>JASNYI010000003.1:0-1515649 GCA_048500275.1 Thermoanaerobaculia bacterium | reverse complement strand
TTCGCTGCGCTCGCTCGCCGGTGAACCCATCGGTTAGGCAGCAGAACCAAGGCACAGCTCACATGCCCGACTCCTACTCCCGCCTCCCGTCAGGGCTTCCTCCAGGCTCGATCCAGTTTGGCGGGCCCGTCGATCGCTGGGAGGTCGCACTCCGGGTATACGGCCCGGCCGTCGATCCGGACGCCATCACGGCACTTTTCGGAGTGCAACCCACGTCGGCCCGCGTTCCCGGCGCCACGTTTCCCTCGGGCCTGAAGTCTCGGGTCGGCCTTTGGTGCTACTCCGTTCGGCCGGCCGACGTGGACGAGTGCGATCCCAACGTTCTCATTCAGCTCCTGCTGCGTGCTTTCCCGTCTGATCCAGCTGTGTGGGCCGCAGCCGCACCGCACCGCCCCGATGTCTTCTGTGGCCTCTTCCTCGACGCCCCGAATCGCGGTTGCGTCCTTGAACCCGAGACACTCGGGCTTCTCACCTCACGTGGCCTGTCCCTGTCCTTAGACATCTACGCACCAGAGGCGCCTGCTGCCTAACCCCGGCGTGCAGTGGACTCGCTTCGCTCGCCACTGACGCCAGACGTTAGGTGGCCTTCGGCACTCCTCAGGCACTTCCGGCCCGCTCACGTTCCCTTCGTCTTCTCGCTGCCTCGGCGTCCCGTCAACCCGTCCGCGCTCCCGTCAATGCGCGGTTCGACCGAAACAGCGAGACCACCTTCGTCACGCCGTCGGGCCCGCCCTAATCGGAGCACCATGGCCACCACTCCTAGTCCTTCGCCTCACCTCTCGCTCCCGGACCAGCAACTCGAGGGCCACTTCACTTCCTCCTCAGCGCCGGTCCAGGCCGAGGGGCACATTGCGGGCATCCCCTTCTACTTCCGCGCCCGACACGACTCGTGGTCATTCGCCGTTGCCTCGGGAGCACAACCCGACCCCGTCCTCATCAGCTCTTCCACCGAGGGATTCCTGCTCACCGGCTCAGTGCGCGGCGGCCAGTCGGCTGCAAGCTATCTATCCCTACAGGAAGCAACCGCCATCATCCAGGCCTCTGCAGCCACGTTCCTGAACCAGCGGGCCACCTAACCCCGGCGTGCAGCGGACTTCCATGAGAAGGCCCGGACGTGTCAAGTGAGACGAGGGGTGCTCTCTCCCGTCGGACCCGGTTCGATCGCCATGCTTCCATTCGCACTCTGGGAGGCGCCTCGCGACGGTCCAGGTGCATGAGGGGGTCCGAGCTGAAAGGGCGCTGCCATCTCGCTATCGGTTTTCCTGGAGAGACCGGTTGGCTCTCCGGACCCGAGTCCGCTTCGCAGTCGCCCAGACAGGGCGTCGATCCGTTCCTTGGGCATTCCGTTTCGTCTCGCTAGTCCCGTCGGTGCCTGAGTTCCGGTTCCCCTACTTCTAAGAAAGCTCTCGTCGTGCTCCTCCTACGCCTTCGCCGTCTCGGGCAGGAGCGCGAGACGTCGATCGGCCTCGTAGACCTCCCCAGAGCGCCACAGCTTGTGCAGCAGCACCGCCAGCTTGCGCGCCACGGCGATGACCGCCCGCTTCTTGGCGTACTTGCCGCCCCGACCCTCCAGCGCCAGCCCGAACCGGCGCAGGTCGCAGTCCGGCCCGAACGGCCCCAGGATGTACTGCGACCCCTGCACCAGCAGGCTGCGCATGAAGCCGTCTCCCTCCTTCGTGATCCTCAGCTGCGGGTCGCTGTCCCCGCTCTGCCGTCGGGCCGGGACCAACCCGAGGTACGGGCCCACCATCCGGCTCTTCTCGAACCGGTCCGGCGTCTCCAGCGTCAGGACGTAGGCCAGCGACAGGATGAACCCCACCCCGTGAACCTGCCGCAGCAGGCCCGTTTCGGGGTACTTCGTCTTCGCCATCTCGCGCACTCTCTGGTTCAGCGCACGGATCTGCTCCGAGATCGCGTCGATCGCCGAGAAGACCGCGCCCAGCGTCTCCTTCAGCTCCTCCGGCAGCATCGATTCCGTCTCGGCCGTGAAGCTCCTCGTCGAGCTCGCCTTCAACCGATACCCGGCCGACTTGACCGCGCCTCGGGCATGCCCGATCAGCTTCACCCGCGTCCGCACCAAGAGGTCCCTCGCCCGCAGCACCGCCAGGTCCTGCGCGACCTCCTCGTCGCGGTGCTTCACCGGCGACAGCAGCGCCGGATCCATCCGAGCCACCCGCGCCAGCGACCGCGCGTCCACCCGGTCCGTCTTGCCTCGGTTCTGGTAGATGAACCGCAGCTTTCGCGAGTTCGCCACCAGCACCTCGTGCCCCATCTCCCTCAGCAACCGGCTCACCCACGGCGAGTGCGTCCCCACTTCCATCGCGATGCGGCACTTCCCGAGCCGCTCCACGTCGAAGACCCGCGTCAGGCCGCTCTTCGTCGTGGCCACCCGCGTCTCCTCGACGATCTCGCCCATCGAGTCCAGCACGCAGAGCTGGCTCATCCGATCCCCGAGGTCCAGACCGATCGTCAGGCTCCTCGCCATTCCCGCCGACGCCGAATCCGCACCCTTGATCCCTCCCGCCCCCTTCGTCTCCCGTGTCCTCCTCGTCGCCTCGGTGCTACGCTTCTTCATGGCCGGTCTCCCTTCTGGGCCTCGAGCCCGTCTTCTTTGCAGCTGATCTTCAGACTGCGGCGGGAGACCGGCCTTCTCATTCCATCTCGCTTCGCTCGCCGCTGACGCCAGACGTTAGACGTGCCTATGCCACTGGCGTATACTGCGCCTGTGGTCTTCGTCGAGACTCACGCCTTCACGGTTGTCATTCGGGGCCTCCTTCCCGACGACTCGTACCGTCTGCTCCAAGCCGCTCTCACCGGGAATCCTGAGCTTGGCGTCGTCATCCCCGGCACACGTGGCATCCGCAAGGTCCGGTGGCTCGGCTCCGGCCACGGTAAGCGCGGCGGCATCCGCGTCCTTTACTACAGCCATCCGATATCTCGCACCATCCTGTTCCTCTTCGCGTTCTCGAAGGCGGAACGTGACGATCTCTCGGCATCTCAGAAGGCCGCTCTCCGGCGCATCATCGAGGCGGAGTACCCATGAAGAAGGAACTGTTCGAACAGCTGCTTGAGAGCGTTCGTGAGGGCGGCGCCATCCTCCGGGGCGAGAAGCGTCCCTCTCGCGTCTTCACCTTTGGCGAACCCAACGTCAAGCTTCTCAGGGAAGGCTACGGCCTGTCTCAGGCGAAATTCGCCGCCCTTATGGGTATCAGCGTCGCTACGCTCCGTAACTGGGAGCAGGGGCGGCGCACCCCTGAGGGCAGCGCGAGGGTCCTTCTCCGGGTCGTCGAGAAGCACCCCGAGGCAGTTCTCGACGTCGTCGCTCACGGCCGGCGCGTCTAACCCGGCTTGCAGCGGACTCGCGTCGCTCGCCACGGATGCCAGGCGTTAGACCACGGCGGGATCCGGACTGCGCCCCTCCCGCCTGCATCGCCGGAAGTGACCTGATAGCCTCTTTCAGTGATCTACACCGACTTCAGCACCTTCCGCGAGGCGCTCATAGGCGAGTGGGTCGGCACGCGCAACGGTGTCACTTTCGAGCGGGAGCGGGTGCGTTCTCGTTGGCGCAACACACTCGAGGGACGCTTCCTTCACGAGGACTGGTTCACTGCTGGCACCGGCGACTGCGCCGTGCCGACGGCGGAGGCGCTCTTCTCCATCGCTGACTCCGGCCCGGGTGACTTCGTTGCCGCCTACACGAGCGGCAGGATCGCCTTCGGGGAGTCTGCGTTTGCCGACTCGGCCTGGACGCTGACCCATCGGTGGCTCCGCGAATCCGGGATCGCCGTAGTTCGGCTACGGTTCCTTGACGCCAACACCTACGAGCAGGAGGTGGCCGAAGTCACCTCCGACGGGCGACATCGCTTCGAGAGCATCGCCGTCCTGCAGCGCGAGCGGGAGTTGAGCGGTGCCTGACTCCGGCAGTCAGCGGACCCGGCGCTCTCTCGGCGGCACACCCACGCGTTCTTCAGGCGTCCTGCCACAGCTCTGCATTCGAGGCTCAGATGGCACCTCCCCTCGTTCTCGCATTGCTCCTCGCAGCCCTGCTCCTGCCGGCGTGCTCACACGTCTCGGGCCCGGCCACCGTCACCGCTGTCGGCTTCTCCGGCGTGTGGCGGCTCAATCGCGACAGGTCAGACATTCCCTCCGTCACGAAGAGCCAGCTTCTTACGATCGAGACGGATGGTGACCATGTCGCGATGCGCGAGGTCCTCGTGAACGACAAGGACGAGACACTGACGATCGCGGTGGAAGGCCGCTTTGACGGCCTTGACTACCCCGTGTCAGGCACCAGCTTCGCTGACACCGTCTCCTACCGGCTCCTCGCGCCGAATGTCATCGAGGGCATCGCGAAGAAGGGTGGCAGGGTTGTCGTCAGGGAGACGGCTGTCTTGGCGGATGATGGCCTGTCGGTCACCGTTTCGTACGAGAGTTTCGATGGCCAGGGGAGGTCGTTCACGAATCACGGCGTTTTCGAGCGAGTCGCGCACCGATGGGCGACCCCCGTGAAGGCCGAGCCGCTCCAGGGCGGACGCCGGCCTTCCGGCTCTTCCGGTCTCGGGGCGTCCCGAATGGCACCCGCAGCCCAGCCCCGGCGTGCAGCGGGCTTCGCTTCGCTCGCCGCTGACGCCAGACGTCAGCCACCTGAAGAAGACCCGCCGCAGACGCAAGCACACGTATCGGGTATGCCCAGTCCGCGCATTCTCCTTTCCGCCGCCACCCACCATCCTCGCCACAGCGTGGTGGCCGACCTCGCCGCGGCAGTGAACCACTGCGGCTGGGTGGTCGGCTTTCACCCTTTCTCGAATGCAGCCGTGGCCGTGCACTTTGAGCTACCGCGAGGCGGTCTGGCAGGTCTGTCGGAGGCCCTGCAGCGTCTTCCGCTCCACTTCTCCTCGGACAGCGAGGCCATACTCCGCAGCGTCGCCACGTCGGACGCCTCGTCCTTTCCCGATCCCGTCCCTGGCAGCATCAACGTCGTCTTCCTGCACTCCGAGCCCGACCTCCGGATTCCTGTCCCTGCCGTGCCGGGCTGACGCTCCGAGCCCTTTCGCCGCCTCCTCACGGCACGGGCCGCGTGCTGACCGGCCCGATGTCTCCGCCGCGGCCACTGCACTCCCCGATCGCGCGGCAGGACTCCGTCGGCATCTCTACGTGTCGTCACCGTCAACGCAGGACGGGGTCTCATACGACGGCGTCAGCAAGGGTGGTGGTCTCGTGCGAGCGGGGGCGCGATCGGTGACGGCTCTCGGGCAGCAGGGACATCGGGGAACCCCCTCCAGGAACACGAGTGCGATTCGTACGCGCATGGTCTCGATCGACTCCGGGACGCGTCGCTGGGGACGGATCGGGAGCACCCCTCGGGCGGAAGCGGCCGGTACGGCAGCGACCCGGAACGGGAGTCCGAGGAGCGAGACGCCTGAGGGGGAAGAGAGGCCCCGTCCCACGGCGACGAGACCGAAGATGGCCATGCAGAGCGTGGCGTGATGGTAGAAGCCCCGCGATCCGCAGCCTTCGTCGTGGTCCGGCCCGATCCCGTCGTCCCGTCCCTCGTCGTCGCGCTCGATGCGCCACCGCAGCTTCGCCGTCCGGACGAGCGTGGCGAGCGGCGTGCCCGGCGGCGGGGTCGAGAGGAAGGACTCCGCGGGCTCCTTCTGGCCCGAGGGCCACTCGATCAGAGGCCGTTCCTCGGGGCGGGCCACCGCGCGGCAGTCGTCGCGAGGAGCGGGTCGGACGCGGACAGCATGGAGATGCGACGTGAGAGGGCTCTCGTTACCTGGCGAGAGGTCACGGATCGAGAACGCGCGGGCCCGATTCTCTGCGCGAACGCCCCGACGGAGATCGGCTGATGGGCCGCGTCTCGAGAGAGAAGCCTGGGGGGGCGCCCGTTGGCGGAAGCGACAGGGGCAGGCACAGGTCCCTCGCCCGGAGAGGCCAGGCGGCCGCCGCAGCCTTGATTCCGACGACGTATCCGAAGCCGATCGCCGTGACGTCGTCACGGAAGGGCGTGCTGCTGCCGTATCCGGCCTCGGCCAGGAGAACCCCGCGGGGAACCTCGTCCTCGACTGCGGCTCGAAGCCGGGCCGTGGCGATCTCGAGCTTCGTACGGAAGGGGACGTCGTCGGGGACACCCGCCTTCGTTCGCCGCTTCCGAGCGATCGCCGAGAACTCCGGCAGATGGATCTCGGAGGCGATCGGCAGGACGAGGCGCTCGTTGGCCACGGAGAGGCGGAGGGCGAGCTGCCAGTCCTCGTGCTGTCGAAGGACACCGCAGTGCCGACGCGTGGCTCCCACCGATCGGCGGCCCTTCCTCGGAACGCCCATGTCGTCCCCGATCCACGCCGGCACACCGCCGTCCGCCTGGAACATGCGGGGCGTAGTGCCGGATCGCCGCCAGGAGCCTCCGGGCGCTCCAGGGCGAATCCGCCACCAGGTGGTGCCTGCCTTGATGGACCGGGCGCACGCCGCCAGGCGCCAGCCGCGCGGCCATCGGCTCCACACTCTTCCGCTCCCCGGGCAGAAGAAGCCCGGTGCCGTAGAGCCGAAGCGGCCCGGAGCGATGCGAATGCGCGACCGCTCTCCTCAGCACGGGCGTGTAGCCCTCGAAAAGCTCGCTCGGCGAGGGGGCGAGGCCAGCGCCCGTATCCCGGGCGCTTTCGCGTCATGCCCGGACTTGCCGCCACACCCGCCCCTCTCAGTCGAAAGGACTCCACCTATGGAATGGAACGCCACCGTTCATCCCAAGCTGTCCGTGCCCGTGTTCCCTCCGTTCGAGCAGCTCGTCGTCGTCTACGTGGCATCCCAGCGTCAGTTCGCCATCGGGTACTACCGTGCCGGCGTTTGGCAGGTGCAGCCCACCCTTACAGGCACGGTCACGCACTGGGCCGCCCTCTCCCCACCGGGCTCGCCGGTTACCGGGGCGACGTCCACGAGCATCCGGCGTGACGTCCCGCCCCCACGATCCGCGCCACCGAAACCTCCCTACAACAGATAGGCACTCCACAACGCACCTCACGCCGGGGTCCCGCAACGCCGAGAACGGCCCGAGCCCGGCGTGCAGCGGAACCGCTGCGCTCGCGACAGATCCCGGACGTCGAGCGCCTGAAGGAGCTTCTGCTCATGAACAGGCCCTGGCGCGCCCTCTGCGCCCTCCTCCTTCTATCTGTAGACGCCTCTGCCAGCTGGGTCGTCACGCCTCCGGAGAGTCTCATCGACCATTCCGATCTCGTCCTGGTGGGAACGCTCACGGAGGCCTGCTTCACCCTCCGCGGCGACACCGTGGTGGCGAACGGCACGCTCCGCATCGAATCCACTCTCACGGTTCCGGACAGCACCGGCTCGAACGTCTCGGTGCACTGGTCAAACTCCGTCGGCGTCGTCTGCCCCCGCCTCGAGCATCAGCAGCACCTCGGACTCCGCAGCCTCTGGTTCCTGAAGCGCGTCGGCGACCGCTATGAGGCCGCTACCGACGGCTCCGTGGTCCCCCTCACCGGCGGGGGCGCGCACACCAGCCTCGTCCTCCAGCTGCGAAAGGTCCAGGCGCCCAGCCCTCTCGTCCGCCGGGTCCTGCTTCTTGCCGACGAAGAGCTCGTTCGCCTCCAGCCCGGCCTCGCCGCACCCCGGTGAAGGCCGCCCAACCGAACCTGCAGCCGCCCGGCGTGAAGCCGAAGACCTCCCCCCGCCGAGCTGCGTGTCCCGCGTTCCTCCGGAGGGCATCCGAGGAAGAGCTCCGCGCCGCGCTACCCGAGCTGTGTGCCTCCATACCCGAGGTTCGCGGGTGAATCGCGGCTCGATCCGGCAGGGCCGGTGCGGCCGTTCTCCGGAGGGGCCTCGCGCTTCTCGTCTCGTCCGCCCTTCGGCGGCGCTTTCAGCCGAGGGGCGAAAGCACGGGGCGGCCTCCGACGGCATCGGCTGGGGCTTCCACGACGAGCTTTCCGGCCTCTGCGCCTTCGCCTTCCGATCCACCGGCCGTCGACGCGGCCGATCCCGGTGCGCAGCGGGCGTCGCTTCGCCCGCCGCGGAAGCCACGGTGAGGCTGAGCGAAAGATACACTCGTCGTGACGATGCTCTTCCTCGCCGTACTCCTCGCTGCCGGCCCCCACGCGCTGCCTGCGTCGCCGCCCGTCGTGACGGGGCCGCGCCCGCCCATCCCGACCTTCACGCCGACACCGACCGCGACGCCCACGGCGACCCCGAGGCCGCCGCGACCGACCCCGGTGCCCACTCCAAGCCTCTCGGCCGTTGCGCGCAACCGGCCACTCAATACGGCCCTGCCGCCCGGTGCGCGCCTCGTCTTCCAGCATCTCGTCCATTCAAGGACGGCCGACGCAGTTTCCATCAGCGGCTGGCTCACGAATACCGGCGGTCAGGCAGCCTGTTCAGTCACCATGCGTGTCGTCGTATTCGACAAGAACAACAAGTTCGTCGGGTCTGCCGAAGGCTCGCCGCGTTCCGCAAGCCTCGCCCCCACTCATGGCAGCCCCTTCGAGTTCTCCGTTCCCGTTCCGAAGCCGCTGAGTGAGGATTCAGAGTTCGAGGTCGGCACCGTGAGTCCCTCGATCACCTCGTACTCGAACGATTGTCGCCCGTGAACGGCCCGCAGGCTGACTCCGCCCCCCCGCCGACTCGCTTCGCTCGCCGCCGACGCTCACGTTCAGACGACGGGGAGAGCCTGTCGTTACGAATCGTCGAAGTTCCCGTAGCAGAGGCGCCGATGGAGTTGCTGCTGCTTGCCGATCCGTCGGAAGCCAGGGTGCGCTCCTCCCTTTCGGGATCGAGATGCTTCGTGGCCTCTCGCGGCGCGGTGGTAGTGGGCGCATGTGTGGTCCAGGCACGAGGCACGGGTGCGCACGAGGTGATGAGCATCGCCGTCCTCCCGGCCTACCAGAAGTCCGGATACGGCACGGCGCTGTTGAGATGGGTCATCGAGCTCTTTCGCTGTGCCGGCGCACGGCAGCTGGAGGTGGGGACCGGCACGTTCGGGTATCAGCTCGCCTTCTACCAGCGGCAGGGCTTCCGGGTCACGAGCATCGACCATGACTTCTTCGTCGAGAACTACCCTGAACCGATCCTCGAGGACGGGATACGGCTCAGGGACATGCTCCGCCTGACGCTGAGGTATCCCTGCAATGGTGGCTGACGATCCACGGACGCCGACGCTCCCTTGCGGCGAGGCGGGATTCGGGCGTCGGGAACGCGGACCGCTCCGACCGCCTCCTCTTGCGAGACGCCCGTGAAGGAGCCGCCGCGATTCGTCACGATTCGCCACTATTTCGATCCCTTCGAGGCGCAGCTCACCTGCGCCACGCTCGAAGCGGCCGGCATCGACGTGCTGACGCAGAACGGGCATTTCGTGAGCACCGTCTGGACCGAGGCGATCGCGGTGGGTGGCGTTCAGGTCCTCGTTCCCGAGGAGGCTGTGGCGGAAGCGGAAGCGATCCTCGGGCAGACCACCCGCGTCGTCGCAGAAGACGCGCCCGACGAACCGGCGCCAGACCTGCCGGCTCCGCCTGCGGCGAGTCCCGCTTCGCTCGCCGCCGACGCCAACGCTCGAGCCGACCGGGACCGCAGGGGGATCGAGGAATGAAGAGGTTCGTCGGGTTCGTGGGAAGGGTCACGGTCGTTCACGTCGTCACGTACATCGCCGTGGGGGCACTGGCCTACGCGCTGCTGACGCGGGAGTCCTTCGAGGGTTCGGCCGGACGGGCCGCGCAGGTGATGCGCACGCCGGCGGAGCCGGCGCTGTGGGTCCACGTGACGCGGTGGATGCTGCCGTTCCAGTTCCTCGGGGTGTGCTGATCGCGCTGGTCCTGTATCCGTTCCTCGAGACCATCACGCGCTGGAGCTGTGCGAAGCGCCTTGCAGCGATCGCGGCCTTGTACGTCGTACTCGGGCAGTGGGCCCGCACGGCCGCCGGCTCAGGAACGTTCGAGGGTTGGCTGATTCTCCGGCCCGAGTTCACGGCGCCGAACGTGGTCGTGAAGGCCATGGGCGAGGGCCTGGTGCAAGGGCTCGGTCTGTCGGCGTGGGTTGCGCGGTGGGTGATGTCCCTGCCCGGAGCCACGGCGGAACCGCCCGCGAACGGGGGGGCGGCCGGCCCGGCGGCGCGCTGAACGGCCGGTCGGGGCTTCGCCGCCCGGACGTGACGCCGGGGACCCGGCCAACGGCGACGGGGCCGCGGTGCGCCAGGCTGTCCGGGCACGCAACCTGCTGGGAGGGAGGACATGATGCCGCTTTCGAAGCGCCAGGCTTTCCTCAGGGACCTCCGTCAGCTTCTTCTCGTCGCCGGTCTCATCCTGACCGGCCGCTCCGTGCTGGCGGACTGGTACGTCGTGCCCACGGGCTCGATGAAGCCGACGATTCTCGAAGGCGACCGCGTCTTCGTGGTGAAGGCGGCCTACCAGTTCCGCGTGCCGTTCTCGGACGTACGTCTCTTCTCCACGGGGATGCCGGAGCGAGGGGACGTCGTGGTCCTCAGGAACCCGGACGGCGAGACCGTCCCGTTCGTGAAGAGGGTCATCGGCCTCCCCGGCGACACCGTCGAGGTCCGGGAAGAACGCCTGATCCTGAACGGACGAGTCCAGCCCCTGGACTTCCTTCCGGCCCTGGAGGACCCGACGGGGCGGGAGGTTCTCCTCGGGACGGAGCGGCTGGCCGGCAGGCCCCATCCCGTGCGCGTTGTGCCGGGGCGGCCGTGTGCCGCCCGTTCCTGGGGTCCGGTCGTCGTCCCGGAAGGCGAGGTGCTCGTCATGGGAGACAACCGCGACGAGAGCCGGGACGGGCGGTATTTCGGAACCCGTCCCGTCAGCGACCTCCTGGGGCGGGCCGTCGGCGTCCTGTGGAGCTGGCACCCGCGGTGGTGGGAGGGCCCCCGCCTCGCCCGCTTCGGACGACCGTTCCTCGCCGAGGTCCCCGCCGGCACGCCCGCCGACTAGGGCGGGGCGGCGCGCCCCTTCAACGCGGTAAGCTCGCGAGCGATGTCTCGAGCCCTCGTGGAGAAGTGGCACGCGCTCGTGCGGGCCGGGGAGCCCGCCGGTCTGGACGAGCTCCTTGCCGAGGACGCGGTCTTCGTCTCGCCCGTCGTCCACACCCCCCAGCGTGGCAGGGCACTGGTGAAGGCCTACCTCGGCGCGGCCTTCGCGGTCTTCCTCAACCCGGGTTTCCGCTACGTTCGGGAGATCGTCGGTCCGTCGGACGCGATGCTCGAGTTCGAGACGGAGATCGACGGGACGCTGGTCAACGGGGTCGACATCATCAAGTGGAACACGGCCGGGCAGATCGTCGAGCTCAAGGTGATGGTCCGGCCCCTCAGGGCCATTACGCTGGTCCACGAGCGGATGGGCGCGATGCTCGCCGCCGCGGGGAAGCGGTCCTGACGTCGGGCCCCGGCTCGCGGCGATCGTGCCGCGCCGGGCGCGCGGAGGCGCGGCGCCGTCGGCCGCCTTGCGGCCCCGGGTTTCCGGACAGGGTTTCCGCCGGGGGCCGGCCATGACGAAGGGCCAGGTCGCCGGAGGGGTGCTCGCCCTCGCGCTCGTCCTCCTCGGGCTGGCGTTCGGCCGCGGCCTGCTCGAGCCGCAGGCCGCGACGCCCGCGGAGGCAGCGCCTGCGGGCCAGCCGCCAGTCGGGGCGCAGGCGACCGAGGAGGAGGCCCGGGGCTTTCTCTACGGCCGCGTCACGACGCTCGGCGGCGCCACCCACGAGGGGCGGCTGCGCTGGGGAGGCGGAGAGGAGGCGTTCTGGGGCGACACCTTCAACGGCAGGAAGGACGGGAACCCCTGGGCGGCCCTCGTGCCTCCCGACCGGCTACCGAGGGAACGCCGCCCGGTCGGGATCTTCGGGCTCGAGCTCGGCACCCGGGAGCGCGAGGTCGACCTCGGCCGGCTCTTCATGGCGCGGTTCGGCGACGTCGCGCGCGTCGACGCGCAGGGCGGCCGGGTCCGCGTGACCCTCAGGAGCGGGAGCGTGGCCGACCTCGACCGCCTCGAGGCGAGCGACTTCGACGACGGACTGCGCGTGTGGGACGGCGCGGGGGGCGTGGTGGACCTCGACAGCCTGCAGATCCGCTCCGTCGAGCTCCTCCCCACCGGGCGCCTCCACGGGGTCCCCTCCCGCCTGCACGGCACGGTGCGCACGCGGCAGGGCGACTTCACCGGGTTCGTCCAGTGGGACCGGGAGAAGTGCGTGGGGACCGACGAACTCGCCGGCCGCACCGTCGAGGGCGCGCTCGCCCTGCCCTTCGACGCGATCCGCGCGATCGCGCGCCGCCCGGGCGACGGCGCCGTCGTGACGCGGCTCGACGGCCGCGAGGTCGTCCTCACCGGCACGCGCGACACCGGCCGCGGTCACCGCGGGGTCTACGTCGACGACCGACGCTACGGCCGGGTGCTCGTCTCCTGGGACGCCTTCGAGCGCGTCGACTTCAGCCCCGGCGGCAGCGGCCCCGCCCGGGACGATTTCCCGCCCGGGGGCCCGCTCACGGGCCGCGTCACCACGCGCGACGGCCGCCGCCTCGCCGGCCGGCTCGTCTACGACCTCGACGAGAGCGAGGTCACCGACACGCTCGACGCCCCCTCCGGCGGCGTCGACTACAACCTCCCCTTCGGCCTCGTCGCCTCGATCGAGCGAGCCGGTCCCGGGGGGGAGGGCGGAGGGGGCGCCCGGGTCACGCTCCACGGCGGCGAGGAGCTGAGGCTGGAGCCCGCCGGGGACCTCGGCGAGCGAAACGCTGGCCTGCTCGTCTTCGTCGACGGCCGCGAGCGGCCCGATTACGTGCCCTGGAGCGACGTGGCGCGAGTCGACCTCGACCGGCCGCCCGCGATGTACCCGCCCGTTCCCGTCGCCGCGACGGTCCCGGCGGAGCCGGCCCGGCCGTCCCTCCGACATCCGCTCCCTTGAAGGAAAGGAGAAACCCATGCAGCTCGGAGCGTTTTCGATCAGCCTGGCCGTTAAGGACCTCGAGGCCTCGCGGGCCTTCTACGAGAAGTTCGGGTTCGAGGTCTTCGGGGGAGACGCCGCGCAGAACTGGCTGATCCTGAAGAACGGCGACCACGTGATCGGCCTGTTCCAGGGGATGTTCGAGAGGAACATCCTCACGTTCAACCCCGGCTGGGACGCCAGCGCCCGCACGCTCGACTCCTTCGTGGACGTCCGCGAGCTGCAGCGCCAGCTGAAGGCGCGCGGGGTGGTGCTCCAGCAGGAGGCGGACGAGAGCACGACGGGGCCGGCCAGTTTCGTCGCCGTGGACCCCGACGGGAACCCGATCCTCGTCGACCAGCACGTGTAGGCCGCGCCACTTCGGCCTGCGATGAAATCCGTCTGCGTCTACTGCGGGTCGAACCCGGGCCGGTCGCCGGCCTACTCCGAGGCGGCCCGGGCGCTCGGCGCGGCCCTCGTCGAGCGGGGCCTCGGGCTCGTCTACGGCGGGGCGAGCGTCGGGATCATGGGGGTCCTGGCCGACACGGTGATCGAGCTCGGCGGCCACGTGACGGGGGTGATCCCGGAGGCCCTCGTGAGGAGAGAGGTCGCGCACTCCCGCCTCTCCCAGCTGCGGGTCACGGGGTCGATGCACGAGCGCAAGACGCTGATGGCCGAGCTCGCCGACGGGTTCGTGGCGCTGCCGGGCGGCATCGGGACGCTGGAGGAGGTCTTCGAGGCGTGGACCTGGGCCCAGCTGGGCCTCCACGGTAAGCCGTGCGGCCTGCTGAACGTGGCGGGCTACTTCGACGGGCTCATCGCGTTCCTCGACCACGCGGTCGCGGAGCGGTTCGTGAAGGAGCCGCACCGCTCGATGCTGGTCGTGAGCGACGACCCGGCCGAGCTGCTCCGGCGCTTCGAGGCGTACGAGGCGCCGGCCGTGAGGAAGTGGATCGCGAGGGGAGACGCCTGACGCGGGAACGGTCTGAGGGGTCAGTTCCGTCGGCGCTCGCGCGGAGCCGGGGCGGGGCCTTCCTCGGGCGGGTCGTCCGGACCCCGATCCCGGCCGCGCCCCCGCCTTCCCCGACGGTCGTCGTCCTCCCGGTCGTCCGGGTCGGAGAGGAACGTCGACAGGTACGTCGTGGCGAGGACCCTCTCGTCCTCCGGGATCGGCGCCTTTCCCGGCGTCCGCCGCGAGAGGTCCTGCATCTCGCGGGTGATCCGGTCCCACTTGCGCGGGTCCTCGCGCTCGGCGGCGATCGTCGACGCACCGTGGCACTGGAGGCACCGGCGCGCGACGGCGTCGCGACCCCGTGAGAGCTCCGGGGAGAGCGGGGAGGCGGGCCTGAGGAGGGTCCACGCGGGCACGGCGGCGAGGGCGAAGAGGACCACGGTCGAGGCCGCCAGGGCGCCGCCGAGGAGCGGCAGGCGGTTCCCGAAGCGGCGGAAGCGGCGGAGGACGGCGATCTTCGAGAGGAGAAGCAGGCCGGCGAGGACGCCGAGGACTCCGTGCGCGATGCCCGTCGCCGAAGCCTCCCGGTACTCCCAGGCCCGAGGCGCCATCTCGGTGAGCAGCGCGACGTAGACGAGGAGGAACACGTACCCGAAGGCGCGGTGGAGGTTCGTTCCCCCCCGGGGCGCCGTGGAGACCCCGTGGGGGTCGCGTCCCGTGGGGTCGGGGACCATCGGGAATCTCCACAGCCACGCCATGAGGCCGGCGTTCACGAGCGCGAGGACCGCCATCAGCGCTCCCAGGCGGAGGGTGGTCGTGGCGTCGAGGTCCATGCCTATTCGCGTGCGTCCGGGACCGCGTCGGCGACCGGGGCGGCGGCAGGCGGTGCGAGGTCCTCGAGCGGCGCCTCCAGGCGGAAGACGGGGAGGAGCCCGACGGACTCGTCCCAGTAGGGCGTGCGCGAGTAGAGGAAGCGGTAGCGGGCCCGGGCGTCGGCCGCGAACTTCGGGTCCGCGAGCTTCGCCTTCCACTCGGCCGCGAGCCTCGGGTCGGCCGCGAGCATCTTCTCCGCGAGCGGGTCGAGGACGCGGGCGTCGATGTACTCCTTCGTCTCGAGGGCCGCGGAAAGCTCCCCCCACGCGAAGAGCGAGTCGGGTCCCTCCGGCTCGAGGAGGTGCATCGCGACCGGGGCGAGCGCGTCGTCGAGCGGGACGTAGAGGGAGCCGGCCGGCACCGTGCGCGTCTCGGTGGCGCGCGCGATCTTCGCGCGGACGCGGACGCGCCCCTGGTACGACGAGGTCTCGAAGGCCGCCTCGCTCGCCCGGAAGGTCCCGACGGAGAGCGTCCGCGGCGCGTCGACCTTCGTGAAGCGCAGGCCGTGGGCCGCGAGCTTCTCTTCGATGCGGGGCCAGCCGGCCGGGACGAGGTAGGCCGCGGGGCGGGGCGCCGTGACCGTCGGCTTCGCGCGGCGGTAGACGGGCATCGGGAGGCTCACGGGCTTCGAAGAGTCCCAGACGAGGCGGCGGCGGCCCGTGACGGGGGAGACGACCTCCGACCAGGCGTAGCCGGGGAAGTCGATGGGCTCGGGGCGCGAGGTGTCGGTGACGCCGGCGAGGACGAAGGGGGAGCCGACGGGGGCCTTCCGGGCGGCCTCGCGCGCGGCGGCGCGGGCTCGCTTCAGCGGCTCCGGATCCGCCCCGACGCGAGAGAGGAGCGCGGAGAGGAACGCGGCGTTCGCGCGGACCCGCTCGCCGAAGGGCTTGAGCGCGTGCATCTCGACGAGGACCGTCGGGATGCCGCGGAGCGGCATGTAGCCGGTGCCGTAGCGGGGCTCGGTCGGGCCGAGGTCGATCCCCTTCGCCGGGTCGAGAGGGTCGACCCACTCGATGTAGGGGGAGGTCTTCCAGCCCTGCTCCTCCACCTCGGCGAGGGCGGGGCGCATCACGCTCTCGAGCCAGGCCCGGAGCGGCTCGGGCGTCGCGGGCTCGGCGCCGTACGAGACGGTCACCGTCGGCTGGGCGTCGGCGCCGTCGGTGACGTGGTCGTCGACGAAGAGGTCGGGGTCCCACGCGGAGACGAGCGAGAGGAGGGCGCGGGTCTCGGGGGCGTCGGCCTTCAGGAAGTCGCGGTTCAGGTCGAGCCCCTGCGTCGTCGGCCGGAAGCCCGTCCCTTCGACCGGGCCGTTCTGGTTCGGGCGGTTCCACTTCGAGACGCGCTCGTGTCCGTCGACGTTGTAGATCGGGACGACGAGGAGCGTGAGCGCGTCGAGGAGGTCCGGGCGGTTCCCGAGCGCCATGTCGCGCAGCAGGATCAGGCAGGCGTCCTTGCCGTCGGGCTCGCCCGGGTGGATGGCGTTGAGGACGAGGACGACCGGCCTGCCCGTCTTCGCGGCCGCTTCCGGCGTGAAGGCCTTCTCCTTAGAGGCGACGAGGAGGGGCATCGGGCGCCCCTCGGCCGACGTCCCGAAGAAGGAGAGGGAGAGGTACGGGGAGGTCTTCTCGAGGCGCCGAAGGAAGGCGAGCGTGTCGTCGTAGGACGGCGTCGCGCGGAAGGCGTTCAGCTCGCCCGGGGTCCAGTGATCGGGCGGGATCGGCACCTTCGGCCGTTCGGCCGCGCCGAGCGCCGCCGGAGCGACGAGACCGAGGAAGGCGAGCAGGGCGGAAAGCGCGGGACGGGCGGTGCGGCAGGCCGGGCGCATCCGCAGAGGTTAGCGCGGGGCTATCCTCGGGGGCCATGAAGCGAACCGTGGCCGTCGTCGCGGCCGTCCTCGCCCTCCTCTCGGGCGCCGCCCTCGCGGCGGGACGCCCCTCCCTGAACGTCTACTTCCAGTCGACGCTGAAGGACGCCGCCTACCAGAAGGCGGTCTTCCAGAAGGTCGCGGGGACGTGGACGGCGCCGTCGGCCTCCCCCGCGGTGGGCAAGAAGTGCGTCGTCCAGGCCGTGATCAGCCGCGACGGGCGGGTCCAGAACGCCTTCCTCTCGATGGAGTCGGGGGTGAAGGCCTGGGACAAGGCGGCCGTGGCGGCAGTGGAGGCGGCCTCGCCGTTCCCGCCGCTCCCGAAGGCCTACGAGCACAAGACCCTGGAGGCGCACTTCCACTTCGCGATCGTGCCCTGAGCGCGCGGGCGTTCGCGCGGGACCGGGGCGCCTCGGGCCCGACCGCGGGGACCGCCGCGCCGCGCCGGCGGGAGGCGGCCCCGGACCGCTGGGAAAGCCGGTTCTTCGTGCGCCGGGCCCCGCGTCCTCGCGTGTAGAATCCGCGTTTGATGCGCCCACGGCTCGAGTCCGTTCACGTAGAGATCAGATCGCGAGGGAGGATCTTCCGGTAATGAGTGAGAAACCGTTTCAGCCGTACGTGCCGGCGAGCTCCACGATGCTGGAGTTCACCGGGCGCGCGCTCGTCCTCGGGCTCCTGATGAGCGTCATTCTCGGAGCGGCGAACGCCTACCTCGGCCTCAAGGCCGGGATGACGATCGCCGCGACCTACCCGGCCGCCGTCATCGGCATGGCCGTCCTGAGGATCTTCAAGGGGTCGATCCTCGAGGAGAACTTCGCCCGAACGGTCGGCTCCATCGGCGAGTCGGTCGCCGCCGGGGCGATCTTCACGATCCCGGCCTTCGTCATCCTCGGGATGTGGAAGTTCGAGGGATTCGACCTCAAGGAGTACGGGGTCGCCACCGCCCTCATGATCCTGGGCGGCCTCCTCGGCATTCTCCTCGTCACGGTCCTCAGGCGGGTCATGGTGGAGGACAAGGGGCTGCCCTTCCCCGAGTCGGTCGCGGCCGGAGAGATCCACAAGGCGGGTCAGCGCGGGGCCGACGCCGCCGTCCAGCTCTTCCGGGCGATGGGCGTCGGGGCCCTCATCAAGATCCTCGGTGACCTGGGCGTCTTTCGCGCCTCGAACGACTTCCACCTCGCGGTCGGCAAGCTCAAGGAGTCGTTCGTTCGGCTCGGCCTCACGAAAGACTCGCACTCCATCTCGGCGGGCGGCATCACGACGATCTCCGCCCCGGCCGCGACGCCCGCCTACATGGGCGTCGGCTACATCATCGGGCCCGAGCTGGGCGCGCTGAACTTCGCGGGCGGCCTCCTCGCCTGGGGCCTCTTCGTCCCGCTCCTCGTCTTCTTCCTCGGGCCCCACCACATCGGCGACTACACCGACGCCAACGGCGTGGAGAACTGGGCCGGCCTCGCGGGCCACCTCTACCGCTACATCGTCCGGCCGATCGCGGTCGGCGGCATGCTCGTCGGCGCCTGCTTCACCCTCTGGAAGATGCGGAAGAACCTCATCGCGGGCATCAAGCGCGGCGTGGCCGACGTGAAGAAGTCGGCCTCGGCGACCGACGCGACCGAGCGGACCGAGAAGGACCTCTCCTTCAAGGTCGTCCTGATGGGGATCGCGGCCGTCTTCGTCCTGATGATCGGCCTCTACTACTACTTCACCGGCGTCGTCGGCGGGGCGGTCCTGGCGGCCGTCGTCATGCTCGTCACCGGTTTCTTCTTCGCGGCCGTCTCGGGGAACCTCGTCGGCATGATCGGCTCCTCGAACAACCCGATCTCCGGCCTCACGCTCGCCACGACGATCATCGCCGCCCTGACGATGGTCATCATCGGCGTCAAGGGGGCCGAGGGGGTCGCGGCGGTCCTCGCGGTCGCGGCCGTCGTCTGCGTCTCCTCGGCCGTCGCGGGCGAGATGCTGCAGGACCTGAAGGTCGGGCACATCCTCGGCGGCACTCCCTGGAAGATGCAGGTGGGCGACGTCATCGGCGTCGTCGTCGCCGGATGCGTCCTCTTCTTCCCGCTCTACCTCCTCCACACGTCGGACCTCGCGTCGAACCCGGGCGTCGGCGGCTTCGGCGGCAAGAACCTCCCGGCCCCGCAGGCCGGCCTGATGGCCGCCCTCTCGCAGGGGATCGTCGGCGGCGAGATGGCCTGGCCGCTCGTCCTCGTCGGAATCGCGATGGGCATCTCGCTCATCCTCGTCAGGGTCAAGAGCCCGATGCTCTTCTCGGTCGGCATGTACCTCCCGCTCGAGACGACGTTCGCCATCTTCCTCGGCGGTCTCGTCCGGGGCTTCGTCGACAAGCTCGCCGGCAAGCGCGACTTCAACGTCGCCCAGAAGGCGCGCGTCGAGAACGCGGGAGTCCTCGCCGCCTCGGGCCTGATCGCCGGCGAGGCGCTCGTCGGCCTCTTCGTCGCGGGCGTCGTCGCGTTCCGCTCCGACAACACGTTCCCGCACATCGCGGCCTTCGCCCCCGTCGCCCCGTGGCTCGCGATCCCGGTCGTCGCCCTCCTGGCGGCGTACCTGATCTACGTCCCGATCGGCAAGGCGGGCGCGGCCGACGAGCCGGCCCCGCCGACGGCGGTCATGTAGCCCCGGGGATCCCCACGTTCCGGACGAAGGCCGCGGCGAGAGCCGCGGCCTTCGTGTAAGCGGGGGAGGGGGGCGGGCCCCGGAACCGGGCCCCCGGAATCGGCCTTCCCCGGAATCGTGCCTCCCCGGAATCGTGCCAGGCGTGAAGTCGTGTATTGTCGAAAACAATACACGACTTCACGCCTGGCACCGGGAGGATGCGGCGGGGCGTGGGAAACTCGGCGGGTGAACGAGAGCGAGCCCGTCCCGCCTGCCTCCGAAGGAGAACCGACCCCCGCAGAGCCCGGTCTTTCCCGCGCCGACGAGGCCCGCAAGGGGCTCCTCGTCTTCTTCGCGCTCGTCGCGCTCGGGAGCGGGGTCTTCCAGGGGCTGCTGCTGAGGTCCGGCCAGCCCATCGGCGAGAGCCCGTGGCTCGTCTACGCCCTCATGTGGACGCCGGGGATCGCCTCGATCGTGGCGCGGCTCGTCTTTCGCGAGGGTTTCCGGGACGTGTCGTTCCGGATCGGCGGGGCGGCGGGGTGGAGGGTCCTCGGCCTCGCGTGGGCCCTTCCGGTCCTCCTCGGCGGCCTCGCGTACGGGGCGGCGTGGGGCACGGGGCTCGCGGTCTTCGAGGTCCCCATCCTCGCCGAGGCGGGGCTCCACATGCTCGCCCGCCCCCTCCGGTTCGCCGTCCTCCTGGCGGCCTCGGCGACGCTCGTCTCGCTCCTGTCGCTCCTGTCGGCCGCGGGGGAGGAGATCGGCTGGCGCGGCTACCTCCTGACGCGCCTCATCGAGGCGGAGGTCCCGCGGCCGGTCCTCGTCAGCAGCCTCGTCTGGGCGGCCTGGCACCTGCCCCTCGTCGTCGCGGGGCAGTACGCCGCCGGCTCGAACCGTGGCCTCTCGGCGGTGGGGTTCCTCCTGACGGTCGTCGGGGTCGGCTTCGTCATCGCCTGGATGCGCCTTTCGACAGGGAGCGTCTGGCCCGCGGTGGTCCTCCACGCCGTCTGGAACGCGGTGATCCAGGGGGCGTTCGACACCTCGACGAAGGGGACGTCGATCTGGGTCGGCGAGGCCGGGTTCCTGGTCGCCGCAGCGAGCCTCGGGGCCGCCTGGCTCCTCGCAAGGAAGGCTTACGAGGCCCGGCGCGCGCCGGGGGAGGAGCCTTTCGCGACGGTCCCCGGCCTGGCCGGTTGAGCCGCCGGCCCGAGCGGCCCGGGGTGGGAAGCGGGGGGACCGGACGCGGGCCCGGAGGGCCGTGGTCCCCCCGCAATCGCTTCAGACGACGCCGAACTCCTTCCCCACGGCGACGAACGCCTCGACCGCCTCGTCGAGGTCCGCCGTGGAGTGGACGGCCGAGATCTGGCAGCGCAGGCGCGCGTGCCCCTGCGGGACGACCGGGTAGCCGAATCCGGAAACGTAGACGCCCCTGTCGAAGAGGGCTGCCGACATGGCGAGCGCCTTCGCCGTGTCGCCGACGATGACGGGGACGATCGGGTGGACGCCCGTCGGGATGTTGAAGCCCGCCCCGGTCATCTTCGTCCGGAAGTGCGCCGCGTTCGCCCGGAGACGCTTCACGGGAGAGGGGTCCTCCAGGAGCATCCGGAACGCCTCGAGCGATGAGGCGGTGACGGCCGGCGGGAGGGCGTTCGAGAAGAGGGTCGTTCTCGAGCGCTGCCGGAGGAGCTCGACGAGGGGCGCCGGGCCGGTCGTGAAGCCGCCGGCGGCCGAGCCCATCGCCTTGCCGAGCGTCGAGGTGTAGACGGCGACCTTCCCGTGGACGCCGGTCTCCTCCGCCGAGCCGCGGCCCGTGGCGCCGATGACGCCGGTGGCGTGCGAGTCGTCGACGACGAGGAGGGTGTCGTACCTCGCGCAGAGCTCGACGAGCTCGGGGATCGGCCCGACCTCGCCCTCCATCGAGAAGACGCCGTCGGTCATGTAGAGGCGGCGGCGCTGGGCCTGCGAGTCGACGAGCGCCTTCTCGGAGGCCGCGAGGTCGCCGTGAGGGAGGACGTAGCGCTTCGCCTTGCAGAGGCGGATGCCGTCGATGATGGAGGCGTGGTTGAGGCCGTCCGTCAGGATGGCGTCCTCCTCGCCCAGGAGCGGCTGGAAGAGCCCTTCGTTCGCGTTCCAGCAGGACATGTACAGGATCGTGTCCTCGGTGCCGAAGAAGGCGGAGATCGTCCTCTCCAGCTCCTTGTGGAGCTCCTGCGTGCCGCAGATGAAGCGGACGGAGCCGAGGCCGTTTCCCCAGCGCTCGAGCGCCTTCCTGGCGGCCTCGACGATTCGCGGGTGGTTCGCGAACCCGAGGTAGTTGTTGGAGGTGAGCATCAGGACCTCGCGGCCGTCGACGCGGACGCGGGCCCCGGTGGGCCCCTCGAGGACGCGCTCCTTCTTGAAGGTGCGGGCTTCCTTCAGGGCCTCGATCTCGGTTCGGCAGTAGTCGATGAGGGCGGTGCTCATGACCGGCCAGAATACCAGCGCCCCGCGGGTGCGGGGCGCTCGGATCGGGAGGGCGGGTCGGCCGGAGGCCTACTTCCTCGGTTTCTTCGGGGCCGGCTTCGCTGCCTTCTTCGCGGGCGCCTTCTTCGCGGCGGCCTTCTTCGGCGCGGGCTTCTTCGCGACGGCCTTCTTCGGCGCGGGCTTCTTCGTGGCGGCGGGCTTCCTTGCGGGGAGGGGCCTGGCGGGAGGGACCTTCGCCGGGGGGGCCTTGGCCTTCTCCTTGGCGCGCCAGGCCGCGATCTTCTCCTTGACCTTCTCGTCCACCTCCGACATCGGGACGTACTCCTCGTCGGGGTGCAGCTCGGAGGCCTGGAAGACGACGATCCGGTAGCCGTCGGGGTCCAGTATCTCGGCCGAGCGGCCGGTGAACTCTTCCAGGGGACCCCGGGTCACGGTGACGCCGCGCTCCTTCAAGGCGGTCAGGCAGGCCTCGATGTCGCCGGTCGAGAGGATCAGGGCCACCTGGTTGCGGGCGGGCACCTCCCCCGGGCGCAGCGGCGTCACCTTGACGAGGACCGGACCGAGGCCGAACTCGACCCAGTCCTTCTCGAACCCCCCGCACTCGGGCAGGCCGAGAGTCTCGCCGTAGAAACGGCGGGACCGCGTAAAGTCGCTGGCGGCGACGTGTATCCGCCGCAGGGCCACGAACATCTCATCCTCCCGAGTGGTACTCCGGCGGCCCGGCTAGGGCCGGATCGCCGCCGGTCTTCCAGACGTTCCCCGGGGAGCAAATCCCCTGCTGCGCCTGTTTATCAGGAAGTGGTTGACTTTTCAACAACTTTCGTGTTTAGGACCTGCTCCGCAGGGGTCGACCCAGACGCTCCCGTCGGGCCCCCACTCCCGCTTCCACACGGGCACGCGGGCCTTGATCTCCTCGATTCCGGCCCGGCAGGCGGCGAAGGCCTCTTCCCGGTGGGGCGCCGAAGCCACGACCACGACGGCCACCTCTCCGACGCGGAGCCTCCCGATCCGGTGCCTCATGAGGAGCCGCGCGTCGGGGAACCGGACGGCGAGGTCCGCCTCGATCCCCGCCATCTCCTTCTCGGCCATCGGTTCGTAGGCCTCGTACTCCATCTCCGTGACCGTCCGGCCGTCGGCGTTGTCGCGGACGACGCCGACGAAGAGCGTGAGGCCCCCGTCTCCGTCCCTCCGCACACCGGAGAGGAGGGCGGCCGGGTCGAGGGGCGCACGGGTGACGCGCTCCACCCTCAGCCCCCCGCCAGCGGCGGCAGGAACGCCACCGTGTCCCCCGGCCGGACCGGGTCTGCGTCGGCGGCGTGGCGCTCGTTCACGGCGACGAGGACGCGGTTTCCGAGGCGCGCCGCGGACGGGGAGACGGCCCGGAACGCCTCGCGCAGCGAGGCCACGGACGTCTCCAGCGGAGCGGTCTCGGGTGCCTCGAGGACGAGCGTCGCCCCGAGCTCGTCCCGAAGGGACGCGAAGAGGAGTATCTGGACCTTCATCGGCCGGGATCTTACCGTCGCCCGGCCGCTAGAATGCCGTGCGCAGCAGGAGGGAGCATGCCCCAGTCGTCGGGTCGCCTCAGCGGAAGGAAGGTCCTCGTGACGGGGGCCTCCCGCGGCATCGGACGGGCCATCTGCCGCCGCCTCGCGGCCGAGGGGGCCTTCGTCGCCTGCGGCGTGAGGAAGGAGGAGGGCGGCGCCTCGCTCGTGGCCGAGATCGTCGCCGCCGGCGGTGCGGCGGTCGCCGTCCTCCTCGACGTGACCGACGCGGCGTCGGTGGCGACCGGGGTCGAGCGGGCCGCGCGTCCCGAGCGCCGGCTCGACGTCGTCGTCAACAACGCCGGCCTGGCCGGCGCGACGCCCCTCCACGGGGACGAGCGGTCGGACCAGGCCTTCGAGAGGATCTTCGACGTCAACGTAACCGGGACGTGGCGGGTCGTGAGGGCGGCCCTGCCGTTCCTCCCCGACGGGGCGCGCATCGTGAACCTCTCGTCCGTCTCCGGGCGCTTCGGCGTCCCGGGCCAGGCCGCCTACTGCGGCGCCAAGCACGCCGTCGTCGGCATGACGCGGGCGCTCGCCCTCGAGCTCGCCCCGCGGAAGATGACGGTCAACGCGGTCTGCCCGGGCTGGGTCGACACCGAGATGGGCCGCTACGGTATCCGGGGCTACGGGAAGGCGATGGGCCTCACCGAGGAGGAGGCGTTCGCCGCGGCGGGGAAGATGGCCCCGCTCGGCCGGGTCCTCGTCCCGGACGAGGTGGCGGGCCTCGTCGCGTGGCTCGCCGGGGACGACGCCCGCAACGTCACGGGCCAGTCGATCGTCATCGACGGCGGGCAGGTGATGCCCTGAAGAAGCCGAAGGCGGTCTTCCTCGACGCCGGGAACACGCTTCTCCTGCCGGACCCGCCGGTCGAAGCGGTCTACGCCGGGGCGTTCCGGCGCCGCGGGGTCCGGGCCGCGGACGAGGACGTCCGCACGGCGCTCCACGCCACGTGGGGCCTCGTGGCGGCCCGGCAAGCCCGGGGCGCGCCCCGGTGGGGAGGGGACGACGGGGAGCGCGGGTTCTGGCGCGGCTTCGTCCAGGAGGTCTTCACCCGGGTGGGCGGGGGAGAGCTTCCCGAGGAGCTCCTCGAGGAGCTGGTCGTCCACTTCCACCGGCAGGAGAGCTGGCGGCTCTACCCGGAGGTCCTCGAGGTCCTCGCTGCGCTTCGGGAGATGGGGCTGAAGCTCGTCGTCGTCAGCAACTGGGACTCCTCCCTTCCGGCCCTGCTCGACCGGCTCGACCTGACCCGCCGTTTCGACGGCGTCGTGGTCTCGGCGCTCGTCGGCGCCTCGAAGCCGGCCCGCGAGATCTTCGACGCCGCGCTCGCCGTCGCGGGGATGGCCGCCGGCGAGGTCCTGCACGTCGGCGACTCCCCGTCCGAGGATTACGAGGGAGCCCTCAACGCGGGCCTTCCCGCCCTCCTTCTCGACCGGGCGGGGGTGGCCCCCGACGGGTTCGAGAGCATCCGGTCGCTCCAGGAGATCCTGCCCCGCGTCGCCCCCTGAGACCGATCCGAACGCCTCCCGAGGAGCCGTCCATGAACCTCTTCCGAACGAAGCCGATCGACCAGCTCGTCGCCGAAGGGGCCGACACGGGGAAAGGGCTGAAACGCGAGCTGACGGCCGTGGACCTCGTCGCCCTCGGAATCGGGGCGATCATCGGCGCCGGGATCTTCGCGACGCTCGGGACGGCCGCGTCGGGGGGCGGCACGCTCCCTCCGGCGGGGCCCGGGATCGTCGTCTCGATCCTCCTGACGGCCCTGGCCTGCGGCTTCTGCGGCCTCTGCTACGCCGAGTTCGCGAGCCTCGTCCCCGTCGCCGGCTCGGCCTACACGTACAGCTACGCCACGCTCGGTGAGCTCGTCGCCTGGATCATCGGGTGGGACCTCATCCTCGAGTACGCCGTCGGGAACATCGCCGTGGCGATCTCCTGGGCCGCCTACTTCCGCCAGCTCCTCCTCGGGTTCGGCCTCGAGATCCCCGCCTTCCTCGCCACCGACTACCGCTCCACGCTGTTCGCGGCGAGAGCGGCGGCCGAGGGGGGCGTCGGCTCGCTGTCTCCCGAGCAGGTCGTGGCGTACCAGGCGCACCTCCACCACCCGGAGCTCTTCGGGGTCCCGATCGTCTTCAACCTCCTCGCCGCGGCGATCACCGCGGCCATCACGATCCTCCTCGTCCGCGGGATCAAGGAGTCGGCCCGGGTCAACGACTTCATCGTCGTCCTGAAGATCGCCACGCTCCTCTTCTTCGTCGCCGTCGGCGCCTTCTTCGTCAAGCCCGCGAACTGGACCCCCTTCTTCCCCGGGGGTTTCTCCGGCGTCTGGATGGGGGCATCCCTCATGTTCTTCGCCTACATCGGCTTCGACGCGATCTCGACGGCGGCCGAGGAGTGCAAGGACCCCGGGCGGGACATGCCGCGGGGCATCCTCGGGTCGCTGGCGGTCTGCACCCTCCTCTACGCCGCGGCCGCGCTCGTCCTCTGCGGGATGATCCCGTACACGAAGCTCGTGGGGGTCGCCGACCCGCTCGCGGCGGCGCTCGCCTGGGTGAAGCAGGACTGGGCGGCGGGGATCCTGGCGGCGGGCGCGGTCTTCTCGATGACGGCCGTCCTCCTCGTCTTCCAGCTCGGCCAGCCCCGCATCCTCATGGCGATGTCGCGCGACGGGCTCCTCGGCCCGTGGTTCGGGAAGGTCCACCCGAAGTACCGGACGCCGCACGTCGGGACGATCCTGACGGGCGTCTTCGTGGCGACGTTCTCGGCCGTCGCGAACATCGACGAGATCATCCAGCTGACGAACATCGGGACGCTCTTCGCGTTCGCCCTCGTCTGCATCGGGATCCTCGTCCTGCGCTACCGCGAGCCCGACCGGCCGCGGAGCTTCCGGGTTCCCTTCGTACCCCTCGTCCCCGTCCTCGGCATCGCGATGTGCATCGCCCTGATGGTGAAGCTCCCGATCCTCACGTGGGAGCGCTTCGGCCTCTGGCTCCTGGCGGGGATGGTCATCTACTTCGCCTACGGCCGGCACCGGAGCCGGCTGGCGAGGGCGTGACACGCCCGGCGCGGGGCGCGGCCGGTACCGCGGCCGCGCCGGGGAAAGGGCCGGCCGGCTACTTCGCCGGAGGAAGTGCCGCGGGGTAGACGGCCGGGAGGCGCGGCAGGGTGCGCGTCTTCAGGTTGCCGGACCCGAGGAGCGTCTCCTGGGAGGCGCCGGGAGCGACGATGACGTCGACGAGGGCGGGAGGGGCCGGGTCTTCCTCTGCGGCTCCGCCGAAGGTGCTCGCGGTGCGCCCGGCCGCCGCGCGCATGATGAAGAGGGGCTCCATCGGCGCGTCGGGCTTCAGGCCGGCGAGCTTGACGAGGTCGTAGCGGCCGGAGACGGCGGCGCCGGAGGAGCCCACGACGTAGCCCCACTCCGCCTTCGCCGGCCCGCCGAGGAACGTGTTCGGCACGAAGAACCGCACGGCGCGGCCGCGAATCTCCACGACCGTCGGGAAGAAGACCGACTCGGCGACCTGGCGGGAGACCTCGCTCTTGATCTCGTCCTTCATCTCGGGCGTCAGCTTCCCGTCCTCGGTCCGGGTCTCGCGCGCCGCGTTCCGCTCGGCCTCGGCGTAGCTCCTTCTCAGGAGCGTCCCGGCCTGCTCGGGGAGAGGCGTCAGGCAGATGGCCTTCTCCCAGCCGCTCGCCGGGTCGATCTCGACGTTGCGGCCGGGGAGCATCCGGGTGTTCCCCGAGCCTGGCTTGCCGTCCACGTCGATGTAGACGTCGACGTTGAAGGTGTAGAAGCCGAGCTTCGCGACGTCGGTCATGATCGTCCCGCCGTCGTCGATCGGGCGCCGCTCCGTCTTCTGCGGAGCGCGGGCGAAGGTGACCTCGAAGAAGGTCCCGTCCGCGGTGTTCCACGCCGAGAAGGAGAGGATGTCGAGGTGCCCGGGGACAAGGTCGTTCATCGAGCGCACCGGGTAGCGGAGCCGCCCGTCGCCGTGGTCGTCCTTCTCGGGGTCCGAGAGGACGAAGAGCTTTCCGTCGGCGGACGCGGCCGGGGCGGCGGCGCCGAGGAGGAGGCCGGCGAGCGCGACGGCGGGGGCGAGGACGGACCGTCGGAGCGGGAGGGTCGTCATGCCGGGATCTTGCCGCAGGCGGGGCCGGGAGGAAAAGGGAAAGGGCCCGGGGGCTGCTGCCCCCGGGCCCTTCGGATGCCCTTTCGGGCAGGGGCGCCTAGAAGAGAATCTTCAGGTAGGCCTTCAGGCGCTGCTGGTCGAAATCGCGCTGCTCGAGCGAGTTCCAGCCGCCGTAGCGATTGGAGAAGCCGAGCGAGCCGACCGGGACGTGGACGTTGTTCGACGTGCCCTCGTCGGCGCGGGTCGCGACGAACCCGGGGCCGAAGTCGGGCTTGAAGCTGCCGAAGTTGTACTCGTAAACGAGGCCGCACTCGGAGAGCCCGCCGAGCGTGTAGCGGAACTTCGCGATGAGCTGGTTCTTCTGGTGCTTGCCCGAGGCCATCTCCATGAGATTGTAGGCCTGGAACGCGGTGTTGCCGTCGTTCAGGTCGGCGTTGTAGTAGTTGTACTCGAGCGAGCCGTAGAGGTCCCGCGTCCACTGGTAGCCCGCGCCGATCTGCACCATGTAGTAGCTGAGGTCGCGGTCGTCGTCCGAGATGTCGCTGAACGGCTTCCACTGGTAGCCCTGCTGGCCGCTCGCGCCGGTGATGACCGAGGGGTTGCCGTAGAAGTCGGCCGTCGAGTTGCCCGTCGAGTAGAAGTTCTTCTCGTTCTTGCAGCCGAGCGTGCCCGACGTCGCGCAGTCTCCCGGCTTGTACGGGAGGTATTTCGCGTCGTTGAGCCGCTTGTCGGTCTCGTCGATGAACTTCAGCTTGCCGAAGACGTCGATCCCCTTGCCCGCCTCGATGACGTACTTGCCCTTGACGAGGCCGATCGTCGTCTTCTTGTCCTGGAACGGGGCGTAGGCGGCGCGGTAGCTCCCCATGCCGGTGAGCGTGTCCATCGCCGGGTAGAGAGCGTTCGTCATCGAGCGGCTGTCGTCGCCCCAGGCCTGCCAGTTCGTGTCGTAGGTGATGTAGGAGAGCTCGGCCGCGAGGTCGAGCGCCCCCTTCTGGAACGTCGGGGCGATGGTGACGCCCTGCCAGCCGATGACCGTCTCGGCCATCGGCTCGTTGAAGTCGGTGAACTGGTTGTCGACGTTGATGGTGGCGACCTGCTGGGCGTTCCCCTGCCAGCCGCCGTAGCCGATGACCGTCGGGTTGCCGCCGAAGACGCCGTAGGCGGCGTTGCTCGGCCCGGGGAGAGCCCAGGTCCCGTCGTGCCCCTCGGTGAGGAGGACGTCCGACTCGCGGCGCGCGGCCATCATCGAGACGTAGTCGGCGCCGATGTGGAAGGCCTCCACGTTCAGGCCGAAGCCGGAGCCGCCGATGTCGGCGAAGTCGAGGTTGAGCTTTCCGCTCCAGTCGTCGTGCTTTCCGGCCGGGACCGGCGAGTAGCCGTTGACGAAGAAGCTCGAGGGGGCGAGGTCGCTCGCCGACTCGTAGGTCGAGTAGTAGAACGCGGCGCGCGCGTCGAACGTGGCGCTCGGGTGGACCCCGAGCTTCAGCCCGTAGACGCTGTTGCGGAACCGCATCCGGAGGTCCTTGCCGTCGTCGAAGTTGTTGTCCGTCGCGTCGACCTCGATGTCGTTGATCCACTGGAAGAGGCCGGTCACGTCGACGAGCGAGCTCGGCCGGTACGCCGTCTGGAAGACGTAGGCTCCGTCGGCCGCGTGGTAGGTGCCGGTGTTGTAGGCCGGGCCGGCCCAGAGGCGGGGGAGCGAGATGCGGGCGACGTCCCAGGTGAGGGACTTGTCGAGCGCGGAGCCCTGGAAGAGGAGGCCCTGCCCGTTGTCGCGGTCGATGTAGCGGATCCGGCCGACGACGTACGGGTCGAACATCCCCCAGTCGCTCGAGCCGATGGTGGCCGAGTCGATCCAGGAGTAGCCCGGGGTCAGGGTGACCGTGACGCCGCGGAGCTTGACGTACTGGTTCGAGCGCGGGTCGAACTCGCCGCAGCCGTTCGGGACGCAGTCCTGCGAGGGCTGGCCGAAGCCGCCGAAGTTCGTCCAGAAGTTCTGGTAGAAGCGGCTGTGGAGCCGCGCCGAGACCTCGACGTACTTCGAGGGCTTCGCGTTGATGAGGAGCTCGATCTCGGTCCCCTGCCCGTTGTCGCCGTACCCTTCGCCCGGCGCGTCCTTGAAGCCGTAGAGGGCCCCCTGGTCGCGGGCGTTGCCCCAGAGCCACTTCGTGTAGACCGTTCCGCCGAGGTTGAAGGTGGGGCCCTGCTGCGCCCACGCCGTGCCGGTGACGGCGACGGCGAGGAGCAGAAGCGCGGCCCCGATCGTCCTTGTCGTACGCATGTTTCCTGTCCTCCCTTATCGGTATGGAATGCGATCCGGATCGCCTACTTGCGGACCATGGTCAGGGTCGCCATCTTCTTCGACGTCCCGTCGGCCTCGCACTCGTAGGCGAGCATCTTGTACTGCTCCTCGACCTCGCTCTTGTCCCCCGTCCCCTTCCCGGCGAGGACGTCGACGGCGTGCGGGTCGCAGTCGCCGTCGTTGCCGCCGCCGAAGCGGTGCTGCCCCTCGAACTCGTTCACCTTGCGGGTCAGGAGGTCGGCCTTGTCGGGGAAGCCCTCGTTCGACTGCATGACGACCTGGTAGCCCCACTTCGCCGGGTCGCCCTCGCCGAGGCTCTTGAGGTCGACCGAGCCGCTGATCGTCCGCCCGGCGCCGCGGGTCCTCACCGGCACGAGGACCGCGTCCTTGGCCCAGCCGGCCTTGGTCTCCACCTCGCTCGCGACCCGGTTCTGGGGCTGCGGCGAGAGGATGACGCACTTGTCCCACGCGTCGGCCGGGGCGAAGGCGACGTTCAGGCCGGGAAGGCCCTTCGTGAAGCCGCTCCCTTCCTTGTTGTCGGTGTCGATGAAGATGAAGACCATCTGCGTCGCGAAGCCGCCCCCCATGCCCCACGGGTCGTCGAGCGTGCTGCCGACGGAGACCGAGAAGTCGGCCTTGCTGCCGGAGACCTTCACCTTGAGCTCGGTCAGGTCGAACGACCCGGCCTTGTAGACCTTGTCCGTCGGGTAGACGTAGTTCCCGGGGCCCTTGTCGTCGCCCGTCGGGTCCTTGAAGGAGACCTCCTGGGCCAGCACGGGGCCGGCGACGAGGCCGATGGCCAGGAGGAGGACGGAGAAGCGGAGCCAGTTCTTCATTTCGGACCTTCCTTTCTCGTGAGATTCAGCCCTTGACGCTTCCGGCCGTCAGGCCGGAGACGAGGTACTTCTGGAGGTAGAGGAACAGGGCGACGACGGGGATGGAGACGATGACGGCCCCGGCGGCGAAGAAGCCCCACTGCTGGGAGAAGCCCCCGACGAAGAAGCGCAGGCCCACGGGCGCCGTGTACATGCTCTCCTTGTCGATCAGGGTGGCCGCGAGGATGAACTCGTTCCAGCCGGTCATGAAGGAGAAGAGGGCGGTGACGGCGACGGCGGGCTTGGCGAGCGGCAGGACGATCCGCCAGAAGATCGTCGCCGGGGAGGCGCCGTCGATGAGGGCGGCCTCCTCGAGGTCCCGCGGGATGGTGTCGAAGTAGCCCTTCAGCATCCAGACGCAGAAGGGGATCGCCGTCGTCGAATAGGCCAGGACGAGGCCCGTCCGGGTGCTCCCGAGGCCCAGCCACTTCACGAGGATGATGTAGAGCGGGATGAGCATGAGCGTCCCGGGGAACATCTGGGAGACGAGGAACGACATCATTCCCGTCTGGCGCCCGGGGAAGCGGAAGCGGGAGAAGGCGTAGGCCGCCGTGCACGCGAGGAAGACGCCGAGGACCGTCGTGGCGACGGAGACGATGGCGCTGTTGAGGATCCACGTCGAGAACGGCTGGTCCGCGAAGACCGACGTGAAGTTCGAGAGGGAGACGTCCGCGGGCCACGGGACCACGGCGCGAAGCCGGTCCCAGACAGTGGGGTCGGGCGGCACGTCGGCGATGGCGAGGCTCTGCTTGCCCGAGAAGGCGATCGAGAGGACCCAGAGGACGGGGTAGATCGCGTAGAGCGTGGCCAGGACGAGGAGGACGTGCATCGGGAAGTGAGGCGGCTCGTCGGCGCCGGCGCGGGACTTCTTCGTCAAGAGGCCCATGTCAGATCGCCCCTCTCCGGGGGGCCTGGCTCCGCGGGCCCCCCGGACCCCCCAGCCTCCCCCTCCATCTCACGGCGGCCCTCATATCGCCTCCGTGCCCCTGGTCATCCGGTTCTGGAAGACGCCGTAGATCAGCAGGATCCCGAAGATCACGGTCGAGTAGGCCGCGGCGTAGCCGTACTGGTACTTCTCGAACGCGAACTTGTACGACTGCGTGACGAGGATCTCGGTCGACCCGGCGGGCTGGCCGGCGGTGACGAGGAAGATGATGTTGAACATGTTGAACGTCCAGACGACCGAGAGGATCACCGCAGGGACGAGCGCGGGCTTCAGCGACGGGAGCGTGATCGAGCGGAACTGCTGCCAGCGCGTGGCGCCGTCGACGCGCGCCGCCTCGTAGAGGTCGGAGGGGATCGACTGGAGGGCGCCGAGGGAGATGACCATCATGAACGGGAAGCTGAGCCACCCGTTCGTCGCCCACGCCGTGAAGAACGACGTGGCCGGCGTCTGGAACCACGAGACCGGCTCCATCCCGAACACCTGGACGACCTGGTTCACGACGCCGAACTGCTGGTGGAACATCCCCTGCCAGATGAGGGCCGTGATGTAGTTCGGCATGGCCCAGGGGAGGATCAGGAGGACGCGGTAGGCCGGTTTCAGCGCGAGGCCCTTCGTGTTCAGGATGAGCGCGAGGACGAGCCCGACGACGACGCCGTACGTCACGTTCGTGACCGTCCAGGCGATCGTGACCCAGAGCGTCCAGTAGAAGTTCTGGTAGTTGAAGACGAGGGCGCCGTCGGCGGCCGTCCGGGCGACCTTGAAATCCGTCAGGATCGAGACGTAGTTCTTGAAGCCGACCCAGATCTCGGTGAGGGGCGCGTTGGAGTTGTAGATCGTCTGGTCCGTGAACGACAGGATGATGCCGTAGACGAAGGGGAAGAAGACGAGGAGGATCATCCCGAACATCGCCGGCAGGACGTAGGAGTAGGCGACCCTGTGGGTCTTCAGCGTCCCGACGAGCGCGGCGAGGCCGCCGAGGCCGACGAACGCGAGGAGGACGAGGGCGAGCGCCCCGAGGAGGAGGGTCGTCCGCCTCACGGCGGCCTTCGCCTCTCCGAGCGCGGCGGCGACCCTCGCCTCGTCGACGTTCCCGGCGCCGTCGGAGTATCCGAGCGGCCGCCGGAAGGCGTCGGAGTCCCACGAGGCGGGTTCGAGGGGGGCGGGCGGGGGCGCAGGGGCGGCCTCGGCGGCGGCCTCGGGGGCGGGGGCCTCGGCCAGTGGAGCCGCCGTCGCCGGGAGCGTCGCGAGGAGCTCCTGGGCCCGCGCGGCGGAGGTCTTCACCTGCGCGGCGACGTCGGCCTCGAGGGCCGTCCGGGCCCGGGAGAGCTTCGCCCACGACTGCGCCCCGAAACCCCAGGCGGTTCCGGCGAGGAGGAGCGCGGCGAGGATCCCGAGCGGCACCCTGCGCTCGCCGACGACGAGCGCCAGGAGCGCGAAGAGAAGGACCGGGGCCGCGACGTAGGAGAGCGTCGTCAGGAGCGACGGGCGGGGCGCCGGGGGAGGCGGGACGCGTCGCGTCTCGACCATCCCGACGACCTCGCCGTCCTTCTCGATCGGCGCGGCGAGCGACACGGAGCCGTCGGGAAGCCTCTCCTTCTCGACCTCGTCCTTCCTCCCCCCGCCCTCCTGCCGGTTCGTCTCGATGGCGGCCCGGAGGCGCTGCCCGCGGTCGTAGAGCTCCTTCTCCTCGCGCTTCAGCCGCCGCGGGGCGGCGTTCTCGCCGGTGTCGGAAGGGTCGGTCGAGGCCTCGAGGGAGATCCCGTCGAAGAGGACGACGCGCGTCGCGGCGACCTCTGGCTGCAGGTTCGCGAACGCGGCGACGACGGTCCGGACCGCCTCGCCGCTCCCCGCCCTGGCGACGACGTCGGTCAGGGCGCGGAGGGAGATGACGGCGCGACGGTCCTCGCCGAAGCGGGCCGTCTCGCCGAGCGAGGTGGTCAGGAGCCGGTGGCCGGCCCCGGCGACGAGGAGCGTGCCGACGAGGAGGCCGGCCCCGAAACGAAGCCGGTGCGAGCCCTTCGCGCTCTCGTCCGGCCGGTCGCGCACGTTACTTCTTCCTCAGGGCGGCGACGTCTTTCAGCACGGCCTGCTGCGCCTGGTCCATCGCCGCCTTCGGGGTCGCCGACTTCTTCACGATGGTGTTCATCGCCGTCGTGGCCGGGGACCACACCATCGTCATCTCGGGGAGGTTCGGCATCGGGACCGCGACCTCGACCTGCTTCCTGAACGCCGAGAGGATCTTGTCCCCCGAGACGGCCGCGTCGGCGTAGACCGCCTGGTTCGCGGGCGTCTGCCGCCCCTCGACGGCCATCACCTTCGCCTGCGGCGTGTCGGTGAGGTGCTTCACGAAGTCGTACGCGGCGTCCTTGTTCTTCGAGGGGGCGGCGATGTAGACGCCCTCGACCGTCATCCAGGGGCGCATCGGCTTGCCGCCCGCCTCGTCGATCGTCGGGAGGGGAGCGAGGCCGTAGTCGATCTCCTTCGCGATCTCGCCGAGGAACCAGGGGCCGGAGAAGACCATCGCGGCCTTGCCGCCGTTGAAGAGGGAGGTGATGAGGGCCGTCGACGGCTCGGCGGGGAGGATCCCGTCCACCGTGAACCAGCGCATCAGGAGCTCGAGCGCCTTCACGTTCTCCGGGGCGTTGAGCGTCGGCTTCGGGCCGGGGTCGAAGACGCGGCCCCCGAAGGCGTTCTGGAGGGCCGCGTGGTAGTAGAAGTCGGAGTAGGAGTAGGCGAGGCCGAAGCGGCCCGACTTGGCGTCGGTCAGCTTCTTCGCCGTCGCGACGAGCTCCTTCGAGGTCTTCGGCGGCGTCGGGAGGAGCTTCTTGTTGTAGATGAGGGTGATGACCTTGTAGTTGAGCGGCAGGCCGTAGACGGTGCCGCGGTAGGTCATCGCCTCCATCGTCGTCGGGATGAACCGGGCGATCGTCGCCTTGTCGAGGAAGAAGTCGATCGGCTCGACGGTCTTGCCGGCCTCGATCCAGCCGCCGAGGCGGTCCTGGGCGTAGATGAAGATGTCGGGGCCCTTGCCGCGCGGGACGGCGGCGGTGATCTTGTCTGCGAAGGCGTCGTAGGGGACGGCGAGCGTCGTCACCTTCACACCCTTCGCGGCGTTCGCCTGGTTGTAGGCCGCGACGACCTTCTCGAGGGCGGCCTTCTCCTCGGCGCGGTAGGCGTGCCAGACGACGACTTCCTTCTGGGCGAGGGCGGGCGTCGCGAGGGCGCCGAAGAGGAGCGGGAGGGCGAGGCGGGAGAGCTTCATTCGTTTGCCTCCGGTCGTTTCAGGCCGTCAGACGGCGTTCCGTCGCGGCGTCGAAGAGGTGGAGGGACTCGAGCTCGACGACGAGCTCGATCTTCTGGTCGATCGCCGGGGCCCGGTGCGGGTCGACCTTCGCGACGATCAGGTCGTCGCCGCCCGCCCGGGCGTAGACGAGGACCTCGTGGCCCAGGGGCTCGGCGATCTCGACGGTCGCGGGGATCCGGGCGCTCTCGCCGCGGGCGGGGCGGCTCCCGTCGCCCAGGTTCTCGGCGCGAATCCCGACGACGAGCGCCTTCCCGTCCTTCCCCGCGGTCAGGGCGCGGTACGACTGCGCCACCGGGAGCGAGAACGCCGCGGCCTTCAGCGTGGTTCCGCCGTCGGCGAGAGTCGCCTTCACGAAGTTCATGGGCGGGGTGCCGATGAAGGCGGCGACGAAGAGGTTCGCAGGCTGCTCGTAGACCTCGAGCGGCGTCCCCACCTGCTGGAGCTTGCCGTCCTTCATGATGGCGATGCGATGGCCCATCGTCATCGCCTCGACCTGGTCGTGGGTGACGTAGACCGTCGTCGTCTTCAGGCGGTTCTGGAGCTTCGAGATCTCGGCCCGCATCTGGACGCGGAGCTTGGCGTCGAGGTTCGAGAGGGGCTCGTCGAAGAGGAAGACGGCCGGCTTTCGGGTGATGGCCCGCCCGACCGCGACCCTCTGCCTCTGGCCTCCGGAGAGCTGCTTCGGCTTGCGGTCGAGGAGCTGCGTGATGCCGAGCATCTCCGCGGCCTCGTTCACGAGGCGGTCCATCTCGTCCTTCGGGGTCTTCCGGATCCTCAGGCCGAACTCGAGGTTCTCGCGGATCGTCATGTGCGGGTAGAGCGCGTAGCTCTGGAAGACCATCGCGATGTCGCGGTCCTTCGGGGCGACGTCGTTCACGACGCGGTCGCCGATCGCGATGGTGCCGTCGGAGATCTCCTCGAGCCCCGCGATCATCCGGAGGGCCGTCGACTTGCCACAGCCCGACGGCCCTACGAGGACCATGAACTCGTGGTCCTTGATCTCGAGGTTCAGCCCCTCGATGACGGAGACGTCGCCGTAGCGCTTGGCGATCTCCTTGAAGACGACTTGGGCCATTCGGGTGCCTCCTCGATCAATCGCCGGCCAGGATCGCGGCGCCCCGGGCCGGAAGGGTGAGAGAGACGAAGCCCTCCTGGAACGTGAAGGCGAGGCCTCCGAAGAGCTCCTTCGGTGCGATGCCTCCCCACTCCGGCGGGGCGAGGAACGTGACGGTGACCGGCTCCGCGCCCCGGTTCACGGCCACCGCGACGGCGCTCTTCGACTCGGCGTCGCGGCGGAGGAAGACGTAGCCCTCGCCGGTCGTGACGAGCCCCTCGTGGGTCCCGCGCCGGAGGGCGGGGTGGGCCTTTCGGATCGCGACGAGCTTCGCGTAGTCGGCCCGGAGCGCCTCGTTGCGCGGGAGCCCCTTCCCGGGACGGACGTCCCTCTCGCCCCAGGGCATGTCGCTGCGGTTCTCGGGCCAGTCGCCGCCGGGCCGCGCGACCTCCTCGCCGTAGTAGACCTGCGGGATGCCGGCGACGGTCATCTGCAGGACGGCGGCGAGGCGGAACAGCTCCACGTTCCCGCCGAGCTGGTGGAGACCGCCGGGGACGTCGTGCGAGGAGAGGTAGTGCGAGAGAAGGTAGCCGGGGCGGACCTTCTCCCGCGACTTCAGGTAGCGGTCGAAGGCGAGCGTCCGGCCGCGCCCCTCGACGAACGCGAGGGCGTTCCCCTGGAAGGCGAAGTCGAACCCGGCGTCCATCTCGTCGCGTTCGAACCACGGGTCGAGGACCTGCGGGTCTCCCCCCCAGACCTCGCCGACGAGGAAGAAGCCGGGGCCGACCTCGGCCCGCGTCCGCTTCCGGTGCTCGGTCCAGAAGTCGTGGGCGACGTGCTTGACGGTGTCGAGCCGGAATCCGTCGACGCCGAGCCGCTTCGCCCAGGCGATCTGGGCGTCGAGGAGGTACTTCGCCACCTCGGGGTCCTCGGTCCGGAAGTCGGGGAGGCCGGCGACGCAGGACGTGACGTCGTCGTTCCCGCAGTCGCCCCGCTCGTTCGTCCGGAGCCACCCCTTCGTCTTCGGGTCCTTCGTGTACCTCGACTCGTACCCCGCGTGGTTGTAGACGACGTCGAGGAGGACGCGGATGCCGCGCGCGTGGCAGGCGGCGACGAGGGCCCTGAAATCGGTTTCAGTCCCGAAGCGCGGGTCGAGCGAGAGGAAGTCGTCGGCCCAGTAGCCGTGGTAGGCCCAGTCGGGGAACCCGGCCCCCGTGACGAAGCCGGGGGTGTTCTTCACGATCGGGGTGATCCAGAGGGCGTTGACCCCGAGAGAGGCGATCTCGTCGAGCTGGGCCGCGAGCCCCTTCGCGTCGCCGCCGTGGAAGTGCCCCTTCTTCGTGACGTCGACGTCCGCGTTGTTCGCCGGGTCCCCGTCGGCGAACCGGTCGAGGACGACGAAGTAGAGGACGGCGTCGCGCCAGTCGTCGAGGAGCTTCGGGGCCGGCGCCGCCGCGGCCGCGGGCGGCGAGGTCGAGGCCGGGGCCGGGGCCGGCGGCGCGGACGCGCAGGAGGCGAGGAGGAGGGCCGTGACGAACGCGGCGGCAGAGCCGGGAAGACGGAAGCCGGACGGAACGGGCTTGCGAATACGTCTCTCCATTCGACGGTCTGTCAGGACATCCGGTAGGGAACTCTAACCGAAAAACCGGCGGCGGGATGCGCCCGGATTCCGCCTAGAATTCCATCAACCATGCGAGACATGCCTCAGCGCCGCGTCCACACCGTGATCCTCGGAGGAGGGCAGGGCAAGCGCCTCTACCCCCTCACCCGCGACCGGGCCAAGCCGGCCGTCCCGCTGGGCGGCAAGCACCGGCTCATCGACGTGCCCCTCTCGAACGCGATCAACTCCGGCTTTCGCGACATCGCGGTCCTGACGCAGTTCAACTCGGCCTCGCTCAACAACCACATCTCCCTCACCTACCGCTTCGACAGCTTCGCGGGGGGCGGGGTGGAGGTCTTCGCGGCCCAGCAGACCGAGGAGGGGGGGGAGTGGTTCGAGGGGACGGCCGACGCCGTCCGCAAGCATGTCAAGAGGCTCGGCTCCCGCGACTACGACCACGTCCTCATCCTCGCGGGAGACCACCTCTACCGGATGGACTACCGGGAGATGTTCGAGGCCCACCTCCGGACGAGCGCCGACATCACCGTCGGCGTCCTCCCGGTCCCGAGGGAGGAGTGCGACGGGTTCGGGATCCTCCTGACCGCCTCGGACGGCCAGATCCGCGCCTTCCGCGAGAAGCCGAAGACCGACGAGGAGCTCGCCCCGCTCGCCCCGGCCAAGGACCTCCGCGACCGCTGGGGCCTTCAGCCCGGGCAGTACCTCGCCAGCATGGGGGTCTACATCTTCCGGATGGAGACGCTCCGCGAGGCCCTCGCGACCCCCCAGAACATGGACTTCGGCAAGGACATCCTCCCGAGGCTCATGGAGACGCACAAGATCCAGGCGTTCCCGTTCCGCGGGTACTGGAGGGACATCGGGACGATCCGGAGCTTCTACGAGGCGAACATCGCCCTCACCGACGACGACCCGCCCTTCCACTTCTACCATCCCGACGCGCCCATCTTCACGCGGGCGCGTTTCCTCCCGGCTTCCTCTCTCATCGAGGCCCGCATCGACCACTGCCGCCTCGCCGACGGCGTGAGGATCTACGGGGCGGAGATCGTGAGGAGCGTCATCGGCCTGCGCGCCCGGATCGAGAAGGGGTGCCGGATCGTCGAGTCGGTCGTCATGGGCGCCGACGACATCGAGCAGGAGGACAGCCGCGTCGCCGCCCAGGCGAAGGGGATCCCGCCGGTCGGGATCGGCTCGGGCTGCGTCATCGAGCGGGCGATCGTCGACAAGAACGCCCGGATCGGCGCGGGCTGCGTCCTCAGGGGCGACCCTTCCCGCCCCGACCAGGACGGCGACGGCTGGTACGTGAGGGACGGGATCGTCATCGTCCCGAAGAACGCCGTCCTGAAACCCGGCACGGTCGTCTGAAAGACTGGCCCGGGGGAGAACCCCGGGCCGGCTCGACTCGCCCCGCGGAGGAGCCCACGCCGCCCCTCTCGTTCGTCCTCGTTCTCCACGGCCACATCCCCGCCGTCCTCGGGCACGGCGTCTGGCCGCACGGCGCCGACTGGCTCTTCGAGGCGGCCGCGGAGACCTACCTCCCCTTCGTGGCGGCGGTCCGCGCTCTCGACGCCGACGACGTCCCGTGGAAGGCGACGGTCGGCCTGACGCCGGTCCTTTGCGAGCAGCTGCGCGACCCCCGCTTCCCGCGCGGTTTCCGCCGGTACGTCCGCCACCGGCTCGCGGCGGCGGGGAGGGACGCGCGGGAGTTCGCCCGGGACGGGCACGAGGCCGAGCCGCTCGCCCGGGCGTGGCGGGAGCACTACGAGGAGGCCCTGGCGCTCTTCGACACCCTCGGCGGGGACCTCGTCGCCCCCTTCGCACAGATGGCGGAGGAGGGGAAGGTCGAGCCGATCGCCTGCGCCGCGACGCACGGCTTCCTGCCGCTCCTCCCGTCCGACGCGGCGGCGGAGAGGCAGCTCGACGTCGGCCTTGCCGCGCACCGCCGGCACTTCGGGCGGGCCGCGCGGGGGCTCTGGCTCCCCGAGTGCGCCACCCGCCCGGCGGGGACGCTCGTGACGCCCGGCTTCGGGAAGCGCGTCGCGCGCCGGCAGGTCCCCGCGCTCCTTTCAGCCCGCGGCCTCCGTTTCACGTTCGTCGAGACCCATCTCGTGTCGGGGCGGGCCGGAAGGCCGGCGTACGGGGGGAGCGGCGGGACGCCCTGGCGCGCGGGGGAGGCGACGCCCACCGGGCGCTCACCGTACCGCGTCCACCGGGTGGAGACCGGGGCGGGCGACCTCGCCGTCCTCGCCCGCGACCCGCGCAGCTCCGAGCAGGTCTGGTCGGGGGAGGTCGGCTACCCGGGCGACCCCTCCTACCTCGAGTTCCACCGGAAGGCGGCCCGCGGGGGCCTGCGCTACTGGTCGGTCACGGACGCGAAGGGGCCGCTCGACGGAAAGGACCTCTACGACCCGACGGCCGTCGCGGAGAGGGTCCGGACCCACGCGGCCCACTTCTGCGACCTCCTCGAGGAGACGGCCGCGGACGAGCCCTCGGCGCGCGTCGTCGTGGCGATGTTCGACTTCGAGCTCTTCGGCCACTGGTGGTTCGAGGGGGTCGACTTCCTCGCCGCGGTCTTTCGCGAGCTGGCGCGGCGCGGCGGGCCGGTGAGGCCGGCGACGGCGTGGGAGGTGGCGAAGGAGGCCGGGGACGACGCGCCGGCGATCGCCCTCCCCGCGGGATCGTGGGGGAGGGACGGCGACTTCTCGGTCTGGGACAACCCGGAGACGAAGAACTACTGGCGGAAGGTAGAGCGCGCCGAGGTGCTTCTCCGCGGGATCGCGGCGAGCGACCGGCGTCTCCTCCCGGCGGCCCTCCGGCAGGCCCTCCTCCTGCAGGCCTCCGACTGGCCCTTCCTCGTCGAGAACGGCTCGGCCCGCGACTACGCCGAGAGGAGGATCGACGAGCACGCCGCCGCGCTCGAGGCCCTGGCGACCCTGGCGGCGAGGCCCGGCCCGAGAACGAGGGAGGGGGCGCTCCTCCTCGCCCGGCTCGCCCGCAGGGACCGCGCGTTCGGGCCGGAGCTCGGCGGCTGAGGCGTCTTCGGGCCGCCGGGGGCGGCCGGAGTCCGTCGCGCGGGGCGCAACGTAGAATCGCCGGGCGAACCCCGCAAACCCTCGCGAGAAAGGACGTCCCCATGGCCTACACGGCGAAGAGCTACGACCACCTGCTCGGCACCCCGGGCTTCTCGGACCCCCTCCTGAAGAACCACTTCACCCTCTACCAGGGCTACGTCACGAACACGAACAAGGTGAACGACGAGCTGGCGGCCCTCCTGGCCGACGGCAAGCAGGCCACCCCCGGCTTCGCCGAGCTGAAGCGTCGCCTCGGCTGGGAGTGGAACGGCATGCGCCTCCACGAGTACTACTTCGGGAACATGAAGAGCGGCGGCGCCGCACTCGACCCGGGCAGCGCCCTCGCGAAGAAGCTCGCCGAGGACTTCGGCTCGCTCGAGGCGTGGGAGAAGCACTTCCGGGCGGTCGGCGCGATGCGCGGCATCGGCTGGACGACCCTCTACCAGGACCCGGCTTCGGGCCAGCTGATGAACATGTGGATCGGCGAGCACGACGGCGGCCACCCGGCCGGAGGCACGCTCCTGATGATCATGGACGTCTTCGAGCACGCCTTCATGCTCGACTACGGCCTGAAGCGCCCCGACTACATCGAGGCGTTCTTCAAGGCGATCGACTGGTCGGTCGTCTCCGCCCGGTTCGACGCGGCCCCGAAGCTCGCGCTGTAGGGTCTTCTCTCCTCCTCTCGTTCGATCGGCGGGCGGGCTTCGGCCCGCCCGTCGCGCTCGAGCGCCGGTCTTACAGCGCCCGCCAGGAGTACGCCGCGCCGTCGCGCGTGAAGCCGAGACCCTCGAGGAGGGGCGCGAGCGGTGAGCCCGCCGCGGGCCGGGAGGCGCCGCCGGAGGCGACCGTCGCCACGGCGAGCCGCCGCGGCCGCCCGAGCGGGTCGCGCGCCCTGCGCAGGAGCCCCTGCAGCTCGGCCAGCCCCGCGCGGAGCACCCGGTCGGGCGCGGGCGATTCGCCGAGGTCGAGCTCCCCGGTGCCGGAGAGCGACAGGACGGGCGCCCCGTGCCGCAGGACCTGGAACCCCTCGCGCGGGGCGCCGAGGCCGAGAAGTGCCGGGTCGGCCCCCGAGAGCGCCGCGAGGCCTTCGTCCGGCTCCCCATCTTCGCGCGCCTCGCGGGCCCGGCGCAGCTCCTCGACGACGTCGGGCTCGGCGTACTGCATCGGGCCGTCGCCCTCGACGAACTCGCCTCGCCGCACGTCCCCGCGCAGCTCCATCCGCGCGAGCGCCGGGGCCACCTCGCCCCAGCGGACCGAGGCCTCGGCTTCCTCGACGACCGCCCGCGAGACGACGCCCCAGCGGGCGAGGAGGAGCCGCGCCCACGCCTCGGCGCGCTCTCCCGCGGCCAGCTCCGCCCCGAGGACCGACGGCGCCGAGAGGAGCGACCAGCGGCCGGAGAGGACGTGCGAGACCCCGGCGGAGGCGCGCGGGCCGAACCCCAGGCGCGAGGCGACCCGGGCCTCGGCGGCGCGAAGGACCGGGCGGGACGGGGGGCGCCCGGGTTGCGCGGCGGCCGCCGCGGGCACGGCGGCGGGGCGCTTCGCCCGGAGCAGCTCCCTGAGGCCGTGGAAACCGTCGCCCGTCACGAGGCCCGCGAGGAGGAGCTCGCGAAGCGGCGCCACGAGTGCCTCTGGCTTCCCGCCGGTCCCGCCGGCGAGGTCGGAGAGGAACGACGCCCCGCCGAGGGCGAGCGCCTCGTGGAGGGCGCGCGCCCCGGCGGAGAGGGCCTCCAGCGCCGCTGGGCTCTCCGGCAGGACGAACCGCCCCTCGCCCCGGAAGAGGAAGCTCATCCGCGCCTGGCGTAGCTCCTTCCCTCCGTCGAGCCGCCAGACGAGGAGCCCGCGCGCCGAGAGGACGTCGAGGGCGTCGGGCTCGGGCTCGGCGAGGCGCGCCGGGAGGACGGACGCCTCCCAGGCCGAAACCGGCAGTGACAGGCCGCGCAGCAGCCCGACCGCCCGCTCCGCGCCGTCCGGCCCCGCGAACCGGGCTCCCGCCACGGCCCCCTGCCGGCGGGCCACGAATGCCCGCCGCACGGCCGCCGGCACGGGGCGGATCTCGTTGCGGAGGAAGGCGAGCGTCTTTCGCCGGATCGCCTCCGCGAGGCGCGCCCCGGCGAATCGCCGCTCTCCCGCCGCCCCGCCGAGCCGCCCCGCCACGACGAGCGCCTCGAGGCGCAGCCGCTCCAGCGAGTCGAGGACCTCCTCCTCGCCCAGCCCGTACCGCGCCGCGACCGCGGCCGCCGTCGCCGGCCCGCGCGTCGAGACGTACCCGAGGACGAGCCGGTCCCGCTCCTCCCGCGACAGCGTCCCCGAGGCGAGCGCCTCCCACAGCCCCCGCTCCTCGGCCGCCACGAGCCGCTCCTCGCCCGCGACGACGACGCGAAGCGCCGACCCCCGCGCCACGAGCTCCGAGGCCCACTCCCCCTGGCTCCGCTCCCGCGCCTCGGATGGGGTCAGGTCTTGATTTTCCATTATAGCGAGGAGGAGCTCCTCGGCCGTGCGGGCCATCCGGCGCGGCGAGAGGCGCGTCGCGTCGTTGCGCGCGGACTCGGCCGCCTCGGGGCGGAGGCCGTCGTCGAAGCTCTCGCCGAGGACCTCGCCGAGGAGGGCGCGATTCGCGGCGACGGCGTGGAGGTCCCGCTCGGCGCGCGGGGCGTCCCACTCGTACATGTAGACCGCGACGAACTTGAAGAGGAGCGAGGCCGCGGGGGGAGACGGCGCGCGACGCCGTTCGAGGACCCGTTCCACCTTCCCAGACTCCATCCGGCCGAGGAGGTCGAGGAGACGGTCCATCTCCCAGAGGTCGCGGAGGCAGTCGCGGTAGGTCTCGGCGACGACGGGGAAGTCGGGGAGCGAACGCGTCGTCTGGAGGAGGTCCTTCGCCTTGATGCGCTGGAGCCAGAAAGGGGTCCTGCGGCCGCTCCGGTGGCGCGGAAGGAGGAGGGCGCGCTGGGCGTTCTCGCGGAAGCGCGCGCCGAACATGGGCGAGTTCGGAAGCTGCGCGACGAGGTGCTCCCGCGCCTCGGCCGGCCCGATCCGCGAGAGCCGTTCGAGGGGGACCTCCCGCTCGGCGCCGGGCGTGCGCAGGAGGATGCCGTCGTCGGAGGCGACGGTCTCGACGTCGACGCCGGTCTCCTCCCGGAGAACGGCCGAGAGGACGAGCGACCACGGGAGGTTCACGCCCCGGCCGAAGAGCGAGCGGACGACGACGCAGGGGTCGCCCAGGTCGTTGGGAAAGGTCTCGAAGACGACGGCGCGGTCGGAGGCGAGCCCGCCTGATTCCGTGACCTCGCGGCGGACCGAGCCGACGATCGCGGCGGTCGCGTCGGGCGTCGTGGCATAGCGCGCCGAGACGAAGCCGTTGAGGCCGGGGTCCTCGAGCCTCTCGGCGACGAACCGCTTCAGGCGGCCGATCCGTTCCCCGAGCGCCCCTGTTCGCCCGAGCCCCTCTCCCCGCCAGAAGGGCATGCGCGGCGCGGGCTGACCGTGGGCCTCCTCCACGACGACGGTGCTGTGTCCGATCTCGACCGCCCGCCAGGCGCGTGAGCCGAGGAGGAAGACGTCTCCCTCCTTCGTCTCGTGGACGAACTCCTCGTCCAGCTCGCCGACGGCGGTCTTCCGGTCGGCGAGGACCGCGCGAAACGCGCCGCGGTCCCCGATCGTCCCACCGTCCAGGAGCGCCGCGAGGCGCGCGCCGGGAAGGGGCGTGACGCGGTCGGTCGCGCGGTCCCAGACGAGCTTCGGAGCGAGGGCGGCGAACCGCTCGCGTGGGTACTTCCCGGAGAGCATCGCGAGCGTCTCGAGGAAGAGGGAGCGGGGAAGGGCCCGGTAGGGCCAGGCCCTTCGCACGAGGGCGAAGAGGTCGGCGGCGGTGACGGCGAGGCCGTCGGCCTCCCGCGCCACCGTCTCGGCGACGAGCTGCTGCGCGAGGACGTCGAGCGGGAAGTCGGGCGGGCGCGTCTCCTCGACGGCCCCCTCGCGCATCGCTTCGGCCGTCGCGGCGCTCTCGAAGAGGTCGTCGAGGAAGAGGGGGACGAAGAGGCCGCGCGCCGTCTCGCCGACGAGGTGGCCCGAGCGCCCCACGCGCTGGAGCCCGCGGGCGACGCCCTTCGGGCTCTCGAGGAGGACGACGGAGTCGACGTGCCCGACGTCGATCCCGAGCTCGAGGGAGCCCGTGGCGACGAGGACCGGAAGCGTCCCCGCCTTCAGCGCCGTCTCGATCTCCTCGCGCCGCGGGCGGGACACGGAGCCGTGGTGCGTCGGGACGTCGGTCCCCGTGGCGTCGGAGAGCCTGCGCGCCACCTTCTCTGCGAGCCGGCGGTTGTTGCAGAAGACGAGCGTCGTCTTCCTGGCCTCGACCTCCTTCACGACCGTCTCGACCGCAGGGCCCCAGGCCGACCCGTCGGGGAGCGAACGGAAGTCGGCGGCCGGGGAGGTCACGGTGAGGTCGAGCGCCTTCCTCGCCTCGACGACGACGGGCCGCATCGCCCGCCCCGTCCCGGCGGCGAACGACGCGACGACGTCGACCGGCGCCACCGTGGCCGAGAGGGCGACCCGCTGCGGCGATTCGCCTCCCGCACGCGCGACGACCTCCTCGAGCCGTTCGAGCGACAGGGCGAGGTGACTGCCGCGCTTCGTGCCGGCGACGGAGTGGACCTCGTCGAGGAGGACGGTCGAGATACCCTCGAGCGCCTGCCGGCCCGATCCCGTCAGCATCAGGTAGAGCGACTCGGGGGTCGTGATGAGGACGTCGGGCGGCGCCTTCAGCTGGCTCGTCCGCTCGCGGGCGGGGGTGTCGCCGGTCCTGACGGCGGTCGTGATCGGGACCCGGTCGGCGCCGAGCTGCGCGGCGATGCCGGCGCGGGGCCGCTCGAGGTTCCGGTGGACGTCGTTGTCGAGCGCCTTCAGCGGCGAGACGTAGAGCGTCGCGAGGCGCGGGGCCTCGTCTCCCGCGAGGCGGCGCCTCAGGATCGCGTCGAGCGCCACGAGGAACGCGGCGAGCGTCTTGCCCGTGCCGGTCGGCGAGACGAGGAGGACGTTCTCGCCCCCGGCGATCGCGGGCCAGGCGCCCCTCTGCGCCGCCGTCGGGCCGCCGGGAAACGCCTCGCGAAACCAGGCCGCGACGGCGGGGTGGAAGAGGTCGAGCGGGTCGGCCGGGACGGCCCGGCGCGCCCGACCGGTCACCGGTCCGGCGAGACGCCGTGGCTCGCCTCCAGGACCGCGTCGGCGAGGGCGGCGTCGAGGAGCGCCCACGCGTCGTCGACGAGTGACTCGTCCTCCAGCAGCCCGTCGCCGTCCAGGACGAGCCGGGCGACGACGTCGGCCTTCCCCTCGAACGGCTCGGCCACCAGGAGCGAGATCGTCGCGCCGACGGTGCGCAGTCCTCCGCAAGGCCCGGCGGCCTGCAGCTCGCACGCGGAGCGACCGCCGTCGAGCGCGGCGAGGAGCGCTCTCTCTTCGCCGGTCGCCGCGGGGAAGGAGGTCCACCGTTCCCGGTTCACGCGGGGAGTATAGGGAGAAGGGAACGCCCGGGGCGGCCCGCGGAGAGCCGCCCCGGGGCCGTCCTACTGAAGGCGCGTCGCCTCGATGATCTGGGACCCCTTCGACGTCACGTCGATCTGGCGGATTGCCATCCCGTACTCGTACGAGAGCCAGGTCTCGGTCGTCGTCAGGTCGTCCCTCTCGACGAAGATCCGGTAGGTCCGGAAAGTGCCGGCGGGGACCGTGATGGTCTCGTCGGTCGAGACGACCCGGCCTCGGGCCGGGATGGAGACGCCGCCCTGGCTGCTGGAACCGAAGGGGGTCGTCGTCGTCGTCGTGAACGGCGCCGCGGGGGAGGTCCAGGTCACGCCGGGGCAGACGTTCGGGCCGGGCGCGCCCACCAGGGCGGGGTTGTACGTGACGACGGTTCGTACCGTGCCGATCTGCGTCTGGGCGGCGGTGTCGACGCTCACGACGCCGACGAGGTCGCCCGGGAGGTAGGAGATGGTCTTCGTCGTGTCGGAGCGGGTCGTGGACCCTCCGGCGGTGGAATCGGTGCGCGAGGTCGTGACGGTGTCGGTGACCGAGAGGAACGTCGTCGTGGAGGTCATCACGCCGTCGGGGCCCGTGAGCCGGAAGTCGTACACCGTCCCGACCTTCGGGAGCGTCGGCCGGATGCACTCCCCGGAGGCCGCGCCGGCCTGGACGAACGGCGACACCTGGTACGGGTCGTTCGAGGCGTTGTTGATGACCGTCGCGAGCGCGAAGTACGCGGCGCCGGAAGCAGCGGCGCGGGCGGCGGCGGGCGGTCCGAGCTCGAGGAAGCCGGAAGCGCCCGCGGGGAAGACGTCGTTCTCCTGGACCATCGCCTTCGCCGGGATCGTGATCGCCCGCGTCGCCAGGACGTTCCCGGCCGCACCGCGGAACGTACCGGTCAGGCCGAGCGCGGCGTCGCCGAGGTTCACGAGGAGGAGGTTCGTCCGGAAGCCGCTGCCCGAGAGGCCGGCGAAGCGGAGGAGGTCGCCCGCGGCGGCGAAGGAGGCCACGGGGATGCCGGGCAGCTCCTGCCCGGAGGTCCCTTCGGACGCGTCGTTGAAGGTGTTCGTCAGCGCGAGAACGGGACGATTCGAGGTGATCCGGAGGGCGCCGTAGGCGTCGAGGAGCCCGAATGTCCCGGCGAGGACGTCGTCGCGGCCCGCGAGGCCGCCGCCCGGGATCACGAACGACCGCGTCTGGGGCGACATCGTCGTGGCGCCGCCGGGGTAGAGCGCGAGCGTCACCGAGGCGGCCTCGGCACCCGGGTTGAAGACGCGAAGGTCCGAACGGTAGCGGGCGCCGTTGGCCCCGTCCTTGTGGACGGTGGAGGGGACGACGAGGTCCGTCGAGGCGGCGGAGGCGCGCTGGGCGAGGACGGCGAACGGGTCGCCGGTCCGGTTGTCGATCACCGTCGCGAACGAGACGAACGGGACGTCCCCGGTCACCTCGGCGCGGGCAACGGTCGTCGCGGCGGCGCCGAGCGCCTGGAAGACGTCGTTGATCTGCGTCTGGCCGTACGGAAGCAGGTCGCGTGTCCCCTCGCCGAGGAGCGCGCCCGCTCCGTCGCGAAGGCGTACGCGGACGGTGCCACGCTGGCCGGCGGTGCCGGCGAACGCGACGTTCGTCCGATAGCGGTCGGACTTGGCCAGGAAGACGAGGTGCCCCGTCTCGCCGGGCGTGATCGCCTGCGACGACGGGACGCCGGGCAGCGACATCCCGTACTCGCGATCGGGGAGCTTGTTGTACGTGCGGCTCGCGACGCCGAGCGCCGCCTGGGTCGACTCGACGAGGAGCGCGCCTCCGCCCGTGCGGCCGAAGAGGGTGTCGAGGACGTCGGGGACGACGAGCTGTCCGCCCGCCGGGACGGAGCGGACGGCGGGCGACGGGAGGGTCGAGTTGTCGGCGTCGGCCGGGAGGAACCAGATCGTCACGTTCGAGGCGGACGCCGCCGGGTTGACGATCGTCAGGTCCGTCCGCCAGTTCGTGCCTCCCGTCCCGCTCGCGCGCGCCGAGCCGGGGACGATCCACCGGGCCGCGCGGGCCTCGAGGGCCAGGAGGGAGGCGAGGGCCACCAGGACGGCGAGATTCGACTTCTTCACATTCACTCCTCGATCGAGAAAGAAGGTCGGGGGCACGGGATAAAGGGCGGGATAGTAGGGTAATCGGCGCCGTGGCGCGACCGCGATCGGACACCGCGGTCGAACCGGGCACCGGGGCCGGCCCCGGGCCTTCGCGCGGCGCGAACGAGGAGGACGAGATGGCACGGACGATCCTGGTCACAGGCGGCGGGACGGGGCTCGGGAAGGCCTCGGCGATGCGCTTCGCGCGCGAGGGGGACCGCGTGGCGATCTGCGGCCGCCGCGCGGAGGTGCTGTCGGCGGCGGCGAAGGAGATCTCGGCCGCGGGGGCTGGCGAGGTGGCGACCTTCACCTGCGACGTCCGCTACGACGACGACGTCGCGAAGATGGCCGCCGCGCTCCACGACAGGTGGGGCGCCCTCGACGTCCTCCTGGCGAACGCGGCCGGCAACTTCGTCTGCCCCGCCGAGAGGCTCTCGCCGAACGGGTGGAAGGCGGTCATCGAGATCGTCCTCAACGGAACCTTCTTCTGCTGCTCGGCGTTCGGCCGGAGGATGATCGAGGCCCACGCCGTCGACGGGAAGAAGCGGTCGATCGTCACGGTCGTCGCCGACTACGCGTGGGCCGCGGGGCCGGGGGTCATCCACTCCGCGTCGGCCAAGGCGGGCGTCCTCGCCCTGACGCGGACCCTCGCCGTCGAGTGGGCGCGGCACGGCATCCGAGCCAACGCCGTCTCGCCCGGCCCCTTCCGCTCCGAGGGGACCGACAAGAACCTCTGGCTCGACGAGGAGCTCGCCCGCGAGGTCGTCGGGACGATTCCGCTCGGCCGCTACACGACGGCCGCCGAGGTCGCCGAGTCGATCGCATTCCTGGCCGACGAGTCGAGGGCGGGCTACGTCACCGGCGCCTGCCTTCCGGTCGACGGAGGCCACTGGCTGACGGGCTCGCCGCTGGGGTTCCTCGGGGCGATCGAGAGGGCGGGCCGGAGGGCATAGTGGAGAAGCGGGGTCAGGTCCGAAACGGTGTATTGTTCTCAACAATACACCGTTTCGGACCTGACCCCGGGGTAGGCTGACCCCGGGGTAGGCTCCCGGTTCCGTTCTACCGGGAGATGAGGACGACGTCTCCCTCGGAGAGGCCCTCGCGGACCTCGACGAAGAAGGCGTTGCTCCGGCCTGTCTTCACCCGGCGGGTCTCGGTGCCGGTGACGGTCCTCACCGTGCAGACGGCCTGGTCGCCCTCGTAGCGGACGGCGTCGACGGGGACCTGGATCGCGTCCTTCACCTCGCCCGCAAGGACGAGGGCCTGCGCGGTCATCCCGGGCCTCAGGCGCGGGTCGGACTTCTCGAGCCTGAGGACGAGAGGGAAGGTGCGCGCCTCTCCACGGTCGCCGGCCGTCAGCGCCCCGAGGCGAAGGACGGTCGCGGCGAACGTCTCGTCGGGGAAGGCCTCGAGGCGGACCTCGGCCTTCTGGTCCGCCTCGACCCGGTGGATCTCCCCCTCCTTGACGCGCGTCTCCACGAGCATCTCGGAGAGGTCGGGGAGGTCGAGGACGGGCTGCCCCGCGAAGACCGCGTCGCCGACGCGGACGCGGCGCTTCTCGCCCCCCTTCTCGAAGATCTCCCGGTGGACGACGAGGCCCGGAGACCGCGCCTTCACCGTGCAGAGGTCGATCCGGCGCTCCACGTCGGCGACCGTCCGGGCGGCCTCGGCGGCCCGCGCGGCGGCGAGGTCGGCCGCCGCCTTCGCCTGGGCGGCCTGCGCGGCGGTCTTCTCGGAGACGACCTTCAGCGCGCTCCTCCTCGACTCCACCTCCTGCGTCTTCTGCGCGAGGAGCTGGGGGTGGGTGAACTGCGTGAGCGTCCGGTGCTGCTGCCCGGCGAGGACGAGGTCGGCCGCGGCTTCGGTGGCCCGCCGCTCGGCGGCGCGCAGCTCGTCGCGGGAGACGAACCCCTTCTCGGCGAACGGGGCGAGTCCCTCGAGCTTCTGGGTCGATTCCTCCGCCTCCCGCTTCGCCCTCTCGACGGCGGCGGCGGACTGCTGCACCTGGAGCGGGGCGACGCCGTTGACGAACGTCTTCAGGTCGAGCTCGGCGCGGGAGAAGGCGGCCGCGGCCTCGAGCCGCTCGCTTTCCTGCGTGGCGAGGAGGGCTCGCAGCGCCTGGCGCGCCTGCTCGGCCTCGCCGGTGGTCTGGACGAGGCGGGAGCGGGCCACCTCCAGCTCCCGGCGGAAGGGAGCGTCGTCGAACCGGACGAGGAGGGCCCCGGGCTCGACCCACTTCCCCTCGGGCGCGAGCTCGGCGACCTTCATCTCGACGCCCGCGACCTCGGGGCCGTAGCTCTCGGCGCGCGCCGGGGCGATCAGGCCCGAGACGGCGACGGTGATCCGCAGCGTCCCGCGCACGGCGCGCACCTCCCCCACGACGTCGGAGACGGCAGCCCGCCGCGCCACGAGCCCGAGCGCCACGAGGGCGACGGCCGCGAGCGCGGCGGCCGCAGCCTTGCGGCGGGGCGAGAGCCCTCCGAGGAGCGCGAGCGCTTCGCGGATGCGGCGCACGGCCGGCGTGATTCGGGCGGCGTCGAGCATCGGTCCTGGAAGGAAGTTTACGGCGGAGAGGCCGCGCGGGGGAGGAACTCCTCCGGGCGCAGGAGACCCGCGTCCGACAGGAGCCGGAGCTCGTCGAGGAGAACCTGCTGGCGCGACGTGAGGAGCGAGACGCGGGCCGCGTTGTAGAGCCCCTCGGCGTCGACGACGAAGAAGTTGTCGGTGAGCCCCTTGCCGAAGCGCAGCTGGGCCACCTCGAGCTGCATCCGCGCGACCTCCTCGTTGGCCTCGTCGAGAGCGAGCCGTTCGCGCGCCGTGCCGAGCCGCCGGGCCGCGGACCTCACCTGCCGGAGGACGTCCGCCTCGAGCGTCTCGGCGGCGCGCCGCGCGCTCCGCAGCGACACCTCGGCCTGGCTCCGGGCGGCGAGCTGGGTGCCGAGGTTGAGCGGCGCCTGCGACGAGAAGCCGAGCGTCCACGAGGAGGCGCCGGGGCTTCCGAGCGCCCCGCCGAACCCGGACGAGCTCCCCGTCGCGCTCCAGGTCAGGCCGGCGTCCAGGGAGGGGAGGAGGAGGCTCTTCGCGATGCGCAGCTGCACCTCGGCGTCCTTCACGCGCTCCCGCGCCTCGACGATCTCCTCGCGGGAGGAGAGGGCCGCGGCGAGGAGGCTCTCGTCGCCGGGGGCCGCGACCGGGAGCCGCTCGGGAGGGGAGAGGTTCCAGCGGCTGCCGGCGGGCCGGCCGAGGAGCCGGGCGAGGAGGTCGTGGGCGTCCTCGCGGGCGTTTCGCGCGTCGTTCTCCTGCGAGCGGGCCTGCGCGAGGAGCTGCTCGGCCCTGAGGACGTCGAGGCGGGAGACGCTCCCGGCCTGCTCCTTGGCGCGGCTCGCCTCCAGGATCGCCCCGGCCCGGGCGGTCCGCCCCGCCGCCTCCCTGAGCAGTTCGTCCTGGAGGACCGCCGAGAGGTAGGCGCCCCATACGGCGACGACGGTGAATCGCTTCTGGACCGCGAGGTTGCGGTCCTGCGTCTCGACGCCGCGCCGTGCAGCGCGGAGGGGCTCCCGCGTGACGGCCGGGTCGAGGCCGCGCAGGAGGGGCTGGGAGAGCGTCACGGCGTGGAGCGAGCTCCACTCCTCGCCCCCCTCGACCTGGCTCGTCTCGACGACGCCGGAGAGGCGCGGCCCGAACGGGAGCTGCTCGGAGACCGCGAGGCCGTAGCGGCTGACCGTGGGCGCGCCGCCGTCCCGGAAGGCGGGCGAGAGGAAAGGTGTCACCTGTGGCAGGAACTGGGAGCGGGTGGCCGAGAGGCTCGCGGCGGAGAGGGCGGCCCGGTCGACGGCGTCGAGGAGCTCGGGGTTGCCGGTGAGCGCGAGCTCGACGGCCTTCTCGACCGGAAGCGCCGCGGGGGCGCCGGGCGGGGCGGCCGCGAGGGCCGGGGCCGGCGGCGCGGCCAGAAGGAGGAGGAGAGCGATCACTCGAGCCTCAGCGTGGCGGCCGGGTCGAGCGCGGCCGCCTCGTTCGCGGGGCGGACACCGGCCGCAACCCCGAACGCGGCGGCGCCGCCGGCCAGGAGGAGGAGCGTCCCGGGCGCGAAGTGCGGCGTCCAGCCGGCGCGCGCGAGGAGCGTGAGCGAGAGGAGGACGCCGAGGAGGATTCCCAGGAGCCCGCCGCCGAGCCCGAGGAGGAGCCCCTCGGCCAGGAACTGCAGGCGGACGTCCTCGCGCCGGGCGCCCGCGGCGCGCCGGAGGCCGATCTCCAGCGAGCGGGCTCGGACCGAGGCGCGGAGAAGGTTCGTGACGCCGAAGGCGGCGGACGCGGCAGTGAGGAGCGACACGAGGAGGACGACGCGGTCGAAGGAACGATGGGCGGCGCGGTACTGCTCGACGGCCTGGGTCGGTGTCGTCACGGCGGACCGGGCGGGGACGAGCGGGACCATGAGGCGCGCGGCCCGCCCCGCCTCGCCCGGGTCGGAGAAGCGCAGGGCGAGGAGGTCGACCGGGTAGTCGGCCGGGGGCGAGGCCGAAGCCCCCGGCTCGGCGCCGAGCGGGACGAGGAGCCCCGAGTCCCAGTCGACGCCGGCGAGCTCTCCGCCGCTGCCCGCGACCGAGGAGGAGGGGCGCAGCAGGCCGACGGACTCGTAGGTCTCGGCCCCGGCGGAAAGGCGCGCCCCGAGGGGGTCTCCGTGCCGGCCGAGCTCGACGGCCAGACGGGCGCCGACGAGGGCCGCACGGGACCGCGACCTTCCGTCGTGCTCCCCGAGGAGGCGTCCCCTCTCCGCCTTCAGGCCGAAGAGCGCGAGCGCCTCGGGCTCGACCCCGTAGACGGTCGCCGGGACCTCGAGCGTCCCGGACCTGACGACGGCCGGGACGACGCGGACCCCGGCCGCGGCGCCGAGGCCGGGGAACCGCGCCCGCGCGGCGTCGAGGCCCGCGGTCGTGAGGGGCGTCGGCGCGCCGCGCTCGGCCCGCACGTAGACGTTCGCGGGGCCCGCGGCCGCGACCGAGCGGAGCAGCTCGCGCCGCCCCCCCTGGACGATGGAGACGAGCGAGACGACGACGGCCGCCCCGGCCGCGACGCAGAAGAGGCCCGCGCGCATCCGCTGCGGGTCGAGCCGGAGCGCCTCGACCGCGGTCTCGGCCGCCCGGGCCCAGGCCTCCTCGGCCTTTCGCGCGACCCGGTCGGCGGGAGGCGGCGGTGGGTGTGACGTAAACTCGTCCACGAGCGGAATCATCATCGAGCAATGAGGAAGCAACTCGGAAAATACCTCATCGAGGCCGAGCTGGGCCGGGGCGGGATGGGCGTCGTCTACCGCGCCCACCAGCCGTCCCTCGAGCGGACGGTCGCCATCAAGCTCCTCTCGTCGGACCTGATCGGGGACCCCGACGGCGTCCGCCGCTTCCGTCTCGAGGCCAGGTCCGTCGCGAAGCTGAACCACCCGAACATCGTCCAGGTCTACGACATCGAGGAGGAGGAGAACCTCATCTACCTCGTGATGGAGTACGTCGACGGCGAGAGCCTCGACGGCCTCATCACGAAGACGGTCCTCACCGAGTCGCGCTGCCTGAAGATCGTCGCCGACATCGCGGACGCCCTCCACTTCGCGCACGAGAAGGGGATCGTCCACCGCGACGTCAAGCCGGCGAACGTCCTGATGACGTCCGACGGCCGGGTGAAGGTCGCCGACTTCGGCCTCGCCTACCTGATCGACCGCGAGGGGGGGACGACGCGGACCGGCTTCCTCGTCGGCTCGCCGAACTACATGTCGCCCGAGCAGGCGACGGGCCAGAAGATCGACCGCCGGAGCGACATCTACTCCCTCGGCGTCGTCCTCTTCCGGATGCTGACGGGGCGCGTCCCGTTCGTGGCCGAGTCGAGCCACGCCGTCCTCTTCATGCAGGTGGGGCAGGAACCGCCCGACCCGCGCGAGCTGAACAAGTCCATCTCCCTCGTCACCCGCGGGCTCGTCCTGAAGGCCCTCAACAAGAAGCCCGAGGCGCGCTTCCAGACGATGGCCGAGTTCCGCGACGCACTGCTCCGGCAGTCCGCGGGCCTGACGGCCGGGGTCCCGGGCGAGATCTCGATGGACGACGGGACGCTCGCGTTCGAGGGGAACGTCGTCCACGACGCCCTCCAGCGGCCACAGGTCGAGGCGCACGGCATCTCGATGCCTGTCTCCGCCGAGCCGACCCGGGCGACGGCGCAGATGCCGGCGCCGGCGCCGGGACCGACCCCCACGCCCGCCCCGTCGGCGCCAGCGGCGCCGACGCCCACCCGGGCCGTCCCCCGGCCGCCCCGCCCGGCCGCGCCCGCGAGCTCGCCCGCCCTCCCCATCGCCGTCGTGGTGGTCGGTCTCCTCGTCCTCGGGGTCGGCGGCACCGCACTCTGGAAGAGCGGCCTCGTCCCCGGATTCGGCAGCCGTCCCGTGCCGACGCCGGTCCCGACGGTCGCCCCCACGGCCGTTCCCGTCCTCCCGGTCCCGACGGCCGCCGCCGAGCCGACGGCCGCCCCCACGCCGGAGGTCCCGTTCCCGACGCCGGTCCCCGAGCCTACGGCGCCGCTCGTCGTCAGGGTCCCGACGCCGCGGCCGACGGCGCGCCCCGAGATCCGGATCGCCGAGCCGACGGCCCGGCCGATCGTGGCGCCCTCGGGCGATGGCCTCTGCGTCCAGATGGGCCCGACGTCCTTCGCCCAGGGGAAGACGAGCGGGTTCCCGACGGGGTTCGACGTCTCGGGCGGCCCGCAGGCCCGCGCGGCCAAACCCGACGCGGGGCGCTTCGAGATCGACTTCGAGGTGTCGCCCCGCAAGCCCGCGGCGGGGCAGCCGGTGACGATCAGCGCCTTCTTCGTCAACGGCGCCGAGCGCGACATCTCCCTCGACGGGGTCGAGGAGACGGCTCCGATGAGCCTGACCCGGTTCCAGAAGGTGACCTCCCCGCCCGTCCCGGCGAAGGTGAGGGTCGGACGGAAGGAGCCGGTCTGGGTTTTCCAGGGGCCCCTGACGGTACCCTTCGCCAAGACGATCCGGGTGGCGGATACCTCCGGGGACACCTGGTCGCGGACCCTCGAGATCCTTCCCTGCGAGTGATGCGCGCGCAAGGCCCCCCCGGGGGCGCGTCGGCGGTATAGTCCCTCTCAACGAACCGAGGTCTCTCGTCCCGGAGGCGCCCGCCGGGTGAACGTCTCTCCCTCTACGGGAACCGTCATCCGAGGGTCCGTCACCGTCCGAACCGAGGAGGACAGCTCGTGATGAAGCTCGTACCGTTTCCACCGCTTCCGTCCTGCATCCGGCCGGCGTGCGCGATCCTCCTCGCCTCGACGCTCGCCACCGGGGCCTTCGCGGCTCCCCTGCCGCAGGCCGATCCGGTCGTGAAGAAGGCCGCCCCCGGCGAGAGCCCCCGGCTCTCGATCGCGCACGACCCGCTGAAGTGCCTCTCGACGGAGGCGCGTCCCCTCGTGGACGCGCGCGTCCTGCCGGCCCCGGAGCTCGACCAGGGCTTCGTCTACTTCCGCGCCACCGGGACGGAGGACTACTACTACGTCCTGATGAAGCCCCGCGCGCCGGAAGACGTCGTCGGCGAGCTGCCCCGGCCGATGCCGGGCCTCAGCGGGATCGACTACTTCGTCCAGGCCCTCGACCGGCAGAGCCTGCCGAAGAAGACTCCCGAGTACGCCCCGCCGGTGACCGACCAGACAGTCTGCCGCGACGAGCGGACGGTGACGGCGGTCGTGACGGTGACCGCGCCCCGGGAGGGGCTGACGGTCGGCCTGACCCGGGAAGGGCAGGAACCCGTGCCGCCCGGCTTCAACAAGGAAGACATCGCAAAGGTCATCCTCGTCTCGGGTGCCGTCGTCTCGCTCGCCAGCGCCCTCTCTTCGGGGACCGGCGCGGCCGCGGGCGCCGGCGCGGCCGCGACCTCGGGCGGCCTCTCGACGGGAGCGATCATCGGGATCGGCGCCGGCGTCGCGGTGGGCGTCGGCGTCGCCGTGGCGGCGGGAGGGAGCGACGACGACCCGAACCAGTCTCCGACGATCGGCTCGGCGACGGTGACCCCGCTCTACGGCTCGGTGCCTCTCCAGGTCTCGGCCACGGCCACGGCCTCGGACCCCGACGGCGACCCCCTCACCTACACGTGGAACTTCGGCGCGGGGACGGCGACGGGCGCCTCGGCCAGCTTCACCTACCAGTCGGCCGGCACGTTCACCGTCTCCCTCACCGTCACCGACGGCCGGGACGGGACGGCGACGAACGGCAACGTGGCGAGCATCCGGGTCGACCCGCAGGGGACGCCCCAGTACCTCGCCGGCCTCGCGAGCTGGTCGGGCGACGCGGACCTCGACGTGAGGATCGCGGGACCCGGGGGGATCGACGTCGCGACCCAGCAGGGCGGACGGAGGCTTCCCGCGGGCTGCGCCGCGGGGAACCGGACCGAGAGCGTCATCTACGAGGGGAACCGCCTCCCGCCGGGGACCTACACCCTCTTCGTGAAGCACGCGGCGACCTGCGCGGGGAGCCCCGCCACGGCCCGCTTCAGCTACTCGGCGCAGGCGACCTCCGGCAGCAAGTGCGCCGGGCTCATCGACGTGGCGCCGGGCGCCGAGGTCCAGGCCTGCACGTTCACGTTCCCGTAACCCGGGAATCGGTGCGGAGCCGCCGGGGCGAGGGCCCTGAGGGCTCCTGAAGACGTCTCGCGGGAGGCGGGGTACCATCCCCGGATGGTTCCGCCTCCCGCCCGGATCCTCGTCGTCGGCGACGAGCTCGCCATCTCCTGGAAGGACGGCTCCGAGAGCTATCTCCCGCTGCGACTCGTCCGCCGCCTCTGTCCCTGCGCCGGCTGCGCGGGCGAGCGCGACCTCTTCGGGCGTCTCGCGAAGCCGCCGCAGAAACCCTACACGCCCGCCTCGTTCGAGGTCGCTGGCACGGCCCCCGTCGGCGGCTACGCCGTCCAGGTCTTCTGGAAGGACGGCCACAGCGACGGTCTCTACCCGTGGGCGAAGCTGAAGGAGTGGGCCGAGGACCCGCCCGAGCTGCCGCCTCTCGAGGTGAAAACCCTCCTGCCTTCGCTGTGAGGCCGATGTCGGCCGGCACCCGGGCGAGCGCCCCGAACGTGGAAGACGAAGCATGACCGTCGAGGAGCTGAGGGCGCTCCTCGAATCCGGGAAGCCCCCCTTCGTCCTGGACGTCCGCGAGCGCCACGAGCTGGAGATCGCGCCGTACCCCTTCCCGGTGCGGCACGTCCCGATGCGGGAGGTGCCGCAGCGGCTGGCGGAGATCCCGGCCGACCGGGAGGTCGTGGTGGCCTGCCGGAGCGGGGTGAGGAGCGACACCGTCGCCCGGTTCCTGCGAGCGAACGGGGTGCCGCGGGCCGTGAACCTCGAAGGCGGGATCCTGGCCTGGTCGGAGAGGATCGACCCCTCGGTGCCGCGGTATTGAATCCAACGCGTTTTTGTAGAACAATTGGCAAGCGTAGCAACGCGGTGCGCACGGGAAGGAGGCCTCGATGGCCACGGACGTCGACAAGCTTCGCCAGGCGGCGGAATCGCTCCTGAAGGACGACAAGTCGCTCAACGAGAAGGACGTGAAGGCGGCCCTCGCCAGGATGCTCAAGGTGAAGCCGGCGGAGGTCGGCGCGGGCGTCATCCGCGAGGTGCGGCGCAAGCTCGGGATCGACCGCCCCGCGGCGCTCGCCTGGGCCCGCGCCCTGCTCGCCAAGGCCCCGACGACGGAGGCCCGCGTCGTCATCGACTCGGTGGCCGAGAAGTTCGGCATCCGGCTGGGGCCGCCCGACGTGACGCGGCTGCGCCCGCAGGAGGCGCGCCGCCCGAGGAAGAACGGGCGCAAGAAGGCCGGCCACGCCGCGCGGACGAAGGTGCTGAAGCCCGAGGTCGTCGAGGCCGTCCCGAAAAGGGGGCGCGGGAAGGCGGCGAAGATGCCCGAGCCGGTCGTCGTCCCGGGGCCCGTGAAGGGGGAGGTGTCGGTCACCTTCCAGGGTCGAGGCAATCCCGAGGACCTGGCCCGGTTCTTCCTTTCCCTCTCGAAGAAGCGCTGATTCCCCCCGTCCGATCTCCCGGGCGGTTGACCGGCGCGTGCCGGGCACGCATAATGCCCGCCCCTCCAGGTTGGGGGGTCGTCCAATGGTAGGACTGCAGACTCTGGATCTGCCTATCGGGGTTCGAATCCCTGCCCCCCAGCCAACCTGACGATACGCGCCGCCCCCGGGCGGCGTTTTCGTTACAGCCTGCGCCCGGGCGCCGGCGCCCGGGGAGGAGCCCTTCGGCGAGGGCGAGCGCGAGGGCCGCGCCCGCAACGTCGGCAAGGAGGTCGGCCGCTTCCACCGCCCGCCCCGGGACGAAGGACTGGTGCGCCTCGTCGCTGAACGCCCAGAGGAGGGCTCCCACGAAGAGCCCGGCGACCCGGCGGCGGCGCGGCCAGCCCTCGCCGACGCGCGCGGCTCGCCACCCGAGGAGCGCGAGGAGAAAAAACCAGCCGGCGTGGGCCAGCTTGTCCGACCCCGGAAACGGGGAGAAGGCGTCCGGCAGGCGGCTCCGGGACGAGAGCCAGAGCTGGACGCCCATCATCAGCACCACCGGGAGCCAGAAGAGGAGCCTTTGGCCGCACGGGGCCTTCGACGCGGTGCCGTGCCCGGTCGTCTCCTCGGCGGCAGGCCGGTCTACGGCGTACGTCCCTTCTTCTCGATCTTCGCCCACGTGTCGCGCAGTCCGACGGAGCGATTGAAGACGGGCCGGCCGGGCGCCGAATCGGGATCGGCCGTGAAGTAGCCGAGCCGCTCGAACTGGAAGAACGCGCCGGGGGCGCCCTCCGCGAGCGTCGGCTCGACGAAAGCCTGCCGCACCTCGAGCGAGGCCGGGTTCAGGTTCGTCAGCCAGTCCTGCCCTTCGGGGGCGTCGTTCGGGTCTTCCTTCGTGAAGAGGCGGTCGTAGAGGCGGACCTCCGCCGGGACGGCGTGCGCCGCCGAGACCCAGTGGATCGTCCCCTTCACCTTCCGCGCGGCCCCCGCCTCGCCGCTCCGCGTCGTCGGGTCGACCGTGCAGCGGAGCTCGACGACGTTCCCGCCCTCGTCCTTGACGACCTCCTCGCACTTCACGATGTACCCCCAGCGGAGCCGGACCTCGTTGCCGGGGAAGAGGCGGTGGTACTTCGGGGGCGGCACCTCGCGGAAGTCGTCCCGCTCGATGAAGAGCTCGCGCGAGAAGGCGACCTTCCGCGTCCCGGCGGACGGGTCCTCGGGGTTGTTCACCGCCTCGAGCTCCTCGACGGCGTCCTCGGGCCAGTTCGTCAGGACGACCTTCAGCGGGTCTGTCACCGCCATGCCGCGGGGCGCGCGCCGGTTGAGGTCTTCCCGGAGGCAATGCTCGAGGAGGGCGACGTCGACGACGCTGTCCCTCTTGGCGAGGCCGATCCGGTCGGCGAAGTCGCGGATCGCCTCGGGCGTGTAGCCCCGGCGGCGCAGGCCCGCGATCGTCGGCATCCGCGGGTCGTCCCAGCCGCGGACGTGCCCGCCCGTGACGAGGTGGAGGAGGCGCCTCTTGGAGAGGAGGGTGTAGGTGAGATTCAGGCGCGCGAACTCGATCTGCCGCGGGCGGTTCTCGAGCCCGAGGGCGAGGAGGCACCAGTCGTAGAGCGGGCGGTGGTCCTCGAACTCGAGCGTGCAGAGCGAGTGGGTGATCCCCTCGATCCAGTCCGAGAGGGCGTGCGCGTAGTCGTACATCGGGTAGATGCACCAGTCATCGCCCGTCCGGTGGTGCGTCGTCTTGCGGATCCGGTAGAGGGCCGGGTCGCGCAGGTTGATGTTGGGCGACGCCATGTCGATCTTCGCCCTCAGCGTCCGCGAGCCGTCGGCGAACTCCCCGGCGCGCATGCGGCGGAAGAGGTCGAGGCTCTCCTCCACGGGGCGTTCGCGGTACGGGCTGTCCTTCCCCGGCTCGGTGAGCGTGCCGCGCGTGGCGCGGACCTCGTCGGCCGTCAGGTCGCAGACGAAGGCCTTCCCGCGCCGGATCAGCTCCTCGGCGAAGTCGTAGAGCCGGCCGAAGTAGTCCGAGGCGTAGAACATCCCGTGCCAGTCGAAGCCGAGCCAACGGACGTCCTCCTCGATCGCGTCGACGTACTCGACGTCCTCCTTGAGGGGGTTCGTGTCGTCGAAGCGGAGGTTGCAGGTCCCCCCGTACTCTTTCGCGACGCCGAAGTTCAGGCAGATCGACTTGGCGTGGCCGATGTGGAGGTAGCCGTTCGGCTCGGGCGGGAAGCGCGTCGCGACGGTCGTGTGCTTCCCGGTGCGGAGGTCCTCCTCGACGATCTCGCGGATGAAGTCCTTGCCGGGAGTCTCGGGGGCGGGGGTCGTCGTCTCTTCCATCGGTTGCCTCAGCTCGCGGCCGCTTCGCTCTCGATCCTCGCCGCCAGCGCGAGGGCGCGCCGCCGGGTCGTCTCGAGACCGAGGACCTCGATCATCTCGAAGAGTGGAGGGGAGGCGAGGGTGCCGGTGAGGGCGAGGCGCACCGGCTGGGCGAGGTCGCCCAGCTTCACGCCCGCCTCGGCGGCGAGGGCGCGCGCGGCCTCCTCGATCGCGGCGTGCGTGAGGGCGGGCAGCGCCGAGACCCGCTCGACGAAGGTCCTGAGGAGCGGGGCGTTCGCGGGTTTCCCGAACTTCTTCATCCCCGCCGCGTCGTACCCGGCCGGGTCGTCGACCCAGCTCGCGAGCCCGGTCGCGAGCTCGACGAGCGTCTTCGCGCGCGGCTTCTGGAGCGGGAGGGCCCTCCGGAGCGTCTCGTCCGGGCAGTCTGCCGGGAGACCGAAGGGGCGCGCGAGCTCGAGGAGGCGCGCGTCGGGGACGTCCTGCAGGTACTGGCCGTTCAGCCACGCCAGCTTCTCGTGATCGAAGCGGGACGGGGAGGGGCCGATCCTCTCGAGGGAGAAGAGGGAGACCATCTCGTCCGTCGTCATCCGCTCGCGGTCCTCGCCCGGCGACCAGCCGAGGAGCGCGAGGAAGTTGACGAGCGCCTCGGGGAGGAGCCCCTGGGCGCGGAACTCCTCGGCCCCGGCCGCGCCGTGCCGCTTGGAGAGCTTCTTGCCGTCGGCGCCGAGGATCATCCCGAGGTGCGCGAACTTCGGCGGCTCGGCGCCGAGGGCGCGGAAGAGGGCGACGTGCTTCGGCGTGTTCGGGAGGTGGTCGACGCCGCGCACGACGTGCGTGATCCCCATCGCCACGTCGTCGACGCAGACGGAGAAGTGGTAGAGCGGGTGGCCGTCGGAGCGCATCAGGACGAAGTCGTCGAGCGAGCCGGCCGGGAACTCGGCGCGCCCCTGGACGACGTCGTCGACGACGATCGGCTCGTCGGGCATCTTCAGCCGGATGACGAAGGCCTCGCCGGCGGCGGCGCGCCGGTCGGACTCCTCCTTCGGGATCTCCCGGCCCGCGCCCGAATACCGGAAGGTCTCCCCGGCGGCGTCGGCGGCCTTGCGGGCCGCCTCGAGCTCCTCCGGGGTCTCGAACGCGCGGTAGGCCTTCCCCTCGGCCAGGAGCCGCGCCGCCGCCTCGCGGTAGAGGTCGTACCTCTCGCTCTGGCGGTACGGGCCCTCGTCCCACGTCAGGCCGAGCCACGTCATCGCCTCGAGGATCTGGTCCACGAGCTCGGGCCGGTTGCGGTCGACGTCGGTGTCCTCGATCCGCAGGATGAACGTGCCGCCGTGGCGGCGGGCGAAGAGCCAGTTGTAGAGGGCGGTGCGGGCGCCGCCGACGTGCAGGGAGCCGGTCGGGGAGGGGGCGAAGCGGACGCGAGGAGCCGGAGTCATCGGTCGGGGATGATAACTGCCGCCCCGCGCCGCACCCGTATCATCCGCCGGCCGTGAGCTCGCCCGACGTGCCGCGCCGCGAGGCGCTCCTCGCCGATTCCGCCCTGGTCCTCGTGACGGCGATCTGGGGCTCGACGTTCGTCGTCAACGAGTTCGTCCTGAAGGACACGCCGCCCCTCCTCTTCCTGGCGCTTCGCTACGGGCTCGCGGCAGCCCTCCTCGTCCTCCTCGCGAGGGGCCGCCGCTTCACGCCGGGAGTCGTGAAGGACAGCGCCCTCATCGGCTTCCTCCTCGCCTTCGGCATCGGCTGCCAGCTCGTCGGCCAGCTCTTCACGACCGCGTCCAAGGCGGCCTTCATCACGGGCCTCTCGGTGCCGCTGACCGCCGTGGCCGCGTGGGTCCTGCACCGGCAGGTGCCGTCGGGCTCGAACCTCGCCGGGCTGGTCCTGGCGGCCGGGGGCTTCGGTCTGATGACGTGGCCGGCCGGGGCGGCGGACCTCGACCCGGGAGACTTCCTCGTCCTCGTGACGGCCCTGACCTACGCGGTCATCATCGTGGAGCTGGGGGTCGCCGCGCCGAAGCACGACGTGCGGGTCTACACGGCCGGGCAGATCGCCTTCGCGTTCGCGGGCGTCCTCGTCGGCCGCCTCGTCGTGACCCCGTTCCTGGGCCGCCCGGAGGCCTTCTTCGCCGCGGAAGCCCGCCCCCTCGTCTTCACGAAGGAGCTCCTCCTGGCCGTCCTCTGGATGGGCCTCCTCGCCTCGGTCGTCTCCTCGCTCGTCCAGACCTGGGCGCAGGCGCGGATGCCTGCCGTCCACGCGGCGGTCATCTTCGCCCTCGAGCCGGTCTTCACGGCCGTCTTCGCCGCCGCGACTCTCGGGGAGCGGCTCTCGCCCCGGGAGTGGTGGGGGGGCGCGCTCGTCCTCCTCGGAATCGTCGTGTCGGAGCTGCGCCTCCGGAGGTAGGACGGATCTCCTCCTCGAACGAAGGCGGCGGGGAGGCTCGTGGCGAGCCTCCCCGCGACACCTCAGTCGAGCGCGAACGTCACGTTGTAGGCGTAGCCGCCGCGTCCGACGACGAGGACGAGGCCCGACCGCTCGTAGCCGCGCTCGACGGCGCGGGCGGCCTCCTCGAGGGACGAGACGCGCCGCCCGTTGACGGCCACGAGCAGGTCGCCGCGTTCGAGCCCCTTGCGGTCCGCCGGCGACTCGCGTGCGACCGAGGTCAGGACGAGGCCGCCTCTGTGCTGGGCGACGGAGATGCCGATCTCGCGGCGCAGCACCTCGAGGCCGAGGTCCTCGGGTGTGCGGGCAGCCTTCACGGTGAACGTGCGGCTGCGCTCGCCCCGCCGCACCTCGACCCTCACGCTCGCGCCGGGGGAGACGGAGGCGAGGAGCGTGTCGAAGTCCTCGCGCGACTCGACCGGCCGGCCGTTGATCCCGACGACGAGGTCCCCCGGCTCGAGGCCGGCGTCCTCGGCCGGGGAGGAGGGATAGACGGAGCGGACGCGCATTCCGAGGCCCCGCGCGCTCGGCCGGGCGCCCTGCGCGCTCGCGGTGGCGCCGCGGACGCCGATCCAGACCGACTTCACCTCGCCGTAGCGCAGGAGGTCGTCGACGATCCGGCGGACTCTCTCGACCGGGATCGCGAAGCCGATGGTGTTCGCGCCGCCGACGATGGCCGTGTTGATCCCGATCAGCTCGCCCAGGACGTTGCAGAGCGCCCCGCCGGAGTTGCCCGGGTTGATCGCGGCGTCGGTCTGGATGAAGTCGGTGTACGTGCGGCCCTCGCCCTTCACCGTGCGCTGGAGGGCGGAGACGATGCCGGTGGTGACCGTGTTCGAGAGGCCGAAGGGGTTGCCAACGGCGATCGCCGTCTCTCCGATCATCAGGTCCGCAGTCGTGCCGACGCGGACGGGCTTCAACCCTCTCCCCTCGACCTTGAGGACGGCGAGGTCGTTGTCCGCGTCGGCGCCGAGGAGCTCGGCCTCCAGCTCGCGGCCGTCGGACGTCGTGACGTAGATCTTCGAGGCTCCCGAGATCACGTGGTCGTTCGTCACGACGATCCCGGAGGCGTCGAGGACGACGCCGGAGCCGAGCGACTCGGAGCGGCGGCTCCGGTCCCCGGGCATGCCGAAGAAGTCGAGGGCGCTGGCCCGCCGCCTCACGAGCCGCTCGGCCGAGATGTTCACGACCGACGGGCCGATCTGCTCGACGGCGCGGACGACGGCGCTCCGCCGAAGGTCGGACTCGGTTCGGCGTGAGTCGGGTTCCGCCCGCTGGGCGTAGGACGGTCCGGCGACGAGGAGTGCGGCGACGACGGAAACGAGAACGGGTCTTGACATTGCGAGAAATGGCCTCAAACTAATGTTAGTTAAGTAGAATGGAGATTTCAACATTTTAACTCAGAGGCAGAGAAAGGCGATCGAGGCGATGGTGGAGATCGGGTCGGACCCGGGAAGCGACCGGAGCGCTGCCGAAATGGCGCGGTCCCTGGGGCTATCGCGAGAATCGGTCCACCAGCTCCTGGCGCCGTACGTCCGGGCGGGGCTCCTCGTCGCGGCCCGGGGCCGGACGGGGGGCTACCGCGCGGGAGCGGGGCTCCTCGGCGAGCCCCTCTCGGCCGTCCTCGCCCCCTACGCGGGCCCGGCGCCGCGGCCCGGGGCCGAGGGGCGGTCCGGGCTCGATCGTCTCATCGACGCCGTCGAAGCGGAGGCGGCCGACGCCCGCCTCACGGTCTATCAACGCCTCACGGTCGGAGAGCTCGTGAACCGCCTGCGCAGCGAGCGGGAGGCTCTCGACTGGGAGATCTGACCCGGGAGTTCCCGGAACCAGGGAGAACGCCATGCGGATCGCGTCCGACATCACGAAGCTCATCGGCAACACACCCCTCGTCCGCCTCAACCGCATGGCGGCGGGCGCCGCTCGCGGCGCCACCGTCGCCGCGAAGCTCGAGTACTTCAACCCGGCCAACTCCGTGAAGGACCGGATCGGCGTCGCGATGATCGAGGCGCTGGAGAATGCTGGCAGGGCGACGCCGGGGAAGACCGTCCTCGTCGAGCCGACCTCGGGGAACACGGGGATCGCCCTCGCCTTCGCGGCGGCGGCGAAGGGCTACCGGCTCGTCCTGACGATGCCCGAGTCGATGTCGCTCGAGCGCCGGAAAGTCCTTCGCCTGCTCGGCGCCGAGCTCGTCCTGACCCCGGCCGCGCAGGGGATGAAGGGGGCGATCGCGAAGGCGGGCGAGATCCTCGAGGGGCTCGGCCCCGACGGCGTCATGCCGCAGCAGTTCGAGAACGCGGCCAACCCGGCCATCCACGAGGCGACGACGGGGCCGGAGCTCTGGAACGACACCGACGGGGCGATGGACGTCTTCGTCGCCGGCGTAGGAACGGGGGGGACCCTCACCGGGGTCGGCCGTTACTGGAAGCCGAGGAGGCCGGCCGTGCGCCTCGTCGCCGTGGAGCCGGTCCACTCGCCCGTGATCTCGGGCGGCGCGCCCGGACCCCACCGGATCCAGGGGATCGGCGCGGGGTTCATCCCGGCGAACCTCGAGACCGGGCTCGTCGACGAGGTGGTCCAGGTGACGAACGACCAGGCGTTCGAGTACGCCCGACGCCTCGCGAAGGAGGAGGGGATCCTCGCCGGGATCTCCTCGGGTGCAGCGGCCTTCGCGGCGCTCGAGGTCGCGAAGCGGCCGGAGAGCGCGGGGAAGCTCGTCGTCTTCGTCATCCCGTCGACCTCGGAGCGCTACATCTCGACCGACCTCTTCCGGGAGGACGATCCGGGGCCCGGCGGCACTGCGATCTGAGCCGGCGCCGGGGTGAGCGGAGAAGGACGGGTCTTCCTCCGCTCACCCCCGCCGCCGTTCGTCTCGCGAAGTCCTACTTCTCCGGGGCCGGCCCGGAGGGGCCGGCGTGGATCCGGATGCTCTTGGGGCGCGCCTCCACCCTCTTCGGCAGCTCGACGACGAGGAGGCCGTTCTGGAAAGCCGCCGAGATGGCTTCCTCGTCGACGTTTGCCGGGAGCCGGAAGGAGCGTGCGAAACGGCCGTAGCTGCGTTCGACGCAGTGGTAGCGCGCGTCGTCCACCTCCTTCTCGAAGCGGCGCTCGCCGTCGAGCGTCAGGACGCCGTCCTCGAAGTGGAGCCGGATCTGGTCCTCGGTGAAGCCGGGGAGCTCGGCGGTCAGGACGATCCGGTCCTTCCTCTCGAGGATGTCGACCGGAGGAGCCCACGTCGCGGCCAGGGCCTCCTCCTCGCGCCGGCCGCTCGCGGAGAGCGTGTCGTCGAAGATCCGGTTCATCCGCTCCTGCAGCGTCGCGAGCTCCCGGAACGGGTCGTAGCGTCGCGTGGCGGCCATGGGGTCCTCCTTCGGTGCGTCTTTCACGCCTCGGGTATGGCGGGAGGGGTCGAGATCGAGAAGTCGACGCCGGCTCCGGACAGGTCGGCGTCGAGGGAGACGACGGCCCCCCCGGGAACGTCGCCGGAGAGTATGCGCAGCGCGAGCGGGTCCTGGACGAGCTTCTGGATGTTGCGCTTCAGGGGTCGGGCGCCATAGACGGGGTCGAAGGCCCGCTCGGCCAGGAGGCGGCGCGCGCCGCCCGTCCACTCGAGCCGGACGCCGCGCGGCGCCACGAGCGCGGCGACCCGGTGCAGCTGGAGGTCGACGATCTTCTCGATCTCCGCCAGAGAGAGCCGGCGGAAGACGATGACGTCGTCGATCCGGTTCAGGAACTCGGGCCGGAAGTGCCGCCGCAGCTCGGCCTCGAGCCCCTTTCGCATCTCGGACTCGTCGACGTCCTGCAGCTCCTGGATCAGCTGCGAGCCGACGTTGGAGGTCATCACGACGACGACGTTCCGGAAGTCGACGACGCGCCCTTTGCCGTCGGTGAGACGGCCGTCGTCGAGGACCTGCAGGAGCGTCGACCAGACGTCGGGGTGCGCCTTCTCGATCTCGTCGAACAGGACGACGGAATAGGGGCGGCGGCGGACCGCCTCGGTCAGCTGCCCGCCCTCGTCGTGTCCGATGTAGCCGGGGGGGGCGCCGATCATCCGCGAGACCGTGTGCTTCTCCTGGTACTCGGACATGTCGAGCCGCACCATCGCGGCCTCGTCGTCGAAGAGGAACTCGGCCAGCGCCCGGGCCAGCTCGGTCTTGCCGACGCCCGTCGGGCCGAGGAAGAGGAAGGAGCCGATCGGCTTCTTCGGGTCGTTCATCCCGGCCCGGGCGCGCCTCACCGCGGCCGACACGGCGGCGAGGGCCTCGTCCTGCCCGACGACGCGGAGCCGCAGGCGATCCTCCATCGCGAGGAGCTTCTTCGTCTCCCCTTCGACCATCTTCGAGACGGGGATCCCGGTCCAGCGGGAGACGACGGCGGCGACGTCCTCCTCCTCGACCTTCTCCCGGAGGAAGCCGCCGTCCTTCTGCAGTTCCTCGAGATTCGCCGTCGCTTCCCCCAGCTCGCGGTCGAGCTGGTTGAGGACCCCGTAGCGCAGCTCGGCGGCGCGGCTCAGGTCGCCCTGCCGCTCGGCCCGCTCCGCGTCGGCCCTCGCGTCCTCGATCCGCTTCTTCAGGTCGCGGATCCTGCCGATGGCGTCCTTCTCGTTCTTCCAGACGGCCTTCATCGAGAGCGATCTCTCTCGCAGCTCCGAGAGGGACTTCTCGAGCGCCCCGAGCCGTTCGCGCGCCGGCGCGGAGTCGTCCTTCTCGAGCGCCTTCTTCTCGATCTCGGCCTGGAGGATCTTCCGCTCCACCTCGTCGATCTCCGTCGGCAGCGAGTCGATCTCCATCTTCAGGCGCGACGCGGCCTCGTCGACGAGGTCGATCGCCTTGTCGGGGAGGAAGCGGTCGGCGATGTAGCGGTTCGAGAGGAAGGCCGCCGCGACGATGGCGGCGTCGGTGATCTTCACCCCGTGGTGGACCTCGTAGCGCTCCTGGAGGCCGCGCAGGATGGAGATCGTGTCCTCGACCGAGGGCTCGCCGACGGGGACCGGCTGGAAGCGCCGCTCGAGGGCCGGGTCCTTCTCCACGTGCTTCCTGTACTCGCCCATCGTCGTCGCGCCGATGGCCCGCAGCTCGCCGCGCGCCAGGGCCGGTTTGAGCATGTTCCCGGCGTCCATGGCGCCCTCGGCCGCGCCGGCGCCGACGAGCGTGTGGAGTTCGTCGATGAAGAGGATGACCTTCCCCTCCGACTCCTCCACTTCCTTGATCACGGCCTTCAGGCGCTCCTCGAACTCGCCGCGGAACTTCGCCCCGGCGACCATCGCGCCGAGGTCGAGGGCGACGACCTGCTTCTCCTTGAGGCTCTCCGGGACGTCGCCCGAGGCGATGCGGCGCGCGAGCCCCTCGACGACGGCCGTCTTCCCGACGCCCGGGTCGCCGATGAGGACCGGGTTGTTCTTCGTCCGGCGGGTGAGGACCTGCATGACGCGGCGAATCTCGTCGTCACGTCCGATGACAGGGTCGAGCTTGCCGCGCCGGGCCAGCTCGGTCAGGTCGCGCGCGTAGCGCTTCAGGGCCTGGTACTTTCCCTCGGCGTTCTGGTCGTCGACGCGCGCGCTGCCGCGGACCTCCTTGAGGGCGGCGAGGAGCGACGCCTCGGAGACGCCGTGCCTCTTCAGGAGCTCGGCGGCCTTCGACTTCCCGTCGCGGAGGAGGGCGAGGAGGAGGTGCTCGAGGGCGACGTAGTCGTCCCGGAACTCCCGTGCCGTCTCCTCGGCCCGGTCGAGGACCTTCAGGAGGGACGGAGAGAACCGGGTCTCGGCCCCCGCCCCGTGAACTTTCGGCAACCGGGAGACGAGCGTTCCCAGCTCGGAAGCGACCTGGCCCACCGGGACCCCGATCCGCGTCAGGAGGGGAATGCCGACCGACGCCTCCCCGACGAGCGCGACGGCAAGGTGCTCCGGCGTCACCTCCGGGTGTCCGGAGGAGCGGGCCTCCCGCGCGACCTGCTGGAGGATCTCCTGGGCCTTGAGGGTGTACCGGTCGGGGTTCATCGCTTCGCCTCCGGATCAGAAGGTAATATCTGCGTGATTTGCTGTCAAGTCAAACATTACACTTCCGATGTAGATACGGTTCTGGTGTGGCCTCACCCGTTCGGGGGATGCGCCCGACGTTGCTTCTGGCTACTTTCTCGATCGCATGATCCTCGTCCGGAACCGCAACGGCACCCTCTACTTCCTCGCCCGCGAGGGAGGCGAAGCCTTGGACGCTCTTCGTCGGGCGTATCCAGGGAAGCCGCTCGCCGTCGTCAAGGAGGGGGACGGTCTCGCGATTCTCCGGGTGGGAGAGGTCACGCCGGACGGGGCCGGCGACGAACGCCTCGCCATCGTGAACCTGACCCTGCCTCCAGCACCGCCCGCCTTTTCCTTTCGAGCCCGGGGGTCCGCCACACCCCTCCAGTGAGGTCCCGGCGTCGGCTCTCGCGCCCGATCTGCAGCCGGCGGGAGAGTGTGACGCGGGCCTGCTCGGCCCGACAGCCCAGGGCAGGTCGGCGCGGGAGGGAGGCGGCGTCGAGGGCTGAGAAGCCGCGCGGGCCCGCCCCCCCTATCATCGGGGTATGAGCGACGGCCGCGGCCGGACCGACGGGCCGGGGGCGACGGCCCGCCGGGTTCGCCTCGACATCTCCTACCTCGGCACCTTCTTCGAGGGCTGGCAGGCCCAGGACGTCGTCCGGGCGAGCGGCACCGCGCCCCGGACCGTCCAGGCCACCCTGGAAGCGGCGCTCTCGAGGATGCACCGGACACCCCTCAGGGTCCATTCGGCGAGCCGGACGGACTCGGGCGTTCACGCGGACGGCCAGGTGGCCCACGTCGACGTCCCGGAGGGAGCGCCCGTCGTCCCGCCCGAGGGGCTCCGGAAGGGGCTCAACGCCCTTCTCCCGTGGGACGTCCGGATCGTGGCGGCGGCGGAGGCGCCCGCGAGCTGGCACGCCCGCTTCGACGCGCTCGGGAAGCGCTACGTCTACCGCCTGCGCCGGGGCGACCAGCTCCCTCCGTTCGAGGGGCTGAGGGAGGCCCTCGCCTCCCCCCGGCTGGACCCGCGCGCGATGCGCGCCGCCGCGTCACACCTCGTGGGCCGGAACGACTTCGCGGCCTTCGGCCTTGCCGGCGCCCCGCGAAAGACCACCGTCCGCACCCTCGTCCGCCTCGAGGTCACGGAGAAGGGGCCGCTTCTCGTCGTAACGGCGGTCGGCGACGGGTTCCTCCGAGGAATGGTCCGTCGCCTCGTCGGCACGCTGCTCGAGGCCGGTTTGGGCCGCCTCGACCCGCTCGATGCGTTCCGCCGGCCCGGGCCGACCGCGCCCGCTCGAGGCCTCACGCTCGAGAGAGTCTTCTACCCGGCAGGGTAAGATCGAAGATTCAGTCGGCCCGGGCGCCGCCCGGCCGGCCCTCTGCGCATGATCGAGAAGGACCTCGTCGCCGTGCCCGGCTCACCCGAGCGCGTCCTCCTGGACGCCCTGGACCTGGCACGACTTCCCCGCCACGTCGCCGTCATCATGGACGGCAACGGGCGGTGGGCGAAGCAGCGCCGTCTCCCTCGCGTGGAAGGGCACCGCGCCGGAGCCGCGGCCGTGCGCGACACGGTCGAGACGGCGGCGCGCCTCGGGATCGACGCCCTCACCCTCTACGCCTTCTCGACCGAGAACTGGAAGAGGCCGAAGGCGGAGGTCTCGACCCTCTTCACGCTCCTCAAGGAGTACCTCCGGAAAGAGCTGAAGACCCTCGCCGAAAACGACATCCGCTTCCGCGTCGTCGGTCGGCCGGACGGCCTCGACGGGTCGGTCCGCTCGGCCCTCGACATGGCCCTTCACGCCACGTCCGGCTGCCGGGGGATGGTCTTCAGCGTCGCCCTCAACTACTCGGGCCGGGCGGAGATCGCCGACGCGGCCCGGAGCCTCGCGCGCGAGGCCGCCGCGGGCCGGCTCGATCCCGAGTCGATCGACGAGGCCGCCGTCGCGCGCCGGCTCTACACCGCCGACCTTCCCGACCCCGACCTCCTGATCCGGACGAGCGGCGAGATGCGGATCTCGAACTTCCTCCTCTGGCAGATCGCCTACGCGGAGATCCACGTCACCCCCGTACTCTGGCCCGACTTCCGCTGCCGACACTTCCTCGAGGCCCTCGTCGACTACCAGCGCCGCGAGCGCCGCTACGGCGGCGTCTCCGAGGGCGACGTCGCCGAGTCGGGCGCCCCCCCGGCGCCGGCGGTCCTCGAAGCGTGAAGCGGACCCGTGAGCTGACGGCGGCGGTCCTCATCCCGCTCGTCCTGGCCCTCCTCGTGTGGGGGCCCTTCTGGGCCTGGGCCCTCCTCGCGGGGCTCGCCTGCGGCGCGGCCCTCTGGGAGTTCCATCGCCTCATCGCCTGCTCGGGCTGGATCGCGCCGCGCTCTCTGAGCCTCGTCCTCTTCGCGGCGATCCTCGTCGCGGCCTACCTCGGCTCCGCGCCCCTTCTCGTCGCCGCCACGGGAGCGGTCCTGATCGGTCTCCCCACCGTCGTCCTCCTGGCGGCCCCGAAGGAGCCGGTCTGGCTCGGCTCGGCCGCCGCGACGTCGTTCGCGACGCTCTACGTCGGCGCCGGGGGGGCGGCGATCATCGCGCTCCGCGGCATCGGCTGGGAGCCGGTCCTCTTCCTCCTCTTCGTCGTCTGGGCCGGCGACTCGGCCGCCTACTACGTCGGGACGAAGCTCGGCAGGCGCCGCCTCGCTCCGGTCGTCAGCCCGAAGAAGAGCTGGGAGGGGTTCTGGGGGCAGGTCGCCGCCGGGGCCGTCTTCGGGGCCGTCCTCGCCGTCGTCCTGCCCCGCGTGCCTGGAGCCCCGGCGGTCGCGGCCGCGGCCGGCGCGCTCCTCGGCGCCGTGATGTCCGTCGTCGCCGTCGTCGGCGACCTCGTCGAGTCGACCTTCAAGAGGAGCTGCGCCGTGAAGGACTCGGGCGGGCTCCTTCCCGGGCACGGCGGCCTCCTCGACCGCCTCGACTCGCTCCTCTACGCCTCTCCCGTCCTCTACGGACTCCTGGCTCTCCTCCCGGAGCTGCGCCCGCGGTGAGCGCACCCCGCAACGTCGCCCTCCTCGGGGCCTCCGGCTCCATCGGCCGGTCGGCTCTCTCGGTCTTCGAGGCCTTCTCCGGCCGTTTCCGCGTCGTCTCGATGTCGGCGGGCTCGAACCTCGAGGCCCTCCTCCCCGCCATCGCGCGCTTCCGTCCCTCGGTCGTCTCCGTGAAGGAGCGCGTGGACGCGGACCGGGTCCGCCGCGAGTTCCCGGGAGTCCGCGTGGGCTTCGGCGCTCGGGGGATGGTCGACGTCGCGACACACCCGGAGGCCGACGTCGTCCTCGGGGCCGTCGTCGGCGCGGCGGGGCTCCCCCCCGCGTACGAGGCCGTGAAGCTCGGCAAGACGCTCGCCCTCGCGAACAAGGAAGTCCTCGTCGTCGCCGGCGAGGCGGTCATGGCCGCGGCCGCCGCGTCGGGAGCGGCGGTCCTCCCCGTCGACTCCGAGCACTGCGCCCTCCACCAGGCGCTGCGCTCAGGCCTCCCTTCCGAGGTGGAGCGGCTCGTCCTGACGGCGTCCGGCGGCCCCTTCCGCAAACGGCCCCTCGAGACCTTCGACGCGATCACCATCGAGGACGCCCTCGCTCACCCCACCTGGAAAATGGGTCCGAAGATCACGATCGACTCGGCCACCATGATGAACAAGGGGCTGGAGGTGATCGAGGCGCGCTGGCTCTTCGACGTCCGGCCGGAGCGGATCGGTGTCGTCGTCCACCCGCAGTCGATCATCCACTCGATGGTCGAGTGGGTCGACGGGTCGGTCGTCGCGCAGATGTCGCCGAACGACATGCGGTTCCCGATCCTCTACGCGCTGACGTACCCCGAGCGAGTGCCGACGCCCCTGCCGAAGCTCGACCTCACCTCGCTCGGGAACCTCGAGCTGGAGCCGCTCGACGAGAAGCGCTACCCGGCGGTCCCGCTCGCGTACGAGGCGCTCCGAGCCGGCGGGACGGCCCCGGCCGTCCTGAACGCCGCCAACGAGGTCGCCGTCGCGGCGTTCCTCGAGGGGCGCATCCCCTACCGATCCCTCGTTTCCGTCGTGGAGAAGGTCCTCCGGGGGCACCGTCCGTCCCCGGCGACGTCCCTCGACGCCGTCCTCGAAGCCGACGGCGAGGCGCGCCAGCGGGCCGCCGAGCTCGTCGCTCCCGGCGCGACACTTGCTTTCACGGGAACCGTCGCGCCGTCTCCGGCGTAGGTAAAGGGCCACATGCAGATCTCCACGAACATCCTCGCCTTCGTCTTCGTCCTCTCGTTCCTGATCTTCTTCCACGAGCTCGGGCACTACCTCGTGGCGAGGCTCTTCAAGTTCCCCATCGAGGTCTTCTCGATCGGGTTCGGCAAACGCCTCTTCGGCTTCACGCGAAACGGGACCGACTACCGGGTCTCCCTCGTCCCGCTCGGCGGCTACGTGAAGATCATCGGCCTCGGCCCCGACGAGAGCGACGTCGTCGACGGGCAGGAGGCGCAGGGGCTCCGCGGCACGCGCTGGCAGCGCTTTCTCGTCCTTCTCGCCGGCCCGGCGGTGAACCTCGTCCTCGCCCTCCTCCTCACCGCCGGGGCCTTCGCGGTCGGGATCACCGTTCCGAAGTACGCCGACGAGCGCCCGGTCGTGAAGCACGTCGACGCCGGCAGCCCGGCCGAGAAGGCCGGCGTGAAGGTCGACGACGTCGTCCTCACCCTCTCCGGCAAGGCCGTCTCCACGTGGCGGGAAGTCGAGACCCACCTGGGACTCGCCCCCCGGGAGGAGATCCCCGTCGAGCTCGAGAGGGCAGGGGAGAGAGTCTCCCTCGTCATCCGCCCCGAGCCCCAGACGAAGTACGACATCGGCTACACCGGCCTGAACCCGTTTCTCGCCCCGATCATCGGGAACCTCGTGAAGGGCTATCCCGGCGAGAAGGCGGGGCTCCAGACGGGCGACCGGATCGTCTCCATCGGCGGCGTGCCGATCGAGGGGTACTTCGAGGTCGTGAGGCGCGTCCGCGAGGCGGCGGCGGGGTTCACCCAGGACAACGCGAAGCCGATCGCGTTCGAGGTCGACCGGGAAGGCCGGCGGCTCGCGTTCGACGTCACACCGCGCTTCGAGGGGGGCTCGTGGCGGATCGGGTTCACGCCGAAGTACGAGCTCGAGAAGAGGAAGCTCCCGTTCCTCGCGGCCCTCGGCGCCTCCTGGAAGGAGAACCTGCGCCAGACGGCGGCGGTCGGGCAGACCATCAAGAGGATGGTCTCCGGCTCCGGCTCCATCCGGCAGCTCTCCGGCCCCGTCGACATCGCCAAGTTCTCGGGCGAGGCGGTTCGCACCGGCGCCGCGGCGCTCTTAGGCTTCATGGGCCTCCTCTCCCTCCAGCTCGGCCTCCTCAACCTCCTCCCGATCCCTCTCCTGGACGGAGGACAGATTTTCATCCTGACCCTCGAAGGAGCCGTCCGCCGCGACTTCTCCCTCAAGTTCAAGGAGCGCCTCCTCCAGGCCGGTTTCGTCTTCCTCGTCCTCCTCATGGTCTCCGTCCTCGCCTTCGACATCGCCAAGAACCTCGGCTTCTGAGGGGCTGCCGGGAGCGACGGACCCGGGGAGCACGAGGGAACCGGAGCACGGGGGCACGCGAGCACGGGGGAGGGTCCTCGACCCCCCCTTCGCTTCGTCGGGGGGCCGCGTCCGGGGCGGGCATCCCTCCGGCCGCCTTCTGCGCGCGGCCGACCCGCTTCCGCTCAGGCTGCGGCCGGGCGGGGCGCCCGCGCGAACTCCTCGCTGCGCTCGTCAAACAGCGCGCGGGCTTCTTCCCCGCCCGGTCCTCGCCCGAGCGAGCGGGTCCCCGGCCGTGCTCGGGGTCGGCCTCCGGGAAGCCCGCCCCTCCCGCGGCCGGGGCGCATCAGCGTTCCAGGAGAAGGGGTCAGGTCAAAGCGCGGGGTCAGTTCTACGTTCTACACTCTACGGAGACTCAGAAGAGAAGCGGGCTCCCGAGCGCAATCCCAACCGGACACTATAATAGAAAATCAAGACCTGACCCCGTTTCGCGCGCACGGCTCCGCGAGAAGGCCGCCGGAACAGGCGAGCGCGCTGTCTGACGACCGCAGGGAGGAGTTCGCGCTCGCCCCGGCGGCCCGCGCAGCGGGGCCGATGCGGGTCGCGCGAGCGCAGGGCGAGCCGCGGGATATCCCTCCCCGTCCGCGGCTTCGAAGGTAGGGTGTTAGAAGAGCCCCGGTGCCTTGGTGCCCTGGTGCTCCCGTTCCCTGGAGCCCCCGCTCTGTCAGAAGAGACCGAGGGCTCCCTTTCCGGCGTAGCCGGTCAGCTCGACGTAGGCGCGGCCGGTGGGGCCGGAGGTCCCGGGGGCGGGGCGGACCTCGCAGGCTCCTTCCCAGTAGGTGACGCGGGTCGAGCGGTCGGTGACGAGCTCCTGGTCGGCGAGGAGGGGGACGACCTCGAGGGCGAGGCCGGCCTTCGGGACTCGGAGGATCCAGCGGGCCGGGTAGGTGCCTTTCGAGCGCGGGCTCGTCCAGCGGCTCGTCACTTCGACGGAGAAGTCGGCTGCGGCGAGGGGCGTGGCGCGGCCGTCGCGGTCGACGAGCGTGCCGGAGGAGTGGAGGGTGTGCGCGCCGTCGGGTCCGCGGAGGAGGTAGAGCATCAGGTCGCGGCCGTCGTCGAGCTGCACGGAGAACCAGTCCCAGCCCGTCGTCCCCTTCCCGATGGCCCCCGAGCCCCACTCGTGGTCCATCCAGGCGCTGCCGGTGACGGTGTGGGCTTCGGTGCCGCGCGTGAGCCAGCCGGAAGCCGAGAGACGGGTGAAGCTGACGTAGCGGCTGACGGCGTCGGGCTCGGGGGCCTTGCGCGAGAGGCCGTTGTCTCCGTGGAGGACGGGGGGCTTCTCGGGGGTCAGGAGGAGCGTCAGCGTCTCGGAGACGCCGTCGTGACGCGCGCTGGCGTGGAGGTAGAGGTTCCCGCCGAGCTCGGTGAGGCGCCAGTCCTCGTTCGCCACGTCGAGGTGGGTCGTCCGGGCGAAGGCCCCTCCCGGTCCGTCGCGGTGGACGCGCTCGGTGAAGTGGAACTTCTTCGCGTCGACGTCGGTGCGGGCGAAGTGGGCGAGGTGCAGATCGCGGGGCGCGAAGGCCGACGAGCGCGTCCCCTTCGGCTCGTCGACGATGCCGGTGCGGAAGAACGTCAGCTGGAAGCCGGAGCGCCGGCCTTCGGCGTCGGCGAGGTGCCCGGTCACGTACCACCACTCGACACGCGCGTCGTCGTGCGCGCCGTGGTCGCGGGGGAAGGAGACGGTCGCCTTCGGGTCGAGCGGGCGGAAGCGCTCGGATCCGGCGGCGGGCGAGGCGGTCGCGAGGAGGGCCGCGAGCAGGGCGAGGGTTCTCTTCACGCCTACTCCTCCTTCAGGACGGCGGCGGCGTCGGTTGCGGCCGCGAGACGGGCGGGGCGGCCGGCGGCGGCGAGGGTCGCGAGGAAGACGAGAAGCAGGGCTCCGGAGAGGAAGAGCCACGGGACCTCGGTCCGGATCGTCCAGCCGAACGACTGGCGGTTGACGACGTGGATCAGGATCCACCCCATGGCGGCGCCGGAGAGGACGCCGAGGCCGGTGCCGAGCGCGGAGAGGGCGGCAGCCTCGAAGCGGACGGCGCGGGCGACGCGGGCCGCGGGCGCGCCGAGGACCCGCAGGAGGCCGATCTCGCGGCGCCTCTCGAGCACGAGGGCGAGGAGCGTGGAGAAGACGCCGAGGACGGCGACGGCGATCGCGACGGCCTCGAGGGCCCAGGTGACGGCGAAGGTGCGGTCGAAGAGCTGGAGCGCCGCGTCGCGGAGCGACGCATTCGTCTGGATTCGGAGCGCGAACCTCCCCTCGGTGGCGGAGAGGATGCGCCGGAGGGCTTCGTCGGGAGAAACGCCCGGCTCGAGTCGCAGCGCGAGGCTGACGGCGCCGTCCATCCGGAAGAGACGCCGGAAGAGGTCGCGGTCGAGCGTCACCGTGCCGCGATCGTTCGAGTAGTCGCGATAGACCCCGGCGACGCGCAGGGCCACGGGCCCGTCGACGGCGGGGAGAGTGACGAAATCCCCGGCGCCGACGCCGAACTTCACGGCGTACGGCTCAGAGACGACGGCCTCCCCCCGCGCGAGGGCGCGGGAGAGGACCTCCCTCGTGTCGCTCCCGTCGGCCATCGGGAGGTCGCCGTGGGCGGCGACGAGGTCGAAGCGGCCCGAGCCGACGGTGTAGGGGACGCCGTCGCGGGTCGCCTCGAAGGAGAGGAACGGGTCGACGGAGGCGACGCCCGGGACGGCCCCGAGAAGGGAGACCAGCTCCTCGGGGAGCCGCCCGAGCCCTCGCTGCGAGCGGCCGCTCTCGGGCGCGACGAAGAGGTCGGCCTTCAGCGTCTGCGAGACCCAGTCGACGACGGTGGCGCGGAACGAGCCGACCATGACCGCGACGGCGACCATCATCGAGATCCCCATCGCGAGGGCCGCGACGGCCACCGCAGTGCGCGAGAGGCTGCCGGTCAGGTTCGCGCGCGCGATGCGCGCCTCGACGCCGAAGAGGCGGACGGCGAGCCGGTCCGCGCGCCCCGCGACGACGGTGACCGCGAGAGGCGCGAGGAGCGAGACGCCGGCCACGACGAGGAAGACCGCGGCGAAGCCGAAGAGCGGGAGGCCGTTCACGGGGCCGGGGCGCGTGGCGAGAGCGGCGAGGAGGAGAAGGAGCGACCCGGCGAAAGCAAGCGGGCCCACGAGGCGTCTCCGCGAGGCCTCGACCGAGCCGTGACGCAGGGTGGCGGCCGGGTCGACGCGGGCCGCCTCGAGAGAGGGGGCGAGGGCGGAGAGGACCGACGCGGCGAGGCCGGCGAGAAACGCGGTGGCGAGGGACCTGAGATCGAGGGAGAGCCCCGGGGCCGCCTGCGGCAGGTAGAAGTCGGTCGCGGTGCCCCCGACCGCGGCGAGGGCCCCCTTCGCGAGCGCGATGCCGAGGACGAGGCCCAGGAGCCCCCCGACGACGCCGAGGGCGGCGCCCTCGGTCAGGAAGACGAGGAAGACGGAGCGCGCGGAGGCCCCGAGCGCGCGGACGGTCCCGATGTCGGTGCGCCGCGCGAGGACCGAGATGGAGAGCGTGTTGTAGACGAAGTACGTGCCGACGAGGAGCGCAACGAGTCCGAGCGCCATGAGGTTGACGCGGAAGGCGCGGACCATCCGGTCCACCGTCTCCGTGCGCCGCTCGGGCCGGCCCACGGTCGCGCCCGGGGGGAGGGAGTCCCGGACCGACTCCTCGAGCGCGGCGCGCTCCTTCTCCCCGAGGCCTGCGGGGAGGACGAGGTCGATCCGGTCGAGGAAGCCCTCGTTGCCGAGGAGCTCCTGCGCCGTGGCGAGATCGGCGAAGAGGACCGACCCCGCGGCGGTCCGCGCGGCCCCGTCGAGCTGCAGAATGCCGGCCACGCGGAGCCGGCGCGCGGAGCCCCCGGCGAAGACGCCGATCTCCGAGCCGACCGCGACGCCGAGACGCGAGGCGAGCGGCGCGGGGACGAGGACGGAGTCCTTCCGGAAGACGTCGAAGAGGCGGTCGAGCGTCGTCTCCTCCGCGACGAAGCGGTAGTCCCTCACCGCGGGGTCCGTCACGGGGTCGATCCCGAGGATCTCGACGACGTCTCCGTCCCCGCCCTCGAGCGCCGCCGTCGCGGTGACGGCGGGGACGATCGCGACGCCGTGCCGCCGGAGCCAGCCGAGCCGGTCGAGCGTCTCCTCCGGGATGCCCCGGCCCTCCGGGAGGATGGTCAGGCCGGCCTTGCCGGCGACGACGTCGACGGTGGCGGAGAAGGAGGAGAGGACCGAGGCGTTCGCGAGGAGGATCGCGGCCATCGTCGCGACGCCGACGGCGATCCCCGCGACGGTCAGGGCGAAGCGGGCGCGGTCCCTCCGGAGGGGCCGGAGGAGGAGCGGCCCGAAGAGGGGCCGGACGCGACTCACGTCTCGAGGAGGCCGTCGCGCAGGCGCAGCACGCGGCCCGCGCGGGCCGCGGCCTCGGCCGAGTGGGTCGCGAGGAGGATGGTCACGCCGCGCCCGGCGACGAGGTCGGCGATCAGGTCGAGGACCTGCGCGCCGTTCTTCGAGTCGAGGTTCCCGGTCGGCTCGTCGGCGAGGAGGAGCGAGGGCGCGACGACGAGGGCCCGCGCGACCGCGACGCGCTGCATCTGGCCGCCGGAGAGCTGCCACGGGAAGGACCCGGCCTTCCCGTGGAGGCCCACCTCGGCCAGGGCCGTCCCGGCGCGGGCGTCGGCCTCGTCGCCGGGGACGCCGTCGAGGAGGAGCGGGAGCGCTACGTTCTCGAGCGACGTCATCGTGGGGAGGAGGTTGAAGAACTGGAAGATCGTCGCGGCGGTCCGGCGGCGGTAGAGGTCCCGCTCCCCCTCGGCGAGAAGGGCGAGGTCGCGTCCGTCGACGAGGACTCGCCCCGAGGTCGGCCGGTCGAGCGCGCCGAGGAGGTTCAGGAGCGTCGACTTGCCGCAGCCGGAAGGGCCGAGGAGGGCGACGAAGTCTCCGGGCGCGAGGGAGAAGGAGACGCCGCCCAGGGCCTCGGAGACGGTCCCGTCCCCGCCGCTTCCGCCCACGCCCCAGGCCTTACGCGCGTCCTCGACGTCGACTCTCGCTCCCATGCCCCGAGACTACGCCGCCGCGGCGGGGCGGGATGGGGCCGGGCCCGCGCGCGCCCGCGTATCATCGAAGACCGGGATGGAGCGGCTCCGCGACCTCTGGCGCCACCGGGCGCTCGTCGGCGTCCTCGTGGCGCGCGAGGTGAAGGCGCGCTACCGCGGAAGCGTCCTCGGCTTCTTCTGGTCGCTCCTCAACCCGCTCATGATGCTGGCGGTCTACGCCCTCGTCTTCCAGCTCCTCCTGCCGAACCGGAGCCCGTCCACCTCCCCTTACGCGCTCTTCCTCTTCTGCGGCCTCCTGCCCTGGAACTGGCTTTCCTCGTCGATCTCCGACGGGGCTTCCTCGCTCCTGACGCATGGCGCGCTCCTCCGGAAGATCCTCTTCCCGGCGGAGGTCCTCCCCGCCGTCGCCGTCCTGGCCCAGGGAGTCCACTTCCTCCTCGCGCTCCCGGTCCTCCTGGCGGCGCTCCTCGCCGGCGCCGTCGGGGCTTTCGGCCCGCGCGTCCCGCTCGGCTGGGCCCTCGTCCAGGTCCCGCTCCTCATGCTCCTGCAGGCCGTCCTCCTCCTCGGCGTGGGCCTCTTCCTCGCCGCGCTGACGGTCCACTTCCGCGACGTGAAGGACCTCCTCCAGACGGTCCTCTCCGTCCTCTTCTTCGCGACGCCGATCCTCTACACGCTGAAGGACCTCCCGAAGGGGCGGCTGACCGCCCTCCTCGCGCTGAACCCGCTCGCCCCCCTCTTCGCCGGCTGGCACGACGCGTTCTTCTACGGCCGGTTCTCGCCGCCCGGGACGTGGGCGGCCGCCACGGGGGTCTCGCTGGCCGCCTTCGTCATCGGGTGGGCCTTCTTCGACCGCCTGCGCGACTCCTTCCCGGAGGCCGTGTGAGCGCGCGCCCTCCCGTCGCCGTCGAGGCGCGCCACCTCTCGAAGGCCTACCGCCGCTGGGGACGGACCCGTGCCTTCGGGACGCTGAAGTCGGCCCTCCTCGGCCGCGGCCTCGGGAAGGTCCTCGAGCCGTCGGAGACGGTCTCCGCGCTCTCGGACGTCAGCTTCGACGTGAGGCGTGGCGAGACGTTCGGCGTCATCGGTGCGAACGGGTCGGGGAAGTCGACGCTCCTCAAGCTCGTCGCCGGTCTCTTCAAGCCGACCTCGGGGACGCTCTCGGTCGACGGAAAGGTCTCGGCCTTGATCGAGCTCGGCGCCGGCTTCCACCCCGAGATCTCGGGGCGCGAGAACGTCGTCATCAACGGCGTGATGCTCGGCCTCTCGCGGAAGGAGATCGAGCGCAAGCTCCCGTCGATCGTCGAGTTCTCGGGTCTCTCGGAGTTCATCGACGAGCCGGTGAAGACCTACTCGTCCGGCATGTACGTGAGGCTCGGCTTCGCCGTCGCGGTCCACGTCGACCCCGAGGTCCTCGTCGTGGACGAGGTCCTCGCCGTGGGGGACGAGGCCTTCGCACGCCGCTGCCTCGACACGATCAAGGAGTTCTCCGCGCGCGGGAAGACGATCTTCTTCGTCTCCCACTCCCTCGCCCTCGTCGAGGAGCTCTGCGACCGGGTCCTCTACCTCTCGGGCGGGAAGGTCGCGGGCCTCGGCGAGCCGCGCGAGATGCTCGCGGCCTACCGGCTCGACGTCTCCGCCGGCGAGGGGACGCGCCTCCTCGCCGAGCACGCCGTCGGCCAGGACGCGCTGCGCGCCGCGGAGGCGGCCCCGGTGGCGGAGCTCCAGCCGGTGCCGGAAGGACCCCCGAGCGAGGAGCCTGCGCCCGCGGAGAAGCCGCGCCGATGGGGCGACCGGACGGCGACGATCGACGGCGTGCGCCTCCTCGGAGCCGACGGCGGGGAGCGATACGCGTTCCGGACCGGCGAGGCCGTGACGATCGAGATCGCGGCGACGCCCTCGCGCCCCCTCGACGACTTCGTCTTCGGGATCGGCCTCTTCACGCCCGAGGACGTCTGCGTCCACGGCTCCAACACGGAGATCGACGGGCTGATGCCGGAGGGGTTCGACGCCCCGGCCCGGGTGCGCGTGACCCTCGCGCGCTGCGACCTCGGCCCGGGGACGTACCTCCTCGACGTGGCGATCCACGCGCACAACGGGACGCCCTACGACTACTGGCGCTCGGCCTGCCGCTTCCGCGTCGACTCGCCGCGCACGGAGGCGGGCCTCTGGGCCCCGGAGCGTTCCTGGGCGGCGGAAGGAGGCGTGACGTGGACGCCTACCTGACGAGCGGCTCGCGCTTCCGCAGCGAGCCCCTCGACCCGCGGCCCCGCGCTCTCCTTCTGGCTCTCCTCCTCGCCGCGGCGGCCCTCTACCTCTTCGAGGCGGGACCGACGCCGTTCTTCGAGCCCGACGAGGCGCGCTATGCCGAGATCCCGCGCGAGATGCGCGCGACGGGCGACTTCGTCACGCCGCGGGTCAACGGCTTTCTCGCCTACATCAAGCCCCCGCTCCACTACTGGAGCGTCGCCGCCTCTATGGAGCTGCTCGGGGAGACGGAACGGGCCGCCCGGGTCCCGTCGCGGCTCGCGGCCGTCGGAATGGTCCTCGCGACGGTCCTGTTCGCGAGGCGGCGCTTCGGGGAGAGGGTCGCCCTTCTCGCGGGGCTCGTCCTCGCGACGTCGTTCCTCCTGACGGCGATCGGCCGGATCAACCTCACCGACGGACCGATGGCGTTCTGGGTGTCGACGTCGGCCTTCGCCTTCGCCGCCTTCCAGGAGCACGAGAGGTCCGGGAACCGCGGCCGGGCCCGGGCGGCGCTCTACGTCCTGCACGTCGCCTGCGCGGGGGCCGTGATGACGAAGGGCTTCCTCGGTCTCGTCCTTCCGGGGGGGGCGATCCTCGTCTGGGCCGCCCTTTCGCGGCGCCTCTCCGTCGTGCCGCGCCTCTTTGCGCCCGGGCCGCTCGTCGTCTTCCTCGCGCTCGCCCTGCCGTGGCACGTCGTCATCGCTTCCCGCCACGAGGGGTGGTTCGACACCTACGTCGTGGGGGAGCACTTCCGGCGGTACTTCGAGACCGTCCACCACAGGACCGCCCACCCGCTCCTCTACGTCGGGGTCCTCCTCGCCGGCCTCCTCCCCTGGTCGCCCTTCCTCGGCCGGCTCGCCGCGTCGCTCCCGTCGTTGCACCGGGGGGAGTGGCGCGAACGGGGGGGCGAGGCCTACCTGCACGTCTTCTGGGTCTTTACCCTCGTCCTCCTCTCCCTCTCCCGCTCGAAGCTCCCGGCCTACATCCTGCCCGTCTGGCCGGCCCTCGCGCTCCTCCTCGCCCTCGGGCTCGAGAGGGCGCGGCAGCGCGGAGCGGCGTTCCAGACCGAGCGCCGGGCAGCCGGGATCCTCTTCGGTCTCCTCGCCGCGGTGGCCGCGGCCTACGCGTTCGGGGCCCGCTACGCCGCCCGTTTCGGCATCGAGGTGGAGGCCGGTTTCGCGATCGGTTTCCTGGTCCTGGGGGCGCTCGTGAACCTCCTCCCGGCGGGCCGGGCCGGCCCGGGGCGCCGGTCCCTCCCGACGGAACGCCTCGCGCTCGCGGTCGCGGGCCCGTGGATCGGCTTCGTCGCGAGCCTGCTCTTCGCCCTCCCGGCGGTGGCGCGCTCCCTCACCCCGTGGCCCTTCGTGGCCGTCCTGAAGCGGGAGCTCCGGGCGGACGACGTCCTCCTCCAGCGCGGGCACTACCTGCAGGTCGTCCCCTTCTACACCCGGCGCCTCACGCCGGTCGCCGACCTGCCCTTCAGCGAGCTGGATTTCGGCAAGGAGGAGGCGAAGAGGAGGGGCCTCTACCTCGACGAGGAGGAGTTCGCGAGGAGGTGGAACGGGCCCGTCCGTGTCCTCTGCGTCGTCCACGGGAGGCACCTCGGCGAGTTCGTCAACCCGGCCCTCGGGCTCTCCGTGCCGCGCGTCCTCGCGGTGAGCCCGAACGGCAAGCTCGTCCTCGTGGCGAACCGGGAGTGAGCCTCCGGGGGCGCTCTCCCCTAGAATCGACCCACCGACCCCGGACGGCCGGGACTCACGGATGGGATTTGCCATGAGCGGAATCGTCGTCCTCGCACATTCCGAGCTCGGGACCCGCTGTACGAGGTGGCTCCTCGACGCAGGGGAAGCGGTGCGGCTCGTCTACACCCGCCCCGAGCCCCCTCCGGAAGAGCGGTGGTGGGAGTCGGTTGCCGACCTCGCGCGTTCCCGGGGCGTCCCGGTCAAGGTCGTCGAGTCGCTCGAGGCCCCGTCCGAGGAGGCGGTGATACGGGCCGCGGCGCCCGACTTCCTCTTCTCGTTCTCGTTCGAAGGCGCGATCCCGCGCCGGATCCTCGCGATCCCGACGAAGGGGGCGCTCGGCATGCACGCTTCGCTCCTGCCGGCGTTTCGGGGAGGCTCGCCGGTGAACTGGGCGATCCTGAAGGGGGCGCCGGCCACGGGCGCCTCGCTTCACTACCTGTCGGGCGGAGCCGAACCCGGCGACCTCGTCGACCAGGAGCAGGTCCCGATCGGCCCGGACGACGACGCGCTCACGGTGACGAAGGCCGTGACGGTGGCCGCGCTCGCGGTCCTCGAGCGATCCTGGCCGCGGCTGAAAGAGGGGAAGGCCGCGCGAGTCCCCCTCGACCTCTCGAAGGGTTTCTCCTTCGAGGCGTGGAGGCCCGAGGACGGCCTCGTCGAATGGGTCCGCCCGGCGCAGGAGATCCATGACCTCGTCCGCGCCGTGACGCACCCCTGGCCCGGCGCCTTCACCGACCTCTTCGGCCCGCGCGTGACGATCTGGAACACGAGACTCTCCGGCTACGGAGGGCACGACACGTTTCCCGGGAAGGTCGAGCTGACGGAGCGGTCGGTCATCGTGTTCTGCGGCGACGACCGCCCCGTCGAGATCCTCCTGGCTCGCCCGGAAGGCCAGCCCGACATGCCCGCGGCCGCGTTCCGGAACTGGGTCCTCTCCCGCGGCTGAGGAGGCCGCTGGAGCGCCTTCGCCGCCGTCTCAGGGGGCGAGGAGGATCTCCACCCGGGTGGCGCCGGCCGGAACGGGGACGCCGACGAGGTGGACCTGGGTCGCGTAGACCGTCACGGAGCGGCCGTCCACCGTCGCCCGGACCCGTGGTGTGAAGGAGCGGTCGACGAGAAGGAGCCCGGGGTGCGTCCCTTCCGTCTCTACGACGAGGGCGTCGGGCCCCTCGGCCACGACGCGCGCCCGGGCGGCGGGGTCGGGACTCGAGCCGCCGCTGCCCTCGGGGGGGCGACCCGCGACGACGGCGTCCGTCGCGGGGTCGAACGAGGGGTCGTCGACGATCGCAACCGCCTCGCTGACCGATCCCGACCCTCTAACGCGGGAGAGGCGGCGGACCCCCGGGAGCGGATCCGCGAGACGGAAGAGCGTCGCCGGCGGTCCGAAGCGCCCCTCGGTGTAGACGGGGACGAGGCCCGTCAACCCCGGCGGCAGGTCGCTCGCGATGACGCTTCCGACCCCCGCGGCGCGGAGCCACTTCAGGCGCGAGGGCCAGCCCTTCCCCGTGACGACGTTTCGGGCGTAGCGATCGAGGAGCGTGTAGCTGCCGTCCGGGTCGGGGTCCCAGGCGTAGCGCAGGCCGTGCTCGGCTCCCGCGAGGGCCCAGCCCTGCGTCACCTGCGCGAGCGGAAGGGCGAGACGCTCGGCCGCCGGCAGGGGCCCCGCGAGGCCGCGCCTCACGGCGTCGGTGTCCTTTCCCGTCCGCTCGAAGACGCGCCCCGGGATGCGCGAGGCCGCCGCCACGAGGGGCGACGGCCGGTCGTACCAATCGGAGGGGGCGCGGGGAACGTGGAAGCTGGCGTGCCCGAGCCCCTCGGCCGTGAGGGCCACGAGGAGGAGGACCCGGCCCCGCAGCTCGTCCGCGCCTCGGGCGAGGAGGAGGCCGAGGGCGAGGAGGAGAGCGGCCGCGGCGGCCGCCTGTCGGGGAAGGCGCGCGAGGACCGGGGCGAGGACCGTGCCGGGGTCCGAGGCCCAGGCGGGGTCCCAGAGGGAGAGGAGGAGCCCCCGCGGCAGCCCCGGCCACGCGCGCGCGACGACCGCCGCGACGCCGAGGAGGCCGGCGACGACGATGAGGGCGACCCCGGCCCGGGAGCGCCAGCGGGGGAGGGCCTGCTCGAGGAGGAGCCTCTCGACGGCGAGGGAAGCGAGAACGGCGACGGCGATCGTCGCGACGACGAGCGCCTTGACGGGATAGCGCACCGAGTGGAGGAAGGGAAGGGCCTCGTACGCCGTGCGGGCTCCCGGGATCCACGGGAGGAAGGAGACGAGGAAGGCGAGGCCGGCGGCGGCGAGCCAGAAACGTCCCTCGCGCCGCCTCGGAGAGAGGGCGAACGTCGCGGCCAGGGCGAGCGGAAGGACGCCGAAGGAGAGCGACACGAGGTAGGGCGGGTTCCCCTGCGAGGCGGCGAAACCCCAGAATGCCCCCGACAGGGTCCGCGAGGGGTCGCCGAAGAGGAACGGGAAGGGGGTCTCGAGGAGCCGCAGGGGATGGAAGCCGACGGCAGAGAACTCGGCCCAGGAGAAGCCGCGCAGGCGGCGCGAGGAGGCTTCCGTCGCGCGGAGGACCTCGAGCATCCAGGGGGCCGCGGCGAGCGCGGCGACGAGGCCCCCGCCGAGGAGGACGGCGGCCGCCCGGAGCCTCGTCCCGGCCGGGCCCGAGAACGCGAAGGCGAAGGCGAGGAGGATCCCGAGGAGGCCGAGCGCCGGCTCTCCCGCGTGAGCGAGGAGGACGGAGGAGGCGGCTGCCCCGAGGAGAGCGAGCTGGAAGGCGCGTCGCCCCTCGCGCCGGGCGGCCGCCACGGACGCGAGGAGCCACGGGATCCAGGCGAGAGTGGTCGCCGCGTTCAGGAAGGCGGTGGAAGAGAGAGCGTAGCCCGAGAAGGAGAAGGCGAGAGCGCCGGCCAGCGCGGCCTCCGGGGAGCGCCCCAGGAGCCGGAGGAAGAGGAGGAAGCCGAGCCCTCCGAGGAAGGCGTGGGCGAGGAGGTGGGCCCCGAGCCAGCGAGGCGAGACGGGGAACGGGTAGGCGAGGACGAGGTTCGGGTTGCCCCGGAATGGCTGCCCGAAGGAGGCGTGCGGGTTGAGAGACGCCGGGCCGAGGCCGTCCGCCAGGGCCCGGGCCGGCCGCTGCGTGGTCGCCAGGTCCCGGAACGACGGCGTCGCCCTTCCCGAGAGGAGGTCGAGGTTCGCGACCGCGACGACGCCGAGGACGATCGCGACGACGGCGGCCGGGAGGAAGCGTTTCACCGGAAGATCGGGTCGTTGCGCCAGCCCCACTTGTGGAGCTTGAAGCGGACCATGACGCCGAGGATCGACACGCCGTAGACGCACGACCTGACGAAGCTGATCTGCGACGCCTCGTCGAAGTAGCGGGTGACGATCGGGATCTCCCGGATGCGCATTCCCTTCCAGATCCCGGCGGCGATGATCTCCGTGTCGAAGACGAAGTCGTCGGAGAAGGCGGCGACGTTCACCGCCTCGAGGTAGCGGCGCGAGTAGGCGCGGAGCCCCGAGTGGTACTCGGTGAGGTAGAGGTAGAAGGTCGCGTTCTCGATGGCCGTCAGGAAGACGTTCGCGAGGTACTTCCACTTCGGCATGCCGCCCTCGATCGGCCGGCCGCCGAGCATCCGGCTCCCGAACATCGCGTCGACCTTCCCCTCGGCGATCGGCTCGATCAGGTCGTGGAGGACGGAGGCGTCGTACTGGTGGTCGGGGTGGACCATCACGACGACGTCGGCCCCCCGCGACAGGGCCGTCGCGTAGCAGGTCTTCTGGTTCCCGCCGTAGCCCCGGTTCTCGGGGTGGACGACGACCTCGAGACCCGGGATCGTCCGGGCCAGCGCCACGGTGCCGTCGCGGGAGGCGTCGTCGACGAGGTAGATGTCGTCGACCCACTCCTTCGGGATCTCGTGCCAGCTCCTCAGGAGGGTCTTCTCCGCGTTGTAAGCCGGCATGACCACCGCGACCCTCTTCCCATGGCGCATGATCCGGGGATTATGACGACACTCTCGCGAGGGCCGCGGTCCTGGGTCGTCGTGGCGCTCTTCGTCCTCCTGTCGGTCGTCGTCGTGCCGGTCTTCCCCCACTTCGTCTCGCCGAACGAGATGTCCCGCTGGGCCGCCGTCGTCTCGCTCGTCGACCGGGGGAGCCTCTCGTTTCCTCCCGACGTCGCCGCCCTCCTCGGCCCGCGGTTCGAGGACGTCGCCGAACGCGACGGGCGCATCTACCCGAACAAGGCGCCCGGGGTGGCCCTCGCGGCCGTGCCCGGCTACCTCGCGGCCCGGCCGGCCGCGGGTCCTCCTGCCGCGGGCTCGATGCGGCGGACCGTGACCGCGATGCGCTGGAGTGCGGCGACGGTCCCCGTGCTCCTCCTCGCCGTCCTCCTCGCGCGCGCCGCCCGGGGCCTCAAGGCCGGGCCCGACGGATCCGGCCTCGCCGTCCTGGCGCTCCTCTTCGGGACGCCCGTCCTCGCCTACGGGCTCCTCCTCTTCGCCCACGGACTGGTCGCACTCTGCCTCTTCGGCGCGTGGGCGCTTCTCTTCCCTCCGGACCGCTCCGAGACCGCCGTCCGGGACGTCGTGGCGGGGGCGTTCCTCGGTCTCGCGGTCCTTTCCGAATACCCGGCCCTCGTCCCCGCCGCGATCCTCGCGATCGCCGGGGCGTGGGGGCGGCCCGTGCCGCGCGCGATGCGGATCGGGCTCGGGGCCCTGCCGCTGGCAGTCCTCTTCTTCGGGTACAACGTGGCGGCGTTCGGAGGCCCGCTCTCCCTGCCGGTCGGCCACGAACGGTTCGCCGCCTTCCGCAAGCTCCGCGAGCACGGCGCCTACGGGGTCGGCTGGCCCTCGCCGGCGAACGCCCTCCGCCTCCTCTTCGACCTCTCGAAGGGTCTCTTCGTCCTCTCGCCGGTGCTCCTCGCGGCGCTGGCGGCCACACCCTCCTTCGTCCGGAAGCTCGGGGCCCGCGCGGGAGGAACACTCGTCGCCGTTCCGCTCTCGCTCCTCGTCGTCTACTCCGGTTTCCCCGACTGGCACGGAGGCTTCACCGTCGGCGCGCGATACCTCGTCCCTGCGCTCCCGTTCCTCCTGCTGCCGCTCGCGGTCGTGAAATGGGGAAGGGTCGCAACCGCCCTGGCGGGCGCCTCGACGGCCGCGGTGGCGCTGACGACGCTCGTCTTTCCGTTCGTCCCGCCCGGGTTCCCGCTCCCGTGGGGGAGCTTCTCGGCGCCGCTCCTCGGCGAAGGCCTCGTGGCGCCGAACCTCTTCCACCTCGTCTCCCGGCCGCTCGCGATCGCCGTGCCGTTCGCCCTCGTCCTCGCGGCGTCCCTCGCTGCCGTCGGGCGCGAACGGATCGTCCCGTTCGCCGTGGGAGCCCTCGTCTGGACGGGCGCGGGTCTCCTCCTGCCGCGGGTCGCACCCCTCTCGCCCCCTCTCGTCGTCCAGCGCGGCTACGTGGAGGAGGTCTACTTCACGCGGGCGGGGGCGCTGGCGCGGTCGATGCCGGAGGGAGTGCCGGTGCCGCCGCGGCTGCTGGCGAGGAAGGCGGCGGAAGAGGCGCTGCCCCCGACTCCCTGGCCGTTCTGACCCGCCAGATCCGGAAGCGCGGGACGACCCGGCCGTCGCTCGTCCGGTAGGCCGATCGCGAGTCGATCGCGAGCTCGAGGAACGGGACCGGGCGCGTCGACGGCGACTCGTGGACGCGAACCGAGAAGGTCGCCGCGGGCGGCACCCCCGGCCGGCCGGCCGCGGCGGCGTAGGCGGGGAGGACCGGGCGCAGGTTCGTCGTGAAGAGCCAGGCGCAGCGCGACTCGGAGAGGATTCGCCCGGCCTCCGCGTCGTCGGTCGCCGTGAAGAGCCGGGCCTGCCGCCGCCAGCCGTAGCCGAACGGGTCGGCCGCGGCCGGATAGCCGGTGAGGGCGGTGACGAAGTGGCCCGCCGACCAGGGGGCGAAGAACCCCGGAAGCGTGCCGGGCAGGGGCTGCGGGAGGTCCGCGGGATCGGCGGGAGGCGGCGCGAGACGGCGAAACCGCTCCAGCGTCTCGGCCAGGTCGGTCCCGGGGGCGCCGGAGTACTTCACGATCCGGCCGTAGTGCGGGAGCCCCGGAAGGGCGACGAGGAGCGCGGAGGCCGCGAGGGCGGCGGGAAGGGCGCGCAGCCGGCCTTGCGGGGCGAGCCGGGCGAGCGTCTCGGCGAGGGCGAGGGCGGCGAACGGGGCGAGGTAGTAGACGTTCCGCTGCTGGGAAAGCGTCATGACGAGGAGAGCGCCCCCGAAGAGCGCGAGGAGCCGTCGGTCGGCCCTCCTGCGGATCCAGAGGATGACCGCGACCGGCAGGAGGACGAGGCCGGGGGAGAGCTCCTCGATCGCGCTCTTCAGAGTGGAGGCGAAGGGCGGTTTCAGAAGGGGCCGCGCCTCGGCGATGACGGCGAGGAGGTCCTTCGGGTAGGAAAGGTAGCCGCCGCGGTCCATCTCGTCGGCCGCGGAGCCCGCCGCGTGCGTCGCCACGTAGCGCGAGCCTCGCAGGACGGTCGAGGCGAGCGGGGACGAGAGCGGGGCTGCGGCGGCAGCGAGGAAGAGGGCGAGCCCCGCGAAGGCGAGCCGTGCCCGTCCGGCGGCGCGGACGGCCCCGAAGGCCGCGACGGCGGCGGACCCCGCGAGGAGGAGCGCCGGCTGGAACCAGCCGAACGACACGAACGTGAACGGGAGGTCGAGGCCGGCCGCGTACGGGAGCGTCCCGAGCGCCGTCAGGCCCGTGGCGGAAAGGGCGAAGAGGCAGGCTGATCGCGGCCGGAGGGCGAGGGCCGCCCAGAGAAACGCCAGGGCGGCTGCGAAGACGGCTCCCTGCCAGGTGAGGACCATCGCGGCCAGCGCGCCGCCCGCGAGGAAGGCGCGCAGCTGCTCGGTGCGGGCGGGGAGCCCGGCCTCGCGCGTCCGCGCGAGGGCGAGAAGGAGGAAGAGCAGGAGCAGGACCTCCGCGACGTGGTGGTCGCCGTGCCCGAACTGGCTCCAGATGGCGGCGGCGGGGACGAGGGCGTATGCGGCCGCGGCAAGAGCCGCCCGGCGGCGGGAGAGGACCCGGCGCGCGAGGAAGAAGAGGGGGACGACGTGGAGCGCCCCGAAGAGCGGCGGCAGCGCGGCGAGGACGCGGGCGACCTCGGCCTGCGTCGCGTCGCGGCCGTACGCCAGCCGGGCAACGCCGCCCGCCACGAGGTCGAACGCGGGGGGCCAGATGAAGACCCCGCCGTCGGGGTGATTCAGCCACGCGTCGCGGACGGGGACGCGAGGGAAGCTCCGCGCGACGGCGGTGGCGCGGCGCAGGTGGCCGTAGGAGTCAGGGGACGCGAGCCGCAGCCCGCCGTCCGTGGCGGCGGGGAGGGAGAGGAGCCGCACAGCGAGGGCGAGCGCGAAGGCCCCGGCGAGGAGCAGCGCGTCGTCGCGGGTCATCCGGGGCGGGCTCACCCCCCGAGTCTTACACTTCGAGCCGAATGATGCGTCCGGGAAACCGCGCCGCGATGGCGGGTGTCGTCCTCCTCGCGCTCCTGGGCGCCTTCCTCGTCGTCGACCACCAGCGCCTCGACAGCGCCACGATGGACGAGCCGTTCCACGCCCTCGCCGGGTGCGAGTACGCCCTCTCCGGCACGTACTGGGCGAACCTCGAGCACCCTCCGCTCGCCAAGCTCCTGGCGGGGGCCTCGGCCGGCCTCTCGGGCGCTCGCCCCCCGCGCCTTCCCGAGCCCTTCAGCTTCCGGACGGCCGAGGCGCCCCAGGCGTTCCTCTACCGCAACGAGATCCCGCCGGAAAAGCTCCTCGCCGCCGCCCGCCGGCCCTTTCCGCTCATCTTCTTCGGCCTCGTCCTCCTGGCGGCGCACGCGGCGTGGAAGGTGGCCGGCCCCCTGGCCGGCCTCGGCGCGGCGTTCCTTCTCTCCTTCGAGCCGACGCTCGTCGCCCACGCGGCCTTCCTCCACACCGACGTCCCGGCGGCCCTCGGCTTCCTCGCGACGGTCGTCGCCGCTTACGCGGCGCTCCGCCGGCCGTCGTGGCCGCGGTGGGCTGGGACGGGCGTCCTCCTCGGCTTCTCCCTCGCGGCGAAGTTCACGGCGGTCTTCCTCGTCCCGGTCCTCCTCGTCCTCGTCCTCGTCTCCCTCCTCGTTCGCCGGCGCAAGGAGGGACGGATTCCCCTCCGGCCGCTCGGCGGGCTCCTCCTGGCCGGAGCGGTCGGGGGGACGGTCCTCCTCGGCGTCTACGCCGTTTCGATGCGGAACATGCCCCGGGCCGAAGCGGAGCGCTCGGCGAGGCTCTTCCTGGCCGGACGGCAGGCGCCGGCGGCGACCGTGGAGCGCGTCGCGGCCCTCTCCCGGCTCCTCCCGCCGGCCGGGCACTTCGCGGCCGGCCTCGCCGGGATCGCCGAGCAGAACCGCAGGGGAGGCGGCGTGAACGTCTTCCGCGGCGAGGTCTCCGTCGATGGCTTCCCGGCCTACTTCTTCACCGCCTTCCTCGTGAAGTCGTCGCTCGGCTTCCTCGCCGTCGTCGCCCTGTCCGCCGCGCTCGTCGTGTCCCGGCGCCTGCGGCCCGGCTACGGAGCCCTCGTCTTCCTCCTCCCTCCCGCCTACGTCTTCCTCTCGAGCGTGGCGAGCAGCTACAACATCGGGGTCCGGCACGTCCTCCCGGCCGTCCCGTTCCTCGCGGTCGGCGCCGCGGTCGCCGTCGTCCGCGGTCTTCCGCGCGGCGCGGCGGCGGCTTCGCTCCTCGCCTGCGGGCTCCTGCAGGCGGCCGAGACGTTCTCGGTCCACCCGCACGAGGTCTCGTTCTTCAACGCCGCCTCGGGCGGCCCGGCGCGGGGGCACCTCTGGCTGAACGACTCGAACCTGGACTGGGGGCAGGACCTCGTCCGCCTCTCGAGGGAGCTGGAGCGCCGGGGGGAGGCGTCGGCGGCGACGGTCGCCTATTTCGGCGGCGGCTCTCCCCCGTACCACCTCCCGGGGGCGCGCCTCTTCGACGCGGCCTCGACGCCGCTCATCCCCGGTCTCTACGCCGTCTCCTCGTTCCTCCTCGCGGCGGGGCCCGAGCTGATGGCCTTCCGCGGGGACGCGCCCCGGGCGGCGGGCTACGCGAGGCTCCGCGGGGCGCTGGAGGAGCGCGGGGTCCTCGAGGGGCGCGTGGGATACTCGATTCTCGTCTACCGACTTCCCGAAGAGAGGACTCCGCCGCCGTGAAGCTGTCGATCATCATGCCCGCCTACAACGAGCGGAAGACGCTTCGGGAGATCGTCGGCCGGGTCCTCTCCGTCGACCTCGGAGAGATCGAGAAGGAGCTCGTCATCGTCGACGACGGCTCGACGGACGGAACGCGGGACATCCTCCGCGAGCTCGACGGGAAGGACGGCATTCGCGCCGTCTTCCAGCCGAAGAACATGGGCAAGGGGGCGGCGGTCTGGACCGGCATGCGCGCGTCCACCGGCGACCTCCTCGTCATCCAGGACGCCGACCTCGAGTACGACCCGCGCGAGTACCCCGTCCTCCTGCGCCCGATCCTCGAGGGCGAGGCGGACATCGTCTACGGCTCGCGGTTCCTCGGCCACCCGGGCGGGCACCGCGTCCTCTACTTCTGGCACACGGTGGGGAACCGGCTCCTCACCCTCATGTCCAACATGTTCACGAACCTGAACCTGACGGACATGGAGACCTGCTACAAGGTGATGACGCGCTCCGTCGCCGACCGGCTCGACCTGCAGTCGAAGCGCTTCGGCATCGAGCCCGAGATCACCTGCAAGGTCTCTCGGATGCGGGCGCGGATCTTCGAGATCCCGATCTCCTACCGCGGGCGGACCTACGAGGAAGGAAAGAAGATCGGCTTCAAGGACGCCCTGCAGGCCGTCTGGGTCATCCTGAAGTACTTCCGGTGGGAGGCGCCGCGGGGGGACGTCGGGGCGATGACGCTCCGCCGGATGGAGAAGCTCGCCCCCTACAACGCCTGGCTGCACGACCGCTTCGACGCGGTGCTCGGCAGGCGGATCCTCGAGGTCGGCTCGGGGGTCGGGAACCAGACGCGCTTCTTCGTCGACCGCGAGCGTGTCGTGGCGTCGGACGTCGAGGTCCACTACGTCCGCGAGCTGAAGGCGAAGTTCGGCGCCCGCTCGAACGTGAAGATCGCCTCGTACCGGTTCCCGCTCTCCGGAGAGGACCGGGCCGCACTCCTCGCCGAGGAGGTCGACACCATCGTCTGCCTGAACGTCCTCGAGCACATCGAGGACGACGCGGCGACGCTCGCGGACTTCGCCTCGGTCCTCCCGAAGGGGGGGCGCCTCGTCCTCCTCGTCCCGTCGCTGAAGGCGCTCTTCGGAACGCTCGACGTCCACCTCCACCACTACCGCCGGTACGAGAAGGACGAGCTCCGGCAGCTCGTCTCCGCGGCGGGCCTGGATGTCGAGCAGATTCGCTTCCTGAACCGGCCGGGCGTTCTCGGGTGGTGGCTGAACTCCCGGGTCCTGAAGCGGAAGGTCCTTCCGAAGGGCCAGCTCGCCGCGTTCCGGTGGATCCTTCCCCTGCTGAAGCTCGAGGAGAAGAAGGAACCGTCCTTCGGGATGTCGCTCCTCGTCGTGGCGCGGAAGGCGTGACGCCGGGGCGCCTCGCCCGCCTCGCTCCCCTCGCCGCGCCGGCGGCGCTCTTCGGCGCCGCCGCCGTTCGCTACCAGGACTACCTCGCGGGCGGGAGCGTCGTCGGGCGCGACGCCGTCTTCTTCTTCGTCCCCCTGCGCGAGGTCACGGCGCGTCTCCTCTCCGCCGGGGAGCTGCCGCTCTGGAACGACGCGTCCGGCGCGGGGCGGGCGCTCGCCGCGAACCCCAACGCGGCCGTCTTCTGGCCCGGGACCTGGCTCGTCCCGTTCGTCGGGACGACAGGGCTCCTCCTCCTCCACGTCGCCCTCGTCCTTCTCGTCGCGTACGCGGCGCTTCGCCGGCTCGGGCTCTCCGGGGGCGCCGCGGCCGCGGGAGGGCTCTTCCTCCTCTTCTCGGGCGTCTTCCAGACGGCGCCTCTCCTCTTCACGACCGTCGCGTCCCTCGCACCGCTCCCCCTCGCGCTCGTCGCGCTGGGGACGCTCGACCCGTCCGACCCCCGTGGCGCGAGCCGCCGCGTCGGGATCGCCGGGCTGGCCCTGGGGCTCTCCCTCCTCGGCGGAGAGCCGGTCGTCACGGCCGTCGGGGTCGCCGGCGCCGTGGGGCTCGTACTCGTCCGGACCCTCTTCGACGCGCGGGCCGGGCGCTCGTCCGGGGCCCGACGCCGCGTCGCTGCCCTCGGCGCGGCGGCGCTCCTCTCCGCGGGCGTCGCCGCCGTCCAGCTCCTGCCGACGGCCGGCGAGCTGTCGCGATCGGCCCGCGGCACCGGCATGCGGGCCGAGGAGGGGGCGCTCTTCTGGTCGGTTCGCCCGGCGCGCCTCGTGACCCTGCTCGAGCCCCGCCTCGCGGGCGACCCGCGGGCCGAGGACGCCCGCGATTACTGGGGAGCCTCGACCTTCGACGCGGGAAATCCCTACTTCCACGACCTTGCGCTCGGCCTCGTCCCGCTCGTCCTCGCAGCCGCGGCGGCCGGCGACCCCCGGGGGCGGGCCGCGCTCGGGCTCGCCGCTGCCGCGGCTCTCCTGTCTTTCGGGCGCTTCTTCCCGCCGGTGGGGGCGCTCCTTGCGGCGTTCCCGGTCCTCAGGTACCCGGAGAAGTGGTGGATCCTCGCGACGCTCGGCCTTTGCGGCGCCGCGGCAGTCGGGCTCGACGTCGTCCGCGCGGACGCAGGCGCCCGCCGCCGCTTCGCGATCACCGCCGGCCTCCTGGCCGCGGCCCTCTCCGTTCCCGCCGCCCTCGCGCTGGCCTCTCCCGGCGCCCTCGCGGCGTTCCTGCGTACGGCCGGTCTGGCCGGCGCGGACGTGTCGGCGGACCGCGCGGCGGCCCTCCTCGCGCCGCTCCTCCTGGCCGGGCTCGCGACGGCGCTGCTCCTGGCTTTCCTGCCGCGCCTCGTCCGCTCGGGGAGGCTCGCCCCGACAGCGGCGGCCGTCCTCGTATCGGCGCTCTTCCTTCTCGACGCGGGGCGGCGCGTCGCGGGCTCGGCGCCGGCGGGCCCGCCCGGGCTCTGGGGCTCGCCTCCGGCCGAGGTCCGCGCGGCGCTCTCGGCGGCCGGGAGCGGGCGCTTCTACGTGGACGGGGCCGACGACCCGGCGCGGGCCACGGCGCTGGCCCGCGAGCGGGACGGCCTGGACCCGCTCCGGCCGGGCACGGGCGCGGCCTTCGGCCTCCGCTACGGAGGGGACAACGACGTCGACCGGATGTCGCCGCCCGCGGCCGTCGCGTTCGCGGCGGCCCTCGCGCGGATGCCGTGGGGCGAAGAGAAGGTCCGTCGCCTCCGCACGATCGGGGTCGCCGCGGCGCGGACCGACGCGCCGGGTCCGGACCCGGAGGGCGTTCGCGAGGTGGCCCGCTTCGGCCTCGGCCGGGTCGTATCCATCGACCGCGCGAGGCCGGAGCACCTCCTCGTGAGGAGAGCCTCGTTCGCGCCGCCGACCCTCCTCCCGCCCGCCCCCGGCGATCCGCTCGGCGAGACGGTCCTCGAAGGGACCGGTCCCCCCGTCGCCTTCGGCGCGGGAGACGTCGAGCTCGTCGAGAGGACGAATCACCGTCACAGGCTCGAGGTCCGCGTCGGATCACCCGGCGGACTCCTCGTCGTGGCGAGGACCTTCGACCCCGGCTGGAAGGCCCGCGTCGACGGAGTGACGGTCGAGAGCCTCCTGGCCGACGGCTTCCTCACCGCCCTCCCCGTCCCGGCGGGGAAGCACGAGATCGTCCTCTCCTACGAGAACGGCTTCCTTTCGGCGGGCCTCGTCGCGACGCTCCTCTCGCTCGCCGCGGGGGCGTTCCTGGTGGGACGGGGGAACAGGGCTTGAAGGCGCTGCGGGAGCTCGCCGGGAGCAGGCCGTTCCCGATGGCGCTCCTCCTCGTCCTGGTGCTGCTCGTCGTTCCGTATCGGGCGCTCCTCGGTCCCGGCGTGCCGTCGGGGCGGGATCTCGTGCCCTACTTCTACCCGCTGAAGGCGCACCTCGTCGAGGCGGTGAGGGCGGGCGAGATGCCCTGGATCGACCGCTACCGGGGGGGCGGGCTCCCGCTCCTCTCCTCTCCCGGGGCGGGCGCCTTCGACCCGGGGAACACGCTGTTCCTTCTCCTGCCGATGGCGGCCGCGGCGAAGGCCTGGATCCTCGTGAGGGTCCTCACGGGCGCCGCGGGCTTCGCCGTCTTCCTGCGCGTCGCGGGCCTGCCGCCCCTTTCGTCGGCCTTTGGCGCCCTGGCGTGGGGGGCGTGCGGGGTCACTGCCTCCTCGGCCAGCTTCCTGAGCACGTCTTCGGCACACGCGGCCCTGCCGTGGTTCGCCGCCGGGCTCCTCCACGTCCGATCGAAGCGGAGCCCCCGCTCCGTCGCACTCCTCGGCCTCGCGACGGCGCTCCTCGTCGTGGCCTCCGTCCCGGAGCCGGTCGTGGCGGCGGCTCTCCTCGCGCTCGTCTTCCTGGCCGGAAGGGGAGAGAGGACCGGCACGCGGGAGCGTCTCGAGACCGCGGGACTCTGGGCGGCGGCGGCTCTCCTCGGGGCCCTCCTCGCGGCGCCAGCGCTCGGGGCCCTCCTCGTGACGGGGGTCGAGAGCATCCGGAGCGTCGACGGGGCGCTCCTCCCCGGTTTCGCGGCGCAGGGCTCCCTTCCGACGGTTCGCCTCGGGGAGCTTCTTCACGACGGCGCCGTAGCCGACTGGACCCGCGTCCTCAAGGCCGAGGGCGTCCCCTCGTACCCGTACTTCCCCTCGCTGACCCCCGGCCGGCTCGCCTGGACGCTCGCGCTCTTCGGCCTCGTGGCCGGCCGCGGGGCGCGGGCGAGGGCGTCGTTTCTCGCGGTCCTCGGAGTCCTTCTCGCCCTCGGTCCGGCGACGCCCGTCTTCGGCCTCTTCCTCCGCGCCTTTCCGTTCGCCTCCTCGCTCCGCTACCCGGAGAAGTACGCCGTCCTCTTCGTCTTCGGCGTCGTGTGGCTGGCGGCCCTCGGGGCGGGCGCGCTCGAGCGGGCGGTTCCCGTTCGGCGTCTCGGGGCGGCCTTCGCGCTCCTCGCGGGCCTCGTCCTCCTGGACCGGGACGCCGTGACGCGCCGGCTCCTGCCGATGGCTCCGGCGAGCCTACTCGAGGAGCGTCCCGCGGTCCTCTCCGGGTTGCCCGACGCCTCCGCTGCGGGAACGCCTCCGAGGGTCTTCGTCCGGGCGGCCTGGAGCCTGCCGGCGGGCGTCGCGCGGCCCGGCCCTTCCGCGGCCGGTCCCTGGATGGCCCGGTGGGCCCTCCACGGCTCGCCCGGCCTCTTCGGCGTCGGCACGGTCCTCGAGAGGGACTACGACGTCACGCTGCCGCGGGCCCAGCTCGAGTGGGCCGCCTTCGTCGAGGCGTCGCCGCCCGCGAGCCCGGTGCCCGAGGCGCTGGCGCGCGCGGCCGGGGCCGTCGCCGTCGTCGAGGCGGGCCCGGGACCCGGGGGAGTCCCCGTGCCGAGCCTTCGCCCTCTGCCCGGGGCGGTCCCGCCCATTCGGTTCGTGCGGAGGGTCGTCGCCGTAGAGGACCCGCGGGAGCGTTCGACGCGTTTTCTCCGCGAGAGGGTCCCCGTCGACACGGCCTTCGTGGAGCGCGAGCCGGCGTCCGGCACGGAGCCCGGCGCGGGTCGCCTCCTCCGGATCTCGGATCGCCCTTCGCGGCTCGAGCTGGAAGTCGAGGTCCCGGGCCCCGCGCCCGCCTACCTCCTCGTGTCCCGTCCGCTCGTCGCGGCCCGCGACGCCGCCCTCGACGGGGTCTCCGTCGCGCCGGACGACGCGAATCTCGGGTTCACGGGCCTGGCCGTTCCCCCGGGCCGTCACGTCGTCCGTTTGCGGCCCCGGGGAACCTGGCTGATCATGTCCGGCGTGATCTCGGTCCTCGGTCTCGCGCTGACGGTCGCCGGCCTTCGCGCAGGGACCGGCGAGAGGAGCTCCTCCCGATGAGTCTCTCGAGAAACGCGCGTCGCAGGGCGGCCCTCTACGGGAGCGCCGCCTTCGTCGCGATCGTCGCGTTCGCCGTTCCGTACTTCCTCCGCGAGAGGGCGCCGAAGATCACGGTCCGCGCCTTCGACCGCGAGGAGCTTCGCACGAGGGAGGAGACCCGGGTCCTCCGCGAGTACGTGGGAATCGACTCCTCGAACCCCCCGGGGCGCACCGTGGAGACGGCGCGTTTCTGGGCGGAGAAGCTCGGCTGCGAGGGAATCCCCTTCGAGATCGTCGGCGACGACCCGGAGCGCCCCATCGTCGTGGCGCGGCTCGCGGGCCGGAAGCGGGGTGAGGCCCTCCTCCTTCTCCACCACATGGACGTCTATCCCGTCGGGGACCTCGCTCAGTGGGAGCACCCGCCCTTCGCCGCTGCGTGGGGCACGGGCGACTTCGTGAACTACCTGCACGGCCGGGGAACCCTCGACATGAAGGGGCAGGGGGTCGCCGACTTCTTCGCCATCGCCTCCCTGAAGCGAGACGGCATCGTCCCCGAGAGGGACCTCGTCTTCGTCGCCGAGCCGGGCGAGGAGACCTTCACACCCGAGGTCGGCCTCGGGTGGGTCGTCCAGAACCGTCCGGACCTCCTCGAGGGGGTGACGGACGTCTTCAACGAGGGCGGGGTCAACGAGGTCTACGGAGAGCACGTCCTGCGCTTCGGGATCGAGATCCTGCAGAAGGCGACCGTCGCGGCGACGGCCTTCGCGCGGAGCGAGGAAGACCTGAAGGCCTTCAAGGACTTCCTCGAGGCGAAGATGGCCGCGGAACCGTTCCAGGTCCTTCCCGAGGTCCAGGACTTCCTCGCGTTCGTGGCCCCCTCCCGATCGGACGTCTGGGGCCACCACATGTACGACGCCCGCTCCGCCGTCGCGAGCGGCCGCCTCGGGGAGGACATCCCCGAGGTCTACCGGTCCCTGATGCGCGACATGTACTACGCGGGCCCGCCGAGGCGGGACGAGGAGACGGGCGGCTTCACGTTCGGCATCGCGGCGACCCTCCTCCCCGGGCGTTCGGTGCCCGGGCGCTGGGAGGAGATGCAGCGGTGGGCGGCCTCGCACAGGGTCCGGCTCGACCTGAAGTTCCTCACGCCCGACAGCCACCCTGTCGAGCGGCGGGGGCGGGCCTGGGAGACGCTGCACACCGTCCTCGCGCTCGACCCGGTCGAGGACGCGGAGGTCGGCCCGTACGTCCTGACGGGGAGCTACACGAACTCGGCCTGGCTGAGGGCCCGCGGGATCCGGGCCTGGGGCGTCTCGCCGTTCGCGGTGAACATCATGGACGCCGTCACGATCCACGGGAAGAACGAGAGGATCTACCTCCCCGCGTTCGTCGACGGCGTCGCGCGGACGACCCGGATCGTCCGCGAGTACGCCCTCGCGCCCTGACGGGGTGGGAATGAGGCAGGAGGACGCCATGCCGACCGTCGGCTTCTACTACCAGCGCCCCGGTTGAACGAGCTGCGGACGCACCCGTGAGGTGCTCGAGAGGACGAAGGCCCGTATCTCGGAGGAGCGCTCCTCGAAGTCGGCGCCCCTGAAGGACGCCGACGTGAAGGCCCTCCTCGCCTCCGTCGACGAGGTCGTCGTCGCGAAGGGGAAGAAGGCCCTGACGCTCGGCGCGAAGGAGGCCACGCTGGACGGCCTGAAGGGGCCGACGGGCAACTACCGCGCGCCGATGCTCCGCGTCGGCAGGAAGCTCCTCGTCGGCTTCCATCCCGAGACGCTCGAGGCGCTCCTGGAGTAACAGGACGGGGTCAGGTCTTGATTTTCTGTTCTGCTTCAGCAGAATAGAAAATCAAGACCTGACCCCGTTCCTCAGGGATGGAGACGGATCGGGTCCCCCGCGGGCGGGCGCGAGAGCCGCGTCTTCTCGCCGCCGGGATCCCCGGACCTCCAGGCGGGCAGCTGGTCGAACCGGTGCGGGGACCCGGCGTGCCCGGAGACTCCGAGAGGGACGACGAGCGTCGCGGCGGCGGGATCGCCCCAGTCGACGAGGAGCCGGAGCGACTGCCCGTAGGCCGGCGAGGAGGCGCGGGGGGCCGTCGAGGCACCGGACTGGACCGGCCGCGGCGGGTCGAAGAGCCAGGAGAGGCCGGGAACCCGGCCGAGCGGGTGGCGGATGGAGAGGCGGTTCGCGGCTCCCCAGCTCCATGCGCCGCGGTCCCGCCCGTGACGCTTTTCGAGGGCGGCGAGGGCGTCGGCGACGACCCCTTCCATGAAATCCTTCTTCGGGCCGAGGCCCGCCGCTCGGAAGGCCGCGTCGTCCGCCTCGAGGAGGGCGTTCCAGTTGTCCCCCTCGAGGAACCAGCGCAGCGACGGGACGTCCCACGCCGCCAGCGCCCTCGCGCGCGCGGCCCGGCGCAGGGCGGCGGCGACGAGGTAGCGGGGGCTCGCCGCGTCGGCGGTGCCGTCCCAGCCGGCGAGGAGGCCGGCGAGGTCCGCGGGAAGGTGCGGGACGAACGCCGCGGCCGTCCGGCGCATCGTCTCCGAGCGCTCGTCGAGCTGGATCGACTCGGCTCCTCCCTGCGTCAGCTTCGCCCCGGCGACCTTCGCCTCGAGGATCCGGTCCCGGATCCGGCGGGCCCTGCCGGGATGGCTCCAGTCCGCGCCGAGGGCGTGGGGGAAGGAGCTCCCGATCGTCCGGTTGTTCGCCGTCACGACGAACCCCTCGGGCGGGTCGACGACACGAGGCAGCTCGGACATCGGGAGGTACCCCTGCCAGTCGTTCGCCGGGTCGGAGGCGTCGTACGGCACGTTCCCGTCGGTCCCCTCCCGCCGGAGCGGGAGGAGCCCCGCGGGGCGCCAGCCGATCGATCCCGATGCCGAGGCCCAGACGACGTTCTGCGGCGGCCCGGTGAAGGCGTCGAGCGTCGCGAGGAGCTCGGCCTCCCCCTTCGCGCGGAGGAAGTCGGCGTTCGGGAGGCGCAGGTTTGCCGGGTCGAGCGCCGTCCACCGAACGGCCAGGTCCCCCTCGACGAGGGGTCCGCGCGGCGTCGCGCGGACGACGAGCGTCTCCGGTTCCCGCCCGCGGACGCGGATCGTCTCCGTCCGCTCCGTCACGGGGTCGAAACCGTCGCCGCGCCGGGCGCGCCCCCCCTCGATCGTCTCGCGGTAGAGGTCCTGCACGTCGACCATCAGGTTCGTGAAGCTCCAGGCGACGTCCTCGGTCCGCCCGATGGTCAGGGCGGGCATCCCGGGAATCGTCACCCCCTCGGCCGTCCGTCCTTCGACGACGAAGCGCATCGGGAGCCAGATCCCGGGCATCTCGAGGCCGAGGTGCGGGTCGCCCGCGAGGATCGGTTTCCCGCTCGCGGTCAGGGCGCCGGAGACGGCGAAGGCGTTCGAGCCGGCGACAGGGGCGGGGTCGGCGGCATCGAGGCGCGCCGCCTTCGGCAGTGCAGGCGGCGCCGCGCCGGAGAGGTCCGGCAGGGGCGGAGGCCCGATGAGCGCGGCGTCAGGGACGAGGGGGAGGTCGTCCTCCGTCGATTCCGGCCGGAGGAATCCCCTGAGGGAAGCCGGAAGGGACTCGAGCCTCACGAGCGCAGACTCGGCCTCCACGTCGTCCGTCAGCTGCTCGTACATCAGGAGGAGGACGGCGAGGGAGTCGGCGGGCCGCCACGGCTCGGGCGCCGTCCTGAGCAGCGCGAGCTCGAGGCCGAGCCGCCCGCGCCGCGAGTCGAAGTACGCGTTGATTCCCGCCGCGAGCGCCTCGAGGTCGGCCCGCTGGCGGGGCGGGAGGAGCGGGACCGCGGCCTCGGCGACGCCGGCGAAGCCGTAGACGCGGTGCTTCTTGTCGAGGGGCAGGGCCGCTTCTCCGAACAGCTCGGCGAGCTGGCCCGTCGCCGTCCGCCGGAGGAGGTCGAGCTGGAACGCCCGCTCGCGGGCGGTCTGCCAGCCCTGGGCGCGGAGGGCGTCCTCGACCGACCCGGCGCGGATCGTCGCGACGCCGCGGTCGTCCAGCTCGATCGTCACGCCGGCGCCGAGGCCGGCGATCCTCCCGCCCTCGCGATCCGGGAGGTTTCTCCGTATGAGGAAGAAAAGCGCGAGGCCGAGGAGGAGGGCGAGGGCGAGGAGGCCCGCGAGGAGGCGAAGGACGAACCGGCGCATCGTCCGGCGAGAGTAAGGGAAACCGCGGGGGCGGGGCACGAGGGAAAAGAGAAGAGGGGGCCTTGTCGGCCCCCTCCCGGATCAGCGCGGCGGTGCCGCGGGACGTTACTTCGCGGGGGGGAGGATCACCGTGTCGATGACGTGGATGACGCCGTTCGAGGCGCCGACGTCGGTCTTCACGACGTTCGCATCGTTCACCTTCACCTTGCCGTCCTTCACGGCGATCTTCACGGCGGAGCCCTCGACGGTCTTGGCCTCGGAGAGCTTCACGACGTCGGCCGCCATGACCTTCCCGGCCACGACATGGTAGGTGAGGACCTTCGTCAGCTGCGCCTTGTCGGCGAGGAGCTTCTCGAGGGTCCCGGCCGGGAGCTTCTTGAAGGCGTCGTCGGTCGGCGCGAAGACCGTGAAGGGGCCGGCCCCCTTGAGGGTCTCGACGAGACCGGCGGCCTTGAGCGCCGTGGCGAGCGTGTTGAAGCTGCCGGCGGCGACGGCGGTGTCGACGATGTCCTTGCCCTTGTGGTGGTCGGCGAGAGCCGGCGCGGCGGCGGAGAGGACGAGCGCAAGGGCAGCGGCGGTGGCGACGAAGGTCTTCTTCATTGTTCTGCTCCGGTGCGGACGCCTCTGGCGCCCGTCGCACCCTTCTACGGCAACTGCCCTCGGGGCGGATTTCCCGGGATTCCGGCGCGGCGGGAGCGCGGGCCGGGCGCCCCCTAGAATCACGGGATGGAAACGGTCCGCATCGAAGGCGTCGAGATCGCGCTCGCGCACCCCGACGAGTTCCCGCTCGCGTGGAAGGGACGCCGGGACCTCCTCGACCAGCTCCTCGCCGCGTGGCTCGTCGTCGAGAAGGGCGACCTCCCGCTGCACCCGCGCCTCGTGGGCAAGCCCGGCGTCGGGAAAACGACCCTCGCCTACGCGGCCGCGAAGCACCTGGGGCGACCCGCCTGGGTCTTCCAGTCGACCGTCGACACGCGGCCGGAAGACCTCCTCGTGACGCCCGTCGTGGCGGGGGAGGGGAAGATCCGTTACGTCGCCTCGGGCGTCGTCACGGCGATGCTGAAGGGGGGCGTCGCGATCCTCGACGAGGGAAACAGGATGAGCGAGAAGTCGTGGGCGTCGCTCGCCCCGCTCCTCGACGCGCGCCGCACCGTCGAGTCGATCGTCGCCGGGGTGAAAATCCGCGCGCACCCCGACTTCCGCTTCGTCACGACGATGAACGACGACGCCTCGACGTTCGAGCTGCCGGACTACGTCCACTCGCGCCTCACGCCGACGATCCTCGTCGACTTCCCCGACGAGGAGGAGGAGCTCGCCATCCTCGCCGAGAACCTCCCGTTCGCGCCGGAGGCGCTCCTGCGCTGGGTCACACGGTTCCTCCGGAGCGCGCACGAAGCGGATGAGGCGTTCAGCGTGCGGGACGGCATCAACGTCGCACGCTACGCCCTGAAGCGGCTCGCGCAGGGGGGCGGCGAGCCGGTCGCGCGGCTCCTCGAGTCGGTCCGCTTCGTCCTCGGCGAGGAAGCGGTCGTCCATGCCCCGGTCGCGCGGGACGACGGGTCCTCCCGGCCGCCCGGGCCGCACCGCGTGTGAGCGCGACACCTCCCGCCGGATCGCCGCGCCCGTGAGCCCGCCCGCTCCGTACCCCGCGCCCGACCCCGAGACGGGCGTCGTCCGCGCGGCCGACGGGCTCTACCTCCTTCCCACGCTCCACCAGTCGGTGGAGTTCGCCGTCCTCGTCCGCCGCGCCTTCTTCGCGCTTCGCCCGACCGCGTTGGCGATCGAGCTGCCGCGGACGATCGAGGAGGCGTTCCGAAGGGCCGTCCTCCGGCTCCCGCTCCTCACCGTCGCCCTCTGGCCGGACGGCGAGGAGACCGTCTACCTCCTCGTCGAGCCGCACGAGCCGATGGTCGAGGCGGCGCGCCTCGCGCTCGAGAACGGCGCGTCGCTTCACCTCGTCGACCGCGACGACGGCTCCTACCCGCTCCGCCGCGACCCGCTCCCCGACCCCTACGCCCTGACGCGGACGGGGCCGGGTCCGTTCGTGGCGGCCGTCCTCGACGCCTTCCCCCCCTCAGGCGACGACGCCGACCTCCTCCGCGAACGGACCATGGCGGTGCGGCTCGCCCGCCTCCTCGAAGAAGGGGAGAGGGTCCTCTGGGTCGGCGGCGCCGCGCACGTCCTCGGGATCCTCCGCGCGCTCGGGGAGCCGCTCGCCGAGCCGCTCGGGCGCGTGAAGAGGGAAGGGGTCCGCATCGCCTCCCTCGCCCACGAGTCGAGCCGCGAGGTGATGAGCGAGATCCCGTTCGTCTCGGCGGCGTACGAGCGGGCGCGTGGCGCCGGGGGCGCCTTCGCCTTCGACGACGACACCGACACGCTCCGCGTCGTCGACCGGCTCCTGCGCGAGGCGGCCGAGCGCTATTGTGTGAGCCGCGACGAGCAGGTCCCCCGCACCGCCTTCCGCGCCCTGCGGCAGTTCTCGCGGAACCTCGCGATCCTCGAGAACGTCCTGACGCCGGGCTTCTACGAGCTCGTCGTCGCCGCCCGCGGCGTCGTCGACGACGACTACGCGTGGGAGGTGTTCGACCTCGGCGCCACCTGGCCCTGGCCCGACGCCACGGCCAGCCTCCCGGTCGTGAGGCTGACCGGCGAGGACCTCCACCTCGAGGGCAAGCCCGTCCGCTTCCGGCGCCGCTTCCCTGGCAAGGAGCGGCGCCTCCGCGACCTCCCCCTCCGGCGCCGCCCGAAGGAGAAGAAGCCGGGCGACTGGAAGAAGCTGAAGTTCGGCTCCGGCATCTGCAGCCACCCGCCCGAGGACGTCGCCGTCGAGCGCTTCGGCGACCGCCTTCGCCGCCGCGCGATCCGCATCCTCTCCGAGGAGTCGCGCCGCGTCGCCCCCTTCACGACGAGCCTCCTCGACGGCATCGACGTCCGCGAGTCGCTCCGCCACCACCACGAGGGGCGCCTCTGGGTCTTCGAGGAGGCGCGCCTGCGGGGCGGCGCCGGCTCCGTCGTCGTCATCTTCGACGAGGACGAGGACAAGTACCCCTGGAGGACGACCTGGATGGGCGAGCACGGCCAGGAGAGCGACATGGCCTTCTACGCCACGCCGCTCGGCGAGAATCTCGTCGGCCCCGGCATCTCGGAGTGCACCTACGGAGGATTCCTGATGACGATGCCGCCGGGCCGCCTCTACGACGTCTGGAGAGACCCCGACTACCAGGGTCCCTTCGCCGCCTCCGAGGTCCTCCTCCTCGCCGCCCTCGACTACGCCCGCGAGCCGAGGGTCGTCTACGCCGCCCCGAAGCCCCCGCGCCCCTTCCTCAAGCGCTTCGCCGCCCGCCTCGGCAAGCAGGTCGTCTACCTCCCCCTCGGCTCCCTCTCCTCCCTCTCCCTGAAGAAGCTCCGCCGCTTCCACGTCCTCGCGAACAAGGACGCCCGCGCCTGGGCCAAGGATTACATTTAGGGGGGGGTCAGGTCTACCTTCTACGCTATACGGAAAACCGTATAGCGTAGAAGGTAGACCTGACCCCCTCTTCTGGGGCCCCCGGCTCTAGTTCACGCCGCCGGGCGGGGTGGAGACGCGCTCGGGGGTGACGCCGAGCTCGGCGAGGGCCTTTTCCCAGAGGCCGGCGACGTCGGCGGGGAAGGCGAAGGCGGGGTCGTAGGGGAGGACGAGCCAGGAGCCCTCCTCCATCTCGTGCTCGAGCTGGCCGGGGCCCCAGCCGGCGTAGCCGAAGACGAGGAGGCCGCCGACCGGGGTCGCGTCGGGTGGCGCCGCGAAGACGCGCGGCAGCACTTCGGGGGTCGCCGTGACGACGAGGCCGGGAGCCATCCCGATCGACTCGATACCCTCGAACGGTTCGCGGTGGACGACGATGAGCCCGGGCGTGGCGACCGGGCCGCCGATGCGCAGGGGCGTGTCGGGGTGGATCGTCGCCCCGACCTCTTCCGGCAGGAGAGCCAGCGCGCCGCCGTCCACGAGCCGGTTCACGATCCAGCCGACGGCCCCCTCGGCCGAGTGGTGCCCCATCAGGACGACCGTCTTCTCGAAGTTCGGGTCCGAGAGGACCGGCGCCGCCAGGAGCAGGTAGGGCGGGGTCAGCGTCTCCACGGGGGAAGCGTACGCCGGCCCGGCCGGAGCCGCCAGAGCCACGCCGCCGGTGCGGCCCCGGACTCACTCCTCGAGGTAGGTGTAGTGCGAGAGCGCGACCTCGAAGTCCTTGGCGATCGACTTCGCCTCGGCTTCCTTCACGCGGTCCTTGTCCACGGCCTTCCGGAGCTGCTTCCAGACCCCTTCCAGGATCTCCGTCCTCTCGTAGTTCATGTAGGAGAGGACCCTCTCGCACGTCTCGCCAGGGAGGAGGTCGAGGATGCGGGTCCGGTTCTCGTCGTCCACCGCCACGAGGACCTCGTGCGCCTCGCCGAACAAGTTGTGGAGGTCGCCGAGGACGTCCTGGTACGCCCCCACGAGACAGAAGGCCAGGTAGTAGGGCTGCGAGCGCTTGAAGGAGTGGAGCGGGAGGAACTCCTTGATGTCGCGCAGGTCGATGAACTTCTCGATCTTGCCGTCCGAGTCGCAGGTGATGTCGGCCAGCGTCGCGATCTCCCCCGGCTTTTCGCGGAGGCGGTGGATCGGGAGGATCGGGAAGAGCTGGTCGATCGCCCACGAGTCGGGGACCGACTGGAAGACCGAGAAGTTGACGACGTACTTGTCGGCGAGCTCGCGCTCGAGGTCCTCGAACTCCTCCGGGATCTCCTTCAGCGTCTTCAGGTGGCGCCGGATCCTGTCGCAGGCGTCCCAGAAGAGGATCTCCCCCTTCGACCGGTCCTCGAGGGAGACGTAGCCGAGGTTGAAGAGGGTGAAGAGCTCCTCCTTGTACTGGAGGGCGTCGTGGTAGCTCTCGCGCATGTTCTTCGCGGTGACGCCCTTGAAGACGTCGTAGAGCTCGCGCACGACGTGGTTCTCGTCGCCGTTCAGCGTGACGGTCTTGTCCTGCTCGATCTTGTCGGCCACGTCGAGGACGTTCGAGACGAGGACCGAGTGGTAGGCCGTCACGGCGCGCCCCGATTCGGTCACGAGCGTCGGCACCGGGACCTTCTCGTCCTCGCAGATCGTCTTGATGTTGTAGACGACGTCGTTGGCGTACTCCTGGACGGTGTAGTTCATCGAGGAGTCGAACGAGGTCTTCGACCCGTCGTAGTCGACGCCGAGGCCGCCCCCGAGGTTCAGGTAGGTGATCTCCACTCCCGACCGGTTCAGCTTCGCGTAGACGCGCCCCGCCTCGCGGATGGCGTCCTTGATCTTTCGGATGTCGGTGATCTGCGAGCCGATGTGGAAGTGGAGCATGACGAACGCGTCGAGCATCCGTTTCGACTTCAGGATCTCGATCGCGGCGAGCATCTCGGTCGTCGTGAGGCCGAACTTCGCCGCCTCGCCTCCCGACTTGGCCCACTTCCCGGAGCCGCGGGCGTAGAGCTTGGCGCGCATCCCGATGAGGGGCTTGACGCCTCTCTTCTTCGCGACGTCGAGGATCCGCTCCAGCTCGGAGACCTTCTCGAGGGTCAGGATGACGTTACGCCCCATCCGGATCCCGTCGAGGGCGAGCCGGATGAACGCCTCGTCCTTGTACCCGTTCGTCGTGATGAGGCACTCGGGGCCGAGGTCCTGCGAGAGCGCGGCGATCAGCTCGGGCTTGCTGCCGGCCTCGAGGCCGTAGCCGTACTTGCGCCCGGCCTCGATGATCTCGTGGACGACGACCTTCTTCTGGTTCACCTTGATCGGGAAGACGCCGCGGTAGCTCCCGTCGTAGCCGAACTCCTTGATCGCCTTACCGAATGCGTCGTTCAGCTCCCTCACCGAGGAGGCGAGGATCTGCGGGAACCGGACGATCATCGGCGGGGTGATGCCGCGCCCGGCCACCTCGTCGACGACGTCTTTCAGGTCGGCGAACCGATGCCCTTCCCGCGTCGGGTGGACGAGGAGGTGCCCGTCGTCGGAGATCGAGAAGAACCCCTTCCCCCAGGCGTCGATGCCGTAGAGCTCCTCGGCTTCGGCGAAACGGTCGGGGGTCCGGGCGCCCTTCCGGGCGGAGCGGGAGGGCGACTTCTTGTTCGCGGCCGTAGGCATGGCGACGGAGTTTACGAAACGGGAAGCCCGCGCGGGGAACGACGATTGGAAAGGGGCCGGACGGCGTATAAACTGCCGCGCCGTGTCCGAGCTTTTCCCCCCCCTCGAGCCCTTCGACTCCTTCCGCCTCCGGGTCTCCGCCCTCCACGAGGTCCACGTGGAGCAGTGCGGGAACCCCGCGGGGCGGCCCGTCGTCTTCTTCCACGGGGGCCCGGGCGCCGGGATCTCGCCCCTCCACCGTCGTTTCCTCGACCCGTCGTTCTGGCGGGTGATCCTCTTCGACCAGCGCGGCTGCGGCGGCTCCACGCCGCTCGGCGAGCTGGCCGAGAACACGACCTGGGACCTCGTCGCCGACGCGGAGAGGATCCGCGAGCGGCTCGGCGTCGAGAAGTGGCTCGTCTTCGGCGGTTCCTGGGGTTCGACGCTCGGCCTCGCCTACGCCGAGACCCACCCGGAGCGCTGCACGGGGCTCGTCCTCCGCGGCATCTTCCTCTCGAGGAAGGCCGAGGTCCTCTGGACCTTCGGCGGCGGCGCCCAGCGCGTCTTCCCCGACGGCTGGGCCGAGTTCCTCTCGATCCTCGACGAGTCCGAGAGAGCCGACGTCCTCGCGGCCTACCACCGCCGCCTGGAATCCGGAGAGCCCGCCGTGGTGCGGCAGGCCGCGCTCGCCTGGAACCGCTGGGAGGAGCTCGCCTCGCACCTCGTCGCCGAGCTCGGACCGGTCGCCGAGGAGGACGTCCCGAAGGAGATCGCCCTCGCCCGGATCGAGGCGCACTACTTCGTCAACGGCGCCTTCCTCTCGTCCGACGACCAGCTGCTTCGAGACGTCGCGAAGGTCCGTCACCTGCCCGCTGTCATCGTCCAGGGGCGCTACGACATGGTCTGCCCCGCCGTCTCCGCCTGGGACCTCCACCAGGCCTGGCCCGGCTCGCGCCTCGTGATCGTCCCGGCCGCGGGCCACTCCGCCGACGAGCCCGGCATCGTCTCGGCCCTCGTCGACGCGGGGGAGGGTTTCAAGAAGCGGACCTGACGCGGCGAGCGCGGTCGGGATCGGGGAGCCAGGGACCGAGGGAGACCGGGGGAGAGCCCGGTTCAGCGTCACGTCGATTCCGCTGGGGGCCGCGGGCGGGGCGGTACGTCTCACGGCCGCCGCTCGCCGGGGGGCCTGAGCTTCGCGCGGCCCCCCGGACCCCCACCCCTGATCTGCGCTCACTCGGCCTTCGTATGCCCCCGCCGCGCGCCCGACCCGCTTTCGAGCTCGCTGCGGTCGGGCGGGGGGCCCGCGCGAACTCCTCGCTTCGCTCGTCAGACAGCGCGCGGGCCTGATCCCCGCCCGGTCCTCGCGAACTCGAGCGGGTCCCCGTTCGTGCTCGAGGGCGGCTCGCGAGACGCCCCGCCCCTCCCGCGGCCGGCGAGCTTCAAATCGCTTGCCGGGGCGCCGCCTTCGGCGGCCGGGTGGCCGCACAAAGGTACTGTTCGAGAAGTTCAGCAGAAAGACAGGGGCCAAAGAGTCTCCGCTGAGGTTCGAAGCGCTGAAACCAGAACCCAGGGAGGGAGACCGATGGCCCAGGAGAAGCGTAAGGCAGGGCAGAGTGGTTTGAAAGAGCTGGTGCAGGAGGACCGGGCCCTGATGAAGGCGCCGGTGCACCAGGCGATCCAGGAGTTTCTGGAGGCCGAGACGAACGCGGCGCTCCAGGCGGAGCGGGGAGAACGGACCCCGGGGCGTCTGGGGTACCGGAGCGGGTACTACAGCCGGTCTCTGACGACCGGGTGGGGACGATGGGACCGCTTCCAGCTATCGAGGGCAAGCAAGCTTGCCCTCGTCTTCGACTCGGCACTCACGAAAGGAGGACAGGCCGAGCTCGTCACTCGCCGCGGAGGCTCCAGCCCCTTTTGCAGAACTTGACGGACACGACTCGTACAAATCCGGGACTCGGCTGGTGGCCCTCGCAGGATGCGCTCAGGCTGCCGGCGAGGCGAGAACCCCTTTGGGCGCATGCGGGGGGCGTGAGCGGGCGAGAGGGGTGTCCCGCGAGCGACGTTCGAGCACCCGCGGGGTCCCGCACGGCTCCGCGAGCAGGTCGCCGGGTCAGGCGGGCGCGCGTGTTTGAGCGAAGCGAGTTCGCGCTCGCCCCGGCGGCCCGCGCAGCGGGGCCGATGCGGGTCGCGGGAGCGCAGAAGGCGCCGTGGGACACCCCTCCCGCCCGCGACTCGATCGGCACGAACAGATGACAAGGCCCGGTTCCCCGGTTCTTCGGCTTCTCCGGAACCGCGACGAACTACTTCGTCTTCGTCACCCGGCCCAGCCGCGATCGGATGATCTCGCGCTCGTAGACGATCTCCTTCGGCATCGTCCCCTTGAACTGCTCGAAGAAGGTGTCCTGGTCGGCGAGCTCCCTCTTCCACTCCTCGTAGTCGATCGTCTGCGCGTCCTCGACGTCCTCCATCGGGACGGCGAGGTCCTTGAGCGGGAGGTCGGCCCACTTCGGCACCCAGCCGATCGCGCTCTCCGAGGCGCCGGCGCGGCCGCGGGCGCGGTCGATGATCCACTTCAGGATCCGCATGTTCTCGCCGAAGCCGGGCCAGAGGAACGAGCCGTCGGGCCCCTTGCGGAACCAGTTGACCATGAAGATCTTGGGCAGCGTGGCGACCGTCCCCTCCATGTTCAGCCAGTGCTCGAAGTAGTTCCCCATGTCGTAGCCGCAGAAGGGGAGCATCGCCATCGGGTCGCGCCTCACGACGCCTTCCTTGCCCACCGCCGCCGCCGTCGTCTCCGAGCCCATCGTCGCGCCGAGGTAGACGCCGTGGGTCCAGTTGAACGCCTGCAGGACGAGCGGGACCGTCGTCGAGCGCCGGCCGCCGAAGATGACCGCCGAGATCGGCACGCCGTGGCGGTCGTTCACGCGGGGGGAGAGGGCGGGGTTGTTCATCGCGGGCGCCGTGAACCGGCTGTTGGGATGGGCCGCCTTCTCGGTCGAGCCGCGCTGCCAGGGGCGGCCGCGCCAGTCGATCAGCTCCTCGGGCGGCAGGCCGTCCTTCCCCTCCCACCAGACGTCGCCGTCCGGCGTCATGGCGACGTTCGTGTAGAGCGTGTCGCGCTTGATCGTCTCCATGGCGTTCGGGTTCGTGGCGTAGTTCGTCCCGGGCGCCACGCCGAAGTAGCCCGCCTCCGGGTTGATGGCCCAGAGCCTCCCGTCGGCCCCGGGGCGCATCCAGCAGATGTCGTCCCCGACGGTCCAGACCTTCCAGCCGTTGAAGCTCGTCGGGGGGATGAGCATCGAGAAGTTCGTCTTGCCGCAGGCCGAGGGAAACGCCGCGGCGACGTACGTCGTCTCGCCCGAGGGCTCTTCGACGCCCATGATGAGCATGTGCTCGGCCATCCAGCCTTCCTGGCGGCCGAGGTACGAGCCGATGCGCAGCGCGAGGCACTTCTTGCCGAGGAGGACGTTCCCGCCGTAGCCCGAGCCGATCGACCAGATCGTGTTGTCCTCGGGGAAGTGGCAGATGAAGCGCCGCTCGGGGTTGAGGTCGAGCATCGAGTGGAGGCCGCGGTTGAAGTCGTTCGAGTCGCCCAGCATCCGGAGGGCCCGGGTCCCCATGCGGGTCATGATCCGCATGTTCAGGACGACGTAGACGCTGTCGGTCAGCTCGACCCCGACCTTCGACATCGGCGAGCCGATCGGCCCCATGACGTACGGGACGACGTACATCGTCCGCCCCTTCATGGAGCCGTCGTAGAGCTGGCCGAGCTTCCTGTACGCCTCGTCGGGCGCCATCCAGTTGTTGTTCGGTCCGGCCTCCTCCTTCGTCTTCGTGCAGATGAAGGTCAGGTGCTCGACGCGGGCGACGTCGGCCGGGTCGGAGCGGTGGAGGTAGCAGCCGGGCAGCTTCTCCTGGTTGAGCGGGATGAGGACGCCCGTGGAGACGGCGAGCGACGTGAGCCGCTCCTTCTCCTCCTCCGAGCCGTCGCACCAGACGACGTGGTCGGGCTTGCAGAGCTTCGCGCACTCCTCGACCCAGCCGAGCAGGTGCGGGTTGGCGGAAAGGGGCTTGCCGACGACGGCCTCGGTGGCGGTGCTCATGGCGCTCTCCTCCTCGCGGGGGTCGACCGAATCCGGACGGTCGAAGACCCCTATGATAATCGGGACATGACCGAACCGGGCCCGCCGCTCTCGCTCCGCCTCCTCGGCCTCTACCCGAAGAAGGCCGGCTCCGCGGCGGTCGGAGTGGCGGCCCGGGCCCGCCTCCCTCGCGCCCTGCGGCAACCCCTCCTCGGCCGGTTCGCGGCCTCCTACGGAATCGACCTCGGAGAGGCGGAGAAGCCCCTCCGGGAGTACACGTCGTTCCTCGACCTCTTCACCCGCCGGCTGAAGCCGGGCCTTCGTCCCCAGGACCCGGCCGTCCCCGGCGGCCTCAACTCGCCCGTCGATGGCGCGCTCATCGCTTCCGGCCGCGTCGAGGAGGGGACGCTCATCCAGGCCAAGGGGCTCCCGTACCGGCTCGACGAGCTCCTCGCGGCCGACCCGCTCGCCGCGCGCTTCGAGGGGGGCGCGTTCGCGACGCTTTACCTCTCGCCGCGGGACTACCACCGCATGCACGTCCCCTGCACGGGCCGCGTCCTCGCCGTCGGCCGCGTCGAGGGGGAGCTCTGGCCCGTCAACGAGGCGTCCACGGCCTTCACCCCGGGCCTCTACGTCAGGAACCGGCGGGCCTACTGGATCGCGGAGGGGACGGGGGAGGACGAGGGGCTCGACGTGGCCGCCGTCATGGTGGCCGCCACCCACGTCGGGGGTGTCGTCGTCGACCCGCGGTGGCTCGAGGGACGCTCCCTCGCCCCCCGCGACCGCCTCGCCGTCCAGGGCCTTCCCTGCGCGCCCGGAGACGACCTCGCCGCTTTCGAGCTCGGCTCGACCCTGGTGCTTCTCGTCGGCGGCGCGAAGTCCCGCTCCTTCGTCTGGAGCCGGCCCCACGGGCCCGTCCGGGTCGGGGAGAGACTGGGCGCCGTTTCCTGACGTCCCCTTCCCCGGCCCCCCTCCACGTCCGCTCTCCCGCGGGCGCCTCGAAGCCGGTGTTATCCTCCCCGGCTGGTTCTTTTCCACGGACCTCGGGTCCCCCGTCCTCCGGGGGGCGAAAGAGGGAAGCGGGTGTGATTCCCGCGCGGCCCCCGCCACTGTGACCGGGGACGCGAAGGACGAAATCCCACTGGCGGCGAGCGATCCGCGAACGCGGGTTACGCCTCCGGGAAGGGGTCCTTCCGCGGACGATCCGGGAGCCAGGAGACCTGCCCACGGTCCATTGCAACCCGCCGCGCCGTCTCCGGGGCTCGAGAGGACGCGGGAGACGCCTCCGCGCGCGCCTCCCGCATCCTTCTCGATGGGACAGCGAAGCGCAGCAGACCGGAGGTCTCAGTGAACCGTCTCGCCCGTTCCGTTTTCCTGCCGTTCGTCCTGTCTCTGCCCGCCGCCGCCCAGCTACCGCAGCCGGGCGCGTCGGGGGTCGCCACCGAGGTCGTCGTCACGGCCGAAGCGGTCCCGCAGGAGGCCTCCTCCCTCGGTGTGGCGGCGACCGTCGTAGACCGCGCGGCGATCGAGCGCTCCCGCGCCGCGACCGTGGCCGACCTCCTCCGTTCCGTCCCCGGAGTCGACGTGGCGCGCAGCGGAGGCCCCGGCGGCGTCACGTCGCTCTTCCTCCGGGGTATGAACTCGAACTCGGCCCTCGTCCTCGTCGACGGGGTCAAGCTCAACAGCCCGTACTTCGGGGGCGTCGACCTCTCTTCGCTCGGCACCGCGAACGTCGAGCGGGTCGAGATCGTGCGGGGTCCGTTCTCCGCCCTCTACGGCTCCGAGGCGCTCGGGGGCGTCGTCCAGGTCTTCACGCGAAGGGCCGGGGCCGACGGCTTCACCGGGGGCGCCCACTTCGGCCTCGGGAACGCCGCGGCGCGGGAGGGGGGCGTGGACGCGTCGTTCCGCGAGGGGGCCGTCGGCGTTACCGCGGGCTTCCGCCGCGGGACGATCGGGGGCGACCTGCCGAACGAGTTCTTCGAGGGGAGCGACCTCTCCGCTGCGGTCGACGTGGAGGTCGCGCCGGCGCTCAGGGCGGGAGTTACCGTGAAGCGCGCGACCTCGCGCACCGGCATCCCGTTCACGGGCGCCACGCCGACGCCGCACCGGGCCACGACCGCCGACACGACGGCCGTCTCGGTCCCCCTCTCGTTCGCCCTCGGTCGCGGAACGACCCTCGAGGCGGCGGGCACGTTCGCCGACGATTCCCCCACTTTCGAGGACCCCGACGACCCGTGGGGATTCACCTGGTCCGAGACGCGCGCGCGCCGAGCCGGCGGGCGGATCGTCCTCTCCCACACGGCGGGCGCGAACCGGCTCTCCGTCGGCACCGACTACGAGAGGACGAAGGTCGACAACGAGGACGCGTACGGCCTGCAGCTCGACGGCCTGACGACCTCGACCTGGTCGGTCTTCGCCGAGGACCGGCTGTCCCTCGCCGGGGACCGCCTGTCGATCACCGCCGGCATCCGCCGCGACGAGCACGACGCGTTCGGCGCCTCCACGAACCCCAGGATCGCGGTCTCCTGGAACGTCACCTCGGCCTTCCGGCTCCGCGCCGCGGCCGGGTCGGCGTTCCGCGCCCCCTCGACCGGGGAGCTCTACTACCCCTTCTCGGGGAACGCGGGGCTCCGGCCGGAGACCTCCGTGTCGTACGAGGTCGGGGCGGAGTGGTCGGTCCGGCCCGGCCTGGTCCTCGAGGCGTCCCTCTTCCGGAGCGACGTGAAGGACCTCATCCGCTACGACTTCGCGACCCTCTCGAACGTCAACGTCGGGCGGGCGCGGATGACCGGAGCCGAGCTGGTGTTGGGGGGCTCCCTCTCCGCCTCGACCTGGGCCCGCGCCTCCTACACCTGGCTCGACACCGAGGACCTCGACACCGGCCTCCCGCTCCTGCGCCGGCCGGAGCACCGGACCGCGCTCACCGTGGGGGGCGACCTCGGGCGCGGCGCCAGCGCCGAGCTGACGGGCCTCTGGGTGGGCGAGCGCGACGACGTCGACGCGACGACCTACGCGCGCGTCACCAGCCCGTCCTACTTCCGCGTCGACCTGGCGGTCACGGGGCCGCGCCTCTTCGGCCACGTCGCCCCGTTCGCCCGCGTCACGAACCTCCTCGACCGCGACTATGCGGAGGTGGCGGGCTACCCGTCGCCCGGGGTCCGGTTCGTCGCGGGCCTCGACCTCGCCTTCTGATCCCGGCCGCCCCGAGAAGGAAGGGGCCGGGGGCCTCGCGGCTCCCGGCCCCGCTCCCGGGACTTCGTTTCCCGCCGCCTACGCGCGCCGCAGGACCCAGAGCCCGGCCCCGGCGAGGACGAGCCCGAGCGCCGCGAGGCCGACCCATCCGAGGGTCGGGATGCTCGTCGAGAAGCCGGTGCCGCTCAGGAAGAGAGGCGCGGACTGCTGCGGCGCCGTCCCGAACGCGGCGAAGAAGGTCAGGACGTCCGCCACGCCGCCGGGCGCGGTCGGGGCGAACGCGGCGGTGAAGGTGCAGCTCCCTGCGGGCGGGACGACGACGCCATCGCCGCACGTTCCGGGGGAGACGGGGAACGGGCTCGCGGCGGGGTTCCCGCGCGTGAACCAGGGCGTGCCGAGGACCATGTTCACGCCGGTCTGGTTGGAGATCGTGAAGGAGGCGGAAGGGGCCGTCGTTCCCGTCTCGGTCAACCCGAAGTCCCAGCTGTTCGGCTGGAGCCACGAGACGGCGGCGGTCCCGTACGCGGAGAACGCCAGCTTCAGCTCGCCGGCCTCGGAGGCGTCCCTCACGCCGAGCTCGGAGAAGGGGATCGCGAACTGGTAGAGCTTGTGCCGGTAGGAGGCTCTCGCCGTCGGGGCGAAATCGACCCGCCCCCACGTCGTCTCCCTCTCCGAGACGCGGAACTCGCGGACCTCCCCACCCGTCGCGACGTGGACGCTCGCCCAGTCCGCGTCGCCGTCGCGCGTGTTGTCGGGCGTGAACTCGACCGCGGCGTAGAGGTTGTGCCGGTCGCTCGCGACCCACCCGAACGTGACGCCCTCCGGGTGGCCCGTCGTCGGCGTGCAGCGCTCCGCGAAGAGCGCGTTCGCCGGGTCGAGCGTCTCGGGCCACGAGGGGGCGCGGCCGCCCGGAGCCGGCCGGAAGCGGTAGAAGGCCGAGTCGGCGGTCAGCCCCTGGAACTGGTTCGCCGGCGGGAACGCGAACGGCGAGCCGACGACGACCTCCCCCTCCACGCGGGCCGTGAGGAGAAGCACGCTCCCCGCGCCCGGTGAACGAAACGTCAGGTCGATCGCCCTCCCGGAGGCGTCGAGGACGTCGCGGTCGGCGCGGAGCGCCAGGGCGAGCGCCTCAGGCTCGGAGGCCCCCTCCACCCGGACCGGGGCGGTCTCCCCGAGCGAGACTCGGTCGACGTGGGCAGCCCCCCCGCCCCGCGGGACGAGCCTCACGCGAGCGACGGGGCCAGCCAGGGCCGCATCGGGAAGCGCCAGCGCCGCCTCCGTGTAGCGGACGCCGAAGGCGAGCTCTCCGGCCGGCTGCCAGAAGCCGTCCACGAGGGCCTGGACCTCGAACCCGCGCTCGGGGGAGAGGCCAGGAGGCACGGCCGGCCCGGGGTGGGCGGTCGCCGCCGCAGCGCAGGCGGCGGCGACGGTGAACAGAGCTGCTGCAAGGGCGACGGAAAGACGGCACATGAAGGCCTCCTCGAGCCCGGGCATTCAGATCGCGGGTTGTGCCGCCGATTCTACTTCCCGGCCGGGAGGGGAAAGAAAGGGGCCGGGAGCCTCGCGGCTCCCGGCCCCCTGGGCCGGTGGATCTCGACGGGAGCTAGGAGAGGCGGCGCCCCACGAGGAGCGCGCCGCCGAGGGCGACGAGGAGGGCGAGGAGGCCGAGGCCGACGGTGCCGGCCGCGGGGATGACCGCCACGCCGCCCGCGCCGAGCGTGACCGTGATCGACGTGGCGTCGCCGAGGGTCCCGGTGGCCGGGTCGTCGCTCGGCGCCGAAGACTCGTTCGTGCCGTCGCCGTTGGCGTCGTACGAGACGGTCGCCTGGTTGGAGATGACGTCGCCGAGGCCAGCGCCGCTGCCGACGAGGGCCGTGATCGTCACCGTCACGCTGCCGCCCGCGGGGATCGACCCGTTCCAGGTCACGGTGTTCGTCGCGACCGTCGCGACCGCGGTGCCCGACGCGGCCGTGGCCGAGACGAGCGTGAGCGAGGCGGGGAGGACGTCGACGAGCTCGTCGCCGGGGTTGTCGAGCTGCGGCGTCGTGCCGTTGTTGTAGAGGACGAGCGTGTAGGTCAGCGTGGCGCCGGGGAAGGCGAGCCCGGAGACGCTCTTGGTCGCGTAGACGTCCGGAGGCGTCTGGACCGTCGTCGTCGCGGTGGCCGACTCGTCGCCGGGGGTCCCTTCGGTGGAAGTCTGGGTGACGGAGGCGGTGTTCGAGAGGACGGACCCCGGCGCGACGGCCGGGTCGACGGTGACGTTCAGCGTGAAGACCGCGCTCGAGGAGGCCGGGAGCGTCGCGATCGTGCAGGTGACGGTACCGTTCGCGCCGAAGACGGGCGTGACGCAACTCCAGCCCGCGGGGGAGGTGAGCGAGGCGAAGAGCGTCCCCGCCGGGAGGGCGTCGGTCAGGGTGAGCCCCGTGGCAGCGTCGGGTCCGCCGTTGGCGACGGTGATCGTGTAGGTGAGCCCCGCTCCGGGGAAGACCGGGTCGGGCGTGTCGACGATGGTCGTCGTGATGCCGGTGGTCAGCAGGGCGGGCGACTGGACGAAGACGACGAGCGGGTCGTGGTCGGAGAGGCGGACGTCCGTCGTCGAGCGGTCGACCTCGGGGAAGTCGGCGTTGATGCGGGCGAATTCGACGCGCCGGGCGACGCTTCCCGTGACGAGGGCCGCGTTGACGAGCGCGTGATCGATCATCTGGGGCGTGAACTCGTAGACGTAGGAGTAGCGCTCCCCCGCGGAGACGAGGGGGCCGAGGTTCACGAGGTCCGGGTTCACGAGGTCGACGCCGTCGCCCGGGACGGCGGTGGTGTCGTCGACGACGGGAGTCCCGGCGATCGTCGCGACCAGGTGGCCGAGGCTGTCGTTCACGTCGAAAGAGTTGAAGTCGCCGACGAGGATGACCTGCTCTGTCGGGTCGGCCGTCTGGAGACCCTGGACGAAGCTCGCGAGGTCGACCGCCTGCGCGTGCCTCTTGGCGCGGACCCTCTGGCCGAGCGTCGTCCAGCCGAACGAGCCGGCGTCCTCGCTGTCCACGTCGTTGAGGGAGCGGAGGTGGTTGACGATGACGGTCACCGGGTGGGTGCCGCCGTTCGCGCCGTGGATCACGGCGCGGAGCATGAGCGGCGGCCGGTCGTTCAGGAGCTCCGTCGAAGCGTCCGGGTTCACGAAGAGCGTGCCGTCCAGCTCCTGCGTCACCGAGAGCACCTGGACGCGCGGGTTCGCGCCGGCGAGAGAGGTCTTCACGAGGAAGCCGACGTCGATCCCGCCGACGTCGTTCCCCTCGATCAGGTAAGCCTGGTAGAGCGGGTCGGGCTGGGCGGCGGCGATGGCGTCGTTGCTGATGCGCGTTGCGAGCGCCTGGAGAGTCGACAGGTTCTCGACCTCGACGACCCCGACGACGTCCGGCGTCCGCAGGTAGTTCCGGATGCCGACCGACGCCTTCGCGAGGCGCGCGGTGTACTGGGCGGTCGTCAGGACCGGCTCGCTGATCGCCGGGTCGTTCACGTCGTCGAAGAAGCGCTGCAGGTTGTAGGCAGCGACGGTGAATTCGCTCGGGAGAGGAGCCGTCACGGCCGCAGGACCGAACTCGGCAGGGCTGGCCGGCAGGCTGCCGACGTCGGGGAGGATCGAGTAGCGGCTGAAGGCGTAGTCGAGTACGCCGACGAAGGCGGGGAGGACGGTCCGGGCCGAGAGGTTGTGCCGGGTGGCGCCGACCTGCCCGTCGGTGTCCATGCGGAGGAGCTCGGGGTTCGAGTCGAACCGGAGGAGCGGCGGGATCGTCGTCCCCGACGGGGGGTCGTTCGGGAAGGCGATGCCGGGCTCGCGGAAGGGTCGGTCGAGGCCGGGGACGACGCCGTAGCAGTCGCCGAAGGAGGTCCCGGTCGTGTAGTTCCCGCCGGGGTTTCCGTCCGTCGCGGCGGCCACCTCGAAGCCGGGAACGCTGACGCGCATCCCCTCGAGGTGCTCGAGCTGGTACCAGCTCCCCGCAGGCGAGGGCATCGTCGTCGTGAGCGCGACGGGAGCCGGGAGCGGGTTGCCGCTGGAGACGACCGTGATGGTCAGTGGGGCGACGAGCTCGGTGAGCGCTCCGAAGTTCCCGGACTGGACGTACTCGTCGACGGTGCCGGTCACCCGGACGAGGTCGCCGACGGCCACGGCGGGCGCCGAGCCGGTGTAGACGAACAGCCCCTCGGACGTCTGCGGGTCGGCGTCGACGGTGGCGTCGGGCTCCTGGATGAAGAAGCCGTTGTTGAACTTGAGCGCCGTCACGACGCCGGTCGTCGTGACGACGCTCCCGTCGTAGGTCGAGGCGAGCCCGTTCCCCTGGATCGTGTGGATCGGCGTGAAGTCGTCGTTCAGGATCGTCCCGATGCCCTGCCCGTCGGAGATCACGGCGTTGACGGGGCTCGAGAGGTTGACGAAGAACGTCTCGTCCGGCTCGACGGTCGTGTCGCCGTTGATCGTCACGTTGATCGGGTAAGTCGTGTCCCCGGCGGCGATCGTCGCCAGAGTTCCGGACGCGAGGACGTAGTCGTTGTCGGCCGTCGTCGCGGTGCCGTCGGCGGTCGTGAAGTCGAACTGGACGGGGCTGGCGCTCGGCGCCGACAGCGTGACCGTGAACGCCAGCTGGGTCTGCCCGGAGTTCCCTTCGATGATCGAGACGTCGTTCACGGAGAGGGCCGGGAGCGGCGAGGCCGTCGTGAATGACCAGGCGTAGTTCGCCGCCATGGTGTCAGGCGGGTCGTTCGTGTCCTGGTCGGTGACCTGAGCCGCGAAGACCGTGACGGTGCAGGACTCGCCGGCGGCGAAGTCCGTGGTCGGGTCGATCGTGAACGTCGTCGGGCCGCCGGAGACGACGGTGTCGGCAACGTTTCGGGTGCCGGAAGTCGCGCAGACGATCTGGAACCAGCTCCCCGCGACGTTCACGGGCTCGCTGAAGGTGACGGTGAGCGAGGTCGTGGCGGCGACATCCGTGGCCCCGTTGGCGGGGGTGGTCGATGCGACGCCCGGGGCGGCATCGGGGACGGTGCAGGAGACGCTATGGCTCCCGAGGCCATCGAAGGTGTCCTGCGCGAAGCCGTCCCACTCCGTCGCCGGGTTGAACGCGTCACTGCCGTCCGTATCGCCCGCGCAGACACCGGGCTTCCGGCGAAGCGTGTTGTCGGCGGTCGACACGAGTCCGGTTCCCCACTCGCTGCCCGGGTCGAAGCCGATCTGGCCGATGACGTCCACAATTGCCCCGGCCGCGCCGCCCTTGCGGAGGACGACGGCGTCGTCGCCGTTGAACCAGGCGGTTCCGAATGTCTGGTCCGCGAGGCCGAGGATCGTCGCGTTCGCGTTCGTCGGTGCGACGACCCAGGTGTCGCCCGCGGGCACGCTTCCGGACAATGCGAGGGTGAAGCCGACCGTCGTGTTGCCGTTGAAGTAGAACAGCAGGTGGTAGCCGCCGGCGGTGAGGTCCACGGCCGAGCCCGTTCCGTTGTAGATCTCGACGGCCTTGTTGTTCGAGCTGCCCTCCACGTATTCGGAGAAGAACAGCTCCGTCGGCTGGGCCGCCGCGGGACCCGCGGCTCCCACGGCGATCAGGGCGAGGACGACGAGCGAAACGAGGGCGACTCTGCGGGCCGAGCTGTTCATATGGATCTCCCTTGGGAGTGAAGTGCGCGCGGGGTGGGGGTGCGGGATGCGCGACAAGAGGTCTGGGATCTTATCCACCGACGGGCGATCTGTACCGTTATTCTTTCGTGAAGCGCGAGGAGGGCCGTGCCATGAAGTGGACCCGCGGCAAGCGAAGCGTGAACCTCGAGGACCGGCGGGGCGTCGGTGGCGCGTACGGAGGCGGACGCGGCCCGGGGCTGAAGCTCGGAATCGGCGGGTTCCTCCTTCTCGCCGTGTTGAGCCTCGTTTTCAAGAAGGACTTCTTCTCCCTCGTGGGCGGTGGGGGAGCCCTCGCCCCGAGCGCCGAAGTCTCGACGGGCCAGCAGCTTCCGGGAGGCGGTGGAGTCGCCGACCCGGCCGAGGAAGAGCTCGTCGACTTCGTCTCGTTCGTCCTCGACGACGCGCAGGCGACCTGGGCCAGGCTTCTCCCCGCGGCCGGCCGGCCCTACGAGGACGCCCGCCTCGTCCTCTTCACGGACGGCGTCGACTCGGCCTGTGGCTACGCGGGCTCCTCGACCGGGCCGTTCTACTGCCCCGGCGACCAGAAGGTCTACATCGACCTCGGCTTCTACTCCGAGCTGAAGGACCGTTTCGGGGCGCCCGGTGACTTCGCGCAGGCCTACGTCATCGCCCACGAGATCGGCCACCACGTCCAGCACCTCCTCGGGATCGACCGGGCGGTGAGGGAGCGCCAGGCAGCCGACCCTCGCAGGGAAAACGCGTACTCCGTCGCCCTCGAGCTTCAGGCCGACTGCTTCGCGGGTGTCTGGGGGCACGAGACGGCCCAGCGCGGCGTCCTCGAGCACGGGGACGTCGAGGAGGGGCTGAACGCCGCCGCGGCGATCGGCGACGACCGGATGCAGCGGGCCGCGGGGCGGAGGGTCTCGCCGGACGCGTTCACCCACGGCTCCTCGGAGCAGCGCGTCGCCTGGTTCCGCAAGGGGCTCCAGACCGGCGACCTCAAGGCCTGCGACACCTTCTCCGCCATGCGGTAGTGCCGGCCGGGGTCTCCCGGCGCTCCTTCAGCGCGCGTCGGGCGGAATGGGGGGAAGGGGCGGCCGGGACGGCGGCAGGGGAGGGCCGGCCTTCGCCGTCGTGACGATCGTCGTCCGGCGGTCCTTCCAGAGGGCGAAGAGCATCGTCAGGAGCGCCAGGATGATCTCGTCGACGAACGGGATGAAGTCGGGGATCAGGATGTCGGCGACGGTCACCGCGGCGAGGAGGGCGAAGAGTCCCGGGAACCTCAGGTTCATCCCGCCCAGGACCCTCTGGATGATCCCCCGCCTCTTCAGCGCTTCGGGGTCTCGCGGATAGGTGTCCATGGCGGGGATCATAGGGAATTCGGGGCGCCTTGACCGTCGCGGAGCGGGATGGTAGTTTTCCCGCCCCGCGGAGGTGCCCGCACCTCCCTGGTCTTTTGAAAGCGTGGGGCTGTAGCTCAGTTGGGAGAGCGCTTGAATGGCATTCAAGAGGTCGACAGTTCGATCCTGTTCAGCTCCACCATTCTTTTCCTCGTGAGGGTTTTTCGCCGGGCAGAGTCCCGGCGTTCCTGTTTCCGGGGCGGCCTTCAGTTCCAGTGCTTCAGCCCGGGCCAGAGCTCGGGGAGCGGGGTCTTCAGACCCCGGCAGACCCAGATGACCCCGTTCTCCTCGGCCATTCCCCAGGGGTGCTCGTGCCGGGCGGCCGCCTCGACGGAGCCGCAGAGGCGCTCGAGGCTCTCGCGGTCGTCCTGCAGGACGACGAGGACGTCGCCGCGGAAGCCGCGCGGGCCCCAGAAGAAGTGGTTCTGGTGGGCCGAGATCGCGCGAGGAAGGCCGTGTGCGGGGCCGAAGAGGTTGATCGCCCCCGCTTCGCCGTAGTTGTTCGCGAAGATCGCCCCCCGCGAGCGTTCCTCCGGAGTCAGTCCGTTCCAGACCGCCGCCACCTTCGACACGAGCTCGGGCCAGCCGAACTGGTCGCCGAACATCTGCGGCAGCGGCCCGCGGTGGGCGACCTCGGCCTTCGGCGGCTCGAATCCGATCGCCCGCGTGTAGGCGACGTACTCGGCCGGGTCGAGGACCGGCAGGACGAGCGGGGCGACGGGGAGGGCGAAGAGGACGGCCCAGGCCGCTACGGCCGCGCGGGGCCAGGCGCGTCCGGCGAGGTGCCGCCGCCGCTGGAGCCACTCGTCGAAGCCCACCGCCCCGGCGGCCAGGACGACCGGGAAGATCGGCGTCAGGTAGTAGGCCTTCGCCTTCATCGCGAACATCAGGACGCAGAAGACGGCGAAGGCGCTGCCGAGCGCGCGGTAGCGCCCCCGCCGCGCGAAGAGCAGCCAGGCGAGGCCGCCGAGCCAGAGAGGCAGGAGGTGCGGCCCCTGCTGGAGGACCTGCTGCATCACGAACTCGCCGGGGCCGAGGACGACGTTCTTCCCGGTGCGGGCGACGTTGCGGAGGTCCTCGAGCGTCGGGAAGCCGTTCGCCGCCTGCCACAGGAGGTTCGGGAGGAAGACGAGGAGGGCGACGCCCGCCCCGGCCCACGGCCACCTCGTGCCGAGCGCGCGACGCATCGGGGAGAGGACGACCCCGGCGAAGACGGCGAGGCCGAAGAAGGCCGTCGAGTGCTTGTTGAGGAGGCCGAGACCCGCGAGGAGGCCGAAGAGGAGCCAGAGCCGCGGGGAGGCGCCGTCGGCGAGCCTCACGAGGACGTACGCGCAACCCGTCCAGAAGAGAGGCTCGAAGACGTTCATCGAGAAGAGGCTCGCGATCGCGAGGAAGATGGGCGTGGCGAGGGCGGCCACGGCCGCGAGCCCCTGCGCCGCGCGGCTCCCGCCGAGGCGCCAGGCGAGAAGCCCCGTGAGGAGGACGACGGCCGCACCCGCCAGCGCGGCGATGCCGCGGAGCACCGGGAGCGAGCCGCCCAGGAGGAGCGCGACCTTCGCGTAGAGGCCGACGGCGGGCGCGGCGTCGACGTAGCCCCAGGCGAGGTGCCGGCCGCAGTCGAGGAAGTAGAGCTCGTCGCGGAAATAGCCGTAGCGATTCGCGAGGGCAAGGTGAATCGCCAGCTTCGCGCCGGCGACGGCGAAGAGGAGCCCCCACGCAGGGCGGGCGGGCGGCCTCTCTTCGGCGCTCTTCATCGGCGAAGGGTACGCGGTGCGCCGCGGAAGGTTGCGGCCTCGCCCGGTCGCCCTATGCCCGGTACGACGCGGCCATCTCCTCCGTCTCGGCCGCGAGCGCCTCGAGGAGGGCGGGGGGGGCGATCGCCTTCGCCTCCCGCCCGAAGGAGAGGACGAACCGGCGCGCCTCGAAGAGCGACCCGGCCGGCAGCTCGAGCTCGAGCTCGCCGTCCGGCAGCGGCGTCACCTTCTGCTTCGGGTGCCAGCGCACCTCCGCGACCCACGCGGCCATCGACTTCGTGAAGCGGACCCGGAAGCGGAACGGCTCGCTCCCGACGAAGATGCCGATCGTCTCGCCGAAGTGCCGCTTCAGGTCGAAGTCCCTCGGGATGGAGAAGAGCTCGGTGCCGGCCACGGCCTCGCGGATGCGAGCGACGTAGAACGTCTTCACGTTCCCCGGGGCGTCCTCGCGGTCGTGCGCCGCCACGAGCCAGTCGCCCGCGGCGAGGACGAGGCCGTACGGGGCGAGCTGCCTCGTGCTCGTCTCGCCCCCCGGCTTCTGGTAGCGGACCTTCAGGACCGTCCGTTCGCGGAGGGCCGTCGCGACGGCGGTCCAGACGGCGGGGTCGACGAGGCGGATCGGCTGCGGGTGGATGTAGAGGCGCTCGACGAACGCGCCGGGGCTGACGCGGATCTCCGGGGGCATCACGTCCGAGAGGCGCTGGAACGCCTCGCGCAGCCCCTCGGCCACCGGCGTCCCCTCGTAGAGCTGCAGCACCTTGCTCGCGACTCCGATGGCGAAGAGCCCCGGCCCCTCGACGGGGATCCAGGGCAGGTGCCAGCCCGGGTCGGAGTAGCGGAACGAGCCGCGCTTCCGGTCGAAGACGATCGGCGCGTCCATCTCGTCGCGCATGAAGGCGACGAAGCGCTGGACGGTCTTCGTCGACGTCTTCCACCGCGTGGCGAGGCTCGTCGCATTTACGGCTCGCTTGCGCCTCAGCAGGTCGTCGAACTCGAGGATGCGACGGAAGAGGGGCCTGTCCTTCACCGCCATGGCGCGATGTTAGCCCCAAGGACACCGTCTGTCCCAGGCCGGGGCGCATTCCTGAAGGCGCGCGAGAGCGCCCGGAGGAGCCCGCCATGCCCGACCTCACCGTCTTCATCGCCGTGCGGCCCCGCGGAGAGGTCCACGGCCACTTCGAGGCGCCGCCCGAGCACGCGGAGGCGCTCCGGGCCGCGGTCTTCGGCGCCCTGTGCTGCCGCGTGACCCTCGATCCCGCGGCCCTCCGCCGGCACGCCGCGGCCGCGGGTGTCCCGCACGAGGCCGTCGCGCGGGCCGAGGAGACTCTCGCCCTCGGCGACGGCCCGGGTCTCGAGCCGGGGAGGAACGGCGCCGGATCGCTCTGAGACGGCGAGCGCAAGCGGAACCCGGGCGCGCCCGAGAGGGCGCGCCCGAAGCGCGCACGCGCGGAACGCGGCTCCTCGCCCTCAGTTCGCCTTCACCGCCGCCGCGGCCGTCAGGTCGCGCACGACGGACAGGAGCGCGTCGACGAGGCCGGTGTCGACCCGGGAACGGCGGAGGCGCTCGCGGCACGGCCCGCAGAGACTCGCGGCGTGGAGCTTCACGTCGAGGTCGGAGCGGACCTCGCAGAGGTCGAAGACGCAGCCGCGGGTCTCGCCGTGCATCAGCGCGTCCGGGTCCCACGCCGCCCGGGCGGCCCGCAGGCCGTGGAGGACGGTCTCGTAGGCGAGGAGCCGCCACTGCTCTCGCTCCGGGAGCGGCTCGGCGGCGTCGCCGCTCGCGGGGAGGCCCTCCCCGTGGCGGATGCACACCGGGAACCGTCCGCGCGCCGCCGCGCGGAACCGCGCGTCGAGGAGGGCGCAGGCGCCCGCGAGGTCGAAGCCGTCGCCGTGGAGGACGACGTCGAGGGCGAAGCCGCCCGAGCCCTTCCGGGCGCGCCCGGCCGCGTCGCGCCCCCGGAGGGCGTAGTTGGCGCGGAAGTAGGCTTCCTTGGCCCGCCCGGCGTCGAGGAGGAAGCTGTGGTCGGCGAGCTTCTCGGCGGCGTCCCTGAGGTCGTCGAGGACCGGAGCCAGGGCGGGGACACGTTCCGCGAGGCGGGCGAGGCGCGCGGTCTCCCGGTCGATCCTGCGGATGCTCTCCGCGGTCTCCTCGCGGTACCCGGGCTTCAGCGCCTCGAGGACGAGGCCGTGGACGAAGGCCGTGCGCGTCGCCACGACGACGTCGGCGTCAAGCGGGGCCGCCCCCGCCTCGGCTCGCGGCCGGAACGTGAAGGAGACCTCGTGCTCCTCTCGCGGCAGGGCGCCCCCCGCGTCCTCCAGCCAGACCTTCGCGGCGCTCTCTCGGCCGGGGAGCCGCCGCCGCAGGCGGAGGTGAAGCGCCTCGGAGCGGAGCTGGCCTGCCGAGAGGCTCCCGAGCCGCCGCCGGAAGCGCCCGTCGGCCCCCTTCTCGAGCCGCCCGACGCCGGGGACGAGGACCTCCTCGATCCCGTAGCCCTCGACGACGAGCGCCACGTCGCGGGCGACGACCTCGAGCGAGTCGCCCAGCTCGGCTTCCATCGCGGGGCCGACCTGCTCCGGCTCCCGCACCCAGTAGGCGCTCCCGCCGCCCGCGTCCGACATCCTCTGGAGCAGCACCTCGTCGAAGCCATCGCCGAGGCCGAAGGTCGAGGTCGCGATGCCGCGGGCGCGCAGGTCGCCCGCGTGGTGCGCAATCTCCGCGGAGTCGGTCACGCCGTGGTTCGCGAGGCCGTCGGTCAGGAGGAGGCAGCGCGACTCGGCCTCGGGGGTCATTCCCCGCGCCACCTCCTCGCACCCCTGGAGCCATCCGCCGTGGAGGTCCGTCGAGCCGCCGGGGTCGACGGCGGCGAGAAGGTTGCGCGCCTCCGCCACCGACTTCGTGTTCGCCCCCGTGGACGGGAAGACGACGAGGACCCGGTCGTCGTAGGCGACGATCCCGAAGCGGTCCCCGTCCCTGAGGAGATCGAGGGCGAGCGCGGCCCCCTTCTTCGCGAGCTCGAGCGGGCGGCCGGCCCGCCTACTCGTTCAGGATCTTCCGGGCCTCGTCGATCAGCCTCTCGACACGGCGCCGGCGCTCGGCGTCGAGAGGCTCCTTCACGTTCAGCTCCACGTCGGGGGAGAGCCGGGTCCGCACCCAGAAGTCGACGGGGTGCGCCGCGACGGCGGCCGCGCGCGGGCCCTCGCCCCTCAGCGAGCGGATGTAGTCGAGGGCGGGGTTCGAGGCTGCCGGCGCTTCCTCCGCGCCGTGCCGCCCGGCCTCCTCCTGTGCGCCCTTCACCCCGAGCCGCGAGAGGCGGCGCCGGATGAGGTCGAGCGGGAGCCCCTCGGCCTGGTACTTGCGGATCAGGAGCAGCCGGTTGAGGTGGTCTTCCCGGTAGTACGAGGCCGGCCCGCGCCGCACGGGCGAAGGAACGAGGCCTTCCGAGATGTAGTAGCGGATGGTCCGCGGCGGCAGGCCGGCCTTCCTCCCCAGCTCGTCGAGGTCGAAGCGGGGGAGGTCGGGATCGGCCATGCGGGAACGATAGCGACTGTCGCGACTACTGTCAAGATAAATGTCGCGACGGTCGCTCCTTCAGCCGCGCGTCACTGCTCCCAGGGGAGCTCGGGCTTTCCGAAGTGCCCGTAGTTCGTCGTCGAGCGGTAGATGGGGCGCCGGAGGTTCAGCCGCTCGCTGATGGCGGCGGGGCGGAAGTCGAAGGAGCCGACGAGGGCCGCGGCGGCCTTCGCGTCGCCCGTGCCGAAGGTCTCCACCGTCACCGACATCGGCCTCGCCTCGCCGATCGCGTACGAGACCTGGATCTCGGCGCGCTGCGCGAGCCCCTGCTTGACGACCTGCCGGGCGGCCCAGCGGCAGAAGTAGGCCCCGCTCCGGTCGACCTTCGAGGGGTCCTTGCCGCTCCAGGCGCCGCCGCCGTGCCGGGCCGCGCCGCCGTAGCTGTCGACGATGATCTTCCGCCCCGTCACGCCCGCGTCGGCGGTCGGCCCGCCGAGGACGAAGGAGCCCGAGGGGTTCGCGATGAAGCGGATGCCGTCGCGCATCCAGCCGTCCAGCGCCTTCGGCGCGAGGTCCTTCTCGACCCAGGCGGCGATCTCCTCGCGCGTCACTTCGGGCGAGTGCTGCGTCGAGATGAGGACCGACTCGACCTGCTTCGGGACGCCCCCCTCGTAGCGGACGGTCACCTGCGACTTGCCGTCGGGCCTCAGCCACGGCACGAAGTTGCGCCGGGCCTCGGCGAGGCCGCGCGTGAGGCGGTGGGCGAGGACGATCGGCAGCGGCAGGAGCTCGGGCGTCTCCGTCGTCGCGTAGCCGAACATGATTCCCTGGTCGCCGGCGCCCTGGTCCCTCTTCTTCGCGTCGGTCGCCTTCTTCACGGCGCCGCCGATCTCCCGCGACTGGCGGGTGAGGAAGTTGAGGACCTTCACCCCCTTGGCGTGGAACGGCTCGGCGGGGTCGGTGTAGCCGATCCCGTCGATCGTCGCGCGGACGATCTCCTCGTAGTCGGCCCTCTTCAGGCCGGCCTTCGAGGTGATCTCGCCGGCGAGGACGACGCGGTCCTTCTTGCAGAGGACCTCGCACGCGACGCGGGCGTTCTCGTCGGGCCCGATGTTCGCGTCCAGGATCGCGTCGGCGATCAGGTCGCAGACCTTGTCGGGGTGGCCCTCGGTGACGGACTCGGAGGTGAGGAGGAAATCGAGGTTCTCGGTGCTCATGCGTGACTCCTTTCGAAGGGCGTTGCGGTCTGTTCGGGCGCGCGGGAGGGAGGAGCCGCGAAACGCGCCGCGGCGCGCCGGGTTGCCTCACCCAGGCACCGGAAGGTGTTCGGATCGGGGGACGTGACGGGAGCGTTCAGGAGCGTCCTTTCGCCGAAGTGGGTCTCGCCTCGATCGCGCATGGCCCCCGATCCTCTCGGACCGGGCCGGCGTTGCCACCGCAGGGACTACGGTCTGGCGGGCGGGTCGTCGAGCCGGTGCTCTCTCCGCCACTCTTCATGCCGGCAGCCCGAAGCGCAGGGCTGCCAGTTGCTCAAAGAACCGCGCGGCCGCGCCGCGCGCGGGGATGGTAGCAGAGGGCCCGCGACGGTGTCTCGGGACGGGGACCGGACGCGGTCACAGCGGCTCGATCAGGAGGTACTCGAAGCTCCCGGAGATCGAACTGCCGCCGGGAGGGATCTTGGCGGGGCCGGCCACCTCGCAGAGGACGTAGCTGCGGTTCCCCACTCGCACCGACTCCTCGTCCGGGTAGACCTGCGCCTCCACGCCGACGAGCGCGTGCCCCGGGACGAGGATGAAGACGAGGCTCGTCGGGAACCGACGCCACATCGACGCGAACGCGACCGACTTGGAATCGCAGTCGCCCTTTCCCGAGACGAGGACGTCCGTCGGCACACGAAGCCCGAGCGTCTTCCGGCCGGCGTCCTCGTCGGGCGGTATCTCGTAGTCGAGCTCCTGCAGGAACGCGAGGAGGAGCCCCATGTACTGCCGCACCGAGGAGCCCCGGCCCGCCTCGTAGAGCGCGTGGAAGCAGTCCGACAGGGGCCCGGTCCCGTCCGCGATCAGCCTCTCGTAGTCGATGCTCAGGTTCCTCTCCCGGAGCTTCAGCCCGTGGCGGGCGTAGATCGCCTGGCGGATGGACTGGTCGCGGGCGGGCAGCTCGCTCTCGATCCACGAGACGAGGTCGTCGATGGCCGCGCGCGCCCTCACGCGCTCCGCTTCCTCGAGGCTCCCGGGAACCTTCCAGGACCACTTGTACCCGCCCATTCCCTCGAAGGCGATCTGGAAGTAGGGCCCGATGCGCCGGACGGCCATCTCGGCGTCGAGGAGCCGCGCGAGCTCGCCGTTCAGCTCGGCCTCGAGGGCCTCCGGCGCGTACCCGAACCCCGCCTTCTCGGCGGCGTGCGCGGCGCGGTCGACGTTGCAGGCGACGCGGTGCGTGCGCCCGTGGTAGTCGACGAACCCGAAGCTGAGCCGCCAGCGCGGCCCCGCCTCCTGGCGAGCAAACTCGCGGAGCGCCCCCGGGTTCCTCCTGAACGTCTCGGGCAGCGTCTCCGGCGGGGCGGCGGCCTCCTCCTGGCCGGGACGGCTCTCGCCCGTTCCGTCCCCTCCGCGTCCGAACGGAAAGTCGAGGAAGGCGAGCCCCCCCGTCACCACCCACGCCAGGGCGAGGACGCCGAGCCCGGCCAGGCAGCCGCAGCCGCGGCCCGGACGCGAGGGGCGGCCGCTCAAGGCAGCGTCAGGACGCCGCGCCCGCCGAAGGGGACGAGCGACCGGGAGAGGTCCTCCATCCCTTCGTTCAGGACGGCCGTGATCGCGAGCAGGACGAACGCGTGGAAGATCGCCACCGCCACGTTGTCGCGGTGGATCTCGGCGTGCTCGTCGAGGCCGCGCGTCATACGCGTGAAGAGGAACGCCGCGAGCGCCGTCGAGCCGAACGCGACGACCGTCAGGAGCGAGACGACCCCGGCGCAGCGCGCCGCCGTCACCAGCGCCTCGACGAGCGTCGGCGGCTCGAGGAACAGCTCGCGCACCATCACCATCACCGGGTGCACGGCGTGTCGAAGGAGCACCGCCTGGCTGAGGAGGATCGCGCCCAGCGAGATGGCGATGGAGCGGTGCCCGCCCCGGAGGAGCCCCTCCTCGTCCACCTCCCGCGTAATGAACGCGTTCGCGCGAAAGACGAGGAACACCAGCAAAGCCGCCGTCACGACGGCCACGCCGTACGCCACCACTCCCGCGCCGACGACCGCGAGGTCGAACCGACCGTCCATCCCGAAGCCCTCCGATTTCCCGGGAACGTAGCACGCCCCCGCCGGGGATGGGGATGGGGATGGGGAGGGGGAGGGATGGGGGTCAGCTCCGTTTTCCGGTGAGAACCGGAAGACGGAACTGACCCCCATCCCCTCTCCCCGTGCTTCAGCAGGAGCGGAAGAAGTCCGTCAGCTCCCGCACCGTCGCCTCGAACCGCTCGAAGGGGAAGCAGTGCCCCGCGCCGGGCAGGAGGACCAGCCGGGCGCCGGGGATCGCCTCCGCGATCCGCCGCGAGTTCTCCACCGGGACGAGCCGGTCTTCCGCGCCGGCCAGCACCAGCGTCGGGACGCGGATCTCGCCCAGCCGCGACGCCGCGTCGTGGCCCGTCACCGCGGCCAGCTGCTGCGCGAGGACGTGCGGCCTCACCCGGCCGGCGTTCTCGATCCACGCCGCGAAACGCGCGAAGTCCGTCTCCCGGGTCCCGTCCGCCACGAGGGCGCGGGCGATGAGCCGGTGCGAGCCCAGGCGCGAGAGGACGGTGCCGGCGAGGAGGTCTCCCACCACCGGGGCCGACGGCTTCCGGCTCTCCCGCCACCCGGCGAACGTCCCGCCGAGGGCCATCGCCTTCACCCGCGCCGGGTGCCTGAGCGCCAGCTCGAGCGCGATCATCCCGCCCATCGAGATCCCGAACGCGTGCGCGACCTCCACCCCCGCCGCGTCGAGCACCGCCGCGGCGTCGTCGGCCAGGTCGCCCATCCCGTACGGCCGGAGCGGCGCGCCCGACCCCCCGGCGCCGCGGTTGTCGAATACGACGACGCGGAAATCCGCCGACAGCGTCTCCCCGAGCGGCCCCCACGCCCGCGACGAAAAGCTCATCCCCATTACCAGGAGGAGCGGGGGAGCTCCCTCGCGCCCCAGCGTCTCGTACCAGAGCCGGTGAGTCCCGCGGTCGGCGTAAGGCATCGGTCCGGCCCCGAGTCTGCGCCCGACCCACGCCCGAAATCCGGAAACGTTCGCCCGGCGGAATTGCGGTCGTGAGCCGCACCCGCGCTTTCCTCGCCTCTTCGATCCTCGCCGCCTTCGCCCTCGCGGCCCCGGCGTTCGCCGACGACCGCTTCCGCCTCGAGCTCGAGGGGGGAGCCGCGTGGCAGCTCCGCAACGACTTCGCCGTCCCCGGCGACACGGGCACCCGCCTCTCCATCGACGAGGCGAACCAGGGCCCCTTCGCCGCCTTCCGCGGAACGCTCTGGGCCGACGTCTCGAAGCGCACGTCGCTCCGCCTCCTCGCCGCCCCTCTCCGGACGAAGGCGACCCTCACGCCCGACACCGACGTCGAGTTCAACGGAACCCTCTTCCCCGCCGGCCGGCCCCTCGACGTCGACTACGTCTTCGACTCCTACCGCCTCTCCTGGGTCTGGCGGTTCAAGAGCTCCGGCCCCGTCTCCTTCCGGGCCGGCGTCACCGCGAAGATCCGCGACGCGAGGATCGAGCTCGAGGGCTCGGGCCTCTCGAGCGCGAAGACGAACACCGGCTTCGTCCCGCTCCTCTACGGCGGCGTCCGCTGGCAGATGACCGACGCCCTCGCGCTCGACCTCGACGTCGACGCCGCCGCCGCGAGCCAGGGCCGCGCGGAGGACGTCGCCCTGCGCCTCGAGGCGAAGGTCTCCCCGAAGGTCGACCTCTTCGTCGGAGCCCGCACCCTCGAGGGGGGCGCCGACAACGACGAGGTCTACAGCTTCGCCTGGTTCGCCTACGCGGTCGGGGGAATCTCCTTCCGGTTCTGATACGTTCTCGAAACGTCTCCGTACTTTACAAATCGCGTCGCGAAGTGTAAATTACGGTTCCGTGATCGCTCGCCCGTTCTGGCTCTCGCGGATCGAAGCCGCCTGGAAGGAAGCCCCCATCGCGTGGCTGTGCGGGGTTCGCCGCTGCGGGAAGACGACGCTCGCCGGGAGCCTCGGGGCCGATCGGACGCTCTACGTCAACTGCGATCTCCCCATCGCCGAGGAGATGGTCCGCGACCCCGCGGTCTTCTTCCGGTCCGCCGGCAAGCCCGTCGTCGTCTTCGACGAGATCCACCAGCTCTCGGATCCCACCCGTGTCCTCAAGATCGGCGCGGATCTCTTCCCCGACCTCCGGATCCTCGCGACGGGCTCGTCGACCCTGGCCGCCAGCCGGAAGTTCCGCGACACGCTCACGGGGCGCAAGCGGAGCATCCGCCTCGTGCCCGTCCTCTGGGACGAGCTCGAAGCGTTCGACGCGACGCTCCAGAAGCGCCTCTTTCACGGCGGTCTCCCGGCCGCGCTCCTGGCGGAGTCCAAGAGCCCTTCGCTCTATCGCGAGTGGCTCGACTCGTTCTTCGCCCGCGACATCCAGCGCCTCTTCGGCTTCCGCGACGTCAACCGGTTCAACGCGCTCCTCGAGTACGTCCTGCGCCAGAGCGGGGGCCAGCTCGAGGTCGCCCGGGCGGCGGCAGCTCTCGGGCTGGCGCGCCAGACCGTCCAGAGTCACCTCGACGCTATGGAGGTCACGAACGCCGTCACCCTCGTCCGTCCCTTCCACGGCGGGGGACAGGGCGAGATCCTCCGGATGCCGAAGGCCTACGGCTTCGACACCGGCTTCGTGAGCTTCGTCCGTGGCTGGGATCCGCTCCGCCCGGAAGACCTGGGCCTTCTCTGGGAGCACCTCGTCCTCGAGCACCTGCAGGCTCACTCGCCGGACACCCCCGTCCGCTACTGGCGGGACCGGAGCGGGCGCGAGGTGGACTTCGTCCTGCCCCGCGGCCGCGACCGGGTCGACGCGGTGGAGTGCAAGTGGAGCCCCGAGGCGTTCGAGAGCCGGGGCCTCGCCGCCCTCCGCAAGATCCACCCGAAGGGCCGGAACTTCCTCGTCACCCCCTCCGGGGTTCCGGCGTTCACGCGGGACTACGACGGCCTCGAGGTGCGGGTCTGCACCCCTTCGGACCTGCCGGCCTGAGACACCCGCCCCCCCACGACCCTCTCCTCCACCCAGCGCGGCTCCTCGTCTCCGGGGCGGAAGACGACCCACACCGTCGCCTCCTCCGCCCCGTCCCGCCGCCCACCGGCACGGCAGTTCCGTACGCCTCGGCGACGAGCTTCCTTCCCGAGAGCCCGTTGTCGCCGAGCGGCCCGAGGCAGAGGTCGAACCGCGTCTCCACCTCCTCCGGCGCCGGCCCGAAGACGCAGCCGGCCGGGCTCGACGGCCCGCCGGGTGTATCGCGGTAGCCGGCCCGCCGGTAGGCCTCCCGCACCACCTCGGCCACCTCGGCCTCGGTCACGGCGCAGTCGGGTCCGTCGCCCGCGGCGATGCGGCCGTCCACGAAGACGACGCTCCGGTGAACGGTCACCTCCACGCCCACGAGCGCCTCCGGGTCGCGCCCCGTCGCGAGCTCGACGACGCCGTCGGCGATGGAATCGCAGAGCCGGTCGGGGTGGCCAGCGCAGACGGCCTCGGCGAAGGGAAGCCCGAGGCCGCTCCCGGGACGGTCGATCACGGTGCGGGTCATGCGGACCTCCTTCGGGGCGACGACGAGAGCTCGGGAAGAGGGACGAGCCGGGACGCGACGCCCGCGAGGTCGGGCCGCAGGCCGCTCGGCGTCAGGAGGACGCGGACGTCGAGCCGGGCCTTCCGGATCCGCTCCGTCATCGCGGCTTTCGGCGGGCCGAGGTAGCCGTCGCTCGCGCAGTGCGAAGCGACGAAGTCGGGGTTGAGCTTCAGCACCGGGCGCCGCTCGCAGGTCACGGCCGCCGGCGGCACGTCGCGGCTCTCCTCGATTCGCAGCAGCCCGAGGAGCGCCGTCAACTCGCAGGCTCCGGCGGGAAGCGCGTTCAGGAGGCGAAGGGCGAGGGGTTCGTTCACGACGGGCCTCCTTCCTCCGGGAACACCAGGAACAGCGACTCTTTCGGGACGAGGGCGGGGTAGACCGCCCTCCGGGGCAGGCAGAGGTGTCCCGAGCGCCTCGCGGGGAGGGCGAGGGCGAGCGGGTAGCCGAAGCGGGCCTCGGGCTCCACGTCGGGCGACGCGGCGGTGAAGACGCCCGCCTGGTCGGGAATCCCCAGCTGCGCGAACGCCGCCTCCAGCTCCTCCATCCGCAACTCGTGCTTCGCGTGGAGGAGGCACGCGCCGAGCCGTCGGCCATCCCGGTCGCGGCCCAGGACGAGCGGTGCGCCGCGGGGAGCATCCCGTATTCGGTGGCGACCGCCTCCTCGCCCGGGGCCGGCTCCTCGAGCGCCCCGCGCGCCGCCGCCACGAGCCGCGCCGCCTCGCCCCGCGCCCCCTCCGCGCCCCAGCGGTGCCGCAGCTTCGGCAGCGGCATCCCCTGCAGCACCCGCTCGTGCACCAGCGGGAAGGGCTTGTTCTGCACCTCGGGCCGGCAGCGCGACACCTCGTCCACGAGGACCGACTCGGCCTCCCACACCGAAGCCGGCGTCTGCAGGTTGACGACCCGGCCCCACTCGGGCACCGGGAAGCCGACCAGGTCGTCGAACGACAGGAGCGACGCGTTGTAGTGGCGGTGCTCGAGGCCCAGCGCCTCGGCGAGGCGGTTGAGGACCATCGTCTTCGCCGAGCCGTGCGGCCCCACGAGGAGGAGCGGCGCCTCGGCAGCCACCGCGGCGAGGACCACCGGGTCGAACCCGTCCCACCCGGCGAGGCCGAGCGTGCGAAGGAAACTGGGTGCTGGCATCCGGGGGGCTGTGCGGCAGGAGCGCCGGGTGCTAGATTTCGCGGTTTTTCAGACGGAGGTCGTCATGGGCAGTCTCATCGCCACCAAGCTGATGAACCGTTCCCGTTCCCATCGCGTATGGGTCCTCGTTTCGATGAAGGCCCACGTCGACAACCCCAAGGACTCGATGTACCAGGTCCTCCTCGAGCCCGGGTTCGAATCGCCGGAAGGGGTGGACGTCGACTTCGTGCGCGCCCACGAGAGCTCCCCCGAGATCCGTTTCGGCGGGACGTCGGCCGGGCCCGGGAACTGGTGGAAGATCGGCGCGAGGAGCTTCGGTCCGATCGCGGCCATCGACGACGGCCCCGGTTCTTTCCTCCTTCTCTCCATGTCGGGTGGGAGCGTCACCGCCGAGTCGGGAGAGGAGATCGCGGGGTGGAACGTGAAGAGGAACACCTGGCCGGGCGTCTCCGACGGCCGGCAGGCCGTCCGGATCCCTTCTGTGACGCCTCCTCCTCCGCCGCCCTCCACCCCCGCGCCCCCCTCCGGCCCGAAGCCCGGCACGCCGCCGCCCTCCTCGGCGACCCCCCCTCCCTCCTCGGCCACGCCGCCGCCTCCGAAGCCCGGCCCTCCGCCGCAGGGCCTCCCGCCGGCCGCCTGGCTCACCGGCGTCCAGGCCCGCCTCAAGTACCTCGCGTACTACGCCGGGCCCATCCACGACAAGTTCGACACGCCCACCCGCAACGCCGTCCTCGCCTTCCAGGGGAAGCACGGCCTGAAGGTGGACGGCATCCCCGGGCCGAAGACGCAGACGAAGCTCGTCGAGGTCGTCGGCGCCTGACGGGCCTAGAATAGAAGGGCCGCCGGACCCTCCCGCAGCATCTCCGGCGGCCCTGCCCGCCGCGGCCGCCGACGGTCTCGCCGGCTCACCCCGGCACCGAAGCGAGCAGGCCCCTCCCTCCGGCCGAGCCGGACAAACTGGGGAGGCGCCATTTGAAGAAGAACCATTTCCGTTCGTTCGCCATCCTGTTCGGCCTGCTCGTCTGCGGGGCCGCGTGCTACGGCGTGCTGCACCTCTGGCAGCAGCCCGTCGAAGACCCCTGGACCCCGTCGGCCTACGCGCCGCCGTTCGTCGAGGTCGCGGACCGCGTCCAGCTCTACGTCGGCGGAGAGCCCCTCACGAAGGTCCTCGAGCAGCAGCAGCTCGTCCTGAAGAAGGGCGGCGCGGAGACCCCCTTCACGGCCGAGCACCTCGTCGCCACCGTGAACAACCACGACCGCCTCATGCTCGCCCGGTTCCCCGTCCTGCTCGGCCTCGCCGCCGTCGCGGGCGCCGCCTTCACCCTCTTCCTCGTCGGCCTCTGCGCGCCGCTCATCAGCGCCCTGAAGCCGCCCCCGATCGTCGACCTCCACCTCGAGGCGTGACGCGCCGCGGGGCGGGGCCGGCAGGCTCCGCCCCGCCGTCCGCTCCTCCTGGAAACCCATGAGTGCAATGATCTGGTGAGGTCTTTCCCGGCCGTCGTCGAGAGATGCCCCGAGCCGCGCCTCCTTCGCGCGGCGACGTGAACCCCCCTCTCCGCCCCGTTGCCCCCCGGGGGGCGCCGCGGTTAGCCTCCGGTCAAAGGGGGCGATCATGAACACCCACGTCTGCTGGATGCTGGAGATGCAGGTCCGCGAGGGTCGCGATGAGGACTTCCGCGCGCTGATGGCCGAGATGGCCGCCGCCACCGAGGCGAACGAGCCGGGTACGCTCGACTACGAGTGGAGCCTCTCGGCCGACGGCCGCACCTGCCACCTCTGGGAGCGCTACGCCGACTCCGCCGCGGCGCTCGTTCACGGCGCCGCCTTCGGCAGCAGGTACGCGGCCCGCTTCTTCGACGTCCTCGCGCCGACCCGGCTCACCCTCTACGGCTCCCCGAGCGACGAGGTGAAGGCGGCCCTCGCGCCCTTCAACCCGGTCGTCATGGAGCCCGCGGCGGGGTTCAGCCGGTAGGGCGACCGATGAGCGGCGACCCGGCCCCTTCGCCGGTCACACTCGTCGACGCGCGGAACCGCGACATCGGCGGCTTCACCGTCCGCCGCCTCCTCCCGTGGCGGGCACGCCGCATGGTCGGGCCGTTCGTCTACTTCGACCACATGGGCCCCGTGCGGCTCGAGGCCGGGCGCGGCGTCGACGTCCTCCCGCACCCGCACATCGGCCTCGCCACCGTGACGTATCTCTACGAGGGGGCGCTCCTCCACCGCGACAGCCTCGGCAGCGAGCAGGTCATCCGCCCGGGCGACGTCAACTGGATGACCGCGGGCCGCGGCATCGTCCACTCCGAGCGGACGCCCCCCGCGGAGCGGGCCGCCGGGCCGCGCCTCCACGGCCTCCAGCTCTGGGTCGCTCTCCCCTCGGCCGACGAGGAGATCGAGCCCTCGTTCCGCCACCACCCGGCCGCGACCCTGCCCGAGATGGAGCGCGGCGGCGTGAGGCTGCGCCTCATGGCCGGCTCCGCCTGGGGCGCCACGTCTCCCGTCGAGGTCCGCTCGCCGCTCTTCTACGTCGACGTCGCGATGCCGGCCGGCTCCGAGCTCCCCCTCACGGACGAGCACGCCGAGCGGGCCGTCTACGTCGTCGAGGGCTCGCTCCGCGCCGCGGACGCGAGCGCCGGGCCCGGCCGGATGCTCGTCTTCGCGGAGGGCGCCGACGTCACCCTGAAGGCGGAGACGGCGACGCGGGCCGTCCTCGTCGGCGGGGCCCCGCTCGACGGCCCGCGGCACATCGACTGGAACTTCGTCGGAAGCTCGCGCGAGCGGATCGAGAAGGCGAAGGCGGACTGGAGAGAGGGCCGCTTCCCGAAGGTGCCGGGCGACGAGACGGAGCTCGTGCCGCTGCCGGGGTGACCCCCGACGTCGACTCGGAAGCCCTCGCCCTCCGAGTCCTTCCGAGTCGGTCGCGCCGTCCTCGCGCCGCATAGACCGTCTCGGCCGACCCGAAGACGGCCAGCTCCGAGACGCCCCACCTGCGGCAGAACTCGGCGACGCGAGACCGGTCGAGGGCGACGCGAACCATCCGCAGATCAGTCTGTCAGCGGCTCCACCGCTTCCCCCTACCTCCGCCCCGGCAGCTCCAACCCGTTCCTCGCGAAGACGTGCAGGCGCAGCCGCGCGCGCGACGCCGCGACGTCTCCCGCGGTGCGACTCCACCTGGCCGGGAAGAGCGTGCAGACTGGCGGAAGACCCGACCCGGAGATGGAGGTGCCGTCGTGAGCTGTCCTGTTCGTGCCGCCCGGAAGGACCTCATCGAGGCGCTGAAGCCCCTTCGAAGGATCGTCAGGAAGAAGGACTTCGACTCGCCCGCGGTCGTCTCGATGGAAGGCCATGCGCTGAAGGTCGCGTTCGTCGGCGGGGCCGTCTCGATCCCGACGGAGGGGAACTGGGCGGGGGAGGTTCGCGTGCCGACGCTCCTCTTCGTGAGGCTGGCGGCGAACCTCCCGAAGGGAATTCCCGCAGGAGACCCCCTTCTCGTCGAGGTCCGCGACGATCGGCTCTACGTGGGAACCGCATGGGGGAAGTGCGTCTGGCAGGCGGCATTCAGGAGCGAGATAGAGCTGCCGCTCGATCCCGACTTCCTGACCCTTCTCAGGCTCCCCGTCCAGTACTCGGAAGACCGGCTGGAGCGGGCCGGTCTCCTGCCCCGTGTCCGGGAGGCTCAGGAGAAGAGCCGCCGCCTGGTTCGCAAAGCTGCTGACGTCCTGTGGCCCCTCGATGTCTCGGAGGAAGACCTTCAACGGCTCGTACAGGAGCGGCTCGCAGGGGGACGGGAGAGGTGAACCGCGCCGGCGGAGTCGGCCCCGCGTCGGCTCCGGGCCGCGTTCCGGAGGATCGCCGTCGAACCTGCCCCGCCTGAGAGACGGAGGGAGCTTCCCAGGCGGACACCAGATGTCCGTTGCCGAATCTACCTTCTGCCCGAGGTGCCTATGCCAGGCCGCACGGACGACCCTATGAACCCCTCGTGGACAAGAGAAGAGCAGGAGTCCGAGGTGACTCGGAAGATGCGGGAGATCGTCTCCGGGTTCGAAGAGATGTCTCTTTGGGAACCGGCACGTCCGATTCACCTCCTCGTCGAGGAGATGTTCGGAGAACCCCCTCTCTTCTCGAAGAGGGTTCATCCCGGGCCGGGCTTCCCGTACAGGGCCATGACGGAGGACGAGGTTCGCGTCCTCGCCCGCGGGGTCGGACAGATGATCTCGAACGCCCAGAAGGCTGAAGAGGATGCCTTCCGGAGGAGTGACTCCGAGATGGACTGCTACTACAGGGGGCAGGCGACGAAACTGCTCGATGTCCTGAAGCTCCTGGAGAAGGTCCTCCGCGGCGAGTGGCCGCGATCAGACGCATAGCTTCCCTGGGCGACGAATCCCGGAACAAGGCCGAGGCCCTCGGGCTCGAGGCGGCGCGGGCAGAAGGGAAGCCCGCTCCTCCTCCCCTGTTCCGGCCGGCGATCTACAAGGTCGCGTAGCCCCTCCCCGGCAGCTCCTCCCCGTTCCTCGCGAAGACGTGCAGCCTCAGCCGCGCGCGGGAGGCCACGACGTAGAGGTTGCGGGGCTTCATCGCCCACTCGCTCCCGTCCACGTCGAGGGGGAGGACCTCCCGCGGCGTCGCCGACTCGGAAGCCGGGCCTTCCGTCCTGCTTCCGAGTAGAATTCCGAGTAATGGACCTGGTCGACATCCTCCGTCGCACCGAGGGGAAGACGCTGGAGTTCAAGCGAGACCTCTCCTCGCCGGAAGGGCTGCTGCGCACCGTGGTGGCCTTCGCCAACACGGGAGGCGGGTCGATCCTGCTCGGCGTCGAAGACGGAACCCGACGCGTTCGCGGCGTGGCCGACCCGCTGGCCCTCGAGGAGCGCGTCTCCAGCATGATCAGCGACGCCATCACGCCCCGGGTTCTGCCCGACCTCGAGGTGCTGAGCTACCGTCGCACCCACGTGCTCTCGGTCCAGGTCTACCCGAGCCCGTCGAGGCCTCATTTCCTCGCGCGCAAGGGGATCGAACGCGGCACCTACGTTCGCGTCGGGTCCACCAATCGTCAGGCCGATGCGGCGCTCATCGCCGAGATGCGGCGTTTCGCGCGAGGCGAAGCGTTCGACGAGCAACCCGTGCCGGACCTCGACTCGGAAGCCCTGGACTTCCGAGCTGCTTCCGAGCTGTTCGCCCCCGTCCGCGCCCTGTCGCGCCGCGATCTCGAAACCCTGCGCCTCGTCGCGACCCACCAGGGTCGCAAAGTGCCGACGGTGGGGGGCCTGCTCCTCTTCGGCCGGGATCGCCTCGCCAGATTCCCGGATGCCTGGGTCCAGGCGGGGCGCTTCTCGGGGACCGACAAGACGACCATCGTCGATCACACCGAGCTGAGAACGCCGCTGGTGCGAGCGATCGAGGAGGCCGTGGCGTTCGTCGAGAAGCATGCCCGGCGCGGCGTGACGATCGGCCGGGTCCGACGGCAGGACAGCTGGAGCCTGCCGCCGGTCGCCGTCCGCGAGGCGATCGTGAACGCGGTGGCTCATGCGGACTATGCGCAGCAGGGCGCGCCGATCCGGCTCTCGATATTCGACGATCGCGTCGAGGTCGAGAACCCCGGCCTTCTGCCGTTCGGGCTCACCCTCGACGACCTTCCCTTCGGCATCTCGAAGCTCCGCAACCGGGTCATCGGCCGCGTCCTCCACGAGCTCGGCCTCGTCGAGCAGTGGGGAAGCGGCGTCCAGCGCATGATCGCCGCCTGCCGGAGCGCCGGGTTGGCGCCGCCGATCTGGGAAGAGATCGGCATGCGCCTCCGCGTCACCCTCTACACCGCATCGGTCGGGCCGGCGGAGGTCGACACGCCCGACGGCGCCATTCTCGCGCTGCTCGAGGGCGGAGAGGGCCGCGCGACCCGCGAGATCGCAGAGGCCGTCGGCCTCACGCCGCGCACCACCCGCAAGCGCCTCGCGAAGCTCGTGGAACGGGGCCTGGTGCGGGAGATCGGCACGGGGCCGAAGGACCCCAGACGTCGGTACTTCAGGGCAGGAGGTTGAGCTCCACCCCGTTCCTCGCGAAGACGTGCAGCCGCAGCCGCGCGCGGGAGGCCGCGACGTAGAGGTTGCGGGGCTTCATCGCCCACTCGCTCCCGTCCACGTCGAGGAGGAGGACGACGCCGGCCTCGAGCCCGACCCCCTCCTTCAGGAGGAGCTGCGAGCAGCTCGCCCGCCTTCGCGTGTTCCTCGGCCGCGTCCTTCCAGCGGACGACCCTCGGCTCCTCGCCCGGCACCGCCCAGGGCGACACGCGCGGCCGCACCCCCTCCGGCGCGCCCGTCAGCCGGCCGAGGACGGCGATCGCCGTCGTGCTCCGTCCGTTCGTCCTTCCTCCCTCCCTGCGCCTCGTCCACCACGAGCGCGTCCCACTTCGTGCCGAGCTTCGCCGCCGCCTCGAGGTGGAGGACGCCCGGCGCCCCAGGCGCCTCACGGGGCCAGCCTCGGATGACGAGCGCCGGCTACTCCCTCGTTTGCTCCCTCACTTACTCCTCCGTTTACTCCCTCACGTCCTTCTCCGCGAGCCGACTTCCGGCGCTCGCGTCCGTCGACCGAGCGCTGGGCACGCGTGGACGACGCTCGCGACCGGCGCGTCTCGGGGAGCTCAATGACAGAATCGTCGGGTGAACCCAAAGAAGCTGCTGCTGAAGGCGCTGCAGTCTCCGCACAACCTCCGGTTCGCGGAAGCCTGCAGCCTGGCGGAGGCCTTCGGGTTCCGTCTCTCCCGGATCGGCGGAAGCCACCACATCTACGTCCACCCGGCGATTCCCGAGCTGCTGAATCTCCAGGAGGTCCAGGGACAGGCCAAGGCCTTCCAGGTGAGACAGTTGCTCCGGCTCGTGGAGCGGAATAACCTCGGAATCGGTGACGCGGAATGACGGACTACCACATCAACATCTTCCCGAGTGACGAGGACACGGGCTACATCGCGGACATCCCCGACCTCGCACACTGCTCCGCGTTCGGCGATACCCCGGAGGCCGCCCTCGCCGAGGTCCTGAAGGCCAAGGCCCTCTGGCTCGAGGCGGCGCGGGCCGAGGGGAAGCCGGTCCCGCCGCCCCTCTTCCGGCCGGCGATCTACAAGGTCGCGTAGCCCCGCCCCGGCAGCTCCACCCCGTTCCTCGCGAAGACGTGCAGCCGCAGCCGCGCGCGGGACGCCGCGACGTAGAGGTTGCGGGGCTTCATCGCCCACTCGCTCCCGTCCACGTCGAGGAGGAGGACGACGTCGGCCTCGAGGCCCATACCGGTGGCGCCGCTGAACTCGGATCGCGCCGGCGACGGGCGCGGCGCCGTCGTCCCCGATCGCCGCCACGGGGAAGCCGGCGAGCTCGGCCTTCTGGGCGAGGCACGACTTCTCGAGCCTCCGTATCCCGACGATCGCCACCCGCTCGAGCCCGACCCCCTCCTTCAGGAGGAGCTGCGAGCAGCTCGCCCGCCCTCGCGTGTTCCTCTGCCGCGTCCTTCCAGCGGACGACCCGTGGCTCCTCGCCCGGCACCGCCCAGGGCGACACGCGCGGCCGCGCCCCCTCCGGCGCGCCCGTCAGCCGGCCCAGGAACCCGGCGATCGCCGTCGTGCTCCGGCAGTTCGTCCGGAGCGGGAAGACGGGAAGCGAGGCCGGGAAGGCCGACGCGCGCTCCCAGAGGTCCTGCTCGGGGTCCGCGAAGAGGGCCGTCGGCGCCCCCTCTCCCCCGCGCATCAGCGCCCCGAGCACGGCCCACCACTCCGTCGGGAAGTCCTGGGCCTCGTCCACCACGAGCGCGTCCCACCTCGCGCCGAGCTTCGCCGCCGCCTCGAGGAGGAGGACGCCCGACGTCTCGTTCCAGAAGAGCCGCGTCGCCTCGCTCAGGTCGTTCGGCGGCTCGTTCCACGCCACCCCGGCCCGCGCGCACAGCTCCGCGCCGAGCTGGTGGTACGAGCCGGCCCACACCCGTTCGTGCGGTTTGGCGAGTGCTAACCTTCACCGGTGAAACGACTTCGGCGGCGTTGCGTATTGCTCGAAATCGCCCCCTCAATCCGGAAGACATGAGACTCCGGTCTTCGTCCGTCGCAGTGTTGCGTGGCGCGGGAGAGCGGATATCGGCTGAGCCCGCATGAAGCTCATCAAGAACACCGGCTCCGATCGGGTCGTAGACGAGCTTCGCCAGGCACTTGCACCGCCGGCGACTCTCGATGTCGCCTCGCCGTCGTTCTCGCTCTTCGCATTCGCCGAGCTGCGTGACCTGCTCACGAGGCTCGACGCCTGTCGGCTCGTCCTCCCCTCGGCGCCGGACGACGATCTCGGCCTGACTGGCGGAGCCGCGGATCGGGCGGCCCGCAACACCCTCCAGCTTCCATGGCTCGCACGCGAGTGCGCGCGGTGGATCCAGGAGAAGGCCGAGCTTCGCGGAGCGCCGATGGCGCTACCGCAATCGCTCCTCAGCGCCGGGCAGCCCGGAACGGACCGTCACCGGGTCATCAGCGGAACTTGCCCGTTCACGACAGAGGGGCTTGGGACGGCGCCCGGGGGTCCGTTCAGCCTGATCCAGTGCTCGGAGAAGCCCGAAGAGTCCGCCCTCCTCGGCACCTGGTTCTCCGGCCTCTGGGGCTCGCTTCCTTCGGGTGACGCGCACAAGGCCGCATTCCTAAAGCGCCTGAACGAGCTGGCCGAGCCGAAGCCTCCCGCGCTCGTCTACTTCCTGATCCTCTACCACCTCTTCAAGGACCTCGGCGACGAGCTGGACGAGGAGCGGATCGTCAAGTCGGCGACGGGCATCCGGGACACGATCGTCTGGAAGAAGCTCTTCCGGTTCCAGCGGGACGGCGTCATCGGGGCCATCGACAAGCTGGAGCGCCACGGCGGCTGCATCATTGCCGACAGCGTCGGCCTCGGTAAGACGTTCGAAGCTCTCGCCATCATCAAGTACTACGAGCTCCGGAACGACCGGGTCCTCGTCCTCTGCCCGAAGCGGCTCCGCGACAACTGGACGCTCTACAAGGCGAACGATCGCAGGAACATCCTCTCTGCCGACCGGCTGAACTACGACGTCCTGAACCACACCGACCTCTCGCGCGACACCGGCCTTTCGGGTGACATCGACCTCTCCCACGTGAACTGGGGCAACTACGACCTCGTCGTCATCGACGAGTCGCACAACTTCAGGAACAAGGCGACCCACAAAGACCGGGACACCCGCTACGACCGCCTGATGAAGCGGATCATCCAGGCCGGCGTCAAGACCCGCGTCCTGATGCTCTCCGCGACGCCAGTGAACAACCGGCTCGCCGACCTGAAGAACCAGATCGCGTTCGTCACGGAGGGCCGGGACGAGGCCCTCTCCGCCTCCGGCATTCCGAGCGTCGAGGCGACCGTTCGGCTCGCGCAGGCGCAGTTCAACCGTTGGCTGACCCTCGCGGAGCCGGAGCGCCGGCCCGCGCGCCTCATGGACATGCTCGGGTTCGACTACTTCCGGCTGCTCGACCTCCTCACGATCGCCCGGTCGCGTAAGCACGTCGAGAAGTACTACGGGACGAGCGAGACCGGCAAGTTCCCGGAGCGTCTGAAGCCGATCAACATCAAGTCGGACGTCGACCTGGCCGCCGAGTTCCGTCCGATCCGGGAGATCAACAACGAGATCCGCCGCCTGAACCTGAGCGCCTACGCGCCGCTGCGCTACGTCTTCCCGCACCGGCAGGCCGCGTACGACGAGAAATACAGCACGAAGCTGGGGGGCGGCGAGAGGTTCTTTCGACAGGTCGATCGGGAAGAGAGCCTCGTCCACCTGCTTCGGGTCAACGTGCTGAAACGGATGGAGAGCTCGGTCACCTCGTTCGCCCTCACCCTCGAGCGGCAGCTCGCCGACGTCGACGGCCTGCTCTCCCGGCTCGAGGCGCACGAGGACTCGGTCGAGGAGCTCTCGATCGAGGACGTCGACGTCGACGACCCGGCCTTCGAGCCGCTCCTCGTCGGCCGAAAGGTGAAGGTCCTCCTTCAGGACGTCGACCGGGTTCGCTGGCTGCAAGACCTGAACGAAGACCGCAACCGTCTCGCGACGCTCCTCTCGGCCGCCCGGCAGATCGAGGCGCCCCGCGACGCAAAGCTCGAAGCGCTTCGAGGCGTCATCGACGGGAAGTGCCGAAACCCGATCAACCCCGGCAACAGAAAGGTCCTCGTGTTCACCGCCTTCGCCGACACGGCGCAGTACCTCTACGACGAGCTGGCCCCGTGGGCGCGCGGAACCCTCGGCATCCATTCCGCCCTCGTCACCGGAGCCGGTCGGAACCGCACGACTCTGCCGGGTCTTCGGCTGGACCTCGGGAGCATCCTGACGGCCTTCTCCCCGCGTTCCAAGGAGAGGAGCGAGGAGTTCGCGTCGGAAGGCGAAATCGACCTCCTCATCGCCACGGACTGCATCTCCGAGGGGCAGAACCTTCAGGACTGCGACTACCTCGTCAACTACGACATCCACTGGAATCCGGTCCGCATCATCCAGCGGTTCGGCCGCATCGACCGCATCGGTTCCCCGAACGGCTGCGTCCAGCTCGTGAACTTCTGGCCGAACATCGAGCTGGAGGAGTACATCAACCTCGAGCAGCGCGTCAGCGGCCGGATGGTCCTCCTCGACATCTCGGCGACCGGTGAGGAGAACGTCATCGAGTACCAGGCCGGGAACCAGATGAATGACCTGGAGTACCGAAGGAAGCAGCTCGAGAAGCTCCAGACCGCGGTGATCGACCTCGAGGATCTCTCGAGCGGCGTCTCCATCGCCGACCTGACGCTCAACGACTTCCGCGTCGATCTCGCCGGCTTCCTGCGCGAGCACCCCGGCGTTCTCGAGCGCCTGGCGCTGACGACCTCCGCCGTTACCTCGGTGCCGTCCTCGGCTGAGGCTCTGCCGCCCGGAGTGGTCTTCTGCCTCCGAGCCGCAGGGGACGCCGCCACGAAGGGAGTCGAGCCGGGCTATCCCCTCGCTCCGCACTACCTCGTCCACGTCGGCGACGACGGATCGGTTCTCCTTCCGTTCACCCAGGCCAAGCCGGCCCTCGATCGGCTCCGGAAGCTCGCCGCCGGACGGGATGCCCCGGACGCGGCGGCGGTCCCCCGGTTTGCGCGGGCGACGCGGGACGGCCAGGAGATGGGGCCGGTTCAGAAGCTCCTCGCGACCGCCGTCTCCTCGATCGTCGGCAAGAAGGAAGAGCGGGCGATCTCCAGCCTCTTCACCCCGGGCGGGACGCACGCGATGAAGGGTGAGTTCTTCGGGATCGACGACTTCGAGGTCGTCGCGTTCCTCGTCGTCCTTCCCGAAGGCGAGGGGTCGCCGGACGCATGACGGCCGTGGCCGTCATCGAAGCCCTCGCGATTCCGGCCGAGGCGCGGATCGACCGGCGCGTCCCCAAGAAGACCCTCCTGGAGCAGGGTGCACCGACGTCAGCGGACAGACGCCTCGTCCAGGACGGTATCGATCAGCTCCTCTGGGTTGCGGCCCTGAAGCCCGGGAACATCGGCGTCCCTGCCCATCGAGACGGTGACCGCGAGTACCTCGAGGTCATCGTCGCCACCGTCTCGGTGCGGGAAGGAGCGAAGGCTCCGAGGCTCGTCGAGCTGATCCATCGCGCCATCCCCTATCCCGTCGTTCTCGTATCGACGCGGGCGGATGCGACGGAGGTCTCGGTGGCCCACAAGCGGCTCTCCCAGGCGGAACGGGGTCGGGTGATCGTGGAGGGAGTCGTCTCGGCCGTCACCATCGGCCCGAGACCAGAGGGCGGGGAGGCGGCCTTCCTCGGGAGCCTCGCGATCTCCGCCCAGCCGGCCCGCGACCTCTGCGCCCTGTACCAGGGCTGGCTCGACAGGGTCGAAGCGCTTCAGGCCGCGCGCCTCACAGGTCGCTTCTCCCTCTGCGTCTCGCCCGAACGCGCCGCCGAGCGCCACGCTGCGCTCGACGAGATCGCCCGCATCCAGCGGGAGATCGAAGCCCTCCGGGCGCAGGCGGGTGCCGAAAGCCAGATCAGCCGTCGCGTCGAGATCAACCTCGCGCTGAAACGCCGCAAAGCGAGCCTCGCCGATCAGCTCGCGAAGCTCTAACCTGAGGGACTATGAAGCCACTCCGACCGGAAGACCCCGAGACGAAGAGCGCCGACGTCCTCGCGGAGAACGTCGCTGCGCTCAAGGTCCTGTTCCCGGAGGCATTCACCGAGGGGAAGATCGACTTCGCGGTCCTGATGCAGCTCCTAGGCGGCGCTCTCGAAGATCGCGAGGAAAAGTACGGTCTGAGCTGGCACGGAAAGCGCCAGGCCCGCCAGCTCGCGCTCACTCCGTCGACCGGCACGCTCCGGCCCTGCCCGGAGGAGAGTGTCGACTGGGACACGACGCAGAACCTGATGATCGAGGGGGACAACCTCGAGGTTCTGAAGCTCCTGCAGAAGAGTTACGCCGGGAAGGTGAAGCTCATCTACATCGACCCGCCGTACAACACCGGGAAGGACTTCGTCTATCCGGACAACTTCCGGGACAACATCCGGAACTACCTCGAGCTGACCGGCCAGCTGGATGGGGAAGGGAAGAAGCTCAGCTCCAACACGGAGGCTTCCGGCCGGTATCACACCGACTGGCTCAACATGATGATGCCGCGACTGATGGTTGCTAGGCGACTGCTGAGGCAAGACGGTTTCCTTCTAATTTCCATCAACGACGTCGAGCAGCCCCGCCTCCGGCAGCTTTGCGATGAGGTGTTTGGAGAAGAGAACTTCGTGGCGCTCCTTGTGTGGCTGAAAGGCAAGGAGGGTGGCAACGACAACGAGGGATTTGGACCGCATCATGAGTACGTCTTGTGCTACGCCCAGTCTGCTCCGTCGGCGTTGACAACCATCGCGCTAGATACCAAGGACACGACCAGACACGTGACAGTGCTCCCGGAGGAGAATCTGGTTGTTCCGTCGACGTCGACCTACAGGGACGGAGAGCTCTTTCAGCTCATCAACCTCAGCAAACAAAAGGACTATCGCGTGCAGATTCCGCTGCGCGATGGGTCGATTATGGAATGGGAGTCGTATTGCCCGCAGAAGACCATCGATGAGTTCATTCGCATCGGAAAACTGTTTGTTGGTGCTCGGCGCGTTCCTTATGTGAAGTCATTTCTGGCAGATGAAAAGGGCGGAACTAAGCCAAGTTCGGTAATTGATCAGGAATACGGGACAACCAAGGCGGGTGGCATAGCCATTCGCAGTCTCTTCGGTTCAAAGGAGATCTTCCCCTATCCGAAACCTCCGCAGCTTGTGGCGCGACTCGTGAAGATCCTCTGCTCTTCAGGGGCGGGCGTGGATGGGGCCGATCGAGGACCGATCGTGATGGACTTCTTCGCTGGTTCCGGCACGACTGCCCAGGGAGTCTGGATGCAGAACGCAAGAGATGGTGTCGAACGTCGATTCGTCCTGGTTCAGCTTCCAGCGCCACTCGACGTCGCAGGCGACGAGGGGAGCGCGGGCGCGGCTCTCTGCGACGAACTGAGACGGCCTCGGGTACTGTCCGAACTGACGAAGGAAAGGCTTCGGCGGGCTGGGAAATCCATCCGAAACGAGAGCCCTATTTTCTCCGGCGATCTCGGTTTCCGCGTCTTCAAGCTCGATTCGACGAACATCCGCCCCTGGGATCCGGACCGGGAGAACCTCGAGAGGACGCTCGACGAGGCCGTCGAGCACATCAAGCCGGAGCGCTCCGAGGCCGACGTCCTCTTCGAGCTGCTCCTCAAGCTGGGACTCGATCTGACGGTCCCGATCGAGAAGAGGGGGATTGCCGGCAAGGAGGTCCACAGCATCGGGGCGGGCGCGCTCATCGCCTGCCTCGCGAAGGAGATCGGCGCTGCGGACGTCGAGCCCCTCGCGCTCGGCATCGTGGGGTGGCAAGCCTCCGAAAGGCCCGCTGGAGAGAGCACGATCGTCTTTCGGGACAGCGCCTTCGCGGATGACGTCGCGAAGACGAACCTCACCGCCATCCTGGAGCAGCACGGCCTCGGGAACGTGCGGAGCCTCTGAGCGGGGACCGGCGGATGGCGAAAGGCGCTCCCACCCCGACCGGAGAGATCCTCGTCTACACATCGGAGGATGGCCGAACCCGCGTCGAGTGTCGCTTCGCGGACCAGACGATCTGGATGAGCCAGGCCCTCATCGCCGAGCTCTTCCAGACCACGCCGCAGAACATAACTCTCCATCTGCAGGGCATTTACGCGGACGGTGAGCTGGATCCGGCGGCAACTTGTAAGGATTACTTACAAGTTCGGGAAGAGGGGGCGAGACAGGTCCGGCGGGCCGTGAAGCACTACAGCCTCGACGCCATTCTCGCCGTCGGGTACCGGGTCCGATCGACCCGTGGGGTCCAGTTCCGCCGCTGGGCGACGGAGCGCCTTCACGAGTACCTCGTGAAGGGCTTCACCATGGACGACGAGCGGCTCAAGAATCCGCCCGTCGACGGGTCCGGAGTCCCCGACTACTTCGATGAGCTCCTGGAGCGGATCAGGGACATCCGCGCGAGCGAGCGGCGCATGTACCTGCGGGTCCGCGATCTCTTCGCCCTCGCGGCCGACTACGACGCGACCCGAAGCGACACCACGGAGTTCTTCAAGGTCATCCAGAACAAGCTCCACTTCGCCGCGACCGGCAAGACGGCGCCGGAGCTGATCGTCGGGCGCGCGGATAGCGCGAAGCCGAACATGGGCCTCATGACCTGGAAGGGCGACCGGGTCCGAAAGACGGACGTGACCGTGGCGAAGAACTACCTCCACGAGGAGGAGATCACGGAGCTGAACCGCATCGTGACGATGTGGCTCGACTTCGCCGAAGACCAGGCACGGCGGCGGAAGCAGGTCTTCCTGAAGGACTGGGAGTCGAAGCTGGACGACTTCCTCCGGTTCAACGAGCGGTCGGTCCTAACGAACGCGGGCACGACGAGCACCGCTGCGGCGCACCGTCACGCGGAAGCCGAGTACGAGAAGTTCTCGGCGCGGAGGCGGACGCTCCTCGAGGCGGAGGGGGAGCGTGCGGCGATCGAGTCGCTCGAGGCGGTTGCGAGGGCGCTCCCGGCTCCCAAGGCGCGGAAGCCGGTGCGCGGGAAGAAGCCGTGAAGCTCCACTTCGAGCCGAATCTCGACTACCAGCTTCAGGCCGTCGAGGCGGTCTGCGCCCTCTTCCGGGGGCAGGAAAGCTGCCGAACGGAGTTCACCGTCACGATGGCGGCCCCGCGCGGAGACCTACTCCCGCAGCTGGAGACGGATCTCGGCCTCGGGAACCGCCTTAGCCTCCTCGACGACGAGATCCTCTCGAACCTTCAGGCGATCCAGATCCGAAGCGGGCTCGCCCCGTCGGAGACGCTCGAATCGGGCGACTTCACCGTCGAGATGGAGACGGGGACCGGGAAGACCTACGTCTACCTCCGGACGATCTTCGAGCTGAACCGGCGGTACGGCTTCACGAAGTTCGTCGTCGTCGTGCCCTCCGTCGCCATCAAGGAAGGCGTCTACAAGACGATCCAGATGGCGGAGGAGCACTTCCGAGGGCTCTACGCCAACGCGCCCTTCGAGTACTTCCTCTACGACTCGTCGAAGCTGGGCCAGGTCCGGAACTTCGCGACGAGCCCGACGATCCAGATCATGGTGGTCACGGTCGGGGCCATCAACAAGAAGGACGTCAACAACCTCTACAAGGACAGCGAGAAGACGGGCGGCGAGAAGCCGATCGACCTCATCCGGGCAACGCGGCCCATCGTCATCGTCGACGAGCCGCAGAGCGTCGACGGGGGCCTCGCGGGCGAGGGAAAGAAGGCCCTCGGCGCGATGAGCCCGCTCTGCACGCTCCGCTACTCCGCCACCCACGTCGCGAAGCACCACATGGTCTACCGGCTCGACGCCGTGGATGCCTACGAGCGCAAGCTCGTGAAGCAGATCGAGGTGGCGGCGGCGACGGTGGAGGGGACGCACAACCGTCCGTTCGTCCGCCTCATTTCGGCGGGCACGAAGCGGGGCGTCATCTCGGCGACGGTGGAGGTCGACGCAGAATCGGCGACGGGCGTCCACCGGAGACAGGCCGCCGTTCGAGACGGCGACGACCTCGAGGAGCTGACGCGGCGCGCGATCTATCAGGGCTGCCGGGTCGGGGAGATCCGGGTCGGGAAGGGCAAGGAGCTTCTGGAGCTGAGGGTCCCCGGCGGTGAGCACTTCCTCCGCCCGGGAGAGGCTTTCGGAGACGTGGAACCGCTCGGCCTTCAGCGCCAGATGATCCGGCGGACGATCAAGGAGCACCTCGACAAGGAGATGCGCCTGCGTCCCCGCGGGATCAAGGTCCTGAGCCTCTTCTTCATCGACAGCGTCGCCCACTACCGGACGTACGACGCGGAGGGCGTTGCCCAGAAGGGGCCGTACGCGAAGATCTTCGAGGACGAGTACCGGAGGGCGGCCAAGCTTCCCGAATACACGAGCCTCTTCGAGGGGGCCGACCTGACGACGGCGGCCGCCGAGGTGCACGAGGGGTACTTCTCGATCGATCGAAGAAGGGTCGGGACGAAGACGATCGAGGTCTTCAAGGACACCCGCGGCGACACGAAGGCGGACGACGACACCTACAACCTGATCATGCGCGACAAGGAGCGCTTGCTCGGCTTCGAGACGCCCTTGAAGTTCATCTTCTCGCACTCGGCGTTGCGCGAAGGGTGGGACAACCCGAACGTCTTCCAGATCTGCGCCCTTCGGGAGATGGGGACGGAGCGCGAGCGACGCCAGACGATCGGCCGTGGGCTTCGCCTCTGCGTGAATCAGGATGGCGAGCGGCTTCGCGGTTTCGAGGTGAACACGCTGACCGTGGTGGCTACAGAGAGCTACGAGCAGTTCGCCGAGAGCCTCCAGAAGGAGATCGAGGAGGAAACCGGGATCCGCTTCGGGATCGTGGAGCCCCACCAGTTCGCGGGCATTGCGGTCGCCGGCTCGTATACGCCCGGTGAGGTTCTCGGCGTGGAGAGATCGAAGGCGCTGTGGGAGTTCCTTGCGGCCGAAGGCCATATCGATGCGAGGGGCAAGATCCAGGACTCGCTCCGGCAGGCTCTGAAGGCCGATACCCTCACGCTTCCTCCTGCTTTCGCCGGACAAGCGGCGCAGGTGAAGGAGACTCTGCGGAAGCTGGCTGGACGGCTCGAGGTCAAGAACGCCGACGAACGGCTGACCGTGCGTACCCGGCAAGCCGTCCTCGAGAGCGCGGAGTTCAAGGCGCTCTGGGATCGGATCAAGCACCGAACGACTTATCGAGTCCAGTTCGACAACGAGCGGCTCATCGAGCAATGCACGGAGGCCCTTCGGACGGCGCCGCCCATTGCACGGGCGCGGCTGGTCTGGAGGAGTGCGGATCTGACAATCGGCCGGGCGGGTGTCGATGCGGAAGTCGTCCGAGAGTCCGGCCCCATCACCCTCGACGAGAAGGACATCGAGCTGCCCGACGTTCTGACCGACCTCCAGGACAAGACCCAGCTCACGCGGCGGAGCCTTCGTCGAATCCTCGTCGGATGCGGACGTCTCAAGGACTTCGCGGCCAACCCCCAGCAGTTCGTCGAGATCGCCTCGGAGACGATCAACCGGACGAAGCGGCTCGCGATCGTCGACGGTATCAAGTACCAACGCCTCGGCGACGAGTACTACTACGCGCAGGAGCTCTTCGCGGACGAGGAGCTGACGGGCTATCTCAAGAACCTCCTCGGGGTGAAGAAGGCTGTCTACGAGCACGTCGTCTTCGACTCGGCCGGCGTGGAGCGGAGCTTCGCGGAGGATCTCGAACGCAACGAAGCCGTGAAGGTCTACGCGAAGCTGCCCGGGTGGTTCAAGATACCGACGCCCCTCGGCAGCTACAACCCCGACTGGGCCGTCCTCGTCGAGAAGGACGACGCTGAGCGGCTCTACTTCGTCGTCGAGACGAAGGGGAGCCTTTTCGCCGGCGACCTCCGCGGGAAGGAAGACGCCAAGATCCGGTGCGGCAAGGCCCACTTCGCGGCCTTGGCGGTGGGGAGAGAGGAGCCGGCGCGGTACGAGGTCGTAACGTCGCTGGACGACCTCATGGGGCGCCTCTGAAGGACGCGGGAGCGGTTGAGATGATTGCGGAGGCTCTGGTCGGGTTCTCGAGCGACTGCGTCGGCCTGAACCGTCGGTTCAGAGTGCCGTTTTGAGCCTCGTGTCGAGCCTCTTCGCATAGGCCCTGATGCCGGATAGATCGTCCGTTCCCGGGATTCGAATCAAGACGACCGCAGGGCCTCGGCGAAAGACCAGGTCGGTGAAGAGCATGCGAAAGGTACCGGCTGAGCCGTGGAAGGCCGTCGCCGTACATTCTTCTCCGATCCCAGGGAGCGTCTCCACAGAGATGGAAAGCTCCGGCGTGCGCTTGGGTACTCCGAATCCGAAGGCGATTTGGCCATACGCTTCGTCTCGTCGCTTCTCGTCCTCATAGAGGAGCACGACGACCCCACCAGAGGTCTTTCCGCCCTCTTGGAACTGCCGTGCTACAACCCGATCCGCCGGGGGCGCGCCTTTGGCCATTCCCGGGTCTTCCTCTCGGATCTGTGACGCCGCGAGACCCGACGGAAGATCTCCGTCCTGCACAAGGAGGGAGTCGAGCGCGACCGACTGGATACCCCCTCCTCCGCAGCTCAGAAGGAGAAGGCTCAGGAAGATTGCGAACGAACGGCGGAACTTGGGGTACATCGTTGACAGCCTCTCGTGGCGGTGGCGTAAGGAACTCCTGGGGCCCCGCGCGTCCGCCTCACAGGAGGATAGTCGACGACCAGCTGCTGGCTGAACCTGGTCCTCGAATCTCGAGCCAATAGACTCGTCCACCGAGTGCTTTCGAGTCGCACCGGGGCGCAGCACATCGCCCGAGGCCCGAAGATTCCGGCTGCCGCAGTCATTCGGGTGCGGGGACGAACCGAGGTCCTGCGAGGCTCGGGCGCGACTCGTCCTGATGAACGAGGAGCACTGAGAGGGGAGCAGCGGGAGAATCCCCGCGAACGCTTGGTCAATCTCCGCCACCGGGCCCTCATCTCGGATAGCGTACCCACTTGGAGCCGCGCGGGCTGAAGACGCCCGCTCACACCCTCTCCTCCACCCACCTCGGCTCCTCGTCCCCCGGACGGAAGACGACCCAGACCGTCGCCTCGCGGTGGCCCTGGCGGACGAGGTCGACGGCTCTCTCGCGGGCGAGGAGCTGGGCGCGGACGTCGGGCTTGTGGGGGTCCTTTCCGTGGACGGTGCCGCCACCGATCGGCACCGCGGTGCCGAAGGCCTCGGCGACGAGCTTCTTCCCCGAGAGGCCGTTGTCGCCGAGCGGGCCGCCCACGTCGAAGGAGCCGGCGCCTTTGAAGAGCCAGTCCACCTCGTCGCCGGGGGGCTCGAGCTCGAAGGAGGCGACGTACTCGGCCGCGACGGCGAGGCAGGCCTCCTTCGCGAGGGCGCAGAGGGCGAGCCAGTCGGCGGCGGGGACGTGGTGGAGGGAGAGGGAGACGGCGACGAGGTGGCGGCCCCGGACGACGACGAGGGCCTTGCCGTCGGGGCCGAGTCCGGCCTCGCGCCCGCCGGAGCGGAGCGCCTCGAGGGCCTTCGCGAAGTCGCGCGCGAGCGCCTGCTCGAGGGGGACCATCCCGGCGCGGCGGCCCCGGCAGGCGTAGCCGACGCCGATGACCTGGTCGTCGGCCACGCGGCGGAAGAGGCGCTCGTCGGGCTCGAGCGGGCCGAGGCACAGGTCGAACCTCACCTCCAGGGTCTCGGGCGCGGGCGGGAAGGTGGCGCCGTAGCCGGCGCGGGCGAAGGCGTCGCGGACGACGGCGGCGACCTCCTCCTCGGAGACGGCGCAGCCGGGGCCGGGCCCGGCGGCGACACGGCCGTCGAGGTCGGGCTTCGGCTGGCCGACGTAGCCGTCCGTGATGACGAGGACGCGGCGCGCGCCGGGCGGGGGCGGCCACTTCTCGACGATGCGGCGGATGGAGGCGACGACGTCGGCGTCGAGCGGGCCGGCAGTGCCCCACGCGTCGTCCCCCTCCTCGCCGTGCGAGCCGAGGAGCTCCTTCGGGCCGGGGGCGCCAGCGGCTTCCTCGCCGGGGGCCCGCGGGCCGAGGGCGTCGGCGAGGCGCTCGAAGACCTCGAGGCAGGTGACGTCTGCGGAGGCGGAGTAGAGGAGCTCGTGGAGGAGGCGGAGGCCGGGGTCCTCGACGGGGGCGCCGGCGGGGGGCGCGAGGAGGCGGAGGGGGCCCGTCTCCCGGCCGTAGAGGTCGAGGAAGAACGAGACGTGCGCGGGGGAGGGGAAGCGGGTGCAGAGGAGGGCGTTGACGACGGCGTCGAAGGCGATGTTGTGGGCGGGGGTGGGGCGGGGGAAGAGGCGCGTGTGGCCGAGGAGGACGTGGTGGAGCTCGTGCATGACGAGGAGGAAGAGGTGCTCGTCGCTCGCGCAGTGCGCGGCGAGGAAGTCGGGGATGCTTGAGGACGGGGCGCCTCTCGCAGGTGACGGCGGCCGTCGGGACGTCGCGGCTCTCCTCGACGCGGAGGAGGGAGAGGAGCGCCGTCACCTCGTAGGCCCCGGCCGGGAGCGCGTTCAGGAGGCGGAGGGCGAGGGCGGCGTTCACGCGGGGCTCCCGTCGCCGGGGAAGACGAGGTAGAGCGCGGAGCCGGGGAGGAGCGGCGGGTAGACGGGGCGCCACGGGAGGTAGAGGTGCCCCGAGCGCCGGGCGAGGAGGGCGAGGGCGAGCGGGTAGCCGATGCGCCGCTCGGGCTCGCAGGCCGGGGAGGGCGGGGTGAAGACGCCGACGAGGTCGGGGAGGCCGGCCTCCTCGATGGCCTCCTCGAGCTTCTCCTTCGGCGGGAGGCGCTTCGGGTCGAAGCCGCGCCACTCGCCGGGGTCGGTGGTGGCGAAGGTGCGCCCGGGGAGGCCGGGGCTCGCCACCTGGATCACCGAGCGGGGCGGGACCGACATGTTGTGGAGGAGGGCGGGCCCGCATGCGGCGCTCCTCCTCGCGGGCGCGAGGGCGGCGGCGGCGCGCTCCCAGGCGGCGATGCCGAGCGTGCCAAGGAAGTGCGTTCGGGGAGGAGGTGCGGTCATGGGCGCCCTTTCGACGAGGAGAGTTCCCGCCTCGATCGCGCATGGGTCCCGACCTTTCGGCCGGGCCGGCAACTGTCCGGAGGATGCCGATGCCCGAGCCCAGGTCTCGACCGAACCGCTATCATGAGGGGGTCATGGGCGAGCTGCCGCGGATCACGTTCAACCCCAAGGTGATGGGCGGGAAACCGTGCATCCGGGGGATGCGCGTCACGGTGAGCACTGTGGTGGGGCTCGTCGCCGCCGGTCACACGCATGCCGAGATCCTGGAGCTCTACCCGTACCTCGAGGAAGAAGACATCCGGGAAGCGCTTCAGTACGCGGCCTGGCGGGCGGGCGAGGTCGAGATCCCCCTGGCCTCGGCGTGAGGCTCCTTCTCGACATGAACCTCTCGCCCCTGTGGGCGGAGGTCCTCCGTGAGGCCGGGCACGACGCTGTTCACTGGTCGGCGGTCGGAAAGGCGACGGCTGAAGACCAGGAGCTGATGGCATGGGCGCGCCTTCACGACCACGTCGTGGTGACGAACGACCTGGATTTCGGGGCGATCCTGGCCGCGACCCAGGCCGAGGGGCCCAGCGTGCTCCAGATGCGGACGGAGGCCGTCTCCCCGCGGTTCCTTGGCGACCGTCTCCTGAAGGCGATCGAACGCTTCGAGAAGGACCTCCTGGCTGGAGCGCTGATCACGGTGGACGAGCGGAGAGAACGAGCCCGGCTCCTTCCGATCAAGCCCCAGCGCCCGGAGCCCGCCGGCTGATCAGCCCTGCGGGCGCTCAGGACATCGGCGGCACTGACCCCCAGAGCGTTTGTGTTCTGAAGGAGGGCGGGCCCGCTCACGCGGCGCTCCTCCTCGCGGGCGCGAGGGCGGCGGCGGCGCGCTCCCAGGCGGCGGCGAGCGCCTCGGCGGCCTCGTGGGGCGGGAGGTCGCCGTCGAGGACGATCGCGATCCGCGCGAAGGGGTCGGTCTCGCCGAGGAGGCGGCGGCGCGCGGAGCCCTCGGAGAGGCCGGCCGCGGCCCAGGCGGTGCGGTGGGCGGCGAGGAGCTTCTCGTACGCCACGGGGCGGCCCCAGGCGGCGTCGGGCATGGAGGCGCGGGCGAGCTGCGCGGCGAGGAGCATCGAGTACTCGGTGGCGGCAGCCGCTTCGGCCGCCTCGCCGCGGGCGTGCGGGGCGAGGCCCGCGTGTGCCTCCTCGACGAGGCGCGTTACCACGGGGCGGGCCGCGTCGGCGCTCCAGGCCGACGGGCGGAGGACGCGGCGCTGGTCGTCGGGCGAGAGCCCGGCGAGGGAGGGGACGGTGACGACGAAGGCGAAGCGGTCGGCGAGCGCGACGTCGAGCGGCTCGGCGCCGGAGTAGGCCGGATCGCCGGCGTCGTCCCCCTCGAGCGAGGCGGGCGGGTTCATGGCGGCCCAGCGGTGGCGGAGGCGCGGGAGCGGGAGCTCCTGGAGGACCCGCTCGTGGACGAGGGGGAAGAGCTTGTTCTGCACCTCGGGGCGGCAGCGCGAGACCTCGTCGACGAGGACCGACTCGGCTTCCCAGACGGTGGCGGGCGTCTGGAGGTAGACGACGCGGCCGTTCTCGGGGACGGGGAAGCCGACGAGGTCGTCGAAGGAGAGGAGCGAGGCGCTGTAGTGGCGGTGCTCGAGGCCGAGGGTCTCGGCGAGGCGGTTGAGCACCATCGTCTTCGCCGAGCCGTGCGGCCCGACGAGGAGGAGGGGGGACTCCGTCGCGACCGCGGCGAGGAAGACCGGGTCGAGCGCGTCCCACCCGGCGATGCCGAGCGTGCGGAGGAAGTGCGTTCGCGGAGGAGATGCGGTCATGGGCGCCCTCTCGACGAGGAGAGTTCCCGCCTCGATCGCGCATGGGTCCCGACCTTTCGGCCGGGCCGGCTGGGCCACCGTGTAGGGCTACGGTGTGGCGTGCGGGTCGTCGAGCCGGTGCTCTCGCCGCATCTCTTCATGCCGGCAGCCCGAAGCGGAGGGCTGCCTATCTCAAAGAACGGCGCCGGAAACGGGGGCCCGGCGCGAGGCCCGTTCTCTCACGGTGGGGCGGGGGAGAGGAGGCGGAGGCGTGCTCGGCGGAGGCGCAGCGCAGGCAGCTGAGCCTTCACGGAGCGGAGCCGACGCGCGAGATCCTCCTGACCTTCGCGGGGTGGGAGACCCTCGACATCGAGGAGACGCGCTGGGCGGGGATCCGGCAACCTTTGGCGGACGGCCGCGTAGAAGCGCGGGAGTCTTTGCTCGAACGTCAGACTTCGCAGGGGGCCTTCGTGACCGGCATCCGTCAATTCGGTGAACAGGTCGAGGGGTACACGGTCCCCGTCCTCAACGAGCGCGAGATCCGTGCGGCGGCGGGGATCCTCTTCCTCGCCACCTTCCTCTCGCTCCTCTTCATCCTCTTCCGCGGGAACTTCATCCCGATCAAGTTCGTCATCCCGTTCTTCCTCGCGGACTTCCTCGTGCGCGTGGGCCTCAGCCCCCGCTACTCGCCCACGCTCGTTCTCGGGCGCCTGATCGTCGGGAACCAGACGCCGGAGTACGTCGCCGCGGAGCCGAAGCGCCTCGCGTGGACCATCGGGGTCGCCCTCTCGGCCACGATGTTCGTCCTCATGGTGCTCATGAACACCTACGGCCCCATCTCCGGGATCATCTGCCTCGTCTGCCTGGTGTTCCTCTTCTTCGAGGCCGCGTTCGGGATCTGCCTGGGCTGCAAGTTCTATTCGCTCGTCTACCGCAAGCCCCCGGAGCTCTGCCCCGGCGAGGTGTGCGAGGTGAAGGCGCGTCAGCCGATCCAGAAGACCTCGCTCGCGCAGGTGCTCGTCCTCGTCGTCTCGATCGCGCTGACGGTGGTCGCGACCGTCACCCTGACGGAGACCCTCTCGGCGAAGCCCACTCCCCTGTTCGCGCCGGAAGCGAAGCCCTGACGCGAGGGGTCGGGAGGGTCGCGACGGCGGCGGCCGACCCGTCGCCGGCCCGGCCCCAACGCCGTCACTTCCGGCGCTTCGTGAGGCGGGCCTCGAGGAAGGCGATGTCCTCGGCGTCGCCCGGCGCGGAGCGGCTCTCCTGCGCGATCCTCTTCAGGCGCAGGAGGTCCTCCTCCGAAGCGACACGCCACGCTCTCGAGCGAACCTTGACGTGGGTCGCTCGGCGGGCGAGCGTCGCCGCGGGCAGGGGGAAGTCGAAGAGCAGGTCCACGCGCAGCCCCGTGTCCGGGTTGAGGAACCAGGCGCCCACCGGCGCGTCCAGGCGAAGCCGGGCGGCTGCCACCTTCCGGCTGGCGATCGTGGCGGTCACGTCGCCCTCCGCGCTGACCCGCGACGCGAGCTCGAGACCCCGCTCGTACAGGACGTCGACCAGGGAGCCGAGGCCCTCGCCGGGATGGGCGACGAGGAGGTCGAAGCCCCGGGTGACCCGGCGCGAACCCAGCACCACGAGCGCCATCCCGCCGACGAGAACGGGCTCGAGTCCGAGGTCCGCCAGCGCCTCCACCACGCTTCCGACGGCGTCGAGGTGCGCGGCGGGGCTCTTCACGGCGGGCCGCGGCGCGCGTAGAGGCCCGGAAGCCGGCCGGTGAAGGTCTTCATACGCAGAACGTTTCGTGTCTCTCCCCGCAACTCCAGGGCCGCGGCGGCGTAGAGGAGGTTCTCGGCGAGGCGCCGCGTTGCGAGGAGCGAGCGCTGCCGCGCCCGTCCGCCGAGCGACGCGATCTGGCGACGCCGCTCGGAGGACAGTCGCTTCGCGCGGGCGCGCCCTCCGCGCCGCCCCATCTCCCGGGCCATCGCGCTCACGTCCATGGGCGCATTCTACTTGCCGCCAAGCAGAGAAGCCCCGACGCGGCCGCGCGAGCCGCCGTCAGTCCGCCTTCGCTCCGGAGGACTGCATCACCTGGGCGCGCAGCTCGCGGATGTTCTCGTCGAGCTTCTCGAGGATGACGAGGACGTCCTGGTGGCGCCGGGAAGGGTCGGGGAGTGTGGCGAGCTCCTGCATGGTGGAGACGATGATCCCGATGAAGAGGTTGAGGATTGTGAAGGTGGCCAGGATGATGAAGGGGACGAAGAAGGCCCAGGCCTGGGGGTGCTGCTCCATGACGGGCCGGACGATGCCCATCGACCAGCTCTCGAGCGTCATGATCTGGAAGAGCGAGTAGAGGCTCTTCCCGAGGGAGCCGAACCACTGTGGGTGGGTGCCGCCGAAGAGCATGGTGGCGAGGACGCCGGCGGTGTAGATGAAGACGGCCATGACCGCCATGACGCCGGAGAGGCCGGGGATCGCGTGCAGGAAGGCCGCGACGACCTTGCGCAGCTGGGGCATCACGGTGAGGAGCCGCATGACCCTGAGGACGCGGAGCGAGCGGAGGACGGCCCAGGCGCCGGCGCCGGGCACGAGGGCCACCCCGACGACGAAGGCGTCGAACCAGTTCCAGCCGCTCTTCCAGAAGAGGGAGCGGTAGACGGCCAGCTTCACGCCCAGCTCGACGACGAACGCGAAGAGGCAGAGGCCGTCGACGAGCTCGAGCCAGAAGCCGAAGCGGGCGAGGAGGCCCGCGTCGGTTTCGAGGCCGAGGACGACGGCGTTGAGGAGGATGAGGGAGACGATGACGGACTGGACGCGGGTGGACTCGACCCAGCGGGCCCCGGCGAGGCGCCACTGCCGGACGGCGGGTTGGGCGAGCAGGCGTTGGAGGTCGGATTCGCTCATGGTTCGGGCTCGGCACGGGAACGGGCCTGACGGCACGGGTATTCCCGGGGGCGTCACCGCCTTCGAGGCCGGCTCTCACGCGGCCGACGACGAGACGATGGTGGTTCTTCACCGGGCGGGGCAGGGGCCGAGGACCCGATAATGCCCGCCTTGTCGGACCGCAGCCGCGCCGCGCTCTTCTTCGGCCTTGCGGGGGCGAGCCTCCTCCCGTGGGTCTCGCCGGCGGTGGCGCTCGCGGCCGGCATCGCCTTCAGCCTCGCGCTCGGGAACCCCGCCCCGGCGAGGACGGCGGTCTGGAGCAAGGCGCTCCTGCAGGCGTCGGTGGTCGGGCTGGGCTTCGGCCTGAGCCTCGGGACGGTGGCGCGGGTGGGGGGGCGTTCGGCGGTCTACACGGTGGTGGGCATCGCCCTCACGCTGGCGGCGGGCGCGCTCCTCGGCCGCGTCGCCGGGACCTCCGGGCCCCTCTCGACGCTGATCTCGTTCGGCACCGCGATCTGCGGCGGGAGCGCGATCGCTGCGATGGCGCCCGTCGTGAAGGCGAAGAGCGACGAGATCGCGGTTTCGCTGGCGACCGTCTTCACGCTGAACGCGGCCGCGCTCCTCCTCTTTCCGGCCGTCGGCCACGCGCTCCACCTCGACCCGGAACGGTTCGGCCTCTGGGCGGCGCTGGCGATCCACGACACGAGCAGCGTCGTCGGCGCGGCGTCGCAGTTCGGGGCGGAAGCGCTCGCGGTGGCGACCACGGTGAAGCTGACGCGGGCCCTCTGGATCATGCCGTGCGTTCTCGGGGTCGCCCTTCTCGTCCGCTCGGGCGAGAAGCCGAGGTTCCCGCTCTTCGTCCTCGGCTTCGTCGCCGCCGCGGCGCTCCGGACCCTCCTGCCTTCGCTCCTGCCGCTCTGGGACTTCCTGGTCGCGGTCGCGCGCCAGGGCCTCGTCCTGACCCTCTTCCTGATCGGAACGGGCCTGACGAGGGAGGTCCTGCGCCGCGTGGGCGTGCGCCCCCTCGCCCAGGGAGCGGTCCTCTGGCTCCTCGTGAGCGCCGCGACGCTGGCGGCCATCGTCTCCGGACTCATCCCCGCCCTCTGAAGTGGCGGTGGGGGTCAGGTCCGTTCTCCGCGTTCTCGGAGAACGGACCTGACACCCACCGTGTGACCCCCTCCGTGACCCCCGTGCCTCGTCGAACCCCGGGGATATGATCTCGCCAGCAGAGCGGCAGGGCGGTCCGGGTGGTCGTGAGTGCGCGAGGCCGGTTTCTCCGGCTCGCGGGGGGGAGGGCTCGATGAGCAGGCCCACCAGCGACGACGGGAAAAAGGTCGGCTACCTCGCCGACGCGACGCCCGTGGGCGGGCTCCTCGGAGACCTGATCGCCGCGAAGGCCGACCTCGAAGCGCGCAACGAGGCGCTGCAGCTGGTGAACGACCTGAGCCAACGCCTGCTGCGGAGGCTCGACGTGAAGGCGATCGCGGCGGAGACGCTGGACGTCCTCGTCGGTCACAGCCAGGCGCCCCACGTCGCGTTCTACGCCCTCGACGCGGAAGCCGGTCTCCTCAGGCTCGTGGCGGGGCGCGGCTTCACGGAAGAGGAGCTGGCGCTCGGCGCGGTGCTGCCCCTCGAGGGAAGCGCGAGCGGGACGGCGGTGCGCGAGGGGCGGATCGTCTCGCTGGGCGAGGTGCTCCGGAGGGGCACGGCGGTCCACGCGGTGGCGTCGGCCATGTCGGGGAGGGGGCTCTCGAGCGGCCTCTGCATCCCGCTCTCCCACGACGGCGCGCCGCTCGGCACCGTGAACCTCATCTTCCAGGACGGCCGCGACGTGACCCCCGTCGAGACCGACACCTTCCAGGGAATCGCCCGTGCCGTCTCCCTCGCGCTCGCCAACGCCCGCCTCGTGGCCGACCTCGAGCACCGCGCCTCCCACGACCTCCTCACCGGCCTCCCGAACCGGACCGAGCTCCACAGGCGCATCGCGCGCCTGGCGGAGACGGGCGGCGGGCGGGCGTGCGCGGGCCTAGTCCTCCTCGACCTCGACCGCTTCCGCGAGATCAACGACACGCTCGGCCACAACGTGGGAGACGAGCTCCTCGTTCACGTGGCCGCGCGGCTCGTGGACGCGAGCGGGGGCGGGCGGGACGACGTCTTCCGTCTCGGGGGCGACGAGTTCGCCGTCGTCGTGCCGGGCGCCGGGAGCCTCGCCGAGTGCGAAGCCGTGGCGCGGCGCCTTCTCGGCTGCCTGGCGCAGCCGCTGAAGGTGGCCAGCATGGGAATCGAGATCGGCGCGAGCGCCGGCCTCGCGCTGTTCCCCGGGCAGGGGCGCGACAGCCACGAGCTTCTGCGCTGCGCGGACGTGGCGCTCCACCGGGCCAAGAGAACGCCGGGGGTGGTGGTCGCCTACGCGCGCGAGCTCGACGAGCACACGCCCGAGCGGCTCGCGATGCTGTCCGAGCTGGGGAGGGCGATCCGCGAGGGAGAGCTCGCCCTCCACTTCCAGCCGAAGGTGGCGCTGCAATACGGCTTCGTCGAGGGGTTCGAGGCGCTCGTGAGGTGGCGCCACCCGCGTCTGGGGCTCCTCTCGTCGGCGCAGTTCGTGCCGTTCGCCGAGGCCACCGACCTGATGCACCCCCTGACCTGCTGGGTCGTGAGGAACGCTCTCCAGCAGCTGGCGCGCTGGAGCGGCCCGCTGCCGCGGCTGACGATGGCGATCAACCTCTCGATGCGCGACCTCCTCGACCGGAGCTGCCCCGACGAGCTCGCGGGAATCGTGCACGACGTGGGCGTGAACCCGGGCGTCGTGGAGTTCGAGCTGACCGAGACGGCGATCATGGCCGACCCGGAGCTGGCGCTGAGGGCGCTGGCGCGCATCACGGAGTCGGGGGCGCGGCTCGCCATCGACGACTTCGGCACCGGGTACTCGTCGCTCTCCTACCTGAAGCGCCTGCCGGTGGACGTCCTGAAGATCGACCGCTCCTTCATCGCCGACATGGCCTCAGGCGGGCGGAGCCTCGCCATCGTCCAGTCGACGGTGCAGCTCGCCCACAGCCTCGACCTCGGCGTCGTGGCGGAAGGGATCGAGGACCGCGAGAGCGCGCGGCTCCTGCGCGAGATGAAGTGCGACCTCGCCCAGGGCTACTACTTCGCCGCCCCCGAGCCCGCCGAGACCGCCGCCCGCCACCTGGCGAACGGAGGCTGGATGGACATGCCGCTCTGACGGAGCGGCCGGGCCTCGGAAGTGCCCGGAACGGTTGCCGCCGGAACGGGTGCCAGGCATGAAGTCGTGTATTGTTGAAAACAATACACGACTTCATGCCTGGCACGGGATCCGGGGGTGTCAGAGCCAGGCGGTGAGGTCGGGCGGGGCGGCGTCGGTCGTTCTGGCGCCGGGGAACGTGGCGCCGGAGGCGGCGGGGACGGGGGAGGCGGCGGGCGGGCGGGTCTCCCAGGTCTGGACGACGACCTCGGGGGCGCCGGAGAGGAGGCCGGCCTCGGCGAGGAGCGGGGGCTCGTGGCCGTCGCGGACGCCGAGGTAGACCCAGGAGGTGGCCCGCGTGACGCCGACGAAGAGGAGCCGGCGGAGGGCGTCGCCGCCGCGCGCGAAGAAGTCGGAGGGGGCGAGCCGGGGAAGGAGGACCGAGTCGAAGGTGAGCCCCTTGGCGCTGTGGAAGGGCATGACTTTGACGAGGTCGGAGGCGAAGTCGAGCGGGGGGAACGGGCCGTCTTCCTCGCCGTGGCGGTGCGGGACCTCGACGGGGATGCCGAGCGAGGAGAGGCCCTCGGCGAAGCGGGCGACGAGGCGGCGGTTCGGGAGGAGGACGGCGAGCCGTTCGCTGCGGAGGAGCCTCGCGCGCGCGACCTCGGCGAGGCGGGCGGCCTCGTCGTCGGCGTCGCGGGAGACGTAGAGAAGCGGCTTCTCGCGCTCGCCGACCGTGCGCACCTGCGCGAGGAACGCGTCGCGGTCCGCGTCGGCGGGGAGGAAGCGCGCGCCGAGCCGCGAGACGAAGGGAGAGCAGCGCCACGTCTCGAGGAGGTGGACGGAGCGGGAGGAGAGGCCGAGGGCCGCGAGGATCTCGGCCTCCCGCGCGCCGCCGTCGTAGATCTTCTGGCGCGGGTCGAGGGCGACGGTGACGTGGCGCGCGACGCGGGAGAGGACCTCGAAGGCGCCGGCGTCGAGGTCCTGCCCCTCGTCGACGAGGACGAAGTCGTAGAGGGGCGCGCGGGCCTCGTGGGCGCGGACCTCGGAGAGGACGGCGCGGCGGATGGCGGCGAAGTCGGGCGTCTCGCGGGAGGAACGGAAGGGGCGGCGGGGCGAGACGAATCGCTCGTAGTGCCCGGCGCACCAGTCGTCGTACGTTCGCACGGCCGTCTCCGGGATGCCGAGGTCGGCGAGCGCGGCGCGCAGGAAGGCGGTGAGGGCGTTCGTGTAGACGAGGACGAGGAAGCGGCCGTCGGCGACGCGGAGCGAGTCGGCGAGGTGCCGGACGCGGTGGAGGAGGACGAGCGTCTTGCCCGATCCGGGGCCGCCGGAGAGGACGCGGTGGCGGCCGGCCGGCATCTCCACCGCGCGGACCTGCTCGTTCGTGAGGTCGGGGCGGGGGACGAGCCAGCCGGGCATCTCAGTTCGCCATCGCGAGGGCCGGCGCGAGGTCGGGGAGGAGGCCTTCGGAGGAGCCCTGGCCGGGCCTGGCGCGGTGGCGGTCGCGCAGCTCGGCCTCGGCGGCGTGGAGCCGGGCGGCGTCGCCGGACATCCGGCAGGCCGTGACGAGCCACCCGAGCGAGAAGTCGTCCTGCGCGGAGACGGGGCCGAACGAGCCGAGCGCCCTCGCGAGGTCGGCCTCGCGGGCGGCGGCGTCGCCGAGGGCCTCGTTCACGAGGGCCCTGAGGACGAGGTAGGCCGGCTCGGCCTCGCGCCCGATCGCGAGGTTCACGGAGGAGAAGGCCTCGGCCCAGAGCCCTCTCCGCCGTTCGGAGAGGGCGAGGTTGAAGAGCGCGCCGCCCCAGGAGAGGTCGGCCGAGGCGCACTCGCGGAAGTACATCGCCTCCTTCTCGAAGTCACCCAACTCTCCGGCGAGGAGGCCCATCCTCACGAGGATCGCGGCGTCGGGCCTTCCGCGCGCGCGGAGGAGGCGGCGAAAGACCGACAGCGCCTTCTCGCGCTGCCCGAGGTCGGCGTAGAGACGCGCGGCCTCCTCGGTGGCCTCGATGGCCTTCTTCCCGGTGACGGTCCCCGTCCGGAGGCCCTCCTCGATCTCGAGGAGGCGCTCGCGCTTGGGCTGGGGGTTGACGACATTCGAGAGGGGGTTCTCGCGAGTCAGCTCGTGCTCTCCGTGCCCGGGGCGCCCGGCGACGGCGACGCGCAGGTGGAGGACCTGGTTCTCGTCCACGCGGTAGCGCAGCCTCAGCGGCTCGCCGCGGCGCACCGGGGGCGGGAAGAGGCAGAGGGCGTCCATGAGGGCGTGGTCGGCGCCGTCGCGCAGCTCGACACGGAGCGGGAGCGGCTCGTCGGCCAGCGTCTCGGGGACGGAGAGGTCGGTGCAGCTCGCCCAGTCGCCCCGCGGCGGGAAGGGGAGGGGGGTGCCGCGCGCGACGAGCTCGACGAGCCCCGAGGTGGTGCGGATGGAGATCGTGCTCCCCGTGACCGGCTGGACGACGCCCCGGCCGGCGAGGGCGAGGGAGACGGCGTGGAGCGCGGCGCCGCGCGCGACGGCGGCCTGGGCGGTGTCAGGCGTCGTCTCGTGGAGGACGCGGGCGCGGGGGAAGCGGCGCGCGACGGCGTCGGCCACCTGCGGCACGAGACTGCTGCCGCCGACGAGGAGGCAGGCGTCGACGTCGTCCGCGGAGAGGCCCGCCCTCTCGAGGGCGTCCTCGATGGGGGCGAAGATCGAGCAGGTCGTCCGGTACTCGTCCCCTTTCGGGTAGAGCAGTTCCTCGTCGAGGAAGGGCTGCAGGACCCACTCGAGCTCGCGGGCGGTGAGCGTGGGAGACGAGAGCGTGAGCCGGCGGCCGTCGGAGAGGCGGCAGGCGTGGGTTCCCGGCTGGCTCTTCGCGACGAGATTCCGGTCGGCGTCCTCCCACCGGCCGAGGCCGCGGAGCCGGCGGATCTCGTTGCAGAGCCCGATCTTCAGCGACTCGGCGAGGCCCAGGAGGGCCGGGACGACCGTCTTCGACTTCTCCTCGAAGTCGAGGTCGAAGGGGCCGAGGCCGTTCTCGTAGAGGAGGCGCGGGACGAGGACCTGGTGAACGAGGGCGGCGTCCACGTCGCCCCCGCCGAGCCGGTGATAGCGCGAGACGGCGAGGCTCGCGGCGCACAGCGGCTCGCCGGGGCGCGGGACGGTGACGCGGAAGACGGCGGTGTCGCAGGTGCCGCCGCCGAAGTCGAAGACGAGGAGGTGTTTCGTCTCTCCCGGCTCGCCGAGGGAGGAGAGGCCGTTGCGGGCCGCGTGGTCGAGAAAGGCGGCGAGCGGCTCGTCGAGGAGGTCGCCGTCCCCCACCGGCAGCCCGGCGCCGCGCGCGGCGGCGAGGGTGTCGGCCCGCTGCGCCGCCTGGAAGGAGGCCGGGACGGTGACGACGACCCGGTCGGGGACGGGGGCGATGCCGCCGGTGGCGACCGCCTTCGCGGCGGCGGAGGCGAGGAAGCGAAGGACGTTCGCGCCGACCTCGGAGGCGTTGCGCAGCCCCTCGGGGGCGCGGTGGTAGGTGCGCCTCACGCCGATGTCGTTCTTGCAGTCCCAGAAGAGGTCGCGGTTCTGCTCGAGCCCCAGCCCGGAGGCGCGCGCGCGGAGGCGTTTGGCCCCCTCGCCGACCCAGGTCTTCCCGCCGTGCAGCGCGACGACCGACGGCACGAGGACGTGGACGTACTCGCCCTCGGGCGTCTCCTGCGTCACCTCGACCGTCTCGAGCGACGGCCCGCCGCCCGGCGCCCCGACGACGGCCGCGGCGACGGTGGAGTTGGTCGTCCCGAGGTCGATGCCGAGGACCCGGAGCCGGCGGGCCAGCCTGCCGCCGGCGGCGGGAAGGAGGAGGGAGAGATCGGCGGGGGAGTCAGGCATGGCGCGGGGGCCCCTTCCTCATCGGCTGTTCCTCCACCCGGAGGATGCGGCCGCGAGGGGGACACTTGGTGTCCGCGGTCGGGCGTCATCTGTCCGACCCCATCCGCGACAATCCCGGGCGTGAGCGCTCGCCGCATCCGCCTCGTCCACACGTCCGACTGGCACCTGGGGCAGACCCTCGTCGACCTCCCGCGGGAGGAGGAGCACCGCGCCTTTCTCGAGTGGCTCGTGGACCGGGTCGAGGAGGAGGAGGCCGACGCGCTCCTCGTCTGCGGCGACGTCTTCGACACCGCGAACCCCTCGGCCGCCGCCCAGGCGGCGTGGTACGGGTTCCTGGCGAAGGCGAAGGGGCGCGTGCCGGGGCTCCAGACGATCGTCGTCGCGGGGAACCACGACTCGCCCGCCCGACTCGAGGCCCCGGCGCCCGTCGTCGAAGCGCTCGGGGTGAAGGTGGTGGGGCTCCTTCCGAAGCAGGGCGGGCGCGTGGACGCGGAGTCCCTCGTCGTGCCCCTCCGGGGACGCGACGGACAGGTCGCGGCGTGGGTCGCGGCTGTCCCCTACCTGCGGGTCGTCGACGCGGGGGGCTTCGGGGAAGAGGGGGGCGACCGCCTCGTCGAAGGGGTTCGCGCCGTGTACGACGAGGTGCTCGCCTGCGCTCGCGAAAGGAGGGGCGCAGGGGAGGCGCTGGTGGCGACGGGCCACCTCTTCATGAGCGGCGCGACGACGAGCGAAGGGTCGGAGCGGAGGATCCTGGGCGGGAACCTGAACGCCATTCCCCACGACGTCTTCCCCGACGACGTGACCTACGCCGCCCTCGGGCACCTGCACCGGCCGCAGAAGGTGGCGGGGCGGGAGGGCGTGAGGTACCCGGGTTCGGTGATCCCGCTCGCGCTCGACGAGGAGCACTACCCGCACCAGGTGCTCGTCGTCGACCTCGAGGACGGCCGTCTCGCGGGCGTGAAGGCGGTCCGGGTGCCGAGGCGGATCGAGATCCTCCGGCTGCCGGAAGCGGGGCCGGGCCCGCTCGAGGAGGTGCTCGGGCTGCTGCGCGGGCTGCCGGGGGCGAAGGACGCGGGCGAGGGGCCCGACCTGAGGCCCTACCTCGAGGTGCGCGTCCTTCTCGAGAAGCCCGAGCCGTCGCTGCGACCCACGGTGGAGGAGGCGCTCGAAGGGAGAGACGCGCGGCTCGTGAAGATCACGGCGACCGGCGCGGGAACGGGCGCGGCGCTCTCCGGCGGCGCGCACGCCGACCTGACGCACCTCGGGCCGGAGGATGTCTTCCGCAGGAAGTGGGAGAGGGAGCACGGCGGCGAGCCGGGGGCCGAGCACCTCGCCGCGTTCGGCGAGCTGGTCGAGGCGGCCGAAAGGGAGGAGGAGGGCCAGTGAGGATCCTCGCGATCCGCGGCCGGAACCTCGCGAGCCTCGCGGGGGACTTCGACCTCGACTTCCGCGCGGGGGCGCTGGCGGAAGGGGGGCTCTTCGCGATCACCGGGCCGACGGGGGCGGGCAAGAGCACGCTCCTCGACGCCCTCTGCCTCGCGCTCTACGACCGCACGCCGCGCCTCGACGACCGGGGCGGCGTCCTCATCGGCCCTGAGGGAGAGGGGGACGAGGAGAAGGTCCGCTCGTCCGACGTGAGGTCGCTCCTCAGGCGGGGCGCGGCAGAGGCGAGGGCCGAGGTGGAGTTCGTGGGGCGCGACGGCCGGGAGTGGCGCGCGACCTGGAGCGTGCGCCGGGCGCGGGGAAAGACGAAGGGGCGCCTGCAGGAGCAGGCGGTCGCGCTCGTCGACCTCGCCACGAGCGAGCCGTTCCAGGGAAAGAAGACCGAGACGCTGAGGGAGATCGAGGGGAAGGTCGGCCTCAGCTTCGAGCAGTTCCGGCAGTCGGTGCTCCTCGCCCAGGGAGAGTTCGCGAGGTTCCTGAAGGCCGACGCGAACGAGAGGGCCGCGCTTCTCGAGCGGATGACCGGGACGGAGATCTACAGCCGCGTCTCGATCGCCGCCCACGAGAGGAGGCGCGCGACCGCAGAGGCGGTGAAAGTCGCGGAGGCTGCCCTCGCGGGGGTGACCGTCCTGTCCGGGGAAGAGCGGGAGGCCGCGGAAGGGGAGCTCGGGAAGGCCGGCGCGGCGGCCGCGATCGCGCGCGAGCGCGCCGCGGGGCTCGAGGCGCTCGCGAGAGCCGCGACGGCGAAGGGCGAGCTGGCGCGGAGCGCGGCGCTGTGGGCGAAGAACGAGGCCGACGGGCGGCGGGCCGAGGCGGAAGCGCGGGCGCGGCGGAGCGTCGCCGAGGGCGAGAAGGCCGCGAAGGGAGAAGCCCTCTCGGCGAGAAAGGCCGCGGGCACGGCCCTGGCGCCCGACGTGGCAAAGGCGCGGGAGCTGGACGGTGCGCTCGCGGCGGCCTGGAGCGGCGTGGAGGCCGCGCGAGCGACGGAGAGCGGAGCGACGGAGCGCGCCGCCCGGGAGACGAAGGCCGCAGACGGCGCGAAGGCGCGCGCCGAAGGGAACCGTGCGGCGGTCGAGGCGTCGGAGCGGCGCCTCGCGGAGCTGGGAGGAGCGAAGCCGCTCGTCGAGAGACGGGACCTCTGGACGCGCAGCCTCGAGGAGCTCGAGCGCCTCGCCGGCGAGAGGGCGGAATGGACCGGGACGCTCGCGAGAGCGAAAGGGGACGAAGCGAAGGCTCGGACAGGGGCGGAGACGGCCACGGCGAGCATCGGCCGGGTCGCGTCGCTCCTCGACGAGCGCAGGGCGGAGCACGAGAAGGTCGCCGCGGCCTGCCTCGAGGCGTTCGCGCTGGAGACGCGCCGGGCGGCGCTCGTCGAGGGGGAGCCGTGCCCGCTCTGCGGCGCGACGGAGCACCCGTGGGCGGGCGGCGCGCCGGCGCGGGGCGCGGGGCGCGAGGGCCGCGGGGAGAGGCTCGAAGAGCTGGAGCGCGAGAAGGCGCTGCGCGAGGAGCTGGCCGCACTCGGAGCGGAGAAGGACCGCCTCGAGGGGGAGCGACGGACGCACGAGGCCGCGGCGGCGTCGGCCGCCTCGCTCGCCGGCGAGGCGGGGCGCCACCTCGACGCCGTGGCTCGGGCCGAGGCCGCCGAGCGGGAGCGTCTCGACGAGGTGCTGCGCGGCCGCGACGAGCTGCGGGAGCGCGCCGCGACGGCCCCGCGGGCCGTCGCCGCGGCCCTCGCCGCCGAGGCGGACGCGTACCGGGCGGAGGAGGCGCGTCTCGCGGAGGGGCGCGGGGTCCAGGCGGGCCTCGACGCGGCGGCGGCCGAGGCGGCCGCGAGGGCGAGTGCCGCCCGGAGCGAGGCCGCGCGGGCCGCGGAGCAGGCGGCGCAGACCGCGGCCGCGCACGGGAAGCTCGCCGCGCAGCGGGCGGCGGTTCTCGGCGGCCGCGCCGTGGCCGAGGTCGAGAGAGAAGAGAAGCGTCTCGACGCGGAAGCGGCGGGAGCCGCCGAGGCCGCGCGAAAGGCGTGGGACGAGGCGCAGCTCGCCGTGGCCCGGGCCGAGGAGAGAGCGGGCGAAGCCGGGAAGAGGCGGGCCGAGGCCGTCGAGGCCGAGCGGGAGGCCGCGGAGGCGCTCGCCCGCTCGCTCGCCGCGGCCGGCCTCGCGGACGAAGCGGCTCTCGAAGCGGCGCGGACGGGGGCGAAGAGCGACGAGGCGGCGGCGCAGGCCAGGGTCACCGAGGCGCAGGTGCGCCTCAGGCAGGACGACGAGGCGCGCCGGCGGAAGGCTGAGCACGGCGAAAAGCTCGAGGCGGCCCGGCGCGAGGCGAAGGTGTGGGGAGAGCTGGGCGCGGTTATCGGCCACAGCGAGGGGGCGTCGTTCCGGAAGTTCGCGCAGGGGCTGACGCTCGACGCCCTCGTCGCCCACGCGAACGCGCACCTGGCCGAGCTGGCGAGGCGCTACCGGCTCGAGCGGGTCCCGAAGGCCGACATGGACCTGATGGTCGTCGACCAGGACATGGGAGACGAGGCGAGGAGCGTCCACAGCCTGTCGGGGGGCGAGACGTTCCTCGTCTCGCTCGCGCTCGCGCTCGGGCTCTCCTCGCTCGCCACGCGAAGGACCCGGGTGGAGTCGCTCTTCGTCGACGAGGGCTTCGGCGCGCTGGACCCCCAGACCCTCGACACGGCGCTCGCCGTCCTCGAGGCGCTCCAGGCCGGAGGCCGGCGGGTCGGCGTCATCTCGCACGTCCCCGGGCTCTCCGAGCGGATCGGCGTTCGCGTGGCCGTGACGCCCGAGGGGGGAGGCCGGAGCCGCGTGTCGGTGGAGCGGGCGTAGACCGAGGGCGTCGCCCGGCGTCGGGCGCCCCGGCCTTGGTGCCCCGGTCTTGGTGCCAGGCGTGAAATCGTGTATTGTTTACAACAATACACGATTTCACGCCTGGCACGGAAATCGTGCGACACGGAGTCGTGCCGGACTCCGTCAGGCGCTGGCGAGGAGCGCGACGCAGAACGGACGCCAGGTGCCGTCGCGGGCGGGGAGGACGCCGGAGGCGTCGAGCCAGGCTCGGGCCTTGCGGGCGAGGAGCCGCCACTCGTCCTCGGCGCCGGGGGCTTCGGTCTCCAGCCAGTGGAGGGCGCAGGCGGTCGCCGCGGCGCGGCGAATGTGGCGGCGCTTGCCGGAGAGCCTCGGGAGCGCCGTCTCGAAGGCCGGGAGCGGCACGCCGAGGGCGGCGGCGAGCGCCTCGTCGAGCTCCCAGGAGCCGTCGGCCTTCTGGAGGGCGACGAGGAGGTCGAGGGGGCGGGCGGGGGGCTCCGAGGAGGGGAGGTCTCGCGCCCTCCTCAGCATGCTCGGGGCCTCGAAAGAGAAGGAGTCCTCCCGGTCGTCGCACCGGGGGCCGAAGCGCGGCTTCGGAGGCAGCGCCGCAGAGGCCATCGCCCCTGCTACGGAACGGGCCGCCTTCCGGGGGGCGCCGACCGGGAAGGACGCGGAAGTGGAGGGGGCGCAGAGGTAGCGGGAGAAGTCCTCGCGAAGACCACCCCAGCCGCTCGTGAGGGCGACGGGGACCTTCTTCAGCTCCATCTCGCCCGTCACGGGGTCGGTGCGCTCCTCGACGGCGACCCAGGAGGTCTCGCGCGAGGCGAGGCCCCAGGTCTCGCCGAGGCGGACGATCTCCTCCTTCACCCGGTCGCGGGGGGCGCCGCGCTCCTGCCGCGAGCCGCGGCGGGCGTGGAGCGGGCTCGACCCTTCCTCGAGGTCGCGGATGAGGGTGCGCGCGGCGAGCGTGGCGAGGAACGTCCCCTCCGGGGCCTCCCCGGCGTCGAGGCGGACCGGGAAGGCCACTTCGCCGCGGGGGCCCTTCGCGCGGAGGACGACCTCGGCCGGGGCCGCCCCGTCGAGGAAACCGTAGACGAGGAGCATTCCGCCGTCGAAGACGGGCGGCACCTCGTGAGGCGCCTGGCGAACCTTCGCGCCGCGCCAGTCGATGCGGACGTCCTCGAGAGCGGGCGAGAGGGCGCGGGCGAGCTGGCGGAGGACCTTGGGCTCGACGCGCTCTCCGGGCGCGATCATCTCGGCCGCTCCGCGTCCGGCGCGGGCCATCCCCTTCACGAGGTGCTGGCTCGCGCCGGCCCCGATGCCGAAAGTGAAGACGCGGGTCGTCGCCGAGTGGGCGCCGACGGTCTCGAGGACCGCGTCGGTGTTCGAGACCTGGCCGTCGGTGAGGAGGAAGAGCTGGCGGAGGCCGCCCCCTTCGACGGGTGCGGAGAGGATGGCGCGGAGCGGCCCGAGGATCTCGGTCCCGCCGAGGTCGGCCTCCATCTCCTTCAGGTGCGCGCTCGCCTCCACGAGGCTCGCGTCGTCGTAGGGGCGGCTCACGGGGAAGAGCGAGTCGTGCGTCGAGCCGAAGCCGACGACGTTGAAGCGGGCGCCGGCGGGGAGGCTGCGCAGGCAGAGCTGGAGGGCGTTGCGGGCCTCGGCGATCGAGGAGCCGCCCATCGAGCCGGACCGGTCGACGAGGAAGACGAACTCGCCTTTCGGAGCCTCGGGGAGGGCGTCCTCGTCAACGAAACGCGGGGCGAAGGCGAGCATCGCGACGAGCGCCCCCTCGGCGGTTCTCTCGACGCGTACGAACGGCGCGTGCGGCTCGGCGAGGCGGACGACGAGAACGAAGTCGCGGTCGAGGGCGGTCTCGGCCGTGCCGAGAGCCACGGTGCCCCTCGTCCCGTCGAGGGCCACGGACAGCGGGTGAGAGGGGGATTCGACGCCGCGGATCGCCGACGGCATGTCGAGGGAGACGCGGAGCGAGAGCCCGTAGGGGACCTCCCCGGCGACGGGCGGGTTGAGGGCCTCGGCGGGCGTGCGGCCGACGCCCTGCCGGTCCTGGGCCGGGGCGTAGCGGGGCGAGACGGTCGTCGGGAGAGTGAAGCGGAGGGCATCCCCCTCGTAGGGGAGCTCGGAGACCGTGGTGAGCCGGACGACGACCTCCTTGCCGGGCGGAAGGTTGCCGATGCTCGCGGTGAAGACGTCGGGGCGCTCCTCGTCGAGGAGGAAGGCGCCGTGGCCCGCCGAGATCGCGTCGTCGTAGGCCTCGAAGGCCTTCTCTCGCTCCATCACCTTCCCCCTGACGACGCTCCCGTCGACGACGGCCTCGAAGCCGCAGACCGCGGCCCCCTCGTCGAGCGGAAAGACGTAGATAGCCTCGAGAGGCCTTTCGCCGTCGTTGCGGTACCGCTGGGAGAGGGTGACGCGGGCCGCGAATCCCTTCAGCTCGGCCTCAACCGCGACGCCGAGCAGGGGGACGGCGTGGCCGCCGGCGACGAGACCCGCGCGAGGGGCCTCGTCCACGGGGCGGGGCAGGGACTGTCTCATTCCTCCTCCTTCCGGAAGCGCTCGGCGCACCAGGCGACGAGTTCGGAGAGCGCGCCGGGAGACGGCAGGCGCCGCCCACCCGAGACGAGCAGCTCGAGGCCGGGACCCAGCACGACGCGGGTCACGGTTTCCCTGGGGACGTGGGGGGGTGTCGGGGCGCCGGCCTTCCGCGGTCTCCCGGCGAGGGCGGAGCGGATCGACTCCAGGCTCTCGCCGCGCTCCTGCATCGCCTTGACGGCGAGGAGGCGTTCGAGGTGCTCCGGACCGTAGTGGCGCCCTCGGCCGACGCCCCGGGGAGCGGGGAGAAGCCCTTCCTGGACGTAGTACCGGACGGTGCGTCGCGTGACGCCGCCCAGCCCCGCCAGCTCCTCGATTCCCAGCTCCTTCCCGTCGCTCACGCCAGAAATGTGACAGCGACTGTCTCGATTGTCAAGTGTCGCATTTGTCGCCGCGTCGGACGACCGCCCGACCTCCAGGCGATACGGGCGGGTTCCCGCGGGCCGGTAGACTCCGCGGATGGCCGCGAGAAAGGCGCAAGCCGGCGAAATACACGATTCGGGACCTGACCCCGCGGGGCGTGCCACGGGCCCCGCGGACCCCGCGGACCCCGCGGGCGGGGTCATCGCGGTGGTCGCGGAGAAACCGTCGGTGGCACGGGACCTCGCGGCGGTCCTCGGAGCGACGAAGCGGGGAGAGGGGTGCCTCGCGGGGTCGGGGTACGTCGTGACGTGGGCGATCGGGCACCTCGTCGCCCTCGCCGAGCCGGGGCAGATGCGCCCGGAGTGGCAGAGCTGGCGGCGCGACCAGCTCCCGATCCTCCCGGAGAGCTGGCCCCTCGTCGTCCAGGAGCGGGTGAAGGAGCAGTTCGCGGCGGTGAGGAGGGTCCTCGCCGACCCGCGCGTGACCGAGGTCGTCTGCGCGACGGACGCGGGGCGCGAGGGGGAGCTGATCTTCCGGCAGCTGTACGAGACGGCGGGCTGCACGAAGCCCGTGAAGCGGCTCTGGATCTCGTCGATGACGCCGGAGGCGATCCGCGACGGGTTCGCGAGGCTGACGCCCGCCCGGGAGTACGACCGGCTGGCCGACGCGGCCCGCGGACGGAGCCGGGCCGATTGGCTCGTCGGGATGAACTTCTCGCGCGCCTTCACGCTCGCCACCGACGAGAAGCTCTCGGTGGGGCGCGTGCAGACGCCCACGCTCGCGATGCTGGTGGAGCGGGAGCTGGCGATCCGCGCATTCGTAGCCGAGGAGTACCTCGAGGTCGTCGCGACGTTCGAGGGGGAGACCGGGCGCTACAGGGGAACGTGGTTCGACCCCGAGAAGAGGGGGGACGGCGGGAAGCGCCTCCCGAAGGACGGCGTGGACGCGGCCGCGGTCGTGGCGCGGGCGAGAGAGGGCGCGGCGACGGTGGAGTCGGTGGAGGCGAAGACGCGTCGCGTCCCGCCGCCACCGCTCTTCGACCTGACCGAGCTGCAGCGCCACGCGAACCGCCTCCTCGGCTGGAGCGCGAAGAAGACGCTCGAGGTGGCGCAGCGGCTCTACGAAGGACGAAAGGCGATCACCTACCCGCGGACCGACAGCCGGCACCTCTCGAACGACGTCGCGGCGACGCTGCCGCGGGTCGTAAAGGCGCTGCCGCCCGAGTACGCCCCCCTCTTCGCCCCGGGGACGGGCGAGAGGCCGCTCGGCCCGCGTTTCGTCGACGACGCGAAGGTGAGCGACCACCACGCCATCCTCCCGACTCCCACGGCGCCGCGGGAGCTCGACCGGGAAGAGAAGGGGCTCTACGACCTCGTGGTGCGGCGCCTCCTGGCCGCCTGGCACGACGAGCACGTCTCCGCGACGACGACGGTCGTCACGAAGGTCGCGCCGAAGGGAGCGGGAGCGGGGGGGACCGCGCCAGCGCCCGCCCTGGACGCCGACCGGTTCCGCTCGACGGGGACGATGGTCGTCGAGGCGGGTTGGAAGGCGGTGGAGCCCGAGCCGCCCTCGAGGAAGAGGCACGACGAGGGCGAGGAGGCCGAGCTGCCTCCGGGCCTCGCGCAAGGTCAGGAGAAGAGGGTGGTCGACGTCGCGGCCGTCGAGCGGAAGACCCGCCCGCCGAAGCGCTTCACCGACGCCACGCTCCTCACCGCGATGGAGACGGCGGGACGCGCCCTCGACGAGAAAGAGCTTGCCGACGCGATGCGGGAACACGGCCTCGGCACTCCCGCGACCCGCGCGGAGATCCTCGAGACCCTCCTCACGCGCGGGTACGCCGAGAGGACCGGCAAGGTCATCTCGGCGACGGAGAAGGGGATCCGCCTCATCGGCCTCGTCCCGGAGTCGGTGAAGAGCCCCGCCCTCACCGGCCGCTGGGAAGCCGAGCTCGCCCGCCTGCAGAAGGGCGATGGCCGCCTCGAGACGTTCATGAAGGGAATCGAGGAGTACGTGAGGGAGGTCGTCGGAGAGGCCTTCCGCCACCCGGCAGCAGCGCCGCAAGCCCCGGAACCCCGACCTCCGGCGCCCGCGCGCGTTCCGCACGGTTCTGTGCCACACGGTTCTGTGCCAGGCATGAACCCGTGTATTGCAGATGCAATACACGGGTTCATGCCTGGCACGATATCGGGGGTTTCCGAATCCGGTGGCGCCGGATCCGGCGGTTCCGGTTTCCGGCGGCCTCCCGGGCCGGTGCCGGCGGGGGAGCTCGGCGGGCTGCTGAAGAGCGTGTTCGGGCACGACGCGTTCCGGCCGTTCCAGGAGGCGGTGTGCCGGGCGGTGGTGGAGGGGCGAGACGCGCTCCTCGTCATGCCGACGGGGGCGGGGAAGTCGCTCTGCTACCAGCTGCCGGGGCTGGCGCGGGGCGGGACGACGCTCGTCGTCTCGCCGCTCATCGCCCTCATGGAGGACCAGGTCGCGAAGATGAAGGAGCTCGGGCTCGCGGCCGAGCGGATCCACTCGGGGCGCGACCGGGCCTCGTCCCGGCAGGTCTGCCTCGACTACCTCGCCGGCAAGCTCGACTTTCTCTTCATCGCCCCCGAGCGGCTCTCGGTGCCGGGCTTCCCCGAGATGCTCGCCAGGCGCACGCCGGCGCTCGTGGCGGTGGACGAGGCGCACTGCATCTCCCACTGGGGGCACGATTTCCGGCCCGACTACCGCCTCCTCGGCGGGCGCCTCCCGCTCCTGCGCCCGGCCCCGGTCATCGCGCTCACGGCCACGGCGACGCCGCGCGTGCAGGACGACGTCACCGCGCAGCTCGGCCTGACGGGGGCCGGCCGGTTCATCCACGGCTTCCGCCGGACGAACCTCGCGGTGGAGGTGGCCGAGGCGCCGCCGAGCCGCCGCGAGGGGCTCGTGAAGGAGGTCCTCGCCGATCCGGCGCGGCGCCCCGCCATCGTCTACACGCCGACGCGCAAGGAGGCGACGGCCCTCGCGAGCGAGCTGAAGAAGACGCTCCACGCCGTGGCCTACCACGCGGGGATGACGGCGCGCGACCGGGACGAGGTGCAGGCGCGGTTCCTCGACGGGCGGGCCGAGGTGATCGTCGCGACGATCGCGTTCGGGATGGGGATCGACAAGCCGAACGTGCGGACCGTCCTCCACACGGGGCTCCCGGGGAGCGTCGAGGGGTACTACCAGGAGATCGGGCGCGCGGGGCGCGACGGCCTGCCCTCGCGCGCCATCCTCCTGCACTCGTACGGCGACATCCGGACGCACGAGTTCTTCCTCGGCCGCGACTATCCCGAGACGCCGGTCGTGGAGGAGGTCTTCCGGGCGCTGAAGCCGGAGCCGATTCCGGCCGAAGCCCTCGAGGCCGCGGTCTCGCTCGAGCCCGAGGTCTTCCAGAAGGCGCTCGAGAAGCTCTGGACGTTCGGCGGGGCGATCGTGACGCCGGAGGGAGACGCTTCGCGCGGGCAGGAGACCTGGAGGCGCGCCTACGAGGAGCAGCGCGAGCACCGCAGGACCCAGCTCCTCCTCGTGCGCCGGTTTGCCGAGGGGCCGATCTGCCGGATGCTCCAGCTCGTCCGCCACTTCGGCGACCGCGAGGACGACGGCGCGCCGTGCGGTCTCTGCGACGTCTGCGCGCCGGGAGACGGCGCGGCGACCGACACGCGCAGGGCGAGCCCGATGGAGGAGGCCGCCCTCCGCCGGACGCTCGAGCTCCTCCGCTCGCGCGACGGGCAGACGACGGGGCAGCTCCACGCCGAGGTCGTCAGGCAGTTTCCCGCGGTCGACCGGCGCGGCTTCGAGGAGCTCCTGGGGGGGCTCGTCCGCGCGGGGCTCGCGCGCATCGAGGACGACGAGTTCGAGAAGGACGGGGGGGTCATAAGGTTCCGGCGCGCCTGGCTGACGGGCGACGGGAGCCGGCCGGGGGCGGCGATCGACGCCCGCATCGCGGTGCCGCCCCCGACGGCGGCCCGGAAGTCGCGCGCGAAGGCGGGGGCCGCGAAGCGGGTCGCCCTGCCGAAGCCGTCGGCGAAGGGTGCGGGCGGCGGGCGCGCGCCGCGCAGATCCGCCGGACCCTCGGCGCCGGGCGCCCTCCCGGGGCTCGTCGAGGCGCTCCGCCGCTTCCGCCTCGAGGAGGCGAAGAAGCACCGCGTCCCGGCCTTCCGGATCCTGACCGACCTGACCCTCCTCGACCTCGCCGCACGCAAGCCGAAGACGGAAGCCGACCTCGCCGCCATTTCCGGCATCGGCCCGTCGAGGCTGGAGCGCTACGGCGCGCGGCTGCTCGAGATCGTCCGTCGCGCGGGGTGAGCAGGCCGGCGAACCGGGGAGCGGTCCCGCCTTCGCCCTCGCGGTCGTGCCCGCCGTCGCGGCGATAGGATCGGCGCCACCAGTTCCGAACCGCACGGAGGACCCATGAGCGTGAAGAAGATCCTGTTCCTCGTCGGCGACTTCGTGGAGGACTACGAGGTCATGGTGCCGTTCCAGGCGCTCCAGATGGTGGGGCACACCGTCCACGCCGTCTGTCCCGGAAAGAAGGCGGGCGAGAAGGTGAAGACCGCCGTCCACGACTTCGAGGGGGACCAGACCTACTCCGAGAAGCCGGGCCACAACTTCGCCCTGAACGCCTCGTTCGACGACGTGCAGCCGGCCGACTACGACGCCCTCCTCGTTCCCGGGGGCCGCGCGCCCGAGTACATCCGCCTGAACGAGCGGGTCATCGAGATCGTCCGGCACTTCGCAGCGGCGCGGAAGCCGATCGCCGCGATCTGCCACGGCGCGCAGCTCCTCGCGGCGGCGGGCGTCCTGGGCGGGCGCGAGTGCAGCGCCTACCCCGCCTGCGGGCCCGACGTGACGCGCGCGGAGGGGAAGTACATGGCGATCCCGGTCGACGCGGCGCACGTGGACGGCAACCTCGTCACGGCCCCCGCGTGGCCGGCCCACCCGGCCTGGCTGGCGGCGTTCCTGAAGGTCCTCGGGACGAAGATCGAGCCCTGAAGCTCGCGCGGGCGGGGCGCGTCGCGCGCCCTGCCCGCCGCGTCACTCCCCGGCGGGCGGCGCGTTCCCCGAGAGCGCGCCGCGGAGCTTCCCTCCCCAGAGGTCGAGGAGCATCACCACGGCGAAGAGGACGAGGAGGACCGTCGCGAAGCGGTCCCACTGCCCGAACTCCTGGTACTCGTGGAGGCGCGAGCCGATGCCGCCGGCGCCGACGTACCCGATGATGGCGGCCGAGCGGACGTTGTATTCGAGCATCCAGAGGACGCGGCTCGTGGCGAGGGGCTTGACCTCGGGCCAGACGCCGTAGAGGAAGCTCTGGAAGCGGCTGGCGCCCGACGTCCGGAGGAGGCTCGCGCGCGAGACGTCGAGCGAGCCGGCGTCGTCGCCGGCGAACTTGCCGAGGTATCCGAGCGAGTAGAACGTGAGCGCGGCGACGCCGGCGAGGGGCGTCGGCCCGAGGACGGCGACGGCGAGGAGCGCCCAGACGAGGCTCGGGATCGTCCGGACCGCGCCGAGGAAGAGGCGCGAGACGGAGGCGAAGCCGCGCGGCGAGAGCCGGGGCGCCCCGGCAGCGGCGAAGGGGAGAGAGAGGAGCGAGGAGAGGAGCGTCGCCCAGACGGCGATCTGGAGCGTCTCGACGAGCGCCCCGGCGGTGTCGCGAAGGACCGAGAGGTCGGGGGGGAGGAAGCCGCCGAGAAAGCGCAGGAGGCTGCGCCCCACCTCGAGGTCGCGGTCGCCCCCCGAGAGGACGTCGCGGGAGAGGACGGCCGCGGCGAGGAGCGCCGCGAGGGAGACGTTGACCGCGTTCCAGCGCAGGAGCGGCTCGCGGGGTCCGCCGGTCGCGACCGGGACGGCGGCGCCGTTCAAGCGAGCCCCTCCTCGAGGCGCCACCCGTCGGGGAGCGACGGGTCGAGGCGAAGGACGGAGTCGGCCGCCTCGAACGCCGCCTCCTCGTCGTGGAGGACGCAGACGACCGCGCAGCGGTCCGCGTCGGCCGCGTCGCGCAGCGCGGCGAGGACGTCGCCCCCGGTCCTGGCGTCGAGCTGCGAGACCGGCTCGTCGGCGAGGAGGAGGTCGGGCCGCTGCAGGAGGGCGCGCGCCACGGCGGCGCGCTGCTGCTGCCCGCCGGAGACGCGGCCCGCGGGCGCGGAGGCGAGGTCGGCGACGCCGAGGCGCGCGAGGAGGTCGCGGGCCGCGGCCTTCTCCTCTGCGGGGAGGAGGGAGACGGTGCGCCACCAGGCGTGACGCCCGAGGGCCCCGCAGAGGACGTTCGTCAGGAGGGTCTCGTGCGCGGCGAGCCGGAGGTCCTGCGGGACGAGGGCGACGCGTGGGCGCAGGCCGTCGATCGTCCGGAGCGTCCCCGCGTCGGCCGGGAGGAGGCCGGCGAGGAGGGCGAGGAGGCTCGACTTGCCCGCCCCCGAGGGGCCCACGACGGCCGTGAGCGTCCCGCGGCGAAGGGAGAGGGGGAGCGAGCGGAAGAGGGGCGCGCCGCGCCGGCAGAGGGCGAGACCCGCCGCCTCGAGGACGACGGGGTGCTCGGCCGCCTCGCGCCCGACGAGCCGGAGGCGAGGGCTCGGGCCCGGAAGGGTCGACGCGGTCGTCGCTGCCGCCACGGGCGTCACTCCTTTCCCGCGGCCCGGAGCGCCTTGCCGACGGGCGCGAGGTGGGCGTCCTCGTCCACGGCGCGAAGCGGCGAGCCGAAGACCCGGTCGCGAAGCGCGACCTCGTCGGGAGAGGTCATCGAGAGGATCGCCGACCGGAGCGCCTCGCGCTCGGCGGCGGGGAGGCCGGCGCGGACGGCCAGGACGTGGGTCGGCACGGGGCCCTGCGCCTGGAGCTTCCGCAGGCGCGCTCGCTGCTCGGCCGAGAGGTGCCTGTCTTCCGCGAGGACGTAGTAGCTCACGGCGGCGGCCTCGGCCTGCCCGGAGAGGACCCGTTCGACACCCGAGACGTAGCCGGTGCCCCAGAAGACGTTCCCCTTCCCGAAGAAGGACTCGGGGTCCGCCCCGGCGGCGAGCGCGCCGCGGTCGACGAGGTCGGAGACGGGAACGAGGAACCCGGAGGTGGACGTGCGGCTCGCGAACGCGACGCGCTTGCCGGCGAGGTCGGCGACGGAGGTGTAGGGCTTCTCCTTCAGGCAGACCCACCAGCTCTCGTACGAGGTCCTTCCGTCGATCTCGCCGGCGAGGAGGATCGACGCGGCGCCCTTCTTCCGGGCGATCCACATGTCGGTCGAGGAGAGCCAGGCGACGTCGACGGAGCCGCCGGCGAGCCCCTCCTGGATGACGGCCGAGGAGAGCGGGACGACGACCTCGACGGGCCGCCCGAGGCGCCGGCCGAGCCACTCGGCGAGCCGCGCCTTCTCCTCGCGCATGGCGTCGGGGGACTTGTCGGGCTTGAGGGCGACGACGACCTTTCCGCCCGGGGCCGCGGCGGCCGGCGCCACCGACAGGAGAAGGGCGGGAAGGCTCGCGGCGGAGAGGATTGCGGTGAAGACGGGGAGTTTTCTCACAGGTTGACCTTGAAGCCGGCCTGCACGAGGCGGGGCATCGTCGGAAGGAGGCCGCGGGAGCGGTCGACGATCGCCGTCTCGTCGAACAGGTTCTTCACCGCGACGAAGAAGGTCGACCTCCACTTCGGGACCTGGAGGTCGAGCGTCGCGTTCCAGAGGAGATAGGAGGGGATGAGGCCGCGCTGGCCGTCGGCCGAGGGGGCGACGGTGTTCAGGTCGTCGCCGTACTGCTCTCCCGTGTAGACCGCTTCGAGCGAGGCGCCGATCCCGGCGGGGTGACGGTAGCCGGCGGAGGCGGTGAGGAGCGTCTCGGGCGCGTAGGGCAGGCGGTTGCCGGTGATGGAGACGTTCGAGGAGCCCGGGACGCCGCTCGTCCGCGTGCCGCGGAACTCCGCCGTCGGGAGCCAGGTCACGGCCGCCCGGAGCCAGGCGTCGTGCGTCGTCCTGAGAAGAGGCGCCGCCTCGAGGAGGACGCTCCCCTCCACGCCCTGCTGGAGGGTCTCGCCGCCGTTCGTCAGCGAGGCGCCGACGCCGCCCGCGAGGCTCGCCGGGACGATCTGGTTCTCGTAGTCCATCCGGAAGAGCGTGGCCTGGAGGGAGACGCCGGGGGCCGGCGCGGTGCGCAGGCCGAGCTCGGCGTTCCAGGAGAGCTCGGGGTCGAGCTCGACGACGCCGCCCGAGTTCGAGATGACGTCCTCGACCCGCGGCGGGGCGAAGCCGCGGTGAAGGCCGGCGAACGCCGTGGTGGACTTGCCGAGCGTGTACGAGACGCCGAGCCCGGGGAGGACCTGCGTGAGGGAGCTGGACCCGGAGACGCCGGCGCCGGAGGCGGCGAGGCGGTTCGTCCGGTCGTACGAGATCGACTCCACCCTGAGGCCCGGCGTGACGCTCCAGTTCCCGCGGACGAAGCGGTTGTCGACGAAGGCCGAGAAGGCCCTCGCGTCGCGCCGGTTGTCCTCGACGACGACGCCGTCGCGCGAGTCGGGGAGCGGGCCGTTCTTCTGGATCCGCTCCTGCCTCTCCTGGTGCCACCGCACCCCCGCGTGGAGCTGGCTCCGGGTGCCGAGGAAGGAGTGGTCGAGCGTGAGCCGCGGCGTGACGCCCCAGGTCGTGTAGTCGCGGAGGCGGCCCTCGTTGCCGCAGGTCGTCGAGAGGTTCTCCATGCCGCCGCAGGCGGGGCTACGGTCGTTCGGCCGCTGGCTCGAATTGGACGACTGGCGCCACCAGTCGCGCGAGAAGCTCGAGCCGTAGAGCGCCGTGGAGACCCGTGCGGCGGGGGAGAGGACGACGTCGTGCGTGAGGGAGCCGGAGAGGTTCCGGAAATCGGTCCGGTCGTTGAGGAACGGGTTCTGGCGCGGGTCCTCGTCCCACTCGGACTGCCTGAGGCCGGAGTAGGTGAGGTTCGACTCCTCCTTGTACCAGGAGCCCTTCACCGTGAGCGTCTGGCGCTCTCCGAACGGCGTGACGGCTTTCAGGCTGACGTCGTCGACGGCGGAGTGAGTGTTGTCCCTCGCCCCGTGGCCCTGCTTTCGGACGTAGTCGACGAGCAGCCCGGTCGCGCCGAAGGACCCGCCGGCGGAGGCGTGGGCGTTGAAGTAGGACCGGCTCCCGCCGGCCAACGTGGCGGACGCCGACGGGTCGACGGGCGGGGCGGCCGTCAGGTAGTTCACGACGCCACCGAGGGTCTGGGGGCCGTAGGCGATCTGCGACGAGCCCTTCAGCACCTCCACGGAGCGGAAGCGCTCGATGGGCGGGTGGTAGTAGGAGGCGTTGTCGCCGTAGGGCGCGTAGGCGAGGGGGAGGCCGTCCTCCAGCAGGAGGACCTTCGTCGAGCGCGTCGGGTTCAGCCCGCGGATGCCGATGTTCGGGCGGAGCGCGAAGCCCTCCTCGTCGCGGGTGTGGATGCCGGGGATCTTCCGGAGGGCCTCGTTCGTCGTGAAGACGCGGTCCCTCTCGAGGTCGGCCGCCGAGAGGGTGTCGTACGAGCCGGCGACCCTCTCGGCCTGCTCGACCGACGAGACGAGGCGCTGCCCGACGACGGTCACCTCGGAGCGGATCGAGGAGGAGGCGAGGACGACCTCGAGCGGTCCGGCAGAGGGGTCGAGCGTTCTCGTCAGCTCGAGGTGTCCCGGCGCCGAGACGGTCACCTGGACGGGACCCTCCGGCAGTCCGGCGAGGCGGAACGAACCGTTGATGCCCGTTTCGACGAGGGCGCTTCCGGAGGTCGTCCGCACGATCGCCCCGGCGATCGGAGACCCGGCCGGGTCGACGACCCGGCCGGCGAGGCTCGCGGCGAGGACGGGTGGACAGTAGGAGAGGAGGAGTGCGACGGCGAGGGAGATCGGAGCCCGAAACTGCCCCCGGAACCACTTCGTGCGCTGCATGTGAGTCTCCACGGGTCTCTAGTTTTGAGACAACGTCTCAACGCGTGGATTCTATTTCGAGACGAGTTCTCAAGTCAAACCTGGAGCCATGACAGCATGGAGACGGGGCCGGAGATGGGTTCTGCCCGGGTTGGAGAGGCCGTCTGCGATCATCCGGCGTGAATTTCGAAACCTGGTTCCAGGAGAAGCATCCCGGCATCCCTCCCCGCTCCGCCGCCGCCGTCCTCGCCCTCGGGGCCGAAGGGGCGACGGTCCCGTTCATCGCGCGCTACCGGAAGGAAGCGACGGGCGGCCTCGACGAGGTCGCCGTGCAGGCCGTTCTCGAGGCGAAGGAGACCTGGGACGAGGTCGTCAAGCGGCAGGCTTTCGTCGTCGGCGAGATCGAGGCCCAGGGCAAGCTGACGCCCGAGCTGAAGGCGCGCCTCCTCGCGACGTTCGACCTCCCGACGCTAGAGGACCTCTACCTCCCCTACAAGAAGAAGCGGAAGACGAAGGCCGTGATCGCCCGCGAGGCGGGCCTGCAGCCGCTCGCCGACTGGCTCTGGGACGTGGCGCACGGAACGCTGTCTCCTCCGCCCGCCGAGCCACCCGAAGCGAAGGCCGCCGCGTTCCTCAACCCGGAGGCGGGCTTCGCCGACGCGCCCGCGGCGCTGCAGGGCGCGGTCGAGATCCTGGTCGAACGCCTATCGGAGACCGAGGAGCTGCGCCAGTTCGTGAGGCGCGAGGCGTTCGAGAAGGGCGCGGTCGTCTCCGGAAAGGGCGAGGAGCCGAAGCCGGCGAGCAAGTACGAGAACTACTTCGACTTCCGCGAGCCCGTCGCCTCGCTCCTCAAGCCCGAGACGTCGCACCGCTACCTCGCGATGAGGCGAGGGTGGCTGGAGAAGGAGCTGACGCTCTCGCTCGGCGACGCGCCGAAGCACCCCGGCTTCGAGGAGCGGCTCCTCGCGGAATTCGAGCGGGCCGCGGGGGCGGGCGCCGCGACGCCCGCGCAGCCGTTCCTCAGGAAGGCGGCGCGTTTCGCCCTGAAGGCGCACGTCCTCCTCTCGATCGAGGCGGAGGTCCACAAGGCGCTGAAGGAGGTCGCCGACGAGGCGGCGATCCACGTCTTCGCCGAGAACGTCCGGAAGGTCCTCCTCGCCGCGCCGTTCGGCCCGAAGGCGGTCCTCGGCGTCGACCCGGGGCTGCGCACGGGGTGCAAGCTCGCGGTCGTCGATGGCTCGGGGAAGTACGTCGCCTCGACGGTCGTCTACCTCAAGGGAGAATCGGGCCTCGCGCACGCGAGGAAGACGATCGTCGAGAGCGTGAAGACGGCCGCGATCCGCTGCGTGGCGGTGGGGAACGGGACGGGGGGCCGCGAGACCGAGGCGTTCGTCCGCGAGACTCTGAAGGAGGCGGGCCTCGACGCGGTTCCGGTCGTCCTCGTGAACGAGTCGGGGGCGTCGGTCTACAGCGCGAGCGAGACGGCGCGCGAGGAGTTCCCCGACCTCGACCTGACCGTCCGCGGCGCGATCTCCATCGCGCGGCGCCTGCAGGACCCTCTCTCCGAGCTCGTGAAGGTGGACCCGAAGGCGATCGGCGTGGGGCAGTACCAGCACGACGTCTCGCCCCACGCGCTGAAGAAGAAGCTCGACTTCGTCGTCGACTCGGCCGTGAACCAGGTCGGCGTGAACCTGAACACCGCCTCGCCCCACCTCCTCGCCCACGTGTCGGGGATCGGGCCGGCCCTCGGGAAGGCGATCGTGGCGCGCCGCGAGACGAAGGGGCTCTTCGCCTCGCGCGACGAGCTCCTCGAGGTGCCGCGCTTCACGAAGAAGACGTTCGAGCAGGCCGCGGGGTTCCTCCGGATTCCCGGCGGAGCCAACCCGCTCGACAACACGGGAGTCCACCCGGAGCGCTACGAGGCGCTCGGCACCTTCGCGAAGGGAATCGGGAAGGAGCTGACCGAGCTCCTCGGCCCGGGCGTCGCGCTCGTGAGGGGATCCAAGGAGCTGAAGGCGTCGCTCGGGGCGTTCACCTTCGACGACGTCGTCAAGGAGCTGGAAAAGCCGGGGCGCGACCCCCGCGAGGGGTTCGTGCCGTTCTCCTTCCGCGAAGGGGTGAACCAGGTCTCGGACCTCGCGCCGGGGATGGTCTGCCCCGGCATCGTCACGAACGTGACGAACTTCGGCGCGTTCGTCGACATTGGCGTCCACCAGGATGGCCTCGTCCACATCTCGCAGCTCTCCTCTACGCGCTTCGTGAAGGACCCGCGCGAGGTGGTGAACCCGGGCGACCGGGTGCAGGTGAAGGTCCTCGAGGTGGACCTTCCCCGGCAGCGGATCTCCCTGACGATGAAGCTCGGCGAGCCGGCGGCGCCGACGGCGGCGCGACCGGAGGCGTCGCGGGGCGCGGCGCCCGGCGGCCGCCCCGGAGGAGGGGGCGCCCCGAGGCCCCAGCCCCGGCCGGAGCCGCCGAAGCCCGAGGTCGACCGCCGCTGGGCGGGCCTGGCGAACCTGAAGAAGTGACCGGGCGCCGCGGGCGGAGCCTCAGTGCCCCGTCCGCGGCCCGTTGAACAGGTACCGGATCGGCTGGTTCCCCGGAAGCCCGCCGCCGACGCCGCAGGTGTAGATCCCGGTGACCTGGCCGGCGGTGAGGACGACGTTCTCGTAGTCGCAGCGGATGTTCGGGAAGCCGGCGATCGTGCCGAAGCCCGTCGCCGAGCCGGTGCAGGTGGACGTGTTGAGCGGGCCCGTGCCTGAGACGGTCGAGGGGTGGTTGCCGGAGACGGAGAGCGTCGAGCCCGCCACGCCGACCTGCAGCGTGGCGGTCGAGAGCTCCACGAACGGTGCGTGGCCGCCCGGGTCGCTGTCGACGGTGAAGACCGCGGCGAAGAAGCCGGCGAAATCGCTGCACGCCGAGGGGCCAGGGGTGCACGAGTAGGTCCCCTGCACCAGGTCGCTCCTCACGACCCGGTCCTTGAAGACCGCCGCCGTGACCGCCTGCCCGCAGTCGACCTGGAACGGGCCGTCGTAACGCGGGCTCGAGGGTGTGGGGACGCTTCCGTCGAGCGTGTATCGGATGGTGCCGGCGGGCGTCGCGGAGGTGATCGCGACGAAGGGAGGCTCGGAGTAGGTCCCGCCCGCGGGCGAGAGCGTGGGCGTGGCGGCCTTGATGACGTAGGTCTGCTGCGCGACCCCGCTGGCCTCGCGCTCGGGGTGAAACGCACGCGCCTTGACCACCGTGTGTTCCGTCGTCGTGAGGTTGTTCGGGAGGTCGACCGTGCTCCGGGCGGGCGAGGACGGGCCCGGGTCCGAGCCGTCGGTCGTCATCCGGATCGTGGCGCCGGCGGTGCCGGTGAACGCGTTGACCTTGACGGGGACGCTCGAGCCGCCCGTGTCGATCGTCGTGCCGCCCGGGGGAGAGAGGCTCGGGGTCTCGGCCGGGTCCTGCGGTGGGGCTCCGCACCTCACCCGGATGAGGAGATCGCGCGTGAAGCCGCGGGCCTCGGCCCGCACGATGTCGATCGGCTGGAGGAGGCAACTCGGGAGGCTGGCCGGCGCCGTGTACGTGAGGGTGAGCGAGGGCGTGTGGGTAAACCCGAGGGCGCCGCCCGTGGCCCAGTGGGCGATCGTCCCGGTGCGGCTGAGCGTCCCGCCCGCCGTGCAGGTGATCCCCCACGAGATCCGGGGCAGCAGAGCGTTGAAAGAGACCTCGGACTCGTTCGCGCAGGTGTTGTTGTAGAGCGTGATCTCACGAGTCTCGCCACAGGAAACGTCGATCACCTCCACGGAAGGGACGAGCAGCGAGGGGCGCGGGATGACGGTCCCGGTCGTCAGCTGGAGGCCCGTCAGCGTCGCCTTCGTGACGGGGACGAGGCCCTCCAGGTCCTGGCAGAGCCGGCCCTTGTGCGTCTGGAAACACCCCTGCCCTCGCGACTCGGGGAGCTCGCTCGCGAGGAAGTTCTTGATGGCGGCTTCGTCGTGGCAGCACCCGGCTGCCGTCCAGTCCCCTCACGTGGAGCCTATGAAGACGGCGTACCGGAGCGCACAACCGAACCATCGCTGGCCCGTCCCGCAGAGGCCGTCGTAGTCGAGACAGCATCCGGGAGCCGCCTGGCAGAACGCCGTCACGTTCTGGCAGCCCGCGGAGCCCGGACAGACCCCGAGGACCATTGGGTCCTTGAAGAGCGTGAAGCCCGGATCGGCGCCCCACGACGCGGCGATACTGGTCCGCTCCCCTTCCGGGACTCCCCCGAAGCGACCGGGCGGAAGCCGGACGGGAGCCGGTTCCGGCGGTGCGTGGCACGAGCCGCCCCCGGAGGCCGCCGTAGCGCCTGAGACGACGCCCTCCTCGGGGACGGTTCCGTCCGGGCCAAGGTCGACGCCGCCGTCCTCGCCCTCGTTCATCCCGACGGGGCCGTCCCACAGCTCCGCGATCTCGACCGGCTCGGCGGGCCAGGCCTCCGAGGCGTGGGCTTTCGAGAGGGGAAACGTCTGCCTCACCGTGCCGCTCGGGCTGCGGATCTCTCCGAGAGTCCCGCCGGGCAGGTCGAGAAGCGCGAAGGCCCCGCGCGTGTCGGACATGGCCCTCGAGTCGCCGCCGTGGACCCAGAACCCCATCGGCGTCCCGGCGGGCATCTCGAGGCCCGCGGCGGTGAGACGGGCGCCCTTTGCCTCCAGGTCGTCGCGGAACGCCTCGAGCGCCGCGCGGAATCCCTCCGGGGTGCGGATCGTCGTGCGGAGAAGGGCCCTCCCGGAGAAGGTCGTCGCGGCGACGAACGCGCCGTCGCCGGTCCGCTCGCCGGGGACGCCGCCGTCGTTGACGACGGCGTAGGCCTGGAACGAGCTCGCGCTGCCGGTGCGCGTGACGCGCGCGTAGGCGTTGACGATCGGAGGCCCGCCGCTCGCGAGGATCGAATCGATCTGCAGGAAGCGGCGGGGCGGCAGGACGATCCCGTCGAGCGTCCGCGCGAGGGCGCCCGTCGCCCCGTCAAAGAGCTCGACAGTGAAGCGGGCGTCCGCGTCGTCGCGGTCGCCGAGGTTCAGGAGGGCGAGGTTCGTCCGCGCCTCGGCGTTCTGCCTCAGGCCGAAGAGCCAGGCCTGGGGGGTGGCGGTCCTCACGTCGGGGAGCGCGGCGTAGAAGAGGCCGAACCGGCCGCCGCCACCCGGCGAGGAGGTCCGCGCGGAGACGGAAAGGCCCGAGACGTCCCGGCCGTCGAGCGGCCGTACGAAGACGGGCCCGACGAAGGTGGTCCCCCGCGGGCCCACGCCGGGGACGCCGGCCGAGCGGAGCGCCTCGACGAAGGAGGGGACGACTCGCTGCTCGAAGGGCGCGAGCGTGATCTCCCAGGCGGCCTCGTTCGATGGAGCGGAGACGGCATCGGCCACGAAGGCGAGGCGCAGCCGCCTGGCGATGGGCGAGGCGTTCGCGAGGACGACTTCGCTCTCGAACCGCGCCGTCTCGACGGCGACGGGGAGCGTCAGGCCGGCCGCCGCCGCGCCCGAGTCCTCCGGAATGGGCGGGACGAAGGAGCCGTCGGAGTTCGCGCTGTCGTTGACGACGCCATAGGCGAAGTACGGGGCGAGCCCCGCGACCCGCTCGACGCGCACGAAGCCGCTCGAGAGCCCGAGGGGAGACAGGAGGCCCGAGGCCTGGTAGAAGCCGCCGGGAGGGAGCGTCACGTCGGGGAGGGGCCGGGGCGGAGAGACCACGGGATCGCCGGGGTGAACGGTCAGCCGTAGAGTCACCGGCCCGTCCGCCGGTCCGCCGGCGTTGAGGACGGCGACGTTGGACCGGTCGGCCGAGGTCTGCCGCAGGCCGAAGATCCAGGCGGGGCGTGTCAGCGCCGCGCCCTGGGCGAAGCCGGGATACGCGAGGCCCGCACGGCCACCTGCGGCAGGGGTGGTCGTCCGGACGGAGACGGCGGCCGCCCCGGGAGCGGAGAGCCCGTCGAAACGGATCCGGAGCGTGCCGCCCCGGTTCCCGAAGAGCGGCAGAGGCACGCCCCGGTCGCGGAGATAACCGATGGCGTCCGAGACCACCTTCTGCCGGCCCGGGAGCACCACGTCCTGCGCCGTTCCGCTCCCCCCGCCGAAGGCGGCGGTGTAGGCGAAGGTCACGGTCGCGGGCGTCGTGCCTCGGTTCGTGAGGGTGAGCTCGGAGGTGAAGAACGAACCCGCCTCGCCGGTGGACGAGAGGACGATCGGAACGAGAAACGTCGAAGGAGCGAACCAGTCCGGCACGGGGTCGACGGCCACCGACGCCCGGGCCGTGGGAGAGGCGCAGAGAGTCTCGTCGAGCTCGAAGACCTCCACGGTGGCCGGGCCGGCCTCGCCGACGCGGAAGCGGATCGCGTGCGTCCCCTGCCCGAAGTCGATCTCTCCGTTCGTCACCTTCCAGACGTAGCCGCGGGCCGCGTTCGAAGGGACGCTCGCCGAGAGCCCGCTCTGGCTCGCGTGGGCCCGGGCGGGAGCGGCGATCGAGAGGGCCGGAAGCGCGCAGTCGGTCCGGGCGCTGCGCGGGACGAGGTCCGCGTCGGCCGTGCGCGCCGTGAGCGAGAGGAGAAGGAGGGCGCCCTGGACAGTCACACCGACGACTCGCATGGGAACCTCCCGGCCGGCCATGCCGTGACCGGCGAGACGGACGTGACCCCGGAGAAAGCCGACCCCGAACGGTACTGTTTGTTGAGACGCTATCACAAGCCGGCCGCCCCCCCCGGGGGGGGCGCGGACGCCGGCGGTACGGAGGAGCTGGAGGACGGGGCGTCGGGGCGGCGGCGCGCGTCTGCTGTGCTAGAACCCCGGCCATGAAGACGCTGACCGCGATCCTCCTCCTCCTGCCGCTCCTCGCGGCGTTCACCGCCTCCGCCCAGAACGCGAACCCGTCCGTCGTCGTGAAGACGTCGATGGGGAGCTTCACGATCGAGCTCTTCGCCGACAAGGCGCCCGAGACGGTGAAGAACGTCCTCCAGTACGTCGACGAGGGCTTCTACGCCGGCACGCTGTTCCACCGCGTCATCGACGGCTTCATGATCCAGGGGGGCGGCCTCGACAAGGAGATGAAGCGCAAGGAGACCCGGGCGGGGATCGTCAACGAGGCCGGCAACAAGCTGAAGAACACGGTCGGGACGGTGGCGATGGCCCGCACCGGCGACCCGAACAGCGCGACGTCGCAGTTCTTCGTCAACGTGAACGACAACGCCGCGCTCGACTACCGCGACAGCTCGCGGGAAGGGATCGGCTACTGCGTCTTCGGGAAGGTCGTCCAGGGAATGGACGTCGTGGAGAAGATCAAGGCCGTCCCGACGGGCGTGAAGAACGGGATGCGCGACGTGCCGGTGACCCCCGTCGTCATCGAGTCGATCACCCGCGTCAAGGCCGCGCCGGCGAGCTGAAGCGGGCGCGCGGCCCGGCCGCGGTCCTGCTAACGTCCTCCGCGCCGGCCCCCGGCGTGGAGGACTCATGCAGGCTCGCCTCGTTCACGCATCGCTCGCCGCCACCCTTCTCCTTCCGGCTCTCGCCGCGCCGGCGGCGGTCGACGCCGCCCGGCTCGAGGGGCTGAAGGCCCGGAGCATCGGGCCCGCGGGAATGAGCGGCCGGATCGCCGCCGTCGACGCCTTCGCCGGGGACCCGCGGATCCTCTGGGTGGGCGCGGCCTCGGGCGGCGTCTGGAAGTCGACGAACGGGGGCCTCACGTTCGAGCCGGTCTTCGACGAGCAGCCGGTCCACGCGATCGGCGCCCTGGCCGTCGACCCCCGGACGCCAGACGTCGTCTGGGTCGGGACGGGCGAGGGGAACCTGCGCAACAGCATCTCGCACGGCGACGGCGTCTACCTGACCCGCGACGGCGGGAAGACCTGGGCGAACGTCGGTCTGAAGAAGTCGGAGCGGATCCACAGGATCCTCCTCCACCCGCGCGACCCGAGGACGGTCTGGGCCTGCGCCGTCGGCCCCGCCTGGGGCGACGGGGAGGAGCGGGGCGTCTTCCGGACGGACGACGGGGGGAAGAGCTGGAAGAAGGTCCTCTACGTCGACGCCACGACCGGCTGCGGGGACCTCGCGCTCGACCCGGGGAACCCCGACCACCTCGTCGCCGCGATGTGGGACTTCCGCCGGACGCCGCACACCTTTCGCTCCGGCGGCGCCGGCTCCGGTCTCCACGTGACCTGGGACGGCGGCGAGACCTGGACGAAGCTGGGCGAGAAGGAGGGGGTCCCGAAGGGGACGCTCGGCCGGATCGGCCTCGCCTTCTGCGAGGGGCACCCGGAGGTCGTCTACGCGGTCGTGGAGGCGGAGAAGAGCGTCCTCCTGCGTTCCGAGAACGGCGGGCGGCGCTTCGAGGTCGTGAACGACTCGCCCTCCGTCAACCCGCGCCCCTTCTACTACGCCGACATCCGGGTCGACCCCGCCCAGCCGAACCGCGTCTACTCGCTCGCCACGCAGCTGAGGGTCTCGACCGACGGCGGGCGGACCTTCGAGAACGTCCGGGGGACGGGGCGCCGGCAGGTCCACGTCGACCACCACGCGCTCTGGATCGACCCGAAGGATCCGCGGCGGATGGTCCTCGGCAACGACGGCGGGCTCTACGAGAGCCGCGACCGGGGCGAGACGTTCCGCTTCGTCGGGACGCTGCCCCTGGCGCAGTACTACCACGTGGCCGTCGACGGAGAGACGCCCTACAACGTCTACGGCGGCCTCCAGGACAACAACTCGTGGCGCGGGCCGTCGACGGTGTGGCAGCAGGGCGGCGTCCAGGCGCACCACTGGAAGCGCGTCGGGATGGGAGACGGTTTCGAGACTCTTCCCGACCCCGAGGACGCGACGAAGGGGTGGTCCCTCTGGCAGGGCGGCGGACTGTTGCGATGGGACCTCGCCACAGGCGAGGCCCGCGACGCCAAGCCCCAGGCGCCCGCGGGGACGAAGCTGCGCTTCAACTGGAACGCCGCGCTCGCGGTCGATCCGTTCGAGCCGGGGACGGTCTGGCTCGGGAGCCAGTTCGTCCACCGCTCGAGGGACCGGGGCGAGACGTGGGAGACGGTCAGCCCCGACCTCACGACGAACAATCCCGCGTGGCAGAAGCAGGACGAAAGCGGCGGCCTCACGCTCGACGTGACCGCGGCCGAGAACTACACGACGCTCGTGACCCTTGCACCGAGCCCGGTGGCGAAGGGGACGATCTGGGCCGGGTCGGACGACGGGCGGATCCACGTGACGCGCGACGGCGGCGCGACGTGGACGTCGGTGGAGAAGGCGCTCGGGCCCGGCGCCCCGCGGAACGCGCACGTGGCGGCGATCGAACCGTCGCGGCACGACGCCGGGACGGCCTTCGCCGTCCTCGACAACCACCGCTGGGGCGACTTCGCCCCGTACGCGTACCGGACCGACGACTACGGGAAGACGTGGAGGGGCCTCGTGACGCCGGCCGTGAAGGGGTACGCCCTCGCGATCGTCCAGGATCCCGTGAAGAAGGACCTCCTCTTCCTCGGGACGGAAACGGGGCTCTACGCGTCGCTCGACGGCGGGAAGGGCTGGCTTCATCTCTCGAAGACGATCCCGACGGCGTCGGTGATGGACCTGGCGATCCAGGAGAAGGAGGGGGACCTCGTCGTCGGGACGCACGGGCGGGCGGTCTTCATCCTCGACGACCTGACGCCGCTCCGGGAGCTGACGGAAGAGGCCCTCGGGAAGACTCTCCACGTCTTCACTCCGCCCCCGGCCCGCCAGCACTGGCGCGCGCCGGAGGACGGTGTGACCGGGGCGGGGGCGGGCGAGTTCGAAGGGGCGAACCGCCCGTACGGGGCGCTCCTCACCTTCTCGCTGAACGCGCCGGGGCTCCCGCCGGCGGGCGAGGAGGAGCCGCCGGCCGCGCGCCGCGGACGCGGTCCGCGGGGGGGCGACGGCGCGGACGGCGCCGACCCGTCGCGACCGCGCGTCTCGATCCGCGTGACGGACGCGGCCGGGAAGCTCGTCCGGGCCTTCGACGCCCCGGCGCGGCAGGGCCTGAACCGCGTCGCCTGGGACCTCGGGCGCGACGCGTGGCGCCGCTTCCCGCGCCCGGCCGAAGCGGACCCGCTGCCCGAGGGGATGCTCTCCGGCCCGGAGGTCCCGCCCGGCGAGTACACCGTGACGTTCCGGTGGAAGGAACAGGCCGCGAGCGCGAAGGTGACGGTCCTCGCCGACCCGCGCTCGAAGAACGACGCGGCCGACTGGGCCCGGAGGTGGGAGGCGATCGAACGGGCGGGAGCGCTGGAGGAGAAGGCCGCCGAGGCCGCGATCCGGATTCGCCGGACGCGCGACGACGTGGCGGACGTCGAGGAGAGGCTGAGGAGACGCGGCGAAGCGCTCCGTGACCCGGCCGAACGGCGCAAGGCGGGCGACTCGCCGCTCGCGAGGGAGGCCGCTGCGCTGAAGAAGGCGCTGACGGAGAAGGAGAACCTCCTCTGGACTCCCCCCGAAGAGGCGGGAATCCCCGCACGGACGCGCATCGCCCAGGACGTCCAGACGGCGGCGAGGAACCTCGCCTCGTCCTGGGCGCCGCCCAGCCCGACGCACCTCGAGAGGCTGCGGCAGGCCGAGGAAAAGCTGAAGGCGTACCTCTCGGACCTCGACGGGTTCTTCGCGAAGGACGTCGCCGCGTTCCGGGAGAAGGCGGCGAAGGAGGGCCTGGGGCTTCTCGCTCCGTGACCGGCCGCCCCCCGCGGTCCTAGAATGCGGGGTGGCCCCCGCGGTGGGGGCGGGAAGAGGAAAAGGTGACCCGCCGTGCGCGTTCCTGGGCGCTGGCACTCCTTCTCGGAGGCCCCGCGATGACGGGCTTCGGGGGGGAAGCGCCGGGCGGGGCGAGAGCCGCGGGGGCGGTCCGGCCTCCGGCTCTCGCGGGGTCCTGGTACCCGGCGTCTCCCGCGATCCTCCTCGCGACCGCGCGGAACCTGATGCGGCAGGCTGCAGCCGCGCCGCGCCCCTCCGGCCGGCCGGTGGCGCTCGTCGTCCCACACGCCGGGTGGGCCTACTCGGGGGGCGTCGCCGCGGCGGCGTACCGCCTTCTCGCGGCCGGGTCGTTCGAGAGGGTCGTCGTCCTCGCGCCGTCGCACCACGGCGCCTTCGGCGGGTACGCGCTGGACGACGCCCGGGCCTACCTGACGCCGCTCGGCGAAGTGCCGCTGGACCGCGAGGCCCTCGAGTCGCTGAAGGGGTCGGGCCTGGCGCGCGTCGTGGCCGGCGTGACGGGGCCCGAGCACGCCGTGGAGATCGAGCTGCCGTTCCTCCAGGCCGCGCTCGGGCGCTTCTCGCTCGTCCCGGTCCTCGTCGGGCGCGCCGACGCCCTGGAGCAGAGAGCGTTCGGCCAGCGGCTCGCGAGGCTCGACGACGGGAAGACGCTCTTCGTCTTCTCGACGGACTTCACCCACTACGGGCCGCGGTTCGGCTACGCGCCGTTCGGCCCGACGGAAGGAGCCCACGCGCGGATCCGCGCGCTCGACGGAGAGGCCCTCGGGCTCCTCTCGCGGCTCGACGCCGACGGCTTCCGGGCCTTCGTGAACGAGCACGACGCGACGATCTGCGGGCGCAACGGCCTCGCGACGATGCTCGAGCTCCTCGCGCGGATCGCGCCGAAGGCCCACGCGACGCACCTCGCCCACTGGGCCTCCGGCGAGATGCCCGGCTCGCGCGACGACGCCTCGGTCGACTACGCGGCCCTCGCCTTCACGCGGGAGGCGGGGCCGAAGGGCGCGGCGCTGACGGCCCCGCCGCGTCTCGCGCCCGTCCCGGCCGACTCCCCGCCCCTCGCCGAGTCGATCGGGCACCTGCTCGTCCTCGCGGCGCGCGGGGCGCTCGAGGCCGACCTCGCCGGCGACCCGGCACGGCTCGCGGCGGCGCTCGACGACCTCGAGGATTCGCCCCGCGCCTCGAGCCTGCAGGCCGTCTTCGTGACGCTGAAGAAGACCGACCCCCTCGAGATCGCCCGCGTCGGCGAGCTGCGCGGCTGCATCGGGCAGGTCGTCCCGACCTACCCGCTCGACCTCGCGGTCGTGAAGTCGGCGCTCGACGCCGCGCTCGACGACCCCCGCTTTCCCGAGGTGGAGCCGTGGGAGCTGCAGAAGCTCGCGGTGGAGGTGACGGTCCTCTCGCCGATCGTCCCGGTCGGGTCGTGGAAGGAGATCCGGGTCGGGACGCACGGGGTCGTCCTCGAGAAGGGCGCGCACCGGGCCCTCTTCCTGCCGCAGGTGGCCGTCGAAGAGGGCTGGACGCTCGAGGAGACGCTCGACCACCTCGCCCTGAAGGCCGGGCTCGGCCGCGGGGCGTGGCGGAGCGGTGCGACGTTCTCGGTCTTCACGGGGCAGGTCTTCCGCGAGGAAGCGCGGCGTTGAAGGACGCCGCCGGACCTGCCGGGCGGACGCGCCGCGAGCTCGTCGTCGCGGCGCTCGGCGCGGCCTGCGCGCTCGGGGCCCGGCGTCTCGCCGGGACGGGGACCCTCCTGGCGCAGGACCCCGTTCCGCCCGGCGCGCGTGGCCTCGGCGGCGCGAGTGGCCGGCTCGCCGCGCACCCCGCGCGCTGGTGGAAGCCGCTCCCCGGCTCGCGGGTCGAGTGCGGCCTCTGCTTCCGGGGATGCCGGATCGCGGACGGGGCCCGCGGCGCGTGCGGCGTCCGGGAGAACCGGGGCGGCGCGCTGACGACGCTCGTCCACTCGCGCCCCGTGGCCCTCGCCGTCGACCCGATCGAGAAGAAGCCGTTCTTCCACGTCCTCCCCGGGGCGCAGGCCTTCTCTCTCGGGACGGCCGGCTGCAGCTTCCACTGCCGCTGGTGCCAGAACTGGGAGATCGCCCAGGCGCGGCCGGAGGAGCTGCCGGCGGCGACACGGACGCCGGCGGACGTCGTCGCCCTCGCCTCGCGCCGCGGCGCGCCCGTCCTCGCCTGCACCTACTCGGAACCGACCGTCTTCGCCGAGTACGTCCTCGACCTGGCCGTCGCCGCGCGGAGGGCGGGGCTGAAGACGGTCGTCGTCTCCAACGGCGCGATCCGCGCGGGGCCGCTGGCCGACCTCTCGCCCTTCCTGGCCGCGTACAAGGTCGACCTGAAGGCGTTCTCGGAGAAGACCTACCGCGAGGACTGCCGGGGCGAGCTCCAGCCCGTCCTCGCCACGCTGCGGCGTCTCGCGAAGTCGGGACCCTGGACCGAGGTCGTCACGCTCCTGATCCCGACCCTGAACGACTCGGAGGCCGAGGTCCGCTCCGTCGCGCGATTCGTGAGGGACGAGGTCGGCCCCGAGACGCCGCTCCACTTCACGCGGTTCCACCCGACGTACCGGCTGACGAACCTGCCGCCGACACCCGTCGCCACGCTGGAGCGGGCCCGGGAGGCCGCCCTCGCCGAGGGGCTCCGGTTCGTCTACGTCGGCAACGTCCCGGGCCATCCCGGCGAGTCGACGTACTGCCCCGGCTGCGGGGGCCGGCTCGTCCACCGGATCGGAATGGCGACCGTCTCGAACCGCCTGAAGGCCGGCGCCTGCCCCGACTGCGCGCGCGCGATCCCCGGCGTCTGGAGCTGACCGGTCAGCGGACCCTCGCCGTCCCCGCGGCGGCGAGGAGGACGAGCGCGGCCCCCAGGGTGCCGGTCGGCGTCATCCCCAGCGCCGGGACGAGGACGACGCCGGCGAGAAGGGCGGCGACGGCGGCGCCGAGGTGGTCGGCGGCCTCGAACCGCGCCGCGGCCGGGCCGGCCTCGTCTCCGGAGGCGAGGAGCGCGCGGGAGACGACCGGGAAGAGAGCCCCGGTGGCCACACCCGCCGCGAAGAGAAGGGCCGCGTGCGCCCCGAGCGCGAAGGCAGGTGGCCCCTTCGAGAGGCCCGAGAGCGTGGGGAGAAGGGCTGCGATCGCGAGAAAGACGGTCGCGGCCAGGAGGAGGGCGACGCGCAGCGCGGGGCACGGGGCGGGCCGCCGGGCGCCGGTGGCGGCGCGCGCGGCCGCGGCGCCCGCCGCGAGGCCGAGCATGAACGCGGCCGTGAGGGCGCCGAGCGCGCCGTAGAGCGCCCCTTCCCTCGTCTGGTAGGAGAGGAGGAGGAGGAACGAGGCGGTCATCCCCGCGGCACCCGTGGCGGCGGCGGCGTGGAGGGCGGCGAGACGCAGGGGCGTGCGGACCGCCAGGCCGCGAACGACGAGCGCGGCGGACGGGAGGAGGACGAGGGCGGCGAGGAGAGGCGGGGGGAAACGCCCGAGCGCCCCGAGTCCGCGGCCGGGGAGGCTCGCCGTCTCCCGCTGGCGCCGGGCGAGGGCGTAGAGGAGCGAGCCGGGCCGGTCGTCGCGGCTCGACGGCACGCGGAGGGAGGCGTCGTCGAGCGCGGCCTCGATCCGGGCCACGTTGCCGGGGTCGAGGAAGAGCGGGAAGAGCTCGGCCGCGAACGAGCTGCTCTCGATGCGCCGTTCCCGGAAACGGGCCGCGACGACGGACGGGTCGAGGGTGACGGCCTTCGCGTCGAAGCCCGCGACGAGGAGGCTGTCGGGGCCGGGCGTGACGCGAACGACGGGGAAGGCGGCGCGAAGGGCGCCGTAGACCGAGCCGCCGAGCGCCGCGCTGGTGCCGACGAGCGCGGCCGAGGCGGTCCGGAGCGAGGCGACGAAGACCCCGTCCGGGGCGAGGCGGGCGGCCACGTCGCGGAACGCCTCCCCGGTGAGGAGGCGCGACCGGGAGAGGGTGACGGGATCGGGGCCGAGGAGGAGGACGAGGTCCCAGCTCTCGCGCGAGCGGGAGAGAACCCGGCGGGGGTCGTCCGCGAGGACCCGCACCCGCGGGTCGGCCAGAGCCCTCACGTCCTCCGGCGGGAGCCGGTCGCGGACGAAGGCGAGGGCGCGCGCGTCGGGCGCGACGAGGTCGACCCGCTCCGGGTCGTGGAGGAGGAGGAAGCGGAGCGGGCCGCGCTCGACGGCCCCGAGCGCGAGGACCCGCCGCGGCGCAGGGGCGAGGGAGGCGGCGAAGTGGGCGAGCGTCTCGCTCGAGAACGGGTCCGGGAAGCTCGCGGCGAACGCCCCGCTTTCGTAGAGGTGCCGCGGGGAGCCTCCGCTCACGGCGAGGTGGCCGTGGGGCGTGTCGACGACGGCGGCGAAAGGCGCCCCGGGGGCGAGCGCGGCGAATCGGATCCGCTCGCTCGCCTCGTCGAGCGGACGTACGGCGACGACCCCGGCGGCGAGGAGGGCGGCGGAGACGAGCCCGGCGCGCCGCCCCGGGAGGCCGGAGAGCGCGAGGAGGAGCGAGGCGGCGAGCCCGGCCGCAAGGGCCGCGGGGAGCGGGCCGAGAAGGGTGCCGACGAGGAGGCTCGCGCCCGCGCCGGCCAGGAGCGACCCGAGCGACTCGGCGACGTAGAGGCGGGAGAGCGCGGACTCGGCCGGGAGGTGCCCGGCCCCCTCGGCGGCGAGGGCGGCGAAGGAGGCGCCGACGAGGGCCCCCGCGGGGAGGAGCGAGGCGGCGGCGAGGAGGAGGACGAGCCCGAGGCCGGGGAGCTCGCCCGACGGCGGCGCCGCGAGGAGCCGAAGGACGCGCAGCGTGACGATGCCCGTCCCACCGGCGGCCGCGAGCAGGGCGAGGAGCGGGGCGGCGGCGGGCCGGCGAAGGGGAACGGCACGGCGCCAGGCCACGGCCCCGAGCGTGATGCCGAGGAGCCACGCGGCGAGCCCCGTGCCGATCGCAGCCTCGTCCCCCGCGGCCGAGACGAGGAGCTCGCGCAGAAGGAGCACCTGCGCGGCGGTGGCCGCGAAGCCGGCGGCGGCGAACGCCGGGAGGAGGCGGGGAGAGGGCTCGGGCATGCGCGCGGCGGTCCCCCGCGAGATTGGGCCCGAACGGCCTCCCCTGCCGCCGCGCGGCCCCTGCTCCCTACGGGGCCTTCCGGAGGATTTCCTTCATCTTCGGGCTCTTCGCGGAGTCGAGGAGGGACGCCTTGTACTTCCCGGTCTTCGCGCCCGACTTCAGGAGGAGCTCGACGACCTCGACGCGGTCCTCGCCGACCGGGAGGAAGAGGACGTGGGCGCCGCTCGGCGCCGCGTTCGGGTCGGCCCCGGCCTTCAGGAGGACCTGGCACATCTCGAGATTCCCCTGGTGCGCCGCGGCGTGGAGCGGCGTCATCCCGTACTCGTTCCCCTTCTTTGCGTCGGCGCCCGCCTCGACGAGCGCGCGGACCGTCGCGGCGTCTCCCGAGTCGACCGCCGCGGCGACGATCGTCTGGCCGTAGGCCATCGGCGGGGCGTTCTTCGCGTCGGGTTTCACCCCCCCGGAAAGAAGCGCCTTCACGGAGTCGGCGTTCTTCTGCTCGACCGCGACCCAGAGCGCGGTCCGGCCGCGGTCGTCCTTCGTCGACGGGTCGAACCCGGCTGCGAGGAAGAGCGCGATGGCCCGCGTGTCCCCGCCGTCGACGCGGCTGAAGAAGGTCCTCGCGTCGAAGGCGAGGCCCATCTTCTTCAGGTCGCCCTTCGGGTCGGCCGAAGCGGCCGGGTCGCCGCCGCCAGCCGCCCCCGTCGCCGCGCCTCCCTTCGGGGCGATCGTCGCCTTCGGCGCGACCTCGACCTTCTTCGCCCCTTCCAGGAGCGGGACGACGTTCGGCGACTTGCTCTCCTTCGCGAGCTGGACGAGGGTCTTGCCGTCCTTCGTCTTCTGCGCGGGGTCGGCACCGTACCTGAGGAGGACCGGGACCATCTTCACGCGGTCGTAGGCGGCGGCGAGGTAGAGGGGCGTCTGCCCCTGGGAGTTCTTCGCCTCGACCTTCGCGCCGGCCTCGAGGAGGATCTCGGCCGAGCCGGGGGCGTCCGACGTGACCGCCTCGTGGAGGGGCGTCTGGCCGTTCTTGAACTTCGCGTTCACGTCGGCCCCGGCCGCGACGAGGACCTTCAGCGCGTCGGGCCGGCTCGCCCGGAGGGCGAAGTAGAGCGGCGTCTGCTGGTGCTGGTCCCGGGCCTCGAGCGGGGCGCCCGCGGCGAGGAGCGCGGAGGCCATGCCGCCGTCCCCTTCCTCCCCCGCGATGTGGAGCGCGGTCTTCCCCCACGAGCAGGCGGCCTTCGGGTCGGCCCCCGCCGCGAGGAGCGCGGCGACGTTGTTCGGGGCGGGCTCGTCGACGGCCTCGCAGAGCGGCGTGTCGCCGTTCTCGGCCGCGGCGTTCGGGTTCGCGCCCGCCTTGAGGAGGAGGGCGAGGACCTTCCCCTCGGCATTCCCCGCGGCCTTGTGGAGGGCGGTGACCCCCTTGGCGTCGGCGGTGTCGGGCGACATGCCCGCCTCGAGGAAGAGGCCGACGGTCTTCGGCTCCTCCTTCGTCACCTCCCAGAGGAACTTCTCCGCCGTGAAGGCGATCCCCTCCTTGTCGAGCTTCTTCTTCGCCTTCGCCTCGTCGGCGGCGGCGGGGAAGGCGGCGAGGAGCGCGAGAGCGGCGGCTGCGGCCATCGGAAAACGGAGCATGAAAACCTCCTGTCGGGGGTTCGGCGCGAGGGCGCGGGCGTTCGAAGCTGTCCCTGAAAGCGGCGAAGTCTAGCAGCGCTCGGGCCGGCGGGCGGGGCCGGCGGCGGCCGCCGGGACGGGAGGTTCCGCGCGGCTTCCCGTGCGCCGTTCCCAGGCCTCGAAGAGCCTCTCGAGGTACACCGATTTCAGCTGGCTGCGGGCGAGGGACCGCTGGACGGGCGGGAGGCGGAGGATCGCCCCGAGGGCGGCGCCGAGCGCGCGGTGGTGAAGCAGGGTCCGGTCGTCGAAGAGGACGTCGGCGAGGTTGCCCCTCTCGATGGCCATCGCGACGACGCGAAGGGCCGTGTTCTTCGGAGGGATCACCCGCTCGGCCCGCCGGACGAGCCGGATCGACCCCTTCGGGCAGGCCGGGACGCAGACGCCGCAGCCGAGGCAGGCGTCCTCGACGAGGCGGGCGACGCGTCGTCGGGCGGGCCGGGGAGGGCCGGCGGGGACGAGCTCCATCGCCTCGACGGGGCACGCCTTCGCGCACGCCCCGCAGCCGTTGCACGCGTCGGCGTCGACCTCGGGGAGGAACCCCGTCGTGTGGACGGGGCGGAAGACGCCGAAGCGCTTCTGCGCGAGGAGCGCCTCGCAGCAGCAGCCGCAGCAGTTGCAGATGAAGGCGACCTGTTCCCTCACGTTCTCGCCGAACTGGACGAGGCCGCGGGAGCGCGCCTCGGCGAGGAGGTCGAGCGCCTCCGCGGAGTCGACGCTCCGGGCGAAGCCGTGCCGCGAGAGGGAGTCGGCGACGTTCCCGAACGTGAGGCAGATCTCGAGCGGCGCGTCGCAGGCCCGGCCGAGGTGGGCCATCTTGTGGCGGCAGTAGCAGACGCCGACCGCGGCGTGGCGGGCCGTCCGCGCCACCTCGCTCGCCCGTTCCCAGTCGAGGACGTGGAGGGTCTCGTCGCGCGGCAGGGACTCCTCGTTCACGAACGCGCGTCCGAGCTGCGTCTCGCCCCGCGCGAAGAGCTCGCGGACGAAGTCCTCCTCGACGTTGAGGTACTCGTAGAAGAGCCCGGCGAGGGCCTTCTGGTCCACGTCGTGGCGGACCCGCATCATCGAGAACTCGAAGAAGCCGGCCATCGGCGGCGGGAGGACCCAGGAGGTCTCTACGCCGTCCCGCACGGCGTCGACGAGAAGCGCCCGTCCGGCGAGGGCGTCGAGCGTCTTCATCGCCTCGTCCGGGGTCGTCTTCCACACCCGCGCGGCGGTCGCGAGCTTGAACGGCTTGACCGGGAGGAGCGCGACGAGCCCCGCCTCGCGCTCGGTGAAGAGGAGGGCGAGGATCCGGTAGAGGAGGTCCGAGGGGGGCGCACCCTGAGGAGAGCGGTTCAGCCGCTCGACGAGGTCCTGGTACCCGGAGCGCGCGGTGGCGTGGGCCACGGGGGCATTCTCCCTCATCGGCGCTCCCGGAGCGTCCCTTCCCGAAGTGGCGGGCCTGGGGGCGAGACGCGGCCACATAATCGGCGCCACGCCGTGCACGTCCGCCGCGCTCAGAATCCCGCGAGCCGGGAACGCCTCGCCTGGTGTGCCGCCGCCTCTCTCGTGGTCGTCCTCGCGGTCCTCCTCCGGCTCCGCGGGTGGGAGCACTGGAGCTTCTGGCTCGACGAGGCGATGCAGGTGGACTACATCCGGCGGGGTCTCGCCGGGATGTGGCGCGCCGTCGTCCACGACCGGGTGCATCCCCCGCTCGAGTACGTCCTGTCGTGGCTCTGGTACCGGCTCTCGCCGGAAGAGGCCTGGCTCCGGACGCTCCCGGTCCTCTGGTCGGCCGGCACCGTCGTCGCGCTCCTCGTCCGCTGCGGGGGGAGGACCGCACCCGTCCGCTCGCTTGCCGCGGCCGGGGCGTTCGCGACGTTCCCACTGGCGGTCGTCCTCGGGCAGGAGCTTCGCCCCTACGCACTTGCGCTCTTTCTCGTCGCGTCGTTCGACGCGTCCCGGGTCCGTCATCTCTCGACGGGGAGCCGGGGGTCCCTCGCGGCGGCCATTGCATTCGGCGGTCTCGCCTGCTGGACCCTCTACTGGGCCGGGATCTTCGTCGCCGTTTCCTTCGGCCTCGACATCCTGGAGAGGACCCGCCGGCGGGACCCGGACGCCGCGAGGCGGTCCGCGCTCGCGCTCGGCGCCACGCTCGCCCTCTTCCTGCCCTGGATCGTCCTGGTGGCCCGGGTGGACTCGCCGGGCCGTGCGCCGTCGGCGCCGCGTCCGTCGGCCGAGCTCGCCCTCCGTTTCGCCGGCGGGCTCCTCGCGGACCGGCAGGAGGACGTGAAGCAGCCGATCGTCGCGGCGGGGATCGGGCTCCTCGTCCTGGCGGGCGTCGCGGCCGGCCCCCGGGGCGAACGGCTCCGAGCCGCCCTCGAGCTGGCGCTCTTCTCCGGGGGCGTCCTCGCCGCTCTGAGCCTCGCGGGGCACTGGTGGGCCGTGCGCTACCTCGCGCTCGCCCTCCTGCCCGCGTCCCGGGCGATCGGATTCGCCCTCGAGAGGGGCGTCCCCGGCAGGTGGTCCGGCCCGGGGGCCGCCCTCGCGGCCGTCGGGGTGCTCGTCCTCGTCCAGCACGGCGCCCTCGCCGACGCCGCTCGCTGGGCGCGTCCCGACTGGCGCCGGCCGGCGGACTATCTCGCCTTCGCGGGAGCGTCGGGCGAGCGCGGCCCCATCGCGGCGGCCGACTCGTGGGCCTGGTTCGCGCTCCGGGCCCAGCTGGAAGGGGCGGATCCGCCTGAGACGGTTGCGCTGGTGCCGTCCACGGCGGAGCTCGAGGCCTGGATGCGGGACGCGGGCGAGGGGTGGATCGTCCGTGCACCCCGTTTCGGCGCCCCCGGCGACCTGGACCGTCTCCTCTCGGCGCGTCTTCCCTGGGCCCGGTTCCCCGAGGCGGACGACGTTCGCGTCTACCGGGTCGAGTCGGGCCGGCTCGTCAGTCCGTAGCGGTCGGCGGAGGCTCGATGCTCACCCGGTCGAACGCGGCCGCGAGCAGGCGGCCGTCCGTCGCTCCGGCCAGCCGGTCTGTCGGGGCGTCGGCCCTCGAGAAGCGGAGCCGGAGGACGTTCCCGTCCTCCTTCCAGACCGACCATGGGGTGGGAAAGGCGTGCTCGGACGACTCGGAGGGGAGGACGATCCGTCCGACACGGCAGTCGTTCACGAGGACGGAGAGGAGCTGGGGCTCGGCACCGGGGAAGCCGAAGGCCCACGCGCGGATGCGGACGAGGCGTGGCCCCCGCGTCGACGGGCCGAAGCGCAGGGAGGCCTCGGTTCCCTCCGCCCAGGCGAAGGTCGTCCCGTCCGGGGTCGACTCGAAGCCCGACCAGCCGGCGGCAAGCGCCCCGGCGGTCGGTCCCTCCTCGAACTCGGCGCTCTGGGCGGCGGGGCGCGGGGACGGGTCGTCCCCGCACCCGGTCCCGAGGAGAGCCGGCAGGAGGACCGAGGCGACAGCCCGTCCGGCGAGGCTCAGGGCACCCCCCCCGTACCTCCCTCCAGGCGCCTCAGCCCGTACCGGGCGGCGAGGGCGCGGGCCTCTGCGACCTCTTCCGGCGTCGGCGCCCTGTCCAGCGGGGGGTGCAGGCGGGCCCGGTAGGCCGGGCGGTACTGGGCCATGACGTTGAGCCAGGTGTCGCGCGAGACCTCCTCGGCGAGGAAGCGGAAGACCGAGTCGGAACCCGCGAGGCCCCCCGGAAGGACGAGGTGCCGCACGAGGAGGCCGCGGACGGCCACGCCCTCCGCGTCCAGGACGAGGTCGCCGACCTGCCGGTGCATCTCCTTCACCGCGGTCTGGTTGACGGCGGGGTAGTCGCCCACGCCCGAGAGGGCGAGGCCGGCGGCCTTCTCGCCGTACTTCATGTCGGGCATGTAGACGTCGACGACGCCGTCGAGGAGCGCGAGCGCCTCGGGCGAGTCGTACCCGCCCGTGTTCCAGACGAGCGGAAGGGAAAAGCCCGCCCCGGCCGCGAGGCGGAGGGCCTCGAGGACCTGCGGGAGGACGTGCGTCGGCGAGACGAGGTTGAGGTTGTGGCACCCCTCGGCCTGGAGGGCGAGGAAGATCCCCGAGAGCGCGGCGGCGGTCGTCTCGCGCCCCTCCCCGAGACGGGAAACCTCGAAGTTCTGGCAGAACTCGCACGCGAGGTTGCACCAGGAGAAGAAGACCGTGCCCGAGCCCCGGCTCCCCCGGAGGGGAGCCTCCTCGCCGTGGTGCGGTCCCCAGCTCGCGACGACGGCCCTCCCGCCGGTGTGGCACGGGGCCGAGACGGATGCGGCGGTCCGGTCGACGCCGCAGAGGCGGCCGCAGAGGTCGCACGCGTGGAGGTGGATCCGCGCGTGGGCGGCGCGCCGGGCCAGTTCGCCGGTCCGGTGGAGGGAGAGATACGCGGCGGGCCGGTTCACGGCCTCCGCCCTCCCGCCCGGGCCGGCGTCCGGGCCCCCGCAAAGAAAAAGAGCCGCCCATCGGGGCGGCTGGGAGGAGAGGCTGGAGTGTGCGCCACACCTTCTATAGCAGGACGCGTGCCAACCTGTCCGGTGCCATTCCGGCCTCTTCCGGGGGCGAAACTACCCCCCGTGCCCCTCCCGTGCCGTGCCCCCGGGGCACCGCCGTGACGCGGGTCACGCCTCGACGACGACGTCATACCCCTCGTGGTGAAGGTGCTCGTCGACCTGGACGTGGATCGGCATCCCGACGTGCTCGCGGAGCTCCTCGATGAGGTGGCGCTCGTCGGAGGAGAGGGCCCGAAAGATCTCCGGGTGGACGCGGAGGAAGATCGCGTGCCCCTCGCCGGACGCCGAGCGCTTCAGGATCTCGCGCCGGATCTCGAGGAGGATCGTCGGGACGCTCTTGATCCTCCCCGAGCCCGAGCAGTACGGGCAGGGCATCGTGAGCGCCCTCTCGAGGCTCTGGCGCTGCCGCTTGCGGGTGATCTCGACGAGCCCGAACTCGGAGACGGGGAGCATCCTGTTCTTCGAGCGGTCCTTCTTCAGCTCGGCCTCGAGGGCGGTGACGAGCTCCTGGCGGTGCTCCTCCTCTTCCATGTCGATGAAGTCGACGACGAGGAGGCCGCCGAGGTCGCGGAGGCGGATCTGCCGGACGATCTCCTGCACCGCCTCCATGTTCGTCCTGAGGACCGTGTCCTCGAGCCGCTTCTTGCCGATGTACTTGCCGGTGTTCACGTCGATGGCGACGAGGGCCTCGGTCTGGTTGATGACGATGTAGCCGCCCGACTTGAGCCAGACCTTCGACTTGAGGGCGTTCTCGATCTCCGCCTCGACGCCGAGCTCCTCGAAGAGGGGGCTCGACTTCCGGTAGAGCTTCACCTTCCCGACGAGGTTCGGCTGCACCTGGTCGAGGAACTCGACGATGCGGCGGTACTCCTCGTCGTCGTCGACCCAGAGGACCGAGAACTCCTGGGCGAAGACGTCGCGCGCGGCGCGCAGGGTCAGGTCGAGGTCGCGGTGGAGGAGGGCGGGGGCTCCGGAACGCTCGGCGCGTTTCCGGATCTGCTCCCAGAGGCGGCCGAGGTAGCGCTTGTCGGAAGCGAACTCGTCGGACGACCGCCCCTCTCCGGCGGTCCGGACGATGAAGCCGCCGGGGCCCTTCCTGAGCGCGGTGAGGATGTCGCGGAGACGGACCCGCTCCTCCTCGTTCTCGATCCGGCGCGAGACGCCGACGTGGTCGATCGTCGGCATGTAGACGAGCGACCGCCCCGGGAGGGTGACGTGGGTCGTGATCCTCACGCCCTTGTGGGCGATCTGGTCCTTCGTGACCTGGACGACGAGCTCCTGCCCCTCGCGGAGGAGCTCGTCGATCGAGGGGAGCGGCGGCCGCGCCGGGGGCTCGGCGTCGACGGACGCCGGGACGGCGTCGACGGCGGGCTCGTCGGCCTCGGCGCCGTTCTCCTCCATGCCCCCGAAACGGTCGAAGTCCTCCACCTCCTCGCCGACGTCGGCGACGTAGAGGAAGGCGTCCTTCTCGAGGCCGATGTCGACGAAGGCCGACTGCATCCCGGGGAGGACGCGCGTGACGCGCCCCTTGTAGATGTTGCCGACGACGCCGCGCTGCTTGCGGCGCTCGATCTGCACCTCGGCGACGCGCCCGTCCTCGAGGACGGCCACCCGGGTCTCGCGGTCGTTGGCGGAGACGAGGAGCTCTTTCTGCATGACGGCCTCTACACGTTGACGAACCGGCGCTGGGCCACGGAGAGGACGAGGCCGGTCATCGCCCAGGTGGCGATGACCGACGAGCCTCCGTAGGAGACGAACGGCAGGGTGATGCCCGTCGTCGGCAGGACGCCGACGTTCATGGCGATGTTCGCCGCGGCCTGCGCGACGACGTTGAGGACGACGAGGAGGACCAGCATCGAGCCCCCGCGGTCGCGGGCGTCTCGCGCGATGCCGAAACCCCGCGCGAGGAGGAGCCCGTAGAGCCCGACGACGGTCGCGACGCCGGCGAACCCCCGCTCCTCGGCGAGGGCCGCGAAGATGAAGTCGGAGTGACGCACCGGCAGGAACCCGAGCCGGCTCTGGCTCCCCTCCTTCCACCCCTTCCCGACGATGCCCCCCGACCCGATGGCGATGCGCGCCTGGCGCACCTGGTAGCCCGCCCCGCGGGCGGCGAGGTCGGGGTCGAGAAAGGTCCGGATCCGGTCCTTCTGGTAGTCCTTCAGGACGAACCACGAGGCGCCCGCCGCGAGCGCGCCGGCCAGGACGAGCGCGCCCCAGACCCGGCCGGGAAGCCCTCCGAGGTAGAGGGCGCCGAGCAGGAACGGGACGTAGGTGACGGCCACGCCGAGGTCGGGCTGCAGGATGATGAGCCCCATCGGAAGCGCGACGACGGCGGTGAGGGTCCCGACGGTCTTCGCCGAGAGGAAGGGCCGGTCGTCGTTCTCGAGGACCCAGGCGAGGAGGAGGACGGTCGTGATCCGCACGAGCTCGGAAGGCTGGACCTGGAAGCCCCCGAAGAGGCGGATCCACGCCTTCGAACCGGCGATCGTCGGCCCGAAGAGGGGAAGCCACACGAGCGGAAGGAGCGAGACGAAGAAGAGCCCGGGAGAGGCCCGCAGCAGGAGGCGGTAGTCGAAGGCGGCGAAGAAGGCCGCCACGGCCAGCCCTGCGAGGACGTAGAGCGCCTGCCGGCCGCCGAGCCCGCCCCGGGGCGTGCCGGAGGTCGTCGAGACGACCATGGCGACCCCGACGGCCGAGAGGGCGAGCGCGGCGAGGAGGAGAGGCAGGTCGAGGCGGCGCGGGAGCGCCTCGGAGAGGCGCGACACCTAGGTCCCCCGCCGCGGAGCGGGGGGCGTGGCGTCCCGCTCGGCCGTGGTGGCGCCCCCGGGAGGCGTCGCCTCCGGCAGGGGCTCTCTGGACGGAGGAGGGACGGGGACGCTCCCGGGGCGAAGGAACGCCTCGACGAGCTGCATCGCGAGAGGGGCGGCGGCCGAGCTGCCCGCGAGGCCGTTCTCGACGAAGACGACGACGACGATCTTCGGGTCGTCCTTCGGCGCGAAGGCGGCGAACCAGGCGTGGTCGCGGAGCTTCTCCGGGAGGAGGTGGGCCTTCTTCGCCTCCTTCTGCCCGACGACCTGGACGGTGCCCGTCTTCCCGCAGACGTCGAGCCCCTCGACGCGGTACCTGTAGGCGGTCCCCCCGGGACGGTTCACGACCCGCCAGAGCCCCTCGACGATCGTCTCCCTCGCGCCCGCGGGGTAGGGGACGCGCTCGGAGACCGGGGGGCGGTACTCGACCCGGGCCCCGCTCCTCACGTGCTCGCCGATCCGGAAGAGGTGCGGCACGGGGAGCGCCCCGTCGGCGTTGGCGAGGGCGGCGAAGGCGCGCGCCGTCTGCAGGGACGAGACGAGGAGCGGACCCTGGCCGATCGCGACGGAGATCGTCTCGCCCGGGTACCAGGCGTGCTTGCGCGCGGCCTGGCTCCACGCCGTGGACGGGACGTTCCCGGTCTTCTCGGGGGCGATGTCGATGCCGGTGGGCCGGCCGAAGCCGAACGTCCTCGCCGCCTCGGCGAGGACGTCGACGCCGAGCCTCCGGCCCGCGTTGTAGAACCAGACGTCGCAGGAGACCTGCAGGGCGGTCGGCAGGTCTACGGTGCCGTGGACGCCGTGGCAGCGGAACCTGCGGCCGTAGAACGTTGCGAAGCCGGGGCAGTGGGTCGTCTCGGAGGCATCGATCCCGTTCGTCAGCGCGGCGTAGGCGACGAAGGCCTTCCAGACGGAGCCGGGAGCGTAGACGTTCTGGATGGCGCGGTTCTGGAGCGGCCGGTCCTCGTCCGTGACGATCGCCTCCCACTCGGCCTGCGTGACGCGCCGGGAGAAGACGTTCGGGTCGAAGGCCGGGGCCGAGACGAGGGCGAGGATCTCGCCGGTCTTCGGGTCGAGGGCGACGGCCGATCCGACCTTGCCCCGGAAGTACTCCTCCGCGATCCGCTGGAGGTCGAGGTCGATGCTCAGGACGAGAGTGTTGCCCGGGAGCGGGTCGACGCGGTCCAGCTCGGCGACCTCTCGGCCGAACGAGTCGATGACGAAGGTCTTCAGCCCCGACGTCCCCGCGAGGAGGTCCTGGTAGGCGGCCTCGATCCCCTTCTGCCCGATCGCCTCCCCGGAGCGGACGCGGCCAGCGCGGGCGGCGAGCTGCTCGGGGCTCGCCTCGCCGAGGTGGCCGAGGAGGTGGGCCAGCGCCGTCCCCTGCGTGTAGACCCGGCGCTCGGTGGTCTGGACGACGAGCTCGGGGTGCTCGAGGGCGTGGGCCTCGACGGCCCCGACCTCGGCGACGGTCAGGTCGTCGTCGAGGACGACGGGGACGAAGTCGTAGCCCGTCCGGACCCTCTCGACCCGGCGCCTCAGGTCCTCCAGCGGGCGCCCGAGGAGGGAGGAGACGAAGCGGAGGGACTCCTCCACGTCGCGGGTCTCCCTCCGGTAGAGAAGGAGGGTGAAGGAGGGCTCGTTCTCCGCGAGGAGCCTGCCGTCGCGGTCGAGGATGAAGCCGCGAGAGGCGCTGATCGGGACCGAGCGCTGGCGGTTGTTCTCCGCCTGCCGGGCGTACTCGTCGCTCCGGAGCACCTGGTGGACCCAGTAGACGCCGACGAGGAGAGCGAGGAGGGAGAACGCGCCGACGGCCAGCCGGTCGATCCGGCGGAGAAGGGGACGGCGGTCTTCGCGCGCGCTCGCGGGCATCGGGAGCCCGACTATGCCAGCTTCCGCCGGCGGCGGGCCTCGCGCGCTTCCTTCCACGGGTAGCGGACGAGGACCTGGAGCAGGGCGGCGAGGAGGCCCGTGCCCGCGGCGCGCAGCGCCAGGGCGAGCGGGTCGGGAAGGAGGAGCTCCCCGCGGAGGATCCAGACGAGACCGGCGAGGACGAGGCCGTCGAGGGCGACGGCGCCCCAGGCGAGGAGCCCGAACATCACCGGCTTCTCGACGAGAGCGCGCGCCCCGATGGCGGCCATCAGGTAGGAGAGGAGGACCTTCGAGAAGGCGTTGAGCCCGATGAGGCGGCCCGGGGAGGTGAGGGCGTCCTGGACGAGCCCCGCGAGGAGCCCGGTGAGCATCGCGGGGATCGCGTGCCCTCTGCGGGCCACCGCCCCGGCCGGGAGAAAGAAGAGGTCGGGCGGGTGGGGGAGCCGGAGCATCCCGAAGAGGAGTGTGCCGAGCGCCGCCAGGGCGACGCCCAGGACGGCGCTCACGGCCCCGGGCGCGCCGGGAGCTCGGGGCCGACAGCGGGCGCGGGCGCTTCGGGTCTGACCGGGGGAAAGACGAAGACGAGCGGTTCGCGCATGGGCTCGGCCGCGACCGCCACGGGGAGCTCGAGGAAGAGCGAGGCGCCCGGACGCCTCACGGCGGCGATCCTGCCGACGAGGAGGCCGCGGGGGTAGATCCCGTCCGTGCCGGAGGTGACGACCTCGTCGTCCACCGCGACGTCGGCGATCGCGGGGACGTACTGCAGGCCGACGCCCGCCGCGCCGTCGCCCCGTGCGACGGCGGCCCGTCCGGTCCGCGGCAGGAGGATCCCGGTGGCGGCGGTGCGGTCGGAGAGGAGCTGGACGCGCGCGCCGCGCTCGCCGGCGGCCACGACGCGCCCGATGAGGCCGGCCTCCCCGACGACCGCCCCTCCCGGCAGGACGCCGTGCGCCCGTCCCCGGTCGAGCAGGGCCGACTGGAACGGCCCGGCCGTCTCGACCACCACGACCCGCGCGGGGATGGTCCCCGACGGGGGGGAGGGGACGGCCCCGAGGAGCCTCACCATCCGGTCCCGTTCGAGCGCCGCCTCGCGCAGGCCGTGGAGCTGCGCCTGCAGGCTCGTGACCCGGTCCCTGAGGCCCCGGTTCTCGGCGCGCAGGCCGGCGAGCGTCGAGAACCGCTCGCCCACCGACGAGATGGCGGCGCGAAGGCCCGCGGTTCCCCGTACGAGGGCCGAGGAGGCGTCGAGAAGCCACTCCTCCGCGAGCGTCCCGCCTCCCGTCCGCCTCACCTGCAGGGAGAGGAGGATCACGCAGCTGCCGAGGAGCGCCGCGAGGACGACCGCCGGCCTTGCGGGGGAGAGCGGCGCGCCCATTAGTGCTCCGTCCGCGAGATGGGCGCTGCCGCGTTCGGAGTGCCACGGGGCCAGCCGCAAGGCGTCGGCGAGGAACGCGGCCGTCCGACCGCGGACGAGCCGCAACGAAGCGGATGGCCCCGTGCCACCCGAACCCTTCGGGCGCCTGGCGGTCGCGGGCGATCTCTGCGTTGCACCTCCCGCGGCGGAGAGCCAACTCCAGCCTTGGTCGGTGCGCCTTGACCTCGCCCGCAAGCGCCGGGCGCGCGACTACGCCGATCTCGCGGACCGAGCACTCAGGCCTCAGTCGACGGAGATCTTCCGGAGCAGGTCGACGTCCGCGAGCATCTTGCCGGTCCCGAGCGCCACGGAGTCGAGGGGAAGCTCGGCGATCGTGATCGGAAGCCCGGTCTCCTCGCGCAGGCGCCGGTCGAGGTTCTTCAGCAGGGACCCTCCGCCGGTCAGGACGATCCCCTTGTCCATGATGTCGGCCGAGAGCTCCGGCGGCGTCTTCTCGAGGGCGACGCGGACGGCGTCGACGAGGATCCCGACCGTCTCCGAGAGCGCCTCGCGCACCTCGGCGTCGGTCAGGGTGAGGGTCTTCGGGATCCCCTCGACGAGGTCGCGCCCCTTGATCTCCATCGTGATCGGCTCGTCGAGGGGAAAGGCCGACCCGATCTCGATCTTGATCTGCTCCGCGGTCCGCTCGCCGATGAGGAGGTTGTACTTCCTCTTGATGTACTGGATGATCGCCTCGTCCATCTCGTTCGAGGCGACGCGCACCGACTTGGAGTAGACGATGCCGGCGAGCGAGATGACGGCCACGTCGGTCGTCCCTCCGCCGATGTCGACGATCATGTTCCCGGTCGGGTCGGTGATCGGCAGGTCCGAGCCGATGGCGGCCGCCATCGCCTGCTCGATGATGAAGACCTCGCTCGCGCCGGCCTGGAGAGCGGAGTCCTTCACGGCCCGCTTCTCGACCTGGGTGATGTCCGACGGCACCGAGATGACGATCCGGGGCCTCACGAACGGCGATCGGCCGTTCGCCTTCTTGATGAAGTAGTCGAGCATCTTCTCCGTGATCTCGAAGTCGGCGATGACGCCGTCCTTCATCGGACGGATCGCGACGATGTTGCCGGGGGTCCGGCCGAGCATCGCCTTGGCCGCGCCGCCGACCGCCTCGACCTTGTTCGTGACCCGGTTGACGGCGACGATGGAGGGCTCGCGGACGACGATCCCCCGGCCCTCGGCGAAGACGAGCGTGTTCGCGGTGCCGAGGTCGACGGCGAGGTCGGAGGAGAACCAGGAGAAGAGTGAGCGGAGACCCAAGGGACTTTCCTTTCCGGGCTGCGTGCGCCCGAGGGCGCGGGTTGAAGTCCTAGGAGAAGTCGATCATGACCGTCTCGCGGCGGACGGTCTCGTTGCCGGCGCCGTCCGCCGCGCGTACCGTGAGGACGTTGACGCCCTCGCGGCTCATGGAGATCACCTTCTTGAACGCGCCGGAGGCGTCGACGTCGGCCGGCTCGCCGTTCACCGTGACCGCGGCGCCCGGCTCCGTCCGGCCCGAGAGGATGACGAGCGTCCCGCTCACCTGGGGGCGGGAGAGGACGAGGTCGGGCGGCACGTTGTCGGGGCCGCCGGCCGGCTTGCCGCCCCGCATCACCTTGAAACGCCGCGTCGGGGACCACTCGGAGACGATGGCCCCCTTCCCGAGCGTGGCGACGCGCCAGTAGAACGCCCCCTCCTCCTGGACCTCGAGGGTGGTCTCCGGGTGCGGGCGGTCCTCCACGAGGAGGATGGAGTCCGGGATGAAGAGGCGGCTGCGCGCGATCTGGAGACGGTAGCGGGTGGCCCCCTTCACGGGAGTCCACTTCAGGGTGACGGGCTGCCTGCGGGCCAGGTCGTACACGGCCGCGTCGTCCGGGGCGAGCGTGCGGGGCGGGTCGGGCAGCTTCACCTTCGGCCCGAGGCCGCCGGCTCCGGCGCGGGCCACGACGCGCTCCCGCTCGCCGAGGGTGACCGACCCCGACTCGGTGGAGAGCGTGACGCGGCCCCGGTAGGCGGAGACTCCGGTCGTCCGGTCGGGGTCGACGTCGACGCCCACGTTCGATCGCGAGCCGATGTCGGCGGTGGCCGCGTCGGTCCTCACGATGGAGCGCGACCCCTCGCCCGTGTTGATGTCCACGGTGCCGACGATGAACTTGATCTCCGACTGCCGCTGCGGCTCGCCGCCGCCGGCGCCCGAGAGCGTCCTCGAGCGGTGGACCTCGAAGAGGGTCTCCGGCTTGATCCGGTAGAACGTCCCGTCGATGGCCATGACCTCGGCGAGGCCGTTGGCGCCGGTCTTCAGGAAGTCCCCCTCGTAGAGCTTCATCCCGACGCGCGCCGCCTCCCACGTGGCCCGGCTCGCGCGCTGGATCTCGACCCGCCCGCCGACCTCCAGGATGGCGGCGTCGTGCCGCATCGTTCCCCCGCCGGAGACGATGCGCTGGGCGAGCTGGCGGGCGTCGACGGCCTCCTTCAGGGCCTCGGGATACCGGGTCGCGGCGAGCGAGGCGCGGGCGCTCTCGATCATCTCGGCGGCGGCGGCGATCTCCTCGGCGGACCTGGCCGCGCCCGGCGCCATTCGCCCCCTGGCGAGGAGCTCTTCGGCGGCGGCAATCTCCCGCCGTGCCCTTCCCTCGACGTCCTCGCCGCGGCCGGCCAGGTAGTAGATCCCGCCCGACACGAGGATCGCGGCCCCGAGGAGGAGCAGCAGCCATCGCCAGAGGGTCTCCTTGGAGACGTAATACCAGTCGAGCTCGACCTCGAACCGGCGCCCGTCCTTCTTTCCCGCCATAACCTTTGCGTCTTCAGCCGCTTACCGGCCAGGCTCCATTTATACCATGGCGCCGGCCACGCCTTGTCGGGCCGGTCGCCCCGCGCTATTCTCCAGCGCTTGCGGCGCCGGCCTGCCGGTGCCGACTCGGAGAGGGAATGCTCAAGACACTCAGGGAAAACTTCAAGCACCTCAAGTGGGTCCTGTGGGCCGTCATCGTCATCTTCGTCCTCTTCGTCTTCCTCGACTGGGGGATGGGGTCGCAGGTCGGCGAAGGCGGGCCCGACTTCGCCGCGAAGGTCGGCGGCTCGAAGATCACCGAGGCCGAGTTCCGCCGCGAGTACGTACAGTCGGAGGATCGCTACCGGCAGATGTACGGGCAGAGCTTCAGCCCCGAGCTGGCGCGCGCCCTCAACCTCCCGTCGCAGGTGCTCAACTCCCTCGTCGACCGCCGGCTCCTCCGGGCCGAGGCGGCCCGGCTCGGCCTCTCCGTCTCCGACGAGGAGGTCACGGCCCGGATCCTCCGGATGACGGACCAGCAGGGGAACCTCCTGTTCGTCAAGGACGGCGCCTTCATCGGCGAGGCGACCTACCGGCGGATGCTCGCCGGCGCGAACCTCTCCCCGGAGGGCTTCGAGGCCGACACGCGGGAGCAGGCGCTCCTCGAGAAGCTCAACCGGTTCGTCTCCGAGTCGACGTTCGTCGGCGAGGACGAGCTGAAGGCCGACTTCGAGGGACGGACGGTCAAGGCGAAGATCGCCTACGTCCTCGTCCCGGCTCCCGCCCTCTCTCCCGACTCGATCTCCGACGCCGACGCCGAGGCCCGGTTCAAGAAGGACCCGGCGGGCTACCAGCTGCCCGAGCGGCGCAAGGGGAAGTACCTCCTCGTGGAGACCGCGCTCCTCCGGTCGGAGGCGGCTTCCAAGATCACGGACGCGGACATCTCCGCGGAGTACTCGAAGAACATCGACAACTACCGGAAGGCCGAGGAGCTGACCGCCCGTCACATCCTCTACAAGTCCGACGGGACGCCGGAAGCCGACGCGACGGCGCGGGCGAAGGCCGACGCCGCCGTGAAGAAGCTGAAGGCCGGCGCCGACTTCGCGGCCCTCGCGAGGGCCGAGTCCGAGGACCCCGGCTCGAAGGACTCCGGAGGAGACCTGGGGGCCTTCTCCCGCGGGCGAATGGTGAAGGAGTTCGAGGACGCCGCTTTCGCCGCCGGCGAGGGCGAGATCGTCGGGCCCGTGAAGACTCCGTTCGGGTTCCACGTCATCCAGGCGACCGGCCGGAGCGCCGAGCGGGTCCAGCCGCTCTTCGAGGTCGCGGCGACGATCCGCGCGCGCCTCGAGGAGGAGCGGGCGGGCGACGAGGCGCGCCGGCTCGCGCGCGAGCTGGCGGACCGGGTCGCCCGGCTCGGCAAGACGCCCTCCGACGACGAACTGCGCAAGCTGACGCGGCCCGGCGTCACCTTCAACGAGACCGAGCTCCTCGCCCGCGCCGACGCGCCGGCCGGGATCGGCCCGAATCCGAGCTTCATGCAGCTCCTCTTCGAGCTCCCGCTGGGCGAGATCTCCGAGCCGGTGGCGACGGCGCGAGGCGAGGCGATCCTGAAGCCGGTCGAGGTGAAGGCGGCGGGGCCCGCCGCGTTCGCCGACGTGAAGGCCCGGGTCAAGGCCGACCTCGTGAAGGCGAAGCAGGAGGAGACGGCGCTCGCCGCGGCGCGCGCGGCGGCGACGCCGGGCGCCTCGCTCGAGGAGATCGCGAAGGCCGCCGGCGTGAAGGTGGAGACGCCGGAGGCGTTCCCGAAGGCCGGGCCGGTGCCGGGCCTCGGCACGTCGAAGGCGCTCCTCGACGCCGCGTTCGCGACGGCCGTCGGCGAGACGGCGGGGCCGGTCTGGGTCGCCGACCGCGGCGCGGCGGTCTTCCGCGTCCTCGAGGTGACGCCGTTCGACGCCGCGGCGTTCGCGGCGCAGAAGGCCGAGGCCGTGGAGAAGCTCCGCCAGCAGAAGGCCGGACGGCTCTTCCAGTCGCTCGTCCAGCGCCTGCGCGCCGAGGCGAAGATCGAGGTCAACAAGGAGCTCCTCGCCCGCTTCTCCGGGCAGGCCTGACCGGGACGTGATCGGGCGCCTCTCAGGTATCGTCCTCGAGAAGCGGCCCGACCGGGCCCTGGTCGACGCCTCCGGCGTCGGCTACGAGCTGCACGTCCCGCTCGGGACGTTCGCCTCTCTCCCCGGCGTCGGGGAGAGGGCGAGCCTCCACGTCCACACGCACGTGAGGGAGGACGCGATCCTCCTCTTCGGCTTCGCGACGGCCGAGGAGAAGGCTCTCTTCGAGCGGCTCCTCACCGTCGCGGGGATCGGCCCGAAGCTGGCGCTCGCCGTCCTCTCGGGCCTGCCCCTCCCCGAGCTCGTCGGCGCGATCGCCGCCCAGAACGTGAAGCGGCTCTCCTCGATCCCCGGCGTGGGGAAGAAGCTGGCGGAGAGGCTCGGCCTGGAGCTGAAGGACAAGGTCGCCGGGATCGTCCCGGTTTCGTCTCCAGCGGCGTCCGAGCCGGCCTCGACGTTCGGGGGCCTCCTCGAGGACGCCGTCGGGGCGCTCCTGAACCTCGGCTACAGGAAGCCGCAGGCCGAGGCGGCCGTGAAGGCGGCGGTCGACGCCGTCGGCGAGGCCGACCTGCCGGCGCTGCTCTCGGCCGCGCTGCGGCTCCTCTCGCGGTGAGGACGGGGTAGGGACGATGGACGAACGCCTCCTCGCCGGCGCGCTCGCACCCGAAGAGCGCGAGCCCGACGCCACGCTCAGGCCCCGGGCCCTCGCGGAGTTCGTCGGCCAGGCGAAGCTGAAGGAGACGCTCGGCGTCTTCCTCCAGGCGGCTCGGAGACGGCAGGAGCCGCTCGACCACGTCCTCCTCTTCGGTCCCCCCGGCCTCGGCAAGACGACCCTCGCCCACATCATCGCGCGCGAGATGGGGGCCCAGGTCCGCGTCACGGCGGGACCCGTCCTCGAGAAGGCGGGCGACCTCGCGGCGATCCTGACGAACCTCGGACCGGGCGACGTCCTCTTCATCGACGAGATCCACCGCGTCCCGCCGGCCGTCGAGGAGATCCTCTACCCCGCGCTCGAGGACGGGAAGCTCGACCTCGTCATCGGGACGGGGCCCGCGGCGCGGACGGTGGAGCTGCGACTGCAGCCCTTCACCCTCGTCGGCGCCACGACGCGCGCGGGGCTCCTCTCGCAGCCCCTCACCGGGCGCTTCGGGATCACGCACCGCCTCGACTACTACGACACGGAAGCGCTGAAGCAGATCGTCCTTCGCTCGGCGGAGATCCTGGGCTGCCCGATCGACGAGGACGGCGCCGGGGAGATCGCCCGGCGCAGCCGCGGGACGCCCCGCATCGCGAACCGGCTCCTGAGGCGCGTGCGCGACTTCGTCGAGGTCGCGGGAGAGAGCCGGATCTCCGCGGCCGGGGCGCGCGGTTCGCTCGACAGGCTCGAGGTCGACCACTTCGGCCTCGACGAGCTCGACCGGCGGATCCTCGGGACGATCGTCGAACGTTTCGGCGGCGGCCCGGTCGGCCTCTCGGCCCTCGCCCACTCGCTCGGCGAGGACAAGGGGACGCTGGAAGACCTCTACGAGCCGTTCCTCCTCCAGTCGGGCTTCCTCACTCGGACCCCGAAGGGGCGCGTCGCGACGGCCCTCGCCTACCGCCACCTCGGCCTTCCGCCGACGGCAGCGGGCGCGGGCCCGCTCTTCGACGGCGCGGCGTGAGGCGCGGCCTCCTCGTCTACAACCCGGCCGCGGGGGGGCGCGACCGGACCGCTCAGATGGCGGCGCTCGCCGCCCGCGCGCGGGGACGCGGCGTCGACCTCGCGCTCTTCGCGACCGAGGGGCCGGGGCACGCGGCCCGGCTGGTCCGTGACCACCTCGCCGAGCGGCCCGACCTCGTCGCCGTCGGCGGGGGCGACGGGACGGTCGCCGAAGCGGCGGGGGCCCTCGCGGGGAGCGAGGTCCCTCTCGCGATCCTCCCCGCGGGGACGACGAACGTCGTCGCCCGCGAGTACCGCCTCGGGCTGAGCCCCGAGGAGGCGGCCGTCCTCCTCGAGTCGACTGCGACGCGGACGATCACGGCGTGGCCCTCGGCCGGGCGCACGTCCCTCATCGGGACCGGCATCGGCTTCGACGCGCGCGTCATGTCGAACGTGAACCCGACGCTCAAGCGCCTCTTCGGGCGCCCCGGATTCGCCCTCACGTCGACGCTCGAGTGGTGCCGGTACGAGTTTCCGCCGATCGAGGTGACGGGCGTCGACGCGGAGGGGAAGCCCTTCTCGCGGCGCGCCACGTTCGTCCTCTCGGCCAACACGAGCCGCTACGCGGGGGACGCCATCCTCTCGCCGTTTGCCGACCCCGACGACGACCTCCTCGACCTCGTCCTCTTCACGTCGAAAAGCCGGATCGACCTGCTCCAGTTCTACCGCCTCCTGCCGGGCGGGCGCGCGGCGCAGCTCGGCGTGAGGGGTGTCGAGCGGTTCGCGGTGCGGAGCCTCTCGGCGAGGTCCCTGGCCGGCTACGAGCTCGAGGTACACGTCGACGGCGACGCCGCCGGAACGACGCCCGTCGTCGTCGGGCCGGCCGGCGGGAAGGTCCGCCTCCTCGTCCCGAGCCGCAACGCCGGCTGACCGGACGACGGCAGGGACGTGTCGCGCCGCTTGTGAAGCGGGGCACAAAGTTGGCCTCGACCGGGGCCGGGGCCAGAATCGGGTCATGAGAACCGGTTGCATCGCCCTCGCGCTCGGTCTCCTGTCCGCTGCCGGATTGCCGACTTCGGCACAGGCTCTTGCCGCGGTCGAGCCGGTCCTCGTCGTCTCGGGGCTTTCGGCCCCTCTGCGCACGACGGCTCCCGCCGGGGACTTCGACCGGCTCTTCGTCGTCGAGCAGGGGGGCCGGGTCCGGATCGTGAAGAACGGGACCCTCCTCGGGAGGAGCTTCCTCGACCTGTCGGGCCGGATCTCCTCCGGCGGGGAGCGGGGGCTCCTGGGCCTCGCGTTCCACCCGGACTACGCGAGGAACGGCCGGTTCTACGTGAACTACACCGACCTGGCCGGCGACACCGTCGTCTCCGAGATGAAGGTCTCCGCGGACCCCGACGTCGCGAACGGGGCGAGCGAGCGGGTCCTCCTCCGTCAGCCGCAGCCCTTTTCGAACCACAACGGCGGACACCTGGCCTTCTCGCCCGTCGACGGGACCCTCTACCTCGGATTCGGCGACGGGGGGAGCGGGGGAGACCCGCAGAACCTCGCACAGAACGACGGCACCTGGCTCGGCAAGATCCTCCGGATCGACGTGGACGGGAAGGATGCGGGGAGGGAATACACGGTCCCGCCCGACAACCCGTTCGCGGGGGGGACGAACCCACCTTCCGAGATCTGGGCGAAGGGGCTGAGGAATCCGTGGCGCTTCTCCTTCGACAGGGGGACGGGCGACCTCTGGATCGGGGACGTGGGGCAGGGCGCGTGGGAGGAGGTCAACTGGCAGCCGGCGTCGTCGCGGGGAGGAGAGAACTACGGCTGGCGCCGGATGGAAGGGAGCGCCTGCTTCAACCCGTCTTCGGGCTGCCAGACCGGGGCGCTGACGCTCCCGATCCTCGAGTACGCGCATTCGACCAGCCCCCGGCGCTGCTCGGTGACGGGGGGCGTCGTGGCGCGCGGGCCCTCGGTGCCCGAGATCGCCGGCCGCTACCTCTGGGCCGACTACTGCTCGGGTGAGCTCTTCAGCGTCCGCCGCGTCGGGAGCGCGGCGGACGACCTGCGCAACCACCGGGCGGAGTGGGTCCCGGCGGGCGGACGGACGATCGGAAGGGTCACGGACATCGGCGAGGACGCGGCCGGGGACGTCTACGTTACCGACGGGGCCGACGGCGAGGTCTTCCGCCTGTCGACGACGAGCCCCTCTTCGAGCCGCCTCGTTCCCATCGTCCTCGACGCGGACGGCCGGCAGGGAGCCCGCTTCTCGACGGAGCTCGTCGTCGCGAATCGCGGCGCGGCCCCGGCCACCCTCCGCGCGACCTACACCCCCGCGCCTCTCTTCGGAGAAGCGGGCGGCGGGACGGTCGAAGCGCCCGTTGGCGCGGGCGAGCAGCTGAGCTTCCGCGACACTCTCGCCTGGCTCCGGTCGCTCGGCCTCGCGATTCCCGCCGCGCCGGAGGGATCGCAGGGGGGGACCCTGCGGGTCGAGCTGACGGGCCTCGCGTCGGCGGCGGACGGCGTCGTCCTCGCGCGGACGACGACGCCCTTCGGGACGGGGCGTGCCGGTCTCGCCTACCCGGCTCCCCGGCTGCAGGACCTCGTGACCGACAAGGCGGTCCTCTACGGCCTCAGGGAGACCGGCTCCGACCGGACGAACCTCGCGCTCCTCTCCGGGGCGGCCTCGGGCTCGACGTCGCTCAGCGTCACTCTCGTCTCGGATGGCCGGACCTTCGTCCTTCCGGAGGTCGTGACGCTCGAGCCGGGAGAGTGGGTCCAGCTCGACTCGGTCCTCGCCCCCTCCGGCTTCTCGAGCGGATGGGCGGTCGTGGAACGGGTCTCGGGACCAGGCCCCTTCTGGGCCTACGCGGTCTTCAACGACTACGGCACGAACGACGGCTCGTACGTGCCCCCTGCCCTGCCCGTTCGTCCGGTCGCGACCCGGGTCGCCCCCGCCTTCGTGGAGACGCCCGGCTTCGAGAGCGAGCTCGTCCTCGCGAATCCCGAAGAGTCGGCGGTGACGGCCCGCCTCCTCTGGGTGGAGTCCCTCTCCACCGGTGCGCCTCGCCGTTTCGAGGCGGCCGAGGCGCTCGCGGCGGGAGAGCAGAAGATCCTGTCCGGGGCGGTCGAGCGCCTGCGCTCGCGCGGCCTCCCGGTCGGCGCGAGGGGAGGCTCCTACGCCGGCGCGCTCTTCGTCACCTTCGAGAGCGCCTCCGACCGGCCGGCCCGGGGCTGGGCGGGGGTCAGGGTCTCGGCGCCGGCGCCGTCCGGCGGCGCCTTCGGTCTCTTCACGCCTGCGTTCGGGAGGGACGAGTGCGCCTTCCGCGAGGCGTGGCTCCACGGCCTTCGCCAGGACGACGAGGTGAGGACGAACCTCGCGCTCGTGAACGCCGGAGTCGACGGAGGGGAGATCACCCTGCGCTACGAGGTCTACGACGCGGAAAGGGGGCGGAAGGTCGGGACGTCGCCCGACCTCGTCCTCGGACCTGGAGCGTGGCTCCAGGTCGACCGGGTTCTCGTCGAGCACGCGGTCCGGGAAGGCTACGTGAGGGTCCTACGCGTCGCCGGAAAGGACCGCTTCCTCGCCTACGCCGTCGTCAACGACGGCTCGGCTCCCGGCGGGGCCGGGACGCACGACGGAAGCTTCGTCCCTATGGAGGGCGTGAGGTAGCGCGGGGCGTCAGCCCTCGCCGAGCGAGAACGAGGCTTCCACGTCCTGCGAGGCGAGAAAGAAGCAGGAGTGCGGGACGTCGGCGAACTCCTCCTGCAGCGCGAGGAGCCTCTCCGCCCGCTCCCTCGGGCCCGGCTCCTCGAGGGCCGAGAAGAACTCGGGCGCGCTCCCGGAGAAGTGGATCTCTGCGAGGCCGTCGAACGGGGCTGCCGACCCGCGCTGCCGCTGCCACTCCACGTTCGCGTCCACGGCGAGCGCGGCGCTCACCTCGACGCGGAACGCGCCGAGCTCGGCGCCGAGGGCGACGATCTCCTCGCCGTACTCCAGCCAGTGACGGCGGAACTCGACGACGGTCAGCTCCGGGCGGCGACGGATGCACTGGACCCACTTGAGCATGATCGGCCTCCTCGGGGGAGCGGGGTGCGCACCGGATCATAGCGACCCCGGGGGCCCTTCGGGCCCGAAGCCGTCATTCACTCAGCGCTTCAGGTTCCGCATGACGAGAGCGAAACAGGCGCCGGCCAGGAGGAGGAGGCCGAGCCCGGCGGCCGTCGCCCCGAGGACGACCTTGCCGATTCCGAACAGGGCCGAGTAGACGAGGACGACCGCGAGGCCCCAGTTCGCGAACGAGAGCGCGCCGCCCGGGATCGCCTCGCGCCCGAGCCCCATCGCCGTCGAGACCCGCGCCCAGCCCGGCCCGCCGGGACGGACCCGCTCGTAGAACGAACGGAGCTTCTCGTCGGGCTCGGGCTTCGTCAGGAACGTGACCGCCACCCAGACGATCGTGGAGACGAGGACCGTGACGAGCATCGTCTTCGCCTGGGCCTCGAAGTCCCCGCCAGGGCCCGCCGCGACCGCCCCCGGCCGGGCGAACCACGCCATGGCGGCGAGCGAGACGAGCATGCTCGCGACCATCGCGCTGATCTCGCTCCAGGCGTTGATCCGCCACCAGTACCAGCGGAGGATGAGGACGAGCCCCGTTCCGCTCCCGAGGGCGAGGAGGAAGCGCCACGCCCCCTCGATCGTCCCGAGGTTCCACGTCACCACGATCGAGGCGAGGAAGAGGAAGACCGTCGTCACGCGCCCGGCCAGGACGTAGTGCCCGTCGGTCGCATCCTTGTTCAGGAAGCGCCGGTAGACGTCGTTGACGAGATAGCTCGCGCCCCAGTTCAGGTGGGTCGCGATCGTCGACATGTAGGCCGCCGCGAAGCCGGCGAGGAGGAAGCCCTTCCAGCCCGACGGGAGGAGGTCGACCATCGCCTGGACGTAGGCCGCCTCGACGTCCGGCTTCCCCGCGACCTCGACGCCGCCCGGGTAGAGGAGGACCGTGCAGAGGCCGGTGACGATCCAGGGCCAGGGGCGCAGGGCGTAGTGCGCCACGTTGAAGAAGAGGGTCGCGAGGACCCCGTCCCGCTCGCTCCTGGCCGAGAAGATCCGCTGCGCGACGTAACCGCCGCCGCCGGGCTCGGCGCCGGGGTACCACGCGGCCCACCACTGGACGGCGAGGAACGTGAAGAGGGCGATGGCGGGCATCCAGGGAGAGCCCGCGGGCGGCACGACGGAGAGCGCGGCGTCGAGCGAGCCGAAATGCCCGGCCAGCCCCTTCTCCAGGGCGCCCATTCCGCCGACGGCGTCGACGGCGTAGACCGCGAGGACGACGACGGCCGTCATCATGACGACGAGCTGGACGAGATCGGTCCAAAGGACGGCCCGGATGCCGGCGGCGGCCGAGTAGGCGACGGTGGCGACGAAGCAGATGCCGACCGCCCAGATCGGGGAGATCCCGAGCGCGATCCCGAGGATCTTCACCATCGCGAGCGTGACCCAGCCCATGATGATCAGGTTGATCGGCAGGGCGAGGTAGATCGCGCGGAAACCGCGGAGGAACGTCGCCGGGCGGCCGGAGTAGCGGATCTCGGCGAACTCGACGTCGGTCATGACGCGCGCCCGCCGCCAGAGGCGGGCGTAGAGGAAGACGGTGAGCGTCCCGCTCAGGACCATGTTCCACCAGAGCCAGTTTCCGGCGACGCCGTGCCGGGCCACGAGTCCCGTCACGACGAGGGGCGTGTCGGCCGCGAAGGTCGTCGCGACCATCGCGGAGCCGGCGAGCCACCAGGGAGCGGAGCGGCCGGCCACGAAGTACTCCTCGAGCGACTCGCCGCCCTTCTTCGTGAACCAGAGGCCGATGCCGATCGACAACGCGAAATAGGCGAGGACGATGCCCCAGTCGAGGACGGAGAGGCTCATGGCGGGCCGCGATCTTAGCGGGGAATCGGTCTTTCCTCTTGCCTCTCCCGCGCCGCGGCACGATCATGCGCGGCGTGGAGGACTCTGCGTGTCGATGCGCGAGACGGCCGTCGAGACCCGGCTCTCGGCGATTCTCGCCCGCGGCAGGGTCGAGGCCGGCTTCCGGGCCCTGAGCCCCGAGGACGCCGTCGATCGGCTTCTTCGGCCAGTCCTTCTCGCCGAGGGCTTCTCCCCGGCGGCCGCCGATGGCGCGATCGACGGGGTGCGGAACCGGGAAGGGGCCGGGTCGACCTCCTTCGGCTCGGTCGCGCTCCCGCACGCGCGCGTTGCCGGCCTGGGCCGCATCGTCGCGGCCCTCGGAGTGCGTTCCCAGGGCGTCTACGACTCGGGACCCGCGGGCATCCGGGTCGTCCTCGCCTTCGCCTCGCCCGCCTCGGCGACCGTCGAGCACCTCCAGTTCCTGGCCCAGGTCGCGCGGCTCCTCAGGCAGGAAGAGACCGTCGCCGAGCTGCTCGACGCGCCGGACGAAGCGGCTCTCCTCGACGCGATCCGACGTCGCGAGCGCTAGCCGGGTTCCCGGTCCGGGGCGTCCCGCCCTTCCGGACGGGCCACCTCGAGCGCCGTCCAGAGGATCACGAGCCAGAGAACGAGGCCGGTGGCGAGCAGCAGCCCGTCCCAGGCGGGAGCCGTCGCGACGGGAGCTACGCGCGACAGGATGGCGGCGTGGACGTCGTTCCACGCGTTGTCGGCGAACCGGAGGTCGTTGACGAACGCCTTCGAGGCCCCCTGCAGGTAGGCGAGGGAGAGGTGGAGCGTCGCCGCGGCGCCGAAGGGGAGGGCGAGCCTCGGGCCGGCGAGAGCGAGAAAGGGAAGCGCCCACGCGAGGTATTGGAGGCCGAAACCGGAAGCGAGGAGATAGAAGGCGAGGACCTGGAGGAGGACGGCTCTCCAGGGTGGCAGGCGGCGGAAGCGCGGGACGAGGAGAATCGACGCCACGACGATGGCCGCCGGGGCCATCGCGAGAAGCGACTGGACGGCCGGAGACGACAGCGCTCCGGGCGACAGGAGGGAGGCGAGCCCCCAGGTCCCCTCGTACCCCACGGCTGAGTAGGTGAAGGCCCGGAAGACCTTCGCCGGCTCCGGGGCGAGGACGAGCGCCAGCAGGAACGCCGCGGCGGCCGGGAGCGCGCCCCAGAGGAGGAGCCCCGAACGGCCGGCCCCGCTCTTGGCCGAGGCCAGGAGTGCCGGCGCCCAGAGGACAGGGACCTTCTTCAGGAGGATGGCCAGCCCCCAGGCCGCGCCGGCGCCCCGTTCGGACCCGGCCCTGACCAGAAGAAGCGTGGCGCAGAGGACGAGGGCCGTGTGGAGAGAGTCGAAGTTGCCGTGGTAGCAGGTCGTCAGCAGGGAGGCCGGGTTCCACCAGAAGAGGAGAAACGGGCGCCCGTCGCTCGGTCCCGCGGACCGGAGCGCCCCGGCCGAGAGGAGGTCGCCCGCGAGGGCCGGGAACTTCACCACGAGGTGGATGGAGAGACCGAGGAGGCCCGAGAAGACGTAGAGGACGACCGCGTAGAGCAGGACGACGACGGGGTGGAAGTGATAGACGCGCCCGCCGTCCGCGTAGAGCTCCCAGAGGCCCTTCTGCTGGAAGATCCCTGCGAACCGCACGAGGGTGTAGACGTCGTAGGAGCCATTCCAGAAGCTGGCGAGGGCGAGCCGCAGGGCGAGCCCGGCGGCGAGGTGCGCGAGGAACCGGCGGGTCGTCACCCGCGCCGCCGGTAGCTCCCCGGCCTCCGGTCCGCGAGGACCGGAAACCTGGCCCGCGCTTCGGCGACGGCGGCGGGGGAGACGTCGGCGACGAGAACGGCCTCCTGCTCGGCGGCCGACAGGATCGTCTCGCCCCAGGGGCCGACAAGGGCCGAGTCGCCGACGTATCGCAGGTCCCCCCCCTCGCCGACCCGGTTCACGCCCGCGACGAACGCGAGGTTCTCCACGGCCCGGGCGCGCAGGAGGAGGCTCCAGTGGTGGCGCCGCCGCTCGGGCCAGTTCGCGATCACGGCGTAGAGGTCGGTCTCCTCCGCGGCGAGCCGGAACGGCTCGGGGAATCGCAGGTCGTAGCAGACGAGCGGCGTCACCCTCAGCCCCTCGACGTCCCAGGTGACGACCTCGTCTCCGCTTCTCATGGCTTTCTCCTCCCCCGCGAAGGAGAAGGGGTGGATCTTGGTGTAGCGGCGTACGCCGCCGTCGGGGGAGACGAGGAGCGCCCGGTTCGCCGGGAGAGGCTCGGAGACCTCGGCGACGCCGGCGAGGACGTGGAGGCCGAGGGCGGCCGCACGCTCCCGGAGAAAGGACTCGGTCGGCCCGCCCTCGGGCTGGGCGATCCGCCGTGCCTCCATCGAGAAGCCGGTGGCGAACATCTCCGGGAGGATCACGAGCCGTGCGCCGAGGCCCGCGGCCTCCTCGAGCTGCCGGGCCGCGCGGGCGTGGTTCGCCGGGACGTCCTCCCAGGCGACGTCGAGCTGGAGGATTGCGACTTTCATCCCGGCCGATTCTGCATCGTCCCGCGGAGCTACCGGGAGAGGCCGCGAGGATTCCGCGTTGACGCCCCCTCCCGGCCGCGGATACCCTGCCGCGTCGTGCAGAGGGGGTACCCATGACGGCGCACAGGGAACAGTGGGCGACTCGGGCCGGGCTCGTCCTGGCCATGGCCGGCAATGCCGTCGGGCTCGGGAACTTCCTGCGCTTTCCCGCGCAGGCGGCCCAGAACGGAGGAGGGGCTTTCCTGATCCCCTACCTCGTCGCCTTCATCCTGATGGGAATCCCGCTCCTCTGGGTGGAGTGGGCCATGGGGCGGCACGGCGGCCAGTTCGGCCACCACTCGGCCCCCGGCATCCTCGACCGCATGGGGAAGAGCCGCTTCCTGAAGTACATCGGGGTCTTCGGGCTCTTCACGAACCTGACGCTGGCGGCGTACTACTGCTACATCGAGTCGTGGACGCTCGCCTACGTCTGGCACTCGCTGAAGGGGACGTTCAGGTCGACACCGCCCACGGAGTTCTTCCCCGCCTACCTCGGGCAGCACGCCGGCTCGATCACGGCCCTTCCGCCCGAGGCGACGTTCTTCTTCGTCGTGACGCTCGCCCTGAACGGCTGGATCCTCTCGAGGGGCCTCGCGAAGGGGATCGAGCTCGCGGCGAAGATCGGGGTCCCCCTCCTCATCGCGTTCGGCATCATCCTCGCCGCCCGCGGGCTGTCGCTGGGGCCGGGCGACCCGGGCGTCGTCGAAAGCCCTCTGGCGGGCCTCAACTTCGTCTGGAACCCCGACCTCTCGGGGCTCGCGGACTTCAACGTCTGGCTCGCCGCGGCCGGTCAGATCTTCTTCACCCTCTCGGTCGGCATGGGGTCGATCCACTGCTACGCCTCGTACGTGAAGAAGAACCGCGACGTCGCCCTGAACGCCGCGAGCGCGGGCTGGATGAACGAGTTCGTCGAGGTCATCCTGGGGGGGACGCTGCTGATCCCGATCGCGACGGCCTACCTCGGTCTCGCGGCCGTACAGGGAGCCACCAGCGGGGGGAGCGGGTTCGCGCTCGGCTTCCTCACGCTCCCGACCCTCTTCAACAACTGGGGCTGGTTCGCGCCGGTGGCCGGGGCGATGTGGTTCGGGCTCCTCTTCTTTGCGGGGATCACGTCGTCCCTCGCGATGGGGCAGCCGATACTCTCCTTCCTCGCGGACGAGTTCGGGACCGCCCGCGCGAAGGGAGCGCTCCTTTTCGCCGGCTGCACCTTCGTCCTCGGCATGTGGTGCGTCTGGCTCTACCCGGGCGGCTCGTTCGACGAGTTCGACTTCTGGACGGGGACCTTCTCCCTCGTCGTCTTCGCCCTGCTCGAGGTGATCGTCTTCGCCTGGATCTTCGGGATGAAGAAGGGGTGGGAGGAGATCACGCGCGGGGCGGACATGAAGGTCCCCGTGATCTACCGGTACATCATTCCCTACGTGACGCCGCTCTTCCTCGCGGTCGTCTTCTTCGGGGCCCTCGTCCAGCCCGAAGGGGGCGAGTGGGGCGCCGCCGTGCGCGGGCTCCTCGACGGCCAGGGCTGGCCGCTTTCGCCCGGGAGCGTCCTCGGAAAGCTGACGCACGTGGGCGACGCGGGCGGGTGGCGCGGGCCGGACGGGGCGGTGACGCCGAGGATGGTGAAGGACCTGAGCCGGATCCTCCTCACGCTCGTCTTCGCCGCGTGCGCGGTGCTCGTCTTCGTGGCGTTCCGGAAGAAGGAAAGGAGGGCCTCGTGACCGGACCGGCGTGGGCCATGCTCGGGGTGACCTGGACGGTCATCCTCTTTTTCACCGTCCGCTTCTTCCTGAAGGTCCTCGCGAACCCGACGCCGCCCGACCCTGACGACGGGCCCGACATCCCCTTCAAAGACGCATAGTGGTCGGGGGAAACCCGGACCGCCGGGTTTCCCCCGCGCCCCCTTCCGCGCGGAGAGGCGGCTCGCGTCGCTCGCGACGTGACGGATGGAAACCCGGACCGCCGGGTTTCCCCCGCGCCCCCTTCGGTTCCGTCCGCGCGTCAGCCCTGGTTCGCGGCCTTGTCGAGAGCGGCCTTGTGGGCCTTCTCGAAGTCCGCGGCGAACTTCTCGATGAGGTATTTCTCGTCTGCGGAGACCTTGCTCCCGAAGCCGAGGAAGCCGCCCGACGCCGAGGCGACGGTGAGGGAAGCCGACATCACGTCGCTCTGGAGCTGCTCGCGCTTCTCCTGTGGGAAGAGCTCGAGGAGGCGGGTGATGATCTTCATCGTCCGCTCGAAGAACTCCGGAGGCGGGGGCGTCTCGAGCCAGGAGAGGAGCTTGCCGTGGGCAGGGCTCCCATCCGCGACGTTCCGCGCGGCGGCGATCTTCAGGATCTCGGCCCTCTCGGCCGCCGAGATCTCCCCGTCGACCCAGGCGACCTGGAGGATCGGGACGAGGTGCAGGATCTGGACCGTGTCGCGGTCGTAGCCCGCCTCCTCGAACGCGCTCAGGAGCTCCTGGTCCTCCACGCCGTGGTACTCGCCGAGCGCGCGTCGCTCGGCTTCCTTCGCCACGCGGGCACGGACCTTCTCGAGCAGCTCGGCCTCGGCCCGGAGGAAATACTCCTCTTCCTTGCTGCGGGCCTTGCCGGAACCGGAACGGCTGTCGGGCATGGGGTCTTCCTCCTCGATCTCTCTCGGGCGGGTATCCGCCGCGAGGTTTTACCAGAATGCCTCGCGGCGGCGCGACCTCCCCCCTGGGATCATTCGTACAGCAGGAACCGGGCCCTGCGCCTCTCGAACTCCATCTGCTCCGCGGCCCAGCCGGAGACGACCTGCGAGGCCGGGTCTCCCCGCTCGAAGCGGGCCGCGGCGGCGGCGCTCGCGAGGAGCTCGCCGAAGCGGTCGCGCCTCCAGCCGTCGGTGTGGAGGTCCCGGAGGGCCGTCGCGATCTCGAGGCCGAGGGCCACCGGCCGGAGCGCCCCGCGGTCGGTGACGGTCGTCCGGATCCCCCGGCAGCGCTCCCCGGCGTACCTCGACGACGTGGGCGTGAACTCGACCGGTGCGAACCGCACGCCGGGGAGGCCCCTCACGTTCAGCGTCCTCGCGAGCCTCTCGGCGTCGATCCACGGGGCGCCGAGGAGCTCGAAGGGGGCGTCGGTGCCCCGCCCGACGGAGACGTTCGTGAACTCGAGGAGCGCGACCCCGGGGTAGAGCGCCGCCTGGGTGACCGACCTCAGGTTCGGGGAGGGGTTCACCCAGGGGAGGCCGGTCTCGTCGTACCAGAGGGAGCGCATCCAGCCACGGAGGGCGACGACGGTGAGCGCCGCGTCGATCTTCCGCTCCTCGTTCAGCATTCGGGCCGTCTCGCCGATCGTCATCCCCGTCCTCACCGGGATGGTGTGGACGGCGGTGAAAGAGAGCCGCTCCGCGTCGGCGGGGGGGCCTTCCACGGCTTCGCCGCCGATCGGGTTCGGACGGTCGAGGACGACGACGCCGACCTTCGCCTTCGCGCACTCCTCGAGGACGTAGCCCAGCGAGGTGAGGTAGGTGTAGAAGCGGACGCCGGCGTCCTGCAGGTCGACGACGACGGCGTCGATCCCTTCGAGGTCCTTCGGCGAGGGGCGCCTCTTCTCGCCGTAGAGGGAAACGACGGGGAGGCCCGTGGCCGGGTCGACGCCGTCGGGCACCTTCTCGTCGAGCGTCGCGGCGAAGCCGTGTTCGGGGGAGAAGAGGCGGACGAGCTTGACCCCGGCGGCCTTCGCCCTCTCCGAGAGGAGGACCGAGGCGGTCGTCCGCCCGTCGCGCGTGATGCCGGTCGCGTTCGTCAGGAGCGCGACGCGCTTCCCCTTCACGGCGCCGAAGCCGGACGACTCGAGGACGTCGACTCCGGCACGCACGTCGAACGGCAGGGCGGGCGGCGGCGCCTTCTCTCGGGCGAGGGGAGCCGGGGGGCGTGCCGCGAGGGGCGAGATCCTCTCGGAGGCGAGGCGGAGGTCGCGCGGGGAAGCGTCGGTCACGGCCGCCGCCACGACGCTCGCGACGCGGGCGCGCAGGGGGATGGCGTTGCCGGTGCCGTCCGGGTGATTCCGGGCCGAGAGGAGGACGACGAACGTCTCCGTCGCCGGGTCGAGCCAGAGGGAGGTCCCGGTCCAGCCGGTGTGGCCGAAGGAGCCGAGGGGGAAGAGGTCGCCCCGGCTCGAGGCGTAGCGCGTCTCCACGTCCCAGCCGAGGGCCCGGAGGTCGCCGTCGCCGTAGTCCCGGAAGCGGGTCATGGCGGCGATGCCGGCCGGGGAGAGCCAGCCGTTCCCGTTGCCGAGGACGGCCCGGGCGTACCGCGCGAGGTCGTCGGCAGTGCCGAAGAGGCCGGCGTGCCCGGCGACGCCGCCGAGGGCACGGGCGCGCGGGTCGTGGACCTCGCCCCGGAGGAAGGCGCCGTCCCGTCTCTCGGTCGGCGCGATCCGCGCGGAGGGGAGGCGTCCCCCCTTTTCGATCGGCCGAAACTCGGTGTCCGTCATCCCGAGGGGCTCGAGGACGGCTTTCCGCGTGTAGACGTCGAGCGTCTCTCCCGTGACCGCCCTGACCACCTCCCCGAGGACCTCGTACCCCGCGTCGGAGTAGACGAACCTCCTGCCGGGAGGGGCGGCGAGGCGCGTCGCGTGCTTCTTCGCCCAGATCTCGGAGACGGTCCCCACGTAGAGGTCCATCGGGTCGTCGGCGACGAGGCCGGAGCGGTGGGTGAGGAGCTGCTCGACCGTCACCTTCTCGCGCTCTCCGCCCCCCGCCCCGAACTCGGGCAGGTAGGTCGCGACGGGGTCCCCGAGGCGCACCCGGCCCTCCTCGACCAGCGTCATCACGGCGCTCGCGGTGGCGACCGGCTTCGTGAGGGAGGCGAGGTCGAAGGCGGTGTCCACGGTCATCGGCTCGGCGGAGGGGGCGAGCGCCCGGTGACCGTAGCCCTTCCGGAAGGCGACCTTCCCGTGTCGTCCGACGAGGACGACCGCGCCGGGGATCTCCCCTTTCGCGATGGCCGCGGCGAGGACGCCGTCGAGGCGCGCGAGGCGTGCCGCGGAAAGGCCCACGGCTTCCGGCGCGACGGTTTCGAGGGGGGGCGGCGCCGCCGGCGCGACGGTGCCCGCGAGGAGGACGGGAAGGGCGAGCGCGGCCGGTCCGAAGCGGAGCCGCCGGCGGGGAAAGCGGGAGCCAGAGATCACTTGTACGCCCCTTTCCGGATCCCGGAGCCGCGCGGGGCGATGCCGGGAATGGTCACGGGAAGCCGTCCGCCGATCTCCTCCTCTCCGTAGAGGGCCCGGACGGCCGCGGTCTGGACCAGGGCCTGGGGGCCGAAGGCGCAGAGGTAGGTCGCCAGCCCCGGCAGGTCCCGGAGGAGGTAGGGGCTTCCGAAGGCGACGGAGACGACGGGCCTCCCCGAGGCGAGGAGGGCCTCGATCGCCGCCTTCCCCTCGGCCGGGATCTCGATCGTCCCGCGTCCCGAGCGGGGGCGGACGAAGAGGGCGACGAGGACGGCGTCGGCGTCGGCCGCCCGGGCCGCGGCGGCGGCGCCGTCTCCGGCGCAGGAGGTCGGGTCGAGGCGGACGAAGTCGACGGAGGCCGCCCGCTTTCCCAGCTCGGCCTGGAGCGTGCCGTCGATCGCCGCCACAGTCCGCTCGTCGTGGACCGCCAGGACGAGGAGCTTCGACTCGTTCTTCAGCGGGAGCACCCCCGGTGCCTCGCGGACGAGGGCCAGGCCGCGCCGGGCGACCTCCTCCTCCGTCGCCTTCTGCGCCCGCGTGCCGGCCCTGCCGGCGATCTCCTGGAGGGGCAGGCTCCTCTCCCGGAAGAGCCCGAGACGCTCCTTCTCGGAAAGGAGACGGGCGACCGCCTGGTCGAGACGGGCCTCGGGGAACCGGCCGCTCTCCACGGCGGCGACGATCGCCGCGATGGCGACTCTCGGGTCGGGGGGCATCAGGACGACGTCGGCCCCCGCCTCGATGGCGCGAACTGCGGCCTCCCCGGTCTCGAAGTGCGCCGTGACGCCCCCCATGTCCATCGCGTCGGTGAAGACGAGGCCGTCGAACGCGAGCTCCTCGCGCAGGAGCGTCGTCGTGATCGCGTGGGAAAGGGTCGAGGGGACCGTCCCCTCCCGTTCGACCTCGACGGCCATTCCCGCATAGACGGGGCTCCCGCCCGGGAGGGGCGGCGCCGGCGTCGCGTCGAGGGCCGGGACGGAGAGGTGGGCCGTCATGACGGCGCGGGCGCCCGCGGCGAGGCCGGCGCGAAACGGGACGAGCTCGAGGGCGTCGAGACGGGCCCGGTCGAAGGGGAGAACCGGGAGCGAGCGGTGCGAGTCGACGGCGGTGTCGCCGTGCCCGGGGAAGTGCTTCAGCGTCGCGATGACGCCGCCGTCCTGGAGCCCCTTCACCGTCGCCGCCACGAACCGGCCGACCGCCGCCGGCTCCTCGCCGAAGCTGCGGACGTTGATGACCGGGTTGTCGGGGGAGTTGTTCACGTCGGCGACCGGGGCGAAGACGACGTGGAGGCCGAGGGCGCGCGAGGCCTCGGCCGTCGCCTTCGCGCGCCGGTACGCCAGGTCGAGGTCTCCCGCGGCCGCGACGGCCATCGCGGAGGGCCCGTGGCCCAGGTCGGGAAAGCGCATACCCGGGCCGGCCTCGAGGTCGGCGGCGACCAGGAGCGGGACCCTCGCCCGGGCGTTGAGCCGGTGGTTGAGGTCGGCCGTCTCGAGGGGCGTCGATAGGAACCAGATGACGCCGCCGATCCCCTCCTCGGAGACGAGGCGGGCGAGCTCGAGGTACTCGGGGTCGTCCTCGGCGCGGTAGACGCCGCGCGAGCCGACCATGACGACCTGCCCCGCCTTCTCGCGGAGGGAGAGGGAGGCGACGGAGGGGGCCCGGCCGGCGAGGGCCGGGACGGCCGGACCGGCCGGGGCCGGAGCGCCGCCAGGCCGGGTCGCGGTGCAGGCGGCGGCCAGGAGGGCCACGGAAAGGGGGAGAAGAAACGGGCCGCCGGGGTTCCGGCGGCCCGTCGTCCGGGCGGCAGTCTGGGAGTACGTCACGGCGACCGGATCATAGGCTCGGCCGCCGCAGCCGGGTCACTGCGAGACGACCATGGGGACGTAGCTCCCGTCGTTCGTCCCGCTCGCCGCCGTGGCGCCGTCGTTGACGACGCCGTAGGCGAGGAAGGTGTCGAAGCCGGCCACGACCGTGAGGTGGACGTAGCCGTTGGCGATTCCTCCGAGGACTCCATTCTCCTGGTGCCACTGCCCCGGGGCCAGCGGGCCGATCAGCTTCTCGCTCGCCTTCTGCCCGGTCGCCCCGTTCCAGACCTCGAGGCGAAGGGTGATCGGCTCGTTGAAGAGGCCCGCGTTCACGATGGCGAGGTTCGAGCGCGCCGCCGAGTTCTGCTGGAGGCCGTAGATCCAGGCGTCGACGGCAGACTCGCCGCCGGAGAGGCCGGAGTAGAAGAGCCCGTACTGCCCGCCGATCGGCGCGGGGGCGCCTGTGCGCGCTCCGGAGAGGCCGGCGAGGAGGGACGTGTCGCTCGCGTAGGCGACGTCGAGCGCGCCGGCGTAGGTCGCGCCCCGGGGGCCGATCGGGGCGCCGGAGCTCCGGAGCGCGTGGATGATGTCGGGGAAGATCGCCTGCTCGAGGGGTTCCAGCTCGACGTAGAAGAGGCCGGTGGACGTGCCGGGGGCGGCGGCCGACTCGAAGTACTCGAGGAAGGCGTAGCCGGGCTCGTCGGAGAGGTTCGAGAGGACGAGCTCGCTCTGGAAGGTCGGGGTCTCCACGAGGACGGGGACCGTGCTGAAGGCGACGACCGACTCGACCGGCAAGGCGGGGACGAACGAGCCGTCGTTCGTGGCGTTGTCGTTGAAGACGGCGTAGGCGGTGTAGGGCTCCGTCCCCGAGGTCCGCTCGATGAAGACCCAGCCGTCGGCCCAGTCAGGGTCCGGGAGCGTGAGGACGGCGTTCAGCTGCGTCCACTGCCCGGGCCCCAGCTGGGTCTCCGGGTCGAGGTAGACCGCCTGCGAGCCGTCGCCCTTCACGAGGTAGACCTTCAGGCGGATCGTGCCGCTCGTCCCGGCGTTGGCGAGGGCGAGGTTGCTCCGGTCGGCGGAGTTCTGCCTCAGGCCGATGATGACCGACTCGCCCTGGAGGAGCTGCGACGGCGGGAGCCCCGGGTACGAGAGTCCGGCCCGGCCGTTGCCCGACGGCGTCGTGGTGCGCACACCGGCGAATCCCGCGTCCTCGGACGAGAGCCCTTCGAACCGGACGCGCAGGGTTCCTCCCTGGTTCGTCCCTCCGCCCGGGATCGGCCGCCCCTTGCTGCGCAGGTAGGCGATCGTGTCGGGGAAGACGAGCTGGCGCCCCGGCGGGATCGTCTCGGTGACGGTCCCGCTTCCGGAGGCCCCCTGGATGACGCTCGCGGCCGTATAGGTGAGGATCGCCGTCGCGGTCGTCGTTCCCCGGTTCGCGAGCGTCAGCTCGGACCCGAAGCGGGCGGACCCGGCTCCCGCGACGTCGAGGACGATCGGGATGAAGAGCGTCTGGACCGAGCTGCCCCCCGTCGTCGGCGTGCCGGCGACGGTGATCGACCGCTGCGTCTGGACGGCGGGGCCGCCGGCCGAGACGGAGAGCGTGACGGTGTACGTGCCGGGGCCCGCGAACGTGTGCGACGGGTTCTTCAGCGTCGAGGAGTTCGCGCCGCCGGAGGAGGGGTCGCCGAAGCTCCACGAGTAGCTCGTGGGATTCCCGCGGGACGCGTCGACGAAGCTCACCGGCTGGCCGGCGAGGGGCGTCACGGGCGAGTAGGAGAAGTCGGCGGCGAGCGTGGCGCCGCCCGCGACCGCGAGGACGCGCAGGACGGCCCGCGGGTCGTGGCCCACGATGAACCGGTTGTTCGAGGGCTTCCCCGCCTGCCAGGCGAGGTCCTCGCTGCCGTTGACGGTGACGATCGCGCCGACGAAGTACTCGCCCGCGGCCGTGCCGCCGGGGACGGAGACGGGCGTCCCGGTGAACGCGCCCTCGCCGTCGACGACGGCCGACGAGAACGAAGCGGTTCCGAGGACGACGTCGCCCGGCTGGGGGTACTGCCGGCCGCTCGACCGCGGCCAGGCGTAGAACGTGACGACGATGTTCGAGGCGGCCTGGTTGCCGACGTTCTGGATCGTCCAGCGGTCGATCGTGAACGACTCGCCCGGCGTGACGGACGACTTCGAGAGCGTCGCGTACTCCTGCGCGTACTTGTTGTTGCCGTAGACGAGCGGGTAGATCGCCATGTCCAGGAGCGCGCCGGACCGCGAGGGGTACTGCGTCCGAACGGTCTTCGAGTCGATCCGCGTCACCCACCGCGCGGCGTCGTCGTTGGCGTAGTTCATCGTCGAGAAGCTGTTCGCGCCCTGCCCGGGGAGCTGGAAGATGTGGTGGAGGCCGAGCGTGTGCCCCACCTCGTGGAGCACCGTCGCCTGGACCATCGCGAGGCCCCCGCGCTGATCGTTTCCCGGCGCGAACCAGTCCGGGGTCCAGCCGGACGAAAAGCCGGCGTTGATGACGACGTCGGTCTCGGTGTAGGGGCCGCAGCCGCTGGCGACGAAGTCGCGGCACTCGTTGAAGTTCCCGAACGCGGCGGAGGGGAACATGACGGCCCGCCCGAAGAGGCCCGGCTCCATCGTGAAGCCGTACTGGGCGTTCGCCTCGGACGAGGTGATGTAGGTGTTGACCTCGTTGACGCCGTTCTGCGAGCCGAGGGTGCTTCCGGAGTCGATCCTCACGTTGAAGAGGTCGACGTAGCGGTTCCACTCCACGAGCATGTCGGCGGTCGCCTGCTTCTCGGCGGCCGAGGCGTTGCGTCCTCGGACCCAGTAGTCGCGCTTGATCCCGGTCTGGTAGCCGCACCAGCACCCCTCGTTGTCGACCCACCGGGCGTTGGCGCTCGCCTGGGCGAGGAGGGGCGTGGGGGAGAGGACGAGGAGGGCGGCGAGGGCGCGGAAGGCGTTCTTCACGGCCTCACCTCTCCGCCTTCGGGCCGAGGAGCTTCGCGACGTGCTCCCTCAGCGACGAGACGGTCACGGTCGCCCCGTCGAGCCGGAGGGGAACGGCGTTGCGGGGACGGGTCACGCGGGCGGGGGCCTTGGCGACGACGTTCCCGGCCGCGTCGCGGTAGACCGGGTCGGGGAGCTTCCGGGGAGAGACCTCGGAGGCGCGCATCGCCATCTCCTGGTTCGAGACGAGCCTCACGAGGCCGGGCGCCGCGCCGGGCTCTGAGGGGCGGCCCCTCACGAGCCGGCCCGCGCCGTCGCGCTCGAGCCTCTGCCCCTCGGAGTCGACGAGGAGCGTCTCGCCCGTCACCTCCTCGATCACCTCCCGGAAGAGCCCCTGCTCGGTCCCGACGACGGGGGAGGCGTAGAGGTGCTCGTTCGCGAAGGCCGAGACGACGTAGGTCCCGCCGACCTCGAAGCCCGGGACGTGGGAGAGCTGGATCGACCGCCCGTCGAGCGTCCCGCCCGCCACCCGGACGACACGGCGCGAAGCCCGTTCGCCCTTCCAGGACTCGCGGACGTCGAACGTGTACTCGGTCCAGATCATCTTCTGCCCGTCGCCCCAGACGGCGCGCGTGGAGACGACCGTCCCGACGAAGACCGCCTCGCCGGCGGTGAAGACCTCGTCCACCGGCATCTCGCGCGAGAGCGCGGCGGCGGGAAGAGAGAGGAGGAACAGGGGGGCGAGCAGGCCCGCCCGAATGCACGTGCAGAGGCGTCGGTTCATGACGTCCCTCCTTCCGGGAGATGAGCTGTCGGCTGGGAGGGACGATATCGCCCGCCGCGGCGGACCGGAAGTGCATTCCGTCACGCGCGCGGCGGAGATGTGGCGGGCGGTGGATCGCCGGTGCGGGACCGGAGCGCGCCCCGGTCCCGCACGCGCGACGCGTCTACGGCACGATCATCGGGACGTAGCTGCCGTCGTCGTTCCCCTGGTCGTTCAGGACGCCGTAGGCGAGGAACTGGTCCGAGCCGCCGACGCGGCGGATCCGGGCGTAGCCATGGGCGGCGCCGAAACGGGCGAGGGGCGTGTTGAACTGGCGCCACTGGCCCGGCGCGAGCGTGCAGGGGGAGCAGTCAGGCTCCTTTCCGAGCTCGGCGCCGTTCGAGCCGAAATAGGTGACCTCGAGGCGGAGGTCCTCCACGTTCCCTCCCAGGGCGTGGACGACGGCGAGGTTCGCGCGCGTTCCCCCTTCCTGTCCCCTCACGCCCGTCTGCTGGAGGCCGTAGACCCAGGCTTCCGTGTCGGCCGCCTCGCCGATCGTCGTGTAGCCGTAGGCGAGGCCGAGCTGCCCCCCCGCCCGCGTCGTCGTCGTCCTCACGCCGAGGAAGCCGTCGCTCGTCGGGATCGGGGCCTGCGTGTCGCTCTGGTCGACCCGGAACTGGCCGTCGAGGAACTGGACGAAGACGCTCCCCACGGTCCCCGTGGGGGCGTTGAAGCCGATCTCCCGCAGCTCCTGGACGATGTTCGGCAGGGTGAACTGCGAGCGGGCCGGGAGGTCGAAGTAGCCCCAGTCGGGGACCGGGTCGCCCGAGGGGAGGAGCGCGAAGAGCCCCGAGATGGCCCGCGGCGTCCGGTTCGCGAACGTCATCTCCGAGGTGTATCCGGCCGCCTCGAGGATGACGGGGACGACGGCGGCGGAGGTGCGGGACGGCAAGTCGTTCGGCACCATCGGGACGAAGGCGCCGTCGCCGTTCAGGTTGTCGTTCAGGACGCCGTAGCAGACGAACTGGTCGCTCCCCGAGACGCGCCGCACGACGGCGTAGCCGTACTTCAGCCCCCGCGCGGCGAGGGGCGTCGACTTCTGGTCCCACTGGAACGGGGCGAGGTCGAGGACGTCCTTCGTCGCGTGCGCGGCCCCCGTGTCGCCGTCGTGGTAGGTCACTTCCAGGCGGATCGGGCCGCCCGGGCCGGACCCGGCGTTGACGCAGGCGAGGTTCGAACGCGTGCCGGGGGCCCCGGCGGCCGAGGTCTGCTGCAGGCCGAAGACGAACGCCTCGCCGGAGGCGGCCCGGCCGAGCGGGGTGGCGGGGAAGGCGAGGCCGAAGTGTCCGATGACCCCCTGGGCCCGGAGCGCCTGGGTGGCCGGCGTCGTGACGCGGACCTGCGCGCCGAACTGGACGAGGTTGTCGGCTCCGCGCACCTCGATCCGGAGCGAGGCGGTCTTGTTCCCGGCCGGGACGCTCATCCCTGTCGAGCCCTGGAGGAACGTGAAGATGTCGGGGTGGATCTGCTGCCCGGGCGGCAGCGAGTAGGTGGACGAGGCCTCGAAGGAGCCCTTCGCGCGGAAGGTGAGGTTGAGCGTCCTCCCGGAGCGGTTCGTCAACGTCAGCTCGGAGGTGAAGAACGCTCCGCCGGCGCCGCTCGACGTCAGGACGATCGGCAGGAGGTAGGTGTAGGCGTCGCCGGTGCCGGTCGAGCCGTAGGAGACGGTGACCCCTTTCGTGACCGAGCGGCTCCCCGCCGCGTTGGTGACGGTCAGGGTCACGGAGTAGCTCCCGGGACCCGCCCAGACCTTCACGGGGTTCTGAGACGTCGAGGTCGTGCCGTCTCCGAAGCTCCAGTTCCAGCTCGCGGCGCCCCCCTGCGACCGGTCGGAGAAGGAGACCGTCTGCCCCGGCTTGGGGGCCTCGGGGCTGAAGGTGAAGTCGGCGGTGGGGGGCGAAGTCGATCCGGGCGCGCCGCCGGAAGGGTTGATCTCCCACATCCCGCGGCCCCAGGTCGCCGCGCGGAGCTTCGTGCCGTCCGGGGAGAAGAGGAGGTAGGAGACCCAGGTGGCCGGGAAGTCGTCCCCGAACCGGCTCCAGCTCTGGGCCTTGTCGGTCGAGCGGAAGATGCCGTACTTCGTGCCGGCGAACATCAGGTTCGGGTTCACGGGAGAGATGGCGAGGCTGTCGACGGGGGCGAAGAAGGTGAACGAGCCGCCCGCGTAGGTCACCGGGACCCCGATGCCGGCGCTCGCCACCGCCGCAGTCTTCTGCTGCTGGTCGAGGGCGGCGATCCGCCAGATGACGTGCCGGCCCTGCCCCTGGATCAGCTCCGTGGCGCTCTCGAGGCCGACGAAGAAGGCGTTCGGGTCGGAGGGGTCCCAGGCGATGGCGTTGACCTGGCTGCCGAGGTTCAGGAGTGAGGCGTTCTGGAAGCCGTTCAGGGTGTAGACGACGTAGCCGGCGGCCGTGCCGAAGGCGACGCGGCCGCGGTCCGTCGGCTTGATCGAGATCGACGAGCAGCTCGCGTAGCTCTTCTGGGCCTGGGGGCAGGGCTGCGTGGAGATGCCGTCGGAGCAGAAGTACTCGGCGTAGACCGGCTGCCAGTCGGCCGCCGTGGCGGCCCCGTTCGAGGTCCGGTAGATCCGGTCGGTCATCGTGTAGAGGACCCTCGGATCGACCGGGTCCATCGCGAGACGCGACCGGAACGACGTGACGGGCGGCACTGTGCACTGGGAGGTGGTCTGCGCGTCGGGCGGGCAGGTGGTGAGGCGGAACGACTCCTCGCTCTCTCCCCCGTCGTCGGCCCGCGAGGTGTAGCCGCTGAAGTTCGTCGCGTAGACGATGTTCGGGTCCTGGTAGTTGACGGCGCAGTCGTAGCCGTCCCCGTAGAAGATCTTCTTCCAGGCCGACGTGCTGTCTCCGGAGAGCCTCATCGTCCCGTTGTCCTGCGTCCCGGCGTAGAGACGGTAGGGGTCGGTCGGGTGCTGCGCGAGGGAGGAGAACATCCGGGCGACGACCCCGTCGTTCTTCCAGATGAAGGACCGGCCGCCGTCGACCGAGCGGAAGAGGCCGCCGTCCGTCCCCATCCAGAAGACGGATCGCCCCGGCTCGAAGGTGATGACGTTTACGTCGGCGTGGTTGAACTGCGGGTGCCGCTCGGGGAGGGTCCACTGCGAGATCTGGGTCCAGGAGAGGCCGCCGTCCTCGGACCTCCAGGTGTCGAGGCCTCCGGCGATGACGCGGTCGGGGTTCGTCGGGTCGACGGCGAGGCCGAGGAAGGTCCACCCCTGCGTCCCCGCGATGAGCGGGTAGCCCTGGCCCTGGGGCGGGCCGAGGGCCGTCCCCCAGTTCTGGCCGCCGTTGTCGCTCCGGAAGACGCCGACCTGGGAGTAGCCGCGCTGGGCGTCGTACCCGGCGACGAACCAGTAGATCCGGTTCGGGTTCGACGGCGCGATCGCGACGAGGGAGCGGATCGGGATGCCGCCGAAGCCGACCTGCTGGGCGATGTCCTCGAAGGCGACCTGCCAGGTGTCGCCGCCGTCGGAGGAGAAGGCGAGGCCGCCCCAGAGCCCGGCCCAGATCACGTTCGCGTTCGCCGGGCTGCGGGCCAGGTTCACCCCCTGACGTCTCATCTCGAGGAGGTTGTTGCCCGCCGCCGGAAGCCGGTTCACCCAGGTGCGGCCGCCGTCCTTCGACCGGAAGATTCCGTTGAAAGTTCCGAGGAGGACGTCGTCGGGGTTCGTCGGGTGGACGTCGAGGTCGTACGAGTACTGCGAGGGGATGACGTCGAAGGCGCCTCCCGTGACGGAGGTCGTGTTGAAGCTCCAGGTCGAGCCGCCGTCCGTCGACCGGAGGGTCCCGAGGCCGAGGACCTGCGAGCCGCTCATCGGCGACTGCTCCCCCGTCGCGGCGTAGACGACGTTCTGGTTGGACGGGGCGACGGCGACGGCCCCGAAGGTGAGGAGGGGGAGGTCGTCGGTGAGGTTCACCGGGTTGCCGTAGTCGGCGCCGGGACCGCCCTGCCGGGTCAGCATCCAGATACCGCCATTCGCGGTGGCGGCGTAGAGCCTGCTCCCGTCGGCCGTGAAGGAGTAGTCGCGGACGCGCCCGGCGTCCGTCGTCGGGCCGAGGGACTTCCAGCCGACGGCGGCGAGGGTGGCGTTGAGCGGCTGCGGTCCGCCGTCCTGGGTCCTCTGGCGGAGCCTCTCGCGGTATATCTCCGCGGACACCGACCGGAGGATGGGTGCGGCAGGGAGCTCGGCCCGCTCGAGCTGCTCCCACTCGCGACGGGCCTCCCAGTAAGTCCGACCCTCGTGCGTCGCCTCCTTCTTCTGCGCCTTCCCTATCGGTGCGCCGACGAGGAGGAGGTTCGGGACGTTCCGCCTTCCGGAGTGCGCGATCGGGCCGTCGAGGACGGGCGGAGAGGACGGGGGCGCGGCCGGAGCCGGGAATGCGAGGAAGAGGGCCGTGGCGAGGGAAAGCGTGACGGGCGCGGTGCGACGCATGTATGCCTCCCGCAAGGGGCGGCCTCTGGGCCGGCCCCGGCATTCTTCATGGAGCTCTCGTTTGCCGGGATCCTAGCCCGGCTTCCGGGGAGGGGAGTTGCGAAGGGGTCGGACGTATGATGCGGATCACATCGATCCGCATCGTGCGGGGCCGCCGAAGGAGGGAGCCGGGGAACGGGAGCGGCTTAGGCGGTCGCCGGGTCCGGCTCGCCCCGGAACAGCTCCTCGAACGTCCCTCGGCGCCGGATGACGCGGACCTCCTCGCCGTCGACGAGGATCTCAGCCGGGAGGGGGCGCGCGTTGTACTCGCTCGCCATCGCGAAGCCGTAGGCGCCGGCGTCGAGGAAGACGACGAGGTCGCCCGGTTCGGGCCGCGGGAGGAGCCTCCCCTCGGCGAGGATGTCGCCCGTCTCGCAGACGTCCCCCGCGACGTCGAGGAGCATCGGCGGGCCGTCCTTGCCGACGAGGCGGACGCGGTGCTCGGCGCCGTAGAGCGCCGGCCGCATGAGCGTGTTGAAGCCGGCGTCGACGTTCACGAAGGTCTTCACGGGCGTCGTCTTCACGGAGTTGACCCGGGCGACCATCACCCCCGACTGGGCCACGAGAAAGCGCCCCGGCTCGACCCAGAGCTCCGGCTCGTACCCGAGGAGGGCGATCTCCTCGTCCCAGATCGGCTGGAGCGCCGCCGCGAGGTCCGCGGCGCTCATCACCGTCTGGCCGTCCCGGAAGGGAATTCCTAGGCCGCCGCCGAGGTCGACGAAGGAGAGCGTCAGGCCGAGGCCGTCCTTCAGCTCCCGCGCGAAGCCGAGCATCTTTCGTGCGGTCTTCTCGTAGCCGGACGGGTCGGTGATCTGCGACCCGATGTGGCAGTGGACTCCCTCGATCGCGAGGGCCGGGAGGGCCCTCGCGGCCTCGTAGGCGCGTCGCGCGTTCCCGCCGTCGAGGTGGACGCCGAACTTCGACTCGGGGATGCCGGTGTTGATCTGGTGAAGCGTGTCGGGGTCGACGCCCGGGTTGATCCGGAAGGAGATCCGGGCGGTCTTCCCGAGGCGCGTCGCGGCGGCTGAGGCCTGGGCGAGCTCGTCGAGGTTGTCGACGTTCAGGACGACGTCGTTGAGGAGGGCGAACTCGATCTCGGAGGGGCTCTTGGAGGAGGAGGTGAAGAGGACGTCGCTCCCCTTCGCGCCGGCGCGAAGGGCGGCCCGGATCTCCCCCTCGGAGACGACCTCGGGGGCGAGCCCCTCGCCGAGGAGGAGCCTCACGATCGAGACGTTCGTGTTCGCCTTCAGCGCGTAGCGGAGCTTGAGGCGGCGGAACCGGGGGGCGAAGGCGTCCCGCAGCGCGCGGGCGTTCTCCCGGATCGTCCCGGCGTCGTAGACGTAGAGCGGCGTCCCGTGCTCGGCCGCGAGGAGGGAGAAGGCGGCGACCGCGGCGGGATGGGCCGCCTCGCCGGCGCGGACGCGAAGGAGTCCCTCGCGGAGGCTCAAGCCGCCCTCCTCCGGGGGAGCGTAGGAAGGGGGGACGGGGGACGGCGGCGGGCCGGGACGGCAGGCGGGGCGCAAGGCAGGCTGCTCATGGGACGCCGACGATTCTGCGGCCCGCGGCGACGGGGGTCCAGAAGCCGCGCATAGAATTCGCCCGTGAGAACCCGCCGGAGCCTCCTCGCCGACGCCTCCCTCGCCTCGGCCTTCCTGGCCCTGCCGCGAGCCGCCCGGGCCGCGGCGCCGCCCGCCGGGCCCGTCCGCCCGAAGGCGCTCGCGCCCGGGTCCCGGGTCGCCCTCGTCTCCCCGGCCAGCCCCGCGGCCGACGTGGAGGCGAACGTCATCGCCGAGGAGGTGGTCGCCTCGCTCGGGCTCGTCCCGAAGAGGATGCCCGCCGCGGCCCGCCAGACGATGTATCTCGCCGGGACGGACGAGGAGCGCGCCGCGGACCTGAACGCCGCCTTCCGCGACCCCTCGGTCGACGCGATCTGGTGCATCCGGGGCGGCTACGGCTCGGGGCGCCTCCTGCCGCTCCTCGACTGGGAGGCGATCCGGAAGAACCCGAAGGCGCTCCTCGGCTTCAGCGACATCACGGCGATCCTGAACGGGATCCACGCCCGCACGGGGCTCGTCACGTTCCACGCGCCGAACTGCGCCGAGAACCTCTCCGAGTACTCGCTCGCCGAGCTGAAGCGGGTCGTTTTCTCGGCGGAGCCCGCGGGCGTCGTCGCGGCCGCCCCCCCCGTCGAGCCGAGGGAGGGATTCGTCGACCGCGAGGACCGCCTCCGCCGGATCGCCCCCGGCACCGGGCGCGGGCGGCTCGTCGGCGGGAACATCAGCGTCTTCTCGACGCTCGTCGGAACGCCGTGGGAGCCGCCGCTCGCCGGCTCCGTCCTCTTTCTCGAGGAGGTCGGGGAGGAGCCGTACCGGATCGACCGCTGGCTCACCCACTTCGTCCTCACGGGGAGGCTCGACAAGTGCGCGGGGATCGTCTTCGGGAAGTTCAAGGACTGCGGCCCCGCGGACAAGGGGAGCTTCCAGGGGACGTGGACCTGGCAGGAGGTCGTCGCCGACCGGCTGGGGAAGCTCGGCGTTCCGGTTCTCGCCGGCCTCAGGTTCGGGCACGTGGCCGACAAGTCGACCTTCCCGGTCGGGGTCCTCGCCGAGCTGGACGTGGCGACGGGGACGCTGACGCTCCTCGAGCCCGCGGTCACCTGACGATGGCCGGGCCGCGAAGCCTCGCGCGACGCGCGCCCGTCGCCCTCGTCGCGGTGTTCGTGGCGCTGGGTCCGATCGCGCTCGCGGCCCGGGCCGCCTCGGCGCCGGACCCGGCAGGCCTTCCGCTCGTCCTCTCGACCGGCTGGCGCGCGGCCGACGGCGACCCGCCCGACGGGATCGCCGGGATCGACCGCCTCGATTTCCGCCCCGCCGACCCGATGAGGGACCAGGCGGCGCGGGAGGGGGTCCGCTGGTACCGGATCCTCCTCGATCTCTCGCCGTTCGTCGGCCAGCCGCTCGCCTTCGCAGCGACCGGCATCCGGGACGTCGACGAGGCCTGGTTCGACGGCGTGAGGATCGGCGGCCTGGGGGAGTTCCCGCCCGCGTCCGACACCGCCCATTTCGTCGCGCGCCTCTACCCGCTCCCGACGGACCGTGTCGACGCCGCCGGGCCGCGCGAGCTCGTCCTGCGCGTCTGGCGCGGGAAGCGGGACGGCTCCGTCTTCCGCGACCCTCCCGTCGTCTCGAGGCTCGATCTCCTCGCACGCGAGCAGTCGCACCGCGACCAGAGCCTCGTCCTCTTCCTCGGGACCTGCCTCGTCGTCTCGGTCCTCCTCGTCCTCTTCGCCTTTCACGCTCGGAGCCCGGGCGACTACCTCCTCTTCGCCGGCTTCGCCTCGGCGCTGGGCCTCTACGCGATGACGGGGCACTCGGTCTGGGGCGAGGCGAGCCTCTCAACGGGTGCCGTCTTCCGGGGCGGCCTCGTCGTCCTCGTCGGGATGGCGATCTGCTACTGCCTCGCGATGCTCCGGTTCCTCGGCGCGGGCGTCCCGCCGGCGTACCGGGCCCTCCTCCCCGCGTTCGGCCTGCTCGGCCTTCTCGCGCCGGTCCTGCCGGGGGTGGAGAGCTTCGTCGTCCCTCTCCAGGTCTTCCGCTGGGCCTTCGCGGCGCTCCTTCTCGACCTCCTCGTCCGGGCGGCCGTCGCCGTACGCCGCGGACGGCGGAGCGCCCGAACGGACCTCCTCGGGCACGTCGCATTCCTGGCCGCGGCCGTCCCGGTCGCGGGGCTCGTGCCGGGGACGGGCCCGGCCAGCCTCGGGACGGCCCCGCGCACCGTCCTCCTCGGCCTCCTCTTCCTCGGCCTGGCGGCGACGGTCCTCTGGAGGGTGTCAGAGGAAGTACGCAGGTACCGGCTCGCGGGCCTCACGGACCCGGGGACGCGCCTCTGGAACCGCGACGCCCTCTACGCCGAGATCGCCGAACGGGGAGAGGCGCTCCGGCGGGGAAGGGGGCGCGGGTTCGGGCTCCTCCTGGCGGACCTCGACCGGTTCAAGGAGTGGAACGACGCCCGTGGCCTCCTGGCCGGGGACCGCGTCCTCCTGCGCGTCGCCCGCGCGCTGCAGGACGCCTCCCGGCCGCAGGACCTCGTCGCGCGCTACGGCGGCGACGAGTACGCCGTCGTCGTGGGCGAGGTGGACGCCGAGACCCTCCCCGTGCTCGCCGCCCGGCTCCGGTCCGCGGTGGGGGCGGCGCTCTCCGCCGAGACCGCCGGGTTCCTCGAGGGCGCGTCCGTAGGGACGGAGCTGTTCGACCTGGCACGCCACCGGACTCCCGAGGATCTCCTTCGGGACGCGGACCGGGCGCTCTACGAGGCCAAGCAGAAGACCCGGACGGAGAAGCCCGCCCGAATCGTTCGGCAGACGCCGTCGGGCAAGTGGTCCGTGCAGGGCTGAGCCGTCCTTCCTCTCCGCGCGCGCCGAGCGGGAACGACCACACTCCGCGTCTCGACCTCCCGGGGTTCCGTACACTCCCGTCCCGTGACGCGCCGCCTCCTCCTCCCGGCTCTTTTCCTCGTCCTCGCCGCCACGACGCCGGGGCCCACCCTCGCCGAAGACCCGGCCGACCCGCTTCCAGCCTCCACGCGCGCCGCCGTCGCGGCGCTCGCCGGGAAAGGCTCGACGCCGACCCGCGCGACGGAGTGGGTCCGGCGCCTCACCGACGAGGTCGGTCCGCGACTCGCCGGCTCTCCGGGCGACCGCGCCGCGGTCGCGTGGAGCCTCGCCCTCTTCCGCGAGCTCGGCTTCGCGAACGTGAGGGCCGAGGAGGTCCCCGTCACGGTGTGGGAACGTGGCGTCGAGGCGGCCCGGGTCGTCTCCCCGTTCCCGCAGGGCCTCGTCGTGACGGCGCTCGGCGGGAGCATCGGGACCGTGCCGGAAGGGGTCACGGCGCCCGTCGTCGAGATGAGGACGCTCGCGGCGCTCGAGGAGGCGCTCGCGACGGACCCGGACGCGGTGCGCGGCCGGATCGTCTATTTCAGCCAGCGGATGGGAAGGGGCGGCCAGGGCCCGGGCTACGGCGCGACCGTCGGGGCCCGCACGTCCGGGGCCGCGAAGGCGGGCCCGCACGGCGCGCTCGCCGTCCTCGTCCGGTCCGTGGGGACCTCCACGAGCCGCTTCGCACACACCGGGTCGACGAGATACGACGAGGGGGGACCCCGCATCCCGGCGGCCGCGCTCGCGCACGCCGACGCCGACCTCCTCGAGCGGCTCCTCGCCCGCGGGCCCGTGACGGTGAACCTCGTCCTCGGCTGCCGGAATCTTCCCCCGGCGACGTCGGCGAACGTGATCGGCGAGGTGGTGGGAAGAGAGGCGCCGGACGAGGTCGTCGTCGTCTCGGGCCACCTCGACTCGTGGGACCTCGGAACGGGGGCGGTCGACGACGGGGCCGGCTGCGCGATCGCCGTCGAGGCCGCGCGGCTCATCGCCGAGAGCCCGCGGAGGCCGCGGCGGACGATCCGGGTCGTCCTCTTCGCGAACGAGGAGAACGGTCTCACGGGCGGCAAGGGCTACGCCGCGCGCCACGCGGCCCGGCTGTCGAAGCACGCCGGGGCCTTCGAGGCCGACAGCGGGACCGGCGCCCCCCTCGGCTTCTCCTGGAACGCGGCGGACTCGCTCGAGCCCGCCCTCGCGGCGGTGGCGAGGCTCCTCGAGCCGCTCGGCGCGAGGGCGCTCCGGAAGGGGGGCCTCGGCGGCGCAGACGTCTCGCCGATGGCGCCCGCAGGCGTTCCCCTCTTCGGCCTGAGGCAGGAAACGGGGAGCTACTTCGACTGCCATCACACCGCGGACGACACGTTCGACAAGATCGAACCGGCCTCCCTGGACAAGGCGGCCGCCGCCCTCGCGGCGATGGCGTACGCGGTCGCGGACCTGCCGGAGATCCACGCCCGGCCGGTCGAGGCGGGGGTGCCGAACGCGCGATGAGCCTCCCTTCTCTCCCTTCGCTCCCGACCGCGGGAGGCGCGGCGGCGCCGCCGCCCCCTCCCGACGGCCCCGAGGTCGAGCTCGCCGTCGCCGGGATGCACTGCGCCTCGTGCGTCTCGCGCATCGAGTCGGCGCTCGGGAAGGTGCCGGGCGTCTCCCTCGCGGTCGTCGACCTCCTCTCGGGGCGGGCGCGCGTCCGTCTGTCCGACCCGGCCCTCCCGGTGGAGCGGCTCGTCGCGGCCGTAGGCGCCGCGGGCTACGAGGCGCGAGAGGCGGAGAAGGCCGACCTCTTCGGCCTCGAGGAGCTCGTCGACGCCGAGCAGGCGGAGCGGGCCGGGGCCCTCCGGGGCCTCACGCGGAGGCTCGCGTTCGCGGCGGCCGTGGCGGTCCCGGTCGTCGCCCTCTCGATGGCCGAGGTTTCGTTCCCGGGCCGGGACCCGCTCTTCCTCGTCCTGACGGCGCTCGTCCTCGGGACCTCGGGGCGCGACATCCTCGCGAGCGGGGGCCGGGCCGCCGCGCGTCTCGCGCCCGACATGAACAGCCTCGTCGCCCTCGGCACGTCGGCGGCGCTGCTCACGTCGTCCGCGGCGACGCTCTTCCCGCGCCTCTTCCACGTCCCGGGCGGGCACGCGCCGGTCTACTACGAGGCGGCCGTCGTCATCGTGGCGCTCGTCCTCCTCGGCCGGTACCTCGAGGAGCGGGCGAAGGGGAGGGCGGGAGAGGCGATCCGGGCGCTCGCCCGTCTCGGCGCGCGCCACGCGCGGCTCGTGAGGCCCGACGGCGACGTGGAGGTGCCGCTCGAGCGCGTGCGCCCCGGGGACCTCCTGCGCGTCCTGCCGGGCGAGAAGGTCCCGACGGACGGCGTTCTCGTCGAGGGCTCGACCGCGGTGGACGAGTCGCTCGTCACGGGCGAGTCGATCCCGGTGGAGAAGGTCCCTGGCGACCCGCTCCTCGGCGCGACGGTGAACGGGAACGGCGCCGTCGTGATGAAGGCGACGCGCGTCGGTCGGGAGACCGCCCTGGCGCAGGTCGTGAAGCTCGTCCGGCAGGCGCAGGCGACGAAGGTGCCGATCCAGCGGCTCGTCGACCGGGTCGCGGCGGTCTTCGTCCCGGTCGTCGTCGTCGTCGCGCTCGTTTCCTTCGCCGGCTGGATGCTCCTCGGCCCGGAGCCGAGGCTCCTGCGGGCGCTCCTGGCCGCCACGTCGGTCCTCCTCGTCGCGTGCCCGTGCGCGCTCGGCCTCGCGACGCCGACGGCCCTCGTCGTCGGGACGGGTCGCGGCGCGCAGCTCGGGCTCCTCCTGCGCGACGCCGGGGTCCTCGAGAAGGCGGCGCGGGTGACGGCGGTCGTCTTCGACAAGACGGGGACCCTCACGGCGGGGCGCCCTGCGGTGAGAGCGCTCCGCCCGGCCGACGGCGTGACGGAGGAGGCGCTCCTCTCCTCGCTCGCGGCCCTCGAGAGCGGCTCGGAGCACCCGCTCGCGAAGGCGGTCGTCGCGGAGGCCGGCGCCCGCGGCCTGGAGGTGGAGCGGGCGCGCGACGTGGCGGCGGTGCCGGGCGGCGGGGTGACGGGGACGGTCGGCGGCGAGGCCGCTCTCGCGGGCTCGGAGGCCTTCCTCGCGGCGCGGGGGGTGTCCGTGCCCGCGGACCTCGCCGACGCGGGAGGCGAGGGGACCCTCGTCCTCCTCGCCGTCGGCGGGCGCCTCCTCGGGGCCGTCGTCCTCTCCGACCCGGTCAAGCCGCACGCCCGCGAGGCGCTCGCCGCCCTCTCCGCGCGGGGGCTCTCGCTCCACCTCCTCTCCGGCGACAGGCCCGGAGCCGTCCTAGGCGCGGCGCGGGAGGCGGGGATCCCCGAGGCGAACGCCGCCGCGCGGCTCACACCGGAGGAGAAGGCCGCGCGGGTGAAGGCGCTGCGGGATCGGGGCGAGGTCGTGGCGATGGTGGGGGACGGGATCAACGACGCCCCCGCCCTCTCGGCGGCCGACCTCGGCATCGCGATCGGCACCGGGACCGACGTGGCCCGCGCCGCCTCGGACGTGACGCTCGTCGGGGGCTCTCTGTCCGGCGTCGGGACCGCTTTCGACCTCGCGAGAGCGACCCTTCGGAACGTGAGGCAGAACCTCTTCCTGGCGTTCGTCTACAACGTCGTCCTGATCCCGGTGGCCGCCGGCGCGCTCTATCCCCTCACGGGCTGGACGCTCAACCCGATGCTCGCGAGCTTCGCCATGGCGGCCTCGTCGGTGAGCGTCGTGACGAACGCCCTGAGGCTCCGGCGGTTCGGGACGTAGGGCGGGTCAGGCCGGCAGGAGGAGCTCGCCCTTCACGACGGTGACGGCCGAGCCCCCGAGGCGGACCCGCTCGCCGTGGCAGGAGACGTGGACGGTGCCGCCACGGGGCGAGGCCTGGTAGCCGACGAGGTCGTCCTTGCCCAGCTTCTCCCGCCAGTAGGGCCCGAGGGCGCAGTGCGCCGAGCCGGTGACCGGGTCCTCGGGCACGCCGCAGCAGGGGGCGAAGAAGCGGGAGACGAAGTCGTTCGCCGTGCCGGCGTCGGCCCGCGCGGTGACGATGACGCCCCTGTAGGGGACCCGGTCGAGGAGACCGTAGTCGGGCTTCAGGGCCCTCACCTCGGCCTCGGTGGCGACCTCGTGGAAGAGGTCGAAGCGCGTCTTGCCGGAGAAGACGGGCGAGATCGACAGGGCCCGGAGCGCGTCGTCGAGCGGCGCGAACGGTTCGGCGGGGGTCGAGGGGAAGTCGAGGACGATCCACGCCCCCTCGCGCTCCGCCGTCAGGAGGCCGCTGCGGGTGTGGAAGCGGGCCGTCGCCCCCGCGGGGACGAGCCCCGTCTCGAAGAGGACGTGCGCCGAGGCGAGCGTCGCATGGCCGCAGAGGTCGACCTCGACCTCGGGCGTGAACCAGCGGAGCCGCCAGTCGTCCCCCTCGGGAAGGAGGAAGGCGGTCTCGGCCTGGTGCATCTCCATGGCGACGTTCTGCAGGACGTCGTCGGGAAGGGGCTCCGTCAGGAGGCAGACCCCGGCGGGGTTCCCGGCAAAGGGGTGGGAGGTGAAGGCGTCGACGAGGTAGAGCGGCAGCGCCATCCGCCAAAGATACGCCGGGAAGGACCATCCGGCGCGATTCCCGACACTTCCGTTCCTGGAAATGAAATCGGACCGGAAGGGTCCCGGAAGAACGTCAGGGTGTCGCGAAACCTCAGGCCGCCCCGTCCGTCTCACCCTGCGTGAGACCCTTGCGGGCGGTGGCAACCGTTCCCGAAGACGACGCCGGACTGATGGGCCGGGTGAAGGAGGGGGACCCCGCAGGGGCCGAGGGGCTCTTCTCGCGCTATGCCGGGCCGCTCCTCGGGTTCACGGAGCGGATGCTCGGGAACCGGGCGGAGGCCGAAGAGGTGACTCAGGACGTCTTCCTGAAGATGATCTCCCGCTGCGGCCAGTACGACGGGCGGGCGTCGGTCTCGACCTGGCTCTTCGCCATCGCCGCCAACGCCTGCCGTGACCGTCTGCGGAGCGCCTGGCGGACGACGTCGGTCCCCCTGGAGGGGGTGCCGGAGCCGAAGGGCGAGGGCTCGATCGAGGGAGGACTCCTCGAGCGGGAGAAACGGCGGGCCGTCCGGGCGGCCCTCGACAGGCTGACACGCGAGCAGAGGGAGGCCCTTCTCCTCGCACGCTACCGGGGAATGCCCTACGCCGAGGTGGCCCGGACCCTCGGCATCAGCGAGGGGGCCGTGAAGACGCGCGTCTTCCGCGCTGTGGAGACGCTGCGCGCCCACTTCGCCGGGGAAGGAGTTTCGACATGGACTGCCTGACGGCCCTGGAGATCGCCCTGTCCCGGACGGCCGGCGAGGCCGCGGGAGCCCGAGAGGCCGAGGTGGAGCGCCACCTCGAGGAGTGCGCGAGCTGCCGTCTCCGCGCTGCGCAGCTCGACGAGACCTGGGAGCGGATCGCGCTCCCCGACCCGGAGGTTCCCCCCGCCTTCCGCGAGCGGACGATCGGGCGGATGGAAGAGGCGCTCTCGCGGCGCAACGTCGTCCCGTACCGGCCGGCGAGCTGGTGGCGGCCGGTGCTGCAGGCGGCGGCCCTCGTCGTCGCGGGGGCCGGGGGTTTTCTCCTGGCCCGCGCGAGCTCGCCTTCGGCGGCCCCGTTCCCCGCTTCCGACGTCACGGTCCCCGCCTTCGCCGTCGTCCCCGAGCGGCAGCTCGACGTCTCCCGGGTCGGGCTCGACCTTTCCTCGAACCCGCGCCTCCTGAACGTCTCGTTCCGTCCCTCGGAGGCCGACGGCCGGCTCTCGATCTCGTTCGACGTGACGACCCGCTACGTGGTGACCGGCCGCCCCGAGGACCGCGGGGTCGGCTCTCTCCTCGCCTATCTCGTGAACGCCGGGTCGGCGACGGAAGGGGCGCGCGGCCGCGCCATCGACCTCGTCTCGACGGAGCTGGGCGAGAAGGCCGCCGCCTCTCCCGAGATCGTCGACGTGCTCGTCCGGACGCTCGGAGAGGACCGGAACCCCGGGGTGAGGAAGAAGGCCGCCGAAGCGCTCGTCCAGCTGCCGCCCTCCCCCGCGATCCGCGACGCGCTCGCGCTCGCGCTGAGGGAGGACACGAACCCCGCCGTGCGGATGATCGCCGTGGAAGGGCTCGCCCGCGCCGCCACGACGCTCCGCGACCCGCTCAGCATCGAGACGCTCCGCCGGAAAGCGGCGGACGAGACCGAGCCCGGCTTCGTGAGGGTGAAGGCGGCCTCGGCGCTTCGCGAGATCCCGCTGTGAGCGTGACCTTCGGGGCGCTGGCCCGTCCCACCGGCATGAACACGGAGACGACGATGCCCATCGCGACGCACCGAACCGCTTCCCGAAGCTGGACCCTGGCCTGGATCCTCCTGATCGGGACCTTCCTCCTCGTCTCGCTCGCCTGGCCGGCCCGGGCCGACCGGCTCTCGGCGAGCGCCACCCGGACCGACACCTTCGGCGCCGCAACGGGGGTGAAGTCCCTCGCGATCGACGGCGTCAGCGGCGGCGTGGAGGTGACGGCCGGCCCGTCGTTCGCCGCCACCGTCGAGGTCACGGTGAAGGCGGACGGCGAGGCCCGGGCGAAGGAGGTCCTCGGGCAGACGAGGATCGCCTTCGAGAACCGCGGCGGGGAGCTCTCGCTCGTGACGCTCGAGCCGGGCGCGACGCTGTCCCGTGAAGGTCGCCGGGCGCGGTCGCGCGTCTCCGGCGACGACGGAAGGCGCTGGAGGGTCGAGGCGCGCTACCGGGTGACGCTGCCGCCCGGGGCGGATCTCGAGGTGTCGGTCGTCAACGGAAGGGTGAAGACCTCCGGGCTGGACGGCGTCCAGACCCTGTCGACCGTGAACGGGGGCGTCTCGGCGTCGGGGATCCGCCGGGATGTGACGCTCAAGAGCGTGAACGGCGCGATCGAAGGGAGCCTGGCCGTCCTGCCGCGCGGGGCGAGCGTCGTCGCGGAGACGGTGAACGGGAGCGTGCAGCTCACCCTTCCCGCCGACGCAGCGTTCGACCTGAAGGCCTCCTCGATCAACGGGGCGATCCGGTCCACCTTCCCGCTCCCTGCCAGCGGCCCGGCCGCCGCCGACGAGGCCGTCGCCCGCGCGGCCGACGACCTCGCCCGCGCCGAGGCGGATCGCGCGCGTGCAGCGGCCGAGCGGGCGCGGGAGAAGGCCGAGCGGAGCCGGGAGAAGGGCGAGGGCGACGACGAGTGGGAGCGCGGCTGGGAGGAGTTCGGCCGGGAGATGGCGAGCTTCGGCCGGGAGATGGCCCGCTTCAGCCGCGAGATCTCGCGCTCCGTCGCGGGGAGCCTGAACCGCTCGTACGAAGGCTCGGTGAGGGGGGGCGGCGCGTCGGTGAAGTGCTCCACGGTCAACGGGGGGCTCCTCCTCCTGGCGGCCGGAACGAAGGAGGCCGAGGCGAAGTCGCTCGTGTCGAAGAGGTCCGGGACCTGGGCCGTCTCGCCCGTTCCTCCCGTTCCCCCGGTCCCCCCCGTTCCGCCGGTCCCTCCCGTTCGCGCCGGCCACGGGTGGAGCCTCGACGAAGGGTCGATCGTCAAGGGAGACGTCGCAGGTGACTTCAGCGCCGCTCTCCCCACGGGAGACGTGAGGCTCGGCAACGTCTCGGGAAGCGTGAAGGTGAGGACCAGCTCCGGCGACATCCGGGTCGTCTCGGCCGGGAAGGGGGCTGACCTCTCGAGCTCCGGGGGCGACGTGAGGATCGACCGCGTCGAGGGCGGGCTCACCGCCGCGACGCTCGGGGGCGACATCGTGGCGGGCGACGTGTCGGGCGAGGCGAAGCTCCGGACGATGGGCGGCGACGTTCGCCTGCGTTCCGCGAAGGGGCCCGTGCTCGCGAAGACCGCCGGCGGCGACGTCCGGCTTCTGAGGGTCGCGGGGCCGGTCCGCGCCGAGACCGCCGGGGGAGAGGTCTTCTGCGAGATCGTCGCCAAAGACGCCGGGGCCGTGGAGCTGTCGACCGGAGGCGGCGACGTGACGCTCGTCCTTCCCGCGAACTTCCGGGGGGACGTCGAGGTGACCGTCCGCAGCGTCGATTCCGATGGGGACTACGTCGTCTCGGAGTTCCCCCAGATCGTGGTCGTGAGCCACCGGCGTCCCGGGGCGGGCGTCGTCCGCGCCGAGGGGAAGCTGAACGGGGGCGGTCAGAAGATCTCGATCCAGGCTTCGTCCGGGACGATCCACATCCGGAAGGGGCCTTCGGCCTGACGGCCGGGACGCTGCCCGGTGACCCTGGTCTGTTCGCCGGGCCGACGTGAGCCCCCGCCCCGGCGGGGGCCGCTCCTTTTGTTACCCTGCATCGGTGCGGTGGCCGCGCAGAGCCCCGCGATCCCCGACAGGAGGTTCCCATGAAGAGACGGATTCCCGCGGCACTCCTCGCCGCGGTCGCCCTCCTGGTTGCGCCCGGCGCGGGCGCCGTCATCCCCGAGAAAGGGTCCGTCGCGATCTTCGCGGGCGTGGGCCCCGCGATCCCCTTCGAGGGCGACTACGACGTCGGCCTCCACCTCGAGGGAGGGGGCGAGTTCTACTTCACGAACCACTTCGCCGTTCGGGGGACGTTTGGCATCGCCCGGGCGGGGTCGAACGCCGGCTCGGACGTGACGACCTGGGCTCTCGAAGCCTCAGCCGTCTACACCTCGCGCCGGGGGAGCTGGGCCCCCTTCGTCCTCGGCGGCTTCGGCCTCCACACCGTCGACCCGCCGGGAGAGGGGCCGTCCCAGAAGCTCGGCGCCCACGTCGGGGCGGGGACGGAATACTTCCTCGACCGCCGCACGTCGCTGACGGGACAGCTGACGGGTCGATTCATCGGGAGCGCCGGCGGTCGCACTTCCAGCTATGCGAGCGCGACGTTCGGGGTGAAGTACCACTTCTGACGCGGGGGGAGGCTCCGGGCGCCGGGCTTCAAGGCCGGTGCCCGGTTCCCGAACCCGGAAGCCCGCTACGATCCACGGGTGACGCCGCCACCGGCTCTCCGGTTTCGCTGGGCCTTCCTGCTCGCGCTCGTGCTCCACCTCGCGGCCTACCTGCCCTCGCTGCCGAACGAGTTCGTGTTCGACGACCACGCGATCGTGGAAGGGCAGGCCGAGGTGGCGGGCGGGGCGCCGCTCGCGGGCGTCTGGTCGACGACGTGGTTCCACCGGGACCGGGAGGACGGGGCGATCGCGTATCGCCCTGTCGCCCTGACCTCGCTCGGGCTCGACGTACGGCTCTTCGGCCTCGACCCTGCGGCGCTTCGCGCGGGGAACATCCTCTGGGGGGCGCTCGGGGCGGCGCTCCTCGGTCTCCTCGCGGTGGAGCTGGGGGCAAGCGGCGCCGCCGCCGCCGTGACGGTCTCCGTCTTCTCGCTTCACCCCGTACGTTCGGAGGTGGTTCTCTCGATCGTCGGGCGCGCGGAGCTTCTTTCTTTCGCCGCGGTCACGGGGGCGCTCTGGCTCGCCCTCCGGTCGGAACGGGAGCCCCGGTCCTCGCGATGGCGGGTGGCGGCCGCCTCGGGAGCCATCCTCGCGTGCGGGCTGCTCTCCAAGGAGACGGCCTTCGCCGCGCCCATGCTCCTCGGTGTGGCCGTGATGGCCCGCGGCGCCGGAGGGGGATGGCGGCCCCGGCTCGCATCCCTGGCCCCGGCCGGCCTGGCCTGGGCCGGAGCGTTCTCGGTCGTCCTCGCTCTCCGCGTGGCCGTTCTCGGGGGGGCCCTCACGGGCCCGGAGGCGGTGGTGTCGCCGGTCGAGAACAAGCTCGTGGCCCGTTCGCGCGCGGAGCGGCTGACCGGGGCTCTCTCGCTCGTCCCGCTCGCGGCGGCCCGGCTGGTCTGGCCACGAACGCTGGTGGCCGACTACGGCTCGAACGCCATTTCCGACGCCGAGCTTCGGAGCGCGGTTCGGGCTTCCGCGGGCGTCGCGATCCTCCTGGCAGGCGTGGCCGGGACCCTGCTCCTCGGGCGGCGCTTCGCCCCGGCCTCTGTCGGTCTCGCGTGGAGCCTCGTCTCCTGGGTCCCGTTCGCGAACTTCTTCTTTCCGACGGCGGCCCTGTTCTCGGAACGCCTCCTTTTCCTTCCCGCCGCGGGGGCCTCGCTGGCGTTCGGCGGAACCGCCTCGGCGTCCCCCGTCCCGGTCCGGCGGGCCCTCGGCCTCTGCGTCCTCGCCCTCCTGCTCGCGGGTACGGCCCGGATCTGGGGCCGGACCCCGGACTTTCGCGACGACCGGGCCCTCTTCGCCGCGACCGTGCGCGACGTCCCCGGCAACGGCAGGGCCTGGATCAACCTGGGCGTCCTGTCTCTGGCCCGGGGCGACGCCGAGGCGGCAAGGGAAGAGCTCGGCGCCGGCCTCCGCGCCGACCCGGCGATGCGCCCTCACGTGGAAGGGATGGCCCGGCACGCGGCCGCCCTCGGGAAGGAGGAGCTGAAGCGCGCGGTGGAGGAAGCCCTCTCCTCGTCGCGCTGAAAAGGCGCCGGCGTGCGGGGACTACCTTCCGTACGTCGTCTCGCGGTCGAGGATCTCCAGCGTCCGCGCGTAGAGGTGGTCGACCTCTTCCCGGCTGTTGCCGATGGCCGTGACGCCGATCTTCCCGTACTGAGAGAGGGCGCCGATCAGGTGGAAGAGGACGCCCGACTCGCTGTTGTGCGAGTAGTGGAGTCCGTTGATCGTCAGGATCTCGATCAGGTCCTCGGGGAGGAGGCCGCGGTAGGCGTCCGACCGGAGGTTGTCGGTCGCCCGGTAGTACTTCGGCAGGCCTCGCGGCGAGAGGAAGAGGCCCGTGCCGGGGTCGATCTGGCCCCCGGTGATGAACTGGAGGGCGAGGTAGGGGTGGGTCGTCCCCCCCATGCGGAGGTTGATCTCCAGGGCGCTCACCGCCCACTCGTCGGACCCCTCGGCGCGGGTCGCGAGGAAGTCGACGCCGAAGCGGCTGACGACGCCGTGCCGGGCCAGGACGGAGCCGATCCTCATCGCCTCTTCCTGGATCTTCAGCCGGTACTCGTCCGCGGCGGGGAAGAGGCAGCCCAGGAAGACCTGTCCGCTCGAGCCGCCGAGGACCTGGTCGTGGGTGGAGATCGGGACGACGGCGCCGTGCGGGTCGACGCGGAGCTGGACGCTCGGAGAGGTCTTGTGGTCCCCCTCGAGGAACTCCTCGACGATCCCGCCCATCCGTTCGAATGACGCGAAGTAGTCGGCGTTCGTCACCCAGGGGACGGCGTACTCGAGTCTCCCGACGGCCTCGCGGACCGTGTCGCGGTCGACCCTCTCGGGGTAGCGGAAGAGGGCGTTGCCCTCACCGGAAAAGCTGTCGTCCAGCTTGACGACGGCCTTCCGAAGGCCGGGCCGGCGGTCGTGCAGCTCGAGGAGCGCCTCCTCGACGTCGGACACGGTGTGGAGGTCCTCGAACCCTTCGGGGAGGCTCACGCCGGCCTCGCGGAAGACCTTGCGGCTCCCCGACTTCGTCCCCAGGTACCGGAGCGCGGGGTCGACGCCGTTGAGAGGGACCCCGAGGAGGACGGCGAGCTTGCGCTCGAGCGGCGTGGAGTTGAAGACGGCCAGGTAGGCCCTCGATGGGTCGCCGATGCCCGCCCGGATCCGCTCGATGAGGCGCGGGCGTTCGAGGATCTTCTCGGTGAGGGACCGCGGCGAGTCGTCGTAGGCGCAGAGGAGCGTCAGCCGGGACCGGGCGTGGCTCGCGGGAATGCCGACGAGGAGCTGGAAGTAGTACTCGAGGACGAGCGGGTGGACCGGCTGGGACGTGACGAAGACGACGCGCGCCCGGGGGTTCCTGAGCCGGATCAGAAGGAATAGGAGGCGCTCCTCGTAGAAGCTCGAGCCCTCGAGCTTCGTCAGCTCGGCCTGGTCGAGGGTCAGGGACGGGACGACGATGGAGGTGTGGGGCTCGGAGTCCCGCATCGAGATCGCGTCCCACACTTCTTTCAGGCGCGGCTTGAGACGCTCGAACTCAGCAAGCTCTCGCTCCGGCGTCAGGTCCGACGCGAAGGGGTGTTTCGGGATCACGGGTGGTTATTGTAGGACGGGATCTCACCCGGAGGGCGGCACGATTCTTGTTCTGGAGTCTGGTGAAAAGGAGCCCGCCACGATGCGTCACCGCCGCTCCGCCGGTTTCACGCTGATCGAGCTGCTCGTCACGGTGGCGATCATCGGCATCCTGATCGCGATCGCCGTCGTCAACTACCGCTCCGCGATCGACCGGGCCCGCCAGCGTCGGTCCATGGCCGACATGCGCGGCATCGCGACCGCAGTGGAGGCTTACTCCGCCGACCTGGACCGCTATCCCCCGTCCGCCGCCTTCACCCTACCGGTCGGCCTCTCGCTGCCGACGGACAACATGCTGGTCGCAAGGGATTACCTCCAGCCGACCTACATGCGCCTCGTGCCGGTCGCGGACGGCTGGAATTCGTGGTTCCTCTACGGCACCACCGACGAGAACACGGACTTCGCCCTCCGTACGGCGGGGGTCGGGGGAGTTCCTGAGACCAGCCCCGCCTACGGCGTGACGACCGACTTCACGAACGACATCATTCTCGTGAACGGGCAGTTCGTTCAGTGGCCGGAGGGGGTGCAGCGGTGAGACTTCGCGCTTCGGGGTCGCACCGACAATCGTTGGTGGCCCGGAGAGGGGCGGCTGACAATTTTTGTCGGCGCCTTGCCAGAGGAGCTGGCGGGGCCCTCCAAATCAGCAGGTTGGAGTTCGCCTTTCCCGGCACGGATTTTGTATCGTAGGGTTCAAGGAGGCTTCTCAACATGAAGAGGAATAGCAAGGGTTTCACCCTCATCGAGCTGCTGATCGTCGTGGCGATCATCGGAATCATCGTGGCGATCGCGATTCCGAACCTGCTCAACGCGATCCAGCGCGCCAAGCAGCGGCGGTCGATGGGCGACATCCGCAGCACGGCGACGGCGGTCGAGGCCTACGCGGTCGACTTCAACCGGTATCCCCCGGCGGCTGCGGTGACGTTCCCGACCGGTCTCACCTACCCCACCGCCACCGTGGGCGCCATGTCCACCTACATCTCGCCCACCTACATTCGCGTCACTCCTCTCACGGACGGGTGGAACTCCTGGTTCCTCTACACCGCGGACGGAAACGGGCAGGCCTACGCTCTCGTCTCCGCCGGAAGGAACGGCACGACGACGGCACCGGTCGCAGGCGACCCCGCCCAGACGACCGACTTCAACTCCGACATCGTCTACGTCAACGGCCAGTTCATCCAGTACCCCGAGGGCGTGCAGCGCTAAGCTGCCCCGCGGTTCAGGCGTTCAGGAAACCCCCGGGCCTGGCCCGGGGGTTTTCGTTTGGGTGCGCGCGGCGGAGCCGGGCGCCGGGGCGGTCAGTCCCCGCTCGCGGGAACGAGCTCCAGCCGGGCTTCGAGTCCGTTCCCGGAAGCGGTGACCCCGGCAGTCGCGAGGGCGAACGGGCGGGACGGGGACTTCGGGGACCGGAGAGGGAGGTTCGCCGTCACGCGCCTCACGTCGAAGGCGAGCCAGCGGGGCGGGCCCAGCGTCCCGGGCTCCTCCCGTACGGCGCGCAGCGTGTCCTCGACGAGGCCTTCGAGGAGCTCGTCGTCGTCGTCTCCCGCGGCCTGGACCGGGACGACGTTTCCCTCGTAGTCCCCCCCGGGGAGGGGCGTGCCGTAGGAGGCCTCCAGCACCGCCTCGAGGGCGGCCCGGAAGAGCCCTTCCCGGTCGGGGGCGCTCACGGCCAGCTCGATCATCTCCGGACTTCCTTTGAGTTCGTGGGGCACGGGGAGCCCTCCTTCCGCAAAGCGGAATCTTAGCCCTGCCGCGGGGCGTCGCGGCCTGTGAGAATGGCACGGTGACCCGGCCGACCCTCCCCGAGCGCCTTCGCGACCGGATCCTTCGCGAGGGCCCGCTTCGGTTCGACGCCTTCCAGGAGGCCGCGCTCTACGACCCGGACGGCGGCTACTACGAGAGGCCGGGCCGGGTGGGCCGCACGGGCGACTTCGTCACCGGGGCCTCGTGGCACCCCGCCTTCGCGCGCTGCCTCCTCCGGCTCGCCGCGCGCCTCGCGGCCGACCTCGGCTCACCGGTCGACGTCGTCGACGTCGGAGCGGGCGAGGGCGAGCTCCTCGGGTTCCTCGCGAGGGAACGGCCGCCGGGCCTCGACCTGGGGCTCGCGGGGGTCGAAGCGTCGGCCGTGCGCCGCGCCGCCGCCCGGGAGCGCGCCCCGCGGGCGCGCCTCGACGCTTCCGTCGCCGACCTCCCGCACGGGCTTCGGGGCCTCGTCGTCGCCTACGAGCTGTTCGACGCGCTGCCGGTCCGCGCCTTTCGGGTCGGAGAGGATGGCCGGCTCCTGGAGCGGGCTGTGGGCCTGGACGGCGACGGGCGCTTCGCCTGGGTCGAGGCCGGGTGCGAGGACGGGCCGGCGCTCCTCGCGGACCTCTCCCGCCGCGGGGCGACCTTCGAAGCGGGGCAGCTCCTCGAGATCCGACCGGGCGCGCGTTCCCTCGCGCGGGAGATCGCGGCCCGGCTCTCCTCCGGGCTCCTCCTCGTCTTCGACTACGGCGCGCCGACCCGGGCCCTCTACGGACCGGCCCGGGCGAACGGGACGCTCGAGGCGTTCCTCGGTCACCAGGTGTCCCGGGACGTCCTCGCCGACCCGGGGAGCCGCGACCTCACGGCGTGGGTCGACTTCGGCGAGCTCGACGAAGCGTTCCGCGCCGAGGGGCTCCCCGTCCACGGGCTGGTCTCGCAGTCCCGGCTCCTCCTCGCGACGGGGATCGCGGAGGAGCTGGCGGGCGCCCCGGGCGAGGCCCGCTCGGCCGAGAGGTCGGCGGAGCGAAACGCGGTCGCCAAGCTCGTGATGCCGGGGGGAATGGGAGAGTCGATCCGGGTCCTCGTGGCGGAGAGGGAAACGGGACTCGGGAAGTCCTTGATTGACAGTCCCTTGGTTTGACTTCGGGGCAGCGCGACCAGACAATCCGCCGCATGTGACGACGCGCACAAACCAGGGGCGGAAGCGCCCCCGGCGACGCGCGTCCACGGGGGGCCAGGCTGTGGAAAGCTACGTTCCGATCCTCTTTTTCGCCGCGATCGCGGCGCTCTTTCCCGTCGCCATCCTCGTCCTGATGGCCCTCTTCCGGCCGAAGGCGCCGAACCCGACGAAGCTCTCGCCGTACGAGTGCGGGGTGGCGTCGGCGACGGACGCCCACGATCACCGCTTCTCGGTGAGGTACTACCTGCTCGCGGTCCTCTTCGTGGTCTTCGAGGTCGAGACGATCTTCCTCTTCCCGTGGGCGGTCATGTACGACCAGCTGCTCCTGTTCGGGCTGATCGAGATGGCGATCTTCCTCTACATCCTCGTCCTGGGTTACGTCTACGTCTGGAAGAGGGGGGCTCTCTCTTGGGCCTGATCAAGGACCTGCCGGACAACGTCCTCACGACCTCGGTCGACGCCCTGATCGGCTGGGGGCGCAAGAATTCGCTCTGGCCCCTCCAGTTCGGCCTCGCCTGCTGCGCCATCGAGATGATGGCGGTCGTCGACAGCCGCCACGACATGGCGCGCTTCGGCGCCGAGGTCTTCCGCGGCTCGCCGCGGCAGGCCGACCTGATGCTCGTGGCCGGGACGGTCACCGAGAAGATGGCGCCGATCGTGAGGCGTCTCTACGACCAGATGGCCGACCCGAAGTGGGTCATCGCGATGGGCTCGTGCGCGACGTGCGGCGGGCCCTACAAGACCTACGCGGTCACCCAGGGGGTCGACCGGCTCATCCCGGTCGACGTCTACGTCCCCGGCTGCCCGCCGCGCCCCGAGGCGCTCCTCTACGGCCTCATGGAGCTCCAGAAGAAGATCCAGAAGTCGCGCACGCTCCGGCGCGCTTCGTGAACGGGCGGCCGCGATGACCGAAGAGAAGCCGACAGCCCCCGATTCCCCCGCGCCCGCTGCCGACGGCCCGAAGGCCGCCGAGCCGGCGCCCGCCCCCGCGGCGCCACCGGCCGCAACGCCGTCCGCCGCCGTCGGGAAGCCGGCGGCCGAGGGCGCCGCGCCGGCAGCCGCGGCGGCACCGAAGCCCGCCGTGCCCCCCAAACCGGCGGGCCCGAAGCCGACCGACGCCTCCGGCAGGCCGCTCGTCGCCGCCCTGGCCGAGGCGGTCCCGGGGGCGGTCCTCGAGGCGTACGAGTTCGTCGGCGAGACGACCGTGAGGGTCGATCCGGAGAGGCTCGTCGAGGCGTGCCGCCACCTCGAGGCGAACGAGGGGTTCACCTACCTCGTCGACCTGACCGCGGTCGACTGGAAGGACCGCGAGCCCCGGTTCGACGTCCTCCTCCTCCTCCACTCCTTCTCCCGCGGGCAGGAACGCCTGCGCCTCAAGGTGGCGGTCGGCGAGACCTGCCCTTCGGTGACGGGTGTCTGGGAAACGGCGAACTGGATGGAGCGCGAGGCGTTCGACATGTACGGCGTCCGCTTCGACGGGCACCCCGACCTGCGCCGGATCCTGACCTGGGACGGCTTCCAGGGGCACCCGCTCCGCAAGGACTTCCCGGTCGAGGGGGTCGACACGGGCGCGGCGATCTACCCCGACCGTTTCCCCGAAGGCGGGGGCCCGGGGCCGAAGGACCCGAACCGGAAGGTGCTCTCATGAGCGACTCGACGCCCGGAACCGTCGCGCAGTTTCCGCCCCTCGAGGGGCCGCCCCTCCTCGGGCTCCACGAGATGGAGCTCAACTTCGGGCCGCAGCACCCCTCGACGCACGGTGTCCTGCGCCTCGTCCTGAAGGTGGACGGCGAGAAGATCGTCTCGGCCCGCCCCGACGTGGGGTACCTGCACCGCGGGACGGAGAAGCTCTTCGAGACCGAGACGTTCCCGATGGTCATCCCGCACACCGACCGGATGGACTACGTCGCGGCGGCCACGAACAACCACGCCTACTGCCTCGTCGTCGAGAAGCTGCTCGGCGTCGAGGTGCCGAAGCGGGCGCAGTACATCCGGGTCCTCCTCGACGAGATGCAGCGGATCTCGTCGCACGTCCTCTGGCTCGCGACGGCGGCGATCGACCTCGGGGCCATCACGCCGTTCTTCTACACGTTCCGCGACCGGGAGGTCATCCTCGACCTCTTCGAGGAGTACTGCGGCGCGCGCCTCACTCTGAACTGCATGCGGATCGGCGGGCTGCCGGTCGACCTGACGCCCGGCTGGCTCGAGAAGGTCCGCGCCTTCGCCGAGCCGTTCGAGAAGTACGTCGACGAGTACGAGGACCTCCTGACCGAGAACCGCATCTGGAAGGAGCGGACGGTCGGGATCGGCGTCCTCGACGAGAAGCGCTGCATCGCGTGGGGCGTCACCGGGCCGGTCCTCCGCGCCGCGGGGAAGGCCTGGGACGTCCGCCGGGCCCTTCCCTACGAGGTCTACCCCGAGCTCGAGTTCGACATCCCGGTCGGGAAGAACGCCGACACCTACGACCGGTACCTCGTCCGCGTCGCCGAGATCCGGCAGAGCCGACGCATCGTCCTGCAGTGCCTCGACTGGCTCGAGAAGAACCCCGGGACCGAGATCCGCGGAAAGGTCCCGCGCGTCATAAAGCCGCCGGCCGGCGAGGCCTACGCCTCGGTCGAGGCGCCGAAGGGGGAGCTCGGCTTCCACCTCGTCGCCAGCGGCGGGAACAAGCCGTACCGCCTCCACGTGAGGCCCCCGAGCTTCATCAACCTCCAGGCCCTCCCCGAAATGGCGCAGGGGCACCTCGTCGGGGACCTCGTGGCCGTCATCGGGACGATCGACATCGTCCTCGGCGAAGTCGACCGGTAGGGAAGCGATGTCCGAGAACCTCATCCACTACTTCCTGATCCCCCTGATCAAGGGGCTCGTCACCGTCGTCGCGCTCGGCCTGGCGGCCGGGGTCCTGACCTGGATCGAACGCCGGGGCCTCGGGAGGCTCCAGATCCGCAAGGGACCGAACCGGGTCGGCCCGGCGGGCTTCTTCCAGTGGATCGCCGACACGGTCAAGCTCCTCTTCAAGGAGGACGTCGTCCCCTCGCGGGCGGAAAGGGCTCTCCACCTCCTCGGACCGATCCTCCTCTTCGTCCCGGCGGTCGTCGTCCTGGGCCTCGTCCCGTGGGGCCCGGAGGTCACCCTCTTCGGCGTCACGACGCCGCTCCACGCCGCGGCCGACCTGAACGTCGGCCTCCTCCTGATCCTCGCGGTCTCCACGATCGGCGTCTACGGGATCATCCTCTCCGGCTGGGCGTCGAACTCGAAGTACCCGCTCCTCGGCGGCCTGCGCGCGGCCGCGCAGCTCATCAGCTACGAGGTCCCGATGGGGCTGGCGATCGTGGCGGCGGTGCTCATGTCGGGCACCCTCTCTATGGTCGGGATCATCGAGGCGCAGAAGGAGGCGGGGGTCTGGTTCGTCTTCCCCGGCCTCGTCGCCTTCTTCCTCTACTTCGTCTCCGGCGTCGCCGAGACGAACCGGACGCCGTTCGACCTCCCCGAGGCCGAGAGCGAGCTCGTCGGCGGCTTCCACACGGAGTACTCGGGCTTCCGCTGGGCCGTCTTCTTCATGTCCGAGTACGGGAACATGATCTCCATCTCGGCCGTCGCCACGACGCTCTTCTTCGGAGGCTGGCTCCGACCGTTCCCGAACGTGGCGTGGCTCTCGTTCCTCGACGTGATCCCGGCCTTCTTCTGGTTCACGGGGAAGGTCTTCCTCTTCCTCCTCGTCTACATCTGGTTCCGGGCCACCTTCCCGCGGTACCGGTTCGACCAGCTGATGGCGCTCGGGTGGAAGACCCTGATCCCGATCTCCATCGGGAACCTCGCGCTCGTCGCGATCGCGGTCCTCTGGGGCGCGGCGGGGCTGAAGGTCCTCGGCGCGGTCCTCGTCCTCCTCGTCGCGGCCGGCTTCTTCGCCGTCTGGCGGCGGCCGGCGAAGCCGAGGTCGACGACGACGATGGCGTCCGCGAACGTGGAGGTGCGCGCTTGAGCTTCCTCGACCGCGTCCTCCTCCTCGACATCTTCGCCGGCCTGAGGCTCACCGGCAGGCACGCGGCCCGCAAGGCCGACACCGTCGAGTACCCCGAGGAGAGCCGGGAGCCGACGGAGCGTTTCCGCGGGATGTTCCGGCTCGACGAGGAGCGCTGCATCAAGTGCACGCTCTGCGCCATCGAGTGCCCGATCAACATCATCTACATCGACTGGCACTCCGAGAAGAACGCCGAGGGGAAGGCCGAGAAGAAGCTCGACCGCTTCGACCTCGACATGAAGCGCTGCATGTTCTGCGGCCTCTGCGAGGAAGCCTGCCCGACGAACCCGCGCTCGATCTGGCTCGCGACGAAGACCTACGAGCTGGGCGTCTACGAGCGCAACGAGGGCCTCTACCTCGACATCCGGAAGCTGACGAAGTGGGACGAGAACGTGAAGCCGTACCCGGGCGTCGACCCCGACAAGGCGCCGGTGAACCCGGCCAAGGAGAAGTGACGTTGGAGCCCGCCCTCTTCTTCTTCTGGGCCTTCGCGGCGGTGACGGTCGTCGGGGCGGTCGGCGTCGTCGTCATGCGGCAGCCGATCCACTCGGCCCTCTTCCTCCTGATGTCGTTCCTCGGCGTCGCCTGCATCTACGTGCAGGCCCGCGCCGAGCTCGTGGCGGCCGTCCAGGTCCTCGTCTACGCGGGCGGCATCATGATCCTCTTCCTCTACACGATCATGCTCGTCAACGTGCGGCGGCAGAGGACCGAACGGTACCTGCACCGGCAGGCCATCCCCGCGCTCGGCTTCGGGTTCCTCTTCCTCCTCGTGGTGGGAGGGGTCGTCGTGAACGAGGCGCGGTCCCTCGCCGCGAAGGTCCCCGCGGCCGACCCGGCGGCGCTCGCGACGACGGTGATCGACGGGGTCACCGTCGTCGGGAACACGCAGGCCGTCGGCTGGATGCTCTACCGCGACTACTTCCTGCCGTTCGAGATCGCGTCGGTCTTCCTCCTCGTGGCGATGATCGGCGCCGTCGTCCTCGGCAAGCGGACGATGGAGAGGTTCGACTAGATGATCACGCTGGCCCACCTCGTCGGCCTCTCGTTCGTCCTCTTCACCATCGGCGTCGTCGGCGTTCTCGTGAGGCGGAACCTCCTGACCGTCCTCATGTCGATCGAGCTGATGCTGAACGCGGTGAACATCAACCTCGTCGCGTTCTCGCAGCAGCTCGGCGACCTGACGGGGCACGTGTTCGCGATCTTCGTCATCGCGGTGGCGGCGGGGGAGGCGGCGATCGGCCTGGCCATCATCATCTCGCTCTACCGCCTCAAGCCGACGATCAACCTGGACGAAGCGGCGGAGATGAGGGGCTGACGCGATGAACGCCGCAGACTTCCTCCCCTTCATCGTCCTCTTCCCCCTCCTCGGCTTCCTCGTCAACGGCGTCCTCTACCTCGTCGCGCATTCGAAGCTCGGGGGCAAGGACGCTCCTCTCGGGGCGCACGGGCACGGCGACGGGCACGGCGCGCCCGGCGGTCACGGTGCGGCTCACGCCGCGCACGACGCCCACGGCGCCGGTCCCGGCGGACACGGGGCCCACGCCGACATCCCGTTCAAGACCGCCCACACCTGGGTGGGCACCCTCGCCTCGGGCCTCTCCTTCGTCTTCGCCTCCCTCGCGATCCTCTCCTGGTGGAAGGAGACGGCCGGGAAGAGCGAGATCGTCGCGACCTTCTGGACCTGGATCCCGATGGGGGAGAACGCCGGCTGGTTCGGCGTCCCCGACCTCTCCTTCGACGTCGCCTTCCGCCTCGACCCGCTCTCGGCCCTGATGATCGGGTTCGTCACCTTCATCGGGACGCTCATCCACGTCTATTCCGTCGGGTACATGGGGCACGACCCCGGATACGGGCGCTTCTTCTCGTACCTCAACCTCTTCATGTTCTCGATGCTGACGCTCGTCCTCGGGGCGAACCTGGCGATCCTCTTCGTCGGGTGGGAGGGCGTCGGGCTCTGCTCGTACCTCCTCATCGGCTACTACCACGACAAGGACTTCGCCGCCGACGCCGGGAAGAAGGCGTTCGTCATGAACCGGATCGGCGACGCGGGCTTCCTGATGGGCCTCTTCGCCTGCGTGGCGATGTTCGGCACGGTCGACTTCGGCGGGATGTTCTCCGCCGCCGCCGCGAGCCCGGCGACGTACGCCGCGGGCGGCCTCGTGACGTTCGCCTGCCTCGCCCTCTTCGTGGGCGCGACGGGGAAGAGCGCGCAGATCCCCCTCTTCGTCTGGCTCCCCGACGCCATGGCCGGCCCGACTCCCGTCTCGGCCCTCATCCACGCCGCGACGATGGTCACCGCGGGCGTCTACATGGTCGCCCGCTGCAACGTCTTCTTCCGCATCTCGCACGAGTGGGCGCTGAAGACGCTCGGCGAGAACCCCACGGTCTGGGGCCTCCTGACGCACGACGCCTCGTTCGTCGTGGCCGTCGTCGGCGGCGTGACGGCCTTCGCCGCGGCGACGATCGGCCTCGCGCAGACCGACATCAAGAAGGTCCTCGCCTACTCGACCGTCTCGCAGCTCGGCTACATGTTCCTCGGCTGCGGCGTCCTGGCGTTCGGCGCGGGGATGTTCCACGTCTTCACCCACGCCTGGTTCAAGGCCTGCCTCTTCCTCGGCTCCGGCTCGGTCATCCACGCCCTCTCGGGCGAGCAGGAGATGACGGCGATGGGAGGCCTGCGAGGGAAGATCCCGCACACCTACCGGACGATGCTCATCTCGACCCTCGCGATCGCGGGCGTCCCGGGCCTCGCCGGCTTCTTCTCGAAGGACCTGATACTCGCCGAGACCTTCCTCCAGGGGCACCCGGTCCTCTGGGTCCTCGCGGCGCTCACGGCCGGCCTGACGGCCTTCTACATGTTCCGGCTCGTGAAGATGACGTTCTTCGGCGAGTACCAGGGGCCGAAGGAGACGTGGGACCACGTCCACGAGTCCCCCGCCACGATGACGGTCCCGCTCTGGATCCTCGCCGGCGGGGCGATCGTCGTCGGCTGGTTCGGCATCCCGAACTTCGTCGTCCCGGGGGGGAACCGCTTCGAGGCGTTCCTCAGCCCCGCGTTCCCCGCGCTGCCGCCCGACTGGACGCCGCACCCGCACCACGCCTCGCACGCGCTCGAGTACGGGCTCATGTTCGCTTCGATCGCGATCGCCGGCGTCGGCATCCTCCTCGCGACGAGGTTCTTCTACCCCGGCTCGGCCCCGTACGCGCTCCCGGCGAAGGTCGTCGCGGCCTTCCCGGCCGCCTACCGCTGGGTGAAGAACAAGTACTTCGTCGACGAGGCCTACGAGACGGTCTTCGTGGACGGTCTCGTGAAGAAGGGCGGGCGGCTCCTCTGGGAGATCGACGCCCGCGTCGTGGACGGCCTCGTGAACGGGACGCGCCACCTCACCGTGGGTTTCTCCCACCTCTCGAGCTGGTTCGACAAGACCTTCGTCGACGGAGCCGTGAACGGCGTCGGCGACTCCTTCCAGGCCGCCTGGCGCGGCGCCGGAAAGCTCCAGACGGGGCAGACGCAGAACTACGCGTTCGGAATGGCCGCGGGCGTCTTCGCCCTCGTCTGCATCTACATCATCTTCGCGTGACGTGTAAGGACGCCGAATGAACGGACTCGGACTCCTCTCCCTCCTCATCATCCTCCCGACGGCCGGGGCGCTGGCGATCCTCTTCCTCCCGCGGGAGAAGACGGGAGCCATCAAGGCCCTCGCGACGGGCGTCGCGGGCCTGACGTTCGTCGCCTCGCTGCCGCTCTGGTTCGCGCGGGGCTTCCGGGAGTCGGCGGGCTTCCTCTTCCGCGAGGACCTCGAGTGGATCCCCTCCCTCGGCGTGAGGTACTCCCTCGGTGTCGACGGGATCGCGGCCCTCCTGATCCTCCTGACGACGCTCCTCTCCTTCATCTCGGTCTTCTCGTCGTTCACGGCGGTGAAGACCCGGGAAAAGGAGTACTACGTCTTCCTCCTCCTCCTCGAGACGGGGATGATCGGGGTCTTCTGCGCCCTCGACTTCTTCCTCTTCTACGTCTTCTGGGAGGTCATGCTCGTCCCGATGTACTTCCTCATCGGGGTCTGGGGCGGGGCGAGAAAGCTCTACGCGGCGATCAAGTTCTTCCTGTACACCCTCTTCGGGTCGGTGATCATGCTCCTCGCGATCATCGCCCTCTACTTCTTCAACACGACCGGCTTCCTCGGCTGGAAGGGGCTCGGGAACGCCCCGTCGTTCGACATCCTCCACTTCCACGAGATCGCGCCCCTGATCCCGGCGGACCTCTCGCTCTGGCTCTTCTGGGCCTTCTTCCTCGGGTTCGCGATCAAGGTGCCGATGTTCCCGTTCCACACGTGGCTCCCCGACGCGCACGTCGAGGCCCCCACGGCCGGCTCGGTCATCCTCGCGGGCGTCCTCCTGAAGATGGGGACGTACGGCTTCCTCCGGTTCTCCCTCCCGATCTGCCCGTCGGCGTCCGCGACGGACTGGGTCCAGCTGACGATCGTCGTCCTCTCGATCATCGGGATCATCTACGGCTCGTTCGTGGCGATGGTCCAGAAGGACATGAAGAAGCTCGTCGCCTACTCCTCGGTCGCCCACCTCGGTTTCGTCATGATCGGCATCTTCGCCTTCAACAACGCGGGGATGCAGGGCGGCGTCATCCAGTCGATCAACCACGGCCTCTCGACGGGCGGGCTCTTCCTTCTCGTCGGGATCATCTACGAGCGCCGCCACACCCGTCAGATCGTCGACTTCGGCGGGATCTCGCAGGTGATGCCGATCTACGCGACGCTCTTCATGATCATCCTCCTCGCCTCGATCGGCCTGCCGCTCCTGAACGGGTTCGTCGGCGAGTTCACGATCCTCGTCGGGGTCTTCCTCGTCGACTGGCGGTGGGCGCTCCTCGCGTGCCTCGGCGTCGTCCTCGGCGCGGCCTACATGCTCTGGCTCTACCAGCGCGTCTTCTTCGGCGAGCTGAAGCACGATGAGAACAGGGGGCTCCAGGACGTGAACCTCCGCGAGATCCTCACGCTCGCGCCGCTCGTCGTCCTCTGCTTCTGGATCGGCGTCTACCCGAAGCCCTTCTTCGCGATGACCGCCCCGGCCTCCGCGAAGATCGTCGCGGCGGTCGAGAAGGCGCGGGGCGGAGGTGAGATCCGGATGGCCGCCTCCGCCGCCGTGCCGGCGCCCGCGGCCCTCGTGCCGGCCGGCGCCGTTCCCGCGGCCGCCGTCAAGGGGAACTGATCCGTGGCCCTCCCGTTCCCGCTCTCGGACCTCCTGGTCATCCTGCCGGAGATCGTCCTGACCGAGCTCGCGCTCGGAATCCTCCTCTGGGCGACGGTGGTCAAGCGGGAGAGGGAGCGGCGGATCGCCTGGGCGTCGCTCGCGTCGCTGGCGGTCACGGCGGCCCTCATCCCGGTCGCGGTCCACTACGCGGGCTCGCTCCCCCGCGAGGCCTTCGGCGGGATGTTCACGCTGGACGGCTTCGGCATCTTCTTCAAGGTGCTGACGATCGTCGCCGCGGCCGTCACGATCCTCTTCTCCCTCCGTTTCCTCGGGACGTCGCCCTACCCCGGCGGCGAGTACTACGCCCTCCTCCTCCTGACGACCGTCGGCATGCTCTTCATGGCCTCGGGGACGCACCTCGTCTCGATCTACATCGCCCTCGAGCTGATGGCCCTGTCGCAGTACGTCCTGGCGGGGTACTTCAAGCGCGAGTCGAAGTCGATCGAGGCGGCGGCGAAGTACTTCGTCCTCGGCGCGTTCTCCTCGGGCGTCCTCCTCTACGGCCTCTCGCTCGTCTACGGCGCGACCGGGACGCTCTCCCTGGCGGGCGTCTCCGCCGCGCTCGAGGCCTCCCCGCGCTCGGGCCTCCTCATGGTGGGCGTCGTCCTCACGGCGTGCGGGATGCTCTTCAAGATCGCCTCGGCGCCGTTCCACGTCTGGGCGCCCGACGTGTACGAAGGGGCCCCGACGCCGATCTCCGCCTTCTTCGCCGTCGGCCCGAAGCTCGCCGCCTACGCCATCTTCGCGCGCATCTTCTTCGCCGGCTTCGGGCCGCGCGCCGACGACTGGGCTCCGGTCCTCGCGGCGGCGGCCGCCCTGACGATGGTCGTCGGGAACGTCGGCGCGCTCATGCAGACGAACGTCAAGCGGCTCCTCGGGTACTCCTCCATCGGGCACGCCGGCTACGCTCTCATCGGCCTCCTCGCCTACAGGGCCGGGGGCGCCGCCGGCCAGCCGGAGTCGTTCGGCCTCTGGGCGATCATGATCTACCTCGTCGCCTACCTCCTGATGACGTTCGGGGCCTTCGGCCTCGTCGTCCTCCTGGAGGCGAAGGGGTACGCGAGCGAGAGCGTCGCCGACTTCAACGGCCTCTGGAAGCGCAACCCCCTGGCCGCCGGGGCGATGGTCGTCTTCCTCCTCTCGCTGGCCGGGATCCCTCCGACGGCGGGCTTCGTCGGCAAGTACTTCCTCTTCTCGGCGGCGATCAAGGCGGGCTGGCCGGCGCTCGCGCTCCTCGGCGTCCTGATGTCGGCCGTCTCGCTCTTCTATTACTTCCGGATCGTGAAGGCGATGTACTTCGAGGAGGGCGAGGGGGCGCTTCACTGGCGCGAGGAGCCCGCGGTCGCGGTCGCGGTCGGCCTCTGCTTCGTCGGGACGCTCGCCTTCGGCGTGATGCCGCAGCCCCTCGTGGCGCTCGCGAAGGCCTGCCTCCTCCCCTAGGGAGCCCATGCCGGAGCCGCGGAGGGAGCGCGACCCCAACCTCCGCCTCCTCGGCGCCGTCCTGAGCTTCGGCTGGGTCCTTCCCGCCTGCCTGGCCGCGGGCGGAGGGCTCGGCTGGCTCCTCGACCGGTGGCTGGGGAGCTTCCCGGCCGCCACGGCCCTCCTCGGGCTCCTCGGCCTCGCGGGCGGCCTCCGCCAGCTCGTACGCGAGGCGGACGCGCTCGAGGGGGGGGGGAAGGGTCCTCCTTCCGGCCCCGGAACGGGCCCCCCCGGGGGCGGGAGAGCGTGAGCCTCACCCTGACGGCTCCGGAGAGGCGGGTCTTCCGGGCCTCCGCGCTCGCCGCTCTCCTCGTGGCCCTCGGGCTGGGCGCCCTGGGGAGGTTCCGCGAGGCCGCGGCCTTGACGGCCGGAGCGGCCGTGGCTATCGTCTCGGGCCTCTGGTTGTCGGACGTGGCCGGGACCCTGCTCGTCCCCCGTCCACGGGCGGCAACCCGGACCGACTGGAAGTTCGCGTTCCGCGCCCTGCTCCGCTACGCCTTCGTGGGCGTCGCGGCGTACGGCTCGGTCCGCCTCTTCCCGGGCGAGGTCCCGTGGCTCCTCGGAGGTCTCTCCGCGGTCGTCCTCGGGGTCGTCGTCGAGGGGTTCCGGGGCGCCGCGGCCGGCCGGTCCCAGCCGGAGGAAGACGAAGACGGAACGAATCCCCGGGGGTGAGATGGAACACCATCACTCGATCCTGTTCGGACCGGTCAACGCGCTGCTGACGATGATCTTCGGCTCGCCCGCGAACGCGCCGTCGTGGTGGGTCCACGGCGTGACGATCGGCGGCGTCCACATCGCCGGCATCGCCCCGGTGGACCACGCCACGGGCGTGCCGACCGGGTGGGTGCCCGACCACGTGATCATGGCGTTCCTCGTATTTCTCCTCTTCGCGATCCTCCTTCCCATCCTGTCGAGGAGGTTCGTGAAGGGCGCGCCGTCCGGGGCCCAGAACGTCCTCGAGGTCCTCGTCGACTTCCTGCGCGGCCTCATCAAGGAGAACATCCCCCACACGGGGGAGAAGTACCTCCCCGTCGTGGGGGCGTTCTTCTTCTTCATCGTCGTCTCGAACCTCGTCGGGCAGATCTTCATTCTCCAGCCGCCGACGTCCAGCCTGAACACCACGTTCGCACTGTCGCTCTCCTGCCTCGTCTTCTTCAACGCGGCGGGCGTGAAGGCGCACGGGCCGATCGGCTACCTGAAGACGTTTGCGGGCCCGAGCCTGGCGCTCGCCATCCTCGTCTTCCCGATCGAGATGATCGGAAACCTGGCCCGGGGCCTCTCGCTGGCGATGCGTCTCTTCGGGAACATCTACGGCGAGCACGCGGCGACGAACCAGTTCGTCGAGCTGGTGCCGTTCCTCGTCCCGATGCCGATGAATGCCCTCGGCATCTTCGGCTCGTTCCTCCAGGCCTACGTCTTCACCCTCCTGACCACCGTCTACATCGGGGGCGCCATCGCCCACGAGCATTGATCCGAACCTCACCGAACCCGAAAGGAGCCCGAACCAAAATGATCAAGAAGCTTCTCCCCGTCGCCGCGGTCGTCGGCCTCGCCCTCCTGCTCCCGAACCTCGCCTTCGCGCAGGAGGCCGCCAAGGCCGCCGGCGGCGCGGGCTGGGGCCACCTCTCGGCCGCGATCGTCCTCGCGATCGGCGCCGCAGCCGGCGCCACCGCCCAGGGCCGGACGGCCGTCGCGGCCTGCGACGGCATGGCGCGCAACCCCGGCGCCGCGGGCCAGATCCGCGGCATCGCGTTCCTGGGCCTCGTCCTCATCGAGTCCCTCGTCATCTACACCCTCGTCATCGCCTTCATCGTCAACGGGAAGTGATTCGGCGGGCCCGCTCGGCCCATCCCGGAGAGAAGCCCCGGCGATTCGCCGGGGCTTCGCCGTCTCCGGGGAATCCGGAGGGGGATCCGGGACGTTAGACTGAAGCCGTGGCCCTCTTCCGGCTCCGCCGCCGTCCCGCCCCGAAGGCGTGGGACTTCCGATCGGGCGACCTGCCCTACGCGGACGCCCTGTTCGGCACCGCCCTGCGCCTCACCCGGAACCGGCAGGACGCCGAGGACCTCCTCCAGGAAACCTACCTGCGAGCCTACTCGCACTACGACGGCTTCCAGGAGGGGACGAACCTCAAGGCCTGGCTCTTCCGGATCCTGAAGAACGGCTTCATCAACGGCTACCGGCAGAAGAAGGCCGGTCCCCGGGAGGTAGACCTCGAGCGGGGCGAGACCTCCTTCGAGGCGGCGCTCGAAGAGGTCGTCCCTCCCGCCGCGACCCCGGAGGACGAGCTCGTCGACCGGACGCTCGACGGGGACGTCGCCCGGGCCCTGACGGCTCTCCCCGAGGACTTCCGTCTCGTCGTCGAGCTGGTCGACCTGCAGGACTTCTCGTACCGCGAGGTCGCGGACATCCTCGAGATCCCCCTCGGAACGGTGATGTCGCGCCTCTACCGCGGCCGCAGGCTCCTCGAGGAGGCGCTGCTCGCCTACGGGCGCCGCCGGGGCTACTTCGGCGCGAGCGAGACGCCGGAGCGCACCCGCCTCGCAGTGAAGGCCGCCGCCGCTCCAGGCTGCGCCTCGGAATACCCTCCCCGCCGCCGGCGTTAGCCCTCGCAGGACGGACCCCTCCGGGGGTCGCTACGATGGACTGCGAGACCGCCACCCCGCTCATCGAGGCGCTCTGCGACGACGAGCTCGACGTCGCCACCGCCGCCCGGCTCGTCGCGCACCTCGAGGGCTGCGCGGCGTGCTCCGCGGTGCGGCGCGAGGCCGAGACGCGGCAGTCGGCGCTTCGCGAGGCCCGCCCCGTCGATCACCTTCCCGAGGGGGTGCGGGCCCGGCTCGTGAGGGAGGTCGTGCGGATCGCGCCGGCCAGGGGAAAGGCCTCGTGGCGGCGCCCGGCGGCGCTCGCGGCGGGCGTCGTTCTCGCGGCGGGGCTCGCGGCGGGGTATGCCCTGACGAGAGCCGGCCAACCCCGGCCGCCGGCCCTCGCCGACCTCCCCGTGGTCCGCGAGCTGACGGGGGAGGTCTTCTGCCTCCGCTGCGCGCTCACGAGGCTCTTTCCCGACACGCCGGTCCTCGACGAACGCCACCTTCCGGTCCTCCGCACCGACGAGGGAGAGGTCGTGACCCTCCTCGACGGGGCCGTCACCCAGGCGGCGCTCGCGAGGAAGGGGTGCGCCGGGAGGAGGGTCGCGGTGACGGTCCGGCTCTTCCCGCGGCAGGAGATCGCCGAGGTCCTCTCGGTCCGCGCCCTCGGTCCCGCCTCGGGTCCCCCCGACCTCGACGTCGTCGCCGCCGCCGCGGCGCGCCCTGCGCCTCCCCCGCGCTGAGCGGGCTGGTCTAGACTGCCGGCCGTGGTGCGAGAGGAGCCCGGCCGCCTCGTCCTGACCCTGTCGCTCGTGGCCGGAGTGCTCGCCTTCGTCGCGGGCGCGGCCGCGACGCTGGGCGCGGCGTGGGCCGCCGCGGGGTTCGGGAGCCCGCTCGGCAAGGTGGTCGTCCTCGACGTCGGCCTCGCGGTGTCGGCCGTAGCGGGCCTTCTCGCGGCCGCTCTCGTCGCGGTCCTTTCCCAGCGCACGGTCGCCCGCCTCTCGCGGGCTCTCGACGCCGCCCGGCAGATGGCCGAGGGAGACCTCGCCGCGAGGGCCCCGGAGGGCCGGGACCTCCCGGGTGGGCTCGGCCGGCTCCTGAACGCCGTCGCGGGGCGGGGCGCGCACTTGCTGTCGTCGGTGCGGCGGGAGCACGCGCAGCTGAACCGGCAGCTTTTCGTCCTCCGGGCCGCCTCGATCCGCAACCGCGAGCGGGCGGCCCAGGAGCGGTCGCGGCTCGCGAGCGCGACCGCGGCCGTCGGGGGGCTCGACGGAACGATCCGCGCGATCGCCGAGAGCGTCGAGACGCTCGCCGCCGGCTCCGAGGAGACGGCGGCCGCCGTCGCCGAGGTCGACGGCTCGCTCACGCAGCTTCTCGCCCGCTCCGAGGGGCTCCTCGCGGGCTCGACCGAGGGGGCGGGCGCGGCGGCGTCCCTCGCCGAGGGGGCCGCCGTCCTCGACGCCACGTTGAGCGCGCTCGCGAAAAGGGCCGACGAGCTTGCGGACGCCTCGACGAAGAGTGCGGCGGCCCTCGGGAGCGTTCTCGGCTCGGCCCGGGAGGCGACGGAGCACGCCGCCCACGTCGCCACAGAGGCGCGGGCGGGGCGCGCGGTCGTCGAGGAGGCCCGTTCGTCGGTGGCGGCCATCCGACTCTCGGCCGGCACGGTGCGAGAGGCGGTCGGACGGGTCGAGGCCCGGTCGCGGGAGGTGGGGCGCATCCTCGAGATGCTCGAGGACATCGCCCGCCAGACGAACCTCCTCGCCCTGAACGCCTCGTTCCTGGCGACGCGGGCCGGCGAGCACGGGCGGGGCTTCTCGGTCGTCGCGACCGAGATCCGGCGCCTCTCCGAGCGGACCTCCGACGGGGCGCGGGGGATCGGCGGCCACGTCGCGGCGATGCGCGAGGAGGTCGACGGCGCCCTCGCCGCCGCGGAGGAGGAGGGCCGCCTCGTGACGCGCGGGGTCGAGACGTCGGCGAGGGCGGGACAGGCGCTCGCGGCCATCGAGGCGGCCGCGGCGCGGGCGGAGGAGGCGGTCGCCGCGATCCGGGAGGTCTCGCGCTCCCAGTCGGCCACCGTCGCGAGCACCGCGGCGTCGGTCGCCGAGGTCCGCGAGGGGCTGCGGGCCCTCGCCGAGGAAGGAAGACGGAACACGCGCGAGGCCGAGCGGATCCGCGAGCTCGTCTCGCGCGTGCGGGACCTCGCCGGATTCGTCGAGCGGACGGTCCAGGAGCAGAAGGGAGCGGCGGGGCAGATCGCCGTGGCCGCGGAGCGCTCCCTCGGCCTGATGCGCGACATCCAGGACGCCGTCGGCCGCCAGACCGCCGACAGCCACCGGCTCCTCGGTCTCCTCTCCGAGGTGGAGGCCATGAGCCGCGAGACGCTCGCCTCCGCCTCTTCCGTCGAGGACGCGACGGCCGCCCTCGAGACGCTCGCCGGGTCGCTCGAGGACGAGGTGGGGCGCTTCCGGCTCGACGCGGAGCTGCGCGCCCCGTGACGCCTCCCCGCGTCGTCGCCTTCCGCGCCGCCGGCGTGGCGTGCGCCGCGGACCCGGCCGACGTCGAGAGGATCCTCCGCGCCTCCGCGCTCCTCCCGGCTCCGGGGGCGCCCCCCTGGATCGCCGGGCTCGTCCCCGGCCCGCGCGGCCTCCTGGCCGTCCTCGACGTGGGGCGGCGCCTTTTCCCCGCCCGCGAGAGTGGCCCCCCGCGCGACCTGCTGGCCGGGACGTTCGACGGGGTCGCGATCGCCCTCGGGACGGACGAAGTGGAGGGGATCCTCCCGGTCGAGGAGGCCGAGGCGCCGCCCCCCGAGGGCCTTCCCCCGTCCGTCGCCGCCTGCCTGCAGGGTGTCGTCGTCGCGGGGGGAGAGCGGCGCCTCCTCCTCGATGTCCGCCGCCTCGCGTCGGGAGGCGCGGAAGACGCGGCGCGCGCCGCGGGTCAGATGGGGAGCGCCACCGTCGAGCGGCGCGACCACTCCTCGTAGAGGAGCCCCAGGACGACGACGTCGTGCCGCTGGCCGTGCGCGAAGACGCGCGAGCGGAGCGTCCCCTCCTCGACGAACCCGAGGCGCCTCAGGACGGCGCGGGCGGCGGTGTTTCCCGCCGCCACGAACGCCTCGACCCGCAGGAGGCCCCGGTGGAGGAAGAGGTAGGAGACGAGGGCCCTGTGGGCGTCGGTCCCCAGGCCCTTCCCCCGCTCGCCGGGCTCGAGGATCGTCGCGGAGATCCTCGCGACCCGCGAGTGCAGGTCGACGTCGTCGACGCCCGCGAGGCCCACCCGCCTCCCGGTGCGGTCCTCGATGACGAGGCGAGTGGCGTCCTCCGAGAGGAGGCCGTCCTGCTCGAACCGGCGGCGCAGCCCCTCGGCCTCCCCGACGAAGAAGGGCTCGAACTCCCCGAACGCCGACGGCTTCCCGGCCGCGGCGACCAGCCAGTCGAGGTCCTCCGCCTTCAGCGGGCGGAGGCGGACGGCGGCTCCCGTCAGCATCACATCCTCGCGGGCACCGGCACGCCGAGGACGCCGAGGACGTCGTCGAGCGTGGCGGCGACGAGCTGCAGGGCGGCGCGCCGGGCGAGGCGGCTCTCGTCGCTCTCGGCCTGGAGGATCGGGTGCGTGTGGTACAGGTGGTGGAAGGCGGCGCCGACGGCGAGGGCGTGCCGGACGAGGAGCGAGACCTCGAGCGTCTCGGCCGCCTTCTCGAACGTCTCGAGCGTCCGCCCGCAGGTCCTCACGACGTCCCAGAGGCCGTCGTCGAGGTGGGCGGGGTCGAGTGCGGCCACCGACGCGGCCTCGGCCTCGTCGAGGCGCCCGGTCAGCCCCTTCTCCTCGAGCTTGCGGAAGATGTTGGCGCTCCTGACGGCCGCGTACTGGAGGTACGGGCCCGTGTCCCCCTCGAAGGCGAGGGCGTCGTCGAAGTCGAACGCGATGACCTTGTTGCGCGAGTTGCGCGTCATGTAGACGCGCAGCGCGCCGATGGCGATCGCCTCGGCGCGGGAGAGGTCGACCGGCGCTCCCGGCTCGCGGTCGAGGATCTGCTCGAGCGCCTTCTCGACGAGCCGCTCGACGAGGTCGTCGGCCTTCACGCCGAGCCCCTTCCGGCCCGACATCTCGACGAACGCCTTGCCGCGGTCCTCGTCGGAGAGGGCGACGCCGAGCGCCTCGGCCGCGCCCGGCGTCAGCGCGACCATCTCGTAGGCGAAGTGGACCGAGCGGTCGGCTCCCTCCGGGAAGCCGGCCCTGCGGACGGCTTCCTTCACGACCTTCTGCGGGTACGACTGCCTCACGTCGATGACGTTGACGACGGAGTCGCCGCTGCCGAAGCGGCCGCGCGCCTCGGGGTCGGCGCCTCCGGCGTCGTGGCGCGTCCGGTAGAGCGGCGAGAGCCCGTCGGAGGCGAAGAACTCCGGGTCGCCGAAGGGGGTGACGTAGGGGGCCGGCTCGTACTCGAAGTCGATCCCGAGGAGCCCCAGCTTCCAGAGCTGGTAGGCGACGTCCTTGCCCGTGTAGGTCACGGTGCCGTTCGAGCGGACGAGGACCTTGTCGGCGTCCTCCATCCCCTCGAAGTCCTTCGCCCCCTCGAGCTTCATCACCCAGCAGCCGGCGTTCTTCCCTTCGGTCTCGAGCTGCGTGGCGCCGGCGGCCTGGAGCAGCGCGAACGCCTTCGCCCAGAACTGGCGCCCGAGGATGTCGCTCTCGCGAGGGAGGAGGTCGTAGGAGACGCCGATCCGCTCCATCGTCTTCAAGTGGCAGCGGACGACGGCCTCGGCGAGCCTCCCGGCGAGCGCCGCCGTGGCGCGCTTCTCCTCGGACATCTCGTGTCCGAGCGCCGCTCCCTCGATCGTGTGGAGCGTCTCCTTCCGCCTCTCCTCGAGAGACGGGTCGGCCGCGTAGCTTCGCGTGACGAGCGCGTAGAGGTCCCACGTCAGGTCGCCGAGCCTGCGGGGAGGGACGCCCGGGGCGTCGTCGGGGAAGGCGGCCAGGATCTCGCGGATCTCGGCCGCGAGCTCTCCGGCCCGCTCCGGCTCGGCGAGCGTCTCCGGCTGTTCGAGGCCGACGACGACGTCGGCCACCTGGACGCCCGTGTCGTCGAGGTAGTTCTGGACCTCGACGCGCCGGCCGAGGCGGCGGAAGAGGTGGACGAGGACGTCGCCGAGGACGGCATTCCGGAGGTGCCCGATGTGGGCGGCCTTGTTCGGGTTGATGTTCGTGTGCTCGACGATGACCTTCCCGGCGGCCTCGTCCGCCGCGGGCGGGGCCGCGAGCATCGCGGCGAGAGCCTTCGGCCGGTCGAGGAAGAGGTTCACGTAGCCCCCCCCCTCGACGCTCCGGCGGGCGACGATCGGGGGCAGCTCGAGCGCGGGGGCGAGCTCCTCGGCGATCTTCCTCGGCGCGCGCTTCAGGACCTTGGCCAGCTCGAAGGCGATCGGGAGGGCGATGTCGCCCAGCTCCACCTTCGGGGGCGTCTCCAGGACGAGCTTCGGAGGCTCGACGCCCCAGAGGCGGCGGCAGGCGTCCGTTACGGCGGCTTCGACTTCTCTCTTCAGGCCAGGGATCACGGGAACCTCGCGTCGGGGTCGTTCTTCGGGGAGGGGCCCCGGACGGAGTCCCGGGACGGCCGGCGATTTTCGCACGGGCGGCCCGCGGGCTCCCGGCACCGGCGCCGGGGAAGCTGGCACCGATCTTCCAACGATCTTGGTGTGACGCGGCTCACCCTCTCCGATCCCGGCCCGTCCGGGTGGCGTTCGATAGACACAACTTGTTTCGCTTCAGCACTTTCCGTTCCGATGCGAGCGTTTGAATGCGAGGCGAGCCGTCACAAGGCTTTTCCCATAGAATCCCGAGGTTTGGATCGCGATCGGAAATCGCGGAGTCGGTTCCGCCTCCAACCCGATGACGTCTCCTCCGGAAACGGGGGGGCGGTTCTCTTCGTGACCACGGAGCGCCGTGGGAACGAGATCTCACTTCGCGAAGGGAGGAGCTTCCCGTCCTGATTGTTCAGCCCCGGAGTCCCTTACGCGCACGCCGTCGGCGCGGGAGGTCCCGAGGTCCGGCGACGGCATCCCCGGTTTCCATGCGTCAAGGTCACCCAATCAAGCGTGCACCCCAATCCCACCACAGGAGAGGAGAGAGGCAACATCCGATGAGAAACAACCGCAGCTGGCTGGTCCTGCTCGTCCTGCCGCTTCTGATGGCGTCGGTCCTGGTCGCCCAGGGTATTCCCACGGGCACCATTCTCGGCCGCGTCATCAACGAAGGGCAGGGGCTTCCCGGAACGACCGTCGTCGCCAAGTCGCCCGCGCTCCAGGGCTCCCGTACGGCGGTCACGTCCGCCAACGGCGACTTCGCGTTCGTCGGCCTCCCGCCCGGCGACTACACCATCACGTTCACGATGTCCGGGTTCCAGACGGTCACCCGGACGCAGAAGGTCTCGGCCTCGCAGCAGGTCTCGGTGAACGCCGAGATGAGCCTCAGCGCCGTGGCCGCCGAGGCGACCGTCGTCGCGCAGTCGGAGACGATCTCGCAGACGGCGACGCAGGCGACGACCTACACGGCCGACCTCCTCAACAAGCTCCCGACGGGCCGCACGGTCACCTCGGCCGTCATCCTGTCGCCGGGCCTCAACCAGAACGCCCCGAACGGCATCTCGATCGGCGGCGCGCAGTCGACCGAGAACCTCTACACGGTCAACGGCGTCGTCATCACCGACAACGTCCGCTCCACGGCGAACAACCTCTTCATCGAGGACGCCATCCAGGAGACGACGACGACGACCTCGTCCGTCTCGGCCGAGTACGGCCGGTTCACGGGCGGCGTCATCAACTCGGTGACGAAGTCGGGCGGCAACACGTTCAGCGGCTCCTTCCGCACCAGCTTCAACAACGACAGCTGGCGGGCCTACTCCGACTACCGCGACCCCGTCACGGGCGCCAACCCGCAGGAAGGGACGTTCGTCGACAAGACCGTCCCGACCTACGAGGCGACCCTCGGCGGCCCGATCGTCAAGGACCGGGTCTGGTTCTTCGGCGCCGGCCGCTATTACGACCAGAGCGACGCGAACTCGTACACCACCCGCTTCACGAACATCCCGTTCGTCGGCGGCACGGAGGAGCTCCGGTACGAGGCCAAGCTCACGATCACGCCGTTCCAGAACCACACGCTGACCGGCTCCTACATCAACGTCGGGACCGACCAGTTCGGCTACTTCTTCGGCACGGTCGCCGACCTCGAGAGCGTCTACGACCGGCAGCTCCCGCAGGACCTCCTCGCGGTCAACTACAACGGCGTCCTGACCGACTCGCTCTTCCTCGACGCGCAGTACTCGAGCCGCAAGTTCACGTTCGAGAACTCGGGCGGCCGCTTCACGGACCTCGTCAAGGGAACGGTCATCCAGGACCTCGCGCTCGGCTCGGTCCGCTACAACGCGCCGGTCTTCTGCGCCGTCTGCGGCCCCGAGAAGCGTGACAACGACAACTTCCTCGTCAAGGGGACCTACTTCCTCTCGACGAAGAACGCCGGGTCGCACAACATCGTCCTCGGCTACGACGACTTCGGCGGCCAGCGCCTGTCGAACAACTACCAGTCGGCGAGCAACTTCTTCGTCTACACCCAGACCGCGTCGCGGGTCGTGGGCGACAAGATCTACCCCGTCATCAACAGCTCGACCGAGCTCGACTGGTGGCCGGTCCTCCAGGAGTCGCAGGGGAGCGACATCCGCACGCGGTCGTTCTTCGTCAACGACACGTGGCGCCTCAACAACAACCTCTCCTTCAACCTCGGCCTCCGCTACGACAAGAACGACGCGACGGACGCGGGCGGCGCCGTGACCTCGGACGACGACGCCTTCAGCCCGCGCCTCGCGGCGACGTGGGACGTCACCGGGAACGGCAAGCTCCGCGTGACCGCCAGCTACGCGAAGTACGTCGCGGCCCTCCAGGAGACCCAGGCGGGCAGCGGCGCGACGATGGCCGGCGCCCCGGCCGACTTCTGGTGGTACTACGACGGCCCCGGCATCAACACCGGCGCCGCCCCGTACCTCACCCCCAACCAGTCGCTCGAGCAGCTCTTCGCCTGGTTCCAGGCCCGCGGCTGCCTCCCCGACCCGCTCTCGCCGGGCTGCACCGTCCCCCTCGACGGCGCCTCCATCGGCGGCGTGAACGTCCAGATCCAGGAGAAGCTGATCTCCCCGAGCGCCAACGAGTACGTCCTCGGCTTCGCGGGCTCGATCGGCAGCCGCGGCTCCTACCGGGCCGACATCGTCCGCCGCGAGTTCAACGACTACTACGACCTCAAGCGCGACATGACGACCGGCCAGGTGCAGAACCCGCTCAGCGGCGCGATGCTCGACCTCGGCCTCATCGTCAACTCCGACTCCTACACCCGCGAGTACACGGGCCTCCACACCCAGTTCACCTACCGCATCGGCAACAGCCTCAACGTCGGCGGCAACTGGACCTGGTCCCACCTCCTCGGCGACATCGTCGGCGAGACGTCCGGCTCCGGCCCGACGCGCGGCGGCGTGAACATCTACCCCGAGTACCGCGACCTCTCCTGGAACAACCCGAAGGGCGACCTCTCGAGCGACACGCGCCACCGCGTCCGCGTCTTCGGCACCTGGGACACCCCGATCCCGCAGTCGTGGGGCAGCCTCTCGCTCAACCTCGTCCAGTCGTGGGACACCGGCCTCCCGTACGGCGCCGTCGGCGCCGTCGCGAGCCGCAACTACGTGACGAACCCCGGCTACCGCACCCCGCCCTCCTCGGTCACGTACTACTACACCGGCCGCGACGCGTTCCGGACGGAGGACGTCTACCGGACCGACCTCTCCCTCTACTACGGCTTCCGGATCGGCGGCGCGGTCGAGATCTTCATCTCGCCGCAGGTCTACAACGTCTTCAACAACCAGGCGGTCACGGGCGTCAACACCGCAGTCGAGACCCGCGTGACCAACCCGGCCAACTACGCGGCTTTCAATCCCTTCACCGACACGCCGAAGCAGGGTGCGCGCAACACGGGCGCGAACTGGAACTACGGCCCGCTCTTCGGCCAGCCGACGAGCCCCGCCAGCTACCAGGCCCCGCGGTCCTTCAACTTCTCGGTGGGCGTCCGCTTCTAGGACCCCGCCCGACATCTCCGGACGGCGGGCCCCGGCGCAAGCCGGGGCCCGCCTTTTTCCGGCGGGGCGTGCCGGAGACCCGGCCTGCGACGCTAGACTCCGGTGGATGATCCGGCAGCGGGCGTCCCGCGCGGCGGCCCTCGGGCTCGCCCTCCTCGCGGTCTCCGGGTGCGGAGGCCGAAGGGCGGTCCCCGGCGCGGCGACCGCGTACCCGGGCGCGCCGGTCGTCCTCGTCTCGATCGACACGCTCCGCTCCGACCGGCTCCCGTTCTACGGGTACGCCGGCGTCGAGACCCCGGCGCTCTCCGGGCTCCGGGCGGAGTCGACCCTCTTCGAGAAGGCCTTCACGCACACCCCGCTCACCCTCCCCGCCCACGTCTCGCTCTTCACGGGGCTCCTCGCCTCGGGGCACGGCGTCCACGACAACCTCGGCTATACCCTCGACCCGAAAGTCCCGACGCTGGCCGAGCTCCTGAAGGGAGCGGGCTACGCGACGGGGGGCGCCGTCTCGAGCGTCGTGATGGACCGGTCGAGCGGCGTCTCCAGGGGCTTCGACTTCTGGGACGACGAGGTGGTGCCGACCCGGGCGTACGAGGCCCTCAATCGCGTCCAGAGGCCCGGGGACGAGGCCCGCGCGTCGCTCGAGGCCTGGATCGAGGGGCAGGCCGGGAGGCCCTTCTTCGCCTTTCTGCACCTCTACGAGCCCCACAGCCCCTACGAGCCGCCGGAGCCGTTCCGGAGCCGCTACGCGGACCCCTACGACGGCGAGGTGGCCGCCGCGGACGCGATCGTCGGGAGGTTCCTCGAGTTCCTGAAGGCGAAGGGGCTCTACGACCGGGCCCTCGTCGTCTTCCTCTCCGACCACGGCGAGGGGCTCGGCGACCACGGCGAGGCCGAGCACGGGGTCTTCCTCTACCGTGAGGCGATCCAGGTCCCGCTCCTCGTCAAGCCGCCGAAGGGGGCCGCTCCGCCCCCGGCCTCTTTCGCGGGTCCGGTCCAGCTGACCGACGTCTTCACGACGATCGCGCGGGCCGCCGCGCTCCCGGCGTTCTCCCCGCCGGCCGGGACCGTCTCGCTCCTCGAGGCCGCCCAGGGGCCTCCGGACGAGGCGCGGCAGGTCTTCTCGGAAACGCTCTTCCCGAGAATCCACTTCGGCTGGAGCGAGCTGCGCTCCCTCGTCGACGGCCGCTGGCACTACGTCGAGGCGCCCCGCCCGGAGTTCTACGACCTGCGCGAGGACCCCGGGGAGAAGGTGGACCTCGTCGACCGGCGACCCGACCCGTTCCGGAAGATGCGGATCGCGATGGAGAGCCACCGGAACGACTTTCGCCCCCCGGCCCCGGCGGACGACGAAGCGAAGAAGCAGCTCGCCTCCCTCGGCTACCTCAGCTCGGGCGCCACCGCGGGAGACGGGCCGCTGCCCGACCCGAAGGACCACATCGCGACCGTCGGGAGGATGAAGGAGGCGGTGACGCACTTCACCGAAGGACGGCACGAGGAGGCGGTGCGGGTCGCCGGGGAGCTCCTCGCCCTCCACCCCGGGATGCTGGAGGTCTGGGAGCTGCGCTCCCACGCCCTCGCGCGGCTCGGCCGGATGGACGAGTCGGTAGAGGCCCTCCGCAGGGCCGTCGAGCTGGCGCCGCCGGGGTCGACGCACTACCTCCGGTCGATGGCCGACCGGCTCCTCGAGGCGGGACGCAGCGACGAGGCCCTCGCCCACGCCGAGCTGGCGAAGAAGCGGGGCGACCCGGCGGCCGACGAGGTCGTCTCTCGCGTCCTCCTCGCGAAGGGAGACCTCGGCGGGGCGAAGCGGGCGGCGCTCGCCTCGCTCGACGCGCCCTCGAGCCGCGGCCGGGGGCACGTCGTCCTCGCCCGGGTCGCCGTCCGCGAGGGCGACCTGGGCGCCGCGCTGGGAAGGACGGAACTCGCCCTGAGAGGCGTCTCGCGGCGGGGCCTTCCGCCGGCCGGCCTCCACCTGGTGCGCGGGGACGTCCTCGCCCGGATGGGGCGCCACGCCGAGGCGGAAGCGGAGTTCCGGACCGAGATCCGGGCGTACCCCTCGGCCACCGGCGCGTGGGAGTCGCTCGTCCTCCTCCTCGCGGCCCAGGGGAGGACGGAGGACGTGAGGAAGACCGCGAAGGAGCTGACGGAGACGGTGCCCGGGGCGGAGGCCTACCTCTCGGCGGTCCGCGTCCTCGAGGTCGTCGGGGAGTCCGCGCTCGCCGCCCGGGTCCGGAAGGAAGGCGCGGCGAGGCATCCGGGAGAGAGGCGGCTCCGGCCCGGCGCCGGACCGCGAGGCGGTGGAGCGTGAACCCGCGCGGGGCCGCCGGCGTAATGGGGATTGCCATGGAGCTTCGCCGACCGAGACCCGGCCTCCCGTGGAGGACGCTGCCGCTCCTCCTCGCCGTCCTGGCGGCGGCGGGGTGCAGCTCTTTCGACGAGGCGCCGGTCCTGAACGTGACCGCGGAGAAGTGGAGCCGGGCCGTCGCCTCGCGAGGCGTGGACCCGGCCGAGGTCCCGATGCCGATGTCGGTCACACCCCAGATCCGGGCGGTGGCCGAGAAGGTCGCCGGCCCCGGCGACGAGCGCGAGCGGCTGCGGCGGCTCCAGTCGGTCCTCCTCGACCGGTCGTCCTACGCTTTCGAATACGACACGGTCGCCACCTTCACGGCCCAGGAGGCGTTCGAGGCCCGCCGGGGGAACTGCGTCTCCTTCACGAACCTCTTCATCGCCTTCGGCCGCGCGATCGGCATTCCCCTCCAGGCCGCCCTCCTCTTCCGCCGCGCCAGCAGCGAGAAGGAGGGGGACCTCGTGATGGTCTACAACCACATGGTCGCGGTCCACCCGAAGGGGCGCTACGTCACCGTCTACGACTTCTACATGACCCGCGACAACGCGAACATCGAGGTGCGGCTCATCGACGACCTCGCGGTGGCCGCCATCTCGGCGAGCAACCGCGGCGTGGAGGCGCTCCGCGGGGGAGACCTCGACGAGGCCCGGACGGCGCTCGAGCGGGCGACCCGCCTCCAGCCCTCGCTCCCGGACCTCTACTCGAACCTCGGGATCGTCCTCTGGAGGCAGGGGGACGTGGAGGGGGCCTACGAGGTCTTTCGCAGGGGTCTCGAGATCGACCCCCGCCGGCCGACGCTCCTCCACAACCTCGCAGCCCTTCACCTCGACCAGGGGCGGCGGACCGAGGCGCGCGCCGCTCTCGCGGCGGCGGCCACGCGGGAGGCGACGCCGTTCCTCCTCGTCGTCCAGGGGGACCTCGAGATGGCGGCCGGGAACCTGAAGGCCGCCCTCACGGCCTACCGGCGGGCGCGCCGGGAGGGACCCGATCTCCTCGAGCCGCTGCTCGGGATCGCCCGGGCCGAGATGGGCCTCGGCGACCGCGAGGCGGCCCGCAGGGCGCTGCGCCGGGCCGAGAGGCTCCGCCCGGAAGACCCGCAGGTCCGGGCGCTCCTCGAGAGCCTCGACGGCGCGTGAGGGGTGCTCTTCCCTCCCGGCCCTTCCGGGCCCCGTGGGGTATAGTCCCAAGGATGCGCCGGTTCCGGCGACCCCCCCCTGAAAGGACCACGGACATGAGAAAGCTGCGGCTTTTGGCGACCCTCGTCGCGCTCGTGGCGCTCGCCCTTCCGGCGACCGCGGAGCTCGACAAGTTCAAGGACTGGGACAAGTCCCCCGAGTTCACCTACTACGCCACCGACGACGAGCGGCAGGCCTGGACCGCGGTGAAGACCGATGACGAGGCCCAGAAGTTCAACAACCTCTTCTGGGGCCGCCGGCATCCCAACTACCAGACGACTGCCGAGAACGCCTTCCGGGCCCGGTTCGACGCCCTCGCGGCGGAAGCCGACCGCGTCTTCACGATGGGCAAGAAGCGCGGCGCCCTCACCGAGCGCGGCAAGGTCCTGATCCTCCTCGGGCCGCCGAAGGCGATCGCGTCGCGGGTCGACGCGTCGGCGGCTCCGGACGCCGGCATCGGCGGCGAGGAAGGCGCCCCCCGGCTCCCCGCCGCCGGCGGTGGGATGACGCTCCTCACGCAGTTCCAGTACGAGAAGGAGCAGCTCCCGGAGTGGGCCGGCTCCAAGCGACTCCTCCTGACGTTCACCGTCGACCAGGTCGCGCAGACCGAGTCGGTGGACAAGCCGGGAGAGGTCAAGAAGCTCTGGAAGAAGGCGGTCTCGGCCGCGCTCGTCAACCCGAAGATGACCGAGCCGCCCCGGTACAAGACGATCCAGGAGCACGAGGCCGAGCTGAAGGCCGCCGCCGAAGCGGCCGCCGAGGCCGCGAAGGGGCCCGTCCTCTCCGAGCCCGTCCGCGCGGCGCTCGAAGCCGCCCTCGCGAAGGAAGCGCACGGCGGGATCGCGACGCTGCCGATCGCCTTCGGCGACAAGGCGACCCACCTGATGCTCCAGCTTCCCGTGCCGGCGGACGCCCGTCCCGCCGCGCCCGCCGACCCGACGGCCGCGGCCGCGAAGCTGAAGGTCGCCGTCCTCGTCAAGTCGAAGGACGGCAAGGACGCGGCCCGCCGCGAGGAGCCGGCGGAGCTGGAGAGCGCCCGCGGCGACCTCTTCGTCGACCTCGCGGCCCCGGTCGAGCCGGGCGACTACGACGTGGCCGCGATCCTCCTCGACGACGCGGGCGCCGTGAAGGCCTCGAGCCGCGCCTCCGTGACCGTCCCGCCGCTGCCCGAGGGGCTGGGACTCTCGTCTCTCCTCCTCGCCGCCACGGACCTGCCGGCCGAGGGGGCCAAGGGCGACGAGCCGTTCGTCTTCGCCACGCGGAAGTTCGTCGCGAGGGCCGGAAACGCCTTCCTGAAGACCGACGGTCTCGCCTACGTCGCGAGGCTCTACAACCCGGCCGTCGACCCGGCCACGAAGAAGCTGCACATCAAGCGGGAGATCTCGATCAAGCCGAAGACCGGCTCGTCGATCGAGGTGCCGCAGAGCGCCGACGACCCGATGCCCGTGCCCGAGCAGGAGGGCGCCTCGATGGCGCTCATCATCGACGTCGCCGGCGCGATCGTCGACGAGAAGCTCGGCGACTACTTCCGCCCCGGCGAGTACACGATGACCCTGAAGGTCACCGACCTCGTCGCGGGCAAGAGCGTCGAGGTGAAGGCCCCGTTCACGCTCGTCGCCCCTCCGCCGGCGGCCAAGGCCCCCGACGCGAAGGCGCCCGCGGCGAAGAAGTAGACCCGCGGCCCCGAGGCGTCTCCCCTGGAGACGGGAAGGCCCCGGCGCTCGCCGGGGCCTTTTCCTCGTCGGGGAGGCGCGCGCGGGCTACTCGACGCGGACGGCCGTCGACGCCAGCGCGGTCCTTCCCGAGGCGACGTCGCGGACGGAGGCGACGAACCTCAGGTTCCCCTTCCCGGTCTTCAGCTCGCCGCGGTAGACGAAGGCCTCGACGCGGGCCTTCTCCCACTCGGCGTTCGGGATGGTGAGGCGCCTGCGTTCCGGCTTGATCGCCGAGCGCGCGCCGGTGTCCTCGACCGCGGCGATCGTCACCTCGACGATCGCGACCTTCGAGTCTCCCTCGTCGCGGAAGGTCAGCTCCGACATCGCGCAGGTGACCTCGTAGGGCGCCGTCCGGCGGCCGACCCCTCCCTTGCTCTCGGGTCGGCCGATCCGCACCGTCGCGGGGAAGTCGCCCGCAGCGGCGGGGTTCAGGAGCGCCATCTCGACCCGGTCGACCGCCGCGTCGTCGGCCGTCTTCGCACCGAAGCCTGTCCGCGCCTTCACGACGACCCCGGGCCGGGTCGAGCGGACCTCGACTTTCCGGGCTCCCGTCCCGGGGAGGCCGGCGAGCGTGACCCCGACGGAGTAGTAGCTGCTCGCCTCGCGGTAGACGCGGTCGAGGTCGGAGAGGAAGAAGTTCCGGTTCTCGGTGAGTGTCCCGCCGGTCTCGCTTGCGAACGCGACCATCGAGTCGCGGAAGTTCTGGGCCTTCGCGAACGGGTTGACGCCGGACGGCAGGGCCTGGGAGGCGTCCGAGTCGACGGCGAGCCCCTTGGCGTCGAAGACCTGGATCGTGATTCCGGAACGGTTGGCCGTCTCGTAGACCCTCCGGATCTCCTCGCCGATGTCCTCGTCGAACTGGGCGAGGGAGGAGAAGCCGTAGGCCTGGGCGAGCGTCTGGCCGGGGTACCACTCGTAGCCGTTCGTCACGAGGAGGAGCGTCCTCTTGCCGGAGCGGGCGGCGAGGGCCGAGACGCTGCGTGCGAGCTCGGCGAGGGCCGAGCGCTCCCGGGAGGAGGCCTGGGCCGACCAGCTCCTGAGGATCGAGGAGCGCGCCGAGGGGCGCGAGGTGCGCAGGTCCTGCACCGTCTGGCGGTACTGGGACTCCCACGAGAGGCCCCTGGGAGAGGCCTTCTCGAGGCGCAGGAGGGCGTCGAGGAGATCCTCCTTGCTGCTCGTGAACGGCGCCAGGACGCGCGTGGCGCCGTTGTAGGAGACGATCGAGGCCCGGTCGGAGGGGGAGAGGCGCGTGACGAAATCGCGGAGGCCCTCGATGACCGGCTTTCTCTCCTGCGGGAGGAGCCGCTCGTCGTCGAAGTAGACGAGGAACTGGCGCGGGACGTAGGTCTCCCCGTCGTCGGCCCTGAACGTGTCGAGGACGAGGTCGGGAGAGGCCGTCGCGAGGTCCGGACCGTGGACCGTTCCGGCCTCGATGCGGGCGAAGTAGTCGATGGCGACCGGCCTGCCGTCGACGCGGACGACGAACTCCTCCTTCGAGAGGTCGTCGACGGGCTTGCCGTCCTTCGTCGCGACGACGTCGAGGTCCATCGCGGTCACCTCGACGGCGGCGCGCACCCCGGCGGCGATCGGCGGCGTCTCCGGCGTGGGGGGCGCCGCGGACACCGGGACCCCGAGGGCGAGCGAGAGGAAGAGCGCGGGAACGCGAGCTCGGTCGAGCATCGAACCACCTCCGTAGGAACTACGGCCCCGGACGGGGCCTCGGATCAGAGGCCGAGGACCTCGCAGAGCGCCGAGGCGTCTTCCGCGACCGTCCCGGCCAGACGGCCGTCGCAAAGGAGGACGGCGTAGCGGTCGGCGAGCTCGGGGTCCGAGCTCGTCCACTCGCGGCCGACCTGCTCGGCGGCGACCATCTGCTTGGCGAAAAAGACCAGCTGCTCGGCGGCGGGGCTCCGGCTCGAGACGTCGCCGTCCGAGCCGAGGACGCCGGCGAACGTCTCGGGGAGATTCACCTTTCGTGCCAGGGCGTGTCCGCACGTGGCGCGGTACCACGCGAGCGCCGCCGCGCGGAAGGGGCCGGGCTCGAAGTCCTCCGCGAGGAGGAGCTTGAGGAGCTCGTAGCCGCCGAGCGGCTCGACGAGGGCGAGCGTCCAGGCGACGCCGGGGTCCTCTCCGGTGGCCGGCGCGAGGCGCGAGGCGGCCACGGCGGTGGACACGGCGGCGCGCCGGAGGGCCCGCTCGAGCCGGTCCCGGCCAGAGACGACGGGCGCCAGGTCGGCGGAGAGGAGCTCGAGGAAGCGCCGCAGGGCGCCCGGTCCGATCGCGGCGGCCGCGTCGTCGGCCGTGGAGATGAGACCGGACGCCGGCGACCTGAGCGCGTTCGCGAGGAAGAGGAGGTCGAGGGTGAGGAACGGGTCGGTCGCCGCGAGGCGGAGGATCTCCTCGCCTTCGGTCGCGCCGGCGAGCGCCGCCCGGCAACGCTCGGCCGTGTCGGCGAAGACGGGGAACGGCCGGAACGGCCGGCGGAGCGCCGCGGCGACCTTCTCCGAGAAGCGCCCGAAGACGAGAAAGCGGTCACGCCAGACGGTCGGAAGCGGCTGCTCGTGACCCAGCCCTTCGACGATGGAGAAGAACGCCAGGGCGACCCCCTGGGGAGAGAAGTCGTTCCCGGCGGGCGCCGCGGGGGGGCCGTCCGGCTGCTGTGGCTGGCTTCGCGCGGAATCGTCGACCGAGCGGGCGCCTTCGAGGGCGAGGACCTGCCCCCTGAGGGAGAGCTGGATCCGGAGGAGGTCCTCCGTCGCAATCGAGGGGTCGTAGACGAACGAGGCCCCCTGCCAGTGGAAGAGGTCGAGGAGGATCCGGAGGGCCAGCTGCTCGACCGCGGCCGCGAGCTCCACGCGGGAGAGAAGGCCGCACTCCAGGATCAGCCTCGTGAGGCTTCGGCCCGTCACGAAGCTGTCGGCGAGGAGCTCGTAGACGGCGGCCTCGGAGAGAAGCCCGCTCGAGACCAGGTAGGCCCCGAGGCGTTCCTCCGACCGGAGGGAGGAGACGAAGACGATCGCCCCGTCCTTGACGTCGATCGTTCTCCGGTCTTCCCCGCGCAGGATCGTCACCCGCCCGGAGAGCCGGTTGATCTCCAGCCACTGGAGGAGGTCGGCGAGGGAGAAGGTATCGAGGGTCCCGCTGAGTGTCTTCGGCACCGTTTCCCCGAGTGTGACACGAAGGCCGCCTCCTTTCGGCGGCTCTCTTCCGGGACCCCGCCGAAGCCCCGCCGGGCGTCGCGGCAGGGGCGTGGGGGACGGGGCGGCGGCCGAGTCGAGATGACGTCTCGCGGCTGTCCGATCGCGGCGTTTCAAACTAGGATTGGCGACATGTCCACCCACAAGACCGACGCCACCACGACCTCAGGGATACCGGTTCGCCCCGCGTACGCCATGGGGGACGTCCCCGCGGGATGGGACCCGGGCATGCCCGGCTCGTACCCGTTCACACGAGGTGTCCAGGCGGGCGGCTACAAGAGGAAGCTCTGGACGATGCGGCAGTACGCCGGCTTCTCCACCGCGAAGGAGTCGAACGCCCGCTACCGCTACCTGCTCGCCCAGGGGCAGACCGGCCTCTCCGTCGCCTTCGACCTCCCGACCCAGATCGGCTTCGACTCCGACCACGCGCTCGCCCGCGGCGAGGTGGGGCGCGTGGGCGTGGCCATCGACACCCTCGAGGACATGGAGACGCTCCTCGACGGCATCCCGCTGGGCGAGGTGTCGATCTCGATGACGATCAACGCCACGGCGTCGATCCTCCTCGGGATGCTCCTGGCCGTCGCGCGGCGCCGCGGCACGCCCTGGAAGGACCTCTCCGGGACGATCCAGAACGACATCCTGAAGGAGTACGCCGCGCGAGGGACGTATGCCTTCCCGCCGAAGCCGTCGATGCGCCTCATCACCGACATCTTCGGCTTCTGCGCCGGCGAGGTCCCCCGCTGGAACACCATCTCCATCTCCGGCTACCACATCCGGGAGGCGGGCTCGACGGCGGTGCAGGAGGTCGCCTTCACGCTCGCCGACGGCGTCGAGTACCTCTCGGCCGCGGTGAAGGCGGGGCTCGACGCGAAGAGCATCGCTCCGCGGCTGACCTTCTTCTTCAACGTCCACAACGACTTCCTCGAGGAGATCGCGAAGTTCCGCGCGGCGCGCACGCTCTGGGCTCGGCTCCTCGCGGAACGCTTCGGCATCGACGACCCGCGCTCGCAGGCGCTTCGCTTCCACGCGCAGACCGCGGGCTCCACGCTCACGGCCCAGCAGCCCGACGTGAACGTGGTGAGGGTCGCGATCCAGGCGCTCGCGGCCGTCCTCGGCGGGACGCAGTCGCTCCACACGAACTCCCGCGACGAGGCCCTCGCGCTGCCGACGACCGAGGCGGCCCGGCTCGCCCTGCGGACCCAGCAGGTCATCGCCCACGAGACGGGGGTCGCCCGCGTGGCGGACCCGTTCGGCGGATCGTGGGCCGTCGAGGCGATGACGGCGGAGATCGTCGAGAGGGCCTCGGCCCTCATCGCGAGGATCGACGAGATGGGCGGGGCCCTGGCCGCCATCGAGGCGGGGTACTTCCAGAGGGAGATCCAGGAGGCCGCCTACCAGGCGCAGAAGGCCATCGAGTCGAAAGAGGCCGTCGTCGTCGGCGTGAACGAGTTCACGCTCGAGGAGGAGACCCCGATCCCGACGATGACGCTCGACCCGAACGTCGAAGCCGAGCAGGTCGCCCGGCTCGCCGCCTTCCGGGCGCGGCGGGACGCCGGCAAGGTGGAGAGCCTCCGCGCCGACCTCGTCACGGCGGCCCGCGAGGGGCGGAACCTGATGCCTCCGATCGTCGAGGCGGTGGACGGAGACGTCACCCTCGGCGAGATCGTCGAGTCCCTGAAAACGGTCTTTGGCGACCACCGCGACACGGTCGGGCTCTGAGCGGCAGACCGCGGCGCCCGGCCGCCCCGAAGGGGCGTCCGGGCGCCTGCCGGTCTCCTGGAATCCCACCGCGGGAGCCGCCTGAACCCGGGCAAAACCGCTGCCAGCGCCGACCCCCTCCTGTGTAATTCGTTTCGGACCGCTCCCGGAGCGGCTTTACGCCATCTTCACGGTTCTCGAAATGCGTCAAGTTATTTGTTCGCAATGATTTGACGGGGATGCACCGCGCGAGGTGCATTCCGTACGGAGGCCGCTTCCCATGCGGGTTCGCGGGGTTTTAGACAGGCGAATCCACAGGCCATTGCACAGCTCTTCTGGGAAAGGCCCTAAGCCTCGCCGATGGAACGTCTTCTGTGACGTTCAGGGAGATTCCTCCGGGAAAGGGAGGGTCCCGTCGACCTCGGTGACGTTCGGATCGAAGCAGCGCCGGCAGCGCGCTTCGTACATTCCCGCGGCACCGACCACGACCCTCTCCTTCGAGGCGACGAGGCGCTGGGTGCGGCTCGCGGGAGCGCCGCAGAGCATGCAGATCGCCCGCGTCTTGACGACCTCCTCGGCCAGGGCCATGAGGACGGGCATCGGCTCGAACGGGCGCCCGAGGTAGTCCTGGTCGAGGCCGGCGACGACGACCCGCTTGCCGAGGTCGGCGAGCCGGGTCGCCACCTCCACGATCCCCGCGTCGAAGAACTGCGCCTCGTCGATGCCCACGACTTCCGTGCGGTCGTCCGTCCGGAGGAGGACCTCGGCCGACGTCGCGACGGCCAGGGCGGTCAGGCGCATCCCGGTGTGGGAGACGACCTCGACCTCCGAGTACCGATCGTCCAGCTTCGGCTTGAAGACCTGGACACGGCGGCGGGCGATCTTGGCCCGCGTGACCCGGCGGATCAGCTCCTCCGACTTGCCGGAGAACATCGACCCGCAGATGACCTCGATCGAACCGCTTCCGGGAAGCATCACCGTCCCCCCCCCATCCGAGGCTCGCGGGCGGCGTGCCGCCGCCGCCTTCGCCGCGCCCTTCTTCGCCCCGCCGGCCGCGACGCCGGCCTTCGGGCAGAGGTCGTCGAGGAGGCACGAGCCGCACCGGGGAGACCTCGAGGAGCAGACGCGCCGCCCGTGGAGGATCAGGGCGTGGCCGGCGAAGACCCAGTCCCCGGGCGGGAGGAGCGCGTTCAGGTCTCTCTCGACCTTCACGGGGTCGGCGTGGCGCGACCAGCCGAGGCGCCGGGCGAGGCGCCCGACGTGCGTGTCGACGACGACGCCGCCGGGCTCGCCGAAGGCGTTGCCGAGGACGACGTTCGCCGTCTTCCTCCCGACGCCGGGCAAGGCGTGAAGCTCCTCCATGGTGCGGGGGACCTCTCCGCCGTGCTGCTTCACGATCGCGCGGCAGGCGCCGCGCAGGGACCGCGCCTTCGCGTTGAAGAAGCCCGTCGGGCGGATGAGCTCCTCCAGCTCGGGTCCGGCGTCCGCCATCGCCGCCGGCGTCGCCAGGCGGCGGAAAAGCTCCGGCGTGACGGAGTTCACCCGGGCGTCGGTGCACTGCGCCGAGAGGATCGTCGAGACGAGGAGCTGGAACGGGTCGGCGTGGTCGAGCGAGCAGTCGGCGCCGGGGTACGCGGACTTCAGGCGTGCGAGGACTTCGGCGGCGGGCGCGGGGCGCGCCTTCGGACGGGCGGGCATGGCGGGCGGAGGATACCGCCGCGCGGAAGCCCGCGACAGGAGGCCCGCGGTTCCTTGATTCGCGCCGGGCGCGATGGAAGACTCCTCCGGCCGTGACCGATCGCCGCCTCTCCCTCGTCCTGCTCCTGGTCCTCGCCCTGCCCGCTCCAGCCGCCGCGTCCGGGAAGGTGGAGGTCACCATCCTCCACACCTCGGACCTTCACGCGAACCTCCTCCCCTGGGACTACGCCCGTGGCCGGGAGGGCGACTGGGGTCTCGCGAGGGTGGCGACGAGGATTCGCCAGGTCCGCGCGACGGCTCCCCATGTCCTCCTCCTCGACGGGGGAGACACGATCCAGGGTGCTCCGACGGGCTGGCTGGAGGCGCGCCGGCCGACGGGAGGCCCCCACCTGATGGCGGCCGCGATGAACGCCCTCGGCTACGACGCGATGGCCGTGGGGAACCACGAGTTCAACTTCGGCCTCGACGTCCTGCGTCGCGCGCAGAAGGACTCCTCCTTCCCGTGGCTTTCGGCGAACACGCGCCTGACGGGGGACGGGAGCCCGGCGTTCCCCGAGTACGTCGTGAAGGAGCTCGGGGGCGTGAGGGTCGGCATCCTCGGCCTGACCACGCCCAACATCCCCGGCTGGGAGCCCGAGGCGAACAGGCCCGGGCTGAAGTGGGAGGACCCGGTCGTCACGGCGGCGCGGCTCGTCCCGGTCCTCCGGGGCCCGGAGCGCTGCGACGTCGTCGTGGCGCTGATCCACAGCGGCCTCGAGGCCGACCCGGTGACCGGCGAGCCGGAAGGGCGGGCGCTGGGGAACCGCGTCGTCGCTCTCGCCAATGAGGTGCCCGGGATCGACCTCATCCTGACGGGGCACACGCATCGCCGGATCCCGCTGTCGCGCGTCCACGGGGTCCCGTTCCTCCAGCCTGGCCGGTGGGGCGAGGTCCTCGCGCGCGTCGACCTCGTCGTCGAGAAGTCGAGGAAGAGGTCGAGGATCGTGGAGATCCGTTCCGAGCTGCTGCCGTCCGACGCCTCCGTCGCCATCGACCCCGAGATCGCCGCGATCGCGGCGCCGCACCACGAGCGGGCGCTCGCCTACCTCGACGAGCCGCTCGCGACCGCCGCCGGACCGTTCCCCGGTGCGCGGGCGCGCCTCGAGGACACCGCGCTCCTCGACCTCGTCAACGAGACCCAGCGGGCGGTGACGGGGGCGGACCTCTCCCTCACCTCCCTCCTCCCGTTCCGGTACGACGGCTGGGAGGCGGGCCCCCTTACGGTGAGGCACGTCTACTCGCTCTACCCCTACGAGAACCAGCTCGTCGTCCTCGAGGTCGACGGCGCGCAGCTGAAGGCCGTCCTCGAGCACGCCGCGTCGTTCTACGGCGCGGCCGAGTGGCGGGACGGCCGGCTCGTCGTGACGCCCCGGGCCGGGGTGTCTCCGTACAATTTCGACGTCCTCCAGGGGGCGAGCTACCGGATCGACCCGACGGCCCCCGTCGGGAGCCGAGTGAAGGCGCTGCGCTTCCGGGGCCGGGACGTCAGGGACCTGGACCGATTCAGCCTGGCCGTGAACAGCTACCGGGCACAGGGCTCGGGCGGGTACACGGCCCTGGCCGGGGCGAAGGTCCTCCGGGCCTACAACGACGAGGTCCGCGAGCTCCTCGTCGAACGCCTGCGGAAGGCGGGGACCCTCCACCCGGTGACCGACGGGAACTGGGTCCTGGCGCCGGAGACGTCGTGGGCGCCTCCGCCGTCTCCGCCGGCCGCGCCCGCGACCCCGCCGGGGCGATAGCGCCGGCTCCGCGCAGGTCGGGGGCGGACGTGAAAAGGCCCCCTCGGTCGAGGGGACCTGCGAGCGGCCGGAGAGCGCCTCGACCCGGGCTCAGGTGGCCGGGATCACGTAGGGGATGACGGCGTCGGCGTCGCCGGTCTTCTTGTCCTGTCTCACGAGGACCGCGAAGACGGGAGCCGAGCCCTCGGCCGGCGTGATCTCGAGCCGTCCCACGTCCGCGCCTCGGCCGGCGACGGTGTAGAACGCCGCGGGGATCCGGAGGACCTCCTTCGGGCCCACGGCGAGCGGGAACGGCTCCCCGACGGCCTCTCCCTCGAAGTCGAAGGCCCGGATCGCCACCTGGGCCGGGTCGTCCGTCGGGTTCGTCACCTGCAGCTCGGACTCCATGACGTCCCAGCCCGCGTCGGAAACCTGGATGAAGACGCCGCGCGAGCCGACGGTCGGCGCGACGTTTCCGAGGGCCGCGGCGCTGCCATAGCCGAACCGCCCGCCGGAGGCGTCCCCGGCGGTCACGCGGGCGAAGGCGAAGACGGGCGGGTCGGAGACGACGTCGACGCTCCCCGCGACGCCCTCGAGCCCGAAGAGCTCCTTCAGGGCGTCCGTCACCGTCAGGGTCCGACCGGCCGGTACCGTCAGCGTCGCGAAACGGGGTCCGGCCGCCGGCTCTGCGCTCGCGGCGAGGCGCGCCGGGCGGAATCCGAGGGAGACCGTGGACGCGACCTCGGCCCCGTTGAAGAGCTGGAGGTCGGTCCGCGAGGACGCCCCCATCGGGCCGCCGCCGCGTTCCACGGCGAGGAACCACTGCACCTGGGCCGTGCTCCTCGGCCCAAAGAAGGGGAGGTCGATCGGATCGCCCGTCACGGTGTCGATCGACGTGCCGAAGGGGAGGACCCGTCCCTTCTCCACCGCGAATACGATGCGGGCCGACGGAACGGGCGCGATGCCGAAGACCTCGAAGACCGTGGACGCCTGCGTCTGGAAGCCCGCCGGCCAGTCGAGGACGGCCGGCCCGGCGACGAGAACCCCGTCGGGGCCGACGATGGAGACGCCGACGCGGGTGGCCTCCACGACGAAGAGGCCCGCGTTGACCCTCTGCCCGTCCGCGTCCGGGGGCGTGAAGAGAAAGCCGGTCTCGCCGCTGGCGACGGCGTCGCCGCCCGTGACGCGGTTTCGGCCCATGCCGTAGGTGCCGCCGTCCTCGCGAGTCGTGTAGACGCGGGCCCAGGAGAAGAAGTCCCCGAAGTTCGTCGCGCCCGTCGGAGGCGAGAAGCGGAGCGCGCCCGCGGTGTCCGCGCCGTCCATCTCCTCGGCGATCGGGTCGGCCTGGCGGACGAGCTTGCCGGGACCGACGGTCAACGTCGCGCCGGGGGAGAGCCCGACGATCCAGTCGGAGGGGAGGAGGCGCCCGTCGACGCTCGTGTTGGACCGCGTGCCGTCCTCGGCCGGCGTCCCGCGGTTCCAAGCGACGACCTCGGTCGCCCAGCGGTTCCCGCCGGCCCCGGCGATCGAGGCCGCCGCCGGGTAGAGGTGGTCGTTCACGGTGACCGGGAGGGGCGGGAGGATCTCGACGATCTCCCCGGTCGCTCCGACCAGGATCCGCTTCCGGACCTCGTCGATCGCGAGGCCGTAGGGGATGCCGGCGACGGCCGGATAACGGGAGAGCCCGGGGCTTCCGAAACCGGCGACGCCGATGGGGCTCGCCGGCTCGACCGTCACGTCCACCGCAACCAGCTTCGTCTTCGTGGGGACGGCGACCTCGGTCGTGCTCGAGAGGACGAGCTCCTTCGACTCGAGCGTCGCCGTCTCGGAGGGGAGGTCGCCGAACGGGTCGAGGACGCCGACCTCTCCCGCGGCCTGCTCGGAGTAGAGGATCCGGCTCCTGTAGACCTTCAGGTCGAACGGGGCCACGAAGGCGCCGACGGTGACGGTCTTCAGCTCCGCGGTCGCGGGGACGAACCGGGCGATCTGGGCGGAGGCGTGGAAGGAGATCCAGAGGGCGCCGTCGGGCCCGCGGATGATCTTCGAGGGCTGGACGAAGGAGTTCGGCAGCTGCCACCGGGTGGCCGTGTTGCCGCCGGGGGCGATGCGGACGATGCCGCCGCGGACGAAGTCCCCGGCCCAGACCGAGCCGTCCTCGTCGAGGTACGGGTACGAGAGGCTCACGAGAGGGTTGGCAGGGTCCGTCGTGCGCCAGTAGACGAACGTCGAGGTGGCGGGGTCGAAGGTCGTCAGGACGCCGTTCGTGTGGGGAAGCCAGAGCTTGCCGTCGGCCTTCTTCACGAACGCGGTGGGCCGGCGGGCGGCGTCGGCCCACTCGGTCAGCTCCTCCGTCGCGGGGTCGAAGCGGGAGACCTTGAACCCGCCCAGCTGGGCCACCCAGAACGTCCCGTCCGGCTCCTCGAGCAGGTGGCTCGGCGCCGCGTCCTTCGGCATCGTCCACTTGCGGATCTTCCCGTCCGGCGAGATGCGGGCGAGGACGTTCTCGTTGGCCGAGGCAGTCCAGATCGTCCCGTCGGGCTTGAGGACGAGGTTCGAGGCGTCGTAGCGGCCTCCATTGGGGATCCCGAGGCTCGCCGCCGAGCCGGGAAACTGGAGGAACGGGACGGGCGTGGGCGTGGCGGTCGGCGTGGGGGTGGGCGTCTGGGCCGGGAGCGGCCCGGCGAGGGCGGCCGCGGCGACGGCGAGCGCGGCAGTCCGGAGGAATCGTGTCACGCGGCGCATTCTAACGGCACCGATGCACGAATCATTCCCCCGCCGGGCGGCGGGCCTATGATGAGGCCATGGCGACCGCGGCGACCGTCCGCGAGCGGCTCGCCGCCCTCACGGCGCCGGGCTCGCTCGCCAGGAAGGAGGAGGGGAAGGTCCGCTGCCTCGCCTGCGGGCACCGCTGCCTCCTCGGCGAGGGAAGGGAGGGCGTCTGCCGCGTCCGTTTCGTCCGCGAAGGGGAGCTGCGGGTCCCCTGGGGATACGTCGCCACGATCGCGGCCGACCCGATCGAGAAGAAACCCTTCTTCCACGTCCTGCCGGGGTCGACGGCGCTGTCCTTCGGCATGCTCGGGTGCGACTTCCGCTGCCCCTACTGTCAGAACTGGGAGATCAGCCAGACGATCCGCGACGCCGATGCCGACGCGTGGGCGGCCCCGAGGCCGGCCACGCCCGAGGGCATCGTGGCCGCCGCCCTCGCGGAGGGGGCCGCGATGGTGACGTCGACCTACAACGAGCCGCTCATCACGGCCGAGTGGGCCGGCGCCGTCTTCCGGGAGGCCCGCCGCGCCGGGCTGATGACGAGCTTCGTCTCGAACGGGAACGCGACGGAGGAGGTGCTCGACTTCCTGCGCCCCCTCGTCGATGCCTACAAGGTCGACCTCAAGGGGATGCGCGAGGAGGGGTACCGTCGGGTCGGCGGTCGGCTCGCCGTCGTCCTCGACGCCCTCCGGGGCCTGGTCTGGCGAGGCATCTGGGTCGAGGTCGTGACCCTCGTCGTCCCCGGTCTCAACGACTCGCCAGAGGAGCTGCGCGACGCGGCCCGCTTCCTCGCGTCGCTCTCCCCGGACCTCCCGTGGCACGTGACGGCCTTCCACCCCGACTACAGGATGGCGGCGACGCCGTCGACCCCCGTCGCGTCCCTGCTCAGGGCCGCGGAGATCGGACGGGAGGAAGGCCTCCGGTACGTCTACACCGGAAACGTCCCCGGCCGCGCGGGGGACGGCGAGACGACGTTCTGCGCCACCTGCCGGGAGCCCCTCGTCGAGAGGCGGGGTTTCCGAGTCCTCGCCTGCCGGATCGGCGAGGACGGCGCCTGCCCGCGATGCAAGGCCGTCGTGCCGGGCCTGTGGGCGGCCGGCGGACCGCGCTCGCCGCAGCGGGCCCCGGAGGGAGCCGTCCCGGCACCTTGACGAGGCCGAATTGACGCAGGATTCCCTTCGGGCTTAGCATTCGGGGGTCTGGTCCGGCGCGGCGCGGCCCTGCGGAAGCGGGGCGGCGCGAACGGGGCGCCGGGCGAGGGAGGCGCGAGGATCACGACCCGCCCTCCCCCTCGGATCCGAAAAGGGAACGGTGCCGTTTGCCCGGGCGAAACGCCCGGGAGAGCGGCCAGCAGGAATCGGAACGGCCGCCGATGGACCGTTCCGGAGGCAAGCTTGGACGATTTCGACCCGAAAGAGCGCGAGGAGGCGGTACTGCCGCCCATCGACAACGCCGTCGCCGAGGACCTCGCAGAGGGGCCCGAGGACGATCTGGAGGGGCCCGACGAGGTCGAGGGAGACGCCGACGCCGCGCCGGCCGAGGGAGGGGGCGCCCCCGGGGAGCCTTCCCGCCGCCGTCGCCGTCGTCGCCGCCGCCGCGGCCGGACCAAGGGCTCCGCGGGCGGGGACGCCGCGGCGGGGACGGACGCGTCGCCCGAAGGGGCCCCGCGCCGCGAGAGCGTGCCCCAGGCCGCCCCGGCGGTCACGGTACGTGGCCTCGTCAAGCTCCACGGCGACCACTCGGGACTCGTCGTCTCGGCGGAGACCTTCTACGCGGAGAAGGGGGACCCGTTCCTCCCGAAGTACCTGGTCGAGGCGGAAGACCTCGAGGACGGCCTCCTCATCGAGGCCGAGGCGGTCGCCCGCGGCCCGAAGGGGCCGATGGTCCAGAAGATCCTCTCGATCGAGGGGATGTCGCCGGCCGAGTACCGCTCCCGGTACGTCCAGTTCCACAAGGGGGTCTCGATCGACCCGAACCGGCGCCTCCGGATGGAGACCTCGGCCGAAGAGAACTCGGGGCGCGTCCTCGACCTCGTCGTCCCGCTCGGGCGCGGCCAGCGCTGCCTCATCGTGGCGCCGCCTAAGGCGGGGAAGACGTTCCTCCTGAAGACGATGGCGAACGCCATCGCCAAGAACGACCCCGACGTCGTCCTCTTCATGCTGCTCGTCGACGAGCGGCCCGAGGAGGTCACCGACATGCAGCGGTCGATCACGGGGCAGGTCGTCGCCTCCTCGGCCGACATGACCGCCGCCCACCACATCGCCGTCGCCGAGGCGACGTTCGAGCGGGCCAAGCGGCTCGTGGAGATCGGCAAGGACGTCGTCATCTTCTGCGACTCGCTGACGCGGATGAGCCGCGCCTACAACAACGAGCAGCGCGGGAGCGGCAAGATCCTCTCCGGCGGCATCGACGCGCGGACGATGGAGAAGCCCCGGCGCTTCTTCGGCGGCGCCAGGAACCACGAGGACGGCGGCTCGCTGACGATCATCGCGACGTGTCTCGTCGACACCGGCAGCCGGATGGACGACGTGATCTTCGAGGAGTTCAAGGGGACGGGGAACTGCGAGATCATCCTCGACCGCGGGCTCTTCGACCGGCGCATCTTCCCCTGCATCAACATCCCGGCCTCCGGGACGCGCAAGGAGGAGAAGCTCTACACCGCGGACGAGCTCCCCAAGATCCACAAGCTCCGCCGCGCGCTCGCGTCCGTCAAGCCGATGGACGCGATGGAGCTCCTCCTCTCGAAGCTGACGCGCACGAAGGCGAACTCGGAGTTCCTCAAGTCGATCGCCTGACGGGCCTTTCCGCCGCAACGTGAAACGGGGGCCGCGAGGCCCCCGTTCCCGTCGGCGCGCGCGCCCGCGACCCGGGCTGCTAACGCTCGATCTCGGGCTCCGGGATGAAGAAGTCGGTCAGCCTGCGCATGACCGCGCGGCTCTCCTCGATGTGGAGGAAGCGCGAGGTGTCGGGGACCTCCACGAGCTGGGCGCCCGGGATTCCGGCCGCGATGGCCCTCGCGGAGAGGATCCGGTCCGCTTCGTCCCGCGCGCCGACGAGGACCAGGGTCGTCGCGGAAACGGCGCCGAGACGGCCGACGAGCGCGGCCCCGGCCCGGGGGGCGCGGTCGAGGCGGCCGGGACTCTGGGGGAAGCGCCGGAAGATCCCTTCGATCCTCTCGAACACCCCCTCCCGGTCGCGGGCCGCGTCGAAGATCGGAGAGGGGAAGAGCTTCTCCTCGAGCGCCCTCACCGGGTCGGCCTTCAGGGCGGCGCGGAGGTCGGCGGAGGCCGCCGCCGACTCCGGGCTCAACGAGGCGCCCTCGAGGGCCGGCGCGAGGAGCGCCAGGGACCCCATCCGGCCCGGGTTCCTCAGGGCGAACTCCAGGGCGACGTCGGCCCCCTCGTCGTGGGCCAGGAAGTGGGCCTTGTCGGCCGAGAACCAGTCCATCAGGGCGAGGAGATCGTCGGCTTCCTCCGGGAGGGGGACCGGCCCCTCGGTCGGGGGGGTGGTCCGGCCGCAACCGCGCCGGTCCAGGCGGAGCGCGCGGAACCCGGAGGCGAGCCCCGTCGCGGGCGCCTCCATCAGGTCGGCGTTCGCGAGCGCGCCGTGGAGCAGCACGACGAGATCGCCTTCGCCCCCGACCTCGTAGTAGAACCTCTGACCGCGGATTCCTGCGTACGGCATGGCGTTCCTCCCGGCGGAGGGATGATAAGCCGCGCGCGGGGGATGTCAGGCGGTCGGGAGGGCGGCAGGCGCGGCCGGGCGCCGCCTGCGACGCCGCTTCTTCCGCGCCGGCGCGCCGGGAGCCGCAGGCGAGTCGGCGACGCCGAAGCCCTCCTCGGGGATCTCGAGGCCGAAGGCCTCGCGCGTCCAGAAGTCGGCCGGGCCTTCCGGCAGGGCCGCGAGCTCCGGTCCCACGGCCTCTTCGATGCCCGGCTCGGGCGGGGACTCGGGGGCGACGAGGACGGACACGACCTCGACCGGGGCCGGCGGCGGCGGCGGGGCCGGTGGCTCCGCCGGAGGCGGGGCAGCGGGCGCCGCGCGGCGTGGCGCCCTCGGGGACGCCTCCGGCCTCGAAGCCCGCGGCGGCGGTGCGGCGGGCGTCTCCGGCGCCTCGTCCTCGTCTGCGTCGGCCGGGGCGGCGTGCCTCTGGCCGCCGGAGACGCGCACGGGCGGAAGTACGGGAGGGGGCCGACGGATGAAGAGGGCCTCGTCGGGGTGCTCGACCGGGATCTTCATCCCGATCAGCTTCTCGATCGAGGAGAGGGACTGGACGTAGTTCTCGCATGCGAGCGAGATGGCCCGGCCCGAACGGCCGGCCCGGGCGGTCCGGCCGATCCGGTGGACGTAGTCCTCCGGGTCCATCGGCAGGTCGACGTTGATGACGTGGGTGACGCCGTCGATGTGCAGGCCCCTCGACGCCACGTCGGTTGCCACGAGAATCGGGAGCTTGCCGGCCTTGAAGTCGCCGAGGATCTTGAGCCTCTTGGCCTGCGGGATGTCGCCCGAGATCGCCCCGCACCGGAAGCCGTGGCGGGTGAGGCGCTCGACGAGCCGCTCGGCGAAGCGCTTGGTGTTCACGAAGAGCATCGTCCGCGTCGCGTCCCCCTCCCGGGTCAGGAGGCCGACGAGGAGGGAGAGCTTCTCCGAGTTGCCGACGTGGTAGAGGCTCTGCACGACGCGGTCGGCCGTAACCCTCTCCGACGCGATCTCGACCCGCTCGGCCTCGTTCATGTGCTCCCAGGCGAGCTCCATGACGCGCCAGGAAAGGGTCGCCGAGAACATCATCGAGCGGCGGCGCCGCGGCGGCGGGCAGCGGCGGAGGATGCGGCGCAGGTCGGGCAGGAAGCCGAGGTCGAAGAGGCGATCGCACTCGTCGACGACGAGGCACTCGACGGAGCCGAACGACGTGGCACCCTGGCCCTCGTAGTCGAGGAGGCGGCCCGGCGTCCCGATCAGGATGTCGCACCCGTCCCAGAGGAGGCTCCGCTGCCGGGCGTAGTCGAGCCCGCCGTAGACGGTCACGATGCGGGGCTTGACGAACTGGGACAGGAGGAGCGCGTCGTGCTCTATCTGGACGGCCAGCTCGCGCGTCGGCGCGACGATGAGCGCCCGCGGCGCCCCCGGCTTGCGGCTCGCGGGAGAAGGCGCCTCGAGGAGCCGGGTCAGGATCGCGACGAGGTAGGCCGCGGTCTTCCCGGTGCCGGTCTGGGCCTGGGCGGCGACGTCCTTGCCGGCGAGGAGGAGCGGGAGCGTCCTGGCCTGGACCGGCGTCGCCCGGACGAAGCCACAGGCGGCAATACCAGCCCGGACCGCGTGCGGGAGGGGGAGGTCGGAGAAGAAAACGTCGCTGAGGTAGTCGCCGGTGTCCGGCGGAGAAGAGGACATCCGGGGAGATTGTAGCCCGTGCCCCCGGCCGCCGGAGGCCGCAGGAGAGGCGCGGCTACAATCCGCCGCCATGAAGGCGATCCTCCGCGCCACGGCGCTCATCCTCGCGACGTCCGCCCTCCCCGCCGCAGCCCAGGCGCAGAAGCCTGCCGCCACCCGGCCGCCCGCCTCGACGGGCGTCGTCGTCGGAGCGGACCCCCAGGCCCCGCCGGGGGCGGTGCCGGCCCGGATCCAGGACGCGCGTGTCGCCGGGGAAGCGCCCAAGGACCCGTGGCAGATGGAGCGTCTCGGCGTGGCGGCGGTCCAGAAGAACGAGCTGGTCCGGGCCCGGGAGTTCTTCGAGGAGTCCTGGAAGCTGGGCGAGCTCCCGACGGCCCCCTACAACCTCGCGTGCCTCGACGCCCGCGAGGGGAAGGCGGACTCGGCGTTCCGCCAGCTGGACCGCGCCGTCGCGGCCGGGTTCGACGACGAGGCAACGCTTCAGAGGGACCCGGATCTCGTCTCCCTCCGGGCACGCCCCGAGTTCGCGCGGATCGTCGACGGGGTGAAGCGGAACCGGGTCGCGGGAGACGAGGCGGTCGTGACGGAGGGGCTCTTCGTCGCGCCCGGCCGGGCGCCGCGGGCCATTCTCCTCCTGCTCCACGAGGTGAACTCCGATCCGATGGCCGTCGCGGGGCCGTTCATGAACGAAGCGAAAGCCCGCGGCCTCTTCGTCGCGGCGCCCCGCGGCCCCTCCAGGTCGGGGAACAAGCGGTTCGGCTGGGGCTCGCCCGATCGCGGGCTGCAGGCGCTGACGCGGGCGGTGGCCGAGGCGCGGCGCCGCGCGGGGAACCTCCCGGTTCCCGTTCTCGTCGTCGGCGCCGGGCGCGGCGGCAAGCTCGGCCTCGAGGTCGCGGCGCGGACGCCCGGCCTCTTCTCGGGCGTGGCGTCGGTCGGCGGCATCTTCGACCCGGGTCCGGGCGGCGCGCAGGCGGTCGCGGGACTCCGGGGCGTGCCGGTCTTCCTCGGTGTCGCGAAGGGGGCGCCCCCGGAGCTCTACCGGTCGATGCAGCGCGGCAAGGAGAACATGGAGAAGCTCGGGGTGAAGCTCACGTGGGGCGAGTGGCCCGGAGTGGGAGAGGGCCTCCCGGCGAACGCCACCCAGGCCGCGAAGGAGATCCTGGACGTCCTCGCGCCCTGACCGGCCTCAGGAGGCGGGGCCGACCGCCTCCACGATCTTCAGGAGGTCCCCGTCGGGGTCGAGGACGAGCGACACGGCAGGCGCTCCGCCCGGGGCCGCGAGGGTGAACGTCTCCACCGCCTGCGTCACGTCGACGACGGCCGTCGTCGCGGCGGAGGTGGCGGAGAAGGCGCGCAGGACGAGCGGAAAGCGGTAGTGCGGCGCGTCGCCCGGCGCCGGCTCGGGGTGGACGACGGCGTGCCCCTGCGTCTGCCGCACCGTCACCTCGACGCGCCCGTCCACGAGGTTTCGGAACGAGGCGCGCAGGACGGGCCGGTAGGGCGTCTCGACCCACTGGTCGAAGAACTGCTTCAGGTCCCGCCCGGAGCGCTCCTCGAAGACGGAACGCAGGTCCGCGCGCGTCGCGTTCCCGCGCTCGTGCCGCCTCCTGTACTCGCGCAGGGTCGCGAAGAACGTCTCGTCCCCGACGAGCCTCCGGAGCATGTGGAGAACCCAGCCCCCCTTGTCGTAGACCGCGCCGGTGAAGCGGAACGGGTCCTCGGCCGGCGCGACCACGGGGGGGCCGAGCTGGCCGGCGTAGAGGCCGTCGTCGTACTGGAAGGAGAGCGTCCGACCCGGGGCGGACCCCGACACGCGCTCGCGGTAGAGGACCTCGGAGTACGTCGCGAACCCCTCGTTCAGCCAGATGTCGTCCCAGGTCCGCATCGTCACCTCGTCGCCCCACCACTGGTGGGCGGCCTCGTGGACGAGGAGGTTCGTCAGGTCGCGCGAGGCGTTGCCGAGGAGGGAGGTTCCGATGAGGGAGATCGTCGGGTGCTCCATCCCGCCGGAGAAGCTCCCTTCGACGATCCCGTACTTCGTGTCCACGTAGGGGTACTCGCCGAAGAGCGACGCGAGGACCTCGAGGTGCCCGACCATCGACGCGACGCGCGCCCGGTTGATCTGCACGTGCTCGGGGACGACGTACCCGACGACGGGCATCGTCCGCGTCCCGTCGAGCGAGCGGTAGTCGGCGGTGATCGTCTCGAAGCGGGCGACGGCGACCGAGACGAGATAGGTCGAGACCGGCTGGGGGAGCTTCCAGGTCCACGTCACCTTCCCGGCGCCGGCCGGGGCGGAGGAGCCGAGGCCGGCCGAAACCGCCACGTATCCATCCGGGACGGTGACCGCGACCGTCGTCACCGCCTTGTCGGCGGGGTCGTCGACCGAGGGCCAGAACGTCCGCGCGTCGAAGGGCTCGGCGAGAGAGGAGAGGGCGGGGCCGCTCGAGGGGGTCGTCCAGAACGAGAGCGCGCCGCCCGCGAGCGGCGTGCCACCCCAACGGACGACGAGCGTCGTCCGCGCCTCGGTGCCGAGAGGCGGGTCGAGCGGGACCCGTAGAGAGTCGGCGGCGGCGGTCCAGCCCGGAACTGGAACCCCGTCCCGCTCGACGGACTGCACCGTCATCGCGTCGTCGAGGTCGAGGCGGACCTCGGACAGGCCATTCCGGAGTGAGGAGAGCCGGACCACGGCACGCCCCTCGACGAAGACGACGGCCGGGTCGAGGTCGAAGGCGAGGTCGTAGGTGAGGACGTCGTACCCCCGCCCCGCCCCTTCCGGCGTGCGCGCGGCGCGGCCGGCGGAGACACGCGAGAGAGACGACACGAGCGACCGCGCCCTCTTGCAGCGCCCTTCCTCGTGCTCCGCGAACGCCGGGCGGCGGGGCACGTGGCGATCGGAGGGGGTGCGGGCAACGAGGCCGGCCGTGGCGAGGAGAGCGGCGAGGAGGATCGGGCCCGGGAGGAGGCGTCTCATCGGTCCTCCAAATCTCACAGCGTCGGGGCGAGCTCCTCGGCCCGGGCGATTCTCTCGCCGAGACCGAGGCCGTCGCGCCAGGAGCCGGTCACGACGAGGCGCGGACGCTCGTTCCCGGCGTTCAACGCGGCGAGGTCCTTCTCGAGGAGCTCGAGCGTCGCGTGGTGGCCGAGCGGGAGCCGCGGGAGCGCGGCGGGCCACTTCAGGACCCTGCCGTGGACGCGAGGCCCGATTCCCGGGTGGAGCCTCCGAACCTCGGCCTCCGCCAGCTCGAGCAGTTCGCTCTCGGTCCGGTCGGGGACAGAGGGCTCGAGGGCGCCGCCGAAGAACGAGCTCGTCAACGCGACGCCGGGGGGCACGCGCGACGGGAAGAGCGAGGAAAGGTAGAGGACTCCGAGCGAGCGGAAGCCCTCGCCGCGCGGGACGAGGACGCCGAACCCTCGCGGGGAAGACCCGGCGGGCTCCGGTCGGAAGGCCTGGAGGACGACGGCGACTCGCGAGTAGGAGAGGGAGGCGAGGCGTCCCTCCGAGCGGGGGAGGCGGCTTCCGAGGAGAGCGGAGAGGCTCGGTGCATCGAGCGTCGAGACGAGCGTGTCGGCGGGGTAGACGGTGCCGTCGGCGATCTGGACCTTCCAGACGCCGCCGTTCCCTTCCCCGTCGAAGGGCCCTTCGATCGCCTCCACCTCGGCGTTCAGCTCGACGCGGACTCCGGCCCGCTGGCTTCTCTCGGAGATCCTCTCTGCGAGCGTCCCGAGCCCGTCCCGGAAGCTGATCGTCCGAGGGCGGAACCGAGGGCCGCCCGTTCCGGGGACCTTTCTCAGGCCGAGGAGGACGCTCCCGCCGAGCGCCTCGGCCTCCCAGAGCCTCGGAAAGGCGCTCCGGACGGAGAGGGTCCGCGGGTCGTCGGCCCAGACTCCCGTGGCGAACGGCCCCGCGACGCAGCGGGCGACCTCGTCCCCGAAGCGACGAGAGAAGAAGTCATGGACCGACTCGTCGTCGAGCTCCGCGGGGCGCGGCGTGACGAACGGCTCCCCGAGGGCTCGCAGCCGGCCCCTCCACGAAACGACGGTCGTGAAGACCCCGGCGGGACCGGGGACGATCCTGCGGGCTCGGCCTCCCCTCACGACCCACCGCGGGGCCTTCGGGTCGGCCACCAGCACCTCGTCCGCGAGCCCCAGCTTCTCGACGAGCCGGTCGGAAGCGGGCGTGGTGCGGAGCGTGTGGGGCCCCGCTTCGAGGACGAGCCCCTCCTCGCGCAGGGACCGGAGGCTCCCGCCGGCGTTCGGTCCCTCCTCGAGGACGAGGATGTCGTCCCCGGGCGCGGGGTTCTGGTTCCGGAGGAAGGCGAGAGCGAGGCCCGTCATCCCGCCGCCGAGGATGACGATCCGCCTCAACGGGCTTCCGCCGGGAGGAGCGCCTTCCGGCTGACGTCGACGAGCGCTTCGATGAAGGACGGGTGGTCGTTCAGGCCGTCCACGGCGGCGTAGACGGGGATGCCGAGCGCGCGCGCCTCGTCGGCGAAGAGCATCCGGATCTCGTAGAGCGTCTCGACGTGGTCGGAGACGAACGCGACGGGGCAGACGAGGACCTGCTTGGCCCCCTCGCGGGCGAGGTCGGCGAGGACCTCGTTCGTCGAGGGGCCGAGCCACGCGATCGGGCCGAGCTTCGACTGGTAGCCGAGGCGCGAACGGAGCCGCCGGCCGAGCCGCTCGTCGATCAGGGCGCACGTCGCCTCGATCTGCTTCGGGTAGGGGTCCTTCCTCTTCTCGATCGTCGAGACCGGCAGCGAGTGCGCCGAGTAGAGGAGGACGGTCGCCGCGGGGTCGGGGTCGGGAAGGCGCGCCGCCGCCTCCTCGATCCGCGCGACGTGGGCGTCGAGGAAGCGTGGCTCCTCGTACCAGGAATCCGGCGCGTTCACCCGCTCGGGCGCCCAGCCCATCCGCGCGAGCGACTCGTCGACGCGGGCGAAGGAGCCCTTCGTCGTCGTGACCGAGTACTGCGGGTAGAGCGGCAGGACGAAGAGCCGGGTGATCCCGGCGGCGCGCAGGCCGGGGAGGACGTCCTCCACGAGGGGCGCGCTGCACGTCATGGCCGACCTCACGATCGGCGGCTCGCCGGGCCAGGAGGGGGCGAGCGCCGCCTCGAGGAGCATCGCCGACTTCTCGGTCCAGCAGCGGATCGGCGACCAGCCGATCTTCTCGTACGTCTCCGCCGACTCCTTCTCGCGGGTCGTCGCGATCGTCCAGGCGATCGCCTTGCGCAGCGGCGCGAAGGGGATCGTCAGGATCTCCGGATCGGCGAAGAGGCGGTAGAGGAAGCCCTTCAGCTCCTCCCGCTTCGTCGGCCCTCCGAGCTGGACGAGGAGGATCCCGGTCCGCCCCGAGGCCATCAGAGGGTCCTGGAGAAGATCTTCGGCTGGTCGGCCGGGCGCTTGAGGAGGTAAGGGTCGAAGAGCATCGCCACGTTCCGGATGAAGATCCGGCCGAGGGGCGTCACCCGCACCTCGTCGGTCCGCGGCTCGACGAGGCCGTCCGCGACGAGGTCGGGCAGGGCCGCGACCTCGCGGGCGAACGTCTCGTCGAACGACGCGAGGCCGAACTGCTCCTCCACCTCACGCTTCTTGATCACGCAGTGGCAGAGGAGGTTCGTGATGACGGTTCCGCGGAGGTGGTCCTCCGGCGTCATCCGCCACCCCTTGATCGTCGAGGGGCGACCCTCGGCGCAGGCCGCGTGGTACGCCGCGTAGTCCTTCGTGTTCTGGACGTAGACGTCGTCGATCTGCGCGATCGCCGAGACGCCGAGCGCGTAGAGGTCGACGCCGGCGTGCGTCGTGTACCCCTGGAAATTGCGCCAGAGCGTGCGGTCGACCTGGGCCCGGGCGATCTCGTCGTGCGGGAGGGCGAAGTGGTCCATTCCGATGTAGACGTAGCCGGCCTCTGCGAACTTCTCGATTCCCGAGACGAAGATCGCGAACTTTTCCGTCCCCTCGGGGAGGTGGGCCGCGAGGACCCGCTGGGGCTTCTTCAGCCACGGCACGTGGGCGTAGGAGTACATCGCGACCCGGTCGGGCCGGAGCGTGAGCACCTGTTCGACGCTCTCCGAGAAGCCGGCCAGCCTCTGCCCCGGCAGGCCGTAGATGAGGTCGAGGTTCAGGGAGTCGTACCCGAGCTCGCGCGACGCGTCGACGAGCGCCTTCGTCAGCTCGAAGGGCTGGACGCGGTTGACGAGCTCCTGGACCTCGGGGTCGAAGTCCTGAACGCCCATCGAGACCCGGTTCCAGCCGTGGCGGCGGAGCGCCGCGAGGTGCTCGGCGGTCGTCACGCGCGGGTCGACCTCGACGGAGATCTCGGCCCCCGGCGCCGGCCGGAAGGCGTCGAGGAGGTGCGCCGCGAGAGCGTCGGCCTGCTTCGGCGTCAGGTAGGTCGGCGTCCCCCCTCCCCAGTGGAGCTGGACGACCGGGCGCGAGCGGTCGACGCGGGCCGCCAGGAGGTCGATCTCGCGGTGGAGGTCGGCGAGGTACCCCTCGATCTCCCCCCTCTCCTCTCCCTGGCGGTCGGGCTTCGGGACGACCTTCATGAAGCAGCCGCAGAACCAGCACTGCTCGTCGCAGAACGGGAGGTGGACGTAGAGGGAGATCGGCCGCCCTGCCGCGTTCGCCCGCTCGCAGGCCGCCTCGAAGTCGGCGGGCCCGATCGCGTCGGTCCACTCCGGCGCGGTGGGGTAGGAGGTGTAGCGGGGCCCCTGGACGTTGTACTTCTCCAGGAGCTCCGTCGTCATCGGCAGCGTTTCGCCACGGAGGCGGATCGGTATGGCCGGCACCCGCGGAGATTACACGCGACCCGGACCGCGGACGGGGTCAGGTCTTGATTTTCTATTACACGGAAGTGTGTGCCCTATCCCGGACGGGCCGTACCTCGCGGGAGGGAAAAGCTATAATATAAAATCAAGACCTGACCCCTAGTCCCGGGCGGCCTCCACGAAGGCGGCGACGTTCTCGGGGGGCGTCGGCGGGAGAATGCCGTGGCCGAGGTTGACGATGTGCCCGACGGGGCCCGCCGCGGCTCTTGCGGCGCGGACCGCGGCCCGGACGTCGTCGGGCGACCCGAGGAGGACGCCCGGGTCGACGTTCCCCTGGAGGGCCTTGCCGCCCGCGCGGCGCCGGGCCTCGTCGAGCGGGAGCTTCCAGTCGACCGAGATGACGTCGGAGGGCATCGCGGCGTAGGAGTCGACCAGGTGCGCCGAGCCCGAGGCGAAGTGGATGACGGGGACCTCGCCCCGCTTCGGAAGGCGCGCGAGGAGGCGTTCGGTGGCCGGCCGGGCGAAGCGGTCGTAGTCGGCGCGGGAGAGCTCCCCCGCCCACGAGTCGAACACCTGGACGACGTCCGCCCCCGCCTCGATCTGTGCTGCGAGGTAGTCGCCGACGGCGTCGGCGAGCTTGCCCAGGAGCGCCTCGAGGGTCTTCGGCTCGCGCCACATCATCGTCTTCGTGTGCTGGAACGACTTGCTGCCGCCCCCCTCGACGACGTACGTGGCGAGGGTCCAGGGCGCTCCGCAGAAGCCGATGACGGCCGCGCGGCCCGCGACCTCCTTCTTCAGCTCGCGGAGGATCGCCGGGACGAAGCCGGTCTCGACGGTCGGGTCGAAGCCCCGGAGCGCCTCGACCTGCGCGGCGGTGCGCACCGGAGTCGGGAGCTTCGGCCCCCCCTCGTCGAGCCTCACCTCGATCCCCATCGGCGGAAGGGGGATGAGGATGTCGGAGAAGAGGATCACGCCGTCCATCCCGAAACGCCGGAAAGGCTGCATCGAGACCTCCACGGCCGACGGCACGTCGGCGCAGAGGTCGAGGAACGCGAGGCGCTTCCTCACCTCCCGGTACTCGGGGAGGTAGCGGCCGGCCTGGCGCATGAGCCAGACGGGCGGGACGTCCACGGGGCGCCCGAAGGTGGCATCGACGAATCGCTGGCGGGAGGGGCCGGGATCGGACATGGCGCGGGAGGTTAGCATCGGCCGCGTATGGCCACGCCGATCCCGCCGAACATCGCCCGTTTCACCCCCGCGGAGGTCGCCCGCGCCACGAACGGCACGCTCGTCCGCGACGGAAAGCCCCTGACGGGCGTCTCGACCGACACCCGGACGATCACTCCCGGGGCCCTCTACGTCGCGCTCAGGGGCGACAGCTTCGACGGCCACCGCTTCCTTCCGCAGGCGGCGGCCGCGGGGGCCGGCGGCGTCCTGATCTCGACGGCCGGAGACCTCCCGCCCGCGGGCTCGGTCATCCGGGTCGCCGACACGCGCGCCGCGCTCGGGGCGCTCGCGAGGTACCACCGCGACCGATGGGCCTCGGCCGGAATCCACCGCCTCGCCGCCGTCGGGGGGTCGGCGGGCAAGACGACGACGACGCGCGCGATCGCCGCGCTCCTCGACGTCCTCGGGCCCGGGGACGTCCAGGCGACGCCGGGGAACCTGAACAACGACGTCGGCCTGCCGATGACGCTCTTCCTGCTCGACGAGCACCACCACCTCGCCGTCGTGGAGATCGGGACGAGCCACCGGGGGGAGATCGCCCGGCTCGCCGAAGTCGCCCGGCCCGACGTGGCGGTGGTGACCCTCGTCGCCCCGGAGCACACCGAGGGAATCGGCACGCTCGACGACGTGGCCGAGGAAGAGGGGGATCTCTTCGTGGCGCTCGCGCCCGGCGGCTGGGCGATCGGGAACGGTGACGACCCGCGCGTGGCGGCCCAGATCGAGCGGTCGCCCGCGACGCGCCGCATTCTCTACGGCTTCGGCGAGGCGTGCTCGCTCCGGGCCCTCTCTCGCACGCCGCGGGGCCTCGAAGGGAGCCTCGTGAGGGTCGCGTGGGAGGGCGGCGATCCGGTCGACTACGACGTACCGCTTCCCGGGGAAGCCGGAGCCCTCGCCGCCCTCGCGGCCCTCGCGGCCGCGAGGGCGCTGCTCGACGTCGCAGCGCCTCCCGAGGCGCTGGGCGAAGCCCTCCGGCGCGTCGCGGCGCAGCGCGACGGCCGATTCGCCGTCGAGACGCTCGCCGACGGCACGGTCCTCCTCGACGACACCTACAACTCGAACACGGGATCAGCCCGGTCGTCGCTCCGGTCCGCGCGCGAGCTGTCGGACCACCTCGGCCGCCGTCTCGTCCTCGTCCTCGGCGAGATGCGCGAGATGGGGCCCCTGGCCGCGCAGGAGCACGAGGAGGTGGCGCGCGCGGCGGTCGCGGCCGGCCCGGCGGCCCTCGTCGCCGTGAACGGAGAGGCGGAACGCTTCGTCCGGGCCGCGGGAGAGGCCGGGATCCCGTCTGCGTTCTTCCCCACCGGAGAGGAGGCGATTCCCCACGTCCTCGAGACGGTCCGCCCCGGGGACGTCGTCCTCGTCAAGGCCTCCCGCGGGGTGCGTCTCGAGACGGTCGCTTCCGCGCTCCGGTCCTCCCGATAGACTCGGCGCCGGAGGCCGAACGATGGAAACGCCGCTCGTCGGGATCGTCATGGGAAGCGCCTCGGACTACGAGACGCTCGCGAAGGCGGAGGAGGTCCTCCGCGAGTTCGGGGTCCCCTGCGAGACCTCCGTCGTCAGCGCCCACCGGACGCCCGAGGAGATGTTCGAGTACGCGAAGACGGCCGCCTCGCGGGGGCTGAAGCTGATCATCGCGGGGGCGGGCGGGGCCGCCCACCTTCCCGGGATGGTCTCTGCGCTCACGACCTTGCCCGTCCTCGGCGTCCCGGTGCAGAGCAGGGCGCTCTCCGGCCTCGACAGCCTCCTCTCCATCGTCCAGATGCCCGCGGGAGTCCCGACGGCGACGTTCGCCATCGGCCCGGCCGGGGCGACGAACGCCGCCCTCTTCGCCGTGAAGGTCCTCGCCCTCGCCGATCCCGTCCTCGCCGCGAAGGTCGCCGCGCACCGCGAGGCGCTCCGCGAGAAGGCGCACGAGGGGAACGGGGAGGTCCAGCGGATCCGCGCCCGGGGCGCCTCGTGACGACCGTCGGAATCCTCGGCGGCGGCCAGCTCGGGGCGATGCTCGCGTCGGCGCTCCAGGACCTCGGGGCCGACGTCCACGTCTACGACCCCGACCCGACCGCCCCCGCCCTTCGCCGGGCGGCCCGCGCCGTGAGCGCCTCCTGGCGCGACGTGCCGCGCCTCCAGGACTTCTTCGACGCCTGCGACGCCGTGACCTACGAGTTCGAGAACGTGGAGACGGAGGGCCTCGCGGAAGTCCACGGCACCGGCAAGCTCTCGCCGTCCCTCGAGGTCCTGCGGACGACCCAGAACAGGGCCCTCGAGAAGGAGTTCCTCCGCGCTCACGGCCTCCCGCACGTCGCCTTCGCCGCCGGGAGGACGGCGGAGGAGCTCCCCGCCGCCGCGCGCGGGTTCGGATGGCCCGCCATCCTGAAGACGGCCCGGGGCGGCTACGACGGAAAGGGGCAGTGGAAGCTCTCCTCGGCGGAGGATCTCGACGCGCTCCTCGCGACCTCCGCCCGGACCGCGCTCGACGCCTCCGGCTGGGTCCTCGAGGAGCAGATCGACATCGTTCTCGAGGCGAGCGCCATCGTCGCGCGGGAGAGGAACGGGGACGAGGTCGTCTTTCCCCTCTTCGAGAACGAGCACCGCGAGCACATCCTCGACGTCACCCTCGTCCCCGCACGCCTTCCCGACGACCTCGAGACCGAAGCGAAGGCCGTGGCCCTCGCGGCGGCGCGGGCCCTCGGCGTGACGGGCCTCCTGACGACCGAGCTCTTCGTCGGGCGGTCGTCGCGAGTGCGCCCCGGCGAGGTGCGCGTCTTCACGAACGAGTTCGCGCCGCGCCCCCACAACTCCGGTCACGTGACCCGCAAGGCCTGTACCTGCAGTCAGTTCGAGGCCCTCGCCCGGATCCTCCTCGGAGTCCCCCTCGTCCCTCCGCGGCTCGTTTCGCCGGGCGCTTTCTGCATGGCGAACCTCCTGGGCGAGACCTGGGAGGCTCAGGGGGCGAACGGGGACCTCGACCTGTCGGCCTGGGAGGGAAACCCCGACCTGCTCGAGGTCGTCCTCTACGGCAAGAAGGGCGTCGCCACGAAGCGGAAGATGGGCCACCTCGTCGCCCGGGGGCGGGATGCCGACGAGGCGATCGCGTCGGCCCGGGCCCTGCGCGAGGAGATCGGTCGAACCGGACCTTCCCGGTCCGTATAATCAACGGTTCGGATGGTTGCCACGGGCGTCGCCAACACCCTCTTCGGCCTCCTCGCCCTCCTCTGCTACGGAGGGGCGACGATCCTCTACGTGGTCTGGCTCCGCCAGCCGAAGGTCTCCGCCGGGCGGCTGGCGACCGTCCTGGCCGCCCTCGGGGCAGCCTTCAACTTCGGGTTCCTCTACGTGAGGTCGCTCGCTCTGAAGACGGTCCCCTACAGCGACCTCCTCGGGTCGATGGCCCTCTTCGGCCTCTTCCTGGCGGCGATGAGCCTCATCCTCGAGGCGCGCCATCACGACCGCTCCCTCGGCGCGTTCCTCATGCCCGTCTCCCTCTTCTTCCTCCTCCTCTCGTTCGTCGTCCCCGGCGGAGGGGAGATGAAGCCGGAGATGCGCGGCTCCATCTTCGCGTTCCACGTCACGCTGAACATGCTCAGCTACTCGGCCTTCGCCGTGGCGTGCGCGCTGTCGCTCCTCTACCTCGTCCTCGGCCGGCGGCTGAAGAGCCGGAGGCACGTCCTGAACGGCCCGGTCGGGCGCCTCCCGTCGCTGAGCTACCTCGAGCGCGCGTCGCGCACCGCCATCGGCGTCGGCGTGGTCTCGCTCGCGACCGGGCTCACGATGGGCTTCCTCTGGGCGTACCGCGTCTGGCACGAGCAGCACCCCGAGTGGCTCCTGGACGCGAAGGTGTGGGGATCGATCGCGACGCTCGCGTTCTACCTCTGGGTGTTCGTGCGGGCGCACCGGGGCGTCGCCCCCGGCACGACCGCGAAGCTCGCGGTTGCCGGGTTCGTCCTCGTCCTGCTCTCCTACACCGCCGTCAACATCTTCTTCTCGAAGGTCCACTCGTTCACCTGATGCCTCCCGAGCTCGTCTTCCTCGGCTGGAACCACCAGGGAGCGGACCTCGACCTGAGGGCGCGGCTCGCCTTCACGCCCGAGAGGGCGCGCGAGGCCCTGGAGGGGCTCTTCCGCGAGCGGATCCTCACCGAGGGGGCGGTCGTCTCCACGTGCAACCGCGCCGAGATCTACGGCGTGAGCGAGGTCGCCGACAGCTTCGAGGCGCTCTCGTCCTTCTTCTCGCGCTTCCACTCGGTGGACACCGCCGTCCTCCGCGAGAAGGCGCTCTCGGGGCGGGGCGAGGCGACGGTGAGGCACCTCTTCCGCGTCGCCTCGGGCCTCGACTCGATGGTCCTCGGCGAGGCGCAGATCCTCGGCCAGATCCGCGAGGCGCACCGCCGTGCCGCGGAGGCCGGCACCGCCCGGGCCGTCACGGGAAGGCTCTTCCAGACCGCGCTGGAGTGCGGCAAGCGGGTGCGGACGGAGACGTCGCTCGGGGCGCGCCCCGTCTCGGTCCCCGGCATCGCCCTCTCCCTGGTCGGGCGCATCTTCGAGTCGATCGCCGACTGCAAGGTCCTCCTCCTCGGAGCGGGGGAGACGGTCGAGCTGACGGCGCGCCTCCTCGCCGACGACGGCGTGAAGGTGATCCTCTTCGCGAACCGCTCGCCCGAGAAGGCGAAGGCCCTCGCAGCCCATTTCCACGGGTGGACGGTCCCCTGGGAGGAGCGGGCGAAGGCGTTTGCCGACGTCGACATCGTCCTCTCGGCCACCGGCTCGACCGAGCCGGTCGTCACGGTCGAGATGCTGAAGCCCGTCCTCGGGCGATCGCGCCGGCGCGGGCCGCTCCTGGTCCTCGACCTCGCCGTCCCCCGCGACATCGAGCTCGGGGTCTCCGCCTTCGGCGACATCTACCGCTACGACCTCGACGACCTCGGCGAGCTCGCGTGCGACAACGCCAAGGACCGGCTGGCCGACGTTCCCGCCGCCGAGCGGATCGTCGAGGACTCGACGCAGAAGTTCCTGGGCTGGCTCGCCGGCCTCTCGCACGTCGACACGCTGAAGACTCTCCGCGAAAGGCTCGAGAAGGCGCGTCTCGACGAGATCGAGCGCTATTCCGGCAAGCTCTCGCGGCTCTCGCCCGAGGACCTGGCGGTCGTCACGCGGATGACCGAGACCCTTCTCCACAAGATCCTCCACAACCCCACGATCGGCCTGAAGGAGGGAGACGCCTCCGAGCGCCTCACCCGTGCGGCCGTCGTGAGGGCCCTCTTCAGGCTCGACGACGGGGAGTAGCGCGCGCGCCGCGCCCGGCCTCGAGGAAAGGACGACGATGAGCGACCCACGACCTCTCCGGATGGGGACGCGCGCGAGCCTCCTGGCGCGGACGCAGTCGGGGCACGTCGCGGCGGCTCTCACGGGGGCGACCGGACGAGCGGTCGAGGAGGTCCTCGTGAGGACCGAAGGGGACCAGCTCTCCACCGAGGGGCGGATCCCCTCCGCGGGCGACTCGGTCGGGGTCTTCGTCCGCGCCCTCGACGACGCCCTCCGGCGCGACGAGATCGACTTCGCCGTCCACTCGCTCAAGGACGTTCCGACCGAGTACGCCGCCGACCTCCTCATGGCGGCCGTCCCGGCCCGCGCGGACGTCCGCGACGCCCTCGTCGTCGCCTCGCGCCACGCCGCGCGCACGGTGCAGGAGCTGCCGCAGGGATCGAGGGTCGCGACCGCGAGCCCGCGTCGCGTCGCCCAGCTGCTCCGCCTCAGGCCCGACCTCACGCCCGTCACGATGGCCGGGAACGTCGACACCCGCCTGCGCCGCCTCGAGGAGGGGCGCGCCGACGCGCTGATCCTCGCCTGCGCGGGCCTCGATCGCCTCTCGCTCGGCGGGAGGATCACCCTGAGGCTCCCGCTCGACGAGCTCCTTTCGGCCCCCGCGCAGGGAGCGCTCGGGATCTCCTGCCGCCGCGACGACGAGGGCACGAAGGCGGCCCTCTCCGCGCTCGACGACCCGCTCACGAACGCCGCCGCCGCCGCCGAGCGAAGCCTGCTGAGCGCCCTGCGCGCCGGCTGCCGCGCGCCGGTCGGCGCGCTCGCGACGCCGGGCGGGGGAGACACTCTCGTCCTGCGCGCCCGGGTCCTCTCCCTCGACGGCTCCGAGATGATCGGGGACGAGGCCGCAGGGCCCCTGGCCGACCCGGTCGCGCTGGGGCGCCTCGTGGCGGAGAGGCTCCTCGCGAAGGGTGCCCAGCGCCTCGTCACGGAGGCCCGCGCGGCGGCGGGATGAGGAGGGTCCTCCTCCTGCGCCCGGCCGGCGACGCGGTCCCGGGCGCCGACCTCCTCGTCACCCACCGGATCGTCCCGGCGCCGTTCGGCATCGCCGCGGTCCGCACCTACGACCCCTCGGGTGCGATCCTCGTCGTCTCCTCCCGCGCAACCGTCGACGTCCTCCGTGCGGCGGGCGCGGCGGGGTCCCTCCCGTCGTTCCGTCTCGTCCTGACGGCCGGGGCCGGGACGGCGCTGGCGCTCGCCGAGGCCGGGGTGGAGAGCCCCGTGAATCCCACGCCCCCCGGCGCCGTCGGCATCCTCGCGGAGCTGGCCCGGCGCGCGGAGGGCGGCCGCCTCCTCTGGCCGCGCGGTTCCGACGCGGACGACGCCCCCGTCGTCGAGCTCGCGGCCCGCGGCTTCGACGTGACGGCGCCGGTCGTCTACCTCAAGGAGGTCCTCCGGGCGCTCGACCCGGGGCCCCTCGCCGCGTTCCGGAACGGGGAGTACGGGGCCCTCGCCGTCGGCTCCCTCGCCGCGCTCGACGTCTTCCTCGACGCCCTCGGCGCCGAAGGCCCCGCCGATCTTCCGCCGGTAAGATTCGGCGTCGTCGGCCCGGAGACGGCCCGGCTCCTCGTGGCGCGCGGCTTCCCCGAGCCCGTCGTCCCGAGACGGCCCCTCCTCACCGACCTGATCGCGCTCCTGAAGGAGGCCTGACCATGGCGTTCCCCCTCCACCGATACCGGCGCCTGCGCCTGAACGAGTCCCTCCGGGCGATGGTTCGAGAGACGACGCTCGACCCGGCCGACTTCATCGCCCCGATGTTCGTCGTCCCGGGCGAGGGAGTCCGCCAGCCGATCCCCTCGATGCCGGGCGTCGACCGGGTCTCGCCCGACCTCGCCGCCCGGGACGCCGCGGAGCTCGCCGCCCGCGGCGTCCTCTCGGTCATCCTCTTCGGCATCCCCGACACGAAGGACGCCGTCGGCTCCTCCTCGGCCGACCGCCTCGGCCCGGTGTGCCGCGCGGTCGGGGCGATCAAGACGGCGAGCCCGGCGACCGTCGTCATGACGGACGTCTGCCTCTGCGAGTACACAGACCACGGCCACTGCGGCGTCGTCGTCGACCAGGCCGTGGACAACGACGCGACCCTCCCGATCCTCGCGGCGGAGGCGCTCGCCCACGCGCGCGCGGGGGCCGACGTCGTCGCCCCGAGCGACATGATGGACGGCCGGGTCCGCGCGATCCGCGACGTCCTCGACGCGAGCGGGTTCCGGAGCGTTCCGATCCTCTCCTACGCGGCCAAGTACGCGAGCGGCTTCTACGGTCCGTTCCGCGAGGCGGCCGAGTCGACGCCGTCGTTCGGAGACCGGCGCGCCTACCAGATGGACCCCGCGAACGTCCGCGAGGCGGTCAAGGAGATCCTCTCCGACGTCGAGGAGGGGGCCGACATGGTCATGGTCAAGCCGGCCCTCTCCTACCTCGACGTCGTCCGGGCGGCGAAGGAGGTCACGAACGTCCCGCTCGCGACCTACAACGTCTCGGGCGAGTACGCGATGGTGAAGGCCGCCGCCGAGCGGGGCTGGATCGACGGCAGGCGCGTCACGCTCGAGATCCTCACCTCGATGAAGCGCGCGGGCGCGGACCTGATCCTGACCTACCACGCGAAGGAGGCTGCCGAGTGGCTGCAAGGAAGATGAGGCGGAAGGCGGCGCCGCCGCCCCCCCCGAAGAAGAAGTCCCCGAAGAAGCCCGCCGCCCCCCGCCGCCGAAGGGTCCGGCGGACGACCGAGTCGGACCGGCTCTACGCCCGTGCGAAGGCGAAGATGCCGGGCGGCGTCAGCTCGCCCGTCCGATCGTTCAAGTCGGTCGGCGCGACGCCGTTCTTCGTGAAGAAGGCGAAGGGCGCAGTCCTCGTCGACGCCGACGGGAACCGCTACGTCGACTACGTCATGTCCTACGGCCCGCACCTCTTCGGGCACCTGCCGAAGGCGGTCGCCTCCGCGATCCGCAGGGCGATTCCCCACGGCACCTCCTACGGCGCGCCGTGCCGGGCCGAGGTCGAGCTGGCCGAGCGGGTCACGCGCCTCGTCCCGTCGATGGAGAAGGTCCGCTTCGTGTCGTCCGGCACCGAGGCCGCGATGAGCGCCGTGCGCCTCGCGCGCGCCGCCACGGGCCGCGACCTCGTCCTGAAGTTCTCGGGCTGCTACCACGGCCACGCCGACTCCTTCCTCGTCGCCGCCGGCTCGGGGGTGGCGACGCTCGGCATTCCCGGCTCACCCGGCGTCCCGGCCGACCTCGCGAAGGCGACGCTCACGGCGAGGTACAACGACCTCGAGTCCGTCGAGGCCCTCTTCCGGCAGTACCCGGACCGCATCGCCGTCATCGCCGTCGAGCCGGTCGCCGCGAACATGGGCGTCGTCCTGCCGAAGCCGGGCTTCCTCGAGGGGCTCCGGCAGATCGCCGACCGCGAGAAGGCGCTCCTCCTCTTCGACGAGGTGATCACCGGCTTCCGCCTCGCCCGCGGCGGCGCGCAGGAGGTCTTCGGCGTGACGCCCGACCTCACCTGCCTCGGGAAGATCCTGGGCGGCGGCCTCCCGGTCGGCGCGTACGGCGGCCGGGCCGACCTGATGGCCCACGTCGCGCCCGACGGCCCCGTCTACCAGGCGGGGACGCTCTCGGGGAACCCGCTCGCCATGGCGGCGGGGATCGCGATGCTCGACTCGCTCACCCCCGCCGCCTACGCGAAGCTGGAGCGGACCGCGGCGAAGCTCGAGAAGGGGATGAGGAAGGTCGCGAAGGAGCTCGGCGTCTCGGAGCGCCTCACGCTCAACCGGATCGGCTCCATCCTGACGCTCTTCTTCAACCCCGGCCCGATCGCCGACTTCGACGACGTGAAGAAGAGCGACGGCGCGGCGTTCAGCCGCTGGTTCCACGGACTCCTGAAGCGGGGAATCTTCATCGCCCCGGCGGCTTTCGAGGCGATGTTCGTCTCGACGGCCCACACGGACAAGGACCTCGAGCGGACCCTCGCGGCGCACCGCGAGGCGCTGAAGGAGGCCTTCGCGGAGTAGACACGCCGGCGGGCGGCCGGGGAGTCTCCCCGGCCGCCCGCCGCCGCGAGGGACGCTTGAACGGTCTCGCAGAGCAGCTCGCCCGACACGGCGTCCTCCTCGTGGCGGGGAACGTCTTCTTCGAGCAGCTCGGGCTTCCGATTCCCGCCATGCCGTTCTTCGTCGTCGCGGGGGCCCTCGTCGCCGAGGGGCGGCTCGACGGCGCGGTGCTTCTCCTCGCGATCCTCGTCGCGGCGCTCCTCGCCGACACGCTCTGGTACTTCCTCGGCCGGAAGTACGGATGGCACGTCCTGCGCTTCCTCTGCGGCCTCTCCCTCTCGGCCGACACCTGCGTGAGGGAGACCTCGTCGGCCTACGACCGTTTCGGCCTGCGCACTCTCCTCTTCGCGAAGTTCCTCCCCGGGCTCTCGGCCGTCTCCGTCCCCGTGGCCGGCACGCTCCGGGCTCCGTTTCCCCGGTTCCTCGCCTACGACGCCGCGGGAACGCTCCTGTGGGCCGGCTCCGGCGTCGGGCTCGGAGCCCTCTTCCACGAGCAGGTCGACGCCGTGCTCGGCCTGCTCCGCCGGTTCGGCGCGGGCGCGCTCGGAATCCTGGCGGTCGGCCTCGCCCTCTACCTCGCCGCCCGGTTCTGGCGGCGGCGGCGGACTCTCGCGACGCTCCGGATGGCGCGCCTGACGCCGCAGGCCCTCGCCGACCGTCTCCTCGCGGGCGACGAATCGCTCGTCGTCGTCGACGTGCGTCACAGGCTCTCCCGGCGCGACGTGCCGCGGAAGGTCCCCGGCGCCCTCGTCGCCGACCTCGGCGAGCTCGACGCGAAGCTCGGCGACGTCCCGGTCGGGAAGGACGTCGCGCTCTACTGCACGTGACTCGGGGAGGCCTCGGCGGCCCGTGTGGCGCGCCTCCTCCTCGACCGCGGGTTCCGTAACGTGAGGCCTCTCGAAGGGGGCTTCGACGCCTGGCTCGCCGCGGGCCTTCCGACCGAGGCGCTCGACGAGGCCGAGTCGGCCCTCCACGGGTAGCTGCGCCGCCTCCCGCAGCCGTATCCTCGTCCGGATGGCGCTGAGCGCGTTCGCCGACCCGTCTCACCCTCCCGGGGCCGTGGAGCTCCTTCGGTGCCTCGGCGGCGCCGCCCCTCTCTGGAAGGAGCTCGTCGCGCACGTCGCCGGGACCTTCCCGCCCCTCGAGGAGATCTGGACGTTCGCGGGCGCGAAGTTCGGCTGGTCGCTCCGCCTGAAGCGGGAAGACCGGGTCCTTCTCTACCTGACGCCCGGCGAGGGGTGCTTCCTCGCCGGCCTCGTCCTGGGCGAGAAGGCGGTCGCCGCCGCCGCGGAGAAGGGCCTCCCTCCCGCCGTCCTCGGGCTCCTCGCCGCGGCGCCGAAATACGCGGAGGGGCGGGGCCTCCGCCTCAGGATCGCGCCCGGGGACGACCTCGAGCCGCTCTGGCGTCTCGTCGCCCTGAAGGCCGACGTCCCGCCGAAGGCCCGCCGGCGCGCCCTGGCCGCGGTCCAGCCTCCGACGTGACCGGCGCCCGCGATCCGTGCCAGGCGTGAAATCGTGTATTGTCGCGACAATACACGATTTCACGCCTGGTACAAGTTCGTGTCGTGATGACGCAGCACGATCTCGGGCCGGGCACGAATCTCGGTGTGCGCTGGGTGGCCGTACCCGGCAGCCGGTAGGGGGGCGACGAAGGTCACCGGGCGAGCAGGAGGACGAAGGCGACGGCTAGGGACCAGGCGCCGGCGGCGGCGAACGCCGCCGTCCACGCGACGGCGCCCGGCAGCGCCGGCTTCTTCCAGGTGACGAACGCCAGGACGGGCGCGATGGGGAGCGGCCCGAGGACGGTGACGAAGAGCGCCGCGGCCCAGGAGCTGTCGGTGAGGCGCGAGAGGGCGCTCGTTCCCTTCACCGTCGAGATCACGAGGTCGGCGACCATGAGGGGCACGACCCCCGGGAGCCCGACGAACGGGACGACCCCGACGATCGCGATCGCGACCGAGACGACGAGGCCGACGAGACTCCGGCGAAGGACGGAGACGGGGCGACGGAGAGGTGCGGAGACCGGAGCCGGAGAGGGGCCGGGACCGGGCGGAGGGCGGACGGTTACGGGCGGGACGCGGGGCGGCGGGGGCGAACCCTGTCCCTCCATTCCTTCAGCCCTCCTGTCCCAGCCTCGCGACCTCCCTCCTGCGCGGGCAGCCGAGGAGGTGGTCGTTCACGACGCCGACCGCCTGGAGGAAGGCGTAGACGATGGTCGGCCCGACGAAGCGGAACCCCCGCTTCCGGAGCTCCTTCGAGATCGTCTCCGCGAGCGGAGTCCTCGCCGGGACCTCGCGCATCTCGCGGAACGAGCCCTGCACGGGCCGTCCGTCGACGAAGGCCCAGAGCCAGGTCGCGAAGGAGCCGGACTCCTCGCGGAGGTCCAGGAAAGCCCTCGCGCTGTCGACGGCCGACTCCACCTTCAGCCGGTTTCGGACGATTCCCGGGTCGGCGAGAAGGCGTTCGACGTCGGCCGGACCGAAGCGTGCGACCTTTGCGGCGTCGAACCCGGCAAAGGCGTGCCTGTAGCCTTCCCGCTTTCGCAGGATCGTGATCCAGGAAAGTCCTGCCTGCGCCCCCTCGAGGACGAGCATCTCGAAGAGGTGCCGGTCGTCCCGGGAGGGAACGCCCCACTCCTCGTCGTGGTAGGCGACGTAGAGCGGGTCGGTTCCCGCCCAGGGGCAGCGAGCGCTCTCGGACATGCGCGAAATCATGACACCGGAAGGGCCGTGGGACGAGACCTCCGCGGAGCACTCCCCACCGATGAGCGCCGCCGCCGGTCCCGGCCTTCCGCCCGAGCCATTCCCCGGCCTCCTCCCGGGCCGGCTTCTCCGGGTCGTCCTCGCCGCCCTGCTGGCCGGCCTCTCCATCCTCCTCGCGGGCTGACCGGGAACGACGGCAGGAGCGTGCGGGCCGGTCCCCTCAGGCCAGCCCGTATCTCTCGAGGCGGGTGTAGAGCTGGGCCCGGGTCAGGCCGAGCAGCTTCGCCGCGCGGCTCCGGTTGTTCTTCGCCCTCTCGAGCGCCTGGGCGACGAGCGCCTTCTCGAGCGCGTCGAGGTCGAGGCCGCCGGGGGGGAGCTGGACGGCCTCGGCCGAGGCCACGCGCGCCTCGCCGCTCCGCGCGACCGCGATCGGGAGGTGCTCGGCCTGGACGAGCCCCCCCTCGGAGAGGATGACCGCCCGCTCCAGGGCGTTGCGCAGCTCTCTCGCGTTGCCGGGCCAGGCGTGGGAGAGGAGGAGCTCGCGCGCTTCCTTCGAGACTCCCGGGGCCGGGCGCCCCACGGCGCGCGAAAGGTCCGAGAGGAAGCTCTCCGTGAGGAGCAGGATGTCTTCGGGCCTCTCGCGAAGCGGTGGCAGGCGGATCTCGAAGACGGAGAGCCGGTAGAAAAGGTCCTCCCGGAAGTCGCCGCGCGCCATGGAGGCGTGGAGGTCGCGGTTCGTGGCCGCCACGAGCCGAACGTCGGCTTTCAGCACCTTCGTCCCGCCGAGCCTCTGGAACTCCTTCGCCTCGAGGACCCGGAGGAGCTTGGCCTGAACGAGAGGGCTCGTCTCGCCGACCTCGTCGAGAAAGAGCGTCCCTGAGGCCGCCTGCTCGAGGCGCCCCGGGTGCGGGGCCCACGCGCCGGTAAAGGCCCCCTTCTCGTAGCCGAAGAGCTCGGACTCGAGGAGCTGCTCGGGGAGCGCGGCGCAGTTGAGGGCGACGAACGGGCCCGAGGCGCGGGGCGACGCGCGGTGCAGCGCCCGCGCGACGACCTCCTTGCCCGTCCCCGACTCGCCCGTCAGGAGGACGGTCGTCCCGGTCGGCGCGACCTTCGACGCCTGCACGAGGACGGCGCGCCAGGCGGGAGAGTCGCCGACGATCCGTCCGAAACCATCCCGCGATTCCAGCTCGTCCGAGAGCGCGCGGACCCTCGCTTCCAGCCGGGCGGCCTCCCGCCTCGCTTCCTCTGTTCGCTTCGCCTCCTCGAGGATCCGCTGGTGCGAGAAGGCGAGGGCGACCTGGTCGGCGGCGCGCCGGGCGAGCTCGACGTCCCCGGCCCCGTAGCTTCCCGGCTCCCGCGCGTGGAAGGAGAGGGCGCCGACGGTCTTCCCCTCGAGGCGGATCGGGACCCTCAGGCTCGACCTCAAGCCGGCCGCGAGGAGGATCGACCGGCGCGAGGAGTCGGCCGGGAGGTCGGTCGCGGCGTCGGCGACGATCTGGAAATCGAGGTCCATCTGCGGCCGCTCGGATTCGGGAATGGGATAGGTCTCGGGAACCCAGGAACGGTCCCCTGCGACGGCCCAGAGGCGGTTCTCCGTCCGGTCGTCGGTGAGGAGGCCGAGGGTCATCTTGTCGTGGGGGAGGACGCGGCGGGCGATCGCCGAGACCTGGTCGAAGACCTCCCTGACGTCGAGCGCGCTCGCGAGGGCCGGGCCGAGGGCCTCGAGCTCGGCGTAGCGCCGCATCCTCGTCCGCTCCTCCCCGGCGAGACGTTCGTGCTCGAGGGCGGCCGAGAGGATGTCGGCGATCGCGCCCGCGGCGGTCTCGTCGGCCTCCCCGAACCGGCCCGGGTCGGGTGAGGAGAACCAGAGGCTCCCGAGCGGGACGGCCCCCCGGACGACGGCCGCGACGAGGATCGACCTCGTCCCCGCGTCGAGGGCCTCCCGGTCGGCGCGAAGCGCCGGGTCGAGGACGGCGCGGGCGTCGTCGATCCGCCGGGTCCCCGCCGTGCCGGGCCAGAGGACCTCCGAGATCTCGTCCCGCTCGTACCGCCACTCCGGCCCGGCGGGTGCGCCGGGGGTTTCGGACCCCCAGGAGAGGAGCGCGGGACCGTCGACGATCCGGGCGACGCCCGCCGCCTCGAACGGCAGGACGCGCCGGGCCACGGCCGCGACGCGCGCGAAGACCTCCGGCAGCGAGAGCGTCTCCGCGACGATCCGCGCGATCTCGGTGAGGACGCCGACGAGCGGATCGGCCGCGGGCGGGGCGGCGCGAATGGTTGGCACGGAGGAGGCATTCTACCGGGCGGCTCCCTTAGACTCCCGGAGCCATGACTCCCGTTCGCGAGCTCGCCGAGCGCGTCCTCGCGGGGACCCCGCCGGCCATCGCCCGGGCCATCACCTGGGCCGAGACCTCGGACCCGCGATTCCCCGAACTCCTCTCCCACCTCTGGCCCCGGACGGGGCGCGCGCGGGTCGTCGGCCTGACGGGCGCTCCCGGCGCGGGCAAGTCGACCCTGACGGCGGTCCTCGCGAAGGCGTCGCGCGCCGAGGGGCGGAAGGTCGGGATCGTCGCGGTCGACCCCTCCTCGCCGTTCACGGGCGGGGCGATCCTCGGCGACCGGATCCGGATGCAGGACCTCTACACCGACCCGGGCGTGATGATCCGGTCGATGGCGACGCGGGGCCACCTCGGAGGGCTCTCTCGCGCCACGGCCGACGCCGTCGACGTCCTCGACGCGGCCGGCTTCGACGACGTCCTCGTCGAGACGGTCGGCGTCGGGCAGGACGAGGTCGAGGTCTTCCGCCTCGCCGAGACCTGCGTCGTCCTCCTGACGCCGGGGATGGGTGACGACATCCAGGCCATCAAGGCCGGCCTGATGGAGGTCGCCGACGTCTTCGTCGTCAACAAGGCCGACCGCGAGGGGGCCGACCGGACCGTCCACGAGGTCCTCCAGATGCTCGAGATGGGGGAGCACGGGGCGTGGATCCCGCCCGTCCTGAAGACCGTCGCCCGGACGGGCGACGGCGTCGCCCCGCTGCGGGCCGCGCTCGCGGGCCACGGGGAGTTCCTCGCGGGGCCGGAGGGCGGGTCCCGCCGCCGGGACCGGACGGTCCGCCGCATCGAGGCCATCGTCCGCGACCGTCTCCTCGCCGAGCTCCACGGCCTCGCCGGGAGCGACGCCTCTCTCGCCTTCCGGGCCGGGCGGGTCGAGGCGCGGAGCGAGGACCCGTTCCGAGCCGCCGAGGCCCTCCTCGAGACGCTGCGAAAGAACGGCGCTCGAAGCGCGCCGACCGGAGGACAGATGAAGATCTCGCACCTCGGCCTCGCCGTCCCGTCCATCGATGGCGGCGGCGCCGTCTGGGAGCTTCTCGGCCTCGTCGAGACGCACCGGGAGGAGGTCGCCTCTCAGAAGGTGATCACCTCGTTCCGTCCCGTCGGGGAGTCGAGCCTCGAGCTCCTCGAGCCGACCTCGCCCGAGAGCCCGATCGCGAAGTTCCTGGAGAAGAAGGGGCCGGGCATCCACCACGTCTGCCTCGAGGTCCCCGACGTGGCGGCAACGCTCGAGAAGCTGAAGGCCGCCGGCATCCGGCTCATCAACGAGACGCCGTTCGAGGGCGCCCACGGCTGTCTCGTCGCGTTCGTCCACCCGGCGGCGACGGGGGGCGTCCTCCTCGAGCTCGCGCAGCCCGGGCCCGGGCACTGAAGGACCGGGCCCGGCCGCCCTACTTCGACAGGGTGACGCTGACCGTCTCGCCCGCCTCGACCCGCGCGGCGAAGAGGACGGCGTCCTCGGCGGAGCAGCCGCGCTTCATCAGGAAGCCGCGAAGGTCCTCGGGCTTGTCGAAGAAGTTCGTCCTCTTCTCGGCCTTGTTGAAGGCCGCGAACGCGTAGGGAGCCCCCTCCGGTCCCTTCTTCAGCTGCCAGACGAGCTCGGCCACGCGACCTCCTACTGGAGCGGCCCTTCGGGCCGCCCGGTCTCGAGGCGAAGGACGTCGCGGACGTCCTTCCCCACCATTTCAAAGAACCTCTCGTGATAAGAGGCCACGGTGCCGACCCTCGCGTCCTCGAACATCTTCTCCACGCGGTGGAGCGGGAAGAACAGCGTCGCCACGCCCAGCTCCGGCTCGGAGCCGGAGGCGTACTGCCGCGCCCAGTCGTCGAAGACCGCGACGTCGATCCCGCGGACGGTCACGCCGGCCGGGGAGAGGGCCCGAAGGACCCCCCAGTACTTCTCCTTCGGGGAGCCGAGGTGGACGAGGACCAGGGTCCCGGTTTCCACGGGAACCTCAGGAAGCGGCCGCGCCCGGCGGCGTTCCCGGCTCGAGGCTCGCGAAGCCCATGGCTCGCCTAGAGCTCGACGTTCGCGACGAAGAACCTCGCCGGCGGAATCGTCCCGTTGAGGAGGGCCTCGGCGTCGTCCGGCGTGATGAGGAACCGGCCGGCGTTCTCGCCCGCGCTCGTCGCCATGTAGAGCTCCACCTTTTCGACGAGCCTCCCGGCGGTCCGCGCCTCCTTGAGGCCTCGCGCCGTGCCGACGAGCGCCCCGAAGACGATCGCCTCGCTGTCGGTGACGGTCTGGACCCGGATCGTCCCGGCGTCCGCCTGGGTGATTCGGGTGCCGCGGACGGCCGTCGACTGGTAGGCCCTGAGGAAGGCCTCCTGCACGATCGGGTCGAGCAGGGGCGCGGGAGAGGGAGCGGCGGCGACGGCGGCGGCGAGCGGCCGCTGGGCCGCACTCCCAGACCGGGCCTCGCCGGGGACGACGTGCGGGGTGGGGGTCGGCGCCGTGATGTCGGACCTCTGGGTCTGCTTGATGTACTCGGAGAGAGACGGGGCCTTCGCGTCGTTGTCGCTCTCCCTCTTCATCGGCTCGGGCTCGCCGAGGATGTAGGCGTCCCGGAAGTTCTCCTTGTTGGCTGCCTCGGTCTTCGCCGGGTCCACCTCGGAGATGGCGACCATCTTCTTGGCGCCGAGCTTGTCCCGGAAGACGTAGTTGCGGCCCTGCGCGACGGGCTTGTCTGCCGATTCGATCCGGCTTCCGTCCTTGAGGATGATCAGGTACGCCGGGGCCGGGAGCGCCGCGAGGAGCGCCCCCGCGAGGGCCAGGCCCGCGAGGGAGATATTGCGCCGGATCGCCATGGGAGCCTCCTCGATCGCGCCGGAGAGAGCCCGGCGCGCCACGATGAAGTATAAACATCGGTTCCGGAGGAAGAGCTGCCGTGCTGATCGTCATGGACAGGAGCGCCACCCCCGCCGACGTGGCCCGGGTCGTGGCGGCCGCCGAGGGGCTGGGGCTCAAGCCCCACCCGATTCCCGGCGAGATGCGGACCGCGGTCGGAATCACCGGGAACCGGGGGGCGGTCGAGCCCGCCGCCTTCGAGAACCTTCCCGGGGTCCTCGAGGTCATCAAGGTCTCCCACCCCTACAAGCTCGTTTCCCGCGAGTTCCACCCCGAGGACACCGTCGTCTCGATCGGCGGCGTCGCCGTGGGCGGGACACGGCTCGCCATCATCGCCGGGCCGTGCGCCGTCGAGTCGCTCGAGCAGACCGTGACGATCGCGAAGGAGGTGAAGGCCCGAGGCGCCCACCTGCTTCGTGGCGGGGCCTACAAGCCGCGGACCTCCCCCTACTCCTTCCAGGGGCTCGGCGAGGAGGGCCTCCGGATCCTCGCCGCGGCGCGCGAGGAGACCGGCCTGCCGGTCGTCACCGAGGCGCTCGACACCTCCTCCGTGGACATCGTGGCGAAGTACGCCGACTGCCTCCAGATCGGCGCGCGGAACATGCAGAACTTCGAGCTCCTGAAGGCCGTCGGGCGGATCGGCAAGCCGGTCCTCCTCAAGAGGGGCATGTCGGCGACGCTCGAGGAGCTTCTCCTCGCGGCCGAGTACGTCCTCTCCGAGGGGAACCCGAACGTCATCCTCTGCGAAAGGGGCGTCAGGACGTTCAGCGACTTCACGCGGAACACTCTCGACCTCGCCATCGTACCGGCCGTCGAGCGGCTCTCCCACCTTCCGATCCTCGTCGATCCCTCTCACGGCACCGGCCGGAGGGACAAGGTCGCCCCGATGTCCCTCGCCTCGATCGCGGCCGGCGCCGACGGGGTCGCCGTCGAGGTGCACCACAAGCCCGAGACGGCCCTCTCCGACGGACCCCAGGCGCTGACGCCGGAGATGTTCTCCGCGCTGATGGAGCGCCTCGCCCCGATCGCCGCCGCGATGGAGCGGACGCTGTGACCCCGCTCCCCGCGGTCCTCGTCCTCGAGGACGGCCGCGCCTTCGAAGGCGAGGGCTTCGGCGCCGCGGGGACGGCTTTCGGGGAGGTCGTCTTCAACACGGCGATGGCCGGGTACGAGGAGACGCTCACCGACCCCTCGTACCGGGGGCAGATCGTCGTCATGACGGCCTCCCATGTCGGGAACACCGGCATCACGGGCGAGGATGCAGAGTCGGACCGGATCCAGGTCGCGGCCTTCGCCGCCCGGCACTTCCCCGAGACCTTCTCGAACCCGCGGGGAAAGAAGAGCCTCGGCGAGACGCTCCGCGAGGCGGGGACGGTCGCGATCCACGGCCTCGACACGCGGGCCCTCGTCCGGCACCTGCGCTCCCTGGGGGCGATGCGCGGGGCGGTGTCGACGCGGCACGTCGACGAGGCGGGCCGGGCCCGGCTCCTCGGCGAGGTCCTCGAGCAGCCTCCGATGACGGGCGCCGCCCTCGCGCTGGAAGTCGGGACGCGCGCGCCCATCGCCTGGGGGAGCCACGCTCCGGGCCGGCCCCGCGTCGCGGCCCTCGACTACGGGATCAAGCGGAACATCCTGCGCAAGCTCGCGGCCCGGGGCCTTGACGTGACCGTCTTCCCGGCGACGGCGCCGACGTCCGACCTCCTCGGCTTCGACGGCTACTTCCTCTCGAACGGCCCGGGCGACCCGGCGGCGCTCCCCTCGTGCGTCGAGACGATCCGCGCGCTCGTCGACACGGGAAAGCCGGTCTTCGGAATCTGCCTCGGGCACCAGCTCCTGGGCCTCGCCCTCGGGGCGAGGACGTTCAAGCTGAAGTTCGGGCACCGCGGGGTCAACCACCCCGTGAAGGACCTCTCGACGGGGGAGGTCTCGATCACCTCCCAGAACCACGGTTTCGCGGTGGACCCCGAGTCGCTTCCGGCCGGCCTCGCGCTGACCCACGTCAACCTCAACGACGGGACGTGCGAGGGTTTCCGGCTCTCGGGCCGTCCCGTCTCCGCCGTCCAGTACCACCCCGAGTCGGCTCCCGGCCCGCACGACTCCGACCCCCTCTTCGCCGGGTTCGCGCGCGATCTCGGCGCCTGAGGCCGGCGTGAACGTACCCGTCTTCCTCGCCCGGCGGTTCCTCGCGGGGCGGCGCGGCGGCCTCCTCGGGACGGTCTCGGCGCTCGCGCTCGTGGGCGTCACCCTCGGGACGGCGGCCCTCGTCGTGGCGATGGGGCTCATGTCGGGCTACCGCGGCGAGCTCTTCGACAAGCTCGCGGGGACGAACGCCGAGGTCCTCGTCCTTCCGGGGCCCCAGACCGACGACGATGCGACGCGCGAGACGCTCGAAGGGCTGGCCGGCGTCTCCGCCGTGGCGAAGACCGCCTTCGCGCCGGGGCTTGTCCTCGGGCCGAAGGTGCCGGGGGGCGTCGACGCGGTCGTCAAGGGGCTCGACGTGCCCGCGGGCCTCGCGACGACGCGCCTCCTCGGCCGCGACCCGTCGCTGGCGGCGCGAATGGCGGCGCCGGGGCGCGGGGAGAGCGTGCCGGTCCTCCTCGGCTCCGGCCTTGCCGCGCGCCTCGGCGCGGTCGCGGGAGGGGCCCTCGTCCTGGAGACCGCCTCCCTGTCGCTGGCTCGGGGCGTCGCCCCTCCGCGCCGGACCCCGCTCGTCGTCGCGGGCATCGTCACGACGGGCTTCACGGAGGTGGACGAGAGCTGGGCGGTCGTCCCGATCTCGACGTTCGGACGCCTCGCGCCGCCCGACGCGCGGAGTGGCGTGTGGGAGCTGAAGCTCGCCGACCCGGGCCGTCCCGATCCTGTCGTCGCCGCGGCGCGCGAGGCACTCGGCCCCGCCGCCACCGTTCTCGACTGGAAAACGCTGAACGGCGATCTCTTCCGCGCGCTCCTCGTCCAGCAGACGCTCCTCTTCGTCGCCCTCGCGCTCATCGTGGCCGTGGCGGCAGGGACGGTCGTCTCCTCGGTCGTCGTCCTCGTCGCGCAAAAGACGCGGGAAATCGGGGTCCTCGCGGCGCTCGGAGCCGGCCCGCGGGCGGTGGCGCGGACGTTCCGCCTCGCGGGCCTCGCCGTCGGCGGCGCCGGGGTCCTCCTCGGGACGCTCTCGGGCGTCGGGATCTGCGCGCTCCTCACCGCGACGAAGGCGATCCGCTTTCCGGCCGAGATCGCCCGCGTCTACTACATCGCCTGGATGCCGTTTCGCCCCGAGCCGCGGGACGTCCTCGTCATCGCCGTCACCGGACTCCTCCTCGTCCTCGCGGCCGCCGCCCTCCCGGCCCGCCGCGCCGCCCGCCTCGCCCCGGCCGACGCGCTCCGGTACGAGTGATCTCGCGGCCGTTCGGAAGGACGCCAGGTTCGGGCACGGCTCTTGCTCGCCTGCTCTCGCACGCCTTCGCGGGCGTAGGATCCGGTTCGACCCGGACCGGAACGGGGTCAGGAGGCAGAAACGTGAGGAAGCTGACGAACGCCGCCGTCGTCGTGATCGTGGCTCTGGCCGTGAGCGGCTCCGCTCTCGCGACGATGGAGATCCAGAAGGAGTACCGGGCGAAGGACCCCAAGGCGAGTTGCCTCACCTGCCACGTCGACAAGCTCCCGAAGAAGGACAAGCACGAGAGCAACGACTTCGGGAAGAAGGTGGCGGAGGCGAAGGGCAAGGACGGGAAGATCGACTGGTCGAAGGTCCCCGCCCCGAAGTAGGCCGTACCCGGACGAGCGGTTTGCCCGGTGCGAATCGAGACGGCATCGCGGAAACGAGAATCCGGGTCCCGAGAGGCCCGATTGCGCTACCATCCCGCGTTCGTCTGAGACAGGAAAGGAGAAGGAACATGAAGAAGACCACCACCGCCGTCATCGCCGCCCTCGCGGCTCTCGCCCTGGGAAGCTCCGCCCTCGCGACGATGGAGATGCAGAAGGAGTACAAGGCGAAGGACCCGAAGGCCAACTGCGCCACGTGCCACACGGAGAAGATGCCGAAGAAGGACAAGGCCGACCTGAACGACTTCGGCAAGAAGGTCGCCGAGGCCAAGGGCGCGGACGGCAAGATCAACTGGGAGAAGGTCCCCGCCCCGAAGTGACCGCCGGCGTCACGCCGTCGCTTCCGAGCGCCCCCGGGCCCCGCGCCCGGGGGCGTTTCTCCTTCGGCCGCCCGGTGGGGCGGCATGGTCGGGCGGGAGCGTCCGCGACGGGGCGGTGCGCTTAGAATGATCGACCCATGCCGCGGCTCCGAATCGCCCTCGCCGCCGACCACGGCGGCTTCGACCTCAAGGAGCGGCTGAAGGAGCACCTGAAGGCCGGCGGCCACGACGTCGCCGACCTCGGGACGAACGGGAAGGAGCCGGTCGACTACCCGCTCTTCGCCCGTGCCGCCGCGCTCCTCGTCGCCCGGGGAGAGGCCGACTTCGGCGTCGTCGTCGACGGGGCCGGGATCGGCTCGGCCATGGCGGCGAACAAGGTCCCCGGGGTCCTCGCCGCCACGTGCAACACCGAGGCGCTCGCGAAGAACGCCCGGGAGCACAACGACGCGAGCCTCCTCGCCCTCGGCGCGGGGCACGTCGACGAGGCCGGAGCGAAGCGGATCGTCGACGTCTTCCTCGCGACGGCGTGCACGGCCGAGAGGCACCTGAAGCGCGTCGCGATGATCCGCGAGATGGAGAAGGAGAAGGGGATGTCGGAGCTGTCGGCGGAGGACGTCGAGCGGATCGCCGCGAAGGTGAAGGAGATGCTCGGGAAGGGGGGCGCCGCTCGCCCGGCGGAGCCCGCGATGACGCCCGAGAGGGTCGCGAAGCTGATCGACCACACGCTGCTGAAGCCCGACGCGACGGCGGCCGACGTCGAGAAGCTCTGCGCCGAGGCGCGGCAGCACGGCTTCTTCTCCGTCTGCGTCAACCCCGTCTTCGTTCCGCAGGTGAAGAAGCTCCTCCAGGGCTCGGCGGTCAAGGTCTGCTGCGTCGTCGGCTTCCCGCTCGGCGCGCAGGACCCGCAGATCAAGCTCCTCGAGGCGAGGAAGGCGATCCGCGAGGGGGCCCAGGAGGTCGACATGGTCGTCAACGTCGGCGCCCTGAAGGGGAAGGACGACGCCCTCGTCCTCCGCGACATCCGCGGCGTCGTCGAGGCGTGCAAGGACGGCCGGGCGCTCTCGAAGGTGATCCTCGAGACGTCTCTCCTCACCGACGAGGAGAAGGTCCGGGCCTGCGAGCTCTCGATGAAGGCGGGCGCCGACTACGTGAAGACCTCGACCGGCTTCTCCTCGGGCGGCGCCACCGCCGAGGACATCGCCCTCATGGCCCGGACCGTCGCGCCGAGGAAGCTCGGCGTGAAGGCCTCCGGGGGCGTGCGGACGTACGCCGACCTCCTGAAGATGGTGCAGGCCGGGGCGACGCGCGTCGGCGCCTCCGCCAGCGTGAAGATCCTGGAAGAGGCCCGCGCCGCCGCGGGGAAGTGAGGGGACCGATGGGTGAGCTCCGCTGCTACTGCTTCATCGACAGCCTCCAGCCGCAGTTCGCCTCCTTCCTCGGCACGGTCGCGCAGGGGTTCCTGCCGGTGCCGGGGCAGGCGTCGCTCTTCGTGGAGGTCGCGCCCGGGATGGACATCATGAAGGTGACCGACGTCGCCCTGAAGGCGACGGACGTCAAGCCGGGCATGATGATCATCGAGCGCGTCTACGGGATGCTCGAGGTCCACTCCGACTCGCAGGCCGACGTGCGGCAGGCGGGGGCGGCGATCCTCTCGGCGCTCGACCTGAACGAGGCGGACCGGATCAAGCCCGAGATCACCTCGAGCCAGGTCATCCGGAACATCTCCGACTACCATACCCAGCTCATCAACCGGACGCGGCACGGCGACATGATCGTCCCGGGCGAGACGCTCTACGTCCTCGAGTGCGCGCCCGCGGGCTACGCCGCGATCGCCGCGAACGAGGCAGAGAAGGCGGCGAACATCAAGATCCTCGAGGTCCGCGCCTTCGGCAGTTTCGGGCGCGTCTACCTAGGCGGCGACGAGAAGGACGTCGACGTCGCCTGGCGGGCCGCCGAGGAGGCGCTGAAGACGATCTCCGGCCGGGTGCCGAAGAAGGGCCGCGGCGAGTAGCGGCCGGTACGAAACCGAACGCGGTAACGCGACGGGTCGGCGCCGTGCGACGATCCGAGGAGAGGAAAGAGCCATGACCGAAGCCCTCGGGATGATCGAGACGAGGTCCTTCCCCGCGGTCGTCGAGGCCGCCGACGCCGCCGTGAAGGCCGCCAAGGTGGAGCTGGTCTCCTACGAGAAGACGGGCGGCGGCTACGTCACCGTCATCGTCCGCGGCGACGTCGCGGCCGTGAAGGCCGCGTGCGACGCGGCGCAGGTCGCCGGCGGCCGCGTCGGCGAGATGGTCGCCGTTCACGTCATCGCCCGCCCGCACGCGAACGTCGACGCCGTCCTCCCGCTGGGCCGCAAGCCCGCCGAGGCGAAGTAGCGCCCCGGGGCGCGGGAGAGCGCCATGCAGCTCGCGAAGGTCGTCGGGAGCGTCGTCGCGACGCGCAAGGAGGAGAGCCTTTCGGGGCTGAAGCTCCTCCTCGTCCGCCCGGTGGACGAGGAGGGGCGCGACGGGACGACCGTCCTCGTCGCGGCCGACGCCGTCGGCGCCGGCCCGGGGGAGGTCGTCCTGATCGCGGCCGGAAGCTCGGCGCGGCAGACCGTCGCCACCGACAAGCGCCCCGTCGACGCCGTCGTCATGGCGATCGTCGACTCCTGGGACGTCGGCGGCGCCGTGAAGTACAGGAAGTGACGTGGCCGCGCGCCTGACCGACGCCGAAATCGAGGCGATCGCCCGCCGGATCGTCTCGGACCTCGACGGAGCGCCCGCCTCGGCCGCCCCGTCGGCGGCCGCCGGCGGGGCGGCACCGGCCGCTCCGGCGATGGGGATCCACCCGACGGTGAACGCCGCCGTCGAGGCGGCCCGGAAGGCCCAGCCTCGGTTCGCGGCGCTCCCGCTCCGCGTCCGCGCGAAGGTGATCGAGGCGATCCGCGCCACGATGCGCGAGAACGGCGCCGCCCTCGCGAAGGCCGCGTGGGAGGAGACGGGGCTCGGGCGGTACGAGGACAAGGTCGTCAAGAACGCCCTCGTGACGGAGCGGACGCCCGGCCTCGAGGACCTCTATCCCTCCGCGGTGACGGGGGACCACGGCCTCACGCTGATGGAGCCGGCGCCGTTCGGCGTCATCGGCGCGCTCACGCCGTCCACGAACCCCACGTCGACGATCATCTGCAACGCGATCGGGATGCTCGCGGCGGGGAACGCCGTCGTCTTCTCGGTCCACCCGTCCGCGAAGGAGTGCTCCATCCGGACGATCGTCCTCCTCAACAAGGCGGTCGTCTCCGCGGGCGGTCCCCCCGACGTCGTGACGGGCGTCTCCGCGCCGTCGCTCGAGTCGGCGCAGGAGGTGATGAAGCACCCGGGCATCCGCCTCCTCGTCGTCACGGGGGGCGGGGCGGTCGTGAAGGCCGCGATGGCGAGCGGCAAGCGCGCCATCTGCGCCGGGCCGGGGAACCCGCCGGTCGTCGTCGACGAGACGGCCGACCTCGCGAAGGCGGGGCGGGACATCGTCCTCGGCGGCTCGACGGACAACAACGTCATCTGCGTCGACGAGAAGGAAGTCCTCGTCGTGGCGAAGGTGGCCGACGAGCTGATCCGTTCGATGGTCGCCGCCGGCGCCGTCCTGATCGGCAAGGACCGCCTGAAGGAGCTCGAGAAGGCGATCTTCACGAAGATGGCGGGGCCGAGAGAGCACGCCTGGGTCGACAAGGACCTCATCGGGAAGAACGCGAACGTCATCCTCCGGAAGATGGGGATCTCGGCGCCCGATTCCGTCCGGATGGTCGTCGTCGAGGTCGACGCGGACCACCCGCTCCTCTGGACCGAGCAGATGATGCCGGTGATGCCGGTCTGCCGCGTCCCGAGCGTCGACGCGGCGATCGACCTCGCGGTCCCCGTCGAGGGGCGCAACCGGCACACCTTCGTCATGCACTCGCGGAACCTCGACGCCCTCTCGCGGATGGCGAAGGAGTGCGACGCCTCGATCTTCGTCAAGAACGGCCGCTCGCAGGCGGGCCTCGGCCTCGACGGCGAGGGGTTCTGCTCGTTCACGATCGCGAGCCCGACGGGCGAGGGGCTCACGTCGCCGCGCAGCTTCTCGCGCTGGCGCCGCTGCGTCCTCGTCGACAACTTCCGGATTACCTGAGCGTCCCATGAAGCGCGCCGCCGCCCTCGCCGTCCTCGACTTCGCCCGGGTCCCCGCGGGGCTCGACGCGACGGACGCGATGCTGAAGAAGGCCCCTGTCGCGTTCTTCCGCTCGGGGACGGTGACGGCCGGGCGCTACCTGACGCTGATCGGCGGGACGCCCGCCTCCGTCGAGGAGGCGCTCGCCGAGGGGCTCGCCCGCGCCGAGGGGTACCTGCTCGACCACCTCTACCTCGCCGACGTCCACCCGCGCCTGCTCGACGCGCTCGAGGGACGGCGGGGCGAGGACGGGACGGGCGCGCTCCTGATCCTCGAGACCGCTACGGCCTCGTCGGTCGTCCTCGCCTGCGAGCGGGCGCTCAAGGGGACGCTCGTCGACCTCGTCGAGGTACGCCTCTCGGACGCCGGCCTCGCCGGCAAGGGGCTCGCCCTCCTCCGCGGCGACCTCCACGAGCTCGAGGCGGCGGTCGAGATCGTGACCTCGGTCCTGCCGCCCGCGGCGGGCCTCTCGTACCGGATCCTCGCCCGCCCCCACGACGCCCTCGCGCGCGAGGCCGCGCTCGGGACCGCCTTCGCCGCGAGCCGCTTCGTCGACCTCGGCGGAGAGGAGGCCTCGTAGTGCTCCTCGGGCGCGTCATCGGCCGTGTCGTCCCGTGCGTCGTGACGCCGGGCCTCGAGGGGGTCCCGATGCTCCTCCTCCAGCCGCTCGGCAAGGACGGCGCGCCGAAGGGGAAGACCCTCGTCGCCGCCGACCCGACCCGGATGGCGGGGGAGGGCGAGCTCGTCGCCTACGAGGGGGGCCGCGAGGCGGCGCTCCTCCTCGAGCCCTGGTTCGTCCCGGTCGACCACGCCGTCGTCGGCATCGTCGACGCGCTCCACCTCCCGGCAAAGGAGGAGGCGTGATCACGGGTCGTGTCATCGGCGAGATCACGGCGACGATCCGCCACCCCTTCTTCGAGGGGAAGAAGATGCTCGTCGTGGCGCGGACGGGGGCCGACGGCGCCGAGACGGGCGACTACGTCATCGCCATCGACGCGGTCGGGGTCGGGCCCGGCGACCCGGTCCTCGTCCTCGACGAGGGGAACGGCGCGCGCCAGGTCGTAGGTGTGGCGACGGCGCCCGTCCGCTCGGTCGTCGTCGGGTTCCTCGACCGCGTCGACCTCGCCTGACGTGGACGTTCCGCCCCCCGTCCCGCCTCTCCTCCCGCCGCCCCCGCCTCTCCCGCCGGCGCCGCCTCCCGTCTTCGCCGTCCCCGCCGTCGAGCCCCCGGTCCTCCGCTGGCACCGCTTTTACCTCGGCGCGATGGCGGCGATCTACCTCGCCTGCATTTCCGGCGGCGTCCTCCTCGTCCTCTTCCGCCGGGAGATCGCCGGCTGGCCGCCGAAGGACGAGCCCTTCACGATCCTCCTCTACGGCGTCGTCCTCCTCGCGATGGGGCTCGTCCTTCTCGGCCTCTTCGTCGCCGGCTTCTTCCTCCCGCGCCGGCCGTGGGCCTGGGTCGCGCACCTCGTCCTGATCGCCTTCGGCCTGACGAGCTGCTGCACGATGCCCGCCGCCATCCCCCTCCTCGTCGCCTGGCTCAAGCCCGACCTGCAGGCCTGGTTCGGCCGCCCCCCCGCCTGACCTGCCCCGGTCCCGTCCCCGATCTCGTGCCACCCCGGTTCCGCCCGGTGCCCCGGTTCCGTGCCAGGCGTGAAATCGTGTATTGTGCAGGCATGACACGCCCCCCCCGCCTCGACGCCGCCGGCACCGTCACGCACGTCATCGCGAGAGGCAACGAGCGCCGCCCCCTCTTCCGCGACGACGCCGATCGCGAGAAGTACCTCGAGCTTCTGGCCGAGGCCTGCGAGAGGCACGGCGTCCGCGTCTTCGCCTACTGCCTGATGCCGAACCACGTGCACCTCGCGCTGCAGACCGGAGCCGCGCCCGTCTCCGGCTTCGTGCACGAGTTGCACTCGCGCTACGCGAGGTACTTCAACCGTCGCTACGACCGCGCCGGCCACCTCTTCCAGGGGCGATTCCAGGGGCTGCTCGTCGACCGGGACGCCTACCTTCTCGAGGTGGTCCGCTACATCCACCGCAACCCGGTCAAGGCGAGGCTCGCGACAAGACCCGAGGAGTTCGCCTGGTCGAGCCATTCGGCCTACCTCGGCGCGGCCCCGGCGTGGCTGGCGACGGGCGAGGTGCTCGCGCTTCTTGCCGGAGGCCGGCCCAAGGCGCGAAAGCTCTTCCAGGAGTTCGTGGCGGGGACGGCCGCGGGCCGCTACGACCCGGGCGAAGCGCAGCTCGGCGCGGTCGTGGGGGGCGACGACTTCGTCCGGGCGGCGCTGTCGGCCGCGGGGAGGCCCGATCTCGTTCGGCGGACCCTCACCGAGGAGAGGGTCGCGCAGGTCGTCGCGGAGAGGGAGGGATTGGCGCCCGGCGATCTTTGCGGGCCATCGAGGCTCCGCTCCCTCTCGAGGGTCCGGAGCCTCTGCGCCCTCCTCGGCCGCGACGCCGGCCGGATCTCCCTGGCGAGGACCGCCCGCCTCTTCCGTCGAGACCCGTCGACGCTCTCGCGCGACGTGGCCCGCTACGAACGCCGGCTCGCCGACGACCCCGAGGAGGCCCGGCGCTACGAGGAGCTCCGGCGGGCGCTCACGGCCTGACCCGCGAGGAGCGGGCCGCCGAGGGCCAGTAATACACGATTTCATGCCTGGCACAAGTTCGGGGAAACGGTGCGGGTTTGTGAGAGGATCGGGGGGTGACGAGCCTGCTGTTCTTCGACCTCGACGACACCCTGCTCGACCACCGTGGGGCAGAGGAGAGGGCCCAGCGCCGGACGGTCGGGGCGTTCGCGGGCCTCTTCGGGGGGGTGCCTTTCGAGGATTGGCTCGGCGCCTACCGTGTGGCGAACGCGCTCCTCTGGACGGCGTACGGGCGAGGCGGGATCGGCCGCGAGGAGCTGCACCGGAGGCGGTTCGCCGATCCCCTCGCGTCCTTCGGCCTCGACGCCGGCGCGGCCGGGAGGGTGGGCGAGGCCTACCTCGAGGAGTACCGGCGGGCGTGGCGGCTGAACGAGGGGGCCGGGGAGCTCCTGGCGGCGGCGGCCGAGCTGGGCGAGGTCGGGGTCCTCTCCAACGGTTTCCGCGAGCTGCAGAGGGCCAAGATCGCCCGGTTCGAGCTGGAGCGATGGGTGAAGCACGTCGTCCTCTCCGAGGAGGTGGGGGCGATGAAGCCGGCGCGCGAGATCTTCGACGCGGCCGTCCTGGCGGCCGGCGGGACCCGGGGCGGGAACGGGCGTCGCAAGCTCTACCTCGGCGACCACTTCGAGACGGACGTCCTCGGCGCCAAGGCCGCCGGGTGGTTCCCGGTCCTCTACAACCCGCACCGCCGGCCGGTCGCCGGCCCGGTCCTCCACGTCGCCCGGCTCACCGACGCGATCCCTCTCCTCGGCTGAGGTCAGCTCCCGGACCGCGCGAGCCGGACCACCTTCTCGACGACGGAGGCGAGGAGCCGCGGCACGCCGGGAGAGCCTTGCGCGGACATCGCCTCGGCGACCTCGAGCGCCATCCGCGGCTTGCCGTGGGCCTTGAGGGCGCGGGCGATGACGGCGCCGGAGGGGATCCGCCGGCGGCCGAAGAGAGCCGGGAGGACTCCCGCCCGCTTCGCGGCGGCCTCGTAGACCCGGGCGTAGCCTGCGGCCCAGAGGTGGTGCTCGACGTCCCGCTCCCGGAAGCCCGTCACGCGCTCGCGGTCGGGCTCTCCGGCGAGGAACGACCGGGCGGCCCTCACGTAGTGACGCCCCGCGTCGTCGCCGTCGGCGAGGAGGTGCCACTCGATGCCGAGCCCGCGGGCCGTCTTGACGAGGGGCGCGATGCCGCACTGGGCGAACTCGACGCACCGAATCCCCTCGGCGGGCAGGTCGTAGCCCAGGAGCCGCGCGACCTCGGGAAGGAGCCACGACTCGGTCTCTCCCTCGACGAGGAGCCAGCAGCGGGCGAAGACGGAGGACGCGCGGTTGATCCGGATGTGGTAGCCGACCCGTCGCATCTCGTCGACGCTCAGGACGTCGTCGGGAACGGCGTGGGCGTCGACTCCGGCGGGACTTCTCACGAGTCTCCGGATCGCGTGCAGCGGAACGGACGCGAGGAGGTCCCCCGAGTTCGTCGTCAGGATCTTCTGTCCGGGTACGCGGTCGATGAGGCGGAAGATGCGCGCCGCGAGGATGGGGTGGAGGTGCGCCTCGGCCTCCTCGATCAGGACCAGCGGCTCGGCGCCGCTCTCGACGGGTGAGCCATTCTCCGCGTCGAGGACCGCGCCGAGGAGCATGAGGAGGGCGAGGCTCTGCATGCCGCTCCCCTCGCGGGCCTCGGCCCGGAGCGGGTCGGTCGCCCCGAGGACGACCGGCGTCTGCGCGAGCACCTCGGTCGCGCGGCCGGCCGAGCGGGCGGGGAGCTGCAGCCGCTCGCCCCAGCGCTCGGCGAGGGCGCGAGCGGCCTCGATCGGCTCGCGAAGCTCGTCGGGATGGGGACGCCAGGAGCCGGAGAACTTCCGGTAGGCCGTCTCCACCGTCCGGCGCAGCTTGCGCGTCACCTCGCCCTCGACGGCCTCCGCCGGAGGCGCCGTTTCCGCCGCCGCCGGCCCGGCCGCCGCAGGGTCCGCGTGAGGCGTCCGCGCCGGCCGCCCGAAACGGACGCGCAGGACCGGGTGCCGCCTCCGGAACGCCTCGAACGCGCCCGCGTCGTCGCCGTGAAGCTCGCGACCCTCGCGGTCGAGGAGGCGGGCGACGGCGGGGGAGGGGGAGCCGTCGGGAGTCCGCGCCGCGGAGACCTCGGCGACGACGGCGCGCCCCGGCTCCTCGAAGAAGGTGAAACGGAGAGAAATCCGTCCAACCGGAGCGGCCCCGGCGCCGCTCGGGAGGTGGAAGTCGAGCGGCCCGAACGATGGAAGCGTCGCGCGATGGGCGAGCGCGAGCTCGAGAGCGTCGAGGACGCTCGTCTTTCCGCAGGAGTTCTCGCCGATGAGGGCAGTCGTCTCGTCGAGGTCCAGCGTCATGCGCCGGATTCCCCGGAACCCCTCGATCTCGATTCGACGGAGCGGCACGGTCGCGAACGTCCCTCGGAGGGAGTGTAGAGCCTCGCGATCGCGCCGCGCCGGCAGGCGCCCCGGGGAACCCTAGAAGAGAGTCCTGTCGTGGCGAGCGCGGATCGTGGCGGGGCCGATCTGAACGCCGAGCGTCCGGACCGCCAGCGAGGCGCTGGCGGCGTCCTCTCCGCGGACGAAGATCCGGAGCCTCATGGCACCCGTCGGGTCGTCCGTGAGCGACTGGCGGAGCTCCGCCTGGGAGTTGGCGAGGCGCGGGAGGGTTCGTCCTCCTTCGTCGGAGGCGGCGACGACCCTCGCAGTGGTGATCCCGGAGACGTTGACGGGCTCCTTGAAGTAGATGATGACGTTGAGGCCGGTGGCGTCGGAGGACGTGCGAAAGCCCCGGACGTTCTCGTCAACGAGCCGGCGCTCCTCTGGCCCGAGGCGGGCGGCACGGCTGAGCGGGCGGGCAGGCTCGGGAACCGCCGTCGGGAGAGGAGCCTCGGCCCCTGTCCCGGACGGACGGCTCTGCGCACTCCCGGGCGGCGGCTGCTTCGACGGGCCGGGCTCGGAAGAGGCCCCGGGGAGGTTCGGCTTGACGTAGAACTCCCAGCCGGCCCACGCCCCGCCGCCGAGGACGGAGAGGACGAGAAGCGTGACCAGGACGACGTTCCTCTTCCGGCCGGCCTCCTCGCGCTGCTTGCGCTTGATCGACTCGGTATCCCGCCTCGCGACGGGCCGCGAACGGACCTCGCCGCCGAAAACGGGGTGGGCCGGCGATCGGGAGATTCCCTGCTTGCTCTCGCCCAACCCCTGCATCTGCTCGTCGTAGCCGGCCTGCTCGAGCCAGTCGGGAACCTGGGAGGCGGGAGCGCTCCCCGGGGCAGGGGACGCGGGCGCGCCGGCCACCGGAGCCGACGAAGCGGCGGTCGCGGCGGCGAGAGTGACCTTGCTGACGTGCGAAGCCGAAGAGGGGGCCTTCGTCTCGGCCTCGGTGAACGCGAAGGCGCCGTCCTCCGGGAGTCCCGAGGGGGGCAGCCAGCCTGCGGGGCTTCCTCCCGAAGGAGAGGGCGTCTGGGCGCCGGCTTTCACTCCCGCCGAGCCCGAGACCGACTTCGGCGGTTCCACGGACGGGAGGTTCGCGACCGCGTCGGGGTCGGGGACGAGGCCCGCCTTCTCCGCCTCGGCCTGCGCGGCGACGAGGGCGTCGATGATCTCCTCGTAGCCCTGCGGCCGGTCGTCGGACTTCTTGGCGAGCATCTTCAGGACGAGCGCCTGCAGGGGGGCCGGGATCGGCGGGTTCCCCTCGGGGACGGAGAAGTCGATCGGGGCGCGGTTCTCCTGCGCCATCACCCACTCGAGGTAGTTCCTCGAGTTCTGGACGTTGATCGGCCGCCGTTTCGTCAGGAGGCGGAAGAATATGACCCCGAGCGAGTAGATGTCGCTTCGGAAGTCGATGTGCCCGAACGTGAGGAGCTCGTGCGAGGCGTAGGCGAGCTTGCCGAGGAACTCCCCTGTCTGCGTGAGCTCGCCGCCGCTCCCTTCCTGCAGGACCTTGGCAACGCCGAAGTCGAGGATTTTCACCAGGCGCCGGTCGTCCTGCAGGGTGACGAGGATGTTGTTCGGCGAGAGGTCCCGGTGGAGGATGTTCCGTTCCTTCAGGTAGGCGAGCCCCATCGCGGCCTGGACCATGAGCGGCAGGAGCTCGGGGAATGCCCTCCCCTCGAAGGCGCCGAAGTCGACGCCCTTGAGGTACTCCATGACGATCGTCGGGAGTCCCTCGCGCGAGCGCGTGATCTCGTAGCACCGGACGATGTTCCGGTGGTTCAGGGAGGCCAGGATCTGGTTCTCCTTCATGAACCGGGCCTGGAGCTCGGGGTCGCTCAGGCTCCGCGACATCACCTTGGCGGCGACGGGCAGGTGGGTCCGGCGGTCCTCCGCGAGGAAGACGATGCCCATCCCGCCCTCTCCGAGGACTCGGGAGACGGTGAAATGGTCGAATTCGGGTGGCCTGAGAAGGACGCTCAACTCACTACCGTTCGGCGGATTGTACGGCCCCTCGGGACTCCCGGATCGCCTCGGCCCCCCGGCCGCGTCGTTCCCGGGCCGACGCCCGCATCAGGCCCCCTTCTGCCAGAGCGCGAACGAGGCGCCGGCCGGGTCCCGAAGGACGGCGTAGCGGTCTCTCCCCGTCGCCTTCGGCCCGACGAGGACCTCCCCTCCGAGGGCCGTTGCCGAGGAGAGGCTGGCGTCGAGGTCGGCCACGACGACGTAGACGAGCCAGACCGGAGGGAGCCCTTCGTTCGTGCCTCTCGCGTGGCAGATCCCGGCGCGCGGCTCGCCCCCTTCGCCGTCGGACATCACGAAGTCCGCGTAGTCTCCCATGGGGACCTCGCCGGCCTTCCAGCCGGCGACGGCCGAGTAGAAGTCCCTGAGGCGCGGGGCGTCCTCCACCGTCAGGTCGAGCCATCCGATCGAGCCGGGCGCCGGCGCGCTCAAGAGGCCTCCCCGGCGGCCGACTTCCACGCGGCGTGCAGCCGCGTGGCCGCGTCGACGAACCCCCCGTGCCGCGGAATCCAACCCAGTCGGTGACAGGCCTTGCGGGAGTCGACGTGCTGGTCGAGGGCGAGGCAGGTGGCGAACGGCCCCATCGAAGCGACCGCCTGCTCCACGGGCACGTGCTCTATCCGGCCGTCTGCGCCCGCCGCGCGGCTGGCGGCCGCAGCGCACTCGTTGACGGTCGCGCGGCTCCGGTCGGTCGCGTTGAGCACCTCGCCGCCCAGTCCGGACTCCGCGGCCCTGACGTAGAGGTCGGCCAGGTCGTCGCGGTGGACCATGGCCCAGCGGTTCGTGCCGTCGCCGACGACCCGGGCGGCTCCGGCTCTGGCGGCGGACTCGAACCAGGGGGCGGTGAGGCTCCCGGAGCCGCCGTAGACGCACCCGGGTCGGATGACGAGGGTCCGAAAGCCGCCGCCGTTCCACGAGAGGACGGCCGCGTCGACGGCGGGACGGGGTGCCACGTAGGTCGGCGGGTCCAGGGCGGAGGACTCGTCGACGGCGGCTTCCCCGGTGTCGCCGTAGACCCAGACCCCGCTCGTGGCGAGAAGGACGCGCCCGAGGCGGTCCCGGGCGGCGTCGCGCAGGGCGCCCAGGGCGGAGCGGTGAAGGTCCCAGGACCTCTCGGAATACTCGACGGCGCAGTGGACGAGGACCGAGCACCCGTCGGCCACCGGGCGCCAGGCGTCGGGCTCTTCCATCGTCCCGGGCACCGGAACGACCTCGACCGCCTCGAGGAGACGGCCCTTGCCGGGGGAGCGGACGAGGCCGAAGGTCTCGTGCCCGCTGCGGGCGAAGGCGGCGGCGACCGCCGAACCGATGAAACCCGTGGCTCCGGTGACGAAGACTCTCATGCGGACCTCCTCCGGGACGGACCGGATGATAGGCCGCGCCCGGTGTCAGCGGGCGGAGGAGGGGGCCGGGCCGGCGAAGCCGCGGACGCCGTGGGGCCGGTAGGGAGCCTCCAGGGCGGCGATTTCCTCCGGCGAGAGCTGTACGTCGACCGCGGCGATCGCCTCGTCGAGGTGCGCGGGCTTCGTGGCGCCGACGATCGGCGCCGTCACGCCCGGGCGGGAAAGGAGCCAGGCGAGGGCCACCCTGGCCATCGGCACGCCCCGCGCGGCCGCGACCGACCGGGTCGCCTCGATCACGTCGGCGTCGGCGGGGTGGTCGTAGAGCTGCCGCGCGTAGTCGTCGGAGGCGGCGCGCGGCGTCGCCTGCCGGTCGCCCGGGTGCGCGCGCGTCCCGGCGAGGAGGCCCCTCGCGAGCGGCGACCAGGGGAGGACGCCGACACCCTCCTCGACACAGAGCGGGAGCATCTCGCGCTCCTCCTCCCGGTAGAGGAGGTTGTAGTGGTTCTGCATCGAGACGAATCGCGGCAGGCTTCTCAGGTCCGAGAGGCCGAGGGCCTTCTGGAAGCGCCAGGCCTCGCCGGAGCTCGCGCCGAGGTACCTCACCTTCCCCTGCCTCACGAGGAGGCCGAGCGCCTCGAGCGTCTCCTCGAGCGGCGTGGCGGGGTCGAAGCGGTGGACCTGGTAGAGGTCGATCGCCTCGACCCCGAGCCGCCGGAGGCTCGCCTCGCACGCCTGGACGACGTGCTTTCGCGACAGCCCGGACCTGTTGGGGCCGGGACCCATCGGGAAGTGGACCTTCGTGGCGACGACGAGCTCCTCGGGCCGGCCCATCTCCCGGAGGAGCCGGCCCGTGACCTCCTCGCTCACGCCGAGCGAGTACATGTCGGCCGTGTCGAAGAGGTTGATGCCCGCCTCGAGGGCGCGCCGGAAGAACGGGCGCGCCTCCTCGAGGGGAAGGACCCAGGGACGCCATCCGGGGTCGCCGTAGCTCATGCAGCCGAGCGCGAGCCGGGAGACGACGAGGCCGGTTTTGCCGAGGGTCGTGTACTTCAAAGGGGGCGCCGCTCCTCAGTCGGGGTCGATATTGGTCACGAAGATCGCCTTCCCCCCCTTGAACTGCTTCAGCACCACGCTCTTGACGGGGTCGTGCGAGCCCCCCTTGAACACGAGCCTCCCGGTGACGCCGTCGAACGACGTGATCTTCGAGAAGGCCTCCCGGACGGCTTCCCGGTCGGTTCCCGAGGCCGTTTCGAGCGCCTGCTTGAGGAGCCGCATCGTGTCGTAGGTCAGCGCGGCTCCGTCGTCCGGCACTTCCTTGGCGTACCGCTTCTCGAACGCGGCGCGGAAGATCCCGACCTTGTCCTCCATGGCGTCCGGGTTGTAGTGGGCGCAGAAGAACGCTCCCTCGACCTCGGCGGCGCTCTTCAGGAGCTCCGGGTTCCCCCAGGTGTCGCTTCCGAGAAACGGCGCCTTGATGCCGGCGGCGCGAGCCTGCCGGAGCTGCTCGGGGACCTCGCTGTAGTAGCTCGGGAGGAAGACGAGGTCGGGCGCCGTCTCGGCGATCCTCGTCCACTGGGCGGTCAGGTCCTTCTCCCCGGCGGCGTAGCTCTCGAAGGCGACGACCTGCCCCGCGCGGGCCTCGATCTCCTTCTTCATCAGCTCGGCCTGGCTCCTCGGGGCCTCGGACGAGGCGTTGTAGAGGATGGCGATCTTCGTCGCCTTGATGTAGCCCGTCGCGAACTTCGCGAGCGCCGCCCCCTGGAACGTGTCGGTGAAGCAGGCGCGGTAGACCCACTTCAGGGGAGCGCCGGTGTCGTCCACCGTCACCCGCGGGGCCGTTCCCCAGGGCGTGACGAGGAGCGTCTCTCCCGCCTCCGCTTCGCGCGCGGCCGGGACGGCGCCGAGACTCGCGTTCGGCCCGACGATGGCGAGGACCTTCTCCTGCTCGATGAGGCGCCTGGCCGCCTCGGCGGCCGGTTCGGCCTGTCCCTGGCTGTCCTCGATGAAGAGGCGCAGGTTGTGCTTGGTCCCCGCGACCGTGACGCCGCCGGCGTCGTTGATCTCGGCGACGGCGAGCTCCGCGGCCTTCTTGCAGGAGTCGCCGACGGCGGGGATGTCTCCGCTCAGCTCCGCGATGACGCCGATCTTGAGGTCGGGTCCGGTCTTCTTGCAGGCGGCCTGGGAAAGGAAAACCCCGCCGAGGGCTCCGGCGAGGAGGAACGTCGTGGCTTTGAAAGCAAGGTCCCGCTTCATGACCGGGTAGCGTATTTCCGGTCGGGGGTCGTGGTCAAACGCCGATCCGTAATAAAATCCGAAATTCGCCCCCGGTAAGGGCGGCGTGCGCTCGACGGACGTCCGGAAGGAGCCTCGCGGGAGGTGCCCGGAGCGGTCCCGCCGCCGCCAGGGGGAAGCCGTCGCCGGAGGGCCCATGCCGTTCAACCTGAAGAACCGCCATTTCCTGACGATCCACGACTTCTCCCCCAAGGAGATCCTCTACCTCCTCGACCTGGCGCGGGACTTGAAGCGCGCCAAGTACGCGGGAGTCGAGACGCAGCGGCTCCGCGGGAAGAACGTCGCCCTGATCTTCGAGAAGGACTCGACCCGGACCCGGTGCGCCTTCGAGGTCGCCTGCTACGACCAGGGCGCGAACGTGACCTACCTCGGCCCCTCCGGCTCGCAGATCGGGAAGAAGGAGACTATGAAGGACACGGCCCGGGTCCTCGGGCGGATGTACGACGCCATCGAGTACCGCGGCTATGGCCAGGCGATCGTCGAGGAGCTGGCGAAATGGGCCGGCGTCCCGGTCTACAACGGCCTCACCGACGAGTTCCACCCGACGCAGATCCTGGCCGACCTCCTCACGATGCGCGAGCACAGCGACAAGCCGCTCTCGCAGGTCTCCTACGCCTACCTCGGCGACGCCCGGAACAACATGGGAAACACGCTCATGCTCGGCGGCGCGCTCATGGGGATGGACGTCCGCCTCGGCGCGCCGAAGCACCTCTGGCCCGTCGACGAGCTCGTCGCGAAGGCGAACGAGCTGGCCGCGGCCTCCGGCGGGAAGGTGACCCTCACCGAGGACCCGAAGGCGGCCGTCGCCGGCGTCGACTTCGTTCACACGGACGTCTGGGTCTCGATGGGCGAGCCGGATTCGGTCTGGGCCGAGCGGATCAAGCTCCTCCTGCCTTACCAGGTGAACGCGGCGCTCATGGCCGCGACGGGGAACCCGAAGGCGAAGTTCCTTCACTGCCTCCCGTCGTTCCACAACCGCGACACGAAGATCGGGGAGGACATCTTCCGGAAGTTCGGGATCGACGCGATGGAGGCCACCGACGACGTCTTCGAGTCGCCGGCGTCCGTCGTCTTCGACCAGGCCGAGAACCGCCTCCACACGATCAAGGCCGTCCTCGTCGCGACGCTCGCGGGCTAGGGGGAAGGATGCGCGTCGTCGTCGCCCTGGGCGGAAATGCCCTCCTGAAGCGAGGGGAGCCGATGACGGCCGAGAACCAGCGGGCCAACGTGAAGAGGGCCTGCGAGGCGCTCGCGCCCGTCGCGAACGACAACGAGATCGTCATCTCGCACGGGAACGGCCCGCAGGTGGGGCTCCTCGCCCTCCAGCAGTCGGCCTACGCCCACGTCGAGCCCTACCCGCTCGACGTCCTCGGCGCCCAGACGGAGGGGATGATCGGCTACGTCATCGAGCAGGAGATGGGGAACCTCCTCCCGTTCGAGCGCCCCTTCGCCACGATCCTCTCGATGACCGAGGTCGACCCGGCCGACCCGGCCTTCCGGAACCCGACGAAGCCGATCGGCCCGGTCTACACGAAGGAAGACGCCGACCGGATGGCGGCCGACAAGGGGTGGGTCTTCAAGGCCGACGGAGACGGCTTCCGCCGCGTCGTCCCCTCGCCGCGGCCGAAGCGGATCTTCGAGATCCGGCCGGTGAGGTGGCTTCTCGAGAAGGGCGCCGTCGTCATCTTCGCGGGCGGCGGGGGGATTCCCACGATGTACGGCCCCGACCGCAAGCTCTGTGGAATAGAGGCCGTCATCGACAAGGACCTCGCCTCCTCGCTCCTGGCGCGCGAGGTCGGCGCCGACGCGTTCGTCATGGCGACGGACGCCGACGCCGTCTACGTCGGCTGGGGGACCCCCGAGGCGCGGGCGCTGAAGACGGTCTCGGTCGCCGAGCTTCGGAAGTACTCCTTCCCGGCCGGGTCGATGGGGCCGAAGGTCCAGGCCGCGTGCGAGTTCGCGGAGGCGACCGGCCACGCCGCCTGCATCGGCGCCCTCGAGGACACGGCGCGGATGCTTCGCGGCGAGGCGGGGACGACGGTCGTGAACGGGGACGTCGAGACGGAGTACTGGCCGAGGAAGGGCTGAGCCGCCGGCCTTCGGTACGGGCGGCGGCGGGATCTCCCGTCGCCGCCCGCAGGCCGGGCCTCCCGCCTTCGGAGAGAATTGCGCCGGGTGACCGCCGTTCGCGCCTCCCCGCTCCTCGTGCTCTCCCTCGTCCTCGCGGGGTGCGGCCGAGCGCCCCGGGCGACGGTCCTCTACGTCACCGATGCCCACGAGATCGCGCCCGTCGTGGACCGGCACGGGGACCGCGGCGGGGTGGCGCGGCTGAAGTCCGTCGTCGACGCGAGGAAGGCTTCGGACCCAGGCGCGCTCCTCGTCTTCGGCGGCGACCTGGCGGGAGGGACGCTCTTCGGCGGCGTCTTCCGCGGGGAGCCGATGGTCGAAGCCCTCGGCCGCGCCGGCGCCGGCCTCGCGACCTTCGGCCAGCACGACTTCGACTTCGGCGCCGCGCACGCGAAGGCCCTCGTCGACCGGTCGGCCTTCCCGTGGATCACTTCGAACCTCGTCGATCGCGACGGGCGGCCGTTTGCCTCCCTCCCGACACGGAAGGTCGTACGGGTCGGCGGGCTCTCCGTCGGGTTCCTGGGCCTCACCGACGACTTCGGGACGACGACGCAGGAAGGGACCGTCTTCCAGGCGGACCTCGTCGCGGCGGCGGCCCGCGAGGCCCACGCTCTTCGCCGAGAGGGAGCCGGGGCGATCGTCGCCCTGACGCAGGCCGGCTTCGAGGCGAACCGCCGGCTCCTCCTCGAGGTGCCCGGCATCGACGCGATCCTGACCGAGGAGGAGTCGGAGACGGTCTCCGTCGTCCGGTGGGTCGGTGGGCGCCCGGTCGCCGCGCCGTGCGGGAACCTCGGGTCGGTCGTCGAGCTCGTTCTCGAGAGGAAGGGCGGGCGCGTGGCCGCGAGCGTCGCCACCTGGCCGGTCGACGCCTCCGTCGCACCCGACCCGGACCTGGCCCGAGAGGAGGCGAAGTGGACGGGGCTCCTCTCCGAGCGGCTCGCCGCCCCGATCGGCGTTCTCGCCGAGCCGCTCGACGACGCCGGCAGCAGGGAACGCGAGACGCCGCTCGGCAGCCTCGTGGCCGACGCCTTCCGTGAGGCCACGGGGGCCGAGGTCGCGCTCGTCTCCGGGTCGAGCCTGCGTGCCCCTCTCCCGTCCGGACCGCTCACGCGTCGGAACGCGATGTCCGTCCTGCCGTTCGGGAACCGTGTCGTCGTCGTCGAGATGACGGGCTCGGCCGTCGGGGCGGCTCTCGAGAAGGGCCTGGCCTCGGTCGGACGGAGGACGGGGAGCCTTCTCCAGGTCTCCGGCCTGGCCGTCGTGGTGGACCTCGCAGCCCCCGCCGGGGAGAGGGTCCTCGAGGTGCGCGTGGGCGGATCCCCTCTCCGCGCCGATGACCTCTACCGCGTGGCCGTCTCGAGCCACCTCGCCTCGGGAGGCGACGGGCATGCCGAGATCGCCGCGGGGCGCCGCTTCGCGGCGGGTGAGGGCGAGCCGCTCGACGTGGAGGCGCTCGCAGCCCACCTCTCGCGCCTCTCCGCGGCTGCTCCGGCCACGGCACCGGCGGGCGGGCGGATCGTCTTCCGGACGCGCCGCTGACGGGCGACCGGGCTTCGCTCCTGGAGTCCGGCGGGACCGCCTATCGCGGCGGGGCGGGGGCGCCCGGTGCGGCCGGAGCCTGGGCCCCCGGCGGGGACGCGGCCGGGATCGTGTACCGCCCGCCGGCGTTGCGTGTCGCGCCGAGGTCCGACGCGAGGCGACCGAGCTCGGCGTAGGGGTTCACGGCGTCGCCGCCGCTCGTCAGGAACTCGCGCGTCTCGTACTCGGAGGCGCGTCGCCCCCGGAGCGGCGCGTGGACCTGGTAGTGGAGGTGCGGGACGCCGTGGGCGTTCCCGGTGGCGCCGAGGAACCCCAGGATCTGCCCGGCGATGACCGTGGCATCCGGCGCGACGCGCGGGGGCTGGTCGAGGTGCGAGAAGAAGTGGAAGTAGCCGAGGTCGTCGACGTAGAGGACGTAGTGCCCCGACGTCGCGCCGTACCCCGAGCCCGGCCTCGTCTCTCCCCGGTACCTCCAGGAGTGGACGACTTGGCCGGCCCGGGGCGCGACGACGAGCATCCCCGTCGTCCCGCGGATGTCGATGGCGTGGTGCTCGTAGGCGCCGCGGGCGTAGTGGAAGCCGTTCTCGAAGGAGACCTCCCCGCCGGCGGGCTTGACGGGGAAGCAGAGCAGGTGGCCCGCGGGAAACGCACGGTCGGTCATGGCACAACCTCCTCGTCCCGGGGTGCGGGGCGCTCGGGCCGGTTCCTCCGGGGAAGCTCGAACGAACGATACTCCTCGGGCGGGTCGGCGGGAACGAGGGGCGTCCGGGCCGGGCCGGGGAAGGGGCCGGCAGGAGACGCATCGGAAACGAAGCAGACACGAAAAGGCCCGGGGGAGCCCCGGGCCGTTCCGTAAGTATCGGGCGATCGGCCCGGTTCAGTAGCGATAGTGGTCCGGCTTGTACGGCCCCTCGGCCGGGACGCCCAGGTAGGCGGCCTGCTTCGGGGTGAGCTCGGTCAGCTTCACCCCGAGGTGGCCGAGGTGGAGGCGGGCGACCTCCTCGTCGAGCTTCTTCGGGAGGACGTAGACCTTCCTCCCGTACTCGCCCTGGTTCCTCGCGAGGGCGATCTGCGCCATGACCTGGTTCGTGAACGAGGACGACATGACGAAGCTCGGGTGGCCGGTCGCGCAGCCGAGGTTCATGAGGCGCCCCTCGGCGAGGATCATGACGGAGTGCCCGTCGGCGAACCGGAACTCGTCGTACTGCGGCTTGATGTTGACCCGCTCGATGCCGGGGACCTTCTTCAGGCCGGCCATGTCGATCTCGTTGTCGAAGTGACCGATGTTCCCGACGATGGCTTTGTCCTTCATCCGGGCCATGTGGTCGGCGGTGATGACGTCGAGGTTCCCGGTTGCGGTGATGAAGATGTCGGCCGTCGCGACGACGTCCTCGAGCGTCTTCACCTCGTAGCCCTGCATCGCGGCCTGGAGGGCGCAGATCGGGTCGATCTCGGTGACGACGACGCGGCAGCCCTGGCCGCGCAGCGCCTCGGCGCATCCCTTGCCCACCTCGCCGAAGCCGAGGACGACGGCGACCTTGCCGCCGAGCATGACGTCCGTCGCGCGGTTCAGGCCGTCCACGACGGAGTGGCGGCAGCCGTAGACGTTGTCGAACTTCGACTTCGTGACGGAGTCGTTCACGTTGATGGCGGGGAAGAGGAGCGAGCCGTCCTTCTCCATCTGGTAGAGGCGGTGGACGCCCGTCGTCGTCTCCTCGGAGACGCCGCGGATCTTGCCGGCGATTCGCGAGAAGAGCTTCCCGTCCTTCGCGAGCTCCGCGCGGACCAGGTCGAGGATGACGCCCCACTCCTCGGGGTCGTTCTTCGCGTCGAAGGCGGGGACCTTCCCCGCCTGCTCGAACTCGAGCCCCTTGTGGACGAGGAGGGTCGCGTCGCCGCCGTCGTCGACGATGAGCGTCGGGCCGCTCCCGTCGGGCCACTCGATCGCCTCGCGGGTGCACCACCAGTACTCCTCGAGCGTCTCCCCCTTCCAGGCGAAGACGGGCGTCCCCTTCGGGGCTTCCGGGGTCCCGCCGGTCTCGGGCCGGCCGACGACGACGGCCGCGGCCGCGTGGTCCTGGGTCGAGAAGATGTTGCAGGAGACCCACCGGACGTCGGCGCCGAGCTCGGCGAGGGTCTCGATGAGGACCGCCGTCTGGACGGTCATGTGGAGGCTCCCCATGACGCGCTCGCCGGCGAGAGGCTTCTCGCCGCGGTAGCGGGCCCTGAGGGCCATCAGGCCGGGCATTTCCTGCTCGGCGAGGCGGATCTCCTTGCGGCCGGCCTCGGCGAGCGAGAGGTCCGCCACCTTGAACGGCGGGCGGGCGACGGCGGGGCTTGCGACCTTCGATTCCAGGACGGTGCTCATGCTGCTCCTTGGCCGGTGGGCGCCGATCCCGGGCTCCTCCGCGGCCGCTGTTGATACGGAACCCTGCCTCGACCGGATGCCGGGGGCAGGGGGTCAACCCCCAAGTGTCCCAACCAAGGGCACCCCGTGTCAAAGGCGGGACGGGGTCTGGTCTTCACTCTACGTCCTGCGCGGCCGCGCAGAACGTAGAGTGAAGACCAGACCCCCCCTGCTAGGATGCCCGGTCGTGGAGGATCGCATGACCCCGAACCGCCCGTTGCCCGCCGCCCTCGTCGCGGCCGTCCTCTTCGCAGCCGTCTCCTGGGCTCCGGCCGCGGTCTCCTGCACGACGGCCGTCGTCTCGCCGGCGGCGTCGAAGAGCGGGCGGGCGATGCTCTGGAAGAACCGCGACGCGAGCGGAAGCGACAACCAGGTCGTCTACCTCGCCGACGGGAAGTACGCCTACGTCGGGCTCGTGAACCGGGGCGACGCCGCCGGGCTGCAGGTCTGGGCCGGGATCAACGCGGCGGGCTTCGGCATCATGAACTCCGCCTCGTACAACCTCGAGGGGGGCGACACCGTGGGCGAGGGGACGCTCATGAAGCTCGCCCTCCAGAGCTGCGCGACGGTGGATGACTTCGAGGCGCTCCTGGCGCTCTCGAACGCGGGCGGGCGCGACGTCTCGGCCAACTTCGGCGTCATCGACGCAAAGGGGGGCGCGGCGACGTTCGAGACGTCGACGAAGGGGTACGTGAGGATCGACGCCGCGGGCGCGAGCGACGGCGCGAAGGGGCTCACGGTCCGGTCCAACTACAGCCGGACCGGGGGAACGGACGCGGGGAGCGGGTTCCTGCGCGAGGCGCGCGGGATCGAGCTCCTCGGGCCGTCCGCGGCCGCCGGCGGCCTGGACGTGAAGACGGTCCTCCGGGCCGCCCGCGACGTCGCGAACTCCGGGATCGGCCAGACGGGCGAGGAGAAGGGCGCGCCTCTCGTCTACACGGCCGACAGTGTCTGCCGGCTCGACACCGTCTCCGCCGTCATCCTCGAGGCGCCCGCGCCGGGCGAGGGGCCCGAGGCCGCGGCGATGTGGGTCGTCCCGAGCCTTCCCCTCGCGGGCGCGGCGGTCCCCGTCTTCCCCGCGGCGGGCGGAGTCCCCGAGGAGCTCGCGGCCGGCGCCGGGGCCGCGCCGCTCGCGAGGGGGACCCTCGAGATCCGTGGGCGCCTCTACCCCGACACGCGGGGCGAGAAGAAGAGATACATGGACCGGCACGCGTTCGAGGATGTCCGGACGGGCGCTCTCCCGCCGATCCTCGCGGCCGAGGACGAGACCTTCCGCGAGGTCGGCGAGGCCCGGACGGCGTGGCGGAAGGAGCCCCCCCCGGCGGCGGCCGTCCGCGCCCTCTCCGACGCCGCGGCCGCCCGGGCGCTCCGGGCCGTATCGGCGGCGGCGGCCGCCGTCGCGAAGGCGTCGCCGGAGGTCGCCCCTGCGCCGGCGGCCTCGCGCTGAGCGCGAGGCCGCGCGGAAACCCGCGGATGACCGATTCGCCGTTCGAGCGCTGGGTCGCCGACCTCGAGAGACGGCACCTCGCCGAGCTCGCCTTCCCCGAGGTGAGGAGGGGGCTGCAGGCGCTCTCCTCGCTCTACGTCGAGCGCCGGGGCCGGATCGGGGCGGGCGCCGCCTTCGACGGGGCGGGGAAGCGGGCCGCGTTCGCCCTCTTCTTCGGGCCTCTCCACTTCCTCGTCGTAAGGGAGATCGTGTCGGCGCTCGGGGCGTCCGAGCCTCCCCTCGCGAGGGTCGTCGACCTCGGCTGCGGGACGGGCGCGGCGGGCGCCGCCTGGGCGCTGGCCGCCGGCGGAGCCGAGGTCCAGGGTATCGAGCGCAGCGGCTGGGCGGCCGCCGAGGCGAAGGCTGGCTGGTCGGCCCTCGGCCTGCGCGGCCGGGCGGCGGCGGGAGACCTCCTTCGCGAGAGGCTCCCGGGCGCCGGCAGCGGCGTCGTCCTCGGCTGGGTCGTCAACGAGCTCGAGAGGTCGGCGCGGGAGGCTCTCCTTCCCCGGCTCCTCGAGGCGTCCCGCAGGGGCGCGCGTGTCCTGGTGGTCGAGCCGATCGCGGCGCGGCCCGTGCCCTGGTGGGCCGGGTGGGCGCAGGAGTTCGCCGATGCCGGGGGGCGGGACGACCTCTGGCGCTTCCCCTCGAAGCTGCCGCCTCTCCTCGCGCTTCTCGACAAGGCGGCCGGGCTCGACCACCAGATCCTCAAGGCCCGTTCGCTCTACCTGCCGGGCGCGACCCGCTGACAGGCGGGGGACGAAGGCCGCCTCCGGCGGTGTCCCTCAGCCCCTGGAAGAGGCCCTGCCGCGGGGGGCCTTTCGCGCGGTCTTCGGCGTTGGCGTCTCCGCCGGCTCGTCGTCCCCGCCCGCGGACGCGGGCGCGTCCTGGACCCGCTCGACGGCGAGCGTGAACTTCGCGAGGAGCGCGGCCAGCGCCCCGATCGCGGCCCAGACCGGAACGAAGACCGCCCCGGCGAGCCCCAGGACGAGCGGGATCTCGAGGAGCGTCACGCCCTTCGCGTTCCGGATGACGATGCGCCTCACGTTCCCCTGGTGGACGAGCTCCTTCACCGTCGCGAGGAGCTTCTCCCCGGTGACCTCGAACTCCTCGACACGGACTTTCGGACCTTTCATGGCGTGCCTCCGACGAGACATACGTCGGTTGTGCCGGCCGGTTTCCGTTTTCGATGCCGGAACCCAGAACAGGGTCGATAATCGGCTCGAACCATGAGCGAGCGGCCTGAAGCGCGCGAGCGCTCCGCATCGCCGGACGCCGCAACGGGCCCCGGCGGGTTGCCCGCCTCGGACGACCGGAGCCCGGGCGCGACGGCGGCGCTCCTCAGGGCCCTGCTCGAGGCCGCGCCGGGGGCCGCCCTCGTCCTCGACCGGTCGCACCGCGTCGTCGTCGCGAACGACCAGATGGCGCGCCGGTTCGGGACGACGCCGGAAGGCGTGGCCGGGCGGCTCGCGGTGGACTTCTCGGATCGGGTCCCGCCGGAGCTCCTCGCGCATCGCCTGCTCGTGGCCGACGAGGTCTTCCGGACGGGGCAGGGGAAGACGTTCGAGGACGAGCGCGACGGCCGGCTCCTCGCGAACCGGATGGAGCCGGTGAAGGACGACGACGGGACCGTCCGGTTCGCCGTCCTCCACTCGACCGACGTCACGGCCAGCAAGGGAGTCGAGGCTCAGCTTCGCGCCCAGCTCGCCTTCCGCGAGGCGCTGGCGACGTGCCTCGGAACGGGGCTCGCGGCCGTCGACACGGGCAACCGGCAGGTCTTCGTGAACCCGGCGCTCTGCCAGATGGTCGGCTGGAGCGAGGAGGAGCTTCTCGGCCAGACCCCTCCCTTCTCGTACTGGCCCCCCGAGGACATCGAGGCCATTTCGGCGATCTACCAGGACGTCATCTCCGGGGAGTCGCGCGCGCGCGGCCACGAATTGCGGCTCCGGCACAAGGACGGGAGGCGCCTGACCACCCACCTGACCACGGCGCCCCTCGTGGTCGGGGGCGAACCGATCGGCTGGCTCGCCTCGATCGTGGACATCACGTCGCGCATCGAGGCCGAGAAGGCCTTCCGCCGGACCGAGGCGAAGACGCGGGCCATCCTCGCGACCACCCTCTCGCCGTTTCTTCTCTTCGACGTCGAAGGCCGGGTCCTCGAGGTCAACGACGCCACCTGCAGGATGCTCGGGCTTCCGCGGCAAGAGGTCGAAGGCCTCCGCATTCGCGACCTCGTCGTCGGCGCGCCCCCGGGACGCATCGAGGCCCGCATCGCCAAGACGATCGCCGAGGGGAGCGCCCGGTTCGAGACGCGCGTGAGGATGGCCGACGGCACGACCGTCGACGTCGAGGTGAGCCTGAGCCACCTCGAGGCCGAGGGGGGGCGTCTCGTCTGCTTCCTGCACGACGTGACCGAGGCGAAGGCCGCTGCGGAGGCGGTCTCCCGCGAGCGGAGCGTCCTCGCCGAGCGCGTCGCGGAGCGGACCGCCGAGCTGTCCCGGGCGAACGAGGAGCTCGCTCAGGCCTCCCGCCTGAAGGACGGTTTCCTCGCGAGCATGAGCCACGAGCTGAGGACGCCGCTGACCGCGATCCTCGGCCTCTCCGACCTGCTCCTGGCGGGAGGGCGCGGTCCCCTGGCCGAGCCCCAGGCCCGCGCCGTCGGGATGATCCAGGAGAGCGGCCGGCACCTCCTCGCCCTCATCGCCGACATCCTCGACGTCTCGAAGATCGGGGCGGGCCGCCTCGAGCTTGCGCTCGGCTGGGTGGACCTGCGCGGCGTCTGCGAGGCCGCCCTCTCGCTCGTCACCCCCTCCGCCGTCCAGAAGCGGCACGCCCTCTCGCTCGAGGCGCCGGCCACCCGGACCCTCTTCCGCGCCGACGAGCGGAGGCTGAAGCAGGTCCTCGTGAACCTCCTCGGCAACGCCGTGAAGTTCACCCCCCCGGGCGGGGCGATCGACGTCGCGGCCGAGGCCGACGAAGTGCGCGGCGAGGTGCGGATCGCGGTCCGGGACAACGGGCCGGGCATCCCGGAAGGGGCCCGGTCGCGGCTCTTCCGCGCGTTCGTCCAGCTCGACGCCCGCCTCGCCCGCGAGCACGAGGGCAGCGGGCTCGGGCTCGTCCTCGTGGACCGGCTCGTGGCGCTCCACGGAGGCCGCGTCGACCTCGAAAGCGAGCCGGGTCGCGGGAGCCGTTTCACCGTGATCCTCCCCTGGGTGCGCCGCGACGCGGACGCGACCTCTCCCGGCGGCCGGAGGCCCGGCCTGCTCGCGGCCCAGCCCCTGCCCCGGAGCGAGGCGCTCGCGGCGGGAACGAGGGTTCTCCTCGTGGAGGACAACGACACGCAAAGGTCCCTCTTCGAGGAGGCCCTGGGCGCCCGTGGCTTCGAGGTGGAGGTCGCCCGGAACGGTGCCGAGGCGCTCGAGAAGGCGGAGGCGTTCGACCCGGACCTCGTCCTGATGGACGTCCAGATGCCCGGGATGGACGGGCTCGAGGCGACCCGCCGGCTCCGGGAGACGCCGTCGCTCCGGGCGACGCCGGTCCTCGCGCTCACCGCGCTCGTCATGCCCGGCGACCGGGAACGCTGCCGGGAGGCGGGCGTCGACGAGTACCTCGCCAAGCCGGTCTCCCTCGAGCGACTGGTCGAGGTGGCGGGCCGGCTCGCCCGGCGCCGGCCCGGCTGACGCCGGGCGGCGCGCACGGGTCAGAAGACGAACGGGGAGCGCCCTACCTCGCGCGCGCCGGCTGGACGGCCGCGGCGAACGAGAGCTTCGGGTTCGTCCTCTTCGCCCTCTCGAAGTGCCACTCGCTCTCGAAGAGGACGAGGGGGCGCCCCTCGCCGTCGGCGAGGAGCTCGGTGTGGCCGGGGTCGTCGAAGTCCCGCGGGACGAAGCCCTCCGTCTCGATCCACCTCGCGATCTGGTGCGGGAGGCGGACGAACGAGACCTCGGCGCCGTACTCGGCGCGCAGCCGGTGCTGGATCACCTCGAACTGGAGCGCGCCGACGGCTCCGAGGATCGGGTCGCGCTCCAGCCGGACCGGGTCGTAGAAGACCTGGACGGCCCCTTCCTCCGAGAGCTGGTCGAGCCCCTTCTTGAGCTGCTTCCTCTTCAGCGGGTCGAGGAGGACGACGCGCGAGAAGAGCTCGGGGGAGAAGCGGGGGATCCCGGCGTACTCGACGGCGGGGCCCTCGTGGATCGTGTCGCCGATCCGGAGGGAGCCGGAGTCCCAGAGGCCGAGGACGTCGCCCGCCCAGGCCTCGTCGACGAGCGTCCGCTCCTGCGCGAGGAACTGGAGGGGCTTGTTCAGCTTCAGCGGCCGGCCGGTGCGCGCGTTCTTCACCTCCATGCCGCGCGTGAACCTGCCCGAGCAGACGCGGACGAAGGCGACGCGATCCCGGTGGGCCGGGTCCATGTTCGCCTGGATCTTGAAGACGAAGCCGGAGAACGCGGGGCGCGAGGGCTCGACGGGGCCGGTGGAAGAGTCGCGCGGGGCGGGGCCGGGCGCCAGCTCGAGGAAGCGGGCGAGGAACGGTTCGACGCCGAAGTCGTTCAGGGCGCTCCCGAAGAAGACGGGTGTCAGCTCGCCCGCGAGGAAGAGCTGCGGGTCGAACGGCATGCCGGCCGCGTCGAGCATCGCGAGGTCCTCGGCGAGCCGGGCGTGGGCCTCGGCGCCGAGCTCGCCCGCGAGGGCGGGATCGTGGAGGTCCAGGGTCTCGGCGGCGAGCTTCCCCCCCTTCCCGTCGCCCCGTTCGTAGCGCAGGAGCTGGCCGCCCCAGCGGTCGTAGACGCCCTGGAAGTCGGTCCCCGAGCCGATGGGCCAGGAGACGGGAGAGCACGGGATGCCGAGGACCTTCTCGACCTCGTCCATCAGGTCGAACGGGTCGCGCCCGGCGCGGTCGAGCTTGTTGATGAACGTGACGATCGGGATCTTCCTGAGGCGGCAGACCTTGAAGAGCTTCACGGTCTGCGGCTCGACCCCCTTGGCGGCGTCGATGAGCATGACGGCGCTGTCGGCGGCGGCGAGGGTCCGGTAGGTGTCCTCGCTGAAGTCGTTGTGGCCGGGTGTGTCGAGGAGGTTCACGTGTCGCCCCGCGTACGTGAACTGCATGACGCTCGTCGTGATGGAGATGCCGCGCTCCTTCTCCACCTCCATCCAGTCGCTCGTGGCATGGCGGGCCGCCTTGCGCGACTTCACCGACCCCGCGAGGTGGATGGCGCCGCCGTAGAGGAGGAGCTTCTCCGTCAGCGTCGTCTTGCCGGCGTCGGGGTGGCTGATGATCGCGAAGGTCCGGCGGCGGGCGATCTCGGCGGCGAGGGCGTCGTGCGGGTCGGTCATGGCTTGTTTCGCCGCGGGCCGCGGGGCCGGACGGCGGGGGCGGAATGTAGCACCCGCCGCTCGGCGGGCCGGCGAGGCCGGTCAGGCGACCCGGACGACGGTCTTCCCGGTCACGTGTCCCGCCGAGAGGTCCGAGAGGGCCCAGGCGGCCTGGTCGAGAGGGGCGACCTTTCCGATCACGGGCCTGAGCTTCCCCTCGCCGGCCCTCTCGAAGAGCCAGGCGAGGTCCTCGTACCGGGGGCGCAGGATCAGCCACCGGCACCTCTTCCGGAAGCCGAACGGCGCGCGGAAGGAGGCGCCGAGCGAGGCGAGGAACGGTCCCGCTCCCGGGAGCGTCGTGACGTAGACCCCCTCCCGGGCCAGGACCGGCGCGCACCGGCCGAAGGTGCGGTTCGGGACGACGTCGAAGACGACGTCCCACTCCTCGCGGGCCTTCGCGAAGTCGGTCTTCCGGTAGTCGACGAGAGCGTCGGCCCCGAGGCCCGCGAGCATCTCGTGCTTGCCGGCGCTCGCGACGGCCGTCACGTTTGCGCCGAGGAGCTTCCCGATCTGCACGGCGAACGTCCCGATGCCGCCCCCGGCCCCGTTCACGAGGAGCCGCTGGCCGTCCCGGAGGCGGGCGACGTCGCGGAGCGCCTGGAGCGCGGACTGGCCGGCCGCGGGGATCGCCGCCGCCTCCTCGAACGTCAGGCTCGCCGGCTTCTTCACTGCGAGGAGGGCCGAGACGGCGGCCTTCTCCGCGAGGGCGCCGCCGAACCCCGTCGAGACGACGACCTCGTCGCCGGCGCGGAACCCGGAGACCCGCGCGTCCATCGCCTCGACGACGCCGGCCGCTTCGCATCCGGGCACGAACGGCCTCTTCGGGAAGAAGAAGAACGGGGCCTTTCCCTCGACGATCTTCACGTCGGCGGGGTTGAGGCCGGCCGCCACGACCCGGACGAGGATCTGCCCGGGGCCGGGACGAGGGTCGAAGACCTTCTTCACGACGCCGTCGCGCGGGTCGACGTGCCTCTCGTAGGTGAGGGCTCTCATCACACCTCCCCCTCGCGCCGCTGAAGCGGCCGGGTCGGGGGCATCGTACCCGTCGAAGGACCCGGCGGCCGCGGGCGCGAGGGCCGGAATGGAGTACGGTAGACGGTGCTCCCGGCGGGGTCCGGGTTCTCTCCAGCGGTTCGGATCGAAGGAGGCCCATGCCGTCGTCAAGGCGCACTCCCCGCTGGTCCCGGGTGTCCGCGGCGGCTCTCGCGGCCCTGTTCCCGGCGGCGTCCGCGGCCGCGCAGGTCCCCGGGGAGCCTGGAGATTCGCCCGCCTCCGGGTCCGCGCCGAAGTGGTTCGAGACGATCGAAGTGAACGGCTTCGTCTCGGCGAGCTGGGGCCGGAACTTCAACGACCCCGTCTCCGGCGCGAACGAGCTGAGGGCCTTCGACACGGAGAACGGCTCGATCACCCTCGACGTCGCCTCCCTCGTCGTCCGGAAGGAGGCCGGGAAGCCCGGGGAGACGGGTTTCCGCCTCGACGCCCTCGCGGGCTCCTCCGTCCCGGGCGTCACCGCGGCCGAAGGCCTCTTCCGCGACGAGGAGACCGGGGAGGCGGGGGACTTCGACCTCCTCCAGGCGTTCGTCACCTGGGTCGCGCCGGTCGGGCGTGGCCTGACGCTCGACGTCGGCAAGTTCCTGACGCCGGCCGGCTTCGAGGCCGTCGACGGGTTCGAGGAGTGGAACGACAGCGCAACGCGCTCGCTGCAGTTCACCCTCTCCGAGCCGACGACCCACACGGGGCTGAGGGCCGGCTACGCGTTCTCCGAGGCCCTCTCGGCGCAGTTCCTCCTCGTGAACGGCTGGGACGACGCGAAGGACCGCAACGGACGGAAGACGCTCGGGGCGTCGATCACCCTCGTGCCGGGCGCCGCGTGGTCGGTCACGACGACCCTCCTCCACGGGCCCGAGCAGGAGGGGAACGACGCCGACGACCGGAGCCTCCTCGTCGTCAGCGGGACCTGGGAGCCCGGGGGTCCGCTCGGCGCCGCCGCCTGCCTCGAGCTGGGGAGGGAGGAGGGGCTCGGCGAGGGAGGGAAGACGGTGGGCTGGTGGAGCCTCGCGGGCTACCTCGCCTGGAAGGTCGCGACGGCGTTCTCGCTCGCCCTTCGCGTCGAGCATTTCGACGACCTCGACGGCGCCAGGAGCGGGACGGCGCAGAGGCTCTCCGGGCTCACCCTCACGCCCGCGGTCACGCTCGGGTCCGGGTTCGTCGTCCGGGCGGACCTCCGCGTCGACCACTCCGACGAGCCGGTCTTCGAGGATGCGGACGGCGAACGGACGAAGAAGCGCCAGCCGACCGTCCTCCTGAACGCCCTCTACGCGTTCTGAACCGAGCGCGCGGCGGCGGCGCCTCCGCGCGCCGCCGCCGGGGACTCTACTTCCAGTGCCCTCTCACCCACTCCTCGGTCTCGGGGAGCCCTCCCTGCATGACGAGGTAGCCGTTGTGCGGCTCGCGCGGGGTGATCTCGTGGGCGATCGGCGTCGTCATGAGCCGCATCACCTCGGCCCGCTCGCGCGTGTGGCCGAGGACCCAGGAGAGCTTCATGAGCGCCGTCTCGGGGATCATGTTGTCGAGCGGGACGATCCCGAGGTCCATCAGGTCGCGCCCCGTGTCGTAGACGTACATCTGGGCGAAGCCCCAGATCGTCTGGACGGCCATGACGATGTGGACGCCCGCCTCCGTCGCCCGCCTGATCGCCGGGTAGAGCGGCTTGTTGACGTGGCCGAGGCCCGTCCCCGCGATGACGATGCCGTGGTACCCCTTCTCGACGAGGGCGTCGACGAGGTCGGGGTTCATCCCGGGGTAGTAGTAGAGGATCGTCGTCCGGTCGTCGTAGACGGGGTCGATCTTCGGGACGCGCGACTTGTCTCGGCGCCGGAAGTCGTCGTTGAGGTACGTGAACGACGTCGGGCTCACCATCGCGAGCGGGATGTCGCCGATCGTGCGGAAAGTCGAGCGGTAGGAGCTGTGCATCTTCCGGCAGCGGGTCCCCCTGTGGAGGAGGCCGTACCGGTCGGACGTCGGCCCGAACATGCAGATCATGACCTCGGCGATGTCGGAGTAGGCCGCGGTCCGGACCGAGTGGATCAGGTTCAGAGCCGCGTCCGACGAGGGGCGGTCCGAGGAGCGCTGCGAGCCGACGAGGACGATCGGCACGGGGCTGTCCTGGACCATGAACGACAGGATCGCCGCCGTGTGCCCCATCGTGTCGGTGCCGTGGCCGATGACGATCCCGTCGGCCCCGGCGGCGATCTCCTCCCCGATGGCGTTGGCGAGGACGATGTAGTTCTCCATCGCCATGTTCTCGGAGAAGACGCCGAAGATCTTCTTCGTCGTCAGGTTGCAGATGTCGGCCAGCTCGGGCACGGCCCCGTAGAGCTCCCCCGGGGTGAAGGCGGGGATGACGGCGCCGGTCCGGTAGTCGAGGCGCGAGGCGATCGTCCCGCCCGTCCCGAGGAGCGTCACCTTCGGCAGCGTGGGTCTCGAGGGGAACTCCTTCTCGGGGATCTTGTACTTCGCTTCCTTGTACCCGACCTCGGTGACGTGCTCGATCCGGTCGACGTGAAGCCCGACGTTGTAGCCGGTCTTCAGCTTCATCACGAGGTGGAGGTCGTCGAACGACTCGCTCCTCGGGAGGATGACCCCCTCGAAGACCGAGCCGGCGTCGTTGACGACGCGGACGTCGCTCCAGACCTTCACGCCGAAACTCAGGAGGGCCTCGCGCGCGTGCCCCTTGTAGCCCTTGAGGGGGTCGTTCATCTCGTTCACGCCCGCACCTCCGGAGCGTTCGGGACGGCGGAGGAGGCGGAGTCGGCGGCGGCCGCGACGGCCGCCTGGACCTCGGTCGCCGGGACGCGGCCGAGGAGGCCCGGCATGAGGCTCGCGAAGGCGAGGCGACGGACGAGCTCGGCGTCGTCCTTTCGGTAGGCCCTCTCGCGCGCCGCGGCGAAGGCCGCGGCGATCCCCGCCCGCCAGGCCGGCGGCTCCTGACCGAGGGCCCTCTCGGCGAGGAGCTCGCCCACGGGGCGCGAGGGCTCGGCCGCGATGGCGAGGACGACGGGCTCCCACGCCTGCTTGAGGACCGGCGTGGCGACGAAGGCGCGGAGGAGCTCTTCCCAGCGCTCCTCGGGAATCGCGTCGACGGGGACCGAGGCGCGCCTCAGCCCCTTCAGCTTCTCGCCGAAGAGGAACGCGACGTCGCGCACCGGCGCGCCGGTCTCCTCGACGAGGCGGTCGACGAGGGCGGCTCCGCCGCGGCGGATGAGGTAGTGCGCCGTCGAGACGGGGACGCCCACGGCCGTGTAGCGCCTCTCCCGGTCCCAGGGGCGCTCGGAGAGCGACGCTTTCAGCCGGGCGACCCTCTCGCGCGTGACGCGCGTCGGCGGGCTGTCGGTGTCGGGGTACATCCGGTCTGGGCCGGGGAGGATCCGCTCGAAGTCGGTCGAGCCGTCGACGAACGGCTGGCGGGTCTCGTTCGGGACCCCGTGGATCGCGTCGACGTAGCGGAGGCGAATCTCCTCGCAGGCGGTGACGGTGTCCTCCTCGGGGCCCCAGACCACGACGATCGCGTCGTCCGGGCCGCAGCGGAGGCGCCCGCGGAGGCGCTTGAGCTCGGAACGCGTCCCGCGCGCGTCGGGCCACGCCTCGGAGTGGAGGAGGTTCGGGATCTGGTCGAGGCCGGCGATGACGCGGACCCGCCCCGAGATCTCGTGCGCGAAGACGTGCTCGGGCTGCGTCGGCCAGGAAAGCGTCCCGGCGAGCCCCGGGAGGCGCGCCGCGCGGACGCGGTACGGCCCCTTCCCGAGCTCGAAGCCGGGGCGCATCTTCTCCGCCTCGACCCAGCGCTCCCACGCCGCGGGGCTGAGGTACGGGATCTCGGTCGCGGTGAAGAGCTGCGTCACGTCCTGCGACTCGACGCGGAGCGAGGCGGCGTCGGTGAAGCCGCGGCGGTGGAGCTCGTCCCTGAGCTTCAGGAGGTTCACCTGCCGCCAGGCCTCGCCGTGGACGAGGCGCGGCGCCCAGCCCGCCTTCGGGACCCCCTTGATCTCGACGCGTCGCCCGCCCCGTACGGAGACGTTCACGTCCTGGCGCGAGGCGCCGAGGCCGGTCCTCACGTGCCCCGTCGATCGGCAGACTCGGCCGACGAGGAGGATCGCCTCTTCGACCTCGTCGGGGGTGCGCAGGTCCGGCCCCGTGACGGTCTCGATGAGCGGCATCCCGAGCCGGTCCGCGCGCCAGACGATGCAATGCCCGCGGTCGCGCACCTCGCGGCAGGAATCCTCCTCGACCGTGACCTGCGTGACCGAGAGCGTCCGTCCGCGGAACGGGATCTTCCCGTTCACGCCGACGACGGCGGTCCGCTGGAAGCCGGTCGGGATCGAGCCGTCGAGGTACTGCTTCCGGGCGATGTGGACCTCGTCGACGATGTCGCACCCCAGCATCAGGCACTGCTCGATGGCGACGTCGATCGCCTGCTGGTTCACGAGGAACGGGGGCGTGTCGTCCATCTCGTACGTGCAGACGTTCTTCACGTTGAGGAGGTAGACGATGTTCTTCTTCGTCTTGAACTCCATCAGCGCGGTGCCGTCGTACTCGCCGAGCTCCGAGAGCGTCGGCCGCATGTGCCGGAGGACGGTCCCGTCGTGGGTCTCGGTGTAGAGCCCCGCCGGGCAGCGGCAGAAGAGCTTCGTCGGGGTCAGGAGCTGCTGGTGGACCTCCAGCCCGCAGACGAAGCCCACCTCAGCGTAGTCGAGGGTCGGGAACACGGGCCCCCCTTCCCGCTCGCGGGCGGGGAGGCCCGCGGCGAACGGGACATCTTAGCGCCGCAGGAGGCGAGGGGCCCGGCCGGGGTCGGACGCGTCTCTCCGTTCACGGCCGTCAGCCTGCTCGTGCCCCGGAGCCCGGCCCGGCGCGTCGATTCGAGGTGCCCCGCTGCACCCCCACCCGAAGTAAGATCCAGCCCACGAACAAGCGCTCGGCGCAATGATCATTTTTCGGCAATTCACCTGAGGAGGATTCCGATGAAACGTACCGCGTCCCTCGCGGGGGCTGTCGCCTTCGCGCTCCTTTCCCCCGCCCTGCCCGCCTCGGCGGGGGCGGTCCTCGACCTCTACGGGGTGACCTACCCCGAGGGGAAGAAGGTCACCCTCCCCTTCGCCCGGACCGAGATCGCCCCGAAGGCCGCCAGCCTCGTGGGCACGGTCCGGATGGAGAAGGGCCAGTCCGACGTCCTGCTCGCCTGGGAGAAGATGGAGCCCGCCGTCCTCTTCGCTGGGAACGTCACCTCCTATGCCGTCTGGTCGGTCACGCGGGACGGCCGTCCCGAGAACCTGGGCGAGCTCCCCGTCCGCGAGAAGAAGTCGGGCGAGGCCTCCTTCCGGACGAGCCGGACGAACTTCGCGATCCTCGTGTCGGCCGAGGTTCTTCCCGGCACCCTTCAGCCGAGCGAGCTGATCGTCTTCACGTCCGGCAAGGTCGACGAGAAGGCGGGCGCGAAGAACTGGGAGTTCCAGGCCGACACGACGAACCCGTTCCAGTCGCTCATGCGTCCCGGCAACCCGTCGATCGCCGACCTCGTCTACCCGGCGAAGGGAACGGAGCCGATCGAGCTGCAGCAGGCGAGGAAGGCCGTGGAGCTCGCCGAGCAGCTGAAGACCGAGACGGTGGCGCCCGCGGAGACCGAGGCCGCGAAGACCGGGCTCGTCCAGATCCAGGCCTCGGCGGTCGAGGGCGGGGCGAACAAGTTCGTGGTCACGAACGCCCGTCGCGTCGTCGACAACGCGAGTACGGCGATCCGCATGAAGCTCCAGCAGATGTTCGACGAGGAGGCCGAGGTTCGCGAGGCCGCGGCCCGGGCCGCCGAGGAAAGGAAGCGCAGGGAGCTCGAGGCGACGAAGGCGCGTGCGGCGGCGGCGGAGGCCGACAAGGCCCGCATGGCAGGCGAGGTCGCTCGCCTGAAGGCCGAGCAGGAGCAGCTGCGGGCCGGCCTGCAGGAGTCCCTCGGCCGGATGATGCAGGTGCAGGAGTCGGCCCGGGGCGTCGTCGTGAACCTGGGCGACATCCTCTTCGACGTCGGCAAGTCCACGCTGAAGAAGGACGCCGAGTACGCGATCGTGAAGATCTCGGCCATCCTCGCGGTCTTCCCGAAGCTCAACGCGCGGATCGAGGGCTTCACCGACTCCACGGGGACCGAGGCGGTCAACATGAAGCTCTCCTCCGAGAGGGCCCGGGCCGTCGCGGAGTTCCTCGTCTCCCAGGGAGTGGCCGCCGAGCGGCTCGCGCACGCCGGCTACGGCCCGGCGAACCCCGTCGGCGACAACGCCACGGCCGAGGGTCGGGCGAAGAACCGCCGCGTCGAGCTGATCCTGAATCAGGGGCCCGTCACGCCCACGCCGGGCGGAGTCGTGGCGCCGGACCGCCCGGCCAAGAAATAGCAGCCGCCCGCCTCTTCCCCCCTCCTCCGGAAGCACGAACGGGGCCGCGTCGCGGCCCCGTTCCTCTTACGGCCCCCGGTTACGTCGAGGAGGAACCCGGGAACCTAGAACTTCGCGACGATCGCGGCGATGAAGGCGGTGTCGGTCTTCTCGAGCGTCGGGACGGCCGGCCGGGTCTTGTGGTCGAGGAGCCAGGCGAGCTTCAGCTCGAGGATCTTCGAGATCGACGTCGTCAGGCCGACGTCGAAGTGGTAGTAGGCGTCGGCGGTGTCGTCTGCCTTCCAGAGAGCGGAGGCCTTCTGCGTGAGGGAGACGGCGGGTGAGATCTTCCAGCTGAACGCCTCGCCGGCCCGGAAGGCCCCGCTCGAAGTCGCGTCCTGCCCCTCGTACTTCTCGAACGCGCCGCCGAAGCCGGCCGAGGCCTCGAGAGTCACGACTTCGGTCGCGACGAGCTTGTAGCCGGCGCCCACGGTCGGCGCGACGAGGTAGTCGACCTCGGCGATCGCATCGCTCAGCCAGGAGACCTCGCCGTAGACGAAGAACCGGTCGGTGAAGCTGTACTCGTCCCTCGCGAAGGCCGTGAGCTTGTCGGTCGTCGTCGCGCCCTCCGCCTCGCTCCGGAGGTAGAGGCCGCCGGCCTTGAAGACGTTCTTCGTCTTCGGGTCGTACTTCAGGTCGAAACCGAGGTTGAAGCTCTTCGTGTCGCTGTTGCCCGAGGTCAGAGAGAGACCCGCACCGAAGCTGCCGTGCCAGCCGGGCTTCGGCTCGTCGGCGGCCGTGGCGGTGAGCGAGGCGGCGAGGAGGGGGGCGAGGGTCAGGGCGAGGCGGGGGGTCTTCTTCAAGCCGTTCCGTCCTTTCACTTCTTCAGGAGGTCGCGGATCTCGACGAGGAGCTTCTCCTCGTTGGACGGCTCGGGCGGCGCGGCCGGCGCCGCCGGGGCCTCGCGCTTCAGCCGGTTGATCTGCTTGACGACCACGAAGATGGCGAAGGCGATGATGAGGAACTCGATCGTCGTGTTCAGGAAGACGCCGTAGTTCAGCGTCGCGAGGCCCTTCTCCTTCGCCTCGGCGAGCGAGGCGACGGGCGTCCCCGAGAGGTTCACGAAGAGGTTCGCGAAGTCGACCTTCCCGAGGAGGAGCCCGATGGGCGGCATGATGACGTCGGTCACGAGGCTGCCCACGATCTTCCCGAACGCCCCGCCGATGACGACGCCGACGGCCATGTCGATGACGTTTCCCTTGACCGCGAACTCCTTGAATTCCTTCAGCATGGTCTCTCCTTTTCCGTCCCGGAAGCGAGCGCCCTGGGAAGACCCGTCGAATCCCGCCAGCGGGCGATGCCGTTCTTCTCCCGGGACCCGTCTAATCTAGCATCCGGACACCGCGCGCGTCGGGCGCGCGACAGGGCGGCACGAGGAGGGCGCATGAAGGAGCTCGTTCGGGGCGTGGACCATGACCGCAGACGGATCGTGGCGCTTCTCGCCGGGGCGGGGGCCGGGGCCGCGGTCTTCGGCCGGGCTCTCGCCGCGCTCGCCGCGGGAACGCCGAAGGTGACCGCGGAGATGGTGAAGGAGGCCGAGTGGATCTCGGGCGTCGCCTTCACCGACGACGAGAGGGCCCTCATGCTGGAGGACCTGAACGAGACGGCCGAGGGGATCGCCGCCCTCCGGGAGTTCCCTCTCGACAACACGGTCCCGCCCGCCGTCACGTTCGCCCCGCTGCCGGCCCCGCCGGCGCCTCCGGCCGACACCGCGCCCCTCCCGGCCCGGCGAGAGCGGCCCGCCGCGAGGCCCGGGTCCGACGAGGAGCTCGCGTTCTCGACCGTGAGGGACCTCGGCCGCCTCCTCAGGGAAAAGAAGGTCTCCTCGACCGAGCTGACGAAGCTCTACCTCGCCCGGATCGCGAAGTACGACCCGGTCCTCTCCTGCGCGGTGACGGTGACGTCGGAGCTGGCCCTCGCGCAGGCGAAGCGGGCCGACGAGGAGCTCGCCGCGGGGAAGGACCGCGGGCCGCTCCACGGAATCCCGTGGGGAGCCAAGGACCTGATCGCCGTCCCCGGCTACCGCACCACGTGGGGCTCGGTGCCGTTCCGGGACCAGACGCGGCCCGAGACGGCGACCGTCTACCGGAAGCTGGAGGAGGCGGGAGCGGTTCTCGTCGCCAAGACCAGCGTCGGCGAGCTGGCGTGGGGCGACGTCTGGTTCGGCGGGACGACGAAGAACCCGTGGAAGACCGACCAGGGCTCGAGCGGCTCTTCGGCCGGATCCGCGTCGGCCACGGCGGCCGGGCTCGTCGGCTTCGCGATCGGCACCGAGACGCTCGGGAGCATCGTCTCTCCCTGCACGCGCTGCGGCGTCACGGGCCTTCGTCCCACGTTCGGCCGCGTCAGCCGCCACGGTGTCATGGCGCTCGCCTGGACGATGGACAAGGTCGGCCCGATCGCCCGCTCGGCCGAGGACTGCGCGCTCGTCTTCTCGGCGATCGAGGGAAGGGACCCGCTCGATCCGTACTCGGCCGACGGCCCGCCCGCGTGGCCGCCGCGCCGCACCCTCGCGGACCTGACGATCGGTTTTGTCGAGGAGCTCTTCGAGGAGGAGAGGGGGAGGAACGCGAAGACCGAGGAGGAGAAGGCGCGGGCCGCCGAGTGGAGGCAGTTCGACCGGAGGAGCCTCGACCTCCTCCGCCAGCTCGGGGCGCGGCTCGTCCCGGTGAAGCTGCCCTCGAAGACCCCGGTCGGCCCCCTGTCCCTCATCCTGACGGCCGAGGCGGCGTCGGCGTTCGACGCGCTCGTTCTCGACGGCCGCGTGAAGACGATGGTGAGGCAGACGGCGGACGCCTGGCCGAACGTCTTCCGCCAGGGGCGGCTGATCCCGGCCGTCGACTACCTCCGCGCGCAGCGCGTGAGGTCGCTCCTCATGCGCGAGACGGAGGAGTGCCTCGCCGGGGTCGACCTCTTCGTCGCCCCGACGTACGGGGGGCGGTCCCTCCTCCTGACGAACCTCACGGGGCACCCGTGCGTGGTCGTCCCGAACGGCTTCCGCCTCTCGGACGGGACTCCGACGAGCCTCACGTTCACGGGCCGGCTCCGGGGCGAGGCCGACGTCCTCGCCGCGGCCGACCTCTTCCAGCGGGCGACGGACTTCCACACCCGGCGTCCGAAGCTGCCGGAAGGCGACGCGCCGAAGGGGTGAGGCGGGGGAGCGGGCGCCAAGGAGCGGGCGTCCGTCTGCACTCCTCGCGCTCGAAGCGCCACCGCGTCAGAATCGCCGGGATGTCCCTTCGCCGGCTCGCCGCATCCGCCGCCCTCGGCGCCCTGCTCCTCGCCGGGGGCGTGGCGGAGGCTCTCGACCCGTCGACGCCCCTCTCCCAGTACGGCCTCGACGCGTGGCAGGACGGGCTCCCGCAGAACAGCGTCCACTCGATCCTCCAGACGCGGGAGGGTTACCTCTGGTTCGGGACGTACGAGGGGCTCGTCCGCTTCAACGGCGTCTCGTTCGTCGTCTACGACACCCGGAACACGCCGGCACTGAAGAGCAACAGCGCCTGGGCTCTCTTCGAGGACCGCCTCGGGACGCTCTGGGTCGGCACGCTCGGCGGCGGTGTGGTTCGCTTCCGGGGTGGCGTCGCCGCCCGGTACGCGGATCGCGAGGGCCTCCCCTCGGACTACGCATGGGCCCTCGCGGAGGACGCTGCCGGAACGCTCTGGGCGGGAACGGACCGGGGCCTCGCCCGTTTCGACGGGACCTCCTTCCGGGCGGTCGCCCTGCCGCCGCCCTTCGAGCGGCCCTCGATCCGGAGCCTCGCGGCCGGCTCCTCCGGGGGGCTCTGGATCGGCACGACGTCGGACGGGCTCCTCCGCTGGGACGGGACGACCGTCCGGCGGATCCACCCGCGGGAGGGGCGGGCCCCGGGCGCCGTCTATGACCTGGCGCCGTCGGAGGGCGGGGTCTCCGCGGCGTTCTACGACGTCGGCCTGGTGGAGGCGGCCGAGTCCGGCGAGGTCCGGGTCCTCGGGAGGAAGGACGGCCTCCCGAGCGAGCTTCTCTGGTCGCTGTACCGCGACCGGAACGGGGCGCTCTGGGTCGGCAGCGACGGAGGGAGCCTCGCCCGCATCTTCCGCGGTCGCGTCGAGACGTTCGGGACGGCGGACGGGCTCGCGCACCCGTTCGTCCGTTCGATCGCCGAGGACCGGGAGGGGAGCGTCTGGATCGGGACGAACGGCGGCCTGAACCGGCTGCGCGACCGGAAGGTCCTCGTCTACGGGGAGCGCGAGGGGCTGCCGGACGAGAACGTCCGCTCCATGGCCCGGACCACGGATGGGACGCTCTGGGTCGGCACCGATTCCGACGGCATCGCGGCGCTTCGCGGCGAGCGCTTCGTGGTGCCGCGGGAGGCTGCCGCGCTCAGAGGCGTGGCGGTCCGGTCGGTCGTGGCCGGCCCGGGGAACGTCCTCTGGATCGGGACGAACGGCGCGGGCCTCGTCCGGCTCGCCGGGGGGACGCTGACGCGGTACACGAAGAAGGACGGTCTCCCGTCCGACATCGTCTACGCCGTCGCGCTCGACGCCGGCGGGAACGTCTGGGCCGGGACCTACGGAGGGGGCGTCGCGCGGTTCGACGGGACACGCTTCACGGTCCTCGACCGGGCCCACGGTCTGCCCCGGGACATCATCCGATGCCTCCTCCCGTCGCGCGACGGAGCGCTCTGGATCGGGACGGACGCCGGGGGGCTCGCCCGGTTGAAGGACGGCGTCCTCAGCGTCCTCGACACACGGCACGGCCTCGCGAACGACGTCGTCTACTCCCTCCACGAGGACGCCGAGGGGCTCCTCTGGATCGGGACGGCGGGTGGCCTCTCCGTCCTCCGGCGGGACGGCAGTCTGCGCTCCCTCGGTCCCGCTGACGGACTTCCCGACGAGAAGGTCTTCCAGCTCCTCGAAGGGGGGAGCGGCGACTTCTGGATGAGCTCGAACCGGGGGATCTTCCGGGTCGCCCGGGCCGACCTCGTCGATCGGGTCGAGGGGCGGCGCGGGCCGTTCCAGGCCCTTTCGCTCGGCCGGGCCGACGGCCTCCCGAGCGCCCAGTGCAACGGCGCCTCCTGGCCCGCCGGTCTGCGAGACCCGGACGGCCGGCTCTGGTTCCCGACCCTCCGAGGGCTCGTCGGCGTCGACCCGGCACGGCTCCGGACGAACACGACGGTTCCTCCCGTCGTGATCCACCGCGTTCTCGTGGACGGACGCCCGGTGGCGGGGGCCTCCCCGGTGGAGCTTCCTCCGCGGTCGGGCAAGCTCGAGATCCACTTCGACGGCCTCAGCTTCCAGGCTCCGGAGAAGGTCCGGTTCCGCTACCGGCTCGAGGGGTTCGAGGCGTCGTGGGTCGACGCGGGGACGCGTCGCTCCGCCTTCTACACGTCCCTGCCGCCCGGCGATTTCGTCTTTCGCGTCGTGGCGGCCAACAACGACGGGGTCTGGAACGAGACCGGGGCCCGCTTCGCGTTCCGCCTGAAGCCCGGCCTTCACCAGAGGCTCGGTTTCCGGCTCGGGGCGGTTGCCCTCGTCCTCCTCGCGGTCGGGACCGGCTACGGCCTCCGGATGCGCGGCGTGAGGGCGCGCCAGACCGACCTGCAGAGGCTCGTCGACGAGAGGACCCGGAGCCTCGTGGCGGAGATCCAGAGGGCCGAGGAGCTGCGGCGGCAGTCGGATGCGGCGCTCAGGGAGGCCGCGGAAGCGAACCGGGCCAAGAGCCGGTTCCTCGCCAACATGAGCCACGAGCTCAGGACGCCGCTGAACGCCATCCTCGGGTATGCCGAGATCCTTGCGGAGGAGCCGGAGGTCGCGGCGAGCCCGCGGGCCCTCGAGGACGTCGGAAAGATCCGCGCGGCCGGCGGGCACCTCCTCCAGCTCATCGGCGACCTCCTCGACCTCTCGAAGATCGAGGCGGGGAGGATGGAAGTCGTGGCCGAGCCCTTCGCCGTGGCCGACGTCGTCGACGAGGTCGCGAGGACGGTGCGGCAGCTGGTGGAGGCGAACCGGAACCGCCTCGTCGTGACCGTCGACCCGGGGGCGGGCGGGATGACCTCCGACGCCTTCCGGCTCAAGCAGGTCCTCTTCAACCTCCTGTCCAACGCCGGGAAGTTCACCCAGGAGGGGACCGTGGAGCTGGAGGTGAGGAGGGAGCGCCGCCGGGATGCGGACTTCCTCGTCTTTCGCGTGACCGACACCGGGATCGGGATGAGCGGGCCGCAGCTCGAGAAGGTCTTCACACCGTTCGTCCAGGGCGACGCCTCGCTGACCCGACGCTTCGGAGGCACGGGCCTCGGCCTCGCTCTCTCCCAGCACCTCGCGAGGGTCATGGGGGGCGGGATCTCCGTGAAGAGCGCGGAGGGGGAGGGGTCGACCTTCGTCGTGGAGCTTCCCGCCGAGGCTCCCGCTCCGCGCGCTTCGTGATGTCGGTCGCTTTCGCGTCGCCCGTGTAAACGCCCGGGCGACGCCGCGCGTCGGTAGGGGCAGCCCACCGAGAGCGGCGCCGGAACCGACCGGAAAGGAACGTCGCCGACTGGAACGGATGGGGAAAAGGAGCTCACGTATGAAGCACTCCCTCCGGACGACCCTCGTCCCCGTGGCCGCGGCCCTGGCGCTCGCGCTGGTCGCCGCCCCCCTCCTCGCCGCCGGGCCGGCGGGACCGCAGGCCGGTCCCCCGACCGGTCCCCAGGCGGCGCCGCCGCCCGGTCCGCAGGGGCCGCTCGCCGGGTACCTGCGCTGTCTCGGCGTGGCCGGCCTGACCGAAGAGCAGAAGGCCGACGTGAAGGCGCTCCTCGAGGCGGCCAAGCCCGAGATGGAAGCCCTCCACGAGGCGCTGAAGACCGATCGCGAGGCGCTTCGCGCCGCCCTCGACGCCGAGACGCCCGATCCGTGCGCGGTCGGCGCCGCGTTCCTCGAGGTCGAGGCCGACCTGAAGGCGATCGGCGAGGCCGCCAAGGAGCTGAGGACGGCCATCGAGGCCCTCCTGACCCCCGAGCAGAAGGCACGGCTCGAAGGGTGCCTGAGGGCCCCGCGGCCGAACGCCGGCGGGGAGCCGGGCGAAGGGGCCTGAAGGCTTCGGCCCCGGAGAGAGAATTCAAAGGACGCCCCCGGGAGCGAGATCTCCCGGGGGCGCTCGCGCGCCTGGAGGAGGTCAGCCGAGGAGCAGCGCCCTCTTCGCGAGCGAGGCAAGGGCGTCGTCGAGACGCTGCGCCACGACCTCGCGGACCTCCGCCTCCGGCGGGACCGCGCCGTCCGGGCCCGCGATGAGACCTGCGACGGCGAGGCGGCGCGCGAAGCTCCGGATCACGTCCTCCCGCGGCCGGCCGTCCAGCTCGGCGAGGAGGAGGCGCGAGGCCGGGTCGACCTCGACGTTGCGGTGGGCCAGCGAGGTGACGAGGGGGCCCTCGGCCGCCTCGAGCCGGGCGAGCGGGGAGGCGAGAGGGGCGGGCCCGGCGTGCGCAACGCAGGGGACGTCCGCCGCCAGCGCCTCGACGAGGCCGGCGGCCACGCAGCGCAGGAGGCCGGGCCGAAGCTCTTCGACTGACGAGGACGCGGACGCGAGGGCCGCGAAGGGCACGGCTCGGGGCGCGGCCTCGTGGAGGGAGAGAAGTGCGGAGACGAGGCGCGGGTCGTCGGTCGAGAGCGAGCCGGCGCCCCCCCTGAAGGTCGTCCCCGGCCCGTCGCCCGGGACGGGGACGAGCTCCGTCGTGAAGAGAAGGCCGTCGAGGGCCGCGGGCTCGGGCTCCTCGCGCCCGGGGCCCGGCGCCCGCACGAGAAGCGTCTGGCGGAAGGAGCGGTTCCTGAGGACGTCGAGGAGCTCCTCCTTCTCGAGGCGCCCCTCGGCCCGGGAAGAGAGAAGGTCGTCGACCTCGGGCTTGACCCGCCCCATCGGCATCGCCGCGAGGCGGGCGTCGGCCAGGGGCTCGAGGCCGTGGCCGGCGGCCCGGGCGGCGAAGTCGCGGAACCAGACGGGGCGGTTGTTCTCTTCGAGCCACTCGTGGAACAGGCGGGCGTCGTCGTGGCGCGAGAACTGCGCGAGGGTGTCCCGGAGGACCTCGCCGTAGGCCCGCGACCGGTCGCGCGCGTTCGCGGCGGCGAAGACGAGGAGCTCGCGGGCGCGGGCGATCCGGCCCGCCGGGTCCGCCCCCGCCCGGGTGTCCCTGAGGAGGAGGTCGCGGACGAGGCCGCGCAGGTGCCAGCCCGGATAGGTGTTGTAGGAGACGTAGGCGACGCCCGCGGGCGAGAGGACGCGGGCGACGAGGGCGAGGAGGGCGTCGGCGACCGGTTCCGGCACCCAGGACCAGAGGCCGTGGGCGATGACGTAGTCGAACGGGGCGGGCCCCGGGTCGAAGGTCGCCACGTCCGCGACGCGCAGCGCGACGTTCGTCAGGCCGAGGGCGTCCCGACGGGCCTCTCCCGCCTCCACCTGCCGGGCGGAGAGGTCGATTCCGAGGAACTCGGCGGACGGCGCCCCGACGGCCATCGGGAGAAGGTTCCCCCCCTCGGCACAGCCGAGCTCGAGGACGCGCGCCGTCCGGGGCGCCGGCGCGTCGACGCCGAAGAGACGGGCGACGGCGGCCAGGTGCGCGGGGTGGCTCTCGCGGACGGCGCGGCTGCCGTAGGGGAGATCGTCGTACGTCTCGGCGCGGCCGCTCATGCGTCCTCCCCGCGACGCGGCGCGCTCCGCCCGGTGAGCGCCGCTCGTCCGGCAGGTGCCGTAGGCATGGGGGAATCCTCGCACAGCTCGTCGCGGCGGGGACGCGATCCGGCTACGCTCCGCGGGATGGACGCCCCCGAAGGCCACCCCGACGTCTTTCGCGGCTGGCGGCGCCCCGGGCCGAGGCCGCCGGGGGGAGTCGCGCCCGGCGAAGGGGAGACGCTCGACTTTCTCTGCGGGAGCTTCCGGATCTTCCAGGCCGCGCGAGGGCACCGCTACTCGACGGACGACCTCCTCGTCGCCTGGTGGGGCGCGCTCTCGGCGCCTCGCGTCGAGCGCCTCCTCGACCTCGGCTCGGGCATCGGGTCGGTGGCGATGGCGGCGGCGTGGAAGCTCCCCGGCGCTTCCGTCGTCACCGTCGAGGCCCAGCCGTTCTCGATCGCGCTGGCGAGGAAGAGCGTCCGATACAACGGCCTCGAGAGCCGCTTCCGGATCCTCGAAGGGGACCTCAGGGACGGGGGCCTCCTGGCCGGCGAGGAGCCGTTCGACCTCGTCCTCGGGGCGCCTCCCTATTTCGAGCCGGGAACGGCGACCGAGGCGCGCCATCCCCAGGCGGGCCCCGCGCGCCTCACCCGTCGCGGGGGGGTGGAGGGCTACGCCGCCGCGGCGCGCCGGGCTCTTTCCCCCGGAGGTCTCTTCGCGTTCGTCTGGCCGACGGCGCGCGGGAAGGAGGCCGAGGCCGCGCTCGAGCGGGAGCGGCTCGTCCTCCTGAGGTGTCGCGACGTCGTCTTCCGCGAGGGAGAGCCGCCTCTCGTCGCGCTCTGGGCCGCCTCTCGCGCCGAGGACCTCCCCGCGGGACTTCCAAGGGGCGCCGAGGGCTTCCCCGCGAGCGAGCCGGCCCTCGTCGTGAGGCGGCGCGACGGCCGGCATACGGCGGAATACGCGGCCGTGCGCCTCTCGATGGGCTTCCCCCCGGGCGACCTCTCGCCGCGCCGGCCGGGATGACCACCGCCCGCGGGAGGCATCGCGCCCCGCGGGATGACGTATCGTCCCGTTCCGAGTGGTTCCCGATCCTCTGCCGGCGCCCCTTCCGCCGCTGACGACGATCCCGTTCGGGCGCGGGCTGGACGGACGTCCGATCCGGCACGTCAACGGGAAGCTCGTCGTCGGCACGATCCGGCACGCCGTCGACCTGACGCTCGAGAAGGAGCTCCAGGCGCTTCCCGCCGCCCCGGCGCCCGCCGAGCGCGCGGCGCGGGAGGAGGCGGTGCGGACCCGGCTGATGGCGCGCCTCGTCGAGCGGCTGAACGGCCTGATCCCGGACCCGCGCTACCGGGTCACCTCCGAGACGCTCCTCGTCGACGGGAACAACTACTCGCGCGAGCTCGAGCTCTACGTGAACGAGATCTGCCGGGAGTTCGCGGGCGTGGACTACTTCTACTTCACGCGGGGCGTGAAGGTCGTCCCCCCGTCGATCGCGGCGATCTTCCGCCCGTTCGGCCTGCGGCAGGCCTACGCCCTCATCGCGAGGGCCACGGAGAAGTTCGTCGAGACCGACGTGCGCGTCGTGGAGACGACGGCGCGCTCGGCCGTCGTCCGCTGGTACGCGGCCTCCCAGCTCGACGACGTGCGCGAAGAGCTGCAGGAGCTCTGGCTCCTCACCTCCTGCGCCGCCTACCAGGGGACCTACGCGTCGATCCCCGGGCTGATCTACCCGGGGCAGCCTCCGGCGCGAGTGGACGAGCTGAAGTGCCAGGCGCGGGGCGACGACTGCTGCGAGTGGCGCTACACGTGGGAGGAGCCGAAGCGGAGCGGCGACCGCCTTCTCTTCGCGGGCGCGGCCGGGTCCGCGACCTTCCTCGCGTGGGCCCTCTCGGGCCTCCCGGGCGCGGCGATCGCGGCGCCCTTCACGCTGCTGCCGCTCGCGGCCGCGTGGCACGGGGTCAGGCTCCGGCGCCTGCGGCACGACCGGCAGGAGCAGGACCGCCTCATCGAGGCCCAGCGGGCGACGGCCGAGGACCAGGTAGACAGGGTCCAGGCCGCCTACGCCGAGGTCCAGCAGTCGACCCTGGCGCTGCGCGGGAAGGTCGCCGAGCTGACGGCCCTGCGGGAGGTGGCTCTCGCCGCCTCGGCCTCCCTCGACCCTCTCGAGGTCGTGGACCGGAGCCTCGAGGCCGTGACGCGCAACCTCGATTACGACCGGGGGCTCGTCCTCCTCGTCGACGAGACGAGGAACGCTCTTTCGGGGGCGAGGAGCCGGGGCGTCACGCCCGAGCAGGCGGCCCTCCTCGGCCGGCTCTCGGTCCGGCTCGACGACCCCCTCTCCCCGATCGCGCCGGCCGTCCGCGACGGCGTCGGCTTCCGCCTGCGCGACCTGCCCGACGCGAGCGGAGCGGCGACGCGTCACCTCGTCCCGATCCTCGGCTCGGAGGAGGTCTTCGTCGCGCCGCTCGTGGCGCGCGGGCGGAGCGTCGGCGTACTGATCGTCGACAACGGCACGACGCGCCGCCCGCTCCCCGGCGAGGGGCTCGAGCTGCTGACGGCCGTCGCCTCGACGATCGCCGTCGCCGTGGAGAACGCCCGGCTCTACTCCCAGATCGAGCAGCAGCGGCGGACCCTCGAGGAGCGCGTCAGGGAACGGACGGCCGAGCTCGAGAGCGCGACGGCCGAGGCCGAGGCGGCCAGCCGGGCCAAGAGCACGTTCCTCGCGAACATGAGCCACGAGCTGCGGACGCCGCTGAACGCCATCATCGGCTACAGCGAGATGCTCCTCGAGGAGGGGGCGCGGGCGGAGCCCGAGGCGGTGGCGACCGACCTCGGAAGGATCCAGACCGCGGGGCGCTACCTCCTCGGCCTCATCAACGACGTCCTCGACCTGTCGAAGGTCGAGGCGGGAAAGACCGAGCTGAGCCTCGAACGGTTCTCCCTCGCAGGGCTCGTGCGCGAGGTGGCGGACGACGTCCGCCCGCTCGTGGAGCGCGGCGGCAGCCGGCTCGGCGTCGTCCTCGAGGGCGACCCCGTGCTCGAGGGCGATCCCCGGAAGGTCCGGCAGATCCTCCTCAACCTCCTCGGAAACGCCGCCAAGTTCACGGAGAGGGGTGAGGTCGAGCTCCGCGCCCGCACGGTCGGGGAGGGAGTCCTCCTCTCCGTGCGCGATACCGGCATCGGGATGTCGCCGGAGCAGGTCGGCCGGCTCTTCACGCCGTTCTGGCAGGGCGGGGAGGCCACGGCGCGCAGGTACGGCGGGACCGGCCTGGGCCTCGCCATCAGCAGGCACTACGCGCGCCTCATGGGAGGCGACGTCGTCGCGGCGAGCGGGGAGGGGAAGGGTTCGACTTTCACGGTTCGCCTGCCGCTGCGGGTGTCGGCGCCGCACCCAGCGCCGCCTTGGCCGGACGCGTCGAGGAGGTGACGGAGAGGCCGGCGGACGAGGGGCCCGGGGTGGGGCCGAAGGGATGTTGAGGGCCTGAGTCGGCAGACCCGGGCAGGGCAGGGGCGCTCCTCGCGAACGGTATCCTCCCGGCGACCGTGTCTTCGCCTGCGCCCGTCGCCGTCCTCTCGTTCGTCACGACGCTTCACATCGCAGCCGTGCTGCTGCTCTCTCACCGGAGAGGTGGCCCAGGTCGCCGACTGCTCCTCCTTCCCTCGATCTCGTTCGCTTTCCTCGTCTGGCTCCTGCCCGTGCCGGCGTGGCTGATTGCCGGTCTCGCGGCGCAGGCCACGTGGGTCGTCGCGTGCGAGCGGCTCCTCCCGGCGGACGGCACGGCGATCGCGCCCGCCTCCGGCCGAGCGGCGTCCCCGGCCACCCAGCCGGCGGGTGGCGGCGTTCCGAGGAAGACGGCTGCCGCGACGGGTTTCGTTCCCGTCAAGGTCCTCGCCGTCATCGACGAGACGCCGGAGATCCGCACGTTCCGGATGGAGAGACCCGAGGGTTTCGATTTCCGGCCGGGCCAGTTCCTGATGATCCGCGTCGCCGCGCAGGGCAAGGACGAGGTCCGGTGCTACTCGATCAGCTCCTCCCCGGAGGCGACGGGGTACCTCGAGATCTCGGTGCGGCGGCAGGGGCGGGCCTCGGGCGCGCTTCACGAGACGATCCGCGCAGGCGGCCTGCTCCCGATCCGGGGACCGGGAGGCGATTTCGTCTATCCGGTGGAGCCGGACGTGCCCCTCGTCCTCCACGCCGGTGGCGTCGGCGTCACGCCGATGATCTCGATGCTCCGGCACGCGGCGAAATCGGAGCCGGGGAGGCCGGTGACGCTCTTCTACACGGTGAGGTCCGAGCCGGACGTGGCCTTCCGCGACGAGCTGGCCGTCCTCGCCCGCCGCGCGCCCGGCGTTCGCGTCTACGTCGCGCTCAGCCGGGGCGAGCCGACGCCGGGATTCCTGACGGGCCGGATGGACGCCCAGAAGATCGCCCGGTACGTGCCGGACCCCGCGAAGGCGATCCACCTCATCTGCGGGCCTGCCCCGATGATCGAGTCGCTCCGCGAAGGGCTCGCGAGCCTCGGCGTGCCCGACGAACGGATCCGGTACGAGGCCTTCGAGGCCGCCGTGGCGACGGCGTCGGACGCGGTGGACGACGGGGCCACCTACGAAGTGAGCTTCTCCCGGTCCGGCGGGGCGACGACGGTCTCCGGCGGGACGAGCCTCCTCGACGCCGCCGAGGCGGCGGGGGCGCCGGTCGACTCGATGTGCCGGGCCGGGACCTGTGGCACCTGCAAGACCCGGCTCGTCTCCGGGCGCATCGAGGGAGAGGGGAGGGCGCTCCGCCCGGAGGACCGGAAGGCCGGCTGGATCCTCGCCTGCGTCTCCTACCCCAGGAGCAACTGCAACCTCGACGCGTAAACGCGCCACTACGCTTCCGTTCGAAAAACGGATGCGTGGGATTTCCGGATTCTCGACACTACGTCGAAATCCCGGCGAGGGAACCGTCGGTAAGGGGCGCGTTCCCACCACCTCGCTCGAGGGAAGGGCATGCAGGAGAGCAGCGCGATTTCTCACGCGGGCCTCGGTAGAGGTGTATCGGCCGTTCGGGCCAACCCGGCGGTGGCTCCCTGGCGCCCGTCGGGAGTGCTCGTCCTCGCTGCGCTTGCTGCAGCGGCTGTTCTCTTTGTCGTCCTTTTCCCCCTCGGCGGACTCTCCTACTACCGGACTCCGCTCCGGGTCCGCGCCTACGCCCCCCAGCATCGGGACCTCCGGCCGTCGGGCCCGGTGGGGCGGGCCCTCGGGATCGCGGGCGCGGTCCTCATGTTCGGAGGGACGGCGGCCTACGAGGCGCGAAAGCGGATGCGGGTGCTCTCCAACGCCGGGAGCATCAAGACCTGGCTCGAGATGCACATCTTCTGCGGCCTCGTCGGTCCGACCCTCGTCACCCTCCACACCTCGTTCAAGTTCAACGGCATCGTCTCCGTCGCCTACTGGTCGATGCTCAGCGTCGTCGCGTCGGGCTTCATCGGCCGGTATCTCTACGCGAAGATCCCGCGAACGCAGCGCGGCGTCGAGATGGACCGGAGAGCGATCGAGGAGCGCGCGGCGGAGCTTCGCCGCACGCTTGCGGACATGACGGTCCCGGTGAAGCTCCTCGTCCGGATCGAGGAGATGGAGAAGGACCTCCTGCCGCGGGAGGGTGAGCGCTACGGGCTCGCAAGCATGCTCTTCGGAGGCTTCGCCGTGCGAAAGGAGACCCGGGCCATAGAACGGACCATCCGGTCGGCGGGGCTCACCCGGCAGCTGATCCGGGAAGCCCTCCACGCCGAGAGCGAACGGATCAACCTCCTGCGCCGGGCGGCCTCCCTCGACCTGTCGCGCCGCCTCTTCGCCATGTGGCACGTCTTCCACATGCCGTTCGTCTGGATCCTCGCGACCGTCTTCGTCCTCCACGTCGGGGTCGCCTTCTATTTCGGTTACGCGATGGGCGGCCGGTGAAACGCCTCGCGCTGGCCGCCGCGGCGGCGCTCCTCCTCGCGGCTCCGGCCGCTGCGCAGCTGGGCGACCTCGTGTCGCCCGGTCCGCTTTCCGCCGCTCACGCGAAGCTCGACGGGCTGAAGAACTGCGAGAAGTGCCACGAGAAGGGGAACCAGGTCTCTGCGGACCGCTGCCTCGCGTGCCACAGGGACGTCGCTTCCCGGATCGCGCGGAAGAAGGGCGTCCACCGGGACGTGAAGGACGAGTGCGCCGCCTGCCACGCCGAGCACGCCGGTCGCGACGGGGAGCTGCGACCGTTCGACCCGAAGGGCTTCGATCACGCGGAGGAAACCGGCTTCCCGCTCGACGGCAAGCACGCCCCACTCGCGGAGAAGTGCGCGTCGTGCCACAAGACGCGCTCGTTCCTGAAGGTCTCGCCCTCGTGCGTCACCTGCCACGCCGACGCGCACAAGGGAGCCCTCGGGGCCTCGTGCATCACCTGTCACTCGGCGTCCGTCGCCTTCAAGGAGACGCGCCAGTCGTTCGACCACGGGAAGACGAAGTACCCGCTGACCGGCGCCCACGTGAAGGTGGCCTGCGCGAAGTGCCATGCCAACGGCGTCTTCCGCGGCGTGAAGTTCGCGACCTGCGCCGACTGCCACGAGGACCCGCACCGGAAGGCGTTCGGTGCGGACTGCTCCTCGTGCCACGGGACCGCCACCTTCAAGACGGTGAAGGTCGACCACGGCAAGACCGCCTTCCCGCTCCGGGGCCGGCACGCCGAGATCCAGTGCGCCGCCTGCCACAAGGAGCCGGCGACGAAGGTCCGGCTGAAGGCGGGGACCTGCGCCACCTGCCACCAGGACCCGCACCGGGGCGAGTTCAAGCAGGACTGCGCCAGCTGCCACAACGAGAGGTCCTTCCGGGGCGTTCCCTTCGACCACGCCGTGAAGACGAGGTTCGCCCTGACGGGCAAGCACGGCACGGCGAAGTGCGGGGCGTGCCACGTCCCGCCGGGCGCCGCGGCGGCAGGGGCGAACGGGAAGGAGAGCGGCGGCGGCGTCGCGAAGGCGAACGGCTCCCTGCCGAAGGTCGTCGTCTTCAAGGGGCTGAAGTCCGAGTGTGCCGCCTGCCACAAGGACCCTCACAAGGGGACCCTCGGTACCGCGTGCGGGACGTGCCACGGGACCGAGAGCTTCCGGCCGAAGGACTTCAGGCACCCGCGGCTCCCCGAGTTCTTCGCGGGGCTCCACGAGAACCTCGCGTGCGAGAAGTGTCACGGCGGACCGAAGACGGGACCGAGCGGAAAGCCGGTGCCGGTGGGCGACCGGACGTACCGCGGACTGTCGGTGGCGTGCGCGACGTGCCACAAGGACCCGCACCTCGGCCAGGTCTCCGCCTCCTGCGAAACCTGCCACGCCGTCTCGGGAGCGAAGTTCGCCCCCGTGAAGTTCGACCACTCGAAATCGACGTTCCCGCTCACCGGCAAGCACGCGCCGCTGGCGTGCGAGAAGTGCCACAAGAAGGAAACGGCGAAGTTCCCCGCGGCGAACGGGACGGCGGTCCGGCTGAAGGGGCTCGGCACGGCGTGCGCCACCTGCCACAAGGACCCGCACCTCGGCCAGCTCGGAACGTCGTGCGCGACGTGCCACTCGACCGAGACGTTCAAGGTGCCCACGTTCAAGCACCCGGGCTCTCCCGAGTTCTGGAAGGGGGCGCACGCGACGGCGCCCTGCGCCAAGTGCCACAAGGCGGAAGCCGGGGCTTTCCCGGCCGGCGAGGGAACGGCGGTCCGCTACAGGGGGTTCAAGGCCTCGTGCGCCTCGTGTCACAAGGATGCTCACCAGGGGACGCTCGGCCCGGGCTGCGAGAGCTGCCACGCCCCAACCGGTGCATGGAAGAGCGCCTCTCGCGCCTTCCACAAGACGTCGTGGCCGCTCGAGGGCAAGCACCTCCTCGTTCCCTGCGCGTCCTGCCACGTCAAGGGGCAGACGAAGGGGACGCCGCGCCTCTGCGCCGACTGCCACTGGTACCGCAGGCAGGACGACCGGTTCAAGACCCGGCTCGGCCTCGACTGCCAGAACTGCCACCGCCCGACTTCCTGGACCGCCGTCACCTGGAGTCACGCCGCGGCGACCGGCTTCGCACTCGCCGGCGCACACGCGGGAGTCGACTGCGAGAAATGCCACACGGGCGGCCTCTTCCGGAAGAGTGAGTCGTCGGGCTGCGTCGGTTGCCACCGGGAGGACTACGACCGGGCGAAGGAGCCGAGCCACGTTGCGGCGGGGTTCCCGACCACGTGCGACACGTGTCACAGGGTCTCGGACACGTCCTGGGAGCAGGCCCGCTTCAACCACCAGGCGTCCTTCCCGCTCGCCGGCAGCCACGCGACGGCGGCCTGCGCCTCCTGCCACGAGAACGGCGTCTACCGGGGGACGGCCCGCGACTGCTCGGGGTGTCACCTCTCCGAGTACCAGAAGGCGGCGAACCCGAGCCACATCCTCGCGGGGTTCCCGACGACGTGCGAGTCGTGCCACAGGTCCTCGGACTCGTCCTGGACGGGAGTCTCCTACAAGCACGCGAAGTGGCCTCTCGCCGGGCGGCACGCGGTCCAGGCCTGCACGGGCTGTCACCGCAGCGGCGTCTTCCAGGGGCTTCCGTCGACCTGCGTCTCCTGCCACAAGGCCGACTACCAGAGAGCCGCCAACCCGAACCACGCCGCGGCGGGCTTCCCGACGACATGTGAAACGTGTCACAAGGATGCCGACAACTCGTGGCAGCAGGGGACGTTCGACCACGCGGCGGTCTTCCCGCTCGTCGGCCGGCACTCGACCCAGGCGTGCGCCTCGTGCCACGCCGGCGGCCTCTATCGCGGGACGGCCCGCGACTGCGCGGGCTGCCACCTGCCCGAGTTCCAGAAGGCGACGAACCCGAGCCACATCCTGGCGGGGTTCCCGACGACCTGCGAGACCTGTCACAGGGCGACGGATCCCTCGTGGACGGGGGTGGCGTTCAACCACTCGAAGTGGCCTCTGGTCGGGCGCCACTCGGGACCGGCGTGCGCGACGTGCCACCGGGGGGGAGTTTTCCAGGGGCTTCCGACCGACTGCGTGTCGTGTCACCTTCCCCAGTACCAGGCGACGAAGGACCCGAATCACGCGACGGCGGGCTTCCCGACGGCGTGTCAGACCTGCCACAAGGTGTCGGATCTCTCCTGGGACCAGGGGACTTTCAACCACGCGGCGGCGTTCCCGCTCCAGGGCCGCCACGCGACGGCGGCGTGCGCCTCGTGCCACCCGGGGGGCGTCTATCAGGGGACGCCGCGGACCTGCGTCGGCTGCCACCTGGCGCAGTACCAGGCGACGCGGGACCCCAGCCACGCGCAGGCGGGCTTCCCGACCACGTGCGAGACGTGTCACCGGGCGACGGACACGTCGTGGGGACAGGGGACCTTCAACCACACATGGTTCCCGATCACCACGGGAAAGCACGCAGGCAATCCCTGCTCGGCCTGCCACACGTCGCCGGCGAACTACCGCGTCTTCACCTGCATCACGTGCCACGGCCGGACGGAGACCGACCGGGAACACCGGGGGGAAGCCGGGTACCGGTACGAGTCGGCGGCCTGCTACGCATGCCACCCGCAGGGCCGGAGCTGAGGGATGAAGCCCGGAACCCTTCGCCTCGCGCTCATCGCCTTTGCCGCCCTCGCGGTCCCGGCGGGGGCGCGTGCGCAATCCGGCGGCTGGGGGCGCGTCTCCCTTTTCCTCCAGGGCGGCCAGAGCCGGCCGGAGGACGGAGGCGAGGCCTTCTTTTCGAACGAGGCCGTCGCGACGCTGACTTTCCGGTCGGCCGAGCGGGAGGAGAGCGGTCTCGAGTACGGGTTTGACGGGCGTGGCGCGTCGTACTTGGCCGGCGAGGGCGACCGCCGGAACCGCTTTTCCCTGTGGGATGCATGGGTCGGCGGGCGCTTCGCCGGCGGAAAGGTCGGGCTCCGTGTCGGACAGCAGTGGATCACCGAACTCGGGGGGCTGGGCTCGGTGGGCGGTGCCCTGCTGGAGGTCCGGGGGCGTGCGGGGAAGGGACGGCGGAAGCTCAGGCCACGCTTCGGACTCTTCGGAGGCCTCGAGCCGAAAGGCTGGGAGACGGGCTGGGTGAGCGGCGTGACGAAGGGCGGGGCTTACGCCGCGCTCGACGGCGAGGGGGGGCAGCGGCACGTCCTCGGCTTCGTGACGATCCGCAACTCCGGCCTGACCGAGAGGTCGGTCCTCAGCACGACGAACTTCATTCCGGTCGGCAAGAAGCTCTTCTTCTACGTCGCCGGGGAATACGACGTCGCCAGGCCCGGCGGAAGGGCGGATGCCGGGCTGACCTACGCGTTCGTCAACGGACGCTGGGCCGTTTCCAGGCGCGTGGAGCTGCAGGTCCTCTACCACCGGGGTCGCTCCTACGACGCGAGGACCATCACGCAGGACCAGATCGACGGGAGGCCGGTCGACCCGCGCCTCCTCACGGGGTTCCTCTACGAGTCGGGGGGCGGACGCGTCACCGTCGAGGTCGCTCGCGGTGTCCGCGTCTTCGCCGGCTACGCCCGGGATCGCGGGAACCGCGAAGACGGCTCGACGGGCCGGATCACGGCCGGTTTCCACGCCGGCGACGTCTTCCGCTCGGGGATCGACCTGACCCTGTCGGACAGCCGGATCGAACGCCCGGACAACACCTACGACTCCTGGTACGCCTCGATCGGACGGAGCTTCGGCGGCCGCGTCTACGTCTCGCTCGACTACTCCACGGCTCTCTCCGTCCTGAGGTTCACCTCGGACGACGGTCTCGTCGTCGAGTCGAGACCGAGAACCCGGCGGTTCTCGCTGAACGGCTCCATCAACCTCGGGCGCTCGGTCTCGCTCCTGCTCGCCGCCGAACGCGGCACGGACGAAACCGCGGCGGACCTGCGCGGAACGGCGGGCCTCTCCGTCAGGTTCTGAGGCCTGTCGGGTCCGGGCGGAGCGCACCCCTGTGCTAACGTCGGTTCGTGGCGTCTCGGGCCTGACGCCGGGGCTGAAGCCACTTCGGAGGTACCGTTCCGAGTGATTCTCGCCGCCGTCCTCACCGACCTCGACGGGACGCTCCTCGATCACGGAGGGGTGCTCGGGCCGGAGGCGCGTGAGGCGATCGCCCGGCTGCGCCGGCACGGGATTCCCGTCGTTCCGCTGACGAGCAAGACCGAGGTCGAACTCCGGGAGCTTCTCCTCGAGCTCGACTCGGGCGGAATCGGGAGCTTCGAGAACGGCGCGGGGGTCGTGGGGCCGGAGGGGGTCGTGACGTCGAAGAAGGCGGTCCCCGTGTCGGAGCTGGCGGTACGGCTCGGCGAGCTGTCGCGGCTCGCGGCGGTCCCCCTGACGGCGGCCTCCGACCTCCCGGTCCCACGGATCCAGGAGATCACCGGCCTCTCCGAGGAGCGCGTCCCCGCGATGCTCGCGAGAGGGTTCGGCCTCCCGTTCCTCGCGCCCGACGGCGCCGGAGAGGAGCTCGCCCGTGCGGTGGCCCGGCTGCCGGGGCTGAGGCTGACGCGCGGAGGCCTCTTCTGGCACCTCTCGGGGGACCACGGCAAGGAAGACGCCCTCGAGCTCCTCCTCGGGGCCGGCCTCGTCTCGAGGCCGCTGGCCGGGTGCGGCGACGCCCCGAACGACGCCGGCTTCCTCGCTCGGTGCGACGTGGCGGTGCTCGTTCCCGGCGCCTCCGGAACCGTCGACCCGGCGCTCGCAGCGTCGCTGCCGTCCGGGCGCGTCGCGCCCTTCCCCACGGGGCGAGGCTGGGCCGCGGCGGTCCTCTCCCTCATCGGGGAGGAGACGCGGTGAGCGCCCCTCTGCCGCCGCTCTCCCGCGAGGTGGCCGACGCGATCGCGAAGATCGGCAAGGTCGACGTCCTCGTCGGGATCCCCTCCTTCAACAACGAGCGGACGATCGGCCACGTGGTGCGGGCCGTCGTCGCCGGCCTCGCGCGGCACTTCCCCGACGCGCGGGCGGTCCTCGTGAACTCGGACGGCGGCTCCACCGACCGGACCCGCGAGATCGTCGAGCGGACCGAGGTCGGGAACCTCGCCGAGATCCTCGTCGACGCCGTGCCGACGAGCGCCACCGCGAAGATCATCACGCCCTACGCCGGGATACCCGGCAAGGGGAGCGCGTTCCGGACCATCTTCCGGATCGCGGCCGAGCTCGAGGCGAAGGCCTGCTGCGTCCTCGACAGCGACCTCCGAAGCATCACGCCGGAGTGGATCGAGCTGCTTCTCGAGCCCGTCGTCAGGCACGGCTACGAGTTCGTCGCGCCCCTCTACGCGCGCCACCGCTACGACGGGACGATCACGAACACGATCGTCTACCCGCTGACCCGCGCCCTCTACGGGAAGAGGGTGAGGCAGCCGATCGGCGGCGACTTCGGGTTCTCGGGCGACCTCGCCGCCCGCTTCCTGGCCTTCGAGGACTGGGAGGGGCCGGTCGCCCAGTACGGGATCGACATCTTCATGACGACGACGGCCCTGGCCGAGAAGAGGAAGGTGGCGCAGGCGTTCCTCGGTGCGAAGATCCACGACCCGAAGGACCCCGGGTCCGACCTGGCGCCGATGATGGTCCAGGTCGTCTCGACGCTCTTCTCGCTCATGGAGCGGTACGAGGGGTCCTGGCGCGGAAGCTCGGGGTCCCAGCCGGTCCCGGTCTTCGGCTTTCCCTACACGGTGGGGCTCGAGCCCGTGCCGGTGAAGATCGACCGGCTCCTTTCCCAGTACCGGCAGGCAGCGCACGACCTCGCGCCGATCTGGGAGCCGTTCCTCTCTCCCGCCTCCCTCGCGGCGGTCCGGGCGGCGGCGCACGCGCCGGCCGTCTCGCTCGGGGACGAAGCGTGGGTGCGGATCGTGGCGGAGGCCGCGGCGGGGTTCCGGCGCAGGGCCCTCCCCCCCGCGACGCTCATCAAGTCCCTCGTGCCCCTCTACCTCGGAAAGGTGGCGACCTTCGTCGCCGAGACCGAGGCGGGCTCGGCCGAGGAGGCCGAGGCCCGCCTGGAAGAGCTCGCCCTCGCCTACGAGAGGGGAAAAGGCGAGCTCGAAGCCCTGTGGGACGCGGCCCACTGAAGGAGACGACGATGGGAAAGACTCTCGGCAAACAGATCGCCCTCGCCTTCGAGCGTCTCCTCGACGCGTTCCTGTCGGTCGTGCCCGCGGTCCTCGTCCTCGTCGCCGCCCTTCTCGTCGGGGTCCTGACCGGGCTTCTCCTCCGGACGCTCCTGCGGCTGGCCATACGGCTCCGGCGCAAGGCGAAGGGCGAAGAGACCTCCTCCTCCAGGCAGCTCCTGCGCGCCGCGGGCCTGAACGCCGAGCCCGAGAGGGTTGCCGGGACCGTCTCTTTCTGGACGGCGGTCGTCGTCGCCCTCGCGGTCGGCGTGAACGCCCTCGAGCCGGGGGCCCTGCGCAACGTCCTCTCCGAGGCGGTCGGCTTCCTGCCGCGGCTCCTCGGCGCCACGCTCCTGGCGGTCGTCGGCCTCGGCGTCGGCGCCCTCGTGAGGCGGAGCGTCCTGCTCGGCGCGGTGAACGCCGGCCTCCCCTGGGCCCGGGCGGGGGCGAGGCTCGCGTACGTCCTCGTCGTGGCGTCCTTCATCGCGGCCGCGCTCGACCATCTCGGCGTCGGGCGTTCGATCCTCGTGGCGGCCTTCTCCATCGCGGGCGGCGCGCTCGCGCTGACCCTCGCCCTCGCTTTCGGCCTCGGAGCGAGGGACCTGGCGCGCGGCTGGCTGGAGAAGAAGCTCCGCGCCGAGGAGGAGGACTCCGGAATCCGCCACGTCTGAGAGAGGTGCACAATCGGCCACCGATGGCCGAACGCCTCCCTCACCGGCCCGACGGCCGGCGCCGCGCGGCGACCGCGCTCCTCCTCGTCCTCGCCGCCCTCCTCTTCGCCCCCCTCGGGCTCGCGTCGGAGACGCCCACGGTCGAGGCGGAGCCCCTCCCGCTGCCGCTCGATGCCTACGAGGGCGAATCCGGGATGACGCTCTGGCAGGTCCTCGTCCACCGCGTCGAGGAGGAGCCGGTCAACCTCGTCGCCACCGTCGTCTTCGTCCTGGCCATCGTCCACACGTTCCTCGCGGCGCGGATTACGGCGGCCGCGCACCGCCTCCAGCACCGGGTCGCGAAGGAGACGGGAGGGGACGGGCACAGCTTCCGGGTGGAGATGCTCCACTTCTTCGGCGAGGTGGAGGCGGTCTTCGGCATCTGGGCGATCCCGCTCCTCCTGGCGGCCGCCGCCATGAAGGGCTGGCACTCGGTGGAGGGGTACGTAGGGCACGTCCACTTCACCGAGCCGATGTTCGTCGTCGTCATCATGGCGATCGCCTCGACGCGGCCGGTCCTCTCCTTCGCGGAGAAGTGCCTGGGGGGCGTCGCGAGCCTCGGCGGGAAGACGCCGCTCGCCTGGTGGGCCGCGATCCTGACGGTCGGCCCCCTCCTCGGCTCCTTCATCACGGAGCCGGCCGCGATGACGATCTGCGCGCTCCTCCTGGCGAGACACCTCTACGAGCTCGACCCGTCGCCGCGGCTGAAGTACGGCACGCTCGGGCTCCTCTTCGTGAACGTCTCCGTCGGCGGCACCCTCACCCACTTCGCGGCGCCCCCGGTCCTGATGGTCGCGGGAAAATACGGCTGGGGCCTGACCTTCATGCTCGGGAACTTCGGGTGGAAGGCGGCGATCGCGGTCGTCGTCTCGACGGCGCTCTTCGCCTTCTTCTTCCGTAAGGAGTTCGCGGACCTGGCCGGGCGGAAGAAGGCGCGACTGGCGGACCCGGTGGAGCGCCCGTCGGAGCGGGCGGTCCCCGCGTGGATCGTCGCGACGCACCTCCTCTTCCTCGGCTGGACGGTCTTCACGGCCCACACCCCCGCCCTCTTCGTCGCGGGCTTCCTCTACTTCCTCGCCTTCACCCAGGCGACGGCGCCGCACCAGAACCCGGTGAACCTGAGGCCTCCGCTCCTCGTCGGCTTCTTCCTCGCGGGCCTCGTCCTCCACGGGACGCTCCAGCAGTGGTGGATCGCGCCGCTCCTCGCCCGTCTCGACGTCGGCGCCCTCTTCGCGGGCTCGACGATCCTGACGGCGTTCAACGACAACGCGGCCATCACCTACCTCGCTTCGCTCGTCCCGGGGTTCACGCCCGAGCTGAAGTACGCCGTCGTCGCGGGCGCCGTGGCGGGGGGCGGGCTCACCGTCATCGCCAACGCCCCGAACCCGGCCGGGCAGTCGATCCTCTCCCGCTACTTCCCCGACGGGATCCTGCCGGTCGGCCTGCTCCTCGGCGCGCTCGTGCCGACGCTCGTCGTCGTCCTCGCGTTCCTGCTCCTCCCCTGAGCCGGGGTCACCCGTTCAGGATGCCCCCCTCGGAGACGACCGCGTCGAGGAGGAGGTCCCCCGCCTCGGGCACGGCCGAGAGCACCCGGGCCCAGTTCGGGATGAGCGGCGCGCCGAGCGGGTCCGCGAGGAACTGCTCGACGCCGCTCTTCAGCGCGCCGGCGAACGTGGCGATCGCCATCTCCTCCTCGTGCCGCGGGAACGTGAGGCCGTTCATCTTCGCGAGGGCGTAGAAGCTCGAGGCGGCGTCCTCGGCCCGCCTCTGGTACGAGGCGAGGAGGGACTTGAGGGTCCCGTCGCCGAGGACGGTGTCGGCGGCGGCGAGCGTCCGGAGGAGGTGCTTGGCGATGTCGGCCGCCATCCGGTGGAGGCCCTTCGTCGGGTCGTCCTGCGAGAGCGCCTGGTGCTTGTGGTCGTAGCGGTCGGCGATGTCGACCTGGCAGACACGGCGGGGCGAGCGGTGCCGGTAGACCTCCGAGAGGGTCCCCACCTCGAGCCCCCAGTCCGAGGGGACGCGGATCTGCCGGAGGAGGTCGGCCGTCAACGCGAACTCGCCCGCGAGCGGGTAGCGGAAGGCGGAGAGGAACTCGATGTAGGCGTTCGTGCCGAGGAGCGAACGGAGAGAGCCGAGGAGCGGCCCGACGAAGAGGCGCGCCACGCGGCCGTTCAGGCGGTCGGTGAAGCGCGCGTAGTAGCCCTTGCAGAAGTCGAAGTTCAGGATCGGGTCGGCGATCGGGTAAAGGAGGCGCGCGAGCATGGCGCGGTCGTAGTCGAGGACGTCGGCGTCGTGGAGGGCGATGTACTCGACGTTTCCCTGGGCGAGGAGGTAGCCGAAGCCCATCCAGCAGGCGCGGCCCTTCCCGCGCTCGCCGAGCGCGAGGTCGGATCTCTCGAGCTTGTCGATGAGCGCCTTTACTCCCGGCCCGTCGTTCCAGAGGACGATCGTCCGCCGCTTGAGGCGCTTGAAGTACTCGAGGGCGCCCCGGTAGCCCGCCTCGTCAGCTCGGTCGAGCGAGATGAGGACCGTGTCGAGGTAGGGGGCCTGGGCGATCTCGTCGCAGATCTTCAGGAGCGCGGGGCGCTCCAGCTCCGAGACGAGGGACGGGATCAGGAGGGCGGCCTTGTTCCGGCGGGTGTGGCGGACGAGGGCGTCCTCCAGCTCCACGAGCGGCCGGTTGCCGAGACGGGTGAGGGTCGTGATGGGCCCGTACTGCGCGAAGTCGCTCATGAGCCATTGTTTTCCGCGGTGTCGCCCGATGGGAAGTGAAAACGGTCCGCGGCGCGAGCCGCGGGAGCGCCCGTGGAGGGCCCGCCCCGTGCTAGCTTTGGGGCATGCCCGGAACTCTCAAGCGCGCCGCGGCCGACCCGTTTCGCGCCCTCGAGTACCTTCCCGAACCTGACTACGCGCAGCCCCTGCGGGGTCTGACGCCGGCGATCGCCGAGCGCGTACGGCGGCGCCTCGCGTTCCTGTACGGCGAAGAGCGCGCCGACACGGTGACGCGGCACGTCGACCGCCTCGCGAGGGTCCACGACGCCTACGCGACACCGGTGATTCGCGCCGCCGAGGCGGCCTTCGTCCCCCGGGAGCGCTTCACCGAGAAGGACGCCGTCCTCATCACGTACGGCGACCTCGTCGTCTCCGAGGGCCGCACACCCCTCAGGACTCTCTCCGATTTCGCGCTCGTCTTCTTCCGGGGCCTCGTCACCACCGTCCACGTCCTGCCGTTCTACCCCTCCTCCTCCGACCGGGGCTTCTCGGTCATGGCCTACGAGGAGGTCGACCCGCGCCTCGGCAGCTGGGAGGAGATCGCGCGCCTCGGGCGGGGCTTCCGCCTCATGTTCGACGGCGTCTTCAACCACATTTCGTCCCGGAGCCGCCGTTTCCAGCGGTTCCTCGCGGGAGACCCGGAGTTCGAGCGCTTCTTCCGGGTCTTTTCTTCCCGCGAGGAGATCGACGAGGACCACCTGAAGCTCGTCCTCAGGCCCCGGACGTCGGACCTCCTGAACGAATTCGCCACGGTCGAGGGTCCGCGCTGGCTCTGGACGACCTTCTCGCGCGACCAGATCGACCTCAATTTCCGGCACCCGCGGGTCCTCCTCGACGTCCTCGAGATCCTCCTCTACTACGTCCGCCGCGGGGCGGACCTCGTGCGGCTCGACGCGGTCACCTACATCTGGCACGAGCTGGGGACGAGCTGCGCCCACCTGAGGCAGACCCACGAGGTCGTCAAGCTCGTCCGCGACGTCCTCGACGCGGCCGCGCCCCACGTCGCCCTCGTCACGGAGACGAACGTCCCGCACGCCGACAACGTCACGTACTTCGGCGACGGCACGGACGAGGCCCAGCTCGTCTACAACTTCGCCCTCCCGCCTCTCGTCCTCCACGCCTTCGTGACCGGGGCGGCCGTCACGCTCTCGGACTGGGCGTCCACGCTCGTCCCGCCGTCGGAGACGACCGCGTTCTTCAACTTCCTCGACTCGCACGACGGCATCGGCCTGATGGGGGCGCGGGGGATCCTGCCCGAGGAGGAGATCGCGCGGCTCTGCGAGCGCGTCCGGGGCGTCGGGGGGCTCGTCTCGATGCGGACTTCGGAGGGAGGCGGCGCGAGCCCCTACGAGCTGAACGTCACCTGGTGGAGCGCGCTGAACGACGCGAGCCCCGGCGAGGACCTCGAGCGGCAGGTCGACCGCTTCGTCGCCGCCCGCGCGATCGCCCTCTCGCTGCGGGGCGTGCCCGGCATCTACCTCCCCAGCTTCTTCGGCTCGAGAAACGACCTCGACGCGGTCCGGCGCGACGGGCAGGCCCGTTCGATCAACCGCTCGGCGCTCCGCGAGGAGTGGCTCTTCGACCAGTTCTCCGACCCGTCCTCGATCCCCTCGCGGACGGCGAGCCGCTTCATCGACCTCCTCGGGCTGCGGTCGAACGAGCCGGCGTTCCACCCGGCCGCGGGGCAGCAGGTCCTCCGGCTCGACCCGCGCCTCCTGGCGCTCGTGAGGAAGCCCCCGGGCGGTGAAGGCGCCGTCGTCGCGGTCGTCGACGTCTCGGGAGAGCCGGTGGAGGCGCGCCTCTCCCTCGCCGACGCCGGGCTTCCGGCAAGGCCGCTCGTCGACCTCGTGTCGGGCGAGGCCGTGCCGTCGGAGAGGGGCGAGGTCGTCCTGGGTCTTCGTCCCTACCAGGTCGTCTGGCTCCGGGCGAAGGCGGCCTGACGAGGAAGAGCCGGGAAGGACCGCCGAGCCGCCCTCCTTCGCGCGACGGGTCGCGGACGACGAGCCGTCCGGTCATCGTCGGGTGGCCCGACTCGCAGAAGATCGTACCGTCGTCGTCGTACGCTCCGGTCAACAGCAGCCCGAGAACGGAGCGTTGACGAGGCAATCCGCCCCCCGAACGGTCTCCGGCGCACCCCGGAGCCGCGCTGCCCAGACGGGGATCGCGTGCCAGGGGGAGCTACTCGGAGTCGTCCCCAGCTGCGAGCCGGCCGGGTGACTCCGCTTCCCGGTGCGATGGCCTGAGTCACGTGGGATGCAGATCTTCCGGGCTGCCCGCACTTCGGGCGTCGTTCAGGGAGGGGGCGCCGTGGTCGTCGCAGCCGGGGAGGCCGACCGCGCGATCGCGAGGTTCGTGAGGAGGTCCTCCCGCCCCGGGTCGAGGCGGAGCCCGGCCTCGGCGAAGCGGACCGCCTCGGCGATGCGACCGGTTCGGAGCGCGAGGTACGAGGCGATCGCGAGGCTGTCGACGGAGGGACCGTTCCACTCGACGGCGCGAACGGCGAACCGGAAGCTCCGTTCGAGGTCGACCGGGATCCCCTGGATCGCCTCGTCGAGGAGGACCTGTCCGGAGCGGCTGACGGGAGGGACGAGCGGTTCACCCAGCCGCATGCGAAGCAGAACGGAGTCCTTTCGTTGGCCGGGAGGAGCGCCGCCCGTCGCGGGACCTTCGCCGTCGAGGAGGAGGCGCAGCAGGATGCGCGGGCCGAGGAAGACGCCGGCACGGGCCGGGACGTAGTGAGGGCGCTGGACCGGGTGAAGCTCCCCGGGCGCACCCGGGTCGGCGTGCAGGGGGACGAAGGGTCCGAACGAAGCGAGCGGACCCGGTTCGGCCGCGGCGACGCGGTAGATCCGGTCAGGGTCGAGGAGGTATCCCGGCACGTTGAGGAGGAATCCGGCCACGACGAGGGCGCCGGTCGCGCGAGGCCACGCCCGCGCCCCCGCAGCGAGGCCGGGCGCGAGGAAGGCGACGGCGGGCGCGAGGTAGCGGGGAGCCCAGCCCATGCCGCCTTCCCAGGCCCAGTAGACGAGGTTCACCGCGAAGAACCCGCCGAACCCGAGGAGCGCCGCGAGGCCATCGATCCGGCGCGTACGCCCCCGGAGGAGGAGCGCGATCCCGGCCAGGGCCACCATCGAGACCGGTGCGAGCCAGAAGAGGCCCCGGTTCGGCAGGATCGTGATCCTGAGGAGCGTCCAGAGCGGAGAGACGACGTCGCCGAGCGGCTGGTCGGCGTACCCGACCTCGAGGATGTGCCCCGTGCGGAGAGCGTTCGCGGCGAGGAAGAGGGCTGTCGCCGGAAGGGCCCCGGCGATGAACCCGAGGAGACGGCGGCCCCGCTCGCGGGCGTCGCGGACGAGGAGCACCGGGAGCGCGAGAGCGGGCAGTGAAGCACCTGCCACGGGCTTGACGAGGTTCGCGAGGACCCCGACGAACCCGGCGGCCACGAGGCTCTTCTCGGGGTGACGCCGCAGCCGGATCGAGCGGAGGCTCAGCTCGAAGGCGACGAGGACGAGGAGTACGAGGAGGGGCTCGCTGAAGTCCGTCCCCGAGAGGGGACCCAGGAAGCTGCCCAGAATCAGACCCGCCGCGATCACGGGCGCCGCGCGCGCACCGAGCCCGCCGTACCGGAGTAACCGGGCAAGCGGGAAGACGGCGAACGCCGTGAGCAGGATCGGCCCGAGGACGAGAAGGAGGTCCGCCGCGAGACCCCGGGCAAAGCCCGCCGGTACCGCCGCCGAGGCGAGGAGCGCGGCGGCCCTCCAGACTGAGCTCAGCGGTTGGTAGACCGCGACGACGCCGGCCTGTCCGAATGGTGCGGGCCGGAAGAACCACGGGTGCAGCTCCGTTCCCGGAGCGGCCGGCGGAAGGATGAAAGTCCCCTCGAACGCGAGGGCCTCGGCGGTCCTGAGGACGAGGAGCCCGTCGGGCGCGACTGGAAACGTGAAGGGCGAAAGAAGAGCGAGCGTCGCGGCGACGGCCCAGGCCGCGCGCCGGCGTCTCTGCCGGAAGGTCCCTGCGAAACGACCCCGAGCTGTTGCCGTCCCGGTCACGGGAGGGTCTCCGGTCCCGGGCTCAGTCCAGGCACGCCTCGATTACGCGGCGGAGCCTCTCCCCGATCTCCTGCCCGACCGATGCCAGCGCGGGGCGCGCGAGGAGGCCCATCACCGCGGCCGGGTCCATCGCCCGGACCACGGTCTTTCCGCTCTCGACGGAGACCGTCACGTTGCATGGAAGGAGGACGCCCACCTCGGGAGCTGCCTCGAGGGCGCGGTGGGCGGACGGCGGGTGGCAGGCCCCGAGTATGAGGTAGGGCTCGCGATCGACGTCGAGCTTCTTCTTCAACGTGCCCTGCACGTCGATCTCCGTCAGGACCCCGAAGCCCTCCTTCGAAAGCGCCTCTCGGGCGCGAGCGACGGCCTGGTCGAAAGGGAGGGCCGAGATCGCCTGGAAGGCGACGGGAGAGTCCTTCATCGGGAGTTTCCTTTCGTGACCGCTCGAGCGCCGGGGAGAAAGAGAGGCGGCAAGGTCAGACAGGTGTGGGGGGGGCCCGACGGGCCCCCGGTTTCACGACGCTCACGTGAAGCGGGTGCCGCACGACGAGCCCCCCTTCGCCGAGCCGGAGGAGCCCGCCCCGGAAGCGAAGGTGGAGAGCTTCCGGGCGGTCTTCCTCGACTCGCAGGACGGGCATTCGATCGCGGCATCGGCCTCGCTCGAGGAGCGCAGCTCCTCGAAGGTCCTCCCGCAGGCGTCGCAACGGTATTCGTAGAGGGGCATCTTCTCGCCTCAGCAGCCCCCGGTCAGGCTCTCCCAGACGTGCGCCGGGATTCCCGAGGGGTAGACCTGGTCCGTTCGGTAGGTTCTCCAGCAGCCCCGGCAACGCCAGAGCAGGCCTCCCCCTCACGTGGGGACGGGGAGGATCTCCTCGCCGCAGCGAAGGCAGCGGCCCTCCTCGACGGAGACGGGCTCGTTCGCGGTCTCGCTCGTCATCGCTCTTCTCTCGCCGTTTCGGACGGGCTCCCGGCCGCCGGGGCGGTCTCCGCCGCCGGAACGGCTTTCGTGTCGGCTGGGCTCTTCGAGGGGACTCCGCAACTCCGGCCGCCGGCCGGATTGGGGACCGCTCACGTGGGGACGCCGAGCCTCGGCAGGACGACCCACTGGAGGAGGAACCAGACGACGACGAAGCCGCCCGCCATCAGGAGGTCGGGGCTCACGCGCGCGCCCCCGCGGCCAGCGCCGCCTTGCCCGCCTTCAGCCCGACCCGCTTCCCGTCGAGGGAGCGTTCGAGCGCCCCGCAGACGACGCCACAGACCGCGAAGACCGCCGGGTCGGCGATCCGGTAGTAGACCTGCGTCCCCTGCCTCCGGAACTCGACGATCCCCGCCGTCCGGAGAAGGGCCAGGTGTTTCGAGACGTTCGCCTGACTGCATGGAAGCTCCGCGAGGAGGTCGCCTACGCACCTCTCCCCGCCCTGGAGGGCGTGGAGGAGTCGGAGCCGCGTCGGGTCCGCGAGAGCCTTCAGGAAGCTCGCGATCCCGTCGATGAGCTGCTCCTTCGGGAGCGTGGCCGCCTTTCTCATAACCATATCACCATACGGAAATATATCTTCCGGCCGGAGAAACGTCAAGCGGCCCGCCGGGGAGGGCCCCGGCCGGGGGGGCGTCCCGATCCCGGCCAGGCGTGCGCGAGACCCGGTCAGAGGAGCTCCTCCACGGCCCAGGAAGCCATCTTCAGACGCTCCCCGCAGTCGGTGCAGTACGCCTTGAGGTCGGCGGCGAGGGCGCGGGCCTTCTCGTCGTCGACGATCGTGAAGAGGACGGCCGAGGTCTTCGGGAAGGCGGCCGAGCCGAGGCGCGGGCCGGTCGACCCCATCCCGGAGGCGCCCGAGATCTCGGTCCAGCCCGCGACGCCGGACTTGCGGAGGAGGACCTCGAGCTCCTCCTTCTTCCCGTCGTCGACGACGAGCATCAGCATCCGCACGGTCAGGCTTCCTTGACGCCGATCTTCCGGAGGAACGTGATCATCGGGCACCACCTCGTGAAGGCCGACTGGAGGAGGTTCAGGCCGACGAAGCCGGTGAACCAGAGGAAGCGCTGGTCGACCGTGACGGCGAGGACGACGGAGAGGATGACGAAGAAGCCGGCGATCGCCCGGAGCCACTCGTTGAGGTTCATGAGGTCATTCTCCTTGTGGTTTCTGTCGTTCGGAAACGCCGGAGGCCGTGAGGCCCCCGGCGCGCCTCGGGGTTTCAGAGACTGAGGAAGAGCCTTCCGGTCGCAACGAAGCCGGGGGGTCCGGGGGGCGGCGAACAGCGCCCCCCGGGGGGTCAGGCTTCGTCTTCCCGGGGCGGGAGGGCCTTCTCGACGCCGACCGCCTTCAGGTACATGTAGTAGAGGAGCGGAATGATGACGAGCGTCAGGGCCGTGGCGACGAGGACGCCCGCGATGAGCGCGACCGCGAGCCCCTGGAAGATCGGGTCGAGGAGGATGACGCCGCCGCCGACGACGAGCGCGAGGGCGGTGAGGACGATCGGCCGGAAGCGGACGGCGCCCGCCCGGATGACCGCGTCCTCGAGCTTCTCGCCCATCTCGAGCTCGAGGTTGATGAAGTCGACGAGGAGGATGGAATTGCGGACGATGATCCCCGCGAGCGCGATGAAGCCGATCATCGAGGTCGCGGTGAAGAAGATGCCGAAGAGGCCGTGCGCCGGCAGGATGCCGATGAGCGTGAGCGGGATCGGTGCCATGATGATGAGCGGCGTCACGAAGCTCCGGAACCAGCCGACGACGAGGAAGTAGATCAGGACGAGGACGGCCGCGAAGGCGATCCCCATGTCGCGGAACACCTCGTACGTGATGTGCCACTCGCCGTCCCACTTCATGGCGTACTTCGTCGAGTCGGTCGGGAGCGTCGTCGACATGACCGTGAGCGGCGAGCCGTCGGGCGACTTCAGCGCCTCGACCTTGCCGCCCATGTCGAGGATCCCGTAGACGGGGGCCTCTGCGACCCCCGCCATCTCGGCGAGGACGTAGGTCACCGGCTGCAGGTTCTTGTGGTAGATGAACCGCTCGCTCTTCGTCTCCACGACGGTCACGAGCTCGCGGAGCGGGACGAGGCGGCCGGTGCCGCCGTGGACGGCGGTCTGGAGGAGCCCGTCGAGGCTCGAGCGCTGGGCGCGGTCGAGGCGAAGGACGATCGGGACCGGGTTGCGGGCGTTCTCGTCCCGCAGGAGGCCCGCCTCGGCGCCGTTCAGGGCGACGCGGAGGGTCCGGGTGACGACCTCTGGGGTGACGCCGGCGCGGGTCGCCTTCTCTCGGTCGACGACGAGCTCCACCTTCGGCGCCTCGTCCTCGACGAGCCAGTCGACGTCGACGACGCCGGGGGTCTCCTCGAAGATCTTCTTCACCTCGGCCGCGAGTCCGATCCGCTTCTCCATGTCGGGGCCGTAGATCTCGGCGACCATCGTGGAGAGAACGGGCGGCCCGGGCGGCACCTCGGTGACCTTGAGGCTGGCGCCGTGGGCCTTCGCGATCGGGAGGAGCAGCGTCCTCACGTCCTTGGCGAAGGTGTGGCTGTCCCTCTTGCGCTGGTCTTTCGGGAGGAGGTTGACCTGCAGGTCGGCGACCAGGGGGCCGGACCGGAGGAAGTAGTGCCTTACGAGGCCGTTGAAGTTGAACGGGGCGGAGGTGCCGACGTAAACCTGCACGTCGGAGACCTCGGGGAGCTTCCGAACCTCGAGCGCGAGGTCGCGGGCGACGGAGTTCGTCGCCTCGAGAGTCGTCCCCTCGGGCATGTCGACGACGACCTGGATCTCGCTCTTGTTGTCGTACGGGAGCATCTTGACCTTGGCGACCTTGAAGTAGACGAGGGACATCGAGAGGAGCAGGACGACGACGACTCCGCCGACGAGGGCCCAGCTCTTCGCGGGGCTCTGAAGGAGCGGCGTGAAGAGCTTCTGGTAGAAGCGGTGGAGCCTGTCCTCCTGCGGCGTCTCGGCGTGCCCCTCGAAGGTCGCCTTGCCGGCGTGCTCCTCGGCGTACCTGCGGAAGAGCTTGAACGTGAGCCACGGCGACACGACGAACGCGACGAAGAGGGAGAAGATCATCGCGGCCGAGGCGTTGATCGGGATCGGCCGCATGTACGGCCCCATGAGGCCCGAGACGAACGCGAGCGGCAGGAGGGCGCCGACGACGGCGAACGTCGCGAGGATCGTCGGGTTGCCGACCTCGTCGACGGCGTAGACCGTCGTCAGGCGCGGCGGGCCCCAGCCCAGCTCGTAGTGCCGGTGGATGTTCTCGACGACGACGATGGCGTCGTCGACGAGGATGCCGATCGCGAAGATGAGCGCGAAGAGCGTGACGCGGTTCAGCGTGTAGCCGAACAGGTAGGACGACGCGAGCGTCAGGGCGAGCGTCATGGGGACGGCGACGAGGACGACGATCGCCTCGCGCCGGCCCAGGAAGAAGGCCATGAGGAGGACGACCGAGAACGTCGCGAGCGCCATGTGGAAGATGAGCTCGTTCGACTTCTCGTCGGCCGTGTGGCCGTAGTCGCGCGTCTTCGTGGCCGTCACGTTCGAGGGGATGACCTTCCCCTTCAGGCCCGCGACGACCGCGTCGAGGTCCTGGACGAGCTCGACCGCGTTCGTGCCGGGCTTCTTTGCGACGGAGACGGTGACGGCGGCCGTGTCGGCCCCCGCGGCGACTCCGCGGTGGGCCGCGCCAGGCCCGGCGAGCATCCAGACGTACTGGGAGGGTTCGTCGGCGCCGTCGGTGACGGTCGCGACGTCGCGGAGGAAGACGGGGCGGCCGTTCCAGACGGCGACGACCGCGCCGCCGACCTCGTCCGCGCTGCGGAAGAGGGAGCCGACCTCGACCTGGGTCTCGGCGTCGGCCGTGGCGAAGCTCCCGGCCGGGAGGCGCCAGTTCGCGCCGGAGAGCGCCATGTAGGCCTGCAGGAGCGACACCTGGTGCGCCGCGAGACGGTCGCGGTCGAAAGTGACCTTGAGGGCGCGCTTCTCGCCGCCGAGGACGGTCACCTGCGCCACGCGCGGGTGCTTCGTCAGCTCGACCTTCAGCTCCTCGGCGACCTGCTTGAGCTGCATCGGCGAGGCGTCGGCGGACCAGAGCGTGTAGGCGAGGACGGGGACGTCGTCGATGCCGCGGGGGACGACGAGAGGCGGCATCGCGCCGGCGGGGAGCTCGGCCGACTTCTCCTGGAGCTTCGTGTGGACGCGGACGGCCGCCTGGTCGGGGTCGGTCCCGACCATGAATCGGACGATGATCATCCCGCCCGAGGGCTGGGTCGTGGAGTAGACGTACTCGACGTTCGGGATCTCGTAGATCGCCTTCTCGAGGGGCGACGTCAGCCGGCGCTCGACCTCCTGGGCCGTCGCTCCCGGCATCCCGAGGAAGACGTCGATCATCGGGACCTTGATCTGCGGCTCCTCCTCGCGCGGCGTCACCAGGACGGCGAACGCGCCGACGAGGAGAGAGGCGACGACGAGGAGCGGGGTGAGCTTGGACTCGAGGAAGGCCTTCGCGATCCGGCCGGAGGCGCCGACGGGGCGGCGCGTCATCTTGAGACGAAGCGCCTCGCGCTTCGTCTCCTCGATCGACGCCTTCTGCGCGGCGTCGCCCGTGGGCTCGCTCACTTCGTCACCTCACCCGGGAGCGTTCCGCGGACCTCCGCTCCGTCGGCGGGAGCCGCCGAGAGACCGACGAGGACGTCCTCGCCCCCCTTGAGGCCCGAGAGGATCTCGACGACGTCGCCGTCGCGCGAGCCGAGCGTCACGGCCCGGGTCCGAGCCCTGCCCTGCTCGTCCTTCACGACGACGAGGCTCATGCCGCCCTGCTGGAGGATGGCCGAGGCGGGGACGACGACGGCCGTCCGGCGGCCCGTCTCGACGGACGCCCGGCCGGTGACGCCGGTCGGGACCTGGGCCCCTTCGATCTCGACCCTCGCCGTGAAGGAGTGGCTCGCCGGGTCGGCCCCGGCGGACATCTCGACGACGCGCCCCGTGAGGGTCGCGCCGGGCATCGCGTCGAGAAGGACGGGGAGGGTCGCGCCGGTGCGGAGCTTCGAGGAGACCGCCACGCTCTCGGGCACCGAGAGGACGAGGCGGCGGCCCGCGGTCGACTCCACCATGACGAGCGGGCGGCCCGGGGCGGCGAGGTCTCCGGGGTCGACCATTTTCCGGGCGACGCGGCCGGCGAAGGGGGCGACCACGCGCGATTCCTTCGCGACGGAAGCGGCGGCGCCGACGGCGCCCGTCGCCTGCTCGACGGCCCCCTTCGCCTGCTCGTACTGCATCCGGGCCATGTCGAGCTCGAGCTCGGAGGCCGAACCGGACTTCTGGAGGGCCTGGAAGCGCTGGTAGTTCCGCTCGGCCAGGGCGAAGCCCGCCTTCGCCTGCGCGAGGGCGCCGCGGGCCTGCGACTCCTGCCCCTGCGCGGTCGCGGGGTCGATCTCGACGAGGAGCTGGCCCTGGGCCACGAGGTCGCCCTCCTTCACCGGGACGGCGACGACGGACGCCATCACGCGGCTCGACACCATGGCGGACTTGCCCGCCTCGACGGTGCCGGAGAGCTCGATGCGCTGGGGGATCTCGCGGGCTTCGGCCTTCACGATGGAGGCGGAGACCGGGTCGGGGGTGGCGAGCTCGCCGGCCCTTTGCCCGCCGCCGCAGGCGGTGAGCGCGAGCGCGCCGGCCACGGTGAGGGTGACGAGGGAAACGGTCTTCCGGGAAGTCATGCGAGCCTCCGTGCTCTTCTGCTGTGTCGGGTCGGGGAGGAGGGTGTCGGGCGCGCTCACGGGACCGCCGTCTCCGGGGCCTTGCCGGCCTTCACCGCGAGGCGGAGCGCGGTGGCGTGGGCGTCGGCGCGGGCGACGAGCTCGCGCGTCTCGGCCTCGCGGCGGGCGGTCGCGGCGTCGAGGAGGTCGATGGTCTTCACGACGCCGCTCCGGAACCGCTCGTCTGTGATCCGCTCGCTCTCGCGGGCCGAGGCGAGCGCCTTGACGGCCGTGGCGTGCCGGGCGCGGGCGGTCGCCGCCTCCTCGTACGCCTGCCTCACCTCGAGGGCGACACCGTCGGCGAAGCGGGCGACGTCCTCGCGGCCGGCCTGGGCTTCAAAGCGGGCGGCGGCGACGGCCGCCTTGTCGGCCCCGCCCTGGAACAGGTTGACCGCGGCGAAGGCCATGACCGTCCCGGCCGAGCCGCTCGCCCCGAAGAGGTTCTTGTCGTGGAGGTCCCAGCGGGCGGAGACGCCCACCTTCGGCCACCAGCCGGCCTTCTTCACCTTCTCCTCGAGCTCTCCGGCCCTGAGGAGGCTCCTCGCCGCGGCGAGGTCCTTGCGCGATCCGGCCGAGGCGACCCAGGAGGCGGCGTCGCCGTCGAGGGGCCCCGGCTCGGGGAGAGGTGCGAGCTGCCAGGTCGAGTCCTGCGCGACGCCGATCCGGAAGGCGAGGTTCGCGTTCGCGACCCGGGCCTTCCCCTTCGCGTCCTCGAGCATGTCCTCCACCCGCGCGAGCTCGACCTCGGCGCGCAGGAGCTCGGAGCGGACGAGCATCCCCTGCTCGACGTAGCTCCTGGCGAGCTCGACGTGGGCCTTCACGGTGTCGCGGGCCTTCGTGAGGAGCGAGACGAACTCCTCGGCCTGCGCGAGCATCACCCACGCCTCGCCGGCGGCGAGCGCCGCGTTGTCGGCGGCCCAGAGGGCCTGGCTCCCCGCGGCCTCGGCGGCGCTCCGGGCCTGGTCGATCCGGCCCGAGAGCTCGCCGCCCGTGAAGATCGGGACCGTCGCCTCGGCGCGCGTGATCGCCGTCCCCGACCAGCCCGGGTCGTTCGGGTCGCTCGCGACGAAGCTCGGGAAGGAGAACTCGTTCCGGTTCAGCTCGAGCGCGAACGACTCGGCGGGGGAATCGGTCCGGATGTAGGTCTCCGAGAGGGTCAGGGAAGGGAGCCGGTAGGCCGACGCCTGGCGCGCGCGGGCCGCCGCCGCCTCCTGCCGGGCCTTCGCGGCGGCCACCTCGCGGGCTCCGTCCCGGGCCCGGCTCATCGCCTCCCCCAGGGAGAGCGGGCCGTCCGCGCGGACGGCGCCCGAGGCCACCAGGCCCAGGACCGCCACCGCCACTGGGTATCGCATGTCTCCTCCTTGCCGGCGAGGGGCAGGTGCGCCCCTCCGTGTGTGACTATATGAAAATATAGTTATATTTGATCAGCCTGTCAAGCCCTCGGGTCCGGCCCTCCCGGGAGGCCCGGCCACGGGGGAAAAGAGCCGGGTCGCGCCGGGATCGGCGGGAGGCCTTGGCATTCTGCGCCCGCACGGGCGCGCCGGGGCGTCCGAACGGCTAACATCGCCGCTCCGGGAGGGACATGAGGCGCGACGAACCCGCCGGGAGCGGAGGCACCGACCGCTATCGCCGCCAGAGGCGCATCCAGGAGGCGACGTACGCGATCGCCCAGGCGGTGACGTCGAGCGAGGGGCTCGACGACCTCTTCGCGAGGATCCACCGGATCGTCGCCGGGCTGATGGAGGCCCGCAACCTCTACATCGCCCTCCTCGACGACGCCACCGGGAGCCTGACCTTCCCCTATTTCCGGGACGAGATCGACGCCGAGCCCCCTGCCGGCCCCGTCCCCGCGGGACGGGGACTCACGGGCTACGTCCTCCGGAAGGGGGCCCCCCTCCTGGCCTCGCCGGAGGTCTTCGACGCCCTGGTGGCGAAAGGCGAGGTCGAGCCGATCGGCGCCGCCTCGATCGACTGGCTCGGGGTCCCCCTCCGCGCGGGGGAGAAGACGATCGGGGTCCTCGCGGTCCAGAGCTACGCCGGGAACGTCCGCTACGGCGAGGAAGACCAGGCGCTGCTCGGCTTCGTCTCCTCGCAGGTCGCCCTCGCGATCGAGCGCCGAAGGGCCGAGGAGGCCCTGCGCCAGAGCGAGGTGCGGCACCGCGCCGTCCTGGAGGCCCTGCCGGACCTCCTCTTCGTCCTCGGGCGCGACGGCCGGTACCTCGCCGTCCACGCCGCGCGGCCGGAGACCCTCGCGGCGCCGCGGGAGACGCTCCTCGGGTCCTCGATTCCCGAGGTCCTGCCGCCGGAGGCGGCGCGGGTCTGGATGACCGCGATCGCCCTCTGCCTCGACCGGGGCGAGAGCCGGGTCATCGAGTACTCCCTCGACGTCCCCGCCGGAAAGCGAGACTTCGAGGGGAGGATCGTCCCCTACGACGCCGACTCGGTCCTCTCGGTGGTCCGTGACGTGACCGAACGCGTCGAGCGGGACCGGGCGCTGCGCGAACGGGAGCGCGAGCTGAAGCGGCTGACCGACAACATGATCGACGTCATCTCCGAGACGGACCTCTCGGGCGTCATCCGGTTCGCCACGCCCTCCTACGAGGCGGCGACGGGCTGGCCGCCGTCGGAGATGCTCGGCCGGTCCGCCTTCGAGTACATCCACCCGGACGACGCCGCCCGGGTCCGCGAGGAGCTCGGCCGGAAGACGCGCGTCTCCGGCCACTCCTCGAGCAGCTACCGATTCCGGAGGAAGGACGGCGGCTGGGTCTGGGTCGACTCGATCGCCACGCTCGTGAGGGCCGAGGACGGCGAGCAGGCCGGCCTCGTCGTCACGAGCCGGGACGTGACGGGAAGGAAGCGCGACGAGGAGGTCGTCGCCCTCCTTCACGAGACGGAGCGGAGCCTCCTGCGCCGGGAGAGCCTCGACACGATCCTCGCGCGCATCTGCACGCGGGTCGCGGCCCTCTTCGCCTTCCCTGCGGTCTGGATCGGCCTCAGGAGGCCGGACGGCACCATCGAGCCCCGGGCGGTCGCCGGTGAGGCGGCCGGGTTCGTCACGGCGTCGCGGTTCCGCTGGGACGACGCGCCGGAGGGGCGCGGGCCCTCCGGGGAAGCGGTCCGGACGGGGAAGCCGCAGCTCGTCGATGCCCTCGACGACCCGCGGGTCGCCCCCTGGAAGGAGGCGGCCGGGGGCTGGGGGCTCGGGGCGGCGCTCTCGGTCCCGCTCGTCGCCAGCGAACGGGTCCTCGGCGTCCTGGCGTGCTATGCCGCCAGGCCGGGCGCCTTCGACGAGGCGACGGTGGCCCCGATCACGAGGTTCGCCGACCAGGTCGCCCTCACCCTCGTCGAGGCCGAGCAGCTCGAGCGCATCGTCCTGCAGACCGCCGCCCTCGAGGCGACGGCGAACGCCGTCGTCATCACGGACCGGGAAGGCCGGGTGGAGTGGGTCAACCGCGCCTTCACCGACCTGACGGGCTTCGACCTCGAGGAGGTCCTCGGGGAGACGCCGAGGGTCCTGAAGTCCGGCATCCAGAGCGACTTCTACTACGAGAAGATGTGGGAGACGATCCTCGGCGGGCACGTCTGGCGGGGAGAGCTCTACAACCGGCGGCGCGACGGGACGGTCTACGTCGAGGAACAGACGATCACGCCGGTCACGGGAGACGACGGGACGATCCGGCACTTCGTCGCGGTCAAGCAGGACGTCACGCAGCGGCGGAGGACCGAGGAGAGGATCCGCTACCTCGCGCTCCACGATCCGCTGACCGACCTCGGCAACCGCCGCTCGGTCGAGGAGAGCCTCGAGCGCGTCGTCGCGCGCGCCCGCCGCGGGACGCCCGGGTCGATCCTCCTCCTCGACCTCGACCACTTCAAGGTCGTCAACGACACGCTCGGGCACGCCGCCGGCGACGCGGTCCTCGTCGAGCTGGCCCGCCTCCTCGGAACTCTCCGCAGGCCCGGCGACGAGATCGCCCGGCTCGGCGGCGACGAGTTCGTCCTCGTCCTCGAGGGAATCCCGGCCGAAGCCGGCCGCATGGTGGCCGAGCGCCTGCGCCGGGCGATCCACGAGCACCGTTTCGAGGTGGGCGGGCGCCGCTTCGACCTCGGCGTCAGCATCGGCGTCGTCCCGATCGACGGCCGCCTCAACGCGGCTGCGCTCCTAGCCCTGGCCGACTCCGCCCTCTACTCCGCCAAGGAGCGGGGCCGGAACCGCGTCGTCGTGGTGGACGCCGCGGTCGCTCCGACGCCGCTCTCGCAGGCGAGCGTCTGGGCGTCGCGGGTCAAGGACGCCCTGCGAGACCGGCGTTTCGTCCTCGCCTACCAGCCGATCTTCCGGCTCGAGACGGGGAGGACCGCCCACTACGAGGCGCTCCTGAGGCTCCGCGAAGACGGCGGCGGGCTGGTGGGGCCGGCAGCCTTTCTTCCCGCGGCCGAGCAGTTCGGCCTCATGCCGCAGCTCGACGCCTGGGTCGTGGACGAGGTCCTCCGCCTCCTGAAGGGACGCGACGACCTGGAGGTCTTCGTGAACCTCTCGGGCGCGAGCCTCGGCGAGGAGGCGCTCCTGCTCACCCTCGAGGACCGGATCCGCGAGAGCGGCATCGGGCCCGGAAGGCTCGCCTTCGAGGTGACGGAGACGACGGCGGTGCGCGACATGATTGCGGCGCGGGAGTGGATGAGGCGCCTGCGCGACCTCGGATGCCGCTTCGCCCTCGACGACTTCGGCATCGGGTTCTCCTCGTTCTCCTACCTTCAGAGCCTCCCGGCCGACTACGTGAAGATCGACGGGTCGTTCATCCGCGACCTCGACACGAACCTCGCGAACCAGGCGCTCGTGAAGGCCATCGACACGGTGGCCCACACCCTCGGCAAGGAGACGATCGCCGAGCAGGTGGAGAACCTCGGGTCGGTGGCGGTCCTGCGCGAGCTGGGCGTGGAGTTCGGGCAGGGCTTCGCCCTCGGCGCACCGGCCCCGGAAGTGCCGCCTGTCGCGGACGCCTGAGGGGTCCGGGGATTCCGGGGACCGAGCGTGCGCGGCCCGTGCGGGCGGGTGCGGAAGGGGCGGAGGAGAAGGGTATGGCGATCGAGAGACCACGGCGCGCCGCGATCCTGACGAGCGGCGGAGACGCTCCCGGCATGAACGCCGTCGTTCGGGCGGCGGTCCGGACGGCGCTCGAGAAGGGCCTCGAGATCTTCGCCGTCGAGGAGGGCTTCCAGGGGCTCGTCGACGGCGGGGAGCGGATCCGCCGGATGGGTTGGAACGACGTCGGCGGCATCCTCGCGAAGGGGGGGACGGTCATCGGGACCGCCCGCTGCCCGGCGTTCCGCACCCGCGAGGGGCGCCTCGCCGCGGCGCGCAACGTCGCGCGCGAGCGGATCGACGCCCTCATCGTCGTCGGGGGCGACGGTTCCCTCACGGGCGCCGACCTCTTCCGCCGCGAATGGCCGGGGCTCCTGAAGGAGCTCGCCGCCCGGGGGGAGCTCGCCCCCGAGGCGGCGAGGGCGGCGGCGCCTCTCGCCCTCGTCGGGCTCGTCGGTTCGATCGACAACGACATGGCCGGCACCGACATGACGATCGGCGCCGACACGGCGCTCCACCGGATCGTCGAGGCGGTCGACGCCCTCGTCTCCACCGCGGCGAGCCACCAGCGGACCTTCGTCGTCGAGGTGATGGGGCGCCACTGTGGGTACCTCGCGCTGATGAGCGCCCTCGCGACGGGGGCGGGCTGGGTGCTCATCCCGGAGGCGCCGCCGGAAGGGGACGACTGGGAGGAGCGGATGTGCGCCGTCCTCGCCGAGGGGCGCAAGGCGGGCCGCCGCCACTCGACCGTCATCCTCGCGGAGGGCGCCGTCGACCGCCACGGGAAGCCGATCGAGGCCGAGCGGGTCCGCCGACTCCTCGAGGAGAGGCTCGGGACCGAGACCCGGACGACCGTCCTCGGGCACGTGCAGCGGGGCGGCTCGCCGAGCGCCTTCGACCGGACCATGGGGACCCTCCTCGGCGTGGCCGCCGTGGAGGAGGTCCTCCGCTACGGCCCCGACGACGTACCGTGCCTCATCGGCCTCCGCGAGAACCGGATCGCCCGCGTGCCGCTGATGGAGAACGTCGAGAAGGCCCGGGCCGTGGGGGAGGCGATCCGGGCGGGCGACTTCGACAGGGCGATGGAGCTTCGCGGCGCCGGCTTCCGGAACGCCTTCCGGATCCTGAAGACCCTCGTTCGCGCCTTTCCGCACCGTCCCCGGGAAGGGCAGAGGCGCCGCCGCCTCCTCGTCCTCCACGCCGGCGCGCCCGCGCCCGGGATGAACACCGCGGTCCGCACGGCCGTGCGCCTCCTCGTCGACCAGGGGCACGTCGTCCTCGGCGCGCGGGGCGGCTTCGACGGGCTCCTCTCCGGCCACGTCGCGGAGCTCGACTGGATGAGCGTCCACGGCTGGGTCTCGGCGGGAGGGGCCGAGCTCGGGACGAGCCGGAGGGTGCCCGGGCCGGACGACCTCGCGACCCTCGCCGCGATGCTCGGCGAGCACCGGGTCGAGGGGGTCCTCATCGTGGGCGGTTGGGCCGCCTACCAGGCGGCGATCGGAATGGAGGCCGCCCGCGGCGCCCACGCGGCCTTCCGGGTCCCGATCGTCTGCGTCCCGGCCGGCATCGACAACAGCCTCCCGGGGTCGGAGCTGGCGATCGGCGCCGACACGGCGCTGAACGCCGTCGTCGAGGCCGTCGACAAGATCAAGCAGTCGGCCGTGGCGTGGCGGCGCGCCTTCGTCGTGGAGGTCATGGGCCGGTACTGCGGATATCTCGCGGTGATGTCGGGCCTGGCGACCGGGGCCGAGCGGGTCTGGACGCACGAGGAGGGGATCACCCTCGCCGGCCTCGAGCGGGACCTCGAGAGGCTCGTCGAGGGCTTCCGCAGGGGCAAGCGCCTCGCCCTGATAATCCGCAACGAGAACGCGAGCCCCGTCTTCACGACGGACTTCCTGCGCCGACTCCTCGACGAGGAGGGGCGCGGCAGCTTCGACGCGAGGCAGGCGATCCTCGGGCACCTCCAGCAGGGAGGCGACCCGACGCCGTTCGACCGAATCGTCGCGACGCGCTCGACGGCGAGGGCGGTCGAGGTCCTCCTCGAGGAGCTCGAGAAGGACTCGCCCGCCGCGTGCTACCTCGGCTTCCAGGCGGGGCGCCTCGTGACGCACCCCATGTCCGGCCTCCCGGCGACGGTGGAGCAGGAGTTCGAGCGCTCGAAGGAGCCCTGGTGGCGCGCCGTCGAGCCGGTCGTCCGCCTCCTCGGGCAGCCGGGCCCGGGCTCGACAAGCTGAGGGCACGCCGAGGGGGCGGCAGCAGAGGCCGTCGGCCCGGTCGGCCCCGTCCGCCTCGTGCGTACCGGCGGCGCAGGCGGGACGCGGTTCGGCCAGAAGGAGTTCGAAGCGGCGCGGGGGGGGAGGTCGTCCCCTCCGAGGTCGTGCAGGTGGCGTCCGAGGCCTCCGGCCGGAGAGGCCGCCGGCAGGTTGAAACCGGGATCCTCGGCGGACCTCTCGAGTGTTCGCGAGTCCCCCTGGAGAGCACGCTCCCGATGACGTCCGTGCGGACCGACCGGGAGCTCGCGCTCGAAGCGGAAGGGATCGACCCGTCGCGCGGGGAGTTCGAGCACAGGGTTCCTCGTCCGGCGCCTCCTCGGGCGCGCCTGAGGCCCGGGGGCAACCGGGCGGTCTTCGTCGGCTCGCCGTCGCCCGCCGCCCGGAACGTGAACGCGGCGAGGCCGAGGCGCAGCTCCGAGCCGTCGGAGAGAGGCGCCGGGTCGTCGATCCGGACGCCGTCGACGAACGTCCCGTTCTCGCTGCCGAGGTCCTCGACGACGGCCCGACCGCCCTCGACGAGGACCCGCGCGTGCCGCCGCGAGACCGAGGCGTCGGCGAAGGCCGCGGCCGGCTCCGAGTCCCGGCCGAGCAGGGTCGAGCCGGGCGGCCGCGCGACGCGGTGGCTGCCGCGGACCAGGCTGTACCGGGGCGCGGGTGGCTCCGCGTCGCGCGCCGGCTCGGGCCGTTCGTCCCGGGCCTCGCCGACGAAGGCGTAGCCGATGCCCCAGACGGTGCGGACGAGCCGGGGCGCCCGGGCGTCGTCCCCGAGCGCCGTTCGACGGCCTCGTCGACCGCGTCGAGGAGCCGCGAGCGGATCACCGGCGTCGCGAGGACGACGCCCCACTCCCTCTTCGCCGCGGCGAGCTCGGAAGGAGACGGGTCGACGAGCAGCGGGACGACGGCCGGGCCCGCCGAGCCCGCGCGCGAGGCGAGGAGCCGCGCGTCCGGGGCGGCGGCGAGGAGGACGTCGGCACCCGGGCCCCCGAGGAACGCGTCGAGCTCCCGCGCCGACGTCGCGTACGCCGCGGCGCAGCCGGCGCGCCGGAGGGTCTTCTCGACGGGAATCCCGTCCAGCGCGGCCGGGAGCGGCGACGCCGAGCCGGCGTCCGACAGCCAGCGGGTCGGGCGCGTCCCGGTACCTGAGGACGGTGGCACGCGCCATGACGCGAAGTCCGGGGATCCTCGAGATCCTCTCGATCAGGCTCTCCGCGACGCCGTCGCCGAGCGTCCGGGCCTCCGCTCCGGTGCCGCGGTCCGCGAAGGGGAGGACCGCGAGCGATCGGATCCCGGCGGGGCCGGGCCGAAGGAAGGTCCAGGCGACGAGGGCTGACGCCGCGACCGCGGCGGCGACGAGCATTCCGCGAACGGCGGCAGGGGCGCGGAGCCGGGAGGGCGTTCGGCCGTCCTCGCCGCGTGGCCGCCCGGCAGAGCCCGGGGCGTCGCCCGGGAGGCGGGAGGCGCTGTCGGCGAGGTCGCGCGCGAGGTCGTTCGTCGAGGCGTATCGGCCCGACGGCTCCTTCGCGAGGCAGCGGGCGAGGATCCGCCGCGCGTCGTCGGGAACAGCTGCGCCTTCCCGCCCGAGCGCGGGCGGCTCCTCGCGAATGATGGCCGCGAGCGCCTCCGCGCGGAAACGGTCGAGCGACCCGGCGTCGGTCGCAGAGCGCTCGGGAAGGACCTTCGGCGCGACGTCGCGGTCGAGCCTCGGGGCGCGCCCGCGCCAGACCTCTCCCATGCCGCCTCGTCCCAGTGGTCCGGAGACGACGTATGGGCCGAGGCGCGAGCCGGGTCCGATCCCCATGGAGGTTCGGCCCGATCGTCCACGAACCGTGACCCAGTCTCGACTTCAGGTGTTTCTCACAGTTCCCTTGGGATTTCGCCGATGGCGCGGAGCACCTTCCCTGCCATGACGTACGACCTGCTCGTCCTGCTCCTCTCCGCGGTGGCGCTGGCCGCGCCCGCGTCTGCAGACTGCACGGGGCCCACCTGGGTCAACGTCGGGCCGAAGGTCCCGGCGATCGAGGCGCCCGTCTCGGCGCACGCCGACACGGGGACGATCTACATCGGGACGTTCGGGGGGGGCGTCCTGAAGTCCACGGACGGGGGCGCCACGTTCGCTCCGGTCAACGCCGGGCTCGCGGGGAACGCGCTCTCCGTCACGTCGCTGGCGATGGACCCGACGAACCCCGACGTCCTCGTGATCACGTCGGCGGATGGCGGCATCTCGAGGACCGTGGACGGCGGCGCGAGCTGGCTCCCGACGTCGGAGGTCGGGACGAACGTCGTCTTCGTCGCGGTCGACCCGCTCGACCCGAGCGTCTGGTACGCGGGCTACGGCGTCGGTGGCGGCGCGTCGATCCGCAAGTCGACCGACGGCGGCGCGACCTGGGCGAAGTCGGACGCCGGAATCCCGGCGACGACGGTCTGGTCGATCGCCGTGCACCCGGAGCGGCCCGGCGTCGTCTACGCGGGGACCGGCGACGCCGGGGCCTTCCGCAGCCTCGACGGAGGGGCGACGTGGACCCCGATGCCCCTGCCCGCGGTCGTGTGGGCTCTCGCCGTCGACCCGAGCCGTCCCGACGTCGTCTACGCGGGCGTCAACGGCGACGGCGTCTGGGGGAGCACGGACGGGGGTGCCACCTTTCGGCGCATCGGGTCGCCGGGCTCGGGGGTCGTGCTGTCTCTCCTCGTCGACCCGGACGACCCGGACCGGCTCTGGGCCGGGACGATCGGCACCGGCCTCGTGACGAGCGGAGACGGCGGCGCGACCTGGAAGGCGACCTCGCTCCGCTCGGGGAACGTCCTCTCGCTCGGAATGGCGGCGAACGGCGACCTCTACGCCGGCACCGGCTCGGACGGGGTCTTCGCCGTGCGCCGGGTCGATGGCGCTCGTCGCGGCCGGCACCGGGTCCTCCCGGTCGCCGGCGAGGCGCTGGCGACGCTCGAGGCGCAGCACGTGTTCGCGGTGTCGGTCGATACTCGTGACGGGCAGCGACTCCTGGCCGCGACGAACGACGGCGGGCTCCTCGCCTCCCGCGACGGCGGGGCGACCTGGGGCGCGGCCGGCCGGGGGTTCCTGAGCCGCGCCGCGCGCCGGCCGGTTCACGACCCGCGCCGACCTGGGCGGGTCTGGGTGGGCTCTTTCAGCGGCGGAGGCCTCCACTCCTCGCTCAACGGGGGCGAGACCTGGGAGCGGCATCTCTTCGGCTCGACGGGCGTCTACGTCTGGACGGCCGCGGTCGACCCGGCCACGGGCGCGGTCTGGGCCGGCACCCGGGGCGAGGGCCTCTGGAAGAGCGAGGACGACGGCGGGACCTTCGAACGCGCCGCCGGCCCCCCGCTGCCCCAGGTGAGGACGATCGCGTTCGACGAAACGGGCACGGGGCGGGTGTTCGTGGGCGGCAACGCCGGGCTCTTCCGGTCCCTCGACGGCGGGGCGACGTTCGCGAAGGTGACGGCGCCGAACACGATCTCCGTCACGGTCGACCCGTCGAACCCGGAGGTGGTCTGGGCCGCAACGCAGGCCGCCGGCGTCCTGAAGAGCGTCGACGGCGGAGCGACGTTCGTGCCGAAGAACGCCGGCCTCGCTTCCCTCCGGATGAGCCGGGCGGGCGTCGTGGCGATCGACCCGGCCGACGGCTCCCGGCTCTGGGTGAGCACCGAAGGCGCGGGCGTCTTCGCGAGCGAGGACGCGGGCGAGACGTGGTCGGCCTTCAACGACGGCCTCGCCGATCTGACCGTCCTCGGCCTGACGATCGACCCGACCGACCCGGGCGTCCTCTACGCGGCGGGCCCGAGGGGCGTCTGGCGCGTGCGGACGCGCGAGCCCTGAGGCGGAAGACGACGAAGGGAGCCGGACGATGAAGACTCGACCGAGCATTCTTACGACCGTCGTCCTGACCCTCGCGCTGGCGGCGTGCGGGGACTTCGAGTCTCCGACGGAGACGGCGGCCCAGGCGAGCCTGTCGGGAGTCGTCCGCGACGCCGACGGGGCGCCTGTGACGGACTTCCACGTCGTCTGCCAGAAGCGAGGGTTCAACGCGGACCCGGCGGGGGCCGGCGCCTACGCCCTCGGCGGTCTGGTGCCGATGCCCTCCCGCATCGAGGTCTTCCAGGGGGGCGTCCGCGCGCCGGCGACCTTCTCCGTCGACCTCCAGCCGGGCCGGAACGGGGCGGACTTCGTCGTGGAACGCCACCGGGGCGAGCCCGCCTCGATCTCGGGCGTCGTCCGCGCCGTTTCGGGCGTCCAGATTCAGGGGATGAAGGTCCGGTGCCAGGGCCGCTCCGCCGACGTGGCCCCCGACGGCTCCTACGCCCTCGAAGGGATCGTCTCCGGCTGGTGGTACGTCGAGGTCACGTGGGACGCGTACGGAGAGCACGGCGAGGAGCTCGACCTGGCGGCGGGAGCCAACTCGCGCGACTTCACCGTGAGCTACTGAAGGGAGGCCGGGAGATGAAGAGAGCCTCGGTCCTGTGTCCGCTTCCGGCCCTGCTCGCCGCGTTCGTCCTCGCCGGCGCGGCCTGCACGGAAAGCGCGTCCCCGACGGAAACGTCTGCCGTCTCTCCGACCCCGGCGGCCGTGCCCTCGCCGACGCAGGTGCCGGCCGGGCCGGCATCGATGTCGGGACGGGTCCGCTCCTACGGGCCGCTCGAGCCCGGTGTCGTGGTCGAGTGTCAGGGGAGGAAGGTGGCCGCGGCAGGCGACGGGGCGTATGCGCTGGACGGGCTCCTGTCGGGGCGGACGACGGTCCGGGTGACCTACGGGTACGCCACCCGGGACGGCGTCGTCACGGACACGGCCGAATTCCCGGTCGTCCTCCTGCAGGGGCATAACTCCGAGGACTTCCTCGTCTTCTGACGGGACGAGGCCTCGCGCCTCGCTACAGCGTCTCCCCCTCGAAGTACGACCCGCTCCCCGCTCCGGCCCCGTCGCGGCCTCCGGAAGGGACGAGGACGATCGGCGGGAGCTCGTTCTCGACGAGGTAGCCGAAGCGGTCGCGGAAGTCGGCGAGCGAGATACCGCACGTCGCGGCGAACTTCGCCAGCTCGTGCGGGTCCTCGAAGTCGTCCTTGCGCAGGCGGATCATGTAGCGTCTCGCGATCGCGTAGCGCGTGGAGTGGACGTCGACCATCCGCACCTTCGTCCGCCCCGTCTGTGGGTCGATCATCTCGGCGAAGGGAATGGGGACGAAGTTGCCCCCCTGCATCGAGACCATCGCGCCCGAGCCGCCGGAGAGGATGTACTTGGCCGCGCAGTAGCCGAGGTCGCGCGTGTACTCGAGGTCGTAGGGGACGGGGTCGGCGCAGCGCAGCTCGTAGCCGATGTTCTTGTCGGTGACGGTCGCCTTCACGCCGAGCCTCTTCAGCTCCTCCTGGACGGCCATCTTCAGGATCTCGCCGATGTTCACGTCGGCGATCCTCAGGTGCCCGTGGGCGTCGCGCTCGGCCTCGGCGAGCCCCTTGAGCTCCTCGGGGTCGAGCTCGAGGACGAGCCCTTCCGCGATGATCGCCACGCCGTCGCGCCGGCCGTAGCTGAGGCGCTTCAGGATCGCGCCGACGAGGGTGTCGACGATCGCCCGGAACTTCACCTTCTGCCCCTGGAACTCCTCGGGGATGAGCGTGAGCGTGGCGCCGGCGGCCTTGCCGATGCCGAGCGCGAGGTGGCCGGCCTTGCGTCCCATCGCGATGACGAAGTACCAGCGGGAGGTCGTCCGGGCGTCGACCATCAGGTTCTTGACGATCTCGACGCCGACGTGGCGCGCCGTCTGGAAGCCGAACGTGTCGACGTCGGGCGGCAGGTCGAGGTCGTTGTCGATCGTCTTCGGGACGTGGACGACGGCGATCCGCCCGTCGGCCTTCTCGGCCAGCTTCATCGCGGAGAAGGCGGTGTCGTCGCCCCCGATCGTGACGAGGCGCGAGACGTTCAGCCGCAGGAGGGAGATGACGGCGTTCTCGAGGAGCTGCGGGTCCTTCGTCGGGTTCGCCCGCGCGATGCCGATGTGCGAGCCGCCGCGGAAGTGGATCCGGCTCACCTCGTCGATCGTGAGGGGGTGGACGTGCTCGATGTTCCCCTGCATGAGCCACTGGAAGCCGTCGCGGATGCCGAGGACGTTGACCCCCTCGAGCTGGGCGCGGATCGTCGCCGCGCTGATGACGCTGTTGATGCCCGGGGCCGGCCCTCCGCCGACGAGGATGGCCATGTTCTTGTGCTGGCTCGTGGTCATGGGACCTCCGTGAGGCGGCGAAGTGTAAGGCAGGGGCGCCGGGGCTTTCGAAAGGGGTCGCGGGGCGTCGGGCAAGTGACGGATTCCCGTCCCGTCGAGGACCCGCCGCGCCGGCTCCGCGTGGCCGTCGCGGCATCCTCGCGGCGATCCGCGCGCTCCGGCCCGGCCTTCCCCGGCCGCTCCACTTCGCGACGCAGGCCGCGGCGTGCGCGGTGTTCAGGCGGGCCTCCGCCGCGCGGCTCGAGGACAGAGTGCGGCGAGGCCCGCACCCGCGTAGAGGCAGACCACCGGCATGAGCGGGACGCGAAACCGGTCGTCCATCGCGTCGGTCCCCGACGAGGTCGCAACGAGGTAGGCGAGCGCGCCGAGGAGAACGGCGTGCACGGCGACAGGCACGCTCCGGCGGCAGGCGAGCGCTCCCGCGACGGCGAGGCCGTAGAAGGCGAGGAGCTGGACCACGGACAGCACCGAAAGGGCGAAGACGGCGGGCGACTCCGCCCGGAGCCGGACAGCGACCTGCCGCACCTCCTGGTCCATCCAGACACGGACGAGCTCCCCGGAGGGTTGGAAGAGCCCCCAGTTCACGGAGAGGATCGCGGGCGGGGGAGAGAAGAGGAGCATCGCCGCCCCCTCCGCCAGCATCCGGAGGGTCAGGACCGGGTGCTCGCGAAAGACCCGGAAGGCCTTCGCCTTCCAGATGCGATCCAGCTCCGCGGCGCTCAGGCGGGCCGTCTCGGGGAACGAGTCGGAGTATCGGCCCGGTCCGAAGATCGCGGCCTCAGAGGTCGGACCGCGCCAGCGGAAGAAGGCCTCGCGGATGCCGAGCGCCTCCTGCGCCTGCGACAGCGAGGTCCCTTCGACTCGCGCGACGACGGACGCGGCCCTTCGGTGGAGGAGCTGGTGCCCGGCGACGGGCGTCACGACGAACGCTCCGGTGGCGAGCCCGTTCCGGACGACCCAGCCGCCCGCGAGGAGGACGACCGGGGCGAGGAAGGCCGCCACCGGCGCGAGCCGGCGGACGGCCCCCGGCGAACGCCCCATCGAGACGAACAGCCCCGCCGCGGCGACGGCGGGGAAGTAGACGAGTATCGGCCGCACGAGCACGGCGGCGCCGATGGCGAGGCCTGCGACCGCGGCGGGGAACGGCCGCGCCTCCTGGCCGTCGACGGCGCGGCAGAGCGCCAGGAGGCCGATCACGAGAAGGAAGGAGAAGAGGGTCTCCGAGAGGAGGTCCAGCGAGCGGCCGAACGACCCCGCGTCGAGACAGAGGAGCGCCGCCCCGAGGGCGGCCGCCCGGGCGCCGAAGAACCTCCCCATGCCCGCGAGGAGAACGAGAGCCGTGGCAGTCGCCAGGAGGGCGCCGGCCGCAGAGAGGGCCCGGGGATCCTCGCCGGCGAGGGCGAACGTCGCCGCGATCAGAAGCGGGTAGCCCGGGGTCCGCACGATCTCGGCCTCGCCGGCCCGCTCAGGGCTCGGGGCGTAGACCCCGAGCTCGAGGAGAGAACGCGCGGGGCCGATGAAGTCGGCCGAGTCGACCCAGGTGAAGGCCGTCGGGGTGCGGGAGTGGACGAGGAAAAGGACCACGAGCCTGGCGGCGAGCGCGGCGAGCAGGATGGCGAAAGCGACGTGACGGGCGGAGATGCCGGTTCCGGCCACCCCCTTTCGGCTGTCGTCCAGAGAGGCCGGGCCGGTTTCGGCGTCCGTGGGAGGACGCTTCACTTTCCGATCCCCTCGTCGGCCGGCCCCGCCGGGTCCGCAGCCGGCACCGGGCGCGTCAGCGCCCCGTAGGTCCGAGGCCAGGCGGCGGGGTCGGCGGCCGAGTCCTGGAGGCGGGTCCCGGGAAAGTAGGGCGCGGCGGCCCCGGCGAGGAATGCGGCCTGTCCGAGCTCACCCCGGTCGCGGGCGAGGAGCGCACGGACGACGAGGACGGGAGGGCTCGACACCCGCTCGGCCGGGAGATCGCGCAGGAACGACCTCGCGGTGTCCGGGCGTTTCAGCAGGCGCAGGCTCTCGACGAAGAGCGCGTCGCTCTCTTCGCCCGGCCGGAGAGAGGCGAGCTTCTCGGCGAGGCGGAGGCCGCGCTCGAGCTCTCCGGTCTCGTGGGCCCGGAGCACCTGATCGGAGAGGGAGGAGAGGTAGACCGACCCGGCGGCGGGGTCCGCGAGGCCCGACCGGAGGGAGCGGCCGAGGAAGCTCCACCGCGGAGGCGGAGCGAGCAGCACGGCGACCTCGGGCGGGAAAGGCACGAGCCGCGGACCGAGCCCGGGGTGACGTCCGTACCAGGGTGGTCTCGCGAGGCGGGTGGCGACCTGCTCGGGCGAGCCGGCCGCCGACGCCGCGAAGTACCAGGGGTAGAGGAGGTGGGGCGAGGCGGTGGGAACCGTTGCGAGCGCGTGGTCCGGCGGGACGCTCGGGCGTCCGGCGTCGTCCGGCTCGACGGCGAGGGCCGGCACCTGGCGCGCGAGCGCCGGCGTCAGCTCACCCCGGCGGCAGTTCGCGACGTAGGTGTCGACGAGCGCCGGGTGAACGAGGAGCGGAGGGACGTTGAGGGCGACCGAGAGCCCGACCAGGCCAATCCGCGGGCCGTCGGCGAGGCTCTGGGCCACGAGCGCCGCCCACGCGGCGAGGAGCGGCACGGCGGGAACGAGAAGCCTCGGTCCCCATCCGCCGACGCCGTGCCAGGCCCACCAGGTGGCCGCGGTCACGAGCAGGACGAGCGTCCCGGCGAGGCTCGCGGCGGCCGCGAGCCTCGCCGGGACGTCGTCGCGGCGTCGGAGCGCTCGTACGAGCCCCAGGGTCGCGGCGGCTGCGGCCGGAAAGAAGAGGAGAAGCCCCCGGTTCGGTCCGACGAGGAGGCGCCAGAGGCCGTCCGGAAGAGGGTGGGTGAACCCCTCGCCCGCGTACCCGGAGAACGGCTGGCCGAAGCGGACGATCTCGAACGCGAGCCAGATCGCGGCCGGAGCCGCGGCGCCGGCGGCGCCCGCGGCGAGCCGACGGCCCCGAAGGGGCGACGCGTGAAGGAGCGGGAGAAGGAGGAATGGCGAGACGGCGGCGAGGCTCGACTTCACGAGGACCGCGACGCCGGCGGCGGCGCCGGCGCCGGCGGCGAAGCGAACCGCCGCACCGGCCTCGCCCTCGCGTGCCGACCTGAAGGCGAGTGCGAGGGCTCCGGCGAGCGCAGCCGCCTGGAAAGGCTCGGAGAAGTCCGACGAGGCGTACGCGCCGAGGGGCGAGCCGAGCGTGGCCAGGAGGACGGCGGTCCCCTGGGCCGTTCCTGAGCCGCCCGCGAGCCGGGTCACCGCTCCCGCCGCGAGAGCGGCGAGGAGGACGGCGGCGAACGGGGCGAGGAGGAAGAGGGGCTGCGACGTCCCGGGCCCGGCGCGCCGTTCCACGTAAGGCGCGAGGAACGCGGCCGGGACCTGGAAGAGGCTAGACCCGACGCCGTAGCGCGAGACACAGTCGGCGTCCCGGTCCACCGCCCGGGGCGCCCCCTTCGCGAGCCCGATCCCGGAGGTCTCGACGAGGGCCACGGCCGTGCCGATCGTCTGCCGGGCATCCGAGATCTTTCCCGCGTGCCGGTCGTCCATCGTGAGCGCGAGGACGACTGCGACGAGCAGGAGAGGGCGGAGCGTGGGGTCCGACCTCTTCCGGGAAGGAGTCCTCGTCACCGGACGAGGGTACCGCAGGGCCGGGCACCGATGTCACACTCCGGCCCATGCTCGTGAGAGGCCTCCGCGTCCTCGCCTCCAACGTTCTCGTCCCGGCCGCCATCGCGGTCGCGCTCCTGCTGGCCCTCGAGGGCGGCTGCCGGGTCGGGGGGCGACTGAGCTCGGGATCGTGGCCCGTCACCGCCCAGGAGAAGGACACCGATTTCGTGAGGCAGATCGGGCAGGCCTACCGGAGGCACCCGTTCCTTTCGGTGGCGGGCCGGCCCGGCGGCGTCGCCCGCGTGCCGGGTCACGACGTCCGGTTCAACTCGCTCGGCATCCGCGGTCCGGAAGTCGAGATGCCGAAGCCCGCGGGGCGGTTCCGCGTCGTCTGCGAGGGGGGGTCGACGACGTTCGACCTCCTCGCGGCGGACGACGCGTCGACGTGGCCGGCCCTCCTGGGCGGCCTCCTCGGCCCCGACGCCGACGTGGTGAACGGCGGCTTTCCGGGTTGGACGAGCGTACAGAGTCTCATCGCCCTGGAGCTGCGCGACGTCGACCTCGGCCCGGATGTCGTCGTCGTCTACTCGGGAATCAACGACCTCCAGCCCGCGGGCCACGTCCCGTTCGCGCGCGACTACTCCACGGGGCATGGCGAGATCCTCCCGCGCGTCCTCGGCGCGGACCCTCCGCCCCTCCCGCTCGTCGCGCGCTCGGTCTTCATCGAATGGGTCCGCGTTCGGCTCGGGAGGAGCAGGCGGGGCGTGGACGACCGGGGGTACGCCCCCGCGTGGGAGTGGGAAGGAGGCGCCCGCCGGCCCCGGATGCCCGAGGAAGCCGTCGAGGTCTACGCCCGAAACCTGAGGTCCACCGTGGCGGTGGCCCGGGCGTTCGGCGCCCGGACGCTCCTCGTCGCCCAGACGGCCCGGATACGGAAAGGGACGGAGGCCCCCGACCGCTCCTACCTCGAGTCGTGGACGCCCGGCCTCGACGCGGACGGCTACCTCGACGGCGTCGCCCGATACAACGCGGCCGCGCGGGCGCTCGCCGGGGAGGGCCTTGCGGACTTCGTCGACCCGTTCGCCGACGACCTCTTCTCGGACGCGGACTTCGCCGACCCGGTTCACTTCTCGGCCGCGGGGTCGCGGAAGTTCGCCGCGCGCATCGCCGCGGAGCTGGGCAGGATCCGCTCGGCGGGGGGCGGGGAGAGCGCTGCTAACATCCGGGCGGCCGCGCCCGCGGCCCACCGCGATAATGGCTGAAGACAGGAAGTTCGGATTCGTCGTCGGGGGAGTGCTCGTCCTCGTGGGAGTGGCCCTCGCCGCCGCCGGCTCGCGGCGAGCCGGCCCCGTGATCGCGGCCGCCGGGGGCCTTCTCGTCCTCCTCGGCGCCGCCGCGCCCGCGGCCCTGGCCCCGGTGCACCGCGCGTGGCTGGCCATCGCGCGGGTCCTCGGGCGCGTGAACACGGTGGTCTTCCTCTCCCTCGTCTTCTTCCTGGTCCTCACCCCCCTCGGACTCCTTCTGAGGCTCGCGGGGCGCGACGAGCTCGACCGGCGCCGGCGCGGCGTCTCGACGTGGGTCCCCTACCCGGCGCGCAATGCCGACCCGCGCCACTTCGAGAAGATGTTCTGATGGCCAAGCACGAAGTCCTCGTCGAGCTCTGGGAGTTCCTGAAGTACCGGAAGAAGTACTGGCTCGCGCCGATCCTCTTCCTCCTGATCCTCGTCGGCTTTCTCCTCGTCCTGGCCGAGAAGAGCGTCCTGGCGCCCTTCATCTACACGCTCTTCTGACCGTGCCGGCACGCATCCTCGGGATCTCGGCCTACTACCACGACTCGGCGGCGGCCCTCGTCGTCGACGGGGAGATCGTCGCCGCCGCCCAGGAAGAGCGCTTCACGCGGAAGAAGCACGACGCCGGATTCCCGCTCCACGCAGCTCGCTGGTGCCTGGAGCACGGGGGCGTGAAGGCCGAGGACCTCGACGCGGTCGCCTTCTACGACAAGCCGCTCCTCAAGTTCGAGCGCCTCTTCGAGACGTACCTCGAGCTCGCCCCGCGCGGACTCCGGTCGTTTCTCGCGTCGATGCCCCTCTGGATGCGCGAGAAGCTCTGGATGAAGGAGCGGATCCGGGAGGAGCTCGGGTTCGCGGGGGAGATCCTCTTCGCGGAGCACCACGAGTCGCACGCGGCTTCCGCTTTCTTTCCCTCGCCGTTCGAGGAGGCCGCGGTCCTGACGCTGGACGGTGTCGGGGAATGGGCGACCTCCTCGATCGGGCACGGGAAGGGCGCCTCGCTGGAGCTCCTGCGCGAGCTCCGTTTCCCGCACTCGGTCGGCCTCCTCTACTCCGCCTTCACCTACTTCTGCGGCTTCAAGGTCAACAGCGGCGAGTACAAGCTCATGGGCCTCGCGCCCTATGGAACGCCGCGGTACGCGGACGCCATCCGCCGGGAGCTCGTCGAGGTTCACGAGGACGGCTCCATTCGGCTCGATCTCGGGAAGTTCGAGTTCGCGCACGGTCTCCGGATGACGGGCAGGGCGTTCGAGAGACTCTTCGGCGGACCGGCCCGCGCCCCCGAATCCCTCCTGACCCAGCGCGAGATGGACCTGGCCGCCTCGATCCAGGCCGTCACCGAGGACGTCGTCCTCCGGATGGCCCGCCACGCGAAAGGCCTGACGGGAGCGCGGTACCTCTGCCTCGCGGGGGGCGTCGCCCTGAACTGCGTCGCGAACGGCGCCCTCCAGAGGGCCGGGGTCTTCGACGACCTCTGGATCCAGCCTGCGGCGGGCGACGCCGGCGGCGCGGTCGGCTGCGCGCTCGCCGTATGGCACCGCCGGCTGGGTGGCCCGCGGCGGAGCCCCGAGTCGCTCGGGAGCTGGAGGCGGGCAGGAACCGGGGAAGGGCTCCCCCCCTACGAGGACGGGATGAAGGGGGCGTACCTCGGCCCGAGGTTCTCGGCGGACGAGATCGAGGCCTGGCTTCGGGAGCGCGGGCTGCCGTTCCGGACCGTCCCGCCCGAGGAGCTCCCCGCCGCCGTCGCGGCGCTCCTCGCGGAGGAGAAGGTCGTCGGTCTCCTGCAGGGGCGGATGGAGTTCGGGCCGCGCGCCCTCGGGGGGCGGAGCATCCTCGGTGACCCCCGCTCGCCGAAGATGCAGTCGGTGATGAACCTGAAGATCAAGTTCCGCGAGTCGTTCCGCCCCTTCGCGCCTTCGGTCCTCCGCGAAGACGTCGCGGAGTGGTTCGAGCACGACGGCGATTCCCCCTACATGCTCCTGACCGCCGACGTGAGACCCGAGCTCCGCCGCGAGATGACGGCCGCCGAGCAGGAGCTCTGGGGGATCGAGAAGCTGAACGTCCCGCGCTCCTCGATTCCCGCGGTGACCCACGTCGACTACTCGGCGCGGCTCCAGACGGTGCGTCGCGAGTCGAACCCCGTCTACCACGCGATTCTCTCGGCGTTCAAGGCGAGGACCGGCTGCCCGGTCGTCGTCAACACGTCGTTCAACGTACGCGGGGAGCCGATCGTCTGCACGCCGGAGGACGCCTGGCGCTGCTTCATGCGGACGGCGATGGACGCCCTCGTCCTCGAGAACCACGTCCTCCTGCGCGAGGAGCAGCCGGAGTACGTCGAGGCGGAGGACTGGAGGACGAAGTTCACCCTCGACTGAGGGCCCGGAGCGGCGGGTGAGGGTCGCGTACGTCGTCGAGGACCTCGGCCTGGCCGGTGGCGTCCGCGTCATCGTCGAGCACGCGGAGGCCCTCGCGGCCCGCGGCCACGACGTCGTCCTCGTCACCCGGGGAGACCCGGGCTGGATCCGCGTTCCGGTCCCGGTCCTCACGGTCCCCGAGTTCACCCGCGAGACGCTCCCCGAGGCCGACATCCTCGTCGCGACCTTCTACACGACGGTCGCCCCGGCGGTCCGAGCCGGTCGGGCGCGTCGCGTCGTCCACTTCTGTCAGGGCTACGAGGCGCCCCACCCCCACCTCCACGCGGAGCTCGGGCGGATCCACGAGGCGTACTCGTTCCCCGTTCCGAAGATCGTCGTCTCCCGGCACCTCGTCGACCTCCTCGCGCCGCTCTACCCTGGCCCCTGGTTCGCGATTCCGCAGGCGATCCAGGCGGGCGCCTTCGCGCCGGACGGCCCCGGCCGGACGTCGCCGCGAACGCCGCCCGCCATCGGCGTCGTCGGGCCGTTCGAGGCCGTGATGAAGGGAATCCCCGCGGCGCTCGGGGCGGTCGCCCTCCTGCGGGGAGAGGGCCGGAGCGTCGTGCTCCACAGGGCGAGCCAGCTCCCCCTGTCCGAGGCCGAGCAGGTCCTCTGCAAGCCGGATTCCTACGAATGCGGCCGCCCCGCCAGGGAGATGCCGGCCTGGTACGCGGGGCTCGACCTCCTGATCCACCCCTCGTTCCCGGCGGAGGGCTTCCCTCTCCCGCCGCTCGAGGCGATGGCTTCCGGAGTGCCGGTCGTCCTGACGGACATCCCCTCCTTCGCTCCGATCCCGGACGACGTCGTCAGCCGGGTGCCGCCTGGCGACGCGGAGGCGATGGCCCGTGCCGCCGCGCGGCTCCTCGACGAGCCGGCGCTGTGGGCGGAGCGCCGGGAAAAGGGACTGGCTCTGGCGAACGCGTATACGGTGGAGCGGGCCGTGGACGCCCTCGAGGAGATCCTCGGCGGCCTTCTCTGACGCGCAGGCCGTGGCTCTCCGGCGCGAGGGGTCCGGGTACGATCGCGGGGTGACCGTCACGCCGCCCGCGACTGCCGGAGAGAGTCCCGGCGGGCGCGTCGTCCCCGCCATCGCCGCCGCGGCGACGCTCCTGCTCCTCGTCCGCCATGCCGCCGGCTACTACCCTCTGTTCGACGACTTCGCGATCTTCGGCGAGCTGCCCCGCACTCCCCTCGCGGGCCTCTTCGCCGAGGCGCTCGGCGGCTTCTACAGGCCGCTCGGCCTCGCGGTCATGAAGGCCGAAGCCGCGCTCTTCGGTCTCGGCCGCCCGTGGGGAATCGCGTCGGTCTCGGTCGCGCTCCACGTCGCCAACGCGCTCCTCCTCGCCCTGCTCCTGCGCCGGACCGGACACTCCGAGGCGACGTGCCGGGCGGCGGGAGCGCTTTTCCTCGCGTCGCCCTGGGCGGGAGAGGCGTACTTCTGGGCGAGCGCGCAGTTCGACCTTCTGGCGACGTTCGCCGTCCTCGTCGCGCTCCTGGCCGTCCTCGAGGCATCCCGACGGACAGGCGCCGGCGCCGCCCTCACCTCGGCCGTGGCCGGGCTGGCCGCGACGGCGGCGCTCACTTCCAAGGAGAGCGGAGTCACGGTCGCTCTGGTGGCGCTCCTCGTCGTCCTCCCGGTCCGGATGAGGGAGAAAGGCCGGGCGGCGTCACTGGCTCTTCCGGTCCTCTCCCTCCTCCTCCCGACGATCGTGGTCCTGGCGATCCGGTCTCGGCTCCTCCCGGGGCTCCGGGGCCCCTACGGCGAGTTCGCGACGCTCGTCTCGGGAGGAGCCGGACCCCGGAACCTGCTCTCCCACGCGGAGGCGTTCCTCCTGCCGCCGTTCGGCGCGCACGGGCCGGCGCTCGCCGGCCTCCAGCTGGCGTGGGGAGGGATCCTCCTCGCCTTCGTCGTCCGGGCGGTGCGGCGCGACCCCTCCGGCACCGCGCTGCGGTTCCTGGCGTTCCTCGCGAGCGTCGCTCCCGTCGTGGCGCTTCCGACCGGACCGGAGAGCATCCCGAGCGGCCGCCTCCTGTACCTGCCGGGCATGTTCCTCGTCCTCCTCCTCGCCGGCGGTCCCGCCGCGGAGGGCCGGCCGACGCGATCCGCGCGGGCCGGGGCGACGGCCGTCCTGACCCTCGCCGTCGTCAGCGTCTCCTGGCAGCAGACCCTCTGGCGGTCCGCGTCGGCCCTCTGCCGGAACGTCGTCGTCGCCGTCGAGCCGTACTCGTCCTCGGATCGTCCTCTCTTCCTCGTCGGCCTTCCGCTCCGGTTCGAGAAGGGGCCGCACGTGCTGAAGAGCTACGCCTTCCGCTACGCCTTCCCGGGCAAGGTCGTCCCGCCCGTCCGCGCCGACGGCGTCGTCCTCGGGCTCGACCCCGTCCGCCTCAGGGTCGTGCTGCGGGAGCCGGACCCCTTCTCGGAGGGGACGCCTCGGCCCGGCGACCGCCGGCTCCGGATCCCGCTCGACGACGCGTGGCTCCGGTGAGGCGCGGGACGGCCCCGGGCCCCGGGGGCAGGAGCCTCTCCGTCAGCTCCCGGCCCGAGCGTCCGACGGATCGTCCATCGACCAGGCGGCCTCGACTCTCATGAGGCCGCTCCGCCACACGGGAGACTCGACTCGAAAGCGAAGGTCGCTGCGGGCGTCGTAGAGGGCCAGGGAGGTCTCGTCGCCGACGTAGGCGAAGACGACGAACTCGCCCTTGCCGAGAGGGAGCGCGTCGAGGGATATGCGGATCCGGTGGCGCCTCCGCCCCGAGAACGGGCCGACGCCGTCGATCCTGGAGTCCGCCGTGAAGCAGACGACGTTGTCGGGTGTCGACACGGCCAGGTGCAGCTGGACGGGCCGCGCCGGGTCGTCGACGGCGACCTCGACCTCCGCCGACCAGGCGTCGCCCGGGGCGAACTCGGCCCGCTCGAAGCCGTCGCGGTCCAGGAGCCGCACGGACGTGATCTTCGCGTGGGTCCCTGAGCCGTCCGGGACGGAGTCCTCGGCGGCCATCCCGCGGTCCTTGCCGGCGAGGAAGCGCTCGTACTCGAGGACGACCTTCTGCGCCTCGCCGCTGCCCGCGACGGAGCCGTCCCGGAGCCAGAGGGCGCGGTCGCAGAAGGTGGAGATGTAGTAGAGCGCGTGGCTGCAGAAGAAGATCGTCCTCCCGGAGCTCTTCAGGTCGAAGATGCGGTCGATGCACTTCTTCTGGAACCGCGCGTCGCCGACGGCGAGCGCTTCGTCGAGGATGACGACGTCCGGAAGGACGGCCGTCGCGACGGAGAACGCGAGGCGCATCGACATCCCCGAGGAGTAGGTCCTCACGGGCCGCTCGAAGAAGTCGCCGAGCTCGGCGAAGGCCTCGATGGCGGGGAGGGCGGCCTCGATCTCCGACCGCGTCAGGCCGGTCAGGGCCGCCTGGAGGACGACGTTCTGGCGGCCCGTCACGTCCGGGTGGAACGAAGCCCCCAGCTCGAGGATCGACGTGACGCGGCCGGACACGGTGAACTCGCCGGACGTCTGCGGCGTCGTTCCCGCGAGGATCTTGAGGAGGGTGCTCTTGCCGGAGCCGTTCTCCCCGATGAGGCCCATGACCTCGCCCCGCGCCAGCTGGCCCGACACGCCACGCAGAGCGGCGACCCGGACGTGTCGCGAACGTCCCGTGACCGCCTCGAGGAGGCGGTCGGCGGGACGCGGGTAGACGCGGTATTCCTTCGAGAGGTCGCGAAACGCGAGGGCGTGTTCGGTCATGTCGGGGCCGGGTATCGTCCCGGGGGGCGCGGTCCCGGGGGGTCAGAAGACGTCGTGGTCGGAGAAGCGGTAGTCGAAGGTGCGTCCCGGAGCGACGAAGTCGAATCCCTCCGCGACCGGGTGCATCAGGAGGACGGTGTCCGAAGGCTCGAGCGTGAAGCCGAGCTCGTCGACGAGGCGCCTGCCCAGCAGGCCTTCGAGCGGAGAACGGAGGACCATCCTCACGGCGTCGGCGCCGGCGAGCCTCTCCTGGACGGCCGAGACGAGATCGGCGACGGTGCCGTCGGTCTCCGAGCGGACCTGGAAGTCGACGAGGAGCGCCTTGCGGTCGCGGATCGCGACGACGGCATAGGCGCGGGAGCGACCGCCGAGGTCCAGGAGCTGGATGCTCCGGTAGGCGAAGCCGGGGCGCGAGAACCGCCAGGCGAGGGTCTGCACGGACCGGTCGGTCCTCCAGCCGGCCCGGGCGTGGAGCACCTCGGCGAGGGCCTCGTGGGCCCGGCCGAACGGCTCGCCTTCCCGGACCCGGAGGAGCCGGCGGCGGACCCTCCCGACGAGAGGAGGGGCGTCGAGCGGCCGTCCCCGCTCGCCGCAGGGCTCGGCCGTCACGCAGCCGCCGAGCCGCTCCTCGACCTTGCGGGCGCGCTCGTGCGGGAAGCCGAAGTCGAAGAGGACTCCCGTCTCGGCGTTGATTCTCCGGAAGGCCTCGGTGAGCCGCTTGAAGAGGGCGGCCTTCCCCAGCGCGCGCGCGCCCGGGTGCGTCATCACGTCGACGAGCGAGTTGCCCCGCTGGTCCATTCCGAGGCCCCGGTAGCGGGTCCCGAGGGCGCCGATGAGGCCCACCGCGCGCCCGTCCTCGACGGCGAGGACGGAGACCGCCGGGTGGGGATTCGCATCGTATTTCCAGGCGAGGTCGACGGGGTCGGCGGCGCTCTTGAATGCCGCCTCGAAGAGCTCCAAGATGGCGGTCCGATCGCTCTTCGCGGCTGCCCGGAACTCCACCGCCATGACGGGCGAGAGGTTAGCACCAGATGATCTCGGCCGTGTTCGTCTCCTACCGGTCCGCGGAGCTCGCCCTCCGTGCGATCGCGACGTTCCGCGAGGACGCCCGGCGTGCCGGTCGAGCCGCGGAGGCCGTCGTGGTCGTCAACTCCGAGGACCCGGCGGAGAGCGCGGCGCTCGAGGCCCACGCGGACGCGGTCCTTCTCCCGGCGCGGAACCTCGGCTACGCCGGGGGGTTGAACGCGGGGATCGCCGCCTCGCGCGGGGAGACTCTCCTCCTCGCGAACCCCGACCTCTCCTTCGCCGAGGGGTCCGTCGGCCCCCTCGCCGAGGCCGTCGAGGAAGCCGGGCTCGTCGCCGCGGGCCCGGCCCTCTACGGCGACGCCGCGAGGACGATACTCATGCCTCCGGCCGAGGAGGCGCGTCCGGAGGAGCTCGCGCGAAGGGCGCTCGCGGCGGATCCGGATCGCTCGGAGCGCGTGTTCCGGCGCGAGGCTCGCAGGGCGTCGGCCCAGGCGGAGCACGCGACGACGGGCCGGACCGCGGAGGTGCGCGGCCTCTCGGGGGCCCTCGTCGCCGTGTCGCGCAGGACGCTCGAGGCCGTCGGCCCCTTCGACGAGGGGTACCGTCTCTACTACGAGGAGAACGACTGGCAGCGCAGGCTCTTCCGCGCCGGCGGCCGCCTGCTCTTCGTGGGACGCTCTCACGTCGTCCATCTCTTCGGCCAGAGCACGCGGAAGGAGCCGCGCGCCGCGGCGTGGTTCGCCGAGTCGGAGGCCCGCTACTTCTCGCGCCACTTCGGCGAGGCGGGCACGCGAGGCCTCGAACGGCTCGCGGGGCTCGGTCCGAGGATCGACGCGGCCTCCCCGCTCGTTTCCGAGCTTCGCTGGGACCACCCGGCGCCTGCGGCGGTCGCCGTCTCCCCGTACGCGCACTTCCGGCCGTTCGGGCTCGTCCTCGTCCCGCACGGCGAGAAGAGCTGGCGCCTCCCGGCGGACTTCGCCCGCGCCAGGAGCGGGGAAGAGCTCTGGGTCCGCGTCTTCGCGCGCGCGACCGGGTCCACGCTGGCGAAAGGGCGCTTCCTGGCGGCGTAGCGGTGCGGGCGGAGCCGGGAGCGGCGGATAGAATGCCCCGGCTTGGCTTCCGGCGCAGAGGACCTTTTCCCCGAGAGACGACTCCTCCCGTACGAGGCGACCCGCCTCGAGGCGCGACGCGTCCTCGCGGTCGCACCCCACGCGGACGACGAGACGTTCGGTTGCGGCGGAGTGCTCTCCGGTCTCCTCCGCGACGGGGCGCGCGTCGAGGTCCTCGTCGTGACGGACGGCGCCGCCGACGAGGCCGACCCCGCCCGCCGGAGGAGGACCAGCGAACTCCGCCAGGCCGAGGCGCGCCGCGCGCTCGAGGCGCTCGGCGGCGGGGAAGTCCGGTGCGGCGATCTTCCCGATCGCGGCCTCTCAGGGCGGATGCCCGGGCTCGCGCGGCTCCTCGAGGAGGCGCTCCTCGGAACGGCGCCGGATCTCGTCTTCGTCCCGTCGCCCGTGGAGGTCCACCCGGACCACCGCGCGGTCGCCGCGGCCTTCCTGTCGCTCTTTTCGGGGGCCGCGGGGCGGCGGCTCGCAGGAGCGCTGCCGGAGGGCGCCCGGGTGGCGTTCTACGAGGTCTCCCAGCCGTTCCGGCCGAACGTCCTCGTCGACATTTCGCCCGACCTGGCGCGGAAGCAGGAGGCCATCGCCGCCTACGCCTCGCAGCTCGGGGGGCACGACTACGCCGCGTATTCCCGAGGGATCGGCGAGTTCCGCCGGATGAGCCTCCCGAGGAGCGTCGTCGCGGCCGAGGGCTACTTCGTCGTCCCGCTGGCCGCGCTCCCGTCCGTCGACCCGTTTCGCCTCGCGTGCGCGATGGGGCCCTCGCTCGCTCCCGACGAGGTCCTGCCGCGCCCGGCGGGTATGGGCGCCGCGGGCACGGGGCCCGCAGCCGTCCCGCGCCCTGTCGTTCCCGCGCCCGCAGGCGGGCCCGTCGTGAGCATCGTCATACGAACGAAGGACCGGCGCGACCTTCTCCGCGAGGCGCTCGCGAGCGTCGCGTCCCGCGAGGGGATGCCCCTCGAGGTCGTCGTCGTGAACGACGGCGGCGCCGACGTCGCCGACGTGGTGGCGGCGTTCCCGGGCCTCCCGGTCCGTGTCGTCGCGCTCGACCCGCCGCGCGGCCGGGCGGCCGCCGCGAACGCCGGTGCCGAGGCCGCCCGGGGCCGCTTCCTCCACTTCCTCGACGACGACGACCTGCTACTGCCGGGAGGGCTCGCGGCCCTCGTGGCCGCCGCGGGACAGGGGGAGGTCGTGTACGGCCGGGTCGAGGCGACCCGCTGGAGCGGTACCGGGGACGGGCGGCTCCGGATCCCTTTTCGTTCCTTCGGCGAGCCCTTCGACGCGACGGCGCTGCTGCTCGAGAACTTCATCCCTCTCAACGCGCCGCTGATTCCCCGCGAAGCGTTGCTCGCGGCCGGAGGTTTCGACGAGGCGCTCGAGCGCTTCGAGGACTGGGACCTCTTCCTGCGTCTCTCGCGCACGCTGAGCTTCCGCTTCGTCGACGTGCCGGTCGCCGAGTACAGGGTCTTTCCCGGCCACTTCGTCGATGACCCCGAGGCCGTCCGCACGCAGGAGCCTCACCGGCTCGCGGTCGTGAGGAAGCACGGCGGGCTCTACTCGCCCGAGGCGGTCTCGAGCATCCTCCTGCACGTCAAGAAGGAGTTCCTACCGCGCGAGGTGCGACGCGAAACGAATGCCGTCGAGGCGCTCGCTTGCCGGGTGGCGGCGGCGGCGGCCCGCGAGCGCGCCGCGGCGCTCGCCGCGCGCGCCTCGATCGTCGTCGTCAACTACAACGGCCGGCACCACCTCGAGAAGTGCCTCCCGTCCCTCGAGCGGAGCGTGCCGCGCGCCGCCGAGGTGATCCTCGTCGACAACGGCTCGTCCGACGACAGCGTCGAGTGGGTCCGCGCCAGCCACCCGTCCGTCCGCGTCCTTCCGATGGGGGCGAACCTCGGCTTCGGAGAGGCGAACCGGCGCGGGGCCCTCGAGGCGCGAGGCGACACCCTCGTCCTCCTCAACTCGGACACCGTGGTCGAGGAGGGGTGGCTCGCACCGCTCCTGGCGGCGCTCTACGAGGAGCCCGAGGTCGCCGCGAGCTGCTCGACGCTCCGCCTCCTGGCGACGCCCGAGCTCCTGAACGGCCTCGGGGGCGGCATGAGCCGGCTCGCTTACGCCTTCGACCACGGCTTCCGCTTCCCCTACGAGCCCTGGACCCCCGGGAGCGGCGAGCCGAGGCGGCGCGACGTCCTCTTCCCGACGGCGGCCGCCATGGCGATGCGCCGCCGGGAGTTCTTCGAGTACGGCGGCTTCGACCCGACCTTCTTCATGTACCACGAGGACGTCGACCTCGGCTGGCGCCTCTGGCTCCTCGGGCGCCGGGTCGTCGTCTGCCGCGACTCGGTCGTCGCGCACGCCTTCGGCGGGACCTCGAAGGTCGAGAAGGGGCTCGACTGGCGGCTGAAGCTCGGCGTGAGGCACGCGGTCCGTTCGATCCTCAAGCACGCAGAGCCGCTCGAGGCGGCCAGCGTCCTTCGCTGGCACGCGGTCCTCCTCGCCCGGGCGGGGGCCTGGCGGCTCCTCGCCCACGTCGTCGCGTGGAACCTCGCGCACCTCCCGGGGACGCTCCGCAGGCGCATCGCGTTGCGCTCGCGGGCGACCCGGACCTCCGCCGAGCTTCGCGCCCGGGGGCTCGTCTCCCGCGCCCTCGAGCCCCCGCCGCCCCCGGAACCGCCCCGTTTCCGCGGGGGACCCTGCGACGGCTGGATCGCCTCCTCCGAGCTCCTCCCCGGGGAGTTCTCGGGGGAGAGCCGCCTCGGGTGGGGGTGGTACGGGAGAGAGAACGACGGCGGCGGCTGGTTCCGCTGGACGTGCGGGAGCGCCCGCTTCGGTCTCCGGGTCGCGCCGGGAGCGAGCGGCCTCCTGCGGCTCGAGGTGAAGGCGAGTCTCGCCGCGCCGAAGGGGGCGCTGCGTCTGTCGTGCGGGGGTGTCACGACTCCCCTCGGCGTCGACGGGGAGACCTGGCAGGTCGTGGAGGCGCCGGTCTCGGCCGGGCCGGACGGCCTCCTGGACGTGATCCTCGAGTCGCCGTCCGGCGTCCCGGACGAGGCGGCCGGGAACTGGGACTTCCGCCGCCTCGGCGTGGGGGTCCGAAGCGTCCGATTCCTCCCGTCCGAGCCCGCTCCCCGCCGGGCGCCCCGGACGATCTCGGTCGTCATCCCGACCTACAACCGGAAGGACGTCCTGGAGGAGACCGTCCGGGCGCTCGCGGGCCAGACGGTTCCGCCGCTCGAGGCGATCGTCGTCGACGACGGCTCGACCGACGGCACGTGGCAGCTCCTCCTCTCGCTCCGCGAGGAGCTGCGGGGCCGGCTGGACCTCGTGCCGGTGAGGCAGGAGAACCTCAGGCAGGGGCGCGCGAGGAACAACGGGGTCGGCCGCGCGCGGGGAGAGCTCGTCCTCTTCCTCGGCGACGACACGATCCCCGAGCCCGCCTGCGTCGCGCAGCACCTGGCCGCGCACGAGGCGCGCCCGGGCCCGTGCGCCGTCATCGGCTTCACGGGCTGGCACCGCGGGAAGATGCGGGTGACGCCCTTCCTCGACTTCGTCAACGGGCACGGCCCGCAGTTCTCGTTCGACTTCCTCGCCGACGGCCAGGAGGTCCCGTTCACGACGCTCTACACGTCGAACGTCTCGATCCCCCGGGAAGCCCTCGGCACCGAGCCGTTCGACCACCGCTTCACGTCCTACGGCTGGGAGGACTGCGAGCTCGGGTGGCGGCTCTCCTCTGCGGGCCTCCCGATCGTCTACCGGAAGGCCGCCGCCACGCGGCACGTCCACCCACAGACGATGTCGCAGTTCCTGGCGCGGCAGGCGCACGTCGGCCGGGCGATCGACGTCCTCTACGAGATCCACCCGGAGCTCGAGGGGAGCCCCTGGCTCCCCCCGAGGCAGGCCCGGTTCCGCCACAGGGTCCTCTCCTTCGCCTATCGCGCCGCGGCGCTCCTGGCCGCGCCGCTGGACCGCGTCGGCGTGAAGCTCCCGATCCGGCTCTACCACGCGCTCGTCGCCTGGGCCTTCCACTCCGGGCGCTGAAGCCGGGCCGCGGCCGGCCGCACGGTCGACGCGGCCGATCGTCCGGGCCGGAGGACACGCGACGAGCGGCAGGAGGATTGCTAGTGTCGTTCCAGGCACGCTGGCGACCTCCGAGGAGGGCGCGCCGGCGATCGCCACGGAGGCCGCGATGTCCGCAAACCTCGTTCCATTCGCCCCGTGTCGTCGGCAGGTCCATCGCGTGGCCGGAGTCCTGCAGAACGTCCTCGTCGCCGCCGTCCTCCTGGTCCTTTCCTTCCCGATCGACGCCGGCGGGTCGAGAGGCGGAGGCGCGCAGTCGCGGGAGGGCTCGGGAAGCGGCTCGTCGTCCTCGCCTTCGTCGCGTGGCTCCTCCGGCGGCGGCAGCTCGTACTCCGCTCCCGCTCGTGGTTCGTCCTCGGGCGGCCGCACGACGTCCTCGGCACCGCGTTCCTCCTCGTCCGGAGGAGGCCGCACGGTTTCGGCGGCTCCCCGGTCCCCCTCGTCCGGTGGCGGGAAGCGTGCGACCGCCGCGCCGACCACCTCCGCCCCGACGCGCGGCACCTCCGGTGACCGGACGACCGCTTCGCCGGGCGGCCGGACGACCTCGGGGTCCCGTACCGTCACGGCGACGGGATCCCGGGGCGGACCCGGCGGGTCTCCCGGCGTAAGTCCTGGCGGCGGCGGGGGGGGCGGACGTCACCCGAGAGGCGGCCACACGGGCGGCAGGCCCCGGGGCTGGTACTGCCCGCCCACCTACTATCCGCCTTCGCCCTGGTACTGGGGCGGGCCGTGGAGCTGGTGGTGGGGCTCCTACTGGGGCTCCTACTGGGGCCCGTCCTGGGGTTGGGGCTGGGGCGGCGGCGTCTACGTGATCACCGAGAGCGGGCCCGACGCCAGCGAATACGCCCGGCTCGACACCGACATCGGCCCCGAGGAGGCGGAGGTCTACCTGGACGGGACGCTCATCGGCCAGGCCGACGATTTCGACGGCTTCCCCGACTACCTCTACCTCGAGCCCGGGGCGTACCGCCTCGAGTTCCGGCACCCCGACTACGAGACGATCGTCAAGGAGATCGACGTCCGCGCGGGCCAGACGGTCCCGATGAACGACGAGATGAAGCTCCTCCCGGGGAAGAAGAGGCTGCAGGTCGTCCACCCGAAGAGCACCGGAACGCCGTTCGGGCGCGTCTTCGGCAAGCCGGGGGCGCAGACGACCGAGGCCGCGGAAGACCGGACCGGCCGGTTCGACGTTCAGGGCGGACCGGGCGCAGGGATCGACGGAGAGCCGCTGGCGATCGACCTCGACGCCCCGGACGAGGAAGTTCCGCTGGCCGCCCCCGTGGCGCCGCCCGCCGAATCCGAGGCGTGGCGCTCGGCCGAGCCGAAGGACGACGGGCTCGCTCCCGCCGAGCAGGGACGGCTGCGCTTCGAGGTCGAGCCGGACGACGCGGCGGTCTATCTCGACGACCGCTACGTCGGAACGGCGGAAGAGCTCGGCGGCCTCAGCCGCGGGCTCCGCGTGAAGGCGGGCCGGCACACCGTGACGGTGGTCCGCCCGGGCTACGGGACGAAGACGGTGGACGTCGAGTCGAAGGCCGGCGCGGCCGTCGACGTCGTCATCGAGCTGGAAAAGTAGCCTCTCGGCCGGGTCGGCCGGGCGGGGCGCGTCCTCACTCCGCGCGCCCCGCCCTTTCTTCGTCCCGGGAGAGGGTCAGAGCTTCAGCAGGGAAAGCGCGTACGACTCCGCCGCGAGGCGGGGGTTCCGGCGCGAATCGGGAAGGTCCGCGGCCTCGCGCAGGGCCCCCGTGGCGGCCTCGAGGAGGACTCCGGTCCCGGCCGCGGCGAGAAGAGCCAGGTCCCGGTAGCGTTCGGCGTGGAGGACCGTCTTCCCGGCCGGGTCGGTCCCGGCCGCCACGGCGTCCCTGAGGATGCGTGCGAGGAGGGCGAATCGCTCGGCCGTCGCGGCCGCGTCCTCGGCCGCGAGCCCGCCCGCGAGGACCAGCGCCCAGCCCGTGGAGCCGGAGAGGAGGGTGCCGGAGGCGGCCTCGAGGAGTGCGTCCCGCGTCTCGCGGGCCTCGCCGAGATCGAGCTCGAGCGCCTCCTCCTCTCCCGCCGCGCGGAACGCGGCCCGCGCCGCCGCCTCCTCGGAGGTCATTCCCCTCGACACGAGGGCCGCGACGAGCTCCTCCCGGGACGGGGACGGGAGCCGGCGCAGGACGAGCCGCGAGAGGATCGTCGGCGGAAGGAGGCGAGGCCGGGTCGCCGTCAGGACGAACCGGGCCCGCGACGGGGGCTCCTCGAGGACCTTCAGGAGCGCGCTGAACGCGGCCGCCTCCGTCCGGTCGACGTCGAGGAGGACGAGGACCCGTCGGCTCCCCTCGTACGGCAGGCGGAACGCGTCGGAGGCCAGCGCCCTCACGAGGGCGGTCGGGATCGTCGTCTCCTTCGAGTCCGACGCCTCGTCGAACGGGGGCGTGTTCGCGCGCCGGCTCCGTTCCGGGGCGGCGACGAGGAGGTCGGGGTGCTCCCGGCGCGCCACGCGGCGGCAGTCGTTGCAGGCCGGGGTCCGGTCGCCCGTACGGCAGAGGAATCCGGCGGCGAGATCGAGCGCCTCGGCCTCGAGGCGCCTGGAGCCACGCCCGGTCAGGAGCTGTACCGGGACGTCGGTCATCGGGCCGGCCGGAGCGCGTCGAGGTCGGAGGCCACGAGCGCGGCCAGCTCCTCGCGGGGCCTCGTCCCGTCGAGGACGAGGATCCGTTCCGGCTCGCGCCGGGCGCGGTCGAGGTAGGCGGCCCTGACCCGGCGATGGAAGGCGAGGACCTCGCGCTCGATCCGGTCCTTCCCCTCCCGCGACGCCGCGACGCGGGCGAGGCCGGTCTCGGGCGGACAGTCGAAGAGGTAGGTCCGGTCGGGCTCGCGCCCGCAGAAGCGGGAGTGGAGGAGGTCGACGAGCTCTTCCCCGAGCCTGCGGCCCGCCCCCTGGTAGGCGCGCGAGGCGTCGGTGTAGCGGTCGCAGAGGACGAGCGTCCCGGCGGCGAGGGCCGGCTCGATCGACTCGGTCAGGTGCTGTCGGCGGTCGGCGAACATGAGGAGGAGCTCGGCGCGAGGGTCGATCGACCCCGCGTGGAGGAGGAGCCGCCGGAGTCGGGCGCCGGCGGGAGTCCCGCCGGGCTGGCGCGTGATGAGAAGCGGAACGCCGAGGCGACGGAGGCGCCCCGCCAGGAGCCGGAGCTGGGTCGTTTTGCCGGAGCCCTCGATCCCCTCGAAGGTGACGAAGAGGCCCCTTTTCCTGCCGGCGGTCACGAGGCGCGATTCTCGCATGCGGGGCGGGGGCCCGGCCGAACCGGCTGCGCCCGCCTCCGTATACTGATGCGTCTTCCGCCCGAATGCCGATCGAGAGAAGCTGACGTGACCCCCGCGCCGCCCCCAGCCCGCCGGAGGGCCATCGTCTTCGTGGGAGCCGTGTGCGCCCTGATCGCGGTCATGTCGGTGGCCGACATGTACCTTCCGAAGGCGTGGGACGGCGTGGTTCCCGACCCCTATGCCGCGGGAGGAATCCTCGTCCGCGCCGTCGTCCCGGGCGGGCCGGCCGACGTGGCGGGGATCCGGCCCGGCGACACGATCCTCGGCATCGGCCGCAGGATGCTGAACACTCCGGCCGAGGCCGCCGCGGAGCTGGGCCGGCAGGCCGCGGGGGAGCCCGTGCCGTACCTCGTCAAGCGGGGGGAGCAGGTCCGCGAGCTCCAGGTCGTCCTGTCGCCCTACCGGCTCGGCTCGGCGGCCTACGTCTACTACGCCCTCCTCGGCGGGCTCTTCTTCGGACTCGGCCTCTTCGTCTACTCCCGGAGGGCGGGGGACCCGGCGGCGGAAGTCTTCTTCCTCCTCTGCGTCCTCTTCATGCTCTTCTTCGTCTGCCGGCTGCGGCCGTCGAGCTACTACTGGATCGACTGGTTCGTCCAGGTGGCCGGAACGCTCGCCCTCTTCCTCCTCGGGGCGGTCTTCCTCCACTTCTTCCTCCTCTTCCCCCGCCGCAAGGTCTTCCGCTTCGCCGACCCGCGGCCGGGCGAGGAGGCGCCCGCCAGGCCGCTCGTCCTCCTCCAGCGCTTCCTGAACGGCTCCTCCGCCCTCTTCGTCGTCCTCTACACCCTGCCGCCCGCCTTCTACGCCCTCCAGATGGCGGCGCTCCAGAGGAGCGGAGACGATTCGGCGCTCGTCTACGGGGCGCCCCGCGCGAACTGGATCCTCCTCGCCGACTACCTCGTCCTCGGCCTCCTCGCGCTCGCCCACTCGTGGTGGACCGCGCGCGACCGGACGACCCGCCGGCCGATCCTCGTCCTCCTCCTCGGCACGCTGGGCGGCATCGTCCCGTTCGTCCTCTTCGCCGTCTACTTCCCGTCCCTCTTCCGCGACGAGCGGTACCTGGCGTGGGGCGTCGTCCCGATGGCGCTCGTCCCGATCACGTTCGCCTACGCGATCGTGAGGTTCCGGCTCTTCGACGTGCAGCTCATCGTCGGCAAGTCGATCGTCTACGCGGTCCTGACGGCGATCGTCACCGGCCTCTACGCGCTCGCGATCGTGGCGGGCAACGCGCTCGTCTCTTCCCGGGCGCTCTTCTCCTCCCCCCTCTTCGCCTTCGCGTTCGGCCTCGCCGTCGTCCTCCTCTTCGACCCGCTCCGCCGGCGGATGCAGGCCCTCGTCGACCGTGTCTTCTTCCGCGACCGGGCCGACTTCCAGTCGGCCTTCCTCGAGATGAGCCGCCAGGTCGTCGCCCAGCTCGACCGCGGAAAGATGCAGCAGCTCCTCACGGAGCGGACGGCGGAGCTCCTCCGGCTGACCCGGCTCGACCTCCTGACGCCGCGCCCGGAAGACGGCGCCCTCGCCGATCCGAGACGGGCCGAGGAGGCTCTGCCGGTGGGCGCGGCGCTCGGGCGGATGCTGGCCGAACGGGACGCACCGGTGTCGCTCCGCGACCTCGAGTCGGCGACTCTGGACACGCCGTCGCGGGCCTTCCTGAACGCCCAGCTCGCCCGCGGCGTGAGGCTCCTCGTCCCGGTCGCCACCCGCGGCCGGCTCCTCGGGGTGCTCGCGGCCGGGGCGAAGAAGTCGGAGGAGGAGTTCCACAGGGAGGACCTCGACCACCTCGCCACGATCGCGAACCAGGGGGCCCTGGGCCTCGAGGTCGCGGCGCTCCACCAGCAGCTGACGCGACGCGCAGAGGTCGAGCGCGACCTCGAGATCGCGCGGGACATCCAGATCAGCCTCTTCCCGCGAGAGCTGCCGAAGATCGCGGGGATCGAGCTCTACGGCGTGAGCATCCCGGCGAAGGTCGTCGGCGGCGACTTCTACGACTTCCTCGCCGTCGACGGGGGGTTCGACGGCCGCGTGGCGCTCGTCGTCGGCGACGTCTCCGGCAAGTCGATTCCCGCCTCGCTCCTGATGGTCGCCGCCAAGGAGATCGTCTACGCCAGGGCCATGCAGGACCCGGAGCCGTCCACGGTCTTCCGCGAGTCGAACCGGAGGATCTACGAGATCAAGAGGCGGATGTTCGTCTCGCTCGGGTACTTCCTCTACGACCCGGTGGAGCTGACGCTCCACTACTCCGTCGGCGGACAGCCGTCGCCGCTCGTCGTGAGGGGCGGGGCGGCGGTCGAGCTGCCGCCGCCGGTGAGCCGCCTCCCGCTCGGCGCCCTCCGGGACACGACCTACGACGCGAAGACGTTCTGGCTCCGGCGGGGCGACCTCCTCCTCTTCTACACGGACGGACTGAACGAGGCGATGTCCGTCGAGAACGCCTACTTCGGCGACGAGAGGCTCAAGGCCTCCCTCGTGCGCCATTCCGCCGCGCCGCTCCAGGAGATGGCCGAGGAGATCCTGGAGGACATCCGGCAGTTCACGTTCGGGGCGGAGCAGTCCGACGACGCGACCTTCGTCCTGATGAGGGTCACGGGGGCGAAACCCCCCGCGTCCGGAGTCGTATAGTTTTTCGGGCCTTTCGGCCCGGAGAGGCACCTGTCCGTGACGAAACCGCGCCTGAAGAAGACCCTCCTCGTCGCCCTGGCCCTGGTGGTCCTCGGGGCGGGGACCGCGGTCGCCGTCTTCGTCCGGGGCGGACGCGAGGTGACGACCCGCTCGGACGAGGCGTACCGGCACTACCGCAAGGGACTCGAGGACGAGCGGCGGCTCTACAGGAAGGACGCCCTCGCCTCCTACGCCAGGGCCCTCGAGCTGGACCCCCAGTTCACGATGGCGATGCTCCGCCTCGCGGGGAACGTCGCCGGCCGCGACCGCGCGCGGGCACGTTCCCTCGTCCAGAGCGCGGCCCGGAATCCCGGCCCGCTCAACCCGCGCGAGAAGCTCTACCTCGCCATCCTGGAGGCCGAAGTCCTCGAGAGGGACCCGAAGAAGGCGGGGGAGCTCGTTCGGGAGTACGTCCGTCGCTTCCCCGACGACCCGGAAGGTTATTTCCGCCTCGCCGGCGTCCTCATGCGCGAGGGGAAGACCGAGGAGATGCTCGCGACGTACGAGCGGCTCCTCGCCCTCGACCCGAACCAGGCCTCGGCCTACAACGCCCTCGGCTACCACTACATCGGCCGCCGCGATTTCGTAAGGGGAGAGGACTACCTCAAGAGGTACCGGTTCCTGGCCCCGGAGCAGGCAAACCCGTACGACTCCCTCGGCGAGCTCTACGCCAACACGGGCCGCTACGACGAGGCCGAGGAGCACCTGGCCCGGGCGCTCGCGATCAAGCCCGATTTCGTACCGGCCATCGGCCACCTGGGGACCCTCGAGGCAGGGCGCGGGAACCCGGAGGCGGCCGCGAGGCACTTCCGCCGCGCGGCGGAGATGTCCGAGGCCTGGAAAGACAGGCATGCCTTCGTCGGGGCGGCGGCGACGGCCCTCCTCGACGCGGGCCGGCCGGATGACGCCCTCGCCGAGATCGACCGGGCGGCCGAGGAGGCACCCGCGCTCTCCGCGACCGAGGACTTCTACTTCCGGCACCACGTCGTCCGCTCGCGGGCGGTCGCACTCGCCCTGGGAGGCCGGCCGGACGAGGCGGAGGATGAGCTTTCCCGGCTCCCGGCCCCTCCCGCCGACCTGGACGAAAAGGAACGGGCCATGCTCGAGAAGGGCCTGGCGGGTCCCCGTTCGGCGATCGCGGCAGCTCGGGGAGACCTCGAGGGGGCCGTTCGGCTCCTCCGCGAGATTCTGGCCGACGAGAAGTCCCGGGGCTCCGGGGAGTTCGGCTATTACCCGAACGCCTTCCGCCTCAGGGTCCGCCTCGCCGGCGCCCTCGTGGACCTCGGGCGGCCGGACGAGGCCCGGGAGGAGCTCCGGCCAGTCCTCGCCGTCAACCCGCGTTTCGCGCCGGCCCTCGAGGTGATCGCGCGGATCGAGGGGCGGGCCGGGGCCGAGGGGACCGCCGGGCGCTGACATGGCGGTCCGGGACGCCCGCGCCAGCGAATCGTTCGACCTGCGCAAGAAGGTCCTGCGACTCGAGACCCTGTACGACGTCTCCCGGGCGCTCAACGTCCTCCGCGAGGAGAAGGCCCTCGTCGACGAGATCGTGGCGCGCAGCGTCTCCCTCCTCGACGCAGGTCGGGGCTTCGGCGTCGTCTTCGAGGACCACGGCAGCCCGGCCGTCGTGTCGACGGTGGGGTTTCCCGCGTTCCCCGGCGCCCTCGCCGCCGCCTCCGATCCCTTCGTCCTCGACCTTTGCCGCGCCCGGGGGCCCCTGTCGAGGACGGGCGAGTCGGTTCTCGGGACCGAGGCGACGAGCGTCGCCGGCGCGCCGCTCGTCGTGAGGGACCGGGTGCTCGGCGTCGTCGTGGCCCTCGACCGCGAGGCCCGCGGCGGCGGGGAGGAGGTCTTCGACGAAGGCGACCGGCGTTTCCTCGAGTCGGTCGTCGCGCTCGCGGCGCCCGCCCTCGACGCGCTCCGGCAGCTCCGCGCCCTCGAGGCCGACGTCGACCGCCTGCGGGAGGAGAACCGGGCGCTGAAGGGCTCGCTCGGCATCGACGACTTCCTCGTCGGCGACTCCGCCGGGATGCGGCGCGTCAAGGAGCTCGTAGTCAGGGCCGCGGTCTCCCGCGTTGGGGTCCTGATCCGCGGGGAGAGCGGTACGGGCAAGGAGCTCGTCGCCAAGCTCCTGCACGCGGCCTCGCCCCGGCGCGACGGCCCGTTCCTCGCCCTCAACTGCGCCGCCGTCCCCGAGTCCCTTCTCGAGGCCGAGCTCTTCGGCATCGAGCGGGGCGTGGCGACCGGCGTCGAGGCGAGGCCGGGGAAGTTCGAGCTGGCCAGCGGCGGGACGATCTTCCTCGACGAGATCGCCGACGCCCCTCTCGCGATCCAGGCCAAGCTCCTCCGGGTCCTGCAGGAACGGGAGATCGAGCGGATCGGCGGGCGGCGGCGCGTCCCGGTGGACGTGCGCGTCGTGGCCGCGACGAACGCCGACCTCGAGAAGGCGCTCCGCGAGAAGCGCTTCCGGGAGGACCTCTTCTACCGTATCCGTGTCGTCGAGGTCCCCCTGCCGCCCCTCCGGGAGAGGCGGGAGGACATCCCGCGGCTCATCGGCCACTTCCTCTCCCGGATCGCCTCGCGCGAGGGACGCCGTCCGAAGGCGCTCACGCGCGAGGCGGTCGCCCGGCTCCTCGACTACCCGTTTCCGGGGAACGTCCGCGAGCTCGAGAACCTCCTCGAGGGGGCGGTGGCGCTGGTTCCAGGAGAAACGATCGAGGCCGGAGACCTCCAGCTGAGGGGAGAGCGCCCGTCCGAGGGCGCCGATGGCTCCCGCGATCTGGCAACCCTGGAGCTGCACCACATTCGCCGGGTCCTGGAGTCGGTGGGCGGCAACAAGAGCGAGGCGGCCCGGATCCTCGGGATCAACCGTCGAACGCTGTACCGGAAGAATGTGGCAAATTGACATAACGTGTCTATTTGTCGCATTGCGGTCAAGTGGCTGCAGAGGAGTATCTTCTCGTCTGGTTTCCAACGGACGAGGGGGGATCGCGACTAATTGTCGCGCATCTTTCCGGTCCTTCGCCGTCCCCGCGCAGTAAATAGCTGAAAACAATAGACTTGTTCGCCATGTCTGGGTCGTGCTCGATGTGGCGCGGGTGTTGCGTCATTCCGTCGCGGGAGGAGCCGATGGAACGCAGCGTGGACCCGTTCGTTCGTCCGGTGACGGGCTCGGAGGCGGAGCGCTCCTGGGGGCTCGCGGGACGTTCGGAGACGGTCGGCGACGAAGAAAGGCTCCCGGTGGGACTGCTCGTCCTGCTCGCCGGGGAGATCGCCGCGTACGCAGCGCTCTCGGCCTCGGGTAACATGCCGGAGATCGTTTCCGTGCTTTACCGAGCGCTCCTGACGCTCTGACGAGCCAGCCTCTTGCCCATGCCGACGGCCGAAACCAGAGAAGTCCAGCTCACCATCCCGGTGGCGCCCGAGATGGAGATCGCCGCGACCGCGCAGGTCGCGGCGCTCGGGGAGTGGATGGAGCTCGGCCGCGACAAGATCGACGAGGTGAAGATGGCCGTCGTCGAGGCGTGCATCAACGCCTTCGAGCACAGCGGGACCCCCGACCACAAGGTGGAGCTGAAGTTCCGGGTCGCCTCGGAGACGAACGCGGACGGAGTCCGGACGTTCCTCGAGGTGGACGTACTCGACAACGGCCACGGGTTCGACCCTTCGCGGGTGACGGCCCCACAGATCGGCCAGAAGCTCCGTGCACCGCACAAGCGTGGCTGGGGCCTCCGGATCATCCGGAGCCTCATGGACGACGTCAGGATCGTGAGCGGCGAGCGCGGGACGATGATCGTGATGCGGAAGTACCGCTGAAGGGCGACGATGAGCGAGACGCTGAAAGTGACCCTGGAAAGGCCCGACGGGACGGTCGCGATCCTCCGGACGGACGGCTACATCAACAACACCGGTGGAGAGGAGATCGCCCGCCAGGCCTACGCGCTCCTCGGCGAGGGGACGGTGCGGCTCCTGCTCGACCTCGAACGGACGAGGATCGTGAACTCGATCGGCATCTCGATCCTCATCGAGGTCCTGGAGAAGGTCCTCGACCAGGGCGGGCGACTCGCGTTCTGCCACCTCACGCCGACGATCGAGAAGACCTTCCAGATCATGGGCCTCGCCCAGTACGCACGGATCTTCCCCTCCCCTGAGCCGGCCCTGTCGTGGCTGCGTGGTGATACGGAGTAGAGCCCGGAAATGGGCGCCGACGTCCCGGGTGCGCACGCGCTTCTCGCGACGATCGAGCCGGCCTCGGCCGGGCCGGCGCTTCTCGGGCCGGTCCTCGACGCCCTGCTGAAGGGCGCGGGAGGCAGGCGGGGATTCGCCCTCGACGCCTCGGCGCGCTGCCACCCCGCCGCGCGCGGCGTGGACGCCGCACCGGGGGACCTGCTCGCGCTCGCTGCCGGCCTCGCCCGGGGAAGCGCCCACGTCGCCGGCTACGACCAGCTGCTCCTCGCCCGGATGTTCGGGGGAACGGCGCCGGACGGCGAGCCCCCTCTCGACCCGCGCATCGTCCCGCTCTCGGCGGGGGACGACACGCTCGCCTGGGTCGCCCTCGAGCGTTCGCCCGACGATCCCGTCGGGTTCGCCTCGGTCGCCGCGCACGCGGCCTCCCTGCTGGCGTGGGTGCGGATGTCGGAGAAGGTCCGGGAAGCCGACTTCGAGCTGAAGTACCGCGTCTGGGAGCTGGAGAGCCTCTACGACGTCGGGCTGTCGATCGCCGGCACCCTCGATCTCGAGTCGCTCGCCGACGACATCCTGATGAAGTCGGTGTCGCTCCTCAACGCCCGGAGCGGGACGCTCGTCGTCCGTCCCGGGGCGTCGGCCGAAGGTGAGCTCCCGGTCTTCGTCCGCAGCATCGGGACGCCGCTCGTCGACGACGGAAGCGCGCCCGACCCCGTCGGGCGGGTCCTCGTCTGCAACCGGCGCGAGGACCGCCCTCCCGCCCTGGAGGCCGCTCCCGCCGAGAAGCTGCTCGCCGTCCCGATCTCCTCCGAGGGCCGCCCCCTCGGCCTCCTCGTCGTCGCCGACAAGGAGAACCGCGCCGGGGGCATCGACGACTTCGGCCCGGCCGACGCGAGGATCCTCTCCCTGTTCGGCAACCAGGCCGCGATCGCGCTCGAGAACGCGCGCCTGCACCGCGAGGCCGTCGAGAAGGAGAGGATGGAGAAGGAGATCGAGATCGCCGCGGCGATCCAGCGGACGATCCTCCCCACGACCCTCCCGGCCGTTTCCGGCATCCTCTTCGCCGCGGGAAACCGCCCGACGCGGCAGGTCGGCGGCGACTTCTACGACGTCCACCCCCTCCCGGACGGGCGCGTCGCCTTCTGCGTCGCGGATGTCGCCGGGAAGGGGATTCCCGCGGCGCTCCTCGTCTCGACCGTCCACGCCTGCATCCACCTCCTCGTCGAAGCGGGGGCGACGGACCTGACCGGCCTCGTCGCGCGCGTGAACCGTCATCTCGCGCGCTTCTCGGCGACGCGCAAGTTCGTGACTCTCTTCATGGCCGTCTTCGACCCGGCCGACCGGAGCCTCCGGTACGTGAACGCGGGGCACAACCCGGGGATCTGGCTCTCCTCCTCGGCCGTCACCCTCCTGCCGAGCGGCGGCGTGCCGATAGGGATGTTCGAGGCGGCCGTGCAGGTCGAGAGCCGTGTCCAGCTCGCGCCCGGCGACCTGGTCGTCCTCTACTCCGACGGGATCACCGAGGCCGCCGACGCGAGGGACGAGGAGTTCGGGATGGACCGGCTGACCGCCCTCCTCGACGCGGGCCGGGACCTTCCCCCGAACGTCCTGAAGGACCGGATCTTCTCCGCCGTGGAGGCGTTCACGCGCGGCGTCCCCCAGTACGACGACCAGACGGTCCTCATCGCCCGCCCGACCTGAAGGGGGCCCCTCCGCTCACGGGAGGGAATCCTCCCCGTTTTGAGACGGGGAACGCGGCACGGGGCTCGCTAGAATGGCGGTTCGTGAGGACCGCTCGACCGAAACGCGCAGGAGGATCGAGAATGGGGCCCATGCTGGCTCTCCTCGGCGGGCTCCTCGGCGCGGGTTGCCCCGGCGACGGGGACGGTCCCGACCCGACGGCGCGGGCGCGCGCCGGCATGGTCGACCGGCAGATCGTCGCGCGCGGCGTGAAGGACCCCCGCGTCCTCGAGGTGATGAGGCAGGTTCCCCGTCACCTCTTCGTCCCGCCGGACCAGGTCGCCCTCGCGTACGACGACCACCCTCTCCCGATCGGAAGCGGGCAGACCATTTCCCAGCCCTACGTCGTCGCGTTCATGACCGAGCAGCTCCGGCTGAACGGGACCGAGCGCGTCCTCGAGATCGGCACGGGGTCGGGCTACCAGGCCGCCGTCCTCTCGCGTCTCGCAGGCCGCGTCTTCACCATCGAGATACGCCCCGAGCTCGCGGCCGAGGCAACGGAACGGCTGAAGGCATTCGGTGCCCGGAACGTCGAGGTGAGGACGGCGGACGGCTTCTACGGCTGGCCGGAAGAAGCCCCGTTCGACGGGATTCTCGTGACCGCTGCCCCCGAGAGGATCCCCGAGCCGCTCCTCGCGCAGCTGGCTCCCGGCGGGAGGCTGGTGATTCCGGTCGGTGGCTTCTACCAGGAGCTGAAGGTGATCGAGAAGACCCCGGAGGGCCTCGTCGAGCGGAGCGTCCTCCCGGTTCGCTTCGTTCCGTTCGTCGGGGAAGCCGAGCGCCACCGGACCGACGAGCCGCCGCGGTGAGCCAGCCCCGCGCGACGGCCCGGATCCCGGGCCGGGCGGAAACGTCGGTGCGTCCGCTCGTCCTGGCGGCCCTCGTCCTCGTCGGCGCCGCCTCGGCCTCGCGGCTCGCCGCCGGCCCCGACCCGATCGCCCTCGCTCGACCCTCCGTGAGGACCTGGACCGAGCGGGAGGGGCTGCCGCAAGGGACCGTCCACGCGATCGCCGTGGACCGGCGGGGTTTCCTCTGGATCGGCACGCAGGACGGGGCGGCGCGCTTCAACGGCCGGACCTGGAAGGCCGTGGACATGCCCGGGAAGGCCGTCTCGAACTTCGTGCGCGCCATTCTCCCGGCCAGGGACGGGAGCCTCTGGTTCGGGCGGGAGGAGGGCGGCCTCGTCCGTCTGCGGGACGGCCAACTCACTCTCTACGACCGGAGCGAAGGCCTTCCGGCGAGCCGGGTGAACCACCTCCTCGAGACGGTCGACGGCACCGTCTGGGCCGCCACCCACGGCGGCGGAGCGGCTCGCTTCACCGGGTCGGTCTTCCTCCCGGTCGCGGAGGGCCTCCCGGACCTCAGGGTCTGGCGGCTTCTCGAGACGACGGACGCGTCGGGGAAGCCCGCGCTTCTCGCGGCGTGCGAAGGGGGCGTGGCCGAGCTCTCGGCGTCCGGCAGCTGGGTTGCCGTCGATCTCGGGGTTCCGCTCGGGGGCTACAGCGTGAACTCGCTTCTCGCGACGGGGGAGGGGGCCGACACGACTCTCTGGGTCGGCACGTTCGGCGCCGGCCTCTTTCGCGCGAGGGGGGGCCGCACGACCCGCTACGGCCCCGGGAGCGGCCTCGGCAGCCTGCTCGTGACAAGCCTCGCCTCGACGCCGGGCCCCGGCGGGACCGTAGTCGTCTGGGCCGGGACGCGCGACGCCGGCGTCTTCCGGCTGGCCGGCGAGTCGTTCGAGCGGGTCCCCCTCGGCGCGAGGATGAACGAGGTCTACGCCCTCGCCGGCGGCGTCGGGGCGAGCCAGGAGATCCTCTGGGTCGGGACCCGCCTCGGCGGCCTCGCGCGCCTCAAGGACGCTCCCTGGGCCGCCTTCGACCGCGACACGGGGCTCCCCGGCGAGCAGGTTCTCAGCCTCCTCGAGGCGCCCGGCCCGCGCGGGAAGCCGGCGATCTGGTTCGGGACGAGCGACGGGGTCGCGGTCCTCGAGGACGGCAGGCTGTCGACCCTCGGCCCGGAGACGGGGCTTCCGGCGGCCCAGGTCCGGTCTCTCGTCGCGCTACCCGGACCGTACGGGCGGACGGAGATCTGGGCGAGCCTCATCGGGGCGGGCCTCTGGAGGTACGACGGGCGGCGCTGGGAGGCGGTCGAAGCCCGACCGATCTTCCGCTCGGACGACGCGGGCGCCCTCCTCGCCAGCGGGGACGACGAGGGGCGGCCCGAGGTGTGGGTCGGCAGCGAGAGGTCGGGCCTCGGGCGTTTCGCCCGCGGCCGCTGGAGCGCGTGGGGCCAGGCGGAGGGGCTCCCCGGCGATTCCGTCCTTTCCCTCCTCGCGACGCGCGGACCGGCGGGACGGACGCTCTGGGTCGGGACCCGGGGCGGGGGACTCGCCGAGCTCTCCGGGGGGCGCTTGGTCGCCGTCCACGACCGGAGGACGGGCCTTCCGAACAACCACGTCCTCTCCCTCGCCGAGGTCACGGGCCCGAACGGGCGCCGGGAGCTCTGGGCGGGCACCCGGGGCGGCGTCGCGTGGCGGCCCCTCGACGATCCCGGGGCCGCGTGGTCGGTCCTTACGGACGAGTCCCGGCCGCCGCTGCCGAACAACAACATCTTCTCCCTCGCCCCGGGCCGCGACGGGGCGGTCTACCTCGGCACGAATCGCGGCGTCGCGCGGCTGTCGAGGTCCGGCCCGGACGGTCCGGGAATCGAGATCGACACCTTCGGCACGAACGAGGGGCTCCCGAGCGCGGCCTGCAACCAGGGGAGCCTCGTCGACGCCCGTGGGCGGGTCTGGATCGCGACCGCGGCGGGGACCGCGGTCCTGGACCCGTCACGGCGGGAGCCCGGTCCGCGCGAGCCGCATCCTCTCGTCGTCGAGCGGGTGACGGTCGACGGACTCCCGCAGCCCGTCTCGGGGACCCTCCGGGTCGGCCCGAAGGCGCGGACCGTCGCTTTCGACTTCGCTCTCCTCGCGTTCCACGGAGAGTCCCTGATCCGATACCGGACGCAGCTGGAAGGTTGGGAGAACGAGCCGACGGACTGGGCGCCGTCGTCTCGCCGGGAGTTCACGAACCTCGCCCCGGGGCATTACGTCTTCCGGGTCTGGGGGCGCGACGCGAGGGCTTCGGTCAGCGGGCCGGTCGAGATCGCGTTCGAGGTGAGCCGGCGCTGGTGGCGCCAGCCCGCGGCCCTCGTGTTCTGGTCCCTCCTCGCGGCGGCGCTCGGCCTCGCCGCCCTTCGCTTCCACGAGCGGGCCCTCCGCCGGAGAGCGGAGTCCCTCGAGGCCCTGGTCCTCCTCCGGACGCAGGAACTCTCCGACGCCCGGGACGCGGCGGAGGCGGCGGCGGAGAGCAAGAGCCGGTTCGTCGCCCACATGAGCCACGAGGTGAGGACGCCGCTGAACGCGATCATCGGCTATTCGGACCTCCTGGCCGACGAGCTGCGGGACCGGGGATTCGACGACCTCCTCCCCGACCTCGAGAAGATCCGCCGCGCCGCCGGCCACCAGCTCGCCCTCGTCACCGAGGCTCTCGACCTCGGGAAGATCGAAGCCGGCAAGGCGGAGCTGCACCTGACGGAGTTCGACGCCCGGCGCCTCGTCCGCGAGGCCGTCGAGACGGCCTGGCCGCTCGTGAAGAAGGGCCAGAACCGTCTCGAGACCTCGGGGCTCGAGACGCTCGGGACCGTTCGCTCCGACGAGGGGAAGCTCCGGCAGGTCCTCCTCAACCTCCTGAGCAATGCCGCGCGCTTCACGGAACGCGGGACGATCGCCGTCGACGCCTCCCAGGCGGACGACGTACTCGTCGTCCGCGTCCGCGACACGGGGGTCGGCATGACTCCGGAGCAGCTGGAGCGGGTCTTCACCCCCTACGCGCAGGGGGGGGCAGGAACCTCGGCCCGGTACGGCGGCACGGGGCTCGGCCTCGTCATCTCCCGCGGCTACTGCGAGCTCCTGCGCGGCACGCTCGAGGTCCAGAGCGAGCCGGGGAGAGGCTCGACGTTCACCGTCCGGATCCCGGTCCGCCTGGAGCGGCGCGCGGGCGGGCGCTGAGCCTCGGCCTTACGTCCCTGCCGGAGCCGGCCCGGTTCCTCGGGTGCGCCCGTCGCCGGTGAGGATCGCCCCGTAGAGGTCGGGCCGACGGTCGCGGAAGAAGCCCCAGGAGGCCCGCTCCCGGCGGACCGCCGCGAGGTCCACGGTGACGACCCGCACGCCCGACTCGTCCCGGCCCATCTCGGCGAGGAACGAGCCGTCGGGGCCGGCGACGAAGGAGGAGCCGTAGAAGAGCTGGCCGTCCTCCTCCCCGATCCGGTTCGCGGCGGCGACGGGGATCACATTGGACACCGCGTGTCCGACCATTGCGCGCCGCCACCGGTCGCGCGTGTCGAGGGCGGGGTTCGCGGGCTCCGAGCCGATCGCCGTCGGGTAGAGGAGGACGTCGGCGCCACCGAGGGCGAGGGCCCGCGCGCACTCGGGGAACCACTGGTCCCAGCAGACCGCGCCGCCCACGGCTCCGGCCTTCGTCGCGAAGACGCGAAAGCCGGTTTCTCCGGGGCGGAAGTAGAACTTCTCCTCGTAGCCCGGCCCGTCGGGGATGTGGCTCTTTCGGTACGTGCCGAGGAGCGCGCCGTCGGCGTCGATCATCGCGAGGGTGTTGTAGTAGGCGTTGCCCGCCTTCTCGAAGAACGAGAAGGGGAGGACGACGCCGAGCTCCCTCGCGAGGGCCTGGAAGCGCTCGAGGGCCGGGTTCCCCTCGACGGGGCGCGCCCACTCGAAGAAGGAGTCCTTCTCTTCGCGGCAGAAGTAGGGCCCCTCGAGGAGCTCGGGCGTCACGACGAGCTTCGCTCCGAGCCCCGCCGCCTCGCGGACGAGCGCTTCGACCCGGGCGACGTTCTCCTCGCGGCTCCCGCCGAGCGCGCACTGGACGATGCCGAGGGTGAGGGGCTCGCTCTTCATCCGCGTCCTCCGGAGGGCTGCTGCTGGCTGATGCAGTGGAACGCGCCCCCGCCGAGGAGGAGCTCGCGCGCCGGGACGTCGAAGACGCGCCGGCCGGGGAAGAGCGCCTCGATCCGCTTCAGCGCGGGGCCGTCGTTCGGGGTCCCGTAGACCGGGACCGTCACCGTCGTGTTCGCGACGTAGAAGTTCACGTAGCTCGCCGCCATCAGCTCCCCCTCGGGGTCGGTGACGACGCCGGGCGAGGGGACCGTGAAGACCTCGAGACGCCGCCCCTTCGCGTCGCGCATCGACGAAAGGTCGCGGACGATCTCCTTCAGCGCGTGAGCGTTCGGGTCGCCGCCCCCCGAGGGCTCCATGCAGACGACGACGCCGGGGGCGACGAAGCGGGCGACCGTGTCGACGTGCCCGTCGGTGTGGTCGTTGATGAGGCCGTCCCCGAGCCACAGCACCTTCTCGGCGCCGAGGCCCTCCCCGAGGCGCCGCTCGAGGGCCCCCTCGGCGAGGCCCGGGTTGCGGTTCGGGTTGAGGAGGCACTGGCGCGTCGTCAGGAGCGTCCCCTCGCCGTCGGGCTCCACGGACCCCCCTTCGAGGACGAGGTCGTCGCGGAACGTCCGGAGGCCCGAGGCCTCGCCGACGCGCCGGGAGACGTCCCTGTCCCCCGGGAGGTCGTACTTTCCGCCCCAGCCGTTGAAGACGAACGAGGCGGCCGCGACCTCGCCGGAACCGGACGTCACGAAGATTGGCGCGATGTCGCGCATCCAGATGTCGCCGAAGGGGATCTCGTGGATGCGGGCGCCGAGGCCGGCGAGGCGCTCGCGCGCCTCGTCGGCCCGCGCCGGCGTCGGCACGAGGACCTCCAGCCGCTCGCCGCGGGGCGCGCCGTCCGGCCCCGGGTCGGCGATGGCGCGCGCGAAGCGGACGAAAGCCTCCTGCACCGGGCCGAGCGCCTCCTCCCAGAGGTCCTCGTGGCTCGGCCAGGCGAGCCAGCATGCCGCGTGGGGCGCCCACTCCGCGGGCTGTGAGAACCCGGCCTCGCGCGGGGAGGTCACGGCAGCTCGGGGCGGGTGAGGTTCCGGACGCCGTCCGCCTCGACGACGACGTCGTCCTCGACGCGGATGCCGCCGAACGGCGTGAGGCGGTCGACGAGGGCCCAGTCGACGTCCGCGGCGTGCGGCCCCTTCCGGTGATCCTCGAGGAGCATCGGGATGAAGTAGAGGCCGGGCTCGATCGTGAAGAGCATCCTCTCCTCGATCGTCCGCGTCGTCCGGAGCGCCGGGTACTCGGGGGGCGGCGGAGCGGGCGTCCCTTCGCGGTCGGCGAAACGCCCCGCCACGTCGTGGACCTGGATGCCGAGGAAGTGCCCGAGGCCGTGGGGGAAGAAGGGCCGCGTGAGCCCCTTCTCGACGGCGGCCTCGCCCGGCACCTTCAGCACCCCCGCCCGGTGGAGGAGGTCGCCGATGAGGACGTGCGCGCGCACGTGCAGGTCGAGGTACTTCATTCCGGGCCGCGGCGCGGCGGCGAGGTCCTTCTCGATCGCCTCCATCCCGGCGATCAGGTCGCGGAAGAGCGGGTCGCACCCTTCTCCCGCGAACGTCCGGGTGATGTCGCAGCCGTAGCCGCGGACGGAGACACCCGCGTCGACGAGCATCGTCCTCCCCGGCGCGGCCCAGGTGCCGCGCTTGCCGTGGTAGTGGAGGGTCGCGGAGCGTTCGTCGAACCCGATGATCGTCGGGTAGGGGAGCTGCTCCTCCATGACGGCCGCGGCGGCGAGGTAGGCGTGGTGGACCTCCATCTCCGTCGCCCCCTCGCGGAAGGCCTCCTCGGCGGCGCGGAAGCCGCGCGCGGCGGGGACCGTCGCCTCGGCGAGCGTCTCCACCTCGTAGGCGCTCTTGTACGAGCGCTCCCAGTCGAGCCGGGCGACGAGCCCCTTCGGGTTGACGGCGTCGGCGGGAAGGCCCCGCGCGGCGGCGACGTCCGTGGCGCCGCCGAGGAACGCGGTCCGCGCGCCGTTCGTCCCGACCTCGGCCCAGACGGCGTCGGGCGAGGCGGCGTCGACGACGTCCATCTCGGCCGCGACGAACTCCGGCGCCGGGTGCGGCGGTTCGTACCAGTAGTCGCGCGGCTGGTACCTCACGAGGCGCGGCCGCTTCCCGGGCCGGATCTCGAGGACGTGACCCGGGCCCTCGACCGGCGCCCAGTGGGTGAAGTGGGGCGTCGCGTGGAAGGGCGCGTCCTGGTCGTCGGCGAAGTAGGTGTGCGGCGCGCCGGAGTGGAGGAGGAGCCGGTCGAAGCCGGTCTCCTCGAGGGCCCGCTCCGTGGTCCGCTGGCGATCGGCGACGTGCGCGTGGTAGAGGTCCGCGAGGGCGCTCTTCATGGGGCGGATGTTACCGAACCGGGGATCGGTGCCGGCGAGGGGTCCGGTTCACGGCCGACGCGCCTCGAACCGGCGCGGGGAAGCTCCCGGCGCAGCCCGCCGCCCGCCGCCCGGTCCGTCCTCTCGCGTGGGGCGGTGAAGAGTAAGAATCGGAAGAGTATGATTCCAACCGAGGTCGCCATGCGCATCACGTCCAAGGGCCAGGTCACGATTCCCGTCGAGATCCGCGAGCGTCTCGGCCTGCTGCCCGATACGGAGGTCACCTTCGAGGTCGTCGGCGGCGCGGTCCGGCTGCGGAGGGCTCCGGGGCAGAACCGCCGGGGAGCGGCCGTCGTCGCCCGTCTGAAGGGCCGGAGCCGGACCCGGCTCACGACCGACCAGATCCTCGCCCTGACCCGGGGTTGAGGCGTGCCCGGTTTCCTCGTCGACAGCAACGTCCTCCTCGACGTCCTGACGGAGGATCCTTCGTGGTACGAGTGGTCCTCGTCGGCCCTCGCCCGCTGCGCCGAGGAAGGTCCGCTCGCCATCAACCCTCTCGTCTACGCGGAGGTCTCGATCGGGTTCGAGCGGATCGAGGACCTGGACGAGGCCCTCGACTCGGCCGGCTTCCAGAGACTCGCGCTCCCGTGGGAAGCGGCGTTCCTCGCGGGGAAGTGCTTCCTGCGTTACCGCCGTCGCGGAGGCGTCCGCTCCTCGACCCTTCCCGATTTCTACATCGGGGCCCATGCCCTGGTCGAAGGGCGGACCCTCCTGACGCGGGATGCCGCGCGCTACCGGACGTACTTCCCGCGCCTCGCGCTCGTCGCGCCGAAGTGACTGTCGAAAAGGAGGGGGTCAGGTCTACCTTCTACACTCTACGGATCTCCGTAGAGTGTAGAAGGTAGACCTGACCCCGAACCTCCTTCCCTCCCCGTGGGACTCCCGCGTCGCCAGCCACTTCGGGGCATGAAGGCTCTCGTCCTCGTCTTCCTCCTGCCCGTCGCCGCCGCGGCGGAGTCTCCGGGGGCCGCGTGCGGGGCGGTGCGATTCGAGCGCGCGGCGTCGTGGAGCTTCGCGGGCGGCGTCGCGCCGCAAGGGATCGGCTCCGCGGACGTCGACGGCGACGGGCGGGACGACCTGATCCTCCGATTCCCGGGAAGCGGCCCCGACGCCTGGCGCCTCTGGAAGAGCCGGCCCGACGGGACATTCGAGGAGAGCGGGCTGCCGCTGGAATCCGGGGGGAGCATCGCGATCGTGACGGATCTGGACGGCGACTCCGACGTCGACCTCCTCGCGAGGAGCGCGGCGGGGCGGCAGGTGCTTCGCAACGACGGCAGCGGCCGGTTCACGGCCGAACCGCCGGAAGGGCCGGCGCCGGGCCCGGCCGCGCTGGGGGACCTCGACGGCGACGGTCGGGCCGACCTCGTCTGGACGGGGGCGCGGGATCCCGCGCGGTACACGCAGGCCCTGCTCTACGTCGCCGCGGGAGACGGTCGCGGCGGGTTCGGCCCGGCGAAGGAGATCGTCTGGGAGACGGGCGTCGACGCGGACTTCGGCGGCCTGCCGGTCGTCGGCGACTTCGACGGGGACGGGCACGCGGACGTCCTCGTCGGCATTTCGTACGGCTTCTCTCCCTCGGGCTTCCTCAGGCTCTTCCGCGGCGACGGAACGGGTGGCCTCGTCGACGGGGCGACGTTCGGCCAGGGAGGGAGCGTCGCGGGCCTCGCCGCCGTCGACCTCGACCGGGACGGGCGCCCGGAGATCGTCCGAGGCGCGAGGTTCCGGCTCGGCAACGGGTCCGTCCGCGTGATCTCGGGCTCTATGGAGGGCTTCCGGACGACCTCCTTCCTCGAGACGGGGCCGGGCCTTTCGGCCGTCGTTCCGGCCGACTTCAACGGCGACCGCTGGACCGACCTCCTGCTGCGCTTCACGGACGCCTTCTCGACCGAGCCGAGCGGGCGTCTTCGGGTCGTCCTGGCGACGAAGGCGGGCGACCTCCTGCGTGCCGGAGACGACCTCCCCGTGACCGGAGCGTTCGTTCCGGCGGACCTCGAGGGGTCGGGGAGGGCCGGCGTCGTCCTCGTCCTGAAGGAAGGCGGCGAGGACCGCCTCGTCTTCCACCGGAGCGTCTGCTCCGACGAGGCGTCGTCGGTCGTCCTCCCCGTGGCCGTGCGAACCGTCGGAGCGACGGGCGCCCGCTTCGGCACCGAGCTGACGCTCCTGAACGCCGGGGCCGGCGAGGCGCACGTCGAGATCCGGGACGGCGCCTCGTGGGCGGGAGAACCCGTTCGGACGGTCGTCCTCGGGGCCGCGAAGGCCGTGACGCTCTCGACCGCGGCGGTAGGCGAGAAGGGTCTCCCCCTCGGGAGCGCCGTCGGGCCGCTCAGCCTGAGCGTCCGCGGGATTCCCGCGAAGCACCTCCTCGCGGCGGCGCGGGTCGTGTCGGAGACGCCGGGCCTCGCGGGGCGCGGCACGCTCGGCATAGAGGCCTTCGAGCCGGCGGACTCGCCCGCGGGCGTCTCGTGGATCCCGTGGCTCGCGCAGGACGACGGCGACCGCTCGAACCTCGCGGTCCTGAACCCCGGCTCGCCGGCCGAGGGCGACGTTACCGTGCGCGTCACCGTCGTCTCGACGGATCCCGAGGCGCCGGGAGAGGCGACCCTCGAAGACGCGATTCTCCCTCCCGGAGGCTTCCGCCAGTGGGACCGGGTGCTGCGCGCCGCAGGCCTCGCGGCCAGGAGCGGCTTCGCGAGGCTCGAACGGGTCTCTACGACCGGGCGCTACGACGCCTACGCCGTCCTGAACGACGCCGTGTCGTCGGACGGCTCGTTCCTCCGCGCCCTGCCCGACGCGTGGGTGTCGGACCCGTACCGTCCCACGCTCCTCGTCCCGGTCGCGCTCTCGTCCGACCGCTACGAGACGGAGCTCGTCCTCTTCAACGCGGCCGTCGAGGCGCGGGTCGTCGAGCTGCGGTTCTTCCGGGGCGGCACGGGCAGCGAGGAGCGGCGGGCCATCGTCGACGTCCCCGCACGGGGCTCGGTGCGAATCCCGAACGTCCTCGACCACGTCGGCGCCGCCGCCGAGGGAGGGCCGGGAGGGCTCGAGGTGCGGCGGCCGCTGGGCTCAGGGAGCTCGCTCGTCGGCGTCGTCGCCGTCGCCCGCACGAGGACCCGCGGCGCCGGTGGGCGCTACGGAGTCGCGACCGTGGCGTCGACGTCGAACGGCTGGATCCGCACGGCGCGCCTCTTCGCCCCGGCGGTCCAGGACGGCGTCTCGCGCACGAACCTCACCCTCGTCGTCCCCGAGAACGACCCGGGCATCCGCGCCGAGGTCCGCGTCCGGCTCTTCGACGCCGAGGGGCGGGTGGCGGCGACGAGGGACCTCGACCTCCGAACGTCGGACTGGACGCAGCTGAACTCGGTCTTCTCGAGCCTCGCGCCGGGCCTCACGGAGGGCTGGATCCACGTGGGGAGCGGCTCCCCGGCCGCCCCCGTCGTCTCCTACACCACGGTCAATGACGGCGCGGAGCCGGGCCAGGGCTCGGGCGACGGGGCGGTCTTCCTCGGCGCGAGCCGCTGAAGCGGCTCGTCGTCTTCCGCTCCCGGTCCCATCCCGGGGCCGGGATCTCCCCTCCTCGCGGGCACTCAGGCCGGCGCGGAGAGACCCTCGGCGCCGCCCGCCGCCTCGACGAGCCTCTCGAGGGCCTCGACGAGGCTGCGGCGGGTCCGCTCGATCTCGGCCCGCAGCTCCTCGACACGGATCTCGGCGAGCGCCTTCGCCCTCTGGCCGCGCAGGCGCGTGTCGAGGGCCGCGGCCGAGAGGGCGGCGGAGTAGTCGGCCTTCAGCTCCTCGAGCCGGGCCGCGGCCCGCTGGCGCGACGCCTCCAGGTCGGCGAGCCGCTGCGAGGCCGAGGCGAGGGCCGTCTCCCGCCGTTCGGTCCAGCGGGCGGACAGCTGCTCGGCGCGGGCGTCCCAGGAGGCCTGCGCGGCGTCGAAGGCCTCGCGAGCCTTCTCGAACGTGTGCGACGAGAAGTGCCAGACGGCCCGCTCGCGGGCGAGCCCGACGATCTTCTCTGGGACGGGGCGCAGGTCCTTCGCGATCCCGAGGAGCTTCCCGAGCCGGATGAGCCAGAGGCTCGGGTCGACCTGCCACCAGAGGAACCCCTGGGCGGCCGAAGCCTGGAAGTGGTGATGGTTGTTGTGCCAACCCTCGCCCATCGTCACGAGCGCCATCAGGAAGCTGTTGCGGCTTGTGTCGCGCGTCTCGAAGACGCGCCGCCCGAAGACGTGCATCACGCTGTTGATCGCGAACGTGCCGTGCCAGAGGAGGACCGTCGAGAGGAAGAACCCCCAGAAGAGGCCGGTCCAGGAGAACGCGAGCCAGAGGCCGAGCCCGTAGAGCATCGGCGCCAGGAACTGGTTGCGGTCGAGCCAGACGAGCTCGGGGAACTTCGCGAAGTCGCGGATCGAGGCGAGGTCGGTCTCCTCGTACTCGTCCGCGAGGATCCACCCCATGTGACTCCACCAGAAACCCTTCTGCACGGGGGAGTGGATGTCCTCGGGCTGGTCGGAGAAGCGGTGGTGGTGCCTGTGGTGCGCGGCCCACCAGAGGACCCCCTTCTGCGCGGCCGTCTGGCCGAGGAAGGCTATCGCGAACTGCCAGAAGCGGTTCATCCGGTAGGTGCGGTGGGCGAAGTAGCGGTGGAAGCCCGCGGTGATCGCGAACATCCTGAGGTAGTACGACCCGAGGCAGAGGGCGACCCCCTCCCAGGAGAAGCCGACGGCCAGAACGCCGAGCGCCGCGGCGTGGACGAGCCCGAAGCCGAAGGCGGCGGCGAATCGGATGCGGGGGCGGGGCGTCGCGTTCATGTGGGATACGTCCCTGATTCCAGGATCTGCGCGGCGGAGTCCGCCGGGCGGAAACCCATCATCTTACGCTGGTGGGCGGGTGATCGGGGCAACGCCTGCCGCGACGGGCGCGACGGGGCGGCTTCCCGACGCGGTCAGTCCTTTGCGTCGGCCGCTTCCGCCGCGAGCCGGTCCTGGGCCTCCTGCATTCGGGCCCGCACGGTCTCCATCAGCTTCTCGAGGTCTCCCTCTCCGAGCCCCTCCGTCGAAATCGCCGGCAGGACGCGGATGCGGATCCGGCCCGGGAAGACGAGGAGGCGGTGGGCGTCGAGGAGATCTCCGAGGGACGTGCAGACGATGGGAACGATGGGGACCTTCGCGGCGAGCGCCAGGTGGAAGGCCCCCTTCTTGAACGGGAGGAGCGTCGGCGAGGCGTTGCGGTGCCCCTCGGGAAAGACCCAGACCGAGATCCGCTCTTCCCTGACGCGGGCGGCCGCCGCGGCGATGGAGGAGATGGCGCTCGGGAGGTCCTTGCGGTCGAGGAGGATGTTCCCGGTCGCGCGGAAGAACCAGCCGAAGACCGGGATCTTCGCGACCTCCTTCTTGCCGATGACGACGGCGCGCTTCGGGTAGATGCCGCCGTAGACGACGATGTCGAGGTTCGACTTGTGGCTCACCATGAGGATGGCGGGAACCGACTCCGCCACGTGGCCGTGGTCCTCGACGGTGATGCGCCAGCCGACGAGCGTGGTGACGATCCAGTGGAGGGTCCGGGCGAGGTGGACGGGCGCGCTGCCGCGGGGCCGGAGGGCGACGTAGAGGAGGCCTCCCAGAGAGAGGCCGACGAAGGAGAGGGCTCCGACGACGCAGGTGAGGAGGAAGTGGGCCCGGGCGACGGCCCTGCGGATCGGGCCCCTCACGCGCGGGCCTCCTCGCGGGCCGTGGCGCGGGGGAGCAGGAGGATTGGCGGGGGCGCACCGGCGGCGAGGTCGGCCTGCGCCTTCGCGAGCGCGGCGCGGACGCGCCCCATCAGGTCGGCCAGGTCCGCGGGGCCGAGCCCCTCGGTCGGCACGGGCGGCAGGACCCTCAGCCGGACCGTCCCGGGGCGAAGCGCCCAGCGGCGGGCGTCGAGGACGGCCGAGAGGGGGCTGACGGCGACCGGCAGGATCGGGAACTGCGCCTCGAGGGCGAGGTGGAAGACCCCCTTCTTGAACGGCAGCATCTCCCGACCCATGTTCCGGTGCCCCTCGGGCGCGACCCAGACGGAGACGCCGACCGCCTTCGCCGACCCGGCCGCGCGCCGGATCCCGTCCATCGCGACGGCCGTGCTCCTCCGGTCGATCAGGACGTTCCCCGTGGCCTTCCAGAGCCAGCCGAAGAGCGGGATCCACTCCAGCTGCTTCTTGCCGATCGCGATGGCGCCGGGCGGGAAGACCTCGCCCGCCACGATGACGTCGAGGTTCGACTGGTGGCGGACCATGACGACCGACGGCGTGACCTCGCGGAAGCGCTCGACCCCTTCCGCTTCGATCCGCCAGCCGAGCACCTTCTGCATCAGGCGCGAGTAGGTCCGGGCGGCGAAGACCGCGGCGTGCCCTTTCGGTCCCCGCGCAAGCGCGACCGCGAGCGCCGCCGCGGAGACGAACGCCAGGAGGAGCCCCCCCGCGATCGACGCGGCGACGAAGTGGAGCGTGTAAACGCATCGGCGGAGGAGGTTCTGCATCGGGCCCGCTTCCGGGAGGGGGCATTATCTCCGCGATGGACGCGGACGTCGTCGTGGTGGGGGGAGGGGCCGCGGGGCTCCTCGCGGCGGCCTCGGCGGCCGCGAGGCTTCGCGAGGCCGGCCGCGACGCGGCGATCCTCGTCCTCGAGGCGGCGCGCGAGCCGGGCCGAAAGATCCTCGTCTCCGGGGGCGGGCGCTGCAACGTCCTGCCGGTGCGGGAGGCGAGGCCCCGCTTCGTGTCGTCGTCGCCGCGGCGCCTCGTCGACCGCTGCCTCGACCGCTTTCCGCTCGCCTCGCAGCGCGCCTTCTTCGAGGAGCTACTCGGCGGACCCCTCCGCGAGGAGACGGAGTCGGCGAAGCTCTTCCCCCCGTCGAACCGGGCGCGCGACGTGCGCGACGCCCTCGTGGCGCACGCGCGGCGCGCCGGCGTCGAGGTGCGCGCCGCGGCCCCGGTACGCGAGATCGCGCCGCGGCCCGGGGGCGGCTTCGACCTGCGGCTCGACGCCGGGAGCCTCTCCGCTCTTCGCGTGGTCCTCGCGAGCGGAGGCCGGTCCGTCCTCGCCGGCGGGGCCGACGCGGCGGGGTTCGAGTGGGCGGCCGCGCTGGGGCACACCGTCCGGCCCCTCGTCCCCGCGCTCGTCCCGCTCACCGGCTCCTCTCCCGCGCACGCGGCCCTCTCCGGCGTCTCCCTCGAGGTCGCCGTCACGGCGACGAGCGGGGAGGAGACGGCCACGTCTCGCGGCGGGTTCCTCTTCACGCACAAGGGGTGGAGCGGCCCGGCCGTCCTCGACGTGTCGCACGTCGTCTCGAGGGCCCTCGAGGCGCGGCGCGACTTCGCCGTGACCGTGTCGTTCGGCGGGAGCGCCGAGGAGTGGGACGTGGCCCTCCGGCCGGGCTCCGGCCCTGGTTCCGCCCTCGGCGCGCTCCGCCGCGCCCTCCCCGAGCGCGTCGCCGCCCTCGTCCTCGAGGAGGCCGGCGTCGCCGCCGAAACGCCCCTCTCCCGCCTCCCGCGCGACGCCCGGCGGGAGGTCGTCCGGTCTCTCGTCGCGCTGCCGCTCCCCGTGACGGGGACCGAGGGCTACCGGACGGCCGAGGTGACCGCGGGAGGCGTGGCGCTCGGGGAGGTCGACCCGGGGAGCGGCGCGAGCCGCCTCGTCCCCGGGCTCTTCTTCGCGGGCGAGATCCTCGACGCGACAGGCCCGATCGGCGGCTTCAACTTCCAGTGGGCCTGGGCGACGGGGAGGACGGCGGGCGAGGGGGCCGCGAGGTCGCTTCTCAGCCCTTGACGACGAACCCGCGCGCCGAGAGGAGGGCTCGGACCCTCTCGCGCACGTCTCCGGCCAGCTCGACGGCGCCCGGCCTCACCGTGCCGCCCACCGCGCAGGCCTTCTTCAGCGCCTTCGCCAGCTCCTCGAGGAAGGGCCCGTTGTCGGGGAGGGCGTCGACGACCGTCACGCTCTTGCCGCCGCGCCCCTTCTTCTCGATCCTGAGCTTCGCGGTCACCTTCGCCGGCACCGGCTCGTCGAGCTTCTTCGAGCAGCGGCAGTCGTCTGCGGGCCAGCCGCACGTGGGGCAGACCCGCCCCGTCCCGCTCGACCAGACGACTCGCCCGCTCACGGGCAGGATTCTCGCAGAGGTCCTGCCTTCAGGAACCCTCCTCGATTCCGGCGTCCGCCACGAGGAGGTCGAAACCGTCCGCCCGCGAGAGGAGCCGGTCGACGGTTCCGGGGAGGAGCCGGGCGGCGAGCCCCCGCCGCGCGGGCGGACCGACGATCAGGACGCCGACGTTCTCCTCCTTCACGAAGGAGAGGATCTCCGCCGCCACGTCCTCGGCCTCCCGGACGACGACCGTCGCGCCGAGCGTCATCGCGAGCTGGACGTTCTCGGTGAGAGCGCGGTGCTGGCGGGCCGTGAGACGCTCGGGGCGCTCGCGGGAGCGCCGCACGTGGAGCGCGAACCAGCGCGTGTTCATCCGTCCGGCGGTGCGGGAGGCGCGGAGGATCAGCTTCCGCCCGATCTCGGGCTGGAGAGGGATGGCGACGGCGACGCGGGCCTGCGGGGCGGGCGCTTCTGAAGCTCCCGGCTCGTGCGCGTCGGCCTCGATGTGGTCGGCCGTCTGGAAGAGCGTCAGCTCGCGCAGGCGGGTCAGGTTCTCCTCGGTGAAGAAGCCCCCGAGCGCTTGCTCGGCCTTCTCCGCCGCGTAGACCTTTCCGCCGCGGATCCGCTCGCGCAGCTCCTCCACGGGGAGGTCGACGACGACGAGGGAATCGGCGTCGCGGACGATCCGGTCGGGCAGGCGCTCGCGCACCTCGATCCCGGTGACCGAGGAGACGACGTCCTGCACCCCCTCGAGGTGCTGGACGTTCACGGCGGCCATGACGGAGATCCCGGCGGCGAGGATCTCCTCCACGTCCTTCCAGCGTTTCTCGTTGCGGCTCCCGGGCGCGTTCGTGTGGGCCAGCTCGTCGACGAGGACGACGTCGGGCTTCCGTCGCAGGATGGCGTCGAGGTCCATCTCCGGCAGGACGACTCCCTGGTAGCTCACCTGCTTGCGTGGGACGACCTCGAGGTCGCCGATCCGGGCCTGGGTCTCCCCCCGCCCGTGCGTCTCGACGTATCCGACGACGACATCCGTCCCGTGCTTCCGCAGGTGGTGCGCGTCGTCGAGCATCTTGTAGGTCTTGCCGACGCCGGCAGCCATTCCGAGGTAGACCTTCAGCTTCCCCGGCCGCGCGTCGCGCGCGGCAAGGCGGAGGAAGGCCTCCGGGTCGGGTCGTCCGTCGTACTTCGGTCTCGGCACGGCCTCGATTATCGGGGCGCGGTGTCGTCCGGGCCTGCGCCGCCCCGCTGGGTCACGTCGAGGTTGAGGAGGAGGACGTTCACGCGCGGCTCGCCGAAGAGACCGAGGAACCTCCCCTCGGTCCTCTTCGCGACGAGCGCCTCGAGGTCGGAGGCGGGGATCCCCGTCTCCTTCGCGACGCGCGGGACCTGCCAGAGCGCGAAGGCGGGGGAGACGTGCGGGTCGAGCCCCGAGCCCGACGCCGTCACGGCGTCGGCCGGGACGGCGGCCTTCGCGCCGGGGTTGTCGGCGCGCGCCTTCGCGGCCTCGGCGGCGACCCGATCGGCCAGGGCCTTCGACGTCGGCCCGAGGTTCGAGCCGCCCGAGGCGGCGGCGTCGTAGCCGGCGCCCGCGGCGGACGGGCGGGTTCGGAAGAGGCCGGGTGACGTCACGGCCTGGCCGATCAGCTCGGAGCCGACGACCTTCCCGTCGCGTGTCACGAACGAGCCGCCCGCCTCGCGCGGAAACGCGACGCGGCCGACGGCCCGGACGATGGCGGGATACGCGAAGCCGAGGAGGAGGGTGAAGACGACGAGGAGGCGGACGGAGACGAGAGCGTGCTCTTTCACGGAGGTCACCTCAGGCCAGCTTCAGCGCGACGAGCAGGAGGTCGATCGCCTTGATGCCGGCGAACGGCGCGACGAGGCCGCCGAGACCGTAGACCAGGAGGTTGCGGCGGAGGATCCGCGCCGCGCCGAGCGGCCGGTACGAGACCCCGCGCAGGGCGAGCGGGATGAGGGCGACGATGACGAGGGCGTTGAAGACGACGGCCGAGAGGACGGCGCTCTCGGGCGTAGCGAGCTTCATGACGTTGAGGGCCTGCAGCTCGGGGAACGTCGCGACGAAGAGTGCAGGGAGGATCGCGAAGTACTTCGCGACGTCGTTGCCGATCGAGAACGTCGTCAGCGCCCCGCGGGTCATCAGGAGCTGCTTGCCGATCTCGACGACCTCGATCAGCTTCGTCGGGTTCGAGTCGAGGTCGACCATGTTCCCGGCTTCCTTGGCCGCCTGGGTGCCGGTGTTCATCGCCATCCCGACGTCGGCCTGGGCGAGCGCGGGGGCGTCGTTCGTCCCGTCGCCCGTCATCGCGACGAGGTTCCCGGCCGCCTGCTCCTTGCGGATGAGAGCGAGCTTGTCCTCCGGTGTCGCCTCGGCGAGGAAGTCGTCGACGCCGGCCTCCCGGGCGATGCTCGCGGCGGTGAGCGGGTTGTCGCCGGTGATCATCACGGTCCGGATCCCCATCGCGCGAAGCCGGTCGAACCGCTCCTTCATCCCGCCCTTGACGACGTCCTTCAGGTAGATCGTCCCGGCGACCTTCCCGCCGTCGGCGACGACGAGAGGGGTGCCGCCCTCTCCGGCGATCCGGGCGACGTCGCGGCGGACCTCCTCGGGGAAGTGGCCCCCGAGGTCCCGGACGAGGCCGTCGACGGCGTCGGCGGCCCCCTTGCGCACCTTCCGGCCTCCCGGAAAGTCGAGGCCCGACATCCGGGTCCGCGCCGTGAAGGGGACGAAGCGGGCGCGGAGGTCGCGCAGCTCGCGGCCCCGGATGCCGTGCTCCTCCTTCACGAGGACGACGATCGAGCGCCCCTCGGGGGTCTCGTCCGCGAGAGAGGCGACCTGGGCCAGCTCGGCCAGCTCGCGCTCGGAGACGCCGGGCGCGGGAAGGAGCTGCGTCGCCTGGCGGTTGCCGAGGGTGATCGTCCCGGTCTTGTCGAGGAGGAGGACGTTGACGTCGCCCGAGGCCTCGACGGCCCGGCCCGACATCGCGAGGACGTTGTGCCCGAGGACGCGGTCCATCCCGGCGATGCCGATGGCCGAGAGGAGTCCGCCGATCGTCGTCGGGATGAGGCAGACGAGGAGGGCGACGAGGACGGTCGGGGAGACGTCGCTCCCGGAGTAGAGGGCGAACGGGCGAAGCGTCAGCGTCGCGAAGAGGAAGACGATCGTCAGCCCCGCGAGGAGGATGTCGAGGGCGATCTCGTTCGGGGTCTTCTGCCTCTCGGCCCCCTCGACGAGCCGGATCATCCGGTCGAGGAACGTCGACCCGGGCTCGGAGGTGATCTCGACGACGATCCGGTCGGAGAGGACCTTCGTCCCGCCGGTGACGGCGGAGCGGTCACCTCCGGCCTCGCGGATGACCGGTGCCGACTCGCCCGTGATGGCCGACTCGTCGACGGAGGCGATCCCCTCGACGACGGTCCCGTCGCCCGGGATCAGCTGGCCCGCCTCGACGACGACCAGGTCGCCCTTCGTGAGGCTCGAGGCGGGGACCCTCTCCTCGCGCCTGTCGGCCCCGGCGAGCCGGCGGGCGACGGCGTCGCTCTTCGTCCGGCGAAGAGCGTCGGCCTGCGCCTTGCCGCGCCCCTCGGCGACGGCCTCCGCGAATTTCGCGAAGAGAACGGTCGCCCAGAGCCAGAGGACCACCTGGATCTGGAAGGAGAGCGATCCGCGCGTCCCGACCCCGAGGAGGGCGAGCGTCGCGAGGACGGCGCCGACCTCGACGACGAACATGACGGGGTTCCGCGACATGTGGCGGGGGTGGAGCTTCCGGAAGGAGTCGGCGACGGCCCGCGAGAGGAGGACCGGGTCGAGGAGCCGGGCTGCGGCGTGCTTCGTCACGGCGCGCGCCTCAGAACGTCCGGCCCGCGGCCATCAGGAGGTGTTCGACGATCGGGCCGAGGGAGAGGACCGGGAAGAAGGTGAGCGCACCCAGGACGAGGATGACGCCGGCGAGGAGAAGCGTGAAGAGGGGGCCGTCGACGGGGAACGTCCCGGCCGTTTCCGCCTGCCTCTTCTTCGCCGCGAGCGACCCGGCCATCGCGAGGACCGGGACGATCATCAGGAACCTCCCGAAAAACATGGATGCGCCGAGGAGGAGGTTGTAGAAGCCGGTGTTCGCGTTCAGGCCGGCGAAGGCGCTCCCGTTGTTGCCGGCCGCGCTCGTGAAGGCGTAGAGCGCCTGCGAGAGGCCGTGGGGCCCCGAGCTCGAGAGGCTCGCGCGGCCGGCCTCCGTCGAGACGGCTGCCGCCGTTCCGACGAGGATGCAGAACGTCAGGATGAGGACCGAGAGCATCGCGAGCTTGACCTCGCCCCCCTCGACCTTCTTGCCGAGGTACTCCGGCGTCCGGCCGACCATCAGGCCGGCGATGAAGACCGAGAGGACTACGAAGACGAAGACGCCGTAGAGCCCCGCGCCGACGCCGCCGAAGATCACCTCGCCGAGCTGGATGTTGACGAGGGGGACGAGCCCGCCGAGCGGCGTGAACGAGTCGTGCATGCCGTTCACGGCGCCGCAGGAGGCGGCCGTTGTGATCGTGGCGAAGAGGGCGGTGTCGCCCGGCCCGAAGCGGACCTCCTTCCCTTCCATGTTCCCGGCGGCGGCGTCGACCCCGGCGGCGTGGTGGATCGGGTTGCCGCTCGTCTCCGCCCAGGCCGCCACCCCCGCCCCGGCGAGGAAGAGGAGTCCCGTCGCCCAGAAGACGGCCCAGCCGTGACGCGTCTTCCCGGTCATCGACCCGAGCGTGTAAGTCAGCCCCGCCGGGATCGCGAGAATGAGGAACATCTCGAGGAGGTTCGTCGCGGGGGTCGGGTTCTCGTAGGGGTGGGAGGAGTTCGCGTTGAAGTAGCCGCCGCCGTTCGTCCCGAGCAGCTTGATCGCCTCCTGAGAGGCGACCGGGCCGAGCGGGATCGTCTGCGTCGCGCCGTCGAGCGTCGTGGCTTTCGCCGAGGGGGCGAACGAGTGGACGACGCCTTGCGACATCAGGACGACCGCCGCGAGGAAGGAGATCGGCAGGAGGACGAAGAGCGTCGAACGGGTCAGGTCGACCCAGAAGCTCCCGATCGTCTTCGCCTCGGCCCGCGCGATCCCGCGGACGACCGCGACCGCGATCGCGAGGCCCGTGGCGGCCGAGAGGAAGTTGTGGAGGGCGAGCGCCGCCATCTGGGTCAGGTGCGACATCGTCGTCTCGCCCGCGTACGCCTGCCAGTTCGTGTTCGTGACGAACGAAACCGCGGTGTTCCAGGCGAGGGCGGTCGGGACGGCAGGCAGACCGTCGGGGTTCAGCGGCAGGAGGTGCTGGAGCCGCTCCACCAGGGTGACGCCGAGGACGCCGAGGACGCTGAAGACGAGCAGGGAGGACGCGTACGCCTTCCAGTCCTGCTCCTTCTTCGCGTCGACGCCGCCGAGGCGGTAGACGAGCCTCTCGACGGGGCCGAGGACGGGGTCGAGGAAGGTCCTCTCGCCGGAGAAGACCCGGCGCATGTAGAGCCCGAGCGGCTTCGTCACGGCGAGGACGAGGAGGAAGAAGACGGCGATCTTCAGGAACGCAAGGGTCGTCACCTCAGAGCCTCTCCGGTTTCAGGAGGGCGAAGAGGAGGTAGGCGAGGGCCAGCGTCGCCAGGACGAGGCCGACGACGGACTCAGCGCTCATCGCGGTCCTCCGGCAGGAGGTCGGCGCAGACGCGGACGAAGAGGAGGGCGAGGCCGCCCAGGAAGAGCGTCGCGAGGACGAGAAGGGCATCTGCCATCGAGCTCAGAGCGGATCGCCCGGCTTCGTCCGGGAGGAGTCGACGACGAAGAGGAGGACTCCGACGGCGAGGATGACGAAGAGCGACATGAGGCAATTTCCTTCCACGGTCGGGAAGGTGCCTCCGCGGGGATCAAGAAGTCCGGAAGAGGGGCGAAAGAAAGGCTAAAGGTCGGTGTCGACCGGCCCTTCGACGGGCTCTGCGACGAACCTGTACCCGACCCAGGGCTCGGTGACGACGTAGCGCGGAGAGGAGGGGTCGGGCTCGATCTTCCGGCGCATGGAGCCGACGTGGACCCGGACGGTGTCCGGCGTCGTGCCGGGCGCCCCTCTCCAGACGCGCCCGATGATCCGGGCGATGGTGACCGGCTTGCCGGCGTTCGTCGCGAGGAGCTCGAGGATCGAGAGCTCCGTCGGCGTCAGCTTCACCTCGCGCTCCCCCTGGACGACCCTGCGCCGCTCGAGGTCGACGGACAGCCCCTCGAAGCGGAGAATGCGAGGGCCGGCGCCGACGCCGCTTCGCCGAAGGTGCGCGCGGACGCGCGCCAGGAGCTCGGGCAGGGAGAAGGGCTTCGTGACGTAGTCGTCGGCCCCGAGGTCGAGGGCGCGGATCTTGTCGCCGTCCGCGCCGCGGACCGAGAGGACGAGGACGGGCGTCGTCCCGGTCTCCCTCACGCCGGCGACGACGGCGAACCCGTCGGCGACGGGCATCGCGAGATCGGTCAGGACGAGGTCCGGCTCGTCTCTCTCGAAGGCCGCGAGCGCCTCTCGCCCGTCGGCCGCCTCCGTGACGTCGTAGCCCTCGGACTGCAGCTCGGCGGCGAGCGCCCGGCGTATGGCCGGGTCGTCGTCGGCCACGAGGATGAGGGCAGACCGGCGGATCACGCGTCCTCCGGCTCGGGGGCCGCCGGGAAGTCGACCCGCGCGACCGTCCCTCCTCCGGGACGCGGCAGCAGCGTCACGTCGCCGCCGTTGGCCGAGGCCAGGCCGCGCGCGATCTCGAGGCCGAGCCCCCGTCGGGCCACGTCGGAGGACTCTCCTCCCGCGCCCGTTGCGCTTGTGTCGGCGGGGACGCCGGGACCGCGGTCGGCAACCTCGATCCGGACGCGGTCCCGCGCGACCGGATGCGCGAGGGCGGAGAGCTCGAGCGCCGTTCCCTCGGGCGCCGCCCGCGCCGCGTTCTCGAGGAGGTTCACGAGGACCTCGAGCGCGAGAGAGGGGTCGACGTAGAGGTCGGGGCAGGCGCGGTCGACGGTGACGTGGACCGGGTGAGCGTCGAGGAGGAGGGGCAGGGCCTCGCGGGTGGCGCGGAAGAGGTCCGCGGCGGGCGTCGGCTCGGGGTTCGGGCGGCTGCGGCCCGCTTCGAGGCGGGCGAGGGCGAGGAGGTTGTCGATGCGCCGGCCCAGGCGGGCCGTCTCGCGGGAGAGGTCGTCGAGGTCCCGCTGCTCCACGGCGTCCCGGGAGTGGCGGCGGAGCGCCTCGATCTGGAGCGTCATCGCCGTGAGGGGCGTTCTCAGGTCGTGCGAGACCGCCCTGAGGAGCGAGGTCTTCAGCTCCTCGCTCTGCCTCACGGCCTCGTGCCGGGCGCTCTCCTCGAGGAATCGCTCCCGCTCCACCGCGAGCGCGACGAGGCGGGCCGCGGGCTCGAGGACCGCCCGGCCGGCCGCGGTACCGAGGAGGACGAGGACGCCGCTCGTTCGCCCGCCGACGACGAGCGGCAGGAAGGCGTCGCGCCGCCCCTCCGCCGCCGGGACCTCGGCGCCCTCCCGCCGGTCCGCGACGGTCCGGGCGAGCTTCTCCGCCTCCGTCGACGGGGGCTCGCCCGTCCACGAGACCCGCTCGGGCCGACTCTCCCCTTCGGGAAATGCCAGAAGGCCCCCGGCGAGGGCCCCGAGCGAGCGGACGAACCGTCCCGCCGCCTCGCCGAGCAGCCCGACCCTGTTCGTCGCGGCGAAGAGGTCGACGGAAAGGTCGTAGAGGAGCTCCAGCTCTCCTCTCCTCGCCTCGGCCTCCAGCGCCTTCTCGCGGGCCTTTACGACGAGTCGGCTGGCTACGACGGCGACGAGGAGGAACGAGGAGAGGGCGGCCCAGTTGGCGGGCTCCGCGATCGAGAAGGTGTGGAGCGGAGGGAAGAAGAACCAGTTGAATGCGAGCGTGGCTCCCACGGAGCCGGCGACGGCCGCCGTGAGGCCCCGGACGACCGCCAGGCCGAGGACGGCGACGAAGAACAGAAAGCCGGCGGTCGTCGGGTTCGCGGCGCCGGCCCGGCCGAGGGCCGTGAAGGCGAGGACGATCACGAGAGCGAGGAAGACGTCGAACACCCGCCGTTTCGCGGCGAAGGGGAGCCAGGAGGGTTCGAAGGGCGTCACGCGCGAGGCCTCGCCGCCATCATAGGAGCCATGGCACCATCCCCGCGTGCCCGACCCGATCGACGTCGCCCCCGGCGTGAGGATTCCCGCCGCCGCCCTCGAGGCGCGGGGCGTCCGCTCGGGCGGCCCGGGCGGTCAGAACGTCAACAAGGTCGCGTCGAGAGCCGAGCTCCTCGTGGACCTCGCCCTCGTCGAGGGGCTCGACGAAGGTGCCCGGGCCCGCCTCGCGGCCCTCTCCGAAGGCCGGCGCGACGCGACCGGTCGTCTTCGCCTCACGGCCGGCGAGAGCCGCGACTATCACCGCAACCTCGAGACCGCCCGCGCAAAGGCGCGCGCCCTCGTCGCGGCCGCGCTCGTCGTCCCAAGACGCCGCCGCCCCACGCGGCCCTCCGCCGGCGCGCGCGAGGCGCGTCTCGTCCTGAAGAAGAGGCTCGCGAGCCTGAAGAAGCACCGGGCCGCGCCGCGGGGCGACGAGTAGGCCCTACGCGCCCGCGATCTCCCGGCGCGTGATCGGCTTCGGCCGGCGCTCCTCGTCGACGTTCACGTAGACGACCTCGGCCTCCGTCACCTTCACCGCCTCCCCCGTGTCGCGCCACCGCTGGGCCTCCACCGTGACCTTCATCGTGATCGAGGTGTTCCCGATCCGGACGACGTCGGCGTAGAACGACACGAGGTCGCCGACGAAGACGGGCTGGTGGAAGACGACCTCGTTCATCTTCACCGTGACCATGAGGTCGCAGTGGGCGCGGGCGGCGACGGCGGCGGCCAGGTCGATGTACGACAGCAGGACGCCCCCGAAGATCGTCCCGTGGACGTTCGTGTCCTTCGGCATGAGCGTGACCCGGATGGCGGGGCTGCGTCCTTCGTTCATGGGTCGATTATGTCCGCGCGGCCGGTAAGATCCCTCCTTGCCCAGGATTCCACCCGGGAGGTCTCCCATGGCCAACGAGCTCTTCCTCGGCCGCTCCGTCACGAAGGCGCCGGCGCCGCTCGCGCTCGACCCCGACGACCTTATGACCCACGGCCTCATCGTCGGGATGACGGGAAGCGGCAAGACCGCCCTCGGCATCCTCCTGATCGAGGAGCTGCTCAAGCAGGGGATTCCCGTCCTGGCGATCGACCCCAAGGGAGACCTCGGCAACCTCGCGCTCGCCTTCCCGCGGCTCGCGCCGGACGAGTTCGCGCCGTGGGTCCCCGGCGGGGGAGAGGCCACGCCTGAAGGCGAGGCGAGGAAGTGGAGCGAGGGCCTCGCGGGGTGGGGGATCACCGCGGCCGACGTCGCCTCCTACGCCGCCTCGCGCTCGGTCACCATTTTCACGCCCGGTTCCACGGCCGGCGTCCAGGTCGACCTCCTCGGCGCCCTCGCTCCACCGCCGGACGGCGCGCAGAGCGAGGAGGGGCGCGACCTGATGACGGCGTTCCTGGGCGGGCTCCTCGGGCTCCTCGGCCGCGACGCCGACCCGGTCTCCTCGCGCGACTTCATCCTCCTTGCGCGCTGCGTAGAGGAGATCTGGGCGAAGGGGGAAACGGCCACTCTCGAGTCGCTCGTCGGCGCCGCCGCGCAGCCGCCGTTCGGGGCGATCGGCGCGCTGCCGCTCGAGACGTTCTTCCCGAAGAAGGAGCGCGACGGCCTCGTCCTCGGGCTCAACAGCCTCCTCGCTTCGCCCGCGACGGCGGCCTTCCGCGGAGGCGTGCCGCTCGACATCGACGTCCTCCTCGGCAGGGGCGGGGAACCGGCAAAGCTCTCCATATTCTCGATCTCGCACCTCTCCGACCCCGAGCGTCTCTTCGTCGTCGCGACGCTCCTCTCTCGCGTCCGCTCCTGGCTCCGCTCGCAGCCCGGCTCGACGTCGCTGCGGGCGCTGGTCTACATCGACGAGATCTTCGGGTTCTTCCCGCCGTCGGGCGAGCCGCCGACGAAGAAGCCTCTCCTCTCGCTCCTGAAGCAGGCGCGCGCGTTCGGCGTCGGGACCGTCCTGGCCACGCAGAACCCGGTCGACCTCGACTACAAGGGGCTGGCCAACTGCGGCTGCTGGTGGGTCGGCACGCTCCAGACCGAGCGCGACAGGAGGCGCCTCGCCGACGGCCTCACCGACGCCGCGGGCCTGACGGACGTCGACGCGCTCCTGAACCAGACGAAGAAGCGGACCTTCCTCCTCCACGACGTCCACCGGAAGGGACCCGAGATCTTCGAGACCCGCTGGGCGATGAGCTACCTGCGCGGCCCGATGACGCGCGACGAGCTGACGAGGCTGAAAAAGGCGGCGCCGGCCCCCGCGGGAGGCGTCGCCACGAGCCTGCCGGGAGGTGCTGCCGTCGCGGCGGCACCTGCCCCGCCCCCGGGCCCGGCCGTCCCCGCCGGCCCGCCCATGCTCCCGGCCGAGTGGCCGGCCCGCTGGCTCGACCGCCGCGGCGGCGAGAGGGCTTCCGCGTACCTCTGGGTTCGGGCGGCGGTCCGCTACAAGTCGGGCAAGGGGATGTCCGACGAGATCACGACGACGAGGCTCTTCCCTCTCGACGCGGCGACGCCGCGAGAGGTGGTGCAGGGCGACGCGCTCGAGCTCGAGGGGCGGGAGCTCGAGGACGCGCCCCCGCGGGCGCTCGCGTACGGCGACCTTCCTTCCTGGCTGGGCGCGAGGGGCGTGAAGGAAGCCGAGAAGGCGGTGAAGGAGCGACTCCCCGACCTCCTCGCCACGGATCTCCTCCGAGACCCGGTGACGGGCCTCCTCTCGAACCCCGGCGAGGACGAGCACGCCTTCGGCGCCCGCGTCGGGGAGAAGGCGAAGCCGACGATGGCCCTCTCGGAGCGGATCGAGAAGAAGCGGCGAGACCTCGCCGCCGCCGAGCAGGCCGAGAAAGCGCGCTCGATGGAGACGATGGCGACCATGGCCGGCGCGGCGATGGACGTCCTCGGCGGGCTCTTCGGGGGCAGGAAGAAGACCCTTCGGGTCGGCAAGGTCGGCTCCGTCCTCAGCAAGCGCCGGATGGAGGGCGCCGCCGAGACGAAGATCGAGACCCTCAAGGCCGAGCTGGCCGAGCTCGAGGCCAAGGCCGCGGCGCCCGACCCGGCCCGCTTCGAGAGAGTCCACGTCCTCCCGACCTCCAGCGCCATCGACATCCTCGGCGTCGGCGTCGCCTGGGTGAGCTGAGCGGGAGCGAGGGCGGGGAACCGGGGAACCGCGGAACCGGGGAACCAGAGCACCCACCCGCATCAATGTCTCGTCGATTCCTCCGGGGGACGCGTCCGGGGCGGGGCGTCCCACGGCTCCCTCTGCGCGCGCGCGACCCGCATCGGCCACGCTGCGCGGGCCGCCGGGGCGAGCGCGAACTCCTCCCTTCGGTCGTCAGACAACGCGCTCGCCTGGTCCGGCGGCCTGCTCGCGAAGCCGTGCGGGTCCCCGCGCGTGCTCGAACGCTCGCTCGCGGGACGCCCCGCCCCTCCCGCGTCCGGCACGCATCCAGGCCCTGCAGGGAAGCCGCCTTCGGCGGCCCTTCAACCGCTTCAACCTGGGTCGCTTCAACCGGGGTCAGGTCTACCTCCTACGCTATACGGGAATTCGTATAGCGTAGAAGGTAGACCTGACCCCTTCTTTCCGTTCTGGCCGGCCGAGCCGCGGGGGTGGGTCCCGGGAGCCGCCCCCGAGCACGGCCGGGGACCCGCTCGCGCCCGCGAGGACCGGGCGGGGGTGAAGCCCGCGCGCTGTTTGACGACCGAAGGGAGGAGTTCGCGCGGGCGCCCCGCCCGGCCGCAGAGGACGCGGAAGCGGGTCGGCCGCGCGGAGCAGGCGGCGACGGGACCCACCCTCGCGGTGAGGCTCCCCTTCGGTCCTGGCCCCGGTCTCGTGTCCCGTGTTCCGTGTCCAGGTCCCGTGTCCCGTCCGGATCCGCGGAGTCGTTTCCCTTCTCTGGTCGCGGCGGCCGGGAGATCAAAAACGAGGAGGGCCGCCCTGAGGCGGCCCTTCCGGAGTGACATTTGGAGACCGGGGACCTCAGTCGACGAGAATGGCCCGGCCGAATCGCGGTTCTGCCGGCACCGGGACCTCCTCCGCCTCCGGCGCGGCGGCCGAGGTCCGGAAGGAGACCGGGAACATCGTCGGGAGGGCCTTCATCACCTCGGGGGTGTAGATCGCGGCGGCGTACTCGATCAGCTCCTCGCTCGTGAGCGGCGTGCCGATGCTCATCGGGAAACCGCCGGCAGACGAGTTGCCGTTGAAGAGGTAGGGGTACATGTTGACCCGGGGGATCTCTGTGCCGTAGCTCGCGTTGATGAACTGGACCATCTCGTCGGCCCAGACGGCGTAGCCGAGCGCTGTCGGGTGGACACCGTCGTAGGAGATGAGCCCGCCGGACAGGAACGCGGCGTTCACGGTGATCCCGGCGAAGTCGCGACCCTGCGACCTCAGGCTCGAGAAGAAGGCCGACGTCTCGAAGACCTTGTAGCCCGCGGCGCCCGCGATCGCCCGGATCTGGTCGTTGAACTGGGCGGCGCGGGTCTTCAGGAGGGCGACCTCGTCGGGGTAGAGGACGACTCCGGGGATCCCGAGCTGCGGGTTGGCGTTGTCCGGGAGGGGCTTGTTGCAGTTCGCCCGCCGGGGGTCGCCTGCCGGGGCGCCGCCCGCGTCGAGGACGGCGCAGGGGATGCCGTAGCCGGTGGCGAGGAAGGCCGCGGCCGTGATGTTGACGAGGGAGTCGGCCGGGATCGGCGCGACCGGGGCGCCCGGGGCTGCGATGTTTCCTCCCTTCGAGCCGAGGAAGGTGAGAGGCTGGCCGGTTGGGCCGAGGACCGGCTGGCCGCCCACGGTGATGAAGGGCGGGACGGTCGCCGTGAAGGGGATCGTCGTGATGTCGGGGATGAGCTGGACGACGCCCTTCCCGGCGCCTCCCTGGGCGGCCCGGAGCGTGTTGACGACCGCCTGGTAGCTCGCGCCGTACATGGCGGCCGGCATGACGGTGACGCCGTCGATCGCGGTGCCGGAAGTAGCGGGGCCGAGGATCTCGTTGCCGAAGAGACCGATGGAGACGAACGTCGGCTGCAGCGCGGCCGCCTGCTCGACCTGGGTGGCGTTCAGCGTCCGAAGGACGAGCGCGGCGATGTCCGTCGGGCCCGAGGGCACCTTCTTAGTGAGGGCCAGGTTGAGCGTGTAGCCGGGAATCGAGAGGTTGTCGTAGGGCCGCGGCAGCGTCAGGTTCAGGGGCCTGACCTCGCTCGGCTTCGTCGAGAAGGTGGGGGCGAGGCTCGTCAGGACGAGGCAGCCGCCGGCGCCCGGGGTGTCGAGGAGGGGCTGCTCGAAGGCCGGGGCCTTCGCCTGGCGGGCCAGGATGGCGTTCCAGGAGTCGACCTGCCCGTACTTCACCCAGCAGTTGTCGAGGAAGCCGGCGTCGACGGAGGCTCCGATGGCGACGAAGCGCGTGAAGTCGGCCTGGGCCGCGGCCGGGGAGGCCGGGACCGCGAGGACGAGGGCGAGCGAGAGGAGGAGGGTGGTCTTGATGGTCTTCACTTGTCACCCCCTCAGAAGGACGTCCGGAGGTTCATGACGGTCAGGTTCGCGAAGTTCTTGTACCGCCCGTTGAAGTTGTCGTCGTTCGTCGTGGTCGAACGTTCGCTGAAGGTGAGGAGGAGGTTCGAGAAGTCGACCCAGGTCTTCTTCCCGATCTTCCAGCTGAATCCCACCGAGTAGCCCCGGCGGTTCGCGTCGGGGAGGAGGGGCGAGACGTCCTCGTCGGGCTGCGGGGTCTGGTCGTAGACGAAGCCGCCCATGAGGTCGAAGGAGTCGCTCATGGTCCACTTCAGGCCGAAGCGCAGGGCCCAGACGTCCTCCCAGTCGTGGGGAAGGACGCTCGTCGGGATCTGCTTGCCGCCGACCGCGTCGAACTCGAGGACCGTCGTGTCGAAGGCCGACCACTCGGTGTAGGTGCCGGCGGCCTGGACGGTCACTTTGCCGAAGTCGTAGCCGAGGCCGACCTGGGTCTGCGCCGGGAACTGGATCGTCGTCCTCACGGGGACGTCCTGGTTGACCGGGATCCTCGCGGCGAAGGCGGCGTCCAGCTCGGCGCTGCCCGTGGGGAGCGCGTAGAAGATCCCGGTCCCCTGGAAGTCGGCGTCGACCGCGCCGTGGTAGGACGCGCCGATCGTCAGCTTCGGGGTCGGGTTGATCGTGATCCCCGCGCCGAACGTCACGTCCACCTCGAGGTCGCCGCGGATGTCGGCGTGGGCGGCGTCGACGACGCGATTCGTGAACGGGTTGAAGAGGGGGACCTTGCGCTGGAGCTTGACCTGGGAGAAGCGCAGCTCCGGGCCGGCGCCCACGGAGAGGACGTCGTTGATCTTCCAGGCGACCTGGAGCCCGGCCGCGTACTGCTTGAGGTCAGCGTACTGCGAGAGGAAACGGCCGGCGAACTCGTCGGGGTTGTCCCACTTCGTCGCGAGGCCGAAGGGGAACCAGGTGCCGAAGGAGAGGTTGACGCACTCGCTCAGGCCGTAGGCCGTGTAGAAGTTCGGCGGGAAGAAGAACTGGTCGGCCATCTCCGCCGTGTAGCCCTGCCCGGGGTACGGGTCGTAGCCCTCGGCGAGCTCGGCCTTGGGGATGATGAACGTCACCCCGGCCATCGCCTGTAGCTTCCCCTTCTCGGCCTGCTTGGCGAGGCCAGCCGGGTTGTAGAACATGGCGGAGAGGTCGTCGGCCTGGGCGACGAAAGCCCCGCCCATGGCTGTGGACCTCGAACCCGCCTCGAAGATCGAGAAACCTGCCGCGGACGCCGGACCTGCGGCGACCAGGGCGACGACCGCGAGGAGCGCCAGCCCCGCGAGGCCGGATCTGGAGTTGCCTCTCACCACGAAATACCTCCTCCGTTGCGCAAACGCGCCGTGTAATTTCGGTCCGAGTACAGACGATTCTCCCCCGCGGTCCGGACGTGTCAAGGCCCCGTCCGGACGCGGGTCCGAACGGGGCCTCGGGGCGCGTTCCGGGTGAGGTTCAGGCCCGGCGGACGGGGGCCCGGAGGACCGGGGCGAAGCTCCCGGCCTTCGACGCCTCCCGGGCGAGGAGGGCCTCGTCGACCCGGCCGACCGGGGTGACGTGCGGGGCCGACGTGACGAGGTCGGGGGTCTCCTCGGCCTCCCTCGCGATCGCGATCATGGCGTCGGCGAACGCGTCGAGCTCCTCGATCGGCTCCGACTCGGTCGGCTCGATCATCAGCGCACCCGGGACGATGAGGGGGAACGACATCGTCGGCGGGTGGAAGCCGTAGTCCATGAGCCGCTTGGCGACGTCGATGTTGTGGACGCCCTTCGCGGCCTGGATCTTGTCGTCGAAGACGACCTCGTGGTAGCTGGGGGCGTCGTACTTGAGGTGGTAGAAGGGAGCGAGCTTCCTGCGGAGGTAGTTCGCGTTCAGGACGGCGTTCTCGGCCACCTCGCCGATCTCGCTCCCGTACGACAGGATGTACGTCAGCGCGCGGACGAGGACGCCGAAGTTCCCGTAGAAGGTCCGCATCCGGCCGATGGAGTCGGGCCGGTCGAAGTCGAGGCGGAACGCGGTGCCGTCGGGCTCGATCGTCGGGACCGGGAGGAACGGCACGAGCGCGGCCCCGACGCCGACCGGTCCGGCGCCGGGACCGCCGCCGCCGTGGGGCGTCGAGAACGTCTTGTGCAGGTTCATGTGCATGACGTCCACGCCCATGTCGGCCGGGCGCACCTTCCCGACGAACGCGTTGAAGTTCGCCCCGTCGAGGTAGACGTAGCCCCCCTTCGCGTGGACGATCCGGGTGATCTCGAGGATGTTCTCCTCGAAGACGCCGAGCGTGTTCGGCACGGTGATCATCACCGCGGCGACCTCGTCGGTCATCTGCCTGGCGAGCTCGGCCGGGTCGAGGGTCCCCCGGGGCGTGGAGGCAAGCTCCTTCACGTCGTACCCGGCGAAGTGCGCCGTGGCGGGGTTCGTACCGTGGGCCGAGTCGGGGACGAGGACGTACTTCCTCGCGGCGCCGGCCTTCACGTGGGCGGCGCGGATCATCAGGCATCCGGTCAGCTCGCCGTTGGCGCCGGCGGAGGGCTGGAGCGTGACGCGCGCGAACCCGGTCAGGGCGATGAGCGCCGCCTCGAGGCGGGCCATCAGCTCGAGGGCGCCCTGCGAGAGGTGCGCGGGGGTATAGGGATGGACGTCGCCGAAGCCGGCGAGCCGCGCGATCTCCTCGTTGATCCGCGGGTTGTGCTTCATCGTGCACGACCCGAGCGGGTAGAGGTTCGCGTCGATCGAGAGGTTCTTCTGAGAGAGGCGGGTGAAGTGCCGGATGGCGTCGACCTCCGACGCCTCGACCTCCCCCTCGACCTCGGCCCGGTGGAGGGAGCCGAAGAGCGCCTCGGGGTCGGCCCCGGGGACGTCGAGAGGCGGGAGGAGGACGCCGCGCCGCCCGGGGCGGGAGGCGTCGAAGACGGAGGAGGGGCCGCGGCGCCGGTCCGCGAGGGCGGCGGGGACGGGATTCGTCAGGCTTCCGTGATCGGACATCTCAGAACCCCCTCAGGACGTCGAGGAACCGGTCGAGGTCCTCGCGGCGGATCCGCTCGGTCGTCGCGACGAGGAGGAGGTCCTCGTGCTCCCCCGATCCGGGGGCGAGGCGGCCGAAAGGCACGCCGCCGAGGATCTGCGCCTTCTCCAGCGCCGCCAGCACCTCGTCGACCGGCGGGCCGCACCGGAGGGCGAACTCGTTGAACGTCGCGCCCGGGAAGGCGACGGCGAACTTCCCCGTCCCGAGCTTTCCGATGCCCGCCTTCAGGTACTCGGCCTTCGAGAGGCATTGAAGGGCGGTCTCGCGCAGGCCGTGCTTGCCGAGGGCGGTCAGGGTCATCGTCGCCGCGAGGGCGAAGAGCCCCTGGTTCGTGCAGATGTTCGAGGTCGCCTTCTCGCGCCGGATGTGCTGCTCGCGCGTCGAGAGGGTGAGCGCGAAGACGGGGCCGTCCGGCGTCTCGAGCCTCCCCGCGAGGCGGCCGGGGATCTGCCGCTTGAACCCGTCGCGGCAGGCGAGGAAGCCGACGAGCGGGCCGCCGAAGGAGGCGGGGATCCCGAAAGAGGCCGCCTCGCCGCACGCGATGTCGATCCCCGACTCGCCGGGCGGCTTGAGCAGGGCGAGCGAGAACATCTCGTTCACGACGCCCACGGCGAGAGCGCCTCTCGCGTGCGCCGCCTCGGCCGCGACGGACCAGTCCTCCACGAGGCCGAAGACGTTCGGCGACTGGACGGCGACGGCGAAGGTCTCGTCGTCGACGGCCGCGGCGAGGGCGGCCGGGTTCGTCACGCCGTCCGTTCCGGCCGGCACCTCGACGATCTCGAGGCCGAGGTTCGCGAGGTAGGTCCGCAGCGTCGCCAGGTACTCGGGGTGGATCGTCCTCGAGACGACGACCTTCGTCCGCTTCTTCGTGAGCCGCTCGGCCATCAGGACCGCCTCGACGAGGGCCGAGGCCCCTTCGTACATCGAGGCGTTCGCGACGTCCATCCCGGTCAGGAGGGCCACGTGCGTCTGGAACTCCCAGATCGCCGTGAGCGTCCCCTGCGAGACCTCGGGCTGGTAGGGCGTATAGGACGTCAGGAACTCGCCGCGCAAGAGGAGCTGCGAGACGAACGCCGGCGAGTGGTGGGCGTAGAGGCCGGCCCCGAGGAAGGAAGCGAAGCAGGTGGCGGCAGCGTTCTGCGCCGCCATCGCGCCCAGCTCCCGCCGCAGCTCGACCTCGGACATCGGAGGCGCCAGCGGTGGCGGGTCCGTCCGGAAGACCTCGCGGGGGACGGTGGCGAAGAGGTCGTCGACGGAAGCGACGCCCACCTCGCGGAGGAGGGCCGACTGCTCGTCGGGGCTGTGGGGTATGTAGCGCATGCGGGGTCTCCCGGGCGTCCGCGCGGACGCGCGGGCTCCCTCGTTCTACGCCGCGGACCGGAGGCGGATGGGGGTCAGGCCTTCGCCTCTTCCTCGACGAACTTCTCGTACGCGGCCGCGTTCATGAGGCCGTCGAGCGCCCCGTCGGAGCTGGCCTTGACCTTCACGAGCCAGCCGTCTCCGTGGGGGTCCTCGTTGACGGCGTTCGGCTCGTCGACGAGGCCCTTGTTGACCTCGACGATCTCGCCGGCGATCGGCAGGAAGAGCTCCGAGACGGCCTTGACCGACTCGATCGTGCCGAATTCCTGCCCCTCGTCGAAGATCTCCCCGACGTCCGGGAGCTCGACGAAGACGACGTCTCCGAGCTCCTTCTGGGCGTGGTCGGTGATCCCGATCGTGGCGGTCTCACCCTCCACGAGGATCCACTCGTGGCTCTTCGAGTAGAAGCGGTCGTCCGGATAGCTGCTCATGGCTTTCGGCTCCTGGCGGAGATGTTTCAGGCGGAGGGGCGCTTGTAGAAGGGGGTCGGAACGACGACGGCGGGCAGGTCCTTCCCGCGGACGTCGACGAGGAGGCGCGTTCCGGGGGACGTGGCCGCGAGGGGGACGTAGGCGAGGCCGAGGGCTCGCCCGACGGTGGGCGTCTGCGTGCCCGAGGTGACGACGCCGGGCTCTCCGGAGCCTTCGACCTTCAGGGGATATCCGTGGCGGGCGATGCCGCGCCCCTCGACGAAGAAGCCCGCGAGCTTGCGCTTCAGCCCCTCTTCCTTCTGCCTGGCGAGAGCGTCCCGGCCGACGAAGTCGCCCTTCTTCATCTTCACGATCCAGCCGAGGTCGGCCTCCCAGGCGGTGACGGTGTCGTCGAGCTCGTTGCCGTAGAGGGAGAGCTTCGCCTCGAGGCGGAGCGTGTCGCGGGCGCCGAGCCCGGCCGGCAGGAGGCCCTTCGGGCGTCCCGCCTCGATCAGGGCGCTCCAGAGCGCCGGGGCCGAGTCGGCCGGGCCGTAGACCTCGAAGCCGTCCTCGCCGGTGTAGCCGGTGCGCGAGACGATGCAGCGCGCGCCGAGGACGTTCGCCCAGGTGAACCAGTAGTAGGCGACCTTCGAGAGGTCGGCCGGAACGAGCGGCTGGAGGATCTCCTCTGCGAGCGGCCCCTGGATCGCGACCTGGCTCCAGGAAGGCGACTCGTCCTCGACCGTCGCGCCGTCCACCTCGAACGACTTCGCCCAGGCGACGTCCTTCGGGGTGTTCGAGGCGTTGACGACGAGGAGGTAGTCGTCCTCGGCGATCCGGTAGGTGAGGAGGTCGTCGACGAACGTGCCCCGCTCGGTCAGGAAGGCCGAATACTGGATGCGGCCGTCGACGAGCGCGGCGACGTCGTTGCAGGTGATCTTCTGGACCACCTCGAACGCCTTCGGGCCCCTGACCCGGATCTCGCCCATGTGCGAGACGTCGAAGAGGCCGGCCTTCGTCCTCACGGCGACGTGCTCGTCGACGAGGCCCGAGTACTGGACGGGCATCTCCCATCCGCCGAAGGGAACGAGCTTCCCGCCGAGAGCCCTGTGAGAGTCGAAGAGGGGGGTGCGCTTGAGGGGGGAGGAGGGGGATTCGGGTTCGCTCATAGGCCCGGCCGGGCACGATACGGCCCGCGAAAGGGGGCGTCAACCGCGGGAATGGCCCGGCCGGCCAAAGTCTGGATAGACTCGAGGCCCAGAGATGACCGAAGAACCTCGCCGCGACGTGGCCCTTCTCACCGCGGGGCGTCTCCTCGTCCCCCTCGAGCCCGACACGCCCGTCACGGACGAGTCCGACGACGTCTGCCTCCTCGTCGAGGGCTCGGCGACCGCGCTGGCCCTGACCCCGCTGGGTCCGCACCCGCTCGGGACCTTGCGCGCGCCCTGCTTCCTGACGCTCCACGGCGCCCTCACCGGGGCCACGCGGCTCTGCCGTTTCGACCCGGGACCGGGCGCCGCGATCTTCCTCTTCTCGGGGGCGGAGGCCCGGCAGCTCCTCTTCGACCCGTCGCCGGCGGGCGCGGCGTTTCGAAAGCTCGCGCTGGCGAGCGTGACGACCACCCTTCGGGAGGTGAACGCCGCGCTCGCCCGGTTCTTCGACGACATCGTCCCCGACCCGGAGTGGAAGCCGAGGCCGGCACCTGCCGCCGCGCCCCTGGCCGCCGCTTCTCCGGCCGATCCGCGGCGCGTCCACGATCTCTTCGACGCCGCCGGCCTCGACCCGACGGCGCTCCCCGAGCTGGGCCTGACCGAGCGCCGGATTCCCTCCGGGAGCCGGCTCCTCTCGGCCGGCGAGAAGGGATCGGAGGCCTACGTCGTGGCCGAAGGTCGTCTGCGCGTCTCCATGCGGATCCCGGGAGTCGGCGAGGAGGCGCTCGCGTTCCTCGGGCCCGGCGAGGTGGTCGGCGAGATGGCGCTCGTGGACGACTCCCCGCGCTCGGCCGACGTCCAGGCCCAGGACGGGGCCGTCACGGTGTTCGCCCTGTCGAGGGAGGTCTTCCGGACCCTCGTCGCCGAAGGGACGCCCGAGGGGGCGCCGCTCCTCGGCGGCATCGTCGTGGCTCTCGTCCGGCGCGTGGAGGAGTCGGTGCGCAAGGCGGCCACGTTCCGGGTCCTCGCCGGCCCGTTCTGAGACCGGGACACCCTCGGCGTCAGGGGTCGTAGGCGTGGAAGGAGTTCGGGCCGAACCAGCGGCCCGAGTTCAGCTCGTACTGCCAGCCGATTCCGGTGTACGGCAGCCGGAAGTACCGGAGGAACGCGAGGATCGGGGCGCCGTACCACGTGTCGGGACTGAGGCCGAGAGCCTTTCCCACCTCGTAGGTGTCGAGGCCGACCTCGAATCCCATTCGCCGCTGGCGGTGGTCCGGCTCGACCCACGGGTAACCCTTCGAGCCGTACGTCAGGGAGGCGAGCAGGAACCTCGCGGCGCCGGGGCGCTTTCCCATCCGCGGCAGGAGCCCTGCCATCCGCACGTCGAGCGTGTAGATCTCCCCGCTGTAGTGGTTCGGGTTCGAGATCACGACGGTCGGATCGTCGGGGCGGTCGATTCCGACCATCCCGAACCGCATCGTCACGGTGTCTTCGAGCCCCGTGGCGGCCAGGACGGAGCCCGCGACCCCTCCGGCCGCCGTGAGAAGGGCGTCCTGCCAGGAGAAGCCGAAGCCGTGATAGGCGTCGCCGACCTCTATGAGCGTCCCGGTCACGGCGATCATGGCGGCCGAGAGGAAACGCGACTTCGCCGGCGGGCTGCCGGTCCGCTGCAGGCCCGCGTCGAGGACGCGTCCGGCGATGTAGCCGCCCAGGACGTGCGAGGCCTTGTCGGCCCCTCCGGCATAGGTCGTCTGTCCGAACCACCCCTCGTTCGCGAACTGGAACCGGCCGTTCAGGGTCTCGGAGGACCAGAAGGCGGCGTACTCGAGTCCGAGGAAGAGGGCCGTGAAGCCGCCCGCGACGACCCTGCTCCGGTCGGGCCGGGGCGTGAGGCCGGGGACGGCCGCGAGGTCGAGGCGCGATCCGTTTCCAGCCTCGCGATCGAGGGCGGACCCTTGAGTCACGAGGAAGTCGTGCTGGAAGAGGCGGAAACCCGGCGGCTCGACGGTGGGCGAGACGAGGGAGGGGGCGCCGAGGTGGAAGCCGGGGGGCTCGGCGTCCGGCGCCGGCAGCCCGGCCGCGAGGCCGAGGTGGCCGGCGAACGAGTCCGCGATCGACAGATGGGCTGGAAGGGCGGCCAGGACGGCGAGGACGAGCAGGGCCGCGCCGGGCAACGTCGTGGGGCATGAGCGCTTTGCGGGCATCTTCCCTGGTACCGGCGTCCGCACGGGACGCTGAACTCCATTCGCAGACGAAATCAGTTCTTTCGGAGCTTCTCCCGGACGACGGCCCTCTCCTTGCCCGTCGAAACCGCGACGATGACGCGCACGGTCCGGGCCTGGTAGCCGGGTGCCGTCAGCAGGACCTCGAAGACGCCCTGCTGCTGGAACTGCATGTCCTGCTCGGCGAACCGTGACGCGGGGCCCATGTTCCGGCCGTCGACGTAGACGGTCGCTTCGGGCGGCTCGACGGCGAGGCGGACCAGGCCGGTCGTCTGGTAGTCGGGTCTCGCGATCTTTCCCGCCGGTCCCGTCGGGCCGGAGGGGGACCCCTTCTCGAGGCTGCGCTCGATCTCGACGCGGTCCTCGACGGCGTTCGTCGCGACGATCACGTCGACGAGGGTGTCCTTTCGTCCCGGGTAGGCGAGGCGAAGACGGTGTCGCCCTTCCGTGGGGAAGGCCAGCAGGGCGCCGCCCCCGGCGTCGTCCCAGTCGTCGGAGACGCCGATGTAGCGGCCGTCGAGGAAGACCCGGGCCTGGGAGGGGTCGACGTTGATCTTGACCTGGCGCCGCGTGATGTAGGTGACGTCCGGGGGCGCGAGCGGGACGGGAGTCGCCGTGGGGACGGGAGTCGGCGTCGGGACGGCGGTCGCCGTGGGCGTGGGAGCGGGCCGAGGAGTCCGGGTCGGCGCGGGCGCCACCCCGGACCGGGGAGTGGGCCGGGTCTCGACGGCCGTCGGGGAGGGGGCGGGGGGCGGGCTCGGCTCGGGCTCGCCGGGCGTCACGGCCGCCGGGGTCGGCTCGAATACGGGTCCCGCCTCCGGGGTCGCGGTCGCCGTCGGGACGGGCCCGACGGGGAGGGCGGCGCGACCCCGGCCGAAGAAGTCCTGCGAACGGAGGAAGAGGAAGCCGCCGACGAGGATACCTGCGAGGAGGAGTCCTCCCGCGGCAGCCCCGGCGATCGCCGCCGGGCTGTGCTGCGAGGAGGTCGTCGCGGTCTTCCCGCCGGTCCTCGTCATCCGCCTCGAGCCGGAGAGGTCGGCCGGAGGCACGGGCAGGGCCGCGGCGCCGCGCGGCGTCGAGGCGGCCGGGGCCTGGGAGGTCGACGTCGCCGCGGCCCCCCCGGCGGCGGCGAGGGCCCGCGCCCGCGCCATCTTGCTCTCGCTCAGCCCCGAGGTGGAGCCGAGGGGGGCGATCCCGATGAGGGCCCGCAGCTCTTCGGCCAGCTCCGACGCGTCGGCGTAGCGGTCCTCCCGGTTCTTGGCAAGGCACCTCTGCACGATCTCGGAGATCTCGGGCGGCAGCTCGGCGTTGTGCGCCAGCGGGTTGGCCGGAGTGTCGTGGAGGATCTGGTAGACGAGGGTCGTGAGCGTGTCGGCAGGGAACGGCTTCTTCAGGGTCAGCGTCTGGTAGACGACGACCCCGAGCGAGAAGATGTCGCTTCTCACGTCGAGCTTGTCGCCCCGGATCTGCTCGGGGGACATGTAGGCCGGCGAACCGACCATCTGTCCGGTCGAGGTCAGGTCGGTGTCTCCCGTGAGGAGCTTGCCGATTCCGAAGTCGGTCACCTTGGCGACGGAGACGTCGGTGAGGAGGATGTTGGCCGGCTTGACGTCGCGGTGGATGACCCCTCGCTGGTGGGCGTGGGCGAGGGCGTCGGCGACCTCGGCGAGGATCCGGACGCGGTCGTGGAGCGGGAACGCGAGCGGGTCGGAGAGGCGCTGCGCGAGGCTCCCGCCCGAGATGTACTCCATCGCGAGGTAGAGCACCCCCTCGTCCTCGCCGACGTCGAAGACGGTGACGATGTTGGGGTGCTGCAGCCGGCCCGAGATCTTGGCTTCCTTGAGGAAGCGCGCCTTCGCCTCGGAGATGCTGAAGCTCTGCGAAGGACCGTCGAACCGGACCGTCTTCAGCGCGAGGACCCTCTCGATCTGGGGGTCGCGGGCGAGGTAGACGACTCCCATGGCCCCCTTGCCGAGAGGGCGCAGGATCTCGTAGCGACCGATCCGGGAGGGGTTCACGCCGATTCGTTGATTCTAGTCAGTTCGACCCGGTCTCCGTCGGGTCGATCTCGGCGGGGCCTTCGTCGGTCATGAGCGTCGCTTCTCCCTCGGTCGCCGAGGCGAAGGCTTCCTCGCGCTTCGCGAGGGCGGCGGCGGCTTCCTCGAGGCGGTCGGTCGGGACGGCGACCTCGACGGCGGCGAGCCCCTCCTCGGCGGGGACGGGGTTCTGCGAGAAGCTCTTGTCGACGATGCGGGTCGGGATGCCGTGCCCTTCGAGGAACCCGACGATGAAGGTGGCCTCGGCCTCGCTCCCGACGGAAGCGACCGCGCTCCAGTCCTGCATGGGGGTTTCCTTCGTCTCGTCGTTCATGGCTCACCTCGCTCCGCGGGGTCCCGTTCGCCGGCGTCGCCGGGCGTCGTACGGCCGCCGCGGTCCCAGTATCGCCCCCTTTCGCGGTGGGCGCGCAGGCAATATTCCCGCGTTCCGCGCGGAGCGGAACCGGCCCGGTCCGTGCCGGGGAGCCCCTCGCCTCAGAAGTCGGAGGTCTCCAGGGCCTTCGACAGCTGCTTCATCACGGCGTTCGTCGCGAGGCCCGCGGCGGCCGCCGCGATCGCCGGACCGCGGTTCCGGCCGATCCAGAATCCGAGAGCCGCGGCCCCCAGGACGCAGGGGATCGGGTACTTCCGGACGACGTCGAGCGCGGCGTTCTGCCAGTCGATTCCCTGCTCGAACGCGAACGGCGCTTCGGCGCCCCCCACGGGGCCGTCCGGCGACGCCCCGTGCGGGGCGGGCGGGCGAATGGTCGGCTCCGACATCAGTCGTCGCTCCGCCGCCGCAGGAGGAGCCCCAGCACGAAGCCTGCGCCGAGCGCGATGGCGATCGACTTGCCGGGGTTCTGCCTCACGTAGTCGGTGGCCTTTTCGGTCACCTCGTCCCAGTCGGTCTCCCGGATCCTGTCCCGGAGGGCGCCCGCGCGGCTCTTCACGTCCTCCGCGACCTCGCCCATCTTCTCTTTCACGCGGCCGCCGAAGCTCTCGCGGGCGGCGTCGATCTTCGCGTCGATCTTCTCGTCGACGGTCCTGGCGGTGTCGGTCGTCTCGGCCATCTGGACCTCCCTTCGGATCGTTCGGCCCGAATCTTCGCACGGGCCGGCGAAACCCCGCCACCGCGCGCGGGCGGGCGGCGCTACGATGGACGGAGGAGAGAGCGATGCAGATCGGATTTCACGGCGCGGCCCGGACGGTGACCGGCTCGAAGTACCTCCTCACGACCGACCACTACCGCCTCCTCGTGGACTGCGGGCTCTTCCAGGGCGGCTTCGAGATGCACCAGCGGAACTGGAAGCCGCTGCCCTTCGAGCCCTCTTCCGTGGACGACGTCCTCTTCACCCACGCCCACATCGACCACACGGGCTACTTCCCGCGCCTCGCCGGCGACGGGTTCACGGGCCGGGCCTTCGCGACCCCGCCGACGAAGGCCCTGCTGGGCGTCCTCCTCCCCGACTCCGGCGGCCTGCAGGAGGAAGAGGCCCGCTGGGCGAACAAGAAGGGGTACTCGCGCCATTCGCCGGCGAGGCCGCTCTACACGGAGGAGGACGCGAACCGGTCGCTCCGGCTTCTCCACCGCCTCGAGTTCGGCCAGGAGACCCCGCTCCACAAGGGGATGAAGGCGAAGCTGCACCGGGCCGGGCACATCCTCGGGGCCGCCTTCGCCGAGATCCGGTACCGCGACGGGGATGCCGGCTGGAAGACCGTCGTCTTCTCGGGCGACATGGGGCGCCGCGGCGTCCCGATCCTCCACGACCCGGCCCCTCTCCCGGCCTGCGACGTCCTCGTCTGCGAGTCGACCTACGGGGACCGGCTCCACGAGCCGACCGACCCGAAGGAGCAGCTCCGCCGCGAGCTCGAGGAGGCCTTCGCGCGAGGCGGGTTCACGGTCGTCCCCGCCTTCGCCGTGGGGCGGACCCAGGAGCTCCTCTACCACCTCTTCGAGCTCTTCGAGGAGGGACGGCTCCCGAAGGTCCCCGTCTACGTCGACTCCCCGATGGCCAACTCCGTCGTCGAGCTCTACTGCCGCTACCGCTCCGAGCACGACGTGGAGATGAACGAGCTGGAGGAGGCCTCCGGCTCGCCCCTCCAGACCCCCTACTTCACCGTCGTGAGGAAGCGCGACGAGTCGAAGAAGCTGAACTTCGAGCGCGGCCCGGGAATCGTCGTCTCCGCTTCGGGCATGGCCACCGGCGGGCGCGTCCTCCATCACCTCTTCCACCGCCTCGGCGACGCGCGAAACACCGTCCTCTTCGTCGGCTACCAGGCCGAGGGGACGCTCGGCCGCCGCCTCCTCGAAGGGGAGACCGACGTGACCGTCATGGGCGAGGGGCTGACGGTGAAGGCGGCGATCCGCCAGATCCCCGCCCTCTCGGCCCACGCGGACGCGAACGAGCTCATCGCCTGGATGAAGACGGCCCCCGCCCCGCCGAAGACCCTGTTCCTCACGCACGGCGAACCGGCGGCGCAGGACGCCTTCGCCGCCCGCATCCGCACCGAGCTGGGCTGGAACGTCCACGTCCCGGAGACCGGTGAAACCGTGGAGGTCTGAGGCTGGGGCGGGGCAGAGGGGACTTCCCCATTCGCGCCCCCGAGCTGAAGGGGGTCAGACGGGCGATCGCCCTCGCCGGGGTGATTCTCCGGCGGAGCCTCCGGTCGTTCGTCGACTCGCGCGGAATGGACGTCGCCGCCGGTCTCGCCTACTCCTCGCTCCTCTCGTTCATCCCGCTCGTCGCCTCGGTCACGGTCCTCATGACCACCTTCCTGGGCGAGCAGGGGACCGGCTTCTACCGCCTCCTCCGCTTCTTCGTCCCGGGCACCTCCCGGGAAGTCCTCCACGGGGTCGAGGCTCTCGTCGACGCGGCGCAGGCCGCTTCCTGGATCGCCACCGCGCTCCTGGCCGTCACGTCCGTCCGCGTCTACTTCGACCTCGAGGGGGCCGCGAACCACCTCTGGGGGACGCTGCGGCCCCGGCGCGTCCGCGAGCGGCTCGGTTATGCCGTCCTCGTCGTCCTGCTCGGGCCGGTCGCGCTCGGCGTCGCCACGTCGCTCCTCCTCGAGTCGGGGCTCCCGGTCACGCAGCTCCACTTCCGGGGCCTCTTTGCGTCGATCGCCGCCCTCTCGCTCGTCTACAAGGTCGTCCCGTCCGCGCAGGTCCGCTGGGGCGCCGCGCTCTCGGCGGGGGTGGTCGCCGGCGTCGGGCTGACGGTCCTCAGGCAGGTCTTCACGGCCGGATTCGTCGCCCTCGCCGGGGTCGAACGGCTCTACGGCACGCTGAGCGCCATCGCCGTCTTCGTCATCGCCACCGGCTTCGCGTGGACGATCCTTCTCTTCGGCTTCTCTTTCGCCCACGCCGTCCAGTTCCGCGACGAGCTCCTCGCCCACGACGCCCCGCCCCCGGAATCGAGAAAGCCCGGCGCGCTCGAGGAGGCGACGCAGCTCCTCCTGCGCCTCACCGAGGCCTGGCACGCGGGCGTCTCCCTCGACCTGTCCACCCTCTCGGAAGCCTGCGGCCGCGGCGCCGACGACCTCAGGTCGCGGATGAAGCGACTCGACGTCGCGGGCCTCGTCGCCGTCACGGGCGACGCCGTCCGGCTCGCCCGCCCGCCCGACACGATCACGCTCTACGCCGTCGCCCGGGCGGTGGGCGAGGCGGTCCCGCGGGCCGTCCCGGCGGGCTCCGAGCCCGCGGCGGCCATCCTCCGGGCCCTCTACAAGCGCGCCGACGCCGAGGAGCGCGGCGTCCTGCAGGGAACGAGCCTCGAGGACGTCTACCGGCCCCACGCCCGCGGCCTCGCCCGGACGGGCGACGGCGGGGACCTGCGCCTCGGGACGCCGGAGGCGTCGGCCGGGAGGAGGAAGCACGAGTAGGCCCCGGCGCCGCAGCCCCCCGGCCCCGTTTGACGAATCCGCCCGTTGCGGCTAGATTCTCCGCCCCCACGGTGGGGCTGTAGCTCAGCTGGGAGAGCGCTAGAATCGCACTCTAGAGGTCGGGAGTTCGATCCTCCTCAGCTCCACCATTCAATTCAAAGGGTTTAGCGCCGGGCCTTCCCCGGCGCTTTCGCTTTCGCGTCACCTTCCGCGTCACCGGCTTGCAGAATCCCTGCCTTTTCGGAGAGTTCCCGGACCAGCGGAACGAGGTCGGCGGGCTCGAGGTGGGTGTACGTCCCGGCCATCGAATGATCGACGTGGCCGAGGTAGGCGTTGCGGAGGGTCTCCGTGAAGCCGGCCCGGGCGAGCCAGGTCTCCGCCGTGTGGCGGATGCTGTGGAGGACGAGGACGGCCGTCCGGGGGGTGTCCCGCTGCTCCTTCAGGCCGGCGAGCTCCTTTGCGAGGGCGAACGCGCGGGCGAGCTTGCGAGGCTCCCATGGTGCGGCGCTCCGGCGAGGCGCCTTGCCGCGGGGACGGGCGGCTTCCGTGTAGTCGTCGTGCGGACGGGGAAAGACGTAGCCGTCGCCGACGCCCCGGGGCTGCTCGTCGAGCATCGCCTTGATGCCGGCCGCGAGGGGGAGGAGCTTCTGCGGGAGTCCTCGCTTGCTCGTCTTCGGGAGCCGGACGCGGACGACGCCGCGGCGGGTGTCGACGTCGCTCCATCGGAGGTCGAGGACCTCGCCGCGACGGGCGCCGAAGAGGAGGAGTGCCTGGCAGACGGTCATGGCGGAGCGGAGCCGCTCGCGGTAGGCGTTCGCCGAGTCGGAGTCGGGGCGGGGGGCGCCGCCGTAGCGCCGGCTCTCGCCGGTCGAGAGGTCGGTGATGACGGGGCCGAGCCGGCGAACCTTCGCCAGGTGGGCGCGCCAGGCCGCGGGGTCGTCGAATGCGGACACGAGACGGCGCCATTCCTCCGGGGTGAATGCGCGGGTCCGCCGCTGCTCGCGGAACTTCCTCACCTTCGACCTAGGGATCGGGTTGCGGTCGATCCAGCCTTCGGCCTCGCCGAAGTTCAGGACGGACATGAGCACCGCGGTCTCCCGGTTGACGGTGACGCCCGAGATTTTCCCCTCCCGGTCGTGCTGGTAGCGGACGACGTCGGCGGAGCGGATCTGGTCGGCGCGCTTGGCGCCGAAGCGCGGGTAGAAGTGCTGCTCGAGGATGCGCTGGACGGTCTTCAGCCAGGCCGGCGCGAGCTTCGGGCCGCGGATCTCAAGGTAGCGCTCGGCCAGCTGCCGGAACGTCGTTCGCGAGGGTCCGTCACCGGGGCGCCGCTCGGCGACCTCGGCCATTTTCTTCTTCAGGTAGGCGACGGCTTCCTCTCGCTCGCAGTTGTGGAGGGTCTCCTGCCGGTAGATGCCGAGCGGAGGCTTGCCGCCGTCGAGCCAGCGGACGCGGAAGGAGCGTGTCCGGCCGATGCGTGCGACGCCCACGGCGGGAGCCTATTCCCCTGCTCGGCGGGTGCGCCAGCGGAGGGACGAGACGACGGCGCGGCGGAGCCAATAGGCTTGGCTGACTCCGTCCTCCTCGGCGGCGCGGCGGACCTGCTCGGCCAGCGCGGGCCGGCAGCGCAGCTCGAGGCGGGCGGTCTGCACGCCGCTCCCCTTGGGGCGACCGACGGGGCGATGGGTGGGCTTCGTCATGCCGATATGGTACGGCAGAAAACTAGGCCAACCAAGCTATTTCAGGCGTGTTTCGGAGTGTCCAATCGTACCGTTTCGGTGCACACTCCCCGGCGAGGGTCTGGCACGGGGGGTGCGTTAGGGTCTTATAACGGTGATTATGGTAAATTAGGCCTTTACTGACGCGGATTTGACCCTATTTCACGCCGGTAGGAAATTATCGTGCCAGCGCTCGCGCCGGAGCCGTTCTCGCGGTGAGCAGGTGTCCGGCGAAAAACAGGGGCAAACGCTTCGTTCATAGCGCTCGAAAGCGTACCAGAGGAGCGGCCGGACGGCAAGCGGGCGGGTTCGGACACCATCCGTCCGGGTCGGCGTGGTAGGCGGGCCTCGCCTAGAACGTCGCTCCCCATCCCATTTCAGACTCCCCGACCGAGTAGGCGAACGGGACGTGCGAATGCCGTTCGGCGTGCCAGGCGCCGAGGGCGACGGCAAGGACGAGGTCGTCGTCGTCACGGTCCCGCCAGTCGTCGGCGGTGTCGGGCGCGGCTCCGACCCGGGCGCGGAAGCGCCGGAGCTCCGTCGTCAGCGTGGCGCCGTGCGCGAGGCCGGCGGCGATCCGGAGCCGGCCCGTCTCGAGGAGGACGGCCAGGGCGCTGACGAGGTCGCGCTTCGGGACGCGGACCGTCCGGCCGTCCTGGGTCTCCTCGCCGGCCGCGACGACGCGGACGAGGTCGGGCCTGAGCGGATCGAAGAGACGGACGACGGAGGCGCCGATGCCGGTGCAGTCGAGGAGGAGCGGCGTCCCGTCGGGGAGCCGGTCGAGGACGGCGCGGGTCCTCTCGACGATGCGCGGGTAGGGCTCGGCACGCCAGCGGTCGAGGTGGCGGAGGTCGTGAACGAGGGGCGGATGGTCCTCCGTCTCGGTCCCGTCGGGGAGCATGAAGATGGGCGTCTCCGTCGTGTACCAGCTGCCGGAGCCGTAGAAGAACGAGCTGGGGGCGTCGTTTCCGTGCCAGTCGCGGCGCCGCTCATACCGGACCGGGGCGAGCGTCGGCGTCTCGACGACGGCGAGAGCGGAGAGGTCGGAAGGCTGTCCGAGTTCGAGGGAGACGGTGTAGCTCATGTTCTCCTTCCCGTCGGGAGCGCTGCGAGTGCTGCCGCGACGACGAGGTCGTCGTGGCCGCGCCGGGCTTCGTAACGGTCGTGACCCGTGCGCGGGTCGATTCGGACGGCGAAGTTGCGAAGCTCCTCCGCCAGCGGCCCTGGAGGGATCTCGATGCGACCGGAGGCGAGGAGGGCGCGGAGCGGCTGCATCAAGGTCCGCTTCGGGACGTGGAGGCCGTCCTCCCCGCGGCGGATGCGGGCGCCGCCGTGGAGGTGGACGGGGACCAGCCGGAGCCAGGGCGCGCGGAGCCGGAGGAGGTCGACGACGGGGCGCCCGACGCCCGTGGAGTCGACGAGGAGGAGGACGTCGGGGAACGGCGCCAGGTGACCCGCGACGCGGTCGACGACGGCCGTATAGGCGAGTCCGCGGAACCGCTCGACGAGGACGGCGCGGGCGCGCTCCGGCTGCGCGTCGACGACGACGAGGGCGGTGAAGTCGTCGGTCTGTGCGAGGTCGAGGCCGGCGAAGTGGGGCATCAGAAGACCGCGCGACGGGGCCTGAAGATCGGGATGGCCTGGATATAGAAGGGCGCCTTCTCTGCCTCGGAGAGGGCGACGGCGACGGCGAGGACCAGGTCATCGGAGGGCCGGTCGCGCCAGGCCAGCTCCGAAGCCGCGCCGGCCGACGGCTTCGGGTTGAACGTGCGGAGGTCCCGGGCGAGGTCGGCGGCGAGGCGCTCGCGCGCGACGGCGAGGCGGCCTTCCTGGAGGGCGATCTGGAGTCCCGCGGCGACGTCGAGCCGGGGGATGCGCCAGGGGGACTTCGAGGTGTCGCGCTCCCCCGCGGTCAGGACGACGCGGTGCGTGGACGCCCGTGGCCAGTCGAAGAGGTCGGCGATGGGGGCGCCGACGGCCGTTACATCGGCGACGACGTCGGGTTCCTGGAGGGCCGCGAGGACCTTCCCCACGGCGGCGACGATCTCGGAGTAGGCGGTGCCGGGCGGGAACCGTTGGAGGTGGCGGACGGCGTGGGAGCGGTCGGTCGTCTCGAGGACGACGAGTCCCGTCGTGTCGCTCGGGGGTCCGACGCTGAGGCCGACGGTGTGGCGGGTGCGGTTCTCGGTCATCTCGTCTCCTCGGGGAGGAAGAGGGGCGCCGGCAGGACCGGGGCCGCCTCGGGGAAGAGGGGCTCGACGTAGGCGGAGAGGGCGCGCTCGATGTCGCTGTCGCGGAAGTAGGCGTCCTCGGAGTCCGTGAACGTCGCTTCGTACTCTCGGGCGAAGACGGACGGGGGGAGGGCGCGGCGCTCCTCGTCGAGGAACGTCACGGGGATGCGCGGGCAGTCGGAGGCGGTCACGCGGAAGCGTTCCCAGGGCTCGGACGACGTCCACGCGGAGTAGTACCAGCCGGCTTTCGCCCACGGCGTCGAGAGGGCGACGAGTCGGCCGCCGCTGACGGCGAGCATCGGCCGGACGCCGTGGTAGAGGCTGTCGGGGACGCGGGCGGCCTCGTCGACGATGAGGAGGTCGACCTTCGAGTAGCCGCGGACGGTCTCCTCCGAACCGGGAAGCGAGACGACCCGCGAGCCGTTGGCGAGTTCCATCCGGAGGGCGGAGTCGGAGGTCGGCCTGGGTGCCCCGGGGACGGCGCGGTAGAAGTCGAGGACCTTCCGGAAAAGCTCGGCGCTCTGCCGGAGGCTCGGACTGAGGAGGAGGGTCAGGCTCCCCGGCTTGAAGACGGCCTCGAACGCGGCGAGGGCGCCGACGGTCGTGGACTTGCCGGCCTGCCGAGTCGTCAGGAAGAGGACCCGCGAGGAGTCGGAGAGGAGTGCGTCCCGCTGCCAGGGATCGGGCGCGAGGCCGGCGGCGCGCATGAGGTCAGTCGGCCTCGGCCGGAGCCGGGCCAGCATCGCCGCGATCCTCTGTCGCTTCGGCTTCGGCCAGGAGTCGACGTCGTAGCTCTTCTGGGTCGGGCTCGAGGCGGCCGACGAGGAGGGAGAGAGGGGCGCCGTTGGGGCCTGAGTGCTCATTTTTCACGACCTTCTCGGGGTAGATCCCGGCGAGCTCGTTCCGCTCTTTCAGGACGGCGAGCGCGGTCCGGTAGTCCTGAATGCGGAAGAGGCGGGAGTAGAGGTCCTCGAGCCGGGCCAGCTGCCGGCCGCGCTCCTTCTCGGCGTCGATCTTCGCGAGGGCCTTGAATCGCTGGCTCGCCTTCGCGATGTACCAGTCGCCGGTCCGGACCGCGTCGACGGTTTCCTGCTCTGCAAGGTGTTGCAAGACCTCGGCGCGGGATGCGCCGCGGAGGAGGAGCTTGAAGACGTCGAGGATGCGCTTCTCGACGACGGCGTCGAGGGCGCGCTTACCGGCCATGGAGGATCTCCCGCATCCATCCGGCGTGGAACGAGTGCAGCGCCTCGTCGTTCGTGACGGTCATCTGCTCGGCGCGCCGGTTGCCGGTCCAGTTGCCGCTCCCCTCGAAGACGAGGAAGTCGGGTGGCGCGGCGAGGAGGATCAGCTTGCAGTGGTTGAGGTGGGCGCGGATCGGGAAGCCGCGGGCGAGCATCCCTTCGGTGATCGTCGCGTAGACGGCCTGTTCACGGTGGGCGAAGTACTCGCCGACGAGGAGTCCCGCACGCCGGATGCGGCCGGCGTCGACCTGCGCGAGGAAGTCGACCGCGAACGGCCTGCTCATGGTCCAGGTGGCGGCCAGGACCTCGTCCGCGGGCCGGCCGAGGAGGTCGAGGGTCCGGGGCAGGAAGAGGTAGGTATCGCTGCAGCCGTCCATGACGAGGTGGAGGGCTTCGCCGGGGGCCGGGAGGGCGACGAGGACCTCCTCGAGCGCCTCCTTCCGGAGGGCCAGCCGGTTCCGGCGGCGGCGGGCGGGGAGCCGGACCGAGCGGGGACCGCCCGGGACGGTCTCGGCTGACTCGATGTCGCGCTCGTCGAGCATCCAGGCGGCGCTCGACACCGATGTCGTAGGCGGGTCGCCGACGTCGTCGAGGAGGAGCTGGGAGAGGTCGTCGCTCACGGGCGCCGCCTGCCGTCCATGTCCCGTCGCTTCTGCGCGACCGCTGGCAAGTTCCCCCGGGTTCGCGGTCTACGGCGTGCCACGCCGCTCCCCTTCCCCGTGGCGACGACGTCGTAGAGGCGGACGAGGGGATGCTCGGCCTCGGGCTCGGGGCCGTCCTGGGGCGTCCTGACGCCCGCGGCGAGGCTCTCGACGACGGCCGTCAGGAGGACGAGGTGCCGATGGACGGCGTCGAGGTCGCGGAGGAGCTCGGCGCGGGTCACTGGGCGCCTCCGATCAGAAGGGAGAGGAGCGCGACGAGGAGTCGGAGGAGGGCTCTCAAGAGGCGCCTCCTGGGACACCATCTGTCGGGGTGGACGTGGTAGCCGGCGGCGCCGGGCATCCGGCCGCCTTCGTGTGCCAGGTGCGGCAGGTCGGGCACGGGGACTTCGTGTCGACGAGGACGAGGTCTCCGGGGGCGGGAGGCTCGCCGAGCCGCTCGGCCACCTGTCCGGCCGCGGCGGCGGCGGCCTCGAGACGGGCGGTCAGGCTGGGGAAGGCCGCGCCGAGGGCGCCGGGGCGGATCTCGCCGAGTGCCTCTGTGGCGGTCTCGAGCATCTGGACGCAGGTCTCCGCTCTGGCTGCGTCCGGCCGGCGACGACGGCGCGGGGAGGGGGGCGGCTCGGCCGGTGGGGGTTCTCCAACTCGCTCAACTCGCTCAACTCGCTCAAGAATCGCAAGGCGTTCAAGGTGTTCATCAGGTCCACTGGGGGCGATTTCGGGGGATTCGAGGCTCGAGTCGGGCGTCGGGACGTCCTGCGCGAGTTGAGCGTCTTGTGAAAGTTGAACGTCTTGAACGCCTTGAGCGTCTTGTCCGCCGCGGAGGAGGGTCCACTGCCACGGGGAATCCTTGGCGCCCGTTGCCTTCTCGGCCTTCACCTTGAGCTTCTTCTGCGCGCGGCGGAGTGCGGCGAAGCTGACGGAGTTGGCGGCAGCGTCGGCCTTCAAGTCGGCGACCGGGCGCGGCCCCTCCTTCAGGCGGTCGCGGAGGAAGTTCTCGGCGTCGGCGACGGCCTTCCCCTTCCCCGCGGCCGACTCGGCTTCGGCGGCCAGGAGCTGGTCTGCGGTGATGTTCACGGTCCCGCGCTCGAACCGAACGCGAGCGGAGCCGTTGACGGTGCCTACGATGCGATAGGAGAGGGCTGGCGGGATCGGGCCGATGTTCGATTTGACGCAGGCAATGACCTTGCGCTCGGGGTCCTCCGGGTGCGGCGAGACGAGGAAGGCGGTCCGGGCGGCGCCGACGATCCCGATTGACCCCCCGGAACGGTAGATCGCGCTCGCCGTCCCGGTCGCCTTGTTCATGTGGACGACGACGATCACGGCGGCGCCGGTCCGCTCGGCCATTTTCGCGAGAGGGGAGATCGCGGTCCTGACGTCCTGGTCCTTGTGGGCGTCGGCCTTCCCGAGGAAGGCCATGAGCGGGTCGATGACGACGACGGCGGCGGAGTGCCTGCGGACGAGCTGCTCTATCAGGTCGACGTCGTCGAGCGTGAGGAAGGTCTCCCGGTCGCCGCGCTTGATGAGGGAGATGGCGTGGACGCGGGAGGGGTCTCCGCCGGCCGCGTCGAGACGGGGCCGGATCGTGTCGGCCAGGGCGTCCTCGGCCGACGCGAGGATGACGTCTGCGGGGCCGAACGAGTCGGAGCCGGGCAGGGGGGCGCCGGTCGTAACGGCGGCGGTGATCTCGATGGTCACCATGCTCTTGCCCTGTCCGGGGTTCCCCTGCCAGAGGCTCACTTTCCCGCGGGCGATCCGGTGGTACCAGAGCCACTCGACGCGCTCCGGCTGTACGTCGGAGAGGGTCTCGACGACGAGCTCCCGCGGGGCGTCGTCGTCGCGCTTGCGGGTCTTCTTGGGACGGTCCGGCTCGAGGAGGGTGACGAGGTCGCGCCACTTCTTCGTGGCGCAGCTGTCGTGAAAGCACTTGAAACCGGCGGCGCCGGCTGCGGTGCTGAAGATGGCGGCGTCCGCGTGGGCCTCATTGAAGGGGCAGGTGATCTTCCAGCGCGTTCCGCCTTCGTAGGCTTCGGGCTTCGCGTCGGGGAAGTGCGCGGTGACGAGCTCGGCGGCGAGGTCGGTCCCGTTCGCACGCTTCGGGGCCTGAGCATCGTCGGCCGTCCCGATGGCTGCGAGGATCGCTTCCGGCGTGACGACGAGGATCTGGTCGGGGACGTCGTGTAGGCGCGCCATCCGGTGCGGGCGCTCGGGGTCGTCCTCTCCCTTCCCGTTGACGGTGCCGGCGAGCCGGCAGATACGCGCGGGGTTTCCGACGGTCGTGTCGACCTTGACGGCGCCGGGCTCCGTGAACTTCTTGTCGAGGACCTTGAGGAGGGCGGGGATGGTCTCGTCCTTCGTGGCCAGGTCGACGCGGTAGAGGAGGGCGGCGCCGGACCCGGAATCGAGGACGACCGGACGCGGGAAGCCGTGGCCGGAGAGATAGAGGTCCACCTTCTGCGCAACAGCGAACGCGGCGGCCTTCTCGTCCTGGGTGCTGCAGATACCGGAGGGCCTCTCGACGTCGACGTCAACGTACAGCCAGCGGCGGGCGGTGACGTCCTTGTCGGATGACGTGGGCTGCTTCTTCGCGTTGCGGACGGCGCGGAGGTGGTTCCTGCTCCTGGCAAGGCAGCCGGGATGAAGCGGGTTCAAGGTGACGTAGACGCCGTCGGCGTCGGCGTCCTCGAACGCGCGGGAGACCACGGTCGCCGCGGTGTCGAGGTCGTTGAAGTAGCCGTAGACGGTGACGGCGCGTGTGTCCGGGCGGACGTCGTACCTGACGTTGACGGCGTCGGGGCTGCGGATCTCGAAGACGTCTCCCGGGGCGACGAGGAGAGAGAGGAACCGCTTGATTTCGGCGGCGTCGGGCCGGAGGCGGGGTGTGCTCAACGGCTCCCCCAGAGGCGGCCGAGGTCGGCCTGGTCAGGGTTCTCCTCGAGAAGCTGCGCATCGAGACGCGCGCGAACCCGACGGACGTGCTCGGCGAAGTTGAGGACGCGGTCGGGCTCCATCGCCTGGCGAAGGGCGAACCGGCGGGCGTCGCGGGGGTGGAGGGGAGAGGGAACGCCGCTCACTGCGGCCTCCCGTCGAGCTGCTGCGAGATCCGCTGCTCGCAGGCGTCGGTCTGGTCAGGCCGGGCGTAGCAGTCGTCGCAGAGCGTGTAGATGATGGTCCTGTCTCTGCCTGCCGGCGCTCCCCAGAGGCGGGAGTTTTCGGGGATAAGGACGCCGGTGATGCTGGACTTGGAACCGCAGAGTAGGCACGGCGGATGCGCCCGCTCCATGTGGGTCAGGATGGCTTCGAGGGAGGCGATCATGCCGCCTCCCGCCTGCCGGTCGGCCAGGGGAGACCGACGGCGTAGGCCAGGCCGGCGGGCCAGCGGTAGTAGAGGCGGAAGGGGAGGCGGGGGAAGGGTCGCCGGGGGTAGGATGAGAGGCGCGTAGACTTCGGGGAGCTGATCTCTTTGTCTTGCGCCGCCCGGCTTCCTCGCGCCAACGGGGAGCCGGGCACCTTCGTCTTGGGGCGTCTCACTGGTCGCCCCCCGTCACGCGGAGGACCTCAGCCCGAGGGACGAGGATCATCCTTCCGCGGCGGACGGCGCGGACCTCGCCGCGGGCGATCAGGTTCCGCCACTGGCTCTGACTGAAGCCGCTGAGTGCGGGCAGGTCGACGAGCCGGTAGCTGAACGGCTTCTCTGCGGGTCTGGGGCGGCTGCGGTTGGGGGTCTGCTTCATCGTGGGCGTCCTGCTTTCTGGCCGCGCCTTGGTGCGCGCCCTGTTCTCCCTTAGAGAATGCGTTCGAGAAATGGCTCGAATCTCGGACATCTGCCGGGGCTTCGATGTCCGAACGGGCAGCCGCCGCGCGATGCCTGGGCTCGAAGGGGAAGGGAATCCGAGGGGTTGCCTTCCTGGCCAGCTTGCGCCGGATGGTCCGGTCCGTGACACCGAGGAGGTCGGCGAGGAGTCGCTCGCGCTCCCCGGCCTTCAGACTTTCGAGCGCCCTCGCTGCCCACTTCACCATGAAGGGGTCGAGGTCGGCCCGGGGGCGCCATCCCAGCGCGGCGTCGAAGATGCTCTGGAGTGCGCCGAGCGCGGCGTGCCGGAAGACGAGGACGACATCGGCTACGGCGGCGGCCCGCTTCCCCTGCCAGGCGGCCTCGTGTTCGAGCTCGGTGCGGAGGCGAGCAGCGGCATCCTCTTCGGTCTCCGGCCGCGGGGGCGGCGGGAGCGGCTGGCCGAGGGGGATGTCTTCGGGATCGACGGGCGGGGGGGGGGCGGGGAGCGGCGGGGTCGCGAGCGCGCGAGCGACGCTCTCGAGGGCTGCCCCGTGCAGCCATCGAGGGGGAGTGAACGTCTCGACGAAGGTCCGTAGGACCAGTTCGGCGTCTCCTTCGAGACCTGCGGGCAGGTCCGGGAGGCGGTGGTCAGAGACAGGCCGTAGCTCGTCGCCGGAGCCGAGCCACTGTGGAGGGCCGGGGCGATTCGCGAGGGCGAGGAGCTCAAGTACGTGATGCGCGATCTCGGGGGAGAAGAGGTGGTGTGGGGTCTCGCGGACGGCTGCGAGCGGGCCGAGCGCGGCGTTGAAGAATGAGGCGCCGCCTCGCGCAACGTTGAGGGCGAGCATCGGCCGGTTGTCAGCCCTAACCATCGCGACGGCCGTCTCGAGGAGTGCGACGGGATCGACGTCCTCCTCGTCGACGGCGGGGACGTAGATCCTCTTGGAGAGGTTCGCGGGGTCGTCGGGCGAGAGGGAGGGCTGTGTCGCCTTCGCCCCGACGTCGTGTCGGGTCTCGGCCAGGCTGACGGCGGCCTTGAGGAGTGCGTCGACGTCAACATCGAGTTGCCGGAGTCGTTCGAGTCGGTCCTGGGAGTCCATGCTCAAGCTCCGTTCTCAAGCTCCCGAGGGAAGAACCGGGGCGGAGGAACGCGGGAGCTTGGTCGCTCGGCCGGGGGGATCAATCCCGACCGCCTCCGCCCCGGGGGATCTACATGGGGGTCTTCTTCGGGCTCTTCGGGTTCGATTCTGGGGCGCGTCGGGAATCTACCGGGGCCGGCGTGCCGATGGCGCGCGTCCGGTAGATCGCGTCGACGTCGATCGTGAGGAGCGGGACGGGTACGCGGTTCCCCGCCGTGGGCTTCACTTCCGGCCTCCTGCGAGGCGGGCGACGGCGCGGAGCCGCTCGGCGCGCTCCCGGGCCGACGCGGTCGTCTTCCCCGAGCGGCCGGCGAGCTGCGCCTCGAGCCTCTCGGAGAGGGTGGCGGCGATCTCGTCGACGTCCCACGTCTCGACGACGGCGTCGAGGTCGAGCCGGGTGAGGGTGGAGGTCTCCTCCGACGTGCGGCCCTGCCAGCGGGTCCAGGTGCCGGTCCAGTCGAGCCGGGCGAACGTCCCGTCGTCGAGGAGGACGAGGTCGGTTCCGCCGATGCGCCCGTCATTCGCGCGCGGGTAATCCCGGAACGGGCCGTTGCCGTCGAGGATGACGCCGCGCTCGGGGTGGTAGCCCTTCTCCGTCGCGGTCTCGACGGAGGTGGGCCACCATGTCCGCTCCGTCGCCTTCAGGCGCGACGAGAGCGCCTTGAGCGCCGGGCGGACGGCCTCGACGAGCTTCTCGAGGAGCTCCTTCTCGGCGGCGTCCTCCTCGTCGAACGCGGCCTGCATCGTGGCGGCCTGCTCTGCGACGGAGCGGGAGAGGGTGTCGATCCGGGCTACGGTCTGGTCCATGAAGTCCTCCTTCTGTTCCGGGTCCTCCCCGGGTGGCCGGTCACCGCGTCACTTTACGCGTCACCGCGTCACCATTCCAGCGCGCTCTGTACGTCTAGGCGCGGGAGACCGAAGTGGCCTCTAGTAGGCTTGAATAGAGGGTTCGGTTGATGTTCAGGGGGTCGCCGAAATGATGGCGTCCGGAGAATCGCACTCTAGAGGTCGGGAGTTCGATCCTCCTCAGCTCCACCATTCAATTCAAAGGGTTTACGGGCCGCGGTTCCCTCCGCGGCCGTTTCGTTGATCCCGACGGCTCCGTCGCCGATTCGGCCTTCGACCTGCCCGACCGGGGAGCTGCCGGACGTGGGCCTGCGATAACCTGCGCGGTCGGGGCGCGGAGGCCGTCATGCTGATTCCGATCGGGGTCGTCGAGAGCGAGGTCCGGCGGACGCCGTGGGTCTCGATCGGCCTTCTCGTGGCGCTCGTCGTCCTGTTCTTCGCGGGAGTGCGCGGCGGCCTGAGCGCGAAGCAGAGCCGCGAGGTCGGGCAGCAGCTTCGCAGCGCCGCGGAGTTCTGGCTCGAGCACCCCTGGCTGGAGGCCCCGGCGACGCTCGAGGGGCTGGTCGGCCGGGAGGTCCTGGGGAGCCTGTCGGAGGAGGTCGGGGAGAGGCGCCGGCTGGCCGTCGATAACCGCGAGGTGCCGATCTCGATCGTCGTGGAGAGGCAGCAGGAGGAGCTCGACGCCCGGGTCGAGACCGCGGTCCAGCTCCTGCGGAAACGGGGCGACGTCGGTCTCTCGTTCGTGCCGTCCCGGCCCGAGGCGCTGGGCCTCCTCGGGCACATGTTCCTCCACGGAGGCTTCTGGCACCTCTTCGGGAACGTCCTCTTCCTCTTCGTCACGGCCCCCTTCCTGGAGGACGTCTACGGCCGGGTCCTCTTCTCGCTGCTCTACGTCCTGGGCGGGCTCTTCGCCGCGGGGGCCCACGGCCTGCTGACGCCCCGCCCGGACCTGCCCCTGATCGGGGCCTCGGGAGCGCTCGCCGCGGTGATGGGCGCGTTCCTGGTCCGCCTCGGGCGGTCTCACATCCGCTTCCTCTTCATTCCGATTCTCTTCCTGCCGGTCATCCGGTTCCGGTTCGCGCTCCCGGCCTTCGTCGTCCTTCCGCTCTGGCTCGGCGAGCAGCTCCTCGCGGCGCGTCTCCTCCCGGACGCCCCGGTGGCCTGGTGGGCGCACATCGGCGGGTTCGCCTTCGGGATGGCGGTGGCGATCGGGCTGAAGCTCTTCGACGTCGAGGAGCGCTGGATCGACCCGTCGATCGAGGCGCGCATCGGCTGGTCGCAGGACCCGGCCATCCTGAAGGCGAACGACGCCCGCGCGGCCGGGGCGTTCGTCACCGCGCGCAACTCGGCCCGCGCCGTCCTCGCGAAGGACCCGGGGAACGTCGACGCGTGGAGGTCCCTCCTCGACACGGAGCTCGCCTCCGGCCGGAGGCCGGAAGCGGCCTCCGCGGCTGCGCGCCTTGCCGAGCGCTACGTCGCGACGGGAGAGAACGGCCTCGCCATCGCTCTCGACGAGGAGGTCGGGGAGCTTCTGGCCGACGTCCTGCCGGCGCGCTTCTTCCTCGCCGGCGCGTCCGCCCGGGAGAAGGCCGGTGACACCGACGGGGCGTGGTGCGAGCTGGAGGGGCTCGTCGCCCGAATCCCGAAGGACTCCGCGTCGGTGAGGGCCGCGCTGAAGATGGCAGATTTCGCCAGACGCGCCGGGATGGTCCCGGAGGCGCTCGACCTCCTCGCCTGGGCCGGGAGCCATCCGGCCTGCGAGCCGGGGTTCCGCGAGTCCGCGTCCCGGGCCGAGCAGGAGATCCTCCGTGCCTCACCGGACCTAGCGGGGACCCCTCGATCGCTCCCCGCACGGCGCTTCGCCGCCTGGGGCGAGCCCCGGACGCTCCCTGCGCACTGATTCGGGCACGGCGAAGGAGGGGCCGCGGGGCGTTGTCGTCGCGTCCCGGAACCTCTATCGTCCCCGTTACCGATAAGAGGCCCGCATTCGTGACCCGACGGAACTCCTGCCGCCGGCCCCTGTGGTTCTTCCTCGCCGCGCTCCTGGCGACCGGCCTCGCCCGCCCCGCCGCGGCCGCGGCCGGGTTCCGCCTCACGGCGGAGGCGTTCGCGCATCCCGAAGAGGAGCCCCGCGGTTTTCGCCTCGACGTCGAATCGAGCGGCCTCGTGCCATACGGGCCTCTCGCCTCGCCCTTCGGCCGGGCCACGAGCCTCTTCGATCCCTCTCCCGTGACCCTCGCGCCGGTTCCGGAGTCGGGGGCGCGGCCGCCCGGCGGCTCGTGGATCGCGCGGCGGCCGCTCCTGACCCTCGGCGGCTACACGGCCGTCCTTCTGGGGCTGGAGTACGCGGCGTTCTGGGCGAAAGCCGAGGGGACCGAGTCGTTCCGGTTCGCGGACGAGGGCTGGTTCGAGGCGAGCGCGTACGCGGGAGGCGCCGACAAGGCCTCCCACTTCGTCGGGGGATACCTCGTCGGGCGGGTCGCGGAAGCTGGCCTGCGCCTCGTCGGCACGCCGGACGGCAGGGCGCAGCTCCTGTCGGCCGCCATGGTCGGGATCACGGGGGCCCTCGTCGAGGTCGGCGACGCGTACCACAGCTACGGTTTCTCCTGGGAGGACGCGGTCCTGACCGCGGCCGGCGGCGTGGCGGGGTCGTTCCTGGCGAGGACCGGATGGGACGACACGATCACGTTTCGATTCGGGAAGGTGCCGGTCGGCGAGCCCGACGACCCGGGAATCGTGATCGGGAAGCCGGACGACTACGCGGGCGAGGTCTACACGATGGACCTGCGGCTCGCCGGCCTCCTGCCTCGGCTCGGGAAGGAGCCCGGCTGGGCCCGGTTCGGTCTCGTCGCGGTCACCTATGGCTCGAAGGGTTACGGCGGATGGGTAGAGGAGTGGGAGAGGCAGCGGCTCCTCGGCCTCGAGATCGGCCTCGACCTCTACGAGGTCGGGCGCGCGCTCGGGGTGCCGCCCGACGAGTGGTGGGGCGCCGCGGTCCTCGGTTTCCTCCGCTACTTTCGCGTCCCGTACACGGCCATCGGCTTCCAGGTGGACCTGAACTCGGGAAGAGTCCTCGGACCGAACTCCTTCGACCAGTCGGGCTTCTGAGCCGCGAAGCGCTCGGGCCCCTTCGCCCGCGTCCGGACGCGTGACCCGGGTCGCCTCCCGCGTCGAGGCGCCGTCCCCTCGGTGCGAACGGGCCGCCGCGGCGCATGGTCGCGACGGCCCGCCGGGCCTCCGGGGCGGGCCCCCCCTACCTCGCGGCGGCGAGCGCCTTGTCGTAGTCGGGGTGGTGGGTCATCTCGGGGACGATCTCCACGTGCTTCAGAAGGCCGTCCGCGCCGACGACGAAGATCGCCCGCGCCAGGAGGCGCAGCTCCTTGACGAGGACGCCGTAGGCCTGACCGAACGAGGCGTCGCGGTGGTCGCTCAGCGTGAGCGCCCTGTCGATGCCGGCCACAGCGCAGAAGCGCTTGTTCGCGAAGGGGAGGTCCATCGAGACGTTCAGGACCGTGACCCCGTCGCCGAGGGCGGCGGCTTCCTGGTTGAACCTGCGGAGCTGGGCGTCGCAGACGTCCGTGTCGAGGGAGGGCGTGACGCTCAGGACGACGGTCTTTCCGGCGAAGTCGGCGAGGGTCTTCGGAGCGAGCGTGTTGTCGAGGACGGTGAATTCGGGAGCCTTCTCTCCGGCCTTGATCTCGGGGCCGACGAGGGTGAGGGGGTTCCCGAGGAACGTGACGACTCCGGTTCTCTCCATGGGCGGCGTCTCCTTCTCTCTCGTCCTCCGGCCGGCGCGGGCGCCGCGGTTTCCCTTTCGTGCGGAATCGGGCCCGGTCTCGGGGCGAGGACCCGGAGGTTACCTGCCCGCGAGCGCCAGGTCGACGGCGGCCGCCGCGTGGAGGCGGGTCGTGTCGAAGACCGGCACGGGGGAATCGGCCGGCGAGACGAGCATCGCGATCTCGGTGCAGCCCAGGACGACTCCGGCGGCTCCCCTCGCGGCGAGCCGGCGGATCACCTCCCGGTACCCTGCGCGGGACTCCTCCCTGACGACGCCGAGGCAGAGCTCCCCGTAGATGACCCGGTGGACGAGGTCGCGGTCGTCCGCCTCCGGGACGAGGACCTCGAGGCCGTGGCGGCTCTCCAGCCTCCCGCGGTAGAAGTCCTCCTCCATGGTGAAACGGGTCCCGAGGAGCCCGACCGCTCGAACCCCCTCGCCCTTCACCGCCGCCGCCGTCGCGTCGGCGATGTGGAGCAGCGGTATCGAGACGGCCGCCTCGATCGCCGGGGCCACCTTGTGCATGGTGTTCGTGCAGAGGACGAGGAAGTCGGCTCCCGCCGCCTCCACCGACCGGGCGGCCTTCGCGAGGGCCTCGCCCGCCTCGTCCCAGGCCCCCGCCCGCTGCATCCGCTCGACGTCGTGGAAGTCCACGCTGACGAGGGCGACCCGGGCGGAGTGGAGGCCGCCGAGGCGGGCCCTCACGAGCTCGTTGACCTCCCGGTAGTAGGGGAGGGTCGACTCCCAGCTCATGCCGCCGATCAGGCCGATGGTCTTCACGCCGCCCCCCGGCTGCCCAGCCGGGCGGCGACGGCCCGGACGGTCGTCACGTTGCGGAACGTGGCGGGGAGGCCGAGGGCCTTCTCGAGGCTCCCGCCCGAGAGTTCCGAGTCGGCCGAACGGACGCGGCAGAGCCACCAGAGCTCCCGCCCGTGCACCGCGAGCTCGTCCGTGGGCGTCCTTAGCCCGTGCAGGAGGGCGCGCGGTTCCGTCCCCGGCGGCTCCTTCAGGAAGCCGACGTAGACCGCATGCGCCGTCGCGACGTCCTCGGCGGAGAAGGGGGACTGCGCGGCGACGGCCGCCAGCTCGGCCGGGGTCCTGAGGAAGACCGCCACCTCCCAGCCGAGAGCGGAGCCGAGCGCCTTCTCGATCTTCTCCTCGAGCTTCGAGGCGCGCCCGCGTCCCGCCGTGAAGAGGACGTTTCCGCTTGCGAGGAGCGTCGAGACGCCCGTGAAGCCGGTCGCCTCGAAGAGCTGCCGGACCCTTTCCATCTTCACGACGCGTCCGCCGACGTTCACGGCGCGGAGGAATGCGGCGTACCGGGGCATGGGCGGATTATAGGGGTCAGGTCTTGATTTTCTATTACAGGAGCCGCTCCGCGCGGAGTCCGGGACGGCGGCCCTGACGGAACACGCTGGCAGGGCTAGACTTGGCGGCACCCTGTGACCGAGCTCCCGGGCACTCCCAAGCCGCCTTCCCCGCAGGGGCGCCTCTCCGAGGCGGAGGCCCGTTTCGAGAGAAGCCGCCGGCGAGTCGGCCTCGTGGCCGGCCCGGCTGCCTTCGTCCTCCTTCTCGCCTTTCCCCCGGAGAGCCTGGGCGCCGAGGCCGGACGCCTCCTCGCGGTCGTTGCGTGGGTTCTCGCCTGGTGGATCACGGAGGCCGCGCCTCTCCCCGTGACGGCCGTCCTCGGGCCGGCGCTGGCGGTCGTTCTCGGCGTCGTCGGGGTGCGCGACGCGTTCGCGCCGTTCGGCGACCCGATCATCTTCCTCTTCCTCGGCTCGTTCCTCCTCGCCCGGGCGATGAGCGTCCACGGCCTCGACCGGCGCCTCGCCCGCGCGGTCCTCGCCCTGCGCGCGGCGAGCTCCTCACCGGGGCGCGTCGTCGTGACCTTCACGGTCCTCGCCGCGGCACTCTCGATGTGGCTCTCCAACTCGGCGACGACGGCGATGCTCTACCCCATCGCGCTCGGCGTCCTCGGGACCCTCGCGCCCGGGGGGGACCGCCGCTCGCCGCTCGCGAGGTCCCTGCTTCTCGCTTGCGCGTACGGGGCCTCGGTCGGGGGAATCGGGACGCCGGTCGGCTCCCCCCCGAACCTCGTCGCCCTCGGTCAGCTCTCGTCTCTCGCCGGGATCGAGGTCGGATTCGTGCCGTGGCTCCTCGTGGCGCTCCCGGTGACGGCGGCGATGCTCGGCGTCGTGGCCCTTTCGCTCGGCCTCCCGCTCCGGCGCGGCGCGGCGCCCGTCGCGGCCGGGGCGGCCCGGCGAGAAGCGCCGGAGACGATGGGCACCGGTGAGAGGAGCGTCACCTTGGCGTTCGCCCTGACCGTGACGCTCTGGGTCGCGCCGGGCCTCCTCGCGCTCGCCCTGGGGTCCGGGGACCCGCTGGCCGCGGTGGTCGCGAGGTCCCTTCCCGAAGGGGCCGTGGCGGTCCTGGGCGCCGTGCTCCTCTTCGTCCTGCCGGGCGGGCCGCTCGGGGGAGGGGACGAGCGCCGCCGCGCGCTGACGTGGGACGAGGCGACGGGGATCGACTGGGGGACGCTCCTCCTCTTCGGCGGCGGACTCTCGCTCGGAGGGGCGATGTTCCGGACGGGCCTCTCGGAAGTCCTCGGCCAGGGGCTCGTTTCGGCGACCGGGGTCTCGACGACGGCGGGGCTGACGGTCGTCTTCGTCGTCTTCTCGATCTTCTTCACGGAGGTCACCTCGAACACCGCCGCCGCGACGATGCTCGTTCCTCTCGCCATCGCGAGCGCGCAGGCTGCGGGGGCTTCGCCGCTCGAGCCGGCCCTCGGCTGCGCGCTCGCGTGCAGCATGGCTTTCATGCTCCCCGTGGCGACGCCACCGAACGCGATCGTCTACGGCTCGGGGCTCGTCCCGATCGCCACGATGGCGCGCGCAGGGCTTCTCCTGAACCTGGCGGCCTGTGTCGTCATCCCGGCGGGCGTTCTCTTCCTCGTGCCGCTCGTCCTGGGATGAGAGGGGCGAGAAGGGCGCCCCGAGGGCCCGAGACACTGGGCCCGACGCCGCCGTAGGAAGTGCCGGAAGTCGGTTCTCCCGGCTCCGGGCGCGCTGCGGGCTCCCGCGGCCCCGTGCCCGGGGCGCCGGCCGAGGAGGACGGCCGATCGAACGTTCCCGTCCCGGACTTGCGTGCCTGCTCGGGTTCGCGCTCCTCTCCCTTCCCGGCTCGGCGAACGGTGAGCGGCGCGGGGAAGCCACTCCCCCCTGCGGCTCCCGCACGACGGCGGCCGGCGAGGACGTCGCCTGGTTCTCGGCCGTCGTCGACGACGGGTGCGAGATCGGCGGTCGCCCCGACGCCGGGAGCGCCGGCGGAACAGGGCGGAACAGGGAGGAGAATCGGCCCGGAGGCCGACCGATGGCGTCTCCGGGACGTGCCTTCCTCCTCGTCTTCGCGGTCCACCTCTCCATCCACGGGTACTTCCTGTCGCTCATGCCCCGGGACCTCGTCCGCCCGCACGCGCGCTGGGAGATCAACGCCGTCGCGATGGCGCTCTACGAGCGGGGCGAGTTCGCCGACCCGTACGCGATCCCAACCGGGCCGACGGCGCACATGCCGCCGTTCCTCCCCGCGCTCATGGCGGGGGTCTACCACCTCCTCGGCCCGACGCTCGCCGCCGGCTACGTCACGTGGCTCCTCGTCATCTCGGGCTACGGGGCGATGTACGCGATGCTCCCGTGGCTCGGGATGCGGCTCGGCCTCGGGGCGGGGGCGGGGCTGGCGGCCGGGCTGGCCGGGGCGGTGATCCCCCGCTGGCCGGGCTCCGTCGAGGGTCTCGCCGGCGTCGCGATCGGCCTGATGGCCGTCGCCTTCCTCCGCCGCCGCGAGGAGCCGGGCGCGACGCACGCCGACTCGCTCGTCCTGGGGCTCGCGCTCGGGCTCTCGTGTCACGTCTCGCCGTCCCTCCTTCCCGTCGCGCTCGGGTTCCTCGTCCTCGAGCTGGCCGGGCCGGGGGCGCCAGGGCGCTGGCGGGGTGTCGCGACGGTCCTTCTCGGCCTGACGCTCGCCTGCGTGCCGTGGACGGTGCGCAACGCGAAAGCGCTCGGCGGCGTCTTCTTCGTGCGAAGCAACTTCGGTCTCGAGCTGCGGATGGGAAACCACGAGGGGGCCGGAGCGACGCTCCAGGAGTCGGCCCGCGGCGGTACGGAACGCCACCCGCGGACGGACCTTGCCGAGGCGGAGAAGGTCGCGCGCCTCGGCGAGCTCGAGTACATGCGGGCGGCGGGCCGGGAGGCCGTCGCGTGGATCCGTTCGAACCCGGGCGAGTTCCTCCGGATCACCGCGCTGCGCTGCGCGCAGTTCTGGCTCGGGCCCAGGGACGACCTTCCGATCGCGGCCGGGACGACGTTCCTCTCCTTCCTCGCCGTCGTCGGCGCCGCGCGCAGCTTCCCGCGCCTCGGCGACCTTCGCCGCGCGGCGATCCTGGTCCCGCTCGCCACGTACCCGCTCGTCTACTACATCGTCGGCTACGAGGCCCGCTACCGGCAGCCCCTCGACGGCCTCCTCTTGCTCCTCGCCGCGGCGGCTTTCCTCGGGGGCGGCGAGGGACAGGTCCGAACCCGGGGCGACGCCCGCCCCGGCGGGAAAGACGCGGCGGGCGCCTGACAGGCGGGCGAATACCGGACGCAACCCGCGATTGACGTTCAGGTCGCGAATGCCTAAACTATTAGTTGCTATCGCTACTACTATCGACACGCCACTAGTTAAGTCACTCTGCGGAATCGGTTTCAGCGAGATCGAGGCACTGGTCTATGCGTACCTCGCGGGCTCCGGACCGGCCACGGGCTACCGCGTCAGCCACGCCATCGGCAAGCCGACGGCGAACACCTACAAGGCGATCGCTTCTCTCGTGAGTCAGGCTGCGGTGGAGATCGACGAGGGGGCCAGGAGCCTGGTGAGGGCCGTGCCCCCGGACGAGCTCCTCGCCGGGCTGGAGCGCCGCGCCCGCGAGAGCCGCGAGGCGGCCCGCGCGGCCCTCGCCGACCTCGGCGGCGACCTCGACGACGAGCGGGTCTACACGCTCAGGGAGGTCGACCAGGTCTTCGGGAGGGCGAGGGCGATGCTCGGCCGCGCCAGAGAGATCGTCCTCGGCGATCTCTTTCCGGGCCCCTTCGAGGCTCTCGCCGAGGACCTCGTCGCCGCGGCCGCCCGCGGCGTGAGGGTCCTCGTCAAGGTCTACTCGCGGCGCGACCTTCCGGGCGTCGTGGAGGTCCCCGAGCCCGACGCGAGGCGAGCCCTTTCCGAGTGGCCCGGCCAGCCGCTCTCCCTCGTCGTCGACGCCGAGGAGCACCTCGTCGCCCTTCTCGACCCGATGCTCTCGCAGGTGCGGCAGGCCGTCTGGAGCCGCAGCGCGTTCCTCTCCTGCGTGAGCCACAACCACGTCGCGATGGAGCTGCTCCACACCGCCTGGCGGGAAAGGGGCTCCCTTTCCGGCTACGACCTGGTCGGCATCTCGCTCCTGGCGAGCCGTCCGTCCGGCCTGCGGAGACTGCAGGAGCGGGGCGTGGAGCCGCCGGCCGGCTGACGCCCCGCGGGGCAGGTCAGCGGACGAGGTTCTCGACCGCCTGCGCGTATGCGGCGGCGATGCCGGCCTCGCTCGTCCCGGTCACGTCGAGGTCCTCGAGGAGCCCGTCCCGGATGGAGTAGATCCAGCCGTGGACGGAGAGCGCCTGGCCCCGCGCCCAGGCGTCCCGCACGACGGAGGTTTCGCTCACGTTCAGGACCTGCTCGACGACGTTCAGCCGGCAGAGGCGCTCGTGCTCCCCCCTCTCGGTCGGAAGGGGCGCGAGGCGCGCCCGGTGCTTGTCGCGGATGTCGCCGATGTGCCGCAGCCAGTCGTCCACGAGGCCGTGCCGGTCGCCCCGGAGCGCCGCGAGGACGCCCCCGCAGCTGAGGTGGCCGCAGACGATGACGTGCGAGACCCGCAGGACCTCGATCGCGAAGTGGAGGGTCGAGAGGACGTTGAGGTCGCTGTGGATGACGAGGTTCGCCACGTTCCTGTGGACGAACATCTCGCCGGGGAGAAGGCCGACGATCTGGTTCGCCGGGACGCGGCTGTCCGAGCAGCCGATCCAGAGGTAAGAGGGCGCCTGCAGCCGGGTGAGGCGAAGGAAAAACTCGGGGTCGGTGCGAACCATCTCGGCCGCCCAGGCCCGGTTGTTCTCGAAGAGTCGGGGAAGGTACTTCATCGTTCCGCCCTTCAAACGGGTCTTCCTTCGGCTCGCCGCGGGCTTCTCAGAAGATCGACAGGGCCGTCTTCGTCGTGAGGAGCTCGAGGGCCATCGTCCCGGCCAGGGAGTTACCCTTTTCCGAAAGGCCGGGCGACCAGACGGTGGCGACGAACCGGCCCGGCATCACCGCCACCACGCCCCCGCCGACGCCGCTCTTGGCGGGGAGGCCGACGCGGTAGGCGTAGTCGCCCGCCTCGTCGTAGACGCCGCAGGTGAGCATGACCGAGTTCACCCGCTTCACCTGCCGCGGCGTGGCGAGAGCCTCGCCGGCGGCGGAGAGGCCGCCGGTGGCGAGGTAGTGGAACGCCGCAGCGAGCTGGGTGCAGCTCATCGAGAGCGAGCAGAGGAGGAAGTAGGCGTCGAGGACGCGGTCCGGGTCGTTCGACAGGTTCCCGAACGACTTCAGGAAGTGGGCGAGGGCGCGGTTGCGGTGGCCGGTCGCCCGCTCAGCCGAGGCGACCGCCTCGTCGTAGGCGACGGAGGGGTCCGCGGCGGCGCGCCTCACGAACTCGAGGACGAGGTCCTCGCCGCCGGGCGAATCGCCCAGGACGAGGTCGAGGACGACGAGCGCGCCGGCGTTGATGAAGGGGTTGCGCGGGATGCCGCGTTCCACCTCGAGCTGGACGAGGGAGTTGAACGCCGTCCCCGACGGCTCGCGCCCGACGCGGCTCCACACCGCGTCTCCCCGGAGCCCCATCGCGAGCGAGAGGCTGAAGACCTTCGCGATGCTCTGGATGGAGAACCGCTCCCGGGCGTCGCCGTACTCGAAGACCTCGCCCTCCACGGTCCCCAGGACCATCCCGAAGCGGTCGCGCGGGACGTCGGCGAGGGGAGGGATGTAGTCGGCGACGCGGCCCTGCCCGACGAGCGGGCGGACCTCCCGGCCGATCTCCTCGAGGATGCGCGCGTAGTCCACGGTGCGATGTTAGCGGCCCGGCCGCTCGTGCCGTACGAAGACGAGCCACCCGCCCGCGCCGCGGTCGATCGAAAGGAGAGCGGAGCCGGCCACGACGCGGCCGTCGGGGTCCGGATCGGACGCCCACGGAGCCGCGGTCTCCCACGGGAGGCCCTCCGGTGCGGGCGCTTCGGCGGGGATTGAGAGCCGGACCGCGACGTGCGGCGGGAGGCCGGCGAGGAGAAGGCCGGCCGCGGTGCGCGACGCCTCGGCCCACGAGGACGCCGCGAGGCGCAAGGAGACGACCCTGAGAGCGGGGCTTCCGCCGGCGCCGGACCCGAACTCGAGCGCCTGGCAGCAGACGCAGCCGTCGCGGTCCGTCCGCTCGGACCGGGCCCAGACGCTCCAGGGGAGGGAGGCGCCGTCGCCCGAGAACGCGGCCGCGTCTGCCTCGCGGGTCAGCGCGGCGGGCCACGCCGCCGCGACGTCGGCCTCGGTGAGCCGGTCCCAGCCGCGCCCGCCCAGCGTGGCGAGGGCTCTCTCGAGGACGGCGGCGCCGGTGCAGGGCGCGACCGCGGAAGTGCAGCTCGCCTGAAGAACCAGCGCGAAGGCCAGGAGAACGCGGCCGGCGGCCAGGGCCGGCCCGCGGCGCGTTCGCGCCGCTCGAGGGAGGGACTGCGGAGAAGGCAGGGCCCGGGGCACTACGGACAGAGCGCGCGGACGGTGATCGACGGGGCGCCCGCCGTTTCGCTCGTGACGGTGAAGACGAGGAGTCCCGTCGGGCCCATCGCGTCCGTGACCCTCAGCTCGTACCGCGCCGTCCCCGCCTCCATCGCGGGCATGGGGAAGTCCTTTCGCCCGGCGCAGGCCGTCGAACCCGCGGAGGTTCCGTTCACGAAGACGAGGAGGGGCCCGGTGACGCAGGCGCAGGCGAGGGGCTCGAGCGTGAGGACGCCCGAGCCCGAGATCGTGGGCGGCGCCGCGGCGGTGAGGACGAGGAAACCCGCGCCGCCGGTCCCGGTGGCCTCCGTCGGCGAATCGCCGCACGAGAGGCCCGGGAGGGCCAGGCCGAGGGCGAGGACGAATCGCAGGGCGCGTCTCATCGGTCCTCCGGGGAGGAGCCCCATCTTACGGGTGCGCGGTCCGGCCGGGGGAGCGGACGCGAGAAGAGGGGCCTGGGCGCCTCAGGCCCCCTCGAAGCCGTCGAGGACGTTCGCGGCGTTCGTCCCGAGCTCCCTCGCCGCGTAGCCCCCCTCGAGGACGAAGACCGTCGGGAGGCCGAGCCGCGCGACGCGCGCGCCAAGGCGAAGAAAGTCCTCCGCCCGGAGCGCGAACTTCGAGATCGGGTCGCCCGCGAACGTGTCGAGGCCGAGGGAGACGACGAGCGCGTCCGCCCGGTGTCCCTCGATCCGGCCGGCCGCCGTCTCGAGCGCTTCGAACCACTCTTCCGACGAGGTGCCGGCCGGCAGGGGGAGGTTCAGATTGCAGCCCTCTCCCGCCCCTTCGCCCGTCTCGTCGGCGTGGCCGAGGTAGAACGGGTACTCGGTGCGCGGGTCGCCGTGGAGGCTCGCGAAGAGGACGTCGGAGCGGCGGTAGAAGAGGCTCTGCGTGCCGTTGCCGTGGTGGTAGTCGACGTCGAGGACGGCGACGCGGCCGCAGCCGAGACCCCGGAGCGCCTCCACGGCGACGGCGGCGTTGTTGAGGAAGCAGTAGCCTCCCATGAAGTCGGCCCCCGCGTGGTGGCCCGGCGGCCGGGTCGCGCAGAAGACGGCCCTCTCGCCCGAGCCGACGAGCGCGGCCGCGCTGGCCGCCGCGTCGGCCGCGGCTTTCGCGGCCGGCCACGTCCCGGCCACGAGCGGGGTGCCGTTGTCCATGGAGTAGAGCCCGAGCCGGGCGGTGAAGTCGGCCGGCTCCACGTCGCTGCGCAGGGTCCGCACGGGCCAGACGGAGGGGAACGGCTGGATCGCGACGTTCGACGAGTCCACCTCGAGCCACTGGCTCCAGGCGGACTCGAGGAAGGCGAGGTAGCGGCCGCCGTGGACGCGCGGGAGGAGGGGGGCGCTGTCGTGCGCCGGCTCGCGCAGCTCGTGGCCACGCGCGGCGACCTCGTCGCGGACGAGGGCGGCTCTCCCGGGAGTCTCGAAGCAGGGGACGCGCGCCCCGCGGAAGAACTCGTGCTCCGGCGCGTGCCGCTCGTGAAGCGGCGAGTAGATCGTGATCACGTTCCCATGTTAGCGGGGCGCGTCCGCGCGGGGATCACCGCGGGGCCGGTGCCGGAGGACGCCGGCGCGCCGGCGGATGGCGAGATGGACAGGACCGACGGCCCGAGGACAGAATGGACGGACCGTGGCGAGCCTGGGCGAGCAGCCGGGACCGGGGTATGCGGCGGGGTCGCGCCGGTGACGGCCTCGGCTCCCCTCGAGCGGTTCAACCGGGCGATGACCGAGCTGACGAGCCGCCGACTCCTCGGCGGAGGGCCCCTCTCGCCGCGCGTGCGCGGCTTCACGGAGGTCATCGCGCGGGCGCTCGAGGTCGCACGGGCCTCGCTCTGGCTCCGCGACGAGAGGCGGGGGACGCTCGTCTGCGTCGACCTCTACGACGCCCGCGCGGGCCGGCACGAGGCGGGCGAGGCCGTCCCCGAGAAGGAGTTCCCGGGCTACTTCAGGGCCCTCGAGGAGGAGCGGGACATCGCCGCGGACGACGTCTTCGCCGACCCGCGGACGGCCGAGTTCGGGCCTTCCTACCTCGTCCCGCACGGCATCTGCTCGATGCTCGACGTCCCGCTCCGGCGGGAGGGGCGGACGATCGGCGTCCTCTGCGCCGAGGAGACCGGCTTCGCGAGGGAGTGGACCGTGGAAGAGGAGCTCTTCGCCCTCGCCGCCGCCAACCTCGTCAACCTCGCGCTCGAGGCCGACGAGCGCCGTCGGGTCGAGGAGGCGCTGGCCGGGGAGCGTGACCGGGCGGAGGCGGCGAGCCGCGCGAAGACGCGGTTCCTCCAGGCGATGAGCCACGAGCTGAGGACCCCGCTGAACGCCATCCTCGGCTACGCGGACCTCCTCGCCGAGGAGCCCGGGGCGGGCGGCCCGGCGAGCCGGCGCGAGGACGTCGACCGGATCCGGAAGGCCGGGCTTCGGCTCCTCGTCCTCGTCGAGGAGGCTCTGACCCTCGCGGACCTCGACGCGGGCCGGCTGACCGTCCACCGCGAGCCCGTCGACGTGGCCGCCGTCGTGGCGGAGGCCGTCGAGGCGGCCCGTCCGCTCCTCTCCGGACGCCCGGTCCGCCTCGAGGCGGACCTCTCGCCCGCGGTCGTCCTCCTCGCCGACCGGGGCCACCTCGCGCAGGTCCTCGCGAGCCTCCTCGACAACGCGTCGAAGTTCACGAGGGAGGGGTCGATCCGCGTCGGGATGGAACGGGCCGAGCGGGACGGGCGGCCGTGGGTCGAGGTCTTCGTCGCCGACACGGGTTGCGGGCTTTCCCCGTCCCTGCAGGCCGAGCTCTTCACGCCGTTCTCGCCGGGCGACGACGAAGCCTCGCGCCCCTTTGCGGGACGCGGGGTGGGCCTCGCCATGGCCCGGCGGCTCTGCATGCTCATGGGGGGCGACATCCAGGTCGCCTCCAGGCCGGGCGCCGGGGCGACGTTCACGGTCCGCCTGCCGGTCTCGGCGGAGCCCGAAGGCGGGACGTCTGGAGGGGGCGCCTCCGAGGGGCTCAGGTCCTTCGGTAGACGTCCGTGCTGAGGTACTTGAGGCCGGAGTCGCACGCGAGCGTCACGACCCTGGCGCCGGGCCCGAGGCGTGCGGCGACGCGGAGCGCGGCGACGACGTTCGCCCCGGAGGAGGTTCCCGCGAAGAGCGCCTCCTCGCGCGCGAGGCGCCGCGTCATCTCCTTCGCCTCCTCCGTCCCGACGGCGAGGACCTCGTCGACGAGGGAGGGCTCCCAGAGGGGAGGCGTGTAGCCGATCCCGACCCCCTCGATCTTGTGGGGTCCGGCCGGTCCGCCGAGGAGGACCGACGACTCGGCCGGCTCGACGGCGGCGATCAGGGTCCCCGGCGCGTGCCCCTTCAGGACCGTCGCGACGCCCCGGAGGGAGGCGGCGGTCCCGACGGAGTGGACGAAGGCGTCGACGTTCCCGGCCTGGCTCCGGATCTCTTCGGCGAGGGGGTGGTAGCCCGCGATGGCGTCGCGGTTCTCGAGCTGGTTCGTGAAATAGGTCCCCGGCTCCCGGCTGAGCTCGCGGGCGGCCTCGACCATGTCGAGGATCAGCTTCTTCGTGGTGAGCCCCCCCTCGCTCGGGACGAGCGTCAGCTCGGCGCCGAGCGCGGCCATGTGGTCGCGCTTCTCGCGGCTGAAGGCGTCGGAGGTGACGATCCGGATCCGGTAGCCCTTCGCCGCGCAGACGAACGCGAGAGACGTCCCCGTGCTGCCGCCGGTGTACTCGACGACCGTGCCGCCGGGCCGCAGGCGCCCGTCCGCCTCGGCGCGGGAGAGGACGGCGAGCGCCATCCGGTCCTTCATGCTGCCGGTGGGGTTCTCCCCCTCGAGCTTGACGAGGACGTCCGCGGAGCCCTTCGGGACGACCTTTCGGAGCCGGACGATCGAGGTGTTTCCGACGGCGTCGAGGACGTGCATGGGACGGGTCCTTCCTCCGCGCGAGGATAGCCCCGGGCGGCGCCTCAGCAGCGGGCGGCGTCCTCGCAGATCGACCTGAGATTCGCGAGCGCCTTCGGCCAGGCCTCGTCCATGAACGCCTCGAAGTCGGGGGCCATCTGGACCTCGACGGTCACCTCGGTCGCGTCGCCGACCCGGGCGAAGGTGTAGTTCTCGAACGCGGGGGCCATGACGGCGGCCGCCTCGCTCGTCGTGTCCTCGATCCCGTCCTTGACGATCCCGAGGTGCTTGATCGAGAGGAACTCGGGGGGGCGGCTCTGGGCGATGACGGACGACATCCCCTCCCCGTTCGGCCCGAGGAACCGAATCCGGTCGCCCGTGTTCCACGACCCCTCGTAGTACGAGCCCTCGCAGAATGGCGCGGTCCAGGCCCGGTAGGTGTCGGGCCCGAGCATCGCGGCCCAGACGGCCTCGCGCGGGGCCTGGATGGTGATGGAGTAGCGAAGGGTCTTCATGGGTGCCTCCTTCCCCGGGCCCGGGCCGCGGCTCGGGCCGGGGGGTGCTGCCTCGTTCCCCGGCTGTGCCTTTTCATAGCACAGGGGGCGGAGGAGGAGCGAGGCCGGGGCCGGTGGCGGTCACGCCAGCAGCGAGACGGCTCACCGGGGGGCTGGACTTCGCGCGCCGCCCGGACTCCCGAACTTCGATTCAGGCGAACGGTGACACATGGCGGAACTCTCTGACGTCCACGAGCCCCCTGTCCGTCAGCTTCAGCTCGGGGATGACGGGGAGCGCGAGGAACGCGAGGGTCATGAAGGGGTGGTCGACGGAGGTGCCGAGGGCTCGAGTCGCTTCGTTCGCCTTGCGCTCGGCGAGGTCGACCTCTTCCATGGCGGAGTTCGACATGAGGCCGGCGACGGGGAGCGGCACCTCGGCGAGGACCTGCGCGCCGTTCGCGACGACGATGCCGCCGCCGATCTCGGCCGCGCGGCGGACGGCGGTCTCCATCGAGGCGTCGTCGCAGCCGCAGACGACGACGTTGTGCGAGTCGTGGGCGACGGAGGAGGCGATGGCGCCGCGGGCGAGGCCGAAGCCGCGCGCGAAGGAGACGCCGACGTTGCCCGTGCCGCGGTGCCTCTCGACGACGGCGAGCTTGGCGAGGTCGCGAGACGGGTCGGCGGCGGCGGCGCCGTCGACGACGAGGGCCTCGGCCGTGGACGAGCCGGTGGCGAGCGAGCCGGGGTGGACCTCGATGACGCGGACGCGCGCGCCGGCCGCGGCCGCGAGCCGGAGGCGCGTGGCGTCGAAGCCGTCGAGCCGGAACGAGGGGCCCTCGGAGATGCCGCGCGAGGGGACATCGACGAGGAGCTTTCCTCCCTCGGCGACGCGCCGGCCGCCGAGGACGACGAGGTCGGGGCGGACGTCCTCGAGGGCTGCGAAGGTGACGAGGTCGGCGCGGAAGCCGGGGGCGATCGCCCCGCGGTCGCGGAAGCCGTAGTGCCGCGCGCACGACCACGACGCGAGCCGGAACGCGAGGACCGGGTCGAGGCCGAGCGCGATGGCCCGGCGGACGTGGTGGTCGACGTGGCCGTGGGCGAGGAGGTCCCACGGGTGGCGGTCGTCCGTCGCGAAGGCGAAGCGCTCGGAGTTCTTCGCGGTGACGAGCGGGAGGAGGTCGTCGAGGTCCTTGGCGGCGGTCCCCTCGCGGATCCAGATCGACATGCCGCGCCGCACCTTCTCGGTCGCCTCGTCGCGGCCGAGGCACTCGTGGTCGGTGCGGATGCCGGCGCCGACGTAGGCGTTGAGGTCGAGGCCGGTGAGGAGCGGCGAGTGGCCGTCGATGGGGAGCCCGCGGGAGGCGGCGTCCTCGACCTTGGCGCGGACGCCGGGGTCGCCGAAGAGGAAGCCGGGGACGTTCATCATCTCGGCGAGGCCGAGGACGTTCTCCCGCCCGTAGAAGGCGGCGAGGTCGTCGGCGCCGAGCGTGGCGCCGGCGGTCTCGAGGTGCGTCGCCGGTACGCACGACGGGAGCATGACGTGGATCTCGACGGGGAGGCCGGCGGCGGAGGCGAGGAAGGCCTCGAGCCCCTCGGCGCCGCGCACGTTCGCGATCTCGTGCGGGTCGGTGACGACCGCGGCCGTGCCGTGCGCGGCGGCGAGGCGCGCGAAGACGGGAGGGGTCGTCATCGTCGACTCGATGTGGATGTGTGCGTCCCAGAAGGCGGGGGCGAGGAAGCCCCCCGCGAGGTCGATCTCGTCCTCGGGGCGGGCCGCGCGATAGGGGCCGAAGCCGAGGATCCGGTCTCCCGCGACGCCGACGGTCTCCTCGTGGATCTCTCCCGTCAGGACGTTGACGACGCGCGCGTTCTTGAAGACGAGGTCGGCGGGGGCGGTGCCCCGGGCGGCGTCGACGAACGCGGAGAGGGGGAGCTTCTGAGCGGCCATGGGAGCCTCCGGGCGGAAGCGTAGACCGGGAAGGGGCGGGAGGCGAAATCCGGCGCCGACCTGCGAAAGGAGCCGGAGCCCCGGGGCGGCGATTCGCATAGGATCGGCGCACACCGGAAGGAGGATTCCCCATGTCCGAGCGCACGGAGCTGCTGCCCGGTTCTTTCTGCTGGCCCGAGCTGGCGACCCCCGACTCCGCGAAGGCGAAGGCGTTCTACTCCGGCCTCTTCGGCTGGACTCCCGTCGACGCCCCCTCGTCCGGCGGGACCTACACGTTCCTCCAGCTGCGCGGGAAGGACGTCGCCGCCCTCCGCACGCTGAGCGAGAAGGAGAAAGGAGAGGGGATCCCGTCGTACTTCCTCTCGTACATCTCCACCGGCTCGGCCGACGCGTCCGCCACGAGGGCGGCGGAGCTGGGAGGGGCCGTCCTCTTCGGCCCCTTCGACGTCATGGGAATCGGCCGGATGGCCGTCGTCCGCGACCCGGCCGGCCTCGTTTTCGCCCTGTGGGAAGCGCGGGGGCACCTCGGCGCGCGGCTCGTGGGCGAGGACGCCACCCTCTGCTGGACCGAGATCGTGACGCCCGACGAGAAGGAGGCCGAGAGGTTCTACTGCGGCCTCTTCGGCTGGACGGTGAAGCCCTCCGAGGGGGGCGGCCCGGCCGGCTACCTCGAGATCTACCGCGACGGGCAGCCCATCGGCGGGATCCTGCCGATGAAGGGGAAGTGGTGGGGCGACGTGCCGGGGCACCTCATGCCCTACTTCCAGGTCCGCGACTGCGACGCCGCCGCGGCGAAAGCTGCGGAGCTGGGAGGGGGCGCGACGGTGCCGCCGATGGACATCCCGCACGTCGGCCGGTTCGCCGTCCTCCACGACGACCAGAGGGCCCACTTCTCGGTCATCACGCTCCTGCCGATGCCGGCGACGGAGTGACCCGCCGTCCCCGCGCACCGGTGCTACCGTTCCTCCCGGAGGAGCAGGCCATGCGCGCGATCGACCTCAGGAGCGACACGGTGACGAGGCCGTCGCCCGAGATGCGGGTGGCGATGGCGGAGGCGGTGGTCGGGGACGACGTCTTCGGCGACGACCCGACGGTGAACGAGCTCGAGGAGACCGCGGCGGGGCTCTTCGGAAAGGCCGCGGGGCTCTTCCTCCCGTCCGGGACGATGTCGAACCAGGCGGCGCTCCTCGCGTGGACCGAGCGGGGTGACGAGGTCTTCCTCCACGAGCGCTCGCACATCCTCCTCTACGAGCAGGCGGGGGCGGCGGTGCTGGGCTCGCTGCAGACCCGGTCCTTCTCCTCGGAGGACGGGATGCTCGACCCGGAGAGGATGGAGGAGTTCGTCCACTCGGGGGAGGACCCGCACAACGCGCGGACGCGGGTCGTCTCGCTCGAGAACACCCACAACCACTGCGGAGGTCGAGTCCTCGACCCGCGGGGCGTCCTGGCCGTACGTCTCTTCTGCGACCGCCACGGCCTCGCCCTCCACCTCGACGGGGCGCGGGTCGCGAACGCCGCGGTCGCGAGCGTCTGCTCCCTCGCGGAGATCGCCGCGCCGTTCGACTCGGTCAGCGTCTGTCTCTCGAAGGGGCTCGGCGCGCCCGTCGGGTCGGTCCTCGTCGGCCCGGCCGACTTCGTGAAGCGGGCGCGCCGGGCACGCAAGCTGCTCGGCGGCGGAATGCGGCAGGCCGGAATCCTCGCCGCGGGGGGGCTCTTCGCCCTGAAGAACAACGTCTCGCGCCTCGCCGAGGACCACCGCCGCGCCCACGCCCTCGCCGAGCGGCTCGCGACGGTACCGGGCCTCTCGGTCGACCTCCGGACGGTGGAGACGAACATGGTCTTCGTCTCCACCCGCCCCTCGGGCCGGCGCGCCGCCGAGGTCGCGACGCTTTTCTCCGAGGCGGGGGCGCTCTGCCTCGCCGAGTCGCCCTGGAAGATCCGCTTCGTCACCCACCTCGACCTGGACGACGCGGACGTTCTGGAAGCGGGCGAGATCGTCGCCCGGACGATGGCCGCGATCGCGTGACGAGGGGCCGGCCGGACCCGTGAGCCGAGCCGGAGAGCCCGCGGGCGCGCCTCCCGCGGCGACGGGACGCGAGCTCTTCGCCGCGGGCTTCGTCACCTTCTCGCTCCTCTACGAGACGCAGCCAGTCCTGCCCCTCATCGCCGGGACCTTCGGCCTCTCCCCGGCCGAGGCGAGCCTCTCGCTCTCGGCGGCGACGTTCGCCCTCGCGCTCGGGATGCTCCTGGCCGCGCCCCTCTCCGACGCGAAGGGGCGGGTCGGAGTCCTCCGGGTCGCGATCGTCGCGGCCGCGCTCCTCGGCCTCCTCGTCCCCTTCGCGCCGACGTTTCCCGTCCTCGTCGCCCTCCGCGCCGTCCAGGGGCTCGCCCTCGCGGGCGTGCCGGCCGTCGCGATGGCCTACCTCGCCGAAGAGGTCGAGCCGAAACGGGCCGGGGCCGCGATGGGTCTCTTCATCGCCGGGAACGCCGTGGGCGGGATGGTCGGCCGCCTCCTCGTCGGCCTCCTCTCGGCGCACCTCGGTTGGAAGGGAGGGCTCTGGGGCCTCGCCCTCCTCGACCTCGCCCTCGCCGCCTGGTTCGCGAGGAACGTCCCGCCCTCGCGCCGCTTCCGGCCGCGCCCGTTCCGGCGGGACGCGGTCCTCCGCGGGCTCGCCGCGAGCGGGCGGGACCCGGTGCTCCTCGGCCTCTACGCGATGGCCTTCCTCGTCATGGGGAGCTTCGTCACGGTCTACAACTACCTCGCGTTCTCGCTCGAGGGGCCTCCGTGGCGGCTCCCTCCGTCGGCGGTCTCGTGGGTCTTCCTCCTCTACACGGTCGGCATCTTCACGTCCCCGCTCGCCGGGCGCGTATCGGACCGCGTCGGCCGGCCTCGGGTCCTGATGGCCGGGGCCGCCCTGCAGCTCGCCGGGGCCGTCGCGACGCTCCTCGTCCCGCTCCCCGGCAAGCTCCTCGGTCTCGCGCTCTCCACCCTCGGCTTCTTCGCCGCCCACGCGGTCGCCTCGACGGGCGTCGGGCACCGGGGCGGCGCGGAGAGGGCCGCCGCCTCGGCGCACTACCTCCTCGCCTACTACGCGGGGTCGAGCGTCGTCGGGACGCTCGGCGGCGTCGTCTTCGCGCGCGCGGGCTGGGGGGGTGTCGTGGCGCTCGTCTCGGCCCTCCTCGGCCTCGCCGTTTGCGTGGCCGCGGGGCTCGGGAGGCGTGCGCGGCCCTCGTCGGCGCCGTCGTAGGATCCTGGCATGCCGCCTTCCCTGCTGGACGCCGCGACCCGCGACGTTTTCGTCGCGAGAATCCGGGCCCTCGGCCCCGACGCGATGCCCCGGTTCGGGACGCTCACGGCCGGCCGGATGGTCTGCCACGCCCTCGACGGGCTGAAGATCGCCTTCGGCGAGCTGCGGCCGGAGCCGGTGCGGAGTCCCCTGAAGAACCCGCTCGGCCGTTGGCTCGTCATCTGGTCGCCAATCCCGTGGCCGAAGGGAAGGGTCAAGGCGCCGCCCGGCTTCTTCTCGACGGCGCCGGGAGCCTTCGAGACCGACCGCGAGACGCTCGTCAGATACGTGAAGCGCTTCGAGAGTCCGGGGGATGTCACCTGGGGCGCGAGCCCGCTCCTCGGGCCGCTCGACGCGAGGGAGTGGGCCGCCCTGAACGCGCGCCACCTCGACCACCACCTCTCGCAGTTCGGCGTCTGAGCCGGATCGGAATTGCAGGAGACCCGTATGGAAGAGTCCCGGAGATTCGTCGCGGCGATAGCGCTGACCGTCCTGGCCGTCCTGACCCACACCGGCTGCGCCACGGGCGCACGCAAGGCGGAGACGTTCGCGGCGGCCGCCGCCCAGAAGCCCGAGGTCACGATCGTCGTCACCGATTCGGGCCTCGGCGGCCTCTCCGTCGTCGCCGACCTCGCGTCGCGGCTCCCGGCGAGCGGGATCGCCCGCTCGGCGCGGGTCGTTTTCGTGAACGCCCTCCTCGACGACGCGATCGGCTACAACGACCTGAGGGACGAGGCCGACAAGGTGCGCGTCTTCGACGCCGCCCTCGCGGCGATGGAGAGCCGGTACCGGCCCGACCTGATCCTCGTCGCCTGCAACACGCTCTCGGTCTTCTACGGGAAGACGGAGCACGCGAGGCGGGGGGCGACGGAGACCGTCAGCATCGTCCCCATGGGGGCGAAGCTCGTCGAGAAGGCGCTGCGGGAGGAGCCGGAGGCCGCCGCGGTGATCTTCGCGACGAAGGGGACGATCGACTCGGGAGCGCACCGCAGGCTCCTCGTCGAGGCGGGGGTGCCGGACGGGAGGATCGTCGGCCAGGCCTGCCCGCGCCTCACCGGCGCCATCGAGCGGGGGGCGCACTCGGAGGAGACGCGGGACCGGCTCCGCGGCTTCGTAGAGGAGGCGATCGGGAAGCTCTCCGGGAAAAAGGGCCCGCTCGTCGTCAGCCTCAACTGCACCCACTTCGGCTACGCCCGGCCGCTCTGGGAGGAAACGTTCGAGAGCCTCGGCTTCCCGGGGGTCAAGGTCCTCGACCCGAACCCGCTCATGACCGACCACGTCCTCGCCGAAGGGGGGCCGAGGCGTTACCCGGCGACGGAGGTGACCGTGGAGGTCGTCTCGAAGACGCCGATCACGGACGACGTGAAGGCCGCCCTCGGCGCGCTCCTGCGGACGACCTCGTCCGCCTCGGCGGACGCCCTCTCCCGCTGGACCCACGTTCCCGACCTCTTCCACGTCGAGATCGACCCCTCGGCTCTGTTGCGCTGAGGCCGTCCTTTTCCCGGCAGGCGCCGGGAGGCTGCGCATCGGCTAACCTCCGGGGAGATGCCGTATCGCAGCGGGGCCCTTCTGGCGCTCGTCCTCCTTCTCCCGGCCGTGCCGGCCGCCGGCGAGCCTCCGTTCGCGACGGAGCTCTCTCTCGGCTTCGGGTACGAGGGGAGCGGAACGGACAGGCCGCTCGTCGTCCTCGACGGGACGCCGTCGGCAGCCTATGAGTACTCGGCGGACGGGCGGGCCCATACGGTCGAGATCGCCGCGACGCGCTGGCTCTCTCCCGTCGCCGACGACGGCCGGACGCCGCTGGCCCTCCTTCCGTTCGTCTCCCGGGCGTCGAGCCTCTCCGCGCGGTTCGCCCTGACCGGCGCGAGCCGCGACTCCCTCGGGAGCTTCGCAGGCCAGGCCTCGTCGCTCGAGGTCTCCTTCGCGGGCGACGGGACGATCCGGGACGGCGGCCTCGCCGCCGAGTGGTTCCTCGGCCGGAGCCTCTCGCTGCGCGGGGGCCTCGACTACGTGAACGAGCGGGAGACCGCCGCGTCGATCTCGGTGGAGAGCCCCTCGGGGCGGGCCGACGTCTCGACGAGCGGGACGCGCGGCTCCTCCGCGACCGGGACGCTCGGCGTGGCCGTTCGCCTCGGCGAGCACGAGGTGAGCGCGACCGGGCGTTACGGGGAGTCGGACCGCACGCGCGACGACGCGAGCGCCTTCACCGGGAGCGCCCAGCCCTTCTTCTCGACGCTGACGACGGACGGGATCGCCCGGTCCGGGACGATCGCCGCCCGCTTCCTCTTCCTCGAGCGGCGGCTCGTCGTGGACGTCTCGGGGACCTGGGTCCGCTCGACCTCATCCTCGGACCTCGAGACCGCGATCTCCGGGCCGTTCTCGAAGGGGACCGCGGACGGGCGCCACGCCACCCTCGAGGCGACGTGGTTCGCGACGCGGCGACTCGGCCTGTCGACGGGGTTTTCGTATGCGACCTCGGACGTCGACTCGGGCTCGCCGGGCCGGGAGAGGCCTTCGAGCGAGGGGACGACGCGCGCCTTCGGGGCGCGCGCCGTCTGGTTCGCGTCCGCGCGGGTCTCGGTGTCGCTCTCCGGCGAGCGGGTCGAAACCGATACCGTCGTCCCTCCCGGCTCGTCGACGTACCAGCGCTTCGAGGAGACGACGGCGCGCGCCGTCCTCGGCGCGGCGGTGAGGTTCTAGGCGGTGGGAGAGAGCCCGTTCCTTCGCGACCTCGTCATCGTCCTCGCCGCGTCGCTGCCGGTCCTGTTCGTCTTCCAGAAGCTGCGCGTGCCGACGATCGTGGCGTTCCTCTTCACGGGGATCCTGATCGGGCCGTACGCGCTCGGGCTCGTCGGCGACCCCGACCAGGTCCGGAAGATCGCCGAGCTCGGCGTCGTCCTGATCCTCTTCTACGTCGGCCTCGGCTTCTCGCTCCCCCGGCTGAAGGAGCTCGGGAGGACCGCCGTCGTGAGCGGCGCCCTCCAGATGACGCTCGCCGTCCTGGCCACCGCGGGGGTCCTCCTCCTCCTCGGCCAGGAGCTCCGCCCGGCGATCTTCGGCGGCCTCCTCGTCGCGGGCTCCTCGACCGCGGTCGTCCTGCCGGTCCTCTCCGCGCGGGACGAGATCGACGCCCCGTTCGCCCGCCAGTTCCTCGGGACGTCGCTCTTCCAGGACCTCGGCGTGATCCCGCTCATCCTCCTCCTCCCGGCGCTCGCCGGCGGCACGCAGGCGGGAGGGGCGCCGTCGCTCCTCTCCGTCCTCGGCCGTGTCGGCCTCGCCGCCGCGAGCGTCGCGGTCCTCGTCGTCGTGGCGCGCTTCGTCGTCCCGCCGCTCCTCGACCGGCTCGTCCGGGTCGCCGGCCGGGAGACGTTCACGGCCGGGGTGGTCGTCGTGATTCTCGGGATGGTCGCGATCGCGGTCGAGGCCGGGGTCTCTGCCGCGATGGGCGCGTTCGCGGCCGGGATCGTCGTGGCCGAGAGCGAGTCGATGGCCGACGTGAGCGCGACGTTCGCGCCGTTCCGCGACATCCTGACGAGCCTCTTCTTCGTCTCGATCGGGATGCTCCTCGACCCGGGGTTCGTCCTGTCGCGTCCGCTCCTCGTCCTGGGCGTCGTCCTCGCCGTCGTCCTGCTGAAGGTCGTCACGGCCTACCCGGCGCTCCGGGCGGCCCGCGCCGTGCCGCGCGTCGCCATCCGCGCCGCCTTCTCGCTCGCGACGGTCGGGGAGTTCTCCTTCGTCCTCGCGCTCGCGGGGCTCGGCTACGGTCTCCTCCGGGAGGGGCCGCAGCAGCTCTTCGTCGCCGTCTCGGTCCTCACGATGCTCTCGGCGCCGCTCCTCGTCGCGGCGGGGGCGCGTCTCGTCGGCCTCTTCCCGGAGCGCCTCGAGGGGGCCGATGCGCCGAACGCCTCGGTCCTCCGCTCGGGCCACGTCGTCGTCGTCGGCTACGGGTTGAACGGCAGCAACGTGGCGCGGGTGCTCGGCGAGATCGGGATCCCGTACGTCGTCCTCGACGCCGAGGCGGACCGCGTCTCGCGCGCCCGGGCGGCGGGAGTGGAGGTGCTCCTCGCCGACGCGACCTCGCCGGCTGCGCTCGAGATCGCCGGGATCGCGCGGGCCCGGGCGCTCGTCGTCACCGTTCCCGACCCGGCCGCGAGCCGGAAGATCGTCCGGATGGCCCGTTCCCGGAACACCGGGGTGAAGACGATCGTGAGGACGCGGTACATCCGGGAGGTCGACGAGCTGCGGCGCGTCGGCGCCGACGAGGTGATCCCGGAGGAGTTCGAGACGTCGATCGAGATCGTGGCGCGGCTCCTGCGGTCCTTCCACGTCCCGGGGAACCTCGTCGCGACGCAGATCCGCATCCTCAGAGACGAGGCCTACCGGAGGCTGCGCGACCCTCTGGCGCGGCCCGAGACGGGGCGCCGCCTTTCTGCGCTCATGGCCGCGGGGACCTCCGAGCTGGTGCTCGTCCTCCCGGAGATGGCGGCGGCCGGAAAGACGCTCGGCGAGCTGGACCTCGAGGCGGTCCACGTCGCCGTCCCGGCCCTCCTGCGCGACGGCGCGCCGCTGGCGCCGCCTCCCCGGGACCTGACGATCGAGGCGGGCGACACCCTCCTCCTCGTCGGCGCTCACGACGACCTCGTCCACGCGATGAAGCGGCTGGAAGGAAGGTCCGGGAACGGGGCGGCCTGACCGCCCCGAGCGGACGGGGAGGGACCCGGAAGCCGTCCGCTCCCGGGTCCGTCAGGGTTGCTACGACTGGACGAAGGCCGCCACCTTCGGCTTGACGAGCCTCTCGAAGTCCTCGTAGCGGAGCTTCATCAGCTCGGTGTGCGACCCCGCGTTGAAGGCGATCTCGGCGTCCTCGGCCAGCTTCGGCGCGACGTAGACGTCCATGCCGTAGAGGTTCCCGAAGGGGGGCATCGCCCCCGCCTCGCAGTCGGGGAAGAGCTCCCGGAACTCCGCCTCGCTCGAGAGGACGACGCTCTCGCCGCCGGTGACCTCGCGCAGGACCTGGAAGTCGACGCGCTGAGAGGCGGGCAGAACGACCATGACCGGCTTGCCGTCGACCTTCACCATGACGGTCTTCGCGAGCTCCCGTCCCTTGATGTGGGCGGACGCGGCGATCTCCTGCGCCGTGTAGGCCGGGGAGTGGACGATCGAGACCCAGCGGACGCCGTTCTGGTCGAGGAACTCCTTCAGCTTGCGGACGGGCATGGGACCCCCCTTTCCGGCCGGACGGGGCACACCCCGGCCGGCCCGTTCGCGGGCGCTCGGGATGTCTCGGTGTGGTGCGGCGCGCTCATGCCGTCACCTCCGAACCGGTGGGTGGCTCGAAGCGATTCTATGCCGATCGGCGCCCGCGACGCTCGCCGACGTGAGCTCGGCGCACCGGGCTGCGAACCGTCACTCCGCGCTCCCCAGCTTCTCCGCGTTCCTCGCCAGCCGCTCGACCTGGATCTCGCGGAGGGCCGCGGCGAGGGTGGGACGCTGGGCGAGGAGGGCGAGGAGGTCGGGGCCGGAAAGCCAGAGGAGCTCGGTCTCCGTCACGGCGGCGACGCTCGCGGTCCGGGGACCGGACCTCACCGTGGCGAGGTCGCCGAACATCTCGTGGGGCGTCAGGAGGGCGAGGGCCACGTCGCGCCCGCCGCGGCGGACGGTGACGCGGACAGCGCCTCGCCGGACGAGGTACAGGCCGGCGTCGGCCGCCCCTTCGCGGACGAGGACGTCGCCCGGTTTCGCCGCGACCGGCCGGAGCCGCCTGGCGAGTGCGTCGCGATCGGAGCGGGGAAGGACCCCGAAGAGGCGCGAACGCGCCAGGACGCCGTCGAGGACGCGCTCGGCGAAGAGGCGAGAGAGGGCTCCGGCCACGTGGCGGTGCTTCTTCACGAGCGGAGCGATGGCGTTGCGGTCGAGCTCGAGGAGGTCGGACGGCGTCCGCGCCGTCACCGTGGCGGTGCGCGGGACGCCGCTGAGGAAGGAGATCTCTCCGGCGACGTCCCCCGGGCCGAGGAGTCCGAGGAGGACCGGCTCGCCGGCGTCGCCCCTGGCGGAGACGAGGAGCTCGCCCGAGGCGACGAAGAAGATCGAGCTCCCTGCGTCGCCCTCCGCGAAGAGGGCCTGTCCGGGCACGAGCGACCTGAGATGGATCTTCTCGAGGAAGAGCTCGAAGAGGAACGGAGGGACGTCCTTCAGGAGGGGAATCTCCCCGCGGAGAGCCTGGACCCTCTCGGACTTCCTCTTCCGCTCGGCGAGCCCGGGAGGCGGGGGCCCTCCCTGCGTGGCCGGAGCTGCCTTCGCCGACGCGTCCAGGATCTTCTCCAGCTCGATCCGCGACAGGAAGCTGGACGTGACCTCGGCGGCCGGGTCGAGCTCCTGGACCTTCTTGTAGACGGCGATCGCCTCGACGAGCCTGCCGGCCTTCTGGAGCCTGGGACCGGCCCGGTTCAGCGCCTGGACGGCCTCGCGGCGAGAGCCCCCCGTCGCGAGGGCGTCGGCCAGACGCAGGAGCGCGGCGGCGTCGGCGGGGTCTTCCCGAAGGCGCCGGCGGCATTCCTCGACGATCTCCTTGAGTCGGGCGTCGCCGCCCGTCCGGCCTTCGAACAGGGACACGCCCCGATCGTACGCCGGCCGCGGCGGGCGATCGAGCGGAGGCGCGGGACGGCATGCTGCGATGCAGTAAACTGGTGCCGGTCAGGGCGCCTCCCCCGCGGGGGGGCGCCCGAGGAGCGAGAGATGAACGCCGATCCACGGACCTCCGCCCGCGAAGCCAGAACCCTCGTGGAGGCGCCGGCCACCGTCTGCACGGAGTGCCCCGTCTGCGGCAGCGAGGAGTGCCTGATGCTGCAGGAGCTCGGGAGCTACTGCGCGACGATGACGGCCGCCAGCCTCGCAAAGAAGCGGGAGGAGAGCCCGAAGAAAGCCTGACGCGGCGGCCCCGGCCGGCGACCTGCGGTCGCGCCTATGATCGGGCCGTTGTTCGCTGCTTTCGTCCTCCTGGCGGCCGGCCCGGACGGGGGGCCGGCTCTCGTCGACGCCCCGCTTCCCCCGCCCGGCGCGACGGAGCTGGTGCCGGCCTTCCTCGTGCCGGCCGCCTCGGCCGTCGCGATCGCGACGCTCGGGCTCGTCGCGCTCCTCTTCTTCGCACGGGACCGGAGCCGGGACGACCTCCTCCTCTACGCTCTCCTCGCGGCCGGCCTCTCGACGTACCTCCTGCTCGGTCTGCCCGTCTTCGCGGGCGCGGCGCGAGGCCTCGCGACGACCCTCGGGCTCCTCCTTCCCCCCCTCGCCTACCTGCTCCTCCTCCGTCTCCTCGACCTGCCCCGATCCCCGGCCCGGGTGACCCTCCTCGTCCTTCCTGTCGCCGGGCTCGTCCTGGCGCTCGCGCTCCGGTCGACGGAGCAGGCCTCGGCGTGGGTCGGGGCCGTCTCGCTCGTCCTTCTCGGCACGGCCGCGCTCGTGGACCTCGCGAGGCTCCGCCGGCCCGACGGGGCGCTCCTCTTCGCGGCCACCGCCGCTCTGCTCCTGGCCGCCCTCTTCGACGCGGCCGCCTCGCGCGGCGTGCTGCTCCCCGGCGTCTCGCTGCCGCCGCTCCTCGGACCCGCGTTCCTCCTCTTCACGGCCATCCTCCTCGTGGCGGTCGCCGACCAGGGTCGCCGCCTCCTCGAGAGGGCGACGACCGATGCCCTGACGGGCCTCGCGAACCGGGCGACGTTCCTGGAGAGGGCGCGTCGCGAGCTGGCCCGCGCCGAGCGCGGCGGGAGCTCGCTCGCCCTCGCGCTGCTCGACATCGACCGCTTCAAGCGTTTCAACGACCGCTACGGGCACCAGGCGGGCGACCGGGTCCTCGCGCTCGCCGGACGGGCCGTGGCCGGGGCGGTTCGCGGGATCGACCTGGCCGGGCGCTACGGCGGTGAAGAGATCGTCCTGGTCCTCGTCGACGTGGATGCAGAGGCGGCGCTCGCCGCGGTGGAAAGGGTCCGGGCGGCGGTGGCCAGGGTCGAGGTCCCGAACGTCCCGGAGGCCGTCACGGTCTCGGCGGGCCTGGCGCTCCACCACGGGGCGTTCGAGAGGGCCGACCTCCCCGGCCTCGTCCGGAGGGCGGACGAGGCTCTCTATGCCAGCAAGGCGGCGGGGCGCGACCGGACGACGCTGGAGTCAAGGGGGACGGAGAGGCCGACGTCGCCTGCCGAGGTCCGCTACCGCTGACTCCGGGTCGCCCCGAAGGGGCGCCGGGTGATGGAGGCGAAGGGGTCCGCGATGCGGCGCCGGGCCGTCCTCCCCCGGGGGGAGCGGCTCGTCCTCCGCTGATAAGATCGAGTTTCGATGGCACCAGACACGGGAATCCGCGATGCCGTGACGGGACTGTACGTCCGCGAGTACTTCGACGACGTCATCGCGCGCGAGCTGGAGCGGTCGAGGCGCCACGGAATCGCCCTCTCGGTCGTGTCCGTCGTCATCGTCAACTGGGCCGAGGTCGCGGACGAAGGAGAGGAGACCGCCATTGCCGTCCTCGGGGAGGCGGCCAAGGCCCTCCAGCGGAACGTCCGCGAGACCGACCACCTCTTCCGGTGGGAGGACGACGAGCTCCTCGTCCTCCTGTTCGAGGCGGACGCCGTCGCGTGCGAGCAGAAGGTCCGCCAGCTCGACCTGGTCTTCCGCCCGTGGCGCGAAGGCGGGGGGCCGGTGCGGGTCCCGGTCCGGGTGAGGGTCGGCGGCGCCACCCACGAGGAGGACATCGTCTTCGCCTCGGTCCTCCAGGCCGCCCGCGTCTCGGCCCGTCAGGGCGGCGCGGCGCCGGGTTCCCTAAAGTAGAAAATCAAGACCTGACCCCAGGCTCCGGACGAGGCGCAGGGGGAGGCCGATGACGTTGGAGGGGGTCCCGCGGATGCTCTCGACGTAGAGGCCGCCGAGGCCCTGGAGGGCGTAGGCGCCCGCCTTGTCGGCCGGCTCGCCGGAGGCGACGTAGGCGTCGACCTCCTCGTCGGTCATCGGCGCGAAGACGACCTCGGTCGTCTCGCGGCCGGAGACGAGACGGCCGTCGCGCACGAGGGCGACGCCGGTGACGACGTCGTGCGCCCGGCCGCGGAGGGCGCGGAGCATCCTCCGGGCGTCGTCGTCGTCGCGGGGCTTGCCGAGGGCCCTGCCGTCGAGGACGACGATCGTGTCGGCGGCCAGGACCACGGCCCCCGCCGGCGCGCCGGGCGCGACGACGGCGGCCTTCGCCCGCGCGAGACGCTCGGCGGCGTCGTGAGGGTCCTCCCCGGGCAGGAGCGACTCGTCGACGTCGGCGGGCCGCACCTCGGGCTCGAGCCCCAGGGCGCGGAGGAGGTCGAGGCGGCGCGGGGAGGAGGAGGCGAGGAGGATCGCGGGGCGGTGCACGGAGGCGGAGCCTACGGGTAGTAGCCGCTGATGGTCCGGGCCTGCAGGTTCGAGGGCGTCACCTTCACCTCGACCTTCCGCCAGGCCGCGCTCTTCTTCACGGGCGGCGTGTAGGTGAGGAGGTACTGGCTCCGGAGCTCCTCGTCGATCTCCTTGTAGACCCCCGCGAGCGCCCGCGCGGAGTCGACGTAGTAGACGGCGCCCCCCGTCTCTCGCGACATCCTGTTCATCTTCGCCTTCACGTCCAGCTGCGAGGCGCGGATCTTCAGGGCGATGAAGTAGATGGCGACGCCGGTCTTCCTCGCGTAGTCGAGAGCGGCCTCGAACGTGAACTTCGAGGCGCGATCGGCGCCGTCGGTCAGGAGGACGTAGGCCTTGCGCCCCTTCGTCCCCTGGTACTGGTAGAGGCCGTAGACGACCGCGTCCCAGAGGGAGGTCGAACCCTGGGCCCGGAGGCCGGCGAGGGCCTGGGCCAGCCGGTCGCGATCGGTCGTGAATCCGGAGACGAGCTGCGGCTCGTTGTCGAAGGTGACGAGGAAGCTGCGGTCGCGGGGCGTCATGACGCTCCGGAGAAAGTCGTTCGCGGCCTTCTGCGCCTCGGGCAGGGTCTCCTCCATCGAGCCCGACGTGTCGACGCCGATGCCGAGGGAGAGCGGGAGGTTCGTGACGACCTCGAAGCCCTCGATCTCCCGCTCCTCCCCGTCCTCGAGAACGCGGAAGCTGGACTTCGAGAGGCCCGTGACGGGGCGCCCCTTGTCGAAGACCGAGGTGTAGAGCTCGACGGCCTGGACGTCGACCTCCGAGAGGTACTTCGGGGCGTTGATGTACCTCACGTCCTCTGAGACGCTCCCGTCCTCGAGCGTCGCCACGACGCGCAGGAACCCGATCTCGGCCTGGCGGGGGACCTCTACGACCTGCTGGAAGGGGGGCTGGAAGAGCGTGGCGGCGGGCGTCTCGTTCACGAAGAACTCGACCTTCAGGAGCCTCTTCGTCTCGGGCAGGGCGAGGTCGGCGACGACCCTCACGAGACCGGAGACGTTCGCCCCCTTCTCCGGGGCGGTGATCTGCACCCGGAAGGCCTCGCGCCCCTCGTTCAGGACGAGCTCGTCCTCGGCGAGGAGCCTGCCGTCCTTCGCGTAGCCGGCGACCCGGACCGTCCGCTTGCGGGGCAGCTCTCCCAGGTCCAGGTTGGCGTCGAAGGGGGGGCGGCGGACGGTGACGGCCTTGCGCCCGTCGAGGAAGAACTCGGCGTAGGCGATGTCGTCGGAGCTGGCGCGAGTCTCGAATCTCACGACGCCCGTGGCGAACTCCCTCCCGAGCGGCTGGAGAGTGAGGGCCCCCCGTTCGTTCGGCGCCGACACGAGCCGCGCGACCGCGTCGCGGGCCGCGTCCCGGGCCGCCTTCTCCTCCGGCGTGAGGTTCTGGTCGGGCGACTCGGGGACGACGATCTTCTCGTCGACGAGGGCGGCGGCGTTGCGGTTCGAGTCGGCGATCTTCACCTTCAGCCGGTACTCGCCGGGGAAGAGGTAGCGCTCGATGTTCACGGGCAGGAAGGCCCCTTTGACGGTGGAGGCGGGGAAGTCGAAACGGTAGCGGAAGTTGTCGACGAGCCGCCCCCCCTTGACGATCTCGCCGACGACGTCGAGGTCGTAGAAGGTCTCCTCGCCGAGCTGCTTGGTCCCGAGCGTGTTGCGCTCGAGGAGGACGGAGATCTCCATCCGGATCTTGCTCGCGACCATCTCCGGGAAGCGCAGGACGCGCTGGACCGGGAGCCGGGCCGCGGACGGGTCGAGGTCCGTCGTCATCAGGAGGATCTTGTCGACCCCCTCGACGTCGGGCTTCTCCCCCTCCTTGAGCTCGTCGATCATCTTCTGTGCGCCCATCGTCCCGAAGATGCTCGCGGCCGCTCCCATGGCGCCGTTGATCTCGCGCCACTCCGGGCAGCGCGTGATGTCGACCGTTCGCCCGGTGCCGATCCCCGTGAGGCCGGCGATCCCTCCGACGTAGAGCGCCTGCGCGCCCTCGAGAGGAGTCCAGAGGCGGAAGTCTCCCGTCCCGAAGGGCTGGTAGAAGAGGAGCGTGACCTTGCTCATCCGGAGCGACTCGAGCCGCTCGTAGTACCAGATCTCCAGCGGGTTGTAGATGTTCTGGCAGTCGATCCGCCGGAAGCCGTCGGGCGGGCCGTTGATGAGGTAGACCCTCCCCTGGTCGGTGTTGATGTTGCGGAACCGCTCCTTGACGATCTGGAGCCTCATCTCGTAGATCTCCCGGAAGGCGACGCGCTGGCCGTCGGAGTCGACCGAGCGCCGCTTCCAGAACTCCTCGATGAACCTGTCCCGCTGGTAGTCGGAGGCGAGCCGCAGGAACGTCCCCTCCTCGAGGTCGGTGAGGATCGGCTCCACGTCGGAGAGAAACTGCCGGTAGCGGTCGGGAAGGGCTTCGAGGGCCTGCCTGCGCTCGCGGCCCGAGAGCTTCTTCGCGCCGAGGACGAGGGGCGCCGGGGAGCCGCCGGGGGCCGAAGCGGTCGGCCCGGAGACCGGCACGGCGAGGGCGGCACGCTCCCTGAGGCCCCCGGCGGTGTCCCCCTGCCGGGCGGTGATCGACCGGTAGGCGGCCTGGACGAGCCCCGTGTCCGCGCAGCCGAAAGCGCCGTCGGGGAGAGCGTCGAGCGGCCTGTCGGCCTGCGTGCTCGCCGCGAGGAGGACGGTCTCGCCGTCGATGACGGTCCAGTAGCGGGAGATGCCGGTTCCCGGCTCGGGAAAGAAAAGCAGGCGGGCGTTCGCGCCGAGGAGACGGTGAGAGAGGTAGGTCCAGACCTCGATCCGGGAGAAGAGGTTGGGGCAGGAGACGATCCGGCGCGCGTCCGGTCCCCCCCCGGAGGCGACCCAGACCGAGGAACGGTCGTCGTCGAGCCGGCCGAAGAGGGTCATGGCCTCGGCCCGGAGCGCCTGCGTGGGGTCAGGCACCTCTCCCGTGACGTCGACGCCCTTCGTCGGGTCGGCGGGGGTGGGCGTCGAGGTGGGCGAGGGCGACGCGGCCGCGGACGCTCCCGGAACCGGAGGTGCCGCGGCGGGAGGCGGCTGAGCCGGCGCGCCGGTGGCCACAAGCGCGGAAGCCACGATTGCAAGCCATCGAGCCTTGGTCCGGAGCATCCCGGTTCCTCCTTGGCACCCCGCTTCCTCCCGTAGCAAGAAGGGGACCGCAAGGAGAGTGTACGGCGGGCGCCCGCCCGGGTTCGTGAGCCCCGCCACGCGAGGCGAGCCCGGCCCTCCCTAGAATCGGACCGATGTCCTCGCCCCGGCGCGTCTACGCCGACTACCACGCGACGACCCCGCTCAGGCCGGAGGCGCTCGAGGCGATGCTTCCCTGGCTCCAGGGCCTCGCCGCGAACCCCTCCTCGATCCACGGCCCGGGGCGAGCGGCGCGCGAGGCGGTGGAGGCGGCAAGGGGCGACGTGGCGGCGGCCCTCGGCGCGTCGCCGGAGGAGGTCGTCTTCACGTCGGGCGGGACCGAGTCGGATGCCCTCGCCGTCCTCGGCGGAGCGCGGGCCGCGCGCGTGCGGAATCCGGAGCGGACGCGGGTCGTCTTCTCGGCCGCCGAGCACGCGGCCGTGAGGGAAGCGGCGCGGTCGCTGGCTCCCGAGGGTTTCGAGCCCGTCGAGCTGCCGGTCGACGGCAGGGGCCTCCCCCGGGAAGAGAGCTTCGCCGCCGCGCTCGACGGCGGGGCCGCGCTCGTCTCGCTCATCCTCGCGAACAACGAGACGGGCGTCGTCAACGCGAGGCTCCCCGAGGCCGCGCGCGCGGCACGCGTCGCCGGGGCCCTCTTCCACACCGACGCGGTCCAGGCCGTGGGGAAGGTCCCGGTCCGGCCCGCCGCGCTCGGCGCGGACCTCGTCTCGTTCACGGGCCACAAGCTCGGCGGGCCGAAGGGCGCCGGGGTCCTCTGGGTCGGAAAGGGGACTCGTCTCGCGCCCCTCTTCACCGGCGGGGGGCAGGAGCGAGGGCGCCGGGGGGGGACGGAGAACGTCCCGGCGATCGTGGGGCTGGGGGCGGCGCTGAGGGCCGCCGTCTCGGCGATGGAGAGGGACGCGAGCCGGATCGGCGCGCTTCGCGACGCCTTCGAGGCGGGAGTCCTCGAGACCGTTCCGGGCGCGAGGATCAACGGAAAAGGGAGAGGATGCGGCGAGCGCCTCCCGACGGCCAGCTCCGTGACGTTCCCGGGCGTCGATGGCGAGACGCTCCTGGCGGCCCTCGACCTCGAGGGAGTCGCCGCCTCGTCCGGTTCGGCGTGCTCCTCGGGGACGCCGGCTCCGAGCCGGGTCCTCCTCGCGTGCGGGATGCCGGAGGCGGAGGTCCGCTCGACGCTCCGCTTCTCCTTCGGGTGGGCTTCGCGGGGCGAGGACGCCGAGTTCCTGGTCCGGATCCTCCCGAAACTCGTCGCCCGGTGCCGTGCGGCTTGATCCGGGGGGCGCAGGAGTGTCTAATGGGACGGGAATTCATCCGGGGATGACCGCGGGGGAGATGCGTTGATCATCCAGTGCAACGCCTGCAGCACGCGCTACCACTACGACGAGAGCCGCTTCGCCGGCGCTCCCGCGAAGAGGATCCGCTGCACGAAGTGCGCGACGATCTTCGAGATCCGCAATCCCGCCATGACCGCTCCGCCGCCTGCCGGATTCCAGCCCGAGGAGACGAGCGGCTTCGCGGCGCACATGCCCGGGGCCGACGACTTCAACCTCGACACGACGGTCATGGGGTCGCACCGGAAGCGGTCCGCCGCCGCGGAGCCCTCCCCGCCCGCCGCCGCGCCGCCCCGGTCCGGAACAGCGGAGTCCGAGAAGCCGCCGGCAGCGGCGCCGGGAGCGGCCGGCGCCGGGCGACGGCTCCGGCTCCCCGACTGGGAGAGGCTCTCTCTCGCCTGCATCGCCGGGCCCGAGGCGGGCCGGATCTTCGAGATCGACAAGCCGCGGATGGTGCTCGGGCGCGCGGGGGGAGACATCCTCCTCAACGACCCGGAGTGCTCGCGACAGCACGCCGCGATCGAGGTCTCCGACGAGAAGGTCTTCCTCGTGGACCTCGGCTCGACGAACGGGACCTACGTTTCTGACAAGCGCATCGCGCAGGCGGAGCTGGAGAACCGGTCGGAGTTCGACGTCGGCTCGACGACGCTGATGCTCATCCGGACCCGCAAGGAATAGCCGCTACTCCGTCTCCAGTGCCCCGGCCACCGCCTCGAGCGAGGCGGGAAGGCTCCGGGGCGGGTTCGAGAAGCGCGCGCCGCCGTCGTGGTAGCGGACGGCGGATCCCGAGAACTTGATGGCGTGGGCGGTCGCGACGACGACGACCGTCTCGTCCCTGCCGATCGCCCCCTCGTTCCGGAGCTTTCCGGCGGCGGCGAGGGCCACGGCGGAGTTGGGGCAGATCGCGAGGCCGTGCCGGTTGGCGAGGGCCGCCGCGTCCAGGAGCTCGGCCTCGGTGACGCGGGCGACGAGCCCGCCCGACAGCTCGATCTCGCGCTGCGCCTTCGGGTGCGAGACCGGGGCCCCGATCCGTATGGCCGAGGCCTCGGTCTCGGCGGCGGTACGCGTCACGCGCTCGGAGAACCCGGTGAGCCAGGACCGGTAGAAAGGATCGGCGGCCTCGGCCTGGGCCCCGGCGATGCGCGGGCGCTTCGCGACGACGCCGAGGTCGAGCCACTCGCGGATCCCCTTCCCGATCGCCGAGACGTTCCCCGCGTTGCCGACCGGGACGACGAACCAGTCGGGCGCCTCCCAGCCGAGGTCGTGGATCGTCTCCTGCCCGATCGTCTTCTGCCCCTCGATCCGCACCGGGTTCTTCGAGTTGAGGAGGTAGACCGGCCGGGTGCGGGCGAGGTCGGCGACGATCCTCATGCAGCCGTCGAAGTCGGTCGAAAGGCCGAGCGTGAGCGCGCCGTGGTGGAGCGCCTGGGAGAGCTGCTCGCCCGTGATCTTCGCCTCGGGGAGGAGGACGACGGCCCGCATCCCCGGCACCTCGGCGGCGTAGGAGGCGAGGGCGGCCGAGGTGTCGCCCGTCGACGCGCAGACGACGTCCGTCCTCCCGAGGTGGCGCGCCCACGAGACGCCGACGGTCATCCCGCGGTCCTTGAAGGAGAGGGTCGGGTTCTCCCCCTCGTGCTTGACGAAAAGGCGCGTGAGGCCGAGCTCCTTCCCCAGCTCCACGCAGCGGTAGAGCTTCGTTCCGCCCTCGGGCTTGCTGACGATCTCCGCGGGCGCGAGCGCCGGGAAGACGTGCTCGCGGTAGCGCCAGACGCCGCTTCGCTCGTGCGCGGGGGTCTCGGCGTTCGGCAGCGCGCCGCGCCTGCGGTCGAAGAGGTCGCGCCACTCGCGGCCCGACATGCCGAACGAGGCGAGGTCGTGGAGGACCTCGAGGAGCCCGCCGCAGGCGGGGCACTCGGTGAGGGCCTGCTCGATCCCGTGCGAGGCTCCGCATTCGAGGCAGGAGAAGCGGGTGAGGGGCGGCGTCACCGGCAAGGGTCCCCTACGCCTCCCGCGCACCCCGCGGGGAGACGGCGTGGACGCTCGCGTCGGCCTCGACGCCGATCGCCCGGAAGGCCTTCGCGGCGGCCCTGGCGATCTTCGCGGGGGCCGGCCCCTCCTCCGAGAGGGCGAGGATCGTCGGTCCCGCGCCCGCGAGGGTGACGCCGAACGCGCCCGCCTTCCTCATGGCGGCGGTCACCTCGTCCCAGCCCGGGACGAGGGCGCGGCGGCGCGGCTCGGCGATCCTGTCGCACCCCATCCACCTCCCGGCGGCCGCGAGGTCGCCCCGGTGGAGGGCGTCGACGAGCGCGCCGAGCGCCGCGGCCTGGCGCGTCGCCTCGGAGAGCGGGACCTCGCGGGGGAGGACGCGCCGGGCGTCCTTCGTCTCGAGCTCGGCGTGGGGGTGGACGAGGACGAGGCGAAGGCCGGGCGGGACGGGGAGGGAGATCGGCGCGACGAAGTCGGCCGGGTCCGACGAGGGGACGAGGACGAGGCCGCCGAGGATCGAGGCGTAGCCGTTGTCGCCGTGCCAGGAGCCGTCGGCGGCGTGCTCGCCGCGCAGGACCGCCTCGAGGAGGACCCGCTTGCGGGTCTCGCCGAGGAGGAGCGCGACGGCCCTGGCGCCGGCGGCCGCGGAGGCGGCCGAGGAGCCGAGGCCGCTCGAGAGCGGGAGGCCCTTCTCGAGCGAGAGCTCGATGCCGGTCCGGGGAGTCGCCCGCTTCGCGGCGATCGCGGCCTCGAGGACGAACGTCGCGGCGACGGCGGCGGTGTTCCGCTCGGCGTCGAGCGGCAGGCGACCCTGGTCGCCCGTGACCTCGACGAGCCGTACGCCCGCCTTCTTCGACCGCCAGGCCGTGACGGTGTCGCCCGGCCCGTCGACGGCCGCGCCGAGGACGTCGAATCCCGGGCCGAGGTTCGCGACGGTCGCCGGGGCGAACGCGCGGACGCGCGCCGTCACGGCGCCACCGCCGCGTGGAGCGCCTTCACGGCGGCCTCGCGGTCCTTCTCGTCGACGGCGAAGGAGATGTTGCACTCCGAGGAGCCCTGTGCGATCGCTTCCACGTTCACCCCCGCGCGCGCGACGGCGGCGAAGACCTTCGCCGCGATGCCGACGGTGCCGCGCATCCCGTCCCCGACGGCGGCGACGACGGCGATGGGCGACTTTGCCGCCACGCCGTCGATCGAGCCGACGAGCTTCTCGTACCGGAACTCCTGCCCCAGGGCCGCCGCCGTCCGTGCGCGGTCGACCTCCGGGAGGACGATGGCGATGTTCTGCTCGGAGGAGGCCTGGGAGAACATGACGACGGAGACGCCGAGCCGCGCCGTCGTGCCGAAGACCCGCGCCGCGATTCCCGGGATCCCCGTCATCCCCTTCCCGTCGAGGGAGAGGAGGCAGAGGCCGGAGACGGCCGTGACGGCGCGGATTCCGGGCCGCGGGTCCCCCTTCTCGGAGATCGTCGTCCCGGGCCCGTCCGGGGCGAAGGAGTTGCGGATGACGAGGGGGATCCTCGCGGCGACGGCCGGTAGGACCGCCGGGAAGTGAAGGACTTTCGCCCCGAAGTAGGTCATCTCGGCCGCCTCGCGGTAGGAGAGGCGCGTCAGGAGGCGCGCCTTCGGGACGACGCGAGGGTCGGCGGTGAGGACGCCGTCGACGTCGGTCCAGATGACGACCTCTTTCGCGCCCAGCGCGGCGCCGAGGAGGGCGGCCGTCGTGTCGGAGCCGGAGCGGCCGAGCGTCGTCGTCTCGCCCGAGGGCGCTCGGCCGACGAAGCCGGTGACGACGGGGACGATGCCCTGAGCGAGGAGGGCGCCGATCGTTCGACGGGCCCTCGGGTCGGTCTTTTTCCGGTCGCACGTCGCCGCGCCGTGACGCTCGTCCGTGACGAGGAAGGCTCGCGCGTCGACCGCCCGGGCCGGCACGCCGGCCGCCGAGAGGGCGGCGGCGAAGAGGGGCGCCGAGAGGCGCTCGCCGAACGAGGCGACGAGGTCGGTGACGCGCGGGGTCCGTTCGCGAAGGAGCGAGATCCCGGCGAGGGCGGTCTCGAGCTCGGCGAGGGGCGACGCGTCGAACGCAACCGGGATCCCGGTCGAGGACGCGATCCCCTCGGCGGCGGCCTCGTGGCGCGCGCGGATCGCGGCGACGGCCTTTCGCGCCGGGCCGAGGCGTCCCCTCTCCGCCTCGTGCGCGGCCGAGAGGAGGAGGTCCGTGACGCCCCCCATCGCCGAGACGACGGCGACGAGCCGGCGGCGGCGGGAGGCGGCGGCCAGGAGCCGGGACGCGCGGACGATCCGGGTGGCGTCGCCGAGCGACGTTCCCCCCAGCTTGTGGACGACGAACGGGGGTTCACTCATTTTCCGCGAGGAGCCTCTTCTCCAGGTCGTCGAGCGCCGGGCGGAGCGCGCTCCAGCGCCCCGAACGGACGTCGCCGAGGACGTTGCTGACGCGGGCCGCCTTCACGCCGAAGGCCGCGCCCACCTCGCGCCCCGAGAGCCCGGTGAGGCGCCGCGAGAGCCAGATGGCCGCGACCTTCGCCTCGTGGGCCGCCGGGCGGGCGAGGTCCTGCTCGGCCACGCCGAAACGGGCGGCCACCGCCGACCTCACGCGCGGCAGCTCCACGGCGCCGCGGGAGACCCGATCTCCCGGCGCCGGGCCGGCGAGGAGGCGCAGGCGGACCTGCCGGGCGAAGTCGGGGCTCCCGACGACGGCGCGGGAGACGGCCCGGTCTCTGAGGGGGCGGATGCCGCGCGTGTCCGACACGAGCCTCCGGAACCGCTCCCGCGCCCGGGGACGCGCCGGGGAGAGGCGCCGGAGCGTGGCGTCCACCGTGAGCCAGGGCGGGCGTTCGGCGAGGCCGGCGGTGGCGGGGGCGCTCGACCAGCGCCAGTCGAGCGCGGCGCGCGCGAGGCGGGCCCTCACCGGGGAGAGGGCGACGCTGCGAGCGGCGTCGAGGAACGCCCCCTCGGGGTCGACGAGGAGCGACCGGTACCGCCCGTCGAAGAGCGGCCCGCCCCGCCCGTGCCGGCGGTTGAAGGCCTGCGCGTAGCGCCCGCCGAGGGCCCTCATCCCGGCGGAGAGGTTCGGCGAGGGGGTCTCGAGGAGGAGCTCGAGGGAGCTCCCGAGGAGGGCGTAGGCGTGGACGATCCAGCCGCGCTCCGCCGCCGTCCGGCCGAGCCTCTCGAGAAAGAGCTCACGGTCCGCGTCGTCGCGGAAGAGAGGGCTCCTCTCGAGAGCGCGCCACGAGACGTGGTGGAGCGCACCCGGCAGGTCGATGCGCGGGGGTCGGGACACGGGCCTCGATTGTAGAGGCCCGCTACCTCGGGCCCACCCCGGCCGACGGACCGGCGTGGGGCGGTGAGGCCCAGCGGGCGAGGAGCCCGGCGGGGTCGTCGGTTCCGATCGCGTCGACCCCCATCGCCGCGAGGCGGTCCTGGTCGGCCGGGGAGTTCGCGGTCCAGGCGAAGACCCTGACGCCCGCCTCGTGGAGGGCCTCGACCGAGGCCGCGGTGACACGGGTGTGCCGCGGCCCGACCCACGCCGCCCCCTCGCGCAGGGCGAGGGCGGCGAGGTCCGTCTCGTGGTCGACCAGGAGCATCGCGGGGAGCCCTGGCTCGAGGGCCCGGACGGCGCGGAGGAGGGGGTGGTCGAACGAGAGGACGATCGCCCGCCCCGCGAGGTCGCGTCTCGCGAGCGCCTCGACGACGAGGCGCGCGTAGGGCCCGATGGGCGGCGAGAGGGAGGGGTCTTCCTCCCGCTTCAGCTCGAGGAAGAGCGTGGCGTCTTTGCCGGGCCCGGAGGAGGAGAGGAGCTCGAGGACCTCGTCGAGCGCGGGAATCGACGTGCCGGGGACGGCGCGCTGCCCGGGGAAGCGCGGGTCGGCGAAGGCGCCGCAGTCGAAGCGCCGGAGGGCGTCGAAGGAGAGGCCACGAATCGCGAGGCCGGGCGGGACCCGGCGGCCGCCGGGAGCGCGACAGCGCTCGGGCGGAAGGGTCGCGTCGTGGGTCACGACGAGGACGTCGTCGGAGCTGACCCTCACGTCCACCTCGACGCCCCGCGCCCCGGCGGCCAGGGCGTGCCGCACCGCCGGCAGCGTGTTCTCGGGGAAACGGGCGCGTGCGCCGCGGTGCCCGACGACGAGCGGCCGGACCTCGGGCGAAGGTGCCGGCGTTGCAGCGGCGGCGAGGGCGAAGAGGAGGAGGATCTCCACCTCTCCATTCTGACCGACCGCCCCGCGCGGGCGGTACGATCCCGGGTTCGGGGGGCCGGCGATGGAAGAGGGGCGCGCGTTCGGGGTGCGGTGCGAGGCGCCGTCCGGCTGGGCCGAGGCGGCCGAGCGCCGCGCGGCCGGGGCGGACGCGCTCGCCGGCCGTCTCGAGGACGGAAGGCGCCTCGCCCTCGTTCGCCTGGTCCGGGTCTCGCCTCTGAGCGGTACACGGGCGGGAGGGACGATGCGGGTCGTCGTCGAGAAGGCCCGCGGCGAGGACTTCGCCGTCGTCCTCAGACAGCCGTCGGGAGCGCTCTCGATCCACCTCCCGGTCGAAAGGCCCGCCCGCCGCGGCGGCGAAGCCGTCTTCGAGCTGCCTCTCCTTCCGCCGCCGCCGACGAGAAGGGAAGGGCGTGGGGCGCGCGTGGCCGTCGCCCTGGTCCTCCGCGCGGCGGCCCGCGTCGAGGAGCGGGCCGTCGCCTCGCTCGCGCGGGTCTTCGAGGAGGCCGCGTTCCGGCGGGCCGGCCTCTCCGAGAGGCTCGTTCACGTCACTCCCGACGGGCTCGCCTCGGGAGATCTCCCGGCGGCGTCGCCCTCTCTTCTGGCCCCGCCCCCGGAGCGGAACCTGCTCCTTCTCCACGGGACCTTCTCGAGCACCGCCGCGGGGTTCGCCGACCTGTCTAAAGGGGGCTTCTTCGAGGCTCTCTCTCCCCTCTACGGCGGGCGGGTCGTCGGCTTCGACCACGCCACGCTGAGCTTCACGCCGGCCGAGAACGCGCGGAGGCTCGTGTCGAGCCTTCCGGGAGAGGGCCCGTTTCTCTTCGACGTCGTGGCCCACTCGCGGGGCGGCCTCGTCCTCAGGACCCTGCTCGAGCGACCCGAAGAGGTCGGGCCGCTCGCGAGCCGCTTCGCGTGCGGCCGCGCCGTCCTCGTCGCCGTCCCGAACCTGGGGACCCCGCTCGCCTCCGCCGGGAGGTGGGAGCTCGCCCTCTCCGGCTGGCTCAACCTCTTCGACCTCCTCCCTCCCGCCCCCGCCCCGCTCCTCGGCGAGTTCGTCGTGGAGGCCCTCCTCTGGTTCGCGAGGAGGGTCACGACGGCGCTTCCGGGCCTGGCGGCGATGGACGGGCAGGGCGAGACGGTGGCCACGCTCGGGCGGGGCGCGCTCCCCTCGGCGTACTGGGCTCTCGGCGCGCGGCACCGGGCCACCCAGGCGCTCGCGCGGCGCCTCGTGGAGTCGGGATTCGACCGCTTCTTCGGGGAGCCGCACGACCTCGTCGTCCCGACGGAGGGGTGCTTCCTCCTCGACCGCGCCGGCGAGGCCCGCGTGCCCGAGGGCCGCGTCGCTCTTCTCGACGCGGGAGAGCGGGCCGGAGGCCCCGCGCGCCCTTCCGCCCACCACCTCAACCTCTTCTCGCGCGGGGAGGCCCGGGCCTTTCTCGTCTCCACGCTGGGCGGCGAGCCGTTCACGGCCCCCGAGGCCCGGCGCCGGAACGCGGGGAGCCGGACCCCGGCCGCCCCGGGGGCGGGCGAGGAGCCCGACGCGCCCCCGCGTAGGGCCCGGGCCCGCGCTCCGAAGCTCGGAGAGGCGCGCAGGGAGGCGCTCGAGCTGACGCTCCTTCCGGGCGATCGCGGCGGCTCGACGGCTCTTCTCCTCGCGCGCTACGGGACGGCGAGGGTGGTGACCCCCTTCCCGCGCAAGGGCGAGGCGTGGCGGGAGATCATCCGGGGGCACGAGCGGCTCCGCGCGAGCTTCGACGGCGACGGCCGGCCCCTTCCTCCGCCGGCCGCCCTCGAGCGCTGGGGCGCGCTCCTCTTCGAGACGCTCCTGCCGGGCGAGACGCGGCGACTCTGGGACGCGGCGCGGGGCGCCGCGGGCGGAAAGGCGACGGACGTCGTCTTCACCTCGCTCCTCGACTGGGTCGCCGACAAGCCATGGGAGCTCGCGTACGACCCGCACCGCAAGGCCTGGGTCGCGGCGACCGAGGCGGTCTTCATCCGAAACGTCGTCACCGCGGTCCCGTGCGAGGCGCGCCCGCCGAGGCGACGGCCCCTCGCCATCCTCGTCGCCGTTTCGCAGCCGGCCGGCCTCTCCGCGCTCTCCTGGGAGGAGGAGGCCGAGGCGGTGAGAGCCGGCCTCGCGCCGCTCGTCGAGCGGGGGCTCGCGCGGGTGAAGGTCGCGCGGGCCGTGACGGTGGAGGCCCTCCACCGCCTCGTCGCCGACGGCCCGTGCGACGTCCTCCATTTCGTGGGCCACGGGTCGTGGGATGCCGACCGGCGCACCGGGTCGCTCCTCCTCGAGTCGGCGTCGGGCGGGGTGGCGCCGGTCGACGCGGCCTCGCTGAAGGCGCTGCTGTCGGGGCGCTCGCTGGCGCTCGTCGTCCTCAACTCCTGCCAGAGCGCCCGGGGGAGCCGGGGAGACCTGGCGCGCGGGGTCGCCCCGGCCCTCGTCCAGGCGGGCCTCCCGGCCGTCGTGGCGAACCAGTTCAGCGTCCTGGACGCGGCGGCGCTCGTCTTCGCGCGCGAGCTCTACCGGTCGCTCGCGCTCGGCCGCGCGCTCGGCGACGCGGTGCGGGAGGCGCGCCTCGCCGTCCGGTGCGACGCGGCGTGCGGCCCCGTCGACTGGGCCGTGCCGGTCGTCTACGCCCGCGATCCCGGCGCCGTCCTCTGACCGGCGAGCGGGCGCGCCTCAGGCGCCGAGCGACGCCTTGAGCGCAGCCAGCTCCGCCTCGAGGGCGGCGACGCGCTCCTCGAGCGCCGAGAAGCGCCTCTCGATCGCGGACGGGCCGGCCGGCGCCGCGGACCTGCCGGTGGCGTGGTCGTCCGCCGGCGCGCCGCCGGCGAGGTGGGCCCAGCGGGCTTCCTTCTGCCCCGGCCGGCGCGGCAGCTCGACGACGAGCGGCTCGGGATGGGAGGCCATGGTCCCCAGGAGCGCCTCGGCCGCCTCCACGGAAGCGAGTTCGGTCATCCGCTCGGAGCGGGCCCTGAGCTCCGCCGCAGTCTGCGCCCCGCGGAGGAAGAGGAGGGCGAGGAGGGCCTTTTCCGCCTTCGAAAGGCCCCACTTCGTCTCCGCGTTGTGCTCCCACTTGTCGGCGCGTCCCCCGGTGACCTTCCAGACGAGGACGAGCTCCCGAAGGCGGTCGAGCCCCGCCGTGACCTCCGCGGCCGTCAGGTCGGTCACCGGCTCGCGCGACGTGCGCTGGTTGCAGGCGGCGACGAGCCCCTGGAACGTCAGCGGGTAGACGTCCGGGGTGAGCAGCTCCTTCTCGAGGAGCGCGCCGAGGAGCCGGATCTCGACGGGGTCGAGCGGACGGGGGAGTCGCATCGGGTCACGCCTTTCGGGCCGCGACCGCCGAGACGAAGAAGCTGGGGTAGCCCTTCGCGATCTCCTCGGCGTCGGGCAGGAAGGTCACGTCGGAGAAGCCGGCCCTCGAGAGCGACGCCCGCCACGCCGCGGGCGTGAGGAAACCGTGGGTCGGGCGGGCCACCGGGTCGAGCGTCACCCGCGTGAAGCTCTCGAGGATGTCGAAGACGAACTCGACGTAGATCGGCTGGTCGTTCCCCAGGGGGCGGACGCACTCGGAGACGACGAGCCACCCGCCGGGCGCGAGCGCCTCCCGGGCCTCGGCGAGGACGGCCGCGAGGTCGGGCGCGACGTGGAAGCAGTTGACCGAGTAGACGGCGTCGAACGAGCCCGCGGCGGCCCCCTGGGCCTCCCAGGGCTTCGTCATGTCGAGCCTGGCGGCGTCCACCGTGACGCCCGGCGCGGCAGCGGCGCGGGCCGCTCGCTCGCCCCGGCGGAAGAACGTCGGGACGACCTCCGTGAAGAGGTATCGCGATACTCGGGGACCGAGCTTCGCGAGGGCGGCCTCCGCGGCGCTCCCCGCCCCGCCGCCGATCTCGAGGATGCGCCCTCCCGCCTCCGGGAGGAGGCGCGAGAGGGCGACGGCGCCGAGGTGGTTGTTGACCGAGTAGAGGAGGTTGCGGTTCGAGAAGTAGCGGAACCAGAGCGGCAGGCGGTCGGGCCGGAAGAGGATCTCCTCGCCCGTCTTCTCGCCCGAGAGGAAGAGCCCCGCCTCCTCGACGAGGATCCGCACGGCCTCGCCGGCGGCCGCGGCGTCCGGCTCGGCCCCGGCGAGCTCGGCCTCGAGGGCCTCGAGGTTCCCCGGCTCGGTGTCGGACGGCGAATACGTCCCGCCCGTCGCCACGAGGTGCCCCGCCGCGGCGAGCTTGCGGTGGACGAACGCGACGAGCGGCAGGCTCCGCGGCGCCCAGCCGCGGGCGGCGACGAGGCCGGCCGGACTGGTCCCGGGGGCGACCGGCCAGGCGCCGGCCCGGCGAAGCAGCTCGGCGGAGGCCGCGTCGACGAGGTCGTCGAAGATCTCGCTGACGCGCAGGAAGGAGAACGTGAAGAGCGCGCCCACCTCGGGGTCGGGAATGCGCGCGGCAAGCGCAGGGAACTCCGCCTCCTGGGTCCTCGGCATCGGACGGGATGATACGGATTCGTAGAATGCCAGGAATGAAGATCTTTCTCGTCCGGCACGGAGAGAGCGAAGGGAACCTCGGCGGAACGCTCCAGGGCTGCCGTCTCGACACGCCCCTGACGCGGCGCGGCCGCCGCCAGGCCGAGGCCCTCTCCGTCCGGCTGGCCGAGGCCGAGGTCGACGACGTCGTCGCGAGCCCGATGGCACGCGCCCGCGAGACGGCCGAGATCTGTGCGGCGCCGCACGGGCTCGGAGTGAGGCTCGACCTCGAGCTCGTCGAGTTCGACTGGGGGGTCTGGACGGGCCTTCCGCTGGACGACGAGATGGACCGCTCGGTCGCCGAGCTGCGCGCGAAGTGGCGCTCGGGCGACGTGGATGCCGGGCCGCCCCGGGGCGAGACGCCCCTCTCCGCCGGGGCCCGGGCGTCGCGGGTCCTCGCGCGCCTCCGCGCCGCGCGGCCCGCGGCGCCCCTCGTCGTCGCCCACGGCCGGTTCAACCGGATCCTGATGGCGACGCTCCTCGGGAAGGACCTCTCGCGGATGGACGAGGTGCGCCAGCGAAACGGCTCGATCTCGGTCTTCGACTGGGACGGCGACGGGGCGGCGAAGCCCCTCCTCCTCGACGACGTCTCGCACCTCGGTGGGGACGTCTCGACCCCGACGGGCAAGGTCGACTGGGCGAGGGCCTGAGGCCGGGGGCGGGCGCGCCTTCCGGCGGCTTCTCTACTTGGAGAGGCGGGGGTTGAGGTTGATCGCCTTGTTGAGCGCCTCGACGGAGGACTCGAACTTCTTGAGAGCCTCGTACGTCGTCTTCATCGCGTACCAGGCTTCCGCGTAATCGGGCTTCAGGGCGACCGCCTTCTTCAGGTGGCCGAGGGCCTCGTCGAAGGCGAGCTCGCGGTTCGCGGCCAGGCCCAGGCCGCAGTGCGCCTCCGCGCGGGAGGCGTCGCACCCGAGAGCCGTGCGGAAGGACTCCGAAGCCTCGGGCAGCTTCCCTTCCTCGAGGAGGGCGAACCCGTGCGCGATGTGGACGTCGGCGCTCCCCGGGTCGATCTCGACCGCCTTCTCGTAGGTCTTCTGCGCGTCGCGGAACTTCTTCATCCGCCCGTAGGCGACGATGGCGCAGGCGGGGAGGAGCGGGTCCTTCGGGAACTTCCTCGAGGCGGCCTGGACGACCTCGGTGGCCCGCTGGAAGTCTCCCGCCTCGAGCAGGGCCCGGGCCGTCTTCAGGTGGAGGGCCGCGTCGTCCCGGTGGTGCTCGAGGGCGATCGTGAGCGGCTTGACGGCCGAGGCGAAGTCCTTCGCGTCGAAGAGGGCGAGGCCGAGCTTGCGGTGGACCGGGGAGGTCTCGGGAGCCGTCTTCGCCGCGATCTTGTAGTTCTCCAGGGCCGTCTTCAGCTTCCCGGTCAGCCGGGCCAGGTCGCCGAGGTTCTCGAAGAGGAGCGGGTCGGTCGACGTCCGCGCCGCCTTGCGCAGGCGCAGCTTCGCCCGCTCGGCGTCGCCGCGGGAATAGTCGACGAGGGCGAGCGTATGGAGGAGGGGGGCGTCCTCGACCCCCCCCTGCTCGGCCCACGACTCGACGTCCTTCAGGATCCGGCGGGCCTCTTCCGTGAGCGTCTTCGGGTTCTCGACGGCGAGGTCCTCGAGCCGGTCGGGGAACCCGTCGGCCGTGAGCCGCTGGCGGAGCAACTCGTACGCCTCCCGGGCCTTGCGGCCGAAGAAGAAGCGCTGCGTCGTCTGCTCCCGTTTCGACTTGTCGGCCAGCGAGTCCCGCTCCTCCGTCACGGACTTCAGCCGCTCCTCGGTCGCGGCGAGCCTCGCCTCGAGGTCGTCGGCCCGTTCCCGCAGCGCGTCCCGTTCGGCCGCCGCAGCCGCGAGATCCCTCTCGAGCCGGGCCTTCTCCTCTTCGAGGAGCCCGGCGCCTTGCCGAAGGCTCGCGATCTCCTCTCCCGACGAGGACCTGAGTGCGGACAGGGAGCGGAAGAGGACGACGGCGGCGAACACGGCGACGGCCGCGACGGCGAGGGCAACGAGCATTCCGGTCAAGGGGGCTCCTCCGCGCGAAAGGAACGGCGCAGCCGTGGATTTTACCTCCGGCCGGGGCCGGGGAGGAGCGAGAAGTCGGCCCCGGGGGTTCGACTCCTCGGTTCGTGTCGCTCCCCGGTCCGGGACGGCCGGCGGATACGGCGCAGGGAGCGGGTTGCCGGGGCAGGCTGCCCGGGCGCGCCGCCGCGCTGACCCCGCGGCAGCGGTGCCGGGAACACCCGGCAGGGGTGTTTAGAATGACGGGTGCCCCGAAGTTCTATGCCGTCCCGTCGCACGTCCCTCGCCGCCCTCGCTCTCTTCGCGGCCGCCCTCCCCCTCGCCTCCGTCCCGGCCGCGGCGGAGCCCGTCAAGGGGCGGGTCGTCGTCCTCGGGTTCGACGGGGCCGACCACCGCCTCGTCTCGCAGCTCATCGCGGAGGGGAAGCTCCCGAACCTCCAGAAGCTCGCGACCGAGGGGAGCTTCTCCCCGCTCCGGCCGACGATCCCGGCCCAGACCCCGGTCTCCTGGTCGACGTTCTCGACCGGGCTCTCCCCGGGGCGGACCCAGATCTTCGACTTCCTGAAGCGCGACCCGAAGACCTACCGCCCCGAGTTCGCCGTCGCCACGGAGGGGAAGAAGGACTTCCTTCTCGGGGGCGCGAACCGGGCCGGGGCCGCGGCCGCCGGGGCTCTCCTGGCGTTCCTGCTGGTCTTCGCCCTCGGACGGCTCGCGCTGAAGAAGGCCCGGCCGGCCGCCGTCGTCGCGCTCGTCCTCGCCGTCCCCGCCGGCTTCTTCTCCTGGCGCTTCGGCGGCCTCCTCCCCGAGTCGGTCCCGACCGTCCGGAACAACCGGCAGGGGACGCCCTTCTGGGAGGTGGCCGGGGCGAACGGGATCAAGTCGGTCGTCCTGCACGTGCCCGTCACGTTCCCGGCCGTCGACTTCGACGAGGGGCGCCTCCTCTCGGGCCTCGGCGTCCCCGACGTGCGTGGCCGGATCGGGACCCCCAGCCACTACACCTCCGACCCCTTCTTCGCCCCCGGGAACAAGAACGAGTTCTCCGTCGAGCTGATCCGGCTCGAGTCGAACGTCGGGACGATCGTTACCGAGGTCTTCGGCCCCTACAACAAGCTCTTCGGCGAGCCGCCCGTCATCAAGACGCCGATGACGCTCACCGTTCTCCCCGACGGCGGGCGCCTCAGGATCGAGCCGAAGGGGAGCGAGGCGGTCACGCTGAAGCCGGGCGAGTGGTCCCCGTGGGTCACGTTCACGTTCGAGTTCAACCCCCTCGTGAAGCTCTCGGGCATCGGGCGGTTCCACCTGGCGGCCATCTCCCCCGAGATCCAGCTCTATCTCTCGCCGATCCACTTCAACCCGGTGAAGCTCCCTCCCGGCGTGAAGATCACGGCCCCCGCGGGCCTCGCGAAGGACCTCGCGAAGCGGTTCGGCCTCTACAAGACGGCGGGCTGGTCGATCGACACCTGGTCGATGAGCGAAGAGACGATCGACGAGCCGACGTTCCTCGACGACGTCACGCACACGGTCCAGCAGTACCGGAAGATGATGGACGGCCTCCTCGCCGAGAAGGACGTGCGTCTCTACGTCCAGGTCTACGAGTTCACCGACCGCGTCGCCCACGTCATGTGGCGGTTCCTCGATACGGGGCACCCGGCGTACGACGCGGAGAAGGCGGCGCAGTTCGCCGCCTCCGTCGAGCGCAACTACATCCAGATGGACCACATCGTCGGCGACGCCCAGAAGGAGCTCGGCCCCGACGACCTCCTCCTCGTCTGCTCCGACCACGGCTTCTCCTCGTGGAGGCGGTCGGTCAACTACAACACCTGGCTCGTCCGGAACGGGTACATGACGCTCAGGGGGGGCGAGGAGAAGCAGGCCGACCTCGAGCAGCTCTTCGGGCAGGGGGAGTTCTGGCCGAACGTCGACTGGTCGCGTACGAGGGCCTACTCGATGGGCCTCGGCGAGATCTACGTCAACGTGAGAGGCCGCGAGGCGCAGGGGATCGTCGAGCCGGGGGCCGAGTACGACGCCCTCCGGCAGGAGATCCGCACGAAGCTGATGACGCTCGTCGACGAGGCGACGGGTCTCCGGCCCGTCGAGCGGGTCTACACGAGAGAGGAGGCCTACGGCTCCTTCGACCCGGACGTCATCCCGGACATCTTCGTGGGAAACAGCGCCGGCTACCGGGTCTCCTGGCAGGGGAGCCTGGGCGTCGTGACCCCCGAGATCTTCGAGGACAACAGGCAGGTGTGGTCGGGCGACCACTGCTCACTCGACCCGGACGTCGTACCGGGAATCCTCCTCTCGAGCCGTCCGCTCCGCAAGGAGCCTCGGCCGAACATGGCCGACGTCCCGGCCACGATCTACGAGGCCCTCGGCCTGACGCCTCCCGAGAAGCTCGACGGAGTCTCGCTCTTCTGAGGTCCCGCGCGCTCCTCCTGGCCGTTCTCCTCGCCGTCCCGCCAGCCGGGGCGGAGCAGAGCGAGGCGGCGCCCGCCCCCGCCCGGGAGATGCGCGAGGCGGACCGCCGCCGGGAGCTGGCGGCGCTTCGGCGGCGGCTCGCCAGCCTGAAGGAGCGCTACGAGGCGACGCGCCAGAAGGCGGTCGACACGCGGGAGCAGCTCGAGGCCGCAGAGGCGAACCTCGAGATCCGGACCGCCGAGAGGCGGGTCCTGGAGATCCGGGCGGCGGAGGCCGAACGGGCTGCCGCGCAGGCCCAGTCCGAGCGCGACGAGGCGCTGCGGCAGAGCGTGGCGCTTCGCTCGGACCTCGCGCAGCGGCTCTCGGCCCTCTACCGGATGGGACGGCTCGGCTACCTTCAGACCCTCGCGTCGGCCGACTCGGGCGAGTCCTTCCTCCGGGGGCTCCAGCTCCTCTCCTTTCTCGCCTCGCGCGACGCCCGCCTTCTCCGCGCCTACGAGGGGTCCCTCGCCGAGCTGGCTGTCAAGGAGCGGGAGCTGACGGCTCTGCGCGCCGCGATCGCCAACGTGGCGGCGGAGGCGCTCGTGGCCGAGAGAGCCCTCCAGCGGGCCCGCGCCGAGAAGGCGGCCCTCCTCGCGCGCCTCGAGCGCTCCGCCGAGTCGCAGCGGTCGAGCGTGGCGGCCCTCGAGGACAAGACCTCCCGCCTGGCGGCGCTCCTGGAGCTCCTCGAGACCCGGGGCCGGGCCCTCCCCGCCGGGTCGGCGTCGATCCGCAGGTACAAGGGAGCGATCGACTGGCCCGTGCGCGGGAAGGTCGTCGTCCCCTTCGGCCGGATCGCGAACCCCCGCTTCCCGAAGACCTTCCTCAGGTCGAGCGGCTGGACGATCGACGTCCCTACGGGGACTCCCGTCAAGGCCGTCTTCCCCGGGGACGTCGTCTATGCCCAGTGGCTCAAGGGGTACGGGAACCTCGTCGTCCTCGACCACGGGGACGGCGTCTTCACCCTCTACGGGCACCTGATGACCGGCACCGTCCCGAGGGGGACGCGCGTGGCGCTCGGGGAGGTGGTCGGGCGGGTGGCCGACCCGCCGGAGGAAGAAGTGCCCGGCGTCTACTTCGAGATCCGCGAGAGCCGGACCTCGGTCGATCCGCGCGGCTGGCTCAGGTAGGACGGCTCCGCCGCCGCGGCCCCGAGGAAACCGCCCCGCCGCGATCCCGTATCATCCGGGCGTGACGAAGTCCCGGATCGCCTCGTTTCTCGGATCCCTCTCCCTCCTCGGAACCCTCTTCTTCGTCCTCCCCGGGCTCGGGGCCGACGAGAACAAGGACGCGAAGGGAAAGGACAGCCTGTATCGGCCGCTCGGCCTCTTCACCGAGGTCCTCTCCCTGGTGAAGGGGAACTACGTCGAGAAGGCGGAGGTCAAGCCGCTTCTGGCAGGGGCGTTCTCGGGCATGACCGAGGCGATGGACCCCTTCTCGGAGTACGTTCCGCCCCAGAAGATGGCCGCTTTCGAGTCGGCCCGGGGGGCGCAGGAGAAGGCCGACCACGTCGGGTCGGGGCTCGTCCTGGCCCGGCGGGCCGGGTACCCGGTCGTCGTGACCGCGGTCCCCGGGAGCCCGGCCGCGGCCGCCGGCCTTCGCTCCGACGACATCCTCGAGAAGGTCGGAGGAATCTCCGCCCGCGGCCTCGGCCTCTGGGAGGTCGAGGCGGCGCTCTCCGGCAAGCCGGGAGGCCGGGCGAACGTCTTCGTCGTGCGCGAGGCCAAGCCCCGCCGGCAGACTCTCGAGATCGTCCGGGCCTCCTGGGTCCCGGCCCTTCCCGCCGCGGAGAGGGTCTCCGGGGAGCTCGTCGTCAGAGTTCCCGCTTTCGGGCCCGGGACGGCCGACGCCCTCGCGGGGCTCCTTCAGCCCCTCGACAGGACGAAGCCCCTCGTCCTCGACCTCAGGGGGAACGCCTTCGGGTCGTGGGAGGAGGCCGCCCGCGCGGCGGCGCTCCTCGGACCCCCGGGGCCGATCGGGGAGCTGAAGGGCCGAAAGATCGAGGGAAAGCGCTGGAAGGCCGAGGCCGGCCAGCGCGTCCACGAGGGGGGGCTCGTCCTCCTCGTCGACAGCGGCACGGCAGGGCCGGCCGAGCTCTTCGCGGCGGCTCTTCGCGAAAGCGCGGCGAAGGAGCTCGGGATCGACGTGGCGGCGGTGCTCGCGCGGGAGGAGAAGAGGGCGGCGGGAGACCTCGATGAGGAGACCCCGCCGGTGCCCGCTCCCTCTCTCGACAAGAAGAAGTTGCGCGTTCGCGTCGTCGGCGAGCCGACCTTCGGAATGGGCCTCACCCAGGAGGTCGTCCGCCTCGCCAGCGGCGGGGCTCTCCGGATCACCGTCGGTAAGGTGCGGACCGCGGCGGGGCGCTCCCTCTCCCCGCGGGGTCTCGATCCGGACGACCGCGTCTTCCACGTCCTCACCGAAGAGGGCGAGGAAGTGAAGGACACGGACCCGTTCCTCGAGCGAGCCCTCAAGGTCGTCTCCGAGCTTCCCGCCACGCCCGCCCGGGCCTCGTGACCGCCGCGCGCCGGAGCGGCGGCTGCGCGCGGCCGCTTGGGCTCCTCCTGGGTCTGGTGGTCCTCCTCGCGCTCGCGGCGGGAGCGGTCTGGGTCCTTCGTTCCAGGCCGTCGGCCCCGCCCGCGGAGGGGCCCGCGCCCGTGTCCGCGCCCTCTCCGGCTCCCTCCGCATCCCCCTCCCCCTCCCCTCTCCCCTCGCCTGCGGCAGGGGCGAGGCCCGCGTCCGTTCCGGCCGACTTCGAGCCCGCGCGAGGCGCCGGGCGGGGGGCCATCGCCGTCGTCATCGACGACGTGGGGAATGCGGACGGGTCGGTCGAGCGGCTCGAGCGGCTCGAGGGGCCTCTCGCGATCGCCGTCCTTCCCGGAACGCCGAAGGCTCGCGAGGCTGCGGAACTGGCGAAGAGAAAGGGCTGGGACCTCCTGGTCCACCTCCCGATGGCCGGAGCGAGAGGCCCCTTCGAGCCGGGGACCATCTTTCCGGAGGACGACGACGCGACGATCGTCGCGCGGGTCCGCGCGGCGCTCGACGGGCTCCCGGGCGCCAGCGGAATCAACAACCACCAGGGGTCCGTGGCGACGGCCGACGGCCGGGTCGTCCGGGCGGTCCTCTCCGTCGTCCGCGAGAGGGGCCTCTTCTTCCTCGACTCGCGCACCTCCCCCGTGAGCGTCGCCACGGCCGAGGCGCGCGCCCTGGGCGTCGCGACGATCGCGAGGGACGTCTTCCTCGACGATGCCCGGGCCGAGGCGGCGGCCGAGGGGGGCGCCCCGGAGGCCCTCGCGACGGCCTGGTCCCGCGCCCTCTCGCTTGCCGGCTCGAGGGGGCAGGCGGTCGTCATCGGGCACCCGCACGCCGCGACGGTCGATTTCCTCGCGGAGAGCCTCCCCGCGCTCGAGCGGCGGGGCCTCCTCCGGGTCCGGGTCTCCGAGCTGGTCGACTGAAGACGGGAGGATGACCCGCGCCTCCCGGGGGGGCGGGCTATCATCGGCCCGTGTAGCCGCACAGAACCGACGATGGGGGTTGCCGCGATGGACCTTTTCACCGACGTGGACGTGAACGCCGTGCAGGCGGAGCTGATCGGGCGGGCGATGCTCGCCGTGGCGCGGGCCGACGGCTCGGCCGACTCGCGCGAGGTGGCGCTGATCGAGGAGCTCGCTCCCGTCGACACCGCCGCCCCTGCCCCGGCGCCCGCCGAGCTCGCTTCCGCCTTCCCCGAGGTCGCCGCCCGGGACCTCGTCCTGAAGTCGACCCTCCTCGTCGCCCTCGTCGACGGCGAGTACACCGACGCCGAGAAGGCCGTCGTCGCCTCCTACGCCGAGGCCTTCGGCGTTCCGGCGGACCGGCTCGAGGAGCTCGCGAGCTCGGTCAAGGCGTTCCTGATGGGCCCCCTCCTCCACCTCTCCAACACCTCCGCCGTCGCAGAGGTCTCCCGCAAGCTCAAGGTCTGAAAGGGGGCCTGGGGTCAGGTCTTGATTTTCTATTCTGGGCGGTGCGACCGGGCGCACGCAGGCGCCGCGCGAGGGCGTCGCGGCACCGCCCGAAGGCGGATCGGCAGCGGACGGCGCGCGTAGACTGTCGGGCGCCATGCTCGCCCGCACGCTCCTCTCCGCGCTCTCCCTCTCCGCGCTCCTCGCGCCGTTCCCGGCCGCCCCTGCCACCGCGCCTTCGCCCTCGGAGCACCTGAATCTCGAAGTCGGCGCCGACCGGACCCTCGCCGACTGGTCACAGGTGGTCTCCTACTTCCGCGCCCTCGACGCCGCGTCGGAGCGCGTGGCGGTGACGACGATCGGGAAGTCGACGCTCGGCGAGGAGATGATCCTCGCGGCGATCTCCTCGCCGGAGAACCTCGCGAACCAGGGCCGGATCCGGGAGGTGGCGCGTCGCCTCGCCGACCCGCGGGGGCTCGCCGGGGCCGAGGCGGAAGCGCTCGTGAAGGAGGGGAAGGCCGTCCTCCTCGTGACGTGCGGCATCCACGCGAGCGAGATCGCCGCGTCGCAGATGGCGATGGAGTGGGCCCACGCCCTCGCTACGGCCGAGGACGCCGGGACGAAGAGACGCCTCTCCGAGGTCGTCCTCCTCCTCGTGCCGTCGCTGAATCCCGACGGGCACCGGATGGAGGTCGAGTGGTACCGGAAGAACCTCGGGACCCGCTGGGAGGGGAGCCGCATGCCATGGCTCTACCACCACTACGTCGGGCACGACAACAACCGCGACTTCGTGCAGCTGACGCAGGCCGAGACGCGGGCGATCAGCCGCGTGCTCTACCACGACTGGTTCCCGCAGGTCTTCCTCGACGAGCACCAGATGGGGTCGAGCGGCCCGCGGATGTTCGTGCCGCCCTATGCCGACCCGCTCGACCCGGACATTCACCCGCTCGTCATCCGCGAAGTGAACATGATCGGGTCGCTCATGTCGATGCGCCTCGAGCAGGCGGGCAAGAGCGGCGTCATCTCGAGCTGGGCCTTCGACGCTTCCTGGCCTGGAGGGTCGAAGAACACGGCCTGGTGGAAGAACGTGACGGGAATCCTGACCGAGGTGGCCTCGGTCCGCCTCGCCACGCCGGTCGAGATTCCCCCCTCCGAGCTGCGCGGCGGTGGGAAGGGCCTCGTCGAGTACGGAACGCAGGCGAACTTCCCGAACCCGTGGCGCGGCGGCGCGTGGCGGCTGAGAGACATCATGGACTACGAGCGGATCGCCTCGGACGCGATCCTCGAGTACTGCGCGACGCACCGCGAGGACGTCCTGGCGAACATGCTCGCGAAGGCGCGCGCGTCGATCGCGGCCGGAGCGCCCGGCGAGGCGTTCCGGATCCCGGCGGCCCAGCGCGACCCGGCGACGGCGCGAGCCCTCGTCGCGCTCCTTGCCGAGCACGGCGTGGACGTTCGGGGCGACGCCTCCGGCGACGCATGGGTCCCGCTCGCGCAGCCTTACGGGCGTTTCGTCCGGGAGATGCTGGAGCCGCAGCGCTTCCCCGAGGTGAAGCTCGTCCCGGGCAAGGACATCGTCGCGCCCTACGACGTCACGGCCTGGAGCCTTCCGCTCTCCATGGGCGTGGCCGTGGAGAAGGGGGTCCTTCCCGACGGGCTGCGGCCCTGGGCCGCGCCCGCCGCCCCGCCGCTGCCGGGGGCGCTGGCCTTCGCCCTCGGTCCCGAGAGCCCGGAACGCTGGAAGGTCGTCGCCGCCGCGCGCAAGGGGGGCGAGGTGTCGATCCTCTCGAGGCCCGTCGGGTCCCAGCCGGCGGGGACGCTCCTCCTCGACGCCGCCGCGGGAAAGGCGGCGGCTGCCGTCGCGGGCGAGCTCGGGCTTCCGCTCGTTCCCCTCGCTACCGCCCCGCCTGCGGCGACGAGGCTCCGGGCCCCGCGCGTCGGCCTCTACAAGCCTTGGGTCGCCTCGATGGACGAGGGGTGGACCCGGTTCCTCCTCGAGCGCTACGGCTTCGCGCCGGTCACGCTCGACAACGCCGCGATTCGCGCCGGCAAGCTCGGGGCGAGACTCGACGTGATCGTCCTCCCCCACGTCGAGAAGGAAGTGATCGCGACGGGAGTGCCGAAGCGGGAGGAGGGGGAGATGAAGTACTTCCCCGAGCCGCGGCCGGAGTACGCGGGCGGGCTCGGGAAGGAGGGCGCCGCCGCGCTCCGCGAGTTCGTCGAGGGGGGCGGCACGCTCGTCGCCCTCTCCTCCTCGTCGGAATACGCGCTCGAGGAGCTCCGCCTGCCGGTCCGCAACGTGCTCTCGCGGGCGAAGCGGGACGAGTTTCTGTCGCCCGGCACGCTGGTGAGGATCGACGTCGACCCGTCCCACCCGGTCACGTTCGGGCTGCCGGCCTCGACGCCGGCCTTCGTCAACGGTCCGATCGCCTTCCAGACCACGGTCCCGGGCGCCGAGATGACGCGGACCGTCCTCGCGTCCTACCCCGTTGAGGCGCGCGACGTCCTGGTTTCCGGCTGGATCCGGGGGGAAGAAGAGCTGGCGCGCAATGTGGCGGCGGTGGCGGTCACGACCGGGAAGGGAAGGGTCGTCCTGCTCGGATTCCGTCCCCAGCACCGCGCCCAGATGAACGCCACCTTCCCCTTCCTCTTCAACGCCCTCGCGTGGTCGACGATGTAGCTTCGTCATCCCGGCGGCCCGGCGGCGAGGCCGCCGGGCCGCCAGAATGGAAAATCAAGACCTGACCCCATCCGCGAAGCGGAGGGAGAGGCAGCTCAGGCCCCCGTCGAGCTTCCGGAACTCGGACATGTCGAGCGGGACGACGGGGAGGCCGAGGGCCTTCACGGCCGCTTCGAAACGGGGGTATCCCGTCGCGAGGAGGACGCGCCCGTTCACGAGGACGGCGTTGGCGGCGTACTCCTCGCCCGGCGGCACCGGGAGGACCGTCCAGCCCGCGAACTCGGGGCGGGCGGCGAAGGGCCGCGACAGCGCGAGGGTCCGCCCCCCGAGCCAGGCGATCCCGCTCTTGAGGTGGAGGAGCCCCGGGATCCCCCTCACGTCGACGAGCGACGACCCGAGCCCGCGGGTCGAGAGGTGGGCCGCGAGCTGCCGGGCGCCCTCCTCGTTCGTCCTCTCCGAGACGCCGATGAAGACGTGGTCCCCCGCTTCGCAGACGTCCCCGCCGTCGACGGTGCCCGGTGCCTCGATCGCGGCGAGGAAGCGAAAGAACGGTTCGAGGGCCGGGCGGATCGCCTCCACCTCGCCCTGCCGGCTCGGCGCGCCCGGGCGGCAGAGGACGGCGAGGCCGCGCGCCAGGACGGCGGTGTCCTCGACGAAGGTGGAATCGGGGAAGCGGTCGTCGGGAGGCAGGACCGTGACGAGGAGGCCGCACACCTCGAGCGCGGCGACGTAGGCCCGGTGCTGGGCGAGGGCGAGGGGGAGGTCGGGAGGGCCGAGCCCGGCCGTCGTGAGACCTCCGGCGTAGGTGGCCGAGGGCGGGCGGACGATCGCGCGCGCGAAGCTCACGAGGCCTCGTCCTTCTTGACCTCGTCCCAGGTCCGGTCGAGCTCGTCGAGAGGGGTGGCCGCAACCTCGCGCCCCGTGGCCCGGACCCGGCGGGCGACCTCCTCGAACCGCCTGACGAACTTCGCGTTCGTCGCCTGGAGGGCCGCCTCGGGGTCGACGCCGTGGCGCCGGGCGACGTTGACGACCGTGAAGAGGATGTCGCCGATCTCGTGCGCGATCGACTCCTTCGTCGCCCCCTCGGCGAGGAGCTCGGCCTTGAACTCGGCGACCTCCTCGTCCAGCTTGGCGAGGACGTCGGCGTCGCGCTGCCAGTCGAAGCCGAGGTCCGCGGCCCGGGAAGTGACGCGCACGGCCTTCAGCAGGGCGGGGAGGGCTCGCGGGACGCCGGCGAACGGGGAGGGGGATCTCCCGCCCGGGCCGCTGCCGGCGCGTTCCCTTTCCTTGAGCCTCTCCCACTGGACCTTGACGGCCTCGGCGTCCTTCACGTCGCTCTCGGCGAAGACATGGGGGTGCCTCGCGACCATCTTGGCGTGGATCCTCTCGGAGAGGGAGGCGAGGTCGAAGGCCCCCCTCTCCCTGCCGAGCTCGGCGAGGAAGACGATCTCGAAGAGAAGGTCCCCGAGCTCCCCCTCGAGCTCCTCGAGGTCTTCCCTGGCGAGCGCGTCGACCGCCTCGTAGCACTCCTCGAGGAGATATCCCGAGAGGCTGGCGAAGGTCTGCTTGCGGTCCCACGGGCACTCCTTCCGGAGCCGGCCCATGAGGCGAACGAGCTCCGCGGCGGCCTTCCCGGCGGCCTCGGGGCGCGAAGATCCGGTTTCGGACGGCAAGCGACCTCCTCGTGCGGGCGGCGGCGAGAGCTTCCCTTAGAATGAAGCGCCCGAACGAGGCCTTATGGCAGAAGCCGACAAGACGATCAAGGTCGTCGACCGCAGGATGTTCACCGCCGAGGGGGACCTGAGGGACGACGTGAAGGAAGAGCTCGCGCAGGCGCCCCCGGCGCCGGCGCCGCCGCCGGCCCCGGCCGCTCCTGCGGCCCCCGAGGAGCCCGCCGTCTCGACGAGCCCGTCGTTCCTCCGGCTCCTCGACATGCTGGCGCAGACGGCGTCCCTCTACCTGCAGGGAATCCCGGACCCGGCCACGGGCCGGCGCTCCGTGGACCTCGGCGCCTCGCGCGAGATCATCGACTCGCTCGTCGCCCTCCGGGAGAAGACCCGGGGCCGGCTCTCCTTCGAGGAGACCGACGCCCTGGAGGGACTTCTCGGCGAGCTCCAGCTGGTCTTCACGCGGCTCGCCGCACAGGCCAAGGGGGCGCCCGGCATGCCGCCACCTCCGAGACCGCGAGGCTGACCCTGAGGGAGCCGACGCGCCGCGAGACGGGGCCCGGCGCTCCGGCACGCGCGCCTCGACGGGCGGCGCTCGCGCTGCTCCTCTGCGCGCTCGCCCTCGGGGCGCCCGGCGCGGCGCAGGTCCTCCAGGGACCGGGAGAGTCCACTGAGTCGGTGTTCCGCCGCCAGGTGCGGGGCGAGTGGTTCGCGTGGCTCGCCGCCCACGAGGAAGGCGACGCGGTCCTGGCGGCGCAGAAGGTCGAGGAGATCGTCCGGCACTCCAGGAAGATCGGCCTCAAGCGCCTGACGGACCTTTCGCTCGCGGCGACGCTCATGGCGCGCCGGGAGATGGCGGTGGGGAGCGCCGACAGGGCCCGCTGGGCCCTCGACGCGGCGATCCGGCTCGACCCCGACCTGCCGGAGGCGCGCTGGTCGCGCGTGGCGCTGGCGCTCTCCCAGGGAGGGGTCGACGCGCCACGCGAGCTCCTGGGGGCCGTCCGGGCCGTCGTCGTCGACCTCGAGGGAAGGCGCGTGCTCTTCGTGCGCGCGTCGCTCCTCCTCGTCCTGAGCCTGGCCGCCGTCGGCGCCGCCTTCGTCATCCTCCTCGCGGCCGGAGCCGCCCGCCGGCTCCACCACGACCTCGCCGAGCTCGCGGGGCGGCGGCTTCCGCGACCGGCCGACTCGGTCGTCGCGGCCGGCCTCTTCCTGCTGCCGCTCATCCTGTCCCTCGACGTCGGGTGGCTGTTCCTCTGGCTCTTCGTCCTCTCGTTCGGCTACGCGGAGCGGAACGTCCGATGGGCGGCTCTGGCGGGCCTCCTTCCCGTTCTCCTCGTGGCCCCGGCGCTCGACCGGGCCGCGGCGGCGCTGGCCGTGTCGGCCTCGCCGGTCCTCAGGGGCGCCGAGGCGCTGCAGGAGAAGCGCTACGACCAGCGGGTCCTGGACGACCTAGAGGCGGTCAAGAGCCTGTTCCCCGAGGATCCCGACATCCGGTTCCTTCTCGGCTGCCTCTACCAGCAGCTCGGGCAGAACGACCGGGCGGTCGCGGAGTACACCGTCGCGTCCCAGGTTTCCCAGACGGAGATCCGCGCCCTCATCAACCGCGGCGACATCCGCTTCGTGGACGGCGACTTCGGCGCGGCCCAGCAGGACTTCCAGGAGGCGCTTCGCCGGGACCCGCGCGACGTGAGGGCGCGCTACAACCTCTCGCTCGTCTACGGAGAGACCTTCCGGACGGTGGAGGCTCAGGAGAAGCTCGCCGAGGCGAGGGCCCTGGACGGCGCTCTCGTGACGAAGCTCCTCGACAGCCCGACCCTCGTGAAGGTGGTCGGGATCGGCTATTCCGTGAGCGAGGCGCGGGCGAAGGTGGCCGTCCTCCACCGCGACCCGCGCAGCCGGCGCGTTCTCGGGCACTTCCACGTCGGGAGCGAGCCCCGGAACTGGGCCGTGCCTCTCGCGCTCGCCATTCCCTTCGCGATCGGTGGCGCCTTCGCCCTCGATTCCTGGAGGCGGAGGAAGCACGGCTACGCGATCTCCTGCCAGAAGTGCGGGCGGACGTTCTGCCGCCTCTGCAAGCCCCCGGGCGAGAGCTCCCTCCTCTGCTCGCAGTGCATCCACGTCTACCTGCGGAAGGACGGCGTCTCGATCGAGACGAAGCTGAAGAAGGTCGAGGAGGTCCGCCGCCGGCAGGGGTTCGAGGAGCGCCTTCGCCGGGCGCTGAACTTCGTCTTCCCGGGCGGGGAGCTCTTCCTCGAGGGGAGGGTCGCGAGAGCGGCCGTCCTGCTCGGCCTCTTCGCCCTCGGCATCATCGCCGCGACGCTCCGGCAGGACCTGGCGCTGTCGCCGCGGCCCGGAGCTTCGCCGCTTCTCGCCGGGACCGCCCTGTGGGCCCTGCTGGCGCTCGGAGCCTGGGTCGCCGGGCAGGTCTGGGCGAGGAAGGGGTGACGCCGTGGCGCTCGAAGGGACACTCCACGACTTCGCCCTCGCCGACATCCTCCAGCTGATCGCGCTTCAGAAGAAGACGGGGCTCCTGACGCTCCGGGGTCCCGACGACACCGTCATCCTCGGCTTCGACGGCGGAGCCCTCGTCACGGCGGAATCGCAAGCCCGGCGGGTCGACACGCGCCTGGGGACCCTCCTCGTGAAGACCCGGAGCCTCTCGCCCGACGCCCTCGCGAAGGCCCTCGAGATCCAGGGACAGACGCTTCAGAGGCTCGGATTCATCCTCCTGAAGAACGGGTTCTGCGACGCGGACCAGCTGAGGGCCGGCCTGGACGCCCAGGTGCGGAAGATCGCCTACGGGTTGTTCCGCTGGGTCGACGGCGACTACGTCTTCGACCAGCAGGACCGTGTCGACTACGACCGCGAGTACGTCCGGCCGATCCAGGTGGAGAGCCTCCTGATGGAGGGGGCCCGGATGCTCGACGAGTGGCCGATCATCCAGAAGGTCGTCCGCTCTCCCGAGATCGTCTACCAGAGGATCCCCGTGGGGCAGCGGGTGGAGCCGGCCGAGGGGGCCGACGACGTCGAGGAGATCGGCGACGCGACGCACGCCAGGCTGCGCGAGAGGCGCGACGGCGCGATCCGGATCTCGCGGGCCGAGTGGTCGGTCTACGAGCTGGTCGACGGCCGGCGGTCGATCGGGGACATCGTCGAGCGGACCTTCCTTTCCGACTTCGAGGGGGCCAAGGCGTTCTTCGACCTCCTCAGCCGGGGTCTGATCGAGGAAGCCCGGAGGACGGGGGTCGTCGACGAGACCGGGGCCATCTCCCTCGAGATTCCGGCCGTCCGGCCGGGGCGCAGCATCGTCCCGGTCCTTCTCGGGGCCGGCCTTCTCGCGCTGGGCCTCCTCGGCGTCTCCCTTCAGCCCCGGAATCCCGCGAACGTCTTCACCGTCCCGTCGCGTCGCGTTGCGGCCGTCGAGGGGTTCCAGAAGGCGGTGTCACTCTCGCGCCTGAGGCGAATCTCCGAGGCGGTCGACGCCTACTACCTGACCCAGGGGCGCTTCCCCGAGTCCCCGACGGCCATCGTCAACGCGGGGCTCCTCACGACGGAGGAGCTGAGCGACCCGTGGGGACGGCCCTACAGGTACATCCTCCAGAACGACACGGGGAAGTACTACATCGTGGGGTTCGACGCCGACGGAAAGACCGACACCGACCTGTTTTTCGCTCACGCTGCCCAGGGAACAGGCTCAACCGCTGAGCTCGAAACCGGATCCGGCCGGGAAATCATTATAATTAAGTGATTTGCAAGAAGTCTTCGTCATGACTGAAGATTTTGTGTGTGGGCTGACTTGACAACGATGTGCTAATATTCTAGATTACTCGCTGGGTCCTCAAGGGCCCGGAGGGAATCAGGATGAGCAAGATCATCGGCATCGATCTCGGGACGACGAACAGCGTCGTGGCTGTTCTCGAGGGGGGCTCGGCGGAGGTCATCGCCAACTCCGAGGGCGGGCGGACGACCCCGTCCGTCGTGGCCGTCACGAAGTCGGGCGAGCGGCTCGTCGGGCAGGTCGCCAAGAGGCAGGCCGTCACGAACCCGGAGAACACCGTCTACTCGATCAAGCGGTTCATGGGCCGCCGCTTCGACGAGGTCAACGAAGAGATGAAGATGGTCCCCTACAAGGTCGTCCGGTCGGCCAACGGGGACGCGCGCGTGATCCAGGGAGGCAAGGAGATGTCTCCCCCCGAGATCTCCGCCCAGATCCTGACCAAGCTGAAGGAGGCCGCGGAGGCCCACCTCGGCGAGAAGGTCGAGCGGGCGGTCATCACCGTCCCGGCCTACTTCAACGACGCCCAGCGCCAGGCCACCAAGGACGCCGGCCAGATCGCCGGGCTGAAGGTCGAACGGCTCGTCAACGAGCCGACGGCCGCGGCCCTCGCCTACGGACTCGACAAGAAGAAGAACGAGACGATCGCCGTCTACGACTTCGGCGGCGGAACGTTCGACATCTCGATCCTCGAGGTGGGCGAAGGCGTCGTCGAGGTCAAGTCGACGAACGGCGACACGCACCTCGGGGGCGACAACATCGACCAGCGGATCGTCGACTGGCTCCTCGCCGAGTTCCGGAAGGACCAGGGGATCGACCTCGGCAAGGACCCGATGGCCGTGCAGCGCCTGAAGGAGGCCGCCGAGAAGGCGAAGATCGAGCTCTCGACGACGATCGAGTCGGAGATCAACCTCCCCTTCATCACGGCCGACGCCTCGGGGCCCAAGCACCTGAGCCTGAAGCTCACGCGGGCGAAGCTGGAGCAGATGGTCGACGACCTCCTCCAGCGCTCCATCGGCCCGTGCCGGCAGGCGCTCAAGGACGCCGGCCTCGAGTCGAAGCAGATCGACGAGGTCGTCCTCGTCGGCGGCCAGACGCGCATGCCGAAGATCCAGCAGCTCGTGAAGGACTTCTTCGGCAAGGAGCCCCACAAGGGGGTCAACCCCGACGAGGTCGTCGCGGTCGGGGCGGCGCTGCAGGGCGGCGTCCTCGCGGGCGACGTGAAGGACCTCCTCCTGCTCGACGTCACGCCTCTCTCCCTCGGCGTCGAGACGCTCGGGGGCGTCATGACGCGTCTCATCGAGCGCAACACGACCATTCCGGTCAAGAAGAGCGAGGTCTTCTCCACGGCGTCCGACGGCCAGACCTCCGTCGAGATCAAGGTCCTGCAGGGCGAGCGCGAGATGGCGGGGGACAACAAGCTCCTCGGCCTCTTCTCGCTCGTCGGGATCCCGCCCGCTCCGCGCGGCATGCCGCAGGTCGAGGTCACGTTCGACATCGACGCGAACGGAATCCTCCACGTCACCGCGAAGGACCGCGGCACCGGCAAGGAGCAGAAGATCACGATCACGTCCTCCTCGGGCCTCGCCAAGGACGAGGTCGAGAAGGCCGTGCGGGAAGCCCAGTCGCACAGCGCCGAGGACAAGAAGAAGCGCGAGGCCGTCGAGGCGAAGAACCAGCTCGACTCGCTGGTCTACGCGACGGAGAAGCTCCTCGCCGAGAACGCCGACAAGGTCCCCGCGGAGGACAGGACTGCGATCGAGACGGCCGTGGCCGACGCGAAGAAGGTCCTCGAGACGAAGGCCGACGACGCCGTCGCTCTCCAGAAGGCGGCGCAGGAGGTCCAGAAGGCGAGCTACAAGGTCGCCGAGGCGCTCTACAAGAGCACCCCGCCTCCCGACGCCTCGGCTTCGGCCGGCGCGACGCCCGCCGGGGAGGGGAAGCCGGCGGACGACGTGATCGACGCCGAGGTCGTCGACGAGAAGAAGTGACGTGGTGACGGGCTCGCGAGACGGATCCAGCCGGGGGAAGGTCCGGCGGGACGACTACGTCCTCATCGGCGTCGTCGCCGACCGGTTCGGCGTCCACCCCCAGACACTGCGGCTCTACGAGCGCGAGGGCCTCATCTGCCCGCCGCGCTCGTCGGGAAACACGCGCCTCTACGACCGCGAGACCGTCGAGCGCCTCGAGATCATCCTCACCCTGACGCGCGACCTCGGAGTGAACCTCGCGGGCGTGGAGGTCATCCTGGACCTCCGCGCCCGGCTCTCCCGGATGGAGGGCGAGGTGGAGCGCCTCATGGACGCTTTCCGCTCCGTGGCGGCCGAGCATGCCTCCCGCGCGGCGGGCCGGCCTGCAGCGCCGCAGAACGCTCTCGCCCTGCGGCCGAGAGCGCCCCTCGTCCGCCGGCCCGGCTAGCTCCCTCCCCGGGCGCCTGCCGGGATACGATGTACGGCAAGTGAACCGAAGGCGCTCCGACGACGACTCGGGTCTTCTCCGGAGGTATCTGGAGGAAATCTCGAAGTACCCCCCCCTCCCGGCGGAGAGGGAGAAGGAGCTCGCGCGCGTCATCCAGGACCGCTTCACCCCCGAGGACAAGCGGAAGGAGGCGATCGACGAGCTGGTGAGGGCCAACCTGCGTTTCGTCGTCTACCACGCCAAGGGCTTCCACTCGCCCGACGTCCCGTTCATCGACCTCGTCAACGAGGGGAACATCGGCCTGATCCAGGCGGCGAAGCGGTTCGACGCCGACCGGGGTGTGAAGTTCATCACCTACGCCGTCTGGTGGGTGCGCCAGGCGATCTCCCACGCGCTCGCCGAGCAGGCGGGGACCATCCGCATCCCGCACAAGCAGGCCGCCCACCAGCTCAAGGCGCTCCGCGCGCGGGAGCTGCTCCGCCGGGAGCTGGGGAGGGAGCCGACGCTCGAGGAGATCGCCGGGAAGACCGGCCTCGAGCCGGCCGCCGTCGAGATCCTCCTGTCGGTTTCGCGGAACGCGGAGTCGCTCTCGCAGGGGGTCGGCAGCGAGGAGCAGGACCGGACGCTCGAGGACGTCCTGGAGCAGACGATGGTCTCGGCGGCCGACGACGACATGCTCCGGCGGGCGACGACCGAGCAGGCCCGGGAGATCCTGGGCGACCTGAAGGCGAAGGAGCGGGCCGTCATCTGCCGACGCTTCGGGATTCCCGAGGACGGGAGCGACGGCGAACGGGAGCCGATGACCCTCCAGGAGATCGGCCTCGAGCTGAACCTCTCGCGCGAGCGGGTGAGGCAGATCGAGGCCCAGGCGCTGCAGAGGCTCCGGCGCGGGGGCAAGGCCCGCCGCCTCATGGCCGTCCTCCGCTGACGGGGCCGCCCCGGACCCCTACAATCGTCCGCGTGGAGACTGAGACCCCCGCGCCCGAAACGTGCCCCCTCTGCCGCGGCTTCGGGAGGCTCGAGCTCGCCGACGGCACGACCGTCCCCTGCGATTGCCGGTCCGACGACATCGCCCGGGCGCGCAGGGCTTCGGCCCGCATCCCGGAGCGCTACCGGAACTGCCGGCTCCAGAACTTCAAGGACCTGCACAACGAGTCGCTGAAGAAGGCGAAGGCCGTCGCGAAGCGGTACGTGGAGCACTGGCCTGCCGTCGACGCCGGGCTCCTCATCTCGGGACCCGTCGGCGTCGGCAAGACGCACCTCGCCGTCGCCATCCTGAACGAGCTCGTCGACACGAAGGGGGCCTCCGTTCTCTTCTGCGACTTCTCCGACCTCCTCGACCGGATTCAGGCGAGCTTCGGCAAGGGGAGCGACGAGAGCCAGGACGACATCGTCGCCCCCTACCGCGAAGCCGAGCTCCTCGTCCTCGACGAGCTGGGCGCGCGGCGTCCTTCCGACTGGGTCCGCGAGATCCTCTACGGCCTCCTGAACACCCGGTACAACCGGAAGCGCCTCACGATCCTGACGACGAACTTCGGCGACGAGCCGGACGCGCGCGGAGGCGAGACCCTCGAGATGCGCGTCGGCGCGCCGGTGCGAAGCCGTCTCTGGGAGATGACCCAGCTCGTCGAGATCTCGGCCGACGACTTCCGCAAGCAGCGCGGCGCGCGGGCCTTCGGTTGATCCGGCAATGCCGATGAGATCCTCGCGCTTCCTGCCGGCCGCCCTCCTCGCGGCGCTCCTGCATACGGCCTGCGCGCCCAGGCCGGTCCCGGTCACGGGAATGCCGTCCGAACCCGGGCCGGCGCCCGTACCGACCCCAGCGCCGCCGCCTTCCCCTCCGCCCGTCCCTGCGGCCACCTTCCGGGAGGTCGCCGAGCCGCGCCTCGACATCGGCGTTGCGGTGGACCGGCCGACCTACCTGCTCCCGGCGGGCGAGTGGCTCCTGCGATCGGGGGCCGCCGTCTCCCGGCACCTCGGCTCGCTCGCGTTCCGGCCGTCGGGGCCCGCGACGGCTTCCGCGCCCTCCTTCCAGGTCCAGGCGGGCTCCTTCTCGGGAAGGGAGCAAGCCGAGTCCGAGGCGGCGCGCCTCGGCGCGCTCCTCGCCCTCCCGTCGTCGGTGGCGGAGGCGGGAGGCCGCTTCGGCGTCCGGCTCGGTGAGCCCGGCGAGCGGGCCGCGCTGCAGCCGCTCCTCTCCCGGGTGAGGCGGGACGCCGTCCCCGAGGCGTTCCTCGTCGGCCTGCCGGTCCCGGGCGCTTCCGCGAGGACGATCCTCGTCGAGGGCCTCGAGGGTGTCCGGGAGGTGCCGTCTCCCCTGGAAGTGCAGGCGGCGGACGGCTCTCTCCTCCCGGTGAACGAATCCCGCTACCGGGGAAGCGTCCTTCTCGTCGCGACGCCGCGCGGCACGCTCCACGTCGTCAACCGCGTAGGGCTCGAGGACTACCTCCTCGGCGTCGTCCCGCTGGAGCTGGGGCCGCGCGTCTACGACGAGCTGGAGGCGCAGAAGGCGCAGGCCGTGGCGGCCCGCACCTATGCCGTCAAGCGGCGGGGCGACTTCGCGGCCGAGGGGTACGACCTCTGTGCGACGGCCCGCTGCCAGGTCTACGGCGGCGCCGGCGCCGAGCAGCCGCTCTCGAGCCAGGCGGTGAGGGAGACGGCGGGCCAGGTGCTCCTCTACGGCGGCCTCCCCGCCGACACCCTCTTCACGTCCACGTGCGGCGGGCGGACGGAGGATGCGTTCCACGTCTTCCCCTCCTATTCCCCGGCGGCGTTCCCCTACCTGCGCTCCGTGCCCTGCCGGGGCGAGGAGCGGCTCGCCCTCTCGACGACGGTCCCGGCGCCGGCCGGCGCCCCCACGATCGGAGCGCTCGCGGTGAGGGGGCGCGCGCTCCTCCACGCAGCAGGGCGCCACGGGGCCGCGTGGGCCGACCTGAAGGCGGCGCGCGCCCTCCTGACCGCACGCCTCGGGCTCCCGGCGGGCGTCCCGCCGAAGACTCTCGATCCCGAGGCGGTCTACGCGAACCTCGCCGGCCTCCTCGGCGACGACGGCCTGCTGACCGAGGAGGCCGAGCGCTCCGTGGCTCCCCGGGGCTGGAGCGAAGCGGCGCAGAGGGTCTGGACGGCGCTCGTGCGGTTCCAGGTTGCGGGGACGACGCCGCTCCCGACGTCGCGGGCCTTCACCGCCGCGGAGGCGGCCGGCCTCTGGGCCTCGCTCCTCCTCAGGGCCGGCGGGCTCGAGGAGCTGGAGGGCCGCCTCGTCGCGGTGCCCGCGGGCGGGCTCGTCGTGAAGACCCCGAAGGGGCGCGAGGAGAGGACACTTCCGGCCGACCCGCTCCTTTTCCGGGGCGGCGGCGAGGCGTGGACGCCGCGGGAATCTCTCGAACCCGCCCCGGGCGACCGCGTCCGCCTCCTCGTGCGCGACGGGGCCGTCCTCGCCGTCGCGGCGTCGCTGCCGTCGGCGGACGGGCTCTACGAGCGCGAGTCGTCGTGGATCCACTGGGTGAGGCGCTTCACCGGCGCCGAGCTGATGGGCAGGCTCCTCGAGCGCGACGCCTCGCGGAAGGGGAGCGTCGTACGTCGGGTCGACGTCCTCTCTCGCGGCGCCTCGGGGAGGGCGGCGAAGGTGCGCGTGACGACCGACCGGGAGTCGTTCGACCTCTCGGGGCTCGAGATCCGCTTCGCCCTCGCCATCCCAGAGTCGCTCTTCACCCTCGTTACGGGGAAGGACGAGAAGGGGCTGCCCGTCCATACCTTCTTCGGGCGAGGGTGGGGGCACGGCGTCGGCCTCTGCCAGACCGGGACGTTCGGGATGGCCCTCGCGGGAAGGACCTACGCGGAGATCCTCGCGGCCTACTACCCCGGCACCGCGCTCGGGCCGTGGCCGGCGCCGCCGGATCCGACTGGCGCGCCCGCCCCGACCCTCCCGGCGCGTTAGCGCGGCCGGGGCCGCCCGGCGGATAGAATCGCGGCGCACGGGCCTTTCGCCCCAGGAGTCCCGCCATGACGACGCTTCTCGAACGCCCCGCGGCCGTCGGCGCCGTTTCCGCCGCCCCGTTCGGTTTCCAGCTCTCGGACGACCAGCTCGCCGTCAGGAAGATGGTCCGCGAGTTCGCCGAGTCGGAGATCGCGCCGCACGTCATGGAGTGGGACGAGGCCCAGGTCTTCCCGCGAGAGGTCGTGGCCCGCCTCGGCGAGCTCGGGATGCTCGGCGTGATCATCCCGGAGGCGTACGGCGGAGCCGGCCTCTCCTACATCGACTACATCGGCGTCATCGAGGAGCTCTCGCGGGTCGACGGCTCCGTCGGCATCTCGATCGCGGCGCACAACAGCCTCTGCACGAACCACATCTTCATGTTCGGCACGGAGGAGCAGAAGCGGCGGTGGGTCACGCCGCTGGCGCAGGGGACGTCGATCGGCGCCTGGGGCCTCACGGAGGCCGAGGCGGGGAGCGACTCGAAGGGGACGAAGACGACCGCCGTCCTCGACGGCAACCAGTGGGTCCTGAACGGCTCGAAGAACTTCATCACCCACGGCTCCGTCGGCGACACGGCGGTCCTGATGGCCGTCACCGACAAGACGGCCGGGACCCACGGCATCTCGGCCTTCGTCGTCGACCTCCACCAGCCCGGCATCCGGGCCGGCAAGAAGGAGAACAAGCTCGGCCTGCGCGCCTCCGACACGGCGACTCTCGTGATGGAGGACTGCCGCATCCCGAAGGAGAACCTCCTCGGGGCGCTCGGCACCGGGTTCAGCCAGGCGATGCAGGTCCTCGACGGCGGCCGCATCTCCATCGCCGCCCTCGCCCTCGGGATGGCGCAGGGGGCCTTCGACTGCTCCCTCGCCTACTCCCGCCAGCGCGAGCAGTTCGGCAAGCCGATCTCCGAGTTCCAGTCGATCCAGAACTACCTCGCCGACATGGCGACCGAGATCGACGCCGCCCGCCTCCTCACCTGGCGCGCCGGGTGGATGAAGGACTCGGGGATGAAGGTGACGAAGGAATCGGCCATGTGCAAGCTCTACGCGGCCGAGGTCTCGGTGCGCGTCGCGAACCTGGCCGTCCAGATCCACGGCGGCTACGGCTTCACGAAGGACTTCAAGGCCGAGAAGTTCTACCGCGACGTCAAGCTCTGCACCATCGGCGAGGGGACCTCCGAGATCCAGAGGATGGTCATCGCGCGGCAGCTCCTCAGGGGATGACGCTCCACGTCCCGCTGGCGACCCGGGTCCTCTCGAACGGGCTCACGGTCGTCGTCTCCGAGAACCCCGCCGCGCCCGTCTTCGGCCTCTGCGTCCTCTACCGCATCGGCTCGCGCCTCGAGCCTCGGGGACGCTCCGGCTTCGCGCACCTCTTCGAGCACCTCATGTTCGAGGGGACCCCGGCCGCGGGCAAGGGGGTCTTCGACCGCGTCTGCGAGACCTCCGGCGGGAACAACAACGGCCAGACCCGCCCCGACGTGACGATCTACGAGGTCGACGCCCCCTCGTCGGCCCTCGAGAGGGTCCTCTTCCTCGAGGCCGACCGGATGTCGGGCCTCGCCTTCGCGCAGGAGTCGCTCGACAACCAGCGCGACGTCGTGAAGGAAGAGATCCGCGTGAACGTGCAGAACGACCCGTACGGCCTCTTCGAGTACGGCGAGCTGCCGGAGGCCCTCTTCGACAGGTGGGAGAACGCGCACGACGGCTACGGCGACTTCCACGACCTCGACCAGGCGACGCTCGCCGACGTCGAGAGCTTCTTCGGGACCTTCTACCGTCCCGACAACGCGGTCGTCGCGGTGGCGGGGGACGTCGTGGCCGACGACGTCTTCGCGAAGGCCGAGAGGCTGTTCGGCGCCATTCCGAGGGGGGCTCCCCACCCCCGCCCCGACCTCTCCGAGCCGCGGCGCGCCTCGCCCGTCCTCCTCGTGAAGGAGGCTCCCCTCGCCCGAACCCCCGCCCTCGCGATGGGGTGGCGGATGCCGGAGCGGACCCACACCGACGCCCTCCCGCTCCTCGTCCTCGGCGAGCTCCTCCACAACGGCCGGGCCTCGCGCCTCTACCGCGGCCTCGTCGAGGGGCGCGAGCTCGCGACCGACCTCTCCGGCGGCTTCAACCCCTTCCAGGGGGGCGCCTGGTACGACGGGACAACGCTCTTCCTCTCCCGCCTCGGCTACCGCCGCGACGTCTCCGAGGCCGAGGTGCTCGCCGCCTTCGACGAGGAGGTCGCCCGGATCGCCAGCGAGGGGGTCGAAGAAGGCGAGCTGGCGCGGGTGAAGACGAAGGTCCTCGCCGACTGGTACGCCGGGCTCGAGCCGTTCCTCGGCCTCGCCGTGGAGATGGCGCAGGCGACGGCCTTCGCCGGCGCGCCGGAGGCGCTCCTCGGCCTGCCGGGCCAGGTCGAGGCGGTGTCGGGCGACGACCTGCGGCGCGCGGCGGCGTGGCTCGCGCCCGACGCGCGCGCCGCGATCGCGAAGGTCCCGCCGAAGGGGGGGAAGTGAGCCCGCCTGCAAACCTCCCGCCCCTCGGGCCGGAGCGCGCGGTCCCCACCCCGCACGTCGAGTCGACGACCCTCCCGAACGGGCTGGCCGTCCAGGTCGTGCCGCGTCCGGGCGTTCCCCTCGTCACCGTCCGCCTCGTCACCCGGGGCGGAATGGCCCTCGACGCGGCGGGCTCCCCGGGCCTGGCCCGGCTTCTCGCCGCCTCCCTTCGCGAGGGGACGCGGTCGCGGACCGGCGCCGAGATCGCCGACCTCGCGCAGGAGGCGGGCGGCGACCTCTCGGCCGGCGCCGGCCCCGACTCCCTCACGATCGGGGCCTCGGGCCTCGCGGCGAAGCTCCCGCTCCTCCTCGACCTCGTCTCCGACGTGGCTCGCCGCCCCGCCTTTCCGGAGGAAGGGGTCGAGCGGGCGAAGGACCTCGCCCACGAGGACCTCGAGACGAGCGAGTCGGAGCCCTTCTTCCTGGCCGTCCGCGCCTTCGCCCGGGCGGTCTACGGGAGCCATCCCTACGGGACCATCGCCCCGACCGCGGCGTCCATCGACGCGGTCACGCCGGAGATCCTGGCCGCCGAGGCACGCCGGCGCATCCGTCCCGACCGCTCCCTCCTCCTCGTCGCTGGGGCCGTCGACGCGGCCGAGGTCCGGCGCGAGGCGGAGCGTCTCTTCGGCGACTGGACGGCCGAGGGCGAGCCCCCGGCCCCGATCCCCCTGCCCGTGACCGGGCCGGGCCCGCGCAGGATTCTCGTCCTCGACCGCCCCGGCTCCGTCCAGACGAACCTCCTCGTCGGAAACCTCGGTTTCCCGAGGACCGACCCCGACGCCTGGCCGCTCGAGCTCGCGACGACGATCTACGGCGCCTCCTTCACCTCGCGCCTCGTCCAGAACCTCCGCGAGGAGAAGGGCTACACCTACTCGCCCGGCGCGGGAGCGAGCTGGCTCGCCGGCTGCGGCACCGTGCGTTCCTTTGCGGCGGTACGCAACGAGGTGACCGGCGCGGCCCTGAACGAGATCCTCTACGAGATGGAGCGGATGGCGACGACGGAACCGGCCGACGAGGAGATGGAGCGCGCCTTCCGGCGCGACGCGGGCTCACACGCCATCTCCCTGCAGACCGCGGGCGGCGTCGCCGACGAGCTCGTGAGGCTCTGGGTCCTGGGCCTGCCTCCGGAGGAGGTCGGTCGCGTCGTCGAAGCTCTCGCGAGGGTCACGAAGGCCGACGTGCGCCGCGCCTCCCGCCGGGTCTTCGGCACGGGCGCCGCCCGCATCGTCGCCGTCGGCGACGCCGCGGCGATCCGGGAGGAGCTGGCGACGTTCGGGGAGGTCGAGGTGCTCCCCGCGGGTGGATAGCCGGCCGCGGCGCGTGCGCCAGGGGCCCGGCCCTCAGATCCAGCGCCGCCACCGGAAGGCGGCGATCATCCCGGCGGCGATCACGCCCCAGGCGACCCACAGGGCCGGGTAGAACCAGCGGAGCTTCAGCTCGGGGAGGAACTCGAAGTTCATCCCGTAGACGCCTGCGAGGAACGTGAGGGGCATCCAGACCGCCGAGAAGATCGTGAGGACCTTCACGATCTCGTTCAGGCGGTTCGAGGAGACGGAGAGCTGGGCTTCGAGGGCGCCGCCCGCGAGGTCCGTCAGGACCATGGCCGTCTCCTCGATCCGCGCGACGTGGTCGTAGACGTCGCGGAAGTAGTGGGAGGTCCGCTCCTCGATGAAGGGGAGGTCGCGCCGCGCGAGGCGGCCGAGCATCTCGCGCTGCGGGGCGACGAGGCGCCGGATCGAGAGGAGCTGGCGCTTCATGCCGAGGAGCTCCTGGAGGACCTCCCGCTGCGGCGCGCCCGAGAAGACCGCCTCCTCGAGCTCCTCGAGCCGCTCCTCGAACCGGTCGAGGATGGGGAGGATCTCGTCCATCATCCGGTCGACGAGGGCGTGGAGGATCCGGTCCATCTGGCTCTCCATCGGCAGGTCCTTCTCGAGGACGAGCCTCGAGACCTCGCGGCAGGCCGCGACGGGACGCTGATGGACGGTGACGAGGAAGCCCGGTCCGAGCCAGGCGGCGACCTTGTAGCTGTCGAGCTCGAGGCCTTCCTCCGTGGGGCGCAGGCCGCGGAAGAGGAGGAAGAGGTACCCCCCGAACTCCTCGACCTTCGGCGGCTGGACCGGAGTCAACGCGTCCTCCACGGTGAGGTGGTGGAAGCCGCAGACATCGGCCAGCTCGCGGGCCTCCCCGTCGGTCGGATTCTCCACGTCGACCCAGATCGAACGGCCCGCGAACCCGGGCCAGGCGGAGGCGAGCGTGCCGTCCTCGATGAGGCAGAGCCCCTTCCCCTCCTCGTAAAGGTGGACCGTGAGCATGGGTCGGGAGTCTACCCGCCCCCGTGCGACGCGCCGCTCAGGTGGGGACGGCCGTGAGCCTCCCGGGTGGGAGCCGGGGCCGCCGGAACGGGAGGCGACGGCCGGCCCCGTTTCCTCCACAATCCGCCGGAGGCGCGACGCTTGAAGACGGGAACGAGGATCCTCCTGACCGGCGGCGGGACGGCCGGACACGTGAACCCCGCCCTCGCCATCGGCGCGGCCCTCGCCGGAGAGGGGAGCGAGACGCTCTTCGTCGGCGTGAGGGGGCGTGCGGAGGAGCAGATCGTTCCGCGCGAGGGGATCCCCATCCGCTTCGTGCGGGCGTCGGGCTTTCCTGGCGCGCGCCCGTCGCCCGCTCTCGCCCGGTTCCTCTTCGACCTCGCCGTCGGGACGCTCCAGGCGGTCGGCCTCCTGCTGCGCTTCCGCCCCGGCGTCATTGTCGGCACCGGCGGGTTCGCCTCGGCCCCGGTCATCTTCGCGGCGACGGCTCTGAAGAAGCTGGGGCTGTCGAAAGTGCGCGTCTTCGTCCACGAGCAGAACGCCGTCCCCGGAAAGCTGAACCGGCTCGTGGGCCGGTTCGCCGAGAAGGTCTTCGTGACGTTCCCCGAGACCCTCTCCCTCTTCCCCGGAAACGGCGCGCTCACGGGCTACCCGCTCCGGAAGCGGATCGGGCACGTGGCGCCGGAGGAAGCGCGGTCGCGCCTCGACTTCGAGGTGCCGCCGGAGAGGACAGTCGTTTTCGCGTTCGGCGGCTCGCAGGGCTCGCGCTCTCTCAACCGGGGCCTCGTCGACGCCCTCGGCGACCTCCTGCCGCATGCGGACCGCCTCTTCGTCGTCCACGGCACGGGTCTTTTCAAGGGCGGGGGCTACGACGCGGGCGCCGACACGGCGGAGCGCCTGGCGGCCCGCTACTCGGCGGAGGATCGGGAGCGGATCGCGACGTTCTACGTCTCGCGCAGCTACTTCCACGACATCGCGTCGGTCTACGCCGTGGCCGGCCTCGTCGTCATCCGCGGCGGCTCGGGGAGCCTCAACGAGGTGGCGCGCATGGGGATTCCCGCCCTCGTCGTCCCGAAGGCGAACCTCCCGGGAGACCACCAGGTGGCGAACGCGCGCGCCCTCGAACGGGCCGGCGGGGCAGAGGTCCTCTACGAGGAGACGGTGCTCCGGGACGGCCACCTCGTCGAGGAGCTCGACGGGTCGCTTCTCGCGCGGCGCATCCTCGCGCTGGTCCAGGACCCGGGGCGGCTCGCGGAGATGTCGTGGAGGGGGCGGGACGTCCTCGGGATCGACGCCGCGGCCGAGATCGCGCACCACGTGCGGCACGGCCGGGGGAGCGGGGAGGTCGACCCGACGCTCGTCCCCGCGCCGACCGTCGTCTCGAACGCCGCCCTCCTCTCGCGCCTCGAGAAGGCCGCCGCGGCCGCAGGGCGCGGCTACCGCGTGGAGGACCACGTCGAGCCGAGGGACCTCCCCTGGTTCCGGAGCCGCGCGGCGTCGCTCCTCGTGAACGAGGCGTGGGAGGCGAGGAACCTCGGGGTGAAGCTCCTCGGCCTCCTCGACGCGAAGGAAAAAGTCCCGCTCCTCCTCGCGCTCCTCGGCGACCGGACTCCCGCCCCGCTCTTCCGGCGGCTCCTCGGGGGCGACTTCGTGCAGGTCGGCTTCGTGAGGAGGAACGCGTTCGCCGCCCTGGCGCGCCTCGGCGTCGTCGACGAGGGCGTGGAGGAGGCCCTCCTCGCCGGCCTCGCCGACCCGTACTGGGAGGTGCGGGCGGAGGCGGCGCGGACGGCCGCCCGGTTCGCCGGTCTTCTCGAGCGGCGCGACGAGGTCGTGGCCGCGCTCGTCACGGGGCTCGCCGACCCCAACCTCGAGGCCACGGCCGCGGCGGCCGAGGCGCTCGGAGTCCTCGGCGGAGAGAAGGACGCCCTCCCCGCCCTCCTCGCCCTCTCCGACTACCGCTTCTGGAAGGTGCGGGCCGCGGCGCTGAAGGGCGTCCTCTCCCTCGTGGAGAGGGGAGAGGTGCGCGACCGGGAAACGCTGGCGGGGGCGCTCCCCGCTTTCCTCCTCACCTCCACCGACTTCAGGCCCCAGTTCGAGATGAAGCTCTCGTACCGCCGCGTCCTCGAGGCGCTCTCGCGCGGTAAGGAGGCGCACCGGTGATCTACTGGCTCGGGAAGCTCCTCGCATCGCACCCCGACCTCTCGTTCCTGCGCCTCACGGAGTACATCTCGACCCGCTCCATCGGCGCGGCGCTCACCGCGGTCCTCCTGACGCTCTGGGTCATGCCGAAGGTCATCTGGTGGCTCCAGCGCCGCGACTTCGTCGACCAGGTTCGCGAGACCGGGATCCCCTCGGCCTTCGACAAGGCGGGCACGCCCGTCATGGGGGGCGTCGTCCTCGTCGGCGTCGTGGCTCTCTCGTGCCTCCTCTGGTGCAACCTCGCGAGCGGCTACGCCCTCCTCGTCCTCCTCGGGATGCTCTGGTTCGGGGCGATCGGATTCGTCGACGACCGCGCGAAGATGCGGGCGAGATCGGGCGACAGGGGGATGTCCGAGCCGAGGAAGCTCCTCCTGCAGGGAGCCTTCGCGGCGCTCCTCGTGGCGGTCCTCGCGAGCCCGTTCACGCCGCTCCCGGCGGCGGAGGCTGCGCGCCTCCACGTGCCGTTCCTCAAGACGGCCGTCCTCGACAGCGGGTGGCTCTACTTCCCCTTCGTCTTCCTCTTCGTCCTCCTCGTCGGCAACTCGGTCAACATCACCGACGGCATGGACGGGCTCGCCATCGTGCCGTCGATCTTCGCGATCTCCGTCCTCGGAGTCTTCGGGTATCTCCTCGGGAACGCGATCTGGTCGAAGTACCTCGTCTACCCGTTCCTGCCGGGGGCGGGCGAGCTCGCCGTCTTCGCCACGGCTTTCGCGGGGGCCGGCGTCGGGTTCCTCTGGTTCAACGCCTACCCGGCGCAGATCTTCATGGGCGACACCGGCTCCCTCTCCATCGGCGGGAGCCTCGCGGTGGCGTCGGTCCTCCTGAAGCAGGAGCTCCTCTTCGTCATCCTGGGCGGCCTGTTCGTCGCCGAGGCCTTCACCTCGCAGGTGCAGGACAAGGTCGGCATCAAGCTGCTCGGGCGGCGGATCTTCTCCCGCGCGCCGCTCCACCACGCCATGGCCTACAACGGACTCGCCGAGACGAAGGTCGTCGTGAGGCTCTGGATCGTCTCCGGTCTCCTCGCGCTCGCGGCCCTCGCGACCCTGAAGCTGCGGTGACGGGGGCGCGCCGCTCCTCGACGGCGAACGCCCTCCTCGTCGGCGCGGGCGTCCTCCTCTCCCGGCTCGCCGGCTTCGCGAGGGAACGGGTCTTCGCCCACTATCTCGGAAGCTCCATGGCGGCCGACGCCCTGCGCGCCGCCCTGCGCGCACCGAACTTCCTCCAGAACCTCTTCGGCGAGGGCTCCCTCTCGGCCTCGCTCATACCCGTCTACTCGCGCCTCCTCGGCGAGGGGAGGGAGGAGGAGGCCCGCCGGACGGCCCGCACCGTCGGGACGCTCCTGGCGCTCCTCGCGGTCGGCCTGTCGGCCGCGGGCGTCCTCGCGGCGCCCGTCCTCGTCGACGTCTTCACGCCCGGTTTCTCCGGGGAACGCCGCGAGCTGACGATCCGCCTCGTCCGCGTCCTCTTCCCCGGCACCGGACTCCTCGTCCTCTCGGCGTTCTGCCTCGGCATCCTCAACAGCCACCGGAGGTTCTTCCTCCCCTACGCGGCGCCGGTCCTCTGGAACGGGGCGATCATCGCAGCGCTCGCCCTGGCGGGGGCGTCGGGCGGTGCGGCCGGAATCGCCGTCTGGGCCGCCTGGGGCGCCGTCGCGGGGAGCCTCCTGCAGCTCGCCGTCCAGCTGCCGCGGGTGGCGAGGCTCGTCGGCTCCCTTCGCCCCTCGCTCGACACGCGCTCGCCGCACGTCAGGACGATCTTCCGCAATTTCCTCCCGGCGGTCGGCAGCCGAGGCGTGACCCAGGTCTCGAGCTGGGTCGACCAGGTCATCGCGAGCTTCCTCCCCGGCGGGGCCGTGGCGATGCTCGGCTACGCGCAGACGCTCTACCTCCTCCCGATCTCCCTCTTCGGCATGTCCGTCTCGAGCGCCGAGCTGCCGGAGCTCTCGAGCGGGATCGGCGCGGAGAAGCTTCGCGAGAGGCTCGACGCCGCTCTCCGGCGCGTCGCCTTCCTCGTCGTCCCGTCGGCCGTCGCCTTCGCCCTCCTCGGCGACCGTGTCGTCGCGCTCGCCTTCCAGACGGGGAGGTTCGGGGAGGAGGACGTTCGAATCGTCTGGGCCGTCCTCGCCGGCTCGGCCGTCGGCCTCCTCGCGATGACGCTCGGACGCCTCTACGCCTCGGCCTTCTGGGCCCTCCACGACACGCGCACCCCGCTGCGCTTCGCCATGGTCCGTGTCGCCATCAGCGCGGCGCTCGGCGCCTCCCTCGCGTTCGGGGCCCCGCGCCTCCTGGGCCTCGAACCGCGCCTCGGCCTCGCGGGGCTGACCCTCGGGTCCGGTCTCGCAGGCTGGCTCGAGATGCTCCTCCTGCGCCGCGCGCTGAACCGCCGCGTCGGCAAGACGGGCCTCCCGGCCTCCTTCTCCCTCCGGGTCTGGGGCGCAGCGCTCGGCGCCGCCGGGGCCGGGTTCGGAGCGAAGCTCCTCGGCGCCGGCCTCGGTCCGGTCCTCCTCGGCTCCCTCGTCTGCGGCATGTTCGCCGCGGCGTACGGGGCGCTGTCCCTCCTCTTCCGGGTCCCCGAAGCCTCGGCTCTCGCGGCGACGATCCGGCGCCGCATGGGCCAGGCTCGCTAAGGACGGGGGGCCAGGTCTGCCTTCTACACTCTGCGCGACCGCGCAGAGTGTAGAAGGCAGACCTGGCCCCCCGTCATCCCCTACTCGTTCATCCGGTAGGTGTCGCGGAGGGCGAGGACCTCGTCTTTCCAGATCCTGCCGAAGCGGGCCGCGTCGAAGGCGGGGCGCCTGACGAGGCGCAGGGCCATAGCGGCCTGCTTCTCCGTCGCCCCGGAGCGCTCGTGGAGCTTGAGGGCGTAGGAGGAGAAGTCCCTCACGAAGACGTCGAAGAGCTGGTCGAGGGCGTCGTCGGTCAGGCCGTGGTGCCCGGCCCCCTCGAGGACGAGGTGGGCGTAGACGGCGAGCGCGAAGAGGTCGCCCACGGCGAGGAGGAGGTCGACGTCCTTCGCCTGCTCCTCCGTGGGCGCGGCGGCCGCGCAGAGCTCCCGGAAGGCGCCGACCTGCTCGCGGAAGAGGGCGACGTTCGGGATGCGGGCGTGGGCCGCGAAGGCCGGGTCCCAGTCGTGGAAGCGGATCTTCCCGAGACCGCTCGCGGGGCCCTGCGCGAAGAGGAAGGCGTCGTGGGCCGGCTCGGTCCGGCGCCCCACCTTGGGGCACGCCGTGGGCCGGAACAGCCAGTTCGCGAGGAACTTCACGATGAGCGCGATGTTGACGTGGACCGTCCCCTCGAGCTTCGGCAGGGCGCGAATGTCGCGCGCGGCCATCTCGAAGACCATGTCCTTCTCGAAGCCCTTCGCCGCGATGACGTCCCAGAGGAGGTCGACGACCTTCTCCCCCTCGGTCGTCACCTTCATCTTCACGAGGGGGTTGTAGAGGAGGTAGCGGCGGTCCTCGAGCGAGGCGGAGCGCTGGTAGTCGGACGCGCGGAAGGCGAAGACCTTCATCGCCACGAGCCGCGCCCAGGCGTCCGTGAACATCCGGGCCACGTGAGGGAAGTCCGTGACCGACATGCCGTAGAGGCGGCGGCCGGCGGCATGGTTCAGCGCCTCGTGGAAGGCGTGCTCGCAGATGCCGATGGAGGCCCAGCCGAGGTTGTACTTGCCGACGTTGACGGTGTTGAGCGCGGCGTCCCACGCTTCCCGCCCGATCATCAGCACCTCGCCGGCCGCGACGGGGTAGTCGGCCAGCTCGAACTCGGCCACGTACGACTGGCTCGCCACGACGTTCTTCACGAGCCGGTAGCCGGGGCGCTTCGGGTCGGCCGTGAAGAAGACGTAGTCGTTCGACCCGGCCATCTTCCCGAAGACCGACACGAGGGCCGCCTCGTTCCCGTTGCCGATGTAGTACTTGGAGCCGTTCGCAATGAACGAGCCGTCGCCCTGTGGCGCGAGCGTCATCGAGCTCGAGTAGATGTCGGCGCCGTGCTCCTTCTCCGAGAGGCCGAAGGCGAAGATGCCGCCCTCCGCGATCGCCGCGGCGGCCCTCTTCCTCATCTCCTCGTTCGGGCTCATCCAGAGCGGCCCGAGGCCGAGGATCGAGACCTGCCACGTGTACCAGTAGCAGAGGCCGTAGAAGCCGAGGACCTCGTTCACGAAGCAGTTGCGGAACGTGTCCCATCTCGCGTCGGGGCTGCCCAGCTCCGGCGGCGTCAGCAGGTCGGCGAAGACCCGCTCGCGCTTCACGAAGTCGAGGAAGTCGGCGTACCAGACCCGGTCGATGTCGTCCTGGCGGAGCCGCCCCTTCCCCTTGGCTTCGAAGAAGGCGATCGTCTTCTCGACGATCTCGCGCGAGCGCGGGTCGAGGGGAAGCTCACCGAGACTCTTGGGGTTCAGCAGGAACATGGCGTCCTCCGGTCAGTCAGATTACCGGAGTCCGGGCGCCCGGGTTCCGGCTGCCGTGACGGGAGCGCGCAGAGTGTAGAAGGTAGACCTGACCCCCTTCTTTCTTGACCCCCTTCTTTCTCGTGAGATTCTGAACCCTGCGCCACCGCCGGCGTATAACCCATCGGCGGGAGGAGAGGGATGGCCGGAAACGGAAGGGGCGTCGAACGGGAGCTCGAGGAGAGCGTCCGGAGGGTCCTCGGCGCCCTGGAGAAGATCCCGGCCTCGAAGATCGAGGAGACGGCCACCCGGGTCTCGAAGGCGGCCGAGGGGGCCGTCGCCGGCATCGCCCGGGCGATCGAGAAGGCGACGGAGCCCGGCCCGACGCGGGAGGAGCGACGGCTCGCCAAGCGCCTGAAGGAAGAGGACGACGCGAGCCTTCCGCAGGCCGTCGTCATGGGCGGCGCGGCTGCCGTCGCCGCCTTCATCGGGGCCACGCAGCCTCACCTCTTCTGGCTCTTCTTCGTCGCGTTCGGCTTCGCGATGGGGGCGGCCGACATCTACACGAAGGTGCGCCGCCGGGAGCAGCGCCTCGCCGAGGAGGCCCGCGCCCGCGGCGTCGCCGCGATCCCGGACGGGGTCGTCGCGTCGTCGCCGCCGGCGAGGAGCGTGCCGGTGACCGGGCCGCCTCCGGAGCCCGTCGCCGCGCCCGAGAGCCCGGTGCTCGCGGCGATCACGGCGCGGGAGCGGCGGGTCGACGGCATCTGCGACCGGCTCCTCTCCGAGCTGAAGGGGGCGCCGCCCCTCGTCCGCGAGCTGCTCCGGCGTCCCGAGGAGACCGTCGAGGCCCTCCGCGCCGCCTCGCGCGAGCTGGCGCGCCGCGAGCGGAGCCTCCGGGCCTCGCTGACGGAGGAAGAGGGAGAACGCCTCGCGCGGGAGCGGTCCGAGCTCGCCGCGAGGGTCGAGGCTTCGCCCGACGCGGTCGTGAAAGAGCGGCTCGCGGGCGCCCTCTCCGCGCTCGACGCGCAGGTGGCCCACCGGACCGAGATCGCGACGGCCGCCGCGCGGATCGAGGCGGAGGGGACCCGCATCCTCTACTCGCTCGAGTCGCTCCGCGCGCAGGTCCTCCGCGCCTTCGCCGCCGACTCGGCCGCGTCGGAGGTGACCCGCGAGAGCCTGAAGGGGGGGCTCGAGTCCCTCCGCGCCGAGATCGACGCCGTCGCGACGGCGCTGGAGGAGGTCCACGGCGTCGGCTCCTCGGCGTCCACGTCGGCCGCGTCCGGGAGCGTCTCGTCCGCAGCCGCCCGCGCGGCCCGGCGCCAGGGGGCCGGGCGTTGAACGCGTTCTCGTGGCGACGACCGGCCCTCGTCCTGGCGATGGTCCTCCTCCCGTCCGCCGGCCTCCTCGGAGACCCCGTCGCCGTCCCCGGAGGGACCGGGAGCCTGCGCCGACTCCTCGCCCTCGGCGCGGACCGGCCGGAGAAGGACTTCTTCCCGGACGTCCACCGCGTCCTCCTCTCCGGGACGGCCTCGAACGACTCCTGGGACAAGAGCGAGAAGCGGAAGGCCGTCGTCGCGTTCGCGGAGGACCTCGCCGACTGGAGAACGGAGCAGGGCTGCCCGGCGATCCTCTCGGCGCGTCCCGAAGGACGGGAGAAGACCCTTCGCGCGCTCGCCTGGCTCGGCTACCGGGTCCGGGGCGAGGGCCCTGGGTTCCAGGCCGAGCCGCGCGCCGACGCCACGTCGCAGCGACGGCAGGCCTTCCTGGACGTCCTGGGGCAGCCCGCGTCCGACGCGCTGAGGCGCCTCGAGGCCGGGGAGGACGTCCGGGTGGAATGCGGCGACGGCGAGGCGGCGCTCCCGTTCGGCCTCGCGGCCTGGAGGGAGACACTCGGCCTCGACGAGAAGCGGTTGAACGCCGCCAACGCCTTCCTCCACTTCGTCCGGAACATCCCGGCGTCGCGGATGATGGTCGCCCTCCACGCCGTCGACGCGCGGACCCGCGAGGAGCTGAGGCCCGTCGGCGGCGCGCCCGGCGGGTACGCGGGCTGGAAGCTCCTCTACGACAAGTCCCTCGAAGGGTTCGCCCTCTACCCCGAGGCGCTCGAGATCCGCGACGGGCGAGTCCGCCTGCCGGGGGGCGAAGGCGCGGAGAAGGCCTGGGAGGAGGTCGTCGGGGCGCCGCCGTCGGACGCCGCGGAGTTCCTCGTGCGGTTCTACTCCTCCCGCTCGGGGAAGGCCGCCTACGTCGCCGACGCCCTCCGGCCGCTCCCCGGGGAGACGGCTCGGGCCTTCGTTCTCGGGCCGGCAGCGCGCGGAGACGCCGCGGTGGAGCGGTTCAAGGGCCTCGTCGACGCCATCGGCCGGACCGGCCGGAGCTTCGGGAACAGCCAGCGCGACCCCTGGGACTTCACGCACGTCGCCGGCTTCCTGAAGACCACGGCGGACGGGAAGCTCGATCTTCCGGGAGGCGCCGGCGTCTGGCTGGAGGCCATCGCGGGGACCGGGTTCCCTGCCGGCGAGGCGGAGCTCGCGCCGCTTCTTGCCGCCGCGGCCGCGAGGACGGACGGACCGGAGGAGGCCCTCTCTCAGCTCTTCCGACGCGAGATCGCGGGAGCGGCGGGCGCGATCCCCGCGCAGAAGGCGTTCGTCGTCGTCTCGAGCCTCGTCGCGACGCGGCCCCTCCTCTCCGACGCCGGGACGGTCCTCCTCCTCGTGCGCGGTCTCGACCGCTTCCTCGCCTGCTATGCGCCGCTCGAGGACCTCCCGCTCGAGGACGCGGCGACCGTTCGCCGCTATCTCTTCACGCTGAACCGGCTCGACACGAGCGGGACCGACCGCGACGCCGAGCTTCGCGCCGGCCTCTTCCAGGCGTCGGTCGAGGTCCTGGCGGCCCTCTCCCGGAGCGGGTCCGTCACCGACGAGGAGGCTCGTCGCCTTTTCGCCTCGCTCCTCGAGCAGCCCCTGTTCGCGAACGCGCAAACCGCCCCGGCTGCCGGCCTTGCGGACTTCGACCGGTGGCTTCACGGAGGGCTCCTCGCCACCCTCCGGGCCGAGGAGACACGGTTTATCGGAAAGTCCCGACCCGGCCTCCTCGACTGGGATCCCGAGGACGAGGGGCCGCGGCCCGCGCCAACGCCCGACGCGCTCCTCGCCGCGGCGCTCACGGGCTGGCGGACGCCGGTCCACGTGAGCTTCCGCGGAGGCTCGTACACCTACGACCCGACGGCCGACGGGGCGGCGCGCCGGCGCGACTTCGCCGCGACCCAGGAGCACGTTCCGCTCGGGGCCCTCGCCCAGGCGGCGGCCGAACGGGAGAACGCCCTCGCCTCCGCCCGCGACGGGAACGTCGAGGGAACGCGCGCCGCGGTCGCGACGCTCCTCGGGAGTCTCGCCGCGATCCCTCCGGGGAGAGAGGCCGACGAGCGTGTCGCGGCGACCGCGGGTGCCGCCCGCTGGGTGCTCGGGACCCTCCACGCCGCGACCCGCGGCGACGTCCTTTCCCTCGTCGAGGCGGGCCTCGGACGCCTCGACGCGCTCCGGGCCGAGCGGACTCTCGAGGCCCTCGCCGTCCACCTCTACGCCGGGAGCGTCCTCGACCCGGACGACCTCGCCTTCGCCGACCCCCTCCTCGTGAAGCGGCACTCGCTCTCGTGGGGGCCGCGGGTGGGCGTCGTCGTCCCGTCCCCGTTCCGACCGACGCGTTTCGAGACCCCTGCCGACGGCTCGGCGATGCGGCTCGCCGGGGCCTTCTCGGGGCTCGTGGATCCCCTCGGGCTCCTGCACGCCGGGGGCCTCGTCTACGAACCGAACGCCTTCCTCGCGAACGAGGTCATCCGGGCCGGGCTCGTCGCCCCCGTCCTCCTCCTGGCTCCGGGCCGGCTCGACGACGAAGCGCTCCGTTTCGTCGACCTCGCCTGCCGCGCGGCCGAAGAGCTTCCGGCGGCCCTCGCCAGCCTTCCCGCCGACCGACGCCACGACGCCTGGGACGCCCTCGCCCGAGATCTCGTCCCGGTCTCCCGCCGGAACCGTCTCGTGGAGGACGGCCCCGGAGCCGCCACGAGCCACCTCTCGCCTTCGGATCTCTTCCGCGTCGGGCGTCGCCTCGCGCTGGGGACCGTCGCCGGCCTCCCCGACGTCCCGGCGGCGCGGGAAGCGAGAGGGGCGTGGGAGGAGCTCGTTTCCCGCTTCGGCGAGGCCGGGGCGAGGGCGCGGCTCGCCGAGTACGGCCCCCGGCCGTTCCACCTCGCGGGGCTGGGCCGTTTGTCGGACGCCGATCTCCCTTCGTACGAGCGCCTGGCCGAGTACCGCATGCCCCACCCCTTCGCCGAGCGCCTCCACGACCTGAAGATCGACGTGGCGAGGTCCGTGGCCGCGTCGGGCGACCCGGCCGCGATCCTCCCCGTCTTTCTCGAGCCCGCCCTCGACGACCTCCTCGTGCGGGCGCGCATGGCGTACGCCTTCGACTGGCGGCCGCTCGCCGGCACGGCGGGAGCGGCGGCGACCCGGACGCGCGAGAATCGGCTGGGAGAAGCGCTTTCGAAAGGCAGGATCATGCGGAGCCAGGGAGCGGAGGGGCGGTGAGAACGAGCTGGATCGCGATCGCGGCGATCGGCGTCGCCCTCTTCGTCGCCGCCCCGGGTTCGGCCGAAGAGGCCGAGAAGCCCTCCATCCGGATCGAGAAGCCCGGGCCGGACGACATCCCGCTCGGCGCCACGACGATCGCCGTGCGCCTCCTCGGGCACCGGCCGGGCGACGTCGTCGAGATCTACGTGGACGGCCGCCCGGCGGGGAGGCTCGACGACGAACCGTGGACCCTCGCCTGGAACGCCGGGAGCGCGCCCAGGCCGCACAGGCTCGAGGCCGTCCTCCTCCGCGAGGGGCGCGAGGTTGCGGTTTCGCGGGTGAGGACCCGCGGCCTCGGCTTCGCGGCGACGGCCGACGCCCGCGTCGTCTCCCTCTCGCCCATCGTGACCGACTCTTCCGGCAACTACGTCCGCGGCCTCTCCCGCGAGGACTTCTCCCTCCTCGTCAACGGCCACCCGCAGGAGATCGAGACCTTCGAGGCGGCGAACTCGGCCCTCTCGGTCGTCCTCGTCCTCGACGTGTCGGGGTCCATGGCGCTCAAGCTGCGCGAGGCGCGCGCGGCGGCGCTCGAGTTCCTCTCGGCCCTGAAGCCGGGAGACCGGGCCGCCGTCCTCACGTTCGCGTCGAACGTCGTCGGGTTCACCCCCTTCTCGACCGACCGGGCGGCGGCGAGAAAGGCCCTCGAGGACGCCCGCGTCAGCGGCGAGACCGCGCTCTACGACGCGGCGGCCGTCGCGCTCCGGAGGCTCCGGGAGACGAGCGGGCGGCGGGCGGTCGTCCTCTTCACCGACGGCGAGGACAACCGGAGCCGGATGAAGATCGACCAGGTCGTCGACCTGGCGCGCGCCACCGAGGCGAGCGTCTTCACGGTGGCCCAGGGGGTCGCGGAGGTGAAGGCCCTCTTCCGAGGCCTCGACCGCCTCGCGCAGGAGACCGGGGGGCGCGCCTGGTTCATCTCCACGATCCGCACCCTGCCGGGAGTCTTCCGAGAGGTCGTCGCCGAGCTGGAGAACCAGTACTTCCTCACGTTCACGCCGACCGACCAGCGCCCGAGGACCTGGCACAAGGTCGAGGTGAAGATGAAGAAGCCCGGTCTGACGGTCCGCGCGCGCAAGGCGTTCCGGATCGACTGACCCGGGGGGGCGCGGCCCGGGCTCTTGCCGGCGCGGGCCTACCGGTCGAAGAAACCCGGCTCGAAGAAGTAGAGGAGCGCGGCCAGGCGGCGTTTCTCGTCGAACGAGGAGCAGCACGGGGACGCACTCCCCCAGAGGGAGCCGTCGAGGCGAATCCCGCCGCCGCTCTCGATCCGGCCGATGATCGTCCCGTCCGACCGGAGCGACCCGTCCTTCTCCACGCGCCCCGTGATCCTCCCGTCGTCGCGGATCGACCCGTCGTCCTCGACACTCCCGGCGATGGAGCCGTCGACCCGGACGTCGCCGTCCTTCTCGATCCGGCCGACGATCCGCCCGTCGACCCGGACGTCGCCGTCCTTCTCGATCCGCGCCCAGTGGCTTCCGCCCTTCCGGACGTCGACCTCGTCTGCGGCGAACGCCGCGACGGGGAAGAGGAGGGCCAGGAGGAGGGGCGCGCAGGCGGTCGCGATCCGGGGCGGCATCGCCCCCAGCTTACTCCCGGCCGCGGGAGCGGGACACGACCCCGTCAGTCGAACCGCACGCTCACGATCTTCGAGACCCCCGGTTCTTCCTGCGTCACGCCGTAGAGCGCCTGGGCCGTCTCCATCGTCCTCTTGGAGTGGGTGATGAGGACGAACTGGGTCTCCTCGGAGAGCTCGTTGAGGAGCGCGGTGAAGCGGTCGATGTTGGCCTCGTCGAGCGGGGCGTCGACCTCGTCGAGGATGCAGAAGGGGGAGGGCTTGTAGCGGAAGATCGAGACGAGGAGCGCGACGGCCGTCAGCGCCTTCTCGCCCCCCGAGAGGAGGCCGATCGTCTGGTTCCGCTTGCCCGGGGGCTGGGCCATGATCTCGATCCCCGAGTCGAGCGGGTCGCTCTCGTCGAGGAGCTGCATCGAGGCGGTGCCGCCTCCGAAGAGCCGCTGGAACACCTGCGCGAAGCCGGCGTTGATGGCGACGAAGGCGTTCGTGAAGCGCTCGGAGGAGGTCAGGTTGATCGTCCGGATCGTCTCGAGGATCTGGTCGAGCGACTTCTCGAGGTCGAGCTTCTGCGTCGACATCTCCTGCAGGCGCCTGCTCTCGGCGTCGAATTCCTCGAGGGCGGCGTGGTTGACGGGGCCGAGGCGCTCGAGGGCGACCGTCTTCTGGACGACCTCCTCCTGCATCGCCGCGAGGGCCTCGTCGTCGGGCTCGGGCTCGCCCTCGGCGCGCTCGACGGGGGGCAGCTCTTCCGGGGGGACGCCGAACTCGGCGCGGCAGGTCTCGGAGAGGTGCTCGCGGTCGCCGCGGCGCCGCTCGACGACGAGCTCGGCCTCGAAGCGCAGGCGCCGCGCGCCGTCGAGCGCCTCGCGCGCGGCGTGCGTCGCCTTGTCGAGCTGCTCGAGGGCGAGGCGCCTCTCCTCGGCGGCCGCGTCGGCCGCCTTCAGCGCCGTCTCGCCCTCCGAGGCGGCTCCGACGGCCTCCTCGCGCCGCTCGCGCGCCTCCTCGCCGGAGAAGAGCGCCCGCTCCTTCCTCTCGGCGAGGGCGGTCATCTGCTGCGAGAGCTCGGCGAGCCGCCGGGCGGCGGCGTCGGCGCGGCTCCGGTGGGTCTGGTAGGCCTCCTGCGCGGCCCGGCGCCTCTCGCGGAGGACGTCGCGGGCGGTGCGCGCCTCGCCGTCGGCCTGCTGGGCCGAGAGGCGGGCGGCGCGGGCCGACTCGAGGCCGGTCTCGAGGCCCGCGATGGCGGCTTCCATCGCGGTCATCTCGCCCGTCTTCTGCGCGGAGAGCTCGAGCGCCTTCGCCCGCTCCTCGCCCACGCGGGCGAGGTCGGAGCGCAGCTGCTTCTCCTCTTCCTGGATCGTCAGGACCTCGCGCTCGGCGCGGGTCGTCTCCTCGCGGGCCGAGGAGAGGCGCGCGAGCGCCTCGGAGTGGTCGCGCTCGGCGCGGCGGGAGGCGGCGATCTCGCGCTCCACGGCCTGCGCCGCCTCGCCCGCCCTCGCGCCGGTGCCCGAGATCTCCTCCTGGAGCGCGACGAGGCGCTCGCCGAGGGTCTCCTTCTCGGCCGCGACGGCCTTCAGGTCGCGCCTCACGGTGAAGAGCCCCTCGCCAGGCACCTCGGTCCCGGCCGCCTCGACGATCGACCCGCGGACGACGACGCCGTCCTTCGTGACGAAGGTCCGCTCCGGGAGGAGCTGCGCCAGGGCGAGGGCGTCCTCGACGGAGCCGACGACGAGGGCGTCGGGGAGGGCGGCCGAGAGCGGCTCGTCGCCCGGCCGGGCGGTGAGGAGGTCGCGGGCGAGGCCGAGGACCCTCGCGTCGGCCGGCTTGAGCGGGAACGGCGTCTCGGGAATCGGGTGGACGAACCGGGCCGAGCCGAGGTGCGAGGCGCGGACCGTGTCGAGGAGCCGCTCGAGGTCGGCGCGGTCCCGCACGACGGGGGCCTCGAGGGCGCCGCCGAGGGCGGCGTCGAGGGCGTTCTCGAATCCCTCGGCCGCGTCGAAGTGGTCGGCGAGGACCCCCTCGGCCGCGACGCCGCTCGTCTCGATGGCGCGGCGGGCCGCCTCGCCCCCGGCCTCGCGCGCGGCGAGGAGGGTCTCGAGGGCGCCGAGGCGCTTGTCGAGGGCGTGGAACTCGCGCGTCGCCCGCTCGCGCTCGTCCTTCAGCTCGGCGAGGCGCGCCTCGGCCGTCCTGCGCGAGACGCCGGCCTCCTCGAGGCGGCGGCGGGCCTCCGCGAGGCGCTCGTTCGTCTCGGCCTCGAGGTCGCGGGCGGCCTCCATCGCGGCGCGCCGTTCGGAGAGGGAGAGCTCGGCGCGCCCCTTCCTCTCCTCGACCTTCGTCAGCGCGAAGCCGAGGCGGTCGACGAGGAGAGCGGCCTCGCGCTCGCGGTTCGCCGCCTCGCTCGCGCGGGCGGCGGCGGCGAGGAGGTCGCGCCGGGAGGCCTCGCGGCGGGTGGCGGCGTCGGCCTCGTCGCGGGTGGCGGCGGCGAGCGCCTCGCCGGTCTCCCGCGCTCTCGCCTCGGCCACGCCCAGCTCCTCGACGGCCTCGGCGAGGAGCTCTTCGGCCTTCGTCGACTCCTCGACGGAGGAGACGTGGTCTTCCTCGGCCTCCGTCCGCTGGGAGGCGACCAGCTCGCGGCGGGCCTCGGTCTCCTCGGCCTCGCGGGCGGCGGCGGCCACGGCGGCCTCGGCCGACAGGAGCGCCTCGCGGGCGACGGCGAAGGCGTCGGCCTTCTCGCGACGGAGCCGCTCGGCCTCCTCGTAGGCGTGGCGAGCCTCCTCGAACGCCGCGTCGAGGCGCCCGGCCTCGGCGAGGGCGTTCCCCTCGGCGTCGGTCGTCGCCTTCAGCGCGGCCTCGGCGGCGGTCGTCGCGGCGACGAGCCGCTCGGACTTCAGGCGGAGGAGCCTCTTCTTGAGCCCCGAGAGGACGTCGGCCTGCTCCTTCCAGCGTGCGGCGCGCGAGGCCTGCCGCCTGAGCGACGTGCAGGCGCGGTCGATCTCCGAGACGATGTCGGTGAGCCGGAGGAGGTTCGCGCGGGTCTCCTCGAGCTTCACCTCGGCCTGCTGCTTGCGGAGCTTGTACTTGGAGATCCCCGCGGCCTCCTCGATGAGGCGCCGCCGGTCCTGCGGCTTGGCCGAGAGGATGAGGTCGATCTTCTGCTGCTCGATGATGGCGTAGGCGCGGACGCCGAGGCCGGTCCCGAGGAGGAGGTCCTGGATGTCCTTGAGGCGCGACTTCCGCCCGTTGACGATGTAGTCGCTCGTGCCGTCGCGCGTGACGCGGCGGGTGAGGACGACCTCGCCGCCGGTTTCGGCCCAGTGGCCTCCGCGGGACTCGAGGGTCAGCGAGACCTCGGCCAGGCCGAGCGGCCGGCGCCGGGCCGAGCCGTTGAAGATGACGTCTTCCATCGTCGTGCCGCGCAGGGCACGCGCCGACTGCTCGCCCAGGACCCACATGACGGCGTCGCAGATGTTCGACTTGCCGGAGCCGTTCGGGCCGACGATGGCGGTGAGCCGGGAGGGGAGCGTGAGGGAGGTCCGGTCGACGAACGACTTGAACCCCTGGATCTCGAGCTTTTTCAGGCGAAACATGGCGTCGTCAGGCGGGCGACCCTACCACGAGCGAGGGGGATCGTGCCGGGGAGGCGCCGTCACGGCGTCCTGCTCAGGCCACGCGCGCCGGGGAGGGGCCCGGGGCGGCGTGGAGAGTCCGGAGGAGCTCGCCCCGGGAGGCGACGGAGAGCTTCCGGAACGCGTGCTTCAGGTGGTCTTTCACGGTGTACTCGCTGATGAAGAGCTCGGCGGCGATCTCGGAGTTCCTGAGGCCCCGGAGGACGCCCGAGACGACCTCCGCTTCGCGCCCCGAGACGCCGCGGGCGAGGAGGTGCGGCCTCACGTCGTCGATCGTCGGGGCGGCGCGCTCCTTCAGGAGGACGATCCTCACGGGCGGGCGGACGGGGGTGCCGTCGCCGGGGACGTCGACGACGCGGGCCTCGAGGCAGCGCCCGTCGGTGAGGGCGATCCTCTCTCCCCGGGAGGCCCCGAGCGCGGCGAGGTGCATGAGGTGAGACAGGAGGGGCGTGGCACGGCGGTCGCCCGAGAGGACCGTGAGCCCCTCCTCGGCCTGGCGGGACATCAGCTCGTCCGCCGCCTCGTTCGCGAAGAGGATGGTCCCGGCGCGGTCGAAGAGGAGGGCCGGCTCCTCGGTCGCCTCGGCGAGGGCGAGGAGGCGTTCCTTCGCGCAGCGGTCCGAGGGCGCCTGGGCGAGGCGCGCCAGGAGCTGGGCGGCGAGAGGGGCGAGGAGCGAGAAGCGGGTCGTCTCGGCCCCGGTCCAGGGCCTCACGCGCCGCCTCAGGAGGTAGAGGCGCCCTTCCCAATCGCCGGGGGCGCCGAAGGGGACGAGCAGGACGTGCCCGTCGGGACGCCCGGCCTCGCGGGCCGCCGAGGCGGGCCGAAGCCCCGAATCGCGCCCGCGGGCGATCCGGCGCCGCCACCGGCGCCCGCTCTCGGGGCACCGGACGACGAGCTCGACGGCGTCGGGGGCGAGGGCGGCCTCGAGCGTCGCGACGAGCGCCTCGAGGTCGCCGTCCCGCGGGGCGCTGAAGGGGATGGCGTCGATCAGGAAGCCGGGCATCCGCTCACCGGGACGGGATTCTAGAGGTTCCGGGCCGTACAGAATTTGTCGACGCCGCGAGGACAACTCCCTCCCGGCGTGGTAACCTGACGCCCGTTCGAGAGGCACTCCCTCGCGAATCGGAGGCCCACAATCATGCTCAGCTTCGAGGTCCGCAAGCCGGGTGGCGAGTCGGAGATCCGGAAGGTTCACCGCGACGTGATCCACCTCGGCGCTTCGTCTGGAAACGACCTGGTCGTCAGGGCCCGGGGTGTCCTCGGCCGGCACGCCCGCATCTCGGTTGCCGGCGAAGAGCTGAGGCTCGACGTCCTCGGCACGGCCCCCGGATCGGACGTGTACCTGAACGGTTCGATCGTGAAGACCGCTGCACTCGCGGCGGGCGACCGGATCCAGATTGGCGAGGCGACGATCACTCTCCTCAACGGACCCGCACCGAATCCGAACAGGATCTCGGCGCCCCCGCCCCGGGGCCGCGACGCCCTGTCGATGGCTGCGGCCGCCCTCGCGCCGCCGTCTCCGGCGGCGCCGTCGGCCGCGCCGGCGCCGCGGGCCCCGGAGCCGAAGTCGAGGGTCTACGAGCCGGCGCACGCCGTCCGCCCGGTCGAGAGTCGGCCCTCGTCGCTCTCGGCCGCGCAGGGATTCCGGCTCGCCGACGTCTGGGGAGAGATCTACGGCCGCCTGCGCGCCTCGGCGTCCCTCGAAGAGAGGCTCCAGGAAGTGGCGTCGTACCTGTCGTCGTCGACCCCCGTCCACAGCGCCGCGTTCCTCTCCGTGGCCGAGTCGTCGGCGGGCGAGGCGATCGCGGCGATCTGGAAGGGGACCCTGCCGCGCCTGACGCGCCGGTCGGTGGACGAGGTCTTCGCGGCGGGGGGGCCGACCGACGTCTTCGAGGCAGGGATGCGCCTGAGGGTCTACCCGGTCGCGAGACCCGGTGCCGAAGCGGTCGGCCTCTTCGTCCTGCCGATGGAGCTGGCCGCCGACCCCCTCCTGAACGACCTCGCCGTCGCCCTTTCGGCCGCCGTCGGCTTCGTCCACGCCGAGCGGGCCGACGCACCCTTCGGAGAGCGGGCCTCCGCGCACGCCCCGGCCGCGGTCATCACGGCCCCGCTCGAGGACCCCGCCACCGCCGTCGTCGGCTCTTCGCTCACGATGCAGAACCTGCGGGTCTCGCTCCAGAGGATCGCCTCGGCCCGCGCGCCCGTCCTCATCATCGGCGACGTCGGCACCGGCAAGACGCTCGCCGCCGAGACGCTCCACGCCCTCTCGCCGCGCCGCCCGCGCCCGCTCGTGCGGATCGCGGCGACCGCCTCCACGGCGGCGGCCCTCGAGGAAGACCTCCTCGGGAGCCCCGGTCCGGCCGACCGCCGCCGCCGCCCCGGCCGGCTCTTCGAGGCCGACGGGGGGACCCTCCTGATCGAGGAGGTGAGCGACCTGCCGGCGCCGACCCAGGCGCTCCTCTACCGCCTCCTCGAGGCGCGCGAGGTCATCGCCCCGGGCGGCCGATCGGTCCCGCTCGACGTGCGCGTCATCGGAACCTCCTCGCGCCCCCTCACGCGGGCCGTCGAGGAGGGGACCTTCCGCGACGACCTCTACTACCGCCTGTCGGCGCTCACCCTGCGGCTCCCGACGCTGCGCGACCGCAAGGAGGACGTCCCGGCCCTCCTCGACGCCTTCGCGGCCCGGCACGGCGGCCCGCAGGCCGCGAGCTTCGACGTGGAGGCGATGAACGCCCTCCTCGACTTCAACTACGCGGGGAACGTCCGCGAGCTGGAGAACGAGGTCCGCCGGCTCGCCGCCCAGCTGGGGAACGGGCCGGTCCGCCTCGCCGACCTCGACGCGAAGTTCGGCGACGAGCACGTCGAGCTGACGCTCGCCGAGAGCGACGACCTCAAGGAGATCGTCGAGAAGGTGGAGCGGCAGGTCATCGAGCGGGTCATGCGCAAGGTGCGCGGCAACCAGTCTCTCGGCGCGCGCCTCCTGAACATCTCGCGCGGCTCCCTCATCGCGAAGATGAAGGAGTACGACATCAAGGACTTCCGGTACCTGAAACGGCAGGATTAGGGCAGGCCTTTCGATTCGTGATTGGGGTCCGGGGGGCGCGCGAAGCTCAGCCCCCCGGCGAGGCAGCCCCCCGGCGAGCGAGGCAGGACTAGGGCAGAGCTCCCGTCAGCCCTTCTTCTTCCGGCGCCGCCTCTTCACCGAGGCGGCGTCGGTCTTTCCCGGCCCCTCCTCCGCTTCCTCCCCGAGCCTGAGCGTGAGCGCCCAGAAGACGAACGGGACGGCGAACTTCCCGATGATGTCGAAGAAGTAGCGGCCGGTCGCCACGACCTCCCTCTGCCAGCGGGGCCACGAGACGACGCTCCACGCCCCGAGCTTCGTGGCGTAGAGCGTCTGGACCGTGAAGGAGAGGTGGAGGACCTGGGTCAGGAGGAGGGCGGCGAAGGCCAGGGCGACGCGGACGAGAAAGGCCTGGCCGCGCAGCTCGCGCGGCGTCGCGAGGACGAGCGCGATCAGGAGGACCAGGTTCGCGGTGATCGGCGCCGCCGAGAAGGCAGGGATGTCCGACCGGGTGGAGAAGTCGGCGCGTTCGACGACGACGAGGCCGTCGTCGAACGTGAGGCGCGTGACCTTGGTCCGCTCCGCGAAGCGGATCCACGACTCGGCCGCCCGCGTCACGAGGCCTCCCCAGACCTGGTCGACGACCACGAACCAGAGGAGGATCGCCAGGAGCGCCGCCAGCGGCAGCCTAACGAGGAGCTTCTTCAGCCGCGGGTCGAGACGGTCGTGCATAGCGGTCGGCCCAGAGGAGGAAGAGGGCCACCCCGAAGAGGATGACGATCGCCTGCCAGATGACGATGTGCGAGTCCTCGAAGTGCTGCGGGAAGTAGACCCCGATGTAGAAAAGGCTGACGATCCGAACGTTGTTGAGGAGCTGGATGGCCAGGAAGCCGAGGACGAGCCCCCAGAGCTTCCGGCTCCAGGGGGCCGGGAAGGCGAGGACCCCGGCGAAGAAGATGTAGATCGTCTCGAGGCCGTTGCACCCGGTCCTCACGTTCACGGCGAAGCGGGGGGAGACGATCGCCGTCCCGATCATCGTCGTGTCCTCTCCGAAAAGGCCGGCGGTGAAGCCCCCGACCTTCGCCACGCCGGTCGTGAAAGGCTCGACGAAGGCGTCGTTCATCGGCTTCGGGGCGGTCGCCGCGAAAAAGAGGACGAGGAAGAAGGCGAACTTCAGGAGAAAGGCCACCTCCGGGCGGAGGCGCTTCGGTTTCGGCGCGTCGGGTGCGGCGGCGTCGTTCATCACGGCGAGGCGCGGAGGATAGCGCACGCGCCGGTAAGATCCGGGGGGTGTCGGACCCGGAGGCGCGGCGATTCCGCCGCAATCTCACCGCCGTCCTCTCGCTCGTCGGTCTCCTGACGGCGGGGTCGGTCTTCCTTTTCGGCCACCTCCTCTTCAAGACGCTCTCCAAGGACGTCGTCGACGAGGCGCTCCTCTACTCCCGCCAGGACGCCCAGCGGATCGCGCAGAACCTCGCCGAGCGGGCCGCCGGCGACGTCTACACGCTGAAGGTCCTGCAGGAGGACCTCGACGTCTACGTCGGGTCGGCCCTCTCCGAGCGGCGGATCCTCTCCGAGGTCCGGGTCTACGACTCGAAGAACCAGCTCGTCTACGCCTACTCCGGGGTCCTCTCGCGCCCGGAGCGCGCCGGTCCGCTTCCGGAAGGGGCGCAGACCCTCGGGGGGAGCCCCGTGGAGCCCCGCGCCAGGTCCAGCGAGACGACCGCGCGGATCGAGGATCCCTACGGCATCGAGGTGCCGATCGGGGATTTCGGGACGCTCCGGGTGGGGGTCTCCCAGAGGGAGCTCGAGGCCCGCGTGGAGGTCCTCCGGAGCAAGCTCTACAAGAGGATCTTCGCCGCCGCGCTCGTCTCCTTCCTCGGCATCCTGGCCGCGTCGTGGGCCGTCATGCTCCTCGTGAGGCGGACGCGGAAGGTCGAGGCGGCGCGCATCGAGGCCGAGCGGCGCGCGGAGCTGGGCGAGGTGGCGACGGGACTGGCGCACGAGATCCGCAACCCACTCAACGCCATGAGCCTCAACCTCGAGCTCCTCGAGGAGCAGCTCGAGAAGGGCTCGTCCGGGCTTTCCGCCGCCGACCTCGCCGCGGCGACGCGCGTGGAGACCGGCCGGCTCGCGCGCCTCCTCTCCGACTTCCTCTCCTACGCCCGCCCCTCGCCCCTCGTCACGGTGCCTTCCGACCTGAACGAGCCGGCCGCCGAGGCCGTGTCGTTCCTCGGGCCGGAGGCCCGCATGCGCCGGATCTCCCTCGGGTTCCGGCCGCACCCCGGGGGCGCGCCCGCCCTCCTCGATGCGGCGCGCGTCAAGCAGGTCGTCCTGAATCTCGTCGGCAATGCTCTCGACGCCGTGGAGGGGGAAGGGGCGACCGCGCGCGAGGTGGACGTCGCCGTCGAGGACGGCGGCCTCTACTGGCGGCTGACCGTCTCCGACCACGGGCCGGGCCTCGACGGGAAGAAGACGCCCGAGGTCTTCCGCGTCTTCGTCTCGACGAAGCCCGCCGGTACGGGGATGGGGCTGCCGATCGCCGAGCGGATCGTGAGGGCCCACGGAGGCGAGCTGACGCTCGCCTCGGAGCGGGGCGAACCGACGCGCGCCGTGGCGACGTTCCCGAAGCTCGGGGCGGAGGGCTGAGCGAGGGACGGCCTCCGGCGGCCGACCTTCGCCACCAGGGCCGTCGTACTCCGGGAGGATCGGCCCGAATTTGTGACACAGGTCACAAGTGAGCGCGCTCCGTAAACCAATCGGGACCATCCGCGTCCGGTAAGGTACGTTTCAGAAGCGGGAGGAGCCGAGATGCAGGAAGCCGCGTCCCACGGGAGATCCCCGGTTCCCGGGCCAGGGTCGCCGCGACGGACCACCGCGTCCTTCTCCCTCCCGATCGGGCTCCTCCTCGCGCTCGCCGCGGCGCCGGCGGCCCGGTCGGCCGAGCCGGTCCCGACGGCGCGGCGGGCACCGGCGGCCGACGTCGTCCGCTTTCTCGAGCAGGCGACGATGGGCCCGACGGAAGCGCTGATCGCGCACGTCTCGGAGGTCGGGTTCCCGCGCTACCTCGAAGCGCAGCTCGCGGCGACGCCCTCGGAGTACCCCGACCTCCCGGAGATGCCCCGCAACCAGCAGGTCGGCTGCCCCGAGGGGAGCCCCGCGAACTGCGTTCGCGACAACTACTCGATGTACCCGCTGCAGGTCCGTTTCTTTCAGAACGCGCTGAACGGAGACGACCAGCTGAGGCAGCGGGTGGCGCTCGCCCTGCACGAGCTCCTCGTCGTCTCCGGCGTCAAGCTCCGGCAGCCGAGCATCGTCGGCCCCTACCTGAACATGCTCCAGAGAAACGCGCTCGGGAGCTACCGGACGCTCCTCTCCGACCTGACCCTCAGCCCGGCGATGGGCTTCTACCTCGACATGGTCGACAACGGAGCCGCGACGCCTCCGGGGAACGTCCCGCCCGACGAGAACTACGCCCGCGAGCTGCTCCAGCTCTTCTCCATCGGCGTCCCCCTCCTCCGCGAGGACGGCACCCCGGTCCTCGACGCCGAAGGGAGGCCCGTCCCCGCCTACGACCAGGAGACGATCCGCGCCTTCGCCCGTGTCTTCACCGGCTTCACCTACGCGACCCTTCCGGGAGCGGCCGCGAGGCGGAACAACCCGCCCAACTTCAAGGCGCCGATGTGGCTCTACCGCAACGCCGCGGGCCTCGACGCGACGCACGACAAGGGGGAGAAGAAGCTCCTCGACTACCCGGGCGCCGTCCACGCCACGCTCCCGGCGGGCCAGGACGGGGCGGCCGACCTCGCGCAGGCGCTCGACAACGTCTTCCACCACCCGAACGTCGGGCCGTTCGTCGGCCGTCACCTGATCCAGCGCCTCGTCACCTCGAACCCGGGCCCGGAGTACGTGGCGCGCGTGGCGCGCGTCTTCGCCGACGACGGGCGCGGCGTCCGCGGGAACCTCGCCGCCGTCGTCTCGGCGATCCTCCTCGACCCCGAGGCCCGTGGTCCCGCGAAGAGCGACCCGGCGTACGGGCGCCTCCGCGAGCCGGTCCTCTACGTCACGAACCTCTGCCGCGCCCTCGGGGCGGCGAGCGACGGCGTCCTCGCGGCCCAGGCGACGGCGATGGGCCAGAACCTCTTCAATCCGCAGACGGTCTTCAGCTACTTCCCTCCCGACTACGAGGTCCTCGATGGCGTGACGGGGCCGGAGTTCGGCATCCAGTCGTCGACGTCGGCGATCGCCCGGCTGAACTTCGTCCAGGCCCTCGCCACCACCGGGATCGCCCGCGGCGGGGAGGGAGGCGGGACGAGGCTCGACCTCTCGAGGTGGACGCCGCTGGCGAGAGACCCGGCCGCGCTCGTCTCCGCCTTCGACCGGCTCCTCCTCCACGGCACGATGTCCGGCGAGGCGGCGCGCGCCGTCACCGCGGCCGTCGCCACCGTCCCCGCGTCGAACGCGACGGGGCGGGTACAGACCGCCCTGTACCTCGTCGCGGGCTCTTCCGCTTACCAGGTCGCGCGCTGAGAAAGGTGCCCGGATGAAGACCCGACGCCAGTTCTTCTCGGACCTCGGCTGCGGCCTCGGCGCCGCGGCCTTCCTCTCGGCCTTCGACCGCTTCTCCCGCCTCGAGGCGGCGATGACGGCGCCGGCGGGCGACTACCGGGCCCTCGTCTGCGTCTTCCTCGCCGGGGGCAACGACGGCGACAACACCGTCCTGCCGTACGACGAGTACGCCTCCTACCAGGCGGTGCGCGGGACCTCGCTCAACATCCCGAAGGACTCGCTCCTGAAGGTGACGGCCGCGAGCCAGAAGGCGGCCTTCGGCCTCCACCCGGCCCTCGTCGAGATCCACCCCCTTTACGAGCAGGGCAAGCTCGCGGTGCTGGCGAACGCCGGCCCGCTCGCCGAGCCGCTGACGCGCGACGAGTACGCGGCGGGCGCGCCCCGGCCCGACAACCTCTTCTCCCACTCCGACCAGCAGGCGCTCTGGCAGTCCGCCGTCTCCTCGAGCGTCGACCCCTTCGCGCGGACCGGGTGGGGCGGCCGGACGGCGGACCTCCTCGCCTCCCTCAACCCTGTGAGCTTCCCGATGGTCGTCTCGACCGCGGGCGTCCCGCTCTTCGGCACGGGTGAACGGGCGCGCCCGCTCGTCCCGGGGACGAGCCTCGCCGGGTTCGGGTCCGACGCCGCTTCCGTCGCCCGCTACGATGCGCTCAGGAAGCTCCTCGACCTCGAGACGAGCGCCCTCCTCGTCGACGAGGCGAGCGCGATCGCCGCGAACGCCATCGACGACCTCGACGACCTCACGGCGGCTCTCGCGAAGGGCCCGAAGCCCTCGACCACGTTCCCGACTTCGGCCCTCGGCCGCCAGCTCGCGACGATCGCCCAGGTCGTCGCCGTGCGCGAGACGCTGAAGATGAGCCGGCAGGTCTTCTTCGTCTCCCACGGCAGCTTCGACACGCACGCCGGGCAGCTCGGCACCCACCAGAACCTCCTCTCCCAGCTGAGCCAGGGGCTCGCCGCCTTCCACGCGGCGACCGTCGAGCTGGGGGTGGAGAGCGCGGTCACGACCTTCACCCTCTCCGACTTCGGCCGCACCTTCCAGCCGAACTCGGGTGGCGGCACCGACCACGGCTGGGGGAGCCACCAGCTCGTCCTCGGCGGGGCGGTAAGGGGGGGAGACTTCTACGGGAAGTATCCGACGCTCGCGAAAGGCGGCCCCGACGACGCCGCGGCCGAGGGGCGCTGGATTCCCACGACCTCGGTCGACCAGTACGCCGCGACCCTCGCGAGGTGGTTCGGCGTCACCCCCTCGCAGCTCCCGTCGGTCTTCCCGAACCTGGGCCGGTTCGACACGCCGGACCTCGGGTTCCTGCCGTAGGGGCGCGGGCGGCGAGACCGAAGTCCCCGCCGCCCGAGGCCGTTCCCCCGGTCGGTCCCCCCCTCCTCGACACGTCCTTCGCCAAATGGGACTATTCGGGGCCTTTTCGGGCCCCCGGCCCGACCATCTCCCCCAAGGACGGACCCCCTTGAAGAAGATCGTCGAGACCCTCGCGTCCCTGAAGCTCGCCGTCATCCTCCTCGTCGTCCTCCTCGTCGGCCTCTCGGCCGGAACGATCGTCGAGTCGCGCACGGACGCGCCGACGGCGGGGCGGCTCGTCTACTACTCGTGGTGGTTCCTGGGGCTCCAGGGGCTCTTCGCGCTGAACGTCGCCGCCTCGCTCGCGAACCTCTTCCCGTGGGGGAAGAAGCGGGCCGGGTTCGTGACGACCCACGCCTCGCTCCTCCTCATCTTCGCCGGGGCGGCGCTGACCTACTTCGGGAAAGCCGAGGGGCAGCTCGGGCTCTGGGAAGGTGAGACGAGCTCGACGGCCGTGAACTACGACGACGAGGGGAACGTCGTCTCGCAGCACGAGCTCCCGTTCTCTGTGAAGCTCGAGGACTTCGTCCTCGAGACCTACCAGGGAACGCGCCGGCCTTCGGGCTTCGCGAGCCAGGTCGTCGTGACCGACCTCGACACCGGCAAGAGCTTCCCGGCGCGGATCTGGATGAACACCCCGCTCCACCACCGCGGCTGGTCGCTCTTCCAGTCGAGCTACCAGCAGCAGGGCGGGCGCGAGGCGACGGTCCTCTCCGTCTCGAAGGACCCCGGTCAGCTCATCGTCTTCGTCGGTTACGCGACGCTCGTCCTCGGGATGATCCTCGTCCTCGTGACGCGCATCGGCCAGGCGCGCGAGCGCGACGCGCTCGAGGCGAAGGCCGCGTCGGGCGGGATGTCTCTCCCGACGATGACCCGATCGCTCGCCGTCCTCCTCGCCCTCCTCCCGCTCGCGGGCCCGGCGTTCGCCCAGGGGGGGCCGCCGGTCGAGACCCTGAAGCGCCTCCCGGTGCAGCACGACGGGCGCGTCATGCCGCTCGACACGCTCGCGAGGGAAACGGTCTGGTACGTCACGGGCAGGCACTCCTGGAACGGCGAGGATCCGGCCGCGACGTTCACCGGTTGGCTCTTCGACCCGAAGACCTCCGCCGCGGCGCCCGTGGTGAAGATCGGCAGCAAGGCGCTCGCCGCGGCGGCCGGGCTCGACCCGGCCACGAAGCACGCCTCGTTCGAGCAGCTCGTGGGGAACCCGAAGGTCATGCAGCTCATCCGGGCGGCGGGCCAGGCCGCGCAGCGCGAACAGCCGCGAAAAGGAGTCCTCAAGGACGCCGAGAAGCTCGAGGGGCGCCTGACCACCCTCTACGGGGTCCTCCAGCGCGACGTGGTCCGGCCGATCCCGGTTCCGGGAGACGCGAACGCCCGCTGGAACCTCCCGCAGGCGATCACGCCCGAGGCGCTCTCGGCCCTCGCGAGCGGTGAGCGCCTCGAGGGCTGGCCGGCTGCGAAGAAGATCGACCGGGAGATCCTCTACAACCGGGTCAACCCGTCGAAGCTCTCGTGGATCGTCCTCCTCGCCTCGCTCGTCGTCTCGATGGTGGCGTGGGCGAGGTCCAGCCGCCTCCTCGACGGCGTCTCGTTCGGGCTCCTCGTCCTCGGCTTCGGGGTCATGACGTGGGGCATCGGGATGCGCTGGGATGCCGGCGACCGGATCCCGGCCGCGAACATGTACGAGTCGCTCCTCTTCCTCGCCTGGGGCGTCGGGTTCTTCGCCGTCATCGCCTACGCGCTGCTCAAGAACAGGACCGTCGTCATCAACGCGGCGTCGATGGCGGCGCTGACGATGGCCCTCACCGACCTCCTCCCGATGGACCGGTTCATCCACCCGATCGCGCCCGTCCTGGCGGGAACGCCGTGGCTCGCGATCCACGTCCCGATCATCATGGTCGGCTACGCCGTCCTCGCCCTCGGCCTCGTCGTCGCCCACATGCAGATCGGATTCACGGCGTTCGGAACGGGACGGGGCAAGCTCGTGGAGAAGCTCTACGAGCTCCTCTACTGGTACATGCACGTGGGGTCGATCTTTCTCCTGGCGGGAATCCTGACCGGCTCCGTCTGGGCGGCCTCGTCGTGGGGGCGCTACTGGGGCTGGGACCCGAAGGAGGTCTGGTCGCTCGTGGCGTTCCTCGCCTACATGGCGATCCTCCACCTGAAGGTCGACAAGGTGATCGGGATCTTCGGCGCGGCGGTCATCAGCATCCTGGCGTTCCAGACGATCCTGATGACCTACCTCGGCGTGAACTACGTCCTGAACGTCGGCATGCACTCCTACGGGATGGGCGACTCGCCGATCGTGAAGTGGATGGTCCTCGCGGCGCTCGTCGAGATCGTCTTCCTCGTCGTCGCCGGGGTCGCGTACCGCGACCGCAAGAGGATGCTCGCGGCGGCCTGAGCCCGGCGGAGCGGGCCCCGGCACGCACGCCGGGGCCCCGTCGCGGGCCGGTGAGGCCTCAGCCCTTCTTCCGTTTCAGGTGGAGGACGAGATGCGGCTCCTCCGGCTTGCCGTCCTTCCAGCCGATCCAGGTCTCCCGAATCTCGTCCGGGCCGAGGAACTCGATCTTCACACCGTGGATGTGCATGTCCTTCGCGGGGTCGACGTTCGTCCCGCCGTCGTAGTCCATCGCGAGGACGTTCCCCGTGGCCGTCTTCGCCCTGAGGCGCGGCTGGTTCTGCGCCGCGCAGTAGTGGGTCATGACGAGGTCGTTCCCGTCCCGGTGGTAGACGGAGACCATCTCGTGGGGGGTCCCGCCGGCGAGCGTGGAGACGAGCGCCGAGCCGGCTCCGGTGAGGCGGTAGCTCTCGGCGACGTGGCCCGCCGGCCCCACCTTCGGCTCCACCTCGACCCAGTCTCCGGCGAGCGCCTTCAGCTTCTCGAAGGCCGCGGCGCCGGAGCCGGGCGGGGCGGGTGCGGGCGTCGGGGGCGCTTCGTGCTTCTTCGGCTCCTCGGCGACGACGCGCGGCGCGAGGAGGACGAGGCCGACGAAGGCGGCGGCGAGAAGGGCGCTCGGAATGCGTCGCGCGGTTCGGCTCATGGGAACCTCCTGTCGATCGTGGCGCGATCCTACCCTCCCGAAGACGCGAGGAGCCCCGTCGCCGGGGCTCCTCGTTCCGGACCGTTCGCTTCGCGGGCGGGAACGGCGGGCTATCGCGGCGAGAGGATGCGGGGGTCGTCGGTGCCGTTGTCGATGACCGAGGCGTAGGCGGCGAAGGCGCCGCCCGGCGTCGGGGTGGAGAGGACGAGGCGGGCGCCGGTCACGTCGCCGGCGGCGCCGACGGCGCGGCTCACCTCGTTCACCTGGCGCATCCCGAGCGGCTCGAGCCTCACCCGGAGCGACCCCAGGACGGCGCCGTCCTCGCGGAAGAGGTTCAGGTCGACGTCGATCGCCTTCTCGACGGCGTTCGTCAGGACGAGGTTCGTCCGGGCGCGCGCGTCGTCGCGGACGCCGACGAGCGAGCGGGCGTGGTCGTCGCCGATCAGGTCGTTCCGGCCGGAGGCGCCGAGCCCCTGGCCGAACTCGCCGCCGCCGCCCGGCGTCGAAGTCGCGCTCTCCACGACGAGCGTCGCGACGTTCGCCGAGACGAGGATCGCGCCGTAGTCGTCGGCGAGGCCGAAGGCCGAGGAGAGGACGTCGGTGAAGGTGACCGTCGCGCCGGCGGCGAGAGAGAAGGACTTCTCCGGGCCGGTCCGGCCGTCGCGCTCGTGCCCGAGGAAGCGGAGGGTGACCTGCGCCGCGGCGGCGCCGGTGTTCGAGATCGTGACGTTCGTCGTGTAGAAGGCGTCGTCCCGGCCGCGCTTGCGCGCGCTCGAGGGGAGGATCCACGTGTTCGCCAGCTGGGCGCCGCTCGAGGCGGGGCCCCACTCGACCTCGATCCGGTCCGCGAGGACCGTCCCGTCGGCCCGCGAAGTCCCATGGACCTCGACGAGCGCTCCGAGCGCGACGGTGCCCCGCTCCTGGTCGATCAGCGTCGTCCCGGTGACGGCGACGGTCCGGCCCGTGACCCTCCAGTCGCCGATCCAGCCGGGCGTGGAGGCGAGGACCTCGACGGCCCCGCGGAAGCTCGTCGGCGCGGCGCCGGCCGGGGGAACGGCCCTGCGGAGCTCGACCTTCACGGCGGCGAGGGAGCCGTCGGGGTTCGAGGTCCCCTCGGCCTCGACGTAGGCGCCGACCGCGAAGACGCCGCCCTCGGCGTTGAGGAGCGTCGACGTCGTCACCCGGATCGTCCGGCCCGAGACCGTCCAGTCGCCGAGGGGCGGGCTGCCGGAGGGAAGCGACTCGATCAGGCCGAAGACGTGGAGGTCCTCGCCCGGCTCCGTGCCGCCGCCGCCGGCGCCGCCGCGGACCTCGATCTCCTCCGCGTCGACCGAGCCGTCGGCGCGCTCGGAGCCCTGGACCTCGACGGTCGAGCCGACCTTCGGGATCCCGTTCGTCTCGACGACGCGGGTCGAGGCGCTGACGTGGACCGTCCGCCCGCCGACGACCCAGGTTCCGACGTAGCCGGAGGCGGGCATCGACGAGACGACGGCGGTGAAGCGGGCCGGCGTCCCGGCGCCGTCGTCGCCGGTCTTCACCTCGACGTTCTTCGCGTCGACCGAGCCGTCCGCGCGGAGCGTCCCGCGGACCCGGACCGTGGCGCCGACCTTCGCCGGGCCGAGCAGCTGCTCGATCTCCGTCTGGGCCGAGACGTGGACGGCCTTGCCGGCGACCGTCCAGGTGCCGACGAAGCCGCTCGCCGGCATCGCCTCGACGGTGCCGAAGAACTCGTAGAGCGAGTCGCCGCCGGAGGCTTCGGCGGTCGTTCCGACCGCGACGAGCGCCAGGAGGAGTGTCAGGATTGTGAACTTCGTTCTCATTTTCGCGTCTCCTGCATGTGAGTGTCGGAATCCCACGCCCGGGATTCGATTCCGTGCCGCAGGTCACAGTTGACCCCTCACCCGGTGACGGGGCTCACGGTCGAGCCCGGCTCCCGCGCCATTCTCCTCGCTGGACGGCGGCCCCCGTCCTCCTTATCCTCGCCTGTTGGGCCGCCCCCGCCAGGGGAGCGCGCCCGAGCCCGCCCCCGACGACCGCGTTTCCGCGGGGCCGGAGCGGCGGGAACGAGGAGCCGCATGTCGGACTACAGGATCCAGGAGCACCCGATCCTCGCGATCCCGGGCGGGGCGGTCGTGCCGTTCACGTGGAAGGGCGAGGCGCTGAAGGCGCGGCCCGGCGAGACGATCGCCTCGGCCCTCTTCGCGAACGGCGTCCGCGTCTTCGGCCACCACCACAAGGACGGCTCGCCGCAGGGGATCTTCTGCGCGAACGGCCAGTGCGCGCAGTGCTCGGTCGTCGCGAACGGCCTCAGCGTGAAGTCGTGCATGGTGCCGGTGACGGAAGGGATGACGGTCGAGCCGCTCGACGGCAAGGCCTCCCTGCTCGAGGCGTCGGGCGACGTCCGCTTCCACGACGTCGAGACGATCGAGACGGAGTGCCTCGTCCTCGGCGGCGGCCCGGCGGGCCTCGCCGCCGCGATCGAGCTCGGCAAGGCGGGCGTCAACGTCGTCCTCGTCGACGACAAGGCCGCCCTCGGTGGCAAGCTCGTCCTCCAGACGCACAAGTTCTTCGGCTCGATCGAGGCGTGCCACGCGGGGACGCGCGGCATGGACATCGGGAAGAAGCTCGAGGACGAGGTCCGGCAGTACAAGAACGTGAGGCTCTGGACCGAGACGACGGCGCTCGCCGTCTTCTCCGACCGGAAGGTCGGCGTCCTCCGCGGCGGGCACTACTTCCTCCTCCGTCCCCACGTCCTCCTCGTGGCGACGGGGGCGCGCGAGAAGTCGCTCGTCTTCCGGGGGAACACGCTCCCCGGCGTCTACGGCGCGGGCGCCTTCCAGACGCTCGTCAACCGCGACCTCGTGAGACCCTCCGAGCGGCTCTTCGTCGTCGGCGGCGGGAACGTCGGCCTCATCGGCGCCTACCACGCCCTCCAGGCGGGGATCCAGGTCGTCGGCCTCTGCGAGGCGCTCGACGAGTGCGGCGGCTACAAGGTCCACAAGGACAAGCTCGTCAGGATGGGGGTCCCGATCCACCTCCGGCACACGATCGTCTCCGCGAACGGGAAGGAGGAGGTCGAGAGCGTCACGATCGCGAGGCTCGACGCCTCCTGGAAGGTCGTCCCCGGGACGGAGAAGACCTTCGCCTGCGACACGCTCCTCGTCGCCGTCGGCCTCGACCCGGTCGACGAGTTCCTGAGGAAGGCGAAGGAGTTCGGCCTGCCCGTCCTCGCCGCGGGCGACGCGGAGGAGATCGCCGAGGCGAGCGCCGCGATGTTCACCGGGAAGATCCGCGGGACGGAGATCGCGCGGATGCTCGGGCGCGACGTCGGCGAGGTGCCGCCGGAGTGGCACCGGACGGCGGAGATCCTGAAGTCCCGCCCCGGCGCCGTCATCACCGAGGAGATCCCGGAGCACGAGGCGGGCGTCTTCCCGATCTTCCACTGCTCCCAGGAGATCCCCTGCAACCCGTGCACGTCGATCTGCCCGAAGGGGGCGATCAGGATCGAGGGGGACGACATCCTCGGCGTCCCGACGTTCGACGAGAGCGCCTGCATCGCCTGCGAGCAGTGCGTCGCCGTCTGCCCCGGACTCGCCGTGACGCTCGTCGACTACCGGAAGAAGGACGCGCAGGGCGTCCTCGTCTCGATCCCGTTCGAGTTCCCGAAGACGACGATCCGGGAAGGCGACATGGTGACGGTCCTGGACACGCTCGGGAAGGTCCTCGGGCACGTCCCGGTCGCGAAGGTGCGGGCGCCGAAGTTCGCCGACCACGCCCTTCTCGTGAAGGTGAAGGCGCCCCCCGAGATCGCCAAGCGAATCGCGGGAATCCAGGTGCAGGCGCCGTGGGTCTCCGAGTCGATGGAGGAGAACGTCGCGCGGATCGACGACGACGACGTCGTCTGCCGCTGCGAGCGGGTGACGGCGGGGGAGATCCGCCGCCACATCCGCGAGGGGGTCCGCGACCTGAACCACCTGAAGGCGCTGACGCGCGCCGGGATGGGCGCCTGCGGCGGGAAGACCTGCCCGACGCTCATCGCGCGGATCTTCCGCGAGGAAGGGGTCCCGATGCCGCAGGTGACGCCGCTGACGCAGCGGCCCGTCTTCATGGAGGTGCCGCTCGGCGCCTTCGCGGGAGTCGTCACGGGCGAGGGGCCGGCGCGCGACGCCGCGCCCGTCTCCGTCGGCCCTCTGGTGGGAGGCGTGTGATGACGACCTCCGTCTACGACGTCGTCGTCGTCGGCGCGGGAAGCGTCGGCATGCCCACCTCCATGTACCTCGCCGAGAAGGGACTGAAGGTCCTCTGCGTCGACCAGTTCGCCTCGCCGGGGCAGGGGAGCAACAAGGCGGCGATCGGCGGGATCCGCGCCACGCACTCCTCCCCCGCGAAGATCCGTCTCTGCCTCGACTCGCTGAAGACCTTCTCCACCTGGAAGGAAGAGCACGGCTTCGACCTCGAGTGGTACCAGGGGGGCTACCTTTTCGTCGCCTATCGCGCGGAGGAGGCGAAGACGCTGAAGGACCTCCTCGTCGTCCAGAAGGCGGCCGGCCTCGACATCGACTGGTACGGCCGCGACGCACTCCTCGACATCGCCCCCGCCCTCGAGCCCGAGGGGCTCCTCGGCGGCACCTTCTCGCCGGGCGACGGGTCGGCCTCGCCGATGCTCTCGGCCTGCGCCTTCCACCGGCGCGCCGTCGAGCTGGGCGTCGAGTGCCGCTTCAACGAGCGGGTCACCGGGATCATGAGGAGGAAGGGGGCCGTCGTCGGCGTGAGGACCGACAAGGGGGGCTACGCGACCGGGTGCGTCGTCAACGCGGCGGGGCCGTGGGCGCGGTCGCTCGCGCAGTCGGGCGGCCTCGACGTCCCCGTGAACCCGGACGGGCACGAGGCGGGGATCACCGAGCCGGCGCAGCGGTTCCTCCGCCCGATGGTCGTCGACATCCGCCGGACGCCGGGAGCGGCGAACTACTACTTCCACCAGTCGGCCAACGGCCAGGTCATCTTCTGCATCACCCCCGACCCGCCTCTCATCGGGACGGACCGCCGCGAGACCTCGGAGTTCCTGCCGATGGTGGCGCGCCGGATGGTGAAGCTGATGCCGAAGGTCGCGAACCTCAAGGTCCGGCGGACCTGGCGCGGCCTCTACCCGATGACGCCTGACGGATCACCGGTGGTCGGCCGGAGCGCGACGCTCGCCGGCTACGTCGACGCGGTCGGGATGTGCGGGCAGGGCTACATGCTCGGTCCGGGCGTGGGAGCGCTCCTCGCCCGGATGGTGACGGAGACGACGACGCCGGAGGACGCCGCGGTCCTCCACGAGCTGCGGCCCGACCGGGAGTTCGCGGGGGTGGAGAAGCTGAAGTAGGGAAGGGGCGGCGCTCCACTACACTCGCGCCGCTGTCGGTCCACGGACGCGCGGGAGCCGGTCCCGCGAGGCGCGACTCGTCGGGAATCGTGAGAGTGGGAGGGGCGACGGGTGAGAGCAGGCGGGAGGGGAGCGGCGCCGGCGGGCGGACGACGGCACGAGCTTGCGATCGCGCTGCTCGTCCACTCCTGTCTCGCCGTGGCTTTCCTCGGGCACGGCCTCCTCGCGGGGCGAGTCGTCCTCCCCGCAGAGCTTCTTCATGCCGTCTATCCCTGGGGGGCGTACTTCCCTTTCCATGCGAACCACAACAGGGAGCTGACGGACGTCGTCCTCCAGTTCCATCCCTGGTTCGTCGAGTGGGCCGAGCGCGTCGGGTCGGGCGAGCTCCCGCTCTGGACCCCCGAGAACGGCCTCGGGCTGCCGGGGGCCGCACGGACGATCTCGGCCCCCTGGTTCCCGCTGACGGCCCTCTCCTTCCTGGGGCCGGCGCTCGGATGGAACCTCCTTCTCGCCGGCCGGCTCGTCCTCGCCGGGATCGGGACGTGGGCCTGGCTCCGCGAGGTCGGGAGGTCCCGAGGGGCGTGCGCGTTCGGGTCGATCGCGTTCGCCTACTCGCTCCCGTTCGTCACGTGGCTCGCGTGGCCCCACGCCAACGTCCAGGCGCTCCTCCCCGTGCTTCTCCTCGCGGCTCGCCGCATCGCGCTGAGGGACGGAAGAGGACCCGCCGTGCTCTTCGCCTCAACGCTTCTCTTCATGCACCTCGGCGGCCATCCGGAATCGACCTTCCTCGACGCGGGGGCCGCCGTCCTCGTCTTCGCGGGAGCTCTTCGCGGCGCGAGGCTCCGGCGGTCCCTCGTCCTCGGGGGAGCCGGCCTTCTCGGGACCGTTGCGGCAGCGGTGCAGCTCGTCCCCTTCCTCGAATACCTGTGGCGGAGCCGTGTTCTTACGGAGCCCGGGCACGAGGCGATCGTTCTCCCCGCGTCACGGGCGGTCACGTGGCTCGTCCCGCTCTTCTTCGGGCGCGAGATGGACCGGACGTTCTGGGCGACCGGGCACGGCTTCCTCGACTTCGGCGCCTTCGCAGGCGCCTCCGTCCTCGCGCTCGCCGGGGCTGCGGTCGCGCTTCGTCGGCTGCGTCCCGTCTCCGGTCTGCTGCTCGCGGGAGCGCTTTCGGCGGGCCTCGCGTACGGAATCCCTCCCTTCTCGCTCCTCTCGCGGCTGCCGCTCCTCGACCTGACGATGACGCACAGATCGCTTCCGATCGCCGCGCTGGCGCTGAGTACGCTGGCCGCCTTCGGGTGGGACCGTCTCCGCGGGCTTTGGAGACGTCGGAGGACCGACACCCTTCGCGCCACGCTCCTGGCGCCCGCTTCGGTCGCCACCGTCGCCATCCTCGCGGCGGCCAGTGTCTGGCTCCTGCTTCCCACCGGGCGGTCGTCGATCGTCGAGACGGCCGTACCCGGGGCGCTCGTGACGGCGCTGGCCGCGCCGCTCCCATGGCTCGTCCTGCGCCTGAGCAGCCCGGTCGCGCGGAGCCTTCTCCTCTCCCTGGTCGTTACGGGCGAGCTCTGGAGCGTCGCCTGGGCTTGGAACGGCTCGGTTTCCAGGGGGCTCGTCTGGTTCCCGACGGGAGTGACGGATTTCCTCCGGGAAACGCGCGACGTGAGCCGGGTCCTCCCGCTCGGCTTTGCGATGCCACCGAACACGAACCTCCCGTACGGCATCCGGAACGTCCTCGGCTACGACGCGATCGGTTGCGCCGATCAGGCCCGGTTTCTCCGTCACCTGGGGGGCTACACCGCCAGCGGCCTCTACGATTCCGTCTTCCCGGACCGGCTCAGGAACCCTCGCGTGGCCGAGCTCGCGAGCGTCCGTTTCCTGCTCGACGACCCGCTCGCGCAGAGGCTCGACACCGAGGATTTCGCGCAGAGGACCGGATTCCGTCTTCGGGTCGTGTATGACGCTCCGGACGGCCGGATCTACGAGATGCCGTCCGCGCGACCGCCCGTGTGGCTCGCGAGGACCGCGCATGCCGACCCGGGCCAGTCGGTCTTCTACCGGCGCCTGGCGGCCAGAGACCCGTCGTCCGTCGAGGAGGCGTTCGTGGACGATGGCGCGCTGTTGCCGGGACCTTCTGTCGCCGGACGAGCCACGCTCCTCTCCCGCACCGGGAACGTCCTGGAGATCGCGGTCGGGGCCGGCGGGGCCGGGTGGGTCGTCGTCTCCGAGGGTTACGACCGCGGCTGGGAGGCCGAGGTGAACGGGGAGAGAGTCCCCGTCCGACGCTCCAACGGCACGTTCCTCGCCTTTCCGGTCCCCGCCGGAGAAAGCAGGGTCCGACTCGCGTATCGGCCCGCCTCGCTCCGGGTGGGCGCCGCGCTTTCGGGTCTCGGGTTCCTCGCTCTCGCTTTCCTTTCGTGGCGGCGTCCCACGTGACGGGGGGGCGGAAGCGGCGACCCGGCCGGAGACCCGTCCCCTGTGAGCATTCGCTCCACGCACGGTTACGGAGAGGGAGATGATCGCTCTGACGGCGGACATCGAGTACGTCTGACCCGCGTGCCGAACGGGGCTGCCGGGGCCGCCAGCCCCGGGGCGCAGCGCTCCCGGGTGTGGTATCCAGTGCGGTCATGAGCGAGACCCCGAAGGGCCGCGGCAAGAGCTTCGTCTGCCAGGAGTGCGGCGGCCCGTTTTCCGTGAGCGAAGCAGTCCTGGGCCGGTACCCAGGATGGCAGCCGAGGACCTGCTTCCCCTGTAAGAACGGCAAGGGCAAGTCCGGGGCTGCCACGGCCTCTCTCTCCCGCGGTGGCGCTCGTTCCCACGCCGCGCCGCGCGAGGAGGACCTCCCCGTCGCCTCGGTCCTCGCTCGCCACACGGCGGGGCCGAAGGACGGGGTCTTCACGGACGGCGCGGCCGACCCGAACCCGGGGCCGGGCGGCTGGGGAGCCGTGTACGTCGTCGGGGACCGCGCCGTGGCGGAGGAGTGCGGCCACGAGCCGCACACGACGAACAACCGTATGGAGCTCACCGCGCTCCTCGCCGGCTGCCGACTCGTCCCCCCCGGCACTCCTGCGGTCCTCTACACCGACAGCATGCTCTGCGTGAACACCCTCACGAAGTGGGCGAAGGGCTGGGAGGCCCGGGGCTGGAGGCGCAAGGACGGCCCGATCGCGAACCTCGAGCTCGTCCGGGAGCTCTACCGGACGCTGCGTTCCCGCCCCGAGCTTTCGGTCCGCTGGGTCGCCGCGCATTCCGGCATCCGCTGGAACGAGTACGCCGACGCCCTCGCCACGGCCTACCGGCGAAAGGTGCGCTGACGCGCCCGCCGGCCCGGCAACACGTAGTACCCGATTTCATGCCAGGCATGAGATCGGGGATTATGGTCTTGGAAGGTGCGCTGGCCGGTTATCTCCCGGCGGCCTTCGCCGGGTCGAGCCTCCAGACTCCGCCTCCCTCGAAGCCGACGAGGAGGGTGCCGGAAGGCTCGAGGGCGAGGGCGGCGAGGTCGGGGTGCGGAGGCTCGCCTCCGAGGCGGGTCCAGCTCTTCCCCCCGTCCGTCGAACGGAGGATCCCCTCGCGGACGGCGCCAGCCCAGATCGTCCCGGTGGACGGGTCGAGGAGGAGGCGCGTCAGGTTCAGGGCTTCCGCGCCCTTCCCGGCGACGGCCCACGTCTTCCCGCCGTCGGCCGAGCGCCAGATCCCCTTCGCCGTCGCCGCGAAGAGCTCGCCCTCGGCCTTCCCGGCGACGATCGCCTGGATGCGGGTCGTCGGCGGGATGCCGCTGGCCGGGGTCCAGGTCGCCCCGCCGTCGGAGGAGAGGCGGAGAGCCCGGTCGTCGCTGTAGAGGAGCCGGTCCGCCGAGGCGGCATCGACGTGGAACGCGAAGTACCCGAGGAGAGAGCTGGCGTCGCGCGGGGCCTTCAGGTCGCGCCAGGTGAGGCCGCCGTCGTCGCTCCGCGCCACCTGGCAGAAGCTCCGCCCGCTGTGGGCGTAGACCCTTTTCGGGTCCGACGGCGCGAAGCGCAGGTGCTGGACCTCCGGCTCGCAGCCTCCCTTCAGGACGTGGGTCCAGGTGGCGCCGCCGTCCGTCGAGCGGAAGGCGCCCTTGCGGGTACCGGCGAGGAACGTCCCGGGCGAGGCGGGGTCGGCGGCGAGGGAGAGCGCGGCGCGGTTCGTGAGGCCTTCGTTCGACAGGCTCCAGGTCGCGCCGCCGTCCCCGGAGAGGTGGACGCCCCCCTGCGTCGTCCCGACGAAGAGGCGCTTCGGCGAGGCGGGATCGACGAGGATCGACGTCACCTCGAGCGATTGGAAGCCCCGGCTGGCCGTCCAGTTGGCGCCCCCGTCCGTCGTCTTCACGACGCCGTCGCGGCCCGTGCCTCCGTAGACGGCGCCCGAGGTCTCGTCGAGGGCGAGGGAGCGGAAGTTCACCCAGTTGAAGCCCCTCGAGAACGTGGTCCAGGTGGCGCCGCCGTCCGTGGAGCGAAGGACGCGGTTCGGAATGCCGGCGTAGACGAGACCGGGGGTCCTTGCCGAGGCGAGGAGCGCGTAGACGGTGTTGCCGGTCATCCTCGCGTCGCTCTTCGTCTCCGCGAAAGTCGCCCCTCCGTCAGTCGAGCGGAGGACGCCGTCGCCGTTCGTCCCGGCGAGGACGACGCCGTCCGCGAGGACGGCGACGCTGTGGACCGACTCGTCGTCGAGGGACCTCTTCCAGGTCGTCCCGCCGTCCGCGGAGCGGTAGACGCCGGTGGAGGAGCCGGCCACGACGGACTTCCCGTCGTTCGACACGGCGACGCTGTAGACGCGCGAGATGCTCGTGGGGCCCGCGTCGACGGGCTTCCAGGTCGCTCCCGAGTCGGTCGACCGGAAGACGCCGGCCGGGTGGCCGTCGGAGTCGCTGCTCGCCCAGACGGTCGCCGGGGTCGCCGGGTCGAAGGCGAGGCCGGTCATCGCCGGCTGCTGCCGCCCCTGGTCGAGCACCTTCTTCCAGGTTGCCCCGGCGTCGGCACTGCGCCAGAGCGCGGTGAAGCCGGCCGCGAGGACGACCTTCGAATCGGCCGGGCTCACCGCGACGGCGTTCACGGTCTCCCGGGCGGGCATCCCCGTGAGGCGCGCCCAGGTCGCGCCTCCGTCCGTCGACTTCCAGACGCCGCCGGAGAACGCGCCGGCGTAGAGGACGCTCGCGTCCTTCGGGTCGAGCGCAAGGCCGTAGACCGCGCCGCCGGGAGGCCCCACGGGGCTCCAGGGGCTGGCGGAGAGGCCCGCGGACGGGAAGGCGAGAAGGGCGGCGAGGCAGATCGCGGGGACGGCGCTGCGCAGCGTCATATCAACCTCCGGCGAGAGCGAGAACGCGTCGCAGGATCCGGGAATTCCCTCCTGGTGGCAAGGGGGGGCAAGCGATTTCAGGGGGGCGAGCGATGCCGCTCCTCGACGAGCGAACGATCGAGCCGCCGTCCACGGCGCGCTGACGGCCGCGCGAAGGCTCAGTCGTCCAGTGTGAACCGCGGGCCGCTCGCGAGAGGGATCGACCGGAGCTGCTCCTCCGTCCAGCGGAACTGCTTCAGGAAGCGGGCGTACTCCGGGAGCGACATCGGTCCGGGGCGGTTCTTCGCGAGCGCCTCCGCGACGGCGGAGGACGCCGACGGGAGCCCGTCGAGGTCGAGGGGCTCAGGACGCTCCCTTGATGCGGGCATGGAGCTCGCCGAGGCCGGCTCGTTCGAACGTCTCACGGACGGCATTCTCGTCCAGGTCGGGCAGGGAGAGAAGGACGCGCAGGTCCTCGGCGTCGCGGAAGACGCGCGTCGGCTGCTCCCTGATCGCCTTGACCTTCATGGCGACGAGGTGCTCCGGGGCGGGTACGAGGAGCGCCGCTCCGTCCGGGCCGGTCCGCTCGACGGCGGCCGCGAACATCCGGCGGCTCGTCTCGCCTTCCACCCAGATCAGGTCGAGGCGGCCGACCTCGCGAACGGGGTGGAGGAGGTTCGTGAAGCCCTCGGCGTCCTGGAGGATCTCGAAACCCTCTCCCCGGAGGCGCTCGAGGAGCGCCGGCCGGAGTCCCTCTTCCACGAGGAGGTCGGTGTCGGCCGTCGTGCGCGTGGACCCCCACGCCACGAGCGCCAGGCCGCCCGCGAGCATCCATCGTGTCCCGGTCGCCTCGAGGTGGGGCCTCAGAAGCGTCAAAACGCGCGCCGCGTCCATTCCGTGCCGACTCTACGCCGCCGGGGCGCCGGCCGCCTAACCGATGGGGATCTTCTCCCCCGTCAGCTCCCGCTCCCCGCGCTGGAAGGCGAGGATCCTGTCGACCAGCTCGCGGACCGGCTTCGGGAAGGTGAGGAGGAGCTCGTCGCTCGGGCTGAGGAGGACCTGCTGCGTGAAGCCGGTGGCGAGGAGTAGCCGGTCGGGGAGACGGCGGACCTCGTAGTCCATCTCGAGCTTCGCCGTCAGGGGCGGGCGGAGCGTGCACGAGACTTCGAGCCGGTCGTCGAGGCGGGCGGGGCGCCTCACGGCGATATCGAACTTCGTGATCGGCACGCGGTACCCGTACGCGAGAGCCTCGGCCGGGGTGAAGCCGGCGGCCGCGCAGAGGGCGTTTCTCGCGACCTCGCAGTAGAGGACGTAGTTCCCGTGCCAGACGACGCGGTAGGCGTCGACCTCGGGGAAGCGGACCTCGAAGTCGACGCGGAAGGGGCGAGGCGCGCCGGAGCTCGCGGGGGTCATCACGGCGCGGCGAGGACGACGGCGATCTGGTTGCCGCCGGCGCCGAGCGAGTTCACGAGGACCGCGCCGAGCGCGGGCTCGTCGCGCAGGGCGCGCGCTCCGAGGGCGAGCTGGAGGGCGCCGGAGCAGGGGTTCTCTCCAGCCTGCAGCTTGACCCTCTCGACGCGCGGTGCGCCTCCGAAGACCTCTGCGAGGGCGGCCTCCTCGGCCGCGTCGACCCACGGGACGCCGTTGGCCGAGGCGTGGACGAGGCCGACGCGCGAGGCGTCGAGCCCGGCGTCGGCGAGGGCCGCGCGGATCGTGGCGGCGACGTCCTCCGGCCGGGCGCGGCGCTGTTGCGGCGAGACGGCCGATCCGGCCGAAGCGGCGCCGGCGAGGCGCGCCCAGGGGCGGGCGCCGCGGGCGCGGGCCGAACGGCCGTCTTCGAGGAGGACGACGGAGCACCCCTCGGCCAGGACGTAGCCCGGCTTCGTCTGGGTACGAAGGACGCCGAGCCTCTCGTAGGTGAGGTGGTAGGTCAGGTTCCACTCGTCGACCGCCCCGACGACGATCGCCGCCGCCCGCTCGTCCCCGACGAGAAGGCGGGCGTAGAAGAGGGCGTTCAGCCCCGCGGGGTCCTTCTGCGTGATCGTGACGTTCGGGCCCTTGATCTTCAGCTCGATCGCGGCGACCGAGGCGGGGGCGTTCGCGACCGTACAGGGAAAGAGGAACGGCGAGGCGGCGTCTGGCGACTCGACGGCCATCTGCCGCTCGAAGTCGACGAGGGGGGTGGCGCCGGCGGAGCCGGTGCCGAGGAGGATGCCGGTCTCCTCCTCGTGCCCCGCCATCGTCCAGCCCGCCTCGGCGATGCAGCGGGTGACGGCGACGACGGCGAACTGGCTGGCGCGGTCGAGGCGGCGGGCCTTCGACCGGGGCATCTCGGGCTCGGTCGTGAAAGCGCCGATCCGGGCGGCGAAGGCCGCACCCTTGCGCTCGCCGGCCTCGGAGACGGGGACCTCGGCGATCGCGTTCTCTCCCGCGGCGAGGCGGGCGGCGGTCGTCTCGAGGTCCCTTCCGAGCGGGGTGACGGCCGCGGCGCCGGTGACGAGGATCTCTCTCACGGCGCGCCCTCAGGCCTTCCCGAACGCGACGACGGTGGAGTTCCCGCCGAAGGCGAAGGAGTTCGAGAGGGCGACGCGGACGGCGACCTCGCGCGCCACGTTCGGGACGACGTCGAGGTCGCACTCCGGGTCGGGCTCGACGTAGCTGATCGTCGGCGGCACGACGCCGGTCTCGATCGTCCTCACCGTCGCGACGGCCTCGATTGCCCCCGCAGAGCAGAGGCAGTGGCCGAGCATCGACTTGTTCGACGAGATGCAGATCTCCCGCGCCCGCTCGCCGAGGGCGATCTTGATGGAGAGGGTCTCGGCGGGGTCGTTCTGGACGGTGGCCGTGCCGTGGGCGTTCACGTAGTCGACGTCTCCCGGGTCGAGGCGCGCGGCCTTCAGGCAGGCGCGGATCGTCCGCGCGCAGGCCTCGCCCGAAGGCTCGGGCTGGGTCATGTGATGGGCGTCGCTCGTGAGGCCGTAGCCGAGGAAGCGGGCGCGGATCGTGGCGCCGCGACGCCGCGCCCGCCCCTCCTCCTCGAAGACGAGGATCCCCGAGGCCTCGCCGATCGTGAGGCCCTTGCGGCCCCGGTCGAACGGGCGGCACGGCTCGGCGTCGCAGGCGCGGAGGGCGTTGAACCCGCCGTGCGTGAGGCGGGCGAACGTGTCGGCCCCGCCCGTCACGACGACGTCGGCGATCCCGGCGCGGATCAGGTCCGAGGCGTAGCCGAGAGACGTCGAGGAAGAGGAGCAGGCCGTCGTGATCGTCGCGCGCGGGCCGAGAAAGCCCCACATCTCGGCGATCCGGTCGGTCGTCTGGTCGGGGGGATGGTTCAGGATGCGGGTGGGGCGCGCCCCGCGGGGCCCCTTCTCGAGGAGGTCGCGGAAGTAGTTCTCGCTGTCGAGGAGTCCGGAGACGCCGCCTCCGAGGACGACGGCGATCCGGGAGGGGTCCTCGCGCCCGAGGTCGAGGCCCGAATCCGCGAGTGCCTCCCGGGCGGCCGCCAGGCCGATGACGTCGGTCCTCGAGAGGCGCCGGCGGAGGCGCGGCGACACACCCGGGTCGGGCAACTCGCGCACCTCGGCGGCGAGCTTCGTCCGGAAGGCGCTCGCGTCGAAGAGAGTGATGGGGCCGATCCCGCTCCGGCCGGCGACGAGCCCGGCCCAGGTGGAGGCGAGGTCGTTCCCCAGGGAGCTGACGGCCCCGAGGCCGGTGACGACGACGGTCCTGACGGGCATGGGCGGAATGCTACACGGGCCCGTCGCGGCGCAGCAGCCCCGGGCCGGGGACCGCATAATCGAACGATGGGCGAGCGCGTCGACTGGAACCGGTACTTCATGAACATCGCGACCGAGGTGGCGACGCGGTCCACCTGCCCCCGAAAGCACGTGGGTGCGGTCATCGTGCGCGACCGGCGGATCCTCTCCACCGGTTACAACGGCTCGCTGCGCGGCCTCCCGCACTGCGACGAGGAGGGGTGCCTGATGGAGGACGGCCACTGCATCGCGACCGTCCACGCGGAGGCGAACGCGATCCTGCAGGCGGCGATGAACGGCGTGCGCATCGAGGGGGGCGAGATCTACACGACCGCCTCCCCCTGCTGGAACTGCTTCAAGCTGATCGGCAACGCGGGCCTCGTCGCGATCTACTTCTCGGAGTTCTACCGCGAGCCGCGGATCCACGACTACGCCGAGCGGATGAGGATCCGCCTCGTCGACCTCGGAGCCGGGAAGGGCTGACGCCTCAGCGCGCCGCGGCGGCGCGCTCGACCCAGTCTCCGACGACGAGTCGGGCCGTCGAGGAGACCTGGCGGAACCGGCAGCCAAAGCCGGGCGGGTCGTCGCCGTGCCAGACGACGAGGGCCTCTCCGGCGACGGGTTGGACGGCCGGGTCCCTCGGGAGGGAGAAGGAGACGTCGAGCCGAGCGCCGATCGGGTGACGCCGGCCGGTCGCGACGTAGAAGCCGGTCGTCGAGAGGTTCACGAGCCGGGCCTCGTAGGGCTCCCCGTCTCCCCGGAGGGTGACCGGGGCCTCGACGGCGACGCGCGTCTCGGCCCGCTCGACGATCGGGAGGAACCTCTTCACTTCCGCAAGGAACGTCGGCTCGTCGATCGGCTTGCGCAGGAAGTGGCTCGCCCCGGCGCGGCGGGCCTCGTCCTCCATCTGCATCGAGCTGAGGACGATGACGGGAATTCGCGACGTGACGGAGTCGGACTTCAGGATGCGGCAGGCCTGGATGCCGTTCATCTCCGGCATCTCGATGTCGAGGACGACGAGGTCGGGCTTCTCGATCCGGGCGACCCGGATCGCCTCCAGGCCGGTCGACGCGGTCAGGAGGCGGCACTCGGCACGCGAGAGGAACGTCGCCTCGAGGTCGAGGAAGCTCCTCATGTCGTCGACGAGCAGGATCTTGTGCATTGCAGCCGGTGCGCCCTCGCGATCCGGAGTTTACCCTCCGGGTCAGTAGGCGAGGCGCAGGCCGAGGACGATCGTGCGGCCCGGGAGGGGCACGCCCGGAATCTCCTCGTAGGTCACGTCGCCGAGGTTCTCGCCCTCGAGGGTGAGCTCGAGGAGGTTCCCCTCGAGGAGGCCGTACCCGAGCCGGGCGTCGAGGAGGAGGACGGCGTCCTCGAACGACGGCCGGTCGAAGTACGAGAGGCGAGCGAGCGCGTCGAGGCGGAAGGGGAGGCGCGCCTCGGCGACGAGATCCCACCGGGTGCGGAGCGGGTCGAGGACGTAGCGTCCCTCGGCCGCCCCGGCCTCGGCGCGGAGCGCCGCGAGGTCGGCCGAGTAGAAGGCGGCGTGGAGGGAGAGGCGCGTCAGCGGGGAGCGCCCGAGACGGGCTGGGTCGAGAGCCACGGTCGCCTCTAGGCCGCGCGTGTCGACGGTCCGGAGGTTCGTCGCGCGCCAGGGCTCGGCCGGGGACGACCTGACGAAGTCGATCAGGTCGGTCCCGTGGCGGTAGAAGACGGCGGCGTCGAGGGACACCGGGCCGACGCCCCAGGAGAGGCCGGCCTCCACGTTCGTGGCCGTCTCGGGGTCGAGGTCGGGGTTGCCGACCGTCTGGGGGTCCACGTAGTAGAGCTCGGTGAAGGTCGGGACCCGGAAGGCGGTGCCGACGGAGGCGCGCGCCCTCGCACCTCCGCCAAGCGAGGCCCAGGCCGCCAGCTGAGGGGAGAGGCGCGTCCCGAAGCCGTCGTACCGGTCGGCGCGGAGGCCGGCGCGGAACCCTCCCGCGGAGGGAGACGCGGCGGAGAAGGGTCGCCCGAGCTCGGCGAAGACGGCCCCGCGCGAGCGCGCGTGGTCGCCGAGGTTCGTGGAGTCGATCGTGTCGCGCCCCGCCTCGCCTCCGACGGCGAGAGTGCCGCCGAGGAGAGGGCGGCGGGCCACGAGCCGGAGGGTCGTCCGGTCGGTCTCGTGGAGGTTCCGGTAGAAGGACGGGTCGGTCCTTTCGAGGATGAAGTCGTCGCGGTGGTTGCGGACGGAGGCGGAGGGCGCGAGGGTCCAGCCGGCCCCGAGGTCGAGGTCGGCCGAGAGGCGGAGGCTTCGCGTCCGCGTCTCCTCGTACTGGTTCGGGAAGCGGGTGCCGTAGAACGCGTACGCGCCGAAGTCGCGGCTCGCGGCGCCGGCGGCGAGCGTGACCGGCCCGATCGCCGTGTCGACGCGGACCGCCGCCCGGAGGGAGCCCACCGAGTGCTCGCGGTCGTCGCGGAACCCGCTCGACTCGGAACGCGAGGCGTCGACCGAGACGGTGACGGCGTCGCCGGCCTTCGTCGCGACGCGGAGGCTCCCCGCGTCGAGGGAGTGAGAGCCGTGGGCGTAGCGCCCCTCGACCTGGGCGCGGGCCCCGCCGAGGGCCCCGCCGCGCGTGACGACGTGGATGACGCCGCCGACGGCCTCCGACCCGTAGAGCGCCGAGGCGGCCCCGTAGAGCACCTCGATCCGCTCGATCGCGTCGGAGGGGACGTCGAGGTTCAGGGTGTGGTGGTTCGTCTGGGGGTCGTTCACCGGCTCGCCGTCGACGAGGACGAGGGTCCCGTTGTAGTCGGCGCCGCGCAGCGACACGTCGGCCTGGACCCCTTCCGGGCCGCGACGCCTCACGTCGACGGACGGGAGGTAGCGCAGGAGCTCGGCGAGGGAGCGGGCGGGGAGCCGCTCGATCTCCTTTCGCGTGAGGACGGCGACCGTCGACGCCGCCGCCTCGACCCCGGTGTGGGACGCGACGACGGCGACCTCGGCCTCCACGGGTCTCGGCGCCTCCCCGGGCTCCGGGGCCTCGGCGGCCGCGGGGCCGGAGAGAAGGAGAGCGAAGAGGAGGACTTCGACGAGTGGGGTCCGCGGGGTCATGCGCGGGGAGGATAGCCGGGCCCGCCGGCCGCGCTACTCTTGCCGCATGCGCACCGCCCCGCTCGCCTCCGCCCTCGCGCTGCTCTCCCTCCTTCCGGCTTCCGGCGTTTACGCGGCCGCCAAGGCGAAACCGGGGGTCGTCCTCGTGGAGGCCGACGGCCGGGAGGAGGAGCTTTCGGCGTTCGTGGCCCGGTTCGAATCCGAGCTCTCGGACGGCGGCAAGGTCCTCTTCTCGGACGCGCGCCTCGCGGGAGCGTCGCTCGGCTCGCTGGGCGCCGACCCGGGCGGCGAGGCCGCGCGGACGTTCCGGAGGGAGTGGCCGGGGGAGACGTGGCTCGCGATCTCCCTTTCGCCCTGCCGCGTCGAGGTGAGCCGGATGCGCTACAACGACACGACGCCCGAGGGCTACCGCGTCGACCGGATCATCGAGAACGTGCGGGTCGACTGCGGGGTCTCGATCCGCTCCGTCGACGCGGCAACGGGGAAGGTCGCGAAGCCGCTCGAGGTCACCGGCACCGCGTCCTACCGCCGGGGGGAAGGCGAGGACGGGGAGACGTCGGAGCTGGAAGCGACGCGCGACGCGGCGGAGAAGGCGGCGAAGAAGCTCCCGGGCCTCCTGAAGAAGTGAGCCCGGGGAGAGCGGGCGGGCCGGCGGGACGAACGCGTCCTGAGACGCGGTTTCCCGCTCACGCCCCCTTCACGCGTGAGGGTCTATCCTGACGCGTTCGGGCGCCCGGCACGCGGCGCCCGTGGGGCGGTCACCCGATGCGTTCACCTCTCCTCCGGTCGGCTCTCGTCCTGGCTCTGCTCCTCTCGCCGGCGGGCGCCTCCGCGCTCGAGGTCGTCTCCCTCCCCGACGGCACGGGGGTCGCGGCCCTCGCCGTCGCGGCGGACGGAACGGTCTGGTACACGGCGCAGTTCTCCGGCGGCGTGGGGCGCGTGAGCCCTTCCGGCGAAGTGGCCCTGACCGAGTTCCCGTCGAGGGGCACCCAGCCTCTCGGCCTCGCCCTCCAGTCGGACGGGACCGTCTGGGCGGCCGACCTCGCGGGCGTCCGGCTCGGGCGCGTGGGACCGGACGGCGCCTTCACGGAGATCCCGCTCGAGAAGGCCGGGGGGCGAGCCGACGGGCATCGCCGTCTCGGGCGACGGCGCGCTCTGGTTCACCCTGCCGTCGGAAGGGCGCGTCGGGCGGCGCACGCCGGACGGGACGATCCGCGAGTACGCGCTTCTCGAAGGGGGAGAGCCGGCGGCCGTCGCCGCCGCGGCCGACGGCTCGGCGTGGGTCGTGGAGCGGCGAGGGAACCGGGTCGTGAGGGTCACGCCGGACGGCGGCGTCTCGGCCTGGGCGATCCCCACGCTCAACGCCCGCCCGGACGCCGTGGCGCCGGCCCCGGATGGGAGCTTCTGGGTCACCCTCCCGAACGTGAGCCGTCTCGCGCGCGTCTCGCCGGACGGCGCGATCCGGGAATACCGGCTGGAGAACGCGCCCCTCGGCATCGCCGTCGCGGGGGACGGCGGGGTCTGGTTCGGCGCGCCGGGGGCGAAGAAGCTCGGCCGCCTCGACCCGACGAGCGGCAAGGTCTCCTGGCGGGCGCTGCCGGAGGCGCCCCTGGCCGTCGCGGCCGCGCCGGACGGTTCGATCTGGGTCGCCCTCGGAGCGGGCGACCGCCTCGCGAAGGTGCCGCCGAAGGGCTGACGCGCGCGGCCCGGGAGAAATCAGCCCCGCCGGCTCCGTTTCCGGAGCGCCTTCTCGAGGGAGACGACCGGGAGGACGACCGCCGCCGCAGCCGCGGACTTCAGGATCTCCGTGACGTCGAGCGGGGCCGAGCCGAAGAGCGCGTGGAAGAAGGGGGCGTAGACGAAGGCGGCCTGAAGGAGAAGGAGCCCTCCGATGCCCAGCCACACCGCCGGGTTCGAGAAGAGGCCGATCCGGAAGACCGAGTCGCGGAGCGACCGGCAGTTGAAGAGGTAGAAGACCTGGAAGAGGACGACGGTGGTCACGACCATCGTCTGCGCCTCCCTGAGGGCGAGGGCAGGCTCGTGGCCGAGCGCGAGGTCGCGCCGGTACTCGTGAAGGAAGAGGCCGATTCCCGCAGCCGCCATCAGGACCGCGACGAGGACCGTCCGGAAGGCGACGAAGCCGCCGAGGAGCGGCGTTCCGGGGCGACGCGGCGGGCGGCTCATCACGTCCGGCTCCTTCGCCTCGAAGGCGAGAGGCAGCGCGAGCGCGACGGTGGCCACGAGGTTGATCCAGAGGATCTGGACCGGGAGGACCGGGAGGAGCGCGTTTCCGTCGACGACGGGGAAGAAGGCGACGGCGACGAGGATCAGGAGCGCCTCGCCGATGTTCGTCGGGAGGACGAAGGCGAGCGACTTGACGAGGTTGTCCCAGATGCGGCGCCCCTCCTCCACGGCCGCCGCGATCGTCGCGAAGTTGTCGTCGAGGAGGACGAGGTCGGCCGACTCCTTCGTCACGGCGGTCCCCGTGATCCCCATCGCGACGCCGATGTTCGCCTGCTTCAGGGCCGGAGCATCGTTGACCCCGTCTCCCGTCATCGCGGCCACCTCGCCGCGCGCCTGGAGGGCGGTCACGAGGCGCAGCTTGTGCTCGGGGGCCACGCGCGCGAAGACGTTCCTCCCGCCGGCGAGGCTCTCGAGGTCGGCGTCGGAGGCGCCTTCGAGCGCGTGTCCCGCAACGGCCTCCTCCCCCTCGCGGAGGATCCCGATCTGCCGGCCGATGGCGGCCGCGGTCGCGCGGTGGTCCCCCGTGATCATCTTCACCGTGATCCCGGCCCGGTGGCAGGCCGCGATCGCCGCGACGGCCTCGGGGCGGGGCGGGTCGATCATCCCGACGAGGCCGAGGAGCTCGACGCCGGCGGCGACGTCCTCCTTCGTCACCTCGCTCCCCGCGGGGCGTCCTGCCCGGCGCCCGATGGCGAGGACGCGCATCCCCTCGCGCGCCATCTCCTCGGCTGCCCCGAGCGCCGCGGAGGCGCGCTCCTCCGAGAGGCCTCCCGAGCACATTCGCAGGACGACCTCGGGAGCCCCCTTCACGAGGATCTCGGGACCGCCTCCCGCTTCGTGGAAGGTCGCCATGAACTGGTTCTCCGACTCGAACGGGAGCGCGTCGACCCGCGGGGCTGCGGCGCGGAGGTCCTCCACGCCGAGCCCGGCCTTCTCGGCGGCGACGACGATCGACCCCTCCGTCGGGTCGCCGTGGAGGACCCAGGCGTCCCCGTCCCGGGCGAGGCGCGCGTCGCCGCAGAGGGCGCCTGCGCGCAGGAGCGCCGCCACGTCGGCGGGCACGGGTGCGACGGCCGTCCCGTCGCGACGGACCTCGCCCGTCGGCGCGTAGCCGACGCCCGTCACCTCGTAGAGCCCCTCGGGGGTGTAGAGGCGGGCCGCCGTCATCTCGTTTCGCGTGAGCGTCCCGGTCTTGTCGGAGCAGATGACGGTCGTCGAGCCGAGCGTCTCGACCGCGGGGAGGCGGCGGACGACCGCGCGCCGGCGGGCCATCCTCTGGACCCCGATGGCCAGCGTGATCGTGATGATCGCCGGGAGCCCCTCGGGGATCGCCGCGACGGCGAGCGTGACGGCGGCGAGCGCCGCGTCCGCGAGCGGGAAGCCGCGGAGGAGGGCGACGGCGAACAGGGCGGCCGCGACGGCGACGATGGCGACGGTGAGGCCCTTGCCGACCTTCTTCAGGGACTGCGTGAGGGGCGTGTCGATCTCGTGGGCCGAGGCGAGGAGCGACGAGATCCGGCCGAGCTCCGTCGCGGCGCCGGTGCCGACGACCAGGCCCTCGGCGGTGCCGCAGGAGACGAGCGTCCCGCTGAAGGCCATGTTCCGCCGGTCCGCGAGGGGCGTCCCGGGCGCGAGGGCCCCGGTCTCCTTCGCCACCGGGAGCGACTCGCCGGTGAGCGCGGCCTCGGTGACCTGGAGGTTCCGGACGGAGAGGAGGCGGAGGTCGGCCGGGACCTTGTCGCCCGAGGCGAGGAGGACGACGTCTCCGACGACCAGGCCTGAGGCCGGGACGGTCGTCCGGATGCCGTCACGGCGGACGGTCGCCAGCTCCGGGACCATTCCCTCGAGCGCGGCGAGCGCCTTGCCCGCCTTCCACTCCTGGACGAACCCGATCAGCGCGTTCAGGACGACGACGCCGAGGACGACCGCGGCGTCGACCCCCTTACCGAGGGCGAGCGCCAGCCCGGACGAACCGATGAGGACCCAGATGAGCGGGTCGTTCACCTGGCGGAGGAGCAGGGAGAGCGGCCCTTCCGTCTCCCCCCTGGGGAGGACGTTCGGGCCGAGCTCGGCGAGCCGGCGGAACGCCTCGTCCGCAGTGAGCCCGTCGGCGGTCGTGCGGGCGTTCCGGCAGGCGTTGTCGGTCGAGAGGGCGAACCAGGCGTCGGGCGTCGTCATGCGTCTCCTCGGATGTCGCCGGGCGGGGATTATCGTCGCCTGGGATTTTTCCTTGACAGGCGCGGACTCGGAACCTAGATTACCTACCGGTCGGTAGCGCCCCGTGGGTACGAGCGGCGACCGGCCCGGAGGCCCGAATCCCGTGCAGGAAGAAGTCACAGAAAGCTCTGTCCGCAAGCGACTTATGGACGCGGCGATCCTCCTTTTCACGAACCGGGGATACGCCGCGACCTCGGTGCGGGAGATCGTCGAGATGGCCGGCGTCACCAAGCCGGCCCTCTACTACCACTTCCAGAGCAAGGAGGGGATCTACCTCGCGATCCTCGAGGAGCTTCTTCGGCTCGCCGACGAGGCGATCGCGGCGAACCGGGTCCGCGAGGGGACGGCGCGCGAGCGCCTGGAGGGCTTCCTCGTCGGGATCTTCGAGGTCTTCGAGAGGAAGAAGGCCGAGGTCCGGATGATGAACGCCGTGTTCTGGGGTCCGGCCCAGGGCGCCCCCCCGTTCGACTTCGAGATCTTCCACGAGAAGCTGAAGGCCGTCATCGCCGAGATCGCCTCGGAGGGGATCGCCGCGGGCGACCTCCGCGCCGCGAACCCCGGGGACGTGACGCTCGCCCTGATGGGCGTCCTCTCCTTCAACATCGACCTCACCCTCGCGCACCCGGAGCTGGGGCTCGGGCAGGACGGCCTCCGCCGGACGCTCGACCTCGTCTTCTCGGGCCTCGCCGCGCCCACCCCCGCCCTCCAGGAGACCACGCGATGAAGAGCACGACCCTCGCCGTCCTTTCCTTCGTCCTCCTCCTCTCCGCGTCCGGCTGCGGGAAGCCGGCCGACGGGAAGACCTCCCCCGACTCCCGGCCCCCCGTGGCCGTAGAGACGACGAAGGCCGCGGACGCCGAGCTCGAGGAGGCCGTCGAGGTCGTCGGGACGCTCGCGGCCGTCAGCGAGGCCGACGTGAAGACCGAGTACTCCGGGACGGTCGTCGAGGTCTTCGTCACCCAGTGGGTGCGCGTGAAGGCGGGGACGCCTCTCGCCCGCCTCGACCCGAGCGAGATCGAGGCCGCCGTCCAGTCCGCCCGCGCCACCGCGCTCCAGGCGGAGGTCTCCGCCCAGCGCGCGACGCGCGAGCGGGAACGGACCGTGAAGCTGAAGGAGGCCGGGCTCGCGACCCAGCAGCAGCTCGACGAGGCAAAGACGATCGAGGAGGCGGCCCGCGCCGGGGCGGCTGCCGCGAAGGGCCAGCTCGCGATGGCCGAGACCCGCCTCGCCAAGGCCGTGATCCGCGCGCCGATCGACGGCGTCGTCGCCCTCCGCAACGTGAACGTCGGCGACTACGTCGAGAACATGGGAAACCCGGCGCCGATGTTCCGGGTCGTCGACAGCCGGCGGCTCGAGCTGACCGCGAACGTCCCGTCGGCCCGGATGGCCGAGCTGAAGGTGGGCCAGCCCTTTGCCTTCACGAGCGACGCGTTCCCGGGCCGGGAGCTCGCCGGGACGGTCTCCTTCATCAACCCGGCGGCCGACGAGGCGAGCCGGACGGTGAAGGTGAAGGCCGAGGTGAAGAACGCCGACGAGAGCCTCAAGCCCGGGCTCTTCGTCAAGGGGCGGATCGTCACCGGCCGGCGTTCCGGCGTCCTCGTCGTGCCGCGCTCGGCGCTCGTCTCGTGGGACACCGTCTCGCGCCAGGCCGCGGTCTTCGTCGTCGACGGTGGCGTCGCGAAGAGGGTCGTGGTCGAGACCGGCGCCGCGCCGGGGGACCGCGTCGAGGTCCTGAAGGGCCTCTCGCCCGGGCAGGAGGTCGTCACCCGGGGCGGCTTCAACCTGCGCGACGGGGACCGCGTCCAGGTCGCCCGCGGAGCCTGAGCCATGTTCCTGTCCGACATGTCCATCAAGAGGCCCGTCTTCGCGACGGTCCTCATGCTCGCCCTCGTCACCCTCGGGACGTTCTCGTACCGGCGCCTCGCCATAGACATGATGCCGGACATCGAGATCCCGGTCCTCACGGTCATCACCCAGTTCCCCGGCGCCTCGCCCGAGACCGTCGAACGCGAGGTGACGAAGAGGGTCGAGCAGGCCGTCAACCCGATCGCCGGGGTCAAGCACGTCTACTCGACGTCGCGCGAGGGCCTGTCGACCGTCATCGTCGAGTTCAACCTGGAGGTGAAGATCAACGACGCGGCCCAGGACGCCCGCGCGAAGGTCTCGGCCATCCGCAACGACCTGCCCCAGGGGATCGAGGAGCCGGTCATCCAGAAGTTCGACATCGGCGGGATGGCCGTCATCTCGCTGGCCGTCCGCTCGGCGGAGATGACCCCGCGAGAGCTGACGACCCTCGTCGACAGGAAGGTGAAGAGGCGCATCGAGAACCTCCCCGGCGTCGGGAAGGTCGACCTCGTCGGCGAGAGCCAGCGCGAGGTCGCCGTCGACCTCGACCCGTCGCGCCTCGACGCCCTCGGGCTCGGGGTCGACGAGGTCGTCGCGGGGCTCGCGGGCGAGAACGTCAACACGCCGCTCGGGCGCCTCGACCGGGGCGGCCAGGAGATGCCCGTACGCGTCTCGGGCAAGCCGAAGGAGGTCGAGGGATTCCGCTCCATGGTGGTGGCGTCCCGGGGCGGCGTCCCGGTCTCGCTCGGCGAGATCGCGGAGGTGAGGGACACCGTCGAGGAGCAGAGGAAGCTCGCCCTCGTCAGCGGCGTCCCGGCCGTCGCGATCGACGTCTACAAGCAGAGCAAGTCGAATACGGTGGGTGTCGTCGAGGCGGTCAACCGGGAGGTCGAGAGGCTGCGCACGGAGCTCCCTCCCTCTGTCGAGATCCAGGTCGTCAGGGACGGCTCGATCATGATCAAGGAGTCGGTCCACGACGTGACGACGACCCTGGTCATCGGCGGTATCCTGACCGTCCTCATCGTCTTCCTCTTCCTCAACTCGTGGCGGTCGACCGTCATCACCGGCCTGACGCTCCCGATCTCCGTCATTTCCTCGTTCATCGCCATGCACTTCCTCGGGATGACGCTGAACATCATGACTCTCATGGCGCTCTCGCTCGCGATCGGGCTCCTCATCGACGACGCCATCGTCGTCCGGGAGAACATCGTGCGGCACCTCGAGATGGGCAAGGACCACATGACGGCGGCCCGCGTCGGGACCGCGGAGATCGGCCTCGCGGTCCTCGCCACGACGCTCTCCATCGTCGCGGTCTTCGTCCCGGTCGCCTTCATGAAGGGGATCATGGGGCGCTTCTTCTTCCAGTTCGGAATCACGGTCGCCTTCGCCGTCCTCGTCTCCCTCTTCGTCTCCTTCACGCTCGACCCGATGCTCTCCTCGCGCTGGGTCGACCCGGACGTCGAGAGGATCGGCAAGCGCCACGCCGTGGCGCGCCTCCTCGACCGTTTCAACGACTGGTTCGACCGGACGGCGGACGGCTACAAGGGGCTCGTCGCCTGGGCTCTCGACCATCGAAAGGCGGTCCTCGGCATGGCGACCCTCGCCTTCGTGGCGGGTCTCTTCCTCTTCGGGACGCTCAAGAGCGAGTTCCTCGGCGCCTACGACCAGGCCGAGTTCCAGGTCAAGTTCAAGACCGCCCCGGACGCCTCCTTCGAGGAGACGCGAGGGCGGATGGACGCCGTCCTCGGCGAGCTCGCGAAGATGCCGGAGGTGAAGCACACCTACGCCTCCATCGGCGCGGGGGACATGGGCACCGTCCGGGACGCCCGCGTCTACGTGAAACTCGTCGAGAAGTCGGAGCGAAACAAGCACGCGACGGTCCTCGCGGCAGAGGCGCGCCGGCGCATCGCGTCGATCGCCGGGATCATCCCGTCGGTCGAGATGCAGAGCGACGAGTTCGCCGAGAAGCCGGTGATGGTCTCGATCCGGGGCGAGGAGATCCCTCTCCTGAAGAAGTACGCCGCCGAGCTGAAGAAGGGGGTCCTGGCAATCCGGGGGATCGAGGACGTGGAGGTGACGCTCGAGCTCGACCTCCCCGAGTACCGTCTGGTCGTGGATCGCGAACGCACGGCCGACGCGGGCCTCTCGACACCCGCCATCGCCCGCACGATCGGCGCCCTCGTCGGAGGGCAGGCCGTCACGACCTACGAGGACGAGGAGGGCGAGGCGGTGGACGTCCGCATCCGCCTCCCGCTCGAGATGCGGCGCGACGTGTCGCAGATCGGCGACCTGAGGATCGCCGTCCCGCGCCCGGCGGGCGCCCCCGCCCTCGTCCCCCTCTCCGAGCTCGTCACGGCCGAGAGGGCAGCGACGCCCTCGGAGATCTCCCGCCGGGACCTCTCCCGGGAGGTCCTCCTCACCGCGAACCTCGACGACCTCCCGCTCGGCGCGGCCGTGGAGCAGATCCGAGCGGCGGCGGCGAAGATCGAGATGGCCCCGGGCTACGAGATCTTCTTCCCGGGCGAGGCGGAACGGATGGAGGAGAGCTTCGGCTACATGGCCGAGGCGCTCCTCCTGGCCATCGTCTTCGTCTACCTCATCCTCGCGGCCCAGTTCGAGTCGTTCATCGACCCGCTCTCGATCATGCTCTCGCTCCCGCTCTCGATCGTCGGGATGGCGGGGATGCTCGCCCTGACGGGGGACACGCTGAGCATCATGTCGCTCATCGGCCTCATTCTCCTGATGGGCCTCGTCACCAAGAACGCGATCCTCCTCGTCGACTACACGAAGGTCCTGAGGAAGGGCGGGATGGAGCGGCGCGAGGCGCTCATCACCGCGGGCCGGACCCGGCTCCGGCCCATCATGATGACGACCCTCGCGATGATCTTCGGCATGCTGCCGCTCGCCCTCGGCCTCGGCCAGGGGGCCGAGATGCGGGCGCCGCTCGGGCGGGCCGTCATCGGGGGGCTCATCACCTCGACGGTCCTCACGCTCCTCGTCGTCCCGGTCGTCTACGCGCTCTTCGACGACTTCGCCGCGTGGCTCCACCGCCGCTGGTCGAAGGCGAACGCGCTCGAGCGGGACGCGCTGGGCCACACGGGCAAGGCGGCGGCCAGGGGCGCTGCCGCCGGGCTCCTCGTCCTCGCCCTCCTCGCCCCTGCGACCCGGCTCTCGGCGGAGGAAGCGCCCGTCCCGGCCCGCCGCGTCCTGACCCTCGAGCAGGCGGTCGCGATCGCCGTCGAGAAGAACCGGGACGTCGAGAAGGCGCGCAGCTACCAGGACTGGGTGCGCGGCAAGTACGTCGAGGAGCGCGCCGCCGCGCTGCCGAACCTCTCGGTGAACGCCTCGATGGGCCGCTCCTGGGACGGGACCTTCGCGGCCCTCACGGGGGGGCTCTTCCCTTCCGGCCAGACGACGAGCGCGGCCGGGGTCGGCCTCTCCCAGACGCTGTTCGCCTGGGGAAAGGTGGGCGCCGCCGTTCGTGCCGCAAAGGACGGCATCGCCGCGGCCGACGCGCAGCTGGCGCACTACCGCCAGGCCGCCGTCCGGGACGTGACGGAGGCCTTCCACGACGTCCTCCTCGCCCGCGAGCTGGAGTCGATCTCGAAGGAGACCCTCGCTCAGCGCGAGAAGCAGCTGGCCGAGGCCGAGAAGCGATACGGCCTCGGGACGGCGACGGACTACGACGTCCTCGCCGCCCGCGTCGCCCTCGACAACCAGAGGCCGGAGGTGATCCGCACGGCGAACCTCGTCCTCATCGCCCTCGACCGGCTCCGGCTCGTCCTGGCCGAGGAGAAGCTGGACCTCGACGTCGAGGGGACGCTCGAGGCGGACGCGGTGGAGGTCCCGTCGTTCGAGGTGGCGGTGCGGACGGCCCTCGAGAGGCGCCCCGACGTGAGGGGCCTCGAGAACGCCGTCGGCATCTACCGCGAGTTCGTGAAGATCAGGAACGCCGACGACAAGCCGCGGCTCGACCTCCGGGCGAACGCCGGGTGGTCCTGGTTCGACGCGAGCTCCTTCCAGGCCGACGGGAAGGTCTGGGGGACGGGCGTCTACCTCACGTTTCCCTTCTTCGACGGGCTCGCGACTCGCGGCCGGGTCGTCCAGGCGAAGAGCGACCTCTCCCGGGCCGAGCTGGACCTCGCGAAGGCCCGGGACGGCCTGTACGTCGAGGTGCGCACCGCCCTCGACCAGGCGAGGGTCGCGGCCGAGGTCGTGAACGCGCTTTCCGGGAACGTCGCCCAGGCGCGGCGCCTCCTCGAGATGTCCGAGACGGGGCTCGACCTCGGGGTGAAGACGCGCCTCGACGTGGACGATGCCCTCGTGAACGCGCGCCAGGCCGAGGGAAATCTCGCGAAGGCGAAGCGGGACTACATCGTCGCCCTCGCGAACCTGAAGTACGCCCAGGGGACGCTCCTGCCGTAGCGCCCCGCGGGCGCTTCCCACCTCGTGGCCGTGAGGGCATCATCGGCGGCAACAGTCGTCGAAGATGCCCAGGCATTCCCGCAACCGACCTGCGCCGTGCGCGCGGCTTCGCCTCCGGCGAGGCGTCTTCTCGTGAGCCGGCTCGAGGTCGGGCGCGAAGCCCTCGGCCGGGGCGCGTGGGAGGAGGCGCGGGCGGCCTTCGAGGCGGCGCTGCGCGAAGGAGAGACTCCCGAAGCGCTCGAAGGGCTCGGCTGGGCCCTCTTCTGGCTCGACCGGGCCGGGGAGGGGCTGGACCTGAGGGAGAGGGCGTTCCGTGTCCACAGGGAGAAGGGAAACGCCCGAGAGGCTTCCCGCGTCGCCTGCGGTCTCGCCCTCGACAGCCTCGACTTCCACGGCCCGGTGCAGGCCACGGCGTGGCTCGAGCGGGCCCGGCGCCTCCTCGAGGGGCTCGAGCCGGGGCCGGAGCACGGGTGGGTTTCGCTCTGGGAAGGGCACTTCGCGCTGATGCACGGGAGGGACCCGGCCCGGGCCCGCGCGCTCGGGAGGGAGGCGCAGGAGATCGCCCGCGCCCATCGGCTCGACGAGCTCGGGGCGCTCGCGGCGGCGCTCGAAGGGCTCGTTCTCGTCGGGGAGGGGCGGGTCGAGGAGGGGATGCGCCGGATCGACGAGGCCACTGCGGCCGCCCTCGCCGGAGGGGCGGGCGACCTCGACGCGGTCGGCGCCACCTGCTGCTTCCTCGTCCACGCCTGCGAGCGCGTCCGCGACTACGACCGTGCCGCTCGCTGGGCCGAGCGCGTCGAGCGCTTCGGGCGCGAGTGGGGGATCACGCCGCTTCTCACGGTCTGTCGGACCCAGCACGCGGCGATGCTCGTCGGGAGGGGCGAGTGGACGGCGGCAGAGGAGGAGCTGCAGCGCGCCGTCGAGCGGCTCTCCGCGAGCCGCCCGCTCCTCGTGGCGGAGGGTCTCGAGCAGCTCGCCGAGCTGCGCCGCCGGCAGGGGCGGTGGGAAGAGGCCGGGGAGCTCTTCGCGCGCGTCGAGGGGCGCTCGCTCGCGCTCCTCGGCCGGGGGGCGATCGCCCTCGACCGCGGCGACGCGGCCGGAGCCGCCGACCTCCTCGAGCGTTACCTCCGGCGGACGCCGCACGACAACTTCAGCGGAAGGGCGACCGCGCTCGAGCTGCTCGTCCGGGCGAGCCTCGCGCTCTCGCGGTACGACGAGGCCGAACAGGCCTCGATCGAGCTCGACCGCCTCGCGGATCGCGTCGCGACGCTGACGATCCGGGCCGCGTCGGCGCTCGCGCGGGGCTTGCTCCTCTCGGCCGGCGGCGCGCGGGACGACTCGCGCCGTCTCCTCGAGGACGCGGTCGACCTCTTCCTCGCCGCCGGGGCCCCGTTCGAGGCGGCGCGGGCGCGGCTGGACCTCGCGGTCTGCCTCGAAGGGACCGGGCGCAGAGGGAGCGCGCTCCAGGAGGCGAGGTCGGCCCTGGAGTGCTTCCAGAGGCTCGGCGCCGTCCGCGAGGCGCTTCGCGCACAGGTCGTCCTCGACGGACTCGGGACCGGCACCCTCACGCCGGACACGCGCTCCGGGGCCGCGAGCACGCCGCCCCTCTCGCAGAGGGAGCTCGAGGTCCTGCGGCTCGTCGCCCGGGGCCTCTCCGACAAGGAGATCGCCGTGCGCCTCCACCTGAGCGGACACACCGTGCACCGGCACCTGTCGAACGTCCGGCGCAAGCTCGGCCTCCCCTCGCGTGCGGCGGCGGTCGCCTGGGCCGCGCGCCAGGACCTCCTGTAGCCCGGCGCCGTCTCTGCGGCGGCATGGCCGGAACCGGCCATGCGTGGAAATGGCCCGAACAAGCGAAGCGATTCACCCCGGCCACGCCACACCTTCTCCTGCGCCGGGCCCCGGAGGCCCGCGGGAGGTACCACATGACCACGCAGCTGATCGCATTCGAGGCGCGCAATCCGGAGACGGCGGCCCCGGCCTTCGCGGAGCGGATGCTCGGCGTCCTCAACGACGGGCTTCTCGCGCTCATGACGAGCGTCGGGCACCGCACCGCGCTCTTCGACACGATGGCGGGGCTCCCCGCCTCGACGCCCGTGGAGATCGCCGCGGCGGCGGGGCTCGACGAGCGCTACGTCCGCGAGTGGCTCGGCGCGATGGTCCTCGGCGGCGTCGTCGAGCACGAGCCCGGGGCCGGCACCTACCGGCTCCCGCCCGAGCATGCGGCCTGCCTCACGCGCGCCGCGGGTCCCGACAACCTCGCGACCCTCATGCAGTACGTCCCGCTCCTCGGGGGGGTGGAGGACGGCATCGTCGACTGCTTCCGCCGGGGAGGAGGGCTGCCGTATTCGGCCTACGCCCGGTTCTTCGACGTCCAGTCGGAGGACTCCGGGCAGATCCTCGACGCGACGCTCCTGCAGAAGACGATCCCGGCCTTTCCCGCCCTCGAGCCCAGGCTCCGGAAGGGGATCGAGGTGGCCGACGTGGGGTGCGGCAGGGGACGGGCGGCGAACCTCCTGGCCCGGGCCTTTCCCCGCAGCCGCTTCGTCGGCTACGACCTCTCACCGGAGGCCGTCGCGTCTGCCCGGGCCGAGGCCCAGGCCGGCGGGCTCGAGAACGTCCGGTTCGAGGTCGCCGACGTCGCCCGTCTCGACGTGTTCGGCCGGTACGACCTCGTCCTGGCGTTCGACGCGATCCACGACCAGGCCGAGCCGCGCCGGGTGCTGCGCAACGTCGCGCACGCCCTCCGGCCCGGCGGCGCCTTCCTGATGGTGGACATCCGCGCGCACAGCGCCCTCCACGAGAACCACGGGCACCCGCTCGGCGTCGCCCTCTACGCCATCTCGTGCCTGCACTGCATGAGCGTCTCGCTGTCGGCCGGAGGGGAGGGCCTCGGGACGATGTGGGGAGAGGAGAAGGCGCGCGAGCTGCTCGGGGAGGCGGGCTTTCGCAGGGTCGAGACCCTCGAGATCGAGGGGGACGTCCAGAACCTCTATTACCTGGCGCGCCTCGGGTAGGGCCGTCCGGCCCGGCGGCCCGGGCTGCTAGCATCCCGGGCCGTTGAGCCGACGTCGTCCTCAGGCCGCGGGGCGGGCGTGACGGGGCACGCGCCCGGACGGCTCGCCGCGCTCCTCCTGGCCGTCTTCGTGACGTTCCTCTGGTCCACGTCGTGGGTCCTCATCAAGATCGGTCTCGCCACGAGCCTCCCGCCCCTCTCCTTCGCGGGGCTGCGCTACGGCCTAGCGGTCCTCTGCCTCGCCCCGTTCGCCCTCGGGTCGGCCTCGGCCAGGGCCGCGCTGCGCACCGCGCCGCGCGGGACGGCGGGCCGGCTCGCCCTCCTCGGGCTCGTCTACATCGCCGTCGCGCAGGGGGGGCAGTTCGCGGCGCTCGCCCTTCTCCCCGCGGCGACCGTCAGCATCCTCCTCGCGATGACGCCGGCCGTCGTCGCCCTCGCGAGCGCCGCCGCGCGGAGCGAGCCGCCGACGGGGCGGCAGTGGACCGGGATCGGCGTGGCCGCTTCGGGCGCGGTCCTCTACTTCCGGCCCGAGTCGCTCGCCGTGACGAGCGCGGCCGGCCTCGCGGCGGCGCTCGTCTCGCTCGCGGCGAACGCGGCCGGGTCCCTGCTGGGCCGGAAGGTGAACCGCGACACGGCGCTCGCGCCGCTGCAGGTGACCTTCGTCAGCCTCGCGGTCGGCGCCGTCGTCCTCCTCTCGGCCGGGGTCGCGACGGAAGGGCTCCCGCCCGCCGACGCGCGGGCGGGGGCCGTCGTCGCCTGGCTCGCGGTCGTGAACACGGCCGTCGCCTTCACGCTCTGGAACCGGACGCTCAAGACCCTGACCGCCGTCGAGTCGAGCGTCGTGAACGGGCTGATGCTCCCGCAGATCGCGATCCTTGCGGTCGTCGTCCTCGGCGAGCCGCTCGGTGTCCGGGAGGTCGCGGGGCTCGCTCTCGTCGGCGCCGGGACGCTCGTCGTCCAGCTCCCGCCGGCCCGCTGAACGCAGCGGCCGGCCGCGACCTCCGACGGGCGAGAATGCCGCCGATGAGAGTCCCCCGCCACCCCCACCTCGTGGTCGAGGCGCCCAAGGCGCCGCCGACCGCGGAGGAGATCTCGGCCCTCGAGACCGCCGTCGGCGAGAGGCTCCCGGCCGACCTCCTCGAGCTCCTCGCCGCGGCCAACGGCGGCAAGCTCGACTACACCTTCGAGCTGCCGACGGAGGCCGGGCCGTTCCCGCTCTGCTTCTACTCGTTCTACTCGACGCGGCTCCCGTTCCCCGGGCGGGCGCCCGGAGGGCTGATCCTGCACGAGCTGGACGTCGAGCGCCGGCTGAAGGGCCTTCGGCCCGGTCTCCTCCCGATCGCGGCCGACGGCGGGACGTCGGTCCTCTACGTCGACCTCGCCCCGGACCGGTTCGGAAAGGTGGTCGCGTACGTCGAGGGCCTCCCGGACTGGGACGGGACGCCCGAGGGCTGCTTCGTCGACCTCGCCCCGGGCCTTCACGAATACCTGGAGGGTCTCTACCTCAACACGGTCGAGGAAGGGAAGCGCGGCGGGTAGGATCGGCGCGTCATGCGCCGCTCCGCTCTCCCGCTCCTCGCCCTCCTCCTCCTCGTCGCGCGTTCTTCGGCGGCCGAGCCGGCCGTCGTCCGCATCCCGGCTGCCGCGGACCTCTCTGCCGCCGCGCGGACGCTTCTCGAGACGCAGGCCGCGGCGTGGAACCGGGGAGACCTCGAGGCGTTCTGCTCCGTCTACGTGGACGACGCCCTCTTCGTGACGGCCGGAGGGCTGACGAAGGGGCGGGCGGAGGTCCTCGCGCGATACCGGTCCCGCTACCCCGACGCGGAGGCGCGGGGGACGCTCTCGTTCGAGGTCCTCGCGGTCGACCTCCTTTCGCCCGGGCCGAGGCAGGTCGAGCCGGACGCCGTCGCCGTCGTCGCGCGGTGGAAGATCGCCAGGCCGGAAGAGCCCGAGGCGGCCGGCCTCACGCTCCTGAACCTCGTGAGGACGTCCGTCGGCTGGCGGATCGCCCACGACGCGTCGATGTGAGCGCCTTCCGGGAAGACGGTGTCAGCGTGACGACGAAGCCCCCGCTCCTCGCCCTCCTGCTCCTCTTCGCCGCGTTCGACGCGATCGCCGAGCTGCCCGCGCCCTCCCCGATCGCGGGCGCGCGCCCCGCCGTAGGCGCCGCCCTCGCGGATGTTTCCTTCGTCGCCGGGCGCTGGCTGTCGGCGGACAAGGAGCCGTTCTCGGAGGAGACGTGGAGCCCGCCCGCGGGCGACTCGATGGTCGGGATGTGGCGTCTCTCGGCGAAGGGGCGAGCGAGAGTCTTCGAGCTCCTGACGCTCCTCGAGGAGGAGGGCAAGGTCGTCCTCCGCCTCCGGCACTTCGACCGGCGCGGCGTGGCGTGGGAGGAGAAGGACGCGCCGCTCGTCCTCCCGCTCGTCGCGAAGGGGGAGCGCCTCGCCGTCTTCGAGGGGCGGGACGGAGAGGCGTTCCTCCGCCTCACTTATCGGGGAGAGTCGGGCGGCCTCGTCGTCACGCTCGAAAAGGGAACGGAGGCGGCGCAGGTCTACCGGTTCCTGAGGGCGGCCCCGGAATGACCCCGCCGGGCGCGCGGAGGGCGCGCCCGGCGGGCACGGGTCTCAGGGCTTCTTCCGCTGCGAGACGACGAAGGGGTCCTGCGTCACGTTGTCGATGACGTAGGCGACGCCGCCGACGCTGCAGCCGGCCGTCGCGTTGGTGACGAGGACCGAGCCGGACGGAAGGGCGTTCCCCACGGCCTTCGAGAGGGGTTCCTGGACGTAGCGAGTCGGCGGGACCGTCAGCGCGAGCTTGGACCCGACGACCATCCCCTGTTCGTCGCGAGCCTCCACCTCGACGACGCACTCGGTCGCCCCGAGGTTGTAGACGCCGACGTTCGTCCGGAAGGCGGCGTCCTGGCGGACGCCGGGAAAGACGCCGACCTCGCCCGTGGCGAGGATCGCGGCCGAGGTCGGGTTCCGGACGTCGCCCGCGAGCGCGAACTGCCCGTTCGAGCCGCCGCCGGGAACGGGCGCCCAGGTGCGGGCTCCCGCGCTGACCCGGCCGGTCGCGGAGACGACGAGGGCGCCGAAGGTCTGCTCGAGGCCGAAGGCGTTCTTCACGACGTCGGGGATGGTCCTCGAGCCGCGCGCCGGCAGCGTGATGAGAGAAGCCTCGCGCCGGCCCTCGGCCGTCCAGAGCTCGAGGCCGACGACCGTCTCGGTCGTTTCCATCGTCGCCACCGAAAGGTCCGACACGAAGGGCACGCCGCCGGCGCCGAGGATGCTCGCGACCGACGGCACGATGTAGGCGAAGCGCCACTCGGGCGCGTCCCGCTGGACCGTGAGGCGGAGGACGCCACCCGGGCTCGGGAGCGTGGCGGTCTCGCCCGCGGCCAGCGGGAACGGGCCCGGGCCGGCGACCGAGGCCGGCGCGGCGGCGGCGACGTTCATCGTCACCTGGCGGGAGATCGGGTCCTGGCCGGGAGGCGTCCAGGTGAGGACGACGTTCGTCGACTCGACCGGAGCCGTGTAGCTGAACGCGGCGGAGGGGCCCGAGGCCGTCGCCGGGCTCGCGTTGGTGCCGAGGCTCCAGCCGAAGGCGCCGGCCGTCAGGAGAGTGCCGTTCAGCTGGTTGTAGGCGCGTGCCGCGAGCTGGTCGCCGACTCGGACGAAGAACGTCGTCCCGCAGTCGCCGCCCCCGGGGCCGGGTCCGCTCGGGCAGAGGTCGACGCCGTTGAGCGCGATCCGGATGCCGGGATCCACGACGACGGCCTCCCCCGCGACGAGGAGGTGGTAGGTCGTACCGGCCGTCAGGGAGGCGACGAGCCGGCCGCGCGCGCAGCCGTTCGCGACGGGCGCGAGGCCGCCGCAGACCCCCTCGTAGAGCGCGAGGACCGTGGCGTACTCGGAAGGAGTGCTCGCGGTGGCGTCGAAGGCGAAGACCTCGGACGTCGCGGGGGTGAAGGTGTACCAGACCGACTTGCCGGGCGGGGGTCCGATGCACGGGACGGCGGGGTCACCGTCGGTCGTGGCCTGGGTCGTGTCGAGGGCCTGCGTGAACGGGAGCTCCAGCGCGGGGATGGCCGTGGCGGCCGGGCAGGCGTCGTTGGCCGGTGGCGCCGAGACAGCGGGGAGCGCGACGGCGAGGAGCGCCAAGGGCAGAAGACACGAGATCGATTTCGACATCCGGAATCCTCCTCGGGGACGGGTGCGTCCTGCGTAGTGTCGCGCGAACCGCGAATCCCACGCACGGCTATCATGCATCCCGATGCGATGGACCGCGTGGGGCGCCGTGGCCCTCGCCCTCGCCCTTTCCCCCGGCGCGCGCGACGTCCTCGCCCAGACGGCGCCGCGGCCGCGCATCGGCCTCGTCCTGTCGGGAGGGTCCGCCCACGGCTTCGCGCACGTCGGCGTCCTGACGGTCCTCGAGGAGCTGAGGGTCCCCGTCGACGTCGTCGCCGGGACGAGCATGGGCTCCGTCGTGGGCGGCCTCTACGCCTCCGGGATGTCGCCGGCGGAAATGGAGCGCCTCCTCCTGACGACCGACTGGGAGGACCTCCTCGACGACCGCCCCTCGCGCGACCGCCTCTCCTACCGGCGCAAGCAGGACGACGTCCTCAACTACGTGGACCTCGAGATGGGTCTGACTCGCAAGGGGATCGCCTTCCCGTCGGGCCTGATCGCGGGGCAGAAGCTCGGCTTCCTCCTCAAGGCGCTGACCCTCGGGACCGTCGGCACGGAGAGCTTCGACGAGCTCCCGATCCCGTTCCGGTGCGTCGCCACCGACATCGCCACGGGAGAGAAGGTGGTCCTGTCGGACGGGAGCCTCGCCGAGGCGATCCGCGCGAGCATGTCGATCCCGGGCGTCTTCTCGCCGGTCCCGAGGGGCGAGCGCCTCCTCGTGGACGGCGGGCTCGTGGAGAACCTCCCTGTCGCCGAGGCGGAGGCGATGGGGGCCGACGTCGTCATCGCCATCGACGTCTCGAGCGACAAGTTCGACCCGGAGAGGCTGAAGTCGTTTGGCGGGGTCCTGAGCCGGATGGCGAGCCTGCCGATCAAGGAGAACGTGGCCCGGGCGCTCGCGAGGGCGAGCGTCGTCGTCTCGCCGCGGGTCGCCGACATCCCGTCGATGGACTTCTCGCGCGGGGGTCCGCTGGTGACCCGCGGCGAGGAGGCGGCCCGGGCGGTGGCGAAAGAGCTCGCCTCGCTCTCGGTCTCCGAGGACGAGTACCGGGAGTACAGGGAGAAGCTGCGCGGCCGTCGCCGGGAGCCGCCCGTCGTCGACTCCATCCAGACCGTGAGCGCGGGGGTCGACCCGAGGCAGGTGGCGGCCCGCCTCGAGACGAAGCCGGGGCGGCCCCTCGACGTCGTCGTCCTCCGACGCGACCTCGACCGGATCTACGAGATGGGCGTCTTCGAGACGGTCGAGTTCCGTCTCCTTCGCGACGAGGGGCGCAACGTCCTCGTCATCGACGCGAAGCCGAAGTCGTGGGGCCCGACGTTCCTCAGGGTCGGGAGCGGCCTCGAGGCGAACTTCGACGGCGACGCGACGCTCGCCCTGCGGGGCCTCGTCCACGCGATGCAGCTCAACCCGCGCGGAGGCGAGCTGAAGGTGAGGCTCGAGCTCGGCACGATGCCCGGCCTTCACCTCGAGCTCTACCAGCCGCTCGACTTCCGGGGCCGCTTCTTCGCGAGCGCCGACGTCTCCTGGACCCGCTCCGTCTCGAGGATCTCGACCCCGGAAGGGCTCGTCGGCGAGGGACGGGTCTCGCTGCTCCAGGGGGTCGTGGACGTCGGTGTCTCCCTCGGCTCCTGGGGCCAGCTCCGGGCCGGCGTCTACCGCGGGACCGGGAGCGGCGAGCCCCTCGTGACGAACCAGCCGCTCGGCGACATCGACATCGACCTCGGGGGCGTCTTCGCCTACCTCGGCGTCGACACGCTCGACGACCTCAGCTTCCCGCGCCGGGGGACGATCGCGCAGGCCCAGGTCGAGGCGTTCCGGGAGTCGCTCGGGTCGGAGAGCTCGTTCAACCGGCTCATCCTCCGGGGCACGCACGCGATCCCCGCGGGCTCCCGGTCGACGGTCCTCCTCACCGGGGGGTGGGAGGACGCGATGGGGAGCGAGCCGCCCTTCTACCTCCTCTTCCGGCTGTCGGACTTCACGCGGCTCGCCGCCCTCTCGAGGGAGGACGCGGGGGGCGAGCGCGCCGCCTACGCCGCCGTGACGCTCCAGCACCGGATCGCGAGCCTGCCGACGCGCGTGGGGCGGGGTGTCTTCCTCGGCGGCACCGTGGAGGCGGGGCGGGTCTGGGCCCGCAGGGAGGAGATTGGCTTCGACGGCGTCCGGCCCGCCGGCGGGCTCTTCGTCGGGGCCGATACGGTCCTTGGCCCGATCTACGCGGGGTTCGGCGCGGGGTACGGCGGGAACACGTCGCTCTACGTCTTCCTCGGGCGGCCCTACTGAGAACGAAGGGCCGGGACGATCGTCCCGGCCCCCGCGAGCTCTGCCCTCGAAAGAGAAGCCGTCCTATTCGGCGGCCTGGTAGACGCCGTCGTTCGTCTTGTTGTCGACGACGGTCGAATAGACGAGGAGGCCGCCCCCCTGCACCTCGAACGTCACGAGGAAGTCGTCGTGCACCGAATTGCCGGCCACCGTCGGCTTCACGAGGTCGAAGACCGGCTGCTGCACCTGGCTCCAGGCCGGGATCGATCGGACCTCTTCACCAATCAGGGTCGCGTTCGAGGTCCAGGCCCGGAACCTCACGCTCTTCGTGTCGAAGCCCGGGTTGAAGTAGCCGATGTTCGTCCGCTTGCCCTTGCCCATCGCGCGGTCCTCGGCGCTCGCGTTGGAGAGCTGCAGGAGCGTCCCGCTCGTCAGGACGTTCTCGCCGCGGGCGTTGTCGACCTTCAGGAGGGTCTGTCCGTTGCCCGAGGCGGTCTGGTCGTTGACGACGGAGTGGAAGAAGGTCGCCGGCCCGCTTGCGGTGATGCGCGCGGCCGCGAGCCCCTCGAGGCCGCCGAAGAGCGCGGCGAGGACGTTCGGGATGGTGGCGTGCGTGGCACCGGGAACGGTCGCCGTCACCGTCGCGGTCGGGGCGGCGAGGCCCGAAGTGTTCGAGACGAAGCCGTCCACGGTGAGGGTGATCTCGGTGGGGGACGGGTTCCAGACGCTCAGGACCGAGTAGTACCTGGCGCCGTTGAGCCCTTCCGTATTCACGACGGACGGGTACCAGACGACCGTCGGCTCGGAGGCGTGGGCGAGCGGGCTGGCGACGACGAGGGCGGCAAGGGCCGCGGCGGCGGTGACGCTCTTCATGTTCATTCTCCTGTCGGCGGTGGATTCCGGGAACGCGACGACTACGCACCCGGATCGGGCCGTGGATCCCCGCAGACGACGAGGGTGTGACGCACCTCACGCCGCTGTTCATCCGACGGCCGGCTGCCTCGCACGAACGGAAGGCGGCGCCGCGGCACGCCGCGGCGACCGATCGGTCGTTCGACGGGAAGCCCGCGCGCGTACCCCTTCGCCCTCCCGTCGGGGACGGTACGATCCCCCGACCCGGGCTCTAGCGGGGGAGGAACCGTGAACGTTCGATCGACGAGATTCGCCAGCCTTTACGCCACCGCCCTCCTTCTCGCCGCCGTTCCGTCGGCCGCCGCGACGGTGGCCGTTCCGAACGGGGGTTTCGAGGAGGCTGCGCCCGCTGGCGCCGCCTCCTGGACCGTCCACGGCGCGCTCGTTGCGGGCGCCTCGGTCGCGCGCGACCCGGACGTGAAGAACGCCGGGGCCGCGAGCCTGAAGCTCTCGACGCCGAGCCCGGCGTCGATCGCCGTCTCCTCGGGCGAGGTGCGTCTCGAGGTCGGCCGCGTCTATCGCCTCTCGGCGTACGTCCGGACCGAAAGGGCGTTCTCCGACCCGACCGGGCGCTACCCGACGCCCGTCGCGGCGGCGCTCACGATGGCCTCGTTCCCCTTCACGAACCACTCGCCGGCGACCGGCGCGACGCGCCCCTTCGGGAAGGTCGAGACGATCTTCGTCGCGACGACGGCGAAGGACGCCGTCCGCCTTCACCTCGGCCTGAACGGCACGGCGACGGGGACCGCCTGGTTCGACGACGTGAGCCTCGAGGAGGTGACGGACGTCCGCGAGCTCGTCCCGATGGAGACGGTCCGCTGGCACGGTCCCGCCTTCCGCTACGACGAGAAGGGGTGGGTCTACGTCCACGTCGAGGGGGAGCCGTACGAGCGCGGCTTCCAGTACGGCTCGCTCCTCGCCGACGACATGGCCGAGTACGCCAGGAAGCTCGGCTTCCAGGAGGACCCCAAGGACGGCGCGGCGGCGTGGGCCCGGATGCGCTTCATGGCCGACGCCGTCTTCCTTCGCAAGTTCGACGAGGAGTACCTCCTCGAGATGAAGGGGATGGCCGACGGCGCCGCGAAGGCGGGGGCGAAGGTGGACGGGCGGGCGATCGACTTCCTCGACGTCGTCACGATGAACTCCTCCATCGACCTCGACTACGTCGAGTCGGCGCTGCGCACGACACCCCACGCCCTGACGGGCCGCAGCTTCCTGACCGCCGAGGACGAGGCGAAGATCCCCGACCGGGCGCACAAGTGCTCGTCCTTCGTGGCGACGGGGCCGGCGACGAAGGACGGGCGACCCGTCTTCGGCCAGATCTTCATGTGGGCCGGCTACACGGGGGTCCACTTCAATGTCATCGTCGACGTCGTCCCGTCGAAGGGGCACCGGCTCGTCTACCAGGGCTTCCCGGGCGGCATCCACTCGGGGACCGACTACTACATGAACTCCGCCGGCATCCTGATCGGCGAGACGACCGTCGCCCAGACCCCGTGGAACATCGACGGGACGCCGATGTCGAACCGGATCCGCAAGGCGGCGCAGTACGCGAGCTCGATCGACGACGTCGCGCGGATCCTGCGCGAGAAGAACAACGGGATGTACGCCAACGACTGGCCGATCGCGGACGTCAAGACGAACGAGGTCGCGATCCTCCTCCTCGGGACGTACGAGTCGAAGCTCTGGCGGACGAAGGAGGACCTCGCCCCCTTCGGGACCCCCGGCTTCCTCTGGGCCAACAACAACGCGCGCGACCCCGGGGTGCGCAGGGAGTACGGCGTCCAGCCCGACGACGCTCCCTTCGACCCGGTTTACGGCCCGTGGGACCGCGACGTCGCCTTCCGCAAGTGGTACGACCGGGTGAAGGGGAAGATCGACGCGATCGAGGCCGTGAACCTCTGGGCCTCCTCGCCGATCAACCGGCCTCACGCCTGCGACGGCAAGGTCACGACCGCCGAGATGGCCGAGAGGCTCGTCTTCCTCGCCCACTACGGCAAGGTCACGCTCCGCGAGAAGTTCCCCGCCGCCGGCAACCGCCGGATGCCCGACCTCCCGGGGGCCATTCCGCACCTCACGCTCGGTTACGCCGTCTTCAGCCCGGTGCACATCGCGGAGAAGCTGAAGGAGGCGAGGGCGAAGGAGACGGCGGCGAAGGCGCCGGTCGCGCCGGATGCGCCGAAGGCCGCAGTGAAAGGGCCGGCGCTCGACGTGACGGCGGTCGAGGAGCGCCTGAAGGCCCCGAAGGCGCGGCTCTGGAAGGGGAGCGTCTTCCCGAAGACCGAGGCCGAGAACGGCCTCCTTTCCGGCTCGGCGGCCTACTGGCGGCTCCTCGAGGGGCTGCCCGCGGACCCGGCGAAGGCCTTCGCCTCGCTCCGCGACGACCTCGCCGCGCTCAACGCCCGCGCCGCCTGGTTTGCGGCGAAGGAAGGGGACGTCGCGATCCGCGAGGCGAAGCGCGAGTACGCCCGCCGCTCGCCCTACCAGATCCCGCGGATCAAGGGCACGTTCGCCCTGCACCAGCTCCGCCTCCTCCTCGGCAACGACGTCTTCTTCCGGGCGATGGACGCCGCCTTCACGGCGAACGCGGGGCGTGACGTGACGACCGCCCAGCTCGTCTCCGCCCTCTCGAAGGCGGCCGGGCGCGACGTCGCCGGGTTCCTGGCCCCGTGGGTCGAGGAGACGGGCTTCCCCGACCCGAAGGTCGAGGCGAAGGTCGCCAGGGACGGCGACACCTGGAAGGTGACGCTCGTCGTCACGCAGCCGGGACGGCCGTACCACCTCCTCGGGAGCGTCGCGATCGACGCCGGCGGCAAGCGCCTGGTGAAGCCGTACGAGGCGAAGGGAGCGCGGACGGAGCTTTCGTTCGCGGTCCCGGAAAAGCCCGGGCGGGTCCTCTTCGACGCCGGGCGGGACGTCCCCGTACCCCTCGCGAACCCCTATGCCTTCGTCAGCTTCACGGACGAGTTCCGGCACGCGAAGGTCGTCTACGGGACGACCCGCCAGATCGAGGCGAACCACACCCTCGCCCTCCGCTTCCAGTCGCTCCTCGCCGACTCCTACAGCGAGGAGCTGCCGCCCGTCGTGAAGGACTCAGAGCTGACGGACGAGGCCCTGGCCGCGAGCGACCTCTTCCTCCTCGGCTCCCCGGCGGACAACGCGCTCGTCGCCCGGCTCGGGGAAAAGCTCCCGGTCCGGCTCGGCAACGGCTGGTTCGAACACCAGGGCAGCCGGCACGCCCTTCCCGACGAGGGGCTCTACCTCTCCGTCCCGAACCCGTGGAACCCCGAGCGGGTCGTCTGGCTCTTCGCGGGGAATTCGGCGCTCGAGCTCTACCGGATGACGAAGAGCTGGACGCCGGGCCTCCCGCAGTGGGCGGTCTACCGGAACGGTGAGATCAAGGACAGGGGCTGGGCCCCCGTGGACCGGTTCGTCATCGGGGACCTCTCGGAGTAGGGCCGGCCCCGCCGTCCCCCGCCGCCGGAAACCCGGCGGCGGGGGGGGACACCGAGGGCCGCGTCATCCGCCGCATCCTCGATCATCTTGGCGCCCCGGCTCGCGGTTCCCAGGGCCGCGCCACGCCCCTGGCAAGCGCCCCGGCTTCCTATTCCCCTTGATCCCCCGGACGCCGGGGCCGATTTCTCTCGGCTAGAAATCCGTCAGATCGGTCGGAGGGTCCGGCCGGGGAGGAGGCGGTCGATCGGGGCGATCCAAGAGATACCCTTGACAGATTCTGTATGGGGGGGGGGACGATTCGACCCAGGAGGTCCTCATGAGAACACTTCGCGTCGCTCTCGTTCTCCTGGTCCTGGTAGCGACCTTCTCGGGGGCGCCAACAGCCGAAGCGCAGGGCTGCGCTTGCACCGGCGGATGCTACCTACACGACAGATGCTTCTACTGCGACTTCTGTATCTTCTGTTGCTCCGTATGCACGGTCCAGGGGTGTCGCTACTGCCAGCAGGAGCCATGCACTACTTCGGCTCAGACGAGCGTCTCCGCCAGGCCCGCCGGCGCCGACGACGGTCTTTCCCCCTGCAGCGCAAGCAGGATTCCCATCCCGGTCCCTGCATCATTCGGCGTTGTGCGGGTCGAGGACGCGTCGGCGAGAACCTGACATGGTTCGTCCTGTCACCGTCGGGCCGTGCGTTCTGAGCCTCTTCCTCATCGCGGGCCCCGCTGTCGGCGAACCGCCGGCCCGCAAGATCGTCCGGATCGCGGCCGTCGACGATCTCGGGACGCCGATTCCGAGCGGCCTGACGATCTGCGGTGTCACGCGGGAGGCCCGGACGTGCGCCGAGTACGTCGCGAGCTCACCGACGGACTTCCCGGCGATTCTCGAGGCGCTGGAGCTGGAGGGCCCGGCTCACGGCCCCGTGGAGGCCACGGGCAAGGCGATCGAGCCCGACGACACGGGGACGCTGCGCGTCGTCGTCCCGAGAAAGGCCCGGGTTCGCTTCCCGAAGGCGGAGCCGCGCACGGTGTCCCTCTACGCGATCGACGACCCGGACATGCTCCGTCCGAGGTTCCGGCTGTCCGTCACGGGCGAGGAGGTGTTCGTCCCGGCAGGGGCCTTCGTCGCGTCGATCCTCGGCGTCGGGGAGAACGCCGCCCCGGACCTCAGGCTCCTCCGGCTGAAGCCGGGTGAGACTTCTGTGGTGAGCCCGGGCTCCCGGAAGGGTTGGTCGCTGGTCGTCAGGGTCACCGAGGGGCGCGAGCCGCTCGAGGGCGCCGCGGTCCAGCTTCGCCTCCGCGACGCTCCCGAGGGGAGCCCGGCTCAGAGGGCCGCGTCGGGGGCCGAAGGCTTCGCTCTCTTCTCGGGGCTCGCCGCGGGAGATGCGGACGTCGAGGTGTCGAGGAAGGGCTACGTCCCGGCGAAGCGCCCCTGGACCTCGGCCCGGAGCGGCACGTTCGCGGTCCGTCACGTCCCGCTGGAGCGCGCGGGCGCGATCGCCCTGCGTCTCGAAAGCGGCTCTCTGAACGTCGCGGAGGTCCCCTGCCGGCTCCTCGACAACGAGCCGCAAAGACCGACGAGGGGCTCGGTCGGCCGAAAGACCCTTCAGGCCGGGCGAACGGACGAGGCCGGGAGGGTCCGGTTCGACGACGTCCCGCCCGGACGCTGGACGGTGAGGATTCAACCGGGCGGGCGTTTCGGCTTCGACGAGGGCGTGGACGTCGAGTCGGGTCGCACGACGGAGAAGACGGTGGCCCTCGAGAGGATCTCCGTGGCGGGAAGCGTGACGCGCGCCGACGTGCCGATTCCGGCGGCGACGGTGCAGGTTCGCGCACGGTCTTCCGCAGGCCTCCCGGGGGACGACGAGGGCTTCGTGCGGGCGAAGACGGGTGAAGACGGCCGCTACGAGGCCGAGGTCTTCACCGAGGGCCCGCACGAGTTCGTCCTCTTCCTCGAGAGCGTTCCCGTGGAGATGAAGCGCGCCTGGGTGCCGAAGGGAGGGGCCGAGGTCGACTTCGAGCTGAACGAGCACGCTCTCAGGGGCCGCGTCGTGACCCCGGACAACCGCCCGGTCGCCGACGCGACGGTCGCGCTCCGGCTCGGGACCTTTCATCGGCTGGTCGACACCGGCGAGGACGGCTCCTTCGCGTTCCCCCTCATCGGCCGGGGCACCGCGAGAGTCCACGCCAACCGTGCCCGCTATCGAGAGTCGGAACCGACGTTCGTCGAGGTCGGAGACGGGCCGCTTCCGGAGACCGTTCTGACGATGACGCCGATCCCCGTCCTCCGAGGCCGGCTCCTCCGGGCGGACGGCCGCCCCGCGACGGGGCAAGTCCTGGCGTCCGTGGACGGGGCGGGGGACCTCCTCGAGACGGGCCGCACGGACGCCACGGGTCGCTTCGAGCTTCGAGGAGAGCAGGCTTCGGGCTGGATTCTCGCCGGTGGCCCGGCCTGCGCCCTGACGCCACTGCGGCCGCTTCCGGGGGACGAGGAGCACGACTATCGCTGTGCGTTCGGCCCGGCGACGCTTTCGCTCGTCCTCCGCGCCACCGACGATGCCCCGCTCGCCGGAGAGTGGCTCTTCCTTCGGATGGACGGCGCTCCCGTCCCGGTCCCGTTCCTTCAGCAGCACCTCCTGGCCCTGGGCCTGGCGTCCGCCACGGACGGCACGGGCCGGATAGACCTCGTCGGCCTCGCTCCGTCCTTCGTGGAGGTCTTCGCGGCGCGAGCAGCGTCTTTCGCTTCCGTAGCCCTCGGGCAGACGGGAGGCCTCTTGACGACGCGAGCCCTGCGACCCGGAGAACGCGCGGAGGAGATCGTCACTCTGCGCGTCGTCACCCGAGTCACTCCCTAGGAGGCGACAGGCGCGTAGCCTCTCTGTCCCGAACCCCTGGAACCCCGAACGCGTCGTCTGGCTCTTCGCGGGGAATTCGGCGCTCGAGCTCTACCGGATGACGAAGAGCTGGACGCCGGGTCTCCCGCAGTGGGCGGTCTGGCGAAGCGGTGAGATCAAGGACAGGGGCTGGGCCCCCGTCGACCGGTTCGTCTTCGGGAACCTTCCGGAGTAGGCGCCGGAGCCGACGTCCCCGCGCCGCCGGAAACCCGGCGGCGGGGGAGACGTATCTCGGAAGACGAACGCACGAGGAGCGGCCCGTCCGGAGCCCGCCCGGGGCCCCGGCGCGGCCGTTCCCGAGGAGGCCCGATGGATCGAAGCCCGCTCCGGCTCGCGCCGGCCCTCGTCCTCTCCCTCGCTCTCGCCGCCCCGGCGGCCGCGCAGCGCCTCGCCGGTCCGCCGAGCGGCGGGAACCAGAAGGCCTCGGTCTCGCAGTGGATCGGGCCCGTGGAGGTGAGCGTCACCTACAACAGCCCGAAGGTGACCGCCCCCGACGGCACCGACCGGCGCGGGAAGATCTGGGGCGGCCTCGTCCCGTACGGGATGTCGTCGGACACCTTCGGCACGTGCGGCGACGAGTGCCCCTGGCGGGCCGGCGCGAACGAGAACACCGTCTTTCGCGTCTCGCACGACGTGAAGGTCGAGGGGCAGCCCCTCGCGGCCGGCTCCTACGGCCTCTTCATGGTCCCGGGGCCCGAGGAGTTCACGGTCGTCTTCTCGAAGAACTCCACGTCGTGGGGGCACTACTTCTACGACGCGAAGGAGGACGCGCTCCGCGTGAAGGTGAAGCCGCGCAAGGCGCCCTACACGCACTGGATGACGTTCGAGTTCGTCGAGAGGAAACCGTCCGAGGCGACGGTGGCGCTCCGGTGGGACGAGCTGGAGGTCCCGGTCCGCGTCGAGGTCGCCGACATCGACGGCCTCTACCTCGCCGAGATCCGCAACCAGCTCCGCGGCTCGACCGGCTTCTCCTGGGAGTCGTGGGAACAGGCGGCGCAGTTCTGCCTGGCGAGGAAGGTGAACCTTCCCGAGGCGCTGAAGTGGGCCGAGCACGCGGCGACGCCGAGCTTCTCGGGGCAGGAGAACTTCCGGACGCTGAGCACGCTCTCGCAGGCCCAGGCGGCCAACGGCATGGCCGACGCGGCGAAGGCGACGATGCAGAAGGCGACGGCGCACCCGACGGCGACCGCCGTCGACCTCCACATGTACGGCCGTCAGCTGCAGGCGCAGAAGAAGACCGACGAGGCCGTCGCCGTCTACCTCCTGAACGCGAAGAAGCACCCCGGGCAGTGGCCCGTCGAGGTCGGCCTCATGCGGGCCTGGTCCGCCCAGGGGAAGCTGAAGGAAGCCCTCGCGGCGGCGAAGAAGGCGCTCGCCCAGGCGCCGGACGACGGGAACCGCAGCAACCTGAAGGGGATGATCGAGAAGCTCGAGGCGGGCAAGCCGATCGACTGACCGGCGGGCCCGGGTTCCTCGTCGAGCGGGCTCCCGGGGGCTACGGTCCGAACGCCCCCGGGAGCCGGGCGAGGTGGACGTCGCCGCGGACCTCCGAGGCGGTGACGGCGAGGCGTCCCTGCCCGACGGAGAGCGTGTAGGCGCCGCGCGGCCCCCAGCAGCGGGCGGGCGAGCCGTGGAGGTGGAGGACGGCGAACGGCTCTCCCGCGCGAATTCCCGTCGCGGGATCGACGGGCAGGGCCCATACGCAGACCTCGCCGTCCCGCTGCGAGAGGTAGTAGAGGAACCGTCCGTCGGCAGACCAGCGCGGGGCGCCCATCCACGCCGCGGAGCGCTCGAGGAGGACCTCGTCCGGGGCCGTCGTGGCCGGGTCGAGTGCCCGGAGACGGAGCTCGACGTCGCCGTCGGGGCGACCGGCGAGGAAGGCGAGCCAGCGGTCGCCCGGGGAGGCGTCGGCGTCGAGAATCGCCCCCGGCTCTCCCTCGACGATCGTCTCCACCGCTCCCTCCTCGAGCGCCAGGCGGACGAGGCGCCGGGTGCCCGCCTTCGCGAGGGCGAATCGCGGGTCCTCGAGGAACGCGAGGAGCGAGCAGTCCGTGCAGAGCTCGGTCGCGGGCGTCGGCCCGGTGCCGGCGAGGTAGGAGACTCGTCGGCCCTCGACGACGTCGGACCAGCCGAGGCGGGCCCCGTCGGCGGAAAGCCGCGGGAAGGGGGAGATCGAGCGGGCGGGCCCCTCGACCGGGACGCTCTCGCGCCCCGTGGCGAGGTCGACGACGTGAAGGCTCGTGCGCCGCGCGTCCACGGGGCCCTCGACGCTGGTGAAGGCGAGCCGCGACCCGTCGCGGGAGACGCACATCCCGAACTTCGGCGCGGCGTCACTCGTCAGGCGCTGCGGCTCGCCCGCGGCCCGGCCCGAGGACGGGTCGAGGGGCACGCCCCAGACGTTCACGACCCAGCTGGCCCTCGAGAACGCCATCCTGCCGTCCGTGGAGACGCTCGCCTCCGAGGAGAGTCCCGAGCCCGGTACGAGGAGCTCGGGTGGCCCCAGGAGCTGGCCGTCGTCCGAGATCGGCGCTCGGTAGTGGCTCGTCCCCTGGAACGTCGTCCCGGCGACGAGGATCAGCCAGCCGGGGACCCACGCCACCGGGACCTGGATCACGTCGATCTGTCCGAGGGCTCTCGCGGCCCCGCTCGAGGCGACCGGCCCGCCGTCCACGGGAGCGACCCACCACTCGACCTCCCGGGGCGAGGCGATCCGGGCTCCCTTGAAGAGGAGAAGGCGCCCGTCCGGCGAGAAGACGGGGCCGAAGCTCCCGGGCAGCTCGTACGTCCCGAAGCCGGCGGCGAAGGGTCTCGGCGTGCCGCCGTCGGCCGGGACGAGGAGGAGCTGCCGGAGGCCCGCGGGGCGCCACGGGACGTCCTCCACGCAGGCTACGAATCGCCCGTCCGGCGAGAAGCGGGGGAGCGTTGCGCGCGGGGCGAGGAGTCGCTCCGCGCCCCCCAGGGCGTTGACGATCCAGATGCCGCCGCCTTCCCTCGCGGAGCGGAAAGCGACGCGGGAGCCGTCGGCGGAGAAAGAAGGCATCTCGTCGATAGCCGGGTCCGTGGTCAGGCGGACCGGGCTCCGCTGGGACACGTGCTGGAGCCAGAGGTCGACGTTCCCGCCGCCGGCCCGGTCGGAGGCGTAGACGACGAGGTTGCCATCGCGTGAGAGGCTCGGCTGGTTCGCGAAGCCCGGTTCGTACGTCAGGCGCTGTGCCGCGAGCGGGGCGGCGGGAGGGGCCGGGCGGTTCAGGAAGACGACGCCGGCGGCTGCGAGGGCCGCGAGGGCGACTCCGGCCAGCGCGAGCGGCCCGCGCCATCGCCGCGGCGCGGACACCGTCGCGGTCGCGGCCCCCTTGCGGCCCGACTCCGAATCCTCCCTCAGGTCCTCGAGGACCGCTCTCAGGTCGGCCATTCCCTGCCAGCGACGGGACGGCTCCTTGCGCAGGCAGCGCAGGACGGCGCGCTCCACCTCGGGCGGCACCGACGGGACGGCCTCGCCCGGCGGAACCGGCTCGGCCGTGCGGATCGCCGAGAGGGTCTCGAGCGCCGTCGGCTGCCGGAAGGGGTGCCGCCCCGTCAGCATCTCGTAGAGGAGTATCCCGAAGGAGAAGACGTCGCTCCGCGCGTCGACCGGCTTGCCCGCGGCCTGCTCCGGGGACATGTACGGCACCGTTCCGAGGAGGACCCCCTCGGCGCTCTCCCCCTGGTCGAGCCGGCGCAGGCGCAGCGTGTCGCCCCCCTCTCCGGACGGCGGCTCGACGAGCTTGGCGAGGCCGAAGTCGAGGATCTTGGCCGTCCCCTCGGGCGTCACCATGACGTTCGAGGGTTTCAGGTCGCGGTGGACGATCCCGGCCGCGTGGGCGCGGGCGAGGGCGTCGGCCACCTGGACGGCGAGGTCGAGGGCCGGGCCGAGGGCCATCGGGCCGCGTGCGATCCGCTCGGCGAGCGTCTCCCCCTCGACGAGCTCCATGACGATGAAGTCGAGCCCCTCGGCGCTCCCGAGGTCGTGGACCGTCACGATGCCGGGGTGGTTGAGGGCGGAGGCCGCGCGCGCCTCCCTGAGGAACCGTTCGCGGCGTTCGTCGTCGGCGACCCGCTCGGGAGGGAGCACCTTCAGCGCGACGCGCCGGCCGAGCGTCGTGTCGAGCGCCTCGTGGACGACGCCCATCCCCCCGCGCCCCAGCTCGCGGAGGATGCGGTAGCGGTCGAGCGTCCGTTCCGTCACGACGCACCCCTGCCCATTTGGATTCGTTACGGGTCAGTCTACTGCGCGGACGGGGCGGTGCGGCGTGCGGAACGGAGGACGACTCGCGTCGGCGTGCTCGGATAACCTCTTCCCCGTGCCCTTCTCCCACCTCGTCGGCTTCGACGACGCCCCGTTCCCGCGCACCCGCCGCGGGGACGTCCCGGTCGTCGGCTGCGTCTTCTCGGAGGCGACGCTCACCGGAGTCGTCTCCGGAAAGGTCCGAAAGGACGGCCGGAACGCGACGGAGGTCCTCGCGCGTCTCGTCACGGCGTCGAAGTGGGCGCCCCAGCTCCAGCTCGTCCTCCTCCAGGGGATCGCGCTCGCCGGGTTCAATGTCGTCGACCTGGCCGGCCTCGCGCGCCTCACGGGCCTCCCCGTCCTCGTCGTGGCGCGGAGCGCGCCGGACCTCGGGTCGATCCGCGACGCGCTCCTGTCGCGCGTCCCGGGCGGCGCCCGGAAGTGGGCGCTCGTCGAGGCGGCGGGGCCGATGGAGCCGTGCGCGGGGGTCTTCGTCCAGCGGCAGGGCCTCACGCTCGAGTCCGCCGCGGACGTGATTCACCGGACGGCCAGGAACGGCCGCATCCCGGAGCCGCTTCGAGCCGCCCACCTCGTCGCCGGGGGCGCCTTCGGCGGAGAGAGCCGGGGAAGGGCATGATCGTCGCGTGAAGGGGGATCCGATGACCACGCTCTTCGACTCCGACACGGAAAGGCGCGTCCGCACCCGCGTCGAGGCCCTGCGCCCCGACGCCGCGGCGCGGTGGGGGAAGATGAACGCGCGGCAGATGATCTGCCACCTGACCGACTCCTTCCGCGTGGCGCTCGGCGAGGTCCCCGTCGTCCCGAAATGGACGCCGTTCCGCCTCGCCCTCCTGCGCCGGCTCTTCGTCTTCACGCTCCCGATCCCGAAGGGGAAGGTCCCGACGACCCCGGAGTTCCAGCGAACGGAGCCCGGCGAGTGGGAAGGGGACGTCGCGGAGTGGAACGCGGCCCTCGACCGGTTCGTTCTCCGCGGGAAGGAGAAGAGCCCCCGCTGGGGCACTCACCCCGCCTTCGGCGACCTCGACACCGACGAGTGGGGCCGGCTCGCCGCCCGCCACTGCGACCACCACCTGGTGCAGTTCGGGGTCTGACGCGGCCCGGGCCGCGGAGGCCCGGCGCCCCGGCGGCGAACTCCCGGGGAGTGCCGGGAGCGTCCCGGCCGGCCGATGCGGGAGGCCGTGTCGTCCCGCCCGCGATGCGGTGTCAGGACGCCGAACCGGTACGGCCTCCTCCCCGGCCGCGGTAGAATGCCTCGCCGGACGGCGCCACTGTTCCTGCCCGCGGAATCCCCGCCGGGCGGTTCGAACGGGCGGTCCGGCAGGAGGATTCCAATGAAGAAGATCCGTGTGGCTCTCTGGGGCCTCGGCGCCATGGGGAGCGGTATCGCGCGCCTCGTCCTCGAGAAGGAGGGGCTCGAGCTCGCCGGCGCCATCGACCTGCGACCCGACTACGTGGGGCGGGACCTCGGCGACGTCCTCGGCGCCGAGCGGACGCTCGGCGTGACGGTGACGAGCGACCCGGTGGCGGTTCTCGACCCTGCGAAGGTCGACCTCGTCGTCCTCGCGACGACCTCCTGGACGAAGGAGCAGATGCCGGACCTGAAGAAGGTCCTCGCGGCCGGAATCGACTGCGTCTCCATCGCCGAGGAGATGGCGGCCCCCGAGGCGCAGAACCCGGAACTGGCCGCCGAGATCGACGCCCTCGCGAAGGCGAGCGGCGTGACCGTCCTCGGCACGGGCGTGAACCCGGGCTTCGTCCTCGACCTCCTCGTCGTCCTCCTCTCGGGCGTCTGCCACCGCGTGGAGCGGATCGAGGCGAGCCGCGTGAACGACCTCTCGCCCTACGGCCCGACCGTCATGAAGACGCAGGGGGTCGGCACGACGCCGGAAGAGTTCGCGAAGGGGGTCGCCGACGGCTCGATCGTCGGGCACGTCGGCTTCCCCGAGAGCATCCGGATGATCAGCGACGCCCTCGGCCTCGGCGTGGATCGGATCGAGCAGACGCGAGAGCCGATCGTCTCGAAGGTCTACCGCGAAACGCCGCACGTGAAGATCGCGCCCGGCATGGTCGCGGGGTGCGCGCACACGGCGATCGGCTACGCGAACGGGAAGCCGGTCGTGAAGCTCGTCCACCCGCAGCAGGTCCACCCCCACCTCGAGGGGCAGGGAACGGGCGACTACATCGACATCTACGGCAGGCCCGAGATCCACATGTCGACAGGCCCCGAGATCGCGGGGGGCATCGCCACGATGGGCGTCGCGGTGAACATGATCCCGCACGTCGTCGCGGCGACGCCGGGGCTCAAGAGCATGATCGACCTGCCGGTCCCCGCGGCACTGATGGGCGAGGGCGCCTACCGCCGCCGGGTCTGACCGTCCACGCACTTCGAACCGGGGAGGGCCGGGATTCCCGGCCTTCTCCGGCTGCGCCGCGCGCGCCGAGGGAGTCGATGAGAGTCGCCAAGGGAACCTGGGTCGAGATCGAGTCGATCGTCCTGAAACCCGAGGAGAGGGCCCCGGGCCTTCCCGAGGACACCGCCGCCACGCCCTACGTCCTGCGCCTCTCGGGCTTCCTCGAGGAGGACGCGGAGGTTGGCGAAGAGGTCTCGGTGAAGAGCCTGATCGGGAGGACGCACCGCGGCGTCCTCCGGGTCGTCAACCCGGGGTACGACCACAGCTTCGGGACGACGGTGCCCGAGCTCCTCCACATCGGCCTCCGGGAGAGCTGAGATGAGGGACACGAGCTACGCGGCCGTCCTCTCGAGGAAGAACCAGATCATGAAGGCGAGCCTCGGGATCGACTTCGACGCCTACGTGTCGAGCCCGGTCGCCTTCGACTACGAGCGGATGATGGCCGAGACCGGCTACGGGCTCGAGGACATCGTGCGGATCCAGGCCGAGACGAAGGTCGGTTCGACGCCGCTGCACGAGCTGACGCGTCTCACCGAGGCGGTCCGCTCCTTCGCCGGTCCCGGCAAGGGGGCGCGGATTCTCGTCAAGGACGAGGCGGCGAACGCCTCCGGCTCCTTCAAGGCGCGCCGCGCCTCGATCAGCGCGTACGAGGCGAAGAAGCGCGGCTACGAAGGGGTCATCGCAGCGACGAGCGGCAACTACGGGGCCGGCGTCGCGAGCCAGGCGGCGATGCGCGACCTCCGCTGCATCATCCTCCAGGAGGTCTTCGACAGCCGCGGCGTCGGCCAGCCGGAGATCGTGGAGAAGTCGCGCGCCTGCGAGGCGTACGGCGCCGAGGTGCAGCGCCTCTCGGTCGGCCCGGAGCTCTTCTACGTCCTCCTCAGGACGCTCGAGGAGACCGGCTACTTCAACGCGAGCCTCTACACGCCGTTCGGCATCCGGGGCGTCGAGACGCTCGGCGCCGAGATCGCCCGGCAGGTCCGCGCGCGCTACGACCGGGACCCCGACGCCGTCGTCGTCACCCACGCCGGCGGCGGGAACCTGACGGGCACCGCCCGCGGCCTCCTCGCCGAGGGGTGCACGGCGACGCGCATCGTCGCCTGCTCCGTCGACCTCGCGGGCCTCCACATGGCCTCCGACACGGACTTCAACCGGAAGAGCTTCACGACGGGGCACACCGGCTTCGGCGTCCCCTTCGCCACCTGGCCCGACCGGGTCGACGTCCCGCGGAACGCGGCGCGGAGCCTGCGCTACATGGACGAGTACCAGCTCGTCAGCCAGGGGGAGGTCTTCTACGTCACCGAGCTGATGACGAAGCTCGAGGGGCTCGAGAGAGGCCCCGCGGGAAACACGAGCCTCACGGCGGCCGTGACCCTCGCGAGGCAGATGGACCGCGACCAGGTCGTCGTCGTCCAGGAGACCGAGTACACGGGCGCCGGCAAGCACCACAACCGCCAGCTCTCCTTCGCCCGCGAGAACGGGATCGAGGTGAGGGTCGGCGACCCGGCCGAGAACGTGCCGGGGAAGTCGATCGTGATCCCCCCCTCGCTCGAGATGGTGCGCGGGCGGGTCCAGGACATGGACAAGCTCCGCCTCTCCTACCTGAAGAACGCCGCGAAGCTGCATCCGGTCGCGAAGTGGAACGACGGCGACGTCGCCTTCCTCGCCGCCGACCTCAAGAAGGACCCGGCATGGGTCCGCCAGGCCGTCACGACCCTCGCCTGATGGAGACGACGATGACCGACGACAGGATCACCCGCTTCGAATCGCGCCGCGAGGCGCTCGCGAAGCTGAGCGACGAAGAGCTGAAGACCCGCTTCTGGGAGCTGACGACGAGGGTCGTCGAGCCGATCGTGGAGCTCGCGAAGGGGCACACGAGCCCGTCCATCGAGAGGTCCGTCCTCCTCCGGATGGGAATCGACTCGGTCTCGAGCCAGGGGGTCGTGAAGCGGATCCTCGACGCCGGCCTCCTCGGCAAGGGGGCGGGGCACGTCGTCCTGAGGGTCGGCAGGAAGACCGGGACCGACGCCCGCGGCGCCGCGCAGGCGATCCTCGACGACGCGACCGTCCTGGAGGGGCTCTTCTGAGCCCGGAGGAGCGAGCGATGACGAATCCGACTCCCCCGAACCAGAAGCTCGACATCGAGAAGATCCTCGAGGGGCTCGAGGGCTACCACCCGCCCCGGAAGGGCTGGACCTGGCGCGACGTGCCGGAAGGCGGCGTCGACATGGGCCCGTTCCACTACCGCGACATGTCGAGGCCGCTGATGCGATCGATCGGCCTCCCGGCGAGCAAGTACTTCGACCACATCGACCCGCAGCCGAGCTGCGTCGTGACGACAGAGATCGCCTCGGGGCGCTTCGAGGACGACCTCCGCCGGATGCGGATGGCCGCCTGGCACGGCGCCGACCACATCATGGTCATCCGCACCACGGGTCAGAGCCACATCGACGGCCTCCTCGAGGGGACGCCCGAGGGGATCGGCGGCGTCCCGATCACGCGCAAGCAGATCCGGGCGAGCCGCAAGGCGTGCGACGAGATCGAGAAGGAGGTCGGGCGCCCGATCAACTTCCACTCGTACGTCTCGGGCGTCGCGGGCCCGGAGGTCGCCGTCCTCTTCGCCGAGGAGGGGATCAACGGCGCCCACCAGGACCCGCAGTACAACGTCCTCTACCGGAACGTGAACATGTACCGATCCTTCGTCGACGCGGCAGAGGCGAAGAAGGTCATGGCGGGCGCGCGGATCTTCCAGATCGACGGCGCCCACAACGCGAACGCCACGGCCAAGGCCGGCTGGCTCGTCATGCCCGAGCTGATGGTCCAGCACGGGATCAACTGCGCCTTCTCGGTCGCGGTCGGGATGGAGAAGGACCTGATCGGCCTCTCGACGGTTCCGCCGAACGCCCCGCCCGCGCCGAAGCTCTGGTACGACCTGCCGTACGCCGTCGCGCTCCGCGACTTCTTCAGCGACTACCGGATGCGGGCGCAGCAGAACACCCGGTACATCGAGGCCGACATCGAGGAGGCGGTGAGGACCCACACGGTCGACACCCTCATCTCGATGCTCACGCGCGCCGACATCCAGAGCACGATCACCCCCGACGAGGGGCGGAACGTGCCGTGGCACTACAACAACATCCGCGGCGTCCAGACCGTGAAGCAGACGTGGGCCGCCCTCGACGGCATCAGGGAGCTCGTCAGCCTCAACCACGACGGTCCGCTCGGCGGGATGGTGCGCGACCTGAAGGAGCGCGCCGTCGCCTTCCTCGAGGAGCTCCTCGAGGTGGGGGGCTACTTCGCGGCGGTCGAGAAGGGCTTTTTCGTCGACTCGGCCAAGTACCCCGAGCGAAACGGCGACGGAATCGCCCGCGACGGGAAGGGGGGCGTCGGCGCCGGCTCGCTCGTCCCGCGCGACGCGGACTACCTGGCGCCCGTCTGCGACCACTTCGGGACGAACCACCTCCCCGACGACGCGGCGAAGGCCTGCGACCCGATCGGCGGCTGCACGCTCTGCGACCCGTCGAAGATCGTCTTCATCGACGAGCTCGACCCGGAGGACAACTGCGACCGGCGCCTCGAGAAGACCCTTCCCTACCGGAAGGGGAATGCCATCAAGCCGGAAGCCGAGTGGGCGGGCGACGGGACCGTCCTCGTCCAGCTCTTCGTCCCCGAGAACGAGGAGATCGCCCCGGTCTACGCCGTCGAGATGGCGAAGAAGATGGGCCTCGTCGACCCGGAGGTCATCAACACGATGGTCCTCCACCCGGCGGAGGGGTGCTTCGTCGAGGTGAAGGGAAAGGTCGCGTTCGACGTCGACCGGACGACGCTGAAGATCCCCGAGAAGGAGGTCCTCCTCCCCGAGCAGGAGCTTCGCGACGTCGTGAAGGCCGTCGGCCTGAGGGTCGTCGCCGGGACCGTCGGCGAGGACGAGCACAGCGTGGGCCTCCGCGAGATCCTCGACATCAAGCACGGCGGCATCGAGAAGTACGGCGTGAAGTACCGCTACCTCGGGACGTCGGTCCCGGTCGGCAAGCTCGTCGACGCCGCCATCGAGACCGGGGCGCACGCGATCCTGATCTCCACGATCATCAGCCACAACGACGTCCACCGCGCCCAGATGAAGAAGCTCGCCGAGCTCTGCCGCGAGAAGGGGATTCGCGACCGCGTCGTCCTCGTCGCCGGCGGCACGCAGGTGAACCGCGACATGGCGAAGGAGACGGGCCTCGACGCGACGTTCGGGCGCGGCACGAAGGGGATCCACGTCGTGAACGCGATGGTCAAGGCGCTCCGGGCGCGGGGCGCCGCCTGAGGGGAGCGCGAGCGCGGGGCGCGGCGGCGATCCCGCGCCCCGCGGACCGGCCGGGCGGAGGCGAGGCCCGAGGGGGGAGATGAAGATCGAGGTCCTGACGCTCGAGGTCGGCTCGACGATCACGAAGGCGAACGGCTTCGTCCGCCTCCCGGCCGGAGGCTTCGAGCACGTCGCGCAGGGCTTCGCCCCGACGAGCGTCGCCGAGGGGGACGTCGGCGCCGGCGTCGACGCGGCGCTCGCCGACCTCCGCGCCCGTTCCGGTCTCGACGCGGCGGGCGCCGAGACGTTCGTGAACAGCTCGGCGGCGGGCGGTCTCCGAATGACCGTCCACGGCCTGACGATGTCGATGACGGCGCGCGCCGCGCACGAGGCGGCTCTCGGCGCGGGCGGGATCGTGAAGCTGGTGACGGCCGGGGAGCTGAAGGCGTGGGAGCTGGACGAGGTCCGCGAAATCCGGCCGAACCTCGTCCTCCTCGCCGGCGGTGTCGATCACGGCGAGACGGGCATCGTCCTGGGGAATGCGGAGAAGCTCGCGGGCCTCGTCGGCTCGGGCCTCCGGGTCCCGGTCCTCTACGCCGGGAATGCCGCTCTCAGGAAGCCGGTCCGGGCGATCTTCAAGGCGGCCGGCGTCGAGCTCCACCTGGCCGAGAACGTCTTCCCCGACGTCGACGTCCTCCACGTCGAGCCGCTCCGGCGGCTCGTCCACGAGGCGTTTGGCCGTCACATCGTCCATGCCCCCGGCATGGCGCGGCTTGCCACCCTCACGCGGCACGGTATCCTCCCGACCCCCGGCGCCGTCCTGAGGGCCGCCGAGCTCTTCGCCGAGGTCGCGGGCGACTGCCTCGTCTTCGACGTCGGCGGCGCCACGACCGACGTCCACAGCGTCACAGAGGGGAGCACCCAATGGCACTCCCGGCTCGTCGAGCCGGAGCCACGGGCCAAGCGGACCGTCGAGGGAGACCTCGGCGTCTTCGTGAACGCGCGGAACGTGGTCGAGCTGGCGGGCGAGCCGGACGGCGAGGCGCGCCTCGCCGACCTCGCCGCCCTCCCGGTCACCGAACGGCAGAAGGCGCTGACCCGCTGGCTCTGCGAGCGGGCCGTCGCCATCGGGGCGCGGCGTCACGCCGGGGTCGTCTCCGACCTCTACACGCCGACCGGCCGCCGGCAGGTCGTGAAGGGGAAGGACCTGACGGCCGTCCGGTGGGTCGTCGCCACCGGCGGCGCCCTGACGAAGGTGGAGGGGGCCGCCGATTGCCTCCGGTCCGTCTGCACCGGTGCCGGCCGGCACCTCCTCCCCGACCCGTCGGCCACGATCCTCGTCGACTCGGCATATCGCTTCAGCGCCCTCGGCACGCTCGCACAGGCCTGCGCCGAAGACGTCCGCGCGACCTTCCGTCGCTGGATCGAGACGGCGGCGGCGCCGGACTCCTAGAGGAGCCCCATGTACATCCGCACCCCCCGCCTCGAGATCTACCCCGACCGAATCGCCCAGAACGCGCGCTCGGTCGTCGGCCTCTGCCACGATCACGGGGTCCACGTGGCGGCCGTCGCCAAGGTCGCCTGCGCTCACCCGGCCGTCGTCAACGCCCTCGTCGCGGGCGGAGCCGACATGGTGGCCGACAGCCGCATCCGCAACCTCCAGTCGATGGCCGACGCGGGGATCGACCGGCCTCTCATGCTCCTCCGCATCCCGGCGCCGAGCCGCGCCGCCGACGTCGTCCGCTGCGCGAACGTCACGCTCAACAGCAACCTCCGCACGATCGAGCTCCTCTCGGAGGCGGCGGCCCTCCACGGCGTCCGCCACCACGTCATCGTCATGGTCGACGTCGGCGACCTGCGCGAGGGGCTCTGGCCCGACCAGGCGATCGAGGTGGTGCAGGGCGCCTCGAAGCTGCCGAACATCGACGTCGTCGGGATGGGCTGCAACCTCGCCTGCTACGGAGGGGTCATCCCCACCCGGGAGAACATGCTCGCCCTCGTCGAGGTGCGCGACCGGTGCCGCGAGGCGACGGGGCTCGACCTGAACGTCCTCTCGGGCGGCAACAGCGCGAACCTGCCCCTGCTCGCGAGCGGGCAGATGCCCTGGGAGATCAACCAGTTCCGGATCGGCGAGGCGATCGTCCTCGGCAGGAACGTGATCGACCGGAGCCCCTGGCCCGGCACGCGGCAGGACACCTTCCGGATGGTGGCCGAGGTCGTCGAGGTGGCGCGCAAGCCCTCGATGCCGATCGGCGACCGGGGGCAGGACGCCTTCGGCGGCGTTCCCGTCTTCGAGGACCGCGGGGTGCGGCTGCGCGCCATCTGCAACCTCGGACGGCAGGACGTGGCCGTGGACGGGATCGAGCCGCTCATGCCCGGGATCCGGGTGCTCGGCGGGTCGAGCGACCACCTCATCCTCGACGTCGAGGAAGCGGTGGAGAATGTGAAGGTGGGGGACGAGCTCGCCTTCTGGCCCGGCTACGGGGCGCTCCTGGCGCTCTCGACGAGCCCCTACGTCCAGAAGGTCGTGATCCGCGGATGAGCCTCCTCTACGCTACCCACGCGCGCGTCCACCTCGGCAACATCCGCGACAACCTCCGCGCGATCCGCGCGGCGGTGGGGCCGGAGCGGAAGGTCCTCGTCGCCGTGAAGGCGAACGGCTACGGCCACGGCGCCGTCGCGGTCTCGCGGATGATCGAGGCCACCGCGTCAGCCGACTGGCTCGGAGTCGCTACGGTGCCCGAGGGGCTGGAACTGCGCGCGGCGGGGCTCTCCCTCCCGATCCTCAAGCTCGGGCCGACGTTTCCGTGGGAGATGCGGGCGGCCGTCGAGGCGGACCTCACGCTCGCGGTCTGCTCGCAGGAGGAGGCGGACGCGGCCGCCGACGCCGCCCGGGAGGCGGGCCGCACCGCGAGTCTCCACCTGAAGGTCGACACCGGGATGGGGCGCGTCGGCGCCTCGCCCGAGGCGGCGCCCGCCCTGGCCCTCCACGTGTCGGCTCTTCCCGGAGTCGAACTGAAAGGCCTCTTCACCCACCTCCCCGTCAGCGACGCGGCGGACGCCTCCTACACCCGGGAGCAGGTCCTGCGCTTCCGGGCGATCGCGGAATGGGTCCAGGAGGCGGCGGGGAAGCGGCTCCTCGTTCACTGCGCCAACTCCGGGGCCGTCCTCGGGCACGAGCCGGCGTGGCTCGACATGGTCCGGCCGGGGATCATGGTCTACGGGTTCCGCCCGGACCCCGAGACCCCCGCCACGATCCCGCTGAAGCCGGGGATGAGCCTCCTCTCGCGCGTCTCGTTCGTGAAGCGGGTCGCGGCGGGCACGACGATCGGCTACGGCCGGACCTGGATCGCCCCGCGCGACACCTTCGTCGCGACCATTCCCGCGGGCTACGCCGACGGGTTCAACCGCCTCTTCTCGAACCGGGGGCGCGTCCTCGTCGGCGGGAAGAGCTTCCCTGTCGTCGGGCGCGTCTGCATGGACCAGACGATGGTCGACCTCGGGCCCGAGACGGACGTCGCCGTCGGAGACGAGGTCGTCCTGATGGGCCGGAGCGGAGAGCTGGAGATCTCCTGCGAGGAGTGGGCGGAGAAGCTCGGGACGATCACCTACGAGGTGACCTGCCAGGTGAACGCTCGGGTCGCGAGGGTCAACGACCCGTACTGACGCCTGCGCGGTACCGGCCGATCACGAGGAAGTTCGCGGCCGCCAGGACGAAGAGGACGCCGAATACCGGCAGCAACGAGCGCTCGATGGCGAGCCTGAGCGCGGGCGAGGTCGCCGCGCCGCCCGTGAGAAGGCTCCCTGCCGTGTCGGCCGCGGGGCCGAGCCGGTGATGGAGGCCGGCGGCGAGGATGCCACCCAGCGCACCGACGCCGAGGGAGCCGCCGACGGTCCGCGTGAAGGGGACGAGGCTGGTGGCGACGCCCCGCCGAGCCTCCGGCACCTCGTGCTGGATGACGAGGACCTGGCTGAGCGACGACGGTCCGAGGCCGAAACCGACGAGGCCGCAGGCGAGGCTGACCCAGGCGACGGCGGCGTCGAGCCAGGCGGCCAGCGCGAGGCCGGCGAAGCCGGCCAGGATGAGGATCGCGCCGACGCGGGCCGTCCGGCGAAAGCCGAGCCGGACGATGAACCGCGCCGCCACCGCGGCCGAGACCGACCAGCCGAAGACGAGGGGCGTGATGACGGCCCCGGCGGCGCCGGCGGTCCCGCCCCGCGCCCCCTGGACGAAGAGCGGGACGAACGTGTCGACGCCGTAGATGATCGTCCCGAGGAGCACTCCCGAAAGGTACGGCGCCGCCGTCTCGAGGCGGGCGAAGAGGTCGGGAGGGACGAGGGGGTGCTCGCGGCGGGCCTGGAGTCGGGCGAAGACCGCCAGGGAGACGAGGCCGGAGAGGAAGAGGCCCGCCCGCGCGGCGAGGCCGGGCGAGTCCGGCCCGGCCCGGTGCAGGACGGCGAAGAGGAGCGCGCTGACGCCGACGGCCAGCGTGGCCGCGCCGGCGAGGTCGAGCGGGTCTCGCCGGGGTTCGTACGACTCGACCATCTGCGTGGCGACGAGCGCGAACGCGACGAGGCCGAGCGGGAGGTTGATCGTGAAGATCGACCGCCAGCCGAAGCTCACGGTGAGGAACGCCCCGAGGAGGGGGCCGACGAGGCTCGCGAAGCCCCAGACCGCGCTGAAGAGCCCCTGGACCTTCGCGCGCTCCTCTATGGAGTAGAGGTCGGCGGTGACCGTGAGGGCGACCGGCAGGAGGCCCCCCGCCCCGAGGCCCTGGAGGGCGCGGGCGGCGATGAGCCCGTTCATCGACCGCGCGAGCGCGCAGGCGAGAGCCCCGGCCAGGAAGACGGCGGTCGAGAAGAGGAGAACCCGGCGGCGGCCGTGGAGGTCGGCCAGGCGGCCGAACAGCGGCATCGAGATCGTGGAGGTGAGGAGGTAGACGGAGAAGACCCACGAGTAGAGGGAGAGGCCGTGGAGGTCGTCGATGATCGTGGGGAGGGCCGTCGAAACCACCGTCGACTCGAACGACGCGAGCGCGGTCACGAGGAGGAGCGCGAACGTCACCGCGCGCCGGCGGGCGGGGTCGAAGCGGGGCGGGTTCGAGGTCACCGGGCCGTCAGCGTAGCAGGCTCGGCGAGCGTCACCTCGAGGCCCCGGCGCGCCCTTCCGCGTCCGCCGGGAGTGGCGGCGATGCCCCTGGCACCTCCCAGACGTCGACCCCGTCGACGGTGCCGGCGAGGCGGAGGCGGCTGCGAAGGGCGGCCATGACGTGCGCCTTCGAAGGGTCCGGCGCGTAGGGGAGGAGGGAGATCCGGGTCCCGCCCCCGTACCCCGGGGTCGCGAGGAGCCACCGGATGCCGTTCTCCCGGAGTCTCCCGAGGAGGCGCTCGGAATCGTCTCCCGCGCGAATCCACATCGTCAGCGGAGCCTCGTTGATGAGGCCCGAGACGATCCACGGCCTGTCGAAGTAGACGGGCCCAGGGAAATCCCCCGCCATGACTCCTCCCGGGGGGAGCCCGTTGACGTGGACGGTCACCCGGTAGCCCGGGATCGTCCGGGCGAGGAGCTCCTCGCGGGTGAAGCGGCCGCGGAGGTAGTCGGCGGCGTCGAAGGAGCCGGCCTGCTGTTGCCAGGAGAGGAACACTCCCGGAAGGACGAGCGGGACCGCGAGCCACACCCCTCGGCCCCCGAGGAGGCGCGACAGCCCCGCGGCTCCCGAGAGGGAGAGGCCCCAGAGCATGGGGAGGAGGTATCGCGTGGGCGGGCTGGCGAACGCCGCGTAGGCGAGGAAGGGCAGGACGAGGAGTGCCGCGTGGCGCACGAGACGGTCGCGCAGGCCGAGGAAGAGGAGGAGCCCCGCGAGGTTGTGAATGCCGGCCGTTTCGTCGTTCCCTCCCGACGCGGGCGTCGTCCAGACGACGCCGAGGGGGCCGGCGTTCTCCCTGTTGAAGCTCGTGTACTTCGAGAAGTCCTCCGCGGAGAAGCCGGGCGTGGGGCGCCCCGCGGCGAGGGTGAGGAGAGGGTAGAAAGGGTCCCCGAGGGTGTACGTGTTCCGGGCGGCGAAGGGCGCGAGGACGAGAGCCGCGGCGCAGGAAACGACGAAAAGCGCGCGGACCCGCTCGTTGCGGGGCCGCGAGAACGCGGCGGTGACGCCGAGGGCGACGGCCCCGGGAGCGAGCGTCAGCTTCGTCGCCAGCGCCGCGCCGAGGGCGAGCCCCGAGAGGAGCGGGCGGCCGCGGCGGACGACGAGCGCGAATGCCGTCACGAGGTGGAAGAGCGCGATGTGGTCGATGAACGCCGTGCCGGCGACGACGCCGGCGACGGGGCTCGCGAGGAAGAGGAGCGGCCCGGCGAGGGCCGCCCGCCGCGATTCCCGGCCCCGGTGCAGGGTCAGGGAGAGGACGAGGGTGGAAGCCGCGAGGAATCCGGCGTGGAGGAACTTCGAGGTCTCGACGGTCCCGGTGACGAGTCCCGCGAGGTAGAGCATGTTGCCGAGCTGCGGGTAGGCGCCCGTCACGTCCCACGGGTAGAGGAAGACGCGGCCCGTCAGGAGGTAGAGTTTCGGCAGTGCGACGTGGTATCGGACCCCGTCGTTGTCGACGAGCGGCAGGCAGAGCGAGAAGGCGAGCGGGATCGCGGCCAGGACGAGCAGCGTCGCCAGCGGCGGCGACGAACGGAGGAGGCTTCCCGCGCGGCAGCCGACGCGAGCGAGGAGGGCGCCCCAGGGGCGTGCCGAGCGGAGAGAGAAGGCCAGGAGCGCGAGCCAGAAGAATGGCAGCACCCTCGTTCCGGCGAGGGCCCCGAGGACCCAGGTCGTCCAGCCGAAGAACGCCGCGCCGAGGGAGAGCGAAACGGCGAACCTCGTGGCCGAGGCGGCGGGGCGGAGGCGTGCCGGCAGGAGCGTGAACCCGAGCAGGCCGAACCCGGCCAGGAGGAGGAGGGCCAGAGCCGCGTTCGCTCCGGCCGCTGCGAGAACCGGCAACGTGGCCGACACCCGCGCGAGTATAGGGCTGCCCATTTCCGCGGGCCGGGCGTCGTACGATACGCCCCGCGTGACGAGACCCGATGTCGAGGAGAGACGATCCCCGCCCGGAGAGGTCCTGGCGGAGCTCTACCGCCGCCGTTTCCCCCCGGAAGAGCTCGAGGCGATGCGCGCGGTCTGGCGGGTGCTCGTCCGGGACTTCTTCGGGCCGCGGATCCCGGAGGACGGAACCGTCGTCGACGTGGGAGCGGGGCCGTGCCTTTTCGTCAACGCGGTGAAGGCCGCGCGGCGCATCGCCGTCGACGCGAATCCGACCCTCGCGCGCTCGGCCGGCGCCGGGGTCGAGGCCGTCGTCGACGGAGACGTCGACCTCCCCTCCATTCCCGACGGCACGGCCGACACGGTCTTCATGAGCAACTTCCTCGAGCACCTCGCCTCGCCCGCGGAGGTTCTCCGGGTCCTCTGCGCGGCCCGGCGCATCCTCCGGCCGGGCGGCGAGCTCCTCGTCCTTCAGCCGAACTTCCGGCTCTGTCCCGGTCGGTACTTCGACTTCGTGGACCACATCGTCGTCCTGACGGACCGCAGCCTCGTCGAGGGGCTCGAGGCGACCGGGTTCCGGATCCGCGAGCTCAGGGTCCGTTTCCTCCCATTCACGTCGAAGTCGAGTCTCCCGAAGTGGCCCTGGGCCGTGGCGCTCTACCTCCGAGTTCGCCCGCTGCAGTGGCTGCTGGGCGGACAGACGTTCGTCCGGGCCGTCCGGGCCGGCTGACCTGCGGGCGGGTCGGGTCCGGCCGAGTCCCCTGAAGTACTCTTGCCGGCGGAGGAGCCGTGAGGGACCCGTCTTCCGACCGCATCAGCCTCTTCTTCCCGGTCTATCGCGACGAGAGGACGGTCGAGCGCGTGGCGGCCAAGGCGCATCGCGTCCTCGCGGAGCTGACGAGCGACTACGAGATCATCGTCGTCAACGACGGGTCGCCCGACCGCGCCGGTGAGATCGCCGACGCGCTCGCCCGGGAGAGTCCGCGGGTCCGGGTGATCCACCACGCGGGGAACCTCGGGTACGGCCGGGCGCTCCGGACGGGGCTTGAGGCCGCGCGCTTCGAGTGGATCGCCTTCACCGACGGGGACGACGAGTACGAGGTCGACGACCTGAGGAAGCTCTGGAGGCTGCGCGACCGCTACGACCTCGTCCTGACGTTCCGCTACGCGAAACGCTACGGGAGCGCGCGGATCTTCATCTCGTGGGTCTACAACAAGCTCCTCCGCAGGGTCTTCCGGACGGCCTACCGCGACATCAGCTGCGGCCTGCGCCTCGTGAGGAAGGAGGTCGCCGACGAGCTCCCGCTGCGCTCCTCGAGTCCGTTCATCGGCGCCGAGATCGCCATCAAGACGATGCTCAAGGGGTTCCGGGTCGGGGAGGTCGGGATCCAGACGTTTCCGCGGGAGTTCGGCCGCGGCTCGTCGACGAGCGTCCGGAACATCCTCGCCACGCTGCGCGACATGCGGGCCGTCTACCGGGAGGTCTTCTCCCCGGAGTACGACCGGCCGCTGAACCACTGAAGGGCGGGAGGGGCGGCGTGCGGGGAGCCCGGGTCCGGGACCTCCTTCTCCCCTGGCCCCAGCGCCGGCTCCCCTGGGCGCGGCCGGTGCAGGTCGTCCTCAGGGCGGCCCACGTCGCGGCCATGGGCGTCGTCCTCGGGGGGCTCGCCTTCGGCGTCCCCGACGAACGGCTCCACGCCGCCGGGCTCGCGACGATCGCGAGCGGCGTCCTTCTCCTCGCGGTAGAGCTCCTCCGGAGCGGCGTCTACGTCTACACGGGTGCCGGGGTCCTGGCGTTCCTCAAGCTCCTGCTCCTCGGGGTGGGACAGGCGTTTCCCGCGGGGCGGTTCGAGCTCTATCTCGTCGCCACCCTCGTGGCCGCCGTCGGAGCGCACATGAGCGCGCGCTGGCGGCACTTCTCGCTCCTCGACGGGAAGGTGCTGGGGCAGGACTGATCCGCCCGCGCGCTCACACCCCGAACGTCCGAGCCACGAGGCTCCGCGCCCGCGCGGGGTCGGTCGTGCCCTTGACGATCGCGCGGCCGTCCGAGAAGAGAGTCATCTCGACCTCCTCCGTCCGGAAGCGGAGGAGGTGCTCGTTCGCGAGGACCTCGCCGAGGGGGCGGAGGCGCTCGGCGAGGGAGGCGAAATCGGGGTGGGAGGGGACGAGCGGGCGAACCTGGACGGAATCCCTGCCGCAGAGCGCCGCCGTCTGCGGCGTCTCGACGGAGAGGAAATCGAAGCGGCGAAGGACGCAGCAGGGGCAGTGGCTCTCCCCCGGGCGAAAGGGGAGCGCGGTCCGCGTGAAGCGTCCTTCCCAGACGTCGGCGTAGACGAGCTCGGCCTCGGCCGGAGCCTCCCGCGTCGCGAGCCAGCGGAGGGCGCGGCCGACCTGCATCGACGCGGCGAGGTGCGCGGCCGGCCCGAGGATGCCCGCCGTGTCGCAGGTGGGGGAGGTGCCGGGCTCGGGGATTTCCGGTATCAGGCAGCGCAGGCAAGGGGTGCGCCCCGGGACGAGGAGCGCCGCGAGGCCGGTCGACGCGAGGCAGGCCCCGTAGACCCACGGAAGCCCCTTCTCGACGCAGGCGTCGTTGAGGAGGAAGCGCGACTCGAAGCTGTCGAAGCCGTCGACGACGAGGTCGACGCCCTCGACGAGCTCGCGGACGTTGCGGGGGCCGACGTCGGCCACGACCGGCTCGACCGCGACGTCCGCGTTGACGCGGGCGAGGCGCCGCGCCGCGGCGACCGCCTTCGGGAGCCCCTCGCGGACGTCGGCCTCCTCGAAGAGGGCCTGGCGCTGGAGGTTCGAGAGCTCCACCACGTCGCGGTCGACGATCCGGAGGAACCCGACGCCGGCCCGGGCGAGGAGGCTGGCCGACTCGGCCCCGAGTCCGCCGCAACCGGCGACGAGGACGCGCGCGGCGCGGATGCGGGCCTGGCCCTCCTCCCCGAGCGGGCGGAAGAGGACCTGGCGGGAGTAACGGTCGTCAGGGGGGCGGCTCATCGCGACAGATTCTCTCGCGAAGGCGCCCGCGGAGAGCCGGGCTTCGCTTGCCCCCCGTCTTCGCCGGATGTTACTGTCCCAAGGGCGGTTTGGCTCTCGCGACGTCCCTGTCGGGGCGCGCCGGCCGGCCGCGAGAGGCGAGCATGTCCACGACGACGCCCGACTACACCGTCCGCACGAACTACACCGACAACCTCGAGGAGATGAGGGCCGCCCACAAGGTCCTCCTCGAGGTGCCGTTCACGCCGAGCGAGCCGTACCGCGGCTACAACATGAGGACGCTCCACGTCGACCTGACGAACCTGAAGGTGACCGAGAAGAAGGTCACAGAGGAGATGGTCGACACCTTCGTCGGGGGGCGCGGGTTCGGCCTCTGGTACCTCTGGAACGCCACGACGCCGACGACGAGGTGGAACGACCCGGAGAACGAGATCGTCATCAGCCCCGGGCCGATCGCCGGCATCACGCAGTACCCCGGCACCGGCAAGTCGCTCGTCGTCTCGATCTCGCCCCTCACTGACATCCCGATCGACTGCAACGTCGGTGGCTACTACGGGCCGCTCCTGAAGTTCTGCGGCTTCGACGCCCTCGAGCTCCAGGGGAAGGCCGACCGCGAGGTGATCGTCCTCGTCGACGGGCCGCGCGGCGTCATCCGGATCGAGGAAGCCCCGCTCGAGCCGGCCGACAGCCACATCTGCTCCGAGATCTTCACGCACATGTACGCCGACGGGCCGGCCGACCTCAGGAACGTCTCGGTCGTCTCGGCGGGGAAGGGCTCTGACCACAGCTTCATCGGCTGCCTGAACTTCTCCTGGTACGACCCGAAGCGGAAGGCCGCGCGCCTGAAACAGGCCGGGCGCGGCGGCGTCGGGACCGTGTTCCGCGACAAGAAGCTCAAGGCGCTGGTCGTCCGCGGGCCGGTCATCAAGGCCGATCTGAACCACGTCGCCGACCGGGCGCGGATCCAGAAGGTCGGGAGCGTCATCAACAAGGAGATCCACGACCTCGACGCCCAGCAGTGCAACATGCGGCGCCAGGGGACGGCCCACCTCGTCGAGGTCATGGACGCCTACGACCTCCTCCCGGTGAACAACTTCCAGTACGGCAACCACCCCGACACGAAGAACATCGCCTCCTGGGTCTGGGACAAGCGCTTCACGCAGGGGATCCCCGACGGCTGCTGGTACGGCTGCACGATGTCCTGCTCGAAGGGCGCCGACGGCCACGTCGTGAAGACCGGCCCGTACAAGGGCGACATCGTCACCGTGGACGGCCCCGAGTACGAGAACGCCGCCGGCCTCGCCGCCAACTGCGGCATCTTCGACCCCGACTGGCTCCTCGAGGTCAACTTCTACTGCGACACCTACGGCGTCGACACGATCTCGTACGGCACGCTCTGCGCCTTCGCGATGGAGTGCTGGCAGCGCGGCATCCTGAACGCCGAGCGGACGGGCGGCCTCGACCTGAGCTGGGGGAACGCCGAGTCGCAGATGGAGCTCCTCCACCAGATCGCCCGCGGCGAGGGCTTCGGCCTGATCGCCGGCCTGGGCGTGAGGAAGATGAAGCAGATCTTCGCCGAGCGCGGCTGGGGCGACCTCAAGCTGATGACCGACATCGGCATGGAGGTCAAGGGGCTCGAGTACTCGCAGTACCAGTCGAAGGAGTCGCTCGCGCAGCAGGGGGGCTACGCCCTGACGAACAAGGGCCCCCAGCACGACGAGGCCTGGCTCATCTTCATGGACATGGTCAACAAGCACCTGCCGACGTTCGAGGCCAAGGCCGAGGCGCTCCACTACTTCCCGCTCTTCAGGACGTGGTTCGGCCTGCACGGCCTCTGCAAGCTCCCCTGGAACGACATCGAGCCGGCGAACAACGCCGAGCAGGACGAGCCGGCGAAGGTCCCCGAGCACGTGTACAACTACTGCGAGATCGCCTCCGGCGTGACGGGCCTCGAGGTCACCAAGGAGAAGATCATCGAGCAGTCGGAGAAGGTCTACAACTTCCAGCGCGTCTTCAACCTCCGGCGCGGGTACGGCCGCCGCGAGCACGACTGGCCGCCGTACCGCTCCGTCGGCCCGGTGACGGTCGAGGAGTACGAGTCGCGCGCGGAGCGCTACGACAAGCAGATGCTCGAGGAGATCGGCGTCGACCCGGCCGGGAAGTCGGTCGAGGAGAAGATCGCCATCACCCGCAAGTACCGCGAGGACCGCTATTCCAAGCTCTGCGACGCCGTCTACAAGCGCCGCGGCTGGACGACGGACGGCGTTCCGACGATGGAGACGATCACCAAGCTCGGGATCGCCTTCCCCGAGGTCGTCGAGCTCGTCCAGAAGCACGGGGGCTGACGAAGGTGGACTCGAACCCGGGGGCCCCGGTCCCGGCCGCGGAGGCCGATCGGGGCACCCGGCTCGTCGTGAACGGCGACCCCCTCGACTGGCACGAGGGGATGACCGTCCGCGACGTCCTGAAGGCGAAGAACTACATCTTCAAGCTCCTCATCATCACCGTGAACGGGACGCTGGTCCCGCGCGGGTCGTACGACGAGGCGCCGGTCCCGGCCGGCGCCGACGTGAAGGTCGTCCACCTCATCAGCGGGGGCTGAGGCCGCGGCCCTGCCGTTCTCGCGGGGCGGTAGGCCCGCCCGAAGGAGGTTTCCCGTGCCCTGTCTCCCGAAGATCGTCTCCGCCCTCGTCCTCGGCGCCGTTCTCGTCGTCCCGGAGGCGGGCGTTCCGCTTCGCGCGCAGGGCGCGTCCGCCCCGGCCCCTGCGAAGGGAATCGCCCTCTCCGGCTCGGTGAAGAAGCCGCAGGCGGTCGACGCCGCCGCGCTCGCGGCCCTGCCGCGGCACGCCGTCCTCGCGAAGGTACCGGGTACGGCGCGCTATCGCGGGACGTTCGCGACGGAAGGGGTGGCCCTGAAGGACCTCCTCGAGAAGGCCGAGGTCGCCAAGGCGACGAACGACAACTTCGACCGGCCGCTCGACCTCGCGGTCGTCGTGACCGGCCGGGACGGGAAGAAGGCCCTCTTCTCCTGGGGCGAGCTCTTCCTTCTCGGCGACGAGGGGGCGGCGCTCCTCGTCGACCGGATGCGACCCCTCGTCCCGCACCACCACGAGAAGATCGAGGACGCGCGGTTCGGCCCCGGGGCCTGGTTCGGCGTCGAGGCCCGCGAGAAGCTCGACGTCTCCGGGTGCGCGGGCTGCCACGACGGCGGCAAGCTCGGGAAGATCGACGTCCCCCGGGGCGTCTGCCTCGTCCCCACGCGCGACGCGACGGGACGGCGCTTCGTCGAGGACGTCGTCTCGATCGAGGTGCGGCAGGCCGGGTTCCCGGCGCCGCCGCGCAAGCGCGACCTCGCCGACCCCTGGGTCGAGGCCCCGGCGCTCGTCCTCCCCGACGGCGCTTCGACGCCGCTCACGGCGGCGGCCCTGAAGGACGTCGCCCGTGTCGAGGGCGAGGACGACGGCATCGGCCTCGGGCGCGGCTTCCACGGCCACCGGCGCTTCGCGGGGGCGAGTCTCGCGGCGCTCCTTCGCGGCAGGTTGCCGGCGAAGGTCGACCCGGGCCTCCTCTTCGTCGTCGTGACGGCGAGCGACGGCTACCGCTCGCTCTATTCCGGAGGGGAGATCCTCCTCTCGCGCCTCCCCGAGAACGTCCTCCTCGTCGACACGGAGGACGGCAAGCCCCTCTTCCGCAAGTCGGGTCGCCTGAAGTCCGCCGTCCGCGGCGACTTCTTCGTCGACCGGGCGGTGCGGAACCTCGCGGAGATCCGCGTCGTCCTCGTTCCCTGAGGATCGGCAGGCCGGGCGGAAGCTCCCTCGGCGACGGGTCGTCGAAACGGGGGCGGGAGTTCGGGAGAGCGGGGGTCCTCCCGGAGAGCCGGTATCGCCGTACCATGTATCCCTCATGAAAGCCGTCGCTCCGGGGCGCGGTCGAGGGAGAGCGAGCTCCGGTGCACCGGTACCCGGAGCGCTGCTTCTCGTGGGGCTCCTCGTTCTCGGAGGGGCGTCGTGCCGCCGGCCGCCGGCCGAATCGGCCGCACCCGCGGAAGCCCTGCGTCTCATCGAACGAGCCCTGGGCTCGAGTGCCGCCGAGAAGGACCTCTTCGACCTCTGCGACCGCTTCGAAGACCGGGTGAGCGGTTCGCGCGGCTGCGACGAGGCCGGCTGGTGGCTCGTGCGCCGGCTCCGGGAAGCGGGCGTCGGATCGGTGCAGGCGGAGTCGTTCCCTCTGGTCGAGCCCTGGATTCCTGGGCGGGAGGAGGCCGAGTGCACGGATCCGGTCGCGTTTGAGATCCGCGTGGCTGCGGTTCCCGGGTCGCTGGAGACCCCCGCTCCCGAGTCACCCCTGCGGGTCGCTTCGCTGGCGGACGGCGACGGCGATCCAGGCTCGGCCGTCGCCCTGTTCGCCACACCCCCGCTCCCGTCGGCGGGGCAGGTCGACGCGAAGGTCCTGCGGGACGCGGTCTCACGGGCTGCGGCTCTCGGCTTCCGAGCTCTGCTGATCCAGTCCGCGCTTCCCGGCCGGGCGCTCTACCGTCTCCGCGTGGCGCCGTCGGGCGGCCTGCCGCTACCCGTCGCGATCGCGGCCCGGGAGGACTTCGCCCGCCTGGCCCGCCTGAACGCGGCCTCCCCGGCCCGAGTCCGGCTGAGACTCGAGTTGTCGGCAGAGAAGCCGGCCGACGGCCTGAACGTCGTCGCCGAGATCCGCGGCCGCGAGGCGCCGGAAGAGGTCGTTCTTCTCGGCGCTCACTACGACGCGTGGGACCTCGGGGCCGGTGCGCAGGACAACGCCGTCAATGTCGCGCTCGTCGTGGACGTGGCCCGCGGCTTCCGGGAACTCGGCCTCGAGCCCCGCCGAACGGTGCGATTCGTCCTTTTCTCCGGCGAGGAGCAGGACCGCCAGGGCTCGGCGGCATACGTGCGCGAGCATGAGGCGGAGCTCGACCGCCACGTCCTCGCCCTCTTCTTCGACCTCGGGGGCGGGCGGATCAACGGGTTCTACTTCAACGCGAGGAGGGAGCTCACCGCGTATTTCGTCGATGCGCTGGCGCCGTTTCCGGCGTTTCGAGGCTTCAAGCCCCTGAACCTCGTCTACAGCGGGACCGACAACCTGGACTTCCTCCTGGCGGGCGTCCCGAACGTCGTCGCTGCGACGGACCTCGGGCCGTACGCGCCGGTCTACCATTCGGGGCTCGATCTTCCCGACACGATCGACCCGCAGACGCTCCGGCAGAACGTGGCCTTCGCCTCGGCCCTCGCGTGGCAGCTGGCCAACCGGACCGAGCGGCCAGGGGAAAGGCAGGGTCCCGCCGAGACCCGCGCTCTCGTCGAGCGCTTCGGAATCGGCAGGGAGATCGAGGGAACCTGGCGCCAGGAACGCCTTCGGGCGAGGCAGGAAGCCGCCTCTACCCTCGACCCGGCCAGTCCGTGACGTGGAGGAAGGGTGGGAGACGGCGACGTGAGCGCCGCGTCGTCGCTCCCGTCGCGCCCGCTCAGTGGTCTTCCGGCTCCTCGATGAGGTGAACCGTCACCTCGTCGCCGGTCCTGAGCGCCAGCGCGTCGGAGGGGACGAGGGCGAGGGCGTTCGAACGGAGCATGGACGAGAGGATGCCCGATCCCTGCGGACCCGAAGGGCTCACGACGACCCGGTCCCCCTCGCGACGCGCGCGGACGCGGATCAGGTGGACCTTCCCGTCGGGGGCGGACTTCCGAAAGTCGCCCTCGAAGGTCGCAGCCACCTCGGGGCGGTGGTGCTTCGCGAGACCCATCATCTTCCGGAGGGCGGGCCTCACGTACTCCTCCATGCAGACCATCGCGGCGACGGTGTTTCCCGGGATGCCGAAGACGGGCCTGCCGTCCCAGAGCCAGAAACCGAGCGGCCCGCCCGGCTTCTGCTTCACCTTCCAGAAGACCTCGCGGGCGCCGAGCTCGACGAGGACGGCCTTGATGAAATCGTAGTCGCCGACGGAGATCCCTCCGTTCGTCACGATGACGTCGGCCCCGGCGCGTGCCCTCGCGAGCGCCGCCGTCACTGCCTCGCGCGTGTCGCGGACGCGCGGAATCGGGACCGGGACCGCCCCGATCGCGGCCGCCTGCCCGCACATCGTCTGGACGTTCGAGTCGCGGATCTGCCCGGGGCCCGGCTTCTCGGAGGCGTCGACGAGCTCGTCTCCGGTCGTCAGGATCGCGATGCGGGGCCTCGGGTGGACCGGGACTTCGGCGAGGCCGACGGAGGCGAGGATGCCGAGCGCGGCGGGAGTCAGGGCGAAGCCCCTCGGGAGAAGCTCCTCTCCCCCTCGGAGGTCCTCTCCCGCGAGGCGGACGTTCGCGCCCCGCTTCACGGGCGACGCGATCGTCACGCGGCCCCCGTCGGTCCCCGTCGACTCCACGGGGACGACGGAGTCGGCCCCGGCCGGAAGCGGCGCGCCGGTCATGATCCGGATCGCGGTACCGGGACGCACGGCCTCCCTCGCGACGCTCCCGGCGGGGACGTCCTCGAGGACCTCGAGCGAGACGGGGAAGCCGGGCGACGCCCCGGCGCAGTCGTCCGCCAGGACGGCGAAGCCGTCCATCGCCGAGTTCGTGAAGGGGGGCACCGTCTCGGGGGAGACGACGCGGTCGGCGAGGACGAGGCCGAGGGCGTCGAAGAGTGCGGTCGGCCGTGGCGGGAGCGGGGCGACGGAGTCGAGGATGAGGCGGAGCGCGTCGCTACAGGTCGTCATCGGCAGCTCCTTCGCGGGGAATGAGGTGGACGGCGGCGGCCGAGAACGTGACGACGACCTCGAGGCCGGGCCTCGGGGAGAGGTCGTGCGCGAGGCGCCGCGTGACGAGGGCCTGGAGCGGGGGGCCGGGGAAGCCGGCGTCGACCCGCACCTGCATCGTCGAGCCGAGGTCGACGACGGACTCGACGGTCCCGCGGAAGCGGTTGAGGCCGGGGGCGGGCACAGCCTCGCTTGGGGCCTCGACGAGAATCTCCTCGCGGCGGACGCAGGCGTCGACGGGCGTCCCCTCCGGGAGGCCGGTGCGCGAGAAGAGGACGTTCGGGCCGGCCGTCACCTCGGAGATCGCCTCGGTGCGCCTCGAGACGACGCCGGGGAGAATGTTCCCGGTCTGCATGAAGCGCGCGACGGCGCGGCTCTGCGGCCGGAGGAGGACCTCCTCCGGCGTCCCGACCTGGAGGAGGCGGCCGCGCCGGAGGACGGCGATCCGGTCGGCGATGGAGAAGGCCTCCGACTGCTCGTGCGTCACGTAGACGCAGGTGATGCCGCGCGCGCGGACGGCCTGCTTCAGCTCCTCGAGGAGGTGCTTTCGGATCGGGGCGTCGAGGGCGGCGAACGGCTCGTCGAGGAGGAGGAGCTCGGGCGAGAGGACGACGGCGCGCGCGAGCGCCGTCCGCTGCGCCTCGCCGCCGGAAAGGGTCTTCGCGCGCTGGCCGGCGAGGTGCTCGACGCGGAAGAGGCGGAGGGCGGCGAGGGCCTTCTCTCTCGCCTCGCCGCCACGTTCGCCCCGGAGCGACAGCCCGTAGGCGACGTTGTCGTACGTCGTCCCCGACAGGAGGAGCGGGTCCTGGAACGTCATCGAGATCCGGCGGCGCAGGGCGAGCGGCGCGGGCCACGGCACCCGCTCGCCGCGCCACGAGAGGGCGCCGGCCTCGGGCTTCTCGAGGAGGTGCAGGATGCGCAGGAGCGTGCTCTTGCCCGCCCCGGTCGGGCCGACGACGGCGAGGATCTCCTTCTCGCGGACCTCGAGCCGCGGCAGGGAGAGGATCGTCCTCCCCTCCCTCACGACCTCGACGCCTTCGAGCGCGAGGAGGCTCACGCCTTCTGCCTCTGCTGGACCCAGGTGAAAAGCCAGTTGATGCCGAGCGCGAGCGCGAGGAGGATCACGCCGAGGACGATGGCGTTCGCGAACTCCCCCTGCCGCGTCTGGAGGACGATCGCCGTCGTCATGACGCGCGTCTGCCCCTTGATGTTCCCGCCGACCATCATCACGGCGCCGACCTCCGAGATGATCGACCCGAAGCCGGCGGCGAGCGCCGCGACGAGCGAGAGGCGGGCCTCTTTCACGAGCTTCCAGTAGAGCTGCCCGGTCGAGGCCCCGAGCGAGAGGATCTGGAGGTGGAGGCGGGCGTCGAGCCCCTGGATCGCCGCGAGCGTGATGCCGATGACGAGAGGGGTCGCGATGACGACCTGCGCGAGGACCATCGCCCAGGGCGTGTAGAGGAGGTCGAGCCCGCCGAGGGGCCCCGAGCGGGCGAGGAGCAGGAAGACGAAGAGGCCGACGACGACGGGGGGGAGGCCCATCCCGGTGTTGACGAGCGTGACGAGGAAGCCGCGGCCCGGGAACCGATGGAGGCCGAGGAAGATCCCCGCCGGGACTCCGAGGAGCATCGAGACGAGGATCGCGACCCCGGAGACGAAGAGCGAGAGGAGGAGGATGCCCGCCAGCTCCCCGGGCATCGGGAGGAGAGCGGAGAGGGAAGAGAAGGGCCCGGTCATTCCTTCTGCGCGTCGGGGACGAAGAGCGGCTGGCCGAATTTCGCGACGCCGAACGCGCCGATCGCCTTCTGGGTCCCGGGCGAGACGAGCCACTCCGCGAATCGCCTCGCCTCGTCGGCCCGCGCCTTCGGGTGCTTCTCCGGGCTCACGACGATGACGCGGTAGGAGTTCCGAAGCTCCGGCGACCCTTCGACGAGGATGGCGAGGTCGAGGCTCTTGGCGAGGGCGAGGAACGTGCCGCGGTCGGCGAGCGTACAGGCCCTCTTCTCGGAGGCGACGCGCGCCGTCTCGCCCATTCCCTGGCCGGTCGCGACGTACCAGGGCTTCCCGGCGGGCTCGACGCCGGCCTGCCTCCAGAGCGCGAGCTCGCGGGCGTGCGTTCCCGAGCGGTCGTCGCGGGAGGCGAAGAGGGCGCCGCGCCGGGCGATGCGCTTCAGCGCCTCGACGGCGGAGAGCCCCCGGATGCCGGCGGGGTCGTCGGCCGGGCCGACGAGGACGAAGTCGTTGTACATGACGTCGAGGCGGAGAGCCCCGAACCCCTGCGCCATGAATTCGTCCTCGGCCTCTTTCGAGTGGACGAGGAGGACGTCCGCGTCGCCCCGGCGCCCCATGGCGAGCGCCTCTCCCGAGCCGACGGCGATCGTCTTGACGCGGATGCCGGTCGCAGCCTCGAAGCGGGGGAGGAGGCCGTCGAGGAGGCCGCTGTCCTGGGTGCTCGTCGTCGTGGCGAGGATGAGCGAAGGCTGCGCAGGGAGCGGGGTCGCGGTGCCGAGGAGCGCCAGGGCGAGGGCCCCGGCGAGGGCGGCGGTCGTTCGGTGCATCAGGCTCTCTCTCGTCGTCGCGGGGGCGCGGGGAGCGGCATCGTACTTCACACCCGAAAGGCCGCCGCGTCGCCCCGGCCGGTCCGGCCGGGGCGACGCAGAATAGAAAATCAAGACCTGACCCCTGGCCTAGGGGGTGGCCGGGACCTCCTGGAGGATCTCGGCGCGGGCCATCTCCTTCTCGAGGGCGGCGGCGAGGCGGCGGATACCCTCGCGGATCCTCTCGATCGGCATGTTCGAGTAGTTCAGGCGAAGGGTGTTCTCGTGGTCGCCGTTCGGGTAGAAGGCGCCTCCGGGGACGAAGGCGACGTTCTGGCGCACGCACTCGTCGAGGAGGGTCCTCGCGCTGAGCGCTTCGGGGAGCGTCATCCAGACGAAGAGGCCGCCGGACGGGCGGGTCCAGGTGACGCCGGGGGGCATCGCCGCGTCGAGGGCGGCGAGCATCGCGTCGCGCCGCTCGCGGTAGACGGGGAGGATCCGCGCGATGTCGGCGTCGAGGTCGTTCTCCTCGAGGTAGCGGTTCACCTGGAGCTGGCCGAGGGTGGAGGTCTGCAGGTCGGCCCCCTGCTTGAGGATGACGAGCTTCTCGTAGGCCGGGTTCTCCGCGGCGATCCACGCGATGCGAAGGCCCGGGCAGAAGACCTTCGAGAAGGTGCCGAGGGCGAGGACTCGCCCCCTCCGGTCGAAGGACTTCAGGGACGCGATCGGCTCGCCCTCGAGGCGCAGCTCGCCGTACGGGTTGTCCTCGACGACCCAGACGTCGTGCCGGTCCACGATCTCCATGAACTGGTGGCGGCGCTCGAGCGACCAGGTGCGCCCCGAGGGATTCTGGAAGTTCGGGATGACGTAGATCGCCTTCGCGTTCGGGTAGGTGCGCAGCGTCCTCTCGAGGGCGGCGGGGACCATCCCGTCGTCGTCGGTCTCGACCTCGACCCAGCGCGGCCGGACGACGTTCCAGGCGGAGATCGCGCCGAGGTACGTCGGGCTCTCGCAGAGGACGACGTCTCCCTCGTCGAGGAGGAGCTTGCCGGTCAGGTCGAGCCCCTGCTGCGAGCCCGACGTGACGAGGATCTGGTCGGGGGCGACGCAGGCGTTCCACGTCGACTGCATCCGCTCGGCGATCTTCCGGCGGAGGGGGGCGTGCCCCTCGGTCGTCGAGTACTGGAGGGCCCGCATCCCGTCCTCCTCGAAGACCTTCTGCGTCGCCGCGGCGAGCGTCTTCACCGGGAAGAGCTCGGGCGCCGGGAGGCCTCCCGCGAAGGAGATCACCTCGGGCCGCTGGGTCACCTTCAGGATCTCGCGGATCTCGGACGCCTTCAGGGCTTCCATGCGTCGTGCGAAGCGGGTCGTCATTTGGTCCCCCTTTTCGCCGCGGGCCTCGCCGGCTCGTGGCGTGGTCGGTCAGACGATGGGTGGTGTCCCCACCACCGCGTGGGTTCCCCGGCGGGGCTCCGCCTGCGCGGCGCGGAGGGCCCGCCCGAGGCGGCGGACTCCCTCCCGGAGCTGCTCTTCCGGGGCGAACGTGAAGTTGAGGCGGATCGTGTTCACGGGCGGCTCCTCGACGTAAGAAGCCCCGCCGGGCAGGAAGGCGACGCGCTCGGCCGCGGCCTGCGCGAGGAGCCGCGCGGGAAGGACGTCGTCGGGGAGTCGGCACCAGACGTAGAAGCCGCCCTCGGGCCGGTTCCAGGCGAGACCGCGCGGGGCCTCGGCCTCGAGCGCCTCGAGGAGGACGTCGCGACGCCGCCGGTAGGCGGTCCGCGTCCTGGCGAGGTGCTTCGCGAAGAGCCCCCCGGTGAGGAAGCCCTCGACGATCCACTGGCCGAACGTGCCGGAGTGGAGGTCGACCGTCTGCTTCACGAGCGCGAGCTGGCGGACGAGCGGCTTCGGCGCCGCGATCCAGCCGAGGCGCAGCCCCGGGAAGAGGACTTTCGAGAACGAGCTCAGGTGGACGACGTGGCCGTGCGGGTCGAGGGCCTTGAGGGACGGGAGCGCCTCCCCGTCGTACCGGAGGTCGGAGTAGGTGTCGTCCTCGAGGACCGGCACCTGGTGGCGCCACGCGAGCTCGAGGAGGTGGCGCCGCCGCGGGAGGGAGAGGACGCAGCCCGAGGGGTTCTGGAACGTCGGGAGGGTGTAGATGAGCCGCGGCCGCTGGCGGGAGAGGAGCGCCTCGAGGACGTCGGTCCGCATTCCCTCGCCGTCGGTCGGGACGCCGAGGAGCCGGACACGTGCCGAGCGGAAGACCTCGAGCGCGCCGAAGTACGAGGGCTCCTCGACGACGACGACATCTCCGGGGGAGAGGAGCGTCCTCGCGACGAGGTCGAGCCCCTGCTGCGAGCCCGACGTGACGAGGACCTCTTCCGGGCTCGACCGGATGCCGCGCGGCACCATGTGCCGACAGATCGCCTCGCGAAACGCGGTAACCCCCTCCGTCGGGCTGTGGAGGAGGGCCTCCGGCCCCTTCCGGTCGAGGATCTCCTCCTGGACGCTCCGGAGGTCGTCGAGCGGGAGGAGCTCGGCCGCGGGAAGCCCTGCCTGGAGGCTGATGACGTCGTGCCGCTCGGTCAGGGCGAGGACGTCGCGGACGAGCGGGTCGGGCTCGCGGACGCTGCCGTCCCGGGCGAGCTGTCGCCATGGGAGCGGTCCGGCCGGCTCGACGGAGCTGCGTACGGCCCTGCGCGAGACGACCTCGGTCCCACGCCCGACGTGGGCGTCGACGAGGCCGTCCGCCTTCAGCTCGCGGTAGGCCGAGAGGACGGTCGTCCGGTTCACGCCGAGGGCCGTCGCGAGCGTACGTTCCGGCGGGAGGCGGAATCCGTCCGGGAGGCGCCCGGACAGGATCAAGTCCCGGATCCCGCTCCGGATCTGCATGTAGACGGGAACGGCGCTTTCGCGGTCGATCCGGATGTCCACGCCCGAATGCCTCCCCCGGTCCGTATCCAATAGGAAGATTGGACCGGTCCAAGGCGAATTATGGGGCCGACGCGCCGCTTTTCAACCCCCGCTTGGCCTGTTTCGGGGTCAGCCAATGGTAGGGGGTCAGGTCTACTTTCTACGTTCTGCGCGAACGTAGAGTGTAGAAGGTAGACCTGACCCCCGACGAAAGACCCCCGCGCGAGCGGGTCGCGCGGGGGTCTTGGGGATCTCGGAAGGCCGTGTGGTCAGTTCGCCTTTGCGGCTTCGGCGCCCTTCCCTTTCAGGTGCTTGTCGAACCACTGGATGGTGTGGCCCGTCTGGAGGACGCGGTTCTCGCGCTTCTGCGCTCCGTGCCCCTCGTCGGGGAAGATGATGAGGCCGGTCGGGACGCCCCGCTTCGTCGTCGCCTCGTACATCTGGATCGCCTCGCCCACGGGGACGCGCGGGTCGGTGGCGCCCTGGATGAGGAGGAGCGGGTCCTTCAGCTTGTCGATGTACGTCACGGCCGAGAGCTTCTCGAGGGCCTCCCGGTCCTTCTCGAGGTCGCCGTACTCCGAGGCCCGGAGGATGCGGCGGTAGGGGGCCGTGTTCTGGAGGAACGAGACGAGGCTCGAGATGCCGACGTTCGAGACGCCCGCGTCGTAGGCCCCGGCGTACTTCGTCATCGCGATGAGCGTGGCGTAGCCGCCGTAGCTGCCGCCCATGACGCCGACCTTCGGGGCCTTGCCGTCGACGGCGAACGCCTTCCGTGCCCAGAGCGCAGCGTCCTCGATGTCGGTCAGGACGTCCAGCCGTTTCGGGCCGTTGTCGGCGTCGAGCCAGGTCTTGCCGTAGCCGTCGCTCCCGCGGACGTTCGGCTCGACGAGGACGTAGCCCTCGTCGACCCAGAGCTGGGCGTTCGGGGAGAAGCCGGGGGTCGCCTGCCCCTCGGGGCCGCCGTGGAAGAGGACGACGACCGGGCAGGGAGCCGGATCGCAGCTCTTCGGGCGGCGGACGAAGGCGGGGATCTTCGTGCCGTCACGGGCCGGGTAGTGCTCGAGCGTCGCGACGGCGAAGGCCGTCGTGTCGACCTCGGGAGCGCTCGGAACGACCCACTGCGTCAGCTTCTTCTCCTTCCAGTCGTAGACCCAGCTCTCGGGCGGGGCGGTCGGGGTGCCGACGGCGAAGGCGGTGAAGCGGCCGTCGGGCGTGGACGAGCCGAAGTAGGTCTGGTCGGCCGCGGGAAGCTTCGGCATCTCGAGGGGCTTCCAGGTTGCGGCGTCGAGGCCGAAGACCTTCGAGTAGCCTCCCTCGTTGACCGTGTAGAGGGCCCTCGTCTTCTTCTCGTCCATCCCGGCGCGGTCGACGTCCCACTTCAGCTCGGGGGTGATCGGAGTCCACTGGCCGCCTTCGAAGAGGTAGCCGCGCCGGAACTCGCCGAACTCGGGCGTCACGACGACGAGCTGGCCTTCCTTCGGTCCGTACTGGGCGTCGAAGCGACCGGGCTTGTCGGCCCCGAGCAGCGCCGTCTTGGTCTTCTTCGCCGGGTCCCACTCCCAGTACTCACGCGTCATCGAGCCGGTGGCCTTCACGAGGAGGATGCGGCCGTCGGGTCGCTTGTCCGCGACGAACCAGAGGCCCGGCTCGTCGAAGACGGTCTCCTTCTTCCCGGTCGCCAGCTCGTATCGGTAGATGGCGTAGGAGTTCGGCTTCACGTCGTTGGACCGGAAGTAGAGCCACCTCCCGTCCTCGCTGACGAACGCGAACGCCGTCTGGACCTTCGGCAGGTGCTGGACGACCTTCATCGGGCCGCCGTCGGCCGGCATCAGGTAGAGGCCGGGGTTCTCCTCCCCCTTTCGGTCGCGCGAGAGGATGAGCGTCTTCCCGTCGGGCGTGATGTCGGCGAGGGAGGTGCGGTCCTCTCCGCCCGTCATCTGGATCGGGAAGGTGTTCGGGCCGTCGAGACGCCAGACCTGGGCGGTTCCGGTCACGGCCCACCCGAAGTAGAGGCGCTTGCCATCGGGCGAGAGCCGGCCGCCGCCCGGCGCGCGGACGTCCATCAGGTTCTGGATCTTCCGGGAGAGCTCGGACGGGAGTGGGGGGGCGACGAACTTCGCAAGGACCTCGGGCGGGACGCTGTCCGCGCCGTGTCCCTGGTACGCCGTCTGCTGGGCGGCGGCCGGGCCGGCGAGGACGAGGAGTGCGGCGGCGAGGGCCACGATTCGGAAGGGTCGGTTCATCGATTCTCCTGCTCTCTGGGCTGGCCGTGCCGGGGGCGGCACGGACGGGTGACGGGAAAGCTCACTCGCGAGGTACGTCGGGGCCGGCGTTTTGTTGACGTCGGCCGGCACGGTCAGGCTTTCGGCTCCCACGTGTCGGGGACCTGGACGAGGACGGCCTCTCCCCGCGCGCAGAGGACGCCGCAGGAGGAGAGGGTCGTGGCGACGGTGACCTTCCGCCCCTTCACCTCGACGATCGTAGAGCGGAGCTCGACGGGGGCGTCGATCGGCGTGGGCTTCAGGTATTCGACCTTCAGCGTTCCGGTCAGGAAGCGCGGGTACGGTCCTACGGCCGGGTCGCCGCCCGCCGCCCGGTGGGCCGCCGCGGCCGCGCTGCCCGTGGAGTGGCAGTCGATGACGGAGGCGATTAAGCCGCCGTAGACGAAGCCGGGAATCGCGGTGTGGTGCGGTCTCGGGGCGATCGTCGCGACGGTCTCGTCGCCGTCCCAGAAGCTCCGGATGTGAAGGCCGTGCTCGTTGAGCCTCCCGCAGCCGTAGCAGTGGGCCCAGTGATCGGGGTAGAGGTCCTGGAAGGCAGGGGCCGCCGTCAAGGCTGCACCGTCCTCAGGGCCCGCGTGGCGTGAGCGAGCGCGCCGCCCAGCTCCATGAGGGCCTTGCGGCGTCCCGGGTCGACCACGTTTCCTTCGTCGTCGAACGCCTCGGCCGCCTTCGGGACCGCGACCTGGTCGGGGAGGACGAGGACGCCGATGTTCCCCAGGATGAGCCGGACGACGGCGAGCCCCCGGATTCCGCCGAGCGCTCCCGTGGACGCGGAGCAGAGGGCGGCGACCTTTCCCCGGTAGCACTCGAGCGGCTTCTCCCCCGGGGCGGGGCGGGAAATCCAGTCGAGGACGTTCTTCAGCGTGCCGCTGATGCCCGAGTTGTACTCGGGGCTCGCGAGGAGGAGGCCGTCGTTCATCTTGAACAGCTCCTTCAGGGCGAGAGCGGTCACGGGGATCCCCGCGCTCGTCTCGAGGTCCCCGTCGTACGGCGGCATCGGGAAGTCGCGCAGGTCGATCCCGGTCACGTCGGCGCCGGTGGCGCGGGCTCCGTCGGCCGCGACGGCCAGGATCCGCCTGTTGTACGAGCCGGACCTGAGGCTGCCGGCGAGGGCGAGGATTCGGGGAGCGTCGCTCATGTCTTCCTCCGGGCCGGCCGGATGATACGGGCCGCGGCGGTCAATGGCGGCTCTTCGAGCGGTCCCGCGTCCGCGCTGCGGGGCGCGGGGCCGGCGCCTTCTCCCGCGGGGTCCCGCCGGGCTCGCCCGGCCGGACGAAGCCGCGCCGGCGCAGCAGCTCCCAGGCCTTTTCCTCGAGCATCCCGGGCGGCAGGGGTTTCGGCAGGAGGTCGGCCGCCCCGGACTGGAGCGCGAAGGCGTGCCGGGCCCGGTCCGGGGAACGGGCGAGGAGGAGGACCGGGGGGGGCGTCGCGCGCGGGATCGACTTCAGGATCCGCGCCACGTCGTACCCGTCCATCCCCGGGAGCTCGGTGTCCATGACGACGAGGTCGACCTGTCGCGAGAGCGCGGTCTCGAGCGCCTCCTCGGCGCCGCGCACCTCGAGCGTCCGGCAGCCTGTCGCGCAGAGGGCCGTCGCGAGCTTGAGGAGGCTGCGAAGGTCCTCCTCGGCGACGAGGACGACGGGCGGACGGCGCCGGGACCGCGGGGTTACGAGGGTCCTGGGCGCCTCGTTCCCCGGCGCCGTGCGGGCGCCTCGCGGGAGCGTGACCGAATCCAGGGCGATCTCCACCTCGCGCAGGAACGCCTCGGCTTCCGGCAGGAGACGGTCCTCCGGCAGCGGCGCGGAGGGGCCGGTGTCGCAGAGGGCGAGGGCGTCGTCCAGCTCGAGGGCAGAGGCGTACCGTTCCTCCCGTTCCTTCGCGAGGACCCGCGTAAGGACCCCGAACAGGTCGGCCGGGATCGTGGGGACGATCTCCCGGATGTCGGGAAGCGGGTCGTGCACGTGCATCATCGCCGTCGCGACGGGCGACTCGCCCTGGAAGGGAGTCCGCCCGGCGAGCATCTCCCAGGCGATGACGCCGATGGAGTAGAGGTCGGCGCGCGCGTCGAGATCGCCGCCCAGGGCCTGCTCGGGCGCCATGTACTGCGGCGTTCCGAGCAGGACGGAGGCCATCGTGAGCCCCGGGTCGAAGGAGCCGCGCGCGAGCCCGAAGTCGAGGATGACCGCGGCCCCGTGCCTGTCGACGATGACGTTCTGCGATTTCAGGTCACGGTGGAGGATCCCGAGCCGGTGGATGGCGGCGGCTCCGCGCGCGATCTGCCGCACGATCGGCACCGCCTCGGCCGCCGGGAAGCGCCTCCGCTTCCCGACGAGGGTCCAGAGGTCCTCCCCGTCGATCAGCTCCATCGAGATGTAGGGGTAGTCGCCGGCGATCCCGTAGTCGAACATCCGGGCGACGTTCGGGTGCTTGATCCGGCGGTTCAGGGCGACCTCGCGCTTGAAGCGCGCGAGGAGCGCGTTCTCGTCGCGGCCGAGGTTCGGGGAGAGGACCTTAAGGGCGACGGTCTCCTCCAGGTCGCGGTCGAACGCCTTAAAGACCACTCCGATTCCGCCGTGGCCGAGCGTGCCCGCGTACTCGTAGCGCGGTACGAGCTCGAAGAACCGCCTGCGGAAGAGCTCGATCTTCACGTCTCCGGGGGGACGGCGTCAGGGCGCCGGGTCCGGCCCCTGCGAGCCGTCGAGGACGACGACCTGCCCGCGCGTCTCGGCCTGCTCGTAGACGATCCGGTCGCCCTTCGGCGACCAGGACGGGAAGCGGATGTAGACATCGAGCCGCGAGTTCTCGGTGAGCTTCCTTTCCTCGCGCGACGCCCGGTCGATCCACCAGAGGTTCCAGGTGTCGTCACGGTAGCCGGCGAACGCGATCCGCCGGCCTTCGGGGGAGTAGCTGAAGGCCCAGGAGAGCCCTCTCTTCTGGTTGAGCAGCTCCGGGGTCCCGCCCGCGGCGGGCATGACGCCGATGTAGATGTCGTCTCCCCGCCGCACCTCCAGCGCGAGCTCGCTGCCGTCGGGCGACCAGCAGGGGTAGCCGACGAACTCCCGGTCGAACGTCAGCTTCTGCTGGGTCTGGGTCGTCAGGTCCGCGATCCACGTGTTGAGCGTGATGCTCTCTCGCTTGCTGTGGTAGGCGATCCGCTTGCCGTCGGGGGAAAGGCGCAGAGAGATCGCCTCGGACAGGTCGACGGGAATCCTCCGGAAGGCCCGCGTGGCGATCTCGAATTCGTAGGCGGCGAAGCTCCCGTCCCGGTCGGAGAAGCAGAGGAGCCGCTTTCCGTCCGGGAAGAAGTCGTTGCCGTACGTCACGTCCGGGCCCTCGATGACCGGGCGTTGCCGGCCTCCGTCGGCGTCCATGAGCCACACGTCGTTGGACCCGCCCGGCGGAATCCAGCCGAACGCGATGGTCTCCCCGTCCGGAGAGAAGACCGGCCAGGTGGCGCGGCCGTCGCCCGCGGTGAGCGGCGACGGGGGGCCGCCCGGAAGGCCGGAGGCCGCGTCCACGGGGAGGCTCCAGATGGCCGCGGTCGTCGTGAGCTCGCACCATGCCACCTTCCGTCCGTCGGCCGAGAACGTGGGGTTGCGCGGAACCTCGGCCTGGACGGTCGTGACGGCTTCGGCGGGACCCGTCGCGGCGCGCCCGGAGTCGCCGAGAGGCAGCCGATAAAGGGCGTGCCCCCCCTGCTCCGCCGACCCGCCGAACCAGAGCGCCTTCCCGTCGGGCGAGACCCGAGGCTCGTAGAGGCGCGTCCCGGCGTGGAGCCTCACGAGGTCGCTTCCGTCCGGCTTCACCGACCAGATCTCCGCCTGCGAGAGGCGCGGTTCGGACGTGACGAAATAGAGGCGGGAGCCGTCGGGAGACCAGGTGGGTGCCCCGTGCCCGCCCTTCGGGTTCCCGGCCGTCGTCACGCTGAGCGCGGCCCCGCCTTCCGTCCCGACGATCCAGATCGTCGAGGGAGAGAGCCCGGGCGCCGAGGTCGCAGCCACGTCCGTGAGGGGCGTCGATTGGAAAGCGACCCGTTTCCCGTCGGGCGAGAACGCGGGGCGCGATCCAAAGCTCGCGAGAAGGCGGCTCTTTCCCCCTTCCGACGGGACGACCCAGAGGCCGCCGCGGTCCTTGGAGTGGTAGGCGATGAAGTCGCCGTCGGGCGACCAGGCCGGCTGGACATTGTTCTTGCCGTCTCGCGTCAAGGGACGCCCGGGCCCGCCCGAGAGCGGCCGAATGAGGATCTCGAGCTTCCCGCTCGTCATCACCGAGGTGGCGAGGTCGTTCCCTGCGGGCGAGAGGGCGGGGAAGAGCTCCAGGGCGCCGGCGCTGCCGAGCGGTCGCGGCGTGCCGGACGGGGCCGTCGCCGGGAACGTAGGCCGGTCCGGGCAGGCCGTCGCCGCGAGGCCCAGCGCCAGGGCCACGACCCGGGGCGAAAGCCCTGCCAGACCCCGAATCCCGGCTCGGTCTCCCATCGAAACCCCCGCGGGGGATCTTAGCCCCGTCCCTGCCGGACCGGGGAGCCGACTGACGGCCACGGCACGGACCTTGTATGTTCGAGGCCTCGATGACGCTCCGCGTGAAGCTCTTCGCCCTCATGGGAGGCCTCCTTGCCCTGATGGTCGGGGCCGAGTGGCTCCTCGTGGAGACCCTCACGAGGGAGCTGCGGGTCGAGGTCAGCGCCGTGGCGACCTCGGTGGGGAAGGACATCGTCCGGGTCATTCAGCAGGGGCGGGAGAAGGTCATCGCCCTCCCCTCCGCCGTCGAGGGGGAGAGGCGGGTCGTGCTCCACGAAGAGCCCGGCGTCGTTTCCCTGCCACGCCCGCCCCGGCCCGCCGAGCCGGTCGGAGAGAAGGCCCCGGGAGCAGGGGTTGCCGGGGTTCCGGCAGAGGCGGCGGAACCGAGGCGCTTCGTCGTCACGACGGTCAGGACCGATGACGGCGGGACGACGCACTCGACGAAGACCTGGACGACGAACGGGGAGACAGGCTTCCTCTTCGTCGAAGGGCCCGACGAGAAGGCGCGGATCGCGATTCCCGGAGGCGGCGTGAAGGACGCGGTGGCCCGCTTCCGGACCCGCCTCGTCCTCGGGTCCCTCGGGATCGTCGCCGTGGGCCTCCTCGCGGCCGCGTTCGTCGCGCACCGTGTCACGCGCCCCCTCGTCGAGCTCTCGCGGGCAGCACGGACGGTGGGAGAGGGCGCCTTCGGCGCGCAGGTGGCGGCGCGGGAGGGAGGCGAAGTAGGGGAGGCGATCGCCGCCTTCAACCAGATGTCGTCCCGCCTCGAGGCGCTCGAGAAGGAAGCCCTCGCGCTGAAGGAGCGCGAGCACCTCGGGGAGATGGGCGAGGTCGCTCGCGGCATGGCGCACGCCCTGCGCAACCCGCTCCACGCCGTCGGGCTCTCCGTCGAGGAGCTCGCCTCGCGCCTCCCCGACGACGCCGGGGCCGCGGCCGTGGCCGCCGCGGCGCGCCGCCAGATCGCTGGGGTCGACGGGACGATCCGCTCCTTCCTCGCGCTCGCCGCGGGCGGCGGGGCCGAGGAGGAGGTGGACGTGAGGTCGCTTGCCGAAGACGTCGCCCTTGCGGCCCTCCAGGAGGCGCGAGGGCGCGTGCGGGTCCGGGTCGCGGAGGGGGAGGGGCGGCCGCGCCTCGCCGCCGTCGCCCCCGAGGTGAAGGCCGCCCTCCACGCCCTCGTCGTCAACGCCGTCGAGGCGAGTCCCGAGGGCGGCGAGGTCGTCGTGAGCGTAGGGTCCGACACCGACGGGGACGCCCGCGTGGCGGTCGAGGACGAGGGGCCGGGAATCCCCGGCGACGTCCGGGCGCGCCTTTTCACGCCCCACGTCACGACGAAGCCGAGCGGATCGGGGATGGGCCTCTTCCTCGCCCACCGGATCGCCACGACGCGCTACGGCGGGAGCCTCGTCCTCGAGGAGCGCCCCGCGCGGGGCACGCGGGCCGTCCTGACGCTCGGTCCGCGGGCAGGAGGCCGAAGTGCCTGAGGCCCGCCTCCTCCTCGTGGAGGACGAGGTCGACCAGCGGAAGCTCGTCGCGGGGATCCTTCGCGGAGAGGGATACCTCGTCGCGGAGGCGGGCTCCGTCGACGCCGCGCTCGCGGACCTCGCCTCGGCCCCCGTCGACCTCGTCCTCTCCGACTGGAAACTCCCGGGGCGCGACGGGATGGAGCTTCTCGCCGAGGTGAGGGCGCGTTTCCCGGAGACGGGCTTCGTGATGGCGACGGCGTACGGGACGATCGCCCACGCCGTGGCCGCCGTCAGGGCCGGAGCCGACGACTACCTGACCAAGCCGTTCGAACGCGCCGCGCTCCTCCTCGCCGTCGAAAGGACGTTGCGCTCCCGGAGGCTCGCTGACGAGAACCGGCGCCTCTCGGAAGAGGTGCGGGACCGCGACCGCCTCGTCGACCTCGTCGGGAAGAGCCCCTCGATGGAGAGGCTCTACCGGCAGGTCGAGAAGCTCGCCGGGACCGACGCGACGATCCTCCTGACGGGGGAGAGCGGCACGGGGAAGGAGCTCGTCGCGCGCGCTCTCCACGCCCTGTCGCGGCGCCGGGCGGGCGCCTTCGTGGCCGTGAACGCGGCGGCGATTCCCGAGACCCTCGTCGAGGCCGAGTTCTTCGGCAGCGAGAAGGGGTCCTTCACGGGCGCCGACCGGACGCGCAAGGGGAAGCTCGAGCAGGCGACGGGCGGGACGCTCTTCCTCGACGAGGTCGGAGAGCTGCCGCTGCCGCTCCAGCCCAAGCTCCTGCGCGCGCTGCAGGAGGGTGTCGTCACGCGGATCGGCGGGTCGTCGGAGATCACGACGGACGCGAGGATCCTGGCCGCCACGAACCGGGATCTCGGGCAGGAGGTCGCCGCGGGACGCTTCCGCGAGGACCTCTACTATCGCCTGAACGTCGTCTCGGTGACCCTGCCGCCGCTCCGCGAGCGCCGGGAGGACGTCCCTCTCCTCGTCCGGCACTTCGTCGCGCGCACCGAGCGGCGCTACGGCATCCGGGTCGAGCCGTTCCCCGCGGCGCTCCTGGCGCGTCTCGTCGAGCACTCGTGGCCCGGAAACGTCCGCGAGCTGGCGAACGTCGTCGAGCGGCTCGTCCTCCTCTCCGAGGGGGGCCGGGTCTCGGCGGGAGACCTTCCCGGGCCGGTCGCCGGCAGGCCGACGGTCGACGCGGGCTGGAGGCTCCCCCCGGGCGGGCTCTCCTGGGAGGAGCACGAGAAGGAGGCCCTCCGGCAGGCGCTCGAGCTCTCCGGAGGAAATCGCGCCCGCGCGGCGCGCCTCCTCGACCTCCCCTACAAGGCCCTCCTCTACCGCCTCGAGAAGTTCGGCCTGGCTCCGGCCGGGGAGTAGCCCGGTTTCGGGACCGGGTTCCCCATTTCGGGACCTCGCGGGCGGTTTCGGGCGGCCCCCGGCTGGCCCGGCGCTTGCGCAGGAGAGGACGGTCCCGGCCAGAGCCGGAAGACCTCGAACGGAGGTTCCCGATGAGTCTCTCCCGCATCGTTCCCCGTGCCGCCCTCGGCGCCCTGACGTTCGGCGCCGTCCTGACCCTCGCCGCCCCGCTCCTCCCGTTCGCCCGGGAAGCGCAGGCGGGAGAGGAGCAGGAGGAAACGACGATCACGATCTCGACCTCGAAGGACAGGGAGGCGACTGTCCTGAAGCTCGAGCCGATGAAGCCGGGCGAGACGAAGTCGCTGACGTCCGAGTCCGGCAAGCCCGTCACCGTCACCCGGACCGAAGACGGCTACACGGTGAAGACGGGCGACCGCGAGATCAAGGTGAAGACCGCGATCGACGGGGAGGGGCCCCACGTCCTCCTGCCGGGCGGTAAGGAAGTCCACGTGATCCGGACCGGCGACGGCGGCGAGACGAACATGCTCTTCACAGGCGACGACGGGAAGAAGGTCGTCGTCAAGAAGCACGCTTACGTCTACCGGACCGGCGAGGACGGCCCGAAGGCGAGCGCCGCCGACGTCCTCGCGAAGGCCGCGCCGAAGAGCCTCGAGAGCCTCGACCGGAGGACCCGAGACGCCGTGGAGCAGGTCCTCCAGGAGATGCTCGACGAGGGGGTCGTCTTCGCGCCGGGCGCGATGCCGATGACCTGGGTCGCGAAGGACGAGGGCGACGGCGAGAAGGTGAAGGTCATGGTGATCCAGGAGAAGCGCGCCGAGACCGGGAAGTAGGGGAAGTCCCCGGCGGTCGCCCCACGGCGTCTCCCGTGCGAAGCTCTTCGCGACGGGAGACGCCGGCATGAAACGCCACCTCGCCACGACGCTCACGCTCTCGGCGCTCGCTGTCGCGGGCGCCGCCGCCCTCGGGGGCGACGCGCCTTCGCCGGCCGGGCCCGCCCTCCTCGGGACGAAGGACTACGTCGCCCGGGGGCCCGTTCCGGCCGACCAGCGGTTCGAGTACGGCGCCGGCCCCTCCCGCTTCGCGGACCTCTACCTCCCGAAGGGCGTCCGGCCGTACCGCCTGGTCGTCTTCTTCCACGGCGGCTGCTGGATGTCGCAGTACGGCCTGGAGCCCGTCGGTGGCTTCTGCCGGGCGCTCTCCGACGAAACGGGTCTCGCCGTCCTTAGCGTGGAGTACACGCGGGTCGGTGAGGAGGGGGGCGGCTGGCCCGGCACCTTCCTCGACGCGGCCGCGGCCCTCGACTTCGTCGACGAGCTCGCGCTGCGGGCCCCCGTGTCGCGCCAGCGCGTGACCGTCGCGGGGCACTCGGCGGGGGCGCATCTCGCGCTCTGGCTCGCGGCGAGGGCGGGGCTCCCTCCCGACGACCCGCTCAGGACGCCGGTCCGCGTCCGCCCGTCGCGCGTCGTCGCCCTCGCCCCGTACGCCGACCTCCTGGACGTCCCGGGAACGCCGTGCGCCGGGGCTCTCGACGGGCTTCTCGGTCCCACCTCGCTGCGCGAGGTGCGCCTTCGCTCGGCGTCCCCGGCGGCGCGCCTCCCGCTCGGCGTGCCGCAGCGCCTCGTGGCGGGGACGCGAGACACCATCGTCCCGATCCGGACCGTGCGGGAGTACGAGAGGAAGGCCCGCGCGGCCGGCGACGCGGTCTCCCTCGTCGAGGTCCCCTCAGCCGGGCACTTCGAGCTGGTCACTCCCGGCTCGCCCGCCTGGGGCGCGGTGCGCGAGGCCTTTCGCGAAGAAGACTGAAGAAGTGAGGTTCCCGCCTCCGTTTCCTTGACACTTCTGCGATGCAGCACCACCTTTCCCTGTAACCGGAGGGTGCGGAGTTCGTCTCCGTCGTTCAGGACGGAGACGCTGTCTCCACGGGAGGCGGACTTGATCGTCGGGATCGGAATCGATCTCCTCGACGTCGGGCGCATGGCGCGGGAGCTGGCGCGCGACGGGGCGGGGTTTCGGGACGACGTCTTCAGCCCGGGCGAAACGGCGTACTGCGAAGGGATGGCACACCCCGCGCGGCATTTCGCCGCCCGCTTCGCCGCAAAGGAGGCCTTCTGGAAGGCGGTGGGGAGCGGGCCGGAGGCCGTCTCGCTCCGGGACGTCGAGGTCCGGAGGGGCGAGGCCGGGCGGCCTCGCCTCGTCCTCGCGGGCGCGGCGCGGCGCGCGGCGGACCGGCTCGGCGTCACCGCGGCGTTCGTGTCGCTGTCGCACACCGCGGCGCTCGCCTCGGCGAGCGTCGTCCTCGAGCGCGAAACGGGTACGGAGGAGAGGAGGGACGGATGAAAGACGGAGTGACGACGGGAGGAGCGCTGCTCGAAGCGCCGCCGGCCGGCGTGGCCCGCCCGCCGAACATCGGCTCCTGGGAGAAGGCCCGCGAGGGCTTCGACTGGTCGATCGCCGAGCGCGAGCTCGGGTGGGGGCGAGGCGACCCGGTGAACATCGGCTGGAACCTCTCCGACCGGATCTGCCGGCTCGGAAAGGGGACGAAGCCCGCCCTCGCCTGGGAAGGGTCCGACGGGCAGGAGAGGCTCTACACCTTCGACGACCTTCGGGTCCTCTCGAACACGGTCGCGGCGTGGCTGGCCGCGAGAGGCGTCGGGCCGGGAGAGCGGGTCTGCCTCTTCATGGACCGCGTCCCCGAGCTCTACCTCGCGTTCGTCGGCATCCTGAAGCTCGGCGCGGTCGTCCAGCCGCTCTTCTCGGCGTTCGGCGAAGAGTCGCTCGCGACCCGCCTCCTCGACGCCGGGACCTGCTGCATCCTGACCCAGCGAAAGCACCTGCCGAAGGTGAGGCGCGCGCGGGCGCTGCTCCCCGACCTCAGGCTCGTCGTCGTCGTGGACGCGGGCGAGGCGAAGCTGGGGGACGGGGAGGTCGCCCTCGACCTCGACGGCCTGCCGCGCGTCGAGGCGTTCGACGTCTTCCCCGCGGGGCCGGAGTCGCCTTCGGTCCTCCACTACACCTCCGGGACGACGGGGCAGCCGAAGGGGGCGCAGCACGTCCACCGCTCGCTCGTGTCGCAGTACCTGACGACGCGGTGGGCCCTCGACCTCTCGGACGACGACGTCTACTGGTGCAACGCCGACCCGGGCTGGGTGACGGGGACCTCGTACGGGATCATCGGCCCCTGGGCCTGCGGCGTCACCCAGGTCGTCCTCGACGCCGGGTTCGGCGCCGAGCGGTGGTACTCGTTCCTGGAGAAGCGAAGGGTCACCGTCTGGTACTCGGCGCCGACCGCGATCCGCCTCCTGATGAAGGAGGGGCTCGACGTGGTGAAGCGGCACGACCTCTCGGCGCTCCGGCACCTCGCGAGCGTCGGCGAGCCGCTGAACCCCGAGGCCGTCCACTGGTCGCGCGAGGCGTTCGGTCTTCCGTTCCACGACACCTTCTGGCAGACCGAGACCGGCTGCATCGTCGTCTCGAACTACCCCGGGATGCCGGTCAAGGCGGGCTCGATGGGCAAGCCCTTCCCCGGCATCACCGCGGCGATCCTCGACCTGAAGACGTACGAGCCGATCGCCGAGGCGGGGCGCGTCGGGATGATCGGCCTCGTGCCGGGCTGGCCCTCGATGATCCGAGAGTACCGGGGCAACCCCGCGGGTTACGCGAAGAAGTTCGCGAACGGCTGGTACCTCACGGGAGATCGCGGGACCGTCGACGCCGACGGCTACTTCTGGTTCGTCGGCCGCGACGACGACGTGATCAACACCGGCGGGCACCTCGTGGGGCCGTTCGAGATCGAGTCGGCCCTCCTCGAGCACCCCGCGGTCGCCGAGTCGGCCGCCGTGGCGAAGCCCGACCCGGTGAACATGGAGGTCGTCAAGGCGTTCGTCACGCTCAAGCCGGGGTTCGAGGGCTCGCCCGACCTCGAGCTCGAGATCATGAACTTCGTCCGCAAGCGCCTCTCGCCCATCGCCATGCCGCAGGAGATCGCCTTCGTCCCGTCGCTCCCGAGGACGCGGAGCGGGAAGATCGTCCGGCGGGTCCTGCGGGCGCAGGAGTTCGGCGAGCCGCTCGGCGACGTCTCGACGCTGATGGAGGACTGAACATGGACGACCTTCGCCAGGCCATCCTCGACTACGTCCGCCGCGAGTACCTCGAGGAGGGGGACGACCGCGAGCTGACCTTCACGACCCGCCTCATCTCGGGCGGCATCGTCGACTCCTTCTCGATGGTCTCGCTCAAGCGCTTCCTCGAGCGCAGGTGCGACCTGAAGATCCCCGACGCCGACGCCTCGCCGGAGGCCTTCGACACCGTCGAGTCGATCGCCGCCCTCGTCGAGCGCCTCTCGGCGGTGAGGGCCTGACCGTGGACGCCGCCGTCGCGTCCGCCCCGCCCGCGGTCGCCTCCTTCCGCGACGTCTATCGCGCCGAGCTCGACGCCATCCGCGCCGCCGGGCTCTGGAAGGAGGAGCGCTTCATCCACGACCCGCAGGGGGCCGAGATCGAGGTCGAGTTTCCCGCGGGGGCGGAGCCGAAGAAGGTCCTCAACCTCTGCGCGAACAACTACCTCGGCCTCTCCTCGCACCCGCGCGTCGTGGCGGCCGCCCACGCGGGCCTCGACCGCCGCGGCTACGGGATGTCCTCCGTCCGCTTCATCTGCGGGACGCAGGACGTCCACCGCGAGCTGGAGCGCCGCCTCACGGAGTTCCTCGGGACGGAGGAGACGATCCTCTTCTCCTCCTGCCTCGACGCGAACGCCGCCGTCTTCGAGGCGCTCTTCGGCGAGAAGGACGTCCTGATCGCCGACCGCCTCGTCCACGCTTCCATCGTGGACGGGATGCGGCTCTGCAAGGCGACGACCGACACCTACAAGCACTCCGACCTGGGACACCTCGAGGAGAAGCTCCTCGAGCACGCCGACAAGCGCTTCCGGGTCGTCATCACCGACGGCGTCTTCTCGATGGACGGCGACCTCGCGAAACTCGACGAGATCGTCGCGCTCGCGGAGAAGCACGGGGCACTCACGTTCGTCGACGACTCGCACGCCTCCGGGTTCATCGGGAAGACGGGGCGCGGGACGCCCGAGCACTTCGGCGTCCTCGGCCGGGTCGACCTGATGACGACGACGTTCGGCAAGGCGCTCGGCGGCGCCTCGGGGGGCTGCGTCAGCGGCCGGAGGGAGCTCGTCGACATGTGCCGCCAGCGGGCGCGGCCGTACCTCTTCTCGAACACGCTCGCCTCCGTCATCGTCTCGGGGACGCTCGAGGTCCTCGACCTCGTCTCGGAGACGACCGAGCGGCGCGACCGGCTCGAGGAGAACACGCGGTTCTGGCGGAAGGGGCTCGTCGAGGCGGGGTTCGACGTGAAGGCGGGCGAGAGCCCCATCGTCCCGGTGATGCTCTACGACGCGAAGCTCGCCCAGGAGGTCGCGCGCGACCTCTTCGCCGAGGGGGTCTACGTCGTCGGCTTCTTCTTCCCGGTCGTGGCGAAGGGGCAGGCGCGCATCCGGACGCAGCTCTCGGCGGCCCACACGCGGGAGCACCTCGAGAGGGCCCTCGAGGCATTCGTGAAGGTGGGGAGGAAGCACGACGTCCTCGGAAGGACGAAGGCGGAGCTCCTGGCCCGCGGCGGGCTCTGACGACCCGCGAGAGGAGGCGACGATGCAGGCGAGACGGATCCTCGAGGTTCCCATTCCCGAGGGGCTGGACCCGAAGGGGGACGACCTGGAGCTCCTGAAGGCGGTCTTCCAGGCGCTCACGGCGCTCCGCGTGTCGCAGGGGCGCGACTGGCTCGCGAAGGTGCACGACCTCGAGAAGGACGGCTGGGCCGTCCGCTGGGGCCTCACCTGGCGGGCCGAGGTCAAGCGGGGCGAGGACTACGAGGAGGCGACGGGGGCGACGCTCGACGAGGCGCTCGGCGCCGTCTCCCAGATGGTCGCCGCGGAGTTCGCCGGGCACGTCCCCTGACGGGGAAGAGCGACGCCCGCCCTCGCGGGAGGGCGCGGAGGGGCCTCCCGGCCTCTCCACGCGCCCTTCCGCCGGGGCCTACTGCGGCAGGATGAGCTCCGTCCGCCGGTTGTTTGCGCGCCCGGCGGGCGTCTCGTTCGAGTCGTTCGGGTACTCCTTCCCGAAGCCCTGGACCCTGAGCCGTTCCTTCGGGACGCCGCGGGCGACGAGGTAGTCGGAGACGACGCGCGCCCGGTCGAGAGAGAGCGCGAGGTTCAGGTCGTCGCCGCCGGTCGAGTCGGTGTGGCCGCAGACGTAGACGTCGACGTTCGGGAAGTACCCCGTCAGGATCTCGGCCTGCTTGTTGAGGATCGGGAGCCCGTCCGGCTTCAGCTCGCTCCGGCCGCTGTCGAAGGAGACCTTCTCCGAGTAGTCGAAGACGAGGACGTTCGTCAGGCCGAGCTTTCGGGCGACGGCGGAGGCGTCGGCGCCGAAGCGGAAGACGAGCTGGGCCTTGTCGGGGGCGAGGATCCTCACGCGCTTCTCGGAAACGGGCGCGCCTTCCTTCGTCGCGACGATCGACATCAGCTCGTCGTAGGTCTTCACCTCGAGGGTGGCCGGCGTCGCCCCGACCTCCTTCCCCTTGAAGGTCACCGTCGCGGCGCCCGGGTCGGAGACGACCTCGACGGCCATCCTGAGCTCGACTTTCGGACCGCAACCGGACGCGAGTGCGGCGGCGGCGACGACGAGGGCGAACGCCCGGGCCGGGAATCTCATGCTGTCCCCCTTCGGTCAGGTGCGCGGATGATAGCCGGTCGCCGTCAGGGGAGCTGCACCGAGACGAGGAGGCGCGCCGAGAGGACGGGAGACCCCTGGGCGTCAACCGCGGGGCGCCACTTCCAGCGCGGGAGCGCCTCCAGGACGAACCGCCCGCACTCGGGAGCCGCCCCGGAGGGGAAGAGACGGGGGGACACGACGTTCCCCTCGGCGTCGACGGCGAAGCCGACGGCGACGGACGCGCCGGAGCAGCCCGCGGGCGGGGCGCCCGCGAAGGGAGGGTCGGGCGTCAGGCGCTCGGGGCCGGTGACGGGCCTGGGGACGACGGGCGGCGGCTCGGGAGCGCGGGTCGGGCGGAGGATGCGCAGGGGCGTCGGGCTCGGCTCCGGGTCGGACGCCGGAGAGCTGGCGGGAACGGCCGTCGGAGGCACCGGCTCCGCCGTCGGGAGCGCGGCCGGCGGCGTGGGGGCGGCCGTCGCGGCCGGTCGCGCTCCCGACGGGACGTCCGCCGGCGCGACGCCGGAGGAGGGCTCCTTGCGGAGGAGGAGGAGGCCGGTCCCGCTGACGAGGACGAGGACGAGGAGGATGCCCGCGGCGAACGGGACGATTCGGGCGCGGCCGGACGGAGCGCCGAGCGCCGACGTGATGGCCGGCCGCGCGGGCGGGCCCGGACGGACGAGAGTCGGCCCCTCGGCGGCGGCCGGGGCCTCGCCGGTGGCCGGCCCGAGGACCGTCGCGTCGGGCGGCAGCTCGAGCGGCTCCCGCTGCGCCGCGGCCGCCTCCTCGAGGTCGAGGACGCGCGTCTGCTCCGCCTCGGCCGGCTTGCCGGAGAGCCAGGCCGCGAGGGCGCCTCGCATCGCGCGAGCCGACTCCCAGCGCCGCGACGTCTGGCGCTCGAGCGCGCGCATGACGATGGAGGCGAAATCCGGGTCGACGCCCGGACGCGCCTCGGAGAGAGGCCGGGGCGGCTGCGTGAGCCTCAGGATGACGGCCTGGAGCGGGTCCTGGGCCTCGAACGGGTAGCGGCCCGACGCGACCCGGTAGAGCGTCACCCCGAGGGCATAGAGATCGGCCCGGCCGTCGAGCGGCTTGCCCTGCGCCTGCTCTGGCGCGACGTAGGCGGGCGTGCCGAGGAGGAAGCCGGTCTGGGTCTTCACGAGCGACCCGGCCGACTTCGCGATGCCGAAGTCCATCAGGAACGGCTGCCGGCCGGCGTCCAGGATGACGTTCTCGGGCTTGATGTCCCGGTGGACGATCCCGCGGGCGTGGCTGTAGTCGAGCGCGTCGAGGAGCGGGATCGCGATGCGGGCGAGGTCCCGCTCGCGCATCGGCCCCTTCTCGCGGAGCTCGGCCGAGAGCGTCTGCCCGTCGACGAGCTGCATGGAGTACCAGTAGAGGTCGCCGGCCTGCCCGAAGTCGTAGACCTTGACGATCGACCGGTGCTCGAGGGCGGCGGCGAGCCTCACCTCCTGCGTGAAGCGGCGCGGGAAGTCCTCGTCGGCCTCGTGGCCCGGCGCGAGGACCTTCAGCGCCTCGGCCCGCTCGAGCCGCGGGTTCCAGACGCGGAAGACCGTTGCGAAGCCGCCGCGCCCGAGCTCCCGCTCGATCCGGTAGCGCTCCCCGAGCGCCTCCTGCAGCCGGGCGGGGTCGATCGGCATCGCGGGCGGGCGCCCCTCAGGCCTTCAGGGCCGCGGTCAGCAGCTCGCGCAGCTTCCCGTACTTCTTGTCGTAGTCGGCGCGGCTGCGGCGGATCACCTCGTGCGCCTCCTCGCGCCCGTAGACGTGCGTGATCTCCACCTTGTGCGGCTGCAGCGAGTCGGGCGACTGCTTGTACGTGAGGAAGTAGTGCCTGAGCCGGTCGACGAGGGCCGGCGGGAGCTGGTAGATCTCGCGCAGCTGGCCGAAGACGGCGTCCCCCTCGAGGACGGCGACGATCTTGTCGTCCGCCTCCAGGTTGTCGATCATCCGGAGGCCCCCGATGGGGATCACGTCCATGAGGACGTCGCCGTGGGAGATGTCCTTTTCGGAGAGGACGCAGACGTCGAGCGGGTCCCCGTCGCCGACGATTCCCTGGCGCTTCACCCTCTGGGCGCAGAACTCGGCGTTTTCCTCGCCGCAGAACGTCTGGGGGATGAAACCGTAGAGGGAGGGGTAGACGTTCGAGAACTTCTGGGGGCGGTCGATCTTCAGGTAGCCGGTCGTCTTGTCGAGCTCGTACTTGACGGGGTCGGTCGGAACGATCTCGATGTAGGCCGTGACCTTGTCGGGGGCCTCGTCGCCGACCGAGATGCCGTGCCACGGGTGGGGCCGGAAGAGGAGGGGCAGGAGCTCCCACAGCGGCTCGGGAATCGACTTGCTCATGCGGCAACGCTACCAGAATCGCCGGGAGCCGGACGGCCGGAGAAGGGCGGCCGCGGGCGCCGGCCGCGGGCGCCCGGCTCGCGAGATACTCCGGGCCGATGCCGGCCGAGCCCCCGCCCCCCGCCCCGAAACGCTACGTCCTCCGGAAGGCGGCGCCGGCGAAGAGCTACCGGATCGACTACCACCGGGAGCTGAACCCCGAGCAGCAGGCCGTCGTCTTCGCCCCCGACGGGCCCACGGTCGTCGTGGCCGGGGCCGGGTCCGGCAAGACCCGCACCCTCGTCTACCGCGTCTCGCGCCTCGTCGAGGACGGGACGGCACCCGAGGCGCTCCTCCTCCTCACCTTCACGAACCGGGCGGCGAAGGAGATGACCCGCCGCGTCGAGCGCCTCCTGGGGGCGGAAATGACCCGGATGACGGCCGGGACCTTCCACTCCGTCGGCGCCCGGCTTCTTCGCCCCCACGCCGAGCTCCTCGGCTACCGGCCCAACTTCTCGATCCTCGACTCCGAGGACAGCAAGGACCTCCTCGAGTCGGCGACGTCCGACCTCGGGATCCCGGTGACGGAGCGGCGGTTCCCGAAGGGGGACCTCCTCCGGGCGATCGTCTCCTTCGCCGCGAACACCGGGCTGAAGGTCGACGCGGTGATCGGGCGCGACTACCCGCACCTCCTCTCGCAGCTCGAGCCGGTGAAGGCCGTGATTCGCCGCTACCTCGAGCGGAAGGTCCTCGCGAACGCGATGGACTACGACGACCTCCTCCTGAACTGGCGGCGTCTCCTCGAGACCCACCCGGAAGTGAGGAAGGCGCTCGCGTACCGGTTCCGGTCGGTCCTCGTCGACGAGTTCCAGGACGTGAACCGCCTCCAGTCCGAGATCGTCGACCTCCTCGCCCGGGACTCGGAACAGAGGAACGTCATGGTCGTCGGCGACGACGCCCAGTCGATCTACTCCTTCCGGGGGGCCGATGCCGAGGCCCTCCTCGGCTTCCCCGACCGCTACCCGGGCGCCTCGATCTACCGCCTCGAGACGAACTACCGCTCGACCCCCGAGATCCTGAGGCTCGCCGACGCCTCCATCGCCCACAACTCCCGACGCTACGAGAAGACGCTCGTCGCGACCCGCGACCCGGGCGTCCCCGTGGCCGTCGTCGGCGCGCGGGACCTGGCGCAGCAGGCCGAGTTCGTGGCGCAGCGGGTCCTCGAGCTGCGCGACGAGGGAACCGCCCTGTCCGAGATCGGCGTCCTCTACCGCGCGCACTTCCAGGCGCTGGAGCTGCAGATCGAGCTGACCCGGCGCGGCATCCCCTACGAGGTCCGCTCGGGCCTGCGCTTCTTCGAGCAGGCGCACGTCAAGGACGTCCTCGCGCACCTGCGCCTCCTCGTGAACCCGAAGGACGAGATGTCGTTCAAGCGCGCCCTGAAGCTCCTGCCGAAGGTGGGGGAGCGGACGGCGGCGGTCCTCTGGGAGGCGGTCTCCGAGTCGCCCGAGCCGCTCGCCGCCTTCCTCGCCCTCGAGCTCGGGAAGGCGCCGCCCGGCGCGCGCGCGGGGCTCCTGCGTTTCCGCGAGACGATGCGGACCCTGAAGAAGCCGTCGTACTTCTCCTCGCCGGCCGAGGCGATCCGCTACGTCGTCGACGACGGCGGCTACGGCGACGTGGCGAAGGGGAAGTTCCCGAACCACTCCGCGCGCCTCGACGACCTCGAGGCCCTCGCGCAGTTCGCGCTCGCCTACGACGACGTCGGCCGGTTCCTCGAGGAGGTGACCCTTTTCGGCGACCCGGCGGGCGAGGACAACGTCGCGGGGGAGGATGACGACGAAAGGCTCGTCCTCTCCTCCGTCCACCAGGCCAAGGGGCTCGAGTGGAAGGCCGTCTTCGTCATCGGGCTCCAGGAAGACCGCTTCCCGAACCTGCGCGCGTGCAAGACCCCCGAGGGGCTCGAGGAGGAGCGCCGCCTCTTCTACGTCGCGGCGACCCGCGCGAAGGACGAGCTGACGCTCGTCCACCCCCTCTCGGCCTACGACCGCTACGGCATCGTCGTCGTCACCGAGCCGAGCCAGTTCCTGCGCGAGCTGCCCGCGAGCCTCTACGAGCGCTGGGTCCTCGACGAGACCGTCGACGCCGCTCTCTCCCCGCCCCCCGACCGTCCCCGCCTCGCCGCCGACCCGACCCTCGAGCCGAACGACGACGACCCCGTCAACTAGGGGTCAGGTCTTGGTTTTATGTTATAGGGACAGGGGTGTGAGGCTCGCCTTCACGAAGGAGACGTCGCGGGCCAGGCGAGCCGGGTCAGACGGGTGACCAGATCCTCGAGGAAGCTCCGGAGCTCGTCCGTGGTGATCCCGGCCGGGATGCGGGCGTCGGGTCCGACCGTGATCTGAGAGAGAACCCAGGCGAGCTGCGCGGGCGTGAGCCCCCCGTCTTTCGTCGATGCAGGGGCGAGCGCGTCCTCGACGCGGAGGCCCGCCCGCTCCAGATACAGGACGTCGACGAGGTCCCTGACCTCGCCGCGGGAGAGGAGCGTGCAGAGCTTGTTCGCGAGGATCTCCGCGGGCGGGTCGACCAGGACTCCGTCCCGGTCGAGCTTCTCGACGTGGATCTGGGGTGCCCTGTCGCGCACGAGGTCGACGACCACGCTCTCGGTGCCGACGGTGAGGAGGAACCGGCGGAAGTCGGGCGAGGTCCGAAGGGCCTGAAGCGAGGCGCCCAGATCGTCGGCCACGGAGCGGAGCGCCGAGACGCCCTCGTCGAGATCCGCGGACGGCGTGAAGAGGTCGAGGTCGTCGGTCGTCCGGTGCCCGAGGTGATAGGCGGCAAGCGCCGCGCCGCCCGTCAGGAAGAACGAGCGCGTCTTCCTGAAGAACCCGCGGAGTACCTCCTCCTGAAGCTTGCTCAGGCCTGGCACGGCTACGCCTTCACGAGCCCGAGCCGCTTCCAGCGTGCCAGGATGAACTCCCAGAATCCCCGGCGGAGCCCGAGCCGCCCGGCGAGCCGGGGCCACAGCCGGACGACCTCCTCGGGCGTCATGAACCGCCAGACGTCGGGGTCCCGGGCCTCCCGGAGAATCAGGGCCAGAAGCCTCAGCTGCTCGGGTTCCGATGCGTTGCGCAGGCGCTCTTCGAGCTCCGAGACGGTCATGGGATCGTCCCAGAGGAAGTAGGGGATCGCGTTCGGGTCGGTGAGCCTCGTGGAGAGCGCGGGCACGTGAGAAGTCTACCCGCGCCCGGGCAGCGCCGCCCTCACGAGATTCCGAGGAGCTGCGCAACCTGCTCGGGCGGGGCGAGGTAGGCCCCGGCCTGGCGCTTTACGATCTTCCCGGAGGGCGCCGTGACGAGGAAGTGCGGTACGCCCCGGACGCCGGCGGCTTTCGCCCACTTCCCGTCGGTATCGAGGAGCGTCGGCCGACCGATCTGCCGCGTCATGTCGAGGCAGGCGGGCTCCTTGTCCATTCCGACGACGAAGACGGTCTCGTACCCCTTCGACCGCAGGTGGTCGGCGAGCGCGACGTCACCCGGGATCGAGGAGCGGCAGGGACCGCACCACGGGGCGAGGTAGACGACGAGGCAGCCCGCCGAGCCCGTGCAGTGGACCGGGGACGCGGACATCTCCGAGGCGGTCCCCTCGGCGGTGGCCGAGGCGAGGGCGAGGTCGGGGAGGTACTCCGGACGACGGAACCAGAGGAGAGCCGCGATGGCCGCCAGGGCGAAGAGCGCGATTCGCCACGGAGACAGACCGGAGGAGGCGGACGGGGCTGCGGCCGGCGGGCCGTAGGGGTTCGGCGAACCGGGAGGAGGCGTCATCGTGCCCATGGCGGGAGATGGTAGCCCGGCGCCCCCCTCTCCACTCGCCAGAGCGCACGGCCCGAACGGCGACGCCCGAGGGGGTGGCGCTCGCCCTACGAGCCTTCCGAAGCCGGGGCCGACCCTGCGGGGAGGGCGTGGATCTCGCGGGCGAGGATCCCGGCGAGGCCCGGGAAGTCGTTGTGCGTCGCCTCCGGCACCTCGACCCACCGCGCGTCGGGCCGGGCGGCGGCAAGGCGGCGCGCCATCGAGACCGGGACGACGTCGTCGTGGGTCCCGTGGACGAGGACGACGGGCGAGGAGACGCGGCCGATCTTCGAGAGCGAGTCGAACCGGTCGCGAACGAAGAGCGGTGCGAGCGGGCCGGCGACCGTGCGGCCCATGTCGACGATCGACGTGTAGGCCGAGACGAGGACGACCGCCGCGACGCGATGCCGCGTCGCGAGCTCGACGGCGACGCCCGAGCCGAGCGAGCGGCCCACGAGGACGACGCGTTCGGCCGGCACGCCGAGGCGGTCCAGCTCCGCGAGCGCCGCGTCGCCGTCTGCGTAGAGCCCTTCCTCGGAGGGCGAGCCGCCGAGCCCGCCGTAGCCGCGGTACTCGGCGAGGAAGACGCCGAGGCCGCGGCGGCGGAGCGCGTCGGCGAAGGGCAGGTTGTGGGCCGCCGCCTCGGCGTTGCCGTGGAAGTAGAGGACCAAGGGGCGATCGGTTGCGGGCGGCGGGAAATACGCCCCAGCAAGGCGCACACCGTCGGACGTCTCGTAGCGGACGACGCTCCATCCCTCGTCCTCGTGCGGCTCCGGGAAGGTAGCCTGCGAGGCGGGGAAGATCATCGAGCGGACGAGCGAGGTCAGCATGAGCAAGGGGACCGCGGCCGCGACGAGGGCGGCGGCGAACACGGGTGATCGTCTCCCGAGGGAGGGCGAACGGTCCACCCGCAGAGTGTAGAGAGTAGACCTTACCCCGGCGGCCTGGTGTTCATCCGAACGAGCCGCGGGCTGCTACTTCAGCCCCTGCACGAGGTAGAGGTCGCTCGCGCCCTGGATCACCGTGTAGAACGTCGCGCGGCCGTCTTCCGAGATCGCGGGGTCGTAGACGAACCACGACAGGCCCGGTCCGCCCGTCGGCGCTCTCAGCTCCCGCCACGTGCGCTTCCGGCCGGTCCGCAGGTCGAGGCGGTCGATGATCATGGTCCCGGAGACCGTCTGCTGGGCGGGGGAACGGTCGGGGTACGCGCGGACGAACAGCGACGCGCCGTCGGCGTCCCAGGCGAGCGGCTTGTCTCCGGGGGAGAGCCCCGGGATGGGGCGGATCGCCCCCGAGGCGACCTCGACGAAGACAGGCTCGAACGGGGCCGTGCTGCGGAAGGCCGCGACGAGCTGCCCGTCCGGCGAGACCGACCTCCCCGGGTGCGCGATTTCGACCCCCTCTCGGCCGAGAGGCCTCGCGGGGCCGCCCGTGAGGTCCTGGACGAAGAGGCGGTGCGGCCGGCCCGGCTCGGCGGCGAGGACGAGGGCGCGCGCGTTCCCCGGGAAGAGCTGCGCCGACCGGATCGTCGCCCTCGTTCCCCACGGATAGCTCCTGCGCTCCCCGGGACCGGTCGGGACGAGCTGGAGGCCGTTTGCGGAGTCCAGCGCGAGGGCGAGGTCGCCGTCTCGCGAGAGGCCGAGGAACGCCCCCTTCCCGAGCCGGATCGGCGTGCTCCCGTCGTAGCGGCGGAGGTAGCCCGAAGCCCCCTCGCCGCCTCCGAGGGACGTCTCGTAGTGGAGCGTGGCGGAGCCGTCGGCCGTGATCCCTGCGACACCCGTCGCGTCGAACCAGGAGACGTTCCTCGCTTCGGTCTCTCCCGGCGGCGTCCCCCAGCTTTCGTTCTTGAGCCACCCTGCGACGAGAAGGACGGCCCCGTCCCCCCGGACGTCCCTGATCCTGAAGAGAGCGTGGGTGGGCAGGAGGGTGCGCCTGCGGCCTTCGAGGTCGACGGCGTGCAGCTCGGACCAGCCCCAGATCCTGCCGGCCCCGAACCAGACTTCCCTGCCCGAGGGCGACCAGACCACTCCCCAGACGCCGTCCCAGCCGTCCGAGAGGACGCGGACGGAGCCGCCGACATCGGCGACGCACACGGTCGAACCGTAGCTCCCTCCCCTGGGCCAGTGACCGAACGCGACCCTCGTCCCGTCGGGAGAGACCCGGAGGGCGCTGACCGATCCCGCCGTCTCGAAGAGCGACTTCCCCGCGGGGTACTCGAGGCGGCGCGTCGCGCCGTTGTCGCGGACGACGGCGAAAGATCCGCCGTCGGGGCTCCAGTCGGCCGCGACGACACCCTTCAGGATCTCCCGTGGCGTGCCGCCCCCGAGCGGGACGAGGGCGAGCGAGCCTCCCACGAGGATCGCCATCTCGCCGGCGTGGACGCCGACGACGGACGTCGCGCGACGCGGCTCGAGCGGGAACGAGACGGGGCCGTCGACCCGGGTCGAATAGAGGCCGAACTCCCCCGTGCCGGATTGTCGGCTGTAGACGACACCGCTCCCGTCGGGGGTGAAGCGGGCCGTGCCGACCTGGCCCGGGAAGAAGGTGAGCTTCGAGAACGTGGGGGTCGGCCGATCGCCGAGCCGCCATCCGGCGAAGAAGGCCCCGGCGAGGGCGGCGACGACGGCGAGGCCGACGACGGCGCCGAGGAGGACGCGCGCCCGGCGGCGCGTCGGCGGGGTCCTCGCGGCCGCTCCGGCCGCGCCGGCTCCGGTCGCCGAGGACCTCTCCCCGCCCCGGTGCCCCCAGAGCGCGAGGTCGCGCGCGAGGTCGCGGGTCGAGTCCCAGCGCTCGGCGGGGTCCTTCGCGAGGAGGCGCTCGAGGAGGAGGCGGACGGGGACCGGGACGGAGGGATTGAGGTCGTTGATTGGCTCCGGCTCGTCGCGGATGATCGCCGTCAGGACGTCGGCGGGTGTGTCGGCGCGGAAGGCCCTCTTCCCCGAGAGCATCTCGTAGAGGACCGCCCCGAGGCTGAACTGGTCCGACCGGTGATCCACGGGCAGACCGCGGGCCTGCTCGGGCGACATGTAGGCGACGGTGCCGACGACGGCGCCAACCTCCGTGATCACGAAGAGCGCGGGGGAGCGGCTGTCGTCCTCGCTGTCGAACGCGGTGTCGTGCTGCGCCAGGCCGAAGTCGAGGACCTTGGCGTGTCCGTCCTTCGTGAGGAAGACGTTCTCGGGCTTGACGTCCCTGTGGACGATCCCTTTCGCGTGGGCGGCGGCGAGCCCCTCGGCCACCGCGCAGGTGATCTCGAGGGCGCGCCTCACGGGAACGGGGCCGCGCAGGAGGAGCGCGCGGAGCGTCTCCCCCTCGAGGAGCTCGGCAACGGCGAAGGGGACGCCGTTCTCTTCGCCGACGTCGAAGAGGGCGAGGATGTTCGGGTGCGAAAGGGCGGCGACCGCCTTCGCCTCGCTCTCGAAGCGGGCGAGCATGCGGGGGTCGCCCGAGAAGCGGTCGGGGAGGACCTTCAGCGCGACGTCGCGGCCGAGCTTCGTGTCGCGGGCGCGGAAGACCTCGCCCATCCCGCCCGCGCCGAGCGGGGAGAGGACTTCGTAGCGGCCGAGCCTCGTACCGGGAGCGAGAGCCATCGTGGCCCCTCCGCGGTGTCGCCGGGTGCGTCGTTCCCGGGAAAGTGTACGCCGGCGAGGAGCGCGCGACCGACTCGCCGGGTCGGGTTCCGGTGCGGACTCCGGGGCCTCGCCCACCGCGACGTCCGCGCCCCCGCGGGGCCCCCGGCGCCCGGGCCGCCGCCACGGAGCGGGCTGGTACGATCGAACGGTCCTTCCAGAGATGTCGATGAACGGAGACGACAGGCAGCCCGATGGTCCCGTGCCCCCGGAGGGACTGTCGGCGGAGACGAAGGTCCGGCTTCTCCTCGACCTCTCGCGGAAGGTCCGCGGCACGCTCGACCTGGGCGAGACTCTCGACCGCGTCCTCGACGCGGTGCGGCCCATCGTCGAGTACGACGCCGCGGGGATCTTCGTCCTGAACGAGGACGTCTTCGCCGGCCACCGCCGGGGGGAGCTGATCGCGGGCGTCGCGCGTCGCGGCTTCGAGGAGAGGCCGCCGGGCACCGACCCGATGCTCTCCCGCGGGCTGGGCATCACGGGCCACGTGATCCGGACCGGGGAGAGCGTCGTGGCTCCCGACGTGCGGCTCGATTCCCGGTACGTCGTCGGCCGCGCGTCGACGCTCTCCGAGATCGCGGTGCCGATCACCGTCGGGGAGAGGACGATCGGCGCCCTGAACCTCGAGAGCGACCGCTGCGGGGCCTTCGGCGAAGGCCAGCTCGAGGCCCTCCGCTTCTTCGCCGAGGCCGCGGCGGTCGCCGTGGACAGGGCCATGCTCCACCGGAGCCTCCTCGAGAAGCGGGAGCTCGAGGCGCAGCTCCGCGTCGCCCACCAGGTGCAGTCGCGGCTCCTCCCCCAGGGGGAGCCCTCGGTCGAAGGCTACGACGTCGCGGCCGTCTACATCCCGAGCTGGGAGCTGGCGGGCGACTACTACGACTTCTTCCGCCTCCCTGGAGGCCGGCTCGGGGTCGTCGTCGCCGACGTGGCGGGCAAGGGCGTGCCGGCGGCGCTCATCATGGCGACGTTCCGGGCGCTCTTGAGGGCTCACGTGGCGTCGGGGGAGGCCCTCGCCCGGATCGCCGGCCGGCTGAACCGGCTCCTGCGCGACGACTGCCGGCCGCACGGCTTCGTGACCTGCTTCCTCGCCGAGCTGGAGCTGGCGACCGGACGGCTGACGTACGTCAACTGCGGCCACGTCCCGCCGCTCCTCGTCGGGGCGGGCGCCGGCGAGGCGGAGCTGAGCGAGGGAGGCCCGGTCCTCGGCGTCTTCGAGAAGGCCGCCTACGTCGCCCGGAGCGCGACGCTGGAGCCAGGGCAGACGCTGGTGCTCCTCACGGACGGCGCGAGCGAAGCCCGCCGGCCAGACGGCGAGGAGCTCGGGGCCGGCAGGATTCGCGCCGTCGTTCGCGAAGGCTCGTCGCGCGGCGCGCGCGCGGTCGCCGACGAGATCGTGACGCTGGCGCGCGTCTTCACCGGCTCGACCGGGTTCGAGGACGACTTCACGCTCGTCCTCCTGGCGCGGCGCGCGGGCGGCTGACGGCCCGCCGTGGCAGAGTCCGCTGCCATGACGACGCTGCTCGCCCCGACCGACACGTTCGGCCTCTGGGCCTTCCTCGCCGTCGGCGCGGCGGTGGCCATCGGGCTCGAGCAGCGCTACCGGTGGGCCGCGGCCGTCACAGGCGTTCTCCTCGCTCTCTTCTGGGGGATGCTCGGCGTCAACCTCCGGGTCGTCCCGCCCGAGTCCCCCGTCTGGGACGCGGTCTGGAGCCACCTCGTCCCGCTCGCGATCGCGCTTCTCCTCTTCGACGCCGACCTGCGCCGCATCTGGCGCGAGTCGGGCCGGATGTTCTGGATCTTCAACCTCAGCGCGGTCGGGACGTGCCTCGGCACCCTCCTCGCCGTCCTCCTCGTCGGGGGCGCGATCCCCGAGATCGGGGCCGCGGCGGCGCTCATGACCGGGACCTACATCGGCGGCACGGTGAACCTCGTCGCGCTCTCGGCCGCGCTCGAGCCGTCGAAGCACCTGGTGGGCGGTCTCCTCGTGGCCGACAACGTCACGATGGCCGCCGCCTTCGGCCTCCTCGTCGCCCTGCCGGGGCTCGCCTTCGTGAAGAGGCGCTTCGCCCATCCCTTCGAGGACGCCGTCGACGTGCTCGACGCGGCGGGCGACGGCGCCGCGGGAGGGGGCGAGGCCGGGACGCCCGCGGGCTCCGGGAAGAAGACGCGCGCGGCCGCCTTCTGGAAGCCGAAGGAGATCTCCCTCGCCGACCTGGCGACGGCGCTGGCGGTCGCGCTCGCAGCGGTCGCGGTCTCGGTGGCGATCGCCGACACGGTGAGAGGCCTTGCCGGCGCCCCGGAGATCGTCCACCTGACGCTCGGCCAGAAGTACCTCGTCCTGCCCCTCGTCATGGCGGGCCTCGCCACGGCGTTTCCCGCGAGGTTCGCCGCCATTCGCGGGGCGCACGAGCTGGGGACGCTCGTGATGTACCTCTTCTTCGTCGTGGTGGGAGTGCCCGCGAGCGCGGCCGCGCTCCTCGAACGGGGACCGGCGCTCTTCCTCTTCACCAGCGTGATCGCGGCGGTGAACGTCGCCGTGACGCTCCTCGCGGCGCGGCTCCTCCGCTTCTCGATCGAGGAGGCCGTCGTCGCCGCGAACGCGACGCTCGGGGGGCCCACGACGGCCGCCGGGATGGCGGTGGCGCGGGGGTGGGACGGCCTCGTCCTCCCCGCGATTCTCGTCGGCGTCTGGGGCTACGCGATCGGGAACTGGGTGGGGCTCCTCGTGGGGCGGCTCGCCGGGGCGCTGTAGCCGCCAGAATAGAAAATCAAGACCTGACCCCGTCCCGCTCCGTCCACCCGAGGCGGTCGAAGGCGGCGAAGAGGAGGGAGAGGGCGACGGCGACGAAGGTGCCGAGGGCCATTCCCTTCAGCTCGACGGCGCCGAGCTTCACGGCGGCGCCGCTCGCGCCGCTGACGAGGACGACGGAGGTGAGGACGAGGTTGCGGGGCTTCGTGTAGTCGACTTTCTTCTCCACGAGCATCCGGATGCCGGCGGCGGCGATGACGCCGAAGAGGAGAATGCAGACGCCGCCCATGACGGGCGTCGGGATGCTCCTGATGCCGGCGGCGAGCTTGCCGACGAACGAGATGACGATGGCGAGGACCGCCGCGCCGCCGATGACCCAGGTGGAGAAGACGCGGGTGATCGCCAGGACGCCGATGTTCTCGCCGTAGGTCGTGTTCGGGGTCGCGCCGGCGAAACCGGAGAGGACGTTCGAGATGCCGTCGCCGAGGAGGGAGCGGTGGAGCCCGGGGTCCTTCACGAGGTCGCGTCCGACGACGTTTCCCGTGACGACGAGGTGCCCCACGTGCTCGGCGAGGACGACGAGGCCGGCGGGAAGGATCATCAGGATGGCCTGCGGCGAGAAGGCGGGGGCGTAGAGCGTCGGCGCCTCGAGCCACGGGGCGGCGGCCACCGGGGCGAGGTCGACGAGGCCGGCCACGAGGGCGGCAGCGTAGCCCGCGACGACGCCGACGAGGACCGGGATGACGCCGAGAAAGCCGCGGAAGAGGACGGACCCGAGGACGGTCACGGCGAGCGTCACCATCGCGACGGCCACGGCCGCGCCGCGCCCCGGCTGCGTGGCCCCGTCGCCCGTGAGGCCGGCCATGCTCGTGGCCACGGGGGCCAGCTCGAGGCCGATGACGGCGACGATGGCCCCCATCGCGGCGGGCGGGAAGACGACGTCGAGCCAGCGCGTCCCGGCCACGCGGACGACCTGCGACACGAGGACGAAGAAGAGGCCGAAGGCGATGAAGCCCCCCTGCGCCGCCGCGTACCCGCCGAGCTCGGGGTGGGCGAGGACGGCGAAGACGGGGGCGATGAAGGCGAAGCTCGACCCGAGGTAGGCCGGCACTTTCCCGCGGCAGACGACGAGGTAGACGAGCGTCCCGATGCCGTTCAGGAGGAGCGACGTCGCCGGGCTCACCTTGAAGAGGAACGGGACGAGGACCGTCGCCCCGAACATCGCGAAGAGATGCTGCAGGGAGAGGGGGAGGGTCGTCAGGAGCGGGGGCCGCTCGTCGACGTCGATGACGCGTCTCTCCACGGGACCTCCTCCGCGTCGCCGGACCGGCGCCCCGCCAGAATAGAAAATCAAGACCTGACCCCATTGGGGGCTCGGCGGCGTTCCAACCGGGCATTCTAGGCTCGTGGACTCGGGATGTCGCGTTTCGCGTCCCGCGCGGCGGGGGCTAGGATTCCGAGGTCATGCCCGCCGGGCGCCGCTCCTCGCGGAGCGCTCCGATGCCTGTCTTCCCTCGAAACGCCGTCGATCGCACAGCGGAGGCGGGGGCCCGGAAGGGCCCCGACCCCGCGGGAGGGATCGCCTGATGCCCGTCGACCTCGACTACCTCGCTCCCGTCACCGTGGACGACGCCGTGGCCCTCCGGGCGAGCGGGCCGGCCTCGACGTACCTCCTCGGCGGGACCGACCTCCTCCCGCAGATGCGGGCGGGGCGCCGCAGCCCGGAGCGGCTCATCGACCTGAAGCGGATTCCCGAGCTGCACGAGATCCGGGAGAGCCCCGACGGCGGGCTCGCGATCGGCGCCGCCGTGCCTCTCGCCGACGTCGAGACGCACCCGGCCGTCCTCGCCCGTTTCCCGCTTCTCGCCGCGTGCGCGAAGACCGTGGGGGCCTGGCCGCTCCGGCAGCGGGCGACGCTCGCGGGGAACGTCTGCAACGCCTCGCCCGCGGCCGACACGGCCGTGGCGCTCCTCGCGCTCGAAGCGGTCCTCCACGTGGCGGCGCCCGGCGGACGCCGGTCGGTCCCGGTCGCCGCGCTCTTCCTCGGGCCGGGGCAGACTGCTCTCGTGCCGGGAGACCTCGTGACGGAGATCGTCCTTCCGGGCGCGTCCGCCGGGTTCCGGGGCTCGTACCCCCGGCTCTCCCGGAGGAAGGGAATGGACCTCGCGACGGTGGGCGTCCTCGTGGGCCGGAGGGACGGTTCGCCGGCCGCCTGGCGCGTCGCCCTCGCGGCGGTCGCGCCGACGCCGCTCCGCGTGAGGGCCGCCGAGGAGGTCCTCGAGGCGAGGGGCGCGGCCGCGGCCGCCGAGGCGGCGGAGCTCGCGGTGGCCGCGTGCCGCCCCATCACCGACCTGCGCGGGAGCGCGGAGTACCGCCGCGAGATGGTGGGCGTCCTCGTCCGCCGCGCCGTGGCGGAGCTGGGCTGAAGGAGACGCCGATGAGGAAGACGATCACGCTCGAGCTGAACGGCGTCCCCGAGACGGCGGAGGTGGAGGTCGGGACGACCCTCCTCCGCTTCCTGCGCGACGGGCTCGACCTGACCGGGACGAAGGAAGGGTGCAACGAGGGGGAGTGCGGCTCGTGCATGGTCCTCCTCGACGGGCGCCCCGTGAACAGCTGCCTCGTCCTCGCGGTGGAGGCCGACGGGGCGAAGGTGACGACCGTCGAGGGGCTGTCGAAGGACGACGTCCTCCACCCGCTCCAGAAGGCGTTCCTCGTCCACGCCGCGGTCCAGTGCGGGTTCTGCACGCCGGGGATGATCGTGAGCGCCGCGGCGCTCCTCCGCGAGGTCCCCGACCCGACGGAGGACGACGTGCGGAAAGCCCTCGCCGGAAACCTCTGCCGCTGCACCGGGTACCGGCAGATCGTCGACGCGGTGCGCGCGGCGGCGGCCGAGATGCGCGCGGCAGGCGAGGCGGGAACGGGCGTCGGCGCTGCGGCGCGGCCCGAGGAGGTGCCGGCGTGAGCGCCCACGGCGCCGTCGGCTCCGACGTCGTCCGCGTCGACGGCCTCGAGAAGGTGACGGGCGCGGCGCAGTACACGGCCGACCTGAAGTTCCCGCGACTCCTCCACGTCGCGGTCGTCCGTTCGCCCCACGCCCACGCCCGCGTCCTCGAGGTGAAGACCGGGAAGGCCGCGCGGTTGCCGGGCGTCCGGGCCGTCATCTCGGGGCGCGACTTCCCGCTCCACACGGGCCTCTACCTGAAGGACCAGACGGTCTTCGCGACCGACCGCGTCCGCTTCGTCGGCGACCCCGTCGCCGCCGTCGCGGCCGAGACGCCCGAGGCGGCCGCCGAGGCCGCGGGCTTCGTCGAGGTCGAGTACGAGCCGCTTCCGCCGGTCTTCGACGTCGAGGAGGGGATCGCGCCGGGGGCTCCCCTCGTCCACCCCGACCTCGGGAGCTACGAGGTCGTCCCCTGGATCCGGCCGAAGGCAGGGACGAACGTCTGCAACCACCTGAAGATCCGGAAGGGCGACTACGCCACGGCCCTGGCCTCGTCGTGGAAGGTCGTCGAGAACGTCTTCCGCGTCCCCCAGGTGCAGCACGTCCCGATGGAGCCGCACGTCTCCGTCGCGCGCGTGGACCTCGCGGGCAGGGTCGAGGTCCACACCTCGGCCCAGAGCCCGTTCACGGTGCGGCACCTCCTCGCGGCCTGTTTCGGCCTCTCGCACGGCGACGTGAGGGTCCACGTGCCGTACGTGGGCGGAGGCTTCGGCGGGAAGGCCGGGATCAACCTCGAGCCGATCGCCGTCGCGCTCGCGATGCGCTGCCGCGGCCGCTGGGTGCGCTTCATGGTGGACCGCCACGAGGAGTTCTACGCGACGGTCGTGAGGCAGGGGCTCACCGCCACGCTCGTGACCGGAGTCGACCGGAGCGGGAAGGTGCGGGCCCAGAAGATGCACTACCTCTGGAACTGCGGCGGGTACGGCGGCTATGGCGTGAACATCGTCCGCGCGGCGGGCTACACCTGCGGCGGGGCGTACGAGTTCCCGAACGTCGAGGGCGACAGCATCGGCGTCTACACGAACCGGCCCGTCGGAAGCGCCTACCGCGGCTTCGGCATGCAGGAGATCCACTGGGCGCTCGAGCAGCAGATGGACAGGGTCGCCCTCGAGATCGGGAGGGACCCGGTCGAGTTCCGTCTCCTCAACTGCCTCGGGGCGGGGAAGTCGACGGTCACGGGCCAGGTGCTCGACGAGCACTCCGGCCGCGTCGACCTCTGCATCCGGAAGGTGGCGGACGTGATCGGGATGGACCCGAATCGCGAGAAGACCCCGTACCGCGGCCGGGGAATCGCCTGCGCCGTGAAGGCGCCCGCGATGCCGAACGACGCGGCCTCGTCGGTCATCCTGAAGTTCGCCGAGGACGCCACGCTCGAGGTCCTGATCGCCGGGATCGACTACGGCCAGGGGCTGATGACGGTCGTGGCGCAGTTCGCGGCCGAGGCGCTCGACATCCCGGTCGAGACGGTGCGCGTCAAGGGGTGCCCCGACACCGACCTCTCCCCCTACGACTGGCAGACGGTCGCCTCGCGCCAGACGTGGGCGACGGGGAACGCCGTCTTCCGCGCCGCCGCCGAGATCCGCGCGAAGCTCTGCGCGACGGCGGCCGAGGCGCTCGGCGTGCCGGCGCCGGAGCTGACGCTCCGCGGAGGCACCGTCCTCCACGAGGCGACGGGGAGGTCGATCCCCCTCGCGCGCCTCGTCATGGGCTACCAGTTCCCCGACGGCCACGCCGTCGGCGGGCCCGTCGCGGCGGCTTCGTCCTACCTTCCCGAAGGGCTCCTCTTCCTCGACCCCGAGACGAGCCAGAGCGCCAAACCGGTGGCCAAGTGGACGTTCGGAGCGCAGGCGGTCGAGATCTCCGTTGACCCGGAGACGGGGCAGGTCACCGTCGAGAAGATCGCGGCCTGCTACGACGTCGGCCGCGTCGTGAACCCGGGGCTGATCCGGGGGCAGACGTACGGCGGCATCGTCCAGGGGCTCGGCACCGGGACGATGGAGGAGCTGGTCCTCGACCCGAAGACGGGCCGCGCCCTGAACGCCTCGCTCATGGACTACAAGATCCCCTCGACCGAAGACGTGCCCGCGGTGATGACGGTGGACTTCGTCGAGACGCCTCAGAAGGACGGCCCGATGGGGGCTCGCGGCGTCGGCGAGCACACGATGATCCCGACGCCCGCGGCCATCGCGAACGCGCTGTACGACGCCTGCGGCGTGAGAATCTCCGAGATGCCGATTACGGCCGAGAAGGTCTGGAGGGCGCTGAGGGACAAGGAGCGGGGAGAAGGTCGCGAGGCCGCCTCGGTGCCCGTGCCGGCCGGGGCGACGGCGTGAGGGTCCTGGAGCTTCCGCGGCTCGCCGCCGTCCCGCCGGAGGCGTCGCCCGCCCGACCGCCGCTCCCCTGCCGCGAGCTGGACCCGCTTCCCGGGCCCGTCTCCCGCGCGACCCTCGTCCTCGACCTCGCGTGCATTCCCCTCCCGGCCCGGACGCGCAGCCTCCTCTCGGGCAGGGAAGGCGCCCCGGACTCGGTGGAGGATCGGGTCTTCCGGTGGGCGCACGCCCGCCTGCGCGCGCTCGTCACGACGCTCCTCGCCGGTGACGTCCGCGTCGCCGCCTACCGCCCCGACGCGGCGGCGCTGACGGGCCTCGGGCCGGGGCTCACGCCGACGGGCGACGACCTCCTCGTCGGCCTCGCCGCGATGGCCCGGCGCCTCGCCGGGGGCGGCCTCGTCGAGATCCGCGCGGCGGTCGCGTACTCCACCGCACTCGCCGGCCTGCCCTCGGAGGAGACGACGCCGGCGGCGCACCTCCTCCTTCAGAATGCCGCGAAGGGCCTCTTCCCCTCGGTCCTGGCGTCGGCCGTAGAGATGATCGGGAACCCGCACGCCGACGCCGAGGCGCTCCGGACGCTGACGGAGAGGCTCGCCGCGACGGGGGCGCACTCGGGGGCCGACCTCCTCGCGGGGGCGGTCGCCCTCGCGCAGGCCGCCACCGACCCGGAGGAGGCCCCGTGACGACGCGCGTTCTCGTGAGGCCCGGCTGCTACCAGGACTCGGCTCGCCTCATGCAGGTGAGCCGCGAGCTCACGACCGTCCCCGGCGTCGCCGAAGCGGTCGCGATGATGGGGACGGAGACGAACCGCCGCCTCCTCACCGACGCGGGGTTCGGGGGCGCGGCGCTCGATTCCGCGACACCCCTCGACATGGTCGTGGCGCTCCGGGCGGAGTCCGACGAGGCCGTCGCGGCCGCGCGCGCCGCCCTCGACGGGCTTCTCTCGGGAGTCGCGGGCGCGGCCCGCGGCGCGGGCGGGGCCGCCCGCGAGTCTCGTCCCGGCACCGTGGCCGAGGCGCTCGAAGCCCACCCGGCCGCGAGCCTCGTCTCGGTCGCGGTCCCCGGCCCGTACGCGGCCTTCGTGGCCCACCGCGCCCTCGACGCGGGGCGGAGCGTCTTCCTCTTCTCCGACAACGTCCCCCTCGCCGACGAGGTCGCCCTCAAGCGGCGCGGCGCATCGCTCGGTCTCCTCGTGATGGGCCCCGACTGCGGGACGGCGATCCTCTCCGGCGTCGGTCTCGGCTTCGCGAACCGCGTCGACCGCGGCCCGGTCGGGATCGTCGGGGCGTCGGGCACCGGGATCCAGGAGCTGTCGTGCCTTCTCGACAGGAAGGGGGTCGGCGTCTCGCACGCCATCGGGACCGGGAGCCGCGACCTCTCGGACGCGGTGGACGGCCTCATGACGGAGGCCGGTCTCGCGCTCCTCTCGTGCGACCCGGGGACCGCGTGCGTCGCCCTCGTGGCCAAGCACCCGGCCGGCCGCGTCTCCCGCCGGCTGCACGGGGTCCTCGCGCGGCTCGGCAAGCCGGTCGTCGTCCGCTACCTCGGCGAGCCGGGGCGCGGCCTCGTCAACGGGGTCCTCTACGCGGGCTCCCTCGACGAGGCGGCCGAGGCCGCGGCCCGGATGGCGGGCGTCGAGCCGGCGCCGACGCCGGTCGCGCCCGGCTCGCGCGAGGCCGGGGCCGCGCCCGCGCACGGCGGAGACCGGTCCCGGCTCGTCGGCCTGTTCGGCGGCGGCTCCCTCGCGGCAGAGGCGCGCTTCCACCTCGCCGCGCGCGGGATCGAGGCCGTGGTCCCCGAAGAGACGCTCTCGCCCCGGTCGGCGCTCCCTCCGGGGAACCTGATCGTCGACACGGGCGACGACGCCTACACGGTGGGGCGCCCGCACCCCATGGTCGACCAGACGGTGCGGTGCGAGCTGATCCGCGCGGCCGGCGCCGACCTCTCGGTGCGCGTCCTCCTCCTCGACCTCGTCCTCGGCGACGGGGCGCACCCCGACCCGGCGCCGGAGCTCGCCCGCTGCGTCGTCGCGGCCCGGGCCGCGCGCGGAGGGCGGCCGCTCGCGGTCGTCGTCTCCGTCTGCGGCTCGCGTCGCGATCCGCAGGGGACGGCCCGCCAGGAGGACGCCCTTCGCCACGCGGGAATCCACGTCGAGCCGTCGGCCGCCCTCGCGGCCGCCGAGGCCGCGGCGCTCCTCCCCGGGGTCCGCGCGGAGGTGACGCGGTGAGCGGGAACGCCGTCGTGCTGCTCGAAGGGCCGGTCGAGGTCGTCCACGCCGGCATCGACGCCGTCGCCGAGGCGCCGCGCGCCGCGGGCGCGGCGGTGACCGTCGTCGACTTCCAGCCCCCGTCCGGCGGCGACCCGCACCGGATGGCGCTGCTCGGGGAGGTCGTCTCGGGGCCCCTGGCCCGCGAGATCGACGCGGCGAACGCCCGCGCCCTCGCGCGCCTCCTCGCGAGCCGGCCGCACCTCGTCGGGATCGGCGTCGCGCGCGACGTGATCCCGGGAATGGCGGACGACCTCTTCCTCCACGCCGGCCCCCCCGTGACGTGGGAGCGGATGTGCGGCCCGATGCGCGGCGCGGTGATCGGCGGGCTCTTCCACGAGGGGCGCGCGAAGAGCGTGGACGAGGCGGAGGCGCTCGCCGCCTCCGGCGCCGTCCGCTTCGACCCCTGCCACCACCACGACGCCGTCGGCCCGATGGCAGGGCTCGTCACGCCGTCGATGCCCGTCTTCGTCGTGGAGGACCGCGGCGGCGAGAGGCCCGGCACGCGCACGTTCTGCACGCTCAACGAGGGGCTCGGCAAGGTCCTCCGCTACGGGGCGTTCTCGGAGGAGGTCCTCCGCCGCCTCGACTTCATGCGCGACGAGCTGGCCCCCGTCCTCGCCGCCGCCCTCGCCCTGCGCGGGCCGATCGACCTCAAGCACCTGATGGCCCAGGCGCTCCAGATGGGAGACGAGGGGCACAACCGCAATCGCGCGGGCACGTCGCTCTTCTTCCGCGAGCTGGCCCCGGCGATCGTGAGGGCGACCGAGGACCGCGAGAAGGCGGCGCGGGTCCTCGAGTTCGTGAACGGCAACGACCACTTCTTCCTCAACCTGTCCATGCCGATGGGAAAGTGCATGCTGAAGGCGGCCGAGGGGGAGCCGCTCTCCTCGCTCGTGACCGTGATGGCGCGCAACGGGACGGACTTCGGCCTCCAGGTCGCGTCGATGCCGGGCCGCTGGTTCACGGGGCCGGCGCAGATGGTGCGCGGTCTCTACTTTCCCGGGTTCACGGAAGCCGACGCGAACCCCGACATCGGCGACAGCGCCATCACGGAGACGGCCGGCTTCGGCGGCTTCGCGATGGGCGCCGCCCCCGCGATCGTCCAGTTCGTCGGCGGGACCGCCGAGGACGCCCTCGCGGCGACCCGCGCCATGCGGCGCATCACGCTCGGCGCCAGCTCCGGCTTCGCGATCCCCGCCCTCGGCTTCGCCGGGACGCCGACCGGCATCGACCTGCGCCTCGTGGAGGAGAGGAATCTCCTCCCCCAGATCAACACCGGCATCGCCCACAGGGACCCCGGCGTGGGGCAGGTGGGCGCCGGCCTCGTCCACCCGCCCCGGGAGGCGTTCCACGCCGCCCTCGAGGCGTTCGCCGAACACGTCCGCGCGGCGGCCCCGTCGCCCCGCGCCTGAAGACGAAGGAGTCGCACATGCTTCCGATCGAGCTCTCGATCCCCCTCGGCATCGGCACCCCGGCCTGGCCCACCTACGAGCCGCTCCAAATGAAGTACTTCAAGCGGCTCGCCCCGAACGGCGCGAACGGGCAGATCCTGACGCACTCGAACCACCTCGGGACGCACATGGACGGCGAGATCCACTTCTACTCGCCGGGCAAGGACATGGCGGCCCTCCAGCTCGACTTCCTCATGCACGAGGGGGCGATCGTCGACCTCTCCGACGCCGTCGGCGACTACGACGTCTACACCTCGAAGATGGTCGAGGACCGCGTCGAGGTGAAGGACGGCGACATCCTCATCATCCACACCGGCTACCACCACTACGGGTGGGACCAGCCGGAGGCCGACGAGATCCGCTACATGGTCAAGCACCCCGGCCCCGACCGGGAGTTCGCGGAGTGGTGCAGGAAGCGGAAGCTCCGCTGGCTCGGCGTCGACTGCGGGAGCGCCGACCACCCGATGAACACGATCATCCGGACCTGGATGCCCCGGCAGGCGAAGGAGGCCGACGCCCACTTCCGCGCGAAGTACGGCAAGCCGCTCGACGAGTTCTACGACGACGGCAAGTACCAGCTCATGCACCTCGAGCTCTTCAACCACGGGATCATCCACGCCGAGTGTCTGGGGGGGGACATCGACCTCCTCCTCAACCAGCGCGCGGTCATCGGCGCCTTCCCGTGGCGTCTCGTCGACGGCGAGTCGTGCATCTGCCGCATCCTCGCCTTCGTCGACGACGAGAGGCACGCGGCACTCATGGAGAAGAAGGCGAAGGCCGTGAAGACGAAGTGGAACGACGTGTCGGGCGCGCCGAACGCCTGGCTCCACGAAGAGGCGCGGAAGAGAGGGGATTGAAGGCAGAATCCCGGGCTGCGTGGAAGCGAGCCGCTCGGACCCGTCCGGGGGCCCAGGAGGGGCCGGAGAGGGAGGGGCTCCCGGAGCACGCGCGTCCCGCCGCGCGCGCCTCGTCCTCGACGTCGCGGGCGCCGTCCTCTTCTCCGCGGGCCTCGGCATTCTCCTCTTCACGTTCCTCCGCTGGCCCATCCAGAGCTTCGACGAGGGCGTCCTCCTCACGGGCGCCATGCTCGTCCGGCAGGGGCAGGCTCTCTACCGCGATTTCTACAGCAACTACCCGCCCGGGATCTTCTGGCTGATCTCGGCCCTCTGGGACCTGTTCGGCGTCAGCCCGATGGTCCTCCGCTATCTCGGGCTCGGAATCCACCTCGGGCTCGCCCTCGTGGCGGGACGCCTCGCGGGACGGGCGGGCGGGCGCCGGTTCTCGTGGCTCGGCGCGGGGCTCTGCCTCGCGTGGCTCTCGCTCCTCGGGAACATCCCGTTCGCCTGGCTGGCGGGGCTCCTCGCGGCGCTTCTCTTCGTCGAGCGTCTCGGGGTCTGCTCGGTGGCCGGCTCCCCGGTTCCGTGGGTCCTCGCGGGGCTCGCCCTCGGCGTTCTGGGCGTCCTGAGGCACGATCTCTTCGTCTACCTCGGCCTCTCGCTGGTCATGGCCGCTGCGGCCTGGGCCGCGAACACGCGCCGTCTTCGTCCCCCGGAAGGGATACTTCGGAAGGGGGCGCCGGGAGCGGTCGTCGCCATCGCCGTCCTCTGCCTGGTCTGGGTCCCGACCCTCGTCCGGGCGGGCGTGAGCGTCGCCGCGGGCGATCTCTACTTCGACCAGGTCCGGTACACGATGCCTTCGCGGGTCCTTCCGATGCCGGACCTCTTCCGGCTCCTGTCGATGCCCAGCGGCGTGGTCCTGCCCGCGTTCGTCTCCCAGTCGTTCGAGGGAGCGGCCTTCCTCACCCTGGCGGGGCCGTTCCTCGGCGCGGCCGCCCTGCTCGTCGTCCGCCGGCGCGAGCGGAGGTTCGACCGGACCCTCCTTCTCGGGACGGCCCTGTCTCTCGCCGTCATCCCGCAGCTCCTCGGGAGGACGGATGTCTACCACGCCCTTTTCTCCGTGACACCAGCCCTGGTCCTCGGCTCGGTCCTCGCGGAACGGGCGTCCGTCAGCGCTCCCCGACGTCTCCGTCTGGCGGCCGGGGCGCTGCTCGTCACCCTCCTCGCAATGCCCGTCTCCCTCCACCTCCCAGGGCTGCTCGGCGTCCGCCCGCCCACCGCTTCGGCGGACCAGCCCGAGCGCTACGGTGGCCTGCCGGAATGGTCCGAGGAGCAGTGGGCCGCGCGCCGGGAAGTGCTCGCCTTCCTCGCCCGGTCGGGCCGGGCCGGCGACCCGATCTTCGTCGGCTGCGTGGACCACAGGTTCCCGTTCATGAGCGAGATGGACCTCTACTTCCTCTCCGACCGGACCGGCGCGACCCGGTACATGCAGTTCGACCCGGGCCTGGTCGGGCGTGCCGAAGAACAGGCGCAGATGGTCCGGGATCTCGAGCGGTCCCGTCCGGCCGTGGCGGTCCTCTCGAGGCACTGCGCAGCGACCGAGCCGAACGCGAGCGCGATACCGGGCGCGACCGTCCTCGACGACTACCTCAAGGCGCGGTATCGGGCGGTGGGGACCTCCGGCCCGTACCTTCTGCTCGAGCGTCGCTGAAGGGGGGGCCCGGCGCGTACCATGTGCGCGTCCGGCCGGAAGCCGGACTTCGACGGGAGGTCTCTTCGGCCATGCCGGTCTCGCCGCTGTCCTCCGCCTCGGCCCTCCTCTCCGAGCTCGGGTCGAGAAAGATCGGGAGCGAGGAGCTTCTGAAGGACTACCTATCGCGCATCGAGCGCCTCTCGCCGGAGGTGAACGCCGTCGTCACCCTCGACGCCGATCGCGCGCTGGAGGAGGCGCGCCGCCGCGACGAGGAACGCTCGCGCGGCGACCTGCGCGGGGCTCTCCACGGCCTGCCGATGACCGTGAAGGACTCGTTCGAGACGGCGGGCCTGAAGACGACGTCGGGAGGCGCGCCGGGGCTGGAGGCCTACGTCCCGGAGCGGGACGCGAAGGCCGTCGCGCGCCTGAAGGCGGCGGGGGCGATCGTCTTCGGAAAGACGAACCTGTCGACCCTGGCGATGGACATCCAGACCTACAACGCCGCCTTCGGCACGACGAACAACCCGTGGGACCCGTCGCGCACCGCGGGCGGCTCCTCGGGCGGCTCGGCCGTGGCGGTGAGCGTGGGCCTCTCGGCGCTCGAGCTCGGGAGCGACCTCGGCGGCTCCATCCGGATTCCCGCGGCTTTCTGCGGCGTCTTCGGCCACCGGCCGAGCTTCGGCATCGTCCCGACACGGGGCCACGTCCCGGGCCCTCCCGGCACGCTCGCCCCGCCCGACCTCGAGACGGCCGGACCGATTGCCCGATCCGCGGAGGACCTCGAGCTCGCGCTCGGCGTCCTCGCCCGCGCCGACGAGATGGACGCCGTCGGCTGGCACCTGAAGCTCCCGCCGCCGCGGCGTCGGGGCCTCTCCGAGTACCGCCTCGCCGCCTGGCTCGACGACCCGGCGGCCCCCGTCGGCGCGGCGCTGCGCGAGCGCCTGGAGACGGTGGTCGAAGAGCTCCGCGCGGCCGGCGTGGAGGTCGACACCGAGGCCCGGCCGGGTTTCGCCCTGGCGGACCACGCGCGCCTCTTCATGAAGGTGATGTACGGCAGCATGGCGTCGGGTCTCCCCGAAGGGCAGTTCGAGAAGCTCAGGGCGCGCGCCGCGGGTCTCGCCCCCGACGACGACTCGTTCCGGGCGCGCCTGACACGCGACACGGTCCAGACCCATCGCGACTTCGACCTCGCCCGGGAGGCGCGCGAGAAGGTCCGCGCCCTCTGGAGGGCCTTTTTCGCCCGCTACGACGCGCTCCTCTGCCCGGTCTTCCCGACGCCGGCCTTTCCGCACGACCAGAACCCCGATTTCGCGGGGCGCACGCTCGCCGTGAACGGCGTGCCGCAGCCCTACCTGAGCACGCTTCTCGGCTGGCCCGCCCTCGCCGGTCTCTCCTCGCTTCCCGGCACGTCGGTCCCGGTCGGCTTCACACGGGACGGTTTCCCGGCCGGAATCCAGATCGTCGGCCCCTACCTCGAGGACCGGACGGCCCTCCACGTCGCGAAGCTCGTCGCCGGAGTCTCGGGGGGCTACGTCCCCCCGCCGATCGCAAAATAGAAAATCAAGACCTGACCCCGAGCGGCGCCCCGAGCGGCGTCTAGGCCAGGAAGCGCCGGCCGAGGAGGGCGACGCCGAGGCCGGCCATCGCGAGGGCGAAGACGGCGAGGCCCGTCGTCCCGAGCGCGGGGATGCCGCTCATCGGCTGGCCCGTCGCGCCGAGGACCGCGACCATCTGGTTCTCGACGAGCTCGACGATGTCGTTCTCGCCGTCGGTGTCGGCGTCCGCGGGGAAGTAGTCGTCGAAGAGGAAGCCGTTCCAGATCGTCAGGCCGCCGTTCCCGACGACGATCGCCGCCTGGCCCGCCGTCGGCGCCGGCGTGAAGCCGGCGGCCGCGCTGCCGGCGCTGGCCGTCAGGTAGAAGCCGTTGTCGCCCCAGTCGTCGCCCGCGGGCGCCATCGTCGCCGGCACGACGTTCGGCGAGGCGAAGAGCGGGTGGCTGTCCCACCGCTGGAACGTCAGGGCGTCGTGCGTGGCCCCGAGGGTCACCCCGAAGACCGGCGCGAGGGACCCGAGGGCCCCGGCGTCCCACCCCGTCAGGATCGCCCGCCCGCCCCCGGTGACGTAGGCCGCGAGCGCCGTCTGCCAGTCCCCGGACGGGTGGTTGCTCGGATAGTCCATGACGACGAGCGCCCAGGAGCCGCCGGTGAGCTGCGTGAGGAAGTCTCCCGACCCGGCCACGGTGCAGGCGTACCCGAGGTTCGTGCAGGCGGTTGCGGCGACAGCGTCGTTGCTGTTGTCGTCGTAGACGAGGACGTTCTGCGCGTTCGCGGTGCCCGCAGCGAGCAGGACGATGGCGAGGACCGCCAGGGATCGGACGACGTTGCGCATGCGGAAGCTCTCCTTCGGCCCGAGATTCCAGAGTCGTGCCGAAATTCTACGCCCGGGCGCAGGGCCGGGCGCCGGAACTCCGGCTCGAGGCGGTCACCCCGGGTCGGAGGGCAGTTTCCCCGCGCCTTACCCCGGCAGGCGGAGCGCCGCCCCCGGCCCGAGCGGCAGGCCGAGCGCGATCCACGCCACGAGGAGGAGGCTCCAGGCCACCGTCAGGACCAGGGTGTAGGGGAGCATCGTCGCGATGAGGGTGCCGAGGCCCGCCTTCGGGTCGTGTTTCTGGACGATGGCGAGGATGAAGGCGAAGTAGGCCATCGTGGGTGAGATGACGTTCGTGACGCTGTCTCCGACCCGGTAGGCCGCCTGCGTCAGCTCCGGCGTGTAGCCGAGGAGCATGAGCATGGGGACGAAGACGGGGGCCATCACGGCCCACTTCGCCGAGGCGCTACCCATCAGCATGTTCACGCAGGCGGCGACGACGACGAAGCCGAGCATGAGCGGGATGCCGCCGAGCCCGGTGGCCTTCAGGACCTCGGCCCCCTTCACGGCGCCGATCAGCCCGAGGTGCGACCAGTTGAACCAGGCGACGAACTGGGCGGCGAAGAAGACGAGGACGAGGTAGGACCCGAGGGTCTCCATCGACCTCGACATCGCCTTCATCACGTCGGCGTCGCTCTTCATCGTCCCGGCCCCGAAGCCGTAGGCCACGCCCGCGAGGGCCCCGCCGAAGAAGATGAAGGGGACGATGGCCGTGAGCAGCGGCGAATGGAGGAGGCCGCCGGTTTTCAGGTCGCGCAGGAAGCCGCCTTCCGGCACGACGCCTGCGAGGACGACGGCCGCGAAGAGGACGACGACCGCGAGGGCGTTTCGGAGCCCCTTCCTCTCGGCCGCGTCGAGCGCCCTGAGCGCCCCGTCGGCCACCTCCGTCCCGGTGTAGGCGCCGAGCCGCGGGACGACGACCTTCTCGGTGACCCAGGTGGCCGCGGCGGCGACGAGGAACGTGGAGACGGCGAGGAAGTAGTAGTTCGCGGCCGGGCTCACGGTGTAGGCCGGGTCGACGATGTGGGCGGCCTCCTGCGTCAGCCCGGCGAGGAGCGGGTCGATCGTCCCGAGGACGAGGTTGGCGCTGTAGCCGCCCGAGACGCCGGCGAAGGCGGCCGCCATCCCGGCGATCGGGTGCCTCCCCGCCGCGAGGAAGAGGACGCCGGAGAGCGGGATGAGGAGGACGTAGCCCACCTCGCTCGCGGCGTTGGACAGGATTCCCGCGAAGACCACGACGAACGTCAGGAGACGGCGGGGGGCCGACGTCACGAGGAGGCGAAGGAGCGTCCCGAGGAGGCCGCTTCCTTCCGCGACGCCGATGCCGAGGAGGGCGACCAGGACCGTGCCGAGCGGGGCGAAGCTCGTGAAGTTCGAGACCGTCCTGTTCAGGATCTGGTGCAGCCCCTCGACCGTGAGGAGGTTGACGACGGTGATCGTCTTCCCGGTGCCGGGGTGGATGGCGGTGACGCCGATCCAGGAGGCGACGGCCGAGGCGACGAGGACCGTGGCGGAGAGGACGAGGAAGATCGTCGCCGGGTGGGGGAGGAGGTTGCCGGCCTTCTCGACGAGGGCGAGGAACCGGGAGAAGAGTCCTCCTCCCGAGACGGCTCCGGCCGGTGCCCGACCCTTTTCCCCCGTCGCTCCCACTCGTCACCTCGGCCCCCCGGGTTCGGACCCGAGGGGACGGCCGTGCAACGCGCGGACGGTCGCGCCTATTCCCCGGCCCCGCGACGGAGGCCGGGGCCGGCCGAGCACGAATCGGTCAACCGGTTGCGCTCGTTGAGTTTACGGACCCAGTCGCCGAGGAGGAAGAGGGCCGCGGCCCGGGGGGCAGGAAACGGTTGTAGGCGTGGGTGAGGCCGAGGGCGAAAAGGGCCGAGCCGACACCGAGCACGGCGTTCCAGGGGGGCGGCGCCGTGAGCGCGAGGCGGATGAAGACGGTCGCGACCGTAAAGCCGGAGTTGCGGAAGAAGACGGCGTAGGTCGTCGACCACCGGAGCGAAACGAGGACGACGAGGATGTCGCTGAAGATGAGGACCGTGTAGAAGGCGGCGAAGATGGAGAAGGTGGGGAGGCCCGAGAGGGCATGGTGCACGTCGACGGCGGCGATGACGAGGAGGGCGACGAAGAGGAGGAGGCCGATGACCTTCTTCGTCGCCACGAAGTCCCGACGTTCGGCGGTGTCGGAGGTGATCGGCTGGTGGCGCTGGGCGCGGGAGAAGGCTCCGAGCAGGACGAAGACGGCGAGCGCCCCGGCAGCATCGGAGCCCATCGGCAGGAGGCCGGCGCGGACGCTCTCCCATTCGATCGGCTCGCCGAACTCCTTGAAGCCGTGGAACGTCTCCCGGAGGAGAATGAGGGAGAAGATCTCGAACTGCTTGCCGAGGGAGTCGGAGAAGGAGTGGCTCAGGCTGAATATGAGCGACACGACCTCGAGGAGGAGCAGGAGCGTGAATGCCAGGTCGACGGCGTAGAAGTGCCGGACCGGGATCTGTTTCGCGAGGCCTCCGGGAAGGAGGCCGAGCCGGTTGAGCTCGATGACGAGGAGGGCCGCGACGAAGAACGCGACGATCAGCGTCCCGACGGACCGCTTCGCCGCCGCCGAGCTCCACCGGTCCTCGAGAGCGTCGAAGAGGCGGACGAGAGGCGACGGGTCGGGCCTCACGGCTTTCGGCGGGAGGGTGAGACGGTTGGGGGATCGCGCTCGGAGATCACGGTCACGGCCTCAGCTCGCTTCGTCATCGTACGCCGGAACCGCCAGGGTGGAGGGGCCGTTCGAGTCGATCCGCGAGGTCCCCCGGGAAGGGGACGGCCGCGTCTACACTCTGACGCCATGTCGCTCCTCCTCGCCGGTCTCGACGACTACCTGCTCTCCGTCCTTCCGCCTCGCGACGCGGTCCTTGCGCGCATGGAGGAGGATGCCGCGCGCAGGGGCATCCCTATCGTCGGGCCGGCCGTGGGCCGGCTCCTCGCGCAGTACGCGAGGCTGATCGGCGCCCGGCGGGTCTTCGAGCTGGGGAGCGCCATCGGCTACTCGACGACCTGGCTCGCCCGCGCCGTGGGAGAGGAGGGACGCGTCTTCTACACCGACGGCTCGGAGGAGAACGCCGCCGAGGCGCGGCGCAACCTCGAGGAGGCGGGGGTGGCCGGCCGGGTCACGGTCCTCGTGGGCGACGCGCTGACACGGCTCGACGAGACGGAGGGGGAGCTCGACCTGGTCTTCAACGACGTGGACAAGGAAGGGTACCCGGACGTCCTGAAGCGGGCGGTCCCGAGGCTCCGGGTCGGAGGGCTGCTCGTGACCGACAACGTCCTCTGGGACGGAAGGCTGCGCCTGCCGGCCTGCGAGGACGACGTCGAGACGGCCGCGATCCGCGAGTTCAACCGGCTCTGCTACGAGCACCCCGACCTGGAGACGACCATCGTTCCGCTCCGCGACGGGCTCTGCGTGGCCCGCCGGATCCGCTGAAGGCCGGGCGCGTCAGCCGGGAGGCCTGGAAGAGCGCGGCCCTCCCTGCGTCTTCCCGGCCCCGGGCTTTCCGTCGCGCAGCTTCGCGCGCATCCGGCCGAGGGAGACGTTGAGCGGATTGTCGCGGTGAAGGAACGGGATGACCGGGGGCTTGCGGGCGCCGATCTCGGCGCGAAGCCTCAGGAGGCCCGGGTGCCTCGGCTCCAGGGCGAGCCCCTTCTCGATCGCGTCGACGGCTTTCCGGCGGCTTCGGCCGGTGATCCATACCCGGGCCATGTTGTAGTAGACGTCGGGGTTGTAGTGGTCCTTCTCGACTCCGAGCGAGCAGAACTCCGCCGCTTCCTTGATGCGTCCCCTGTGCATCGCGAGGCAGAGGCCGTAGAACGAGAGGAGCGGTCCGGAGAGCCTGTGGTTGTCCTTGCCCAGGTGACGGTACGCCTCGGCGAGAAAAATCAGGCCGCGCTCGTACTGGGCCACTTTCGCCGCCGAAATGCCCAGCTCTACGAGGTCCTCGAGATTGCCGCTGCGCCACTCGGCGAGGACGACCCCGGGGGGGAGCGTGTCGGTCGCCATCTCCACGGCAGTGTGTGAAGGAGTCTCGCGCGTGTCAAGCGCCGGAAGTGACGCGGGCGACCGCCGCCCGCAGGGCTCCCCCGTCGAGGCGGAGCGCCTCGATCCTCTCGGCGGCCGTCCGGAGCGCGTCGCGCGCGGCTTCCGCCTCGGCCCGGAGTCGCGAAGCCTCTCCGCCGCGCGCCTCGAGCGAGGCTCGTGCGGTCTCGAGCCGGCGGGAGAGCGAGGCTCCCGCGTCGGCCGCCGCCCGTGCGGAGCGGAGGGCTTCGGAGAGGGTCCGCTCCAGCTGGCCGCAGAGGCCGTCGAGGACCCCCAGCCTCTCCGCGGCCCGGCCGCCGCGTTCCAGGCCCGCGGCCGCGGTCTCGGCCGATTCCTCGACGATCGCGGCCACCCGCCTCGCGCCGCCTTCCGTCCGGCGGCCCGCCTCGGAGAGCTCGCGGGAGAGGCGGCGAGCCTCCTCGAAGAGGCTGCGCAGCTCGGCCGCCGCCTCCTCGAAAGGGGCGCCGGCGTCGCCGGCGCGGGCCGCGAGGAGCGAGACGTTGAGGCCCAGGAGATTCGCCCGGTCGCCCAGGCCGGAAACGGACGAGGAAAAGGGCAGGAGGGCGTCGGCGCTGCGAGAGAGCTCCGCCAGGGATCGCCCCAGGCCGCCGTCGAGCGCCGCGACCCGTTCGAGGGACGCGCGGAGGCTTCGGACCTCGTCGGCGAGGCGGGCCCTCTCGTCGGAGATCCGCTCGGCGGTCTCGAGCGCTCTCTCGACGCCCTCGACGCCGAGCTCCGGAACCGCTGCGTCGTCCAGGGGGGAGGTGGAGGCGGGAGGGGGGAGCGGCGTCCGGAGCCGTTCGGCGGCGGCGGCCAGGACGGGCTCCGCGGTGTCGACGCAGGACGCGAAGCGTTCGGCCGGGGCGACGAGGGCGGCCGCGACCCGATCCACGGAAGGGGAGACCCCCTTCGGAAAGACCGGGGCCTGCGGGACGGGCGGGGCAGGGGCGGCCCGCTCCCGTTCGTCCTCCCCGGCCACGGGGGAGCCGGCCGGAGCCGCCTGGGTCGGCGAGGCCCCCTCGATCCGGGGCGTCCCGGGACGGCCGGCCGCCCGGTGCGCGCGCGCCCGTTCCGTGCGGAGGGCGCTCCAGGTCGCCGCGAGGGCGACGAGGGCGGCCGCGAGGAGGAGGGCGAGGAGAAGCTCCATCCGGGGCGAAAGCGTACACCGGCCGCCTCCTCGCGCCTAAACTCGCGTCCCGCGTGACGACCGCTCTCTCCCTCCGTCCGGGGCGCGACGACGCCGCCCGCCGCCGCCACCCCTGGGTCTTCTCGAGGGCCCTCGCGGCCAGCCCGCCCGGCGAGGCGGACGAGGTCGAGGTCCGCTCCGCCTCGGGGGCGCTCGTCGGGCGCGGATTCGCCTCTCCCCGCTCGTCGATCGCCGCCCGCCTCTGGCGCTTCGACGACGGCCCTCTCGACGCGGCGTTCGCCGGCGGGCTCGTCGAGGCCGCGGCCCGACTGCGCGAACGCTTCGTCCCGCCGGAGACGGACGGGTATCGGCTCGTCCACGCCGAGGGCGACGGGCTCCCCGGCCTCGTCGTCGACCGCTACTCGAACGTCCTCGTCGTGCAGGCGACCACGGCGGGAACGGAAGCGGCGAGGCCCCTCTGGCTCCCGGCCCTCTGCCGGCTCCACCCGGACGCGACGATCCTCCAGCGGAACGACGTCGCGAGCCGCCACGGGGAAGGCCTCCTCCTCGAGGACGAGCTCCTCGCGGGGGAGCCGACGGCGGGGTGCGTGCCCTTTCGCGAGAGGGGGATGACGTTTCTCGCCGATCTCGCCGGGGGGCAGAAGACCGGCTTCTTCCTCGACCAGCGGGAGAACAGGCACCTCGTCCGCACCCTCGCGGCCGGAAAGAGCGTCCTCAACCTCTTCTCCTACTCGGGGGCGTTCGGCGTGGCGGCGCTGGCCGGGGGCGCCGCGCGGGTCACGCACGTCGACGTGTCCGCCCCCGCCCTCGCCCTCGCGCTCGAGAACCACGCCGCGAACGGCCAGGACCCCGCCCGCGTCGAGACGGTCGCGGCGGACGTCTTCGAAGACCTCCGTGCCCGGGTCGCCCGCGGCGAAACGTGGGACGTCGTCGTCACCGACCCGCCCGCGTTCGCGAAGAAGACCCTCGACGTCGACCGGGCGTGCCGCGGCTACAAGGACGTGAACCGCCTCGCGCTGAAGCTCCTCGCGCCGGGCGGTCTTCTCCTCGCCTGCTCCTGCTCCGGCCCCGTCTCCGTCGACCTCTTCCAGAAGGTCCTCTTCGCCGCCTCTCTCGACGCGGGCGTCCCGGCCCGGATCCTGGAGCGGCGCGGCGCGGGCCCCGACCACCCGGTCTCGATCGACTGCCCGGAGACCGAGTACCTGAAGGCGTTCCTTCTCGCCCGGGGATGACCGACGTGACGAGGGTCGTCCTCCTCGGCCCGGTCCCGCCGTGGCGCAGCGGAATCGCCGACCAGACCGTGCGTCTCGCGCGGGCGATGTCGCGGCTCGGAGAGCCGCCTCTCGTCCTCACGTTCTCCCGGATGTACCCGCGCGCCCTCTACCCGGGTGAGTCCGACCGCGGCGAGGGCGCCTTCCCGGACGACGTCGAGGTCATCCCGGTCCTCGACGGGTTCGACCCGCTCTCGTTCCGACGCGCGGCCGAGCTGGCGGCGGCGCGCGGGGCCCGCCTCACGGCGGCCGCGTTCTGGACCTCGGTCTTCGCGCCGCACCTGGCCCTCTTCCTCTCATCGCACCGCGCGGAGGCGCCGGACGCCGTACGCCTCCTCCTCTGCCACAACCTGGCCGACCACGAGGCCGGGGCGCCGCGCCGGGCGCTCGCCCGCCTCGCGCTCCGCAGGGCCGACGTCCTCGCCGTCCAGAACGCCGCGGACCTCGCCACGGCGCGACGGGAGGTCCCCGAGGCGCGGGCCGTCGTCGTCCCCCACCCCTCCGAGCCGATGCTCCTCGTCCCGCGCGGGGAGGCGAGGGGCCGGCTCGGCCTCCCGGAGGCGGCGCCGGTCTTCCTCTTCAGCGGTCTGCTTCGCCCCTACAAGGGGTGGGACGTCCTCCTCCGGGCGTTCGCCGCGCTGCGCCGGGAGCTCCCCGACGCGATCCTCCTCCTCGCGGGAGAGCCGTGGGGGGAGGCGAAGGCGCTCGCGGACCGGTCGCCTCCACCCGGCGTCCGCCTCTACCTCCGCTTCCTCCCGGCCGCGGAGCGAGGCCTCCTCTTCGACGCCTGCGACGCCGTCGTCTGCCCCTACCGGCACGCGACGGGATCGGGAATCGCGGCCGACGCGGTCTCGCACGGACGCCCCGTCCTGGGGTCGGACGTCCCCGGCCTCTCGGTCGTCGTGGAGGACGGCGTCTCGGGCCTGCTCGTCACCCCGGGCGACCCGGACGCCCTCGCCGCGGCGATGCTCCGCTTCGTTCGCGAGGGGCTCGGGCCGAGGCTCTCCGCCGGCGCCGTCGCGCTCGGCGAGCGGCTCGCGCCAGAGGGGCACGCCCGGGCGATTCTCGCGCTGGGAGGCATCGAGGCCCGCGGGGAGGCCGGCGCGGCCGGTTGCTAGACTCCGGCGATCCCGCGCGCCCAGCGCGCGCGGACGAGGAACACCGCGAATGGCGATGCCCAAGATGTTCCGGGACCGGGTCGTCTCGCTCGAGCAGACCTGGGAGCTCGGAGAGAAATACCTCGAGATCCTGGCCGAGCTCGTTCACGAGGCGCTGCCCCGCTTCCGGATGGTGGGGAACGACTTCGACCACGACCGCGACTTCTACTTCCTCACGGTGAAGAGCGCCGAGCCGGAGGAGGAGAAGCAGGTCTTCTTCACCCGGATGGTCCTGGCCGATCGCAGCTGCGTCCCGCTCGTCGTCGAGGAGGCGCACACGCCGGTGAGGGCGCGGATCCTCGCCGCGATCAAGGCCCAGGAGGACGCCCCCGAGATCGTCGTCGCCTACCGTTCCATCCTCTCGGAGGAGGAGCGGGCCGAGGCCGACGAGATCGACGCCGCGTGGCGCGTCGAGGAGGCGGCCCGCGAGGCGGCCCGGCAGGCCGAGGAGGCGAAGCGGCGGGAGGAGAAGCGAAGGCAGAAGGAGGCCGATGACGCGCGGCGCAGGGCGCAGCGCGAGAAAGGGCGGGCGAAGGGCGGCGAGGCGCAGCCGCCGCAGCGGGCCGGCGCCGCCGCCGGGGCCGAAGGGGCCGAAGGGGGCGCCAGGAAGCGTCGCCGTGGGCGTGGCCGGGGCGGCCGCCCCGAGGGCGCACCGCAGGGTGCACCGGCGGCCGGGGCCCAGGCCGCGCTGCAGCCAGGCGGCCCGAAGCCGGCGGGAGATCGTCCGCGCGGGGACCGCCCGCGCGGAGAGCGCCCGAAGGGGGATCGCCCCAGGGGCGACAGACCGCGGGGCGACAACAGGCCCCGGGGAGAGCGCCCGCAGCAGGACCGGCCGCGGGCCGAGGCGGCCGGGGCGGCCCCGCCGCAGGGCGGGCCGAGGCCCCCGCAGGAGCCTCGCCCCCAGCCGCCGAGGCCGCAGGGCGCCGAGGGCGCCCCGGGACCGGCGGAGGCCGGGGCGGGTCGCGAGGGGGGAGGCCGTCGCCGTCGTCGTCGCGGCCGCGGCGGCAACCGACCCCAGGGAGGCGGGGCGCCCCAGGGGGGCGACTCCGGCGGAGAGGGCTGAGGCCGGCTCCGCGAACACGGAGTCCCGGTTATCTGCTCCGTTGACCCCCCGCCGGCGCCGCGAGGGCCCATATTGAAGGGAGTCGTCTCTCTCGAGGCTCCCTGACAGCCGGCGTGCGACGCCCTGCGCCGTTCCGGAGGCGCCCATGACGCTTTCCCCCGTCCGCCTTCCTTCGGCCCTCCTGGCCCTCGTCCTCGCGGCCGGTCCCGCCGGGTCGCGCGCGGCGGACCCGCCGATCGACACGTCCCCGCCGGCGTCCCCCGTCAAGCTCGTCTTCGTCCACCATTCCACCGGCGAGAACTGGCTTGCCGACGGGGGAGGCGGGCTGGGGCTCGCCCTGCGCGACGCCCGCTGGTTCGTGAGCGACACCAACTACGGCTGGGGACCCGAGGACCCGGACGCGGGAGCCCCGATCGGGGACCTCACCGACCTCGGGCACTGGTGGACCTGGTTCGCGGGGCCGCGCCGCGACACGTACCTATCGGCCCTCCTCGCCGAGAGTGGCCAGCACTCCGAGTACGCGCGCCTTTCGAGCGACCCCGGGGGGCCGAACCGGGTCGTGATGTTCAAGTCCTGCTTCCCGAACTCGCAGCTCGGCGGGAGTCCGTCGGACCCCGTGCCGCGCATCGCGTCGAACCCGCTGCGAGGCCAGGACAGCGGGTCGGAGCACCACACGCTCGCCAACGCGAAGGGGATCTACGTTGCGCTGCGCGACACCTTCGCGGCGCGTCCCGACATCCTCTTCGTCGTCGTGACCGCCCCGCCGCTCGTCCCGGTCGGGACCGACCTCGCCGCTGCGGCGAACGCCCGTGCCTTGAGCGACTGGCTCGTGAAGGAGTGGCTCGCCGGCTACCCGCAGAGGAACGTCCTCGTCTTCGACTTCTTCAACGTCCTCACCTCCAACGGCGGCTCCACGCGGACGAACGAACCGGGGGTGAACGACCTCGGCTGGGCCGACGGGAACCACCACCGCGTCCGCGGCGGCGTCGCCGAGCACCTGCGAACCGTCGCGAACGACAGGTCGGCCTACGGCAGCGCGCCCGACGACAGCCACCCGACGGGCGCCGGGGGCCTCAAGGCGACGGGGGAGCTCGTCCCGCTCCTGAACGCGGCCTGGCATTGCTGGCAGGGGACGGCCGGCTGCCCGATGTCGACGCCTCCTCCGGCCTGCACGGTCGGGTGCGACGCGGTGGTGCCGGCGACGGCGGAAGCGGGGGTCGCGGTCGGGCTCCGGGCGCTGGCGGTGCCGAAGGGCTGCGTCGGCGAGCCCTCGTTCGAGTGGGACTTCGGGGACGGCTCGGCTTCGGGCGCCGGAGAGAGCGTCACGCACACCTGGCCTGCCGGGACGTTCACCTGGAAGGTCACGGTCACCGTGGGGACGGGGAGTTGCTCGAAATCGGGGACGATCGTCGTGACGGGCGGCGGCGGCGGTGGAGACGCGTGGGTCGCCGTCGTACCGGCCGTCTCGCACGCGCCGGGCGACAAGGGGAGCCTCTGGCGGACCGACGTCGCCGTGGTGAACCCCGGGGCGTCGGCCGCGAGCCTGACGGTGACGTTCGTCCCGGTCGCGGGGGCTTCGGTGACGAGGACGGCGGCGCTCGGGGCGGGCGGGACGCGGGAGTGGGCCGACGTCCTCGTCTCGCTCTTCGGCGTGGCCGCCGCCGCGAACGTCTCCGGCGCCGTCCGCGTCGCCTCCGACGTCCCCCTCTGCGTCGCATCCCGGACGTTCAACCAGGACGCGCTCGGGACGTTCGGGGGCTTCCTCCCCGCCGTGACGGCCGGGGAGGCGCTCGCGCCGGGGAAGACCGGCGTCCTCCCGCAGCTGGCCCGCAACAGCCTCTTCCGGACGAACGTCGGCGTCACGAACCTCGGGACGGCGCAGGTCTCCGCCACGATCCGGCTCTTCTCCGAGTCCGGGGCGGCCGTCGGCGCGCCCATTCCCGTGACGGTGCCGCCGGGGGGGCTCCACCAGGTCGTCGACCCCTTCGGCGTCGCGGGCGCGGGGGACCGCGACGTCGCCTTCGCCACGGTCGAGGTGACGACACCGGGCGGGCTCGCCTGGGCCTACGCCTCCGTGATCGACAACCGGACGGGGGACCCGACGATCGTCCCCGTCGAGGTCCCGTGAAGGGGTGCCCGATGCTCCTCAGAGATCGTTCCCTCGTCCTCGCCCTGAAGTGGGCCCTCGCGGCGCTCGTCCTCCTCACCATGCTCCTCTGGAGCCGTGCGACGTCGGCCTCCCCGCAGGCGTGCCCGGAGCCGGAGCCGCCTCTCGTCACGACGCTCGACCTGAGGCAGCCGCACTCCCTCCCCGAGCCCGCGCCGCGGACCCCGTTCCGCGACCCCGCGTTCGGCCGGTGCGTCACGCGCGTCACCGACCGGTCGGCCGACGTCGAGAGCGGCGACGATTCGCGGGGGATCAAGAACGAGTACTCGCGCGTGCAGGCGTGGAACGCCGACGGGAGCCTCTTCCTCCTCCGCGGGGTCGCCGCGACCTGGTACGTCTGGGATGCGGCCACGCTCCGGAAGGTGAGGAAGCTCCCCGACGTGGGGATCACCGACCCGCGCTGGGACGCGGGCGATCCCCGGACCCTCTGGTTCGTGGACGGGACGCGCCTCCGGACGGTGGACGTCGAGACCGGCGTCGCCGCCACGCGCCGCGACTTCGCCGGCGACTTCCCGGGCCGGTCCCTCGTGGCCGTCTGGACGCGGTGGGAGGGGAGCCCGAGCGCGGACGGCCGCACCTGGGGGCTGATGGCGGAGGACGAGGGGTGGGAGGCGGTCGCGTTCCTCGTCTACGACGCCGTCGAGGACCGGGTCGTGGCGACGCGCGACGTGAGCGGCTGGCCGGCGGCGCGCGAGAGCGACAGCGTGACGATCAGCCCCTCGGGGCGGTACTTCCTGGCGCAGTGCGCGCCGTGTGAGGAAGGGACCCTCGGGACCGACGCGAACCCCTGCGGCCTCATGGCGTGGGACCGGGAGCTGAAGAACGGGCGGGGTCTCGTCCGCGCCATCGGGCACAGCGACACCGCGTACGACGCCTCGGGCCGGGAGGTCGTCGTCTACCAGGACGTCGACACGGACGAGATCGCGTGCGTCGACCTCGAGACCGGGGCGCGGACCGCGCTCTTTTCGATCGACTTCTCGCAGGCGGCGATCGGCCTCCACTTCTCCGGGCGGGCCTTCCGGCGTCCCGGCTGGGCCGTGGTCTCGACCCACGACGAGACGAGCGGCTCGGCGACCTGGATGGACGACTCGGTCTTCCTCGTCGAGCTCGAACCGGGCGGCGGCGTCGTCCGCCTCGCCCACACCCGCTCGCTCGTCGACCCTTCGATGGAGCACGACTACTGGGCCGAGCCGCAGGCGACGGCGAGCCCCGACCTGACGAAGGTCCTCTTCACGACGAACTGGGGGCGCTCGGGGACCGAGGAAGTGGAGACGTTCCTCGTGACCCTTCCGGCCGGCTGGGCCGGGGAGACCGCGTGCCCGCCGCTCCACGCCCGGACGGTGCCCGCCGTGGCTCACGCGCCCGGCGCGTACGGCAGCCTCTGGCGGACCGACGTCGCCGTCGTGAACGCCTCCGGGGGCGAGGCCTGCCTGGTGGCGACCTTCGTTCCGGCCGGGGGCGGAACGGAGAGGTCGTGGAGCGGCCGGGTGGCGCCGGGGGCGCGCCTCTTCTCCGACGTCCTCGTCTCGCTGACGGGGGTCGACCCGGTGGCCAGCACCTCCGGGGCGCTCCACCTCGCGTCGGATCGCCCCCTCGTCGTCTCCTCGAGGACCTGGAACGCCTCGGCGAAGGGGACCTACGGCGCCCACCTCGCGGGCCTTCCCGAGAGCCGGGCGGTGACGTTCGGGCGGCCCGGGGTCCTGCCGCAGCTGAAGAGGGGCCCCTCGGTGCGGACGAACGTCGGCCTCACGAACCTCGGCTCGAACCCGGTCACGGCGACGATCCGCCTCTTCGCCGCGAACGGCACCGGCCTCGGGAGCGAGAGGCTCCTCACCCTGCCCCCCGGCGCGCTCGTCCAGCAGGACGACGTCTTCACGGCGTGCGGCGCGGGCGACGCCGCCCTCGCCTGGGCGCGGATCGAGGTGCTCTCCGCGGGGGGCAGGGTCCTCGCCTACGCCTCCGTCATCGACAACGCCACGTCCGACCCGACGATCGTCCCGGTCCTCGTCCGCTGAGCGCCCGGTCGGCGGCCCGCCTCGCGCCTACAGCGCGCTCGTCCCGGGCGGGACGAGCGCGTCGACGCGCGCGGCGTCCTCGTCCGTCACCGCGAGGTCGAGGGCGGCGATCGCGTCCTCGAGCTGCTCCATCGTCCGCGGCCCGATGATCGTCGAGGTCACCGCGGGGTGCCGGAGCGTCCACTTCAGCGCGAAGCGCGCGAGGGAGGTCCCTTTCTCCTCCGCGAGATTCAGCAGCTCCTCCACCACCTCGATCCGCCGAGCGAACTTCGGGTTGCCGAGGTCCCCGATCCACTTCACCGCCCGCGGCGTGTCGAGCGGGTTGGCCCGGCCCTTACGGTACTTGCCGGTGAGCCAGCCCCCCTCGAGAGGGCTCCAGACGAGGTTCCCGAGGTCGAACCGCTGCGTGACCGGGAAGTGGTCGACCTCCATCGTCCGGCGGAGGATCGAGTAGGGGGGCTGGAGCGAGACCCAACGCTCCCAGCCGTGCCGCTCCGAGAGCCAGAGGGTCTCCACGATCTCCCACGCCTCGAGCCGCACCGTCCACGGGCTGATGCCGGGGTCGGTCGCGTGGCTCGTCGAGCAGCCGACGTACCTCACCTTCCCCTGCCTCACGAGGTCGGTCAGCGCCGAGAGCGTCTCCTCCCACGGTGTCGTCCGGTCGGGGCGGTGGATCTGGTAGAGGTCGATCACGTCGGTCCCGAGGCGCTTCAGGCTCGCCTCGACCTGCTCCTGGATCGCCTTCCTCGAGAGCCCCTGCTCGTTCGCCCCGGGCCCCATCCGCGACCAGACCTTCGTCGCCAGGACGGCCTCGTTCCGCCGCCCCGCGAGCGCCTTGCCGACGATCTCCTCCGAGCTGCCCTCGCCGTAGTTGTTCGACGTGTCGATGAAGTTGACCCCGGCGTCGAGGGCGCGGTGGATCATCGCCACGCACGCGGCCTCGTCGGTGTTGCCCCAGCGGCCGAGCATCATTGTCCCGAGGCAGAGGGGGGAGACCTTCAGGCCCGAGCGTCCGAGGTTCCTGTAGTCCATGGTGTCCTCCCGCGGCAGCGGCCGCGTGCGCAACGATATTCCCTGCGGCTAGACTCCGCCGCCAAGCACCGGAACGACCAGTGAAGCGGCTCCCGGCCTCCTTCGGCCGGCCGCGGAGCCGATCGGGAGAGACGCCGTGATCAAGAAGGGCTGCCTCATTGCCAGCGTCGTCATGCTGGTTCTCTTCGGGGGCTACCTCTACCTCCTCTGGGGAAAGGTCGAGGCCGTGCCGGCCATCATCCTCGCGCTCTTCGGCGCGCTCGGCCTCGTCATGGTCGTGTCGCAGCTGAAGGCCGTCCTCTTCGGTTCGGGCGACAAGGGCGCCCTGAAGAGGGCCGAGCAGGGGCTGCCTCTCGTGGACGGCGAGAAGGAGGCCGTCTGGGGGCCGGTCGAGCCCCTGGGCGAGCTCCTCACGGCGCCGTTCAGCGGGAGGCCGTGCATCGCCTACGAGTACGACGCGAAGAACCCGGAGACGACCGGGTCGGACGGTCGCGAGCGTTCCGGCGGGTCGGCCATCTCGGGTTTCGCGCTCTGCCCCTCGGTGATCCGGTCCAGCCGCGGCGACGTCCTCCTCTGCGGGTTCAGCATCCTCGACCAGTTCGAGAAGGGGCTCTACGGGGAGAACACCGAAGCGAGACAGCGGGCGTGGGAGTACGCCGCGCGGACCCGGTTCGAGACGATGGGTCTCTCGAAGCTCGGCTCGATGCTCTCCCAGATGGACGAAGCGATGGCCGACGACGACGGCTCGGTCCGCAAGGACTGGAAGATGAAGGACGGCGAGCTCTCGCTCGAGGGGTGCGAGCTGGAGGAGAAGATCATCGCGCCGGGAGAGCAGATCACCGCGGTCGGGATCTGGGACGCGGCCCGGGGCGGAATCGTCCCGAAGAAGGGCGGCAAGTCGACCATCGTCCAGCTCATGCCCGGCGGGGGGCTCGCGATGGTGATGCACGCGGAGAAGCGGCCGTGGGGAACGCTCGTCTTCGCACTCGTCTGGGCGGCGTTCTCCCACGTCTTCATCTGGCTGGCGCTGACGAGGGGATTCGAGTGAGGTGCCCGAGCTCCCGGACGTCCAGCTCTACGTCGAGCACCTGACCCGGCGGCTCGCCGGGCGGGTCCTCGAGCGGGTGCGGGTCGCCTCGCCTTTCCTCCTGCGGACCGTCACGCCCCCGCTGGCGGCCGCGGAAGGAAGGACGATCCGCGGGATCCGAAGGCTCGGCAAGCGCCTCGTCTTCGAGCTCGAGGAGGGACCGTTCCTCGTCGTCCACCTCATGGTGGCGGGCCGGTTCCACTGGAAGGACGCCGGGAGGGCGCCCGTTCCGGGGAAGGTCGGGCTCGCCGCTTTCGACGCGGCGGGCGCGACGCTCCTCCTGACCGAGGCGAGCCCGAAGAAGCGGGCGTCCCTCCATGTCGTCGCCGGCGAGGCGGAGCTCGCGGCGCTCTCTCGCGGCGGCGTCGAGCCGCTCGAGACGGACCTCGCGGGCTTTGCCGCCGCGCTGGGCTCCGAGAGCCACACGGTGAAGAGGGCGCTGACGGACCCGCGCCTCGTCAGCGGCATCGGCAACGCCTACTCCGACGAGATCCTCCACGCCGCGCGGATGTCTCCCTTCGCGCTGACGCGGACGCTTCGCGACGAGGAGGTCGCGCGCCTTTTCGGGGCGACGCGGGCGACGCTCGTCTCCTGGATCGAGAAGCTCCGCGTGGAGACGGGGGAGCGGTTTCCCGAGAAGGTCACGGCGTTCCGCCCCGACTTCGCCGTCCACGGGCGCTACGGGAGACCCTGCCCGGCCTGCGGCGACCCCGTCCAGCGCCTCGTCTACGCCGACAGTGAATCGAACTACTGCGCGACCTGCCAGACGGGAGGCCGGCTCCTCGCCGACCGCGCCCTCTCCCGGCTCCTCAGGGACGACTGGCCGCGGACGCTGGCGGAGCTGGAGGAGGGGCGCGTCGCGCGGCGGGCGGGCTGAGGCGCGAGGCGTCGGGGAGGCGGCCCGTCAGGCCGCGGACGCTTCCGCGGCCGCCTCGCCCGTCCCCATCGAGAGGACGACGAGCGTCTGGTCGTCCTCGGGAGGGCGGTTCCTCGTGAAGCGCTTCACCGCAGAGAGGAGGGAGTGCCGGATCTCGCCGGCCCCGTCCCGGGCGGCGGCCCTGAGGACGTCCTCGAATCGGCCGAAGCCGAACGGCTCGCCATCGTCGTCGAGCGCCTCGATGAGGCCGTCGCTGTAGAGGACGAGGCGGTCGCCCGGGTGGAGGCGCGCGGCGTGCTCGACGAAGGGCTCGCGGCGCTTCACGCCGAGGGGGAACCCCCACGCCGAGAGCGGCTCCACCGCGCCGCCCGCGGCCCGCACGACGTAGGGGTCGAGGTGCCCCGCCGAGCAGTACCTGATGAGACCCGTCGCCGGGTCGAGGACGCCGAAGAAGAACGTCATCAGCATCCGCTTCGGCGCCGTCTTCCGCACCGTCTCGTTGAGGACCTCCATCACGCGCACCGGCGAGGCGTCGTGGCCCGCCTGGACGAGGAGGGCCGACTTGGCCATGGCCATCACGATGCCGCTCGTCAGGCCGTGGCCCGCCACGTCGCCGAAGGCGAGGCCGATCCGGCCTTCTGCGAGCGGGAGGAAGTCGAAGTAGTCGCCGCCGATCTCCGTTGCGGCCCGGTAGTGCGAGGCGACGACGACGCCGGGCAGCTTCGGGTCGCTCGGCGGGAGGAGGGCCGCCTGGATCCGGTTCGCGGCGTCGATCTCGGCCTTCACCCGCTCGCGCTCGACGATCCGCCTCACGTGCGGGGCGAGGTCCTCGTAGCGGTACTCCACCGTCCGGCGGGTCGCGAGGCCCGCGAGGGCGAGCCCGAGGAGGAGCAGGAGCGGGACGAGGAGAGCCGCAGCCGTGCCGTGAAGCGCCGGCCCCTCGAGCGAGCGGGTGAGGGGGAGGAGCCCGAGGAGGAGCGTGGCGCCGAAGAGCGACACGGCCGCGGCGAGGAGGTCCTTCGCGAGGAACACTCCGGCCGCCGCGAGCGGCGCGCCGAAGCCGAGGAGGAAGAGGGTCGTCTGGGGTCCGACCGGCGCCAGGCCCATGACGAGGACCGAGCCCACGGCGGCCGACGCCAGGAGGCCGACCCAGAGGAGCCGGCGCCGGTGGAACGCCGAGAGGGTGAAGAGGAGGCCGACGACGGCGGTCGGAATCGCGAAGACGAGCCCGGCAAGGGCCATCGTGACGGGTCCGGTCTCCGAGACGAGGACGAGCTCCGTCAGCTGCCCGAGGACGGGGCTCGCGGCCCCGAAGAAGAGCGCCGGGAGGTAGGGGACGAGGGCGAACGCCGCAACCGCAGGGGCGAGCAGGAGGCCCGTCAGGAGGGAAGCCCCCACGGTCGCGTTGAACGCGTCGCGCCTGAGGAGCGCGTCGAACGAAGCGAGGCGCTCCCCCCAGCGTTCGCGGGCGTAGCTCTCGCCGACCGACCAGGAGAGGAAGACGAGGGTCGCGAGCGGGACGTCGAGGAAGAGGAAAATGATGGCGGCCTGGGCCATCGTCGTCTGGAGCGCGTCGGTCCCCCCGAGCCCGACGCCGTATCCTTGCGAGCGAGCGACGAGGATCTCGAGGAGCAGGAAGAGCAGGAGCTGGCCGCCGAAGAGCCAGGCCCCCGTCCCGACGCCGACCTCGCCGGCGTGGTACTTCCTGAGGAAGATGCCGAGGAGGACGAAGAGGAGCGCGAAGACGACGACGAACCGGGCCAGCGTCGTGGCGACGCTCCCGCCCAGCTCGAACCGGAAAGCGCGCCCGTCGCGGTACTCCTCGTGCAGCTCCCACCCCGAGAGGCGATCTCCCACGAAGTAGACGTTCAGGAAGAACGAGACGGTCGAGGGCGCGCCGTCGTAGGGGACCCGGTAGCGCAGGACGTGGTCGACGCGGTCCCGGAGGACGTTCGGGCGCGCGCCGTCGTACTCGAGCGAGGGAGCTCCCGGGAAGGAGCGCGAGGCGACGAAGCGGTCCGCCGCGGCGCGCACCTCCTCCTCTCCCGGCCGGCCCCCGGCCTCCTCCGACCGCGAGCGGACCCGGGCGCCGAGGACGGCTCCGTCCTTCCCGACGAGGACGTAGCCGAATTCCGGGAACTTCTCGAGCCCTTTCCGGAAGTAGGTGACGCGGTAGGCCCCGAGGCGGGGCCCGACGACCGGGTCCTTCTCCAGGGCGAGGCGCGTCGCCCTGTCGCCGGAGGTCTCCTGCTCGACGATGTAGCCCTGTTCCCAGGTCTCCACGCGGAAGGACTTCTCGACGGGGATGCCGAGGCGCCGCGCCTCGGCGTCGGCGGCCTTTACGGCCATCGGCCGGGTCACGGCGAGGCCACGCGGCTGCGCCGTCTCGAAGCGCGGCAGCATCACGCCGAGGCCGGCGGCCCCGAGCAAGCCCAGGGCGAGGGCGCGGGTCGCCTTCATTCCCCGCTAGGTACGGACGAAGGACGCCGGAGGTTCGCCGGGGCAGGGGACATGCCGGCGAATCCTACGGCAGGAGGCGGAAGGCCTTCGCGTGGCGGGGCTTCACGCGGCGGAAGTCGCGCCGGTCGGTCGTGACGACGGCGTCGAGCTTCAGCCGCTCCGCGATCGCGACGACGGTGGCGTCGACGAAGCCGAGGAACGAGTACCGCTCCATCAGCTCGGCCGTCCGCTTCAGGTCGGCGCGGGTCAGCCCCTCCACGGTGAGCTCGCCCGCGGCGAGCGACTCGGCGAAGAGGCGTTCCGGTCTTTCCCCGAGCCGCGTCCGGATCAGGTAGGCGGCCTCGGGCAGGACGGAGACGGGGACGAGGAGCGGCGCGCGCTCCCCGGCCAGGAAGTCGCGCACGCGCGCGTGCCAGGAATCGTCTTCGTCCGCAAGCGCGTAGAGGGGGCCGGTGTCGAGGAGAAGCGGCATCAGCGCTTCGTCTTGCGACGGGCCGCGGTCGCCCCGCGCGGGCCGTGGGGCTCGAGCTCGGCGAAGACGATCTCTTCGCTGAGCTCGGAGACGTCCTCCCGCCCGCTGCGGCCCGCCGCGAGGAACCGGACGGCGGGCGCCGCGGTTTCCTGCCGTCGCGCCACGTACTCCGCCAGGGCCTCACGGACGAGCGAGGCCACCGGGACGTCCGCGCTGTTCGCGAGAGCCTTCAGGTCGTTCTCCACGGCCTCGTCGATGAAGATCGTCGTCCGTTTCATATGACGTATGTTGTCATATTCCGGACCGGCTGGCCCGCCGCTCCGCGCGGGCCCCTCAGCTCGCGGAAAGGTCGGCTTTCGGCAGGCGCCGGGCGGCCGCGAGCATCGCCGCGGCCGCGAGGCCCGCGGCGGCCGCGCACCAGGTCGCGAGGAGGACCGCGGCGTCGAGGCGCGCGCCGACGAGCGTCTCGAGGAGGCCCCGGAGCCCTTCGCTGACGAAAAGGACCGGCACCGCCGCGATGAGCGTCGAGAGCGCCATGGCGAAGAGGCCGCCCGGGCCGAGGGCGACGGAGACCGGATTCGGGGCGTCGTAGCGCGGGAAGAGGGCGCCGAGCCCGAGCTGGAGGGCCGGGATGGCGAGGCCGCCGACCGCCGCCGCTCCGAGCGCCGCTCCGAGAGGGAATCCCCGGGCCTCGAGGACCGCCGCGGAGACGCCCGAAAGGAGCAACGCGGCGAGGACCGACGGGACGGCCCGGACGGCCCACCGGACGACGAGGTGCCGCGCGGGCGAGTGAGGGAGCGTCCTGAGAAGGAGCGCGGCCCGGCCGTCGGTCGAGACGGCGGGGTAGGCGAAACGCAGGGCGAGGGCTGCGACGAGAAAGAGGCCGAGGCCCGATTGCAGGCCGTGGACGAGGTCCCGCGAGGCGGCGTCGCCCGTGGGGAGGACCTTCAGGTTCAGGAGGTCGAGGACGAGGACCGCCGCGAGCGTCCCGAGCTGCGCGGGCGTCGCCGCGTCGCGCAGGAGGGTTCTCGCTTCTGCGCGGACGAGCTCCCCCCGGACGGAGGACGCCGTCCGCTCAGCGCGGCGGGCCCGCGGCGCGTCGCCCTCCTCGCGGCTCCGCCGGAGGAGCCGGAGGTGGAGGGGAGCGAGAAGGTTCGCGAGGACCGCGAGAAGGGCGAACGCTCCCGCGAGGAGGGCCAGGGCGGCGAGGAGCCCGGAGAGGTCCCCGAGGAGGCCTCTCGTGGCCGCGCGGGCGGCGTGTGCGAGCGGGTTTGCGCCCGGGGCATCGACCGGTGTCGTCCCGATGCGGAGGAGGAGGTCGAGCGCCTCGACGGGGTCGAGGAGACGCTCCGGGCGGGCCCCGCGAACGCCGAGGAGGGCGGCGGCGAGCCCGGCCGCGGAGAGGAATGCCGCGAGGAGGCGCGCGCGCCGCGGCGGGAAGACGGCGACGACGCCGAGGGCGAGTGCCGAGCCGAGGGCCCCCGCGAGGACGACGACGGAGAGGAACGCGGCGGCTAGGGCGCCCGCGCCGGCGAGGCCCGAGGGAGCCGAGCGCGCCGCGAGGACGACCGCGGGGAGGGCGAGGAGGATCGCCGGCCCCGACGCGAGCGAGACGGTCACCGCCGTCTGCCGCAGCAGGAGTCGCGCGTGCGGGATCGGGAGCGCCATCCGCAGGAGGAGCTCCTCGGAGAGGAAGAGCGTCGAGACCGCGGTCGTCACCGAGCCGAGGAGGAGGAGGAGCGCCGTCGCGGTGAGGCCCCCGAGGAGGAGCCGCTCGAGGAGAAAGGCCGGGACGAGCGTCGGCAGCTCGTCGAACCCCCGTCCGGCGAGCCGCACGACGAAGGCGAGCCCGGCGTACTCGGTGGCGACGAACGCGAGCGCCGCGACGACGACCGAGAGCGCTCCGGCGGCCTCCCGGGTCGAACGGGGGGAGAGGCCGCGTCCGAGGGCCCTGAGCGAGTTCCCGAGGGCGACCCCCCCGGCGCTCACGTCCCGTCCTCCGCCGCGAGGTCGAAGAAGAGGTCGGAGAGGCGACCCGTCCGGCCGCGCACCGTCACCGCGAGAGGCGCGCCGCGGGCGACGAGGCGCCCCCTCACGAGGACCCCGGCGTCGTCGGCGACCTCCTCGGCGAGGGAGAGGTGGTGGGTCGTGAGGAGCACCGAGGCTCCGCCCGCCGTCCGCTCCCGGAGCCGCGTGACGAGGAGCTTCTGGGCGAGGGGGTCGAGCCCGACCATCGGCTCGTCGAGGACGAAGAGGCGCGGCTCGTGGAGGAAAGCCTGCGCGAGCGCCACCTTCTGTCGGGTCCCGTGGGAGAGCGTCTCGTTCGTCCTGTCGGCGGAGCCGTCGAGACCGAAGGCGGCCAGCTCTCTCTCGATCCGTCCCTCCAGCTCGGCCCCGCGCCCGCCGAAGACCGCCCCGACGAACCGAAGGGTCTCTCGCGGCGTCCACCGCGGCCAGAGGTACGGCCTGTCGGGGACGAACCCGAGGAGCCTCTTCGCCTCCACCGGCCGCGCGGTGACATCGACCCCGAAGACCTCCGTCCGCCCTTCCGTCGGGGCGAGGAGGCCGGTCAGGAGGCCGATCGCCGTCGTCTTTCCGGCCCCGTTCGGCCCCACGAGAGCGAAGACGGCCCCGGGCGGGACCGAGAGCGTCAGGCCGGAGAGGGCGAGAACCTCGCCGTAGACCTTCGTGGCGCGGTCGAAGGCGAAGGCGGGCGGGGCGGGCGGCATCGCATGATCGTACGGGAGGCGCCCGGGCGGCGTCGGGGCGTCCTGCCGTTCCGGAGCCCGCGAGACCCGCTCCCCGCCCATGTCGTAGATTCGTCCCAGCAAGGAGGAGCGATGCGCTCGAAGTCTGCCCCGGCCGTTCCCGCCCTCGTCCTTTCCCTCTTCCTCCCGGCCCTCGGCGCCGCGGCCGCCGAGAAGACGAACCCCTTGACGCCCCCGGCCCCGAAGCCGGTCGACGCGGCGCTCTTCGACACGTCCGTGAAGGCCTGCGACGACTTCTTCCGGCACGCCGTCGGCGGGTGGCTGAAGGCGAACCCCGTCCCGGCCGACAAGGCCCGCTGGAGCGCCTTCGAGGAGCTGTCCGACCGGAACCGGGCGATCCTGAGGTCGATCCTCGAGGAGACGTCGGCGAGATCCGACTGGCCGAACGGGAGCGTGCGGCAGAAGGTCGGCGACTTCTTCGCGTCCGGCATGGACGAGGGCGCCATCGAAAAGGCCGGAACGAAGCCGCTCGCGCCGTTGCTCGCGAAGGTGGACGGCCTGGAGTCGAACACCGGCCTGCCGAAGCTCGTCGCCGAGCTGCACTCGCGACGCGTCATGGCGGGGTACGGTCTCTTCGTCGGCCAGGACCAGAAGGAGACGACCCGCTACATCCCGAACCTCTCCCAGGGCGGCCTCGGCCTCCCGGACCGCGACTACTACCTCAAGGACGACGCGAAGTCGAAGGAGATCCGCGAGAAGTACGTCGCGCACGTGGCGAAGATGCTCGAGCTCCTCGGCGACCCGGCCGACGCCGCGAAGGCGAAGGCCGCCGCGGTGATGGACCTCGAGACGAAGCTCGCGAAGGCGGCCCGGACGCGCGTGGAGCTTCGGGACCCGGAGAGGAACTACAACAGGCGCACGCTCGCGCAGCTCGTCGAGGCCGCCCCCGGCTACGACTGGAAGGCCTGGGCCGCGGCGATGGGGATCCCCGAGGACCAGGAGCTGAACCTGAGGCAGCCGGAGTTCGCGACGGCGTTCGCCGCGATGGCCGCCGCCGAGCCGCTCGACTCCTGGAAGGCGTACTTCCGCTGGCACCTCGTGCGCGTCTCGGCCGAACTCCTCCCGAAGCGCTTCGAGGAGGAGGCGTTCGCCTTCTACGGCCGGACGCTGAACGGCGTCCCCGAGCAGGAGGAACGCTGGAAGAGGGTCCAGGCCGCCACCGACCGGGCCCTCGGCGAGGCGCTCGGGCAGCTCTACGTCGAGAGGGCCTTCTCGCCGAAGTCGAAGGAGCGGATGAAGGTCCTCGTCGAGAACCTCCGCGCCTCCCTGAAAGACCGGATCGAGGCCGTTCCGTGGATGGGGGCCGAGACGAAGAAGGCCGCGCAGAAGAAGCTGGCCGCGTTCGGCGTGAAGATCGGCTACCCCGACAAGTGGAGGGACTACTCGGCACTTCCCGTTTCCCGCGCGTCGTACTTCGAGAATGTCGTCGCCGCCAGCGCCTTCGAGATGAAGCGGAACCTGGGCAAGCTGGGCAAGCCGATCGACCGGACCGAGTGGGGGATGACGCCCCCGACCGTCAACGCCTACTACAGCCCGACGATGAACGAGATCGTCTTCCCGGCCGGGATCCTCCAGCCGCCGTTCTTCTGGGCCGACGGCGACGACGCCGTGAACTACGGCGGGATCGGCGTCGTCATCGGGCACGAGATGACGCACGGCTTCGACGACTCGGGGAGCCGCTACGACGCGGAGGGCAACCTGAAGAACTGGTGGACCGACGAGGACCGGAAGGCCTACGAGGCCCGGACGGCGCTCGTCGTGAAGCAGTTCGACGGGTACAGGCCGCTCGCCGACGTGGCGATCAACGGGAAGCTGACGCTCGGCGAGAACGTCTCCGACCTCGGAGGCCTGAAGATCGCCTGGGAGGCGCTCGCGAAGGCGCTCGGCAAGGACCCGAACGGGGCGGACAAGGTCGAGGGCTACACCCCGGGCCAGCGCTTCTTCCTGAACTACGCGGCCATCTGGAGGAACAACATCCGCGAGGAGGCGCTCCGCGTCCGGCTCGCGACCGACTCCCACAGCCCGGGCCGCTTCCGCGTCCTCGGCCCGCTCTCGGCCCTCCCCGAGTTCCACGCGGCCTTCGGCTGCGCGGCGGGGAGCCCGATGGTGATGCCCGAGGCCGAGCGGCCGGGCGTCTGGTAGGCCCGCGCGAAGACGAAGAGAGGGGGCCGGCTCGCCGGCCCCCTCGGAGGGAGTGCGTCGCGGCGGGGGCGCCGCGGGGGAGGCGTCAGCGGTCGGTCCGGGCGGGGAAGATCTCGTAGGGAAGGACGCCCGGGACCGTCTGCGGGCGGACCGTCGAGACGTAGGCGAGGAAAGGCTGGTCGCCTGTGATGCGGAACCAGGCGCCGCCGTCTTCGCAGACGGGGAAGAGCTCGATCGGGAGGGCGTTGAACTGGACGAGCGACCGGGCCGGCACCTCGTAGGTGACGGGCGGGGCGCCCCCGCCGGGGCCGCTCCCGACGACCGCGCCGACGACGCTGAAGGTGGCCGTCACGTCGCCTGCGTTGAAGAGCGTGAGGTTGACCCGGCGCCGCTGCTCCGGGGCGCCCGAGCACTCCGAGGGCGTCAGGGTGACGTCGCCTGCCACGGCCGTCTGGCCCGCGGGGACGAGGGCGGTGAAGACAGGGAGCTCGACGCGGCCGAGCGACTCGGGGACCTTGGGCGACCCCTCCGGCACGAGCTCGAGCCTCTCGAGCGTGGCCCGGAATGCGAAGCGGCCGGGGGCCTTCAGGCCGAGCATCTGGACCGGCTGCCCTTCGCGCAGGTCGTCGGTCGGGATGAGGGCGGCAGAGCTCGGGTCGATCGCGACGGGCTCCGTCGCGGGAGCGCGCTCGCCCTCCGCGTCCCAGGCGCCGAGGACGGCGACGGTCCCGGACCGGTCGGTGTTGTTGAAGGCGGTCAGGCTGCTCGAGAGCGTGTAGCCGTCGCTCGTCGCCGAGAAGGCCGGGAGCCAGAGGAGGGCCTCGGCGGGGGGCACGACGGTGAAGGAGCCGGAGCCGATCGTCTCGGCCGGGAGGATCGACCGGCCGAGCGTCACTTCCACCGTGTAGTCCCCTTCTTCGAGGAATCCCGCGGCGACGTTGAGGCTCCAGGGGGTGATGGCGGCGCCGCAGGCCCCGGAGAACCCGGCGTAGTTCAGGTGGACGCGAAGAGCCGTTCCGTCGCGCGTCAGCGACGACTGGCTGATGTTCGGCACGCAGGTGTCGCTCCACTCGCCCCAGAGCGTGAGGACGACCTGGTCGCCCGGGGCCGGTGCCGCCGGAATCGTCGCGACGACGGCGTACGGGTACGTCGTGGCGGCGGCCGGCGAGGAGACGACGGCCGCGAGGGAGAGGAGGAGGATCGGGAGGATCGCGTGGTGTCTCATGCAGTCACCTTTCGGTCGGAAGTGCTCCCTGCAAGGCTCGCCTCACGCGGGATTTCCCGCGTGGGATTCTCTCTCGCCGGCTCATTTCCCCTTTCAGGGTCCGGGCGCCGCGCTGTGGCAGGATCGCAGGGTGGACGTTCCCGCGGATCCGCCCGACGCCGACCTCGTGACTCGGATTCTCGCGGGCGAGGAAGGGCTTTTCGGCGTCCTCGTGGAACGCTACAAGGTGCGCCTCTTCCGGTTCGTGTCGCGCTACCTCGGCGACCCCGAGGACGCCAGGGACGTGACGCAGGAGGTCTTCTTCAAGATCTACTCGGCCCTCGACTCGTACGACCACCGGTACCGGTTCTCCACCTGGGCCTTCAGGATCGCGGGGAACGCCGCGATCGACCACCTCCGCCGGCGCCGCATCCGGGCGATCCCGCTCGAGCTCCCCGCGGACGACGAGTCGGAGGGGCGGCGGATCGACCCCGCCGACCACAGGCCCGACCCGCTCGAACAGCTCTCTCGGACCCGGCTCCGGGAGGCCCTCGACCTGGCCATCGAGCGCCTGCCCGACGACTACCGCGAGCTGATCGGGCTGCGCCACTACGGGGAGCTGGCCTACGAGGAGATCGCCGAGCTGAAGGGAATGCCGCTGGGGACGGTCAAGAACAAGCTCTTCCGGGCTCGCCAGGCCCTCCGAGATCTTTTGCCGAAAGGCACCGTATAGAGAGATCGGGACGATGACGACGAACGCGACACCCACCGATTCCGCTCCCTGCGAGGGCGATCTCGATCGCGATCGGAAGCTCGAAGTGCTTCTGGACGAGATGGTTGCGACTTCGGGGCACGAGCTGCCGGCCGATTTTTCGGCCCGTGTCGTGGCCGCCCGGCCGTTCGCGCCCTGGGAGGTCGCGCGGTCGCCCTACTGGCGGCTCCCCGCGGGAATCGGCCTCGGTCTGCTCGCCGGAAGCCTCGGCCTCGGCCTCACCCCCCTCTGGAACCTCGGACCCGGAACCGCGGTGACCGTCTGGTCCGAGCTCCTCGCCGTCGCCTTCGGGAGGCCGCTCGCGAGCCTCGTCACGGCCCTCCCGCTCCTGGCGGACGGGGCGGGACGCGCGGCCCGTGAGGTCCCCCCGGGGACCGTCGCCCTCCTCGGCGTGGCCGCAGGCTTCGCGGCGGCCTCTCTCGGCGCGGCGCTCGTACGGCTTCGCAGGCCCGCGCGGTTCGCCGCCCGTCACCGGGGTTGATCCGGGGCCAGCGGTGGCCCGGCGCCTCTACCTCCTCGCGATCCTCCTCGTCCTCGCCGCCCCGGCGGCGAGTGTTCAGGCTCCGGCCGACATCGTCGCCGGGGAATCCAGGGGGGGCGACCTCGTCGTTCTCGGTCGCGACGTGGCGGTCGACGGCGTCCTGCGGGGAACCCTCGTCGCCGTCGGAGGCAATGTCCGGGTCTCGGGCCGCGTGGAGGGGAACGCCATCGTCCTGGGCGGGGACGTCGTCCTCGAGGAGGGAGCGAAAGTCGGCGGGGACCTCCTCGCCGTCGGAGGGGCCGTTTCCAGACCCGGGGAGGCGCTGGGGGGTGTCGCGGTCGCGGGCCGAACCCTGACCGTCGGAGAGCTCGAGGCCGCCTTCGCGGCCGAGCTGCAGACGTCCCCGCTCTCCGCCCGGCCCGCGAGCGGTCTTCTCCTCGCGTTTCGGCTCGTCCTCCTCCTCCTCTGGCTCGTCGCCGGCCTAGCGCTGCTGCGACTTCTGCCCCGTCCCGTCTCGACGGCCGCCGGACTCGTCCCGGGGCGCCTCGCGACGGTGGCGGCCGTGGGCGCGGCAGCGGTTCTCTCGGCCCTCCTCGTTTCGGCCTTCCTCCTCCTCGTCCTGCCCGCCTCCGCCGGGCTCCTCCTCGCCGGTCTCCTCGCCGCGCTCCTCGCGGCGGCGAAGGTCTTCGGGCTGGCCGCGGTCTTCCTCGTGGTGGGGCGCCGCCTCAACCGGGGCGCGCGGCGGGGGAGCGCCCGCTTCGGCGACCCGGCGGCGCTCGCCCTCGGCCTCGCGCTCCTCGGCCTCCTCTCCCTTCTCCCTGTCGCCGGGCCTCTCGTCTGGGCCGTCGCCTCTCTGCTCGGGATCGGTGCGACGCTCGTCACGGCCTCTCGAGGGCGCGCGTCCCAGCCGGCTTTTTGAGCGCCTCGCGTCCCCCTGATACGCTCGGACGCCCGGCGGTGCGCCCGACGCGGGCCGGTGGAGGAGACGAAATGGCGATCGCTCGAGTGGGAGTCATCGGGGCCGGCCAGATGGGGGCGGGGATCGCGCACGTGGCGGCCCTTTCGGGCCGCGAGGTCGTCCTCGCGGACGTCTCCGAGGCCCTCGCCGGGAAGGGTCTCGCGGTCGTGAAGAAGAACCTCGCCCGGCAGGTGGAAAAGGGAAAGGTCGCCGCGGAGGCGGCCGAGGCCGCCCTCTCGCGGATCACGACGGCGGGCGACGTCGCCGCGTTCGCCGAGGCCGACCTCGTCGTCGAGGCGATCGTCGAGAACGAGGGGGTCAAGCGCGACCTCTTCGCGCGCCTCGATGCCCTGCTGAAGCCGGGGGCCATCCTCGCGTCGAACACCTCGTCCATCTCGATCACGCGGCTCGCCGCCGCGACGAAGCGGCCCGAGAACGTCATCGGGATGCACTTCATGAACCCCGTCCCGGTGATGCAGCTCGTCGAGGTGATCCGAGGGATCGCGACCTCGGACGAGGCGACCGCGGCCGTCGTGGCGGCCGCGAAGGACATGGGAAAGGTCCCGGTCGAGTGCCGCGACTTTCCCGGCTTCGTCTCGAACCGCGTCCTGATGCCGATGATCAACGAGGCGGTCTTCGCCGTGCACGAGGGGGTCGCCACGCCCGAGGCGGTCGACACCATCATGAAGCTCGGCATGAACCACCCGATGGGGCCGCTCACGCTCGCCGACTTCATCGGCCTCGACACCTGCCTCGCGATCCTGCGCGTCCTCCACTCCGGGCTCGGGGACGACAAGTACCGGCCCTGCCCGCTCCTCGTCCAGATGGTGGACGCGGGCTGGTCGGGGAAGAAGGCCGGGCGCGGCTTCTACCGCTACGCGGGGCCCGGCGGGGAGAAGGTCCAGGCTTGATCTGCCAGGTCTGCGGCACGGCGAACGAGCTCGACCAGGAGCTCTGCCGGAAGTGCCAGAACAAGCTCCTCGTCGTCTCCGGCTCGAGCGAGACCTACGACGAGGGGCCCGCGGGGGAGGGCATCTCCCTCGACGAGCACCTCCTCGAGCGGGTCTCCGTCCTCGAGGAGATCGTCAAGCGGAGCGCCGAGACGCTGAAGGCCCTCCTCGAGGGGTTCCACCGGCAGGAGAAGAACGGCTTCGTCATCCAGACGGGCCTCCTCGCCCTGAAGGACCTTCTCGAGAGGAAGGGGCTCCTCGTCGAGCAGGAGTTCGTCGAGCTCTGGGAGGGGCGCGTCGACCAGCACATGACGGTGCTCGAGAAGCGGGAGCGCTTTCTCGAGCGCAAGGAGCGGATGCTCGCCGGGCACAAGGGGCACGGCCGGGACCGGCTCGTCGACCTCCTCGGCGAAGCCGAGCTCGCCTTTTTCGCCCTCGATCCCGACAAGGCCATGGGGGTCCTCGAGGAGGCGTGGAAGCTCGACCGCGGCAACTCCGAGATCGCGTTCTTCCTCGGCGAGACGTGGTTCAACGACGGCGAGGCGGGAAAGGCCGCGCTCGCCCTGAAGCACGTCCTCGAGAGCCGGCCGCAGCACTTCGAGGCCCTCGTCTACTCGGGCGTCCTCGAGAACGACCTGGGACGCCCCGAGAAGGCCGTCGAGTTCCTCAAGAGGGCGCTCGCGATCCGGCCCGACGCCTTCCTGCCGGCCTTTGCCCTCGGCGCGATCCACGCCGGCACGGGCCAGCTCGCCAAGGCCGAGACGCTCCTCAGGCGGGCCGTCCAGATCGAGGAGAACCCCCAGGCCCTCTCCCTCCTCGGGACGATCGCCTACGAGCGGGGGCGTCTCTCCGACGCCATCGACGCGCTCCAGAGGGCCGTCAAGCTCGACCCCGACGACGAGGACGGCCTCTTCCAGCTCGGGCTCTGCTACCTCGACCGGGGATGGACGCAGAAGGCGGCCGAGCGGTTCCGGGCGGCGCTCGAGCTGAACCCGAACCGTATCGAGCTGCAGGAGGCCCGCAAGCTCCTCGGTCCCGCCGGGGCGGGCCCGCTTCCCGGCTTCACGGGCCCGGCGGCCGACCGGGCGGGCCGCGCGGCGGCCGGCGCGGCGAGGGACCCGCAGAAGGCCCTCGTCCTCTGCCGCCGCGCCCTCAAGGCCGACCCCGAGAACCCCACGCTCCAGATCGCCTACGCCCTCGTCTGCTCGGCCGTGGGGCGGACCTCCGAGGCCGTGGCCACGACCCGCCGGGTGCTCGCACAGAAACCGGAAGAATCCGTCGCGGCCGCGGCCTGGGCCACGCTCCTCGAGGCCCTCCGGGCCGAGGGGAAGTTCCGGGAGGGGACCCAGGTGGCGGGCGAGATGCTCGAGACCGTCACGTCGAGCTACGCGCGGTCCATCGGCTACTTCCAGCGGGCCGCGGCCCGCGCCGAGATGGGGGAGCAGCTCGACGAGGCGCTCGACGACGCCGAGCGCGCGCTCCGCCTCTCGCCGCGGGAGATGCGCCAGTTCCCTCTCGCCGCGAAGGGGTGGGTCCACTACAAGCGGAAGGAGTACGCGCGGGCGGTCGAGTGCCTTTCCCGCGCCGCCGAGCTCGGCGAGACTCCGACCGGCCTCGCGCACCTCGGCCTCGCCTGCCTCGCCGTCGGAGATGCCCGGGCGGCGAGAAAGGCCTTCGACCGCGCCAAGCGGCGCGGCGGTCGCTCTTCAGAGAGGCATGGCGGGCTCGAGGCCCGGATGCTCGAGCAGATCCGCCGGAACCTCCAGCTCGCCGAGAAGGTCTCGAGCCGCCCGGGGCGACGGGGGAGCCGGCCGGACTGAGATTCCGGAGGCTGCCGGGCGGGCCGGCGCTCCGTCCGGCCGGACCCGTACGACCGGGACTCCTCCGGCTCCGATCCGGATTGGCGATTCCCGTCCCGATTTCGCTTGACAGGGCTCGTCAGCGCTTCCCAGAATGAGCGACGGAAAACATACCGAGTGTTCGGTATCTTAGAGAACGAGTCGCGCGGCCGGGTTCCGGAGCGACCCTCGAAAGAGCGGTCGCGGGGGTTCCTCCGTTCTCGCCCGCATGGATTTCCGGAAGAGGCTCACTCGAAATGGGCGCGGCGACGCCCGGGAGGAACGAGATGACGAGGCTGAACCGAAACCCCTTCCTGCGCGCCGTGGCGCTCTTCGGGGCGCTGCTGCTGCCGGTAGTCCCGTGGGCCGCTCCGGCCCCCGCGCAGACGGCGGACGCGGTCGTGGAGATCGACGTCGTCGACGAGACGGGCGTGGCCCTCCCCGGCGTGTCGGTCGAGCTGAAGCGCGCGGAGACCGGGTTCGTGCGCAACTCGGTCACCTCCGCGAAGGGCGCGGTCCGCTTCGCGGCGGTCCCGCCGGCGGCCGGCTACCTCGCCCGCGTCTCGCTCCAGGGCTTCGAGGCCGTGGAGCAGCCGGTCACGCTCCGGATCGGCCAGACGGCCAGGATCCGGGTCGTCCTCCGCGCGCAGTCGGTCACCGAGGCGATCACCGTCGTCGCCGAGGCTCCTCTCGTGGACGTCTACAAGATCGACTCCTCGACGAACATCGTCCCCGAGCAGATCAAGGCGCTCCCCGTGGCGAACCGCGAGTTCGAGAAGCTCGCCTTCATCGCGCCGGGCGTCCAGCGCGAGCGGGGCGAGTTCCGGTTCGTGACGGGCGGCCCGGTCATCGGATCGGGTGGCAACGCGAGCCAGTCCACGATCCTCGTCGACGGCGTCGACTACACCGACCCCGCCCTCGGCCTCGCCAAGACGCGGGTCTCGCAGGACGCCATCTCCGAGTTCCGGGTCGTCAACTCGCGCTTCGACGCCGAGGTCGGCGGCTCGGCCGGAGGCGCGCTGACGGTCCTGACGAAGACCGGGACGAACGAGCTGAAGGGCTCGGTCTTCGCCTTCTACCGCGACGAGGCCCTCCGGGCCAAGGGCGCCCTCGAGAAGGAGTCGTCCGTCGACTTCCGGCGCGGCCAGTACGGCCTCACGCTCGGCGGCCCGATCGTCCAGGACAAGACCCACTTCTTCCTCTCGGGCGAGTACGTCGACGAGGTCCGCCCGACGCTCTTCCGGCCGCAGGGCGCCTTCGTGTCGCTGGCGGAAGACCTCGAGCTTCCCTTCGACCAGATCCTCGCCTTCGGCTCGATCACGCACCGGCTCTCCGACAGCCAGTCGCTCCTCTTCAAGGCCGACTACGAGAAGTTCCGCCAGGACAACTTCCGCGTCGGCGGCGTCCAGGACGTCGCCTACGGCCAGGAGCTCCAGCGCGACAACTACAACTTCACCGGCGGGCACACCTGGGTCGTCGGCGGCTCGACGACGAACGAGCTCCGCGCGCAGTTCGGCAGCCGGAAGTACTTCGAGCCGACGAACTCCGACGCCGTCGCCGACTGGTACTCGAGCGGCGTCACGCTGAAGACCGGCGGCAACATCCTCGGCGACCTCCTCGGCGAGGGGGACCAGTTCGAGGTCCGCGACACCCTCTACTTCCACCTCACGGGCAAGACCGGCACCCACGACCTGAAGGTCGGCGCCGGCTGGCAGTACGTGAAGGACCGCTCGATCATCGACACGTACGCCACGGGCCTCTTCCTCTGGGCGTTCGACAACAAGACCTTCCCGATCGCCTACGGCTACGGCGTCGGCTCGAGCGACGTCACGGTCTCGACGAACCGGATCGCCGCCTTCGTCCAGGACGACTGGCGCCCCCTCTCGAACCTCACCGTGAGCCTCGGGCTGCGCTACGACCTCGACACGAACGGGAACAACACGGGCTTCACGCACCCGCTCGTCCCCGAAGCCCGCGAGAGGGACGACAACAACTTCCAGCCGCGCATCGGCCTCTCGTGGGACGTGAAGAACGACGGCCGGTTCGTCGCCCGCGGCGGCTGGGGACTCTTCGTGGGCCGCAACCTCCTCGTCCCGTCCTTCACCGAGCTCCAGCAGAACGGCGTCACGGGGCGCAAGCTCTACACGCGGGTCAACGGCCTGCTCTACGGCCTCCCGGCGTTCGCCCTCGACCCGAACAACCCGACGACGACCGGCATCCCCCTCCCCATCGACATCACGCTCCTCGACCAGACGCTCGTGGCCCCCGAGGCGAACCAGCTCAGCGCCGGCCTCACGTCGAAGCTCTGGAACACGGGCCTCTTCTTCGACGTCGAGGGCGTGTGGGTGAAGGGCAAGAAGGAGCTCATCGTCCACGACGTCAACTGGCTCGGGAACGACAACTGGCAGGGATCGGTCGCCGCGACCCGCCCGCTCAAGCAGTACAACCAGGTGAACGTCTACTCCAACGATGGCGAGTCCGAGTACAAGGCGCTCACGTTCTCGCTCAACGGGAACATCAAGGGCGGGCACCTCGTCATGGGCTCGATCACCTTCGCGAGCAAGCACAACCGCTCCGACGACTTCAGCCCCGAGTTCCCGACCGGCTACCCGAGCGACCCGGCGAACCTCGAGGCGGAGTGGGGCCGCGGCCGCTCGGCCGAGCGGATGCGCTTCGTCCTCTCCGGCGTCTTCCGCCTCCCGTGGCAGATGACGGTCGCGCCGATCTTCAACTACGGCACCGGCCAGCCCTGGACCCGCCGCTACGGCTACGACTACAACGGCGACGGCAAGACGGGCGACCGGATGCCCGGCGTCGACCGTTTCGGCGTGGACGGCCCCGTCTACCGCAGCTTCGACCTGCGCCTCACGAAGGCGTTCTCCCTCGGCAACGCCGGGAACCTCGAGCTGATCGTCGAGGGGTTCAACCTCTTCAACTCGACGAACTACGACGTCGCCTCCATCGACGGCGCCGAGTTCCTCTCGGGGCCGACGCTCGCCAACCCGGCAGCGGCGAAGGTCTCGAACGCGAACTTCGGAAAGCCGAGCGCGACGCTGCCCTCGCGCGAGATCCAGCTCGGGGTGAGGTTCGCCTTCTAGGCGACGGATCGCCCTTCGACAGACCGTCCGGCGGGCGGGTTCCCGCCCGCCGGACCCCCGTCCCGTGCGGAACGGGACGACGACCGCGGCCCGCGGGCCGGCGGAAGGAGAGGCTCCACCATGAGTATCGAAACAGGTCTTTCGGGGCGCGCAGTCGTCGTCACGGGAGCGGCCGCCGGCATCGGCCGGGCCACGGCGCTCCGGTTCGCGAGGGAAGGGGCGAAGGTCGCCGCCTGGGACGTCGCCGACGCGGCGGGGCTCGCGGACGAGCTGAAGGCCGCCGGCGCCGACGACGCCCTCGCCGCGAAGGTGAACGTCGCCGACCCGGCCTCGGTGGCCGCCGCCGTCGCCGAGGTCCTGGCCGCCTGGGGCCGCGTCGACGTCCTCGTCAACAACGCCGGGATCGTGAGGGACGCGCAGCTCGTGAAGTGGAAGGACGGGGCCGTCGTCGCGACGATGACGGACGAGCAGTGGGACGCCGTCCTCGGCGTGAACCTGAAGGGGGTCTTCGTCTGCACCCGCGCGGTGACGCCGCACATGATCGCGGCCGGGGGCGGCGTCGTCCTCAACGCCTCCTCGGTCGTCGGCCTCTACGGCAACTTCGGGCAGACGAACTACGTCGCCACGAAGGCGGGCGTCATCGGGATGACGAAGACGTGGGCGCGCGAGCTCGGGAAGTTCGGCATCCGCGTCAACGCCGTCTGCCCGGGCTTCGTCGCCACCGAGATCCTCAAGGCGATGCCCCAGAAGGTCCTCGACGGGATGGTCGCGCACACGCCGATCGGCCGGATGGGGGAGCCCGACGACATCGCGAACGCCTACGTCTGGCTCGCGTCGGACCAGGCGACCTTCGTCCACGGCGCCGTCCTCTCCGTGGACGGCGGCCTCGTCACCGGGACGTAGGGGGGACGCGATGGCCCGGTACGCGCGCATCGCCTCGACCGGCCGGTTCGTCCCGCCGATCGAGGTCCCGAACTCGGAGCTGAAGCCGCGCTGGCCCCAGCTCCCCGACTTCGTCGACAAGATGGAGGCCTCGAGCGGCATCCGGACGCGCTTCTATGCCCCCGAGGATTGGGCCACGTCCGACGTGGCCCTCCCGGCCGCGAGGCAGGCGATCGAGCGGGCGGGCCTGACGCCGGCCGACGTCGACCTCATCATCCTCGGCACCGATTCCCCCGACTACGTCACGCCGGCCACCTCCGTCGTCCTCCAGCACAAGCTGGGCGCGAAGAACGCCGGGACGTTCGACGTCGGCTGCGCCTGCGCGTCGTTCCCTACGGGCGTCGCCGTGGCGTCGGGCCTCATCGCCACGAACCCCGCTCTGAAGAACGTCCTCGTCGTCGGCGTCTACCTGATGCACAAGCTCGCCGACCCGAACGACCCGATGGTCTTCTTCTACGGCGACGGCGCCGGGGCGGCGATCCTGCAGGGGGGCGACGAGCCCGGATTCCTCAACGCCGCGATGCAGGCCGGCGGGGAGTACGCGAAGCACTGGGGCATCTTCGCCGGGGGGACGGCCGAGCCGGCGACGGCGGAGAACGTCGCGGCGGGCCGGACGAAGGTGAAGATGGTCGAGCGCTACCCGCCCGAGATCAACCACGAGGGGTGGCCGCGGCTCGTCAGGCGCCTTTCGGCCGAAGGGGGGTTCGCCCTCTCCGAGATCGACCAGGTCATCTTCACGCAGGTGAGGAAGCCCTCGATCGACCTCGTCATGGCCGACCTCGGCCTGCCGGTGGAGAAGGCCCACACGATCATGGAGAAGTGGGGCTACACGGGCTCGGCGTGCATCCCGATGGCCCTCGACGACGCCCTCGAGCAGGGGAAGGTGAAGAAGGGCGACCTCCTCGTCATGATCGGCTCGGGCGTGGGATACAACCAGGCCGGCGTCGCGATCCGGATGACCTGAGGGGACGAGGCTGCGGCGCGGAGGTGAGCTCATGTCGCGAACCGTGAAGATCCTCCTCGCCGCGGTCGCCCTGGTCGTCGTCCTCCTGGCGATCGCACTCTTCTCCTGGGCCCGGATGCGGCCGCTCGCGGCGCACGCGGCGGCGGGAAGGCGGGCGCTCGCGAAGGCGGGGCTCGAGAAGGCGACGGTCGCCTCGCCGGCCGGCCCTCAGCGGTACTTCCGCGGCGGGAGCGGGCCGGTCCTCGTCCTCGTCCACGGCGCGGGAGACCAGGCGGGGGCGTGGTCCCCGGTCGTGCCGAAGCTCCTGCCGGGCCGGACGCTCGTCGTCCCCGACCTCGCGGGCCACGGCGACAGCGCCCCCGCGGAGGGCCCGATCCGGGTCGAGGACCTTCTCGCGGGCCTCTCCGCCGTCCTCGACGAGGTGGCGCCCGGGGAGCCCGTGACGATCGTCGGCAACTCCCTCGGGGCCTGGCTGGCCTGCCTCCGCGCGCTCGAGCATCCCGACCGGGTCGATCGCATCGTCCTCGTCAACGGCGGGCCGCTGAAGCACGAGGCCGAGGGGATCACGCTCCTCCCGAAGAGCCGCGCCGAGGCGCGGAAGGCCGTGGACGCCCTGCGCGACCCGGGCTCGCTCAGCGTCCCCGACTTCGTCCTCGACGACGTCGTCCGCCAGGCGGCGACCGGGCCGCTCGCGCGCTTCGCGGCGACGAGCGCGGCGATGGAGCCGTTCGTCCTCGACGGCCGCCTCGGCGAGCTGGCCGTTCCCGTGGACCTTCTTTGGGGAGAGTCCGACGGGGTGATGCCGATCTCCTACGCCGAGCGGATGCTCGCCGGGCTGCCGCGCGCGCGCCTGACCCGGCTGCCGCGCTGCGGGCACGTGCCCCAGCAGGAGTGCCCCGTGGCGTTCGCCGAGGCGCTCGGGAGGATCCTCGCATCGCCGCCGCCCGCAGCGGCTCCCGTGCCGGCGTCCCTCGCCGCGGAGGAGACCCCGTGATCCACGCGGACGTCCTCGGCGAGCGGGCGCGCCTGTCGCCTGGAAGGACCGCCCTCGTCTTCGTCCCGACCGGCGAGCGCTTCTCCTACGGCGACCTGAACGTCCGCGCCGAGAACGCCGCGGCGCTCCTGCGCGACCGGCTCGGCCTCGCGAAGGGGGACCGCGTCGGGCTCCTCGCCCACAACCGCGTCGAGTTCGTCGACCTCTTCTTCGCGGCGGCCAAGGCGGGGGTCGTCCTCGTCCCGCTCGGCACGCGCCTGACCGCGCGCGAGCTGGCCTTCATCGCCGCCGACGCCGGGCTCTCGGCCCTCGTCTACGGCGAGGGGTTCGCCGAGACGGTGGCCGCGCTCCGCGAGGAGGCCGAGGTGCCGCGCTGGATCGCCCTCGACACCCCGGCGGCGGCGGGCGACCTCTCCTGGTCCGCTGCGCTCTCCGAGCCGCTCGGCGTGCCGTTCGAGAGGACGCGCTGCGACGGGGAGGACCTCCATGCCCTCCTCTACACGAGCGGCACGACGGGGAAGCCCAAGGGAGTCATGGTCCCCCATCGGATGACGGCCTGGAACGGCTGGAACACGGCCCTCTGCTGGGGGCTCACGGAGTCCGACGTGAGCCCCGTCTTCACGCCGCTCTACCACGCGGGCGGCCTCGGCGCCTTCCTCGTCCCCGTCCTGGCGGCGGGCGGGACGATCGTCCTCCACGCCGGGTTCGACCCGGCCGAGGTCTGGGCGACCGTGGCGAAGGAGCGCTGCACGGTCGTCCTCGGCGTCCCGACGATCTGGAAGATGCTCCTCGAGCACCCGTCGTTCGAGTCCGCGGACCTCTCCTCGATCCGCTGGCTCATCAGCGGCGGGGCCCCGCTCCCGCTCTACCTCATCGACGCGTACCAGGAACGGGGCATCGTCTTCAAGCAGGGCTACGGCCTGACGGAGGTCGGCGTGAACTGCTTCGCGATGTCGGTCGAGGAGTCGGTCGCGAAGAAGGGCTCGATCGGGCGGCCGCTCATGATGACCGAGGCGAAGCTGATCGACGAGACGGGGCTCGAGGTACCGGTCGGCGAAGTGGGCGAGCTCTGCCTGCGCGGGCCGCACGTCTCGAAGGGCTACTGGCGAAACCTCGCCGCCACAGCCGCAGCGCTCGACGACGACGGCTTCTTCCACACGGGAGACCTCGCCCGCCGGGACGAGGACGGCTTCTTCACGATCGCGGGGCGGCGCAAGGACATGCTCATCTCCGGCGGCGTGAACGTCTACCCGGCGGAGATCGAGGGGGAGCTCCTCCTCCACCCGGCGGTCCAGGACGCGGCCGTCGTCGGCGTCCCGGACGCGACGTGGGGCGAGGCCGGCGTCGCTTTCGTCGTCCTTCGTCCCGCGGAGACGCTGACGAAGGAGGCGCTCCTCTCCTTCCTCCAGGCCCGCCTCGCCCGCTACAAGCTGCCGAAGGAGGTCGTCTTCGTCGACGCCCTCCCGCGGACGCCCTACGGCAAGGTCGTCAAGGGCGACCTGCGCGACGGCTTCCTCGCGGCGCGGGGCGGCGCGTGAGCGGCGCGCCCCTTCTCGCGCACCGGGTGGAGGGGCGGGGAGAGCCGCTCCTCCTCCTGAACGGCGGGATGATGAGCCTCTCGGCCTGGGACGACTTCGTCCCGCCGCTCGCGGAGAGGTACCAGGTCGTCCGCTGCGACTTCCGCGGGCAGCTCCGATCGCCGGGGGTCCCCGTCGGGAGCTTTCCCGGCCACGCCGAGGACCTCCTCCGCCTCCTCGACCACCTCGGCGTCGAGACGTGCCACGTCGCCGGGACGAGCTACGGCGCCTTCGCGGGGATCCACCTCGCGGCCTTCGCCCCGGACCGTGTCGCCTCCCTCGTCGCGATGACCGTCGCCGACCGCGTTTCCGGCGAGATGTGGGCCGAGGCGCGCGAGATGGCTGCTGCCTGCCGCGAGGCCCTTGCCGGCGGTCCGCGGGAAAGGGTCTACGACCTGATCTCGGCCTTCGCCTTCTCCGAGGAGTGGACCGCCGCGAATGCCGCCCAGATCGCCGCGCGCCGCGTCCTCGTGACGCACCTTCCCGACGCCTGGTTCGAGGGCCTCGCCGGCCTCCTCTCCGCGCTCGAGGGGCTCGACGTGGCCCCGCTCCTGCCGAAGGTCGCCTGCCCGGCCCTCGTCCTCCTCGCGGAGAACGACCGGGCGATGCCCCGCGCCGGCGGAGAGGCCCTCGCGAAGGGCCTCCCGCGCGGGGAGCTCGCCGTCGTCCCCGGAAGCGGCCACGCCCTCGTCGTGGAGCGGCCGCGAGAGACAATCGACCTCCTCCTCGCCTTCCTCGCCCGGCACCCGCTCGCGGGCGAGGCCCCGGCCCCACGCGCCGAGCGGGACGGAGGATTCGCGTGAAGCCGATCTACATCGCCGCCTACCAGCAGTCGAAGTTCGGGAAGCTCCTCGGGATGACGGTGCCCCAGATCCTCCGGAAGGCCGCCGAGGAGACGTGCGGCTCGGTGAAGGCCGAAGTGTCGGCCGTCGACGTCGCCACCGTCGGCGCCGTCTGCAACCTCACGCTCAACGAGCAGGGCCTCCTCTCGGGCCTCCTCGCCATGACGCCGGGCCTCGACGCCAAGCCGATCGAGAGCGTCGAGAACGCCTGCGCCACGGGCGGCCAGGCGATCCTCGCCGTCGCGAGCAAGCTGATGCTCGGCGAGGGGGACGTCGGCCTCGCCGTCGGTTTCGAGAAGATGCGCGACGCCGAGGGGAAGATGGACGGCAAGCTCATCGGCAAGGTCCTCGGCCTCTACTCGCACCCCGACGAGCGCCCCGGGAAGACCTTCGTCTTCCCGCACCTCTTCGCCGAGGTGATGAAGTCGTACATGGACGAGTGGGGCGTCACGGAAGAGGACCTCGCGTCGATCGCCGTCGCCGAGTACGCGAACGCGCGGCACAACCCGTTCGCCCAGATGCAGAAGAACGAGGTGACCCTCGAGGTGGCGATGACGACCGAGGGGATCAACCGGTACGTCGTCGAGGGGCTCCCCCTGAAGACGTTCGACTGCTCCCAGATCTCCGACGGGTGGGCCGGGATGCTCCTCGCGACGGAAGAGGGCCTTTCCCGCCTCGGCGTCGCGAAGGCCGACTGCGCGAGGCTCGCCGGGTGGGGCCAGGCGACGGACCCGCTGAAGAAGGAAGGCCGCGACGTCCTCCGGCCGAAGGCCGCGCTCCAGGCCATGCGGAAGGCTTACGAGCGGGCGGGGCTCTCCCCGGCCGACGTGAACGTGGCCGAGGTCCACGACTGCTTCAGCGTCATGGGCGCGATCGGCGCCGAGGTGATCGGGAAGGCCGAGACGGGGAAGGGCGCCCGCTACTGGCGGGACGGGAAGGCGCGCGTGGACGGCGAGTGCGGCATCAACACCTCGGGCGGGCTCATCGCCAAGGGGCACCCGATCGGCGCCACCGGCATCGCGATGGTCGGATGGTGCGCGTGGCAGCTCCTCGGGAAGGTCCCGCCGGCGCTCCAGGTCCCGAACGCGAAGGCCGCCGCCACGTTCAACATCGGCGGGCCGGTCTGCGCGACGGTCGCCACGGTCCTCACCCCCGCCACCTGACGAGCGCGACTGGGGAGTCGATGGGAGATCTCGCACCCGATCGCGAGGGGTTCCTCGAGGTCGGCGGGAACCGGGTCCGCTGGGAGTACGTCGGGAAGGGGGACCGGGAGGCCGTCTGCCTCCTCAACGGGCTCGCCATGCACACGCGGGCCTGGTTCGGGGTGCTGCCGCGCCTCCTCGACCGGTACGACGTCGTCCTCTACGACTACCTCGGGCAGGGGCAGTCGTCCGCTCCCGACGAGCCCTACTCGATCCCGGAGTTCGCCGGGTACCTCCCGAAGGTCCTCGACGTCCTCGGGATCGGGAAGGTCCACGCGGTCGGCGTCTCGTACGGCGGCTTCGTCGCGGCGGAGGTCGCGCGCCTGTACCCTTCGCGGCTCCACACGCTGACGCTCTCGGGGATCCTCCTCTCGCACGAGGAGCTCTTCTCGATGTACCAGGAGATCTCGCTCCGCTTCTACCGCGGCGGCCCGGAGGTCTTCGAGCTCTACACGCACTACATGTACGAGAAGATCTTCGGCGAGGCCTTCGTCTCGGCGATGAAGGCGAGCCTGCCCGCCCTGCGCGCGCGCTTCCACGACCGGTACAAGGACCAGGCGCACGCCCTCGTCCGGCTGACGCTCGCCCAGGACCCGTTCTTCGAGGCGCTCGACGGGAACCTCGCGGGCTACGCCGCCTTCCCGGGCCCGGTCCTCGTCGTCCCCGGCGCCGAGGACCGGACGATCCCGCCCTGGGTCCAGAAGAAGCTCCTCTCCGTCTTCCGCGACGCCCGCTGGGAGCCGATCGAAGGCTCGGGGCACGTCGTCTACCTGGAGAAGCCCGACGCCTTCTTCGGCGTCCTGGGGAGGTTCCTGGAGACGAGGTCGACGTCCTTCTGAGCCGCGAAGTCGACGTCGTTCCAGTCCGCGACGTCGAAGACGTTCGCCTGGCGCCGCCGGGGCTCGACTCCCGGTAGAGTGGAGGGCCGGATGCCGTGGACCATTCCGGCCGACCCTCTCGGGAACACCGCCCTCGCCGCGGCGGCGGCCGCCGTCCCGGTCGTCCTCCTCTTCTTCGCCCTCGTCGTCCTTCGCTCCCGGGCGTCTCGAGCCGGCCTCCTCGGGACGGGCGCCGCCGCCGCGATCGCCGCGATGGCGTTCGGGATGCCCGTCGCGCTCGTCCTCCTCGCCGCGCTCCACGGGGCCCTCTTCGGCCTCGTCCCCATCGCGACGGTTGTCGTCGCCGCGGTCTTCCTGCAGGACGTCGCGACGGCCACCGGGAGCTTCGGACGCCTGCGGGACGCCCTCGCCCGGGCGACGTCGGACCGGACGCTGCAGGCGCTCCTCATCGCGTTCGGGTTCGGGGCCCTGCTCGAAGGCTCGGCGGGCTTCGGCGCCCCGGTCGCCATCTCGGCCGGAATCCTCGTCGGCCTCGGCTTCCCGGCGCTCGGCGCGGCGGGCCTCTGCCTCCTCGCGAACACCGTCCCGGTCGCCTTCGCCGCCGTCGGCCTGCCGATCGCGGCGCTCGCGCAGGCGACGGGGCTCGCCGAGGGGCCGCTGGGCGTCGCCACGGCCCGGCTCCTCGCCCCTCTCGCCGTCGCGGTCCCGGTCGTCCTCGTCCTCAGCGTCGCGGGCCGGCGCCCGCCGGGGCGCTCGCTCGCCGCCGGCCTCGCCGCGGGGCTCGCGTTCTCGGCCACGCAGCTCCTCGTCGCCGAGACCCTCGGGCCGGAGCTCCCCGCGCTGGCGGGCGCCCTCGCGGCGATGGCCGTCCTCGCGCCGTTCCTGCGGGGCGCGGCCGCGGGCGTGGCCCGGGACCTCTTCGGCGGCGCCGCGCCGTTCCTCGCCCTCGCGCTCCTCGTCTCGGCCTGGAGCCTGCCGCCCGTCCGCGCGCTCCTCTCCGAGGCGACCCCCGTGGTCCCCGTCCCGTTCCTCCACCTCGGCGTCTTCGACTCGGCCCGGGGCGTCGCGCTGCCCGCGACCTGGAGCGTCCCCTGGCTCTCGGGCGCGGCGACGGCCATCCTCCTCGCGGCGATTCTCTCGGCCCTCCTCGGAGGCCTTCGCCCCGGCGAGACGGCCCGGCTCCTCGGCACGACGACGCGCCGCCTCCTGCCGACGATCGGCGCGGTGAGCGCGTTCCTCGCCTTCGCTTCGATCGCGACCTACTCCGGGATGATGCAGGCGCTCGGCCGGGCGCTGGCCGGGAGCGGGGCCTTCTTCCCGTTTCTCTCGCCCGCGATCGGGTGGCTCGGCGTCCTGATGACCGGCTCCGACACCGCCTCCAACGCCGTCTTCGGGCGCCTGCAGGCGACGACCGCGGCCGAGACGGGGATGCCGCCGGTCCTGGCGGCGGCGGCGAACACGGTCGGAGGGACGGCGGGGAAGATGGTCTCCCCCCAGTCGATCGCCGTCGCCTGCGCCGCCACAGGCCTCTCCGGCCGGGAGGGCGACCTCCTCAGGCGGGCGATGCCGCTCTCGCTCGCTCTCTGCGGGCTCGTGGGGCTCCTCACGCTCACGACCGTCCGCTTCGGCCCGGGGCTCATCCCCGTGGCGCGTGCCGAGGCTGCGTCCGGCGTGGCGAGCCCCGTGCTCGGGGCCGGCCTCCTCGCTCTCTCGGTCGTCCTGGCGGGGCTCGTCGCGAGGGCGGGTCGCCGCCGCTGAGCCCGGGCCTCTCCCGGGTCAGCAGCCGGCCGGGCGCCCGTCGCGGAGCATTCCGCGCCGGAGGACCTCCGCGATGTCGCGGATCGCCTCCCTCGAGGGCTTGCCGAACTGGTTGGGGACGCCGAACAGCAGCTCCACCGCGTAGTACTGCAGGAAGATCCGGCTCGCGAGCATGACGGCCGAGAGCGAGTCGACCTCGGGCGCGAGCCGGGCCTCGAAGTCGTCCTTCGCCCGGTACCGGTGCAGGAACGCGGCGAAGCGGTCGGCCATGCCGGAGTAGAAGCGGCGGATGTGGGTCCCCTGCATCTCGACGACGTCGACGTAGATGAGGGCGACGTGCCGCTGCCAGAGCTTCACGCTCTCCTCGGCGGCCTCGGCGAGCTCCTCGAGCCGGTCGGGGAAGGCGCCGGAGGCGAGCGCCCGGTTGAAGGGGAAGTCGGGGCTCTCGATGGCGCTCCAGTACTGCGAGAGGAGCGTGTCGAAGAGCGATTCCTTGTCGGGGAAGTGGTGGTAGACGGCGCCGGTCGAGACGCCGGCGGCCTTCGAGATGTCGCGGATGCTCGTCCCGCGGTAGCCCTGCCGCGAGATGAGGTCGAGCGCCGCCTCGAGGATCTGCGCCCGGCTCCGTTCCGACTTCTCTTCCTGGTCCATTCCGCCTCGCCCCCGCACCGTAGGGGGCTCGCGGCGCCGCGTCAAGCGCGTTGGCGAGGTCGAGCGCGGGGCAGCGGCCCCGGGGTGTTCAGAACATGCCGACGGGGCGTGAGGCGTCGTACGCTTCCGCGAGGTGGAGCCCCGCCCAGATCTGCCGGCCCGACGACGGGGAGAGCTGGATCTCCCAGTCTCCCTTTACGTTGCGCACCTCCGAGCCGAAGAGCTTCCGGCGCGCGCGGTCGGTGAAGACTTCCCAGAAGACGGTCCCGAAGTCGGCGACAGAGGGGCCGACGAGCCACGCGGGGACCCGGACGCCGACGTCGATCTCCACCGCGCCCACCGTCGTCTCCGTGAAGCCGAGGGCTGCGAGCCGCTCCTTCAGCAGGACGTCGAAGCCCGGTGGAAGGGCGTGCCGGCCGCGCTTCACGCCCCGGCCCAGGACGAGGTCGTCGAGGGCGAGCACCTCGGGCGGAAGCTCGGAAAAGTCCACGCCGCGGAGATGTTAGTCCCGCTTCCGGGCCCGTCCCGGTAGAGTCCGGGGAACGGATGCTCCGCGCGCGCCGCTTCCTCGTCCTCGCCTTCGTCGCCCTCCTGGCGGGCGCGGCGTTCCGGGGGGTCCTGGCCCTCGCGGAGGCGGTGCTCGAAGGGAAGACCCGCGACCGGATCGTGGCGGAGGCCGCGAAGCGGGGGTTCACGGCGTCGGTCGGGCGTGTGAAGGTGCGGCTCCCCTTCCGGGCGAGCGTCTCGCGGATCGCGATCGAGGGACGCGGCGCCACCGTCGCGCTGGACCGGGTCGACGTGAGGGTCGGGCTCTTCGGCCGCGGGGCTCTCGGGCGCCTTCGCCGTGTGGATCTGGGGACGCTCGAGGCCGGGCTCCCCGGGGACGTAGCCGTGCGGGTGAAACCCACCGACTGGGACGTCTCCTCGACGCCCGGAGCGATCGCGCTCGCCGGGCGCCGGGGCGAAGGGCGGGTCGAGCTCGAGCGGCCGGGGCCGGGGGGTGTGCGGGTCCTTCTCGACCGCCTCGACCTGACCCGCATCCTCCTCCTTCGGCGGGGTGGCGCGTTCGTGGGCGACCTGGGCGTCGTCTCGGGGGTCTTAGAAGCCGTGCCGGCACCGGCCGGCGGCCTCGCGGTGGAGACGAACCTCCTTTCCCGGCGGGCCCGCCTCGCCGCGCCTTCCGACGACGACCCGCCCGGCGCCGCTGCGCTCGGGGAGCGCTTCGACGCGGAAGGGTCCGTCGCGGCGAGCGTCTACCGCGACGCACGCGTCCTGGAGGTCGCCTGCGCCTCGGGGTCGGCTGCCGGCCTGCGAGGGAAGGCTCGCGCGGTCTTCGCGTTCGCCCCGCGCGATGCGTGGTTCGACCTCGAGCTCTCGGTGCCACGGCTCGAGCTGGCGCCCCTCCTCGCGGCCTCCGGCCTCGACCTCCCCGCGGGCGAAGGGGACCTCGGGAGCGCCGAGATGGAAGCCCGGGTGACGGGGCGGATGCTCGACCCGAAGTCGTTCGTCGTCGAGCAGCGTCTCGACTTCCGGGCGCCGGACCGCTCGCTCCCCGAGCTGGAGAGGCTCCGCGGCCCGTTCCGGCGGCAGATGACGGGTCGCGACGGGAAGAGGACGACGGTGGCCGTCGATCCCGCGGACGTCGATTTCGTGCCGCTCGAAGAGGTGCCGGCCCACTTCGTGCGCGGCCTCCTCACGTCCGAGGACGCGAGCTTCTGGAGCCACAGCGGGCTCGATCTGGGCGAAGTCCCCATCGCGATGTCGATCAACTGGGTCCGCGGGACCCGGTCGCGCGGCGCCTCGACGATCACGCAGCAGCTCGCCAAGAACCTCTTCCTCAGCCGGGAGCGCAGCTACCGCCGCAAGCTCCAGGAGGCGGCGCTCGCCCTCCTCCTCGAGCCGGCGCTCGGCAAGCGGCGGATCCTGGAGATCTACCTCAACGTGATCGAGTGGGGGCCGGGGCTGCACGGGATCGGCCCGGCGTCACGCCACTACTTCGGCAAGCGCCCGGCCGACCTTTCGCCGAGGGAGGGTGCGTTTCTCGTCGCGCTCATCCCCGGCCCGGTGAAGTACCAGTCGTCCTTCTCGGGCGGCGTCGTCTCTCCCGGCTTCTCGCGCCTCGTGAACGGCGTCCTCTACCGGCTCCGGTCGGTCGGCGTCCTCACGGACGAGGAGCTCGAGGCCGAGCTCGCAGAGCCGCTCCGCCTCCTCTGGACGCCCCCCGACGTCGCCGGCGAGGAGGAGCCCGGGGCCGCGGGAGAGGAGCCCGCGGCCCTGGAGGTCCCGCCCGAGCAGCGTGGCGACTTCGTCGGTCCCCCGGCGTCCCTCCGGCCGGGCGCACCGGCTCCGGAGGCTCCGTCGCCCTCGGCGGTCCCGGCGCCCCCTGTACCGGCGCCCACGGTCCCGAACCCGGCGAACGAGCTCCCGGGGGCGCCAGGCTCAGGGACGGCTCAGAGCTTGACGACCGTGTCCTCGTAGAAGGCGTCGAGGACGTTCCGGTACTTCTGCTCGACCGCCTTCCTCTTGAGCTTCATCGAGGGGGTCAGGTCCCCGGCCTCGAGCGAGAGGTCGGCCGGCAGGATCGTCCACTTCCTCACCTGCTCCCACGGCGCGACGTCCTTGTTGACCTCGTCGATGAAGGGGGCCATCAGGTCGCGCACCTCCTGCGAGGCCGCGATCTCGGCGTAGCTCTTCCCGCCGAGGCCGTGGGCGGCGGCCCACTTCGTGATCGCCTCGGGGTCGAGGGCGATCAGCATCGAGACGAAGTTCCGCGTGTCGCCGTGGGCGAGGGAGTAGCTGACGTAGGGGCAGACGACCGCGAGCTTCCTCTCGAGCATCTGCGGCGCGACGTACTTGCCGGCCGAGGTCTTGATGAGGTCCTTCTTGCGGTCGGTGATCTTCACGAAGCCGTCCTCGATGTGGCCGATGTCTCCGGAGTGGAGCCAGCCGTCGGCGTCGAGGGCCTCCGCGGTCTGGTCGGGGAGGTTGTGGTAGCCGCGCATCACGCCGCGCCCCTTGATGAGGATCTCGCCGTCCTCGGCGATCTTCACGCGCGTCCCGGGGAGCGGGTGGCCCACGGTCCCGAAGCGGAGCTTGTCGGGCGTGTTGACGCAGGTGGCGGCGCTCGTCTCGGTGAGGCCGTACCCCTCGAGGACGAGGACCCCGGTGGCGTGGAAGAACTCGCCGAGGGCCTTCGCGAGCGGGGCGCTCCCGGAGATGAAGCAGCGGATGCGGCCGCCGAAGAGCGTCTGGAGCTTCACGAAGACGAGCTTGTGCGCCAGCTTGTGCTTGAGGGCGAGGAGGCCGGCCGGCTCCTTGCCGGCCAGGTGGAGCTTCGAGACCTCCCGGCCGACGTCGAGGGCCCAGGAGAAGATGGCCCACTTGGCGCCGCCCGCCTCCTTCGCGCCGCCGACGACCTTGTTGTAGATCTTCTCGAAGATCCTCGGCACGGCGGCGACGAACGTGGGCTTGACCTGCCCGAGGTTCTCGACGATCTTCTCGACGCGCCCGTCGACGGCCGTCGAGAAGCCGATGCGCAGCTGCGCCGCCTCGAGCACCTTCCCGAAGGAGTGCGCGAGGGGGAGCCAGAGGTACTGCCGGTCGTCCTCGGTCAGGAGCTTCAGCTCGTCGATCCCCTCGGCCTCGTAGAGCCAGCAGTCGTGCGTCAGCTCGACGCCCTTCGGGAGACCCGTCGTGCCCGAGGTGTAGATGAGGGTCGCGAGGGCGTCGGTCCTCACCGCGTCGACGATCGCCTCGAAGCGGCCGGGGTTGGCGGCGTCCCACGCGCGGCCCTTCTCCATGAGCGCGTCCATCGTCAGGACGTAGCCGTCGTCGGTGCCGCTCCCCTCGAAGGTGACGATCGCCACGACGTCGGGCACCTCGGAGCGCTTTTCGGCGATCCGGTCGGCCTGCTCGCGGTTCTCGGCGAAGAGGATGCGGGCGCCGGAGTCCTTCAGGATGAAGAGGCAGTCGGACGTCGTGCTCGACGGGTAGATCGTCGTCGTCGCCCCGCCCGCGGCGAGGATCCCGAGGTCGGCGAGGATCCAGTCGAGCCGCGTGCTCGAGAGGATCGCGCCGCGCTCCTCGTCCCCGAGCCCGAGGTCGCGCAGGCCGCAGGCGATCGCCTTGACCTTGTCGCCCACCTGGCGCCACGTCAGGGGCGTCCAGCCGGCTCCGTCGGGGAAGAGGTAGGCCTCGCGGTCGGGGGTCTTCGCGACGCGCTGGAGGAACATCTGCGGGACGGATCTGTACGTCTCGGCCACGGCTCCACTCCTCGGATCGATTCCCGGACGAACGGGTTTTACCACGCCCGGGGGCTCCTCGAAGGGCTAACGCGCCGGGGGTGCCGATACTTCCCGCGGTGGCGGATTCCGGTCCCCGGCCGCGGCCGCCTTAGACTCCGCCCGCCATGCGCCTTCTCCTCCGCTACTTCTTCCGCGGGCTCCTCGTCTTCGTCCCGGCCGTCCTGACGATCGCGATCGTCGTCTTCGTCTTCCGGACGATCGACTCCCTCGTCGGGCTCCCGGTGCCCGGGGCGGGGTTCCTCGCGACGATCGTCCTCATCGTCGTGATCGGCGCCCTCGCCTCGAACTTCGTCACCCGCAGGCTGTTCGAGCTGGTCGACGGGACCTTCCGGAGGCTCCCGTTCGTCAAGATCCTCTACTCGGCGATCCGCGACGTGACGGACGCGTTCGTCGGGGAGCGGAAGGGGTTCGACCGCCCGGTGACCGTCGTCGTGAACGAGGCCGCCGACGTCCGCGTCGTCGGGTTCCTGACGCGCGAGTCGCTGGCCGAGATCGGCCTGCCCGAGCACGCGTCTGTCTACCTTCCGCAGTCCTACAACTTCGCCGGGCAGATGCTCGTCGTCCCGCGGCGCCTCGTCTCGCCGCTCGAAGCGCCGGGCGCGGACGCCATGGCGTTCATCGTCTCGGGGGGCGCCGCGGAGATCCGATCCTCGGCGATGCCGGGGACCTGAACGGAACGGCCGCCCCGGAGGGGGCGGCCGAATGCCGGGACGGAGTCCTTTCGAGGGCTACTTGTTGTCGATCGTGAACCGTACGGTCGTCGCGAGCTCCTTGCCGAGGTAGAGCTCGACGCGGTAGCTGCCGGGCGCCCACTGGGGGTTCGGCTTCGAGTACGAGTAGGGGATCCAGGTGGCGCCGCCGGGGAACTTCGTGGTGCTCTCGGCGAACCTCGTGTTCGGGTCGACGCCAGCGCACTTCTCCGCGATCCACACGGCGCGGACCGGGGTGTCCTTCGGGGCGTCGGCGACCATGGCGAAGATGTAGATCTTCGGCTGGGTCGGCGGGAAGGAGGCGCGTTCGGCCATCGTCTCGCGGCTGTCCGAGGCGATGGCCGTGTCGATGCGCCCCTTCTCCTCCTGCGCGGCGAGGGCCGGCGCCAGCGCGAGGGAAACGAGCACGACGAGGACGATCCGGGTCAGAACTCTCACTTCGATCTCCTTTCGAGTCTTCCTATCGCGAACGGGCCGGACGCCGGCTTTCCGTGCCGATCCAGCGGTCTTCTCTCATCGCTGGTCCCTCCAGCGTCCCGATGGCCGCGCCCTCCCGATGCGGGCCGACGAACCGTCAGGCTCTATCGTGAATTTGGACCTCGATTCGGTTCCATGTCAACGGGATACCGGGGCTCGGACGCCTTCCCGAGGAATGATCCGTTCGCATCATTGCCTGTCCCCGGGTCATCCCCTAGCCTCGCGCTCGGCGCCGGACCGCCCTCGCGGACCGCGCTCGCGGCGGAAACAGGAGAAGGTCCCGCCGCACCGAAGGAGGCCGTCATGGCGATGATGATCACGGAAAACTGCATCAGCTGCGGGTCGTGCGAGCCCGAGTGCCCGAACCAGGCGATCAGCCCGGGCGACATGACCTACGTGATCGACCCGGCGAAGTGCACCGAGTGCAACGGCGTGTACGACTCGCCGAAGTGCGTCGAGGTCTGCCCGACCGAGGGCTCGATCGTCCCGGCGACCGCGTAGCCGCCGCAGGTCCGCGGAAGAGGCCGGGCAGGGCGGGCCGTTCGGGCCCGACGCCCGGCCTCGATTCCTGTCGGCCGCCCGGTCGCGTATCGTCCGGTCATGGCGACCGGACCCCGGCGCTTCTCGCCCCGCGAGCTCGTCCTTCCGCCTCCCGCGGCGTGGGAGGTCCTCCGGTTCTTCTTCCCCGGTGACATGGTCGGTCTCTACACGGAGGACCTGAGCGTCGAGGACAGGCTCTTCGCGCAGGAGCTTCTCGTCGCGGCTCTCGACGAGACACGCACCGTCGGAGCGCCGGTCGTGCCCGGCGAGACGCCTCTCGTCGCCGCCGGGTTCGTGAGGATTCGGGCGATCGCGCACCGCCTCGTCGAGAGAGCGCCGGGAGCCTGGTTCTCGAGCCCGCCGCCGGAGGGCGGCGACGCGGCCCGGATCGACGAGCCTTCCCGGGCCGCGGTCTCGATCCGCCACCGTGCCGGGTGGCTCGCGCACGTCAGGGGCGGCCCCCTCCTCTGAGGGCGGGCGGCGCCGTCGGACCGCGACGACGGCCGGGAAGCGTCATTTCGCGACGTGATCTCGAAACGGCCATCCATGCGGGCCTGGCGCGCCTTTTCGTCCTCTTTCGGGGTGGCAGGAGAATTGAAAGACGGTAAGCTCGAGAGGGGCGCCAAGCCCCGACGAAGAGGAGCCACCGACATGAAGAGAACCACAGCCGCCGTCCTCGTCGCCGTCGTCGCGATCGTCTTCTCCGCCACGGGCCTCGCCACGATGGACATGCAGAAGGATATGAACGCGAAGTACCCGACGGCGAAGGCGAAGTGCATCAGCTGCCACGTCAAGCCGATGGCCAAGAAGGGCGACGCCGAGGTGAACGCGTTCGGCAAGGACATGATGAAGTTCGTCGTCGACCCGAAGGCCGAGAAGCTCCAGTTCGACTGGGCGAAGCTCGAGCCCCTCGACAGCGACGGCGACGGCGTGAAGAACGTCGACGAGTTCAAGGCCGGCACGAACCCCGGCGCCAAGTAACCGCCGCGCACCGCGCGAAACCGGGCCGGGCGCCTACGGGCGCCCGGCTTTCTCGTCGATGCGCCGGGGCTGGAGCCGCGCGGGCGAGATCCGGGGAGGCGAGAGGACGTTATGGGGGGGCCGGGTTCACTCCTCTTCCGGTACCGAGAGGAGGCGCGCGCCGAGGCCGAAACCCTTGCGGAGGCTCTTCAGCCGAAACCCGCCGGCTTTCAGGACCTCGCGGGCGATGCGGCAGGCGACCTTCATCTCGGCGAGGAGGCGTTCCGGCGGGACGCGCTCTTCGACGCGCTCCACCGCGACCGGCACGTACCGGCCGCCGAGCCTCACGAGCCGGCAGAGAAACGGCCGCGTGCCTCTGCGGAAGAGCGCGGGCCCCGGGAGGGTGCGGCCCGTCGCGAGGTCCTCGATCGTCACGGCCTTTCCGGCCCACGTCGCGCGCGCGACGGTGTCGCCGGCGCGAAGGAGCGCCCTCACGGCCCGGACGGACTCCTTCGGCAGGTCCCTCTCCCAGCGCGCGAGGAAGAGGTCCGCGGCGGTGGTCCCGTCCGCGAGGAGGACGTCGAACGGGAGGCGCGGCGCGAAGAGGTGCGTGAACTCCACCTCCCCGGCAGCGGTCTGGGCGAGCGCGCGCTCGGCGAGGTCGGCGACGGCGACGAGCGGGTCGAGGGCGCGGGAACCCGCCGACGAGCTCGACTCGGCGACGCAGAAGAGATCGACGGCGACGACGGCGGCGAAGACGGCGGACGTGGCGGCGTCGAACCCCTCGTCCTCGGCCGCGGCGGCGGTCCTCTCCCAGGCGAGCGGCGGCGGGACGTCGGCGAGGCCACGGTCCTCGACCGCGGCGGGAGCGGCCTTCGCGGCTCTCGGGAGGCGGGCGGGAGGAGGGGGCTCCCTGCGCGTGTTCTTCATCCGGAGAGGCTAACCGCTCGCGGGTCGGGAGGGAATCGCGGAGGAGGGCGAAGCGCGGAGGCGGTGGGGACCGGTACGCCGGACCCCGGGCTCGATGATGAACGTGCGGGCCGAGGCGGTGTCCCCGGCCGCCCTGGTCGTGGCAGGATTGGGGCATGTCCGACAGACCCGCGCTGATCCTCACGTCGAGGTTCGACGAGGCCCTCGCGTACGCCGTGGAGCTTCACCGCCGTCAGCCGAGGAAGGGGACGGGCGTCCCCTACGTGTCGCACCTCCTCTCGGTGGCGGCGCTCGTCCTCGAGCACGGGGGAACGGAGGACCAGGCGATCGCCGCGCTCCTCCACGACGCGGTGGAAGACCAGGGGGGCAAGCCGACGGCGGCGGCGATTCGCTCGCGCTTCGGCGACGATGTCGCCGACATCGTCGACGGCTGCACCGACACGGACGTGACGCCGAAGCCCCCGTGGCGGGCGCGGAAGGAGGCCTACCTCGCCCGCGTGCGGCACGAGCCGGCCCACGTGCGGCTCGTGTCGGCCGCCGACAAGCTCCACAACGCCCGGACCATGGTCACCGACCTCCGGATACACGGGCCTGCTCTCTGGGAGCGCTTCAACGCGGGGCGCGACGAGACTCTCTGGTATCTCGGCGCGCTCGTCGAGGCGTTCCGGGAGGCCGGGACGACGCCGGTCGTCGAGGAGCTCGCGCGGACCGTGGCCGAGCTGGAGGTCGTCTCCGGCGACGGGCGGGGTTGACGCCTCGCGGGAGTCGGCCCGGCGGCGCGGCCTATACTTCCGCCCTGCCCCCCGGTGTCATGGACGAACGACCGACAGGCCGCCCCGTCGCCGACTCGGCCGCGCCGACGCTGGCGCTGAAGGTTCCCCTTTCGGGGCCGGTCGTGCCGCTCGACAGGGTGCCCGACCCGGTCTTCGCCCACCGCCTCCTCGGCGACGGCGTGGCGGTCGACCCCGTCTCGGCGCTCCTCCTCGCCCCGTGCGACGGGGTCGTCGCGACGATTCACCCGGCCGGTCACGCCGTGGTGATCACCGCGGACGCCGGCGTCGAGGTGATGCTCCACGTCGGCCTCGACACGGTGGCCCTCGGGGGGCGGGGATTCGTGCCGCGCGTCGCCGCGGGCCGGCGGGTCGTCGCGGGCGAGCCGCTCCTCGCCTTCGACGCCGACCTCGTCGCCCGCTCGGCCCGGAGCCTCGTCACGCCCGTCGTCGTCACGAGCCGGGAGCGGGTCACGTCGATGCGGGCCGCGACGGGCTTCGTGACGGCGGGGGTCGACGACCTCCTCGTCCTGACGCTCGTCTCCGCGCCGGGCGTCCCCGTCGGCCCCGTCCCGGGAGAGAAGACGCGCGACGTGAGGGTCCAGCGGCCGCTCGGGCTCCACGCGCGGCCGGCGGCGGCGCTCGCGGCGGCGGCGCGCCGCTTCCGGGCGGAGATCCTCGTCGAGACCGGGACGTCGATGGCGAACGCCCGGAGCGTCGTGGGGCTCCTCTCTCTCGGCGTCGTCCACGGCGAGATCGTGAGGCTCAGGGCGTCCGGCCCCGACGCGGGGAAGGCGCTCGCGGCGCTCTCGCGCGTCCTCGAGGCGGAAGAGGGGCACGAGCGGAGCGCCCCGCTTCCTTCCGTACTTCGCCCCGCGCGCCGCGAAGCCCGCGTCTACCCGGGTGTGCCTGCGGCCCCGGGCTGCGCGGCCGGGCCCGTCGCGCGCCTCGTTCGGGTGGAGCCCGAGGTCGCGGAGAAGGGAGAGGACGAGAGGGCCGAGCGACGGAAGCTGGACTTCGCCCTCGAGGAGGCGAAGGTCCAGCTGCGCGCCCTCGAGGCGCGCCTCGGGGCCGACGCGGGGAGCGAGCATGCGGACATCTTCGAGGCCCACGTCGCGCTCCTCGACGACCCTCTCCTCCTCGGCGAGGCCGGCCACGAGATCGCCGCCGGCAGGAGCGCCGCCTGGGCCTTCCGCGAGGCGGTTCACCGCTACGCCGACCGGATCTCGCGAATCCCGAACCCGGCCCTGGCCGCCCGGGCGGCCGACCTGCGCGACGCGGGGGGGCGCGTGCTGCGCATCCTCACGGGGACGGGCTCCGCACCCCCGTCTCTCCCCGAGGGCTCGATCGTCGTGGCCGAGGACCTTTCGCCGTCGGAGGCGGCCACGCTCGGACGGGGCGGCGCCGGGGGCTTCTGCACGATGTCGGGCGGCGCCACGTCGCACGCCGCGCTCCTGGCCCGGTCGATGGGAATCCCGTCCGTGGCGGGCGTCGACGCGCGAGCTCTCGAGGTCCCCGACGGGACGCCCGCCGTCCTCGACGGCGATGCGGGCGAGCTGCGCCTCTCTCCCGGCGAGGCCGAGCGCGAGGAGATCCGGGAGCGCTGCGCGCGGCGCGCGGCCCGGCGCAGCGCCGACCGCCTCGCGGCGAGTGAGCCGGCCGTCACGACGGACGGCGCGAGGGTCGTCGTCCTCGCGAACGCGGCGAGCCTCGCCGACGCCGAGGAGGGGATCGCCTCCGGGGCCGAGGGAATCGGCCTCCTTCGTTCGGAGCTCCTCTTCCTCGACCGCGCGAACGTCCCCACGGAGGACGAGCAGGAGGCGGTTTACCGGGCGATCGCCGAGGCGGTCGGTCCCGGCCGGCCGATCGTGGTCCGGACCTTCGACGCGGGGGGAGACAAGCCGCTGCGCTGGCTCCCGCTCCCCGAGGAGGAGAACCCGGCGCTCGGGGAGAGGGGGATTCGCGTCTTCATCGACCGCCCCGACCTCTTCCGGACGCAGCTCCGCGCCCTGCTGCGGGTCCCCGCGGAGTACGACGTGAGGGTGACGTTCCCGATGGTCGCGACGCTCGACGAGTGGCGCGACGCCCTCGCGGACCTCGAGGAGGAGCGGGTCCGGCTCGACGCCCCGAGGCGGCTCGCGGGAATGACGGTGGAGGTCGCGTCGGCGGCGATCCTCGCGGAGGCCTTCCTCGCGGATGCGAGCTTCGTCACGCTCGGCACGAACGACCTGACGCAGTTCACGCTCGCGATGGACCGGGGGCACCCGCGCCTCTCGCCGCGGGCCGACGCCCTCGACCCGGCCGTCCTCTTCCTCGTCGGGCGCACCGCGGCCGCGGCGAGGAAGCGAGGCATTCCCGCGTCCGTCTGCGGGGCGCTCGCGGGGGACCTCGCCGCGGTCCCGCTGCTCCTGGGCCTCGGCGTCTCCGAGCTCTCCGTCGGCGCGGCGCAGGTGCCGTCGGTGAAGGCCCGGGTCCGCGAGCTCTCGCTCGACGCCTGCCGGTCGCTTGCCGTCCGGGCTCTCGGGGCGACGACGGCGGCCGAGGTGAGGGCGCTCCTCGCCCGGGCCGGGGGTGCGCCTTGAGAGGGACCGGCGCCTTCTCCCTTCTCCAGAAGATCGGCCGGGCGCTGATGCTCCCCGTCTCCGTCCTGCCGGTGGCGGGACTCCTCCTCGGCCTCGGAAGCGCAAAGCTCGGCCTCTTTCCCGACTCCGTCGCGAGCGTCCTCGGCCAGGCGGGCGGCGCGATCTTCACGAGCCTCCCGCTCATCTTCGCCATCGCCGTCGCCCTCGGCCTGACGGAGGACGACGGGGCGGCCGCGGTGGCCGCGGTCGTCGGCTACGTCGTCCTCGTCGCGACGCTCGGCACCGGCGCCGCCCTCCGGGGCCTCCCGACCACGCGCGTCCTCGGCTTCGAGTCGATGGAAACCGGGGTCTTCGGCGGGATCCTGGTCGGGCTCCTCGCCGCCGCGCTCTTCAACCGCTTCTCCCGGGCCGAGCTCCCGGCCTGGCTCGGCTTCTTCGGAGGCAAGCGGCTCGTCCCCATCCTGACGGGCCTCGCCGCCACGCTCCTCGGCGTCGCGCTCGCGTTCCTCTGGCCCCCCGTCCAGCGCGGCATCCACGTCCTCTCCGACCTCGTCGCGTACGGCCGGCCGGCGGAAGCGACGTTCGTCTACGGCGTCGTCGAACGCCTCCTCCTGCCGTTCGGCCTCCACCACATCTGGAACGTCCCCTTCTTCTTCGAGATCGGCTCCTTCGTCGACGCGGCGGGCAGGACGGTCCGGGGCGACATCACCCGCTTCTTCGCGGGCGACCCGGCGGCGGGAATCCTCTCGGGCGGCTTCCTCTTCAAGATGTGGGGCCTGCCGGCCGCGGCCCTGGCCATCTGGCGCTGCGCGAGGCCCGAGAACCGGGTGCGCATCGGCGGGATCATGATCTCGGCGGCGGCGACATCGTTCCTGACCGGGATCACGGAGCCGATCGAGTTCGCGTTCCTCTTCCTCGCGCCGCCTCTCTACGTCCTCCACGCGCTGCTCGCGGGGCTCGCGTTCGTCGTCGCGAACCTCGCGGGGATGAAGCTCGGATTCACCTTCTCCCACGGGTTCTTCGACCTCGTCCTCTACTGGTCGATGGACACGCGGCCGTGGCTCGTCCCGATCCTCGGGCCGGTCTGGGGCCTCGTCTACTACGCCACCTTCCGGGCCGCGATCCTCCGCTTCGACCTGAAGACGCCGGGGAGGGAGGAGGTCGCGCCCGCTCCGGCGCCCGAGGTCCCGCCGGTCGGGCGGGCGGCGCTGCCCGAGCCACCCGGCTTCGCCGAGCGGCTCGTCGTCGCCTTCGGCGGGCCCCGGAACATCGAGAGCCTCGACGCCTGCATCACGCGCCTCCGCGTGACCGTGAGCGACGCCGGTCGCGCCGACGAGAAGGCCCTGCGCGCGCTCGGCGCCGCGGGTGTCGTCGTCGTCGGGAACGCGGTCCAGGCGATCTTCGGAACGCGGTCGGAGAACCTCAAGACGGCGATGGCGGACTTCCTCGCCGGGACCCCCGCGGGCCGGGCCGCGGCGGGCGAGCCCATCCTCCCCGAGGTCCTCGTGACGCCCGAGGCACGCGCTTTCTGCGGGGCCGTGCTCCCTGCGCTCGGCCGCGCGGGAAACGTGAAGTCGGTCGAGGCTTGCGCGCGGACGCGCGTACGCCTGGTCCTCGCCGATCCCTCGCTCCTCGACGAGGCGTCTCTCGGCGGCGCCGGTGTACTCGGCGTCCTTCGCCTGCCGGGGGGCATCGTCCACCTCGTCCTGGGCGAAGACGCGGGGGCGCTCGCGGCGGCCCTGCGCGACGAGCTGCGCGGTCCCTCCGCGGCGACGGACGCCTGAACGCGCGAGGGCTCCATGGAGAGAGCCCGTCGCATCTTCCGCGTCGCAGGAATCGCCCTCTGCGCGTCGTAAACTGACCGATGGCCGGCCGGGGACGACTCCTCCCTTCGAGCCCCGGTCGCGGGAGGACGCATGGTCGACAGAACGGACGATCGGAACGACCTCGACTCCGCGCCCGGCGGCCTCAGCCGTCGCGGCTTCCTCGGCTCCGCGGTCCCAGCGGCGATCGGCGTTGCGGTGGCGAAGGACGCGTTCTCCGCCCCGGCGGCCGCAGCTCCGCCCGTCGCGGAGGTCCCCGCCGCCGAGCCGTCGAAGCTGACGCTCGTCGTGAACGGGAGGACTCACAAGGTCCTCGTCGAGCCGCGCGACACTCTTCTCGGGGTGCTGCGCGAGAAGCTCGGCCTCACCGGGACGAAGCCGGGCTGCGAGCGGGGCGAGTGCGGCGCCTGCTCGGTTCTGATCGACGGCGTGCCGCGCTATTCCTGCCTCACCCTCGCCCTCGAGGCCGAGGGGAGAGAGGTGACGACGGTCGAGGGGCTCATGAAGGGCGAGGAGCTCGGGCCGGTGCAGCAGGCGTTCGCCGACGAGGACGCGTTCCAGTGCGGCTACTGCACGCCGGGGCAGGTGGTGGCGGCCGAGGGGCTCCTTCGCGCCAACCCCGACCCGACGCTCGACGAGATCCGCCTCGGCATGAGCGGCAACCTCTGCCGCTGCGGGGCCTACTCCCACATCTTCAACGCGGTCGGCAAGGCCGCCACTCTGCGCAAGGGGAGGTGACCCGTGACGGACCTTCTCTACTGGCTCCAGGGCGCCGTTCCCGAGACTCCCGCGCCGAAGGTCGAGATGCCGCCGTGGGGCGAGACGAAGGTGGTGGGCAAGCCGCTGCCGCGCGTCGACGCCTACGAGCGCGTCAGCGGCTCGGCCGTCTACCCGCTCGACTTCGCCCTCCCCGACATGCTCCACGCGGCGATCCTCCGTAGCCCGCACGCCCACGCCGTCGTCAAGGCGATCGACACGAGCGCGGCGGAGAAGATGCCGGGAGTGCGGGCGGTGATCACCGGGAAGACCCCGGGCGCGGACATCCCGTGGTACCGGAGCCGCGGGAAGGCGTACTCGAAGCTCTTCGACGACCGCGCGCGCCACGAGGGGGACGAGATCGCGGCCGTCGCGGCGGAGACCCGCGCGCAGGCTCACGACGCGCTGAAGGCGATCCGCGTCGACTACGAGGAGCTCGCGTTCGTCCTCGACCCGAGGGAAGCCCTGAAGCCCGACGCCCCGCTCGTCCACGACGGGACGAATCGCTACGGCGACCCGTCGGAGTACCAGAGAGGCGACGTTGCGGCCGGCTTCGCGGCGGCGGACGCGGTCGTCGAGGCGACGTACTCGACGGCCTGCGAGATCCACGCGCCGATGGAGGTCCACGGCTCGGTCGTGAAGTGGGACGGGAACCGGCTCACCGTCTGGGACACGACGCAGGGCGTCTTCGCGGTCCAGCAGGGGGTGGCGCAGGCCCTGAAGCTCCCGCTCGCGAACGTCCGCGTCGTCGGCCACTACATGGGGGGCGGTTTCGGCTCGAAGCTCGAGGCGGGGAAGTACACGGTCATCGCCGCGCTCCTCTCGAAGATGACGGCCCGCCCGGTGAAGCTCTTCCTCACCCGCGAGGAGGTCTTCCTGAACGCCGGGAACCGCCCCGCGAACACGATGAGCGTGAAGATCGGGGCGAAGAAGGACGGGACGCTGACGGCCATCGAGTTCCTCTCGATCGGTTCCGGCGGGGCGTACCCCAACGGCGCCGACACGTCGTTCCTGGCGACCGACCTCTACACCTGCCCGAACGTGAGGACGCGCGACGAGAACGTGGCCATCAACGCCGGGCGGGCCCGCGCGATGCGCGCCCCGGGCTTCCCGCAGGGGGCGTGGGCGCTCGAGCAGGCGATGGACGAGCTCGCGACGAAGCTCGGGATGGACCCCGTCGAGCTGCGTCTCGCGAACGTCCCGAAGGTGAGCCAGCGCCGCGGCAACCAGCCCTATACCTCGACCGGCCTCGCGGAGTGCCTGAGGGACGGTGCGAAGGAGTTCGGCTGGGGAGAGGCGAAGAAGCGCGCGAAGGGCGACGGGGCCGTGAAGCGAGGCGTCGGCGTGGCCTCGGGTCTCTGGGGCTACGGGGGCGGCCCCCCGGCGACCGTCGTCGTGAAGCTCTTCTCGGACGGGAGCGTCAACCTCAACTCCGGGGCCGCCGACATCGGCACCGGCACGAAGACGCTCATGGCGCAGGTGGTGGCCGAGGAGCTCGGCGTCCCGCTGGAGAAGATCCAGATCGAGCACGCCGACACCGGGACGACGCAGTACACCGGCCCGAGCGGCGGCTCGAAGACAGTCCCCTCCGACATGCCCGCCGTCCGCGCGGCGGCCGTGGAGGTGAGGGAGAAGCTCCTGAAGGCGGCGGCCGAGGAGATGAAGCTCCCCGTCGGCGACCTGACGCTTTCGGGGGGCGAGGTCGTCTCGACGAAGGACCCGTCGAAGAAGCTCGCCGTCACGGCCGTGCCGGCCCTCCAGCGAAACCAGGTCCTCGTCGGCGTCGGGACCCGCGGGCCGAACGTCGAGGGGAAGGTCATCTCGATGTTCGCGGCGCACTTCGCCGAGGTCGAGGTGAACACCAGGTCCGGCGAGGTGACGGTGACGCGCCTCCTCGCGGCGCAGGACAGCGCGCGGGTCATGAACAGGCTCACGTTCGAGAACCAGGTCCAGGGAGGCCTCGTCATGGGGCTCGGGCTCGCCCGGACCGAGGAGAGGGTCCTCGACCGGAACACCGGGAAGATGTGCAACGTGAACTGGCACGACTACAAGATCCCGACGGCGCTCGACGTGCCGGCCGAGCAGAAGGTCCACTCCGTCGACCTCGTCGACACCGAGTGCAACACCGCCGGCGCCAAGGGGGTCGGGGAGCCGGCGACGATCCCGACCGCTGCGGCGATCGCAAACGCCGTTCACGATGCCGTCGGCGTTCGGGTCCACGACTCGCCCGTCACGCCGCCGAGGCTCGTCGCGCTCCTCGCCGGGCGCGGGAAGAAGGGGTGACGCGATGCTTCCGAGCTTTCGCTACGTCCGTCCCCGCACCGTCTCCGAGGCCGTGAAGGCCCTCTCCGAGCCGGGCGCGCGCGCCCACGCGGGCGGCACCGACCTCGTCGGGTGCCTGCGCGACGGGGTCTTCGACGCGAAGGCCGTCGTCAGCCTCTCGGGCCTCGCCGAGCTGAAGGGGATCTCCGCCACGAAGGACGGCGGCTTGCGCCTCGGCGCCCTCGCGACGCTCGCCGAGATCGCCCGTCACGCGGATATCGTGAAGAGCTGGCCCGCCCTCGCCCAGGGGGCCGCCGCGGCCGCGAGCCCGCAGCTGCGCAACCAGGGGACGCTCGGCGGGAACCTCTGCCAACGCCCCCGCTGCTGGTACTTCCGAGGCGACTTCGACTGCGCCCGGAAGGGGGGCGAGCTCTGCTACGCCGTCGAGGGCGAGAACACCTACCACGCGATCTTCGGCGGCTCCGGCTGCTTCATCGTCCACCCCTCCGACACGGCCTCGCCCCTCGTCGCCCTCCAGGCGACGGTGAAGGTCGCCGGGCCGAAGGGGCCTCGGACCCTCCCCGTCGAGAAGCTCTTCGTCCTCCCCGCCGTCGACCACACGCGCGAGACGGTGCTCGGTCCCGGGGAAGTGATCACAGAGATCTTGCTCCCGCCGCCTCTCGCGGGCGGGAAGGGCCTCTACAAGAAGGTCCGCGCGCGCGGCGCCTGGGACTTCGCCCTCGGCGGCGTCGCCCTCGCTCTCTCCGTGAAGGACGGCAGGGTCGCCTCCGCCCGCGTCGTCCTCTCCGGCGTCGCCCCGACGCCGTGGCGCGTCCCCGAGGTCGAGGAGATCCTCGTCGGCCGCGCTCTCGACGCGAAGCGGGCGGCCGAAGCCGCCGAGGCCGCCGTCAAGGGAGCCGAGCCGATGTCGGGCAACGACTACAAGGTCCCGCTCGTGAAGGGAGCCGTCGAGGAGGCCCTCCTCTCCCTCGCCTGATCCCCGCAGAGTGTAGAAGGTAGACCTGACCCCTGACCCCCCGGGAGACCGAGGGGTCAGGTCTACCTTCTACGTTCTGCTTCGGCGAGGAAGGCGTCGAGGGCCAGCATCTCGGCGAGGAGGGCGTCGCGCTCGGCCGCGAGGTGCTCGAGGGCGTGGCGGCGGAAGAGGGATAGGGCGAGGACGCGAAGCGCGACGCCGGTCGCTTCCCAGCGTTCGAGCAGGAGGAGCGCGAGGGCGCCGAGGAGGGGGAGCGCGAGGCCGACGAGGAGCCCGAGCGCGGGGCCCCAGAGAAGTCCGGCGGCGGTACCGAGCGCGATCCAGGTGAGGGGGAAGAAGAGAAAGGCGCCCAGGACCTTGATCGTCGCCACGATGTCGGTGTTCCCCTTCGCGAGGCGGGGCGCGAGCCTCCCGACGAGCCTGTAGGCGGGAGCGTGGGCGACGAGGCCGAGGAGCGCCGGCGGCGCGAGGAAGAGGCCGACGAGGAGCGCGGCGAGCATCGAGGCGGCCAGCTCCACACGGGCCGCTCCGGCGTCGAGGCCGTCCGGCGCCAGGCCCGCCCCCGCGAGGAGGTCCCGGAAGCGCCCGAGGCGGGCCGTGAGGGCGTCGAGGCGGTCGGGGGCCTTCCCGCGGAGAAGGGAGGCCCTCTCGAGGAGGAGCCGGCGGACGGCGACACGGGCCTCGAGGCCGCCGGCGGGGGGGAGGAGCGACTCCGCGAAGGCCGCGAGGCGGAGGGTCGGGGTGTCGTCGGCCTGGAGCGTCGCCCCTTCGAGCGCGGCCCGGAGGCGCTCCGTGAGCGCTTTCACGGCGGTGCGGGGGGGCTCGCCCTTCTCGTCGAGAGGGATCGGCTCCACCGTGAACGGCTCGGCGACGGAGAGGAGCGCGGCGCTCCGGAAGAGGTCGCGGGCCTCGTAGGTCAGGCCGGCGGGGACGATCGTCACCGGCCCGTCCGCCGCCGCCCCGAGGGCGATGCGGCCGGCGCCGGACTTCAGCGGCATCAGGCGCGGCTCGTCGTGCGAGACCCCTTCGGGGAAGAGCGCGAGGACGCCGCCGCGCCGGAGGAGCTCCCGCGCCTTCGCGAAGGTCTCGCGGTTGCGCCTCACGTCGGCCTCGGCGTCCTGGGGGCGGTAGACCGGGATCGAGCCGAACGCCTTCACGAAGAGGGAGACGAACGGCATGGTGAAGAGCGTCGACTTGGCGAGGAAGGAGACGGGGCGTGGCGAGAGGCAGAGGAGGAGAAGCGGGTCCATCAGGCCGTTCGGGTGGTTGAGGACGAGGATCGTCGGGCCCGACGAGGGGATCCGCTCGAGGCCGGCGACCTCGAGGCGACGGTAGAAGACGCGCAGGACGAGGCGCGAGACGGCGGTCGCGGCGGCCCGTATCACGCGCGCCGCCCCGAGACGGCTCCCCAGGTCCAGATCGCGCCGGCGGCGAGGAAGGCGGCCGGGACGAGGAGGACCGCGGACTGGAGCGAGGAGGCGTCGGAGAGCGCGCCGATGAGAGGGGGCGACGGGACGTCGCCGAGGACGTGGATCGTGAAGTTGCACGCCGCCACGGCCGCGGCCCGCTGCCACGGGAGGACGTCGTTGACGATGGCCGAGTTGATCGGGCCGGTGGAGGCGAAGACGAGGAGCTGCGCGACGACGAGCGACGGGAGGTAGACCCGCGGACTCTCCACGGTGAGGGCCACGAACGCGAACGGGACGGCGAGGAGCGTCGCGACGCCCGACACCCAGAGGTACGCTTCCCGCGTCCGTCTCAGGAGCGCGTCGCCGACGAAGCCGCCCGCGAAGGTCCCGACGAAGCCGGTGACGACGACGACGAGGCCGAACTGGATCGTCGCCGCCTCCTTCGGCACGCCGCGGATCCGCTCCAGGAACGCGGGCATCCAGAACGCCATTCCGCCGATGCCGAAGGTGTAGGCGGCGTAGCCGAGGACGGCGATGCGGAAGGGGCGGTTCCTCGCGAGGGCGAGGTACGAGTTCCAGCCGGCCTCCGGGGAGACGCCGGCGGGCGGCGCCTCGTCGGCGTCCGTCACGCCGCGGGGCGGGTCGGGGAGCGTCAGGGCGAGGAGCGCGAGGAGGAGGCCGGGTACTCCCGCGACGAAGAAGGCCCAGCGCCACCCGAGGTGCGTGTCGGCGTACCCCCCGACGATGTAACCGAGGGCCGAGCCGATGGGGATGGCGCAGAAGAAGATCGCGTAGACGCGGCCGCGCTTCTCCCGGGTGAAGTAGTCGGCGAGAAGGCTCGGGGCGATCGTGCCGTAGGCTGCCTCGCCGATGCCGACGGCGGCCCGTGCGGCGAAGAGGGCCGCGAAGCTCTTCGCGAGGCCCGCGGCGGCGGTCGCGAGGCTCCAGACGAAGACGCCGAGGGCGAGGAGCCTCGGCCGCGAGCCCTTGTCGCCGAGGACCCCGAAGAACGGCGACGCCACCATGTAGACGACGATGAACCCGGTCATGAGCGCGCCCGACTGGGTGTCGGTGAGGCGCAGCTCGGAGTTGCGCAGGCTCTCGACGAGCGCGGCGACGACGAACCGGTCGAGGTAGTTGAAGAGGTTGATGAGGGTGAGGACGGCGAGGCCGCGCGCGGCGAGGCGGGCGGGGACGGCGCCCGGGGCGGCCGGTCGGGTCTCGCTCATGGGTGTCGAGGGGTTTTACACGATCCGGCGGCGCGGAGGTGAGCCGCGGGGAGAGACGCGGACCCCCGCGCGGTGCGACGATCCGGGGCGTGGACGCCGACGTCGTCGTCGTGGGGGCCGGGGCGGTGGGCCTCGCGTGCGCGGCCGCGCTCTCGCGCGCGGGCCTCTCCGTCGTGGTGGCCGAGCGGCACGCCGCTCCCGGGCAGGAGACGAGCTCGCGCAACAGCCAGGTCCTCCACGCGGGGATCTACTACCCGGCGGGGTCGCTGAAGGCGCGGCTCTGCGTCGCCGGGAACCAGAGCCTCGGGGCGTTCTGCGAGGCGCACGGAGTCCCCTTCCGGCGGATCGGGAAGTGGCTCCTCGCCGTCGAGCCCGGGGAGGAGCCCCGCCTCGCCGAGATCGTCGCGGGGGGGCGGGAGAACGGGGTCGAGCTCGTGGAGGTCCCGATCGCCCGCTTTCGTGCGCAGGAGCCTCACGTGAGGGCCGCCGCCGCGGTCCTGTCGCCGTCGACGGGCATCCTCGATGTTCACGGCCTGTTCCGCGCCCTTCGCATGATCGCCGAGGGGAACGGCGCGAGCTTCGCCTTCCGGCACGAGCTGAGGGGCGCCGAGCCCGTTGCCGGCGGGTACGAGCTCCTCTTCGCCGACCCGGCGGGGGAGGAGGTCCGGCTGACGACGTCGCGGGTCGTGAACGCCGCCGGCCTCGACGCGGACCGGGTCGCGGCGATGCCCGGGCTCGACGCCGACGGGGCGGGCTACCGCCAGGCCTGGACGAAGGGGAGCTACTTCCGGATCCGTTCCTCCCGGCGCGACCTGGCGCGGAGTCTCCTCTACCCGGTCCTTCCTCCCGGCCACGGAAGCGTCCTGGGCATCCACCTCACGGTCGACCTCGACGGCGAGCTGAAGCTCGGGCCCGACGCCGAGGTCCTCCCTCGCCGCCGGCAGGACTACGCCGTCGACGAGGAGCGCCGGAATGCGTTCCTCGACGCGGCGCGGCGCTACCTGCCTTCGCTCGAGCCGGACGACCTCACGCCGGACCAGGCCGGTATCCGCGCGCGTCTCCAGGCGTTCGACGCCTCTTTTCGCGATTTCGTCGTCTCGGAAGAGTCGGAGCGGGGCCTCCCGGGCTGGGTGAACCTCGTCGGGATCGAGTCGCCCGGCCTGACGTGTTGCCTCGAGATCGCCCGCGAGGTCGTCCGGGTCCTCCCGCGCTGACCGCCTCTGGCCCGGACTCACCCTGCTGCTAGAGTCCGGAAGCGGAGGTGCTGTGACGTCTTCGGCCACAGGAGGCGGGATGGACTCGGCCTCAGACCTCTCGAGGCTCCCCGACCTGGCGCCGGGCCCGGCGCTCCTGGCGGCGCCGGACGGGGTGATCCTCGCGGCGAACGCGGCGTTTCTCTCGGCCCTGGGCATCCCCGCATCCGGCGAGGTCGTCGGCCGGCCGCTCGGCGCCGTCCTCGTATCAGCCGGGAAAGGCCTCCTCGAGGAGGCCGCGCGGACCGGCCGGGCGTCCTGGGAGGGCCGCGTCACGCGAGGCGACGGCTCCGGAATGGAAGTCGCGCTCGCCGCCTCCGCGGTTGGCGGCGAAGAGGGGAAAGGAGGGCCGGTCCTCGTCTTCGCCACCGACGTGACGGCTTCGCGCCGACTCGAGCGGGCCGCGGCGATCCTCGGGACCGCGCTCGACGCGCAGGCCGACGGAGGTTTCTTCGACCGGCTCGCTGCGGGCCTGGAGGACGCCCTCGGGATGGGGACGGCGCTCGTCGGCCGACTCGAGGAGGGCGAGCCCCGGAGGGTGAGAACGCTCGCCGCGAGGGTGAACCGGGAGTCCGCGGAGCCCTTCGTCTACGGGCTCCGCGGGGCGCCCTGCGAGGAGGTCGTCGGGCGCGCGCCCTGCGTCTTTCCGTCCCGAGTGGCCGAGCTCTTTCCCGAAGACCTCGCCCTGGCGAGACGCGGCTTCTCGAGCTACGTCGGCGTCCCGCTCACGGCGTCCGACGGGAGCCCCCTCGGGCTCCTGGCGGCGCTTTCCCGCCGGCCTCTCCACGACGGCGAATCGGCCGCGCGCGTTCTCGGCCTCTTCGCCGCGCGTGCGGTGGCGGAGATCGAGCGGCGGGAGGCGCGCCTCGACAGCGAGCGCCGGGAGGAGGAGGGCCGGCGGCTCGTCGCCTCGATCCCGGTCGGCCTCCTTCGCTACCGGCTGGAAGGCGACGGCCGCCTCGTTCTCGCCGGGGCCAACGCGGCCGCCGCGTCGATCCTCCGCCTCGACCTCCGCGAGCTCGTCGGCCGGACGATCGAGGAAGCCTTCCCGGCGCTCGCCGGAACGGGGATCCCGGAAGCCTACCGGCGCGCCGCGTCCGACGGGACGCCGTGGAGGAGCGAGGACGTCACCTACTCCGACGACCGGGTCGCGGGGGCCTTCCTGGTCGAGGCGTTCCAGACGGCGCCCGGCGAGATGGCCGCGGCGTTCCTCGACATCACGGCGCGCCGGCGGACCGAGGAGGCGCTTCGGGCGCGCGAGGCGCGCCTCGCGCGGCTCAACCGGATCCTCAGGATCTCGGCGCACGTCCGCGAGGTCCTCGCCGAGTCTCAGGAGCCGGGCGACCTCGTCGGCCGCGTCTGCGCGGCGCTCGTCGAGGAGGAGGGCTACGTCTTCGCCTGGGTCGGCCTTCTCGACGATTCGGGAAGCGAGGTCCGCCTCGCGGGGGCCTCGAGACCCTGCGACCCGGACCTCTACCGGATCGATCTCAGGGGACTCCAGGGTGGGACCGGATGCGGCCGGACGGCATTCCTGCGGGGGACCGCCGTCCTCGTCGACGCCGCCTCCGGGGAGAACCTCTGCACCGACTGCCCGATGCACGGCGTTCACCCCGGGCGCTCCACGCTGGCGATGCCGCTCTGGAGGGGAGACCGGGCGCTCGGGGTCCTCGTCGTCTACGCCCCGGCCGCCGGGGTGTTCGATGCGGAGGAGTCGCGTCTCGTCGCCGACATGGCCGACGCCCTGGCCGCGGCCCTCGACCGGCTGGAGTCCGAAGCCCAGAGGGCCGAGGCGCGGCGCGGACGGGCGTTCCGCGCGGACGTCTCCTCGGCCGCCCTCCGGGAGGAGAGCCTCTCCTCGCTCGTCGCCCGTCTCGCGGAGGCGGCGCAGGGGCACCTCCCTTCCACAGGCGTCCTCGTGGCCGTCTGGGACGAGGAGAGGGGGAGGGTCCTCCTCGCGAGCGGCCGCGGGACCCTCGCGGGAACCGGACCGGAGGACGGCGCACTCGCCGGCGAGATCTCGAGGCTGTCGGCGTCGGGAGAGGATTCCGGAAGCGCGGCCCCCGGCCTCGCCTCCCGCCTCCCTCCCGGCTCGCACGTGACCGCCTGGCCGCTCCGCGACGGCTCGCGCACGCTCGGAATCCTGGCCGCCGCCTGGGAGGCGGCGCCCTCGGCCGCCTCGCTGGCGGCCGGCGGCGAGGCGACGGTCCCGCTGGCTCTCGCGCTCGCGAAAGCGAGGCTCCACGAAGCGAACGCCGAGAGGCTCGCGACGCTCCTCGCACTCCACGAGACGGGCGTGGACCTCGGTTCGAGCCGCGACCGCGACGACCTCCTGCGTGCGATCGTCGAACGCGCACAGGGGCTCGTCCGCGGCACGATGGCGGGCCTGTACCTCGTGCGCGGGGACGGGGAGCTGGAGCTGGTCCTCGCGAGCGGGGTGCTCGCGAGGTACGTCGGGACGGTCCTGGCGCCCGGGGAGGGCGTCGGCGGAACGGTCGCCAGGACCCGCGAGCCGATCCTCCTGGACGACTACAGGACGTGGGACGGGCGGTCGTCCCTCTACGCGACGGCCGGGGTCGGCTCGGTGATCGGCGTCCCGGTCCTCTGGCGGGGAGAGGTCCTCGGGAGCCTGTTCGTGAACCACGAGGTCCCGCGGCGCTTCGGCCGTGCCGACGTCGAGACGGTCCGGCTCTTCGCCGAGCAGGCCGCGGTCGCCATCGCCAATGCGCGGCTCATCGGCGAGCTGAAGGGCGCCGCCGAGGAGCTGGCGGGCGCCTACGACGCCACCCTCGAGGGATGGGTGCGGGCGCTCGACCTCCGGGACAAGGAGACGGAGGGGCACACCCAGCGGGTCGTCGCACGGACCCTCGACCTCGCGCGCCGCGCCGGGATCGAGGAGGGGGCGCTCATCCACGTCCGTCGCGGCGCGCTCCTGCACGACATCGGCAAGGTCGGCATCCCCGACAGGATCCTCCAGAAGCCGGGGCCTCTCACGGACGAGGAGTGGTCCGTGATGCGGCTCCATCCCACCTACGCGCACGAGATGCTCTCGGGCATCGGGTTCCTCAGCCCCGCGCTCGACATCCCGTGGGCGCACCACGAGAAGTGGGACGGCAGCGGTTACCCGCGGGGCCTCTGCGGAGAGGAGATCCCGCTCGCGGCGCGGGTCTTCTCCGTCGTCGACATCTGGGACGCCCTCCGTTACGACCGGCCGTACCGCAAGGCGGTCCCCGCCCGCGAGGTGCGCGCGTACCTCGCGGAGATCGCCGGGACCCACCTCGACACGCGACTCGTGGAGCTCTTCCTGGCGACCGACCCCGAGTAGGCGGTCCTCAGCCCTTCTTCGGCAGGATCTCCTCGAGCTTCCTCGTCAGCTCCTCGGACATCGGGTCGACCTTCGAGTCGAATCGCGCGACGACCCGACCGGAGGGGTCGACGAGGAACTTGTTGAAGTTCCACTTGATGTCGCCCGAGAAGCCCGGGAGCGTCGTGAGGTACCGGTAGAGCGGGTGGATCTCCTTCCCCTTGACCGAGATCTTCTCGAAGAGGGGAAAGGTGGTGCCGAACTTCCCCGTGCAGAAAGCCCGTATCTCCTCGTTCGTCCCCGGCTCCTGCCCCATGAAGTCGTTGGCGGGGAAGGCGAGGACCTCGAAACCGCGCTCCCGGTACTTCTTGTAGAGCTGCTCCATCGGGGCGTACTGCTTCGTGTAGCCGCAACGGCTCGCCGTGTTGACGACGAGGAGCGCCTTTCCGCGGTAGTCGGCGAGCTTCTTGGGCGTGCCGTCGTTCAGCTTCAGGGTGAAGTCGTGGATTCCGGCGTCTCCGGCGGCGGCGCTTGCGGCGAAGACGAGGGCGGCTGCGGCGACGAGGGCCTTCCAGGGAGTCATTTCGTCGAGTCCTCCGGAAGCGCTACGCCGCGCGGGCCGGCGCGGATCTCAGGGCTTCCGGTCGAGAGGCGGAATGATGACCGTCCGCTCCCCGCCGCCGTCGGGAATCGTCTGCAGCGGCGCGGTGATGGAGGTCGCCTCTCCCACCGGGCCCCGCCGGGGCGGAGGCGCCGGGACGACCGGGTCCGGCGCGGGCGGGGGCGGAGGCGGCGGGGCAGGGGCCTCCGGGGCCTCCGCCGGGACGGGAACGGCGGCGTGCGGCACGGGCCGCGCGGGAACCGGCATCGCCTGGGAGCCCGACGTCTCGAGGCGCTTGCCGCCGCGCATCAGCCGGAGGGTCTTGAAGCGGTCCTCGTCGATGAGGCCGTTCATCGGGTATTCCTGGCGCGAGGCCAGGATCTCTACGGCGTCGAGAGGGGTGAGGCCGAGCTCCTGCGCGGCGTCGCCGATCCACTTCACGGCCATGGCTGCCTCCGGTCAGAAAAGGCGGGCGACGCCGCCGCGGGGGAAGACCGCCGAGGCGATCTCGGGCTCGAGGAAGATGCCGGACAGCTCGGACGGGACTCCCGCGGCCGCGGCCGCCTTCTCGAGCCCGTCCTTCACGGCGAGGAAGAGCTCGAGCGCCACGTCGTCCGTCGCGCGCGACCCGGCCGGCTGCTCGTAGACGACGACCCCGTCGTCGCGCCGGGGCCTCGGGACCCCGGGTCCGATCTTCTCGACGACGGAGGCGTAGGAGCCGTAGAGGAGGAGCGCCGGGAGGTCGTGCGCGCCGGAAGGGCTCGCCTCGTCGGGGAGCCCGAACGCGACGACGGCCGTCGGCTCACCCTCCTCGAGGGCCGAGTAGACGACGTTCGCCTTGAAGACGCCGTCGGGCGTCGGGGGCGGCGCGACGAGCGGGCCGATGCGGGCGAGGAGGTCCTGCCGCTCCTTCACGAGGGCCTTGCGCGCCGCGTCGGGGATCGGCGTGCCGGTGTCCTTGAGGAATGCCTCGATCTGGAAGTAGTTGTCCATCATCCGGCCGGTCTCGGCTTCGCCGAGGAGGCGGGAGCGCTCGGTCTCGAACTCCGACCTGAGCCGGCGGAAGTCCTCGGCGAGGCGGAGCCCGTCGTCCCTGTCGCGCCCGAGGGAGGCGCGGACCGCCTCCACCTTCCTCTCGTGCGCGTCGCGGTCGTGCTCGTCCCGGCGCGCCTCGAGGTCGAGGATCAGCGCCTCCGTCTGCGCGACGTCCTCGGCGAGGCGCCGCAGGGCCTCCTCGATCATCCGGATCTCGTCGCGCTTCCGCTTCCCTTCCGCCCCGAGCTCCTCGATCTGGAGCCGGCGCGACTGCACCTCGAGGCGCAGGCCCGCGAGGGCGGAGCGCCGCTCGGCGTCGATCCGGAGGAAGTCCTTCAGAAGGCCCATCGCCACTCTCCTTCGTATCGTCAAGCCAGGGGGGGCCGGGGTCGCCGGGGGAGTCTATAACGCGGGCTCAATCCGCCCGGCGCCCGAGCGCCGCACCCGGGGCGGAAGGCAGGGCGAGAGAGTCGCCTACACTTCGGCGCCAGCGAGGACGGCGTCATGAACGAAACCGAAGCCGAGGAGGCCGGGAAGATCGCCCGGAAGATCGCGAAGATCGGCGTCGCGGTCGCAAGGCGGCACGTCTTCCTCTGCGCCGACCGGGAGAATCCGAAGTGCGCGGATGCCGACCGGGCGCTCGCGGCCTGGAACCACCTCAAGGACGGCCTGCGCCGGCGGGGGCTCTCGGAGGAGGGGGGCGTCCTCAGGACGCGCGTCGCCTGCCTGAGGGTCTGCGAGGGGGGGCCGATCGCCGTCGTCTACCCGGAAGGCGTCTGGTACCGTGCGTGCGACCCGCCCGTCCTCGACCGGATCATCGACGAGCACCTCGTGAGCGGCCGGCCCGTCGAGGAGTTCGTCATCGCGCGGCGCTTGCTCGCCGGCGGCGAGGCCTGACGGGCAGCCCCGCGCACCGTCCCGCCCGACGAGGCGGGGCCGCGTTCCCCGCCACGGGGAGGCGCGTGGCGAAACGCTCCGGCGCGCGACGTCAGGCGGGGGAGTGGACCGCGACGGGGCCCGTGGAGGGGCCCTCGAGCGCCCGGGCCTCCACGACGAGGAGCTCGGCGAGCCGGGCCTCGGTCGCGCCCTTCCCCGCGTGTCGCTCGGCCAGCTCGAGATAGGCCGGGCCGTGGCGCTCCTCGGCGACCGCCAGCTCGTCGTAGAGGCGCGCGAGGCGCGGCTCCGCGGAGAGGCGCGGCACGAGGGCGAGGAAGCGCTCGTGGCTGCGGACCTCGACGAGCGCCCCGACGAGCATGAGGTCGAGCCCCTGCTCCGGCTCGCGTCCCGCGCGGCAGGCGGCCCGCAGCGCGGAGACGTAGGGGTTCGCGCGGCGGGGGTGCGTCCTCGCGCCGAGCCGCCGCGCCTCCCTCGTCGCCTTGCGGAAGTGCCGCAGCTCCTCGGCCGCGAGAGCCGACAGGCGGTCCACGAGGAGCGGGTCTCCCGGGTAGCGGCCGACGAGCGCGAGGGCGAAGACGGCGGCCTGCAGCTCGCACGCGGCGTGGTCGGCCACGAGCTCGGGGAGCCGCGACACGGCGCGCTCGGCCCAGGAGGCGGGGGTCCGGGAGAGGAGCTCGATCACGTCTCGATCTTCTCAGGCGCGGGCCGCGCCGACTCGCGGGCGCCCCGCATCCAGGCGGTCGCCGCCGCGAGGTGCGCCGTTCGGGCGACGATCCGGAGGAGGACGACGGCTTGCTGCCCTGCGACGAGGAGCGCGAGCAGGCGCAGGTCGCCCCCGCCCCACGACGGGGCGAAGAGGAGCCAGAGCGCGAGCGGGAGGAGCGCCGTCAGCCCGAAGCCCGCCTCGAGGAGGAGGGCCCGGACGGGTCGGCCGATCACGAACCCGAGGCCGGAAGCGAGCGCCAGGAAGGGGTTCGCGGACTTCGCGAGGCCGAGCGCGGCGCGCGACTGGACCACCACGGCCCTCACGGCGCCGGCGGCGAGGAGGAACGCGCAGAGGCGCAGGAGCGAGAGGCCCGTCCTCTCCCAGTCCCACCTGAGGTCGGGCGAGAGGGTCGCCTCGCGCGGCAGCTCGACGAAGAGGTAGAACACCCCGAGGATCGTCGCCAGGCCGAGGGCGCCGATGAAGAGCGACGGGACGCCGAGGCGAAGGACGTCGGCGAAGAACGCCGCCAGGCTGCCGCGGTCCCGCTGCGCGGCGAAGCGCCCCGCGAAGCCTCCGGCCAGGAGGGCCGAGAGCGCGGCGTGGAGGAGCCCGGCGGCGAGAAGACCTGCGAGCGGCCCGGAAAGGCGCGGGAGCCCGGCCAGCGGAAGAGTCCCCTGCTCGAGCGCCTCGAGGCGCTCGCGGTCGCCGAGGAGACCCGGCTCGGCGCGCAGGAGGTGGGCGCCGAGGACGAGGTCCCAGCCCTTCGCGAGCTCCGCCGCCGCGGGGCGGGTGTCGAGGACGTCGTGAAGCCGCGAGGCGAGGGGCGCGGTGGCGACGAGGGCGAGCACGGCGTTCAGGAGGAACGCGAGAAGGAGGGCCTTCCACGTGGCGGCGGCCGCCACGAGGCCGCGGGCCCAGAGGACCGGGAGGGCCACGCCGACGCCCTTCACCGCGGCACCCCGGGAAGCGTCGCCACGAGGGCGAAGAGCTCGAGGAGGTTCTGGGCCAGGAACCGGAGCCGGTGTCCCCAGGCGCGGGCGGGGACGGGGTCGGGCTCCGTCAGGAGGCCGTCGTTCAGGCGGTTTACGTCGAGGAGGCACGTGCGGCGGGGGTCGACGACGGCCGAGACGAGCCGCGGCCCGGTGACGCGCCACCGCATCCACTCGGCGCGTCCGTCCCAGCGGCGGGTGACCGTCTGCCCCCCCTCGAACGTCATCTCGACCTCGACGGGCCACGCGACCTCGCCGAGGCGCTGGACGACGACCGTCGACTCGAAGGAGCGGCCCGGCGCGACCGGCGGGCGGAAGGCGCGCCCGGGCCCCTCGCCGAAGTACCCGGCCGCGGGCGCCGCACGCCGCGTCGTGGCCCGGGTCACGGCGTAGTCCGCCGCACCGGCCGAGGACCATCCCCGCTCGAGGAGCTCGCGCGCCTCGGGGCCGGCGACCTCTCCTACGACGCCGAGGAAGTCGGCCGTCGTCGGGTGCCGGAAGGCGTGGCGGCGGACGTACTCCTTCACGGCGGCGAAGAGGGGCTGCTCCCCCGTCGTCCGGGCCACCGACTCGAGGAGGAGCGCCGTGCGGGAGTAGGCGTTCGAATAGGCGGCCGTTTCGTCGAGCGAGCGCCACGTCTCGCGGAAGACGGGGTCGGAGCGCGAGCGGACGGCCTGGTCGAGCGCGTCCTGCGACTCGCCTTCCGGGAGCGGGCGCGAGAGGGAGCGAAGCGCGATCGGGATGCCGAAGGCCTCCACGACGGGGCTCGGCGCGCCGAAGAGCTTCTCGGCCGCGCGTGCCGAGATCCAGGTCGTCAGCCCCTCGTCGAGGTGCGCCTCGGCCACCTCGTCGGTCGCCAGGACCCCGTGGAACCACTGGTGGGCGAGCTCGTGGAGGGTCGTCCCCGCCGGCTCGCCCCCCGCCGCCGGGGAGAGCCACGACGTGCCGACCGTGAAGAGGGTCGGGTACTCCATCGCCTCCGCCCCGGAGCCCGCGGGCGGGTCGACGATCGTCAGGGCGGGATAGGGATAGGGAGTCAGCCACTCCCCGAGGAGGGCGAGCCCCTCGCGGGCCGTCCGCAGGGTGCGCTCGCGGAGGCGGCGGTGGTCGGGCTGGAGGAAGAGAACGACCTCCACCGGCGGCTGCCCCTTCGGGGCGACCGGCTCGCGCCGCACCTCGAAGCGCGGCGAGAACGCGAAGGCGAAGTCGTGGACGTCCTCGGCGCGGGCGCGGACCCGGACCTTCTCCGCCTCCTCGTCCGTCTCCGCCACGACGCGGCCCGTCACCGCGACCTTCCCCTTCACCTCGCCGGGGAGGAGGAGCGTCACGTCGTAGTCGCCGAAGTCGGCGAAGAACTCGGTGGCGGCGTGGAAGGGGCGTGCGCGCCAGCCGGAGTCGGTCGCCTTGGCCAGCTTCGGGAACCACTGCCCGGCGAAGACGAAGTCGTCTTTCCACCCGGTGCGAAGGACCCCGCGCGGCAGGCGCGACTCGAAGTCGATCTCGAGGACGAGCGTCTCGCCGGGCGAGACGGGCCGCGGGAGCGGGACGAAGGCGAGCGTCCGGTCCTCCGGGTTGTCGTTCGCGGGGCCCTGGAAGGAGACGCGGCGCGTCAGGTCGGTCCCGTCGGGGAGGGCGACCCGCTTCAGCTCGCAGTACCCGAAGTCGGACGGGCCCGTGGGCGGAGGGAGCCCGCGGAAAAGGGTCGAGCCCGTGTTCCGGAAGCCGTTCAGGTAGAGATGGAGGACGGCGTCGGGGAGCTCGCGGGAGGTCCTGTTGACGAAGGTGACCGTCTCGCGCCCGGCGAGCGTCTTCCGGTCCTCGTCCCACGCCGCCTCGATCCGGTAGGACGCGACGGGAGGCACCCTCGGGCCGGCGCTCGCCGGGAAGGCGGCCGCGAGGAGGGCCGCGAGGGCGAGGAGCGCCGTCTTTCGCTGCACGGCGGCGATGCTAGGCGGGCCGGGCGATTCTGGGAAGGGCCGTGACGCGGGGTGCCGGCGTCAGGAGCCGTCCGGGCCGGGCGGCCGTTCGGGGAGCGTCGCGAGACCGAGGATGTAGACGGACACGGCGGTCCCTGTGGCGAGAAGGAGCATTCCGGCCGGGCTCGTGTGCCCCAGCCCGCACGACGTCGGGAGGAGGACGGCCCAGAGGAGGAGGAGGGCGCGGACCTTGGCCGACCGGCGCAGCCCTCGCTTCTCTGCCCAGTCGCGGACGTAGGGCCCGAGGACGCGATGCGAGACGAGACGGTCGTAGTGGGCGGGCGAGCTGCGGGCGAACAGGTAGGCGGCCAGGAGGAGAAACGGGGTCGTCGGAAGGAGGGGGAGGGCGATGCCCGCCACCCCGAGCCCGACGGCGACGACCCCGCCCGCGAAGAAGAGCTTCCGCTTCATCGGTCCTGCGCCGCCGGAAGGGCCCGGCGGACGCGGGAGTATCGCCCGCCCTCCCGCCGGGCCACCCCTACAATCGGCTCGTGATTCCTCCCGAGAAAGCCGCCGCGGCGGCCCTTCGCGCCGCGGCGCTGCGCGACGAGCTCCGCCGGCACGAGCACCTCTACTACGTCCTGGCCCGGCCCGAGGTCAGCGACGCCGAGTACGACGCCCTCGCCCGCGAGCTCCTCGCGATCGAGGAGGCGTTCCCGGAGACGGCCACGCCGGACTCGCCCACCCGCCGCGTCGGAGGGGCGCCCGTCGACGACCTCCCGAGCGTCCGCCACGAGGTGCCGCTCCTCTCGCTCGACAACGCGTACGACGAGGCGGGACTCGAGGCGTGGCTCACGCGCGTGACCGACCGGCTCGACGGGCGCCTTCCCGAGGTCGTCTGCGAGCTCAAGATCGACGGCCTCTCCGTCTCGCTCGTGTACGAGGACGGGGTCCTCGTGCGCGGCGCGACCCGCGGCGACGGGACGACCGGTGAGGACGTGACGCCGAACGTGAGGACGATCCGCGTCCTCCCGCTCCGGCTTCCCGCGGGAGCCCCCCGACTCCTCGAGGTGCGCGGAGAGGTCTATCTCGGCAAGTCCGCGTTCCGCGCGCTCAACGCCCTGCGGGAGGAGGCCGGAGACCCCCTCTTCGCGAACCCGCGCAACGCGGCCGCCGGGTCGCTTCGCCTCCTCGACTCGCGCGAGACGGCGCGCCGTCGCCTCTCGGTCTTCCTCTACTCCGTCGCCCGGTGGGGGGGCGACGGCGCCCCCGCGACGCAGGTCGAGGCGCTCGACGCGCTCGTTCGCCTCGGCCTTCCCGTGAACCCGCACCGCGCCGTGGCGCGGAGCGCGGAGGAGGTCCGCGGGTTCCTCCGCGAGTGGCGCGAGAAGCGGCACACGCTGGACCTCGAGACGGACGGCGCCGTCCTGAAGGTGAGCCCGGTCGCGGACCAGCAGCGTCTCGGCGCGACGGCGAAGTTCCCCCGCTGGGCGCTCGCCTACAAGTTCCCGGCCGAGGAGGCGACGACGCGCGTGACGGCGATCGTCGTCCAGGTCGGCCGGACGGGCGTCCTGACGCCCGTCGCGGAGTTCGAACCGGTCCTCCTCGCCGGGACGACCGTCCGTCGCGCCACGCTCCACAACTACGAGGACCTCTCGAGGAAGGACGTCCGCGTCGGCGACACCGTGGCGGTCGAGAAGGCGGGCGACGTCATCCCGAAGGTGACCCGCGTCCTCCTCGAGAAGCGGCCGGGCGGCGCCGTCCCCTTCGAGATGCCCGCGACCTGCCCCGAGTGCGGCGAGGCGGTCGTCCGCGAGGAGGGCGAGGTCGCGGTGCGCTGCGTGAGCGCCTCCTGCCCGGCGCAGGTGAAGGAAGCGATCCGGCACTACGTCGCCCGGAGGGCGATGGACGTCGAGGGCCTCGGCGACGAACGGATCGACCAGCTCCTCGCGGCGGGCCTGATCTCGGACGTCGCGGGCCTCTACGCGCTTCGGGCGGAGGACCTCGCCGCGCTCGAGCGGTGGGGGGAGAAGTCCGCGGCGAACGTCCTGGCCGAGATCGAGCGGTCGAAGGAGGCCGGACTCGGGCGGCTCCTCTTCGGGCTCGGGATCCGGCACGTCGGGGAGAAGACGGGGAAGGTCCTGGCCCGGCGGTTCCGCACGATGGACGCCCTGCGGGTCGCGTCGGAGGACGACCTGACGGCGGTCCCCGAGATCGGTCCCGAGACGGCCAGGTCGATCCTCGAGTGGCGGGGCCGGCCTGCGAACGCGAGGCTCCTGTCGAAACTCGAGGCGGCTGGCGTCCGTATGAACGAGGCGGAGGGGGCGCCCGCCCCCGGAGGGCCGCTTGCCGGGATGACGTTCGTCCTGACGGGGACGCTTCCCCGGCGAACCCGCGAGGAGGCGACGGCGGCGATCGAGAGAGCCGGAGGCAAGGTGAGCGGAAGCGTATCGAGGAAGACGGCCGCGGTCGTGGCCGGAGAAGAACCCGGTTCGAAGCGGGCGAAGGCCGAGGCGCTCGGCGTGCCGGTCTGGTCCGAGGACGACCTCGACCGGGCGATCGGGGAGGTCGCGTGAGCGCGGCTCCCCCGAGGGAGCCGCTCGTCCTCGTCGTCGACGACGACGCGGGGAGCCGCAGGGCGATGGCTCTCACGCTGACGACGGACGGCCGGCGGGTGGAGGAGTTCGGCGACGCCGACTCGGCCCTTTCCCGCGCCGTCGACGACCCCTCCGTCGGCCTCGTCGTGACCGACCTGAAGATGCCGGGGAAGACCGGGATCGAGCTCGCCACCGAGCTCGCGGCCGCCCGGCCGGACGTCTCGGTCCTCCTCGTGACCGCCTTCGGCGACATCGAGACCCTCGTCAAGGCGAAGGACCTCGGCACCGTCGACTACGTCGCCAAGCCGGTCGCCCGCGACGACCTGCGGCTGCGCGCCTCGGCGGCGCTCGGGCGGGCGCGGCAGGCGGGGGAGATCAAGCAGCTGCGCGAGCGGCTCGACAAGCGCTACGGCTTCGAGGCGATCATCGGCGTCTCGGCGGCGATGGAGAGTGTCTTCGACGTCCTTCGCAAGGTCGCGCCCACGAAGATGAACGTCCTCGTCACGGGCGAGTCGGGGACGGGCAAGGAGCTCGTCGCCAACGCGCTCCACCACAACTCGCCGCGCCGGCCGCGCGCCTTCGTCGCCCTGAACTGCGGCGCGATCCCGAGGGAGATCATCGAGTCGGAGCTCTTCGGGCACGAGAAGGGGGCCTTCACCGGGGCGCTCGTGAAGCGGATGGGACGGATCGAGCAGGCCCACGGCGGGACCCTCTTCCTCGACGAGGTCTCCGAGATGCCTCCCGACCTGCAGGTGAAGTTCCTGCGAGTCCTCGAGGAGCGGCGCGTGACGCCGGTCGGCGGGAACGACTCGAAGGAGTCCGACTTCCGCCTCGTCTCCGCGACGAACCGCGACCTGAAGAAGGAGATCGAGAACGGGCGCTTCCGGCAGGACCTCTACTACCGGCTCAAGGGGGTGGTCGTCGACCTGCCGGCGCTCCGCGAACGGCGCGAGGACGTGCCGCTCCTGGCCGAGCGGTTCCGGGAGGTCTTCGCGAAGGAGCACGACCGGCCCGTCACCGGCTTCACCCCCGCGGCCCTCGCGGCGCTCATGGCCTACGCGTGGCCGGGGAACGTGAGGGAGATGAAGAGCGCCATCGAGTGGGCGGTCTTCAGCGCCGGCGGGCCGAGGATCGACGTCCCCGACCTGCCGCCCGACGTGAGGGGCGAGGGGCCGTGGGACGCGCCCCACCCGGAAGGGCCCGGCTCGTTCTCCTCGTCCGGGACTCTCGTCGGCAAGACGATGGCCGAGATCGAGCGGGAGGCGATCCTGGCCTCCCTGCAGGCCTCGGGCGGAAACCGGCGAAAGGCGGCGGAACGACTCGACATCGGCCTGCGCACCCTCCAGCGAAAGCTCAAGGAGTACCGCGGGGAGGCGGGCGGGGACGAAGGCGAGGAAGACCCGGACGACGACCCTGCGGGGGGCTGACGAGGCGTCTAGAATCGCCTCACCCGGTCCGAAGAAGGAGAAGCGGCATGGACATCCCGGCCAAGGTCTACATCACCTGCCCGAGCGCGGAGCTGAAGAAGCAGCCCGGGACGCTCATCGCCGTGTCGCCGAACGGCTTCTACGAGGTCCACGTGCAGTTCGGCTCCAACACGCACGCGATGCTCCTCCCGACCTGCGAGACGGCCCTGCTCTACGCGGAGCCGGTCCTCACGCCCCCAGCCGGGTTCGAGCTGGAGAGGTAGGCCCTCAGCGCTCCTCGTCCCCCGGGCCGCGCTCGCGCGGCCCGGGGACGCGGTCGAACTCGTCGGCCGCTACGCCCTTCACGAACTGCTCCGCGGCCTTCAGGACGCGTTGCCGCGCCTGGTCGAGAAAGAAGGCCTGGGAGTCGAGGGCCGGCTCGCCGCGCCCGGGGTGGCGCCGCTCGAACGTCCCGTCGGGGCGGAGCGCTCGCGACCGCACGTTGTCGGCCATCTGGACGTCGAACGCGTCGGAGAGCTGGCGGACGAGGCCGGGCTCCACGATCGGGAAGGCGGTCTCGACGCGCCGGAAGAAGTTCCGGGGCATCCAGTCGGCAGAGGAGGCCCAGACCTCCGGCTCGCCGCCGTTCGCGAAGAGGAAGAAGCGGCTGTGCTCGAGGAAGCGCCCGACGATGGAATGGACCCGGATCGTCTCCGAGACGCCCGGGACCCCCGGGACGAGGCAGCAGACGCCGCGGACGATGAGGTCGACCGGAACGCCGGCCCGCGACGCCTCGTAGAGCGCCTCGATGACGGCCCGGTCGACGAGGGCGTTCAGCTTGGCCCGGATCCGCGCGGGGCGTCCCGCCCTCGCGTGCGCCGTCTCACGCGAGATCCACTCGAGGACGGTGCGGTGCATGTCGCGGGGGGCGGTGACGAGCCGGTTGTAGGTCGTCCTCGTCGCCAGGCCCGTCAGGGTGTTGAAGAGGCGGGTGGCGTCCTCGCCGAGCTCGGGGCGGCAGGTGAGGAGGCCGAGGTCGGTGTAGACCTTCGCGGTCGCCGGGTTGTAGTTGCCCGTCCCGAGGTGGACGTAGCGGCGGATCTCGTCCTTCTCCCGCCGAACGACGAGGGCGATCTTGGCGTGCGTCTTCAGGCCGACGACCCCGTAGACGACGTGAATGCCCGCGCGCTCGAGAGCCTTGGCCCAGACGATGTTGTTCTCCTCGTCGAAGCGGGCCTTCAGCTCGACGAGGACGGCGACCTGCTTGCCGTTCTCGGCCGCGTGGATCAGGGCGGGGATGACGGGCGAGTCCGCGCTCGTCCGGTAGAGCGTCATCTTGATGGCGAGGGTCTTCGGGTCGTCCGCCGCCTCCTCGATCAGCTCCACGACGGGCCCGAACGAGTCGTAGGGGTGGTGCAGGAGGATGTCCCCCTGGCGGATCGCCTGGAAGATCGACGTGTCGGGGGCGGCCAGGGACGGCGGGACCGCGGGAGTGAACGGGGCGTCCTTGAGGTCGCGCCGCTCGAGCTTCACGAGGGCCATGAGGTCGGAGGGCCCGAGGAACCCGGCCACCTCGTAGATGTCGTCCTCGCTGACCTCGAGCTGCCGCATGAGGAGCTTTCGCATCCGCTTCGGCACCTTCGGGGTCACCTCGACGCGGACGACCGCGCCGAAGCGCCGGCGCCGCACCTCCTGCTCGATCGTGGCGAGGAGGTCGGAGGCCTCGTCCTCCTGGATCTCGATGTCGGCGTCGCGCGTGATCCGGAAGAGATAGGAGGCGAGGATCTCGAGACCGGGGAAGAGCTCCTCGAGGTTGGCCTGGACGAGGTCCTCGAGGAGGAGGTACTCCGCCCGGGCGGCCTTGACCTTCTTCTTCCCCTCGACGACGGCGCGCAGCGGCAGGAGCCGGGGGATCGCCGGGGGCATCTTCACGCGGGCGAACTTCACCTCGCCGGTCTCGGGGTTCCGGGTCTCGATGGCGAGGTTCAGCGAGAGATTCGAGAGGAAAGGGAAGGGGTGCCCGGGGTCCACGGCGAGGGGTGTGAGGACCGGGAGGACGTTCCTCCGGAAGTAGCCGCGCGCCGTTTCCTGCTGCTCGGCGTCGAGCTCCCCCCACTGGAGGATGGAGATGCCGGCGGCCGCGAGCCGCGGGAGGAGGTCTTCGTGCAGGCAGGCCGTCTGCTCGGCCTCCATCGCCAGGACTCCCCTTCGCACCAGCGCGAGCTGCTCGCGCGCCGTGAGGCCGTCGTCCGACCTCTCCGCGAGGTCGACGAAGAGCTGGTCGCGCAGTCCCGAGACGCGGATCATGAAGAACTCGTCGAGGTTGCTCTCGGCGATGCAGAGGAACTTCAGGCGCTCGAGGAGGGGCCACCTCTCGTCGCGAGCCTCCTCGAGGACCCTCTCGTTGAAGGCGAGCCAGGAGAGCTCGCGGTTCAGGAGCGGGGTCCCCGGCGCCTCCGCGCCGTCCTCCTCCGGCGCCGCGGCGGGCTCCTCGTCGGGGCCGGGCGCCTGCGGCTCGTCCCCGGGAGGAGGGTCGATGAGGTGAAGATCCGTCTCGACCAGAGCGGCGGGGTTCCGTTTCCGGCGCGGGCGTTGCTCGTGGCGGATCACGCGTCTCCCTCCTGCGTCCCTCAGACCGTTGCTCCGACGGCCTGGCGCAGCGCGCCCGCCAGCTCGCCGGCGATCGACTCGACGGTGGTCCTCTCGATTCCTTCCACCATGACCCGGGCGAGGAGCTCGGTCCCGGAGTAGCGGACGAGGATCCGGCCGCTCCCGGCGATCCGCGCTTCGGCGCTCGTCATCAGGCCGGAAAAGCCCGGGATCCTCTCGAACGGGACCCTCTCCCTCACGTTCACGTTCAGGAGGACCTGGGGGGCCCTCACGAGGCGCGGTCCGGCCGCGAGGGGGACGCGGGTGGACGCCACCGTGGAGGCGACGTGGAGGCCCGTCAGCGTGCCGTCCCCGGTCGTCGTCAGGTCGGCGCGGACGAGGTGCCCCGACTGCTCTCCGCCGAGGAGGGCGCCATGACGCTCCATCTCCTCCACGACGTAGCGGTCGCCGACCGCGGCGCGGACGAGCCGGATCCCGCGGGCCGCGAGCGCCTCCTCGAGGCCCCAGTTCGACATGACGGTCCCGACGACGGTCTCGGGCTTTCTCCCCTCCCTCTCGAGGCCGAGCGCCCAGAGGAGGAGGACGTCGTCGCCGTCGAGGATCCGGCCCTCGCCGTCGGCGAGCATCGCCCGGTCGGCGTCGCCGTCGAGCGCCACGCCGAGGTCGGCCCCGTGAGCGGCCACGGCGGCCGCCATCGTCCCGGGGTGGAGGGCACCGCAGCCCTCGTTGATGTTCCGCCCGTCGGGCGATGCTGCCAGCGGGATGACCTCGGCGCCGGCCCGCCGGAACGCCTCGGGAGCAACCCGGAAAGCCGCGCCGTTGGCGCAGTCGAGGACGACCCGGAGGCCGTCGAGGCGGGTCGGAAGCGTCGCGACGAGGTGGTTCTCGTAGAGGTCGGCGAGAGCGGGATCCTCGGCCACGTCGACCGGGTCCGCGGCGTCCACGGCCGCGATGCGCTGCTCGATCGCGGCCTCGAGGGCGTCCGGCAGCTTCCGGCCCTCGCCGGAGAAGACCTTGATGCCGTTGTCGGGCCAGGGGTTGTGGGACGCGGAGACCGAGATCCCGGCGGCGGCCCCCAGCCCCCTCGCGAGGTAGGCGACCTCCGGCGTCGGCGCGACCCCGGCGAAGCGGACGCGGGCGCCGCCGGCCGCGAGGCCGCCCGCCAGCGCCGCGACGATCCCGGGCGAGGAGACGCGCGTGTCGCAGCCGACGACGACCGTCAGCTCTCCCGACCGCCCCCCGTCGCGGAGGGAGGCCGCGAGGGCCGCTCCCACGCGCGAGACGGTGGCGGCGTCGAGCGGGTACTCCCCCGCCTTGCCTCGAATCCCGTCGGTGCCGAAAAGGGAGCGCATGGCCCGGGGAGTTTACGGGAAGGGCGGAACCGGGGCCCTGCCGGCGCCCCGGCGGGGGTCAGCCGGCCCGGAAGCGGATCGAGAGCGCCGTGATGTCGTCGAACTGGGGCGCCCGGCCGGCGAACGCGTCGAGGGCTCGCACGGCCCCTTCCACCAGGTCCGTGGCGCTGCGTCCGTTCGCGCTCGCGAGATACGCCTCCAGCCGGCTCTCCGAAAAGAGCTCGTCGCGTTCGTTGATCGCCTCCGTGACGCCGTCGGTGAAGAGGAATACCCCGTCGCCCGGATCGAGGCGGACGCGCTCGGTCCGGTACTCGAAGTCCTCGTTCACGGCCAGGACGAGGCTGGTCCCGGCGGCGAGCGCCGAGACGGCGCCGTCCTTCCCCAGAAGGTAGGGGCGGTTGTGCCCGGCGTTGGCGTACTCCAGCTCGCCGGTCGCGACGTCCAGGCGGCCCAGGAAGGCGCTGACGAAGAGGGATTGTCCGTTCTCCCGGCAGAGCGCCCGGTTCACCCGGGCCATCACGGCCGCGGGCGACGTCTCGACCTCGACGCTCGCGCCGAACAGGACCTTGGTGACCGCCATGAAGAGCGCCGCGGGGACCCCCTTTCCCGAGACGTCCCCGACGACGAACCAGAGCCGGTCGCCGTCGAGCCGGAAGTCGTACAGATCGCCGCCGACCGTCTTCGCCGGGCGGAGCGTGCCGAAGACGTCGAGCTCGGGGCGCTCGGGGAAGCGGGTCGGGAGCATTCCCATCTGGATCTCGTAGGCCAGCCGCAGGCTCGATTCGATCTTCTCCTTCTCGAGGAACGCCTCGACGAGACGGGCGCGATCCAACGCGATGCCCGCGATGGAGGCGAAGGCCGCGAGCAGGCGCTCGTCGCTTGCCGTGAACGTGGCGTGCCCGACCTTGTTCAGGACCTGGATCACGCCGATGAGGCGTCCGTCATTCGTGAGCGCCGGGGCGCAGAGGATCGAGCGGGTCCTGTAGCCCGTGTCGCGGTCGAACTTCGGGTTGAAACGCGGGTCCGCGTAAGCGTCGGGGACATTCAGCGGCTCCCGGGTCCGGGCCACGTGGCCCGCGATGCCGACGCCGACGGGGATCCGGATCTGCCCCTGGGCGAGGTCCTCCGAGACGCGGATCGAGAGGGCGTCGCTCACCTCGTCGTAGATGAAGATGCTGCTGCGCTCGGCCTCCATCACCTCGGTGGCCTTCCTCACGATCACGCCGAGGAGCGAGTCGAGACGCGCCTCGGCGCCGAGCGCCTTGGACACCTCGAGCAGCGAGTTCATGTTCCGGACGAGCGTCGCCTCGTCCGGGCGCTCCTCCGGGACGGGATTCACCGGTCAGGCCCCGCCTGCGACGCCCGCCGCCCGCGCGACGGCCCGGTCCACGTCCGGCTCGATGGCGAACATCGTGGAGAAGCCGGCCAGGTCGAAGATCTGGCGGACGCTGGTGTTCAGACCGGCGAGGACGAGCTGCCCACCGCTCCCCTTGACCTTCTTCAGGGTCATGAGGAAGACGCGGAGGCCGGCGCTGCTGATGTAGTCGAGGGCGCCCAGGTCCAGGACGAGCCGCTTCTGGCCGCCGTTGAGGCGGCTCGCGAGCCACTTCTCGAGCTCCTCGCTCGTGTTCGTGTCGATCCGGCCCTCCGGCCTGACGATCAGGACTTCTCCCTGCCGGTCGTCGCTCAGCTTCATCCGTGGAATCCTCCAGGCTCTCGGGCCGGGTGTCGCTCACCCATCCAGGCGTTTACGGATCCGGACGCGGTTCCGGCCCGCGTCGTCCTCCCAGGAGATCTCGTCGACGAGGTTCTTCACGAGCATCACGCCGAGGCCGCCCACGGGCCTCTTCTCGAGTGGCAGGGTCGTGTCCGGGCTCGCCCTCTCGAGGGGGTCGAACGGCGTCCCGTCGTCGAGGATCTCCACCCGGAGTGCGTCGGCATCCAGGCGGAACGTCAGGCTGATCGTCAGGTCCCGGCCGCCGCCCGCCCCGCAGCGGATCGTGTTTGACAGCAGCTCGTCAAGGACGACCTGGATCGAGCGCCGGACAGGGTCCGAGACTCCGTGAGACGCGGAGAAGGCCTCGAAAGCCTCGGTCGCGCGACCGAGCCCGGCCCGGGAGCCCGCAACGGACAGTTTCGATTCGCGAGCTGATCTCATTTCAAGACTGGATCTCATTATAGTACTATTATTGTTTCGCGAATGCTCAACGCCGTGCTCGCGCTCGTGCCGGTCGTCGCGTTTCTCTTTGCTCTCGTGCTCATGGACAGCTTCAAGCTCGTCCCGCTCCGGGCGGTCGTCCGGATGATCCTGGCGGGCGCGGCCGCCGCGTTCGTCGGGGCACGGCTCCACGGGGGAATCCTGGACGCGGGCTGGGTCTCCGGGGAGACGCTCTCCCGCTACGTCGCGCCGGTCACGGAAGAGCTCCTGAAGGCGCTGCCGGTGATCTACCTCCTCGCCCGGAAGCGGGTCGGCTTCCTCGTAGACGCCGCCATCCTCGGCTTCGCCGTGGGAACGGGCTTCGCGCTCGTCGAGAACGCGGAGTACCTCCGCGCCCTCGGGCAGGGGAGCGTCTTCCTGTGGATCGTGAGGGGGTTCGGCACGGCCGTGCTGCACGGCGGGGCCACGGCGATCCTGGCGGTCGTCGCCAGGGGCCTCCAGGATCGCCACCCGGGCGCTGGAGCCGCCGTCGTCGTTCCGGGGTACCTGGCTGCGGTCGCGATCCACTCCCTCTACAACCACTTCATCCTCCCCCCCGTCCTGGCGACGCTCGTGCTGTTCGTCACGCTGCCCGTCCTCCTCGTCCTCGTCTTCGTGAAGAGCGAGAACGGGACCCGGGCGTGGCTGGGGGCCGGCTTCGACTCGGAGGTGGACCTCCTGCGGTCGACCCTCGAGAGCGAGGTCGGCGAGTCGCGCGTGGGCCGCTACCTCCTCTCCCTCCGGTCGCGTTTCGAGGGGCCCGTCGTCGCCGACATGATGTGCCTCCTTCGCGTCCACCTCGAGCTCTCGATCCGCGCGAAAGGAGTTCTCATGGCCCGCGAGGCCGGGCTCCCGATCGAGGTGGGGGAGGACGTGCGGGCGAACCTGAACGAGCTCCGCTACCTCGAGCGCTCGATCGGTCCGACCGGCCGGCTGGCCCTGCAGCCGATGCTCCAGACGTCGAGCCGGCACCTGTGGCAGATCTACATGCTCGAGACCGAGGGCGCCGCCGGCCCGAACACGGCTTCACCGGTCTGACCGTCGGGGAGTCCTCACGACCAACTTTTCGGAGGAGCGGCTGTAATTGAACCAGGATGAGACGGACGCCGAGCTGGTGCAAAGGTGCCTCCAGGGCGACCCTGAGGCTTTCGGCCCCCTGGTCGCCAGGTACCAGCGCGTCCTCTTCAACGTCGCCTACCGGATGGTCCATGACCGCGAGGACGCCCGCGATCTCGCCCAGGGGGCCTTCGTGAAGGCGTACGAGAAGCTCGGGAGCTACGACCCCTCCCACCGGTTCTTCAGCTGGATCTACCGCATCCTCGTCAACGACACCCTGAACCACCTCAAGAAGAACCGGCCGGCGCTGTCCCTCGAGCCGGCCTGGGATGCCGCCGCGCCTGGCGGGCCGCACGAGGAGCTGGAGGCCCGGGAGCGCGGCCGAGGGATCGAGGCCGCGCTCATGGCCCTGCCCGTCGACTACCGGGAGGTCGTCGTCCTTCGCCACTTCGCCGACCTCTCGTACGGCGAGATGAGCGCTGCGCTGGCGATCCCGGAGAAGACAGTGAAGTCCCGGCTCTACACCGCCCGGCAGCGGCTCGCCGAGCTCCTGGACCGCGGAGGCTCCCGGTGAACCGGCACGATCCCGAAGAGCTGATCCAGCGAGAGATCGACGGTGAGAACTCCGCCGAGGAGTTGACCCGGCTCGAGGAGCTTCTCGTCGCGGATCCCGGCGTCCGGGCCCGATACGAGTCGCTCCTCCGTGTTTCCGCTGCGCTCGAGCGCGCGGAACGGCTCGACCCGCCGCCGGGCTTTGCGGATGACGTGATGTCCGTGGTGAGGCGCCGGGCGCCGCGGGAAGCAGCTCAGCCAGGCTGGCGCGAGGTGCTCCGCGCTCTCTTCGCCCCCGCACCGCTCGCGGCGTGCGCCTGCGCGCTCGTCGTGGGGCTCGTCCTGGGCGCCCTGCTCCCGACCGACCCCGGGCTCCTGTCCCGTGCCGAGAGGGACGCTCTCACGGGAACGGCTCTGCCCGGCGGACGGCTCGTCCCCCCGGGAATCCTCGGCCAGCGGTCCTTCGCAAGCCAGGGCGTGCGGGGAGAGGCCGTCGCCCGGCTCGAGGGCGGGCTCCTCGTCGTCGTCCTCGAGCTCGACGCGACGGACCCCGTCGAGGTCCGGCTGGAGCTCGACGGGACGGGTGCGTCGCCCCGGTCCTTCTCCCGGGACGTCCCGACCGGCGGCGACGTCGTGATGGGGGCCGGACGGCTGCGTTTCCTCCACCCGGCCGGGCGAAACGTCTACAGCGCCTCGTTCGACGTCGGGAAGGCGCCCGTCCGGACGCTTCGGCTCGAGGTCGGCGGCCGCGAGAGCTGGGAACTCGCCGTCCGCCCGGCGGAGGGGCCATGAGGCGCCTTTGGAAGGGCCGCCACCAACTTTTCTTCGAACCTGTTGTAATTGAGCCGAAGTCACAATTGAACGGGAGCGGCGCCCCGTCGGGCGGCTCCGGAAGAGGAAAGCGATGAAGAAGAACATCGTCCTGTCGGGTGTCGCGATCGTGGCGGCCGGCGCGATCGGCTACTTCGTGGTCCGGGGCGTCCCCCCCACCGATCCCGGAGCCGAGGGGACGGTAGGCGCGGCCAAGCGCCACCAGTCCGGCCAGATCGCGAAGGACGACGTCGTCCTGGAGAACCCGGACCTCCAGGCCTTCATGCAGACCGACGTCTACGACAAGATCACGAAGGACCCCGAGCTCCGGAACGCCCTCTCGAACCAGGCGTTCCAGCAGGCGCTGTCGAACGAGGCGTTCCGCCAGGCGCTGTCGAACGAAGCCTTCCGCCAGGCCCTCTCGAACGAGGCGTTCCGGCAGGCGCTGTCGAACGAGGCGTTCCGCCAGGCGCTGTCGAACGAAGCCTTCCGTCAGGCCTTGTCGAACGAGGCCTTCCGTCAGGCCCTCTCGAACGAGGCGTTCCGCCAGGCCCTGTCGAACGAGGCCTTCCGTCAGGCCCTCTCGAACGAGGCGTTCCGCCAGGCGCTGAACAACGAGGCGTTCAAGCAGGCGATGAACAACGAGGCGTTCCGCCAGGCGATGCAGAACGAGGCGTTCAAGCAGGCGATGAACAACGAGGCGTTCCGGCAGGCGATCGACAACGCCGCCTTCCGGCAGGCGCTGTCGAACGAGGCGTTCCGCCAGGCGATGAACAACGAGGCGTTCCGCCAGGCGCTGTCGAACGAGGCCTTCCGTCAGGCGCTGTCGAACGAGGCGTTCAAGCAGACTCTCTCGAACGAGGCCTTCAACAGGGCGCTGTCGAACGAGGCCTTCCGTCAGGCGCTGTCGAACGAGGCGTTCCGGCAGGCTCTCTCGAACGAGGCGTTCCGCCAGGCCCTTTCGAACGAGGCGTTCCGGCAGGCGCTGTCGAACGAGGCGTTCGTCAGGGCGCTCTCGAACGAAGCCCGGTCCACGAACTAGGACGTGACGACCGCACGACCGGGAGGCGCCGGGGCGGCGTCTCCCGGTCCGCTTTCCTCGCCCTCCTGTCGCGGGAGCAAGCTCCGCTTCGTGTCGGCCGCCCTCGTGGCGGCCGCCCTGCTTCTCGGCGCCCTCGCGGCCCCGGGGCAGATCTCGACCCTCGAGACCGACGACCTGCGCCTCGTCTACTTCGCCCCTGGCCAGTCGTACCTCGCCCCTCACGTGGCCCGTTCGTTCGAGAACGCGCTCGGCTTCCAGAAGCGCCTCTTCGACTACCGGCCCTCCGGGAAGGTGACGGTCTTCCTGAACGACTTCTCGGACTTCGGCAACGCCGGCGTGAGCGTCGTGCCCCGGAACTTCATGATGTTCCAGGTGGCGCCCGTGGCCTTCGCCTACGAGACCGTCCCCGCGAACGAGACGGTCAACTGGATGATGAACCACGAGCTCGTCCACGTGACCCTCGACGACCAGTCGACGAAGGGCGACCGGCTCTTCCGGACGCTCTTCGGGGGGAAGGTGCCGGCGACGCCGGAACAGCCCGAGACGATCCTCTACAACTACCTCACGACGCCCCGGAGCCTCACGCCGCGCTGGTACCACGAGGGGGCCGCCGTCTTCCTCGAGACCTGGATGGCCGGGGGACGGGGACGCGCCCAGAGCGCCTGGGACGAGATGGTCTTCCGCTCGATGGTCCGGGACGGGAGCCGTTTCTACGACCCGCTGGGTCTGGTCTCCGAGGGGACCAAGATCGACTTCCAGCTCGAGGCGAACTCCTACGTCTACGGCGGCCGCTTCATGACCTTCCTCGCCCACCGGTACTCGCCGGAGAAGCTCGTCGAGTGGCTGGGGCGCCGGGAGGGCTCGAAGGCCTACTACGCCTCGCAGTTCCGGCAGGTCTTCGGCCGCTCCCTCCCCGACGCGTGGGGGGAGTGGGTCGGCTTCGAGAAGGAGTTCCAGGCAAAGAACCTCGCCGCGATCCGGACGTACCCGACGACGCCGTACAGGGACCTCTCCCCGCAGGCCCTGGGCGGGGTCTCCCGCGCGTTCTGGGACCCTGAAGCGAAGCTCCTCTACGCCGCCTTCAACCACCCGGGCGTCGTGGCCCACGTCGGGGCGATCTCGGTGGAGGACGGTTCGGTCAGGAGGATCGCCGAGGTCAAGGGCCCGCTCGGCTTCTTCGTCACGTCCCTCGCCTGGGACCCGGGCGCGAAGCTGCTCTACTACACGACCGACAACGGCGAGTTCCGCGACGTGCGTTCCCTCGACCCGCGCACCGGCGTCTCGAAGATCCTCCTGAAAGAGGCGCGGATCGGCGAGCTCGTCTTCAACCCGGCCGACCGTTCCCTCTGGGGCGTGAGGGTCTTGAACGGCATCTCGACGCTCGTGAGAATTCCCCACCCGTACGCCGAGTGGAAGCAGGTCCGCTCGTTCCCGTACGGCGAGGCGCTCTACGACCTGGACCTCTCCCCCGACGGCAGGCTCCTCTCGTTCTCCGTGTCCGCGGTGACCGGCCAGCACACGCTCCAGGTGTTGGGGACCGAAGCGCTCCTGGCCGGCGACGCGACGCCGGTGGCGACCACGGACTTCGGCGCCGCCATCCCGATGAACTTCGTCTTCGCACCCGACGGGAAGAGCCTTTACGGGAGCTCGTTCTACACGGGCGTCGCGAACCTCTTCCGGTTCGACCTCGCCACCGGGAAGCAGGAGGCCCTCAGCAACACGGAGACGGGTTTCTTCCGCCCGCTGCCGATGGCCGACGGCTCCCTCCTCGCGTTTCGCTTCACGGGGGAGGGGTTCGTCCCGGCCCGGGTCGAGGCCCGTGTCACCGAGGACGTCAGCCCGATCACGTTCCTCGGCAACGAGACCATCGAGAAGCACCCCGTCCTCGAGACCTGGAAGGTCCCACCGCCGTCGGCGGTCGACCTCGACTCCCTCGTGAGGTCGAAGGGAACCTACCGCTCCTTCGCGGGGATCGGGATCGACTCCTTCTACCCGGTCGTCCAGGGCTACAAGGACTCCGCGGCCGTCGGCTTTCGCCTGAACCTCTCCGACCCGGTCCAGCTCAACAAGATCCACCTGACCGCGTCTTTCTCGCCCGACGGGCGCCTCCCGTCCGACGAACGCCTCCACGTTGACGCCCGCTTCGACCGGTACGACTGGAGCGCGCGGTTCCGGTGGAACGCGGGAGACTTCTACGACCTCTTCGGGCCGAAGAAGACGAGCATGAAGGGGTACTCCTTCCGCGTCGGCTGGCAGAAGGCGCTCCTCTGGGACAAGCCGCGAGAGCTGCGGCTGGAAACGAACGTGACGTACTACGGCGGGCTCGACCGCCTTCCCGACTTCCAGAACGTCGAGACGGCCTACGAGGAGCTCTTCGCGCTCCGGGCCCGGCTCCGCTACGAGAACCAGCGCCAGTCCCTCGGGGCGGTGGACAAGGAGAAGGGGCACGCCTGGGAGGCCGGGTTCGCCGGCGACCACGTGAACGGCCGCTCCTACCCGAAGGTGTGGGGCACGTACGACGTCGGCTTCGCCCTTCCCCTCAGGCACTCCTCGGTCTGGCTCCGGAGCACCGCCGGCTGGACGCCGCGCGAGACGGGCGAGCCGTTCGCGAGCTTCTACTTCGGCGGCTTCGGCAACAACTGGGTCGACTACCGTCCCGAGAAGCGCTACCGGGAGTTCCTGAGCTTCCCCGGGGTCGAGATCGACGAGATCCCGGGGAGCAACTTCGCCCGGACGATGCTCGAGTGGAACCTGCCGCCGGTCCGGTTCCGGGGAGCAGGGACCGCGGACGTCTACGTCCAGTGGGCGCGCCCGGCTCTCTTCGCGAGCGCGATGGTGACGAACCTGGACTCCGAGGCCGACCTCGGGAACGACGACTCGCGGCACGTCGTCGGGAACGTCGGTGCCCAGGTCGACTTCCGGGTCTTTGCGCTCTCGCGGCTCGAGATGACGCTCTCGGTGGGGCAGGCCGTGGCGTTCGAAGAGGGTTATTCGCCCCGCTGGGAGACGATGGTCTCGCTGAAGATCCTCAGGTAGGGACCGCCCCTGCCCGCGCCAGGACGGCGAGGAAGCGCAGCGTCTCCCCGACGTCGTGGACGCGCAGGAGGAGCGGGTTACGGCCCCCGAGCCGCTCCACCGCAGCGGCGCAGGCGGCCAGCGACTCGGGAAGCCGCTCGGCGGCGGGCTTCCCGGAGACGGTGCCGAGAAAGGCCTTGCGCGACGCCCCGACGACGATCGGAACCCCCTCGCCGGCGAGCTCCGCGAGGCCGGCGAGGAGCGCGAAGTTCTGGTCCGGCGTCTTGCCGAACCCGAGGCCGGGGTCGAGGAGAATCCGGTCAGGCCGGATCCCGGCGGCGAGGCACCGGCGGCGCGCGCGGGCCAGGTCACCCGCCACCTCGGCGACGACGTCCGGGCCGAAGCGCGACACCTCGAACGTCGTCGACGGGAGGCCCCTCATGTGGTTGAGGACGATCGCGGCGCCCCTTTCGGCGACGAGGTCGAGGAGGCCGGAGGGCGCGTCCAGGCCTGTGACCAGGTTGACGACGTCGGCCCCGGCGTCGAGCGCATGGCGGGCCACCTCGGTCCTCCGGGTGTCGACGGAGATCGGGATCTCGGCGTGCACGGCCCGGATTCCCTCGACGACCGGGACGACGCGGGCGATCTCCTCGTCGGCCGGGACCTCCGGCGCACCGTCTCCGTAGGCCGCCCCGCGCGGGCGGGTCGACTCGCCGCCGACGTCGAGGAGCGCGGCACCGGCCTCGGCGAAGCCGAGCCCCGCGGCGACGGCGACCGCCGTGGAGCCGTGGAGGCCGCCGTCGGAGAACGAATCGGGGGTGACGTTCAGGATCGCCATGACCCCGGCCGGGGAACCGAGATGCAGCTCCCGGCCCCCGAGACGAAGGACGAACGAGGTCACGGCCCGGGGGGTCAGACGGGCGCGGGGACGAGACCGGGCGGAGCCTCCTCGGGCCCGCCCTCGTCCTTCTTCTCCGCGGCGTCCGCGGGGGCCGTCGGGCCTCCCGGGTCGGCCGCCGCCGCCGCCTGCGCCGCCCTCGCCTTCGTCATGTGCGGGACCGTCTTGCCCGAGATCTTCTCGATGAGGACGTAGACCTCGTCGCCGTCGAGGGACTCCTTCTCGAGGAGCTCGGCGGCGATGGCGTCGAGGGCCGGGCGGTTCTCCATGACGATCTGCTTGCCGCGCTGGTAGGCGGCCGTGATGATCCGGTTCACCTCGGCGTCGATCTTCCGGGCCGTGTCCTCGGAATAGTCGGGTCTCCTCGCGAAGTCGCGCCCGAGGAAGACCTCTCCCTCCTCGTGGCCGAACGTCATCGGCCCGAGGTCGCTCATGCCCCATTCGCAGACCATCCGGCGGGCCATCGTGGTCGCCTGGTCGAAGTCGTTCGAGGCGCCGGTCGTGATCTGGTCGAGGCAGACCTCCTCGGCGAGGCGGCCCCCCATCATGACGGCGAGACGCGCCTCGACGTACTCCTTGTTGTAGGAGTACTTGTCCTCGAGGGGCAGCTGCTGCGTGACGCCCAGGGCGCGGCCGCGCGGGATGATCGTCACCTTGTGGAGCGGGTCGGCGTGCTCCTCGAAGGCCGCGATGAGGGCGTGTCCCCCCTCGTGGTAGGCGGTGTTCCTCTTCTCCTTGTCGGACATGACCATCGACTTCCGCTCCGCCCCCATCAGGACCTTGTCCTTGGCGTAGTTGAAGTCGTCCATCTCGACCTTCTTCTTGTCGGCGCGTGCCGCCGTGAGCGCCGCCTCGTTCACGAGGTTGGCGAGGTCGGCCCCGGCGAAGCCGGGCGTGCCGCGCGCGACGACGGAGAGGTCGACGTCGTCGGACATCGGGATGTTCTTGACGTGGACCTTGAGGATCCCCTCGCGCCCCTTCACGTCGGGGCGGTCGACGACGACGCGGCGGTCGAAGCGGCCGGGCCGGAGGAGGGCCGGGTCGAGGACGTCGGGGCGGTTCGTGGCGGCGATCAGGATGACGCCGTCGTTCCCCTCGAAGCCGTCCATCTCGACGAGGAGGGCGTTGAGCGTCTGCTCGCGCTCGTCGTGGCCGCCCCCGAGGCCGGCGCCGCGGTGCCGGCCGACCGCGTCGATCTCGTCGATGAAGATGATGCACGGGGCGTTCTTCTTCCCCTGCTCGAAGAGGTCCCTCACGCGGCTCGCGCCGACGCCGACGAACATCTCGACGAAGTCGGAGCCCGAGATCGAGAAGAACGGGACGTTCGCCTCGCCCGCGACCGCGCGCGCCAGGAGGGTCTTGCCCGTTCCCGGGGGGCCCATCATCAGGACGCCCTTCGGGATCTTCCCGCCGAGCTTCTGGAACTTCCCGGGGTCCTTGAGGAACTCGATGATCTCGGAAAGCTCGGCCTTCGACTCGTCGCAGCCGGCGACGTCCTTGAAGGTGACCTTCTTCTGGTTCGGGGTGAGGAGCTTCGCCTTCGACTTGCCGAAGGCCATCGCGCGGTTCCCGCCCGACTGCATCTGCCTCATGATGAAGATCCAGAGGCCGATCAGGAACAGGATCGGGGCCCACTGCAGGAGGACCATCAGGAGGCCGCCGTCGCGCGGCTCCTCCGCCGTGATCGCGACGTTCGCCTTGCGCAGCTCGGGGACGAGGTCGTCGTACGGCGGCGCGTAGGTCCGGTAGCCGGGTTCCTGACCCTCGGCGGCGCCCTTTCGGTAGCCGCGGACCTCGCCGCCACGGATGACGACGCGGTCGATCTCGCCCTTCGTCACCATCTCCATGAACTCGGTGAAGCTGACAGGGGGCGTGGTCCGGCCGTAGTCCACCGCCTTGAAGAGGAGGAGGATGACGACCAGGATCACCATCCAGAGGAGTACGTTCTTCACGGTCGTGCTCAAGAGGTCACCCTTCCCGGCAATCTACGGCGCCGGGGCCGCCCCCGCGGAGCGTCAGCGCAGCGGGAGATCAAGTATCAGCCCCGGACGATCCTGATCGGTCCGGTGGCCTGAGCGAAGGGGGGATCGCCCGGCGTCCGGACCTTCGCGATGAACGGGAAGTTGCCTCCCTCGCCGCCGAACTCCATCCCGTACCCGACGAGGACGCCGTCCTCGGAGGGGAACAGGACGTAGTCGACCAGGAGGGAGCTCTTCCGCTCCTGGGGGCGGTCGACGATGGCGGCGAATCGCACGGAGGACGGTCCCTCCTCGCGCAGCTGGTCGGCGAGGTAGGTCTCGATGATCCCGCTCCGGATCACGTCCTTGAGGATGATGATGTCGGCTCCCCGGACGTTGAACGGCGTGACGAAGTGGAAGTCGACGATCTCCTCCTCGCCGCCACGGATCACGTCGATGTACTCGAGGCGGACCGATCGGGGCATCGTCCTCGCCAAGTCCGACGCGAAAATCGCGGCCCCCTTGAGGATGGCGATCAGGACGATCGGGCTCTCGGGAAAGTCGCCCGAGATTCTCTGGCCGATCGCCTGGACTCTGTGGGCGATCTCGGTGGGTGAGAACCGCTCGTCGTAGAGGAGGTCCATGGCATCAGTCTAGCAGGGGGAGGTCACGCGGACGGTCAGGCGGTCCACGGCGATCCGGCGGCCCGCGAACGCCTCCCGGAACGCCGGCTCGCCCCTTCCGAGGCGGTCGAGGACCCGGGATACCTGGGCCCTCCCGGGCCGCCGCCCGTCGCTCCCGGCGGCGCGGACGAGGAGCCGGCCTGCCGCATCCCTTCCGAGACCGTTCAGGAGCACCCGGGGCCAGGGGCCTTCCAGGGGGACGCGCGCGAGGGCGAGCGCGGCGTCGATCCGGGCGTCCATCGCGTCGAGGCGTTCCGTGAGGGCCTGCGCGGCCCTCGCGAGCCGTACCGTGACGCCGGGCCACCGGACCTCCAGGGAGGGGAGGACCCGGTGGCGGATCCGGTTCCTGGCGAAGCGCTCGTCGGCGTTCGAGGCGTCCTCGCGCCACGGAATTCCCTCGGCCCGGAGTAAGTGCCGGATGTCCGGCCGCCGGAAGGGGAGGAGGGGCCTGATGACGCCGTCGGCCCGGCTCGGGCGGACTCCGCCCCGGGAGCGGCCGAGCCGGCGCTCGAGGTGGAGCAGGACCGTCTCGGCCTGGTCTTCGAGGGTGTGGCCGGTCGCGAGGCGGGTCCCGGGACCGAGGTCGTTTCCGAGGGCGAGGAGCGCCTCGTACCGCAGCCGCCGCGCCGCGGACTCCAGGCTCTCCCCCGCCCTCCGAAGCTCCCGGACCGGGAAGCTCCGGAAGACGAAGGCCAGGCCGAGACCGGCGGCGAGGTCGGCCGCGGAACGGGCGTCGCGGTGCCCTTCCACGCCCCGGAGCTGGTGGTCCACGTGGAAGGCGACGAGCGGCAGTCCGCGGCGGCTCGCCTCGGGGGCGAGGAGGGCGAGGAGCCCGGTGGAGTCGCTCCCGCCCGAGCAGGCGGCGACGACGGCCGTGGCGCCGTCGAGGAGGCGGGACTCGGCGAGGTGCCGGCAGAAAGCCTCGCGCAGGGCGCCGGGGGCGGTCTCGGGGAGGGCGGGTGTCGGCACCCGCGAATGGTAGGCGAGGCGGGCCGGGCGGGGAGGATTGGTGGCGATGGGCGGACTCGAACCGCCGACACAGGGCTTATGAGACCCCCGCTCTACCGACTGAGCTACATCGCCACGAGCCGGCCGCAGAGCCGCGAATGGTACCAGATCCGCGGACGTATGATGTCGGCATGGCCCTCACGAACGATGGCGAAGGCGCCCGGAGCGACGTCTGCAGTCGTTGCGAGCGGATCTGCGAACCGGCGGAGCTGGACCGCTGCCCCGTGTGCGGCAAGTCGTTCTGCACCTACTGCGCCTACCGGATCGGCTCCCGGACCTACTGCAGCCGGCCCTGCGGCGACTCGTTCTTCTTCGGCGGCGACGGAGACGTCGACGACGAGGACCTCCCCGAGGAATAGGGGCGCGCCCGGCTTGAGGATCCCGTGACGGAGGTCTTCCTCTTCCTCCTGGCGTTGGCGCTCGTCCTCGCGCCCGTCGTCTCGCTCGTCGTCTCCCTCGTCGCCAGGAGCCGCGTGACGGCGCTCGAGAACCGCACCGCGAAGCTGGAGCGATCGAATGCCCTGCTCGAAAGGCACCTCCACGAGCTGACGGGCGAGCTGCGCGCGTCGAGGGCGGCTCCGGCTGGCCCGGCGGCGCCGGCCGAGCCCCCGCCGGTTCCCGCTCCCGTTCCCTCCATCGCGAGGGATGCGGCGGTTCCCCCGGTCTCGCGTCCTCCCGCCGTCGCGGCCCCACCGGCGACGGCACCGCCCGCCCCCGGGCCTTCTGCTGCCCCGGCGGGGGAAGAGACCGACCGGCTCCCGGTCCTTCCGCAGCCGGCGAGCGCGCCTCCGGCGGCGGTGCCGCCGCCTCCGCCGCCTCCCGCTCCGCCCCTTCCTCCCGCGGCCGCCGTCCCCGGGCCTCCCGCGGCCCCCGCGGCGCCGCCGTACCCGAGCCCGCCGGCCGGCGCCGCGCCGCCCCCGCCGCGCCCCGCCGTGCCGCGACGGCCTCCCGCGGCGCCCGCGGCCCCGTCGAAGCCGTTCGACTGGGAGAGCCTCGTCGGCGTCAAGCTCTTCTCCTGGGTGGCCGCGGTCATGCTCGTGGTGGCCGCCGTCTCCTTCCTGCGCTACTCCATCACCCACGGCTGGCTGACCCCGCCGCTGCAGATGGCGATCGGCCTCCTCGCCGGCATCGGCCTCCTGGTGGGGTGCGAGCTGAAGGCGGCCCGGAAGTACCCCGTGACGGCGAACGCCCTCGACGGGGCGGCCATCGCGGTCCTCTTCTCCACGTTCTTCGCCGCGCACGCCCTCTGGAAGCTCGTTCCCGCGATCCCGACGTTCGGCCTCATGGCGCTCGTGACCGCGGTCGCGGTCCTCCTCTCGGTGCGGCGCGATTCCGTCTTCATCGCCCTCCTCGGCCTCGTCGGCGGCTTCGCCACGCCGGCCCTCCTCTCCACGGGAGAGGACCGGCCGTTCGGCCTTTTCGGCTACCTCCTTCTCCTGAACGCCGGTCTCGCCTGGGTGGCGCACAGGAAGAAGTGGCCGGTCCTCACGGTCCTCTGCGCGGTCCTCACGGCGCTCTACCAGTGGGCCTGGGTCGCGAAGTTCCTCACGGAGGGCAAGCTCGGGATCGCGGCCGGGGTCTTCCTCGTCTTCCCGCTCGTCCTCTACGCGGGCCTCGCCCTCGGGAGGCCCGAGAAGGAGGGAAAGGAGGGGAAGGCGCCGCTCTTCGAGGGCTCGGCGCACCTGGCGGGGCTCCTCCCGCTGGCGTTCGCCGTCTTCCTTGCGGCCGTCCCGGCCTACGGCGCCCGACACGAGCTCCTCTTCGGTTTCCTCTTCCTCCTCGCGGCCGGCCTCTTCGCCGTCTCCGTCTGGCGTGGCCCCACGACCCTCCACCTCGCGGGCGGGCTCGCTTCGCTCCTCGTCTTCGTCGTCTGGGCCTTCCGGAGCTACGCGCCGGGAGCCTGGCCGTCGGTCCTCGCCTTCCTCGGCCTCTTCGTCGTCTTCTACCTCGCCGCGCCGTTCGTGGCCCGGAAGGCGGGGCGGCCGCTCGACGCGACGGGGGCGGGTGCCGTGTACGCGGCACCCCTCCTCCTGTCCCTCGCGCCGGTCCTCGCCGCGGTCGAGCCGCGAGCGGCGGCCCCGGGCCTCCTCTTCGGCGTCGTGTTCGTCCTGCTCGCGCTCTGCGCGGCGTACGCGATCCTCCGGGAGGAGGGGGGCGTCTTTTTCGCCGGCGCGTTCTTCGCGCTCGTGGCCGAGGCGGTCTGGTCGGCGAAGCACCTGACGCCGGAGCGGCTCCTCCCCGGCCTCGCGCTCTACGGCGTCTTCTCGCTCTTCTACCTCGGCGTTCCGCTCGCGGCGCGCCGCTTCGGGAGATCCCTGAAGCCGGGAGGCCTTTCGGTCGTCCTCCTCTTCGCCGCGCTCGCGCTCCTCCTCTTCCTTGCGGCCGGTCCCGTCGCCGCCTCGGCTCTCTGGGGCCTCGCGCTCCTCCTCGCGGTCCTGAACGTCGGCCTCTTCGCCGAGGGGGCGGCCGGACGGTTCCCGGTCGCGACGCTCCTCGGCGTCCTCCTCTCGTGGGGCGTCCTCGCCGTCTGGTGGATGACCGTCCCGCTCGGGACGCTCCTCGTCCCGGGCCTCCTCGTCGTCCTCGGCTTCGCCCTCGTCGTCGTCGGGGGAGGCGCCTTCGTCCGCGCGAAGACGGGTGCGGGGGAGGCGGGAGGGCCGAACGGGATCCACCTCGGCCTGGTGGGGCACCTCTTCCTCCTCTTCGTCGTCACGCAGCCGTCTCTCGCCGTCCCGCCGTGGCCGGTCCTGGGCGTCCTCCTCGTCCTCGACCTCGCCCTGGCGGCCGCGGCGTTCGCCACGGGGGTCGGCGCGCTCCTGGCCGTCGCCCTCGTCCTTTCCCAGGTCGTCCTTCTCGTCTTCGTCTCAGCTGTCCCGGCAGCGCCGTGGCCGGCCGTGGCCCTCGCCTCGGCGCTCGGCGTCGCCGGCCTCGGCCTCCTCGGGCGCGCCCTCTCGCCGAGGGCGCCGAAGGGGGGCGAGGCGCTCCGCTCGGCCGTCGCGGCCGGGTCGGTCGCGGCGCTCTTCCTGGGGCAGCTCGTGGCGCTCTTTTCGGGGATGCGGGACGGCCGGCCCGACTTCGCGTTCCTCGTCGTGGCGCACCTCGCCCTCGCAGGGGCGCTCCTTCTCGTCGCGACGCGGGAGGGGTGGCACGGCCTTCCGGTCCTCTCCGTGGGCCTCTCGTTCCTCTCCGTCCACCTCTGGGGCGACGCGGGCGAGCCGGGCGCGGAGCGGGCCGTCTCGCGCCTCCTCTTCGCCGGCCTCCTCTGGCTCCTCTTCCTCGCCCTGCCGCCGCTGGCCGCGCGTCGCGCGCCCGCCGAGAGGGCGCCGTGGCTCGCGGCGGTCCTCGCGAGCGCGGCGTTCTTCCTCCTCGGCCGCGCGAGCTTCGCGGAGGCCGGATGGGATGCCTTCGTCGGCGTCCTGCCGGTCGGCATCGCCGGGGCGCTGGCTCTCCTCCTCGTGGCGCTCCTGCGGGTGGAGGCGCCCCCGGCGCGCGACCTCGGCCGCCTCGCCCTCGTGGCGGGGGCCGCGCTCGCGTTCGTGACGATCGCCATCCCGCTCCAGCTCGACAAGGAGTGGATCACCATCGGCTGGGCTCTCGAGGCGGCGGCGCTCGCTTGGCTCTACACGCGCATCCCCCACCGCGGCCTCCTCCTCGCCTCGGCGGGCCTGTCGGCGGTCGTCTTCGTCCGCCTCGTCCTGAACGACGCGGTCCTGACCTACCACGCGCGGAGCGCGACGCCGATCCTGAACTGGTACCTCTACGCCTACCTCGTGCCGGCCGTGGCCCTCTTCCTCGCCGCGCGGTTCCTCCGGGGCACCGCCGACGAGCTGGCGGGAGGGCGCGTGCGCGCCTCCTCGGCCCAGGTCGCGCTCGGGACGATCCTCCTCTTCGCGCTCCTCAACATCCAGATCGCCGACTGGTTCGCGACGGGGCCGACCCTCACCTTCAACGTCGCGGGCGGGGCCTCGCTCGCCGAGGACCTCGCCTACACGCTCGGCTGGGCCGTCTTCGGCGTCGCCCTCCTCGCCGCGGGCATCGCCGGGAAGAGCCGCTCCGCGCGGATCGCGGCCCTCGCCCTCCTCGTCGTGACGGTCCTGAAGGCGTTCCTCCACGACCTCGGGCGCCTCGGCGGGCTCTACCGCGTCGCCTCGTTCGTGGGGCTCGCGGTCTCGCTCGCCCTCGTCGCCGTCGCGCTCCAGAAGTTCGTCCTCGCTCACCGGGAGAAGGAATGACGCCGACCCGACGCCTCCTGCCTCTCGCCTTCCTCGCCGCCGCGCTTGCCGCCGCGGGGGAGGAGGGCCTGCGCCCCGCCCCCCGCCCGTTCGACCATGAGCGGCCGATCACCCCCGGCGGGCCCGGCCCGAACCGCCTCGCCGTCGACGGCGCTCTCCTCGCGGGCTCCTCGGCGCGCTCCGGCGCGGCGCTCCTCTCCGACCTGCGCCTCTTCGACGCGGAGGGGCGCGAGGTTCCGTACCTCCTGCTGCAGCCGCCGGTGCGGGAGCCCGAGTGGGTCCGCGCCGCCCTGTTGCCGATCCCCTCGACGAAGGTCGCGAGCGGGTTCGAGGCCGACCTCGGGGTCCTCCGGCGGATCGACCGGCTCCGCGTCGAGGGGCTTCCGGCACCGTTCCTCAAGAGGCTTCGCCTCGAGGGGAGCGGCGACCGGGCCCGGTGGACCGTCGTCGTCGCCGAGGGGACGCTCTTCGACCTGCCCGAAGAGGGCCTTTCGGGGACCGAGATCTCCTTCCCCGAAGGGGAGCACCGCTGGCTGCGACTCGCGTGGAACGACGCGAAGAGCGGCCGCGTTCCCCTGCCGGCTAAGGTCGAGGCGCGCCTTGCCGGTTCGGGCGGGGTGCCGGAGCCGCTCCGCGAACCGATCCGCTTCGAACGTCGCGAGAGCGAGCCGGGGGTCAGCCGGTACCGCCTCGGGCTTCCGGCTGCCGGCTTGCCGGTTGGCGCGGTCGAGATCGCCGTCCGGTCGGGAAACGTCCTCCGGGAGGCGACCGTCCTCGAGTCGCGCCTCTCCGGCGGCCGTCTCGTCCCGTACCGGCTCGGCTCGGCCACGCTGCGGCGCGCCGAGCGCGACGACGCGGCTGCGGCGGAGATGGCGATCCGCATCGCGCCCCCGGCCGAGGCGGAGCTCGAGCTCGTCGTCGCGGACGCGGGGAACCCGCCACTCGACATCGCGGCGGTGACGGCCCGCTACGAGGGGCTCCCGTGGATCTACTTCGAGAGCCTCGACGGTGCGCCGCTGACGGCACGCTTCGGCGCCCCCGGCCTCTCCCGCCCGCGCTACGACCTCGAGGCGATTCGGCCGGCCGTCACGCGGGGGGACGACCCGCGACCCGCGGCCGCGGTCTGGGGCGAGACGAAGGCAGCGGCGGCGGAGCCGCCCGGGGCCGGCGCCGCCGGCCTCCCGGCCGGGGCGGCGCTCGACCTCTCCCGCTTCCGGATCTCCCGGCCGATCCCGCCCGGGCCGCCCGGCCTCACCGCGCTGCGCCTCGACGCCGCGGTCCTCGCCGCCAGCCCGGGCCTCGCCGACGTGAGGATCGCGACCGCGGACGGCCGCCAGGTCCCCTACCTCGTCGAGACCCTCGGCGAGCCGATCGTCGTGAGGCTCCCCGCCCCCCAGAAGGTCGAGGACCCGCGTCCCCGGAGCGGTCCCGGCGACGCGGGGCGCCTCTCCTTCCACCGCCTCGAGCTGCCGTTCGAGAGGCTGCTCGAGGCCCGGCTCGAGCTGGCGACCACGGCGCGGGTCTTCACCCGCAGAGTGACGCTCCTCAGGGAGCGGCTCGGGTGGCGGCCCGAGACCGCGGAGGCCCTCGCCACGGTCGCCGCGGACGACTGGGAGAGCGCGGACCCCGAGCGCGCCGCGCCCTCCCTGCTCCTCCCCCTCCCCGCGGGGGAGGGGCGGACGCTCTACGTCTCGATCGACGACGGCGACAACGCGCCCCTCCCCGTCGTCCGTGCATCGCTGCTGCTGCCGGCGCACCGCCTGCGCTTCGTGCGGGAGGAAGGGGCTTCCCTCGCGCTCGTCCAGGGGCAGGCGGGCCTCGCCTCGCCGCGGTACGATCTCGAGCTGCTCGCTCCGCGGCTCCTCGGCGCGCCGGCGGTGGAGGCGGCCCTCGCGCCCCCGCCGGCCGGAGGGGTCGAGACGGAGAAGGAGGAGACGGGGTCGAAGCTCTTCCAGGCGGCCCTCGTGGGCGCCGTCGTCGCGCTCCTCCTCCTCGTGGCGAGGCTCCTCAGGCGGGGCCCGGAGTCGCCCGGCGAAGGTCGCGGGTCCGAGGGAGGTTAGACTCGCCCTACCGGAGGACTTGCCAGTGGTGAGCGCGTGCGTGCCGTTCGTTCGTTCGGCGCGGCGGGCGGGAGGGCCGAAGTGAAGAGCCTTCCCACCGCCCGCCTCCTCCCCCCGGGCGACGCCCCGTCGCCTTTCGGGCTGCACCTCGTCCTCGGCCCGCTCGCGGGCGGGGCGGAAGAAGGGCCCGTCCCGCTCCCTCTCTCCTCGGACGAGGGGACGAGCCGCGTCTACCTCGGCGCGCTGAAGGGCGACGCCGACAGCGTCGTCGAGCTCGTCGCGGTGAAGATCCTGCCGAACGTCCTTCCCGAGTCGCTCTCCGAGAGCTCCTCGCGCCCGACCAACCGGACGCTCCTCGCGCGTTTCGCCGCCGAGCGCGAGCGTCTCCGCTCGCTCCGCGCCCAGAGCCCGTGGTTTCCGCGGCTCCTCCAGCCGGACGGCGGCCCGGACGCGACGCTCCCCGCCCTCCTCTACGACAAGCCCTCCCGCTCCTTCTTCGTTCCGCCCTGCGCCGCGTGCGGCAGGCCGCTGGAGCTCCTGACCGACGAGGCCTTCCTCCGGGAGCGCCGGCTCCCGTCGTACCTCGAGACCCTCCACCGGCTCGTCGGGTGCCCGTCATGCGCGACGACCGACCGGGTCATCGCGGTCTTCTCCCACGAGCCCCTCGGCGAGCAGGCGGACGTCCCGGTGGGCGGTCCCGAAGACCTCCTGAAGGGCCTCGCGCGGGCGCTCGTCCGCGACTGGGACGAGGAGCAGGTGCGCGGGTTCGCCTCCCGTGCCTCCTCCGAGGAGGCCCTGCGGCTCCGGCGGGAGGGGGGCGCCTCTCTCGGTGACTTCGCCGCGCGCTGGTCCCCCTTCTCCTTCTGCCCGACTCCGCTCCTGGTGACCGGGCTCTCGCCGGTGAAGTGGGACGAGTGGTCCGACTTCGTCGGCGGCCGGACCGAGGCCGACCTCGTCCCCCCGGCCGCGCCGGAGAGTCTCGAGGCGGAGTCGTGCCGGAGACGGGTCGAGTGGCTCCTCGAGTCCCTTCCGCCGACCGGCCGCTTCCTCTACGGCCACGACGGGACGGGGGTCGACGCCGTCGAGGTCCTCTACCTGAAGATGACGGCCTTCCGCCAGCTCGCGGCGGCCGTCCTCGCCTTCTACCGCGCCACCGGCCAGCCGCACCTCGACCTCCACCCGGGGCACGTCCTGCTCGACAGCTACGGCGCCGGCTCGGCGCTTCCCGCCCTCTGGACCTTCGAGGTCCGGCTGCACGGGCTCTCCTCGGCGACGAAGAGCTCGTCGTTCGGCGTGGAGGTCGTCGTGCCGCCCCACGAGCCTATGTTCCCGTACGCAGCGCCCGAGATCCTCGAGTTCCGCCTCGCGGCGCGCCGGCCCGGCGACGTCTACCTCTCGGACATCGAGCCGGCCGACGCCGGCCTCGGTGTGAAGGTCGAGGGGCGGCTCTCCGACCCGAACGGCCTCTTCCCGCGGCCGGAGGAGCCGGACTGGATTCACGTCACCTTCCCCGACGAGGCGCTCGGCCTCGGGATCGACGCCCTCGTCGTGAGGAGAAAGCCCGGAACCCCGGCCACCTACGAGGAGCTGACCTTCGTCTCCGAGCCGGTCGACCTCGACGACGCCGCCGTCAAGCGGCTCCGCCGCTCCTTCGGCGTGCGTCTGCCGGGCGCGCGCTACAAGGTCTACCCGCGTTTCGGCGCTCCGTCCGACCTCCACTCGCTCGGCGTCCTCCTTCTCCGCGTCCTCGCCGGCGGCGAACGGACCGACTTCCCGCTCGTCCTCCAGTCCATCCAGCGGGCGGCGACCGCCGCGGCCCGGACGAAGGAGGGGGACCCCCTGCCGCGCCTGAAGGCGGCCCTCGAGAACGAGCCCGCGACCGCGGCCCTCTTCGACCGTTCGCGCGTCTTCTGGAAGGACGAGGACCGCGTCCCGGGGCGCCCGAACGCGATTCCTCCCGCCCTCTACGAGCGGTCGGTGCTCCTCGGCCTCCGCCTCGTCACGAGGATTCCCGGCTTCTCGATCGCGACCGCACCGGGCGACTTCGTCCCCGAGGACCCGACCGGCCGAGTCGAGCAGGCGCTCCGGGAGACGGACGAGGTCGTCGCCGAGCTGCGGTCGCTGCTCGTGCACCGCCAGCCGCTCCACTTCGAGATCCAGGACGTCCTCGCGGAGCTTCTCGAGGCGGAGTCGGAAGCGGCGTCGCGCCCCTGACGCGGCGCCGGGTCGCGGCCCCGGTGGACCGAGGGTAAGATCCGACCACTGTGTCCTTCAAGCCGTCCGTCTCCTCCCCCGAGGTGCAGGCGTATCGCTCCTTCCACGGAGGAGACCGTTGAGCGTCCCTCCCCGTTCCCTGACCCTCGAGGTGTGGCTCGGCCCGATGGAAGGGCTGCGCTACGCCGCCGAAGCGCGGCAGGCGATGCAGCTCGTGCGCATCGGGCGGCTGCCGTTCGATCGCCAGTCGAAAGAGCGCAACCACCTCGTCCTTTCCGTCTCCGCCGGAGTCTCCGGCTCGCACGCGGAGGTGCGGTTCACGCAGGGGCGCATCTTCCTCCGCGACCTTGGCAGCTCGAACGGGACGTTCGCCGCCCAGCAGGCCGTGACGACCGAGACCGAGGTCAAGTCCGGCGACCTCTTCCTCGTCTCCCTGACGCCCGTGCAGGTCTACCTGACGAGCCCGCTCGCCGCGCCGCCCCCGTTCGAGCCCCTCGCGGTGACCCACTGGGAAGGCGCGGCCGTCGAGCCCCTCGTCCGCACCGCCGCGGAGCGGGCGGCGGCCCGCCGGGAAGCCTACGTCGACACCCGCCACCTCCTCGACGCGGTCCTGGCGCTCGAGGACCCGGAAGTCGACGAGCTCCTCGCCCGGGGAGGGGCCTCGGCGCGGGAGGTGAGGGACGAGGTCTACCGGAAGAGCTTCTACCGCGAGGACCTCTCCTGGATCGCGGAGATCCTCGTGAAGCCGGTGAACCTGACCGGGACCTTCGAGACGGCCGTCGTCTCGCCGCGCGTCGCGCGGCTCCTCGACGCCGCGCGCGGCCCTGCCGCCGTCGGGGCCGACGCGGCCGAAGGGACGAGGCTCGCAGCCCGGAGCATCCTCGCGGGCCTCGTGGCCGACCGGTTCGGTCCGGTCGGCGACTGGCTGACCGCGCGGGGGATCACGTCCGTCCCCGAGGGCTTCACGAGCGCCGCCCCCGAGGACCGGGGCACGGCCGCCGTCGAGGAGACCGGCCGCCGGTCGCGGCCCGGCGCCAAGCCTGTCGCCGCGCGGGGCCGGACGACGACGCTCCTGAACGAGGACATCGGCGACGCGACGGCCTCCGCCGGACCTTCGCCCTTCGCGCGGCCGACGCCCCCCCCGCCTCCCGCGCCCCCCTCGCGCTCGCCTGCGGACTCGATGGTCGCGCCGGCGCGGTCGCGTCGAGACCTCCCGCAGCCGGAACCGCCCGCGCGGGAGCCGGAGCCGGCACCCGTCCGGACGGCCGCGCCCCCCGCCGCCCCGGCCCCCGTCCCCGTCCCCGTCCCCGTCGCGGCGCCGCCCGGCCCGGCGGCCGTAGCCTGGGGCGCCCCCCGCACGCCCGCCGAGATCCTCCTCGACGGCCGGGCCCGCACGCTGGCCGACGAACTCTTCGTCCTCGCGGGCGAGCTCAGGTTCGGCAGCCCGGACGACCGGCGCCGGCAGCTGAAGCGCCGCGTCGAGAAGGAGCTCGCGCCGCTCCCGCGGGAGTCGCGCGCCCGATTCCTTGAGCTTCTCCGGCGCTACTTCCCGGTCCTCCCCGCCGGGGCGGGCGTCGACCCGGAGGTGCCGCGCCTCCGTCGAAAGATCGAGGAGCTAGAGAAGAAGGGTGCCGAAGAGACCCCGTCCAAGAGCGTCGCGCGGGCCAAGACCCAGTCCCCCGGGGTGCCCGGGACGGGCCTCCCGCTCCGGCAGCTCGTCCTCGGCGAGGACCTCGCGCAGGCCGACCGCAACGTCCTCGTCCTGCGCAAGGTCATCGAGTACGCGTTGGCGATGGAGGGGATGACGCTCGGCCTCATCCAGTCGCTCACGATGCCCGGCAACGAGACGATGACCTTCAAGCTCCCCGGCTTCAAGGAGACGATGCGGAGCCTCCTCCACGCCCTCGAGCAGGGCAAGCCCGTGAGCGTCCAGCGCGTCGAGGAGTACCTCGACGAGCTGAAGCGGTGGCAGATCGCGATCCTCGCGGCGTACCACCAGGCGCCGGGGGAGTGGTTCGACCGGCTCTGGAAGCGGGTCAACCCGGTGACGATCGAATCGGCGCCGCGCAGCGCCGGGTGGAAGCTGAGGGGCGAGGCGGCGGAGTGGTGGGACCTCTACAAGATCGCCGTCCGCGACCTCTCCCCCGACCTCGTCAACGACCAGATCCTTCAGGGCGTCGCCCGCCTGTCGAAGGAAGAGCTCGAGAAGCTGAAACGGAACCAGCGAGGAGAGAACTGATGACGAACATCGTGCCCCGAAACCTCGTCCGGCTCGCCGCGTGCGGCCTCCTGGCCGTCGCCTTCTCCGCCCTGACGGGCTGCGCGTCCAAGGTCGGCACCCTCTCCTTCCGGTGCGGGCCGGCCATCAACGGCGGCCTCGCTCTCGCGGTCGACGTGATCCGCGCCACGGAGGAGGAGTCCCGGAAGATCCAGGAAATGGGCGAGAAGTGGTTCTACGACCAGACCCGCTACAACATCCAGGGGCAGAACCGGATCCAGACCGTCACCTTCACGACCGGCGAGGGGGCCGGCACGTGCGACAAGGTCGTCTCCGTGCCGTTCTCCAAGGGCGAGCGGTTCCTCGTGATCATCGCCGACTACAAGTTCCAGAACCCCGACCCGACCCGGCACGTCATCGTCCTCTCCCGCGAGAAGTGGGTGGGGCAGAAGATCCTCGTCTCCGTCCTCGAGCGGGAGCTCTCCGTCGAGCGACGCTGGTAGCCCGCATCCATGAAGAAGACGCCGCAGGTCCTCTGGGCCGAGGGGATGTTCCTCCGGCCCCACCACCTCCAGACGGCCGAGCGCTACCGCGAGGAGGCCCTCCAGCGTGAGATCCAGCGGATCCAGCCGTTCTTCTACGGCCTGCAGTCGCTGGACGTGGCGCCGGACCAGCTCGAGAACTTCGTCTTCGAGATCCGCGACGTCTCCATGAAGCTGAAGGACGGCACCGCGCTGGCGGCCGACTCGACGCTCCGCATCTCCCCGCGGAGCTTCAAGAACGAGCTCGACAAGGCGGGCGGGCGGATGCGCGTCTTCGTCGGTGTCCCGATCCTGCGCGAGACGGCGCCGAACACCTTCGCCCCCGGCGAGGGGCCGGCCGGCGTCGACCGGCGCTACATCGCCGAGAACGCCGAGGCGCTCGACGAGAACAGCGGGTCGAACCCCCAGCCCGTCGGCGTGAGACGCTGCAACGGGAAGCTCTTCTTCGGCGCCGAGAGCCAGGAGGGGTACGAGTGTCTCGAGGTGGCCGTCGTCGAGCGGTCGGGCTCGGGGAGGAACTTCCCGGTCCTTTCGAGGGAGTTCATCCCCTCCCTGACCGAGCTCGGCGGCTCGAGGACGATCCAGGCCCTCTGCGACGGCGTCACGAACCGGATCGAGGCGAAACACCGCCTCCTCCTCACCGACGTATCCCAGGGCCGACTGACGATCGCCTCCGAGGGGACCTCGGGCTGGCAGACGATCATCAAGCTCCAGATCCTCGGCAGCTTCCTCTTCCTCTTCCAGCAGCTCACCCGGATCCCGCGCATCCACCCTTTCCACGTCTACACCGAGTTCGCGCGCCTCGCGGGGGAGCTGTCGATCTTCGACGACGGGAAGATCCCCGTGAGGATCCCGGTCTACGACCACGAGAAGCTCGGCCCCTGCTTCCACGAGACGTGCCGCGTCATCGAGGCGCTCCTCGAGAAGATCGTCGCCTCGCGCTTCGTCAAGGTCGACTTCGTCCTCCGGGACGACCTCCTCGTGGCCGACCTCCTCGAGGAGTGGCTCGCCACGCAGACCGAGGTCTTCCTCGCCATCGAGGCCGAGATGGAGGAGAAGGACCTTCGCGGGCGGATCGTGACGATGAAGCTCGGCACGGTGCGGGACATCCCCGTCCTGAGGCAGCGGCGCCTCTTCGGCCTCGACCTCGAGCTCCTCAAGCGCACGCCGGCCGGCCTGCCGCAGCGCGAGGACTACTTCTACTTCAAGATCGAGAAGGAAGGGCCGTACTGGGCCAACGTCGTCCGCGACCGGAACGTGGCCCTCTCCGACGCCCTCGACCCCAAGCTCAAGTTCTCGCTCTACATCATCACCAAGCCCGGGAGCTGAGATGGACTACACGACCGAGCTGTTCAAGGTGGCGGCGAAGGAGTTCCTCTTCCTCTCGTCGTTCCGTCAGAAGGTGAGGAAGGGCGTGCGGGCCGACATCGAGGACGCCGCCGCGGACCTCGACGAGATCTTCCGCGAGCAGGCGTCGGCGGTGCGGCACGACCCGCGCCTCCAGGCCCTCTACGACCAGGCCCGCTACCCGCTCGTCGTCCTCGCGGACGAGATCCTGATCCACTCCGGCTGGGAGTTCGCGCGCGACTGGCAGGACCGGCTCCTCGAGGAGAAGTACTTCCGCTCGAACATCGGCGGAGACCAGTACTTCGCCATCGCCAAGGAGCTGAAGCCCGAGGACGTGGAGCTGGCCAGCATCGTCTACGCCGGCCTCGCGCTCGGTTTCCGCGGGAAGTACCGCGAGCGGCCGGAGAAGCTCGCCGAGGTGCGCAAGAGCACCTACCGGCTCCTCTCGGAGTACCTCGCGTCGCAGAGCGACAAGATCACCCCGGAGGCCTACACGGTGATGGCGACGGCCGGAAAGAGGCTCAACCCCGTCGTCACGCTCGGGCGCGTGGCCATCATCAGCTTCGGAGTCCTGATCGGCTTCTGGCTCCTGACGTTCCTCTCCTGGGCCTCCCTTGTCGGGGACATCAGGGGCGTCGCCGACAAGCTGGGAGTCCTCTGAGGTCGCCATGTACGAGCTGCTGGACCTCCTCGGACGCCTCCCGAAGCCGATCAAGACCCTCGGCATCGTCTTCCTCCTCATGCCGGTCTGCCTCGTCGCCGCGCGGGCGATGGGATTCGGGCAGTACTGGTGGGCCGTCGTGGGCGGCCTCATCGTCATCGCCCTTCTCGTCGCGGCCTTCGGCGCCTTCGTCAAGAAGGGAGAGAAGGCGCGGGGCGGCGCCTTCGAAAGGGACCTCGCCCGCGACGCGCAGGGCGGGGCCGGGGCCTCCAAGCAGGAGGTCCGCGAGGCGGTCAAGGAGCTGTCCCAGAAGTGGACGGAGTCCCTCGCCCAGCTGAAGGGGACGGGCCTCCAGATCTACTCGCTCCCCTGGTACCTCCTCATCGGCGAGCCGCAGTCGGGCAAGTCGACGACGCTGAAGAACTCGGGGCTGGAGTTCCCGGTCGGCGGCGACGGCCTCTCCGGCTCGGGCGGCACGCGCAACTGCGACTGGTGGTTCGCCAACGAGGCGGTCATCCTCGACACCGCCGGGCGGTTCACGTTCCAGGAGGAGGCGGCCCCCGACGCCACGGAGTGGTCGACCTTCCTGAAGATGCTCAAGAAGTACCGCAAGGAGTGCCCGATCAACGGCGTCCTCGTGGTCATCCCGGCCACCTCGCTCCTCGAGGACACGCCCGAGGAGCAGGACAAGAAGGCCGCGAACATCCGGGCGAAGCTCCTCCACCTTCAGCGCGTCCTCGAGATCCGGTTCCCGGTCTTCATCATGGTGACGAAGGCGGACCGGATCCTCGGCTTCTCCGAGTTCTTCTCCAAGCTCGACCCCGTCGACCAGCGGCAGCTCGTGGGCTGGTCGAACCCGCAGGGTCCCGACAAGCCCTACGCCCTCTCGACGTTCGACGAGGCGTACGAGGAGATCCTGACCCGGATCCACAAGCTCCGGATGAAGTTCACGGCGACCGAGGAGATCGTCCAGAACGTCGACCGGATCTTCGTCTTCCCCGAGGAGCTCCGCGCGCTGCGCGACTCGCTCAAGCGCTACTTCCAGGGGGTCTTCCTCGAGACCCGCTACGACGACCCGTTCGTCTTCCGCGGCTTCTACCTCTCCTCGGGCGTCCAGCAGGGCAAGCCGATCGCCCGGGCGACGCGCGAGCTCCTCGGCAGCTCGGCCGAGGGGATCGTCGAGAACCTCGAGCAGATATTCAAGCGCTCCCGCGCCTTCTTCATCAAGGACTTCTACGAGAAGAAGGTCTTCCCCGAGCAGGGGCTCATCGCCCGGACGAAGGCGGCGGTCGAGCGCGAGAGGACGACCCGCCTGATCATGCGGATCGCGATGATCGCCCTGCCGGTGCTCTGCATCTGCGGGATGATCCTGCCCTACCTGTCGATGCGGCGGTTCGTGAAGCCGATGCGGGAGACCGCGCAGAAGGCCGAGGCCTGCGTCGAGAAGAAGGAGGCCTGCTCGATCGCCGAGGCGTACGGCCTTTCCGAGGCGATCTACAGGCACCAGGCCGCGATCCGGCAGAGGCCGTTCCTTTTCGCGCTCTTCTTCCAGCGCGCCTCCTCGGGCCAGCTCTTCAGCCTTCTCGGGAAGATCAACCAGAGGCTCTACGTCGAGCGCGTCCTCAACCCCGTCATGAAGGAGGGGGAGGCGCGGATGGCCCAGCTCGACTGGGCCGGCCCGTACGACTACCGGACGTTCTTCACCGCGTTCGACGGGCACCTGAAGTGGTGGTCCGTCAAGAAGGGCGCGCTCACCGGGGAGCAGAAGCCCCTCGTCGCCGCCTCGGAGCTGAAGGTCGTCCCGCTCATCGCGTTCCTCGCGAACACGAAGGGGATGGCTCCGGGCGGCGCCCGCTCGAAGGAGATCGACGACTGGGTCGCCGCGGTCGGGACGAGCGGGAACCCCGACCTCATCCTCGGGGCGCTGCCGGAGGACCCCCCGAAGGACCCGGACATGCTCCGGGTCCCCGACCCGGGCGCAGCGATCCGCAAGTTCGAGGAGTTCTGGACGGTCGCGAACCTGGCTCGGTGGGATTTCCGCCTCAACCAGCTGCTCGCCCTCTACGTCCAGAAGTACTCCGAGCTGCTGAAGATCGAGGACCCCTCCTCGAGGGGCTACCTCGACCGGACCGCGGCGACGGGGAAGGAGTTCCGGCAGGTCTACGACGACACCACGAAGCACCTCGGAACGACCAAGCCGGGGAGCCAGGAGTTCCCGGGCTTCGGGCCCGACGACTGGCGGCGCAACTTCGACGCCGACTACGACCAGGTGATGCGCTTCACGACCGTCGTCCCGGGCGTCGTCAACGAGAACGCCCGGAACCGGATCAAGGGGCAGATGGAGTCGGACTGGAAGAACCTGGAGGCCCAGATCCTGGCCTACGCCTACCTCGTCGTCGCGGACGCGCAGAACCCCGCGAAGAAGGCGTGGAGCCCGTCGGCGGCGGCGATCTCGCCGATGCTCGCCGAGGTGACGGCGTTCGCCGACCTCACGGCGTTCGAGGCGGCGGAGAACCCGAAGGCCGTCGTGGAGGAGGCGTCGCGCAAGTCGACGCCGGCGGACCAGAAGGCGACCCTGGAGGCCTTCTCGAAGAAGCAGGTCGAAGCGAAGGCGAAGGCCACGGCGAACGTGACGGCGATCGGGGGGATTCCGCCCGAGCAGAAGACGCTCTGGCAGGACACCGCCCTCGCCGCCTTCGTCCCGAGGACCGCAGACCTCGCACTCGTCTACAGGGTCCTCCCGTACACGCAGCAGTTCCTCGACCATTCCATCGGGCCGATGTGCCCGGAGAACGTCTGCTTCACGCGCAACCACGCGCAGCAGATGATCCCGCTCGGCGTCTCCTACATCAGCTTCGCCGAGGCCTCGTCCATCTCGACCCGTCCCGACGTCGACCAGCTCGCTCAGGGGCACGCCGAGACGATGGTCGACTACCTGCGCCGCTACATCGACCGGTTCGCCGGGCGCGGCGGCGGCGGCGGCGGCGGGTTCGTCGTTCCGGGAGCGGCGCTCCGCGCGAACTCCTGGCGCGAGTTCCAGGCGGCGATCACCCGGTGGATCCCGGAATCGCAGGGGGGCGGGGCCCCCGTGACCGACATGTCGGGCGCCCTCGCCTTCGACGACGTGCAGTCGTTCGCCGCGTCCAACCGGCGGCTCAACTCGGTCCTCGCGCACTACAAGAGCAAGGCCGCGCCGCAGCGTTCGACCGCCCCGGTCAAGGCGCCGCCGGCGCTCGTCGCGGCGGCGGCCCTCTTCAAGAACAACGTCGAGCCCCTGTCGGAGCAGGAGCTGAAGGCCTGGCGCCAGCTCTCCCTGGCCCAGGAGGGAGTCTCCCTTCGCGGCTATCACGCCTTCTCCAGGAACCCGGCCGTCCGCCGGAGCACCTTCGGGCGCCAGCTGATCGCGGTGGAGAACCGCGGGGCGAACCTGATCCGCGACGCGATCCAGCCGTCGTTCCAGCAGGCCGCGGAGCCCGTCGTGAGGAAGATCCGGGACCAGGCCCTCGGGCAGTTCCCGTTCATCCGCGAGAGCCAGCTGCGCCAGGAACGGGTGGCCTACGCGGCGGGGACCTCGCTCAAGCCGGGGGGCAGCGGCAACAGCGTCACGTACCGGCTCGACCTCCCGTCGATCAGCCAGGGCCACTTCTCCGGCGTCCTGACCGAGGTCGGCGCCCTCGCCGACGAGTACGCCCTGAACCCGATCCTCTGGGGCTGGGAGCCCGAGTTCGACTTCGTCGGGGACGCGAATCGGGGCCTCCTCGCCGTCGGCCGCGGCTGGCAGCTCTTCCTCTTCGGGGGAGGCCGTTCGACGTCCGTCATCAAGGAGCACAAGGTCGAGATCCGTCCCCTCCCGTTCACGCCGAGCCCCGGCAAGCGCTTCATGGGCGACCGGGTCAACTCGCTCTTCCTCTTCGACCGCAGCACGGTCGTGAGGCCCTCCACCGACTTCAAGACCGGCAAGCAGCCGAACCCGTACGTCTGGAGGCTCGGGCCCTCGGACGCCCCGATGTCGATCACGGGGCGCGACGAGGAATCGGGGTCCGGGTGGACCGGGAGCCTCGAGGCCTACGGGGGGCCCCTCCGGTTCTTCTACTTCGTCCGCGTGGCGAGCGAGGAGCGCGACCGCCGCGACGATTCCGACGACCCCGAGCGCGCGCGGGAGAAGGAGAGGACCTGGACGATCCGGGTCGTCATTCCGAACGCCCTGCAGCGCAACGAACCGCTCGAGGGCCTCTTCGAGCTCCTGTTCGAGGAGCCGATGCCCCCGATCCTTCCGAACTGACGCTCACCCCAGGAGGGGGGACGGGGTGGCCGTCCCTCCTCCCTTTCGTGGCGAAACGAACCTGACGAACGAGGTGACTGAGTGGCAGCGTGGAGTCTCTTCTCGAAGCTGAAGGAGGGGTTCTCGGGGGCGGACGGACCCCCGAGGATGGAGTCGTACGCCCTCCACCTCTACGGGAAGCTCCCGATCTACAAGGACTTCATCTCCTCGGGCCTGACCGAGGAGGGGGCGAAGGAGTTCCGCGACTGGCTCGGCAACGGCTTCAGCCGTCGCTGGTCGGTCCTCGAGGAATACAAGGGGGCCGAGATCCCTCTCCACACGTTCCTCTTCCCGCTGCCCGGCGGAAAGCGGTCGGTGGCGGGAGCGCTGTGGGGGAGCCATGACGAAGGAGGGCTCCGCAAGTTCCCCTTCGTTCTCTTCTCGGTCGTCCCCCAGGGAAGGCCTGCGTCCGACTCCCTCGTCGCGCTCTCCTACCTGGAAGTTTTCGCCGACCGGGCGGCCGACATCCGCCGCAACTTCGTCCAGGGGCGGACGCTCGCCTCGTTCTACGAGAGCTTCCGGGGCGCGCGGATAGAGGTCCCGGTGAAGAGGCCGGTGAAGATCGCGGAGGGAGTGGAGAAGGAGGCGAAGGGCGTCACCCTCGGCGACTTCGCCGAGTCGGTCCTCGGGGACGCGGCGAAGGTCGAGTGGGCCCGCTTCCTCGGGCGGATGAAGGCGGCCTGCGGACACGCGCCGGGAACCGGGGCGGGTGCGGTCAGGATCCCTCTCGGGAACCTTCTCCCCGCGGACCTCCAGGTCCAGATCTGGCTGACGTGGCTCGAGGCGGAGGGCGTCCTGGGTGAGCGCGGGCCCTCCGGAACCCTCGTCTGCCGCGCGGGCGGCCGATCGAGGGCGGTCCTCCTCTTCCGCGACCTGAGGCCGGAGGATTTCCTCCTTCTCCATCCGGAACGCTCGGACTACGAGTTCGTCGAGGAGACCGCACCCGCTCCTCCGGAAGCGACGGTCCCTTCCGGGTTGCAGGACCCCGCGGAGCCGTCGGGAGAGGCGACGCCGGTGGCCGGAAGTTCGGTCTCGGAAGACGGCGCGGGCAAGGGTCCGGAAGGCGGGGAGGAGGCCAAGGCGCCGCCGGGGTGGGACGCACCTCTCGCGGCGTTCCTGAAGCCCGTGAAGGCGGTGGGATGAAGGTGCGTGAGGTCACAACGATGTCGGGTGGACCCGGATCAGCCTTGAATTCACGGGAAGCGAACCCCAACTTATAGCTCTGAAGCTGCCGAAAGGAGGAAGCAAACAATGTCTTCGGTTGACTATTTCCTGAAAATCGACGGGGTCGAGGGTGAGAGCGAGGACCAGGAGCACAAGGGGTGGATCGACTGCCTCTCCTGGTCGTGGGGCGAGTCGCAGGCCGGATCGATGGCCTACGGCGGCGGCGGCGGCGCCGGCAAGGTCTCCATGCAGGACTTCCACTTCACGATGAGGGTCTGCAAGGCGAGCCCGAAGCTCCTCGAGGCGTGCGCCAGCGGCGAGCACTTCGGGAGCGCGACCCTGGTCGCGCGGAAGGCGGGCAAGACCCAGCAGAAGTTCCTGAAGCTGAAGTTCAGCGACCTTCTCGTCTCGTCCTTCCAGACCGGCGGGACCGGCTCGGGCGACCCCGTTCCGATCGACCAGATCTCCGTCAACTACGCCAAGATCGAGTACGAGTACTCGCCCCAGGACGCCAAGGGGAGCCTCTCCGGCTCCATCCGCGCCGGCTGGGACCTCAAGAAGAACGTCAAGTGCTGACGGCCCCGGGGTCTTCCCGGTAACGAAATCGGCCTCCCTCGCGGGAGGCCGATTCATTTCCAGGGTGGTCGGGCCGGACCGTTCCCCACGAAGAGGGATGGCCAGGGGCGCGGGTCAGCTCGGCTCGGCCTCGCGGGGCTCGAAGTCGACCGGCCCGAGCTCGAACAGGCTGACCTCCTCGTCGTCCACGAGGAACGACCGGAGGCCGAGGCCGGCCTGGAGGTCCTCGGAGAGGCTCTTCCAGTCGGTCATCCGTCCCAACTTGACGAGGTCGTCGGTGTGGGCCGATGAGCCCGGGTAGAGGGCGAAGAGGAAGACGTCGCCGGTCGTCCCGTCGTCGGCCGTGATCCTCGCGCCGGGCCAGATCAGGTCGCGGAGCTTCTTCGGCGGGTTCGGCTCGAGGCTGCCCGCCTGCTCCAGCGGGAACCAGGTGTACTTCCCCTGGAAGACCATCTCGACGACGCCGCCGAGAGCGTCGTCGAAGTCCCGGAGGTCTTCGAACGGGACCTCCCCGCGCTTGCCGGCGAGGGCGGGACGCTCTTCCTCGGCCTCGTCGAGGAGGGTCCTCGCGGCGGCGAAGTTCCCCTCGCTGACCTGCCCGAGGGCGGCGAGGTACTTGTCGACGTAGGCCGGGGCCGGCCGGAGGAAGTGGGGCCGGGCCTTCCCGGCGAAGACCCGCGCCCGGTCGCGCTCGGCCTGGAGGAGCCCCCGGTAGACGCCGGCGGCCATCTGCGAGGGCGCGTCGGCGCCCGCGGCGGCGGCGATCTGCTTCTCCGCCCGGTCCCATTCGCCGGCGAAGGCGAGAAGCTCGAAGAGGAAGGTCCGCCTCTGCGGGTCGGCGGGGGCCTCCCGGACTTCCTGGGTCAGGGCCTCGATCGCGGCTCTCAGGTCTCCCGCGTCGAGGAGCTCCTTGGGCGTCGGCATTTCGGTCCTCCTCGTTCCTGCCTCGCGGCGACGCGCCGGCCGCCACGGAATCCGGTCTGGTTCAGGATGACAGGGGCTGCTGAGTCAGTTACAGTACCATCACTTACCTTCTCATTGGGAGGCTTCTAGATGTCGTCGGAGGCCCCGCTTCTCGACTTCGACCGGATGCTCTCGCCGGTCTCTGAGGACCAGCCCTCGGGAGAGAGCCTGCAGTACACGGGTCTCTACGACGAGATCCGGGAGGCGCGGCGCGCCGACGACGTCCTCGAGCAGGGGGACTGGAAGCGCGAGCTGAAGGTCGCCGACTGGGACGAGGTCGTCGCCCTCGCCACGGAAGCGCTCCTCTCGAAGACGAAGGACCTGCAGATCGGGGCCTGGCTCGCCGAGGGCCTCACGATGCTCCACGGCTTCGCGGGGTGCCGCGACGGGATCAAGCTCATGAAGGGGCTGCACGCGGAGTTCTGGGACTCGTGCTTCCCCGAGATCGACGAAGGGGACATGGAGGGCCGCGCGAACGTCCTCTCCTTCTTCGACCGCCAGGTCGCGATCTCCCTCCGCAGGGTCCCCCTCACGCGGGCGCCCGGGATGAACTTCTCGTGGCTCGAGTGGAACGAGTCGCGGCCGTACGACATCCCCGAGTCGATCACGGGGCCGCTCGACAGCGACTCGCAGGCCCGCCTCTCGGAGCTGAAGAGGCAGGCGGCCGAGGAGAACAAGACGAGCGGCGAGGACTTCCGCAAGGCGAAGGGCTCGACGCCGAAGTCCTGGTACGAGGACGCCTCGAAGGCCCTCGCCCAGGCCTGGGACGAGTTCCAGGGCCTCGACCGGGTCATGGACGAGAAGTTCGGCCGCCAGACGCCCGGACTGGGCGAGCTGAAGAAGTCGATCGAGGAGGTCCGGCGCGTCGTCGACGCGATCCTCAAGGAGAAGCGGGCCCTCGAGCCCGACGCCCCGGGCGCGGGCGCGGGTCCGGCCGGCGACGAGGCGGGCGCGGAAGCGGGGGGCTCGGTCGTCTACAGGGTCTCGGGGCCGTCGGGGCCGATCCGGGGCCGGGGCGAGGCCCTTGCGAGGCTCGGCGAGGTCGCCGAGTTCTTCCGCCAGACCGAGCCTCACAGCCCCGTCTCCTACCTCGTCCAGCGGGCGATCACGTGGGGGCAGATGCCGCTCGAGACCTGGCTCGCGGACGTGATCAAGGACACGGGCGTCCTCGAGGGAATCAAGGAAACTCTCGGCATTCGTCCGCCGGCCGAATGACATCGCCACACCGGATGCGGGACTCGGAGTAGTCAGAGCGACAAAGCCGTCAGGGAGGAAGCCTCATGGTGAAGAAAGAAAGCATCCAGCAGAAACTCAAGCGGGTCCGGCCCCCCCGGGTCCAGATCACGTACGACGTGGAGATCGGGGGCGCCATAGAGCTGAAGGAGCTCCCGTTCGTCGTCGGGGTCCTCGGCGACTTCTCGGGCCAGCCCGAGCAGCCGCTGCCGCGCATGAAGGACCGGAAGATCACCGAGATCGACCGCGACAACTTCGACCAGGTCCTCGCGGGGATGGCGCCGCGCGTCGCGATGGCCGTCGAGAACAAGATGGCCGGCGACGGCTCGAAGATGGGCGTCGACCTGAAGTTCTCGAGCCTCGACGACTTCGAGCCGGACAAGGTCGTCCAGCAGGTCGACCCGCTCCGGAAGATGGTCGAGGCGCGCCAGCGCCTCTCCGACCTCCTTTCCAAGGCCGACGGCAACGAGAAGCTCGAGCGGATGCTCAACGACGTCCTCCAGAACGCGGGAAGCCAGCAGCAGCTGGCGGACGCCCTCGGCCTCCAGCCCGAGGGGCCGAAGAAGGGGGACGGCAATGAGTAGCGGCGCGGAGAAGGCGAAGGCCCAGTCGATCGTCCGCGAGCAGGAGGGCGAGGTCGACCTCCTCTCCAAGATCCTCGAGGAAGGGCGTCTCGTCCAGCACGAGAGCCAGGCCCAGCAGGCCCGCGACATGATCGCGGAGTTCGTCCAGCAGGCGATGCAGGGCCAGATGGTGATGGCCCGCGACCTCGAGACGTCGATCCAGGCGCGCATCGCCGAGATCGACCGCCTCCTCTCGGCGCAGCTGAACGAGATCATGCACGCCGAGCCGTACCAGCGTCTCGAGGCGTCGTGGCGGGGTCTCCACCACCTCGTCTACGAGAGCGAGACGTCGACGATGCTGAAGATCCGCGTCCTGAACGTCTCGAAGAAGGACCTCCTGAAGGACCTCGAGCGGGCGGCGGAGTTCGACCAGTCGGCCGTCTTCAAGAAGGTCTACGAGGAGGAGTACGGCACGTTCGGCGGCCAGCCGTTCGGCGCGCTCATCGGCGACTACTACTTCTCGAACCACCCGCAGGACCAGCTCCTCCTCGAGAAGATGGCGCAGGTCGCGGCGGCGGCGAACGCCCCGTTCATCGCGGCGTCGTCCCCCCAGCTCTTCGGCTGGGACAGCTTCCAGGAGATGACCGAGGTCCGCGACCTCGCGAAGATCTTCGACCGGACCGAGTACGCCAAGTGGCGCTCCTTCCGCGACTCGGAGGACTCGCGCTACGTCGGCCTCACGATGCCGCGCACGCTCATGCGCCTCCCGTACGGCAAGGAGACGGTCCCGACCGAGACCTTCAACTTCGAGGAGGACATCGACGGGACCGACCACAACAAGTACCTCTGGGGGAACGCGGCCTACTCCTTCGGGACCCGCCTCACCGAGGCGTTCGCGATGTACGGCTGGTGCGTCGCGATCCGCGGCGTCGAGGGGGGCGGCCTCGTCCAGGGCCTGCCGGTCCACACCTTCCAGACCGACGAGGGAGACGTCGCCCTGAAGTGCCCGACGGAGATCGCCATCACCGACCGGCGCGAGAAGGAACTCTCCGACCTCGGGTTCATCCCGCTCGTCCACTGCAAGAACACCGACTACGCCGCGTTCTTCGGCGCGCAGTCGGCCCAGAAGGCGAAGAAGTACGACCTCGACTCGGCGAACGCGAACGCGCGGCTCTCGACGATGCTGCCGCACATCTTCGCGGTCTCGCGCTTCGCGCACTACCTCAAGGCGATGATGCGCGACAAGGTCGGCAGCTTCATGTCCCGCAAGGACTGCGAGCTGTTCCTCAACCAGTGGATCGCGAACTACGTCACCCCCGACGACACGGCGTCGCAGGAGACGAAGGCCCGCTACCCGCTGCGCGAGGCCAAGATCGACGTCGCCGAGATCCCGGGCAAGCCGGGCGCCTACCGCGCGGTGGCGTTCCTCAGGCCCCACTTCCAGCTCGACGAGCTGCAGGTCTCGCTGCGCCTCGTGGCCGACCTGCCCGCCCAGGCACGCAAGTAGCCGCTCGCGGCCGGGCGGCGGCCTCCGCCGCCCGGCCATCTCCCGTCGCTTTCCGGTCCGCCCCAGGAGTTGACCCGAGATGTCGCGGTTCGACAACGAGATCCGTGTCCGCCCGTCGGTCCTCGACCGGCTGATCGACTACGAGCCGGAGTACTCGCGCGAGGCCCCCGCTTCGCGGGCGAAGAACCTGCGGATCCTCAAGCAGTCGGTCCGGCGCGACCTCGAGTGGCTCCTGAACACCCGCGCCACGGCCGCGGTCCCGGCGGAGCTCAAGGAGGTCCAGACCTCCGTCGCCGTCTACGGCCTGCCCGACATGACCACCCTCTCCGCGAAGAACCCGGCCGACAAGGCGAAGCTGAGGCGTTCGGTCGAGCGGGTCCTGGAGGCGTTCGAGCCCCGGCTGGAGGGAGTCGTCGTCACGGTCGACCCGGAGCCGGGCCCCGGCCTCTCCCTGAAATTCCGGATCGACGCCCGGCTCAAGGTCGACCCGGCCCCCGAGCCGGTCTCGTTCGACACGCTGCTCCAGATCGGGAGCGGCGAGTTCAAGGTCAAGGGGGAGTGATGCGCGACGAGCTCCTGGGCTACTACGAACGCGAGCTCTCGTTCCTCCGGCAGATGGGGGCCGAGTTCGCCGAGAAGTACCCGAAGATCGCCGGGCGCCTCCTCCTCGAGCCGGACACCTGCGAGGACCCGCACGTCGAGCGCCTCATCGAGTCGTTCGCCTTCCTCGCCTCGCGCGTCCACCTCAAGGTCGACGACGAGTTCCCCGAGATCACCGAGTCGCTCCTCAACGTCCTCTACCCGCACCTCCTCGCGCCGATCCCGTCGATGTCGGTGGTGCAGTTCGTCCTCGACCCGTCGCAGGTCAGCCTCCAGTCGGGCCAGAAGATTCCCCGCGGCTCGATGCTCTACTCGCGCTCCGTGGCCGGCACCTCGTGCCGGTTCCGGACGGCCTACCCGGTCCACCTCTGGCCGGTCGAGGTCCGCCAGGCGCGGTTCGAGCTCCCGATCCCGGGCGTCGGGCCGGAAGAGGGGGTCCGGACGGTCCTCCGCCTCGAGCTGAAGACGTTCGGCGGGTCGCCGCTGCGCGAGCTGAAGGAGAAGATCTCCGAGTCGGAGGAGAAGAACCTCGGGTCGCTCCGTTTCTACCTTCAGGGAGAAGGCAAGGTCGTCTACGGCCTCCACGAGCTCGTCCACAACCACCTCGTCGCCGTGGAGCTCCGGCCCGGCGGCCCGCGGGACGTGCCCTCCCCGGTGAAGCTCCCGAAGTCGGTCGTCACCGGGGTCGGCTACGAGCGCGACGAGGGGCTCCTCCCCTACACCGACCGCTCGTTCCTCGGCTACCGCCTGCTCGCCGAGTACTTCGCCTTCCCCGAGAAGTTCTTCTTCTTCGACGTGAAGGGGCTCGAGCAGGCGGCCCGCGACGACTTCGACGACGTCCTCGAGATCCTCCTCTACTTCAACCGCGACTTCCCGCTCGAGAGGAACGTCTCCGCCCAGACGTTCCGCCTGAACTGCACCCCCGTCGCGAACCTCTTCCGGCAGATCGCCGAGCCGATCCGACTGACGCACCTCCAGCCCGAGTACCGCGTCATCCCCGACGTGAGGCGGCAGGACGTCACCGAGGTCTACGCCGTCGAGGGGGTCACGAGCGTCGCGAGGGGGAGCGACAAGGTCACGACCTACGAGCCCTTCTACTCCTACCGGCACGGGTTCGAGAAGGGGCAGGCCCCGGCCTTCTGGTACATGAGCCGCCGCCCATCGGCGCGCAAGGACGACGACGGGACCGACGCCTACCTCTCCCTCGTCGACCTCGGGTTCAACCCCGCCGAGGTCGACGCCGACACCCTCACCGTCGAGGTCCTCTGCACGAACCGCGACCTCCCCTCCCGGCTCCCCTTCGAGGGGGGCGAGGCGGACTTCCAGCTCGAGGGGGCGGGCGTCTTCTCGGGGATCCGCTGCCTGAAGCGCCCGACGCCGACCGTGCGGGCCCCCCTGCGGCGGGGCTTGCAGTGGCGGCTCCTCTCTCACCTCTCGCTGAACCTCCTCTCGCTCGTCGAGAAGGCGAACGGCCAGGGGCCCGAGGCGCTCCAGGAGATCCTCCGCCTCTACGACTTCGCCGACTCGTCCGTCACCCGGCAGCAGATCGCCGGGATCACGAAGGTCGGCGCCCGGCGCGTCCTGCGCTCGATCGGGGTCCTCCAGCCCAGCTTCGTGCGGGGTATCGAGGTGTCGATCGAGCTCGACGAGAACCAGTTCGTCGGCACGGGGTCCTTCCTCTTCGCGCAGGTCCTCGAGCGCTTCCTCGGCCTCTACTCCTCGGTGAACTCCTTCAGCCAGCTCGTCCTGACGAGCCGCCAGCGCGAGGGCGTCATCCGGCGGTGGGCGCCGCGCGCCGGAGAGCAGATCGTCCTCTGAGCGCGGCATGAAGGAGCTTCTCTACTCCGAGCCGTACCGTTTCGCCTTTTTCCAGGCGGTGCGGATGCTCGAGCGGACCTCCCCCGGAAGGGAGGGAGTCGGCCGGGCGGTGAGGCCGGGGAACGAAATCGTCCGGTTCCGGACGCACCCGTCGCTGGCGTTCCCGCCGAGCGAGATCGTCGACCTGAAGGCTCCGTCTCCGGGCCAGGAGGACCGGCCTCCGGAGATGACGGTCAACTTCATCGGGCTGACCGGGCCGCAGGGAGTCCTCCCGCACCCCTACACCGAGCTCGTCCGCGAGAGGGTCTCCTACAAGGACACCGCGCTCTGGTCGTTCTTCGACATCTTCAACCACCGGATCGCGTCCCTCTTCTACCGGGCCTGGGAGAAGTACCGCTTCCCGATCGCGTACGAGCGGCAGGGCGAGGACGCCTTCACCGAGTACCTGTTCGACCTCATCGGGATGGGGACCCCGGGGCTGCGCGGCCGGATGTCGGTGAAGGACCAGGCCCTCCTCCTCTACGCCGGCCACATCGCCCAGAAGCCGCACTCGGCCGGGTCCATCGCATCGGTCCTGCGCGACTACTTCCGGGTCCCGGCGGAGATCGTCCAGTTCGTGGGGCAGTGGTTCCCGCTCGAGCCGGAGAACGTCACGCGGATGGGGCAGTCCAACTGCGAGCTCGGGCGGACGGTCGTGGCGGGCGACTCGGTCTTCGTCTCCCAGTCCAAGTTCCGCGTGAGGCTGGGCCCGCTCACGCTCGCCCAGTTCGTCTCGTTCCTCCCCGTGGGGCCGGCGTGGAAGCCGGTCACCGACCTCACCCGCTATCTCGCCGGCCTGGAGTTCGACTACGACGTCCAGCTCGTCCTCCGGAAGGAGGACGTTCCCCCCTGCTCCCTCGACTCGAAGTCCGCCCTGCCGCCGATGCTCGGGTGGACGACGTGGATCACCAGCGAAACGCCCCGGAGGGACGCCGACGAGGTCGTCCTTCCGGTCGATAATTGAGGAAACCCGGAGCGCGAGAGGAAGACGAGATGAGCGTGAACCTGAAGTCCCTGATCGGCCGACTCAACGACACCTGCCGTCAGGCCCTCGAAGGGGCCGCGGGCCTCTGTCTCTCCCGGACGAACTACGACGTCGAGGTGGAGCACGTCCTGCTGAAGCTCCTCGAGGCCCCCGACACGGACCTCGCGAAGATCCTGCGGCGGTTCGAGATCGACGCGTCGCGCTTCCAGAAGGACGTCATGCGCGCCCTCGACCGGCTGAAGACGGGGAACGCCCGCACGCCGGCCCTCTCGCCGCGCCTGCCTCGACTCATCGAGAAGGCGTGGGTCGTGGCGTCGATCGAGTACGGCGCCGCGAAGGTGAGGTCGGGGCACCTCGTCTACGTCCTCCTCACCGACGACGACCTCTCGCGCCTGACGCGGGAGATCTCGAAGGACCTCGCCGGCGTCTCCGTCGAGCAGCTGACGAAGACGTTCGCCGACGTCGTCAAGGGCTCCGCGGAGGACCGCGAGGCCCAGGCGCTCGCCACGGCCCCGGGCGCCGCGGGCGGCCCGGACGTCGCCATGGGCGTCCCCGGAAAGACGAAGTCTCTCGACCTCTACACCGAGGACCTCACGGCCAAGGCGCGCGCCGGGAAGATCGACCCGATCCTCGGGCGCGACTTCGAGATCCGCCAGGTCATCGACATCCTCACGCGCCGCCGCCAGAACAACCCGATCCTCACGGGCGAGGCGGGCGTCGGCAAGACGGCCGTCGTCGAGGGCTTCGCCCAGCGCATCGTCCAGGGCGACGTCCCCGGGCCGCTGAAGAACGTCGTCGTGCGGACGCTCGACCTCGGGCTCCTGCAGGCCGGCGCCGGCATCAAGGGCGAGTTCGAGAACCGCCTCAAGCAGGTGATCGAGGAGGTGAAGTCCTCCCCGACGCCGATCATCATCTTCATCGACGAGGCGCACACCATGATCGGCGCCGGAGGCTCGGCCGGCCAGAACGACGCCGCGAACCTCCTCAAGCCCGCCCTCGCCCGCGGCGAGCTCAGGACCATCGCGGCGACGACCTGGGCCGAGTACAAGAAGTACTTCGAGAAGGACGCGGCCCTCGCCCGCCGCTTCCAGGTCGTCAAGGTCGAGGAGCCGACCGAGGAGGTCGCCATCGTCATGATGCGGGCGCTGGCGAAGAACCTCGAGAAGCACCACGGAGGCCTGCGCATCCTCGACGAGGCGGTCGAGTCGTCGGTCAAGCTCTCGCACCGCTACATCTCCGGGCGCCAGCTTCCCGACAAGTGCGTCTCCGTCCTCGACACGGCCTGCGCGAAGGTCAACATCGGGCAGGCGGCGACCCCGGCCCCTCTCGAGGACTGCCGTCGGCAGATCGACCAGCTCGGGGCCGAGATCGACGCCCTCGAGCGCGAGGCCTCCGTCGGCGCGGACCACGGGGAGAGGATCGGAAAGGCGAAGGCGGCCAAGGCCGAGGCCGAGGCGCGCCTCGCCGTCCTCGACGAGCAGTGGAAGAAGGAAGTCGAGATCGTCAACCAGATCAAGGAGGTCCGCGGCAAGCTGGAGGCCGCGGCGGGCGGCACGGCGACACCCGAGACGGAGACCCTCCGGGCGGAGATGGACAAGCTCAACAAGGAGCTGGCGGCCGTCCAGGGCGACACGCCGATGATGCAGCCCCACGTCAACGCGCAGGCCGTCGCCGAGATCATCGCGGGCTGGACCGGCATCCCCGTCGGCCGGATGCAGGCCGACGAGATCGAGACCGTGAGGAACCTCGACAAGCTCCTGCGTGAGCGGGTCATCGGCCAGGACCACGCCCTCGCCGCGATCGCCCAGAAGATCCAGACCTCCCGCGCCGGCCTCACCGACCCGCGCAAGCCGATCGCCGTCTTCATGTTCGTCGGCACCTCGGGCGTCGGCAAGACCGAGACCGCCATCGCCCTCGCCGAGACCCTCTACGGCGGCGAGCGGAACATGGTCACGATCAACATGTCGGAGTTCCAGGAAGCGCACACCGTCTCGTCGCTGAAGGGGTCCCCCCCGGGGTACGTCGGCTACGGCGAGGGAGGCGTCCTGACCGAGGCGGTGCGGCGCAAGCCGTACTCCGTCGTCCTCCTCGACGAGGTCGAGAAGGCGCACCCCGACGTCCTCGAGCTCTTCTACCAGGTCTTCGACAAGGGCCAGATGGAGGACGGCGAGGGGCGCGAGATCGACTTCAAGAACTGCGTCATCCTCCTGACGACGAACGCCGAGTCGGACACGATGATGAAGATGTGCGCCGACCCGGAAACGGCCCCGACGCCCGAGAAGATCGTCGAGACGATCAAGCCCGGGCTCGACAAGGTCTTCAAGCCGGCCTTCCTCGGACGCATGTCGATCATCCCGTACTACCCGATCTCCGAGCCGGTCATGAAGCTCATCATCAAGCTCCAGCTCGGGCGCGTCGGAAAGCGCCTCATGGAGAACCACGGCGCGACCTTCACCTACGACGAGAACGTGATCAACGAGATCGCGAGCCGGTGCAAGGAGGTCGAGAGCGGCGCCCGCAACGTCGACTCGATCCTCACGAAGACCGTCCTCCCCGACCTCTCCGGCGAGTTCCTCGCCCGGATGGCCGAGGGCGGCACGATCTCGAAGGTCCACGTCCGTGTCGGCGACGAGGGGAAGTTCGCCTACGACATCGCCTGACGTCAGGAGGCTCTCGACCCGGAACGAGGGGCCGGACTTCCCGTCAGGGGAGTCCGGCCCCTTCGGCCCTCGGGTTCCCCCGGTTCTTGCCCGGAGGCGTATGCTCGGGCAAAGGGTTTCCGCGATGTTGGCGCCGCGTCATCCCGGGGGACGGCGGGGGGGACCGACATGGGATACACCCAGGACGAACGCAAGATCTCGCTGGACACCCCTCTGGGCAAGGACGTCCTCCTGTTCAAGGGGCTCACGGGCGAAGAGGGTCTCTCGAAGCTCTTCGAGTTCGAGGTCCTCGCCCTGGCCGAGAACAAGACGAAGGTCTCCTTCGAGGCGCTCCTCGGGCAGAAAGTGACCGTGAAGATGAAGATGGGGGTGGACGAGACCCCCTGCTTCCTCAACGGCCTCTGCCACCGGGTGAGGCAGGGGGGGCGCGACGACACCTTCACGAACTACAGGATCGGGATGGTCCCCGACGTCTGGAAGCTCGGCAAGAAGGCCCGGAGCCGGATCTTCCAGCAGAAGAAGGTCCCCGACATCCTGAAGACGGTCTTCAAGGGTATCGACGTCGACTGGCAGCTGGAGGCGACCTACGAGCCGCGCGATTTCTGCGTCCAGTACCGCGAGAGCGACCTGAACTTCGCCTGCCGCCTCATGGAGGAGGAGGGGATCTGGTTCTGCTTCAAGCACGAGGACGGCAGCCACAAGATGGTCGTCGGCGACTCGGCCACGGTCCACCCCGACGTCCCCGGACCGAAGAAGGTGAAGTACGAGGAGCTCGAGGGCGGCGCCAAGGACGAGGAGCGGATCCACTCCTGGGAGAAGACGCAGGAGATCCGGTCGGGGAAAGTGACGCTCTGGGACCACCACTTCGAGCTCCCGCACAAGCACCTCGAGGCCGAGGAGCCGATCATCGGGAGCGCCGCAGCGGGGACCGTCACCCACAAGCTCGCGGTCGGCGGCAACGAGGAGTGGGAGCTCTACGACTGGCCGGGCGAGTACGCGCAGCGCTACGACGGGGTCGGCCCGGCGGGCGAGGAGCAGCCGGCCGAAGTGCAGAAGGTTTTCAAGGACAACGAGCGGACGGCGACGCTGAGGATGGACGAGGAGACCTTCCCCGGCCTCGTCGCCCGCGGCGAGACGAACGCGAAGCACCTCCGGGCCGGGCACCTCTTCGAGCTCGACAAGCACTTCAACGCGAACGGGGGATGGGTCGTCCTCGAGGCGTCTTACGAGGCGCTCCAGACGGGGGACTACCGTTCGGGCGCCGACCGGATCCAGTTCGTCTCCGCCTTCTCCTGCATCCCCGAGGGGATGCGCTACCGCCCGCCCCGCACGACCGCCAAGCCGATCATCGCCGGGACGCAGAGCGCGGTCGTCGTCGGGCCGAAGGGGGAGGAGATCTACACCGACAAGTACGGTCGAGTGAAGGTGCAGTTCCACTGGGACCGCGACGGAAAGAACGACCAGAAGAGCAGCTGCTGGGTCCGTGTGGCGCAGCTCCTCGCCGGCCGCCGCTGGGGAGCCTCGTTCTGGCCGCGCATCGGGCAGGAGGTCGTCGTCGCCTTCGAGGAGGGGGACCCCGACCAGCCGATCATCGTCGGCGTCGTCTACAACTCCGACCAGATGCCGCCGTACCTCGGCGAAGGGCCTGATTCGAAGCACAGGAACGACAACAAGCTGATGGGGGTCAAGTCGAACACGACCCTCGGCGGCAAGGGCTTCAACGAGTGGAGGTTCGACGACACGAAGGGGAAGGAGCAGGTCTTCATCCACGCCGAGAAGGACCTCGACGTCCGGGTGAAGTCGACGTCCCGGACGAGCATCGGCGGCGACGCCCACCTCACCGTCGGCGGCGAGAAGGACGGGAATCGATGGGGTGACCTGAAGGAGCTCGTCTTCAAGGACCGCTACTCGACCACGAGGGGCGGCGTCACGGAGGAAGTCGGCGGGGACGTGAGCCTCAAGGTCGGCTGGGGAGACGATTCCAGCTCGGGCTTCTACATGTTCAAGATCCAGAAGGACCGGCAGGAGCAGATCGGGGGCTCCGCCGAGCTCCGGGTCGAGGGCTCCCGCGCGACGGAAGTGAACGGGAAGGACTCCCTGACCGTCGGCGGAAGCCGGCAGGTGAAGGTGGGCGCGAAGGACGCCCTCGAGGTCGCACAGGAGATCCACCTCAAGGCCGGAATGAAGGTCGTGATCGAGGCCGGAGTGCAGCTGAGCCTCAAGGGCCCTGGCGGTTTCATCGATATCGGCCCGGCGGGAGTCACGATCCAGGGGAACCTCGTGAACATCAACAGCGGGGGCGCCGCCGGGGCCGGGAGCGGGTCGAGCCCGGACCGGCCGGGGAGCATCGAGATGGATCCCCCCGCGAAGCCCGACCCCGCCGACACGGCGAAGACGGGCCAGAAATCGAGCTGACGGCGGGGCGGCGGCGCCGGGAAGGGAGGTCGTGAGCGATGCCACAGGCCGCGCGGGTCGCAGACGTGACGGGGCACGGCCTGCCCCTGAACCCGGGGCCCGGAGCCCTGACGGTCCTCGTCGGTTCCATGCCTGCGTGGCGGGCCCTGCCGCTCTCCATGGCGGGCGCCGTCGAGGGGATCTCGAACGCGATGAACTCGTTCATGCTGCGCCCGCAGCTGACGCCGGTCGACGCGACGGTGGCCCTCGCCCAGATCTCCGCCGCGCTCGTCCAGGGTGGGGCCGTGGCGGCGGCGAACGGGGCGCCGGCCGCGGCCGGGACGGCTACCAGCATGGTCGGCACGCTGGTCGCGACGAACGTGACCCTCACGACGGCCTGGACGGCGGCGTCCGCCGTGCCCGGTGGACAGCCCGCGGCCAACATCGCCTACACGGAGGGGATCAAGGCGGCGGCGGCCGCGGCCGCCAGCGCCGTCGTATCCGCGATGGCGGGAATCTCCGACATGCATGTCTGCCCCATTCCCGTGCCGATCCCGCCGCACGGGCCCGGCTTCGTGACAAGGGGAAGCCCGACGGTCAGGATCGAAAAGCTCCCGGCGGCGCGCCAGCTCGACCAGGTGTTCGAAGCTTGCGGGGGACCTGACCCGATCATCCTGGGCTTGCCGACGGTCTTCATCGGGGACGTCGGGATGGGGATGGGGAGCTTCGGGCAGGTCGGCGGCGTCAACTCGCCGATCCAGGCGCTCGCGACCCGGCGGCCCACGGCGGCCGAGATCCAGGAGATCCAGGACGCCCTCGACGCGGGGAACCGCCAGCGGGCCGCGGACCTCGCCGTCCGGTACTACGGGATCGACACCGCGAACGTCCCCGGCGGAGTCCGGTACGACGCCACGGTCGCCGACTACGGGGTCACGTCCTTCGACGGGCGGATCCGCCTGGGGCCGACGGCGTTCGCGTCGCCCGAGGTCCTCGCGAGCACGATCGCCCACGAGACGACCCACTCGAACCAGGCGGCCGCGATGCGGGCGTCGGACCCGACGCTCACCGACTGGCCGGCCAGCACGGTCGACTACGACGAGGCCGTCGCCTACGACACCGAGGTCCGCTCGGCCCACCAGACCGGCCTCGAGTCGAACCCCACGGAATTCGAGATCGCCCGGAGCCGGCGGGAGACCCACAATGGCAATCTCTCGGCGGACGACCAGGCCGACTACGGCAATGGAGGCTACCCGCCATGACCGACGCGCTCCGCTTCACGACCACGCTCCCGCGCGGACCGCTCCAGGCCGGACGGCGTGTCGTCCTGAACCTCGAGCTGCTGAACGAGGGGCCGTCGGCGGTTCTCGTCAACGCCCGCTTCGCCGTCGTTCCGTCGATCGGGGACGTTCACCTCGTCGTCCGCCGCAACGGCGCCGCCGTGCCGTTCCGGTACCGCGTGCGCCTTCGCGTCCTGTCGAACGGCGACTTCCTCTCGCTCGGTCCGGGCGAACGGGTCGTCGCGGGATTCGAGCTCTCCGGCGGCTACGACGTTTCGACGGCCGGGACCTACCAGGTTGAGGCGGAGTACGTGTCGGAGGAGGTCCCCCCGGTCCTGGAGAAGGAGCCGGTTTTCCGCGGACGCCTGAAGGCGCCGAAGGTCGAGCTCTCGATCGCCTGACCCGCGGACCCGTACTCGCGCGCGGGCTCCCGGGCCGCTCTCAGTACGTTCCCCTGACGCCGGTGTCGATGACGATCTCGTTGACGTAGGGGCGGTAGCCCTTGCGCTCGTGCTGGAGGACCCAGAAGGGGAAGAGGCCAGGGGCGTAGAGGTCGTCGCGCGAGACGCCGAAGTGGTCCTGGATGACCCAGCGCAGGCCCAGCTCGTAGCTCCTGGCGGCCCGGTCGTGTTTCAGGGATGTCGCGTAGACCTTCTCCCCCTGGGTCCCGCCGAGGATCGCCCGGAGGGCAGTGGCCTCGGGGTCCTTCAGCGTCACGCCGAACTCCTTGAGGCCCCAGTGGGTCGCGGGGACTTCGATCCGGAGGGCCGAGAAGTCCGGGGCCGATCCACCCGGTGAGAGCGTCTTCACCCCCTGCTTGATCCGCACGATGACCCACAGGAAGCTCGTGAGGAACTCCGGCGAACGGAACGCCATTCTCGCGAGCGGGCTCCCCGGCGGGTGCGAGAGCTTCACTCCGTTCCCGTTCACGAAGTGCTCGACCGCCTTCACCCCTTCCTCGCCCGCGAGCCGGCGGAGGACGAGGACCATCTCGGCGACGAGAGCCTGGTCGGTCCAGTGCCTCCACGTGGCGGCGAGGACCGCGTCCGCCGCCCAGTTGGGCTTCGGGAAGTCCTCGTGCTGGAAGTCCTCGGCTTTGTCGCTGCGCTGCCGGCCGCGGCCGATGAGGAGCGGGAACGTGAGCTTCCCGCGAACACGCAGACTGGAGTCGCCGCCGGGCTGGAGCGGCTTCGGGAGTCCCGACGGGGTGTGGCAGACGCCCGAGGAACCCGTCGTCGGCGCGGCGTTCGCAAGGGCGGAGGATCCGGGTGTCTTCCCTGCGCCCATTCGTCCCTCCCCGCCGAGCCCCGCCCGCACCGAAATCCCACATCCGGGTGGTGAGACCCGCTCTCGCCGGCGGCCCGGTGCCTCGATGGAAATATGGGCCCGCGATTCCGGACTGACCACACCGGGGTCTCGTTCGTGCCGTTCGTCACGGCCGCGAACGAAAGGGCTTCCGGGGCCGGGCCTCGCGGAGCCAGAATACCCGGTGGTTCCCGGCCCAGGAGCCGCATCCACCACCGCGGGGGGGGGAGCGATGGCCGATTACGTCCAGCAGAACCGCAAGGTCCGCGTCACGACGCCCGTCGGGGAGGACGTCCTCTTCCTGAAGGCCTTCTCGGGTACGGAGGAGGTTTCGCGGCCCTTCTCATTCCGCGTCGAGATGATCGCGGAGAACAAGAAGAAGGTCGCCTTCGACGCGATGCTCGGCGAGAAGGTGACGGTCCACCTCCTCCTGGCCGACGAGGCGACGGAGCACCACTTCAACGGCGTCTGCGTGCGGTTCGCGCAGGCCGAGCGGGACGAGGAGTTCACGACGTACAGGGCCGACCTCGTCCCGGAGTTCCAGCTCCTCGCGCGAAAGGCGCAGAGCCGGATCTTCCAGCGAAAGAACGTCCCCGACATCCTGAAAGAGGTGATGGAGGGGGTCACGGTCGAGTGGAAGCTGGAGGGCAAGTACGAGAAGCGGGACTTCTGCGTCCAGTACCGGGAGAGCGACTTCAACTTCTGCTCGCGGCTGATGGAGGAGGAAGGGATCTTCTATTTCTTCAGGCACGAGGACGGGCAGCACACGATGGTGGTGGCCGACTCGGGGGCGGCGTTTCCCGACCTGCCGGGGGAGTCGGAGATCACGTTCGAGGAGCTCTCCGGCGGGGCGCGGGACGACAACCGGATCTGGGCGTGGGAGCGGGCGCAGGAGGCGCGGTCGGTGAAGTACCTCCTGTGGGACCACTGCTTCGAGCTGCCGCACAAGCACCTCGAAGCCGAGGTGCCGCTCCTGGACACGGTGCAGGCAGGCAAGGAGACCCACAAGCTCAAGGTGAAGGGCTCGGGAACGTGGGAGGTCTACGACTGGCCGGGGGAGTACGCGCAGCGGTTCGACGGGATCACCAAGGGGGGCGGGGAGCAGCCGGAGGAGCTGCAGAAGATCTTCCAGGACAACAGCCGGACGGTCGAGATCCGGATGGACGAGGAGGCGACGCTCGCCGTCGTGGCCCGCGGGGCGAGCAACGTGAAGCACCTCGTGGCGGGGCACAAGCTGAAGCTCAAGCGGCACTTCTCGAGCGACGGGGAGTACGTCCTGGCTTCCGTGACGCACCGGGCCAGCTTCGGGGCGGACTACCGGGCGGGAAAGGACGCTCTCCTGACCTACCAGAACGTCTTCACCTGCTTCCCCTCGGCGCTCCCGTTCCGGGCGAAGCGGACGACGCCGAAGCCCGTCGTGCAGGGGAGCCAGACGGCGGTCGTCGTGGGGCCGAAGGGGGAGGAGATCTTCACCGACAAGTACGGGCGGGTGAAGGTGCAGTTCCACTGGGACCGGCAGGGGAAGAACGACGAGGACAGCTCCTGCTGGCTCCGCGTCGGCCAGCTCGCCGCGGGGCGCAGGTGGGGGACGTCGTTCTGGCCCCGGATCGGCCAGGAGGTGATCGTCGACTTCCTCGAGGGGGACCCGGACCAGCCGATCATCGTCGGCACGGTCTACAACGCCGACCAGATGCCGCCGTACCTCGGCCAGGGGCCGGATTCGAAGCACAAGAACGACAACAAGGTCTCGGGCTTCAAGTCGAACACGACCAAGGGGGGGCAGGGCTACAACGAGTGGCGCTTCGACGACACGAAGGACAAGCAGCAGGTCTTCCTCCACGCCGAGAAGAACATGGACGTGCGGGTCAAGAACGACTCCATGGAGAACGTCGGCCACGACAAGCACCTGACGGTGGGCGGGACGAAGGACGGCCAGAACGTCGGCGACTACCGGGAGCTCGTCTTCCGCGACGTCCATCTCCACAACAAGCGGAACCTGACCCAGCACGTCGGCGGCGACATCCAGCGCCTCGTGGGGGGGGAGGACGGCCCCGGGAACGTGGACGAGATCCTCAAGGGGAACCGGACGGTCCTGGTGGAGGGCAGCGCGCACGAGCACGTGAAGGGGAAGGTCCTGGGGAAGGTCGACGGCGACGTCGGTCTCTCCGTCGGGGGTACCCGGAAGGAGGAGGTCGCCGGGAACGAGCACTACCGTCTCGCCGGCACCCGGAAGGAGGAGATCGCCGGGGACTGCCTCCTCAAGGTGAACAAGTCGAGGCGCGACCAGACCGAGAGCCTTCACGTCGTCGACGTCGGTGAGGACTTCCAGCTGAAGGCGGGGGGGAAGATCGTCATCGAAGCGGGATCGGAGGTGACCGTCAAGGGTCCGGGTGGGTTCGTCAAGATCGACATGTCCGGGGTCTACGTCCAGGGCACGATGGTGTACATCAACAGCGGCGGCAGCCCGGGTCAGTGCGTCACCGCCCAGTCGGGCTCGCCGGAGGGACCGGCCGGTCCGCAGGACGCCAGGGAGGCGAAGCCGGAAGACCCGACGGCTGCCGACGAGTCGAAGACGGGCCAGAAGTCGAACTGAGGAGACCGCCATGCCGAACGCCGCGCGCATCTCCGACATGCACACGTGCCCGATGGTCACCGGCGAGGTGCCTCACGTGGGCGGCCCGATCGTCACCGGCGAGGCGACCGTACTCGTCGGCTACATGCCGGCAGCCCGAGTCTCGGACATGGCGACCTGCGTCGGGCCGCCCGACACGATCGCCAAGGGAGCGCCGACCGTCCTCATCGGCTACATGCCGGCCGCGCGGGTCGGCGACACGACGGCTCACAGCGGCGTCATCGTCGCGGGCTGCCCGACGGTCCTGATCGGCGAGAGCGGCTCGGGCGGTTTCGGCGGCGCGAACACGCCGTGCGGCGCCGCCGCGCAGCAGGCGAAGGAGTCGCGGGCGGCGATGTGGAAGCGAAAGGGCCCCCAGGAGCCGGCGAGTCGCTCGAGCGCTCCGGACGTCTGCAGGACGCCGCGCGCGGTCATCGAGAACTGACCTTCGGCGAGATCGCTCTCCGGGGCGGAGGGAGGCACGAGACCGGTGAACGCCCACAGGGAATGGAGCCCGAAGACCTCGAGGATCGAGCGGACCCGGAAGGTGGAACGCCCGTCGTTCGCGGTCGCCTTCGACACTCTCCGCGACCTCGCCCGGCTGAAGTCTCTGCGGGCGGTCCTCGAGGCCGTCGGCGCGCCGGACGTACCCGGCAAGGCCCATGCTCTGGGGCCGGAGCGGGCGGTCTCCCTCTGGAAAGGGATGCCCGAGGAGAAGGACTGGGCCCTCTCTCCCTACCTCGTCGAGGTCGACGAGGAGCTCCTCGGCTGGATCCGCGAGACGCTCTGGAGCGGCGGCTCGTGGGGGATCTTCCTGGAGTCGGCCCGCCCCGTCGAGGACCTCCGCCGGCACTTCCGTCCGTGGGTCGTCGTCGAGGATCCGAACGGCGACGCGATGCACTTCCGCTTCTACGACGCGCTCGTCCTCAGGGAGTTCCTCTCGGCGGCGACGGGGGAGGAGACCGTCGAGTTCTTCGGCCCCGTCACGAAGCTCTTCGGCGTCTACGACGAGCCCGGGAAGAAGGAGCCCGTGATCCGGGCGTTCCACAAGCCGTGGAAGGAAGCGACGACGAGGGTGAGGCGATGAGGAGGATGCGGCCGCAGACGATGCAGGCGTTCGCGGACCTGAGGCTGCGGGTCTTCGTCGACCGGCTCGTCGCCAGGGCCATCGAGAAGTACCCCGAGAAAGTCGACGGCCGCGACCCGGCCGACGTCCGGGCGGAGGTGGTGCGGCACGTCCACGTGAGCCGTCGCTGGGCGCTCACGTCGGAGGCGCACGTCACGGCCTTCTCCGACCTCTCCTTCGAGTGGGGCGAGCATTTCGAGGAGGATCCGGAGAGACGCGACGTCCGCGCCGTCCTGCGCGACCGGAAGATCGATCCCGACGAGAAGCTCCGGCGCGTCCGCGCGATCCTGAACCGCTTCGAGGGGCCGGACCCGTTCGAGGGGGGCGAAGCGGACTTCGCCGACCCCGGGCCGGCGCCTTTCGTCCTGCCGGAGTGACGACGTGACGACGCCGGCCGCCGCCTCCCGCAGCGACGTCCTGAGAGGCCGGGTCCGCGCCCTCGACGACCTGAAGCGACGGACGGCCACCGCACCGGGCGGCCCGGCCGAGCCTGGGATCGAGGCGAAGAGGACGGCCCTGACGCAGCGGATCGACACGGCCCGCGCCGGAGCCGCGGGTGAGCTGGCGCGCCGGGACCGCATGGAGGCCATCCGGAACGACGCCATGGCCATCCGGCAGGACGGGCTCGCGCAACAGCAGCGGATCGCGCGGGCCGACGCCGCGATGGCGGGCATGAAGCAGGAGTTCCTCGGGAAGTACCCGCAGCGCCCGCTCAAGGGAAGCGACCTTTCGCCCGAAGACAGGGCCCGCTACAAGAAGGCGAAGGACGCCCGCGACGCGGCGGCAAAGAAGCTGGAGAAGGACAAGAAGGAGTTCGCGAAGAAGAAGGAGGAGTACGCGGAGGAGAAGAAGAAGGCCGAGGAGCAGGAGAAGGCCGAGGGGGAAACGGAGGGCGACGTCGCCGACCCCTGTGTCTCCTGCGTCGCCTCGGAGGTCGAGAAGCTCGAGGAGGAGGCGAAGAAGGCCGAGGAGGAGCGGCTGAAGCTCGCGCGCGAGCTGACGCAGAAGGGCGGGAGCGGGGACGACGCCGACAGGGAGCTCGTCGCCCGGGAGCTCGCGAAGCTCCCGAAGGAGACGCTCGAGCAGATGAAGGCGGACGGGACGAAGGTCATCGCCTGCCGGGGCTCGGTAACGGACTACGCGACGCAGCTCAGCGGCGACCACCCGAGGGGATGGGACCCCGCCGACACCTGGGACATCGTTCCCGGCATGTACGACCCGAACACGAACGAGGTCGTCATCGCGACGCGCGGCCACGGCACTCCCGCGGGCGCGCACGTCCCGGTGACGGGCGAAGGCCACGGCTCGGCCAACATGACCGTCCACGAGGCGCTGCACGCCGTGGACCACAACCGCGGGGGAACGGCTCGCTCCACGGGCACCGACTTCAACACCGCACGCACCGCCGACCTCCCGAACCTCGGCACCTACGAGACGCAGACGGGGTCGGCCGGCCAGGAGGAGACCTGGGCCGAGAGCGGGGCCCGCTACTATGGCGGTGGCGGCGGGACGACGAACCTCGACAACTTCTGGCGGAACAACCCGCCGGGAGCGCCCCCCGCGGCGGCGCCCGCGGCGACGGGTGCGACAGGAGGCGGACCATGACCGAGAGACGGCCGACACCACTCCCCGCGAGCATCGGTGCCGCCCGGATGCTCGACGACGGGACCCTCGTCCTGGACCTGCGCGCCGAGGACGCAACGGGCCGCAGGGGCGACGCGCGGCGCGTCTACACGAAGGACCACCCGCGATACCGCGCCGTCCTCGACCACATCGGAGGCATGAAGCCGGGCGAGACGAAGCTCGTCCCCCCCTGGCCGGAGGCGAGGCGGTGACGAAGCCGGGCGCGAGCCCCTTCCGCCCTCCCTCCACGGTGCCCCTGCCGGGCAGCAGCGCCTTCCGCCCGTCGGGCAGCTCGGTCGGCGGCGGGCCGATCGGCGTCGGCGCCTCCTACGACGACCCCAACCCCACCCTCTCCGCCGGAGTCGACGCTCTCTACAACGCAGTTGCGTTCTGGGACTGGCTCTCGACGGGCTTGAGGGTCAAGGAGCTCATGGCCGACCTCGTGACGCGGCTGGGCACGGAGCGGGGCTTCGACGCGCGCAAGACCTCCGGCAGCGTCGTCTCCCGCTTCGAGCGGCCCTTCTCCGGCGCTCTCGTCGAGCTCCGCTGCAAGGTCTCGAAGACGGCCGACGAGGCGCAGTTCGCGCTGAAGGAGTTCGAGCCGTTCCGGGTCCTCTACGTCGCCGGTCCCGACGAGCCGACGGGGTACGAGCCCGCGGGGGAGGCTGCGGAGATGCGCGGCCGATCGGAGCTGGAGCGGGTCCTCGAGTCTTCCCAGGTGGAGGACTGGCAGTATTCGTACGAGTCACGGCTCTGCCACCGCTACTGGTTCCTCGTGACGATGACGACCCTCGTCGAGCACCCGCAGGAGATCGACTACTGGCGCCTCCTCGCGAGCCAGACCCGCGACCTCTCCGGGCCCTCGCTCCTCGACAAGACCTGGACCTTCCTCAGGTCTCTCCTCCCGTGAGCGCCGGGGGCGCCGCGCCCCCTCAGCCCCAGCGGCCGGCCAGCTCCGCGTCCTCCTCGGAGATCGACTGGAACGTCGCGAGGCGCACGGTGTCGGTCCCCTTCATCGTCAGGAGCGGCATCAGCCCCTTCGCCGTGACGGCCTGCATCGAGCGGACGGTGAAGAGCGTCTCGGCGCACGGCACGGCGTGCTTCTCGCCGTCCTCCTCCACGAGGGCGAAGGGGAGGCCGGAGATCTCCTGTGCCGAGCCGGGGCGCAGCCCCCAGCCGTCCTCGAGGAACGCCTCGCCGAGGAGGAGGGCGAGCGCCAGGGCCGGGTTTCCCCAGAGGTACTCCTCGTGCGCCGGCGGCGAGGAGAGCTCCTCGAAGTCGAACGCTTCGACCGCGTTCGTCTCCTTCCCGTACGGGAGCCGGAGGAGGAGGCGCGGCAGGGCGAGGCCCACGTAGCGGGCCTCGGGAAGCCTCCGCAGCGCGGTCCAGGCTTCGGCGCCCGAGCCCGACGGCTCGGTCCAGTCGTCCGGGTCGGGTGTCTCGGCGAGCGAGGCGCAGCCGACGAGCCCCGGCTCGGCCCCGGCGAGGATCGCCGTTCCCGCCTTCGCCGCGAGCTTCGCGAGGCGCCCGAGGGCCTCGGCGTCCTCTCGGGATGGGCCGAACGAGCCGAGGACGACGAGGGCGGCCCAGGGGTGAGCGCCGGGGGTCCCGACGGTCTTCTCGACGAGGAGGCGGTGGAGGCCCGACTTCGAAAGGTCGTCCCCCGCGAGGAGGTCGGCACGCAGCTCCTCGGGCGAGACGTCGAGGAGGTGGAGCGTGAGGGGGCCGTCGACGTCCAGCCTCCGGACGAGGAAGTCGATGCCGCGCCACGCGGCCTCGAGCGTCCGGAACCCGCCATTCCCGAGGACCGTCCGCATCAGCTCGGTCGGCCCGTCGGGGCCGCCCTCCGCGAGGGGCTCCTCCTCCCGCGGCGCGCCGTCCAGGATCCGGTCGAGGAGGCCCGCGGCGGGACGGCTCGTCGTCCGGCGTCTCGCGTCTGCCGCGGCGGCTTCCTTCAACGCCCCGAACCGGGGGATGCGCGCGAAGAGGGTGTCGGGGAGGAAGTCGTCCAGCTCGCGCAGCCGGATCACGTCGCCGTCGCGCAGGCGGACCTGCGGCTCGAGGCGCGCGATCGTGGCGTCGAGCGAGTCGAGGTCGACGCGGAACGCCTTCCTCTCGCCGAGAGCGGCCCCGGTCTCGACGAGGCCGCGGGCCGCGCGCCCGCTGAAGTCGGCGGCCACGAGAATCCGGAAGGGTGCGCCTTCCTCGGCCCGGGCGGGCCGGGGCTCGGCTTCGGCCTCGAGGCGGACGTCGATCGAACCGAAGGAGAACGGCTTCGACATCGGGGGAGACCTCCTCGGCGTTTCGTGGGATCGAGTATAGGCGGGGCGGGATAGACTTGCCTCCACGCAGCAAGGAGGTCCCGTTGATCCGCTTCCTGAAGAAGGTGGGGCGACAGCTCCCGATCCTGAAGGACATCCACCGGTACATCCTGGCGCTGGAGGCCGAGCGCGAGGAGCTCCGAAAGACCGTCGCCGGCCAGCGCGGCGACCTCGCGGAAGCGCGGGAGACGACGAAGAAGCTCTGGGTCCCGCCCGGCGACCCGCGCTCCCCGATTCCCGACCTCGACGACGTGAGGCGCCGCGAGAGCGAGCTCTTCGGCAAGCCGCCCGAGGAGCTTCCGGGCATCGACACGCTCGTCGAGGAGCAGCTGACGATCATCCGCGAGATGAAGCGCTGGGGGGCCGAGCCCCCCTTCCCCCAGAACGGGGACGGGCGGCGCAGCTCCGCCGACGACCCCGCTTTCGGCTGGGCCGACATGGCCCTCCTCCACGCCTTCCTCCGCAAGCTGCGGCCGCGCCGCATCGTCTGCGCCGGGGCGGGGCCTTTCGTCCCCGCCCTCCTCGACCTGAACGAGCACGTCTTCGGCCGGACGATCTCCATCACGGTCGTCGACCCGGAGGCGGAGAAGCTCCGCCCTCTCCTCAAGAAGGAGGAGGAGGAGAAGGTCCGCCTCCTTCCCGCCCGGGTCCACGAGGTCCCTTTCGACACGTTCACGTCCCTGGCGTCGGGAGACGTCCTGTGTGTGGAGACGACCCACGTCTCGAAAACGGGCAGCGACCTGAACCACCTCCTCTTCCGGGTCCTCCCGCGGCTGAAGGGGGGGATCCACGTCCACCCCTCCGGCGTCTACTGGCCGTTCGAGTACCCGAGCGCCTGGGTGGCGGAGGGGCGGGCCTGGAACGAGGCCTACCTCTGGCGGGCGTTCCTCCTCAACAACGCGGCGTGGGAGATCGCCATCTTCGCGAGCTTCCTCGAGACGGCCCACCGTTCGGCCATCGTCAAGGAGCTCCCCCAGTGGCAGCGCAGCCGCGGCGGGGGGCTCTGGCTCCGGCGGAAGACCTGACCGCTCCGCCGGCCCGCGCCGCCCGACGGGGCGGCGCGCGGCGGCGGGGAACCGCGCCTAGGACTCGTCCAGGAGCTCCGGGTCCTGCGCCTTCACGAGCTCGACGAGCTTGTCGCGATAGGCGTCCTTCAGGTTCGTGACGTCGGACACCCTCACGAACTCCTCGAACTCCTCGCTGCCCGAGATCTCGGTCGTCTCGATGATCACCTCGTCGTCGGGCCGGTAGGTCGAGACCGCCGTCGTGATGCAGGTGATGGGCAGGCCGCCGAACTCCGGGCGCCGTTCGACGACGGGCGGGAAGCGGAGGGAGGCGAGCATGTCCTTGATGCCTGGCTGCCGGGTGAAGACGTGCTCCACGAGGAGGAAGTGGACGACGAACCGGCGGAGCTGCTCCTCGGTCCGGTTCCGGTCGGCCAGGACCCGCTTCAAGTCCTCGAGGCCGTAGTCCCGGTAGTTGACGACCCACTTCAGCGGCGAGGTGATCTTCACGGTCTTGCTGTCGCGGTCGCTCCGCGCCGTGAACGAATACTCCACCGGCTGCATCTCGAGGGACGCGCTCATCACCTCGAACGGCGACTTCAGCTCCTTCGGGATGTGGAACGGCTTGCTCCCGGCGACCTCGGCGAAGTCGGCGGCGAGGTCCTTGAAGGCCCGGTCGGCCCCCTTGACGAGCTCCTTGCCGTGGCCCTGCACGTGCTCGCCGAACATGGTCCGGGGGCGCAGCAGCGGCTCGATCGTGATGAGCGTCGAGCGCAGGTCGGACCGGAGCGTCTCCGCGAGGGTGCGGGTCAGCTTCCGGAGCGCGATGAACTTCCTGGTGCTGATCGTCGGCATTCTCGTCCCCTCTCCCGGCTCTCTGGACGGCGCCGGGGCGGCCCCGGGGGAGTGTTTGCGGCAGTCTGGAGCCGTTTCGGCGGCGCGTCAAACCCCCAGCGGGCCGAGGGCCTCGCGGAGGCGCCGGCGCCCGGCCTCTTCCGGGACCTGCGCGGCGAGCGCCTCGACGAGCGCGCCCCACGTCGCCTGGCGCTTCGACTCCTTCCTCACGAGGACCCGGGCGAGCGGGCCGATCTCGGCGGCGAGCCGCTGCTCGGCGGCCACGAGCAGCGCGGGCGGGAAGGCCGAAGGGCCAGACGAGGCGCCGCTCGCCGCCTGCGGTGAGGCGGGCCGCGGCGCCGGCGTCACCCGGTCGGCGGCGGCCGCCGGGCCGCTCCCGCCGCCCGACGGTCGGGAGGAGACGGGTCCCGAGAGGACCTCCCGGAGGAACGCCGGGCGCTCTCCCTCGTCGGGAATCTGCTCTGCCAGGCGGCGGCAGAGCCCCTCGAAATCCAGGCGCTCTCTCGCCGCCTTGCGGACGAGGACGCGCGCCAGGGGCCCGACCCGGACCGCGAGACGCTCCTCCACCCGCCGGTAGACGTCAGGGTCCCAGTCGGCGATCCCGGATGCGGCGGGGCAGTCGGGAAGGGCCGCGACTCCCGGAGGCGGGGGTGTCGCGAGCTCGGGCGGCAGAGCAGCCCTGCGGGGCCAGGGGACCGCCGCCGGGGACTCCAGGGCGTTGGAAATGGCCGTCTCGAACGCGGAGGAACCGGGGTCGGCTGCGGGCTTCGGCGCCGGGCCGCCGGGGGCCGGAGGCGTCGTCCGGACGGTCCCGGCCTGGAGCGCCGCGAACTCCCTCTCCGCCTCCTCGGCGCTCTGCGGCCGGCGCTCCCTCTCGCGGGCCATGAGCCGGAGGACCGCGACGCAGAAGCCCTCGCTCAGCTCGGGCGTGAGCTCCCGGGGGTCTGGCGGCCTCTCGTTCAGGTGGCGAGACATGATGACGGCGCTGGAGGGGCCGGGAAACGGGACCTGGCCCGTCACGAGCTGGAAGAGCGTGGCGCCGAGGGAGTAGAGGTCCGCCCGGCCGTCGACGTCCGAGCGCCCCTCGATCTGCTCGGGCGATATGTAGTAGGGCGTTCCCGCCGCGAAGCCCGTGGAGGAGGCCCCGGGGTCGTCGATCTTCTTGGCGAGGCCGAGGTCGACGAGCTTGACGACCCCCTTCTTCGCGAGGATCACGTTGTCGGGCTTGATGTCGCGGTGAACGATCCCCGCGGCGTGCGCCACCCCGAGGGCCGTGAGCGTCTGCCGGGCGAGGACGACGGCGTTCAGCTCGGAGAAGCGGCCCCACGTCTTCAGGAAGTGGGCGAGGGACCGCCCCTCGACGAGCTCCATCGCGAGGTACCAGTGGGAGCCGACCTGGCCGAAGTCGTAGATCTGGACGATCCCGGGGTGGTTCAGGCGTGCGGCCGCGCGGGCCTCCTTCAGGAACCGCTGCACGTAGAACTCGTCCTCGGAGAACTGCTCGGCGAGGAGCTTAAGGGCGACCTCCCTCTCGAGCGTGACGTGCCGCGCGCGGAAGACGCGCCCCATGCCGCCCCTCCCGAGCTCCTCCAGGACCTCGTAGGCGCCGAACGTCCGGCCGGGGCCCACCTCGACGCTGGACATCCCCCGGCGCCTTCCCCGCTACTCCTGCTCCAGCATCGCGAGCGCCTTGCGGAGGCTGATCTTCATCCTGCCGAAGGAGGAGGCGAGCTGGGCGACCTCGTCGCTGCCCGCCACCTTCACCTCGGCGACGTCCATGTTGCCGAGGCTCACCTGGTCGGCCATGGCCGAGAGCTCGCGGAGCGGGCGGATGACGACGAACCGGAGGAGGAGGTTGAGGATGAGGAGCGTGAGCGCGAAGACGCCGACCAGCGTCAGGAGCAGGGTCCGGAAGGCCTGGCTCGCCATCTTCACCGGGAGGGACGTCGGGACGGAGACGATCTGGGCGCCGATGATCTCGTTCAGCTTCCAGCCGTAGCCGTTGTTGGGGCCGTAGGCCCTCACCTGCGAGGCGGGTGCGACGTCCGGCGTCGTGTGGCAGGCGAGGCACTTCTCGTCCCGGATCCGGATCGGGTGCGAGAGGAAGAGGGCCCTTCCCTGGGGCGTCTCCCGCTCGCCGATGATCTCCGCCTTCGCCTCGTCGTTGCGGAAGGCCTGGACGAGGTCCGCCTCCCAGTCGACGGTCCGGTTCCGGGGGTTCGTCGGGTTCAGCGTCGCCTCCTTGTACGAGTACTCGGGGTTCGTCTTCCGTAGCGCGCTGAAGATCTCGGTCGCCGAGTAGGCCGGGACCGACTGGGGCAGAAACGTCGTCTCCAGCTGAGGGGCGAGAAGCGGCTGGATCTGCTGGATCGTGTAGGTCCGGACGGCGAGGGCGGTCTCCATCATGATCCGGGCGTTCTCGATCACCTGGGTGCGCGCGCTCCGCTGGAGGAGGTCGTTCGCGATCCAGCCCGCGGGGACGAGGGCCAGCGCGAACACCGCGATCAGGGCGAGGTTGAACTTCGTCAGGAGCGTCATCGGGCCAATTCCTCCAGAAGCTGCGACGGAGTCTAATCGAGAGTCCGGCCCGGGCCGAGCCGTCCGTGACAGCCGCCCGTGGGCGCCGTCCGGGGGCAGGGGTTCCCGGGGGCGGGGCTCCTGCGCAGGGGTTTCTTGACCCCCGCTACGCCACTCCGCTAGGGTCCGCGCGCGGCGGGGGTGCCTTGGCAGAAAGACGAGCATCGAATTCGGCGGGGCGCCGTGCGGAGGACGCGGCCAGGATCGCTTCGTATGAAGCGGCGGCGGTCCGGAGCGCCGAGGAGATCCTGCGGGCCTACGAGGCGACGCTCGAGGGCTGGATCCGCGCCCTCGACTTGCGTGACGGCGAGACCGAGGGACACAGCCGGCGGGTCGTCGGCCTGACGGTGCGGCTCGCCGAGGACTTTGGCGTCTGCGGCGAAAGGCTCGTCCACATCCGCCGGGGCGCCCTCCTCCACGACGTCGGGAAGATGGCGCTGCCCGATTCGGTGCTCTGCAAGCCGGGAGAGCTGAACGAGGAGGAGCAGGCTCTCATGCGCCGCCACCCGGAGCACGCCTGGCAGATGCTCGGAGGCGTCGACTTCCTCCGGCCCGCCCTCGACATCCCGTACTGCCACCACGAGCGTTGGGACGGGGCCGGATACCCGCGGGGCCTGCGGGGCGAGGAGATCCCCCTCGCGGCGCGGCTCTTCGCCGTCGTCGACGTCTGGGACGCCCTGCGCTACGACCGGACGTACCGGGCCGGCTGGCCGGCCGCGAAGGTCAAGGAGTACCTTCGCGAGGGGGGCGGGACGCAGTTCGACCCGGCGGTCGTCCCGGCGTTCCTCAGGATCCTCGAACGCGACGGGGAGCCCGTCTTCGCGGCGCCGTCGACCGGCCGCTGAGGACGCCCCGGTCGCGAGGGCCGTCGGCTCCGCCTATCGCGGCTCGTTCTTCTCCCACGTCCCGTAGATCGGGTTCGGGAGCGCGAAGTAGCGGACGCCGAACTCGGCGAACGCGGACTCGTCCTCGTCGCGAAGGGTCTGGCTCCGGCCGGGGAAGTCCTGGATGTTGTCTCCGACCCAGACGAGGACCTCGACCGGTCCGACGGCCGGGGCGGCGGTACCGTTCACCACGCTGTCGAAGCGTCCTTCCTTCCGGTCCTCTGCGCCGTCCGGGCGGCAGACGAGGACGTCGTGAGGGAGTCCGAGGGCGTCGAGGTTCGCGGCGACGTCGGTGCAGAGCGACTGCTGCGTGTTCGTCACGACGGCGACGCGGCCGCCGAGCCTGCGGACCCCTTCGAGAAACGCCCTCGCCCCCGGGACCGCGGTTCGCTCCCTCCTCCTCACCCAGTCCACCCAGGCCTCGTCGGTATGGACCCGGCCCGCCCGCTGCAGCTCGAGCTCGTAGCCCGAGTTGTCGATGAGCGTCTCGTCGGCGTCGACGCAGACGGCCCAGCTGTACGCGGGACGCCCGACGCTCGCCTCCGCGGCGGCGCGGAGCGCGGCGCGGAACGTCTGGATGGTGACGGCCCGGTACTCCGCGGAGGCGCGGACCCAGTGGAGCTCCTCGGTGGGGACGGCGCGGGGGGCAGCGACCTCGCCGGCCGACGCGGCCGTTCGCGGGGCGACGGCGGGCGCGCAGGCCAGCTGGGTCAGGACGAGAAGGAGGGGAGCGATGCGGAATCGGGTCATCATCCTCATGTGAAGCGGGGAGTGTAACCAGAGCGGGAGGTCCACGGGTCCCGTATCCTCGATCCCGAGATGCCGCACCCCTTGGGAATCGTCGAACGTCTCCGCGAGCGGGCTCGCTCGAAGCCCGCGCGCGTCGTTCTCCCCGAGGGCGACGAGGGACGCGTCCTTCGCGGGGCCGTGGAGGCCCTGCGGCTCGGCGTCGCCCTGCCGACGCTCCTCGGGGATCCCGTCCGGATCGAGGCCGCCGCGCGGGAGGCCGGACTCTCCCTCGCGGGAGTCGCCTGCGCCGACCCGCGGACCGACCCGCGGCGAAGGCGCCTCGCGGAACTCTGGCGCCAGGCGCGCGGCTCCGCCGCCCCGTCGGAAGCCGAGGCGTACGACCTCCTCGCCGACTCTCTCGTCTTCGGGACGATGCTCCTCGAGGCGGGCGAGGCCGACGGCCTCGTCGCGGGCGCCCGCACGTCCACGGCGTCCACCCTCGACCCCGCCCTCCGCGTGCGCCGGCCGCGCCCCGGGCTGGGGCCGGTGTCGAGCGCCTTCGTCATGGCGTGCCGGGAGGGCCTCGAGGCGGCCCCGGACGGCGCCCTCGTCTTCACCGACTGCGCCCTGAACCCAGACCCCTCCCCGCCGCTCCTCGCGCAGATCGCCATCGCGGGAGCGAGACTGGCGCAGGAGGTCTGCGGCCTGACGCCGCGCGTCGCGCTCCTCTCCTTCTCCACCCATGGGAGCGCGAGGCACGAGCGGGTCGAGAAGGTCGTCAGGGCCCTCGCCGAGGTGAAGAGGCGCGCCCCGGACCTGGCCGTCGACGGAGAGCTGCAGGCCGACGCGGCGCTCCTCGCGGAGGTGGCCCGGGGAAAGGCCCCGGGAAGCCCCGTCGCGGGTCGCGCGAACGTCCTCGTCTTCCCCGACCTCGACTCGGGGAACATCGCCTACAAGCTGGTCGAGCGGCTCGCAGGGGCGAGGGCGATCGGGCCGATCCTCTCGGGCTTCGAGCGGCCGGTGAACGACCTTTCGCGCGGCTGCGCCGTGGACGACGTGATCGACGTAATGGCGGTGACGAGCCTCCAGGCGGCCGGCAGGACGCAACCGGCGCCTCTCTGACGGGATCCCCGGGCCCTTCCCGGCTCGCCGGCGTGCCGGTTCTCCCGTACCCTTCGGCCCATGGCGAAACGGATCGAGCCCTGCCGCAAGAGCCCCGAGGAGCGCCTCGACGACCTGCTGTCGGGTCACCGCGAGGCGTCGCTGCGCAACGAGGGGGGGAAGTACGTCGCGCGGGCGATCGAGTCGTCCGACTCCATGCCGAACGGCGTGAAGTTCTTCGCGTACGCCCTGCTCGCGGCCGAAGCCGAGGACGAAGAGGCGGCGCTCGAGGCGCTCGGGACCGCTGAGGGCTACCTCGACGTCGCGCGGAAGGACCTGGGGCGCCGGTTCACCAGGGAGGTCGCGGGCCTCCGCTTCCTCGAGCGCGGCATCGCCCTCCGGAGCGACCGCGGCGAGTTCGAGGAAGCGCTGCGCCTCTGCGACGTGGCGCTCGCGCTCGGCCTCGGGGAGGCCTACGAGAGGAAAAAGGGGTCCCTCCTCCGGATGACGTAGCCGCGGCGCGGGCATCGCCCGGGGGCCGGTCGCCCGGCCCCTTCAGCGCCGGCCGTCGAGCGTCCGCTGGATGGCCCGGGCGTCGTCGCGCGCGAGCTTCGCGCGCTTGTCGTCCCGGGTCTGGCGTTCGGTCTTCCGGGCGGCGCGGGATCTCGAGAATCGGAGAGTGCCGTACGCGAGCGCGACGGCGAGGAGGATCCAGATGCCGGCTTCCATGTTCCGTCGCCTTCCAGCCCCCGGAAACGAAATGCGGGAACCCGGGCCGGGCCCGGGTTCCCGCAGACGGCTTCAGGGGCCTGTCCTTTCCGGACGGACTACCAGCGGCCGCGTCCGCCGCCGCCGCCGCCGCGGTTCTCCTGCGGCTTGGCTTCGTTCACGCGGATGGAGCGGCCGTCGATCTCGCGGCCGTTGAGCGCGCCCATCGCCTTCTGGGCGTCGGCGTTCGACATCTCGACGAAGCCGAAGCCCTTCGAGGTGCCGCTGTCGCGGTCGGTGATGACGCGGGCCGACTCGACCTGGCCGAACGGCGAGAAGAGGTCGTTGAGGGTGGAGTCGTTCGTGGTGTAGGAGAGGTTTCCAACGTAGAGCTTCATCGGGAGTCCTTGCTTTGTCTCGATCGTCCGGGGACGAACAGGTTGCGAGAGGGGTTGAAAAGAAGCGTGCGGGGGACGGGGCCTGCTCGTCAGCTTTGCCGCGCCGTCTGCCCGAAGCTCGGAGAATCAGGAGGCGGAGAGAGAGGCGAATAAGCCAAGGGTACGGTAGCACGAATCCGGATTTCGTGCCTGAAGGGAGGGAAGGGCCCTCCGGAGCCCCCCCTACTCGACGTACTTGTAGCCCGTTCCGGTGTCGAAGACGACGACCCGCTCGCCCCGGTCGAGCTTCCCGGCTTCGAGGAGCTTCTCGACGGCGATCCAGGCGGCGCCCCCCTCGGGAGCGGCGAATAGGCCCTCGCTTCCGGCCAGCTCCAGGACCCCCCGGCGCATCTCCTCATCGGTCACCGTCACCGCCTCCCCCTTCGACTCGCGGAGGATCGCGAGGATCAGGCAGTCGGCGTAGGCCTTCGGGACGCGCAGGCCGCTCGCGTACGTGTGCGCGTCGGGAAAGCGGACGGAAACCGGGTGGCCCGCCTCGAACGCCCTCGGGATCGGGGCGCAGCCCTCCGCCTGGACGGCGACCATCCTGGGCCGTGCCGGGCCGATCCAGCCCAGGCCCTCCATCTCGCCCCACGCCTTCCACATCCCGATGAGGCCCGTACCGCCGCCGGTGGGGTAGATCACGACGTCGGGGAGCGTCCACCCGAGCTGCTCGGCGATCTCGTACCCCATCGTCTTCTTCCCCTCGACGCGGTACGGCTCCTTCAGCGTCGAGACGTCGAACCAGCCCTCGGCCTCCTTCCGCTGCGCGACGATCCGGCCGCAGTCGTCGATCAGGCCGTCGACGAGCGTGACGTGCGCCCCGTAGGCCTCGCACTCGATCCGGAAGACCTTCGGCGTGTCGCGCGGCATGAAGACGTGGCAGCGAAGGCCGGCCTTCGCCGCGTAGGCGGCCGCGGCGCCGCCGGCGTTCCCCGCCGTCGGCAGGGCGACGGCCCGGGCGCCGAGCGCCTTCGCCATCGTGATCGCGGCGCCGAGCCCGCGCGCCTTGAACGAGCCGGTGGGGTTTCCGGCTTCTTCCTTGACCCAGACGTCGTCCATGCCGAGCCGTGCGCCGAGCCTCGGGGCGTGGAGGAGAGGCGTGCCGCCCTCGCCGAGGGTCACGATCTCCTCCGGCCGTCTCGCGGGCATCAGCTCGTGCCATCGCCAGATCGTCCGGTCCCGCCCGGAGACGTCGTCCCGCGAGAGCGACGGGAGGTCGTACGCGGCGAAAAGGGAGCCGCCGCACCCGGGAGCCGGGCAGACGTTGAGGAGGCGCGTCGGCTCGTACGCGGCGTCGCACTTCGTGCAGGAGAGGTGCGTCAGGCAGGAAAAGCGCATGGCGGAACGCTAGCACCGCCCCGCCATGCACGTCGCCGGCCGTTTCGAGGCGGCTACTTGACCTTCTCGACGATCGGGAGCTTCGGGTAGAAGGTCTTCACGGCCTCGAGAAGGGCTTTGATCGACTCGTTCCCCCCGACGTCGCTCTTGCCGTCGACGAAGCTGAAGTTCCCGCCCTTGGCCATCTCGAGCTCGACCTCGTAGCAGAACTTTCCGTCGGGCCGGGCCAGGCAGTCCGCATGAACGGCCTTCAAGCCGGCCGGAAACATCTCGAAGCTGTCGTTCTGGTTGCGGCCGTCGATCCACTCGATCTTCTCGGCCGTGAGGACGAGCTTGCCCGGTCGGCTCTTTGCGAAGAGCCCGGTCTTGCGGACGAGGTCGTCGACCTCGATCTGCGTCGGGATCGCCGGGGCGGCTTTCGAGCCAGGAGCGGTGCCGGCGGCGACGAGCGGGGCCTCCATGAGCGCGCGGATGATCCCCTCGGGGACCTTGTTCTCCTTGAAGTAGATCAGGTCGTTCAGCGAGGGGCGCTGGACCACGCCGTTCTGCATGATCTGGTCGACGATGAGCTTCTCGGAGGTCCCGGCCTGGACGGCCTTGACGAGGTCCATGGCCTTCGGGTTGTCGGGCTGGTGCGCCGTTCCGGCCGGCGCGACCGGCGGCGCCTTCGCGAGAAGGGCCGAGACGACAGGCTCGGGCACCATCGCCGCGCGGAGCTTCTCCACGTCGGCGGAGGGGATGGGGGGCACCGTATTCGCCGGGTCGTTGATTCGCGCGAGGATGCTCTCGACCGGCGCGCCGAAGGCGTGAGCGGACAGGACCTTTTCGACGGTGATCTCCTCCGCGGCCATCGGGAGCGCCGCGACGAGGAGGAGGGCCAGAAGGGTTCGCTTCATTGTCGGCCTCCTTGTCTGCCGTCGAGTCTACACAGGGCGAGCCCGTCGGTGAGCCTGGAGGGCAATCGACTGATTGCGAGGGAGTTCCGCACCTTTTTGCCCTCCGGACCCGTTTCACTATCATCCGCCACATGATCGGGACGGAACAGGTCCTCAATGCGCCGCGGGCCGCCGGCAGTGATCCGGGGTCGTACGACGTCGTCGTGATCGGCGGAGCCCTCGCCGGCGCCGCCACCGCCATCCTTCTCCGGCGACGCAGCCCCGGCCTCAGGGTCCTCGTCGTCGAGAAGTCGGACGCCTTCGACTGGAAGGTCGGGGAGTCGACGGTCGAGATCTCGGCCTACTTCCTGACCCGGGTCCTGAAGCTCTACGACCATCTGAGCCGCGAGCATCTCCAGAAGCAGGCGTTCCGCTACTGGTTCCACAACGAGAAGGTCACGCGCCTCCGCGAGGCGTCAGAGGTGGGGCCGACGCAGCTCGCGCGGACCCCGGGCTTCCAGCTCGACCGCGCCGTCCTCGACGAGCACGTCCTGAAGGTGGCAGCCGAGGAAGGGTCGGAGGTCTGGCGGCCCGCGAAGGTCGTCGACTTCTCCCTCGAAGGGGAGGCCGGGAACTCGGTCACCGTCGAGAAGGGGGACGGGTCGAAGGTCACGGTCCGCGCGAAATGGGTCGTCGACGCCACCGGCCGGCAGGCCCTCCTGGCGAGGAAGCGCGGCGGCGTCAAGCCCGTGGAGGGGCATCCGACCTCTTCCATCTGGGTCCGCTACCGGAACGTGAAGGACCTCGACGGGAAGGAGGTCGTGGGGACCGACCCGGCAGACCCGTTCGTCCGGGGCGTCATCGCCGCGCGGCGGCTCGCCACGAACCACTTCACCGGCTGGGGCTACTGGATCTGGTTCATCCCGCTCCGGGGAGGGGAGACGAGCGTCGGCCTCGTCTGGGACAACCGACTCGTCCAGCCCGAGGGGGCGACGCCTCTCGAGAAGCTGACGCGCTTTCTCGACGCGAACCCGCTGACGCGCGAGATGCTCGAGCACGCCGAGCCCGTGGAAGGGGATTGCCGGTACCTCGGCACCCTCCCCTACTTCGTCGACCGGTTCATCGGGCCGGGCTGGACCTGCGTCGGCGATGCGGGCGGTTTCCTCGACCCGTTCTACTCGCCCGGCCTCGACCAGATGAGCTTCTCGGTCCACATGCGCGTGAACCTCATCCTGAAGTCGCTCGGCGGGACCCCGGCGGAAGAGATGGAGAAGGAGTACGCGGTCCACAACAAGGGGTACGACCGCTTCTTCCGGTACTTCTACGAGGCGATCTACCGCGACAAGTACCACCTGATGGGCGACTACGACACGATGACGACGGCGTTCCTGATGGACACCGCGCTCTACTACCTCGTGGCCGTGAAGCCCGTCTACCGCTGGTCGGCCGAGAGGATCGGCATGCCCCCCTACTACGGCGACGGGGCCGAGATCGGCCTCGTCCCGATGCGCTTCTACCAGCGGAGGCTCATCTCGATCGCGAAGCGGAAGAAGGAACTGGGCGTCTACGGGAACCACAACGCCGGGAAGAGACCGGGCTTCGTCGGCTTCTCGGTGAGGAGCTCGATCCTCGTGATGCTCGCGCACGGCCTCGTCCGGTGGGCGAAGGCGGAGGCAGAGAACGCGCTCACCTACGTTTCGCGTCCGAAGCCGCTCGAAGGGCCCCGGCCGCTTCTCCCCCCGCGCCTCGCCGGGGCGGCCGGTCCGGGCGCCGAGGCCGTGGCGCGCGGATGACGCGGGGCGGCGGGTGAGGCTTCGCCGCGCCGGGCGCCCGTTCGTCCTGGTGGCCGCGATCGCGTTCTTTCCCGGCGCCGCTCCCGCCGTCGGGATCGACGTGGATGCCCTCGTCCTCGAGGCGGCGGTGCGGCAGCGAGAGGGAGAGGTGAGCGCCGGAAGGGTCACGCTCGAGCGGGTCGAGGTCGAGACCGACCTCGACCCGAAGGGCGGCGTGAAGAAGCTCACCCGGAGGCGCTACGCGGTCGTGATGGACGCTCGGGGCCTCGTCGGCCGCGAGCTGCTCGAGGTGGACGGGCGCGAGGCGACGGAGGCGGAGAGGGAGAAGTCCCGCCGGGACGACGCGAAGCGCCGGCGCGCGGCGATCGAGGCGGACGGAGCCCGGTCCGACGAAGAGGAGCTCGTCTCGGGCCGGGTCCCGCTCCTGGACCTCTATCACCGGCTCCGGTTCCGGATCGTGGGGGAAGAGCTCCTCGACGGGCGGCCGACCTGGGTCATCGAGTTCCGGCCGAAGCCCGGGCTCGTCTCGAAGACGATCCGCGACCGGGTCCTGAACAGCTTCTCCGGCACGACCTGGGTCGACGTCGCCGAGCACCAGCTCCGGAAGATCGACGGGCGCCTGACGACGCCCGTGAAAGTCCTCGGAGGGGCCCTTCTCGACCTCCAGGGGGTCCGTCTCGTCTACGAGACGCGCGAGGTGATGCCCGGCACCTGGGCCCCGTGCCGCGAGGAGATCGGGATCTCCGCGACGGCCGGGATGCTCCTAGGATTCCGGCGCGAGATCCGGTTCGAGTTCGGGAACTACAGGAGCGCCCGGCACGACCTCGCCCTCGGCGCCGCGCGCTGAGAGCCCCCGTGCCGGGCGGTCCGAGCGGCTGCGGAGCCCTCGCTTCCTTCCGCGACGCATAATGGCCGATGGCCCGGCGAGCGACGAGCCTGCCGGAGCGAGGGGAGTCGGCACATGGCCATCGTCCTGAACGGTTCCTCCTTGACGGTCCCGGATCTCGTCCGCATCGCCCGGCACGGCGAGAGGGTCGAGCTCGCCCCGGAGGCCCTCGAACGGATCCGCGCCTGCCGCGCCGTCCTCGAGGAGAAGATCGACGCCCACGAGATCATGTACGGCGTCAACACGGGGATCGGGGAGTTCTCCGAGGTCGTCCTGACCGACGAGCAGGTCAAGGACTTCCAGCGTTACCTCATCTACAACCACGCGGCCGGCATCGGGGACCCGGCGCCGGAGGAGTACGTGAGGGGCGCGATGGCGGGGCGCGTCAACGTCCACGCGCACGGCAACTCCGGCTGCCGCCCCGTCATCACTCAGACGCTCGTCGAGATGCTGAACAAGGGTGTCACGCCCGTCGTCTGCCAGAAGGGGTCGGTCGGCGCCTGCGGAGACCTCGCCCCGATGTCACAGGTCGCGCTCCTCCTCCTCGGGGAGGGGGAGGCGACGTACCGGGGCGAGCGCCTGCCGGGGCGCGTCGCGATGGAGAAGGCGGGAATCGAGGTCCCCGGCCTGAGGGCGCGCGACGGCCTCGCCACGATCAACGGCTCGAACCTCCTGACGGCGATGAGCGCGATCCACCTCTGGGACATCGACCGGTGGCTGAGGCAGGCCGAGATCGCCTGTTCCATGTCGCTCGAGGCCCTCTTCGCGAACTTCAAGCCCTACGACGTGCGGCTCCACCAGCTGCGCGGCTTTGCCGGGGCGATCCGCTCGGCGAAGGCGATCCTGAGGTGCGTGGACGGGAGCGACCTCCTCACGGGGAAGCTGAAGACGAAGGTCCAGGACGCCTACTCGATGCGCTCGACGCCGCAGGTCATCGGCGCCGCGCACGACGCGGTCGCCTTCGCGCTCGCGCAGGTCGAGACCGAGCTGAACGGCGTCGGCGACAACCCGATCTTCCTCCCCGCGGAACGGCTCACCCTCACCGGCGCGAACTTCCAGGGGACGCCCGTCTCCCTCCCGATGGACATGGTCGGAGCCGCCGTGACGATGGTCTCCGTCCTCTCCGAGCGGCGGCTCAACCGCCTCAACCACCCGGCGCTCTCCGTCGGCCTCCCCGCCTTCCTCACGAAGGGAGCGGGAATGTTCTCCGGCCTCATGCTGAGCCAGTACACCGCCGACACGCTCATCGTCGAGCAGCGGATCCTTTCGATGCCGGCGTCGATCCAGTCGATCCCCGCTGCGGCCGACCAGGAGGACTTCGTCTCGATGGGGATGAACACGGCCATCAAGAACGGCCAGATCCTCGACAACGCGTACGGGATCCTGGGAATCGAGATGATGGCCGCCGCGCAGGCTCTCGACTTCCGCGACTTCTCGCCGGGACGCGGCGTCTCGGCCGCGCGCCGCGTCGTGAGGAGCGTCGTCGACCACCTCGACGTCGACCGTCCCCTCTACCCCGACCATACCCGGATGAAGGAGCTCGTCCGCTCCTGCCGCGTCCTCGACGAGGTCGAGTCCGAGGTCGGCCCCCTCGGATGAAGAGTTGACGGCGGGAGTTGAAGGGGGTTGGGTCTACGTTCTACGCTCTGCGCCCGCGCAGAGCGTAGAACGTAGAACGTAGACCCGACCCTCGCCCTGGTCCCTATCGGGCCGGCATCTCGCTGACGCGCGGGTTGCGCTCGTAGCTCATCACGATCCGTTCCAGGACCTCGGCCCCCTCGGCGCGGCAGGGCTTCGGGGTGCTCGTCATCCCGCCGAGGACGGAGTGCGCCCCCGTCGCACTCCCGGGAGCGGGGAAGAGGACGGTGAATCCCGCAGAGTCGCCGATGCTCGCGCGGTGGACGTACATCGTCCGGCCATCGACGTCCTTCTCGAGGACCTTTTCCGTCATCGGGAGCTTCCGCCAGACCTCCACGAGCCCTTCCGGGTTCTCGAGGACCTTCGTGCTGTAGGCGAGCCGCAGGACGTAGTCGTCGCCCCCCTTGCCGTCGAGGTCGAACGTGAGGTCGGCGCCGACCATCTCCCCCTGCGAGATGTCCTTCACGGTGAAGCCCTCCGGCATCTCGAACGTGAAGGCGAACGGAGTCCCCGCCGTGTCGTGGCGGACCATCTTCGCCCGGAGAGGCGCGCAGGGATCGCGCGCCGGCTGGGCCGGCGCGGGCCGCCGGGACTCGGCGCGGGCAGCGTCCTTCTCCGCCGGGTCGGGACTGGCCCGACCGGCGGGCTCGCCCGGACCGCCGCACGCGGAGACGAAGACGGCAAGAGAGAGGAGCGCGAAGGGAGCCCGCATGATGACCTCCTTGTACGGTGGGCCGCCACCATAGCAGGGGTCCGCGAAGGCCGCGGAGCTTCGGGGGCCGGTTCCTCGTCCCGGCGACCGACCCTCCCGCGACGTGGACCGGCGCCACCCGCGGACCGGCGGAGAGCCGGCTTCGCGCGGCGCCGCGTCTACCGCCCGCCGCCCGGGAAGAGCCTCGGATCGGCGTCGAGCGGCGTCCCGAGCCTCACGAGGATCATCTCCGTGGCGTCGGCGGAGAGCGGCCCCATCCGGTCGGCGCTCCGGCTGCGCGCGCGCCCGTTCGAGAACGGGAAGTTGTTGTCGGAGGCGACGAGGAGCGTCTGCCGGTCGACGACGTGGACGGACTCGATCGTGTAGAAGGGGAGCCGGAAGAAGTCGCCGTCGCCGCCGACGCCGTCGGGGTCGGGGATGGCGAGGAGGTCGAGGAGGAGCGTCTTGCCGACGTACCCGTCGCGGGCCGCGGCGAGGTCGAGGAGGTAGACCTTCTTGAACCGCGGGGCCGTCGCCTCGTCGCCGTGGTTGTCCCTCTCGATCGCGAGGAGCTGGCGGTCGCTCACGGCCTTCAGCTCGCCGATCGAGACGGGCCCGGCGGGCGGGGCGGAGGCGTCGGCGAAGACCCGGGCGCCGGAGGCGTCGGCGAGCGCCGCGAGGTTCACCGTCTGGCTCGGCAGCTCGAGGCGAAGCCGCAGGAACGCGGGCTCGAAGGCCCGCCGCGCGACGTCGAAGACGTAGATCCTGAGGTCGCGCGGGTCGTCTCCCGCCACGGCCCCTTCGAGAAGCGCCCAGAGCCGCGTGCCGTCGGGGCTGATCGCGAGCCCCTCGGGGCCGCGGCTCGCGGCGAGGCTCGGGCGCTCGGGGCGAGCGCGGTTCGACAGGTCGAGAGTCGGGCTCTGAGGCGACTTCACGCCGGGGAACGGGACGGGCGGCTCGAGGAGGCGGCCGTCGGGCGCGACGTGGAGGAGGGACGGCCCGAACTCCTCGCTCACCCAGAAGGTCCCGTCGGGGGCGACGACGAGCGACTCGGGGTCGAAGTCGAATCCGGTCAGGAGGCGGTCCGACGGCATGGCGCCGCAGCCGGGGGGCGGGGGCGGGAGCGCGTTGAAGGAGAAGGCGGGGAGCGACGTGCCCCTTCCCGGGTCGCAGACGATCGTCCAGGGGACCTTCCGGTCCGGGTCCCTGAGGACGACGGTCTCCTCGACGCGCGGGCCGGCCGGGTCGTTCCACCGGGGGTCGACCCGGTAGACGGCGAGCTGGAAGTCGGCGGAGTTCGGCCTCCAGGCGAATCCGTTGTCGGCGAGGGCCCACCAGGTGCCGAGGGCCGCCGGCACCATGCTCGAGAAGCCCTGCACGGGCTGCGCCGGGAGGTAGGCCCCCTCGGCCGGGCCGCGGACGCCGTTGGCGGCGGCGGTCGCGCGCTCGGCGGCGGAGAGGAACGCGCCCGAGGCGGGCGATCCGGCGCGGGACGCGGAGGCCGGGAGGACGCTCCGGGCGACGAGCCGGGCGTGGGGCTCGGCGGCGGGCGCCGAGGTCGCCGAGAGGGCGGCGAGGAGGAGGAGGAGCGCGGGGGTGCGACGCACGGGGCCTCCCTTCACGGTGCAGCTACGGCCGGAGGTCGACGTCCGCGGCGATCTGCTCCGTCGGCGCGCCGAGCCTCACGAGGAGCGCCACCAGGACGCGCTGCGCCTCGCTCATCTCCGCGCGGCGCGCGATCGCGGCGCGGGCGAGCGCGGGGCGGTTCGTGATGAGCCCGTCGACGCCGCGGCTCGTCATGGCGAGCATCCAGGCCGGGTCGTCCACCGTCCAGACGTAGACCTCCTGCCCGGCGCGGTGCGCGATCCTCACGAAGCGGCGCGTCGCCATCTTCTTCTCGACGGCGACGAAGTCGGCGCCGATCCTCGTCAGGTCGCCGATCGCCTTCGCGGCGAGGACGCCGACCCGCCACGACGGGCGGAGCTCCTTCAGCTTCCTCACCATCGCGTGGTCGAGCGACATGAACGCGCAGTCGCCCGCCATCCCGGCCGCCTCGACGATCTCGACGACCCTCTCCTCGAGGCGCACGGCGTGCCCGTACGACTTCAGCTCGACGATCACCTTCGCGCGCCCCTTGCAGGTCGCGAGCGCCTCGGCGAGCGTCGGGACGCGCTCGGAAGCGAACTGCGGCCCGGTGCGGCTGCCGACGTCGACCGATCGGAGGAGCGCGGCGTCCGCGTCCCAGACCTTCGTGGCGTCGCCGCCGAGCTTCATCAGGTCGCTGTCGTGGACGACGACGACCTCGCCGTCCCGCGACTCCTGGACGTCGAGCTCGACCTGGTCGGTTCGCTGGTCGATCGCGAGGCGGAAGGCGGCGAGGGTGTTCTCGGGGGCCTCGATCGACGCGCCGCGGTGAGCGATGACGGCGACGGGCCGGCTCGTTCGCGCGGGAGCGGCGGCGAAGAGCGTGACGGCGACGACCGCGAGGAAGGCGACGGCCGCCGCGGAAGCGAGGAGGTGCCGGCGGGTCCTGAGCGCGACCTCGGGCGCCTCGTCCGCCGTGACCCCCGGGACTCGCGGCGCCTGCGGCTCTCCGAGCGCGAGGTAGAGGCGGAGGAGGACGAGCGAGAAGAGAGAGGCGTTCACGATCCCGGCCGCGAGCGCGAGGAGGCCCCAGAACGCGGCCAGGCCGGCGACGAACGCCACGATTCCGGCGAGAGAGCCGGCGAGCTGGGGCGCGACGGCGCGGCCGAGGGCCGCCGGCAGCCAGGCCGTGGCCGAGAGAAGGGCGAGGCCGAGGGCGAGCCAGGCGCCGAGCGCGAGGAGGATGACGGGGGAGTCCCCGGTGGAGCGCCGACGGCTCTCGCCGAGAGCCCGGCGCGGGAGGACGCCCTCGAAGAGGACGAGCGGCAGCGCCCAGGCCCACCGGGCGGCGGCCCGCAGGAGGAGGACCACGGCGGCCGCCGCGAGGAGGCCGACGAGGGCTGCGGCCGCCCAGAAGGCCGGGGGCTTCTTCGAGAGGTAGAAGTTGATGTCGTGCGCCCGGAGGAAGACGAGCCAGGCGAAGACGCCTCCGGCCGCGAACGGGAGGGCGCCCGCGGCGAGCCTGACGATCACGTGCGCCGTGAGCGCGACGACGCGCGGCGCGCGCGAGAGGGCGAAGAGGAGCGCGCGTCGCGCGTCGAGCCGCTTCCCCTCGGCGGCGGCGAGCCCGATCGCCATGAGGCAGGCCGCCTCGAGGGCCGTGATGCCGGCGAGGACGGCGCCGCCGAAGACGAGGACGACGAGCCCGGGCAGCGTCGTCAGGAGCGCGGTCGCGATCTCGGTGTCGGCCACCACGCCGCCGCCCTTGCGCGTCACCGCCCACCGCATGAGGAGGAGCGTGCCGGGCGTCAGCGCCGCGAACGCGGCGATGCGCCAGGCGACGTCGGCGACCGCGAGCTCCTTCCAGGAACGGGCGAAGTCCCGGAAGGCGTCGGCGAGGATCGCACCCGTCTTTCTCGGCATGTCGTCGTCCTCCGGGTCGGGCCGCCGCGATCGTGCGGCCCCAGTCTAGACGCGGGGACGGGACCCGTCCCGAAGGCGACGGGAGTCGGCAAGGCGCCGCGCGGGTCAGCCCCTCACGAAGTGGGGCACCTCCCACGGGATCGGGAGCGAGAGCTCGACGATCCCCCGGAACGCTCCGTTCTCGTACCACGGGGCCTGGTAGATGAGCTTCTTCACCCCGTTCTTCTCGATCGTGTAGACGTTGAGTCGCTCCGTCCGGAGGAGCTCCTCGAAGAGCTCCCGCGCGCGCTCGGGATGGCAGTCGAGGAGGCTCTTCCCGATCAGGGCGCGACCTCCGTCCTTCTCGTGCGTCTCCGCCGCGCGGTCGTTCATCTCGAGGGCCACGCCGTCGCGGTCGCAGACGGTGATCGCGGCCTTCAGCTCCTTCACCCAGGCTCCGTCGGGCATCTCGCGCTCCAGCGGGAGGGCGTCGGGCGCCCGCCCGGCCGGCCATCATGCCCGAGGCGGTCGGCGCGGAGCGCGTCGGGCGCTCCGATGCCCGACCACGGGGGACGAGGGGGTCTGGTCTACGTTCTACGTTCTGCGCTTCGGACCCGGCCGGCCGGGAGTGCTACCGTGCCGGCCCGCATGCCGAATCCGAGCCTGCCCGCCGGTCTTCCGCTCGAGCCTTCCGCGAGCGAGATGCGCGCCCTCCTCGACGCGGCGCGCGACCGCCTCGTCGCCCACGTCGCCTCGCTCCCGGAGCAGCCGGCGGCGGACGTCGACGGCGGGGCCGATCTCGCCCGTGCCCTCTTCGAGGTCGCCGCTCCCGAAGGACCGACGCCCGCGGGGGACCTCCTCGACCTCCTCTTCGACCGCGCCGTCCCGAAGAGCTTCAACACCGCCGGGCCGGGCTACCTCGCCTACATCCCCGGCGGCGGGCTCGTGACCTCGGCCGTCGCCGACCTCCTCTCCGGCGTCACGAACCGCTACGTCGGCGTCTGGCAGGCCGCACCCGGGCTCGTCCAGCTCGAGACGAACGTCGTGCGGTGGCTCTGCGGGATCGTCGGTCTCCCCGAGGGGAGCGGCGGGTACCTCGCGACGGGCGGCTCCCTCGCCTCGTTCACGGCGGTCGTCGCGGCGCGGCGCGACCGGCTCCTTCCCGACTTCCTCTCGGGGACGCTCTACGTCTCCGACCAGACGCATCACGCCGTGACGAAGGCGGCTTCCCTCGCCGGGTTCCCGGCGGAGAACGTCCGGTCGGTCCCTTGCGACGGGCGCTTCCGCCTCCGCCTCGACCTCCTCGCCGAGCGGGTCGCGGCGGACCGCGCCGCCGGCCTCACGCCGTTCTTCGTCTGCGGCAACGCCGGGACGACGAACACCGGCGCCGTGGACGACCTCTTCGCCCTCGCGGACCTCTGCGCCCGGGAGCGGCTCTGGTTCCACGTGGATGGGGCCTACGGCGGCTTCTTCATGCTGACCGCACGCGGCCGGGCGGCGATGGCCGGGATCGACAGGGCCGACTCCGTCGTCCTCGACCCGCACAAGGGGCTCTTCCTGCCGTACGGCACGGGGGCGCTCCTCGTCCGCGACGAGGCGGTCCTGCGCCGGGCCCACGCTGCCGGCGCCGACTACCTGCCGCACATGCAGGAGGACCCGGGCTTCGTCGACTACTGCGAGATCTCGCCGGAGCTCTCCCGCGCGTTCCGCGGCCTGCGCGTCTGGCTTCCGCTGAGGCTCCACGGCCTCGCGGCGTTCCGCGAGAGCCTCGACGAGAAGCTCGACCTCGCGCTCCACGCCACGCGAGAGCTGGCGGCGATGCCCGGAATCGAGATCGTCGCCGAGCCCCAGCTCTCGATCGTGGCCTTCCGCCTCGTGAGGCCGGGCCTCGACGCCGAGGCGCTGAACCGCCTGAACCGCGACCTGGTCGAACGGGTGAACGCGCGGCAGCGGATTCACGTGTCGGGCACGGTCCTCGGCGGCTCGTTCGTCCTCCGTATCTGCGTCCTCTCGTTCCGGACGCATCTCGAGAGGCTCGACCAGGGCCTCGAGGACATCAGCGCGGCCATCGCCGAGGTCTGACGGAGATCGGGGTCAGTTCTACATTCTACGTTCTGCGGCCCCGCAGAGTGTAGAACGTAGAACTGACCCCGATCGTCAGCGCCCCGGGAGCTTCGTCCCGTCCTCCAGCCAGCGGCGGAGGTCGGCGAGGGAGCGGTCCCAGCCCGGCCCGATGCCGGTCACGTACCCGTCCCAGCCGGGACCGGTGCCGAGACCCTCCTGGCGCACGGCCACGCGGGTTCCCCCGTCCTCGGCGACGAAACCGACCGAGAGGCGCATTCCCTCCAGGTCGTCGCCTTCCGGCGTCGAGAACGCCAGGTCGCCGACGACGAGCCGGCGCCCCGGGTCGTACACCTCGATCCTGCCCAGGACCTGGTAGCCCTCCTCCGATTCCTCGTCGGCGTACCACCCGAGGCCCCAGTTGCCGCCCTCGTGCCGGCCGATGACGGCGCCGTCGGCGAGCCAGGCCAGGACGTCGTGGATGTCGGTGAAGGCGTCGAAGACGCGTTCCGGGCCGGCCCTGACGAAGGTCTCGCGGGAGACGAAGGCGTCCACCCGGAAATCATAGCCGGACCGGGATCTCGGCCCGTCCGATGAGCTGACCGTGCGCCGTCTCGACGTCGAGGCGGACGCGCTGTCCGGGGCGGAGGCCGCGGAGCGTGACGCCCGACCACGACCGGAATCCGCGCTGCCGGCCGCCGGCGATCTCGATGATTCGGGTTTCGAAGACGACGCGGCCGTCCACGGACCAGACGTGGCGCACACCCTCCGCGAGCCCCGCCGGCGCCCGGATCGCGGCCACGGCCACGACCCTGGCGGCAGCCGCCGGGCGCAGCGCGTCGAGGGGCCGGTCGACGTCGAGGCTCCCGGCTCCGAGCGAGGTGCCGAAGTGAACGGAGGCGAGCCTGAGCGGGGCCGGCGGGACGGAGGGCCGCCCGAGCGTGACGACCACGAGGAAGAAGAGCGCGCCGAGGGCCGCGCGGAGCGCGGCCCTCGCGGGCCGGCCGTTCCCGCGACCGGCGACGAACGAGACGAAGACGGCGGTCGCGAGGGCCCCGCTCGCCGCGAGGTTCCAGAGGCCCCCGACGCGCCAGACCATCGGGAGCGTGACGTTCATCGTGGCGAACGCCACGAACGCGAGGAACAGCCCGAGGAGAAGCCTCTTTCGCGTGATCACCTCGTCGTAGACGACGTCGATCGTCGCGGCGAGGGCGGCGAGGACGAGGACGGACATGAATAGGATCTGGCGCGACGGGTAGGTCGCGCTCCGGTGGTAGAGCGGAATGAGGAAGAAGGCGAGCCCCTGCAGCAGCCATTTCTGCCCCCAGAGGACGAGGGAGCGGGCGGCCCCCCGGCGCGCAACGGGGACCCACCGGCCCTCGAGGAACACGGGGAGGACGAGGCTCGTCAGCCAGACCGCGCCGACGGAGACGAGACCCCATCGGAGGAGCTGCGGGCGCTCGGCCCCGAGGAGGACGAAGGCGGCCCCCCAGCCGAGCGCCCAGAGGCTGTGGAGGGTCCAGAAAGCCTTGTGGTGGCGCTCGGCGAGCTCCACGAGCCGCGCGAGGCGCCCCTCTGATCTCCCCGAAGTCTCCTGCACGCCGGCTGCTCCTCCGCCGCGGCCCCCGCGGGCGGGAAGGATAACCGTGGCTACGCCCCGCGGCTCCCGCGGAGCCTCTCGAGGGCGACGAGCCTCTCGATCGCGTCGAGCGTCAGGTCGTCCTTGCCCAGCTCGCGCAGGCGCGACCATTCCCGCCGGAGCTCGCGCGACAGGGCGTCGGGGAGCGAGCGGAGCCATCCCTCGATCCGGAGGTCGACGAGCTCCCGCTTCTCCTCGAGCGTCAGCTCCCGGGCGAGAAGGAGCCGCGTGGCGTCCTCGGCGTCGGCGAAACCCTGGAGCACCGGCCAGCGGTCGCCGGGGCGCTCGGCGCAGAGCGGGGCGAACGAGACGCTCGACGTCTCTCGGATCAGCTCCTCCTCGCGCGTCGTCCGGCTCTCGTGCTCCTTCGTCTCGTCCCAGCTCTCCGAGTCCTCCGCGAGGTAGCGGAGGTACTCCATCGCGAAAAGGGAGGTCGGGAGGGCGAGGTCCTCGCGGCTGCGCGCGTCGACCCAGAGCGCCGCGGCGGCCCGGAGGCAGCGGCGGGCCGTCGTCTCGGCGAGCTTCCTGCCGAAGACGAGCCCGGCGGCCTCCTTCACGAAGTGGGGGAGCTCGCTCGCGACGATCTCGCGGTAGCCCGGCAGGTGCCGCTCGAGAAGGACGGCCGCGCGGCGGTCGAGGACGGAGAGGTCGCTCGTGACGGCCGGCAGGCCGAGCGTCGTGCAGCCGAGGTTGTAGACGATCGCCCGCGGCAGGGTGACCCCCTCCGGCCAGGCGTCGCGCAGGTCGCGGTTGTCGGGGAGGGTCGTGCCCCCGCCCCACTCCTCGGGGTAGACCGGGATCGACCGGCCGTAGTTGACCGAGCCCGTCGCGCGGATCCTGACGCGGGTCTGCGGGACGAGCCCTCCGAACGGGGCGAGGAGCGGCGCGATGCGGAGGAGGGTCTCGGTGTGCGCCTTCACGCCGGCCTCGAGGAGCTTCGCCAGCGCCTCGCGGTCAGCGCCCCCGACGACGGGGGCGGGCGCAGGGGAGGCGACCTCGGCCCGGAACGCGGCCGCGAGGCGGGAGGCCGCCGCGGGGTCGTCGGCGCGGATCCCCTGCATCGTGACGCCGTCGGCGCGCGCGAGCTGCCGGACGACGCCGGGGTGCTCCGGGTCGAAGCCGCCGCGGAAGCCGGCGCGCCCGGCGCCGACGAGGAAGGTCACGCGGGGCGCGGGCTCGCCGGCGGCCCGGGCGAGCCCGGCGAGGCGCCGCTCGGCCTCCGCGCGCCCCGCCAGGGCGAGGGTCAGGGCGGCGTCCGTCGCGATCTTCCCGCTCTGCTCGGCCGTGTCGGACATGGCGACGAAGACCCGCACGACGGCCTCGTCGCGACCCCACCTCGTCCGGAAGACCGTGGCGGTCGGGAGGTCGGGGAGGCCCCGGCCGCGCTCGAGCGCGACGTAGAACGCCTCGAGGAACTCCGGGAGGCGCGCGAGGGCCCCCACGTTCTCGCAGAGCGGCACGAGACGGACGCGGGAGATCTTCTCGATCATCGCCGCGCGGCGCTCTGCCGGGACCCTGCGCGCGAGGAAGGCGTCGCCGTGTCCGTCGCCGGCGAAGAGGCCCGCGACCGCGGAGCGGTAGAGCGTCCCGATCTTGACCACGGCCCCGATCTCGGCGACCGAGTTGACCTGCGGGACCGTCAGCTCGGGGAACGCGTTCTGCGCCGGCGTGACGCCGGCCTTCTCGCACGCGAGGTGGAAGAGGGCGTTCGCGCGGGCGACGGAGGCGAGGATGCGGACGATCTTCTCCTCGTCCTGCTCGATGAAGGGGTTCGGGATGCGGAAGAGGAGGTGGCGGTCCTCGCCCGGGACGACGCCGTGGCGCAGGAGCGCGAGGACGACCTTCTCGGGCAGGTCGAGCCACTCGGGGCTGATCTGCCGCCCCTCGAAGTCGACGAGGACCTCGCTGCACGGCCCGAGGAGGTCGGCGATCGTCTCCTCGTACTCGAGGCGGGCATCGACGAGCGGGTTCCACTCCAGGTGCTTCAGGGCGAGGCGCGCGCGCGCGGGGTCGCCCGCGGCGGCGGCCCGGAGCGCGCGGTCGAGCTGCTCGGCGCGGTGGGCGGTCGAGTCAGGGTGCTTCGTCCCCGTGAGCCGGAGCGTCTCGTGGCGGGGGTCGGCGAGGAACTTCGTCCGGGCGGCGGCGAACGCGGCGGGGTCGAGGCCGTCGAGGGCGTCGTAGCCGTCGATCGTGCAGACGCTCTCCCAGACCGCGTCGAGCGGCGCGAGCGAGGCGGTGCCGGCGGCCCCGGCCGTTGCGGCGGCGCTCGACCCGAGCCGCCCCTGCGCCGCGAGGCGCGCCTTCACGCGGTCGATGAAGACCGACAGCTCCTTCACGTCCTTCGAGCCGTACGAGAGCCGTTGCCACGTCCCGTAGCGGGCCGCGTCCGCCCCCGCGAAGGCGACGAACGGGATTCCCCCGACGCCCCCCGAGAGGAGGAGCTCGAAGGCGTCGACGGAGTCCTTCACGACGGCCTTCTCTCTCACGCCGTTGCGGAGCCGGTCGAACGGCTCGCCGACGAGTCCGGGGAAGGCGAGGGGAGCGTAGAACGTCCCGCCGAAGTCGGTCCGCTCGACGCCGAGCGGGGCCAGCTCGTCGGCCGCCTTCGCCATGAAGTCGCGCCGCTCGCGCATGTAGGGCGAGGGGCGGCGCAACGCGGCGAGCGGGCTCTGGAGCGCCGCGAGGGCCCAGTCCTGCGCGAGCGTCGATGGGGTCGCCACGAGCCACGCGGAGAGGTTCGCGAGGATCTCGCGCGCCTTCACGCCGCCCGCGCGGATCTGGTCGGAGATCACCATCCAGCAGGCGCGTGCGCCCGTCGAGGCGCCGAACATGTCCATTTTCGACAGGCCCGACAGCGACACGACCCGGTCGCGCCACGCGGGATCGGCGAAGGCCGGGTTCACGAACCAGCCGACGTAGTCGAGCCGCTGGTAGACCGAGTCGTAGAGGACGTAGCAGCGGTGCCGCACCGCGACGCTCACGAGCGCCTCGACGAGCTCGCGCGGGTAGACCCGCCCCGTCGGGTTGTGCGGGTTGTTCAGGATGACCGAGGAGATTCCGCCCTTCGCGAGGAGGCGCTCGAGGTCCTTCGGGTCGGGGAGGAATTCCGGGGACGAGGTCGGCAGCTCGACGAGCCTCTTGCCCGCCCGCTCGACGTACCAGTCGTACTCCCAGCTCGGCCGAGGCACGACGACGCCCGAGCCGTCCGCGCCGAGGACCTCGAGGACCATGGCGAGACCCGAGCGGGTGCCGGGAGTGAAGAGGACCTCGTCCGGCAGGAACCGCACTTCCGACGAGGGGTAGTCGAGGAGGCCGTCCCTGTTGAAGAAATCGGCCACCTCGCCCCGCACGTCCATCCGACCGACGGCCGGCCCATAGCTGTGGACCGTGTTCCGGGTGATCCGCTGCGCCGCTCTCACCACCTCCGGGTGCGGCGCGAAGTCGGCGTTCTTGTAGTCCCCCTGCGTCAGGTCGAGCGCGCCCTCCTGCTGGACGCGCCTCGAGAAAAGGCGGACGTAAGGCTCGGGCGTCGCGAGAGCGCGCCGCGAAAGCCCTCCGGCGTCGGCTGTCGTCGAATCGGGGTCCTTCTTCGCTCCGTCATTCCTCACGGCTCGGCCCTCCCTGAAAACCTCACCGCCACGGACGGATCCGTTCAGTCTCCCTGAACCGCTGCGGTGCGGCGGGAGTCTGCACGAAACGGGGGCTGGAAGGCACGCCCGCCGCGCAGAGTGTAGAAGGTAGACCTGACCCCATTCCGGAATGGGGTCAGGTCTACCTTCTACACTCTGCGGGTGCCGGGATCAGAAGTGCCGAGCGGCGGCCGCGAGGGCGGCGCCGGGGGAGACGGGGACGCCGAGGGCGGCGAGGGCCCCCTCGATCGCGAGAAGCGTCGTGGCGACCTCGGCCGGGCCGATGTTCCCCATGTGCCCGAGGCGGAAGGACTTTCCCGCGATCGGTCCGAGGCCACCGGCGAGGACGGCGCCGCGCGCGGCGACCTCCCTGCGGAAGTCGGCGTCGGCGACCCCTTCCGGGAGGAGGATGACGGAGAGGGTGGCGGCGCGGCAGGAGGCGTCGGTGAAGAGCGCGAGGCCGAGCGCGTCGAGGCCGGCGCGGAAGGCGCGGGCGATCCGCGCGTGGCGAGCGAAGCGAGCGTCGAGGCCCTCGGCGTGGAGGATCCGGAGCGCCTCGGCGAGGGCGACGATCTCGTTCACGCAGGGGGTCGAGAAGTACTTCCCCGGGTCCTGCATGACCGGGAGCCAGCGCATCAGGTCGGCGTAGTAGGCCGGAACGGAGGCGCGCGCCCTCCGGCGTTCCATCGCGCGCTCCGAAAAGAGGCAGAGGGCGAGGCCGGGAGGGGCCCCGATCGCCTTCTGCGGCCCGGTGAGGAGGACGTCGACGCCCCACTCGTCGAACCGCTCGTCGACGCCGCCCGTCGCGCAGACGCCGTCGAGGACGAAGATCTCTTGCCGGCCGCGGAGGAGCTCGACATACCCCTCGACCGGCGCGAGCGTCCCGGTGGAGGTGTCGACGTGGCTCACCGTCACGGCGGCGTAGGAGCCGCTCGCGAGGCGGCTCGCGACCTCGGCGGGCGGGACGGTCTTCCCCCACTCCGACTTCAGGACGTCGGCCTCGATCCCGAACGCGGCGGCGAGGTCGCCGAAGCGGTCGCCGAAGTAGCCGTGCGAGACGACGAGGACCTTCTCGCCCGGAGCGACGACGTTCACGAGCGCCATCTCCATCGCGAGCGTGCCGCCGCCCGCGACGACGAAGGGCTGCGCCGCCTCGCTCCGGCAGAGCGACCGGAAGCCGGAGAGCGCCTGGCGGAACTCCGCGACGAAGGAAGGCGCGACGTGGGAGGTCGTCGGGCGGGCCAGGGCGCCGAGGACGCGGGCGTGGACCGGGGTCGGACCCGGGATCATGGTCAGCGTTTCGTCGATCACGGTGGGCTCCTTTCCGGGAAGGGCGGGCCGGGACGGCCGCGGGGGGCAGCCGGCGCCCCGGTCGGAGAGAATACGGGAATGGGCATCGGACGCGCGCTCCTGTGCATCTTCCTGCCGCCCCTCGCCGTCCTCGACAAGGGGTGCGGGACGATCCTCCTCGTCTCCCTCCTGACGCTCGCCGGCTGGGTGCCGGGCGTCATCGGCGCTCTCGTCGTCTGCACGCGGGCGGAGCGCCGGTAGGACGCGGCCGGTGGATTCCGGCGAACGGGCCGGCCCCGCTGCGACCTCTCGCCCCGCCGGCTGGCGCGAGCGGCTCCGGGTCGTCGTCTTCGAGGCGGAGACGCCGGCGGGGAAGGCATTCGACGTCGCGCTCCTCGTGGCTATCGTCGCCAGCGTCAGCGTCGTCATGGCCGAGAGCGTCCGCCCGGTCCGCGAGGCCTGGGGCCGCGAGATCGACGTGGCGGAGTGGGTCTTCACCGTCCTCTTCACGGTCGAGTACGCGGCGCGCCTCGCCTGCGTTCCCCACCCGGCCCGATACGCCCGCAGCTTCTTCGGACTCGTGGACCTGCTCGCCATTCTCCCCAGCTACCTGAGCCTGCTGGTCCCCGGCAGCGAGTCCCTCCTCGTGATCCGGGGCCTGCGCCTGCTCCGCATCTTCCGCGTCTTCAAGCTGGCCCGCTTCCTGGGCGAGGCGAACCTCCTGACGCGGGCGCTGGCAAACAGCCGGCACAAGGTGCTCGTCTTCCTCGGGACGATCCTCATCCTCGTCACGATCCTCGGCGCGGGCATGTACCTGGTCGAGGGGGAGGAGCGGGGCTTCACCAGCATCCCGATGGGGGTCTACTGGGCCATCGTGACCCTGACGACGGTCGGTTACGGCGACGTCGTTCCCCAGACCCTCGTCGGCAAGACGCTCGCCTCGCTCGTCATGGTCCTCGGCTACAGCATCATCGCCGTCCCGACCGGCATCGTCACCGCCGAGATCGTGGAGTCGGCCGTGGCGGCGAGGCGGGCGGGCACGAGGGCCTGCCCCGAGTGCCTGACGGAAGGCCACGAGAGCTCGGCCCGGTTCTGCAGGGACTGCGGCCGGCCGCTCGCCCCGCCGCGGGGCCCGTAGCGGTCACTGCCACTCGCGCGCGCCGTGCTGATCGAGCAGCGTCGCCACGTCGCGGTGGCGTCGGTGTACCGCGGCCGCCAGCGGCGAGCCGAGGTCGTCGTGCCGGTGGTTCACGTCGGCACCCAGCGCGATGAGCCGCTGCACCACGGCCAGCTGGCCCTCGGCGGCGGCCCTGGTCAACGTGGCCCCGCCGGGCTTGCCGGTCACTTCGAGCCCGGCGGCGAGGAACCGGTCGAGCAGCGCCGTGTCGCCGAGGCCGATTGCGCGCTCGGCGGCGTAGAGGACATAGGCGGTGCCGCCCGCGCTTCCGCTCACGGTGTTTCCGGGCCGGCCCGAACGTCCGCCGAGGCCACCCCGGGCGATCGACGTGAACTGATTCGGGTCGGCGCCGGCGTCGAGCAGGGCCAGCACGATGTCGCGCGCCTCCGTGCCGCCCTCGATCTCCAGCTGATGGAGCGCCGGGTCGAGCGCGCGGGTGGCCTCCGCGCTCCGCTCGCCTGGGTCGATCCTGGCGGCGAGCGCCGACCGCACGCCCGCCAGGTCGCCGGCTTCGGCTGCACCGCAGGTGTCACAGCTCGACTCCGTCTCCGAGCCGTCCGAGATCCACCAGACGAATACCGCGACGAGCACCAGGAGGGACACGCCCGCGGCGACGGTGGCGATGGTGCCGAAGCCGCGTCCCCGGTGTCGGTTCATCGGCGGTTTCCCGATCGATCGAGCTCGGCCACCGTGGCCGCGCAGCGCGGCTCGCCCCGCAGGCGGCGTCGGGCCTCGTCCTTCACGGTCAGCCCCGCGGCGGTCTTCACCTCCAGGTCGACCCCGGCGTCGATCAGCAGACGCGCGATCTGGGGCGCATCCGGCTGGTGGCAGTAGGCGAGCACGGCCTGGATGGGCGTTCCCGAGACGCGCGAGGCCACCTCGAGGCCGGACCCCGCACGGATGAACGCGCGGATGACCGGCAGGTCGCGTGATCCGGTGTCGTTCGCCAGCGACCGGCCGATGAGGTCGGCCAGCGTGCCGCAGTCGCTGCCCATGGCCTCGTGCCGGGCGCCGGCGGCCACCAGCGCCTCGACGGCCGCCGGCTGGCGGGCGGCGCAGGCCACCGTCAGGGGCGTGTCCCCACGATCGGCGCCGCCGTCTACGGGCAGCCCCTTCGCCAGAAGGTCGCGGATGATGTCGACGTCACCGCCCTCGGCCGCCGCGTGGAGCGCCGTACGTTTGCCGGCTGACTCCGCCATCGGATTCGCGCCCGCCGACAGCAGGGTTTGCACCGTCGCGCGCTGACCGAAGGCCGCCGCGCGCATCAGGGCCGTCTCGCCTCGTTTCGGGTCGCCGCCGTCGATCGGCGCGCCGCTGGCCAGGGCGCGTTCGACGCCCGCGACGTCGCCGGTGCGCGCGGCCTGGAGCAGGCGCTCCAGGCTCGGCGGCGGCGCGCCTATTCCCTGCGCCTCCACCTGAGGCGCCGGCAGTGCGAAGAGCAGCGCCATCGCCACGGCGCCCCGCAGGGGAGTGAGAAGAGAGACCCGGCGCACACGGCGCATTCTACGTAGGCCGCCCCGACTCGACGGACGGTCTGCTCGCCGGGCTGAAAGCACCTCGTTCTGGGAGAATGGGTACGTGGACTCCGGCCAAAGGCTCCTCCGGGTCGTCCTCGGCCTGCCAGCTGCCGATCGCCGGAGCCCGGGCGGCCGTCCCTGAGCACCGCGTCTCTCCTCGGCCCCGCCGCCTGCCTCGGGTCGGCCGCGCTCTGGGCGCTCTCGGCAAACGTCTACGCCCGCGCGGCGCGCGTCTCGAGCCCGATGGCGGTGAACTTCATGCGGGCGAGCCTCTCGTTCCCTTTCTTCCTCGTCGCCGCGCTGGCGATGGGAGCGGAGGGCGGGCTCGGCCTCGTGACCCCTGGCCGGGCGGGCTGGCTCCTCGTGAGCGTCGTCGGGAGCTACGTCGTCGGCGACGCGTTCTTCCTCGCGAGCGCGAGGCTCCTCGGCGTCCCGGTGGCCCTCGCGATCGCCTCCACGTACCCGCTCTGGTCGGCGGCGGCCGGCTGGGCCTTCCTCGGGCAGGACGTCGCCCCCGCCGGGCTCCTCGGCGTCGTCCTCGTCGTGGCGGGTGTCGTCACCGTCGTGAGGGCGCGGGGAGCGGAGGCGGAGAACGACGGTCAGGGTGCCGGGGCGCCCCGCCGATCCGGGCACGCCACCGGCGTCCTCCTCGCCGGGGCGACGTCCCTCTTCTGGGCGCTCAACACGTTCGCCATCGCCCGGGGCGGCGCCGACCTGCCGGTCGCCGGCGTGAACACGTTCCGGATGGGTTTCGCCGTGGCGCTGATCCCGCTCGCCCGGCTCCTCTTCCGGGGCCGGGGGACGCCGCTCCTCGTCCCGGCCGCCGAGATGCGCCGGTCCTGGCCCTTCTTCCTCCTCGAGAGCGTGGGCGGCACGGCCCTCTTCGTCGTCGGCCTGACCCACTCGCCGCTCGCGGTCGCGGCGGCGCTCACGTCTCTGGCGCCCGTCCTCTCCGTCCCGTTCGCCTTCCTGATCGGTGGAGAGCGCATCCGCCCGCGTGCGCTCCTGGGGATCGTCGTCGTCACGGCCGGGATCGTGCTGCTGGTCGGGTTCGGCCGGGGATGAGTGAGCGGGGCGGGCCGCGCCGCGCCCGCCCCGCCTCAACGGTGGGCGGCCTCAGCCCCCCCAGGGCATCTTCGGCATCTCGATCTTCTTGACCGGTCCCTTGATCGCCGACGTGGCGCCCGTCCCGGAGTCGAGAACGCGCATCTCGGTCGTGTCCCTGAGCTTCCCCTTGTCGTCCTTCGTCACGGTCTTCTCGTACAGGCGGCCGAACGGGACCGAGTCGCTCAGGCAGACCTCGGTGTCGGTCGTCCCCTTCATCCGGACGATGACGACCTTCACGTCGAACGACCCCTCGATCCGGTACTTCTCGCCGCCCTTCCCTTCGTACGAGCAGGCGCCGAGGGGCGTGACGTTCGCGCCGTAGTCGACGTTCGACGCCAGGGCCGGGGCCACCTGGCTCATCATCTCGACCGGGTACTCCAGCGCCTCCTGGCCGTCCTCCTGCAGGATCATCGTCTCGACGTATTTCATGTAGTCGAGGGCGTTCTCCTCGACCTTGAAGTTCGTCTTCAGGAGGTACTTGATCGTCGTCGGCTTGCCCTTGGCCCCTTCCTTCGGGACCATGCGAATCTCGAACCAGGTCGCGTCGCCGTCGCCGCCGAGCCGCGACATCGTCATCTCGCTCTTGCGGACCTTCCCCTTCGGGTCGGTCGTCGTCTGCTCGTACTTCACCCAGCTCCCGGGCTTCGTCGAGGCGAACCAGGCCTTCTGGAACGTGGTCAGGTCGGCGGCCGGCGCCGACGAGGCGAAGCCGAGGAGGAGGGCGGCCGAGAGAAACTGGAGCTTCTTCATGGGGCATCTCCTTGGGCGGGCGTCGCCCGCCTCGAGGCCGAACCATGCCACGGAGCGTGCCTCTGCGCACGAGGCCCGCCGATATCGGGCCCTGAAGGTGCTCGCCGAGGAGACCTGCGGGACGGCGCTGATCGGGATCGTCTCCAGGCTGGCGCAGCCGTCCCCGGCCTCACCGGCTCAGGGGCGGCACGGTCGCGTCTATCCCTCGAACCACTTCTGGACGGGGCCCCGGATCGCCGACGTGGCGCCCGACCCGGAGTCGAGGACGCGCGTCTCGGTCGTGTCGATCAGCTTCCCCTTGTCGTCCTTCGTGACGGTCTTCTCGTGGAGGCGGCCGAAGGGAACCGCGTCGCCGAGGCAGACTTCGGTTTCGGTCGTCCCCTTCCTCCGGGTGTAGGCCCACGGCCTCTGTGAGTCTTCGACCTTCACGTCGAACGACCCTTCGATCCGGACTCTCTCGCCGCTCCTGCCGTCGTGCGCGCAGGCGCCGAGGGAGGTGGCGTTCGCGCCGTAGTCGACGTGCGTCGGGAGGGTCGGGGCGACGAGGCTCATCGCCTCGACCGGGTACTCCGTCGCGTCACCGCCGTCCTCCTGCAGGATGAACCTCTCGACGTGCTTCACGTAGTCGAGGGCGTTCTTCTCGACCTCGAAGTCCGTCTTCAGGAGGTACCTCAGCGTCAACGGCTTGTCCTTGGTCCCTATCGTCTTCGGCGCGAACTGGGTCCCTTTCTGCGGGACCACGCGCATCTCGAGCCAGGTCGCGTCGCCGTCGCCGCCGAGCCGCGAGAGCGTGATCTCGCGCGTCCGGGTCTTTCCCTCCGGGTCGGTCATCGTCTGCTCGTACTTCACCCAGCTCCCGGGTTTCGTCGAGCCGAACCAGGACTTCTGGAACGTGGTCAGGTCGGCGGCCGTGGCCTGGGAGGCGAGGCCGAGGAGGAGAGCGGCCGACAAGGTGAGGGTCCTTCTCATTACGTGTCTCCTTTAGCGGGCATCGCCCGCCTCGAGGGGCGACAAGGCAAAAAACGTGCCTCTGCGCACGAGGCCGCCGATCCTGGACGCCGGGCCCGGCATCAGCGCGGCCCGACCGGAGCGGTGCGAGGGACGTAGACAGGGTGGACGACCCGGCTGAGGAACGGGTCGGTGAGAAGGCGGCCCTGAATCTCCGCCACCTCCCGCGCCTCGGGCGTTCGGGCGCGCGCCAGCACGGTCCCCACGTCGCTCGGGTCGAAGCCCAGGCCCGCCTTCGGGGCCCGGAACGCGCTCGCCGGGGCGAGCTGCTGGACGGGGCTGATCTGGATCGTCTCGAGGCTGGCGAATCCGTCCTCGATCAGCTCGCCCCCGCCCCAGATGGGCCGAAGCGTCGCCTCCGTCCTCATGAGCGTCGCCAGGACGTCCGCGGGCCCCTCGAAACCCAGCGCGGCGAGGTCGGCGGCGACCTCGGGCTCGTCCCGAAAGCGGGCCCCGAGGCCGGCGAAGTCGAACGGCTCCCGGCTCCCGGCGAGGAGGAGGTCGCGGTTCTGCCCCGCGAAGAGGACGACGTGCTCGAACGCATTGAGGAAGGTCGCGACGATCAGCGCCACGGCGCGCGCGTCCATCTGGCTCTCGGGGAGCCACTGGCTGACGACGCCGCGCGGCGAGAGCCGTTCCTTCAGCCCGGCGTAGTGCTGCCGCGAGCAGAGCCGCGAGATGCCCGGCTGCAGCGGGGGAGGGGGTTCCATCGTGATCAGGTCGTAGGGGCCCTCCGCGTGCTTCACGAACTGGCGGCCGTCGTCGACGAAGAGAAGGAGCTTCTCGTCCGCGAGGGCCTCGCCGCTCGTCGACTCGAAGTGCCGGTTGAGGAGGTAGATGCTCCGGTTCAGGTCGAGGACGTCGACCCGCTCGACGCCGGAGTGGAGGCGGTTCGCGTTCGCGGTCGAGCCGACGCCAGAGCTGATCAGGAGCGCCCGCTTCGGCTCGGGGACGAGGAGGAGCGGAAAGTGGGCCATGAGACGCATGTAGACCTGGCCGTGCCAGCTGTTCCCCGACTTCGAGTGCCGGTCGAGCATCAGGGCGGCCGAGCCGTCGGCCCCTCGCCTCACCCAGAAGAGGTGCTGCGGCGTTCCCCGGAACGCCTCGACCTCGCGCTCGCCCTCGCCGAGCTCCCCTACGAGGCGCATCTCGAGGTCCCTCGGCAGGATCGCCGTTCCGGCCGCGGCGAGGGCCGCGGCGGCGAGCGCGGCGCCGCGGCGGACAGGCCGGTCCCAGCGGACGACGGTCAGGAGGAGGAGGCCCACGGCCGCGCAGAGGAGGAAGACCCTCGCCGCGAAGAAGAAGTGGACCCACTGGAGCGCCCAGCCGAAGAGGAGGACCCCCGCGAGGAAGGCGAGGGTGTTCGCGCGGTACGTCCACTAGAGGTCGCTTCGCCTCGCCTGGAGCCGGTCGCAGAGGTCCGGAAGGAGGAGCGACCAGAGGGCGTACGGCACGAAGACCTGCAGACCGACGGCGAGTGCGGTCGTGAGGAATGCGGCCAGCTCCACCCCGAGGGTGCCCGACAGCCGGAAGGCGCCCGTGGCGACGAGGGCCTCGGAGACGCGGGGCTCGACGAGCCAGACCCCGACGCACCACGCGAGAGCCACCCAGCCGGCCGCGAGAAGGAGCGGCCGGGAGGGGGGACGACGGTGGACGCGCGACGCCGCGAGCCTGATCCCGGCAATGGAGAAGAAGGCGAGGAGCGCGAAGACGCCGCGCGTGGGGCCCAGGGTCAGCTTCACGAGGACGTAGCAGAGCGCCTGCCACCCTTCGCAGAGCAGGCCGCTGAGCACGCCCGGGAGGATCGTCGGCTCCGGGCCCGTCGCGGCCGCCGGCGGCGACGACGGGCAGGGCGCGAGCCGGGCTCGGGCGGGGGTCGCGGGGAGACGGAGGAAGAAGAGGCCGAGAGAGAGCGTCCCCGTCGCGGCTAGGGCCAGGCAGCCCATGTAGCCGAGGCACCGGACTCCCCAGAACTCGGTGAGGAGGACGGAGACGCACGCGCCGAGGGTGTTCGCCCCGTAGAGCGGGCTCGGGAACCTGCCGTCGTCCGGAAAGAGGGAGCAGAGGTAGGGGAACGTCGTTCCCATCAGGAAGCAGGGGATTCCCACGGCCACCGCGGCCAGACCGACCTTCAGGAACAGGGACGCGGTCGAAGGGACGAAGAGCTCGAGCCCGCCGTCCGTCACCGCGTGTTAGGGGAAGTCCCCGAACAGGGACGCGACCGGGAGTCGGGTGAGGAGGAGGAGGAGGAGCGCCGAGAGCGTCAGGAGGAGCTCGACGAGCCCGTAGTTCCGGAGGCCGTGGTCGGAGTTGAGGCGCGAGAGGAGGCGAAAGCACCTCGACGACGAGGCCGACCCGAGCCCGAGCCCTCCGATGAACGCGCAGAGGACGACAAGGAACGTCGTCGATGCGACTCCGAGGGTGTCGACGAAGGCGTGGTACCAGACGACCTGGTAGGCGAGGGCGCAGGCCCCCGACAGTCCGTACGCGAAACAGAGAGAGCGCGCGCCGGGAGTCGCTGGCATCCGGGGGAGATTACCGCGCCGCCATCGGGCGGCGCGTGCAACCGTCCTCCGGGGCCGTGCCCGCGGGCACCGCCCCGGAGGACTGCCCGCCCGGGCTACCGTCCCGTCGTGCGGCTCCGGCTGATCAGGATGCCGCCGATTCCGAGAGCCGTCAGGATGGTCGCCTGGACGAGGACCTTGTACGAGATCTCGTCGCCCCCGAAAACAGCCTTCCAGAGGAAGAAGACGCCGAGGACGATGAAGAGGCTGTAGAGCCCCATCATGATGACGCGGGCCTTCGCGCTCGCCTCCGGCGTGTCGTGCGCGAAGAAGCGGTTGTAGAGGAGGAGCCCGACGACGGCGAAGACGTCGAGGACGACGAAGAGGAGCCAGAAGTTCCGCGCGGCGAGGATGCCCTCGGGCGAGCCGACGAGCGGCTTGAGCCACGCGCCGTAGAGCTCGCCGCCCAGCGAGGAGCCGATGAGGCTCCCGAAGACGCCGTAGAGGAACGCGTAGCCCATGTAGACGGCCTTCTTGTCCTGCGGGGCGACGAGGCCGACGTAGCTGTAGTACTTCGGGTGGGCCGTCATCTCGCCGATGGAGAAGACCGCGATGCCGAGGATGAAGACCCACACGGTCTGCGTGAAGGCGAGGCAGAGGAAGCCGAGGCCGCCGATGGCGACGCCGCCGAGCATCGTCGGGAGGGGCTTCAGGTCCTTGACGATCCGGCTGACGAAGACCTGGAGCAGGATGATCGTCCCGGCGTTGATGACCGTGACGAACTCCGCGTCGAACTTGAACGGCAGGCCGAGCGAGGCGAAGACGGCGTTCATCGGCGCCGGGTCGATGAAGTCGCGGAGGAACCAGAGGACCGACCCGAAGTTCTGGAAGTAGAGGATCCAGAAGAGCGAGTAGACGACGATCATCAGCATGAAGCGGGCGTCGCCGAGGACCATCGCGGCCCCCTGCGCCACCTCGCGGAGCGTCTTGCGGCTCTCCGGGAGCGGCGGGTCCTTGAAGGCGAAGAGGGTCGGCAGGAACATCAGGGCGACGTAGGCGGACGAGGCGAGGAAGACGTACCGCCAGGAGAAGCCCCTGAGGATCGACACGACGAGCGGCGCGAGGAACGCGCCGAGGTTGATCATCCAGTAGTAGATGCCGAAGCCGAAGCCCGAGTTCGACTCGTTCGTCGTCCGGGCGATCGTCCCGGAGATGATCGGCTTGAAGAGGCCGCCGCCCGTGGCCATCACGAGGAGGGACGCGAAGACCGCGGCATAGGACGACATGTACCCGGCGGCGAAGTAGCCGGTGGAGAGGAGCGCGAAGCAGACGAGGAGCATCCGCCGATAGCCGTAGCGGTCGGCGAGCGCCCCGCCCAGGATCGGGACGACGTAGGTGCAGGCGTAGATGAGGCTCTGCAGGAACCCGACCGAGCTCTCCCCGAAGCCGAGGCCCCCCTTGGCCACGTCGGCGGTCAGGTAGACGGCGAGCACGGAGTTCAGCCCGTAGTAGGCCCCCCGCTCGAACAGCTCCATGACGTTGGCGACCCAGAAGACCTTCGGAAAGGACCGGAGGAGGCCGGCCGGCTTTGCTTCGCTCATGGGGCGGGATGATAGACGGGGCGCGCGCGCGACCGAGGGAAAACCGGCATGGATACGGGATCGCTCCCGTCCTCGATCAGAGCGGGTCGAAGCGCTCGACCCCCGGGAAACGCTCGAAGTCGCGGTCCGTCGAGCAGACCGAGGCCCCGTGCTCGAGGGCGAGCGCGGCGAGGTCGACGCCGGGCTGGACGACGCCGAGAGGGACCGGCTTCAGCCGGTAGCGCCGGGCCGGGCGGGCCTCCCGCGCGGCGTGGCCGGCCCGGAGCGCCTCTGTCACGACTGTTCCGCGACAGTCAGGTCTCCCTCCCTCCCGCCGACTGAGCTGCGCGAGCGCGGCTCGTTTTCTACAGGCGCCCTTCACTTCTTCGAGCGACGATCTCGCATCGCGGGAGTCGGGCCTGGGGGACGACGGCGCTGACGGGCGGCGGCTCGATCACCGCCCGTCGTTGCGGCAGAATCCTCCTCCCGGCCCGGAGGCAGCCCCGGGCGCGGCGAAAGGGGACTCCCATGGCCCTCGTTGACCCCCACTCCCACGCCGACGACGCCCAGCCCCGCACGAAGCACCTGCGCCTCCACCTCGCGGTGGACTTCGGGAAGAAGCGGATCGACGGCCGCGCCGCCCTCGAGCTGGCCACCCCGGCCGGCGGAGCGATGGACCTCGACACGAAGGGGCTCACCGTCGTCGCCGTCACGGCCTCGGGGGGAAGGGAGGTCCCGTTCGAGCTGGGACCGGAGGACCCCATCCTGGGCCGGCGCCTCAGGCTCGACCTCCCGCCGGCGACGACCGAGGTCCTCCTCCGCTACCACACGTCGCCCGACGCGATCGGCCTCCAGTGGCTCGACCCGGAGCAGACCGAGGGGAAGACGCACCCCTACCTCTTCAGCCAGTGCCAGGCGATCCACGCCCGGACCGTCGTGCCGTGCCAGGACACGGCCCGGTTCCGCGTCACGTACCACGCGGAGGTGGCCGTCCCGGCGCCGCTCTCGGCCGTCATGTCGGCCGGGCCGTCGGGCGTGATCGAGGGGAAGGGGACCCGGACGTTCCTCTTCGACATGCCGCAGCCGATCCCGACCTACCTCCTCGCCCTGGCCGTCGGCGAGCTGGAGTCACGCGACCTCTCGCCGCGGGCCCGCGTCTGGGCCGAGCCGGCGACCGTCGAGAAGGCGGCGTGGGAGTTTGCCGGGGTCGAGGAGATGATCGTGAAGGCCGAGGGGCTCTTCGGCCCGTACGAGTGGGACCGCTACGACATGCTCGTCCTCCCGCCGTCGTTCCCCTACGGCGGGATGGAGAACCCCCGGATGACGTTCCTCACGCCGACGCTCCTGGCGGGCGACCGCTCGCTCGTCGACGTCGTCGCGCACGAGCTGGCGCACTCCTGGACCGGGAACCTCGTCACGAACGCCACGGCGGAGCACTTCTGGCTCAACGAGGGCTTCACGGTGTGGGCCGAGAGGCGGATCCTCGAGGCGATCCACGGCGAGGAGGCCGCGACGCTCGGCTGGGCCATCGGGCAGAAGGCTCTCGAGGACTCCATCGCCCGCTTCGGCGCCGACTCGCCCCTCACGAAGCTTAGGACGAACCTCGCCGGGATCGACCCCGACGACGCCTTCTCCTCCGTGCCGTACGAAAAGGGAGCGCGGCTCGTGGTTCTGATGGAGCGGACCGTCGGTCGCGCGACGTGGGACGCCTTCCTCGCCGACTACATGGCGACGTTCCGGTTCCAGTCCATCACGACCGAGGAGTTCTTCGCCTTCCTGGAGCAGAAGCTCCCCGGCACCGCTGCGAAGGTGGACGCCGACGCCTGGCTCCACCAGCCGGGCCTCCCCCCGAACGCGCCGGTCTTCCGCTCGGAGAAGCTCGAGGCGCTCTCGGAGCTGGCCGCCGGGTGGGAGATGGGAGTCCGTCCGACGAGCGAGCAGGTCGCCGGCTGGAACGCCTCGGAGACCCTCGTCTACCTCCAGAAGCTCCCGCGGAAGATGTCCGCGGAGAACTGCGCCGCGCTCGACGGCACGTTCTCCCTCACGGGCCGGGGGAACTACGAGATCCTCGTCGAGTGGCTGACGATCGCCGCGGGAAGCGACTACGAGGCCGCGTTCCCGAAGATCCGCGAGGTGCTCTCGCGCGTCGGGCGGATGAAGTACCTCCGGCCGCTCTACAACGCTCTCGGGGCAACGGAGAGGACGCGGGCGCTGGCGCGCGACATCTTCGCGGCGGCGAGCCCCACCTACCACGGCCTCTCGCGGCGCGTCGTCGCGGGCGTCCTCGAGAAGTACGCGGCGTAGGGGAGAGATGGCCCTCACGAAGAGCGCGGCGAAGCGGCTCCTCGGGCCGCTTCTTCTCGCCGCCGTCGTCTACGTGTTCTGGTCGACGGTCTTCGTCTGGCCGCTCCGAGTCTTCGTCGTCCTCCTCCACGAGGTCTCGCACGGCCTCGCGGCGGTCCTGACCGGCGGGCGCATCGTCTCCATCGAGCTCTCGCCTCTCGAGGGAGGGCTCTGCACGACTGCCGGTGGCTGGCCCTTCGTCATCGCCTCCGCCGGCTACCTCGGGAGCGCCTTCTTCGGAGCGCTCTTCCTCGTCCTCGGCTTCCGGGGCCGGCCCCGCACCCACCGCACCGTCACGGGCGTCCTCGGCGCGGCCCTCGTCCTCCTGACGCTCGTCTACGTCAGGAGCGCGTTCGGCTTCGCCTACGGCCTCGTCGCGGGCGCTCTCCTCCTCGCCGTCGCCCGCTGGCTCCCCGAGGGCGCCTCCAGCTTCGTCCTCCGCCTCCTCGGCGTCACGAGCCTCCTCTACGCCCCCTGGGACATCACCTCCGACCTCATCCTCCGCTCGATCCCCGCGAGCGACGCCGGGGCCCTCGCCCGCATGACCGGCATCCCCGCCCTGGCCTGGGGAGTCCTCTGGCTCGCCGCCTCCCTCGCGATCGCCTGGCGGGCCCTGAAAGGGGTCAGGTCTTGATTTTCTATTCTGCTGCAGCAGAATAGAAAATCAAGACCTGACCCCGTCCCCTCGCTATGATGCCCGGGCTGGTCGCCCCGCCGTCGGGGAGGGCCTTGCGGAGGAACTCGGGAGTGGCGCTCGAGACCGGCACGAAGCTCGGGCCGTATGAGGTGGTCGCCCCGCTGGGGCGGGGCGGCATGGGAGAGGTGTACCGGGCCCGCGACGCGCGCCTCTCGAGAGACGTGGCCGTCAAGGTCCTCCCTGTCGAGCTCCGCGACAGCCACGAGCGTTTCCTGCGCTTCGAGCGCGAGGCGCGGGCCGCCGGCGCGCTGAACCACGCGAACATCGTCGCCGTCCACGACGTCGGGGAGACGGACGGGATCGCCTACCTCGTCTGCGAGCTGCTCGAGGGCGAGACCGTCCGGGACCGGCTGCTGCGGGGACCCCTCCCGCCGGCGCGGGCCGTGGAGATCGCGGCGCAGGTGGCCCGCGGGCTCGGCGCGGCGCACGAGAAGGGGATCGTCCATCGAGACCTGAAGCCCGAGAACCTCTTCCTCACGGCCGAGGGACAGGCCAAGGTGCTCGACTTCGGTCTCGCGACGCGCTTCGAGGCGGACGATGCGCGCGAAGGGGGCGGGTCCTCGAACGAGGCGTTGACGAGCTCCGGAATGGTCGTGGGGACCGCGGGCTACATGGCGCCGGAGCAGGTGAGGGGCGAGGCCGTCGACGGCCGGACCGACGTCTTCGCGCTCGGCGCCTGCCTCTACGAGATGCTCTCCGGGAAGCGCGCCTTCCGCGGCGGTTCGGCCGTGGAGGCGATGTCCGCGGTCGTGCGCGACGAGCCGCCCTCCCTCTCGTCGATCCGCCCGGGCGTCTCTCCGCAGCTGGAGAGGATCGTTCGCCGCTGCCTCGAGAAGGGAAGGACGGCGCGGTTCCAGTCGGCCCGGGACCTCGCCTTCGCGCTCGAATCGCTGTCGCCGGCGACGCTCGCCACGGCGCAGGGGACGTTCCCGCGGCTTTCGCTGCGGGGCCTCGGCCCGGCGCTCCGGCGGGCTGGCGTGCCCCTCGCGGCCCTCGTGGCCGGGGCCGTCGCCGGCGGACTCGTCGTCGCGGCGTGGCGACGGCCCGCCCCGCTCCCCCCGAGCGTCCTGCGGCCGCTCACGCACTCCGGGAAGGACGCCTCGCCGGCCGCCTCTCCCGACGGGCAGCTCGTCGCCTTCGTCTCGCAGCGGGAGGGAGGCTCCCGCATCTGGCTGAAGCAGCTCCGCGGGGACGGCGAGAGGGCCCTGACGGAGGGGCCGGCCGACTCGGAGCCGAGGTTCTTTCCCGACGGGCAGTCGATCCTCTTCGCGAGGGTCGACGAGGAGGAGGGGCCTTCCCTGTGGCGAGTCCCGATCGTCGGCGGGGAGCCGCGGAAGCTCGTCGAGGGAGGGGAGAGCGGAGACGTTTCGCCGGACGGGACCACGATCGCGTTCCTCCGCCCCATTGGTCCGGGAGGACGTTCCTCGTCCCTCGTCCTCGTCCCGGTCTCGGGAGGAACGGAGAGAGAGCTCGCGAGGATCGACGCGATCGTCTACCACCCGCGCTTCTCCCCCGACGGGCGGGTCGTGGCGCTCTCGGAGGAAGGCTCGGTCCAGAGCGCTACCCCGGGCGCGACCCTCCTCGTCGCGCTGGACGGCCGCGTCCGCCGGCTCCCGATTGCCGAGATGGCGAGGAAGTCGACGTCGGTCGCCTGGGTCGGGACGGGGAAGAGCTTCCTCGTCGGGCTCCCGGACAGCAGCATCCCGCACGCGCGGGCGGCCGGGCTCCACGTGAACGAAGTGGACGCCCGGACCGGCGCCGCCACACCCGTCGGCTGGTGGCCCGCCGCCGGGAGGACGATCGACGTCCTGGCCGACGGGCAGGTCGTCTTCGACTCCGTCTCCATGCGCGAGACGCTCTATGAGGTAGACCTCGAGGGCGCCGGTTCGACCCGGCGCCTGACGAACGGGATGGCCACGGACCGGCAGCCCGTCTACTCGCCCGACGGCAAGTGGATCCTCTTCTCGTCGGACCGGTCCGGGCAGCTCGACCTCTGGATGCTCTCGAGGGAAACGGGGGCCCTGCGGCGCCTCACGGACGACCCCTCGCAGGACTGGGACCCGGCCTTCAGCCCGGACGGCAGCCGGGTCGTCTGGAGCACGAACCGGTCCGGGCGTTTCGAGATCTGGACAGTGGAGGTCGACGGCACCGGCGCGCGGCCCCTCACGACCGCGGGCATGGACGCGGAGAACCCCGCCCTCTCGCCGGACGGAACGACGCTCCTCTACGGTTCCCTCCAGCGCGGGTGGGAGGGGATCTGGCGCGTGAAGGCGGACGGCGGCCAACCCGCGCCGCTCGTCCGGGGGGCGTGGCTCCAGATACCGGAGATCTCGCCCGACGGCCGCTACGTCCTCTTCAGGGACGGCCGCGGGGCGGGCCGGAGGGCCGTGCGGGCCGTGCAGCTCGCCGACGGGGCGGAGGTGTTTGCGATCGTCCTGGACGTGGCCGACGCGGAGGCCGGAGTGGAGACGGGGAGAGCGCGGTGGATGCCGGACGGCCGCGGGATCGCCTTCGTCGGGCTCGACGAGAGGGGTGTCTCCGGCGTGTTCGTCCAGGACTTCGCACCGGGGAAGGACACGACGGCGACCCGCCGGCCCCTCGCGGGCTTCGACCCCGGCGCTCCGGCGGAGTCCTTCGGCGTCGCGCCCGACGGGACGTCCGTGACGATCGCGGCGCGCGAGCGCCTCGCGAGCCTCGTCGTCGCCGATCCCGTTCCGGGGGCCTCGAGGCCCGCGCGGCGCTGAGCGACGCCCTGCGCGGCGCCCGGCGGCGGTCCGGACGGACTCCCGCCGGCCTTCAGCGCCGCGGAGCCTTCCGGCGCGCCGCGGGCCGCCGGCCCGGTGCCGCGGGGAGGGCCGAGAGCTGCTTCAAGACGGGGAAGCGGGAGTCGTCCCCGAGGGCGTCGAGCTCCTCCTCGAAGAAGGCGGCGATGCGCTCGGGGTCGGGGACGAGGCCGGCGTCGGTGGCGACGCCGACGACGACGTGGCCGTCGTAGCTGAAGATGGAGACGCCGAGGCCCATCCGGCCCGACTGCGGGACCCAGAACATCATGTCCTTCACCCTCCGGCCGGCGAACCAGACGGGCTGCCTCGGGCCGACGACGTTCGTCATGACGGCGGTCGACTTGACGCCGAACATGTTCACGACGAGGTCGGCGACCTCGGCCGGGGCCAGGCCGAGGGCGTTCAGGATCTGGAACGCCACGAACGGCTCGGGCGTCCGCTTGATGGCGTCCATCCGCTTCTTCACGAGGCGGAGGCGCTCGGCCGGGTCTCCCTCTCCGATGGGCAGGGAGAGGTAGATGAGGCCGAACCGGTTCCCCAGCTCGTCGGCCTCCGAGAGGGGCCGCAGGTTCACCGGCACCATGGCGTTGATCTCCTTGCCGTCGGGCTTCTCGCCGCGGAAGAGGAGGTAGCGCCTGAGGCCGCCGGTGACGGCGGTCAGGAGGGCGTCGTTCACCGTGCCGCCGATCTTCCGGGAGATGGCCTTCACGTCGCCGACCGGGATCCGGCGCGACCAGGCGGCGCGCTTGGCGACGCCGAGCGGCCCCTTCAGGACGGTCTTCGGGTCGGCGGGCCTGACGAGCATCCTCGCGAGGACGCCCGCGGCGTCGAGGGCCGTTTGGGCGACCTCGAGGACGTGCGACGGGTGGAGGATCGACTCGACGGTCCGCGTTGCGAGCGCATCCGCCGTCTTCCGGGTGCTTTCGACGAACCGCTGGACGCCGTCGAAGAGCGAGGTGATGCGGTTCGCCACGCTCCTCTCGTGCAGCGGCTTCGTCGAGGCCTTCGGCGAGGACCTCGGCCCGGGCGCGTCGGCGGCCACGTCGGTGGCGCTGAGGAGGACGTGGACGAGGGCGACGCCATCGCCGATGCAGTGGTGGATCCGGAGGAGCATCACCGAACCGCCGCAGTAGCCCTCCACGAGGTGCAGCTGCCAGAGCGGCTTGGTGAAGTCGAGGGGCGTCGACATGAGGTCGCTCACCACGTCGCGCAGCGCCCGGTCGTCGCAGGGCGTGGGGAGGGCGATCCGGTGGACGTGCGCGTCGAGGTCGAAAGTCGCGTCCTTCACCCACCTCGCCGAGGCCCCCGACTGGTGGACCCGGTGACGAAGCCGGGGGAAGCGTTCGACCATCCGGACCCTCAGGGTGTCCTTCAGGCGGGCGAAGTCGAGCGGCTCGTCGAAGACGTAGATCCCCGTCACCATCATCAGGTTCGTGGGGTCTTCCATATGGAGCCAGGCCGTGTCGACGGGGGTCAGGGAGGTGCCGTGCGCCACGTTGTCGGGCATGGACGAATCGTAGCCTCGGAACGGCCCGGAGAGCTCGCTCAAACGCATCGCGCGGCGCCGGGGCGCCGCGCGAGGAGGGGGCCGGGCGACTGCGGGGAGCTACTGGCCGACGGGCTCGTCGACGAGGTCCTCCACGTCGACCTCGGGGTCGGGCGGGAGCTTGTCGAGCTCGGCCTGGACGAGCCGCTCGTGCTCGACCTCGTCGCCCTGCAGCTCCTCGAAGAGGGCCTTGACGTCGGGGTCGGAGATCGACGGCAGCGCCGCCGTGAAGTAGGCGAGCGCCTTCCTCTCCGACTGGAGGGCGACCTCGAGGGCCTGTCGGGGCGACATGAACGCCCGCGCCTGGTCGTAGTCGGGGGCCTCGACGTCCCACAGCATCGACCGGCTCATCCGGCAGGGGGCGTCGCCGAAAAGGGCCCTGCGCCGTTCGGCGATGTCGGCCCCGTGCTTGGCCTCGTTCTGGGCCATGAAGCGGTAGAAAGCGGCGGCGTCTGCCGTGTGGTGGACCTCCATCTGGTCCGCGAACTCCTCGTAGCGCTCGCGGGCCTCGTCCTCGATGAGGATGGCGAGGTCGAGGGCGTCTCTCAGGTCGAGGCGGGTGAAGTCGACGTTCTGGCTCATCGAAGCTCTCCACGGGCCACTACGGCGGCCCCGCAACGGCGGATCTTAGCCTGTGACGGAACCGAGGGCACGGCGTACCATCGCCGGTCGCGATGGAAGAGGAAACTCTCGTCCCCCTCCTCGAGCGGAGCGTTCGCCGGAACTTCGACCTCCCCGCCTTCTCCGACTTCCCCGGCCCCGCGATGACGTACGGCGACGTCGCGAGGAGCGTCGGCCGGCTCCACGCGGCGTTCCGGGTCCTGGGCGTCAGGCCCGGGGCGAAGGTGGCCCTCCTCGGGCGCAACTCGTCGGGCTGGGCGACCGGCTGGATGGCGGCCGTCTCGTACGGGGCGGTCGCGGTGCCGATCCTCCCCGACTTCCGCGAGGAGGACGTCCACCACATCCTCAACCACTCCGACTCGGCGCTTCTCCTGACGACGGGGGCGTTCTTCGAGCCGCTCGACCCGGAGAAGACGCCCGGCCTTCGCGCGGTCCTCTCGACGAGAGACCTCTCGCCTCTCTTCGTCCGGCGGGAGGGGCTGGCGGCGGCGCTGGCGAGGGCCGACGAGGCCGCCCGCAACGGGCCGCCTCTCGCGGCGGGCGACGTCTCCTGGTCGAGGCCCCGCCCGACCGACCTCGCGAGCATCGTCTACACCTCCGGCACGACGGGCTTCTCCAAGGGCGTCATGCTCCCTCACCGGAGCCTCCACGCGAACGTCCTCTACGCGCAGAAGCACATGCCGCTCCGGCCGGGAGACGCGGTCGTCTCCTTCCTGCCTCTCGCCCACGCCTTCGGCTGCGCGTTCGAGTTCCTCTTCCCGGCCTCCGTCGGCTGCCGCATCGCCTTCCTCGACAAGACCCCGTCGCCCCAGGTCATCCTGAAGGCCTTCGCGGCCGAGAAGCCGCGGCTCGTCCTGACGGTCCCTCTCGTCCTCGAGAAGATCTACGCGAAGAGGTTCCGACCTTTCCTCGAGAAGCCGGCCGTGAGGCTCCTGACGAAGCTCCCGCCCGTACGGCGCAGGGTCGACGCGCTCCTCAGGAAGAAGCTGGTCGACGCCTTCGGCGGGCAGGTCCTCGAGGTCGTCGTGGGCGGCGCCGCCCTGAACCCGGCCGTCGAGGAGTTCCTCCTGCGCATCGGCTTTCCGGTCACGGTCGGCTACGGCATGACCGAGTGCGGGCCGCTCCTCACGTATGCCGGTTGGCGCGACCACCGACCGCAGGGGGTCGGACGCGCCGTCGACGGGATGGAGCTCGTCGTCGACTCGCCCGACCCGGCCCGGGTGCCGGGCGAGGTGAGGGTCCGCGGGCCGCACGTCATGGCGGGCTACTACAAGAGCCCCGAGGCGACGCGGGAGGTCCTCGACGAGGACGGCTGGCTCAGGACCGGCGACCTCGGCCTCCTGGACGCGGACGGGTTCCTGACCCTCAGGGGCCGCTCGAAGGCGATGTTCCTCGGCGCGACCGGACAGAACATCTACCCCGAGGAGGTGGAGGCCCGCCTGAACGCCCTCCCGTTCGTCGCCGAGTCGCTTCTCGTCGAACGGGCCCGCGGGCTCCACGCTCTCGTCTACCCCGACTTCGAGGCGGCCGACGCCGCTCGGGTCGGCCACGACGGAATCCTGCGCGAGATGGAGAAGAACCGCCGGAAGCTGAACGAGAAGCTTCCGCCCTTCTGCCAGGTCGCCTCGATCGAGGTCGTGCCCGAGGAGTTCCAGAAGACGCCGACCCGGAAGATCCGGCGCTTCCTCTACGCCGGGCGGGCGGAGTGAGACCGGGTCTGATTTAATCGGGCTGGCATGGAGCGAACGTGGAAACCCGCCGGCTGACGGTGGAGCTTGCCCTCCCGGGGGGAATCGTCCGCGTGGGGATGGACGTCCCGACGGGCGAGGTGCCGATGGGCGCGCTCCTTCCGGCCCTGCGCACGACGGCCGACGCCTTCGTCGACTATGCCGCCCGGATGTCGGAAGCGGAGGGAAAGCCGGTGTCGTGCGCGAAGGGGTGCGGGGCCTGCTGCCGTCAGCTCGTGCCGCTCGCCCGCTCCGAGGCCCTGCGGCTCGCGGAGCTCCTCGAGGAGCTGCCGGAGCCGCGGCGGTCCGACGTGAAGGCGCGCTTCGAGGCCGCCGTCCGGAGGGTCGAGGCGGAAGGGCTCCTCCCGGCGCTCGAAGGGCTGGCGGGGCTCGCGGCCGGAAGCGCGGTCGACCTGGGGCTCGCCTATTTCCGCCTCGGCATCCCCTGCCCGTTCCTCGAGGACGAGAGCTGCTCGATCTACGCGGATCGCCCCATCGCCTGCCGCGAGTACCTCGTTTCGTCGCCGCCGGCCGCCTGCGCCGACCCGACGCCCGACGCCCTGGAGGCGGTCCCGCTCCCGACGCGGGTGTGGGCCGCCGTCGCGCGGGAGGAGGCGGGCGTCCCGGGCACCGAGCCGGCCCCGTCGGTGCCGCTCGTCATGGCGCCCCGCTGGGCCGCGGCCCGCCGCGGCGACGAGCCGCTTCGCGAGGGTCCCGCGCTCCTCCGGAGCGTCTACGCCCGCTTCTCGCGAGACCGGAGCGGGGAGGGGGAGAGGGAATGACGGTCGAGGCGGGAAGGAAGCTCGGCCGCTACGTCCTGTCGCGCAAGCTCGGCGCGGGGGGAATGGCGGAAGTCTGGGAGGCCTTCGACGCGGGGCTGCACCGGCACGTCGCGGTGAAGGTCGTGAGGGACGAGATCGCCGGGGAGGCCGAGTTCCGGGAGCGGTTCATCCGCGAGGCCCGCCTCGCGGCGCAGCTCGAGCACCCGCGCATCCTCCCCATCTGGGACTTCGGGACGGAGGCGGGGGTGACCTACCTCGTCATGCCCCTCCTGCCCGGCGGGAGCCTGAGGGAGCGGATCACGGGCCCGCTGCCGCCCGACGAGGCCGTCGAGGCGCTCGCCTCCATCGCTTCGGCCCTCGACTACGCTCATGCCCGCGGCGTCCTCCACCGCGACGTGAAGCCGGCGAACGTCCTCGTCGACGCCTCCGGCAGTCTCCTCCTCGCCGACTTCGGCCTCGCCAAGAACACGGCCGTTTCCTCCGAGCTGACGGCGGCGGGGATGGTCATCGGGACGCCGGCCTACATGGCCCCCGAACAGGCGATCGGCAGGCCGGTCGACGCCCGGGCCGACCAGTACGCTCTCGGCGTCCTGGCGTTCGAGCTCCTCACCGGGCGGACCCCCTTCCGGAGCGAGTCGCCCTTCGCCGTCCTCGACAAGCACCTGCGCGAGGCGCCGCCGCCCCCCTCCTCGTTCGTCGTCGGCCTCCCGGCCGGCGTCGACGCCGTCCTCGCGAAGGCGCTCGCCAAGCAGCCGGCGGACCGATTCGAGACCTGTCGCGAGATGGTCGAGGCGCTCGCGGGGGCCCTCGGCGCCTCGATGCCGGCCCGCCCCTCGACCGCCGTGCGCGCCGCGCCGCCCCTCGACCCGACCCGGGTCACGGGCGCAGCGACCCCGACCTCGCTCCGGACGGCCGCGAGCCCGACGCCGCCTCCCCTCACGCCTCCCCCCCACGTCACCCTCCCGGCCCCGCAGACGGCCGTCACGATGCGACGCCCGGCTCCCGCGGGCCCCTCGACCGCGGCCATCGTCGCCGCGGTCGTCATCGTGGCGCTCGTCTTCGTCGGCGTGGCCGCCGGTGTCGGCTGGATGCTCCTCGGCAAGCGCACCGCGCCCTCCCCGGAGGCGGACATGGCCGTCGCCGCGACGCCGGCTCCCGTCGCGACACCGCTCCCTTCCGAGACCGCCGTCACGGCGGAAGAGCCGACGGCTGTTCCTCTGGAAGCGGAGGGGACGGGCGAGCCGGAGAGCGTGACGATCGAGGAGCTCGGCGTGCCGACCGTGCCCCCCACCGTCGCCCCGCGGCCCACCGCGGCGGCCCGCACCGAGCCCCCGCCGCCGCCCGTCGTCGCGACGGCCCCGGTGCCGACCCCGGTCCCGGCGCCCGAGCCGGTCCGCGCCGAGGAGAGCGCGCCGGCGTCTTCCCGGTTCGAGAGGATCGTCCCGTTCCGGACGGGAGCCGAGATCCCGGTCGGGATCGAAGACCGTTTCGTCACGGTCGACTCCGTCGCCGTCACCTCCTGGCCCAAGCCCGAGGACGTGAGGAAGGCCGAGGGGAAGCCCGACGAGACGACGAGGCTGACGGTCAAGTTCACGTACACGAACCGCGACGCCGACGACTGGAAGTGCACCTACCGCGTCACGATCCTGGACGCCGGCGGCCGGGAGATCGGGACCGGAATCCAGGAGCGGACGATGAACGGCGGCGAGGCGGGCGACACGAATCGCGTCTCCGTGAAGATGCGGACGATGGACTTCCCCCGGGCGGCGAAGATCAAGGTGAAGATCCTCGCCCATCCGGACTGAAGTGGATCGGGGGACCCGCACTGCCGGGTCCCCCGCGGCGCCAGCGGCGCCTCCCCTCCGCGCGGTGTGGATAATCGCGGTACCCGATCATGTCGCTTCCTTCCGGGTCCCGCCTGGGTCCTTTCGAGGTCGTCGTCCCGCTCGGAACGGGAGGGATGGGCGAGGTCTACCTCGCGCGCGACTCGCGGGTCGGTCGGGAGGTCGCGCTCAAAGTCCTCCCGAAGGGCGTGGCGGCCGATCCGCAGAAGGTCGCCCGGTTCGGGCGCGAGGCGCATCTCCTCGCGCAGCTGAACCACCCGAACATCGCGGCGCTCTACGAGTTCGACGAGGACGGCGCCACGCGCTTCCTCGTCCTCGAGTACGTTCCCGGAGAGACGCTGGCGGAGAGGATCCGGCGCGGGCGGCCGCCCGTGAGGGAGGCCCTCGAGACCGGCCGGCAGATGGCGGTCGCCCTCGAGGCGGCCCATAGCCGGGGGATCATCCACCGCGACCTGAAGCCGGCGAACGTGAAGGTGACGCCCGACGGACGGCTGAAGCTCCTCGACTTCGGCCTCGCGAAGGCCCTCGAACGGGAGAACTCGCCGGCGACGCCACCCGACGGCATCTCGGCGGCCGACACGCACGAGGGGCTCGTCGTCGGAACGGCGGCCTACATGAGCCCCGAGCAGGCCAGGGGCCTCGCGCTCGACGCGAAGACCGACCTCTGGTCGTTCGGCTGCGTGCTCTTCGAGCTGCTCACCGGCCGCCAGGCGTTCTCGGGGAGCTCGATCTCGGACGTCCTGGCTTCGATCCTGGTTCGCGAGCCCGACTGGGACGCCCTGCCCGGCGACACCCCCGTCGGGGTGCGGCTCCTGCTCCAGCGATGCCTCCAGAAGGACGCGGCCCGACGGCCTTCAGACGCCGGGCTCATGGCGACCGAGATCGAGGAGATCCTCTCGGGCCGCGCCGCGGCCGCGGAGACGAAGGCCCTTCACGGCGCCGCCTCGCCTCGGCGGCGCCGGGCGGTCCGCAGGGCGGCGATCGCCTGCTGTGGGGCCGTCGTCCTCGCGGCCGCCGTGCTCGGTACCTCCCGCGCGTGGCGCGTCGGGGCCGGGGTGAAGCGGGCGTCTCCCGACGCGAAGGTCCTCGCCGTCCTGCCGTTCCGCGACCTGACCGGCAGGCCGGACGGCCCGCTCGTCGCGGACGGCCTCTCCGAGACGCTCTCGGCCCGGCTCTCCCGTACCCCCGGCGTCCAGGTCCTGACGCCGCTCGTGACGGCCGCGTTCCGCGACGACGTCGACGGGGTGCGGCTCTCGAGGCAGCTCGGGGCGACGCTCGTCCTGAGGGGCTCCGTCCAGCGGGTGGGGGAGCTCGTCCGCGTGAGCTGGCTCGTCCTCTCGGGCCCGGGAGGGGCTCCGCTCGGGGGCGACACGCAGACCGGCCCCGCGGCCGATCTCTTCGCGCTGCAGGACCGCGTCGCCGCGAGCGTCGTAACGTTGCTCGACCTCGAGGCGGCGTCCGGGTCCCTCTCGCCGCGGCCGAAGGGAGAGGCGGTGCAGGAGAGATACCTCGCCGCGCTCGGGCACCTCCAGAAGTACCAGGACGTGGCGTCAGTGGACGCCGCCATCGCGCTGCTCGAGGGACTGGCCGCCGACGAGGAGCCCTGGGCTCCTGTTCCCGCGGCCCTCGCGAGGGCCTACCTCGCGAAGCGGTTCCTCACCCGCGACCCCGCGTGGCTCGAACGGGCGCGGGAGGCCGGACTCGAGGCGGCCCGGATCGACGGCTCGCTCGTCGAGGTCCAGCGGACGCTGGGGCTCGTCGCGACGGAGTCGGGAGACCCGGAGGGCGCGGCCGCCGCGCTTCGAAGGGTCCTCGACCTCCAGCCCGGCGACACGGAGGCGATGCTCGGCCTCGCCGACGCCCTCCTCCTGGCGGGCAAGGCCGGCGAAGCGGAAGAGGCGGCCCGGCGTGCGCTCGCCGTCAGCCCCTCCTACTGGGCCGTCCCCAACAAGCTCGGCGTCGTCCTCGTCTCGGCGGGGCGGGTCGAGGAGTCGGTGGCGGCCTTCCGCAACGCGGTGGCGATGGCCCCGGAGAACCCGCTCTCCCTCGTGAACCTCGGCTCCGCGCTCGTCCTGCTGGGGCGGCTGGAAGAGGCGTCCGACGCCCTCCGGCGGAGCATCGCCGTCCAGCCGACGGCGCAGGCCCTTTCGGCGCTCGGCACCGTGGAGTACTACCTTGGGCGGTTCGACGAAGCGGCGGCCCGGTACGAGGAGGCCGTCGCCCTCCTGCCCGGGTTCTCCACGCTCTGGGTCAACCTCGGCGACGCCCGCCGCTTCTCGTCCTCGTCCCGCGAGAGGGCCCCCGAGGCGTACGCGCGGGCGATCGCGGCGGCCGAAGAGGACCTGCGCGTCAACCCGAGGGACGTCGACGCACACCTCGCCCTCGCGTCCTCCTACGCCAAGACGGGCCGGGCCGCCGAGGCCGCGCCGCACCTGGCGGCGGCGCTCGCGGCGGACCCCGAGAACCCCGACGTCCTCTACCAGGCGGCCGTCTGCGAGGTCGCCTCCGGGCGGATTCCCGAGGCGGCCGACCTCCTGGCCCGCGCCGTCGCGCGAGGAGCCCCCCGCTGGCAGGTCGACGCGGACCCGGAGCTGGAATCCGTCCGCGCCTCCGCCGGGTACCGGGAGACGGCCGGCCCGGAAAGCGCGCCGAGACCCGCCGGACGCTGAATCGGTACCGGGAGAAGAACCGAGAGCAGAGCCGAGAGAAGAATCGGGAGATGAACCGAGAGAGATGAACAGAGAGGAAGAAGGAGACGACACATGAGAGACCGGCACGTTCGCACCGCTCCCCTCGCCCTCGCGCTTCTCGCAGCCGCCGCTACGGCCGCGTGCGCCACTCCGGACTCACCGGCCCGGCCTCGCACGGAGAGCGAGCCCCCCGTCGCACGAGAGGTCCTCGTCCGGACCAAGGTCGACGCGAGCGGGGCCGTCGTCATCACCCCGGACCCGGCGATCGTGCGTGCCGGGCAGAAGCTCGTGTTCGACAGCTGCTGCGAGAGCCTGAAGATCACCTGGAAGACGCGGGTGGCCGGGATCCCGGAGCCGCGCTGCGAAGGGGGCGAGTGCACGCTCGTCGCGCCTCGGGTGAACGAGCGGACGGAGGTCTTCTACGACGTTTCCGGGAAATGCGGGGGGAGGGAGTTCCACGTCGACCCGAGGTTGATCTTCACGCGGTGAAGAGCGGGGTGTCGTCCCGGCTCCCGGGCGAGGGGCGCCTAGAATCGGGCGTGCGAAGTTCGAGCCTCGCCCTCGCCCTCGCCCTGGCCCTCTCCATCCCGCTCCTCGCCGCGGCGCCGGGAGCGGCGCGACCGGCTTCGACAGAGGCTGTCGCCCCCGCGGTCGCCGCCTCCCTCGACGAGGCGGCCGCCGGCCGCTTCGCGCGCCTCGCGCTCGACTGCGTCCACCGCGAGTACCCCAACAAGATCGCGCACGTGATGAACTCCGACGCCGACTCGAAGCCGCCGCGCGCGCTGACGCCGGCCTTCTACGGCTGCTTCGACTGGCACTCCTCCGTCCACGGGCACTGGCTCCTCGCGCGGCTCGCCCGGCTCCACCCCGAGGCCCCCTTCGCCGCCGGGGCCCGCGTGGCGCTCGCAAGGAGCCTGACCGAGGCGAACGTCGCGGGGGAGGTGGCCTACCTCTCGGCGCCGGGACGGGTCGGCTTCGAGAGGCCCTATGGTCTCGCCTGGCTCCTCCAGCTCGCCGCGGAGCTGCGCGAGTGGGACGACCCTGAGGCGAGAGGGTGGTCGAAGGCCCTCGCGCCCCTCGAGTCGAAGTGCGCGGAGATGCTCTTCTCCTGGATTCCGAAGCTCGCCTACCCGATCCGCGAGGGGGAGCACCCGCAGACCGCCTTCGCATTCGGCCTCGTCCTCGACTGGGCGCGAGGTGCGGGGAGGGGAGAGGAGGCGGCGCTCCTCTCCCGTCGCGTCGTCGACCTCTACGCAAAGGACCGCGACTGCCCCCTCGCGTACGAGCCCTCCGGGCAGGACTTCCTCTCCCCGTGCATCGGCGAGGCCGACCTGATGCGCAGGGTGATGCCGCCCGACGAGTTCGCCCGCTGGCTCGGCGGGTTCCTTCCGGGCCTCCCGAAGAACGGGTCGGCCTCGTGGCTCGCCCCGGGCATCGTCACCGACCGCACCGACGGCAAGCTCGTCCACCTCGATGGCCTCAACCTCTCCCGCGCCTGGATGCTCCAGGGCATCGCCGAGGGCCTGCCGAAGGGCGACGCCCGCATTCGCGCGCTCCGGGCCGCCGCCGACGCCCACGCGAGGGCCAGCCTCCCGAGCGTCACCTCCGAGCACTACGAGGGGAGCCACTGGCTCGGGACGTTCGCGGTCTACCTCCTGACCGGGCGTGGCCTCCCTCAGCCTCCCGCCCGCTGAAGCACGCCGGTCGCGGCGGCCGGCATGACGTCCGTCATTCCGGCCGCCGGCGGAGCCGTGCTACGGTCCCGCCCATGTCGACGCACTCCCACGACCACGACCACGATCACGCCCACGAGGGCGACGGCTTCGTCTTCGGCCACGAGGTCCTCGGGATCCTCGCGGACCGCGGCGGACGGCTCCCGGTGGCCGAGCTTAAGAGCGCGGCGAACGATGCTTTCGGCGAGGAGGCGGTGTACGGCAACTGCCACGGCGACCGGTTCGACTTCGAGGGGCTCCTGGCGTTCCTCGCGGCGGCCGGGAAGCTCTCCCTCGACGGGGAGCACGCCTCGCTCGGCCGCGTTCCGGGCTGCTCGGGGCACTGACCCGGGACCCCCCGGCGCGCCACCCAGGGACGACGACGCGGCCGGCGTTTCCGCCGGCCGCCTGAGTTTCTCGGGTTCTCGGGGCGTTACTTCTTCGGTACCTGCGGGTTCGTCAAGTCGATCGACTCCGGGAGCGGGGCCCACTTCGACGGGCTTGCCTCGAGCCGCTTCAACACCTCGGCGATCGCCCGCTCGAGCTGGGCGTCCTTTCCGGCGAGCTCGTCGACGGGGAGATTGTCGACCTCGATGTCGGGAGACACCCCCTCGTTCTCCATGACCCACCGCGACCTCAGGTCGTAGGAGCCGAACTCGGGGACGAAGGTGTAGCCGCCGTCGACCATCCCGCCGCCGAGGCCGCGGATGCCGACGACGCCTCCCCAGGTCCGCATGCCGATGAGCGGCCCGAGGCCGTACTCGCGGAAGTAGAACGGGAAGATGTCGCCGTCCGAGGCGGAGTAGGGGCTGATGAGGGCGACCATCGGGCCGTTGAAGGACGCCGTCGGGTACGGGCCGGGGCGGGCGTCGCGCATGCTGCCCATTCCCTTCACCGTCCGCCGGAGCCGCTCGAGGATCATCTCGGAAACGAAGCCGCCGCCGTTGGCGCGGACGTCGACGACGAGGGCCTCCTTCCGGAGCTGCGGGTAGTACTGCCGGATGAACTCCTGCAGGCCTTCGGCCCCCATGTCGGGGATGTGGACGTAGCCGACGCGGCCGTTCGTCGCGGCCTCGACCTTCCTGCGGTTCGTCTCGACCCAGTCGAGGTAGCGGAGCTGCTCCTCGCTGCCCACCGGCCGGACGGCGACTTCCCGGGCCCCCTGCGCGGTCGGCTTCGCGTTCACGAGGAGCGTGACGGTGCGCGGCGCGGGTCCCGAGGCGGACGCCGCGGGCCAGAGGCCGGCGAGGAGCCGGTACGGCTCGTCGCGTGCGGTCAGGTCGCGGCCGTCGATCGCGAGGAGGTAGTCGCCTTCCTTCACGTCCACGCCCGGTTCGGTGAGCGGCGAGCGCCGGCTCTCGTTCCAGTTCTGGCCGGGGAGGATGCGCGCGACTTTCCAGCGGCCGGCCTTCGCGTCGAGCGCGAGGTCGGCGCCGAGGAGGCCGACGGGGACCTTCTCCACCTTCGGCACGTCGCCGCCGCCGACGTAGGCGTGGCCCGAGCCGAGCTCCCCGGCGACCTCGGAGAGGACGTAGGTCAGGTCGAAGCGGTGGGAGACGTGGTCGACGAGCGGCTCGTAGCGCTTCCGGATCCCTTCCCAGTCGATCTTCCCCATGTCGGGGAGGTAGAAGAAGTCGCGGAAGAGCCGCCACGTCTCCCGGTAGACCTGCCGCCACTCGGCCCGCGGGTCGAGCTCGAGGCGCAGTCCCGAGAGGTCGAGCTTCCCGTCTCCGGGCTTGAGGCCCTCCTTCGGTTCGACGACCTGGTAGGTCTTCTCGTCGGCCTTCACGATGAGCCTTGCGCCGTCGGGCGCGAGGCCGTACCGCTCGACGGAGGGGAAGAGGTCGATCGCCTTCCGTTTCTCGAGGTCGTACATCTGCAGGGCGGACTTGCCCGGGCCGTCCCCTTCGGTCAGGGCCCGCGTCGGGGCGGAGAGCCAGAAGAGGCTTCCCTTCGCCGCCGTCAGCCCGAAGTAGTTCCCCGGCGGAACGGGGAAGGCGACGAGGCGGCTCTCGATCCCCTCGAGGTCGACCTTCACGACCGCCGGCTTCGGGTCGCCCCCGGCGCCGCCCTTCTGCGCGTCCTTGCCCGCTTCGGGCTTCTTCTCGGCTTTCGCCGCGTCCTGCGCTCCGGCCAGCTTCGCCTCGTCGCTCTTCGGCGCTAAGGGGGAGGGCGTCGCGGCGGCGAGGATCAGGGCGTACGGGCGCGTCGCCTTGTTCACGGTGTAGGACGCCTCGAAGGCGCCGAGCGTCGGGTGGAGGTCGCGGTCGGAAAGGAGGTACAGGTACTTCCCCTCGGGGTCGAAGACCGGTTCGGCGCTGTTGGCCGCGGGGGTCGTGACGGCGACCGTCTTCTTCGTCGCGAGCGAGTGGAGGAAGACGACCCGGAAGTCGTTCTCGACGGCCTTCACGTACGCGAGCCACTCGCCGTCGGGGGAGAGGGCGTAGCGGGAGATCTCGAGGATCGTGGCGGTGTCGACGAGGACGGGCTTCCTCTCGGCCAGGTCGACGACCCAGAGGCGCATCGCGCGGTCCGAGTAGGCGAGCTTCCGCGAGTCGCCCGACCAGACCGGCGGGAAGTGCCAGGTGCCCGTCGCGGGGGCCAGCCTCACCGGCTCGCCCTTCCCGTCCTGCGGCGCGACGAAGAGCTCTTCCTCGCCGCTCGCGTCGGACCAGTAGGCGATCCACTTCCCGTCGGGCGACCAGACGGCGTTCCGCTCGCGGACGCCGCTCGTCCGCGTCACGTTCCGCGTGTTGCCGTTCTCGGCGGGGAGCGTGAAGACGTCGCCGCGCGCCGTGAAGACGGCCCGCCGGCCGCCCGGGGCGAGGGCGAAATCGGTGACGGCGTCGTCCACCTTCACCCAGCGCGTCCGCGCGAGCTTGCGGTCGTCGGGGAGGTCGACCGTCACCTTCCGGCTCCGGCCGCTCTTCGTGTCGAGGAGGTACAGGTGCCCGCCGTTCTCGAAGACGATGGAGTCTCCCCCGGCGTGCGGCCATTTCACGTCGAACTCCGTGAAAGAAGTCACGCGCGACGTCGTCTTCGAAGCCACGTCGTACTTCCAGAGGTTCCCCTTCCAGCCGTCGCGGTCGGAGAGGAACCAGATCGACCCGCCGATCCACATCGGCTGCGTGTCCGTCCCGGGCCAGTCGGTGATCTTCTCGATCGCCTTCGAGGCGAGGTCGTAGACCCAGACGTCCTGGGCCATACCGCCCTTGTAGCGTTTCCAGGTGCGGAAGTCGCGGTGGATCCGGTTGTAGGCGATCTTCTTCCCGTCGGGCGAGAAGCTGATCGCGCCCGCCTCGGGAAGCGGGAAGCGCTCGACGGGCCCCCCCTCCGGCGAGACGACGTAGGGCTCGCCGACCCAGCCGCGGATCGGGCCGCGCAGCCCTCGGAAGAGGATCTTCCCGTCGGGCGTCCAGCCGAGAACGAGGTTGTCGGGCCCCATCCGTTCCGACTGGTCCGTCGAGGGGTACCAGGTGAGGCGGCGCGGCTCGCCCCCCGCGGCCGGCATGACGTAGACGTCGGTCGTCCCGTCGTACTGGCCCGTGAAGGCGATCCACCTCCCGTCGGGCGAGAAGCGGGGGAAGAGCTCGAGGCCGTCCCCGGTGGTCAGGCGGCGCGCGGTGCCTCCCGCGGCCGGGACGGTCCAGAGGTCCCCACCGTGGGAGAACGCGATCGTGTCGCCGTGGACGTCGGGGAAGCGGAGGAGGCGGGCGTCCTTCGTGAGGTCCGGGACGCCCTGGGCGGCTGCCGGGGCCGCGGGCAGGGCCGCGAGGAGACCCGCGGCGAGAGCTGTCGCGATAAGTGAACGCATGCCCGAGGTACGTGCGGGCCCCGGGGCGGGTTTCGAGAACCCTGCACGTCCGGTCTGCCCATAGAATGGCCGATCGTGAGACCCCGTATCGGAAGCGCGCCCCACCGGTTCGAGACGGGCGGCCGCGCCTTCACCCTCCGCCGCGACGGGCACGGCGTGATGCACGCCGCGGCGGAGGACGACCTCGCTCTCGCGGCGGCGTACGGGTACGCCCACGCCCACGACCGGGCGCTCCAGATGCTCCTCGTGCGGGTCATCGGGCGGGGCCGGCTCGCCGAGCTCCTCGACGACTCGCCCGCCTCGCTCGCGATCGACCTCTTCATGCGGAGAAACCTCTTCGCGGCCGCCTCGGACGAGGAAGCCGCGCGCCTCGCCGGCCGGGCGAGAGAGCTGGCGGAGGCCTACGCCGCCGGCGTGAACACGCGCCTCGACCGCGGCCGGCCCTGGGAGCTGCGGCTCCTCGGCGTCCCGGCCGAGCCGTGGGTTCCCGCCGACACGCTCCTGACGCTCCGGCTCATGAGCTTCGTCGGCCTCGCGCAGGCCCAGGGCGACACGGAGACGGTCGTCCTGCAGGCCCTCCGGTCGGGCGCACCCCGCGACAAGCTCTCCCGGCTCTTCCGCCCGCACCTCGACGGCCTCGACGACGCGCTCTTCGAGGCGATCCGCGCCGTGCGTCACGTCCCGGCGCTCGTCCCGGGACTCCCGCCCCTCCCGGGCCTTCGCGCGAGCAACAACGTCGCCGTTGCGGGGCGTTTCTCGGCGTCGGGGGCCGGGCTCTACGCGAGCGACCCTCACCTCGAGGTGAACCGCCTCCCCGCGATCTGGTACGAGGTCGTCGGCACGCTGCCCGGCGGCGACTTCCGGACGGGCGTCACGGTGCCGGGCGTCCCGGGCCTCGTGATGGGACGCACCCGCGCGATCGCCGCGGGGTTCACCTACGGCTTTGCCGACACGATCGACTTCGTGATCGAAGAGGTGAGGGACGGGCGCTACCGCCGCGGCAACGAGTGGCGGCCGCTCGGCGAGCGCCGCGAGACGGTTCGCCGGAAGAAGGCCCCCGCCGTCGAGGTCGCCCTCTTCGAGACGGAGGCGGGAGTCCTCGAGCTGCCCGACGGCGCCACGCGCGTGGAAGACGGCCTCTGGCTCGCGCGCAGCTGGACCTGCCGGCGCGAGGGCGGCGCCGCCTCGCTCGAGGCGATCCTCGACCTCTGGGCCGCCCCGGACGTCGAGCGCGCGGCGGAGGCGGCCTCGCGCGTCGCGATCCCCGCGAACTGGCTCTTCTCGGGAAGGGACGGCCGGGTCGCGGCGCAGCAGTCGGGACTCCTCCCGCGGCGGCGCCGCGAGACGGGCCTGCTGCCGCTCCGAGGGTGGGAGCCGGGCGACATCTGGAATGGCACCCTCCCGCCGTCCGGCCTCGCGCGAGTCCTCGACCCGCCCGACGGGTTCCTCGTCACCGCGAACGACCCCGGCCACGGCGAGTGGAAGCCCGTCGGCGTCACCCTCTCGATGGGGAACGACCGGGCCGACCGCCTGCGCGAGCTCCTCGCCGAACGGCGGGCAGGAGGGCACGCCCTGACCGCCGCCGACCTCGGCGCGTGGCAGGCCGACCTCGTCTCCGGCCAGGCACGCCGCATCCTCTCGGCGCTCGACTCCGCCCTTCCCGACCTCCCGGCCGTCCGTTCCCTGCGCGCCTGGGACCGCCGCTACGACGCGGCCTCGAAAGGGGCCGTCCTCTTCGAGCGGCTCTACGCCGCCCTCTGCGAGGAGCTCTTCGGCGACCGGCTCTTCGGCGCGGAGGCCTGGCACTCCCTCAGGGACGCGTCGCTCGTCCACCCGTTCTACTTCCGCCTCTTCGACGACGTCCTCGCCCGGGAGGACGGCGCCGAGTGGTTCGGAGAGGAGGGGAAGGACGCCTTCGTCGCCCGCGTCGCCCGGACGGCGCTCGAGGACGTCGACCCGGTCTCGCTCCCCGCCTGGGGCGAGACGCGCCACATCGTCCTGCGCCACCTCCTCTTCGGCGGAAAGCTCCCGTCCGCCCTCGGCTTCGACCTCGGCCCGTTCCCGCTCGTCGGCGGCCGCGCGACGGTCGTCCAGGGGCAGCTCCTCCAGCTCGCCGGCCGCGAGTCGGCCTTCTGCCCCTCCTGGCGCTTCGTCGCCGACCTCGCGACCGACGCGGCCGAGACCGCCCTCGCCGGAGGCCCCTCCGACCGCCGCTTCTCCCGCTGGTACGCCACCGACGTCGCCCGCTGGCTCGCCTTCGAGAGGAAGACGCTGAAGCCGGGGCCCTGATCCCGGTCGGGGAGTGCACGCTTTCGGTGCCAGGCATGAAGTCGTGTATTGTCGAAGACAATACACGACTTCATGCCTGGCACCGGAGTCGGGGCAACGGCGTCGCTCGGCGCCGGCGCTCGCTGTCGCGGAAGGGGACGCCCTCTACAATCGTGGAATGAGCAGCCGCGAGGAGAGGGCCCGCTGGCCGGTCCGCCGGTACGCTCTCGGCGAGGAGCCGGTGGGAATCGATCCCGCCGTGGCCGCGCTGACGGTCTCGCAGCGGATCGCCCTCGTCGAGCGCCTGACCCGGAACGCCTGGGCGATGAAGGGGGAGCACGTCGATGGAGCGAGACTTCGTCGAGATGTTGTCCGCACTCAACGCGGCGGGCGCTGACTACCTCGTCGTCGGGGCCCACGCGCTCGCGGCGCACGGCGTCCCGCGGGCGACGGGCGACCTCGACCTCTGGGTCCGCGCGACCCCCGGCAACGCCGAGAGGGTCCTCGATGCCCTCCGCAGCTTCGGCGCGCCGCTCTTCGACCTCTCGATCGACGACCTGACGCGTCCCGAGGTCGTCTTCCAGATCGGCGTAGCGCCCGTGAGGATCGACCTCCTCACCAGCATCAGCGGCGTCGCGTTCGAGGAGGCCTGGCAGGGGCGGACGGAGGCGTCCGTCGAAGGCGTGACCTTCGGGGTCCTCGGGCGGGAGGAGCTCCTCAGGAACAAGAGGGCGACCGGCCGGCCGAAGGACCTCCTCGACGTCGAGATGCTCGAGGGCCCTGACCGTCCCACCTGAGCGGTTCCGAACGCCCGAGCCGGGTTTCCGGATTCCGGTGCCACGGATTCCGGTGCCAGGCATGAAGTCGTGTATTGTCGGAGACAATACACGATTTCATGCCTGGCACGATATCGGGGCTTTTTCGGTTTCATGCCTGGCACGATTTCGGGGTGCCCTGGAGGGGGCCGGAGGCGTTCGCGGCCCCGCCCCGCGATACCATCGTCTCCCGGAGGATCCGATGAACCCTGTCCTGCGGCGCTTCGCGCGCCTCTCGGCCCCCCCTGCCCTCGCCGCCGCGGCCCTCGCGCTCGCGCTCCCGGCCGCGGCCCAGACGAAGCTCCTGAGGTTCCCCGACGTTCACGGGGACCGCGTCGCCTTCACCTACGGCGGCGACATCTGGACGGCCTCGACCTCCGGCGGCCTCGCGGCGCGCGTCACCGCGCACCCGGGGCAGGAGCTCTTCCCGAAGTTCTCGCCCGACGGCAAGTGGATCGCCTTTACCGGCCAGTACGAGGGGGACGAGCAGGTCTACGTCGTCCCCGCCGACGGGGGCGTGCCGAAGCGCCTCACCTACTACCCGGCCCGCGGGCCGGGGGCGCCGCGGCACGGCGGCGACAACCAGGTCTACGGCTGGACGCCCGACGGCACGAAGATCCTCTTCCGCTCCCTCCGCGACGCGGAGAGCGCGAAGGTGGAGTCGGCCCTCTACACCGTCCCGGTGACGGGCGGCCTCCCCGAGAAGCTCCCGATGTTCACGGCGGGCGCGGGGGAGTTCAGCCCCGACGGGAAGCGGCTCGTCTACTCGCCCCTCTTCCGCGACTTCCGCACCTGGAAGCGCTACGAGGGGGGCTGGGCGCAGGACCTCTTCGTCTACGACCTGGCGACCGGGACGCAGAAGGTCGTCGCGCCGTCGAAGCGGACCGAGCGCGACCCGATGTGGATCGGCGAGAAGATCTTCTTCGTCTCCGACCGCGACGGCACCCTGAACCTCTACTCCGCCGCCCCGGACGGCTCCGGCCTCGAGCAGCTGACGAAGTCGACGAAGTGGGACGTCCGCTGGGCCAGCTCCGACGGCGCCGGCAAGGTCGTCTACGAGCTCGGAGGCGAGCTGCGCCTCTGGGACGTGAAGGCAAAGGCGGAGTCCGCCCTCGCGATCACGGTCCCCTCCGACGGGCTCGCCTCGCGCCCCTCGCGCGTGTCGGCCGAGAAGAACGTCGAGTCGTTCGGCCTCTCGCCGAAAGGGGAGCGGGCCGTCTTCGTGGCCCGCGGCGACGTCTTCACCGTCCCGATCGAGAAGGGGCCGACCCGCAACCTGACCCGCTCCTCGAACGCCCACGAGAAGCACGCGACCTGGTCGCCGGACGGCAAATCGATCGCGTTCGTCTCCGACCGCACCGGCGAAGAGCAGATCTGGCTCGTGCCGCAGGACGGCTCCGGGAAGCCGGAACAGCTCACGACGACCTTCGGTTCGATGCTCACGGCGCCGGCCTGGTCGCCCGACGGCGCGCGCCTCGCCGTGGCCGACAAGGACGGGAAGCTCTACGTCGTCACGGTCGCCGGGAAGAAGGTCGTCGAGATCGCCGACGACCGGTTCGGCGGGATCGCCGACTACGCCTGGTCGCCCGACGGCGGGCACCTCGCCTTCTCGATGGCCGAGCACACGGGCGTCCGCGTCCTCCACGCCTGGAGCGTCGCCGACGGCAAGGTGAAGCGCCTGACCAGCGAGATGTACTCCTCGTTCGGCCCCGCGTGGGACCCCGAGGGAAACCTGCTCTACTTCCTGTCGAATCGCGAGTTCGCGCCCCAGATCTCCGACATCGAGTGGAACTACGCCGGAAACCGCAGGACCGGCATCTTCGCCCTCGCCCTCCGGAAGGACGTCGCCAGCCCCTTCGCCCCCGAGAGCGACGAGGTGACGGCGGACGACGCGAAGAAGGACGGCGACGCGAAGGACGCCGACAAGGGCGCCGACGCGAAGAACGCAATCGCAAAGGACGGCAAGGACGGGAAGAAGGACGCCGCGAAGACGCCGAAGCCCGTCGTCGTCGAGTGGGACGGCCTCGCCACGCGGGTCGTCCGCGTCCCGGTCGAGGCCGACAACCTCGACGGACTCACCGTGACGAAGACGGTCCTCCTCTACGCGAAGGAAGGGGCCGCGTACTACGGCCGCGAGAGCGACCGGAAGACCTCGCTCGCGATCTACGACCTGAGGGAGCGCGAGGAGAGCGAGCTCGTCTCCGACGTCGACGGCTGGGCCGTGTCGGACGACGGTTCGAAGGTCCTCGCGCAGGGGGCCGGGAAGGACAAGGGCTGGAAGCTCTGGGACGCCAGGCCGAAGGCGAAGGAACCGAAGAGCGTCTCGACGAAGGAGCTGATGGTCGACCGCGTCCCGGCCGAGGAGTGGGCGACGGTCTTCGACGAGGTCTGGCGCCGCTACCGCGACTTCTTCTACGTCCGCAACATGCACGGGTACGACTGGAAGGCGATCGGCGAGCAGTACCGGAAGCTCCTCCCGCACGTCTCCCACCGTTCCGACCTCACGTATCTCCTCGGCGAGATGGTCTCCGAGCTGAACGTCGGGCACGCCTACGTCGAGGAGGGCGACATCGTCCGCCCGCCCCGCCCGAAGGTGGGCCTCCCGGGCGCCCGGTTCGAGCTCGACCCGAAGGCCGGGCGCTACCGCATCGCGACGATCTTCCGCGGCCACAACGAGGAGGCGAAGTACCGTTCGCCCCTCACCGCGGTCGGCGTCGACGCCCGCGTCGGCGACTACGTCCTCGCCGTCGACGGCGAGGAGCTCCTCGGGACCGACAACCCCTACCGCCTCCTCCAGCACAAGACCCACCCCGTCACCCTCACGCTCAACGGCAAGCCGACGCTCGAAGGGGCGCGCAAGGTCACCTACGAACCGGTCGACAACGAGGCGAGCCTCCTCTACCTCGACTGGGTCCTCGGGAACCACGAGAAGGTCACGAAGCTCTCCGGCGGGCGGGTCGGGTACCTCCACATCCCCGACATGGGCGCCCCCGGCATCTACGAGTTCCTGAAGTGGTACTACCCGCAGATCCGCAAGCAGGGCCTCGTCGTCGACGTCCGCTCCAACGGCGGCGGCAACGTCTCGCAGTGGATCCTCGAGAGGCTCGGGCGCAAGCTCCTCGGCACGCGCTTCGGCTTCGCGAGCGAGCACCCGCTCACGTACCCCTACGCCGTCTTCCACGGGCACATGGCGGCCCTCGTCAACGAGACCTCGGCCTCGGACGGCGACATCTTCCCGGCGCGGTTCAGGAAGGCGGGCCTCGGCCCGCTCATCGGGAAGCGCACCTGGGGCGGCGTCGTCGGCATCTCGGGGCGCGGCCCGCTCCTCGACGGCGGCCAGGTCTTCGTCCCGCAGCAGGCGACGAACGACGTGGACGGCGCCTACATCATCGAAGGCGAGGGCGTCGCCCCCGACATCGAGGTCGAGAACGACCCGGCCTCCGTGGCTGCCGGGCGCGACCCGCAGCTCGAGCGGGCCGTCGCGGAGGTCCTCCAGGCGATCGAGAAGGACCCGAAGGTCCTCCCGAAGAAGCCCGCGGACCCGGTCAAGACGAAGTAGACCCGGCGAGGGGAGGTGGAGCGGGCGTGCCCGCGCCTCCTCCCCTCAGGTCGTCGGCGGCCGCTCGAGGAGCCACCGCCAGAGGGGCACGTACCGGATCACCTTCCCGTCGATCGTCTCCTCCCGCTCGGCGTCGGCGCAGACGATCGTCCCTCGCCGGAGGCCGAACGCCTCGAGCGCCGCGAGCAGGCCTCGCGTCTCTCTCTCTCCCGCGATGTCCGGGTCGACACAGACCTGGAACGCCTCCGTCACCTTCCCGCCCTGCCGGACGACGAAGTCGCACTCGACGGATTCCTCGAAGAAGCAGACCTCTCCGCCTCTCCGCCGGAGCTCCATGTAGACGGCGTTCTCGAAGTACGCGCCGCGGTCGGCGGAGTGGTTCACCCCGGCGACCGTCTTGAAGGCCGGGTCGGCCAGGTAGTATTTCGACGGCGTGTTCCCCTGGCGGAGCCGGTAGCTGAACTTCGGGCAGGCGTAGAGGAAGTTCACGTCCTCGAGGAAGGCCGTGTACTGGGCCAGCGTGTTCCGGGCGACCGCGACGCCCAGGCCGGTCGAGAGCCGCGTGAGGGAGGCCTTCCGGGACATGTTCGTCACGTAGTACCGGATCAGCGCCTTCATCGCGCCGAGGTTCCCGACCGAGTACCGCTCGACGAGGTCCCTGTAGACGACGAGGTCGAGGTACGTCGAGACGATCCGTCGCCGCAGGTCCTCGGCGGGAGCGTCCTGCACCTCGAAGAGCCCGCCCCAGGTGAGGTACTCCTCGAGCAGCTTGACCGCGCGAAACCGCTCGCGGCTGTACGCGAGGCGGCCCGACACCCCGAGCCCGCGATAGCCCGCCAGCTCCCGGAACGAGAGGGGGTAGAGGTGGGTCGCGACGCCGCGGCCCCTGAGGCTCGTCGCGATCTCCTTGCTCAGGAGCTTCGAGGAAGAGCCGCTGAGGGAGATCCGGTACCGCTTGTCCTCGAAGAGCCGTGCGACGAAGCGCTCCCAGCCGGGGACGACCTGCACTTCGTCGAGGAAGACGTGGACGGTCTGGCGGAGCCTCTCGGGGAAGAGCTCGTCGTACGCGTCGACGAGAAGACCGAGCTGCTCGGCCGTGAGCGCAGCGAGCCGCTCGTCCTCCAGGTTCACGAACAGGATCGCCTCCCGGGGCACGCCCGAGGAGAGGAGCTCGTTCACGCACTGGTGGAGGAAGAAGGTCTTCCCGGCCCGCCGGAGCCCCACGACGGCGTGGATCTGGCGAGAGCCGGCGAGCGTCGCCGCTTCCCTCGGGTAAAGGGATACGGGCATCCGCTCCTGGTTCTCGGTGAGGATCCGCTTGAGAGCTTCCTTCATCGTCCCGGCCCTTTCCGTTGAGCTACTTTCGCATAAAGTAGCTCAAACGGTTGAGCTACTTTCGGGCCGCCCTGCCTCTCCGGCGGGCGGCGGGCGTCAGCGCCCGCCGCCGGTCCGCCGGGCCTCGGAGACGACGAAGAGCCCGTCGGAGCGGGGCGGCAGGTCGAGCCAGGCGGGGAAGATGCGGGTGGTCCTCGCGCTGTAGAGGGGGATCCACGGCAGGTCGGCGTCGAAGAGGTCGGAGACGGCCCGGAGGCGCGCCAGCCGCTCCTCGGGCTCGGTCGTCCGGGCGAGCGCGGCGAGCGCGGTGTCCAGCTCCCCGCTCGAGTAGCCCGTCCGGTTCAGCGTGCCGAGGCCGCGCGCGGCGTCCTTCGTGTGGAGGAAGCTCCTGAGGGCCTGGCCGGGGTCCTCGCCGACGAACCAGCTGAAGAGGTAGAGCGGGCTCTTCCCGTCGATCGTCTCGAGGAACGCGTCGGGCGAGTGCGGGCGGACGCGCAGCCGGATGCCGGCATCGGCAGCCTGCCGGGCGAGGGCCTCGGCGGCGCGCTGCGCGCTCGGGGTCACGTCGAGGAACGTCTCGAAGCCGTCAGGGTGGCCGGCCAGCGCGAGGAGCCGCCGGGCCTCGGCGAGGTCCCTCGCCGGGGGCGGGAGACCCGGGTCGTACCCGAAAGCCCCGGGCGGTATCAGCCGCCCCGCCGGCGTGCCGCCCGCGAGCGTGCCGGCGGAGACGAGCCGCGGGAGGTCGAGGGCGAGGCGGAGGGCGCGCCGGACGCGGACGTCGGCGAGCGGGCCGGGGTCGGCCGAGAGGCCGACGGCGAGGTAGGTGAGGCTTCCCGACTCGGACGTGACGACCCGGAAGCGCGGGTCGCCGCGGGCTTCGTCGACCATCGTCCCCGTGGGGTCGAGGGCCGCGGTCGGGATCCGGCGGCGCAGGAGGCGGACCCCGGCCGGCGAGCTCGTGAAGCGCCGGAAGACCACCTCCTCGAGGAGGGGAACGGGGCGCCCCGGGCGGTCGTGCCGGCGCAGGACGACCCGCTCCGGCGTCCGGGCCACGACCCGGAACGGGCCGGTGCCGAGGAAGCCGTCCCCGTGCCTGCGGGGGATGAAGAGCGTCGAGACGGCGAGGAGGAAGTCCTGCGCGGGGCTGTGGGTGAGGAAGCGCACGGTCCGGCCGTCGACGACCTCTATCGTCCGGAGGTCGGCCAGGGCCGAGAGGGAACCACGGGAGGACCGTGCCCCGAGGGCGGCGTCGACCACGTCCCGGCTCTGGACGGGGGAGCCGTCGTGGAAGGCGGCGCCGCTCGCGAGCCGGAAGACCCAGGTATCGGGCGAAGGGTTCGTCCAGCTCTCCGCGAGAGCCGGCCGGATTCCCAGGGCCGTGTTCTGGGCCAGCGGCTCGAAGACGGCCGCGAAGAGGCTCTGCGAGACGAGGCGCGAGTCGGCGAAGGGGTCGAGCGTGGAAGGGAGGAGCGGGACGAGGACCTCGAGCGTCTCTCGCGGGGCCGGCTCGCGGCAGGCCGCGGCCGATGCGAGGAGAACGAGCGCGGCCGCCGCCCACGCACGGCATGGCCTGGCGCTCCCGGCACCGGGCGGTCTGTCTTCCGTGCCTCCCTCCCGCACGGACCGTCGCCTTTCCATCACCGCCCCGGCAGCAGCTCCTTCACCAGCGCCTCCGCGCCGTCCACCCGGTCCATGATCCAGAGCGCGTAGCGCAGGTCGACGTTCACGTTGCGCGAGCGCTCGGGGTTCCAGCCGAAGTCGCCGGCCACGTTCTCCCAGACCCGGTCGAAGTTCAGGCCCACGACCTCGCCCTTCCCGTTCATCGTCGGGCTGCCCGAGTTGCCCCCGGTCGTGTCGCCGTCGGTGAGGAAGCCGACCGGGACGCTCCCGAGGAGGGGGTCGGCCCAGGGGCCGAAGTCGGAGGCGCGCGCGGCGTCGAGGACCTTCTTCGGCGTCTCGAACGGCTCGGCCCCCTTCTCCTTCTCGAGGACCCCCTTCAGCGACGTGCGCGGGGTGTAGGTCACGGCCTCGCGCGGCGAGTAGCCCTTTACCGTGGCGAAGGAGACGCGGAGGGTGGAGTTCGCGTCGGGGTAGATCGCCTTCCCCTTCGACGTGCGCAGCGCCTCGAGAGCGGAGAGGTAGTGCGGGCGCCAGACGAGGAGGGCGCCGTTCGTCTCCTTCTGCCGGTCGCGGATCGCGGCGAGGTCGGGGTGGAGGGCGACGGCGAGCTTCACGTACGGGTCGGCGGAGGCGGCGAGCGCGGCGAAGGACGCGTCGACGTTCGCCACGCGCACCTTCTCGTCGCCGAGCGTCGTGGCGGCGTCCATCTCCGCGAGCTTCGCCTCGACGGCCTCGGCCGTCGCCCCCTTCCCGAAGGCCTCGTCGAAAGCTCTCACCGGCATCCCGGCCGACGCGGCCTGCACCTTCGAGACGAGGTACGCGAGCGCCTTGCGCGACGCGGCCGGGGCGAGCGAGCGGGTCAGGTCCTTCTCGCGCTGCCGCGCCCGGTCGAGGTCGCGCTCCTGGTAGCCGGCCTCGCGGTCGAGGTCGGGCTTCTTCCTCTCGTCGGCCCGCCTCACGGCCGTGAGGGCCGAGGAGAGGTACGAGGAGAGCCGCTCGACCTCGCCGAGGAGGAAGCGGCGCTCCTGCCCCTCGCGGTCGGCCGCGAGCACCTTCTCGAGCTCCGCCGGGGCGGCGGCCCACGCCGCCGGGAGGTCCTTCTTCGCCGCGAGGAACTCCGCCAGCTCCTTCGCCTCGGCCTCGGCCCTCGCGACGACGCCGTTCCTGGCGAGGCCCTCGATCTGCCCTCGCGCGTTCGTCTCGCCGTTCCCGTAGCTCTTGACGGCCGACGCGACCCGCAGCGCCGTGTCGGGGTCCTTCTTCCCCTCGCCCTCGAGGATGGCGATGAGGTCCGCGAACGTCCGCGAGCGGAGCGGGTAGAACCACGTCTCGAGGTTCGCGACGGCCGACGGGGTCAGGTAGCGCTGCGTCCGGCCCGGGTAGCCGGCGATCATCACCACGTCCCCCTCGGCAATCCCCTTCGAGGCGACCTTGAGCCAGGTCTTCGGCCGGTATGGGACGTTTTCCTTCGCGAAGGGCGCGGGCTTGCCGTCGGGGGAGACGTAGACGCGCAGGAGGGCGAAGTCGCCCGTGTGGCGCGGCCAGCGGAAGTTGTCCACCTCGCCGCCGTAGTCGCCCACGCCGCGGGGGGGCGCCCAGACGAGCCGCACGTCGCGGAACTCCACCTGCTCCATCAGCCGGTAGGTCCGGCCGTCCTCGAACGCCGCCACGGCGCAGCGCCGGTCGGGCGCCTTCTCGCACTCGGCCACGATCTCCTTCTTCGCCCGCTCCGCCGCCTCGTACCGGGCGGCGTCGGTCTTCGCCCTCGCGAAGGCGCTCTTCGGGCCGCGGACGCGGTCGGTCACGTCGGCGAGCCGGGAGAGGACCCGCACCTGCCCGGACCCTCCTCGCGCCTCCACCTCCTCGGCGCGCGTCCGCGCGACGAAGCCGTCGGCGAGGTAGTTCCTCTCCTTCGTCGAGGCGAGCTGGATCGCCGAGAACGCGCAGTGGTGGTTCGTCAGGTACAGCCCCTCCTCCGAGACGAGGACCCCGGTGCAGCCCCCGAGGCCGAGGACGGCCGTCAGGAGGCCGCCCCCCTGGCCGTCCCAGAGGTCCTTCGCCGTCACCTCGAGGCCGCGGGCCGAGAGCTCGCCCCAGCGCGCCTCGCCGAGCGTGGCGAGCGCCTCGGGGGGCCACTGCCCTTCGTCGGCGGGGGCGGGGAAGGAGAGGGCGAGGAGGGCGAAAGCCGGGAGGAGGAGGAGGGCGGTGCGGAGGCGCGGCGTCATCATTCTTCTCCGGGCGGCATCGTAGCCCGCCGGGGTGCGCCGCGCCTCCCCCGTCGGGCTACTTCGCCGATTCGGCGAAGAACGACTTCATCGCCTCCCAGGAGCGCCGGTCGGCCTTCGCGTCGTAAGCCGCCCCCTTCGACGGGTCGCTGCCGGCGCCGGGGTTCGTGAAGGAGTGGACGGCGCCCGAGTAGTAGACCATCTGCCAGTCGACCTTCGCGTCGTCCATCTCCTTCTGGAAGGCGGCCACCTCGGCCGGCGGGACGTACGGGTCGGCCGCGCCGTGGAGGACGAGGACGCGCCCCTTCACGTTCTTCGCGTCGGCGGGGTCCTTCGTTCCGAGGTTTCCGTGGAAGGAGACGACGCCCTCGACGGGCGCGCCGCTGCGAGCCAGCTCGAGGACGGTCGTCCCGCCGAAGCAGTAGCCGATGGCGAAGACCCGCGACGCGTCCACCTTCGGGCTCTTCGCGAGCGTGTCGAAGGCGGCGCGGGCGCGGGAGCGCAGTAGCGGCAGGTCGCCCTTGTACTTCCCGGCGAGCTTCCCCGCCTCCTGATAGTCCTTCGCGCGGATCCCCTTGCCGTAGATGTCGGCGGCGAGGGCGACGTAGCCGAGGGCAGCGAGCTTCCTGGCGCTCTCCTTCGCGTGGTCTCCGAGCCCCATCCACTCGTGGACGACGACGACGCCGGGGCGCTTCTCCTTCACCGCGTCGTCCCACGCGAGGAAGCCCTCGAGCACCTGCTCGCCGTCGAGGTACTCGACGACCTCGGTCTTCACGGCGGCGGGCGCGGGGAGCGCGGCGAAGGCGACGGCCAGGGCGAGGAGGGGGAGAAGGGCTGAGAGTTTTCGCATCGGGTGTTCCTCCTGGGTGGGTGCTATCGGCGCGGAAGATACCGGAAGGCGGCGGATTTTGAAACGACGTCTCGACACGCGGCCGGGACCGAGCCGGGCGGGCTCGCGACGGCGTGCTCCGCAGCGCTGCCGATCGCGCGATTGCCCGAGCGCACGGGGCACCACCTTCGACTTCGATTGGAAAGTCGTTGGACAGCTCGATCTGGCACTTCGCTCTCATCAACATCCGGCATGCGAGCGGCAGAGGAGGGCGTCCACCTCGTGGAAGGCGTTGGCGCAGGGGCACGAACGCGGCAGGAACACGGGTTCCGCGAACTGTGCCGTTCGTCCCCGTCGCTCGCGCACCTCTCCGCCTGCGGCCCGTTCGTCCGGGATTCCGTAGATCGCTACCGGCGATTGAACGCACCCCTCCCTGGCCCCCTTCCGCAGCGCGTCCCGTCCCCCCGATCGAGCCTCTCCAGTCCGAAAGCAGAACGGAGGATCCGCGAATGAACAGAAAGTGCCTCTGGCTCATCCTGCCTCTCCTGATGGCCTCGGTCCTCGTGGCCCAGGGCATCCCGACGGGCACCATCCTCGGCCGAGCCATCAACGAGGGCCTGGGTCTACCCGGCGTCACTGTCGTCGCCAAGTCGCCCGCGCTCCAGGGGTCCCGCACCGCGGTGACCTCGGCCAACGGCGACTTCGCGTTCGTCAACCTGCCGCCGGGCGACTACACCCTCACCTTCACGATGTCGGGCTTCCAGACGGTCACGCGGGCCGTCAAGGTCTCGGCCTCCCAGCAGGCGGTCGTCAACGCCCAGATGAGCATCTCGGCGGTCGCCGCCGAGATCGCCGTCGTCGCCCAGTCGGAGACGATCTCGCAGACGGCGGCCCAGGCGACGACCTACACGGCGGACGTCCTCAGCAAGCTCCCGACGGGCCGGACGCTCACGTCGGCGGTCCTTCTCTCGCCGGGCGTCAGCGAGAGAGGCGCCAACGGCGCGTCGATCGCGGGAGGGCAGTCGACGGAGAACCTCTACACCGTCAACGGCGTCGCCATCGGCGACAACATCCGCTCCCAGTCGCTCAACCTCTTCATCGAGGACGCCATCCAGGAGACGACGACGACGACCTCGTCCGTCTCCGCCGAGTACGGCCGCTTCACCGGCGGCGTCATCAACGCCATCACGAAGTCGGGGGGCAACAGCTTCAGCGGCTCGTTCCGGACGACGTTCACGAACGACAGCTGGCGGGCCTACTCCGACTACCGCACGGCAGCGGGCGTGAACCCCCAGGCCGGGACGTTCCTGGACAAGACCATCCCGACCTACGAGGCGACGCTTGGAGGGCCGATCGTGAAGGACCGGGTCTGGTTCTTCGGCGCCGGCCGGTACTTCGACACCGTCGGCAACCTCTCGACGACGACCCGCCTCACGAACATCGCCTACACCTACGGCGACGAGGAGCTTCGCTACGAGGCGAAGCTGACGGTCTCGCCGTTCCAGAACCACACCGTCACCGGCTCGTACATCAACAACGCCCGCGAGCAGGTCAACTACTGGTTCCCGTCGATCCCGATCGCCGACCTCGCGAGCATCTACACCCGGCAGACGCCGCAGGAGCTGCTCGCGGTCAACTACAACGGCGTCATCACCGACACCCTCTTCGTCGACGCGCAGTACTCGAGCCGCAAGTTCACCTTCGAGAACTCGGGCGGCCGGTTCACCGACTTCGTGAAGGGGACGGTCCTCCGGGACCTCGCACGGGGCATCGCCTACAACGCCCCGATCTTCTGCGGCGTCTGCACGCCCGAGAGGCGCGACAGCGACAACTGGGTGATCAAGGCGACCTACTTCCTCTCGACGAAGTCGCTCGGCTCGCACAACATCGTCGTCGGCTACGACGACTACGGCGGCCAGCGGGAGGCGAACAACTTCCAGTCGGCGAGCAACTACCAGCTCTACACCCGCGTCGCGTCGGTCATCGAGGGTGACCAGGCCTACCCGGTCGTCACGAACGCCGCCTACGTCGGCTGGTGGCCGGTCCTCCAGGCCTCGCTCGGGAGCGACCTGAGGACCAAGTCGGCCTTCGTCAACGACACGTGGCGCCTCAACAGCCGCTTCTCGTTCAACGTCGGTCTGCGCTACGACAAGAACGACGCCACGAGCCAGGGAGGCCAGGTGACGTCGGACGACTCGGCCTTCAGCCCCCGCCTCGCGGCGACCTGGGACGTGACGGGGAACGGCAGGCTCCGGGTCACGGCGAGCTACTCGAAGTACGTCTCGGCGCTCGCGGAGACGCAGGCCGGCTCGTCCGGCTCGGCAGCGGGCTCCCCGGCGAGCTTCTTCTGGTACTACGACGGCGCCCCGATCAACACCGCCGGCCCCTACCTCACCTCGAACCAGGTCATGGAGCGGGTCGAGGCCTGGATGGCCTCGAAAGGCTGCCAGCCCGACCCGCTCGCGGCGGGCTGCTCCCTCGTTCCCTTCTCCTCGAACATCGGCGGCGTCAACGTCCAGATCCGCGAGAGCCTCAAGTCCCCGAGCGCCGACGAGTACGTGATCGGCTTCGCCGGCAGCCTCGGCAACCGCGGCTCGTACCGGGTGGACGCCGTCCGGCGCGAGTTCACCGACTGGTACGACCTCAAGCGCGACCTGACGACGGGCTCGGTCCAGAACCCGATCAGCGGGGCGATGCTCGACCTCGGGCTCATCGTGAACTCGAGCGCCTACAGGCGCGAGTACACCGGCCTGCACTCGCAGTTCGCCTACCGGATCGGCGAGAGCCTCAACCTGGGCGGCAACTGGACCTGGTCCCACCTCATCGGCGACATCGTCGGCGAGACGAGCGGCTCGAGCCAGGTCCAGGGCGGGGACCAGAACCAGCCCGAGTACTTCCAGAAGTCCTGGAACAACCCGGTGGCCGACCTCTCGAGCGACCAGCGCCACCGCGTCCGTTTCTTCGGCACCTGGGACACGCCCCTCCCGAAGTCCCTGGGCAGCCTCTCACTCAACCTCGTCCAGAACTGGGATACCGGCCTCCCGTACGGGGCGATCGGAGCCGTCGCGAGCTCGAGATACGTGACGAACCCCGGCTACCGGGTGCCCCCGTCCTCGGTGACCTACAACTACACCGCCCCCGACGCCTTCCGGACGGAGGACGTCTGGAGGACCGACCTCTCCCTTTACTACGGCTTCCGGATCGCCGACGCGGTCGAGATCTTCCTCTCGCCGCAGCTCTACAACGTCTTCAACAACCAGGCGATCCAGAGCGTGAACACGACGGTCGAAACGGCCGTCGCGAACGGAACGGCGAACTACGCCCACTTCAACCCGTTCACGACGACGCCCGTGCAGGGCGCACGCGGCACGGGCGCGAACTGGAACTACGGCCCGGACTTCGGCAAGCCGACGAGCCCGGCGAGCTACCAGACCCCGCGGTACTTCCAGTTCTCCGTTGGCGTCCGCTTCTGAGGCGGTTTACCAGAACCTAGGAGCGAAGGGCCCCGGCGCGAGCCGGGGCCCTTCATTCGGGGCCGCACCTGCCCGCTTCGGACGCCGTTCGGATCTGTCTTGGAAATTCCTTGGAGGCCGTCTTCTGGCACTGCCTTCTCAACAGAATGAGGCATGACTCCCCCAGCGGGCACCCACCCGGCCCGGGACGGCAGCGGCGAGAGCCCGAGAGTCCGCTCGCGGAGCGGCCTCGACGCCCTCGCGGTGCGTGTCGGGGATGATCACGCCCGCGGCCCGCTGCGTCCTCTCCGTGCAGATATTGGTAGGTCGATCCGGCGGCTTGAATCGCCGGTCGATCGCCGCCTTGAAACCCCGTCGAAACCGTCCGCCAAGTGGACAACGAACAGCGCTCGCCAGCCCCGGGCTGGCATGCCGTCGAAGGAGGTGCCTCACCCTGCCGCGAGTCCCGGACAAGAGAAAGACCCCGGTTCCAACGCGACGGTCCGGCGCCGGGAGCCCGCCGCCGCGCATTCCACTTCCATCTCCACCGTGCGCCACACTCCCATCTCAACGATGAAACAGGCATCCGGTTCAGAACGGAGGAACCTCAGATGAACAGGAAATGCCTCTGGCTCGTTCTCCTGGTCTTGCCGCTTCTCGTGGCGGCCCAGGTCGAGGCCCAGGGCCTGCCAACGGGAACGATCGCGGGCCGCGTGTCCGAGTCGGAGGGGCTCGCCCTCCCCGGGGTCACGGTGACCGCGAAGTCGCCGGCCCTGCAGGGGACCCGCACCGCCGTCACGAACGTCAACGGCGACTTCGTCATCCCGAACATCCCCCCCGGCGACTACGTCGTCACGTTCGTCATGTCGGGCTTCCAGAGCGTGACGCGGAACGTGAAGGTCTCCGCCAGCCAGCAGGTCCCGCTCAACACGAAGCTTTCGATCTCCTCGGTCGCGTCCGAGGTGATGGTCGTGGCCCAGTCCGAGACGGTCTCCCAGACGTCGCAGGCCGCGACGACGTACAGCACGGAGCTGACGAACAAGCTCCCGATGGCCCGCAACATCCAGGCGTCCGTCGTCCTGAGCCCGGGAGTCACGACGAACGGCCCGAACGCGGCCGTGACGATCTCGGGCGGGCAGTCTTTCGACAACATCTTCACCGTCAACGGCGTCAACATCCAGGACAACATCCGCGGCACGGTCGGCGAGCAGCTCGTCATCGAGGACGCCATCCAGGAGACGACGACGATGACGTCGGGCGTCTCGGCCGAGTTCGGCCGGTTCACGGGCGGCGTCATCAACGTCGTCACGAAGCAGGGCGGAAACAACTTCAGCGGCTCTTTCCGCGTCACGCTGAACAACGACGACTGGCGCAGCCAGACGCCGATCGCGCAGACCTACGTCGACAAGGTCGTCCCGACCTACGAGGCGACCCTCGGTGGCCCGATCTGGAAGGACCGGGTCTGGTTCTTCGGGGCCGGAAGGCAGCGGGAGAACGAGTTCTCTGCCCAGACGAACGCCCCGACGAACCGGTCCTTCACCCGGACGCAGGACGAGCTCCGGTGGGAGGGCAAGCTCACCCTCAGCCCCTTCACGAACCACACCATCACCGGCTCCTACACGGACCGGACCTTCGATGAGGAGAACTACTACTTCACCCCGTACCCGATCCTCGAGACGGAAGGCGTCGTCTACCCGAGGGGGCTCCCGAGCAGCCTCCTCTCCGTGAACTACAACGGGGTCCTCGCGTCCAACTTCTTCGTCGAGGCGCAGTACTCGGCGAAGAAGTTCGCGTTCGAGAACTCGGGCAGCCGGTTCAACGAGCTCATCAAGGGGACGGCGGTCCTCGTCCAGGACCGCGGCAACGCCCAGATGTTCGGCGCGATCTTCTGCGCCGTCTGCCCGGGCGCGACGGAGAAACGGGACAACGAGAACCTCCTCCTCAAGGGAACCTACTTCCTCTCGACGAAGGGCCTCGGCTCGCACAACGTCGTCTTCGGCTACGACAATTTCCTCAGCACGAGGGAGGCGAACAACTGGCAGTCGGGGAGCAACTTCCTCCTCTACACGACGTCCGTCCAGTATGACGGGACGAACCTCTACCCCGTCATCGACGAGAACTCGTTCCTTCTCTTTGCGCCCATCGCCCAGGCCACCCAGGGGAGCGAGCTGAGGACGCACTCCCTCTTCGTGAACGACACCTGGAGGCTCAACGACCGCTGGTCGTTCAACATCGGCCTCCGGTACGACAAGAACGACGCGGTCGACTCGGGGGGCAACACGGCCGCGGACGACAGCGCGTTCAGTCCCCGTCTCGCGGTGAACTGGGACGTGACGGGGAACGGCAAGCTCCGCCTGTCGGCCAGCTACGCGAAGTACGTCGGGCAGATCCAGGAAGGGGTCGCGGGGAGCGGCGCGACCCTCGCGGGGGTGCCCGCGAGCTACTACTACTACTGGACCGGGGACCCGATCAACGCGAATGCGACCGGGCCCTGGATCCCGACGGCCCAGGTCCTGGCCCAGATGTACTCTGCGTACGGCGTTTCGCAGCTCAACCAGTTCCCGAACGTCCCCCCGGATTACGCGAACGTCCCGGGCCTCAACATCATCATCGTCGATCCTCTCAAGTCGCCCAGCACGAACGAGTACGTCCTCGGTGTGGGCGGGACGCTCTTCAACAACTTCGTCTACCGGCTGGACCTCGTCCGGCGGGAGGGCCAGGACTACTACTCCATCCGGCGTGACATGAGCACGGGCCAGGTGACGGGTCAGTTCGGCGACGAGTACGACCTGGGCATCCACGAGAACACCGACAAGGCCGAACGCGAGTACACGGGCCTTCACACGTCGTTCGCGTGGCGCACCGGCGGTCTGAACCTGGCCGCCAACTGGACCTGGTCGCACCTCATCGGGAACTTCGTCGGCGAGGCGAGCGGCTCGGGGCCGGGCTCCGCAGCCTTCGACCAGTACCCGGAGTACTTCGACCCCGCCTGGAACGCCCCGTCCGGAGACCTCCAGGGCGACCAGCGCCACCGGGTCCGCATCGTCGGGACCTACGATTTCCGGCTCGGGTCCCTCGGCATCACGCCGGGCCTGATCCAGTCGTTCGACAGCGGACTCCCCTACCAGGCGGCGGGCGGTGTCGCCACGAGGCCCTACGTCACGAACCCCGGGTACGTGGCGCCGCCGACCACGGTCACCTACTTCTTCACGCCGCGCGGCGGCTACAGGACCGACGACATCTGGAGCACCGACCTCTCCCTCAACCTGAGCCTGAACCTCGGGCCGGTGGAGATCTTCGTCCTTCCGCAGATCCTGAACGTCTTCAACAACGACGGCGTCCGGGCGGTGAACTCGAGCGTGAGCGTCGGAACGGGCGCGACGCCGAGCGCGACGACGGGTCTCGTCCAGTTCAACCCCTTCACGACGGCGCCCAAGGAGTGCCCGCAAACGGCCACTGCCGGGGAGTGCTCCGCGATGGGGGCGAACTGGAAGAAGGGCGTGAACTTCGGCAACCCGACGAGCGCCGCCAGCTACCAGCCCGCTCGTTCTTACTACGTGTCGATGGGTATCCGCTTCTAGCTTTCGGGGGCTTCCCTCGAGGACTCCGGCCCCCCGGCCTTCCGGCCGGGGGGCCTCTTCGCGGATGGACCCCGTAGTGACCCGGGCGCCCCTATGATGGAGGCGGGATGTCGCGCTGCGGTCTCCGAGCCCCGTGCCTCGCGGCGGGCCTGGCGATTCTCGCCGCAACCGCTTCCGGGGCGTCCTCGTCTCCCGTCCGGGGGCGCGCTCCGGGGGGCGCGGCGAAGCCGCGGGTCATCTTCGTGGGCTGGGACGGCGCCGACTGGAAGCTCCTGGAGACGCTTCTGAAACAGGGTCGGCTCCCGAACTTCGCGGCTCTCGTCGCCCGCGGTCGCACCTGGAACCTCGGGACCTACCAGCCGATGTCCTCCCCCCTCATCTGGACGACGATGGCGACGGGGCGGTCGCCGCTGGAGCACGGCGTCGGGGATTTCCAGGAAGTGGACCCGCAGACGCGGCGGCGCTTGCCGATCTCCGGGCGCTCTCGAAGGGTGCCGGCCATCTGGAATCTTGCCAGCTCGAAGGGTGTCAGTGTGGGTGTCGTCGGGTGGTGGGCGACGTGGCCCGCCGAGAAGGTCGACGGCTTCTTCGTCTCCGACCGGGCGGCGCCGGTCCTCTTCGACCCGGGTGCGCTCGTGATGTCCGACGCTCTCACCTGGCCAGAAGGGCTTGCGGAAGGGGTGCGGATCGTCGCCCGGCGCGAGGAGAAGCTGGGGTTCGAGGAGGTCGCGAAGGCCCTCCGGGTGACACGGGCTGAGCACGACGCCGCGGTAAGAGCCGATCGCAGCCTCGAGGACCCGATCACGGGCTACCGGAAGATCCTGGTGACGACCCGCATCCACGCCCGGATCGCGCTCGACCTCTACGAGCGCGAGAAGCCGGAGCTCTTGATGGTCTACTTCCAGGGGACGGACGAGATCGGGCACGTCGCCGGTCGGTTCGCTCCCCCGAAGCTGCCTTCCGTGCCGGAGGCCGACTACAGGAGGTTCTCCGGGGCCGTGGAGGCCGTCTACGCCGAGCACGATCGAATCCTCGGACGGTTCCGCGAGAAGGCGCTCCGCGACGGGGCGACGCTCCTCGTGGCCTCGGACCACGGCTTCAAGTGGGGAGACGACCGGCCCGTGTCTGCCGGCTCGGGCGTCGGCTTCGACACGGCGTTCCTGTGGCACGAGGACCCCGGGATGATGGCGGCCGAGGGGCCGGCGATCGTGCCCGGGCGGGAACGCGGCAGGGCGAGCGTCTTCGACGTCGTGCCGACGCTGTGCCGCATCCTGGGGCTGTCGCCCGACCCGGCTTTCGAGGGACGCCCGGTGAGCGGTCTGGGCGGGCCCGCGCTCCCGAAACCGGCGCCCGCCGTCTCCTGGGAGAAGACGGTGCGCGTCTCCCGCCTCGTTCCGCGTGACGCGCGGGCCGGAGAGGACGCGGAGGCCGAGGAGTTCACGAAGAAGCTGATCGCTCTCGGCTACCTGACGGGTCCGCAGGCCGCCGCCGTGGACGCCCGGCCGCCCGATCGTGCCGGGACGGAGACCGCGGGGCACTTCCAGAACCTCGCGACGTTCCTTCGAGCCCGGGGTCGCGTGGCCGAAGCCCTCCCGTATTACGAGAAGGCCCTCGAGGTCGATCCGGGCTCGGCCGGTACGTGGATGAACTACTCGCTGGCCCTTCTCCAGACCGACCGGTGGAAGGAGTCGGACGAAGCCCTCGTCCGGGCGCTCGAGTCCGGGCTCCCCGAGGCGGAGAAGGCGGCCTTCCGCCGGGTTTCTCTCTACATGGACCGGATCGAGAAGCGGCTGTCTGTTCGAAAGGAGCTGATCCGGTACCTCCGGGCGCTCGAGGAGTCCTTTCCCTCGAACGACCGGTACCGCACTTCGCTGGGCGCGACCCTCCTCGAGGACGGCCAGTGCGAGGCGTCGGCGGAGATCTTCGCGTCGCTTGTCTCGCGGCAGCCGAGGAACGTGGACGCCCTCAACCTGATTGCGCTTTCCTCGGAATGCCTCGGCAGGATTCCGGAGGCGCGGGAGTGGTTCGGCCGGTCGCTCGCGGTCAGGCCCGATCAGCCGGCCGTCCGGGAGGCGCTCGCCCGGCTGGACGCCCTCCCGGCCTCGCGGCGATAGGCCATCCCTCCCCCCTCGCCCCCCTCATTCCCCCAAACCCTCCGTAATTCCTCGGAAAACCTCGGCACGGACCTTCCATAGACGGTCATGAACGTCTATGGGAAACGAGCCGTCCTACGGGGGTTTCTGGGGCCAGTTCCAAACGGAAACAATTGATTCCGTTGGGTTTATTTCCCGGCTTCCGGTCCAGGGCAGGCGCGGGGTACACTCCCTGCGCTACGAGAACGCCAATCAGATTCCAAGAATTCGGTTCGACGGCGGAAGCGATGGTTCCGCCGATGTTCTTACGTACCCCTGTTTCCGGCTGCGAAACGCCGGCTCACGGCGCTCCGGGGCCGGTCCTGAAGGCTTGACGACATGCCCTGGCAAACGAGAAAGGAGGTCGATCCGGACACCTTTGAGCGACGAGAACCAGCTTGACGGCGCGGCCCGGCCGCGATGCCCGGAGCGGGGCTGGAAGCGTTCCGCCGTACCGCCCGGGTCGCCCTTGAACCCACACCGAAGATCCCCCGGCAATTTCTTTTTTGGAGGGAAGGTTAATGACGAATAAGAAGCTCTGGTTGGTTCTCCTCATTCTGCCGCTTCTCGCGGCCTCCCAGATCGAGGCGCAGGGCCTGCCGACGGGCACCGTGGCCGGCCGCGTCGCCGAGACGGAGGGTCTGCCCCTCCCCGGCGTGACGGTGACCGCGAAGTCGCCCAACCTGCAGGGCACCCGTACCGCCGTCACGAACGTGAACGGCGACTACGTCATCCCGAACCTGACCCCCGGCGACTACGTCGTCACGTTCGTGATGTCGGGCTTCCAGAGCGTGACGAGGAACGTCAAGGTCTCTGCGAGCCAGCAGCAGGTCCTGAACACGAAGCTGTCGATCTCGGCGGTCGCCGCAGAGGCGGTGGTCACGGCCCAGAGCGAGACGGTCTCCCAGACCTCGCAGGCCGCGACGACCTACTCGACCGAGATGACGAACAAGCTCCCGGTCGCCCGGACGATCCTCTCGTCCGTCGTCCTCTCCGCGGGAGTCAACACGAACGGCCCGAACGGCAACGTCACCGTTTCCGGCGCGCAGTCGTTCGACAACGTCTTCACGGTCAACGGCGTCAACATCCAGGACAACATCCGCGGCACGCCGACCGGCACGCTCGTCATCGAGGACGCCATCCAGGAGACGACCACGATGACGTCGGGCGTCTCGGCCGAGTTCGGCCGCTTCACCGGCGGCGTCATCAACGCCGTCACGAAGCAGGGCGGCAACTCGTTCAGCGGCTCCTTCCGCGCCACGCTGAACAACGACGACTGGCAGAAGGACACGCCGATCAAGCGGACCTACGTCGACAAGGTCGTCCCGACCTACGAGGCGACGCTCGGCGGGCCGCTCTGGAAGGACCGGATCTGGTTCTTCGGCGCCGGCCGCCTGAACGAGAACGACTACTCCGGGCAGACCGTCGCCCCGACGAACATCTCGTTCCCGCGTTCCGACACGGACACGCGGTACGAGGGGAAGCTGACGATCACCCCCTTCCAGAACCACACCTTCACCGGTTCCTACACGAAGGGTGAGGTCGAGCAGACCAACTACTACTTCACGCCGCTCCCGATCCTCCACCCGGACGGCGTCCTGTACGACCGGTCGCTCCCGACCGACCTCCTCTCGATCAACTACAACGGCGTCCTCACGTCGAACCTCTTCGTCGAGGCCCAGTACTCGGCGAAGACGTTCACCTTCAAGGACTCGGGCAGCCGCTTCAACGAGCTGATCAAGGGGACCTTCGTCCTCGTGGCCGACGCCGGCTACGCCCAGATGTTCGGCGCCATCTTCTGCGCCGTCTGCCCGGGCTCGGCCGAGAAGCGCGACAACGAGAACTACCTCGTGAAGGGGACCTACTTCCTCTCCACGAAGGGCCTCGGCTCGCACAACATCGTCTTCGGCTACGACAACTTCGAGAACAGCCGCACGTCGAACAACTGGCAGTCGGGGAGCAACTGGAACCTCAGCGCTTCCTCCTCGCGTTTCGACGGGACCAACGTCTACCCGGTCATCGACGGGAACTCGTACCTCGGCTACTGGCCCATCCAGACCCTCAGCCAGGGCAGCAGCATGAGGACCCACTCGCTCTTCGTGAACGACACCTGGCGGCTCAACGACCGCTGGTCGTTCAACGTCGGCCTCCGCTACGACAAGAACGACGCGGTGGACTCCGCGGGCGCCAAGACGGCCGACGACTCCGCCTTCAGCCCCCGCCTCGCCGCGAACTGGGACGTCATGGGTGACGGCAAGCTCCGCGTCTCGGCGAGCTACGCCACCTACGTCGGGCAGATCCAGGAGTCGATCGCCGGCAGCGGCGCGACGAGCGCCGGCGCCCCCGCGACCTTCCTCTACTACTGGGATCGCGCCCCGATCAACACGAACACGACGGGCCCCTGGCTCACGACCGAGCAGGTCCTCGCCCAGATGTTCGGCGCCTACGGCGTGACGGGCCTCAACCAGTTCCCGAACCGCGCACCCGACTTCGCGAGCGTCCCGGGCGTCAACCTCCTCATCAAGGAGACGCTCGACTCGCCGCGGACGAACGAGTACGTCCTCGGCGTCGGCGGCACCCTCGGCAAGAACATCGTCTACCGCGTGGACGCCGTCCGCCGCGAGTACGAGAAGTTCTACGGCACCAAGCGCGACATGACGACCGGCCAGGTCACGAGCTCGCTCGGCGACGTCTTCGACCTCGGCTACCTCATCAACACCGAGAGCCCGGAGCGCGAGTACACCGGCCTCCACAGCTCGCTCGGCTACCGCATCGGCAACCTGAACCTCGCCGCCAACTGGACCTGGTCCAAGATGCTCGGCACGTTCGTCGGCGAGACGGGCGGAAGCGGCCCGGTTCCCGCGGGCTTCGAGAACTACCCCGAGTACATCGACCCGAAGTGGAACGCCCCGCGCGGCGCCCTCTCGCAGGACCAGACTCACCGCGTCCGCCTCGTCGCGACGTACGACTTCCGCCTCGGCATGTTCGGCATCACCCCGGGCCTCGTGCAGTCGTTCGACACCGGCACGCCGTACGGCGCGGGCGCCAACGTGGCCGTCCGCCAGTACGTGACGAACCCCGGCTACGTGAACCCGCCGGCGAACTCGTTCTACTACTTCACCGCGCGCGACGCCTACCGCACCGACGACGTCTGGCGGACCGACCTCTCGCTGAACATCAGCGCGAACATCGGGCCGGTCGAGATCTTCGTCCAGCCGCAGGTGTGGAACCTCTTCAACAACGACGCGGTCGTCGCCCCGAACACCTCGGTCACGGCGAACATCGTCCGCTTCAACCCCTTCACCGAGACCCCGGTCGAGGGCGTGAACTGGCGCAAGGGCTCGAACTTCGGCAAGCCGACCAGCTCGGCCAGCTTCCAGATCCCCACGCGCTACTTCGTCTCCATGGGGCTCCGCTTCTAGTTCTCTCGTAACGAACCTTAACCGGCCCCCCCTGGCCTTCGGGCCCGGGGGGGCCTTTTCGTTTCGTGCGTCGCGCCCGTGCGGCGTTCCGCGGCGAGCGAGGCTATCCTCCGGGCGGAATGCGAACCGCCTCCCCCCGCCGTTTCGTTGCCGTCGCGGTCGCCCTCGCCTGCGCGGCCCTCCTCGTCGGCCCCTCCTCCTGTTCCCGCGGGCCGCGCCCCGTGGCGCACCCGCGCTTTCCCGGAGCCCCGGTCGTCCTCGTCTCGGTCGACACGCTTCGCTCCGACCGCCTGCCGATGTACGGCTACGGGAAGGTCGAGACGCCGGCTCTCGACGCCCTCCGGAAAGACGCCGTCCTCTTCGAGCGGGCCTACTCCCACACCCCGCTGACGCTCCCTTCGCACGCGTCGATCTTCACCGGGCTCGAGCCGGGCGGGCACGGCGTCCTCTCGAACGCCGGCTACCGGCTCTCGCCGGCCGACGCGACCCTCGCCGAGCTCTTGAAGGGAGCCGGCTACGCCACGGGCGGCGCGGTCTCGACGGCCGTCCTGGCCTCGAGCACGGGCATCGGCCGAGGGTTCGACCTGTGGGACGACCGGGTCGAGGCGCGGGGGCCGCTCTCGATCCCCGAGTTCGCCGAGCGCCCCGGGGGAGAGACGGCGCGTCTCCTCCTCGAGTGGGTCCGCGGACACGCCTCGCGGCCGTTCTTCGCCTTCCTCCATACCTACGAGCCGCACGCCCCGTACGCGGCTCCGGAGCCGTTCCGCTCGCGCTACGCCGACCGGTACGACGGGGAGGTGGCCGCCTCCGACGCGATCGTCGGGGCCTTCCTCGACGAGCTGAAGGCCCTCGGGGTCTACGACCGCGCGATCGTCGTCTTCCTCTCCGACCACGGCGAGGGGCTGGGAGACCACGGCGAGAGCTTCCACGGCATCTTCCTCTACCGCGAGTCGATCCAGGTGCCGCTCCTCGTCAAGCTCCCGGGGAACGCGTTCGCCGGGTCGACGGTCGCCTCGCCCGTCCAGCTGTCGGACGTCTTCACGACGGTGGGCGCGCTCCTCGGCCTCGAGGGGTTCCCCGCGCGACCCGGGACGTTTTCGCTCGCCGCTCTCGCAGCGGGCGCGCCTGCTCCCGACCGCCGTGTCTTCGCGGAGAATTTCAGCCCGCGCATCCGCCTCGGGTGGAGCGAGCTGCGCGCCCTCGTCTCGGAGAAGTACCACTACATCGAGGCGCCGACGCCCGAGCTCTACGACGTCGTGGCCGACCCCGGGCAGAGGACGAACCTCGCGGAAGAGAAGCCGCCGGAGCTGCGGTCGATGGTGGTCGAGACGGAGCGCCGGCGGACGGCCCTTCGCGCCCCGGCCCCCGTGGACGCCGAGACGGCCGGAAAGCTGAAGTCGCTCGGCTACCTGACCGGGACGCCCCAGGACGACGGTGGCGCGCGGCCTGACCCGAAGGACGTCATCGGGAGCTTCTCGAGGCTCGAGGCGGCGCTGACCCACCACCAGGAGGGGAGGAGCGCCGAGGCGGTGCCCATCCTCCTCGAGGTCCTCTCCACGAACCCCCGCCTCGTCGACGCCTGGGAGGCCCTCGCCTGGGCGTACGAGCGGCTCGGGCGGATGGACGAGGCGCTCGACGCGCTGAAGAAGACGGTCGCCCTCTCGCCCCCCGGGCCGTCGCACCACGTGGCCGACGTCGCGGCCCTCGCGCTCCGCGCGGGGCGTCTCGACGACGCCCGCCGGCACGCCGAGCTGGCCCGCGACTTCGGCGACGCGCGGGCGTACGTCGTCCTCGGCCGCGTGGCCCTCAGGGAGGGCAGGCTCGACGAGGCGCTCCGCTTCTCCGCCGAGGGACTCTCTCGCGCGGCGGGGTCCCCCCCCGCGGGTATCCACGTCCTCAGGGCGGAGGTGTTCGGCCGGCGGCAGAGTCTCGGCGAGGCCGAGAAGGAATACCGCCTCGAGCTCGCGGCCCACCCCCGGAGCGTCGAGGCGTACACCGGCCTCGCCATCGTCGCGGCGGCGGGCGGCGACCTCGCCGAGGCCGCGCGGCGGATCGAGGCGATGGTGAAGGCCGTCCCGACGGCGGAGGCCTACCTCGTGGGCGTCATCAGCCTCCGGAGCTTCGGCCGGACGGCCGAGGCGGGCGCGCTTCTCGCCGAGGGCCGAAAGGCGTTCCCGGCCGACCCGCGGCTGGCCCGCGAGCCGGGCGCCCCCGGCGGCGCGGGGAGGCGGGGGTGAAGCACCCCGTCCGCCTGCTCCCGGCCGTCGCGCTCGCCGCGGCCGCCTTCCTCGCTCCCGCCTGCGGTCGAACGCCGAAGGCCGCCGGGGCGCCGAAGCCGGTGCCGGGAGCGCCCGTCGTCGTCATCGTCGTCGACACGCTCCGCTCCGACCGGCTCCCGTTCTACGGCTACGCGGCGGGCGTCACGCCGGCCCTCTCGGCCCTCCGCGAGGACTCGGTCCTCTTCGAGAGCGCCTGGAGCCCGGTGCCGCTCACGCTCCCGGCGCACGCGTCGCTCTTCACGGGAACGCTCCCGGGCGTCCACCGGGTCCTCGACAACGGCGGCTACCGCCTCGGAGCCAACCTCCCGACGCTCGCGGAGCTGCTGAAGGGGCAGGGCTACGAGACGGGCGGGGCGGTCTCGTCGATCGTCCTCGCCGGGGCTTCCGGCATCGCGCGAGGGTTCGACTTCTGGGACGACCGGATCGAGCCCGAGGCGCCGGGCCTCCCCGCGAACCGGGTCCAGCGGCCGGGCGCCGAGACCGGGAAGCTCCTCGCCGACTGGCTCGAGCGGGCGAAGGGGGAGCGTCTCTTCGCCTTCTTCCACCTCTACGAGCCACACTCGCCCTACGAGGCGCCGGAGCCCTTCCGGGGCCGATTCGCGGACCCGTACGACGGCGAGGTCGCGGCGGCCGACGCGGCCGTCGGCGCCTTCCTCGAGACGCTGAAGCGGCGTGGGATCTACGAGAAGGCGCTCGTCGTCTTCCTGTCGGACCACGGCGAGGGGCTGGGCGACCACGGCGAGGACGAGCACGGCGTCTTCCTCTACCGCGAGTCGATCCAGGTCCCGCTCCTCGTCAAGCTCCCGTCGGCGAAGGCGGGCGAGAAGCCGCCCTTCGCGGGGACGCGCGTTGCGACCCCGGTCCAGATCCTCGACGTCTTTCCGACCGTCGCCGAGACGGTGGCGCTCCCTGGCTTCGTCGCCCCCGCCGACACGGTCTCCCTCGTCCGCCTCGCGGCGGGGGCGCCGGCGCCGGAGCGGAGGCTCTTCGCGGAGACGTTCTACCCGCGGATCCGCTTCGGGTGGAGCGAGCTGCGGTCGATCCTCGACGGCAACTGGCACTACATCGACGCGCCGAGGCCCGAGCTCTACGACCTCTCGACCGACCCGGGCGAGACGAAGAACCTCGTCGGGGAGAAGGCGGGGCCGCTGCGCGCGATGAAGGTCGAGCTGGACCGCAGGAAGAGCCCGTTCGTCGAGCCGGCCGCCGTGGACGACGAGCACGCGAAGAAGCTCGCCTCGCTCGGCTACCTCTCGATGACCTCGGCCCCGTCCGGCACCCTCCCCGACCCGAAGGACGAGATCGGGACGCTCGAGATGCTCAAGGAAGGGCTCGGCCTGGCGAAGGGAGGGCGCGTTCCCGAGAGCGTCGAGGTGCTGAAGAAGCTCCTCGAGAAGAACCCGCGGATCGTCGACGCGTGGGAAGCGTACGCACAGGGGCTCGCGCGACTCGGGCGGGCCGACGAGGCGGTCGCGGCGATCCGCAAGACCGTCGAGCTCTCGCCTCCCGACCGGACCAACTACCTGATCTCCGTCGCGAACCTCTGCCTCACGGTGGGGCGTCCCGACGAGGCGATCCGGCACGCCGACCTCGCGATCGCCCGCGGCGACACGGGCGGCCACGAGGTGAAGGCGCGGGCGTACCTCGGCAAGGGGGACCTCGCGAACGCCGAGAGGGCGGCGAAGCGCTCCGTCGAGACGGGGCCGCTGCGCAAGCGCTCCTGGCTCGTCCTGGCGGACGTGGAGGCGAGCCGCGGGAACTTCGAGAAGGCGCTCCGGATGACGGACGAGGTGAAGGAGAAGGTGGGGGAGAAGGGCCTCGGCGACCTCATCGGGTACCGGTTCCTCCGCGGGAACCTTCTCGGCCGCCTCGGGCGCTGGGAAGAGGCGGAGGCGGAGCTGGTCGAGGAGACGCGCCTCTTCCCGCACTACATTCCCGCCTGGCACACGCTCGTCTACGTGAGGGCGACGCGCGGGCGGCCCGAAGAGGCGCGGAAGACGGTCGAGGAGATGATCGTGGCCGCCGCGAGCCCGGCGGCGTTCGCGGCCGCGGCCGACCTGATGACGAAGATGGGCGACCAGCCGGCGGCGATGCGCTACCGCGCCGAGGGGGCCCGGAAGTTCCCCGGCGCGGCGCCGGGGGGGCGGTCGGCTCGGTGAGACGCGCCGCTCTTGCGAGACGCGCCGCGGCCCTCGCGCTCCTCCTCGTCCTCGCCGCCCTCGGCGGCGAGGGATGCCGCCGGTCTGCGCCTTCGCCGGCGTCCGGCGACACCTTCCCGAACGCGCCGGTCGTCCTCGTCTCGATCGACACGCTCCGATCGGACCGCCTGCCGGCCTACGGCTACGGGAAGGTGCGGACGCCGCACCTCGACCGTTTCGCGGCCGACGCCTGGCTCTTCGAGAAGGCCTTCGCGCCGACGCCGATGACGCTCCCGTCGCACACGTCGATGCTCACCGGGATGCTCCCTCCCGAGCACGGCGTGAGGAACAACTCGGGCTTCGTCTTCCGGGGCGAGCGGCACCCGAGCCTCCCGAGGCTCCTGAAGGAGAGGGGCTACGCCACCGGCGCGGCCGTCTCCACGTACGTCCTCCGGCGCGAGACGGGCCTCGGCCCGCTCTTCGACTGGTACGAGGACTCGGTCCCCACGAACCCCGACGTCGCCACGGTGCGCTACCAGCGCCCGGGCGAGGTGACGCTCGGCCTCGCCAAGGAGTGGCTCTCGGCCCGGGGCGTCGAGCCGTTCTTCCTCTTCTTCCACGTCTTCGAGCCGCACGCCCCGTACGAGCCGGCCGAGCGGTTCCTGGCCGAGTACGGCGCGACCTACGAGGCCGAGGTCGCCACGGCCGACGACGTCGTCGGCAGGCTCCTCGATTACCTGCGCGCCCTCGGCCTCTACGAGAAGGCGCTCGTCGTCGTCACGTCCGACCACGGCGAGGGGCTCGGGGACCACGGCGAAGAGCAGCACTCCCTCCTCCTCTACCGCGAGGCGATCCAGGTCCCCTTCCTCGTGAAGCTCCCGGGGAGCCGCGGGGGCGGGAGCCGCGTGGCCGCGCCGGTGCAGCTCTCCGACATCCTCCCCACGGTGACCGCCGCCCTCGGGATCCCGACGCCGCCGGAGGTGACCGGCAAGCCGGTGTTCGAGGTGGCCGCGGCCGGCGCGCCGGCGCGGACGATCTACGGCGAGACGCTCGCCCCGCGCCTCCAGCTCGGCTGGGCCGACCTGAAGAGCGCGCTCGACGACCGCTGGCACTACATCCACGGGCCGCGCCCCGAGCTGTACGACTACGTCGCCGACCCCGGCGAGACGGATGACCTCGTGAAGACGCGGCGGGAGGAGGCGGCGCGCCTCGCCCGCGCGCTCTTCCGCTTTCCGCAGGGGGACGAGAAGCCCTCCCCCGAGGACGAGGAGACGCTGAAGCGGCTCGCCGCCCTCGGCTACATCGGCGGCCTGAGGGACCGCGCCCCCTCGGCCGACCTCCCGAACCCGGTGGACAGCCTCCCGGCCCTCCGGCGGATGGAGGAGGGATGGCGGCTCGCGGGGATCGGCAAGACGCGCGAGGCGATCGACCACCTCGCCGCGGTCGTCGCCGGCAGCCCCGGGATGACCGAGGCGTGGATCAAGCTCGCCGAGCTGCGGGCGGAGCTCGGCCGGGATGACGACGCGGCCGCGTCGTACCGGCAGGCGATCGAACGCTCGCCCGTCCCGCTCCCCGACGCCGCCGTCGCGCTCGGCCACGTCGAGCTGCGCCGGAAACGCCTCGACGAGGCCGAGGCTCTCGCACGGGCGGCGCTCGGGACGCTCCCTTTGAAAGCGCGGGTCCTCCTCGCGCGGGTCGCGCTCGCGCGAGGAGACCTCGCCATGGCCGAGCGGGAGGCGCGCGAGGCGGCAGCGGAGCGCGAGCCGCAGCCGTCGGCCCTCCTCGCCCTCGCCGAGGTGAAGATCAAGTCCGGGCGGCCCGCCGAGGCCCTCGCCGACGTCGAGCGGGCGGCCGCGCGAGCGAGGGAGCTGAGCTACCCGAAGGTCTGGGACCTCGAGTACCTCCGAGGCGACGCCCTCGCGCGCCTCGGGCGCGAGGAGGAGGCGGTCGCGGCTTTCCGCGCCGAGATCGCCTCCTTCCCGACGAACCCGCTCCCGTACGTCAGCCTCGCCGTCCTCCGCGCCGTGAAGGGCGACCGCGCCGGAGTCGACCGCCTCATGGAAGAGATGGTCCGCGCCAATCCCTCCCCGAGCGCCCGCCTCGCCGCCGCCACCACCTACGACCGCCTCGGCCTCCCCGCCCAGGCCGCCGCCTGGAGGCGCCGAGCGAACTAGGTTCGGGTGGGGGGGGGTCAGTTCTACATTCTACGTTCTACGGTCGCGCGGACGGGAAGGTCGGCCGGCCCGCTCTGCTACGCTTTCGTCCACCCCTCGCGGGTCAGCCCTGGCCTCCCCCGAAAGGAACCGCCGATGCACCGCCTCGCAAGATCCCTGGTCCTCTGCGTCCTTCTGATCTCCGTGTCCGCCGTCTCCGCCGCGGACTCGCGGGTGGTGGCGGTGGGAGACGTCCACGGCGAGTACGAGGGGTTCGTCTCGATCCTCCAGAAGGCCGGGCTCGTCGACGCGAGGCTGAAGTGGACGGGTGGCAAGGCGACCTTCGTGCAGGTCGGGGACTACCTCGACCGCGGTCCCCAGGTCCGGAAGGTGATGGACCTGCTGATGTCCCTCGAGAAGGCCGCCCGGAAGAAGCGGGGGCAGACGGTCGTCCTCCTGGGGAACCACGAGGTGATGAACCTGACCTCGGTCCTTCACGACGCGGACCCCGCATCGTACGCGGGCTTCGCCGACCGCAAGTCCGAGAAGCGCAGGCAGGAGGCCTACTCCCGGTACGCCGCCCTGCACGGGCGGCTCGCGGACAGGTACGGGCGCGAGCCGTGGCCGCTCCTCGACGAGATCGCCTGGAACGAGAAGCACCCCCTCGGTTTCGTCGAGTTCCAGGAGGCTCTCGGCCGCGACGGGAAGTACGGCCGCTGGCTGCGGAGCAGGCCGGCCGCCGCCCGGGTGGGAGAGACCGTGTTCGTCCACGCCGGGGTCAGCCCGAACGCGAAGGACCGCACGGTCGAGGAGATCAACCGGAGAGTGCAGCAGGAGATCGAGGCGATGGACCGGGTCCGTGAGTACCTCGTCGCCGAGAAGCTCGTCCTCCCGTTCTTCACCTACCCGGAGATCGTCGCCGTCGTCGACCTCGAGCTCGCGCGCGAGGGCGAGATGTCCGACGACCTCCTCCGGATCCTCCGGGTGGCGAAGTCGATGTACCAGCTGACGATCTACAGCCCGGACGGCCCGCTCTGGTTCCGGGGCTACGGCGAGTGGAGCGAGGAGGAAGGCCGGGCCCAGCTCCCCGGAATCCTCTCGGGGCTCGGCGCCCGCCGGATCGTCGTGGGGCACTCCATCCTGGAGGGCGGACGGCGAATCGTCCCCCGCTTCGGCAACTCGGTGTTCCTGATCGACACCGGCATGCTGCGCGGCTATGCCCCGAACGGGCGCCCCTCGGCGCTCGAGATCGTCGGCGACCGCTGCGAGGCGATCTACCTCGACGGGCGGGTGAACCTGGACGAGCCCCCCCGATCGAGCGGACCTGGGGGGCCTCGCCCCCGGCCGGAGTTCCAGTTCGCGTCGTTCTCGGGCGACGCGTCGCCGCCCGCGGCCGCGGCCGCCTGGCGCGGGCCCGGCGGCAGCCCCCTGCCGTTCCGGACGGGGGCCGAGGTGGAGGCGTTCCTCGCCGGGTCGACGCTCGTGAGCGTCTCGAAGAAGAAGCTCTCCGGCGCGACGGCGCCGCTGAAGGTCCTCGTGAAGAACGGCAAGGTGCGCGCGAACGGGGTCTTCCGCTCGCTTCACCGCGAGGAGGAGAACGCCCGCTGGGAGTCGGGCCGGTTCACGGAGCTCCTGCGCGACACGTATCTCTCCGAGATCGCCGCCTACCAGCTGAGCCTGCTCCTGGGGCTGGACACCGTCCCCCCGACCGTGCCGTGGCAGCTGAAGGGCCAGCCCGGCGCGCTGCAGCTCTGGATCGAAGAAGCCCGCCCGGGGTGGCATCCGAGCGAGGTCGAGCAGCCGAGCGATCCCGCGAGGTGGGCCCTGGAGCTGGACCGGATGCTCGTCTTCGACGCGCTCATCGGGAACAAGGACCGGCACGAGGGAAACGTCCTGATCGACTCCGACGGAAAGGTCTGGTGGATCGACCACACGCGCGGCTTCGGCCGGGAGCGCGATCTCCCGGAGGAGAAGATCCAGCGATGCGAGCGGCGGATCCGGGAGGGCCTGAAGTCCCTCGACCCCGCCGTCGCGGCCGAGCGCCTGGCCCCGTACATGGGCCCCCGCGAGGTGGACGCCCTCCTCGAGCGCCGCACGCGCCTGCTGCAGCTGATCGAGAAGCGGATCGCGGAGCGCGGGGAGGAGGCGGTCCTCTACACCCTCGAGCCCGGCCCGCCGCTCCGGAGCGTCGACCCAACGAAGGAGAAGGCCCCCGCAAGAACCTGAAGACAGAACGGGGTCAGTTCTACGTTCTACACTCTGCGCCCCCTCGGGAGGGCGCAGGGCGGCGGTTTCCCGGGCCCCGGACGTGAAACGGCGCCCCGGTTTCCCGGGGCGCCGCGAAGTCGACGGGGGAGCCGCCCGGCTCAATGCTTGTCGAACTGCTCCTCTTCGGTCGAGCCCTTGAGCGCGGCCGTCGCGACCTCGCCGCCGGCGACCGTCTGCTGGATCTGGTCGAAGTAGCCGGCGCCGACGAAGCGCTGGTGCTTGATCGCCTTGAAGCCCCACTCGCGCTCCATCTGGAACTCCTCTTCCTGGAGCTGGACGAAGGCGCTCATGCCGGTCTTGGCGTAGTTGTAGGCGAGCTTGAACATCGAGGCGTTCAAGGTGTGGAAGCCGGCGAGCGTGATGAACTGAAACTTGTAGCCCATCTCGCCGAGCTCTTCCTGGAACGCGGCGATCTCGGAGTCGGAGAGCTTCTTCTTCCAGTTGAACGACGGCGAGCAGTTGTAGGCGAGGATCTTGCCGGGGAACTTCTCGTGGACGCCCTGCGCGAAGGCGCGGGCCTCTCCGATGTCGGGCGTCGAGGTCTCGCACCAGACGACGTCGACGTAGGGGGCGTACGCGCAGGCGCGGGCGACGGCGTAGTCGAGGCTCCCCTTGACGATGAAGAAGCCGTCGGCCGTCCGCTCGCCGGTGAGGTACTCCTGGTCGACCTTGTCGATGTCGCCGCGGATGAGGCTGGCGCCGAGGGAGTCGGTCCGGCCGATGAAGACGGTGGGGACGCCGAGGACGTCGGCCGCGAGGCGGGCCGCGATGAGCTTGCTGATGAAGTCGTGGATCGGGACGAGGACCTTGCCGCCCATGTGGCCGCACTTCTTGAGGGAGGAGAGCTGGTCCTCGAGGTGGATGCCGCCGGCGCCCGCCTCGATCATCGACTTGATCAGCTCGAACGTGTTCAGCGGGCCGCCGAACCCGGCCTCCGCGTCGGCCACGATCGGCGCGAAGTAGTAGACGTCGGACTTGCCCTCCATGTGCTGGATCTGGTCGGCGCGCATGAGGGCGTTCGTGATCCGACGGATGACGGTCGGGACGCTCGTCACCGGGTAGAGGCTCTGGTCGGGGTACATCGTGAGGGCGTCGTTGGCGTCGCCCGCCACCTGCCAGCCCGACATGTAGATCGCCTTGAGGCCGGCCTGCACCTGCTGCACGGCCTGGTTGCCCGTCAGCGCGCCGAGGGCCGGGACGAACTTCTCGGTGTGGAGGAGGTTCCAGAGACGCTCGGAGCCCATCCGGGCCACGGGGTAGTCGATCTGGATGGTGCCACGGAGACGGTCGACGTCGGCGGCGCTGTACGGGCGAACGACTCCCCGCCACCGAAGGTCGTTGGACCAGGACCGCTCGAGCTCCGGAATGGACTGGCTACGGTACATGAACGCCTCCTCGTCGTAGGTCGACATCGGACGGACTTTATCCGAATCCTGCAATGCAGCACAACGCCCGGGAGGCGCCGCCGGCTCGCCCCTGGCCCGGGCGTTCCGGCGCCCGCCGGCAGGCGAGAATGTCTCCATGCCGCACCCGGACCCGACGCGGGAGAGCTACGAGGCCGTCCCCTACGAGAGGCTCGTTCACCGCTTCACGCACCCGGCGAGAATTGCGGCGGCGGCGCGGCTCGCCGGAGTCGAGCCGCGCCCCGTCCCCGCGGCCCGGGTTCTCGAACTGGGCTCGGCGAGCGGCGACAACCTCGTCGGGATGGCGTACGGCTTGCCGGGGGCGAGCTTCGTCGGGGTCGACCTCTCCACCCGGCAGATCGAGGCCGGTCGCCGCCGGGTCGAGGCGCTGGGGCTGTCGAATGTCACCCTCGTCGCGGGCGACCTCTCCGGCGTGGACGGGACCTTTGGGGAGTTCGACTACGTCGTCGCCCACGGGGTCCTGTCGTGGGTGCCCGAGCCGGTGCGGCGCCACCTCTTCCGGGTCTGCCGCGAGCGGCTTGCTACGGGAGGGGTCGCCTTCGTCAGCTGGAACGCCCTCCCCGGGTGGCGATTCCGCCGCCTCGTGCGGGACGTCCTCCTCGAGGGGACCTCCGCGGGCCGCGACCCCCTCGAGAAGGCGCAGCTCGCCAGGGAACGGCTCGCCCTCGTCGCCGCCCACGTCCTCGAGAAGGAGAGCCCATGGGGCCGCTACCTCGCCGAACGGGCGGCGGAGCTCTCGGAGGAGAGCGACGCGGACCTCCTCCACGACTACCTGGAGGTGGAGAACGAGGCGTTCTCGCTCCGGGAGGTCGTCGGGAGGGCGAGGACGGCCGGCCTCGACTACCTCTGCGACGCGCAGGAGCCGTTCGTTCTCGCCGAGCCTCTTCCGCCGGAGCTGGCTCTCGCCCTCGGGGCGATCCCCGACCCGGTCGAACGCGAGACGCTCCTCGACACCGTGAGGGAGAGGACGTTCCGGCAGGGGCTCTTCGTCCGTGAAGGGGAACCCCGGAGGCCGCCCGGCGGCGTGCGAGACCCCGCGCGAGCCGACGTGGCGGCCCTCCCCGCGGGGACGTTCCCGTGCGCGGCCTCGGTCTCGACGCGCCCCCGGGCGAGCGCGCTCGCCCGCCAGCAGGCGGCGGAAGGGGAGCGGGTCACGTCGCTGGCGCATCGAAACGTGACGCTCGACCCGCTCGCCGCGGAGGTCCTTCTCCTCCTCGACGGCTCACGGACGCTCGCAGAGGTGTCGGAAGCCTGCTGTCGGCCGCCGGCGCTCGTGGGCGCCGTCGTCGGGAGGCTCCTCGCCGACGCGCTCCTCGAAGCCTGAAGAGGCTCCGGCCGGGCTTCTCTACGCTCCCGCGGCCTCTTCCACGACCGCCCGGACGCGGGGAAGCGCGTCGCGGATGTCTTCGACGGAGACCGACCCGACCGAGATCCGGAACCAGCCGCTCTCCTCCTGAAGGCCGAAGGCCTGGAAGGGGACGATGCCGAAGCCGGCCTCGCGGAGGATCAGCTCCCTCACGTCCTCGTTCGTCCGGAGCGTCGTGCCGCGCACGTGCTTCCCGACGAGGCCGAGCTTGACGGAGAGGTAGATCGCCCCCTGAGGCTCGACGGCGAAGGCGGGGAGGCCCGCCGTGCGCATCTCCGAGAAGCCGGCGTAGAGGAGGTCGAGGCGCTCCTTGACGCCCTCCGTCAGGCGCGCGCGGAAGGTTCGGAGCTCGCCTGCCCGGCCGAGGAGCGCGGCGGTGGCGACCTGTTCGGGCTTCGGCGCCCAGGTGCCGACGTGCCCGAGGATGTCGGCCATCCGGCTCCTCACGACCGGCGGCATGAGCCCCCAGCCCACCCTGAGGCCGGTGGCGCAGAACGACTTGGAGATGGCGTCGAGGAGGATGGTGTAGGGGGCGAGGTCGGGCAGGAGTCCGACCGGCGTCGCGTGCACCGCGCTCCCGAACGTGAGCGTCCAGTAGACCTGGTCGAACGCGAGGTAGAGCGGCCGGCGGCCGCGCCAGGCGCGGTGGCGGTTCTCGGCGAGGACCAGCTCGCCGACCTTGCGGAGCTCCTCCGGGTCTATGACGGTACCGGTCGGATTGGCGGGGGAGTTGAGGACGAGGAGCCGCGCGTTGCCGATGTGCGGGGCGAGCAGCTCGGCCGTCGGGAAGAAGTTCGTCGAGGCGTGGACCGGGATCTCGACCGCCCGCGCCCCCGAGAGGTGGACGTAGTGGTCGTTGTTCCACGACGGCACCGGGTAGATCACCGTGTCGCCGTGGTCGAGGAGCGTCCGGTAGATGCCGTAGAGGAGAGGCCGCGCGCCCGCCGCGACGAGGATGCCGTCTACCGGGTAGTCGACTCCCAGCTCGCGGTGGTAGTACTCCGCGATCGCCTCGCGCAGCGGCAGGATTCCGTCCGACGCCGGGTAGTTCGTCTGCCCGTCGGAGAGCGCCCTGCGGATCTCCTCGTCGAGGGTCTCGGGAATCGGGAAGTACGCCGGGTCGAAGTCGCCGACCGTCAGGTTGCAGACGGCCGCGCCGCGGGCCTTCATGGCGCGGATCTCGGCCGCGATCTTCAGGATGACCGACCCGCGGACGCCACGGGCGAGGGCGGAAAGCGCCGCGCCCGACTCGGGCGCCGGCGCGAAGCGCAGCGGTGTGCTCATCACGCGGGGAGTGTAGCCGAGGCCCACGGGGTCAGGTCTTGATTTTCTATTCTGCTTCAGCAGAATAGAAAATCAAGACCTGACCCCCATCTCTCACCTCGCCACGGCCGTCAGGTCGAGGACGCACCCGTCGAGGCCGCCCGGGGGGACCTCGCAGGAAGCCGAGACCGTCGTCGCGCTGCCGCCCGCCGAGGCGAACCATGGTCCCGGCGAGGGAACGCGGGTCGCGAAGGCGCCCGAGGCGTCGGTGAGGGCGTCGGTCGCGGGCGAGCCCCCGAGCGAGAAGGTGACGATCTCCGAGGCGGCGGCGCGGCCGCCGCGCGTGACGACGCCGGAGAGGGGGATGCCGTCGCAACCGAGCGAGACGCGCGACGTCTCGCCCTCCTTCACGTCGACGGAAGTGCGGCCCCGGCCGCTCCACTCGAACGTCGAGCCGGGCCTCGCCGGGTCGCGGAAGCGCCAGCTGCGGGAGAAGGTGAGGACGCCGGTCTCGGCGTTCTCGAGGACGAAACGCCCCGAGGAGTCGAGGGAAGCCTGGTTTCGGTTCGAGATCGCGCCGCCGGGGCCGAACCAGACGGCGGCCGCGGCCATCTCCCACGGAGTGCCGCAGACGCGCCCCTCGACGCGCCCGCCGCGCCCGAGGACGAGGTCTACCGAGTCGGCCTCCGGGTCTACCTTCACCGTCCGCGGCGCGAAGCCCTTCTTGCGAGCCGTCAACGTCACTTCGCGGCCGGGGAGTATGCCGTCGATCCGGTACGACCCGTCTGCCTCCGTCGCACCCCGCTCGGTGCCGACGGAACCGCCCACGTCGGTCTTCCAGGTCGCCTCGAGCTGCGCGCCCTCGACGGGCTCGCCGCTCCCCGCCGCCGAGACGCGCCCCGTCAGCGTCCTCCCCTTGCGCAGGACGAGGTCGCCGAGGTCCAGCTCCTCCCGCTCCGCGTCGTCTCCGAGGGGTTCGAGAACGAGCGTCTCCGGGAGGTACCCGGCCCTCTCCGGCGCGACCTGGACCGAGAAGGGGAGGTGACGGAAAAAGGAGAACGTGCCGTCCTCGCGCGACACGACCCTCTCGCGGTGCCCTTCGACGCTCGTGTGGCGATGCTCGTGCCCCTCGGCGTTCTTCGAGACGGTCGTCGTGGTGTAGGAGACGGCGCACGGCGCGTCGGCGACCGGGAGCCCTTCTTCGTCGACGAGGCGACCGCTCACGCGCTGCGCGCGCGTCAGGACGACCTCGAGGCGCGTCTCGCCTCCGAGGGTGCCCCGCGCGTCCTCGTGCTCCGGTGAGGTCACGTCCCACGAGAAGACCTCGTCGAGAGGGAGGCCGGAGACGGCGAAGCCGCCGTCGCTTCCGCTCCGCGCGCTGCGGTCGGTGCCGGCGGGCTTGCCCGTCAGGAAGCCTCCCGTCCGAAGCCTCACGCGAGCCCCGGCGACGACGAGCCCGAGGTCGTCGCGGACCGCGCCCTCGACCGACCGGCCGGCGACGACCGCGACCGTCCCGGCCTCGGCCCGCGTCTCGCCGACCCTCACGACCTTCGTCCCCGCCGCGAGCGACGGCCCTTCCCACCAGAGAACCCAGTCGCCCGGCGGGACGTCGTCGAAGACGACGGCATTCGCCGCCGGGCGCGGGTCGAGGTCGAGCGCCTTCTCGGCGAGGAGCCGCCCCCGGGTCCCGGCCTCGGGGTCGAGAGTCTCCTTCAGCGAGACGGTCAGCCGTTCGCTCCGCTTCCCGTCGAGAGCGAGGAAGGCGACGCGGACCGAGCCCTTCGCCTTCAGCGTCGCTTCGACCGTCGTCGCCTCCGGCGCGACCGCCACCTCCGCCGGCTCGAACGACCGCGCCGAGAGGCGCAGGCTCACCGCGTCCGCGCCGGCCGGAATCTCCACGACGAACCCGTCCTTCTCTGCGCGAAGAGCCACCTTCGCGCACGCCGGCAGGAGGCACGCCGCGGGGTCCTTCACCGGCCGCCCGAGCCGGTCCACGACCTTCACCGCGACGAGCCGCGGCGGGGCCGGCGGCTCCGCCGCGCCCGCCCCGAGCGCCAGCAGCGAGACCACGAGGCCCAGGAACGGTGCCCCCGAGCAGGGTGCTCCGAGGAATGGTGCCAGGTCTCGAACAGTGTATTGTCTGGATCGATGGCGCGAGTGGGCGGCGAGAACGCTCACGGCCTCTCCTCCGCGGCGACGCCCCGAAGGTCGAGGACGCACCCCGCGAGGCCGCCGGACGGCACGTTGCAGGAGACCGGCGCCCACGTCATCCCGGGGGTCGGATGCTCGTCGGTGAACGGCGCGTAGTCGCCCGGAGCGGGGACCCGCAGGGAGAACGCACCGGCGGCGTCGGTCATCGCGTCGGGCTCGGCCCCGCCGGGGCCGACGAAGACGATCGCCTCTCCACCGACGGGCTTCCCCTCGCGGAGGAGGACGCCGGAGAGGGGCAGGCCGTCGCACCCGAGGGAGACGGTCGCGGTGTGCCCCTCCTCGACGACGGCCGAGGCCTTCGTCCCGCCGAGCGAGACACCATAGCTTCCGGGGCTGAGGGGGCTCTCGCGGAGGAACGCCCGGATGAAGGTCCTCTCGCCGGTCTCGACGCCGGTGAAGACGAAGCGCCCGGTCGCGTCGACCTTCTGCGCCCCCTCGCGCGACATGACGTTCCCCGGGCCGGCCATCCAGATCTCCGACCGGGCGAGCTCGAAAGGCCTCCCGCAGAGGCGCCCCTCGACCCGTCCGCCGCGCCCGAGGACGACCTCGACTTCCTCGTGCTCCTCGCCGATCTCGCCGAGGTCGAGGTTCCTCGGCGCGTAGCCCGCTTTCCGGGCCGAGAGCGCCACGCGTTCTTCCGGCGGGAGACCCGAGAGCTCGAATCGCCCCTCGTCGTCCGTCAGCGCGTCCTGCTGGTCGAGGACGATCGACCTGCCGTCCTTCCGGGAGACAGTGCTCTTCACCTCGACGCCGCCGACGCCGGCGCCCGTGCTCACGTCGACCGCCCGGCCGCGGAGCGACCGCCCCCGGTCGAGCGGAATCTCGCCGAGGTCGACCTCTTTCGGCCAGCCCGCCTGCGGGAGCGGCTCGAGGATTCGCTCCGCCTGGCGGAATCCCTTCGCCTGCACCTGGACGCGGGTCTTCGAGGCCAGCTCGCGGTGGAAGGCGAACGCGCCCTCGGCGTCGGCCTCGATCTTCCCGCCGTGGTTTCGCGACGACGTGTCGGTGACGTAGCGGACGACGACCTTCCCGTCGCGGGGAGGCTGGCCGTCCGGGTCGACGAGGCGGCCGGTGACCCGCTGCGCCCGGTCGAGGACGATCTCGAGCCGGGTCTCGCCGCCGAGGGCTCCCTTCGTCTCCATGTGGCCGGCGGCGCGGGCGGACCAGTCGAGGACGCCGTCGGAGGGCGCTCCCGGTATCGAGAAGCCGCCGTCGGCGGCGGCGAGGACCTGCGCGAGGAAGCCCTCGGGGCGGTCGGCGGACGGCCGCTCCCTGAGGACGACGCGTGCCCCCGCGACCGGCCCCCCGAGGTCGTCCCGGACGGCCCCGTCCACGGTGACGCCGCGCAGGACCTCGACCCGCCCCGCGTCCACCGGGCCGGCGGCCACGACGACGGCCATTCTTCCGCTCGAGAGGCCGGGCCCGTTCCAGGAGAGAACCCAGGTGCCGGGAAGAACGTCGTCGAAGACAACCTTCGCGGCCTGCGGCCGGGGAGGGAGGGTCAGCTTCCGCTCGACGGGCGCCTTCGCGGCGCCGGCCGGCCCGCTCGCCGGCCCCGGCGAGAGCGTGACGACGAGCGACTCCTCGCGCTTCTCGTCCGGAGAGAGGAACGAGGCCGCGACGGACCCCTTCGCCTTCGGCGGCGCCCCGGCCGCGGCAGGCGAGAGGAGGACCGGAGCGACTGCGAGGCAAAGCGCGGCGAGGAAGCTCATGGGCTCTCCTTCGTGGGAACGGCCCTGAGGTCGAGGACGCAGCCCTCGAGCCCCCCGGGCAGGACGTGGCAGGCGGCGGGAGCCCACTTCATCCCGGGCGCGGGGAAATAGTCGCCGGCGAAGGGCGCGGACCAGGCGCCCGGAACGGGCACGCGGAGGGAGAACCCGCCGGCCGCGTCGGTCATCGCGTCGGCTTCCCGGCCGCCGGGACCGGTGAAGACGACGACCTTATCGGCCGCCGGCGACCCGTCGAGAAGGAGCGCTCCGGAGAAGGGGAGTCCCTCGCAGCCGAGCGTGACGGTCACCGTCCGACCCTCCTCGACCTCGACGGACGCGGTCGTCCCTCCGAAGATCATCGCTCCGCCCGCAGGGCGCAGCGGGTCCTCGTAGACCCAGGCGCGGAGGAAGGTCCTTCGGCCCGGCTCGAGGTCCGTGAACGCGAAGCGGCCGCCGGCGTCGGGCTTCCTCGCCCCCTCGCGCATCTTCTCGAAGGCGGGGTCCTGCTGCCAGATCTCCGAGCGGGCGAGCTCGAACGGCCGGCCGCAGAGCCGCCCCTCGACCCGTCCGCCGCGGCCGAGTGCGACCTCGACCTCGTCCTGCGACGCCCCGACGTCGACGCTTCGCGGCGCGTACCCGGGAGCCTGCGCCCGGAACCGGACGGGCCGCTCCGGCGCGATTCCGGGCAGCTCGAACCTCCCGTCCTCCCCGGTCGTCGTCTCCTGCTCGTCGCGCACGATCCTCGTGAGCTCCTCCCGGGTCACCGCCGACGTCACCTCGACGCCGGAGAGCGCCGCGCCCGTCGCCGCGTCGATCACGCGGCCGCGGAGGGTCCGGCCCCGGTCGAGGATGATCTCGCCGAGGGAGACCTCGCGCGGCCAGCCCGCCTCCGCAAGCGGCGCCAGCTCCCGCTCCTCGAGCCGGAACCCCTCCGCGCGGATCTCGAGGACGGCGCGCAGGGGCTCTTCGCGGTGGAAGGAGAAGGCACCGTCCTTGGCGACGACGATGGGGGCGTCGTGCGTGTCGCTCCAGCCCTCGCGAATGTAGCGGACCTCCACGCGCGCCCCGGGGGCCGGCTGCCCGTCGGGTTCGAGCAGCCGGCCGGAGACCAGCTGGGACCTCTCGAGGACGATCTCGAGCCGCGTCTCACCCCCGAGGACCCCGCTCTCCTCCATGCAGCCCGGCGCCGACGCGGACCAGAGGACGGGGCCGTCGGCGGGCACGCCGTGAATCGCGAAACCGCCGTCGGCGGCGGTCTCGGCCTCGTCGTGAAACGTGTCGCGCCGGTCGACGCGAGAGGGCTCCGAGACGCGGACGCGGGCGCCGGCGAGCGGAGTGCCGAGGTCGTCGCGAACCGCGCCCACGACGGAGACGCCGCGCCGGAGGACGGGCTGGCCGGCGTCGACCGGGAGCGCGGCCACGGTCACGGGAGCGGTCCCGGCCGCGATCCTCGGGCCGCCCCAGCCGAGGGCCCAGGCACCGGCCGGGACGTCCTCGAAGACGGCCCTCACCGCCTTCGGCCGCGGCGGCAGCGTCAGCTTCCTCTCGTCCACGGGCCTGCCGGGGCCGTCTCTCCCGACCGGGGCGAGCGTGACGACGAGAGCTTCCTCGTTCCGTTCGTCGAGCGAGAGGAACGACGCCGTCACGGAGCCCGCCGCCTTCAGCCGGACGATCCGAGGCGCCGTCGCGCCGTCCCCGACCTCCATCGCGGCGAACGGCGTCACCTGGGCCGGCGCAAAGCCCTGAGCCGCGACTCGCAGCCGCACGTCCGGCGTCGCCGCGACCTCGTCCGAAAGCTCGACCCGAAGGCCCGCCTCCACCGCCGTCGCGGCGAGCGGGGCGCATTCCGGAAGGAGGCAGGCCGTCGGGCCCGGCACGGGCCTGTCGAGCCGGTCGAGAACCCGGAGGAGGACGGCCGGGCTGGCGCCCGCGGAGGGATCGACGGCGTCCGCGGCTCTTGGAGGCACGAGGAGCGAAAGAACCCCGAAGAGGAGAGCGGCGATGAGCCCCGGTCGGCGCATGGGATCTCCGATGGGGTCAGGTCTTGATTTTCTATTCTGCTGCAGCAGAATAGAAAATCAAGACCTGACCCCCTAGGCGTACCGGCCCTCGATGTACTCGGCGGTCTTCGGCTCCCGGGGGTTGAGGAAGAGGTCCTCGGTGCGGGCGTGCTCGACGAGCTTTCCCATGAGCATGAAGATGCACTCGTCGCTCGCGCGCCGCGCCTGCGCCATGTTGTGCGTCACGATGACGATCGTGTAGCGGCCGGCCAGCTCGAACATCAGCTCCTCGATGGCGCGCGTGCCGCCGACGTCGAGGGCGGAGGCGGGCTCGTCCATCAGGATGACCTCGGGCTTGAGCGGGAGGAGGCGGGCCAGGCAGAGCTTCTGCTGCTGCTCGAGGAGGAGGCCGGTCGCCTTCGCGTGGAGGCGGTCCTTCAGGTCCTTCCAGAGGCCGACCTCGGTGAGGGCCTTCTCGACCGCCTCGTCGAGGACGGAGCGCTTCAGCTCGGTGCGCGGCGTGTGGACCCTGAGGCCGAAGACGACGTTCTCGTAGACGGAGATCGGGAGGGGGTTCGGGCGCTGGAAGACCATGCCGACCGACTTCCGGAGCTCGACGAGCGAAACGTCGGGGTCGTAGATGCTCTCGCCGAGGATCCGGATCTCGCCCGCGGTCCGGACGTTCCCGTAGCGCTCGTTGACGCGGTTGAAGCAGCGCAGAAGGGTCGTCTTCCCGCAGCCGCTCGGGCCGATGAGCGCGGTGATGATCCCGTGCTTGATGTCCGTCGAGACGTCGAAGAGCGCCTGGAAGCCCCCGTACCAGAGGGAGAGGCCCCGCGTCTCGATGGCGTTCGGGGCGTCGCTCATCCGAAGACCCCGTTGACGTAGTCGCGCGTCTTCTCGCTGCGGGCCTCGCCCGAGAAGACGACCTCGGTGGCGTCGAGCTCGACGATGTCGCCCTCCAGGAGGAACATCGTCCGGTCGGAGAGGCGGCGGGCCTGCTGCGTCAGGTTCGTCACGAGGACGATGGTGATCTCCTGCCGGAGCTCCTTGAGGACGTCCTCGATCCGCATCGTCGTCACCGGGTCGATGGCGATGGAGAACTCGTCGAGGCAGAGGATCTCGGGCTGGTGGGAGAGGGCGCGGGCGATGGTGAGGCGCTGCTGCTGCCCGCCGGAAAGGGCCGTCCCGAGGCTGTCGAGCCGGTCCTTCACCTCGTCCCAGAGGGCGGCCTGCCGCAGGCACCTCTCGACGATCGGGTCGAGGTCGGAACTGCGCGTCAGGCCCGAGCAGCGGGGCGCGAAGGCGACGTTGTCGTAGATCGTCAGGGGGAGGCCGACCGGCAGGGGAGCCACCATCCCGATCTTCCGCCGGAGGGCGAAGATGTCCTTCGCCTTCGCGACGTCCTCGCCGCCGACGCGGATCGTCCCCGACACCCGGGCGGTGGCGGTGAACTCGATCGTGCGGTTCAGGCAGCGCAGCATCGAGGTCTTCCCCGACTGGGCCGGGCCGATGACGGCCAGGATCTCGTTGCGGAAGACGTCGAAGGAAATGCCGTGGAGGACCTCCGTCCCCCCGTAGGAGAGACGAAGGTCCCTGACCTCGATCTCCTTCTCCGCCGTGTTCGAGGTCCCCGTCACGGCCTCACCACTTCTTCCTGTTGCGGAGCCAGATCCTGACGACGATCGCCGTGGCGTTCACGAGGAGGACGGAGCCGAGGAGGACGACGGCCGTCGCGTAGGGAAGCGACTCCTTCACGTTCGGCACCTGGGTCGCGAGGGTGTAGAGGTGCATGGAGAGGGCCATGCACTGGTCCTTCAGGCCGTAGGGGAAGAGGTCTCCGCGCTCGACGGCCTTGAAGAAGACGGCGCCGGTGAACATGATCGGCGCCGTCTCGCCCGCGGCGCGGCTCACCTGGAGGATGACACCGGTGAGGATGCCGCTGACGGAGTTCGGCAGGACGACGGTCCGGACGGTCTGCCACCGCGTCGCGCCGACGTTCCAGCACGCCTCGCGGAAGGCCATCGGGACCGAGGCGAGCGCCTCGCGCGTCGACGCGATGATGACGGGGAGCGTCATGATGGCGAGCGTCAGCGAGGCGGAGAGGATGGAGTAGCCGAAGCGCGCGGCGTAGACGAAGGCGCCGAGGCCGAAAAGGGCGTGGACGATGCTCGGGACGCCCGCCAGGTTGATGACGGCGAGGTTGACGAGCCGGTTGAACCAGTTGTCCTTTGCGTACTCGTTGAGGTAGATCGCGGCCAGGACGCCGATCGGCGCCGAGACGACGAGGGAGATCCCGACGAGGTAGAGGGTCCCGACGAACGCGGGCCAGATGCCGCCGTCCGTCATGCCGCGCCGCGGGACGTCGAGGAGGAACTCCCAGCTCAGGGTCGGCCACGCCAGGACGACGAGGTAGCCGACGATGAGGACGAGCGGCAGGATCATCGCGGCGGACATGAGGCCGAAGACGCCCTTCGCCACCGCCTCCGCGATCTCCTTGCGGGCGATGTGAGGAGTCTTCGCGAAGCGGCCGGCCACAGCTACTTCCTCCGGATCCCGCGGACGACGAAGTCGGCCGTGAGGTTCACGACGAGCGTGATGAGGAAGAGAAGCGTCCCGGTGAGGAAGAGGACGCGGTAGTGGTCGGAGCCGGAGGGGGCCTCGCCGAGCTCGGCGGCGATGTTGGCCGTGAGCGTGCGGACGGAGTCGAGGAGGCTCCCGGGGATGTGGACGGCGTGGCCCGTCGCCATGAGGACGGCCATCGTCTCGCCCACGGCCCGGCCGACGCCGAGGAGGACGGCCGCGAGGAGGCCGTTCTTCGCGGCGGGGAGGAGGACCCGGTAGACGAGCTGCCAGCGCGTGGCGCCGAGGGCGACGCCGGCCTCGCGGAACGAGTCGGGGACGGCCTTCAGGGCGTCCTCGCCGATGGAGACGATGACGGGGACGCTCATGAGGGCGAGGATGATCCCGCCGTTCAGGACGTTCACGCCGACCGGCGCGCCGGTCGTCGTGACGATGAGCTTGCTCATCACCGTCAGGCCGATGAACCCCCAGACGACGCTCGGGATCGCCGAGAGGAGCTCGATGACGACCTTGAGCGTCTCGCGGACCCGCGGCGAGCAGAACTCCGAGAGGAAGATCGCGGCGCCGAGCCCGAAGGGGACGGCGATCACCATCGCCAGCGCGGTGACGCTCACCGTGCCGACCGTCAGCGCGAAGGTGCCGTAGCGGACGTTCGTGGCCGACGTCGGGTACCACTCGGTCGAGAAGAGGAACTGGACGACGGAGAAGCCCTCGCTGAAGAGGACGGGCGCCGCCTCTCGCAGGACGAAGAAGAAGATGGCGGCGACGAAGAGGATGGCGCTGACTCCGCTCAGCCGGATCAGCGCCTCGAAGGCCTTCTCCGCGAGAACGGCGGCGCGCGGCCGCTCGGCGCGCGCGGGGGCCGCGTTCGAGGGCTCCGGGCTCATGTTGCGGAGAGCTCCCCGCGACGAGGGGCCACGGGGCTCGGCGTGTCCATGCCCAGGGACCTCCTCAGGTCTGCGGCTGAGGCGTTTCGGGGGCAGCCGCCGGGGCCTCGCCGGGCTCCGGGGCCGCGGCGATCGGCACGTACCCGGCGTCCTCGACGACCTTCTGGCCGGCGGGGGAGAGAATCCAGTCGAGGTAGGCCTTCACGGCCCCCTCGGGCTCGCCGAGGGTGTAGAGGTGGAGCGAGCGCGCGAGCGGGTAGCTCTTGTCGTGGACGGCGGCGATCGTCGGCGCGACGGCCGGCGTTCCGGCCGCCGGGGCGACGCCGAGCATCTTCACGGCCGCTGTCGCGTACCCCATGCCGCTGTAGCCGATGGCCGTCGGGGTGGTACCGACGAGCTCGACGACCTCCTTGGAGCCGTTCAGGTCGCGGGAGCCGAGGCGGAAGTCGCGGTTCGAAAGGGCGTGCTCGCGGAAGAACTCGTAGGTGCCCGAGCTGGACTGCCGGCTCACCCTCACGATCGTGTCGTCCGTAACGCCCGGGATCGTGATGCCGAGCTCCGACCACCGGGTGACCTTCCCCCCCTCGGCATAGAGCGCGGTGAGCTGCTCGAGGGTGATCTCGGTCATCGGGTTGTCCTTGTGGACGAAGACGGCGAGGGCGTCGTAGCCGACCTTGACGTCGACCGGCGCCTTCCCGGTGTTCTTCGTCGCCATCTCGGCCTCGCTCGGCTTGAGGTCTCGGCTGGCGTTGGCGATGTCGACCGCCCCCTTGATGAGGGCCGCGATGCCGACGCCCGACCCGCCTCCCGAGACCTCGACCTCCACGTCGGGGGCGGCCTTGCGGTACTCCTCGGCCCAGACCTGGGCGACGTTGACCATCGTGTCGGAGCCCTTGTTCTGGATGACGGTCCGCTGCGGTCTCGATTCCTTCGCGCCGCCGCCACCGCAGGCGGGGACGGCGAGCGCCCCGGCGAGGGCAAGGACGGACCACATCGGCTTCGCGGAACGGAGTCGGGTCATGGGCTCTCCTGTCGTTCGGGCGGTTCAGTCGACGGGGATGCCGAGGACGGCGCCGACGAGGTCTCTCACGTTTCGGGACAGGTAGGCGTAGGCGGCTTCGTAGGCCGCGTCGATCTCGGCGGGGGAGCCCTCGAGGCGCGACGGGTCGTCGATGGACCAGTCGACGTAGACGAGGTTGCGGGGCGTGCGCGGGAACGCCGCCTGCGCCTCCTTCGCGACCCCGACGACGACGTTGTAGAAGTCGAGGTTCGGGACCTGGTCGGTGCCCTTGGGCGCCATGCGGCTGACGTCGAAGCCCTTCTCCTTCAGGAACGAGAGGGTCTTCGGGTCGATCGCCCGCGGGTCGAGTCCCGCGCTCGAGAAGACGAACCGGGACTGGTCGAGCGACTGCGCGATGGCTTCGGCCATCTGGCTGCGGCAGGAGTTGTGCTCGCCCACGAAGAGGACGCGGAACGTGTCGGCGCCCGGGTGCTTGGCGTACTGGCCCGTGCACATGTAGAGCGTCTCCATGCACACGTTGCGCGCCTGGTCGGCGACGCGCTCGAAGCGGCGGCCGATCGTGGAGAGGGCCACGAGCATCTCCGGGAGGATCCGCGAGGCGCGGACCTCCTCGACGAGCTCGGTGACGAGCTTGCCGAGGAGGGCGTCGACGGCCGGCTCGCTCACGATGACCGTCCGGGCGAGCTCGGCGTCCTGCTTCACGAACGCCTCGATGGCGTCGTGGATCATCGGGATCGAGAGGTCGGCCATCTCGACGAGCCGTCTGCGCAGCGGCTCGGGGGCCTCCGGGAGCGTGTTCAGGCGGAGAATCTGCCGGGCGATGCTCTCGGCGTAGTCGCCGACGCGCTCCAGCTCGAGGTTGATCTTGATCGCGCTGTAGGCGAGGCGCAGGTGGATGCCGACGGGCTGCTGCCGGAGGAGGAACTCCAGGCAGAGGCGGTCGATCTCCTTCTCCTTCTCGTCGATGAGCTGGTCGCGCAGGATGACGGCGTAGCCGCGCTGGCGGTTGCCCCCGGTGAGGGCCTCGACGCAGTCGCGCAACGCCCCTTCCGCGAGACCGGACATCTCGAGGAGCTGCTGGCGAATACGGTCGATGTCGCGTTCGAGGGACTCTTCGAGTCGGGTCGGCATCCTCGTCGTGGCGAGAGAGGAATCCGCCTCCCCGCTATCTCCTTGCAACGGGGCACGCTAGCAGATGTAAGAGGGGTGTCAAGGTGACGTGAGGACGGTATGTGGACGGGATGAAGCAGGTGCCAGGGCGGGCCCGCGGTTCAGGCCCCGGTTCTCAGGACGGCCCGCAGCACCTCGCCGACGCTCCAGGCCTGCGCCACGCAGCCGCCGGGGCGGTGGGGCGGGTCGCCGTCGAAGACCTCGGGGAGCTGGCCGAGGCCGGGGCCGAAGAGGTGCTCCACGAGCGGGGCGAGCCACGCGGACGCCGTCCGGCGGCTCTCGGGCGTGTTCCCCCTCACGGCGAGGTGGGCGTCGACGAGCGGGCCGAGGAGCCAGGGCCAGACCGTTCCCTGGTGGTAGGCCGCGTCCCGCTCGGCGGGGCCGCCCTCGAACCGGCCGCGGTAGTCGGGGTGCGCCGGGTCGAGGGTCCGGAGGCCGTACGGCGTGAGCAGCCGCTCCTCGACCGTCCGCAGGACCCGCTCGGCCCGGCGCCCCGTCAGGAGCGGCCGGTGCAGGGAGAGGGCCAGGAGCTGGTTCGGGCGGAAGGAGAGGTCGCGGATGCCGTCGGGAGAGACGACGTCGGCGAGATGTCCGACCTTCTCGTCCCAGAAGAGTGCGCCGAAGCTCTCCCGCGCCTGGTCGGCGAGGGCGAGGAGGCGCGCCGCGGTGAACGCGTCGCCGAGGTCGGCCGCGTAGAGGGCGACGGTCCGGAGGGCGTTGTGCCAGAGGGCCTGGACCTCCACGGGCTTGCCCGAGCGGGGCGTCACGACGACGCCGTCCACGCGGGCGTCCATCCAGGTCAGCTGCTGCCCCGGCTCGCCCGAGGAGAGGAGGGCGTCGACGTCGGCGCGGATGCCGAATCGCGTCCCTCGCAGGTGGCGCTCCACGATCTCGACGAGGAGCGGGTAGACCTGCCGCCGGAACGCGTCGTCGCGCGTCGCCTCGTGGTAGGCGCGGACGGCCTCCACGAACCAGAGCGTGGCGTCGACGTTGTTGTACTCGGGCTCCGAACCCTCGTCGGGGAAGCGGTTCGGGACCATGCCGCGGTCGACGTGGCGCGCGAACGTCTCGAGGACCGACCGGGCCACGTCGAACCGGCGGGTCGCCAGGAGCAGGCCGGGCAGGGCGATCATCGCGTCGCGCCCCCAGTCGGTGAACCAGGGGTACCCGGCGACGATCGTCCAGCCCTCGGCGCGTCTCACGACGAAGCGGTCGGCCGCCGCGCGCAGGAGGCGGAGGAGGCGGCGGTCCGAGCCGGCCCCCTCGACGCGGCGGCGGCGCTTCTCCTCGGCGGCCCTGAGCTCGGGGGCGTCCTCGGCCCGGCGGCTCCCGAGCGTCGCGAGAAGGGTCGCCTCCGGGCGGGCCGAGAGGTCCCACCCGAACGACAGGGGAGAGAAGAGGTCCTCGGTGTACTCGAAGCCGCGTTCGCGGTCGAGGTCGTACTCCAGCCCGCGGTACCAGAAGAACGTATCGGCGACCGAGTCGGCGTCGTGCGCGAGGCGCAGGTCCGGGAGGGCGCAGACCGGGCTGAGCCGGACGCCGCCCTCCTCGCGAAGGACGGCGGGGTCGCAGGGGGTCGCCACATCCCGGAGGTGGTGGTGGTCGCGGTAGGCGAGGAGGGGGCGGACCTCGAGGCGGACGCCTCCCGCGGGCCCGGTGATGAGCTCCCACGAGACGACGGCCGTGTCCTCGCCGTGGACGAGGAAGAACGTCCGCCGGAGACGAACACCCCCGGCCTCGTACTCCCAGGTCGGGAACGGATCGACGCGGAAGGAGCGCAGGTGGAGATCGCCGCGCGGGTGAAGGCGGCCTGCGTAGCGGTTGACCGAGAGGTCGAACCGCTCCTGGCCGACGACGAGAGTCTCTTCGAGTTTCCCGAGGAGGACGGCACGGCCGGTCGGCGGCGTCGTGGCCGCCACGACGAGGCCGTGGTACCGGCGGGCGTTGCGCCCGGAGACGGTCGAAAGGGCGAAGCCGCCGAGACCGTTCGTCTCGAGCCACTCGGCGTCGGGGAGGAGCGGAAGGCCGTTCATCGGATTCGCGGAGCGACGTTACACCGTCCGGGGCGCAGAGCGCACCCTCAGCGGACCCAGACCGTCGTCCGGAAGGTCCTCTCGGGAGGGGCGGTCCTCGAAGCGGCGTAGAAGGCGACGAGGTCCGTCACGCCGGGGCGCCGGGCGTGGAACGGGATCCTCACCCGGCCTCCGCCCGGCACGTCCTCGGCGGCGCCCTTGCGGTCGAGAACCTTCTCGTCGACCTCCACGACGAACCACCTCGCCTTCGAGCCGGGGTCCACCGCGAGCTCGAGGAGGAGCTCGTCCCCCACCCGCGCCTCGAGGGTCTTCCCCTCGGAGACATCGGTCGCGAGCCAGACGTTTCGCCCCTCCCAGGGGCAGCCGCAACCGGCGAGGAGGAGGCCGAGGAGGAGCGCGGCCGCGGCACGGAGGCTTCTCATGACGCGAAGTCTAGAGGAGGGGGCGCCGGGAGCGGTCGGGGTCCTCGGCTCTGGCCTCGTCGGACGGGATGCGCAGCGTGAAGGAGGACCCCCGCCCCGGCGCGCTCTCGACGAGGATCTCCCCGCCGAGGAGGCGGGCGAGACGCTGGCTGATCGCGAGGCCGAGCCCGGTTCCCCCGCTCGCCCCGTTGCCTCGCGCCTGGGAGAAGGCCTGGAAAAGGCCGGCGACCTCCTCCGGGGACATCCCGACGCCGGTGTCGCGGACCCGGAGCACGGCCGATCCGCCCGCGCGCGCCACCTCGACCCGGACGACCCCGTTCGTCGTGTGACGGGCCGCGTTCGAGAGGAGGTTCAGGAGGATCTGGCGGAGGCGGGTCGGGTCTGTCCGGATCGTCCCCGCCGCCTCGAACCCCTCCGTCTCGATCCGGTTCCCGTTCCGCTTCACCATCGGGCCGACCGTGGCGAGGAGGTCGGACAGGAAGAGGGGGAGGTCGACGAGCTGGGCGGTCACCTCGAGCCGCCCGGCATCCACCTTCGCGAGGTCGAGGACGTCGTTGACGAGGGCGAGCTGGTGCCCGGCCGCGCGCCGGATCCGGCCGAGGTCCTGGGAGAACTCCGCGAGACCGCGTTCGTCGGCCTGCTCCGCGAGGAGGTCGGCGTAGCCGATGATGGCGTTGAGCGGGGTCCTCAGGTCGTGGGTGACGTTCGCGAGGAACTGGCCCCTGGCCCGGTTCGCCTCCTCGGCCTTCGCCATCTCGACGAGGAGCTCGCGTGTCCGGTCGGCGACGGTCTGCTCCAGCTCCTTCGCGCGGGCTCGGAGGAGCCGGACGCGGAGGGTGTGGAGCGTCCAGGCGAGGCCGCCCACCGCCGCGAGGCAGAGGCCGAGGAACCACCGGGTCTGGTGGAGGCGGGGCTCGACGCGGACCGCGAGGGGGACTCCCGGGGGGCCGAACGCTGCGCCGTCGGCGGCGACCTCGACCGTGAACTCGTAGGTCCCCGGCGACAGGTTCGTGTAGATGGCCGTCCGGCGCGGCCCGACGTCGACCGGCGTCTCGTCGAAGCCGGCGAGCCGGTAGCGAAAGCGGACCCGCTCCGGGTTGCGGAACACCGGGGCCGTGTAGCGGATCTCGAGCGCCTCCCGGCCGGCGGGAAGGACGACCCCCGCGACGTGGGGCAGAGGGCGGCCGTCCACGAGGGTGGCCTCGATCCGCGGGACCGGGGCAAGCACCTTCGCCTCGGGGACGCGCGGGTCGAAGACGGCGGCCCCTCCCAGCGTCGCGAACCAGAGCCGGCCGTCGCGGGCCGTCAGGCCGGCCGGCTCGCCGGCCCCGTTGCACTCGGCGGATCGGAGCCCATCGGGTATCCCGAAGACTCGGCCGGGGAGCGCGCGGAGCCGTCCGGACTCGTAGGCCGCGACGTCGGCCCGCGAGACGCGTGCGATGCCGCGGTTGCTCGTCAGCCAGAGGTTCCCGAGGCGGTCGTCGAGGACCTCGTAGACCGTGTCGTCGAAGAGGCCGTCGTCCGTGGTGAAGGTCCGGAAGACGCCGTCCTTCCGGCGGACGAGGCCCCCGCCGAGGGTCCCTCCCCAGAGCGTGCCGTCGGGGTCCTCCCGGAGCGAGTAGAAGGTCGCCGCCGGCAGCCCCTCGGCCGTCCCGAAGGCGGCCACCTTCCCCTCCCGGACGCGGACGAGCCCTCCTCCGGCCATCCCGGCCCAGACGGAGCCGTCGCGCGTGGCGAGCAGCACCCGAAGGCGGGCGCTCGGCAGGCCGTCCGCGGCTGCGAGGGTCCTGAAGCCCGCCCCGTCTCGCCACGAGAGGCCGGCATCGCTCGCGACCCAGAGCGTTCCGGAGGCGTCCGCAGTAACGGCGTAGAGGTCGTCGGTCGGCAGGCCCCGGGGGACGAGCGCGGGCCTCACGACGCCGCCCGCGATCGCCGCGAGGCCGCCTTTCGTCGCGGCCCAGACGACGCCGTCCCGGTCCTCGTGGAGGCTGACGACGGTGTCGTTCGGAAGGCCGTCGCGGCGCGAGAAGGCCCTCACGGAGCCACGGTCGAGGACGGCGAGACCCCCTCCGAAACTCCCCATCCAGGTCCGGCCGTCGCGCGCCTCGAGAAGGGTGAGGACGACGTCGGACGGAAGCCCCTCGGGCCGGCCGAAGGAGACGAACGGCGAGTCCGCGAAGCGGTGGAGGCCGCCGCCGGCCGTTCCGAACCAGAGGTCGCCCGCCTCGTCCTCGAGGATCGGGAAGACCGGGGCGCCATCGATCGCGCCCAGCCCGCCGATGCACGAAACGTAATCGCCCGCGATCCTGCAGAGGCCGGAGGCGGTCGCCGCCCAGACGTTCCCGTCCCGGTCGGCGGCGAGGTTCTGGATCCTCGCGCTCGAAAGGCCGTCGGCCGTTCCGAAGAAGCGGGAGGAGCCGGCGCGGAGCCGGACGAGGCCCGCGGCCGAACCGACCCACAGGTTCCCGGCGCGGTCCCGACAGAGGCCGCGCAGGCGGCTGCTCCTGGCGCCCGGCACGGGGACGATTTCGAACCGCCCGTGGGAGCCGCGCCGCGAGAGGCCGCCCGTCGTCGCGATCCAGAGCGTCCCGTCGGAATCCTCGAAAAGCGACGAGACCTCGTCGCTCGCGAGGCCGTCGGCCGTCGTGAAGACCGTCGCCGCGTCGTCCTTCATCCGGACGAGCCCGCCCCCCCAGGTCCCCGCCCAGAGGGCGCCGTCCCGGTCTTCCAGGAGGCAGCGGACCGGCTTCTCGGGCACCCTCTCCCTCGCGCCGAACGGGCGCGCGGACCCCTCGACGAACCGCGCGAGGCCGGCGGCAGTACCGACCCAGAGACTCCCGTCGCGGCTTCCGAGGAGCGAGTAGACGAGGTTGTGGGGCAGACCTGGGGTGTTCCTCCGGTCGTGGACGACGAACGTCGCGCCGTCGAAGCGCGCGACCCCTTCCTCCGTCCCCACCCAGAGGAAACCGTCCCGGGTCCGGGCAAGGGAGAGCCCGGTGCTCTGCGGAAGCCCCTTCGCGGTGCTCCACGAATCGTGCACGTACTGGGTGAGCGCGCGGTCCGGGTCGAGGGCCGCCGCGGAAGGGGCGACGAGGGCGAAGGCGAGGGCGAGGGTCGGAGCCGCGAGGCGAATCTCTCCCCGGTCCGCCGCGCCGGGGCGCGTGGATCGAGACCAGAGACAGGGATCGGTCCGCGGGGCCGACATCGGACTCTCCCCAAGAATACGCGATGGGGTGCATGTCCCGTTCTCCGATCAGGACGAGCCAGGTGGCGGCTCCGCGATATCGTCCGGACGAGTGTGCCCCGAACAGCGCCTCTCCTGTCGTCACCGCGTCGTACCCGGCGACCCGCCGGGCGCCGCCGACGTCCTCGCGAAGGCGACCGGCCTTTCCAAGGGGGCGGTGAAAGACGCGATGCGCAAGGGAGCCGTCCACGTCGGCCGGGCGGGTCGATCGCCGAACCGCCTCCGGCGCGAGACGGCGACGGTGCGCCCGGGGGACGTCCTCGAGATCCACTACGACGCGGCGCTCCTCGCCCTCGAGCCGCCCGAGGCGACGCTCGTGCGAGACGCCGGGCGGTGGTCGGCGTGGGGAAAGCCTGCGGGCCTCCTCTCGCAGGGGACGGAGTTCGGGGACCACGCCTCTCTTCTCAGGCAGGTGGAGAAGAAGCTCGATCGGCCCGTCTTCCTCGTCCACCGGCTCGACCGGGAGGTGGCGGGGCTCGTCCTCGTGGCCCACGACCCCGAAGCCGCGGCGGCTCTCTCGGCCCTCCTGCGCGAGGCGAAGGTCGTGAAGCGCTACCACGCGGAAGTCGTCGGCGACGTCGAGGCCGACCGCGGCCGCGAAGGGACGATCGAGATCCCCCTCGACGGCAAGGCGGCGCGCACGTCGTTCCGGGTCCTCTCGCGGGACGCCGACCGGAACACGACGACGCTCGAGGTGACGATCGAGACCGGCCGCCACCACCAGATCCGGCGCCACCTCGAGGCGATCGGGCACCCGGTCCTCGGCGACCCGAGATACGGCGCCGGGAACAAGAACCGCGAGGGGATGCGCCTTTCGGCCGTCTACCTCGCGTTCCGCGAGCCGTTCACCGGGGAAGGGGTCGAGCTGACGTTCGGCGGGGGCTGACCTTACGGGAGCGTCGCTGCTACCATCGGTTCTGCGACAACATCGCAAGGTGAGGTACCGGTGGCCGAGCCCATCTCCGTGACGGCTCTTCTGCGCGCCCACGCGGCCGGGGATGAATCCGCGTTCGACCGCCTCCTCCCGCTCGTCTACGAGGAGCTCCGGAGGGTGGCGCGGCGCCAGCTGCGCCGCGACGGGGGATACAGGTCGCTCGTCACGACGGAGGTCGTCCACGAGGCATACCTCAAGCTGGCGGCGCACGACGGTCTGAGGCTCGAGGACCGGCAGCACCTCGTGGCGGTCTCCGCCCTCGCGATGCGGCAGGTGATCGTGGGCCACGCCCGCGCCCGGTCGGCCCTCAAGCGCGGCGCCGGAACGGAACCGATGCCGCTCGACGAGGAGGCCGTCGCGGCCGGCGTCCAGGCCGAGTGGCTTCTCGACCTCGACAGGGCGCTCGAGCGCCTCCGCGCCCACGACGAGCAGCTCGCCTCGATCGTCGACTGCCGCACCTTCGCCGGCATGAGCGAGCAGGAGACGGCGGAGGCCCTCGGGATCTCCCTTCGCTCGACCCAGCGGGGCTGGATGCGGGCCCGCGCGTGGCTCCGGTACGAGCTCGAAGGGGGGGCGCGGGAGGCGGACCGGTGAGCCGCCTGCCGGCCCACGAGGAGTGGGCCGTCCTCGACGGGCTCCTCGACGCGGCGCTGGACCGGCCGCCGGCCGAGCGGCCGCGCTTCCTCAGGGAGGCGTGCGGGGAAGACCACGAGAAGCTGAAACGACTCGAGCGCCTCCTGGCGTGGGCCGAGCAGGAGGACGACCGCCTCACGCCGAGCAGGGCGCTCGCCGGGCCTCTCCTCGCCGAGATTGCGGGCGGTCTCGCCGCCTCGGCGGACGACGACCTTCTCGCCCCGGGGACCGAGCTCGGCCCCTACCGGGTCGTCGGGCACCTCGGGTCGGGAGGCGTCGGGCGCGTCTACCGGGCCCTCGACCCCCAGCTCGGCCGCGAGGTGGCGATCAAGGCGCTCGCCCGCGCGTTTCACGACGACTCCGCGAGAGTCCGGAGGTTCGAGCGCGAGGCTCGGGCCCTCGCGGCCCTGAACCACCCGAACATCGCGACCCTCTACGAGCTCCTCGAGGTGGACGGGAGGCCGTACCTCGTCCTCGAGCTCGTCGAGGGGGAGACGCTCGCCCAGCGGCTCGAGCGCGGGGCGATGCCGGTGGCCGAGGCTGTCGAAGCGGCGCGGCAGATCGTGGACGCGCTCGCGGAGGCGCACGGGAAGGGGATCGTCCACCGGGACCTGAAGCCGTCGAACGTGAAGCTCGGGCAAGACGGGCGGGTGAAGGTGCTCGACTTCGGCCTCGCGAAGACCGCCCCCGGAGCAGGAGCGGGCGACACCAGGACCGCGACGACGCTCTCGGGCACGATTCTCGGCACGGCGCCGTACATGAGTCCGGAGCAGGCGCGCGGGCTTGCGACCGACCGCCGGACCGACATCTGGGCGTTCGGTTGTCTCCTGTTCGAGATGCTCTCAGGCGTTCGGGCCTTCAGGGGGCGGACGGTCTCGGACGTCCTCGCCTCGGTCCTCAGGGACGAGCCCGACTACGCCCTTCTGCCGCCGGCGACGCCCTCTCACCTCGTCCGGCTCGCGAAGCGCTGCCTCACGAAGGACCCCGGGCGGCGTCTGCAGGTCATCGCCGACGCCCGCGCGGACCTCGACGAGGCGTCCACCACCGCCGCCCTCCCGGCCCGGAACGAGCGCCCGGCCGCCCGTCCGGCGCTGCGGTGGCTCTTCGCCGGGGCTCTCGTCACCGCGGTCGCGGCCGCCGCGGGCGCCGCCTTCCTGAGGCCCCGCCTGCCCGAGGCCGGACCGGTGCGTCTCGGACTCGACCCCGGCGCGCCTCTCGACGACGGCTTCGCCTCCCCCTTCGCCCTCTCGCCGGATGGGAAATCGGCCGTCCTCGTGGCCCGGGAGGGGACGTCGACGCGCCTCCTCCTCCGGCGGCTCGACCGCTTCGACGCCCGCCCGCTCGACGGCACCGAGGGAGCCTGGCAACCCTTCTTCTCCCCGGATGGGACCTCCGTTGCCTTCTTCGCCGACCGCAAGCTCGTCCGGCTCCCGCTCGCCGGGGGCTCTCCGGTCGTCCTCGCCGAGGTGGGGAGCAATCCGCGAGGGGGGAGCTGGGGACCCGACGGCACGATCGTCGTCGGCCTCTCCCAAACCTCCGGGCTCTTCCGCGTGAAGGCCAGCGGCGGGCCACTGGAGCCGCTGACGCGGCTCGACCTCGAGGCGGGGGAGAGCTCGCACCGCTGGCCGCAGGTCCTCCCGGGAGGGCGCTGGGTCCTCTTCTCCGTCCTCACCGAGGGAAGCTCCTGGGACGACGCGGCCCTCGAGGTCGTCTCCCTCGAGAGCGGCGAGAGGCGCCTCGTGCAGCGCGAGGCCGCCTTCGGGCTCTGGGCCGGCCGGGGCCCGCTCGTCTTCGCGCGCGCGGGACGGCTCTGGGCCGCGTCGTTCGACCCGGACCGGTTCGCCACGCTGTCGGCTCCCGAGGTCGTCCTCGAGGGACTCGCGTACGACCCGAGGAACGGCGCGTCGAAGGTGGCTCTCTCCTCGAGCGGAACGCTCCTCTACGCCTGCGGCCGGCCGACGTCGCTCGAGAATCACCTCGCCTGGATCGACGCCGAGGGGCGAGTGACCCGGCTCCCCGGCGCGCCCCGCCGCTATCGCGAACCCAGGCTCTCGCCGGGCGGGGGCCGGCTCGTCGTGCGGATCGGCGGGGCCGAGGACGCGGAGGCCTGGACTCTCGACCTGGCGTCGCGGACGCTCGTCCAGATCACGTCGGGGCTCTCCCCCCGCCGCCCCGCCTGGTCGCCCGACGGCGCGCACCTCGTGGCGGGGTCTCGCGCCGGGGGGCGCTGGTCCCTCCTGGCGATGAGCGCCGCGGGCGGCGACCGCGTCGTCCTCCACGAGAGCGAGAACCGCATCTACCCGACGTCGTTCAGCCCGGACGGGCGGCTGCTCGTCTTCCAGGAGATGCACCCCGAGCGGGGCTGGGACCTGCGTGCCCTCCCCCTGGGAGACGGCCTGAGGCCCGCGGGGGAGCCGCACGACCTCGCGGCGGGGCCCGCGAACGAGACGAACGGGGTCGTCTCTCCCGACGGGAGGCTTCTCGCCTTCGAAACCGACGAGCTCGACGCCGTCGTCCAGGTCTACGTCTCCCGATTTCCCGAGGGCGGCGGCAAAGTCCAGCTGACGCGGGACGGCGGGCGCTTCCCGAGGTGGTCGTCCGCCGCGGAGCTCGTCTACCTGCGGACGCCCGGACGGGAGCCGCGGCGGGTGCCGCTCCGCGAATCGGGGGGCCGGATCCTGCCGGCCGGGGAGACCCCGTTCTGGCCGGAGGAGCCGGCCGCGGGACAGGCGCGGGAGTCCATGTACATCCCGAACTACCTCGGGTACGACGTCGACGTCGAGCGCCGCCGCCTGCTCGTTCTCGAGGAGGCTGCCCGTGCGGAGGCGCCGGCCCCCTCGGGGCTCCGGGTCGTCCTCGGCTGGCTCGACGAGATCTCGACGCGCCCGACCGGGCCCGGCTGAGCCCGCCTGGCGGGTTCTCCGCGCGAACGGCGTCTCTCCTTCGAGAGGAGCGCGCCGGCGCTCCGGGAGGAGGCCGCCGTGACCCGATCGCGCATGGTCCGCTTCGTCGTCCAGCAGGGCCTCCCCGAGCCCGCCCCGCACGCCAGGGAGCTTCACTACGACGCCCTCGCATTCCAGCCTCGCGTCGTCGCCGTCCTCCTGACCGCGGCGGCGATCTCGCGGGAGCCCCTCGCCTGGGCCGCGGCGGCCGGGCTCCTGCTCCTGGGGGCGGCCGCCCCGCGCCTCAACCCGTTCGACGCGGTCTACGCCGTCCTCGCCCGGAGGAGGTCCCGCCGGGTCTTCCTCCCCGGGGCGCGCGCCCCCCGTCGCTTCGCCCAGCTGCTCGCCGCGCTCCTCTGCCTCACGGCCTCCCTCGCCCTCGTCGCGGGGCGGGAGACGGTGGCCTGGGGGGTGGCGTCGGCGTTCGGCCTCGCGTTCGCGGGGATCTTCGGCTTCGGCTTCTGCTTCGGAGCCTGGGTCTTCCGGCTCCTCTTCCCGTCCTGGAGGCCCCCCCGTGAGCCGTGCGCCCGGACCTCGGCCGCAAGCGCGCCGCCCGTGGCGGGAGTTTCCGCGGACCGCGTTTAGGTAGGCGAACAGGCGAATCGGACCCGTGAGCCGGAAAGGCCTGAAGGCGGCACGCCGTGAGGCGGCCGCAGGAGGACGAAATGCACCTCGCGATCGAGACCAACCAGACACAGCCCGGTTCGGCGACGCCCGACTTCGAGGCGATCAAGACGCGCCAGCAGGCGACCTGGGCCGCGGGTGACTTCGGCCAGGTCGGCGTCCGGCTGCAGATCGTCGGGGAGTCGCTCTGCGAGGCCGTGGACCTTCTCGCGGGCGAGAGCGTCCTCGACGTGGCTGCGGGCAACGGGAACGCGTCCCTGGCCGCGGCGCGGCGATTCGCCGACGTGACCTCGACCGACTACGTCCCTGCGCTGCTCGAGCAGGGGCGCCTGCGCGCGGCGGCCGACAGGCTGGAGATCTCGTTCCGGCACGCCGACGCCGAGAGGCTTCCCTTCGCCGACGCCACCTTCGACGTCGTCCTCTCGACCTTCGGCGTGATGTTCGCGCCGGACCAGGCGCGCGCCGCCTCCGAGCTCCTCCGCGTCGCGAGGCCCGGTGGCCGGATCGGTCTCGCGAGCTGGACGCCCGAGGGTTTCCTCGGCGGGCTCTTCGAGACGATGAGCGCCTTCGTGCCGCCGCCGGCGGGCCTCCCGTCGCCGATGGCGTGGGGGAGCGAGGCCCGGGTGGCCGAGCTCTTCGGGGAGCAGGCGTCCGAGATCGTCACGACCCGCAGGACCTACGCCTTCCGCTTCCGATCGCCCGAGCACTGGGTGGAGTTCTTCCGGACCTTCTACGGGCCGACGCACAAGGCCTTCGCCGCGCTGGACGCCGCCGGCCAGAAGGCCCTTCATGCCGAGCTGGTCGCGCTCCTCGGCAGGTGGAACGCGCACCGGGGCGAGGCGCTCGTCATCCCCGCCGAGTACCTGGAGACCGTCATCCGCAAGTAGAGAAACGAGGATCGTGCCCCCCCGATCACGAATCCCTCATTCGAACGGAGAAAGAGATGAACACCGCGACGACCACGACGACCCCCACCGCCGCGCACGCGTACGGCTACCGCGAGATCCTGGCCGCTTCCGAGAAGGTCCGCTGGACCGTCGACGACCTGATGGGGCCCTCCCACGCTCTCGACTTCTCCCGTCCCTTCCTTCCGGAGTCGTTCGCGCGCGTCGAGTCGCTCGACTTCCTGTCGCCCCGGGAGAAGAGGACCCTGAACCAGATCCGCGGGAACGCCTATCTCAGCGTCTTCGGGCTCGTCGAGGAGTTCATCCTCCCCTTCGTCCTCGACCACGTCCGGCCGCACCTGTCGGGCCAGGACGAGCGGGTCCGGGCGATGCTCCAGTTCGCCGGCGAAGAGGCCAAGCACATCCACCTCTTCAAGCGCTTCCGCGAGGAGTTCGAGCGGGGATTCGGCACGCCGTGCGCCGTCATCGGGCCCCCCGAGGCGGTGGCAAAGGCGATCCTCGCGCACGAACCCCTCGCCGTGGCCCTCGCGATCCTCCACATCGAGTGGATGACCCAGCGCCACTACCTCGACAGCATTCGCGACGACGCCGCGCTCGACCCGAGGTTCAAGGACCTCCTGAAGCACCACTGGATGGAGGAGGCCCAGCACGCCAGGCTCGACGCGCTGATGGTCGAGGCGCTCTCCGAGGGATTGGACGCCGAGGCGCTCGGCCGCGCGGTGGACGGCTACCTCTCCATCGGGGGCTTCCTCGACGCCGGCCTCGAGCAGCAGATGCTCTTCGACCTCGAGGCCCTCGAGCGGGCGACGGGCCGGAAGCTGGCGGAGGCCGAGAGGGAGAGGGCGATGGCCGTGCAGCGCCAGGCCAACCGCTGGACCTACCTCGGTACGGGAATGACCCACCCCGAGTTCCTCCGCGCCATCGGGCGGATGGGCCCCGCCCTCCGCGAGAAGGTCGAGAAGGTCGCCCCTGCCTTCTGCTGAGATTCCGATCCACGGGGTCCCGCCGTCGGGCGGGACCCCGTGGAGCCTTCCCTAGAAGGAGCCCGACAGCGTCAGGATCGCCCCGCGCCCGGGGGCGAGGACGGCGAGCTCGTCGGCCGAGTCGGCGTACTCCTTGTCGAAGAGGTTGCGGGCGGAGACCGCCACGGTGAGGTGGTCGGAGAAGCGCCAGCCCGCGGAGAGGTCGAGCCGGCCGTAGCCGGCCACGACGACCTCGCTGGCGCCGGGCTTCTCGTCGCGCCCCATGGCCAGGAAGCGGGCCCTCCAGAAGAAGCCGCCGAAGGGTTCGTGGTCGACGATGAGCTGGGCCGTCGGCGGGAGGATGTCGGGGGCCCACGTGCCGTCGTCGAGGATCCGTCCCTGCGCGAGCGAGCCGGTGAGGCGCACCACGAGGCGCGGCGCGACGCGCACGTCGGCCTCGAGCTCGAGGCCCTTGATCTCGGCCTCGCCCCGGTTCCTGAAATTGAAGTCGTTTCCTGCGCGGTAGCGCTCGATCAGGTCCTCGATCCGGTAGAGGTAGCCCGAGAACCCGAGGCTCACGAGGCCGGCCTTCCCGCGCACCGAGAGGTCCCACTGGTTCGACGTCTCGGCGGCGAGGTCGGGGTTGCCGACGACGAAGCCGCGGCCCGAGACGCCGCGGAAGTAGCGGTCGGAGAGCGTCGGGTCTCGGAAGCCGCGGGAGTACTGGGCGGAGAGGTTCCACTCGCGTGCGAAGGCCCACGAGAGGGTGGCGAACCCGGAGAGGGCGGCGTCGGAGGTCGAGAGGTCGCCGTAGTACCCGCCGGTGTTCTCCGTCGTGACGTGGTCGCCGCGGAGCCCCGCCGTGAGCGTGAGCCGGTCTCCCGCGAGCGGAAGGTCCCCCTCGACGAAAGCCCCGAGGTCGGTCCGGGCCGCGTCCTCGACGGCGACCTCGGTCGACCTCCCGGCCTGGTTCCCCGCCTCGTCGAAGCTCTCCACGATGTTGAGGGCCGTCAGGCCGGACCGGCCGTTCACGTCGACGCCGATCCTGAGGCCCGCCGGCCCGAACGACCTCCGGCCGAGGAGCCTCACGGAGTAGTCGTTCGCGTCGACGTCGGACAGGGTGTTGCGGAGCGTCGTCGTCTCGTTCGGCACTCGCTGCCGGTTCGTGACGATCCCGTAGCTGCCGTAGAAACCGCGCAGCTCGAGCGAGGAGAAGCCGGCGACGTCGGGGACGTCCATTCCGAGCGTGAAGCGCGAAGAGTCCTCGCTCGGGTAGAAGGTCCGCGTCGTCGGGAGGTCGGCCTGTGGCTTGCCCATGTCGCGGACCTCGTCGAGCTGGAACGAGGCCCAGAGCCTCGCCTTCCCCACGGGGGCGAGGCCGCGGACGACGAAGCCCCGGTCCCTCACGGCGGAGTTGTCCTGCGTCCCGACGGGCGACTCGTAGTCGTCCTGGCTCCTCTGGTAGAGGTTCAGCGAGATCGCGCCTCGCCCCACGGGAACATTCGCCCCGAGGCCGCCCGTCGCCTCCGGGCTGCCCCCGGCGCCCGCGGTGAGACGGTAGCGGAAACCGAGGACGTCCGGCTCGGGCATCGGCGTGCGGGCGTGGACGATGCCGCCGAGGGCGTCGGACCCGTAGGCGACGGATCCCGGGCCGCGCACGACCTCGACGGCCTCGAGGGCGAACGGGTTGAGGTACGAAGCCGAGGCTCCGGCGCGCCGTTCCGCCGACACCCGTCCGTCGTCGAGCATGACGAGCGTCCGTCCCCGCGCGAGACCCCTCACCACGGGGACCGCGCTCGTCGACTCGTCGGTCTTCGAGACGCCGGCCATCCCCTCGATCGTCTCGGCGAGACGGTTCGGCTGACGTTCCTCCAGCTCGCGCTTCGAGACGAGGGAGACCGGGTTGGCGGGAGGGGCGAGGAGGGAGGCCGCCGTGCCCCCCGAGACGAGGACCTCGGCGCTGCGGGCCGCGGGGAGGACGAGGTCGCGCACCGCGTCGCCCTGCGTCCGGCTCTCCACGCGGACGATCCCGAGCCACGCGCCGCTGGGGGAGAAGATGCCCAGCTCGAACGGAGCCGCCGGCTCGGAGTCGAGCGTCAGGACGCCGCTCGGATCCGCAGCCACGGAGCCGGCGCGGCCGAGGACCGAGACGCGCGCCCCGGGCACGGCCTTCCCGTTCTCGTCGACGACGCGGTAACGCGCCGCCTCGAGCGGGGCGGCGGACAGGAGAATGGCTGCGAGGATCGCGGCGCACGGCACCGCAAGGGCATGACAACCCTCGCCGGCTCGCCGGCGGGAGAGAGGCATGTGGCACTCCTTTCTGGGTCATGGGGCCGGACGGGGGGCCCGGGGCCGCGGCGCCAGGAATCCGGCCACACCGGCCTCGGGCGCGCCGCGGCCGGATCGCGGTTTCGGGCCGGAGCCGTCCCAATCTCAGTTCCGGAGGGGAACCGGTGCGCCGGCGAAGACTCTCTCCGGGAACCTCCGCGCGGACGGGTCCGGTTCCGCCTGCCCCTCCTTGCGGAATCCCGGAGCGTGTCCGGTCGGACCGGGATCGGCTTCGGACCGTGACGGCGGGAGGATTCCCGGGGAGGAAGCGCCCGGCAGGGTCGTCGCCGCGGCAGGGCGCCCCTCCATCCCCGGGGCCGGCCCTTCCCGGACGGGCCGCGTCGACTCGGCCCACCACTCGGTCTCCTCGCCCGGGGCGGGGCGGCTCCTGGGGGCGAGAACGGGAATCGGCCCCGAGACAGGTGAGAAGGAGAGAGAGAAGCTCTCCGAGAACGCGACGTCGTGAGCCCGGCGGCGTCCGCCCGCCTCCTGCCGGCCTGCGCGGACGACGAAACGCGCCGTGCCGACGAGGGCGGGCAACCGCACGAGGACTCGGGGCCGCGCCTCGGGAGACTCGTCGGTGAGCCGCACGCGCGGGCCGCCCTCGAGGACGATCAGGAGCTCGCTCTCCTCGAAGCCCGCCGGCAGGGTCCAGGAGACGGCCACCGTTGCGCCGGGGGCGATCGGGCCCGACTCCACGACGACCCCGAGCGCTCCGGCGGGGGAGGCGACGAGGACTGCGGAGAGGAGCGCGAGCGGAACGAGTCGCACGAGAATCGAGGCAGGATAGCCCCCCCTCCCGGGTCGCGACAACTAGACTTGGCGCGACGAATCGGCCCAGGTACTGGAGGAAACATGTCTCGACGCGCCGGAACGCGGACGCTCCTCGTCGTCGCCCTCCTCGGACTCGCCCTTCCGGGCGCGGCCGCGTCTCCCGCCGCTCCCCTCCGGGACGAGCTCGCCGCGCTCCGTCCGTACGTCGGGAAGACGTGGAAGGCCCTCGTGAACGCCGAGAAGAAGCAGTACGACGTATCGCGCTGGGACGCCGCGCTGGGCGGGCGCGTCGTCCGCATCCTCCACTCGGTGGCCGACGGAGCCTACGGCGGCGAGTCGATCGTCCGCTGGGACCCGGTGGCGAAGGAGATCGTCTACGACTACTTCACGACCGCGTCCTTCACGACCCACGGGAAGATGACCGTTCCCGCCCCCGGCCGGCTCGAGTGCCACGAGACCGTGCGCGGCGACGCGGGCGGCATCGCCGAGGTGAAGGCGACGATGGAGCTCCTCCCCGACGGCCGGATGAAGGTCTCGACCCGGATGCTGCGCAACGGGACCTGGGAGGAGCGGCCGCCGAAGGTCTACGAGGAGGACCCGGCGGCGAAGGTCGTCCTGCCCTGAGCCGGCGGGGCCTCAGCGGGCAAGGATGTAGAGGTAGTACCCGGCGAACGTCGCCGAGAAGAGGATCCCCGAGAGGCTCCAGGCGGTGAGACCGGGGGACGGCCGGTGCTCGGGCGGCACCTCGGGCGCGTGGATCGCCCTGTGGTTCAGCCAGGCGAGCGCCGGCGCGGTGAGGAACGAGAGCGACGTGGCGAGGTCGACGAGGGTCTTGAAGGCGGCGCCTCCGCGCAGGGCGTAGCCGATGATGGCGATCGAGCCGGCGCCGAGGACGAGGAGCGAGGCCCAGTAGACGCTCCCGCGGGTCGTCGCCTCGCCCGGCGTCTCGGGGCCGCGGAAGCGCGCCGCGAGGCCCGCCAGGGCGCGAGGGAAGCCGTCCGCGACCGTGAGGGTCGTCGAGAACATGACCGTCCCGGCAGCCAGGCCGATGAGCGGCGCGGCCCACTCGCCGAGGTTCTTCGTGTAGAGGGCGATGACCTGCTGGGCGAAGACGGCGGCCCGGTCGTCGAACGCCTCGCCCGAGCCGTACATGACCCCCGCGCCGAGGAGGACGAAGCAGAGGGCGAGGAGGACGGTGCCGACGTAGCCGACGTTGAAGTCGAGGACCGATTCCTTCACGGCGGGCGCGTGGCCCGTCTGCTCGCGCCGGGCGAGGGTCCAGAGGGAATGCCAGATGGAGATGTCGAAGGCGGACGGCATCCACCCGACGAGGGCGACCATGAAGGCGACCGAGCGCAGGTCGGTGAAGACGGCCGCGTCGGGAAGCCACGGGATGGTCGCCCACGGGATCTTCGGCAGGACGAGGAGCGTCGCCGAGAAGGTCGTCAGCGTCAGGACGAGGACGACGGCCTTGTTGATCCGGTCGAGCCACCGGTAGTGGCCGACGAGGAGGAGGGCGCCGCAGAGGACGAGAAGGAGTACGGCGACCCAGAAGGCCGGCGGGAAGCCGAGGTATGGAGATGTCCACGCGAACATGGCCGCGTAGAGGGCGGCCGTGACGAGGGTGACGACGGCCTGGATCGTGAACATCGTCCCGACGGTCAGGAGGCCGTAGAGAACGAGCGCCCAGCGCCCCTGGCGACGGTAGCCCTCGAGGAGGCTCGTCCCGGTCGCCGCGGCGTAGCGCGGCCCGAACTGGAACGCGGGGTACTTGAAGAAGTTCGCCGCCAGGACGACGACGAGGAGACCGAGGCCGAAGCTGGCCCCGGCGCGGGTGCTCTGGACGAGGTGCGAGACGCCGACCGCCGCGCCGGCCCAGAGGAGTCCGGGGCCGAGGGCCTTCAGGAAGGAACGTTCTTCTCCGCCTGCCATGGGGGAGGATTGTTCCCTGCCGGGGCGCTTCGGACAACTCTAGAACGCGTGTCCGATCGCGAAGTGGAAAACGGCGGGGCTTTCTCCCTCCTTCCTGTCGAGGAGGAAGCCGGCGTCGACCCGGAGGGGCCCGATCGGGGTCCGGAGCCTCAGGCCGAGGCCCGCGGCCCAGCGCAGGTCCGTGACGTCGATCCGCCCGTCCCAGGCGTTGCCGAGGTCGACGAAGACCCCGCCCTCGACGGGACCGATGAGCGGGCTCCTCAGCTCGACGTTCCCGAGAAGGTACGACGTGCCGCCGAGGCTGGAACCGTCCTCTCCCTTCGGGCCGAGCTGCTTTTCCTTGAACCCCCGGTGCGTGCTCGCGCCGCCGACGTAGAACCTCTCGCCGACCGGGAGCTCGGACGGCCCGTGCGCCTCTGCGTAGCCGACGCGCACGGCGGTCGCCAGGGTGAAGGTCTGCCCGAAGTCGTAGAAGCGGCGCCCGTCGAACTCCGCACGGTCGAAGTCGCTGTCGCCGCCGAGGTAGGTCCGCGAGACCTTGTCGCGGAAGAGAAAGTAGGTGCCCGTCGTCGTCAGGAACGGGTCGTCGCGTCCGTCGAGAGAGAGCGTGGGAGTGATCGAGCCGATCCGGGCCTCGGCGGGCACCGGCTCGCCCTTGACGCCCGGCACGACGTCGAGCGGCGTCTGGCGCTCGACCTTGTAGACGACGGTCAGTATCCGCTTGGGGTCGAACTCCCACGAAAACCCCGATTCGGCCCCGATGGTCTGAAGCGAGAAGTTGTCGTACGTCTTGTCGTAGGCGTACGTCACCTTGATGGCGTTATAGAGGCGGGTGCCGAAGAGGGCGGGTTGCCCCACGTTCAGGGTGTAGCTCTGCCGTTCCTTGCCGACGAGCGCCGAGATGCTGCCGTTGATCGCGTTTCCGAAGAGGTTTCTCTCTCCGAGGGTCCCGGCCAGCTCCAGGCCGCGCTGCGTGTTGAGATCGAGGCCGTACTCCACGTAGCGCGTCGAGCGGTCGACGACCTCGACGAGGACCGACTTCTCGGGCGGGTCCGAGCCGGGGACGGGAGCGCTCGTGATCGAGACCGTGTCGAAGACGCCGAGGCGGGAAAGGCGCGCCTGGTGCTCGGCGAGCTGGGTGCTGTCGAGGGGCTTGCCGGGGCGCTCGTCCCCGAGGGAGAGGATGCGCGCTTCCCTCGTCTTGGTATTCCCCCGGACGTCGATCTCGCCGAGCCGGTAGGCGTTTCCCTCGACGACCTCGAAGGCAAGCGGTACGCGCCCGTCGGCGTCGGGGGCGCCGGGCCGGGGCGTCACGACGGCCTCGTCGTACCCGCGCCGGGCGTAGGCCTTCCTGACGTCCTCGGCCGCTTCCGCGTCCCGCTCGGGCCAGTGCGGCTGTCCCTCGGCGAGCTTCGTCACCTTGCGAAGCTCTTCGGCTCCGATCACGGTCGCGCCCGGGAACGTCAGGTCGCCGATCGTCCTCCGCAGCCCTTCCTTCACGTGGAAGGCGACCGTCCGCTCGTCGGCGTCCCCCTCGACCGTCGCCTCGACGCCGGCCTCGGGGAACCCGGACCGCGCGTAGAGGTCGAGGAGGGCGATCCGGCTCTCCTCGACGGCGCGGGGACCCGGGCGGGATTTCGAGAGGCCGAAGAGGCGGGGCTCGTAGAGCAGGACCGCCCTTCGCAGCTCCTTCAGGGGGAGCGAACCGGCTCCCTCGAACCGGAGGCTCTCGACCGAGAGCCGGGCCCCCTTGCTCGCCTCGAGGACGATCGTCCTCCGGTCCTCTTCCCTCTTCTCGGAGGGCTCGACCTTCACGTCGAGGTAGCCCCGCTCGGTCATCCCCTCCTCGGCGACGCGCGAGAGGCGGTTCACGACGCCCTCCGAGAGGGGGACGTTGCGCCTCTTCCAGGCCGCGGTGACCTCCCGCATCACGGGGCGGTCGATCCCCTTCCCCTGGAGCTTCTCGCGCGGGCCGAGCTCGAGCTTCAGGGCGACCGCGCGGGCGTGCCCGTCCCCCGCGGGCTCCTCGACGACGTGGAACGCCGCCGCCTTCCACCCGAGGGCCCTCAGACGCCTCTGCTCCTTCCGGAGGCCGGTGTCGAGCTCCTTGCGGTTGAACCGGGAGAGCTTCGCGTCGAGCCGGAAGTAGAGGATCTTGCCGCGGGTCGAGAGGCTCGTCAGGAAGGGGAGGTCTCCGAGGTCGGCCGAGAGGGAGTCGAGGCGGGGGAGCGGCGTCTCGACGAGGGAGAGCGTGACCTCGGTGGCCCCCTTCACGTCCGGCTCGCCGAGCGTGACCGCAACGTCGGGGGCGGGCAGCCCGGCCCGCTCGTAGACGTCGACGACCTGCGGGGGAACGCTCCGCTCGGCGTCCTCGGGGAGGGTGCGCCAGGTCTTCAGGTCGAGCCGGCGGAGGAGGTCGGCCTTCCCGATCTGGTGGACGCCCTCGAGCCGGATCTTCCTCACCCACGGCTTCGGCGCCTCCTCCGCGGCGACCGTGAAGGAGAGAACGAGGCCCGCGAGCAAGGCCGCGAACGCCCCGGCCGCGCCGACCCTAGTCGAGGTCACGCCGGATCCTGAAGCCGCCAGAGAGCGAACCGTCCTGGTTCTGCCGGAGGCGGCCGCGCGCGCGGGAGCTGATTCGCCACTTCATCTCGATGGCGTCCGTCGTCTCGCCGCTCACGCCCTTGTAGTAGGTGGCGGAGATCCCGCCGCCGAGGTCCTTGCCGACCGAGAAGAGGAACTCCTCCCCCTCGGGCGTCGTCGGGAGCGGGACGATCTCGAGGTCGGTCTGGGCTCCGAGCGCGCCGAGGATGGGAGTGGCTGCGCTCCGCATCGCCATCCTCGCCGCGGCGGCGGTGAGCTCTCCGCTGCTCCCCGTCCCGGACCCGCCGAGGAGGACCGAGATGATGTCGGCCTGGCTGCGCCCCTTCGTCGAGGAGAGAAGGAGCTGGGCCTTCGAGGCCCTTCCGTCGATCCGGACCGTGATCTCCTCGTCCTCCTTCGTCGTCGTGGCGACGACGTCGACCTCCGGGTCGATCGCGAGGGGGTCCTTGAACTCGAGCTGGCAGCGGGTGAGGTCGAAGCTCGACCCGAAGAGGTAGATCGTCCCCCGCGTCGACGAGATCGTTCCGAGGACGACCGGCGCATCGAGCTTCCCGCTCACCCGGAGGTTCCCGCCCAGCTCCGCCTCGCCGAGGTTGCCCTCGAGGTGGATGGCGTCCCTGGCGAGGATCGCGAGGTCGAGGGAGACGTGCGGCAGGAACGGCGACGGTTCGACCTGCGACGCGGCCGCCGGGCGGCGCTTGCGATCCCGGAACGACTTCAGGAGCCCGGTCACGTCGACCGTCGGGACGTAGACGACGTCCTCGAGCCGGACCTCGCCGCCGAGGGTGACCGACGTCCACTCGCCCTTTGCCGTGAGGTCGGCCGCGGCGCGGACCTGGACGTCCGGGCCGGCTTCGAGCTCGAGGTCGCGCGCCCGAAGCGAGGCGTCGACGCTCTTCGGCCGTCCCCCCGCGAGGCCCACGGCTCCCGCGAGGACGACGGAACCGCCGCCGATCCGGGCCGAGACGGAATCCGTCCGGATCTCCCCCCGCTTCGCGACGAGCGTCCCCTTCACCCTCTCGACCGGCGTCGGAAAGTCGGGGCCGTCGAGGAGGACGTCCTCGAAGGTGAGCGAGCCTGTGGCGACGGGGTTCGAGAGGCTCCCGCCGAACTCGAGCCGGCTGGAGACGCGCCCGGAAGCCCGGTCGAGGGCATCGACGAAGGGGAGGAGGATCGCGAGGTCCGTCGACGAGGTGACGGAGAGGCGGTCGCCACCGACGCCCTCGAAGGGGAGCCCTCCCGTCGCCTCCAGGGAGAAGCTCGTTCCCGAGAGGCGGAGCGAGCGGACCTCGAGGCGCTCGCGGTCGAGAACGACCTTCACCGGTTCCTCGGCACGGAGGCTCCCTTTCGGATGGCTCGCCTCGAAGGTGTCGAGGGCGACGTCGACGGCGACGGACGTGAGGTCGGCCACGGTCCCGCGCGCGCGGACGGTCCCGCTCGCCTTCGTCGCGACGTCCGCCGGACCGCCCGCGGCGCGCAACAGCGGAGCGAGGTCGAAGGCGGCGAGCGTCGCCGCGACGTCGAACGGTCTCGGGCCGTCGAGGGAGCCGGTCGCCTTCAGCCGGAGCTGGCCCCCGAAGGCCTCGGCCTCCGCCGTCAGGGCGCTCCCCTCGAGGACGCCGTCGATCCGGACGCCCTCGACGCGGTAGGCGCCCCACGAAAGGCCCGCCAGCGTGACGGCGGCCGAGACTCGGCCTTCGGCGTCCGGGTTCAGCGCGGCGTCGAGCTGCGAGAGCGCCCCTCCGAACGCGACGAGGTCCCGAGCCTTGACGGTCCCCGTAAGCCCGGGGCGCCCGAGGGCCCCGGCAATCCTCACGTCCGCCGACACGCTTCCCCCGAGCGCCCCGGGCTGGGGGTCAGCGGGCTGGGGGTCAGTTTCGTTTTCCGTTGAGGTGATCCCCCGTCCTTCTCCTGGCGTGGGAGGGAGGAGCGGCTCGAACGCCGCGAGCTCCGGGATCTCGAGCCGGATACGGCCCGCGAGCTCGCTGCCGTCCAGCTTCCCGCGACCCGACAGCCCGAGGAAGCTCCCGTCGTCGCCGCGGAGCTCGAGACCCGAGACCTCCACGACCTCGCCGTTCACGCCCGCTCTCGCACCCGTGGTCGAGAACCGCCGACCGGCCGCGGCGACGAACGCGTCGTCCAGGGTCAATGCCGCTGCGAGCGGCCCCGTCCGGGGCCGCGACATCTCGAGCCGGCCCGTCACCTCTCCGTCGAAGTCGGCGAAGTGAGGGGGAAGGGCCGCGCCGAAAGGGGAGAGGTCGAACCGGACGAGCGCCGCCTCGGCCTGGAAGCCGCCGCGTGCCGGCGCGAGGGCGGACGCCGAGAGGCGTCCGTCGGACGTGCCGAGTCGCGCTTCGATCGTCGCGCCGAGCGTCGCGTGCGCGTCCACATCGGGGAGGGGGCGCCCCCGGAATCGGATGCCGCGGACCCGGAGGTCGATCCGGGGAGACTTCACTCCCCCGAGCGGCAGCTGCCCCTCCGCCTCCGCCCCGCCGGAGACGTCGTATGCGACGAACGACCCGTTCGACACCGTGAACCGCGAGCCCTCCGACCTCGCGTCGAGGTCGACGCAGTCGACGCGGGCGCCGGCGATCGAGAGCTCCCGCGCGCGCAGCTGCCCGTCGAGGGCGGGGCGGGCGAGGGGGCCGCCGCCGCTCAGGTGAGCGGTCAGCTGGCCCTTCCCCTCGAGTCCGAAGAGGGCGAGCCAGGGTCCGACGTCCGTGGACTCGACGTCGACGCGTCCCTCGAACGTCCCCCGCCGATGGTCGTAGACCCCGCTCAGCCCCGCTTTCGTCTCTCGCTCCGCCAGCTCCACCGCCTCCGCGAAGAGGATTCCGCTCGCGAGCCGAAGCCGCACCCGGCCGCCGGGAGAGAGCGAGTTGCGGGCGACCGTGCGGGAACCGGTCACGGCGAGGTCCGCGGAGGCCGTGATCGCCTCGAAGGACGGGCGCGCGACCGTCCCTTCGACCGTGCCGGCGAGCGTTCCCGCGAGCGTCGGCGCGCCGGGCGGCAGGACGAGAAGGCGTGCGAGGTCGAGCTTCTCGGCGCGAATCGAGAAGCGGACGTCTTTCGGGGCGGGCTGGAGGACCCCCGAGGCTTCGGCGTGAAGGCGCCCCTGGCCGGACGTCACGTCGAGGCTCCCCTTCCGGAGGAGCCCCCCGGCCAGGTCGCCGGCGAAGTCGACGCGCTCGAACGACCGTCCGAGGAGCGTCAACGTCTCGGCGCGCGCCGTCGCGGTCGCAGACGGCGGCTCCGTACCCCTTCCCGTCGCGACGACCCGGGCTTCGATCCTGCCCCCGAGCCCGAGGTCGGGAGCGAGCCTCGCGGCGAGCGGTCCGAGCGCCCCTTCGGTCGTGAGGGTCGCCGTGTAGCGGGGCGTCCCGGAGAGGTCGCCCACCTCGGCGTCGAGGCCCGCCGCAAGTCCCGCTTCCGTCGCGACGAGCCGGGCCACGAGATCGAGCGCTTCGTCGCGGGTCGTCCAGCGGGCCGTGAGCGACGAGCCACGCAGCGGCTCGTGCCCGGCGGAAGAAAGGTCGATGGTTCCCAGCGTCAGCGTGCCGGTCGACGTCAGCTCCCGGAGCTGGAGACGCCCCTCGAGGGTGAAGTCGTTCCCTTCGACGCGCCGGGCGGACTTGCCGCGGTCGATCAGCTTGAACGACCCGCCCGCGAGGCGAAAGTCCCGCACCTCGACGTCGGGCCGCGTCGTCGGCTCCTCGTCGTCCGAGTCCGGGATCCGGAACGGGAGGATCAGCCGGCCCTCCTCGTCGAGGGCGAGGCGCGCGGACGGGCGCTCGACGACGGCGTGCTCGACGACGATACGGCCGCGGAGCAGCTGGCGGACGGAGAGGTCGGCCCGGGCGAGGGCGACGGAGATCTCCGTCCCGGCCCGGTCTCCCTCGCCGCGGACGAGGACGTCCCGCAGCTCCACCGTTCCCGCGAGGAGGCTCCAGCGGATCGAGCCCGCCTCGACGGAGCCTTCGAGGGCTCGTCCGGCCTCGCGTACGGCGGCCCGCGCCACCGCCCGCTGGACCGGAGGCGCGTGGAGCAGACCGAAGAGGAGAGCCGCGACGCCGAGGAGGACGAGCACGACCCAGCCCAGCGCCCGCGCGGCGCGGCCGATTCCCCGGCGGCGAGGCTTCTCGGAGTCCTTCATGGAGTCAGCCGCGAGGCGGCGTTCGTGGGGAGCTTACCGTCCGGAACGGGTCCCGGCATGCCGCGAGGGCCCCCGTCAGGACGGCGGCCTGGCCTCGGCAACGCGGTGTCGGCCGCCGCCGCCGGTTCGTCGGCCCAGAGGGCAGCCCCGCCCGGGCCGGCTCGAAGGCGCGCTCCAGCGAGCCCCGCGAGCCGCAGTGGCCCGTCCTATGCGTCTCCTCCCGCCCCCGTCTGCTGGATCAGCTTGGCGACGAGGGCCGTCCAGCCCGTCTGGTGGTTCGCGCCGAGGCCTCGGCCGTCGTCGCCGTGGAAGTACTCGTGGAAGAGGAGGAGGTCGCGGAAGTGCGGGTCTTTCTGGAGGCGCTCGTCGCCGCCGAACGCGGGGCGCCGCCCGTGGGCGTCGCGGAGGAAGAGGGAGACGAGCCGCCGCGAGAGGTCCTTGGCCACCTCGTCCAGCGTCGCCTGCCGCCCCGAGCCCGTCGGCAGCTCGACCTTGAAGGAATCCCCCAGGAAGTGGTGGTACTTCTGGAGCGACTCGACGAGGAGGAAGTTGACCGGGAACCAGACCGGCCCGCGCCAGTTCGAGTTGCCGCCGAAGAGGCCCGTCGTCGACTCGGCCGGGACGTAGTCGACGCGGTGCTCCGTCCCGTTCAGCCGGAGGACGTAGGGCCGGTCGCGGTGGACCCGCGAGAGGGAGCGGACGCCGTGGGGCGAGAGGAACTCCTCCTCGTCGAGCATGTAGCCGAGGACGGAGCGGAGTCGGTCGCCGTTCACGAGGGAGAGGAAGCGGCAGAGCCCCCCGTCCGGTCCGGTCCGGGACTCGACGTGAGAGGCGAACTCGGGGCGGTTCTCTAGGAACCACTGCATCCTCTTCTTGAAGCGGGGGAGCCGGTCGACGACCTCCGCTTCGAGCGTCTCGACGGCGAAGAGCGGGATGAGGCCGACGAGCGAGCGCACCTTCAGAGGGAAGTGGCGCCCGTCGGGAAGGTGGAGGACGTCGTGGAAGAAGCCGTCCTCGCGGCTCCAGAGGGCGAGCCCCTCGTCCCCGAGGTTCGACATGGCGCGGCAGATGTAGACGAAGTGCTCGAAGAACTTGGAGGCGACCCCCTCGTAGGCCCGGTTCTCATTCGCCAGCTCGAGCGAGATCGCGAGCATGTTGAGGCAGTACATCCCCATCCAGCTCGTCGCGTCGCTCTGCTCGAGGTGCCCGCCCGTCGGGAGCGCGGCGCTCCGGTCGAAGACGCCGATGTTGTCGAGGCCGAGGAACCCCCCCTGGAAGACGTTTCTTCCGTCCTCATCCTTGCGGTTCACCCACCAGGTGAAGTTGAGGAGGAGCTTGTGGAAGACCCGCTCGAGGAAGAGCCGGTCGGGGCGGCCGGAGCGGCGCGCGTCGATCTTGTAGACGCGCCAGCAGGCCCAGGCGTGGACGGGCGGGTTCACGTCGCCGAAGGCCCACTCGTAGGCCGGGAGCTGCCCGTTCGGGTGCATGTACCACTCGCGGGTCATGAGGAGGAGCTGCTCCTTGGCGAAGTCGGGGTCGAGGAGGGCGAGCGGCACGCAGTGGAAGGCGAGGTCCCACGCCGCGTACCAGGGGTATTCCCACTTGTCGGGCATCGAGATCACGTCGGAGTTGAAGAGGTGCGTCCACTCGGAGTTCCGGCCCTTCGCCCGCGAGGCAGGAGGCTCGGGCCCGGCCGGGTCCCCCTTCAGCCAGCGGGCGACCTCGAAGCCGTAGTACTGCTTCGTCAGGAGGAGCCCAGCGAAGGCCTGCCGCTGGACGTTCCGCTCGTCGTCCGAGAGCCCCGCGGGCTGGAGCGCCGCGTAGAACTCGTCCGCCTCCGCGCGGCGGAGCGCGAAGACCTCCTCGAAGTCGTCGCCGACACCCTCGCCTGCCGGGAGTCGGTGGGTCAGGCGGAGGCGCAGGTCGATCGACCCGCCGGGTTCCGCCTCGCCGACGTGCCAGGCGGCGGCCTTCGACCCGACGCGACCGGGATTCACGGCCTCCCGCCGTTTGTGGACGACGGCCTCGTGAAAGGCGTCCTTCACGAACGGGCTCTCGTTCGCGACTCCCCAGAGCCGCCGGGCGTTCGTCTCGTTCTCCGTGAAGAGCAGCTCCGGCTCGCCCTCGGCGAGGAGCCAGCGCGCGCCGTAGAGGGGGTGCTCGGTGGAGACGACGGCCGCGCCGGGTCGCTTCTGCACCTCGCGCAGGCGCGGACGCCGGGCGTCGAGCCCCCAGCTCCAGGTGTTGCGGTACCAGAGCGTGGGAAGGAGGTGGAGCGTCGCGGACCCGGGCCCGCGGTTCGTCGCCGTGACCTTCACGAGGAGGTCCTCGGCTGTGGCCTTCGCGTACTCGACCGTCACGTCCCAGTACCCCGCGTCGAGAACTCCGGTGTCGGAGAGCTCGAGCTCCGGCTCGAGCCGGCTCCGCGCGCGGTTCCCCGCGACGAGCCGCTCGTACGGGTACTCCTCCTGCACGTATTTGTAGAGGAGCTTCATGTACGAGTGCGTCGGCGTGGAGTCGAGCTGGAAGTACAGCTCCTTCACGTCCTCGCCGTGGTTCCCCTCGGGCCCGGTCAGGCCGAAGAGGCGCTCCTTGAGGATCGGGTCCTTCCCGTTCCAGAGCGCGAGGGCGAAGCAGAGGGTCTGCCTCCGGTCGGAGATCCCCATCAGGCCGTCCTCGCCCCAGCGGTAGGCGCGCGAGCGGGCGTGGTCGTGAGGGAAGGAGTCCCACGCGGCGCCGTCGGCGCTGTAGTCCTCCCGCACCGTCCCCCACTGCCGGTCGGCGAGGTACGGCCCCCAGCGCTTCCAGTGGGTCCGGCGGTCGCGGGACTCGGCGAGGCGGGTCTCTTCGGCAGTCGGGCGTCTGCGGTTCATGAGGGTCCCTTCGGTCCGGGGGGATTCTCGCCCGGCGGGAGCCGTTTCCCCTTCCTGCCGGGCCGGAGACGTCTTAGAGTTCCCGCCGACTTCGATGAAGAGGCCCGGCAAGGAGGATCCGCGATGAAGGTGACGCTGCGCTCCGAGAAGGTCGTGTCGGACGAGAACGTGAAGAAGGAGACCGGGAAGAGCCTCGCCGAGTGGTGGAAGGTCCTCGACGCCTTCGGCGGCCCGGCGAAGGGGCGGCGGGAGATCGGCGGCTACCTCTACGGCGAGCTGAAGGTCGACGCCTGGTGGGCGGCAACGCTCCAGGTCGAGTACGAGCGGCACAAGGGCGTCGTCGAGAAGGACGGGAAGGGGAAGGGCTACACCATCTGCGCCACGAAGTCGGTGAAGGCGGCGCCCGAGAAGTGCTGGGAGAAATGGGCGACCGGCAGGGCCCTCGACGCCTGGTTCGGGCCGAAGAACGTCCTCGACCTTAAGGCGGGGGGCTCGCTCTCGAACGCCGACGGGAACACGGCCGACGTGAAGGGGGTGACGCCGGGGAAGACGATCCGGCTGATCTGGAAGGACCCGAGCGCTCCCGGGACGCCGGTGGAGGTCAAGTTCCAGCCTGCCCCGGGCAAGACGACCGTGATGGTGACGCACGACCGGCTCCAGACCCGCGAGGAGGCCGACGGCCTGCGCGCCGCGTGGGGCGAGGCGCTCGAGAGGATGAAGAAGCTCGTCGAGGCGGGCTGAACGTGCCTCGTCGCCCTCCCGAGACCCGGCGCGCGACGCGCCCGGAACCGAAGCGGGCGATCGGAAGCGCTCTCCGACGGGCCTGCGCCCTCCTCCTCGTCGCCTCGCCGGTCGCCCCTTCCGCGGCGGCCGCCGAGCCGCACGCGGCCTCGGCCGCAGGGCTCGAACGCCGCCTCGCCCTCGCCGCCACCGCCGCCGCCGAGGCGACGCTCCGGCTCCACGACACGGACGCGGCGAAGAGGTGGCTCGCCGAGGTGCCGGAGCCGCTCCGCGCCTGGGAGTGGCGCCACCTCTCGGCTCGCGCCGACGAGAGCCTCACGGCGATCGCGGCGCACGAGGGGCGCGTCCTCGGGCTCTCGGTCTCGCCCGACGGCAAGCGCCTCGCGACCGCCGGGGCCGACAAGTCCGCGCGACTCTGGGACTCCGCGACGGGAAAGCCCCTCGCGACGCTCTCCGGGCACGACGCTGCCGTCTGGAACGCCGTCTTCTCCCCCGACGGCGCCCGGCTCGCGACCTCTTCCTCGGACGGCACGGTGCGTCTGTGGGACGCCGGCACTGGGGCGCAGCTGCTGAAGCTCGAGGGGGTTGGGAAGGGGATCGCCGCCGTCTCCTGGAAGCCGGACGGGACGGAGCTGACATCCGTCTCGTGGGACCGGACGAAGGAGCGCGGCGTCCAGGGTGTCGTGAAGTCGTGGGACCCTCGGACGGGCGCCCTGGTGCGCTCGCTCGAGCACGGCGTCAAGCCGATCACCTGCGCGGCGTACAGCCCCGACGGCTCGCGCTTCGCCGCGGGGACGTGGGATGACGACGTCGCCGTCTGGAACACCCCCGCGTGGGGAGCGCCCGTGCGGCTCGTCCCGCCGAAGGACGACGCGTACAAGGCGGTCCAGGCCGTCGCCTTCTCGCCCGACGGCAGGAGCCTCGCCGTCGGTGCCAAGGACGGGACGGTCCGCGTCTGGGACGTCCCGTCCGCGAAGCTTGCCGCGACGCTCGTCGGGCAGGCCGAGGGGCAGGCGCACTGGGTCAACGGGGTCGCGTGGGTGGAGACCGGCCTCCTCGTGGCCGCGGGAAGCGACGGGACGGTGCGGCTCTGGGACGTGGCCTCAGGGAAACAGCGAGCGCTGCTTCACGGGCACGACGGCCCCGTCACCGCGGTGGCCGCGGGCCCGGGCGGAGCGCCGCTCTTCACCGCTTCGGGCGACGGCACCGTCCGCACATGGGCCCCCTCGGCTTCGCCCACGCGCCTCCTTCGCGCCGAGGCGAGCGGCTTCGACGTGGCCTTCTCGCCCGACGGAGCGCGGATCGCCTCGACGGGCTGGGGCGGGTGGGTCCGCGTCTGGGATGTCGCGAAGGGCGAGGCGATCCGAAGCTGGAAGGGGCACGACGAGGCGGGCGTGAAGGCCTCGTGGAGCCCCGACGGGAAGTGGCTCGCGACGACGGGGAACGACGGGCGTGTCGTCCTCTGGGACGCGGCGACGGGGGCGATGAAGGTCGAGCTCGAGAAGCTCGCGTCCGGCCGGAGCCAGGGCCTCGCGTTCACGCCCGACTCGCGATTCGTCGCCTCGCCGTCGGAGAAGGGCCTCGTGAAGGTCTGGCGCGTCCCCGACGGACGGCTCCACGCGACCCTGGAGGACCCGGGCCGCGCGACCGCGCACGTCGCCGTCTCGCCGGACGGCGCTCTCCTCGCGGCGGGAGGAACCGACGGCGTCGTGACGCTCTGGGACGTCGGGAAGGGAGTCGTCGTCCGCCGGCTCGAGCAGCCTTCGGGGACTCTCCAGGTCGCCTTCGACCCCACCGGGAAGACGCTCGCGGCGGGCTCCTCGGCGCGGGCGATCGTCATCTTCGACGTCGCGAGCGGGAAGGAGCTGCGGCGGCTCGAGGGACACGGTGAGGCGATCCACGCGATCGCCTTCTCGCCCGACGGCACCCGGCTCGCGTCTGCGTCCAGCGACGGCACGCTCCGGCTCTGGGACCCCGCTACCGGGGCGAACGTCCTGACGGTTCCGGCCGAGGAGGCCGTCTACGCGACGGCCTTCAGCCCCGACGGCACCCGGCTCGCGATGGTCCCGCTCGACGGGACGGTCGTCCTCCTCGATTCGGAGCCCGTGGCTCGAAGGCTCCGGGAGTAGGCGCCACGGCGCGACGGGTCGCGAGGTCGCGCCGGGCGGCCCGGGATTTCCGGGACGTTCGGTTGCATCCGTTGCAACGAAACGCGCCCTGCCGGGACCGGAAACCCCGCATTCAAGGAGACCGGCGCTGGCATCGGATTCGCTCGTGGCGCCGCATGAAGAAGCTCCTCCCGTTCGCCGCCGGCCTCCTCGCCGGGGCGCTCCTCTTCGCCGTCGCCGCCGTCGTGACCATGCCCCGGCTCATGATCCTCGAAGAGACCAGCCCCTTCGGGGTCGAGGAGACCGTCGAAAAGATCGAGGCGGCGGCCCTCGCGCGGGGATGGGTCGTTTCGGGAGTGAAGCCCCTCCACGAGTCGGTGCGGAAGAACGGGGGCGGCGAGCTTCCCCCCGTCCTCCTCGTCGAGCTCTGTCAGGCCCGGCATGCCCACGCCGTCCTCGTCGAGGGACCGAGCCGCAAGCTCGCCACGTTCATGCCCTGCACCGTCAGCGTCTACCGTCGCGATGACGGGACGACGGCCGTCGGTTCGATGAACGCCGGGCTCCTCGGCCGGATGTTCGGCGGCACCGTCGCCCGCGTGATGGGAGGAGAGGTCGCCCGCGACCAGGCCGCGATCCTCTCGTTCCTCGGGAAGTAGGGGCGGGCGCGCCGGCCGGCCGAGGCGCCGGCCGGACGCGGCGGCTCCCGGAAAGCCGTCAGGCCCTCAGGACGAGCTCTTCGCGGCCTCAGCCGCGATCCGCGCGAGCGCCTCCTTCCCGCTGCGGTTCTCCGGGTTGATCTGCACGGACCTTTCGTAGGCCGTCCGCGCTCCCGCGACGTCGCCGGCCGCGAGGAGCCCCTCGCCGAGGCTGTCCCAGACGTTCCAGGACGCGGGGAAGAGCTCGGTGTTGACCCGGAACATCCTCACGGCCTCGGGGACCCGCTTCTGCTGCAGGAAGAAGTAGCCCCGGCCGTTGATCTCCCGCTCGGGGAAGTAGTACTTCGGAGTCCTCGAGCCGTGGTCGGCGACGACGGCCCGGATCTTCTCCTCGGGGGCGCCCGCCTCGAGGAGGGCGAAGAGTTCCGTGGCCCCGTTGCGAAGTCCCGTCGTCGTGAACCAGATCTCGGCGACGGTCGTCGCGTGGTTGCGCGGGTTGAGCCCGGGGCTCTTCGCGAGGTCGGGGAAGCGGGATTCGAGAGGGAACGCCGACTGGACCTCCTCGAGCGGCCGACCCGCCTTCGCGAGCTTCCCGACCCCGTCCCAGAGTGCCTCGACGTACCTCAGCCGGGCCTCGAAGCCCCCGAAGGAGAGCTCGCCGTTCCAGTGGCCGGGGAGGATCGTTCGGATCCGGTCCTTCTGCGCGAGGAGCCGCCGGCCGTTCTCGAGGAGGAGAGGGAAGTCGTGCGGGACCCCCTCGCGCGCCATGAAGGAGGCGAGGCAGCCGGGCGTGTCGGTGAGCCAGCGGTCGGCCATCGTGTCGCCCGTCATCAGGATTCCCCGCTCGGGGACGAAGACCGCGATGTCGCTCGCCGAGTGCATGCCGCCTATGTACGAGAGCTCGAAGGTCGTGTCCCCCATGTCGAGCGTCAGGCGGTCGGCGAACGTCTTCGTCGGGACGACGGGCTCGGCGTTCGTCGTCCAGACCTCGTGGTTCAGGCGTCCGATCGTCAGCTGCTCGGAAGCCTTCTTCGCCTCCGGGCTCCCCGCCGGGTGCTTCGCGAGGTCCTTCTCGAGCTCGGCGAGGTGCTGGGTCTGCCACGCCAGGATGCGCTCCCGGTCGGCGGGATTCCGCCGCATGCCGGCCGCGCAACGCTCGTGGGCCACGATCACCGTGTCGGAATAGACGGAGTTCCCGCCGGTGTGGTCGCCGTGCTCGTGAGTGTCGATCAGCATCGCGAAGTCGGAGCGGCCCAGCTCGCGGGCGATCACCTGCCGGAGCTCGCGGTCGATCTTCGGAACGCCGGTCGTGTCGACGACGACGATCCCCTTCGCGGTGGCGAAGCCGACGACGTTCGTCGTCGAAACGTGGTCGCCGACCCAGACACGGACCGTCTTCGGGTCGAGACGCTGGACGTGGAGCGGGAGTCCCGCGACCTCTTCGGCGGCGGATGCGGGAAGGGCGAGGAGAAGGAAAGCCAAGGGCCAGAAGCTGCGAGCAATTCTCATCACTGTGCTCCTCGAGTGGGCGTTGGTGCGGTCGTGTGCGAGAGGCCGGGGAGTGTCCCGGCCCCGGGGGAGTCGGAAGCGTCTCTCCCCTGCTACGCGGATCGCGCATTACGGTTTTCGGGAACGCGGCAGCCCGCGGAGGCGGCGACGTTGGGCGCCTCCGCGGGCGAAGCCTTGCGCCCGGGTACGGGAGCGGCCGCGGCGATCAGGCGTCGAGCGAGTCGGCGAGCGCCTCGAGGAGCTGCGCGCCGTCGCCCTGCCAGGCGCTCCCGTGCATGCACGCGAGGGTCCCGGGCCGTGTCGCCACGAAAGGCGCGAGCAGCGTGCGGACGTTCCTCGCGTGCGAGAAGTAGTCCGCCTGCTTGCGGAAGGCCTCGGACGGCCCGAGGATGTCGGACGTCGTCAGGGGCGGGTTGTCGGCACCCCCCTGGGTGAAGAGGTCCCCGCAGAGGAGGGTCGCGGTCGTCTCCTCGAAGAGATACCCGCACTCCCAGGCGTGCGGGAGGTGGGGCGCGTCGATCCAGCGGACGCGGTGCCGGCCGAGGGAGAGCGTCTCGCCGTTCGCGAGGGCCCGGGGAGGCCGGTCGAAGGCGTCGCCGTTGATCATGGCGCTGACCCCGCCGCAGAGCGGCGCAGCCTCCGGGGCCGCCGCGAGGAGGTGGGGCATCGCCCCGCACTCGTCCGACTCGAAGTGCGAGTAGCCGACGAATCGGAGCCGATCGGGCGGGAGGACGCTCGCGATCGCCTCGAAGACGAGCGGGAAGATCGTCCTCGGCCCGGTGTGGAAGAGGAGCGGCTCGTCGTCGGCGACGAGATACTGGTTGAACGAGAATCCCCCGGGGACCCCGGGGAACGGGGTGCTGATGCGGTAGATGCCGTCCGACACCTCGTCGACGCGGGTTCCCGAGGCCGAGTTCGTCACGCCCATGGGTCCTCCTTCGTTCCCGCGCCCGGCGCGGGCTGCGCGGTTCAGGGTTCAGATGGCGCCGGGGCCTCCTTGAAGGGCCGCCCTCACGCCCCGTCGGGGATCTCGGCCTCGACGAGCCGGGCGAGGAGGGCGAGCGACTCCTGCCACCCCAGGTAGCAGGCCTCGGGCGGGATGACGTCGGGGACCCCTTCCTGCGTGATCGTGAGCTCGGTGCCGCAGGAGACCTTCTTCAGCTCCACCGTCCCCAGCATCGCGCCCGGGAGGCTCGGGTCGTCGAAGGCGTCCGTGTAGCGGATCCGCTCGCCCGGGACGAGCTCGAGGTACGTGCCGCCGAACGAGTGGCTCGAACCGGTCGTGAAGTTAGTAAAGGACATCCTGTGGGAGCCGCCGACGCGCGCGTCCATCGCGTGGACCCTGGCGGTGAAGCCGTTCGGCGGGAGCCACTTGACCATCGCATCCGGGTCGAGGAACGCGCGGTAGACCCGTTCGGACGGGGCCTTGAGGACGCGGTGGAGGCGGATGGTGTTCGGCATGTTGGCTCTCCTTTCCCAGGCGGGGGTGCGCCTCAGGAGCGTGGCGTCCGCTCCAGGACGACGTGCGTCGCGTGCTCGGACGCGACGTGGCGAGTGCAGGCGTAGCCGAGCGCGCGGAGGTCGAGCCCCGCGAAGAGGGGCTCTCCGGCGCCGAGGAGGACGGGTGCGATCGCGAGGTGCAGCTCGTCGACGAGCCCCTCGCGAAGGTACTGCCGGATGGTCGCCGGACCGCCCCCGAGGCGGACGTCGCGGCCCTCGGCCGCTTCGTTCGCCCTGTCGAGGGCTTCGTGGATGCCGCCCGTCACGAAGTCGAACGTCGTCCCCCCCTCCATCGCGAGAGGAGGCCGCGCGTGGTGCGTGAGGACGAAGACCGGGACGTGGTAGGGCGGATTCTCGCCCCACCATCCCCTCCAGCTCTCGTCGGGCCACCGGCCTCGAACCGGGCCGAACATGTTCCGGCCGAGGATCCAGGCGCCGACGTTCTCGAACCCGCGCGCGACGAACTCGTCGTCGAGCCCCGTCGTCCCGTCGTCGGCGCCGAAGACCCTCCGCCGGAGCGTTCGGGTCGGGAAGGCCCAGGCGTGGAGCTGGGCGCCCCCGAACCCCAGCGGGTTCTCGAGGCTCTGGCCGGGTCCGGCCCCGAACCCGTCGAGCGAGATCGAGAAGCTCGCCACCCTCAGCTTCGCCATCGAGGTCCCCTCCGGCTAGTGATTGCGAGGCTATCTCAGGTTGTGGTCCATCGGGAGCCCCCGCGTTTACGCGTTGCGCAGCTGGTCGGCCTCCGGGGAGACGGCAGGAGGGCGGCGGCGGTTCCTATAATAGAAAATCAAGACCTGACCCCTATCCTGCAGGGACTCTGTACTTCATGCCCGGGAACCTGCTGCGCGAGTACCGCCGAGTCCCGAGGGAGCGCTGAGGAGTCCGTGAAACCGACAGGCGCCGGGAGCTCGACTCGGGCCGGAGCAACGTTTCCCTGAGCGGATTCTGACCTTGTTCTGAGCTTGACAAAGCGGCGAATCCGGGCCGCGGGCGTCGTTCATAATTCACCTGAAGAGCATGAAGCCGGGCGGAGCGACCCTCGTCGAGGGCTCCAGGGTCGGGCCTTATCTTGTCCTCGGCCGCCTCGGGGCGGGCGGAATGGGTGAGGTCTTCCGCGCCCGCGACGAGCGCCTCGACCGCGAGGTCGCGCTCAAGGTCGTGCCCGGAGGGCTCCTCGCCGACGACGAACGCCTCGGGCGATTCGAGCTCGAAGCGCGGCTCCTCGCGAGCCTCAGCCACCCGAACGTCGCGACCCTCTACGCCTTCGAGGAGTTCCCCGCGACGCCGTCGACACCCGGCCTCCACGTCCTGACGATGGAGCTCGTGGCGGGTCCGACGCTTCGCCGCCTCCTCGACGCCGGGCGCCTTCCGCTCCGGCGTGCCCTCCGGATCGCCGCAGGCATCGCGGACGGCCTCGCGGCGACGCACGCCAAGGGGATCGTCCACCGCGACCTGAAGCCCGAGAACGTCATCGTGACGGACGACGACGTCGTGAAGCTCCTCGACTTCGGGATCGCGAAGTCGTCACCGCTGGCCGCCGCCGGCCGGGACGACACGCTCGACACGGCGGCCCTCGGGACCACGCCGGGCGCATTCCTCGGCACGGTGGGCTACATGTCTCCCGAGCAGGCCGCCGGAGAGGACGTGGACTACCGGACCGACCAGTTCGCCTTCGGGACGATCCTCTACGAGCTCGTGACCGGCGAGCGCGCCTGGACGAGGCCGACCGCGGCCGAGACGCTGGTCGCAATCCTGCGTGAGGAGCCGCCCCCGCTCGCCCCGCTCCCCCCGCCGCTCCGCCGGATCGTCGAGCGATGCCTCGCGAAGGACCCCGCGGGACGCTTCGTGTCGACGCGCGACCTCGCACGCGACGTGCGCGAGCTCCTGGAGCGGGCCGACAGTTTCGCCGTGCCGGCCGCGGGTGCCTCTCGCCGGACGGCCCGCCAGGGCCGAGCGCGGGCCGCGGCGATCGCCGGGATACTCGTCGCGGCCGGTCTCGGCGCCCTCCTCCTCGCGAGGGACGCCGACGACCGCGCGCCGGCCGGATCGCTCGCGGTCCTCCCCTTCGAGAGCCCGGAGGGCGAGGAGATGGACGAATACCTCGCGGACGGCTTCACGGAAGTCCTCATCGACCGGATGTCGCGCCTCCCGTCGGTGCGCGTCATGGCGAGAGCGACCGTCTTCCGCTTCCGGGGAGAGCGCAACCCGCAGGAGGCCGGCCGGAGGCTGGGCGTGGCGGCCGTGGTCACCGGCCGGATCTCGCGACGAGGCGAGCGGCTGAGGGCGGAGGCGGAAGCAGTGGACGTCCGCACGGGGGCCCGGCTGTGGGGAGACGTCTACGAGCGGCCTTACGCGGATCTCGTCCGACTGGAGTCCGAGCTTGCGTCCGACCTTGCCTCCGGGCTCCACCTCCGCCTCTCCGGTTCCGAGCGCCGCGCGCTCGCCCGCCGCGGCACGCAGAGCACCGAGGCCTACAGCCTTTACCTGCGCGGCCGGTACGCCGCGCTGCGAGACACCGAGGGGGGGTACCTCGAGGCGGCCCGGCTCTTCCACGCCGCAGCCGAGAAGGACCCGTCGTTCGCCGAGGCCCATCTCCTCGAGGCCGACACCTACGGCTTGCTCGCGACCGGGGGATACGTCCCGCCCGCGGAGGCGTGGGCGCGCTCTGACGACGGCGCCCGGCGGGCGCTCGGCCTCGCCCCCGACCTGACGGAGGCCCGGGCGGCGCTCGCTGCGCGGCGGGCCTTCTTCGACTGGGACCTCGACGGCGCCGAGCGGGAGTTCCGGGAGCTCTTCGACGCGCCCCGGCCTCCCGTCTGGCACACACGCGCCTTCGCGCTCCTGCTCTGGGCACGAGGGCGCACGGAGGAGTCGATCGAGCGGATCGAGAGGGCGCGCCAGCTGGATCCCGGCAACCTCGTCTTCACGATCTCGTGCGGCGACTACAACGCGCAGCTCGGGCGCTTCGGGCCGGCCATCGGTCTCTACCAGGCCGCCATAGAGGCCGAGCCCGACGACCCCCGCGCCTGGTTCGGGCTGGCGGCGATCTCCCGCAGCCGCGGAGATGCGGCCCAGGCGATCGGCAGCCTTCGAAGGGCGTACGTCCTGTCGGGCGATACCGACGGCGTTACGGCGCTCGCAAGGACGAAGAGCATCGCCGATTACGACGCGGCCCTGCGGGGCGTCGCCCGGGCGCGTCTCGAGGAGCTCGGCGAGATCGCGACGACCCGCTACGTGTCACCCTTCGACCTCGCTCGGCTCGCGGCCCTCGCAGGCGACCCGGAACGAGCTCTCGCGGACCTCGAGTCCGCCGTCGCAGAGCGGTCGCCCGGCCTCGTCTTCCTGGCCGTGGACCGGGCGTGGGACTCGCTGCGCGGCGAGCCCGGGTTCGCGGCGATCGTGCGAAAGGTGGGGTTGTCGTGACGAGGGTCGCCCTCGCCCTCGCGCTCGCCGGAGCCGCGACCCCGGCCGCCGCTCAGGCCTGGACGCCGCCCGTGGGAGTCGGCGTCGTGACGCTCGGCGGCCAGTGGATCGACCACACGGGTCATCGCCTGACCGACGGGACCCTGGTCGGCGGGACGAGCGAGTCCGCCGCCCTGTTCACCGAGGTCGAGTACGGCTTCACGGATCGCTTCGCGGCCACGGCCGGCCTCGCGTACGTCTTCGCGAGGTGGACGGACAGAGGTCCGGAACCGCCCCCGTTCCCGCTGCAGCCCGTCGACACCTGCTATTGCTGGAACTCTTCCTTCCAGGACTTCACGTTCTCGGCGCGCTACCGTCTCGGCGACGACCCGTGGGCCGTGACGCCCCTCGTGCGGCTCGTCGTGCCGAGCCACCCCTACGAGACACGCGGCGAGGCCGTCGTGGGCCGCAACCTCGACGAGCTGCAGGTCGGGCTCGCCGCGGCGGTCCGGCTCGCGGGCCTCGTCCCGGACGCGACGCTGCAGGGCGGGTACTCCTACGCCTTCGTCGAGAAGGTCCTGGGAATTCCCAACGACCGGAGCAGCTGGTCCCTCGCGATCGGCTGGGCACCGACGAGGCGGCTCCACCTCCACGCGGAAGCGCGGTGGCAGCGCACGCACGGGGGCCTCCGGGTAGGCTCTCCCACGGGCGACCCGTTTCTCCCGCCCGGGGAGGTCGACACTCCGGAGCGGGTCGCAGAGCACGACCGTCTCCTTCGCGACAACTCCTTCCATCTGGGAGGCGGCGCCTCCTTCTCCTTCGGCTCGTTCGACGTCTTCCTGAGCCACACCAGCTTCGTGTCGGGCACGGACACGCACGCGGGGCACGCGTGGACGGCAGGCCTGACGTACGCCTTCGGGAGGTGACACGATGCGGCGATCCCTGCTGGCCCTTCCCCTGGCCCTCGCTCCGCTCCTCGCCCCGGCCGCCCTCGCCTGCGGAGACAAGTTCCTCGTCGTGGCGCGCGGTACGCGCTTTCAGCGCGGCCCCGACCCCGGGCGCAAGCTCGACGTCCTCGTCTACGCCCCCGTCCAATCGCCCCTCGCCGGGCGGTCCCGGACAGCCGCCGCCGAGAGGGCTCTCTCCCGGGCGGGCTACCGGCCGGTGTCGGTGGCGTCCTCCGCCGAGGCCGCCGAGCGGCTGAAGGGCGCACGCCGCGGACTCGTCCTCGCTTTGGCCGAGGACGCGCCCGCGCTGGAAGCCACGATCGGGGGCGACGCTCTCGTCGTCCTCGACGCGGGGATGGGGACAGATGCCGTTCTCGACGCGGTCTTCGCGGCTGCCCGGCGCATCGCGCGCGGAGGTCTCGCCGCCTCCGTCGTTCCCTGAGGGGGGCCGCAGGGTGCCGCGCGGCGAATCGCACCTCGTGCTGATCGGGAGCGTGGAGTTCGACCCCGAGCGGCGGCTCCTCCTCGACGGAGACCTCGTGCTCCCTCTCTCGCGCCTCGAGTACTCGCTCCTCGTCCTCCTCGTGGAGCGACGCCCGCGCGCAGTCTCGAAGGAGGAGCTCCAGGATGTCCTCTGGCCGCGAGTCTCCGTCACCGAGGCGAGCCTGACGACGCTCGTCAAGGAGCTGCGGGCGAAGCTCCGCCAGACCGGGCGCGAAGGGCCGATCCGCACCGTGCACGGATACGGGTACGCGCTCGAGGGCGCCCCCGGGCCGGCCTCTTCGGCACCCCGGCTCGTCCGTGGGACGACCGAGATCGTCGCCCGGACGCCCGATCTCGTCCTCGGCCGCGATCCGGGGCTCCCGGGCTCGATCGACGACGCCTCCGTGTCGCGACGGCATGCGCGCCTCGTCTGGGGGGCTTCGGGAGTCCTCCTCGAGGACCTCGGCAGCAAGAACGGGACGTTCGTGAGAGACGCGCGCATTGTCGGGCCGGTCGCGCTGAAGGACGGCGACGAGGTGAGGTTCGGCCTCGCGACCTTCGTCTTCCGCGCCGTGCCCGCGGGACTATCGACGACGAAGACCGCCTCCTGAGGGCCCTGCGACCGGGGATTTCCTCAGGACCCGATCAGGACTCCGCCGCGCCACCGGCTCATCCTCTCGTTGCGACCACTTCACCGGGTGGGATCGCCGAAAGGGGCGGGCCATGCGCAGCACGCATCTGAAGACCGGGATCCTGGGACTCTTCGGAGCGGCCCTCCTGTCGTCGCATCCAATCGCAGCCGCAGAGGCCGAGTGGGTCCTCCTCGGGCTGTCGACGAACCCCGTCTCGTCGATCGCCGTGGAACGAGCCTCACCGGGCACGATCTACGCGGGAGGTCTCCAGGGAGGAGGCCTCCACAAGAGCACCGACGCCGGACGGACCTGGACCGTCTTGAGCACCGGTTCCATCAGATCGATCGCCACGGATCCGCGCAGGCACGGCACCCTCTACGTCGGCGGACGTCAATCCCACTTTCGCAAGAGCGTCGACGGCGGCCGAACCTGGAGCACTCTCGGCTTCCCGGGGGAGGACGGGCGGGACATCAGTGAGATCGCCGTCGATTCGCGGGGCTCGGTATACGCGGGCGCCTTCGCGTACGGCTGCGAGTCGCCCTGCTTGTACAGGAGCGACGACGGCGCCGAGACCTGGCGGCCCCTCGATACGGGTACGTTCCTGGACGTGACTGCGCTCGCGGTCGATCCGAATCGACCCGGCAGCCTCTACGTCGGGACCTACGGACGCGGGGCGTTCAAGACGACCGACGGCGGCGCGACGCTGGGGTCTATCAGCGGCCTGTCCGACGCTTTCGTGTATTCGCTGGCGGTCGACCCCCGGGACGGGAACGTCGTCTACGCTGGAGGCGGACTGACGGGGCTCCTCTTCTCCAGCAGGGACGGCGGGGCGACCTGGCGCGGCGCAACCGCCGATCCCTGGAGCGTTCGCGGGATCGCCATCGACGAAAGGACCTCGCCCTCGACCGTCTACGCCGGTGGGAGCGGCGGTGTCTTCCGGAGCCGTGACGGCGGCCTGACCTGGGCGGCGCTCGTCGCGGGCGCCGCCCCGAGGAACGTCTCCTCCCTCGCGATCGTGGCGACCGATCCGCCCACTCTCCTCGCGGGCTCGCACGACGGCGGTCTCTACGCCCTGGCTCTCGGCGACGTGTCGCTTCCGACCGCGTGGCTCGTCCCTTCCGCCGCCCGGGCGCCGGGCGCCCACGGCGCCTTCTTCACGACCGACCTCGCCATCGCCAACGCGGGGGCCGCCGACGCCTCCTTCTCCATCCAGTTCCTGGGCCACGACGTGGAGGGCACCGGAGGACCCGTCGCGGAGCGCGCCCTCGCGGCCGGACGCTCCGTGACCTATGCCGACGTCCTCGGCTCGCTCTTCGGAGTCGACGTCGACTACGGCGCCCTCCGGATCACGTCCGACTCCCCGGCGCTCAGGATCTCCGCGATCACGACGTCCCCGCCGCCCGACGGACGCGGCCGCGTCGGCCAGAGCGTCCCGGCGTTCGATGCGAGCCGCCTCGCGACTCCGGGGAACCCGGCCGTCCTCGTCGGCCTCCGCGACGACGCATCCTCCCGCACGAACCTTCTCCTCGCCAACGCGACCGACCTCCCGGTGTCCGTGAGCCTCTCGCTCGTCGACGCGGACGGGTCGACTCTCGGAACGACGGACGAGCGGCTCCTGCCGCTCGGCATGACCCAGGTCCTCTCCGTCGTCGAGGAGCTCGGAGGGTTCGACCGCGGCGACGTCTATCTCGTCGTGACCGTGACGACCCCGGGCGGGGCCGTCGCAGCCTGCGCCACGCTCGTCGACAGGGTCACCAACGACCCCAGGTCGATCGTCCCGTAGGCTCCTGATCTGCGGCCTCGCCGTGATCCTCGAGGGCGGACGACGTTCGACGAAGAACATCAGCCCCTTCGTGGACCCGCTGGTCGAGAACGTCGAGACCGTCGCCGGCTCCCGTCAGCGGCCTGGCGCCGCGATGCAGGGCCGGAGCGTCGCGCGGAAGCGGGTGCCGCCTCCCTCGCGGGGCTCGCAGGTCAACTCCCCGCCGTGCATCCGCGCGACCTGGCGCGCGATCGAGAGACCGAGGCCGGCTCCGCCGTCCGGGGCGCCGGGGAGGCGGAAGAAGGGCTCGAAGATCCGTCCGGCGAGGTCGGTCGGGACTCCCGGCCCGCGGTCGAGGACGTCGACCTCGGCGGCGCCGGACGGGGCGCGGCGGACCTCGACCTCCACGGGGCTTCCTCCGCCGTGGCGGCTCGCGTTCTCTATCAGGTTGCGGAGCATTCGTCGGAGGAGGCGCAGGTCGCCCTGCACGCTGACGACGCTGCCCGAGAGGCTCGCGCGGGCGCGGGCGCACTCCTCGGCGGCGAGGGCCGTCAGGTCGACCTCCTCGAACGGCTCCTTGGCGGCGCCCGCCTCGAGGCGGCTCGCGACGAGGATCTCCTCGACGAGGGCGTCGAGCTCGCCGACGCTCCGGGCGACCTCGTCCTTCGCCCGGGGCTCGCCCTCGAGGAGGCCGGCCGCGACGCGGAGACGTGCCAGGGGAGTCCGCAGCTCGTGCGAGGCGTTCGCGAGGAGACGGCGCTCGGCGCCGACGAGCTCCTCGATCCTGGCGGCGGCGCCGTTGAAGCTCTCGGCCAGGAGGGCGACCTCGTCCCTCCCTTCCACGCGAACGCGCGCGGAGAGGTCCCCGGCGCCGAGCGCCTCGACAGCCTCCTTCAGGCGCTCGAGGCGGCGGGTGATCCGGCGCGAGACCGGCCAGGCCGCCAGGACGACGGCGAGGGCCGCGAGAAGGAGGAAGCCGAGGAAGCCGAGCCCGGGCCGCGCGGGCGCCGCCCGCCTCGCGACGAGCCAGCGGCCGTCCGGGAGGCGGAGGACGACCGCCGGGCGGGCGCCCGGCCGGTGCCACGTCCCGCTCGCGGTGAAGCCGCCGGGGGGCGGCGGAAGCGGCTCGCCGAACGAGGCGACCGGCTCGCGATCCGGGGTGAAGAGAGAGAGCCGCGCGTTCGTCCTTCGGCCCCATCGCGCGAGGGCCGCCTCCTGCGCCTCCCGGGGCGCGGCGGCCGGCGGGAGGAGCTCGCCCGCGATCTCGGCGGAGATGCCGAGGCCGCTCTCCAGCGGCTCGCGCCCGTAGCGCAGGTGCCACGCCGCGCCGGCGAGGAGCGCGAGGACGACGACGCTCGCGAGGACGGCGAGGAAGATCCTCCCGTGGAGGCGGGAGCCGGGGTGCCAGGCCCGCCTCACGCGTCCTGGCTCCGCGCGAAGACGTAGCCGGCGCCGCGGACGGTGAGGATGCGGCGGGGGCTCCGCGGGTCGTCCTCGATGGCCGCCCGGAGGCGGGCGACGTGGACGTCGATCGACCTGTCGAACGCCTCGAGCACCTCCCCCTTCACCAGCTCCATCAGCTGCTCGCGGGAGAGGACCCTCCCGGCCCGCTCGGCCATCGCGAGGAGGAGGTTGAACTGGTACGCCGTCATCGCCCGCTCCTCCCCGTCGACGCGGGCGACGCGGGCGTCGGCGTCGACCTCGAGCCGCCCGAAGCGCAGAACGCGCGGCGCCCCTACGGCGACCGAGGCCGGCCGCCTCAGGACGGCGCGGATCCGCGCGAGGAGCTCGCGAGGGTCGAAGGGCTTCCCGAGGTAGTCGTCGGCGCCGAGCTCGAGGCCGACGACGCGGTCCGTCGGGTCGCCCCGGGCCGTCAGCATGATGACCGGCACCGGCGAGCCCGAGGCGCGGAGGCGGCGGCAGACGTCGAGGCCGTCGGCGTCGGGGAGCGTCAGGTCGAGGAGGACGAGGTCGAAGGGCTCGCGCGCGAGCCGCGCGAGCCCTTCTGCGGCCGTCGGGGCATTCGCCACCTCGAGGCCGCTGGCGCCGAGGTCCCGCGCGACCATCTCCGCGAGCCTCGCGTCGTCCTCGATCATCAGGACCCGGGTCGCCACGGCGACATCATCCCCGATCCGGAGCCGGCCGCGCGCTCTCAGTGGCCGAAGCGGGCCATGCGGGTGGCAAGCCTCTCGGCGGCCTTCTCGCGCTGGGCGGGAGTGAGGACGTCGGCCGCGTCGGCGACGGCGGCCGTGAGCCTCCCGGACGCCGCGGTGACGAGCTGCATCTGCCGCGCGCGGTGCGCCTCGAGGGCGGCCCGGTCGACGGTCTCCGCGGTCAGGATCTCGACGGCCTCCTTCCGGCCGGCGACGAGCTCGTCGTGGATCGGGGCAAGGTCCTTCGCGGCGGCCTTCGCGATCGCCGCCAGCTGCGCCTGCTGCTCCGGCGTCCCGTCGAGGTCCTCGACGATCCAGCCGGCGACCCGGTCGATCTTCTTCTCGACGCGGGCGGCGTCGAGGGGGCCGCAGGCGCGCATCCTGAAGGGACCGTGGCCGAGCGCCTCGAAGGCGCCGAAGGCCAGGAGGGCGGCGAAGCCCAGGATCGCGAAGAAGGCTCCGCGGCCGCGCCGGCGGCCCTTCGCCGGGGGGGGCAGGGGCGGGGCCGGGGGGGTGGGGAGGGTGGGATTGGTTTCGTTCATCGTCTTCTCCTTCGTCCGGAGGGCTCTCGTCCCGCCGTCGAGGGGAAAGATGCGGGGGCCTCGTTTCGGCCGTTCTTCCGGAAGGTGAAGTTGTGTGAAGCCGGGCGGCCCTCGCGGGAATTCCGGGAACGACGCCGACAACCCGCGGGGGTCTCGCCACGTAACACGATGAGACGGTCGAACGCCGTCCATTCCGCGAGCGAGGTGTGTCCGATGCGCATCGCAGACCTTTCGGGCCGCGTCCTCTCGCTGACCCTCCTCCTCGCCGCCACGCGGAGCGCCGCCGAGGAGCCGATCCCTTTCGATCCCGGCCGCTGGGACCTCGCGGGCGCGGTCGTCGAGGAGCACCTGGGCCGCCCCAGTCTCGCGGGGACGGCGTTCCTCCGCGACGTCTCCTTCCGCGACGGCGTCGTCGAGGTCGACGTGGCCGTGACCGGGGCTCGCTCCTACCCGGGGATCCTCTTCCGCGTCGCCTCGCCGCGCGAGTTCGAACGCGTCTACCTGCGCCCGCACCGGGCGGGGCCGGCGGGCTACCCCGACGCCGTCCAGTACGTCCCCGGTTGGAGCGGCGTCGACGGCTGGCAGCTCTACAACGGCGACGGGTTCACCGCGGCGGCGACGCTCCCGCCGGGAGAGTGGATCCGCCTGCGCCTCGAGGTGAAGGGGACTCAGGCCCGGCTCTTCGTCGGCGACGCGCCGCGGCCCGCCCTCGAGATCCACGACCTGAAGCGTGGCGCCGGAGCGGGGACCCTGGGGCTCAGCGGGTCGAGGGACGGCTCCGCGCGCTTTTCCTCGTTCCGGTACCGCGCGGACGACGGACTCCTGTTCGAACCGCCCCCGCGGGTCGATGCCGCGCCGGGTCTCGTCACCCGGTGGCGCCTCTCGAGCCCCTTCCCGGCGCGCCTCGTCGATCCCGACCGGGACCCGGCGACACAAGGTCTCCCGCCCCTGACGTGGAAGGACGTCGCGGCCGACGCGAGCGGCCTCGTCGACGTCGCCCGCCACCACGGCCGCCTCGGCCCGGAGCCCGACGCCGTCCTGGCGAAGACGACGATCCGGGCGGAGAACGACGAGATACGCCGCTTCCGCTTCGGCTACAGCGACGAGGTGACCCTCTTCCTGGGCGGCCGGCCGCTCTTCCGCGGCGACAGCACCTATCGGCTGCGGGACGCGTCGTTCCTCGGGATCGTCGGCCTCCACGACTCCGTCTACCTCCCGCTCCGCAAGGGGGAGAACGAGCTGACGCTCCTCGTGGTCGAGAACATGGGAGGCTGGGGCTTCCTCCTCCAGGACGCCTCGGCCGTCTTCCTCGCGCCGGGCGTGACGGAGGCGTGGCGGACGGAGCCGCTCTTCGCGGTGCCGGAGACGGTCGTCCGCGATCCCGCGACCGGCGCGCTCTTCGTCTCGGGCTGGGACGGCTATCACCCGAGCCCGGAGGAGGGGAAGCAGGTCGTCTCGAAGCTCTCGGCCAACGGCTCGGTGGAGAACGCGCGTTGGGCCGAGAGGCTCCGGAACCCCGTCGGCCTCGCGGTGAAGGGCGGTCTTCTCTACGCGGTGGAGAGCGGCGGACTCGCGCTTTTCGAGCTCGCCACGGGGAGGCTCCTCCGGAGGATCGCGATCCCGGGAGCCGGGCTCAACGACCTCGCCGTCGCGGAGGACGGGGCGGTCTACGTCTCGGACTTCCGGGCGGGCACGATCTTCCGGGTCCGGGACGGCGTCGCCGAGCCGTGGCTGAAGGGGTCGGCGATCGGCCGGCCGAACGGCCTTCACCTCGACGGCGGCCGCCTCCTCGTGGGGAACAACGCGGACGGCTGCGTGAAGAGCGTCGACCTCTCCACGCGGGAGGTGAGGACGATCGCCCGCCTCGGCGCGGGGACGATCGACGGCCTCGAGACGGACGCCGCCGGGAACATCCTCGTCTCCCACAACGAAGGGCGGCTCTTCCGGATCTCGCCCTCGGGAGAGGTGACGCGCCTCCTCGACACGACCGTCGTCGGCCTGCCCTGCGCGAACTTCGCCTGGGTCGAGGAGAGCCGACTCGCCGTCTGCCCCGCCTTCACGGAGAACCGCGTCGTCGCCTGGAGGATCCCGCGGTACTGAGGTGTGCGGCCGGGTCGGTGCCCGCGGGCGCTTCCGGCCCGGAGACGGAGTCTCCTCGAACCGGCGGAGGGAGGTCTCCGTATCTGTGTCACGGGAGGCAACGAAATGACTTCGGCGCTGCGGATCCGGTCGGCCCTGGCGGGAGCGCTCGGGCTCCTTCTCCTCGCGCCCTCGGCCCTCGGCCAGGGGTACTTCCCCGGGAACGACGAGATCCGGCGGCGGCTCGACGAGCGCCTCGCGCGCGGCGGGGGCGTCGGCGTCGTCGTCGGCCTCCTCGAGGCCGACGGCACGCGGCGGTACGTCGCGGCGGGAAGCTCGGGGAACGGCGCCCCGCTCGACGAGCACGCCCTCTTCGAGATCGGCTCGATCACGAAGCCCTTCACCGCGACGCTCCTCGCCGACATGGTCGCGCGCGGCGAGGTCTCCCTCGACGACCCGGTCGCCAGGCACCTTCCCGCGGGCATGCGCGTCCCCGGGCGGAACGGAAAGACGATCACGCTGGCGACGCTCGCGACGCACACCTCGGGGCTTCCCCGGATGCCGACGAACTTCAGGCCGGCCGACCCGAAGGACCCGTTCGCCGACTACACCGTCGCCCGCCTCTACGAGTTCCTCGCTACCTACGAGCTCCCGCGCGACCCGGGCGAGTCGTGGCTCTACTCGAACGTCGGCTACGGCCTCCTCGGCCACGCCCTCGAGCGGCGCGTCGGCACGACCTACGCGAAGCTCCTCGCAGGGCGCGTGCTCGCCCCGCTCGGGATGAAGGAGACGTCGGTCGGGCTCGATCCCGCGCTCCAGGAGAGGGCGGTCCAGGGCTTCGACGAGTCGTTCGGCCCCGCGCCGATGTGGGACCTGGGCCCGCTCCCGGGCGCGGGCGCGATCCGCTCCACCGCGGCCGACATGCTCGCCTTCGCGGAGGCGAACCTCTCGGCCGACGGCGGCCGTCTCCACGCCGCGATGCGCGCGGCGCACGCGCCGCGCGTCCCGATGAAGGACGACCAGCGGGTCGGCCTCGCCTGGATGGTCGCGAAGCCAAAGACGAGGACGATCACCTGGCACTGGGGCGGCACCGGCGGGTTCCGGAGCTACCTCGGGCTCGACCTCGAGGCGCGCCGCGCCGTCGTCCTCCTGACGAACGCATCGCAGATGTGGAACGACTTCGGGCACAACCTGCTGGACCCGGAGGTCCCTCTCGGGCCCTCGTCGGCCGACGGCCTCTTCGCGAAGCTCCTCCGCGAGAAGGGGCTCGACGCGGCGCTCGCGCGCGTGAGGGAGCTGAAGGCGAAGGAGCCGGCCGGGTGGACGTTCGAGGAGGCCCACTTCAACGCGGCGGGTTACCGGCTTCTCTCCGAGAAGCGACCCGCGGACGCGGTGAAGGTCTTCACGCTCGGCACCGAGCTCTTCCCGGAGAACGGCAACCCCTGGGACAGCCTCGGCGAGGCGCTCCTCGCCGAGGGCGAGAAGGAGAAGGCGATCGCCGCCTACCGCCGCTCCGTGGAGCTCGACCCGAAGAACCGGAACGGCGTAGAGATGCTGGAGAAGCTGACGAAGGCGCCCTGACGGGGCGACCTTTCCAGCCGCCCGGGCAGCATCCCCAGGTCCCGCGCCGAGGCCTCGCTCCCGAGCGCCGCAGCTGCGGCGAGGCCGGGCGGGCGTAGACTCCCGCAAAACCCGTCGCGAGGTGCCCATGAACGTGTCCCGAGCCGTGCCGTGCCCGGTCCTCGCGGGAGCCCTCCTGGGGCTCTCGCTCGTCGCGCCCGACGCCGCGGCGCAGGGGGACGTCCGTGTCGCCATCTCGAAGATCCAGGATTCCCGCTCGCGCTACGAGACGAACGACGCCTCGGCCCGCCTGACGCTCTTCCCGAAGCTGGAGGGCGCGGGCCTCGCGGAGGCGAGGGGATACCGGCTCACCGTGACCGGGGCGAAGGACGACCTCGGCAACCTGCTCGCGCCCGACCCGGACGGGCCGACCAAGTGGACGGGCAAGCCCGACGGCATGGAGCTCTGGCTGAAGCTGGCGGGCCCGGCCCGCGGGGCGTCGACGGTGACGCTCGCAGGGACGGTCGAGGCGTGGATCCCCTCGCGCGACCCGGCGTCCGAGGTGAAGATCGAGAAGTTCACCGCGAAGGCGGGAAAGCCGCTCGCCGAGCCGGCGCTCAAGGCTCTGAAGGTGAGATTGACCGTCCTCCCGCGGGACCGCGTGAACGAGGGGAGCGTCGTCGTCGTCGGGCCCGTCGCCGACATGGAGAACCTCATCGACATCGCCGTCCTCAGGGCCGACGGCACCTTAATGGAGTCTTCGGGCCGGGGGAGCCAGTCGAACGACGAGGAGGCGATGATGGAGGTCGGGCACGGCGAGGCGATCCCGGCCGACGCGACCCTCGTCCTGACGTTCTGGACGGACAAGGCGGTCTTCTCCTATCCGTTCGAGACGACGATCCCCCTGCCGTGACGCGGGAACGAAGAGGAGCCGCCATGACGAACGCCCGGGCCCGCCTCCTGCTCCCCTGCCTCGCCCTCCTCGCGCTGCCCCTCGGAGGCTGCAAGCTGCCGTACCAGGTCCTCTCGAAGCTCGTCGCCCCGAAGCCGACCCCGACGCCGACCCCGATCCCGGCGCAGCCGGTCGCGGCGGAGTTCCGCTCGATCGAGGACGAGCGAGTGGCTGGCGACAGCCAGACGCCGAGGGCGACGCTCACCGTGACGCTCCCCGGGACGAAGCAGGCCGACGTGGCAGCGATGCGCGTCGTCACGAAGAAGGTCGTCGACGACCTCGGCACGAGCCTCGTCCCGGAGAACGCCGCGGAGGCGCAGTTCGAGTCCGTCAGCCCGGGGGACAGCTACCCCGGTGAGGAGCCTCCTCCGGTGAGCGTCTCCGTCCCGCTGAAGACGGCGTCCCGCAAGGCGAAGGTCCTGAAGGAGGTGGAGGCCGACGTCGAGCTCTACACGCCGGCGCTCGACCCCGCGGCGCTCGTCTCCGTCCCGAACCTCCTCGGCGAGGCGGGCAAGCCCCTCGTGAGCCCGGTCCTCCAGGCCGCGGGCGTCGAGATCACCCTCCTCTCGAACGAGCAGATCGAGGCCGAGAAGAAGGCGTATGGGGAGAAGAAGCGCGCGGAGTCGAAGAAGATGGGGCTCGAAGGCGAGATGCTCGAGAGGATGGTCGGGCTCGCCGTCGAGAGCTTCCTCTCGTCGAGCTGGATCGACGTCTGGCTGAAGGTGAAGGACCCGAAAGGGGCCCTCTTCGACATCGTCTTCCTCGACGCCGAGGGACAGGTGCAGGGCGTGAACCGGACGACCGAGGCGGGCTTCGTCGGCCTCGACCCGCACGGGGGCGAGGTCGGCGCCGACTGGGGCCTCCAGGTGCGGCTGAAGACGCCGAAGACGTTCCGGAGGTACACGTTCACGATGAAGGACGTCGCCCTGCCGTGAGGCACGGCGCCTACGCCCCGAACTCCGCCGGCGTCAGCTCCTTCAGGTACTCCGTGAGGAGCCGGTGCTTGGCGAGGCGCGCCTTGCCTGCCTTCTGGTAGAGGGCGAAGCGGTCCTCGAGAGGGCGGAAGGCGGGGAAGAGGGGGACGAGCGCGCCGCGGTCGAGCTCGCCCTTCACGCTGTAGCTCGGCGCGAGGAGGACGCCGAGGCCGCTGACCGCGGCCGTGATGAGGCCGCGGATGTGGTTGATGGCGACGACGCGGCCGAAGGCGGGGCGGCGGCTCTTCGGGAAGGTGCCGAGGAAGCGCTCCCACCAGGCGCACCCCTTGTCGATCGAGAGGACGGCGCAGCGCGCGAGGTCGGCCGGCTCCTCGATCCGGTGCGCCGCGAGGTAGTCGGGCGCGCAGGCGACCATGTAGGCCTCGCGGAAGAGGGGGGTCCTCTCGAGGTCGGGGTGCGGGTGGGCGACGCAGTCGACGGCGAGGTCGATGTCGTCGCGCAGGAGCGGCGTCAGGAGGTCGTGAGAGAGGACGAAGTCCATCTCCAGCCCTGGGTGCGCGTCGAGGAACGGGCGGATGTGGCGCATCAGGACGCTCGTCCCGAACTCCACCGTCGCCCCGAGGCGGATCCGCCCCTCGGCGCGGTTCCGCTCTCGCTGCAGCTCCTCCTCGGCCGCCTCGAGCGTGGCGAAGACCCGCTCGCACGCCTCGCGGAGGATCTCCCCCTCGGGCGTCGGGACGACCTTCCGCCCGCGCCGGTCGAGGAGGCGGACCTTCGCCGAGCGCTCCAGCTTCCCGACGGCGTGGCTGACGGCGCTCTGCGTCAGATGGAGGCGCGAGGCGGCGGCCGAGAAGCCGCCCGCCTGCACGACGGTGTGGAAGGCGCGGAGCTGGGGAAGGTCGAGTGTCGACATATATGAATCATATCGATGCGCCTGATGAAAACAATGAGCTATGTTTATTTGAAATTCTGTCGCATAACCTCCCCCGGAGGTAGGACGATGTCGCTCAAGACGGAGACGGAGATGGAGATCCTTCGCGCGCTCGGAATCGAGGAGAGGAACCCGGGGGGCTTCGCGGGCGCGTGGGTCGGCAGCGGCAAGGTCCAGCAGGTCGTCTCGCCGGTCGACGGCTCGCCCCTCGCCTCCGTCGTGAACGTCACGAAGGAGGAGTTCGACGGGATCCTCGGGAAGGCCCACGCGGCCTTCGCGTCGTGGCGCACCGTCCCCGCGCCGAAGCGGGGCGAGGTCGTCAAGGCGATCGGCGAGGAGCTCCGCGCCCAGAAGGAGCCGCTCGCGCGCCTCGTCTCCCTCGAGATGGGGAAGACGCTGCGCGAGGCGCTCGGCGAGGTGCAGGAGATGATCGACATCTGCGACTTCGCCGTCGGCCTCTCCCGCCAGCTCTACGGCCTGACGATGCCGAGCGAGCGGCGGCAGCACCGCCTCCAGGAGCAGTGGCACCCGCTCGGCGTCGTCGGCGTCATCACGGCGTTCAACTTCCCGGTCGCCGTCTGGAGCTGGAACGCCGCTCTCGCCCTCGTCTGCGGCGACACGGTCCTCTGGAAGCCCTCGAGCAAGACGCCGCTGACGGCGATCGCCGTCACGAGGATCGCCCGGCGCGCCCTCGAGCGCTTCGGCTACGACCCGGCCATCTGCTCCCTCACGATCGGCCGCGGGAGCGACATCGGCGACCTGATCAACACCGACCCGCGCGTCGCCCTCGTCTCCTACACCGGCTCCGTCCCGGGCGGGCGGCACGTCGGAAAGCTCGTCCAGGAGCGCTTCGGGCGACTCATCCTCGAGCTCGGCGGAAACAACGCCGTCATCGTGAGCGACAAGGCCGACCTCGACATCGCGATCCGCGCCGTCTATTTCGGGGCGATCGGGACGTCGGGCCAGCGCTGCACCTCGACCCGGCGCGTCATCCTCCACGAGTCGGTCTACGAGCGGTTCGTGGAGCGCCTCACGGCGCTCTACGGCGAGACGACGATCGGCGACCCGCTCGCCTACGACACGCTCATGGGCCCGCTCGTCGACCGGGACGCCGTCGCCACGATGCTCAAGGCGATCGAGACGGCCAAGGGGCAGGGGGCGACGGTGATCTGGGGCGGCGAGCCGCTCGAGAAGGCCGGCGGCTGCTACGTCACGCCGTGCCTCGTGGCGGCGGGAAGCGACCTCCCCATCGTCAAGGAGGAGACGTTCGCGCCGATCCTCTACCTCACGACCTACCGGACGATCGAGGAGGCGATCGCGCTGCAGAACGGGGTCCCGCAGGGGCTCTCGAGCGCGATCGTCACGAACGACTTCCGCGAGACCGAGCTCTTCCTCTCGGCCGAGGGGAGCGACTGCGGCATCGCGAACGTCAACACCGGGACGAGCGGCGCCGAGATCGGCGGCGCCTTCGGCGGCGAGAAGGAGACGGGCGGCGGGCGCGAGAGCGGCTCGGACGCCTGGAAGGCCTACATGCGCCGGCAGACGAACGCCCTGAACTTCTCCGGCCGCCTCGAGCTCGCCCAGGGGATTACGCTCGAGATCTGATCCCGACCCCGCCCGCACGAGGCAAGGAGGCCCCATGTCGCTCGGCATCTACAAGGTCCCGGTCCCGAAGAACGAGCCGGTCAAGGACTACGCGCCCGGGAGCCCGGAGCGCGCGAGCCTCGAGAAGAAGCTCGCGGAGATGGCCTCCGAGCGGGTCGAGATCCCCCTCGTCATCGGGGGGAAGGAGATCCGGACGGGGAAGATCGCCAAGGCGGTGATGCCCCACGACCACGGCCACGTCCTCGCCGACGTCCACCTCGCCGGCCCGGAGGAGGTCGCCCTCGCGATCGCCGCGGCCGACCGCGCGAAGGACTTCTGGTCGCGGATGCCGTGGGAGGAGCGGGTCGCCATCTTCCTGAAGGCGGCCGACCTCCTCGCGGGGCCCTACCGCGACGTGCTGAACGCGGCGACGATGCTCGGGCAGAGCAAGACCTGCCACCAGGCCGAGATCGACAGCGCCTGCGAGACGATCGACTTCTTCCGTTTCAACGCGCACTACTACGCCGAGATCCTGACCGAGCAGCCCGAGAGCGGCCCCGGCATGTGGAACCGGATGGAGCACCGGCCGCTCGAGGGGTTCGTCTTCGCCGTCTCGCCGTTCAACTTCACCGCGATCGGGAGCAACCTGGCGGCGGCGCCCGCCCTCTGCGGGAACACCGTGCTCTGGAAGCCGGCCTCGACGGCCCTCTTCAGCGCCCATCACCTCATGCGCCTCTACCGGGACGCGGGGATGCCGGACGGCGTCATCAACATGGTCCCCGGCAGCGGCCGGGCGATCGGCGACGTCGTCCTCAACCACCAGGACCTCGCCGGCATCCACTTCACCGGCTCGACGGGCGTCTTCAACGGGATGTGGCGGACGGTGGGGCAGAACCTCGAGAAGTACCGCTCCTACCCGCGCCTCGTCGGCGAGACGGGGGGCAAGGACTTCATCTTCGCCCACCCGAGCGCCGACCCGAAGGCGCTCACGACGGCGATCCTCCGCGGCGCCTTCGAGTACCAGGGGCAGAAGTGCAGCGCGGCCTCGCGCGCCTACGTCCCCTCGAACCTCTGGGCGAAGATCAAGGACGAGCTCGTCGCCGAGGTCGAGGCGATGAAGATGGGCGACCCGGCCGACTTCACGAACTTCATGGGCGCCGTCATCGACGAGGGGGCGTTCAAGGACCACTCCGAGGCGATCGACGCGGCGAAGGCGAGCAGGGACGCGAAGATCGTGGCCGGCGGCGCGTACGACTCCTCGGTCGGCTGGTTCGTCCGCCCGACGATCATCCAGGCGTTCGACCCCTCGTACCACACGATGGGACACGAGCTCTTCGGGCCGATCCTCACGATCCACGTCTACGACGAGGCGAAGTGGGAGGAGATGCTCGACGTCGTCGACGCGACGAGCCCGTACGCGCTGACGGGGGCGGTCTTCAGCCAGGACCGCTACGCCCTCCACGTCATGGTCCACCACCTGCGCCACGCGGCCGGCAACTTCTACATCAACGACAAGCCGACCGGCGCGGTCGTCGGCCAGCAGCCGTTCGGCGGCGCACGGATGAGCGGCACGAACGACAAGGCCGGCTCGAGCCTCAACCTCCTCCGCTGGATCAGCCCGCGGACGATCAAGGAGACCTTCGTCCCGGCGACCCAGTGGCGCTACCCGTACATGGGGTAGCGGGGAGGGGAGCGGGCGGCGCGAGCCGCACGATCCCGATACGGCGGCGGCTTCCCGGAAGAGCCGCCGCCTTTCCGTTTCGTACTCGGCGAGGCCCCAGCCCGGGTCCAGGGTTCGACGACGCGTGATTTCCTCCCCCGGCCGGCGAATCATGGGGTGAAGGCGGCGAAACGACCGCCCGGGGAGGAGATTGGCCGATGGGGGAGCACGCCCGGCAGGAGAGGTTTCTCGCCCTGCTCGAGGAGAACGAGGGGATCCTCCGGAAGGTGGCCGGGGCGTACACGCGCACCGCCGCCGACCGCGAGGAGCTCGTCCAGGAGACGGTCGCACAGCTCTGGAGGTCGTTCCCGAGCTACGACGAGCGGTACCGCTTCTCGACCTGGATGTACCGCGTCGCACTCAACGTCGCGATCTCCTCGCTCCGGGGCGACGTCCGCCGTCGCCGCCACACCGTCCCGGCGGAGGAGGCGCACCTCGCAGTGGCGGCCCCGGCGCCCGACCCGGCCGAGGAGCGCCGGGCGCTCCTCCGGGAGGCGATGGAGCGGCTCGACCCGTTCGACCGCGCGCTCCTCGTCCTCCACCTCGACGGTCGGCCCTACGCCGAGATCGCGGAGGTCCTCGGCCTCACCGAAACCAACGTCGGGACCCGGCTCGGCCGGGTCCGCCAGAAGCTGCGGCGCGACCTCGCGCCGGGGCGCTGAAGGGAGGAGCCATGGAGTTCGAGCAGCTGAAGTCGATCTGGGACGAAGTCGAGACCGCTCCTGCGGCACGCCGGATCGACGCGAGGACACTCTCCCGCACGCGAAAGCGTGTCGGGCGCCTGGGACTTCTCGTCCACCTCGACCTCGTTCAGGACGTCGTCGCCGTCGTCGCCACGGGATGGTTCTCGGTCGCCCACCTCGGCGAGCCGCGCTTCTTCCTGCCCGCTCTCGTCCTCTTCGCGGGGTTCGCGTTTCACCTCTTCTCGGGCCTGAGGCAGCGGGCAACGCTCCGGGCGATCGACTGGGGCGGACCGGTCGCCGTCATCCAGGAGCGGCTCGCCGTGCTCCGGGTGGAGCGGGTCCGCGCGGTCCGGCTTCTTCTTCTCCTCGCGCCGCTCGCCTTCGTGCCGCTCCTCGTCGTGGCCGCGAAAGCGCTCTTCGGAATCGACCTCTGGGCCGTCCCCGCGGCCCGGGCCTGGCTCTACGCCAACCTCGCGTTCGGTGCGGCGTTCCTGGCGGCCGGGCTCTTCCTGACGCGCGTCCTTTCGAGCCGGCCGTGGGCGAGCGGCCTCGGGCGGCTCCTCGCAGGGCAGACGCTCGCCGAGGCGGAGCGGGAGCTCGAAGCCTCGACCCGTTTCGCATCGGGCGACGACGCCGGCTGACGACCCGTCCCGAGGGCCGGCGCGCGCCCGCGCGGCCGTGCGCCCCCATTTCTCCGCCGATCGCCCGGGAGAGGCTCCGCGAGCGGTTCCCGGAGCGGGTCGGGAACGATCCCCTCCTCTCTCCCGCCGAGCTCGGGAAGCTCCGCCGGGGGAGGGGGAACGTCGTCCGCTCGGCCGGGCACGCCGTCGCGACGATTCCCGTCGCAGGTCTCGCGGCGGCGTGCGTGTCCCGGGAACCCGAACCGCCCTACAGGCCCCTCAGCCTCTCCGCCTTCCGGACGAGGTCGGCGAGGGAGTCGGCGCCCATCTTCTCCATGACGTGCGCCCGGTGCGCCTTCACGGTCCGCTCCGAGGTCCCGAGCGACCCGGCGATCTGCTTGTTGAGCCGTCCCTCCACGACCTGCCGGAAGACCTCCTTCTCGCGGCCGGAAAGGCGGTCGAAACGCGCGCGAATCGTCCGGACCTCGCTCCGCTCCTCGATCTCGCGCGCGTTCCGCGCGAGGGCGCTCCGGATCGCTCCGAGGAGGGGCTCCCTCTCTACCGGCTTCGTCAGGAAGTCGACGGCGCCCGCCTTCATCGCGCGGACGCTCGACGTCACGTCCCCGTGCCCCGTCAGGAAGACGACCGGGAGCGCGCACTCGTGCCGGGCGAGGGCCTCCTGCAGCTCGAGGCCGTCGGGCCCGGGCATCCGGAGGTCGAGGAGCAGGCACCCGCGCTCGGGCCAGGGCGCCGCCAGGAGGAAGGCGCCGGCGGAGGAATGGGCCCTCGTCTCGTATCCCGCCGCGCCCAGCAGCCGGACCAGGGCGAGGCGGAGGTCGTCGTCGTCGTCGACGACGTGGACGACCGGCGGGACCTCGCTCACGCCGCGGCCCCTCCCGGGATCGAGAACGTGAAGACCGCCCCTCCGGCGTCGGCGTTCCCGGCCTCGATCCGTCCGCCGTGCGCCTCGACGATCGAACGCGAGATCGAGAGCCCGAGCCCGAGCCCCTCGTCCTTCGTCGTGAAGAAGGCGTCGAAGAGTCGCGGGGCCGCCTCGGGGGAGATGCCCGGCCCCCGGTCGGCGACGGAGACGACGACGGAGCCATCCGGACCGGGACGGGTCCGGACCGTGATCTCGCGTTCCCCCGGAGGGCTCGACGCGAGGGCATCGCACCCGTTCAGGATGAGGTTGACGAGCACCTGCTCGATCTGGACGCGGTCCGCCGGCACCCGGGGCGCGTCGGGGTCGAGGTCGAGCGTCACCCGGACATGCCGGCGCCTCGTCTCCGCGGAGAGGAGGCGCAGGACGTCCTCGACGACGGCGTTCATCTCCAGGCGGTCCGTCCGCGTCTCGCGCCGGCTCGCCAGGCCGCGCATCCGCCGGATCACCTCGCTCGCCCGCACGTCCTGCTTCTTGATGTCGGCGAGTATCTCGCGGATCTCCTCCGGGACGGGCAGACCTCGCTCGACCAGCATCTCCGCCGCGTCCGCGTTCGCGAGGATCGCACCGAGAGGCTGGTTGATCTCGTGCGAAATCGACGTCGTCAGCTCTCCGAGCACCGCGAGCCTCCCGGCGTGGGCGAGCGCCCGCCCCTTCGCCGCGGCCTCCTGCTCGGCGCGCAGGCGGCGCCTCCTCTGCACGAGGAGGGCAGCGATGAGGAGCGACTGGGCGAGGAGCGCGACCGCGACCGCGACGATCTGCCAGCGGTGCTCCTCCCACTGGCTCCGGGGGCGGAACTCCACCTCCGTGCCGGCGGGGAGGGCGCCCGGGTCGAGCCCGAAGCGGGCCAGCTGGCGGAAGTCGGCCGCGAGCCGCGACGGAGGGGCCGGTCGGACCGGGATCGCGGAGGGGTCCTCGCCCGAGAGGACCCGGAGCGTGAGCGAGACGAGGACCCGGCCCTGCTCCTCGAAGCTCGTCAGCGAGCCCCCGGTGATCCCCCTGCCGAACGTCGGGCCGAACGGGGAGTAGACGGGAGCGCCCGAGACCGGCGCGAGGCGGAAGAGGACGTCGAGAGGGTCGTGCGAGCTGCCCGCCCCGTCCCGGAACATCGACGTGTAGAGGACGATGGTGTCGGCGGGGTCCAGCCTCCGCACGGCCTCGAGGCACTCCGCGAGGGAGACCTCCCGAAGCATCCGGAGCTCGAGGCCGGGATGCCGGGCCGCCGCGCTTCGGACCGGTTCGTCCCAGGAGAGGTCGTAGGGCGCGACCCCGGAGACGACGACGAGGATTCGCGCCGCCGGCTGGAGCCGTCTCGCCAGGTCGATCGTCCCCGCGAAGTCGTAGTCGACGGCGACGCCGGTCACGCCGGGAGCGACCGGACGGTTCTTCAGGAGCCCGGCGGGGACCGAGGAGAAGACGATCGGGACCCCCGGCCACAGCTCGCTCCGGTGCCTCTCGAGGAAGCCGAGGGCGACGTCCGAGATCGGGACGACGACGTCCGGAGTGAGCGAGGCGTACTTCCTCCGGAGGAACCCGACGAGCTCGGGCTCGTACTCCGAGCCCGCGAACCGGAAGGCATCGAGGGCCTCGGCGTAGAACTCGACGGGCCGGGGAGACCGTGCCGAAAGGCCGGAGCGGAGGACCTGGTCCTGGACGAGGCTCGCGGAGAGGGCGGCGTCGGTCCCGTGCAGGATGACGACGCGCCACGGTCCCTCTGCCCGTCCGTCGCCGGCACGGACGGAGAGCGAGGAGCCGAGGAGGAGAATCGCGGCCAGCCAGCCTCGCATGAATTGGGGAGAGGCTCCCTCCTTCACTGCGAGGCTGTCAAGCGCCGGCGCAGGAAGGCTCAGGGCTGCGCTTCGAGCTCCTTCGCCTCCGCCGGGAGCGCGACCGAGCTGAACAGGACGTGGCTGGCGGCCCCGACGGCTTCCTTCATGATCAGTGGCGGCACGGCCGTCCGCGCCAGCTCCTCCACCCGGGCCTTCAGCTCGGCGACTTTCTGCGGGTTCTTCGCGGCGAGGTCCGTCTTCTCCGAAGGGTCCTCCGCCAGGTTGAAGAGCTCGGTCCTCGAGGGGAGCGTCGTCTGCCAGACGAGCTTCCAGGGCCCCTGCCGGAGCGCGGCCCGGAAAGGCTCGATGTCGTAAACGACCTCGGTGCGCGGAGACGGCTTCCCCTCCGCGATCGCGGGCCAGACGTTCAGCCCGTCGAGGGGCTTGCACTTCGCGGTCGACGCGCCGGCGAGGGCGGCCAGCGTCGGGTACATGTCGACGACGTGCATCGGCTCGTCGACCACCGTCCCGGGCTTCACGCGCCCCGGCCAGTTCAGGAGCGCCGCGACCCGGGTGCCGCCTTCGTAGAGCATCGCCTTGCCGTCCCGGAACGGCCCGTTGTCCGCCGGGATCGTGCTCTTCGACATGTCGACCTCGCCCGTGAACTTCGCGTCACGCGGGCCCCCGTTGTCGCTGTGGAAGACGACGATCGTGTTCTCGCGCATCTTCTTCTTCTCGAGCGCGGCGAGGACGCGCGCGATCTCGTCGTCCATCGCGGTGATCATCGCCGCGTAGGCCCGGCGGGACGGGTCGGCGACGTGCGCGTACCGGTCGAGGTACTCCTGCGGGGCCTGGTACGGGGCGTGGGGGGCCGTGAACGCCAGGTACAGGAAGAGCGGGACCTTCGGGTCGTGCCCCTCGACGAGCTTCACGGCCTCCGAGCCGATCAGGTTCGTGACGTAGCCTTCCTCGCGGACGGGCTCGTTGTTGCGGAACCAGTCGCGCGTGCCATGGGCGGAGTGCGTGAAGTAGTCGATCTCGCCGAGGAGAGGGCCGTACTGGTGGTCGAAGCCGCGCTGATTCGGCCAGTACTTCCGGTCCGCGTGGCCCAGGTGCCACTTGCCGACGATGGCGGTGCGGTACCCGGCCTCCTTCAGCGCCTCCGGGAGGAGGAACTCGTCGGTCGCGAGGCCGTACTTCCCGTTCGAGGGGATGACGATGGTCTGGAGCCCGTACCGGTGCGGGTAGCGCCCCGTCAGCAGGGCGGCGCGGGTCGGCGTGCACATCGGCTGCGCGTAGAACTGCTCGAGCCGCGCGCCGGTCCGGGCGAGGGTGTCGAGCGCCGGGGTCCGGATGTCGGAGCCGTGGAAGCCGACGTCCTTCCAGCCCTGGTCGTCGGCGAGGATGTAGACGATGTTCGGCCGGGACGCCGTCTGAGCCGCGGCCGGAGCGGCGCCGCACAGCAGGATCCCCAGCTGGACCAGGACGAATCCCCGAGTTGCCTTCATGTTTCTCCCTCCTGAAGCGGCCGGCGGAGCCGGACGCAGCCGGGTCCGGGCGACGTCGAGGACGGCGGGAGCTTCACGGCGAATCCCGCCGTAAAGAGCGCCGTCCGGGTCGGTCACATGTTCCCAGCGTAGTTTCCCCGCGCGCGCCGGCCCCGCGGAAGCCCGTCGTTGGGGAAGGACGGGCTTCCCGAAAGGACCATTGACGGTGGCACGGCGGGTGCCGAAAGTCCCGCCTTCCGATGGAATGCCGGAAACGGGAGGAGGATTCCATGCCCAGACCGACGCACCTGGCCCTGCTGCTCCTCGTCGCATGCCTCGCGTCGCCCGCGGACGGCCGGCCGGACGAGAGACCCTCCGCCGAGAGCGCGAAGAAGGAGGGGGAGAGCTTCGTCGCGACCGTGATCGGGGGAGCGAACATGAGGATGCCGGGAGGCGGCAACTTCACGGTCACGATGACGGTTGAGCGGTGGACGACCCCGGAGGAGATCCGGAAACTCGTCGCGACGTTGAAGGAACGGGGGAAGAAGGCCCTCCTCGAGGAGCTCCGGGCCATGAAGGCGGGGTTCGTCCGGCCGCCGGCCTTCGCGCGCTGGCCCTCCTGGGAGGTCGACGTCGCGACGACGTTCGAGGGACCGGAAGGCCGGGTCGTCCGGCTCTTCACCGAGCGTCCGATCGCCTTCGAGGAGGCCTACTTCAACACCCGCTCGAAGGACTTCGAGTTCGGGGTCGTGGAGCTGCTGATCGGCAGGGACGGGAAAGGGACCGGCGCGGTCGTCCCCGCCGCGAAGGTCGATTTCAACGCGGAAGGCAGGCTCGAGTTCGAGACGACGCCGTTCGCGACCGGGCCCTACAAGCTGATCGGAGTCCGGGGCCTCGAGTAGAGGGGACGGGCTGCGCCCCTTCTGACCGTCGCCGGCACGACGGGGCGCACCCTGCAATCCCGCCCAGGCCGGAGTTCGTGCCAGGCATGAAATCGTGTATTTTCACAGAAAATACACGATTGCATGCCTGGCACCGGAAGATGTAGGCACCGGAACATGTGGCGCTGGAAAACGCAGTGGCGCTGCCCGTGCCAGGGCTGAAGACGGCTCGCGGCGCGCCAGGGGCTTGCTCGAGCCCGACGCGAGGGAATGGGGCGCGCCGGCGCGGGCCGGGGCCTCAGCTCCTGGCGTAGTTCGTCGCGCCGAACCAGTCGACCACGACGACGGGCTCGTCCCCGACGACCCAGGCGTCGTGCCCCGCGCCGAGGACGTTCACGTCCCCTGGCTTCACGTCGAACTCCGCCCCGTCGGTCATGACGACGTGGAGCGTGCCGCGAACGACGTACTGGAAGTGCGGCGCCTCGCACCAGTCCGTTCCCGCGATCGGCTTGACGTCCGTCGACCACCTCCAGCCGGGCTCCGCGGTGATCCGTCCGACGGTGCCGCCGCCGATGTGGACGAGGTCGACCCTCCCGTGCGGGAACGTCCGGGTCTCGTCGGGGGAGTCGAAGCTCTTCGTCTCCGTAGCAGACATGAAACCTCCCTGCCCCTTCACCTGAAAGGCCGAATCTGATACTCGATCTCGATGGCGTGAATATGGGTCGGCTTTCGCGCGCACGCAAGGTCGAATCGGAGCGGCAGCACGGAGGGACGGCGAGTCCCGCGTTTACGGGTCGGATCCCGCGCGGCCGAGGCCATTCAGGAGGGCGCTCGCTCGGGTCCTCCTCGCGGGTCGACCAGACCGGGCTCAGCGAGAAGCCCTGTCCCGGCCGGTCGCCGTCCGCACCCCCCGGCTCAACGTCCCCTCACCTCTCGAAGTCGATCCGCGAGATCTCGCTCCACGGGACGTGGGTCTTCTTCTCGCCCGCGAGGACGAAGGCGCCCGCGTTGCGGTCGGTCACGTCGGTCGACTTCTCGAGGGTGATCTCCTCCCGCGAGCCGCGGAGGACGACCTTCGAGCGGCTGGAGCCGGCCGGGGCGACCGAGGCGACCTCGGCGAACGGGATGCTGTAGGTGACCCCGTCGCGGTCGCCGTCGAGCATCTCCCAGCCGCGGCTCTCGTCCACGTCGAAGACGACGTAGCCCTTGTGCGCCTTTCCGTCGCGCGTCGCCACCGTTCCCCGGAGCGGGCCGAGCGGCGGGAAGTCGTCGTAGCCCGGACCGGAGCCGCCCTCCTCGAAGTCGACGCGCTCGAACGCCTCCCAGGAGACGAGGACGCGGCCGTAGCGCGGGTCGTCGACGAAGATGCCCCGGTTGTCGTCGTTGACGTCGTTCGTCCCCCGGAGGACGACCTCGCGGCCGTCCTTCAGGAAGACTCTCGAGGCGCGGAACCCCTCGCGCTCGATCGCCCGGATCTTCCCCATCTCGATCTTCATCTTCCCGTCGTCCGAGGTGCCGTCGAGGACGTCGGTGGCGAGGCACTCTTCCTTGTCCCACTGGATGGTCCCCCGGAAGGTCCCCGCCTCGGTCTTCACGGTCCCCCGGAGGCGCGCCGGGGCCCCCGGCAGCAGGGCGGGAGCGGCCTTGAAGTCGACGCGGCGGATCTTCTCCCACGGCACACGGACCTCCCCGAGTGTGGCGTCGTGGACGGTGACGCGGGCACCGACGTCGTTGGAGCCGCCGCCGAGCCGCATCTCCTCGCCGTCCTTCAGGACGATCGTCACGTCGTCCGACCCCTCGGGGAGGATCGCCTTCAGGTCGCCGAAGCGGACGACGAGCTGCCGGCTCGCGGTCTCCGACCAGCGGATGCCGATCGGCACGCCGAAGATCCTCATCGGCTCGTCGGAGTCCTGGTGGCGTCGCGGGATCTCCTTCGCGAGCACCCGCTCCTCCTTCGTGGCGTTGAAGTGGTCGGTCCAGAAGGCCTCCTCGTTCCCCCATCGGAGACGCCCCTCGTAGGTCGTCCCGCCCTTCGTCTGGACGGTCCCGTAGAGGTAGCCCTTCGTGTCCGAGGCCTCGAGGCGCGATGCGGCGGCGAAGGCGATGAGGAGGGCTGCGGAGGCAAGGATCCGGTCGGATTTCATGGCGTACCTCGTGTCTTCAGGAGGGAATCGGGGCGGTCCTGGGGGCGGCCGGGCGGGTTTCGAGCGCGCCGCCCTCGCCGTCGCCGGCCTCGGAGTCTTCGGAAAGAGGGTCGGAAGGGGTCTCGAGCTCGCCCGCTCCTTCGTGACGGAGGACGTACCTCAGGACGCGCTCGGTTTCCCGGTGGTAGCGGGCGTCGGCCGAGAGGAGCTCGGCCAGGAGCGAGAGGAAGCGGTCGTCGGTCATCCGGCCGCGCGCCCCTTCGACGACGATCTCGCGCAGGGGGGAGCGCGCGTCGCCGGGGTCCCCCTCGGGTGGCGGGGTCGGCGTCCGGAGCCGAGCGACCCCGAGGGCGAGGACGAGGACCGCTGCGGCGGCGAGGCCGAAGGCCCGGAGTCTCCTGCGGCCGGAGCGCCGCCGGGCGGTCGTGGGCGACCCCGAGCCCGCGAGCCGCTCCCAGACGGCGTCCGGGGCGGGGGCGGCGGGCGCCTCGGCGAGCCTCTCGGAGAGCCGGCGGGCGCCGAGGTAGAAGCGGCGGCACGCCTCGCAGGAGGCGACGTGGTCGACGACGGCGAGGCTCTCGGGGAAGGGGAGCTCCCCGTCGACGAAGGCGGAGATCTCCCGGGCGACGGCCTCGCAGCGCTCGGAGGTCGGGTTCGGGCTCATGAGAGGACTCCTGGCCGGTAGGGGCCGAGGGCGTCGACGAGGCGGCGCCGCGCGCGATAGACGTGGACCTTGACCTGGGCGAGCGTCGTGCCGGTGGCCCTCGCGACCTCTTCGTAGGAAAGCCCGTCGAGGACGGCCAGCTCGAAGGCCCTCCGGTGGCTCGGCGGGAGGTCGGCGAGCGCGTGGCGGAGGGCGTCGGAGAGGAGGCGGAAGGAGGCTTCCTCGTGGGGGCCGGCCCCGGTGGCGGGGAGCCGATCGAGCTCGCCGTCGGGAGCACCGTCGCGAGAGGCCACGGGGCGGGGGCGGCGGAGGTTGTTGAGGGCGAGGTGCTTCGCCGTGGCGAGGAGATAGGAGCGGAGGTTCTCGATCCGGGACGGGGGCCCGGAGCGCATGACCCTGAGAAACGTCTCCTGGAGAAGGTCTTCCGCCTCCGGAGCGGGCAACCGCCGCCTCAGGAAGCCGAGGACGGGTCCGGAGTGGTCGGAAAACGCCGCCTTCCACTCGGCCGGGTCGGCGCTCACGGGTTCGAGGCCTTGCATCGCATCGAAAGACACCTCGCGGGTCGGAAAGTTACACCGGGCCCGGCGGTGGCGGCGGCTTCCTCCGGGACTCTCGGCTCGTTCACCGTATCCACGATCCGGTCTCGAGCCTCGTCGTCCGGTCCGGCGTCGCTACGCGGGAGAGGGCCGCCCCTTCGCCCCGAGCGCCTCGCGGGCCTCGGGGGCGACGCTCCGGACGTGGAGGTCGCGCTGCGGGAACGGGACCTCGAGCTTCGCCTTCTCCAGCTCCTCGCTCACGGCCCGCTTCAGGGCGCTGAGCACCTGCGGCGAGTCGTCCATCTTCATCCAGACGCGAAGCGTCCAGTCGAGGCTGCTCTCGCCGAAGCGCGCCAGGAACGCCTCGGGGGGCGTCGTGGCGAGAACGCCGGGCGTTCGCCGCGCCGCGGCGAGAAGCGCCTGCGCGGTGGACTCGAGCGGCGAGCCGTAGGCCACGCCGACGGGGACGTCGAAGCGCCGGTTGGGGTGCTCGCCGGTCCAGTTCGTGACGGACTTCGAGATCAGGTCGGCGTTCGGGACGATGACGTCCGCCCCGTCGAAGGTCCGGACCGTCGAGGCCCGGATGCCGATCTGGGTCACGGTGCCCGCCGCGCCGGAGACCTCGACCGCGTCCCCGACCTGGATGGGGCGCTCGAAGAGGAGGATGAGCCCCGAGATGAAGTTGCTGACGATGTTCTGGAGGCCGAAGCCGACTCCGACCCCCAGCGCGCCCGCGAGGAACCCGAACGTCGTCAGGTCGATGCCGGCGGCGCCCGAGGCCAGGACGAATCCCGCGAGGAGGACGAGGTAGCGCGTCGTCCCCGAGATCGCGACCGCCGTTCCCGTCCTCAGGTCGAGCCTCGGGAGGATCTCCTCCGCGAGGAGGAACCGGAGGAGCCGGGCCAGGAGGGTCGAGAACCAGAGGACGAGGGCGAAGCCGAGGACGGGGCCGGCCGAGATCGAGACCGACCCGACGGTCGCCTTCGCGGCGAGGATCGAGGCGAGGGCGTTCCCGAGCGGGATCTCGAGCTCGAAGGCGCGGATCGAGAGAAACGCCGCAGCGCCGACCGCGAGGATCCGGAGGGACTTCCGGACCGTCGCGAGGACGACGTCGGCGTTCGAGCGGACCATCCGCAGGCCCTGCGCCGGGCTCGAAGCGAGCAGGGTGCGGAGCAGCCCGGAGACGACGAGGTAGGTCGCGACGAGGAGGATGATCCCGCCGAGGGTCCCGAGCGCGCCGTCGCTCAGGATCGTCGCGAGCCCGACCCACCCCAGGAGGCTGCCGGCGGCGGCCACGCCGAGGCAGGCGACGAGGAGCCAGGTAACGACCTTCAGGAGCGCCCACGCCCGGGCTCCGACCGCGAGGCCTGCGAGGCGGCCCCGGTGGAGGTCGAGGCCGAGGACGAGCGCGAGCGGCGCGGTCTGGAGAACCCTGCCGAGCCGGTCCAGGACCGGGAAGGCCGTCAGGGCGCTCGTGAACGGGGCGAGGGCGAGCGAGGCGGCGAGGACCCAGACCGTGCGCCTCACCTCCGCACCGAGCATCCTCGTGACGACCCACGCGGCCGCGGGTGCGGAGACGAGCCAGGCGGCGTCGTAGACGACGAGGGGGGCCTCGGGCGAGAAGGTGACGAGGGCGAGGACCGTGACCGGGGTCGCCGCCGCCAGGGGGCTCTCCATGACCCGCAGCGTCGGGATCGCGGCAGGGTCGCTCTCCGCCCGCCGCGCCGCTCCCGGGCGGAGGCGGCGCAGGAGGACGACCGTCCCGCCGAAGAAGACGACCGTGACGAGGAGGAGGCGCGTCAGGTTGGAGCTGGCCCACCTCTGGATGCGGCGGACGTCCCGGGCCAGGCGCTGGGCCGTGGCGGCGAAGGCCTCCCGGCCGGGGAACCGGAGGTTCCAGATCGGCTCCTCGGCCGACGCAGAGAGCTGCCGGCGGGACGCGACGAGGCGCGACTCCATCTCGGCCTTCATCGCGGCGACGTCTCCCCGGGCCTCGGCGAGCTTGTCGACGAGCAGGAGAATCGCGTTTCGCCTCGCGACCAGCCGTGCCGAGAGCTCGTCGAGCCGGGCCTTGCTGATGCCGGTACGAAGGCGGATGGCGGGGGGCGCCGCGGTCCGGCCGGCCAGGTCGGCGAGGGCCTCGAACTTCTTGCCCAGCTCCTCGACGCGGCGCGCGTCCGCCTCCACCCGGCGGAGCCGGGCCGCCACGACCGCGTCCGTCTCCGAGACGGCCCGTTCGGTGACGGCGAGACGCCTCGAGGCTTCCACGAGCTCGTCGTGAGGGCGCGCCGCGGATCCCTCGCGGAAGCGGTCGATCCGGCGGAGGGCCGAGTCGAGAGTCCTCGCCGCCTCGCGTTCCGCATCGTCGACGGTGGTCGCCCTCTCGACTTCCTCGTCGAGCAGCTCGAGCTCCGCGACGGCCGCGGGCAGCTCCCCGAGCGATGCGGGCGCCGCGGCCGCCGGCGCGACCGGGGGACCGCCGAGAACGCCGCGGATGTCGGGCTTCGGCTCCCTCGCGGTAGGCTGCCCGTCCTGCGGGCCGCAGGAGAAGAGGGCGAAGGCCGCTACGCCGACCGCCACGATGGCAGCCCGGGAACGGAATCCTCGTCGCGCCCCGTCCTTCACGTTCGCCTAGTCTAGATCCTGGCGAGGCGACCGGCCGGGGCCGGCGATGGCCCAGTCCCGGAAGGCGCGGAGCCTCCCGGCGTGATGCCCCGGCACCAGCAGCAGGTGGTTCCCGAGAGGCCGCGCGAGGAGGTCGTCGACGACGCCCGGCGCGAGGCGTACGTCGACCTGCGTCCGGCAGAGGTCCTCCCTGCGGGGGATGGGGGCGGCCTCGCCCTCGGCGAGGAGGAGCTCCTCGAGCCTCCGTCCCCCGAGGCGCAGGAGGGTGACCGGCCCCGCCTCGAGTTCGCCGCCGATCGCGACGCCGAGGCCCGACTCGAAGTGCGACCTCAGCTCCCAGCGGGTCACGAGCGAGCGGGCGACGGTGCAGTGAGCGAGGCGCACGAGGCCGGTCGCGGCGTCGACGTGCGACGGATTGGCCATCCACGAGGCGGTGCCGAGGAGCTCCCTCACCCAGAGCATGCCGACCGCGCTCGCGAGGTCTCCCTCGCAGGCTGCGACGAGGCCCGAGTCGTTCAGCGCCGAAAGCGCGAGGCAGCCGCTCGTGCCGCGCTCGGTGACGAGGTCGAAGCAGCGGACCGCGACGGCGTCGAGACGCTCCCTCGCCATCAGGTCCGTGAGGGCGCCGAACAGGGTCGACGCCCGGCGGAGCCCGGCGTCGTCGGGCTCGCGCGTCGCGGACGCGCCTCCGGCGAACGACGTGGCCAGCTCGAGGGTCCTGGCGTCGGGCTCGCGGAGGGGCGCCTCGAGGAGGCTGCCGAGGTCCACGCTCACGGTCTCGGGGCCCCACACGTCGCGCACCGCCTCGACGGACGGGACGCTGGCGACGAGCCAGTCGGACGGGACGCCCACGAGGCCGATCCGGCTCCGACGGAGACGCCCGAGGACGCGGAGGTCGTCGATCGCGGCGTAGAGCCGCGAAAACGCCGCGGCGTCGTCCGGAGCGCCGAGGTGGACGATCCGGCCGCGGCCCCCGTCCTGCTGCACCCGGGCGAGCGCCTCGAGCGCCGCCGGCAGCGAGTTGTGCGCGGGAATCGTGACGAGGAGAAGGGGCTCCCCGGGGAAGGCTGCCTCGCGCGCGGCCCTGAGGCGCAGGACCTCGGCCTCGGTCCCGCCCGTGCCGACGACGACGGCGACGGGGCCGGGACCGGCGAGGGCCTCCCGTCCCGCCTCGCGGCCGCCGAGGCCGGCGAGAGCGAGGAGGTAGGGCTCGAGGGCCCGCCGGAGCCCCGCCGCGTCGTGCAGCGCCGAGCCGACCGTCACGAAGTCGAAGGTGCGAGGTCCCATGTTTCCCTTTCCGCGTCCCGGCCCGGGCATCACCGCGTGCCGGGCCGCCTGCCGCCAGCGGGGCATCGTACAAGGAGACGCGGCCCGGCTGCGCTATCCTCCGCCCCCGATGCGCTGGTCCAACTACCTCCTCTCCACCCTCCGCGAAGCCCCCGGCGATGCCGAGGTCGTCTCCCACAAGCTCCTCGCCCGCGCGGGGATGCTGATGAAGGTCGCCGCCGGCATCTACTCGTTCACGCCGATGGGCTTTCGGTCCCTGAAGAAGATGATCGAGATCGTCCGCGAGGAGATGGACCGCACCGGCGCCCTCGAGGTCGACCTGCCGATCGCGCAGCCGAAGGAGCTCTGGGTGGAGTCGGGGCGGTGGGACCGCTACATGAACGACGGCATCCTCTTCCACCTCGAGGACCGCAAGGCCACCGAGTTCGCCCTCGCGCCGACGGCCGAGGAGGCGGTGACCGACATGGTCCGCCGGTCGGTCACCTCGTGGCGGCAGCTGCCGTTCAACCTCTACCAGATCCGGACGAAGTTCCGCGACGAGATCCGCCCCCGCTTCGGCCTCCTCCGCGGGCGCGAGTTCCTGATGAAGGACGCCTACTCCTTCGACGTCGACCAGAAGGGGCTCGACGCGCACTACCTGAAGATGGAGAAGGCCTACCGGGCGATCTTCGAGCGCTGCGGTCTCGAGTACGCCCTCGTCCAGGCCGACTCGGGCGCCATCGGCGGCTCGGCCTCCGAGGAGTTCATGGTCGTCGCCGACACGGGCGAGGACGCCCTCGTCTTCTCCGAGGACGGCGCGTACGGCGCCAACGTCGAGAAGGCGATTACGGCGCCTCTCCCCGAGCCCTGGGCCGGGGAAGAGGAGAAGCCGTTCGGCCGCGCCGACTCGCCGACGCCCGGCATCGTCTCGACCGAGGGGCAGGCGAAACACCTCGGGACGACCGAGGACCGGATCACGAACACGATGCTCTACGAGGCGATCCGCGCCGACGAGACGTCGTTCGTCTGCGCCGTCGTCATCCGGGGCGACCTGACGATCAACGAGGTCAAGCTCCCGAAGGCGCTCGGCGTCGCGCACGTGCGCCTCGTGCCCGAGGAGTGGCTCCCCGGGATCGCCGGCTGCAAGCCGGGCTTCATCGGGCCCCTCGGCCTGAAGCCGCGGACGGGGCAGGACGAGGTCCCGGTCTACGTCGACCGCTCCATGGAGAACGCCCGCAACGTCTTCTGCGGCGCGAACGAGGACGGCAACCACCACTCGAACCTCTCCGTGAAGCGCGACCTGAAGGTGGCCGGGGTGATCGAGGTCGCCACGGCCCGCGACGGCGACCCGTCGCCGACGGGGACGGGCGTCCTTCGCATCAAGCGCGGCATCGAGGTGGGGCACATCTTCAAGCTCGGGACGAAGTACTCCGAGGCTATGAAGTGCGAGGTGGCCGACCCGCAGCAGAAGATGATCCCGCTGACGATGGGCTGCTACGGCCTCGGCATCGGCCGCACCGTCGCCGCCGCCGTCGAGCAGAACCACGACGACGACGGCATCATCTGGCCCGTCCCGCTCGCGCCGTACGCCGTCGCGGTCCTCTCGCTCCAGCGCGACAAGGAGGTCCTCGAGGCGGCGGAGAGGCTCTACAACGACCTGAAGGAAGCGGGCGTCGAGGTCTTCTGGGACGACCGCGACGAGCGCCCCGGCGTGAAGTTCAAGGACGCCGACCTGATCGGCTTCCCGGTCCGCGTCGTCATCGGCGGAAAGGCCCTCGCGAAGGGGGTCGTCGAGGTCTCCACGCGCCGCGAGAAGAAGGCAGAGGGAATCGCGCCGGAGAAGGTCGTCGAGGTCGTGAAGGCGACGCTCGCGGCCGGCGCGAGGGCCCTGGCCGTCTGAAGAGGGAGGAGCCCCGACCATGAAGGCGTTCACGGCTCTCGTCGTCCGCGCAGGTCTCTTCGCCGCTCTCTCGGCCGTCCTCGCCTCGGCGCCGCTCGCCCTCGCGCAGGCCGGGAAGGGCGCTCCCGCGCCCGCGAAGCCGGAAGCCGCGAAGGCGAAGCCGGCGCCGGCCCCGAAGGCGAGCCTCTACTTCTTCATCAACCCGGCGGGGCGCCCCTGCCAGATGCAGGACCAGATCCTCGCCGAGAGCCGGGCGCAGTGGGAGCCGCTCGCGACGCTCCGCTACGCGCGGACCGACACGCCGGCCGACCGCGAGCTCTTCTACAGGTTCGGCGTCCGGGCCCTCCCGAGCCTCATCCTCGTCGGGGCGGACGGGAAAGAGCTGAAGCGGTTCCCCCCGGGAATCCAGCCCGCCGAGACCGTCGTCTCCGGCGTCCGCTCCGGCACGGGCCGCTGACGCGGAGGACCCGACTTGCAGGAGCTGGCCGGCTTCAGCCTGGCGAACGCGTTCTTCGCCGTCGGGGCAGGCCTCGTCAGCATCGCCTCGCCCTGTGTCCTCCCGGTCCTGCCGATCGTGATGGCGGGCCCGCCGGGCGAGAACCGGCTGCGGCCCGTGGCGATCGTGGCGGGGCTCATGTCGACGTTCGTCCTCATGGGCGTCCTCTCGTCGCTCTTCGGCTCGGTCGTCGGACCGCTCCTCGTGAGGCTCGAGAAGCCGGTCGGGGTCCTCATCGGCGTCGTCGGCCTCCTCGTCCTCCTCGACTGGAACCCGTTCAAGAGGCTCCGGATCGGCGGCGGAGCGGGCGCGCAGAGGAAGAAAGGGCTCGGGTCGGGCGTCCTCCTCGGCGCCTCCCTCGGTCTCGTGTGGATCCCGTGCGTCGGCCCGTTCCTCAGCGCCATCCTCGGGATGGTCGCGGCGCGGGCGCAGGTGGGCGAGGCGGTCGTCCTCCTCGTCTTCTACAGCCTCGGCTTCGCCCTCCCGATGCTCGTCGCCGGCTACGCCTCGCAGCTCTTCCGCGAGAAGACCGCCTTCCTGAAGAAGCGGCCGCTCGCGGTGAGGCTCGTGAGCGGGGCGCTGCTGCTGGGGCTCTCGGCCTGGATCCTCGTCAAGGGGCTCTACTCGACGCCCTGGTAGGCCACGGGGGAGAGCCGCCGCCTGGGCCGCGACGCCGCGCCGTAGGATCGGGGCAGATGACGGAGCCCATCGCGCCGCTTCCGATCGATCCCGCGCCCGAAGCCTCGGCGCTCCGGACGAGGGGGCCGCACCCGTGGCGCCTCGTCGACGAAGGCGAGGCGCACGCCGACCTCGCCTTCGAGCGCACGCTGTGGGATGCGGCCGGCCGCTCCCTCGGTCCCTCGCGGGAGACCGTTCGCCTCGATGGGGCGGTCCTCGCGCCCTGGTCCCGCATCGCGCTCGCCGGGTACGTCCTTCTCGAGAAGCTCTCCCCGGCCGACGTCGGCGCTCTCGCCGACGAGCTGCGCGCGGCCGGGGGCGCGGGCGACGGTTCCCTCGCCGGGCTCCTCGACGCCCTCGGTCCCGACGCGCGGCAAGCGCTCGACGACCCGATGGACGGCGTCCTCACGGGGCCGCTCCAATGCGCTCTCGCCGGGCCGGGCGCCTCGCTCCTCGACGCGCTCTCTCACCTCGAGGGGCGCCACGACCCTCGCGACGTCCTCGTCTACGCCGAGGCCTTCGCCCGTTCGCGGCGCTCGCTCCTCGCCCTCGCCCTGCGCCTCGCCACCGAGCTGCCGCCGTTCCCGACCGACCTCCTCGATGGCCGGGTGGAGCTCTTCGCCTGGTGGCGCGAGCGCGCTGTGCCCGCGCCGGTGCCGGCGGGCGGCGGCAGCGAGGTCGTCGTCCCGCTTCCCGCCGGGCTCGGAGAGCCCGGGCGGGAAGCGGCGGCGGCGGCCCTGGGGACGCTCTTCACCTCTCTCCGCCGGGACGCGGAGAGGATCGGCCACCCGCGCCGGAGCTTCGACGGCGTGCCGGAGGCGGTCGCCGCCGAGCTTCTCGACGGCCTCGCCGGGCTCATGCTGAACGGCCTCTGCCTGGAGAAGACCCCGAGGCCCGGCGACGTCGAGTCGAGGGTCGAGCCGGCGGGCTTCCTTCCGACGCGCGCCCGGCACGTTCGGACGGTGAGGATCGCTGGCGCCCCGTTTCACGACGCGATCGGGCGTTTCTTCGCGGTTCCGTCGGCCCCTCTGCGTCTCCAGAGGACGGGCCGCGTCGTGGAGGTCCGGCGGACCGGGAGGTGCCCGTTCCCGCGAGCGGGCTGGTCGGAGGCGCTCCCGCCGACGAGTGCCCGAGCCCCTATTTCAGCGGGAAGCTGAGGGTCCCACCGAGGATCGTCACGACCGCGCCCCACTCCAGGCGGGCGGCGTCTTCGTAGCGCCCGGCGTTCAGCCGGAGCAGCAACCCGAAACGTTCGCCGGGATCCACGATCAGGTACTCGGGAACCCCTGCAGCCTCGTAGGCCCAGCGCTTGCGCACCATGTCCTTCGACGCGGTCCCGGGGCTCAGGATCTCGACGACCAGGTCCGGAGCTCCCTCGATGCCCCGCTCGGAGATCTTCGAGGGATCACAGACCACGAGGAGATCGGGCTGCACGACGCCGGATTCGAGGAAGACGTCGGTAGGGGCGTGGAACAGCCTGCAATCCCCGCCGCCCGGGCCTCGCTTGCGTCCTTCGAGAGCCGTTCCGATGGCGATGGTGAGGCTGACCGAGACCTCCTGGTGCCTGGTCGAGGGCGCGGGCGTCATGTCGTAGGCGACTCCGTTGATCAGCTCCCAGCGCCCGTCCCAGGACGACCAATCCTCGATCGTGTATCCATCTCGACCGGGATCGGGGCGGCTCATGATGGTCTCCTGCTCCTCGAGGCGATTATTTCACGCACGTCGCAGACCGAGTGTGAACCGTGGGCGGACCGTTGCGATGTTCGAGGAGGCCTCGCCAGAAGCCGTGACTTCGGTGCCTGGGGGTGGCGCGTCCCGGATCCGCTGTGACAGGAAGACCTGATACCCGGCCTTCGAGACCGCCAGCCCTGGAGCTCGATCCGGTCGCCTGCCTTCGGGCGATAGACGGGCTGAAGGGCCTCTCGCGGCGAATCCTGGTTGCGCCTGTTTCCGAGGCGCGCCGGACCGAGGACGGGATCGACGTGGTGGCGCCGCTGGGCCTGATCGAAGCCGTTCGGGCTGCGTCCGCCTCCCGGCCGTAGTCAGCTCCCCCCGGCGAGCTGCCCCCGGACCTCCTCCGCGTCGGAGGTGTCCTTCGCGATCGCCTCTTCGATGATCGCGGTCGTGATCCGGTCCAGGTGCTCCTGGAGCGCCCTGTTCAGAGCCTGGTACTCCGGCCAGAGGGTCCGCTCGACGAACGAGCGCGGGACTCGGGCCATCACCGTCGTCCGCCTCTGGCGCGGGTAGCGGTAGGGCCGGATCCCGTAGCGGCGGAGGAGGGCGATGAGGAGACGTTGCGAGAAGCCGCTCGCCGTCGAGAACTGGTACTCGACGGGCGGGTCCGACGTCTCGAGCTCGAGCAGCCGCGCCTGGACCCTCTTCCGTGCGGCGTCGGCCGCGTCGCGCTCGCCGTCCGTCGAGCCGCCGATGTAGAGCGCCTCGATCCGGCGGAGCTTGTCGAGGAGCCGTTCGCGATCGTCCACGGACGCGGACGATAGCGCCTCGCGCCTCTCCTTCTCGGCTCACTTCGCGTCGAACTCGAACTCGGCGGCGCAGCCTCCCCAGACGGTGATTCCCGACGGGCTGTAGATCCAGTTCTCGTACGCCTTGCAGGGGACCGGGCCGAGCTGGCGGACGACGCGGACGTTGGCGCGGATGCCGGCCGCGCAGACCTTCTGGGCCTTGCCGTACGACTCGCAGACGAGCGTGCCGACCTTCCCCGAGGCGATCTCTCCGGAGGGCGTCCGGCCGGTCGGCCCCGCCTCGAACGTGGCCGAGACGATCCCGGCCCGGTCGGAGTCCCAGGCGCAGCGGAACGTGATCGGCGTCGACTGCGAGTGCCGGGCGTCCGCCTTGTACCAGCCCTCGCCCGTCACCTCGGTCGTCCGGCCGCTCGTCGCGAACTCCCCGTACCTCTCGAGGCCGACGACGACCGCGTCGCGCGGCCACCGGTAGCCGCGCTTCCCGGCGTCGTCCCAGACGGCGTCGCGGACGGCCCATCGGCAGGCGTCCATCGCGGCCTGCCGCTCGGCGGTCAGGACGCCGAGGCTCCTCGCGCCGACGGCCGCGTACCAGGCCTTCACGACCTCTTCCTTCTTCGGGTCCCAGCGGCAGCCGAAGGTGATCGGCTGCCACTCGTAGTCCTTGCTCAGGCGGGCGCGTCCGCTCCCCGACAGCTCGACGTACTTCCCCTTCGCCGTCCGCGTGACCGACGCGGCGTCGGGCTCGGCGTCGTTGCCTCCCGCGGTGACGCCGCGCCCGACGGCTTCCTCCCGCACCTCGCCGTCGAGCGCGCCGCGGCAGGCCTCGACGAGGATGGCGTCGCGGAAGATCTCCGCGGGGGGCCTCTCGACGGGGGCGCCGGCTCCGTCGACGGCGACGTAGCTCACCGAGCGAACCGCCCCCGTCGCGAGGTCGACGACGCACTCGTACCTCACCGGAAGGCCCGGCGCCTTGTGGGAGGGCCGGTACTCCTCGGTCCCGGTGACGGTCAGGACGCCCGCCCCGCGGGCCGTTCGGGCCTTGGAACCGCTGAAGGACACGGCCACGGCGCCGGGGTTCAGGCCGGCCGCGGTCGCGTCGTCGAAGGCGGCCTTCCAGAGGGCGCCCCGGCACTCGAGGACTTGGTCGTAGTCGTCGACGGCGGCAGGGCCGGGCCCCTGGGCGGGCGCCTCGAACCCGAGGAGGAGGGCGCCCGCGAGGGCGCCGCACCGCAGTAACGCGTCAGCGGTCGGTCGGGACATGGGAGCTCCTTGTGGAGGCGGATCGTACCGTGCGCGACGACTCCGTCTTGGGCCCCCCGGGTGGCATGGAACCGGCTACGCCTTCGGTGACGGCGCGGACGTGCCGGACGGGCACACCCGGTGTGACGGATCGCACCCCGGGGAACCGGACGGCGGCGGTAGGGTCTACAGGGGCGTATGACAGCGCCCGCGACGCCGAGGAGGCCCCGAATGCGACGGTTCGTCCCGGCCCTCGTCCCCGTCCTCGTCTCCCTCGGCCTCTCCCTCGCCGCGCCGGCGGACGGCCTCATCGTCGTGAGGGAGATACCTCCCGGCGTCCGGCCGGTGCCGGACCGCCACCCGGCCTGGGCGCCGCTGGAGGTGCGGTACCACCACGTCACGGCGAAGGTGACAGGGCGCGTGGCGGTGACCGAGGTCGACCAGGTCTTCTACAACCCGGGCGGGAGCCGCCTCGAGGGGACGTACCTCTTCCCGGTCCCGAAGGGGGCGCAGATCGACTCGTTCTCGATGGACGTGAACGGGAAGATGACGCCGGCCGAGCTCCTCGACGCGGCGAAGGCGCGGGCGATCTACGAAGACATCGTGAGGCAGATGCGCGACCCGGCGCTCCTCGAGTACGTCGGGCAGGGCCTCTTCAAGGTGCGGATCTACCCGATCGAGGCGAGGAGCGAGAAGCGCGTCAAGCTGAAGTACACGGAGATCCTGCCTCAGGAGGGCGGGCTCCTGCGGTATCTCTACCCGCTCAACACCGAGAAGTTCTCGGCCCGGCCCCTCTCGAGCGTCTCCGTGAAGGTGGACGTCGAGCTGCCGGAGGGGATCCGGACGATCTGGTCGCCGAGCCACGAGGTCGAGGTGAAGCGGCACGGCCCGAGGAAGGCGGTCGTCGGCTTCGAGGCGAAGGACGTGCGTCCCGACATCGACTTCCAGCTCTTCCTCGCCGCGGCGGCAGGGTCCGACGTCGCGGTCCACGTGATGACCTGGCGCGAGCCGGGGGAGCCCGAGGGAACGTTCCTCCTCGTCCTCTCGCCGTCCCACGAGCTGGCGGCCGAGAAGGTCGTGAGGAAGGACCTCGTCTTCGTCCTCGACACGTCGGGCTCGATGGCCGACGGCCGGAAGCTCGAGCAGGCGAAGAAGGCGCTCGGCTTCTGCCTGAGGAACCTCGCCGAAGGGGACCGTTTCGAGGTCGTCCGCTTCTCGACCGAGACGGAGCCGCTCTTCGGAAAGCTCGTCGCGCCGTCGGCGGCGAACGTCGCGAAGGCGGAGGCCTTCGTCGAGGGGCTCAAGCCGATCGGCGGGACGGCGATCGAGGACGCGCTCCTTTCGGCCCTCGAGCCGCTGAAGGTCCAGGGGCAGAAGGACCGCCCCTACAACGTCGTCTTCCTCACCGACGGCCGGCCGACGGTCGGGTCGACGAACGACGACGAGATCGTCTCGAAGGCCGTGGCGGCGATGGGAGAGCGGCCGGTCCGCGTCTTCTCCGTCGGCATCGGGACCGACGTGAACACCCACCTCCTCGACCGCCTCTCCGAGAAGACGAGGGCGGCGAGCCGGTACGTCCTCCCGAAGGAGGACCTCGAGCTGGCCCTCTCGGCCTTCTACGAGAAGCTGAGCCACCCCGTCCTGGCGAGCCCGCGGCTGCGCATCCGGGGCGCGGTGAAGGTGACGAAGCTGGCGCCGCCAGCGCTCCCGGACCTCTTCCGGGGAGAGCAGGTCGTCGTCCTGGGGCGCTACGGCGGCGCCGGCGACGCGGCGATCACGCTCGAGGGGACGGTGAACGGCGCGCCGCGGAGCTTCGTCTGGGAGGCGTCGTTCCCGGCGCGCGCCACCGAGCACGCGTTCGTCCCGCGCCTCTGGGCGACGCGACGGATCGGCTTCCTCCTCGACCAGATCCGGCTGAACGGGGAGAGCGCCGAGCTGCGCGACGAGGTGACCGCCCTTGCCCGGCAGTTCGGCATCGTGACGCCCTACACCGCTTACCTCGTCCTCGAGGACGAGGCGCGGCGCGGAGTCCCCGTCGGCCTGAGGACGATCCAGGCGCCGGAGGGCGACGCCCGCGGCCGCGCCGCGGCGGCCGAGATGTACCGGGAGGTGCGGGAGACCAAGAGCGGCGAGGCGGCGGTGGGAGGGGCGCAGGCCCTCGACTCGCTGAAGCGGGCGCAGAACGAGGCGGCGCCGTCGGCCTCGAACGCTCGGGTCTTCGGCGTCGCGGCCGGGGCCCCGGGGAGCGCCCCGGCGCCGGCGAGGCAGCTCGTGGACGCCCAGGCGGCCCGGTTCGTGAACGGCCGGACGTTCTGGCAGAACGGGAACGCCTGGGTCGACGCGGGCGTCCAGGCGAAGAAGGGCACGCGGGTGCGTCAGGTGAAGTTCGGGTCGAAGGAGTACGAGGCCCTCCTCGGGAAGCACCCCGAAGCGGTGGCGTGGCTCGCCCTCGGCAGGAACGTGCAGGTCGTCCTCGGAGGCGACGTGGTCGAGGTGGTCGAATGACCCGGCCCGCGAGGGCGGGAGGCGGGGGCGCGACGGGTGAAGCGCGAAAGGAGAATGCGATGAGAGGTTTCCTCGGAACGACAGGTCTCGCGGCGGCCTTCCTCCTCGCGGCGGGGGCCGCGGCAGGGGCCGTGGCGAAAGAACCGGCGGCCACGAAGGAGCCGGCGAAGGCGATCGCGGTCGCCGACGGGCGGCCCCGGATCGACGTCGTCTTCGTCCTCGACACGACCGGGTCGATGGGCGGCCTCATCGAAGGGGCGAAGGCGAAGATCTGGTCGATCGCGAACCAGATGATCTCGGCGAAGCCGACGCCGCGCCTCCGGATCGGACTCGTCGGCTACCGCGACCGGGGGGACGAGTACGTCACGAAGCGCTTCGACCTGAGCGACGACATCGACACGATCTACGGCCACCTGCAGGGCTTCCAGGCCGGCGGCGGCGGCGACACGCCCGAGTCGGTGAACCAGGCGCTCCACGAGGCCGTCCACGAGATGAGCTGGACCCCGGGCCGCGACGCGCTGAAGATCGTCTTCCTCGTCGGTGACGCGCCGCCCCACATGGACTACCCCGACGACGTGAAGTACCCGGTGACGCTCCAGGCGGCGGTGAAGAAGGACCTCATCGTCAACACCGTCCAGTGCGGCGGCATGACCGTGACGGTGCCCGTCTGGAGGGAGATCGCGAGCCTCGCCGAGGGCAGGTACGTCGCCATCGGGCAGACGGGCGACATGCAGGTCGTCGAGACGCCGATGGACGCCGAGCTGGCCCGCCTGAACCGGGAGATCGGGACGACGATCGTCGCCTACGGCAGCGAGCGCGAGCGCGGCGCGGTCATGGCCAAGCAGGCCGTCGCGGAGGCGGCCCCGGCCGCGGCCTCGGCGGACCGCCTCGCCTACAACGTCGCGACGTCGAAGGTCGTGCAGGGGGGAGGAGACCTCGTCGACGACCTGAAGGAAGGTCGCGCGAAGCTTTCCGAGCTGAAGAAGGAAGAGCTTCCCGCCGAGCTGAAGGGGAAGACGCCCGAGCAGCAGATGGCGTACCTGTCGCAGCAGGAGGAGAAGAGGACGAAGCTCCAGGCGCAGGTGGCCGGCCTCGTGAAGGAGCGGCAGGCGTTCCTCGACGCCGAGGCGAAGAAGGCGGCGGCCGCCGGGACGGGGAGCGCCTTCGACGTCGAGGTGGCGGGAATGCTGAGGGAGCAGGCGAAGAGGAAGAAGATCGCCTTCGGGACGACGCCCTGACCGGCGCTACTGCTCGACGAGCTCCACGCGGCGGTTCTTCGCCTTCCCTTCCTCGGTGTCGTTCGAGGCGACGGGCGCCGCCGGCCCGACCCCGAGGCCCTTCAGGCGGGCGGCGGCGATCCCGTGCTCGGCGACGAGGGACCTCACGACGCTCTCCCCGCGAGCCTGGCTCAGCTTCAGATTCGCGTCGAGGAGGCCGGTGGAGTCGGTGTGCCCGACGACGTACAGCTTCAGCCCCGGTTCCTTCTTCAGGAGCTTCGCGATCTCGGCGAGAGCCGCCCTGGACTCGGGTTTCACGTCGGACCTGTTCGTGTCGAAGTAGATCCCGTACACCGCAACGTGGCCGGTCGCCCGGAGCCCGCTCGCGAACTCCTCGGCGTTCGCGACGACCTCCTGCCTCATGGCCGCCTTCTCGACGACGACGAGCGCGGGAAACTCGGGGCTGTAGGCGTTCACCTCGACCCAGTACTCCTCTCCGTCGCGGGCCGCCTTGAGGTAGACGACGGCGTCGTCCACGGAGGAGAGAACCGTGCCTCCGATCGCCCTGACCGCGTTCTCGTAGTTGCGCAGCACCTGGGGGCGGCCCGGCGTGGGAGCCCCTTCCCGAATCGTGTAGGCGATCTGGGTGCGCCGGCCCTCGACCTTCACGGGTTTCCCGGGGCCCGCCTGGAACTCGTAGGAGTCGAACTCCTTCGTCTCGCAGCTCGCGATCCGGTACCCGGTCATCCGCGTGAAGAGCGGGTGGTCCTTGCAGCCCTCGGCATCGGGCTCGGCTCCGAGAAGCGGAAGCGTGCCCATCACGAGGAACGGGAGGAGGTTCCGTGTACGCATGTCGCTCTCCTTCGGGGGAGTGGCTCGTCCGGGAGGACCGGGCGTCGGTGGATCGACCGGATTCGCGCGGCCCGTCCCGTGACATACTTACCGATCGGCCGGTCAGTACGACGATTCTACACGCGACGAAGCGACGACGGATCGGAGGCTCTCCCGCCGGCCGGAACGAAAGGAGGACGAACGATGAAGACCCGCTCCCGTCTCGTTTGCTTCGCCTCGGCGGCGCTCGTCGCGCTCGCCACGGCCGCCTGTGCGAAGCCGGAGGCTCCCGCGCCGGCCCCGGCGCCCGCCGCCGCGGCGCCCGCGCCGGCGGACCCGGTCTGCAAGGACGGTTCCCGGATCGACCACCCGGACGGGAAGCTGAAGGAGTGCCTCCTCGCAGAGGACTGGGTGACCGGACCGTACACCTGCCGCGTGAACTGGAGCCTGGTCCTCTACCCGGGAGGCACGCTCAAGGAGTGCAAGATCGCCGGGACGGCGACGTTCGACGGTCTCGTCGTGAAGGACTCGCTCGCCCTCTACGAGGACGGGAAGTTCAAGCGGGGAATCGTCGCGGCCGCGAAGAGCTTCGGCGACGTCGAGGCCCGCGACGGGGACTGGATCACTCTCTACCCGAGCGGGGCGCTCAACCGGCTCGAGCTCTCGGCCGGTCCGCGGACGATCCAGGGCTACCCCTGCCAGGGGAGCGAGAACTACTTCCACGAGAACGGGAAGCTGAAGAAGTGCACGCTCGGGGAACCGTTCAAACAGGGGGAGAAGGAGATCCCGGCCGGGACGCTCCTCTGCTTCGACGAGACGGGCGCGCCGACGGAGCCCTGTACGCTGATGACTCCCTGAGGCCCGGGGCGGGCCGACCGGAACTCTCCGCGCGTCGTAGCATCGGGGCATGGAAGAGGCGCACGCGGCCTGCGAGATCTGCCGCTCGCTCCGGCCGGTCGAGACGTCCCTCTACAAGGAAGGGCGGGAGGGGTTCGACACGCCCCTCCCGCTCGCGGCCCGGCGGCTCGTGGAGCTCGCCGTGCCGGGGCGCGACGAGGAGCGGCTGTGCCCCTGGCTCTGCCCCCGTTGCGGGACGCTCTACTCGTACGAGTCGCGGTACGAGTACCTCGCGAACGGGAGCGAGGACGAAGAGGAGCTGCGGCGGCTGACGGAAGGGGAGGCCCGAGCCTGGCTCGGCGACGCCCTCGTCGACGAGCTGCCGCGGCCGCTCCTCGCGCCGCTCCACGAGACCGTCGTGAACGAGAGGGTCGTCGTCTGGTCGACGGGAGGCGAGGATCTCCGCTCGGGCTGGGGCGCGAACGCCGTGGCGGTCCTGGGCGATGGGGAGACTCTTCTCGTCGATCCTCTCGTGGCACCCGCCTACGCCCGCGAGGTCTTCTTTCACCTCGCCACCCGCCGGGCCCTGCCGGTGAAGACCGTCGTCGCGACGCACCACCACTCCGACCACTCCGTGGGCGCTTCCGTCTTCGCGGCCCGATGCGCGCAGGTCGTCGCGCACGCCGTGGCGGCGGAGCGGATGGCGGCGGAGCAGCCGGCGCTCCTCGAGGAGCGGAAGACGATGCCGGGGCTCAGGTGGCTCTTCGCCGACGCCGTCCCCGCGGTTCCGACACGCGTCGTGACGGCGCCTCTCGAGCTCTCCGTCGGCGGCGTCCGCGCCGTCGTGAGGCCCTGCGGGCCGGCGCATACACCGGGCGACCTGAGGGTCGATCTCCCCGACCTCGGCGTCGTGGTCACGGGGGACCTCGCCTTCCACGGCTACCACCCGAACCTCGAGCACGCCGACCTCGACGGCTGGCGGCGCGCCCTCGAGGAGCTGCTCGCCGAACCGGCCGGGACGACGTTCGTGCCGGGGCACGGCGCGCCGGGGGGGCACGAAATCGTCGAGGCCCAGCTCGTGTGGTTCGACGCCGCCGCGGAGGAGGTCCGGCGGGCCGCGGCGAGCGGCCTCGGGAATGGCGAGGCCGTCGAGCGCCTCCGGGCGCGCTTCCCCGGCCACCGGCTCGAGGCCGTCCTGCCGACGGCCGTCCGCGTCCTGGCGGACGCGACCTGACCGGACCCGGAAAGGAGTCGGCCCGGGCCGCCCGATCGGCAGGGCATCCGCGCCGGGAACCCGCGGGGCGCCGATCCGGCCCGGCGCGGGGCCCTACCGGATCTCGACGAGCTCGACGCGGCGGTTCTTTGCCCGGCCCTCGTCCGTGGCGTTCGACGCGACCGGGGCGTAGGGGCCGACACCGTGGGGAACGAGCCGCTTCCCGTCGACGGAGAGCTTCCCGGTGAGCCACGCGGCGACGGAGGCCGCCCGGCCGGAGGCGAGGGCGACGTTGCCCTCGGCGGAGCCGACGGAGTCGGTGTGGCCGACGACCCAGACCTTCAGGCCGGGGCTGGCCTGGAGGAGTTTCGCGACCTCGCGCAGGGCGGGCTCCGACTCGGGCTTCACGTCGGCCTTGCCGAAGTCGAAGAAGATGCCGGGGACCTCGACGTGTCCCGTCCGGGCGAGCCCGCCCTTCAGGGCGTCGGCGTTCGCGACGACGTCCTGCTTCATCTCCTGCCGCTCGACGATCGTCACGTAGTAGGTCGTGGCGCGGGTGTAGACCTCGACCCACGTCTCCCGCCCGTCCTTCGAGACGCGGAGCGTCGTGTTCATGTAGGCGGCGTCGGAGTCGTTGAGGATCTCGCCGCCGAGCTGTTTCGCCGCGGCCTGGTAGTTCCGCTTCACCTGCAGGCCGCTCGGCACCGGGCCCGCCGCCCGGTCGAACGAGTAGGTGTAGACGGTCTTGCGCCCCTCGACCCTGACCTTCTCGACCTTCGTGCCGCTCCTCACCGGGAACTCGTACGCGTCGAACGCCGACTCCTTGAAGGCGCCGGCCCCCGAGAGGAAGGCTCCCGGCATCCGGGTGAAGAGGGCGGGGTCCGCGTACCCCTTGAAGTCCGTCATCCCGCCGGCGAGCGCCGGGAGGGCTGCGGCGAGAAGGACGGCGCAGGTGAGGGAGCGCGGCAGCGTCATGTGAAGCCTCCGTCGTGGGTCGACTTTCGATTCCCGTATCGGCAACCGAGAAGTCTACCGCCAGGGGCCGGGCGAAGAGGCCCACGGCGTCCGGCGATCGCCTGCCACCGGACGGGTCCGGCGCCCGGCCCCCCGCCGCCTCAGGCGGCCGTCGCTCCTCCGGAGCGCTCGAATTCCCCGAGGGCGTGGTCAGCGGTGGCGATGTGCGCGAGGAGGCGGCGGGCGAAGGCGTCCGCGTCCTCCTTCACCGCGGCGGCCTCCCCGCCGGCGAGCCGTGTGCGAAGGGCTCCCAGCTCCTCGACGAACTGCGCGTGCTCGGCGCCGTGGGCTTCGTAGCCGGGGTAGGAGTGGAGCCTCATCAGGAGCTCCTCGGCCAGGAAGTGCGCGTTCGTGAACTGTTCGAGGCGCTCGAAGACCTCGAGGGCGGCCGGGCCGTCTCCGGTCTCGAGGTTCTGCATCAGCTCCCGGAGGAGCTGGAGCTGGAGGGCGTGCTCCTCGTCCATCTCCCGGTTGCCGGTGATGAGGCTGTTGCGTACTTCCGCAGGCGTCATGGCTGGCCGCTCCTCCGTCCTCTCCGAAGATACTCCGCCCCGCTCCCGGGGAGAATCGTCACCCCGGGACCCAGAGGCCACCCTCGACGACGACCGGGCGGCCGTCGATGGCGACGCGCCTCCCGCACCCCCCGGGGCGGAAGTCGCAGACGACGTCGACGTGCTGGGCCGAGCGGTTGAGGACGCCGCGGGCCGCGAGCTCCTCGAGGCGCGCCCGCGCGGCGGGGTCCTTCGGGTCGCGTTCGTAGCAGGTCTCGTAGCTGGCGCCGAGGGCGACGTGGAGCGTGCCGCCCACCTTCTCGACGAAGAGCGGGTGCTTCAGCGCGCGCGTGAGGCCGGGGTTCATGCCGAGAGCGACCTCGCCGAGGCGGCGGGCGCCGTCGTCGGTCCCGACGATCGTGGCGAGCTGCGCCTCCCCCTCGAGCGCCGAGAAGCGGGTGATCCGCCCCGCCTCGAAGACGAGGTGCATTCCCGAGACGTCGACGCCGCCGTTGAGGACGGGAAGGTCGAGGAAGATCTCCCCCTCGACGGAACCCGCGTCGGGGCTCGTGAAGACCTCGCCGTCGGGGACGTTGCGGAGGCCGTGCGAGAGGACCGGGATCGACTCGGCGAGGCTCATCGCGAGCGTCAGCTCGCGCTTCTCGACCGGGTGGAACGTGACGACCTCCATCCGCTTCCCGTTCGCGAAGAGGGGCTCGAGGCGCCGTTCGGCTTCCAGGAGCGGGCGCGGGTCGACGGTGGAGGCGTCGACGACGAAGCGGACGTACTCCTCGAGCGGGAGGCCCTCCATCTCCGCGTAGGCCGGCGTCGGGTAGAGCGTGATGACCCAGCGCTTCGAGAGGCGCAGGTCGGCGAACGGCCGGTCGGCGCGCGCGAGCGCCGCGGCCGCCTCGCGTTCGAGCCCCGCACAGCTCGCGGGCGACTCGGCGCCGAGGACCTCGATGTACTTCGTCATCGAGGCGTAGCGGTCGCGGTGCCAGCCGGGGACGCGGGCGAGCTGCGCCTCCGTCGCCCCGCGCCCCATCGCCGCCGACCAGACCTTCCCCCGCTCGTTGTTCGGGGGGACGAGGCAGACGTCGGGGATGCCCCCCGCGGCGATCACCTCGCGCTCGATCCGCTCCATGAGCGGCCAGGCGATCCGCTCGCCCTTGATCATGACCCGGTCGTCCGGCGTCACCCCGCCGACGGAGTGGGTGACGAGGAGGCGGGCCCACTCGTCGAGCTTCCCGGGCGCGATCGTCGGCTCTTCCACCTCGAGGCTCCTACCGCACCGGGAACGGCGGCCGCTTCGGCTGTTGAGGCGGCGTCCTCTTCAGCTGCTCGAGGGCGATCTCGATCGCCTTCTCGAGCTGGGGGTCCTTCCCGGCGATGACCTCGGCCGGCGTCTGCTCGACCTCCACGTCGGGCGGGACGCCGACGTTCTCGACGCCGAAGCCCTCCTCGGGGGCCCAGAACGCCAGGTTCGGGGCGGTGATCTGCGCGCCGTCCATCAGGACCGGGAACCCGAGGACGCCGACGAGGCCGCCCCAGGTGGCCTGGCCGACGAGCGTCCCCACCTTGAACTTCCGGAACATCCACGGCAGGAGGTCGCCGCCCGAGCCGGCGGTCTCGTCGATGATCATCACCTTCGGGCCCTGGATGGAGGCGCTCGGGGTCTTCATGTCGTCGCCGTAGCGCATCGCCCACCAGGCGATCGGCTCGCGCCGGAGCGCCTCGATGTAGTAGTCGGCCACGCTCCCGCCGCCGTTGAAGCGCTCGTCGACGATGATCGCGTCCTTCCACGCCTGCGGGTAGAAGTAGCGCTTGAAGTAGGTGTGGCCGAGGCCGGCCGTGTTCGGGACGTAGACGTAGGCGACGCGGCCGCCGGTCGCCTTCTCGACCTTCGCGAGGTTCCCCTCGACCCAGTCGCGGTTGCGCAGCGCGGCCTCGCTCGCCACCGGGACGACGCTCACGGTGCGCGAGCCCTTGCCGTCGGGGGTCGGGCCGACGGTGATCTCGACGATCTTCCCGGCGGTCGCCTCGAAGCGCGCGTAGAGGCTCTCCGGCGGCGCGAGGTCCCTGCCGTTCACGGCGAGGAGGTACTCGCCCGCCTTCACCTCGACGCCGGGCTCGGAGAGCGGGGCGCGCAGCTCGGGGTTCCAGTTCAGGCCGCCGAAGACCTTCCGGAACCGGTAGCGGCCGCTGGCGACCTCGTAGTCGGCGCCGAGGAGGCCGCCGGGGACCGGCGTGGCGTCGGCGAGGGCGTCGCCGCCGCCGGTGCGGTGGTGGCCGACGGCCAGCTCGCTGCACATCCACTGAATGAGGCGCGTCAGGTCGGCCCGGGAAGAGAGGTGCGGGACGAAGGGCTCGTACTTCGCCTTCATCGCCTTCCAGTCGCGCCCGTGCATCCCCGGGTCGTAGAAGAAGTCGCGGTTGATCCGCCAGACCTCGTCCAGGATCTGCGGCCACTCGGCGCGCGGGTCGACGCGCACCTGGACGGCGTCGAGCTTCAGCTTCCCGTCGCCGTCGCCCGGCTTTCCGTCGCCCTTCTTCCCGGCGGGGCCGACGCTCCAGCTCTCCGCGGCGCGCGTGAGGAGCTTCTTCCCGTCGAAGGAGACCTCGTAGTCGTCGACGTCGGGGGCGATCGTCTCGGCCTTTCGGCTCTTCGCGTCCCACTTCTGGAGGGCCGTCTTCCCGTCGGCCTCGCGGAGGAACCAGATCTCGCCCGCGTTGGGAGAAGAGAGGGAGGAGATCGCCGCCGGCTTCACCGGGACGTCGACGATCCGGAAGGAGAAGCCCTCGCGGTCGATGACGACCGGTTCGGTCTTCTTCGGCTCGGCCTTCTTGGCGTCCTTCGCGCCCTTGCCGGCCTCGGCCTTCGCGCCGGCCGTTTCGCCTTTCTCCTGGTCGTCCTTCGAAGCGTCCTTCGCGGTCTCGCCCTTCTCCTCGTCGCTCTCCTTGGCGAGCGGCGACGGCGTGCCCGCCTTCAGCGTCGCGACGTAGATCGCGCGCGTCACGTCCATGTCCTGGTTGATGAGGGAGAACCAGTTGCGCACGGGGCCGGCGTCCGTCGAGGCGAGGAACCAGATGAGCTTGCCGCCCTTGTCGAAGACCGGGTCGGAGACGTCGGAGAGGCCGTCGGTCAGCGGGAACGACTTCGCTTCCACGGTGTCGTAGACGTGGAGGGAGCGGATGTACGTCGGGCCGGCGAGGGTGTAGGCGACCCAGCGGGAGTCGGGAGACCAGCTCGGCTTCAGCGTCTTCTGCGGGGCGTAGAGACGCTCGGAGGCGACCTTCGCCGACTGGCCCGTGGCGAGGTCGACGACCCAGAGGGTCCAGGAGTTGTCGGTGAGGGCGATCTTCTTCGAGTCGGGCGACCAGGCGAGCCGGTCGTAGAAGCCGGAGCCGGGGACCTTGATCCGCTTCGACGCTCCCTTCCCGTCCTGCGGGGCGACGACGAGCCCGTACTCGCCGCCCTCGTCGGAGAGGTACGCGATGGACCTGCCGTCGGGCGACCAGGCGGGGCCGCGCTCGTGCGCGCCGGGAGTGGCGGTGAGGTGACGCGGGTCCCCCTTCTCGGCGGGGACGGTCACGATCTCGCCCCGGAACTCGAGCGCGACGCGGGCGCCGGAGGGGGAGATCGACGCGTCGCGCACCCACTTCGCGCCCTTGGCCCAGCGCGGACGCGTCTCGAGGAGGTCGGCGTTCACGGTGATCGGGAGTGTCGCGGCCTTCTTCGTCGCCGGGTCGAGGAGGTGGAGGCGCCCCGCCTGCTCGTAGACGATCTGCCGGCCCGCCGAGGCGGCGTGGAGGACGGGAAAGTCGTCGTGGGAGGTGACCTTCACGAGCGACTTCGACTTCGCGTCGAACGCGTAGACGTTGAACTCGCCGTCGCGGTCGGATGTGAGGTAGAGCGTGTCTCCGACCCACGTCGGGTTCAGGTCGTTGCAGCGCCCCTCGGGCTGGGGGACCTTCACGACGGCGTGCGTCGCGACGTCGTAGAGCCAGATCCGCGAGACCGTGCCGCCGCGGTAGCGCTTCCACTGGAGGTGACGCGGCGCGTTCGGCGTGTAGGCGATCGTCCTGCCGTCGGGCGAGAAGACCGCCCGGGCCGCGTGCGGGATCGGGAGCTTCGTGACGGCGCCCCCCTCGACCGGCACCGTGTAGAGCTGGTCGTGGCGGTTGCTGAACGCTTCTCGCGGCGAGGAGAAGAGGACGGCCTTTCCGTCGGGCGTGAAGCCCTGGACGGTGTCGCGCGACGGATGCCAGGTGAGGCGCTTCGGCACCCCGCCCGCGGCCGGCACGACGAAGACGTCGAGGTTCCCGTCGAGGTCGGCCGTGAACGCGAGGAGCGAGCCGTCGGGGCTGAAGGCCGGGCTGGTCTTGATCCCGGGGCCTGAGGTGATCCGCGCGACGCCCGACCCGTCGAGGCGGCTCGTCCAGAGGTCGTTCCCGTAGACGAAAGCGACGCGGTCGGCCGAGAGGGTCGGCTGCGTCAGCATCTTCGTGGGTCCGGCGGCGGGGGCGGCGGGGGCCGCGGCCGCGGCGAGGAGGGCGAGTACGACGAGGAAGGACGGCGCGGCGGAGCGAAGGCGCATGCGATCCCTTTCCGGCCGCCCGGGAGGGCGGCCGGAAGGGATCATAGGCGGGGGAGGAGGAGGAAGACTCCCCCGCGGCGAAACGTCAGACGCGAAGGCCGGTCTTGAGGAGGCCGGAGGCGTCGCCGCCGGCCGGGCAGCGGCCGGACGGGGAGGCAGGAGCGGCGGTGGCGCCCGACACGGGGCAGCGGGCGGACGGGGTCGGGGAGCCGGCGGTGGCGCCGACGGGGCAGCGGACTGCCGCGGCTGCCGAATGGGTAGTGGCGCCGGTGGCCGGGCAACGGGCTGCCTGCGTCGCCGCGGGGCAGGCCGGGGCGGCTGCATTGACGACGGAGGAGGCCGCTGCGGTCTCCGGTCCTCGCGCCGCCGCGAGCTCGCGCGCGGAGAGGGCCTCGAACGAGAACGTGACGACGGCGACGACCGTGGCGCCCAGGAGCCAGGAAACGAGAAGCGAGCGGGAGGGTTTCATGGCTGCGTTCACCTCGCCTCGACTACGGATTCCGGGTCCACTCGGATGGGATCTCGTCTCAACCGGGGGTGTGGGCCGGGAACCGGCGCGGCGACGGGGGGGGAGGCCCGGACGCGTGGCCGGGCGGTCGGCGGAGGGGAGGGGACGGCACTTCCCGGTAGAGTCCCGACGATGACGCCCCGGACCCTCGGCCTGACGGCGGCGGCGATGGCCGCCTTCGCCGCGAACTCGCTCCTCTGCCGCGCCGCGCTCGGCCCCGGGCTCGTCGACGCGGCGACCTTCACGAGCGTCCGGCTCCTCTCCGGGGCCCTGGTCCTCGCCCTCCTCGTCCGCCTGACGCGCCCGGCCGCCCGGGTGGCGCGGGACCTCAGGGCCGCGGCGGCCCTCTTCGTCTACGCGCTCGCCTTCTCGCTGGCCTACACGCGAATCCCGGCGGCGCTGGGGGCGCTCCTCCTCTTCGGCGCCGTGCAAGTGACGATGGTCGGGCGGGGGCTGGCCGCCGGAGAGAGGCCGGGCCGCGCCGAGTGGGCGGGGATCGTCCTCTCCTTCGGAGGGCTCGTCGCCCTCACCCTCCCCGGCCTGAGGCAGGGCGACCCGGGGGGCGCGCTCCTGATGGTCGGCGCCGGCGTCGCCTGGGGCGTCTACTCGCTCCTCGGGCGCTCCTCCCGCGGCGACCCGCTCGCGGCGAACGCGACCCACTTCGCCACGGCTGTGCCGCTCGCCCTCCTCGTGAGCCTCGCGTCGGCCGGCTTCGGGGCCCCGAAGCTTTCCGCTCCCGGCCTCGGTCTCGCCGTCGCGTCGGGAGCGCTCGCCTCGGGCCTCGGCTACGCGGTCTGGTACGCGGCGCTGCGCGGCCTCTCGTCCACCCAGGCCGCCCTCGTCCAGCTCTCGGTCCCGCCGCTCGCGGCACTCGGGGGCGTCCTCCTCCTCGGCGAGGACGTCACCCTCCGGCTCGCGCTCTCGGCCGCGGCGATCCTCGGCGGCATCGCGCTCGCGGCGACGTCGCGGCGGGCGTAAGGCGCAGCGGGGCTTACCGGCCGCTATAATCTAAAATCAAGACCTGACCCTAGCCACATGTCGGCCTTCAGCCCCCGGGCTACAGGTCGCGCGGGTAGAGGCGGGGGGATCCCTTGATCTTGACGGCTCCGAAGTGGCGGAGGTCGAGGGTGGCGATCGCGGCTGCGCCGAGCCTCTCGGCCATCGCGATGACGACGGCGTCGACGAGGCCGAGCCTAAGGGAACGGTGGCGCTGCGCGATCCTTCGGGCGGCGGCGAGATCCCGCTCGTCGCCCCACGCGACCCGGAACGCCCCGTCGGCCACGTCCGCGAGGAAGGCCTCTTCGGCCGCCGCGCCGAGCTGCGACGCGAGGAGGTAATCCACCTCGGGCAGGATGGCCCACGGAAGGATCCACGCCGCCGGATCGGCTTCCCACACTTCCCGCAGTTCCTCGTGGTGCCGGTCGTCCGCATCGACGAGAGCGACGACGGCTCCCGTGTCGGCCAGGATCAACGGGATCGTCCCATTCCCGAGAGGAGCTCGTCCGCTCTCTCCGACAGGTTGCCTTTCCCGCTCCGGAACGCGCCGACGGAACGGACCTTTCGTCTGCGGGCGTGGCGACGCGCGTACTCGGCGACGGCCTCCCGAACGACCTCGGCCGAGGGGATGCCTCGCTCGCGGGCGACTCCCTTGATGGCCTCGTAGGAGGCCGCGTCCAGGTAGACGGTCGTCTTCAGGGTCCCGCTCATGTGGCAACCATATATGGCAGCCTGTCGCGATGCAAGCGGCACGCAGCCTTTCGCCGGTGGGTCCCGGCGGGCGGCGTCGCCTCAGCGCGCCCTCCCGGCCTCCTCGATGAACGCGGAGAGGCCGCCGAGGTCGACGCGGATGCGGTCTTTCAGGGTCGTCTCGAGCCAGGCACGGGAGTCGGGGGGGCCCATCAGCTTCACGATGAGGACGCGGCCGTCCGGTGCGACGTCCCAGGCGTTGACCGGAGAAGCGCGGCCGACGGCGGGCGCCTCCAGGAGCCTCTCCGGTCGGCCAAACGAGAGCCCGGCAGCGGACGGGGTCACGCGGACGCGGAACAGGGCGTCGGGTCCTCCGGTCGAGGGCCACTTCCAGTAGAGGATCGCGGCGCCGTCTCGCGCCCAGAGGGGCGCGATGCCGCCCCCGACGGAAACCTGCCGCAACGGGCCCTCGCCCGCCAGGGGCTTCACGAAGACGTCTCCCCCAAGGCCGGTGTCCGACATGTGGAAGGCGAGCCAGCGGCCGTCCGGGGAGATGTCGGGGTGGGTCTCGACGGCGCGGCTCGCGGCGACGGGGCGCAGGCCCTTCCCCCTCTCCAGGAGCCAGATGTCGGCGTGGGTCTTCTCGGTGCCGCTGACGAAGGCGAGGGCTGTGCCGTCGCGTGACCAGGACCCGGGGTAGGAATCGTTCGGGCCCGTGCCCAGGGCCTCGACCTCGTCGGGCCCGGCGTCGATCTTCCGGACGTAGATCCGCCCGGGCCCCTCGTGTCTGGACTTGAATGTGACCTCGCCCTCTCCCGGTCCCCAGATCGCGAACGTCGGTGCCATCCCGGTGGTGACGCTTCGGCGAGCCCCGCGAGACAGACTGAGGACCTCCAGCTGTCTCCCCGGATAGACGTAACCAGCGACGATCCGCTCGCCGTCCGGCGAGAGCCGGGCGCCGCAGATTTGTCCCTTCGGGACGTCGACGGGACTTTCCCGGCCGGACCCGTCGATCCAGGCAAGGGAGCTCCGGCGCTCGGGCGTCACGGAGCCCGGGACCCAGGCGAACGCCCGGTCCCCGGAGAGGTCGACCATCGCGGCGCCGATCTCCGTGGAGGAGCCTGGGTTGAAGATCGAGTGGGCGACCCCCTCGAGGATCGAGACCGGAGGGCCTTCCGGCCGCAGGGTCCTCGCGTCGAAGGGCACGGCGAAGAGCCGTCCCTCCCGCGCGAAGACGACGTGCCCCGGGGGCGCCTGGCGGCCGTCGGCGGCCCATTCGGCCACGAGGCTCCGCCCCGTCTCGCCCGGGCGCCAGGCGTAGACGCGCGCGTGCTTCCAGGTGCCCATCGTGGCCCACCGCAACGACGTGTAGAGGACGGTGCGCCCGTCCTCGAGGAGGTGGGGGAGGCGGTGGCTGACCTCGGCTCCGGCGGCGTCAAGGGTCGTGATCGCCTCGGGCGTGCCGCCCGCGGCGTGGACCCGCTTCAGGGGCCCCCTCTCCTCCGCGAAGAGGATGTGTCCGTCGGGAGCCCAGACCATCCCGAACGGCAGGCGGCTCGGGCAGATCGTGGAGACCGGGCCGCCCCCGACGGGCACTCTTTTCAGAAAGCCGCCCTCCTCGGAAGCCGTGACGAACGCGACGTGCCGTCCGTCCGGGGAGAAGACGGGGTGAATTCCTCCTTCGGTGCCCGGAATCGGCCGGGCCTCGAAGCTGTCGATGGGACGAAGGAAGAGCTGCGGGGGGGACGCCTCGGCGAACTCCGTCTTCGAGGTCGGGGCGGAATAGGCGAATGGCGTCTTCCAGGTCCAGGCGGAATAGACGACGAGCCGGCCGTCCGGGGAGAGGGCGAACGGCTGCCGGTTCTGCGACAGGAACTGCCCCTCCGGCAGCCGGAGCTCGAGGCGGGCCACGGGGGTGGACGCACGGGTCGACTCCTCGACGAGCCGGGTCGTCACGAGGGCCGTCGCGAGGACGGAGGCGGCGAGGGCCGCGGCGAGGAGGCCGGTGACGAAGAGGCGATGCCGGCGCGGCGCGACGGGGGCCGCGGGGCCGGTCGTCGCGGTCGAGAGGTCTCTTTCGGAGAGGTGCGCGGCGCACGACGAGATCTCCCGCGCGAGGTCACGGGTGGAGTCGTAGCGCCCCTCGGGCTCCTTGGCGAGACAGCGCTCGACGAGCCATCGGACCGGGGCCGGGACCGCCGGCGACACGGTCGACAGCGGCTCGGGCTCCTCGCGGATGATGGCGGTGAGGGTCTCGGCGGCGGAGTCGCCGCGGAAGGGGCGGCGGCCGGAGAGCATTTCGTAGAGGAGGACGCCGAGGGAGAACTGGTCGGAGCGGTGGTCTGCGGGGAGGCCGCGCGCCTGCTCGGGGGACATGTAGGCGACGGTGCCGAGGACGGCGCCGGCATCGGTGAGGACGGGGGCGGTGGGGGAGTGGGTCTCCTCGGGGGAGAGGGTGGCGACGGAGTGGCGAGCGAGGCCGAAGTCGAGGAGCTTGACGAGGCCGTCGCGTGTGAGGAAGACGTTCTCGGGCTTGAGGTCGCGGTGGACGATGCCCCTCGCGTGCGCGGCGGCGAGGGCGTCGGCGAGGGAGCGGGCGATCTCGAGGGCGCGCCGGGGCGGGACGGTGCCGCGGAGGAGGAGCGCGCGGAGGGTCTCGCCCTCCAGCAGCTCGGTGACGGCGAAAGAGGTGCCGTCGATGCGGCCGAAGTCGTGGATGGCGAGGATGTGGGGGTTTGAGAGGGCGGCGACGGCGCGGGCCTCGGCTTCGAATCGGGCGAGGGCCTTCGGGTCGCCCGCGAGGTGGTCGGGGAGGACCTTGATCGCCACGTCGCGCCAGAGGCGGGTGTCGCGGGCGCGGAAGACCTCGCCCATCCCGCCCGCGCCGAGCGGGGCGAGAACCTCGTACGGGCCAAGGCGGGCGCCAACCGTCAAGCTCATCGACGCCTCGCTGCGAACGAACCGCGAACCGTAAACCGGGTCTTCTCGGACCAGTCTACGTCCGGCGTTGCCGGGGAGGAGCCGGAATCCGCCGCGGCAGGTCGACGACCCGGGTCGCGGAGAGGATCGTCAGCCTCCGCTCGAGGCCTGTCGCCCCGCGAGCGCCGCCTCGAGCGCGGCGCGAAGGGTCGGGGGGTCGACGGCCGGGAAGCGGTAGAGGAGAGGCTCGATCGCAGCGTGGAGGTCGCGGAGGCGGCCCGGCTCGACCAGGCCGCGGTCGAGCATCGCCGCCACGTCGGCAAGGTCGCGGACGTGGCCCCGTTCCAGCTTCGCGAGCGCCTGGGAGTAGAGGTCGTAGTGCCGGAAGGTCACGAGGCCCTCGCGCGCGACGAAGGGGCTCCTGTCGCGCCATCCCGGAAGCTCGGGGAGGAACCCGTCAGGCGAGGCGAGCTCGACGTTCATCTCCAGCTCCTCCTTGAGGCGCGGGAGGGCGTGCAGGAGCTCGTCCCGGTCAGGCTCCAGCTTCAGGTCGACGTCGATCGTGCCGGTTCTCCACCCGTGGAGGACGGCCGTCGCCCCGCCGACGAGATAGACCGTGGCCTCCCCTCGGGCCGCGGCGCCGAGAGCCTTCAGGAACGCGCCGAGGCGTTCCGCGTCGACGTCACGCCGCACGCCGCCTCACGGCCGCGGCGCGCTCGAAGCTGACGAGCGTCCGGACGAGGGCGTTGTAGCGGCCGTGCGCCGAGTCGGCGCCGTCCTTCTCCAGGAGCCGGTAGAGTCTCCGCTCGGCGTCGGGCAGGGGCGACGACACGTCGAAGCCGAGGAGGCGCAGGCGCGGGAAGCCGATCGAGACGAGAAGCGAGGGGACGGACTCCTCCCCCCGGGCCAGGTCCGCCAGGCCCTGTTCGATCAGCTGCGCGCCCGGAAGGCCTTCGATCTCCACGCGTGGATGTTATCGGAGGCGGCGCGGCAGGCCGCCGGGTCGAGCGGGGCGGGTATGACGCGCGGTGAGCGGACGGGAGGCCGCGCCGTAGAATGGAAAATCAAGACCTGACCCCGTTACCATCGGGGGTGCACACTCCCGAGTCGCTCACCGCCCTGGCCCGGAGCTTCATGGAGTCGCGCGTCTTCCCGACGGCGGCCGAGCTCGACCTCTTCACGCTTCTCGACGGGCGGCCTCTGTCGCTCGCCGAGGTGGCCGCGGCCCGCGGGGCGGACCCGAGGGCGATGGAGATCCTCCTCGACGCGGTCGCGGCGATGGGCCTCCTCGAGAAGGAGGAGGGGCGCTGGAGAACGAACGCCGACCTGGCGCCGTTTCTCACGGAAGAAGGGGAGAGGAGCCTCCTCCCGCTGGCCCGCTACTCGCTGGGCGTCTGGGACCGCTGGTCGCGCCTGACGGAACGGGTGGCGGGGTCGAGGCCCGAGCCCGGCGATCGGGACTCCTGGACCCGCTCGTTCATTGGCGCCATGCACGTCATCGCCGCGCCGCAGGCCGACGGCCTCGTCGCGGCGGTCGCGCCCGGCGAGGCGCGTCGCCTCCTCGACGTGGGGGCGGGGCCCGCGACCTACACGCTCGCGTTCGTGCGGGCCGTGCCGGGCCTTCGCGCGACTGTCTTCGACCTTCCGGCCGTCGTGGAGATGGCGAGGGAGAGGATCGTCGCCGCGGGGCTCCTCGACCGGTTCGACCTCGTGGCGGGCGATCTCCGGGCCGACCCTCTGCCCGGCGGGCACGACCTCGCCTTCGTCTCGGCCATCGTCCACATGCTGGGGCCGGCCGAGAACGTCGCGCTTTTTCGCAAGGTGCACGACGCGCTCGTCCCCGGGGGCCGGGTCGTGATCCGCGACCACGTGATGTCGCCCGACCGGACCGCGCCCCGCGCCGGCGCGCTCTTCGCCGTGAACATGCTCCTGGGCACCGAGGCGGGTGGGACGTTCACGCTCGAGGAAATGTCCGCCTGGCTCGCCGCGGCGGGGTTCGAGAGGGTGCGGCTCCTGCGGGGCGGAGAGCGGATGGACGCCCTCGTGGAGGCGTTCCGGCGCTGAAAGGAGCGGGGCGAGGGGTCAGGGCATCCGCACGAGCCAGATGTCGTTGCGGCTCCTCTCCCGGACGAGGTAGAGCGCGGAGCCGTCGGGGGCGGCGGCGAACGCGACGACGGAGATGTCGGCGCCGGCGGGGAGGAGCTCGTGAGTCTGCCGCGTGTCGAGGTCGAGGAAGGCCACCGTCGCGGGCTCGAAGAGGGACGTCTGGCGGAGGAAGTAGAGCCTCCTCCCGCCCCGGACGAGCTGCGGCGAGGAGCCTCGGTCGGTCAGCCGCTCGTAGCGCCGGGATTCGAGGTCGTACAGCCAGACGCCGGCGTAGCGCTCGTCTCCCGAGATCGCGTGCCCGGCAGCGACGCGGCCGTCGGGAGAGAACGACGTCAGCTCGAAGCGGAGTCCGTCCCCGGGTGGAGGCAGCGGGGAGGGCCACCGGGCCGCGGGCGGGTGATCCGCGGGGAGGAGGATGACTCCCGTCCGGCTGTTGTTCACGGCGAGGAGCCGCCCGTCGGGAGAGGCGAGCGCGCGGAACGGGTGGAGGCCCTCGAGGCGGGCGAGGGGCGCGAGACCGCCGCCGTCCAGCCGGACCCGCCAGAGCTCGAACTTCCCCGAGCGGTCGGAGTGAAAGACGAGAGACCTGCCGTCGGCCGAGAAGCCGGGCGAGCGGTCGCGGAAGCGGCCCGAGGTGACCTTGCGGAGGCCCCGCCCGTCGGTGCCGACGACCCAGAGGTCCTCGCCGGCACGCCAGGTGGAGAAGGCGAGGAGGTCCCCGGCGGGGGAGATCCGCGGCTCGCCCATCCCCTCCTGGTCGATGAGGAGAGACGTCGCTGCTCCGGACGGGAAGCCCCGGTCGTCGAGGGGCACCCGCTCGAGGTCGAAGCCCGACGTCCCGGCCTGGTAGACGACCGAATGCCCGTCGGCGCTCCCTCGGAAGGGGCCGGCGCTTCGGGCCGGGACGGTGAGAGGTTCCGGCAGGCCGAGGGGCTCTCCGCTCTCCTCGTCCACCCTCACGCGCCAGAGGTTCATCGTCCCCCCGCGGTCCGACCCGAAGCAGAGGTAGCGACCGTCGTCCGACCAGAACGGGCTCCAGTCGTAGGCGGGGTCGTCGGTGACGAGGACCGGCGGGGCGGGAGGATTCCCCGGGGAGACCGCGATCGTCGCGAGGTCGCGCTGCGAGCCTCCGTCCCGGAGCGTCCAGAACGCGATGCGCAGGCCGTTCGGGGAGACGGCGGGCTGCATCGCGTCTCCCGCGTGGAGGAGCGTCGTGACGCCCGTGGCCGTGTCGACGGTCCAGAGCGCGCTCCGCGCCCCCAGCCGGGCGTAGGGCGTCCGGGTGGCGGTCGTCGCGAAGGCGAGGAGCCGTCCGTCGGGGAAGAAGGCGGGGTCGTGCCCGAACGCCGTGAGGCGCCTCGGGGCGCCGCCCTCCGCGTCCACGACGAAGAGCCCGCCGCCGTCCCTCTCGGATCGGAAGGCGAGGAGCGACCCGTCGGCGGAGAAGGCCGGCTCGCGGTCCTCGCCGGCGTGATCGCCCGTGACGTCGACGCACTCTCCGCCGGCCACGTTCTTCACGAAGACGTCCGTGTTCGTAGGGGAGAGACGCCTCACGAAGGCGACCTTGTGCCCGTCGGGTGAGAGGGCGGGCGTCAGCGCGTCCATGCTGCGGTCGGTCAGCCGCACGAATTCCCGGCCCGCGAGGAGCGACTGGTAGCTGGCGGAGGGCCAGCCGATGGCCGCCTGGCGGCCCGCGAACGTCGCGGCGAGGAGGAGCGCCGCGGTGGACGCAGCGCCCGCCCAGAACCGGGCCGGGCGGGCGGGCCGCGCCGCCTTCGGCCTCGGCGTGAAGGAGCCGTCGCGATACCGGGTGGCGCAGGCCGCGAGGTCGCGGGCCAGGTCGAGAGTCGAAGCGTAGCGCTCCTCCGGCCGCTTCCGGAGGCAGCGTTCGACGACCCAGCGGACGGCATCGGGAAGCCCGGGGACGCGTTCCGCCAGGGATGCGGGCTCGTCGCGCAGGATGGACGAGAGGACCTCTGCGGGGGACGAGCCCGGGAACGGGCGGGCCCCGGAGAGCATCTCGTAGAGGACGGCGCCGAGGGCGAACTGGTCGGAGGCGGCGTCGACCGTGAGTCCGCGCGCCTGCTCGGGCGACATGTAGGCCGGCGTGCCGGGTGTCCCCCGCGACGGGTCGGTCAGGGGGTCGGTCGGCACGTCGGCCGGCTCCCCCCGCGCGGAGAGCGGAACCGAACGGACGGCAAGGCCGAAATCGAGAATCTTCACGCGGCCGTCGCGCGTGAGAAATATGTTCTCCGGCTTCAGGTCGCGGTGGACGAGGCAGCTTTCGTGGGCCGCTGCCAGTGCGTCGGCGACGTGGGCGGCCACCTCGAGCGCCCTGGCCGGGGCCAGCGGGCCCCTCGTGATCACGGCCCGGAGAGTCTCTCCCTCGAGGAGCTCGGTGACGGCGAACGTCGTCCCGGCGATCCGGCCGAAGTCGTGGATGGCGACGATGCCCGGGTGGGAGAGGGCGGCGACGGCCTTGGCCTCCGACTCGAAGAGCGCGAGGGCCTGCGGGTGCGAGGCCAGGCCGTCCGGCAGGACCTTCAACGCGACGTCCCGGTCGAGCTTCCGGTCCCGCGCGCGGTAGACGAGGCCCATCCCTCCGGTTGCGATGGGGGCCAGCACGACGTACGGCCCAAGCTCCTGGCCCGGAGCGAGCGGCAACTCGCCACCTCCGAATCGGCACGGCCATGCTCGCGTCGAGACCCCGCGCCGTGAAGAGACCGATGCGTCAATTTACCCCCCGCGCTCGCGTTCGGGCAAGTCGAAGAGGCGTCTCGTCGTCAATCCAAGAACATCCGAAGGCTTTTGCGTACCTCTCGGAGCCCGCGGGGATCACGGATGCGGGGCGAGCCCCGACGTCGTCCTGCCGGATTTCGCGCACTTGCGGGTCCGTGCAGTCGCCTCGCACAGAGAACCCCGGTAGACTCTCCTCACAGGACGGAAGGGTGACATGCGGCTGCGCTTTGGAGACGTGACCTTCGACGGGGGACGGCGCCTTCTCCTCCGGGGCCCCGATGTCGTCCACCTGTCGCCGAAAGGGTTCCAGCTCCTCGAGCTCCTCCTCTCCCGCCGCCCGGACGCGGTCTCGAAGGCGGAGATCCAGGAGGTCCTCTGGCCCCGGACATTCGTTTCGGAGACGAACCTCCCCGCGCTCGTCAACGAGGTGCGCAACTCCCTCGGCGACCGCGCGAAGGAGCCGGAGTTCGTGAGGACCGTCCACGGGTTCGGCTACGCTTTCGAAGCCCAGGTCCGTGAGATGACGAAGGAGGAGTCGGGAGCCTTCCGGCACGTCGTCCTGTGGGGAAGCCACGAGATCGGCCTCGCGGAGGGGCCGAACGTCGTCGGCCGCGAACGGACGGCCGACGTCTGGATCGGCCACCCGTCCGTTTCCCGCGAGCACGCCCGGATCACGGTCGAGGGGGCCGTCGCGACGATCGAGGACCTAGGGAGCCGCAATGGCACTCTCCGCGGCAGCGAGACCGTACGGGGCCGCGTGCCACTCGCGGACGGTGACGAGATCCGGATGGGCACCGTCGTCCTCGTCTACCGCGCGGGCTCGACGGAAGTCTCGACCCAGAGCGCGATCTAGCCGGCGCCGCCATGCGCAGCGCCGGGTCGGCCTCCTTGCGTTCGTCTCGGAATTCGCTGGTTCCGGCGTCCGGGCCTTTCCGTTTCTTCGTCAGAGCGCCAGACTTGCTTTGAGGATGTGGATCTCGCGATGGGAGTCGGCGTAGCCGGAGAAGACTCCGGCATGAAGCTGCGGTTCGGCGGTCTGTCCTTCGACAGCCGCCGGCGGCTGCTCCACCGGGGGGCCTCGTCGCTGCACCTTTCCCCGAAGGCCTTTCAGCTCCTCACCCTCCTTCTCCGGAGGAGGCCTGGCGTCGTCGCCCGCGAGGCGATCCTCGAGGAGCTCTGGCCCGGCAACGCCGCGGCCGCCGGGAACCTGGCCTCGATCGTGAGCGAGCTTCGGCACGTCCTCGGGGCGGGGCCCGGGGGGCAGGCCTGGGTCCGGACGGTCCACGGCTACGGCTATGCCTTCGACGGCGACGCGCACTCGACCCCCGCGGCTCCGAGGCACGTCCTCGTGCGCGGGCTGCAGCACGTCGAGCTCTCCCAGGGAGGGAACCTCCTGGGGCGGGAGCGCGCGGCGACGGTGCGCCTCGGACACCCGTCGGTCGCACACGAGCACGCCCGGATCGTGGTGACGGACGACCAGGCCGAGCTGGAGGACCTCGCCGCGAGCGGTTCAACGTTCCGCGGCGCGGAAGCCGTCCACGGGAGGGTCGTCCTCGAGGACGGCGACGAGATCAGGGTCGGGGAGATCCGGCTCACCTACCGGATCCTCGCGGCGGCGCCGGGGAGCTGACGCGTGAGGGCCTGCTTCGCCGACGTGACCTTCGACGGCGAGGCGCGCCTCGTCCTCCGGTCGGGGCAGCCGGTGCACCTGACGCCCAAGGCCTTCGCGCTTCTCGGGCTCCTCGTCGAGAGAAGGCCGGCCGCCGTCTCTCGCCTCGCGATCCAGGAGGCCCTCTGGCCGGGAGTCTTCGTCACCGAGGGGAACATCGACTCCCTCGTCAAGGAGATCCGGAAGGCGCTCGGCGACGGGCACGGACCGAACGCACTGATAAGGACCGTCCACGGCTTCGGCTACGCGTTCGACGCCCCGGTCCGCGAGGAGAAGGGGCCTTCGAACGAGAGGCGTCACCTCCTGGTCTGGGGGACGCAGACCTTTCCGCTCGCGGAGGGGCCGAACGTCCTCGGGCGGGTGAAGGAGGCGAACGTCTGGCTCGGGCACGACTCGGTCTCCCGGGCCCACGCGCGCGTCACCGTGGACGGGGACCGGGCGGAGGTCGTCGACCTCGGGAGCCGGAACGGCACGCTCGTGGGCGGAGTGCGCGTGGAGGCGCCCGTCGCCCTCCAGGACGGGGACGAGGTCGTCCTCGGCTGCGTCCGCGTCGTCTATCGCTACTTCGCCGCCAGCCCCTCGACGCCGACGCGATCCGGAAGCTGAACCCTGGTCCTCAGCGCCCGCAGCGGCGGACGACGGCGGCGGTGATCGCCTCGGAGGAGGGCGGGTTCTCGCCGAGGCCGAGGGAGTGGAGCGTCTCGTGGACGAGGATGTTCCCCGCGAGCCACTCGTCTTTCCGGGCGAGGGCCAGGAACCGGCTCCTGCAGACGAAGACCACGTCGCCGCCGACGGGAATCCACGCCCAGGCCGGCCGGTAGCGGCACTGGACCATGTGGTCGGCGTCCACGAAGCGGAGAGAGGCCAGGAACCCCGACGGCGTCCTGCCGGACGCGGCGAGGGTCTCGGCCAGTGGACGCCCCGTGCGCTCGTCGTCGAAATCGTGGAGGAGCAGCGCGCAGCCGGGATCCGCGAATCGCAGCGCGGCCCGCTCGACCGTGCGTCTCACGACCGGGCCGAGGCGCTCGGCGACGAGAGGGAGCGAGGCGTCTCCGGCGGCGACGGGAGGCGTGTAGGCGCCCAGAACGAGCGCGAGGAAGAATGCGAAGGGGGCGGCCCGGAACACACCTAGCACTCGCTTGCGCACGGGGAGCCTCCTTTCCCTCTCGTCTCGCTTCCGGGGCCTTCGTCTTCGTTTGGCTTCGGAGGGAAAGGTGTTCCAGAGCGCCCTTGCGAAGCCTGAGCGGCGCCGGGGAGGGAGCTGGGAGATTCCGGGGAGAGACCGGGGAAAAAGATGGGATGCGAGCGCCGGTGGAGAGCGTGTGCGGCTGGGGTCGGGGGCGGGCCCTTCCTCCACTCAGCGGCCGCACCGGCGGACGACGGCCGCCGTGATCTCCTCTGAAGACGGAGGGTTCTCGCCGAGGCCGAGCGTGTGGAGAGCCTCGTGAACGAGGATGTTCATGGCGAGCTTCTCGTTCTTCGTGGCGAGCTTCACGAAACGGCTCCGGCAGACGAAGACGGCGTCCGTGCCGACGGCGACCCAGGCCCACGCGTCCCGCCAGCGGCACTGCACCATGAGATCGCCGTCGTAGAAGCGGAGCGTGCCCAGGAGGTTCCCGGGAGAACGCCCGGAGGCGGCGAGCGTCTCTGCGAGGGGGCGTCCCGTTCGCAGGTCGTCGAAGTCGAAGAGGAGCTGAGCGCATCCGGGATCGGCGAGCCGGCGGGAGGCGCGCCGCACGGTCTCCTCCACGAGGCGGCCGAGGCGCGGGTCGACGTGAGCGTCGGACCCCTCCTGAGACAAGCCGGTCGGGGCAGGCGCCGACAGGCACGGTGCGAGGAAAGCGGCGAGGAGGAATGCTCGGGACACACCTCGCACGGGCTCGCGCATCGCGGCTCTCCTTCCCGGCCCGCCCCGCGGCCCGAGCTGGGAGGGGCTGCGTCAGCGAGCTCTGGTCTGGAAGGTGCTGCGGCGCGCGGGCGCCGGCCTGAGGCGCGTCAGGGAAGGGACCGGGAGATTCCTGCGGGAAACCGGGAAGGACTCTGTGGGGGCCGGCTCGCGGCCGGAGGCGCTCAGCCGGCGGGCGCCACGCGCTTCAGGTGCTCGACGAAGCGCTCGGGTTCGGTGGCGGAGAGGAGGATGCAGTAGCCGTCGGTCGTCGGGACGAAGACGACGCGGTCCATAGACGTCACGTAGAGGAGCGCCTTCTCGCCGTTGGCGAGCCGCCACCAGCCGCTGCGGTACCCCGGGAGGCCGGTGCCGGCGGTGCGGCGCTTCGGGACGAGCGGCGGCTCGGCGGAGAGGTCGACGACGCGGGCCTCGGCTCCGCGCAGCTGGGAAACGGGCACCGTCCGGCCCCAGAGGTCGCCCTCGATCGTCAGCCCCGCGGGGGAGAGCGTGAACGTGGAGGTCTTCGCGCCGACGACCGACTTCACCACGAAGAACCCGACGACGACGAAGACGACGGCCATCAGGACGAGCGGGATCCAGATCGCGGCGGACGCCTTGCCCGGCGGGGGGACGAGCGAGTAGACGACGGTGTCCATGGAGGCCTCCCTGCTCCCGATTCTCCACCGGCACCCCCGCCGCCGCGATCCCTGTGCCGCGGGCCGCGGGAACGCCACGTCCGGCTATCGGCTGGCGAGAGACTTCCGCGCGCGGGCCGCGGCCCGCGTCAGGGCGCAGACGGGGGCCGGTACGAGGTCCGGATCAGAAGGGCCGATCTCGCACGCCGCGGCCGCGGGGCAGTGAGGACACACATAGACGAACGGGCATGTGCGGCAGTCTGCGAGGCGGGAGCGCTTGGCGAGGCGTCGCGTCAGCTCGCGCCGGTCCGCCGCGAGGGCCGGCAGGCCGGCGAGCCGCTCCGGGAAGCCCGGGTCGAGGACGTCGCCGAGGCGCACCGCGTTCGCGAGCCCGGCGCCCGCCGGCGCAAGAGCCTGCATCGATCCCGTGAGGGAGGGGCAGGCCCAGGCGATGCCGTCGGGATCGACGGCGAAGCTCGTCGGAGAGCCCGCCGCGCAGAACGGGGACCGGTCACGGGGCAGGTCGCGCGGCCGGGGTTCACGCAGGAGGGCGACCGGGTGGAGACCGTCTTCGCGGTTCGAGGCGTGTCCCGCCGCCACGATCTTTTCGAGCTCCCGGTCGAAGGCGGTCTCGACCGCCTCCGGCTCAGGCCAGCGGAGGCCGCGGGCGGGGCTCAGCACGACGTCGCGGACGCCGAGGTCGAGGATGGCGGCGACGGAGTCGGCGATCGTCGAGAGGCCCTCGGGAACGACCGTGAAGGCGACGCGAACGCGCCGCGCGAACCAGGAGGGCTCGGCCGCGGCCGCCCCCCGGATCGCCGCCTCCACGACCCGGCGGGACCCTGCGGCGCGTCCCTCCTGGCCCTCTCCGTCGAAACTGACCTGCAGCTCGACGTCCCGCGAGGCGAGACGCCGGACGACGTCCTCGGAAAGGAGCGTGCCGTTGGTGGAGACGGCGATCTCGAGGGCCGTGCCGGCGGGCGTCTCGAGCCGGGCCGCCTCGACGCAGCTCAGGAGGAGCGACGCGACGGCGAGCGGCTCGCCCCCCGTGAGGCCGAGGCGCGCGCGGGCGGGACGGGGGGCGAGGAGGAGGCCGATGGCGTGACCGGCGACCTCGGTGCTCATCGTCCCGCGCGTCGCCCGGCCGGCCTGAAAGCAGTAGGAGCAGGAGAGGTTGCACCGCCCCGTCAGGAAGAGAACCACCTGGCGGGGCGGCGCGGCCGTCGCCGAAAGGGGGGGCCGATCCGGGGCGGGGGTCAGCACTCCCAGAGGTCGGGGGGAGAGGCGGAGTAGGCGAGGAGGGTCGCGCCCCTGCCCTGCTGACGCTCGTTCAGGGGTTGCCCCTCGGCCATTCTGTTGGCCAAGGTCTCATCCGCGTCGAGCTTGGTGCGGACGTCCTTTATGAGGGCGCGCAGCTCGTCGACCGTTTCGGGGATCTTGGATTCCGGCATCGTTTCTCCCTTCCGCCGCGGCGTCTGGCCGCGGCCTGTCAGAACTTCCGTCCGCGCTGCGCCTCGAGGACCCAGACGTCCCCGCGGGGCGTCTCCTCGACGAGCGCGACGAGGGCGCCGTCGGGGGTCGCGTCGAAGGAGTAGATCCCGGTCGCGGGGTCGGCGGGCTCGCCCCACGCCGCCGCGCGAGGGGCGCCGCCGTCGGGCGGAACGCTTCGGATGGTGGCGCGCCCCGCCGCCCAGCCCGCGAGGACGAGGAGGCCGGCGGGGGAGCCGGTGGGCACGGCCTGGTATGCCGTCACCCCGGCCGTCAGGCGGGTGAGGCCGCCGGCGGGGTCGAGGAGGCAGAGGTCCCCGGCGTCCTTCTCGGCGAGGATCGCGACGAGACTTCGGCCGTCGGGAAGGAAGCGCGGGGAGAGGAACGGGCCCTCCGCGCCTTCGAGGGGCCGAGGCTCGCCGGCGGCTTGGCCCTGCCGCGTCGGCACTTCCCAGAGCTGGTCCCTGCCTCCGCGGTCGGAGACGAAGACGATCCGGGAGCCGTCCGGCGACCAGCACGGGAGGAGGTCCGAGGCGGGATGCGGTGCGAGGGGCTCGGGCTCGCCACCCGAGGCCGGGACGACGAAGAGGTCCCGTTGCCCGTCGCGCACGAGATAGAAGGCGACGAAACGACCGTCGGGAGAGACGGCCGGGGCCACCGCCCGCCCGCCGAGGTCGGTGAGCCGGCGTGGCTCGCCGGCCGGGCGGCCCGCGGCGAGCGGCAGGACCCAGAGGTCCACGGCGTTCTGGCGCGTCGAGTTGTAGACGGCGAACCGGCCGAGCGGGTCGAGCGCGACGAAGCCGAAGAGCCGGCTCTCCTCGACGCGTGTGTGCGCCCCCGAGGCCGTGTCGACGAGGAGGAGCGCGTGCCCCTCGCTGCGCGTCGCGTAGGCGAGGCGTCGGCCGTCGCTGGAGAAGCTCGGCCGGGCCTCGGCGCCGGAGCCGAACGTGACCCTCTCGGGAGGGCCTCCCGAGAGGGCGACCCGCCAGACGGCGCGCGTCGTGTCGCGATAGGAGGTGAAGTAGACGTGGCGACCGTCGGGGGAGAAGGCGGGGTCGAAGTCGGCGGGGTCGTCGTGCGTGAGCCGGCGCGCTGCCCCTCCCGAGGCCGGCACGACCCAGAGGTCGTGGAAGTCGCGGTAGACGAGGGAGCGGCCGTCGGGCGCCCAGGCGGGCTGACGCTGCTCGATGCGGCCGTCCTCCGGCGCGGTCAGGGGCTTTGCCCTCTCGGGGCGGCCGATCGGAGCCGTCCAGATCCGCCACCGGCCGTCGGGGTCGGCGCGCGCGAACGCGAGCGTGGCTCCATCGGGAGAGGCCGCCGGGTCGCGGGCGTCCGCGAGGAGCGTCTGCGGCGGCCCTCCGAACCGCGCGACCTTGCGGACCTGGGGGCCCCCGGCGGCGCTGGCGACGAAGAGGAGGGCCTTGCCATCGGGGAACCACGCCGGGGCGCTCGCCGGCTCCCGGCCCTCCGTCAGGCGCAGCGGGCTGCCGCCCGCCGTGTCGGAGACCCAGATGGCGGGCACGCCCTCGTGGGCGGCGACGTACGCGACGGCCTCCCCGTCCGGCGAGATCGCCGGCTCGCTCTCGCACGCCGCGGCGCTCGTCACCTGGCGGGGCGACACGGCCGGGAGACGCGCGTCGCCGGAGCGCCAGACGGCGACGAGCAGGGCTCCGGTGGCGACGGCGGCGATCAGCCCGAGCGCGGGCCGGGAGAGCCGGAGCCTCCCGGGCCGGGCGTCCGCGGAGATCGAGACGTCCGAGGCGAGGGCCCGGAGGGCGAGGGCGACGTCGCGCGCCGTGGAGAACCTCTCGGACGGTTCCTTGCGCAGACAACGCGCCACCACCTCGGCGAGCGCCCCGGGGATGCGGCGCCCGATCCCGGCGAGGGACGCGGGCTCGTCGTGCAGGATCGCCGCGATCACCTCGGAGACCGTGGCGCCCCGGAAGGCGCGCCGCCCCGAGAGCATCTCGTGGAGGACGCATCCCAGGGCGAAGAGGTCCGCACGGTGGTCGACGGGCCGCCCGTGGAGCTGCTCGGGGGAGACGTATCCGATCGTCCCGACGAGGGCGCCCGGAGCCGTCTCGACGCGCGGAAGCGACTCGGTCGTCGCCTCGGGTGAGCTCGCCTCCCTCTTCGCGAGGCCGAAGTCGAGGATCTTCATCCGGCCCCCGTCGCAGACGAAGACGTTCTCCGGCTTGAGGTCGCGGTGGACGACTCCCTTTGCGTGGGCCGCCTCGAGGCCGTCGGCGATCTCGGCCCCGAGGACCGCCGCCTCGCGCCAGCTCATCGCGCCGGCCCGCAGCGCCTCGCGCAGGGTGCGCCCTTCGAGGAGCTCGGTGACGGCATAGACGACGCTCCCCTCGCGTCCGATGTCGTAGAGGGCCAGGATCGAGGGGTGGCAGAGGGCCGCGAGGACGCGCGCCTCCATCTCGAGGCGGGCGAGGGCTCGGGCGTTTCCCGCCACGGATTCGGGGAGGACCTTGACGGCGACGTCGCGGCCGAGGCGGGTGTCGCGTGCCCGGTAGACCTCGCCCATCCCGCCCGCGCCGAGGGGGGCGAGAACCTCGTAGGGGCCGAGGCGGGTGCCCGGGGCGAGAGCCATGGGGGCCCTCCCGTCCTGTCGATCGACGAAACGTCCTCGGGAGATTGTAGGCCGCGGGGCGGCGGGACGCGGAGGCGTGCGCCCGAGCCGCTCGAGCGTCCGGACGAGAGCGTCCGGGCCGCGACAATAGAATCGCGGCTCGAGGTGCCCCCGATGCGTCAGCTCTTCGCCGCCTTCGCCACGGCCGCCGTCGCCGCGCTCTCCCTCTGGCCGTCTCCCGGGTCGGCCGCCGCGCCGCCTCCCCGGCTCCTCATGGACCCGGCCCTCTCGGCCACGCGGATCGCGTTCGCGTTCGCAGGGGAGATCTGGACGGTTCCGCGCGCAGGGGGCGAGGCGACCCGTCTCGTGAGCGGGCAGCTGCGCAACCGCAGGCCGCTCTTCTCGCCGGACGGCGCGACGATCGCCTACACGGGGACGTACGACGGGAACGCGGACGTCTACGTGGTGCCGGCGGCAGGGGGCGAGGTCCGGCGGCTGACGCACCACCCCGGGCCGGAGGAGGCGCTCGGCTTCACGCCCGACGGGAAGAAGGTCCTCTTCCGGTCGATGCGGCGGACCGCGCGCGACCTGCCGAAGCTCTTCACGGTGCCGGTGGGTGGCGGCGCGGCCGAGGAGCTGCCGCTCCCGTCGGGCGCCGAAGCCTCCTTCTCTCCCGACGGCGCCCGGCTCGCCTACGTGCCGCACCCGCAGTGGCAGCCGGGGTGGAAGAGGTACCGGGGCGGGCAGACGACGCCCGTCTGGATCGCCGACCTCGCGGACTCGAAGGTCGTGAAGGTGCCACGCGAGGGCTCGAACGACCGGCAGCCGATGTGGGTCGGCGACACCGTCTACTTCCTTTCGGACCGCAATGGGCCGTTCACGCTCTTCGCGTACGACGTGAAGGGGGGCGCGGTCCGCGAGGTCGTGAAGAACGAGGGAGGGTTCGACGTGCAGTCGGCCTCGGCGGGCCCGGGCGCCATCGTCTACGACCAGTTCGGCGAGCTGAACCTCTTCGAGATCGCCTCCGGGACGACGCGGACGATCCCGGTGACGATCTCGGCCGACCTGCCGCAGGTGCGCGCGGGGTTCCGGAAGGTGGAGCCGGGGCAGGTGCTGCACGTCGCTCTCTCGCCGACCGGCAAGCGCGTGCTGATGGAGGCGCGCGGCGAGATCCTGTCCGTGCCCGCAGAGAAGGGGGACGCGCGAAACCTGACGCGCAGCCCGGGGGTCGCGGACCGCAGCCCGTCGTGGTCGCCGGACGGGAAGACGGTCGCGTGGCTCTCGGACGAGTCGGGCGAGTACGCGCTCCACCTCCGCGCACCGGACGGGATGGGGCCGGTGACGAAGATCGGCCTGGGCCGGCCGCCGTCGTTCTTCTATGTCCCCCGCTGGTCGCCCGACTCGAAGCGGATCGCCCTCACCGACAAGCGGATGAACCTCTGGGTCGTGGACGTGGCGAAGGGAACGACGGAGAAGGTCGACTCCGACCTCTTCGACACGCCCCTCTCGTACCTCGACCCGGCGTGGTCGCCCGACTCGCGCTGGATCGCCTACGTCAAGCAGCTCCCGAACCGCCTGCGGGCCGTCTTCGTCCACTCGATCGAGGAGAAGAGGTCGCGCCAGGTGACGGACGGGCGGAGCGACGCGGTGTCGCCGCGCTTCGACCGGGGCGGGAAGTACCTCTACTTCGTCGCCTCGACCGACGTCGGCCTCGCGCAGGGCTGGCTCGACATGACGAGCATGAGCCGGCCGGTGACGGCGAGCCTCTACGCCGTCGTCCTGCGGAAGGACCTCCCGTCGCCCGTCGCGCCCGAGAGCGACGAGGAGGGGGCGGGCGACGGCAAGGACGGTAAGGGCGAAAAGGGTGAGGAGGCGGCGACGGCTGCCGGCGGGAAGGAGAAGGCGAAGAAGGGGGACGACGGGAAGGACGCGAAGGGAGCGAAGGACGGCAAGGACGAGAAGGACGCGAAGAAGCCACCGGAGCCGGTGCGGATCGACTTCGAAGGGCTCGACCAGCGGATCGTGGCGCTCCCCGTCGAGAGGGCGAACTGGGTCGGCCTGGAGACGGGGGCCGAGGGGATCGTCTTCCTCCTGAAGGCCCCCGTCGCGCTCGCGGCCGAGGACTACTTCGAGTTCGGCGACGAGAATCCGCCGCCGGTCGACGTCGACCGCTTCGACCTGAAGGCGCGGAAGGCGGAGACGTTCGTCGAGAGGATCGACGGCGGGAGCGGCGTCTACGGCGGCCAGCCGGCGCTCCTCGTCTCGTTCGACGGGACGAAGGTCCTCTACGCCCAGAAGAGGGTGTGGACCCTCGTGGGGTCCGAGAAGGCGCCGAAGCCGGGCGACAGCAAGCTCAGGGCGGAGGGGCTCGAGGTGTGGGTCGACCCGCGCGCCGAGTGGCGGCAAATGTACCGCGAGGCGTGGCGCATCCAGCGCGACTTCCTCTACGACCCGGGCGCCCACGGCCTCGACCTCGCCGCGGCGGAGAAGCTCTACGAACCGTTCCTCGAGGGCCTCGGCGGGCGCGACGACCTCAACCGCCTCTTCGTCGAGATGCTCGGGCACCTCGTCCTCGGGCACGTCTACGTCGGCGGGGGCGCGGTCCCGCCACAGGAGAGGGTGTCGGTGGGCCTTCTCGGCGCCGACTTCGCGGTAGCGGAGGGGCGCTACCGCATCTCCCGGATCCTCGCGGGCGAGAACTGGAACCCGACGCTGAAGGCGCCCCTGACCCAGCCCGGCGTCGACGTGAAGGAGGGGGAATTCCTCCTCGCGGTGAACGGTCAGGAGGCGAAGGCCGACGACGACGTCCACCGTCTCTTCCTCGGCACGGCGGGGAAGCAGACGGTCCTGAGCGTCGGCCCGAAGGCCGACGGGACCGGGGCGCGCGCGGTGACGGTCGTCCCGGTGGCGTCGGACGCGGCGCTGCGCCTCAGGACCTGGATGGAGGAGAACCGCAGGAGGGTCGATACGCTCTCGGGCGGGAAGGTCGGCTACGTCTACATCCCCGACACGTTCGCGGGGGGCTTCACGAACTTCAACCGCTATTTCTTCTCGCAGATCGGCAAGGAGGCCGTCGTCCTCGACGAGCGGTTCAACCACGGCGGGTCGATCGCCGATTACATCGTCGACCTCCTCGCGCGCACGCCGAAGATGGCGAACGCTTCGCGCGAGGGGGAGGACGTCGTCGAGCCGGCGCAGGCGATCTTCGGGCCCAAGGTGATGCTCGCGAACCAGATGTCCGGCTCGGGCGGCGACGCGCTGCCGTGGCTCTTCCGGAAGGCGAAGCTCGGGCCGATCGTCGGGACGCGGACGTGGGGCGGCCTCGTCGGCATCGGCGGCTACCCGTCGCTGATCGACGGGGGCTCGGTCACGGCGCCCCGGTGGGGGATCTACGGGACCGAGGGCGAGTGGGAGGTGGAGAACGTCGGCGTCGCTCCCGACGTCGGGGTCGAGGAGGACCCGGCCCTCGTGAGGCAGGGGAAGGAGCCGCAGCTCGACCGGGCCGTCGAGCTGGCGCTCGAGGCCCTGGCGAAGAACCCGCCGGTCAAGCTGAAGCGGCCCGCCTACCCGGACTACGGGCCGCGGCTTCCGAAGAGGGCGCCGTAGAATAGAAAATCAAGACCTGACCCCACGCGCTCACCGCCCGCAGCGGGACTCGACGCGGAGGGTGATCTCCTCGGAGGAGGGCGGGTCCTCGGAGAGGCCGAGGGTGTGGAGGGTCTCGTGGATGAGGACGGTCGCGGTGAGGCCCCGCTTCGACCGGCGGAGGTTCTCGAGGGCGAGGGGGCAGACCCAGACGACGTGGCTGCCGCGGGGTGTGTAGGCGAAGGTGCGCCGTCCCGCGCAGCCCGAGCGGCCGTCGCCGTTCAGGAAGTAGACCGAGCGGAGCCAGCCCTCGAGGTCGAGACCCGAGCGGGCGAGCGTCTCGGCGAGGGGCCGGCCGGTGCGGAAGTCGTCGAAGTCGAAGAGGAGCGCCGAGCAGTCGGGGGTCGAGAGTCGGGCGGCGGCCTGCCGGAGGACGCCGCGGAGCGCGGGGGCGACGAGAGGGTCGACGTGGGGCCAGTCGGAGTCCTGGGCGGAGGCCGGCGGGGCCGGGAGCGCGAGGGCCGCGGTCGCGACGAGGAGCGCACGTGGCAAGGAGAGGCGCATCGGGTCCCCCCTCCGCCGGGCGGCGGCTGTTTCGTTTCTGGGCAGGGGCTCCGGGGTCTTCCTGCGGGGAAGGTAGGGACGGCGGGAGTGGCGACTCCTTTCCGGCCTGTTAGAAAATGATTCAGGACTTCATGAGGTTCCTCCTCGGCGACGTGACGGTGGATCGCGCGCGGCGCGGGCTCTTCCGCGGGGAGGCGCGCGTGCACCTGTCACCGCAGGCCTGGCGTCTCCTGGAGCTGCTGCTCGACCGGAGGCCGGCGGCCGTCTCGAGGCGGGAGATCCTCGACGCCGTCTGGCCCGACGTCGTCGTCTCGGACGGGAGCGTCGCCGTCCTCGTGAACGAGCTGCGGAAGGCGCTTCGCGACGACGCGCGATCGCCGCGCTGGATCCGGACGCTGCAGGGCTACGGGTACGCGCTCGACGGAGAGGTGCGAGCAGTGGAGGGACCCGCCCGGCGGACCGGCCACGGCATCGTCTGGGCGGGCGAGGTGATCGCGCTCGGCGAGGGGGAGAACGTCCTCGGGCGCGACCCGGCCTCGGCGGTCGTCGTGGGGCACCCCGCCGTGTCTCGGCACCACGCGAAGGTCGTGGTGGAGGGGCCGCGCGCTTCGATCGAGGACCTCGGCAGCCACAACGGGACGTTCGTCGGAAAGAGGCGCGTGGAGGGCCGCGCCCCGCTCTCCGACGGGGACGACATCCACCTCGGCTCGGCGACGCTCACCTACCGCGGCCCGGCCTCCGGGCCGTCGCAGACGACGGTGACGCCGTGGCAGGAGCGGCGGGGGCAGTCCGGCTCTCCCGGTTGACGCGCGTCACGTGACGCCGGGGCGCGGCCGGGATAGGGTTCGGAGCAGCACACCGGGTGGAACGAGACGAAGGGAGAAGGCGATGACGGGATTCGTGAAGGCGCGGAGGGCGCTCGGGATGGGCGCGGCCGTGGCGCTGCTCTTCGCGGCGGCGCCGATGGCCGCGCAGGACGCCCCCGCGGGGCAGGAGAAGAAGATGGTGTTCGAAGAGCAGGACACGATGGCGGCGGTGCTGAAGCGGCTCGAAGGCAAGACGGTCCGCCTCCGGCTCGCCGGGGGATCGGACGAGGTCGTCGGCAAGCTGCAGAAGGTGGGGAAGGAGCTCGCCCATCTCTCCGATCTCTCCGGCCGCGAGTTCTTCGACGCGGTCGTGAGGATCGACCAGGTCGCGGGCGTTTCCGTCCAGGTCCGCACGCGCTGAGGTTTCACGGTGCCGGACGTGGAAACGCCGGCCCGGGGGCCGGGCCGGCGTTTCCTCGGAAGCTCGGGGATGCGTAGAGTGTAGAAGGTAGACCTGACCCCCCGGGCCTACTTGAGCATGCCGAGCTGCCACATGAGGAACATGCGCTGGTCGGCGACGTCGCGGACGCGGAGGGCGAGGGGCTTGCCCTGACCGTGGCCGGCTTCGCGGTCGACCCAGAGGAGGACGGGCTTCTGCGCGGGGTCGGAAGCGGTCGAGGCCTGGAGGAGGGCGGCCATCTTCCTCGCGTGGAGGGGATGGACGCGCGAGTCGTTCTCCCCGGCCGTGAGGAGGACGGCGGGGTACTTCGTCCCCTTCTTCACGTTGTGGTACGGCGAGTAGGCGCGGAGGAACCCGAACTGGTCGGGGTTCTCCGCGGTGCCGTACTCGGGGATCCAGTAGCGCGCCATGAGGAACGACTGGTAGCGGAGCATGTCGAGGAGCGGGACGGCGCTGATGACGGCGCCGAAGAGCTCGGGGCGCTGGGTGAGGACGGCGCCGGTGAGGAGGCCGCCGTTTGAGCCGCCCGAGACGGCGAGGCGGGCGGGCTTCGTGTACTTCTCGGCGACGAGCCACTCGGCCGCGGCGATGAAGTCGTCGTAGACGTTCTGCTTGTTCCCGAGCATTCCCGCCTCGTGCCAGGCGTCGCCGTACTCGCCGCCGCCGCGCAGGCCCGCCAGTGCGTAGACGCCGCCGGCCTCGAACCAGGGGAAGAGGGTCGCGCTGAAGCTGGGCGTCTGGCTGACGTTGAAGCCGCCGTAGGCATAGAGGAGCGTCGGGTTGTTGCCGTCCAGCTTGAGGCCCTTCCTGTGGACGACGAACATCGGGACCTTCGTCCCGTCCTTGGAGGTGACGAAGACCTGCTTCACCTCCACGATCGACGGGTCGACCGGGACCTTCGGGCGCTCCCAGAGCTCGACCTTCTTCGTCGCGAGGTCGACGCGGTAGACGCCTGAGGGTTCGTTGAAGGAGGTGTAGGTGAGGAATGCCTCGGTCCGGTCCTGCGCCGTCGCGAGGAATGCCGAGCCGATCCCGGGGAGCGGGAGCTCGCCGAGGGGTTTTCCGTCGAGGGTGTAGAGCTCGACGCGGGTCGCGGCGTCCTTCAGGAGGTTGACGACGAGGATGCCGCGCGCGAGCGAGATGCCCCGGATCGTGACGTCATTGCGCTCCGGGACGAGGGTCTTCCAGCCCGCGCGGGCGGGGGCGTTGAGGTCGACGGCGACGACGCGGCCGTTCTTGGCGCCGTCGGTCGTGTGGAGGAAGAGCGTGTCGCCGAGGCTGGTCCCGCGGGAGGTGCTCTCCGAGCCGACGATGACGTCGGCCCTCACGAACTCGCCGGTGCGCTTCCAGCGATCGAGGTCGACCGCCCAGAGGTCGTTCGTGCTCGTGCCGGTGGCGTAGCCGAGGAAGCCCCAGCGGCCGTCCTCGCTCGCGGAGAATCCGGGCCCGTAGGTCGTCGCGAGCTTCGCGTTCTCTTCCTTGGTGTACTGCCGGAAGAGGCGTACGTCCTGCCGCGGGTGCGTGCCGAGGCGGTGGAACATGACCTGGCCCGAGTAGGGGTCCTTCACGTTCTCGAGGCTGCGGTAGAAGAAGCCGGAGGAGTCGGGGAGCCAGTCGACGGAGCCGACCTTCCCGGGGATCTCGTCGGCGAGCCAGCGGCCGGAGTCGACGTCGAGGACGAAGAGCGTGGAGTTCTCGTCGCCCGCGCGGTACATGCCGAAGGCGAGGAGCTTCCCGGCGGGGTCGGGCGAGGTCCAGGAGATGGTCACGAGGCCCTTGGCGTCGAGGGTGTTCGGGTCGAGGAGGAGCTTCGGGGCGCCGGAAAGGCCCTCGCGCACGAAGATGCGGGCCTGGTTCTCGTTCCCCTCGCGCTTCGAATAGAAGTAGCGGTTCCCGCGCATGCGGGGCGCGGAGATCGTACCGACCTCCATCAGCTCGCGCAGGCGCGCCTCGACGGCCGCGCGGCCCGGCAGGTTGTCGAGGACCTGCCGCGTGTAGGCGAGCTGGGCGTCGGTCCAGGCGTTCACTTCGGGGGTGAGGGCTCCCTTCGCGTCGCCCTCGAGCCAGCGGTACGGGTCGACGATCGACTCGCCGTGGAGGACGTCGGTGACCGGGCGGGCCTCGGTCGGCGGGGGAGCCGGCGGGGGGGCGGCGAGGGCGGGAAGGGCGAGCGCGAGGAGCGCGGCGGCGAAACGCATGGGGCCTCCGAAGGGTGCGGTGTGAGCGCGGCGCGAGCCGCACGGCCGGAGATCATAGGCGACGGAGTCGGGACCAGGGGAACCGGGGGAGCGAGGTAACGAGGTAACGAGGTAACGAGGGAACCCCAGCTTCACCGTCACGTCGCTTCGACTGGGGGCCGCGTGCGGGGCAGTACGTCTCACGGCCGCCTGCTGCGCTCCGCCGACCCGCTTCCGAGTTCGCTCTGGCCGGGCGGGGGGCCCGCGCGAACTCCTCGCTTCGCTCGTCAGACACGCGCGCGGGCCTGACCCCCGCCCGGTCCTCGCGAACTCGAGCGGGTCCCCGGCGGTGCTCGGGGGCGGCTCGCGAGACGTACCGCCCCACCCGCGGCCGGCGAGCGTCAGCGATCCGAATGAGGCCACATCCTGGCGGAGGGGATTTGGTCTCCCTCTGTGACGGTTATAGTAGAAAATCAAGACCTGACCCCAATCTCCTCGCGGTCCTCGCGGTCCTCGCGAACTCGAGCGGGTCCCCGGTCGTGCTCGGGGGCGGCTCGCGAGACGCACCGCCCCACCCGCTCCCGGCGAGCATTAGCGAGCGGAGGGGCACCAACTTCAGAGGCCGCATAGTAGAAAATCAAGACCTGACCCCCATTTGATGCGAGCGGGTGGGAGGGGTGTCCTGCGAGCGGCGTCCGAGCACGCGCGGGGCCCCGCACGGCTCCACGAGCAGGTCGCCGGATCAGGCGAGCGCGCGTGTCTGAGCGAAGCGAGTTCGCGCTCGCCCCGGCGGCCCGCGCAGTGGGGCCGATGCGGGTCGCGGGAGCGCAGGAGCCGCCGTGGGACACCCCTCCCGCCCGCGACTCGTGCGGCACGGTGAAATGGATTGGCGATCTCCCCGGTTTCCCCGGTCTCCCCGGTGTGCTCAGTCTCTCCGGCTTCCGATCATGGCAGGCAGAAAAGGGAACGGCCCGGCGCGAGCCGGGCCGTTCGGGGTTCGGGGCGCCTTTTCGGAGTCGCGGGGGGAGCGGCCTGCCGGTCAGCGCCCCTTCGGAACCAGCTCGTTGAACCGCCCGCGCGGCGTGTAGTGCGTGTGGAGGAGCTCGTGGGCGAGGTGGCCGTTCGGCTCGCCGAGGTACTCGTCGTAGAGGCCCATGAGGGCCGGGTTGTCGTGCGACTTCCGGCGCGGCTTGCCGGCGTCCTCGGCGTAGATGGCGCGCATCCGCGCCTCGCGGATCGTCCGCGTCGTCGGGCGGGGCTGGCCGCCCCCGGCGATGCAGCCGCCCGGGCAGCCCATCACCTCGATGAAGTGCCACGGGGCCGTTCCCGCCTCGACCTGCTTCATCAGGCGCTTCGCCCCCTTCAGGCCGCTCGTCACGGCGAGCTTCACGGTGAAGCCCTCGAGCTCCCGGAACTCGGGCTTGACGTCCTCGAGCGTCAGGGAGGCCTCCTTGACCTGCGAGAGGCCGCGGACCGGCGTGACGTCGAGGCGCGGGAACGGGACCTCGCGGCCCGTGACGACCTCGTAGACGGTCCGGAGGGCGGCTTCCATGACGCCCCCCGTGGCGCCGAAGATGTCGGCCGCGCCCGTCGAGAAGCCGAGCGGCTCGTCGAACGAAGTCCCCTCGAGCGAGTTGAAGTCGATCCCCGCCTCGCGGATCATCCGGGCGAGCTCGCGGGTCGTCAGGACGGCGTCGACCGCGGGGCGGCCGTCGACGAAGAGCTCCGGCCGCGTGATCTCGAACTTCTTCGCCGTGCACGGCATCACCGAGACGACGTACATGTCCTTCGGGTCGACGGCCTTCTTCTTCGCCCAGTAGGTCTTCGCGAGGGCGCCGAGCATCATGTGCGGCGACTTGCACGAGGAGAGGTGCGCGAGCTGCCTCGGGAACTCGTGCTCGACGTACTTGATCCAGCCGGGCGAGCACGACGTGATCATCGGGAGGACGACGTCCTGCCCGCGGACGGCGGCGAGGGCCCGGTTCAGGAACTCGGTTCCCTCCTCGAGGATCGTCAGGTCGGCGGCGAAGTTCGTGTCGAAGACGTCGTCGAAGCCGAGGAGGCGGAGGGCGTGGGCCATCTTCGCGGTCACGATCGTCCCCGGCTCCATCCCGAACATCTCGCCGAGGGCGACGCGGACGGCGGGGGCCGTCTGGACGACGGTGCGGACCTTCGGGTCGAAGATCGCCTTCCAGACCGGGTTCATGTCGGCGCGTGTCAGGAGCGCGCCGGTCGGGCAGACCATGACGCACTGGCCGCAGTTGGCGCAGTTCGAGGAGCCGAGCGGGAGCTCGGCCGCAGGGCCGATCGTCGTGCCGAACCCGCGGTTGTTGACGCCGAGGACGCCGACCCCCTGGATCTCGCTGCAGACGGTGACGCAGCGGCGGCAGAGGATGCACTTGGACGCATCGCGATAGAGGGAGGGGCTCGAGGCGTCGACGGTCTCCTTCGACCTCTCGCCCTCGAACCGGCAGTCGGGGATCTTGATCTCCTCGCCCAGCTTCTGGAACTCGCAGTTCTGGTTCCGGTAGCAGGAGAGGCAGTTGCGCGGGTGGTCGGAGAGCATCAGCTCGTAGAGGACCTCCCGCGCCTTGCGCACCCGCGCGGTGTTCGTGTTCACGACCATCCCCTCGCGGACGGGGACGGTGCAGGAGGCCTGGAGGCTCCGCATCCCTTCGACCTCGACGACGCAGATGCGGCAGGAGCCGATCTGGTGGACGCCCTCCAGGTAGCAGAAGTGCGGGATCTTGACGCCGTGGTGCTTGGCCGCCTCGAGGACCGACCAGTCGCTCTCGGCCCTCACGTCCCGGCCGTTGATGACGAGGTGAACGGGGTTCGTCATGGTCGTCTTCCTATCGCCTGTCGCAGCGGAGGCAGCGCATGGCCTCGGCGATGGCGTTCAGCCTGTGGAAGCCCGCGGCGACCTCCTGGAACCCCGTCTTTCGCCTTTCGGGGTCGAGGAAGCGCATCGGGAATCGTTCGTGCTCGGCGACGTCGGTCTCGTCCGTCGGTCGCGGGACCGGGATCTCGTCTCCCTTGTTGAGGACGCCCGTCCCGCCGAGGTACCGGTCGATGGCGCGGGCGGCGCGCTTGCCATCGGCGATCGCCTGAATCGCGACGTCGGGGCCGCGGACGACGTCGCCGCCGGAGAAGACGCCCGGCTTCCTGGTCATCATCGTCTCCTTGTCGACGACGAGGGTCCCCCACTTCGTCATCTGGACCTCGTCCCGGTCGATGAAGGGGAGGTCGGAGTGCTGGCTGATGGCGGGGATGACCATGTCGGCCGGGACGACGAACTCCGAGCCCGCGACGGTCTTCGGCCGGCGGCGCCCGCCGTCGTCGAAGCCCTTCAGCTCCATCCTCACGCACTTGACGCCCGTGACGCGGCCGTTCCCGAGGAACTCGACCGGGGCCACGAGCGGGAGGACCTCGATCCCCTCCTCGCGCGCCTCCCGGACCTCGCGCGGGTCGGCGGGCATGTCCTCGACCTGGCGGCGGTAGAGGACGGTCACCTTCTGCGCACCGAGGCGCAGGGCCGTGCGCGCCGCGTCGAAGGCGGTGGAGCCGCCGCCGATGACGACGACGTTCTCGCCGACCTCGACCTTCCGTCCGAGGTTCGCCTCGCGGAGGAACGAGACGCCGTGGGCGATGCCGGCCTTGTCCTCGCCCGGGATCTCCGCCTTGTTCGGGAAGTGCGTCCCCGTCGCCACGTAGATCGCCTGGTGGCGCTTCTGCAGCTCCTCGAACGTCACGTCCTTGCCGACCTCGACGCCCGTCAGGATCTTGACGCCGACCTGCTCGACGAGGCGGATCTCCCTGGCGAGGACCTCCTTCGGGAGGCGGTACTCGGGGATGCCGGAGGCGAGCATGCCGCCCGCCACGGGGAGCGACTCGTAGACGGTGACGCCGTAGCCGAGCCGCGCGAGGTAGTGGGCGCAGGTGAGGCCCGAGGGGCCGGCGCCGACGATGCCGATCGACTCGGCCTTCTTCGGGAAGACGACGTCGCGGTGGGGTTCGTCGTTGGCGAAGACGTAGTCGGCGGCGTAGCGCTTCAGGTCGCAGATCGCGACCGGCTCGTCGAGCTGGGCCCGCCGGCACTTCCCCTCGCAGGGGTGGGTGCAGACGCGGCCGCAGATGGCCGGGAAGGGGTTCTCGCGGCGGACGAGGTAGTAGGCTTCGCGCGGGCGCCCCGCCGCGATGAGGGCGAGGTAGCCCGGGACGTCGACGCCCGCCGGGCAGGCGTTCTGGCACGGCGACTTGAAGAGGTCCGCGCAGACGCCGGCTCGGCAGTGCTTGTCGCGGATGTGCTCCTCGTACTCTTCGCGGAACAGGCGGAGCGTCGAGAGGACGGGGTTCCCCGCCGTCTGGCCGAGGCCGCAGGTGGAGGTCTCGCGACAGTTGGCGGCGAGCTCCTCGAGGAGCTCGATGTCCCCCTCCTTCCCCTGCCCCTTCGTGATCCGCGTCAGGATCTCGAGCATCCGCTTCGTCCCGATGCGGCACGGGACGCACTTGCCGCAGCTCTCGTCCTGGACGAAGTCCATGAAGAAGCGGGCGACGTCGACCATGCACGAGTCCTCGTCCATGACGATGAGGCCGCCCGAGCCCATGATCGTCCCGAGGTGGACGAGGGAGTCGTAGTCGATCGGGGTGTTCAGGTGCTCGCGCGTCAGGCACCCGCCTGACGGGCCGCCCGTCTGCGCCGCCTTGAAGCGCTTCCCCTTCGGGATGCCGCCCGCGATGTCGTGGACGACCTCGCCGAGGGTGATCCCCATCGGGACCTCGACGATGCCGGTGTTCTCGACGTTGCCGGCGAGGGCGAAGACCTTCGTCCCGGTGCTCTTCGGCGTCCCGAGCGAGGCGAACCAGGCGCCGCCGTTCTTCACGATCGCGGCGACGTTCGCGAGCGTCTCGACGTTGTTGATGATCGTCGGCCTGCCGAAGATGCCGCGCTCGAACGGGAAGGGCGGCTTCTGCCGCGGCTCGCCGCGCTTGCCCTCGACGGAGTGCATGAGGGCGGTCTCCTCGCCGCAGACGAAGGCGCCCGCGCCGATCCGGATCTCGACGTCGAAGGCGAAGGAGGTCCCCATCACGTTCGGTCCGAGGAAGCCCCACTCCCGCGCCTGCCGGATCGCGACCTCGAGGCGCTCGACGGCGATCGGGTACTCGGCCCGCACGTAGACGTAGCCCTGGGAGGCGCCGATGGCGTAGCCGGCGAGCATCATCCCTTCGAGGATGGAGTGCGGGTCCCCCTCGAGGAGGGAGCGGTCCATGAAGGCGCCGGGGTCACCCTCGTCCGCGTTGCAGACGACGACCTTCTCGGCCCCCTTCGCCTTGAAGCCGGCCTGCCACTTGGCGCCGACCGGGAAGCCGCCGCCGCCGCGGCCCCTGAGGCCCGAGGCGCGCATCTCCTGGATGACCTGCTCGCCCGTCATCGTCGAGAGCGCCTTCCAGAGCGCCTGGTAGCCGTCGGAGGCGATGTACGCCTCGATCGAGGCGTAGGGCATCGAGCCGCAGCGCGCCGTGGCGATCTTCACCTGCCGGCGGAAGAACTCGATGTCGCCGAGGTGGGGCATCGGCTCCTTCGTCGCGGGGTCGACCCAGCAGTGCTGCTCGACGACGTCGCGGTGGACGAGGTGCTGGCGCACGATCCCCTTCACGTGCTCGGGCTTCAGCTCGGTGTAGAGGACGCCGTCCGGCTGGACGACGAGCGTCGGGCCGAGGTGGCAGGAGCCGAGGCAGCCCGTCTCGTGGACCGCCGTCTCCTTCTCGAGGCCGGCGTCCTTCAGGGCGGCGAGGAGGGCGTGCTTGACGGCGTGGCAACCGGAGGAGACGCAGCCGGCGCCGGCGCAGACGAGGAGCTGATACTTCTTCTCGTCCTGCGAGGCGCGCCAGCGGGCGGCGATCGCGTCGAGGTCGGACTTCGACGTCGGGCGGGAAAGAGTGGATTCGGTCGTCACGGACGTGTCCTCATTCGCAGAGGGCCAGGACCCGGTTCAGCTTGTCCGGGTTGACCTGCCTCACGACCTTGTCGTTGACGAGGAGTGCCGGGGCGAGGCCGCAGGCCCCGATGCAGCGCATCACCTCGAGGGTGAACTTGCCGTCGGGCGTCGTCTCGCCGACGCCGACGCCGAGCGTCTGGGAGAGGCGCTTGACGATCTCGACGCCTCCCCTCACGTAGCAGGCGGTGCCGAGGCAGACGCGGATGGAGTACTCGCCGCGCGGCTTCGTCGAGAAGAAGGAGTAGAACGTGGTGACGCCCCAGACCTCGGAAACCGGGACGTCGAGCTTCTCAGCGACGAGCCTCTGGACGTGGATCGGGAGGTAGCCGTAGATCCCCTGCGCGAGGTGGAGGATCTGGATGAGGCTCCCGGGCTTGTCGCGGAAGGCCTCGACGACCTCGGCGATGCGCGCGAGCTTCTCCTCTTCGGTGGCCTCGCCGCACGCGCAGCCGGCGACGGAGGGGGGAGGTGGGGAGCTGACCTGGACCTGCATGGGACCTCCTCAGTCCGCGGGCGGCGGATCGCCCCGGCGGGTTCGCGCGGGGCCGTCCGGGTTCGCCCGGCAGACATGAAAAAACCTGGCCGCAGCCAGGCGGACGAGATCGTGCTGAAACGAAGGAATCGGAATCAAGAGGAACGTGCCCCCGCGGAAATCGTAGCCCCTGATGCAGGAGTTGTCGAGGTCGCTGTGCGCAAAATCAGGGCAATCCGGGTCCTGTTGTTCGTCATCCGGCCCGATCTGGTCCGGATGGTCCGGGAGGATCGGACGGGAGGCTTGCGTTCCCCTCAGGCCGGCCCGAAAGTCGCGGGGTGACGGAGGCGGGTGAGCCGGCGAGCACGGCCGGGGTGGTCGAATCGAGGTCCCCGGCCCGGAGCGTCCTCCTCGCGGCGCTCGTCGCCGGGGCAGCGGCGCGGCTCCTCCTCGCCTTCGAGCGGCCGCTCTGGGCCGACGAGGTCTTCACGCTCGACCTTGCCCGCCGTTCGCTGGCGGGCCTCCTCGCGGCGTTGCGAAACGACTCCGGCCCACCGCTCCACTACCTCGCCGCGAAGCTCGTTCTCCTCCCGTTCCCCGCTCCGGGCGCGGCCGACGTCGCGGTCCGGCTCATCTCCGTCGTCGCCTCGCTCCTGCACGTCCCGCTCCTCGTCGGGATCGGCCGGCGGTGCGGCTCGCCCCGGGCGGGCGCCGTCGCGGCGGCGCTGTTCCTGGTCTTTCCGCTCGCGGCCGCTTCGGGCGCGGAAGGGCGCGGCTACGCTCTCGCCTCGCTGCTGGCGCTCGCGGCGTTCGAACGGCTCCTCGCGCTCGAATCGGCGCCCCGCGCCGGGACCGCGGTGCTGGCGGGGCTCCTCGGCGGCGCGGCGGTCCTGACGCATTACCTCGCCCTCCTTCCGGTGGCGGGGATGCTCCTGGCGGCGCTCGCGCGCGGGCCGGCGCGCCGCCACGCCCTTCTCGCCTCGGGCGTGGCGGCCGGAGCGGCCGCGTCGTGGCTCCCCATCGCCCTCGGCCAGCCGAAGGCGTCGATGGCCTGGGCGGAGCAGCAGCCGCTGCTGGAGCGGGCCGCGCTGGTGGCCGCGAACCTCGGGCTCGGGATTCCCGCGACGCCCGGCTCCGCCTGGCTCCTCGGGCCTCTCGCGCTCGTCCCGCTCGTCGCGGTCCTCGCGTCGCGGCGGGGCTCCGCGCGGGTCCCGGCGGCGGCGCCCCTCCTCCTCGGGCTGGCTCTCCTCGCGCCGCTCGTCCTCTACAGCGGGTCGGCGCTCCTCCCCGACCGGACGGCCCTCGTCTTCCTCCCTTTCGTCGCGCTCGTCCTCGCCGAGGCGCGCGGCGTCCTGCCCGCGGCCGCGGGAACGGCGGCAGCGGCGGTCCTCGCGGCGTCGGTGCCGGGCTGGACGAGAACGACCCCCTCGGCCCAGCTCGCCACGACGCTCGCCCCCCACGTCCGCGCCGGGGCGCGGGTCGTCGCGGCCGAGCTCTGGGGGCCGGAGCTGGACTACCGGCTCGCGCGAGCGGGGCTCGCGGGGAAGCTGACGCTCTACCCGTCGGAGGTGGCGCATCACCGCGGGTGGTACGTGGAGGAGGGCCTCTCGGAAGAGAGGGCCGGGGCCGAGGCCGCCGCGGTGGTGCGGGAAGCGCGCCCGGGGACTCTCTTCGTCTTCTCGCCCTCGACGCGGGCGGGGCGAGCGCTCCTTTCGGAGCTCTCCGCCTCCGGGGCGGTGCGCGTCGCTGTGGCCGGGCTCTTCGAGGTCTGGACGACGCCGGGTGCGCCGGCGCGAGCGACGGACCGGAAAGGGCCGGCGGGACCGCCGTGAGAGCCCTCCTCGTCGTCCCGCGTCTCCCCGGGACCGGGTACACGGGAGACCGCGTCCGCGCCGAGCTGCACCTCGAGGCGCTCCGGCTCCTCGGGGCGCGCGTGCGGATCGTGGGCGGCGTCCCGGCGGGCGCGCCCCTCCCCGACATTGCGGGAGCGGAAGAGGTGCGAGAGGTCCCGCTCCGGACGTCCTCGATCCCGGGCGGTCTCGCCCGGGCGGCCTTCAGGGGCTGGCCGCTCCAGACCGCTCTCTGCGAAGGCCCGTGGGAGGAGGCGCTCGACGGCGCGGGGACGTACGACCTCGCGATCGTCCTCCTCGCGCGGCTCCACCCGCGCGTCGCCGCGCTCCTCCCGCGCGCCCCCCTCGTGGTGGACTTCGTGGACGCCCTCTCGGAGGCGGCGCGGCAGAACGCGAGGAAGGACCCGGCGCTCTGGCGGAGGCTCTACTGGAGGTTCGAGGCGTCGCGCCTCGAGGCGGCGGAGATCGAGGCGGCGCGCGGGGCGACGCTGCTCCTGGCGACGACGCCGTTCGACGCCGCCGCGCTCCCCGGGCGGCCCGAGGCCCTCGCGAACGGGACCCCCGTGGGCCCGCCCCCCGCGCGGAGCCGGGGGCCCGTCGTCGTGTTCACGGGCCGGATGGGTTACCGTCCGAACGCCGTGGCGGCCGAGCTCCTGCTTCGCGAGATCTGGCCCGGGGTGCGCGCGCGGGTGCCCCGGGCGGAGCTCGTCGTCGGCGGAGCGGACGCGCCGCGGAACCTCTGCCGCCTCGCGGCCGCGACGCCCGGGGCCCGGGTCGTCAGCCCCGTCGGGGACATGCGCGCGCTCCTCGCCTCGGCGCGCGTCGCGGCCGTTCCGGTCGACATGGGAACGGGCACGCCGAACAAGGTCTACGAGGCGCTCGAGGCGGGTTGCGCCGTCGTCGCGACGCCCGCTGCCGCGGCTCGCGTCGTCCTCGACGGCGTGACGGCCCCGGTGAGGACGGCCTCGGGCGCCGCCGAGTTCGGCCGCGAGGTCGTCCGGCTGCTCGGCGACGAGGCGGCGGCGGCGGCTCTCGGGGAGGCGGGGCGAGCCTTCGTCCTGGCCCACGCCGACCGGCGGGTCGTGGCGCTGCGTCTCGCCAGGCTCCTCTCCGGCGCCGCGGGGGCCGCGTGAGGCACGGGAGCGCCGGCCGCCGCGCGCTCCTCGCCGTGGGCGACGTCCTCGTGGCGGTCGGCGCGTTCGCGGGGGTCGTCTGGCTGCGGCGCCTCGTCCCGCTGCCGGGCACCGAAGGGATGCTGCCCGCGGAGAAGGTGCCGCTCGACCTCTGGCCCTGGCTCGCCGTCGTGGCCCTGGCGGCGCTCCTCGCCCACGCCCTGGCCGCGACCCGGTCGGAGCCTCTCGCGACGCTTCGCGAGAGAGGGGGGCTCCTCGTGGCCTCGGTCCTGGCGGCGCTCCTTCTCGTCGTCGCGTTCTTCGTCCTGGGCCGCGCCCTGCCCAGGACGGTCGCGCTCCTCTACGTGCCCGTCGCCTGGGGGCTCAACGCGCTCTTCCGGAGCGCCGTGGAGCGGCTCCTTCCGCCGGAACGCCGGGCGGTGCTCGTCCTCGGGGCGGGAGAGGACGCGCGGCGCGCGGCCGCGGCGCTCGGCTCGGCCGAGGTGCCGGGCTACCACCTCCTCGCCTGGGAGACCGACGCCGTGGCGGCGATCGGGGAAGGGGATGGGGCAGGAGCGCCGCGCGGGGCCGCGGCCGTCGTCCTCGCGTCGGGGAACGCGCGCGAGCGGGAGGCATTCGCCACGCTCGTGGAGCGCAGCGCCCGGAGCGGGTTCGAGCTCTGGCTCCTCCCCGGCCTCGCGGACGTCGTCGTCTCCCACGTCGCGACGCGCAGCCTCGGCGACCTGCCGCTCGCCCCCGTGGTGGCGAAAGGCGCCTCGGCGCCCGCCCTCGCGATCCGCCGCGCGCTCGACCTCGTCGTCGGGGTCCCCCTCGCGGTGCTGGCCGTCCTGCCGGTCGCGGTCGCGTCGCTCCTCGTGGTCCTCGAGACCCCGGGGCCGGCGTGGATCCGGCAGAAGAGGGTCGGGAGGGGCGGGCGGCCTTTCGAGGTCCGGAAGGTGAGGACGATGCGGGACGACGCCGAGAAGGCGACCGGGCCCGTCCTCGCGAGCCCCGGGGACGAGCGGGTCACGCGCGTCGGGCGCTGGCTCAGGAGGACGCGGCTCGACGAGCTGCCTCAGCTCCTCCAGGTCCTCGCGGGCGAGATGAGCCTCGTCGGCCCGCGCCCGGAGCGCCCGGAGCTCGTCGCCCTCTACGCCGCCGAGGAGCCGCTCTACCGGCTGCGTCACCTCCTGAAGCCTGGGCTGACGGGCCTCGCGCAGGTGATGGGCGCCTACGCGACGAAGACCGACGTGAAGCTCCGCTACGACCTCGGCTACCTCTTCCACTGGAGCCCGGTCCTCGACCTCTTCGTCCTGGCCCGGACGGTGACGACGGTCCTGCGCGTCAGCGGGGTCTGAGACCGGCCGGGAGGGGAGGCGGCGAGCCGCCCCTGGCCAGCGCGGCCTCCAGGGCGCGCGCGTCGCCGACGACGGCGTCGGGGTCTCCCGCGGGAGGGATCGCCGACGCGAGCCGGGGAAGGACCCAGACGGCGCGCAGGAAGAGCGGTTTCGCGGCGTCGAGGTCGCCCCGCGCGACGGCGAGACGGCCGAGGTTGAGGAGCGTCTCGGCCCGCTCCTCGAGCGCGACGGACCGCTCCATCGCGGCGACCGCACCCGCAACGTCGCCCCGGGCGGCCAGGGCCGAGCCGTGGGCGAGGTGCGACCGGCCGTGACGGGTCCGGAGCGCGACGGCCCGGCGCGCGTCCTCGAGCGCCCCGTCGAGGAGATCGACGCGACCCGCCCCGGTCGCCGCCGGGGCGGCCCTCAGCGCGGTCTCCGAGCGCGCGAGCGCGCGCCCCGCGGCGAGGCGCGTTCCCGCGCCCGCCGCGAGGAGGAGCGCGAGCGCGCCGAGCCCCGCCGTCGCCGCCCCTCTGCGGGGCGCGAGGCCGCCCCCGACGCGCGCCAGGGAGAGGCCCGCGAGGAAGGAGAAGGGCGCCGCCACCGGGACGATCTGGATCGGGAAGTTCGCGAGCGAGAGGACGAGGACCGCGCCGAGGCAGGAGAGGAGCGTCTCGGCCGGCACGAGGTTGCCTGCGGGGGAGGCCCCTTCGCGCCGCGAGGCGGCGAGGAGGCCCGCGAGAAGGGCGGCGAAGGCGATCGCCAGGGCGAGCGCGGCCGGAGTCCCGGCCTCCGCCGCCGTGGTGAGGGGGTCGCAGTGGGCGTTGTCGAAGTGGGCCGAGGCCGAGCGGTGGACCAGCTTGCGGTGGACCCGCTTCTCCGCCGCGAGCCGGGCCCGCACGAAGTCGGAGGCGAAGCCCCCCGGGCCGACGCCGAGGAGCGGGTGCGACCGGATCGACTCGAGGGCGGCGAGGACGCCGATGTCGCGCTGCGTCGTCAGCGTCGCGAGGTCTCCCGACGCCAGCTTCGCCGCGGCGCGCTGGACGACGCCCGCGGCGGCGAGGAGCGCGAGGGCGACGGCGCCGGCGGCGAGGGCCGGGAGGAGGCGTCGCCGGAGGTCGTGCGCGACGAGGATCGCCGCCCCCGCGGCGAACGCGGCGAGGGGCGCGAGGGTGCTGGCAGCCGCGAGGCCCGCGAGGCACGCGCCGAGGGCCGCCGCCGACGCGAGGCGGCGCTCGCCCCGCGCGAGGGAGGACGCCGCGAGGAGGGCCGGGAGGACGAGGGCCGCGCCGACGTCGCCGGGGTTGCCGATGAGCCCGGTGGCGAAGAACCGGGGCTCGGGGGCCTCCACCGGAAGGCGCAGCCAGCCGGTGAAGCGCTGCAGGGCGGCGACGACCCCGGTCGCCGCGCCGCACGCGACGAGGAGGCCGAGAGCCCGGCGCGACGTCTCGCCCCCCTCGCGCGTCGCGCCCCAGGCGAAGAGCGCGAGCGCGGGGAGGAGCGGGAGAGCGTCGAACGGGTCGCGGCCGCGGAGGGCGCCCGCGACGAACGACGCGCCGAAGAGGGCGAGGAACGCGGCGAGGGCAAGGAGCGCGACGCGCCCGGCGCCGCGGGGTCCGGACCGGGCAGGCGTGCCCCCGGGCGAGAGGGAGAGGCCGAGGAAGACGAGGGTCGCCCCGGCGGACCAGGCGGCGAGCTTCAGGTCCCGGGTGGCCTCCGCGGAGGAGAACGAGAGGACGAAGAAAGGGAGCGCGAGGGCGACGAGGTTCCCGAGCGGCGCCAGGAGCCCGTTCGCCCGGAGCCGTTCGCCCGTCGGTTTTCCGGCTCTCATCGCGCGGAGGATAGCCTCGTGCGGGGACTTGGTAGAGTGCCCGCCGTGCCGATCCTGAAGAAGGAAGCCGACTTCCAGCCCGAGTCGCTGTTCGAGCTGCCGCCTGACCGGTTCCCGTGGTGGGTGGCCCACGTGAGGTCGAGGCAGGAGAAGCTCCTGGCGCGGGAGTGCCGGCAGCGCGGAATTCCCTTCTACCTGCCGCTCAGGGAGCACCGCAACCGGCGAGACCCCCGCAGGCGGATCTCCTACCTTCCGCTCTTCCCCGGCTACCTCTTCGTGAGGGGGAACCTGGAGGTGGAGCGGCTCGAGCTCCTGAAGACGAACCTCTGCGTGAACGTCCTGGCCGTCCTCGGCCAGGAGGAGCTCGCGTACGACCTCGCCCAGGTGCGGCGTCTCCAGGAGATGGGGCTGCCGCTCGTCTCCCACCCGGAGCTGACGAAGGGCTCGGTCGTCAGGATCGCCGAGGGGCCGTTCGAGGGGATGACGGGCCGCGTGACGGGAACGAAGGGGAGGGGGCGGTTCGTGGTCTCCGTCCGCTTCATCCACCGCGCCGTGTCGGTGGAGCTGGGCCGCGACTCGCTCGTGCCGGGCGAGGAGGCGTCTCTCGTCCCGCGGCGACGCTGAGGACCTTCGCCAGGAGGCCCCCCCGCGGCGTCTCTTCGAGCCGGGCCGGGAGGACGAGGCGGGGGCGCCCCGGACCGCGGGCCGCCGGCGCTTCGACGACGGCGAAGACCTCGACCTCGTAGCGCCTCTCGAGGACGGAGTGCCTCACGACGCCGGCGGGCTCGAGCCGCGCGGCCCGGCGCCCGGCGAGCTCGGGCCACGCGGCCCGTAGCGCCTCGCGCGGGTCGAGTCCGTCCGCGGTCTCGACGAGCGGGACGACGAGATGGCCCGGGACGAGTCTCGTGTCCTCGACGAGGACGAGGCGCCCGAGGCGGCGCGCGACGCCGGCGGCGAGCCGCACGCGGACGGCGGGCTTCGACGGTCGCCGCGCCGGGAAAGACTCGGGGGCCCCGGAGGCGTGCGCGCGGCACGCCGGGGCGAGGGGACACGCGGCGCATCGCGGGGCGCGCGGGAGGCAGACGAGCGCCCCGAGCTCCATGAGGGCCTGGTTGTGGTCGCCCGGGTGGCGCCGGTTCAGGAGGCTCGCCGCCGCGGCTTCGACGGCGGCGCGCGCCGCCCCGCGGCGAGGGTCGCCCGGAATCGCGTGGAGGCGGCAGAGGACTCGCGCCACGTTCCCGTCGACGAGGGGGACGGGGACATCCCAGGCGATGGAGGCGACGGCCGCGGCGGTGTAGGAGCCGACGCCGGGCAGGGAGCGCAACCCGGCCACGGTCCGCGGGACCGCGCCCCCCTGCTTGGCGACGGCGCGGGCGGCGCGGTGGAGGTTGCGTGCGCGGGCGTAGTACCCGAGGCCGCTCCACTCGGCGAGGACCTCCCGTTCCCGGGCCGCGGCGAGGGAGTCGACGGTGGGGAAGCGGGCGAGGAACCGCTCCCAGCGGGGCGCGCCCGCGGCGACCGTGGTCTGCTGGAGAAGGACCTCGGAGACCCAGACGGCCCACGGGTCCTTCGTCCGGCGGAACGGGAGGTCGCGGCGCTCCCGGCGATACCAGCGCAGGAGCGCGGCGCGAAGGGCGGCGGCAGGCGGGGATGAGGCGGGAGCGGTCAGAGCCGGGCGGAGAGGACCGTCTCGCCCGAGGAGGCGCGCCGGAGCGCGACGGAGGCGAGGGGCGGCCCGGGAGGAAGCGTGACGTAGGGAAGCTCGGCGTCGCCGCTGCCGTCGGTCTCGAGGGATCCGCACGAAAGGACGCTTCCGTCCGCCCGCTCGAAGGCGAGGGTGAATCGTTCGCCCGGCGGGAGGTACCAGCAGAAGAAGGCGGCCTCCTTCCCGCAGCAGGAGACGACGACGCGGCCGAGCGGCCGTCCCTTCGCCCGCCGCCCGCCGGGGGCGGAGAGGAGGCGCTCGCGGAGGCGGTCCGCCGGCCGCGAGAGGAGGCCGAACGACGCCTCCCGGTGGCGGGCGAACTCGCGGAGGCGCGCGTCCAGGCGCTCCTTCAGCCTCGCGGGGGGCGCGACGGAGGGGACGGTCGCGGCGAGGGCGGCGACGACGTCGGGGAAGCGGTCGAGGGGATCGTGAGCCGGCGAGGGCATGGCGGCGTCAGTCGAGGTGCTTGCGGAGGCGGATGAGCCCCTGCCGGATGCGGGTCTTGACGGTTCCGAGCGGCTGCCCGAGCCTCTCGGCGATCTCGACGTGGGTCAGCCCCTTCAGGAACGCCAGCTCGACGGCCTCGCGCTGGACGGGCGAGAGCTTCGTCATCGCCGCCCTCACGGCGTCCCGGCTCTGCCGGAAGGAGACGATCTGGTCGGGGGCGGCGTTCTCGTCGAGGGGGTCGACGTGGACGGCGGGGTCGTCGATGGAGATGGTCCTGTCCTCGCGGCGGTTCCGCGCCCGGAGGCGGTCGATGGCCCTCGACCGGGCGAGGGTGAAGATCCAGGCGGGGGGCGCGCCACGGGCTGGGTCGTAGCGGTCGGCCTGCCTCCAGACCTGCCAGAAGACGTCGAGCGCGACGTCCTCGGCCTCCTCGGTGTGCTGGAGGATCTTCCAGACGAGCGAGTAGACGGGCGAGGAGTACCGCTTGTAGAGGAGGTCGAGCGCGGCCTGCTCTCCCTGCCGGATCCTCTCGACCAGCTCGAGGTCGTCGGGCCCGGCGGCCAGGAAGGTCTTCTCGGCCGCAGCCGGTGCGGATGCTCGCTCCATCGGGGCCGAGGTTACAGGATTTCCACGAACCGGAAGGTCGCGAAGGCCGCCGGCACGTGGAAGTCCGGCGGCGTCGAGCGTCCCGTCGGGACCAGCGACTCGAACCGCGCGTGCCTTCCGCGGGAGATCCGCGTCAGGTTTCCGCGCCGCTCGTCCCCGGGGCGGGGGCGCGGCAAAGGCGGATTGAGCGCTCCCCACGGTATCGAAATCCAGCAGCGCCATCGGTCCCATTCCGTCGCGGGACGCTCCGCCGGATCTCCCTCGACCCGGACCTTCAGGCCGGGGACGGGGACGCCCCTCACGATGTGCCACGTCTCGCGGCTGGCGTGCGGGTTGGCGACCCGCGCGGTGTAGTAGATCCCCTCGGGGTTCACGACGACCTCGAGGTAACGTGACGGCTCCGCCGCGTCGGCCCAGAAGACCTCGACGCACTCGTCGTCCCAGACGTCCTGGTGAGGGTGGCGGGCGTGGATCCTCAGCGGCGGATCCGACAGGACCTCGAAGAAGACGTGGAGGTGGCGGATGCCGCCGAGGAGGGCCGCGCGGGTCGCGCGGTCGCCGGGCGGCTCTCCGTCGAGGCCGCCGAGGGGGAGGAAGTCGAGATGCGCACGCGCGTCCGGGCGCCGGGCCGATTTCGGGAGGAGCGGGACGTCGACGACGGGCGGCGTCACTTCGCCCCCGGCGGCGACAGCCCCATCCGCGCCGAGACGCGCGCCGCGACCTCGACGGCCCTCACGACCGGAAGCCTCGCCGGCTCGATCCCAGGGCCCACGTGGAAGAAGACCCCGTCCAGCTCGGGGTCGGGACCGTAGCCGTGCTGCGCGGCGAGGCCCGGGGGCAGGAGCAGGGGAGCGGACTCGCCTCGCGCCGGGAACCCGGACTTCAGGGTCGTTCCGGGCGCCGCGAGGAGGACGAGGTCGCCGGCGTTGGGGTGGTCGAGGCCGAGCGTCGCGGCCTCGCCGCGCAGGGCGACGGTCGCGAAGAGAGGCGCCCCCGACTCGTCGACGAGCGAGCGGAAGTGGCCGGCGATGTCCGCGAGGACGTTCGCCGCCTCCTCGGGGGAGAGGACGCCGCCCGGCATCTCCCCGGCCCGGTTGAGGGCGACGAACGCCGCGCCCGCCGAGACGGCGACGTCGGCGGGCGAATCGGCCCTCACGACGGGCCGGCCGGCGAGGAGGTCGACGGAGACCCAGCCCTGCCGCCGCATGACTTCCGCGGGGTGGAGCGCCTGCCTTACGGGGCGAAGCCCGTGGTCGGAAAGGAGGACGACGTCCCCGCCGAGCTCCAGGAACCGGAGGTAGCGCGCGGCGGCCCGGTCGGCGATCCGCCAGGCCTCCTGCAGGCCCGCGGCCGCGGCCGCGGCGCGGGCGGCGTCGAACGCGGGCCACTCCGGCGGCGTCGGAACGAAGACGTGGGAGGTCTCGTCGAGGAGCGGCTGGTAGGCGAGGAGGACGTCCCAGTCGCCGCGCCGTTCCGCGACCTCGAAGGCCGAGACGAAGAAGGTCGAGAGACGGTCCGCCATCTCGAGGAAAGTCTTCGTGTCGGGCTCGGGGCCCTCGAGGAGTCGGGTGTCGGGCGGACCGGGCCAGAAGCCGCAGCGCTCGTCGAGCGTGCGCTGGAAGTCCTCGGGCCACGCCTCGGTCTGGCCGAGGCCGCCGACGTAGATCGACAGCGCCGACGCGTCGGCCGCGAGCTTCAGGAGCTTCACCCACCTCCCGCGCCGGGCGGACCCTTCGCGAGGCTCGTCGAGCGCGACCCAGTCCCCCGCGCGGAGCCGGCCGGCGAGGCTCCCGTCGGCGCCGAGGGCCGCGAGCGAGTCGTACTCGCGCCGGCCGTCGTCGCGGGTGTCGAGGAGGACGAACGTGAGCGGCGGCGCCGTCGAGCCGTCCCTTCCGGCCGGCGGCGTCACCCTGGCGAGCCGAGGCGGCGACCAGCTCTTCACTTCCTGGGGGAGGGCGATCGCTGCGTCGGGGAAGGACGCGCCTTCTCCCGGACCCGTCCAGAGGAAGCCGGGGGCGCGGAGGTCGACCCACCGCATCCCGACGGGAGGTGTCGTGCGCGGCGTGCGGCCCGAGACGCCCGGCCAGGCGAGGGCGGCGACCCGCTTGCCCTGCCGGGCCTGGGCCTCCCAGAGGGTTTCCACGGCCGGCTCGGCGTCGAAGCCGTCGACGCGTGCCTTCAGGGGGCCGGACGCCGGCCAGTAGGTGTTCGAGACGATGCCGGTCGTCTGGGGGAGGGCGCCGGTCGAGAGGGACGCGTGGACGACGGCGGTGAGGGATGGCGTGACGGTCTGGAGCCGGGCCGCCGACACGCCCTCGCGCTCGGCCCGGCGGAAGCCGTCCGGGGAGAGCGCTTCGCGCTGCCGCTCGTACTCGGCGCCACCGGCCCCGTCGAACGACACGACGAGGACCCGGCGGGGCGGGTCCGGGGGCCGGGCCGGGGACTGCGTGGCCGGGACGAGGAGCGCGGCGAGGAGAACGGCCGGGAAGAAGAGGGGGCGGGCGCTGCGGGAGGCGCGGGACATGGACCGCTAGCCTACCGCGACTCGGGCCCCCCGAGGGCGGGCCTGAGCTTCCTCACGGGTCCGGCGAGGATCGCGCCGCGCCGCCGGGCCGAGGCGAGCGCCCGGTCGGCAGCCCTTTCGAGCTCGAGGGCAAGAGGCCCGAGCCTCGCGTCCGGGGAGGGCCCGGCGCCGGCTGCAGCCCGCACGCGCGCGGCGAGCTCGACGAGGTCGTGCGCGTCTCCCGCCTCGTCCTGAAACGACCGCAGGAGCCTGAGAAGAGGACGGGCTCCGGGCTCGAGCGGCTCGACGACCTCGAGCGCGTAGCGGAGGCGCTTGGCGGCAATGCGTGCCGGGTGCAGCGTCCTGCGGCCCGGAGGCAGGAGGCCGGACAGCTCCGAGACGCGCCGCCGGAGGCGGCGAAGGGTCTTCCGGACGAGAAGGTCCCCGGCGCCGGCGCGCGGGGCGAAAGCCCCGTCGAGGGCCGACGCGAGCCGCCGCCTCCACCGGGCCAGGGCTCTCTCGACATCCTCCACCTGCCGCCTCTCGACGCGGACCGGCGGCAGCGCCTCCGGGAAGACGAGGGATTCGAGGTCGCCTCTCGCCGCCTCCGCGCGCGCCGAGAGGAGGGCTCGCCCGACTTCCTCCGACCGGAGGAGCGACAACCGGCGCCGCAGGGTCCGGGCCGTCTCGCGGGCCTCGTCGCCGTCCTCCTTTCCCGGGATTCCGCGGAAGAGGCGCACGACCGCCTCGAGCCGGCGCAGGGCGACCCTCACGTCGTGGACGAGCTCGTCGTCGCCTCCTTCCCCGGCCCGGGCCGCGAGCGCGCGGAGCTTCTCCCCCTGGGCGGCCAGCGTCTCCTCGAGGAGGCCGAGGATCGTTCCGGAGCGGGGCGAGGCCAAGAAGCGCACCTCCGCCCGCATCCTATTCCCCCGGTGTGAAGGAAAGCCGGCGGCCGCCCCGCGTGGCCGATCAGCCCGGGCTGCCGGACCGGGCCGGGAGCTCGGGGACGGGGTAGCCGACGTGGTAGCCCTGGGCCCGGTCGACGCCCAGCTCGCGCAGGATGGCGAGGATCTCGGGCGTCTCCACCCCCTCGGCGACGGTCTTCACGCCGAAGCCGCGGCAGATCTCCGCGATGCCGCGGACGAAGACGCGGTTCTCCATCTTGTGGGGCAGGTCGCGAACGTAGCTCTGGTCGAACTTGAGCGTCGACATCGGAAGGTCTCGGAGGTAGCGGAAAGAGCTGAAGCCGACGCCGAAGTCGTCGAGGGCGAACCGGAAGCCCTCCGAGGTCAGGGCGTTCGTGAAGTCCTGCACGCGGCCGAGGTCGCGCAGCGCCGCCGTCTCGGTGATCTCGAAGGTGATGCGCGAGGGGCTGATCCCTTTCAGCCGGGCGAGGCGGGAGATGTCGGCGACGAGGGCGTCGTCCTCGAAGTCGATGCCGGAGAGGTTGACCGAGACCTCGAGGTCGGGGGCGATCCTCCTGCGGCCCGCCACGAGCGCGTCGAACACGCAGCCGATGACGAACCGGTCCATCGCGGTCACGAAGCCGAAGCGCTCGGCGGCGTCGAGGAACTCGACGGGGCTGGTCAGGGAGCCGTCCTCCTCGCGGAGCCGTACGAGGGTCTCGGCGGCGACGATGCGCCCGGTCGAGACCTCGGAGATCGGCTGGAAGAGCGGGACGAAGCGGCCGGCAGAGAGGGCGGTGCGGATCCGGTCGGCCTGGCCCCTGAGGAGGCCGATCCGTTCCCTCTCCCGGGCGTTCGGGTCGTGGAGGATGAACCGTGCGCGGCCCCGCGTCTTGGCCTGGTGCATCGCCAGGTCGGCCGCGAGCATGAGGTCGGAGGCGCGCTGGCCGTGCGCGGGGTAGACCGCCACGCCGACGCTCGCGGTGAGCTGGAGCTTGCGCCCCTCGAACGTCGGCGAGAACTCCGTCAGGAACCGGACGAGGTTGTCGGCCTCGAGGGCCGCCTCGGCGGAGGTCGTGTCGGGGGAGAGGAGGCCGAACTCGTCGCCGCCGAGCCTCGCGAAGACGCGGCCCGGCCGCAGCCCCCGGCCGAGCGCCTCTCCGAGGCGCCGAAGGTACTCGTCTCCGGCGGCGAGGCCGTGCGTGTCGTTGATGGCCTTGAAGTCGTCGAGGTCGAAGAAGAGAAGGGCGAGGGGGCGCCGGCTCCGGACCGCTTCCTCGATCGCCTCGTCGAGGAGCACCTGGAACGCCGCCCGCGTCACGAACCCCGTGACCGGGTCCCGGGACGCCTGCATCGCCGCGGCGAGCTCTGCCGTCGCGGCGCCGTCCGCTTCGGGGGGGCGGAGGTCTACGACCTCCCGCGCCGAGGCGACGACGCGCGCCGGCTCGTCCTCGTCGAGGCGACGGGCGGAGACCCAGAAGACCTTCCGGCGCGCGCCGTCCTCGAGGAAGACGCGGACCTCGAGGTTCGAAGCGCCGTCCGGGCCGAGCGCGGCCGCGAGGAGCCGGTCCCGGGCCTCCTCGTCGTTCCAGAAGGGAAGGAGCTGTCCGAGGGGAGCGTCCGCCCCGGAGGGGTCGGGCGCTCCCTGGGCGCGCGCCGCGGCGTTGGCCGCGAGGAGCCGCCCCCCGGAGTCGAAGACCGCGAGCGCGTCGGGACAGGCTTCGAAGACGGATGCCTCGAGCGAAGCCGTCGTCACAGCCGCCTTCTGAAGGGCGACGGTGTCGTATCCGGAGCGGCGACGGCGCGGCTTCATCCTTCCCCGCCGGCGCCTCTCGCCTCGCCCGCCAGGGCGGTGAGAGGCTCGCCCGTGAGGCGGTAGACCTGCCACTCCTCCATCGGGACGGCCCCGAGCCGCTCGTAGAATCCGATGGCGGGGGCGTTCCACTTGAGGACGCTCCACTCGAGCCGGCCGCAGCCCCTCTCGACGGCGAGGGAGGCGAGCGCGGCGAGAAGCCGCTTTCCGAGGCCCAGGCCGCGCCTCTCGGGAACGACGAAGAGGTCCTCGAGGTAGAGGCCGGGCTTCGTGAGGAACGTGGAGTAGTTGTGGAAGAAGAGGGCGAACCCGGCCGGCTCGCCGTCGACGTCCGCGAGCATCGCCTCGGCGTAGGGGCGCGGGCCGAAGAGGTGGGCCTCGAGGGCGGCCTCGTCGGCGAGGCACTCGTGCGAGAGCCGCTCGTATTCGGCGAGCGCGCGGATGAGACGTGCGAGGACGGGGACGTCCTCCCGCGCGGCGGGCCTGAGGGAGATGGCGTGTCCGTGGCTCACGGCAGCGGATTATCGCCTTTCGCGCAGGGACTGCGCGGAGGGCGTCATTCCCTTCCGTCTCACCTCGCCCTGCGGCGACGGGCGAGCCGGCGCCGCAGGCGGATATCATCCACGCCGCGTCTCGGCGGAAGCCGCGGACCGTTCCCCCGATGAAGAAGCGAGACGCGGACCCGGGCGGCAAGCGCCTCACGCCCTACTTCGGCCTCCTGACGCGGCGCGTCCAGCGCGCCCGGCTGGCCGTGGCGCTGCCGCACGTCCCGCACGGGGCCCGGCTCCTCGACCTCGGCTGCGGCCTGACCGATCTGCCCGCCCGGTTCGCGTCGTACGTGGGCTGTGACAGAAACCCCGTCGTCCTCTCCGAGATGCGCCGGCGTCATCCCGGGGCCGCGTTCGCCGCGTGGGACCTCGACGCCGACGCGCCGCCGCCCGAGGTCCTCGCGGGCGCCCCGTACGACGCGATCCTGATGCTCGCGATCCTCGAGCACCTCCCTTCGCCCGCCCGCGCCCTCGGTCGCGCGGTCGCCCTCCTCGCGCCGGGAGGCGTTCTCGTGGCGACGACGCCCCACCCGCTCGGGCGCCTCCCGCTCGAGGCGGGCGCCCGCCTCGGTCTCCTCTCGCGCCACGCCGACGAAGAGCACGAGACGCTGCTCGACCGGGCGGCGCTCGAGAGGGCCGCGGCGTCCGCGGGCCTCGCGGTGACGGCCTACTCGCGATTCCTCGCGGGGCTGAACCAGCTGGCCGTCCTGACGCGCCGATGAGGCCGAAGGCCCCGCGCGCCATCGAGGTGGCGGGCGCGCGGACCCACAACCTGAAAGGGGTCTCCTGCCGCGTCCCGATCGGGGCGATCACGGTCGTCACGGGGCCGTCGGGCTCGGGCAAGTCGTCGCTCGCCTTCGACACGCTCTACGCGGAGGGGCAGCGGCGCTTCGTCGAGTCGATGTCGACCTACGCGCGGCAGTTTCTCGAGCGGATGGAGCGCCCCGACGTCGAGAGGATCGACCACCTCCTCCCGGCCCTCGCGATCGAGCAGAAGGCCCCGGCGCGCTCGGCCCGCTCCACCGTCGGCACCGCGACGGAGATCCACGACGTGCTGCGCCTCCTCTTCGCCTCCGCGGGGACGCTCGCCTGTCCCGCGTGCGCGACCGAAGTGCGGCGCGAGTCGCCGCAGAGCGTCGCCGCGGCGCTCCTCGCCGAGCTGGGCGAAGGGGCGAGGGTCCTCGTCCTGGCGCCGCGGCCCGCGGAGGGCCTCGCCCGCCAGGCGCCGCTCTGGATCCGCTCGGGGCTCTTCCGCGCCGTCGCCCCCGACGGGAGCGTCGTCTCGTTCGACGCGGGGACGCCGCCTCCCGCCGGCGCGGACTCCGTCGTGAGGCTCGTCGTCGGCCGGCACGTCCTCCGGGAGGCAGACGCCGAGCTGACCGCGTCGATCGAAGGCGCCTTCTCCGTGGGGGAGGGGACGCTCCTCGTCCGCGACGCCGCCACCGGCCGGGAGCTCCGCTTCCTCCGCGGCCTCGCGTGCAATTCCTGCGGCCGCTCCTTCGAGGAGCCGACGCCGGCGCACTTCTCCTTCAACTCTCCGCGCGGCGCGTGCCGGACCTGCCAGGGCTTCGGCCGGGTCGCGGGGCTGGACGCCGCGAAGGTCCTGCCGGACCCGTCGAAGACGCTCCGCCAGCGCCCGTTCGCGCCGTTCAACACGCCCGCGTACGCGAGCGCCTACCCCGACCTCGAGCGCGCCTGCCGGAGGCTCGGCATCCGCCGCGACGTGCCGTGGGACGAGCTGACGCCGCGCGAGAGGGACCTCGTCTGGAACGGGGAGGGCGACTGGTACGGGGTGAAGGGGCTCTTCGACTGGCTCGAGACGAAGCGCTACAAGGTCCACGTCCGCGTGATGATCGCGCGGTACCGCGGCTACGAGCGCTGCCCGGACTGCCTGGGAGCGCGGCTGATGCCGGAGGCGCGCGCGGTGAGGGTCGGGGGCGCAGCCCTCGCCGAGCTCTGCGACCTGCCGCTCGAGGAGCTGCTCCCGAGGCTGGAGAACCTCCCGCTCGACGCGGTGGAGCGGGCGCGCGGCGGCGCGCTCGTGTCCGACCTGGGCAAGCGGGTCGGGACGCTCGTGGACGTCGGCCTCGGCTACCTCTCGCTGTCGCGGACGATGCGGACTCTCTCGGGGGGAGAGGCCCAGCGGGTCCAGCTGGGCGCGGCCCTCGGCAACGCCCTCACCGGGACCCTCTACGTCCTCGACGAGCCGACCGTCGGCCTCCACCCGGCCGACACGGCCCGCCTCCTCGGCGTCCTCCGGCGGCTCGCCGACGCGGGGAACGCGGTCTGCGTCGTCGAGCACGACCTCGACGTCGTCCGCGCGGCCGACCACGTCGTCGACCTCGGGCCGCGCGCCGGGGCGCACGGGGGAACGCTCGTCTTCGAGGGCGCGCCGCGGGCGCTCGCGCGGGCCGCGACCGCGACGGGCGAGGCGCTCCGGGCGAGGACCGAGGCCGTGGCGGAGAGCCCGGCGCCCTGGCCTCGAGGCCTCCTGAGGGTCGTCGGGGCGAGGGCGAACAACCTCGCGAACCTCACGGTCGAGATCCCCACCGGCGTCCTGGCCGCCGTCTGCGGCCCGTCGGGCTCGGGGAAGTCCTCCCTCGTCGTCGACGTCCTCGCCTCGGGCGCGCTGCGTGCGCTCGGGAAGAAGGAGGCGGACGCCCTGGAGCGCGGAGCCCACGACGGGATCGAGGGCCTCGCGGCCTTCCACGACGTCGTCCTCGTCGACCAGTCGCCGCTCGGCCGCTCCGCCCGATCGAACCCGGCGACCTACACGAAGGCCTGGGACGAGGTCCGGACCCTCTGGGCCAGGAGCCCCGCCGCCCGCGCCGCCGGTCTCACGAAGGGGAGCTTCAGCTTCAACGCCGCGGGCGGGCGCTGCGAGCGCTGCGAGGGCTCGGGCGTCGTGACGGTCGACATGCAGTTCCTCGCCGACGTGACGGTCGTCTGCGACGCGTGCGAAGGCCGGCGCTTCTCTCCCGAGGTCCTGAACGTGAGGCTTCGCGGGCGGAACGTCCACGAGCTTCTCGGAACGACGGTGGACGAGGCGATCGAGCTTTTCGCGGACGCCCCGGCCATCGCCTCCCGCCTCGCGCCGCTCGCCGAGGCCGGGCTCGGCTACCTCCGCCTCGGCCAGTCGACGGCGACCCTCTCGGGGGGCGAGGCGCAGCGGCTGAAGGTCGCCTCGTTCCTGAAGGGCGGCGCGGCCGCGAGGCCGACGCTCTTCCTCTTCGACGAGCCGACGACCGGCCTTCACCCCTCCGACGTCGACGTCCTCCTCGCGGTCTTGCGCCGACTTCTGGCGGCCGGCCACTCGGTCATCGCCGTCGAGCACAACCCCGCGTTCCTCCTCGCCTCCGACTGGCTCCTCGAGCTGGGCCCGGGCGGGGGGCGGGACGGAGGGCGCGTCGTCTTCGCCGGGAGCGTCGCGAGGCTCCTCTCGGAAGGGGCGTCGACGACGGCCGACGCGCTTCGGGCCTCCCTGCCCGGTGCCCCTCGCCTACAATCGGCGCCGCCGTGCCAGCAGGAGCCCACCGCTACGTCCTCGTCGTCGACGGCCGCGAGATCGAGCTCGCGGACGGGGAAGTCACGCTCGGGAGGAGCCGGTCGTCCACGATCCGCGTCGACCACGAGTCCGTCTCGAGGAGCCACGCGCTCCTCACGTTCTCGAACGGGACGGCGGTCCTCAAGGACCTGAACTCCTCGAACGGGACCTTCGTCGCGGGTCGGCGCCTCCTGAACGAGACGATTCTCCGGAGCGGCGACCGGGTCCAGCTCGGCGCCGCCGTCGTCGAGTACCGGCTCTCCGACGGCGCCGACGTGGTCGAGAAGACGGCGCGCCTCGACGACGCGGCGGCCGACCTCCCGCCGGAGCCGGCGGCGAAGGGAGAGGCCGCGCTCCCGATGCCGGCCGGGCCCACGGCCGCCGCGCCGTCGCCCCTCGAGATCTCCGCGGCCGACCTCTTTCGCGGGGTCGACGACGCGGCCGCGAGGGGTCCGTTGCCGCCGGTCGTCGCCTCCGCGGCGCTGGCGGCGGTCCACAGCTCCGGCGTCACCGGGCGCCCGGACGTCGGCGCGCTCCTCTCGGACGAACGGGCCTCCGAGGCGGGCCCGCCGCCCTTCCCGGGCCCGCCGCCTTCGCCCGGGCGCGTGCCCGAGGCGACGCTCTCGCAGTTCCCGATCCGCAGCGACGGGGCCCGGCCCCCCGCCGGGAGCCCGGCTCCGGCCGTACGCGTGAGGAAGCCCCGCCCCTCCGAGTCCGTGGACCCGCGCGGCTCCGCGGCGGCCGGGTTCTTTCCCCGGCTCCTCGCGACCCTCGTCGACTCGGTCATCCTCCTCGCGCTGAACCTCCTCCTCCTCTCGCCGGTGTTCCTCGTGCTGGCGTTTCGCGAGGCGTTCCAGTCCGCCGACCTCTTCCGCGACTGGGCCTTCCTCGGGATCCTGACGGGCTGCGGCCTGATGATCTTCGGCGCGAACCTCTGGTACCTCGTCGGGGGCTGGGCCCGGACGGGGCGCACCCCCGGCAAGGCGCTGATGCGCCTCTCGGTCGTCGCCGTCGACGGGCGCCGGGGCGGACCCGGCGTGGGTCTGAAGACGGCCTTCGTGAGGTTCCTGGCCTGGAACCTCTCCGGCGCGCTCCTCGGGATCGGCTTCCTCCTCGTCGCCTTCCGGAAGGACCGCCGGGCGCTGCACGACCTGCTCGCCGGGACGCGCGTCGTCCGCAGGCCCTGACGGGCGGGAGCCGTCAGCGGGGCTCGAGGAGGGCGCGGAGGGAGGGCGACAGGAGCGTCGCCTCCGCCCGGGCCGACCCTCCCTTTTCCCGGAACGACGCGAGGCGCGCCCGGGCCGCGCCGAGGAGGGCGTCGTCCCGCCGGCCCTCGAGGACGTAGCGCGCGCCGAGGAGGGCGGCCTCGACGAGGTCGAGCTCCCGCGCATCCGGCGCGCGGCGGCGCTCGAGCCGGACGCTCTCGGCTGCCCGCTCGAAGTCGCCGGCGGCGAGGGCGGCGACGGCGTCTTCGAGGCGGGCCGTGGGAAGCGGGGCGGCCGGGGCCGTCGGGACGGGGCCGGCGGAGACCGTCGGTGTGGCGAGCGGCGGGTCCGGCGCTGTCGCCGCGGGCTCGAGGGCGGCGGGCTCCGGCGTCGGGATCGGGGTCGGGGGGGCGGGCGCGGGGGACGGGAGGGGGACCGGGGTCTCCTGCCGCGGGGGCTCCCGGCGGGCCCTCTCGCGCCGCTCCAGCTCGGCGATCCTGCGGTCCCGGTCGGCCGTCTCCTTCCGGTCGGGGGAACGGCCGGCGGAGGCCGAGGCCCTGAGGTGGACGAGCGCCTCGGCTTCCTCCCCAAGCTCCATCAGGGCGCGTCCCAGCCAGTAGTGGGGGTCGTAGTAGTCGACGGAGTGCCGGCTCGTCCCGAAACGCTCCTGGGGCTTCTCGTGGCCCGTGGCGAGGGCTTCCCTCAGCTTCGGGACGGCCTCCCGGTAACGTTCCTTCTCGACCAGGACCATCCCCTCCGTGAACGGCCGGGTGGCGGCGTCGCGGGGGGGTAAAATCCCCTGTTGCGGCGCCGCGAGGCCCGCCCCCGCGGCGAGCGACGCCACGGTCGCCACGGTCGCCACGACCGCCAGGAGGCCCCTGAGGAGCCGGACGCGTGGGGTGGGTGGGGTCGAACGACACTTCATGGAGGCGAGCCGCGACGAGTTTAGCGGCGAGGCGCGCAGAGGGGATGACGACGATGCCGCGAAACCGAGCTCAGTTCCGGGCCGCCCTGGCCGCGGCGGGCCTCTTCCTGGCCCTCCCGGGCTTCCTGGTGGCGGGTCCGGCAGGCCCCTGCCCGCCGGAAAAGCCCGTCGTGTCGGGCCCGTCGGTCGTCAACCGGTTCGAGGGCTACTCGATCTCCTGGACCGACGTCGTCGTCTCCCGGCCCGAAGGGCCGGCGGACATCTACGTCGTCGAACGCTCGGAGGACCCCCGCATCCTGACGGGCGTCGAGCGGTTCCAGACGAACCGGACGAGCGCCTCGTTCGGTGCGCCGCTCGGCGTTCCCAGGGTGCTTTACCACCGGGTCGGCGTCCAGTCGACCTGCTCCGGAACGGTCCCGGTCCGCTCCGACTCCGACGTCCTCGCGGTGACCGTCACCGCGACCTGCCCCGCGCCGATCGAGATCGCTCCGCCCGTGATCAGCCCGGCGGCCCCCCCGGCCCTGACGACCTACGTCGTCTCCTGGGACACCCTGGGCGCCGGTGAGCCGGGGCCGGGAGGAGGGGCGCAGGGGCTCCGGTTCCGCCTCCGCAGGGCGAGCGCGGGAGAGGTGAAGGAGACCCTGATCGACGGAGGGGCAGCTGCCTTCGCCGACATCCCGGGCGAGTTCCTCTACCAGGTCCGGACCGAGAACCTCTGCGGCGAGGCGAGCGCCTGGTCGGCGCCCAGCCGCGTCGTCGTCGGGGAGTCGAAGATGGAGGCCCTCGTCCTCGTCTCGGCCCCGCGGCCCGCCCTCGTCCCGGGCGACTCCTCCCCGTCGGTGCCGCTCGTCGTCCGCAACGCCGGGAGCGAACCGCTCGAGGTGGAGGCCCGCGGCCCCGCCGGCGTTCTCGAGGCGTCCCCGGCCGCGTTCCGCCTCGCGGTCGGCGAGAGCCGGTCCGTCGCGGTCGGCGTCGTTTCGCCCCTCGACCCGAGCGCTCCCCTCCATTCCGCCGTGACGTTCGAGGCCGCCGGGGCCACCCTGCGCGTCCCGATCGACGTCGGCGTCGCCGGCGAATCGGCCGCGGGCCCTGTCGGCTGGGACGAGGACGGCGCCGACGTCGACCGGAAGGGGAACGGCATCCGCCGCACCCTCGTCAACGGGGGGAGCCTCCCGGCGTCGATCGTCACCTCCGTCTCGGCGGACTGGATCCGGATCACCGCCCTCGACGGGAAGGTCTGGGACAGGCCCCTTGCGCCGGGGGAGGCGCGCCCGGTCTGGATCGAGGTGGACCGGAGCCGGCGCCGTGCCGCCATCGGGACCGAGGTCGCGACGGTGACCGTCGTGACGTCGGGTCACCCGGACTCGCCGAAGAGCCTCAGCGTGATCGACGACGGCCCCCTCGTCACCGGCTGGGGCGCGCCGAACGCCGCCGACGACCTCCCCCCGCTCTACCTCATGAAGAGCCGGCTCCTCTTCCCGTCGCTCCCGAACGTCGTCGACGCTCTCGGGGTGGGGAGGTATACCTCGGACGTCTGGCTCTCGAACGTCGACGCCCTCTCGGCGATCAAGGTCGTCATGACGCTCACGCCGGCGGGGCAGGGCAACACCTCGGCGGGAATCCGGCAGTTCGTCTTCTCCCTCGCTCCCGGCGAGACCCGCAGGTTCCGCAACGTCCTCGGCACCGTCTTCGACTACGAGGGGGCCTGCTCGCTCGACATCAGCTCGCCTTCCGCGACGCTCTCCGCGACGGCCATGGTCAACAACAAGCCGATCGCGCCTCTCGTGGCGGGAAGGACCGCCGCCCTCGGGACGGCGATCGAGGGGACCATCCTCTCGAACGCCGAGTTCGGCTTCGAGATGCGGCCCGTCGCGCCCGGCGAGGGGGCGAACGGGTTCGACCTGACGTACGTCGTCTCCGGCCTCTGGCACGACGCCCGGCGCCGGACGAACCTCATCCTCAGGGAAACGACCGGGAACCAGACGGTCGTGCGGGTCGAGCTGTTCGACTCCGGCGGCAACCCGGTCCAGAGGGAAGGGGTCCCCGTCAGCTTCGAGGTCACCGTCCCGGCGCTCGGCTCTCTCCAGGTCAACGACTCCGAGCTCTTCCCGACGGAGGCGCTGACGGGAAGCGCGTGGGCGCGGGTGACGTTCCTGCAGGGCGTCGTCGACGCCTTCGGGCGAAACCGCGGGGCGGTCGTCCCCTTCGCGACCGTGATCGACTCCGGGACCCAGGACGCATCGCTCCGGGTGGGCGTCTCGACGAAGGCGCTCGCCCCGGCCGAGGCCGAGGCGCCGACGTTCCGGGCGTTCTCGTCGGACCCTCCCTTCAACGGGGAGGTCGAGTCGCTCTTCTTCCCGGTCGCGAGGGTCTCGGGCGCGCCGCTGGCTTCCGGACGTCCGCCCACATGGAGGACGCGCGTCACGTTCGCCAACGTGAACCGGTCCGAGCAGAGGACGCTCAAGGTCTACTTCCACGACAAGAGCGGCCAGGGCGCCTCGGCGGGGCCCTTCCCGATCGGCCTCAGCCCCGGCGGCGCCATCCACTACGACGACCTCCTCTCAGGGTTCTTCTTCCTCCCCGCGGACAAGCCGGCCTGGGGCGTCGTGGAGGTCGTGAACGAGGGGAGGACCGTCGACGGGAAATGGCAGTTCACCTGGACCGACGTCGACGTCCAGACGGAGACCTACACCGCCGACACGGAGAACTCCGCCAACGGCGAGTTCCGGACCGGCATGGAGGGGTACTCGTACCAGCACGGCTACTCGTCGTTCCAGTCGAACCTCGGGACGGTGCTCATCGACGGGGCCGAGACCTCGCCGCGAAACCGGACGAACCTCATCCTCCAGGAGGTGGGCGGCGCGGTCTGCCAGGTCGCCATCGGCGTCTACCGGCCGGGCATCCTCGTCCCGATCGCCGTGAAGAACGTGACGCTTCAGCCCGGGGACTACGTCTCGCGCGAGCTCTTCCGCGACCTGATGGGGCTCGAGCTCGAGGAGATCGTCGACGCGCGCGTCGTCGTCAGGCAGCTGGGAGGGGACGGGGTCTTCATGGCCTTCGTCTCGAAGATCAACCTCGTGACGGGCGACCCGGCGAACGTCTTCCTACGGCCGGCATCCGCCGGAACGGGCCGCTGACCCCCCCGGTACGGGCACGGGTTAACCTCGGCGGAGCCTGGCGCCCCGTGGAGGAAACCTGAGCCCGCCCGCCGTCGAGAAGATCGCGCACTACCGGATCGTCCGCCGCGTGGGGCGCGGCGGGATGGGAATCGTCTACCGGGCCGTCGACGAGCGCGACGGCAAGACGGTCGCGCTGAAGGTGATTCGCGAGTCCGAGGTGGCCGGGGACGAGTCCGCCCCGCACGTCGCCGAGGCCCGTGTCCGCTTCACGCGCGAGGCGGACATCCTGAAGGGGCTCCTGCACGCGAACGTCGTCACGTTCCACGAGATCGGCGAGGAGGACGGGACGCCCTACCTGGCGATGGAGTACCTCGAGGGAAAGCCGATCGGCAGCTACGCCGGCCGCCCCTACACCGAGACGCTCCCCCTCCTGATCCAGGCCGCCAACGGGATGGAGTACCTGGCCTCCCGCGGCATCGTCCACCGCGACCTCTCGCCCGACAACGTCTTCGTCGTCGAGAGCGGCGGCGGGGAGAAGACCGTCAAGCTCCTCGACTTCGGGATCGCCAAGCTCTTCGAGTCGACCGCCACCGACTCGCTCACCGCGACGGGCTTCTTCCTCGGGAAGGTCGCCTACGGCTCGCCGGAGCAGCTCGGCTCGCTCGGCCAGGGGGCTCCGCTCGACTGGCGGAGCGACGTCTACAGCCTCGGCGTGATCTTCTACCAGGTACTCTCGGGTCGGCGGCCGTTCGAGGGGAGGGCCCCGGTTGAGTACATCGCCGCCCACCTGAACCTGGACCCGCCGCCCGTCGCGGCGCCCCCCGGCTCCCCGCCGCTGCCGATGGAGCTCGTCCGGCTCATCGGCCAGATGCTCGCCAAGCGCCGCGAGGACCGGCCCCAGGCCTACCGCGAGATCACCGAGCGCCTCGTTTCGGTCCTCCGGGCCGACGGGTCGGCCGGAGCGCCGTTTCCGCAGGCCGCGCCGAACGGGGATGGAGCGGCCGCGCCCCGCCGCGGGCAGACCGCTCCGACGCAGCTCGTCGCGGGCCGGACGACGCCTCTCCCTTCGCCCGGACGGCGAGTCGTGGGTGTCGTCCTGGCCGCCGGGGCCCTCCTCGGCCTCCTCTTCTGGGGGGCGCTCACGCGCCGGCCAGGACCGGAGGCGGACCCGCCGGCGACGGTCGCCGAGCGCCCGGCCGCCGTTCCGGCAACGGCCGAGCTCCGGATCACCTCGGTTCCCTGGGCGGCCGTCGTCTCGGTCGTCGACGTCTCGAGCGGGACGGCCGTGCCGCTTCCCGGCCCCGCCGAGACGCCGTACCGTCTTCCCGTGCCGCCGGGCCTCTACCGGGTCACGCTCGCCGAGCCCCCGCCGGGTTCGGCGCGCGTCGAACGCGAGGTGAGGGCGGACGCCGGCACACCCGCGCTCGTCGCGCTCACGTTCCGTCCCGTGGAAGAGATCGTGGAGGCCCTCCGATGAAGAGGCTCGTGCTCGTCCTCCTCGCCGCGTTCGCGGCGCCCGCCGCCGCGCAGGTCGAATCGGCGCTCCTCTCGAAGGTGACGTTCAACCTCACGAACCCCGGGGGGAAGTCGCTCGCCATGGGGGGCGCCTTTACCGCGATCGCCGACGACGCCACGGCGGCCATCGCGAACCCCGCCGGCCTCGGGCTCCTCTCGTCGTTCGAGGCGGGCTTCTCCGGCAAGAGGAGCGACGACGTCATCGGCCTCGTCACGGCCCGATCGACCGCCTCGGGCAGCCTCGCGGCCCCGTATCCCGCCGTCCGGGGCGTGAACTCCGACATCACGTCGGGCGCGTCGGGGGTGGAGTTCGCCGGGGTCGTCATCCCCCTGTCCCGGCGCCTCGTGGCGGCCGTGAGCTATGCCGAGAACCTCCGCTTCGAGGGCGACCCGGGCGAGGAGGGGTACTCGTACATCGAGCTGCGCGACAACCGCTCCGGCGGTTCGACGCGTCGCGATTTCCTTTACGAATACCGCGAGTTCGGCGCCGTCTCGCTCCGCAATCGGCTCCTCGGCCTCTCGGCCGCCTGGCGCGCCACGGACCGCCTGCGGATCGGGGCGGGCGTGACGTTGAACCGGATGGAGCTCGACCTCGTCGGCGACGCCGGAGGTCCGCACCGGATCGTCAACAAGACCTTTCTCACGCCGTCTCTGATCGAGACCTCCACGGCGTTCGTGGCCGTGAGGGACCTCGACGAGAGCGCGCTGGGCTTCGTCGTGGGCGTCCACGCGGACCTCCTGCCCGGGGGCAAGCTCACGGCCGGTGCGGTCTACCGGCAGACGGGCAAGGCGACCGGCACCTTCGAGATCGGCGGCGACGTCCCCGAGCCGCTCCTCGGGCAGGAATCCCGCCCGTTCTCCGCGCGGGTCCCGCGAGACGCGGCCGTCGGACTGGCGGCGCAGCCCCTCCCGGGCCTGACCGTGGCGGTCGAGGCGCAGTGGATCGCCTACGGCGATTTCATCGACCGGGAACTCCCGACGGTCTCCTACCGCGGGCTCGGGGGGCCCTTCCCCGGCTTCCCGATCGGCGTTCCCCCCGATCCCCCGATCCTCGCGACGCTCGCGCCGCCCGACGACGTCGTCGTCCCGCGGGTCGGCGTCGAGTACGTGGCGAGCTCGGCGAACCTCCTCCTCGCGTTTCGCCTCGGATATCACCGCGAGCCCGCCCGAGGCGTCACGGCCGACCTGAAGTACACCGACGCCACGGGAACCGCGTACGACATCGACGACCCGCCCTTCTCCGCGGCGGTGAGGACCGTCTACGACGGGGGGAGGAACGACGACCGCTTCTCGGGCGGTCTCGGCGCGACGGTCTCGCGGCGCGTCTCCTTCGACCTCGCCTTCGACGTCGGGCGCTCCTCCCGCGCCTTCTCCGCCTCACTCTTCTACCGGTTCTGACCCGGGCGCCGGGCGGGCGGACTCGGGCGCGGACGGCGCCGGCCCCTCCCGATCGGCTCAGACGGGAGCTCCGCAGGCGGGACAGAAGACGTCTCCCTCCGCTCCCTCGTGGAGGCAGATCTCGGTCTCGCCGGCGCCACCCCTTCTCGTCGCCATTGGCTCGAGAACGAGCCAGGCGGTGCCCGAGGCATCGGTCGTCACCTCGACGCGGACCCGGCGGCCGGACCTCTCGAGGACGAACCCTCCTTCCTCGAAGGGCCCGGAAGGGCGGCTCCTCGCGAGGATCCAGGCGAGGAGCGGCGCGAGGACGGCCTGCGGCAGGGGACGGGACGACAGCGCGAGGCCGCCCGAGAACGTGCGCAGGATCGTCCCTCGCCCCTCGGGTCCGATCTCGACGGCCTGCGCTCCCTCGTCGAGGGCGTCGACGAGGAGCGCGCGCGCGAGGCGGGCGAAGGGATCGGGCCCGGCGACGGTCTCGGGCGGGTCCGGCGCCGCGGGCGGGGACGGCGGCGGTCCGGCCGCGGGTCCGGCGGACGGTGCGGCCTCGGATGAGGGACCCGGCTCCGCCCAGGACCTGAGGACGTCGTCGAGGATCGGCTCGGCGGTGACGTGGAGCCGGATGTCGCATCCGGTCGTCGCGACGAGGCCCGTTTCGAGCACCGGGTTTCCGGGGTCCACCACCGCGACGTGCAGGACATCCCCCCTGCGATCGAAAGGGAGGGCCCGAAGCCGGCGGCGAGTCTCGGCCGGGAGAGTCCCGACGGCCGCGTGGCTCGCCGAGGCGAGCCTTTCTCGCGAGACGCTGGGCAGGCCCGTGAGGCGCTCGAGAGCCTCGAGGAGCGTCTCCTCGCTCACCGCGCCGGTCGCCAGGAGCGCCCGCTCGATGGTCCCGCCGTGGGCGCGCCTCCAGTCGGACGCCCGCCTCAGGCGCCTCAGGGTGAGGTCTCCGGATTCGGCGAGGATCTCTCCCAGCCCCGGCGGCACGCGCTCCTCCGTTGCGGGAGGAGTTTAAGGGACCGGCGGGGCCCGGTTCACCCCTTCCGTCTCATCCGCGCGACCAGCAGCCTCCGACCGAGCCCGCTGCCATCCGCGCCTCGTCGGGCCGGAACGCGGCGGCGAGCCGCTCGGCGAGCGCCTCGAGGCGCTCGCGCGTCCCGTCCGCGCCCGCCTTCCTCTCGAACGCCTCGAAGTCGGCGAGCATCGACTCGAACTCGGCCGTCGAGAGGACCCTCTCCGACATCGGGTAGAGGATGTTGTCCTCCTTCTGGATGTGCTGGCGCAGGAGCGGGACGAAGCCCTGTGCCGCCGAGACGAACGCCGCCCGCTCGGCCGCCGTGACGTCGCCCTCCGCCCCGCCGACCGCGTGGATCGCCGAGACGAGCGCACGCCCCTGGCGGTGCTCGTGGAGCATGACGGCGACCGGCCCCGCCTCGGCCGAGAAACCGCGTTCGACCATCCGCTGGAAGAGGATGTCTTCCTCCTTGCCGTGGTGCCAGGCGTCGGCATAGCCGCGCAGGAACTCGGCGTAGTCGCGGGCGATGGCGCGCTCGAGGGCGAGCCCGCCGCCGACCTCGATCGCGCAGGTCTCGAGCGAGCCGAGCGCGGTCTCGATGAGGCGGTGCTCGTCCATCAGGATCGTGAGGGGCCGGGCCAGCGTCATGGGGTCTCCTCCCGTGTCAATTCAACGGACGTGGGAGTCCGTTGAGGTGGCAAAAAAAGAGGCTCAGCGCGAGGCCTCGTGCTTCAGGTCGCGGAGGGTCACGGTGCGCAGCATCCGTTCGTACTCCTCGCGGACGCGCTCCCAGTGCGGGTGGAGCGGGCAGGGGTCGTCCGCGTCGCATCGGCCGAGGTGGAAGGCGCAGGCGTCCTTTTCCCTCTTCCCGTCGAACGTCTCGAGGACGGAGGAGATGGCGACGCCCCCCGCGGAGGCCTTCAGCCGGAAGCCGCCTCCCCACCCCTTGAGGCTCTCGACGTACCCGCGCTTCCTGAGCTGGCTCAGGACCTTGGAGAGGTAGTTCGAGGGGATCCCCGTCTCCTCGGCGATCTCGCGGGCAAGGACCCAGCGGTCGCGGTTCGTTGCGAGGTAGCCGAGCGTCCGGAGGGCGTGACGGGAGGTCTGCGAGAACAATGCGCGTCTCTCAGTGGATGATGTTATCCGTTGAGATGCGGCCGCGCAAGGGCCATGGCCCCGGGACGCCGGGACGGCCGGGCCGGCCCGGGCGAACGGCGCGGAGCCGTTCCGCGCCGCCGGTCCTCAGAGCTTCGAGCCGCGCCCTCCGGCGGGGAAGTAGTCGCGCCAGCGGCGGTCGACGAGAGCGACCGTCGCGGGGTCCGCCTCGACGACGCCGGGCATCCAGGGCTTCATCCGCGCGTCGAGGACGATCGGCGCCGAGCGGGCGACCTGGTTCCTCGCGACCTCGGTCTTCGCGGCGTGGACGTCGGCCCCCGGCTCGAAGCGGGTGAAGACGTGCCAGAGGAAGGAGCGGGCGTCCTTCGCGGCGGCCGCCGCGTCGTCGACGAGGGCGACGAGGGGCCACGCGGCGACGGCCGGGTCGCGCGCGAGGCGGGCGGCGAAGTCGCGGTCTTCCCTGAAGGAGGGCCCGGAGACGCAGAGGGCGCCGCCGCAGAAGACGGCGGCCTCCCGCGCCCCGGAAGGGAGCGGCCCGGCGAGCTCGCGAGGCAGGTCGCGGATCGGCTCCCCGAGGCCCGCGAGCACCCCCTTCGACCCTTCGTTTACCTTCGGGCCGGTGTAGTCGAGCGTGTCCATCGCGACGTTCGAGACGACGAAGAGGTCGGTCTCGAAGCGGCAGCGGGCCAGGACCGTCTCGAGGAGAGTGCGGAAGTCCCTGAGGTCGACGCGGCGGTCGGTGAGGAGGAGGAACTTCGTCAGGGCGAGCTGCCCCTCGCCGAGGATGCGGAACGCGGAGGAGATCGCCTCCCGTCCGTACCGGTCCTTCACGACCGCCGCGCCGAGGGAGTGGAAGCCGGTGTCGCCGTAGGTCCAGAGGTCGACGACGCTCGGCATCACGACGGGGAAGAGGGGCGAGAGGAGCTCGGTGAGGTAGTCGCCGATGAAGAAGTCCTCCTGCGCTGGCTTGCCGACGACGGTGGCCGGGAAGATCGCGTCGCGCCGCCGGTAGGTCCTCTCCACCTCGAAGACCGGGTAGTCGTGCTTCAGCGAGTAGTAGCCGTAGTGGTCGCCGAAAGGCCCCTCGGGTCTTCGCACCTTCGGGGGGACCTTTCCGGTAAACGCGAACTCGGCGCTCGCCACGAGGCGGTGCGGGTGCCCCGGCACGCGCGTCACCGGGAGCTTCTTCCCGAGGAGGAGCGAGGCGAGGAGCAGCTCGGGGAGCCCCTCGGGGAGCGGCGCGATGGCCGCGAGGATGAGCGCCGGCGGACCGCCGAGGAAGATCGTGACCGGAAGCGCCTCCCCCCGCGACTCCGCGACGTGGTAGTGAAAGCCTCCCCCCTTGCCGATCTGCCAGTGGATGCCGGTCGTCTTCGGCTCGTGAATCTGGATCCGGTACATCCCGAGGTTGTGCTCGCGCTTCTCGGGGTGCTCGGTGTAGACCAAGGGGAGCGTCAGGAACGGGCCGCCGTCCTCGGGCCACTGCGTCAGGGCCGGGAGGCGGGTCAGGTCCGGCTCGGTCTCGACGACCTCCGTGACCGGGGCGCTGCGGACCTCCTTCATCCCGACCTTCAGCGCCTCGGCGAAGAAGGAGCGGAAGCCCCACAGCTTTCCGGGCGTCGGAGGCAGGAGCTCGTGCGAAGCGCGCACGGCCGTCTTCACGAAGTCGACGGGCCGCTTCCCGAACGCCAGGTCGATCCTCTTCGCCGTCCCGAAGAGGTTCGTGACGACGGGGAAGGCCGAGCCCTTCGGCCGCTTGAAGAGGAGCGCCGGCCCTCCCTGCTCGATGACCCGCCGGTGGATCTCGGGGATCTCGAGGTTCGGGTCGGCCTCGGCCTCGATCTCGAGAATGTCCCCCTCGGCTCTCAGGGCGGCGAGGAATTCGCGGAGGTCGTTCATCGTCCGGGGAGGTTACGACGGCGGGGCGATTCCGGCTTCGCCCGGGCCCGACGTCACTCGAAGTAGCCGGAGACGTCGAGGACGAGGTCCGTCGAGCCTCCCTGCGCGAGGTCGGCACGGAAGGAGAGCGTGCCGGCGGTTCCGAGACCCGGGAGGAGGTGGAGCGCCCGGGTCCTCCCCGCGGTGACCGGCACCTCCGCCGAGCCCGACAGGACGGGGCCGCCGGCGAAGAGCGAGAGCGTCCCGGATGCGGACGGCGAGACGACGGTGACGTTCGCGACGATCGAAAGGGCCGTCGAGGGGATTCCGCATCGGCCCGACACCTGTACGACGAGCGTCTCCGAGGCGAGGACGGGCTCTCCCGCCGACGGCCCGGCCGGATCGCGCGTGTCGGCGACCCGGCACGGCGTGATCGTGTGGAGCCTCGTCGGAACCGAAGCGCTCCAGAGCTCGTGGCCCGTCGCGCCGTCGTTCCCCGTGAGGAAGACCCGGCCACCGGAGCGCGCGAGGACCGTCTTCGTCGCGCTCGCCTCCCAGGGCGTCGCGCCGCCCCGGATCCCCGGCGCCAGGTCGGCGACGCGCGTCGTCCCGGCTGTCGTCCCGTCGCTTCTCCAGAGCTCGCGCCCCGAGACCCGGTCCGAGGCGGTGAAGAAGACCTCGTGGCCCGCCGCGGCGAAATGCTCGATGCGCATCGACCCGGGGGGGCCCGCCGCGACGTCGCTCACGAGGACCGTCCCCGCCGGGGTCCCGTCTGTCTTCCAGGGCTCGTATCCGTGGACTCCGTCGTGGGCCCAGAAAAAGAACGTCGACCCGAGGACCGCCGATCTGACCCCGGACGACCTCGCCGGACCCGGGTTGAGGTCCTTCAGGAGCACGGTGCCGGCCGGCGTCCCGTCGGTGACCCAGGGCTCGACTCCGTGCGTCCCGTCGTCGGCCCAGAAGACGACCCTCTCTCCGAGGCGGGCGACGGGATACGGAGAGGAGTCCCCTGCGGGGTTGACGTCGAGGATCAGCGTCGTGCCGGCAGCCGTGCCGTCCGTTCGCCAGAGCTCGGCCCCGTGCATCGCGTCCGAAGCGGAGAAGACCAGCGCGCCCTCGAGCTCGACGCCGGACCAGACCCACGTCGGCATCGGCCCGACGGCGGCCGTCCCCGCTACGGTTCCGTCGGTCTTCCAGAGGGTCGTCGTGGAGCCGTCGGAGACGGCGAGAAGGAACTCCCCGTTCAGGACGCCGATGGGCGAGACCTGGCTCGAGGCGGGGCCGGGAGTGAGGTCGCCGAGCAGGAACGTCCCATCGGCCGTGCCGTCGGTGCGCCAAGGCTCCGCACCGTGCACGCCGTCGTCGGGCGCGAAGAGCAGGAACTCACCCAGGAGGCCGAGGGGCGAGGGGTGAGTGCTCCCCCCGGGCTGGACGTCCTTCACGAGGAAGGTCCCCGCGGCGGTGCCGTCGGTCCGGTAGATCTCGCTTCCCGCGGCGGTCGTCCAGGCCGTGAAGAAGACGTTCGAAGCGGTCGCAAAGAAGGGGCCGGCGAAGGAGCTGCCTTCGCCCGGCTCGATGTCCTTGACGAGGTAGGTCCCCCCGGGCGTTCCGTCGCTCCTCCAGAGCTCCAGGCCATGCTCGGCGTCGGTGGCCGAGAAGAGGAGCGTTCCGTTCACGTCGGTGAGCCAGACGGGAAGGCCGTCGTTCGGAGTGAAGACGGGGGCCTGGACCGGAGCGGTCCCCGCGGACGTGCCGTCGGACCGCCAGAGCCCGAAGGGCATGTTCGCAAGGAGGTGGAGCGACGCGGCGACGATCGAGACGGAGCCCTGCGGCAAAGGGCTCGCGTCGCCGGGCTCGACGACCTTCACGAGGGTCGTTCCGGCCGGCGTCCCGCCGCTCTTCCAAAGCTCGAGACCTTCGGCGCCCCGGTCCACCCAGAGGTGCAGGGAACCTGCAAAGGTCGTCGAGTTCCGAAGGGAGAACGCCGTCCCGAAGTCGTGGACGAGGGTCGTTCCGGCGGACGTTCCGTCCGACGCCCAGAGCTGCGAGCCGCTCGCCGAGTAGAGGAAGCTCCCGGACGCGACGAGCGGATCGCTCGTCGGGAAGGTGTGGACGAGCACAGTGCCGGCCTCCGTGCCGTCGCTCTTCCAGGTCGAGCCGTCCGAGCCGAGCCTGAAGTAGAGAGCGCCGCCGAACGCCACGAGGGCGTTCGGGGAGGAGCCGGCGGTGCCGGGGACGACGTCGCGGACGAGGACGGTCCCGGCGGGCGTCCCGTCGCTCTTCCAGAGCTCGGCGCCGTGCGTCGGGTCGGTCGCCCTGAAGAAGAGCGTCCCGTTTACGTTCACGAGGGACGCGACCGATTCGAGATCCGCGAGCTGCGTCGTCCCGGCCTCGGTCCCGTCGCTCTTCCAGAGTCCGCAGCCGGCGTCCCACCGGCACGTGAAGAAGAGCTTGCCGCCGGCGTCGACGAGCTCCGAGGTGTAGTTGAACGAGCCGGCCGCCCCGGGCGTGAGGTCTCTCACCAGCTTCGTCCCCGCGGTCGTGCCGTCGCTCGTCCAGAGCTCGTCGCCGTGCGCGCCGTCGTTCACGACGAAGAAGAGTTGGCTGCCGACCTTTGTGGGATGCGAGACGTGCGCGATGACCGAGGGGTCCGTGCTGAACCGGCTCACGAAGGCGGTTCCGGCGGCGGTCCCGTCCGTCTTCCAGAGCGAGCCGCCGTCCTGGGCGGACGTGCCGAAGTAGAACGTCCCGTCGACGTCGACGCCTGCCACGGGGGCGAGATCCAGGATCGAGCGCGTCCCTGCGGCCGTACCGTCCGAGACCCAGAGGCCCCGGTTCCAGTCCTCCATCCCGCCCAGGAAGGCCTTGCCGCCCGAGACTCCGAGAATCCTCTCGAAGCCCGCGCCCGCCGTGGCCGTCGGCGAGACGCCGGGGAAGATGTCCTTCACGAGAGTCGGCGCCTGGGCCACGCCGTCGCTCGCGGCGAGGATCGACCCGGCGAGCAGCAGGCCCGGGAGGCCTGCGCGAACCGAAAGGAAATCGAGCCGCTGCCGGCCCGGCCTCGGGATCGACGTCATGGTGGCCTCCGGGCGAATTATACGCGTCGCGCGCGGCCGGGAGGCCTCGGGAGTCGTACCGGCCGGGACGTCTCAGCCGTGCCGTTCGAGAAATTCGCGAACGACGGGGATCGCCGTCGACGGGATCCGGTGCGCTCCCGCGTGGACCTCGTGCCGGGCGCTCGCGAAGCGGGAGGAGAGGAGCGCTCCGAACGGCGCGACGCGCTCGAGCGAGTAGTACTCGTCGGCGTCCGTCGAGACGTGGAAGACGTGTGTGGCCGACGAGGCCTCCGTGCCGGGCCCCGGCTCCGACCACTCCCCGGGCAGGCCGCCGCAGAGGCCGACGAGGGAGCGGAAGGGGAGGCCGTGAGGCGGGGCGAGGGCGAGGCGGTAGTCGAACGAGCAGGGCTGGCTGAAGCCGAGGAGCGAGACCCGCGAGGGGTCCGCGCCGAGCTCGACGCCCCACGCGATCGCGGCGGCGACGGCGGCCCGGTGGACCGCCTGGTTGTCCTCGTGGCGGGGGCTGACGCCCCAGTGGAAGCCGCGGGAGCCGGAGGGGCCGAGAGCTTCGCCGGGGAGGAAGGCCGACTGCGGGCCCTCCACGGCGACGACGCCCCAGCCTTCGGGCGCCATCCTCTCGAGGAGGGGGAAGAGCGTCGCGGCGTGCATCCCGTAGCCGTGGAGCCCGACGAGGAGCGGGAAAGGGCCGGTGGTCTCGGGAAGCCGCGGGAAGAGGTGGAGCGGGACGGCGATCGACGTCGTCTCGCGTGCGGGGACGCCCTGCCGGCCGCTCACGCGAGCCCCGCCTCGCGGCGCACGCGCGCGAGCGTCGTCCCGGTGAGCCGCCTGACGAGCTCGTCCCGGCCCGGCGCCAGGAGCGCGCCGGCCGGCCCCTCGGGGAGCCCGAGGACCTTCCCGAGGTCGTCTCTCCCCTCGACGGCGAGGAGGACGTCCGCGAGGGTGATCTCCGCGGCGGGCCGGCCGAGGACGAACCCGCCCGTCCTTCCCCGCTTCGAGCGGAGGAGTCCGGCGCGGGCGAGCTTCTGGAGGACCTTGCCGAGGAAGGGCGCCGGCTCGCCGCAGGCGAGGGCGACGGCCCGCGTCTCGTGGCCGGGGGCGTCGGGGCCGCTCGGGTCGAAGTGCGGGAGCGCCCTGAACGCCACCTCGGCCGCCCGCGACAGGAGCATCCGTCAGCCGCCCGCGACGAAGGCGTACTGCTCGGGCGTGAGCGGCACGACGGAGAGGCGCCCGCAGGTCAGGAGCGGCGATGCGGCGAAGACCTTCGCCGCCTTCATCGCGGCGAGCGTGACGGGCGCCGGGAGGGCCTTGCCGGCTTTCACGTCGACGACGGTTCCCTTCGGGTCGGCCGGGTCGGGTCGCGGGGCGGCGGCGACCGTGGCGCGGCCCACCGCGGCCTTCGCCTCGCCCGTGTGGTAGATCAGGAGCCGGTCGCCCTTCGCCATCGAGCGGAGGTGCTTGCGGGCGAGCGCGTTCGTCACCCCGTCCCACGTGGCCGTCTTCTCGCGGACGAGGTCCTCGAAGGAGTAGTCGGAAGGTTCGGTCTTCAGGAGCCAGTCCATGGGGGCGGGATGATAGCCGCGGCGGGATCGGGAGTCGCGCCGCCGGTCCTGGCCTCTGCGAGCCTCGTCTGCCGCCGCCCCAGCCACGCCGAGAGGAGCGCCCACGCGACGGCGAGCGGAAGGAAGAGGCCGGCCAGCGTGGCGCCCATCGCGCCGACCGCCCGGAGGCCCTTGTCGGCGAAGGCGCCGACGACGTCGCCGAAGCGGTAGACGAAGGTGTCGACGAAGCTCTTGGCGGCGTACTTCTCCTCGCGCGGCAGGACGGTGAAGAGAACCTCGCGCGCCGGCCGGAAGAGGGCGAAGTTCCCGGCGCGGCGCGTCACCATGACGAGGAAGAGGACCCCCGTCGTCGGCGAGGCGGCGAGGGCGGCGAACGCGGCGAGGGTGAGTACGGGAAGGGCGACGAGGGTGCCGCCGACGCCGAGGGCCCTGACGACGCGACCCGAGAGGAAGACCTGGGTGAAGGCGGCGAGGAGGTTCACCCAGAGGTCGATCTTCGCGAAGAACGCCGTCCGCGCGGCCGCGTCGGAAAAGGCCGCCTTCACGATCCGCGCCTGCTCGAAGTAGAGGAACGTCGAGCTGACGGTGAAGAAGAGGAGGAAAAGCGAGATGCCGAGGAGGTAGGGGGATCGCGAGACGGTCGAAAGCCCTGCGAGGGCGCCCGTCCCGGGGGGCACGCCCTCAGGCTCGGCGCCGGGCTCGGCCTTCTCGCGGGCGGTGTCGTCGACGTGGAAATGGCGGACGAGTCCGCGGACGCAGAAGACGGCGCCCTCGAGGAGGAGCGCGGCGACGAGGATGAGGTTCGTCGGGCCGAGAGGGCTCGCGAGCGAGGCCGTGAGCGCCGCGCCCGCGACGGCGCCGAGCGTCCCGCCGACGGCGATGAACCCGAAGAGCCGGCGGCCCTGTTCGGGTCGGAAGAGGTCGGCGAGGAAGCCCCAGAAGACCGAGACGGCGAAGAGGTTGAAGACGCTCGCCCAGATGAAGAAGGCCTGCGCGACCGTGAGGCGCCAGGTCGCCGGCGAGAAGGACAGGAGGGCCCAGAAGACGACGAGCGTGCCGAGGAGGAAGCGGTAGACGACCGGCACGAAGACCTTCCGGGTGAGCCGCGTGACGAGCGCGCTGAAGACCGGGTTCAGGGCGGCGGTTCCGAGGAGCGTGCCGACGAAGAGCCAGGAGAGTGCGCTCTCGCTCCCGCGGACGCCGAACTCGTCTCGCAGGGGCCGGATGACGTAGTAGCTGGCCAGGAGGAGGAAGAAGTAGGCGCTCGCCCAGGCGAGGGCCGGGCCCTCCCCCTGCCGGACTTCGACGGCGCGCGCGGCGAGGGCACGAATCCGCTCCACGTCAGGCCGCCTCGCGCAGGAGCTCCGCGACGGGGCGGCGGGCGAGGTTGAGGGCAGGGACGAGGCCGGCCAGGAGGGCGAGGAGGATCGATGCGGCCGTCGTGAGGGCGAGCGTCCCCGCGTCGGGGACGAGGAGGCCGCCCATTCCGGCGTACTGCGTCTTGTCGAGCGCCGCGCCGACGAAGTGTGCGAAGGAGGCCATCACGCCCCCTCCGAGAGCGGCGCCGGCGAGGCCGTAGACGAGCGCCTCGCCCAGCAGATAGCCCGCGACCGCCTTCCTCGGGAAGCCGAGCACCCGGAGGACCGCGGTCTCGTTCCGGCGCTCCCGAGCGCTCATCGCGAGGCTGTTGGCGGTGATGAGGAGGAGCGCGAACCCGGTGGCGAGCCCGACGCTCCCGAGGAGAGCCTTCACGTTCCCGAGCATCTCGAGGAACTGCAGCTGCCACTGCCTCTCCGTCATCGCCAGGACCGGAACGGGTGCGTTCTCGAAGACCTTCGCGAGAGCTGCGGTGATCCGGTCCACCTCGCCCCGGCTCCTGGCGAGGACCCAGAACATGTTGGTTCCGCCCTCGTCGCCCGTGAGCCTCTCGAAGTAGCGGCGGTGGAGGTAGAGGCCGCTGTCGAGGCGGTAGCCCATGACCGCCCGGATCGTCGTCTCGACGACGCCCCCGGTCACGGGGGCCTTCAGGACGACCTTGTCACCGACCTTCCAGCCGAACTTCTCGGCGAGGAGCGGCCCTACGAGGGCTCCCGTCGGGTCGGCTTCCCAGGATTTCACCTGGTCCGGCGGAACGGCCGCTTCGCGGTAGATCGCGAGCAGCGGCCCCGCCGGAGCCGCCTGGACGGGGACCATGTTCTCCGGGCGCGCGTCGCCGAGGTAGCCCACGACGAAGTCGAACGTCGCGACCGCCTCCACCCCGGGAACGGCCTCGATCTTCGAGAGGTAGGCCATGGGGAGCTTGTCGAAGAAGGACGTCTTCGCCGTGACCATGAGCCGCTGGGCCATGTACGGCGACCATTCCTTCTCGAGAGCGACCGACAGCAGCCAGAGGAAGCCGAGGAGGCCGATCGAGAAGGCGAAGGCTCCCGCCGTCAGCGTCGCCCGGAGGGGGCGGGCCCGGAGGTGGCGGAGGACGTAGCCGGCGGAGGTCAACGAGTGACTTTACGTCGGGGCGGCGAGGGGGTTTCGTCCCGTCGGGAGCGGCGCCCGGTCCGGGGACACCGGCGGGCCGGCGGTTCGCTATGATCGCCCTCCGCGCCGCCGATGATCCACCCCCTCCTCCTCCTCGGCCTCCCCGCCCTCCTCGCCCAGGCCGCGGGGGCTTCGGACACGTCTCCGCTCAGGGTCACGGAGATGGCGGTCTGCCGGGAGATCGTCGACCGGGGCTGCGACAACGAGGGGAGAACGTTCGGCCCGGACGTCGAGAGCGTCGCGTGCCTGACGAGGATCGAGGGCGCCACGGGCGAGGCGTTCGTCTTCCACGTCTGGTCCTTCGAGGGCAGGGAGGTGCAGCGGGTCCGTCTCCCCGTCCGCGCCACCTCCTACCGGACCTGGTCGAAGAAGTGGGTGAAGGAGCAGCCCGGCCGCTGGCGGATCGAGGTCCTCGACCCGATCGGCCGGCCGCTCGGCGTCGTCGACTTCACCGTCCAGCCGCCGAAGATCGACTGACCGGCGCGCCGCGGAGGAGCGGGCTCGCCTTGACGAGCCCGTCGCCCCGCGGCTACCGTGCCCGCGGCCGGGAGGCTAGCTCAGTGGCAGAGCGCGTGCTTTACACGCACGTGGTCGGGGGTTCGATCCCCTCGCCTCCCACCATCGGCCTCTCATCCCGCCGCCACGCCCCTCACCGCCTCCGCGAGCTGCGCCCCGGTCATCCGGAGGGCGCGCGCGAATCCGCCCACCCAGCGGGCCTCGTCCGGCTCGAAGCGGAAGAGGACGAAGTCGGCGAGGGCGAAGCGCTCCTCGGCGGCGGGGAAACGGCCCACGTACGCGGCCTGGCCGGCCTCGAATTCGGGGGTCCCGGGTACGAGCGCCAGGGCGACGCCCGCGAGGGAGAGGCGCGGGAGCGTCTGGGGGTCCCCCTCGCCGGTGTCGGGCGCGGAAACGACGAGCGCGGCACGCGGCTCCGCGAGGAGCGCCCGGGTGTGGAGCGCCATCTGTGAGAGGTGGACGTAGAGGGCCGCGCCGTCGCGCGAGAGCGCGTAGGAGGTCATCGCGGCGGCGGGGGCGCCTTCGTGGAGGACGGCGAGGGCGGCCCAGCGCGAGGCGGCGAGGAGCCGGGCGGGAGGGAGGTACGTCTCGGAGACCATCTTTCGCCTCCTTCAGCCGCGGAGCGTCCGGAAGTAGTCGATCGTGGCCGCGAGCCCCTCCTCGAGGCCGACCTTCGGCTCCCAGCCGAGCTTCGCCCGCGCGAGCGTGATGTCGGGACGGCGCTGCTTCGGGTCGTCCACCGGGAGCGGCTTGTGGACGATCGTCGAGGCCGTTCCCGTGAGGCGCCGGATCGTCTCGGCGAACTGCATCACCGTCATCTCGGCGGGGTTCCCGATGTTGCAGGGGTCGGCCTGGTCCGAGAGGAGCAGCCGGTAGATGCCGTCGACGAGGTCGGAGACGAAGCAGAAGGAGCGGGTCTGCGAGCCGTCCCCGAAGACGGTGAGAGGCTCGCCGGCGAGAGCCTGGCTGATGAGGGACGGGACGATCCGGCCGTCGTTCGCCCGCATCCGCGGGCCGTACGTGTTGAAGATGCGGACGATGCGGGTCTCGACGCCGTGGAAGTTGCGGTAGGCGATGGTCATCGCCTCGGCGAAACGCTTGGCCTCGTCGTAGCAGCCGCGCGGGCCGACGGGGTTCACGTTTCCCCAGTAGCTCTCGGGTTGCGGGTGGATGAGGGGGTCCCCGTAGACCTCGGAGGTCGAGGCGAGGAGGAAGCGGGCCTTCTTGGCCCGCGACAGGCCGAGGGCCTTGTGGGTGCCGAGGGCGCCGACCTTGAGCGTCTGGATCGGGATCTGGAGGTAGTCGATCGGCGAGGCGGGGGAGGCGAAGTGGAGGACGGCGTCGACGGGGCCGTCGAGATAGATGTACTCGGTGACGTCGTGGTGGAGGAAGCGGAAGGCCCGGTTCCCCATGAGGTGAGCGACGTTCCTCACGTGCCCGGTGACGAGGTTGTCGATCCCGACGACCTCGTGTCCCTCGGCGAGAAGGCGGTCGGAGAGGTGGCTCCCGAGGAATCCGGCGGCGCCGGTCACGACGATGCGCATGGGACCGATCATTCTACGGGAGCGATTTCGCCCACGGGCGGGTTTCGGGGGGGCACAATAGGGCGTTCGGAGGAGAGCCCCGGTGAGGGGCTCGGGAGGACGGCATGAGGGTGTTTTCGCTCCGGCTCGTCGGTTCCCTGGTGTTCCTTCTCGCCGCGGCAGGCCCGCTCGCGGCGGAGGAGACGATGCTCCAGGGGACCTGGGCGCTCGACGTCAAGGCTTCCAAGAACGTCCCCGAGGCGCAGAAGGGGGTCGACCTCAGGATCGCCATCCGCGACAACCACCTGACGATCAGCCGCTTCGTCGGGGAAAAGTCCCTCGGGGAGCCGATGGTCCTCTTCGTCGACGGGACGAGCCGGCCGCAGGAGGTCGGGGGCCAGCGCGCGACCGTCGTGGTGAAGTGGCTCGAGAAGGACCGGAAGTTCGAGCACGTCATCACGATGATGCAGCCGGGGAGCGTCTTCGCCACGACGCAGACGATCGTGACCGAGGTCTCCCCGAGCGGCACCACGATGACGCGCAAGTACGTCGTCCGGCAGGCCAGGGACACCCAGGAACGGCTCCTCGTCTACCGTCGGAAGTGACGGCGTGACCGGCTGAGAAGCGGCGACGCCCCCCTCGCGGGGGGCGTCGGTGCGGGCGGGCCGGGAGCGGGGTCAGGACCGCCCGAGGGCGGAGTATTCCCATCCCAGCCGCTTCATCTCCCTCGGCTCGTAGAGGTTTCGGAGGTCGACGAAGCGCTTCGCCTTCATCGTCGCCTCGAGGCGCGCGAGGTCGAGCTTGCGAAACTGGTTCCAGTCGGTGACGAGGACGAGGGCGTCGGCCCCGGCCGCGCACTCGTAGACGTCCTCGGCGTAGGCGACGTCGGGCAGGACGGACTTCGTGTTCTCCATGGCGGCCGGGTCGTAGGCCGCCACGGAGGCGCCGCGGGCCTTCAGGTCCTCGATCAGCTTCAGGGCCGAGCTGTCCCGGATGTCGTCGGTCTCGGGCTTGAAGGCGAGGCCGAGGACGGCGATCCGTTTCCCCGCCAGGTCGCCGCAGAGGCCTTCGACCTTTTCGACCATGCGGGCCTTGACCGTGGCATTCACGCGCAGGACGGTCTCCATGATCTCGAACGTGTAGCCGTGCTTCTTCGCGACGTCGACGACGCCCGAGGCGTCCTTCGGGAAGCAGGAGCCGCCGAACCCGGGGCCGGGGAGGAGAAAGTGGGGGGCGATCCGCTTGTCGAGCCCCATCCCGCGGGAGACGTCCTTCACGTCGGCGCCCATCCGCTCGCACATCGCGGCGATCTCGTTGATGAAGGAGATCTTCAGCGCGAGGAAACCGTTCGAAGCGTACTTGATCAGCTCGGCCGACTCGACGTCGGTCACGACGAAGGGGACGCCGGCGACGTGGAGCGGGGAGTAGACGTCCTTCACGATGGCGATCGCCTCGGCGTCGCGCGAGCCGATGACGACCCGGTCGGGGCGCATGAAGTCCTCGATGGCCGAGCCCTCCCGGAGAAACTCGGGGTTCGAGACGACGGAGAACTTGTGCCCGCCGGGGTTCTTCCGGAGGATCTCCTCGATCTGCGCCCCCGTGCCGGTCGGGACGGTCGACTTCGTGACGACGACCTTGTAGCCGTCCATGTGCTCGGAGATCGACTCGGCGACCTGGAAGATGAAGGAGAGGTCGGGGGAGCCGTCCTCGCGGGGAGGGGTCCCGACCGCGATGAAGATGACGAGGGCCCGCTCGACGGCCTCGCGGATCTCGGTCGCGAAATGGAGCCGCTTGGCCTGGGCGTTCTTGTGGATCAGCTCCTCGAGCCCCGGCTCGTAGATCGGGGAGACGCCCTTCTTCAGGAGGGCGATCTTCGTCTCGTCCTTGTCGACGCAGGTGACGTCCATGCCGAAATCGGCGAGACAGGCGCCCGTGACGAGGCCGACGTAGCCGGTCCCGACCATGCAGATGTTCATTCGATTCCTCCAGAAGGCGAGGCGACCGCGAGCCGCCCGGCCGCGGGAGTTTAGCCTCCCCGCGGCCTCCCCGCGGGTCCGGGCGCGGTCAGCCGGGGCGCCGCCCCTCGAAGGGTCGCCGGAAGAAGCCGAAGAGCTCCCGGCGGGAGACCTCTTTCGGCTCGCCCTGATCCGACGGGCGGTCCGACGCGGGGCCGAGGGGCGGCGCGGGGAGCCGGCGACGGGTCGTCGAGGACTCGGGAGCGCCGAGGCGGGCCGCGACGATCTCCTCGACGGCGGACTCGAGGCTTGTTCTCGCCTGGAAGCGGAGCAGGTCGCCGGCGCGGGAGAGGCTGGCGATCCGGCGCGGCCGGGCCGATCCCTCCTCGACGCGCACTCTCGGCTGGCGGAACGCCCGCTCGGCCAGGAGGCGCACGACGTGCGAAGGGGCGACCCCTCGGCCGCTCCCGAGGTTGACCGTCTTCCCGGCCGGACGCAGGGCGAGGGCGGCGAGGATCCCGTGGACGGCATCCTGCACGTGGAGGAGGTCGCGGGGCGCGTCCGAGGAGAGGACGACCTCCTCGCCGTCGAGAACGGCCTCCAGGGCGTCCTGCGGAAACCGCGTGGCGGGGGCGCCGGGAGCCAGGACGTCGAAGAGGCGGAGGATGACGTTCGGGACCTCGGAGCTCCGGAGACGCGCCTCTTCGACCATCCTCTGGAGGAGGACGGGGTCCCGGCCCGGGTCGACCGGCTCCTCCTCGAGCGCCGGCTGCCCGGGCGCACCGGGGGCCCCGTAGAGCGCCGCGTCGGAGAGGTGGACGAGGAACGGCTTCTCGTGGGTCCGCATCGCCTCGAGCATCGAGACGACCCCGGGGCCGCCCGGCGGGAAAAGCGCGGCGTTCACGACGGCCGCGGGCGCAAAGTCGCGGAAGACGTCGCCGGCCGCGCCGGGCAGCGAAAGGTCGGCCGTGACGACGGTCGCCTTCGGGAAGGCGCGCAGCGTCGCGACGCGCTCCTCGCGAACGGCCCGTCCGTCGCCCTCGTCCCCCATGACGTCGACGGCGACGACCTCGGCGCCTTCCGAGAGGAGCTGCCGCGCCACGGCCGACCCGACGAGGCCGGCCCCGCCTGCGACGAGGACCCGGAACGCCACGGCTACTCCCTCGGCTCCGGCGTCGGGGCCGGACCGAGGTCCGCGGGGGAGGCCGCCTCCGCCTTTGCCTTCTCGATCTCGTACCGCGTCTCGATGCCCGACCGCTGCCGGTTCCTCACGAGCCAGCGCAGGGGCTTGGACTCGTCGATGCCGACGAGGATGTCGTCGATCGCCTCGTAGACGGCAGGGTCGTTGACGAGCTTCCCCGCCGTCCCGTCGCCCCGGTCGAGCTTCTCGGCCACGCTGGCGAGGCTGGCGGAGATGCGGGAGAGGTCCTTCATGAGGCCGCGGGCGAAGTCCTCGTCGCGGACGAGCTTCGGGAGGAGCCCGCTGCCGGTCGAGAGGTCCTTCGAGAAACCGGCGAGGCCGTCGGCCGCCGCCTGGAGCGACTCGACCATCGCGAAGAACTTCCGCTTCCCCTCCGGGTCCCCGAGGAGCGCCGGGACGAGGCCTTCCCCTTCGCCCGCCCCCTTCTCGACGAGGCCGAGGATCTTCCGGAGGGAGGCGAGCGAGGACTCGAGCTCGGCCGTGACGCCGTCGGCGAGCTTCTCGTCGGAGACGAGCCGGCCGAGGAGCCCCTTGCCGCCGCGGACGTCCTCGACGAGGGCGTTCGTCGAGGAGATCGTCTGCCGGAGGGAACGCGACAGCTCCTTGCCCTCCGGCGTGGCGCTCGTGATCTCGCCGACGAAGCCTTCCCCTTTCTCCACGCGCCCGAGGATCGTCTTGAGCGACTTGGCGACGGCCGTGACGTTGTCGACGAGGTCTCCCGAGCCGGCGAGGATCTTGTCGAGCTCGCTGCCGCGGATCGCGGCGATCTCCGAGCCCGGCTCGAGGAGCGGCTGGTCGGGAGAGCCGGGGGTGACCTCGAGGTACTTGTCGCCGAGGAGGCCGATCGTCTTGATCTCCACGCGGCTGTCGGTCCTGACGAGGTGCCGGTAGCGGCGCTCGATGTCGAAGCTCACGATCAGGTCCTCGCCCGGCTTCTTCGGGACCTCCACGCCCTGCACGGCGCCGACGGTGACGCCGGCGAGGCGGACCTGGTTCCCGCCCATCAGGCCCTGCGAGTTCGGGAAGAGGGCGAAGTAGCTCGAGCGGGCGAGGAAGAAACCGGTCTTGCCGCCGACGACGACGACCATGACGACGAAGAGGAGGAGCGAGGCGAAGACGATGACCCCGACGCGGGAACGGGTGCGGCTGTCGGCTCTCACGGTTCTGGGGTCTCCCTCACTGAGCGGGCTCTTCCGCGGCCAGGAAGGCGCGGAGGGCGGCCACCTCGGAACGGCGGGCCTCGCCGGGCGTGCCGACGAAGGAGAAGCGGCCGTGCTCGAGGAAGGCGATCCGGTCGGCCACGAAGAGGGCCGAGGCGATGTCGTGGGTCACGACGACCGACGTCGTCGAGAGGCGCGTGTTCAGGTCGACGATGAGCCGGTTGATCGTCATCGCCGTCACGGGGTCGAGGCCCGTCGTCGGCTCGTCGTAGAGGAGGACGTCGGGCTTGAGCGAGATCGTCCGGGCGAGGGAGACCCGCTTCTTCATGCCGCCCGAGAGGGACGACGGGAGGAGCGGCATCACGTCGGGGGCGAGGTTCACGAAGCCGAGGACCTCCGCGACGCGCCCGGCGACTTCGGCGTCCGTCATCTTCGTGTGCTCCCAGAGGGCGAAGGCGACGTTCTCGAAGACGGTCATCGAGTCGAAGAGGGCCCCCATCTGGAAGAGCATCCCGACCTTCTTCCGGACGGGAACGAGAGCCTCCTCGGCGAGGCGGGAGATCTCCACGCCCTCGACGAAGACCTCGCCCGCGTCGGGGTGCGTCAGGCCGTTCATGTGGCGCAGCGTCACCGACTTCCCCGACCCGGAGCCGCCGAGGATGACGAGGACCTCGCCGCGCGCGACGGTCAGGTCGACGGCGTCGAGGACGACCTTCTCGCCGAAAGCCTTCGAGACGCCGCGCAGCTCGACGACGGGATCGCTCATCCGAACGGCAGGGCGATGAAGAGCTTGGTGAGGAAGAAGTCGGTGACGAGGATCGTGATGGACGAGACGACGACCGCGACCGTCGTGGCCCGGCCCACGCCGTCCGCCCCGCCCGTCGCCGAGAGGCCGTTGTAGCAGCCGATCAGGGCGATCTGGAGGCCGAAGACCGGCGTCTTGCAGAGCCCGTGCATCAGGTCGTTGAAGCCGAGCGACTGGAGGGTCGTGGAGAGGTAGAAGCCCGCGCCGATCTTGATCTCGAAGACGGCGATGAGGAGCCCGCCCAGCATCCCGTGGAAGATCGCGATGAGGGTCAGGACCGGCAGCATCACGGTGAGCGCCACGACTCGCGGCAGGACGAGCTTCCGGATCGGCGAGGCGCCGAGGGCGCGGAGGGCGTCGACCTGCTCGGTGACGGCCATCGTCCCGAGCTCGGCGGTGATCCCGGCGCCGCAGCGGGCCGCGAGCATGAGGGCCGTGAGGACCGGGCCGAGCTCGCGCGCCAGGGAGAGGATGACCGCCCGGCCGACGAAGAGCTTTCCCCCGAACTCGGCGAGGGAGTAGGCCGTCTGGAGGGCGAGGACCATGCCGGTGAAGAGGCAGGTCAGGTTCGCGATGGCGATCGACTGGACGCCGAGGGCATCCATCTGCCGGAGGATCTCCCCCCCCTCCCACCGCTTCCGCCCGGCCCGGAGGACGTCCCACCCGAGGAGGCCGAGGCCGCCCAGGTGGGAGAAGGCCTTCCTGAACCACCCGCGGAGATGGGGGAGGGTCCAGACGGGGGCGAAGCGGGCCCCGGCGGGAGGGGAAACGGACACGGGGGCGATTGTACGGGCGGGACCGGTAGACTTCCGCCGCGATGCAGCTCCTTTACACGGCATGGGTCTGGCTCTTCGGAATCGTCGTGACCCCTGTCTTCGGAACGCTCGCGATCCTCACCTCCTGGATTCCTCCGCGAGGGAAGATCTACCAGTACTGGGCGCGCTGGTGGTCGTGGACGCTCCTCGCGGCGGCCGGGATCGACCTGAAGGTGGAGGCGACCGAGAAGGCGAGGAAGGTCCCCGAGGCGATCTTCATGGCGAACCACACGTCGGCCGCCGACATCGTCGTGATCTTCGTCGCGCTCAGCCGGGACGTCCGTTTCGTGGCCAAGCGGGAGCTGTTCTGGATTCCGTTCCTCGGCTGGTCCATGTGGCTGGCGGGCTTCATCCCGGTGGACCGCGAGAAGAAGGACAAGGCCCGCGAGGCGTTCGACCGGATTGGGAAGAGCCTGAGGAAGGGCGTCTCGATCCTCGTCTTCCCCGAGGGGACTCGATCGCGGAAGGGGAAGCTCCTACCGTTCAAGAAGGCGGGTTTCCTTCTCGCGATGCGCACCGGGCTCCCCATCGTCCCGGTCGGGATCTCCGGGGCCCGCGCCGTCCTCGGCGCCGACGGGATCCTCGTACGGCGGGGGAGGATCGAGGTCCGCTTGGGCGACCCGATTCCGTCGGACGGCTACACGTTCGCGCAGAGGGGGGAGTTCCTCGAGAAGGTGCGGGCCGAGGTCGCCAGGCTGGGCGACTCCACGGAGTAGACTCTGTCCGCCGCGTGGCGCCCGGGGAGGGCGAGCCCGCGGGGCCGGCCCATCCGCGCCGGCGATCCCGAACGGAGGTACCCCGTGAACACGCCTGCCCTGAACGAGGAGTCCGTCCTCGACGCGCTCCGGAAGGTCAAGTACCCCGGCTTCAGCCGGGACATCGTCTCCTTCGGCTTCGTCAAGGACGTGGCCGTCGGCGGAGGCAACGTCTCCTTCCGCCTCGCGATGACGACGACGTCGGCCGAGGCGGGAGAGCTGATCCGGGCCGAGTGCGACGCCGTGCTCCGGTCTCTCCCGGGCGTGAACGCGGTCACGATCGCCGTCGAGACGGGGCAGGCCCCGGTGAACCTCGCCGGCGCCCAGGGCGCGCGTCCCGAGATGCTCCCCGAGACCCGCTTCATGGTGGCCGTGGCGTCGGGCAAGGGCGGGGTCGGCAAGTCGACCGTCGCCGCGAACCTCGCCCTCTCGCTCCGGCAGCTCGGCTACACCGTGGGCCTCCTCGACTGCGACATCTACGGGCCGTCGCAGCAGATGATGATGGGAATCGACGAGAAGCCCTTCCTGAACGAGGAGGAGAAGATCGTCCCGATCGAGCGCTACGGCGTCCGGGTGATGTCGATCGGGTTCCTGATGGACGTCGACACGCCGGTCATCTGGCGCGGGCCGATGATCTACAAGGCGATCGAGCAGTTCCTCGGCGACGTCGCGTGGGGAAAGCAGGACTTCCTCATCGTCGACCTGCCGCCCGGGACGGGCGACGCGCAGCTCACCCTGACGCAGAAGGTCGCCCTCTCCGGCGCCGTTATCGTGACGACCCCGCAGGACGTCGCCCTGATCGACGCGAGGAAGGGCCTCGCGATGTTCCAGAAGGTGAACGTCCCGCTCATCGGCCTCATCGAGAACATGAGCGGCTACGAGTGCCCCAAGTGCGGCCACGTCGAGCCGATCTTCAAGACCGGCGGCGGGGAGCGGACCGCGAAGATGCTGGACGTCCCGTTCCTCGGACGGATCCCGCTCGACCCGCGCGTCGCCCTCTCGGGAGACGCCGGCATGCCGATCGTCGCCGCCGAGCCCGACTCCGTCTCCACGAAGGCCTTCCTCGAGCTCGGCAAGGCCGTGGCGAAGGCCGTCGGGGCGTAACCGAGCCCCGGAGGAACGGGGGCACCAGAGCACGGGGGGGGGGGGAAGCCTCACCCCGTCGGTGGGTCCCACAGCCGCCTGCTCCGCGCGGCCGACCCGCCCTCGCCGGGGGGCTGAGCTTCGCGCGCCCCCCGGACCCCCGCCCAACAATCAGCAGCCCTCGGCATCGTCAAGCTGCCCGGAGTTCGCTGCGGCCGCGCGGGCCTGATCCCCGCACGGTCCTCGCGAACTCGAGCGGGTCCCCGGCCGTGCTCGGGGGCGGCTCGCGGGACCCACCGCCGTGGCTCGGCCGCCGGGAGCTTTCTCCAAGACGGGGGTCAGGTCTACCTTCTACACTCTGCCGGGCGTTGTTCGGCGTCGGCCAGACCGGCTGATCGATTCCCCGAGGTCAACTACCGAGGACCCCGCGGTCCCCGCCGCCCGAAGGGCGGCCACGGATCTCGAAGTTGGCACGGCGCGCGGGAGGGCTGCTCCCCGCGAAGCGAACGCCCGAGCACGCGCGGGGGGCGGCCCTCCCACGCGCCCCCGGAATGTGGACGTGATCAACCCTCCCCGGTCCCCGTTTCCCGGTCGCCGTCCCCGATTCCCGGTTCCTTTCCCGTTCGAGTTCCTCGTCCCCGTGCAATGGAACGGCCCGGCTAATCTGCCGGGCCGTCGTGGGCGATTCTGGTCTCTGCGGCCGGTCTCTCCGGCTTCCCGGGTGCTACGCGATCGCGGCCTGCCTCGCGTCCTTCGCCCGCTTGAGCATGGCGAGGAGGCCGCCGAGCATCATGATGTAGAAGCCGGTCCAGACGAGGACGATGAGGGGCTTCGTCGTGACGTCCATCGAGAAGGTCTCGGGGGCCGCGGGCTTCAGGTCGCCGTTCGGGTCGAGGCCGAGGAGCTCGACTTCGATGGCTCCGTCGCCGGGGGAGATGCGGCGGACGCGGACCCGGCCCTTCTCCGTTCCGGGGAGCGGCGACTCGGGGTTCTCCATCCGCTCTCCGTCCGGGCCGCCCATGGAGACGATGAACTGCGGGGTCACTTCCGCCGTCTGCCCGCCGGCCGTCACCTCGAGCTTCGACCCGATGGTGAAGGTGCCGCCTTCGGAGTGGGAGCCGTCTGCGTCGAACCCGACGAACTTGACGCCGACGCCGGAGAAGGACTTCTCTTCCCCCTTGCGCAGGAGGCCGACGGCCCCCTCCACGCGGGCCGGGGCGCCCGGCTCGTAGGAGTGGGGGGAGATGTAGAGGTCGAGGAGGGTCGTCTTGCGAACGTCGGGGTTCGACATGAGCTGGCCCGACTTCTCGTTCATGTAGAGCTTCGGGTAGGCCTTCCAGGTGGCCTTTCCGTCGGTGACGGTGACCTCCATCGCCTGCTTGGCGCGGCGGTCCGCGAGCCGCGTGAGGTCGAGCTGGGACTGGTCCTTCACGATGCCGTCCTCGGTGACGAAGTAGAGGCCGGTGAAGGTGAAAGTGACGGGGCGGCCGTGCTGCTCGAGGACGACGGGGCGGTTCCGCTCGAGGGTGACCTGGGTCTTCGACTCGTAGGCGCCCGAGACGAGGATGCCGACGAGCATGATCGACGTGCCGAGGTGGGCAAAGTAGCCTCCCGCGCTCCGGATCGCCTTCCGCTGGACGAAGAGGACGATGATCTCCGCCGAGGCGGCGAGGCCGAAGACGGCCGCGCCGAGGAAGAGGAGGTCGACCGGCTTCCGCACGCCGAGGAGGAGGAAGAGGAGGACCCCGAGGACGGCGAAGGCTCCCGCCGTCGCGGTCTTCTTCCCGATCGTCGCCCACGTCTCGCCCCGCCAGGAGACGAACGGCACGAGGGCGATGAGGAGCCCCATGAGGATGGCGATGGGGGTGTGCGTGACGTCGTAGAAGCTCGTCTGCACCTGGGAGGCCTTGCCGAAGATCCGCGTGAGGATCGGGGCCGAGGTGCCGAGGAGGATGACGAGCCCCGAGGCGCAGAAGAGCGTGACCGAGAGGATGAAGAGGACCGAGCGCGAGAGGAACGGCTCCTCCTTCTCGAGGCCGGTCGCGGGGTCGATCTCGTTGACGACCGGGATCTCCCGCCAGCGGAAGGCGAGGAGACCGAGGCCGCCGAAGAGGAACCCGACGATGATGGCCACGAGCCAGCCGGTGATCCCGAGGTCGACGAAGGAGTGGACCGAGAAGTCGGCCAGGACGCCCGAGCGCGTGAGGAACGTGCCGTAGAGGATGCAGCAGAAGGCGAGGATGGCGAGGATGACGTTGATCTTCCGGTGCTTCTCGCGCGTCTTCTGCAGGTACATCCCGTGGACGAGCGCGGTCGTCGCGAGCCAGGGGACGAGCGAGGTGTTCTCGACCGGGTCCCAGGCCCAGTAGCCGCCCCAGCCGAGGGTCTTGTAGGCCCAGTAGCCTCCCATGAGGATCGCCGTGCCGAGGCAGACGAAGGTGAAGAGGGCCCAGGGCATGGCGCGGACGACCCAGCCGTCCCAGCGCTTCGTCCAGAGCGCCGCGATGGCGAAGGCGAACGGCACCGAGAGCGACGCGAACCCGGCGAACATGACCGGCGGGTGGATGACCATCCACGGGTCCTGCAGGAGCGGGTTCAGCCCCTGCCCGTCGGGCGGGACCTCGGCGAGGAAGCGGAAGGGGGACTGCTTGACGAGGATCGCGACGATGCCGAGGAAGGAGAGGACGTAGACCGCCATGACGGGCGGTTCCTGCTCGCGGGCGGACCGGAGGACGAAGGGCCCGATGACGGCCCCGAAGAAAAGCCAGGTGAGGAGCGACCCTTCCTGGCCGGCCCAGAGGGTGGAGAAGAGGTAGCGGAACGGGAGGTCCCGGCCCGAGTAAGACGTGACGTACGAGAGGCGGAAGTCGTGAGTGAGGAGGAGGTACAGGAGGATCAGCGTGGCCAGGGCGATGGACGCCGCATGCGCCCAGTAGAGTCGCCGGCCGAGGGAGAGGGCGGAGTCGTACGGGGCTCCTCCGGCCTTCTGGAGCGAGAGGGCCCGGGCGTAGGCCGCGATCGTCGCGAGGCCGGAGGCGAGGGCGAACCAGAGGGCGAGGGTCCCGGGTGCGTAGCCGAGGGCCGGCATCAGGACTTCACCGAGACCTTGGCGCCGTAGTGCTTCTCCGTCTCCTCCCCCTGGTACTTCGAGGGGCATTTCACGAGGAGCTTCTCCGCGTGGAAGCTGTCCTTCTCGTACTTCCCGATGGCGACGATGGAGACCGCCTCCTCGAAGTTGGCCGGCTTGATGTCGCGGTAGGCCACCGGGAGGACCTTCTTCGTCTCGAGGTCCACGAGGTTGAAGTGGAGCGTCTTGGAGGCGGTGTCGTAGCGCGCGGAGCCCTGCTCGAGGCCGCCCATCACCTGGACGACGCGGACGGACTTCTCGGCCTCCTCGAAGGTGACGTAGGGCGTCATCGACGACGAGAAGGTCGTCAGGCCGAGGGCGAGGAAGGCGAGGATGAGGGCGGCGCCGGCCCAGTAGGCTTTCTTCATGACGGGTCCTCGAGGTTCTGCCGCGACACGGCGGCGCGGACCTTGCGGTCGAGGTGGACGAGGTAGGCGAAGAGCCCCGCCCAGATGATGATGTTGACGGCGGCGACGTAGAACAGCGCGCCGTGCGAGACGGCGACCGTCGGGGCGTCGGGGGTCATTCGGCGTTGCCTCCGGCGGCCCTCTCGTCGAGGCGGCGGACGAGCCGGGTCGCCTTCACGTCGAGGGCGTACATCCAGGCGAAGACCGCGGTGAACGCGATCATCGAGGTGAAAAAGACGAGCTTGATGTCGGGCGACATCTCCACCCTCCCTCGCGCGTTGATCACGGTGTCGGGGTGGAGGGAAGCGTACATTCGAGGGACGGCGAACATCAGGAAGGGGACCGTGAGGAAGGCGACGAGGGCGTAGGCCGCCGAGAGGATGGCGCGGCGCTCCGGCTCCTCGATCGCCTGCCGGAGGCCCAGGTAGGCCCCGTAGACGAGGAGGAGGAGGACGATGGAGGTCTGCCGCGGGTCCCAGTTCCAGTAGGCGTTCCACATGACCTTGGCGAAGATCGAGCCGGTGACGGTGGCGAGGACGCAGAAAAGGACGCCAAGACGGGCGGCCGAGGCCGCCGCGTCGTCGCGGTCGAGGTTCCGGGTCTTCAGGTAGAGGGCCGAGTGCCACGCCGCCAGGAGGAAGGCCAGGGCGGAGATCCAGGCCATGGGGACGTGGAAGAAGACGATGCGGGAAGACTCGCCCACGAAGCTCTCCGCGGGGTGCGCGTACAGGAAGGCTGCCCAGAGGATCACCGCCATTCCGACGCCCAGGACGACCTTCCCGGCGATGCCGAGAGCCTTCATCGGCGCGAATGATACGGGAAACGGGCTCTAATCAGGACCGCATTGGGCCTGGTTTCCCGCGGGTGTGCGTCGAGCGATGGATTCGTTTCGACTTTGGGCAGGGCTATTCGCGCCAGACGGCGTCGAAGAGGAGGAACGAGGCTGTCACCATGAGGCCGTCGAAGGCGAAGAGGAGCCTCAGGACGTCGAGGCCGGCGGCCAGCTCCGGCTCGGTGGCGGCGATGCGTGTCCCGGTGACGGCGGCCACGAGCGGCGGCAGGAGGAGCGGGGTCGAAAGGACGGCGAAGAGCGCCCCCCTGGCGGCAGTCTTCGCGACGATCGCCGCGATGAAGGTCGAGGCCGAGGCGAGGCCTATTGCGCCGAGGGCCAGGATGGCGAGGAAGAGCCCCGGCGCGGCGATGCCGAACGACATCATGGCGAGGAAGAGCGGGACGACGAACGCCATCACGACGGCGAGGAGAGCCAGGTTCGAGAGGAGCTTCCCGAGGAAGACGGCCGCCGGGGGGGCCGAGAGCCTGAGCGCCAGGGCCGTGCCCGTCTCCTCCTCGTTCACGAAGGCGCGGGAGAGACCCGTCATCGCCGAGAAGAAGAGGACGATCCAGAGGAGGACCGAGTTGACGATGGGTCGGTCCTCGAGGGTGAGGCGGGTCGGTCCGACGGCGTAGCCGACCAGGACGAGGACCGCGAAGGCGAAGAGGAGGAGTGCGTTGAGCGCGACGCGCGTCCGCCACTCGGAGCGCAGGTCCTTGACGAAGACGGCCGCGGCCGCGCGGAGGATCACAGGGTCACCCTGTCGTCGGCGAGGGCGAGCTCGGCCGGGTCGTTCGTGGCGAGGACGACGCTTCCACGCTCCCTCTGCTCCGCGACGATCGCCTCGACCGCCCGGTGTCCCGCCTCGTCGAGGTTCGAGCCGGGTTCGTCGAGGAAGAGGACGGCCGGGGAGCCGAGGACCGAGTAGGCGAGCTTCACGCGCTGGCGCTGGCCGGTGGAGAGGAAGCGGGTGCGGATCGACCGGAGGCGCTTCGGGTCGAGCCCCACGTCGGAGATCCGGCGCTCGGCCTCCTCGCGCGGGATGGGGCGTCCTGCCACGCGGGCGAAGAACTCGAGGTTCTCGGCCGGCGTCAGCTCGCCGTAGAGGGAGAGGTCGGGGGCGCACCAGCCGATCGAGCCGCCCGCGTCGCGCAACGGAGTCTTCCCGCCGGGCCGCTCGTCGTCCTCGAGCCAGAAGCTCCCGGAGGAGGGGCGGATGAGCCCCACGAGGACCTTCACGAGCGTCGTCTTCCCCGACCCGTTCGCCCCGGCCACGCCGAGGACCTTCCCCGGCGCCGTGGCGAAGGAGAGGGGGCCGAAGACCCTCCGCGGGCCGAACGAGCGGCAGAGCTTCTCGGCGACGAGGCGCACGGCCGGGGAGGATACAGGGCGGGCGGCGGGGGCGCGCGTCGGAGAGAATCCGCGGGTGCGCGGCCTCCTCCTCGGGTTCCCCCTCTTCCTCCTCGTCGCCCTGTGGCGGGCGACCCTCCGGATCCGCCTCGTCGGTCGCGAGCACCGCGAGGCGATCGAACGTTCCGGCCGGCCCGTGCTCCACGCCATCTGGCACCAGAGGATGGTGGCGGGGATCTTCCGCTTCCCGTGGCGCGGGGTCGTGACGATGGCCTCGCAGAGCCGGGACGGCGACGTCATCGCCGGGTTCCTCTTCTGGTGGGGGTACCGCGCGGTGAGGGGGTCCTCCTCGCGCGGCGGGGGAGAGGCGCTCGCCGAGATGGAGGAGGCGCTCCGGGGGACGACGCGCTGGGCGGCGCTGACGCCCGACGGTCCGCGCGGCCCGGCCCGTCGCTGCAAGCCCGGCGTCGTCCGCCTCGCCGAGGCGCTGGACGCGCCGATCATGCCCGTCGGCACGTCCTCGAGGAGGCCGAGGTTCCTGCGCTCCTGGGACCGGTACCTCGTCCCGATGCCCCTCTCCCGCTGCGCGGTCGTCTTCGGCGAGGGGCTGAGGCGGGAGTCGGGGGAGACGGACGAAGCGTTCCTCGCGCGCGTCGACGCCGCGATCGACGCGATGACCGACGAGGCCGACCGGCTCTGCGGGATCGTGGGCGCCCCGCGGGAGCGCGGGCCGAAGCCCGGGGCGGAGGTGGCGTCTTGACGGATCTCCCGGTTTCCTTCGAGGACGTCAGGGCGGCCGCGGCCCGCATCGCGGGTCACGTCCACCGGACGCCCGTCCTCACGTCCCGGACGGCCGACGCCGTCGCCGGCGCCCGCCTCTTCTTCAAGGCCGAGACGTTCCAGCGGGTCGGCGCGTTCAAGGCGCGCGGGGCCTTCTCGCGCCTGACGCTCCTCTCGGAGGCGGAGCGCAGGAGGGGGGTGATCGCGTTCTCGTCCGGGAACCACGCCCAGGCGGTGGCGCTCGCGGCGCGGGACCTCGGCGTCCCCGCCACGATCGTCATGCCCGACGACGCCCCGGCGCTGAAGCTCGCCGCCACGCGAGGCTACGGGGCGGAGGTGATCCTCTACGACCGCAGGAACGAGGACCGCGAGGCGATCGCCCGGCGGCTCGTGGAGGAGCGGGGCGTGATCCTCGTCCCCCCGTTCGACGACGAGGCGGTCATCGCCGGGCAGGGGACGGCCGCGATGGAGCTTCTCGAGGAGGTCGGGGACCTCGACGCCGTCGTCACGCCGTGCGGCGGCGCCGGGCTCCTCGCCGGCACGGCCGTCGCGGCGACCGCGCTCCGGCCGGGAATCCGGGTCTTCGGCGTGGAGCCCGAGGCGGGGGACGACGTGGCCCGGTCGCTCCGGGAAGGCCGGCGCGTGGCGATCCCGGTCCCGGAGACGATCGCCGACTCGCTCCAGACGACGTGCGTCGGCGAGCGGAACTTCGCCATCCTCTCGGCGCTCGTCGAGGGAGTCGTCACCGTGAGCGACGCGGAGCTCTGCCGGGCGATGACGCTCCTCTTCTCGCGGATGAAGCTCGCCGTCGAGCCGGGGGGCTCGGCGGCCGCCGCGGCGCTCTTCGCAGGACGAGTCCCGGGGGTCGCGGGGCGGCGCGTCGGCGTCGTCCTCTCGGGGGGGAACGTCGACCCCGCGCGCTTCGGCGAGCTCGTCGCGGGCCTCCCCGCCTGAGGCCTCAGCGGAAGAACGTGACGCCGAGAGTGATCGAGACGTAGCCCTGCCGGACGGGGTAGCTGGCCGCCGCGAGGTCGTCCAGGTCGGCGAGGTCGAGGAAGACCCAGCGGCCCTCGAGATGAAGGGCGGTCCGGCGTGACGGGCGCACGTCGAGGCCGGCCCCGGCGTGCATGGCGAAGACCGCCTTCGTGGATCCGCCGATGGTCGTGTTCCGCCCCTTCGGCGTCGTCTTCACGACGTGCAGGCCCGCCCCTGCGAGGAGGAAGGGCTGCACCCGGGTCCGTGGGAAGAAGAAGAGCTGGCCCGTGCCCGTGACGGGGAGGTCCACGACGTCGAGGAGCGGCCCGCCGCCGTCGTCCACCGTCTCGGAACGGAAGCCGACGCCCCCCTCCAGGCCGAGGGAGCCCGTGAGGCGGTAGCGGACGTGGAGGCTCCCGGTGAAGGAAGGCGCGTCCGACGAACGCCCCTCGGCGAGGCCGGCGTGCGCGCCCAGTCCGAGGCCGGGGTCCGAATAGGACTGCGCGGACGCGGGGCGGGCGGTCGCGGCCCCGGCGGCGATGAGGACGAGGGCGGAGAGGAGGGGAAGGGGCCTCACGTCCCGCGAATCGTAGCGGCATGCCGCGCCGGACGCTCCTTCGTCGATAATCGCCGGAGGTGAGCCGCAGGAAGAGCTGGCAGGAAGACCTGATCCCCGTCGCCGTGGCGGTCCTCGGCCAGTTCGCGCTGCTCAGGTTCGTCGACTGGGCGAGGGCGAACGTGGCCACCCAGGAGATCGCCCGGGACTGGGTGGAGCACCGCTTCTACTATGCCCCGCAGCTGACGACGCTCGTCATCGTCCTCCTCGTCCTGCGGGCTTTCCGGAGCTTCCTGCGCGAGCACGGCGTGCGGCTGAGCGACTTCCTCCGGTCTTCCGCCCTCGCCCTCCTCCTCGGGCTCCTCGTCGTCCTGGCCGTCCACCTCGACCAGCTCCTCTCCCTGACGGGCCGATTCGCACCCGCCGTCGCCGACGTGGCGCACTACCTGGAGAAGGCCCCTCTCTACGACTTCTTCTCGCGTTACGCGATGGGCCGCCTGGCGATCGACCTCGTCGCGCTCGGCCTTTTCGTCCTGACGTTCTGGGCGTCCCGCCCGGTGAACCCCGACCTCGTGGCCGCGCGTGAGGCGCTCCGGTCGAGGGACTTCGCCCGTGCCGGGGAGCTCTTCCTCAAGGCGGGCGACGCGGAGAAGGCCGGCAAGGCGTTCCGGAAGGGGAAGCTCCCGGCGCGCGCCGCGGCGCTCGAGCTGCGGAAGGGAAACGCCCGGGAGGCCGCCGCGCTCTGGGAGCAGGCGGGAGACGCGTTCGCCTGGGAGGCGGCGAAGGCGTGGGCGACGGCGGGAGACGAAGGCCGCGCGGCCGCGTCGAGGACCAGGGCGCTGGAAGAAGCGAGGCAGTCGGCGCGGTGGGATCGCCTCGCCGAGGTCGCGGAGCAGGTCGGAGACGCCCCTGCCCTGGCCGACGCCTGCCGGAAAATCGCCGAGGGCGCGGCGGTCACCGGGGGGAGGAATGCGCTCTGGAAGCGGGCCGCGGAGACGGCGCGGGCGGCGGGCAGGACGCTCGAAGCGGCCGAGGCCTTCCGTCTCGGGGGGGAGCCGCTCCTCGCCGGACCTCTGTTCCTTGCGGCCGGCCGGCCGCAGGACGCGGCCCGGGAGCTCGAACGAGGCGGGGACCTGTCGGGAGCGGCGCAGGCGTGGGACCTCGCCGGGCAGCAGAGAACCGCGGCCGAGCTGACCGGCCGGGATCTCGAGGCCAAGGGTGATCTGTCGGGGGCGGCAGACGCCTGGGCGAAGGCCGGGAAGTGGGAGAAGGCCGCACCGCTCTACGAGCGGACGGGTCGGCTCCTCGAAGCGGCCCGCGCCTGCCGCGAGTCGGGCAAGGCCGAGCGGGCCGGCGCCCTGTTCGTAAAGGCGGAGAGCCTCGCGGAGGCCGCGTCGGCCTACGAGGCGGCCGGAAGAGCCGAGCTCGCGGCCGGCATCTACGAGAATCTCGACGACTGGGAGCGGGCCATCTCTCTCTACCGCACCGCCGGGAAGTACACCGAGGCGGCCCGCGTCCTCGAGGGAAGAGGTCGCTTCGAGGAGGCGGTCTCGCTCTACCTTCGCGCGGGCCGAAGCCTCGACGCGGCACGAAACTCGCTGCGGGCGGGACACAGGGAGAAGGCGTGGGACCTCCTGACGAGGGTCCCGCGGGCCGACCCGGGGGCCGCCGAGGTCTTCCTCGAGCTCGGCGAGGCCCATCTCGCCCACGGCGAGCCGAGGGATGCGGTCCACGTCCTGCGCGAGCTCCTGGGGCACCGCCCGGTCGACTCATCGAGCATCGGCGCGCACGAGGCGTTCGCGAGGGCGCTGGAGGCGTCGGGCGACCTGTTCGCCGCGAAGGAGAGGCTGGGCGCGATCGCCGACGTCGACCCCGGGTTCCGCGACGCGTTCTCCCGGATGGTGGCCCTCGACAGGCGGCTCGAGGAGGGAGCCCTTCCGGCCGCGATCGAGGCGTCCGTCGCCCCTGTCCCGTCCGGCGCCCCGCCGGCGGTCCCGCCCACGGTGCCGACCGGGAGCCCGTCGCGCAGCCCGTCGGGCACGTTCCACGCGATGTCCTCCCCGGCGGGCAAGGCCGCGGCGGAGACGCCGGAGACGCGCTACGAGATCCTCGCCGAGCTGGGACGCGGCGGCATGGGAATCGTCCACAAGGCCTTCGACCACAAGCTGGAGCGGCACGTCGCCCTCAAGATCCTCCCGGCGCAGCTGTGGGGAGACGAGACGGCGATGCGCTACTTCGTCCGGGAAGCGCGCGCGATCGCGGCTCTCAAGCACCCGAACGTCGTCGGCCTCTACGACTTCGGCGAGGGCTTCGGCAGCGCCTACCTCGCGATGGAGTTCCTGGAGGGACCGAACCTCCAGGCGCTGATGAAGAGCGACCACGAACGGCTGAAGCGGAGCTGGCGCGACTGGTTCGTCCAGGCCTCCCGCGGCATCGCGGCCGCGCATTCCAAGGGAATCCTCCACCGCGACCTGAAGCCCGCGAACCTCGTCCTCGACGAGCACGGGGTCCTCAGGATCCTGGACTTCGGCCTGGCCCGCCAGGAGGCCGACTCGGGCTCCACCTCGAAACTGATCGGTACGCCCGCCTTCTTCCCTCCCGAGGTCCTTCGGGGCGAGGCGGCCTCCGCCGCCTCCGACGTCTACTCCCTCGGCGCCAGCTTCTACACGCTCGCGGCGGGGCGCTGGCCCTACGTGGGCGACGACGTCCTCGTGGCGCGGCTCGAGCGCGACCCCGACGACCCGCGCCCGTTCGCCCCGTGGCTCCACGAGGACGAGATCGCAGTCCTCCTCAGGGCCATCGCCCGTCACCGGCCGGAGCGCTACCAGGACGGCGGCGAGCTCCTCGGCGCGCTGCTCAGCCTCGAAGCCTAGGCGGGCCGGCGTCGGCGGCGCCTGCCCGCCTTCGGAACGGCGGCGTCGCCGCGGAGGGCCTCGGGGATGATCCCCGCGGCGAGGCAACGGGCGAAGAGGGCAGGACGCTTCTCCCTCAGCCAGGCTCCGAGCGAGGCGCCGTCGTCGAATCGCACCTTTTCGGGCGCCTCGTCGCTCGTCCCCTCGCAGCCCACGACGTCGTACTCCCGGCAGATCAGCGGGCGGTTCTCGTAGACGCCGCAGAGCCCGCCCGGAGCCAGGTTCTCGCAGTCCGCCGCGAAGAGGGCGAACCAGTCCCCTTCGTGGGATTGGTAGACCGACACGTTCCTGTGGTACACGAGCCAGAGCGCCGTGGAGACGTCGCGAACGTTCGTGGGTCCGTCGATGCCGACCGAGACGTACCGGCAGCACTTCCCGCAGGGAGGGCAGACTTCCCCGGGGTCGGGACCGGAGGGGAGGGTCGGCAGTTTCGTCGGGATCGTCATGCGAGGCGGGAGTTTCCACGGGAAGGAGGAGAAATGAAAGCGGCATTCCTCTCGCGCCACGGCGGGAACGACGTCCTCTCGGTCGGGGAGCTTCCCGACCCGGCGCCCGGACCGGGAGAGGTCCTCGTCCGGCTCTCCGCGGCCGCGCTCAACCGTCTCGACCTTTTCGTGAGGGACGGGATTCCCGGCGTTCCCGTCGACTTTCCCCACGTTCCCGGGGCGGACGGCTGCGGGAGGGTCGAGGCCGTGGGCGAGGGGGTGACGGGGCTCGCCGTCGGGGATCGAGTCGTCCTACAGCCGGGCCTTTCGTGCGGTCGCTGCGAGTTCTGCCGGGACGGCGAGCGCAGCCTCTGCGTCGACTACGAGATCCTCGGGGAGCACCGTGCCGGGACCCTCGCCGAGCGCGTCGTCGTCCCCGCCGCCAACGTCTGGAAGGCGCCGGCCCACCTGACGAACGAGGAGGCGGCCTCGTTTCCCCTCGCCGCGATGACGGCGTGGCGGATGCTCGTGACCCGGGCGGCGCTGAGGCCGGGCGAGAGCGCCCTGATCCACGGGATCGGCGGCGGCGTCTCGGGCTACGCGCTCCAGGTCGCCCGCCTCTGCGGGGCCTCGCCCGTGATCGTCACGTCGGGGAGCGAGGTGAAGCTCGAGGCCGCGCTCAGGATGGGCGCCGACGTCGCGCTCGACTACCGCAAGGTCGACGTCGGGAAGAAGGTGCGTGAGCTGACGGGCAAACGGGGCGTCGACGTCGTGGTCGACTCCGTCGGGGCTGCCACGTGGCGCGCCTCGCTCACGGCCGCGGCCAAGAAGGGGCGCATCGTCACCTGCGGGGCCACGCGCGGTCCGAACCCCGAGGAGGAGATCCGGATCATCTTCTGGAAGCAGCTCTCGATCCTCGGCTCCACGATGGGGACCGACGCGGAGTTCCGGGCGCTCCTCCACGCCGTCGGGTCGAGGCAGGTTCACCCCGTCGTCGACCAGGTCTTCGCCCTCGGCGAAGTGCGGTCGGCCTACGCGCGTCTCGAATCGGGCGCGGGTTTCGGGAAGGTCGTCGTGAAGCTCCCCGAGTAGGCCGCGCTCAGGGGCGCCGGGCGAACCAGAGGCCCGCCCAGACCTTGGGGTCGACGAGCGTGCCTTCCGCCTCGCGCCCGAGGAGGAAGCTCTCGACGGCGGCGAGGGGGACCTCGTGCACGGTGATGGCCTCGCCCTCGACGCCGCCGCCCGGGCCCGCCTGCGAGAGGCCCCTCGCGCGGAAGAGCGTGACGATCTCCGAGGTCACGCCTGCCGACGGGGGGCCGGACGTGAGGCGCTCCATCGATTCCGCGCTCCAGCCGGTCTCCTCGAGGAGCTCGCGCCGGGCCGCTCCCTCGAGAGGCTCGTCCGCCGAGCCTTCCGAGTCCCCCGCGAGTCCGGCGGGGAGCTCGAGGACCTTCGCGCCGACCGGCTCCCGCCACTGCTCGACGAGGAGGAGCCCTCCCCCGGGAGTGACGGCGACCACGAGGACGATCCCGTGTATGCCGGGCCTCTCGACGAACTCCCAGCCGTTCCTCGCGACGAGCCGAAGGTGCCGCCCGGCGTGGAGCTCCTTCACGCGGGGAGCCAGAGCGAGAAGACGGAGCCGCCCCCGGCCGTCGGCCGCGACTCGACCTGGATGCAACCGCCGTGGGCGAGCGCGACGGCGCCGACGACGGTGAGGCCGAGCCCGGTTCCCGGCACCCTCTCCGACCCGGCGAACCTCTGGTACGGCTGGGCGAGGCGGTCCATCATCGACTCGGGAACGCCGGGTCCGGAGTCGGCGACCCTGAGGACGAGCCAGGTCCTTCCGTTGCCGTCCTCGAGGCCGACGCGGACGTCGACGTCTTCCCCGCGCCGGCTGAACTTCAGGGCGTTGGAGAGGAGGTTCGAGACCGCGCGCTGGTAGCGGGCGGCGTCGAGGGAAACGCGCGGGAGAGGCTCGGCGATCCGGATCTCGAGGCGTATCTGCCGGGCCTCGGCCATCCAGCGGGCCTCCTCGAACGGCAGGGCGAGGACGGAGGAGACGTCCTCGGGCCGGCAGGCGGCCGGCGCCTCGCCGGTCCGGTAGACCAGGAGCGCGTCGTCGATCATCCCCGCGAGGACGCGGGCCGACGCCATGGAGGTGCGCAGCAGCCTCTCGAGCCGCGGGTCCGCCGACGTCCTTTCGAGCACCAGCTCGAGGGACGCCAGGACGGCGGAGAGAGGGTTCTTCAGGTCGTGGACGAGCATGCTCAGGAGGCGCTGCCGGTCGTGGTCGGCGAGCTCGCGGAGCCTCTGCTCCTCCGCCAGCGCCCGCAGCTTCTCCTCGAGGCTCAGGTAGAGCCGGGCCGCGCGGATCGCGAGGGCGATCTGGTCGGCGACGCGGGACAGGAACTCGACCTCGTCCGGAGGGAACGCCCGTGGTCCGGTGAAGGAGAGGCCGAGGCTCGCGAGGAAGTCGCTCCCCGCGACGATCGGAAGGAGGATGCCGCTCCCTGCCCCCATCTCCCGGAGCGCGCGCGCCGCCTCCGGGTGGACCTCCGCCGCATCGGCGTCGAGGACGACGACGGCGCGCCGCTCTGCGACGATCTCGTCGAAGATGGGCGTTCGGCCGACGAACCAGTCGGTCCCGACGGGAGGAGAGACGTCCTCGGAACGCCTCCAGAGGTGACGGAGGACGAGTCGGTCGCGGTCGTCGTTGGGAAGGAAGACGGCGACGGTCCGGGCCCCCGTCCGCAGCCCGACGATCGCGGTGGCCGACTCCAGGACCCTGTCGAGGTCGACCATGTCGCGCGTGGCCGTCGCGATTCTCGCGAGGATTTCGTTGCGGTCGGCCTCCAGGCGAAGCCGGTCGTGCATCTCCTCCTCGTCGGTGAGGTCGGCGATGGCGACCTGGGCGCCCCAGGGCGTCCCGTGCCCGTCGCGAAGAAGGAGCGCTCGGACGTCGAGGGCGTTCCGTCGCCCGCGGGACCCCGGCCCGACGATTCGCATCCGGTGCCGTCCGTGCGCCGTCAGCCCCTCGTTCATCGCCGCGATCGTCCGGTCGTTGAAGATGCCTCCGGGCGTGACGTCCGCGAGCGGGCGCCCGACGAGCTCCGAGCGGTCCCTGCCGAGGAAGAGCTCCGCCTCCGCGTTCACGCTGGTCAGGATCCCGTCGAGGGTCCTCGTGTAGACGATGGCGGGCAGGTCGTCGAGGACGGCCTCGGTCTGCGATCGGCGTCGGTGGAGCAGGAGGAGGCGCTCCAGCCGCATCCTGAGGACGGGCGCGTCCTCGGGCTCGCGGACGACCTCGAACGACTCGACGGCAGGGTGTCCCGCGAGGATGTCGGGTGCGGCGCCCCCCGGGGGGACGACCACGAGGCACGGGAAGCTCCAGACTGCCGCGTCGTCGACGATCGTCCGGCCGGGCTCGGGCTCTCCGGGCCGGGCGACCCAGACGATCGGGCCGGGCGGATGCCCCTTCGGCGCCTCAGCGCCGGGCCGCGCCGTCTGCACGCCGAGGTCGTGACCGCAGAGGTTCGACTCGACCCAGGCGATCGCGTCCGCGTCGCCCACGAGACGCACGGTGAAGTGCCCTGGGCTCGCGACGGTGGGAATCGATACGGGCTCGGGGCCGACGAGCATCGCCGCATTGTCTTCCTCCGGATGCCCCGGGGTCCACATGCGAAGATGAGCCGTGCTCCCGATTGCCGTCTCCCTGCTGGCAGGCATGCTCGCCTCGGCCGCGGTCCCGCCGCCACGTACGGCCCCGGTCGTCGGGTACGTGCTGGTGGAGTCCCGAAAGACGGTTTCGCCGGCCGGGGAACGGGCGAGCGCGTTCCGCGGGAAGGCCACGGTCCTCGACGGCACCGCGCGGTGGGACCTCGACACGGGGACCTTCCCGGGGACGACGGCGAGCTCGCTGATCCTGGGTGAGAGGGGAGGCTGGCTCGTCGACCGCAAGGCCTCCGTCGCGGCCCGCGCCGGACTGGAAGACGTGACGGCTCTCTTCGTCAGCCCCGCCCGGGGCGAGGCCGGCCCGTTCCAGGCTTCCGTGCGCGACGTCGAGGTCTCGCCCGCCGAGGTCGCGGCCGGACCGGCGTTCGAAGGACGGCCGACGACGCGGCGAAGCGTGACCGCATCCTGGGTCCTCGTCCTGGCGATGCCGGGTCGCGTCGGAAGCGTACGCAGCCGGCTGACTGCCGTCGTGGACCTCCTTCCCGACCCGCCTCCGGGGGTCCTCTCGCCTCTCGACGACCTGGGCCGTCTCCTCGAGGTCCCCGTTCCCGTGAAGGAGGCTCTCGCCGCCGAGCTGGCGTCGTTCGCGGGGTGGCCGGTCTCCGTCGTCGTCGAGACCGACTCGGTGCAGGCGGTCGACTATCCCGGCGCGGCCGCCCCTCCGTCGTACGAGCGCAGGCCCCTGCAGACCTTCGCGCAGTCGCGGCGGGAGGTCTCGTCGCTCTCGTCCCGGCCCTCCCGCGCAGACGACCCGGCTGCGTTCGCGCTGTCCGAGGAGACGCGCGTCGTCGGCCTCGAGAGGCTCGTCGAACCCCGCGAGATCCTCCGTTGAGCCCGCGAGGCCCGGTGGCCGGCCGGCTCGGGGAGCTGCCCGCCGAGGACCGGCCCCGGGAGAAGCTCGTCGCGCGGGGCGCCGATGCGCTGACGGACGAGGAGCTCGTCGCGATCCTCCTCGGCACCGGGCGCCCCGGCGTCGGGGTCCTCGAGACGGCGCGAGAGGTCCTCAGGGGCAACGGCCTTCGCGGGCTCCTCGCCCGCAGCGAGCGGGGACGGGTGAAGGAGCTGGCCCGCGGCATCGGAACGGCGAAGGCCTGCCGCCTCGCCGCCGCCGCCGAGCTGGCCCGACGCCTCTCCCGCGCGGAGGTGGAAGGGCGGCCCCTCATCGACGCCCCGGAGGCGGCCGGCGCCTACCTCTCCTCGACCCTCGCGGCGGAGCTGCGGGAGGTGATGGGGGGGCTCCTCCTCGACGCGAAGAACCGCCTCGTCCACGACGAGATCGTCTTCCGGGGGGGCGTCACGTCGGCCTCGGTCCAGCCGGGGCCGCTTCTGAGGATTGCCGTCCTCGAGGGGGCCGCGGCGCTCGTCCTCTACCACAACCATCCCAGCGGCGACCCGACGCCGTCGCCCGAGGACCGCGCCACGACGGCCCGCTTCGTCGCGGCCGGCGACGCCGTCGGCGTCCCGGTGCGCGACCACGTCGTCGTCGGGCGGGGGCGGTGGTTCTCCTTCCGGCGCGAAGGTCTGATGTAGGGACGCGGCCGGGAGGGGCGCGGCGGCGCGAGGCTCCCTGATATCCTCACCGGCTCATGTCCCGGTACTTCACGACCCCCATCTACTACGTCAACGACCGTCCCCACATCGGCCACCTCTACACGACCCTCGTCACCGACACGCTGACCCGCTACCACAGGCTCCAGGGCGAGGACGTCCGCTTCCTCACCGGGACCGACGAGCACGGGCAGAAGATCGAGAAGGTCGCGAAGAAGGAGGGGGTCTCCCCGATCGACGTCGCCGACCGTCACGCGCCGACCTTTCGCGAGCTCTGGAAGAGGTTCGGCGTCGCCAACGACGACTTCATCCGGACGACCGAGCCCCGGCACCGGGTCGGGGTCACCGAGCTGATCCGGCGCCTCGAGGCGGCCGGCGACCTCTACGTCGCGGGACACGAGGGGTGGTACTGCGTCGGCTGCGAGGCGTTCTACCCCGAGAAGGACCTCGAGGACGGCAAGTGCCCCACCCACGGCACGGCCGCCGAGTGGCAGAAGGAAGAGAACGTCTTCTTCCGCCTGTCGAAGTACCAGGACCGGCTCCTCGAGCTCTACGAAGAGGGGAGCGTCCCGGGGATCCCGTTCGTCTTCCCCGAGACGCGCCTCAACGAGGTCCGCTCGTTCGTCGCCGCGGGGCTGAAGGACCTCTCCGTCTCGCGGACCGCGATCGACTGGGGGATCCCGTTCCCGGGCCACCCGGGGCACGTCGTCTACGTCTGGCTCGACGCGTTGACGAACTACCTCACCGCCCTCGGCCTCGGGAGCGGCGACGAGAGCCTCGTCGCGCGCTACTGGCCGGTCGGGGACGAGCGGCGCGTCACCCACCTCGTCGGCAAGGACATCCTCCGCTTCCACGCCGTCTTCTGGCCGGCGTTCCTGATGTCGGCGGGGCTCCCCCTGCCGACGCAGGTCGTCTCCCACGGCTTCTGGCTGAAGGACGCGCGGAAGATGTCGAAGTCGGTCGGCAACGTCGTCCGCCCCGACGCTCTCGTCGACGCCTTCGGCGTGGACGCCCTCCGGTGGTTCCTCGTCTCGGAGATGAGCTTCGGGCAAGACGCCTCCTTCTCCGACGAGGCGTTCCTCGTCCGCTACAACAGCGACCTGGCCAACGGTCTCGGCAACACCCTCTCTCGCGCCGTGAGGATGGCCTCCGACGCGTTCGGGGGTAAGACGCCGGAAGAGCGATGCGACGACAACGAGGTGAAGCGCGCCGCCGTGGCGGCCGTCGCCGCGTGGGACGCCGCCTTTCGGGGCTGCCGCCTGCACGAGGCCGCCGAGGCGATCCGCTCGCTCCTCGGCGCCATCGACGGCTACATCACCGCGAAGGAGCCGTGGAAGAAGGTGAAGGCCGAGGGAGTCACCCCCGCCCTTCAGAGGATCCACCACAACGTCCTCGAGGGGCTGCGCGTCGCCGCGGTCCTCCTCGCGCCGATCGCACCGGGCGCGGCGACGGAGGTCCTGCGCCGCCTCGGAACGCCGAAGGCCGCCGAGGACCTCGGACCGTCCGACCTCGCCTGGGGCGGCCTGCCCCTCGGCACCCCGCTCGCCCCCGCCGCACCCCTCTTCCCCCGCGCCGACCCGAAGGCGTACTTCGCCGACGCACCCAAGGAGACCACCGTGACCGAAGAGACCAGGCCCGTCGTCCGCCCCGAGGAGCCCGCCGCGACCGTTCCCGCGGCCGAGCCGTCGCCCGCTCCGGTCGCCCCGGCGCCGGTGGCCGCCGCCGCTCCCGCCCGCATCACGGTCGACGACTTCTTCAAGGCCGACCTGCGCGTGGCGGAGATCGTCGCCGCCGAGAAGGTCGAAAAGTCGAAGAAGCTGATGAAGATGAGGGTGCGCCTCGGCGAGGAGGAGCGGACGATCGTCGCCGGCATCGCCACGGCCTACGCGGCCGACGAGCTCGTGGGCCGGAAGGTCGTCGTCGTGGCGAACCTGATGTCCGCGAAGCTGATGGGAATCGAGTCGAACGGAATGGTCCTCGCGGCCTCGCTCCCCGGCACGGGGGAGCCGTCGCTCCTCGCGGTCGACGCCTCCGTCCCCTCCGGGACGAAGGTGAAGTAGTGACCGGGCGCCCCGCGCCGCCCGTCCCGGAAGACCCGGCCGTTCGGGCGAACCTCGAGGCGATCCTCGCCTCTCCGAGCACGCTGCGCGCCCACGAGGACCTCGCCTGGCTCGCGCGGGAAGAGCTGCGCGGCTCTCGCCTCGAGCTGGAGCTCGAACGGGCCGAGTCGATCCTCGCCGACGCCGGGGTCGCCGGGACGATCGTCGTCTTCGGCGGCACGCGCGTCGTCGAGCGGCCGGAAGCGCTCGCCCGGCTCGCCGAAGCCGAGGAGAGGGCGGTGGCCTCGCCGGCCGACGCGGAAGCGGCGCGCGCCGTCGACCGCGCCCGCCGCGTCCTCGCCAAGGCGCGCTACTACGACGAGGCGCGGGAGTTCGGCCGGATCGTCTCCTCGATCGGACAGAAGGACGGCCGCTGCGACTTCGTCGTCGTCACCGGCGGCGGGCCGGGCGTCATGGAGGCGGGGAACCGGGGCGCCTGGGACGTCGGCGCCAAGAGCGTCGGCTTCAACATCGTCCTCCCGCACGAGCAGTTCCCGAACCCCTACATCACGCCCGGCCTCTGCATCTACTTCCACTACTTCGCGACACGGAAGATGCACTTCCTCATTCGTGCCAGGGCCCTCGTCGCCTTTCCCGGCGGTTTCGGCACGCTCGACGAGCTCTTCGAGACGCTGACGCTCATCCAGACGCGGAAGATGCCGCCCGTCCCGATCGTCCTCTTCGGGCGCGAGTTCTGGGAGAAGGCGATCGACCTCGACTTCCTCGTCGACGAGGGGACGATCGCCCCCGAGGACGCCCGCCTCGTCTCGTACGCCGAGACCGCCGCCGAGGCGTGGGAGACGATCGCGAGGTTCCACGGCCTCTCCTGAGCCGGTCTCCGCTATCCTCCGCCCGGTGATCGAGCTCGCCGACTCCCACGGGCACCTGACGATGGTCTTCCCCGGCCCGGAGGCCCGCTGGCCGACGCGGGCGGCCACGGACGACGAGGTGCGGGACCAGGTCTCGCGGGCGCGCGACGCCGGCGTGACGAGGATTCTCGTCCCCGCCACGACGCTCGAGGACGCCCCGCGGGCCGTCGAGGTCGCCGAGCGGCACGACGGGGTCTTCGCGGCGGTCGGCATCCACCCGCACGAGACGAAGGGGTTCGACGAGGACCAGGTGATCCCCGCGCTCGAACGGCTCGCCGCGTCGGCGAAGGTCGTGGCGATCGGCGAGATCGGCCTCGACTACTTCTACGACTTCGCTCCGAAGGACGACCAGAAGCGGGCGCTCGTCGCGCAGCTGAAGCTGGCCGAGCGGCTCGGCAAGCCCGTCCTCCTCCACAACCGCGAGTCGGAGGAGGACCTCCTTGCGATCCTCGAGGCGGAGGCGAAGGGGAGCCCGGAGGCGCCGCGCGGGGTCTTCCACTCCTTCTGTGCCTCGACGGCGACGGGGGAGAGGGCGATCGCGCTCGGGTATCTCGTCAGCTACTCGGGGATGATCACGTTCAAGATGGCCGAGAACGTGAGGGAGTCGGCCGCGGCGCTTCCGCTCGAGGCGATGCTCGTCGAGACCGACGCGCCGTACCTCGCCCCGGCGCCGTTCCGCGGCAAGCCGAACGAGCCGGCCTACGTGGCGCGCACGGCGCGGAAGCTCGCCGAGGTGAAGGGGGTCTCCCCGGAGGAGGTGGGCCGCGTGACGACGGCGAGTTTCCGCAGGCTCTTCGGGACGCCGTGAGACGCCGCCCGCCGCGCCCGCCCCGCCTCTCGATGGCCGAGTTCGAGAAGCTCGTCGCCGAGGCTGTCGAAGGCCTCCCGCCCGAGTTCAAGGAAATGCTCGAGAACGTCGTCATCGCCGTGGAGGAGGAGCCCGAGGAGGAGGACTACGTCGAGACGGAGACGCCCGACGACGAGGAGCTCTTCGGGATCTACCGCGGGCCCATGAGGACCGAGTTGGACTTCGCCTCTCTCCCGGGCCTGCCGCCGCAGGTGGTCGTCTTCCGCGGTCCGATCCTCCGCTGCTGCGCCTCGAACCGCGAGGCGGTCACGGAGATCCAGGACACCGTCCGCCACGAGCTCGGTCACTACTTCGGGCTCGAGGACGACGAGATGCCCTACTAACGGGGCGGCCGTGGCGCGCCGCCGGGCCCTCGTCCTCGCCGCCCTCCTCTCGGCCGCCGTCGTCCTCGGCGTCCGCTCGGCGGCCTGGGCCGAGCGGGAGGCCTCGCCCCTCTCGGACTGGCACCTCTGGATGGAGACGGACGAGCACGCGGCCGTCGCCGCGGCCGCCCGGATCGCCGCGGGGAACCTGCTCGACGCCCCGGCGTACCGGCCGTGGTTCTCCTGGCAGGCGGCCCATGGGACTCCGGCGGAGTGGGACGCCGTCCTGCCGCGGAACGTCGCCTACCAGGGGCCCGGCTACCCCTATCTCCTGGCTGCCGCGGGGACGGCGGGGAAAGGCCAGGCCGCCGTCGTCCGCCTCGCGCAGCTCCTCCTCGCGACGCTCGCCTCGGCCGTCCTCGGTGCGGCGGCTGCGGCGCTCCTCCTTCGGTCGGGCCGGCCCGCGGGGCTCGCCGCCGCAGCGGGGACCCTGGCCGGCGTCCTCCACGGCACCTTCGCCCCGCTCGTCTTCCTCGACGGCTTCCTCTACCGCGACGGCCCCGTGGCCCACCTCTCGGCGCTCCTCCTCGCGCTCCCCCTCCTTGCGGAGCGCCCGCCGCGCGCCGGGGCCGCCGCCGGGCTCGGGGTCCTCGCCGGAGCCGCGGCCCTCCTGAAGCAGACGCTCCTGCCGCTGGGACTCCTCGCCGGCGCGATCCTCGTCGCCCGGGCGGAAAGGGGGAGCTCGCGACGGCGGGCCGCGGCGGCCTTCGGCGCCGGGCTCTGCCTCGCCCTCGCGCCGCTCCTCGTTCGGAACGCCGCGGTCGGCGCTCCGCTTTTCGCCTTCGACACCCGGCCGCTCGTCGGAATTCCGTGGGCCAACGCGCGCGGCGCCGACGGGTCGGTCGACCCGTCGCCCCTCCTCCTCGACGTCCTGAAGGAGGCCCGGGGCTCGACGCTTCGCGCCGCCGTCCTGACCCTCGGGAGCTGGGGCGACGACCCTCTCGGGTTCGTGCGCCTCGGGGGCCGCAAGCTCGCGAGCGCGCTGAACCGCGCTGAGGTCCCGGACAACGCCAGCTTCGGCTTCTTCCGGGATCGGCTCCCGTGGCTCGCCCGGCTGCCGGTCTTCGCGTGTCTCCTGGGGCCCGGTGTGGCCGGCCTCCTCCTGGCAGCGGGACGGCGGAGCCTCCTCCGCCCGGGCGAGGGCCTGCTCGCTGCGGGCGCCTTTCTCGTGCCCCTCGGGGCCTGCCTCCTCGTCTCCACGACGACGCGCTACCGGGCCGGGTGGGCCGCTCCGCTGGCTCTGGGTACGGCGCTTCTCGCGGCTCTCGCCTTCGAAGCCCTGCGAGCGGGGCGGGGCCGGGCGCTCGTGCCCTGGGCCGGCGTCGCGGCGCTCCTGACGGCGCAGGCGTTCCTTCCTTCCCCGGTGAGGGCGTGGCCCGCGCGCTGGGCCGACACGATCGTCGCGGCGACGCTCGCCGAGGCGAGAGTCTCGCCGGAGGCGGGCGCGGCGGAGGTGAAGCGCTACCTCGAGGAGGCCGGCGACGATCCCGACCGTATGCGCGGCCTCCTCGCCATGCACCGCTGGCTCTCGGGAGAAAGGGACCTCGCTCGCATGGAGCCGGATGGCGTCGCGCCTCCGGGGCGCCGGTTCTCGGCGGCCCGGCGCTGACGCGCCCGGAAAGAACGAAGGCCGGGCGAGCGCCCGGCCTTCGAGGTCCGTGGGGTGTTACGGTCGGGTCAGCGCCGCGGCGGGCCGCCGGGGCCGTCCCGGCGCGGGCCACGCGGGCCGCCGAAGCCGCCGCCGTCGCGGCGCGGGCCGCGGTCGCGGTGGCCGAAGCCGCCCTCGCGGCGGAAGGGCGGGCGGTCGTCCCCGCCCCCTTCGCCCTCGACCGGCGTGGCGTTCAGCCCGAGGCGCTCGACCTCCGCGGCCGCCTCCTCGGGGGTGAGAGCCTGGCGGCGAGAGAGCTTGATCTTCCCGTTGACCGGGTCGATGGCGATGATCTTCACCTTCGCCTTGTCGCCCAGCTTCACGACGTCGGTCGTCTCGCGGACGCGGCCGGGGGCGAGCTCGGAGATGTGGACGAGGCCGTCGAGGCCGGGGAGGATCTCGACGAAGGCGCCGTAGGGCTCGACGCGCTTGACGGTCCCCTCGTACTCGGTGCCGATCTCGGGGACGGTCGTGAGGGCGCGAATCGCCTCGATGCACTTCTCGGCCGAGGCCATGTCGACCGATGCGACGGTCACGGAGCCGTCGTCCTGGACGTCGATCTTGACCGAGTACTCCTTCTGGAGCGCCCGGATCGTCTTGCCGCCGGAGCCGATGACGTCGCGGATCTTCTCTTCCGGAACGTGGATCGTCAGGAGGCGCGGCGCGTAGGCCGAGATCTCGGGGCGCGCGGAGGGGAGCCCCTTCTCCATGATGTCGAGGATGTGGAGCCGGCCGGCCTTCGCCTGGTCGAGCGCCTTCTCGAAGATCTGCCGGTCGATGCCGGAGATCTTGATGTCCATCTGGAGCGCGGTGATGCCCTTGCGGGTCCCCGCGACCTTGAAGTCCATGTCGCCGTAGTGGTCTTCCTGCCCGGCGATGTCGGTCAGGACGGCCCAGGCCTCGCCTTCCTTGACGAGTCCCATCGCGACCCCGGCGACGGCCGACTCGAGCGGGACGCCGGCGTCCATGAGCGAGAGCGAGCCCCCGCAGATGGTGGCCATCGAGGAGGAGCCGTTGGACTCGAGGATGTCCGACACGATGCGGATCGTGTAGGGGAACTCCCTCGGGAGGACGGCGTCGAGGGCGCGCCACGCGAGGCGGCCGTGGCCGATCTCGCGCCGGCCGGGGGTCCCGAAGCGCTTCACCTCGCCGACGGAGAACGGCGGGAAGTTGTAGTGGAGGAGGAACTTCTTCTCGAACTCGCCCTCGAGGTCCTCGATGAGCTGGGTGTCGTCCGAGGTGCCGAGCGTCACGGTGACGAGCGCCTGCGTCTCGCCGCGCGTGAAGAGGGAGGACCCGTGCGTGCGGGGGAGGACGCCGACCTCGACCTCGATGGGGCGGACCTCCTCGAAGGCGCGGCCGTCGAGCCGCTTGCGGTCGCGCAGGATCGTCTCCCGCGTCATCACCTCGACGAGGTCGGACATCGCGCGCTTGACCTGGGCCTTCAGCTCGGGCTGGTCGTCGGGGACTTCCGCGACGGCGGCCTTCTTGACGGCCTTGATCTTCGCGTAGGACTCGATCTTCCCCTTCCAGGTGAGGGCTTCCATCATCGGGGCGTCCCAGCGCCTGCGGACCTCGGCCATGATGTCGGCCGGGACCGGGGCCGGCGAGGTGAACGGCTGCTTGACGACCCCCTGGCGGCGCTGGAGCTCCTCGATGGCGTCGATCACCTTCTGGAGCTCGGCGTGCCCGGCGAGGATCGCCTCGAGCATGAGCTCCTCGGAGACCTCCTTCGAGCCCGCCTCGACCATGCTGACGGCGTCGCGCGTGCCGACGACGACGAGGTCGATCGTCGACTCCTCGCGCTCCTTCTTCGTCGGGTTGAAGACGAAGCGGTCGCCGATTCGGCCGACGCGGACGCCGCCGAGGACCGCCGTGAAGGCGATGGGGTTCAGGGCGAGTGCCGCGGCCGTCCCGTTGATGGCGAGGATGTCCGGGTCGTTCTCGCCGTCGGCCGAGAGGACGAGGGCGACGATCTGCGTCTCGAAATTCCAGCCCTCGGGGAAGAGCGGGCGGATCGGACGGTCGATCATCCGGCAGGTGAGGATCTCCTTCTCGGTGGGGCGGCCCTCGCGCTTGAAGAAGCCTCCGGGAATCCGGCCGGCGGCGTACTGGTATTCCTTGTACTCGACCGTCAGGGGGACGAAGTCGACGTCCCGGGGGTCGCGGGAGTAGCAGGCGGTGACGAGAACCATCGTGTCGCCGAGACGGACGACGGCCGAGCCGTCGGCCTGCTTGGCGATCTTGCCGTTCTCGATGGTGAGAGGACGGCCTCCCAACAGGGCAGAGACGGATTCCTTCATTTCTTCCTTCTTTCGGCCGGGGAGGCCGCGGCGCGGCCCCGCGCCGGCACGGCTCCTACTTGCGGAGCCCGAGGCGCGCGATCAGGGCCTTGTAGCGCATCACGTCGCGCTTCTTCAGGTAGTCGAGCAGGCGGCGCCGCTGCCCGACCATCTGGAGGAGCCCGCGACGGGAGTGGTGATCCTTCGCGTGCGTCTTGAAGTGCTCGGTCAGGGAGGTGATCCGCTTGGAGAGGAGCGCCACCTGGACCTCGGGCGAGCCGGTGTCGCCCTCGTGCGTCTCGAAGGCCTTGATCGTCTCGGTCTTGGGAGTGATGGTCTGGGCCACGGTCATCTATCCTTCTCTTCTCAATCTCGAACGGCAGAGGATACGTTCCGCCGTCGATCGGGTCAATTTCGGGGCCAAGTCTCTGTCCGGTGAGAAGATGCCGTCTGGCCCGTGGCCCGCCGTGATGCTGGAAAAGGAGCCGGAAGCGGGCCCGTGGACCCGGCTCCTCCCGTGTCGGATCAGTCTTGTAGCACGATCTTAGGTTTCGCGAGAGCGAGGGCGCCGCGGCCCAGCGGCTCGAGGTGTCCGAGCGCGACGAGCTCGCCCGCGCAGAGGAGCCGGATCCAGGTCGTCCCGGCGGCTTCGGTCGGCACCCGGACGGGAACGGCGTGCCCCCGCCGCACCTTGGCGGCCTCTCCCGGCAGAAGCGTCACGGCGGGGAAGGGGAGCGGCACCTCCGCGAGAGGTATCCAGCTCGGCCCGGTGGTGCGGGCCTCGGGCGGCAGCTCTTCGAGGGCGCCGAGGGTCCGGGCGTCCTCGAGGGAGAACGGCCCGATCCGGGTCCGCCTGAGGGACGCCAGGTGCGCGCCGAAACCGAGGTCCTTGCCGACCTCGTGGGCGAGGGAGCGAATGTAGGTTCCCGAGGAGCATTCGACGTGAAAGCGAGCGACGTCTCCTTCGAGCGCCAGGGGCTCGAAGCGCGTGACGCGGACCTTCTTCGGCAGGTGGGGCACGGCCTCGCCCCGCCGCGCCAGCTCGTAGAACTTCTTCCCGTTGACCTTCTTCGCCGAGAAGGGCGGCGGGGCCTGCTCCAGCTCGCCGACGTACCGGGCGCAGGCGACCGCCAGGGCCGCCGCGTCGGGTCGCGGGTCGGGGTGCGGGGTCCCGACGGGGGTTCCCACGCGGTCGTAGGTGTCGGTCACGACGCCGAACCGGATCGTCCCCTCGTAGCTCTTGTCGGAGCTCGTCAGGAACGACTGGAGCCGCCCGGCGCGCCCGACGCAGAGGACGAGGAGCCCCGTGGCGGCCGGGTCGAGAGTCCCCGTGTGGCCGACGCGCCGCGTGCCGAGGAGGCGCCGGACGGCGTCGACGACGTCGTGCGAGGTGAGCCCTTCGGGCTTGTCGACGAGGAGGAGGCCCGACGGGCCGTCGTTCGGGACCGGTGCGGCGCTCACCGGGGCTCCCCGGCGACGGCGGTGGCGAGCGCGCGGGCGATGTCGGACTTCGCGGATTCCCAGGTGCCCGCAACGCGGCAGCCGGCGGCATTGCGGTGGCCGCCCCCGCTCCTGGCCGCCGCGACGGAGCGGACGTCGACGGAGCCCTTCGAACGAAGGGAGCACCGGAAGACGCCCGGCTCGTCGCTCTCGCGGACGAGGGCGGCGGCCACGACGCCCTCGATTCCCCGGGCGCGGTTCACGAGCCCCTCCCCGTCGGCGGCATCGGCCCCCGACTCGGCGAGGAAGCGCTTCGGGAGGGAGACGAGCGCGACGCGCCCCTCGTCGTGGAGCTCGAGCGTTCCGAGGACCATGCTCTCGAGCTTGACGGTCGAGAGGGGACGGGCCTCGAACAGGAACTCGTTGACGACGTCGGGCCTCACGCCCTCGGTGACGAGGCGGGCGCCGAGCGCGAGGGCCCGGGCCGTCGTGTTCCCGTACCGGAAGGAGCCCGTGTCGGAGACGAGGGAGACCCAGAGGTTCGTGGCGATCGAGGGGGTCATCGGCCACTCGAGCCGGTCGAGGAGGTCGGCGACGATCTCGCCGACGGCGGCCGCCGGCTCGACGACGAGGTTCACCGTCGCCCATCGGGTGTTGCCCGGGTGGTGGTCGACGTTGACGGTCGTGCCGGAGGAGAGGGCCGGAAAGCCGGGCCGCTCCGCCTCCGGGCACTCCATGACGACCGCGGCGTCCCAGTCGGCCGGCCAGTCGGGCGGGAGGGTCTCGGAGACGGCGACCTCTCCGGCCCCGGGCAGGCCGTCGTAGGAGCGCGACCAGCGGTCGCGCATGACGACGTGAGCCTCTTTCCCCCGGGCCGAGAGCGCCTGGGCGAGGGCCAGCGCCGACCCGAGGGAGTCGCCGTCCGGGTTCCGGTGTCCCGTGAGGAGGAAGCGGCGTCCCGTGGAGAGGAGCGAGGCGACGGCCTCGAAGTCCGTTTCGCTCATCCCTTCTCCCCGCCGCCCTCGTCGTCGGGGTGCGGCAGCTTCTTCAGGATCTCCTCGATCCGCGCGCCCCGCTCGAGGCTGTGGTCCTCCTCGAACCGCAGCTCCGGGGCGAACCGGAGGCCGCAGTTGCGGCCGACCATCCCGCGCAGCATCGGGGCGGCGCGGTTCAGCGCCCCGACGCTTCGCGGGAAAGCGCCCTCGTCGCCGAGGACGGAGACGAACACGCGGGCCGAGCGGAGGTCGCTCGAGAGCACGACGTCGGTGATCGTGGCGAACCCGACGGCGGGGTCCGAGACCTCGGTGCGAAGGAGCCGGGAGAGCTCCTCGCGGACGACGTCGGCAACCTGCCGGGGACGGCGGCGTTCCTTCACGAGGCCTCCTCTTCGGCGCCGAAGGAGGACCCGGCGGCGCCGACGTCACCGTACTCGATGAACTCGCTGCGCAGGGCGGTCAGCTCGGCGCCCGCTTCCTCGGCCCACCCCTCGACGTACTCGACGACGCGGGAGAGGAGTGGCTCGAGGGCGGAGCGGTCGGAGCCGACGGCGGCCACGCCGAGCGCGGCCCGCTGGAGGAGGTCGTGGTGGGCGACCTCGGAGGCGGAGATCTCGAAGCCGCCGCGCAGGCGGGCCTTCAGGGGGCGCAGAAAGGCCCTCTTCTCCTTGAGTCCGCGGCAATCGGGAAGGTGGAAGTCGAAGACGGCGAGGGCGACGACCATCGGTTCTCCGGGGAGACGCGGCGTCCGGGGCGCCCGTCCCGGGGCCAGGGCCCCGGGACGGAGTCTCCGGTCCTACGTCAGGGAGGCGGCGACCTCTTCGGTGACGAAGGCCTCGATGACGTCTCCGACCTTGACGTCCTGGTAGCCGGCGATGCCGATGCCGCACTCGAAGCCGCTCCGCACCTCGGAGGCGTCGTCCTTGAAGCGCCGGAGCGACCCGATCTTGCCTTCGTAGATCACGCGGCTGTCGCGCACGAGGCGGAGGCCGGCCCCGCGCGGGATGACCCCGTCGACGACCATGCAGCCGCAGATGAGGCCGACCTTCGGGATCCGGAAGACCTCCCGCACCTCGGCGCGGCCCCTCGCGACCTCCCGCTGGACGCTGTCGAGGAGGCCCGCCATCGCCTTCTTGATCTCGTCGGTCAGGTTGTAGATGACCGAGTAGAGGCGGATGTCGACGCCTTCCTTCTCGGCCAGCTCCTGCGCCTTCCTCTCCGGCCTCACGTTGAAGCCGATGACGATCGCCTCGGAGGCCGAGGCGAGAAGGACGTCGTTGACCGAGATCGCCCCGACGCCGGTGTGCAGGACGTTGACTTTGACCTTGGCCGTCGAGAGCTTGTTGAGCGACTGGGTGATGACCTCCTCGGAGCCGTGGACGTCGGCCTTGAGGATGATCGGGAGCTCCTTGACCTCGCCCTTGGCCATGCGGCTGAAGAGCGAGTCGAGCGAGAGGCGCGAGGACTTGGCGAGGGCCTCCTCCCGCTCCTTCTGCTGGCGGAAGCCGGTGACCTGCCTGGCCTTCGACTCGTCCTCGACGACCTGGAGCGTGTCGCCCGAGTTCGGGATGTCCTCGAAGCCCATGACCTCGACGGGGGTCGCGGGGCCGGCCTCGAGGACGCGCTGGCCGCGGTCGTCGAGCATCGCGCGGACGCGGCCGACGGCCGAGCCCGCGAAGAAGATCTCGCCGACCTTGAGCGTCCCCTGCTGGACGAGGACCGTGGCGAGCGTGCCGCGGCCCACCTCGCGCCGGGCCTCGAGGACGACCCCGCGGGCGGGTCCGTCGACGGCGGCCTTCAGCTCGAGGAGGTCGGCCTGCAGGAGGATCATCTCGAGCAGGGCGTCGATCCCGATCTTCTGCTTCGCCGAGATCTCGCAGGCGACGATCTCGCCGCCGTACTCCTCGACGAGGACGCCCTTGTCGGCGAGGGCCTGCTTGACCCGCATGACGTTGGCTTCGGGCTTGTCGATCTTGTTGATGGCGACGACGACCGGGACCTTCGCGGCGCGGGCGTGGTCGATCGCCTCGACCGTCTGGGGCATGACGCCGTCGTCGGCCGCGACGACGAGGACGACGATGTCGGTGGCGCGCGCGCCCCGGGCCCGCATCATCGTGAAGGCCTCGTGGCCCGGGGTGTCGAGGAAGACGATGGTGCGGCCCTTGGCCTCGACGCGATAGGCGCCGATGTGCTGGGTGATGCCGCCCGCCTCGCCCTCGGCGACGTTGGCCTTGCGGATGACGTCGAGGAGCGAGGTCTTGCCGTGGTCGACGTGGCCCATGACCGTGACGACCGGCGGCCGCGGCTTGCGCTCGGCGGTGGAGGCGGCGCTCTCGGCGGCGGCCTCGGTCTGCGCCTGCTGACGGGAGAGCTCGAGGTCCTCCTCGAAGGAGACGACCGCGGCCTCGATGCCGAAGTCGCGGGCGATCTCGACGGCCAGGGCCGGGGTGACGGGGTGGTTGATGGTGGCGAGGATCCCGCGGCCCAGGAAGGCCTTCATCAGGTCCTTGGCGAGGATGCCCGTCTTCTCGGAGAGTTCCTTGACGGTGACGCCCTCGGAGAGGAAGACGGGACCGCTCTGGTCCTTCTTGACCTCCACGACGGCCCCGGTCTCGGTCATCATCGTCCGCTTGCTGGCGCGGCGCTGGGCCGACTTGGAGATCGGGCGGTTCGGGTCGTTCTCCTCGCCCTCGCCGGGAACGCCGCCCGGAACGTCTTCGTACGTGTCTTCCTGGTAGGTGCCGAGGAAGTCGCGGACGTTCGTCGCGAGGGCGGAAGCCTCCTTCGTCCTGAGCTTCTTCGAGGCGGTCTTCTTGTCGTCCTTCTTGGCCGGGACGGCGCTGCCGCCCTTGACCGCGTCCTTGCGGCGACGGTCGGTGGTGCCGGGAACGGGCGGGGGCATGGCGGGAGCCATCGGTCCCCTGCCGAGGACGCCGGGGCGGGCGGGGAAGCCGGGACGGGGGGCGAAGCCCGGCCGTGGCGGCATCCCGGGCCTCTGGAACGGGCTGGGAGTCGGCGGCGGAGGCGCAGCCGGCCGGGCGACCGGAGCGCCGGGGGTGGGCCGGGCGACCGCGCGAATGGTGGCCGCGCTCGGAGGTGCGATGACCGCCCGGCCGGAGACACCGGACCGTGGAGCCGCCGCCGCGCCGGGCGCCGACTGCGGGGGACGCGAGCCGGAGGCTGCAGGCGAGGAGGCGGAGTGGGACGAAGGCGAAGTCTGCGGCGCCGCCCCGTAGGGGGCCGGTGCAGCGGGAGCCGCCGGCCGGGGGAGCGCGGGCTCCCCGGTGCGCTTCATGATGCGGCCGAGAGCTCCGACGGGTGCGCCGGGGCGGGCCCCGGGCGTCGCAGGTTTCTGGGCCGCGGCGCGGAGGCTGGCCGCGGAGGCGGTCTGGATGCCGGTTCCGGGACGGCGGATCGCACCGCTGGCGACAGGGGGGGCCGCCGGGCGCGCGGCCGGAGCCTTCGCGTGCGCCGGGTGCCGCGCCGGGTGCGCGACTGCGGGCGCCTGAGAGGACGTCGGCTTCGGGGCTTCGGCGGCCGGCTGGGGAGCCACGGGCTCGGCCGCGGGTTCCGCGTGCGGAGCGGTCTGGACCGGCGACGCCGTGGTGTCGGCCTCGGCCTCGGTCTCGGGCTTCGCAGCTTCGGCCTGCGCGACGGGCGCGGGGGCGGGCGCGGGAGCGGGCTCGGGAGCCGCAGCGGCAGCCGCCTCGACGACGGGCTCGGGGGTGGGCTCGACGGCCGCCTCGGGAGGCGGGGCCGGCTCCGCGGCGGGTGCCGGTTTCGTCGCCGCCTTCTTCCGGGGCGTGGGAGCGGGCGCCGGGGCCGGCGAGGCCTCGACGGCCTCGACGAGGACCGCATCGGCGGGCGCGGGCGCCTCGAGGGCGGCCTGCGGTGCGGCCGTCGCCGCGATCTCGGTCGGGACGATCTCCGCCGCGGCGACCTCGGCTGCGACGACCTCCGCCTCGACGCCGGAGGCGGCGTCCCCCTCGGCCTCGGGCGGCTTCTCGACGATCTTGATCCGCTTGAGGGCGGCTCGCACCGTCTTCGGCTTCTGCGCCGGGACGGCGCCCGCGGAGGGCGTCGTCGCGACCGGAGTCTGGCGGACGATGAGGGTCTTCGGGGCCTGGGTCTTGCCGGTCAGGATCGCCTGGGCGGTCCCGGGGTCGAGGACCGACTCGGCCGACTTCACGTCGACTCCGATTCCCTGGAGGAGGAAGAGGACCTCCTTCGGGGGCTTTCCCATCATCCGGGCGAGCTCGGCAACGGTGAACTTCGCGGACATCGTCTTCACTTCTCGGGGTTCTCCGTCTCCGGCCCGGAATCCCCGGGCTCGCTCGCCGTCTCTTCCGCTTCGTCCTCGGCACCGGCGTCACCGGCCTCGTCGGATCCTTCGGCGCCCTCGGTCTCTTCGGTTCCCTCGGCCTCCTCGGCCTCACCGGACCCGTCGGTCTCGTCGCCCTCGTCGTCGGAGGCGAAGAGGTCTTCCTCTTCCTCCTCGGGCTCCTCCACCGGGGCCGACTCGTAGGCGCGCAGCGCCTCGAGGGCGTATTCGCGGGTCTCTTCGTCCGGGAGGGCGCCGTCGAGGAGGGCGGTTGCCTCCTCGTCCTCGCCGCCGTCGGCCTCGAGGACCTCGCCCACGGTCTCGAAGCCCGCGGCGGTGAGCGCCTCGAGGGCGGCCGGCTCGAGCTCGGCGACCTCGGCGAGGGCCGAGGCGCGCCGCTGGGAGGCGACGAGCATCCGCTGGAGGGCCTGCGCGACCTGCTCCTTGACGGCCTGTTCGCTCTTGATGTCGATCTTCGCGCCCACGAGAGCCGAGGCGAGGCGGACATTCTGCCCGCGCTTGCCGATGGCGAGCGAGAGCTGGTCCTCCTCGACGATGCACTCGAGCGTCGGCATCGTCTCCTCGCCCTCCTCCCCGGCCTCGTCTTCGGCGGACATGAGGGAGACGCGGGTGATCTTGGCCGGAGAGAGGGCGTGCTGGGCGTAGGCGATCACGTCCTCGGAGTACTGGATGATGTCGATCCGTTCCCCGCGAAGCTCGCGGGTGATCGCCTGCACGCGCGCGCCGCGCATGCCGACGCAGGCGCCGACCGGGTCGACGTCCCGCTCGCGCGAGGAGACCGCCACCTTGGCGCGGTCGCCGGGCTGCCGGACGCAGCCGCGAATGACGACGGTCCCGTCGTAGATCTCGGGGACCTCCATCTCCATGAGGCGCATCAGGAGCTCGGGAGCCGTCCGGGAAAGGACGACCTGCGCCCCCTTCGGGTTGCGGTGGACGTCGAAGAGGACCCCGCGGACCCGCTCGCCCTGGGTGTACCGCTCCGCGCGGCTCTGGTGCTCGCGCGGGATGACCGCCTCGGTCCGGCCGAGGTCGACGATCATGTCGCCGCGCTCGAAGCGCTTGACCGTGCCGGTGATCAGCTCGCCGACCTTCGGGGCGTACTCGTTGTAGATGTTGTCCCGCTCGGCCTCGCGGACCTTCTGGTAGAGCACCTGCTTGGCGCTCTGGGCCGCGATGCGGCCGAGGCCCTCGGTCGAGCGGAAGAGGCGGATCTCGTCGCCGACCCGGGCGTCGTCGTGCGAGACCAGCGTGGCGTCGCCTTCGGGGTCGCGCACGACCTGCCAGCTCTGCCCGGACAGCTCGCCGGACAGGAGGCCCGGGACGTCCGCGGCGAGGACCTCGATCCAGGGGAGGCGGACCTCCTTCTCGGGGTCCGGGGCGGCCGCCGGAACCGGCAGAGCCTGGCCGATCGGGATGTCCTCCGGGTCGATCTCGGGCACCGCGGGGACCTCGGGCTTCGTCATCTGGTCGACGATGCGGTACGGGGTCCAGGCCGTGAGCTCGCCCGTCGCCGGGTCGAAGTGCGCCGTGATCTCGCGCACCTTGTAGACCTTTCGCGCCGCCGTCGCGACCGCCTCCTCGAGGCCGGAGATGAGCCTGTCGAGGTCGATCTCCTTCTCGCGCGAGGCGGCCTTGAGGGCGTCGAGCATCTCGATCGCCTTGGTCGGGGGCGGGGCCTTGGCCGCCTTGGCGGCCTTAGCGGAACGGGCCGTCCTGGGCCGGGAGGCGGTATTCGGGGCCTCGGTCGAGCTCATCGTGTCGGGTTTCTCCATGCGGGGCGGTGTCTGGTCGGGCCGGGATTCAGAACTCGGGGATCAGGCGGACGACCTTGACGTCGCCGAACCGTACAGTGTAGCGGCGCCTGCGGTCTTCGTCCATGACGATCAGGGTGTCTCCCTCGACGGCCTCGAGAGGACCCTTCATCCGCTTCGCGCCGTCGACGGGGACGTTCGACGCGACCTGGACGCGGCGCCCGGCGAACCGCCGGCACTGGTCGAGAGTCCAGAGCGGGCGGTCGAGGCCCGGAGACTCGACGTCGAGGAGGAAGGCGCCGGGAATCTCCTCGCCCTCGTCCAGGATCGCTTCGGCGAGCCGGGAGGCGGTCTCGCAGTCGTCGAGCGTCACCCCCGCTTCCCGGTCGATCGTGAGCGTCAGGCGGCCCTTCCGGGCGCCCGGGACCCAGCCGGCGTGCCACAGCTCCAGCCCTCGGCCGGCGAGGGCCTCCCGGATGCGCCCGAGCGTGTCGGCGCTGATCGGAACGTCGGGTCTCACGGTTGTCGTCACCAAATGAAAAGAGTGGGCGTCGAAGCCCACCCTCAAGACCTTGAAAGTCAGCTCCCAGAAGGTGATTCATACCACCGCGGGGCGTTCCGATCAAGCCGGCGCCGGGTAAGATGCGGCTGCCCGGAGTCCGGCGGACGTGCTGGCACGGAGTTCCCATACGGTGGTCCGTGCGATCGCTCGTGGCACCGGTCAAGACTTGAAGACAGACCCGCAGAGCCTGCTCCGCCTCGACCCGTCCCGCCCGGAGGACGCTCTTCCCATTCCCTGGCCGCCCCGGGGCGGGCTCGATCCCGAGCAGGATCCGTTCGCCCGGCCGGCGAGGGACGGGGACGAGGAGCTGCCGGTGCCGCTCCTCGCGCTCGACCTCGAGGAGAAGGCCGCGCGGGAGGACGCCCCGTCGCGATGGGGCCTGACGACCGACCGCGCGGTCGTCCTCTCAGTTCTCCTCCACCTCCTCTTCGCGCTGCTCGTCATCGTGACGCCGACCCGGGAGGCGCCGAACCCCGACGAGCTCCCGCCGGACCTCCTCGGTCTCAACAAGCTCTGGGCCGTGCCGCCGTCCCAGCCGCCGATTCCGATCCAGTTCTACCCGGCGCCCGGGCCCCGGGCGCCGGAGCCCGGTCCGAACGCGAGGCCCTCGGACCTGGACCGCAAGGCAGGAGGAGGCGTGCCGAGCCTGCCCCGGGCCGAGACGCCGAAGTCGGTGGCCGGTCCGGGGATCCGCGATCTCGACCAGGGAAAGCCCGGCGAGGGGCGCGGCCCGGGCGAGGAGGCGCGGGCGGCCGCCGCCGAGGCCGCGCGCAGGGCGCAGGAGGCCGCCCGGCAAGCCGCGGGGGGGCCCGAGGACCTCTCCGTGGAGGAAAAGGGGCCGTCCTCTGCGAAGGGCCTCGCCGGGCTGGCCGGGAGCCCGCTTCGCCAGATCTCGGCGTCGGAGGCGGCAGAGGCTGCCGCACGCGAAAGGCTCGCCGGCGGAGGTGGCGACGGGGGCGGCGGCTGGGAGTCGGAGGGCGGATTCGTCGACTCGGGCCCCCTCTCCTTCGACACGAAGGGCTACGACTGGGGCCCCTACGCCGCGGAGATGATCCGGAGGATCAAGCGGAACTGGGAGATCCCGAAGCTGGCCCACTACGGGCTGAAGGGACGGCTCGTCATCCGCTTCTTCCTCCTGAAGGACGGGCGGGTGGAGGGGCTCCGACTCCTCGTCTCGTCCGGCGTTCCGCCTTACGACAACGCCTCGCTGCAGGCGGTCCGAAACTCGAGCCCCTTCCGCGCCCTGCCGCCCGACTTTCCGAACCCCCGGGAAGGTGTGACGATCACGTTCCTCTACAACATCCGGCCGGAGGACCTCGAGTCCTTCGACCGGCAGGGTGCCCCGCCGCCGCCCCTCCTTCCCAGGTGAAGATCCGCCGGGGGACAATCATCGGACTCGTAGAGGCCTGAACGACGCCCTCACGGCGGGCACGGACCTTGCTCTTTCCGGGCCGTGATGGAGAAGGAAGACATGCAGACCAGGACCAAGGTGCTCTCGCTCACGGCTCTCGTCCTCGCGGCCGTGGTCTTCGGGATGATCCTCGCGGGGAGCCTCGACTTCACGAGGAGCGCCGCGGCGGAGTCCGCCGCCGCCCCTGCCGGTTCCGCGGCGTCCCCTGCTCCGGCCTCGCGGGTCGCGCCGGCGGGCCTGCCGTCGTTCGCCGACATCGCCGAAAGGGTCATGCCGGCCGTCGTTTCGATCCGTTCGACGGACATCATCCAGCCGGGCCAGCAGCGGGGCGGCATGGAGCGCTTCTTCGGCGACGGATCGCCCTTCCACCCGTTCTTCGGCCCGGACCGGCGCCGGGGCAGCGAGGAGGAGGAGGAGCAGCAGGAAAGGTCGGGCGGGACCGGCTTCCTCATCGAGGCCGAGGGCTTCGTCCTGACGAACAACCACGTGATCGACGGCGCCGACAAGGTCGAGGTGACGGTCGGGGAGACCGAGGTCTTCACGGCGAAGATCGTCGGGCGCGATCCCGCGACGGACCTCGCGCTCCTGAAGATCGAAGGGCCGAAGCCCTTCCCGACGCTCCCGCTCGGGGACTCCGACCGGATCCGCGTCGGCGAGTGGGTGATGGCGGTGGGCGACCCGATCGGCTTCGAGAAGACGGTCACGGTCGGCGTCGTCTCGGGCAAGGGCCGCTCGCCGGGGCTGTCGATGGTGACGCGGTCGTTCGAGAACCTGATCCAGACCGACGCGGCGATCAACTTCGGCAACTCCGGCGGCCCGCTCGTGAACGTCGCGGGCGAGGTCGTCGGGATCAACACCGCGATCTCCCGCGCCGCCCAGAACATCGGGTTCGCCGTCCCGATCAACGTCGCGCGACGTCTGATCCCGCAGCTGAAGGAAGGGAAGGTCGTCCGAGGCTTCCTCGGCGTCACGATCGGGCCGGTCGACGCCGACATGCAGGACGCCATGGGCCTGCCGAGCCGGGACGGGGCCCTCGTCCAGTCGGTCGAGAAGGGGATGCCCGCGGACAAGGCCGGGATCCGCCACGGCGACGTCATCGTCCGGGTCGACGACACGAAGGTGAAGAACAACCGCGACCTCATCGACTACGTCTCGGGTCGGCGCCCCGGTACGAAGGTGACGCTGACGTACCTGCGCGACGGCAAGGAGCTGACGGCCGTCGCCACGCTCGACACGCGCCGCGAGGAGGGCGAGGCCGCGGGCGAGGAGCCCGCCGCCGACGAAAGCCGCGAGAAGATCGGGATCACCGTCGAGGAGATCACGCCGGCCCTTCGCCGCGGATTCGCGATCGGCGCGGAGATCGAGGGGGTCGTCCTGACCCGCGTCAAGGCGGTCTCGGCCGCGGCCGACGCCGGCCTCAGGCAGGGGGACGTGATCCAGGAGGTGAACGGCAAGCCCGTCTCCACCGTCGAGGGCTTCCGCGCCGAGCTGAAGAAGGCGGGGGACGCCCGCTTCGCCCGCTTCTACGTCCACCGCCCGGGGCCTCGTCCCGCGAACTTCATCGCCGCCGTCCGCCTGAAGGACTGACCGGCCTCCCCCCGCCCCTCGGGAACGCCCCGGGCCGCGAGGTCCGGGGCGTTCCCGTTGCGGGCCGGCTCGGTCCTGCCCGGGGAACGGCCCGTGCGGCCCCGCTCGCACCGTGGCCCGCCTTCGGTCATCATCCGCGGCGTGAACGGCGAAGCGAAGGTCCTCTACGACATCCGGAGAGAAGAGGCCCCCGTCGGCGGGACCATAGCGGCCGGCGTCGGCGGCGTCCTCGTCGGGTTCCTCCTCCTCGCGGTCGTCTGGAAGCGCAGGGAGCGGGTGGCCCTGCTCTTCGCGCTCTCCTGGATCGCCGGGTGGGCCGGCCTCGCCGCCTGGACGGCTCACGGGATCTCCTCCCGCCACGACGAGGCCCGGGAGTGGCTCGAGACGCGGGCCGTGGAGGTCCTCGAAGGGCCGGTGACGAACCTCTCTCCCGCCTCGGCGGACCGGGGAGGCGTCGAGACGTTCCGGATCGGCGATCGGATCGTGAGGATCGAGGACGGACAGAAGAAGCTCCCCGGCCTGAACCGCAGCTCGGTGAGGGGCGGGCCGATCCGCAGCGGCGCGACCGTCCGGCTGACGATCCACGGCGAGAGCATCCTCGTCGTGGAGGAGCTGGCTCCCCCTCCGGCGAAGTAGCGGAGGGGCCCGAGCGCTACGGGGAGGCGAGGGCGGCGCCGATCGAGGGGAGGGCGGCCCTCGGCGACGCCGGGGCGGGAGCCGCGGCCGGGGATGCCGGGCGGAAGTCGTGCCGGTTCGCGCGCACGACGCGCCCCTCCCCGTCCCGGACGACGCGCTCGTAGAAGGCGTCGCGCTCGAAAGGCTCGCGGCCGGCCGAGCGGATCAGCCGTTCCATGTCGCCCCGCGAGAGGCCCGCTTCCGTCGTCGCGCCCGCGGCGTGGGTGATCGTCTCCTCGGTCACCGTGCCGACGAGGTCGTCGGCCCCGAAGTGGAGCGCGACCGGCGCGAACTTCTCCCCGATCTGGACCCAGTAGGCCTTGACGTGGTCGAGGTTGTCGAGGAGGAGCCGGGAGGCCGCGATGACGCGAAGGTCGAGAAGGCCGCTCGTCGCGGGGAGGTGGGCGAACGGCGTCCCCTCGGGGTGGAACGCGAGGGGAATGAAGCCGAGGAAGCCATGCGTCTCGTCCTGGAGCTCGCGGATGCGGACGAGGTGGTCGACGCGCTCCTCGTCGGTCTCGATCGAGCCGTACAGCATCGTGACGTTCGTCTTCACACCGTTCACGTGGCAGATGCGGGCGATGTCGAGCCACGTCTCGCCGTCGATCTTGTTCGTGCAGATGACGTCCCGCACGCGCCTGGCGAAGATCTCGGCCCCGCCCCCCGGACACGAGTCCATCCCGGCGGCCTTCAGGTCGAGGATCGTCTCGAGGAGGTCCTTCTTCCCGACGCGCGCGATCCAGTCGAGCTCGACCATCGTCCACGCCTTGATGTGGACGCCGGGGAACCGCGCCCTGAGCGCGCGGAGGAGGCCGGTGTAGTAGTCGTAGGGGAGCGAGGGGTGGAGGCCGCCGACGACGTGCAGCTCGGTGATGCCGTCGTGCCAGCCGGCCGCCGCCTCGCGCACGGCCTCCTCGACCGCCATCGTGTAGCCGCCCGGGACGCCGGGCTTCCTCGCCCAGGCGCAGAGGCCGCAGTCGACCCAGCAGAGGTTCGTGGGGTTCAGGTACCGGTTGACGTTGTAGTAGCCGACGTTCCCGTGCCGCCGTTCCCGCTCCCGGTTCGCGAGGGCGCCGAGCCCGAGGAGGTCGGGCGTCCGGAAGAGGACGAGGCCGTCCTCGAAGGAGAGGCGCTCGCGGGCGAGGACCTTCTCGGCGACGGGCCGGAGGGCCGCGTCGGTCAGCCGGGCGAGGAGCCGGTCGGGGGGCTCGGGCGCGCGGTTCGCTTCCATTCCCTTCGCCTCCGCCGGCGCGCCGGCCCCGGATGGGCTCACCCGGGGACGTCCTCCACCGAGTCGGGGCGCGAGACGAGGGCCGGGGCCCGCTGCTCGGCCACGGCCTTCGGGTGGAGCTCGTCGTGCCGCCCTTCGTATCGGTCGTAGCAGGGGCGGCAGAAACGGTAGTCGGGACGGAAGGCGTAGTCGACGAGCGTCCCGACGGCGAGGAGCTCGGAGGCGCTCTCGCCGCAGGAGTCGCAGGCGCCGGGGGTCCTGAGGAGCTTCCAGACGGGTCCGGACATGGCGGGGAGTTTAGCGGACGGCCGGGTCGCCGTGGGCGAGGGCCTTCGGCGCGGGCGCGCCCGCCACCGCAGGGCCGGTCGCCGCGCCCGGCCTGCGAGGGAGAGAATGCGGCGCGGTGGCGCTTCTCTCCACGACGGCGTTCGTTCTCAGGGTCGACGTCCTCTCCGAGAAGGACGTGGCGCTGACGCTCCTCACGCGCGACGCGGGGGTCGTCAGGGCCGCCCTCCGGGGCGGGCGGCGCCGCTATCGACGCGGGGCGCTCGTCGAGCTCCTGTCGGAGGTCTCGGTGACGCTCTTCCAGAAGGAGGGGGCGGACCTGGCCCGGGCCGACGGGCTGGAGCTGGTGAAGAGCGCTTTCCCGCTCGCCTGCCGCGCCGAGACGGCGATGCTCCTGCCCTACGTCGCCGAGAGCCTTTCGACGTTCCTGCCCGAGGGGGAGGCGGCTCCGGAGGCCTACCGCCTCGCCCGGCACGTCCTCGACGCCCTCGAGGCGGGCGCCCCCGCCGACCTCGCCGCGCGCTACTTCGAGGCCTGGCTCCTGCGCCTCGCCGGCCTCCTGCCGGGCGGGACCGAGTGCGCCTCGTGCGGGCGGGACCTCTCGACGGGGGGGGCGCGATTCGACGCGGAGCTGCCGGGTCTCGTCGGGAACGAGTGCGCGGCCCCGGGAGCCGTCCCCGTGGCGGGAGCGGCTCTGCGCCTCCTGGCCGACGTCCGCCGCTCGCGCCTGGGCGAGCTCGCCCTTCGCCAGACCGGGGACGAGGCATCGCTCCGGGCGCTGGACGGGCTCCTCCGCGAGGTCCGCCGGCGCTTCCTCGGGCACGAGCTGAAGAGCCACCGCTTTCTCGGCAGCCTCGACGGCCGTTCGTGACGCGGGGAGGAAGCCCTGCTAGATTCGGTCCCTGCCGTAGCCTTGCCGCACTCGAGACCGGAGCGACGATGGACTTCCAGACCCTGATCCTGCGACTTTCCGAGTACTGGGCCTCCCGAGGTTGCCTCCTCGAGCAGCCGTACGACACCGAGGTGGGGGCGGGGACGATGCACCCGGCCACGTTCCTGCGCGTCCTCGGCCCGGAGCCGTGGCGCTGCGCCTACGTGCAGCCCTCGCGCCGGCCCGCCGACGGGCGGTACGGCGAGAACCCTTTCCGCCTCGTGAAGCACTACCAGTTCCAGGTCGTCATCAAGCCGTCGCCCGACGACATCCAGGACCTCTACGTCGACAGCCTGCGGGCCATCGGGATCGAGCCGGCCGAGCACGACCTTCGCTTCGAGGAGGACAACTGGGAGTCGCCGACGCTCGGCGCGTGGGGGGTCGGCTGGCAGGTCCTCCTCGACGGGATGGAGATCACTCAGTTCACCTACTTCCAGCAGGCGGGCGGCATCGACCTCTCGCCGGTCACGGCGGAGATCACCTACGGGCTCGAGCGGCTGACGATGTTCCTCACCCGCACCCGGAACGTCTTCGACATCGAGTGGGCTCCCGGCGTCAAGTACGGCGAGGTGCGAAAGCAGGACGAGTACGAGGTCTCGAAGTACGGCTTCGAGACCGCCGACACCGCTCTCCTCGCCCAGCTCTTCGAGCAGTTCGCGGGGGAGTCCCGCAGTTGCCTCGCGGCCGGCCTCGTGGTCCCCGCCTACGAGAACGCCCTGAAGTGCTCGCACACCTTCAACCTCCTCGACGCGCGCGGCGCCGTCTCGGCGACGGAGCGGGTCGGGGTCATCAAGCGCGTCCGCGACCTCGCCGTCGGCTGCGCGAAGGGCTGGGTCGCCGCCCGCGAAGGGCTGGGCCACCCGCTCCTGCCGAAGGCGGTCCCCGCCCCCGAAGCCCCGATGCCCGAGGCGGAGGAGGCCTGAGATGTCGGATTTCCTGCTCGAGATCCTGGCGGAGGAAATCCCCGCCGGCGTCCTCTCCCAGGCCCGCAGCGACCTCCTGCGCGGGCTCGCCGACGCCCTCGCGGCGGAACGGATCGAGGGGACGTTCTTCGCCCACTCCACGAGCCGCCGCCTCGTCCTCTTCTCCCGTGACCTGCCGGAGGCTCAGCAGGACCACGAGGTGGAGGCCGTCGGGCCGTCGCTGAAGGTCGCCTACGACGCGGAGGGCCGGCCGACCCGCGCCGCCGAGGGTTTCGCGAAGGGACAGGGGGTCGCCGTCGAGGCGCTCCGCGTCGTCTCGACCCCCAGGGGCGAGTACGTCTCGGTGAGAAAGGTCGTGGAGGGTCGATTCACGTCCGAGGTCCTCTCCGAGGCGGTCCCGGCCGTCGTCGGGAAGATGTCCTTCCCGAGGATGATGCGGTGGGGGGAAGGGCGTCACAACTGGATCCGCCCCGTCCACTCGGTCATCTGCCTCCTGGACGGCCTCGTCGTCCCGTTCTCGCTCTTCGGGGTCGAGACGGGGAGGACGACTTTCGGGCACCGGACGCTCGCGCCCGGGAGGATCGTCGTCACCGGCGTCGACGACTACCTCGCCAAGCTGCGCGCCGCCTTCGTGGAGCCCGACTACGGCGCCCGCCGCCGGGCCCTCGCGGAGAAGGCCGGGGCGCTGGCGGCCGAGGCCGGCGGGACGGCCGTGGACGACCCGGCCCTCCTCGACACGCTCGGTCACCTCGTCGAGTGGCCGGGGCTGATCCGCGGCTCGTTCGACCCGGCCTACCTCGAGCTCCCGGAGGAGATCCTGGTGACCGCAATGCGCGAGCACCAGAAGGTCCTCCCGACGCGCGAAGCCTCCGGGGCGCTCGGGGCGCACTTCCTCGCGGTGGCCGACCACACGGGCGACCCGAAGGGGCACATCGTCCGCGGGAACGAGTGGGTCCTGAACGCCCGGTTCGCCGACGCCCGGTTCTTCTGGGACGACGACGGCCGGGTCCCGCTCGAGGAGAGGGTCCCGCGCCTCGCGCGCCTCTCGTTCCAGGAGAAGCTCGGCGACACGCTCCGGAAGACGGAGCGCGTCGAGGCCCTCGCCCAGCGTCTCGCCAGCGACCTCGGCCTGGTCGACGAGGCTCCGGCAGTCGCCCGCGCGGCTCGCCTCGCCCGCGCCGACCTCGTCACCGACATGGTCCGGGAGTTCCCCGACCTGCAGGGCGTCGTGGGAGGGCTCTACGCCCGTCGCGACGGCGAGAACGAGGCGGTCTGGCAGGCCGTCTACGACCACTACCTCCCGGCGGGAGCCGACGACGCGCTCCCGCGCCACACGGTGGGACGGGTCGTCGCCCTCGCGGACCGGCTCGACACTCTCTCCGGCTTCTTCGCCCTGGGCCTGGTCCCCACCGGCTCGCGCGACCCCTACGCCCTCCGCCGCGCGGCGCTCGGGGTGGTGAGGATCCTCCTCGAGGGGCGGCTCAGGGTCGACCTGCCGGCGGCGATCGCCGCCGCGCGCCGGCTGCACGACGTCCCCGGGACGGCTCCCGAGGAGGTCGTCGCCACGCTCCACCCGTTCCTCCTCGAGCGGCTCCGCTTCCTCCTGGAGCGCCGGGGCTACCGCAACGACGAGATCGAGTCGGTCCTCACGACCGACTGCCCCGACGTCACCGACGCGGCCGAGAGGGTCGCCGCGGTGGCCGCAGTGCGCAGGCAGCCCGATTTCGGTCCGCTCGCCCTCGCCTTCAAGCGGGTCCAGAACATCCTGTCGCAGGCGGGCTTCTCGGCGGGCGGAGAGCTCGACCCCGCGCTGATGTCGGACGACGCCGAGAGACAGCTCGCGGGCGACTTCTACCAGGCCAAGGGGATCCTCGACGAGCTCGTCGAGACGCGCCGGTACGAGGAGGCGCTCTCGGTGATGGCCTCGCTCGGTCCGAGCCTCGACCGCTTCTTCGTGGACGTGATGGTCCTCGTCGAGGACGAGGCGGTGAGGAGGAACCGGCTTTCCCTCCTCGCCGCGATGCGCGACCAGTTCTTCAGGGTCGCGCGGCTGAGCGAGATCCAGGCCTAGGGAACGGGGCTGTGGCGCGCGAGCCGGCCCGGCGCCGGGGGAAGGGCCGCGACGCGGCGGCGGTGCCGTTCTGGAGCGCGCCGAGGAAGGCGCTCCTCGTCGTCGCGCTCGTCTGCACCGCGTTCGCCGAAGACCGCCACGTCGGACGCGTCGGCGACGGCCGGCAGATGATCCAGACCGCGGTCGCGATCGCGACGACGGGGGAGGTCGGAGTCGCGCGGGGGGTCCAGACCGCGGCGACCCCGAGGCCCGGCGGTGACGCCGTCGCCCGGTACGGCCTCGGCATGGCGCTCGTCCAGGTCCCGGCCGCGGCGCTCGCCCCGTCGTTCGAAAGGGCTTTCGGCCCCGGCGGGTCGCAGTCGCTCTTCCTCGTCGCGCCGATCCTGCTCGGGCTCCTTTCGGCAGCCGCCGCCGGGCGGGCGGCCGGTCTCCTCGGGGCCGGCCAGCGGGGCCAGGCCATCGCCGTCCTTCTCGCCTCACTGGGCTCCCCGCTCGGGGCCTACTTCGCCTCCGACCTGTCGGAGCCGTTGCAGGCGGCCTGCCTGGCCTGGGCCTTCGTCGCGTCCCTCGAGGCGCGCCGGGTGCCGGGGCGAAGGCGCGCGCTTCTCTGGGCGGCGCTCGCCGGCGCGGCTGGCGCGGCCGCCGTGCTCACGAAGTCGGGCCTCGCCGTCGTCGCGCCGCTGGCTCTCCTCCCGCTCCTGGGCGTCCCGTTCGCCGGCCCGGGCGCCCCGAGGGGCGCGCGGATCGCCGCCGCCGCACTCGGCGCTGCGCCGCTCCTCGCCGCCTGGCTCGCCGGGGAGCTCGTCCGCTTCGGCGGGCTCTTCCGGGGGTACGGAGGAGAGGGCTTCTCCTATCCGTTCCTCGAGGGCCTCGTCCGGCTCCTCGTCGGGCCGAACAAGGGCCTTCTGCTCTTCTTTCCGTCGCTCGCGCTCGCCGCCGCCGAGGCGGTGCGGCGCGCGAGGGCGCCAGGCGACGCCGCCTCCGGCGAGAGGGCCGCCACCCGCCTCGAGGTCCTCGGAGGGGGCCTCCCGCTCGTCGCGCTGCTCGCCGTGGCGGCGCCCTGGTGGGCCTGGCACGGCGTCGCCGGCTGGGGGCCACGGCTCCTCGTCCCCGGGCTTCCCGCCGTCGCGGCGTTCGCGGCGTGCGCGCTGGAAAGGTGGACGGCCCCGCGGGGGCGGCTCTTCGTCGCCGCTTCCATCGGCCTCAATGCCCTGCCGTTCCTGCAGAACCCGGCCTCCGTGGCCGTCTACACGACGAAGCTGGACCAGGTCGCCGTGGAGCCCCGCGTGGCCCGCCGATTCCCCGGGTACGCTCCGCCGGCGGCGCCCGGCGGGAAGAGCTTCGTCCCCGGCGCCTTCGTCCTTCCCGAGGTCCCCCTCGCGGCGGACCACGTCGCCCACGCCTGGTTCCTCCGGGTCCGCTCCGCGGGCGACGGCCGGGAGAGGGCGACGCGGCTCGAGCACCCGCCCTGGCTCGCGTCGAGGCCGGAGCTGAGGCCGGCCGCCCTCCCCCTCGACCCGAGGTTCGTGGCCACCGTCGCGCCCCCCCTCGGATTCGGATTCCTCGGGCGGTCCCTCTTCGGCGGGCAGGATCCCGCGTCGGTCGAGGCATACGCCCAGGCCCTCTCGAACCAGGTCTTCCGGGCCCAGCAGCAGCGGAAGCTGGACCGGGCCCTCGACCTCTCGACGCGGCTCTTCCGCATCAGCCCGCGGGGAGAGGCGGCCGCCCTCGTCGCAGAGTCGTATCGCCTCCTGGGACGTCACGAGACGCTGAGGGCCTTCCTCGACTCGCTGCCCCGGGAAGTGAGGGGCGCCCCGCCGGTCTTCGTCGTCATTGCCCTGGCCGCGAGGGACGTGGGGGAGGACGCCGCCGCGAGGGCCTATCTCGAGAGGGCGGCGGACCTCGGGACTCCGGCCCTGGCGGCGGCTCTGGCGGGGCCGCCCGCGGCGTGGCCAGCCGACTTCGCCGCCTTCGTGACCGACGAGAGGCTGAGTACGGCCGCGGTCCTCCCGGGGCTCGGCGACCGGTGAGGCCGGGCTTCGCGGGATGGGCGCCCGCAGTATCCTTTCCGTTCGAGGAGAACGTGAGATGAACGTGTCCGCAAGAACCCTCGCTGCCCTTCTGGCCCTCGTCCTCGCGCTCTTCGCCGCGCCGGCAGGCGCCCGGGAGCTCGCCGGCGTGACGATGCCCGATTCCGTCACGGCCGCGGGGCAGACCCTCAGGCTGAACGGGATGGGCCTGCGCAAGAAGGCGGTCTTCAAGGTCTACGTCGGCGGCCTCTACCTCGCGGCGCCGTCGAATGACGCCGCAGCGATCCTCGCTGCCGACGGGCCGAAGGCGCTGAAGATGCACTTTCTCCGGAGCGTCGAGAAGGAAAAGCTCGTCGAGACGTTCCGCGAGGGGTTCGGGGCGAACGCCCCGAAGAAGGCCGCGGCCCAGAAGGCGGGCATCGAAAGGCTTCTCGCCACGGTGGCCGACGTGAAGGAAGGCTCGGTGACGACCTACACGTACGTCCCCGGAACGGGAACGGTCGTGAATCTCGACGGGAAGGACGTGGCGACGATCGAGGGGAGGGATTTCGCCGAGGTGCTCTTCTCCCTGTGGCTCGGACCGAAGCCGCCGTCGGAGGACCTCCGGAAGGGACTCCTCGGCCTGTGAGCCCCCGGCGGGGCGTTTCCCGGCGGGACGGGTACACTCCCGCCCCGTAATGAACCTGACAGAGCTCTCGTCGCTCCTTTCCGAGAAAAAGCTGGACGTCGTCGAGAACGCCGTCAAGGACGCCCTCCTCGAAGCCGAGGCCAATGCCGACCTGCTCGTCGCCGCCTTCCGGGGTCTGGCGCGATCTTCGGGGCAGAAGGGCCGCCTCCAGGGCCTCGCGACCCTCGCCGACGCGACGCTGAGGGGGCCGGGAACGTCCCCCGAGGCGGCCCGCCTCCGCTGGACCCTCCTCAAGGAAGCGTGCCGCGCCGGGGCGACCCCGTCGTCGACGGACGGCTTCCACAAGATGTTCGAGGAGGCGATCCGCGCGGCCTACCCCGACTCCCCTTCGCTCACGACGCTCCTCGGCCGGTTCCGCTTCCGCGAGGCGAAGGAGCCGCTCGACGGGCTCGCGCGGGTGGAGCGGGCGGAGAAGTGGCTCCCGTTCGAGGTGGGCCGCTGCTTCTTCATGCCGGGCCGGGGGGCGGGGAAGGTCGTCGAGATGAACTTCGCCCTCGACGCCGTCCGGGTCGACTTCGAGAAGTCGATCGGGGTGTCGATCCCGATCGGGGTCGCGGCCAAGAGCCTCTCGCCGCTGCCCGAAGGCCACTTCCTCCACGAGAAGCTGACGGCGCGCGAGGCGCTCGGCGCGCTCGTCCTCGCCGACCCGTCCGAGGGGCTGCGTCGGCTCCTCGACTCGTTCGGGAGGCCGCTGCCCCTCGCGGAGGTCAAGGAAGCGGTCGTGGGCCTCGTGCCGGAGGAGCGCTGGACGTCCTGGTGGACCGCGGCGCGCAAGAGCCCGCACGTCGTACTCCACGGCTCGGGCAAGAGCGCGAGCGTGGAATGGACGCACACGACCCAGGCCGCCGACGCGGCGATCCTCGCCAAATTCGAGAAGGCCCACTCGCCGGAGGCGCGGCTCGACTTCTTCCGAAAGAACGCGAAGCGTGACGCCGCGCTCGCCGTCCGGATGGCGGCGAAGCTCGCGGAGGACGCCCGCGCCGTCCGCGCGGGCAACCCCCCGCTCGCCTACGAGCTCGCGGTGGCCGTCGAGAAGGTCGAAGGAATCGACCTCGGCTTCTCGCCGGAGGACCTCGTCCCCGACGCGCCGCTTCCCATGCTCGGCCGGATCGAGGACCGCCTCTCCCGCGAGCGCTTCCTCGAGGGCCTCCTCTCCACGCGGCCGGTCGACGGCGCCCGACTCGTGGCGGAGTGGTTCTTTCGCGAGGAGGACGCCCGGACCCTCGACCTGATCGACCGGCGCCTCGCCGAGGTCGACCCCGCGACGCGGGAGGCGACTCTCGACAAGCTCCTGAAGTCGCCCCGCAGCGGCCCGAAGGCCTTTCTCTGGTTCGGGCTGCGCGCCGCGCAGGACGACGGCTTCCGTGCCCGCCTGACGCCGACGGTCCTCGCCCGGCTGCTGGACGCGGCCTCGTGGGAGGACCTCGGGGGCGGCCGGGCCCGGATCCGCGAGCTGTTCGACCGCACCGGCATGGCCGCGGCGTGGCTCGTCAAGCAGGCGACCCTCGAGGAGGCCCAGCAGTTCCTCCAGGCGCTCGACAGGCACAACGAGCTCGAGCCCCACCGGAGGGCGGCCCTCTTCTCGGCCGCCGAGATGCGATTCCCCGACTTGCGCAAGGGGGGCGACGAGAACTTCTTCGTGACGGAGGAGGCGCTCGAGGGGAAGAAGAAGGAGCTCGAGAAGCTCGTCCAGGTCGACATCCCGGAGAACACGAAGGGCCTGGCCATCGCGCGCGCCGAGGGCGACCTCTCCGAGAACTTCGAATACCAGGCCCGCAAGCAGCGCCAGCAGGACCTCGGTGTCCGCGTGGCGCGCCTACAGGACGAGCTGAGCAAGGCCCGCGTCCTCGACCCCGACACCGTCGACGTCTCCGAGGTGAGGCCCGGCACGCGCGTCACTCTCCGGCTCCTCGGCGGAACGCGGGCGGTGACCCTCCTCGGACCGTGGGACTCGAAGCCCGAGCTGGAGATCTACTCCTACCTCGCCGACGCCTCGAAGGGGCTCCTCGGGCGGAAGGTGGGGGACCGCGTCTCCTTCCTCGGCGACGAGGGGCTCATCGACTCGATCGAGGTCTGGCAGAAGAAGGCGTAGCGGGCGCGCCGGGTAACGGGTGCGGGCCGGGACGGACCCGGGAAGGGCTACGACGTCCCCGGTGGTACGGGGGAGTGAGGAACGTGATGGAACACGCCGCCGGCCGCACCGCCCTCGTCTCCTCCGGGCGCAGGCTCGACGCGCTCGGATTCGCTCCCGCCACGGACGGGAACCTCTCGGCGCGCCTCGCTCCAGACCTGTTCCTCCTGACGCCCGCCGGAATGGAGAAGGGGGGGCTCTCGCCGGAGGACCTCCTCGTCGTCGACCTCGAGGGCCGCGTCGTAGAAGGGACGGGCCGGCCGTCGACGGAGACGCCGATGCACCTCCTCTGCTACCGGAGGAGGAAGGACGTCGGAGGGGTCGTCCACGCGCACCCGCCCGTGGCCACCGCTTTCGCCGCGGCGGGGGTCCCGCTCGACGCGCCGGTCATGCCGGAGATCGTCCTGACGGTCGGGCCGGTCCCGCTCGTCCCCTACGCCGCGCCGGGGTCGGAAGAGCTCGCCCGGGCGCTCGAGCCCTGGGTCGGCGGCCACGACGCCTTTCTCCTCGCCAGCCACGGGGTCCTGACGCTGGGCCGCGACTTGAGGGAGGCGCTTCACCGGATGGAGCGCGTCGAGCACCTCGCACGGGTCACGCTCGCCGCGCGACTCCTCGGCGGTCCCCGCGCACTGACGGACGCGCAAGTGGGGACCCTTCTCTCAGGCGCCCGTCCGGCCCCGGAGTGAGCCGGAGCTTCGCTACACTCCGGGGGTGAGGTCCGGCATCCGCGCCCGCGCCCGCCGTCTCTGGACGGCGACCCCGCGGTGGGCCCTCTGGGGAGCGGCGCTCCTCGTCCTCTCCTTCGTGATCTCCCTCGCCCTCGTCGTCGCCTACTACGAGCGCGTGGTGACGCGGACGATGGAGGGGCGGCGCTGGAGCATTCCGACCCGCCTCTACTCCGACGTGTGGGTCCTGCGCCCGGGGGACGCCTACGGGCCGGAGGACGTGGAACGGCGGCTCGCTCGCCTTCGCTACGCGCCCGTCGCGGCGCCGCCCGTGACCGGGGGGCGGTACCTCCTCTCGAGGAACCGGATCGTCGTCGGCGTCAACCCGCGCGAGACCGCTTACGGGAGGTTCCCGGGGGTCGTGGCGCAGGTCGACTTCTCGGGACGGCGGATCGCCCGGATGAAGAGGGAAGCGGACGGGGCCCCCCTGCCCTACGTGGTGTTCGAGCCGGAGGTCGTCGGGTCCGTCTTCGACCGGAAGATGGAAGACCGGACGCTCGTGAAGCTCGAGCGGGTCCCGAAGGTCGTCGTCGACGCCATCCTGTCGATCGAGGACCGGAGCTTCTTCTCGCACTCCGGGCTCGCCCCGAAGAGGCTCGTCGGCGCGGTCCTCCAGGGGGTCATGAGGGGGCGATCCGTGCGCGGGACGAGCACGCTCACGCAGCAGCTCGTCAAGAACCTCTTCCTCACCCCGGAGCGGACGTTCCGGAGGAAGGCCGTCGAGGCGCTTCTCGCCGTCATCCTCGACGCGAAGTACGGCAAGGAAGAGATCCTCGAGACCTACTTGAACGAGATCTATCTCGGCCAGCGCGGCTCGGTCTCGGTCACCGGCGTGGAGGAGGCGGCGCGGTTCTACTTCGGAAAGCCGGTGTCGCAGCTCGACCTCCCCGAGGCGGCGATGCTCGCCGGGCTCATTTCCTCTCCCGGGCGCTATTCCCCGTTTCGCAATCCCGAGCGGGCGAAGGCCAGGCGCGCCCTCGTCCTCCAGGGAATGCTCGAGGAGAGGAAGATCGACCGCGCCGCCTACGAGGCCGCGCTGGAAGCGCCGCTCACCCGGGCGAGCCGGCCGTCGAACCCCATCGAGGCGCCCCACTTCGTGGACTTCGTCCTGACGCAGGTGAAGGAGTCGCGGAGCGACCTCTCGGGGGCGGGCCTCTCGCTCTACACGACGCTCGACCCGGACATGCAGGCCGCAGCGCAGGCCGCCGTCCTGAAGGGCCTCGAGGACCTCGAGAAGCGCTTCAGGAAGCTGCGGACGAAGGAAGGGCAAGAGCCGCTCCAGGCGGCGCTCATCGCGCTCGACCCGCATACCGGCTCGATCCGCGCCCTCGTCGGCGGGCGCGACTACCAGGTGAGCCAGTTCAACCGCGTCGTCCAGGCGAGGCGCCAGCCGGGGTCCCTCTTCAAGCCGTTCGTCTTCCTCGCCGCCCTGGAGCGGCGCGACCTCGTTCCCCCCGTCACGCCGGTCACGATCCTGCAGGACTCGCCGATCGCCCTCGTCTTCGGGACGACGGAGGACGAGACCTGGTCGCCGCGGAACTACGACGGGAAGTTCCTCGGCCCGGTCACGGTTCGACAGGCCCTGGAGGAGTCGCGGAACATTCCGACCGTGAGGCTCGCCGTCTGGGAGACGGGAGGGGGCGGGACTCTCCTCGCGGACGTCGTCGCCGCCGCCCGCAAGGCGGGGATCACGTCGCGGATGAAGGCCTACCCCTCGCTCGCCCTGGGCTCGTTCGAGTGCACGCCGATGGAGATCGCCGCGGCCTACTCGATCTTCGCCAACGGGGGAATCCTCGTGAAGCCGAATGCCCTCCTGGGCCTCGTCGGCCCGGGGGGACGGCGGATCGACCGGACGGACGCGCCCCTTTCGCGGGCCGCCGACCCCGCGGCCGTGGCCGTCCTCGACTCGATGCTCGAGGGCGTCGTCAACCGCGGCACCGGGGGCTCGGCCCGCCGGCTCGGGGCGCAGGGAGTCTTCGCGGGCAAGACCGGTACGACGAACGACGGGCGGGACGCCTGGTTCATCGGGTTCTCCCCCCGCCTGCTCGTGGCGGTATGGGTCGGCTTCGACGACAACCGGGGGCTGAACCTGTCCGGCTCGACGGCGGCCGTGCCGATCTACTCGGAGTTCGTCCGGCGGCTCCCCTCCCACTTCTTCGAGGAGCCGTTCCCCGAGGTCCCCGGGGTCGTCACCGCCTCGGTCGACCCGACCACGGGGATGCTCGTCACCGAGGAATGCCCCACCTCCGTCAACGAGCTCTTCATCGAGGGGACGGAGCCGAAGGAACGCTGCACGGTTCACGGGGACGTGGGCTGGCCGCGGCCCTCGACGGACGGGGCCGGCCCCGGCCCCGGGGAGGGCGAGGAGGCGCCGGGCCCGTCCGTCGCCCCCGAAGCCGGCGAACCCTCGTGACGCGGTCGCGTTTCACCGTTCCCGGAGTCGACCTCGACCTGGTGGCCCGGAGCCACGGCTGGTACGACCTCCCGCCGTTCGCCTGGGACGCGGGCCGGCGGCAGCTGTCGTTCGTCTTCCTTCACGGCGGCGTCCCCGTCCCGGTCCGCCTCTCGGCGAGGGGCGGCGACGTCTCCGTGACGGCCCCCGTGCCCGCGCCCGTCGCCCGGCGCGCCGTGGAGAGGGTCCTCGACCTCTCGACCCGCCTCGCGCCGTTCCACGCCCTTTGCGCGGCGCGTCGGGCCGAAGGGTTCGGCTGGATGGCCGATCGCGGCGCAGGCCGGATCCTCCGCTCGCCGACGCTCTTCGAGGACGCCGTCAAGGTCCTCTGCACGACGAACTGCTCCTGGGCCCTGACGAAGGCCATGGCGAGCCGGATGGTCGCGGCGTTCGGGAAGGGAGGCGCCTTCCCGGACGCGGCCTTCCTTGCGGCGCTTCCGGAGCGGCGACTCCGCGAGGAGCTGAAGCTCGGGTACCGGGCGCCGTTCCTCGCCTCCTTCGCCTTCCGCGTCGCGTCGGGCGCGCTCGACCTCGCGACCTGGGAAGACCGGTCGCTCTCCGACGTCGAGGTCGTGGAGCGGGTCCGGGCGGAGAAGGGCTTCGGTCCCTACGCGGCCGAGACGCTGCTGCGCCTCCTCGGGCGCCACGGGCACCTCGGTCTCGACTCCTGGTCGCGGAAGAAGGTCGCCGGGCTGCGGTTCCGGGGCCGGCCGGTGAAGGACGAACGCGTCGTCCGCCTCTACGCCCCGTTCGGCCGCTTCGCCGGCCTCGCCTTCTGGCTGGACGTCACGCGCGACTGGCACGAAGGGCGCGAGCGCCTCTGGCCGTAGGGTGAAGAGGGAAGCGGCTGCCGCCTTTCCCGGCGAGGCGCCACCGGACGGAACGCGAGGGGCTCCGCGCGTCGCCGCGCCCCTACAATGCCTGGTGGAGGACGTTATGAAGAAAGCCCCCGGCCCGTTCCGGAAGTTCGTCGAGGCCTACCCCGAGTGCGGCATGACCTACGAGGCGCTCGCGGCGGCGAGCCGGGAGGCGGCCGGGTTCGCGGAGAAGGATGCCGAGCTGGTCAAGCTGGCGCTCGCCGTGGGGTCGCGCCTCGAGGGGGCGGTCCACTCCCACGCCCGGCGGGCGCTCGAGGCGGGCGCGACGCCGTCCGAGGTTCGTGGCGTTGCCCTCCTGGGCCTCACGACGCTCGGCTTCCCCCACACGATGATGGGGACCTCCTGGATCGAGGACGTCCTGCGCGAGGCCGGGAAGGGCGAGGCGAAGGCGGCGAAGAAGGGCGGAAAGAAGCCCCCGAAGAAGGGGAAGAAGGGGAAGTAGGCGAGGCAGGACGGCCGGGACCGGGCGAATGCGCCCGGGGCGCGCGAAGGGGACGCGAGGAATGACGGGAATCCAGGAAAGAATCGAGGCCCTCGGCTGCCTCGTGGGCCACACGCCGCTCGTGGCGGTCGACCTCCTGTACCGGGGGCGGCCGCGCCGCCTCTACGCGAAGGCCGAGCAGTTCAACCTGACCGGGAGCATCAAGGACCGGATGGCCCTGCACATCCTCCGCCGGGCGCACGAGACCGGAGCGCTCGCGCCCGGTGCGCCGATCGGCGAGGCGACGAGCGGCAACACGGGCATCTCCTTCTCGGCGCTCGGGACCGCCCTCGGCCACCCGGTGACGATCTTCATGCCCGACTGGATGAGCCAGGAGCGCAAGGACCTGATCCGCTCCTTCGGCGCCGAGGTCCGCCTCGTGAGCGCCGTGGAAGGAGGGTTCCTCGGCTCCATCCGCCTGAGTGAGGAGTGGGCCGCGAGCACGCCCGGGGCGTTCCTCCCCCGCCAGTTCGCGAACGAGGCGAACGTGGAGGCCCACGCCGCGACGACGGGACCCGAGATCTGGGCCCAGCTCGCCTTCCTGGGGCTGAAGCCGCACGCGTTCGTCGCGGGGGTCGGCACCGGCGGGACGGTGATGGGGACGGGCCGCTACCTCAAGGAGCAGGACCCGTCGGTCCGGGTCCACCCGGTGGAGCCCGCGAACTCGCCGACGCTCCACACGGGCCACAAGGTGGGGAAGCACCGGATCCAGGGGATCTCCGACGAGTTCATCCCGGCGATCGTGAAGCTGGACCAGCTCGACGAGATCGTGAGCGTGGACGACGGCGACGCGATCCTCGTGGCCCAGCGGCTGGCGCGCCACGGCCTCGGCGTCGGGATCAGCAGCGGCGCGAACCTGCTCGCCGCGCTGCAGGTCCAGGAGAAGCTCGGCCCGGACGCCGTGGTCGTCACCGTCTTCAGCGACAGCAACAAGAAGTACCTCTCGACGGACCTCACGAGGGACGAGCCCGTCAGGGAGGGCTCGATGGCGCGCGACGTCGAGCTGACGGGAATGGCGGCGGTCGTCCGCCACTGCCCCTCCTGCGGCGCTGGACAGGGCATCGGCTGACCGGCCGGCCCGACGACGGCGCCCCGTCTTCGGACCGGCTTCCCCCTACCTCTTCCGGGCCCTCAGGCTCGCGATCTCCCGGACGGCCCCGATTGCCGTGTCGACGTGAGCCTCGGTGTTGAACGGGCCGATCCCGAAGCGGACGGCGCCGTGGATCCTGTCGGTGCCGAGGTGCTCGTGCACCATCGGCGTGCAGTGCAGGCCCGTCCGGCACGCGATGTCGTGGTCGACGTCGAGCATCGTCCCCGTGTCGGCCGCCTCGAGCCCTTCGATGTTGAACGACAGGACGCTGATCCGCTGCCTGCCGGGGACGTCGTCCGCGCAGTAGAGGATCACGCCGTCGATCGCGTTGAGGCCGTCACGGAGCTTCCGCCAGAGCGCCATCTCCCGGGCGTGGATCGACTCCAGCCCCTGGCCCAGGACCCAGCTCACGCCGGCGCTGAGGCCCGCGATGCCGGGCAGGTTCGGGGTGCCGTACTCCATCCGGTAGGGGTACTCGTCGAGGTGGTGGCGCTGGGCGCTCTTCACGCCGGTGCCGCCCGCCCGCGTGTGCCGGATCTCGACCCCCTCGCGGACGTACATGCCGCCGATCCCCATCGGCCCCATCAGGCTCTTGTGGCCGGTGAAGCAGAGGACGTCGGCCCCGACCTCGTCGAGCTTCACCGCGACGGCGCCGCCGGACTGCGAGACGTCGACGACGAGGTGGACGCCCCGCTCGCGGCAGGCCTTCCCGATGGGGGCGAGGTCCTGGAGCGTGCCGATCACGTTCGAGCCGTGGTTCATGACGACGGCCTTCGTGCCGGGGGTGATCTTTTCGATCACCTTCTGAGGGTCGACCCAGCCGTCGGCCTCGAAGTCGACCCAGTCGACCTTCACGCCGTGCTCGTGCTCGAGCATCCAGAGCGGCCGCAACGTGGCGTTGTGCTCCAGGTGCGTCGTCACGACGTGGTCACCAGGGCTGACGAGGCCGAAGATCGCGAGGTTGAGCGCGTCGGTCGAGTTGTAGCCGAAGACGAGCCGGTTCGGGTCCGTCCCGCCGAAGAAGGAGCAGAGGAGCTTGCGGGTCTTGTCGACGAGGGAGCCGGCCTCGAGGCAGAGGTCGAAGCCGCTGCGCCCCGGGTTCACCCCGTAGGCGCGGTAGAAGCGGTCCATCGCGACGTAGACCTCCTCCGGCTTCGGGAAGGACGTCGCTCCGTTGTCGAGGTAGATCAGCTTCGACTGGGGGGCGGCCGCCTCGGCGGCCCCGGGCTTCTCCATCACGGTCGCGGACATGCTCCACCTTCCTCTCGGGGGGCCGGGACGAGCGCGTCGGCGAGGACCTCCGCGACCGTCCGGACCTGGACTCCGAGCCTGTATTCCTTGTTCAGCTCCATGAGCTGGTCGATGCAGTTGTGGCACGGCGCGACGACGACGGACGCGCCGGTCTCGCGGATCTGCCGCGCCTTCGTCCCGCCGGAGGCGATCCTCCGGTCCTTGTAGGCCGCCATCGCGAGCTGGCCGCCCCCGCCGCCGCAGCAGAAGTTCTCCTCGCCGTTCGGGGCCATCTCGACGAACGCGCTCGCGGCGCGGCGCAGGACCCGGCGCTGCGGCTCGCGGACGCCCCCGTGGCGGACGAGGTTGCACGGGTCGTGGAGGGTGACGGGCTTCGGGTTGAGCGACGGGTCGACGACGATGCGGCCCGACGCCAGGTACTCGTCCATCAGCTCGAGGACGCTCCGGACGGGGAACGGGTAGCTCCCCCGGAGCCACTCAGGCCCCTCCCACCGGGCGGCGCCGTAGCCGTGGCCGCACTCGCCGATCACGAGGGTCTCGCACCCGAGCCGCTCCATCGCGTCGACGAGGTTCTGCGTGATCCGGCCCGCCTGCGCGTCGTCGCAGCTGAAGAGGCCGTAGTTCGTCAGGTCCCAGCCGGGCTCGCTCGAGAGCGTCCAGTCCTCCTTCGCGGCCCAGAACACCTTCGCGCTCGCCTGCAGGCTCAGCGGGAAGAACTTCGGCTCGCGGGGGTTCACGGTGAAGAGGATCTTCGCCCCCTTCTTGTCAAGAGGGATCCTCGCCCCGGGGTCGCCCGTCTCGGCCTGCAGCTCCTCCTCGAGCCACTGCACGGTCTCGACCCAGTCCTGCTTCGTGATCGCCATGTTGTTGCCGTGGACGAGGCTGTTCTCGACCGTCGCCTGCAGGTCCACGGGGACGAGGCCCATCGACGCGAGGGCGGCGCGGGCGGCTCGGAAGACGCGCGGCAGCGCGATGCCGACCGTGCAGTTGAGGGAGCAGCGCCCGCAGAGCGAGCAGCGGCCGAAGACGGCGTCGACCCAGGCCCGGACCATCTCGCGGTCGAAGGAGCGGGCCCCGACGAGGCCGGGGACGACGCGACCGGCCAAGGTGGCGTGCCGGCGGAACGCCGCGGCGACGTGGTCGAGCCTGCGGGCCGGGACGTTCTCGAGCTCGGGCGCGGCGCGGTAGTAGTGGCAGCTCTCTGCGCAGAGGCCGCAGCGGACGCACGCTCCGAGGTACGAAACCTCGGCCGCGCTCAGCTTCGAGCGGAACACCTCGAATCCGCGGGCGAGGTCGGCGTCGGTGAGAGCCTCGATCCGGCTCTCGAGGGGGGCGGGAGCGGGCACGGTCACGCCTGTCTCCGCGAGGCCGGGGGGAACGTTCCGCGGCGGCCGAAGAAGCGGCCCAGGTTGGACCGGGCCGGGAAGAAGAGGAGACAGTGACGGATCTTGCCGACCGGCACGTAGAGGAGCAGCGCGACGCCGGCGACGAGCCATGCGCCGCGCGCGGCGGGAGCGAACGCGGCGACGGCGGCGAGGGCCGCGAACGCCGTCGTCAGGAGGTTCGCCACGTAGTCGTCGGGGCACGACAGGCCGCGCAGGACCGGGCTCGCGATCCGCTTGCCGAGCAGGCCGAGACCGGCGAGGGCCCCCGCCCCCGCGGCCGCGCCGCCGAGACGGGCGAGTGCGGACCCGGGCCCGGCTCCGGCGAGGCTCGTCGCGAGGAGCCCGAAGGAAGCGAAGACCCCGGCGTGGAAGACGAGGCCGGCCGCGTAGGACGGAAGGTGCGTCCTCACGCTCTCCTTGGCCTCTGGGAGCATCCCCTTCGTGAACGCATAGCGGACCCCGGCGGCGGCGTCGCCGGCCGGCGGCGCGTGCAGAGTGCGCCGGCCCCACGCGCGCGTGCGAAGTCCGAGGGAGGCGAGAGCGAGGAGGGCCCACGCCGCCGAGGCCCAGAGAGCGAGCTCCAGGGGCCCATCCGCGGGCATGGCCTACACGCAGCCGTCGGGCTTCGGAAGGCCTGCGAGCTTGCAGGCGCCCTTGGCGGGACCGCTCGGGAAGAGCTCGTAGACCGCCTTCAGCGGGACGCCGACGGTCTTGCAGATCGACCGGACCATTGGCGCCGAGTCGTTCTCGAGCCAGTGCTGGCGGATGAATCGGATGACCGCCCAGTGCTGCTCGCCGAGGCTCTCGAGCCCTTCCTCGTGCCGGGCGAGAACGACCGCGAGTTCCTCGCTCCAGATCGACGGGTCGGCGAGGAAACCCTCCGGGTTCAGCTCGACGGATGTGCCGTTGAAATCAATGCTCGCCATCGCCCCTCCGTTCCGGCCCCGGCCTGACGCAGGGCCCCGCAGGCCTTTATGATGTGTGCACGGAAGCGAGGATTGTGTGCATGACAAGCTGGCTCCCGGACATCAGCCGCTCGACACGCCCGACGTACCTCGCGGTCGCCGACGCCATCGGCGACTCCGTCCGCCGGGGAGAGCTGCGCCCCGGCGACCGGCTTCCGACCCACCGACTTCTCGCCGACCTCCTGGGCGTAAACGTCAGCACTGTCACACGCGCCTACCGGGAGGCGGCGCGGCGGCGCCTCCTCGGCGGCGAGGTCGGGCGCGGGACGTACGTCCTCGGGGTGGCGTCCGAGGCGGCGCTCTTCGCGCTCGAGCAGCGTCCCGAGGGGGGCGTCATCGACCTCTCGCCGAACACCCCGCCGCCCCTCGCGCGCGACACGGACCTCTCCCGGGCGCTCGGTTCGCTCGACGCAGACACGGCGGCCCACCTCCTCCAGTATCCGACGACGGGGGACGCGTTCGTCCACGCGCGGGCCGCAGCGGCGTGGCTCGCGCGGCGTGGCGTCGAGGCGGAGCCGGACCGGATCGTCGTCTGCGCCGGGGCCCAGCACGCGATGGACACGGCGCTCGGCGCCTTCCCCGAGATCGAGGATCTGGCCTGCGAATCGCTCGTCTACCCTGGCCTGAAGGCGGTCGCCCGTCGCCTCCGCCGCCGGCTCCACGCGATGGAGATGGACCGCGAAGGGGTCCTCCCCGCCTCCTTCGAGGCGGTGTGCCGCTCGGGAGTCCGCCTCGCCGTTCTGTCGCCGACGCTGCACAACCCCACGTCGGCGACCATGGGGGCCGACCGGCGCCGGAAGATCGTCGACGTCGCCCGCCGCTTCGACGTCCTTCTCGTGGAGGAGGACGTCTACGGCCTCCTGCCGGAGGACGCGCCGCCTCCGCTCGCCGCGCTGGCCCCGGAACGGGTGATGTACCTGACGGGGCTGTCGAAGACGGTGGCACCCGGCCTGAGGCTCGGCTACCTCGCGTACCCGCCGAGCCTCAGGGAGAAGTGGCAGGGCTCGTCCCACCACACGAGCTGGTACGTCTCGCCGCTCGCTTCGGCTCTCGCAGCCCGCTGGCTGACTGACGGCACGGCCTGGCGACGCCTCGTCGCTCTGAGGCGCGAGCTCGGTGTCCGTCATTTCGTCTGCGCCCGCGCCCTGGCCGGCTTCGAATGGCGTGGGGCGAAGCACTGCCCGCACGTCTGGATCCCCCTCCCGCGGGGAACGGCCGACGCTTTCGCGAGGGGGGCGCTGACGGCCGGAGTCGTCGTCGTCCCGGCAAGCGTCTTCGCGGCTGGAAGGTCCTACGTCGAGGAAGGGGTTCGCGTGTCGATTGGCGCCGCCACCGACCGCGGTGCGCTCACCGAGGCCCTCTCGCGCCTCGGAACGCACCTGCGCGGAGCGGGCCGAACGTCGCGGCGCGAATGACGGGAGCCGGGAGCCTGCCCCCCAGGCGGAGGCGGCTGGCGTGCGCCCCCGCCCCGCGATCTACCGCGGCGCCCAGCCCGCGAAGGGCTCGAACGGGAGGTTCCTCGCGACGAGGAGGAACGCGAGGAGCGCGTAGAGAAGGAACTGCAGCCAGGGGGGGGGGAACGGCAGGGGTCTCTCGGGCCTCAGGACCGCCCGGATCGTGAGGACGAGGAAGACCGGGATCGCGGCGACGGCGAGGGCGTTCATCCGGAGAGCGCGGACGACGTCGCCGTGGACGAGGGCGTGCAGGGCCCTTCCCGTCCCGCACCCGGGGCAGTGGAGGCCCGTCGCGTAGTGGAGCGGGCAGACCGGGGCGAGGCGGGCGGTGCGCGGGTCGACGAAGACGAGGACGAGAAGGACGAGAAGAAAGGCCCCGAGGGCGAGAAGTGCCTGCTCGCGCCGTCCCCGGAGCCTTTCGAGGAGCTTTCCCCCGGGCACGCTACTTCTTCTGCAGCTCGTTCCCCTGGGCGTCCTTCATCTTGCCGGTCGCGATCAGGATGATGTCGATGATTCCCCAGATCCCGGCGCCGGCGCAGGTGAGCAGCTTCAGGATCCCGAGCCCCGTGTACCCGAGGTAGAAGCGATCGACGCCGAGCCCGCCGAGGAAGATCGACAGGAGCAGAGCGGTCATCCAGTCCTTCTTGGGCATAAGTCCTCCCTCGTCTTGTTCCGGATTTGCCCCTGAGCATAGAAGAGGGCGGAGGCGAAATCGAGAGGAAGTCGCGTCTCGGGACGGGCGTGTGACGCTCCTCACGTAGATGGGCGCCGGCGTCCTGGCGGCCGAAGAGCGGGGCCCTGAAGCCGAAAGGCCCCGGGCGCCTCTCGGCGGCCGGGGCCCGGAAACGGGAGGGGAGGGAAGGTCAGGCCTTCGGGGTCTCTTCGGAGGCGTTGACGAACTGGCGGGAGAAGGACTCCCAGGCGGCGTCGTCGAGGCTGGCGGCGGAGCCCTTGCCGGGGAGGCCGCCGTCGGCCATGACGGGGACCTTCGCCATGGACTGGGAGGGGACCATGAAGTCGGCGAGGCGGTGGAGCTCCTCGCGCAGGAAGTGGGTGGCGGCGGCGCCGATGCGCAGGGGGGAGATGGCGGCGTGGTGGTCGCGGGTCCAGATGGAGGCGAGCCAGCCGGCGCCGTAGGGGTCCCTGGCGATGGCGGAGGGGTCGCGCTGGGTCCTGTCGTTGGCCGACATGAAGGTGCCGGAGGCGGGGGAGGGGACGACGAGCTTGCGGCCCCTGACGGTGAGGGTGAAGAGGGGGGCGCCGCGCTCGACGGTGGCGCCCTGGGCGGGGACCTCGACCTTGTCGATGGGGCCGACGGCCTCGGCGAGGAAGTCGTCGATGCCGACGCGGAGGCGGCCGTCGGAGGTGATGCGGAGCCAGGTGTGGGCGGTGTCGAGGAAGACGCCCTGGGGAGGCTGGGGCACCTTCATCGCCACGACCGGCAGCGGCTCGAGGGCGGCGGACGTCCGGCGCTGGCGAGCCAGGACGAGGCTGTCGACGGCGAGCGCGAGGACGATGGTGAGGATGACGAGCAGTGCGACCATTTGTTGCCTCCTGCGGGGTGGTTCCGATTTCTCTCGGCCCCGTTTCACCAGGAGACATCGCAAGGCCGCTGCCAGACCTCGAAAAGACCACTCAAGTCGTTGCATCAGGGCGACTTGTGTCCCTCGGTGGACCTCTCGACCCCGAACGCCGATGGTGAACTCCTCAACGACGACCGTGCTGGCTGTGGCGAATGCAAGTGACTTTATTCACAATGATTTGAGTATCTTCTGCGACTCCTCGAGGGGAGTTGAGGCGTGCCGTTGAGTTTTGCAACGCCCGGCGTGCGCCGAGTGCGAGACGGGTGAGGTCGGGGGGCGGGCAGGCCGAACTTTCGCGCGCCGGCTTCGTAGAGGGAGGTGGAAGCCCCCCGTGGAAGACCCGCGAGCCCGCGGACGCGCACCCCCTCGCTCTCCTCGCCCTCGCCGCGCGTCCCCGGGACCGGTCGGAAGCGACGGGGCTTCCGTTTTCGTCTCCGGCCGTCGCCGGGCGGTGCTTCAGGGCAGGCCGACGAGCTTGTGAACCTGCAGGCTGAGCCGCCAGGACGGGTGCGCGAGGCACCAGGCCGCGGCCGCGGCGACGTTTCTCTCGCGGTCCGGACCGTCCATCGGCTGGAGGAAGAGCTCGCGGAAGGGCAGCTTCTCGTAGAGGTGCGGCTCCGCGCCAGCCTGCGGGTAGACGAGCTTCAGCTCGTCTCCACACGTCAGGACGAGCGGCGCGCCCGCCTTCGGGCTGACGGTGACCCAGTCGAGGCCGGCGGGGGGCGTGCGCGTGCCGTTCGTCTCGACGGCGATCTCGAAGCCCTCGTGGTGGAGCGCGTCGACGAGCGCGTCGTCGACCTGGAGGAGCGGCTCGCCCCCGGTGCAGACGACGAGAGGCCGGCCGCGGTCGGGCCTCGGCGAGGTCCACGCGCCGGCGACCGCCGCCGCGAGCGAGGCGGCATCGGAGAAGCGCCCTCCCCCCGGGCCGTCGACGCCGACGAAGTCGGTGTCGCAGAAGCGGCAGGTCGCCGTGGCCCGGTCCTCCTCGCGCCCCGACCAGAGATTGCAGCCCGAGAATCGGAGGAAAACGGCGGCGCGCCCCGCCTGCGCTCCTTCTCCCTGGAGCGTGTAGTAGATCTCCTTGACGGCGTAGCTCACGGGAGCGCCGACCTCTCGAGGGCCGGGTCGGGAACGCCCGCTTCCCGGAAGCCCTTCGCGCGGAGCTGGCAGGAATCGCACCGGCGGCACGGGGCGCCGTCCGGCGAGGGGTCGTAGCAGCTCAGCGTGAGCCCGTAGTCGACGCCGAGGGAGAGGCCCGTCCGGATGATGTCGGCCTTGGTCATCTCGACGAGGGGCGCCCTCACGCGGAAGCGCCCCGTCCCTTCGACACCGGCGCGGGTGGCGAGGTTCGCCATCGTCTCGAACGCGGCGACGTACTCGGGGCGGCAGTCGGGGTAGCCGCTGTAGTCGAGGGCGTTCACGCCGACGAAGATGTCGAACGCGCCGAGCACCTCCGCCCAGGCAAGGGCGAAGGAGAGGAAGACGGTGTTGCGCGCGGGGACGTACGTGGCCGGGATCCCGTGCGCCATCTCGTCGGCCGGGCGGTCCTTGGGGACTTCCAGGTCGGCGGTGAGAGCCGAGCCGCCGAAGAGGCCGAGGTCGATCGTCGCGACGACGTGCCGCTCGGCGCCGAGCGCTTTCGCGACCCGGCCGGCCGCGGCGAGCTCGAGCGCGTGCCGCTGGCCGTAGCGGAAGCTGAGAGCGAAAGGGGCGAACCCGTCCCGCCGCGCGATCGCGAGGACGGTGGCCGAATCGAGGCCGCCCGAGAGGAGGACGACGGCGGGGGGGCGAGACATCGGGCGCGTCATAGCACGCCCGCTCCGGGCGCGGCGAGCGCCTCCGGTGCCCGCGTCGGCCAGACCGTCGGGGGCGAAGCTCTCCGGCCGGCCTGTGCGAAGGGCGAGGCGGTTCAGCGTGGCGAGGCGGCCCGGGGAGAGGGCGTTTCGGCGCCGTCGAGGGTGGCAGCGAGGAAGCACTCCTCGAGGTTCTCCTCCACGAGGTCGACCCCGTGCGGGTCCAGCTTGCCGGACGCGACGAACCGGCGCAGGTGCCCCAGGATCTCCTCCGCGCCGAGGGGACCTCGGTAGGGGCGGTCCTGCGCGAGGGCCTGGAAGACGTCGGCGATGGCGAGGAGGCGCGCGGGGACCGGGATCTCGTCCGCCCGGAGCTTGAACGGGTAGCCCTTGCCGCTCAGCCCCTCGTGGTGGGAGCCGGCCCAGCCGGCGATCTCGCGGAGGGCCTCGACGCGGCGCAGGATCTGGAACGTCTCGAACGCGTGACGCTCGATCGTCGCGAACTCCCCCTCGTCGAGAGGCGCGGCCTTCTCCAGCACCTCGTCCGGGACGCGGAGCTTCCCGAGGTCGTGGAGGAGCCCGGCGATCCGGAGCCGCGTGCAGGTCCCCTCGTCGAGGTCCGCGAGCCGCCCGAGGAGGGCGGCGAGCCGGGCGACGCCTGTGGAATGGGAGGCCGTGAAGCGGCTCTTGCCGTCCACGATTCCCGCGAAGAGGAGGGCGAGGTCCTCGAGCTCCGACAGGGAGACGGTCCGGCGGCGCGGGGCGCGCAGCTCCTCCCCGAGCGCGCGCTCGAGGTGGTGCGGCTCGAGGGTGAGCCAGAACGCCTCGGCGGCCGAGGCTTCGAGGAACGCGCCCACGGCCTCCTCGGCGAAGGTGCTGCCCGAGCGCGCGAAGACCCAGCGGCGGATCTCGTCGGTCTCGAGGAGGGGGTCGCGGCCGCGAAGAGCCGCGAGGCGGGCGTCGACGCGATCGCAGAGGAAGACGAGGTTCGCGAGGAGGGCGGTCCGGGCGTCGACCCCGAGCCGGTCGGGCGACTCCCACGGGGTGTGGTGGAGGCGCACGATCGAGGCGATCCGCGCGAGCGGCGGGAACCGGCCGAGGAGATCGGCGCCCGCTTCCGCGTGGCCGTGGGCCTCCTCGAAGGAGAGCTCCCCGTCGAGCAGCTGGGTGTGGAGCCGCGTCGAAGAGACCCCGCAGTCGTGGAGGACGGCGGCGAGGAGGAGGTCGTCGCGCTCTCCCTCCTCGAGGGAGAGGACGCGGCCGCAGGCGGACGCCATGAAGGCGACGCGCTTGCCGTGCTGGACCACGTCGGCGCCGACGAGGTCGAGCGCGTCGGAGAGGCCGAGGACGACCTCGTTGAGGTCTATTCGCTCGTCCGGTGCGCCCGGGGGCGCCCCGTTGCGGCCTGGTCCCGGGATGGACCTCATCGCTGTCACCTCCGTGATCGTCCCCCGGAAGGGGGAAGGACCTCTCTCCTCGACGGCCGGACGCCCGTTGTCCGAAGATCGTACCCCGGCGAGGGCCGCCGGGTGGCCCGGAAAGGTACGGATCGGGCGGATGACGCCGAAGTCGGGGAAATCCCATCCGCCGATCCGTTTCGTAGGGGGAGCGAGGCGGAGGACGTGTGAAGCTGGCGATCGTAGGCACGGGAATCTCCGGGTTGTCGGCGGCATTCCTTCTTAACGCCCGTCACGACGTGAGGGTCTTCGAGCGGGACGGACGCCCCGGCGGGCACAGCCACACCGTGGGCGTCGACGAGAGCGGCAGGGAGATCCCGGTCGACACGGGCTTCCTCGTCTACAACGAGGTGACCTACCCCAACCTCGTGAAGCTCTTCGCGAAGCTCGGGGTCCCGACGAAAGAGAGCGACATGTCGTTCTCCGTTCGCTGCGAGCGTTGCGACCTCGAGTGGTGCGGCACCGGCCTCGCGGGCGTCTTCGCCCAGCCCTCGAACCTCCTCCGGCCGTCCTTCCACGGGATGCTCCTCGAGATCGCCCGGTTCAACCGGGAGGCGCCGCGCCTCCTCGAGGAGCCCGGGGCGGAGTCGCTGACCCTCGCCGCGTGGCTCGACCGCGAGGGCTACGGCCGCGCCTTCCGGAGCCACTACCTCGTCCCGATGGCGGCCTCGGTCTGGTCGTCGGGCCCGGCCGCCATGGAGACGTTTCCCGCGGCGACGCTCGTGAGGTTCTTCCTGAACCACGGCTTTCTCGGCGTGACGACGCAGTTCCGCTGGCGCACGGTCGACGGCGGGAGCCGCGAGTACGTGAAGCTCCTCACGGCCCCGTTCCGCGACCGGATCCACCTCGGGAGCCCCGTCGCGAAGGTGCGCCGCGACGCCCACGGCGTCGAGCTCGTCTTCGGGGACGGCGGCTCGCAGCGGTTCGACGGCGTCGTCCTCGCCGCGCACGCCGACGAGACGCTCGCGATGCTCGAGGAGCCGACGGCCGACGAGAAGCGGCTGCTCGGGGCCTGGAGCTACTCGCGAAACGAGACGCTCCTCCACTCCGACGCCTCGTTCCTCCCGCGCCGCCCTCGGGCCCGAGCCTCGTGGAACTACCACCTCGACGACTGCTCACGGCCCTGGAACTCCGCCACGCTGAACTACTCGATCAACCGGCTCCAGGGCCTTCCGACCCGGACCGAGTGGATCGTCTCCCTGAACCCGACGCGCGAGCCCGCCGCGGGCGCGGTCGCCCGGCGGCTCCTCTACACGCACCCGGCGTACACCCGCGAGAGCGTCGCGACCCAGGCCGAGCTGCCGTCGCTGAACGGGAGGAACCGCACCTGGTTCTGCGGCGCCTACTTCGGCTACGGCTTCCACGAGGACGGGCTCTCCTCCGGCCTCGCCGCGGCGGCCTCGCTCGGGGCCGAGACGCTGTGACGGCTCTCCCCGTCTCCTGCATCTACGAAGGGCGGGTCCGCCACCGGCGTCTTCTGCCGAAGCCCCACTCCTTCTCCTACCCGGTCTACCAGCTCTTCCTCGACCTCGACGAGCTGCCGCGCCTCGAGGAGAGGCTGGGCCTCTTCCGGCACAACGGCCGGGGGTGGAGCGCGCTCTTCGACCGGGACTACCTCGGCCCCGGGGAGCGACCGATCCGGGAAAAGCTGAAGGACTGGCTGGCGTCGCGCGGGATCGAGCTGGGAGAGCGAAAGGTCTTCCTTCTGACGCACGCTCGCGTCCTCGGCTACGCCTTCAACCCGGTGAGCTACTACTACGTCTTCGGTCCGGACGGGAGCCTCGACCTCGCCGTCGCCGAGATCAACAACACCTTCGGCGAGACGTACGGATACGTCCTCGAGAGGCGGGGGAGCGAGAAGGGGATCTCCACGCCCCGCTTCCCGAAGGTCTTCCACATCTCGCCGTTCCTGCCGATGGACCTCGAGTACGAGTTCCACCTCGCGGTCCCCGGGGAGAGCCTCGCCGTCCACGTCGACGACTTCGAGAACGGCGAGAAGGTCTTCGACGCCACCATCACGGCGCGCCGCGAGCCGCTCACGGCCGCGAGCCTCGCCCGCGCGCTCGTCCGCCACCCGCTCATGCCCGTCCTCGTCATCGCCTGGATCCACTGGCAGGCCCTGAAGCTCTGGATGAAGCAGGTCCCCGTCTACACTCGCCCCGAGCCTCCGGCCGGGCTGATCCGCTCGAGGAGAGTCGCGTGACGTCCTTCGAATCCGCCTCCGACGCCTTCGCCCCGCGGGCCTCGACCCCGGGCGCCCTCGACCGGCTCGCGACGCGCCTCGTCCTCGAGGCCCTCGAGGGGCTCGAGGGCGGCGCCGTCCTCCTCGCCCTTCCCGACGGGACGACGCGGCGGTTCGGCCCGGAAGGGGCGCGGCCGATCCGACTCACCGCGCGTTCCTGGAAGCCGCTTCGGGCCCTCGTTCTCGGCGGCGACCTGGGCGCGGCCGAGGCCTTCCTCGACGGCGAGTGGACGACGGACGACCTGCCCGGGCTCGTCCGCCTCTTCGTGGCGAACGCGGCCCTCTTGGACCGCGAGACGTGGCTGACCCGGGTCGTGGGCGCGGGGAACAGGCTCCTCCACGCGCTGAACCGGAACACCCGCGCCGGGTCCCGCCGGAACGTCCGGGCCCACTACGACCTGGGCAACGACCTCTACCGCCTCTTCCTCGACCCGTCGATGACCTACTCGTGCGCCCTGTTCGAGACGGGGAGCGAGACGCTGGAGGAGGCTCAGGAGAAGAAGCTCCGGCGGATCGCGGAGAAGGCCCGGATCCGGCCCGGCGACCACGTCCTCGAGATCGGCTGCGGCTGGGGCTCGTTCGCCTGCCTCGCCGCGAGGGAGCACGGCGCGAGGGTCACGGGCGTCACCCTCTCTCTCGAGCAGGCGGCCTGGGCGAGGGAGCGGGTGGTGCGGGAGGGGCTCTCGGACCGCGTGGAGATCCGCCTCGCCGACTACCGCGACCTGCCGGGCGAAGGGACGTCGTACGATCGGGTCGTGTCGATCGAGATGCTGGAGGCGGTGGGCTACCGCTTCCTCCCCGCGTACTTCGAGGCCGTCGACCGGCTCCTCGCGCCGGAGGGGATCGCGGTGATCCAGGCGATCACCGTCCCCGACGACCGCCACGAGCGCCTCCTCCGGCGCCCCGACTTCATCCAGAAGCACGTCTTCCCGGGGAGCCACTGCCCGTCGGTGGGGGCCGTCGCGGCGGCCGTCGCCGCCCGCTCGCGCCTCCTGATCCACCACCTCGAGGACGTCGGCGCCCACTACGCCGAGACGCTCCGGCGCTGGCGCGCGGCGTTCCTCGCGAGCCGGACCCGGGTGAGGGAGCTCGGCTACGACGAGCGTTTCGTCCGGCTCTGGGACTTCTACCTCGCCTACTGCGAGGGGGCGTTCGCGAGCCGGTACGTCGGCGACGTCCAGCTCGTCCTGACCCGGTCCGGGAACCGCGCACTGGGGCCGGTCCCGGGCTACCCGGACGCGTCGTGAGGGAGCTCCTGAGGAGGCGGGTCGTCAGGCCCGTCGTCGAGCAGCTGACGCAGGGGCTCTCTCCCGACGCGATCGCGCTCACGGTCGCCGTGGGCCTCGCGATCGCCGTCATCCCGGTCGTGGGTACGACGACGATCCTCTGCACGACGGCGGCGATCGTCCTCAGGCTCAACCAGCCCCTCATCCAGGCGATCAACTACCTCTCGTTCCCTCTCCAGCTGGCCTTCATCGTCCCCTACCTGGGGCTCGGCCGGCTCCTCTTCGGCGGGGAGCCCGTGGACTTGTCGGCCCAGGAGCTGGCCGCATTCGTCACTTCGCGCCCGATGGAAGCCGCCGAGGCGCTCTGGCGGGTGACGCTCCAGGCGCTCGGCGCCTGGGTGCTGACGGCGCCGTTCATCGCCGCCGCGGTCTTCTTCGCCGTCCGGCCCGCCCTCAGGGCCGCGGCCCGGCGGCTGAGGCCGGCGAGCGTCCCGTTTCGCGCACCGGCGACGACCGTCGAAAAGGGCGCGGCGGCGGACGGCGCGGCGGGCGCCGGGGCGCTCCTCGCCGAGCTCCCGAGAGAGCGCTGACCTCGATGTGGTACGACCCGCTCCTCCAGGGGGGGCTCATCCCGGACGCGCTGGTCCGCCGGAAGATCCGCCAGCTCCTTCGCCAGCGGCTCGCCGACGAGAAGGCCGACGACGCGGAGGAGGCGCTGGCGCGCGAGGAGAAGCTCGTCGCCGAGATGCGGGCGAGCCCGGTCGCCCTCGCGACCGCCGAGGCGAACGAGCAGCACTACGAGGTCCCGCCCGCCTTCTACGAGCTCGTCCTGGGGGCGTACCGGAAGTACTCGTCAGGCCTGTTTTCGGACGGGGTCACCACGCTCGACGCCGCCGAGGCGGCGATGCTCGCCCTCACCTGCGAGCGGGCCCGGCTCGCGGACGGGCAGAACGTCCTCGAGCTCGGCTGCGGGTGGGGGTCGCTGACGCTCTGGATGGCCGAGCGCTACCCCGGCTCGCGCATCGTCGCCGTCTCGAACTCGAGGGACCAGAGGGAGTACATCGAGGCCAGGGCCGCGGAGCGGAACCTCGCGAACCTGAAGGTCGTCACCTGCGACATGAACGTCTTCGACCCGGCGACGGGGCCGGTCTTCGACAGGGTCGTCTCGGTCGAGATGTTCGAGCACATGCGCAACTGGCCGGAGCTCCTCGGCCGGATCGCGTCGTGGATGAAGCCCGACGGCCGCCTCTTCCTCCACGTCTTCTCGCACCGCGACGTCTCGTACCCGTACGTGGCCCGCGACGAGAGCGACTGGATGGCGAGGAACTTCTTCACCGGCGGCCTCATGCCTTCCGACCACCTCCTCCTCCGCTTCCCCGAGCACCTCTTCGTGGAGGAGCGCTGGCGCGTGAACGGCACGCACTACGCGCGCACGGCGGAGGCCTGGCTCGCGAACCTCGACCGGAACGAGGGGGCGGCGAAGGCGCTCTTCGCCAGGACCTACGGGCCGGGGGTCGCGCGGAGGAAGGTCCTCGAGTGGCGGATCTTCTTCATGGCCTGCGCGGAGCTCTTCGCCCACCGCGGCGGGAACGAGTGGATGGTCTCCCACTACCGTCTCCGCCGCCGCACCGCCTGAGAGGTGACCCATGCTGTTCGACAAGAGCAAGCTCCGGCTTCCCGACTCGGAGGACGCGCTCGAAGGGCGCAAGGCCCCGCTTCCCGTCACCAACCGGCACTTCGTGACCGGTCGCGAGATCCTCCCGCCGTTCCCGGCGGGCCTCGAGCGGGCCGTCTTCGGGATGGGCTGCTTCTGGGGGGCGGAGAAGGCGTTCTGGACGCTCCCGGGCGTCTACACGACGGCCGTGGGCTACGCGGGGGGCCTGACTCCGAACCCGACCTACAAGGAGCTCTGCACCGGGCGGACGGGCCACGCCGAGGTCGTCCTCGCCGTTTTCGACCCCGCGCAGGTCCCCTTCGATCAGCTCCTGAAGGTTTTCTTCGAGAAGCACGACCCGACGCAGGGGATGCGGCAGGGCAACGACGTCGGGACGCAGTACCGCTCGGCGGTCTACACGCACTCCGGGGACCAGGAGCGCGCCGCCGTTGAGATCCGCGACGCCTACCAGGAGGTGCTCTTCGCGCGGGGGTACGACCCGATCACGACGGAGATCCGGCCGGCCGGGCCCTTCTACTACGCCGAGGACGAGCACCAGCAGTACCTCGCGAAGAACCCGGGCGGGTACTGCGGCCTGGGCGGCATCGGGATCGCCTGCCCCGTGGGGCTCGGCACCGGGGGCTGAGCCGCGGCCCGCGGTGCCGCCGAAGGGCGGTCGCGCCCCGGCGAAACGGGGCGTGACCGCGCCGGGCGCCCGCTCGAGGTCAGCCCTTTTCCTGGTGGGTGTCCCCGAAGAGCCAGCGCGCCAGGGCCGGGAGCAGGACGAGGGCGCCCACCATGTTCATCAGGAAGAGGAAGCAGAGGAGAAGGCCCATGTCGGCCTGGAACTTCAGCGGCGAGAAGATCCAGGTGGCGACTCCGAGCCCGAGCGTGATGCCGGTGAAGAGGACTCCGTTTCCGGTCATGGCGAGCGTCTTGCGATAGGCCTCGGTCAGCGGCGCGCCGTCCCGATAGAGCGAGCGGAAGCGGGCGTAGATGTAGATGCCGTAGTCGACGCCGACGCCGACGCCGAGGGCGACGACGGGAAGCGTCGACACCTTCAGCCCGATCTCGAGCCAGGCCATGAGGGCGTAGGCCAGGAGCGAGACGAGGGCGAGCGGAATGACGATGCAGATCGTGGCGCGGAGAGAGCGGAAGGTGATCGCGCAGAGGATGACGACGGCCCCGAAGACCCAGACGAGGATCGGGAACTGGGCCGCGGAGACCGCCTCGTTCGTCGCGGCCATCACGCCCACGTTCCCGGTGGCGAGCTTGAAGGAGACGTCCGGGTGGCCGTGCTCCGACTCGAACCGTTTCACCTCGCCGACGATCCGCTGGATCGTGTCGGCCTTGTGGTCGGCGGTGAACATCATGACCGGCATGACGCTGCAGTCCGAGTTCAGGAGCCCCGAGGTCGTGGGGACGTAGGTGACCGACTGCTGGAGGACGGACTGGTTGCGCGAGAGGACCCGCCACTTGGGGCTCCCCTCGTTCCAGCCCGCGTTCAGCATCTTCGCGATCCCCGGCAGCTCGATCGTCGACTGGACCCCCTCGACGTTCGCCATCCTCCAGGAGAACTCGTCGATCGTCGTCATGACGGAGTGGTCGACGCACCCCTCGGGCTTCGTCTCGACGATGACGTTCAGGATGTCGACGCCGATCGAGAACTTCGAGGTGATGACGGCGCTGTCGACGTTGTAGCGCGACTCGGCGCGCAGCTCGGGGACGCCCCGGTGGAGGTCTCCGATCTTGACGTCGCGCCCCTTCCAGAAGCCGACGACCCCGAGAAGGGCGGCCACGAGGACGATCGCGGCGGCGGGCTTCGGCGCGGAGGCCTGCGAGAGCGCCCGCCAGAACCCGGCCATGTGCTTCGCGCGGCGGTGGAGCCGCTCGTTGTAGTCGGGCGGGTAGTGGAGGTAGGAGAGGATCACCGGGATGAGGAAGAGGTTCGTCAGGATGATGACGGCCACGCCGAGGCTCGCGGTGATCGCGATCTCCTGGATGACCCGGATCTTGATGAGGAGGATCGTCAGGAAGCCGATCGTGTCGGAGGCGAGGGCGATGAACCCGGGGACGAGGAGCCGGCGGAAGCTGTTCCTCGCGGCGGTGACCGGGTCCGCCCCGTCGAAGATCTCGGCGCCGTTGGCGCTCACCATCTGGACGGCGTGGCTGACGCCGATCGCGAAGATGAGGAAGGGGACGAGGATCGAGAGCGGGTCGATGCCGTAGCCGAGGAGCGTCAGGAGGCCGAGCTGCCAGACGACCGCGATCGTGGAGCAGCCGAGCGCCACGAGCGACAGGCGGTGCGACTGGGAGTAGACGTAGACGAGGAGGCCCGCGAGCGCGTAGGCGATGAGGAAGAAGAGGATGACGCGGCGGGTCCCTTCGGAGATGGCGCCGACGACCTTCGCGAAGCCGATGATCCTCACGTCCACCGGCGAGCCCGGGGCGAACTCCGCGTCGAACTGGCGCCTCACCTTCTCCTCGAGGGCCTTCGAGACGGCGATGAAGTCGAGCTTCTTCCCGGTCGTCGGGTCGAACTCGAGGAGCTCGGCGCTGATGATCGTCCCCGTGAAGTCGTTCGCCACGAGACGGCCGACGATGCCGGCCTTCAGGACGTTCCGGCGGACCTGCTCGAGGCCCTCGGCGTCCGGCGAGAAATCGTCGGGAATCACGTTGCCGGCCGCGATGCCGTCCTCGACGACCTCGGTGTAGCGGACGTTCGGGGTGAAGAGCGACTGGACCCGGCTCCGGTCGACGCCCGGGAGGAAGAAGACCTCGTCGGTGGCCTTCTTCAGAACGTCGAAGAACTCCGGCGTGAAGATGTCCCCCTCGCGCGCCATGAGCGCCACGAGCACCCGGTTGGCCCCGCCGAACTCCTGCTGGTGCTTCAGGAAGGTTTCCATGTAGGGGTGCGCGTGCGGGAGGTTCTTCTGGAACCCCGCGTCGACCCTGAGGTGCGAGGCCGACCAGGCCATGAACACCGTGGCGACGGCGAAGAGGCCGAGCACCACGGGCCGGTGGCGGAAGATCAGGTTCTCCAGGAAGGTCGTGATCCGCTCTTTCGTCATTGCTCCCTCTCCCCCGTCCCCGGCGCCGCCGAGGGGTCATCCCCGGCGGGCCGCCCTCGAATACCGGACCTAGAAGGCCGGGTCGATCGGCCGGACCCCGCCCTCTCCCAGGAGAACGATGCCGCCGGCGCTTCCCGGCAGGATCGCCAGCGAGGCCTTCCGGTCGTCCAGCTCGCGCAGGCGGAAGGTGCGTCCGCCGTCCTCGCTCAGGAGGAGGACGCCCGCCATCCCCGCGAGGACGACCTTCCCGCCGCCGAGCTCCCGGCCGGTCGTGAGCGTCGCCTCGGTGCCGGAGTCGACGCGGGTGAAGGTCTCGCCGCGATCGTCGGTGCGGAAGACGTGGCCCCGGAGGCCGAGGGCCAGGAGCCCCCCGTCGGCGAGGGGAAGCAGGCCGAAGAACGAGCCCTCGTAGGGAGACTCGAGCGCCCGCCAGCTCTCGCCGTCGTCGTCGGAACGGTACAGGGACCCCGCCTCCCCGGCGATGAAGAGCGAGCCCCCCGACTCGACGATGTGGTTCAGGTGCGTGTCGTCGCCCTCGACGACGGTCCGGCTCTCCCACGTGTCGCCGCCGTCCCCGGTGGCCAGGAGGAGGCCGTAGGCGCCGATCGCGAACCCCTTCTTCTCGTCGCGGAACCAGACGTCGAGGATCGGCTGCTCCTCGTCCGGGGCGTGTCGCACCCGTTCCCAGGTGGCGCCGCCGTCGCGCGTCCTCAGGATCGTCTCGTCGTGGCCGACGGCCCACCCGAGGCGCGCGTCGTGGAGCCAGACCCCCGTGAGAAGGGCACGGGTCGGCACCTCGACCTGCGCCCAGGACTTGCCGCCGTCCCGGGAGACGAGGACGTGCCCGCGCTCCCCGACCGCGACGGCGAGCCCGTCGCGGTCGGCGGCGTCGAGGATCAGAGAGCGAGCCGCGAGCCGCGCCGGGGTCGAACGCTCCGCGGCCGCCCCGGGCGAAGCGGGAGCCGCCGCCGGGCCGGGCGGCGCCGGGGCCAGGAGGAGCAGGAGGGCCGCGCCCTGCGCGGAGATGAGTCCCTTACGCACGGCGCGGCCCCCTCACCCTCTAGCGGACGCCTTCGCGGCGGAGGGCGTCGGGCTGGAAGTCGCCCGGCGTGCGCTTGATCGAGAAGTTGTGCGGCGGGTTCTCGCTGTTGATGCCCATGACGAGGTAGCGCCCCGCCTGCAGGTCCGTGTGGGACTCGGCGGAGGTCCAGATCGTCGGCAGGTCGTAGTAGGCGATCGCGTGCCCCTCGGAGACGCGCCAGAGCTGGTCACGGTTGTCGTACTGGTCGATGACGAGGATCTGCCAGCTGTCCTCATCGATGTAGAACGTGCGCCTCTTGTAGATGTTGCGCTCGCCCTTCTTGAGCGTGGCGTCGACGACCCAGACCCGGTGCAGCTCGTAGCGGAGGTGGTCCGGGTTCAGGTGGAGCGGCGTCAGGATGTCCTTGAACTTGACGGCCGGGTCCTGGAGCTTGTAGGCGTTGTAGGGGACGTAGATCTCCTTCTTGCCGACGAGCTTCCAGTCGTACTTGTCCGGTGCGCCGTTGAACATGTCGAGCTGGTCGCTCGTGCGCATGTTGTCGGCGGCGGTGCCGGGGTTGTCGTAGGCCACCTGGGGGGCGCGGCGGACGCGGCGCTGGCCCGGGTTGTAGAGCCAGGCGTCGCGGGGCTGCGCGACCTGGTTCATCGACTCGTGGACGAGGAGGATGCCGCCCGCGAGGCGCGAGGGGGCGATGACGCGCTGCTTGAAGTTGAGGAGGCGGTTCGCCATCTTCGCCTCGGTCATGTCCGGGAGGTGGTAGACGAACATCGTCTCCTCCTCGAACTGCACGAGGGTGTACTGGCCGCCGCGCGTCGGGGCCGCCTGCGCGACCGTCCGGCTCGCCGTCTCGGCGCGGTACCGGAGGAGGTGGTTCCAGATGACCTCGATGCCGCTCTTCGGCAGCGGGAAGGGAATCCCGGCGATGGCGCCGGTCACGCCGTTGCCGCCCTCGGCGAGCCTGGCGGTCGCGGCGATCTTCTTCGTCGCGTCGTAGATCCGCTGCGGCGCGGCCGCGGTCCGGTGGGTCGGGTAGACGGGGATACGGAACGAGGGGTAGGCCTTCAGCATCGCCTTGTGCCCTTCGGAGAGCCGGGCGGCGTACTGGGCGGCGTTCTGGGCCGTGATCGTGAAGAGGGGCTTCTCGGCCGCGAAGGGGTCGACGTAGTGCTTGCCGGGCTTCCAGCCCGCCGGCGCCTTCGTGAGGCCGCCGTCCCAGGCCGGGATCGAGCCGTCGGCGTTTCCGGCCTTCTCGCCGCCGAGCGGCGTGAGGGTCGTTCCGAGCTTGGCGATGTCCTGCGCGGACGGCTGCGCGGCGGCGCCCGCCGCCAGGAGGGTGGCGACGGTGAGCGTGAGGAGGAGGGTCAGGGCGTTCCTGCGCATTTCGGCTCCGCCTTCCCTAGAAGGAGTACTTGATGTTGCCCGCGAGGAAGTCGCGGTCGTTGATCAGGTTGTAGCGGCCCGCCCCGGAGTAGCGGGTGTAGCTGAGGTCCCACTCGAGGTTGATGCGGTACTGGAAGCCGAGGCCCACCGTGAGGGCCATGCGGTCCTCGATGAAGGCCCCGCCCGGGCCGGGCGAGATGCCGTTCACGTCGTGGGCGAAGGAGAAGCGGGGGGACATGTTGATCGCGCCGATCACGTTGCTGTAGTCGAGGCGGCCGGCGAGGACGTAGCCCCAGGCCGAGCTCGTCGGGAAAGCCGAGGAGGGCTCCGTCCCGGGCTGGACGCCGGCGGTCTGGTGGATCGGGTTGCCGCTCGTGTAGGTGCCGGGGCCCTCGAGACGGAGGGCCGACTGCTCGGGCAGGTCGTGGACCATGTTCCACGCGCCCTCGCCCACGAGGACGAGCTGGTCGGCGCCGAGGACGCGCCCGAAGACGCGGGTCGCCGTCATCTGGACCTGCGTCGTGTCGAACCGCCGGTAGCCCGTGATCTCCTCGTCGAAGCCGTAGGCGCCCGCCTGGTTCGTCGCGGCGAGGAGCCCGCCGAGCTGGCGGAGGGGCGCCAGCTGCGGGAGGGCCGGGAGGAGGCGAAGGGGCGTGAGCGCCGCGTAGAGGATCTCGACGTCGTCGATCTGGAGCGGCACGTCCAGGCGGTGGGCGACCTCGCCCTGCAGGGCGATTCCGGTGCTCCCGAGCTGCGCGTTGAAGCTGAGGCCGAGGAGCTGGATGTCCTCGGGGTAGTCGAGGAAGTACTTCGCGCTCGCGGCGTAGTTGCCGTTCACGAGGAGCCCGGCCTGCGTTCCCGTGCGCGCCATGATGACCGGCAGGCGGCTGTGGTAGTTCATGTAGTAGAGGCCGAACTCCGTGCCGCCGAGGGCCGGGACGAAGAGTCGGAACGCCGCACCGTACTGGCCGTCGTCGCCGGCCTTCCGGCTGTCGGCGCGGGGCACCGCGACGCCGACGGGGTTGCCGGGGATGTTGAAGCCGACGGGGATGGTGTCGGGGGCCGCGCCGAACCCGAGCATGACCTTCGTCGCCCCGGCGCCCGCGAGGTCGGTCGTCGAGAAGTAGCTGCCGACCGGGTCGATCTTCGTCTCGGACCAGGCGTACTGCCAGAAGCCCTCGAGCGAGGTGTTCTTCGAGGGCTTGACGCTAAGGAAGACGGCGCCGACCGGCAGGAGGGCGTCGCGAAGCTCGGAGCCCGGGACGCGCAGGGCGCTCACGTCGACCGGGTTGATCGCGTTGATGCCGCCCTGGATGAACGTGCTCTCGCCCCAGTTGATGACCTGCCAGCCGCCGCGGAGCTCGACGGGGACCGAACCGAGGTCGAACTTGGCCCAGACGAAGGCGTCGCGGAACTCGGCGCGGGTCCCGACGCGGTCGAGGGCGTCCTGGCTCAGGCGCGTCCGCTCGCGGTCGTTCTCCATGATCTCCCAGTCGTAGAAGCCGAAGGCCCTCACGAACGCGCCGATCCCCTTGTAGGAGACCTCGAGCTCGGTCGTCGCCTTCGTGACGTTGCTCGCGAGGCCGGTGTTGAAGTTCAGGTTACCGTCGTCGCCGTTGACGGAGAAGGCCTGCCCTCCCGCCGCGAGACCGACGATTCTCGGGTCCCTCTTCTCGAGCCGCGAGAGGAAGCCCCACGAGATCGTCGTGTCCCAGCTCCAGGAGAGCTCTCCCTCCGTTCCCTCGATGGCGGTCGCCGGTCCGGCGGGCGGGACCAGGAACGCCGCGGCCAGCGTCGCGATCGCAACGCTCCGGCTCGTCTGTCTCAATAGTTTCATCATGGCTCCCCCTTCGCGAAAGTAGCGGGCTTGCGGCGGAGGGTACCCCAGAAACGTGATTTTGCTTACGGGTTCCGTACGAAGAGCGAACGAAGTGCTAGCACGTGACGGCGCAGTTGATCATTGCTAGCGCGATGAGCTAACGCGTTCGTGCCCGATGCTGTCCGGTCTCTGGGCACCCGGCGGCCCCGCGACCGGTCCGGCCCTCCCGGGAACGTTGCGGCGCCGGCTCAGGGGCGCGAGTGGCTGTCGATCACCCGCTCGATGGCCCGGCGGCAGACGGGGCAGAAGCCGGCCTCGGTGCGGGTGAACATGATGCAGTCGGCCGAGGAGCGGTAGAGCCCCTTCGCCTCGTAGGCAGCTCCCTCGAAGGCGCCGACCGCGCCCGCGTGCTTCTCCTTCGCGAAGAAGGCCGCCTCGACCTTTCGCTGCTCGCGGAAGAGGTCGTCGACGGCCGACGACGGCGCCCCGCCGGCCAGGAGCGCCTTGCGGCGCGCCTGGAACTCGCGGGAGGTCTTCTCGAACGCCTCCTTCGACCAGGGAGTCGGCAGCGGCGTTCCGGGCGCGACGAGGTCCCGCCACTTGAGCTTCCCCGGATCCTTCAGGGCGGTGACGTTCATCTCCCAGGGCTCGGGGAGGTCTGCCGCACCGGTCTCGTAGGCGACGTCGGAGGTGTAGTACTCGTCGGCGAGGGCGGCGAAGTGGTGGCCGAACTCGTGGACGAAGACGTACTCGGCGAAGCCGGTGTCGGCGGAGGCGGTCGCCTGGTGGTTGTAGATGCCTCCGCCGCCGTACTGCGCGTCGTTCACCAGGATCTCGAGGACGTCGTAGGGGGCCTGGGCCGCCGCGTCGCGCAGGGCGCGGTCGTCGTAGGTCAGGACGTAGCGCTCGGAGCCGAAGATGTTGTACTGCACCTGGAGGGGCGTCCGGCGGAACAGCCTCGACTGCGGGCGGTGGGCCCCCCCCTCGCCCGAGGCGAGGTCGAGAGCCCGGACGTTGAAGTCGGCCCTGCGGCTCCGGAACGGCTCGTACCGGAAGAGCGCGTCGACCATTCGCTTCACGTCGGCACGGAACTTCGGGAGGTCCTTTTCCGCGTACCCCTCGCCGAGGACGAGGAGGTCGACCTTCTCCGACGGCGGTCCGCTCTCGAAGACGGTCCAGACGGTCCCGAGCGCAGGCGGAGGCGCGGGGTTGACCTCGGGGGAGGCGGGTTCGACGAGGGTCTGCCAGACCTCGCGGTAGAGGTTCTGCCGGTCGCGCTTCTTCAGGACGACCTGGACCGGGGCGAGCGGCCAGGGGAAGCGGAGCGACTCGCGGAACGTGCGGTGGGTCGTCCGGGCCTCGGGGGTCGTCTCCCACTCGGCGTAGATCGACGAATAGCCCCGGGCGTAGAGGAGGCGGCCCGTCGCGGGCTCGAGGACCTCGAACCGGTAGGGGCCGAGTCCGAGGCCGTCGTCGGCCTTCGACAGGCTCCCGGCCCACGGGCCGTCGTTCACGACGCGGTCCACGGCGACGATCTCGACGCCTCTCCCGCCGGTGTGGAGGAGGTCGATCCTCATGGTCTGCGGCGTGAAGGCGTCGAGGAGGGTGCCGGGTCCGCCCGGGGCCGGGACGGCGGCGAGGAAGAGGAGCACGGCCGCGGCGGGGAGGACGGGGCGGGGGAGCGTTCTCATGCGAAGCCTCGGCGACGATCGTAACGGACGGGACTATCCTCGGGGCGTGGTCCGCGCGTTCGTCGCCGTCCCGGTCGAGGACGCCGTCACGAGGCGCCGCCTCGCCGGGGCGGGGAGCCTCCTCCCGGGTTTCCACGGGCTGAAATGGGTCCCGCCGGGGCAGCTCCACTTCACGCTCAAGTTCCTGGGGGAGATCGACCCGGAGCGCGTCCCGGACGCCCGGGCGGCGACGGAGGCCGCGGCGGGGGGCGGCCCGGGCCCGTTCCGCCTCGCGCTCGAGGGGCTCGGCGCCTTCCCGCCGCGCGGGCCGGCGCGGGTCCTCTGGGCGGGGTGCGGAGCGGGGGCCGGTGAGCTCGTCGCGCTCGCGGCGGCCGTCGAGGAGGCGTTCGTCGCCGCCGGCTTCCCGCCCGAGCCGCGCCCCTTTGCGCCGCACCTGACGCTCGCGCGGGCGAAGGACCCCGAGGCCGGCCGGCGGGTGGCCCGGGCCCTCCCGTCGGTCCCGCACGAGCCGTTCGGCTCGATCGGGGTCTCCGCCCTCGTCCTCTACCGGAGCGACCTGACGCCCCGCGGGCCGGACTACACGGAGATCGTCCGGGTTCCGATAGAATCCCCTGCTGCACCGCAATAGAGGCCCGACGCGGGCCGGTAGAAGGAGCGAACGATGATCGACTTCTCCCTGACCGAAGAGCAGCAGGCGCTCCAGGAGCTGGCCCGGAAGTTCGCGCGCGAGGAGATGGCGCCCAGGGCGGCGCACCACGACGAGACGGGCGAGTTCCCGCGCGAGATCGCGATGAAGGCGTGGGAGCTGGGCCTGATGAACACGCACGTCCCGCCCGAGTACGGCGGCATGGGCCTCGGGACGCTCGATGGCTGCATCATCACGGAAGAGCTCGCCTGGGGCTGCACCGGGATCGCGACGGCGATGGAGGCGAACGCCCTCGCGGCGGCCCCGGTCATCGTCGCGGGCAACGACGAGCAGAAGAAGGAGTTCCTCGGCCGCCTCACGGCCGAGCCCCTCTTCGCGGCCTACGCCGTGACCGAGCCGGGCGCCGGCTCGGACGTCGCCGGCATCCGGACGAAGGCGCGGAAGGTGGGCGACGAGTACGTCATCGACGGGACGAAGGCCTGGATCACGAACGGAGGGGTCGCGAACTGGTACTTCGTCCTCGCCTACACGGACCCCGAGAAGAAGCACAAGGGGATGTCGGGCTTCCTCGTCCCGGCGGACACTCCCGGGATCACGGTGGGGAAGAAGGAGTGGAACCTCGGACAGCGGGCGAGCGACACGCGCGGCCTGACGTTCGAGGAGGTGAAGGTCCCGGCGAAGTACCTCCTCGGCAAGGAGGGGGACGGCTTCCGGATCGCGATGGCGGCCTTCGACCACACCCGCCCGCCGGTCGCCTCGGGCGCGGTCGGCCTCGCGCAGCGCGCGATGGACGAGGCGGTGAAGTACGCGAAGGAGCGGAAGACGTTCGGCCTGCCGATCGCGGCCTACCAGGCGATCAGCTTCATGATCGCGGAGATGGCGATGTCGATCGAGGCCGGGCGCCACCTGGTTCGCCTCGCGGCCTGGGCGATCGACAACGGCAAGCGGAACACGAAGTACGCGGCGATGGCGAAGGCCTTCTGCGCCGACATGGCGATGAAGGTCGCGACCGACGCCGTGCAGGTCCACGGCGGCTACGGCTACTCGCACGAGTACCCGGTCGAGAAGCTGATGCGGGACGCCAAGATCTACCAGATCTACGAGGGGACGAGCCAGATCCAGCGGCTCATCGTCGCCAAGGAGATCTTCGAGCGCTGAAGACGTCGCTCCACGGGCTCGACCGGCACCCGGAGAAGGTGGCCGTCGTCGACCGGCGGGGAGGGGCGACGTACGCAGCCCTCCTCGCCGCTGCGGACGAGGTCGCGGCCCGCCTCCTCGCCGGGCGCGCCTCGCTCGAGGGCGAGCGCGTCGCCCTCCTCGCCGCACCGGGGGCCCCGTTCGTCGCAGGGCTCCTCGGCGCGTGGCGGGCCGGCGGCGTGGCCGTGCCCCTCGCCCCCTCGCACCCCCCGGCCGAGCACGTCCACGTCCTCGACGACTCGGGGGCGGCCCACGCCCTCGTCGATGCCGGGAACGCCACGCGGCTCGCGCCGCTTTCCGCGGGGAGACGCTGGCGGGTTCTCTCCCTCGAGACGGCCGGGGCGGCGGGAGGCCGGGTCGCGCGCGGTGCGGTCCCGGGGCCCGCGCCGGGCGACGCCGCGCTGATCCTCTACACGAGCGGCACGACCGGCAGGCCCAAGGGCGTGGTCCACACGCACGGCAGCCTCGCGGCGCAGGTCGCTTCGCTCTCTGCGGCGTGGGAGTGGTGCGCGGACGACGCGATCCCGAACGTCCTGCCGCTCCACCACACGCACGGCCTCGTGAACGTCACGCTCTGCGCGCTCGCGAACGGGGCCCGCGTCGAGATGCTCCCGGGGTTCGACGCCCAGGAGTGCTGGCGGCGGCTCGAGGAGGGCGACTTGACGCTCTTCATGGCCGTCCCCACGGTCTACGCCAGGCTCGCCGCGGCGTGGGACGCGTCCGACGCCTCGGCGCGGGCCCGCAGGAGCGCGGCCTGCCGGCGGCTCCGCGTCATGGTCTCGGGCTCCGCGGCGCTGCCGGTGCCGCTCTTCGCGCGCTGGGAGGAGATCTCGGGCCACCGTCTCCTCGAGCGCTACGGGATGACCGAGACGGGGATGGCGCTGTCGAATCCCCTGCGCGGCGAGCGGGTTCCCGGAACCGTGGGGGTGCCCCTCCCGGGCGTCGAGGTGGCGCTCGTGGACGAGACGGGGGCCAGGTGCGCCGACGGAGTGCCGGGCGACCTGCGGGTGAGGGGGGCGACCCTCTTTCGCGGTTATCACGGCCGGCCGGAGGAGACGGAGCAGGCGTTCTCGGACGGCTGGTTCCTGACGGGGGACGTCGCCTCGAGGGAGCGGGGGACCTTCCGGATCCTCGGGCGGGCCTCCGCCGACATCCTCAAGACGGGCGGCTACAAGATATCGGCCCTCGAGATCGAGGACGTCCTCCGCCTCCACCCGGGAATCCTCGACGTGGCGGTGGTCGGCCTGCCCGACGAGGAATGGGGGGAGAGGGTGGCCGCGGCGGTCGTCGCCCGAGGGGAGCCGCCGCGGCTTGCGGCCCTCAGGGAATGGGCGCGCGAACGCCTCGCCCCGTACAAGCTCCCGACGAAGCTCGTCGCGGTCGAGGACCTGCCCCGCAACGCGATGGGAAAGGTGACGAAGGCGGCGGTGAAGGCGCTCTTCGGCTCCGGAGACGACGCCCGCTAGAATCCCCGAAGCCATGCCGTTCCTCATTCGGACCCCCGCGGGGGGCGGGCCTCCCGATCGCTTCCCGCTGAAACCGGGCGCGAACTCGATCGGCCGGTCCCGCGAGAACGACGTCGTCCTCCACGACGCCAGCCTGTCCCGGTTCCACGCACGCATCGACGTGGAGGAAAACGGTTCCAGCGTCGTCGACCTCGGAAGCCGGAACGGCACGTTCGTGGGGGGCCTGCGCGTCCTGCAGTGCCGCCTGAAGCACGGCGACGCCTTCCAGCTCGGCGAGCTCGCGCTGCGGTTCGAGGAGGACCGGGAGGCGACGAGGACCGGCCACTCGAGCCCCGAGCTCTCGCTCGACGCCCTCATCGGCGCGGGGGCGGAGATCGACAAGACCTCGGCCATTCGCCTGAAGGGCGCGCTGCCGATGCAGCGCTCCGAGGCGAAGCTGAAGATCCTGCTCACGGTCTCCCAGATCCTCTCCTCGCCGGAGCCGGTCGACGTGATCCTGCCGCGGATCGTCGACCTCCTCCTCCAGATCCTCGACGTCCACCGCGCCGCGCTTCTCCTGCTGGAGGAGGGCTCCGAGGAGCCGGTCGCCAAGGTCGTCCGGTCGAGGAAGACGATGTCGGAGTCCGAGTCGTTCTTCAGCCGCAGCATCGTCCGGCACGTCTTCGAGAGGGGAGACGGGCTCGTGAGCGACGACGCCCTCGTCGACCCCCGCTTCGCCGGCTCCGCCACCGTGGCGGGCGAGTCGATCCGCTCTTCGATGGCGGCGCCGCTGAAGGTCGCCGACCGGGTCATCGGCGTCCTCTACGTGGACCACCGCTCCATCCCGAACCGCTACGGGCCGGAGGACCTCGAGTTCCTGGGGGCGTTCGGCAGCCAGGCGGCCCAGGCGATCGAGAACGCCCGGCTCACGGGAAAGCTCCAGGAAGAGGCCGTGCGGCGCTCGAGCCTGCTCCGCTTCTTTCCCCCGTCGGTCGTCGGCCCGCTGATGGGCTCGGCCGACTTCGGCGCCCAGGTGCGCGACGCCGACGTGACGGTCCTCTTCTCGGACATCAGCGGCTTCACGGCGATGTCCTCGAAGCTGGCCCCGCGCGAGGTCGTCGACCTCCTGAACCGCTACTTCCCGGTCATGGCCGAGATCGTCTTCCGGCACGAGGGGACGCTCGAGAAGTACATCGGAGACGCCCTCATGGCGATCTGGGGGGTTCCGACCCCCCACGACGACGACGCCGACCGGGCGCTCTCGGCCGCGCTGGAGATGCGCAGCGCCCTGGCGAAGCTGAACGCGACGTGGGGCGAGGACCGGCGCCTCGAGATCCACGTCGGCCTGAACTCGGGGCCCGTCGCGTTCGGGAACATCGGCTCGCCCGACTACGTCCAGTTCGCCGCCATCGGCGACACGACGAACGTCTCGGCGCGGGTCTGCACGGCGGCGCAGGAGGGCGAGGTCCTCGTCTCGGAAGCGACGCGGCGGCGGCTCCGGACCTCTCGCTTCGCTCTGGAGGCGCTTCCCCCCGTCGCGGTCAAGGGGAAGGCGGAGCCGCTCTACCTCCACCGGGCGAGATGGGCCCCCGTGGACGAGACGGTGGGCGTGGACCGGATCCGTCCCCCGGCCTGAGGCCGAGGAGGCGGGGCAGGAGCGGGTTCGCCTCCTTCCCGCGGGCCAGGAGCGCCCGCGCCTCGGCGGCGTGTCCGGACCTCGCGGCGAAGAACCCGGCGAGGAGGAGGGCTTCCGGCGAGGCCGGGTCGATCGCCAGGGCTGCGCGCGAGAAGCGAAGGCCGTCCGGAATGTCCCGCGGTGAGGCCGCGGGGCTCTCGAGGCGGTACCGGTGGAACAGGGCGGAGCGGGCGAGCGGGTGAGCCCTGGCGGGCGAAAGGCGGCGCGCCCGCTCGAAGGCGGCCGCGGCCGCGGCCCAGGCTCCCGGCGCGCCGGCACGTGCGCGGAGCAGCTCCGCCTCGGCGTGGAGGAGGGCCGCCTCCGCGCCCTGGGGGCTCAGGCGGTCGACCTCGGCGAGGAGGGTCGCCGCGCGGTCGACGTCGCCGAGGGCTTCGCCGCCGGCCAGGAGCCGGCCCTCCGCGACCGCGAGGCGGGCGCGCGCGGCGTCGAGAAAGGCGTCGACGGCGCTCGGGTTCCTCTCACGGAGCGTCGCGAGGCGCTCCTCGACCTCGGCCGCGAGCGGCGAGGGATCCGCGCCCGAGAGCAGGGCCCAGGCGACCTCCTCCGAGGCGGTGCCGACCCCGATCGCCGCGATGCAGAAAAAGGAGGTCATCTTCTCGCCGCGCGCGAGGACCTCGCGGGCCTGGGCGAGGAGTGGCGTGGGGTCCCTGCCGCGGGTGCGCTCCCAGCGGGCCCTCGCCGTGAGCGTCTCGGCGAGGTTGCAGTGGACCGAGAAGAGGTTCGGGAACTCCGCCACGCAGCGGCGGAAAGCCTCCTCGGCCTTCGCGAAGGAGGGCCCGGGGTCGAGGCCGTTCTCGGCGTCCCAGCGGGCGTGGTTCACCCAGGCGATCCCGACGTTGTCGAGCGCGTAGGAGACGTCGAAGCGCGAGGGGATCGTCCGCTCCGCCAGCTCGATCGCCAGCCGGAACCGCTCGCGGGGGTCCTTCCCCTCGGACGCGAGGTGGATTCCCCACTGCCACTCCACGTCGGACGCCCTGAGGAGCGTGAGCGGGTTGGCCGGGTCGACGGCCACGGCGTTCTCGCACCAGACGGCCGCCTCGGCGAACGCCTCGGCCGGCGACCGTCGCCGGACCTGGGCGAAGTCGGCGAGGTCCCGGAACACCGAGCACATCCCCTGGTAGGCGAGGGGGTCGCTCCGGGCGACGTCGACGGCGCTCCGGTACGCCTTCTCCGCCTCGTCGAAGTCGGCCAGGGCCTCGGGGTCGCGCCCCGCGCTCATCCGATCGTGCGCGCGCCGGCGGAACGCGCGCCCCAGGAGCGTCCGCGCCTCGTAGAGCCACGGCGCCTTCCCGGCGGCTGTCCGGGCCAGCTCGATCGCGCGGTCGAGGTCGTCCTGGAGCTCCGCGACGAGCGCCTCGGCGTACTCGGGGGAGTCCATCCGCGCCCCGCGGGCCTTCTCGAGGAGCTCGAGCGCCGGGTCGCGCAGGGAAGCGTCGACCTCCCTGCGCCTCCTCTCCCGCTCCTCGGGCGTCGCCGCCGAGACGAAGGAGCGGCGCTCGCGCTCGTAGAGGTGCGCGAGCGTCACGCCGAGCGCGTAGGCGACGTCGGGGGTCGTCAGGCCGAGGTCCCACGCCCGCTGGAGACGCTCCCGTGCCGGGTCGAGCTCGCCGAGGACGAGATGGCCCCGGCCGAGGGCGTAGGCGCCGGGCGCGCGGGCCGGGGCGCCCAGGGCGGGGAGGCGTGCCTCGAGGTCGCGCATCCGGTGCCTCACGATCGCCCTCTCGCGGTTCACGTCGTGCAGCGGGAGCATGTGCGAGGCGAAGCGGACGAGGAACTCCGTCTCCCGCATCTCCTCGCCCAGCCCCCGCGCGATCTCCGCCCTCCGCGCGGCCTCGAGGCGGGAGCGGACGGCGAAGAGACCGAAGGAGACGACCGCGAGGACGAGCCCGGCCGCCATCGCCGCCAGGGCGGGGTTCTTCTTCGCCCGGCGCACGAGGCGCGCCGGGAGGCCGTCCGGCCGGGCGGCGATCGGCTCGCCGTCGAGGAAGCGGCGGAGGTCGTCGGCCAGGGCGCGGGCGGAGTCGTAGCGGCGCGCGGGGTCCTTCTCGAGGCACTTGAGGACGATGGTGTCGAGGTCCCGCGGGAAGCCGGGGACCACCTTCGCGATCGGCGCGGGCTCCTCGGTGAGGACCCGGTTCATGACGTCGAAGGGGGTCCCCCCGTCGAACGGGAGGGTGCCGGACAGGACCTCGTAGAGCGTCACGCCGAGGGAGTAGACGTCGGAGCGGCGGTCGACGGCCGAGTGCTTCCCGAGCGCCTGCTCGGGAGCCATGTACCACGGGGTGCCGAGGGCGAGGCCGGTCATCGTCATCCCCTCGACCGACGTGTCGCGCACGAGGCCGAAGTCCATGACGTACGGGCGGTGCTCCCCCTCGGCCGTCGTCTCGACGAGGACGTTCCCCGGCTTGACGTCCCGGTGGACGAGGCCGATCCGGTGCGCGGCGTGGAGGCCGTCGGCGACCCTTGCGACGATCTCGACCCGCTGCTCGAGGGTCATCTCGCGCGTGGCGGCCCTGAGGCCCGGGCCCCTGAGGAGGGGCATCGCGATGTAGAGGTGCCCCTCCACCTCGCCCACCTCCCAGACGGGGCAGACCGCCTCGTGCCCGACGCGGGCCTGGGCGCGCGCCTCGACGAGGAACCTGCGGGCGAGCTCGGGGTCCTCGTCCTTGAGGAGCTTCAGGGCGACGTCCCGTCCGAGCCTGGGGTCGTGCGCGGCGTAGACACGTCCCATGCCCCCTTCGCCGAGGAACCCGAAGACCTCGTAACGGTCCCAGCCGGGGACGGGGAACGGGGGCGCGGCCCGGGCGCCGGCGTGCGCCGCCGATTCCGGGAGGGTGGGCGGCTCCGGAACCCCCGCGGTGAGGGGCGTCGCCGGACCGGCGGCGACGCGGGTCTCGGCCTCGTGGAGGTCCGATTCCCCGGTCGGGGCCGGTTTCGGCGTGTCGCGGGTCATCGCCGCGGGCCGGTCAGTCTCCGAAGCTGATGGCGAGGTCCCGCGCGGTGAGGATCGAGTCGGAGTCGAGCGGGACGGTCTTCATCCGGTTCGTCGCCTCCTCGAGCGGGACGTAGTTCACGGTGGGCGGCGCGAGGGCGACCATCACGCCGCTGTGTCCCGCCTCGAGCGCGCGCACGGCCGCAGCGCCGAAGCGCAGGGCGAGGAGACGGTCGAACGAGGACGGGCTGCCGCCCCTGAGGAGGTGGCCGAGGACGACGGTGCGCGCCTCGCGCCCCGTCAGCTCCTCGAGCCCCTTCGTGACCCGCTCGCCCGCCCCGGCGAGCCGCTCCATCGCCCCCGCCTCTCGCGGCCCGAGCGTCGAGACCGTGCCCCCCTTCGGCTTCGCCCCCTCCGCCACGACGACGATGAAGTGCCTCTGGCCCGCCTCCTCCCCGCGCCGGATGTGCGCCGCGACCTTCTCGAGGTCGTAAGGGATCTCGGGGATGAGGATCGCGTCCGCGTTGCCGGAGATCCCCGCGTTGAGGGCGATCCAGCCCGCGTAGCGGCCCATCACCTCGACGACCATGATCCTCCGGTGCGCCTCGGCGGTGGAGTGCAGGCGGTCGATCGACTCCGTCGCGAACCCGACGGCCGTGTCGAAGCCGAACGTGATGATCGTCTTGTCGAGGTCGTTGTCGATCGTCTTCGGGACGCCGACGACGCGAAGCCCCTTCTTCGCGAGGACGTTGGCGATGGCGAGCGAGCCGTCGCCGCCGATGGAGACGAGGGCGTCGACGTCGTGGAGGGCGAACGAGCGGACGAGCTCGTCGCTCCTGTCGACCTCGATCGTGGTGCCGTCGGCCTGGCGCACGGGGAACCTGAGCGGGTTCCCCCGGTTCGTCGTCCCGAGGATCGTCCCTCCGAGCGACGTGATCCCCTCCACCGACTCACGCGTGAGCGGCACGAGCCCGCCCTTCGGGTACTGCTCGGGGAACATCAGGCCGTTGAAGCCGTCGCGCACGCCGTAGCAGCGCCAGCCCCGGTTCACGGCGGCGCTGACGACGCCGCAGATGACGGCGTTGAGGCCGGGGGCGTCGCCGCCGCCGGTGTTGATCGCGATGCTGCGGATCGTCGTCATCGTCGCCCCTCCGTTCCTCAGGTCAGGTCGAGCGCCCGCCCGAGGTGCTCGATCAGGACGGCCGCCCCCTCCACGCCGACCGACAGTCGGATGAGGCCGGGCGTGATGCCGCGCGCGAGCCGGTCGGCCTCGGGGACGACGGCGTGCGTCATGGACGCGGGGTGCTGGATGTAGGTGATGCACGAGCCGAGGGAGACCGCGAGCTCCATCGGCGTGTCCTTTCGGCCGAAGTAGTTCATGACGGTCTCGCCCGCGGCGACGCCCCCCTTCACCTCGAACGTGAGGATCGCGCCGCCGGAACGCATCTGGCGCCGCACGAGGTCGGCCTGCGGGAAGTCGGGGAGGCCGGGGTAGGCGACCGCGGCGACCTTCGGGTGGGTCGAGAGGAAGCGGGCGATCGCGAGGGCCGTCTCGCTCTGCTGCGCCTCGCGCGGCGCGAGGCTCTGGACCGTCATGCCGTTGAGCCACGAGTCGAACGGGGAAGGGGTGGCGCCGACGTCCTTGTACCAGGGGAAGAAGTCGGTCTTCATGAAGCGGAAGGGCCCGAGCAGCGCGCCGCCCACCGACGTCGAGTGGCCGTTGACGAACTTCGTCAGGGAGTGCATGACGAGGTCGGCCCCGAGGCGGAACGGCTGCTGCAGGTAGGGCGAGCAGAAGGTGTTGTCGACGACGAGGAGAATCCCCCGCGGCTCGGTGAGGCGGGAGATCGCCTCGATGTCGGCGATGCGGAGCGTCGGGTTCTCGGGCGATTCGAGGAAGACCATGGCGATGTTCGGGTGGTCGTCGAACGCCTTCTCGACGGCCGTGACGCTCCCCATGTCGCAGAAGACCGCCTCGACCCCGAACTTGCCCAGCCCCCGGAAGAGGCTGTCGGTGCAGCCGTAGACGTTCCCGGCGAGGATCGCGTCGCCCGAGCGGCAGACGGCGAGTGCGAGCGTGGAGATCGCCCCCATCCCCGAGCCGAAGGTCAGGGCGCCGATCGTCGGCTCCTTCTCGTCCACCGCGAGGGCCTTCTCGATGACGTGGTGCGCCTCGAGCTGGAAGAGGACCCGCTCGAGGTACTCGGTCGTCGGGTTGCCGAGGCGCGTGTAGATGCGGGCGTAAGGGCGCTCGCCCCCCTTGGCCATCCCGAGGAAGCGGTCGGCGCCGTCCCTCACGTCCTTGAAGGCGAACGTGGAACGCTGATGGATCGCCGGGAGGCCGGTCCCGGCGGCGAGGGTCCGGAAGACCCCCTCGTCGAGCTGCTTGACGTCGTCGCGGACCCAGCGGGCCTTGCGGTCGAGCCACCAGTCCCACCAGTCCCAGCGGGCCGTTCCGAGAAGGGTCTTCGGGGTCGCGCACTCTGCAGTCAGCATGGGGAGATCTTATGACGCGGGGCCGTCCGCCGTCCCCGCGCGGAGAGCCCATCGCAGCTTCGCGGGGCGCGAGCGCGGGTTGGCACGCAGCTCCTCGGCGCCGGGGCGGACCGGCTCGCGGGACCAGGCCGGGTAGAGGCCCTCCCTGGCCCCCGCCTGGAACGCCTTCTTCACGAGTCGGTCCTCGCCGGAGTGAAACGTCAGGATCGCGACCCTGCCCCCCGGGGCGAGGCACGAGGGGAGAGAGGCGAGGAACGTACGAAGGGCCCCGAGCTCGTCGTTCACCTCGATCCGGAGCGCCTGGAAGGTCCGACGGACCGGGTCGTCGCCCTCCTCGGCGCGGACACGCTCCGGCAGCGCCGCGAGGCCCTCCCGGACGGCCGCGGCGAGCGCGAGGGTCGTCGCGACCGGAGCCCGGGCACGCGCGGAGACGAGGGCGTGCGCGATCTCCTCGGCGTGCGGCTCGTCGGCGCTCTCGCGCAGGATCGCCGCGAGGCGCTCCTCGGAGAGTCGCGAGAGGAGCTGCGCGGCGGAGAGCCCGCGTGACGGGTTCATCCGCATGTCGAGGGGGCCGTCCTCGCGGAACGTGAAGCCCCGCGCGGGGTCGTCGAGCTGCATCGAGGAGACGCCCAGGTCGGCGAGGACGAGGTCGACGGAGGGAAGTCCCAGCTCGGCGAGGACCTTCGGCAGTCCGGCGAAGCTCGACCGCCGGACGGTGAGGGCGTCCTCGCCGAAACCGAGCGCACGGAGGCGCGCCTCCGCCCCGGGCAGCTCGACGGGGTCCGCGTCGAGGCCGACGAGGCGACCCCCCGGCAGGAGGCGGGGGAGGAGCTCGGCCGCGTGCCCGCCGAAGCCGAGCGTCGCGTCGAGAGCGACGAGCCCCGGCTCGGGGCGAAGCGCCTCGAGGACCTCGGCAACGAGGACCGGGCGATGCGTCCCGGCGGGAGTCTTCCCGGAGGCGACGACCTTCGCGACCGTCTCCGGGAATCGCACGGGGTCCCTCTCCTTGTACTTCTCCCCGAACCGCCGCGGGTTGCGGCCGGGATACCTCGGGCGCCTGCGGCGAACGGGCTCGTCCATGGCCCGGATTGTGCGGCCCGCCCGGCGCGCGAGGCCTACCGCGGCAGCTCGATCGCTTTGCCGACGGCGTCGGGGAGCGAGACCCCCAGGAGGCTCCCGACGGTCGGAGCGAGGTCGTAGGGAGTCCGGGCCGCGTCGGAAACCCCGGCCCTCACGCCGTCCCCCCAGAAGACCAGCGGCACGTGCGTGTCGTAGTCATAGTGGGAGCCGTGGGTGCTCCCCCTCGGATCGGGGTAGAGGATGACTCCCCGGCGCGGGATGAGGATCGCGTCGCCCGACCGGACCGGGTCGGTGTCGTTCAGGGCGAAAGCGACGTCCGGGTCGCCGGGGTCCCAGCTCTCTCGCTGCGAGGAGAGGAGCACCATCCGGAACTCCTCGTGGTGGAGGCGGGCGATGGCGCCCGGGAGGACGCGGTCGACGTCGGCGGCCGTCACGGGGCGTCCCGCCTCTCCGCACGGCCCGGCGACGGTGAGCATCGCGGGGAAGGCCGGGCGGTTGTACGTCAGGTCGAAGCCCTCGTTGCCGAAGACGGGCTTCTGGTCGAACGGCAGGCAGAGCTCCTCGCAGAGGTAGCGGTTCAGGCGCGCGACGAAGTTCGTCACGGCGCCCCGGCCGGTCAGGATCCGTCCGCCGGTGAACGTCTTGTCGACCCGGGCCTCGCGCTCGGGGATCGTCTGGAAGCCGTGGTCGGAGGAGAGGGCGACGACGACCTTCCCCGCCGGGTACTTGCGGTCGAGGGTCTCGAAGAGGCGGCCGAGCTGGACGTCGAGGCGCCGGAGGGTGTCGAGGTTCTCCTCGGACTCGGCGCCGTAGGCGTGCGAGACGGTGTCCTGGGCCGAGAGGCCGATCGAGAGGATGTCCGGCTGCGCCTCGTGGCCGAGCTCCAGGTCCTTCGAGGCGAGGACGTCGAGCACGAGGTCCATCGTGAGCTCGTCGACGAAGGGGCTGTAGTAGATGCCGTGGAAGTAGCCGTTCGCCGCGAGCGACAGGTCCTTTTCCCAGCCGAGGCCGTTGACCGGGATCTGGAACGGCCTCATCTCGAAGGCCGGCACGGGGAGCGCCGAGGGCGCCAGCGGCCCGCCTGGAACGGCGGCGTCCGCCATCTTCCGCCAGTTGAGGCCGAGACGGCGCGGGAGGTGGCCCCCGGCCCGCGTCCGGTTGAAGCGCGCGACGACCCTGGCGACCTCCGAGCCGCCCGGCGACGTCGCGTCGTAGGCCGGGGAGGTGACGAACTGGCCCGTCTCCTGGCTCCACCAGTAGACGGCGTGCTCGCGCCGTTTCCCCGCCAGGAAGATCGCCGCCCGGTCCTTGCCGGAAAGCGAGACGACCCGGGCCGCGGGATAACGGTCGAGAAGCCGGTCGCCGAGGGTCGGGATGCGCAGGTTCTTCGGCCCGGGAATGAACACGGTGTTCCCGGTCGCGGGGTCGAGGTGCTCCTGGTCGGTACAGTAGACGGGGCGCAAGGACCCGTCCTCGCGCGGCTCGAACCAGCGGTTCGCGACGATCCCGGTCACTCGGGGCGGGGCGCCGGTCCCGAGGGAGGCGTGGCCGGGGCCGGTCTCGGTGTTGAGGTGGGCGTAGTGCGTGTTGCGCTCGACGTGCCCCTCGTCGAGGAGCCTCTTCAGCCCGGCGACGAAGTGGGGCCGGTAGTCGAGCAGGCGCTTCATCTGGAGCCCGTCGATCGAGACGAGGACCGCCAGCTTCGGCGAGCGGGCCGGAGGGGCGGAGGCTTCCCGCCGTGCCGCCTGGGCGAGGGCGAAGAACGAGACGACGAGAGAGAGGCCGAGGAGGAGGCTGGAGGCGCGCAGCTTTTTCATTCTTTTCCCGAGGCGGCCGCGGGCGGGCGGGCGCGGGGATTCTACGTGCCCGGCGAGCCGGGCGGACGGCCGGCCCGGAAAGCGCCGTTCGTGTTGCTAAGATCACCGAAAATCCAGGTTGGCTGAAGGAGCATCCGCACCATGAGACATCAAGTGCACACGCTGCGCGTACACGCCCTCGTCCTCCTCGCGGCGCTCGTCGCCTTTCCCGCCGCCGCCGAGAAGAGGTTCGTCGACGACGACGCCTCGAAGGAGAAGGACGAGCCGACCGAGTGGCTCAAGGACTACGACAAGCTGGAGAAGGGAAAAGAGGCCGACTGGGTCTACTTCGACGGCTACTCCGCGGGCACGTACAAGACCGTGCTCGTCAAGGAGTTCTCCTTCAACGAGAAGGACAAGGAGGCCAAGCGGGCCGTCGACTACGGCAAGGAGTACGCCGACCAGTGGATCCAGAAGTCCGGGAAGCTCGGCTGGGAGCTCGTCGACAAGGGGAAGGCGGACCTGACGATCGAGGGGCACGTCGTCCACGCCTGGGAGCCGAGCGGCGCGGCCCGCTTCTGGGGCGGCTGGTACGCCAACCCGGGGGCCGTCCAGGAGCTGATCGGGAAGGACTCGTCGGGGAAGACCGTTTTCCAGATCCGCCACAAGTCGCGCGGCTCCACGGTCCGCGACGCGATCGAGAACGGCCTGGAGGACGTCGTCAAGTCTCTCGAGAAGGGGAAGTAGGCCCGGTTCGCCCGAGGGCGTCGGGGCCCGGGAAGAGAGGGCGGCGGGGAGACTCGCCGCCCTCGCCGTTCGCCGGCGTCGACGCCGGCGGAGACTCGCGGCCCCCTCGAAGGACCGGGAGGGCGGCAGGGCCGGGTCGAAGGGAGTCCGGGGGTCCGGCCGCTGCGCCGAATGCGCAGCCCCCCCCGCGGGGGCAGCTCAGAGCAGCTGGTTCTGGTAGGCGTAGACGACCGCTTCGAGCTTCGAGTGGACGTTCAGCTTCCGGAGGATGTTCTGGATGTGGTTCCTCACGGTGACGTCGCTGATGAAGAGCTGTTCGCCCATCTCTTCGGTCTTCTTCCCTTCCGAGAGGAGCCGGAGGACTTCCCGCTCCCTCTTGGTGAGGGGCGACGAGGCCGGCCGGGGCGGGAGGAGCGGCGTCAGGCCCGGGTGGGGGACGGGCCCGGAGAAGCGGGAGAAGCTGTTCCCCGGGTCGGGGTGTGCCCCGTTCGTCTCGGCCAGGATGTGGACGAGAGTCGTCAGCTCGGGGCGCTGGCCGGGTATGGAGAGGATCGAGCAGCGGAGCCTCATCGGGCCCGCGTCCCGCGACTCCAGGACGATCTCGAAGGGCTGGATTGTCTCGCCCCGGTCCCGCATGCGGAGGATCGGGCACTCTCCGAAGCAGTACCGGTTCCCGTAGACGTCGCGGCCGGACATCGCCTGGTGGCAGCTCCGGCCCAGGACGTCGGCGGCCGGATACCCGAGCAGCCGCTCGGCCCCGGCGTTCCAGAGGACGATCCGGTCGGAAGAGTCGATCGCGAAGACCGCCTTGCCGCTCTTGGAGAGGAGCTCGAGGAGGTCTTCGTGGCTGTCGAGAGCATCCATTTCGCGCGGGGATTCTACCCTCGGGGCTGATGCGAATGCACCAGACTCACTCCCCATTTTTCATCAGGCGTTGCATCACGTCGGCGAGCCGGAAGTCGAGCTCGGTGACGCCTCCCGCGTCGTGGGTCCGAAGGGACACGCAGACCCGGTTCCAGACGTTCGACCAGTCGGGGTGGTGGTCCATCTTCTCGGCCGCGAGCGCGACCTGTGTCATGAACCCGAAAGCCTCCGGGAACCCGGGGAAGACGAATTCGCGCCGGAGGGCTCCGTCGGCGTGGGACCACCCGGGGAGGGACTCAAGGCGCTCGGCGATCTCGCCGGACGAGAGGGGGGTCGGACGACTCATCGAGACCTCCAGGGGGCGGCGACGCCCCGGAACGTAAACTCCGAAGTCTATGCGGATCGCGGTCGCCATGTCGGGAGGCGTCGACTCGTCGGTCGCCGCCCTCCTCCTCGCCAGGCAGGGGCTCTCCGTCATCGGGGTCTCCATGCATCTCTGGGACCACGACCGGGACGGTTCGGGCTCAGGGGAAGGGCGCTGCTGCACGCTCGACGACCTCCGGACGGCGCGGCGGGCGGCGGAGACGATCGGGATCCCGCACTACACCCTCGACCTTCGCGAGCGGTTTCTCGAGACCGTCGTGAAGCCCTTCGTGGCCTCTTACCTCGCGGGCGAGACCCCTGTGCCGTGCCTCGCCTGCAACACCGACGTGAAGTTCGACTCCCTCTTCCGCCGCGCGCGGGCCCTCGGCTGCGAGGCGGTCGCCACAGGCCACTACGCGCGCATCGAGACCGACCCCGCCACGGGCGAGGCGCGACTGCTGAAGGGACGAGATCCGGCGAAGGACCAGTCGTACTTCCTCTACGACCTCACGCCGGAGCAGCTCGCCGGGGCCCGCTTCCCCCTCGGGGAGCTGACGAAATCGGAGGTGCGTGAGATCGCCCGGGAGGCGGGGCTTCCCAACTGGGACAAGCCGGATTCCCAGGAGATCTGCTTCGTGGCGGCCGGAGACGGCCCCGCGGGGTTCATTCGCAAGGAGGCCGAGGCGCTCGGCTTCGCCCTGCCTGGGCATCCGGCGGCGAGCCCCGGGCGCGTCGTACGGACCGATGGCACCGAGCTGGGCGCCCACGAGGGGACGATGGGTTTCACCGTCGGCCAGAGGCGGGGCCTGGGCGTCGCGGCGGGCGAGCCGCTCTACGTCGTCGGCATCCGGGCGGGTGAGGGGCGTCTCGTCGTCGGGGGCGACGGCGAGGTCCTGTCGCGCGAGCTTCGCCTCAGGAACGTGAACCTCCTCGCGCCGGCCGCGGGGAGGTCCCTCAGGGTCCTGGCCCGGATCAGGTCCCGGCACCCCGACGTCCCGGCGTGCCTCGAGCCCGACGTGGTCGGGGTGAGGCGCGGGGGCGGGGCACGGCTGGTCTTCGACGAGCCGGTCAGGGCGGCGGCCCCGGGCCAGGCGGCCGTCTTCTACGACCCGGACAGGCCGGAGCTCCTCGTGGGAGGGGGGCGGATCGAGGCCGTGGAGGGTCCCGGAGGGGGCAAGCCGGAAGCACCGGAGACGGCTTGCGCGGCGAACGGCACGGTGTAGGATCGCCGCGGGCAGGATCCGGGCCAAGGCGTTGCGGGTGTGCGCCGGGGTCGTCCGCGGGGGCTCCGGCGTGATAAACTCCCACGGCGTTCGCGTATGGCCAAGATCACTTCCCCAGCAGTCGCATCGATCCTCAAGGAGATCCGCACCTCCCTCGACGAGAAGGCGGAGGAGAAGGCGCGTCCCGCCGCCGGCGAGAAGAGCCCCCTGAAGTCCGTCGGGGTCCGGGCGAGCAGCCTGAAGACGATCGCGCGCGAGGTCGCGGTGCGCCACAGGGCGACGCTCGACTACCCGCTGTGCGCCGACCTCCTCGACGGCGCGGCCGGCCGGAAGGTCAAGGAAGAGATCCTGGTGGCGATCGACCTCCTCGAGAGGTTCCGGAAGGACTTCGACCCGTCGCTCCTCCTCCGAATGGACAAGTGGAGCGGCGTCGCCGACGACCTCGAGGTCGCCGAGGCGCTGGGAGCCCGGGTCGCGGCCCCTGCGCTCGCGCTCGATCCCGCCAAGATCGCCACCGTGCGGAAGTGGGCGCGCCTTCGGAGCGTCGGGCGCAAGCGCCTCGCGCTCCTCGCGGCGTCGGGGCTCGTGAGCGAGGGGCGTCGCGACGCTGCGCTCGCGCTCGACCTCTGCGAGATCCTCCTCAACGAAGAGCACCCGGTCCTCGTTACCGAGGTGGCCGGGCTTCTCCGGACGACGACGAAGATCGACGCCAAGGCGGTCCAGGACTTTCTCTTCCGCCGGTCGATCGACGGCAACCCCGCGATCCTGAGGGCCGGGTCGGAGAACCTCGACGCCGCGCGGCGCGCCGCGCTGATCGCCAAGCTCGAGGCCCAGCAGGCCAGCCTCGGCAGCCTGGCCGCCGCAGGCCGCTAGGCGGACTCCGGACCCGGCGCGACGAGAAGGCCGGCGCTAATCCTCCTTCCGGCTGAACCTCTTCAGGAGCCACTCCCGGACGGCTTCCTTGCCCTTCGTCCCGGCCGCCGCGACCTCCCCTTCCTTCGTCACCTCGGAGACCCGCATCTGGGCGTCGGAGAGGACGATCGCCGGCAGGCCCTTCGACGCGTCGACGCCGTAGCGCGTGAGCAGCGCCTCGTTGGGCGAGCCCGGGCTGACGTCGACGAAGACGGGCACGAACTCGCCGAAGAACGCCGTCTGGAAGGGCTCCTCGTAGATCGCCTCGTTGACGACGCGGCAGGGAACGCAGTCGTTCGTCCCGAAGTTGACGAAGAGCCGTCGCCCCGATTCGATGGCCGCCTTCGAGGCGGCCTCGACCGCGAGGGAGCCGATGCTGGTCGTGTCGTAGATCGGGAGCGTGTCGGGCGAGGGGGCGGGGGGTGCGGCCGTGGCCGCGAGGGGGAGGGTGGCGAGGAGCGCGGCGGCGACGAATCGGAGGTTCGGGCGCATTTCTTCCTTTCGGCGGTCGTCGGTCAGTTCGGTCGGACGGGCGTCGCGGCGTCGGGCCGGGGCGGCTCGAAGTCGACGCGGATCGCCCCGAAGCTCTTCTCGTAGATGGCGATGTTCTGGGCCAGCGCGTTGAGGAGCTGCTTGGCGTGTACGGGGGTCGTCAGGATTCGGGAGAGGATCCTGACGTCCGACCGGCCCGGAACGACCCGCGCGAAGTCGAAGACGAACTCCGCGGGGTTGTGGATGATGTTGACGAAGTTCGCGTAGACCCCGCTCGCGACCGCGTCGTCCATGGAGAACTGGAGGGCCGGGGGAGCGGTCCCCTCGGGTTTCGTCGGGACGTCAGCCATTGAGACACCTCACCATGCGGACCCGGAGTCCGTCCGCAAGAAGGGTGCCATTCTACCTTCGGGTCGCCGGGGGTCCGGGCGGCTGTCAGCGAAGGGGGCCACAACCGTAAGATCCGCACATGAACCCCGTGACTCGGCTCGTCCTGCCGGTTCTGCTTCCTCTGCCCCTGCTCGTCGCACCGCCGGCCCCGGGCGCCGGGGAGTCGGCGGCTGCCGGGGCGCTCGACGCCGCGTGGGCCCTCCGGTCGCAGGGCGCCGCCGGCGGGAGGGCGAGGCCCGAATCGGTGTCCCCGGTGCTCGCGGCGGGCCGCAGCGCCCTGGCCGCCGACCCGGGCTCGCTCGAGGCCCGCTGGAAGCTCATGCGGGCCCTCTACTTCCAGGGCGAGCACGCCACGGAGGGGAACGCGGCGAAGAGGGACGTCTTCGAAGAGGGGAAGCGGCTCGGAGAATCCACGCTCGAGCTCATCCGGAAGGAGGCGGGGGCTTTGGCCGGCAGGGACCTCGCGAAGGCGACGCCCGTGGAGCTCGTCCCGTTCGTGAAGGGGCGCGCCGAGGTGACACCCTGCTTCCTCTGGGCGGCGGTGAACTGGGGGAAGTGGGCGCTCGTCTTCGGGAAGACGGCTGCGGCGCGGCAGGGTGCGGCGGCGAAGATCCGCGACTACGCCGAGGCCGTCATCCGGCTCGACCCCGGCTTCGACGAAGGGGGGGGGTATCGCGTCCTGGGCCGGCTCCACCACCAGACCCCGTCGATTCCGTTCGTTACGGGGTGGGCTTCCCGCGGCGAGGCGCTCAAGAACCTCCGCGAGGCGGCGCGGACCGCTCCCCGGAACTTCGTCAACCGTCTCTACCTCGCCGAGGCCCTCTGGGACTACGAGAAGGAGAAGCGGCCCGAGGCGAGGCGAATGCTCGAGGAGCTCGTCGAGGACACGCCGACGGCCTCGCTCGCGGTGGAGGACGCGCGGGCCCAGGAGGACGCCCGAACGCTCCTCGCCGCGTGGGCCGGCAGGTGAGCGCGATGAAGGAGAGGATCCGCAGCGCGATCTCGCGCGTCGTCGCCGCCTCGGAGAGCCGGCCCCAGCTCTCGGCAGTCGACGCGCCCGCGCGCCCTCAGAAGAAGGAGATCATCGAGATCATCCGCCTCTTCCAGGAGGTGATCTACCCCGGCTACTTCGGCGACACGGTCCTCTACCGCGACAACCTCCGGGACCACCTCGGCGACGTCCTTTTCCGGATTCACCTGCGGCTCTCCGCCGAGGTGGAGCGGGCGCTGGAGGAGCGGGAGGGGCGCCCGGCGGCGCGCAAGCACGCGCGGGAGGTCGTCACGGAGCTCTTCGAGCGGCTCCCCGACGTGTCCGACCGGGTCGCCGAGGACGTCCAGGCCGCGTACGACGGCGACCCGGCGGCCCAGGGCTTCGACGAGCTGATCCTCGCGTACCCGGGCGTCAAGGCGGCCTTCACGTACCGGATCGCCCACGAGCTCCACCGGCTGGGGGTCCGGCTGATCCCACGGATCATGACCGAGTTCGCGCACAACGAGACGGGCGTCGACATCCACCCGGGGGCCACGATCGGCCGCTCGTTCTTCATCGACCACGGAACGGGCGTGGTCATCGGGGAGACGACGACGATCGGCGACCGGGTGAAGATCTACCAGGGCGTGACGCTCGGGGCGCTCTCGTTCCCGAAGAACGAGCACGGCGAGCTGATCCGGGGCGTCAAGCGCCACCCGACCGTGGAGGACGACGTCGTCATCTACGCGGGCGCGACGATCCTGGGGGGGGCGACCGTCATCGGGCGCGGGAGCGTCATCGGCGGAAGCGTCTGGCTGACGACGTCGGTCCCCGCCTTCACGAGGGTCACGCTCGCCGGCGAGCAGCTCCGGTTCGAGCCGCGCACGCCGCCTCCGGGAGCGCCCGGCGGCGCCGGCCCTGCCTGAGGCTCAGGAGAGGGGCCCGTCGAGCCGTTCGACCCGGGCCGGCGGAGCCGCGGAGAGTAGGCTCGCGACGGTGCGCCCGGTCCCGGGGACGACGCGGTCCGGCATCAGGTCGGCCAGCGGCGCGAGGACGAACCGGCGCGCCGCGAGGCGGGGGTGGGGGACGACGAGGTCCGGGAGCACGATGACCTGGTCCCCGTAGAGGAGGAGGTCGAGGTCGAGCGTCCGGGGACCGTTCCTCTCGCCGAGCGGATCGCGGTCCGCCTCGGCCTCGAGGCGTCCGAGAAGGGCGAGCAGCTCCCGGGCAGGCAGGCGGGTCCGGCCGGTCGCGACGGCGTTCAGGTAGTCGGGCTGCCCGGGGCCGCCCACCGGCTCCGTCCGGTAGAGCGGAGAGAGGACGACGTCCTCGAAGTGCGGCGAGAGACTCCGGAGGGCGCGGGCGAACGCGAGCCGCGGCGACCCGAGGTTCCCGCCGAGGCCGATGGCGATCTCGACCGGGTCCTCAGTAGTCGTCTTCGCTCCCCGCGTCGCCCGCCTCGAGGCTGGGCCCCTCGCCGAGCGGCAGCTCCTCGTCGTCGAGGGCGGACTTGGCGGCCGGGTCCTCGGGCTCGATCCCGATGTCTTCCTCGTCGCGGTTGCGCTCGAAGAGGTCCGGGTCGGCGAACTCGTCGCGCTTGGCGCGCCGGGCGGCGATGAGCGCGGCCGGCGACGTGTCGCGCGGCGGCGCGTCCTTCTGGTCGGCTCCGCACTTGGGACAGAGGACGGGCGTTCTCTTCAGGTCGTAGAACTTCGTCCCGCAGCGGAAGCACTCGTGTTTCTGGCCGAGATCGGGCATTCGCTCCCTCAAAAAAGACGCCGGAACATAGCATCGGGTCCAAGGTCGGTCAACGCGTTCCGGCGCCCGTTCCGGCGCCCGTCCTTTCGCCCCTTACACTCGCGTCGTGAACGGCTCCCCCGCGACGCGCCCGGAACGGAACCCTGCGTGCTGAAGTTCGATCTCCTCTCCTTCGACGGTGCCGCCCGGCGGGGGCGCCTGACCCTCGACCACGGCACGGTCGAGACGCCCGCGTTCATGCCCGTCGGCACGGCGGGGACGGTGAAGGCCGCCCGGTGGAGCGACGTCGTGGGGGCGGGGGCCGAGATCGTCCTGGCGAACACCTACCACCTGATGCTGCGGCCCGGGGGGGACCTGGTCCGCGAGATGGGGGGACTCCACCGTTTCGTCGGCTGGGAGAAGCCTATCCTGACCGATTCCGGCGGGTTCCAGGTCATGTCCCTGGCCGCGAACCGCAAGATCACGGAAGAGGGAGTCCTCTTCCGGAGCCACATCGACGGCAGCGCTCACCTCCTGACGCCCGAGCGGGCCGCGGAGCTGCAGGCCCGGGACTTCGGGGTGGACGTCGCGATGGCCCTCGACGAGTGCACGCCGTACCCGGCGACCCGCGAGCAGGCGGCGCGCTCGATGGAGCTGACCCACCGCTGGGCGCGGAGGGGCCGAGAGGCGTTCCTCGCCGCCCGCGGAGACGGGGAGCGGGGCGCGCAGTTCGGGATCGTCCAGGGGGGGATGTTCCCCGACCTCCGGCGAACGAGCGCGGAGGCGGTCGCCGGGGAGGGGTTCGAGGGGATCGCCTGCGGCGGGGTCTCGGTCGGCGAGCCGAAGGAGGAGATGAGGGCCGTCGTCGAGGCGACGGGTCCGCTTCTGCCCGCCGGGCGCCCGCACTACCTCATGGGTGTCGGGCACCCGCTCGACATCCTCCACGCCGTCGCGAACGGGTTCGACCTCTTCGACTGCGTCCTCCCGACGCGCGCGGCCCGCCACGGGCTCGCGTACACCTCGGAAGGGACCGTCGTGATCAAGCAGGCGAGGTATCGCTCCGACGCGGGCCCCGTGGACCCGGCATGCGCCTGCCCCACCTGCCGCACGGCTTCGCGAGCCTACCTGCGACACCTCTTCGCCCTCGGCGAGCCGACGGCGGCGACGCTGCTGACGGTCCACAACCTGACGGCCGTCCTTGACTTGATGAGGGGAATCCGTGAGGCTCTCGCGGCACGACGCTACGAGGCGTTCGCGGCAGAAGCCGCGCTTCGCCTCGATTTCGGGAAGGACGCGAAATGAATCCGATCTCCCTCCTGCAGGCCGCCGAAGGGGCTCCGTCGATGAAGGACGGCCTGCTCCAGATGGTCCCGTTCCTCCTCATCTTCGTCGTCTTCTACTTCGTCCTCCTCGCCCCGATGAGGAAGCAGCAGAAGAAGACGAAGGAGATGCTCTCGCAGCTGAAGAAGGGCGACCGCGTGATGACCTCGGGCGGGATCTACGGCACGGTCTCCCAGGTCGAGGACGCGATCGCCTGGGTGAAGATCGCCGACACGGTGAAGGTGAAGATGGCCAAGAGCGCCATCACCGCGGTCATCGCCGACACGGAGGCGGGCAAGGACCAGGGCGGCGCGGCCTGAGGCCGCGCGGCGCCCGACCGCCATCGCCGTGGCGCCTCTCGTCCTGCTGCAATCCTCCGACTGGCACGTCGGGTCGGCCCTCGCGGGACGGGGCCTCGCGTTCCCGGAGGAGTTCCGCGCGAAGCGTCGCGAGGAGGTGGACTCCGCGCCGGAGCGCCTCCTCGGGGCCGCCCGGAGCTGCCGGCCCGACGTCGTCCTCCTTCCGGGCGACCTCTGGGACGCCGAGAACGTCCCGCCCGCCCTCCTCCGGAGGCTCGTGGAAGCACTCGGCGCACTGGATCCCGTTCCGGTCTTCGTAGCCCCGGGGAACCACGATTTCGCCGGGCCCGGAGGCTTCTACGACGAGACGTTCCTCGGAGCGCTCGGCCTGCCTTCCTGGCCCGGGAACGTCTTCGTCTTCCGGAGCGCGGACTGGAGCGCCCTCCCCGTCCCCGGACGGGAGGACGCGACCGTGACCGGCCGGGCCTTCCTTTCGCCGCTCCTCGAGGCGAGGCGGCCGCTCGCCCCGCCGCCGCCGAGGCCGGACGCACGCTGGGCTCTCCTGATGCTGCACGGCTCCCTCGAGAGCTACCGCGGGCCGGACGCACCCTCCGGGTCCAAGGTCACCGCGCCGTTCTCTGCGGAGGAGCTCTGCGGGGCGGGCTTCTCGTGGGCCGCCCTCGGGCACCACCACGCCTTCGAGGTCGTCGGACGGGAGGACGGGAGCCCGGCCGGCGCCTACAGCGGGTCGCCGACCGGCCGGGGGCTGGACGAGACCGGGCCGAGGGCCTTCCTCAAGGTGACGCTCGAGGACGGGGCGCCGCCTCGGGTCGAGACGATCCCCGCCGACGCGCGCCAGGTGCTCGACCTCGTCCTCGAGGCCGGCGGGAGGGACGCCGACGCCCTTCGGGAAGCGGCGCTCGCCCTGCTCCTGGAGGCCGGCGCGACGCCATCGGACCTGGTCCGGGTCACCGTGCGCGGCCGCACCCCGGCCGGGACGCGCGCCGCGCAGGCGCTGGCCGACCTGAAGGGCCTCGTCGCGCACCTCGTCCTGCGCGACCGCACGGCGCAGGAGGTCGACGGGCGCGCCGACCGGTCGACGGCCGAGGGCCGTTTCGCCCTCGAGATGGAGGCCCGGCTCGCCGCGGCAGGGGACGCCCGGTCGCGGCGGGTTGCCGAGCTCGCCCTCGCCCTGGGCCGGGAAGCTCTCCTCGGCCGCCTGCCTGCTCCGCCCCCGCTGGAGGATGTCTGAGGGTCGAACGGCTCGTCGTCGACGGATTCGGGCCGCTCGAGGGAGTGGACCTCGCCTGGGGCGAGGGGGAGCTCCTGCTCGTCCTGGAGCCGAACGAGTCGGGGAAGTCGACCCTCTGCGAGGCGATCGTCGCAGCCCTGTACGGCCTGCCGAAAGGGCGGGCCGCCGGTGGAAGGTCGCGCGAGGCCCGAAAGCCCAGGAGCGGGGCGCCGACCCGGCTGCGCCTCGAGGTCGCGACGGGCAACAGCCGGTACACGGTGGAGCGGGACTTCGACGCCGGGACGCTCCGCGTCGTCGACCGCGACAGGGGCGAGGACCGGACGGCGGACTTCCTCCGGCCCGGGGGCCGCGACGCCGTCGGAGAGAAGCTGACGGGGCTGACGGAGCCCCTCTTTCGAACGACGGCCTACGTCGGCCAGAACGTCCTCGACGGAGACGCCCTCGACGCCTCCCTGACGGTCGAGCTGGCCCGCATCGCCGACTCGGGAGGGGGGGAAGCGAGCGTCGTGAGGGCGCTGCGGCTCCTCGAGGCGGCGCGAACCCGGATGCCCGAGGCCACGACGGGCGCGCAGGTGTCCGTGGAGACGGAGGCCGTGCGTTCCGGCCGCCGGGTCGAGGAGAAGCGTGCCGAGGTGGCGCGGCTCGCGAAGGCGCGGGAGGCCGCCGTGGAGGCCGCCGTCCGGCTGGCACGGCTGACCTCGGAGCAGGACGCGGCCCGCCGCGCGGCCGAGCTCGCCGAGGTGGCCGTCGTGGAGAGCGAGCGCCGCAGCCTCGCCGCCGAGATGGAACGGCGGGAGGCCGAAGCGCGGAGGCGCGCCGAGCTGGAGGCCGAGGCCGGGCGGCTGGAGCGGGAGGCGGAGCTCTTCGCCCCCGAGCCCCTCGCCGCCCTCGACGCGCTGCGGGGCGCGCGAGGCTCGAGACCAGAGGCGCTCGCGGCGGCGAAGACGGCCCTCGCGGCCGAGCGGAGGGCGGCGGCCGCGGAGGACCGCGACCGGCGTCGCCGTGCGGGGGGGCTCGCCGAGCTGCCGCCGGAGGCTCGGGACCGCCTGAGGACGCTGCTCGACGGCGCCGTCGCGGCCTCGGGCGAGGCGGCGGCCGCAGAGGAGGCGCTCGAGGCGGAGTGGGAGGACCTTCGGCGCGAGGGGCTCGCCGAGGACCTGAAGCGCCTCGAGGGGCTCGCCGGGCCCGAGCGGGAGCTCGTCGCCTCCGCCGAAGAAGACCGGCAGGCTCTGGAGCTCGCGGGCGTCCAGCTCGACCGGCGGGTGGCCGACGCGGGAGCCCGGGCCGCGATCGCGGCCGGAGAACGGCAGGTCCTCGTGCGCCGGGCGCGGGCGCTCGTCGTGGCCGCGGCCGTGTTCGTGCCGGTCGTCGCCGGAGCGCTCCTGAAGAGGGGCCGGCCGGACGACCCGCTCGTCCTGACGCTCGCCGTCTTCGCCCTCGTCCTCGCCGCCTACGGAGGCGTCGCCTGGGCGAGGGGCGACGGCCACCGGCGCGACGACGAAGCCCGCTCCAGGGAAGAGGAGGCCGCCGCCCGGACCGAGGCGCAGGAGACGCGGCGGCGCCTCTCGGACCTGAGGCTCCGCCTCGAGCAGGTCGCGCGCGCGGCGGGTTTCAGGGACGCGGCGGCCCTCGTCAAGGCCCAGAGGCGAGCCCGCGCCGCCGACGAGAAGCGGCAGCGGCTGGTCGAGAAGCGGGTGAGGCTCCACGCCGCGGGGGAGAGGCTCGACGCGGCGGAGAAGGACCTCGAGCCGTTCCGGCCTTCCCTCGGCATCGCCGAAGGGCTGCCGTCTCCCGACGAGGCCCGCCGGCTCCTTCACCTGCTGGCCGACCTCGAGAGGGCCGATCACGCCGTGACGGCCCGGGAGGAGGCGGCCGCCCGCGAAGAGTCGCGGCTTCGGGAGGAGCAGGAGGACCTCGCCGGGCTGGAGGAGAGGATCGGGGAGCTGCTCGTGCGGCTGTCGGTCCCGCCGGGGCTCTCGTTCGCGGAGGCGTTCCTCGTCGTCGAGGCGGGAAGGGCGCGCGCCGCCCGCTGGAGGGAGATCCTCGAGATCGAGCTCCCGGCGCTCTCCCGGCCGCCCTCGGTGGATTCCGACGGGTCCCTCGCCGTCCGCGTCGCTCATCTCGAGGCCGAGGTCGAGGCCCGCCTCCTGCAGCTCGGGGCCTCGCTTTCCGACCTGACCGTGGCCCCGGAGCCTGAGGCGGCGCGCCGGGTGGCGGAGAGCGCGCGGCAGAAGGCGGCGCTCCTGGAGGAGGAGCGGCAGGACGCGGAGAAGGAGCTCGCCCAGAAGGCGTTCGAGGGGGGCGGGCGCGCCCGCGAGGCGGAGGAGCAGCTCGTTCTCGCGGAGACGGCCCGAGAGCGGGCGCTCCTCTACCGCGACGCGCTCGACGCCGCCCGGGAGGTCCTTTCCGCGGCGGCGACGACGACCTACGGGGACTTCCGGACGGGCCTCGCCCGGGCCTCCAGGGAGATCCTGGCCGCCTGTCGGCTTCCGTACGAGGCGATGGAGTTCGGCGAGGACCTGTCCGTCACGGTCGTCGCCCGCGGTGGCCGGCCGGTCACGCGAGCCGACCTCGCGGCGTCGGTCTCGACGGGCGCCCGGGAGCAGCTCCACCTCGTGGCGCGGCTCGCGGCGCTCCGCCACCTGGGGACGGGGCCCCGGGGGCTGCCGCTCCTCCTCGACGACCCCCTCGTCGGCACCGACGACGAGCGCTTCGCCGCCGTGCTCGGGTTCCTCCTCGAGGACGTGGTGCCAGACCGCCCGGCCCTCCTCGTCTCCTGCCACGAGGAGCGGCACGAGAGGTGGATCGCCTCGCTGCCGTCCGCCGCGGCCGCCCGCGTTCGCCGGGTCCGCCTGCCCGGTCGGCGCGGCGCGGCTACGGGAGCGGGTCCGGTAGCGGGTCCGGTAGCGGAATTGACGCCGCCGGCGGGCGGCGAATAGACTCCGCGCCTTGGCCCGGGCGAACCGGGCCGATTCAAGACGGGGATACCGGGCTTCGGGAGGCGGCTGCCCCCTGATCCGGGTCGGTCCGCCTTCGGAGGTTGCGTTTCGTGAAAAGGCCCACAGGCTGGCGTCTCGCCGTGACGCTGGTCGTCCTCATCGGATCCGTCGCGGCCTACGTGTACCGGGGCCGCGAGGCCCTCAAGAAGAACCCGACCGCCCCCCCGAACCCGACGATCAGCGACGTCCTGAAGAACGGGCTGAAGCTCGGGCTGGACCTGCGGGGCGGCATCCACCTTGTCATGCAGGTGAAGGCCGAGGACGCCCTCCGGGCCGAGGCGAACGACGCGGCCGAGCACCTGAAGACCGAGGCCGGCAAGCGAGGCGTGACCCTCGGCACCGTGAACCCGGCGACCGGCGAGGGGTTCACGATCACGATGGGGGAGGGTGTCAGCCCGTCCGCCGTCTCCGACCTCGTCAAGTCGGCCCTCTCGCCCACGGACTGGGCCGCGGACCAGAGCGGGCGCGAGATGCGCGTCACCTTCCGCGACCCGGCACGGATGGAGATCGAGGCGCAGACCCTCCGGCAGGCCGTCGAGACGATCCGCAACCGGGTCGACGCCCTCGGCGTCGCCGAGCCGGCGATCCAGCCCCAGGGGACCGACCGGATCGTCATCCAGCTCCCCGGCGTCGACGACCCCGCCCGCGTCAAGGACATCATCGGCACGACGGGCCTCCTCGAGCTGAAGATCGTCGATCTGAAGGGCGGCCCGTACTCCTCGCCCGAGGCCGCGGCGGCCGCCTACGGCGGCACCATCCCGGCGAACCTCGAGCTCGTCGAGGGGATGTCCGAGGACACCGAGGCCCGGACCCGCACGACGGTCTACTACGTCCTCGAGAGGGCCGCGGCGGTCACCGGGCGCGACCTGAAGAACGCCCGGGTGGGACAGGACAAGTTCAACCAGCCGGCCGTCGAGTTCTTCCTCAACGCGCCGGGCGCCGAGAAGTTCGGCCGGGTCACCGGCGACAACGTGGGCCGCCAGCTCGCGATCGTCCTCGACAAGAGGGTCCAGTCGGCCCCGAACATCAAGAGCCAGATCACCGACAACGGCATCATCGAGGGGAACTTCACCGCGGAACGGGCCGACGCGCTGTCGCTCGTCCTCCGGTCCGGCGCGCTCCCGGCGCAGCTCGTCATCCTCGAGGAGCGGACCGTCGGCCCGTCCCTCGGGCTCGACTCGATCCGGCAGGGCGTCCTTGCCTCGCTGATCGGGATGGCCCTCGTCTTCTTCGCCGTCGTCGTCTACTACAACCTGGCCGGGATCAACGCGGTCCTCGCCCTGACGATGAACGCGATCATCCTCCTCGGCGGGATGGCCTGGATCAACGCCACGCTCACCCTCCCGGGCATCGCGGGCTTCATCCTGACGATCGGCATGGCGGTCGACGCCAACGTCCTGATCTTCGAGCGGATCCGCGAGGAGCTCGACGCCGGCAAGGGCGGGAAGGCGGCGATCGACACCGGCTTCAAGAAGGCGCTCAGCGCGATCATCGACTCGAACCTGACGACCATCGCGGCGGCGGCCTTCCTCTTCCAGTTCGGCACGGGCCCCGTCAAGGGCTTCGCCGTGACGCTCGTCATCGGCCTCTGTGCCTCCATGTTCACCGCCGTCTTCGTCTCGCGCCTCCTCTTCGACCTCATCTACGGGTCGAAGGAGAAGGTCGAGACCATCTCGATCTGAGGGGACCCGTGAGGCTGCTCCAGAACCCCAAATTCGACTTCATCAAGCTCCAGAAGCCCTTCGTCATCGGCTCGATCCTCGCCGCGCTGGTCTCGGCGGGCGCGATCGCGACCAAGGGCCTGAACTGGGGCGTCGACTTCACCGGTGGCGCCCAGATCGTCTACGCGTTCCAGCAGAAGCCCGACGAGGACCAGATCCGCAAGATCGTGGAGGGGGCGAGCGTCCCCGTCACGTCGGTCCAGCGCTACGACAAGGCCGAGAAGAACCAGGTCCTCCTCCGGGTCCCGATGGAGGCGAAGGAAGGGCGCGACATCTCCGGCGAGGTGACACCGGCCCTCACGCGGGCCCTCTTCCCGAAGGGCCTCGAGCCGGGCGTCTTCGACCTGAACCTGAACGGCGCCGACCCGCTCTCCGCCAAGCTCCAGCAGGACGACCCGGAGAAGATGGCCGGACGCGCCGAGGCGAACCCGGGCGTCGAGTACGACCGGATCGCGCAGGCGATCATCGCGCAGCGTTCCGAGACGGGCCTCTTCGCGAGCGTCGAGGCCGCGGCCGCGACGCCCGGGATCTCTCCGGCCGTCGCCTCCTGGCTGAAGGAGGAGACGGTCGCGGGTCCGATCACGCTCATCAGCGCCGAGTCCGTCGGGCCGGCGGTCGGGAAGGACCTCAGGAGGAAGGGGACCTGGGCCGTCGTCCTCTCGTGGGCGGCGATCCTCCTCTACGTCTGGTTCCGGTTCCGGTCCATCTCCTACGGCACCGGCGTCGTCCTCGCCCTGATCCACGACGCCTGGATCGCGCTCGGCCTCTGCGCCATCTTCGGCGTAGAGATCTCGCTCACCGTCGTCGCCGCGTTCCTCACGCTGATCGGCTATTCGGCCAACGACACGGTCGTCATCTACGACCGGATCCGCGAGAACCTCGAGAAGCCGAAGAAGGAGCCCCTGGCGCTCCTGGTGAACCGCTCGATCAACGAGACGCTCTCCCGGACGTTCCTGACGGCGTTCCTGACGTTCCTCACGGTCGCGGCCCTCTTCTTCTTCGGCGGCGAGGTGATCCGCGGCTTCTCGTTCGTCCTCTTCGTCGGCATGTTCATCGGCGCCTACTCGACGATCTTCATCGCCGCTCCCTGGGTCGTGAACTGGGAGACCTGGAAGGCGAAGCGCGCGGCCCTGCACCCCGCCTCCGTTCCCGACGTCCCGAAGTCGGGCAAGGCCGTCGCGAAGGGCCGCTGACGAACCGGGTCCCGCCCCGGGGTCGCGCGCGTGCGCGCGACCCCGGCGGGGCCGTCGCCCGCCTCTCCCCGCGTTCGCTGAAGGACCCCGATGCCGACCGTCTCCCTCTACCCCTTCTCCGAGACGTGGTGGGTCTACGGGGTCTTCGTCCTCTTCGTTCTCGGGATGCTCGCCCTCGACCTGGGCGTCTTCCACCGGAAGGCGCACGCAGTGGGCTTCAGAGAGGCCGCGGCCTGGAGCGTCGTCTGGGTCTTCGTGGCGATGTGCGTCGGGGCCGTCCTCTACTTCTGGTCCTCGATGCGCTTCGCCGGGGACGCTCGCCTCCTCGCGATACCCGGGTTCGTCCCCGATGCGGCGGCGAGGCAGGTCTTTCTCGAGTACCTGACGGGCTACGTCGTCGAGAAGGCGCTCTCGGTCGACAACATCTTCGTCTTCGTCGTCCTCTTCGGCTTCTTCGGCGTTCCCGCCGCCTACCAGCACCGGGTCCTCTACTGGGGGATCATCGGGGCGCTCGTCTTCCGGGCGGTCTTCATCGCCCTCGGGGCGCTCCTCCTCCAGTTCCACTGGGTCATGTACGTCTTCGGCGCTTTCCTCGTCGTCACGGGCGTCAAGATCATCTTCGGCCCCGACAAGCCGGTCGACCCGGCCGACAACGTCGTCCTGAAGGCGCTGAAACGCTGGATCCCGCTCACGCACGAGCTGCACGGCCCCCACCTCTTCGCCCGCGAGTACGGGCGCCTCCTCGGGACGCCGCTCCTTCTCGCCCTCGCCTTCATCGAGGTCTCCGACGTCGTCTTCGCGATCGACTCGGTCCCCGCGATCTTCGCGATCACGCGCGAGCCCCTGATCGTCTTCACGTCGAACATCTGCGCCATCCTCGGCCTGCGCGCGCTCTTCTTCCTCCTGGCGGGCGCGGTCGGGAAGTTCCACCTCCTCAAGTACGGCCTCGGCCTCGTCCTCGTCTTCGTGGGCCTGAAGATGGCGTGGCTGAACGAGGCCTTCGGCGGGAAGTTCCCGATCGCCTGGTCGCTCGGGATCATCGCCGCGCTCCTGGCGGCGTCCATCGGCCTCTCGCTCGTCCTTCCGCAGCGTCCGGACGAGCGGGAGGGCTGAGGCCGGGCCGGGAGCCCCCGGCCGGCTACGCGGGGATCGCCGAGACGAGGACCTTGTCGACGCGGTGGCCGTCCATGTCGACGACCTCGAACCTGAAGCCGCGGTGCGTGACCGACTGCCCCGCCCGCGGAATCCGACCGAGACGGTGCAGGACGAGGCCGGCGACGGTCTCGTAGGTCTCCCCGTCCGGATCGCCGAGGTTCGCCGCGCCGAGGGCCTCCTCGACGTCCTCGATCGGCACGTCGCCGTCGAAGAGCCACGAGCCGTCGTCGCGCCGGGTCGCGGACGCTTCCTCGCCGGGATCGGGGAACTCCCCGAGAATCGCCTCCGAGAGGTCGCTCCTCGTCACGAGCCCCCGGACCGACCCGTGCTCGTCGACGACCAGGGCCGCCGCGATCCGGGCCTCGCGCAGCTGCTCGAGAGCGGCGAGCGCCGGAAGGCTCTCGGGAAGGAGGAGGGGAGGCCGCGCGGCGGCCCGGAGGTCGATGCGGCCGTGCTGCAGGAGCTGGGCGAGGAGGTCGGTCGTCTCGACCAGGCCGACGGGCTCGTCGAGGTCCTTCGCGGCGACGGGATACCGGCCGTGCGGCGAGGCCGCCACCAGGGCGCGGACCCTCTCCATGGGCGCGTCGGCGTCGATCCAGACCACTTCCCTGCGGGGAGTCATCAGCGAGTCGATGGACCGGTCGCCCAGCCTGAGTACGGCTTCGACCATCTCCTGCTCCGACTCCTCGAGAACGCCCAGCTCCGCCCCGCGCCCGACGAGGCTCCGGATCTCCTCCTCGGTGACCGCGGGCTCCGCCGAGGCGTCGAGCCGCAGGAGGCGCACCGACGCCTCGGTGACGGCGGTGAGGACGCGCTCGACGGGCCCGAAGGCGCGGGCGAGGAGGTCGAGGGCCGGCGCCGCGGCGGAGGCGATCGCTTCCGGCGAGACGAGGGCGACGCGCTTGGGAATCAGCTCCCCGACGACGAGGGAAAGGACCGTGATGACGGCGACGACGAAGCCGAAGCCGATGGGCGGCCCGACCTTCTCCATGTGGGGGAGCTTCCCGAGGGCGGCTCCGAGGTCCTCCCCGATCGTCGCGCCCCCGAAGGCGCCGGCGCCGACGCCGACGAGGGTGATCCCGATCTGGATCGTCGAGAGGAGCCGGGACGGGTTCTCCGCGAGGGCGAGGGCGACCGCGGCGCCGCGGCTGCCCGAGGAGGCGCGGGCCCTCAGCCGGTCTCTCCGCGCCGACACGACCGCGAGCTCCGACATCGAGAGGAGACCGTTGAGGAGGATCAGGAACCCGAGGAAGGCGAGCGTCAGGACCATCGGCGTCTCCGTGAGAGTCCCGTACTGTCCGGGGTCAGGCGAGCTTCAGGACCAGGAATCCTCCGACGAGGAGGACGAGGAACGCCAGGGCGGCGAGGTCGAAGTTCCTCTCGAGCGTCCTGCGGATGGCCGGGCCGAAGAGGCGCAGGAGGGCCGCCACGAGGAAGAAGCGCGCGGCGCGCCCGACGAGGCTCACGAGAAGGAAGGGGACGAAGGCCATCCCCGTGGCGCCGGCCGCGATGGTCGCGACCTTGAAGGGGATCGGCGTGAACGCCGCAGCCGCAAGGAACCAGATTCCCCACTCGCCGGTGTAGAGCTCGACGACCTTGGCCCAGTGGTGCTGGGCGCCGTAGAAGTCGACGATCGCCTGGCCGGCCGTCGCCATGAACGCGTGGCCGATGAGGTAGCCGCCCGCCGCGCCGAGGACCGAGCCGATGGTCGTCAGGGCGGCGGCGCGGAGCCAGAGGCCGGGCGAGGCCGCCACGATGGCGATGAGGAGGACGTCGGGGGGAATGGGGAAGACCGAAGACTCGACGACCGCGATGAGGAAGAGGGCGCCGAGGGCCTGGGGCGTGTCGGCCCAGTGCATCGTCCAGTCGTAGAGGGACCTCAGCCCGCGGCGTGGGGCCGCGAGGACCCGGAGGACCGGGTGCTCTCGGGCCTCGGAGGCGGGGGCGGGGTCCGGAGCGGGCGCGGGGACGGGGGCCGGTGCCGACATCCGGCGGAGGTTACCCGAACCCCGGGCCGGGCGCCCGGGGAGGCCGACCCGCCATAATCAGGACGTGCTGAGGTTCGAGGACATCCTCGACGCGGTCGAGAGCTACCTGCCGGAGGCCGATGAGGACCTCCTCCGGCGGGCCTACATCTACTCGGCCCAGGCGCACCGGCACCAGCTCCGATCCTCGGGCGAGCCCTACCTCGTCCACCCCATCGGCGTCGCGATGATCCTCGCCGAGCTGAAGCTCGACGAGGTCTCCGTGGCGACGGGGCTCCTGCACGACGTCCTCGAGGACACCCCGACGACGAAGGAGGACCTCGCCGCCCTCTTCGGTCCGGAGGTCGCCGACGTCGTCGACGGCGTCACGAAGATCGGCCGGTACGCCTACACCTCGAAGGAGGCGCAGCAGGCGGAGACGTTCCGCAAGATGCTCCTCGCGATGACGGGCGACCTCCGCGTCATCCTCGTGAAGCTGGCCGACAGGCTCCACAACATGCGGACGCTCTCCCACCTCAGGGAGGAGAAGCGGCGGGCGATCGCGGCCGAGACGATGGAGATCTACGCCCCTCTCGCCAACCGCCTGGGCATGGGGCTCATCAAGGGCGAGCTGGAGGACCTTTCGTTCCGGCACCTCTACCCGGAGGAGTTCACCTCGCTCTCGGCCGCGGTCGACGAGCGGATGAAGGCGTCGGGCGCCGCCGTCGAGTCCCTCCGGGCGGCGATCGCCGCGACCCTCGCGGAGGCCGGCATCCCGGCCGACGTCAGCGGCCGAGTGAAGCGGCTCTGGTCGATCCGCCAGAAGCTCGTGAGGCAGTCCATTCCGCTCGACCAGCTCTACGACGTCCTCGCGTTCCGGGTCCTCGTCGACTCGGTCCGCGACTGCTACAGCGCCCTCGGTATCGTCCACCAGGCCTGGCGGCCCGTCCCCGGCCGCATCAAGGACTACATCGCGATGCCGAAGCAGAACTTCTACCAGGCGCTTCACACGACGGTCATCCCGGAAGGGGAGCCCCCTTTCGAGATCCAGATTCGGACGCGGGAGATGGACCTCCTGGCCGAGCACGGGATCGCGGCGCACTGGAAGTACAAGGAGGGGCGGGGAAGCCGCCGCGTCGACGAGCAGGGGATCGCCGCGATCCGCCAGCTCCTCGAGACGACGCGGGACATCGCGAACCCCCGCGAGTTCCTCTCCTCCCTGAAGATGGACCTCTACGCCGACGAGGTCTACACGTTCACGCCGAAGGGCGCGGTCTACTCCTTCCCGCGCGGGGCGACGCCGGTCGACTTCGCCTACCGCATCCACACCGACGTCGGCCACCGGTGCGTCGGCGCGCGCGTCAACGGGAGGCTCGTCCCTCTCCGGACGCCGCTCGTCAACGGGGACATCGTCGAGATCCTCACCTCTCCGGCGGGGCAGCCCTCGCGCGACTGGCTCGCCTTCGTCGTGACCTCGCGGGCGCGGAACAAGCTCCGCGCGTTCCTCCAGACGAAGGAGAAGCAGAAGTCGATGGAGATCGGCCGGCGGTTCCTCGAGAAGGAGCTGAAGAAGGTCAAGCGCTCGTTCGGGAAGCTCGTCGACGCGAAGGCCTTCGACGCGGTCCTGCCCGAGCTCGGGGTGGCCCGGGTCGACGACCTCCTCGCCGAGATCGGGTACGGCAAGATCCCTCCTCGGACCGTCGTCCAGAAGCTCTTCCCTCTGGCGGAGCCGGGGGTCGAGAAGGCGTCCGGGTCCCGCACGGAGGCCTTCCGGAAGGTCGTTCGGAAGATCCTGCCCATCGGCGGGACGGGGATCCTCGTGCGAGGCGAGAACGACCTCCTGGCCTCGCTGGCGAAGTGCTGCCGGCCCGTTCCCGGAGAGGAGATCGTGGGCTACGTGACGCGCGGCCGGGGCGTGTCGGTGCACTCGGCCGCCTGCCCGAACGTGAAGAACCTCCTCTTCGACCCGAGCCGGGAGATCGAGGTGGAGTGGCACGTCGGCAAGGACGCCTCCTTCACCGTCGATTTCGAGGTCCAGGTCGAAGACCGGCCAGGGATCCTGGCGAAGATCACGCAGGTCATCTCCGACGCCGCTTCAAACATCGAGTCGATCGAGGCGCGGACGAGCCCGGGGGGGACGGCGATCATCGAGGGGAGCGTGACGACGCCGGACCGGCGGCACCTCGACCGCCTCCTCCTCGCGATCCGGGCGGTCCCGGGGGTCACCAGCGTGAGACGGAAGTTCAACGTCTCCCGGGCGGGGTCCCGCTGAGACGGGGCCCGCACCGGGCCCGCGGTGTCAGCGGACGACCTTGACGATCTTGTCGGACCGGAGGCAGCGGGTGCAGACGGTCACCCGCTTCGAGCCGCCCGGGACCGCAGCGCGCACCTTCCGAAGGTTCGGCTTGAACTGCCTGTTCGTGATGTTGTTGGCGTGGCTGACTCGGTGCCCGGCGACCGGGGACTTTCCGCAGATTTCACACATCTGGGGCATGGGAGGCTCCCTCTGATTCCTGAACGCAATACCCGGCGGCACCCGTCCCCGCGGTTCGGATCGGGGCCGGGCCGCCGCCGGAACTGCGACTTATAGCGCCCTTCGTGGCGGCTGTCCAGCGGTTTGCTGACCCTTTCCAGTCCTTGACAGTCTCCGGCGACCCGCGCAACATAGCGGCCACAAAGGCTTTATTCAGCTCGTGCCAGGGCGTCGCGTCGGTTCCGGAACGTAGTAGGGAGGGAGACCGCACCGTGTTGTTCCGCAAGGCCAAGAACCTCGTCGGTCTCGACATCGGCTCGTCCGCCGTCAAGCTGGTCGAGCTCAGGGCGGGAAAAGAGGGAAGGTTCCAGCTCGTCCGGGCCGGGCTGGAGAGCCTCTCCCCCGAGGCGATCGTCGACGGCGCCATCATGGATTCCTCGCTCGTCGTCGAGACCATCACCCGCCTGCTCGCGTCGACCGGAGTCAAGAACACGAACGTGGCCGTCTCCGTCTCGGGCCACGCGGTCATCGTCAAGAAGATCCAGCTCCCGACGATGCCCGAGGAAGAGCTCTCCGAGTCGATTCGGTGGGAGGCGGAGCAGTACGTCCCGTTCGACATCAACGACGTCTACCTCGACTACGTCGTCCTCGACCCGGGCGTCGCGGGGGAGACGATGGGCGTCCTCCTCGTGGCCGCGAAGAAGGAGAAGGTCGACGACTACAAGAACGTCGTCACCCAGGCCGGTCGCAACCCCGGTCTCGTCGACGTCGACGTCTTCGCGCTCCAGAACTGCTACGAGGTGAACTACGGCCTCGACCCGACGCGGGTCGTCGCGCTCGTGAACATAGGCGCCTCGGTCATGAACGTGAACATCGTGGCGAACGGCCAGACGGTCTTCTGGCGCGACATCACGTTCGGGGGGAACCAGTTCACCGACGCGCTCCAGAAGGCGTTCTCGCTGAACTTCGAGCAGGCCGAGGCCCTCAAGAAGGGCGAGCCCGTGGGCGGGCAGTCGGCGCAGAGCATCCAGCCGGTGCTCGTCGGCGTGTGCGAGGACGTCGCGGGCGAGCTGCAGAAGACGATCGACTTCTTCCACGCGACCTCCGGCTCCGACAAGGTCGACACGATCGTCCTGTCCGGAGGGGGGGCGCGTGTGGCCCAGCTCGACGAGGTCCTGAAAGAGAAGTTCGGCCTCCCCGTCGAGATCATGAATCCCTTCCGCTCCGTCACCGCAGACGACCGCGCCGTCGACCCGGCATGGCTGTCGGAGAACGGACCGTCGCTCGCGATCGGCGTCGGGCTCGCCGTTCGGAAGCTCGGCGAGTGACGGAGGAGGCCACATGATCAAGATCAACCTCCTCACCGAAGCCAAGCCTGCGAAGAAGAAGCGGGGCGTCTCCGCCCTCGGCGGCGCCGGCCGCCTCAACCTCTTCCTGATCCTCGGCGGGCTCCTGATCGGGATCCTCGTCGTCGGGGTCCAGTGGTGGGTCGAGGCCTCCCGCCTGCGGGAGCAGCGGGAGAAGAACCGCGTCGCACAGCAGGAGGTCACGCGGCTCGAGGCCATTCTGAAGGAAGTCCAGGAGTTCGAGAACAAGAAGGCCCAGCTGGAGAAGAAGGTCAAGCTCATCGAAGCGCTCAAGGCGAACCAGCGCGGACCGGTCCGGCTGATGGACGAGGTTTCCACCGCCCTCCCCGACCTCCTCTGGCTCGACAGGCTCGAGTTGCAGGGGAACCAGATCACGATCGACGGAAGGGCCCTCAACCCGCCGGCGGTCGCGAACTTCCTCGAGAACCTCAAGAGGGTCTCGTCGTTCCAGGAGCCGAAGGTCCGTTCCATCAACGCCGCCGCGGTGCGGGAGGCGAACCTCTACAACTTCGGCCTGTCGTTCGTCTTCGCGGACCTCGACCGGACCCAGTTCGAGTCCGCCGGCGAGCCGGGAGCCGCCCCGGCGCCCGCCGCGGGGAACTGAGGGGGTAGGACGTGGCGATCGAACTGAAGCAGCTCGAAGACAAGCCCTGGTACTACGGGCTGGGGATCGGCCTCGCCTTCGCCGTCGGCCTCTGGGCCATCGCGAACTGGCAGTACCCGGGCTTCACGGAGATGCAGAGGCAGCTCGCGACCCTGAAGGTCGAGTACGGTCAGCTGCAGGAGAAGATCGAGCGCGGGCGGGTCGCAGAGCGGCGGCTCCCGCAGCTGCGCGAGGAAGTCCGCCGGATCGAGCTCGACCTGAACCGGCTCCTCGAGATCCTCCCGACGAAGAGAAACACGGAAGAGCTCATCAAGAGGATCGAAGGCCTCACTCGGCAGGGCGACTTCTTCCTGAAGAGCTTCACGCCGAAGGAATACGTCAACAAGGACTTCTACGCCGAGTGGCCGATCGAGATCGACCTCGACGGGACCTATCACAACCTCGCCCTCTTCTTCGACAAGATGGCGCGATTCTCCCGGATCATCAACGTCGAGTCGCTCGTCCTGACCGGATACCCGGACGCCAGGCTCGGCCGGACTCTCGGGGCCAAGTTCGTGCTCAAGACGTTCATCTACATCGGCGAGGCGGCTCAGGGCCCTGGAGCCGGAGGGGGTCCCGCCGTCGGCGGGCAGGCGGCGGCCCCGGTGGGGCCGATACCCGCCGGAGCGGGCCGAGGGGGAGGAATCTGATGAGGACCTTCTTCGCCCCCACGGCACTCGTCTTCGCTGCGGTCTTCGCCTTCGGACCCGTGGCCCGGGGCCAGGCGCCAGCTCCCGTGCCCTCTCCGGTCGACGTCGGGGCCGACGCGCCGACGCCGGACGGCAAGGACGACTCGGTCCTTGCCTACACTTACGAAGTCCGCGGGCGGCGCGACCCGTTCCGTTCGCTCCTCCTCCGGACCCAGGACGACAAGGATCGCCAGAGGCCCCCGGGAATCGCCGGGATGCTCGTGGAGGAGCTCTCGCTCCAGGGAACGATCCGGACCCGCCAGGGGTGGATCGCGATGATGAGGGGAGGCGACAACCGGTCGTACCTTCTCCGGAAGGGCACCACCGTCTACGACGGCGAGGTCCTGGAGATCGGTCCGACCGAGGTCGTCTTCCGCCAGAACGTCAACGACCCGACGAGCCCGAAGCCGTTCCGGGACGTCGTCAAGGCGCTGGCCCTTCAGGCGAAGCCGTGAGCGAAGGAAGATCGATGAGGATCAAGACGACCCGCCTCGTATCCGGTCAGCCCTCGGGCACCTCGAACCTCGCGTGGGGAGGAACCATGTTTCTTAGTGGTAGGTTCTCGGCACCCGGGCTCGCGGGGATCCTCGTCGCGGCCCTCGCGGCCGCGGGCTGCTCCTCGCAGGCCGGCACCGCCTTCTCGACCGGGCCCTCCGTCGCCTCGGCGCCGGGAGCCCCGGCGCCCGTCGTCCTGACGGGGGCCTCGCTCCTCATGGACGGGGACGTGCCCCGGCTCCTGCTCTCGGCCGAGGGGCCCCTGCAGCCCATGGTCTACGCACGGGACGGTTCCAAGACCCTCGTCGTGGACCTTCCCGGAACGGTGGCCCAGGCCGGGCTCGAGCCGCCGCGGGCCGACGGGAAGCTCCTGACCCACCTGGCCATGAGCTCCTTCGTCGAGCTCGGGAGGCCGCAGGTCCGCTTCGAGCTGACCGGCCGCGGCGCGCTGGAAGCCACGATCTCCGGGGACCCGGGCGGACGTGGCTCTGCTGTCGCCCTCTTCCCGAGGCTCGACGAACCGGTCGTGGCGCAGGCCCTGCCGGAGGCGGCAGAGGCCCCCGTGGTCGCCGAGCCGCTCCCCGAGCCGTCCCCGGTCGAGCCCGTGGCCCTCGCCCCCGCCGTCGCCCCGGCGGCGTCGGACGCCCCCGTGGTGGTCGCGCGCCACTCCGCCTCGGCCCGGCCGGCGACGAAGCTGTCCGTCGTCGACGCCGGAAGCCGGGACGGGGCCCTCTCCGTACGGCTCGAGGGTGACGGAGAGCTCTCGTACGAGGCGTTCACGCTGGCGAGCCCGCCGCGCTTCGTCGTCGACCTCTCGGGAGTGCGGAACGCCTCGAAGTTCCGGAGCCGCGACGTCGACACCGCCGGTGTCACCCGGGTGAGGGTCTCGCAGTTCCGGACCGAGCCGACGGCCGTCACGCGGGTCGTCTTCGACCTCTCGGAGGAGACCCTCCCGGTGCTCCGTCAGAGCGCCGCGGGGATCATCGTCTCCTTCCTGGCCTCGCCTGACGTTCCCGCGGCGCCCGTCCAGGTCGCGTCTGCCTCGCCCGCGACGCCGTCCGCCCTCCCGGTCCCCGCGGCCGGGTCCTACGAGGCGCACGAGGTCGACGACGTCGCCGAGCCGATCGTCGAGGTCCCCGCCGTCACGGTCGCGGAGGCCTCCCCTCCGGTGCCCGCGCCGGTCCCCGCAGTCGTTGAGGCGCCGGTGGCGGTCGCCGCCACCGAGGCCAACGCCGCCCGCGCGGTCCCGGAGCCCGCTCCGGCCCCCGAAGCGCCCGTCGTCGTCGCGTCGGCCCCGGCCGAACCGCCGGCCGCGGCCTTCGAGCCTCCGACGGTCGCGGTCGCCTCTCCCGAGGTCGCCGTGCCGGTCGACGACCGGCCCGTCCGCCCGGCCCGCAGGAAGACCTCCGCAGACGACCGGTCCCTCCTCGAGGCGGCCGAGACCCTTGCTGTCCAGCAGGACGCCGAGGCGCGACCCCGCGATCTCTCGAGCCCGTTCGAGTCCCGCGCCATCGGGCAGACCGAGAGGCAGTACACGGGCGAGCCCCTGACGCTGAACCTCAAGGACGCCGACATCAAGGACACGCTCCAGAAGTTCAGCGAGCTGACGAACCTCAACATCGTGCTCGACCCGGACGTGAGGGGCACCGTCACGGTCTCCCTCACGGACATCCCGTGGGACCAGGCGCTCGAGCTGATCCTCAAGATCAACGGGCTCGGGTACGTCCTCGAAGGGAACGTCATGAGGATCGCGGGCACGCAGAAGCTGGCGAACGAGGAAAACTCGCGCCAGGCGCTGCTGCGGGCCCAGGAGAACAACCGTCCCACGAAGACGGTCATCCAGAAGCTCTCCTACGCCAGCGCCCAGACGACTGCGGGCACCGCCAAGAAGATCATGTCGCCCCGGGGCGACATCTACGTCGACGACCGCTCCAACCTCCTGATCATCAAGGAGCTCCCGGAGTACCTCCCGACGGTGCTCGACCTCATCAAGAGCCTGGACACCCCGGTGCCGCAGGTGATGATCGAGGCGCGGATCGTCGAGGCAACGAGGACCTTCCTTCGGCAGACGGGCATCGACTGGTCGTTCAACGGCGTCTCGAGCCAGACGACGGGGAACACCACCGGGCTCATCTTCCCGAACAACGGAAGCGTCGCCGGGACCGTCTCGCTGCCCAACGGCTCCGAGGTCCTCCGGATGAGCATGGGCAACGTCCTCGACACCTTCCGCCTCGACGTCGCCATCCAGGCCGCCGAGAGCCGGGGCCTCGTGAAGGTCGTCTCGTCGCCGAAGATCATGACCCAGACGAACCAGGCGGCCTCGGTGCAGTCCGGCTTCCAGATCCCGGTCCAGACGACCGTCAACAACACCACGACCGTCCTCTACATCGACGCCACCCTCCGCCTCGACGTCACGCCGCAGATCACGGCCGAGGGGACCGTCATTCTCGACATCAAGATCCAGCGCCGCGAGCCGGCGGCCGGGCTGAACATCGCCCAGGGCCAGAACGTCCCGCTCATCACGAGAGACGCGCAGACGCGCCTGATGGTGCGCGACGGCGGAACGGCCGTCATTGGCGGCATCTTCAAGCTCACCGCGAACGACGGCCAGAGCATGATCCCCGGCCTCTGGAAGATCCCCCTCCTCGGAGCCCTCTTCCGCAACAAGACGACGCAGGAGAACACCGACGAGCTGATGATCTTCATCACGCCGCGCGTGATGAAGTCGCTCTGAGGCGACTGGACACGGAGTCGAAGATGAAGAACCGAATCCCTCTCCTCGCCGCCCTCGTGATCGGCGTCCTGGCGCTCCCCGGCTGCTCGTCGAACACGCAGGGAGACGACGCGTCGCCGGTCTTTCTCTCCATCAGCTACTCGCTGCTGCCGGAAGCCTGGAACGTCGGCAGCGGGGCGCCCCTCCAGTTCGACACCACCGAGATTCAGTCGGTCCTGAAGAACCCGTCAGCGGGGAGCTCCGAGTTCCTCGACACGAGGCTCGAGGACTACGTCGTCGAGTGGCAGCGCCTCGACGGCGGGACGAAGGTCCCCGGCACGGAGGTCTTCGGCGGAAACGTCCTGATCCCCGCCGGCGGCACCTCGACTCTCAGCAACTACCCCTACATGACCCGCTCGGCCCTGCTTCTTCCTCCGCTCGACCAGCTGCTCCCGTTCAACGGCGGGATCGACCGGGAGACCGGGAAGAGCGAGATCCGGTGCCGGGCGACGGTGACCTATCGCGGAAGGACCCTCTCCGGCCAGCCCGTCCGGGGCGTCGGCACGTTCGGCATGACGTTCCTCTACAGCTCCGCGACGCAGTCCGTCGTGGCGCGGGTGAACTGAGGGCCGCATGACGAAGGTGCATGGAAACTCCGAGGTGAAAGCGATGCGCCGAACCCTCCCGCCCCTTCTCGCCACGACCGCAGGCCTCTGCCTGCTCCTCAGCGCGTGCTCCGGCGAGTCGCCGACGTCGCCCAAGCCCCCGACGGACCCCGGAGGCACCGGCGCCTGCACCGTGACGATCGCGCTCGACGCCACGTCGGTGACGCCGATGGCCGGCACGGCCGTCATCCTCCGCGCCACAGTGCGGAAGGGGGGGGCCACCGTTCCGGACGGCACGTCGGTCAGCTTCACGACCGACTTCGGGTTCTTCCTCGAGACGGGTCTCCCGAGCGTCTCGAAGGTGACCCAGAACGGCTTCGCCGACGTGACGCTGGGCGCCACCTCGTCGGGCCTCTCGAAGGTGAAGGCCACGTTCGAGTGCGGTTCGGCCGAGAAGTCGGTCGAGTACCAGCCGGTGCCCCCGAACGGGCCGTTCATCTCGTCGATCGACCCGGGGGCCGGCACCTGTGCCGGCGGCGACACCGTGACGATCAACGGCGGGCGCTTCGGCTCGAACGCGGATGACCTCCGGGTCCTCTTCGGCGGCCGGCCGGCTTCCGTCCAGACGGTGTCCGACACGAAGCTCGTCGTCCTCACGCCCTCCCGGACCCTCGCGAACCCGCAGGTCCCGGAGGTCGTCGACGTCGTCCTGCAGTTCTACGCGGGCGACCTTCCGATCGGGAACGTGACGGCGGCCCGGGCCTTCACGTACTACTGCGTCGACCCGAACAAGCGCCTCACCATCAGCGCCGTCAGCCCGAACTCGGGAAGCCCCGACGGGGGGCAGCAGGTCCAGATCACGGGCAACAACTTCCTCCCGAGCGTGACCAGCTCGGCGGCCACGACCCGCGTCACGTTCGGCGGCGCGCCGGCTTCGGTGGTCTCCGTCACCAACACGTCCATCTCGGTCCTGACGCCCCGTCGAGTCCTTGCGAACCCGGCCGTGCCCGAGACGGTCGACGTGACCGTGACGGTGGACCTCGGCCTCGTCTCGGCGCAAAGCGGTCTCCTTCCGATGGCCTTCACCTACAGGGCCGGCGGCGGGGGCGGCCAGTGCGTCGGCACGCCCGGTCTCTTCATCGCGACCGTCCTGCCGGAGGACCCGACGAACACGGGTACACCGGACGGCGGCGATATCGTCCTCGTCTCCGGCGGCGGCTTCACGGCCGGCGGCACGAGCACGACACCGGACCGGACCGCCGTCCTCTTCGGCGGCATCCGCGGCGTGACGCTCAGCGTGACGGACAGCCAGATCCGCGTCTCGACGCCGCGGCGCGTCCTCGCCAGCCCCGACCGCCCGGAGACCGTGGACGTCCGCGTCGTCGCCGACGCCGGCGGGCCGCGGGAGGCCTGCGTCGAGGCGCTCGGAGCCTACACCTACTTCCCCGGCGGGTACCTCGAGCCCGTCATCACGTCGATCTCGCCCGTCGTCGGCCCGAACGACGTCTCGACCCGGGTGACGATCTTCGGCCGCAACTTCCAGCTCCCGATGCAGGTCTTCGTCCGGGCCGGACAGACGACCGTCGAGGCCTCCGTCGTCGAGATCCGCGCGAACGAGATCATCTTCCTCACGCCCGTTGCGACCGGACCGAACAGCGTCCTGGCGGGCCAGACGGTCGACGTGCTCGTCCGTGACCCGCGTGCCGGGAAGGACTTCGTCAGTCCGGTCCGGTTCCGGTACTACGCCTGTCCGACGGTCAACAGCGCAGTGCCCGTGGTGGCGCCCTGGAACCAGTCGACCATCGTCACGATCGCCGGCCAGAACTTCGAGGAGCCGGTGGAGGTGACGTTCCAGGCCGGGAACTACGTGCTTCGGCCCAACGTGACGTCGGTCTCCTCGTCTCTCATCACGGTCGTGATGCCGGCCATCGACCCGAGCCTCACGGGACTCTCGCCGTGCGACGACGTCATCGGGGAGATCACCCTGCGCTTCCCCGCGATCGCCTGTGCGGACTCCCTGGACACGCCTTTCACCTATTCCGTCAGCCCGATGACGATCGTCAGCGCCACGCCGACCCAGCTGAACCAGTCGGGCGGGCCGTTCGGGTCGCCGCTGACGGGGCCGCCCGCAACCATCACCGTGGCGGGCTCGAACTTCTACGACCCGATGACGGTCGAAGTCTACGGTGGCGGAGCTTCGATCCCGGTCAACAACGCGATCGTGGCGAACGCGGGGCAGCTGAGCTTCACCGCGCCGGCCGTTCCCGACTCCGCGCTGAACGAGCAGCCCTGCGTCCCGGTGGGCGGCACGAGCGTCACGGGCGTGAAGTACGTCCCGACGTCCTTCGGCATCCGCCTGCGAAACGCCCGCACGGGCTGCACCGTCGAGCTCCCGAACGTCCTGATCTACAACCCGGCCGACACGACGTGCCGCCAGGACGTGGCGATCACGACCGTCTCGCTTCCGGGGGCGACGATCTGCCAGGCGTACGCCGGCGCGACCGCCACGGCCTCCGACGGCATGCCGCCTTACACCTGGTCTGCGACCGGCCTGCCTCCCGGCATGACCATCAACGCCCTGACCGGGCAGATCACCGGGACGCCGCAGCTCGCGATCCCGGGTGCCGGCGGCACGACGGCCGTTTCGGTGACGCTGACCGTCACGGACGTCACGCCGACCACGGTGAGCCGGACGGTCGGGATGCAGCTCGTCGACCCGAATGGCCCGTTCACGGTGACGGCGCCGGCCGCGGCCACGTTCGGGCCGGCGGGAGGCGCAACGGGCTCCTTCGTCAAGTCGCCCGCAGCCACGCCCGCCTCGTTCACCCCGGTGACCTGGTCCATGACGGGAGGCGATCCGGGTATCACGTTCTCCTCGCCGACGGGGAACTCCGTCACGATCAACGTCGCCGCGGGCGTTCCGGCCGGGACCTATAACCTCCAGGTGACGGCGACGGACACGCCCTCCTGCGGAGGACCGGCGCACACGGCGACCGTTCCGTACACGATCACCAAGAATCCCTAGCCCCTCTGTCAACCCGTTGAACCTCTCGGGCCGCCCTCCGGGGCGGCCCGAGCTTTTGCCCCCGCTTCCTTTGCCGTACACTGAAGCGAACGAATGGGCCTTTTCAGTCGCACGCTGTCTCGTCTCGAGGAGCTCAAGAAGGTCCTGACGAGGGACCCCTCCTCCCGCCAGTTTCTCGCCCTCGCCGACGAGTACCGTCGACAGGGGCAGGTGAGGGAGGCGATCTCCGTCCTCGAGCAGGGCCTCTCGCAAAACCCGTCCGCGGTCGCGGGCCACGTGGCTCTCGGGCGGCTGCTGCAGCAGACGGGGCAGGTCGACAGCGCGATCGCCTCGTTTCAGGCCGCGCTCAGGCTGGACCCGCAGAACCTCGTGGCGCTGCGCCAGGCGGCCGACCTCTACCTGTCCAAGGGGGACCAGGTCGAGGCGATCAAGAAGCTGAAGCTCTTCCGCGGCCTGAGCCCGGGCGATCGCGAGGTCAACGAGCTGATCCGGCAGCTCGACGGAGAGCTGGCCGCGCTCGCTGCGCCCCGCCCACCGGGCCGGCTGCCTTCCGGCGCCTTCCAGGCGCCGCCGGCCCAGGTGCCCGCCTTCGCGTTCCCGGCGGCGACCCGGCCGGAACCTCCTGTCGTGGCCTTCCCCGAGGCGGGACCCCCCGTCCCGACGGAGGCTGTGCCGGCGACGCCCGAAGACCTTGCGGTCGATGCGGCCGGGCGCGAGGCGGCAGGCGGAGCTCCGGCTCCGCCTGAGGTCGAAGAAGCCGGACCGACGGGCACCGGCGAGTTGCCTGCTGTGATCGGCGGTGCGGCCGTCGAGCCGTTCCTGGTCGCCGGGCTCGAGCCGCCGCCGACGTCGCCGGCGGGACTGTCCGCCGTGGGGGTCCCCGAGGACGCCGGGGCCGGGTCGCGGCCGGATCTCCTCTCGTCCGAGAGCCTTCGGGAGCAGTCCTTCGCATCGCCGACGGCGGCGCCCCTCGTTCCCGGGCCGGCTTTGCCCGACCGTGTCTCGGAGGGAGCTCCCCGGGCCACGGAGACGCTCGCCACGTTGCTCCGGGCGCAGGGCCACCTCGGGGACGCAGAGGCGGCCTACCGCGAGCTCTCGTCGTCGGCGGCGGACGGGGAAGAGGCTCGGAGGCTCGCCGCGCTCGCCGACGAGATTGCCGCCACCCGGACGGGCACCGTTCGGGGGCGGCTCGAGGCCTGGGTCGCGCCGTTTTCCCGGATGCTCGACCGGAGCGACGCGGACCTCGTCGGGGCGGTCGAAGAGGCCTGCGAGCGCCTGTCGGCCTCCTCCGCCGTCCTGACGGACTTCGAAGGTGTGCCGGTCGTCAGCGTCGGACCTCGGTCAGAGTCGGAAGCGATGGAGAATCTGGCGGCCGAGCTGACCGCGTTCTGGAAGAACGCCCGGCGGAGCCGGGACGAGATCGGCGAGGGGTCGCTCGACGCCCTCGTCCTCACGGGCGCCGAAGCCACGGCGACCGTGAAGGTCGTCACACCCGGCTACGCCCTCCTGCTGAAGACCGATCCCGCCATCCCGGCCGGACGAATCCGGTACGAGGCGGCGAGAGCCGCCGAGCGGCTCCGCCCGGCCCTCCTCTGAGCCCCCGCAAGACTCCCCGAGAGAAGAGAATGAACGTCAAGGAAATCAGGGAACTCGCCGACCTCGTGGCCCGTCGCGGCCTCGCCAGCCTGGAGCTGGAGCAATCCGGATTCCGCCTCCGCATCGAAGGGCCCCGCCCGGTCCCGCGCGAGGCCGGGACGGTGCCGGTCCAGGCCTATCCCGCGATGCCAATGACGTGGGAGGAGAAGGTCCCGCGACCGGAGTCCCCGGCGGCCGGATCGCCGGCCGTCCCGCCGGCGCCGGACGCCGAGGCGGGACTCCACGTCGTCACCTCCCCGATCGTGGGAACGTTCTACCGCGCGTCGAATCCCGACTCCGAGCCGTTCGTGAGCGTCGGCCACTCCGTGGAGAAGGGCGCGACGCTCTGCATCGTCGAGGCGATGAAGCTGATGAACGAGATCGAGGCCGACGTGGCGGGGACGATCGTCGAGATCTTCCCGAAGAACGGCCAGCCGGTCGAGTTCGGCGAGAAGCTCTTCGCGATCCGGCCGGCCTGATGTTTCGCAAGGTCCTCGTCGCGAACCGCGGGGAGATCGCCCTCCGGATCATCGCGGCCTGCAAGGAGCTCGGGGTGGCGACGGTCGCGGTCCACTCTACGGTCGATCGCGACGCCCTCCACGTCCAGGCGGCGGATGAGTCGGTCTGCATCGGACCGGCCGCTCCGAGCGGGTCGTACCTGAACGTCACCTCCCTCGTCGCGGCGGCCGAGATCACGGGAGCCGACGCGGTGCACCCCGGCTACGGGTTCCTGGCAGAGAACGCGCATTTCGCCGAGATCCTCGGGGAAGTCGGCCTCGTCTGGATCGGACCTTCGCCCGACGCGATCCGCAGGATGGGAGACAAGGCCGTCGCCAAGGACACGGCGAAGAGCGCGGGAGTCCCGACCGTCCCCGGCAGCCCTGGCCCGATCGGCTCCACGGCCGAGGCCCTCAACGTCGCGGACCGGATCGGCTACCCGGTCCTCCTGAAGGCGGTCGCCGGGGGAGGCGGGCGCGGGATGCGCGTCGCGCGGAACGGCAAGGAGCTGGCGGCCGCGTACGAACTCGCGACCGCGGAGGCCGAGAGGGCGTTCTCGAACGGGGCTCTCTACCTCGAGAAGTACCTCGCCGAGCCCCGTCACGTCGAGATCCAGGTCTTCGGGGACGCGCTCGGGAAGATCGTCCACCTCGGAGAGCGGGAGTGCTCTCTCCAGCGTCGGCACCAGAAGATTCTCGAGGAGTCGCCGTCCCCGGCGGTCTCGCCCGCTCTGAGGGAGAAGATGGGCGCCGCCGCGATCGCCGCGGCCCGAGCCGTCGACTACGTCGGCGCGGGGACGGTCGAGTTCCTCCTCGACCAGGACGGCTCCTTCTACTTCATGGAGATGAACACCCGAATCCAGGTCGAGCACCCGGTCACGGAGATGGTGACGGGATTCGACCTCGTGAAGGAGCAGATCCGGGTCGCTGCGGGGGAGCCGCTGTCCTTTCCCAGGGTCGGGATGGGAGAAGGCGAGTTCCGACCGCGCGGGCACGCGATCGAGTTCCGCATCAACGCGGAGGACCCGGAGAAGTTCACGCCCTCCCCGGGGACGATCACGACGCTCCACGTGCCGGGCGGGCCGGGGGTCCGCGTCGACACCGCGGCCTACATCGGCTGGCGGATTCCCCCCCACTACGACTCGCTCCTCGCCAAGCTCGTCGTCCACGGGCAGAACCGCGAGGAGGCGCTCGCGAGAGGCAGGCGGGCGCTGGAGCTCTTCGTCGTCGAGGGGGTGAAGACGACGATCCCCCTCCACCTGCGGCTGCTCGACCAGCCCGATGTCCGCCACGGACGGTTCTCCACGAAGTGGCTGGAGAGATGGCTCGCGGGGGAGTCCCCCGCGGCTTGAGCGGCGGACCGCCTTGAGTCCCGAGTACGGACGGGTCTACCTCGTCGGGTTCATGGGGGCGGGGAAGTCGACGGTGGGCCGGCTTCTCGCGGCGCGGCTGGGGGTTCCTTTCGTCGACCTCGACGAAGCGTTCGAAACGCTGTCCGGCGTGACGATCCGCCGCGCGTTCGAGGAGCACGGAGAAGCCTGGTTTCGCGAGAGGGAGGCGGAGCTGCTCAGGGGGACGGAGGCGCTGCCCGACGCGGTCGTCGCGCTCGGGGGCGGGACCTTCACCTTCCCTGAGAATCGGGCGGTCGTTCAACGCTCGGGCCGTTCGCTCTTCCTCGACGTCCCGTTCGAGGTCATCGCCACGCGGCTCGGAGCGAAGGCTGCGGACCGGCCCCTCTTTCGTTCGGTCGACGAGGCGCGTGCGCTCTATGAGAGTCGCCTCGCTTCCTATAGACTTTGCGACAGGATCCTGCCTTTGGAGGGCGACGAAGGGGTGGAGACGGTGATCGATCGGATCGTCGGGGCGCTCAGCGCCTCGAGAGGCGCCTGAGAAGGGCGCCCGCGCGTGCGCTACCTTCTCATCTCGGATCTCCACTCGAACGACGAGGCGCTTTCGGCGGTTCTCGCGCGCGTGCGCCGCAAGAAGCTCGATCGCGTCATCTGCCTCGGAGATTTCGTCGGATACGCCGCCGATCCGAACAAGATCCTCGACCGCATCCGGACGCTGCCGCGTCCCGCCGTGTCGATCCGGGGGAACCACGACAAGGTCGTCGCGGGGGTCGACTCCGGCGAGATGTTCAACCCCCCGGCGCTCTTCGCGGCGCGGTGGACGAGTGAACGCCTCTCCCGCGAGAACCTCGAGTTCCTGAAGAGGCTCCCCTGCGGGCCGATGCTCGTCGACGAGTCCTTCGCCATCTGCCACGGGTCGCCGCTCGACGAGGACGCCTACATCTTCTCCGACTGGGACGCGCAGATGAACTTCGTCCACATGGACCGTGTGGCGCCGACCGTCTCCGTTTCGTTCTTCGGACACAGCCACATCCCCTCGATCTTCACGCTCGAGAGATCGGGGATTCTCGTCGAGGCGGTTCGAGGGAGCCGAAGGAAGCTCTTCCTCGAGCCGGGCCGGAGATACCTCGTCAATCCCGGCTCGGTGGGCCAGCCCCGCGACCGGAACCCCCGGGCCAGCTACGCGATCTTCGACTCGGAGGAACGGACCGTCACCTTCGACCGCGTTCCCTACGACGTGAAGACCACCCGCCGCAAGATCTTGAAAGCCGGCCTGCCGACGATCCTCGGCGACCGCCTCCTGCTCGGGCTCTGAGGGGAGGGGTGAATCCGCGGTCGGCTGCGTCGAGGCTCGCCGTCTTCGCTTCGGTCGCGGCGCTCCTGTTGGCCGGCTGCAGCGGGCTCGGCCGCGGCGGACCGGCGGAGGCGACGCCGGAGAACCGGCTGTCCCTCGTGGCGGGCCTTCTCGAGGTGGAAGACCGGCGCGACTTCGACCCCCTCCTGGTCGGACGGGCCTCCGCCTCCAGGGACCCGTGGGTGCGGAGCCGGGCCGCGCTCACCTGCGGCCGGCTGCGCGACGTCGAGGCTTCGATCTACCTTCCCGTCCTGCTCGAAGATCCCGTCCCCTCGGTTCGCCGGGCCGCGGCCTTCGCTTCGGGAATCTCGGGCGACCGCCGGCTCGTTCCCGGCCTCGCGAAGGCCCTTGCCGACCCCGATGGGGAGACGGCGGAGGCCGCCGCCGTGGCGCTCGGCCGGCTCGGCGGTGCGGAGGCGTCCGAGGCCTTGCGTGCCGCGCTTGCCGCACCGCGAGGTCCACGAGGCGCCGCGGCGCGAGCACTGTACAGCTCGCCGGACCCCGCCCTGGTCCCTCTCCTCGCCGGCGCGCTGGCCGTTCAGGACGCCGCGGAGAGGCAGGATTTGGCGTGGGCGCTCGCCCGAAGCCCGCGGCCGGGATCGGCCGGACCGCTCAGGCCGCTTCTCGACGACGCCGATCCCGAGATCGTTGCCTGGGCCGCTCGCGGCCTGGGGCTCCTCGCCGACGCGGCCTCCGTCCCGCGTCTCGTCGAGCTGGCCGGGGGGGCGGATGCCGGCCCCGCGATCCAGGCCCTCTTCGCCCTCGAGCGGCTCGCCGCGGCGGGACACGGCGGGCCGAGGTCTCGCGAAGCCGGCCTTTCGAGGCATCGGGACGAGCATCCGGGCGTGGCGTTGGCGGCCCTGACGCTCCTGCGGCGCTTCGCGACCGACGGCGCCGTCGCCGATGCTCTCGCCCGGGTGGCGGCGGCCGGCGGACGGCGAGGGGGTGTCGCCGTCGCGAGCCTCGCCGTCGGCGACCCCGGGCGCGCGTTCGGTCTCGCTTTCCCGGGAGGCCCCGGAGCGGGTCTCGACCTGCGCCTCGGGGCGGCAGAGGCGCTTCCCCTCCTGCCGGCCGGCCGGCTGGCGGAATGGTGGGATGCCCTCCTCGCCGACGCCGCCCCGCGGGTGAGGATGGAAGCCGTGTCCCGCTTCCCGCGCGAGGCCCTGCCGGCTCACGCCGCGCGTGTCACGAGGGCCCTTTTCGACCCGGACGGGAGCGTGAAGGCCGCGGCGCTCGACGCGGCGGGGCCTTTCGCGTCCGGCCCCGGGGCGGACCCTTCCGTTCGGTCGGCCTGGACGGCGGCCTTCGGCTCGGCGCTCGCCTCCGGCGAGCCCGACCTCTCCTCCTCGGCGCTCGACGCTGCGGCCTCGCTCACGGAAGGGGGCTGCTCCCTCCTCGCCGGGCAGAGGGACGCGGCGGACGACCTGGTTCGCGCCCGCGCGCGACGCCTCCTCGCGGAACGCTGCGGGGAGGACGTCTCGCGCCTCGCTCACCGGCCCTTCGCCACTCGGCTCGGCGCCGCCGACTACCGGCGCCTCGCGGAGCGGGCGGAGACGGGTCGGCTCGTCGCGACGGTCGAGACGACGCAAGGGAGCTTCGAGATCGAGCTCCTGGCCGAGGATGCACCGATGACCGTCGAGAGCTTCGTCGCTCTCGCGCGACGCGGCTTCTTCGACGGGACGACGATCCACCGGGTCGTACCCGACTTCGTGGTCCAGGCGGGGGACCCTCGCGGCGACGGGACCGGAGGGCCGGGCTACGCCCTGAGGGACGAGTTGAACCCCCTCCCTTACGTTCGCGGACGGGTCGGAATGGCTCTCGCCGGGCCGGACACGGGCGGATCGCAATGGTTCGTGACCCTGTCCCGCCAGCCGCACCTGGACGGCGCCTACACCGTCTTCGGAGAGACGCGGGGCGGCCTCGAGGTCGTGGACCGGATCGAGCAGAACGACCGGCTCCTCTCGGTGAGGGTCCGGGAGGAGTCGCGCCCCGCCCCGCCGGGGCTCGCTTCGGCCGGCCCCTGAGCGGTTCCGCCCCGGGGGCGAGAACCCGAGAATTCGCGCCGGGGACGCCTCGCGCCAGCGTAAACTGGCTCGCCCATGCCGCGCTTCACGGTGCTCGAGACGTCCGCGCTCTTCTCGAACCGCGTCAAGTACGACTATCTCTTCGAGATGGAGATGTGGCTCAAGGGGGTCGAGAGGTTCTTCGTCCTCGACCACCTGCCACTCTCGTCGTTCGAGCGGTCGCACGCCTCGTTGAAGAACTTCGTCGAGGAGGTCGCGGTCGTCCGCGCGGGCGTGTCGCACCTGGCTCTCCTCACGACGCATCTCCTCGGAGAAGGCAAGGAAGACCTCGCGTCGTTCCTCCTCTTCCTCGACAGCCAGGTCTCGCGGTCGGGAGGCGGAAGCGCGGGAACGCCCCGCCGGGGGAGCGCGGAAACCGAGCTGGCCCTCGTGGTCGAGAAGCTCGACGACTTCTCGAAAGTGCTCGAGGAGATCTCGCGGGCGCCGTTCCTCCCGCTGCAGACCTACCTCTCGCTCGGCCGGATCGTGGTCGGGACGCTCAAGGCCGACCCGAACCTCTGCGTCCTCTTCCGGGAGAACCTGCGGCCGGTTCTCGACCGCGAATCGAAGCAGTCGCTCGCGCGGGTCCTCGCGGCGGTGACGGACGCGGGGCAGAAGTCGGCGCTCGCCGCCCTCTTCGTCGAGCTGTTCAAGGGGCTTCGCTACACCGAGCGCATCCGGCAGACGATCGAGTCGCCGGCGACGATCAAGCGCGCCCTGCTCGTCTTCAGCCTCATCCGGGCCCAGTCGGTGGGGCTCTCGGAGTTCATCCGGAAGCGCCTCCTGCCGCGGTTTCCCGAGGAGTCGCCCATCGGCGCGGGGCTCGAGCGGATCGTCTTCTCCATCGAGATGGAGATCCGCAAGGTGATGGAGCTCGAGCTCGTCGACGTCGTCCTGCTCAGGGACCCGCGGCTCGTCTACGCGCGGATGGAGGACTCCGCCGGGATCCTGAAGGACCTCTTCCAGCAGAGCATCATCGGCCTCGCGGAGACGTTCTCCTCGGAGGTCGACGGCCGAGCCCTCTTCCCCGAGTACCGGACGAAGCTCGACCAGAGCCTTCGCCTGCGCGACGACCTCTGGACCCTCCTCCAGGCGGTCCAGGCGTTCTCCCGCGGCGCGGACAAGAAGGCCCTTAGGGCGATGGTCGAGTCGCTCGAGGGATTCCGAAGGGGCTCGATGAAGCACCTGATGTTCAAGGACTGGTCGCTGTTCGACCGCTTCCAGACGGGGTTCTCGAGGGAAAGGACGCCGAGAGCCTTCCTCCCCGCCGCCCACCAGTTCGAGGTCTTCCTCAAGACGCTCATCCGGGAGGTCTCGAAGCGATCCGTTCTCTCGGACCACCCGTTCCGGGCGGGGCGGGGCCGCGGCGGCGAGGCCGCCTAGCCCAGCGCCCTCCCGTTACAATCGAGCCACGGCCGCAGAACCGCGGCCCGGAGGTTCCCCCTTGGGTTTCGTCACCGTACCGGCGGCCGCCGAGCATTACAGGCAGGGCCGCTTCGTCATCATCGTCGACGACCAGGACCGCGAGAACGAGGGGGACCTCTGCCTCGCGGCCGAGCACGTCACGACCGAGGCGATCAACTTCATGGCCCGCGAGGGGCGCGGCCTCGTCTGCGTCTCCCTCACGGAGGAGCGCTGCGACGAGCTCGGGCTGGCCCCGATGGTCGAGCAGAACACCTCGAGCTACGGCACGGCCTTCACCGTCTCCGTCGAGGCGAGAGGCAAGACGACGACCGGTATATCGGCCGCCGACAGGGCCCAGACCGTGCGGACGCTCGTCGACCCGCGGACGAAGCCTCACGACCTCCTCCGGCCCGGGCACACCTTTCCGCTCCGGGCCCGCAAGGGAGGCGTCCTGAAGCGCGCCGGCCACACCGAGGCGTCGATCGACCTGGCCCGCATCGCGGGGCTGATGCCCGCCGCCGTCATCTGCGAGATCCTGAACGACGACGGCGCCATGGCGCGGGTCCCCGACCTCCTCCGGTTCGCGGAGAAGCACGGGATACCTCTCGTCTCGGTGGCCGACATCATCCGCCACCGGATGCACCACGAGAGGCTCGTCCAGCGCGTCGCCTCGCCCAGCCTCCCCACGAGGAACGGGGACTTCCGAGTCATCGCCTACCGATCCGACCTGACGAACGAGGAGCACCTCGCCCTCGTGAAGGGCGAGATCTCCGAGGACGACCCCGTCCTCGTCCGCGTCCACTCGGCCTGCCTGACGGGCGACGTCTTCGGCTCGGCCCGGTGCGACTGCGGGGAGCAGCTGAACCTGGCCCTCGAGCTGATCGCCCGGGAAGGGAAGGGAATCCTCCTCTACCTCCTGCAGGAGGGGCGCGGCATCGGGCTCCTCAACAAGCTCCGCGCCTACGACCTGCAGGACCAGGGCATGGACACCGTCACGGCGAACGAGGCGCTCGGCTTCGCCTCCGACGTGAGGGACTACGGCATCGGCTGTCAGATCCTTCGCGACCTCGGCGTCAAGAAGATGCGGCTCCTGACGAACAACCCCTCGAAGTACGTCGCCCTCGACGGATTCGGCCTCGAGATCGTCGAGAGGGTCTCCCTGGAGATCCCGCCGACCGACTCGACGCGCGGGTACCTCTCGGTCAAGAAGGCGAAGATGGGGCACCTGCTCAAGCTGGTGTGACCGGGAGCCGCCGCCATGGCGTTCGGCTTCGTCCTCGTCGGCGGCCTCTCGTCGCGCATGGGGCGCGACAAGGCGCTCCTCCCCGTCGGGGGCGTGCCGATGGCGGTCCTGGCGGCCAGAAAGCTCGAACGGGTCTGCGGCCGCGCGGCGTTCGTCGGCAAGTCACCGGAGCCCTGGGCGGGGCTCGGCTATCCCTTCGTCGCGGACGGCACGGAGGGAAGGGGGGCGCTCCACGGCGTCGTGGCGGCCCTCGACTTCTGCCCTGAGGAGGCGGCCCTCGTCCTCGCTGCCGACGTTCCCAACGTCCCGGACGAGCTCCTCGCGGCGCTCCTTGCGCTTCTCGTCGACACCGGGGCGTCGGCCGTCGTCCCGACCGGCTGCGGGCACCCCCAGCTGCTCTGCGCCGCGTGGACGAAGGCGGCCCTTCCTGCTCTCCGTGCAGCGGTCGGCGCTGGCGACCTCTCCCTTCGCCGGGCCGCCGCATCCGCCGGCGCGCTCGTTCTCTCCGAGGAGGAATCGGCGCGCCTTCCCGGTTTCGCGCCCGGCGTCTTTCGCAACGTCAACACCCCGGAGGAGTACCGTGCCGTCGAAGAAGAGACCGCCTGAGCTGACGCACCTCGACGCAGACGGAGCCGCGAGGATGGTCGACGTCTCCGGGAAGGCGCCGACGCTTCGGACGGCGACGGCGCGTGCCGTCGTGACGATGGGGAGAGAAGCGTGGGCCGCGCTCGACGCCTCCGAGAACCGCAAGGGCGACGCCCTCTCCGTCGCCCGGCTCGCCGGGATCCAGGCGGCGAAGAGGGCCGCCGACTGGATCCCTCTCTGCCACCCTCTCGTCTTCGACGCCGTCGAGGTGGACCTCGGGCGGAACGCCCGCGAGCGGCAGGTCGAGGTCTCGGCCTCCGTGAGGGGGACCGGGAAGACCGGGTACGAGATGGAAGCCATGGTCGCCGCGGCCGCGGCGGCCCTGACGGTCTACGACATGTGCAAGGGGGCGGAGAAGGGGATCGTCGTCGGGCCGATCGAGCTCGTCTCGAAGACGGGCGGCAAGAGCGGTGACTGGATCCGCCCTCCGGCGGCCTCGCCGCGCGGACGAAGGGGTCGCTGAGGGCGCTACGCCCCGGGCTCCTCGAACGGCTCCGCCGCGGCCTCGAAGAGAGCCGGCAGGAGCGCCGCCACCGGCAGGAGGGCGAGGCGGTCCCAGGTCCAGGCGACGAGCCAGTCCACCTCGACGCGGGCGAACGCGAACGACGCGAGGAGGAGCCCCGCGTACGCGGCGGCGCCGAGGAGGAGCGGGCGGCGTCTGCGGCGAACGGCCGGTGCGAGGGCGAGGAGAAGCGCCGCACCGAGGAGCCACGGAAGCGCGGAGAGGGCTGCGACTCCGGCGAGCGCCCCGAGTGCGTGCGCGGGGCCGGCGGGGTCGAAGGAGCCGAGGCTGAAATCGGCGAGTCCCGTCACGCCGTGCGCCGCGCGGTAGGACTGCCAGGGGAGGACTCCGAGGCCGAGGCCGAGGCCGCCGACGATCGCGGCTTCGCGGCGCCTCCGGGCCGCGAGGAGGGCCCCCGTGGCGACGAAGAGGGCGACGGTGCCCTCCTGCTTCGTCAGCGCCGCCAGCGCGAGGAGGATTCCCGCGACCACCGGCGTGAAAGGGGTCGGGGAAGGGCTCTCGAGGAGGAGCAGCGCCGCGAGGACGAGGACGAGGAGGAGCGTCTCGGCGTAGCCGGCGTACGCGGCCGCCTGGAAATAGGGGAGGAGGGCCAGTGCGGAGGCCGCGAGGAGCCGCCAGGGGAGCGGGGCGCGGGTCCTGGCGACGGTCAGCCACGCCGCGAGAGCAAGGAGGAGAGGGCGGAGGAGCGCGAGCAGGAGCTCGTCGTACCTGCCGAAGAGCTTCGCCGTGCCGGCGAGGAGGAGAGGCCAGAGGGGCGGGTACTCCGGGTGCGAGAACTCTCCCGCCGGGTCGACGCGGAAGACGGCCGCGAGCTCCCCGGAGGCGTGAATGGCCCTCGCCTTGAGCCCCCAGATGGCGAGGTAGTCGCCGAGGGAGAGGGGCTGACGAACGGCGAGGAGGGTCGCGGAGGCGAGCGCGAGAGCGAGAAGAACCGCCGCGAGCCCGGCGAGAAGTCGATGCTTCACGGGGTCGGATCTCCCGGCTTCTCGCGGAGGAGACGCACCTCGGACCCGCTTCCCGGCACCAGGAGGACTCGGCGGGGTGCGAGCAGGTACGCGGCCTTGCGACGCAGGCGCTCGCGAACGTCGGCGGGGATTCGGGGGCCGATCCGGAGGACGACGTCCGTTTCGACGGGCCAGGCGGCCGAAGCGCGAAGGGCTTCGGCCGCGAAGTCGGCGTCGCGGGCGAGGCCCGGGGCGTTGAGGAGGCGTCCCCTCGGGCCTGCGTTCCAGAAGCGGCCCGCCATCGCGAACGAATCGCCGAGCGGGATCTCCTGTGTCGCGGCGTCCGCGAGAAGCGCTGCAAAGCCCGCACCGGCGAGCAGTGCGGCGAGAAGGCGGCGGGGGCGAATCGGGATCACGAGGCGACGCTCCGGAGGGATTGTAGAGACCGCCTAGAATCCCGCCATGCCCGAGTCGAATCGCCGCCCCGTTCTCGCCCGGACGCGGGCCCGCAACCCGGAGTCGAGGGGATGAGCGCGGCGCCGCGGGTCGCCGTCCTGACGGTTTCCGATCGTTCGTTCCGCGGCGAGCGCGAGGACCGCGGAGGCCCCGCCGTGGCCGAGGCCGCCCGGAGGCTCCTCGGCGCGGAGGTCGTGGAGGAACGGGTCGTTCCGGACGAGAAGGACGACATCGCCTGGAACCTGGCCCGCCTCGCCGACAACGCGCGCGTCGACATCGTCCTCACGACGGGCGGCACCGGGATCTCCGAACGCGACGTCACGCCCGAGGCGACGCGGTCGGTCCTCACCGTCGAGCTTCCCGGCCTTCCCGAGGCGATGCGTGCCGCGGGCCGGGCGGCCCTCCCGTCCGCGATGCTCTCGAGGCAGGTGGCGGGGGTTCGCGGGAAGACGCTCCTCCTCAACCTCCCCGGGTCGCCGCGCGGGGCCGTGGAGTGCCTCGAGGCCGTGGCGGCCGCCCTTCCCCACGCCGTCGCGATCCTCAGGGGCGAGACGCCGGACGCTCACCCGGTGCGGGGCGAGCGGGCCTGAGCCCCCGCCGGACCTCGGCACCGTTCGCGATGACCGTCCGCCGCGCGGGACCCTGCCTCGTCCTTCTCCCCGTACTCCTGGCCGCGTTCCTCGCGGCCGGGGCGCCCCCGATCGCAGATAGGGATTCGGCGGCCGGTCCGGTGCGTCGGATCCTGCGGGTCGCGACCGGACGGGTCGACACCGTACCGCTCGAAGACTACGTGGCCGCCGTTCTCGCAGCCGAGATCGGCGGGGGCGCGCCGGCCGCGGCGCTCGAGGCCCAGGCCGTCGCCGCGCGCTCCTACGCCGTCGCCCGCAGGGACCGTCACGCCGACGAGGGGGCCGACCTCTGCGACAGCGTCCACTGCCAGGTCTTTCCGGGGCTGGGACGCGCGACGAGGGCGACCCGGCGCGCGGCGGAAGCGACGCGGGGCCTCGTCCTCGTCCAGAAGGGGCGCGTCATCGCCGCGCCGTACCACGCGGTCTGCGGGGGACGGACGGCGCGCCCGTCGGCCGTCTGGGACGACGAAGAGACGCCGGACCTTTCGCCTGTCGAGGACGATGCCTGCCTCGAGGCTGCGGGGGCGCGGTGGACCTTCTTCCTCCCGCGCGCCCGGGTGCCGGTGCTCCTGGCGCGGCTCGGGTTCCCCGAGGCCCGGTTCCTAGAGGTGTGGGCGCACTCCGACGACGGGCGGGTCGCCGCCGTGAGGCTCGTCGCTCCGCGCGGCAGGTCCCTCGTCGTGCGGGGTTTCGACTTCAGGGCCCGGGCCTCGGAGATCTGGGGCTGGAGCTCCGTGAGGTCGACCGACTTCGAGGTCGAGGAGCGGCCGGCCGGCTACCAGCTCACGGGGAGGGGAACCGGACACGGCGCCGGGCTCTGCCAGGCCGGGGCGATCGCGCGGGCGAGGCGGGGAGAGAGCCGCGAGGCGATCCTCGCGCATTACTATCGGGGCGCCGTCACGGCACCGCTCGACGCCGCCGGAGCCCTCCGATGAAGACCACACCTATCCTCTCCGGTCTCGACGTCCTCCTCGAGGACCCGTCGCCCCTCCGCGGCCGAAGGCTCGGCCTCCTCGCGAACCCGGCCTCGGTCACGTCGCGTTTCGTGCCGGCGGCACGGGCCTTCTCCGACGCGGGGCTCGACGTCCGCCTTCTCTTCGGCCCCGAGCACGGCCTCACGGGGGCCGTCCAGGACATGCTCGCCGTGGGCGAGGGGGACACGCCGGCCGGCCGGGTCCCGGTCGTCTCGCTCTACGGCGAGCGTTTCGAGGACCTGTCTCCGAGGCCGGAGCACCTCGCCGGCCTCGACGCGGTCGTCTGCGACCTCCCCGACGTCGGCTCGCGGTACTACACGTTCGTCTGGACGACGTGTCTCGTCATGAAGGCCTGCGCGGCGCGCGGGGTCCCCGTTTTCGTCCTCGACCGGCCGAACCCGCTCGGCGGCCTCGCGGTGGAGGGGAACCTCCCCGAGGAGCGGCTCCTCTCGTTCGTCGGCCTCTGGCCCGTCCCGGCCCGGCACGGGATGACGCCCGGGGAGATCGCGCGCCACGTGAACGCCGAGTTCGCGATCGGCTGCGACCTGACCGTCCTCCCGATGACGGTCGCGGGCGGACGCGGCCCCGCGCCGCGCGGGCGCGTCGGCGAGACGCCGGCCTGGGTCCTCCCGTCGCCGAACATGCCGACGCGGGAGACGGCGCTGGTGTATCCGGGGATGTGCCTTCTCGAGGGGACGAACCTCTCGGAGGCGCGCGGGACGACACGCCCGTTCGAGATCGTCGGGGCGCCGTGGCTCGACGCCGACGCCGCGGCGGCGCGGGCGAACGCCCTGGGCCTACCGGGCGTCGTCTTCCGCCCGCACGTCTTCCGCCCCACGTTTCACAAGTACGCCGGTCAGGACTGCGGCGGCGTCCAGCTCCACGTGACGGACGAAGCGGCCTTTCGCCCCTTCGAGACGGGCCTGCGTCTCGTGAAGCTGCTACGCGACCTCGACCCGTCACGATTCCGCTGGCGGACCGAGACGTACGAATACCGGAGCGACGTCCCGGCCGTGGACCTCCTCGCGGGGACGGCGCTCTATCGCGAGCTCGTCGACGCCGGGAGGAGCCTCGACCCCTGGATCGCCACGTTCCCGGCCGACGTCGCGCGCTTTGCGCCCCTTCGCGAGAGGAGCCTCCTCTACCGGGAGGGGCCGCCGCGCGTTCACGTCGTCGGCGCCCACAAGTCGGGCAAGACAACGCACGCCGCGGCGCTCATCCGCGCTCTCGCGGCCCGGGGACTCTCCGTCGGCTCGGTCAAGCACACGAGGGACGAGTACGAGACCGACGCCCCCGGCAAGGACTCGCAGCAGCACTTCGCGGCCGGAGCGAACCCCGTCGTCCTCGTGACCGGCCGGCGGATGGGCGTTCACGCCCGCCACGAGGAGGAGCCGAGGCTCGAGGCCGTGATCGCGAGGGAGATGCCGCACGTCGACGTCGTCGTCGTCGAGGGGTCCCGGGACGAGCCCGGCCCTAAGGTCGAGATCTGCCGAGCGGCGACGGGCAGGGACCCGGTGTCCGCCGGGGACGGCGAGGTCTTCGCGGTGATGACCGACCGGGAGACCCCGCACGGCCCCTCCGTGCCCCGGCTCGCGCTCGGCGACGTCGACGCGCTCGTTCCCCTCGTCCTGCGCAAGCTCCGGATCGGAGGCGGCTCGTGAAGGCGATCCTCGTCCCCGCGCCCGGAGGCCCCGAGGCGCTCGTCTACGGGGATGCGCCGGAGCCAACCCCGGGCGACGGAGAGGCCCTCGTTCGCGTCCGGGCGACGGCCGTCAACCGCGCCGACCTCCTGCAGGCCGCGGGGAAGTACCCGCCGCCGCCGGGCGAGTCGGAGATCCTCGGCCTCGAGGCGTCCGGAGTCGTCGAGGGGACCGACGAGCGCGTCTGCTTCCTCCTGCCCGGCGGCGGCTACGCCCAGCGAGTCGCCGTCCCGCGCGGGATGCTGATGCCGGTCCCGGCGGGCCTCTCGTTCGAGGAGGCCGCGGCGATCCCCGAGGCGTGGTTCACGGCCTACCTCAACCTCTTCCGCGAGGGGGCGCTCGCCGCGGGGGAGGTCGTCCTCCTCCACGCCGCGGCCTCGGGCGTCGGAACGGCGGCGATCCAGCTCGCGAAGGACGCCGGGGCGAGCGTCGTGGCGACGGTGAGGTCCGCGGCGAAGGCGGCGCCGCTCGAAGCCCTCGGCGCCGACCTCGTCGTCGACACGACGGCCCGCGACTTCGCCGAGGCGGTGGAGGAGCGGTTCGGAAAGAGCTCCGTCGGCCTCGTCCTCGACCCGGTCGGCGGGGCGACCCTCGCGGGGAACCTCCGGGTGATGGCCCGCTCCGGGCGGCTCGTCCTGATCGCCACGATGGGGGGCAGCTCCGCGGAGCTCGACCTGCGCGCCGTCCTGACGAAGCGCCTCCGGCTCGCCGGCTCGACCCTTCGCGCCCGGGCGCTCGCCGAGAAGGTCGACCTGACGTCGTCCTTCGTCCGCGACGTCCTTCCCGGGTTCTCCGACGGGCGCTTCCGCCCTCTCGTCGATGCGGTCTTCCCGCTCGAAGGAGCGGCCGACGCCCACCGGCGAATGGCGGCGAACGCGAACGTGGGCAAGATCGTCCTGACGGTGGGCGCGTGACCTTCCGGGCGGCGGTCTTCGACCTCGACGGGACCCTCCTCGATTCCTACGCCGGGATCCACGATTCCCTCTCCGCCGTCCTCGAGCACTACGGGCGCCCGCCCGTCACCCTCGAGGAGTCGCGGCGCCTCGTGGGGCACGGGCTCGAGGCGCTCGTCGCGAGGGTCCTTCCGGAAGAGCTGCGCGCCGAGGCGACGGAACGCTTCCGTTTCCGGTACAAGGTGAACGCCCCGAAGCTGACGAGGCTCATGCCCGGCGCCGAGCTCGTCGTCTCGGAGCTCTGGCGGCGCGGCATCCGCCTCTCGATCGCCTCGAACAAGCCCGCCGTCTTCAGCCGCCAGCTCCTCTCCGGGTTCGGCCTCGCCGAGCTCTTCACGTTCGTCGGCGGCCCCGACCTCGGCTATCCCGAGAAGCCCGACCCGTCGATGGTCCTCGCGGCGCTCGGCGCGATGGGGGTGCCGGCTTCCGAGACCCTCTTCGTCGGCGACATGACCGTCGACGTGGCGACGGCCCGCGCCGCGGGCCTCCCGGTCGCCGTCGTCCCGCTCGGCTCCTCGACGCGGGAGGAGCTCGAGGCTCTCGGCCCCGACCACCTCCTGTGCGCGCTGGCCGACGTCCTGGGGCTATTCGGCGACTCGCGGCGGTAGCGGTCCGTGCCAGGGGTGGCGGTCGGGGCCCGCGGGACTCGCCACGGGACCCGAAGGACGACGAACGGGGTTGGAGGGCCGGACCCGGAGGAAAATGGCCTGGCCGGCGCGGGGCCGCGAATGGCCCAGACGTGCCGAGGCCCGAGTTTCCGGTGCTCCGCGGAGCGTAAAATCGACTTCATGAGCAGCGCAGCTTTCGACTCCACGTCCGGCCACGCGGGCCAGGTTCGCTTCTTCAACCCCGGGCCCGTCTGGGTCCGTCCGCAGGTCCTCCAGGCCCTGGGCGGCCCGATGATGTCGCACCGCTCGGCGGCCTTCTCCGACCTCTACGGCCGCATCCTCGAGAAGCTCCCGAAGGTCTTTCGCACGACGGGGCAGGCCCACACTCTCGCGACCTCGGCGACCGGCGTGTGGGAGGCGGGCCTCGTCTCGTGCGTCACGGGCCCCGTCCTCGCCTGCTGCAACGGCTCGTTCTCCGACAAGTGGGGCGAGATGAGCCAGCGCCTCGGCCTCGACACGACGATCCTGAAGGCCGAGTGGGGCCGGCCGATCCTCGCGGACGACGTGAAGAAGGCGCTCTCGGAGAAAAAGTACCAGGTCGTCACCGTCGTCCACAACGAGACGTCGGTCGGGACCATCTCCGACCTCGCCGCCATCTCGAAGGTCGTCCACGAGAACAGCGACGCGCTCCTCTTCGCCGACGTCGTCACGTCGCTCGCCGCGACGCGCGTCGAGGCGGACGAGTGGGGGCTCGACCTCGCCGTCTGCGGCTCGCAGAAGGCGCTCGCGCTCCCCCCCGGCATCGCGGTCTTCTCCGTCTCCGAGAAGGCCCTCGCGGCGGCGAGGCAGAAGAAGTTCCGCGGGCTCTACCTCGACCTCCTCGACGTCGAGGCGTTCGGGAAGAAGAAGCAGAACCCGACGACGCCGTCACTCCCGCTCCTCTACGCGCTCGACGTGCAGCTCGACCACATCCTCGCCGAGGGGCTGGAGAACCGCTGGGCGCGTCACCACGCGATGCTCGCGGCCGTCGAGGAGTGGGCGCCGAAGGCCGGCTTCCGCTTCCTCCCGGGAGAAGGGGCCCACTCGCCGAGCGTCTCCTCGCTCTACCCGCCCGAGGGCGTCGGCGCCGAGGAGCTCAACAAGGCGATGAAGGCCGCCGGCTGGGTCCCGGGCTCCGGCTACGGCAAGTTCAAGTCGCTGAACATCCGGATCGGGCACATGGGCGACGTCGACGTCGCCTCGGTGAAGAACGTCCTCGCCGCCTACGAGGAGGAGGCCCGGAAGATCCTCGCCGCGGCCCCGGCCGCGGCGAAGGCGTGAGCGCCGCGGACCTCGCGGGGAAGGCCCTCGGCGGTCCCTCGTGGGCCGCGAGGGCCTCGTCGTGAGCCTCCGGACGCGGGTCGGGGTCGTCTTCGGCGGCCCCTCGCGCGAGCACGGCGTCTCCTTCCTCTCGGCGCGCTGCCTCCTCGAGAACCTCCCGGGCGAGAGGTACGAAGCGCTTCCCGTCTTCGTCGGCAAGGACGGGCTCTGGCACGGCGTGGCGGAGTCCCGCGAAGAGATGCTCCGCTACTTCGCGCGCCCTGCGCGCGAGGCCCTGCTCGACGGCGTCGTCCCGGGCTCGCAGCCCGCGGCGGCCGCCGCGACCGTCGAGTCGTTCGTCGCCGCGTTCCGGGACGGGGCCTGGGACGTCGTTTTCCCGATCGTCCACGGGACGTTCGGGGAGGACGGCGTGCTGCAGGGGCTCTTCGAGGCAATGAACGTCCCGTTCGTCGGGTTCGGCGTTTCCGCCTCGGCCGTCGGGATGGACAAGGTCCAGATGAAGGCCGCCTTCGGCGCGGCGGGCCTCGCTCAGGTGAGGTACGTGGGCGTCCCCGCCTCGTCGTGGCGAAGCCCCGCGCTCCGGGCCGGGCTCCGGACGCGGGTCGAGGCGCTGGGGCTTCCCCTCTTCGTCAAGCCGGCCTGCGCCGGCTCGTCGGTCGGGATCACGAAGGTGAAGCGGCCGGAAGAGCTCGACGCGGCCGTCGAGGCGGCCCTCGCGGTCGACGCGACGGCGCTCGTCGAGGAGGCGGCCGACGCGCGGGAGATCGAGTGCGCCGTCCTGGAGGGGGAGGGCGGTCCCACGGAGGCGTCGCTTCCGGGTGAGATCGTCCCGGCGCACGAGTTCTACGACTACGAGGACAAGTACATCGACGACCGCTCCTACTCGGTCATCCCGGCCCGGATTCCGGAGGAGACGGGCGAGGCGGTCCGTCGGATGGCCTGCGCCGCGTTCGACGCCGTCGGCGGCGCCGGTTTCGCGCGGGTCGACTTTTTCCTCGAGAGAGAGACGGGCCGCGTCCTTCTCAACGAGATCAACTCGCTCCCCGGCTTCACTCCGATCTCGATGTTCCCGAAGATGTGGGAGGCGACGGGCCTCCCGCTCGACGCCCTCCTCGACCGGCTCGTCAGGAGCGCGTTCCGGAGGCCGCTCCGGGGTCGGTGACCGCGGGGTCCGTCGGCTTCTGAAGACGGACGAACCGGGACGCGTCGGGAGGCTCGACGGCCGCGCCCGACGAGGGCGGCGCCGGAGCGGGAGCGGCGGCCGGAAGCTCCGCGAGGAGCCGGCTCAGCGCGCGGGCGAGGTCGAGGTCAGAGGAGCTCACGCTGGGGCCTCCCTTCCTCCGGGCCCGCCCCCGGCGTGCGCCGGCGGATCTGCGCCTCGACCTCCGCGGCGAGGAGCTCGAACCGCCTCGCTTCCGGCGACACGGGCCCCGGCAGGAAGCTGACGGGAAGCCCCTTGCGGCTCGCCTCGTGGAAGGCCTCGACCCTCGGGACGATGCTCTCGAGGACCCCTCCGAACCCGTTCCAGATCTCCCCGAGGATGGAAAGGGAGAGGGGCCGGCCCTTGTCGACCATCGTCGGGAGGATGCCGAGGAGGGCGAGCCGGGCGTTCTCCGTCTGGCGGACGTGGTCGATGACCCGGAAGACCTGCGAGATTGACCGGAGCGCGAGCGTCTCGGCCGCGAAGGGGACGAGGACGAAGTCCGCGACGGAGAGGGCGGCGCGGGTGACGAGGCCGAGCCCCGAAGGCGTGTCGAGGAGGACGAGGTCGAAACCGGCCTCCACGTTGCCGAGCGCTCCCTCGAGGACGCCGGGCGTCCGGAGAGTCTCCTCGAACTCGCAGACGTCGATCGGGTCGAGGCGTCCGCGGGGAAGGAGGGAGAGGCCGGGCAGCCGCGTTGCGAGGACGACCTGGCCCGGCGTCGCGGCGCCCGCGAGGAGGTCTGCCAGGCCCGAGAGCGCCGTCTCCCCCTTCGCGAGCGAGAGGCCGATGCCTCCCTGGGGATCCAGATCGGCGAGGAGGACCTTCCGCCCGCGCTCGGCGAGGGCGACGGCGAGGTTGAGGGAGACAGTGGTCTTTCCAACTCCGCCCTTCTGGCTCGCGATCACGATGCGTCGGGTCATCCGGTCCTCCGCAGCGCGCTCCGAGGCTTCCCGGCGTTCACGTCGCGTCCTCGCGGGGTCGTGCTGCCCGGACGGGAGTCTTCGGTGCGTCCCGGGAAGACTACTTCAGCGCCGATTCCCGGGCCGGGGAAATCGTGCGGGAGAAGAGGCCGGTCCTCCTCCCGCACGTCCCCGTCGAATCAGCGGGGCAGGAGCGTCCGGGGGTCCTGCGTGGCGTTGTCGATGACCGAGGCGTAGGCGCCGACGGCGGCGCCGGCAGTCGGCGAGGAAACGACGAAAACGGCGTTCGAGAGGCTCGAATAGCCGAAGTCGGAGGCGACGTTGTACTGGGCGCGCGACAGGGGGCCGAGCGAGACGCTCTTCGTCCCGAGGACGCCGCCCGTCGCGGAGACGAGCTGGACGAGGACGGAGACGGTCGACTCGGTGGCGTTCGCGAGCATCAGGTTCGTCCGGAAGAACGTGTCCTGCCGTACGCCGAGGATCGACCGGGGCGTGCTGCCGATCAGCTCTCCCGTCGCGAGGACCGGGACGCTCTGACCGTAGGTGCCTCCGCCTCCCGAGGTCCACGTCTGGCCGAGGACGGCGAGGCTCGCGGACGTGGACCGGACGAGAATCGGGCCATAGTCGCTCGTGAGGGAGAAGAGGCTCCAGAGGACGTCGGACCAGGTCTGCGTCTGGCCGGCCGGGATCGTGACATAGCGCTCCGGGCCTCCGCGGCCGTCGCCGGAGTGGCCGAGGAACTTGATCGTGACGGACGCGCTCGTCGTACCCGTGTTCCGGATCGTGAGGTCGGTTTGCCAGAAGGCGCCGGCCCCCGACACGCGCGCGCTGGACGTGAGGAGCCAGGTGCCGGCGACCGTGCCGCCTCCACCTCCGCCACCGGAGGAGGTGACGGTGAACGTGAGGTCGACGTAGGGGACGTCCAGGATCTTGTCGGAGAAGACCTGGACCCGCCAGGTGCCCGGCTTGCTCGCCGCGGCCGTCCCCGCGATGTCCATCCGGTCGGCGAGGCAGTAGCCAGAGTACTGGGTGCTGAGCGGGTCCCAGACACCCCGCTTGTAGAGCTGCCCGCTCGGGTCCCACCAGATCGCGCTCAGCCCCTCGCCGTTCTGGAAGCCGGAAATGCGGAAGTAGAGGACGGCGGACGCGTCGGTGGACGCGAACGTGGTCGCCGGGACGGGGATCGTCGAGCAGAGGTCGGCGGGGGCCGACTTCGTCGTCATCGCGTTGGTGACGGTCGGGAAGCCCCCTCCACCCCCTCCGCCGGAGGAGATCGTGAAGGTGAGGTCGACGTACGGGACGTCGAAGATCATGTTGGAGAAGACCTGGACCCGCCACGTGCCCGGCTTCGTCGCGGGGGCCGAGCCCGCGATCTTCAGCCCGACCCAGGGGCAGTAGCCTCCGCCGGAGCTCATGGCGCTCCACTGGCCCGTGGCGGCGACCTGCCCGTCGGGCGAGTACCAGACCCGAGTCAGCTGCTCGCCGTTCGCCTGGCCGCTGATCTGGAAATAGAGGTAGACGTACTCGTCCGTCGTGGAGAACGAGGAGGTCGCGCTCGGGATCGGCGTGCAGCCCGAGGAGGGCACCGTCTTCGCGGTCCGCTGGTACGTGATCGTCGGGAATGAGAGGGTGGAGTGCCCTTCCGAGCCGTCGTGCGCCATTCCGGCGATCTCGAAAGGCGCGGCGGAGGCGACCGCCGACGAGGCGGGGCCGGAAGTGCTCGCGCTCGCAGCGGTCGCGGGAAGCACGGGGACGAAGAGGGAGAGAAAGGCGACGGTCGCGGGGAGCTTCATCGTGTCCTCCGTTCCTGGCGCGACACGAGACCGACGCTCCCGATGGCGCGGAGGTGGCCGCGGCCTCGCGTCACTCCTCCGGTCCGGCATTCTACGCCGCGACGCAGCGACGTGGGCTCCCTACAATGTGTCCCTGGCGCCGTCGCAGTCGGCGCGTGGAGGTGCGAGGTGGACGAGGTTCGTGCGGCGCTGGCGGCGACGGAGATCTTCTCGGGGCTCTCCGAAGGGGTCCTCGACCTTCTCTCGGACGCCGCGGTGAGGAGGGACGTGCCGGCCGAGACGATGCTCTGGACCCAGGGGGCGCCTCGTCGCGCCCTGTTCGTGATCCTCGACGGCAGCGTCGAGATCTCGCGCGAGAAGGACGGCATCGTCGAGCCGCTCTCCGTCGAGGGGAAGGGCGAGGCCGTCGGGGTCGGGGCGCTTCTCCACACGTCCGAGCACACCACGTCGGCGCGGGCCCTGACGGAGCTGTCGGTGGTCGAGCTGCCGCGCGCCGAGGTGAGGACCCGCCTCATGGGCGACGCCTCGGCCGCGATGGACGTCGTCTCGCGCGTGGCCGTCGTCATGAACCGGCACCTTCAGTACCAGAGCTCCCGCGACGTGGGTGTCGAGAAAGGCTACGGCTCCGGCGCGACCCGGCGAGAGCACGACCTCCTCGGCGAGCGCGACGTCCCCGTGGACGCCCTCTACGGCGTCCAGACGCTCCGCGCCGTCGAGAACTTCCCGATCACGGGCATCCCGGTCTCGCACTTCCCGACGCTCGTCCGCTCCCTGGCGATGGTCAAGCTCGCGGCGGCGCGCGCGAACGCCCGCCTCGGCCTCCTCGCCGAGCCGCTGGCCGCCGCCATCGAGCAGGCCGCGCAGGAAGTCATCGACGGGCACCACCACGGGCACTTCGTCGTCGACATGGTCCAGGGGGGCGCCGGGACCTCGACGAACATGAACGCCAACGAGGTCCTCGCGAACCGCGCGCTCGAGATCCTCGGCCGCGAGAGGGGCGACTACGCCTCCTGCCACCCGAACAACCACGTGAACCTCGCGCAGTCGACGAACGACGTCTACCCGACGGCGCTCAGGATCGCCACGGTCTTCTCCACGCGCCGCCTCGTCGCCGCTCTCGAGCGGCTGCGGGTCGCCCTCGACGCGAAGTCAGGGGAGTTCCGCGACGTCCTGAAGATGGGGCGGACGCAGCTGCAGGACGCCGTGCCGATGACGCTCGGCCAGGAGTTCGGGGCCTTCGCCGTCACGACGGGCGAGGATGTCGCCCGGCTCGAGGAGACGGTCCGCCTCTTCCTCGAGGTGAACATGGGCGGGACCGCGATCGGCACCGGGATCAACGCCGACCCCCGCTACCCCGGGCTCGTCGTCGAGGAGCTCCGCCGCGTGACCGGCCTCGACGTCGTCCTCGCCGAAAACCTCGTCGAGGCCACGCCCGACACGGGCGCCTTCGTCATGTTCTCCGGGGTGCTGAAGCGCGTGGCGGTGAAGCTCTCGAAGATGTGCAACGACCTGAGGCTCCTCTCGTCGGGGCCGCGCTGCGGCCTGAACGAGATCAACCTCCCGCCGATGCAGCCGGGCTCGAGCATCATGCCGGGGAAGGTGAACCCGGTCATTCCCGAGGTCGTCAACCAGGTCGCGTTCCAGGTCATCGGCAACGACCTGACGATCACCCTGGCCGCCGAGGCGGGGCAGCTCCAGCTGAACGTGATGGAGCCGATCCTCGCCCTGAACCTCTTCCAGTCGATCGACATGCTGACTGCGGCCATCGACACGCTGCGCCTGCGCTGCATCCGCGGCATCACCGCGAACCGCGACCGCTGCCGCGAGATGGTGGAGGGCTCCATCGGCATCGTCACCGCCGTCGCGCCGGCGCTCGGCTACGAGAGGGCGAGCGAGGTGGCCCGGGAGGCGCTCGCGGGCGGGCGGCCGGTGAGGGACCTGATCCTGGAGAAGGGGTACCTGTCGGCCGACCAGCTCGACGACCTCCTCTCCCTCGACGCGATGACGCGGCCGCGTCCCCTCGCGGCTGCGGACAGGACCACTTGAAGGGAGGTCTTCACGCCGTCCTCACGCCCTCTTCGTACCCTTCGCCTTCCGGCGACCGCCGGATAATGGCGTCGCCGGAGGGAGTTCCATGTCCAAGCTCATCGGGATCCTGACGTCGGGCGGCGACACGCCCGGACTGAACGCCGCGCTGCGCGCCGTCGGGAAGGCGGCCGAGCTCCGGCACGGGATGCAGGTCATCGGCTTCCGCGACGGATTCCGCGGGCTGATGGAGAACCGGACGCTCTGGCTCGACGACCGCTCCCTCTCCGGAATCCTGACGCACGGCGGGACGATCCTCGGAACGAGCCGCGACAAGCCGTTCGCGATGCCGGTTGCGGGGAAGGTCCTCGACATGACGGACCTCATCGTCGAGAACTACCGCAAGCACCACCTCGACGCCCTCGTCTGCCTCGGGGGCGGCGGGACCCAGAAGAACGCCTTCCACCTGCAGAAGGCGGGGCTCAACGTCGTCACGCTTCCGAAGACGATCGACAACGACGTCGCGATGACCGACGTGACGTTCGGCTACGACACCGCCCTCGGCATCGCGACGGAGGCCGTGGACCGCCTCCACTCGACCGCTCACAGCCATCACCGGATCATCGTGGTCGAGGTGATGGGCCACAAGGCCGGCTGGCTCGCGCTCGGCGCCGGAGTTGCGGGGGGAGCCGACGTCATCCTGATCCCCGAGATCCCCTACGACGTCGAAGGGATCGCCGCCGCGATCCTGAAGCGCTTCCGGAGCGAGAAGAGGTTCTCCATCGTCGCCGTGGCGGAGGGGGCGCTTTCGCGGGAACAGGCGGAGGCCGCCTCGAAGGCCCGGGAGAAGGGGAGCGACGGGAAGAAGGAAAGGGAAGGGAAGAAGCCGAAGGGGAGCGGGACCGCGGCGGCGGGCGAGGGGCACGAGTCGGGCCGGGCCCTCGGGCTGGCCCGCAGGCTCGAGGAGCTGACGGGCCTCGAGTCCCGCGTCACGATCCTCGGACACCTCCAACGCGGAGGCACTCCCTCTGCCGCCGACCGGTTCCTCGCGACGCGGCTCGGGACGGCCTGCGCCGACCTCGTCGCGAGACGGAAGTTCGGTGTGATGGTCGCCGCGCGGGGCGAGGGCACGAAGCCCGTTCCGCTCGAGGACGTCGTGGGGAAGAGGAAGACGGTCCCCCTCGACCACCCCTGGCTCGAAGCCGCCAGGGCGATGGGCACCTGCCTCGGGGACTGACCGAGGCAGGCACCCGGGGGACCGGTCGTCCGGACGATGGGTAGGGCGAAGGGGCCGGGGTCTTCTACTTTGCCGTCGCAGCGATCTGCTTCGCGCTCCCGACCGAGATCGGGATCGACTTCGGCTTCGCCTCTTCCCGCTTCGGCAGCTCGACGGTGAGGATGCCGTCCACGAGGGTGGCGTTGATCCTGTCGGGGCTGACGTTCGCCGGGAGTGAGAAGGCGCGGACGAAACGGCCGTAGGCACGCTCGACGCGGTGGTAGGCCTTCTTCTCGGTCTCCTTCTCGAACCTCCTCTCGCCCTCGAGCGTCAGGACGCCGTTCTCGGCGCGAAGCTTGAGGTCGTCCTGCGTGAAGCCGGGGAGCTCGACCTGGAAGACGAGCTGGTCGGGCGTCTCGCTGATGTCGACGGGCGGAGCCCAGGCGGCGAGGCTCGGGGCTTCATCACCCACTCGGCCGGAGGGCGCTCCCTCCCCGAAGAGGCGGTTCATCTGGTTGCGGAAGGACTCGAGCTCACGGAAGGGGTCGTTCCAGCGGGTGATCATGGTCGTTACCTCCCTTTGAAGATCTCTCTTGGTGTCCTGGCTCCTTTTCTTCATCGGAAGCATCAGGTACGCCGTTAATCTAGGATCTGATGCGTTGATTGTCAAGTATCTTCTTCGGACTCGCCAGGCACCGCGCGCGCTGCGGCGGAGTCGCGGAGCGCGGCTGACCGGTAGGGATGTCTAAATAGCTGTGAAATAGGGCCTTGCTCTCTCGTAGGGCCGCGGGCCGGGAAGCGGGACACCCAGCTCGGCGGAGGCCTTTAGCGCCCAATGGGGCGCTCGGAGCATCTCCCGGCCCAGCAGGACGAGATCGGCCTGGCCCTTTTCGACGATCTCCTCGGCCTGCCGGGCTTCGGTGATCATGCCGACGGCGGCCGTCGCGACCCCGGCCTCCGCCCGGACCCTCGCGGCGAAGGGGACCTGGTAGCCGGGGGCGACCGGAACCTGCGCCCGCGGGTGGGCGCCGCCCGAAGAGCAGTCGACGAGATCGACTCCCCGGGCGCGGGCTTCCCGCGCGAAGGCGACAGCCTCGTCGGGCGTGAAGCCCCCGGCTACCCAGTCGGTCGCGGAGATACGCAGGAAGAGCGGCAGGTCGTTCGGCCAGGAGGCGCGAACCGCCTCGATCACGCGAAGGGGGAACCGCATTCGGTTCCCGAGCGAGCCGCCGTGCTCGTCGGTTCTCCGGTTTGAGAGCGGCGAGAGGAACTCGTGGAGAAGGTACCCGTGGGCCGCGTGGACCTCGACGACGCGGAATCCCGCGGCGGACGCCCGGCGCGCTGCGTCGGCGAACGCCTCGACGACCCGGTCCATCCCTTCGCCGTCCAGCGCCTGCGGCACCTGCCACCCGTCGTCGAACGGGACCTCGCTCGGGGCGACGATGGGCGACCAGCCGCCTTCGGCGGGATCGGCTCGGCCACCCCCGTCCCAGGGGCGCTTCGTCGAGGCCTTGCGTCCCGCGTGGGCGAGCTGGATTCCGGGCACGGACCCCTGCCCGCCGACGAACGCGGCGATCCGCGCCAGCGGTGCGGCTTGCGCGTCGTTCCAGAGACCGAGGTCCCCGGGGCTGATGCGCCCCTCGGGGGAGACCGCGGTGGCCTCGGCGATCACGAGGCCCGCCCCGCCGGCGGCGCGGGCGCCGAGGTGGACGAGGTGCCAGTCGTTCGCGAAGCCCTCGTCGGCGGAGTACTGGCACATCGGCGAGACACCGACCCGGCTCGGGAAAGTGACGGAGCGGAGCGGGAAGGGGGTGAAGAGGGCCATCGGCTGAGATTACGGGAACCCCGCGGTCCGCGGGCCGTATGAGGGAGGGAGATGGTGAAGCTCCTCCTCTGGCTCATCCTCCTCTTCGTCTGCTGGCCGCTCGCGCTGCTGGCGCTCGTCGCCTGGCCGTTCCTCTGGCTCCTCTCGATCCCGTTCCGGGTCGTGGGAGCCGTCCTGGACGGTCTGGTCGGCCTCGTCCGCGCGCTCTTCCTCCTCCCGGCGCGTCTTCTCGGCGGGGGGGCGCGGGCCTGACGGGCGGGCGTGCGGCACGGTAACCTTCGCGCATGACCGACGCGCGCCACCGGCTCCTCCTCGTCAGCAGCTCCACGATCCACGGCCAGGGCTACCTCGACCACGTCGCCGAAGCCCTCTCGTCCTTCCTCGCGGGCGTGAAGACGGTGACGTTCGTCCCCTACGCCCTCGCCGATCGCGATGGCTACGCCGCGAAGGCGAGAGAGCGGTTCGGACAGCTGGGGATCGAGCTCCTGAGCGTCCACCAGGCACCCGACCCGCGCGCGGCAGTGCGCAGCGCCGAGGCGGTCTTCGTGGGCGGCGGGAACACCTTCCGGCTCCTGAAGTGGCTCCAGGACGAGGGGCTCATGGGTCCGATCCGCGACCGCGCGGGAGAGGGAATGCCGTACGTGGGCTCGAGCGCGGGGACGAACGTCGCCGCCCCGTCGATCCGGACGACGAACGACATGCCGATCGTCCCGACGGCGAACCTCCTCTCCCTCGGGCTCGTCCCCTACCAGATCAACCCGCACTACCTCGACCCCGACCCGGCGTCGACCCACAAGGGGGAGACGCGGGAGGAGCGCCTCCTGCAGTACCTCGAGGAGAGCCCGGTGCCGGTCGTCGGTCTCCGCGAGGCCGCGTACCTCCGCGTCGAGAAGGGTGTCTCGACCCTTCTCGGGGAGAAGGGCGCCCGCGTTTTCAGGCGCGGTGCCGAGCCGTTCGAGGTGGCAACCGGCGCCGAGATCGAGCCGCTGCTGCGCTGACCGGCGCGGTCGCAGCGAGGCCGGCTCCCCGCCCCCGGACCGTGTCGTCCTTCAGGCGGTGGTGAGCCAGGTGACGAGCTGGGCGCTCGGGACGAGGCCCGGTTGCTGCACCACGACGCGCCCGCCGGAGAGGACGACGAAGTTCGGGATCGACTGGACCCGGTAGCGGGCCGCCAGGTCCGGGTGCGCCTCGGTGTCGACCTTGAGGACCACGGCGCGCCCGGCGGTCTCGGCGGCGGCACGCGCCACCTCGGGGGCGGCGCGACGGCAGGGGGCGCACCAGCCCGCCCAGAAATCGACGAGGACCGGGACGGGGGACTCGGCCACGACCTCGTCGAAGAGCGCCGTGTCGGCGTCGATCGGCCCCGAGGGGGGCGGGAGCTCGGCGCGGCACTTTCCGCAACGGGTCAGGGAGACGACGTGGCGGGCCGCGACGCGGTTCTTCTGCTGGCAGCTCGGGCAGACGCGGATCATGGGGGAATTCTAGGTCCCGCCTGCGGGCGACGGAGTCAGCGGTGGGGGACGACGATCCCGGCGAGCCCGAGGTCGGAGAGGGTCTCCCTGGCCGCGTCGGCCTCCTCGCGCGAGGAGTACGGGCCGAACTTCACGCGCGTGAGGCCGTCGAACGGCTCGAGCCAGGGCTCCGGGTACCGGCCGGCGAGGCGTTCCTTAAGGCGGGCGGCGTTCCCGGGGTCGGCGAAGGCCCCCGCCTGGACGGCCCAGGAGGTGGGCACGGGGCCGCTCCCCGTCCGACGCCCCGACCCGAGCGAGACGACGGTGAGCGTGACCGGGACGACGCCGTCGGCGACGGCCCCGATCTCCTCCGCGGCGGCCCGCGAGAGGTCGACGATCCGCCCGGAGATGAAGGGGCCGCGGTCGTTGATCCTCACGCGGACGGTCCGGCCGTTCTTCTCGTTCGTGACGTCGACGACGGTCCCGAGAGGGAGCGCCCGGTGGGCCGCCGAGACGCGCCCCGGGTCGAAGATCTCGCCGCTCGCCGTCGGGAGACCGGCGAAGTCGGCGCCGTACCACGACGCGAGGCCCCGCTCGACCCCTTCCCCGGAGAGGTCCCCTGCGGTCCGCGCCGGCGGTCGCGAAGAGCACGCGGGGAGGAGCGCGGCGGCAACGAAAAGGAGGAGCGCGGCGATCCGAGGGCCGCGCGTCCCCCCGGAAAAGCGCCTCAGACCGTCACCTCGACGGCCGTCTCGCCCAGGGCCGCCGCGTGCGCGGCAAGGAGCGGGTCGACCTCCGTCGCGAGGAACTCCTCGACCTGCTCGGGCGCCCTCCCGACGAAGATCTTCGGATCTGCCGCGGCGGCGACCTCGTCGCGCGTCAGCCCGAAGGCCGGATCGGCGGCGATCCGGTCGAGGAGGTCGTTCTCGCCCCCCTCGGCCTTGAGCCGGTCGCCGGCGGCCTGCGCCAGGACGCGGATCTTCTCGTGCAGCGCCTGCCGGTCGCCCCCCTTCTTCACGGCGGCCATCAGGACGTTCTCGGTCGCCAGGAACGGCAGCTCTTCGGCGAGCCTCCGGCGGATCACCTCCGGGTGGACGACGAGGCCCGTGGCGACCGCTTCCCACAGGACGAGGAGGGCGTCGGCGGCCAGGAACGACTCCCCGAGCGCGAGGCGGCGGTTCGCCGAGTCGTCGAGCGTCCGCTCCAGCCACTGGGTCGCGTGTGTCCAGCCGCCGTTCTCGGCCGTCGTCAGGATCCAGCGCGCGAGGGAGTTCATCCGCTCGCACTTCATCGGGTTGCGCTTGTAGGGCATCGCCGACGAGCCGACCTGCCTGGCCCCGAACGGCTCCTCGACCTCCTTCATGTGCTGGAGGAGCCTCAGGTCGTTCGCGAACTTGGACGCGGAGGCGGCGAGGCCGGAGAGAGCCGAGAGGACGAAGGCGTCCTGCTTCCTCGTGTAGGTCTGGCCCGAGACGAGGAGGCGGCGCGTGAAGCCGGCCTTCTCGGCGACCCGGCGGTCGAGGAGGTCGGCCTTCCCCGCATTGCCGCCGAAGAGGGCCACGAACGAGGCCTGCGTCCCCGTGGCCCCCTTGCACCCGAGGAACCTCAGCTCGGCGGCGCGCCGCGAGATCTCGTGGACGTCGAGGACGAGGTCCTGCATCCAGAGGCAGGCCCTCTTGCCGACGGTGGTCGGCTGGGCCGCCTGGAAGTGGGTGTAGCCGACGCAGGCGACGTCCTTCTCCTCGCGCGCGAACGCCGCGAGCCGGGCCAGGACGCGGACCGCCCGCCGCTCGAGGAGCCGGAGCGCGTCGCGCAGGACGAGGAGGTCGGCGTTGTCGCCCACGAAGGCCGACGTCGCCCCGAGGTGGAGGAAGGGGCGCGCCTCGGGCGCGACGTCGCCGAGGGCGTGGATCTGGGCCATCACGTCGTGCTTCGTCTCGCGTTCGTAGCGGCCGGCGGAGGCGAGCTCCTCGTCGGTCGGCACGAGGTGCGCATGCAGCTCCGCGATGGCGGCCTCGGGGATGGGCAGGCCGAGCTCGAGCTGGGCCTGGGCGAGCCACAGCCAGAGCCTCCTCCACGTCGTGAACTTGTGCCGCGCAGAGAAGAGGGCGGACATCTCCGCCGAGGCGTAGCGGCCCGTGAGGGGGTTCTCGTAGGCGTCGGCGCTCAACCTTCGTCCTCGACGTCCTCCGCCTCGGGAAGGCGGAAGTCCTTCGGCTCGTCCGCCCCGCAGAGGGCGCAGTACGCGACCGCGACGTTCCCCTTGCGGTCCAGCTCGAAGGAGTAGCAGGGCGTCTCGCAGTTCCTGCAGATGATGAAGTCGACATCCTCGCTCATCGTTCGTCTCCGCTTGGTATTCTCCCGCGGCTGCCACGGGGGTTCCACCATGCCGATCGCCGTCCACTCCGAAATCGGTCCCCTCCGGACCGTCGTCGTCCACCAGCCCGGCCGCGAGATCGACCGGATGACGCCGTCCATGATGGAGGACCTCCTCTTCGACGACCTCCTCCACGGGGCGCGGGCGCGCGAGGAGCACCGGCGGTTCCAGCAGGTCCTCCGGCTCTTCGCCGAGGTCCTCCAGGTCCAGGATCTCCTCGAGGAGGTCCTCTCGGACCCGGCGCGCCGCGAGCACGTCCTCGGCGAGCTCTCGACCACTCTCCGCCTCGCCCCGGTCGTCGTCGAGCGCCTCGCGGCCCTCGACGCGGAGAAGCTCGCCGCGGCCCTCGTCGAGGGGCTCGAGCAGCCGCACCCCGAGATCACCGGTTCCATCGACTCCCTCTTCCTCCTCCCGCCGATCCCGAACTACTACTTCCAGCGCGACCCTGTCATCCCCGTGGGCGACCGGCTCGTGCGCGGCTCCATGGCGACGCCGGCCCGGCTCCGCGAGCCGCTCGTCTCGGGCGCCGTCTTCGAGCACCACCCGCGCTTCGCCCGCCCCGACGGGATCTTCTGGTTCCACGAGTTCCGGGCCGGCTGGGGCAAGAACGTCTCCTACGCCCGGATGCGGCCCCACATCGAGGGCGGCGACGTCCTCGTCCTGCGCGAGGACCTCCTCGCCATCGGCTACTCGGAGCGGACCGAGGAGACGACGATCGAGCGCCTCGCCGAGGCGCTCAAGAAGGCGGGGTCGGCCGTCCGCCAGATCGTCGTCCTCGCGATCCCGCACGAGCGCTCGTTCATGCACCTCGACACCGTCTTCACGCAGGCGTCCGAGGGGGAGTGCCTCTGCTACGCGCCGATGATCCTCGCGGGCGGGGCCGAGGAGGCCGACGTCTACTCGATCGACCTGACGCAGGAGGAGGTCACCTGGACCTCCGAGAACGACTTCCTCTCGGCGCTGAAGAAGCGGGGCTTCGACCTCGAGCCGATCCCGTGCGGCGGGCAGGACCCGATCGACGAGCAGCGGGAGCAGTGGACGGACGGCGCGAACGTCTTCGCCGTCGCGCCGGGGATCATCGTCTGCTACGACCGCAACGAGCGGACGGCCGACGAGCTCGACCGGCACGGCTACGAGATCGTCCGGGACGACGATCTCCTCCTCGGCAGGAGGGAGATCGACCCGAAGGGGGGGCGCAAGTACGCCATCCAGCTCTCGACGACGGAGCTGGCCCGGGCGCGCGGGGGACCTCGCTGCATGACGATGCCCCTCGTGCGGGAGCGCCTGCGCTGATCCTCCGCCTCGGCCTTCGCGCGCTGGCCCCGGCGCTCTTCGCCGCCGCCGTCGCGGCCTGTGGCGGCGAGCGCACGCCGACGCAGGGTCCGGTGAAAGCCGGCGGCGCGACGGGCTACGTCTCCCTCTCGCGGGTGCCGATGCGGGCCGAGCCGAAGGCGACGGGGGAGATCGTCGCCCGCCTGCCCCGGGGGTCCGAGGTGCGGGTCGAGGAGTCTCGCGACGGCTTCGCCCGTGTCACGGCGAACGGCGGCCGAGGCGGCTGGGTCGAGTCGGGGACCTTCGAGACCTCGGACGAGCAGGAGGCCCGCGAGCGACGGACGAAGGCGGTTTCGGACTTCCCGGCCGTGCCCGGCCGGATCGTGTCGCCCTGCCCGATCTACCTCGCGCCCGACTACGGCTCGGCGAGGTGGGGAGAGCTGGAGGACGGCGACCCTGTGCAGGTCGTCCTGGCAGAGCACGAGTTCCTCGGCGTCCGCCTCCTCGGCATCCCCCTCGCCTTCGTCCCCGCGCACGCCGTGCGGTACGTCGCGCCGCCGGTCCCGACTCCCATGGTCCCGCTGCCGGCTCCCGTGCCCGAGACCGTTCCGGAGCCCCCCCGCGTCGACGTCCCGTTCGGCGCGCCGGGCGAAGCCCTCCCTGCCCCGGGGGCGGAGGCCGCCTCGCCCGAACCGTACGCGGCCCTCCCGTTCGGCGCCGAGCCCCCGGTCCTGAAGACGCGCGTCGAGCCGCAGTACACCGCGGCGGCGCGGAAGGCCGGCGTGGGCGGCGAGGTCGTCCTGCAGGTCGTGGTCGAGCGCGACGGCACGATCGGCGGGGTCTTCGCCGTCCAGAAGGCTCCGCTCGGGCTCACCGAAGCGGCGATCGACGCCGTTCGACGCTGGGTCTACACGCCCGCCCGGCTCGACGGCAAGCCCATCGCCGTCTTCAAGACCGTCCGCGTCCGCTTCACGCCCGCGACGCCCTGAAGCCGGGGTTCCCGGCGACCGGCCCCTATAATCCCCGGGAAACCCTCATGTACGAGCTCGTCTACGAGGTCGAGGGTCGACCCCAGCGCTATCGCCTCACCGGCCCGGAGGTCTTCCTCGGGAGGTCGAGCGAGAACGAGGTCGTCCTGAACGACTTCTCCGTCTCCCGTCGGCACGCCGTGATCCGGCAGGAGAACGGTCGCTGGACGATCGTGGACCAGAACTCCACGAACGGGGTGAAGGTCAACGGCCGGTTCGTGGCCTCGTCTCCGATCGCGCCGGGAGACGTCCTGACCGTCGGCACGTTCACGCTCACGGTCCGCGAAGAGGTCCCGACCGTCCGCCCGAAGCCCCCCGTCCGGCCCGTCGGGGACTCGTCGTCGACCTTCGTCCGCTCGATCGCCGACTTCAACCGGGACTTCCACCTCGAGGAGTTCGTCCCCGAGGAGGAGGGAGACCTCCTCACGCAGTCCGGGAAGCGGTCCACCCCGGCGCTGGCGCGAAGCAAGATCTTCGAGATTCTCGTCCAGGTCGCCAAGACGCTCATCCTCGCGCGCGAGGTGGGGGAGATCCTCGGGAGGGTCGTCGACCTTCTCTTCGAGCACTTGCCGGTCGACCGGGCCGTCGTCGTCCTCGTCGGCGACGACGACCGGCTCGTGCCGATGCTCGCGAGGCAGAGGGGGAAGGAGCCGGGCGACGCCGAGGAGATCTTCTCCCACACGATCGTCGAGTCGGTCATCCACAACCGCGTCGCCGTCCTCACCTCCGACGCCCTCGCCGACGACCGCTTCGAGGCGGGGCAGTCGATCCGGATCCAGCAGATCCGCTCGGCCATGTGCGTCCCGCTCTGGAACCAGGACCGGGTCATCGGCGCCCTGCACGTCGACACGCCGCTCCGGGCCGGGAGCTTCACGGCCGACGACCTCGACCTCCTGACCGCCCTCGGCAACTTCGCCGCGGTGGCGATCGAGCGGGCGCGTCTCCAGCGACGGATCGAGAGGGAGGAGCGGATCCGCGAGCGCCTCTCGAGGTACCACTCGCCCGGCGTCGTCGAGGAGATCGCCTCCGACGCCAGCGGCGTCATCGACCGCGTCCGGACCCGCAACGTCTCCGTCTTCTTCGCCGACATCGTCGGCTTCACGACCGCCGCCGAAGGGATGGATCCCGACGCCCTGTCGCGGTTCCTCTCGACCTTCTTCACCTACGCGGCCGACGCGATCTTCGCGGAGGGGGGGACGCTCGACAAGTTCATCGGCGACGCCGTCATGGCGTTCTTCGGCGCGCCGATCGTCCAGCCCGACCACGCCCGGCGCGCCGTCGCGGCCGCCTCGAAGCTCGTCGAGAACGTCAAGGCGTGGAACCTCGAGAGGGTCGCCCGGGGCGAGCCGCCCGTCGGCGTCAGGATCGGCGTCAACACCGGCAACGCCGTCGTCGGCGACATCGGCTCGGCGCAGCGCGTCGACTACACCGTCCTCGGCAACACGGTGAACGTGGCGGCCCGGATCGAGGAGTACGTCGCCGGGCCGAACGAGGTCGCCGTCGGCGAGGAGACCGCCCGGCTCACGTCGGAGGACTTCTCCTACGAGCCGCTCGGCGACGTGAAGCTCAAGGGCCTCTCGCGCGGCCTCCCGTGCTACCGGGTCAAGATGGACGCCCGCGGCGTCCCGCTCCCGGCGCCCCGCTGAATGCGGCCGTCCCTCGACGGGCTCGTCTTTCTCACCTCGAACCCGGGGAAGGCCCGCGAGGCCGCGGCGTTCCTCGGCCGGCCCGTCGAGGCGCGCCCGCTCGACCTGCCCGAAATCCAGTCCCTCGATTTCGCCGAGGTCGTCACGGCCAAGGCGCTCGCCGCGGCCCAGCGCCTCGGGGTCCCCGTCCTCGTCGAGGATTCCGGCCTCGCCCTCCCGGCCTGGAAGGGTTATCCCGGCCCCCTCACGAAGTTCGCCGTCGGCGCCGTGGGCGAGGCGGGCTTCGCGCGCCTCGCCTGGGCCTGGGGCGACTCGCGCGTCGAGGCGGTCTCGACCCTCGGCCTCGCCTGGCCGGGGGCTCGCCCGGACGAGGTCGTCGTCGCCGAGGGCCGCGTCGAGGGGACGCTCGCTCCCGAGCCCCGCGGCGCCAGCGGCTTCGGCTGGGACGTGATCTTCGTCCCCGAAGGCGAGACGCGCACCTTCGCCGAGATGACCGCGGAGGAGAAAAACGCCCGCTCCCACCGGGCGAGGGCCTTCGCGGCGCTCGTCGCGAGGCTGGCGGTCGAGCGGTGACGAGGGCGCGGGAGACGAGCCGATGTGCACGATGTGCAATCCGGACCTCGTTAGTCTTGCTTGACAATTGGCGAGGGGAGGGGGGGGCAGGTCTACCTTCTACACTCTGCAGCCGAGAGGGTCGAGTCTGCGCATTCCGCTCTGGTCGGTGGCGCGCCCGAGCTATAGTAGAAAATCAAGACCTGACCCCAGTCTCGGTGCGAGGGCGTCGGCTTTCGCGAGCAGTTCCTCTACGCTCCCGTCGTTGACGAGAACCTCGTCGCAGGCGGCGTTGCGGGCGTCGTCGGGGAGCTGGGCGCGCATCCGGGCGAGGACCGACTCGCGGGTGGCGGAGGGGTCGCGGGCGAGGGCGCGGGCGAGGCGGAGCTCCTCGGGGGACGAAACGGCGACGAGGAGGTCGAAGCGCTCGCGCCCGGCGTTCTCGACGAGGAGCGTCGCCTCGACGACGGCGGCGGGGTACCCCTCGGCCTCGCGCTCCGCGAGCCAGCGGTCGGTCTCGCGGCGGACGAGCGGGTGGACGCGGGCGTTGAGCCGCGCGACGGCCGCGGGGTCGGCGAAAACGAGCGCGGCGAGGCGGGGGCGGGAGACCGCGCCCCTCTCGTCGAGGACTTCGGGCCCGAACTCCTCCGCGACGGCGGCGGCGCCCGCCTCGCCCGGCTCGTAGAGGGAGCGGACGAGGAGGTCGGCGTCGAGGACGGGGATCCCCAGCTCGCGCCAGCGCGCCGCGACGGCGCTCTTGCCGGAGGCGATGCCGCCCGTCAGGCCGACGCGCCGCACGGTCAGAGGCCGCGGCGCGCGGCGCAGAGGTCGACGGTGTTGGCGAGGAGACGGGCGATCGTGAGCGGCCCGACGCCCCCGGGGACCGGGGTGTAGCGGGAGGCGCGGAGTCTCACGTCGACGGGGTGGACGTCGCCCACGAGGAGCGAGCCCTTCGCGGCGAATGCGGTGGCCTTCGCCTCGTCGCCGGGGAAGCAGCGGGCGACCTCGTCGGCTGTGTCGACCCGGTTGATGCCGACGTCGACGACGACGGCCCCCTCGCGGAGGAACTCCGCGGTGACGAACGCCGGCCGGCCGATGGCCGCGACGAGGAGCTCGGCCTCGCGGCAGAGGGCCGGCAGGTCTCGCGTCTTCGAGTGGGCGACGGTGACGGTGGCGTCGGCCTTCGTCAGGAGGGTCGCCATCGGCTTGCCGACGATGTCGCTCCGGCCGAGGACGACGGCGCGGGTCCCGCGGAGCGGGACGTTCTCCCTGCGGAGGAGCTCCATGACGCCGGCCGGGGTGCAGGGGACGGGGGCGGGCCGGCCCTGGACGAGGCGGCCGACGTTGACGGGGTGGAACCCGTCCACGTCCTTTGCCGGGTCGATCGCCTCGAGGACGCGGGCCGACGAGATGCCGCCGGGGAGCGGAAGCTGGACGAGGATGGCGTCGACCTCGGGGTCGGCGTTCAGTCGCCCGATCTCGGCGAGGAGCATCGCCTCGGTGACGGTCGCGGGGAAGCGGAGCGTCTCGGCGCGGATCCCCGCCTCCCGGGCGCTCTTCTCCTTGCTGCGGACGTAGACCTGGCTCGCGGGGTCGTCCCCCGCGACGATCACCGAGAGGCCCGGGACGGCCCCCCGGAGCGCGAGAGCTGCGGCGGCCTCGGCCGTTTCCCGGCGGATGTCGGCGGCGACTTTCGCGCCGTCGAGGATCGTGGCGGTCATGGGGCTCCTTTCCGCGCGACGTGCGCGGCGGCGACGCCGAAGGCGAGGAGGTGGATGTCGACGGAGGCGAACCCGGCGGCCCGCATCCGCGCCGCCAGCTCTTCCGGGGCCGGCCACCGGCCGACGGAATCGGGGAGGTACTGGTAGGCCGAGCCGTCGCGCGAGACGAGCCGGCCGAGGAGGGGGACGAGCCTCTTGACGTGGAAGCGGACGAGCGGGGCGAGGGGGCCCGTCGGCTCCGGCGTGAACTCGAGGACGACCAGACGGCCCTCGGGCTTCAGGACACGGCAGAGCTCCATCAGGCCCCGGTCGAGGTCCTCGAAATTGCGGATGCCGAAGGCGGCGGTGGCGCCGTCGAAGGTGGCCTCGGGGAAGGGGAGGCGCAGGCCGTCGGCCCCTGCTTCCGGGATCGGCGCGCCCCGGCGGCGGAACTTCTCCTTCCCCAGGACGAGCATCTCGAAGGTGAAGTCGGCGGCCACGACCCGGGCGCGCCCCCCGCTCCGCCTCGCCACGGCGAGGGCGAGGTCCCCGGTGCCCGAGCAGAGGTCGAGGATCGTCTCGCCGGCGGCGGGGGCGAGGAGCCGGGCGGCCCGGTACCTCCACGCGACGTCGGTGCCGCCGGAGAGGAGCCTGTTGAGGAGGTCGTACCGCGGGGCGATCCGGGAGAACATCGCCTGGATCTTCCCGGCGGCCTTGTCGACTCCCGGGGGAGGGGTCGCGCTCACGGGGCGGCACGGTAGCCTCACGGAGGCCGGTCCGTAAAGCGGGTCCCCGGACCTCACGGCCGCCCCGGGCGGCCTTTCGGACGGGGCGGACCCCGTTCCCGGCGCGCCGGAGACGAGCCCGGCGGGGTGTCGCTTGACAGGCCGGGGTGGTCATCGTATGTTTCCCGGCCCTGCGCGGGGGAAACCTCGCGCCAGGTGCGTCCTCCCCCGGGAGCCCGGTCTTTCTCAGAGTCCCGGCCGGGTCCTGCATTACCGAGACGAGAAGCGCGGAAGAGTGCGCGCTTCCCGAATTACCCGACCGGAGAGCTGAGTTTCCGTGAGTTCCCGAACGCCTCTCCCCAAGATGAACGAGCTCCCGCGGCGTTGGATCGTCGTCGATGCCGACGGCAAGGTCCTGGGCCGTCTCGCAACCGTCGTCGCCATGCACCTGACGGGCAAGTCGAAGCCGACCTACACGCCGTTTCTCGACACGGGCGACTTCGTCGTCGTCGTGAACGCGGAGAAGGTCGCCCTGACGGGCGTCAAGGAGACCGCCAAGCTGTACCGGCGCCACACCGGCTTCCCGGGCGGCCTGAAGACGACGAGCGCCGACAAGCTGCGCGCGACGCGACCCGAGAAGCTCGTCGAGGAGGCCGTCCGCGGCATGCTCCCGAAGACGAAGCTCGGCCGGAAGATGTTCAAGAAGCTGAAGGTCTACGCGGGCCCGAGCCACCCCCACGTGGCCCAGGTTCCCAAGGCCCTGCCGCTGTGAGGACCGAGGAGAGATCGTGAGCAACCTGCAGTACCACGCGATCGGCCGGCGGAAGGAGGCGGTCGCCCGCGTCTACCTCCGTCCGGGAAGCGGCGCGTTCGTCGTCAACGACCGCCCCTTCGACCAGTACTTCCCGAACGACGTCCTCAAGATGGTCATCCGCCAGCCCCTCCAGCTGACGGAGTCCATCGAGAAGTTCGACATCGTCGCCCGCGTCGCGGGCGGCGGGAGCGCGGGGCAGGCGGGCGCGATCCGCCACGGCCTGTCGCGCGCCCTCTGCCTCTTCAACCTCGAGCTCAGGCCCGGGCTGAAGAAGGCCGGCCTCCTCGTGCGCGACTCGCGGATGAAGGAGCGGAAGAAGTACGGCCAGCGCGGCGCCCGCGCCCGGTTCCAGTTCTCGAAGAGGTAGCCATGAGCCAGATCACGATGAAGGAGCTCCTCGAGGCGGGCGTCCACTTCGGGCACCAGACCAAGCGCTGGAACCCGAAGATGAAGAAGTACATCTTCGGGAAGCGCAACGGCATCTACATCATCGACCTGCAGAAGACGCTGAAGTGCTTCCGCGAGGCGGCGGCCTACGTCACCGAGGCCGCCTCGCAGGGCAAGAACGTCCTCTTCGTCGGGACGAAGCGGCAGGCCCAGGACGCCATCTACGAGGAGGCGAACCGCTGCGGCATGTTCTTCGTGAACAACCGCTGGCTGGGCGGCACGCTCACGAACTTCGTGACGATCCGCAAGTCGATCATGCGCCTCAAGGAGATCGAGGGGATGCTCGCCGAGAACTCGGAGGCCATCCTCACGAAGAAGGAGCGCATCCGCCTCGAGCGCGAGCGGACGAAGCTCGCCAAGAACCTCTCCGGCATCACCGAGATGGAGGAGCTCCCGGACCTCCTCTTCGTGATCGACCCGAAGAAGGAGGCGATCGCGGTGCAGGAGGCCAACAAGCTCGGCATCCCGATCGTCGGCATCGTCGACACGAACTGCGATCCCGACCCCATCACGCACGTCATCCCCGGCAACGACGACGCCATCCGCGCGATCAAGCTCTTCACGGGCAAGATCGCCGACGCCGTCCTCGAGGGCCTGCACGCCCAGGAGGAGCGGTTCGTCGGGAAGGCGGCGGACGGAGACGACGAGCCGATGCCCGCGAACTTCGTGGTGACGGAGGGTGCGGCAGCCGTCGAGCCGGCCGCTGCGAAGGACCCCGCGCCGGCGCAGGCCTGAACCTCGACCGAACCTGATCGAGCCGGGCCGGCGGGAGTCGCGGGAGACGCGCCCCGCCGGCCCTCTTTGCGTCCGGGACGCCCGGCGCACGAAACGACGACGTAACGAGCGCCGCGCACGCCGGCGCGACGGGAGAGCCCGATGGAGATCACGACCGCCATGATCAAGGAGCTCCGGGAGAAGACCGGGGCCGGAATCCTCGACTGCAAGTCGGCCCTGGCCGAGGCGAACGGGAGCCTCGAGGAGGCCGAGATGAGCCTCCGCAAGAAGGGCCTCGCCGCCGCCGCCAAGAAGGCCGGCCGCGTCGCCGCGGAGGGGCTCGTCGGCTACGTCTGCGACGGCTCCGTCGCCGCGCTCGTCGAGCTGAACTGCGAGACCGACTTCGTCGCCAAGACCGACGAGTTCAAGGCCGCCCGCGCGGCCCTCGCCGCCTTCGTGGCGGGAGAGGCCTCCTTCGGCGACGCCGCCGAGGGGAACGCCGAGGCGCTCCGGGCGATGAAGGCCCCTGCGACGCTCGCAGGCGCCACCGGCACGATCGCCGAGTGGCTGCAGGCCGCGACCGCGAAGACCGGCGAGAACACGCAGCTCCGCCGCTTCGCCCGGCTCGTGGCCGGCGAGGGAAGCGCCCTCGCGCTCTACGCCCACCCCGGCGACAAGACCGTCGTCGTCGTCGAGACGAAGGGTTGCGACGCCGAGCTCGGCCGCGACCTCGCGATGCAGGTGGCCGCCATGACCCCGCTCTACGCCGTCCGGGAGGACGTCCCGGCCAAGGCCCTCGCCGACGAGCGCGAGATCGCCAAGGCCAAGGCCGTCGCGGCCGGCAAGCCCGAGGCCGTCGCCGAGAAGATGGTCGAGGGGATGATCGGCAAGTGGTACGGCGAGGTCGTCCTCGTCGACCAGGCCTTCGTCAAGGACGACGGCAAGAAGGTCTCCCAGGTCGTCGCCGAGCGCGCCGGCAAGGACGCGAAAGTCGTCCGCTTCGTCCGCTACAAGGTGGGCGAGGGAGTCGAGAAGGCCCAGACCGACCTCGCCGCCGAGGTCGCGGCGATGACGAAGTAGCGCGGAAGGCCGATGGGCACCGAGACGGGCCGGCCGGTCTACCGCCGGGTCCTCCTCAAGCTCTCCGGGGAGGCGCTCCTCGGGGGGCAGCCCTTCGGCATCGAGCCGGCGATGGTGGCGCGGATCGCCGACGAGGTGGCCGCCGTCGCCCGGATGGGCGTCCAGCTCGCGGTCGTCATCGGCGGCGGGAACATCATCCGCGGCGTCTCGGCGGCGACGCAGGGGATCGACCGGGTCACGGGCGACAACATGGGGATGCTCGCGACGGTCATCAACGCGCTCGCTCTCCAGGACGCCGCCGAGCGGCGGGGCGTGCCGACGAGGGTCATGACGGCCTTCGAGGTCCGCTCCGTCGCCGAGCCCTTCATCCGTCGTCGCGCCGACCGCCACCTCGACAAGGGGAGGGCCATCATCCTCGCCGGCGGCACGGGGAACCCCTTCTTCACGACCGACTCGGCGGCCGCCCTCAGGGCGAGCGAGCTGAGGGCCGACGCGATCCTCAAGGGGACCAAGGTGGACGGCATCTATAACGCCGACCCGAAGAAGGACCCCTCGGCCGTCCTCCTCCCGCACGTCACCTACCAGGAGGTCCTCGAGAAGCGGCTCGCCGTCATGGACGCGGCGTCCATCGCGCTCTGCCGCGAGAGCCGGATCCCGATCCGCGTCTTCAACCTCCTCGTCCCCGGGAACATCCAGCGCGTGGTCACGGGAGAGCCGATCGGCTCGACCGTCGATTCGGGCGAGCCCGCCAACTGAACGAGATCCTGAGAGAGGAGAGAGTCGTCATGCCCCTCGCCGAGATCCGGAAGGAAACCGAGCGCCGAATGGCGGTCTCGATCGAAGCCCTGAGGACCGAGCTGAAGCACCTCCGGACGGGCCGCGCCTCCGTGGCCCTGCTGGACGGCCTGCACGTGGAGTACTACGGCACTCCGACGCCGCTCAACCAGGTCTCGAACCTCTCGACGCCCGACGCCACGCTCATCCTGATCCAGCCCTGGGAGGCGCAGCTCTGCCCCCAGATCGAGAAGGCGATCCGCAACAGCGACCTCGGCCTGAACCCCAGCTCCGACGGGCGGGTCGTCCGCGTGCCGGTCCCCTCCCCGACGGAGGAGCGGCGCAAGGAGCTGGTCAAGAAGGCCCACACGCTCGGCGAGCAGGCGAAGGTGGAGATCCGGCACCACCGCCACGAGGCGAACGACAAGGTCAAGAAGGAAGGGAAGTCGGGCACGATCTCGGCGGACGACGAGAAGCGCGCCCTCGACGACATCCAGAAGCTGACCGACAGGTACTCTGCCGACGTGGACGCGGTCGTCAAGGCGAAGGAAACGGACATCCTCGCGCGGTGAGACGGACGGTGAGGGTGACGTGGCCGTCGTCGCGCTGATCCCGGCGGCGGGCCTCGGGGCCCGGTTCCACGACGGAGGGCCGAAGGCGCTCGTGAGGCTGGCGGGGAAGCCGTTCCTCGTCCACGCCCTCGAGCGGCTCGCGGCTTCCGGGCGGGTCGACCGGGCGGTCGTGGCCGTCTCGCCCGGGCACGAGGCGGCCTTCGCCGAGGCGCTCGGCGGGTTCGGCGCGATGCCCGTGGCGACGACCGCCGGCGGCCAGACCCGCCGCGACTCGGTCGTCGCCGCCTGGCGCGCGTCGGGAGCGACGGACGACGACCTCCTCTGCGTCCACGACGCCGCCCGGCCGCTCGTCGAGCCGGCCGACGTTGCGGCCGTCGTGGCGGCCGCGGCCGCTCACGGGGCGGCCGTCGCCGGGAGCCCGGTGACCGACACCATCAAGAGGGTCCGGGACGGCGTCGTCCTCGAGACGGTCCCGCGTCACGACCTCTTCGCCGCCGCAACGCCCCAGGTCTTCAGGGCCGGCCTCCTGCGCGAGGCCGTAGAGGCGGGACTCGACGACGCCACCGACGACGTGGAGCTCCTGGAGCGGCGCGGCGTGACGGTGCGGACCGTCGCCACCTCCCGGTGGAACGTGAAGATCACCTGGCCCGAGGACCTCGCACGGGCCGAGGCCTGGCTCGCGGCCGGGGGGCGGACGTGAGCCTCAGGATCGGCCAGGGGCTCGACGCCCACCCGCTCGTCCCGGGGCGCCGTTGCGTCCTCGGGGGGGTCGAGATCCCGTCCGACGCCGGCCCCGAGGGTCACTCCGACGGGGACGTCGTCCTTCACGCCCTGGCCGACGCCCTCCTCGGGACGGCCGCCGCCGGGGACCTCGGGAGCGTCTTCGGGACGACCGACCCGCGGTGGAAGGACGCCCCCTCGTCGGCCTTCGTCACCGAGGCCCTCGCGCGCGCCGGAAGCCCGGCGGTCGTCAACGTCGACGTCACGCTGGTGGCCGAGCGCCCGCGGATCGGGCCCTACCGCGACGCGATACGCGATGCGATCGCCGCGCTCCTCGGCATCCCCGTCGGGCGCGTGTCGGTGAAGGCCTCGAGCGGCAACGGGATGACCGCGTTCGGGCGCGGCGAGGGAGTCTTCGCCTCGGCCGTCGTCCTCGTCGAGGTCCCGTGATCGTCGCCGGTTTCCACCCGGTGGCCGCCGCGCTCGCCGAACGTCCCGAGGCGGTCGAGGCCCTGCTCCTGCAGGAGGGGCGGCGCGACGCACGGGCCCGCGAGCTCGAGCGGGCCGCGCGGGAGAAGGGGATCCCTATCCGCCACGTCCCGCGGGAGGAGCTCGACCGGACGGCGGGGAAGGCCCACAACGGCGTCGCGGCGCGGGTTGCGACCCGAGAGTACGACCCGATCGAGGAGGCGCTCTCGGGTTCGCCGGGGAGCCGCCTCGTCCTCTTCCTCGACGAGGTGACCGACCCGGGCAACCTCGGCTCGATCCTCCGGACGGCCGCCGCGGCCGGCGCCGCGGTCGTCCTTCCCGAGCGGCACTCGGTCGGCCTCAACGAGTCGGTCTCGAAGGCCAGCGCCGGAGCGCTCGAGCGGGTGAAGGTCGCCCGCGTCGGGAACGCGGCGCGATTCCTCGAAGACGTGAAGAAGGACCGGTTCTGGGTCTGGGGCGCCTCGCCGGAAGGGGAGCCGATGTGGGACGTCGACCTGACGGGCGACGTCGTCCTCTGTCTCGGCGCCGAAGGGCCGGGGCTCCGGCGCCTCACGCGCGAGACATGCGACCGGCTCGTTTCGATCCCCATGGCCGAGGGCGCCGGGTCGATGAACGTCGGCGTCTCGGCGGCGGTCCTCCTCTTCGAGGCCCTTCGGCAGCGCCGGGCGAAGCCACCGGCCTGACCCGCACGGGGCGGTGAGGGCGGCCTTCCGCCCGGCCTCTCCCCTCCCGTCACCGGACCCGGAAGACGTGGACGACGGGCGCTGCCCCGTCGGCGAAGAGCTCGAGCAGGTAGAGGAGCCCGCCCTGGCGGTCGAAGGCGACGTCGCCGAGCCGGAAACGCTGCTGGACGCCCGGGCCGACCTCCTCGACGTCGACGCGCGACGGGTTCAGGTAGAGGTACGGGTCGACGTCGAGGAACGCGTAGGGCTGCGGGGTCCACGGCTCCGTCGTCCCGGCCGCGACGCGTGCGAGGTCGTCGGGGTCGTACAGGAGGAGGCGCCCCGCGAAACGGCTGCTCCACCATCCACGGCTCGAGGTGTGCCCCGCGCACTCGACGAGCTCCGCGGCCGGGCAGGGGGTCCCGTCGGCCGTCCTGCAGGTTGTGTACTCGTTCACGAAGTCGCCGGCAACACACGGGAGGTCGGGTCCAGCGGGGTTCACGAAGCCGTACCAGTAACGCTCGCCCACCCCTTTCGTCCCGGCGAAGAGGACGGCCGACTTCCCGGAAGGCGTTGTCAGCCACGCGGCCCCTTCCCAGGTATCGGCGTGCTGGGTTCCGGCGAGGCAACGCTCGATGCTCTCGGTGTCCCTGGCGGAAGCGTACTGAAGGAGCGTCGTCGCCGGGAGCGTGGCGCCGGCGGCGGGAGGCGTCCCCGCTGCGTCGAGCCAGGGGCGGTAGGCGAAGAGCGCCGGGCCCATGCCGGCGAGCCCGCCGTCGCGGTAGCGGCCCGTGCCGAGGACGCGCCCGGAGGCGTTCGCGTCGGCCCACCCCCTCGGAATCTCGAGCATGTAGCCGTTCACCGCGTAGGGAGAGAGGCCCTCGAGGAACCATGCGCCGCGGGGAGCGGGGCTCGAGAGGTCGGGACGGAACCAGGCGTGGGTCGGCCGGTCGGGCGGCGGCGGCAGGTGCTCTCCCCACGCGAGATGGACGAGCGGCCCGGTCTCCGGCCGGTCGAGGTACTGCATCCCGAGCCGGGGAATCTCGTCGATCCCCGCGAAGAGGCCGCCCGTGACGTCGACGAGGGGCTGGAGGAAACGGGCCTCGGGGAGGGCCTCGATCTCCATCGAGAGCATTGGGACCGGGATGTCGATCTCGGCCACCCGGCTCCCGTCGGGCAGCTCGCCGTACGGCATCCGGTCGTGCCCGCTGACGAAGAGGGAGCCTGGGAATCCGTCCGCCGGGCCGCCGGGGTCTCCTCCCGGGCGGAAGGTCATGGCGTTGCCGCCGTACTCGAACGTGAGGGGCCGTTCGCCGCCGCGGGGGAGTCGGAAAGCGCCGAGGTACTCGAGGTCCGAGGGAGCAACCCTGGCTGCCGGTACGGAGGGCGAAGGGAGGGCCGCAACGAAGGCACCGTCTCCCGTCCGCTGGCCGGGGGAGCCGCCGTCGTTCACGACGCCGTAGCAGATCCAGGGCGCGCTGCCGGCCGTCCTCCTCACGCGCGCCCAGCCGCTCCTCGCCCCGGTCGGGCGGAGCGGATCGGAGAGCTGGACCCAGGCGGCCTCCGCGAGCCGGACGGTCGTGGCGGGGCCGGCCGGGGCGCCGCCGTTCTCTCCGTCGAAGAGCTGCAGGTCGAGCGTGACCGGCCCCGAGCCCGGGCCTCCGGCGTGGACGAAGGCGACGTTCGAACGGACCTCCCCGTCGGCCCGGAGCCCGGCGAGGAGGCGCTCGTCCACCGCCGCGTCTCCGGCCTCGACGGCCGGGAGGCTGACGCCGTACGCGCCGCCGCCGGGGGACGGCGAGGTGATGCGGACGGAGGCGTGGAGGCCGGAGGTCCCGGCGCCTCCCGTGACGCGGAGCCGACCTGCGTAGGAGGCCGCCCCGGAAGGCCCGATCGGGATTCCGAGGTCGCGCAGGAAGGAGACGGCCTCCGGGACGATGCGCTGCTCCCGCGGGCCGAGCGAGAGCGCCGCGGTCCCTCCCGGGCCGAGGGAGGAGGAGAGCGACTCGCGGTAGTCGAGGGTCAGCCCGGCGGCCGTCGTCCCCCTGTTGGCGAGGAGGAGCTCCGTCCGGAACCCGGGCGTCTCGACGATCGCCGGGACGGTCAGCGCGCCAGCTGCGGCCTGGTCGGGAATCGCCTCGACGAACGAGCCGTCGTTCGTCCCCGCGTCGTTCACGACGCCGTAGGCGCCGAAGACGCCCCCGCCCGTCCGCTCGATCACCGCCCAGCCCTGGGAGAGCCCGGCCTTCGCGAAGACCCCGTCGATCTGGCGCCACTCCCCGGCCTCGAGCCCGAGAGCCTCGGCCACGACGACCTCCCGCCCGTCTCCCCCGCCGCTCACGGCGACGACCCGAACCGTCACCGGGCTCGTCCCTGGGTTGTAGACGGCGAGGTTCGAGCGGTCGGCCGGAGTCGCCCGAAGACCGTGGACCACGGCGCGCCCGGCGAAGGAGGCGGAAGGGGAGGCCCCGACGTAGGCGAGGCCGGAGGTCCCGGCCGGATGCGGCGCCGACGTCGGGCTCGTCGTCCGTGCCAGAACGGAGAAGGTCGAGGCCGACTCGGCGGGGACGCTGATCCGGAGGGTCCCGGCATGAGGGGCGCCATCCGCCAGGGCCGTAAACTCGACGCCCCGGGCCGCGAGGTAGGCGATCGTGTCGGGGATCGTCACCTGCGTCGCGGCGGGGAGGTCTTCCGAGACCGTCCCCGACGCTGTCCCGAGCGAGCCGCGGTAGGCCAGAAGGAGCCGGGCGGGGAGGGCGCCCCGATTCGTCATCGTCAGCTCGGTGCGGTAGTGTGCCGTTCCGGACTTCACGTCGAGGACGACGGGGACGACGACATCGGCCGCGGGAAGGTGCGCCTCTCCCAGGAAGCCGACGATTCCCATCGCCAGGATGAGCCGAGAGCCCATGCAGACCTCCGGAGGGACCTCCGGAAGTATGGATTCGGAAGGCCCGGTCCGCCACTCCGGCCCGAAACGCACTCTCCGGCACGGAGATCGCTTGACGGGACGGCCGGGCGCTGATATACACCACGGTTCGCGCCGTCCGGCTCCGGCCGGGTGTCCGGCCACAGGCCTCTGGCGCGATGGGCTGGCGTAGCTCAACTGGCAGAGCAGCTGATTTGTAATCAGCAGGTTGCGGGTTCAAGTCCCATCGCCAGCTCCACGGTCGACTCCGGAGGCGTCTCCGGGGTGGGCCGCGAAGGGAAGAGACGGGAACGGCCCGGGGGTCCGGGAGACCGGAAGCGACAGGGAGAGGCGAAGCAACGCAGAGAACGGACGTCAAAGTGGGTAGGTGGCCGAGTGGTTAATGGCAGCAGACTGTAAATCTGCCGCGCTACGCGCTACGGGGGTTCGAATCCCTCCCTGCCCACCAGAACTTCCGACACGATTTCCATCCCCCGGAGGGGTCCGGGGGGCCAGCGGTGGTCAGGCCCACGTAGCTCAGGCGGTAGAGCACGTCCTTGGTAAGGACGGGGTCAGCAGTTCAATTCTGCTCGTGGGCTCCAGATACCTCTTCCGGGCGCCCGGTCCGGCCGGGGGAGGCAAAGTCGAAGGGCCGGAAGGACACCGGCGGGAGTAACTCAGGGGTAGAGTCACAGCCTTCCAAGCTGTTGGTCGCGGGTTCGAATCCCGTCTCCCGCTCCAGTCCTCCCCGCGAGGCGGGGGGGAGGGGGAGCCGGGGCGGACCGCGGGACGAGCGAGGAAGCGGAGAGAGCGATGCCGAGAGACCTGATCAGCCTGGCGTGCGGCGAATGCAAGCGCCGGAACTACACGACGACGAAGAACAAGAAGACTCACCAGGAAAAGCTGGAGGTCTCCAAGTACTGCCGTTACTGCCGGAAGCACACGGCGCACAAGGAAGGCAAGGTCTAGGGAAGGACGCGCAGAGGGGTGTAGCTCAATTGGCAGAGCAACGGTCTCCAAAACCGTAGGTTCGGAGTTCGAGTCTCCGCACCCCTGCCACTTTCCCCGCCCGGGAGGGCGGGCCGGACGCCCCGGAACGGGCGGCACGGCGCCCGAGGGCGCTAAGGAAGACGGATCGAATGAACCTCACCGAGCGGTGGAAGACCTTCAGGGAGTTCCTCGTCGACGTCCGGAAGGAGACCGGAAAGGTCAGCTGGCCGGCCCGGGACGAGGTCGTCGGCACGACTACGGTCGTCATCATCTACACGGCCGTCGTCGGCGTCTATCTCTTCGCGGTGGACGCGATGATCACGCCGGTCATCAACTGGTTCTTCGCCAGTTTCGGCGGCTGACCCGGCGAGGCCATCCGATAATGACCGAGCTCGACGACTCCCCGGCCCCTTCCGAGACCGCCCCCGCGGCGGCGCCGATGGACTGGTACATCGTCCACACCTATTCGGGGTTCGAGGACCGGGTCGTCCAGGAGCTGACGAACCGGATCAAGGCCCAGGGGATGGAGGCTCAGTTCGGCGAGATCCGGGTGCCGAAGGAGACCGTGGTCGAGATGAAGGCGGGGAAGCGCCGCAACGTCGAGCGCAAGTTCTTCCCGGGCTACGTCCTCGTCCAGATGGAGATGGCCGACGAGACGTGGCACCTCGTGAGGAACACTCCGAAGGTCACGGGCTTCGTCGGGGGCTCGTCGAAGAGCCCCGTCCCGCTCACGCCGGAGGAGGTCGAGGCGATCCTCCACCACACGGCGGAGTCGAAGGAGAAGCCGAAGCCGAAGTACACCTACGAGCGCGGCGAGAAGGTGAAGATCGTCGACGGACCCTTCAAGGAGTTCACGGGGGACGTCGAGGAGATCAACATCGAGCGCTCCACGCTCCGCGTGCTCGTCACCATCTTCGGCCGGCCGACCCCGGTCGAGCTCGAGTTCGTCCAGGTCCAGAAGCAGTAAGTCCGTAGCGCACCAGTGCAGGAGAGCCGGTCCGCCGGCCCTCCGGAGAACGCGGGGTCTCCCCCCGCCACCGATCGAAGGAACCCACAATGGCCAAGAAAGTCGTCGGGATGGTCAAGCTCCAGATCGAAGCCACGAAGGCGACCCCCGCGCCTCCCGTCGGCACCGCCCTGGGCCCGCAGGGCGTCAACATCATGGACTTCTGCAAGTCCTTCAACGCGAGGACGGCGAAGGACGCGGGGCTGATCATCCCCGTCGTCGTGACGGTCTATTCCGATCGCTCCTACACCTTCGTCACGAAGACCCCTCCGGCGTCGAACCTCCTGAAGAAGGCCGCCAAGGTGGAGAAGGGGTCCGGGGTCCCGAACAAGAACCGCGTCGGCAAGGTCACGATGCAGCAGGTCGAGGAGATCGCGAAGCTGAAGCTCCAGGACCTGAACGCCGCCGACCTCGAGGCCGCGAAGAAAACGGTCGCGGGCACGGCGCGTTCCATGGGGATCGAGGTCGTCGGCTGAAAGAGAGCCGCGGAAGACGTGGAGAACGAAATCGTCGGGTGACGGTTTCTCATTGAGACGGCAGACGTACCGGCGCCGGCCCTCTCACGGCGCGCATCCTCGCGATGCCCGGGTTGCCTCCCGGGGCTTCTCTTCGCGGAGACGCTGGACGGACGCCGCTCTCGGAAGAGCGGAAGAGAAATGACGGAAGGCAAGAAGTACACCGCCGCGGCCGCCCGTATCGACCGGACGAAGCTCTACGACGTCCTAGAGGCCGTCGCGCTCGTCCGTTCGGCGGCGTACGCGAAGTTCAACGAGACGCTCGAGGTCGCCCTGCGCCTCGGCGTCGACCCCAAGCATGCCGACCAGATGGTCCGCGGCACGGTGGTCCTCCCTCACGGGACGGGCCAGACGATCCGCGTGGCCGTCGTCGCGTCGGGAGAGAAGGTCCGCGAGGCGGAGGATGCGGGCGCGGACGTCGTCGGAGGGGACGACCTCGTCGCGAAGATCCAGGCGGGGTTCCTGGACTTCGAGGCTCTCGTCGCCACGCCCGACATGATGAAGTCCCTCGGGCGGCTCGGGAAGGTCCTCGGGCCCCGCGGCCTGATGCCGAACCCGAAGGCCGGAACGGTCACGTTCGACGTCGGCAAGGCGGTCAAGGAGCTGAAGGCCGGCAAGATCGAGTTCCGCGTCGACAAGACCGCGATCGTCCACTGCCCCGTGGGCAAGCTCTCGTTCGAGGACAAGGCCCTCGTCGAGAACACGGAGGCCCTGATCGCGGCCGTCCAGAAGGCCAAGCCCGCCGCGGCGAAGGGCAAGTACATGAGGTCGATCTTCCTCGGGTCGACGATGGGCCCGAGCGTCCCGGTCGACCCCGCGGTCGCCGACAAGCTCGTGGGGAGGGTCGCGTGAACCGCGCCGAGAAGACCGACGCCATCGCGAAGATGACGGAGACCGTGGGGCGGGCGCCTCACGCCTTCCTCATCGACTTCCAGGGGATCAACGTCCCCGACGTCACCGAGCTGCGCCGGCAGGTCCGGGCGACCGGCTCGGAGTACGTCGTCCTCAAGAACACCCTCGCCCTGCGCGCCTTCAAGGACGCCCCGATCGGCGCGCTGTCCGAGCACTTCACCGGGATGACCGCGGTCGCCTACTCGGCGACCGACATCGTCCAGCTGGCGAAGGTCCTCCACCAGTTCGGGAAGACCAACCCCAAGGTCCGGGTCAAGGCCGCCCTCGTCGAGGGCCAGCCCGTGGCCGCCTCCGCCCTCGAGTCGCTCGCGAGCCTCCCGACCCGTCCGGAGCTCCTCGGCCGTCTCGTCGGCCTCCTGCAGTCGCCGATGCGCCGCCTCGTGGTCGCCCTGTCGACCCCGCAGCGGAAGCTGGCGATGACGATTTCGGCTGTCGCCGAGCAGAAGGGCGCCGCGGCCTGAGGCCCGGATCCCGCTCACCGAACCCAAGAAACGCGCACGCGCGAAGAGACAGAGAAGACAAGGAGTACGAAATGGCCCTTTCCGTCGAGCAGTTCGTCAGCGAAGTCGAGGGGATGTCCGTCCTCGAGCTCAACAACCTCGTCAAGGCCCTCGAGGAGAAGTTCGGCGTCTCCGCGGCGATGATGGCCGCCCCGGCCGCCGCCGCCCCGGCCGCCGCTGCCGCTCCCGTCGAGGAGCAGACCGAGTTCACGGTCATCCTCAAGGATGCCGGCTCGAACAAGATCAACGTCATCAAGGCGGTCCGCGAGGTCAGCTCCGGCCTCGGCCTCAAGGAGGCCAAGGACCTCGTCGAGAGCCTGGGAGTCCTCAAGGAGTCCGTCTCGAAGGACGAGGCGGCCGCCATCAAGAAGAAGTTCGAGGAGATCGGCGCCAAGGTCGAGGTCAAGTAGTCCGGCGTGTCCCCAACGGGAGACCGTCCGGTGACGGACGTCGATTCCTCGAGGGGCCGGTTCGACCGGCCCCCCGGGGATCGCGTCGTCTCGCCGGACGGTGTTTCCCTCTTTTCGCCTCACCCCTTTTCCCGGCTGAAGGGAGCCCGCTCGAATGGCTGACCGCATGCACGCCCCGGGGCAGTCCACCCGCCACGACTTCGGCAAGATCAAGACGTTCCTGCCCCTGCCGAACCTGATCGACGTCCAGAGGCGGTCCTACGAGGACTTCCTGCAGATGGACCTCCTGCCCGAGGAGCGCCACGACGTCGGCCTCGAGGCCGTCTTCCGCGGGGTCTTTCCCTTCTCGGACTTCCGTGAGACCTGCCAGCTGGAGTACGTCTCTTACCGGATCGGCGACTGGGGGTCGAGGAGCGGACGGCTGGATGGCATCCAGCACCTGCGCTTCTCGTGCGAGCACTGCGGCGCGACGGTGCGCGTGAGGGACCCGCGGGCCAGCCGCGTGGAGTGCCAGGCCTGCGGGCACCCGAACGCCAACAAGGTCACGATCGACGAGGTCTGCGGCACCCCGGTCGAGCTCCGCCTCCCCTTCACGGTCGCGGAGTGCCAGGAGCGGGGGCTCACTTACGCGGTCCCCCTCAAGGTGACGTTCCGCCTGAAGGTCTTCGACAAGGAGAACGCCCCGACGGGGAAGAGCGCCCCGAAGGAATGGCCGATCCGCGACATCAAGGAGGAGGAAGTCTACTTCGGCGACATCCCCCTCATGACCGACAACGGCACCTTCATCATCAACGGCACGGAGCGGGTCATCGTCTCCCAGCTCCACCGCTCGCCCGGGGTCTTCTTCACCCGCGACGGGGCCCATACCCTCATCGGGAAGATCATCCCGTACCGCGGCTCCTGGGTGGAGTTCGAGATCGACTCCAAGGGTCTCTTCGGCGTCCGGATCGACCGGAAGCGGAAGTTCCCCGGGACGGTCTTCCTCCGCGCCCTCGGCCTCGAGAGCGACGAGCAGATCCTCAAGAAGTTCTACTCGGCCGTGGGCCTGACGTTCGAGAAGGGCAAGGCGCAGCTCGTCCTGCCCCCGGACGTCCTCGGGAAGGAGGACCTGCGGCAGAAGCACCTCCGCGGAGTCCGGAAGGACGGCCGGATCTTCGCCGACGTCAAGCTCACCGCCGACCAGAGGGAGCAGCTCGCCGCGGGGAGCCCGGTCACCGTTTCCGTCGACCCCGCCAAGCTCGGCCGGATCCTCTTCGCCGTCGACGTCGTCGACCTCACGTCGGGCGAGGTCCTCTACGAGGCCGGCTCCGAGGTCCCGGACGACCTCGCCACGGTCATGACGGAGAAGCAGGCGACCCCGGTCGAGGTCCTCTTCCCCGAGTGGGAGCCGATCGGCGAGACCCTCATCGCCACCCTGCGCAAGGACTCCGTCAAGACGAAGCGCGAGGCGCTCCTCGAGATCTACAAGCGGATGCGCCCCGGCGACCCGCCGACCGACGAGAGCGCCAAGAACCTCTTCGTCGGGATGTTCTTCGACCCGCGCAAGTACGACTTCTCCCGCGTGGGCCGCTACAAGTTCAACATCCGGATGGGGCTGTCGACGTCCCTCGACCAGAAGACGCTCTCCTCCGACGACTTCTTCGTCGTCATCGACGCGCTCCTGAAGCTCAAGCGCGACATCGGCAAGACGGACGACATCGACAACCTCGGGAACCGCCGCGTCCGCTGCGTCGGCGAGCTCCTGGAGAACCAGTTCCGGATCGGCCTCGTCCGCATGGAGAGGGCGATCAAGGAGAAGATGTCCGTCCACCAGGACATCGACTCGGCGATGCCGCACGACCTGATCAACTCCAAGCCGGTCATCGCGGCCATCAAGGAGTTCTTCGGCTCGTCGCAGCTGTCGCAGTTCATGGACCAGACGAACCCGCTCTCCGAGGTGACGCACAAGCGCCGGCTCTCGGCCCTCGGGCCGGGCGGCCTCTCGCGCGAACGGGCCGGGTTCGAGGTCCGCGACGTCCACGCCACCCACTACGGCCGCATCTGCCCGATCGAGACGCCGGAAGGGCCGAACATCGGCCTCATCTCGTCGCTCTCGACCTACGCGAGGATCTCCGAGTACGGCTTCATCGAGGCGCCCTACAAGAAGGTCCGCGACGGGAAGGTCCTCGAGCACTTCGAGGTCTTCACGGTCGGAGACTCGGGGTGGCCGAAGGGCGTCATCGTCGAAGGCGTCGAGCTCGAGGCGATGAACGCGAAGCTGAAGAAGGCCGGCAAGAAGCCGGCCGCAGGGCGCCCGACCGCGTTCTACCTCCCGGCGTGGGAGGAGGAGGACTACTCGATCGCCCAGGCGAACGAGCCGCTCGAGGCGGACGGCCGGTTCGTCAACGACCGCGTCCAGGTGACCCTGCAGGGCGAGTTCAAGGCGGAGCCGCGGGAGAAGGTCCAGTTCATGGACGTCTCGCCGAAGCAGCTCGTCTCCGTGGCGGCGGCGCTCATCCCGTTCCTCGAGCACGACGACGCGAACCGGGCCCTCATGGGATCGAACATGCAGCGCCAGTCGGTGCCCCTCCTCAGGACCGAGCCGCCGATCGTCGGCACGGGACTCGAGGGGGTCGTGGCCCGCGACTCCGGCGCGGTCGTCCTCTGCAAGAGGGACGGTATCGTCGACACGGTCGACGCGCGGCGGATCATCGTCCGTGTCGAGGGGATCGGCCCCGACGGCAAGCCCCGCGAGTTCGGCGCCGACATCTACCCGCTCCTGAAGTTCCGGCGGTCGAACCAGAACACCTGCATCAACCAGAAGCCGATCGTCAGGGAAGGCGAGAGGGTCACGGCGGGGCAGGTCCTCGCGGACGGGCCGTGCACGTCCGGCGGCGAGCTCGCCCTCGGGCGGAACATCATCGTCGCCTTCATGCCCTGGCGCGGCTACAACTTCGAGGACGCGATCCTCATCTCCGAGAAGATGGTGAAGGAGGACTACTACACCTCCATCCACATCGAGGAGTTCGAGATCGAGGCCCGCGAGACGAAGCTCGGCCCCGAGGAGATCACGAAGGACATCCCGAACGTCTCGGAGCACGCGCTCCGCGACCTCGACGAGTCCGGCATCATCCGGATCGGCGCGAACGTCAAGCCGGGCGACATCCTCGTCGGCAAGGTCACGCCGAAGGGCGAGACGCAGCTGACGCCGGAGGAGAAGCTCCTCCGCGCGATCTTCGGCGAGAAGGCGGGCGACGTCCGCGACGCCTCGCTCAAGTGCCCGCCGGGCATCGAGGGCGTCGTCGTCGACGTGAAGATCTTCACCCGCAAGGAAGACGAGAAGCAGAAGGACCAGCGGGCCAAGCAGATCCTCGACGAGGAGATCGGCTACCTCAACAAGAACGCCGAGGACGAGATCCGCATCGTGCGAACCGAGGCGCGCGAGAAGATCGAGCGCCTCCTCGACGGACGCGCGGTCCTCGAGGACGTCGTCGACCCGCAGGGGAACGTCCTCGTGGCGGCGGGGCACAAGCTCACCGTCGAGAAGGTCGGCCTGATGGGCCCGCGGCTCCTCAAGAGCCTCAAGCTCCGCGACGAGGAGGTCCGCGACACGGTCCGGCTCGTCCTCCAGCGGGCCGACTCGCAGGTCGACGTCATCCGGATCACGACGGCCAAGAAGGTCGAGGACCTCTCGAAGGGCGACGAGCTCGCCCCGGGCGTCAACAAGACCGTGAAGGCCTACGTGGCGATGAAGCGCAAGCTCCAGGTCGGCGACAAGATGGCCGGCCGCCACGGGAACAAGGGCGTCATCAGCCGGATCCTCCCCGAGGAGGAGATGCCCTACCTCCCGGACGGGACCCCGGTCGAGATCGTCCTCAACCCGCTCGGCGTCCCGTCGCGAATGAACGTCGGGCAGATCCTCGAGACCCACCTCGGGTGGGCGGCCCAGGCGCTCGGCATGAGCATCGCCTCGCCCGTCTTCGACGGCGCGACGGAGCCGGAGATCCGGGCGCTCCTCGAGAAGTCGAACCTCCCCCGGAGCGGCAAGACCGATCTCTACGACGGCATGACCGGCGAGCGTTTCGAGCAGAAGGTCACGGTCGGCTACATCTACATGCTCAAGCTGTCGCACCTCGTCGACGACAAGATCCACGCCCGCTCCATCGGCCCTTACTCCCTCATCACGCAGCAGCCGCTCGGCGGCAAGGCGCAGTTCGGCGGGCAGCGGTTCGGCGAGATGGAAGTCTGGGCGCTCGAGGCGTACGGCGCGGCCTACACGCTCCAGGAGCTCCTCACCGTCAAGTCCGACGACGTCGAGGGACGCTCGCGCGTCTACGAGTCGATCGTCAAGGGCGAAGTGCCCGAGGAGCCGGGCCTGCCGGAATCGTTCAACGTCCTCGTACGCGAGCTGCAGTCGCTCTGCCTCGACGTCGAGCTCCTGAAGGTCTGAGGAGGGAGAGATGACCATGGACACCTTCGGCGCATCCCCCCTCTCGCCCGCGGTCCCCGCGTTCCGGGGCCCCGGCCCGCGCGACTTCAACGCCATCAAGATCGCCCTGGCGAGCCCGGAGAAGATCCGTTCCTGGTCCTTCGGAGAGGTCACGAAGCCGGAGACGATCAACTACCGGACCTTCAAGCCGGAGCGCGACGGCCTCTTCTGCGCGAAGATCTTCGGCCCCATCACCGACTGGGAGTGCCTCTGCGGCAAGTACAAGCGGATGAAGCACCGGGGCGTCGTCTGCGACAAGTGCGGCGTCGAGGTGACGAAGTCCAAGGTCCGCCGCGAGCGGATGGGGCACATCGAGCTGGCCGCCCCCGTCTCCCACGTCTGGTTCTTCAAGGGCCTCCCGAGCCGGATCGGCCACCTCCTCGACCTGACGCTCCGCGACCTCGAGCGGATCCTCTACTTCGAGGCGTACGTCGTCATCGACGGCGGCCCGCTCGCGGACGAGGAAGGGATCCACGACAAGTCCCTCATCACCGAGGAGCGGTTCCGGGAGCTGAAGGGCAAGTACGGCTCGGACGCCTTCGTCGCCAAGATGGGCGCCGAGGCGATCCAGGAGCTCCTCCAGCGCGTCAACATCGACGACCTCGCCGACGAGCTCCGGCTCATCATGAAGACGGAGACCTCCGCGCTGAAGCGGCTCAAGGCCGCCAAGCGCCTCAAGGTCGTCGACGCGTTCCGCCGCTCCGGGCACCGCCCCGAGTGGATGATCCTGAACGTCATCCCGGTCATCCCGCCCGAGCTGCGCCCCCTCGTGCCGCTCGACGGCGGCCGGTTCGCCACGTCCGACCTCAACGACCTCTACCGCCGGGTCATCAACCGCAACAACCGGCTCAAGAAGCTCCTCGAGCTGCGCGCGCCGGAGGTCATCGTCCGCAACGAGAAGCGGATGCTCCAGGAGGCGGTCGACGCCCTCTTCGACAACGGCCGCCGCGGCCGGGTCCTGAAGGGGACGAACAACCGCCCGCTGAAGTCGCTCTCCGACACTCTCAAGGGCAAGTCGGGCCGCTTCCGCCAGAACCTCCTCGGCAAGCGCGTCGACTACTCGGGCCGGTCCGTGATCGTCGTCGGGCCGGAGCTGAAGCTGAACCAGTGCGGCCTTCCGAAGCGGATGGCCCTCGAGCTCTTCAAGCCCTTCATCTACCGCCGCCTCGAGCAGAAGCAGCTCACGTCGACGATCAAGATGTCGAAGGAGCTCGTCGAGCAGGCGCCGAACGAGGTTTGGGACGCCCTCGAGGAGGTCATCAAGGAGCACCCGGTCCTCCTGAACCGGGCGCCGACGCTCCACCGCCTCGGCATCCAGGCCTTCGAGCCGGTCCTCATCGAGGGCAAGGCGATCAAGATCCACCCGCTCGTCTGCGCGGCGTTCAACGCCGACTTCGACGGCGACCAGATGGCGGTCCACGTCCCGCTCTCGCCGAAGGCGCAGGTCGAGGCGCAGGTCCTCATGCTGTCGTCGCGCAACATCCTCTCCCCCGCGCACGGCAAGCCCCTCACGGTCCCGTCGCAGGACCTCGTCCTCGGCCTCTACTACCTGACCCGCCGCAAGGAAGGCTGCAAGGGCGAGGGCCGGGTCTTCCCCGGCTTCGACGAGGTGCTCCTCGCCCACGGCGGCGGCGAGGTCGACACGCACGCCGGGATCACGGTCCGCTACACCGGCCGCCTCATCGACCTCGAGAGCCAGGTCCTCAACGACCAGGACGTCGTCAACAGCGTGCCGATCGAGTGCAACGCGACCCGGATCGAGACGACGGTCGGCCGGGTCCTCATGTCGGCCCACCTCCCCAAGGACATCCCGTTCATCAACGGGACCCTCAAGAAGAAGGGCCTCCAGGACCTCGTCAACTACTGCTTCGTCCACCTCGGGCTCGAGCGGACCGTCGAGATCCTCGACATCATCAAGCAGCTCGGCTTCACGGTCGCGACGCGCGCCGGCATCTCCATCGGGGTCGACGACATGCGGATCCCGGCGAAGAAGACCGCCTTCGTCGACAAGGCCCGCAAGGACGTCCTCGAGGTCGACAACCAGCGCGCGCAGGGCGCCATCACGGACGGCGAGCGCCACAACAAGATCATCGACATCTGGCACCGCGCTACCGAGGCCGTCTCCGACGAGATGTTCAAGGAGATGAAGGCGTCGGACGCCGCGCCGGGGACCGAGTTCAACCCGATCTTCATCATGGCCGACTCGGGCGCCCGCGGCTCGAAGGAGCAGGTGAGGCAGCTGGCCGGGATGCGCGGGCCGATGTCCAAGCCCTCGGGCGAGGTCATGGAGCAGCCCATCATCTCGAACTTCCGCGAGGGGCTCTCCGTCCTCGAGTACTTCATCTCGACGCACGGAGCCCGCAAGGGCCTCGCCGACACCGCGCTCAAGACGGCCGACTCGGGCTACCTGACCCGCCGGCTCGTCGACGTCGCCCAGGACGTCATCATCAACGAGGAGGACTGCGCGACGCTCGACGGCATCACCGTCACGGCGATCGTCGAGGGGGGCGAGATCCTCGAGCCGCTCCGCGACCGCATCGTCGGCCGCTACGCGCAGGAGGACGTCTACGAGCCCGGGTCGGACACGGTGATCGTCGCCGCCAACGACCTCATCACCGAGGAGATCTCGATCGCGGTCCAGGAGTCCGGCATCGAGCGCGTGAAGATCCGCTCCGTCCTCACGTGCGAGACGCGGCGCGGCGTCTGCCGCAAGTGCTACGGGCGCAACCTGGCGACGGGCCGGATGGTCGACATCGGCGAGGCCGTCGGAGTCATCGCGGCCCAGTCGATCGGCGAGCCGGGCACCCAGCTCACGATGCGGACGTTCCACTACGGCGGGACGGCCCGCGTCGCCGAGACGGCCCGCCACGTGGCGAAGAACCCCGGCGTGGCCCGCATCCTCAACGCCCTCACGGTTCGCAAGAACGACGGCACCGAGGTCGTCGTGAACCGCAACTCCAAGCTCGTCGTCCAGGACGCCAAGGGGCGCGAGAAGGAACGCTACTCGCTCGCGTACGGCTCCGTCCTGAAGGTCTCCGACGGGGACGAGGTCAAGCCGGGCCAGCTCCTCGTGATCTGGGACCCGTTCGCCTCGCCGATCCTCTCGGAGATCGCCGGCAAGGTCGTCTTCAAGGACATCCTCGACGGGGAGAACCTGCGCGAGGAGACGGACCGGGTCACCGGCCTGTCGCAGAAGATCGTCGTCGAGACGACCGGCACGACCGAGAAGCGCTCGCCGCAGCTCGTCGTCCTCGGCGCGGACGGCACGGAGCGCCGCTACGCGCTGCCGATCCCGGCCCACCTCATGGTGGCGGACGGCGACACCGTCAACCCGGGCGACGCGCTCGCCAAGAAGCCGGTCGAGAAGAAGCGCACGCGCGACATCGTCGGCGGCCTCCCGCGCGTCGTCGAGCTCTTCGAGGCGCGCCGCCCGAAGGAGCCGGCGGTCATCACCGAGGTCTCCGGCGTCGTCCGGCACGCCGGCACGGTGAAGGGGCAGCAGAAGCTCGTCGTCGAGTCGGAGGACGGACAGAAGCGCGAGATCCTCGTCCCGCGCGGGGCGCACGTCATGATCCAGGAAGGCGAACGCGTGGAATCGGGCGATCCTCTCACCGAGGGCGACCCGTCGCCGCACGACATCCTCGCGGTCCGGGGGGAGAAGGAGCTCCAGCGGTACATGACCGACAAGATCCAGGAGGTCTACCGCTCGCAGGGCGTCGGCATCAACGACAAGCACATCGAGGTCATCGTCCGCCAGATGATGCGGAGCGTCCGCGTCGAGGAGGTCGGCGACACCGAGTTCCTGATCGACGAGCAGGTCGACAAGTTCCGCTTCCGCGAGGAGAACGACCGGATCGTCGCGGCGGGCGGCAAACCCGCCCAGGGGCGTCCGCTCCTCCTCGGGATCACGAAGGCCTCCCTCTCCACCGACTCCTTCGTCTCGGCGGCCTCGTTCCAGGAGACGACGCGCGTCCTCACCGAGGCGTCCATCGCGGGCCGCGTCGACCTTCTCCGGGGCCTCAAGGAGAACGTCATCGTCGGTCGCCTCATACCGGCCGGAACCGGCATGGACTACTACCGGAACGTCGAGCTCGAGCGGGAGGAGATCCCCGTCCAGCCCGACGAGATCGAGGAGCCGTACTACGACGACGAGCCGCCGGTGGTGGCGGCGGACCTCGACGAAGAGATCTGAAACAACCTGGGGGGACCCGGACCGCCGGGTCCCCCCAAGCCCCCTCCGCGCGGGAAGGAAGCTCGCTTCGCTCACGCGGACTGAAAGGGACCCGGACCGCCGGGTCCCCCCAAACCCCCTCCGCGCGGGAAGGAAGCTCGCTTCGCTCACGCGGACTGAAAGGGACCCGGACCGCCGGGTCCCCCCAAGCCCCCTCCGCGCGGGAAGGAAGCTCGCGCTCGCCGGGGGGGCCTGAGCTTCGCGCGGCCCCCCGGACCCCCCGGCCTGTCCATCGCGGGACGACGTTCTCCGGGCGTCGCGCTCGTGCGGAGTGAAGGGACCCGGACCGCCGGGTCCCCCCTCCTTCCGGCCCCGACGAACGCTTTCGGGGCGGGAGACGATCGTAGCCGGCCGGGCGAGCCCTACGGGGTTGACAGCCCGGGAACTTACACGTACTCTCTGCCGGTTTCGCCCCCCGGACAGCGCCCTTCGGGCCGGTCGGGAGGGCGATCCGACATCGCAGAAACCGGGAAGACGAGGGCCCGAAGGCCCGAAAAGTCGTCTCTCCGGCGGGGAAGAGGAACCGAGGAAGCCTGATGCCGACGATCAGCCAGCTCGTACGTAAGGGTCGCGAAGCCGTTCGTTACAAGACGAAGTCGCCCGCCCTTCAGTCCTGCCCGCAGCGGCGGGGGGTCTGCACGCAGGTCAAGACCACGACGCCCAAGAAGCCGAACTCGGCGCTCCGCAAGATCGCCCGCGTGCGGCTCACGAACGGCATCGAGGTCACGACCTACATCCCCGGTATCGGCCACAACCTCCAGGAACACTCCATCGTCATGATCCGTGGCGGCCGCGTGAAGGACCTTCCCGGCGTCCGCTACCACATCATCCGGGGGACGCTCGACGCCGTCGGCGTCGCCAACCGGAAGCAGTCCCGCTCCAAGTACGGCGCCAAGCGCCCGAAGTCCTGAGGATAGGGGAGAAGAGCCGTGCCGCGCCGTCGTGAGGTTCCCAAGCGAGAGGTCCTTCCGGACCCGCTCTACCAGTCCCAGCTCGTCACCAAGTTCATCAACTCCGTCATGGAGCGCGGCAAGAAGTCCACCGCCGAGGGGATCTTCTACGGCGCCATGAAGCAGATCGAGGGGAAGACCCAGGACGACCCGCTCAAGACGTTCAAGAAGGCCCTGGAGAACGTCAAGCCGGTCCTCGAGGTCAAGTCCCGCCGCGTCGGCGGCTCGACCTACCAGGTCCCCATCGAGGTCAAGCCGAACCGGCGGACCTCCCTCGCGATCCGCTGGATCATCAAGTATTCGCAGGCCCGCGGCGAGAAGACCATGAAGGACAAGCTCGCCGGCGAGCTCCTGGACGCGGCCAACAGCCGCGGTAGCTCCGTGAAGAAGAGGGAGGACACCCACAAGATGGCGGAGGCCAATAAAGCCTTCGCGCACTACCGCTGGTAGTTGCCTGCACGGACAGGGAGGCGGCCGGTCGACGGCGGTCTCCCCGGGATGCCCGGAAGCCGTGGAAACCGGCCGACCCTTCGGGGGCGGCGAGGTCCGCGGGGACAACCGAACCGGGCCACGCCTAACCGCGTGCGGAACCCGCCCGAGGTCGCGGAAACGCGAAGCCCGGGAGGGTTCGACGGCGCAGACACGACCGAGGTCGGGAACAGAACCTTTATGGCGAGAACGCACGCGCTCGAGAACTGTCGCAACATCGGCATCATGGCCCACATCGATGCCGGTAAGACGACGACCACGGAGAGGATCCTCTTCTACACCGGCGTGAGCTACAAGCTGGGAGAGGTCCACGAAGGCACGGCCACGATGGACTGGATGGTCCAGGAGCAGGAGCGCGGGATCACGATCACATCGGCCGCCACGACCTGCGCCTGGAAGGGGACCCGGATCAACATCATCGACACCCCGGGTCACGTCGACTTCACCGCCGAGGTCGAGCGCTCCCTGCGCGTCCTCGACGGCGCGGTGGCGGTCTTCGACGCCGTGTCGGGCGTCGAGCCGCAGTCGGAGACGGTCTGGCGCCAGGCCGACCGCTACGGCGTACCCCGCATCGCGTTCGTCAACAAGATGGACCGCGTCGGGGCCGACTTCGACCGCTGCGTCGAGATGATGATCTCCCGCCTGGGCGCCAAGCCGGTTCCGATCATCCTCCCCTGGGGCTCCGCGGAGACCTTCCGCGGCGTCATCGACCTCTTCGAGGACAAGGCCTACGACTTCCGCGACGAGGCGCTGGGCGCCGAGTTCCAGACGGTCGAGGTCCCCGCCGAGCACCGGGCCGAGCTCGAGGCGTGGCGGGAGAGGGCGATCGAGGCGATCGCCGAGACCGACGACGAGCTGATGCACAAGTACCTCGAGGGGGTCGTCCCCTCGATGGCCGAGCTGAAGGCCGCCCTGCGGCGGGCCACGATCCTCGGCAAGCTCCAGCCCGTGGTCTGCGGTTCGGCGTTCAAGAACAAGGCCGTCCAGCAGCTGCTCGACGCGGTCGTCGCCTACCTGCCGTCGCCCATCGACATCCCGCCCATCAAGGGCGTGGACGAGGAGGGTGCCGAGACCTGGCGCGAGACGAAGGACGACGCCCCGTTCGCGGGCCTCGTCTTCAAGATCATGACTGACCCGTTCGTCGGCCAGCTCGCCTTCTTCCGCGTCTACTCCGGTCACCTCGACGCCGGGTCGGGTGTCTACAACGCGACGAAGGGCACGAACGAGCGCGTCGGGCGTCTTCTCAAGATGCACGCGAACAAGCGCGAGGAGATCAAGCAGGTCTGGGCGGGCGACATCGCCGCCGCCGTCGGCCTCAAGAACGTCGTCACGGGCGACACGATCTGCGACAAGGCCTCCGTCGTGGTCCTCGAGGCGATGAAGTTCCCCGAGCCGGTCATCGAGCTCTCCATCGAGCCGAAGACGAAGGCCGACCAGGAGAAGATGGGCCTCGCCCTCGCGAAGCTCATGCAGGAGGACCCGACCTTCCGGGTCTCGACCGACAAGGAGACGAACCAGACGATCATCGCGGGGATGGGCGAGCTCCACCTCGAGATCATCGTCGACCGGCTCATCCGCGAGTTCAACGTCGGCGCGAACGTCGGCAAGCCGCAGGTCGCCTACCGCGAGTCGATCCGCAAGGAAGCGCAGGCCGAGGGCCGCTTCATCCGCCAGACGGGCGGCAAGGGCCAGTACGGCCACGCGAAGATCCGCCTCCGCCCCCACCCGGAGGGCAAGGAGTACGAGTTCGTCAACGCGATCGTGGGCGGCGTCATCCCGAAGGAGTTCATCAAGCCGATCGACCAGGGGATCCGGGAGGCGATCCTCACCGGTGTCCTCGCCGGCTATCCGACCACGAAGATCCAGGTCGAGCTCTACGACGGGTCGTACCACGACGTCGACTCGTCGGAGATGGCGTTCAAGATCGCGGGATCGATGGCCTACCAGGCGGCCGCCAAGAAGGCCGACCCGGTCCTCCTCGAGCCCATGATGGCCGTCGAGGTCGTCACGCCCGAGGACTTCATGGGCGACGTCATCGGCGACCTGAACTCGCGGCGCGGGAAGATCAACCACATGGAGCCGCGGGTGAGCTTCCAGGTCATCACGGCGAGCGTCCCGCTCTCCGAGATGTTCGGCTACGCCACGGCGCTGCGCTCCATGACCCAGGGCCGGGCCAACTACAGCATGCAGTTCGAGCGCTACGACGAGGTCCCGAAGGCGATCGCCGAGGGGATCGTCGCCAAGGTCTCGGCCTGACGCGACCGCCGACCAGAGAACCAACGACAGCAGCAGACCAGCCAGACTTCCCTGAGGTCTGAGACACGACGGACCGAGGAGAGATTCGGAGGATACGATGGCCAAGGAGAAATTCGAGCGTAAGAAGCCCCACGTGAACGTCGGCACGATCGGTCACATCGACCACGGCAAGACGACGCTCACCGCGGCCCTCACCAAGGTCCTTTCGACCAAGGGCTTCGCCGTCGCCAAGGCGTACGACGACGTCGCCAAGGCCGACGCGAAGACCTTCCGTCGCGACGCGACGAAGATCCTCACGGTCGCCCTCGCGCACGTCGAGTACGAGACCGACAAGCGGCACTACGCCCACATCGACTGCCCGGGCCACGCCGACTACATCAAGAACATGATCACGGGCGCCGCGCAGATGGACGGGGCGATCCTCGTCGTCGAGGCCCCGAAGGGCCCGATGCCGCAGACCAAGGAGCACGTCCTCCTCGCCAAGCAGGTGAACGTGCCGGCGATGGTCGTCTTCCTCAACAAGTGCGACCTCATGGAGGATCCCGAGCTCCTCGACCTCGTCGAGCTCGAGGTGCGTGACCTCCTCAACAAGTACGAGTTCCCCGGCGACACCATCCCGATCATCCGGGGGGCGGCCGTCAAGGCGCTCAACGACCCGACGGGCCCCGACGCCCAGTGCATCTGGGACCTTGCCAAGGCCCTCGACGACAACATCCCGGACCCGGTCCGCGAGACCGACAAGTCGTTCCTCATGCCGATCGAGGACGTCTTCTCGATCTCCGGCCGCGGCACGGTCGTCACCGGGCGCGTCGAGCGCGGAGTCGTCAAGGTCGGCGAGGAGATCGAGATCGTCGGCTTCAAGGACACGGTCAAGAAGGTCGTCACCGGCGTCGAGATGTTCAAGAAGCTCCTCGACCAGGGGCAGGCGGGCGACAACATCGGCGTCCTGCTCCGCGGCCTGGAGCGCACCGACGTCGAGCGCGGCCAGGTGCTCTGCAAGCCCGGGACGATCAAGCCCCACACCAAGTTCATGGGCAAGATCTACGTCCTCTCCAAGGAGGAAGGCGGCCGGCACACCCCGTTCTTCAACAACTACCGGCCCCAGTTCTTCATCCGCACGACCGACGTCACCGGATCGGCCAAGCTCCCCGAGGGCGTGGAGATGGTCATGCCCGGCGACAACGTCGAGCTCGAGATCACCCTCATCGCCCCGATCGCCATCGAGAAGGGGCTGAAGTTCGCGATCCGCGAGGGCGGCCGCACCGTCGGTGCCGGCACCGTCACGGAGATCCTTGCCTAACGAGGGGCCGGCCGTGAAGGGGGGCGCCGAGGGCGCTCCCCGCACACGGCCGGTCTCCGCCCCCAGGGGCGGTACGACGAGAAAGACGATGGGCAACGACAAGATCCGCATCCGCCTCAAGGGGTACGACTACCGCATCCTCGACCAGTCGACGGCGGAGATCGTCGACACCGCGCGCCGTTCGGGCGCGAAGGTCGCCGGTCCGATCCCGCTCCCGACGGCCATCTCGCGGTGGACGGTCAACCGCTCGCCGCACGTCGACAAGAAATCGCGCGAGCAGTTCGAGATGCGGACGCACAAGCGCCTCCTCGACATCTTCGAGTGGACGCCGCAGACCGTCGACGCCCTCACCAAGCTCGAGCTCCCCGCCGGTGTGGAAGTAGAAATCCGCACCATGGGGAAGTGACCTCCGGAGCCGCAACGAGGTTTTTGACCATGATCACAGGGATTCTGGGGCGCAAGATCGGCATGACTCAGCTCTTCGCCGCCGACGGCACGGTGATGCCCGTGACGGTGGTGGAGGCCGGGCCCTGCCTGGTCGTCCAGCGCAAGACCAAGCAGAACGACGGCTACGACGCGGTCCAGCTCGGACTCGTCGGGCCCCGTCCCTCGCCCCGCCGCCTGACGAAGGCCGACCGCGGACACTTCGAGAAGGCCGGCGTCCCCCCGACCCGGACCGTCGGCGAGGTCCGGTGCGAGGAAGGGGACGCTTTCGCCCCGGGCGACAAGGTCCTCTGCGACATCTTCAACGCCTCCGAGCACGTCGACATCGTCGGCGTCTCGAAGGGCAAGGGTTTCCAGGGGTTCATCAAGCGCCACGGCTTCGCCGGCGGCGTGGCGACCCACGGGTCGATGTTCCACCGGCTCCCGGGCTCGATCGGCTCCTCGGCGTACCCCTCCCGCGTCTACCCCGGGACCCGCTCGTCGGGCCGGATGGGCGGGAAGCAGGTCACGACGAAGAACCTCGAGGTCGTGAAGGTGGATGCCGAGAACCACCTGATCTACCTGCGCGGAGCCGTCCCGGGAGCCCGGAACGCGGTCATCAAGATCGTGAAGAAGGCCCCGCGGACGCGGGCGGCCTGAGGAGAGGGACGATGCCGACCACGAAGAAGACGGCTCCCTCCGCGAGCCTCACCGTCCCCATCCGGAACCTGAGCGCCGAGACCGTCGGCGAGGCGAACCTCCCCGAGGAGATCTTCGGGGTCCCGTTCCGCCGCCACATCGTGTGGGAGGTCGTCCGGGCGATCCGCGCGCGCGAGCACGCGGGGACCCACAAGACGAAGGTCCGCTCCGAGGTCTCCGGCACGGGCAAGAAGCCCTTCAAGCAGAAGCACACCGGCCGGGCCCGCCAGGGCGGCGGCCGCCCGCCGATCCACCGCCACGGCGGCACGGTCCACGGGCCGGTCGTCCGCTCCTACGACCTGAAGGTCAACGTCGCGACGAAGAAGGCGGCGCTGCGCTGCGTCCTCTCGGAGAAGCTCCGCGAGAACCAGCTCTTCCTCCTCGAGAGCCTCGACCTCCCGACGCACCGGACGAAGGACCTCGCCGCCGCGATGGCGAAGCTCGGCGTGACCGGCAAGGCCCTCCTCCTCGACCGCCGCGAGAACGAGAAGCTCGCGAAGGCGGCGCGGAACAACCCGCTCCTCTTCGTCGAGGACGCCCTCGGGCTCGACGCGTACTCCGCCCTCGAGGCGGGGACGGTCATCCTCACGGAACAGGCGCTGAAGACGGTCACCGAGGTGCTGGGATGAAGACCGCCCAGTCGATCATCCTCAAGCCCATCATCACGGAGAAGTCGACGACGATGCGGGAGACGCAGAACGTCCTGACGTTCAAGGTCGCGACCGACGCGAACCGGATCGAGATCCGCCGCGCCGTCGAGGTCCTCTTCAGCGTCAAGGTCGACTCGGTCCGGGTCCTGAAGACGACGTCGAAGATCAAGAAGGTCGGACGTTCCATCGGCCGCACGAGCGAGGGGCGCAAGGCCTACGTGAAGCTGAAGGCGGGCGAGAAGCTGCCGCCGATCTTCGAGGGGGTCTGACATGCCGGTTCGTTCCTACAAGCCCACGTCCCCCGGCCTCCGGCAGAGGACGACGAGCGACTTCGCCGAGATCACGCGGAGCGCCCCCGAGAAGAGCCTCACCCGCGGGAAGGTCAAGACCGGCGGCCGCAACAACCTCGGCCAGCTGACGTCCTGGTGGCGCGGCGGCGGTCACAAGCGCCGCTACCGGGTCATCGACTTCAAGCGAGACAAGTTCGGCGTCCCGGGGAAGGTCGCCTCGGTCGAGTACGACCCGAACCGGTCGGCCCGCATCGCCCTCGTCCACTACGTCGACGGCGAGAAGCGCTACATCCTCGCCCCGGCGGGGATCGCGGTCGGGCAGACGGTCGTCTCCGGGCCGACGGCCGACATCCTCACCGGCAACGCCCTGCCGCTGAAGTCGATCCCTCTCGGCACCGTCGTCCACAACGTCGAGCTGACGCCGGGCAAGGGCGGGCAGATGGTCCGGTCCGCCGGCGCGGGCGCCCAGGTCATGGCCAAGGAAGGCGAGCACTGCCTGCTTCGGATGCCCTCGGGCGAGCTCCGCAAGGTCCGCGTCCTCTGCTACGCGACGGTCGGGCAGGTGGGCAACCTCGAGCACGAGAACATCTCGATCGGCAAGGCTGGCCGCAACCGCTGGCTCGGCTGGAAGCCGCACAACCGCGGCGTCGCGATGAACCCCGTCGACCACCCGATGGGCGGGGGTGAGGGCAAGACGTCCGGCGGACGGCACCCCTGCTCCCCGTGGGGCTGGAAGACCAAGGGCTCGAAGACCCGGAACAACAAGCGCACTGACAACATGATCGTCAAGCGCCGCAAGAAGTAAGGCGGAGCGAAGGAAACCCTGATGTCGCGTTCGACAAAGAAAGGCCCCTTCGTGGACGGGCACCTCCTGGAGAAGATCGTCGCGCTCAACTCGTCTGGGGACAAGCGCGTGGTGAAGACCTGGTCGCGCCGCTCGACGATCATGCCCGAGATGGTCGGCCACACGCTCGCCGTCCACAACGGCAAGAAGTTCATCCCCGTCTACGTCTCCGAGAACATGGTGGGCCACAAGCTCGGCGAGTTCTCGCCCACCCGCACCTTCAAGGGGCACTCCGGCCGCAAGGTCGAGAAGGGCGCCACCCCGGCGCCGGCGGCGAGGTAGCGGAGGTCCGATGGAAGCCGTCGCCCGCCTCCGCCACTACCGCGGCTCCGCCCAGAAGGTGCGGCTCGTCGCGGACCTCATCCGCATGAAGCCGGTCGGCCGCGCGCTCGCCACGCTGCGCGCGACGGCGAAGGGCTGCGCCCCCGACCTGAAGAAGCTCGTGGAGTCCGCCGTCGCCAACGCCCAGCAGAACGGCTCGGGCGTGGACGCCGACGCCCTCGTCGTCTCCCGGATCCTCGTCGACGGCGCCGGGCGCAAGCCGCTCCAGCGCAACGCCATGATCCGGTCGGTCTCCAACTACAAGAAGCGCTTCGCCCGGCCCCGCTTCATGAGCGGTCCGCAGGGGCGCATGTGGCTCGTCACGCGGCCCTTCTGCCACGTCACGGTCGTCCTCTCGGACGACCCGGTGGTCCGCCGCAAGGCAGGGCTGACCGCCGAGCCCGCCCGGCCGGTCGCGAAGAAGAAGGGCGGCAAGGTCGCCGCCGCGGTCGCCAAGGCCGCCGCCCGGCCGCCGGCCCCGAAGGCCGCGCCGAAGGGCGCCGACAAGGGCGAGGTCAAGCCGAAGGCCCCCAGGGCCACGAAGAGCGCGAAGGCCGCGGAGCCCGGCGCAGGTCAGGAGTAGGACGACGATGGGTCAGAAGGTTCACCCCTACGGGTTCCGCATCGGCTACAACCGGACCTGGCACTCGCGCTGGTACGCCGAGAAGGACTACCTCCGCTTCCTCCACGACGACCTCAAGCTCCGGGCCGAGCTCAAGCGCGACCTCGCGAACGCGGCCGTCTCCGAGGTCGAGATCGAGCGCGGCAACAAGCTCAAGATCAACATCATGACCGCCCGCCCCGGGGTCATCATCGGGAAGAAGGGCGCAGCCGTCGACCAGCTCCGCGACCGTCTCCAGCGGCGGCTCGGCAAGGACATCCACGTGAACATCGTGGAGATCCAGCGCCCCGAGACCGACGCCCAGCTCGTCTCCGAGTCCATCGCGATGCAGCTCGAGCGCCGCGTCGCGTTCCGCCGGGCGATGAAGAAGGGGATGGAGTCGGCCTTCCGGTTCGGCGCGCAGGGGATCAAGATCCGCTGCTCGGGCCGGCTCAACGGCGCCGAGATCGCCCGCTCCGAGTGGTACCAGGAGGGGCGCCTGCCGCTCCACACCCTCAAGGCCGACATCGACTACGGCTTCGCCGAGGCCCGGACCACCTACGGGAAGATCGGCGTGAAGTGCTGGATCTACAAGGGCGACCTCCACCGCGCCAAGTCGCGCCGGAAGGTTGCGTAAGGAACCCCCGTCATGTTGATGCCCTCCAAGGTCAAGTACAGGAAGCAGCAGAAGGGGCGCCGGCGGGGTACGGCCCTGCGCGGGGGGACGCTTTCCTTCGGCGAGTTCGGCCTGCAGGCCCTCGAGCCGGGCTGGCTGACCGCGCGCCAGATCGAGGCCGGCCGCGTCGCGATCCAGCGCCACGTCAAGAGAGGCGGCAAGCTCTGGATCCGCGTCTTCCCCGACAAGCCGATCACCAAGAAGCCCGCCGAGACCCGAATGGGGAAGGGCAAGGGCGCGCCGGAGGCCTGGGTCTCCGTCGTCAAGCCCGCCCGGATCCTGTTCGAGATGGAGGGCGTGGACGAGAAGACCGCCCGGGACGCCTTCCGGCTCGCGTCCGACAAGATCGGGATCAGGACCCGGTTCATCTCGCGGTCTTTCGAGGAGGCCGTGCGATGAAGGGGACGACCGTCGAGACGATGAAGGGCTGGTCCGCGGACGAGCGCACCGTGAAGCTCCGCGAGTGGACGCAGGCGCTCTTCAACCTCCGCCTCCAGAAGGCCACCGGCCAGCTGGAAAACCCGATCAAGATCCGCCAGCTGCGGCGCGACATCGCGCGGCTGAAGACGGCCGAGAGGCAGACCCGATGACCACCGAGACCACCACCGCCGCGGCCAAGCCCGCAGCCCGCAAGAGCCGGAAGGTCGGCACGGTCATCTCCAACAAGATGGAGAAGACCGTCGTCGTCGAGGTCACGCGCCTCGTCAGGCACGACCGCTACGGCAAGTTCCAGAAGAAGTCCGCGCGGTTCCTCGCGGACGACCGCGTCCACGCCTGCATTCCCGGGGACGTCGTCGAGATCGAGGAGACGCGGCCGCTCTCGGCGCGCAAGCGCTGGCGCGTCCGCGCCGTCGTGACCGCGGCGCGGCGCGAGGGGTAGGGGAGGAGGCACGCCGTGATTCAGATGGGGACGATCCTCGAGGTCGCGGACAACTCGGGCGCCAAGCGCCTCTCCTGCATCCGCCTCAAGGGGGGCTCGGTCGGGCAGTACGGGCGCCTGGGCGACGTCATCACCTGCGCGGTGAGGGAGTCGACGCCGGAAGCGCCGGACGCGGTCAAGAAGGGGAAGGTCGTGAAGGCCGTCATCGTGCGGACGCGACGGGAGCAGCGCCGGCGGGACGGCAGCTACATCCGGTTCGACAACAACGCGGCCGTCCTGATCAACAACGACAAGGAGCCGATCGGGACCCGCGTGTTCGGGCCGGTCGCGCGGGAGCTGCGCGAGAAGAAGTACATGAAGATCATCTCGCTCGCTCCCGAGGTGATCTGAGGCGGCCACGATGAAGAAGAAGCAGCCCGAGTACACGGGGAAGAACAGGGTCCGGAAGGGGGACGACGTCGTCGTCCTCGCCGGCAAGGACCGGGGAGCGCACGGGAAGGTCCTGCGCGTCGTCCCGGCCAAGGGCCGGGTCGTGGTGGAGGGTGTGAACCTCATCAAGCGTGCCACGCGCCCGAACCCCCAGAAGAACATCAAGGGCGGGATCGTCGAGAAGGAAGCGGCCATCGCCGTCTCGAACGTCATGCTCCGCGACCCGGAGACGGGAAAGCCGACCCGTGTCGGCATCCGCGTCGAGGGGGGCGAGCGCGTGCGCTACGCGCGCCGGAGCAAGGCGACGATCTCCTCCGTGGCGAAGAAGGCGGGAGCGTAGGCCATGGAGTCGCGGCTCAACGAGAAGTACCGCAAGGACGTCGTCCCGGTCCTGAAGAAGGAATTCGGGATCGACAACCCGATGGCGGTCCCGAAGATAGACAAGATCGTCCTGAACATGGGCGTCGGGGAGGCGATCCAGAACGTGAAGATCGTCGAGGCCGCCGCCGAGGAGCTGACGAAGATCGCCGGCCAGCGCGCGGTCATCACGCGCGCGCGCAAGTCGATCGCGACCTTCAAGCTCCGCGAAGGCATGCCGATCGGCTGCCGGGTCACGCTCCGCGGCGCGAGGATGTACGAGTTCCTCGACCGCCTTCTGAACATCGCCCTTCCGCGGGTGCGCGACTTCCGCGGCGTGCCCACGCGGGCCTTCGACGGCCGCGGGAACTACACGCTCGGCATCAAGGACCACCTCGTCTTCCCGGAGATCGACCCGGGCAAGGTGGACAAGTCGAAGGGCCTCAACGTCACGATCGTGACGACGGCCGGCTCCGACGACAGGGCGCGAGTCCTGCTCCGCGAGCTGGGCATGCCGTTCGGGCGCTAGGAACAAGGGAGAACCGTCGATGGCTCGTCGCTCCTCAATCGTCAAGGCCAACCGGAAGCCGAAGTTCGCGATCCGGGCGCACAACCGCTGCAAGATCTGCGGCCGTCCGCGCTCGTACATCCGCAAGTTCGGCACCTGCCGGATCTGCTTCCGCAACCTCGCGCTCGGCGGCTACGTGCCGGGCGTGACCAAGGCGTCGTGGTGAGGAGGGGCGGATGGCTGCTCTGACCGACCCGATCGCCGACCTCCTGACCCGCGTTCGCAACGGGCTCACCTCCCGGCACGAGAAGATCGACGTCCCGTCGTCGCGCCTGAAGATCGAGATCGCCCGCATCCTCAAGGACGAGGGCTACATCAAGAACTTCAAGGTGCTCGACGACAAGGGCGCCGGCCTGCTCCGCCTCTACCTCAAGTACGACGACGCCGGCAACCCCGTCATCCACGGCCTGACGCGGGTCTCCCGGCCCGGCCGCCGCCTCTACCGCGGCAAGGACGAGCTCCCGCGCGTCCTGGGCGGGCTCGGCATCGCCATCGTCTCGACCTCGCAGGGCCTCCTCACCGGCCACGACGCGCGAAAGCGCGGCCTGGGCGGCGAGGTCGTCTGCTCGGTCTGGTAAGGCCGGGAGGCAAGACGATGTCTCGAGTGGGAAAGAAGCCGATCACCCTCCCGAAGGGCGTCGAGGTCAAGGTCGACGCGGCGGGAGTCCACGTCAAGGGTCCCAAGGGGACGGTCTCCGCTCCGCTCCTGGACGGCATCTCGGTCGCCGTCAAGGACGGCCGGGTCGACGTCGCACGGGCGAGCGAGGAGAAGCGGATCCGGGCCTTCCACGGCCTCAACCGCGCTCTCGTCCAGAACGCCGTCGTCGGCGTCGCCGAGGGATACCGGCGCGCCATCGACCTCGTCGGCATCGGCTACAAGGCCGAGAAGAAGGGCTCCGAGGTCGTCTTCACGTGCGGCTACTCGCACACGGTCCGGTTCCCGGAGCCGGACGGCGTGACGATCGACGTGGCGCCGGACGCGAAGGCCAAGGACGTGACGCACATCGTCGTCACGGGCGTCGACAAGCAGAAGGTCGGCGAGACGGCGACGCGAATCCGCGCCATCAAGCCGCCCGACCCCTACAAGCTGAAGGGCTTCCGCTTCGTCGGCGAGGTCCTGAAGAAGAAGGCCGGCAAGGCCACCGGCAAGTGAGGTCCTCAGGATGAACAGGGCTCAGGCACGGGTCGAGGCGCGAGACAGGATCCACGTGAGGATCCGCCGGAAGGTCGAGGGGACCCCCGAGCGGCCCCGGCTGGCCATCCGCAGGACTCTGAAGTACATCTACGCCCAGGTCGTCGACGACGCCTCCGGGCACACGCTCGTCCAGGCGAGCTCCCGCGAGGAGTCGATCCTCGGTGGGAAGAAGAGCGCCGCGGGCAAGGCCGCGGCCGTCTCCGTCGGCGCCCTCATCGCCGAGCGGGCGATGGAGAAGGGGATCGCCGCGGTCGTCTTCGACCGGGGCGGGCACCTCTACCACGGAAACGTCAAGGCTCTCGCCGACTCGGCGCGCGAGAAGGGGTTGAAGTTTTGAGCAGCACACCGAACCGTCCCCCCCGCTTCGGAAACCGACCGGGCGGCCCGGGCCGCGGCCCCGGCGGTCCGAACGCCGCTCCCCAGCGCCCCGCGGGTGCGCTCGGCGAGGGCCGCGCGGGCGCCGACCTGATCGACCACGTCGTCCACATCAACCGCGTCACGAAGGTCGTCAAGGGCGGCAAGAACTTCTCGTTCTCCGCGCTCGTGATCGTCGGTGACGGGAAGGGCCGCGTCGGCTACGGCGCCGGCAAGGCGAAGGAAGTCCCGACGGCGATCAAGAAGGGCATCGAGATGGCCAAGAAGACCATGATCTCGGTGACCCTGAAGGGGAAGACGATCCCGCACTCGGTCACCGGGCACTACGGTGCGGGCCGGGTCTTCCTGAAGCCGGCCTCGGACGGTACGGGAGTCATCGCGGGCGGCGCGGTGCGGGCCATCCTTGAGGCCGTCGGCGTCCAGAACATCCTGACGAAGTCGCTCGGAACGACGAACCCCCACAACGTCGTCAAGGCGACCTTCGACGCGCTCCAGAACCTCCACCTGGCCGACACGATCTTCCGGGCCCGTGGCCGGTCGTCCGGTGCCGCGGCCTCCGCCGAGCCGGCCGCCGACCCGGCGGCGATCCCGGCCGTCGAGCTCGCCCCGGCCCCCGAGGCGGTGGCGGAGACCAAGTGATGGCCGAGAAGACGAAGAGCACGAAGAAGGACGTCGACGCCCTCCTGACGGAGTTTGCCTCGGCGGCGGGTGTCCCGAAGAAGGCCCCGAAGGCGGCCTCCGTCCGGGAAGCCGCCCCCGCGAAGGCCGACACGCCGGCGGTCGCGAAGAAGAGCCTGCGGATCCGTCAGATCCGTTCGGGCATCTGCGCCCCGTCCGACCAGAAACAGGCCCTCAAGGGCCTCGGCCTCCGGCGGATCCGCCACGAGGTCGTCCGCCCCGACACGCCCGCCATCCGCGGGCAGATCCTGAAGGTCCGCCACCTCGTCGAGGTCGCGGGCGAGTAGCGAGAGGGACGAGACGCCATGGCTCACGGACTTCACAATCTCGGTCCCCGCAAGGGAGCGACGTCGGCGCGCAAGCGCGTCGGCCGCGGCCCCGGCTCCGGCCTGGGCAAGACCTCCGGCAAGGGGCACAAGGGACAGCAGTCCCGCAGCGGGTACTCCGGCCAGCTCGGCCGCGAGGGCGGCCAGATGCCGCTCCACCGCCGCGTGCCGAAGCGGGGCTTCAAGAACATCTTCCGCAAGGAGTGGAACACGGTCGGGGTCGAGGCCCTCGAGAGGGTCTTCTCCGCTGGCGCGGCGGTCGACGCCGAGGCGCTCGGCAAGGCCGGTCTCCTGCACCGCAAGGGCGCCGAGGTGAAGATTCTCGGAACGGGCGAGCTGACGAAGGCCCTGACCGTGACCGCCCACCAGTTCACGGCGGGCGCGCGGAAGAAGATCGAAGCGGCCGGTGGCCGCTGCGAGGAAATCTCCGCGTGATCGTCCTCGAGTCCTTCCGGAACGTCTTCGCGGTCCCGGACCTCAGGAAGAGGGTGCTTTTCACCTTCGGGCTGCTGGCGATCTACCGGATCGGCGCGCACATCCCGACGCCGGGGCTCGACGCCGCGGCGCTCGAGGAATTCTTCAAGGCGAGCGCCGGCGGGCTCCTCGGGTTCATGGACATGTTCTCGGGAGGCGCCCTCAGGCGCATCTCGGTCTTCGCCCTCGGCATCATGCCGTACATCACGGCATCGATCATCCTGCAGCTCCTCACCGTCGTCTGGCCCTACCTCGAGAAGCTCTCGAAGGAAGGGGAGATGGGCCGGAGGAAGATCACCCAGTACACGCGCTACGGGACCGTCGTCCTGTCGGTCGTCCAGGGGGCCGGGATCGCCCTGTGGCTGTGGGCCTCCTCGACGCCGACCGGGAAGTTCCTCGTCCTGCGCGACCCGACCTCCGAGGCCGGCAAGATCCCGTTCATCTTGATGGTGATCCTCACGCTGACGACCGGCACGGCCTTCGTCATGTGGCTCGGCGAGCAGATCACCGCGCGCGGCATCGGCAACGGCATCTCGCTCATCATCTTCGCGGGCATCGTCGTCGGCCTGCCGGCCGCGGTCTGGCAGTCGTTCCGGCAGATCCAGCGCGGCCAGATGTCGCTCTTCACCGCCCTCCTGCTCGTCTTCTTCATGCTCGCCGTCGTGGCGATCATCGTCTTCGTCGAGCGGGCCCAGCGGCGCATCCCGGTCCAGTACGCCAAGCGCGTCGTCGGCCGCCGCGTCTACGGCGGGCAGAACACCTACCTCCCCCTCAAGGTGAACACGGGCGGCGTCATCCCGATCATCTTCGCCGTCTCGATCATCCAGTTCCCGCAGTACCTCGCCTCGGCGTTCAAGAGCGATTTCATGAAGACGCTGGCCGACCAGCTCGCCATGGGCCAGCCGCTCTACAACCTCTTCTACGCCCTCGCGATCATCTTCTTCTGCTACTTCTACATCTCGATCATCTTCAACCCGACGGACACCGCGGAGAACATGCGGAAGTACGGCGGGTTCATCCCGGGCATCCGCCCGGGCAAGGCGACGTCCGACTACATCGACAGCGTCCTGACGCGCATCACCCTCATCGGTTCCCTCTACCTCGTCGTCGTGGCGCTGATCCCCGAGTTCCTGCTGATGGGCTTCAAGGTCCAGAGCATCCCGGGAATCGGTCCCTGGCTCGACTCGAACCTTCCGACCTTCATCACCCAGGGTCTCAACGTCCCGTTCTACTTCGGGGGCACTTCGCTCCTGATCGTCGTGGGGGTCGCGATGGACACGGTGCAGCAGATCGAGTCCCAGCTCGTCATGAGGAACTACGACGGGTTCCTGAAGAAGGGCCGTATCCGGGGGCGCAGGGGCTGAGCCGTGCCGGTCGACGTGGTCTTCTTCGGTCCGCCGGGCTCGGGCAAGGGGACGCAGGCTTCGCGCCTGGCCTCCACGCTGGGGATACCCCAGATCTCGACGGGGGACCTCCTCCGCTCGCACGTCGCGGGAGGAACCGAGCTCGGCAGGATCGCGAAGCCGATCATGGAATCGGGGGCCCTCGTGCCCGACGACCTGGTCACCCGGATGCTGAAGGAGCGGATCGAGGAGCGCGACGCTTCGACCGGCGCGCTCTTCGACGGATTCCCGAGGACCGTGCCCCAGGCCGAGGCGCTCGAGCGCCTGCTCGAGGAGGAGGGCCGTTCGCTCACGGCGGTCCTCTTCATCGACGTCCCCGACCCGGTCATCGTCGAGAGGCTCGTGAAGCGGGCCGTCATCGAGGGCCGCTCGGACGACACGCCCGAGACCGTGGCCGCCCGGCTTCGGACCTACAGGGAGAAGACGGAGCCTCTCGCGGAGCTCTTCCGCGCCCAGGGGCTCTTTCACAGGATCGACGGGGACCGGCCCGTCGAGGCCGTGGCGGGCGACGTCCTGGCCGCGGTCAACCGGGCTGCCGGCAGGGTCCTCGGATGATCACCTGCAAGGGACGGTCGGAGATCCTCAAGATGGAGCGCGCGACGCGGATCGTCCAGGAGACCCTGGCCGAGTGCGTCGCGGCCTGCCAGCCCGGCGTCACGACCGAGGAGATCGACCGGATCGCCGCCGCGGCCATCCGGGCCCGCGGCGGCAAGGCGGCCTTCCCGGGCTACCGCGGCTACCCGAAGACGATCTGCTCCTCGGTGAACGAGGAGATCGTCCACGGGATCCCGACGCCGAAGCGCAAGCTCAGGAGCGGGGACATCGTGGGGCTCGACCTCGGCGTCATCATCGACGGCTACTACGGCGACGCGGCCCGGACCGCCATCGTCGGGAACGTACCCGCCGACGTCCGGGAGCTCGTCCAGGACACCTGGCGGGCCCTCGCCGCAGGCGTCTCGGCCGTCAGGGTGGGGGGGCGGATCGGCGACATTGGCGCGGCCGTCGAGGCAGTCGCCAGGGAAAAGGGATACGGCGTCGTGAGGGAGTACGTCGGGCACGGGATCGGGACGGCCCTCCACGAGGAGCCCCAGGTGCCGAACTACGGCCCGGCGGGGAAGGGCGAGAAGATCCGGGAGGGAATGACCCTCGCCATCGAGCCGATGCTCAACCTCGGCACCGCGCGGGTCAGCCTCGGCTCGGACGGGTGGACGGTCCGGACGGCGGACGGAAGGCCCTCGGCCCACTTCGAGCACACCGTCGTGGCGACGGCCGACGGGCCGGTCGTCCTCGGCTTCGGTCGGTATTCGGCCGACGGTCTCGTGACGGGAGTGCCCGGCGAGATGGAGTACCCGGTCCCCGCGGCGACGCCTCGGGGAGAGCCGGACCTGACCCCGGGCGAAGCCCGGGTCTGAGAGGAGAGGGTTTCGAGGCGCAGATGTCGAAGGAAGACGCCATCGAGGTGACCGCGACGGTCATCGAGCCCCTGCCGAACGCCATGTTCAAGGTGGAGCTCGAGAACAAGCACCAGGTCCTGGCTCACATTTCCGGAAAAATGAGAAAGCATTTCATCAGGATTCTTCCCGGTGACAAGGTGCTCGTGGAGCTTTCCCCCTACGACCTGAACCGGGGTCGCATCATCTACCGGTACAAGTAGTAAACTGTAAGGCTCCGCCGGCTCCCCCGGGAGGCCGGGGGCGAGAAGATCGAGGAACCGTATGAAAGTCCGCGCGTCCGTGAAGAAGATCTGCACCAAATGCAAGGTGATCCGGCGGGCCGGGATCGTCCGCGTCATCTGCGAGAACCCGAAGCACAAGCAGCGTCAGGGTTAGAGGAAACAGGGAATGGCTCGTATTGCCGGCGTCGACCTCCCCCCGAACAAGCGTGTCGAGATCGGTCTCACCTACATCTTCGGGATCGGCCGCCCGATGGCGCAGAAGATCCTGAAGGATTCGGGCGTGGGCCCCGACACCCGGGTGAAGGACCTGTCCGAGGACGAAGTCTCGAAGATCCGCAAGAAGATCCAGGACGAGGTGAGGGTCGAGGGAGACCTCCGCAAGGAGACCGCCCAGGACATCAAGCGTCTGATGGACATCGGCTGCTACCGTGGGATTCGCCACCGGCGCGGCCTCCCGGTCCGCGGCCAGCGGACGCACACGAATGCCCGGACCCGGAAGGGCCCGCGTCGTGGCGCCGTGGCCGGCAAGAAGAAGGCGACGAAGAAGTAAGGATGAGGAACGCCGATGGCCGCCGCTGAAGCCAAGGGCCGCAAGAAGGGCCCCAAGAAGGAAAAGAAGAACGTCCCGCACGCCGTGGCGACCGTCCAGGCGTCGTTCAACAACACGATCGTGGCGATCACGGACCCCTCGGGGAACGTCCTCGCGTGGTCGTCCGCGGGCCGGATCGGGTTCAAGGGGTCACGCAAGGGAACGCCGTTCGCCGCGCAGCTCGCCGCGGGCAACGCCGCCCAGATCGCCCAGGAGCACGGCGTGCGGACGCTCGACGTCCGCGTGCAGGGCCCGGGAGCCGGCCGCGAGAGCGCGATCCGGGCGCTGGCGGCCGCCGGCCTCGACATCCGCTCCATCAAGGACGCCACGCCGATCCCGCACAACGGCTGCCGGCCCCGCAAGCGGCGCCGCGTCTGATCCCCTGCCCCTTCCCGGGGGAGCGCCGCTCCCCCGGCGGGGTCGCGACAACGGGAGGCCCGAGCGCCTCCCGGCCCCTCCCCGAGAGGGGCGAGCCCGGCGCGCCGCGAGCGTGCCGGCGTCCGTAAACCGGCTCCCGACTCCGGGCCGGGAAGAAGGGCGGAACGAAACGACGGAGTCGGCCTGGAGGTATCCGTTCCCGTGGCGCGTTATCGCGAATCCGTCTGCCGGCTCTGCCGGCGCGAGGCCATGAAGCTCTTTCTCAAGGGCGACCGCTGCTTCACGAACAAGTGCGCCATCGAGCGCCGCAACTTCCCGCCGGGTCAGCACGGCCGTCGGCGCTCGAAGATCCTCGGCTACGGCATCCAGCTTCGCGAGAAGCAGAAGCTGAAGAGGTTCTACGGGCTCCTCGAGGGGCAGTTCCGCCTCACCTTCGACCGGGCCGAGCGGATGCGCGGCGTCACCGGCGAGAACCTCCTCTCCCTCCTCGAGCGCCGTCTGGACAACGTCGTCCACCGGCTCGGCTTCGCCGCCTCCCGCCAGCAGGCGAGGCAGCTCGTCCGCCACGGCCACGTCACGGTGAACGGCCGCAAGGTCGACGTCCCGAGCTTCGTCGTCGGGGCGGGCGCCGTCGTCGCGATCAAGGAGCGGAGCCGCTCGAACCCGGGCGTCGTCGCGGCCGTCGACTCCGCCAAGGGGCGCGGCGTTCCCGAGTGGCTCGAGCTCGCCGCCTCCGAGTTCAAGGGCACCGTCCGGGCGCTCCCGCGCCGCGAGGACGTCTCCCTGCAGGTCAACGAGAAGCTCATCGTCGAGCTCTACAGCAAGTGACGGGCGCGGACCCGAGGAGAAGCGAACGATGATGTGGAAGGGCTTCCAGCGACCGAACCGCCTCGAGGTGGACGAGGAGTCGGGGAACTACGGCCGCTTCACTGCCCAGCCGCTCGAGCGCGGCTGGGGAACGACGGTCGGGAACGCGCTCCGGCGCGTCCTCCTCTCGTCGATCGAGGGAGCGGCGATCACCGCCGTCAAGATCGACGGCGTCGAGCACGAGTTCACCGCGATGACGGGCGTCGTCGAGGACGTGACCGACGTCATCCTGAACCTCAAGAGCCTCGCCATCCGGATGCACGAGGACGGGCCGCGCATGCTCGTCCTGGACGCGAAGACGAGGGGCCTCGTGACGGCAGACGCCTTCGAGGACGACGCGCAGGTGGAGATCCTCAACCCGGAGGCCCCCGTCGCGACGCTCGCCGAGGGGGGACGGCTCCGCCTCGAGGCGACGGTCACGAAGGGCCGGGGGTACGTCCCGGCCGACCGCAACTTCGACGCCGAGGCGCCGATCGGGACCATCCCGCTCGACTCGGCCCACTCGCCCGTGCGGCGCGTGAACTACCACGTCGAGGCCGCCCGCGTCGGCCAGGCGACTGACTACGACAAGCTCGTTCTCGAGGTCTGGACGAACGGCACGATCACCCCGCGCGACGCGGTCGGGATCGCCGCCGTCCTCCTTCGCGAGCACCTGGCCATCTTCGTCAACCTCGAGACCGAGGAAGGCGCGACGCCGATCGGGCCGGAGATCCCCCAGAGCGAGCTCGACGCCCTGCTCGACACGAACGTCGAAGAGCTGGAGCTCTCGGTGAGGAGCGCGAACTGCCTGAAGAACGCCGGGATCCGGAGCCTTCGGGAGCTCGTGCAGAAGACCGAGAAGGAAATGCTCGAGACGAAGAACTTCGGGCGCAAGAGCCTGAACGAGATCAAGGAGATCCTGCGCGAGAAGGGACTCGCCTTCGGCATGAAGCTCGAGGCTCCCACGGGCGCGGGTCGCTGAGGACCTGACCGATGCAGCACAACCGGGCCGGACGCAAGCTGGGGCGGACCAGCGCGCACAGAAAGGCCCTCTTCCGCAATCAGCTCACCTCGCTCCTCCTGCACGAGCGGATCCAGACGACGCTCTCGAAGGCGAAGGAGCTCCGGCCCCTCGCCGAGAAGCTCGTCACGCTCGGCAAGAGGGGAGGGCTCCACGCCCGCCGGCTCGCCCTCCGGGACGTCAGCCAGGACGCGGCCAAGCGCCTGTTCGACGAGATCGCGCCCCGCTTCGCGACGCGCCCGGGCGGCTACACCAGGATCCTGAAGCTCGGCCAGCGCCCCGGCGACGCCGCCGAGAAGGCGATCCTCGAGTTCGTCGACTTCGACTTCGCCCAGCGGCGCGCCGACAAGAAGGCCGCCGAGAAGGCCGTCACCGAGAAGAAGGAGTCGCTCCTCGACAAGGCGCGTCGCCTCGTGACCGGGAAGGGCGGGCCGGAGAAGGACGGCGCCAAGGCCGGAGAGCCGGCCGAGGCGGCCGGCGACCAGAAGGCCGAGAAGAAGCCGAAGACCCCGAAGGCCGCCGCGAAGACCCCCAAGACCGCCGCGCCGAAGGCCCCGAGGGCCAAGGCCGAGAAGAAGGGCGGCTCGACCACGCGCACTCCCCGCAAGGCGGGCGGCGCCTAGACCATCGTCTCCGGGGGCCCTTCGCCGAGAGGCGCGGGGCCCCCTTTCGCCGCCTCGTCTCGCGCGGCGGCGAGCACTCCCCCCAGCTCCTCGAGAAGCGTCTTCGTAGAGAACGGTTTCGTCAGGAAGCGCACCGCGCCGAGGCCGAGCCCGGTCGCCCTCTCCTCCGGGCGGACCCTCGCGGTGAGGAAGACGACCGGGATCGAGGCGGTCCGCGGGATCTCCTTCAGGCGGCGGAGCACGTCGAAGCCCGTGAACCCGGGCGAGAGGGAGACGTCGAGCAGGACGGCGTCCGGAGCCTCCGAGAGGGCGGCCGCGAGCGCTTCCTCCCCGTCGGCCGCCTCGAGCGGGACCAGCCCCGCCGTCCGGAGCTTGAACGCGAGGAGCTTGCGGAGGTACGGCTCGTCGTCGACGATCAGGATCCGGCTCCCGCGGAGATCTTCGGCCTCTTCCACGAGCGTCGAGTCTACCGGCGACCGAGCAGGAGGACCACGGCCGCCGCGTCCCGCCGGCCGTGGGTGATCGTGACGTGGGCGGCGACGACGCCCAGCTCGTCGGCCCGGGTCCTGGCCCGGCCGGTCAGGGCCAGCCGCGGCGGGCCTCCTGGCTCGCGGGCCACCGCGATCTCGCGGAAGGCGACTCCCCTCATTCCGGTGCCGAGGGCTTTCATGGCCGCCTCCTTGGCGGCGAAGAGGCCCGCGACGTGCTCGCCGATCCGGCGGGAGCCGAGCGGTCTCCGCACCTCGCCCGGCACGCAGACCCTCTCGAGGAACCGCGCCCCGTGGCGCGCGAGCGCCGCCTCGATCCGGTCGATCTCGCACAGGTCGACGCCGAGCCCGAGGACGATCCCGCCGTGCGGGTAGGCGGCGGCGAGGAGCGCCTCGCCAGGGCTGGCCCCGGCCGTCACGCCTGGGCTCCCCTGCGCCCGAGCAGCTCGCGGACGGCCAGGACGAGGTGGAGGATTCCGACGCCGGCGACGAAGCCGCGGAAGGAGGGCGAGGCGAGAAGCGGCTCCAGCGCCGCGGGGGCCGGCAGGACGACGCGCTGGGACCAGAGCCGGCTCCAGGGTGCGAGGACGAGAAAGAGACCGGCCTCGAGGAAGTAGAACCCGAGGAGGAGCTGCAACAGCCGTCCCGACTTCCCCGACGCCATCCCGGCATTGTAGTGGGGCTGCCCCGGACGGCGTCGTCCGGGTGCGGCGCCGTCGGTCCGTCCGTCGTCAGCCGCGCGGGGACGCGCTACGGGAGGAAACCTCGTTCGGCCTGGAAGGGGGCGGGGGCTCGGAGCGGGGCGCGGGCGCCGCGCGCGGAGCCTCGTGGGAACGGGAGGGCGGGGCCTCGGAGCGGGGCGCGGGCGCCGCGCGCGGAGCCTCGTAGGAGCGGGAGGGCGGGGCCTCGGAGCGGGGCGCGGGCGCCGCGCGCGGAGCCTCGTAGGAACGGGAGGGCGGGGCCTCGGTACGGGGCGCGGGCGCCGCGCGCGGAGCCTCGTAGGAACGGGAGGGCGGGGCCTCGGTACGGGGCGCGGGCGCCGCGCGCGGAGCCTCCGCTCCTCGCCACCCCTCGTCGCCCCGCGGCGCGGGCGACTCGTGCCGCGCGGGGGGAGGCTGGGTGCCGGGCTCGGTCGGCGCGTCCCGCCTCGCCGGAGGAGCGGTCGTGGATCGCCCCGGCTCGGGTGCGGGGGCCGTGGCTCTCCCTCCGGGACCCGCGGGGTTCGCGGACGTCTCGTCCGCTGGCGCCGCGCGACGCGGGGGGACGTCGAACGTGCGAGAGGGGACCTTCGTCGTCGGTTCGCTCCCGGGCGAACGCCATCCGTCGTCCCCGCGAACGCCGCTTTCCCGGCCGAAGCCGCCCTCGAGCGTCGGCGCGGCCGCGCGCCCCGGTGCGGTCCCGATCGAAGGGCCGGGACGGGCCGGGGTGGCGGTCCCGCCGTCGCGCCAGGCCTCGCGGTCTCCGCCCCGGGAAGGAGCGGCCGGGTCCGCGCCGCGGGAGGGCGTGGAGGCGACGCCCGATCCGGCGCCCCCGCCGCGCGAGGGGAGAGCCGGGCTGGCACCGACCGGTCCTTCCCGGCGGGGCGCGGCGACCTGCTCGGCCGGCACGGGCCGGTAGCCGGGGTCCAGGCCCGGGGTCACCAGGGAGCGGCGCAGGTCCGCGGTCTCCTTCGTGCCGAGAGTGCCGTCCCGGCGAAGGATCGGAGTGAGGTCGGCGGTCTCGCCTCCTCCGCGACCCGCGGCGCCGAGAGTCTGTGGGATCCTGCGGACAGCGTCCTGGACGACGGTCGTCACCGATCCGCCCCGTCCGCGGTCGATCCGCAGGGGCGTCGTCGCGACGAGGCCGCGCTCGCCCGGCCGGAACCCGACGCGCTCGTGCCCGAGGACGTCGCGCCGGGAGTCGAGACGCGAGCCGAGCCGGCTGACCGACGTGTAGCTCCAGCCGCGGGGGTCGATTCGCGTGACGTCGACGGGGCCCCTCAGGTGGGGATAAGCGTGCGTCCAGCGTTCCGCTCCCCGCCGGTAGCGGGCCGAGGTCCGGTAGTACGAGCCATGGGGACCACCGTAGTAGCCACCGTAGTACCCACCGTAGTAGCCGATCGGGCACCAGCCGACCCAGGAAGGCGTGTAGCTCCAGTAGACCCAGGCCGGCGAGTACCTCACGCCCGGCACCCAGCACCAGCCGAAACCGGGTTCCCAGATCCAGGAGCCGTAGTGGTAGGGAAGCCAGCCCCACGGCTCGTAGGAGACCCAGGTCAGGCCGACCGGAGACCAGCGCCAGTAGCCGTCCACGTACGGCCTCCAGCCGACGGCGACATTCGGCCGCCAGGCCCGCGCGCCGCCCACCGAGACCCACGACCCGTGCTCGTCGAAGTCCGCGACGGCGTAGTCGTACTCGTAGCCTTCGGAATCGCCTTCCGTCACGGACAGGCCAGAGGCGAGGTCCCTGCGCTCCTCGACGAACCGGGTGAACTGGTCGCGGGGCACGCCGAGCCAGTCGACCTCGAGCTCGGCCTCGCCGCCGGCGAAGGCGTACTGGCCGCCGCGCAGCGTCGTCCGCCCCGAGCGGGCATAGACCTCGGCGCGCCCGGAGACCACGTAGATCTCGGTGCCCCGCCGGCCGGTCTCGATCCGGAGGACGCCCTCGTCCGGGAAGAGGACCGTCGCGTCGTTCGTGTCGATCCGGGTCGCCTCGTCGCGCGTCGTCGACCAGCGGTGCTCGAGCGAGACGGCGCCTCTCTCGACGTAGACGAGGTTCCGGGTGTCCTCGCTCTCGTAGGTCCTGGCGAGGCGGTCGAAGCGAACGGTCGTCCGGACGTCGATCCTGAGGATGTTCCCGTCGGCGAGGATCGCCTCGGCGCGGGAGGAGGGGCCGGTGCTCAGGCGGTCCCCCGCGAGGATCGGCGTGTTCGGGCGGGCCGTCGAATCGTCGTCCGCGACGGAGACGAGGGAGACGTCGGGGCCGACCCAGGAGAGGTACGAGTACCCCTCCCTCTGCGCTGCGGCCACGCCGGCCGGGAGGAGGAGGGCGACTGCGAGGGCGGCAAGGTTGGCTCTGTGGGTCATCTGAGTCATCCTCCCGTCCGGGAGGATGCGACCCCCGTGCCACGGGGGCAGTCACCTCCCGGGGACGCCTTGGGTTCGGGGCTCGAGACGGAACGCTTGACCGGGGCGCTTCCGCACGTCACCCTTGGTGCGTGGTTTTCGACTTCCTGAAGAAGAAGTTTCGGGGCCTGGTTTCGGAGGTCGCGCCCGGCGACGCGGCGCCCGACGTTCCGGCCGTGAGGAGCTACGAGGAACGTCGCGCGGAGGCCGAGGCGCTCCACGAGGCGGGGCGGACCGAGGAGTCGGTCGCCGCCCTCGAGCAGCTCGCGGCAGACCTCGCCGGGGAGGGGAGCTTCCCGCTCGCCGTCGCCGTGAGGCACCAGATCAGCGCCTGGAACGCGGCCCCGCCGGTGGCACAGACGGCCGGGCGGGACGGCGAGGAGATGGCCCGCCGCCGGGAAGAGAGCGGGACCTTCCGGGTCCCGCCCGGCGGGCTCGCCCCCGCGCCCGCCATCCCCGAGGGGCTCGAGCGGTCCAGGTTCTTCGCCGACATGACGAGCGAGGAGATCGCCGGCTTCATCACCTCCACCGATCGCCGGACCTTCGCCGAGGGCGATGTCGTCCTGGAGCACGGATCTCAGGGGCGCAGCCTCTTCATCGTCACCCGGGGGCTCCTCCGCGTCGAGGCGCCGGCGGCCGGAGGGGGCGGGACCCTCCGGATGGGGGTCCTGACGACCGGGGACGTTTTCGGAGAGGTCGCGTTCCTCACGGGCCGGCCGCGCACCGCCACCGTCATCGCCGAAACCGGGGCCGAGTGCCTCGAGATCAGCTCGGAAGCCTGGACGGGGATACTCGGGGAGTTCCCCCGCGTCCGGCAGGTGCTGGAGGACGTCCACCGGGAACGGGCCCGCTTCGCGGCGGACGCCATCCTCGAGGACCTCCGGCGCCGGAGAGAAGCCGGAGATCGCTGAATGGCCGTCAGGGACATCGTGAAGTACGGCGACCCCAGGCTGGTCGCGCGAAACGAGGACGTGGTCGACTTCGACGACCCCTCGCTGCCGGGTCTCATCCGGGACCTGCTCGACACCGGCTGGGCCGCGCCGGGTCTCGGCATCGCCGCGCCGCAGATCGGAGTCAACAAGAGGGTCTGCGTCGTCGACCTCTCCGTGGGGAAGGACCCCTCCCAGGTCCTCGTCCTCGTGAATCCCCGGGTCGTCGACGCCGAGGGCTTCGTGAGGGACGAGGAGGGGTGCCTGTCGTTCCCCGACGTCGTCGAGATCGTCGAGAGGCCCGAGGCCGTCGCGGTGGAGGCGTTCGACGAGAAGGGCGTGAAGCGGGTCCTCGAGGGGAGCGACCTTCTCGCCCGCGCCTTCTGCCACGAGATCGACCACCTCGACTCGAGGCTCTTCATCGAGCGGATGTCGAGCCTGAAGCGGGGGCTCGTCCTCCGCAAGGTCGTGAAGCGCCAGCGACGCGGGGAGTGGTAGGCCGGGCAGGGCCGGTCCCCGCGCGGCTCAGGCGGAGTCGCGGAGCGCCTGGATGAGGTCGGCCCGGTGGAGCGTCCGGGCGAGGTGCCCGGCGAGCGCGACGAGGTGCTCGAGCTCCGTGGAGTTCCCGGCTTCCGGGAGGCCTCCCCGGCGGTGTAGGCGCAGCGTGCCGAGAAGGTCGGTGCCGACCCAGAGGGGCGCGGCCACGACGACCCAGTCGCCCGCGGGGTCGCGCAGCTCGCCCGGCAGGCGGGGCGCCTTCTCGACGCGGGGGTCCTCGGAGAGGGCGAGCGCGGCGAGATAGGAGGGGGGCTCCCCTCCCGGCCAGGCCGGGGAGAGGGTCATCCGGGTCTCGGGACGCCCGGGCCTGCGGGAGTGGAGCGTCACGCCGTCGGCACCGAAGAGCTGGGAGATCCGGTCGAGGATCGGCCCGAGGAGTTGGAGCCGCCGATCGTCGGAGCCCGCGTCCTCGGCCTCGAGCTTGTCGGTGATCTCCTGCTGGAGCTCGAGGAACCGGGTTCGGGCCCCCAGCGCGTCGAGCAGGTTCTTGGTGCGCAGGGCGTTCTTGGTCCGCGCCTTCAGCTCGCGCGCGGAGAACGGCTTCGTGAGGTAGTCGTTGGCGAGCGCCTCGAAACCCTTGAGAAGGTCCTCCTCCTCGGTCCGCGCCGTCACGAAAAGGACCTGGGTGTCGGCCGTCTCGGGGAGCGTCTTGATCCGGCGGCAGACCTCGTACCCGGAGAGGTCGTCCATCTTCACGTCGAGGAGGACGACGTCGGGGGACCTGCGGGCCACCTTCTCCAGCGCCTCGGTGCCCGAGAGGGCGCTCTCGAAGTCGCAGTCGAGCTCCTCCGCGATGAAGGACGCGACCTCGGACTGGTAAGGGTCGTCGTCGACGAGGAGGATGAGCGGGCGGGACGAGCGTGGGCGAAACATGCGAAGGGGCGTTATCCCTCGTCGGGGCGGGGTCGTCAAGGAGATTGCGATGCGCCCCCTCCGCGACGAGAATCCGGGGCTGTGAGCCTGCGCCTTTTCGATACTGCGGCCCGTTCCCTGGTCGACTTCCAGCCACTCGTCCCCGGCCGGATCGGCCTCTACACCTGCGGCCCGACCGTCTACAACCGGGTCCACATCGGGAACCTCCGGACGTTCGTCTGGGAGGACGTCATGTGCCGGGCGTTCCGGAGCCTCGGCTTCACGGTGACCCAGGTGATGAACCTGACCGACATCGACGACAAGACGATCCGGGGCGCGGTGGCCGAGGGGCTGCCGCTCCGGGAGTTCACCGACCGGCACATCGCGACCTTCTTCGAGGACCTGAAGACGCTCGGCGTCCAACCGGCGGCCGTCTACCCGCGCGCGACGGACCACGTCCCCGAGATGGTCGAGATCGTGAAGAGGCTGACGGAGAGAGGTCACACCTACGAAAGCGACGGCACGATCTGGTTCCGCATCGCGTCGTTCCCGGCGTACGGGAAGCTCTCGCGGGTCGACCTCTCCTCCATGAAGCGGGGGGCGCGAGTCGCCGACGACGAGTACGAGAAGGAGGACGTCCGCGACTTCGCCGTCTGGAAGGGGGCGAAGGAAGGGGAGCCCGAGTCGGCGCTCTGGGAGACGGAGCTCGGCAGGGGGCGGCCCGGCTGGCACCTCGAGTGCTCGGCGATGGCGATGAAGTACCTCGGCGAGACGCTCGACATCCACACGGGCGCCGTCGACAACATCTTTCCCCACCACGAGAACGAGATCGCCCAGAGCGAGGGCGCGACGGGAAAGACGTTCGTCAGGACGTGGCTCCACGCCGAGCACCTCATCGTCGACGGCGAGAAGATGGCGAAGTCGAAGGGGAACTTCTACACGCTCCCCGACGTCCTCTCCCGCGGCTACTCCCCCCGGGCGATCCGCTACCTCCTCCTATCGGTCCCCTACCGGCAGAAGCTGAACTTCACGTTCGACGCGCTCCACGGGGCCGCTTCGGCCGTGGAGCGGCTCGAGTCGCTCGACGCCCGGCTCGGAGAGCGCGCGGGCGACGCCGAGGCTGCGGCTTCCGACGCCTTCGCGGCCAGGACCGACGAGGCGCGCGCCGCCGTGCGGGCCGGCTGGGAGGACGACCTGAACTCCGCCGCGGCCCTCGGCGCCCTCTTCGGCTTCGTCAAGGAAGCGAACACGGCGCTCGAGGCGGGCCAGCTCGCCCCGGCGGACGCGGCGGCCGCCCGGGCCTTCCTGCGAGAGGCGGACGGTGTCCTCGGCGTCCTCCCCGAAGGGGAGGCCGCCTCGCTCGAGGAGGAAATCGAGGCGAAGATCACCGCGCGACTGGAGGCCCGCAAGAGGCGCGACTTCGCCGCCTCCGACGCGATCCGCGACGAGCTGGCGGCCCGCGGCATCCTTCTCGAGGACACCCCTCAGGGAGTCCGCTGGCGCCGGAAGGGTTGACAGGCTCCCGGGGCTCCCCCCAGAATCCGCCTCCGATGACGTTCGCCCCGGTCCTCTGGCACTGGCATCACGGTTAGCGACGGCGAGCGCCACGCGCTCGTCGGACGCGAGTCGTCCGAGGGTGCGGGGCAGAGAGATTGAACCGCGAAACGACCCCCTCGGACGACCGAGGGGGTTTTCGTTTTGGGTCTCACGGCAGAAAGGACGCTTCTCGTCGGCTCGCTGGGCCGAGCCACGAACGCGGGTCTCTTCGAGGCCTCGCGCCGCGTCGACGACCGGATCCCGGCCGTCGAGCTGCGGCTCGACGCGCTGCTCGAGCCGCCCGACCTCCCGGGCCTCAGGGCGGCGTTCTCGGGCCGGATACTTCTCGCCACGCTTCGCTCGCGCGGCGAGGGGGGGAGGTACGAGGGCCCCACGGCCGACGCGGCCGCGCTCCTGGCGGCCGCCCTCGACGCCGGATTCGACCTCGCGGACGTCGAGTACGCCCGCGGCGGCGGCGGACTCCTCGGCCTCCCGGCGGAACGCGTCGTCGTTTCGGCCCACGACGTCGACGGCGTGCCGGACGACCTCGAGGAGCTCGCCGCGCGAATGGAGTGGACCGGAGCACGCACCGTCAAGGTCGTTCCGACGGCCCGCGGCCTCGGCGACGCGCTGCGTCTCCTGCGGCTCCAGGCGTCGCGCGCCGGCGGCCGGCTCGCGGCCTTCGGCATGGGCGAGGCGGGCCTCGTCACGCGCGCCCTCTCGCCGTACTTCGGCGCCGCGCTCTCCTTCGGCGCCGCGCTCCCGGGCGAGGCGACCGCTTCGGGCCAGCTCCCCGCGGCGGACCTCCTCGACGTCTACGGCGTCGGAAGACGGCGCACCGCCGAGGCGCTCTTCGCCCTCCTCGGGGGCCGCGTATCGCACTCCTTCTCGCCCGCGATCCACAACGCGGCCTTCGAAGCCCTCGGCCTCCCGGCGCTCTACGTTCCCGTCGCGCTCGCCTCGCTGGGCGAGGAGCTCCCGTTGCTTCGTAGCGCTTTCGAGGAGCTGGGCCTCCCGCTGCGCGGCGCGTCGGTCACGATCCCGTTCAAGGAGGAGGCCTCGGCGTTCTCCGGCGGGGCGGCCGGAAGCGTCGCGAACACGCTCCTCTTCGACGGCGGCAGGCCCCTCTCGGCGGCGAACACCGACCGCGACGCACTCCTCGCCGCGATCCCGCCGGCGCCGGAGGCAGGCGCCGCCCTCGTCCTCGGTGCGGGCGGAATGGCGCGCGCGGCCGTCGAGGCTCTCGTGGAGCGCGGGTACTCGGTCGACGTGGCGGCCCGGACGCCGCAGCGCGGGGCGGCGCTCGCCTCCGCGTCCGGTGCGCGCGCCGTGTCGAATCCGGCGGCCTCGGGCCTCCCGTACGGGGTGGTGGTGAACGCCACCTCGCTCGGTCTCGACGAATCGGACCCCCTGCCGTGCGACGGGGCGCTTCTCGGTCCGGGAGTCCTCGCGCTCGACGCCCCCTACCGGCCCGGTGGGACGGCGTTCTCCCGCGAGGCGCTTCGCCGAGGCGCGCGGCTCGTCGACGGCTTCTCCCTGCTCCTCTCCCAGGCGGCCGGGCAGTCGGCCCTCTTCACGGGCCTCCCGGTCGACGCGGCGACTCTCGCCGCGCGCCTCCCGGCCCGCGTCCGATCTCTCTTCGAGGTGAACCCGTGAATTCTCCCTCCCCGAACCTCCCGCGCGGCGTCCAGGCGCTCCTCTTCGACTCGGCCGAGCGCCGCCGACGGGTGGAGGACACCGTCGTCCGAACCCTCGTGGACGACGGGTTTCGCGAGACGATCCTCCCGGTCCTCGACTTCGCGTCGCCCTACGACGGCGTCACGGCGGAGGGGGACGAGCGTCTCTACCGCTTCGTCGACCGGGGCGGCGAGCTCCTCGCGCTCAGGGCCGACTTCACGCCGATGGCCGCGCGCGTCGTCGCCCCCCGACTCGCGGGGATGCCGATGCCGGTCGCCTTCTTCTACCGCGGCGACGTCGTCCGCGACGAGCCGTCGGGGGTGGGCCGGCCGCGCGAGTTCGCCCAGGTGGGAGCCGAGCTCTACGGCGACGGCTCCTTCGAGGCCGACCTCCGGATGCTCCGCACGCTTCTCGAGGCGGTGGCCCCGGTGCCGGCCGGGTGCCTCTGCCTGACCCTCGGGTGGGCCGGGCTCCTCCCGGCGCTCCTCGCGGCCGTCGCGCCCGGCCTCGTGAGCCGGAAGAAGAGCACGCTCGACGCGGCTCTCGCCGACGCCCGCGCCCGGCGCGTCGGCCGCCTCGCCCAGCGGCTTCGGAAGGCGGGCGCGGAGCCCGAGGCGGCCGACGAGGTGGCGGTGGCCCTTCTCGCCGGGTTCGACCCGGAGTCCCCCCTCTTCGCCCTCCCCGTCCTCGCCGGGGCCGCGCGCTCGCTCTTCGCGGCGGCACGGGCGGCGCGCGAGGCGCGTCCGGGCCTCGAGGTCGTCGTCGACCTGGCCGGAACGCCGATTGCGCCTTACTACACAGGGTTCACCTTCGCCCTCGACGCGAGAGGGGGAGGGGGTCCGCTCGCGGGCGGGGGCCGCTACGACGGGCTCCTCGGCCGCTTCGGGCCGGGGGCCCCCGCCGTCGGTTTCTGCGTCGGCCTCGAGGCGCTCGCAGCCGCCGTCGAGGCGGCCGCCGACGCCCCCTCCGTGCCGCGTCCCTTCCGGATCGCGACGGGGAAGGGCCGGCTCCTGCCGAAGACGCTCGACCTGCTGCGCGCCGCCGGCGCCGACTTCCCCGAGAGCGACGGGCGCAGGCTCCTCCTCCCCGACCGCAGCGGGCGCTTCGAGCTCCTCCTCCTCAAGGACGACGACGTGCCGACCTACGTCGCCTTCGGCGGCGCCGACGCGGGCGTGGTCGGGAGCGACCGGATCGAGGAATCGGGTGAGGAAATCTGCGAGCCGCTCGAGCTGCCGTACGGCGCCTGCCGGCTGGCCCTCATCGGGCGGGCGGGGGAGGGCTTCCGGCCGAACGGGCACCCCGTGCGCGTCGGCACGAAGTACCGGCGCCTCGCGGAGCGGTACTTCGACGCGAGGAAGGTGCCGCACGAGGTCGTCCCGCTCGCGGGCTCGGTCGAGCTCGCCGTCGCGCTGAAGCTGACCGACGTCGTCGTCGACCTGATCGAGACCGGCTCGACGATGGCCGCCCACGGTCTCGAGGAGATCGAGACGATCCTGCCGAGCCGGGCGACGTTCATCGTAGGGAACCGGGCGCTCGTCGAGCGGCGCGCCGAGGTGGCCGAGCTCGTCTCGCGCCTCTCGGCGAAGGTGGAGGCGCCGTGCTGAAGGTCGCCTCCTCGGCGTCCCGCGGGGGGCGGGCGCTCCTCGCCCGGCTCCGCGCCCGCCGCCTCTCGCCCGACTTCGCGACGCTCCGCGAGGCCCTGCCGATCGTCGAGGCGGTCCTCTCGGGAGGGCGGGCCGAGCTGGCCCGGTTCGTCAGGGAACTCGACGGCGAGACGGTCCCGGAGAAGGGGCTCCTCGCGAATCCGCGCCGCGAGAAGGACGTCGACCCGGCGTTCGCCGCGGCCTTCCGCCTCGCGCGCCGCCGCCTCGAGGCGTATCACCGCCGGCAGCTCCCGAAGGGCTTCGCCTTCCGCGACGCGCTCGGCGTGGCGTTCGTCGAGAAGCCGGTGCCGCACGAGGCGGTCGGGGTCTACGTCCCCGGCGGCCGCGCCTTCTACCCGTCCTCGCTCCTGATGGGCGTCGTCCCCGCGCGTGTCGCCGGCGCGAAGAGGATCGTCGTGGCGACGCCCCCGCGCGCCTTCCGCGAGAGCCGCGAGCTGCGCTGGGCGCTCGCGGAGCTGGGTGTCGACGAGGTCCTCCTCGCCGGAGGGGCACACGGCATCGCCGGGCTCGTCTCCGTGGGCGGGTGCATGAAGGTCGTCGGCCCCGGCAACCGCTGGGTCGCCGCGGCCAAGCACCTCGTGTCGGGCCTCGTCTCGATCGACATGCCGGCCGGTCCGTCGGAGGTCCTCATCCTCGCCGCCGCGGGGGCCGACCCGGCGCGGATCGCGGCAGACCTCCTGGCGCAGGCCGAGCACGACCCGGACGCCGTCTGCATCCTCTTCACCGACCGGCGCGACCTCGCGGAGGCGGCGGCCGAGGAGGTCGCGCGGCAGCTCGAGGGGCTGCCGACGGAAGGGACCGCGCGGGCCTCGCTGGCCGCGAACGGATTCGCCCTCGTCTACGCGGCGCTCGACGCGGCGGCGAAGGAGGGCATCGCCCTCGCTGCCGAGCACGTCGAGCTGATGGGCCGCGCGGCGGAACGCCACGCGGCGGCCTTCGCGGCGACCTCGGGGGCCGTCTTCGTCGGGAGCGCCACCCCCACCGCCTTCGGCGACTACCTCGCCGGCCCGAACCACGTCCTCCCGACGGGCGGCGCGGCCCGGAGCTTCTCGGGGCTCTCCGTCCGCGACTTCCTGCGCTGGGGGCGGAGCGTGTCGGTGCCGGCGGCGGCGGCGAGGAAGCTCGGCCCGCCCGCGGCGACTCTTGCGCGGTTCGAAGGGCTGGAGGCCCACGCCCGCTCGCTCGACCTGCGGGGACCGGCGGCGGCGTCCCGGCCGCGGACGAAGGGCGGGCGGCGTGGGGCCGCGACGGGAGGGGGCCGGTGACGCGAGATGCGCTCGCGGCCGTGCGGCCCGAGATCCGCGCCCTGCGCGCGTACCGGTTCGAGCCCGTTCCCCCGGGACTCCGCGCCAAGCTCGACTTCAACGAGAGCCCGGAGGACGTCCCTGCCGGCGCGAAGGCGGAGGCGCTCGCGGCGCTCGCCGCCCGGCGCTTCGCCCTCTACCCGGAGTTCGGCGCGCCGCGGCTCCGGGCGGCCCTCGCGGCCGGAGCGGGGCTCTCTCCCGAGCAGGTCGTCCCGTCGAACGGATCGGGCGAGGCGATCCTCGCCGCCGTCTCGGTCTTCGCCGGTTGCGGCGGGACGCTCCTCCTCGCCCCGCCGGTCTTCTCGCTCTACGCGCAGATGGCGGCGATCGTCGGTGCGCGCGTCGAGACGGTGCCGCTCACGGGCGACGACTTCCACCTCGACGAAGAGGTCTTCCTCGCGCGCGCGGCCGAGGGAGAGCGGCAGGTCCCGCTCCTCTGCTCGCCGAACAACCCGACGGGCGGCACCCTCTCTCGCGACTTCGTCCGTCGGCTTTGCGCCGTGGCCCCGGTCGTCCTCCTCGACCAGGCCTACGTCGACTTCGCCGAAGAGGACGACGACCTCCTCCCGCTCCTCGGAGAGCTGCCGAACCTCGTGATCTTCCGGACGCTCTCGAAGGCGTACGCGATCGCGGGGCTCAGGGTCGGCTTCGCGGCGGCGCGGCCCGAGGTCGGGGAGGAGATTGCCAAGGTGATCCTCCCGTTCAGCGTCGACACCGGCGCCGAGGAGGTCGCCCTCGCGGCGCTCGCGGGCCGCGACGAGGTGCGGCGCCGATGCCGGGCAACCGCCCTCGAGCGCGAGCGGGTCGCGGCGGCGCTGCGCTCTCTCGGCGCCCGGGTCGCCCCGTCGCGGGCCAACTTTCTCTTCATCGTCCCGCCCGGGGGCGACGGGGCGCGCGTCTTCCGCGACCTGAGGGCGCGCGGGGTCCTCGTGCGCGACCAGACCGCGGTCGTCCCGGACGCGCTTCGCGTGACGGTGGGGACGCCCGGGGAGAACGACCTCTTCCTCTCGACCCTGAAGGAGGTCCTGTGAGACGCACCGCCGAGGTGAGACGGACGACGAAGGAGACGAGCATCGCGCTCGCGCTCGACCTGGACGGAACGGGCGAGGCGCGGGTCGCGACGCCGGTCGGGTTCCTCTCGCACATGCTCGAGACCGTGGCGAAGCACGCCCGGTTCGACCTCGCCGTCGAGGCTTCGGGCGACGTCCACGTCGACGCCCACCACACCGTCGAGGACGTGGGGCTCGCCCTCGGCGAGGCGCTCGACCGCGCCCTCGGCGACCGCGCCGGGATCGCCCGTTTCGGGCACTCGTACGTCCCGCTCGACGAGGCGCTCGCGCGGAGCGTCGTCGACCTCTCGGGGCGGCCGTACCTCGTCTTCGAGGCGCCGTCGACGCCCGAGCTGCAGTTCGTCACGAGCGACTTCCCGTTCGCCCTCGTCGAGGAGTTCTGGAAGTCGGCCGCCTTCCGCGGGAAGCTGAACCTCCACGTGGACGTGCTCCGCGGGCGAAACGCGCACCACGCGGCGGAGGCGGTCTTCAAGGCGACCGCGCGCGCCCTTCGCCAGGCCGTCGCCCTCTCGGAGGGGACGGTCCTCTCGACGAAGGGGACGCTCACCGCATGACGACCGTCGCGCTCCTCGATTACGGCGTCGGGAACGTCTTCTCGGTCAGGCGCGCCCTCGAGCGGCTCGGTGCCCGGGTCGTGACGACGTCCGACCCGGGCCTCGTCGCCACCGCCTCGCGCGTCGTCCTGCCCGGCGTCGGCGCCTTCGCGCCGGCCCGCGAGCGGCTCGCGGCGTCGGGCCTCGAGGCGGGCCTGCGCGCCGCGCTCGACGGCGGCGCGCGCCTCCTCGGCCTCTGCCTCGGCTTTCAGCTCCTCTTCGAGGAGAGCGAGGAGTTCGGCACGACGCCGGGCCTCGGGCTCCTCGCGGGGCGCGTCGTCCCCTTCCCGCCCGGCGCCCGCGTCCCGCACGTCGGGTGGAACCGGCTCGAGCCCGGGGGGGCCGCGGACGGGCCGCTCCTCGCCGGGCTGCCGCGCGGGATGTACGTCTACTTCGTCCACTCCTTCCGGCCGGAGGGGGCCGACCCGGCCGACGTCGCCGCCTTCTCAGACCACGGCGGCCGCTTCGTCGCGGCGGCCCGCCGCGGAAACGTCTGGGGCTGCCAGTTCCACCCGGAGAAGTCCTCGGCCGCGGGGCGGCGGATCCTCGCGAACTTTCTCTCGGAGGCCGCGTGATCGCCCTCTGGCCAGCGATCGACCTGATGGGGGGCGAGGTGGTCCGGCTTCTCCACGGCGACCCGTCGCAGCGCACCGTCTACCCCGAGCACCCGGTCGACGTCGCCCTGCGCTTCGCGACGGAGGGGGCCGACGGGATCCACGTCGTCGACCTCGATGCGGCGTTCGGGACCGGCCACAACGCCGGGGCGATCGCGGAGATCGTCGCGGTCTCGGCCGTGCCCGTCGAAGTCGGGGGCGGCCTGCGCGACCGGGCGGCCGTGGAGGCCACGCTCTCCTCCGGGGCGGCGCGCGTCGTCCTCGGGAGCCTCCCGTTCCGCGCGCCGGAGCTTTTCGCCTCTCTCCTCCAGGGCTTCGGTCCCCGGATCGTCGTCGCCCTCGACTGCAGGGAAGGCCGCCCCACGATCCACGGCTGGGCCGAGGACGCCGGGGCGGGCGGCGCGGCGGAGGTCGCCCGGCGCCTCGCCGGGATGGGCGTGTCGGCTCTCCTCGTCACCGACGTCGCGCGCGACGGGGCGATGACCGGCCCGAACCTCGAGCTCCTCGCCGAAGTCCGCGCGGCTTTCGCCGGCGAGGTCCTCGCCTCGGGCGGGATGCGAGGCGAGGAGGACCTCGCGCCAGCGGCCGCGTCGCTCGCGGGCGGCCCGGCCGGCGCGATCTTCGGCCGCGCCCTCCACTCCGGCGCGACGACCGTCGCCCGGCTCGCCGAGGCGCGCACCGCCCTGAAGGAGGTGGCCTCGTGAGCCTCGCCGTCCGCGTCATCCCGTGTCTCGACGTCGCCGGGGGGCGCGTCGTGAAGGGCCTGAAGTTCGAGAACCTGCGCGACGCCGGGGACCCGGTGGAGGCGGCGCGCCGGTACGAGGCCGAGGGGGCCGACGAGCTCTGCTTCCTCGACGTCGCCGCCTCGCACGAGGAGCGGGGCACGCTCGCGGGCCTCGTCGCGCGCGTGGCCGAGGTCCTCTCCATCCCGTTCACCGTCGGCGGCGGCGTCCGCTCGCTCGAGGACGCGGCCGCGCTCCTTGCCGCCGGCGCCGACCGCGTCACCGTGAACACCGCCGCCGTCGCGGACCCCTCGCTCGTCACGCGGCTCGCCGAGCGGTTCGGCGCGCAGTGCGTCGTGGTGGCGGTGGACGCGAAGAAGGACGGGGAGCGGTACGTCGTCTCGACCCACGGCGGGCGCCGGGTCACGACGACCGGCCTCGCCGAGTGGGTCACCGAGGTGACGGCGCGCGGCGCGGGCGAGATCCTCCTCACCTCGATGGACGCCGACGGCACGCTCGCCGGGTTCGACCTCGCGATGCTGAAGGCGGCCCGGGCGGCCACCGCGCTCCCGATCGTCGCCTCGGGCGGGGCGGGAGACCTCGCCCACTTCGCCCCGGCGGTCCTCGAGGGCGGGGCCGACGCGGTCCTCGCGGCGTCGGTCTTCCACGACCGCGTCTACACGGTCGGGCAGGTCAAGCGCGCCCTGGCGAAGGCCGGCGTCCCGGTGCGCCCGGCGATCCCGGCGGGGCTCGAGGAGGTCGCCTTCGACGAACGCGGCCTCGTCCCGGTCGTCGTGAGGGACGAGCGGACGGGCGGGGTCCTGACGCTCGCCTGGGCCAACGAGGAGGCCCTGGCCCTCACGGTCGAGACGCGTTCTTCACACTTCTGGAGCCGCTCGCGCCGGGAGCTCTGGAAGAAAGGCGAAACCTCGGGGAGCGTCCAGCGCGTCGTCCGCGTCTCGCTCGACTGCGACCGCGACGCCGTCCTCTACGACGTCGAGCCGGCCGGGCCGGCGTGCCACACCGGCGCGGCGAGCTGCTTCTCCCCGGTCGAGGCGCTCCCCGGCGACACGGCCCGCGCGGGCGGGGCGGCGGACGCACGGGCGGCCGGGGCGGCCGGGGACGTGGCCGATGGCGGCCCGGCCGTACCCGACGGCGCCACCGGGGACCCCTTCGGCCTCGGCCCCCTCTTCGACGTCGTCGCGGCGCGCAAGGCCTGCCCCGAGCCCGGGTCGTACACGAACCGCCTCCTGGACAAGGGGGTGGAGAAGTGCGCCCAGAAAGTCGGCGAGGAGGGGGTCGAAACGGCCCTGGCGGCGGTCACGCGCGACGACGCGGGGCTGGCTGCGGAAATCGCCGACCTGATGTATCACGTCGTCGTCCTGATGGCCGCGCGCGATCTCCCTCCCGAACTGGTCGCCCGGGAGCTGGCCGCGCGGCGCGGAAGGCGCCGGGAGGAGAAGTGATGGCCAAGCCCGAGTCCCGGACGCTCGTCGTCCTCGAGCGTCCCGCCGACCTGACGACCCCGGTCTCGGTGATGAGGACGCTCCTCGCCGGCGACGACCCCTGCTTCCTCCTCGAGTCGGTGGAGGGGGGCGCGCGCGTCGCGCGCTGGTCGTTCCTCGGGACGGCGCCGGAGCGGTCGTTCAGCGGGGCGGACGGCGACCCCTTCGAGCTCCTGCGCGGCGTCGTGAGGACGGAGACGCGGGCGCTCCCGGCGGCCGACGGCTTCGGCGACGATCTCCCGCCCTTCACGGGCGGCGCGGTCGGATTCGCCGGCTACGACGCCGTGAGGAGGCTCGAGCGCCTCCCGTCGACGAACCCCGACCCCGTCGGCCTCCCCGACGCCTGGTTCGGCGTCTTCGAGACCGTCCTGGCGTTCGACCACCTGAAGCACCGGCTCCTCTTCCTCGGCCACGCCCGACCGGGCGAGGAGTCGGCCGTCCGCACGCGCCTCGCGACGCTCGCCGCGCGCGTCGAGGCGGGGCGGCTCCCCGGCGGACGGGCGGCCCGCCTCGCCGGCGCGTGGGAGGAGTCGCTCCCGCGGCGCGCCTGGGTCGAGAGGGTCGAGCGGGCAAAGGAGCACATCCGGGCCGGCGACGTCTTCCAGGTCGTCCTCTCGCGGCGCTGGTCGGCGGCGGTCGAGGGGGATACCTTCTCGATCTACCGCGCGCTCCGGCGCGTGAGCCCCTCGCCGTACCAGTACTACCTCCGGACGCCCGACGCCGTCATCTTCGGTGCCTCGCCCGAGCGGCTCGTGAGGGCCGGCGAGGAGGAGGTCGAGACGATTCCCCTCGCCGGGACGCGCCGCCGCGGCGCGACGCAGGAGGAGGACCTCGCCCTCGCCCGCGAGCTCCTGAACGACGACAAGGAGAGGGCCGAGCACGTGATGCTCGTCGACCTCGGGCGAAACGACCTCGGGCGGGTCGCCGCGCCGGGGAGCGTGAAGGTGAGGGACTTCTTCACGATCGAGCGCTTCTCGCACGTCATGCACCTCGCGACGCGCGTGACCGGGCGCCTCGCCGACGGCAAGGACGCCGTCGACGCCCTTGCGGCGACGTTCCCCGCCGGGACCCTCACCGGCGCGCCGAAGATCCGGGCGATGGAGATCATCGAGGAGCTCGAGCCGGTGCGCCGGGGCGCCTACGGCGGGGCCGTCGGCTACCTCGACTTCGCCGGTCACCTCGACATGGCGATCGGCATCCGGACGGCGGTCGTGAAGGACGGCGTCCTCCACGTCCAGGCGGGGGCGGGCATCGTCGCCGACTCTCGCCCGGAGGCCGAGGCGGACGAGTGCGAGAGCAAGGCGTGGGCTCTCATGCGCGCCGTCGACGCGGCGAAGGAGTACGAGCCGTGATCCTCGTCGTCGACAACTACGACTCCTTCACCTTCAACCTCGTCCAGGTCCTCCAGACGCTCCACGGCGACGTCCGCGTCGTCCGCAACGACGCCCTGACCGCGGAGGAGGCGCTCGCGATGCGCCCCGTCAGGATCGTCATCTCGCCCGGGCCCGGCCGCCCGGAGGACGCCGGGATCAGCGAGGAGGTCATCCGGAAGAACGAGGACGTCCCGCTCCTCGGCGTCTGCCTCGGGCTCCAGGCCCTCGGGCACGTCTTCGGCGGCTCCATCGTGAGGGCCCCGGTCCTGATGCACGGCAAGACCTCCGAGATCCGCCACGACGGAGGGGGGATCTACGCCGGCCTCTCGAACCCCTTCGTCGCGACGCGCTACCACTCCCTCGTCGTCGACCGCGCGTCCGTTCCGGAGTGCCTCGAGGTGACGGCCGAGACCTCGGACGGCCTCGTCATGGGCCTGCGCCACCGGACGCGCCCGCTCGTCGGGGTGCAGTTCCATCCCGAGTCGATCCTGACGCTGGAGGGGGAGCGCCTCCTCGCGAACTTCGTCGAGAAGGGCGCGGCGTGAGCCTCCCCGCGCCGGGCGCGGGGGGAGATCTCCACCGCGCGCTGAAGCTCGTCATGGAAGGGCGGACGCTCTCCCGGGACGAGGCGCGTCTCGCCGTCGAGGAGATGCTGACCGAGGGGTTCTCGGCCGTGAGGGCCGCGGCGCTCCTCGCCGCGATGGCGCGGCGGGGCGAGGCCGCCGGGGAGGTCGCCGGCTTCGTCGACGCGCTCCGCGCGAGGGGGGCGCGCGCCCCCGTCCCGGCGGCCCTCTCGGAACGCTCGGTCGACGTCTGCGGGACGGGGGGCGACGGGCAGGGGACCTTCAACATCTCCACCACGGCGGCCTTCGTCGTCGCGGGGGCGGGCGTCCCCGTCGCCAAGCACGGGAACCGCGCCGTCTCCTCGGCGAGCGGCTCGGCCGACGTCCTCGCGGCCCTCGGCGTGAGGATCGACATGCCGCCCGCCGTCGCCGCACGGGCCCTCGCGGAGGCGAACGTCACGTTCCTCTTCGCCCCGGCCTACCACCCGGCGATGAAGTCCGTCGGTCCGATGAGGCGCGAGCTGGGGATCCGGACGGCCTTCAACCTCGCCGGCCCGCTCGCGAACCCGCTCGGCGTGACGCGCCAGCTCGTCGGCGTCGACCGCCCGCTGCGCGTTCCGGTCCTCGGTCACGCCCTCGCGGCCCTCGGCGCCGAGCACGCGCTCGTCGTCTCCAACTCGGGGGCGGGGGACGAGCTCCTGCCGCACGGCCTCACCGTCGTGGCGGAGGTCTTCTTCGGAGAGGTCCGCCTCGAGGAGTGGACCGCGGCGACGTTCGGCCTCCCCGAGCGCGATCCGCGCGACATGGCCGGGGGAGACGCGGAGACGAACGCCGCGATCCTCGGGGCGATCCTCGACGGCGAGGAAGGGCCGCGCCGCGACGCGGTCCTGATGAACGCCGCGGCGGCGCTCTTCGTCTCCGGGGTCGCCCTCGACCTCGGCGACGGGATGGCCCGCGCCGCCCGCTCGATCGACTCCGGCGCGGCGCGCCGGGCGCTCGAGTCTCTCGCCGCGATCTCGCAGGAGGCGGCGTGAGCGGCGGGTCGGTCCTCGCCGAGATCCTCGCGGCCCGCCGGCGTCGGCTCGCCGCAGGGGAGCTGTCGCCGCGGGAGGGCCCGGCGGTGATCCCGTCCGACGGGGCGCGCTTTCTCGCCTCGCTCCGCGCGGGAGGCCCGCGGGTCATCGCCGAGGTGAAGCACCGCTCCCCGTCGGCGGGGACGATGCTTGCCGGGGGGCGCTCTTCGCCACCCCCCGGGCTTCCCGGTGCGGGCGTAGGTCTGCAGTCCGCGATCCGCTCGGTGGCGAAGGCCTACCGTCGCGCCGGCGCGGCCGCGATCTCGGTCGTCACCGAGCCGGACTTCTTCGGCGGCGACCTGGCGTGGCTCTCCGAGGTCAAGGGGATCTCGGGCCTGCCGGTCCTGATGAAGGACTTCGTCGTCGACGAGGTCCAGCTCGACCTCGCGCTCTCGCTCGGCGCCGACGCCGTCCTCCTCATCGTCGCGGCGCTCTCCGATGCCGAGCTCGGCCGCCTCCACGCGGCCGCGCGCTCCCGGGGGCTCGCCGTCCTCGTCGAGGCGCACGACGCCGACGAGGTGCGCCGCGCGCTCGCCTCGGGCGCGGAGATCGTCGGCCTGAACGCCCGCGACCTCGCGACCTTCCGCGTCGATCTCGGCCGCGTCGCCGAGCTCGGGCGGCTCCTGCCCCCCTCGGTGGTTCGCGTCGCCGAGAGCGGGATCCACGGGCCCGACGACGTCGAGCGCCTCGCGGCGGCCGGCTTCGACGCGTTTCTCGTCGGCGAGTCGCTCCTCAGGTCCGGCGACCCGGCCCGCGCTCTCCGCGCCCTCCGGGGCGAGGGGACGACGGAGGTGAAGGTCTGCGGCGTCACGCGCGAGGAAGACCTCGCGGCGGCGGAGGCGCTCGGTGCCGACTGGATCGGCCTCAACCTCTCGCCCCGCTCACCGCGGCGAGTGCCTCTCGACGCGGCCCGCGTCCTTCGCGAGGCGAGCCGGTTCGCGAAGGGGGTCGTCGCGGTGGTCGCGGGAAACACGCTGAGGGAAACGGAGTCGATCGTGGCCGAGCTCGGGCCCGACGCCCTCCAGTGGCACGACGACCTCGCCGCGCGGGAGGGGCTCGACGTCCCGGTTCCGATCTGGCAGGCCGTGAAGGTGGGGAAGGACCCGCTCGACGACGCCCTGGGCTGGCCGGCGGACGTCCTCCTCCTCGACGCGGCGCACGCGACGCTCGCGGGCGGCACGGGAGAAGTGTGGAACTGGAGTCTCCTCTCGCGCCTCGGGACGGCGCGCAGGGTCTTCGTCGCGGGCGGGCTCTCGCCGGAGAACGTCGCGGGGGCGGTCTCGAGATGCGCGCCGGCCGGGGTCGACGTCGCCTCGGGCGTGGAGAGCGCGCCGGGAATCAAGGACAGGAAGAAGCTCGCGGCGTTCCTCGCCGCTGTGCGCGGAGAGAACGGGAGGAACGGTGGCTGAGAAGTTCGTGGTTCCCGAGGCCGACGCGATGGGGCGGTTCGGCGAGTTCGGCGGGAGGTTCGTCCCCGAGACGCTCATGGCGCCCGTCGAGGAGCTGACGCGCGCCTACGCGAAGGCGCGCGGCGACGCCTCGTTCCGGCGCGAGCTGCACGGTCTCCTCACGACCTACGCCGGGCGGCCGACGCCGCTCACCGAGGCGCGGCGCCTCTCCGCCGAGGTCGGCGCGAGGATCTTCCTCAAGCGCGAGGACCTCCTCCACACCGGTGCCCACAAGATCAACAACGCCCTCGGGCAGGTCCTCCTCGCGAAGCGGATGGGGAAGACCCGCGTCATCGCCGAGACGGGCGCGGGGCAGCACGGGGTCGCCACCGCGACGGCCGCGGCGCTCCTGGGCCTGCCGTGCGTCGTCTACATGGGCTCGGTCGACGTCGAGCGCCAGGCGCTGAACGTCTACCGGATGCGCCTCCTCGGGACGAGGGTCGTCCCGGTCGACTCGGGGTCGCGGACTCTGAAGGACGCGATCAACGAGGCGATGCGCGACTGGGTGGCGACCTACGCCGACACGCACTACGTCCTCGGTTCGGTCCTCGGCCCGCACCCCTACCCGCGGATGGTGCGCGACTTCCACGCCGTGATCGGCCGCGAGACGCGGGTCCAGGCGCGGAAGGTCCTCGGCGGGAAGCTCCCCGACCTCCTCGTCGCCTGCGTCGGCGGGGGTTCGAACGCCATCGGCCTCTTCCACGCCTTCCTGCCGGACACGCAGGTCGAGCTCGTCGGCGTCGAGGCGGGCGGACGCTCCTCCGCGCCGGGCGAGCACGCGGCCCGCTTCGGGCCGGGGCGCGTCGGCGTCCTGCACGGGACGCGGACGCTCCTCCTCGCCGACGAGGACGGGCAGATCCTCCCGACGCACTCCGTCTCGGCGGGACTCGACTACCCGGCGGTCGGCCCCGAGCACGCGAACCTCGCCGCGCTCGGGCGGACGCGCTACGAGAGCGTCACCGACGACGAGGCGCTCGCCGCGTTCCACGTCCTCTCGGAGAAGGAAGGGATCATCCCCGCGCTGGAGACGGCGCACGCCGTGGCGTGGGTCCTCAGGGAGGCGCCGAAGCGGCCGGGCGCGACGATCGTCGTCGGCCTCTCGGGCCGGGGCGACAAGGACGTCCCGAGCGTGGCGCGGCTCGAAGGCCTCGAGGAGGTGGGCCGGTGAGCGGGCGCATCTCCAGGGCCTTCGCGAAAGCCTCGCGCGAGGGGCGCGCGGCACTCGTCGTCTTCGTCGAGGCGGGAGACCCGTCTCTCGAGGTCACCGAGCGCCTTCTCCCCGCGCTGGCCGAAGCCGGGGCCGACGTGATCGAGCTCGGCGTCCCCTTCTCCGACCCGATCGCCGACGGGCCGGTCATCCAGCGGGCGAGCGAGCGTGCCCTGGCGGGCGGCACGACTCTCTCCTCCGTCCTCGGGCTCGTCGGACGATTGCGCGCCGCCGGGCTGGACTCACCGCTCGTCCTCTTCGGGTACGCGAACCCCGTCCTCGCCATGGGGGAGGTCGTCTTCGCGGCGAAGGCCGCGGAGGCCGGCGTCGACGGGACTCTCGTCACCGATCTCCCGCCCGAGGAGGGCGCCTCGTTCGCGGCGACGCTGCGGGCGGCGCGCCTCGACCCGGTCTTCCTTCTCGCCCCGACGTCGCCGCCCCGGCGCGCGAGGGTCGTCGGCCGTCTCTCGCGCGGGTTCGTCTACGTCGTCTCGCGTCCCGGCGTCACCGGGGTGAGGTCGGACGTTCCCGAGGGTCTCGCCGACCTCGTCGCCCGGGTGAGGGCGGGAGTCGGCCGGTTGCCCGTCGCCGTGGGCTTCGGTATCTCGACACCCGCGCAGGTCGCGGCGGTCGCGCGCCTGGCCGACGGGGTCGTCGTCGGGAGCGCGGTCGTCGTCGCGATGGAGAAGGCCGCGGCGGCGGGGGGGGACCCGGTCGCGGCCGCGGCCGGTCTCGTGAGGGAGCTCGCCCTGGCCACCCGCCGATAATCGGGGGGTGAACGGGGACCGCCCGGGAGAGGCCCGACCGCCCGGCATCACGGCGGCGATCTCGCGTGCCGACAGGGCAGGCCTGGCGTCGTTGGTCCGGGAGAACCTCGCGCGCCTCACGGAGTCGGAGGTCCTCCGGTGTCTGAGACACCCGTACGCGGGGGAAGCGGTCGTCGCGGAGGTCCTGGCGGCTCCGGGCCTCCTCTCGAACCGGGAGATTGGCAAAGCCGTCGTCCTCCACCCGGCGGCCCCGCGCGCCGACGCGCTCCGCCTCCTCGAGGACCTTCCGTGGAGGGACCTCGCCGACGTCGGGCGCAACGCGCGGACTCCCTCCCCGGTGCGCACTTCCGCGAACCAGCGAGTGCTGGAGACGTTGCCGCGGCTCTCCCTCGGAGAGAAGTCGGCGCTCGCCCGCCTGGCGGACAGACCGCTCCACGGGGCGCTTCTCGACGACGGCGAGGTCGACGTCCTCGCCGCGCTCCTCGCCAACCCCCGACTCGTCGAGGAAGACCTGACCGCCTGGCTCCTCGCGCGGCGCCCTCGGGAGCCGCAGCTCATCCTTCTCTCGCGGAACGAACGGTGGATGGAGAGGACCGCGGTCCGCACTGCGCTCCTCCTCTCCCCGCGGACCCCCCGGCCGGTCGCGCTGGCTCTCCTCAGCCGGTCGGAGCGGCCGACCCTGGCGAGGCTCGCCAGCGACCCCGCAGCCGACCCCCTCCTCGCGGCGTGTTCCCGGGCCCTCCTGCTCCGTTCCGCTCCACCGGCCGTTGACACTTCGTCGGAAGAGGTGTAATCTCTTCTACCCCGGAGGGTTATAGGTTGCCGGTGGAAAGCCCCCAGGAGTTCGGAGAGGAGCTGCGGCGGGAACGCGAGCTCCGAGAGGTCACGAGGGAGCAGCTCTCCGACGTGACGAAGGTCTCCGTGCGCCAGATCGAGGCGCTGGAGACCGGCCGTTTCGACCTCCTCCCGGCCAGGGTCTTCGCCCGCGGGTTCGTCCTCGCCCTCTCGAGCCATCTCGGGCTCGACGCGGAGCGGACCGCCGCCGCCTTCAACCACGCGCACGAGGCGTGGTCGGCCGACCAGGCCGAGGCCTCGAGAGAGAGGACCACGTCCTCCTCCGACCGGATTCCCCTCTCCCGGCCGCGACGCAGCGTGTCGCTGAACACCACGGCCCTCGGCGTGGGCGTCGCGCTCGTCGTCGCCCTCCTGACCGGCGTGGTGGCCGTCCTGAAGGGAAGGGCGGGAGCGTCCGAGGGCGAGGTCGCGAGGAGCGCGCCGGCGGAGATCGCGACCCCGGTTCCCGAAGCGCTCCGCCTTCCGCCGGCCATCGCCGCCGCCGCCGTGCCGGTCCCCTCGGAGACGCCCCTGATCGAGCCCGCCGTCGAGAGGGCGAGGGAAGCGGAGGCCGGGCCCGGGGCCTTGCGGACGATGACGCTCACTTTCAGCGACGACTGCTGGACCGAGGTCAGCGTCGACGGGCGCGTCGTCGCGGCCGAGCTCTTCCGGAAGGGAACGATGCGCCGGTTCGAGGGTGGTCGGACCTTCGTCCTGACGCTCGGCAACGCCGGGGGAGTCGAGGTCAACGTGGACGGCGCGGCGATCGGCGCGGTCGGTCAGCTCGGGCAGGTGGTGAGGAATCTCGTCATCGGCGAGTCGGCCGCCTCGGGCCCCCGGGACGGCTGAGCTCCTCGCACTGTCGTAAGCTCCGTTCCTCATGTCTTCGGACAGTCCCGATCTCGAACTCCTCGCTTCGATCGAGTGTGGTCAGGCTCCCCGCCGAATCCTCGAGTTCGCCGCGCGCGGGTTCGTCCCGCTCTCACCCTCCGAGCTCGTTCGGGCCGTCGGGTCGATCCTCTCCCAGGGCGATCCCGAGCTCGTGCCCCTCTGCGAGGAGACGTTCCGGTCGTTCGACCCGGAGGCGCTCCTCGGCGCGGCGCGGGCGAAGGAGACCCGTCCCGAGCAGCTCGACGCCATCGCGAGGCGGTGCCAGGACAAAGCCGTCCTCGAGGGGGTCCTCCAGCACCGCGCGGTGGCGGACTTCACGCTGGTCTGGCTCGCACGCCGCGTCATGCCCGAGCTGCAGGACGTCCTCATCACGAACCAGGCCCGCCTCCTCGCGTCGCCCGAGATCGTCGAAAGCCTCTTCGAGAACCCCGACCTCTCCACGGACATCCGGCGGCGGGCCGACGAGTTCCTGGAGGAGTTCTTCCTCAAGAAGGAGCGCGAGGAGGGCGAGCCCCTGGCGGAGGCGGAGGAGTACGAGGAGCCCGTCGTCGGGGTCCCCGCGGTGCCGGCCGGGACGCCTTCCGAGGCGGCCGGCCCGGAGGAAGAGGTCTCGAGGGACGTCCTCGTCAGGCTCACGGCTCTCCCCGTCTCGCAGAGGATCAGGATCGCGTTCCGGGGGACCCGCGAGGAGCGGCTCTTCCTGGTCAGGGACACGAACCGGCTCGTCTCCACGGCGGTCCTCAAGTCCCCGAAGACCAACGAGGCGGACGCCGAGGTGATCGCGAACATGAAGAGCGTCTCAGAGGACGTCCTCCGCGCGGTGGCGCAGCGCCGCGAGTGGATGAAGAAGTACTCCCTCATGGCCGCGATCGTCAGGAACCCGAGGTCCCCCATCGACGTCACCCTCCCGCTCGTCCTGCGCCTCTCGCCGAGGGACCAGACCACGCTTTCCACGGACCGGAACATCCCCGAGGCCGTTCGTGTCACGGCGAAGCGGATCTGCCAGCGCAGGCAGATCTCGTGACGGGATTCCCGGAGGGGGCGAGGACGCGGCACTTGAGTTTCCTCCGACTGCCGTGTGAGAATTTCGCCATCGTTTGTGCAGGGGGGGCCTAAGGCGCGAGCCGACAGGACCGGCGTGGCGAACTACTACGAAATACTCGGAGTGAGCCGCGACTCCACCGAGGAGGCGATCCGGGGGCGGTTCCGCATCCTGGCGCGCGAAGCCCACCCCGACCGCTTCACCGACCCCGCGAAGAAGGCGGAGGCCGAAGCACGTTTCCAGGTCCTCACGGAGGCCGTGAACGTCCTGACGAACGAGCAGCGCCGCAAGGCGCACGACTTCGACCTCGACAAGGGGGCGGGCAGCGGGGCCTTCGACCCGGCTGCCGTCGCCAAGGTCTACCTCGCGAAAGGGGTGAAGGCCTACCGGGAGGGCGACCTCGCCACCGCGTTCCAGCAATTCGACCTCTCCGTCCACCACTGGGGAAAGGACGCGAAGGCCTGTCACTACCTCGCGCTCGCCTGCAGCCGGATTCCGGGCAAGGCGCGACGGGGGGTCGAGGCCGTCGAGATCGCCCTCAGGCTCGACCCCGAGAACGGGGCCGTCCACCGCGAGGCGGCGCGCCTCTACCTCCAGGTGGGCCTCCGGACGAAGGCCGAAAGGCACCTGCAGGAGGCCCTTCAGAGGATTCCGGACGACAGCGACGTCCAGAAGCTGGCCGCCGAGCTGCGACCCCCTTCCGAGAACAAGGGATTCCTCGGCGGGCTGTTCGGGCGGAAGGGCTAGAATCCGGCCGTGGCTCTCACTGCATTCGGTCTCACCGACGTCGGCCGGAAGAGAAAGCACAACGAGGACGCCTACCTTCTCGACGCCGAGAGAGGGCTCTTCGTCGTCGCGGACGGCATGGGGGGGCACGCCGCCGGCGAGGTCGCCTCGCGCCTGACGGTCGAGTCGATCCAGGAGTTCATCTCCGGTACGGAGGACGACCACGACAACACGTGGCCGTTCGGCTACAACAACCGGTACTCGGTCGACGGCAACCGCCTCTCGACGGCGGTCGAGCGCGCGAACGAGAAGGTGATGCGCGCGGTCGTGAACCGCCCGGAGCTGAAGGGAATGGGGACGACGGTCGTCGCCGCTCTCTTCGACGAGAAGCGCGTGACCCTCGTCCACGTCGGCGACAGCCGCGCCTACCTGCTCCGGGACTCCGAGTTGCGCCGCCTCACAGACGACCACTCGTGGGTGCAGGAGCAGGTGAACGCCGGCATCCTCTCCGAGGAGGAGGCGCGGAGCCACCCGCTCAAGAACGTCGTCACCCGAGCCCTGGGCGGCGGCGCGCACGTCGCGGTCGACCTGATCGAGATCCCGGTCGGGACGGACGACCGGTATCTCCTCTGCTCCGACGGGCTCACCGGCATGGTGTCGGATGAGGAGATCTTCGAAGCCCTCACGTCGTCCCGCACTCCCGAGCAGATCGTCCGGGGCCTCGTCGACCTCGCCAACGAGCGGGGCGGCGTGGACAACATCACGGCGATCCTGGTCGAGGTCAGGTCCGCCTCGGCGGGGAAGAAGACCGGGGACGAGACCGGCGAGAAGACCACCGTCACGCTGCGCGCCCCGAGGAGCGACGACGACATCACGCCCACGGAAGGGATGCCGATCCCGGTCGTCGAGGAGAGTCCCGAGGAGCCCGAGCCGGCCCCGGCGACGGTGGAGCCTTCCGCGGGAGCCGCCGCGCCGGCGGCTGAGACTGCCGCCCCCGACGCCGAGGCCGCCGAGGCCACCTCGCCGGCCGCGCCCGCCGGGACGACGGGTGCACCCGAGGCGGCCGGCGAACCCGCCGGGGCAGAAGCGCCCGAGACGCCCGAGACGAAGGCCTGACGCGGAAACCGTTGCGGCGCCCCTCGACCGGCCGTCTCGCGGCTCCGCTCGCGCTCGTCGCGTTCTTCGCCCTCCCGGGCAGGGCCGCGACCGTCCGCGTCGAGGCCCTCCCGCTCGAAGGAGGGTCCGTCGTCCCGGCGCACGCCAGCAGGGCCGGCAGCCTGTCGGAGCGCGAGGCCGCTCGCGGGCGGGCCGAGCTCCTGCGTTCTCCCTACACGCAGCGGGGTGAAACGAGGAGCCTTCTCGGGGGCGACGTCGTCGCGGCCTTCGAGCCGTCCGTGCCCCTGGAGAGCCGCGAAGCCGCCCTGTCGGCTCTCGAGCGGGTCGTCCGCGACGTCCTCGACCGAGACGGCTGGTCCCGCCCCTTCTCGGTCTCGTCGCCCCTGACCCTCCTCCTCGTCCACCCGAGGGCCGACGTGCCTGTGCTGGCGGGATGGGACGGACGCGAGAAGGGCCGTCTCGCACGCCCGGTCCTCGCCGTCGCGACGGCCGGCCGGTCCTCCCACGAGGTCGCCTTCGACGTCGCGCGCGGCGTGGCCCTTCTCGCCGTCCGGCAGGCGGGGCCCGAGGAGGCGGGCTGGGCCGTGGAAGGGCTCGCGGAGCTCCTCGCGAAGGAGGCCCTCGGGCTGACCTCGCGGCCGGTGGCCGGCGCGAGCCCTTTCCTCGCCGAACAGGGGTCCCTCGCGCAGCCGGCCGCTTCCGCGCTCTTCCTCGCCGAGGCCGCCCGGCTCGCGCCCTCTGGCCGCGAAGCGCTTCGCGTCGCCTGGGAGGAAGCGGGTGCGCAGCGGGGTGACGACGCGGAGCCCTTTTTCCGGGCTGTCGCCAGGCGGGCGCGCGAGGACGGCGCCGAGGGGCTCCTCGCTTCCCTCGTCGCGGACGCGGTCGCCGATGACCCCGTCACCGGAGGACTCTCCGCGGGCCGTTCGATCGTTCCCGGCCATCTCTTCCTCGCCGCCCCGCCGCCCCTGGGCTGGGTCCGCGCGACCTTCGAGCGCCTGGACGAGACGGCCGGGCTCGAGGTCGTCCTGCCCGACTCCCGGGCCGCCCGAGGAGGGCGGGCCGTCCTCGTCTACAGGCCCCTCGCGGAAGAGCCCGACACGCTGCCGCTCCTGCCCGGAGAGGGCCGGGTCCTCCCGCTCGCGGGGGCGGGCGCCCTCTCCCTCGTCCTCGTCGACGGCTCGGAGGGCGGAGAGCTCGCCGTCCGGTTGAGAAGGGTCCCCGGGTATCCGGCCGTCCTCGCGTCGTCCTCGGCGGAGTGGAGGGACGGGGCGGTCCAGCTCGGGTGGAGGACCTCCTCGCACCAGGAGCTCCTCGCCTGGGTCGTGTCGCGGCTGCGGGAAGAGCCGGACGGGAGCCTCGTCCTGGACGGCCGGGAGATCGTCCCGACGACCGACGTCTCGGACGACGGGTCGGGATTCCACTTCGTCGACCGGGAGGCGCTCCCGGGCCTGCGCTACCGCTACCGCGTGGCCGCGCTGACGAAGGACGGGCTCCTCTCGGTGGCGTTCGAGGCGTCCGTCGAAGGCGACCTCTCCCCGTAGCCGGGCCGGGAGCCCTTCGGCCCCGGTCCCGCCGTCAGGTCGAGAGCGCTAGACGTTGAACCGGACGTGGACGACGTCCCCGTCCTTGACGACGTACTCCTTCCCCTCGAGCTTCAGCTTCCCCTTCGTCCGGCACTCCGCGAGCGAGCCGAGCTCGAGGAGGTCCTCGACGGGGACGACCTCCGCGCGGATGAAGCCGCGGGCGAGGTCGGAGTGGATCGTCCCGGCGCAGTCCACCGCCGTCGCGCCGGCGGGGACGGTCCAGGCCCGGCACTCGTCCTCGCCGGCGGTGAAGAACGACTGGACGCCCAGGAGGCGGTAGGACGCGCGGAGGATCCGGTCGACGCCGCGTTCGGTCAGCCCGAGGTCGGCGAGGAAGACGGCGACGTCCTCGTCGGGGAGGTCGTTCATCTCCATCTCGATCCGGGCGGCCGCCCGCGCCACGGCGACGTGGGGCTGCGCGGCGAAGCCCTGGAGGCCCCAGCGCCCGACGGGGTCCGCCGCCGCGTCGGCGTCGGCGACGTTGACGACGAGGAGGAGCGGCTTCAGGGAGAGGAGCGTGAAGCCGCGGAGGCGCTTCTCGTCCTCCGGCGAGAGCCCGGCGGCCCGGAGCGGGGTCCCGGCCTCGAGCGCGGGAAGGCACTTCTCGATCGCGGCCCACTCCGCGTCCAGCTCGGCCGACCTGATCTTCTTCCGTTCCTTCTCGAGCTTCTCGCGCCGCTTCTCGAGGAGGACGTAGTCGGAGAGGACCAGCTCCTCGTCGAGGGCCCTCGCGTCGCGCGCGGGGTCGAGTCCCCCCTCGTGCGGGAGGTCGGCGTCCTCGAAGGCGCGCAGGACGTGGACGAGCGCGTCGACGTTCTTGAGGGCGGCGAGGTCGATCTTCTCCTGCTCCCCCTTCGCGATTCCCGGCACGTCGACGAAGTCGACCGCGGCCGGCGTGTGCTTCTTCGGCTTGAAGAGCGCGGAGAGGCGGTCGAGGCGCGGGTCGGGCACGTGGGCCGTGCCGACGTGCGTCTCGCGCACGGCGCCGAACTTGTCGACGGACTGGTGGGAGCGGGTGAGGAGGTTGAAGAGCGTGGTCTTCCCGGTCTTCGGCCGGCCGACGATCCCGAGCTTCATGGCCGCGGGAGCGTAGCAGACGGCCGGTCCCGGTCCGTCCGCGCCGCCCCCGCCGGGGGCCCGGCTCCTATTTCTTCGCGATCGTCTCGGGTCCGGCGCTGAGTCCGGCCAGCTTTTCGGCCTCGGGGAAGAGGGTGAGCGCCTTCCTCAGCTGGGCGTCGCCCGCGATCGAGACCCTGTAGCCCGCCTCCGGGCCGTGGACGGCGCCGACCAGCTCTTCGGCGAGCGCCCTGTCGAGGGCTGCCTTGTCCTTCTCGCCGGCATACGCGGTCCGCGCGGGTGTCTCGGGGGCGTTCGGCCGCCCGTCGGCGAACGTGAAGAACTCCTCCCGGATCGCGTCCGTCACCTGGAAGTCCTTCGGCACGTCGGGGTGGGCGGCACGGTGCTGGACCGCCCACTCGAAGAAGACGCCCCGGGCGTAGAGCGTCGCCATCCAGCGCGAGAGCCGGTCGGCCTTGACGACGACGTCCGGCGTGACGCCGCCTCCGCCGTAGACGACACGGCCGGAAGCCGTGCGGAAGATCTCCTTCTTCGCGCCGTCGGATTCCCCGTTGCCCTCGTCCTCCTCCTCGTCGGCGGGAGTGACGTACTCGATGTACTCCTTGTAGTCGCGCTGGATGCAGCGCCCCGACGGCGTGTAGTACTTGGCGGTCGTCAGCGCGAGGCCGGCGCCGTCCGAGAGCGTGAAGACCGACTGGACGAGGCCCTTCCCCCAGCTCGTCGTCCCGGCGACGATGCCGCGGTCCTGGTCCTGGATCGCCCCCGCGACGATCTCGGCGGCCGAGGCCGAGCCCTTGTTGATCAGGACGACGACGGGAATGCGCGCCTTCGTGCTCCGCCCGGGGGCGGAGAAGACCTGCTCGGACGTGGAGAGGCGCCCGCGGGTGACGACGACCTTCTCCCCCTTCCGGAGAAAGAAGTCGGAGACGGCGATCGCCTGGTCGAGAAGGCCCCCGGGATTGGCCCTGAGGTCGAAGACGAGCTTCTTCATCCCCTGCTTCTCGAGCTTCGCCCAGGCCTCGGCCAGCTCGGGGGCGGACGTGTGGGTGAAGTCCTTGAGGCGGATGTAACCGACCTCGGGTTCGACCATGAAGGCGAAGGAGACCGAGTTGGTCGGGATCTCCGCGCGCGTCACGGTCATCTGGAGCGGCTCGCCGAGCCCGGGTCGGACGATGGTGATCTTCACCTGCGTCCCCTTGGGGCCCTTGAGCTTCTTGACGACGGCGTCGATCGGGAGGTCGTCGATCGGCTCGCCCTCGACGAGGTCGATGATGTCGCCCGCGCGGATGCCGAGCTTCTGGGCGGGGGAGCCCTCGACGGGCGTGATGACCGTGACCCGGCCGTTGCGCTTGGAGATGATGATCCCGAGCCCGAAGAACGACCCGCGCTGCTTCTCCTGCATCGCCCCGTACTCCTCGGGGGCGAGGAAGCTCGAGTGGGGGTCGAGCGTGTCGAGCATCCCCGCGATCGAGGCGTAGACGAGCTTTTCCGAGCCGAGGTCGTCGGCGTACCACGCCCGCGCCGTCGCGAGGAGGTCGGAGTACTCCTTCATCACCGGGTTCGTCGCGTCGGAGACGGCGAGGAGGCGGGGGCCGAACGTGCCGCCGAGGAGCGTCGTGGCGACGAGGACGAGGGGCGCGGCGAGGAGCGTCAGGGCGCGGGAGCGCGTCGGGTTCGGCGTCACGAAAACCTCCAGCATGGACGTTAGCATGCGGCGTGCCGGCGACGGGAGAGGACGGCGATCGGGCTTGACTCCGGGGAGGTCGCAGCGGACGATTCCGCCGCCATGGGCAACCTCGGAATGCCGGAGCTGATCTTCATCTTCGCTCTGGCCCTCCTGATCCTCGGTCCGAAGAAGCTCCCCGAGCTGGGCAAGCAGCTCGGGAAGAGCCTCGGCGAGTTCAAGAGGGCCTCGACCGACCTGAAGCGGTCGATCGAGGAAGAGGTCGAGAAGGTGGCCCGGGACGAGGCCGAGAGGCCCGCCCCCGCGCCCGGCCCGAAGGCCGTGCCGGCGGAAGGCACCGTCGCGAGCCCCGCCGCCGAAGAGCGCCGCGACCCGGTCCCGCCCGCGTGACGGAGATCCCCGCCGACGACCTGACGCGGATGACGTTCCTCGAGCACCTCGAGGAGCTGAGAAAGCGCCTTTTCTACTCGGCGATGGCGGTGGCGGCGGGGTTCTTCCTCGCCTGGTGGAAGGCCCCCGACCTCTTCCGGATCGCCCAGCACCCCATCCTGGAGGTCCTCCCGGCCGGGACGAAGCTCGCCTACACGAACCTCACCGAGCCGTTCATGCTCTACCTGAACATCGCGCTCATCGCGGGGATCTTCCTCGCGAGCCCGGTGCTCGTCCTCCAGGTGTGGCTCTTCGTCGCACCCGGGCTCTACCGCCACGAGAAGAAGTGGGTCCTCCCGTTCGTCTTCTTCTCCGCGGCGTCCTTCTGCGCGGGGGGCTGGTTCGGCTACGAGGTCGCCTTCCCGATGGTGGCGAAGTTCCTGGTCACGATGGGGGCCGACTTCACCCCCGTCCTGAAGATCGACGACTACCTCTCCATCCTCTCGAAGATCCTCCTCGGCATGGGGCTCGTCTTCCAGACGCCCATCGTCATCGTCTTCTTCGTGAGGATCGGCCTGGTCACCGAAAAGTGGCTCCTCGCGAAGTTCCGCTACGCCGTCCTCGTCATGTTCTTCATCGCGGCCCTCATCACGCCGACGCCCGACATCCCGACGCAGTGCGCCTTCGCGCTCCCGATGATCGCGCTCTACCTGCTCGGTATCCTCCTCGCCTGGCTCGTCCGCAAGCGGGTCCCGAAGCCGGCGCCGGCCGGCTGAGGTGATCCCGGGGGACCCGTCTCCGCGCGGGTCCCCCGGTGCCCTCCGCCGCGGGAAGTCGGCGGCCGGCGGCCGCGGCAGCGAACGGAAAGGTCCTACCCGCGCGAGCCGGGGAAAGGGACGACCGAGCCGTCGGAAGGGGGCTGCGACGGCCTCGCCTCCTGCGGCTTGTCGGCCCTGGCGCCGCGGCGGATCTCCAGGATCAGGTCGCACAGCTCGCGCACGGCGCCGCCGCCCCCGGGCCTCGTCAGGTGGAGGGCCGCGGCGTCCTTCACGATGGCGACCGCGTCCGACGGGCAGGCGCCGACCCCGGCGCGCCGCATCATCCCGAGGTCGGGGAGGTCGTCGCCGACGGCGACGGCCTCGTACCCCTCGAGGCCCCAGCGCGAGACCATGCGGTCGAAGGCGGCCGCCTTGTCGAGCTCGCCCTGCATCACGCACTCGTCCGGTATCTTCAGGTCCCGGCAGCGCCGGGCGACGACCTTCGAGGAGCGGCTCGAGATGATGCCGATGCGGTAGCCGAGGTCGCGGAGGAGGACGAGGCCGAGCCCGTCCTTCACGTCGAACGACTTCAGCTCCCTCCCGTCCTCGTCGAAGGTCAGCGTCCCGTCGGTGAGGACCCCGTCCACGTCGAGGACGAGGGCGCGGACGCGCAGGAGCTTCGTGCGGAGGTCGTCGGGGACGATCGGGGCTGCGGGCATTGGCGGATTATCCGCCCGCGTTGCCGCGCGTCATATCGACTCGACCCCCCAGAGGTCGTGGAGGTGGACGATCCCCACCGGGCGCCCGTCCTCGCCCACGATGAAGAGGGAGGTGATCTTCCGCTCCTCCATCAGCCGGAGCGCCTCGGTGGCGAAGGCCGAGGCGGCGATCGTCTTTGGTGAGCGGTTCATCGCGCCCGCCGCTTCGGCGCCCCAGGCCCGCTCTCCGTCGTGCTCGAGGAGGCGGCGCAGGTCCCCGTCGGAGACGACCCCGGCGAGCCGGCCGTCGCCGTCGACGACGCCGGTGATCCCGAGGCGCTTCTTCGACATCTCGTAGACGACGTCCTTCATCGGGGCGTCGAGCGGGACGAGAGGCACGCCGGCGCCCGCGTGCATCAGGTCGGCCACCCTGAGGAACCGCTTTCCGAGCTTGCCCCCCGGGTGGAGCGCGGCGAAGTCCTCCGGCCGGAACCCCTTCTCGACCGACAGGGCCATCGCGAGGGCGTCTCCCATTGCGAGCTGCGCGGCCGTCGAGGCGGTCGGCGCGAGGTTCAGCGGGCAGGCCTCCTCGCGGATCGTCGTCGCCACGACGGCGTCCGCCTCGCGGCCGAGCGTCGAGCCGCGCTTGCCCGTCAGCGCGACGAGGAGCGCGCCGCGCCGCCTCACGTACGGGAGGAGCGCGACGACCTCCTCCGTTTCGCCCGAGTGCGAGAGGGCGAGGACGACGTCCCCGGCGAGGATCATCCCGAGATCCCCGTGGATCGCCTCGGCGGGGTGGAGGAAGAAGGCCGCGGTCCCTGTGGAGGCGAGGGTCGCGGCGATCTTCTGGCCGACGATCCCGCTCTTGCCGATGCCGGTCACGACGACGCGGCCCGTCGTCCCGTGGAGGAGTGCGACGGCCGCGTCGAACCCCTCGTCGAGGTCGTCGGCCAGGGAGCGGATCGCCGCCGCCTCGATCTCGAGGACGCGGCGGGCTTCGCGGCGGGCGGGGGTGGTCACGGAGGAGGATCTTACTTGCCGTCCAGGTGTCCGCGGGTCAGCGGCTTCGTCGCCCCGGTCGCCGGGTCGAAGAGGACGAGGCGGCCGGTGTCCTTCTCGAGGGCGAGGCGGGTGGCGGGGGAGCCGGGGGGCGGGACGGTGTCGGAGCCTCGCCACGGAGCCCGGTCGAGCGGACGGAGCGGATCCGGGCGCAGCTCGCCGGATCCCGGGTCGGCCAGGAACCAGCGCGTGTCGGCGTCGCCCTTCGATTCGGCCGGGAGGCCGACGGCGATCCGGCCGGGCGAAGGCTCCCAGCCGATCCAGACGTACTGCCGGACCGAAGCCTCGAGAGGGATTTCCGCCACCCGGTCGCCGGCAGGCGAGAGGACGATCAGCCCGCGGCGGTCCGACTCCCAGCGGACGACGACCGGTCTGCCGTCCGCGAGGAAGCCGGCGGAAGGCGGTCCGCCCGCCTCCGGTCCGTCGAACGAGGCCAGCGCGGCGCCCGTGGAGGCGTCGAGCAGCCGGACGGACCGAGCCGCTCCCGCTGCGAGGACGAGGACGCGGGAGAGGTCCGGCGAGAGCCGGAGCGTGAAGTACGGCTCGGTCGGGAGCCCGCGCTCCGGCTTCACCGAACGGAACGGGATCGCCGACACGGGATAGCGCGCGAGGGAACGCAGGGACCGCGTGTTCACGTCCAGCTCGAGGGCCTCCGGATCCGTGACGGTGAGCGGGGAGGGCGCCCTCGCGCCGCGCCTCGCGTAGCTCCGGTGGCTGGGATGAAGCCGGACCCTGTCGGGCGAACCGAATCGCGGCACGTGGACCCAGACGGGGTCGTCGGGCAGGCGGACGGACGCGAGGAGCCGAAGCGACGGCACCTCGACGACGCTGCAGATCCCTCCCGCGACGGTCGCGAGCCGGTGGCCGTCCGAGGAGAGGGCCAGGCCCTCGGGCCAGTCGGGGAGGGCGACAGCGACCGAGCGGCCGGTGCGGACCTCGAGCACCTCCGCCTCGACGGTGCGCGAGAGGGCGCTCCCGTGGACGAACGCGACGCGGGAGCCGTCGGCGGACGCGGCGTGCTCGTGGCCCGCCGGCAGGACTCGCCCCGTTCCGGCCTTCAGGTCGACGACGTAGGCGACGTTCCCGCCGCCGTCGGACCTCGGCGATCCCTCGACGAAGACGACCTGGCCGTCGGCGGAGGCCGGAATCGCCCAGGCTCGCACGAGCCTTCCGAGCCCGGGGTCGATGATGCGCTCCGCACGGATCGCTCCCGCGGCCGTCGCGACGAGGAGAAGGCCCCACAGCGCCAGCGACTGTGCGCCGTGCCCGCGGCGCGAGTCGGTGCGGCCGGCCGCGACCTGCGCGAAGGTGGCGGTGAGGAGCGCCGCGAGGAGGACCGCGACCGCGGCGATCACCCACGACGGCTCGGGCTCGCGGCCGAAGTGGAGGAGCCTCCTCACGATCGTGAAGAGGAGCCCCGGCAGAGCGACGAGGAGGACGACGTCGACGATGAGCCAGGGAGAGCGCGATCGGAGCGCGACCGAGCCGACCCAGGCGAGGAGGAAGCACGGGACGGCGAGGAGGAGGATCGCCCAGAGGACGGGAGCGTCGAGGGCGACTCCCCGGAGCCCGGGAAAGCCGCCGCCGAGGAGCGACGTCGGCAGGTAGACGACGAGCTCCGCGAGGAGGACGAGGGCGAGGCCGCCGGCGAGCTTCCCGCCCCAGACCGTGATCGCCGGGAGCGGCCGCGCGAAGTGGAACGAGAGCCGCCTCTCCGCGAGCTCGCGGCCGACGACCGAGGCGCCGACGAGGAGGCTCCCGCCGAGGCCGAACGCGCAGGCGAGCGTCAGCGCGACGATCGAGCGGACGGTCGCCGTGTCGCCCGTCGGCATCCCCGGCAGGAGCGGCGCGAGGAACGGCACGACCGCGGCCGCGGTCGCCGCGACGAGGACGAAGCGCCGTTCCAGGATCTCGCGGAGGGCGACGGCGGCGAAGCGCTTCATCGCGCGGCTTCCCCCTCGGTGCTCAGGGCGGACAGGACCTGCCGGGGCACCGGGCCCGTGCCGCCGTTGCCGCGTGGCTTTCCCTTCGTCAGCGGCGTGAGGGCGAGCGTCTTCGGATCGAGCAGGACGAGACGGCCCGTGTCGGCCTCGACGAAGAGCCGCGTCACCGGTGAGCCGGGCGGAGGAGGGAAGACGGGGCCTGCCGCCGAGGACGGGCCGTACCGGGCGCCCTGGCGGAGCCGTCCGGCCGGTCGGGTGGTGCCGGTGTCGAGGTCGACGAGAAGGCAGAGTGGCTCCTTGCGACGCAGCCACTCGGGCCTCGCGACCGGGAGGACGCCGGGTGCGACCTCCAGTCCGACGTTCCACCACTCGTCCTCTCCGGATGGGAGGGGCACTTCGCGCAGGGTCTTCCCGCCGGAGTCGAGGAGGACGATGCGAGAGCCGGAGCCCGGCGCATCGGCGTGCACGAAGAGGCGTCCGTCGGCCAGCTCGCCTCCCTGGGCGCCTCCCGACTTCGCATCCGCGTCGCCGAAGGTCGCGAGGAGGGCGCCGGTCGGGAGGTCGAGGAGGTGCAGCCTCCGGCGGTCGTCGGCGCGACGGACGAAGACGCGCGGCGACGCGGCCGGGCCGACGACCTTCTGGAAGTGCGGGGCGGGCGTCACGGCCGTCCCTACGGCCGTCAGCTCTCTCGAGGGGACGTGGAGGAGGAAGAGGGCGGGGGCGGGCGGAAGCGGCAGGACGGCCTGGGGCCGATCGGACTCCTCCGGCGCGCGAGCCCGGGGCTCGATCCGGACGACGTCCCGGGATTCGAACGCGACGCGACGGAACCAGCGCTCGATGCCGGGAATCCTGGCGGAAGCGAGGAGCTGGCCGGTCGAGAGGTCGGTAACGTCGCAGACGCCTTCGGCGCTCAGGAACGCGAGCCGGCTCCCGTCGGCCGAGAGTGCGAGCTCGAACGACGGGACGGACTCTCCTTCGCCGAGGCCGCCGATCGGGTAATCCGCAGTGTCTCCCGACTGAAGGTCGGCGACCGTGCGACGGACGCTCTGGTCGAAAGGCCCGAACGGGCCGAGCCAGGTCGCCCTCGAGCCGTCGGCCGAGACCGAGTGAATGAACGAGATCGGCAGGAGGACGCTCCGCCCGGTTCGCAGGTCGACCAGGTAGCGCGCTCTCCGGAAGTCGTCGACGGCTCGAGGCGTCCCCTGCACGAAGACCCAGTCGCCGCTCGAGCCCGTCGACTCCGCTTCCGTCCGGACAAAGGTCCCGAACCCGGGATCGACCCTTCCGCCCACCCACACGGCGAGGCCGACGAACGCGGCGCCGAGGCCTCCCCAGAGGACGACCGACTGCGCCCCGTGACCGCGTCGGGCGTCCGTGCGCCCCGAGGCCACCTGCGCGAACGTCGCCGTGCCGAGGATCGCCAGGAAGACGCCCGCGCCGGCCGTGGCCTCCGCGAGGGTCAGTGACTGGCCGTGCGTGAGCAACCGCCTCCCGAGGGTCCAGAGGACGCCGAGGGACGCGGCGGCGAGGACGAAGTCGACCGCGAGCCACGGGGACCGCGACCTCAGGGCCACCGAGCCGAGCCACGCGAGCGGGAGCAGCAGGACAGGGAGGAGCAGGAGAGCCGCGACGGCGCGGAGGTCGAGAAGGCCGCCCCAGAGCCCCTCCGGACCGAGCTTCGCGGCGAGGGAGGGCAGCACGACGATCGTCTCGGCGAGGAGGACGAGGGCGAGGCCGCCGGCGAGCTTCCCGCCCCAGATGACGGCCGCCGGGAAGGGCTGGGCGAAGTGAAACGAGAGCCGCTTCTCGCCGAGCTCCCGTCCGACCACCGAGGCGCCGACCAGGAGCGAGCCTCCGAGTCCGAACACGCAAGCGAGGACCAGGCTCGCGATGCCGAGCGCCGACGACGCCTTGCCCGAAGCGTCCGGGAGGAGCGCCACGAGGAACGGGAGAAGAGAGGCCGCGACGGCCGCGAGGAGGAAGCCCCGTCTCACGACGAGCTCGCGAAGAGCGACGGCGGCGAAGCGCTTCACCGGGCGGCTCCCTTCTCCTCGCCGGCGACGGCGAGGAAGAGCTCCTCGAGGGAGAGGGGCGCGGCCTCGGCCTCGGTGATGCCGTCGAGCGCGGTGAAGCGCCCGAAGCGCTCCTCGGTGAACCCGGCGACGACGGTCTCGATCCCCCAGCCGCGCACCTTCGCGCGGACGGGCTCCATCTCGTCGAGCTCGGTCCCGAAGTCGGTCCGGTTCTCGGTCACCTCGCTCCGGTAGCGGACGGTGCGGAAGCGCGCCTTCAGCGTCTCCGTCTCCTCGCAGAGGAGGAGCCGGCCGTCCTTCAGGATCCCCACCCGGTCGGCGATCCGCTCGACGCCCGCGAGGTCGTGCGTCGTCAGGACGACGGTCGTCCCGCGGTCGGCCAGCTCGGTGACGATCTCGTCGAAGAAGGCGTGGCGGGCGACGGGGTCGAGGCCGAGCGTCGGGTCGTCGAGGAGGAGGAGCTCCGGCGCGGGGGCGAGGGCGAGCGCGAGCTGCGTGAGCCCCCTCTGCCCCTTCGAGAGCCGCCCGAAGGGCGTCGCAGGCGGGACGCCGAACCGCGAAAGGCGGGCGTCGAATCCTCTCGCGTCCCACGTCGGGTAGAGCCGCGAGCAGAAGGAGCCGAGCTGGCGGGCCGTCATCTCGCGCGGGGCGTCGGGCTCCTCGGGGACGACGCCGACCCGCTCCATCAGCCTCGCGCGGCGCGTCCAGGGGTCCTCGCCGAGCAGCTCGCACCGGCCGCCGGTCGGCTTCTGCCAGCCGAGCGCGCAGCGGACGAGCGACGACTTCCCGGCGCCGTTGCGGCCGAGGAGGGCGAAGACCGAGCCCCTGGGGACTTCGAGCGTGACCGCGTCGACGGCCGTCGCCCGGCCGTAGCGGACGGTGAGCCCTTCGACGCCGAGGGCCGGGGCGAGCGTTGCGGCGTCCGTCACTTCTTCTCTCCTTCCTTCCCGGGGGCGAGGCGCGAGAACGCGGTTTCGAGGGCGCGGGCGGCCTCTTCCCGCGAGGCGCCGACGGTCACGGCGGTCGAGGCGAAACGGAGCGCCCCCTCGGCGAGGGCGCGCCCCCTCTCGGCCTTCGGGAGCGTCGGGATCGCCTCGGAGACGAACGTCCCCTCTCCCCGCTTCACGACGAGGAGCCCGGCGTCGACGAGGTGCTGGTAGGCGCGGACGACGGTGGCGGGGTTCACCTGCAGGTCGCGGGCGAGGTCGCGGACCGACGGGACCGCCGCGCCCGGCGCGAGAGCCCCGGAGGCGACGAGGCGGCGCATCCCCTCCTCGATCTGCTTCCAGATGGGGACGGCGTCCCGCGGGTCGACGTGGAGGCCCCGGGGGGTCACGGGCGGCTCCTGGCGCATCGGTGTATCACAACACCGATACAGTAGGGCCGGCCCCGACGGATGTCAAGGGGCTCGGGGGAGCGCCGTCGGCGCGGCCCGGGCCCGTGGCGAGGTCGCCGACCTTCGGGCCGCGGGTCCGGGGCCGACGCCGCGGTCGGCGTCCCTCCGGAGCGGGTGAGAATCCCGCCGTGGTCGGCTCGACGCCCCTCCTCCTCGCTCTCCGCGGCCGCCTCGCCGCGCTCGGCGATCCCGCCCGCGCAAACGGCGCGCAGGCCTACATGAAGTCCGCGATGCCGTTCCACGGCGTGGGGGCCGTGCCGCTCCGCGCGGCCTGCCGGGCGCTCTTCGCCCCGCTCGAGCTCCGCGACGCCGGCTCGTTCCGGCGAGAGGTCCTCGGCCTCTTCCGCGGCGCGGCCTTCCGCGAGGAGATGTACGCGGCCGTCGAGCTGGCCCGGTGGAAACGCTTCGAACCCTTCCGCGACCTCGACGCCCTCCCGGTCTTCGAGGAGATCGTCGTCACGGGCGCCTGGTGGGACGTCGTAGACCCGGTCGCCTCGCACCTCCTCGGCGGGCTGCTCCGCAGGGAGCCTCGCGCGATGCGGCGGGCGATGCTCTCCTGGGCGCGCTCGGACGACCTCTGGAAGAGGCGATCGGCCATCCTCTGCCAGCTCGGCTTCGGGGCGCAGGTCGACTTCGCCCTCCTCCGCTCCTGCATGGAGCCGTCGCTCGACTCGAGGGAGTTCTTCCTCCGAAAGGCGATCGGCTGGGCGCTCCGCCAGCACGCGCGCACCGACCCCGCCGGGGTGCGGCGGTACGTGGAGGAGAACGGGGGCCGCCTCTCGGGCCTCTCCCGCCGCGAGGCGCTGAAGCGGATCGGCTGCTAACCTCGGCCATCGCCACGACGAGACTCCTCCTGGCCGCGGCCGTGGCCGCGTCGATCGCCACTCCGACCGCTTTGGCGGACGTGCGGTGGAAGAGCCTCCGCGTCGACGCGGACCTCCTCGCGGACGGCACGCTCGAGCTGACGGAGAGGCACATCCTCGCCGCCGCGGGCAGCTCGTTCACGGCCTCGCGTCCCCTCGACGTCCGTGCGCCGGCCATCGCGGAGCTCGTCGACCTCGTCGCCGTGGAGCCGGGTGGCGCCGAAAGGAAGCTCGAGGAGGGGTCCGTCGCCGACGGGGACCGCTACCAGATCGTCGACGGCCGGCTCACCTGGTCGCTCTCGCCGGCCTGGTCGGCCCCGTGGGACGCGCCGCGCGAGCTCGCCTACCGACTCCGCTGGCGGGTCCACGGCGCCGTGACACCCGTCTGGGCCCCCCGCCCGGCGTCACGGTTGATGGCGGCGAGCCCGGGGGGAGTCCGCCTCGCCGACCGGTGGCGCGAGACGCGCGAGGCGCTGAAACGCGCCGGCCCGGCGCCCCTCCGCCGATACGTCCTCGACGTGAACCTCGCGGGCGCCGGCCGCGAGGGGCCCGTCGAGGCTCTCGACTACGGCCTTGCGGGCGACAGCTCCTGGAGCTTCGCGGGGAACTTCATGTTCGTGTCGCTCGACGCCGCGCTCCCGCCCGGGGAGGGGGTCGACGTGTCGTTCCTCTTCGACCGGCCCGCGGGCGACCGGCCCGGCGGCGTCGACCTCCTCTTCCCGGCGGCCCTCGTCGCGCTCGCGCTCCTGCCGCTCCCGGCCGCCGCGGTCCTCCTCGCGAAGGCCCTCCTCGCGGGACGGCGGCGAGAGCCGGCGGGGGGCACTCCCGCAGGGCCTCTCCCGGACAGGGTCGAGGCGCTCTCGCCCGAGATCCTGGCGTCGCTCCTCGGCGAGTCCGACCCGCGTACGCCGACGGCCGGCGAGGTCTGGGCCCGGCTCAGGAACGAAAATGCCGTCGTCGTCGACCGGCAGGATCCACCGAACCTCGTCCTCCGGGCCGACCCGGCCGACCTCCGGCCCCCGGAGGCGGCCCTCGTCGGCGCGCTCTTCGGGGGTCGTGGCGGGATGCCCCTCGCCGAGGCCCGCGACGCGGTCTCCCGGCTCGGGGGCCGGCTCGACGAGGCCGTGGGGGCGGCGTTCGCGAGCGAGTACCAGCTCTGGGCGGGCGAGGAGGAGCGATTCGCGAAGGCCCCGTCCGTGCCGGGACGCGACCTGGCCGATCTCGTTCCGGTTGCCCTGGTCTTCGTCCTCGTCCCGCTCGCGCTCGGGAACGCCTCCCTCCTCGAGAAGGGGGCGGGCGTCGTCGCGACCCTCGCCGTGGCCGCCGGGCTCTTCCTGGCCGCGCGCAGGGTCCGGAAAGCCGGCTTCGCCTCCCTCTCGGCCCTCGTGCCGGCCGCCCTTTCGCCCGTCCTCTGCGTCGGCCTCTTCGCCGTTTCCTGGCTGGATCCCGCGCCGCCGTCCGACCTCTTCCGGGCGATGTTGCTTTCCGGCACGGCGCTCCTCGTCCTGAAGGCCGGCTTCGTCGGCGCACGGCAGGGCGAGGCCCGGCCGGCTTCGCCCATCAGCAGGTGGGCGCTCGACGTGCGGGAGGCGCTTCGGGAGAGGCACCTGCGCAGGGGCGGCGAGGTGGACCCGGCCGAGGCGCCGTGGCTGCGCGCCGCCGGGTTCGAGGTCTCGCTCTCCGAGGCCGGCGTCGCGGATTCCGACCTCGAGGACCTCCTCGGATACGGGCCGGGCGAGGGCGGCTGAAGTCCCGGCGGCCTGCCCGCCGGGACCGCGGGAGCCCCCAAAAAAAAGAGCCCCGGCCCGAAGGCCGGGGCGATGGGAAACGCGGGGAGACTCTCCCCGCGAGGCTGCTGCTAGAAGCGGAGGCCGAGGGACATCCGGAAGGTGCGGGCCTGCTGGTAGCTGGCCGCGCCCGTGGGCTGGCCGAAGAGCGGGCCGTAGTTCCAGTTCGCACCGGTGCCACGGGCGCCCTGTTTCGGGGCTTCGGTGAAGGGGTTGAAGGCGGCGTAAGACGCCGAGCCGACGCTCGCGCGGGTCTCGATGGAGGCGTTCGGGCCGGTCACCGCCTGGCTGTTGAAGACGTTCAGGATCTGCGGCTCGACGAAGAGCTCGAGGGAGCCGATCGGCCGGAAGGCGATGTTGAGGGAGATGTCGGTGCGCCAGACGTCCTCGGTCCGGAAGGCGTCGCGACCGGTGAAGTAGTAGGTGACCGAAGAGGGGGGGATCAGGTACCCCGGGTTCGTCACGTACGGCCGGGTGTCGACCGAGCCGACGGCGCCGTACGGCGTCCCGGTGTCGTAGTTCTGGAGGACGCTGAAGGACGACTTGAACCAGTTGATGTCGAGCGGAATGTCCCAGATCGCCCAGAGGCGGACCTTGTGCCGCTGGTCGGAACCGAGGTCGCCGACGGGGCGGCTGAAGGAGTTGTCGAAGTACTCGGGGTAGTAGAGGATGCCGGACTGGATCGGGCCGTTCGCGGCCGTCTCTCCGTCGAAGGTGCCGCGCAGCCGGGCGTACGTCCAGTTGCCCTGGAGCTGCAGGCTCTCGAAGAGGCGGTAGCTCGCGCTCAGGGTCATGGCGGTGTACTTCCGCTCGTCGAGGCTCTGGTTCACGATGAGCTGCTTGTCGAACGTCCGGGTCGTCCCTTCGAGCGTCCCCGAGACGGTTCCCGTCCCCAGGTCCACCCGGTTGGCGTAGAAGCTCGACCAGTCGCGGTAGACGAAGTCGGCGCGGACGAGGCCCTTCGAACCGAGGCGCTTCGTGATGCCGAAGGCGTACTCGTCGGTGTTCGGCGAGTCGAGGCTCTCCTCGATGTTCGGGTTGATGCCGGGGATCGACGGGGCGCCGCGCGTCGGGCGGCTCGTCCCGCCGTTGGCGAAGAACCACTCGAAGACCTGGCGGATCGCCTGCTCGGTGCCGACGAGGGGGGCGCCGGCCGGGAGGTTCCAGTTGATCGTGGGTCCGCGGTAGTCGAAGGCCACGGAGGCCGGCTGGCCGCCGAGGGCCGAGGCGTCGGCCTGGTTGTTCGCGATGGCGGCGACGTAGCGGGCGTAGGAGGCGTTGACCTGGAGGTCGCCGTCGGCCTTCACGTCCCACGTGATTCCGAGGCGGGGGCTGATATTGCTGTCGTCGGTCGTCTTCCGGCCGGAGGCGTCCTGGCCGTCGTTCTTGTCGTAGCGGACGCCGACGTTGAAGCTGAGGCTCTGGTTCAGCCTCCAGGTGTCATTCACGAAGAAGGACCAGGTCTTGAAGGAGGTCCCCTGGCTGTTCTGGAGGATCGGGTTCCAGAGGATGTACGAGGGGGAGGTGCCGGTGGCGGCGCTGTTGATGGCCGGGTAGACGACGCCGCCCTGGGCGACGATGTTCGTCGTGTAGATCCGGTAGCCGCTCCCCGACTGGTGGTTGTTCACGAGCCGCTTGTCGTCGAACATCTCGCCGCCGACGACGATGCTGTGCGACCCGAGCTTCGGGGTGGAGAGGAAGTAGGTCCCCTTGAGGAGGGCCTGGTCGGCGTCACGCTGCTCCGGCCCGCAAACGGCGCAGAAGGTGGGGGACCACCAGCGGTAGCCGTTTGCGTTGTTGACCATGAGGGTGCCGAAGATGAGGTCCGTCGACTTGGCGCCCGAGTTCTCGAACGTGAACTTGCGCTGGGAGTACTGCGCCTCGAGGAAGAAGCTGTCGCTGAGGGTCCCGGAGTAGTTCCCCGAGATCAGCTCCTGGGGCAGCTGGCGCGTGTAGACGCTGTTCATGTCGTAGACGGTGCCGAAGAAGTAGCCCGACTGCTCGTTGTCGATGTTCTGGTAGTTGGCGAGGAGGGTGTGCCGCCCGGCGAAGGAGAAGGTGAGCTTCCCCTCGTAGCGCGTCTCGTCGGTCCCGCGGGGGAACGCGGTCTCGATGGGAGTCGCGAGGTTTCCGCTGAAGTCGCTCGCGACGTTGCGCCCTGCGCCGAAGAACCAGAGCGTGTCCTTGATGATGGGGCCGCCGATCGTCGCCTCGTAGGTCGGGTTCACCTTGTCGATCTTGACCTCGGGGTTCAGGCCCGTCGTCGGGCTGACGTAGTCGGTCTTCGTCGTCCACTTGTCGTTCGCCAGGCTCGCCCGGAAGGAGCCGCTGAACGTATTGCCGCCCGACTTCGTGATGACGTTCACGACGCCGCCGGTGAAGCGGCCGTACTCGGCGCTGATGCCGGAGGTCGCGACCGTCTGCTCCTGGATGGCGTCCTCGATGAAGAGGTTGTACGGCGTGTTGCGGATGTTGTCCTGGACGGCGACGCCGTTGACGAGGAAGAGGTTCTCGAACGACATCGCGCCGCCGATCACCGTGTTCCCGCTCGGGCCCGTGTTGCTCGTGCCGGGCGCGAGGGCGACGGCCGCGGCGATGTTGCGGGCCGTCGGGAGCTTGCCCAGGGTGTCGGTCGTCAGCGTCGTCGCGTTCTGCTGCGTCTGTGAGATCGTCTCGCTCTGCGCGATGACGACGGCCTCGGCCGCGACCGCGGCGACGCCCATCGTGACCTGGATCGGGGTCGTCTGGGCAGCCGAGAGCTTCACCTGCCGCGTGACGGTCTGGAAGCCGCTCATCGTGAAGGTGACGGTGTAGTCCCCGGGGGGGAGCAGGGGAAGGACGAAGTCGCCGTTGATGGAGGTGACCGCCGTCCGGGTCCCCTGCAGCGCGGGCGACTTGACGACGACGGTGACGCCCGGGAGCCCCTGCCCCTCGCTGAGGACCCGGCCCGTCAGGGTCGATTGCGGGACCCCCTGCGCCAAGGCGACCCCCGCGAAGAGGGCCGTAATGACGAGGAGCGCGGTAAATCGGTTGATTCTCATGCCTTCTCTCCTCCCTCTGGTTCGCTTCCGGATACCGTTTCGACCATTCCCTGTCCACACCTGCCTGGGTCAGTGCGCCACGGAATTCCGTAACGCAACACGGGATTCCGTATGGTGTTTCGTCTCGTCCTTTCCTTCCCGAGAGCTTTCGTTCTCTATGGGAAGGGGTTGCGGGGCCGTCCCCGCGGGGCTATCGGGATCGGAGAATGCTAGAGCAAGCGACTTGCCAGTGGAATCGGAATCGGATGCGAACCGGAGGGAATCGGGAGGATGCCGGGAAGGAAGCGGAGGGCGGGCGGACCCGCTGACTTGGCGCGGTGGCGTCCGGCATGATCGGCGTCATGCCGGAGGCGGGCGCGACGTGGTCTCCTTTCCTCGCCATGAAGGCCTTCCTCAGAGCCCTCCCGGTCGTCCTCTCGGCCCTCGTCCTGGCGGCGCACTTCTACCGGGCGCGGAACCTCGCCCTCGTCGCCGTCTCGCTGGCCCTCCCGCTCCTTCTCCTCGTGGGAGAGCGCTGGAGCGCCCGGGCCGTCCAGGCCGGGCTTCTCCTCGGGGCGCTGGAGTGGGTCCGGACGCTCGCCTTCTTCGCAAGCCAGCGGATGGAGCTGGGGCGCCCGTGGGGACGGCTGGCGGTCATCCTGGGGGTCGTGGCGGCGCTGACGGCCCTCTCGGCGCTCGCGGTGAGAGTCCCGCCGCGGAGCGGGGAGGAGACGAAGCCCGCGCCCGGGCCCGGAGCCGCGGGATGAGCTTCGCAGAGCGGAGGATCGCACGGGAGTGGAAGACGCTGCAGCTGATGATCCGGCTCTCCTGCCGGGACCTCCACGGGGGCCGGAAGGCGCTCTGCGCGCCGTGCGAAGAGCTCAGGCAGTACGCCGAGCGGCGCCTCGAGAAGTGCCCGTTCGCCGAGGAGAAGCCGACCTGCGTGAAGTGCCCCGTCCACTGCTACGAGGCGGAAATGCGGGAGCGCGTCAGGCAGGTGATGCGCTACGCGGGGCCGCGGATGCTCCTCCGCCACCCGGTCCTCGCCATCAGGCACCTCTTGGACGAGCGTCGTCCGCTTTCCGCCAAGGCAGCGAGGGTGGCGGAACGGCTTTCCAGGACGGGCTGAAGGCCCGGCTACCTCTTCGGCGCCGCGGGGGCCGGACCGGGCGCCGCGGCCGGCGCCGCCTGGATCGGGCCTTCGGCCACGATGATCTCGACCCGGCGGTTCTTCGCCCGTCCGTCGGCCGTGGCGTTCGGGGCGATCGGGCTCGCGGAGCCGTAGCCCTCGAAGGCCATCCGGGTCTCTTCGATCCCCTGGTCGCGGAGGAGGGCGAACACGGTCCGGGCGCGCTCGGTCGAGAGCTTGAGGTTCGTCGCGGCCGAACCGGTGGAGTCGGTGTGCCCCTCGATCCGGATGTTCAGCTCGGGGATCATGAGGAGGATCCCCGCCAGCTTCCCGATGGTCACGCGGGTGTCGGGCTTGAGCGTGGCCCTGCCCGAGTCGAAGGAGATCCCCTCGAGGTTGACGACCATTCCGCGGGCGGTCTTCGTCGTCGAGGCGACCTTCTCGAGCGCGCCGCCGAGGCGGGCCGCGAGGGCGTCGCGCTCCTTCCGGAGGGCGTCCTTCTCGGTCTCGAGCTGGGCCTTGGCGGCGGCGAGGGCTGCGGCGGCCTGCCGGGTCTGGTCGAGGTCGAGCGCGGTCCGCTGCCGGAGCTCCTCCAGCTCCGCAAGGGCGCTCTCGATCTGCCTGCGCTTCTCGGCCTCGTTCGTCGCGGCCGCCTTCAGTGCGTCCTCCTTCGCTCTACGCTCGGCCGCGAGCCGGGCGGCCTCGTCGTCGGCGCGCTTCCTGTAGGTGTCGCGGATCGCCTCGGAAGCCAGGGCGACCGAACGCCGGCTGTAGTCCCTCACCGTGCTCCGGCTTCCCCCCTGGCTCGCGTTCTCGGCCTGGGCGAGGAAGGTCTTTGCGTCCGCCAGGGCCTTCGGGGAGACCTGGCCCGCCCGGATCTTCTCGGCCGTGGCGAGGATGGCCTTCGCCTGTGCGATCTCGAGGGGCTCCCGGCTCGTCCACTCGAGGCTTTCGACGGAGGTGTTCGCGGCCTTCGCCTCGGAGACGAACCGGCCGAAGGGGAACGGCTCGCTCCGGGCCTTGTTCGGCTTCGTCGGGCCGTTCGTGAAGACGACGAGGTCGGTCGGCCGGGTGACCCCGGGGAACGGCTCGGCGGTCACCAGGAGTCCGAAGACCTTCTTCCCGGTGGTGTAGGTCGCGCCGTCGCCCGGGCCGCTCACGAACATCTCGCCGAGGTTCTCGGCGACGCCGTCCTTGGTGACGGCCCAGAGGACGTAGCAGGCGATGTCGCCCCCGAAGAGGAGCGCCGGCTTCATCCTCTTCCACGACACGGCGACCCGGGTCTGGGCGCCCTCGGACTTCACCTCTGCCTCGAGGAGGGCGCCGGACGGGGCGCGCCCGGTCGCGACGAAGGGGACGTCGACGGACCGGTCGGGGACCTGGACGGCGTGGAGCGTGACCTCGGCCGCCGAGAGTCCCCGGGACGAGAGGAGGAGGATGGCGAGGAGAGTCGTCGGAAGGCGTCTCATCCGGCAGTCTCCCTGCGGAGGGCGTCGAACCGGAGGAGGTCGGAAAGGAACCTCGATAGCTGGGCGAGCGGCAGCTGCGTCGCCCGGTCGGACTTCGCGTTCGCCGGGTCGTCGTGGACCTCGAGGAAGTAGCCGTCGACGCCGACGGCCGCCGCCGCGCGCGCGAGGGCGGGGGCGTACTGGCGGGCGCCGCCCGTCTCCTTTCCGAGGCCGCCGGGGAGCTGGAGCGAGTGCGTGGCGTCGTAGATCACCGGCGCGCCGAGGGCCCGCATCATCGGCAGGCCGCGGAAGTCGACGACGAGGTTGTGGTAGCCGAACGTCGTCCCACGCTCGGTGAGGAGGACGTTCGGGTTCCCGGCGCCGCGCACCTTCGCGACGATCTGCGCGCAGTCGTCGGGGGCGAGGAACTGCCCCTTCTTCACGTTCACGGCCTTCTTCGTCCGCGCGGCGGCGAGGAGCAGGTCGGTCTGCCGGCAGAGGAAGGCGGGCACCTGCAGGACGTCGGCCACCTCGGCCGCCAGCTCGCACTGCTCGGCCTCGTGGACGTCGGTGAGGATCGGCAGGTCGAGCTTCTCCTTGACGGCCGAGAGGACGTCGAGCCCCTTCTCGATTCCGGGGCCGCGGAAGGAGTCGCCCGCGGAGCGGTTCGCCTTGTCGAACGACGACTTGAAGACGAGCCGGTCGGCGACGCCGTGCTCCTCGAAGACGGCCTTGATGGCCTTCGCCATCTTCAGCGCGTGGGCGCGGGACTCGATGACGCACGGCCCCGCGAAGAAGACGGGGCGGCAGCGGTCGCCGGCGGAGAGGTAGGGGGTGATCGAGGCGTGGGCGGCCATCCCGCCGATCGTAGCCCGACGGGAGCGAAGCCGGGGCGGGCCGCCATGTACGATCCGCCGGGCGTCCGGCCGCCCCGGCCCGCCCGCCCCGCGCCGCCCCGGGGAAACCCGCCCACGACAGGACGCCAAGGAGCAGACGAATGAGCCAGGACGCCCTCCGCCGCCTCGCGGCGAACACCCTCAGGACGCTCGCGATGGACGGGGTCCAGAAGGCGAACTCCGGCCACCCCGGGATGCCGATGGGGATGGCCGACGTCGCCACCGTTCTCTTCACGAGGTTCCTGAAGTTCAGCCCGAAGAGCCCGTCCTGGTTCGACCGCGACCGGTTCGTCCTCTCGGCCGGGCACGGCTCGATGCTCCTCTACGGCCTCCTCCACCTTTCCGGCTACGACCTCCCGCTCGACGAGCTGAAGGCGTTCCGGCAGTGGGGGAGCCGCACCCCCGGGCACCCCGAGCACGGCCTCACGCCCGGCGTCGAGATGACGACCGGTCCGCTCGGGCAGGGCGTTTCGTCGGCCGTCGGCCTCGCTCTCGCCGAGCGGATGCTCGCCGCCCGCTTCAACCGGGAGGGCCACGAGATCGTCGACCACCTCACGTACGTGATCGCGAGCGACGGCGACCTGATGGAAGGGGTCTCCCACGAGGCGTGCGCCCTGGCGGGGCACCTCGGCCTCGGCCGGCTCGTCGTCCTCTACGACGACAACGGCATCTCCATCGACGGCCCGACGTCCCTCTCCTTCTCCGAGGACGTCCCGGCCCGTTTCGCCGCCTACGGCTGGCACGTGGCGCGCGTCGACGGGCACGACTTCGACGCCGTCGAGGCGGCGATCGCGGCGGCGAAGGCGGAGACCGGAAAGCCCTCCCTCGTCGCCTGCCGGACCCATATCGGCTTCGGCAGCCCGAACCGGCAGGACACGGCGAAGGCCCACGGCGAGCCGCTCGGCGCCGACGAGATCCGGCTCACGAAGGAGAAGCTCGGCTGGCCGGTGGACGCCCACTTCCTCGTCCCCGACGAGGTCCGCGCCTTCTTCGGCGAGGCGGCGGCTCGCGGGGCGGCCGCCGAGGCGGAGTGGAATGCCCGCCACACGGCGTACCGCGCGGCGCACCCCGACCTCGCGCGCGACCTCGACCTCTTCCTCGAAGGGAGGTTCCCCGAGGGGTGGGAAGGGAAGCTCCCGGCCTTCCCCGCCGGGAAGCCCCTCGCCACGCGCTCGGCCTCGGGCGCCGTCCTCGACGCCCTCGTCTCGGCGATCCCGACCCTCGTCGGCGGCTCGGCCGACCTGACGCCCTCGAACAACACGCGCGCGAAATCGGCCGTCGACGTGAAGGGCGGGGACTTCGGCGGCTCGTACCTGCGTTTCGGTATCCGCGAGCACGGGATGGGGGCCATCCTCAACGGCCTCTCCCTCCACGGCTTCCGGCCGTTCGGCGGGACTTTCCTCGTCTTCTCCGACTACATGAAGGGGGCGATCCGCCTCGCCTCGCTCATGGAGCAGCCGGTCGTCTACGTCTTCACGCATGATTCCATCGGCCTCGGCGAGGACGGCCCGACCCACCAGCCCGTCGAGCAGCTCGCCGCGCTGCGTGCCACGCCGAACCTCCTCGTCTACCGCCCGGCCGACGCGAACGAGACCGCCGCGGGCTGGCGCGTCGCCCTCGGCCGCACCCACGGCCCGACGGCCCTCGTCCTGACGCGGCAGGCGCTCCCGATCCTCCCGGCGAACGCGGGCGCGCTCCGCGGCGGCTACGTCGTCTCCGACGCCGAGGGGTTCCGCGCGATCCTGATCGGCTCCGGCTCCGAGCTCCACCTCGCTCTCGCCGCGCAGGAGCTCCTCGCGGTGGAGGGGATCTCGGCCCGCGTCGTCTCGATGCCCTCGCGCGAGCTCTTCCTCGCCCAGGACGAAGCCTGGCGCGAGTCCGTCCTCCCGCGCGCCTGCCGAGCCCGCGTCGCCGTCGAAGCCGCCGCAACCCTCTCCTGGGGGAGCCTCGTCGGCCTCGACGGAACCGTCGTCGGCCTCGACCGCTTCGGAGCCTCCGCCCCGTACCAGACCGTCTACGAGAACCTCGGTCTCACGGCCGAAGCCGTCGCCGCCGCCGCCCGCCGCCTCGTCTGAGGAAGAGGATGGGGTCAGGTCTACCTTCTACGCTATACGGTTTACCGTATAGCGTAGAAGGTAGACCTGACCCCTATCGAAAGAACGCCAGGAGCTCGGCGTTGACCCGGTCGGGGGCGTCGGAGGGGAGCCAGTGGCTGGCGTCGGGGAGTCGGACGAGGCGGAGGCCGGGGACGAGGGTTTCGAGGCCGTCGAGGAGCTCGGGGCCGAGGTAGCGGTCCTTCTCGCCCCAGAGAACGAGGGTCGGGACGTTCTCGAGGGACCGGCGCAAGCCCGGGATTCGCGTCCCGCTCCGGACGGCCGCGCGGTAGTAATTGATCGCCGCCGTCGCCGCGCCAGGCCGGAGGAACGCCTCGCGGTAGGCCTCGATCTCCTCGGGGGAGAAGGCGCCGGGCGCGACGGGGTCGCGGCGGAGCATCATTTTCAGGAAGCCGGCGCGTTGACGGGTCAGCGAGCGCTCGGGGAGCCACGGAAGCTGGAAGAAGAAGACGTACGACGAGCGCCGCGCCTGGGCGAGCGTGGCGAGCTTCTTCCGGAAGAGGATCGGGTGAGGGGCGTTGAGGATCACGAGCTTCTCGACGAGGCCCGGGTGGAGCGCCGGGACGCACCAGGCGATGGCCCCGCCCCAGTCGTGGCCGACGAGGAAGGTCTTCTCGTACCCGAGGTGCCGGACGAGGTTCGCGACGTCGCCCGCGAGGCGCTCCATCCGGTAGCTCGAGACGCCCTTCGGCTTCTCCGAGAGGTTGTAGCCGCGCAGGTCGGGGGCGACGGCCCGAAACCCGGCCGCGGCGAGCGCGGGCAGCTGGTTCCGCCAGGCGAGCCAGAGCTCGGGGAAGCCGTGCAGGAGGAGGACGAGCGGGCCCTCTCCCGCCTCGACCCAGTGGAGGCGGATTCCGCCGACGGACTCATCGCGGTGGCCCCACGGCTCTTTCGTCGCGTTCACGGCCCGATGCTAACCTCCGCCGCCATCCGCACGGAGATGGGAGGAAAGATGAAGAAGACCCTGCTCGCGATGCTCCTCTGCTTCGCCGCCACCGGCGCGCTCGCGCACGACCCGACGCCGGCTCCCGCTGCCGCGACGGAGCCGCCGGCCGTATCCGCCGCCCCTCTCGCCGACCCGGCGATGTCGGGCCTCAGGCCCGTGTGGGGGCGCGTGAAGGACATTCTCGTCCGTGCCGCCGAGAAGATGCCGGAGGAGCACTACGGGTTCAGGCCGGCGCCCGAGGTGAAGACCTTCGGACAGATGGCGGCCCACGTCGCCGACGCGCAGTACATGATGGGCGGGCTGATCTTCGGCGAGAAGCCGCCCGCGGGGGAGATCGAGAAGACGAAGAGCTCGAAGGCCGACATCGTCGCGGCTCTGAAGGACTCCGTCGCGTATCTCGACAGGGCCTTCGCCCTGGGCGACGCCGACGCCGCGAAGACCGTGAGGCTCTTCGGGAACGACGCCCCGAAGTTCTCCGTCTACGCCCTCGCCATCGGCCACGGCTTCGAGCACTACGGGAACATGGTCACCTACATGCGGATGAAGGGGCTCGTCCCGCCGTCCAGCGAGCGATGAGGCTCGGGGTCAGGTCTGCCTTCTACGCTATACGGGCTACCGTATAGCGTAGAAGGCAGACCTGACCCCTCTCCTCTCACACCGTGGCGGGGTTGCGGCCGGCGGGGAGGCTCTCGAGGTAGGCCTCGAAGGTCTCGTTGAAGAGCGCCCCGGGGCGCCGGCTCCGGATGCGGGCGACGGCCTCTGCGCCGGAGAGGCCTTTCTGGACGAGGATGAGCCCCGCCACGAGCGCCGAGCGGTTGAAGCCCATTCCGCAGTGCGAGAGGACCTTCTGGCCGCTCTCGAGGATGCGGGCCCCGAGCGCGCAGACGGCGTCGAGCCGGGCGAGGTCGGGAAGGTCCTCGTCGTAGATGGGGAAGTAGACGTAGAGAATGCTGTTCGGAAGGCTCGGGACCCCGTGGTCGAGCCCCCCCTCGAGGTCGATCACGCAGCCGATGTGCCGCGAGAGGACGGGCTCCCAGTCGTCGATGGCCGGCGCGATGAAGAGGGTCTCGGCGTCGTCGATCGGGTAGAGGAGCATGGCTGCGGCGACTCTACCTCGCGGTCGCCATTCCGGCGGGGCGAATCGGTGCCCGAGGGGCCGCGCGCTCCGCTGGCGCGATCAGCGGCGGGCGGCTTCGTAGTGGACGAGGCGCTTCGAGGGGTCCGTCGGAAAGACGAGGACACGCTTCACGACGCGCGGCTCGCCCTCCTCTCCCTGGAACCGGAAGAGGTCTCCGACGGCAAAGGCGCCGGCGGGGGCCACGAGGTTCCCCCAGCGCTCCCCGACGTCTCCGTAGCGAAGGGAGGGTTCGACGGTACCCGGTGTCGGCATGCGACCTCCTGTCACGCGGTGCGGCCGTTGGGAGGCGGGAGGTGGGCGGGCACCTGGACGGCGGGCTCGAGCGACGCCGTCTTCTGCGCGACGCCTTCCTTTCGAGCGGCCTGGTGGGCGCGCGCGGCCCTCACGAAGTCCTTGAACAGGGGGTGAGCCGCCGTCGGCTTCGACTTGAACTCCGGGTGGAACTGGCAGCCGAGGAACCAGGGGTGGTCGGGCAGCTCGACCATCTCGACGAACTTGCGGTCGGGGGAGACGCCCGTCACGGCGAGCCCCGCCTCGCGCAGGACCGGCAGGAACTCCTGGTTCACCTCGTAGCGGTGGCGGTGGCGTTCGTGGATGAGAGCCTCGCCGTAGGCGCGCCGGGCCGTCGAGCCGTCCGCAAGCTCGCACGGGTACTTGCCGAGGCGCATCGTCCCGCCGAGCGCCTCGATGCCGATGAGGTCGCGCAGCTTGTAGATCACCTTGTGGGGCGAGTTCGCGTCGAACTCGGTGGAGTTGGCGTTCGTCAGGCCGCAGACGTTCCGCGCGAACTCGATGACGGCGCACTGCATCCCGAGGCAGATGCCGAAGAAGGGGACCTTCGTCTCCCGGGCGTAGCGGATGGCGCGGAGCATCCCCTCGATGCCCCTCCGCCCGAAGCCGCCCGGGACGAGGACGGCGTCGGCCCGGGAGAGCGCCTCGGGGTAGCCGGTCGTCTCGAGGTCCTCGGAGTCGACGTACTCGAGCCGGACCTTCACGTTGTTGGCGATGCCGCCGTGGTGGAGCGCCTCGTTGAGCGACTTGTAAGAGTCGCCGAGCGCGACGTACTTGCCGACGATGGCGATCGTCACCTCGCCGGCGGGGTTCTTCCAGCGGTTGACGATCTGGTCCCAGCGGGTGAGGTCGCGCTCGGAGTGGGGGAGCGAGAGGTAGTCGAGGACGATCTGGTCGAGCCCCTCGCGGGCGAACGCGAGCGGGCACTCGTAGATCGTGGAGACGTCGCGCGCCGTGATGACGGCCGGCTCGTCGACGTTGCAGAAGAGGGCGATCTTCTTCTTCATCTCCTCCGGGATCGCGCGGTCGGCGCGGCAGAGGAGGACGTCGGGCTTGATGCCGATGGAGAGGAGCTCCTTGACGGAGTGCTGCGTCGGCTTGGTCTTCAGCTCGTCGGAGGCGGCGATGTAGGGGACGAGGGTGACGTGGATGTTCACGGCGTTGCCGCGGCCGACGTCCTTGCGGAACTGCCGGATCGCCTCGAGGAAGGGGAGCGACTCGATGTCGCCCACGGTGCCGCCGATCTCGACGAGGACGACGTCGTTGTCGGCCGAGACCCGGCGGATGCAGTCCTTGATCTCGTCGGTGACGTGCGGAATGACCTGCACGGTCTTGCCGAGGTAGTCGCCCCGCCGCTCCTTCTCGATGACGGTCTGGTAGATCTTCCCGGCGGTGATGCTGTTCGCCTTGCCCGTGACGGCGGAAGTGAAGCGCTCGTAGTGCCCGAGGTCGAGGTCGGTCTCGGCGCCGTCGTCGGTGACGAAGACCTCGCCGTGCTGAAACGGCGACATCGTTCCCGGGTCGACGTTGAGGTAGGGGTCGAGCTTCTGGAGGGTGACCTTGAAGCCCCGGGCCTCCAGCAGCGCCGCGAGCGACGCGCCCGCGATCCCCTTGCCGAGGCCCGAGACGACCCCTCCCGTGATGAAGACGTACTTCGTGCTCATCGCTCCCCTCCCTCCTCGCCCGCCAGGACCGACCGTGCGGCTCCGCCCGCCGCCTCATCGTTCCTCAGGATCCGTTCCACCGTCTCCGCGTCCGCCGGCGTGTCGACCCCGATCGAGTCGCCGACGGCGGGGAGGACGGCCATGACGAGCCCCGCGGCCAGCGCGCGGAGCTGCTCGAGGCTCTCCGCCCGCTCGAGGGGGTGGGGCGGGAGGCTCGTCCAGGTGTCGAGGGCCTCCCGGCGGTAGCCGTAGAGCCCCAGGTGCTTCCAGGTGGGGAGCGCGGCCTCCGCGTTCCGGCGGAACGGGATCGGGCTCCTCGAGAAATAGAGCGCCCGCCCGTCGTCGCCCCGGACGACCTTGACGACGTTCGGGTCGGTGATCGCCGCCGGGTCGTCGATCGGCCGGGCCACGGTCGCCAGCGGCACGTCGCGGTGGGTGGCGAGGTAGTCGATGACCCGGTCGATGTTCTCCGGCTCCATCAGCGGCTCGTCTCCCTGGACGTTCACGACGATCGTGGCGTCCGTTCCGGCCACGGCGGCCCGCACCCGGTCGGTCCCCGACGGGAGGTCGGGCGAGGTCATCACGGCCGTCCCGCCTGCCTGACGCACGACGGCGGCGATCCGGTCGTCGTCGGTGGCGACGAGGACGGAAGCGGCCAGACGGGATTTCATCGCCTGGCGGAGGACCCGGACGACGAGGGGAACTCCGGCGATGGGATGGAGGGGCTTGCCAGGGAAGCGCTGCGCGCCCATCCGCGAAGGGATCACGACGACCGCGCGTTCAGGATGGGGCACGTCGAATGGTAACCCATGCCCGAGAGCCGCCGGGTACCATCCGCGGGTGAGCGTAAGCCCGACCCGGTCGAGCCTCGCGTCGCGGTTCCCCGGGCGGTCGGGCCGGCTCGCGGCGGCGCTCGTCGTCCTGGCGTTCCTCGGTGCCGCGACCCAGGGGGCGGTACGTCGGGCCGGCGACCCGCTGCACCCGGCCCGCTGGATCGGGCACTGGGAGACGGCCGCGAAGGCGCTTCCGGCGGAGGTCTTCTTCATCCGGGAGTTCACCCTGCCCGAGGCGCTTCCACGACCGGTCCTCGAAGCGGAAGGGGACCGGGAGTGGGAGGTGGCGCTCGACGGCCGGGTCGTCGGGAGGGGCGTGGGGCCTGGGCCCGTGCGGTTCGAGCTGCCAGGGCCGCTCCCCGGCGGGGTCCACCTTCTCGTCGCCGTCGTGAGGCATCCCGCCGGCGTCGCATCCGTCCGGTTGCGCCTCGCGGACGCCTCCGGAAAGGGAAGCGGCGTCGTCACCGGCCGAGGTTGGGGGGCCGACGACGACGCCTCGAGGATCCGGGACCGGGGGCGAAAGGGAGCCCGCTACAGGGCGATGGTCTGGGGGAGGCCGCCGTTGTCTTCCTGGTCCTCCTCCCGGGTCAGGAGTTCGTTGAGCTGGAACGGGGGTTCTTCCATCGACGCCGAGAGCTCACGGATTCCCTCACGAGCAGAAACGCAGTAGGGGTTCGACTCGTCGTACCCCGCCGCGGCGATGACTTTCTCGTAGGTGAGGAGCGCCTTCGTGGGCTCCTCGAGGCCGTGGTGGAAGGTCGAGGCGACCGACAGCCGCGCCGAGAGGTCGTAGGGGTTCAGGCGGAGGATCTTCGCGAGGAAGACGAGGGCGTCGTTCCAGCGCTCCTCCCGGAGCGCCATCTCCGCGCGCCGGCGATAGAGGGCGATCTCGTCGTCGAGGGTGACCTCGGCCCTCGTCCGAACGGGAAGCGGCCGGAGGGACTTCAAAAGTCGCTGGAAGCTCATCTCGTTTTCCCTGCCTGTATCGCGAGCCAAAGGTAAGCCACCCCGAGAGCGAAATCAAGGGGGTTTCCAGATTTTTTTAGGCTGAGATGACGTTTCGCCTAATTTCAATCGGGACCGTGTGATTCGGGCAGGGTTCGAGTTCTGGCCCATCGGCAGGATCGGTCATCCGCCGAATGAAATTCGGCTCGAAAGAGAACAGCCGAGGTCGCGCAAGGCTTCGCCAGAGGAGGCCGGCTGCGGGAGAGGAAGAGCGCCTACTTGCGCCGGTTCGCGGCGAATTCGGCCGCGAGGAGGAGAGCGTCCCGCGGGTCTCCCCCGGGGAGGGTGAGGGCGAAGTCCCGCGCCCGGCCCGCGTACTCCTCGACCATCCTGCGGGCCTTTCCGAGGGCGTCGAGCCGGTCGACGAGGCCCAGGATGTCGGTGACCGGGACCGAGACGAAGCCCTGCTCGCGCATCACCGTCTCGACGGCGTCGCGCTCGGCGGGGGTCGCGTCCGGGAGGCTCAGGATGAGGGGAAGCGTCAGTTTCCCTTCCCTGAGGTCGGAGAGGACCGGCTTGCCGAGGTCCTCCTCCGACGCGGTGTAGTCGAGGAGGTCGTCCTGGAGCTGGAAGGCGGTGCCGAGCGCGAGGCCGAAGCCCCAGAGCGCCTCGGCGTGCCTGTCGGATCCGGGGACGAGAAAGGCCGGAATCCGGCAGGCCGCGGCGAAGAGGAGCGCGGTCTTGCGGCGGACGACCTCGAGGTAGTCGCCGATGGAGAGGTCTAGAGAGCCGCGCCGCTCGGCGCCGACGATCTCCCCCTCGGTCATCGAGAGCGTGACGTCGGCGAGGAGGTCGAGGACCCTCACGTCCCCCTCCTCGAGCGCGACCTTCATCCCCTTCATGTAGAGGAAGTCGCCGAAGAGGACGGTCAGCTCGTTCCCCCAGCGGCGGTTCACGCTGACGCGGCCGCGGCGCGTGTCGGCGCCGTCGATGATGTCGTCGTGGACGAGAGTCGCCGTGTGAATCAGCTCGAGGACCGCGGCGTACTTGACGTCGACGGGGCCCTCGTAGCCGAGGAGGCGCGACGCCAGGAGGAGGAGGGCGGGCCGAATCCGCTTCCCCCCGCCGTCGACGAGGTACTCGCCGATGAGGGAGATCGTCGGGACCTCGGAACGGGTCCGCCGCTCCAGCTCCGCCTCGACCTCCCGCAGCTTCGTCTCGACGAGGGAGAGCGCGCGGACGAGACGCTCACCGTTGGCCCTCTCCTCATCCGGGAGATTCGCGAGGAGAAGGCGGTCGGTCAGGGAGGTCGAGTTCATCCGGTTGCGGGGCGGATCTTACCGTCCCTCCGTCCCCTACGCCCGGGGCTCGGGGCGGGATGTTCCGGACTGGAGGAGAGGCCGTTCAATTGCGGTAGTTCGAGAACTGGAGCGGGAGACCGAAGTCCTTCCCCTTCAGGAGGGCGATGACGGCCTGGAGGTCGTCCCTCTTCTTGCCGGAGACGCGGACCTGGTCCCCCTGGATCGCCGCCTGGACCTTCAGCTTGGCGTCCTTGATCGCCTTCACGATCTCCTTCGCCTTCTCGGTCTCGATCCCCTGCTGGATCGTGACGACCTGCCGGGCGGTCCCCTTCGCCGCCGGCTCGGGCGTGCCGTACACGAGGGACTTCAGGGGGACGTTGCGCTTCACGAGCTTGCCCTGGAGGACGTCGTTGACGGCCTTCAGGCCGAAGTCGTCGTCCGCAGTGAGGACGAGCTGCTTCTCCTTCTCCTTCAGCTCGAGGCCGGCGGCGGTCCCCTTCAGGTCGAAGCGCTGGACGATCTCCTTCTGCGCCTGGGCCACCGCGTTGACGACCTCGGGCATGGAGACCTCGGAGACGATGTCGAAGCTGGGGTCGGCCATATCTCTCCTCCCGCCTACTCGCCGACGACCCTCGTTCCCTTCGGGGGGACGAGGGCGAAATCGGAGGCCGGGCGTTTCTTCCTGGGAACGGGGTTCGTGAAGGTGAAGGTCGTCCGGTTCCCCTCGCCGTCGAGGACGGCGAGGCGCCGGACGACGCCGGACGGCGTCGCGAGGATCACCAGGGACTTGAGGTCCCCTTCCGTCCTCGGCGTGAGGGTGAGGTCCACGAGTCCTTCGTCCGCCGCCCTGGCGACCGCCACGAAGCGCTCGAGGACCTCGGCGGCCGGCTGGAGGAAGAGGAGCGGGAGCCGGGCCTTCTCGGAGGCCGTCAGGGTCTTCAGGACGATCTGCCGGTCGACGGCGACGTACTGGCGCGCGGCCTTGCCGTCGAACGTGTAGACCTTTCCCTCCGAACCTTCGTAGTCGAACCTGAGGGACGCCGGGGCCTGGATGGTCAGGGTGCCCTTCTCCGGCGTGGCGTCGGGGAAGCCCGACGGGGCGTAGGTCTGGACGAAGGTCACGTCGAACGCCGGGCCGGCCGTGTAGGTGCCCACGATGGCCCGCAGAAGGGCCGGGGCGTCCGGGGCTTCGGCCGCGCCGGAGGCCGGCGCGAGGGCCAGGGCCGCGGCGAGGAGCGGGAGGACGGCGGGCACTCTCATGCCTTGGGTCATGCGCGTTCCGTGCCGGGCCGTCAGTGCCGGAAGTGGCGCCGGCCGCTGAAGACGAGCGCCACGCCGCGCGCGTCGGCCGCCGCGATCACCTCGGCGTCCTTCACCGAGCCCCCCGGCTCGACGCAGGCGGTGACGCCGGCGTCGGCGAGGAGGAGAAGGCCGTCGGGGAAGGGGAAGAAGGCGTCGGAGGCGGCGCAGGCTCCCTTCGCCCTCTCGCCCGCCTTGCCGACGGCGTCGCGGGCCGCGTCGACGCGGCTCGTCCGGCCGCCGCCGATGCCGTAGGTCGCCGTCTCCCCGCCGATGACGATGGCGTTGGAGATGACGCCGGCGACCGCCCTCTCGAGGAACCGGAGCGCTTCCATTTCGGAATCGGTCGGAGCCCGTTTCGTCACGACCTTCCAGCCCGCCCCGTCGCCCGCCAGGACGTCGGCCTCCTGGACGAGGAGCCCCCCGTCGATCCCGCGCAGCTCGCGCCGGGCGCGGGGGGCGGGGTCGGGGGAGACGGTGAGGAGGCGGAGGTTCGGCTTCCTGGCGAAGAGGGCCCTTGCCTCGTCGGTCACCCCTTCGCAGACGACGACCTCGAGGAACTTCGCCGTCATCGCCTCCGCGGCGGCCCGGTCGAGGACCCCCGTGTAGGCGAGGACGCCGCCGAAGCCGGAAACGGGGTCGGAGGCCCACGCCGCCTCGAACGACTCGGCGGCGCTCCCGGCCCGTGCGATGCCGCAGGCGACGCGGTGCTTGACGATCGTCAACGCTCCGCGAGGCAGGAGACGGGAGGTGAAGAGGGCCGAGTCGGCGTCGAGGAGGTTCGTGTAGGAGAGCTCCTTGCCCTGGTGGAGGACGAAGCGGGCGAGAGCGGAAGGCGGCGCCGCCGGGTCGCGGTAGAAGGCTCCCTGCTGGTGGGGGTTCTCGCCGTAGCGCAGCGCGCCGCCGAGGTCGAACGAGAGAGGAAGCCGCTCGGAGAAGGGCTCGCCCTCGGTCCGCGCCGAGAGCCAGGCAGAGATGGCCGCGTCGTAGGCGGCCGTCCGGCGGAAGACCTTCAGGGCGAGGCGCTTGCGCGTCCCGGTCGACGAGGTGCCGGAGCGTTCGTCGAGCTCGGCGGCGAAGGCCTCGTAGTCGGCCGGGTCGCAGAGGACCGCGACGTGGGCGTGGTTCTTCGCGGCGGCCCTGAGGAGCGACGGCCCGCCGACGTCGATCTTCTCGATCCCCTGGGCGAACGTCGTCCCCTCCGAGGCCACCGTCTCCTCGAACGGGTAGAGGTTCACGACGACGACGTCGATCGGCCCGATACCGTTCTCGGCCGCCTGCTCCACGTGCTTCGGGACGGATCGGTCGTAGAGGACGCCTCCGAAGAGGGCGGGGTGGAGGGTCTTGACGCGCCCGTCGAAGACCTCGGGGAAGCCGGTGAGGTCGGCCACCTGCTTAACGGGGAGGCCGGCGTCGCTGAGGTGCTTCCCTGTCCCGCCGGTCGAGACGAGCTCGAAACCGTGGCGTCGGAGGGCGCTCGCGAGGTCGATCAGGCCGGTGCGGTCGGAAACGGAGAGGAGGGCGCGCTTCGTGCTCATCGGACGGGGTACGGTCCTTTCGACTCGGGGCGGGTGGCGGCGGCGGACGCATCGCCCCCGGCGGCGTTCCAGATCCAGGCGAGGAGCCTCGCGGAGAGGGTCAGCCCGGCGTCGTAGGCCTCTCGCGGCGTGCCCGCGGGGAGACTCGCGGAGACGAGCGTCTCGGGGGCGTCGAAAGGCCGCACCGGAAAGCCCCGGAAGCTCGCGCCGCTTCTCGCGAGGGCGAGGAGCTCGGCTTCCGCCGCTCCGGCTCCGGGCGGCGCGTAGAGGAGCGACGCCTCGGCGACGAGCCCGCCCGCCTCGTACGCGACGTCGGCGAAGGGACGGTGGTCGCGGATCGACTTCGCGATCCGGCGAGCGGCGGCGGCGAGCGCCGCGCGGCGGGCCGCGGCGTCCCGCGGGGGCGAGGCGGCCAGGCCCGCCTTCACCCCCTCCATCAGTCGCGCGGGGTGCTTCGCGAGCATCCGCTTGAAGTCGGAGGGCGCGGTCGCGGCGGCGTCCGCCGCCATGAGGCCGGCCGCCGGGACGGGCCAGCGGGCCGGCTCCGACGCCCCGGCCCCCGGGGCGCCGAGGAGGAGAGGAAGGAGGGCGGCGAGCGGGAGGGCCTTCATCGACGGGCGGATTCTACGTTTCGAGGTCAGAAGCTCCGCAGGAAGACGAGGTAGAGGACGTAGCCGGTCTGCCCGTAGCTCCGCCCGACGACCGGCAGGCCCGCCTCGAGCTGGACGAGGGTCGACCAGGGGCCCGAGAACTGGCCCGAGACGCCCGCCCCGCCGAAGTTCACCCAGTCGTAGCCGGCGGCGTCGTCCTTGACGACGGCGTGGTCGTAGAGCGCCTGCAGGCGGAAGAGCTTGCCCACGACGACGCCGTAGGCGACCTTGGCCGTGACGGCCTCCTCGGCGCGAAGGCTCCCGGAGCGGAACCCCCGGAGCGAGGTGCCGCCGAAGAAACCGAACTGGATCTTCGAGAAGCGATCCGCGTTCGAGGTGCCGACATACGAGACGCCGGTGTCGATTCGCTGGAACTTCGGCAGGTCGAACGTCTTCGCGAGGGCGACCGAGTAGATCTGGAAGCTGTCCTTCCCCTCGTCCCACTCGGGGTTCCCGTCGTAACCCCACGCGTCCCATCGCGACCGCTGGTTGAAGGAGTACTTCCCGACGGCGTTCCACCCCTGGAGGTCCCATGCGAGACGTCCCTCGAGGCGGGTGACGAAGTGGTCGGAGGGGACGGCGAACGCCGGGTCGGCGTCTTCCCCCCCGGCGTAGTCGCGGTAGACCGTACCGAGCGTCGCGGTCAGCTTGAGGTGCCGCGAGAGGGGATAGCCGACGTTCAGGTTCGCCGCGAAGGAACGGGCCTTCACGGTGGTCGCGTCGACCTTCTCGCCGTCGGCCCAGAGGGCGTCGTCGCCCCTCACCAGGTTCGCGAAGGCGTCGACGCCCAGGTCGAGGTTCGTCCCGAAGAGGTTCGGGTCGTTGTACGAGCCGGCGGCGATCGGCCCTCCCCAGAAGCCCTGGAGCTGCTTGCGCTTCTTCGCGACGTCGAGATCGAGGTAGTAGAGGCCGAGGAGAGGCAGGGGGTAGTCGAAGGAATCGTCGTAGAAGACGCCGCCGAGGCCGAAGAGGCGCGAGGTCTTGGCGTCCTCGACGACCACGCGCTCGCCGTCCTTCTGCTTCTCGAGGTAGCGCACGCCCGCGTCGGTGTCGCGCACCATGACCTGGTCGCCCGAGAGGGCCGAGGCGCGCCGGTCGTCGTAGTCGGCCGGGTCGAGGCGGACCTCGAGGAGCTCGGTCGTCCGCTCGAGGGTCGTCGTCCGCGAGAAGGTGCGCAGGATCGACTGGCCGCGCGTGGCCACGGGCTGCAGGAGCGGCGGCCCGCCGTCGGGGGCCGCGACCTCGGCGAAGTCGGTCGTCTCGTCGACCGACTGGACCTCGCCCGTCAGGTTCAGCTGGCGCGAGACGATCCGGCGGAGGGAGAAGTCGGACTTGCCGACGTAGACCCTGCCGGCGTAGATCGCCCGGCTCTCGAACCCCTCGCTCGGCTCGAAGCGGACGATCCAGCAGGGGACACCCCCCGCCTCGCCCTCGCCGTCCAGCTCGTAGCGGTAGGCCTCGTTGAACGTGAGGGCCAGCGGGAGCTCCGAGACTTTCTCGGGCTGGAGGAGCGGCAGCTCGGGGGCCTTCTTCCCCTTCCACTTCACGCCGTTGAAGTAGGTCGTCTGCCAGGCCCAGTCGAACCCCCTGCCGCGCTCGTAGAAGAACGGGCCCTCGAACGTCAGCTCGAAGGTCGTGGGGAAGCCCTCGAGCCGGAAGCGGTACGACGTGCGGTTCGTGGCGGTGAAGCGCGTCCAGCGGGCGTCCCGTCCCGCGCGCCAGGCCTGGTGGCGGGCGAGGATCTCCTCGACGGTGAGGCCGCGGACGGCGGTGACGTCGGTCGACGCGCGCGTCGCCTCCGTGGGCGCCTTCTCCCGCGCCGCGAGGACGACGGCGAGCGGGCCGTTCGAGGTCGTGAGCGAGAGTCGGGGGACGCCGGCTTTCGGGAGGTCGAAGCGCCGGGAGCGCCCGGTGGCGAGCTCGAAGACCTCGGCGGTCGTGTAGGAAGGGGAATCGAGCTCGAGAACGAGTGGGCCGGGCGAGGGGGAGCCCGCATCGTCGGCGCCCGTCAGGAGAACCACGCCGCCGAGGTCGGTCCCTTTCGCGAGCCGGAAGACGGAAAGGGCTTTGCCTTCCGGCGTCCGCGCGCTCGCGCTCCGGCCGTCCCGGTTCACGTCGCCGTCGAGGAGCGCGCCGAGGCGGTCGAGGAGAGGCACGCCCGAGGCGTCGGCGAGCGGTGCTGCGACGTGAGGGGCGTCGACCCCGGAGAAGCGGGCGGCCAGTTCGAGGAGTGCTCCGGCGCCCGTGACCTCCGGGGCCGCAATCAGCAGGGGACGGGCGAACGAGAGCTCGTCCGCCGCCTCGCGCACGGTCGGGGGCGGGGTGGCGGCGTCGTCGAGGTCGAGGCCGAGGATGTCGACGAAAGCGGCCGCCTCCTCGGAGAGAAGCTCCTTTGCTCCGGGAGGGAAGAGGCCGCCCGCCGCCGGCTGGTGGAAGAGGACAGCGATGCGCGAGGAGGGGCTCCGCGACCTGACGATCGCTGCGGCCTTCATCAGGAGGTAGCGGCGCGAGCGGATCTCCCCCGATAGGTCGGGGAGCGAGAGGACGAAGAGGTCGGCGCCCTGCGCCGCCCCGAGGAGGGCGCCGAGGCCCGGAACGAGGGAGTCGGCCGTGACGGCCTCCGCCTCGCGCGCGTTCTCCGGGACCTTCACTTCCGGCAGCTCCACGAGGAGGCCGGTCCTGCGCCCCGCCCCGAGCGTCTCCTCGAAAAGCCGGCGGACCCGGTCGGCCGTCCCGGCCTCACCGATCTCGGCCGTCCTTACGTCGATGAGGAGCCCGGGGGCGTTCACCGAGAGCGCGGACGGAGCGGGACCGGCGGCAATCGGGGCGTTTCCGGCTGACCGGACGACGACCCACGGGGTGAGGTAGGGGCGTTCCGCAGGTGCCGCGAGGGCCGGGACGAGCGCAGATGTGAGCGCCAGAGAGAGGAAAGACAGCATCACGAGGTTTATACGCGGGCGGATCACCTCGTGTCAGGGACCGGCGTCACGGATGTTGGAGAAAGGGAGGGACGGGAGGGACGGGAGGGAACCAGCTTCAGCGTCCCGTCGCTCCGGCCGGGGGGCCGCGTGCGGGGCGGTACGTCTCCCGGCCGCCGCTCGCCGGGGGCTGTGCTTCGCGCGCCCCCCGGACCCCCGCCCCTGATCTGCGCGCACTCGGTATTCGGATGCCGCCGGCGCGCGCCCGACCCGCTTCCGAGCTCGCTGCGGTCGGGCGGGGGGCCCGCGCGAACTCGCTTCGCTCAAACAGCGCGCGGGCCTGATCCCCGCCCGATCCTCGCGAGCTCGAGCGGGTCCCCGGTCGTGCTCGGGGGCGGCTCGTGAGACGCACCACCCCGCCCGCGGCCGGCGCGCGTCAGGCATACGCTGGGAGCTGCCTTCGGCGGCCGCCTGCAGACGGACAGGCGGGGGCATGTCTGCGCACCAGTTTCTGCGGTAGCTATAGTAGAAAATCAAGACCTGACCCCAATCCTGCGGGGGTGTGAGCGGGTGGGAGGGGTGACCCGCGAGCGGCGTCCGAGCACCCGCGGGGCCCCGCACGGCTCTGCGAGCAGGCCGCCGGATCAGGCGAGCGCACGTGTCCGACGAGCGAAGCGAGGAGTTTGCGCTCGCCCCGGCGGTCCGCGCAGCAGAGACGATGCGGGTCGCGGGAGCGCAGGAGCCGCCGTGGGACACCCCTCCCACCTGCGACTCGGGCGGCACGGTGAACTGGACCGACGACCGCCACGGTCTTCCTGGTCTCCCTGGCCTCCTTCTTGAAGCTCCTTGATGGCCTGCCAAAGGAAACGGGGCGGACCCGAAGGTCCGCCCCGCGATGGACGCTTGGAATATCCCGGGGCTACTTCTTCTTCCCCTCCGTTGCCGCGACGGCGGGGGCGACCGGCTCGACGGGGGAGATGCCGAGCTTCTCGCGGATCCGGTTCTCGATCTCGAGGGCGACGTCGGGGTTGTCGCGGAGCCAGGCCTTCGTGTTCTCGCGGCCCTGGCCGATCCTGAGGTCGCCGTAGCTGAACCATGCGCCGCTCTTCTCGACGACCTTGTGCTCGACGCCGAGGTCGATCAGCTCGCCGGTCTTGGAGATCCCCTCGCCGTAGCCGATGTCGAACTCGGCGACCTTGAACGGCGGGGCGACCTTGTTCTTGACGACCTTGACCTTCGTGCGGCTCCCGACGACCGCGTCGCCGTCCTTGATGGAGTTGATGCGGCGGATGTCGAGGCGGACCGAGGAGTAGAACTTGAGCGCCCGGCCGCCCGTCGTCGTCTCGGGGTTGCCGAACATGACGCCGATCTTCTCGCGGATCTGGTTGATGAAGATGAGGCAGGTGCCCGACTTCGAGACGACGGCGGTGAGCTTGCGGAGCGCCTGCGACATGAGCCGGGCCTGCAGGCCGACCATCGCGTCGCCCATCTCGCCCTCCAGCTCGGCCTTCGGGACGAGGGCCGCGACGGAGTCGACGACGACGATGTCGACGGCGGCGGAGCGGACGAGCGCCTCGGCGATCTCGAGAGCCTGCTCGCCCGAGTCGGGCTGGGAGACCATCAGGTTGTCGATGTCGACGCCGAGCTTCTTCGCGTACTCGGCGTCGAGGGCGTGCTCGGCGTCGATGAAGGCCGCCAGGCCGCCCAGCCTCTGGGCCTCGGCGATGACGTGGAGCGTGAGGGTGGTCTTGCCCGACGACTCGGGGCCGTAGATCTCGGTGACGCGGCCGCGCGGCACGCCCCCGATGCCGAGGGCGGCGTCGAGGTTGATGGAGCCGGTCGAGATCGCCTGGATCGCCTCCTGCGGCTTGTCGCCGAGGCGGACGAGGGCGCCCTTGCCGAACTGGCGGTCGATCTGCTGGAGCGCCTGCTCCAGGGCCTTGAGCTTTTCCTTCTCGATGGGGGGCATTGCGGGGCCTCGCTTTCTGCGTGAAGACGGCGGATTATAGAAATCGGGCGGCGGGCGCGCGGACAGTTGATGTCCTGGCGGGCGCCGCGGCGGCCCGATCGAAGGGGAGACGTGGACGAAGCTATCGCGGAGCCCTCCGCGGCGCAAGAAGTTCCGTGGGCTGAGGTCTTCCGCAAGGCCCCCGTGTCCGCCCTCCTCGCGACCGGGCTCGGCTCCGGCCTCCTCCCGAAGGCTCCCGGCACCTGGGGAAGCCTCCTCGCCGTCGCCCTGTCGGAGGGGCTCTTCGCGGTGGCGGGTCTTTCCGGGGTCGCCGCGCTCGCGGCCGCCTCCACCCTCGTGGGCGTCCCGGTGTCGGGCCGGGTCGCGGCGGCGAAGGGCCGGAAGGACCCCTCCGGCATCGTGATCGACGAGGTGGCGGGGCAGGCGATCGCACTCGCGTTGCTTCATGCGGCCCTTCCCGCGGACGCCGCGAGCCCCCTGCGATGGAGCCTCGTGGCGCTTTCCTTCGGGCTCTTCCGCCTCTTCGACGTCGCCAAGCCAGGGTGGATCGACCGGGCCCAGTCGCTCCCGGGGGGATGGGGGGTCATGGCCGACGACCTCCTCGCCGGGGCCCTCGCCGGAATCCTGGCGGCCTCCGCCGCGTTTCTCCTCTCGTGATCGACACCTCCCCCCTCACCGGCCTCCGGTTGCGGCTCCGGCCCGGCGAGCCTCTCGCCCCCCGGACGACCTGGCGTATCGGCGGGGAGGCCCGGTTCTTCGCCGAGGCGGAGGACGTCCCGGCCCTGGCGGGGCTCCTGCGGTGGGCCAGAGCCGAGGGCCTCGCCGCGGTCCCGCTCGGGAAGGGGTCGAACGTCCTCGTCCCGGACGAGGGGCTCGACGCCGTCGTCTTCGTCCTGGCGGGCGACCTCGGGCGGATCACGGTGGACGCGCCTCTCGTGAAGGCCGGCGGCGGCGCCTCGCTCATGTCCCTCGCCGTCAGCGCCCGCAACGCCGGCCTCTCGGGGACGGAGGGGCTCTCCGGCATCCCCTCCTCGGTCGGAGGCGCCGTGCGGATCAACGCGGGGGCCTACGGGACCGAGGTCTTCGACCTCCTCGAGGAGGTGACGCTCGTCTCGCGGACGGGTGCGGTCCGGACCGTCCCGGCCGCGTCGATCCCGCACGGATACCGCTGGTCCGCGCTCTGCGACGGCGACGACGTCGTCGCGTCGGCGACGCTTCGCCTCGCGCCGGCCGGCCGGGACGAGATCGACGCCCGCCTCGCGGCGGTGCGCGAGAGGCGCAGGAATGCGCTGCCGACCGAGCCGAACGCCGGCTCGGTCTTCAAGAACCCCGCGGGCGACCACGCCGGGCGGCTCCTCGAAGCGTGCGGCCTGAAGGGCGCCCGCGTCGGGGGCGCCGAGGTGTCGCAGCGGCACGCGAACGTGATCGTGAACGCCGGGGGAGCGACCGCCGCGGACGTGCGGGAGCTGATGGCGAGGATGCGGGGAGAGGTGAAGAAGCGCTTCGGAACCGACCTCGTGCCGGAAGTGGAGGACCTCGCGCGTTCCGTCACCAACCGGAAGGACCGCCGCTCCGTAGAATCCCGCTGATGACGGTTCGCGCGCTGATCCTCGCCGGCGGGAGCGGCACCCGCCTCTGGCCCCTCTCCACGGACGACCGCCCGAAGCCCTTTCTGCCCCTCTCGGGGAAGGCCTCGCTCCTCCTCGAGACCCACGAACGGGCGGCCCGCGTCGCGGGAGAGGACGGCGTCCTCTTCTCGGCGCGCGCCTCGCACGCCCCGCACCTGCTTCGGGAGCTTCCCGGCCTTCCGGCGCTCCGGCTCGTCCTCGAGCCGGAGCGAAGGAACACCGCGCCGGCCATCGCCCTGGCGGCGCTCGCGGTCGCCGACGAGGACCCCGACGCCGTCCTCGTGGTCCTCCCGTCGGACCAGGCCGTGAAGGACGCGGTCGAGTTCCACCGGGCCCTCTCGCTGGCTGTCGAGAGCGCCCGGGCGGGCGACGCGTTCCTGACGCTCGGCATCCCGCCCTCCCGCCCGGAGACCGGCTTCGGCTACCTCGAGGCGGGGAGGGAGACGTCGCCCGGCGTTCGCGAGGTCGTCCGCTTCGTCGAGAAGCCGCCGCTCGCCGAGGCCGAGCGCTGCGCGGCGTCGGGGAACCACTACTGGAACGCGGGGATATTCGCCTTCTCCGTCCGGCTCCTCTTTTCCGAGATGGAGCGCCTCTGCCCCGAGGTCCTCGCGTCGATGCGAGCGGCGCACGCGGCCCGCATCGCGGGCGACGGCGACGGGTTCGACGCCGCCTTCCGCGCCTGCCGGTCGGTCTCGATCGACTACGCGGTCATGGAGAAGGCAGCGGCGGTGAGGACGGTCCCGTCGGACTGCGGCTGGAGCGACCTCGGTTCGTGGGAGGCGGTGTTCGAGTTCCGCGGCGGCGCTCCCGGTCGGTCCGTCCTCTCCGGCCCGGCGGTCGAGGAAGGCGGGACGGGGAACTTCGTCCTGGCGGGCGACCGCCCCGTGCGCCTCCTCGGTCTCTCGGATGTCGTCGTCATCGACTCTCCCGACGGCCTCCTCGTGATGAAGCGCGGGGCGTCGGACCTCCTTCGTACCAGCGTGGAGAAGAGCCTGGCGGAGGCGCGCAAGTGAGCGCGGCGGTTCCCGAGGGGGCCCTCCCGGCGGTCGCGCGCCTCGTCTCCACGGTGCGGACGGTCTACCGCGGGCCCGCCGTCGCCGTGGAGCACGCGGTCGTCTGCCTCCTCTCCCGCGGGCACCTCCTGATCGAGGACGTCCCGGGGGTGGGGAAGACGACGCTCGCGATGGCGCTCGGCCGGGCGCTCGGCCTCGGCGTCCACCGCCTCCAGTTCACGCCCGACACGCTCCCCTCCGACATCCTCGGGCTGACGATCTTCAACCAGCAGTCGCAGTCGTTCGAGTTCCACCCGGGCCCGGTCTTCACGCCGATCCTCGTCGCCGACGAGATCAACCGGGCGACGCCGAAGGCCCAGTCGGCCCTCCTCGAGGCGATGAACGAGCGGAGCGTGACGGTGGACGGCGAGACCCGCCCCCTCCCCGAGCCCTTCCTCGTCCTGGCGACGCAGAACCCGATCGAATACCTCGGGACCTACCCGCTCCCCGAGTCGCAGCTCGACCGATTCCTGATGCGCATCGCGCTCGGCTACCCGGCCGCCGACGAGGAACGCCGCCTCCTGATCTCGGGGGGCGCCGACCGCGCCCTCGGCGCCGTGCACCCGGTCCTGACGCTGTCCGAGCTGAGGCAGGCGCAGGAGGCGGTGGCCGACGTCGCCGTCGCCGACAAGCTCCTCGACTACGTGATGGCGATCGTCCAGCGCACGCGCGCCAGCCGGGACCTCGTCCTCGGCGTCTCCCCCCGCGGGGCGCAGGGCTTCTTCCGCGCGGTGCAGGCCCACGCCCTCGTCGCGGGGCGGCCCTTCGCCACCCCCGACGACGTGAAGAAGATCGCCCCGGCCGTCCTCGCCCACCGGATCCTCGCGAGCGCCACCGGGCGCTACGAGGGGACGGGAGCCGGCCGGCGGGAGAGAGAGGCCCTCCAGAAGATCCTGGACGAGGTGGCCGTCCCGCTCTGAGGCGGGGAGGCCGGGACGCCGTGAAGCTGTCGGTCCTGAGGCTCCGGCTGAAGGTCCCCTGGGACCAGGCGATCCTCGTCCGAGTCACGAACCTCGGCCTCGGCTTCGTCCTCACGACGCTCGTCGTCGCCATCGGCGCGACGAACACCGGGAACAACGGCCTCTACATCCTTCTTTCGCTCCTCCTCGGCGTCCTCGTCGTCTCGGGCGTCGTTTCGCGGCGCAACGTCGAGGAAGTCGACGTCTCCCTCGACGGACCCGCCGAGGTCTTCGCGCGCGAGCCGGTCCGCTTCCGGGTCCGCCTCAGGAACCGGGCGAAGCGCCCGAAGAGCGCCCTCCTCGTGAAGGTCTCGGGCAAGGCGGCCCCGCTCCTCTTCCCTCGCCTGCTCCCCGGGGACGAGGCCGAGCGCGGCGTCGACCTCGTCTTCCCGCGGCGGGGCCGCCACAAGGTCGAGTCGATCCTCCTCTTCAGCGGGTACCCGATCGGCCTCTTCCGGAAGGGGCGCCTGCACCCGGTGAACGAGGAGCGGATCGTCTTCCCGAGCCCGCAGGCCGCGTCCTTCCCGCCCCCGGAGGCGCGCGAGGCGGTGGACGACGGGATCGACCCGCGCCGGAAGGGGCGCGGCGCGGAAGTCCTGAAGCTGAGGGAGGCGGTGCCGGGGGACGACCCGCGCGACATCCACTGGCCGCAGACGGCCCGGCAGGGGAGGCCGATCGTCAAGGAGCGGGCGTCCGAGCTCGGGCGCGAGATCGTGGTCCATCTCGAGGCCTCCCGACCCGCCACGGCGGGGCCGGACTGGGACGCCGCCTTCGAGGAGGCCGTGCGGGAGGCTGCGGGCCTCGTCCTGAGGTTCCTCTCGAGAGGCGAGCGGGTCGGCCTCCTGTGCGGGGAGCTCTTCGTGCCGCCGGCGATGGGGCCGCTCCACCGGACGACGGTGCTGACGGCCCTCGCCCTCGCCGAGGCGGGGAGCGGGGAACCGCCGCCCCTCGCGCTTCCGCCGGGCGTCGCGCTCTACCGTGTCCGGGCGGCGGCCTGACGATGGGCAAGCCGAAGCCGGACCCGTCGCTCCTCCCGTTCCGCCGCGAGCGGATCCTGGCGGCCGGGACCCTCGCCGCCCTCGGGCCGATCCCTCTCGCCTTCGGGGACACGCTCGCGCCAGTGGTCCTCCTTCTCTACCTCGGGGTCCTGGGAATCCTCCTCGCGTTCGTCCGCGCCGGGCGGATTCCCTGCCTCGCCGACCGCTGGTTGAACCTCGCCGGCGTCGCGTTCCTCGCGCTCTTCTGGTTCGGGTTCCGGTTCGGCGGCCGGTCGCTCCTCAGGACGGCCCTCCACATCCTCCTCTTCACGGCGGTCCTCAAGCTCGCCTCCGTGAAGCGCGAACGCGACTTCTCGGTCGCCCTCGCGCTCGCCACGTTCCTGCTCGTCGCCTCGATGGCGACCTCCACGCACTCGACGATCCTCCTCTTCCTCGCGGTCTACGCGGCCGTCGCCTGGCCGCTCCTTTCCCGCTGGGCGCTCTGGAGGGACCTCGCGGCCGCCCCGGACGAGTGGCGGCGGGACGAGAGGGCGCGCGAGCTCCCGGTCCGGCGCGCCGTCGCGTCGTCGCTGGCCGCGGCGTTCGCCCTCGGAGTCCCCCTGTTCGTCCTCCTGCCGCGCCTGAAGTCCTCCTACATCCAGGGCCTCCCCGCAGGGGAGGCGGGAGACACCGGGTTCTCCGAGACGGTGGACACGAATCTCTACGGCCGGCTCCGGCAGAGCGACAAGGTCTTCATCCGCGTCGCCGTGGAGGAGGGGCCGGTGAGCGACGCCTCGCCGTTCCTCAGGATCCGGCTCGTCGCCCACACCCGGTTCGTCGACGGCGTCTGGAGGAGGCCTCGCGGGGAGGGAGGCATCGTCGCCCTCCGCGAGGGCGAGCGGCTTTCGCTCCGGCCGCCCGGGGGAGGAGCCCCCCGGCCTCTCCACCGGCTCTCCCTCGAGATCGTGCCGCTCGGGGTCCGTTTCCTTCCGTACCCGGTGACGGCGATCTCCGGAGCCGCCGCGCCCGAGGTCCTGCGCCGCTACGGGGCGATGCCGCTCCTCCGGGACGACGACGGCAACCTGCACCTCATGGTCGACCCTCCTCCGCTCCTGCGGCTCGACGTCCTCAGCGGACCGGAGCCCGCGGTCGACTTCGCGCCGCCGGAGGAGGGGGACGCCTCGCGGGAGCCGCCGGGCTCGGAGACGCTCCTCTCGTTCGGCCGCGAGGCGGCCGCGGGCGTCGACCCGGCCGGCAGCCCGCTCGCCTTCGCATCCCGGCTCGAGCAGCACCTCGCCTCGCGCTTCTTCTACTCGGACGACTCCGCCCCGTGGGGCCCGAACGCCGTCGAGGAGTTCCTCACGCTCCGGAAGGCGGGGCACTGCGAGACGTTCGCGACGGCGATGGCCCTCGTCCTGCGCGAGCACGGCATCCCGTCGCGCCTCGTGACCGGCTTCGCGGGGGGCGAGCGCGGCCCCTTCGGCTCCTATTACCTCGTCCGGGGCAGGGATGCCCACGCGTGGGTCGAGGCCTGGTGCGGCCCGCGCCTCGGCTGGGTCGCGTTCGACCCGACGCCTCCCGCGGGAAGGCCGGGCGTGACGAACGTCGACCTCCTCAGGAAGGCGGGGCAGTTCTTCGAGAACCTCGAGTTCCTCTACGGCCGGTACGTGCTCGGCTTTGCCGAGGCCGACCAGGCCACCCTGGCCCGCCTCGTCCGGGAAGGCGCGGAGGCGGCCGAGGCCGGGTTCCGCGCGCTGGCGCAGGACCTGCGCGACCTGGCGGCCGGGGGCGTCCTTTCGCGCGTGGTCCTCGGCCTCCTCGCCCTCGCGGCCGCGGCGTCGGCGCTTCTCCTGGCGCGTCGCTTCGGCCCGAGGGGCGGGTTCGGGCCCCGGGGCCTCCCCCCGGCCGCGGGGGCCTACCGCAAGCTCCAGAGGGCGCTGAGGCGCCGCGGCGCCGACCTGACGCCCGCCTCGGCTCCGTCGGAGACGCTCGCCTCGGCCGACCTCCTCGGGGCGGGCAAGGCCTCGCGGGAGATCGTCCGGTCCTACGTGGCGGAGTCGTTCGGGGGCCGCCCGACGTCCCCGGACGAGGTGCGGCGGCTCGACGGGCTCCTGCGCGAGGTCCGTTCCCGCCCCGCCTCGACCTGACGGCGGAACCCGGCTCACCCCGCGCGCGTATCGGAGAGGTGAGAAGAGCCGAAGGAGGAACCATGCTCCGTGCCGCTGCCCTGACTCTTGCCGCTTCCGTGCTCGTTTCCGGTCCCGCCCTCGCGGTGGAGGCCCCTTCGAAGGCCATCGACGAGACCCGACCCCTCGCCGCGGAGGGGCGCCTCTCCGTGGACACCTACAAGGGACGTGTGACGGTCTGGGCATGGGACCGCGAGGAGGTCTCCGTGCGCGCCGTCGTCTCCCCGGACGGGGACTGCGACGAGTCCGCCGACCTCGTCGCGAGGACGCGCGTGAGGGTGGAAGGGGGAGGAAGGGAAGTCAGGGTCGTCTCGGACTACGACGACCTGCCGAAGGTGAGGTTCGGTTTCCCCGGAGACTGCGGGAACCGCCCCTTCGTGGACTACGAGATCCGCGTGCCCCGCGGCGCCTCGCTCGAGGTGGAGGACTACAAGTCGCGCATCTCTGTCGAAGGGGTGCGCGGGGCCGTCTCGGTCGACAGCTACAAGGGGACCGTACGCCTGAAGGGCCTCGAGGGCCCGCTCGAGGTCGAGACCTACAAGGGGGATGTCGTCGCCGAGCTCGACCGGGTCTCCGGCGAGCTCCGCGCCGAGACGTACAAGGGCGAGATCGAGCTCGTCCTGCCGAAGGGCGCCCGCGTCGACCTGCGCGAGAAGCCCGGGAAGCGAGGGAGCGTCCGGGTCGAGGTCGAGAACGCGCCGGGCGCCCCGCGCCTGACGGCGGAGACCTACAAGGGGACGATCCGCGTCGTCGCCCGTTAGGAGAAGACCCCGGTGCCAGGCGTGCAATCGTGTATTGTTGAAAACAATACACGATTGCACGCCTGGCACCGGACCTTGGCACCGGACCCGACCCGCCGGATGGCGCGTCAGTACGCGTTCTCGTCCCGGAAGCCGCGCGTCGCCGTCTTCCAGAGGATCTGGAGGTCGAGGGCGAGGCTCCAGTTCTCGATGTAGTAGAGGTCGTACTCGATCCGCTTCGAGAGGCTGGTGTTCCCGCGCCAGCCGTGGACCTGGGCCCAGCCCGTCAGCCCCGCCTTCACGCGGTGCCGGAGCATGTACTGGGGGAACTTCTCCTTGAACTCGCGGACGAACTCGGGCCTCTCGGGGCGCGGGCCGACGAGCGACATGTCGCCCATCAGGATGTTCACGAGCTGCGGCACCTCGTCGAGGGAGGTGCTCCTCAGGAAGGCCCCGACGCGCGTTCGTCGCGAGTCGCCCTCCTTCGCCCAGACGGCGCCCGTCCCCTCCTCGGCGCCGACCCTCATCGAGCGGAACTTGAGGATCCGGAAGAGCCGCCCGTCGAGCCCCATCCGCTCCTGGGTGTAGAAGATCGGCCCCCGGTCCTCCAGCCAGATGGCCAGGGCGACGAACGGCAGGAGGAGCGCCAGGACGACGAGGCCGCCGGCCGAGAGGACGACGTCCATCGTCCTCTTGACGAGCGAGTTCCAGCCCTCGAGCGGGCGCTGGGTCAGGTTGATGACCGGCAGGCCGTCGAAGTCCTCCACGCCCGCCTTGAAGGTGACGAACTGGAAGAGGTCGGGGACGAACCGGATGTCGACCATCTCGTTCCCGACGTCCTTGAGGATGCCGAGCATCGTCCGGTAGGCGTCGACCGGCAGGGCGAGGAAGATCGTGTCGACCCCGTGCGTCTCGAGGAGCGCGCGGACGTCCCGAGTCGTTCCGAGGACGGGCAGGCCGCGGTACGACTCCCCGTGCTTCTCCGGGGCGTCGTCGACGAAGCCGACGGGCTTCATGCCCATCGCCGGGTGGTCGAGGAGCTTGTCGGCGACGGCCCGCCCCGTGTCGCCGGCCCCGACGACGAGCGCCCTTCGGACGCCGACCCCCGCCGTCCACACCTTCTCGAGGTAGCGCCAGATGGCAAACCGCCCGAGCGAGACGAGGAGGATGTCGAGGAGGAGGAAGAGGACGAGAAGCGGGCGATTGAAAGACCAGGCGCGCTGGAACGAGAGGAAGCCGACCAGGAGGAGCGTCGCGAGCGAGGCGGCCATGACGATGGCGAGCGCCTCGTCGATGGTGGAGCGGTCGCGCCGGAGCTGGTAGAGGCGATGGAAGTAGAAGACGACGGGCCAGAGGACGGCGATGACCGGAAGGAGGGCGGCGTAGTTCCCGAGCGGCTGCGGCCCGAGGGGGATGGGCCACACGGTTTCGAAGCGGACGACGTAGGCGGCGAGGAGCGCCGTGCACGTGGCCGCGACGTCGGATGCGAGGAACACGCCCTGGAGGCGCCGGGCCTGCTGCTGGATCACGGAGTCTCCCGGCGGATTCTACGGGTCCGCGGAGGGGAGCGCCGCTGCGAGGTCCTCGCGCCCGGCCGCGGCGAGGGCCGTACGTGCCGCCTCGAGGAAGCGGGTCCTAAACGCGGGCCCCGAGAAACGCCGGGCGTTCGCGACGAGAGCCTCCCTGTCGAAGCGGGTCTCGCGGGCCCGCTCGACGGCTTTCGCGAGCGCCCCGGCCCCGGGCTCGGCGTAGAGGACGCCGGTCACGCCGGGAACGACGGTCTCGAGGGCCCCCCCCTTCCCGAGGGCGACGACGGGTGTTCCGCAGGCCTGCGCCTCGAGGGGGACGATGCCGAAGTCCTCCTCGCCCGGCATCAGGACGAGCTCCGCGGAGCGGTAGAGCTCGCGGAGCTCCTCGTCGGACGGCGACCCGGCGAAGCTCACGTTCGGGCCCGCGAGCGCGCGCAGGCGCCGTTCCTCGGGGCCGAACCCAGCGATGGTGAGCGGGAGGCCGAGGCGGGCCGAGGCTCCGAGGGCGTCGTCGAGGCGCTTGTAGGGGGCGAGCGCGGAGACGACGAGGAGCCCGGACCGCGGGCGCGGGTGCGGGCCGGGCGTGTAGAACCCGGTGTCGGCCGGGGCCGGGACGACCGACGACGTGCGGCCGTAGATCCGCGCGATCCGCTCCTTCACGTTCTCCGAGTTGGCGAGGAACGCGTCGACTCGCGGGACGGTCGCGACGTCTCGGGCCCGGAGGGGCGCCCGGACGAGCCGTGCGGCGGCTTTCACGAGCGGTCCCCGCCCCCTCAGGTAGTCGTCGAACTGGTCGTGCAGGTACCGGACGGGCGTGTGGCAGTAACAGAGGTGGAACCCGTCCGGGCCGCGCCTGGCGGCCTTGGCGACACAGTGAGACGTGGAGACGACGAGGTCGAAGCCCGAAAGGTCCCAGCTCTCGGCGGCGAGGAAGTAGAGAGGGAGGAGGGCTCGGTAGTCGCGGTCGGGGGAGACGAGACGCTGGAGCCAGGTCGTCGTCACGGGCCTGTCCTCGATCTCGGGGGGGACCGACCCGGGGAAGTGGAAGAGCGTGAAGAGCGGCGCCCCGGGGAAGAGCCGGGCCAGCGCCAGGAGGACCTTCTCCCCCCCGCGCGTACCCGTGAGCCAGTCGTGGACGAGGGCGACCCTCAAGTCCCCTCCGCCGCGTCGCGCCAGGCCGCAGAGACCTCCCGGTACGCGGCGTCCCACGTGAAGGAGCGGGCGTGCTCCCGGCCGCGGGCCGAGAGCCTCTCCGCGAGGCCGGGATCGGCGAGGACCCGGACGAGAGCCTTCGCCAGGGCGCCCGGATCCTCGAGGCGGACGACGAGCGCCGCGTCGCCGGCCGCCTCCGGCAGCCCGCCCCGGTCGGAGCAGACGACGGGCGTCCCGACCGCCTGCGCCTCGAGGACGGGAAGGCCGAAGCCCTCGAGGAACGAGGGCATCGCGAGCAGCGCGGCGCCGGCGAGCAGGGGGCCGACGTCGGCCTCGGGGACGACGCCGAGGTCGACGAGGCGCGCGGCGATTCCCGCCGCGCCGGCCGCGGCCGAGCGGGCCTCCTGCCTCTCGTCGGCGCCGCCGGCGAGGACCAGGCGGTGGGGAAGGCCGGCCTCCGCGACCCGCGCGAAAGCGGAGAAGAGCCCCTCGAGGTTCTTGTGCGGCTTGTCGTTTCCCAGGAAGAGGACGTAGGGCCCTTCGAGGCCGGCGGCGCGCCGCACCCGCTCGATCTCCTCCGCCGGGATGCCCGCGAGGAACCGGTCCTCGACGCCGTTCGGGACGACCCGCACCTTCGCGGCGTGCCTCGGGGCGAAATCGGCGAGGTCGCGGCGGGCGGCTTCCGAGACGGTCAGGACGACGCGGGCCACGCGGAGGGCTCGCCCGAGCATCGTCGTCGCGTACGTGCGCTTTGCGATCGAGCCGTGCTCCGGCCGTTTCAGGTGGATCAGGTCGTGGACGGTCACGACCGTCGCCCGGGGGGGGGAGAGCGGCACGACGTAGTGCGGGGCGTGGAAGACGTCGCAGCGGGCGCGGGCCAGCGCACGCCTCACCGCGACGAGCTCTGCGAGGGAGTACCCGGGGGCGTCGCAGCGGATCGCCTCGACGCCGGAGGGGAGGAGCCCTTCGTCGCCCGTCGCGACGAGCGCCACGAGGTCCTGCTCTCCCCGGGCCGCGGCGGCGCCGAGGAGGCCGCGGACGTAGGTCCCGATGCCGAAGTCCTTCAGCTTGCGGGCGTCGAGGGCGACGCGAAGGCGCGTCACCCGAGCGCCTCCCGGAAGAGGGCGCGCGTCCGGCGCGCGGCGCCCTCCCAGGTGAAGAGGCCCGCCCGCTCCGGCCCCCGGCGCCGGGCCTCGGCACGGAACGCGTCGTCGTCGTTCGCCTTCTCGATCGCCGCGGCGATCGCGCCGGTGTCGAGCGGGTCGGGCAGGAGGCCCGCGTCGCCGACGACCTCGGGAAGCGATGACGAGGACGACGCGACGACCGGGATCCCCTCGGCCATCGCCTCGAGGGCGGGGAGGCCGAATCCCTCGTAGAGGCTCGGGTAGGCGAGGAGGCGGGCCCCCCGGAGGAGGGCCGCCGCCTGTCCGGCCGCGACCCACCCGAGCCGCGCGATGCGGCCGGCGTGCCGGGACCTGGAGAGCCCCTCCCGGAACCCGGGCATTCCCCAGCCGTCGCCCCCGGCGAGGACGAGGTCCGGGAAGTCCGGCCGGCGGTCCCAGATCGACTCCATCGCCGCCACGAGCCTCTCGTGGTTCTTCCTCGGCTCCAGGGTCCCGAGCGAGAGGACGAAGGGGCGGGGGTGCGGCGGGGGGCCGTCCTCGGTGGCCGGCGGAGGAACGAGGCCGTTCGGGACGACGAAGGCCTTCCCGTCCGCCTCCGGGCAGGCCGCGAGGAGGTCGGCGAGCGTCGCCTTGGAGACGCAGAGGACGCGGGCGGCCCGCCTCACGGTGGCGGGGAGGAGCGGAGCGAATCCCGCCACGTTTCTCCGGTCGTGCCACTCGGGGAAGAGGAGGGGCGTCAGATCGTGGACCGTCGCGACGCCGGGAAGCGGTCCGGCGAGGGGCAGGATGCCCAGCGGCCCGTGGAAGAGGTCGGCCCCGGCCCTCGCCGCCTCGAAGGGGGCGACGGCCTGGAGCCAGATCGTCCCGGGAAGCCGCGGCTTCGCAGGCGGCCTCACCTCGACCCGTCCCTCGAGCCCGGCCGGGAGGACCACGGGGCGGGGAGAGAGAAGGACGACCGAATCGGCGGGGAAGAGGCGCACGAAGGCCTCGTAGAGCCCCTCGAGCGTCCGCCCGACGCCAGTCCTCTCGCCGGAGAGCGAGCGGGCGTCGACGGCGATGCGCATCCGGGTCATCGTATCGCGGGCGCGAGGGCCCCCACCGGCCCGGGACGGCCCCTCGACGGGTTCCCCCGAGAGGACGGGAGCGCGTGCTACACTCACCGACCCTCCGCGAGGAGGGGTCGAGATGGAACTGAATCTGGAAGAGGCGCTGGAAGCGCCCGTGGCTCTTTCACACCGCCTCGAGGTCCCCGCGGGACGGCTCGAGCGGCCCGAGCTCCTTTCGCTCCAGCCGGTGGGCTTCTCGGGCACGCTCCAGAAGGCGGACCCGGGCTTCGTCCTGACGGGCGAGCTCGAGGTCGCCGGACAGGTCGCTTGCGCGCGTTGCCTCGCCCCGGTCGCCTTCTCGCGCCGCAGCGAGGTCTCGTGGGTCTTCGCCCCGGCCCATCGGCGGCCCACCGACGAGGAGACCGAGCTGACGGCGAGCGACCTCGACGTCGTCTGGTACGACGAGTTCGTCGTGCCGTTCGACCCGCTCGTCGAGGAGCAGCTCCAGCTGGAGCTCCCGATGAAGCCGCTTTGCCGGCCCGACTGCCGGGGGCTCTGCCCGCGCTGCGGGTCCGACCGGAACCAGGCACCCTGCGACTGCCGCGACGAAGGCGACGAGAGGCTCGCGAAGCTGAAATCGCTCCTCGCCTGAGGCGGCCGCGAGCGACGGCGCCGCGAGGCGCTCCCGGGACACGAAACGAACCCCAGAGGTGAGCTGAAATGCCGAACCCGAAACACCGCCACAGCAAGACCCGCCGCGACCTGCGGAGGGCGCACGACTTCCTCCAGGAGCCGGGGCTCTCGAAGTGCACGAGCTGCGGAGCGACGAAGACCCCCCACCGCGTCTGCCCCGACTGCGGCCACTACCGCGGCCGCGAGATCACAGCCGGCAACCAGAAGAGCTGAACGCGGCCTCCGAGCCGCGCCCGGAATGACCCTCGCCGTCGACGCGATGGGGGGAGACAACGCCCCCCGTGCCATCGTTGAAGGAGCCGTCGCGGCCGCCGTCGATTTCGGCCTCGACCTCCTTCTGGTGGGGCGACGGCGGGAGCTGGAAGCTCTTCTCCTGGCGACGAGCTACCGGGGGAGCCGGGTGGGGTTCGCGGACGCGGAGGACGTCGTCGGGTTCGACGAGCCCGCCACGACCGCGCTCCGCAGGAAGCCCCGGGCCTCGGTGAGGGTCGCCGCCGAGCTCGTGAAGAGCGGAGCCTCCGACGGCTTCTTCACCGCCGGGCACACCGGGGCGGCCATGGTGACGGCCCGCGCCGTCCTCGGCGTCGTCGAGGGGATCGACCGGCCCGCCCTCGCCGCGGCCCTGCCGGGCCTCGGCCGGCGGCGGCTCCTGCTCGACGTGGGGGCGAACGTCTCCTGCCGGGTGGAGCACTACCTCGAGTTCGCGCTGATGGGCCACTTCTACGCCCAGGAGGTCCTGGGGATCGCGAAGCCGAAGATCGGTCTCCTGTCCGTGGGAGAGGAGGACGAGAAGGGGACCGGAACGACCCGCGAGGTCTTCGGTGTCCTCCGGAGGTCGGGCCTCAACTTCGTCGGCAACTGCGAGGGGCGGGACGTCTACGGTGGGAACGTCGACGTCGACGTCATCGTGACCGACGGCTTCACGGGGAACGTCGTCCTGAAGACCTCGGAGAGCCTCGCCCGCCTCGTCGAGGCGGCTCTGAAGCAGGAGATCTCGCGGAGCCTGCAGGCATCCATGGGGTTCCTCCTGTCGAGAGACGCGTTCCGCTCGTTCAGGAAGAGGCTCGACTACACCGAGTACGGAGGTGCGCCGCTCCTCGGCGTGAGGGGGGCCGTCGTCATCGGGCACGGCAGCTCCAACGCCCACGCCGTGAGGAACGGGATCAAGGCCCTCCAGGAGTACGCCAGGCGCAGAATCCCCGAGAAGATCCGCGCCAAGGCCCGCGAGCTGGCGACGCTCGCGCCCGCCCGCTGACGAGAGGAGCAGGGAGATGTTTCACGCCGCCATTGCCGGCACGGGCCGGGCCGTACCCGCGAAGGTCCTGACGAACGCCGACCTCGAGAAGCTCGTCGACACGTCGGACGAGTGGATCACGACGCGCACGGGGGTCCGCGAGCGGCACATCGCGGCCGAGGGGGAGACCCTGTCCGACTTCTGCGTCGCGGCCGGGACGCAGGCCCTCGAGAACGCGGGCCTCGCGGCGAAGGACCTCGACGCCGTCGTCATCGCCACGGTGACCCCGGACCAGCCGATCCCGGCGGTCGCCTGCCTCGTCCAGCAGAAGCTCGGGGCCAGGAAGGCCGCCGCGTGGGACCTGAACGCCGGCTGCTCGGGCTGGCTCTACGGGCTCCACATCGCCGACGGCCTCGTCCAGGCCGGGAAGGCGAAGAACATCCTGCTTCTGGGCGCCGAGTTCCTGACGCGGTACACCGACTACACCGACCGCGCCACGTGCGTCCTGTTCGGCGACGGCGCCGGCGCCACGATCCTGCGCGCCACGAAGTCCGACCGGGGCGTCCTCGCCTCGACGATCCGAAGCGACGGCGAAGGGGCCCAGTTCATCCAGATGCCCGGGGGCGGCTCGTCGAGCCCGCCGAACCGGCCGGAGACGCTCGAGCAGCGCCTCCCCTTCATCAAGATGATGGGCGGTGAGACGTTCAAGCTCGCGGTCCGCTCGATGGTCGAGGTCTGCAAGGACGTGCTGAACGAGAGCGGTTTCGAGCCGTCCGAGGTCTCCTGGCTCCTCCCGCACCAGGCGAACGACCGGATCATCCAGGCGGTCGGCGAGCGGCTCGGGATCCCCCGAGAACGCTGCATCGTGAACATCGAGCGCTACGGCAACACGAGCGCCGCCTCCATCCCGATCGCCCTCGACGAGGCCGCCCGGGACGGACGCGTCAAGCGCGGCGACCTGATCCTCTTCACCGCGTTCGGCGCGGGCCTCACCTGGGGCGCGGCGCTGGTGAGGTGGTAGCGGTGGCCGGCCTCGCCTTCCTCTTCCCGGGGCAGGGCTCGCAGGCCGCAGGGATGGGGCGCGACCTCGCCGCGGCCTTCCCCGAGGCCCGGGCCGTCTACGAACGGGCCGACGACGCCCTCGCCCCGTTCCGCCTTTCGATCTCCCGCGTCTCGTTCGACGGGACCGACGAGGAGCTGAAGCTCACGGCCGTGACGCAGCCCGCGATCCTCGTCCACTCCGTCGCCGTCTTCGAGGTCCTGAAGGCGGGCGGGCTCTCCCCGTCCCTCCTCGCCGGGCACTCCCTCGGCGAGTGGTCGGCCCTCGTGGCGGCCGGGGCGCTCACGCTGGAGGACGCGGTCGTCCTCGTCCACCGGCGCGGCACGTTCATGCAGCAGGCGGTCCCGGCCGGCCAGGGCGCCATGGGGGCGGTCATCGGCCTCGACGGCCCGGCCGTCGCGGCGGCCTGCGCCGAGACCGCGGCCGCGACCGGGGAGGTCGTCTCCGCCGCGAACTTCAACTCCCCCGAGCAGACCGTCATCGCGGGGACGGCGAACGCCGTGGCGAAGGCGTCGGAGCTCCTCCGGCAGAGGGGAGCGAAGAGGGTCCTGCCGCTGCCGGTCTCGGCCCCGTTCCACTGCGAGCTCATGAAGCCGGCCGAGGAGGAGCTTTCGCCCTTCCTCGACGCGGCCCCGTTCGCGGACCTCGCGGTCCCCGTCGTCACGAACGTCGACGTCCTGGCGAACCTCTCGGGCGCCGAGGCCCGCGAGGCGCTGCGCCGGCAGGTCTGCTCGCCCGTCCGCTGGGTCGAGACGGTGCAGCGCCTCGCCCGCGACACCGACGGGGCGGTCGAGGTCGGTCCCGGCACGGTCCTCTCCGGGCTCGCGAAGCGGATCGCGAAGGACTGGCCCGTGAGGACGACGTCCGACGCCGAGGGCGTGAGGAAGCTCCTCGCCGGATGACCGCGAAGACCACGACGAACGCCACGCGCGTCCTCGACGCGCGGAAGGCCGCCTACTCGCTTCGCACCTTCGCCGCGGCGGACTTCACCGCGGAGGAGGCGGCCGAGAAGCTGGGGGTCCCGCCGGGAGAGGTCTGGAAGACCCTCGTCGCCAAGGGAGACCGGACCGGCCCCCTCGCCGCCGTGATCCCGACCGGGACGCGCCTCTCGCTGAAGAAGCTGGCGCGCGTCTCCGGGAACCGGACCGTGGCGATGGTCTCGCCCGAGGAGATGGAGAGGCTGACCGGCTACGTCAAGGGGGGGTGCTCGCCGTTCGGGATGAGGAAGGCGATGCCTCTCTTCGTCCACGAGGCCGCGGCGCCCCTCCCGAGGCTCCTCTGCTCGGCCGGGCAACGGGGCGTCCAGCTCGAGATGAGCGGCGCCGACTTTCTTTCCGTCTCCGGCGGCACGGCCGCCGATCTCGTGGAAGACTGACCGGGAGGGGACCGATGCCGCACGTCGTCACGCTCGAAGGGAAGACCGCGCTCGTCACCGGGGCCTCGCAGGGGATCGGCGAGTCGATCGCCCGCCGCCTCGCCGCCGCCGGAGCGGCCGTCGTCGTCGCGGCCCGGAGCGAGGAGAAGGCCGCCGCCGTCGCCGCCTCCATCGTCGAGGGGGGCGGGACCGCGGAGGCCGTCCGCCTCGACGTGGCCGACCCGGCGTCCGTCTCGGAGGTCTTCCGGGGGATCGCCGAGCGGCACGGAAAGCTCGACGTCCTCGTGAACAACGCCGGGATCACCGACGATGGCCTCCTCCTCCGGATGTCGAAGGAGAGCTGGGACCGGGTCCTTTCGACCGACCTGACCGGCGTCTTCCTCGTCACGCAGGAGGCCGTGAAGCTGATGATGAAGAAGCGGGTCGCCGGCCGGATCGTGACCGTCGGGTCGGTCGTCGGCCTGATGGGCAACGCGGGCCAGGCCAACTACGCCGCCGCCAAGGCGGGCGTGGTCGGCTTCACCCTGTCTCTCGCCCGCGAGATCGGGTCGCGGGGCATCACGGTGAACGTCGTCGCGCCGGGTTACATCGAGACCCCGATGACGGCCGCGCTTTCCGAAGAGCAGCGCAAGGCCCTGGCCGGGAAGATCGTCCTCGGCCGGCTCGGAACGGGGGAGGACGTCGCCGGCGCGGTCCTCTACCTCGTCTCCGACCTGGCCTCGTACGTCACGGGGACCACGATCAACGTCAGCGGCGGCCTCCTCATCCCCTGACGGGAGAGAGGCTTGCGCGCGCTTGAATTCGGCGGGAAAGCCGGGGAGAATCCGTCGGTTTCCGCCACACTGAGGGAGGAATGGAATGTCGAACTCGATTGAGGAAAAGGTAAAGAGCATCATCGTCGAGCAGCTCGGGGTGCAGGCCGAAGAGGTCAAGCCCGACGCGAGCTTCGTCGACGACCTCGGCGCCGACTCGCTCGACACCGTGGAGCTCGTGATGGCCTTCGAGGAAGCTTTCGGCATCGAGATCCCGGACGAGGACGCCGAGAAGATCCAGAGGGTCAAGGACGCCGTCTCGTACATCGAGTCGCACGCCAAGCCTGCCTGAGCCCCGCGTGACGGCCCGGCTGGATCCCCTCGACGCCCGGGGCCGTCGCCGGGTCGTCGTCACCGGAATCGGTCTCGTCTCGCCCGTCGGACTGACCGCGAAGGAGAACTGGGACGCCCTCCTCGCGGGGCGGTCGGGCATCGGCCCGATCACGCGGTTCGACGCGAAGGACTTCGCCTGCCGGATCGCGGGGGAGGTGAAGGGCTTCGACGCGTCCCTCTTCCTCGATCGGAAGGAGATCAAGAAGTTCGACACGTTCGTCCACTACGCGGTCGCGGCCGCGAAGGAGGCGATGTCGGAATCGGGCCTCGAGATCACGGAGGAGAACGCGGAGGCGGTGGGCGTCTGCATCGGCTCGGGCATCGGCGGGCTGCCCCTCATCGAGGAGACCCACAGCGTCCTCCTCGAGAAGGGCCCGCGGCGCATCAGCCCCTTCTTCATCCCGGGCCTCATCGCGAACATGTCCTCCGGGCTCATCTCGATCCTCACCGGCGCCAAGGGCCCGAACACCGCGACCGTCACGGCCTGCGCGACGTCGGCCCACGCCATCGGCGACGCCGTGAACATCATCCGGCGGGGCGACGCGGACGCCATGATCGCCGGCGGGACCGAGTCGGTCGTCTCGCCCCTCGCGATCGGGGGCTTCGCCGCCATGCGCGCCCTCTCCACCCGCAACGACGATCCCGCGGCCGCCTCGCGCCCCTGGGACCGCGACCGTGACGGGTTCGTCCTCGGGGAAGGGGCGGGGATCCTCGTCCTCGAGGAGCTCGGCCAGGCGGTCCGCCGCGGGGCTCCCATCTACGCCGAGCTGGCCGGATACGGGATGTCCGGCGACGCGCACCACATCTCGGCCCCGTCCGACGACGGCGACGGGCCGTTCCGCGTCATGCGCAACGCCCTGAAGGACGCCTCGATGGACGCGGGCGAGATCGGCTACGTGAACGCCCACGGCACCTCGACGCCCCACGGCGACCGCATCGAGACCATCGCCTTGAAGCGTCTCTTCGGGGAGGCGGCCCGGGGGGTCCCGGTCTCCTCGACCAAGTCGATGACGGGGCACCTCCTCGGGGCGGCCGGAGGGTACGAGGCGGGCGTTCTCGCGCTCGCGATCCGTCACGGGGTGATTCCTCCGACGATCAACTACACGACCCCGGACCCCGAGTGCGATCTCGACTACACGCCGAACGCGGCCCGGGAGCTCCCGCTCCGCGCGGCCCTGTCGAACTCCTTCGGATTCGGCGGGACGAACGGCTGCCTGGTGATGAGGACCGTCTGACGGCCCCGGGCAGGGGCACCCGGGAGCCCGGCGAAGGGACTCCCGTCGATCCCGCGTCCGTTTCCCACTATCCTCGGCGAGCGAGACGCACCCGATGAAGGCAGATTCGCTCCGGAAGCAGTTCTTCGCCGGGGTCTCCCGGTACGAGTGGATCGGCACTCTCGGGCAGGGGGGCGTCGGGGTCGTCTACAAGGCCCGTGACCTCGAGCTGGACGAGGTCGTCGCCATCAAGGTCCTCTCGCCCGACCTCGCCAAGGACGACGAGGCGGTCGTGGCCCGCTTCAAGCGCGAGATCAACCTCAACCGGAAGATCAAGCACCCGAACGTCGCGCGCATGTACGACTTCGGGCTCAGCGGCTCCTACCCCTACATCACCATGGAGTTCGTCCCGGGCAAGGACCTCTGGACGATGATCCGGGACGAGGGGAGGATCCCTCCGGCACGCGCGGTCCCGATCCTCAGGCAGATCGCGCGGGGCTGCTCGGCGATCCACGAGCTCGGGATCGTCCACCGCGACCTGAAGAGCCAGAACGTCATCGTCGACGAGACCGGCGCCGTCGCCATCGTCGACTTCGGCCTGGCCCGCTGGAACCTCGGCGGCGGCTTCACGCTCGACTCGATCATCCTCGGCACGCCGCAGTACATGTCCCCCGAGCAGGCCTCGGGACGGCCCGTCGACGCGAGGGCCGACATCTACTCCATCGGCATCATCGCCTTCGAGGCGCTCACGGGCCAGCTCCCCTTCACGGGGGACAGCCCGATCGCCGTCGCGATGAAGCAGATCAACGACCCGGTGCCGGACCTGCTCGCGAAGCAACCGGACGTGCCGGCCGGCCTCCGGGCCGTCGTGATGAAGGCCCTGAAGAAGGACCCCGCCAAGCGCTACCCGACCGCGGCCGACTTCGAGGCGGAGCTCGCGGGCGTCGAGCCCGCGCCGACCCCGAGGGAAGGGACGGTTCGCCGCCCCGTGGCGGAAGACGCGCTGATGGCCGAGCTCGAGTCCGCCCTCGGGGCGGTCATCCTGCCCGCCCCGCCCGCGCCGCCGCGCCGCCCGCTCCCGTCCGAGTACGGACCGCGAACCGCGCCGGCGCCGCTCCCCGTTCCGGCCGCGCCGGCGCCGGCCCCGCCCGCGCCTGCGCCCGTTCCCGAAGCGCCTTCGCGCCCTCCCACGCTCCTCCTCGTCTCGGCCGTGGCGTCGGACCGGTCGGCCTGGAAAGCCGCTCTCGGGGACGCCGGTTGCCGGATCCTCGAGGCCGGGACCGGCCTCGAAGCCCTCGAATCGCTCGTGAAGGAGCCGGCCGACCTCGTCGTCATGGACGTCTCCCTGCCGGGGATGGACGGGTTCGACGTCACGCGCGTCATCAAGTCGCAGCCGAACCTGGCCGCGCTCCCGGTCGTCCTCGCCGCCGACCGCCTGGAGCGGAGCCGCTACGCGTTCGGAATCCAGTCGGGCGCCAACGAGGTCCTCGTCAAGCCGCTCGAGCCCGCCCCGCTCCGGGAGCGCGTCGGGCAGCTGCTCCGCCACCGCGGGTTCCCCCTTCCGGGGTGGGCGCCCGAGGGCCGTGCCGAGCCGTCCGCAGGCTGACGGCGCCCGTTTCCGCTTTACAACTGGGGGGCGGCCTCCCGATCATGTGCCGATGCCTCGCGATCCGGGGTCGGCGGACACTCCCGAGACGACCGGTGCCCCTCCGGGCCGGATGACCGCGACCGAGCGCCGCGCGGGCTACTGGGATCCGACCGCTTCGGGGCGGCACCTCATCAGCCGGCCGATCTCGATCGACGGGCTCCGGACCGACCGCGCGCGAATCGAGCTCGCTCCGCGGATCGTCCGCCGGGGCGATGCGTTCGTCGACGACTCGTATCACGTCGTCGACGTGGCGGCGCGACAGCTCGCCTCGGTCTTCACCCTCGAGCAGCTCGTCCTGGCGACCGTCGCGCTGCGGGTCCACATGCGTCGGGGCCGGGAACACCTCCTGAAGAAGAAGGCCCTGCAGGAGAGGTGGACGGCGCTCGCGCAGCGGCTCATGAAGCTGCGGGCCGAGGAGAGGCACCTGGCCCTGCGCGAGCTGCGGGTCGCCGAGGAGCGCGCGAGCCTCGAGGCAGCCGAGGTCGAGGTACCGGGCGTCGCCGAGCTGGCCGCGATCGAGGAAGCCGAGGTCGCGGAGGCCCGGCAGGCCTGGAAGGACGCGAACGCGAACGCCTGGGAGGCCTGGTCGCGCCTCGAGGAGGAGGAGGCCGCGCTCCTCTCCGGCGCCCCGCACCTCGAGCAGACGGAGGACCTGCGCCAGCCCTACATCCTCCTCCTCGTCGCGGCGCGGCGCGCCGTCCCGCGCAGCGTCGCCGCGGCGATGCACACCCTCGTCGACGCGCTGCAGCGCCCCCTCTCGAGGACCGACCAGATGCTCCTCGAGATCGCCTTCCGTCGCTGCATCCGCGCCGCCGCGCCGGAGGGGGAGCGGGAGGTGGAGCGGTGGGAACGGCAGCTCCTCGCCGCGGCGGAGGTCGATTTCGCCGCGGAGTTCCCCTGGGCCGGTCCCTACCTCGCCGGCGCCTGAGCCGGTTGGGCGGCTCCGGTGTGCCTCGTCGTCCTCGGGCTCCACGCACACCCCGCGCTCCCGCTCGTCGTGGCGGCGAACCGCGACGAGTACCTCTCGAGGCCCGCGGACCCGGCGGCCTTCTGGATGCGTCCCGCCCGCCTCCTCGCCGGGCGTGACCGCGCGGCCGGGGGGACGTGGATGGGCGTGACGCCCACGGGGCGGTTCGCGGCGCTGACGAACCACCGCGACCCGCGGAGCTTCGACCCTGCGGCGCCCACGCGGGGAGAGCTCGTGGTCGGGTTCCTCGCATCGACCGAGCCTCCCCTTCGGCACCTTGGGAGGCTCGCCGCAGACCCGGTCCGTCGGAACGGCTTCAACCTCCTGGCAGGAGCGGGCGGCCAGCTCGGGTGGCATTCCAACGCACACGGGACTCCGCGCGAAGTCGGAGCGGGCGTCCACGCCCTCTCCAACGCCCTCCTCGACACGCCCTGGCCGAAGACCTCCCGCGTCGCGGCGGGACTGGCACGGCTTCTCGAAGACGGAGCGCCGGTCGACCCGGAGGAGCTGTTCGCGCTTCTCGCCGACCGCGAGCCGGCGCCCGACGCCGATCTCCCCGACACGGGCGTCGGCCTCGCCGCCGAACGCCTCCTCTCGTCACCGTTCATCGTGGCCCCCGGCTACGGGACCCGAGGCTCGACCCTCCTCCTCGTCGCACGGGGCGGGCGGGCGACTTACCTCGAGAGGCGCTTCGACGAGGAGTTCCGGACACTGGGCACGGCCCGTTTCGACCTGCCGTTTCCGGGGTGGGACGGGCCCCGGGGCCCTATTTGTGCCCCATCCTGAGAACGGGCCGCAAGACCTCTGAATCAGGGCACTTAGGCGGCTGATGCGCGTGCATCATTTTGCCTTCGACGGGCTGTTTCCGCTCCTATCCGGTCTCGATTCCCCCTAGGATTCCCGGTGGATTCGTTGGATCCCCATGTGCGTCACACCCAGTATTTCCTGCGAAACGGCTTGAAGGAGGAGATCCCATGTCACTTCTGCAGCGCGGACTGATGTTCGTCCTGGCGGCGGGGACGCTCGCGCTCCCGTTGTCCATCCCGCCCGAGACCCGGGCCGGTGGACGGACGGCGGCTCCGGTCGAACCGAAGACCGAGAGCATCTACACCCCGGCAGACAAGGAGTTCTACCTGGATGAGGCCCAGATGGACTTCATCCGTCCCGGCCTCAAGGTCATCATCGGCACCGTCACCGACATGGCGCCCGGCAAGAAGCCGATCGTCGAGGTCACACTGCTCGACCAGTTCGACCAGCCCCTCGACCGCCTCGGCGGCAGGACGCCGGGCGTCATCTCCCTCCGGTTCATCCCGGCGGTCTGGGACGCCGCGACCGGCTACTACGACGACCTCATCACCTCGAACGGCATGCCGTCCCGCGACAACACGGGCAAGTGGGAAGACCTCGGGAACGGCAAGTACAAGTACACGTTCAACGCGACGATGCCGAACTTCGACGTGAACAAGCCGATGACGCTCGCGTGCACCGGCAACCGGAACATGGTCGACTACCTCGGCAAGTCGTACTACGTGAACGTCTTCAAGGACTTCGTCCCGGCCACCGGCGCCGCGGCGACGACCTGGGCCGTCACGACGACCGCCAAGTGCAATGCCTGCCACGACCCGATTGTCGGCCACGGGAGCAACTACCGCGAGGCGAAGACCTGCGCCCTCTGCCATAACAAGAACGACATGGCGGGGAACCTCCAGGAATTCGACATGGGGATCTGGCACCGGATTCACTCCTCGAACCTCGAGGACGTCGGCGAGATCACCTACCCGAACTACTACCTGCAGAACTGCGAGGCCTGCCACGATTCGAAGCAGCCCCAGGGCACGGTCTTCCTCACGAAGCCCGGCGCCAACTCCTGCGGCGGTTGCCACGCCGACATCGACTTCGCGGCCGGCGTCGGCCACCCGGCCCAGGCGAACGACAACGCGTGCGCGAACTGCCACATCCCCGACAGCGGCCAGGAGTTCGACGCGTCGGTCAAGGGCGCGCACGTCCTCCCGCTGGAGTCCAAGCAGCTCAAGGGCCTCAAGGCCGAGATCCTTTCCGTCACCAACGTGGCGCCCGGCCAGAAGCCGATCGTCACCTTCAAGCTGTCCGACAGCACCGGCAACCTCGACCCGAAGCCGTTCGGCTCGAACGTCAACGTCCTCGTCGCCGGCCCGACCGTCGACTACGCGACCTGGCCGGTCCCGCGCGAGAACGCCTCGACCGCCGTCTTCAACGGCACGACGTCCGTCTACACGATGAACTGGACCGTCCCGGCGACCTTCAAGGGCACTCTCACCTTCTCGATGGACGTCCGCCGCTCCGTCACGGTCAACGGCAGGACGTTCAACGAGGGCGCGTTCAACCCGATCTACAACGCCGCCGCCACGGGCGACGTCGTCCCCCGCAGGAACGTCGTCAGCCAGGCCAAGTGCCTCGCCTGCCACGACTGGCTCCCGCTCCACGGCGGGCAGCGCCTCGCGGTGGCCGAGTGCCTCCTCTGCCACAACGCGAACAGCGACGACAAGAACTCCCCGATCTTCCCCGCCGGCACCGTCCCCGAGTCGATCCAGATGGCGCGCATGATCCACCGGATCCACACGGGCGAGGAGCTCACCCAGGACTACTGGGTCTACGGGCGCGGCAGCCTCTACAAGTTCAACGAGGTCCTCTACCCGGGCGACCGCCGCAACTGCGTGGCGTGCCACACGTCGGCGGCGACGGCGAACCTGCCGGCGCCGAAGGGGACGCTGAACGTCGTCACCCAGAAGGACTACTTCACCCCGCAGGGGCCCGGTACGGCCGCCTGCCTCGGCTGTCACGACACGCGCGACGCCGCGGCGCACGCCTACCTCAACACGGCGGTCTTCGGCGAGGCCTGTGGCGCGTGCCACGGCGCCAACTCCGAGTGGTCCGTCACGAAGTCCCACGCCCGCTAACTACTGAGGACGCCCGCCCCCCGGCATCGATCGGGGGGCGGGCCTCCCGGCTGGCGCGCTCGTCGCGCCGCCCGGAGAGAGGACTGAGATGGTGAAACGAACCCTTGGCCTCACCGGCCTCGTTCTCCTGGTCCTCGGGGTGACGGGAATCGGTCGAACGGCCCTGGCTGCGGACGCGCCGAGCTGCGGAGACTGCCACGAGCAGTCGGCGTCGTTCCCCGCGAATCCGCACGGCCGCGCGGCCTGCGACCTGCCCGGCGACGCGGCGTGCGCGAGCTGCCACGGCGACGGGAAGGCCCACATGGAGGCGGGCGGCGACAAGTCGCTCATCAAGGGCCTCCGCGGCGCCCAGGGCGCCGAGACCTGCCTGACGTGTCACGACGTCACCACCGAGCACACCTCCTTCCGTGACGGGGTCCACGGCGTCTCCGAAGCCGTGAACTGCCTCACCTGCCACTCCGTCCACACGCCGGTCACGAGGGAGCCCAATCTCCTCGGCAAGCGCCAGACGGAGCTCTGCGCCTCCTGCCACCCGGGGCAGACCTCTTCCATGAAGAGCAAGGCCTTCGTCCACCGCCTCGACCGCGGCGGCTTCACCTGCGGCTCCTGCCACAACCCGCACGGGCGGCAGGGCGAGGGTGCGCTGAAGCTGACGCGGCAGGGCGAGGCGCCGTGCCTGACCTGCCACACCGAGAAGAAGGGGCCCTTCGTCTACGAGCACGTCGGCCCGACGGTCGGCGGCATGACCGGCGGCTGCCTCTCGTGCCACGAGCCCCACGGCTCGAACAACCCGAAGCAGCTGACCCGGTCGCGCATCGACCTCCTCTGCCTCGAGTGCCACTCGACCCTCGCCACGGGCGCCCTCGGCTCCCAGCCTCCGGCGTCCCACAACGTCTCCCTGCCGCGCTGGCGGAACTGCACGACCTGCCACGTGGCGGTCCACGGCTCCAACCGGTCGCCGAAGCTGCTGAAGTAGGAGGGCGGAGATGAAGACCAACCGATTCCTCCTCGCCGCTCTCCTCCCGGTCTTCCTTTTCGGCGGCGTCGCCGCCGCCCAGGACGTCCCGCTCGACCTCGAGATCGGATACCGCTTCAGCGACCTCTCCGGCAACGAGGAGATGTTCAAGAACCAGGTCAACGAGCAGGAGGGGTTCCAGATCCGCTCCCTCTCCTTCGGCCTGGGCGACATCCGCGAGACGAACGCCATCGACCACTTCCGGCTCGACATCGCCGACCTCGGCACCGGCCCCCACGGAATGCTTCGCCTGGCGGCGGGGCGGACCGGCTACTGGAAGCTGAACGCCTCCTACCGGCGCACCGAGCACTACTCCAACTACCCGACCATCGCCAACCCCTTCCTCGAGCAGGGCGTCCTCGACAGCCAGCACCGGTTCGACCGGAAGCGCGACTCCGTCGACGTCGACCTCGAGATCCTCCCGGGCAAGGCGGTGCGGCCCCTCGTCGGCTTCAGCTACAGCAAGTACTCGGGCCCCGGCCTCGACACGTTCGCCGTGGGCCAGGACGAGTTCGTGCTGACGAGCGACCTCGAGGACAAGGAGACCGAGTTCCGCGTCGGCCTCGCGTTCGACGCCGGCCCGGTCTCGGGCCAGGTCCTCCAGGGCTGGCGGCAGTACCGCGGCAAGCAGGCGTATTCCCTCGCCCCGGGCGCGGGTGCCGGCAACTTCCCCGGCACCATCCTCGGCGTCCCCGTCAACCTCTCGTCGCTGACGCGCACCGGGAACACCGACGTCGATACGCCGGTCACCTCGGCCGTCGTCACCGGCAAGCTCGGCAAGGCCGTCCGGCTCACGGGCACCTACGTCCGTGCCGACGCGGAAGGCGAAGACGACCAGTCGGAGAACCTCTCGGGGAGCCTCGTCTCCTACGAGATCCTCCGGTACTTCAAGTCCCTCGCCGAGACGACCGCGTCGACCTCCGAGGCCCTCTACTGGAGGGGCGGCGTCCGCGCCGACCTTCACCTCGCCAAGGGGTTCGACGTCTCGGCGGGCTATCACCGCCGGAGCCGCGAGCTCGACGGCTACTCCCTCGTCAACGACCTCTGGGGCCAGACGACCACGTTCAGCGGGTTCGACCCGAGGGATGTGACGACGATCCTCGAGTCGAAGACCCGCATGGAGCGCGTCGAGGACATCTGGGACGTCAGGGCGAGCTTCAAGCTCGCCGGTCCCTTCTCGATCCGCGCCGGCTACACCGAGAACTCGGCCGACATCACCGTCGTGAACGACGCCTCCGAGGTCGTCGTGCCCGGCGGCCAGGGCGGCACGTTCGAACGCAAGGTCCAGACGATCGACGGGGGGCTCCTCTTCAAGCACTCCGGCCTGACCCTCGGCCTCGACTTCCTCACGTTCAGCGCCGACAACGCCGTCGTCCGGACCGATTACCTCGACGGCGACCGGCTGCGGCTGCGCGGCTCCTACGAGGTCGCCAAGTGGCTGCGCGTCGGCGCCACGGCCGAGGCGATGCACAAGGAGAACGACGAACCCGGCTACGAGTACAAAGGCGAATGGGAAACCTACGGCGGCGACGTCGAGGTCTCTCCCTGGCAGTGGCTCCGCCTCCGGGTCGGCGCGGGGCTCTTCGAGGGCGACACGACGGCCCCGTACCGGGTGCCCCAGACCTTCGCCACCGCGACCTCGGTCTACACCGAGGTCGGCAAGTCCTGGGAGGGTGGCATCACCCTCAACTTCAAGCCCGTCGTCCTGGAGGCTCTCCTCCGCAACTTCGAGAACGAAGGCAGCTTCCAATACGACCTGGTCCGGGCGCGCGTTCGCGCCCAGGTCGACTTCTCGAAGGCTCTCGGCCTGGCCGCGGAGTGGGACCTCGACGATTACACCGAGGAGGGACGCTCCTACGGCTCGGCGATGGACTACAAGGCCAACCGGTACGGCCTCTACCTCCGGATCCACCCGTAGCGAACCGGCTCTTCCCGGGGTCTTCCGCGCCCCCGCCGCAAGGCGGGGGCGCTCTTGTCTTCGGGGCGTCGCCGGGCCGCGGCCGCCCTACCGCGGTCCTTCCCGGGTCCCGAGGAGCGCGCCGGCCTCGCCCCATAGGGAGGCGAGGTGACCGGCCGCCACGAGCGGCGCCGTCCGCGCGAGGTCGGCGAGGCAGCCCGCCCGGGCGCACTGCCCGGTCACGAGGGCCGCGATCCTCACCGCCCTCACGGGGAGGACGGTGGCCGCCGCGACGAGGGCGAGGCGCACCGGGCGGCCGCGTTCCCACTCTCGCCGCATCCGGCCGAGCTCCCGGCCCCGCCTCAGGCGTTCGGAGAGAAAGCCGCCGAGCGTCTCGAGGTGGTGGTGCTCGACCACGGCGTCGGGGGCGAAGGTGAGGCGCCGGCCCGCCGCCAGGGCGTTGCGGCTCCAGGACGCGTCCCCCTGCATGACGTCGGCGGGGATCGGGCCGATCGCCTCGAAGTCCTCCCGCGAGCAGAGGAGGTTCGCCGTCGGGGCGTTGTCGACGGGGCGGCTCGGCCCGCCGGGCAGGACCTTGGAGAACTTGCACAGGTGGACCCCGGTGTCGAGCCAGCGGCGCCCGTGGTTGGCGATCGCGCCGACGACGACGTCGCCGGTTCGCTCCCAGGTCGCGACGAGGCGTTCCAGCCAGTCGGGCCGGGCGTAGGTGTCGGGGTCCGAGAAGACGAGGAGCTCTCCGCGCGCGAGCGTCACCCCCAGATTGCGGGCCGCGTGGGGAAGGAGCCGGCTCTCCGAGACGTGGCAGCGCACCTCGGGGAAGTCCCGCCTCACGATCGCCGCCGTCCCGGCCCCGGGGCCGGAGTCGACGAGGACGACCTCGAAGTCCTCGTAGGTCTGTCTCCGGAGCGCGGCGAGGCAGCCGGCGACGGTGGCCTCGGAACGGAAGGCGGGGTAGACGACGGAGACGCGCGGCACGGGCGTCAGAGGGGGCCGTCCGCCGTGCCTCGCGGCTCCACGATCTCGTAGCGGGTGAACCGGAGGGCGGCCCGGCCCGGCCCGAAGAGGAGGCCGACGGCCTGCCCGACCGCGGGGCCCAGCTGCCTGAGGTAGACGTGGACCGGGTGCCGCCAGAGGAGGCGCGCGAGGGCCGGGTCGCGCTCGCGGAGCCGCCGTGCGTAGAGCCGGAGGTAGTAGGCGGGATAGACCGGCGCGAGGAGGAGGACGGCGAGCTTTCGCACGAGCGACCAGCCCTCCCTGGACTTCCGGTAGCCGACCCAGAACCGGTGGAAGTGGAAGTCGGCCACGAGCGGGGCGCGGAGCGTCGTCTCGTTGAGGTGCGCGAGCCGGGCGGCCGGCTCCTGCCAGAGCCGGCCGCCCCGGCGCCGCACCTCGTCCCAGAGGCAGATGTCGGAGAAGGCGGCGGTCTCGAGCGCCTCGCCGAGCCCCAGGAGCGCCTCGCGGGCGAAGCTCGTGTGGAACGGGGGCGCCATCGTCCCCTCGCCGCGCGCGAGGGGCGGGGCGAAGAGGCCGTAGTTCATGACGCCGTTCACGTCGGCCTTCCCGATCCCCGGGTTGGCGACGTGCATCTCGGAGGCGACGGCGGCCCAGCCGTCCGTGTGCGCCGCGAGCACCGCCTCCGCCCAGCCGGGGAGGGCGCGGCTGTGCTCCTCCACGAGGGCGACGGCGCGGCCGCGCGCCGCGCGGATCGCCGCCACGCGGGCCTCGGCGAAGCTCGTGTCGGGCGGGAGGGCGAGCGTGACGACCGCGGGGTGCTCGGCCCCGGCCACGGGCGGGAGGTCGGAGCGGAGGTCGACGAGGAGGACCTCCATCCTCCCGACGGCGTCCTGGGAAAGGAGCGACGCGAGGCACCCCGCCGCGCGCTTCCGGAGCGGGCCGACGACGACGACGACGGAGAGCTCGGGGGCGGTGCCGGGGCGGGACGTCATCTCTCGGGCTCCGTGACGGAAAGGCCATTCCATCGTACCGCGACCGTCCAGGGCGTGGCGCGCCCTCCCGTAACGTTCGTCCGGAGCCGGTCCGGCCCGAGCCGGCCTACCTCATCGCCTCCATCGGCGAGAGCTTCGACGCCTTCAGCGCCGGGTAGAGGCCGAAGACGAGGGCGAGACCGAGCGCGACGCTCCAGGCGACGAGGAGCCCGACCGGGTTCACGACGAGGCCCCACGGGAAGAAGTGGGACAGCTTCTGGCAGAGGAAGGCGCCGCCCACGGTCCCGAGAAGCGCCCCGAGCGAGGCGAGGACGAGCGCCTCGAGGAGGAACTGGACGAGGATCTCCGCGTCGGAGGCGCCCATCGCCTTTCGTAGCCCGATCTCGAAGCGGCGCGAGGCGTAGGAGATGAGCATGACGGAGAGGACGCCGACGCCCCCTACGAGGAGGACGGTCCCCGCGAGCGCGGAGAGGATGACCCTCCAGGACCGCATCTCGTCGAGGAACTGCGCGTAGGCCTTCGCCGCCTCGGCGTCGAGGTCCTTGATCTCGGTGTCCTCGATGCCGTGGTGCGCCTGGCGGGCGCGGGCCAGGACGAGGGACGAGACCTCGTCGAGGTCGCTCTTGTCCTTCAGCTTGACGGCGACATGCGTCAGCTTCCGGTCCGGGTCGAGTCGTACGACGTAGGTCTCGAGCGGGACCATGAGGCCGTTCGCGTCGTAGTAGAGCTCCTCGTTGAAGACCATCAGCGGGGCCAGCACGCCGACGATCCTCCAGGGAACCCCTTCGACGACGACGTCCCTCCCGACGGGGTCGGCCCCGCCGAAGAGCTTCGAGGCCAGCGTCGCGCCGACGACGGCGACCGTGCTCCGCCGGCGCGCGTCGTCGGCCGTCAGCCCGCGCCCGAGCGACACCGGGCGGTTCATGAAGACGGCGTAGTCGGGCGTGAGGCCGGTGACGAAGACCCGCTCCGTCCCGCCGGCGACGCGGACCGTCGTCCGCTTCGTCGCCCGCGGGAGGAACGCGGCGACCTTCGGGTGGGGGACGGCGATCCGGGAGAGGTCGTCGAACCGGAGACCCGGCGACATCGCGAACCGCTTCTGGTCCTCCGTCGTCTTCGGCTCGCGCGCCTGCAGGACGGCCGTGCCGTCCCAAGCCATGCCGGCGAAGCCGGTCGAGACCTTGTCGAGGACGCCGTCGATGACGGACGTCAGGACGACGAGCGTGAAGACGCCGAGCATCAGGAGCGTGAGCGTGAGGATCGAGCGGAGCTTGTGGGACCAGAGCTCCAGGAGCCCGCCCCGGACGACCTCGAGCCCGAGCTCGAGGCGAGCGACGAGCGAGTCGCGCCGGTTCCGGCGGGGGGCCTCGGCGGCGAACGGCAGGGCGAGGGCCTCGGGCCGGCTACTCATATCTCAGAGCCTCCATGGGGGAGAGCCGGGAGGCCTTCCAGGCCGGGTAGAGGGCGAAGAGGAAGCCGAAGGCGCTCGCCACGACGAAGGCCGCGAGGAAGCTCCCCGGGGCGAGGAAGAGGGGGATGTCGAGGAAGACGCAGATCCCCTTCGAGAACGCGATGCCGAGGACGAGACCGACGAGGCTGCCGAGGCCCGTCAGGAGGAGCGCCTCCGTCATGAAGCTCTTGAAGACCTCGCGCCCCGAGGCGCCGATCGCCATCCTCACGCCCACCTCCCGGACCCTCTCGCCGAGGCTCGCGAGCTGGATGTTCACGTTCACCATCCCCCCCCCGATCAGCGAGAGGATCCCGGCGAGCATGAAGATCATGTTGTAGACCTGCCCCTGGCTCTGCCGCTTCCGGATGCGGGCCGCGATGTCGTCGATCCTCACGTCGTCCTGCTGGCGGTGGTTCGCCTTCAGGAGCGAGGCGAGGTCGCGGGAGAAGCCCTCCATGAGGCTCAGCTCGGGGACCTTGAACGTCACCCGGTCGACCCGCGAATAGCGGTCGCCGTTCATCCGCGAGGCGACGAGCGCCGCCGGCACGGCGACGATCCGGTTCCGCCACGCCATGGCGTTCCGCTCGCCGTCCCGCCACCGGAAGACGAGCTCGCGGAGGGTGCCGACGACGACGACCGGGACGTCGCCGACCCGGATCGTCTGCCCGACGGCGCCGCCGGACGGGAAGAAGACGGAGGCCGCCTCGGCGCCGAGGAGGCAGACCGGGGCGCCCGCGGCGAGCTCGCTCGAGGAGAAGGCGCGGCCCTCCTCCACGTCGTAGCCGTTCAGGGGGAGGAAGTCGCCGCCGATCCCGCTGACCTGCCTCTCCTGGTCCGCGTGCGGCGAGCGGACGCGGGCGCGGGCGAAGCGCTGGACGCTCGTCGCGTGGACGGCCTTCCTGTTCATCTCCTCGCCGTCGACGGCGTCGGCATGCCTCAGGCCGAGGTTCGCCCGCTGGAGAGCGGTCGGGTTGCCGTCGCTGACGACGGCGGCCGGCTGGACGTTGAGACGCTCGATGCCGCCGAGCTTGCGCCACCGCTCGTCCGAGCGCCTCTGGCTCGAGTCGGAGATCGCGAACCCGCCGAGGACCGAGGCGACGCCGACCATGATGCCGAGCCCCTGGAGGGCCGAGCGGCCGAGGTTCTCCCGGATCTCCGTCCAGGCCTCGGCGACCCGCTGGCGGAAGGCGCCGGAGAAGCGCACGTCAGGCCGCCATCGCCTCGGGGAGGCGGATCAGGCCGTCGTGGAGCTCGACGCGCCGCTCGGCGAGGGCGGCGATCGAGGGGTCGTGCGTGACGAGGACGACGGTGTGCCCCTGGGCGTGGAGGTCGCGGAAGAGGCCGAGGACCTCGGCGCCCGTCTTCGAGTCGAGGGCCCCGGTCGGCTCGTCGGCGAGGAGGAGCGCCGGGCGGTTCGCCAGCGCGCGGGCGATGGCCACCCGCTGCCGCTGCCCGCCGGAGAGCTCCGCCGGGAGGCGCCCCGCCTTCTCCGGGATCCCGACCTTCTCGAGGAGCTCGAGGGCGCGCGCGCGCCGCTCGCGCCCGCCGACGCCCGCGTAGAGCATCGGGAGCTCGACGTTGCGGGCCACGGTCGCCTTCGGCAGGAGGTTGTAGGTCTGGAAGACGAAGCCGACCTTCTCGTTGCGGATGCGGGCCAGCGCGCTCCCCGAGAGTCCCTCGACGGGCTGACCGTCCAGGGCGTACGACCCGGCGGTGGGGGAGTCGAGGCAGCCGAGGATCGCCATGAGGGTCGACTTGCCGGAGCCGGAGGGGCCGACGAGCGCCACGAACTCGCCCCGGGCGACCTCGAGGTCGATCCCGCGGAGGGCGTGGACGGCGTTCCCGTTAAGGCCGAAGACCTTCGTCAGGCCGCGGGTCTCGATGACGGCGTTCATGGCTCAGTTGTCCTCGTCCTTCTCGACCTTCTTGCGGGTCGGGTCCTCGAGGCAGACCTTGTCTCCGGGGGTGAGCCCCGCGAGGACCTCGACGCGCTCGAGCGTCGCGATGCCGGCCTTCACCGGGACGGGGTTGAAGTAGTCCTTCCAGTTCTCCGAGAGCCAGACGAACTTCGCGCGGCCCGAGAGGCCCTGCTTCGCCTTCGCGACGGCCTTCGCGTCGAGGTCCTTCTTCAGGACGTAGGCAACCGTCTCGCCCTCCCTCTTCTGGAGCGCTTCGAGCGGCAGGGAGAGGGCCTTCGTCCGCGCCTCGCCGAGGATCTCCACGTTCGCGCTCATGCCGGTCCGGAAGGCGTCGCCCAGCTCGTCGAGGGCGACCTCGATCTCGAAGACCTTCACCTTCTCGACGAGGGTCGCCGCGGGCGCCACGAACCGGACCTTCCCGCCGAAGACCTTCTGCGGGTAGGCGTCGAGGGTGATGCGCACCGGCTGCCCGACGGAGACCTTCGCGATGTCGACCTCGTTGAGGTTCACCTTCACGATCAGCGAGTCGAGGTCCGCCACGGTGAAGAGGACGGTTCCTGCGTTGAACGATGAGACGCCCGACGTGACGGTCTCGCCGAGCTCGACGCCCTTGCGGATCACGACGCCCGACATCGGGCTCGTGACCCGGGCGACCTGGGAGGTCCCGGCGGCGGAGATCGGGATGCCGTGGTCCTCGACGATGCGGTAACGCGCGCGGGCGGCCTTCAGCGACTCGGCGGCGACGTCGCGGCGCGCCACGAAGTCCCGGAGCGTCTCGTGGCCGACGAGGCCGGCGTCCCAGAGGGCCTGCTGGGCGCGCAGCTGCCTCTCCGCGTCCTTGAGGCTGAGCTCGGCCTGCGTCAGGCCGGCGGAGACCTCGGAGAGCGACTGGGCCTGGGTGACGTCCGGCGCGACCTCGGCGAGGACGTCGCCTTCCTTCACGACCGCGCCGTCGCGGACGTTCAGCTTCACGACGCGCCCCGAGACGACGGACTTCACCTCGACCTTCGTCACCGGGTCGACGACGCCCACCTCGCGCACGCTCACCTGCAGGTCCTCGGCGGTCACCGTGCCGAGCCGGAACGGAAGGTTCTCGGCGGCTGCGGGAGGCTTATCCTTGCCGTTGCGCGAGGCCAGGACGACGCCGGCTCCGACGAGCGTGATTCCGAGGGCCGAGACGAGGATCCACTTCTTCTTCATGGCGCGCACTCCGAGGTTGTCGAGCCCTTGAACGGGCGCGTAATCCTTCGGGCGGGGGATTCCGGCGAAGGTCAAATAGGCCATACGGAGGTGCGAACGGAAGGTTCGTCTGCGGGGATCTGCCGTGACAAAACGCCTCGGTCGCCGACCTCGGAGGACGGTTCCGCCTTTCCTGTATGGTCCGCTCGATGGCGCCCGGCCTGCGCGCGCTCGCCTTTGGCCTCCTCGCGGCCCTTCTTTCGGCTTCGGCCGCGTTGGCGCTCGACCCTTCGAAAGCGATCACGCAGTTCCGCCAGGAGGTCTGGCGGACGAGCGAGGGGCTTCCCCAGAGCTCCGCGGAGGCGCTGGTGCAGACCCGGGACGGGTACCTCTGGATCGGAACGCAGGAGGGGCTCGCCCGGTTCGACGGAGCGCGGTTCGTCGTCTTCGACAAGTCGAACACTCCCGAGCTGCGGCACAACAGGATCCTCGCCCTCCTCGAGGACCGTCGCGGACGGCTCTGGCTGGGCACGGAAGGGGGCGGGCTGACGGTCTTCTCGGACGGCCGGTTCCGAACGTTCGGTCTCGCCGACGGCCTTGCCAGCGAGATCGTCCGGTCGATCGCCGAGGACGCCGAGGGAACCCTCTGGGTCGCCACGGATGCCGGCCTCCAGAGCCGCGACGACAGCTCGTTCTCGACGTGGGGCCCGGCCCAGGGCCTCCCCGCGGGGCCGGTCCGCGCCGTAGCCGCGGGGCCCACGGGGACCCTCTGGGCCGGGTCGGGGCAAGGGCTCTTCCGGCGAGCCGGGCCCCGCTTCGTCCCGGGGGGCGTGAGGGACGCCGTCCAGTCGCTCCACCCGGCCGCGGACGGGAAGCTTCTCGTGGGGACGACCCACGGCTTGAGGCTCTTCCGGGAGGGTCGCATCGAACCTCTCGGGACGGCGGAAGGGCTGCCCGGTGAGGTCGTGAACTGCGCCCTCAGCGACCGCCGGGGGACGATCTGGATCGGGACCTCCGGCGGTCTCGCCCGGTTCTCCGGGGGGCGCGTCACGACGTTCACCCCCGCCGACGGGCTGTCGAACGGGAACGTCCTCGCCCTCCTCGAGGACCGCGAGGGAACTCTCTGGGTGGGCACCCAGGACGGCGGGCTGAACAAGCTCTCGGACGCGTCCTTCACCCCGTGGGGCGTCCCGGAAGGCCTGTCGGGCGACGTCACCTGGGCCGTCTTCGTGGACCGGGACGGGGCCGTCTGGTCGGGGACCGACTCGGCCGGCGTGAACGTCCGCCGTGGCGATCGCGTCACGACGATCGGCACCGCCGATGGCCTCTCCGCGCCGGGGGTCCAGGCGATCTGGCAGCACCCGGACGGGTCGGTCTGGCTCGGGACCAGGGGCGGCGGCGTCAGCGTCGTGCGGGGAGGAAGGGTCGTCCGGACGATCCGCGCCGCGGACGGCCTCGCGAGCGACTCGATCTGCTCGATCCGGGGGACGCGCGACGGGAACGTCTTCTTCGGCGGGCGCGGCGGCGGCCTGACGCGCCTCTCCCCGGACGGCGTCCTGACGCGCTTCGCCGAGAAGGACGGCCTCCTGAACGGCACGGTCCACGCCCTCCACGAGGATCGCGACGGGAACCTCTGGATCGGGACGAACGGCGCCGGCCTCTTCCGCTTCGACGGCGGCCGCTTCACCCGGTTCGGGAGCGCCCAGGGGCTGTCGATCGAGATCGTGAACACGATCCACGAGGAGGAGGACGGCACGCTCTGGATCGGGACCTACGGCGGGGGCCTGAACCGTTTCCGGGACGGAAGCTTCGAGGCGGTGACGACGCGCGAGGGGCTTTTCGACGATGCCGTCTTCGCCATCCTCCCGGACGGGCAGGGGAACCTCTGGGTCTCGTGCAACCGCGGGATCTACGCCGTCTCCCTGCGCGAGCTCGACGCGGTCGCCCGGGGTGACGCCCGCCGCGTCTCCTGCCGGCCGTTCGGCGTCGAGGACGGCATGCGCAACCGGGAATGCAACGGCGCCAACCAGCCGGCGGGCGCTCGCGGCCCGGACGGCCGGCTCCACTTCCCGACGATCGAGGGGATCGTCTCGGTCGACCCCGCGGGCCTCTACCGCAACGCCGTCCCGCCCCCGGTCCACCTGGAGGAGGTCCTCGTCGACGGCGAGCCGAGCCCGGCGCAGAGCTACCTCGAGCTGCCCCCGGGCGTCGAGAGGTTCGAGTTCCACTACACCGCGCCGAGCCTGAGGGTCCCGACGCGGGTGAAGTTCCGCGTCCGCCTCGAGGGAGTCGACCGCGAGTGGGTCGACGTCGGGACCCGCCGCACGGTCTGGTACACGAACCTATCCCCCGGCTCCTACACGTTCCGGGTCCAGGCGGCCAACGACAGCGGCGTCTGGAACGAGAACGACGCCTCGCTCACGCTCCGGCTCCGCCCCCGCCTCGACCAGATGCCGTTCTTCTGGCTCGTCGTCGGCTCGGTCGCGCTCGCGATCGCCTACACGGGCTACCGCTTCCGGGTCGCGAGTCTCGAGGTGCGCGAGCAGGAGCTCCTCGAGGTCGTCGAGGAGAGGACCCGGAGCCTCAGGGAGGAGAAGGAGCGGACGGAACGGGCCCTCGCCGAGGCGGAGCGCGAGCGCGCCCGGGCCGAGGAGGCCTCCCGCGCGGCCGAGGACGCCAATCGCACGAAGAGCCACTTCCTCGCCACGACGAGCCACGAGCTGAGAACTCCCCTCAACGCGATACTCGGCTACAGCGAGATCCTCGCGGAGGAGATCCAGGATCGCGGGCTCGAGGACCTCGGTGCCGACGTCGCGAGGATCCACGCCGCGGGGAGCCACCTCCTGGGCCTCCTCAACGACATCCTCGACCTCTCCCGCCTCGAGGCGGGCAAGCTCGACCTCTCCCCGGAGTCGTTCGCCCTCGCGTCCCTCGTGGAGGACGTCACGGACACGATGCGGCCCCTCGCCGAGAGGAACCGGAACCGGCTCGTCGTCGAGGGAGCCGAGGCGGCCGGCGTCCTCTTCGCCGACCAGACCCGCGTCCGCCAGATCCTCCTCAACCTCCTCGGCAACGCGGTGAAGTTCACCCGAGACGGCGAGGTCTCGCTGCGGGTCCGGCGCGGGACGGGGCCCGCCGGGGAACGGGTCGTCCTCTCGGTGGCCGACACCGGGATCGGGATGAGCGGCGAGCAGGTCTCTCGGCTCTTCCAGGCCTTCGAGCAGGCCGACCCCGAGGTGAGCCGCCGCTTCGGAGGCACGGGGCTCGGCCTCGTCATCACCCAGCGTCTCGCGCGGATGATGGGGGGCGACATCGCCGTCGAGAGCCGCGAAGGGGAGGGCTCGACATTCACGGTCGAGCTCCCGGCGCGGCCGGGCCCGGGCGCGGCGAGGGGTTGACGGGAGAGCCGTTCTCAGGATTGTGTGTAAAATGTAGCTCCGACCCTGCGGGGGTTCCCGGGACCCCTGGAGCGGCCTAGAATGCGGCCCAAGGAGACTTCCTCTATGGTGAAAGGCGTACGTCGGCTCGCAATCCTGGGCGCTGCCGGCCGGGACTTCCACAACTTCAACACGACCTACCGCGACGACCCGTCCGTCGAGATCGTCGCGTTCACCGCCACGCAGATCCCGGGCATCTCCGGGCGCCGCTACCCCGCCGAGCTCGCGGGCCCCCGCTACCCCAACGGGATCCGGATCGTTCCCGAGGACGACCTCGAGCGCCTCATCCGCAACGAGCGGGTCGACATCTGCGTCTTCTCGTACTCCGACGTCTCGCACGAGTACGTCATGCACCTGGCATCGCGCTGCATCGTCGCGGGGGCCGACTTCAAGGTCCTCGCCGCCGACCGGACGATGATCCCGTCGATGGTCCCGGTCATCGCGATCACCGCCGTGAGGACCGGGGCCGGCAAGAGCCAGACGACCCGCCACGTCTCGTCGATCCTGAAGAAGCTGGGCAAGAAGGTCGTCGCCATCCGCCACCCCATGCCCTACGGCGACCTCGAGGAGCAGGCCTGCCAGCGCTTCGCCGAGTACGCGGACCTCGACAAGCACAAGTGCACGATCGAGGAGCGCGAGGAGTACGAGCCGCACATCGACAACGGCTTCATCATCTACTCGGGCGTGGACTACGGTCAGATCCTGAAGGCGGCAGAGGAAGAGGCCGAGGTCATCCTCTGGGACGGCGGCAACAACGACCTCCCGTTCTACCGTCCCGACGTCCACATCTGCATCGCAGACCCGCTCCGCGCCGGCCACGAGATGTCGTACCACCCGGGCGAGGCGAACTTCCGTCGCGCCGACATCATCCTCGTCAACAAGTGCGACTCGGCCGACCCGAAGGACATCGCCTCCATCGAGGCGAACGCGGCGGCGGTGAACCCGAAGGCGCGCGTCCTCCGCGCGAACTCGCCCGCCACGTGCGACAAGCCCGAGATGGTCAAGGGCAAGCGCGTCCTCGTCATCGAGGACGGCCCGACCCTCACCCACGGCGGGATGACCTACGGCGCCGGCGTCGTCGCCGCGAAGCGCAACGGAGCCGCCGAGATCGTCGACCCGGCCCCGTTCGCCGTCGGCTCGATCCGGGAGACGTACGAGAAGTACCCGAACGCCCGCGGGATCCTTCCGGCCATGGGCTACAGCCCGCTCCAGATCGCCGAGCTCGAGGAGACGATCGAGAAGACCCCGTGCGACCTCGTCCTCGTCGGGACGCCGATCGACCTCACCCGCGTCCTGAAGATCGGCAAGCCGGCGGCCCGCGTCCGCTACGAGCTCGAGCCGCTCGTCCCCGGCCTCCTCGAGGAGGAGATCCGGAAGGTCGTCCGTTGACCCTTTCTTCCCCCGGTCCCGGAAGGCCCGCGCCGTTCGCGTCGCGGGCCTCTTTTTCTTCGGGAGAGGCCACGGTGGACGTCCGGGGGGCTGCGGCTTGAACCTACGCCCCCGCCGGACGTACAAGGAGAGACATGGGCACGAGCCGCGCCTGGTGGGACCTCGCCCGCGAGACCGCCGACTCCTTCGACTCCCGCGACGTCGCCGACCTCTACAAGGTGGAGTGGACGGAGGCCCGGGAGGTCCTCGTCTCCGAGCACCGCGAGGCGATCGAGAAGTCCAGGCCCGGCTGGCGCCGGGAGCTCCTCCGGGCGAGCGCGCTCCTCCACGGCCTCGTCCGCCGCCTCTCTCCGGCCCGGAGGCTCGTCGTTCTCTTCGTCCTCCTCGGGTTCGTCTTCTCCTTTCTGAAGCTCGTCTCGCGGGGCTGGCCCTCTGACGCCTCCGGAACGGTTTTCTCGCTCCTCCTCTGCCTCCTGCTCCTCCTCGTCCTTCTCGGGTTCGAGCTCGTCGACAAGCTCCGCTTCCGCGACGAGCTCGTCATGGCCCGGCAGCTCCAGGCCGAGCTCGTCCCGCAGTCGCTCCCGGCCGTCCCCGGCTTCGAGCTGGGAGCCTTCAACCGCGTCGCCAACACCGTCGGGGGAGACCTCTACGAGTTCCAGCCGCTCCCCGACGGCCGCCTCGCCGTCCTCTTCGGCGACGCCTCGGGACACGGGATGGCAGCGGGCCTCGTGATGGCCATCGCCCACACGGCCTGGCGTCTACAGGTCGAGCGCGACCCCTCTCCCGCCGCCGTCCTCGAGACCCTGAACCGGGTCCTCTGCCGGACCGGGACCTGCCGCACCTCCGGCCCGCGACAGTTCTTCGCGGGGGTCGCCCTCGTCCTCGGGCCCGACGGGACGTTCACCGCCGGGGTCGCGGGCCACCCGCCGATGCTGAAGGTGGACGCCCGCGGGGCCGTCGTCGACCGTTTCGGCCGCGGCGCCTACCCCCTCGGCATCAAGCAGACGCAGCGGTACGAGGTCGAGGAGGGTGTGCTGCTGCCGGGCGAGTCGCTCGTCCTCCACTCCGACGGGCTCCCGGAGGCGCGCGACGCGGAAGGCCGGGAGTTCGGAGACTCCCGCATCGCGGCGGTCCTCGTGCGGACGGCCGGGCAGTCGGCGGGCGAGGTCGCCGCCGCGCTCGCGAGGGAGGTCCTCGGCTTCCTCGGCCGGCGGCCGATCGGCGACGACGTCTCCCTCGCGGTCCTCCGGCGGGTCCCCGCCTGAGTCCACCGATGGCCCGCGCGGCCCGGCGGGCGGGCGGGGCGGTCAGACGGTGCGCGTCGCGGCCCGCTCCAGCCGATCCTGCACGGTCCGGAGGATCCCCCGCCGCGGGACCGCGTAGGCGAGGAGGACGCTGCCTCCACGGCCCGTCCGGAGGGCGTCGAAGAGGCGCGAGGCGATCTCCGCGGGCGTCCCCCCGAGCTTCACGGGGCGCGTCCCGGGGAAGAGCGGGGCGTCGGCGTCCGCGCAGAGGAGGAGGGCCTTGGGGTCGGCCGCGAGCGCGTCCCTGAGGGCCGCCGAGCGGGAGCGGCGGAAGAGGACGAGGGGTCTCACCGGGGCGTAGTGACGGTGCCTCATCCCGGGGCTCTCGGCCCGCGCCCGGGCCCTCGTCGCGACGACGAGGCCCGGGAGGACCCCGCACAGCTCCTCGACCGGGATCGCCCCGAGGCGCAGGACCCGCGGCGGATCGCCGAGGGCGACGACCGTCGACTCGAGGCCGTGCCGCGCCGGGCCGCCGTCGAGGACGAGGAGGCCGGGGAAGTCGGCCGCGACGTGCCGGGCTCGCGTCGGGCTCGGGCGGCCGGAGCGGTTCGCGCTCGGCGCGGCGATGGGCACCCCGGCGGCCTCGATGAGGGCGAGGGCGACGGGGTGGTCGGGGACCCGGACGGCCACCGTCGAGAGGCCGGCCGTCACGACGTCGGGGACGATCTTCCGCTTCGTCAGGACGATCGTGAGCGGGCCGGGCCAGAAGCGTTCCGCCAGGGCGCGCGCGGCGGGCGGGACCTCCCGGACCAGCTTGCGCAGCATCGCGAGGCCGGTGACGTGGACGATGAGCGGGTTGTCGTCGGGGCGGCCCTTCGCCTCGAAGACCCGCCGGACGGCCGCCGCGTCGAGGGCGCTGGCCCCGAGGCCGTAGACCGTCTCCGTCGGGAAGGCGACCGGCTCGCCCCGCCGGAGGGCGGCGACGGCGCGGCGGAGGGCGGCGGGGGTCGGGGCGAGAAGCACGGCGGGCGGGGAGTCTACGCGGGTTCGGGCAGAATGCCGCAGCGCAGCCGGGACGCGGCGGCGAGAGGGGACGGAAGGAGACGAGATGACGAGAACGGTGACCTCGCCCGGCAGGGAGATGCGGGCCGCCTGGGATCGCTTCCGGAGGCTCCCCTTCGGCGAGCGGCTCTTCAGCTGGGCCCTCGGCCGGATGGTCCCCTACTCCGGGTCGATCGGCGCCGTCGTCCGCGAGCTCTCTCCCGGGCACGCGCGCGTCGAGCTGGCCGACCGGCGGAAGGTGAGGAATCACCTCTCTTCCATCCACGCCGTCGCCCTCATGAACCTCGCCGAGCTCTCGACGGGCCTCGCCCTCAACACGGGGCTCCCCGACGACGCCCGGGGGATCCTCGTCCGCCTGACCATCGAGTACGTGAAGAAGGCGCGCGGCACGCTCACCTCCGAGTGCTCCGTCGAGGCGCCGAAGACGAACGAGCGGCGCGAGGTGGAGGTCGAAGCCGTCATCCGCGACGCCTCCGGCGAGGTCGTGGCAAAGGCGGCGGCCCGCTGGCTCGTCGGCCCGTCGGAAGCGAAGTGACTCCGAACCGCTTCCTCGCCCACGCGGGCGTCGAGCTCCCCGTCGTCTGCGGCGCGATGTACCCCTGCTCGAACCCCGAGCTCGTCGCCGCCGTCTCCGAGGCGGGCGGCCTCGGCATCGTCCAGCCCCTCTCCCTCGTCTACGCGCACCACTGCGAGTTCCGTAAGGGGCTCGAGAGGATCCGGAGCCTGACGAAGAAGCCCGTCGGCCTCAACGTCCTGACGGAGAAGTCCCTCTCCCGCGTCTACCGCAAGCGGATGGAGGGGTACGTCGACGCCGCGCTCGAGCACGGCATCCGGTTCTTCGTCACCGCGCTCGGGAATCCGGCGTGGGTCGTCGAGAGGGTCCGCGCGGCCGGGGGCGTCGTCTACCACGACGTCGTCGACCGCAGGTGGGCCGAAAGGGCGCTCGACTCGGGCGTCCACGGCCTCCTCTGCGTCAACAGCCGGGCCGGCGGGCACGCCGGATACCGGACGCCCCAGGAGATGGTCGACGACCTCGGCCCCCTCGGCGTCCCGCTCCTCTGCGCCGGCGGCGTCGGCAGCCCCGCCGGCTTCTCCCGCGCCCTCGCCCTGGGCTACGAGGGGGTCCAGATGGGGACCCGCTTCATCGCCACCGTAGAGTGCGACTCGCACGACGACTACAAGCAGGCGATCCTCCGCGCGAAGGAAGACGACATCGTCCTGACCGAGCGGATCACCGGCGTCCCGCTCGCCGTCATCCGGTCGCCGTACGTCGAGAGGATCGGCACGAAGGCCGGGCCGCTCGGGCGGCTCCTCCTCAAGGGGCGGACGACGAAGCACTGGATGCGGGCCTGGTACTCCGTCCGCTCGTTCTGGAAGCTGAAGGCGGCCATCCGGCACGGCGGCTCGACGAAGGACGCCTGGCAGGCGGGGAAGAGCGTGGGCGAGATAGACGCCGTCCTCCCGGTCGCCGAGGTGATGGCGGGATTCGCGGCCGCGTATCGCGAGCCGGCCGCAGAATAGGGAAGTGACTCCGGGCACGCGGGCCGTCCGCCTCGGTCTCCTCGCCGTCGCCCTCCTGACGGCGGTTCTCGCCGTCCTCGACGCGAGGCGCGACGGCGTCACCGCCGACGAACCAATCCACCTCGCGGCCGGCGTCGCCCAGGCGACGCACGGGAGCTGGGCCGTGAACGTCGAGCTGCCCCCGTTCGCAAAGGAGGCGTGGGGAAGAGCCGCGCGACAGGCCCGCGCCGTCGAGACGCCGCCCCTCTCGTTCCGTTCCCTCTTCCTCTCGGCGCGCGCGCAGCTCTTCGGCGCCGCGGACCCGGTGAAGGTCCTTCTCGCCGCGCGACTCGTCACCGTGGCGTTCCTCGTCCTCCTTCTCGTCTTCACCGCCCGCGCTGCGGGCGGGGGCGAGGCGGGGCTTCTCGCGGCGGCCCTCCTCGCCGGCCAGACCGCGCTCGTCCCGCACGGGCACCTCGTCACCGCCGATGTCCCCGCCGCCGCCCTGATCGCCGCCGCCGTCTGGGGGACGATCTCGCTCTACGACCGCCCCTTCACCGCCCGCGTGCTCGGGACGGCCCTCGCGGCCGCCGCGGCGATCGCCACGAAGCAGACCGCCCTCGTCCTCCTGCCGCTCCTGCCTCTCCTCCTCGTCCCCGCGCTCCGCCTCTCGCGCGACCGGGTCGTCACGCGGCGCTTCGTCCTCGTGGCCGTTGCCCTGCCGCTCCTCTCCCTCGCCCTCCTCGCCGTCCTCCTTCGCCCCTGGACGGCGGGCGAAGCGGCTCAGCTCCCCACGCTCCTCTCCCTTTACCGGCTCCCGGAGGGGGACGCCTCCTTCGTCACGCGCGTCGCCGGGGTCGACGAGGGGCTCGGGCGCTACGCCCTCTCGACCCTCTTCGTCCTCCGCCAGACGGAGGCGGGGCGCCTCTCGTACCTCCTCGGCGAGGTCTCGACCTCTCCCTCGCCCGCCTACCATCTCGTCGCGCTCCTCGTGAAGTCGCCCCTCCCCTGGCTCCTCCTCGTCGCCGCGGGGATCCTCGCCGCCTTCATCCGGGCGCCCCTCCGCGCGAGGCTCCTCCTCTTCTCCGGCGCCGTCTTCCTCGCGGCCTCGCTCGGCGGGCCGCGGATCGGCGTGAGGCACCTGATCCCGGTCGTCGTCCTCCTCTCCGCCGGCGCCGCCGCCGCCCTCGGCCCGTCGCTCCTGCGAAGGTCCCCCGCGGCGTTCGCCCTCGCCCTCCTCCTCGCCCTCTCGCCGCTCGCCTTCGGGCGCTCCGTCGGCCGGCACGGCCTCGCGGCCCGCTTCTTCTCCGTGCCGCCGCTCGCCGACTCGAACCTCGACTGGGGCCAGGACCTCCCGCGCCTCGCCGACCTCGCCGCCCGGCGCGACATCCCGCCCGCCTCGCTCGGCGTCGCCTACTTCGGAGGCGACCTGCCGTCGTTCCGGATCCCCGGCTGCATCGACCTCCTCGCCGCCGACGCCCCGCTCCCGCGTTACGTCGCCGTCTCGCGGCAGCTCCTCCTCGTCGGCCCCGAAACGGTCCCCTTCGCCGAGGGGAGGCCGCGCGCCGCCCGCGTCCTCGCCGAGCTGAAAGCGCGCGACGCGCAGTTCGTGGCGCGCGCGGGGGACTCGATCGACGTGTTCGAGGTGCCGGCGAGGAGGTAGGGGGGCGGTGTCCCGCTCGTCGGCCACGCTGCGGCGGAGACCGAAGAGCCCCGCCCCGCTGACGCGGGACGGGGCTCGGCGGGGCGCCCGCGGGGGCGCCGGGCGGGTCGCGGCGGCTACCTCGGGAGCAGCGTCCGCGGGTCGTTCGTGACGTTGTCGATGACGGCGGCGTAGGCCGCGAAGGCCCCGCCGGGGGTCGAGGTCGAGAGGAGGAGCTGCGCGTCGCGAACCGTGCCGCTCGCTCCCATGTTCGGGGCGATCGGTCCGTCCTGGGTCATCCCGAGCGCCGGCAGCGTCCAGCTCTTCGTGCCGAGGACGGCACCCGAAGTCGAGAGGAGCGTTCCGTCGATCGTGACCGGGGAGGTCCCCGCGTTCGTCAGGATCAGGTTCGTCCGGAACGAGGAGTCCTGGCGGATGCCGACGATGGAGCGGATCGTGCCGGCCGTGATCATGTCGGCCGGGGCGAAGGTCGGGACCGACTGTCCGAAGGTGCCGCCCGGCTTGGCGGGGTCCGGCGTCGAGGTCTGGCCGAGGACGTTCAGCGTCGTCACGTTTGCCGTGAGGCGGATGGCGCCGAAGTCCGTCGTCCGGCCGAAGACCGAGCCGAGGACGTCCTCGTAGGTGACCGACTGGTTCGACCCGAGAACGAACTCGGACGATTCCGGGCCGCCCGTGCCGTCGGCGTTGTTGCCGAGGAACTTCAGCTTGTAGCGAGCCTCGGACGAGCCGCGGTTCCCGACGGAGAGCGAGGTCGTGTAGAACGCGCCGCCCTGCCCCGGCGCGCGCGCCGAGGAGGGGAGGATCCAGTGGTACTCGGGGCTCCCCGAGGCGAGCCCCCACCCGAGGTCGGCCATCAGCTCGTCGGTGATGGCGAGGGAGTGGAGCGGTCCGGTGTACGAGGGCTCCATGATCTCGTGCGGGAAGAGGACGGAATCCCAGTGGGAGACGGAGGACCCCGACTCCGACGGGTTCGGCGCGTACATCATCGGCCGGCCGCCCGCGCCGATCCCGGTCTGGATCACGCTCCCGGCGACCGCGACGACGTTCGAGCCGTTCCAGAGGAGGTTCGAGGAATTCGTCGTCGACGTGAGCCGTTCGGCATCGGTCATCTGGTCCCACGTCTTGGCGGAGGTCGCGTCGTACAGGTGGACCATGTAGGCGTCGTCGAGGCCGACGCCGTCGTCGCCCGCGAACTTGGCCCCCGTCGACCGGCTGACGAACGTCTGGAAGCCGAGGCCGTGGCCCAGCTCGTGGATCACGACCGTGGCGAAGTCGGTCGTGTTGGCCGGTGGGTTGGCGTCGAGGCCGTAATACCACTTCCTCGGGAAGGTGCAGGAGCCGTCGTCGAGGGCCGTGGTGAACCGGGCGGAGATGTCCTCGCCGGTGTCGCCGTCCGTGCCGGCCGGCAGGAGGTCCTCGCCCGCGAGCTTGTTGGCGAGCGCGCTGGAGTACCAGGTCTGCGCGCGGGGGGCTCCCTTGAAGTCCGAGAAGATGAAGCGCGTCCCGGCCGAGCCGAGGACGGCGCTCGTCGAGCTGCACGTGAGCGCCTCGAACTGCGCCCGAACGTGGATCTCTACGGGGGAGTCGATCCGCTCGGCCCAGAAGGCCGCCGCGTACCGGAAGACGTTGAGCCTCTGCTCGCCGAGCGTCGTGCCGGCGTTGCCGCCGACGGGGTCCCGGGGCGCCGGGTCGTTGAAGCCGACGCCGGGGCTGTTCGCGTTGACGATTGTGATCGTCGTCGCCGCGGCCGAGAGCGGGAGCGAGAGCACGGCGAGGAGCGCCGCGCCGCGGAGGATCGCCCTACCGGTCATGGCGGTGCTCCTTCGCGGCGGCCGCCGGGGCCTTCTCGTGCTCCGCGACGCAGGTCTGGCTGACCTTCCCGTCGGGGCCGACGGAGACGGTCATCTCCATCATGAAGCGGTCGTCGAGGCGGACCCTCTTCCCTCCCGCCTTCGTCGTCCCCTTCTCGACCTTGAGGGGCGGGAGCTCGGCGGCGGGAGCCGGGGCGAGGGCGGCCTTCGTCCCGGGCGCGGGCCTCGGGAGAAGCTGCCCCGTCGCCGGGTCGACGTGGATCTTCATCGCGGATTCGGCCTCGGGGGGAGTGGTCTTCCCGGCGGGCTTCTCTTTCGCCTCGTCCGCCATGGCGGGAAAGGCGAGGAGCGCCGACAGGGCGAGAGCGAGTCGGTGGGGCTTCAGTCGCATGAGTCCTCCTGCCGGGGCACCTGGCCGGGGGACCGGACCGCGACCCCGCGAGTATCGGGAGTCTACGGCAGGCCGCAAGCCGTTATGCTCGGAGTGCCGGAAGGCGCCTGAATCCCATGGTCTCGCCGAGCCCCTCCCGCAGCTTCCTCGACCTGATCTCGCCCGACTTCGCTGTCCTGAGGGGCCACCCCATCCCCTTCGGCGCGACCCCGTCGTGGCGGGGGGTCAACTTCTCGGTCTTCGCACGGCACGCGACGGCCGTCTCTCTCGTCCTCTTCGCGCCGGGCGAGGAGGAGCCCTCGGCCGAGTTCCCGCTCGACCCGCGCTACAACCGGACCGGCGACGTCTGGCACGCCTTCCTTCGCGGCCTCGACCCGGCGGTGTCGTGGGCCTGGCGCGCGGAGCGTTCCGTGCCGCCCGGGGAGCCCTGGCACCGCTACGGGAGCTCGCTCCTCCTCGACCCCTACGCCCGCGCCGTCGCCGGGGCGGCGGAGTGGGGAGCGCCGCCGACGCCGGGTGAGAAGACGGCGTGGGAGGGTGTCCGCGCCCGGCGCGGGGTCGTCTCGGGCCGGGAGTTCGACTGGGGTTTCGACCAGCCGATCGACCGGCACCTGGCCGACTCGGTCATCTACGAGCTCCACGTTCGGAGCTTCACGCGGCACCCTTCCTCGGGCGTGGCGCACCCGGGGACGTTCCGCGGGGTCGTCGAGAAGATCCCGTACCTCGTCGACCTCGGCGTCACGGCGGTCGAGCTGATGCCGGTGACCGAGTTCGAGGAGAACGACAACGAGCGCCGGAACCCCTTCACCGGCGAGCGGCTGAAGAACCTCTGGGGCTACCACCCGGTTTCCTTTTTCGCGCCGCGGTCGGCCTACGCCGCGAGCCGCGAGCCGGGGGCCGCCGTGGACGAGTTCCGGGAGATGGTGAAGGCGCTCCACGAGGCCGGCATCGAGGTGATCCTCGACATCGTCGTGAACCACACCGGGGAGGGGGACGAGAAGGGGCCGACCCACTCCTTCCGCGGCCTCGACAACTCCACCTACTACATCCTCGACGGCGAGGGGCGCTACACGAACTTCTCCGGCTGCGGGAACACGTTCAACTGCAACCACCCCGTGGCGCGCGACCTCGTCCTGGACGCGCTCCGCTACTGGGTGACCGAGATGCACGTCGACGGATTCCGCTTCGACCTCGCCTCAATCCTCGGGCGCGGCAGGGACGGCTCCGTCCTCACGAACCCGCCCCTCCTCGAGCGGATCGCGGCCGACCCCGTCCTCGCGAACACGAAGCTCATCGCCGAGGCGTGGGACGCGGCCGGGCTCTACCAGGTGGGGCACTTCCCGAACTGGGGGCGGTGGGCCGAGTGGAACGGCCGCTACCGCGACGACCTCCGCCGCTTCCTGAAGGGGGACGGCGGGATGGTCTCGCTCCTGGCCACGCGGCTCTCCGGGAGCGCCGATCTCTACCAGGGGGGAGGCCGGGCGCCCCACCACTCCGTCAACTTCGTGACGAGTCACGACGGCTTTCCGCTCGCGGACCTCTTCACCTATTCGCGGAAGTACAACGACGCCAACGGCGAGGGGAACCGCGACGGGGGCGACGACAACCACTCCTGGAACTGCGGCCACGAGGGCCCGGGGGCGCCGCCCGAGGTGGAACGGCTCCGCCGCCGGATGGCGCGGAACGCGTTCGCGCTCCTCCTCGTCTCGCAGGGGGTCCCGATGATCCTCTCGGGGGACGAGGCGGGCCGGACGCAGCGCGGCAACAACAACGCCTACTGCCAGGACAACGAGATCTCCTGGTTCGACTGGGAGCTCGTGGAGAGGAACGCAGACCTCGTGAGGTTCGTCAAGACGCTCGTCCGCCTCAGGAGGCGAAACCCGCTCCTGCGCCGGCGGAGCTTCGTCGCCGAGGGGCCGGGCGCGGCGCCGGTGACGTGGCACGGGCACGTGCCCTACAGGCCCGACTGGTCCCCCGGGGCGACGTGCCTCGGGATGCACCTGAAGGACCCGGCGGAGGGGGACGACGTCTACGTCGTCGCGAACGCGCATCACGAGACGCACCGCATCGAGCTGGCGCCGCCGTCGGCGGGAAGGCGCTGGCACGTCGTGGTCGACACGTACCGCGAGCCGCCGTTCGACGCGTTCGAGGAGGGCAGCGAGCCGCTCCTGGCCGACCCGATGCACCTCGAGGTCGGGCCGCGCTCCATCGTCGTCCTCACGGGCAAGCCGGGCTGAACCCCGCGGAAACCCGTCGGCCGTCCTCCGCGTAGACAGCCGGGAGCGCCGCGGTCATCATCGCGCGCCGGAGAACCGAATGAAGATCCGCTCCCCGCGCGCTGGCGCGCTCCTCGCCGTCGTCGCCCTCGCAGCAGCCGGGGCCGCTTCTGGGGCCTCCTTCGGCCCGGAGAGGCCCGCCCCCGCGGGCGAGCTCCTGCTGAAGCTGAAGAAGCTGAAGACCCTCGGGAGCGTCCTCTACGTCGCGGCGCACCCCGACGACGAGAACACCGCGATGATCGCGACCCTCGCCGAGGGGCGGCTGCTGCGCACGGCCTACCTCTCGGTGACGCGCGGCGACGGCGGCCAGAACCTGATCGGGTCCGAGCTCGGCCCCGCGCTCGGCCTCATCCGGACGCACGAGCTCCTCGCGGCCCGCCGGATCGACGGCGGCGAGCAGCTGTTCACGCGGGCGGTCGACTTCGGCTACTCCAAGACCGCCGAGGAGACGTTCCTCATCTGGGGGCGCGACGAGGTCCTGCGCGACGTCGTGCGGGCCGTCCGCACGTTCCGTCCCGACGTGATCCTCGCGCGCTTCCCCGAGACGGGAGACGGCGGCCACGGCCACCACACCGCGTCCGCGATCCTCGCGCGCGAGGCGTTTCGGGCCGCGGGCGACCCGACGCGCTTCCCGGAGCAGATCGAGGAAGGGCTCGCCCCGTGGCAGCCCCGGCGCCTCTTCTGGAACGGCTGGCGGCGCGACGGAAAGCCGATCGAGGGCTCCATCCCGTTCGAGATCGGCGACTACAGCCCGGCCCTGGGCCGGTCGCACACCGAGACGGCGGCCGAGAGCCGCAGCCAGCACAAGAGCCAGGGGTTCGGGTCGTCCGAGCGGCGCGGCCGGCTGACGAACGCCCTCGTCCTCCTCGAGGGGAACCCCGTGAAGACCGACCCCTTCGAGGGGATCGACATGACCTGGGCGCGGGTGAAGGGGGGAGAGAGCGTGGGCCGCCTCCTCGACGAGGCCGCCCGGGCGTTCGACCCGCGCGATCCCGCGGCCGTCCTGCCGAAGCTCCTCGCCGCGCACGCGGAAATGCGCGCGCTGCCTTCCGACCCGTGGGTCGAGCTGAAGCGTCGCGAGCTCCTCGCGGCGATCCGTTCGGCCTCGGGCCTCTGGCTCGAGGCGATGGCCGCGAGCCCCACGGCGACGCCCGGGAGCGCCTTCCGCCTCAACGTGACGGCCCTCGTCCGCGCGGGCGGCGCCGCGACGCTCGCGCGTGTCGTCGTTCCCTGGGGCGCCGGCGAGGGGCTGCCCGCCGGGGTGGAGATGAAGGTCAACGAGCCGGTGCAGGGGTCGACCCGCGTTCCCGTGCCGGCCGACGCCGAGGTGACCCAGCCGCACTGGCTGCGCGAGAAGCCCGGCCGGGGGCTCTACGCCGTCCCCGCGCCGGCCGACGCGATTCGCCCCGACGGGGCGGCGCTCCGCGTCTCCTTCGACGTCGTCCTCGGGGGAGAGACGCTCACCTACGAGGTGCCGGTCCTCTTCCGCCGGACCGACCCGGTGAAGGGGGAGGAGATCCGCCCCTTCGTCGTCGAGCCGCCCGTCTCCGTCGAGCTCGACGAAGCGGTCGTCGTCCTTCCGGACCATCGGCCCCGCGTCGTGAAGGCGACGGTGAGGGCCGCCGAGACGCCGACGGACCGCACCGGGCCTCCGCCGCTCACGCCGTCGATCGTCGCCTCCGCCACGGGAGCGGAGGGGAAGGCGGGCGAGGCCCCGCCGCAGAAGGTCGACGGCGCCGTCCGCCTCTCGGTCCCGGGGGAGTGGCGGGTCGAGCCCGCCGTCCAGCCGTTCTCCCTCGCGCCGGGAACGAGCGCGACGTTCGAGTTCACGCTTCGTTCTCCGGAGAATCCTACGGTCGCGACGCTCACCGCGGAGGCGGCGACGGGCGGCGACTCCTGGAGCCTGACGAAACGCCGGATCGACTACCCGCACCTGCCGCCGCTGACGTACTTCGAGCGCGCCGAGGCGCGCGCGGTCCACGTCGACCTCGGGCGGGGCCCGTCGCGCGTCGGCTACGTCTCCGGACCGGGCGACGAGGTCCCCGGCGTCCTCCGGCAGATGGGCTACGCCGTCACGCTCCTTTCGGCCGACGACCTCCTGAGGGGAGACCTCGGCCGGTTCGACGCCGTCGTCCTGGGCATACGGGCCGCGAACACCCGCGCCGAGCTGAAGGACGCCATGCCGCGCCTCTTCGACTTCGTGGAAGCGGGCGGGACGCTCGTCCTCCAGTACAACACCAGCTTCGAGCAGGTGACCGACCGGCTCGGCCCCTTTCCGCTCAAGCTGGGCCGCGAGCGCGTGACGGTGGAGGAGTCTCCCGTCACTCTCCTCGAGCCCGGTCACGCGCTCCTGACCACGCCGAACCGGATCGGCCCGGCCGACTTCGAGGGCTGGGTGCAGGAGCGCGGCCTCTACTTCCCGGCGACCTGGGACGAGCGCTACACGCCGCTCCTCGGAATGGCCGACCCGGGCGAGAAGGAGTCCAGGGGTTCGCTCCTCGTCGCCAGGCACGGCAAGGGGACGTACGTCTACACCGGCCTCTCGTTCTTCCGGCAGCTCCCGGCGGGAGTGCCCGGTGCGATCCGGCTCTTCGCGAACCTCGTCGCGGGCGGTCGCAACGGTGGCTGAGCCGCTCCACGGGGGCGACGAGCCGCCGCCGGTGGGGAAGCGCTGGGGCGTCCTCTACGCGGTCGTCCTCGGCGCCCTCGCGTTCGAGATCCTCCTCTTCTGGCTCTTCGCGAGGTCGTTCCGTTGAGGGCCCTCGACTGGTTCGTCCTCGGCGCCTCGCTTCTCTTCATCGTCGTCTACGGCGTGATGAGGAGCCGCCGCCAGAAGGGGCTCGAGGGCTACCTCCTCGCCGGGCGGACGCAGGCCTGGTGGACGGTCGCCCTCTCGATCATGGCGACGCAGGCGAGCGCCATCACGTTCCTCTCCACCCCCGGGCAGGCGTTCGCCGACGGGATGCGTTTCGTCCAGTTCTACTTCGGCCTGCCCATCGCGATGGTGATCCTCTCCGTCACCGTCGTCCCGCTCTTCCACCGCCTGAAGGTCTACACGGCCTACGAGTACCTCGAGGGACGCTTCGACCCGAAGACCCGCACGCTCACGGCCTTTCTGTTCCTCCTCCAGCGCGGCCTCGCCTGCGGCCTGACGATCTACGCCCCCGCGCTCATCCTCTCCGTCCTCCTCGGCTGGAGCATCCAGGTGACGACGGTCGTCATCGGCGGCCTCGTCGTCGTCTACACGACCTCGGGTGGCGCGAAGGCGGTCAACGAGACCCAGACCCAGCAGATGGTCATCATCCTCCTCGCGATGGGGGTCGCCCTCGTGGCGCTCTTCCGCGTCCTCCCCGAGGGGGTCGGCTTCGGCGACGCCGTCCTCGTCTCGGGGGCCCTCGGCCGGATGAACGCCGTCGACACGACGTTCGACCTGAGCAATCGCTACAACCTCTGGTCGGGGCTCATCGGGGGCGCCTTCCTCGCGCTCTCCTATTTCGGCACCGACCAGTCGCAGGTCCAGCGCTACCTCACGGGGCGCTCCGTCGCCCAGAGCCGGATCGGCCTCCTCGTGAACGGCCTCGTGAAGGTGCCGATGCAGTTCGCGATCCTCTTCGTCGGCGCGATGGTCTTCGCCTTCTACCAGTTCGTCGCCCCGCCCCTCTGGTTCAACCCGGTCGAGGCGAAGAAGGCGGCCGAGGGGCCGCGCGGCGCCGAGATGGCCCAGCTCGAGGCGGCTCACGCCGTGGCGGCCGAGGAGAGGCGCCTCCAGGCCCTCCACCTCGTCGCGGCGGGGAAGTCGGGAGACGAGGCCTCCCTCGCCGCCGCCAAGACCTCCCTGCGCGCCGCCCACGCGAAGGCCGAAGAGGTGAAGGGGCGCGCCACGTCGCTCATCAAGGACACCCTCCCGAAGAGCGAGGGGAAAGACACGAACTACGTTTTCCTCCGCTTCGTCCTCGACGTCCTCCCGACAGGCGTCGTCGGCCTCGTCCTCGCGGCGATCTTCGCGGCGTCGATGTCCTCCACCGCCGCCGAGCTGAACGCCCTCTCGACCACCTCCGTCGTCGACATCTACCGGCGCTACTTCGGAAGGGACGCCCCCGACGAGAGGCTCGTGAGGATCTCCAGGGGGCTCACCATGGGCTGGGGTCTCTTCGCCATCGTCTTCGCCCAGTACGCGAGCCGCCTCGGGACGCTCGTCGAGGCCGTCAACATCCTCGGCTCGTTCTTCTACGGCACGATTCTCGGCGTCTTCCTCACGGCGTTCTACCTCCCGCGGGTCAAGGGCGGCGCGGCCTTCTGGGGAGCGATCGCGGGGGAGGTGGCCGTCGTCGCCGTCTGGGCTCTCACGGATATCTCGTTCCTGTGGCTGAACGCGCTGGGGTGCATGGTGGTCGTTCTCGTCGCGCTGGCGGTGTCGCCGTTCACGGGAGCGCGGACGAAACCGGTCGCCGCGTAGCGCAGCCAGCCGCTCCTAGTTCGACGCCGCGGTTTCGGGCGGAGTCGGCGCCCTGCGCGCCGCCGCCCGCGTCTCGCGGGCGAGCTCCGCGCGTCCCGCCTTCTCGGCGAGCCGGATGAGCCGCTCGGCGACGACGGGGGCGTGCGCGCGCGCCCAGGGGTGACGGCTCCGGGCGGCGCGAACCTCGCCCCACGCGGTCGTCGCCTGCGCAAGGGCGGCTTCGAGGTTCCCACGGCGCGCTTCGACCTCCGACGAGAGGGAGAGGAGCAGGGAGCGGGCGTCGGACGCGCCGGCGCGCTCTGCGTCGAGGTCGGGCGCCAGCGTACCGACGGACTCACCCGAGGCGAGCCGTATCTCGAGGGCCCAGTACTTACCGAAGTCGTCGCCGATTCGCGTCTCGTCCGGGAGGAGGTCGGTCCTCTCGCCGCGGCGCCAGCGGAGAAAGCCCCGGTAGACCGGCGTCTGCGGGGACTGGGGAAACGCCGCTTCGAAACGGTCGAGCGCCTGTTCGGCTTCCGCCCACGAGCCTGCCTCTACGAGGGCGAAGAGCTGCCCTTCGAGGAACTGGTTGGGTACGCGGCCCGCTCCCTGGGCCCGGACTCGCGAGAGGCCCCAGCCGTACCAGCGGGCGCTCTTCCCGGGGTCGCCGGCGAGGTGAAACGCGCGCGCCGTCTCGTACGCGATGTCCGGTGCCGCCTCGGACGTGGAGAGGAGGCCCGACAGCTCCTCCTCTCCTTCCGAGGCCCGTCCCGCGAGGATCGCGATCCGTCCGGCGGCGCGGCGGGCCCACTCCGCGAGGGGTTCGTCTCCTGCGGCGACGGCTTCCGCGACCGCCTGGCGGGCGAGGACGAGCCCGTCCCCGGCGAAGCCCGTCTCCTCCCGCTGTCCGGCGTCCCTGAGAAGGGCGTAGGCCCGGTTGCGGGCGGCCTGCCGTTCGGGAGCCGTGGCGCTCACGGTCCCTCCGGGAGCGAACCCGTCGGCCGTCAGGACCCTCTTCGCGGTCCCCCCCAGGAGGGTCAGGAGGCGGGAGACCGAGTCGAACGAGGCCTCCACGTCCGTCTGGTGCGAAGCCGTCGGCCCGAGGGCGTACCAGAGGAGGTTGGCGGCGTTCGTCAGGCCGCGCTGGGTGTCGGGCGAGGCGACGGGGCCGGGGAGGGAACCGTCGGTCCGGCTCCCGTAGGGAGAGACGAGGGGAGGCACCCGAACCGCGGCGACCCCGGACATCCAGCCCATCCTGTTGTTCGGGCCGTCGAACACGAGCTCGCGGCGGCCGTCGCCGTCCAGGTCGAACGCCCCCGCCAGGCGGGCGTGCCCGGAGCTGGCGAAGAGGACGCGCGAGGCGCCCGACCGGGGCTCGAAGAGGACGGCGTAGCTGGGGTAGTACGGGTTGTGGAGGAAGACGGCGACGAGCTCGTCGTCCCCGTCTCCTTCGAGGTCGACGGCGCTCAGGCTGTCCACGCGGAAGCGGTCGGAGAAGTCGGTGAAGAGGAGCGCCCCGTTGACGAGAGGGTGGCTCTCGGTCGCCCGGCCCGAGGACGGGTCGAGGAACGTGATCGCCCGCGTGTGGTCGTCCACGGGGACAAGGCCTTTCGGCTGCGTCACCGTGGCGATCCGGAAGCCCTTCCCCCCGTCCGTCCTCGCGATCGTGACCGTGGCCGGCCCGTTGACGTCGGACCGTGTCCAGAGGACCTTGCCGGACGCGTCGACGGCCCGGATTCCCCGCGCGCCGTCGGCGCGAAACTGCGGGGGGACGGGCCGCGAGCCCGGGATGCCCCGCACCGCGAGGAAGGCCCCGGCGAGGCCGACCGCGACCACCACCGCGGCGGCGGCGAGGATTCCCCTCACGCGCCGGCTCCACGCGACCCCGGGCGCCCGGCCGGCCTCGAGGTCGGCCAGGAGCTCGCCCGCTGTCGCGTAGCGGTTCGCGGGGTCCCTCTCGAGAGCCCGGGCGACGACGCCGGCGAGCCACGCCGGCACCGAGGGGTTCGCCCGCCGGACGTCCGGCGCCTTCTCGCGCAGCCGCGCGACGACGTTTCCGAGGACGCTCTCGGAGGAGAACGGGACCTTGCCTGAGAGCAGCTCGTAGAGGACGACGCCGAAGGCGTAGAGGTCGGATCGCGCGTCGACGGGCCGGCCGAGCGCCTGCTCGGGGGCGAGGTACTCCATCGTCCCGACGAGCCCCTCGGTTTCCGTGGCGCGGGTGTCCCCGCCGTCCCAGTGCCTCGCGAGGCCGAAGTCGGCCAGTTTCACGAGGCCGCCCGCGCCAAGGAGGATGTTCCCCGGCTTCACGTCGCGGTGGACGATCCCGAGGCGGTGAAGGTCGGCGAGGGCGAGGAGCACCTCCCTCGCGATCCGCAGGACCTCGCTCGTCTCGAGCGGCTCGCCGGAGAGCCGCTTGCGCAGGGACTCCCCTCCGACGAGCTCCATCGTCAGGAAGACGGTCTCGCCCGCCTCCCCGACGTCGTAGACCCTCACGAGGCGCGGGCTGTCGGCGTCCCTCGCGACGGCCACCTCCCGCCGGAATCGCTTGAGAGAGGTCTCCGACATCCGGTCGTGGCGAAGGGCCTTCAGGGCGACGAGGCGCTTCAGGTCGTGGTCCCACGCCGCGTAGACCGAAGCGGAGCCGCCCGTTCCGAGGACCGACCGGATCTCGTAGCGCCTGCCGACCTCGGTCCCGGGCGCGAAGAGCCGGACCGCGGGGGCCCGCGGTGACGATTCCGGGACGGCTTCGGTTCCAACGCTCATGAGGGCCCGCCGCCGCGACTGTACACGTTCGGGGCGCGGGAACGAGAACGCGGGCCGTCCGGCCCGCGCTCGTCGTCCCGGTCGTGTCGGGGTTCCTACTTCGCCTTCGCCTTCCACTCGCCGACCGCCTTCTCGAAAGCGGTCACGTTCGGCTTGGCGGGGTCGGCCTTCGCGAGGGCGAGGGCCTCCTCGCCGGCCTTGACGGCCTCGGCGAGCTTGCCTTCCTCGGCGTGGAAGCGGGCCTTGCGCGCGACGTTCGCCCAGTTCCGGTTCGCCGCGATCGACTTGTCCAGGTACTTCCACCCCTCGGGGCGGTTCCCCGCCTGCTCGAAGTAGTAGCGGGCCGTCGCCAGGGGCGACTGCCAGGCGGAAGCCTCGACGGCGGCGAGGGCCTTCTTCAGCTTCCCGTCGACGTCGACGCCGATCGTCACCGGGACCCGCACCTTCTCCCACTCGATGGCCAGGACGGCGCTCGACGTCCCGATCGACGGGAATCCGATGTGGAGCGTCTCGACCATCTCCGCGGCCTGCGGCTTCGCCTTCACGCGGAGGGCGTCCTTGGCCTCGTCGTACTGGGTCTCCCACCAGAGCTTCGTGTCGTTGTTGAAGATGACGGTCCACTCGTCCTTGCCGGGGATCGTCACGATCGAGTACGTCCCGGCGGCGAGCTTCTGCCCTTCGACGGTGACGTCGTCGGAGAACGTGATGGTCGTGGCCTGGTTGGCGCCGGTCCGCCACGGCTTGTCGAGGGGCACGAGGGCGCCCCAGATGGCGCGCCCCTTCACGCTCGGGCGGCTGTAGGAGATCGTCACGTCGGTGAGGCCGACGCGCTGTGCCAGGGTCGCCTTCGGGCTGGGCTGAGGTGCCTCGAACTGGGCGAAGGCCGGTGCGGCGAGGGCGGCTGCGGCGAGGACGAGGGGGAAACGAAGCTTCATCGCGTCTTCTCCTTCTCCGGGGCTCTCCGGGGAGCGGGGTTATAGCAGATGGCCCCCGGGGCGAAACCGCCTAGAATGGGTGCATCGATCCAATCCCCGGTGGGGCCCCGCCGGCAGGACAGGAGGTTTCATGGACGGCCGTACGGCATTTCCGCGCGTTTCCGGGGGCATCGTCCTCGATTCCTTCTCGGTCGTCTCCTTCTTCACCGGGCTCCTCGCCGTCCTCCCGGCGGGGCTTCTCTTCGTCGTGGGTGGGAGCGGCCCTCGACCCTCCGGTGTCGGAGGGGCCGTCCTCGTCGTCTGGGGCCTGACCGTCCTCGTCTTCGTGTCACGGTTCGCCCAGCTCGGGATCGCCGGGGACGCGGAAGGAGGGCTCTTCTCCAGCCTGGCGGGACCCTGGAGCGGCACTTTCCTGGCGGCCCTCCGGCTCCTTCTTCTCTGGGCGGTCTGGCTCCTGCCGTTCGTCGCGTGGGTGCTCCTGAAGGGAGAGGCGCAGGCGCCGGCCGGCTTCTCCGGTCTCGGCCCCGTCCCGTTCCTGCCGAAGGTCCCGGTCCTCCTGACGATCTGGTCGGGAATCGGGTTCGTCCTCGGGTTCGCCTTCGTGGCCGTGGCCGCCGCTGCGCCGGGATTCGCCGACGTCTTCTCGCCCGGGCTCTGGAGAACGCTCTTCGCGGGGCGGACGGGAGAGCTCTTCGTCGCCATTTCCGGGACGTTCGGGGCGCCGCTCGCGGTCTTCCTGCTCTTCGTCCCGATCGCCGCCGCGCTCGCGCCGTCGAACCCGAAGGCCGTCGTCGCGGCGATCGTCCCGATCCTCCTCTACGCCGTCGGGATGGTCCTGACGCTCCAGGGAAAGCTCTGCGGGGCCTTCGCGGCGGCGAGCCTTGCGGAAGAGGCGGACCTGGGAGCCGCGTCCTCGCCCGACAGGGAGGCCGCCCTGCCGGCGGAGGCTCCCGCCGGACTCTCCGCCGCGCCCTCGGCCGCATCCGCCGCCGCTCCCGAGGCGGCTCCGCAGGCGCCGGCCCGGCCGCTCGGCGACCCGAGGGTCCTCCACGACACGTGGCGCGCGCGCCTGGCGGCCGGGGAGACCGAGGCGGCGATCGCGGCCGCCCGGGAGGCGATCCCCGCCGGGCTGGCCCTGGGGAACCGGCGGATCGCCGCGGAGATCTTCCGCTTCCACCTCGACCGCCTCCCCGACCTGGGCCTCGACAGGGCGGCCCTCGACCTCCTGGCCGACCAGCTCCTCCGGGACGGGGACGTCGCCGCCGCGGCCTGGACCTTCTCCCAGGCGCTCGACTCGGACCCGGCCGACACGAAGGCGTTCAAGGGCCTCCTGAGGGTGGCCGAGCACCACCTCGAGAAGGCGAAGGAGCCGCACGAGGCGATCCGCGTCTACCGCTTCCTCCTCCAGCGCTCCCCGGGGTCGCCCCTCGCGCAGCACGCCCGCGACCTCCTCGAGGACGCCGAGCGGAAAGCCGCGCGCCCGCGGCCGCCGCAGGGCTGAGCCCCGCGACCCCGCGAAAGGAAAGGGGGCGGCCCGACGGCCGCCCCCGAGGGTTCCGGGACCGGGGGAGAAGGGCTCAGACCTTGTAGCCCTGGAGAATCCGGATGTAGTTGGCGCGCTCGAACATCGAGGCGTCGGGACAGCGCAGGAGGTTCATCGAGCCGCGCATCTGCTCGAGCGAGTCGTACTCGTGCTCCTCGAGCCACTGGGTCAGCCCCTCGCGGATTCGCCGGATCACGTCGGGTCCCTGCTGGAGAATCCCGGAGACGACCTGGACGGCGTGCGCGCCGGTCATGACCGCCTTCACGGCGTCGATGTGGTTGTGGACGCCGCCGGAGACGGCGAGGGAGGCGCGGACGTGACCCGAGACGACCGCGAGCCAGCGCAGGCGCAGGTTCAGCTCGCTCGAGTCGGAGAGCCTGAGGGTCGGCTCGACCTCGAGGCTCTCGACGTCGATGTCGGGCTGGTAGAAGCGGTTGAAGAGGACCATGCCGTCGGCGCCGGCGTCGTCGAGGCGTTTCGCCATGTTCGCCATCGAGGAGAAGAAGGGGGAGAGCTTGATGGAGACCGGGATCGAGACGGCCTGTTTGACGGCCTTCAGGATGTCGATCGTGCGTTGCTCGACCTCCTCGCCGGTCTCGTCGGCCTTCGTGGCGAGGTAGTAGACGTTCAGCTCGAGGGCGTTCGCGCCCGCGTCCTGCATCAGCTTCGCGTAACGGATCCAGCCGCCCGCGGTGAAGCCGTTGAGGGATGCGATGACCGGCAGGTCGACGGACTGCTTGATCCTCACGAGCTGCTCGAGGTACTGATCCGGCCCGAGGTTGAACTCGTCGGGCCGCGGCAGGTACGTCATCGCCTCGGCGAACGAGTCGGCGTGGACGTCGATGTGGTGATAGGTGGCGAGCTCCTCCCTCATGAGCTGCTCCTCGAAGAGGGAGTGCATCACGATGGCGGAAGCGCCCGCGTCCTCCATCCGCTTGACGAGGTCGATCTTGTCGACCATCGGCGAGGCTCCCGGCATGATCGGGTGCGGGAGCTTGAGCCCGAGGTAGGTGGTTGAGAGATCCATGGTTTTCGCTCCTCGTCCTCAGATGGCCTTCACGGGGGTCCGGGGCGCGGCAACCGCGGCGACCGGGTCGGCCCCGCGGGCGAGGTTCTCGTAGGTCGCCCAGCGGGAGGCGACCTGCTCGCGAGCCAGCCCGAGGAGCATCTTGGCCCGCTCGGGGTTCGTCTTGTCGAGCATCCGGAAGCGCGTCTCGTTGGCCATGAACTTGCCGACGTCGACCTTCGGCGCGGAAGAGTCGAGAACGAGCCCCGGCTGCCCTTCCGCCACGCGGCGGGGGTCGAACCGGAAGATCGGCCAGTAGGCCGAGTCGACCGCGAGCTTCTGCTGCTCGAGGCCGTTCGCCATGTCGTAGCCGTGCGCGATGCAGTGGCTGTACGCGAGGATGATCGACGGCCCGTCGTAGCTCTCGGCCTCCTGGAAGGCCTTCACCGTCTGCGCGTCCTTCGCGCCGAAGGCGATCCGGGCGACGTAGACGTTGCCGTAGGCGATGGCCATCAGGGCGAGGTCCTTCTTGCCGGCGGACTTGCCCGCCATCGCGAACTTGGCGACGGCGCCGATCGGCGTCGACTTGGAGGCCTGGCCACCGGTGTTGGAGTAGACCTCGGTGTCGAGGACGAGGATGTTCACGTTGCGGCCCTGCGCCAGGACGTGGTCGAGGCCGCCGTAGCCGATGTCGTACGCCCAGCCGTCGCCGCCGATGATCCAGAGGCTCTTCTTCACGAGGTAGTCGGCGATGTCGAGCAGCCGGCGCGCCGGAAGGGTGTCGACTCCGGCGAGGCGGGCCTTGAGGGCCACGACGCGCTCGCGCTGCTGGGCGATTCCCTCCTCGGTCCCCTGGTCGGCCGTGAGGAGACCGGAGACGAGCTCGTCACCCAGGATGCCGCCCATCTCCTTGATGATCTCGACGGCGTGCTCGCCCTGCTTGTCGATGGCGAGGCGCATTCCGAAGCCGAACTCGGCGTTGTCCTCGAAGAGGGAGTTCGCCCAGGCCGGGCCGCGGCCGTCGCGGTTCACGGTGTAGGGCGTCGTCGGGAGGTTGCCGCCGTAGATCGAGGAGCAGCCGGTGGCGTTGGCGATGAGCATCCGGTCGCCGAAGAGCTGCGTGGCGAGCTTGATGTACGGGGTCTCGCCGCAGCCGGCGCAGGCGCCCGAGAACTCGAAGAGGGGCTGCATGAACTGCGAGTTCTTGACGTCGACCTTCAGCTTCGTCCGGTCGGGCTCGGGGAGGTCGAGGAAGAACTTGAAGTTCTCGCGCTCGGCTTCGCGCAGCGGCGCCTGGGGGACCATGTCGAGGGACTTGTGCCGCGGGTTCGCCTTGTCCTTGGCGGGGCAGACGACCGCGCAGAGGTTGCACCCCGTGCAGTCTTCCGGGGCGACCTGGATCGTGTACTTCATCCCCTTGAACTCGGGGGCCCGGTAGTCGACCGACTTGTAGGTGGCCGGGGCCTTCTCGAGCAGGGCGGGCTCGAAGACCTTGGCGCGGATCGCCGCGTGCGGGCAGACCATCACGCACTTGTTGCACTGGATGCAGAGCTTCTCGTCCCACGTCGGGATGTCGATGGCGATGTTCCGCTTCTCCCACTGCGCCGTCGCCGTGGCGAAGGTGCCGTCGACCGGGAACGCCGAGACGGGAAGGAGGTCGCCCTTGTTCGCGAGCATGATCGCGGTGATCTTCTGGACGAAGTCGGGGGCCTCGACCGGGACGATCGGCGGCATCTTCAGCTTCGAAGTGGCCGCCGCGGGGACCTTCACCTCGTGGAGGTTGGCCAGCGTCTGGTCGACAGCCTCGAAGTTCATCCGCACGAGCTCGGAGCCCTTCTTGCCGTAGGTCTTCTCGATCGACTTCTTGATCTGCTCGATCGCCTCCTCGCGGGGGAGGACGCCCGAGATCGCGAAGAAGCAGGTCTGCATGATCGTGTTGATCCGGCGGCCCATGCCGGTCTTCGCGCCGACCTCGTAGCCGTCGATGACGTAGAAGCGGATCTTCTTCTCGAGGATCGCGCTCTGGACCTCGACCGGGATCCTGTCCCACACCTCGTCCGGGCCGTACGGGGAGTTCAAGAGGAAGACGGCGCCCGGCTTGGCGTACTCGAGGACGTCGTACTTCTCGAGGAAGCTGAACTGGTGGCAGGCGACGAAGCCCGCGGTCTTGACGAGGTAGGAAGAGCGGATCGGCTTCGGCCCGAAGCGCAGGTGCGAGATCGTGATCCCGCCCGACTTCTTCGAGTCGTAGACGAAGTAGCCCTGCGCGTAGTTGTCGGTCTCCTCGCCGATGATCTTGATCGAGTTCTTGTTGGCCCCGACGGTTCCGTCGGCTCCGAGGCCGAAGAAGACGCCGCGCTTGACCTCGGCCGGCTCCGTGTCGAACTCCGGGTCCCACTTGAGCGAGAGGTGCGTCACGTCGTCGACGATCCCGACGGTGAAGCCGCGCTTCGGCTTCTCCTTCGCCAGCTCGTCGAAGACGCCCTTGATCATCGCCGGGGTGAATTCCTTCGAAGCGAGGCCGTAGCGCCCGCCGACGACCTTCGGCTCGACGGCGAAGGGGGACGTCCCGTCCTCGCGCGCGTTGCGAAGGACCGTGACGACGTCCTGGAAGAGCGGCTCTCCGACCGAGCCGGGCTCCTTCGTCCGGTCGAGGACGGCGATCGACTTCACGCTCTTCGGGAGGGCCCCGATGAAGGCGGAGGCGTCGAAGGGCCTGTAGAGGCGGACCTTGAGGACACCGACCTTCTCGCCCCTGGCCTGGAGGTACTCGACGGTCTCGTGCGTCACGTCGGCGCCCGAGCCCATGATGATGATCACGCGCTCGGCCTCCGGGTGGCCGACATAGTCGAAGAGGCGGTAGGCGCGGCCGGTCAGCTTCGCGAAGGCGTCCATCGCGTCCTGCACCTTGCCGGCGCAGGCGTCGTAGTAGGGGTTGCACGCCTCGCGGGCCTGGAAGAAGCAGTCGGGGTTCTGGGCCGTGCCGCGCAGGACCGGCGCGTCGGGCGTCAGCGCCCGCTTCCTCTGGGCCGAGACGAGGTCCTCGCTCACCATCTCGAGGAGGTCCTCGTCCTGGAGGAGCTCGATCTTGGCGACCTCGCTCGATGTGCGGAAGCCGTCGAAGAAGTGGATGAACGGGATCTTCGACATCAGCGTCGCCCGGTGGGCGACGGCGGCGAGGTCGTGCGCCTCCTGGGGATTGCTCGAGGCGAGCATCGCGAACCCGGTCTGGCGGCAGGCCATGACGTCGGAGTGGTCGCCGAAGATCGACAGCGCGTGCGTCGCCACGCACCGCGCCGAGACGTGCATGACGAAGGGCGTCAGCTCGCCGGCGATCTTGTACATGTTCGGGATCATCAGGAGGAGCCCCTGAGACGCCGTGAACGTCGTCGTCAGCGCGCCCGCCTGGAGCGCCCCGTGGACGGCGCCCGACGCGCCCCCCTCCGACTGCAGCTCCGAGACGAGGGGGACGGTCCCCCAGACGTTCTTCTTCCCCTGGGCGGACCATTCGTCGGAGAACTCGCCCATCGTGGATGACGGGGTGATCGGGTAGATCGCGATCACCTCGCTGACCCTGTGGGCGACCGAGGCGACCGCCTCGTTGCCGTCCAGGGTGACCATAGGTCTCGTCGTCATGAAGACATCCTCCTGTGGATTCGCAGGCGGGCCTCGAGCCCGCCAAAACCGCCACATCATCTCTCGCGCGGGGGATTCTTGGAATCGGTCAAAGGCACCGAATGCGGCTGTGACGGGGTCGCGACTGATGTGTTTGCATCAGGCCGTGGCGGGCGGGAGCACCCGTCGAGGCGCGGGCGAGGACCTCGCCCTGCGCAGCCGGCGAACTTCCCGACCCGGTTCGCGTATCAAGGCGGCGTGGTTCTCGAGAGTGTCGGCCTGGGCAAGGCCTATCGGGGCGGAACGTGGGGCGTGCGCAACCTGACGCTGCGGGCGAAGGAGGGGGTCCTCGGCCTCCTCGGCCCGAACGGCGCCGGGAAGACGACGCTGATGCAGATGCTGGCGACGCTGACGCGCCCTACGGAAGGGGCCCTGCGCTTCGCGGGGATCGACGTGGCGAAGGAGCCCGCGGCGATCCGCGAGCGACTCGGCTACCTGCCGCAGGACTTCGGCGTCCCGCCGGGGCTGACGTGCTTCGAGCTCCTCGACACGGTCGCGCGCCTGAAGGGGATCCGCAGCCGGAGCGCGGTCCTCTCGATGCTGGAGCGTGTCGGCCTCCACGAGTTCGCGAAGAGGCCCGTCGAGAACCTCTCGGGCGGGATGCGCCAGCGGCTGGGCATTGCGCAGGCTCTCGTCGGGAGCCCCGAGCTCGTCATCGTCGACGAGCCGACCGCCGGGCTCGACCCGGAGGAGCGGGTCCGCTTCCGCAACCTCCTCTCGGAGCACGCGGGGCTAAAGCTCGTTCTCCTCTCGACGCACATCGTGTCGGACGTGGAGTCGGTCGCGACCGAGATCGCCGTCGTGAGGAAGGGAGGCCTCCTCGCCTTCGGCGCTCCCGACGAGCTCGTCGCGGGCGCGGCCGGGGCCGTCTGGGAGGCGGAGCTGCCGGCCACGGAGCTGGAGCGGCTCCGCCCCGGCCTCACCGTCGCGAACCTCGTCAGGAACGGTAACGTGGTGAAGGCTCGCCTCGTCGGCCGGGAGCGCCCGGTGGCCCAGGCGGCACCGGCCGCGCCGTCGCTCGAGGACGCGTACCTCCTCCTGATGCGGGAGGCGGGCGAGGCGCTTCCGGCGGTCGCGTGAACGTCCCGCGCCTCCTCGCGGTCGCCTCGGCCGACCTGAAGGTGCGGCTCCGCCGCCCGGCGACGCTCGTCCTCCTCGGTCTCCTCCTCGCGGCGGCCTCGACGACGTTCCCCGACCCGTCGACGGGGAAGGGGATCCTGACGATCGGCGGGAAGCGGGCCGTCTACACCTCGGCGGCTCTCGCCGTCGCCACCGCCGGGCTCGTTCCGATCTTCCTCGGCCTCTTCGGCTTCTACGCCGTCTCGAACGCGATCGCCCTCGACCGCCGCTCCGGGGCCGGCCGGCTCTTCGGCGCGTCGCCCGTCGGGAGCGGCGAGTACCTCCTCGGGAAGCTCCTCGGGAACCTGTCTCTCCTCTCGCTCGTGACCCTCTCCTTCTGCGGCGTGGTGATGGCGGTGCAGGTCGTCCACGGCGAGGCGAGGCTCGAGCCTCTCGTCTTCCTCGCGCACGTCCTCGTCGTCGCGCTCCCGACGCTCCTCGCGGTCGCGGTTTTCGCGCTCCTCTTCGAGTGCGTCCCGTTCCTGGCGGGCCGCTTCGGCGACGTCGCGTACTTCTTCGTCTGGCTCCTGACGCTCTCGATGCCGGCGTTCGCGGGCGACGCCGTCGGGGCCCGGCTCCCTCCCGTCGCCGCCGCGTTCGACTGGAACGGTCTCGGATTTCTGATCACCCAGATCCAGCAGGCGACGGGCTCTGGCTCGGTGACGATCGGCTGGGGCGGCGGGGCGCCGGCGGGGGAGGCGGTCGTCTTCCCGGGCTTCGCCTTCTCCGCCGGGATGATCGGCCAGCGGCTCCTCTCGTTCCTGCCTCCGCTCGCCCTGCTGCCGGCGGCGCTCCTGGCCTTCGACCGGTTCGACCCGGCCCGGCGCCTCGGCGCGGTCTCGTCGAGGCCGTCGCTCGCTTCGCGCCTCTCGGCGCTCCTGCGCCCCGCGACGGCCCGGCTCCTCGGCGTCGTCGTCCCCGCCGAGGCGAGGCCGGCCCGGCCGGGGCTCCTCTCTGCCGCCCTCACGGACCTCCTCGTCACCTTTCGCCTCCGGCCGCTCCTCGTCGTCGCGCTTCCCGCCGCTGCGCTCGTCGCCCTCGCGGTCCCGCCCGAGACGGCCCGCCGGCTCCTCGCGGCCGCGTACGCGCTCCTGGCGCTCCTCCTCGCCGACGTCGCGACGCGGGAAGAGAGGACGGGCGTGGCTCGCGTCTACGCCGCGACGCCGGGCGCCGGGGGCCGGGTCGCCGCAGTCAAGCTCCTGGGCGCCTCGGCCGCGGCGCTCCTCCTCCTCGTTCCCCTCGCGGCGAAGACCTCGGCCGCTTCGCCGCTCGCCCTCCCCGCGGCGTGCGCGGGAGCGCTCTTCGCGGCGGCCCTCGCGGTCCTGACCGGACGCCTGACGGGTTCGCCGAAGCCCTTCGTGGGCCTCCTCCTCGCGCTCTGGTACGTGGCCGTGAACGACGGGGGGAGGACGGCCGCGCTCGACCTCGCGGGGTTCGGAGGCGCGGCGACGCCAGCCTCGGTCGCCGGCTGGGCCTCTGTGTCGGCGATCCTCGGCGCCGGGGCCCTCGTTCTCGAGCGATTCCGGCTCGCCCGGGAGTGAGCTTCCGGCGCTGCCGGCCGACGGCGGGCGGCTCTCCCGCCGCGGCGTGGGGAAGCCCCGGGGCGATTCACTTACCATCCGGGGACCGATGAAGCCTGCCGCCGCCTCTCTCCTCGTTCTCGCGCTCGCCTCCCCGGCGGTCGCTGCGCCCCCCTTTCCGGCCGAGTGGCTGCGAACGGCCTCCGACGCGCGCGGCCCTCTCGAGAAGACCGACCGGAAGCTCCTCCGGTCCGTGGGCGCTGAGGGCGAGGAGGTCGAGGTCCTCGTCACCCTCCGGATTCCTGCGGAAGCGCGGGGAATAGGGGTCCTGTCGCCGAGGCAGCCCGGCCGGCGGGCCTTCCTGAAGCGCCTCGGAGAGGACCTCGAGGGCGAGTACGCGCCCTTCGGCGTTCGCATCTCGTGGGCCTACGACTCGCTCCCGGTGCTCCTCCTCCGGCTCCCGCGCGCGGCGGTTGCCGCCCTGGCGGGCGACCCTCGCGTCGAGCGCGTCCGGCCGAACGGGAAGGTCCGCGTCCTCGACGCGGAGGGCGAGGCGCTGATGAAGGTGCCCGAGCTGAGGGCGCAAGGCCTCGAGGGGGCGGGCGTCACCGTCGCCGTCGTCGACACGGGAATCGACTACACGCACGCCGAGCTGCCACTCGGCACGAAAACGATCAACCTCTACGACGCGGTCGACCGGGACGGCGACGCCTTCGACGGCTACGGCCACGGCACGCCCGTGGCCGGGATCATCGCGGGGCTCCAGACGGGGGTCGCGCGCGGCGCGAAGGTGGCCGCGGTGAGGGTCCTCGACAACCGGGGCGAGGGGACCGACGCGCAGGTCCTCGAGGGGCTCGACGCCGTCCTCGCGAGCCTCGCCGCGGGGAACCCCCACGGCATTCGCGTCGTGAACATGTCCCTCGGCGGCTACTTCGACGAGACCGATCCCCCGGAGCCGGGGACCTGCGACGCCGAGGCGCCCGACTACAAGGCCGCGTTCGACCTCCTCTCCCGGGCGGGCGTCCTCGTCGTGGCCGCGAGCGGCAACGGCGGCTGCACGACCGGCCTCGTCCTCCCGGCCTGCGTCAGCAACACGCTCGCGGTCGGTGCCGTCTACGACGCGGCCGTCGGGACGCGCTCCTTCGGGACCGGGCAGTGCCTTCCCTCCGGCTGCAGCGACGTCTCGCCCGCCGCGGACACGATCACCTGCTATTCCGACTCGAGCGACCGTCTCGACGTCCTGGCGCCGTCCCATTGCGCAGCGGCGCCCCGCCGCGGCGGGGGCACCGTCTCGTGCTTCGGCGGCACCTCGGGCGCCGCGCCGTACGCGGCGGGCGTGGCCGCGCTCCTCTTCGGCGCCGAGCCGCTGCGCGGACCGATCGAGGTGAAGGCGGCGATGCGCGAGACCGGGACGCCGGTCACGGACACGCGTAACGGCGTCACCCGCAACCGGATCGACGCCCCCGCCGCACTCGCCGCGCTGCGCGGGGCGCCGCAGGGCGAAGCCCGCTCCGAGCTCGTCGTGCCCGTGGTCCTCGACGTCACCGGCGTCGGCGGGGCGCGGTTCACATCCGAGCTGACGCTGACGAACCGCGGGACGACGGCTGCCCGGCTCGAGGCGACGTACACCGCCGCGTCCGGGGTGTTCCCGGGGGCGGGCGGGAGCGGGACCGTCGTCGACGCGCTGGCCCCGGGCGAGCAGCGGGTCATCCCCGACGCGATCTCCTGGCTCCGGTCGACGAAGGGGCTCCCCATCCCCGCGGGGCCCGGACAGGCCGGGACGCTCCGGCTCGTCTTCACCGGCCTCTCGGGGGCGGAGATGGCTTCCGCGCGTGTGAGGACGACGGCGGCGGCCTGCGGCGGCGCGGCGGGCCTTTCGTACCCGGCCTGGCCGGCGGGGCCGTCGACGACCTCCTGGCTCCAGCTCTTCGGACTCCGCAGCAGCGCTTCGGAGAGGACGAACCTCGCCGTCGTCAACACCGGGACGGAAGGGACGGTCACGCTGAAGGTCGTCCTCAGGGCCGGGGACGGCGGAGCCAGCTACGAGGTCCCCGCCTCGCTCCTCCCTCCGCTCTCGCCGGGCGAGTGGCGGCAGGTGAACGACGCCGACCTCCTCAGGGCCGCAGGGTTCCCGGAAGCGACGGCGCTCGTCACGGCCGTCGAGGGGACGGCGCCGTACCACGCGTACGCCGTCTTCAACGACAACCTCTCGAACGACGGCTCGTTCGTCCCCGCGGTGCCGAGCGAGGGACCGGGCGGCGAGCTCGTCCTGCCGGTCGTCGTCGAGACGAGCGCCTTCGAGAGCGAGCTCGTCCTCTACAACCCTGCGATGGCGCCCGTGCGGGCCGAGCTCGGCTACGTGGAGTCGCTCGCGAGCCCGAAGGGTCCCGTGGGAACGGTGACCGTCGACCTGATGCCGGGCCAGCAGAAGATCCTCCCCCGGATCCTCGACCACCTCCGATCGCTCGGGCTCCCCGTCGGGCCGCGCGGCGCGGACTCCTACGCGGGGACGCTCTCGGTCGCCTTCCGCTCGCCGTACGGGACGACGATCCCGGGCCTCGCAGGGGCGAAGACGGCGGCGGCGGGAACCGGCGCCTGCGAGGGGCAGGGGAGCTTCGGTCTCTTCTACACCGCGATCCCGGCCGCGGCCGGGGCGCAGGCCGAGGCCTTCGTCGACGGACTCCAGCAGACCGCGGCGACACGATCGAACCTCGCCCTCTACAACCCCTCGCCCTCGGACCCCGTCTCGGTGCAGTACGAGATTCGCGACGGGGCGACCGGGGAGAAGGCCTTCACGTCGGCCGTCCTCGACCTTCCGCCGCTCGGCTGGGTCCAGGTCGACCGGGTCCTCCAGGGCGCGGCCGTCACGAGCGGCTGGGTGCGCGTGGGGCGCGTCTCCGCCGGAGGCGTCTTCGCCGCCTACGGCGTCCTGAACGATGGCGCGAGCCCCGGCGCGAGGACGGGCGACGGGAGCTTCGTGGCCGGGGTGCCCTGGTCCCCGCCGGACTGAGCCGTTCCGGCGCTGCGCGCACCCCCGGGCGAAAAGGGTGAGAATCGACGCTGCGCCGCAGCGCAGCGGAGGATTCATGAAACCGAGAGCGTCGATCGCCCTCTCCCTCTTCCTCGCCCTCTCCTCCCTTCTCCTGGCCGACGTCGAAGCCCGGGCGGACGTCTACGTCTCCCAGGCCCGGGGCGACAACCAGAACCCGGGCACGAAGGAGAAGCCGGTCCGGGAGATCGACCGGGCGGTCGCGATCGTCGCGCCCGGGAAGACGATCCACGTCGCCGGCGGGACCTACGCCGGCACGTTCGGCATCGGGTACATCGAGAGCGACAAGCCGCTGAAGCTCGTCGGCAGCTGGGACGAGATGTTCACCGCCCGCAGCATCCTGAAGACCCCGACCGTCTTCCGGCCCGACAACGCGGCGGGCGGAAAGGCGCGCAAGGCGTTCCTGAAGCTCACGAAGGCGATCGACGGCACGCTCGTCGACGGCCTCGTCTTCGACATGGGGCTGCGTAACGCCTACAGCCCGAAGGAGGGGCTCGTCCCCGGCCTCGACACCGGCCGGATGCTGCGCTCCACGGAGCGGCCCGCGAGCGGCAACAGCACGGTGGAGGAGCCGATCCTCCAGGTCGTCAGCGCCGCGCAGGGCGGGGACCTGACGATCCGTAACTGCGTCTTCGTCAACGGAGCGAGCTTTGCCATCCAGGCCGGGCTCCGGAGCGGGACGTTCCGGATCCTCAACAACGTCTTTGTGGGCAACCGCATGGCGGGAATCGAGGTCTACGGAACGTGCGCGACGAAGGGCGGCCCGGGGACCTCCCCCGAGTGCGGGACGGTCGAGATCGCGAGCAACACGATCCTCTTCACCTGGAGCCGGCAGAAGGACCTGGTGGACATGGGCTACGGCATCCGGGTGATGACGAAGGCCCGCTACCTCGTTCACCACAACGTCATCGGCGGCAGTGTCCTGGCCGGCATCGACCACACCCGCTTCAACCCGGACGACCGCCTCGCGATCGAGGACAACGTCTTCTTCGTGAACAAGCAGGGAGACCTCGAGTACAGCCCCGCCTCCAACACGAAGCTGAACATCCGCGTCGAAGAGTTCGGCGACCTCGCGCTCGCCTCGGCGAAGCGGAACCGCCGGGAGATTCCGGCGGCGCTGCCGATCCACAAGGCCTACCTCGAGGCGTTCCTGAACGCCCGCTACAGCGAGCAGGTCGACTTCGACCCCGACTCGCCGGCCAACCAGTGGCGCGCCGCGATGGGGCTCAACAAGCAGGGGAAGATCGCCTCCGAGGCGACCATGTTCATGAACCGCTATCCGTGGCGCGACACCCTGCGACTCTTCGGCGCCCTGAAGGGGTACGGCGCGCAGGGCTTCGAGTAAGGGGCGGCCTCGATTTCCGCGGCCCGGGTCCGAAGGCCCGTAGCGGCATAATCGCCCGATTCGGCGTCCGGGGCGGCAGAGGTGACTCCCGGGCGGCGCGACCGGAGGTCCCCGTGAGGTTTTCGAACGCCCCTCGATTCTTCGTGCGCCTTGGCATCGCGGCCGTCCTCGGGGGCGCGCCGGCCTTCGCGGCCGAGCCCTGGCTGGACGCGCCGTTCTCCGCGGACCCGGGCGCCGCGCTGAAGGCGGCCGAGGCTCCTCTCGCCGGCGAGACGGGAGAGAACTCCCCCTGGTTCCGGCTCCTTCTCGACGAGTCGCGCTGGAGCTTCGAGGAGGACGGCAGCTACACCGTGGCGCATCGCCGCGTTCTGAGGATCCTCTCCCACCAGGGGGCTGAGGAGCTGGGGTCGATCTCCGCGAGCTGGAAGCCCTGGCTCGAACAGCCGCCGCGGCTGAAAGCGCGCGTGATCCGTCCGAACGGGGCCGCGCTGCTTCTGGACGAGACGTCGATCGCGGAGACTCCCGCCTCCTCCGACCCGTCGCTCTTCGACGACCGACGGGTCCTGCGGGCCCCGCTGCCGGGTGTCGAGCCGGGGGCCCTGGTCGAGTGGGAGGTGGTGAAGCGGAGGACGACACCGCTCCCGGGAGGGGCGCTCGGTAGCCACACCCTCGCGTTCGACTACCCGGTCGGGCGGAGCCGCTGCCGGGTCGATGCGCCCGCGGCCCTTCCGGTCGCCTGGAAGTCGGCCGGCATCGACCTCCAGCCGCGGACCACGCTCGAGCGCGGACGGGTCGTCAGGCTCTGGGAGCGGGTCGCGGTAACTCCGCTCGAGGACGCCGAGGAGGGGCTTCCGCCGGAGATCCCCCAGAGCCCCTTCGTCGAGTTCGGGACCGGGACCTCCTGGGGCGACGTCGCGAGCCGCTACCGCGAGTGGATCGACTCCCGAATCTCGGAAGGGCCGGTGCCGCCCGGCCTCCTCCCGGCGGGCCCCTTTCCGAGCCGCCTCCACGAGGCCGCCGCTATCGCCGAGAGAGTCCGGCGGGACGTTCGCTACACAGGCCTCTCCTTCGGCGACGGGATCCTCGTCCCCGACCCTCCTGCGGAGGTCGTCCGCCGTCGCTTCGGCGACTGCAAGGACCAGGCGACGCTCCTCGTCGCCGCCCTCCGGGCCCGCGGTTTCGACGCGGCCGTCGCGCTCCTGAGGGCCGGCGAGGACCCCGACGTGACGCCCGCGCTCCCGTCGCTCGACGCCTTCGACCACGCCATCGTCCACGTGGCGGACCTGGGCGGGAACGGCGTCTTCGTCGACACCACCTCCCGTTTCGAGCGTCTCGGCGAGGTTCCGCTGTCGATCCAGGGCCGCGTGGCGCTCCTCTGCCGGCCCGGGACCACGGGTCTCGTCCGGATCCCGGTGGCGCCGTCGGCCGCGAACTTCAGCCGTACTCGCGTCGAGGTCCGCGTTCCCGAGAGCGGACCGACGCGATGCGTCGAGACGACGGTCTACGGTGGCGCCTTCGAGTCGAGCCGAAGGTCGGCGTTCGACGGACTGGCCGAGGCCGACCTGAAGGCGTACTTCGAACGATGGGCCTCCGCGCGGTACGCCGGGGGGACCGTCTCGAGGAGCCGCACGTCGGCCCCTCGCGACCTCTCGGAGCCGTTCCGGGTCGAGGTCGAGGTCGAGAGGCCGGGTCTCGTGACGGCCGACGACGAGCGCGTCGTCTTCACCCTCGCGACGGAGACGTTCCTCGGGAACCTCCCCGACCCCGCCGAGACCCCGCGGCGGCACGACCTCGCGGTCACGCCCGTGCGCCAGGAGTTCGAGTACACGCTCGTCCCCCCGAGCGGGTTCGCGCCCCTCGACCTGCCCCCGGCCGCCTCGAGGCCGCTCGGTCCCGCGACTCTCACGACGAAGGCCGAAGAGCGCGCCGACGGAAAGGTCGTCCTGACGGTGGTCGTCGAGATCGCGTCCTCCCGGCTCACCCCCGACGAGACGCGGGCCCTTCGCGAGGCGCTGGCCGACCTGCGCGAGGGCGAGCCCGTCTCCCTCACCTTCCGGCACGAGGCCGAGGTCGCCGCCGCGCACGGCGACCTGAAGAAGGGGCTGGCGATCCTCTCGGACGAGATCCGGAACCACCCGGCGAAGGCCGCCCCCCACCGCCGGCTCGCCCGGCTCTATCTCTCGGCGGGGCTCGGCGAGGCGGCCCGGCGCGAGGCGCGCGAGGCCGTCCGCAAGGACCCGCGCTCCGGCGGGGCCTGGTACCTCCTCGGGGTCGTCCTCGAGCACGACGGCTTCGGCCGCCTGCGGCGGAAGGGCTGGGCGCCGGAGGAGGCCGAGAAGGCCCTCCGGAAGGCGATCGAGCTCGACCCCGAGGACGTCGAGCCCCGCTTCGAGCTCGCGATCCTCCTCGAGCACGACGCCGGGGGGACCCGCTACGCGGACCCGGCCCGCCTCGGCCGCGCCCTCGACGAGTACCGGACTCTTCTCGAGAAGTGGCCGGCCCTGACGGTCGTCGCACGCAACAACGCATTCGCGCTCCTTCGGGCCGACCGGTTCGCGGACCTCCTCGCCTTCCTGGAGAAGCGCTCCGACGTGGCCGAGATGGCCGGGCTCAAGGTCGTCGCGATCGCCGGGACGCGCGGCGCCGAGAAGGGGATGGAGCAGCTGCGGCGCGACGTCCCCGAGCCGGGCGCGCGGCGCAGGTCGGCGGCCGAGATCGGTTCGATGCTCGTGGGCGCCCGCCGGTACGAGGAGGCGCTCCTCTTCCTGCGGGAGGCGGCCCGCGGCGGCGAGGGGGCCGGGGCCGCCGCGATCCAGGTCGAAGCCGTGAAGCTGCTGAAGAGGGTCGACGGGCCGGTCCCCGCTCCTGCCGCCGGCGATCCTGTCTCCGCCGTCCGCGCCTACATGGCCGGCCTCGTCGATCCCGCGACGAGCGCCGAGGCTCTGGCCGCGTTCTTCTCCGCTCCCGTGCGCGAGGCCAGGGACGCCCTGGGCGTCAGCCCTCTGCTCGAGAGCATCCGGACGCAGCTGCGGGGCATCGCGCGCACGACGAGCGCGAACGCGATCCCCCGCCCGTACCTCCGGGACACGCTCCTGGCGGCGGAGCTCTCCGCCGAGGGGAACGCGGAGGAGGGCTGGCTCGTCACCGGGACGTTCCTCTCCGCGGGCCGCGCGCCGACCCGCATTCGCGTCTGGGTGACCGAGGAGAAGGGGATCCCCCGCCTCGTTTCGGAGGACGGCACGGGCGCCATGCTCTGCTGGCAGGCCCTGGGCCTGGCCGGGCAGGGGGACCTCGCCGCGGCGCGCGCCTGGCTCGAACGGGCCGCGCACGAGGTCGAGGGTTCCGCGGTCGACGTGAACCTCCTCCTCGACCCCCTCCTTCCGCAGCTCAGGCCCGGGGAGGACGCCGGCGTCAGGGAGATCCGGGTCGCCGCCCTGGCCGGGCTGACCGGGACCTCGCTTCCCGACGCCCTCCTCGAAGAGATCCGCGCCTTCCAGCGCGAGGCGCCTGCCGATCCCCTGCGTGCCGCGCTTCTGTACCGCGCGCTCTCGGCCCGGGAAGCGGTCGGCCCGGAGAGGGGCGGCCGCGACTCCCGCCGCCTCCTCGAGGAGGCCCTGCCGCTTCTCGAGGTGGTGCGCTCGGACCGGACCTCGGCCGAAGCGGCGGCCATCACGGTCGTCGAGGTCCTCTCGCGCGCCAGCCGCCTGGCCGAGGCCCTCGCCGCGGCGGAAGAGCATTCCCGGTCCCACACGGGCTGCCGCTTCGTGGGCCCGCTCCTCGTCTCCCTCCGGCTCGCCGCGAAGGACGAGACGGGGGCCCTGGAGGCGGCCGAGAGGCTGATGTCGCGCCCGGCGCCCTCGGCCGCGGACGCGAACACCGCCGCATGGGTGAGGTACGCGGTCGGGAAGGCCGACGAGAAGGCCCTCTCGCTCGCCCGGCAGGCCGTCGAGGGGACGGGGCGCAACCGCCCGCCCGTCCTGAACACCCTCGGGGCCATCTGCGCGGAGGTCGGCCGCAACGAGGAGGCACACGGCCTCGTCGTCCGCTCCATGGAGCTCGAGGGTCTCGACGAGCCCTACACCCCGGACTGGCTCGTCGTCGGCCGGATCCGCGAGAACCACGGCCTGACGGAGGAGGCCCTGGAGGCTTACGGACGGCTCGCGACTCCTGACGGAGCGCCGGCGCTGCCGGACTCCTACCGCGTCCTGGCGGCGAGGAGGGCGGAGGCGCTCGCGACGACGGCGAAGAAGCGGCGCTGAGAGCGCGCCGCAAGCTCGGAGCCGTGGAACCCTGCGGCTCCCGCCGCCGGCCGCCGGGGCCGGAGGCCTCGCCGCAGCGCAGCGCGCGGGGGTAGGATTCCTCCCGCAAAGGGAGGTCCCATGGGTGCAAGGAAGCTGCACGGGCGGACGGTCGTGATCGTCGGCGGAAGCCGCACGCCCTTTCTCCGCTCGGGAACCGGGTACGTCGACCTGATGGCCTACGAGCTCGGGGCGATGGCCCTCTCGGGCCTCCTCCAGCGCACGCGCGTCGACCCCGGTTCCGTCGATCGCGTCATCCTCGGCACCGTCCTCGGTGAGCCCCGCACGACGAACCTCGCCCGCGAGGCGGCGCTCGCGGCCGGGCTGCCGCCGTCGTGCCCCTCGTTCACGATCACGGCGGCGTGCGCCTCGTCGAACGTGGCGATCCAGAGCGGCGTCGAGACGATCGCCTGCGGCGCGGCCGACGTGGTGATCGCCGGGGGCGCCGAGACGCTTTCCGACGTCCCGATCCGCTTCGGGCGCGAGGTGCGAAAGCGGATGATCCAGTCGCAGAAGGCGAGGGGGGTCCTCGACTACGTGAAGCTCCTGCAGGGGCTCTCGCTGAAGGACCTCTCGCCCGACACGCCCGCCATCGCCGAGTTCTCGACGGGGCTCACGATGGGGCAGAGCGCCGAGCGGCTCGCCAAGCGCCTGGGGCTCACCCGCGAAGAGCAGGACCGATGGGCGCTGAAGTCGCACCAGAAGGCCGCGACGGCGACCGAGGCCGGGCTCTACCGGGACCAGGTCGTCCCGGCGCGCGTCCCGCCCTCGTTCGCGCCGATCGAGTCCGACAACGGCGTCCGCGGCGACACCACCCTCGAGAAGCTCGCGTCGCTCTCTCCCGCGTTCGACCGCGCCTTCGGCACCGTGACGGCGGGGAACAGCTCGTTTCTCACCGACGGCGCGGCGGCCTGCCTCCTGATGAGCGCGGAGAAGGCGGAGGAGCTCGGGGTGAAGCCCCTCGCGCGGGTCGTCTCGATGTCGCTCGTCGCGATGGACCCGCTCGAGGAGCTGCTCCTCGGGCCGGTCGCATCCGTGCCCGAGGCGCTCGACGCCGCCCAGGTGCCAGTGGGCGAGGTGGGCGTCTGGGAGGTCCACGAGGCCTTCTCCGCCCCCGTCGTCGCCTTCCTGAAGCTCCTCGCCGACAAGACGTACTGCCGGGAGCGGCTGGGGCGGAAGGACGCGGTGGGGAAGATCGACCCGAAGAAGGTGAACGCCTGGGGCGGCTCGCTCGCCCTCGGGCACCCGTTCGGAGCCACCGGCGCACGCCTCGTGACGACGTGCGTCGAAAGGATGGAGCACGAGGGGGCCGGGCTGGGCGTCGTGACGACGTGTGCGGCCGGCGCCCTCGGGCACGCGATGGTGCTGGCGCGATGAGAAGCCTCACGCTGAAAACGCGCGGCGACGGCGTCGCCGTTCTCCTCTTCGACACGCCGAAGCGCCCCGTGAACGTCCTCTCGGGCGAGATGCTCGAGGAGGCCGGACCGCTCATGAAGGAGATCGAGGCGGACGACGGGATCCTCGCCGTCGTCCTCGCGAGCGGAAAGCCCGACTCCTTCATCGCCGGCGCGAACCTCGACGACGTCGTCGCCATGACGGCGAAGGAGGCCGAGGCGATCTCGCGCGGGGCCCACGAGTGGCTCGGCCGCGTCGAGTCGAGCCGGAAGCCGTTCGTGGCGGCCATCCACGGCGCGGCCCTCGGCGGCGGCCTCGAGGTCGCCCTCGCCTGCCACTACCGGCTCGCGACGGACCACCCGAAGACCGTCCTCGCCCTGCCCGAGGTGATGCTCGGCGTCCTCCCCGCCGCCGGCGGGACGCAGCGCCTCCCGCGCCTGATCGGGCTCCAGCGGGCGCTCCCGATGCTCCTCACCGGCAAGCGCGTGCGGGCCGCCGTGGCGTACCGGCAGGGGCTCGTCGACGCGCTCACGTCGCCCGGCGGCCTCGTCGAGACCGCCGCGAAGGCGGCGCTCGCCCTCGCGAACGGGACGCTGGCGCCGAGGCGGGACCGTCAGCCCTTCACCGAGAGCGCGTTCGCCCTGCCGCCCGTCCGTTCCTACGCGCTCGGGAAGGCGCGCGACGAGGTGATGAAGAAGACGCGCGGCCTCTACCCGGCGCCGATCGACATCCTCGCCTGCGTCGAGAAGGGGCTCGCCGACGGAACGAAGGCAGGGCTGGAGGAGGAGGCCGTCCGGTTCGGCCGGCTCGTCGGGAGCGAGGGGGCGAAGAACCTCATCCGCCTCTTCGACGCGATGACGGCCCTCAAGAAGACGCCGAAGGGAGACGAGCCGAAGCCCGTGAAACGGCTCGGCGTCCTCGGCGCGGGGCTGATGGGAGAGGGGATCGCCGCCGTCTCGCTCGGCCTCGGCCCGGTCGTCCTTAAGGACGTCTCCGAGGAAGGGCTCGGCCGCGCGGCGAAGAGCCTCCGCAAGGGTCTCGACCGGCGCGTCCGCTCGGGCTCCCTCTCGCGGCTCGAGAGGGACAGGCAGTGGTTCGGGCTCCTGCCGACGACCCGCCCCGGCGACCTCGCCGGCTGCGACCTCGTCGTCGAGGCGGTCTTCGAGGACCTCGCCCTGAAGCGGAGGGTCCTCGAAGAAACCGAGGCGGTGATCTCTCCCGACACCGTCTTCGCGAGCAACACGTCGGCCCTCCCGATCCGCGAGATCGCCGCGAAGGCCAGGCACCCCGAGAGGGTCGTCGGGATGCACTACTTCTCGCCGGTCCCGAAGATGCCGCTCCTCGAGGTCGTCGTCGCCGAGAAGACGGCCCCGTGGGCCGTTGCGACCGCGCGCGCGTTCGGCGTCGCCCAGGGCAAGACGGTCATCGTGGTCAGGGACGGCCCGGGCTTCTACACCACGCGGATCCTCGGCCCCTTCATCAACGAGGCGGTCGTCCTCCTCGACGAGGGGGCGGACATCGCGGCCCTCGACGCGGCGCTCCTCGACTTCGGTTTCCCCGTCGGTCCCGTCGCTCTCCTCGACGAGGTCGGCATCGACGTCGCCGCCCACGTCTCGAAGGACCTCGGCAAGGCGTTCGCCGCGCGCGGAGCGGCCCCGTCGGCCACCTTCGGCAGGCTCTTCGACGCGGGCTACCGGGGCCGGAAGAACGGGAAGGGGTTCTACCTCTACCCGAAGGACCGTCCCTCCGGCGCCTCGAAGGAGGTGAACCCCGAGGTCTACTCGTTCTTCGGCGGGCCGGCCCGGAAGGAGATGCCCCCCGAGGACCTCGTCGACCGCCTCGCCCTCCTCATGGTGAACGAGGCCGTCTGGTGTCTCGCCGAGGGGATCGTGGCGTCCCCCCGCGACGGGGACGCCGGAGCCATCCTCGGCCTCGGCTTCCCTCCGTTCCGGGGCGGTCCGTTCCGCTACGTCGACGCGGTCGGCGCCGCCGAGGTCGTCGAGCGGATGGAGGAGCTGGCCGGGCGCCACGGTCCGCGCTTCGACCCGGCCCCGATGCTCGTCGAGATGGCACGGAAGGAGAAGACGTTCCACCCGTGACGGAGAGGCCGGCGAGGGCCGGCGAAGGGGACGACCTGACCGCGGAGAACGAAGGGCGGGCCCGCGGGCCCGCCCCTCGCCGGCTCAACGCTCCAGCTTGAATCCGATCCGGATGGTGACCTGGAACTCGGCGACCTTGCCGTCGTGGATCCGGCCCCTCTCCTCGACGACCTCGAACCACGACATGTGGCGGATGGTCTTTCCGGCCTCCTCGACCGCGACCTTGACGGCCTCGGCGAAGCTGATTTCGGAGATACCGACGATCTCGACCTTCTTGTAGATACCGGCCATGGGTTCCTCCTGCGGGTTTCTCGTCCGACGTGTGGGGCGGATTCTAGCGATCGGGCCTGCGGACGGGGAGGGCGTGGAGCCGGACGTACCCCTCGTCGGCCGCCTCGCGGGGTCCGAGGAGGGAGATCTCGCGCGACCCGACCCGGATCCAGGCGTGCCCGTCGAGGGCCGCGCTCCCCTCGGGCGGGCGGAACCCGAGGACGACCTCGACCGCGTCCCTGTCCGAGAGGAGCGTCGAGAGGACGAGGGCCTTCACGAGGCACGTCCCGAGCCACCCGAACCAGCGCTCGCCCCTGGAGACGGCGCGGAGCGTGGCGGCAAGGGCGGCGTCCGGGTCGAGGCCGCGGGGCAGGCCGCGGAGGCGCGGGAGAGACGCCGCGAGGACCGGGAGGGGCCGACGGCGGACGGCCTGGGCGTGGCCCGCCAGGCGGAAGGCGTGCAGGAAGAGGAGGAGGTCCCGCGGCGACGGCACGACGGCAGGAGGGTAGCGCAGCCGGGGGAGGAACCGTTGCCGGCGAGGACACTGCCGCCCGTCGGTGGGATGATCAAGCATCGTGCGTCCCTGGATCGGTCCCTGCCTCCTGCTGGTCCTCGCGTCGTGCCGGCCCGCTCCGGACGCCGCGTCCGTGACGATCGTCGTCCGCGCGGACGTCACGGGTTTCTTCCCGAATCCGCCCACGACGGACGAGTCGTTCACCAATCGCATCAGCGCGGAGCTGTACGAGGGGCTCGTGCGGTTCGACCGCGACGGCCGCCTCGCCCCGGGCCTCGCGTCGCGATGGCAGACGCCGGACGAGCGGACCTACGCCTTCCAGCTCCGCGCCGGCCTCCGCTTCGCCGATGGCACCCCGCTCGCCGCCGAGGACGTCGCCGCCTCCCTCCGCGCGAGCATCCTGAAGAAGTGGCCGACGGCGGCCTACCTCAGGCACGTCGCCTCCGTCGAGTCCGACGGCCCGCTCCGGGTCGTCGTGCGGACCCGGGTCCCGTATCCCCTTCTTCTCTACAAGCTGCCGTGGGGCTACGTGCTGCCGGCGGGCGCGGTGGACCTGGAGCCGGTCCCGGTCCTCGGCGCCGGGCCCTACCGCCTCGTCTCGAGGGAGCCGGGCCGGACCTTCACCCTCGAGCGGAACCCGCATTTCGGAAGGGATGCGCCCGCGTTCGAACGGGCCCGGTTCGACGTCGTCCCGGACGCGGAGGCGCGGATCGCGCGCGTCCTTTCGGGGAGCGCGGACATCGCTGACGACGTTCCACTGGACCGGGTGGACGCGCTCCGGCAGGAGCCGGGCGTGAAGGTCTTCGCGGCGCCCACCGACCGGGTCCTGTTCCTGACTTTCCGGGTCACCGAGTCCCCCTTCTCGGACCCGAGGGTCCGGGAGGCCGTCGATCTGGCCGTGGACCGGGGCGAGCTCGTCCGGCGGGCCTACGACGGGAAGACGGTGACGGCGTCCCAGCTCGTGCCGGCCACCGTCGTCGGCTTCAACCCCGCCCTCGTCCCGCCGAAGCCCGATCGCGACCGGGCGCGTGCTCTCCTCGCCGAAGCCGGCTACCCGGACGGGCTCGACGTGCCGCTCGACGGGACCCACAACCGATACGTCAACGACGTCAGGGTCCTCCGCGAGGTCGCGCGCCAGCTCGCCCTCGTCGGGATTCGGACCGAGGTGCGGACGTGGGACAAGGCCGCGTTCTTCGAACGGATCGACGGCGGTCGCTCCCCGCTCCACCTCGTCGGTTGGGCCTGCGGGTCGGGCGAGGCGGGGGAGGCGCTCGAGGCGCTCGTGGCGACGCGGTCCGGCTCGCTCGGGACCGCGAACTCCGGTGGGTGGAGCGACCCGGTCCTCGACGCTCTCGTCGCCCAGGCCGATCGGACGACCGATCCCGAGGAGAGGGTGGGCACGCTGCAGATGGCGCTGGCGAGGGTCGCCGAGACCCGCCCCGTCCTGCCTCTCCTCCTTCAGACGGAGGCGATCCTCGTCTCCCGTCGCGTCGACTGGCAGCCGGGGCTCGACTTCCGGCTGCGCATCGAGGACATGCGCCCCGCGCCCTCCCGGGCGCGCTGACCCGGACGACGCGGGGGCGGGCGCGCCGCGTCGCGCCGCCCCCGTGTCGCTCACCTCGCGAGGCCAGTCCTCAGAACCCGAACGAGAAGCCGACCTCGGCCTCCCACTGGTCCATCTTCAGCTCGATCCGCTGCTGGCCGGGGGCCTCCAGGGGGTTCGGGCCGGAGACGGAGGAGGAGAAGCCGCGCATGAGGGAAAAGTGGAGGGCGCTCTTCTCCGCGAGGAGCGTCGTGAAGCCGACCGTCAGGTGGTCCTCGATGACCCCCGGCGCGAGGATGTTGAAGAGGACCTCGCTCTCGGGGATCGGCTGGTCGCTGTGGGCGAACCCGCCGCGCAGCGTCAGCTTCGGGCTCACCTCGTACTGCAGTCCCACCTTCCAGACGCCGATGTCCTGCCAGCCGAAACCGGCTCCGCCGTCGGCGCCGAGCGGCGCCTGCATCAGGTTCGGGAGCATCGGATTCGCGATGGACCTCACGCTGCCGTAGTAGATCCGCTGGTAGTCGAGCGCCACGGACCATCCCTGCGCCGGGAAGACCGCGATCCCGATCGCCCAGTTCGCCGGGATGTCGAATCCGCCCTGCTCGGCGAAGAGGCCGGCGTAGTCGTCGAACTCGCCCATCGCGATCTTGGTCTGGTACGAAGCGCCGACACCGAGGTGCTCTCCGAACTTGCCGTGGTAGCCGATGCGCGCCCCGAACCCGGTCGAGGTGTCGGCGCCGTTGTTCGTCAGCTTCGTGGGGCTCGCCGAGAACATCGAGAAGGCCCCGAGGCCCTTCGCCTCGAAGCTCTGCCAACCGAAGATGGGCGAGATCCCGAACGCCTGGTGGTCGGCGAACTCCCAGGTGAGCGACGGCGCGACGAACGCCTGCATCAGGTTCACGCCCGTCGGCGCCTGCCCGAAGACGGGGTTCGGGTAGTCGGTGTTCATGCCGCCATTGCCGTAGATCGCGAGGCCGAGGTGGAGCCGGTCCGAGACGTGCCACGCGGCGGCGAGGCCGGGCATGAGGAAGATCGAGCTGTCGCTCTCGTACGTCCCGGGGGCGAGGCCGAACGTCCCGGGGTAGCCGGAGGGGTTGCCGGTGACCGTGTACTCGCGGTTCGGGTTGAAGAGGCCGACGCTGACGTCGTACCCCTTCACGAACGCGATCGTCGCCGGGTTCGTGGCGCTCGCCATCGTGTTCAGGTGGAGCGCCTGCCCGGCGCCGGCCATCCCCTTGTACGGGGTGCCGTAGCCGAGCGAGAAGTAGCCGTTCGTCGCCAGGGCAGGAGCGGCCAGGACGAGAAGGGCCAGCGCCGTGATCGCCGGGAAGGGGGTTCGCTTCATTGCACACTCTCCATGAGGCGCGCCCCTTCGGGGCGTGCCGGAACTCGGGCCTGTGGTCGGAAGCCGGGGCCGGCCTCGCGGCCGGGGTCAGGTCGTCAGCAGCCGCCGCCCTTCTTCGGCGCGGGGGCTGCGACGGCCCTCGGGACGAGCTTCGGAGGCGGGGGAGCAGAGGCGCCGGTGAAGTAGCCGTGAAGGGCCGACTTCATCCGGAACTCGGCGACGAGGGCCGGGGTCGGCTCGGCCGGGGGAACCGGCGGGGCGAGGACGGAGGTCTTCCAGGCCTCCCAGCCTCCCGCGAGGACGAGAACCTCGCCGGACCAGGCCTCGAGGCTCTCCGGAAGCGCCGCCAGGTCTCCCTCTGCGTAGACGACGAGCGTCCGCGTCGGCGGGAGAGTCGCCGCGTACGCGGCAGCCGTGGTTCCCTCGGGAAGCGGCGCTGTCCCGGGGATGCGGTCGGCGCTCGCGACCGCGGGCACCCGCAGGTCGAGGAGCCAGAGCCGTTGCGGGTCGGCGACGATCTTCTGCGCGAGCTCGGCCGCGCCGATCTTCGCGAGGGGCCTTTCCGCGACGGCCACCGATGGCGCCGGGAGCCCGAGGGCGGCGAGGCCGAGGACGGCGATCGTTCCCATCGCGGCGAAGGCCCGGTTGCGAACGGCGGGGTTCGAGACGGGCGCGTCCTTTCCCGCCTTCTTCGCGAAGACCTGCTCCAGCTTCTCGGCGCCCAGGAAGCATCCGATCGCCATCGCGACGACGCCCGCCGCCAGGACGGGGAACGGCAGGCCGGTCGCATCGGCGATCGTCACCGAGCCCGTCGCGCCGCTCCTGTAGAAGCCCTCGAGCGGGGCGTAGACGAGTCCGAACGCGAAGGAGCCGATCGTGACGCCGACGATCGACCAGAGGCCGTCCCACTTGCCGGAGGCCATCGCGACGACGCCGGTGCCGGGACAGTAGGCGGAGATCATGAAGCCGGCCCCGAGAAGGAGGCCGCCGACCACGTGGGGCCCGACGAACGTCTCGGGGACGGTCAGGAGCGAGAGGTCTAGGACGCCGAGGCCGGCGAGGAGGCCGATCCCGGCGCAGGCCGTCGCGATCGCGCTGAACATGACCTTCAGGACGCGGGTGTCGGTCAGGTAGAACTGCGCGGCGAGGTTCTTCGCGTTCCCGAAGCCGGCGCGCTCGAGGACGAAGCCGAAGGCGAAGCCGATGAGCGTCCCGAGGAGGAGGCCGGTGGGGAAGCCGAAGACGTCGTTCGGGTAGAGCGGGAGGACGTTCATCGCCAGTCCTTCTTCAGGAACGGCGCGAGGAGATAGCCGCCGGCGAAGACGCACATCATGAAGATCCACGAGCCGAGGGAGAGGACTGCGCCCCCCGTGAGCGCCTGCCCCGACGTGCAGCCGCGGGCGAGGCGGGCCGCGAAGCCCATGATCACGCCCCCGGCGATCGCGAGCGCAATCCGGCGGCCCTTCGAGACCCCCTCGCCGCGGATGACCTCGCCCTTCAGCCGGCCGGCCGAGTAGGCCCCGACGAGGCCTCCGAGGAAGATGCCGAGGACCTCGAATACGAGCCAGTCCTCGAGGACGTTCTTGCCGGGGCCGACGTACTGCGAGAAGTAGGCGTTCGCCTCGGTCGCCGCGGGCGCGACGAGGTGGGCCGCGCCGATCGCGAGGCGCGTCGGGACGCTCGAGGAGCCGAGCCCGAAGCCCATGACGAGGAACGAGCCGAGGAGGACGAGGCCGAGGCAGAACCCGGCCACGTAGGGGTTCCAGTAGGGGCGTTCCGCGGGAGGCTGCATCTCAGGTCACCTCTTCAGGGGAGGAAGCGGAAGGCGGAGTGCTGGCCCGCCGTCAGGAGGATCCAGCGGAGGGCGAGGCCGCCCGACAGGATCAGGACGGGGAGGATCGCGGCGAACGGCAGATGCCTCTTCGCCTCGATCGCCTCCATCACGAGGGGGACGACGAGCCCGAGGACGACGACGCACGAGAAGAAGACGGCCGTGTACGGCCCGCCGAGGAACTGCGAGGCCGCCCACTGGCCCGCGTCGCCCGATGTCGCGAAGCCGAGGAGCATCAGGGCGATGAGGACGAGCTCTGCGACGATGGCGACGGCGTCCCACGAGACGAGCGTCTTCCGCTCGCTCTCCTCGAGAGGGAGAAGGAGAAGGAGCGCCGCCCCTGTAGAAATGCCCGAGGCGAGGAAGAGCGGCCCTAAGACCGCGCTATTCCAGAGGATGCGCGAGGGCATCGTCCCGAGGAGGAGCCCGGTGTAGATCCCGAGGGCGACGCCCATGGCGACGCTCGCGAGAAGAATGCCGCGCCGGCCGCGACCGGCCCACCCGAAGAGGGTCTCGACGAGCCCCTTCAGCGCCCCCGGCGTCTTCCCGCGCAGCCACGCCCGCTGCTCGTCGTTCAGCGACCCGAGGCCGAGGAGGAGCCCGACGGGGTAGATGAGGACGAGGATCCAGGCGCCCCACGACATCGGCGAGGTCGCGTGGAAGAAGAGGTAGAAGCGCCACGCCTGGAGCCTGTGGGCGAGGTCGAGCCAGAGTGCGCCCATGCCCAGGGAGATGAGCGCAAGGGCGGCGAACGGCATCAGCCTGAGAGCCGCGCCGCGCGGCTTCTCGCCCGACTTCAGCTCGAGGGCGGCGGCGAGGACGAAGATGCCCGCCACGAGGCCGCCGAGGAAGAGGTAGACGACGATCTCCCAGCCCCAGATGTGGAGCGAGGGGTCGATGCCGGGGTTCGTCCGGGTCGTGGTGGCTTCGAGAAGCTCGTTCATCGACGTGGCCTCAGACGAGGAAGTGGACGTTCGGGCCGGCGCCCGACTCGGGGTGGTTCACCTTCGAGGAGCGCTCGTGCAGGAGCCTGGCGACGGACGACCCCGGGTCGGCCGAATCGCCGAAGGTGAGGGTGCCGGTGGGGCAGACGCCGACGCAGGCCGGCTGCAGACCCTTCTGCACGCGGTGGAGGCAGAACGTGCACTTGTCGACGTACCCCTCGGGGTGGACGAATCGCGCGTCGTACGGGCAGGCGGCGATGCAGGCCTTGCAGCCCGAGCACTTGTGGTGCGTCACGAGGACGACGCCCCCCTCGTTCACGTGCGAGGCGCCCGTCGGGCAGTTCTTGACGCAGGGGGCGTCGGTGCAGTGATTGCACCGCTCCGAGCGGATCTCGGCGGAAAGCTTCGGAAACTCGCCCCTCACCTCTTCCACGATCCACTGGCGGCAGAAGCCGTCGGGGACGTCGTTCTCGGCCTTGCAGGCGAGGACGCACGCCTTGCACCCGACGCACTGCCGGGTGTCGACGGTCATGGCGTAACGCTTCGGGGCGGCCTTCGACGCGCTCATCTCAGGCCTCCGCCCTCGGAGCCGCGGCGCCGCCAGGCGAGAGCGGCCTGTCTCCCGCCGCGGCCGTCGTGCCCGGCGCCTTCCCGTCCGTCGTCTTCTCGATCGTCACGAAGTTGACGCTCATTCCTGTCGTCCCGGCGACCGGGTCGACGGCGATGCGGGTCACGAGCACCTGGTCGTCCATCCCGCGGCCCGCCGCGAACGTGAGCCCCGGGTTCGTGTGACCGTAGCCGTGGACGACGAAGACGCAGTCGGGGCGAATCCGCTGCGTGACCTTCAGCTTCACCGGCTGCGACCTCACGCCGTCCTGGTTGACGAGGGTGACGACCTCGCCGTTCGAAAGCCCCTGCTCCTTCGCGGCCTTCGCGTTCAGCCAGACCTCGTTCTCGGAGTAGACCTCCGAGAGGAAGCGGTTGTTCGTCGTCCGGCCGAAGGTGTGGACCGGACTCCTTCCGAAGAGGAGCCGGAACTGCCCGTCGGCGGGCTGCTCGTGCCGCGTGTAAGGCGGCAGCGGCGGGAGGCCGGCGTCGGCCATCTGCTTCGAGGTGATCTCGATCTTCCTCGACGGCGTGGAGAAGGCGAGCTCGAGCCCCTCTTCGGTCGTGGTCGGTACGCGCGGCCCCTTCGCGACGCCCTTCGCCTTCATCACCGCGACGTCGTACCCGCCGGCCTTCAGCCTCTCGGTGACGAGCTGCTCGCCGCTCTTCCACGGGAAGTACTCCCCGAGGTCGAGCCGGTTCGCGAGCTCCTTCGCGATCCACCAGCCGGGCTTCGACTCGTACATGGGCGGGACCACCTCCTGCCGGATGGCGAGGAACGGCTCGGACCACGGAACCGGGGCGATGTCGTCCCACCGCTCGAGGTAGGTCGACTCGGGAAGGACGACGTCGGCGTAGCCGACGATCTCGGCGGGGAGGACGTCGATGGCGACGAGGAGGTCGAGCCTCTGGATCGCCTCCTCGACGTTCTTCCGCTGGGGGAGCGCCTGGAGGAGGTTCGAGCCGTACACGATCCAGCCCTTGACCGGGCAGCCTTTCGTCATGATCCGGCCCGGCACCGTCGCGTCGCAGACGCCGTGCGAGAGGACCTCCTCGGCGAAGGGGTAGACGACGCCGTCCGGGGCGTCCTGCGTCGTCTTCGGCTTCTCGGCGTACTCGGGGACGGGGTACTTCGGGACCTTCATCTCGGCCGGGACGAAGATCCCGCCGCGCCGGCCCCAGGACCCGAGGAGCGCGTTCAGGATGGCGATGGCGCGCGAGCGCTGGACGTCGTCGCCGTACCACGTGACGTGGCGGCCGGGATGGATCAGCGAGGCCGGGCGGGCGCCCGCGATGAACCTCGCCGTCTCGACGATCGTCGAGGCGGGAATCGTCGTCTCGGTGAAGGCCCACTCGGGCGTCTTGTCGGCGACGTGGGCGCGCAGCTCCTCGAGGCCGACGGCGTTCTTCTCGACGTAGTCGCGGTCCCAGAGCCCCTCGTCGAGGATGACGTGGATCCAGGCGAGGAGGAGCGCCATGTCCGTTCCGGGCTTGATCGGCAGCCAGTACCGGGCCTTGCCTGCGGCCGTCGAGAAGCGCGGGTCGACGACGACGAGCTGGCCCCCCTTCGCGATCATCTGCGCGAAGTCCTGCACCTGCGTGTTGTGCATGTTCTCGCCGAGGTGCGAGCCGATGAGCGTCAGGCACCGCGAGTGGGCGATGTCGAGGACCTCGGGCGAGCCGAGCGAGGCGCCGTAGGTCAGGTTGAAGCCGACCTCGCGCGGGCCGCGGCACTGGCCGTAGGACGGTGCGGTGACGTTGCCCGAGCCGTACGCGAAGAGGAGGTGCTTGAAGAACGACCCTCCGAACCCGTGGGAAAAGAGGGCGACCTTGTCGGGACCGCACTCCTTCCTGATCTTCAGGAGCTTCTCGGCGGTGAAGTCGAGGGCCTTCTCCCAGGAGACCTCCTCGAACTCCTGCCCGCCCCGCTTCGTCGACTTCCTGAGGAGCGGCTTCTTCAGCCGGTCGGGGTCGTAGAGGAGGCCGGTGCCGCCGGTCCCGCGCGGGCAGAGCCTTCCGCGCGAGAGCGGGTGCTCGGGGTTCCCGACGAGCTTGGTGACCCTTCCGTCCCTGACGTGCGCGAGGACCCCGCACTTCCAGAAGCAGAGCTCGCAGAACGTGGGAACGACCTGGTCGCCGTCGGTTCCGGGGTCGTGGACGACGTCGGGGTCGAGGCCCCACCACTTCGTCGTCAGGCCCGAGCCGAGGGCCGCGGCCCCGAGGCCTGCCCCTCCGATCTGGATGAACTCGCGCCGGCTCGTCGTCATCTCCACCTCCGGGTTTCGGACAAGATCCCGCGGACGCAAATCAAGAACCGGGCCACCGACGCTGCGGCGCGGCGCGGCACTCGCCAGGCCGGGGCGGAACCCGGATCAGAGGCGAAATCCCGAGCACTCCGGCCTCCCCGGTCCGACGCGGGCAAGTACGTGCGACGGGGTCTCTGCGACGATTTGTATCTATGAAACGAAACGTCTCGGACCCCGTGGAGGCGTTCGTGCGACATCGTGTTTCAAGAGGTCCGACCGTCCTTCTGCGCGCCGGTCCTCTACCATCGTGGAATGAAGCTCGCGAACTTCTCGGGCCGGGGGCTCGTCGTCCTTTCCGCGGTCTTCGGTGCCGCGCTCGTCGGTACCGCGGCACTCGCTTCGCGTTCCCTCCGGGAGCGAGACAGCGCCGTGCGGGAAGGGGTCCTCGTGCGCGCCGGCCACGAACTCGAGGCGCGCCTCAGGGCCGCGACGCCGGACGAGGCGCCGCGTGTCGTCCGGGAGTTTCTCGAGGAGCACTCGGACACGGTCGCGGGAGCGGCCGTCGTGGGACCGGCCGGGACGCTCGCGAGCGCGGGGGAGAACACGGCGGGAGCCTTCGAGGTCGCGGTGGCGCTCGGGCGCGAGTGGCGTTCCGCGGTCCTCGGGTCCGGCGCCGAGGCCCCCCCGGGCCGGGGTGCCGGCCCGGGCCCGGGCTTCAAGGGGGGGCGCGGCCCGGGCGGCCGGGGATCGCCGCCGATTCGGCTGCGGCTGCACGCGACGCCCGCCGTCGGGAGCGAGTCCGCCCTCGCGAGGGCGGTTCTTGCCGGGGGAGCGGCCGCGGCCGCCGCCCTCGTCGGCCTCGCGATCGTCGCGGCCCGCGGGCTGGCCGAGCGGAGGCGGCGCGAGGAGGCGGAGGCCGAGAGCCTGCGTCTCGCGACGGTGGCTCGCGCGGGAGCGGGCCTCGCGCACCGTCTCCGCAACCCGCTCGCGGTCGTGAAGGGGACGGCGCAGCTCCTCGCCGAGCGCGTCCCCGGGGGCGACCGGGAACGCGTCGAGCGGATCGTCGTGGCGAGCGAGAGGATGGAGACGATCCTGTCCCGTCTCCTCGATTTCGCACGGCCCCCCGCCCCTCAGGCGGCATCGTTCGACCTGGCGTCGCTCGCGCGGGAAGTGGCTTCGCGCGGAGGCGGCGCGATCGTGGACGCCGAAGGCCCGGTGCCGGCGCACGCGGACCGCGAGCACGTCGAGACGATCCTCGAGGAGCTCCTCGCGAACGCGCGGGCCTTCGATCCCGGGGGAACCGCCGAGGTCGCCGTCCGCCGGCACGGCGAGCGCGCCCTGCTCGAGGTCCTCGACCGGGGCGCGGGCCTCGATCTCGACCCGGCGAGCGCTTTCGAGCCCTACGTCACCTCGCGCCCCGACGGCACGGGCCTCGGCCTCGCCATCGTCAGGGCCCTGGCCGTCGCCAACGGCGGCACCGCAGAGCTCGCGGCGCGGCCCGGGGGCGGCTGCGTCGCGTCCGTCTCGATCCCGGCGGGGGAGGCCTGACGTGGCGCACGTCCTCGTCGTCGACGACGAACCCTCCTTCCGGGCGCTCCTCCGGGACATCCTCGAGGGGGCCGGACACGGCGTGACCGAGGCGCGCGACGGCGCCGAGGCCCTCGCGTTCCTCGACCGCGGGTCCTTCGACGTCGTCCTGACCGACCGCCAGATGCCGAAGGTCGACGGCCTCGAGCTCGTCCGGCGCATCCGCGCGCGGACGTCGCCGCCCCCCGTCGTCGTCCTGACCGCGCACGGCTCCATCCCGGAGGCCGTGGACGCGGTCCGTCTCGGCGCGGCCGACTACATCACGAAGCCTCTTCCCTCCCCCGGGGCGCTCGTCGACCTCGTCGCGAGCCTCCTTCCGAGGGAGGAAGAGGGGGACGACTTCGTCACGGACGATCCGGCGACGAAGGAGCTCCTCATCCTCGTCGACCGCGTCGCCCCTCGCGACATCGCCGTCCTCGTCACCGGCGAGTCGGGGACCGGCAAGGAGCTGATCGCGAGGAGGCTCCACGCCCGGTCTCCCCGGGCGAAGGGGCCGTTCGTCGCCGTGAACGCGGCGGCTCTCCCGGAGACGCTCGCCGAGAGCGAGCTCTTCGGAGCGGAGAAGGGAGCGTTCACCGGCGCCGAGCAGGCGCGCGCGGGACGATTCGAGGAGGCCGGCGGCGGGACCCTCTTCCTCGACGAGGTGGGGGAGCTGCCCGCGGCCCTTCAGGCCAAGCTCCTCCGCGTCCTCGAGGAGAGGGTGGTCCGCCGGCTGGGCGGCTCCCGCGACCTCCCCGTCGACGTCCGGCTCGTCGCCGCGACGAACCGCGACCTCGCGCGGGAGTGCGAGACGGGCGCTTTCCGGCAGGACCTCTTCTTCCGGCTCGCCGTCGTCGTCGTGAGCATCCCGCCCCTGCGGGACCGGCCCGGCGACGTACCGCTCGTCGCGCGTCACTTCGCCGCGCGCCTCGCGGCCCGGCACCGCGTCCCGGTCCCGCTCCTCACCGACGACGCGCTCGAGGCGCTCGCCGGGCATCCCTGGCCCGGGAACGTCCGGGAGCTCCGGAACGTCCTCGAGCGGGCCGTCGTCGTCCGCGGCGGCCAGCCGGTTCGCGCGGAGGACCTCGCCCTCTCGGTCGCGTCGTCCGCGGCCCAGCCGCTCGACCGCGCGCACCGCGACCGCGAGGCGCTCCTCGCGGCCCTGCGCAGGACGGGTGGAAGGCGGGACGAGGCCGCGCGTCTCCTCGGGATCTCCGTCAGGACCCTCTACTACCGGCTCAAGCAATGGGGAATCGGATGACCTCGCGCTGCACGCGGCTGCAGCCGGCCTGCACGGCGGCTGCAGGAGCTGCAGGCCGAGGGGGCGGCCGGCCCCCGGGGCAACGAGCGCAAGTCGTTGTACGGGCGTGATCTGGCTTCGTTCTGACGCGAAGCCTGCCCCTGGCACGGCTCGTGGATCTACCAGGGGCAGCGGCCGTCGAAAGCCGGCCGCGCCAGAGACGATCCAAGGAGCCGAACATGAAGAAGACCGCCCTCGCCGTAGCCCTCCTCCTCCTCTCCACGCCGCTCGTCGCGCAGCGCGGACCGGGCAAGGGCTCCGGCAACCCCGGCGCCGGAGGGCCGACGGCCGCCGGCAGCCCTCTCGCGACCTACGTCGAATCGCTCCCGAAGGAGGACCTCGGCGCCGCCGAGGCCGCGTCGATCGCCTTTCTCAGGGAGGAGGAGAAGCTCGCCCGCGACGTCTACCGGGCCCTCTTCGCCGCCCACGGCGATCGCTCCTTCGCGAACATCGCCGCCGCCGAGCAGCGGCACATGGACCTCGTGAAGCTCCTCCTCGACCGCTACGGCCTCTCCGACCCGGCTGCCGGGGCGGCCCCCGGGGAGTTCCAGGATGCCCGTCTCGCCGCGCTCTACACGGAGCTCGTCGCGAAGGGCAAGGTGTCCCTCGTCGAGGCCCTGAAGGTCGGGGCGACGATCGAGGACTTCGACCTCGCCGACGTAGCCAAGGGGCTCGCCGCGGCCGACAACCGGGACGTGAAGACGGTTCTTCAGAACCTCGCGAAGGGCTCCCGCAACCACCTCCGCGCGTTCTCGCGGCGCCTCGAGGCGCTGGACGCCTCCTACGTGGCGCAGTACCTGCCGGCCGACGAGATCGCGAGGATCGTCGCCGCTCCCCGCGAGCGGGGCGCCTTCGACGAGAACGGCCAGCTCCTCGCGGGCACCGGCGCCGGGCAGGGCCGGTGCGGCCGCGGGCAGGGCCAGGGCCAGGGGCGCGGCCGCGGCAAGGGGCCGGGCGCGGGTGGGGGCCCCGGCAACGGCACGGGCTCCGGCTGTCCGAACGCGTGACGACCTTCCCGCGCCGGTCGCGCGGAATCGGACGGGGGAGAGGCCTGCGGCTTCTCCCCCGTCTTCGTCTCACGGGCCGCCCTGCGCCCCGCGAAGGCGCGGCGGCGCTCCCCGGTCAGCCGCCGGAGGGGGCCGCGTAGTGAAGCGGCCCGTCCGGCCCGACGGGCAGTCCGAGCAGCATCCAAGCGACCATCAGCAGTGTCCAGAGGACGCCGAAGACGACGCTGTAGGGGAGCATCGTCGAGATGATCGTTCCGATGCCGTACTTCTCGTCGTACCGGGCGGCGAAGGTCACGATGAGCGCGAAGTACGACATCATCGGCGTGATCACGTTCGTGATCGAGTCGCCGATGCGGAAGACGGCCTGCGTCAGCGCGGGGTGGTAGCCCAGCAGCATGAACATGGGTACGAAGACCGGAGCCATGATGGCCCACTTGGCCGACGCCGACCCCATGAACAGGTTGATGAAGGCGCTCAGGGCGATGAAGCCGACCATGAGGAAGACGCCGGTCAGGCCGATCCCCTTCAGGAACTCCGCCCCGTCGATGGCCAGGATGAGCCCCAGGTTCGAGTGGCCGAACGAGTAGACGAACTGGGCGGCGAAGAAGACGAGGACGATGTAGCTCGCCATGTGGCTCATCGACCCGACCATCTGCTTCACGACGTCCTTGTCGTTGCGGATCTTCCCGACGGTGATGCCGTAGATGAGGCCGGGAACCAGGAACGCCAGCAGGATCGCCATGATCAGGCCGTTGAAGAAGGCCGAGCGGAGGATCCCCTGGCCCGGGTGGCGCAGCAGACCGTCGGCGGGGAGGGCCGCCAGGGCGAACAGGCCCATCAGGACGACGAAGCCGAGCCCGGCCAGCAGCAGGCCCTTCTTCTCCGTCCGCGTCAGCTCCTCGAGCGGCTCTGGCGCGAGCGGGCCGGTGTAGGGGCCGAGGCGGGGCTCGACGATCCGTTCCGTGATCAGCGTGCCCGCGGTGACGATGAGGAGCGCCGAGGCGCCCATGAAGTAGAGGTTCGCGGCCGGGCTGATCGTGATCGACGCGTCGAGGATCTGGGCCGCGCTCTCCGACAGCCCCGCCAGGACCGGGTCGACGGAGGTGATGACAAAGTTGGCCCCGAACCCGCCGCTCACCCCGGAGAAGGCCGCGGCGAGCCCGGCCATCGGGTGGCGTCCGAGGGCCAGGAACATCGCCGCGGCCAGCGGGATCAGGATGACGTAGCCCGCCTCGGAGGCGACGTGGGAAAAGACCCCCGAGAAGACCACGGCGACCGTGATGAGGCGGCGCGGCGCCCTGAGGACGAGGAACCGGATGAGCGCCGTCAGCAGCCCGGATCCCTCCGCGACGCCGATGCCGATCATGGCGACGAGGACGAGGCCGAGCGGGGGGAACTTCACGAAGTTCTTCTCGGCCATCTCGAAGAGCCAGCGGACCCCCTCTCCGGAGAGGAGGCTCCGGGCCTTGATGATCTCCCCCGTGCCGGGGTGAACGGCCTGGAGGTCCAGGCGCGCGCAAACCCAGGAGAGGATGACGACCGCCAGCGCGAGGAGCGCGAAGATCGTGGCCGGGTGGGGCAGGGCGTTGCCGACCACCTCGACGCGGTCGAGGGTCCTGAGGAGGAAGGAGCGTTTCGGCTCCGCGGTCTTCGTCATCTTCACCCTCCCTTGCCGGGGCGGGGAACCCCTGGAGGCCCGACCCGGTAGGAGAAGGCTCCGGGCGGGGAGGCCGGGAGCCGGAGACGGTTAGCGCGGAACGCCCCGACGAGGGCGTCCGCGACGGTGAACATCGCGCGCGATCGCATTCCGGGGCGGCTGGAGTATAGGTGTTCCCGGGGCACGGCCCCGGGCGCGGCGTTTCCCGTGTCGTGCCCGCTGTCCAGGGTCGGTGCTAATCTGGACGCAGGAGACAGGACCATGCGCTACCACGTCGCCCTCCTTGCGGGGTTGCTTCTCTGTGTTCCATCCCTCGGGGCCCAGCAGCCCGGGCCCCAGGCCTCGCCCACCCCGGAGCCGCCGATCGTCGTCTACCGGATCGACCTGAACCCGACCGGGACCGGCTTCGCCATGAACGAGCCGAAGCTCGAGGGGGACGTCTACGTCTTCTACAGCCTTCCGGAGCGGACGCTCTCGCGTCTCCCGAAGGAAAGGGTGAAGAAGATCACGCGCCGGTCCAGCGACCTGAGCAAGGAGGTCCTCTGGCAGGTCGACCTGAACCCGACGGGCCGTGTCCTCTCGAGCAAGGAGCCGGTGAAAAAGGGAACGGGATACGTCCTGACCGATTTCAAGCAGGGAACGCTCATGAGCGTGCGGGAGACCGACGTCAGGAAGATCACCCGCCTGGAAGGCCACGCCGCGTTCAAGGCCGAGCTCGAGGAGACCGGCGCCGCGCTGCTCACCGGGGAAGTGCCGCCCGGGGCCGGCACCGGAACGACAAGGGGCGCTACGAAGGATCCCGCAGCGGCCGCTCCGCCGGGCGAGAAGCCGGGCTCCGGCAACTGGACCTACCAGGGGCAGCCGGGCGTCACGGATGCCTATGCGCCCCCGAGCGCGGTCCAGTCGCGTCCGGGCGACGTGCCGAAGGCCGCGCCGACGAAGCCTCCGAAGTGACCGCGTCCTGACAGTCGGCCCGCGGCTTTCCCCGGTCTCGGCGCCCTACGGCGCGGGCGGAAGGACCTCGACCTCGACGATGAGCGGGAAAGCGAGCCCCTCGCCGGGGGCGACGAGGACGTTCCGGACCGTCCAGTCGAGCTGGAGCCGCCGGGGACCGGGCGGCGCCGCCTTCGGAACCCTGATCTCGAGAAGGCTCGTCCCGTCCCGCGCGATCACGAGGTCGGCCGGCACCGTCAGGCCTTCCACCGGGCCGGGGCGGGTCAGCTCCAGTCGCAGGTCCGACCCGTTGCGGATCCGCACCCAGCCCTCGCTCCCGGCCGCGATGGAGAGCCTCGGGTTCTCGACGAGGACGGCTGCCGCGACGAGCGGGCGGACGAGCTCCTCGGGCCCGACGAGCGTCGGCCCCGTCCAGGCGACGGTCCGTCGCGCGAGGAGCGCCTCCTTCAGCCCCGCTTCGCTGCGCTCCTTCGCGAAGACGAGCGTCACGGGCCGGTGGTCCCCCTCGTGGAGGTTCCAGGAGAGGCTCACCGGGTCGTGGATGTCGGAGCTCGCGAGGATCGCGAGGTCCTTTTCGAGCGCCCAGGCGTGGGCCTCGGGGTAGTACTCGCGCGCGTTGATCACCTCGATGCCGTCGAGGAGGCCCGCCTCCAGGATCTCGTCGTGCTCCGGGTACCAGCGGGCGACGCCGTCCTTCTGCTGCCCGCGCCACCCGGGGTGATTCCAGAAGACGAACGCCCCCTGGGCGCGCGCGGCCCGGAGGGCGTCGCGCCACTCGGGCGTCTCCAGCGGCGAGACGGACGCCAGGAAGATCGCGTTCAGGTGCCCCGGCGGCATCTTCCGCGTGATCTCGGAGCCGCGTATCACGATCACCCCGAGCTTCTCGCCGTGCGGTGCGGCGATCTCCCACGAGCGCTCGTGGTTCGTCGGGAGATCCTTCCTGTGCGGCTGGTACTCGACGTGGTCGGTGATGGCGATCGCGTCGTAGCCCTCGCGCCAGGCCTCTTCCGAGCGGATGTCGGGCCAGACCTTCCCGTCGGAGAAGACGGTGTGCGTGTGGAAGTCGCACTGGAGGGTGAGGAAGCCCGGCACGTCCGGGACGCGAAGGGGCCGCCGGACCCGCACGTCGTGCGCCTCGACGGCCACGGAGAGGGCCGCGGTGACGAGAACCAGGACGAACGGAGCAGCGGCGGCGCGACGCGGCATGAGCCCCCCTTCCCGACGGTGACCCGTCATTCTCCGGCCGCCCGTCGCCCCGGGCAATGGTGCGCTTCCGGTGGCGGCGCCGTCCGCGTGCTACCTTCGATTCCGATGGATGAACTCCGCCCGCGCGTCCTGTCCGAGCTCGAAGACGACGCCCTTGCTCCGGCGGCCGAGGCCTTCACCCGCATCGCCGTCGACTACTTCGCCGCGACCCGCACGGGGGAGGGGCCGGTCTCGACGTCGCTCGGCGCCTCAGAGCTGGCCCGCCGCTTCGACGAGCCGCTGCCGGTCGAGGGAAGGCCGCTCGAGGAGGTTGTCGAGCGGCTCCGTGCGGACGTCGTCGCCGCGTCCAATCACCTCTGCCACCCGCGCTCGATGGGGCACCAGGTCTCCGCGCCCCTTCCCGCCGCGGTCTTCACCGACGTCGTGGTCTCGGCCCTGAACCAGTCGGGCGCGGTCCACGAAATGTCGCCTGCCGGGACGGCGGTCGAGAACCGCGTCGTCCGGTGGATGTGCGACCTCGCGGGGTTCGGGCCTGAGGCCGGTGGCACGTTCACCTCCGGCGGCACCGAGGCGACCTTCACGGCGCTCCTCGCCGCGCGCGCGGCGGCTCTCCCGAACGCGTGGAAGGAGGGTGTCGGTACCGGGCCCCCGGTCGTCCTCCACGGCGAGCACGCCCACTACGCGGTCGCGCGCGCCGTCGGCGCTCTCGGCCTCGGCACCGACGCCGCCATCGCCATCCCCTCCGACGGCTGGCGGATGGACGTGTGCGCCCTCGAAGCCGCCCTCCGGCGGCAGGAGGAACGCGGACGGCGCGTCATGGCCGTCGTGGCGACGGCGGGCTCGACGGCGACGGGCTCTTTCGACGATCTCGAAGCCGTCGGCCTCCTCTGCGAGGAGCGGGGCCTGTGGCTTCACGTCGACGGGGCGCACGGCGCCTCGGCCCTCCTCTCGTCCACTCACCGCGGACGCCTGCGCGGCATCGAGCGGGCCCGCTCTCTCGCCTGGGACCCGCACAAGATGATGCTGATGCCGCTCTCGGCCGGCGTCGTCCTCGTGCGCGACGAGCGCGACCTCGACGCCGCGTTCGCGCAGCGTGCGCCGTACCTCTTCCACGGCGCGGAGGGCGACCGGAGCCCCGACCAGGGGAAGCGGAGCTTCCAGTGCTCGCGCCGGCTCGACGCGCTGAAGGTCTGGGTCGCGCTCCAGCGCTACGGCGCCGGCGGGGTCGGTGCGCTCTACGACCACCTCTGTGCCACGGCCCGGGCGCTCCACGCCGCGATCGAGCGGCGCGGGCCTTTCGAGGCCCTCCACGAGCCGGAGGCGAACATCCTCTGCTTCCGTTACGTCGGCGACCGGTCGCACGACCCGGAGAGCCTCGACGCTCTGAACCTCCGCCTCCGCGAGCTCTTCAACCGCTCGGGCGAGGGGTGGATCACGACGACCGTCCTCGGCGGAAAAAGGGTCCTGCGGGTGACGGTCATGAACCCGCGGACGACCGGGGCCGACGTCGAGCGCGTCCTCGACAGCCTGCAGAGAACGGGGCACCAGCTCGCACGAGGTGTAGGCCGCGAGTCAGGCCAGGCCACCGGGGGGCCGCCCACTTGACGTATGTGGGCATATGCCCGAAACTGCCAGCGACGGCATCCCCGGTGCGCGACCCGCGAACCGCCGGCCCTCCGCCCCGAGCCGCCCGAAGGAGAGCCCCATGAACATCTGCATCCCCGTCCTCGCCGACCGCGGGCTCGAGAGCCCGGTTTCCGGACACTTCGGCTCCGCGCCGATGTACGTGCTGGCGGATACCGAGACGCGCCAGACCCGTGCCCTCTCGAACGCCCGAACGGTCCACGAGCACGGGGCCTGCCGCCCGCTCGACGCTCTCGCAGGCGAGAAGATCGACGCGATGGTCGTCGGCGGCATCGGCGCCGGGGCCCTGATGAAGCTCCGCGATGCGGGGATCCGTGTCTTCCGGGCCACGTCTCCCACCGTCGCGGGCTGTCTCGACGCCTTCGCGAAGAACGAGGTCGAGGAGATCGACCCGGCCGGCGCCTGCGCCGGGCACGGTCACGATCACGGCCACGACCGCCCCGCCGCCCTGCCGACGCGGAGCTGAAGCCCGGGCAGAATCCGGCCGACAGCATCACTCACGGGAGGCTCCATGCCGAACGACGCCGAGCGGCGCGCCCCCGACTGGTCGAACCTCGAAGCGGTCTTCGAGTCGCTGGGGCGCGCGCTCGTCGTTCTGGACGAGGAGTTCCGGATCATCCGCGCGAGCCAGTCGCTCGACCGCATGGCCGGTTCGGGCGTCTCCCTCGAGGTCATCGGCCAGCCCGTCGAGTCGCTCTTTGGCCCGCGCCTCTTCGGCCCGGAAGAGACGCTCCGCGAGTCGCTCCGCCTCGGGCGGCGCGAGGAGGGCCGCCGCGGGGTCCTGCGGTGCGGCCGGGATGCCGCCCGTCTCGTCTCCGTCACGACGACGCCGCTCGCCGAAGGCGTGGTCAGCGCCTGCGACCCGCGTGCGCGCTACCTCGTCGTCCTGCGCCCCGCCGAGGACGACGACACGATCCTCCAGAGCGCCCTCGTCTCGCACGGGCTCGTCGCCCGGTCGCCGCAGATGCTCCGGATCGTCCACCTCGTCGAGTCGCTCCACGGCAGCGACGCCAGCGTCCTCATCACCGGTGAGAGCGGGACCGGCAAGGAGGTCCTCGCGCGGGCCCTCCACGCCCACTCGCCGAGGAGCGGGTGCCCGTTCGTCGCGATCAGCTGCGCGGCGCTGCCGGCCGACCTCCTCGAGAGCGAGCTCTTCGGCCACGTGCGCGGGGCTTTCACAGGGGCCGTGCGGGATCGCGTGGGCCGACTCGACCTGGCGAAAGGAGGGACTCTCTTTCTCGACGAGGCTGGCGACATTCCGCTCCCCGTCCAGGTCAAGCTCCTTCGCGTCCTGCAGGAGCGGCTCTTCGAGCGCGTCGGAGAAAGCACGCCCCGGCCGCTCGACGCGCGCATCGTCGCCGCCACGAACCGGGACCTGAAGGAGGCGATCCGCCAGGGCCGCTTCCGGGAGGACCTCTACTACCGCCTTCGCGTCGTTCCCATCCACGTGCCGCCTCTCAGGGAGAGACCCGAGGACGTGGAGCTCGTCGCCCGCTACCTCCTGGCCCGCATCGGAGGCCGCGCGGGTCGCGCCGTGCAGCTGTCCCCCGACACGCTCGCCGCCCTCGAGCGCTACGACTGGCCGGGCAACGTGAGGGAGCTGGAGAACGCTCTGGAGTACGCGGTCGCCCTCGGGCGCGGGCAGACCGTGCAGCTCGAAGACCTTCCGTCGGAGATCCGCTCGCCGGAGAGCCGGCCGGCGGGGGCGATTCCCGCCCACCTTCGCTCCCTGGGTTCACACTCGGCGTTCGCCCACGGCGACTCTCCGCCGCCGGGCGATCCCGAGGAAGGGACGATTCGCGCCGCGCTCGAACGAAACCACTGGAGCCGGTCGAAAGCTGCGGCGGAGCTGGGAATGAGCCGGACGAAGCTCTGGCGCCGGATGCGGGAACTTCGGATCGGTACCCGCTGACCCGAGACGGAATCGAGGGAACGCGAAACCCTCAGTGTCAACCTGCGTGTGACACCGACCCCGCCTGTGATCACTGCAGAACGATGGCGGGGAGAGATGATGAATGGGCAAGGTCCAGAGACACCTCCCCAAGGCCGTGCCTGTCCCCGTCGTGCCGGCCACTTCCTCGGAGCCACCTGACCCGGCTTGCAGCGGACGTCGCTTCGCTCGCCGCTGACACACACGGTGACGCCGCGCGAGGGCTGCTCTCGTGGACGCCGGGGGCGAGTGTGAGACAGAGAGCAGCGCCCGGATGTACCTCGATCACTCGGAGCGAAGGATGAGCGAGGCTGCTGAGTGACCGGGCGACCGCCATGCCGCGAAGGGTGAGGTAGGCCATCCGCTTGAAAGTGGGGGGCATGGCCGAACCGGACCGCATCCCGTGGCTCATCAGAAGCCTCTGGACTTCACGATCACGATCCCGCAGGTCGCCGCCCGGTTGGTGCGACAGGGGCGCATCGAGACCTACGACGAGATGTTCCCTGCGGAGGCGGCCGATGTCGGCCAGGAGCTCTTCATCGGTGGCCGAATGAAGCGAGCGAACGAGGACCGGACGGGCGCCTCCATCCCGCGCGACGACGATACAGGCATCGGCCGAGTCTGAGGGCGCCGACAGGTCGATCTCGACGATCGTCGTCACCGGAATGAGCTCGTGTTACCGGGGTCTAGCCGTTCGGCGAGATGGAATGAGAAGGCCGGTCTCCCGCCGCAGTCTGAAGATCAGCTGCAAAGAAGACGGGCTCGAGGCCCAGAAGGGAGACCGGCCATGAAGAAGCGTAGCACCGAGGCGACGAGGAGGACACGGGAGACGAAGGGGGCGGGAGGGATCAAGGGTGCGGATTCGGCGTCGGCGGGAATGGCGAGGAGCCTGACGATCGGTCTGGACCTCGGGGATCGGATGAGCCAGCTCTGCGTGCTGGACTCGATGGGCGAGATCGTCGAGGAGACGCGGGTGGCCACGACGAAGAGCGGCCTGACGCGGGTCTTCGACGTGGAGCGGCTCGGGAAGTGCCGCATCGCGATGGAAGTGGGGACGCACTCGCCGTGGGTGAGCCGGTTGCTGAGGGAGATGGGGCACGAGGTGCTGGTGGCGAACTCGCGAAAGCTGCGGTTCATCTACCAGAACCGAGGCAAGACGGACCGGGTGGACGCGCGGTCGCTGGCGCGGGTGGCTCGGATGGATCCGGCGCTGCTGTCGCCGGTGAAGCACCGCGACGAGGAGGTCGCGCAGGACCTGGCGGTGCTGCGGGCGAGGGACCTCTTGGTGCGGACGCGGGTGAAGCTGATCGGGCATGCCCGAGGCGCGGTCAAGTCGGCCGGGTATCGGTTGAAGGCGAGCTCGACGAGGAGCTTCACGGCCGAGACGGAATCGATGCTGCCGGAGGAGCTGAAGGAGACGCTGGGCGCGGTCTTCTCGGCGATCGACGCGATCTCGGAGCAGATCCGTGCGCTGAACCAGAGAGTGCGCGAGATGGCGAAGACGAAGTACCCCGAAACGGGCCTGCTGCGGCAGGTTCACGGGGTGGGGTTCATCCTGTCGCTGGCCTACGTCCTGACGCTGGAGACGCCGGACCGGTTCGAGAAGAGCCGGATGGTGGGCCCGTACCTCGGGTTGGTCCCGGCCCGACGGCAGAGCGGGGACAGCGACCCGCAGCTGAGGATCACGAAGGAGGGAGACGGCTTCATGCGCAGCCTGCTGGTGCAGGGGTCGCAGTACATCCTGGGGCCGTTCGGGCCGGACTGCGACCTGCGCCGGTTCGGGCTGGCGCTGGAGGGTCGGGGCGGCAAGTACGCCAAGAAGCGGGCGGTCATCGCCGTGGCGCGCAAGCTGGCGGTGCTGCTGCACAAGCTGTGGCGCTCTGGGGAGGTCTACGAGGCCGATCGACGTCTCGCGCTCCTGCCCGAGACGGCGAAGGCGTAGGAGGAGCACGACGAGAGCTTTCTTAGAAGTAGGGGAACCGGAACTCAGGCACCGACGGGACTAGCGAGACGAAACGGAATGCCCAAGGAACGGATCGACGCCCTGTCTGGGCGACTGCGAAGCGGACTCGGGTCCGGAGAGCCAACCGGTCTCTCCAGGAAAACCGATAGCGAGATGGCAGCGCCCTTTCAGCTCGGACCCCCTCATGCACCTGGACCGTCGCGAGGCGCCTCCCAGAGTGCGAATGGAAGCATGGCGATCGAACCGGGTCCGACGGGAGAGAGCACCCCTCGTCTCACTTGACACGTCCGGGCCTTCTCATGGAAGTCCGCTGCAACCCGGGTTAGGTGGCTTTGCCTTCGAGCCATGCCAAGGCGATGCGCCTTACGAAGAAGTGGGCCTGGGGCAGTGAGAGAGCGCCATGAGGTGCCGTGAGCCGTCTTGCATGGCGGTGGAAGTCGGCCGAGCGTTTGAAGCGCTTGATCTCGGAGTGCGGTGCCCAGACAAGACCTCGGACCGCCTGCCAGTCTTGAGCCGATAGGCGGAATTGAAGACCCGCCACCTTCTCGCAGTAGGTCTTGAAGCGCTCCAGCACGGTGCCGGAGAGGTCGTTGAAGGCTAGGGTACTAGACATGGCGGCAGCGAGACTCTGAACGTAATCGCGGCACTGGCGCTCGAGAAAGACGATGCAGGAGATCGCGTGGGTCTCGTGGACGACTGCCGGGAGGAGTTCGGCGTAGAGATACTCCCGGTCGCCAGCGATCGCGGCCACAGCGTCGTTCAGGGGTGCCTGTTCTGAGGCAGGACGCGCGGCGGCCTCGGCTAGAAGAGCCTCGAGGCTGTCCACGGACTCGCGCAGAAAGGCGAGTTCCATGTCGGCGTCCACAGCATTGCCGAAGAAGCGCGTGTGGGGAGGAAGAGACGGCATGAGGGTCAGCGAGGCCTAACGTCTGGCGTCAGTGGCGAGCGCAGCGAGTCCACTGCACGCCGGGGTTAGGCGGCGCCTGGGTTGGATGGAAGAGGCGTAATCAATGGGCGATAGCTGCGCGCCCTTGTGAGGATTTCTTCCGGCGTGAGGTCGTCCTGAAAGATGAGATCTTCGAAGCTCGGATCGCCAAGGTGCAGTTCGAGAACCTTGAGGTACCAGTCACAGGCACGACCCGCCGGGTGCGCCTGAACCCACGCGATGATCTCGAGCAGTTCGTCGTCCGAAATGTCTGAAATGAAGGGTGGGCGCGGAAGAAGGACGGAGTCAACGAGGGTGCCCTCTCCATCGCCCTCCCAGGCCGCATGGAAGTCGAAGGCCTCGAGAGCGGCGCCGGCTTCGGCATTGAATACGGCGATGAGGTCGCTACAAGGCGCCCCGGCGTTCTGCGCTGCGACGATGTCTTCCGCGAGGCGCACGAGTCTTCTGCGAAGGGCAGGGTCGGCCTTGGGAGGCCGAAGCTCCGGTCTGATCATCTGAGACTCCGTGATGTGGCTGACCGTGGCGGGTTCGGCGCCCGCCTAACCGGGGCTTCAGCGGCGAGCGAAGCGAAGTCCGCTGCAAGCCGGGTTAGGCCATGTGCTGGAACGAACACTGGCCAGCCTCCCGCGAGATGCAAGCGCGTTCTCAGGGCAGCTCCACGCGCCAGACTCTCGCGGTGGGGTCCACAGGCGACGGAACGTAGTGCACACGCAGGCGCTCCTGTGCGGTCCGGCCCACAGTGTCGCCTTCTGGCAAGGGCTTACCTCGCGCCGCGAGGTAGCCGAGAAGATCAAAGAATGTCTCAAGTGCCGAGTCTTCGGAAGCCTCGGACGCGACAAGAAGGAGGTCCGGTAGGTGCAGCTGCTTCATTCCGAGACTCAAGAGGCTTAGCCGCCCCTCGGAGTCTCTAGCAACGCTCAGACCAGACCAAAGCATGATGCGAGGGGAGACGCCCGGCTCTTGAGAAAGGGCGACGAAGAACTGCGGATCGTGCGTAGCGCCCGCGGCACCCCAGTAGACGCCAACGGCGTCGGAGGAAAGCACGACCGCGGCAAGAAGCGATGTGAAACGAGACAGCTCCTCTACCGCAGTAAGCGAACCAGAGGACGCCAACGTGACGAGAAGGTGCGCCGTGTGCGGGGGCAGCTGCCAGCCGGTGCCGAGAGACGACATGCTGAACTGTGCGCCTTCGTCCGCCTCCCCGTTTGGCACTGCTGCGGGAACCAGGGCGATGAACGCCGGTTCCTTCGAGCGGAAGCTAAGGGAGACGATCTCGTCAGAAGAGGCCTTCTCGAGGTGCTCGTCGAGAGTGGATGCGCGATTCCGGCGGGACGGGAGAGCGGCGTACGCGCGAATGATGTCCTCAGCACGCGGTAGGCGCGCCTCGGCAAGAAGCACGAAGGCCAACTGCGCGCTTCGGGCGTCACTCTGAGCGGAAGCGGTTGTCTCGAGGGAGGCGCGCTTGAGGAGTCGCATGAGCTCTCGATTCTGTCGGAAGCCGGGAGGGCCTAACCGCAGCGTCAGCGGCGAGCGAAGCGAAGTCCGCTGCACGCCGGGTTAGGTGCCATTTGGCGGGAGTCCTGCAGCCGAGCGCTTCGAGATGAGGATTGGAGGACGGGCGGCGAGCTCTTCGGCCGTGCGGAATTCTCCAGCACCGGGACCGACGGTCCATTGAACAGGCAGCTCGATCGAAACCGAACAGCGCTGACCGAAGCTCTCGTCTCCCCAGCGCGTGACGTCAGTGGCCCAGTCGGGCGGCGGCTGCTCGGAGCCGAACGAGTACAGCCAGCCGATAGGCCAGAAGGAACTTTCGGCGAGATGGAGGAACGGACTTGAAGCGCCTAGCCGGACTGCGGTTCGCCCGGTGCTTCGAAGGGTCCCCGGAGGGAACGGCACGAACAGGTAGAGCCGAATTCCGTTCGGTACGCCGGTGGAATCGCGATGACGAATGAAGTCGCGGAGGTTCGGAACGTCGAGAAGGTCGGCACGTGGGGTTGTGGCGCAGAGAAGACCGAGTGCGTATTTGACGATGCGAAGGGGAAACAAGCGAGTGTTGAGCCGAAGCGTGGCGCGGGGTTCAACTCCAGCGGCGGCCTCAGCGACCTGTCGGACGAAAGTGAGGTACTCCGTGCCGTAGCGAGAACCGAGGATCTTAGAGTTGCAGCGAGAGCAGAAGACCTTGAAAGAAAGGCCGTCTGGAAACGGATCGGACCGAAGAGTTAGCGAGCCATTGTTTTCGACGAAGTGATGTAGGACCGCTGGTCCGGCGTTAGCCGCCGCCTTCGGCGGGGCATGTTCTTCAGTGAGTGGAGTGCGGGCCCCACAGAGACGGCATTCAGTGTCGCTGAGGAACATGAGTTAGCGATGGCACCTAACCGCGGGCGTCAGCGGCGAGCGAGCGTAGCGAAGCGAAGTCCGCTGCACGCCGGGTTAGACGCCCCCGCCGGCACGTGCCGTCTTCTTTCGCCGCTCCGGGGACGAGCAGTACTCGGCGACGCGCTGCAGGATGGTGCCACATTCGTGACCGCCGATTCCGAGTTCGTTGCAGCGACCAGCAGCCCAAAGGCTAACCTGGAGAGGGGCGCTCTGCGGCGGTACTGCCTGGCAGAGACTGTCGTTCAAGCGGCTCGTCTCGAGACAACCAGTAAGCCAGAGGTTCTCGCGAAAGATGCCCGCAGTGCCATTGGAGGATCCGGCGCGCAGCCGATTGAGAGAGGCCGCGACGCAAGCTGAGTCGTCAAGCGCGGCCCCGGCTTGCAGTCCCTCGCTGTGTGTGGCCTTCGCGGAGTCTCGCAGTGTGGGACCGACACTGCGAAACAACCACAGGACTCCAGCGCCCGCGAGGGCGCCGAGGAGAACGCCGAACCCAACAACACCAAGGATGACCTTCGTGATTCGCTTCATGCAGAACCTGTGCGTCTGGGGCGT
>JASNYI010000002.1:0-1721681 GCA_048500275.1 Thermoanaerobaculia bacterium | reverse complement strand
TTCGGCCGGTGTGAGGGGTGTGGTTTCCGGTTGGGCCGATGTGTGAAGTGGTCGGCCTGGCGGATGCCGGTGAAGGTGTCGAACGAGAAGTGGACGCGCAGTGCTGATCTGCGGCGGCCAGATACGGAAGCAGTGCTGGGAAAGGGGTGAGCCCGGGCCGAAACCCGAGCCCACCGGCTACTCGCTAATGATTACCGGAAGTAGTGATCTCGCTCGGAGCCGTCAAAAGCGGCCGGTGCCGAGGCAGCAGTTCTTGAAAGCGTTTGGTGGACCCACACGGGCAGGGGTCGTTGCGACCGAGCTTCTCGAGAAGCTCCTTGGAACCGTGGACGACCCTGAGGCCACGCTTGACGTGGGTCTCGGACGGGAAGCCCCTGCGTCGCTTGCTACTACGCTGGAAAGCCGTGGAGGTCGTCGGGTTCGTGGCGGAATGGCACGTGAGCACCTCCTGTGTCGAGTCCGGGAGAGACGAGAGAATAGCCGATATGTGTCGTCCGAAGCCTAACGTCTGGCGTCAGCGGCGAGCGAAGCGAAGTCCGCTGCACGCCGGGGTTAGGCCGTGCTAAGGGGCGCCTGGAGACGAGGAAGGAGGGGCGGTGGTGCCGAGAAGGGTGATCTCGGATTCGAGAACCGCCAGTAGTTCCTCGCGCCCGAGAGGCTGGAAGCCGACCATGCGAATGCCTTGGACTTCCTCGGCCTGAATCACGATGCCGGGTGTGCGCTGACCGGTCTCGTCGACGTGGTAGGCGTACTGCGGCACCGTGATCGCCATCGGCTTGCCGATGACGACGCCCCCGGCCTGTGCGGAGAACGCCGCGTGGCCCGCGGCAGTGTCTTCGCTCGTGGCAGCCCGACCCGAGACAAAGCCGGAGACAGGTAGCGGCGGCCACTGAACGGGCGCGACGACGGATACCGGCGACGGCCTTGGCGCAGTCGGCTGCTGGGACGTGGGCCTCGTGCAGGCCATGAAGATGGAGAGGGTAATAAGTGCGAGGACGCGTGTCTGCTGCATGCGAGTTCCTAAGGCACCGGCCTAACGTCTGGCGTCAGTGGCGAGCGCAGCGAGTCCACTGCACGCCGGGGTTAGCCGGCGACGTTGAATGGGCTACGAGGAGAGCTTCTGCCAGCCCTCAGGGTCGGTCTCAAGGTAGCTGCCACCAGTGGAGCGGCCAGACGAGAGCTCAACCCGAAAGCCATGCCACCGATCGTCGAGAGGAGACCACGCGAGACCGGTTAGGTTGTGACCCTCGATAGCGAGGCGATCGAAGCCATCCCACGAGAGACGCCGTGAGTGCCACAGAAGCCCTTGAGGCCCGAGGCGAGCGAGGGCAAGGCCCTGCCGACTGAAGATCCAGCCGTCGGGAGCGAGGACTGGAAAGGCGGCCTCGACGGCCGGGAGCAGGAGGGTGGCGCGCCGTTCGAGGACATTGACGACCCAGAGATCGCCGGTGGATACAACGACGGCGTCGACGTGGTTCGGGTGCAGATGCACGAGGTCGATGCCGGCGAGACCTGGCCGGAAGTTGCCGATCCAAGAACCGCTGTCGGTATCGAACGCGACCACGAGCCCTTCACCACCCCGATCGCCCCACGATGTCGGGAAGGAAGTGGCGACCGGACCATACGGAGGTAGGCCGGGGAGGACACGCATCGAAGTCGTCATGGAATGAGCCGGCTAACGTCTGGCGTCAGTGGCGAGCGTAGCGAGTCCACTGCACGCCGGGGTTAGGCGCGACCGAATGTAGACGGGGCGGGTAGAGGCTGACGCGGGACGCTGGGGAACGAGGGACAGCCCGAGGGCGGCCTCGTGGGTGCGGTGAGTGCGCGGGGCGAGCCCGGACACAGACGGTGCTGTCAAGCTGGGCATTGCGACGCTTTCGGTTCCCGTGCTGAGGCTGTGAAGGACCCGAATGCGGGGCGGAACCGCCGGGGCCGCTGCGGCGACGAGAAACGTGCGCCGGAACGGAGGAGATGCGAGGGCTGCGGTGGGGACGTAGCGACGTGCGCGACGCGAGGCCGGGAGGAGGACGACCGCTGGGCTGGGCGAGGTGGCGAAGACCGCGACGTCTACGGACAGGCTCGGTTCGGTGTTGAAGCGACGGTCGTGCTTGGCGGGCTGTCGTGATGTCGGGATGCGCGATGCGGGTCTGTCAGTTCGCGCGGTTGTTCGCGGAAGAGATGGAGCGTGCGGTCCTGAGTTGAGGCGCCGCGCAGGCGCGCCTAACGTCTGGCATCAGCGGCGAGCGCAGCGAGATGGAATGAGAAGGCCGGTCTCCCGCCGCAGTCTGAAGATCAGCTGCAAAGAAGACGGGCTCGAGGCCCAGAAGGGAGACCGGCCATGAAGAAGCGTAGCACCGAGGCGACGAGGAGGACACGGGAGACGAAGGGGGCGGGAGGGATCAAGGGTGCGGATTCGGCGTCGGCGGGAATGGCGAGGAGCCTGACGATCGGTCTGGACCTCGGGGATCGGATGAGCCAGCTCTGCGTGCTGGACTCGATGGGCGAGATCGTCGAGGAGACGCGGGTGGCCACGACGAAGAGCGGCCTGACGCGGGTCTTCGACGTGGAGCGGCTCGGGAAGTGCCGCATCGCGATGGAAGTGGGGACGCACTCGCCGTGGGTGAGCCGGTTGCTGAGGGAGATGGGGCACGAGGTGCTGGTGGCGAACTCGCGAAAGCTGCGGTTCATCTACCAGAACCGAGGCAAGACGGACCGGGTGGACGCGCGGTCGCTGGCGCGGGTGGCTCGGATGGATCCGGCGCTGCTGTCGCCGGTGAAGCACCGCGACGAGGAGGTCGCGCAGGACCTGGCGGTGCTGCGGGCGAGGGACCTCTTGGTGCGGACGCGGGTGAAGCTGATCGGGCATGCCCGAGGCGCGGTCAAGTCGGCCGGGTATCGGTTGAAGGCGAGCTCGACGAGGAGCTTCACGGCCGAGACGGAATCGATGCTGCCGGAGGAGCTGAAGGAGACGCTGGGCGCGGTCTTCTCGGCGATCGACGCGATCTCGGAGCAGATCCGTGCGCTGAACCAGAGAGTGCGCGAGATGGCGAAGACGAAGTACCCCGAAACGGGCCTGCTGCGGCAGGTTCACGGGGTGGGGTTCATCCTGTCGCTGGCCTACGTCCTGACGCTGGAGACGCCGGACCGGTTCGAGAAGAGCCGGATGGTGGGCCCGTACCTCGGGTTGGTCCCGGCCCGACGGCAGAGCGGGGACAGCGACCCGCAGCTGAGGATCACGAAGGAGGGAGACGGCTTCATGCGCAGCCTGCTGGTGCAGGGGTCGCAGTACATCCTGGGGCCGTTCGGGCCGGACTGCGACCTGCGCCGGTTCGGGCTGGCGCTGGAGGGTCGGGGCGGCAAGTACGCCAAGAAGCGGGCGGTCATCGCCGTGGCGCGCAAGCTGGCGGTGCTGCTGCACAAGCTGTGGCGCTCTGGGGAGGTCTACGAGGCCGATCGACGTCTCGCGCTCCTGCCCGAGACGGCGAAGGCGTAGGAGGAGCACGACGAGAGCTTTCTTAGAAGTAGGGGAACCGGAACTCAGGCACCGACGGGACTAGCGAGACGAAACGGAATGCCCAAGGAACGGATCGACGCCCTGTCTGGGCGACTGCGAAGCGGACTCGGGTCCGGAGAGCCAACCGGTCTCTCCAGGAAAACCGATAGCGAGATGGCAGCGCCCTTTCAGCTCGGACCCCCTCATGCACCTGGACCGTCGCGAGGCGCCTCCCAGAGTGCGAATGGAAGCATGGCGATCGAACCGGGTCCGACGGGAGAGAGCACCCCTCGTCTCACTTGACACGTCCGGGCCTTCTCATGGAAGTCCGCTGCATGCCGGGGTTAGGCCCCGGGCGGTTTTGGAAGGGGAGGCGGCTCTGCGTCGATGCGATCGAGGAAGGAGCGAATGCGCTGGCGTGAAGGGTCTCTCCACGTTGCCTGCTTCGCCAGGTCCTCTGCGCGCGCCCATGCTTGCTGCGCTAACTGTGGTTGCCCGTTGCGCTCGTGAAGCAGTGCTAGACGCCCCCAGGTGAGCATGGCATCGAAGGCTCGCGACTTGGAGTCGGAGAATGGGCTTCGCGAGGCATCCGCGCTTCCGAGGAATGAGAGCAGACGCTCTAACGCCGCCTGTGCCTCAGGGTAGCTCGCCTGCTTGTACTGCAGGACAGCGTATTGCGACAGCATGTGTTCGTCGAAAGCAGCGGAGAAAGCCGGACGAACCGTCGTGTAGTGGTCTGCCACGAAGTAGCCGCCAAGTGCGGCGCCGACTACGAACGCCGGAAGGGAGAGGAGTGCCGCACGCCACCAGACCCTTGGCGGCCGAGGCTGACTCGGGGACGGTGCGTCTGGCATGGGGACCTGGCCTCCTGCAGCGACGATGGTTCGTCCGGGGCCTAACGTCTGGCGTCAGTGGCGAGCGCAGCGAGTCCACTGCACGCCGGGGTTAGGCTGGCCGCTGCCTTTCGGACGTGTATGCGTGTGGGCACGGAGTACGACGACCGCGCGAACTGCTGGTGCTGGGGTGATTCGCAGGAGTTTGGAACGGCCGAGGTGTGCGCCAGAGCCGCGGGGCGTGGAACCTGGGAATAGCGCGCTCTTCGGCGTTCGCGACCGTGAGCGGCACCGTGGCCGTTCCGGAGGACGGAGGGTGCTGGAGTACGCACGATCCGAAAGCGTGAGAACCACAGACGGGATGAGCCGTGCCGGAGAACGGCGAGGCCGCAGGAACCACGAACGCCCTCGTGGGCGGGGTGCAGGGACTTGCAGAACGACGCGGCAGACCGGACGAGGAGATGGACGCTGACGAACGGAGATCGTGCTCCCGAGGAGCTGCCGGCTGGCAGACGCTGAGCAGGCGCGTGGGATGTGCCCGTACGAGGGTGCAGGGGCGTAAGCCAGCCTAACGTCAGGCGTTAGTGGCGAGCGAAGCGAGTCCACTGCACGCCGGGGTTAGGCGCGGGTCTTGAAGCTGGAAGGTCGCAGTGGGAATGCGTGGGCCGCTAAAGATGGCGAGAACGCCCATGTGCGGCTTCGCAGGGGTCGATGGCGACAGTGGTGTTCTGAGAAGGCGTGAGACGGTGAAGCTGGGCATTTCAAGAGCCCTGGGCGGGGTCCCGCCGGCTGGCAGGACGAGGAGGAGATGAGGAGGACGAGAGGCCGCGGGTCGACCGCGAGGTGAGACGGGGAGCAGAGCCGCCGAGGAGATGGGTGGGAGAAACGGGGAGGCGTGAAGCGGCACGAACGCCTTGGTGGGCGGGGTGCAGGACGGCTTGGTTGGACAAGACCGATGCGAGAGCCGCGGCGAGGCAGAGGAACGAGGAGCGGTGCCTCGAGATGCTTGCGCGCGGAGATGCGAGAGTCGTGGCCGCGACGTAGACGAACGGGGATGGAAGGCGCGCGCCCGCGCCTAACGTCGGGCGTCAGTGGCGAGCGCAGCGAGTCCACTGCACGCCGGGGTTAGGCAACGGCTGCGGATTGGCTCCGTTGTGGTGCGACCGGGACGGGACTGCCCGCGAGGTGCGTGAAAGAAGCTGGGGGATACGGCGAAAAGCGAACGGCCGGCGGTGGGAACGCCCGACGGAAGTGATTGCAGAGACGAGGGTTGCGGTGGAGGCAGCCGTAAAGAAGCGACACTCCGTGCCCTTGGGTGGCGCGAGATTCGCGGCGGACGGGACCGACATACGGGCACCCCACTGACAAGGCTGCGCGAAACAGGGAATTTTCCGACAGACGGACGTGAAAAGACACGAAAAGCCCCGATCTGGGGATGGGGCTGTGCGGCGAACAGGGGATGATGGTTCGAGTGCGAGGTGACCGAGCGGGACGCGCGGTAGAGCGTAAGGGCCTGGACCGTGGCTAACGGAACCCCACTCGCTGTGGTGGTGAGAGGGCTGGATCGACGCTGAAGGCCGCGTGATCTCAGCTCGGGGCCGTTGCCTAACGTCTGGCGTCAGTGGCGAGCGCAGCGAGTCCACTGCACGCCGGGGTTAGGCTGCGCCCCGATTGGGTGCGTCTGGGCCGGGGCGAGCACCGATGAGGCGGAAGAGGGCCACGGCGCCCGCGATGATCGCCTCGGTGGCTGCGAGGACGAGCCAGTAGGCGAAGAGAAGAACGAAGAGAACGGTAGTGGCGATGACTGCCCCGAGTGCGAGCTGCGAGTAGGAGGCGCTTGTTGTGACGCCGATGACGGTGCAGGCGACCCCTACGAGAACGGCGGCCATGGAGGCGAGGGCGACGAGCTCGAGCAGAGGCGGTGTGCGTGGCAGCGATGTGCGGAGGACCCGTGCCGCGGTTGTTAGGGGAAGAAGGATGAGGAGCGACGCTACGAGGCCGAGGCCGAGGCCCAGCAGGACCATGAACGGGAGGGCGAAAGGCCCGCCGAGAGGTTGACTGTGGGAGACGGCCCAGCCGAGGAGCGCGAAGTATGTGAGCGCACCGAGGGCCGCCGTGAGGAGCGTGACGGCCGCTGTGGCAATGAGGTGCCGAAGGACGAAGCGCATCGACGTTGTGTGCGGTTAGCAGCCTAACCGTGGGCGTCAGTGGCGAGCGCAGCGCAGCGGAGCGAGTCCACTGCACGCCGGGTTAGGGCCGGCCGAATGGAAACGGGGCGGGTTGGGGATGACCGTGGCCGCCGACGCACGCGCGAAAGGGCCCCGAGGGGCTTCGCAGATGCGCTGATGCGACGGTGCGGATCCGGAGGACGGCAGTGCTGTGAAGCAGGGCATTACGAATCTCTCGGCGTCTCTCGAGCGTGTGCCGAACACGAAGGCGGAGTGGGTGACGGGCCGAGTTGCGATGACCGCGAGAACCGAAGGCCCGTGTGCGCGACGGCGGAGGCGGAGACGGAGAAGGGCGGGTGGACTGGACGAGGCGAACCAGATGGCCTGGAGCCGCCGGCGCGGGGCACGGCGGGCCAAGGTGGACGGGCCGTCGACGGGACCGGATGCGCGCCGTTGTGTTCGGGGAAGACGCAGCGAACACAAAGCCGAATGAGCGAGGACGAGCAGCTCTGAGGATGTGAGCGGGTTACGTCGTGAGGTGTCGGCGTTGAGGCGGTGCGCGGGGGCCTGCCGGCTCGCGGGGATGTGCGGTGAGAGCGAGGGGCTGTCAGAGGCAAGGACTGCGCCGCGCAGCCGGGCCTAACCGTGGGCGTCAGCGGCGAGCGCGGCGAAGCTGCGCGAGATGGAATGAGAAGGCCGGTCTCCCGCCGCAGTCTGAAGATCAGCTGCAAAGAAGACGGGCTCGAGGCCCAGAAGGGAGACCGGCCATGAAGAAGCGTAGCACCGAGGCGACGAGGAGGACACGGGAGACGAAGGGGGCGGGAGGGATCAAGGGTGCGGATTCGGCGTCGGCGGGAATGGCGAGGAGCCTGACGATCGGTCTGGACCTCGGGGATCGGATGAGCCAGCTCTGCGTGCTGGACTCGATGGGCGAGATCGTCGAGGAGACGCGGGTGGCCACGACGAAGAGCGGCCTGACGCGGGTCTTCGACGTGGAGCGGCTCGGGAAGTGCCGCATCGCGATGGAAGTGGGGACGCACTCGCCGTGGGTGAGCCGGTTGCTGAGGGAGATGGGGCACGAGGTGCTGGTGGCGAACTCGCGAAAGCTGCGGTTCATCTACCAGAACCGAGGCAAGACGGACCGGGTGGACGCGCGGTCGCTGGCGCGGGTGGCTCGGATGGATCCGGCGCTGCTGTCGCCGGTGAAGCACCGCGACGAGGAGGTCGCGCAGGACCTGGCGGTGCTGCGGGCGAGGGACCTCTTGGTGCGGACGCGGGTGAAGCTGATCGGGCATGCCCGAGGCGCGGTCAAGTCGGCCGGGTATCGGTTGAAGGCGAGCTCGACGAGGAGCTTCACGGCCGAGACGGAATCGATGCTGCCGGAGGAGCTGAAGGAGACGCTGGGCGCGGTCTTCTCGGCGATCGACGCGATCTCGGAGCAGATCCGTGCGCTGAACCAGAGAGTGCGCGAGATGGCGAAGACGAAGTACCCCGAAACGGGCCTGCTGCGGCAGGTTCACGGGGTGGGGTTCATCCTGTCGCTGGCCTACGTCCTGACGCTGGAGACGCCGGACCGGTTCGAGAAGAGCCGGATGGTGGGCCCGTACCTCGGGTTGGTCCCGGCCCGACGGCAGAGCGGGGACAGCGACCCGCAGCTGAGGATCACGAAGGAGGGAGACGGCTTCATGCGCAGCCTGCTGGTGCAGGGGTCGCAGTACATCCTGGGGCCGTTCGGGCCGGACTGCGACCTGCGCCGGTTCGGGCTGGCGCTGGAGGGTCGGGGCGGCAAGTACGCCAAGAAGCGGGCGGTCATCGCCGTGGCGCGCAAGCTGGCGGTGCTGCTGCACAAGCTGTGGCGCTCTGGGGAGGTCTACGAGGCCGATCGACGTCTCGCGCTCCTGCCCGAGACGGCGAAGGCGTAGGAGGAGCACGACGAGAGCTTTCTTAGAAGTAGGGGAACCGGAACTCAGGCACCGACGGGACTAGCGAGACGAAACGGAATGCCCAAGGAACGGATCGACGCCCTGTCTGGGCGACTGCGAAGCGGACTCGGGTCCGGAGAGCCAACCGGTCTCTCCAGGAAAACCGATAGCGAGATGGCAGCGCCCTTTCAGCTCGGACCCCCTCATGCACCTGGACCGTCGCGAGGCGCCTCCCAGAGTGCGAATGGAAGCATGGCGATCGAACCGGGTCCGACGGGAGAGAGCACCCCTCGTCTCACTTGACACGTCCGGGCCTTCTCATGGAAGTCCGCTGCACGCCGGGTTAGGCGGGGCCGCCGACGAACGCTCGCCGCTGGGATGCAGGGCGGACGGTCCCGCGCGGGGCGGAGCGGCTGTGGGCGCCACGGGTTACCGAACCCCCTCAGTAGCGGCGCCTGCCTGAGAGAGAGGAATGCCGTGCAGCTCGGCCCATGCGATGAATGCGGCGGAGTCGAGAGGTGAGATAGCCACCTTGCGTGCGAACCAGCCGGACCGAAGAGTGAGGACGAAAGAACGGTCTCTGAAACGGCTACGGAGATCGAGCAAGCCCCATTCGGCGAGAGAGAAGTGCTCGTAGCGACTGATCGACGCGACGCTCGACGGGCGAATGGTGTGGACGAGCCAGCGACCGAAGAGAACGATCTCGACACCGTTTGGCGACAGCCGGGAGTCGTGAAGCCAAGGAAACATGCTGAACGGCGCTCGCTGAGAATACGCGCTAAGGCTTGCCAGGTTCAGGGGCGCGAAGAGGTGAATGTGACACGGGCTTGGCCAGCCACGCCTAACGTCTGGCGTCAGTGGCGAGCGTAGCGAGTCCACTGCACGCCGGGGTTAGCCGGCCGATGGCGAAGGAGAGGGCGGGGCCTCAGGGGACCGGGGCTGGGAGGATGCGTGAGCCGTGGCTTGTGATGCTTGGCCGTGGATGCGGTTGATTGCCGCCGCGAGCACGGCGGGTTCTGAGGACCAGACGATCAGCGGATCGGGGAGCTGCGGATTGCAGTGGGCGATGCGAACGCCGCGAGACAGAAAGCGGCCCTGAATTGTTGCGGAAACGATATCCGATGGCGTGAGAAGCACAGGCTCGTAGGCTGACAGAACGACAAGGTCCTCGTACACCGCGACGCGGACGAACGGGGTGGTGAAGTTCGTGAGGCCGAACCGGGCGCCGGTGCGGTCCTTGTAGATCGGGGTCCTGCCGACCTCTTGCGAGAGGAGGTGTGCCGAACGCCGCAGCACAACGAAGAAGGCGCCAAGAACGGCGATCGGTGTGAGAACGCCGATGGCTGTGAAGAGGAAGTCAGGCATGGAGAGGCCGGCTAACGTCTGGCGTCAGTGGCGAGCGCAGCGAGTCCACTGCACGCCGGGGTTAGGCACGGCCGAATGGCAACGGGGCGGGTTGAAGATGACCGAGGTGCTGAACCACGCCGGAAAGCCCTGGGCGGCCTCGCGGGTGCGCTGAACGTGTACTGCCGAACCTGATGGCGCCGATGCTTTGAAGCTGGGCATTGCGAGTCTCTTGGCGTTTCGCGGTGTTGCGGGCACGCCGAGGCTGTGCGCGAGGCAAAAGAGGCCGACACGACGACGAGAACCGAATGGCCCGGCGGTGATGGCGCGGGGGGACGGCGAGCCAAGGTGGGCGAGCCGTCAACGGCACTGGATGCGCGCCGTTGTGTTCGGGGAAGCCGTGGCTGCGAAGCCGAATGAGCGACGACGAGCTGCGCGCGGGATGTGAGCGGGCTTCGTCGTGAGGTGTCGGCGTTGAGGCGGTGCGTCGGGGCCTGCCGGTTCGCGAGGATGTGTCGTGAAGGCGAGGGGCTGTCCGAGGCAAGGACTGCGCCGCGCAGCCGTGCCTAACCGTGGGCGTCAGCGGCGAGCAAGCGAAGCGCAGCGAAGTCCGCTGCACGCCGGGTTAGACGCCGCCGCCGAGCTTCTGATCAAGAACGCCAACGTACCAGTCCGCGAGAGCCTCCGGCGATACGGCCCCCTCACGGTCGCCGGAGCGGCAGAAGGCGCCCGCGGTGCCTTGATATGGAGGGTCCTCTGGAAAGAACGGCCCTGCGATTGCGAGTTGCCAGTCAGAGCCAGCCCAGTGGCCAGGCGGCATCTGATACCGCAGGACCTCGAACTCGGCACTCCGGCCCCCAAGGGGGCGGGTAAAGGTGGCTACAGGCTGAATAGAGGCGGGGACAGCCTTGAGTTCGTTCGGGTGTAACGCCCAGTAGGCGAATGCGCTCTCGGGTTCGGATGAGCGCTTCAGATACGCAGGGGGAAAGAGGTCGAGACGGTTGTAGTGCGAGAGCAGTGCATGAAGCATGACACGCAGCTCGGGGCGGGCCGCGAGAGAGGCAATGGCCTCGGCCTGGATGGGCGTGCCAGCATCGAGCTGCGTCGCGACTGGATCGAGCACCGACAGGAGGGCCTCGTCGCGAGTGGCCGCTCCGCGGGCGACAGACGTGTACCGCCACCAGACGAAGGTACCGAGCAGAACTACGACGGCAGCGGCGACGAGCGTGATTCGAAGGGCCATGTGCGTCCTTGCGTGCGTCTAACCGCGGGCGTCAGTGGCGAGCGCAGCGAGTCCACTGCACGCCGGGGTTAGACCGCAGAAAGACTGCACGGGGATGGGTGAATGCGGGTCGCGGTAGAAATGTATAGGCGAGGTCCGAAGGGGGGCTCGGCGCGACGAGGAGGTGACCAGAAGCGGAGGGGTGGGCCAGCGGTCCTTGTTGAGCGCGCATCGGAGGGCCGACCGTAACCCGGCGCCTGTCGGTCAGGTCGGGTCGTGCCGGAACGAAGATGCGAACAGCTGCGATCTAACGTCTGGCGTCAGTGGCGAGCGAAGCGAGTCCACTGCACGCCGGGGTTAGGCGGAACCCTGATGGAGCGGGATGGTGAGTGCGCGAACGACGGTGAACGGGGCGGACGGATTGGCCCGAACGGGGTACGCGGCCTCGAGATAGACGGTGGGACGTTCGCCACCGGGGGCGTTCGTGGGCACGGTCTGCCACGCCATGTCCTCAGCCTCATGAAGCGGCACAGAGAAGGCGCCGGCTGTTCCGGCTGTGGATAGGTCTCGCCAAGTGGCCAGGACTGGCCAGAAGTCGTCGATAGGCGGGCCGACGCCGTGAACACGGTGGAGCGAACGGAGGAACAGCGCGAATGCGATGGGCATGAAGCCGACATGGACGGTCGTGTCGCTGAATGAAGGTGTGGGCCGAAGAGTGCGCACGTGAAGGATGAGCCGATCCGGTTCCTTTGCCAGGATGCGGCCGAGGAACGTGTCGCGCCGACGGAGGAAGCCACGCCGCAGGCCGTAGAACGAGAAGACGGTTCCCGGCAGGAGACTCTCGAAGCTGGGAGGCACTAGAAGTTCCGCCTAACCGTGGGCGTCAGCGGCGAGCGAGCGCAGCGAAGCGAAGTCCGCTGCACGCCGGGTTAGGGCCCACCCCGGCTTTGCTGGAAGCGGTCATTCGCGGAACCAGTCGTCGCCACCGTTGAGCCAGTAGGTGTACCAAGGAAGGAAGGTGAGGCGCGGCGCGAGAGGTGTGATGCCGACGTCCGCAAGCTGCCAGATCTGGCCGCGTTCCGGACCGGAGACGACGAGGAGCCAGAAGAGGCCGCAGCCATCGGTACCGAGGCATAGTGAACCATGGCGAAGTGTTGAGAGGCGTTGTTCAAGGGCCGGGCCTTCCGGTTCGCCCTCCCATACCCATGAGCTACGGAGTGGAAAGGGCTGGGCGAGGAGGCCGGCATAGCCGGAGGCGAACCACTCGGGTACGCACGCGGGGTCTGTAACGCCGAGAGGTAGGAGGCCGTAGGAGGGTGGACCGTCGCCGCCATCTCCGAATGTGAGGATGAAGGCGCGATAGTCCGACGGAAGCGAGATGCCGTGCTGAGTCTCGAAGGCCTCGATGGCCTGGAGCGACGCAGGCGGGTTGAGGCGGGCGCCGCGTGCCCGAATTAGCTCTTCGATCTGGAGGACGTCGGACATTGAGTGGAGTGGGGCCTAACCGTGGGCGTCAGCGGCGAGCGCGGCGAAGCAGCGCGAGTCCGCTGCACGCCGGGTTAGGCCCTTACCGCGTGCGATAGGGAATGGACGAGTGAAGGACGGGTACGTGGGAGAGCCCGTGGCGGGACAAGAGAAGCTTGAGTGCGAGTTCGTTCTCGACGGGATGGGGCGTGGGTGCCAGCACGAGTTCCGCGAGGGGGAGTGAGTCGTCGAGAACGAACGGCACGCGGCGATAGGGCACGGCCAAGGAACCGACACGCCTGAACGCAAGCGCACCCGTCGCGGGACGCCCAGAGATCAGGCGCCATTCGGCTTCCTCGCTAAACGACGAATGCTTGAATGTCGGTGCGAGTGCCAGGACCCGAAGTCCGAACGCGAGTGGGTGAGGCGGAGAGGCAGCGGCCTGAAACGCCTCCCGCAACGTCTGCAGCTGTATGTCGCGCTGGTACTCGCAGCGTTCAAGGTGGTAGCCCGACACCTGCGCGACCCGAATCAGGTCAGCCGTCTGAACGCCAAGAGCGACACCGAGGCCCGGCTGGCCGTAGCCGCGCCACTGACTCAGAAGATCCGGTATCGCGGAGAAGGACGTGACATAGGCCGTGCCGTCCTCCATGCCCGCCAGCGCCTCCCGGAAGGCGTCGAGGAAGACGCCGTAGGACCCGGAGGCACCTCGGGGCATGTCGAGAGTCTCCTGCCGCGCGAGGTCTATGGTGTACCGGAACTCCGACGAGTCGTTGAGATGGCGAAGACTCGTTGCCCAGAGCTCGCGTGACTCGAGGATGCCGACAAGCGCATCGAAGGTCGTGTAGTGGTAGAGGATCGGAGGTGCGTTTGTCATGGCGTAAAGCGCAGATTGAAGGGCCTAACCGTGGGCGTCAGTGGCGAGCGCGGCGAAGCCGCGCGAGTCCGCTGCACGCCGGGTTAGGCTTCCGAGTTGGGGGCACGGGCGGGGGATGCGAGTTCCATGACGAGTGTGGTGCCCCGGAAGCCGGCCTTCTCGTAGAGCGCGATGGCGGCGTGGTTCCCGGGTGCGACAGCTAAGGACGCGGACGGCAAGCCCGAGGAGCGATGCCAGATGAGGAACTGCTCGAGAAGGGCCGTTCCGATGCCGCGACGACGACACGCGGGTGTGACGAACATGCTCTCCAGCCCCGAGACCGCGCCCCGCGGCCCAGAACGAACGCCCGCGACGAGATAGCCCGCAGGAACGGTGCCGTCATGCGCGACAAGAGCGAGGCCGTCGCCGTTGATGCGCGCGAGAAGGTATGCCTGGCCGGACGTTGACGCCGCGAAGGTCGTGTCTGCGTTGTCGTCGTAGCCACTGGCGCGCTCGGCGGCACAGAGGGCGGCGTGGAGCTCCTGAAGCACCGGGAGGTCATCAGGGGTCGCAGGCCGGACGATGATACTGTGCGACATGAGTGATCGTGATGGCCTAAGGAAGCCTAACGTCTGGCGTCAGTGGCGAGCGCAGCGAGTCCACTGCACGCCGGGGTTAGGCTGCTGGTGCGGTGCAGGCGTGAAGGGCTGAGAAGAGGCGCCGGACCCAACTGGGCAGTGGGTTCTTGGGGGCGCCGGGGTCGCCCCAGAACGAGCCCTCGGGCTCGTTGACCCGGAAGGACGTCTGGGCCGACGACGTCGCGACCGTTACGGCGTAGGTGGCGGGATCGAGGGTGAGTGCATTGGACGGGACGAGCGGGAGGCGAAAGCCCGAGACGGCCTTCGCGAGAGCCGCGAGCTGCGGGCATGAGGCCGACGTCGCCGACGCGGTGCGCCAGCGAGGCGGAGGCGGCGCCGATGGATCGGCGTCTGGAGTGGCGATGAGAAGCAGAGCGTGCGCTGTAACCGTCTGGCCGTTGATGGTCAGCAGCACGAACTGACTGTGGACCGCCCATTTCTCGCGGTATTCAACCAGAACCGAGAGGCCGGGGTAGCGAACGTCGCTAAGGGAGTCGCGCCAGGTCGCGACGACGGCAGCCGATGCCTCCGCGTCGAGGGTCCCAACGGCAGGCGCAGGAGTGGCGACGAGAAGCGTAAGAGCGAAGGCGAGAACGACTGAAGAACGCATGAGCTGTCGTCAGCAGCCTAACGTCTGGCGTCAGTGGCGAGCGCAGCGAGTCCACTGCACGCCGGGGTTAGGCCGGCCGAATGGAAACGGGGCGGGTAGAGGAAGGCCGTGGTCGCCGACGCACGCGGGAATCGGTCCCCGGTCGGCTTCGCAGGTGTGCTGATCTGACGGTGCGAACCCGGAGGCCGCCGGTGCTGTGAAGCAGGGCATTGCGAGTCCTTCGGCGTCTCTCGAGCGTGTGCCGAACGTGGAGGCGGAGCGGGTGACGGACCTACTCGCGATGGCCAGGAGAACGAAAGGGCCGCCTCGCGCGAGAGCCGAACCCGAGAGACGAATGACCTGGAGCCGCCGGTGCGGGGGACGGCGAGCCAAAGTGGGCGAGCCGTCAACGGCACTGGATGCGCGTGGTTGTGTTCGGGGACGACGCGGCCGATACGAAGACGAATGGGCGACGACGAGTTGAGCGCGGGATGTGAGCGGGCTACGTTGTGATGTGTCGACGTTGAGGCGGTGCGCCTGTGCCTTCCGGCTCGCGAGGATGTGTGGCGAAAGCGAGAGGCTGTCAGAGGCAAGGACTGCGCGGCGCAGCCGGCCTAACGTCTGGCGTCAGTGGCGAGCGCAGCGCAGCGGAGCGAGTCCACTGCACGCCGGGGTTAGGCCGGTTGGCGGCAGCGTAAGGGACGCCGGCTAGATCGAGGTTCCGTCAGGCATGGAAATCCAAACGCCGTCTGAGAGGATGAGGTCGCGGGCGGATTCGCCGCGCGGGGAGGTGCGGGGGTGGTGAGCGTCCTCGATGCCGTCGCTGCCGAAGCTCACGATCGTGTATGAGGCGAGGTCCTCCCGAATGGCACAGCGAAAGGGATAACCCCAGCGGTCTCTCACGGGCAGGCGTGTGACGTACTTGGGCTGAAGCGCGGGCAGAAGGAGGCGGACATCTGCGGATGCGGAGACGGGCCAGGCGCTGGGAGGCCAGGAATAGGTCGTTGTGTTCTGCGCGCAATGCGGAACGACGAGCGCTGGGGTAGCGGGCAGACGACCGTGATGATCGCGCGCGTAGGCTTCGAGGGCGATAGCGATAGTCCTGATGTCGACCATCGTGCGCTTCTGGTCGTGCCAGCGGGAGCCCTCTAGGATGCAAGCGGGGCACGCCAGAAGCAGGAGGAGTGTGACGGTGGTCCGAGGGCAGGCGCGACTCATATGAACTCGAGATCTCGGTACCGGCCTAACGTCTGGCGTCAGTGGCGAGCGCAGCGAAGCTGCGCGAGTCCACTGCACGCCGGGGTTAGGCGCGGGTGTTGAAGTTGGAGGGCAGCCATGGGAACGCGTGGGCCGCTGAAGAAGGCGAGAACGCCCCTGTGCGCCTTCGCAGGGGCCAATGGTGACCGCGGCGTTCCGGCAAGGCGCGAGACGGAGAAGCTGAGCATTGCAGGAGCCCTGGGCGGGGTTCCGGCTGCCGGCAGGACGAGGAGGGGACGAGAGAGCCGAGATGCTGCTGAACGGTGAGGTGAGAGGGGCAGGGAACCGCCGAGAGGACCGGTGGGAGGAACGGGGAAGCGTGGGGCTGCACGAACGCTCTGGTGGGCGGGATGCAGGAGCCCGGGGCTGGACGAGACGAGAGCGGCGATCGCGGGAGGCTGAGGAACGAGGAACGGTGCCTCGAGATGATCGTGCGCGGGGATGCGAGAGTCGTGGTCGAGACGTGGACGGACGAGGATGGAAGGCGCGCGGCCGCGCCTAACGTCTGGCGTCAGTGGCGAGCGCAGCGAGTCCACTGCACGCCGGGGTTAGGCGGCGAGAGGTGACTAGAGGCGCCACCAGTCGAGTGCGGCGGCGGCGTGGTTCCAGAAGATGTGGAAGCGATCGCATTCGCCGGAGGAGAGGCGGAGGCCCTTGCTTTCGGGGGAATAGCGATACCCGTCTGGTACGGCGCCGATGGCTTCGAGCAGGTCGGCGGGCGAAGAGAGAGGCTCGGCAGAAAGAGACTCGAATGGACCGCAGAAGCCGTCCTGAGACCCCTGCGCTAGCCGGAAGGCGACCACGCTGAATGCCGAGGTGCTCGTGACAGGGCCGAGAACGACAGCTACGTAGAAGCGGTCGGCATCCTGGCTGGTGAAGACGCGATCGGTGTGTCCGTCGCTGTTGATGTCGATGAACTGAGAGTATCGCCACGTGAGGCCCGTCGGCTCGGCCTTCGCCAGCACTGCGAGGGCGGTGCGAACGGCTGGCGACGTGCTGGCCTTCGCCGGGCCACCTGTGGCCGCGAGGATGAGGAGTAACGCAAGGTCAAGCATGTGGCCTGCGAAAGAGCCGCCTAACCGCAGCGTCAGCGGCGAGCGGCGCGAAGCGACGCGAGTCCGCTGCACGCCGGGTTAGACGAGAGCTGCTGAGTGGCGAGGGCGACGAAGACCGGTAGAACCGCGTGGAGCCGGGTAAAGCGGTCTGTGGGCTACCGGGGCGCCATGGAAGGAGAAGGGCAGGCCCGAGGCCAACCGCAAGCCGGACAGGACGGGAGGGCGGGCGCGAGCTGACCGCCGAGGGCCAACTCGACGACGGCAAAGAGACGGCGGCCAGGCGAATAGTGGATAGCCGGAGCGCCACATTGGGGGCAGGCGCCTGTGGCAGGGTCATTGACCAAGGCCTGCTGGAGCAGAACCTGGAGCGCCTGGTGAACCGCCGATTCGGCCGTCAGGAGGCGGAACGGTGCCGAGGCGGACTGCTGGGCGGTTGGATCGGGCACGACAAGCGCATCGATTCCGTGAGCGGCAAGGAGAGCCGCGTCGCTCAGGGCATCGGATCCGTCGGCGAACTCGGCGACGGCAACCATGTGGGAGGGATCGGCTGGTGTGGTCATGATGTGAGGCATGCTGTGCGAAGGTCCCCGGCTCTCGGCTAACCGGGGGCGTCAGCGGCGAGCGAGCGAAGCGAAGCGAAGTCCGCTGCACGCCGGGTTAGCTGTGCGGGTGGACGCTGCTATGGCGCCCGCGTGTGGCCGAAACCGTGGACCTGCCACATGAGCGCCGATGGCTTTCGCAGGGAATGGTGACGACGGTGGCGTGCCCAGGTGGCGATGAAGTGGGAAGCTGGGCATTTCGAGAACCCTGGTGCTCTGGCACGGCTGAAGAGCGGGGATGCGGAGGTGCGTGGTGACGACTGGCACCGGGGCACCCGAGTGAGAACCGAAGACGCATGGCCGAGTCCGAGCCAGGCGGGCGAGGACGAGGTGGCCCGGGAGGAAGTGATGCGGAGCGGCGCGGGCGATGCTTCGCGCAGCCACAGCCCTCGAGGAAGACGATTGAGCCGATGAATACGACGTGGGCTCGGGTCCCCGCGTCGACGCGCCCGGGACGCGCCCAGCGGGCAAAGGCGCGGGATGCGTGACGGACATCTCTACGGTAGCGCAGCTAACCGTGGGTGTCAGCGGCGAGCGAGCGAAGCGAAGCGAAGTCCGCTGCACGCCGGGTTAGCTGTGCGGGTGGACGCTGCTATGGCGCCTGCATGTGGCCGACACCGTGGACATGCCACATGAGCGCGGATGGTGTTCGCAGGGAATGGTGACGATGGTGGCGTGTCCAGGTGGCGATGAACTGAGAAGCTGGGCATTTCGAGTACCCCGGTGCTCTGGCACGGCTGAAGGGCGGCGACGCGGAGGTGCGTGGTGACGCCTGGCACCGGGGCCCCCCAGTGAGAACCGAATACGCATGGCCGAGTCCGAGCCAGGTGGGCGAGGACGAGGTGGCCCGGGAGGAAGTGATGCGGAGCGGTGCGGGCGATGCTTCGGGCAGCCACGGTCCTCGCGGAAGACGATTGAGCCGATGGATGCGACGTGGGCTCGGGTCCCCGCGTTGACGCGCCCGGGACGCGCCCAGCGGGCAAAGGCGCGGGATGCGTGACGGACATCTCTACGGTAGCGCAGCTAACGTCTGGCGTCAGTGGCGAGCGCAGCGAGTCCACTGCACGCCGGGGTTAGGCAGCGACGCGATCTGAAGGTCACTGGTCGTCTGCGAGTACGCCGAGGACGGGCGCCATGACTGCCCGAGGGAGTTCGGCGTTGAGGATCTCGAGTTCTTGAACGATCGGAGGCTCGGTGTCACAGCCCGCCTCAACGGTGTAGGTGAAGAGCGCCAGGCGGTAGTGGGAGGGCGGCAGGTGCTGAGCGATGTGCCAGTAGTACATATGAATAGGGGTTGAGCCGTCCGTCGCCACGTCCATACCGGTGAGTAAGGCATTGCCGTTCGGCAGAGAGCACATCGTGCCGCTGGCAGCCTTAGAAGAACCCTGAAGAACGGCGAGGGGCGACTTAGCCGGTGACCCAACCGGACCCGTGAACGTAAGGACATTCAGCCGAAGAGTGCCGGAGTCAGGACGGTCCTCGTAGAAGGTGCCGCCTCCGTCCTCTTCGTACTCCTCGACCCAGTGCCGTGGGATGCGGAAGGTCACGAGACCGCCGCGGTAGGCGATTGACTTCATGCGAGTCTCTGAATGAGCTGCCTAACGTCTGGCGTCAGTGGCGAGCGAAGCGCAGCGGAGCGAGTCCACTGCACGCCGGGGTTAGGCGGCGCTGACGGCTGGACGACGGTGGCGCCATTGGTAGGCCACAAGGCCACAGAGGCCATGCCAGGCGGCTGCGTAGACGAAGATGAAGGGGAGGGAGAGGCCATTGATGCGGAGGAACTCGCCCCAGATGCGGAGAGGCGAGCCGACGCTGATGACGAGCAGCGCCGATGCGCCGCAGAAGGCCACTACCGCGACGAGGCCGAACAACAGAATGCGCCCGAGGACGTGGAGGGCAACGGCGCGCCTCGGCAGGAGCGCGGCGGAGACAATGCCGAAGAGGGCGCCCAAAGGGAGCAGGACGAAGTGGTACCCCCGAATGTCGTTCCATGCGGCGCGCTTCGCGATGACGAGGTCGCTGTCCGAGGGGTACATCGCCAACACAGTGAGGGTTTCGAGCGGGTGCGTGACGGGGTAGGCCCAGGAAAGGTCGCGAGCATACGCCGCCAAGACGATGGCCACGTACGTGAGGCTGATGCCAATGATGGCGTGCCGAACGACTCGGGAAAGAGTCAGCATGAGTAGGCGCGAAGAGGGACGCCGCCTAACCGTGGGCGTCAGTGGCGAGCACAGCGAAGCTGTGCGAGTCCACTGCACGCCGGGTTAGGCGTGGCCGAATGGAAGCGGGGCGGCTTGAGGAAGCCCGCGGCCACCGAAGAACGAGGGAAAGCCCCGGGGCGGCGCCGCGGATGCGCTGAAGCAGCGGTGCTAAGCCGGATGCCTCCAGTGCTGTGGAGGTGGGCATTGCGAGTCTCTCGGTGTGTCTCGGCGCCGGCTCATGCGTGGGCTGTGCCTGAGGTGAGGGGATCCGACCCGACGACGAGAACGGGATGCCCTGGCCGCGACGGCGCGGGGGACGGCGAACCGAAGTGGGCGAGCCGTCGACGGTGTTGGATGCGCGCGGATGTGTCTGCGGAAGACGTGGGAACGACGCAGGCCAGGCGTCTGACGGACGATGAAGGGCGCGCGGGATGTGAGCGGGCGACGCTGGGAGCGGTGGACGTTGAGGCGGGGACGTGTCGTTTCGCGAGGATGCCTGCTGGAGGCAATGGACTGGCAGAGCCGAGGACTGCGCCGCGCAGCCGCGCCTAACCGTGGGCGTCAGCGGCGAGCGCGGCGAAGCAGCGCGAGTCCGCTGCACGCCGGGTTAGGCACGGCCGGACGGACGGAACGAGAGCTGGACGAGACCGCGAGGGGGCGGTTCCGCGGGGACTTGCGGCAGGTGCGGGCCGCCCGAAGTGTCGCTTCGGATAGATAGCGCCTGCGGCGTTAACTGTTGCGATGCCGATGGATCCACAGGTGACCTTGAACGCCCGTAGCCTCAACGGCTCTGGTCTTCGTGAGAATGACCGCAGACGGCGAGATGGCGTAGTGGAGGAGATGCTCGCGCGCCGTCGGGATGGACTTCGAATCGAGAACGAGGCGGAGTGTGACCTCTTGAAGAGAGGCATAGGTGACAGCCCGAACCCGGGAGGCCGTGCTCTGAAGCCAGTCGGCCATGCGAACGATGGCCGGATTGCTGGTGAGGACATGCCCGTTCAGAGCGCCGGTTCTCCCGAGTACGTCGACGACAAGGACACCGTCGGGGATATCAGCGACGGCGAGATAGAGGTCCTCGGAACCCTGAGACACCGCCATCGCCATCAGGGTGTCGGCTATGCCATTGAGCGAGTTGCGGCGCATGAGTTGAGGCCAGTGCCTAACCGTGGGCGTCAGCGGCGAGCGAGCGTAGCGAAGCGAAGTCCGCTGCACGCCGGGTTATGCGCCCTGGTCACGGTGGTGAACCGCACCCGGTGGCACGTATGAGGCCGCCGCGGAGCGTGGGTGAGGCCGACCGGGGAATCCCCGGCGGCGACCCGGGCCGTTGTCGGGGCGTTCGTCGAGGGAACGATCGCGGAAGGTGCAACAAGAACAGAGAGAAACCCGGCGCTGGACCGGCCCGGGGCGTGGGCGCTGCTGGGCCGCGCCGGAGCCGAGACCTGGATAGAACCGAAAGCGAAGGAGCGGGCCTGCACCCTCGATGACGTGGTCGCCGAGAGAGGCGCGGCTCGGTGAGCGAAGCGATGGGGCGCCGGGCTCGACGAGATGACTGTGGCGAGACGGGAAGCCACGAGCTCGAAGGCGTGAACGCACACGGAGCGATCGGCGCCAGTGCTCTTCTTGCAGCGCCCTCGCCGGGGTTCTCCGGGCGTTCGCAGGACCGCCCCTGCGGGCCCAGGCTTCAGCGAATACACGACCATTCGAAGCGGCCTACAGACGTGTCTGGGTGCGCATAACGGATGGCGTTCAGCTGCTGGCGCGCGCTTGCCGGCGCGAAGCGCCGAGGAGCAAGCGCGTGCCAGTCTGCTGCAACGCCTGGTTATGCGGCCGCCGGCCGCATGAACGCGGTTCTCTGGTGTGATCAGACAGAGACAAGGAACGTGGCCAGGAGGCGAGCCGGAAGCCGCGGGGGGCGTCGACCCGGGCCGGGGAGACGCCGTTCGGGAGGTCCGGAGCCGTGAGGCTCCGCACGGCTGGAGGGAAGAAAGGAGTGTAGAGGCCCGGGGCGAGTGCGCGAAAGGGAGGCGCGGTGAAAGCCCGAGAGAGCAGACCAGGCTGAGGTAGTGGAGAGCGGGAGGCGGACGGGACGACGGACGTGTCCTCGCGCGCCTCCTCACGGGGCGAAGCCCCCGGGGCGCAGAACGAGAGCTGGCGGATCGAGGGCATCTGCGAGAGGGATCGCCGAAGGACGAACAAGAAGCCGCTGGGTGCCACGTCTTCTCTCGGAACGCGCACAGCCCCCCGTGGCAGACGGCTCGTTCGCAGGGACGCTCCAGCGAGGCGAAGACGCCTCAAGATGCACTCACGTGCGACGCGATCGATGAGCTCTGCTGTTCGGCCGCATAACCATGCGGTTCAGCGGCTGGCGCGCGCTTGGCGGCGCGAAGCGCCAAGAGCCAAGCGCGTGCCTGTCCGCTGCAACCGCGGGTTATACGGCCGGCGCCGGTCGGGGGGCGCGGTTGGCAGGGTGAACTGCGAACGGAGATGGTTGGTGGTGAGCACGGTGGTAAGGGTGGGCCGCCGACCCTGGCCGTGGCGCCGGGAGCATTCGGAAGCACGAACCCGAGCGGAATGCGCGAGATGTGGGCACCCGGCACTACAGAACGAGACGGCCGGGGTGTCCCCCTGCGGGTTGAGCGCCAGTGGACCGCGAGAGGCGCGATGACGCTACCGATGAGAGACGAGAACTGAAGACGGCCCGAGGCGATGAGCGCTCTCGCCGGAAAGGCGCCTGCGTGGACCCTGTAGATCAGCGGGTTCAGTGTGAGAGGGACGTGATGCGGAAGGACGGAAAGAGCCCGAGCGCCTTGGAGGTGCCGCAGGGGGCGGCGGTCCACCCGGCCTGCACGTCGGATGATGAGACCGCGCGGCACGGGACTCGAAGCTTCTGAAATGTCATGGCAAGAACGGAGGCGCCGAGTCCGTATAACCGTAGCGTCAGCGGCGAGCGAGCGCAGCGAAGCGAAGTCCGCTGGACGCCGGGTTAGGCTTCTGATTTGAGGGCACGGGCGGAGGATGCGAGTTCCATGACGAGGGTGGTGCCACGGAAGCCGACCTTCTCGTAGAGCGCGATGGCAGCACGGTTTCCCGGTGCGACAGCTAAGGATGCGGACTGCAAGCCTGAAGCGTGGTGCCAGACGAGGAACTGCTCGAGAAGTGCAGTCCCGATTCCGCGACGACGACACGCTGGAGTGACGAACATGCTCTCGAGCCCCGAGACCGAACCCCGCGGCCCTGAGCGCACCCCCGCAACGAGGTAGCCGACAGGGACGTTGCCGTCGTGTGCGACAAGAGCGAGGCCGTCACCGTTGATGCGAGCGAGGAGATATGCCTGGCCGGACGGTGAACCGGCGAACGTCGGATCTGCGCTGTCGTCGTAACCGCTCGCGCGTTCGGCGGCACAGAGGGCACTGTGGAAACCTTGGAGCGCCGGGAGGTCGGCCGGAGTCGCTGGACGGACGGTGATGCTGTGGGACATGCGTGAACGCGATGGCCTCAAGAAGCCTAACGTCTGGCGTCAGTGGCGAGCGTAGCGCAGCGGAGCGAGTCCACTGCACGCCGGGGTTAGGCGCTCACGTGAGGATGTCGAGCACCTCGGCTGCGAACTCGAGGAGATCGAAGCCGCCCTCGACGATGGCGAGAGTGGATGGCCGAGTTCGAGGGGTGTGCGCGTCGGGCGGTTCTGGCCTGAAAGCCGCGAGGACGAGGCCGGAGAGGAAGACCCCACGGCAGGAGTGGCAGCGGGCAACAGGCACGTCGTGGACGACGAGAGGACTGAGCGTGCCAGGGCAGGCGGGACATGGGCGCTTCTGAAGGGCGGCCTCGGTAAGTGACGAGGCGAGATGGATCGGGCGGACGCGAGGGTGGCGTGCGCGGTGGTGCTGCGTGAAGGGCTTGATCTCGTCAGCGTCGAACCAGAGACCATGGCAAAGCGGACAGACGTCGAGAGGCAGGCCAGCCCGACGGGTGGGCTCGAGGAGCGTGTCGTCGTCAGGACATCGCATGCGATGTGGAAGAGAGCGCCTAACCCCTATTAGACGGCGGGGGCTTTTAGGATTAGACGGCTGGGTTTGCTAGATAAGCTGGGTACGGGGCGAGGTTAGACGGCTGTGGGAGGCGGGAAAGACGAAAAGAGTTAGACGGCGGTGGAATTTGCAAGTAACTGGAAGAAAATGAGATAGCGGAGTGGGAGTCCGAGGGCAAATACACTCCGTGCCCTTGGGTGGCAGAGCAGATGACTGTTGCCATCTACCGCTCATGAGGGCTTGACCAGGTAGAAACTCGACCCCGGGGCAAGAAGAAAGTTCCCGTGGAGACGAAGTCGCTGGTTGATGCGAGAAAAAACACCGGGATGCCCGGGGAACCTCCACGCCGGGGCGGGCAGGGCCTCAAACCATGCGATCCAGTGGACTCCGAACGCCGCGCCCCCCCGATTTATTCAACACGTGAGTGTAGACCATCGTCGTCGAGACGTCGCTGTGTCCAAGCAGCTCCTGGATGGTCCGGATGTCGTAGCCGTCCTCGAGGAGGTGGGTCGCGAAGGAGTGGCGCAGGGTGTGGCAGCTGGCCGGCTTTGCGATGCCGGCGGCGACGACGGCGTTGTGGACGGCGCGCTGGAGGACGGTCTCGTTGAGGTGGTGGCGCATCTCACGGCCGGATCGGGGATCGCGGGAGCGCGAGGCCGCCGGGAAGACCCACTGCCAGCCCCAGAGTGTGTCGGCGTCGAGCGCCTTTCGGGCGAGGGCGTCGGGGAGCCAGACTCGGCCGAAGCCCTCGGCGAGATCGCGGGCGTGGAGGAGGCGGACGTCTGAGATGTGGAGCGCGAGCGTGCCGCGGGCGGCGTCGGGGAGCATGGTGACGCGGTCCTTCTGCCCCTTGCCGTCGCGGACGACGAGCTGGCCGAGGCCGAAGTCGACGTCCTTGACGCGGAGGCGGAGGGCTTCGAGGAGGCGGAGGCCGGCGCCGTAGAGGAGGGTGGCGGCGATCTTCTGCGGGCCGTCGAGCCGGGAGAGGACCCGGTAGACCTCCTCGCGCGTGAGGACGGTCGGAATGCGGTGCGGCTTCCTGGCGCGGACGAGGCCGCCCGTGTCGGGGAGCGGCGTTTGGAGTACCTGGCCGTAGAGGAAGAGAAGCGCCGCAAGGGCCTGGTTCTGGGTGCTCGCGGCAACCTTGCCGTGGACGGCGAGGTGGGTGAGGAAGCGGTTGACGCACTCGGGGCCGAGCTCCTGAGGATGGCGCTTGTCGTGGAAGAGGATGTAGCGGCGGGCCCAGTCGACGTAGGCACGCTCGGTGCGGAGGGAGTAGTGCTTCGCGCGGAGCGCGTGGCGCATCCGGTCGAGGAGCTTCGGCTTAGTCGTAGACGCCGTCGGCGTACCAGCGGCCCGTGGGGCGGTCGCGGTAGACGCGGTAGAGGCCGCCGCCGTCGAGCTCGACGTCCCAGTAGTCGCGGGCGGCAGGGGTCTCGGACCACCAGCCGTCCTCGAGGCTCCATGGGCCGGCGGCCACACGGACGCGTCCCCGGACGGGCGTCGGAGAAGGAGGGAGGGCGTTGAGGGAGACGGGGGTGTCGGCATGGGTGAGGACCTCCAGCTCGACGGCGGGACGGAGGGCGCGGACGGCGAGGAGGCCGCGCGCGGGGCGGAGCGGCGGGGTGAGGAGCGGGGCGGGGGGCGGGGCGTAGGGGACGAGGGCGAAACGGCCGGGGACGTGCCCGTCGGCGGAACGGGGCGAGCCGGCGCGCCCCTCGCCGAGGAGGGCGAGGAGGTGGGCGAGGGTGCCGGCGAGCTCGTCGGGCGAGATCTCGGGGGGGCCGAAGAGGGTGAGCTGGCCGCGGCGCGGACGGTCGGGACAGGCGGCGAGGACGAAGCCTGTGACGGGAGCGCCCGCCGGGCGGGCGTCGAGGCTCTGGCGGAGGAGGGAGAGGAGGGTCTTCACGTCGCGCGTGGGGCCGGGGAGGTCGAGGGAACGGACGTCGCACCCCTCGGGCTCGAGGTGGAGGGAGAGCTCGAGGCGGGCGCAGCCGAGGGCCTCGGCGGCGAGGCGGCGGACGAGCCGCTCGAGGGCGGCGCCGGCGAAGGCGAGGAACGGCTCGAGAGCGACGACGGGCCAGTCGAGCGAGGCCCCCTCGGTGAAGGCGAGGGCGGGGAGGCGCGGGACGAAGGGCTCGGGGTCGAGTCCGCGGGCGGCTTCGTGGAGGCGCCGGCCCGGATCGCCGAGGCGGGTGCCGACCTCAGCGGCGGGGAGGCGCGCGAGGTCGCCCGCGGTGCGGACGCCCCAGCGCGAGAGGGCGACGGAGAGAGAGAGCTCGGGGGCGAGGCGCTCGACGGGGAGCGGGGAGAGGAAGCGGGCCTCCTCGCCGGGCGGGACGACGACGGGGGTGCGGGGGAGAGAGGCGGCGATGCGGGCGGCGCGCTTGCTCGAGGCGACGCCGGCGCGGGCGGGGAGGCCGTCTTTCTCGGCGGCGCGGAGGAGGTCGAGGGCGAGGTCGCGCTCGAAGGCGAGGAGGGCCTCGGGGGTCGCGGCGGCGCGTGGCGCGAGGCCGGCGAGGTCGAGGAAGGCGAGGCCGTCGCCGGCGTCCTCGACGCGGGGGGAGAAGCGGCCGGCGGCGTCGAGGAGGGCCTCCTGCGCGGCCTTCTCGGCGTGCGGGTCGCGGCCGCGGGCGAGGAGGCGCGGGACGAGGGCGCGGGCCTGGGGGAGGGTCATGCCGGGCTTGACGCCCGCGGCGCGGGCCTGGCGCGTGGCGGCGACGACGCGCGCGGCCGAGCCGTTCCCCTCGGTCACGGCGAGGGCCTCGTCACGGAGAGGGGGCTCGGCGCGGAGGCGGGCGGCGAGGGGGAAGAGGGGGACGGCGAGGGCGAGGAGGCGCGGCGGGGCCACGGGTGCCTCATGCGCAGGCGGCGACGCGGCGCGAGGAAACGGGAGCCGCGGAAGACGGGAGAGGAGCGGGCGCGGCGCGGAGGGCCGGGACGAGGACGGTGTGGGGCGGAAGCTGGGCGCCGGCCCGTGCCGGGACGGCGGCCGGCCGCGCCGGGGCGAGCTCTGGCAGGAGGTGCTTCGCCAGGGGCGCGGCGAGGGGGGAGAGGGCGAGGAGGGGCGCCTCGGCGGGGCGCCCGCCGCGGACCTTGAGGAGGGAGAGGCTCGCGGCGGCGCCGGCGAGGAAGCGCGCGGAGCCGGCCGAGCGGAAGAGGGCGCGCGCCGAGACGTCGACGAGCGCCTCGGCGGCGAGGCCGGCGAGGGGGACGGGGGTGGAGAGGAGGAAGGCGACCCCGCGGGGGGCGGCGGCGCGGGCGAGGCGGAGCCAGGGTCCCGCCTCGCGGAGGCGCGAGGAGGGGAGGGCGAGACCGGCGTCGAGGACGACGAGGCGGAAGCCGGCCGCGGCAACGGTCTCGGCGGCGAGGAGGGCCTCGCGGAAGCGGCGCGGGCGGACCCAGAGGAGGCGCGCGAGGTCGCAGCCGGCCGCCTCGGCGGAGGAGGGGTCGAGGTGGTCGCCGAGGTCGAGGAGGGCGGCCGTCTCGCCGCGGGAGGTCGCGGCGGCGAGGGTGGCGAGGACGAGGGCGAACCGGCCGCCCGCGCGGCCCGAAAGCTCCACGAGCGCACCGCGCGGGAGGCCGCCGCCGAGGAGGGCGTCGAAGGGGGCGACGCCCGTGGGGAGGTGGCTCCCGGCGCGGAGAGAGGCGCCGCGGCGCGGGAGGTCGGCCGCACGGAGGAGGCGGCTGGCGACCTCGGCGGGAAGGGAGGCGGGGAGGGCGGACATGGCTGGGAGAAGAGTGGGCGTAATAAAGACGTAAGTCAAGGGGCGGGAGCGCGTCCATCGCCCGATGAATCACGGCTCATTTTTCGTGCCGCGGTGCGGCGTGGCGTGATACCGTTTTGGTCCGGTTTCGCCCCGTTTCCCGGCCATCTGAACCGCGAGAGGAAAGAACGGATGAATCACGTCGTCTGCATCGCATACGTTCCGGACACCGAGACGAAGATCAAGATCGGCGCCGACGGAAAGTCGATCGACGAGGCCGACGTCAAGTGGATCGTCTCGCCGTACGACGAGTACGCCCTCGAGGGGGCCCTCAAGGCGAAGGAGGAGAAGGGGGGCACCGTCACGGTCGTGACGTACGGGCCGGCGCGGGCCGACGTGGGGCTGCGCGAGTGCCTCGCGCGCGGGGCCGACGAGGCCGTCCGCGTCGCCTCCGACGGTCTCGGCGAGGCCGACTCGCTCGGCGTGGCGATGGCGCTCGCCGGGGCGGTCAAGGCGCTCCCGTGCGACGTCCTCTGGCTCGGCAACAAGGGGGTCGGGACCGACGCGCAGACGATGGTGCCGATGCTCGCCGAGCTCCTCGACCTGCCGCACGCGAACCTCGTCACGAAGCTGGAGTGGAAGGACGGCACCGTCGTCGCCTACCGCGAGATCGAGGGGGCCCGCGAGGTCGTCGAGATGCCGCTGCCGTGCGTCGTCGGCGCGCAGAAGGGTCTGAACGAGCCGCGCTACGCCTCGCTGAAGGGGATCATGGCGGCGAAGAAGAAGACGATCGCCGTGAAGACGCCGGCCGAGGTCGGGGTCGACCCGGCGGCGACGACGGGCGACAAGGCCGCCGTCCGCTGGACGAAGCTCGAGCTGCCGCCGGCCCGCCAGGCGGTGAAGCTGATCCCCGCGGACGACCCGGCGAAGGCCGCCGACGAGCTCGTCCGCCTCCTCCGCGACGAGGCGAAGGTCCTCTAGGCCGACGGCGAGACAAGGAAGAATCACGATGAGCAACGTCCTCGTTTTCATCGAGCAGCGCGACGGAAAGATCCGCAAGGCCTCCCTCGAGGCCCTCACCCTCGGCCGCGAGGTCGCGGCGAAGACGGGCGGCGCCCTCGGCGCCGTCGTGGCCGGCTCCGGCATTGCCGGGCTCGCCCCCGAGCTGGCCGCGTACGGCGCGGCGAAGGTCTTCGTCGCCGACAGGCCCGAGCTCGCCCTCTACTCCTGCGAGGGGTACACGGCCGCCCTCGACGCCGCGGTGACCACGTTCGCCCCGGGCATCCTCCTCGTCCCGGCGACCTCCATGGGCAAGGACGTCGCCCCGCGGCTGGCCGCGCGGCGCAAGGTGGGGCTCCTCTCCGACGTGATGTCCCTCGAGGTCGAGGGGGGGCGCCTCGTGGCGACCCGCCTCGTCTACTCGGGCAAGGCGCGCGCGACGGTCGCGGCCGACCCGGCGGCCGGACTGCAGATCGCCACGCCCCGCCCGAACGTCTTCCCGGCATCGAAGGGCGCCGCGGGCGCGGGCGAGGTCGTCCCTCTCGACTTCGCGGTGACGATCCGCGCGAAGGTCGTCAAGATGGAGATGCCCGAGGCAGGCGAGCTGGACGTGGCCGAGGCGGACAAGATCGTCTCGGGCGGCCGCGGCATCAAGGGGCCGGAGAACTGGCCGGTCCTGCGCGCGCTCTGCCACGAGCTGGGGGCCGCCCTCGGCGCCTCGCGCGCCGCCGTGGATGCGGGGTGGATCGGGCACGAGCACCAGGTGGGGCAGACGGGGAAGGTCGTCTCGCCGACGCTCTACGTCGCCTGCGGCATCTCGGGCGCCATCCAGCACATGGCGGGGATGGGCTCCTCGAAGGTGATCGTGGCGATCAACAAGGATGCCGACGCGCCGATCTTCAAGGTGGCGACCTACGGCATCGTCGGAGACATGTTCCAGATCGTCCCGGCGCTGACCGAGAGTGTGAAGAGGGCGAAAGCATAAGAGGATAGGTGGGGGGGGCGCGCCCGGACCCCTGCACGTTCCGAGACGTCGACACGAGGGCGGGGGGCCGGGGGGCGCAGTCCCCCGGCCCCTCCCCGAAAGAGGAAGGGCGGCCGAAAGGCCGCCCTTCTGCTTCCCGGGTCGTCGCGCGCGGCCTACGGCTGCGGCGTCTCGCCGGTGACGTTCGAGGTGAAGTCGGTGTAGCCGATGCCGCATCCGTTGACCCAGAGGAAGCGGATGCGGTCGATGCCGGAATACGAGCCCGCACGGTAGCGATAGCGGCCCGGGACGACCGGGTCGGGTGTGAAGGTGAAGCGGCTCTGGTTCTGCAGGACGGTCCAGCGCACCCCTGAGAGGTCCGGGACGGAGGCCGGGTCGACGTCGATGACGACGAGCGTCCCCGCGTTCACCTGCGCCGCCCCCGGGTTCAGGATCGGGACGAAGAGCTGCGGGTCGACCGGGACCGTGAGCACGGCCGAGTCCGTCGTGCCGTCCGCCCCGATGGCCGTGATGACGAAGTCGCTCGTCGCGGTGACGGTCGTCTCGACGCCGCCGTTGGCGACGAAGAGCTCTCCGAAGCCGCTCACGTCGACGCCGATGGCGTTCTCGGTCTGCCAGGTGAGGAGGACGTTCGTCGACGGGGCGCAGCCGCGCTCGGGGACCGATTCGACGTGGACGACCATCGGCGCTCCCGGAGCGGCGACCCGGGCCGTGAACTCGGCGCTGGCGGGCCCGCAGGAGCCGGTGGCCGTGATCCTCACGATGTCGGTCCCGGGCGTCGTCCCGGCGGTGTAGATCCAGAACACCCCCTGGGGGGTGAAGGTCGACCCGGACGACTCCTGCTGGAGGAACTCGACCGTCACCGGTCCGGTCCCCGCCGGGAAGACGCCGGTCACGAGGCCGCCGGTCGGGAGGGTCGCGTTGTCGGGGACGGGCGTCGGCTTCGGCGTCGAGGGGGTGATCGTGACCTGCAGGGGCATGACCGACGACTGCCCGGTGAGGGCCGTCGCCGTGAGGACGTAGGTGCCGCTGGTCTCGATGGTCGCCGTGGTCGTTCCGTTCGGCGGGAGGTCGTTCGCGATGCCGCTGATGCTGACCTTCGCCGCGCCGGTCGTCTGCCAGGAGAAGGTCGTCGCCAGGGGCGCGCAGCCGCTGGCGGGGCTGGCCGTGAAGGAGGCGATGGCGGGGGCCGTCGAGAAGGCGCCGCGCTTCACCGCGAGCGGTATGGCGGTGCCGTCGCTCGTCCGGTTGTCGTTGCGGATGGCGTAGGGGAGGCCGGTGCCGGAGACGAGGCGCAGGCGAAGGGCGAGCCCCGCCTTGCCGGCCGCGGCGGGGACGAGCACCTCGAGCGACGACTGGCTGGCTCCTCCGGGAATCGCCTCGACCGTTCCGGTGCCGACGAGGGCCCCCGCGGAGAAGACGGCGACCTCGAGACGGCAGGCCTGGGTGGCGGTGGAGGCGCAGACGACGCCGACGTTCGTCCGGGCTCGTCCGGGCTCGGTGGACGACGAGACCTCGGCCCCGCCCCCGGTCGCCTCGTCGCCGGGCACGAGGAGGCCGGATGGGGCGGCCGCGGCGAGGCTGACGCCGTACCGCCCGGCGGCGGTTTCGTTGTAGGTCTGCGACCAGGCCGAGACGGCGGCGTCGGCGCGGACGTGGTAGGCGAACGCCCCCGTCTCGGCCAGGACGGCCGGGGCAGGGATGGCGGCGACCCCGTTGGCCGTGACGGCGAACGCCTCGGTGGCGACGAGGCTGCCGCCCACCCAGAAGTCGACGGCGCCGGTGGCGGGCGACGGGCTCGTGACGTAGACGATGGTGTCGAAGCGCGCCCCCTGGGCTCCGGCCCCCTTCGCGCCCGGCCCGCCCCAGAGCTCGGTGCCCTGGGACGCGGCAAGCGCCGCGTGGCCCGCTGTCGACGCTGCCGTTACGGCCGCGGCGAGCGCGAGGAGTGCGGCGAGAACGAGGAACGACGAAGTCTTTCTCATCAGCCTGGCTCCGATCCCGTCGGATTCGTTGGGCCTTCGTAACTTAGCCGGCATGATACACCCCGCGCGGGGCCGGTCGCCGGGAGAGGCCCGGGGGGCTCGAAACCGCTCCCCGTGCGCTATCCTTTCCTTTGATGATGCCGACCGAAGCCACCTACTTCGGGGTCCCTGGGACCCTCCTCTTCGCGCTGGTCCTGCTCGGCTCTCTCGTCGCGTTCGCCTACACCGTCTCGCGCCGCTGGCAGCTGCTGACGATCGGCGGGCCGCCGGACGTCCGATGGGACAGGCCGCTCGAGCGGCTCCGCGGGCTCCTCGAGCTGGGGATCTTCCAGAAGAAGATGTGGTGGGACGGCTACGCCGGCCTCTACCACATGCTCATCTTCAGCGGCTTCGTCGTCCTCTCCGTGAGGACGGCCTCGCTCGTCCTCGAGGGCCTCCTGCCCGGGGCCGGGATGCCGTTCCTGCCGGCGGGAGCCTGGCACGCGTACCTCCTCCTGAAGGACGTCGTCCTCGTCACGACGTTCGTCGGGGTGCTGCTCGCCCTCGGGCGCCGCTACGTCTTCCGCAGGGAACGCCTCGACCCGTCGTTCGACGCCGGTTTCATCCTCTGCCTCATCGGCTTCCTCATGGCGACCGATCTTCTCGCCGGTGCCGCCGCGTTCGCCCTGAACCCGCAGCACGCCACGGCGTGGGAGCCGTTCACGGCGGCCCTCTCCGGGCTCCTCGCCGGCTCCTCGTCGGCGACGCTGCAGGGAGTCTTCCACTGGGCCTGGTGGCTCCACCTCGTCGCCATCCTCGGCTTCCTGAACTACCTCCCGTTCGCCAAGCACTTCCACGTCATCACCGCGCTCCCGAACATCTTCCTCCGGAAGCTCGACCCGCCCGGGAAGCTCTCGACGGTCGACATCGAGAAGGCCGCGGAGGCGGAGAAGTTCGGCGTCGCGAAGGTCGAGGACTTCACCTGGAAGCAGCGCCTCGACATGTTCACCTGCACGGAGTGCGGGCGCTGCCGCGAGGTCTGCCCGACGCACCTGACGGGAAAGCCCCTCACGCCGAAGGGCTTCATGAAGGACGTGCGGACGGCCCTCTACACGGTTGCGACCGACCTCGTCGACACGGCCGAGGGGCGCGCCGACGCGGCGGCCCAGAAACGGCTCGAGGAGCGAAAGCCCCTCGTCGGAGGGTGGGTCGACGAGGAGACGATCTGGGCCTGCACGACGTGCCGCTACTGCGAGTCGGCCTGCCCGGTCGGGATCACCTACACCGACAAGCTGATCGACATGCGCCGCCACCTCGTCCTCGAGCGGAGCGAGTTCCCGAAGGAGGCGCAGACGGCCTTCAACGGGATGGAGCGGCAGGGAAACCCCTGGAACCTCCCGGCCGCCGACCGCGACGCCTGGACGGCCGAGCTCGATTTCGAGGTCCCGGTCCTCGGGGCGATGGACGAGGCCGGGCGCGCGCAGGTGGAGGTCCTCTTCTGGGTCGGCTGCGCCGGCTCGTACGAGGACCGCGGCAAGAAGGTCTCCCGCGCCCTCGCGAAGCTCCTCCGGGAAGGGGGAGTGAAGTTCGCGATCCTCGGTTCCGAGGAGACGTGCAACGGCGACTCGGCGCGGCGCCTCGGCAACGAGTACCTGTTCCAGACGCTCGCGCAGCAGAACGTGGAGACGCTGAACGGCTACGGGGTGAAGCGCATCGTCACGAACTGCCCGCACTGCTTCAACACGCTCCTCACCGAGTACCCCGACTTCGGCGGGAAGTTCGAGGTGATGCACGGGACCGAGCTCGTCGCCCGGCTCGTGGCGGAGGGGAAGCTGAGCCTGACGCAGCGCCTCGAGAAGACGATCTCGTTCCACGACGCCTGCTACCTCGGGCGCCACAACGACGTCTACGCGGCCCCGCGCGAGGTCCTCGCGGCGATCCCGGGCCTCTCGCTGACCGAGCTGCCCAGGAACGGGCGGAACGGGCTCTGCTGCGGCGCCGGCGGTGGCCGGATGTGGCTCGACGAGAAGATCGGCACGCGGATCAACCAGGCCCGCTACGCCGAGATCGAGGAGACGGGCACCGACCTCGTCGGGGTCTCCTGCCCGTTCTGCATGGTGATGCTCGGGAACGCGCAGACGGAGATGTCCGGGAAGACGCAACCGTTCGACGTCCTCGAGCTCGCCGCCCAGGCCCTGCCGGCCCATCCGGGCGCCGGCGCGGCGGCGGGCTGACGGTAAGGCGCGAGGAGGCAAGGTGGCGGAGCCGAGAAAGCCCGGGCGGAGAGTCCCCTCGAATCCCTACGTTCCGTCGTCGCCGGGGAAGGTGGACGTGACCCAGCCGCAGACGTCGCCGGTGAGGCGGGGGCCGCCGGTGACGACGCGGCCCGTGGCGCGGCCCGACCTCGTGACGGAGGGGATGAAGGCCCATCGCAGGGAGATCGAGCGGCGAAAGAGACAGAGGGCGATCGAGAAGCTCCAGATCGACGAGCAGGCGGCGGACACGCGGCGCAAGATCTGGAAGTGGACCGCCTGGGTCGTCGTCCTCCTCGTCGCGGGCTTCGGCTACCAGGGCCTTCAGGAGACCTACGGCGACCAGTGGTCCATCTGGAACGTGTGGCTGCTGCTCGGCGCGACCCTCTTCGGGGCCATCGGCTGGATTCTCTGGTACTTCAACCGCTCCGAGATGTAGGCCCGGCTCCCTAGTCGTCGTCGAAGGGGCTGCGCGGGCGGCCCGCGGGCTCGTTGCGGGCCTTCTCGAGCGCCTCGCGGAAAGTCTTCTCGAGGATCTCGCTCTTGTGCTTCTCCCGCTCGACGGTGGCGGCGAAGAGGTCGTTCGCGCGCTCCTTGCGCCGCGCGTTCTCTGCCGCGGCCTCCTCGAAGGAGCCGAGCTTCCTCTTCACGGCCGCCGGCTCGTGGGAGAGGACGGCGCCGGTCGCGCGGTCGACCTTCAGCGTGGAATCGCAGTCGGGACACTGGATCACGAGGACGTCGTCCATCCGTCGATTATGCTCGACCGGTGGCGTCGGAGTGGAAGGATCGGCTCGCGCGGCTGGGCCTGTCGAGGCGAAGGCGGAGCGGGCCTCGGCAGGCCGGTCCGGCCCGCGCGGCGACGACGCCGAAGGGGCGCGAAGGCGAGGACGCGGCGGCCCGGTTCCTCGAGGAGCGCGGCCTCTTGATCCTTGCGCGCAACGCGAAGGGCGGCGGCGGGGAGATCGACCTCGTGGCCGCGGACGGCCCGGCCGTCGTCTTCGTCGAGGTGAAGTGGAGGCGCGACGCCTCGCGTGGGACTCCGGCCGAGGCCGTCACTCCGGTCAAGAGACGGCGGCTCCTGTCGGCGGCGCGCGCCTGGCTCGCGCAGAACCCTTCGGGCGCGGCGCGCGAGGTCCGCTTCGACGTCGTGGCGATCGAGGGCGGGGCGGGGACGATCGACTGGATCAGGGGAGCGTTCGATGCGACGTGACGTGAACGGAACCGGAAGACGAATCGCGGGGCGCCTGGCGCTCCTCCTGGCTTTCGGGCTCGGCCCGGCGACGGCTGAGGCGGGGCTGAGGCTCGAACCCGTCGGCGCGGGCTCTGCGGCGGGCGACGTCCGCGCTCTCGCCGCTTCTTCCGGAGTCCATTGGGCCGGGACGGCGAGCGGGGTCTTCCGCGGCACGTCCCTCGGGGGGGGATGGGCGTTCGACGGCCTCGCCGGCAAGCCCGTCCTCTCGGTCGCGGTCCTCGGCGACGAAACCTGGGCGGCCACGGGAGAAGAGCTCTGGCGCCGGTCGGCCGCGGGCGCGTGGACGCTCGAGACGCTCCCGTCTCCCGTCGCCTTCCCGACGACGGTCGGCGTCGACGCGTCGGGCGTGCTGTGGGTCGGCGGCCTCGGCGCGTGGCGCAGGGCGGGTGGCGCGTGGACCGCGGCTCCCTCGCCGGGGGCCGGCATCGTGACCGCGATGCTCCCCGACCCGGCGGGTCTCGTCGTCGGCCTCTCGACGGGAATCGCCGCGCGCTGGACCGGTTCGGGCTGGGTCTCGCTCGTGGGAGGTGTCGGGCCCGCAGAGGGCTTCCGCGTCCTCGCCGTGTTCGGCGGCACGCTCTGGGCCGGCACGAACGTCACGCTCTACGCCTGGAACGGAGGCGCCTGGGTGGCGGACGCGGCGTTCGGCGGGCACGACGTCCGAGCGCTGACCGCGTGGGGCGGCGTGCTGCGCGCCGCGACGGCCGACGCGGGCGTCCTCGTCAAGTCTGGCTCCTCGTGGGCGGCGGACCGGAGCGGGATCCTCCCGCGTGGCGGGCAGGCCTTCCTCGACCTCGGCGCCGACCTCCTCCTCGGGACGGCGGGCGGAGGTGTCTACCGGCGGCAGGGGTCGGGCTGGACACCCATTGCCGGGCCGCGCCCGGCGGCCGTCGTCACCGACGCCGTCGCGCCGGCCGAGCCCGCGGGCTTCGCGACGCACGCCGTCGCGACATCGCTCGGAGGGGGTGCAGGGCTCCTGAACGTGCCGGGCGGGGGAGGCCCGTCCGGCGAGCCGCCCGCGATCGCCCGCCTCCCCGACGGCTGCGGGGAGGCGACCGCCGTCGCGCGGACTGCTGGAACCCAGCCCGAGTTGCTCGTCGCGACGAGCTGCGGTCCGTACGTCGTGACGCAATCCGCCGCGAACCCGTTCACGGCGGGCCTCTCGCCCGCAAGCCTCCCGGCGACCCTCGCGTCCCACGGGGGAGCGATCTTCGGCGGCACGGCGACGACCGGCCTCTGGCGCTTCTCGGGCGCGTCGTGGTCGGCCGAGCCCGTCGCCGGCTACACGGGCACGGGAACGGTCATCGCCGTCCGCTCGTTCGGCGACACCCTCTGGGTGGCGATGGCCGAGGGGCTCTTCTCGAGGGGCGCGGCCCCCTGGGCCGACGTGTCGGCCGGCCTGCCGGGTGGCGGGCTCGTCGTTTCGCTCGGGGGAGACGCCGGCGCGGCGTTCGCGGGTCTGACCACGGGCGGCGTCTACCGACGCCCCGCGGGGAGCTTCTTCCGGAAGGACTCGGCCGGCCTCAACGCCGCGCAGGTCTTCTCGCTCGACCTCTCCGGCGGCCGCCTCTGGGCGGCTGCGGGACGGCGGGGCGTCGCGCTGAAGCGCAACGGAACCTGGAGTCCGGAAACCGCCGGGCTCCCCGCAGGGGCCTCGGTCACCGTCGTCCGGAACGCTGGTCCTGCCGGATCGGCGGACGGGGAGATGCTCCTCGTCGGAACGGCCGGGCATGGGACGTACGTCGCTTCCGCGCGACCGGGCGTGCGGACGCTCCCCGTCGTCCTCGACGTCGTCGGCGCCGGCGGCGCTCGCTTTCTCTCCGAGCTCGTCCTCGGCTCGGGCGCCGCCGCGGAGACGACGTTCCCGATCACCTTCACGCCCGCGCCGGGATTCGCGGGCGCGGGCGGGACGCTGACCCCGAAGACGGCCACCATCGCACTCCCACCGGGGCGCGAGCTCCGCGCGACGGACGCGCTCGCCTTCCTCCGCTCCCTCGGTATGTCGATTCCGGTCGCGACGCCGGAAGCGCCGGTCGCCGGGAGCGTGACGCTCGGGAACGGGCTGAAGCACGTCGACGACACCTACGTGGTCGCCCGCACGTTCACGGCGGGCGCCTCGGGCGGGACCTTCGGCCTCTTCTACGACGCGCCGTCCGACCTCGACGCCGCCGAGGAGGAGGCCGCGGTCTACGGCCTCCGGTCGGTGCCGGGCTCGGCGCGCTCGAACCTCGCCGTCGTCCACCTGCCGGGGCGGAGCCAGGAGCCGATCGAGGTCGCCGTGCAGGTCTACTCCGCGAGCGGAGCGGCCGCGGGGGAGCCCCTCGTGAGGACGCTCGCGCCGGGGGAGTGGACGCAGTGGAACGGCGTCCTCGGCCTCGCCGGGCTGCCGGACGGCGCCTTCGGCTACGCGAAGGTCCGCCGGACGGCGGGCGTCGGGGCGTTCGCGGCGTACGGCGTCGTCAACGACGCGAAGACGTCGGACGGGAGCTACCTGCCGGCCTACCGGCCCGGAGGGCTCTCCGCCGCACGCACGGTCGTCGTCCCCGTCGTCCTCGACGTCTACGGCGAGGCGGGCTCGCACTACACGACCGAGGTGACGCTCGTGAACGACGGCTCCATCGCGACCCCCGTCGACCTCGTCTACCGCCCGGCCCCGGGCTTCGGAGAGATCGGGGGCGTGGGCGTCGTCACGGTCGACCTCGCCGCGCGGGCCCAGGTGACGATCCCCGACGTCCTCGCCTACCTCCGGACGCGGGGGATGCAGATTCCCGACGGCACGGCCGGACCGCAGGCCGGGACGCTCACGGTGACCTTCCGCTTCCTCGCCGACCTCGACGCCCCGTCCACGGCCGTCCTGGCCCGGACGACGACGCCGAACACCGATGCGGCGACGGGAGGCGCGTTCGGGCTCTTTTACCCGGGGGTCGCGAAGGGGGGAGGCGCCCGCACCGAGGCTCTCGTCCCTGGCCTCGCGCAGGACGACGCGGTCCGCTCGAACCTCGCCGTCGTGAACCTCGGAGGCGAGGCCGAGCTGCCGATCACGCTGGAAGCGCGCCTCTACGACGCCGACACGGGCGCCGCCGCCGGCGCACCGCTCACAGTGAGCCTCGCGCCCGGGGACTGGCACCAGTGGTCGCGCGTCCACACCCTGGCCGGCGCGCCCGCCTCGGTGAAGCGGTTCACCGCCGTCGTCAGGAGGCTCTCGGGGGCCGACACCTTCCTCGCCTACGGCGTCCTGAACGACGCGGTCACGTCGGACGGGAGCTTCCAGGCCATGATCTCGCCGGACCCGTACTGACGGGAGGCGGCCTTGGGTCGGATCCCCGCCCGAGCCGTTCCCATTGGCCCTCGCGCCCCGGCGCGCGGGGCGGACCGAGCCTTGACGGGAGGCCCCTTCTTCGCTATCTTTCGCCGGTCCCGTGGGCGGGACTAGCTCAGTGGTAGAGCGCTACCTTGCCAAGGTAGATGTCGCGAGTTCGACCCTCGTGTCCCGCTCCATGAAAGTCACCGGGAGGGCTTCACCGCCCTCCCGTTTTTCGTTTTCCGGCGGCGTCGAACCCGTTTCAACGCCTTTCTCCTCGCCGTGACGGGCGTCCGTTTCCGCCGCGCCGGGTTCGTCGCCCGGTTCCGCCCGCCCCACCTGGGCCACGCGGCGATCCTCGCCGCGCTGGCGCGGGAGGCGGAGACGGTCGTCGTCGGCGTCGGGAGCGCGAACCGGTACGACGTCGACAACCCGTTCACGGGGGAGGAGACGGCCGGGCTGCTGGCGCCGCTCCTGCCGGCGGGTCGTTTCGAGCTGCACCTTCTCCCCGACCTCTACGACGGCCCCCGGTGGGCCGCCATGGTGCGGGAACGCTTCGGGGAGGTCGACCTCTTCGCGACCGCGAACCCCTACGTCCGTTCGCTCGTCGAGGGGACCTGGCGGGTCGAGCACCCGCTCTCCCTGCTCGGTCCCGAGGAGCGGGCGGCGGTGGACGGAAAGGGCGTGAGGCGGGCGATGGCGCGGGGCGAGGCGTGGGAGCGGCTCGTTCCCCCGGAGGTCGCCCGGGCGCTTCGCGCCGGGGGGCTCGTCCGGCGGTTCCGCCTGGAGTTCGGGCTCGAGACGCTCGCGAGGACGGCGCCGCCGCCGGTCTTCCCGGTCGAGCCGCGCCGCGAATAGACTCTCCGCCACAAGGCGAAGCGACACAGGGGGCGGGAGGGCGAGATGTACGCCTGGAGTGACGACACCTCGGACTGGTACGGGGCCGCCGGCTATTCCTTCGGCGAGTCCGGCAAGGACGCCCGCGAGGAGGCGGCGCGGCGTGCCGCGGCGGCGGGGCCGCGGGCCTACGGGGCGCACCGCGCGCCGAACCCGGCGATGGTCGACCCGCGCAAGCGGATCCGGACGGAGTCGAAGAACCCTCTCGTCGTCGCGGTGGACGTGACGGGCTCGATGGCCCGCTGGCCGTTCGAGATCTTCGACCGGCTGCCGCTCCTCTTCAACACGCTCTCGCAGTACCGCGAGGACCTCGAGATCTGCTTCGCGGCGATCGGCGACGCCGGCGTCGACCGCTGGCCGCTGCAGGTGACGGAGTTCGCGCACGGGTACGACCTCGAGCAGCAGCTGAACGCGCTCTACGGCGAGGGGGGCGGGGGAGACGCGCCGGAGAGCTACGGGCTCTTCGCCTGGTGGCTCGAGCACCACGTGGAGACGCCGAAGGCCGACAAGCCCTTCCTCGTCGTCTTCGGCGACGCGCCCATGCACCCGACGATCCCGAAGGAGCAGGTCGTGAGGCTCCTCGGCGAGACGGCGCCGCAGGAAGGGAGCGCGTCGTGGAGCGGGAAGCTCGCGTCGCTCCTCGCGGGGGGCGAGGCGTTCGACTCGATCGCCGCGTGGAAGCGCGTGGCCGCCTCCTGGAACACGTGGTTCCTGCGCCGTCCCACGGGACGCCCGGGGGACGAGGTGGACCGGCAGTGGGCGGAGGCCGTCGGGAAGGAGAAGGTCTTCCGCATCGACGACGAGCAGCGCGCCGTGGACTACGCGATGGGGCTCGTCGCCCGCTCGTGGGGCCGCTTCGGCGACTTCCAGGAGAACATGCGGGCACGGCAGGCCGAGGCGAAGGTGAAGAACGTCGCCGACCGGATCCGGGCCGACGGCCCGCGGGTCCTCGCCTGCCCGGCGTGCGGGGGGAAAATCCCGGCCGACGCGTTCGGGCGCACCTCGTGCGGGTTCTGCGGCTCGACGCTCGAGCTGTGACGCGGTGAGCGGCGGCGTGGCGGCCGGGCCCACGGGCGTCCGGGCGATCGTCACCCTGCCGCCGTACGCCTCCTTCGCGGAAGAGGTGGCCCGGCACCCCCTCGTCGCCGGGTTCCGGCTGAACACGGTGATGCCCCTGGCGGAGGAGACGCCGCGCGAGGCGCTCTCGCGGCTCGCGCGCCTCGGGCCGCCGCTGTGGGTGGATCTGAAGGGGCGGCAGCTGCGCGTCGCGGAAGCGGCGGTCCCTCCCTTCACGGCGGTCCGGGTCTCCCACCGCCTCCGCGTCCCGACGCCGTGCGACGTCTTCTTCGGGGACGGGCGCGAGGCGGCGCGGCTCCTCGCCGTGGACGGCGACCGCCTCGTCCTCGAGGCGGGGCCGCGGCGGGTGATCGGCCCGGGCGAGTCGGTCAACGTCGTCCACCCGGGGCTCGAAGTGGAGGGGAACCTGACGGAGGGGGACCGCGCCTGGCTCGCGGCGATGCGGGAGGTGGGGCTGACGCGCGCGATGCTCTCGTTCGTCGAGAGGGAGGAGGACGTCTGGGAGCTCCATGCGGCGCTCCCGGGCGTCACGCCGATGCTGAAGGTCGAGAGCCGGCGGGGGCTCGCCTTCGCCGGCCGGCACGGCGGACGGCTCGGCCGGCTCGTCGCGGCCCGCGGCGACCTCTTCGTCGAGGTCCGCGAGCCGCACCGGATCATCGGCGCGCTGCGCGACGTGATCGCGGCCGACCCGGACGCGGTCGTCGCGAGCCGGATCTTCCCGACGCTCGCGAGGACGCCGGTCCCCGTGGCGTCGGAAGTCTGCGACGCCGCGTTCCTCCTCGCCCTCGGCTACCGGACGTTCCTCCTCGGCGACGAGGTCTGCCTGCGGCGCGATCCCGTCCTCGCGGCGCTCGACCTCCTCGGGGCGGTGGCGAAGGAGATGGCTTGAAGGTCTGCCTCGCGCAGGTCGAAGCGCGCGTCGGGGACTTCGCGAAGAACCTCGACGCCCTCGCGGCGGCGCAGTCCCGCGCGCGGGAGGACGGCGCCGAAGTCGTCGTCTTCCCCGAGATGTCCCTCGTCGGCTACCCGCCGCGCGACCTCCTCTTCGACCCGGGGTTCGTGGCGGCCGCCTTCGAGGCGGGGCGCGAGGCGGCGAGGAGGACGGCGGGCGGGCCGCCCTGCCTCGTCGGCGGCCTCGCCCGCTCGGCGGAGAGGCTGCCACAGCACCCGTCGCTCGCGAACGCCGCGCTCCTCCTCTCGGGGGGTACGGTCGCCCACGTCCAGCCCAAGCGGCTCCTGCCGTCGTACGAGGTCTTCCTCGAGACGCGCTGGTTCCTGCCGGGGCTCGCGAGCGAACCGTTCGAGCTGGCGGGGAGGAGCGCGGGCGCGCTCGTCTGCGAGGACGTCTGGGACGAAGGGTATCCGGTGCACCCGGCCGCGGACCTCTCGGAGCGGGGCGTGGAGGTCCTTCTCGCCCTCGTCGCCTCGCCCTTCCGGGTCGGGATCCCGCGCGAGCGGCTCCGCGCGGCGCGCCGCCACGGCCGCGCGATCGCGTTCGTGAACGCCGTCGGCGTCCGCGACGAGCTGGTCTTCGACGGCGGGAGCTTCGCCCTCTCGGCGGACGGGGACGAGGTCGCGCGCCTCGTGCGATTCGCGGAGGACGTCGTCACGGTCGACCTCGACGGGCCGGCCGCGGCGCCCGAAGCGGAGGCCGGCGAGGATGGAGACGAGCGGGAGCTCTTCGCGGCTCTCGCGTTCGGGATTCGCGGCTTCGTCGACGGCAACGGGCTCCGTTCCGTCGTCCTCGGCCTCTCGGGAGGGGTCGACTCTGCGCTGGTGGCGGCGCTCGCCGTGGAGGCGCTCGGAGCGGGCCGCGTCGTCGCGGTCCACGTCCCGTCCCGCTTCACCGACCCGCGCTCGACGGAGGCGGCCCGGGAGACGGCCCGCGCGCTCCGGATCCGCCTCGAGGAGCGGCCGCTCGAGCCGCTCCTCGTTCCGTGGGAGACGGAGCTGTCCGACCTCCTCGACGCGGGGCCGGCCGGGCGGCGGGCGCACGAGAACCTGCAGTCGCGGCTCCGGACGGCCGTCCTCGCGGCCTTCGTGAACCGGCACGGCGGCCTCCTCCTGAACGCGAGCAACAAGACCGAGCTGGCCCTCGGCTACGGCACGCTCTGGGGCGACCTCGCCGGCCTCCTCGCGCCGATCGGCGACCTTCCGAAGACCGCGGTATTCCGCCTCGCCCGCTGGGTGGCGAAGACGCGCGGGACGATCCCGCCGTTCGTCGTCGAGAGGGCGCCGACCGCCGAGCTCGCCGAGAGGCAGGTCGACCCGTTCGACTACGACGACGTCGCGCCGCGGGTCGAGGCGATCGTCGCGGGCGCCGCCCCCGCCGACGCGGCGAACGCGGCGCTCCGGGCGGCCGTGCGCCGCGCGGAAGGGAAGAGGGTCGTCCACGGGATCGTCCTCAAGGTCTCCCGCTGGTCGTTCGGCAGCGGGCGTCTCGTCCCCGTGACGCGCGCATACTGAGGGCGTCGCACGCGGGCCGCCGCAAGGCAGTCGTGCGCGCCGGAGGCAGCGATGAAGGCGATGCTCCTCGACGCTCCCGGCCGGCCGCTCCGGCTGGCGGACGTCTCCGACCCCGCTCCCGGCCCCGGCCAGGTCCTCCTGCGGGTTCGCGCCTGCGCCGTCTGCCGGACCGACCTCCACGTCCTCGACGGCGACCTGCCGAAGCCGAAGCTGCCGCTCGTCCTCGGGCACGAGATCGTCGGCGTCGTGGAGGGCGCGGGCGAGGGGGCTTCCCGATTCGCGAGGGGCGACCGTGTCGGCGTGCCGTGGCTCGGTGCGACCTGCGGGCGCTGCCGCTTCTGCGCCGGAGGGGCCGAGAATCTCTGCGACGAGGCGCGGTTCACGGGCTGGGACCTCGACGGCGGCTTCGCGGAGCGCGCCGTGGCCGACGAGCGGTTCTGCTTCCCGATCCCGGAGGCCTTCTCCGACCTGGCGGCGGCGCCGCTCCTCTGCGCGGGGCTCATCGGCCTGCGCACCCTGCGGATGGCGGGCGACCCGCGGACGGTCGGGATCTGGGGCTTCGGCGCGGCGGCGCACCTCGTGGCGCAGGTGGCGCGATACGAGGGGCGCGAGGTCTTCGCGTTCACGCGGCCGGACGACGCCAGGGCGCGGCGATTCGCGCTCTCGCTCGGCGCGGCCTGGGCCGGGGGCTCCGACGAGCCGGCCCCCGAGCCGCTCGACGCGGCCCTCGTCTTCGCGCCGGTCGGGGCGCTCGTCCCGCTCGCGCTGCGGTCGGTGAGGAAGGGGGGCGTCGTCGTCTGCGGCGGCATCCACATGACCGACGTCCCGTCGTTCCCCTACTCGCTCCTCTGGGGCGAGCGCGTCGTCTGCTCGGTCGCGAACCTGACGCGGCGGGACGGAGAGGAGCTCTTCCCCCTCGCGGTGAGGGCGGGGATCACGAGCCGCGTCCGCCCGTACCCGCTCGCATCGGCCAACGAGGCGCTCGAAGACCTGCGCCAGGGGCGGCTCGAAGGGGCGGCGGTCCTCGTTCCCTGAGCGGGCCGGGCGGGGCGCCCGGCTACCCCTCGCGAGGAAACTGGGCGCGGCAGGACGCGCAGAACTCGGGGTTCTTCAGGTCGACGCTCTCCGGCCAGAGCGACCGGTGCATCGCGCAGTCGCCCACGACGCAGTGGACGAGCCCGACCGCGTGGCCCAGCTCGTGGGCGACCTCGACCCTGAGGCGGTGGACGAGGACGTCCTCGGTGAAGGCGTTCTCCTCCGGCGGCTTCAGCCGGGCGAGGGAGAGGATTCCCCGCCCTCCCGCGACGTGCGAGAGGCCGAAGACGTAGGTGAGGGCCGGGACGAAGAGGTCGGCCCCGACGAGGAGGAGATTCAGCCAGCCGGGCTCGGGGTCGGGGACGGCCTCGAGGACGCGGACGGCGTCGTGCTGAGCGCGCGTCCGGTCGTACGCGAAGGAGAGGGAGCCGGGGAACGCGACGGACTCGCCCGGCGAAAGGGGCGGCGCCAGGCCGCTGAAGGCGCTCCTCACGTGGCCGGGCGAGACGTCGGCGGTGTGGAGGAGCCGGACCTTCACGGGCGGTCGATGCCGTACTTCCGCATCTTGTTGTAGAGCGTCACCCGGTCGATCTCGAGGGCCCGGGCGGCCTGCGCCACGTTGAACCCCATCGCGGCGAGGACCTTCCGGATGTGCGCCTCCTCGGAAGAGGCGAGCGTGAACGAAGCGGCCGCCGGCGCGGGGCCGCTGAAGGGAAAGTGCGCCGCCTCGATCGTGTCCCCCTTGCAGAGGACGACCGCCCGCTCGATGGCGTTCTGCAGCTCGCGGACGTTGCCGGGCCAGGGGTAGTCGGTCATGGCGGCGAGGGCGGCGGGGGAGAAGCCGCCGATCTTGCGGTTCATCGCGGTGGCGAAGCGTCCGAGGAAGTGCTGCGCCAGTACGGGGATGTCGGCCGGACGTTCGCGCAGCGGCGGCAGCTCGATGGTGAAGACGTGGACCCGGAAGAAGAAGTCCTGCCGGAAGCGGCCCGCGGCGACCTCGTCCTCGAGGTCGCGGTGGGTGGCGGTGACGAGGCGGAAGTCGACGGGCACGGTCTGGTTCCCGCCGACGCGCGTCACCTGCTTCTCCTGCAGGACGCGCAGGAGGTCGACCTGGACCTTCGGCGGCACGTCGCCGATCTCGTCGAGGAAGAGCGTCCCCTCGTTGGCCAGCTCGACCTTGCCCCGGCGGCGCCCGACCGCCCCGGTGAAGGCGCCCTTCTCGTGGCCGAAGAGCTCGCTCTCGAGGACCCCCTCGGAGAGGGCCCCGCAGTTGACGATGCTGAGGGGCCCGAACCGCCGGGGGCTCCGCGCGTGGATGAGCCGCGCGACGAGCTCCTTGCCCGTCCCGCTCTCGCCCGTCACGAGGACGCTCGTGTCGGTGGGGGCGACCTGGTCGACGAGCTCGAGGACGTGGGCCATCGGCCCGCCGCCGGCCGTCACGAGGGCCGGCTCGTTGGCCTCGAGGCGGGCCTTCAGCTCGCGGTTCTCCGAGAGGAGCGTGTAGCGCTCGGCCGCCTTCTTCACGAGGCGCGAGATCGCCTCGGGGTCGAAGGGTTTGACGATGTAGTCGTAGGCGCCGTCCTTCAGCGCCTGGATCGCCGTCTCGACGGAGGCGTAGGCCGTCATGATGATGACGGTCGTCTCCGGGGAGGTCTCCCGCACCTTGCGGAGGACCTCGAGGCCGTCCATCCCCGGCATCTTGATGTCGACGAGGAGGATCTGCGGAGCCTCGCGCACGAGGGTGGCGAGGGCCTCGCGGCCGCTGCCGGCGGAGAGGACGTCGTATCCCTCCTCGCGGAACCAGAACGTGAGCGAGGTCCGGAGGTGCAGCTCGTCGTCGACGATCATCAGCTTGACGGGGGTGGACATCAGGACTCCTCTCCCGGGGCGGGGGTCCCCGGCAGGGTGAGGTCGAAGCGTGTACCGTTCCCGGGGGAGCTCTCGACGTCGATCGCCCCGCCGTGCCGCTGGACGATGCCGTAGACGACCGCGAGGCCGAGGCCGAGGCCCTTCCCGTCGCCCTCCCCCTTCGTCGTGAAGAAGGGCTCGAAGATCTGTTTCCGGACCTCCTCGTCCATCCCGACGCCGCTGTCGGCGACCTCGATCCGCGCCCCGCGCTCTCCGAACGGCGAGGTGCGGATCGTCAGCGTCCCGCCCTCCGGCATCGCCTCGATGCCGTTGATGGCGAGGGCGAGGATCGCCTGCTCGATCTGGGACGGGTCGCAGACGACGTTCGGAAGGGCCGGGTCGAGCTTCGTGTCGGGGCGGACCTGGACGAGATCCATCTTGTGCTTGAGGAGGAAGAGGGCGCGGTCGACGAGCTTGTTGACGTCGGTCGGCTCCATGCGGGAGCCGGTCCGGCGGGCGAAGAGAAGGAGATTCGAGACGATCTCGCCGCAGCGGGCCGACTCGGAGGCGATGGCCTCGAGGATCTTCTCGCTGTCGTCGCCCGGCTTCGGGCCGCCCTTCTGGGAGAAGCGGCGCAGGAGGAGCCGCGAGTAGGTGACGACGCTCGCGAGCGGGTTGTTGATCTCGTGCGCGACGACGGCGGCGAGCTTTCCGAGCGAGGCCATCCGCTCGACGCGGAGCATCTGGGCCTGGGCCGCCTTCAGCTCGCCCGTCTTCTCCTCGACGCGCCGCTCGAGCGTCTGGGCCCAGTCGACGAGCTCGGCGTTCGCCTTCTGCAGGTCGCCGGCCATCCGGTTGACGTGGCGTCCGAGGAAGGCGAACTCGGCGATCGGCTCGTCCTCGTAGCGCGCCGAGTAGTCTCCGCCGCCGAGGGCCCCGAGGGTCTCGGCGAGGCTCCTCACGGGACGGTGGACGTTTCGCCTCACGACGAGGATCACGACGAAGGCGACGAGGAGCAGGGTGGCGAAGCCCGTGACGGCCATGAGCGCCGTCGTCTGGCGCCTCACCGCGTCCTGGCGCACGAGCTGGATGGAGACGTCGACGACGCCGAGGAGGCGCTTCTCCGGGGGGTGGGCGTGGCAGTCGGCCGTCGAGCAGGAAGGCTCGTTCTCGATGGGGCGGATGACGCCGAGCGTGGGGATCCCGTCGAGCGCGAAGGTGCGCGTCCGGTCGCCGGGGGGGAGCTTCTCGATGGGCTGCCCCTCGGCGTGGCACTTGAAGCAGGCCTCGGAGGTCGTGTCGACCCGCCGCCCGGCCTCCGCCGGGATCGACGAGTAGACGATCGACCCCTCCTTGTTGAAGACCCGCACCCGGATGTTCGGCGAGCGCTCGGTGATGGCGCGGACGGAGCTCTCGAGTCCGTCCCTGTCGTTGGCGAGCATCATCCCGTGGAGCCCGCCGGTGAGCGTTTCCGAGAGCGCGAGGGCGCTGTAGCGCGCCGTCGACTCGGCGAACCGCTTCTGGAGCGTGAGGGAGACGGACCAGGCGAGGAGGAGGAGGACGGCGAGCGCGGCGACGAGAGTCCCCGTCAGCCGTACCGCGAGCGAGTTGGCCCGGAGCCGCTGCATCGCCGTCCTCCCGCTCTTCCTTACTGTCCCGTGTGGCAGGACGTGCAGTCGTCGTCGATCGCGAACGCCGACGTGCCGTCGTGGCAGCTGCCGCAGTGCTTCGCGTCGTGCATCTGCCCCGCGGGCGGCGCCTCCTTGCGGCCGAGGAACGAGTAGGTCCCTTCGTGGCAGGAGAGGCAGTCGGGAGCGGAGGGGTCGACGTGCGACGAGTGGCGGAAGGCGACCGGCCCGGGGCTGTCGGCCGCCGTCGGGAAGACGACCTCGGCGGGGGCTTCGAAGGTCGCGAGGGCGGCCGCGAGCTCCGGCTTCGCGCCGGGGGCGGGCGGGCCGGGGGCGACCTCGCGGCGGCGGACGCCGTCGGCGCCGAGGGCGGCCGCGCCGAGGAAGGCGACGACGACGACGGCGATCGCCGGGAGGGGGAGGGTGCGGATCGGCTGGCCGACGAGGTTTCCCCCTGCGGGGACGACGATGGGGCGGGCTTCCTTCATCTCGTGCTCGGGGAAGACGGGGAGGTACTTCACGGCGAGGGCGAAGACGAGGAACCCGACGCCGACGATCGCCGTCGTGATGGCGATCTCGGTGAAGGCGGGGACGTAGATCTGGCCCGAGGAGCGCTCCATCCCGGTGATGGAGACGTTCAGGCGGTTCATGACGACGCCCATGACGATGAGGAGCGCCGCGAGGAAGAGGCCCGTCGTGTGCCGCCTCACCTTCCCGATCATCAGGAGGACCGCGGGGGCGAGGACGCCGATGAGCATCTCGGCGAGGAAGAGGCGGGCCTCGTAGGTCGGCTGGAAGGCCAGCCCGAGCGCGTCGCGGTGGCGGAAGTCGGCGAGGCGCAGGACCGTCGTGACGCCGAGCAGGAGGAGCGCCACGCGCCCGAGCGGCACGAGGAGCTCCATCTCGAGCGACTTGCCGAACGCCCGCTGGGAGAGGAACGACTCGACGATCGTCATCGCGCAGCCGAGCGTCAGGGCCGTCAGGAAGAAGAAGACCGGCAGGAGCGGCGAGTACCAGAGGGCGTGGAGCTTCGAGGGGACGATCAGGTAGAAGGAGCCGAGCGAGGACTGGTGGAGCGTCGAGAGGAGGACGCCCAGGATGACGAGGATCGGCATCACGGCGTGGAGGACGTGCAGCGTCTTCGTCATCTTGAAGCGCTCGAAGACCACCGGGCTGAACTCGAGCGCGAGGACCGTCGTGTAGAGCGTGACGCACCAGCCGACCTCGAACATGACCGAGTGCGGGTTCCACATGACGAGCGGGTGCCAGATGTTCCAGGGCCGCCCGAGGTCGAACATCAGGGCGCCGACGACGAGGACGTACCCGAGGAAAGCGGTCAGGATCGCCGGCCTCACGATGGGCCGGAACTTCTCCAGGTTGAAGATGTAGACCCCGGCGCTGATCGTGAAGCCGCCGGCGGCCAGGGCGACGCCGCAGAGGATGTCGAACCCGACCCAGAGGCCCCACGGGAACTCGTCGCTGAGGTTCGTGGAACCGGCGAGGCCCTGGGTGAAGCGGATGAGGGTGGCGTAGCTCGCGAGGGCGACGATCGCCATGAGGACGCCGCGCCAGAAAGTGAACCGGGGAAGTGCGATCTTCGGCATGACGATTCCTCAGTGCGCCTTCGGCGTCGTGTGGTGGTGGCCCTCGGCCGCCTCGACCTCGTCGCGGCGGTTGCGAATCCAGTAGATGCCGCCGAGGAGGACGGCGCCGGTGAGGACGACGTCGGGGATGATCTTCAGCGCGCGCCACGTGAGGAACGCCGGAGGCGTTTCGTCGAGGGCCGCGGGGTAGCCGAGCTCCTCGGCCTTCCCGTCGGAGATCAGGAGGACGGAGGTCCCGCCGACCTCCTCCAGGCCGTAGATGTGCTCGTTGTAGCGCCCGGGGTGGGCGCGGAAGCGCTCGCGCGCCTCGGCGACGAGGGCGTCGCGGTCGCCGAAGGTCGTCGCGCCGGTGGGGCAGGCGGTCGCGCAGGCGGTTTTCAGCCCCTGGGCGAGCCGGTCGGCGCAGAGGTCGCACTTGCGGACCAGCGGCGCGGCCTTCTCCCACTCGTACTTCGGGATCCCGAAGGGGCAGGCGATCATGCAGTAGCGGCAGCCCATGCACCTCGACTCGAGGTAAGTGACGGGCCCCGACTCCGACTTCACGAACGCCCCGACGGGGCAGGCTGACACGCACGAAGGCGTGACGCAGTGCATGCACATGCGCCGGACGTATCTGGAGTCGACCTGGTTCACGACCGAGTACGACTTGTCCGTGAGCTCGTCTTTCAGGAAGTCGTCCGACGTCTTCGGGAGCTTGTTGCGTTCCTTGCACGCCAGCGAACAGCCGCCGCAGCCGATGCAGCGTGTCGTGTCCAGGAGCAGGCCCTTGGATTGCGGCTTCAACATTTGCTTCCGTACCCCCCGCGAGCGAACTTCTGGTCCGCTCCGTTGAGAAATTCGCAAGCCCCGGGCCAAAGTGTAGAGGTTTCCGTATCTCTCTCTTCTGTAAGAGCTTACTCCTGTGTTGTTTCTATGGTCGAGCATGGGGTGATGAGAAGTTCACCACCAAGCGGTAGGGGCAAGCGCCTTAATTTTCTCTTTTGCAATGACTTACGTGTCTTGGACCGACTGATGTGGTTTTCGGACAGATCGTTGAAAATTTCAGCGCCGAACGGGTCAAGGGGCGGCCTCTCCCCCGGAACGTGGGGAATCTCCACGTTCCGGGGGGATGCACGTTCGACTCAGCGTTCGACGGTCGGGGGGACGGGCGCCTTCGGTGGGGTCGCAGGCCGCTTCGCAAGCGCGTCGAGCAGAATCTCTACACCCTTCTCGAGGCTCGGGTCGCCGCCGTCGAGCCGCCTCTCGGCCACGTCGAAGACCTCCACGTCGGGCTCGACGCCGACGTTCTCGACGACCCAGTTCCCGTCGCCGTCGTAGATCCGGAAGGTCGGGACGTCGACGCTGCCGCCGTCCACGAACGTCGCGTTCCCGGAGAGCCCGATGAGGCCGCCCCAGGTGCGCGTCCCGACGATCGGGCCGAGCCCCTCCTTGCGGAAGAAGTACGGCAGGGCGTCCCCGCCCGAGGCGGAGTAGCTGTTGGCCAGCATCACCTTCGGCCCGTCGTGGGCGAACCCGGGCGTCCGCATGGCGTCGATGCCGCGCCGCGCCCAGAAGGCAAGGGTCGTCCGCGAGAGCATCTCGATCATCCGGTCGGGGATGAAGCCGCCGCCGTTGTAGCGGTCGTCGACGACGAGGGCGGGTTTCGACACCTGCGAGTAGAAGAGCTTCTGCAGCATCCGGTTCCCGGCGAGAGCGGTGTCCGGGAGGTGGATGTAGCCGACCTTCCCGCCCGAGAGGCGGTCTGCGAGGGCCATCCGGGACTTGACCCAGTCGAGGTAGCGGAGGCCCTGCTCGCTCGCCACGGTCCTCACCGTGATGCTCCGCGCGCCCGCGGCGGAGGGCGACGTCCCGACCAGGAGCGTGACGGCGCGGTTCGCCTTCCCCTCGAGGAGGCGATAGGGGTTGTCGGCGGTCGTCAGGTCGACGCCGTCGATGGCGAGGAGGAAGCTCCCGGCGGAGACGCCGACCCCCGGCTCGGTGAGGGGCGACCGGAAGTCCTCGTCCCAGTTCTCGCCGGGGAAGACCTTCGCGATCCGGTATAGGCCGGACGGGTCGGCCGCGAACTCGCAGCCCAGGAAACCGCCGGACACCCTCTCGACCTTCGGCTCGTCGCCGGCCGAGACGTAGGTGTGCCCGGCCTCCAGCTCGGAGACGAGCTCGCCGAGGAGGAAGTCGAGGTCGGCCCGGTGGGCGACGAACGGCACGAGGGCGCCGTAGCGGGCCACCAGGGCGGGCCAGTCGGCGCCGTGGAGTGCGGGGTCGTAGAACCAGTCGCGGACGATCCGGGAGGCATCCCGCCAGATCTGGGCCCACTCGGTCGGCAGGTGGAGCTTGACGCGCAGACCGGAGAGATCGAGCTTGCCGGCGCCGGGGGAGAGGCCGGCCCGGGCGTCGGCGATCCCCCAGTCCTTTCCCGCCCTCCAGAGAAGCTTCTTCCCGTCGGCCGAGAGCCGGTAGAAGCCGGCCCCGTCGAGGACCTTCTCCTCCTTGCGTTCCTTCAGGTCGTAGCGGTGGAGGGCGGCGTCCCCGCCCTCGCCCCGCACGTACCAGACGGCCTCCGCCGTCGCCGAGAGGGAGCGGAGGTCGTCGGCCTTCACGCCGGGCAGGGCGATGGTGCGAGCGACGAAGCCGTCGGCGACGATCTCGACGCGTGCCGGCGCGTCCTTCTTCTCCTTCTCCTTCTCCTTCTCCTTCCCGTCCCTGGCCTCCTTCCCCTTCGAGGCTGCCGGCTTCGCGTCGTCCTTCGCCGCGGCCTCCTCCTTCCCCTTCTCCTCGTCGCTCTTCGGCGGGAAGAGGTGGGGGGCGGACGGGGTGAGCGCCGCGGCGTAGACGCGGGTCGCCTTCGGGTAGACGTAGGAGAACTCCAGGGCGCTGAAGGTCGGCGCGTAGTCGCGGTTGGAGAGGAAGAAGAGGTGCTTCCCGTCGGCCGAGAAGGCGGGGGAGAAGTCGGCGGTCAGGCCGTCGCCGAGAGGGAAGGCCTTGCCCGTCTCGAGGGAGGCGGCCCAGAGGCCGGGGAGCCTCGTCGCGTGGCTCTTCTCGTAGACGAGCCAGCGGGAGTCGGGGGAGAAGGAGTAGACGTCGAGGTCCTCGAAGCCGCTCCGGTCGACGTCGGTGACCTTTCCGGTCGCCACGTCGACGACGCGGAGGCGCTGGGCCCGGTCGCCCCAGGCCAGCTTCGTGCCGTCGGGGCTGAAGACGGGGGCGTGCTTCCACGGGGCGCCGTCGGTCGTCAGGCGGCGCGGGGCGCCGGAGCCGTCCTGCGGCCGGAGCCAGATCTCGTACTCGCCCGTCTCGTCGGAGAGATAGGCGATCCACTTTCCGTCGGGCGACCAGGCGGGGCTCAGCTCGCGGACGGCCGGCGTCGCCGAGAGGGGGCGCGTCTGTCCGTCCTTCGCCGGCAGCGAGTAGAGGTCGCCGCGGGCGGCGATGACGACCCGCGCCCCGCTCGGGGAGAGCGCCGCCCCGGCCACGTTGCCGGAGACGTCCCGGAAGGCGGGGACGGTCGCGGCGAGGTCGGCGCCGAGCGTGATCGGGATCCGCGCGGACTTCTCGGTCGCCAGGTCGAGGGTCCAGAGGTAGCCCCCGTTCATGAAGACGATCTTCCCGTCGCCGAGGCTCGGCCAGAGGACGTCGAACTCGGTGAAGGAGGTCAGCCTTCGCGTCTCCCTCGTCTTCAGGTCGGCGCGCCAGAGGTTGAGCGTCTTCTCGCGGTCCGAGGTGAAGTAGACGGCGTCGCCCCACCACATGGGGAAGTTGTCGGTCCCCTCGTACTCCGTGAGCCGCTCGGACTTCTTCGCGGCGAAGTCGTAGAGCCAGACGTCCTGCGCGCGCCCCCCCTTCGTCCGCTTCCAGGTCCGGAACTCGCGGTCGACGGGGCAGTAGGCGAGCTTCGTCCCGTCGGGGGAGAGGGAAGCCGAGCCCCCCTCGGGGATCTCGAGCGGCGTCTCGAGCCCCCCCTTCGGATCGACGAGGTAGTAGCGCCCCATGCGGTTGCTCCACGGAACGCGGTTCATCCTGACGAGGATCTTCCCGTCCTTCGTCCAGCCGAGGACCCAGTTGTCCCAGCCGCCCCTCGGGGGCATCGGGCCGACGTCCGTCGCGAAGGTCAGCTGCTTCGGCGTCCCGCCCCAGGCCGGCATCACGAAGACCTGCCGGGTGCCCGTGTACTCGCCGGAGAAGGCGATCCACTTCCCGTCGTGCGAGAGCTTCGGAAAGAGCTCGAGCCCGGGGTGGGCGGTGAGGCGCAGGGCCGGGCCGCCCGAGACGGGGGCCCGCCAGAGGTCGCCCGCGTAGACGAAGACGACCGCGTCGCCCCTCGCGTCGGGGAAGCGCAGGAGGCGCGCCTCGGGCGGGCCGGCGGGGGCGGCGGCGCCGACCGGCGTGGCCGGCAGGAGGAGCGCCGCGAAGGTCGCGGCGAGGAGCGTGGAACGCAGGCGGTGGCGAGTCATCCGCCGATTCTGCCCGACCCGCGGCCGGGGAGGCCGTCCTTCCGCTTTCGCGGGATCTGGTCCATCATCCCGAAAAATCCCGAGAACCTCAGCGAGGCGAAATCGATGGCTTTTCTGAAAGTCCTGGAATCGCCGGACCCCTCCCTCAAGGACCAGACCATTCCGCTTCCGGGCAAGGAGATCCTGATCGGCCGCGGAAAGGAGAACGGTCTCGTCCTGGAGGACAACGCGATCTCGCGGCAGCACGCCAGGATCGTGGAGGAGCCGGAGGGGCACCTTCTCGTCGACAACAACAGCGCGAACGGGAGCTGGGTAAACGGCCAGCGGGTCACCGAGGTGAGGCTGAAGTCGGGGGACCAGATCCGGCTCGGCAAGACGGTCCTCGAGATCCAGGGCGTCTACGACCCCGAGGGGACCGCCCTCCTGGACGTCCAGGGGATGGGGATGCCCATGATGCCGGCGCCCGCCCCGCGCCCCGCCCCGGGGCCGGAGCCGCCGCCGACCGCGCCCGCCCCGGTCGTCGTTCCTTCCCCGCCGCCGCCCCCGGCCCGTCCCGCGCCGTCCTTCGAGCAGGCGACGACTCCCGAGCCGGTGCCGATGCGCCGCCCGTCGCCGCCGCCGACGCCGATCCCGCCGCCGACGCCGGCGCCGTCGCGCCCGTCCCCGCCCCCCGCCCCGGTGGCCGCCCCGCGGCCCCCGGCTCCGCCCCCGGCTCCCTACTCGGCTCCCCTGCCGCCTCCCGCACCGGTCGCGGCGGCGGAGGGCGCCGTCTACTACGGCGAGGAAGGGCCGGTCGAGGGCGAGCCCGCCGGCTTCTGGATCCGTTTCCTCGCTTACCTGATCGACAGCATCATCCTGTCGCTCATCATGGGCGTCATCTGGGGTCCGACGATGTTCGTGACCATGCGCTCGGCGATGAGCGAGAGCGGGCCCGGGGCGCTCGCCGCGATCCTCCCGTTCTTCGCATTCCTCCTCACCACGGCCGCCTCCCTCGGCTACATCCTCTGGTTCTGGGCGAACAAGGGCGCCACCCCCGGAAAGAAGATGCTGGGCCTGCGCATCGTCCGCGAGGACGGCGAGGAGCCGCTCGGCTGGGGCACCGCCTTCATGCGCCTCGTCGGCTACATGGTCAGCGGCTTCATCCTCTACATCGGCTTCCTGATGATCGCCTTCAACCCCGAGAAGAAGGGCCTCCACGACAACATCGCCAAGACCCGGGTGCTGAAGATCCGGTAGGCCCCTCGCCCCAAGCTCCGCCCAGAAATCGAAGGCCGGGCCCGCGGGCCCGGCCTTCGTGCGTACGGGGTCGTGAGGGAACGACCGGGTCAGCCCTTGCCGAGCTTCTCCCGGATCTGGAAGAGGACGTGGACGCCCTCGAGCATCACGCGCATCAGCGCGAGGTAGAAGACCGCAATGACCGGCGAGATCACCGTCATCACGAGGCCCGTCACGATGATTCCGAAGACTCCGAAGCGAATGCCCTGGAACATCGTGTTCAGGCCGCCCAGGATCCCGCCGAGGGCGCCGAGGCCGCAGAGGACGACGAGAACGACGTAGAGGATCCGGAGCAGCTTCGGGGCGACGAGGTTCTCGAACTTGAAGTCGAGGAGCCCCTTCAGCGCGCCGGCGTCCTCGCCCACGAGGCCGCCGAGGGCCGCGGCCGCCGCGGAAGGCTTCTCGGCGGCCGGGTGCATGACGCGCGGGGCCGGGGCCGGGGCGGGGGCGGGGGCGGGCGCCGGAGCCGGTGCGGGGGCCGGCGTCGGTGCGGGGGCCGGGGCCGGCGCGGGGACGTCGGCGACGCGGAACGACGGAAGCGTCTTCGGGTCGGTCCACGAACCGAGGCCCTCGTTCCAGACCATGACCTGGCGGCCGGCGTACTGGGTGCAGAGCTGCCGGACCTGGCTCATGTCGTGCTCGCCGTCGAGCTGGCGGCCGTCCACGGCGACGAAGAACATTTCAGCGGGCATCCTGTCTCCTTTCAGCGGGCGAAGACCTCGGCGACGGGTGTTATGCGGACGCGCTCGGGGGTGAGGCCGAGCTTCCGCGTTCCGATGACCTTGTCCTCCGCGAGGACCTCCGGGGGCTTGGGGGCATCGTACGCGATCGTCGCGGGTTCCGGCGAGAGGAGCTGCCGCTTCAGCTCGTCGGCGTCCCTCGTGACGACGACGACCGAGAGCTTCTCGGCCGAGAGGTGCCTCTTGATCGCCCGGTTCACGTCGGCTCGGGTCAGCTTCGCGAGGCGGTCGCGCAGGTACGGAACGTAGTCGCCGATGCCGTACCACCGCGAGTCGAGGGCGGTGCCGAGATCCTGGCCCTGGGTCGAGGTGAGGAGGTAGACGTTCTTCATGAGGTAGTCGCGGGTGGCCTGGAAGTCGGCCTCGGAGAGGCCCTTCCGGATCAGCCCGTCCAGCTCGTGGAGGGCGATCTTCAGGGCCATCGGGCCGTTGGCGGGGACGACGGGGCGGATCCAGACCTCGAAGAGCTGGACGCGGCGCGCGACGTTCGGCTCGGGGAAGAAGCGGTACATGCCGCCGGGGAAAGCCTCGATGTAGGCGTAGTCGCCGTAGTTCATCCCGCGCAGCTCGCGGATCCGCTGGTAGAGGTGGGACTGGGAGGAGCGGTGCTCGCCGAGCCAGGCCCGCGCGACCGAGAGAGCGGCGAAGTCGGGGTGCGACCGGGTGACCTCGATGGGGAGCCCGAAGGAGATCGCCGTGGCGCGGGTCTCCTTCTGGACGATCTCGACCTCGAGAGCCTCCGGGGCGCGGCCCTTCACGGCGGGGGCCGGGAGGGCCGGGCCCTCGGGGAGAGCGCCGAGGCGCGAGAGGAGGCGGGCCTTCAGGTCGGCCGGGACGTCGCCCGCGAGGCCGACGTCGAGAGCCGCGCGGGCGTACGCCTTCTTCCAGAATGCCTTCACGTCGTCGAGCGTGATCGCGTCGATGCCGGCGAGCGTGCCGAGCGCCGGGTGGGCGTAGGGTGTGCCGGCGAAGACGACGGCCTGGAGGCGCTCCTTTCCGAGCTCCTCCTCGTTGTTGGCGATCAGGTCCTGCGCCAGGGCGTTCTTCTGGGCGTCCCTGAGGCGCCGGAAGTCCTCCTCGCGGAAGCCGGGGTCGAGGAGCTGCGGGAGGACGGTGTCGAGGAAGGCGCCGCCGTTGTCGCGGTGGACGCTCCCGGTGAAGACCGTCATCTCCTTGTCGACCCGGGCCGAGAAGCTCGCGGCCATCGGGAAGAGGGTCTTGCGGATCTCGTCGATCCCGGCGTCCTTCGAGCCGGCCTCGGCGACCATCGACGCGGTCAGCGTGGCGAGCCCCTCCTTCCCCTTCGGGTCGTGGGCGGAGCCGGCGGCGAAGAGGAGCTTGAACGTGACCTGCGGGAGGGGCGAGGGGCGCTCGACGACCCGCAGGCCCTCGGGGGCCGCGGTCGAGGGCGCGAGCGTCGCGAGGGCCGGGAGCTGGGCGAGGGCGGTTGGGGGCGCCTCGTGCGAGAGGGTCGTGAGGACGAGGCCGGCGTCGGTGAAGTACTTCTCCGCGGCGGCGCGGAGGTCCTCGGGGGTCAGCGCGGCGTAGACGCGGAAGATCTCGTCGAGGGTGCCGTACTCGCGGCGGAAGCGGACGAACCGGGCGAGGGTCCCGGCGATCGCGTCCGTGTTGTCGAGGCCCCTCAGGAGGCCGTAGCGGGCGTTCGCCCGGGCGTCGGCGAGGCGCCGGGCCGGGACCGGCTCGGAGCGGAGGGTCGCGAACGTGCGAAGGATCTCGTCGCGGACGGTGACGGCGTCCTCGAGCTTCTTCACGCGCGCCCCCGCCGTCAGGAGCTGCGGGTCGGCGGTCGACGGGAGGTAGGGGAAGAGCTGGTCGACCTTCTGCTCCGTCTGGACGAGCTTCCGGTAGAGGTCGGAAGTCGGTCCGAAGGAGAGGTCGAGGAGGAGGTCGAGGGCCGCCCACTCCTTCTCCGTCGTGGAGAAGGCCGGCCCGCGGAACGAGACGACGACCCAGGGGAGGGTCGGCGTCGTCCAGGGGACGTGGACCGTCTTCGGCCCGGACGGGGGCGGCTCGGCGGGGATCTCGACGCTGTAGCTTCCGCGCTTCCAGGAGCCCCAGTACTTCTCGACGAGAGGGAGGACCTTCGCCGGGTCGACGTCTCCCGCGACGAGGACGGTCGTGTACTCGGGCCGGTACCAGCGGTCGAAGAAGGTCCTCGAGTACTCGAACTGGTTGGGCATGTCCTCGATGTCGCGGAGGAAACCCATCGTCGTGTGCTTGTACGTATGGGTCGTGAACGCGGCCTCGCGCATCGCCTCGAAGAGCTTCGACATCGGGTTCGCGCTGTTCTTGTTGTACTCGCCGAGGACGGCGCGCGCCTCGGTCTTGAACGCCTCCTCGGGGTAGAGGAGGTTCTGGAAGCGGTCCGCCTCGATCTCGAGGACCTTCTCGAGGTCCTCCTTCGCGAACGTCGTGTGGTAGTTCGTGTAGTCGTCGGTGGTGTAGGCGTTCTGCCGCGCGCCGGCCTTCGTCAGGATCGCCTGGTACTCGGCGGGCGGGTACGCCTTCGTCCCGCGGAACATCATGTGCTCGAAGAAGTGGGCGAAGCCGGACTTCCCGGGCTCGACCTCGTTGCGCGACCCGGTCTGGACGGGGATCTGGAGGGAGACGAGGTTCGGGAATCCGGTCGGGACGACGATGACCCGAAGCCCGTTCGGGAGCGTCGTCTCGGTGGCCTTGAAGGGGAGGAGGTCTCCGGACATGTCGGGGCCTTTCGGCGCGGCGGTGGCCGCGAGGGCGCTCGCCGCGAGGGCGAAGGCCAGGGCGGGGACGATCGGGGCGGTCGGTCGGTTCATCGGTCTCCTCGTCAGCGCGCCTCGACGCGCCGGTGGTCGGTCGGAGGGCCCCGCGGACGGGGCCGGTCAGGAATCCCTTTTGTAGAGCCAGGCGGCGTCGAGCGTCCGGACGCCCTCGGCGTCGCCGACGACGTACGTTCCGCCGCTCCAGAGGGCGGCGCCGGCGGCGCGACCCGCGGCGTCCACGCAGTAGAAGTTGACGTTGAACGTCGGCCGGCCCTTCTCGTCGCGGTGCCGCGGGACGAGGTGCGTCTTCTCGGCGATCCGCTTCAGGGCGCGAAGGCAGGCCTCCTCCGGGGAGAGGCCGTCGCGGAGGTACTCGACGACCGTGTGCGAGCCGCAGGTGAGGAGGTTCGCCTCGCCGCGGCCCGTGGAGCCGGCGGAGCCGACGCCGTTCTCGGAGTAGAGGCCGGCGCCGACGACGGGGGAGTCGCCGACGCGCCCCGGGATCTTGAAGAAGAGCCCCGAGGTCGTCGTGACGCCGACGAGGTCTCCCTTCTCCGATCTTACCGAGAGGTGGATCGTCCCCTGCGGGCGGAAGAGCCCCTTGCCGTACCTTTCGAGGAAACGCTTCACGTCGGGGTCCTCGGCGTCGCGGGCGGCCTCGATCCAGTCGTCGAGGTCGGAGAGGCGGTTCTTCCAGTGGAGCCAGATCTTCCGGGTCTTCTCCGTCAGGAGGCTCTCGTCGGGGAAGCCGTGCGCGGTCGCGAAGCGACGCGCCCCGGGGCCGACCAGGAAGACGCGGTCGGTGTGCTCCATGACGAGGCGGGCGACCTTCGAGGGGGTCTTCACCCCGGTGAGGGCCGCGACGGCCCCGGCCCTCATGGTCCGGCCGTCCATGACGGCCGCGTCCAGCTCGACGACGCCCTCCTCGTTCGGGATGCCTCCGTAGCCGACGGTCACGTCGTCCGGGTCGAGCTCGGCGACGTTGACGCCCGCGATCGCCGCGTCGAGCGGGTCCTTCCCCTGGATGAGCGCCTGGCGCGCGACCCTCGCGGCCTCCAGCCCGTTCGCGGAAGTGACGATCGTGTATCCGGCTGCCGCGGGCTCCGGGACCCTGGCTGGGTCCTGGGCGGCGAGGTCCCGCGGGAGGAGCGCGGCGGCGCCGGCGAGAGCCGCCGTGCCGAGGAGCTGCCGGCGGGAGAGGGAGGAGTCGGTCATCTCGTTTCCTTTCGGGGCGCGCGGGTACGCGCCGGGTCTCCCCGGGAGTCCATTCTCACCCGGTCCGCCGGGAAGGGTGCGCCCTCTCAGAAGAGGAGGAGTCCGGCGAGGCTCGCCGCGGCGAGGACGAGGAGGCCGGCCCCCGCGAGCCGCCGGAAGGCCCCGGTCCCGATCGTGCCGGCGAGGGCGAGCTTGAACACGGTGTTTGCGAGGACGCCGACCGCGAGGGCGCGGGCGGCGAGACCAGGCCCGGTCGAGTCCTGCCCGAGCCTGTACATCGAGTAGATCAGGGCGTCGACGTCGAGGAAGCCGGCGGCGGCGGAGGATGCCAGGACGCCCTGCGCGCCGAACGCTTCCTTCGCCGCGTCGACGACGTAGAGGACGACCTGGAAGGCAGCGGCCAGCTGGAGCGCCGCGAGGAGACGGAGCGGGTTCCCGGGGCCCGTCGACGTCGCGGGCTCCGTCGGCCGGCGCCTGAGGACGAGGATCGCGGCGAGGCCCGCGGCGATCGGGACGGCGAGGAGCGGGAGGGCCTCGCGTCCGATCGCCGGGCTGAGCAGCGACGCGAGGACCGCCACGCGGATCGGCGTGAGCGAGCAGGCCGCGACGACTCCGACCGCCAGGGGTCCCAGGGCGGCTCCCGGGCTGCGGCTCTCGCGCGAGAAGGAGAGCGTGACGCCGGTCGAGCTGACGAGACCGCCGAGGAGCCCGGCGAGGCCCCACCCCTTCGCCGGCCCCGCCAGCCGGACCGCGACGTACCCCAGGAAGCCGATGCCCGAGACGACGAGGACGAGGGCCCAGAGCTCTCGGGGGTTGATACCCGGCGAGGGGCCGTAAGGGCCGGAGGGGAGGATCGGGAGGACGACGAGGGCGAGGACCGCGAAGCGCGCCCCGGCCGCGATCTCTTCGGAACGGAGGCGCTCCACGACGCCGTGCATCCAGGTCTTCTCAGCCAGGACGAGGGCCGTGAGGGCGGCCAGGGCGCTGCCGAGGACGATCTGCCCGGATCCCGACAGCCAGCTGGACCCGAGGACTGCCAGAGCCGCGACCTCCGTCGTGGCGTCGAGGTCCCCCGCACGGGAGTGGGCCGCGAAGGAAGCTACGACGAGGAGTGCGGCCGCGCCGAGGAGGAGGGGGCCCGCGACGGCGCCGCCGGCGGCGGAGAGCTGCGCGGCGAGGCCTCCGACGAGGCCGAGGAGGAGGAACGTCCTCACGCCGGCGAAGCGCTTCACGCCCCCTTCCGCCCGGGCCGACCACTCCCGCTCCACGCCGACGGCCAGCCCGCCGAGCGCGGCGACGAGGAGCCGGGGGAGCTCTTCGAACGGAAGCGAAGGCGTCACGCGATCCTCGGAACCGGGTCCAGTCTAGACCCGTGCCGGCGGCGGCGAGGCGCGGCCCGCGGGCGCGAGAGAGCACGGTCCGGGTACGCTCCGGCGGCGGAGGGGACGAACCCGCAAGAATAGCTCAGTTCGCGCTGCCTACGAAATGACGATTCTGCTCTGCACGGGGCGGTGAGACTCCGTCGCGTGCTAGCCTTTCCTTCGTGATTTCCCCCGGATCTGAACGCTGAGAGCGGCCCTTCCCGGGCCGCTCTTTTCGTCTTCGGGGGGGAGGAGAGACATGACACCGGAACCTGCGAAAGGAGCTCCCGTGCCGCGAGACAACCGCTGGCGCCTCGTCGAGGCGACCATGCGCCGGCACGGGCACAAGTCCCACGCCCTCATCGAGGCGCTTCACAGCGCCCAGGAGGCCTACGGATTCCTGGAGGACGACGTTCTCCGGATGGTGGCGACGGAGCTGCGGCTCCCGCTCTCCCGGGTCTACGGGGTGGCGACCTTCTACAACTTCTTCACGCTCAAGCCGCAGGGACGCCACACCTGCGTCGTCTGCACCGGTACGGCCTGCTACATCAAGGGGGCCGACCAGATCATGAACGTCCTGGAGAAGCGTTTCGACCTCAAGGCCGGGATGACGTCGCCGGGCGGGGAAGTCTCCGTCCTGACGGCGCGTTGCATCGGCTCCTGCGGCCTGGCGCCCGCCGCCGTCCTGGACGGCGCGGTGGCCGCCAAGCTGACGCCGGAGCAGACGGTGGCCAGGGTCGAGGAGTGGATGAGCCATGATCAGCATTGAAGACCTCTCCGGGATCGCCCAGGCCGAGAAGGACGCGCGGGACGCCGTCCCCCACCAGGTGAACGTCTGCGTCGCGGCGAGCTGCCTCTCCCTCCAGAGCGACAGGGTGAAGGAGGAGCTCGAGAAGGCGATCGAGGCGACGGGGAAGAAGGACTGCTGCAAGGTCCGCGGCGTCGGCTGCATGGGCCTCTGCGCGGCCGGGCCCCTCGTCGCCGTCGAGAACGAGAAGGTCCTCTACCAGGGAGTCACCCCGGAGGACGCCCCCGCCATCGTCGACGCCCTCGGCGCCGCGCCCGTCGCGCGGATCCAGGGCGACCTCGAGGCACCCTTCTTCGCCCGGCAGAAGAAGATCGTCCTCGAGAACTGCGGACGGATCGACCCCGAGCGGATCGAGGAGTACGTCGCGGCCGACGGCTACCTCGCCCTGATCGACACGCTGACCGCGATGACGCCGATCGGCGTCGTCCAGCAGATCACCCGCTCCGGCCTCCGGGGCCGGGGGGGCGCGGGCTACCCGACCGGCCTGAAGTGGGCCACCGTGAACAAGTCCCAGGGGACGAAGAAGTACGTCATCTGCAACGGGGACGAAGGGGACCCCGGCGCCTTCATGGACCGGGCGGTCCTCGAGAGCGACCCTCACCGGATCCTCGAGGGGATGGCGCTCGCGGCCTACGCCGTCGGCGCCCAGCAGGGCTTCGTCTACGTGCGGGCCGAGTACCCGCTCGCCATCAAGCGCCTGAAGCTCGCGATCAAGCAGGCCGAGAAGCTGGGCGTCCTCGGCGCGAACATCGGCGGCACGACCTTCAGCTTCACGGTCGACATCCGGCTCGGCGCCGGGGCTTTCGTCTGCGGCGAGGAGACGGCCCTCATCGCGTCGGTCGAGGGCGGCCGCGGAACGCCGCGCCCCCGCCCCCCCTACCCGGCCGAGCTGGGGCTCTGGGGCCATCCGACCCTCATCAACAACGTCGAGACGCTCGCGAACGTCCCGGCGATCCTGCGCAACGGCCCCGAGTGGTTCGCGAAGATCGGGACGCCGAAGAGCCGCGGGACGAAGGTCTTCGCTCTCGCGGGCGCCATCGAGAACACGGGGCTCATCGAGGTCCCGATGGGGATGCCGCTGCGCGAGATCATCTTCGACATCGGAGGCGGCGTTCCGGGCGGCAAGGCGTTCAAGGCCGTCCAGACCGGCGGTCCCTCGGGGGGCTGCATTCCCGCGTCGGGCCTCGACGAGCCGTGCGACTACGAGTCGCTCGCGAAGCTCGGGTCGATCATGGGCTCGGGCGGGATGATCGTGATGGACGAGACGTCGTCGATGGTCGACGTCGCGAAGTTCTTCATGGAGTTCTGCATGGACGAGTCGTGCGGCAAGTGCGTCCCGTGCCGGGTCGGCACGGCGCAGATGCACGAGCTCCTCCGGCAGATCTCGGCCGGGGAGGCGGGCCGGCGCGAGCTCGAGCTCCTCGAGCACCTCTGCGAGGTCGTGAAGGCGACGAGCCTCTGCGGCCTCGGGCAGAGCGCCCCGAACCCGGTCCTCTCGACCCTTCACTACTTCCGCGAGGAGTACGAGGGGAAGATCGCGGCCGGGGAGGCCGCCGCGGCGGCCCACGCCGCGCCGGCGGGAGGTGGCGCGTGAGCCCGCTCTCGGCCCGACCCTCCGCGGCCCCGTCCCCCTCGACGAAGGTCAAGACCCTCACGATCGACGACCGCCTCGTCTCCGCCCGCGAGGACGAGTCGATCCTCGAGGCCGCCCGGGACAACGGCATCCGGATCCCGACGCTCTGCAACCTCGACGGCCTGACGCCCGTCGGCGCCTGCCGCCTCTGCATGGTCGAGGTGAAGGGGTCGAACCGGCTCTTCGCCGCCTGCGTGACGATGGTCGCCGAGGGGATGGACGTCGTCACCGACTCCGAGCGCCTCAGGCGCTATCGCAAGACGATCGTCGAGCTCCTCTTCTCCGAGCGGAACCACGTCTGCGCCGTCTGCGTCTCGAACGGGCACTGCGAGCTCCAGAACCTCGCGCAGATCCTCGAGGTGACCCACCTGACGGTCCCGTACATGAACCCGAAGCTCCCGGTCGACGCCTCGCACGAGCGCTTCGTGAACGACCACAACCGCTGCGTCCTCTGCCAGCGCTGCGTCAGGGTCTGCGGCGAGGTGGAGGGGGCCCACACGTGGGACCTCCGGGGCCGCGGGATCGACACCCGCGTCATCACCGACCTCAACCAGCCCTGGGGCTCCTCGGAAACCTGCACCGGCTGCGGCAAGTGCGTCCACGTCTGCCCGACCGGGGCGCTGACCGAGAAGGGGAAGTCGGTCCGCGAGATGGCCAAGCAGTCCCGCTTCCTCCCGTACCTGACGATGATGAGGGAGGACCGGAATGAGTAAGGTCAAGCTCGCCACGGTGTGGCTGGACGGCTGCTCCGGCTGCCACATGTCCTTCCTCGACATGGACGAGCGGATCCTCGAGATCGCCGACCGCGTCGACGTCGTCTACAGCCCGCTCGTCGACCCGAAGGAATTCCCTCCCGACGTCGACGTGACGATCGTCGAGGGAGGGGTCTCCAGCGAGGAGGACCTCCACAAGATCCGGATGGTGAGGGGCCGGACGAAGCTCCTCGTCGCCCTCGGCGACTGCGCCGTCACGAGCAACGTGCCCGGCATGCGGAACACGTGGAAGGTGGACGACGTGACGAAGAGGGCCTACCTCGAGAACGCCGACCTGAACCAGCAGGTGCCGTCGAGCGTGATCCCGAGGCTCCTCCCGCGGGCGCTCCCCGTCCACGAGGTCGTCCCGGTCGACGTCTTCCTGCCCGGCTGCCCGCCGCCGGCCGACGTCATCTTCGGCGCCCTCGTCTCCCTCCTCGACGGGAAGACGCCCGACCTCTCCGCCACCCGGTTCGGACGCTAGGACACGCCATGGGAAAGACGATCACGATCGACCCCGTCACCCGGATCGAAGGGCACTCGAAGATCACGCTCCGGCTCGACGACGACGGGCACGTCTCCGACGCCCGCTTCCACGTCACCCAGTTCCGGGGCTTCGAGAAGTTCTGCGAGGGGCGCCCGTTCTACGAGATGCCGTCTCTCATGGCGCGCATCTGCGGGATCTGCCCCGTCAGCCACCTCGTCGCCTCGGCCAAGGCGTGCGACGGCATCCTCGCCGTGAAGATCCCCGAGACCGCCTCCATGCTCCGCCAGGTCCTGAACCTGGCGCAGATGATCCAGTCGCACGCGCTGAGCTTCTTCTACCTTTCGTCGCCGGACCTCCTCCTCGGGTTCGACTCCGACCCGGCGAAGCGGAACATTTTCGGCGTTCTCGGGAAGAACCCGCGCGACGCCCGCGACGGCGTCCGCCTCCGCAGGTTCGGGCAGCAGGTCATCGAGACCCTCGCCGACAAGCGGATCCACCCGGCGTGGCTCGTCCCCGGCGGCGTCGACCAGGCGCTCACCGCCGACAAGCGAGACCTCGTCCTCTCGTGGCTCCCCGAGTGCTTCGAGATCGTCGACCGGACGCTCGAGAGGACCAAGCGCTCCCTCGAGGGGTTCCGCGAGGAGATCCGGACGTTCGCGAACTTCCCGAGCCTCTTCATGGGGCTGACGACGGCCGACGACAAGCTGGAGCTGACGGACGGGGTCCTCCGGATCGTCGACGCGAACGGAAAGGTCGTCGTCGACAACGCCGACCCCTCGACCTACCGGGAGCTGATCGGCGAGGCCGTCGAGCCCGACTCGTACCTGAAGAGCCCTTACTACAAGCCGTCCGGCTACCCCGGGGGGATGCTCCGGGTGGGGCCGCTGGCGCGGATGAACGTCGTCGACGGGATCGACACGCCGCGGGCGAACGAGGAGTGGGCGGAGTTCCGGGCCCTCGAGCGGGGCGCCGTCCTGTCCTCGTTCCACTACCACTACGCGCGGCTCATCGAGATCCTGTTCGGGCTCGAGAAGATCGACCAGCTCCTCCACCACCCGGCGATCCTCTCGAAGCAGGTCCGCGCCCACGCGAGGCCGAACAACCTCGAGGGGATCGGGGTCTCCGAGGCGCCGCGAGGGACCCTCATCCACCACTACCGGATCGACGAGAACGGCCTGATCGAGTGGGCCAACCTCATCATCGCGACCGGCTTCAACAACCTCGCGATGAACCGGGGGATCCTCCAGGCGGCGCGGCACTACATCGGCGGCCGGGAGATCCAGGAGGGGATGCTCAACCGGGTCGAGGCAGTCATCCGGAGCTTCGACCCCTGCCTCTCCTGCTCGACGCACGCCGTCGGCGCGATGCCCCTCGTGGTCGAGCTCCTCGACGCCGGGGGCCGGCTCCTGGACCGCAAGGCCCGCTGACGGGCCCCGGTCGCCGGGTCGTGCCCCGGCGGAGGCGCGGTCGGGACCCCGGTCCCGACCGCGCCCCGTCCGTCGTGGCGCCGCCGGCGGCCGGGCGGGGTCCCGGTGCCCGCGCGAGGAGAGCAGGCCGGGCCGGGCGCTGCTAACATGACCGGGAGAGCCTGATGACCCGACCCGGAAGCGAGCCGTTCGTTCCGTGCGCCCCGGAGCTCGTCGACGAGGTCCGGGCGGCTGCCGTCGCCGAGCACGACCGCTTCGAGAAGGACGTTTGGGGCCGGCTCGCCGCGGCGGCGGTCCCGGGCGTGTCTCCAACTCCCTCTTACCACAACGGCGGGCACATCGCCGCCGTCTGCGCCTGCACGGAGGCGGTGTTCGCGGCCCTCGACGAGGGCATGGACCCGTTCGGCCTCGCCCGGGAGGCCCGCCGCTGGGCGCAGGCGACGGGAGAGCCGGAGCCGGACCCCGGGGCCCTTCGCACCGCCTTCGGCGTGGCCTTCGCGTGCCACGACCTCGGGAACATCTCGGCGTCCCCGCGCATCTCGCCCGGCGGGAATGGGCTGGGGCTCGAGCTGGCCTCGTTCTACGACTCTTCGGCGCTCTATGCCACGCCGGCCGTCGAGATCCGGAGCGCCGACATCGCCCGGGAGTTCCTCCTCGCCAAGGGGGGCGACTGCGGGCGCGCGCCGGCGCTCGCGCACCTCGTCGAGCACCTCGTCCTCCAGACGGTCTTCCACTACGAGAAGGTCTCCGACGGCGCTCCGTTCTGGACGCCGATGCAGGTCGTCGACATGATCGGGTCCTACTTCTTCCTTTCCGCCTCGCGGCTCGAGGCGATCGCCGGCCTCTTCGCCGAGATGCGGTTCCAGAAGCCGGGCGAGGTTCCCGTCCAGGCGTTCCTCTCCTCCCTCGAGGAGCGCTTCGACCGGCTCGTGCCCGACCCGGGCCGCCGCGAGGAGATCCTCGAGATCTTCGAGCGGAATCCCTACGGGAGGACGAGGGAGACGGTCTTCACGGTCCCGGAGCCATTCCGCGGCATGACCCGGCCCGTCCCCTACGACGTCGCAATCGCGGCGCTCCTCTCCGCCGGCTGATCCCCTCGAAAGGGCTTTCGCCGGCCGTTCCCGCCCCCTACACTCCTCCCCTGCAAGTGAGCGACTCCCCCCGTCTCCAGGGTGAGCGCCCCACGGAGGATTGATGGAAGTCTCCTCGTCGAAGTCCCTCCCGGAGAACGCGTACCGCGCGCTGAAACCGGGCGAGAGCTACGAGCCGATCGTCCCCGCGGGCTCCGCGATGCCGGAGTTCACCCCGCGTTCCGTGACGCTCGGCATCGTCATGGCGGCCGTCTTCTCCGCCGCCGCGGCGTTCCTCGGCCTGAAGGTCGGCCAGGTCTTCGAGGCGGCGATCCCGATCGCCATCCTGGCGGTCGGCCTCGGCTACGCCTTCAAGCGCCGCTCGACCGTCCTGGAGAACGTCATCATCCAGTCGGTCGGCGCGGCCTCGGGCCTCGTCGTCGCGGGGGCGATCTTCACGCTCCCGGCGCTCTTCATCCTCGGCCTGCCCGTCGACCTCTTCAAGCTCTTCCTCGTGTCGCTCCTCGGCGGCGCGCTCGGGATCGTCTTCCTCGTGCCGCTCCGGCGCCACTTCGTGAAGGAGATGCACGGGGAGTTCCCCTTCCCCGAGGCGACGGCGACGACCGAGGTCCTCGTCGCGGGCGAGGCAGGCGGGCAGCAGGCGAAGGTCCTCGTCGCCGCCGCCCTGATCGGCGGGGTCTTCGACTTCCTGATCCTCCACCTGCAGGCCTTCGCGGAGGTCTTCACGACGCGCTCGGTGTGGCTCCTCGACAAGGTCGCCGAGCGGTCGAAGATCGTCTTCAAGGTCGACGTCCTCTCCTCGGTCATGGGGCTCGGATACATCATCGGCCTCAAGTACTCGGCGGTCATCTGCGCCGGCTCGTTCCTCTCCTGGTTCCTCCTCGTGCCGCTCATCGCGCACTTCGGCGCGGGGGCCGCGACCGGCATCCCGCCCGTCACCGACGGGACGCTCGTCGGCGCGATGAGCGCCGAGGCCGTCTTCCGCAACTACGTTCGGCTCATCGGCATCGGCGCCATCGCCGCCGCCGGAATCCTGGGGATTCTCCGGAGCTGGCGCGTCATCGCGAAGGCCTTTTCCTTCAAGGCGATCTTCGGCGGCGCGAAGTCGGCGTCGGGGGAGGCCGAGCGGACGGATCGCGACCTCCCGATGAAGGTCATCCTCGGCGGGCTCGTCGCCGTGGCCCTCGTCGCCTGGGCGTTCTTCCGCTTCGGCGTCCTCGACCCCTCCCCGCAGCTCACGACGCAGTCGCTCATCGCCCTCCTCGTCGTCATCGTCATCTCCTTCCTCTTCACGTCGGTGGCCGCGCGCGCGATCGCCACGGTCGGGACGAACCCCGTCTCGGGGATGACGCTCATGACGCTCATCCTCACGTCCCTCTTCCTCGTGAAGGCCGGGCTCTCGGGGAACGCGGGGATGCTCGCGGCGCTCCTCATCGGCGGCGTCGTCTGCACCGCGCTCTCGATGGCGGGCGGCCTCATCACCGACCTCAAGGTCGGCTACTGGATCGGGGCGACGCCCGCCGTCCAGCAGCGCTCGAAGTTCCTCGGGACGATCGTCGCGGCGCTTTCCGTCGGCTCCGTCCTCCTCCTCCTCAACAAGGTCTACGGCTTCGTCCCGGGGCCCGACCACCCGGCGGGGCAGGTCCTCGCGGCGCCGCAGGCGAACGCGATGGCCGCCGTCATCAAGACGCTCATGTCGGCCGAGCCGGTGCCCTGGCTCCTCTACGGCACCGGGGCGCTCATCGCGCTCACGATGCAGATGATCGGGGTCCCCGCGCTCGCCTTCGCGCTCGGCATGTACATCCCGCTCGAGCTGAACACGCCGCTCCTCGTCGGCGGCTTCATCGCGCACCTCGTGGCGAAGAGCGCGGGGAAGGACGAGAATCTCGCTGCCGCCCGCAACTCGCGCGGCATCCTGATCGCCTCCGGGTTCATCGCGGGAGGCGCCGTCATGGGCGTCGTCGCGACCGTCCTCAAGTTCCTGGCGACCGACGAGAAGGTCGCGGGCGCGATCGGGACCGGGATCCCGTCCCTCCTCGGCTGGAACTTCGGGTTCTCCGAGGGTATGGGGCCCGAGCTCCTCGCCCTCGGGGCCTACGCCCTCCTCGCGGCCTACATGTACTGGGACGCCCGCCGGACGAACGGGGAGGCCTGAGCCGTGGACGCCCTCGACCAGGCCGTCGCGACGGCCGTCCTCGGGCTCGATACGCTCTGGGGAGGCGACGTCATGAACCCCTCCGGGACGGGGCGCTTCATCGCCGACTCCTGGTTCTCCGACGAGCCGCTTCCCGATGCCTACATGCGGCCGGAGGCGGCACGCCTTCGGGAGGCCGGCGGAACGTCGGCGAAGCCGGAGGCCGTCGCAGCCCTCGGCGCCTACCTCGACGCGGTCGACGTCCGCCGCGCCATCGCTCACGTTCGCGACGAGGCGGGCCGGGGAGAGGGCCTGCGCGCCCGCTACCTCGAGGGACTCGGCTTCTGCTTCGACGTCATGCTCGACCTGGCGCTCGAGGTGGCGGGAAAGGGGGAGCCCGTCCCCTACGAGAGGTGCATGCGCGCGATCCTGGGGCGGCCGGGGTCCCCGTCGGATCCCGAGTCGAAGCGCGAGCGGGTCCGCGAGCTCCTGGCGGCGGCGGGCTTTCCGTCGTCGGACGGACCCGGGCTCCTCGCGGCCGTCGACGCCTGGCGCGCCTCGCGGATCGTCCCGCGGGAGGAGATCCCCTCCCTGTCGGCCCGTTTCGTCGCCGAGCTCGACGCGCTCACCGCGCGGAACGTGATGCCCTTCATGCCTCCCGAGCTGGCGTCCGTCCCGAGAGCGAACGTCACGTTCCTGATGATCGAGAACGCCTGGTTCTCGGGTTCGATGAACTACCTGGGCCGCGCGCGCCGGGCGAACGGCAGCCCGGAGTACGAGGCGACGTACGAGCTGAACGCCTCGCTCCAGATCTCCCGTCCCGAGTTCGCGCAGCTCGTCAGCCACGAGGTCGTCCCCGGGCACGTGACGACCTTCGCCTTCCTCCAGGACCTCTTCGTGCGGGGCGTTCTGGGCTTCGAGGCCTCGGTCCTGACGATGAACACCCGGCCCGCGGCCCTCTTCGAGGGGATCGCGAACAATGCGATCCTGATGGCCCACGGGGTCCTCTCCCCCGAGGAGCTGCCCGACCGCGACCTCGAGACGGGGGTCCTTCTCGCCCTCCTCCAGGACGACGCGAAGAACCAGTCGTCGTGGCTGACGTGGAACGAGGGGTGGACGAAGGAAGACGTCGCCCGGGTCCTGAGGAACGACTTCCTCGTCTCGGACGAGCGCGCCGACAAGCTCTCGGGCGCCTGGGGGCGGCACCCCCTCCTCGGCCGGATGTACCTGCCGGCCTACCGGGCCGGGACCGAGAAGGTGGCCGAGCTGCGGCGGAAGTACCCGCGCGAGAAGGTCCTCCCGGCGCTCTTCGGCTGCCGGGGCGTCGTCGACGTGACGACGGTCGAGGAGGCCGTGACGGCCTGACCCGCGAGGCGGCGGGGGTCGGTTCGCCTCGCCGCTGAGCGGCGACCGACCTCCACGCCGCGGGCGGCCGCCTACTCGCCCCGCAGCACCTCGAGCGGCCGGACCCTGAGGGCTCGCACGCTCACCGCGAGCCCCGCGGCGGCGGCGAGGAGGGAGACGGCGAGGGGCGCGAGGGCGAGAAGAGCTGCGGAGGGCTGGAAGGAGACCTCGAAGGCGGCCTTCAGGACGGCGCCGGAGAGGAGGGTGGCGCCGAGGGTCCCGACGAGTCCCGCGACGAGACCCACGAGGGCGTACTCGATTGCGAGGGCGAGCGCTGCGCCGGCGCGCGTGACGCCGAGGACCTTCAGGAGCGCGACCTCGCGGGCCCGCCGGGCTGACGCCGCGCTGATGGAGCCGCCGAGGATCACGAGGCCCGCCAGGACCGAGAACGCCCCGAGGACGCGCACCGCCTCGCCCATCCGCGAGGCGAGCTCCGCGACGCGCTCGAGGACCTCGCGCGTCCGGATGAGGATGACGTTCGGGAACTCTCGCGCGAGGAGGTCCTGGATCCTCCCTTCGTTCTCCTTCGGGAGGCGGGCCGCCGCGAGGCGCAGCTGGGGCGCCTTCTCGAGGACGCCCGGTTCGACGACGAGGAAGAAGTTGATGCCGAAGGTCCGCCAGTCGACCGTCCGGAGGCTCGTCACCTTCAGCCGGAGCGGGACGCCCTGGACGTCGAAGTCGAGGACGGAGCCGAGGCGCGCGCCGATCCTCCCGGCGAACTCCTCCTCGAGGCTCACCTCGGAAGCGCCCGGGTCGGACCAGAGGGCGCCGGCGACGATCACGTTGTCGGCCGGGAGGGTCTTCATGTAGGTGAGCCGCTGCTCGCGCGTGAGGGCCCAGCGCTGGCGGCGGGCGTCTCCCTTCATCCGCGCGGCGAGGTCGGACGTGTCGGTACCGTCGACGGCCGCGAGACGCGCGGTGACGACCGGGACCGAGTCGACGCGCGTCGCTCCCTCTTCCGAGAGGAGCGCCCCGACGCCGTCCCACTGGTCGGGCTGGACGTCGAGGAGGAACGCGGTCGGCGCGTTCGCAGGAAGGTCGGCGGCGAGCTGCCGGGAGAAGTCGCGCTGGACGAGGGCGATGTGGAGGACGACGAGCGTGCCGAGCCCGAGTGCGAGGATCGAGCTGACGGTTCCCGCCCCGGGTCTCACGAGCGCCGCGAGGCCGTGGCGCAGCGCGAAGGGCAGCCGCTCTCGCGGGACGTGCGTCACGAGCCAGAGAAGCCCGCGGGCCGAGACGGCGAGGACGAGAGCCGACGCGGCCAGGCCGAGCGTGAAGAGGATCGCGACGCGCGGCAGGCCCGACTGGATCCAGGCGGTCACCCCGACGCCGCCGAGGAGGACGACGCCGCCGAGGATGCGGAGCGGGAGGGAAGCCGGGATCGGCTCGGCGTCGCGGCGCAGGACGCGCGCGGGCGGCACGCGCCGGACGGCGAGGAGGGCCGGGACGCCGAAGAGCAGTGAGACGCCGAGGCCGAGGCCCAGGCCGCGCAGGAGGGCGGCGGGCTGCCACGGGTCGAGTCCGCCCGGCGGGAGGAGGTCGGAATAGGCCTGGCCGACGGCTGCGACGAGGCCGATCCCCGCGGCGGCGCCGAGGAGGCTCCCGAGGAGGCCGAGGCCGGCGGTCTGGACGGCGTAGAGGAGGATCGCCTCGCGCGAGGTGACGCCGAGGCAGCGCAGGATCGCGAGGGCGTCGAGCCGGCTCGCGATCCAGGCGCGGACGGTCTGGGCGACGCCGACGCCGCCCACGAGGAGCGAGGTGAGGGCGACGAGGCCGAGGAAGCGGGAGGTGCGCCGGATGGCCTGCCTGAGCTCCGGCTGGCCGTCGAGCCAGCTCTCGACCCGGATTCCCGGAACGCTCTCGAGGCGGTCCTTCAGCGCCGTGACGGTCTTCCGCGCGAGGGCGGCGTCGGTCCCCTCGGGGAAGTTCAGCAGGACGCGCCGGGTGACCCGGCTTCCGAACCCCGCGAGCTTCGTCCGCGCGAGGCCCTCGCGCGAGACGAAGACGCGCGGGCCGATGCGGAAGGAGCCGGCGAGGCGGTCGGCCTCGGCCGCGACGGTCCCGGCGACACGGAAGCGCTCGCCGCCGAGCGAGACGTCCTCGCCGACGGCGACGCCGAGACGGCGGAGGAGGTCGGGGTGGGCGACGATCGCGTCGGGAGCGAGGAGGTCGGCCAGGGGACGGTCCGGCTCCAGGCGCAGGTCGCCGACGAGAGGGTAGGGCGGCTCCACGGCCTTCAGCTCGACGAGGAGGCTGCGCGGGGCGGCCCCCTCGTCCGCCGCGGTCGTCCCCGGCTCGAAGACGACCGTGACGAGCTCCTCCACGCGCGTCCGGACCCCGGGGAGAGCCTCGATCGCCCGGTCGACCGGTTCGGGGAAGGGCCGGAAGGACTCGATCGAGAGGTCGGCGCCGAGGAGGGGGCGCGCCTGGCTCCGGATCGTCTCCTCGAGAGCCCCGGAGAGCCCCGCGACCGCGACGACCGCGGCGACGCCCGTGCCGAGACACGCGGCGAAGAAGAGCATCCGCCCGCGCGAGCCCCGGCTCTCGCGAAGGAGCTGGCGGGAGAAGAGCCCTGCCTTCACGAGGAGGTCTCGTCCCTCTCGACCTTCCCGTCGCGGAGGTGGATCCTCCGGTCCGCGAGGGCGGCGACGGCGGGGTCGTGGGTGACGAGGACGAGGGTCGTGCCGCTCTCGCTCCGGAGGTGGACGAGGACGTCGAGGATCGAGGCGCCGGTGGTGCTGTCGAGATTCCCCGTCGGCTCGTCGGCGAGGAGGAGCGGCGGGCGCGGGCCGAATGCCCGCGCGAGCGCCACCCGCTGCTGCTCGCCGCCGGAGAGCTGCGCGGGGTAGTGGTGGCCGCGCTCGGCGAGGCCCACGGTCGCGAGGAGCTCGGTGGCCCGCGCACCGGCTTCGGCGTGCCCCGCCAGCTCGAGCGGCAGGAGGACGTTCTCGCGGGCCGTCATGTTCGAGAGGAGCTGGTAGGACTGGAAGACGAAGCCGACGTTGCGACGGCGCAGGAGGGCGAGCTCGTCCTCGGTCATCGAGTGGATCGGCGCGCCGTCGAGGAGGACTTCGCCGCGGGTGGGCCTGTCGAGGCCGGCCATCAGGCCGAGGAGCGTCGACTTGCCGCTGCCGGACGGGCCGAGGATGGCGGTGAACTCGCCGGCCCCGATGGAGAGGTCGACGGAGTCCAGGATCCGGAGCATCCGGGAGCCGGAGGGAAGCTCTTTCGTCACGGTGCGGAGCTCGAGAAGGGGAGTCGTCACGGGGTGGAGTCTCGCATTCCCTTAAGATCCGCTGCCGTGCGGCGTACGGTTTTCCTCGCCCTGGCCCTCGCGGCCTTCGGACTACCCGGTTGCGGCCGGGGAGGGGAGGAGGGTACGGCGGCCTCGCGGGACCTCGTTCCGATGAACCCGGGGGCGGCGCCGCGCGACGGGGAGTCCGCCCGGGAGGGTTCCGCGCGGCCCGGAGTCGCGTCTCCTTCGGCTTCGGTCCCCGCGGCGCCGGTTCCCGCCGACGCGCCGCTCGTCGTCTTCCTCGGCGACAGCCTCACGGCCGGCCTCGGTCTCCCGGTCGACCAGGCCTTTCCGGCCGTCGTCGCGGCCGAGCTCGCGAAGAAGGGGCGGCCGATCCGGGCCGTGAACGCCGGCGTCTCCGGCGACACGACGGCCGGGGGCCTCCGGCGGGCCGAGTGGGTCCTCTCTCAGCGCCCCGACGTCGTCGTCCTCGCCCTCGGCGCCAACGACGGCCTGCGCGGGCTGCCGCTCGAGGAGACCGAGCGCAACCTCCGGGGCATCGTTGCCAGGGCGCGGGAGGCGGGGGCGGACGTCCTCCTCTGCGGGATGCTCATCCCGACGAGCTACGGGCCCGAGTACCAGGAGGGGTTCGGCCGGCTCTTCGGCCGCGTCGCGAAGGCGGAGGGCATCGCGCTCGTCCCGTTCCTCCTCGAAGGGGTCGCGGGAGAGCGGGACCTGAACCTCGAGGACGGCATCCACCCGAACCCGGAAGGGCAGAGAATCCTCGCGGCGAACGTCCTGCCGCACCTCGAGCCGCTGCTGCGTCCGGCCGCCCGCTGAGCGCGGCGGCTACTCCGTCGTGTTCGTGTAGAAGCGGTTCTGGGTCCCGCGGAAGAGGGCTGTCAGGTCGAGGCTCCCCGCGTGCCGCTTCGTCGCCAGCGCGACGTAGCTCGACGCCATCGTGTCCTTGCAGACGCCGAGGACGGTGCTGACGAGGCCGAGCGCCTCCGCGAGCCCGTCGGCGGGGATCTCCCGGACGACGCGCCGCCAGACGGCCTCCTCGAGGACGTTGATCGCCGACTGCACCTCCTGGAGGTCGAACCCCTCGGTGTAGCGCTGGCGTGCGATCTCGCGGGCGTAGACGAGGACGGGCTCGAGGTCCCGCTCGGTCACGGAGTCCTTCAGCAGGGCGTAGAGGCGGGCGAGCCGCCGGCGGGTCTCGTCGGCGCCCGCCGCCTCGTACCGGGCGAGGCGGCAGCGGGAGAGTCCCTCGAAGGACTCGGAGAGGATCTCGCCCTGTTGGCGCTCGAGGAGGTCGAGGAGAGAGGAAGGGGAGGTCATGCGGTTCCTTCCCGGGGGGCGTGCCCCCGCCGGCATGATAAGGGCTCGAGGGCGAGGCGGGGCGTCTCGAGGCTCGGTCCGGGCGGCTCGCGGGGCCGTCCGCCGCGGGGCAGGCCCCTCCTTCGCACCCCGCGGTCGAGCTTCTCTTGACCCGTTCCCGGGTCCGTCGCAGAATCTTCATGTGGTCAGACCTCTTACCAGTCTTCCGGGCCCGTTTCCCCGTTCCCGGCCGTCCGGCGTTCTCGCCGCCCCACGCCGTCCCGGGGCTCACGCCGAGCGGGAGCTCCTCTCGGCGCTCCTCTCCGGCCGCTACGCGCCGGGCGCGGCGCTCCCGTCCGAGCGGGACCTCGCGGCGCAGCTCGGCGTCACCCGCCCCACGCTCCGGGAGGTTCTGAAGAAGCTGGACCGCGACGGTTTCCTGACGGTGCGCCACGGCGTTCCGACCCGCGTGAACGACGTCTGGACCGAGGGGGGGCTGAATGTCCTCGCCGGACTCGCCGAGCACGGCGAGATCCCGAAGGGCTTCGTCAAGCAGCTCCTCGAGGTGCGCGAGGTCCTCGCGCCGGCCTACGCGCGGGAGGCGGTGCGCCACGCCCCGGCCCGCGTCGTGGCGTATCTCGAGGGGGCGGAGGCGCTCGGCGAGGATGCGGGCGACTGGACGGCCTTCGACTGGGGCCTCCACCACATCCTCGCCGTCTCTTCGGGCAACCCGGTCTACACGCTCATCCTGAACGGATTCCGAGGCCTTTACGCCCGGATGGCCGCGCTCTACTTCGAGCGGCCCGCGGCCCGGGAGTCTTCGCGGGCCTTCTACCAGGCGCTCCGCGCGGCCGCGGAGGCGCGAAGCGCCTCGCGCGCCGGACGGGTGACGGCCGAGGTGATGAGCCGGAGCGTGGAGCTCTGGAAGCCGCTCGAGCGGCAGCTCGGGAAGGGGGAGGGGCGATGAGACGCTGGAACGGCTGGGGAGACGACACGACGTCCGCCGCGGTCCCGGCGCGGGCCGCCTCGGCTCTCACCGACTGGGTCGGACCGGGAACCCCTCCCCGGGACGCAAGCGCGGACGAGGCGCTCGCCGCGGTACCGGCCTCCCGTCTCGCGCCCGGGAACGGCCTCGTGACGGACCCCTGGGAAAGGCTCCTCCACGCCCGCGGCCAGAGCCTGCCCGACTGGATCGCCCTTCGCTCCGGCCGGATCGGCGCCGCCCCCGACGCGGTGGCCTTCCCGGAATCGGGGGACGACGTGGCGGCGCTCCTGGCGTGGGCGGGGCGAGCGGGAGCCCGGCTGATCCCGTACGGCGGGGGGACGAGCGTGGCGGGGCACGTGACGCCCCGGGTCTCGGACGCGCCTGTCGTCACGGTCGACCTGTCGCGTCTCTCCCGCCTCGTCTCGTTCGACGAGACGAGCCGCCTCGCCACGTTCGGGGCGGGGGTGAAGGGGCCCGACCTCGAGGCGGCGCTGCGCGCCCGCGGATTCACGCTCGGGCACTTCCCGCAGTCGTTCGAGCTCTCGACGCTCGGAGGCTGGATCGCGACCCGCTCGAGCGGCCAGCAGTCGCTCGGCTACGGGCGCATCGAGCGCCTCTTCGCGGGGGGGCGCGTGGAGTCACCGGCGGGGCGGCTCGACCTGCCCCCCTTTCCCGCGTCGGCGGCGGGCCCCGACCTGCGCGAGGTCGTCCTCGGCAGCGAGGGGCGGCTCGGCGTGATCACCGAGGGGATCGTCCGGGTCTCGCCGATCCCGGCGAAGGAGGAGGTCCACGGCGTCTTCCTTCCCGACCTCGCGTCGGCCATCGCCGCGGTCCGCGAGGTCGCCGCGATGCGCCAGCCCCTCTCGATGCTCCGCCTCTCCACGCCCGAGGAGACCCGGACGACGCTCCTCCTGGCGGGCCACGCGCGGCTCGTGCGAGCCCTCGAGACGTACCTCTCGCTCCGCGGCGCCCGGGAGGAGAAGTGTCTCCTCCTCGTCGGTGTCTCGGGCTCGGAGAACCTCGTGCGGCAGACCCGCCGGCAGGTCCTCGGGACGCTCGCGATGCGGGGGGGCGTCGCCGCTGGGAAGGCGTTCGGCCGGGAGTGGCACCGCAACCGGTTCCGCGCGCCGTACCTCCGAAACTCCCTCTGGGATGCGGGCTGGGCGGTCGACACGCTCGAGACGGCTGCGCCATGGAGCCGGGTCCCTTCCCTCCTCGTCTCGGTGGAAGCGGCCCTCAGAAACGGGCTCGCCGGCGAAGGGGAGCGGGTCCACGCCTTCACCCACCTCTCGCACGTCTACCTCGACGGCTCGAGCCTCTACACGACCTACCTCTTCCGCCTCGCGGACGACCCCGACGTCACCCTCGCCCGCTGGCGGAAGCTCAAGACGGCGGCGTCGGAGGCGATCGTCTCGGGGGGCGGGACGATCAGCCACCAGCACGGCATCGGCACCGACCACGCGGCCTGGTTCGAGGCCGAGAAGGGGGCGCTCGGGGTCGAGGCCCTCCGCGGGCTCTTCCGCACGTTCGACCCCGAAGGACTCCTGAACCCCGGGAAGCTCGTGCCGTGAGTCGCGCCGAAGAGTGGTCCGCCCTCCGCCCGTCGTACGACCTCCTCGTCGTCGGGGGAGGCATTACCGGCGCCGGCATCGCCCTGGAGGCCGCGCGGGCCGGCCTCACCGTCCTCCTCGTCGAGCAGGGCGACTTCGCCTCGGGGACGTCGAGCCGCTCCTCCAAGCTCGTCCACGGCGGACTGCGCTACCTCGCAGAGGGGAACCTGAAGCTGACCTGGGAAGCGGTGCGGGAGCGGGACCGGCTGCTGGCGGAGGCCCCCGGCCTCGTCGACCCGATCGGCTTCCTCTTCGCGCTCCACCGCGGAGACCGTCCGGGCCGCGCGTTCGTCGGAACCGGGCTCGTCCTCTACGACCTCCTCGCGCGCGAGGGGCGGCACGCGCGCCTCGACCGCGAGGAGTTCCTCCTTCGCGCGCCGCACGCCGGGGCGCCCGGCCTCGAAGGGGGCTTCGCCTACGCCGACGCCGCGACGGACGACGCCCGGCTGGTCCTGCGCGTCCTCCACGAGGCCGAGATGGCGGGAGCGACGGCCCTGAACTACGTCCGCTGCGAGGGGCTCCTGCGCGGTGGCGGGACGGTGGCGGGCGCGGTCCTGAGAGACCTCGTCACGGGCGGGGAACGCGACGTGCGCGCGACGGCCGTCGTGAACGCGACGGGCGCGTGGGCCGACCGGCTCAGGGGCGAGGTCGGGGGAAGGCCCCGCATCCGCCCCCTGCGCGGCAGCCACCTCCTCTTCCCGGCGTGGCGGTTCCCGGCGGCACAGGCCGTGACGTTCCGCCACCCGGGAGACGGCCGCCCGCTCTTCGTCTACCCGTGGGAAGGGCTCACCCTCCTCGGCACGACCGACCTCGACAACCCGGCCCCGCTCGACGACGAGCCGTCGATCGCGGCGGCGGAGACGGCCTACCTCCTCGAAGGCGCGCGGGCCGCGTTTCCCTCCCTCGCTCTCTCGGCGAAGGACGCGGTGTCGAGCTTCGCGGGGGTGAGGCCCGTCGTCGGGACCGGAAAGGACCGGCCCTCCGAGGAGAGCCGCGACCACGTCCTCTGGGAAGAGTCGGGGCTCCTGACGGTGACCGGCGGAAAGCTGACGACGTTCCGGCTCATCGCGATCGGCGCACTGAGGCTCCTCAGGAGGCGTCTGCCGTCCCTTTCGCGGCTCGGCGCGGACGCGTGCGTCTTCCGTCCGGCGGCCCGCGACCTGCCGCCGCGTCCCGGGCTGGACGCCGCGAGCGCTCGCCGGCTCGTCGGGCGACTCGGTGACGCGGCGGCCTCCGTCGTCTCCGAGGCGCGGCCGGGAGAGCTCGAGGCGATACCGGGGACGCCCTACCTCTGGGCCGAGCTGCGCCACGCGGCGCGCGCGGAGAGGGTCTGCCGGCTGGACGACCTCCTCCTCCGTCGCGTGAGGGCCGGCCTCCTCCTCGCCGACGGCGGCGCCTCGCTCCTTCCCGGGGTCCGGCAGGTCTGCCAGGCGGAGCTGGCGTGGGATGATGGGCGCTGGTCGATGGAAGAGCAGGACTACCTGGCGAGGTGGCGCGCGAGCTACGCGGCGCCCGCGGCAGCGGTGGCCGAGACCGCCCCGGCGCTCTCGGCGTGAGCGGCGACCTCCTCCTCGCGATCGACCACGGGACCCAGAGCGTCCGGGCGCTCCTCTTCGACCTCGCCGGCAATCTCCTGGCGCGGAGCCGGGTCCCGATCGAGCCGTATGTCGCGGGGCCACCCGGGTGCGCGGAGCAGGACGCCGAGCTCTACTGGCGATCGGTCTGCGAGGCGACCCGCTCGCTTCTCGCGCAGCCGGGCGTCGCACGCGACACGATCGCCGGCCTCGCCGTGACGACGCAGCGCGCGACGATGGTCTCGACCGACGCGAAGGGGCGGCCGCTGCGCCCTGCCATCGTCTGGCTCGACCAGCGGCGGACCGAGGGTGTTCCGCCCGTCCGCGGCCTCTGGGGCGTCCTCTTCTCCTTGTCGCGAATGTCGGAGACGGTGGCCTACTTCCAGGCCGAGGCGGAAGCGCACTGGCTCGCCCGGCACGAGCCGGAGACCTGGGGGAAGACCGACCGCTACCTCTTCCTCTCCGGCTTTCTCGCCCACCGCCTGACGGGGCGGTTCGTCGACTCGACCGGGAGCCAGGTCGGCTACGTCCCGTTCGACTACCGGCGCCTCCGATGGGCGGGGCGGCTCGACTGGAAGTGGGACGCGCTCCCCGTCCGGCGCGAGCAGCTGCCGGAGCTCGTGCCTCCGGGAGGGCGGCTCGGCGAGCTGACCGCGGCGGCCGCGGAGGCGACGGGCCTGCCGAAAGGGCTTCCCGTGATCGCCGCCGCGGCGGACAAAGCGTGCGAGGTGCTCGGCGCCGGGTGCCTCGAGCCCCACGTCGCCTGCCTGAGCTACGGCACGACCGCCACGATCAACACGACCCACCGGCGCTACGTCGAGCCGCTCCCGCTGCTGCCCCCTTATCCTTCGGCGATCCCGGGCGCCCACAGCCTCGAGATCCAGATCTACCGCGGCTTCTGGATGGTGACCTGGTTCAAGGAGCAGTTCGGCCAGCTCGAGGAGGCCGCGGCGATGGAGAGGGGTCTACCGGCCGAGGCCCTCTTCGACGACCTCGTCTCGAAGGTGCCGCCCGGGTCGATGGGCCTCGTCCTCCAGCCCTACTGGTCCCCGGGGGTGAAGAAGCCGGGGCCGGAGGCGAAGGGCGCCGTGATCGGCTTCGGCGACGTCCACACCCGCGCCCACCTCTACCGCGCCATCCTCGAAGGGCTCGCCTACGCCCTGCGCGAGGGGAAGGAGCGTTCGGAGAAGCGCAGCGGCGTGCCGATCACCGAGCTGCGGGTGACCGGAGGGGGAGCGCAGAGCGACGCGGCGATGCAGATCACGGCGGACGTCTTCGGCCTCCCGGCCGCGCGCTCACACGTCCCGGAGGCGTCGGGGCTCGGAGCGGCGATCGACGCCGCCGTGGGCCTCGGCCTCCACCCGTCGTTCGAGGCCGCCGTCGCGGCGATGACGCGCGTCGGCCGCGTCTTCGCGCCCGATCCGGCCACGTCGGCGCTCTACGACCGACTCTACCGGCGCGTCTACCGAAAGATGTACGAGCGGCTGCAGCCGCTCTACGAGGAGATCCGAGACATCACCGGGTACCCGCCGCGGTAGGCGGCCGGGCGCGGGCGGAGTCGCCCGGGTTCGGGGAAAGAGCCCGGCCGTCGCGTCCTCCGCCGCGTCCTTGCCCTGTCCCGCCGGAGTTGCTAGAACCTCCCTCGCGCCGCCCCACGGCGCCCGGACGAGACGCGCCGTACCCGGTCAGGACAAGACGACGCGGAAAAGGTGGTCTCCCATGTCGTGGCTCTTCCTCTTTCTCGCCGGGCTCTTCGAGGTGTTCTGGGCCGTCGGGCTCAAGTATTCGGACGGCTTCCGGCGGCCCGGGATCACGGCCCTCGTCGTCGTCGCGATGTGCTGCAGCTTCGTTCTCCTCTCGATGGCGATGAGGACCATCCCGCTCGGGACGGCGTACGCCGTCTGGGTCGGGATCGGGGCGCTCGGCGCAGCCGTCTGCGGGATCGTCTTCTTCCAGGAGGGGGTCTCGCCGGCGAGGGTGCTCTTCCTCGCGCTCCTCGTGGTCTCCCTCGTGGGGCTGAAGCTGACGACGACCGAGGCTTCCGGGCAGGTGCTCCCGTGATCCCGGGCGTGCCGCGCGCCCTCGAGGCCCTCGACGTGAGGATCACGCGGACGATGGCGCGCCACGGGCTGGTCCTCCTCAGGGTCAGCCTCGGGGTGGTCTTCCTCTGGTTCGGGGCACTCAAGCTCTTCCCCGACCTCAGCCCCGCGCAGGAGCTGGCGACGCGGACGATCGCCGTCCTCACGTTCGGGATCGTCCCGCCCGGCGTTTCGCTCCCGGTCCTCGCGCTCTGGGAGTGCGTCATCGGCATCGGCCTCCTCCTGGGAGTCCGGCTCCGGGAGGTCCTCCTCCTCCTCTTCCTGCAGATGGCCGGGACGCTGACGCCCGTCTTCCTCTTCCCGGAAGAGGTCTTCACGCGGATCCCGTACGCGCCGACGATGGAGGGGCAGTACATCATCAAGAACGTCGTCCTGATCGCGGCGGGGATCGTCGTGGGCGCGACGGTGAGGGGGGGGCGCGTCGTGGCCGACCCGCCGGGCCCGGAGGCGGAGGACGACCCGCGCACGGAGGGCTGACGGAAGCCGTACGACCTCCCTCCTGCCGTATTCTCGGCGGATGGTGATCGAGCGCGAGAGCCTCCTCGCCCGCAGGGGCGCCATCCTCGTCAAGTGGGGCTTCGAGAAGTACCGCTCGGGCTTCCGCCGGATCACGCGCCGTTCCGCCCTCCACTTCGACGGCGGCGACTGGCACGGCGTCCAGCACGACATGGCCGAGCGGCTCGCGCTCTACACCGTCGTCGTCCGCAGGGTCGTGGCCTCCCTCGAGGCGGTCTTCGGGGAATCGCGCCGGTCGCCCGAGCTCTGGACGGCGATGAAGCGCGAGTACTCCTGGCTGATGGGAGGGCACGGAGACCTCGAGCTGGCCGAGACGTTCTTCAACTCGGTCACGCGGAAGGTCTTCACGACGGTCGGCGTCGACCCGAAGCGGGAGTTCGTCCACTTCGGCAGCGACACCGGCCTCCCGCCGCCCGGCGCGGTCCCCGTGAGGACGTACCCGGGGGCGCTCCCGACCCGGGCCGTCTTCTTCGAGGTGCTCGACGACTGCACCTTCGCGATGCCGTGGGAGGATGCCGGGAGGGACGCGGAGCTCGTCGCGCGCGCGGTGGACGACGCGACGACGGCCGCCTGGGGAGACCCGGGCTTCGACTTCGTCGAGCTCCTCGAGCCCGTCTTCTTCCGCGGCAAGGGGGCCTACGTCGTCGGCCGGGTCGTCCGCGGAGAGCGCTTTCTGCCGCTCGTCCTCGCCCTCGTCAACCCGGACGGCCGGATCGCGGTCGACGCCGCCCTCCTCGACGAAGACGAGATCTCCGTCGTCTTCAGCTTCACGCGCTCCTACTTCCACGTGGACGTGGAGGTGCCGGCCGGCGTCGTCCGGTTCCTCAAGTCGATCCTCCCCAAGAAGCCGGTCGCCGAGCTCTACGTGACCCTCGGTTACAACAAGCACGGCAAGACCGAGCTGTACCGCGATCTCCTGCGCCACCTCGAACGCTCGGGGGACCGGTTCCAGACGGCGCGCGGCGAGAAGGGGATGGTGATGGTCGTCTTCACCATGCCCGGCTACGACGTCGTCTTCAAGGTCATCCGGGACCGATTCGGGCCGTCGAAGAACGTGACCCGGGGCCACGTGAAGGAGCGCTACCAGTTCGTCTTCGAGCACGACCGGGCCGGCCGGCTCGTCGACATCCAGGAGTACGAGTTCCTCGAGTTCGGGAAGGACCGCTTCGCTCCCGACATCCTCGAGGAGCTGCTGACTGAGTGCTCCGAGACCGTGTCTCTCCAGGGGGACGACGTGGTCATCCGGCACCTCTACACGGAGCGCCGGGTGGTGCCCCTGAACCTCTTCATCCGCGAGGCGCCCGAGGAGAAGGTGAGGGAGGCGGTCCTCGACTTCGGCCGCGCCCTGCGCGACCTCGCGTCGACGAACATCTTCCCGGGGGACCTCCTCGTGAAGAACTTCGGCGTGACGCGCCACGGCCGGGTCGTCTTCTACGACTACGACGAGCTCTGCGCGGTGACCGACTGCGACTTCCGCGAGCTCCCGGAGGAGGCCGGGGACGACGGCGGCGGGGACGGCCCGTCCTTCTACGTCGGCCCGCGCGACGTCTTCCCGGAGGAGTTCCTGACGTTCATGGGATTCCCCTCGCCCCTCCGGCGGCTCTTCGCCCAGGCCCACGGCGACCTCGTGAGGCCGGATTTCTGGAACGAGATGAAGCGCCGGCACGCCGCCGGCGAGGTGCTCGACGTCTATCCGTACCCGCCCGAGCGAAGGCTCCGCTCCTCGCCCGCGGGCTGAGGATTCCTGCTCCGGGAGCCGGGCGCCGGGGCGCCCGGCTCCCGGTTTGTCGCGCCGCTCGCACGCCGCTAGAATCCGCCCCCCGGAGGTACGTGATGTCCGACTCGAAAATGCCCGCCCCGCCGAACGGCGAGAAGATCCACATCGTCGACGGGAAGCTCGTCGTTCCCGACAACCCCGTCATTCCCTTCATCGAGGGCGACGGCACGGGGCCGGACATCTGGCGCGCCTCCGTGCGTGTCCTGGACGCCGCGGTCGAGAAGGCCTACGGCGGCAAGCGAAAGATCGCCTGGATGGAGGTCCTCGCCGGACAGAAGTCGTACGACAACCTCGGGACCTGGCTCCCCGACGAGACGGTCGAGGCCTTCCGCGAGTACCTCGTCGGCATCAAGGGGCCCCTCACGACCCCGATCGGCGGCGGCATCCGCTCGCTGAACGTCGCCCTGCGCCAGCTCCTCGACCTCTACGTCTGCCTCCGGCCGGTCCGCTGGTTCAAGGGGGTCCCCTCGCCCGTGAAGCGCCCCGAGAAGGTCGACATGGTCATCTTCCGGGAGAACACCGAGGACATCTACGCGGGGATCGAATTCGAGTCGGGGAGCGAGGACGCGAAGAAGGCGCTCGAGTTCCTGAAGGCGGGCTGGCCCGCCATGTACAAGAAGATCCGCTTCCCCGAGACGGCCGCCATCGGCTTCAAGCCGGTCTCGAAGGAAGGCACCGAGCGCCTCGTGAAGGCCGCGATCCTCTACGCGATCGCGAACAAGAGGAAGAGCGTCACGATCGTCCACAAGGGCAACATCATGAAGTTCACGGAAGGCGCCTTCCGGAACTGGGGCTACGAGCTCGCCGAGCGGGAGTTCCCGGGCGAGACCTACACCTGGGACCAGTGGGAGCGGACGAAGAAGGACTCCGGCGGAGCCGCGGCCGACGCCGAGCAGAAGGCGGCCCTCGCCTCGGGGAAGGTCCTCGTCAAGGACGCCATCGCCGACATCACGCTCCAGCAGGTTCTCACGCGTCCCGAAGAGTTCGACGTCATCGCGACGCTGAACCTGAACGGCGACTACCTCTCCGACGCCCTCGCGGCCCAGGTCGGCGGCATCGGAATCGCGCCGGGCGGGAACGTCAACTACGTCACGGGCCACGCCGTGTTCGAGGCGACGCACGGCACGGCCCCGAAGTACGCGGACCTCGACAAGGTCAACCCGGGCTCGGTCGTCCTCTCGGGCGAGATGATGCTCCGCTACATGGGCTGGACCGAGGCGGCCGACCTCGTCATCAAGGGAATGGACGGAGCCATCGGGGCGAGGAAGGTGACCTACGACTTCGCCCGGCTCATGGAAGGGGCCACCGAGGTGAAGTGCAGCGAGTTCGGAGACCAGATCATCGCCATGATGGACTGACGGGCCGCCAGGCCCGCGGTTTCTCGAAGGGGGCGCTTCGGCGCCCCCTTCGCCCTCATGGGGCCTCGTCGGCGAGGGGCGGGGAAGCCCGGCCGGGTTAACCTTCCGAAATGCGCTCGCCGCTTCGCACAGCCCTCCTCGCCTCCGTGGTCCTCGCCTCCCGGCTCCTCGTCGCGCAGGGAGCCCCTCCCGCGGGGCTCTGGCACGCGACCCTGGAGCCCGCCCCGGGCCTCGAGGTCGCCTTCGGCCTGAAGGTCGAGTCGAAGGCGGGGAAGCTCTCCGGGGCCCTTCTCAACGGGGCGGCCGAAAGCCGGTTCACGTCGGTCCGCTGGGCCGGCGGGACGCTGACGCTCGACCTGGCCCACTACGACGCCCGGATGGAGGCACGGCTCGAAGGAGGTCTCCTGAAGGGGACGTTCTTGCGGGCGATCCCGTCGGGGACGATCGAGATCCCGTTCCGCGCGACGAAGAGCGCCCCGGCCGTCCCCTCTCCCCCGAAGGGCGCACCGTCCGTCGAGGGAGACTGGGGCGTCGAGATGGGGGAGGGGGAGAAGGCCTCCCGGCGCCTCGCGACTTTCCGGCAGGACGGGGGGCGCGCCGCGGGGACCCTCCTCGGCTCGACCGGCGACTACGGGCCGATGCACGGGACCTGGGACGGAAAGACGCTCGTGCTGACCGTCTTCGACGGGGTCTTCGTCTACCGGCTCGACGGCGCGCTCGGGGTGGATGGCTCGCTGTCGGGTACGTTCCGGACCAGGAGCGGGGCTCCGACGCCCTGGAGGGCGACCCGACTCGACGCCGCCGGTGCGGCGTCGTGGCTGCCGGGCGGCGCGTCGATCGTCCGGGCGAAGGACCCGGAGGCGCGCGTCCGCTTCTCCTATCCGGCCGAAGGGGGAAAGCCCGTCTCCCTCGACGACCCGGAGTTCCGGGACCGGCCGGTCGTGATCTCGATCTCCGGGTCCTGGTGCCCGAACTGTCACGACGAGGCGCCCGTCCTGGAGGAGATCTACCGCAGGTACCGTGGCAAGGGCCTCGCCGTGGTCTCTCTCTCGTACGAGTACACCGAGGACGCCGAGCGGAGCTTCCGGCAGATCGCGCGGTTCCGCGAGAGGCACGGGATCACGTACCCGATCCTCTTCGCCGGAACGACGAAGGCGGCCTCGGCCTCCTCGCCGATCGACCTCCTCGACGGTTGGAAGGGCTACCCGACGACGCTCTTCCTCGACCGCGGCCACCGGATCGTGAAGGCGCATTCCGGCTTCGACGGCCCTTCCACCGGCGCGCGGTTCGCGGCACAGAAGAAGGAGCTCGAGGAGGCGGTGAAGGGGATCCTGGCGCGGTAGCCAGGCGGCGCGCCGCGCCGCGGGAGGAGGGCCGGCCTCACGCGCAGGGCCCCGGTCAGCCCTCCTGCCGGTAGTTCGGCGCCTCCTTCGTGATGATGACGTCGTGGACGTGGCTCTCCTTGAGCCCGGCCGACGTGATCCTCACGAACTTCGCCTTCTTGCGGAGCTCGGGGAGCGTCCGGGCGCCCGAGAGGCCCATGCCGGCGCGGATGCCGCCGACGATCTGCGCGAGGAGGACGGAAAGAGGACCCTTGTGGGCGACCATCCCCTCGATCCCCTCGGGGACCATCTTCCTCGGTTCGTCTCCGGCGCTCTGGAAATAGCGGTCGGCCGAGCCCTTCGTCATCGCGCCGAGAGAGCCCATGCCGCGGTACGCCTTGAAGGTCCGCCCCTGGTAGAGGATCGTCTCGCCCGGCGACTCGTCGGTCCCGGCGAAGAGGCTCCCGATCATCACGGCCTGCGCGCCGAAGGCGAGGGCCTTCGTGACGTCGCCGGAGAACTTGATCCCGCCGTCGGCGATGAGGGGGACCTTCGACTTCCCCTTGCCCCTCACGCACTCGAGGATCGCGTGGATCTGCGGGACGCCGACTCCCGTGACGACGCGGGTCGTGCAGATGGAGCCGGGTCCGATGCCGATCTTCACCGCGTCGGCGCCGAACCGGATCAGGTCGCGCGTGGCTTCCGCCGTCCCTACGTTCCCGGCCATGACCGGCGTCGAGGGGAACGTCCGCTTCAGCGTCTTCAGGGCGTCCATGACCCCCTCGCTGTGGCCGTGAGAGGAGTCGAGGCAGAGGACGTCGACCTTGGCCGCGATCAGCTCCCGGGCGCGGTCGACGAGGTCGGCCCCGGCGCCCACCGCGGCCCCGACGCGGAGCCGGCCGAGGGAGTCCTTGCAGGCGTTGGGGTACTTGATCTGCTTCTGGATGTCCTTCACGGTGATCAGGCCCTTCAGGGCCCCCGCCCGGTCGACGACGAGGAGCTTCTCGATCCGGTGCTCGTGGAGGAGCTGCTTGGCCTGCTCGAGGGTCGTCCCGGGGGAGCAGGTGACGAGGTTCTCCTTCGTCATCCGGGCGGAGATCGGAAGGTCCATCCGCGTCTCGAAACGGAGGTCGCGGTTCGTCAGGATGCCGACGAGCTTGCCGGTCGAGTCGACGACGGGGACGCCCGAGATCCGGAACCGGGCCATGACGTCGAGCGCCTCGGAGATCTTCTGGTCGGGCCGGCAGGTGACCGGGTCGACGATCATCCCGCTCTCCGAGCGCTTGACCTTGTCCACCTCGGCCGCCTGGCCCGCGATGGAGAGGTTCTTGTGGACGATCCCGAGGCCGCCGTTCTGGGCGATGGCGATCGCGAGCGGCGCCTCGGTCACGGTGTCCATCGCCGCGGAGATCACCGGGACGTTGAGCGTGATGTCCCCGGTGAGGTGGGTCTTCAGGTCGGCCATGGACGGGTGGACCGAAGACCGGGACGGGACGAGGAGGACGTCGTCGAAAGTGAGGGCGAGGGGGATGGCCGGAGAGGCGGTCGCCATGGCGCTTCATAGCACGACCGGGGCCGCGCTTTCGAGCGCGGCCCCGGCCGGGAGGGGAAAAGCGGGGGAGACGGGGGTCAGGAGCCGGCCGCGGAGGCCCCGTGGCACTTCTTGTACTTCTTGCCGGAGCCGCAGGGGCAAGGGTCGTTGCGCCCGACCTTCGGGCCCGACGTCTTGACGGTGTCGACCCGGAAGTCGCCACCGGCCGTCGGGTCCGACGCCCCCTGGAACGTCATCTCCCGCCTCTGCTTCTGCGCCCTCCGCTCCAGCTCGGCGGAGGCCCGGATGGAGAGGGCCGGCGCCGAGACGCCTCCCGCCACCGCGGCGGTCTCCTCCTCGCCGGCCGGGGAGGGGGCCGGCGGGGCGAACCGGGCGTCGGCTTCCTCCGGCGTCACCACCTCGAACCGGAAGAGGTTCTGGAGGATCTGCTCCTCGATCGCCTCCTTCATCGCCTCGAAGAGCGTGAAGGACTCCTTCTTGTACTCGATGAGGGGGTCCCGCTGGCCGTAGCCGCGCAGGCCGATCCCCTCCTTGAGGTGATCGAGGGCGAGGAGATGGTCCTTCCAGAGGGCGTCGACGCTCTGGAGCATGAAGAACTTCTCGAAGTCCTTCATGGCCTCGGAGCCCATCCTCGCCGTCTTCCCCTCGTAGTACTGCCGCAGGGCGGCCTTCAGCTTCTCCTTGAGGGCGGCGTTGTTGTCGTCGTCGTGCGAGAGGCCCGCCTCCTCGGGAGAGAGCCCGAAGGACTCGCGGAGGATGGATGTGAGGGCGTTCCAGTCCCACTCCGAGGGGTCCTTGCCGGCAGGGCAGTGGCGGTCGACGTAGTCTTCCGCGACGTCCTCGGCCAGGTTGACGACGTACTCGTGCGACAGCGCGCCGGTGAGGATCTCCTTGCGGAGCCGGTAGATCTCCTCCCGCTGCTTGTTCATGACGTCGTCGTACTCGAGGAGGTGCTTGCGGGTGTCGAAGTTCCTCGCCTCGATCTGCTTCTGGGCGCGCTCGATCGAGTTGGTGACCCAGCGGTGCTCGATCGGGACCCCTTCCTCCATCCCGAGCCTCTTCATCAGGCCCGAGAGGCGGTCGGACCCGTAGATCCGCATGAGGTCGTCCTCGAGCGAGAGGTAGAAGCGGGACGAGCCGGGGTCGCCCTGCCGGCCGGCGCGGCCGCGGAGCTGGTTGTCGATGCGCCGCGACTCGTGCCTCTCGGTGCCGATGATGTGGAGGCCCCCGGCGGCGATGACCTCCTCGTGGGCCTCGGCGCACTCGGCCTTCGCGTCCTCCAGGAGCTTCTCGTACTCCTCGACCGTCTTCCCCTTGCTCCGCTGCTTCGCGAGGAACTCGGGGTTGCCGCCGAGGAGGATGTCGGTGCCGCGGCCCGCCATGTTCGTGGCGATCGTCACGCGGCCCGGCTGGCCGGCCTGGGCGACGATGGCGGCCTCCTGCTCGTGGTACTTGGCGTTCAGGACGACGTGGGGGACGCCCCGCTTCTTCAGGAGCGCCGCGAGGTGCTCGGACTTCTCGATCGAGATCGTGCCGACGAGGCAGGGCTGGCTCTTCTCGTGGAGCTCGACGATCTCCTCTACGACGGCGTCGAACTTCTCGCGCTCGGTCCGGTAGACCACGTCGTGGTTGTCCTGCCGCACCATCGGCCGGTTCGTCGGGATGACGACGACGTCGAGCTTGTAGATCTTGTCGAACTCGGCCGCCTCGGTGTCGGCCGTTCCCGTCATGCCCGCCAGCTTGTCGTACATCCGGAAGTAGTTCTGGAGCGTGACGGTGGCGAGCGTCTGGTTCTCGCGCTCGATCTTGACGCCTTCCCGGGCCTCCACGGCCTGGTGGAGGCCGTCGGACCAGCGGCGTCCCGGCATGAGCCGGCCCGTGAACTCGTCGACGATGATGACCTGCCCCTCCTTGACGACGTAGTTCACGTCGCGCTTGTAGAGGGTGTGGGCCCGGAGGGCCTGCTGGCAGGCGTGGAGGACGTCGATGTTCGTCGGGTCGTAGAGGTTCTCGACCCCGAGCAGCCGCTCGCACTTCGAGACCCCCTCCTCGGTGAGGGCCGCGGTGTGGGCCTTCTCGTCGACGAGGTAGTCGCCTGTCGTGGTCTTGTTGCCGTACTTGTCCTTCATCTGCTCGCCGCGGACGAGCTTCGGGATGATCCGGTCGCAGCGGTAGTAGATGTCGACGTCGCCCTCGGACGGTCCCGAGATGATGAGGGGGGTCCGCGCCTCGTCGATGAGGATGGAGTCGACCTCGTCCACGAGGGCGAACGCGTGCCCCCGCTGGACCATCTGCCCGATGTCGAACTTCATGTTGTCGCGCAGGTAGTCGAAGCCGAACTCGTTGTTCGTCCCGTAGGTCACGTCGCTGCGGTACGCCTCGCGTCTCGCCGCGTCGTCCATGTCGTGCTGGATGCAGCCGACGGAAAGGCCGAGGGCGGTGTAGATGCGCCCCATCCAGTCGGCGTCGCGACGGGCGAGGTAGTCGTTCACCGTGACGACGTGGGCGCCCCGCCCGGCCAGGGCGTTGAGGGTGACGGGGAGGGTCGCGACGAGGGTCTTTCCCTCGCCCGTCCTCATCTCCGAGATCTTCCCCTGGTGCAGGACCGCCCCGCCGCGGAGCTGGGCGTCGTAGTGGCGCTGGCCGAGGACCCTCTTGCCGGTCTCGCGCACGAGGGCGAAGACCCGGGGAAGGAACGGGTCGAGGATCGCCCGCGTCCGGCTCCTCCGGGCTTCCAGGTCGGCGGGGAGGTCCTTCATCTCCTGCTCGACCCGGGCCCGGATCTCGCCGATCCGTGCCCGCAGGGCGTCGAGCGGAAGGTCGACCAGCTCGGGTTCGAGCCGCCCCACCTCCTGGACCATCGGGGTGAGGACCTTCATGTCGCGATCGTGTTTCGTCCCGAAGACCTTGGAGAGTGCCTTGTCGATGATCATCTTTCGTCCATGGGCGCCCCGTGGGGGCGCGAGCACGGAATCCTAGCAGAGGGGCTGTGAGGTTCCCGCCGCCCCGCGGACCCGGTCAGAAGGCGTTCAGGACGTAGTCGAGAGGGTTGACCGGCTTGCCGCCGACCTGGACCTCGTAGTGGAGGTGAGGGCCTGTCGAACGGCCCGTCGACCCGACGAGGCCGACGAGGTCGCCGCGGCGGACCCTCTGGCCTTCGACGACCCGCGGCGCCTCGAGGTGGGCGTAGAGCGTCCGGACGCCGAAGCCGTGCGCGATCTCGACGACCCTCCCGTACCCGCTCTCCCAGCTCACGCGAACGACCGTGCCGCTCGCCGGGGCCACGATCCTCCCGCCCTTCGGGGAGGAGATGTCGATGCCCATGTGGAACTCCTGCCGGCCGGTGAACGGGTCGGACCTAAGGCCGTAGCCCGCCGTGAGGACCCCGACCGTGGGAGCGAGGGTCGGCGTGAGCGCGAGCCGGTCGGCCTGGAGCGAGAGGCTCTCCTCGACCTTTCCGAGGCGGCCGGAGAGGAGGAGGCCTCGCCGCGACGTCTCCTCGAGGACGGCCTCGCTCTGGCTCGTGGTGTCGGCCGGCAGGGCGGTGAGGCCGCCGACGCCGCCCGTCCCGGAGTCGTCGATGCCCGAGAGTCCGGCGACGATCGACAGCCTGCGGGTCCGTTCCTCGAACTCCGCGAGGAGCTTCTCGAGCGACTCGAGTTTCTCGTTGAGCGTCTTCGTCCGTCCCCTGAGGTCCTGGTTCTCGGCGACGAGCGTGGAGACTTCACGGTTCTTCCGGATCGACTGGATCCAGAGTACGCCGAAGACCATGCCGAGAACGAGCGAAAGCGATACGGCGATTCCGACACTCCAGAGCAGCCGGGACGTCACCTGGAACTGGCGAAATCGCGCGCGAGCGTGCGGAACGACGATGATCGTGTGCTGCTTTCGCGTCAACGGTCTCTCCGGGCGTTCCGGAAAAATGCCCCCCGTTTCCGAGAGGCGACGCGGGAAGTGTATAGGCGCGACGCCTCCCGTCAAGCGAAAGATTCGGGTTGCGTAAACCCTTTGTGAACAGTCGCTTCTGGCTTCACCGCGGGTGCGGCGAGGCCGCAGGGCGGTAACGCAGCGCCTCCGCGACGTGGCCTGCCGACGTACCGGTCGCCCCCTCGAGGTCCGCGATGGAACGGGCCACCCGGACGACGCGCTGATGGGCCCGGGCCGAGAGGCCCAGGCGGTCCATCGCGCGCGAGAGCATCGCCGTCCCCTCCGGGTGGAGGCGCGACGCGCTCCGGAGGCGCGACGGGGAGAGGGCGGCGTTGGTGAGCCGGGCGTCCCCGGTGCGCTCCACCTGCCTCCCCCGCGCCAGGATCACCCTCTCCCTGACCTTCGCCGACGATTCCGGCGCCCGCTCGCCCGAAAGGTCGGTGGAGTGGAGCGCGGGGACCTCCACGTGCAGGTCGATACGATCCAGGAGCGGCCCCGAGACCTTCCTGCGGTAGCGGGCCACGTCGTGCTCCGAGCATGTGCACTCCCTGCGCAGGTCCCCCCGGAATCCGCAGGGGCAGGGGTTCATCGCGGCCACGAGGAGGAAGCGGGCGGGGAAGGAGCGGCTGCCGGCCGCCCTCGTGACCCGGACGACCCCGTCCTCGAGCGGCTCGCGGAGCATCTCGAGGGCGTCGCGGCGGAACTCGGGGAGCTCGTCGAGGAAGAGGACGCCGTGGTGGGCGAGAGAGAGCTCCCCCGGACGCGGGTCCGCGCCCCCTCCAGACAGGGCCGCGGCCGAGGCGCCGTGGTGGGGGGAACGGAAGGGCCGGGTTCGCAGGAGGCCGGAGCCGGCGGGCAGGCGGCCGGCGGCGCTCCAGATCCTCGTCGCTTCCAGGGCCTCCTCGGGTGCGAGCGGGGGAAGGATCCCGGGGAGGCGCCTCGCGAGCATCGTTTTGCCCGAGCCCGGCGGTCCCGACAGGAGGACGTTGTGCCCGCCGGCGGCGGCGATCTCCAGGGCGCGCCGCGCCAGGGCCTGGCCCCGGACATCGGAGAGGTCCGGCTCTTCCCCGTTGACGGGGTCTTCCCAGGGGGGCGCGTCGAAGTGCGCGAGGAGCTCCCGACCTGCAACGTGAGCCACGACGGCTCCGAGGTGGGGCGCGGGGAAGACGACGATTCCCGGGACGGCCGCGGCCGCCGCGGCGTTCTCCGGGGCGACGACGAGCCTCGAGCGGCCCTCGGCCCGAGCGCACTCGGCGATGGAGAGGATGCCGGGGACCGGCCGGACGAAGCCGTCGAGGGCGAGCTCGCCGGCGAGGGTCGTTCCCTCGAGCCCCGCCGCCGGGACGTCACCGCTCGCCGCGAGGATCGCGAGCGCGATGGCGAGGTCGAAGCCGGTTCCGCTCTTGGGGAGGTCGGCGGGCGCGAGGTTCACGACGACGTTCCTGCCGGGCAGGGGAAGCCCGATCTGCCGGAGGGCCGAGCGGATCCGTTCCCGGCTCTCGCGAACGGCGACGTCCCCGAGCCCGACGACGGTCAGGCCGGGCAACCCGGCGCCGAGCGCGGCCTCGACGACGACGGGGCGAGCCTCGAGCCCCACGAGGGCAGCGCTGAAGGCCCTCGCGACGGTCATCCGGTCCCGCTCAGCGAGCCGGGGACTCGGGGAGGGCGAGACGCTGGCCGGGCCGGATCGCGCTGCTCCGGCGGCCGATCCGGTTCGCCTTCCGAAGCTCCTCGAGGCTGACGCCGTAGCGGTTCGCGATCCGGTAAAGCGTGTCTCCCTTGCGGACCGTGTGAGTCCTGGGGGCTCGCCGTGCGGGGGCCGCCTTCGCTTCCGACCGGGCGTTGCGGGAGGCGGGCGGCGCAACGTCCTCGAATCCGCTGGCGGGGATCGCGACGCGCGTGGGCTGGGGAGCGAGATCCCGGGCGAGGGGTACCGCGACGGTGACGTCCGGGCCCAGGGAGGCGGCGTCGACGACGGCGGCGGCCGGCGACGGCAGCGCGCGGACCTCGCCCCGTGCCGGCTCGACGACTCCGGCCGTCTCGGCGGCCTCGGCGAGCTGCGGGGCGGCCGCTCGCGCGGCCGGCGCGCGGGTCGGGACGACGAGTCGCTGGCCGATCCGGACCGTGGTCTTCCGGCCGAGGCGATTCGCCTTCTGGATCTCGGCCACGCTCACCTTGTAGCGGGCTGCGAGCCGGCCGAGGGTGTCGCCCTTCCGCACGGTGACCGTCTGCTCGTAGATCTCGGGGGCCGCGGGGATGGCCGAGAGGCGCGCGGAGAGGACGGGCCCGGCGCCCTTCGGAACCCTCAGCGGGTAGGGCTTGAAGCCGCGGGGCGTGTTGCGTCCCACGAGCTCTCCGTTCAGGCCTCGGAGGGTCTCCAGGGTCACGCCGAGCTCCCGCGAGACCCGGGCCAGCTCCACGGGGCGGGGCACCTCGACGACGTCGAACTCGAGCGGGGGGTCGGGCACGACGTCGAATCCGAACCGGGCCGGGTCCTTGGCGATGAGCGTCGTCGCGATGAAGAACGGGACGTAGTCCCGGGTTTCCCGGTGGAGGGCGTTCGCCTCGCGAAGCTCCCAGTAGTTCCTCGACCCCGTCCGCTGGAGGCCGCGAAGGACGCGCCCCTCTCCGGCGTTGTACGCCGCCATCGCGAGGTACCAGTCGCCGAACATCTCGTAGAGGTCGCGGAGATAGGCCGCGGCGGCCCGGGTCGACTTGACCGGGTCGCTTCGTTCCTCGAGGTCGCGAGTGGTCTTCAGGCCGTAGCGTCGACCGGTCCCCGCGATGAACTGCCAGTACCCCTTCGCGGCGGCCCGCGAGTGGGCCTTCGCCTTGAAGGCCGACTCGATCATCGCGATGTAGACGAGGTCCTCGGGCAGGCCGGCCTCGCGGAGGATCGAGCGCATGAGGGGGAGGTAGCGGCCGCTCCGCTGCAGGGCCGAGGCGAAGGCCTTCGGCGTCCGGAACTGGTAGTACGCGACGGCGTTCAGGACCGCCTCGTTCACCTCGATGGGCACGTCGAAGGTGACGGACGATCCCGCCTCCTCGATCTCGCGGCGGGCCACGGCGACCTCGTCGGCCGACGGCGTCGCCGGGTCGAGGGCGATCAGGCCGTCGCGCTGCCCGGGGTCCCCGGCTCCCTCGTCTTCCTCTTCTCCCGGGATCGCATCGTAGAGCTGCACGCTGTCCCAGAGGTGACCGGCGAACGCGAGGTCGCCGGAATCGCCCGGGCGCATCGCGGCGCGGAAGCCCTCGAGCGCCGCCTCGAACTCGAGGCGGGCGCAGTCGACGTCTCCCGCGAGGGCGTGCGACTTGCCCCGGTGGAACCGGTCGCTCGCCTCCTGGCGGGGGTCGGCAGCCGGGCTCGCCGGGTCTTCGACGTCGGCCGCCGCGACGACGGGCGTCGGAGCGGGCGCGGGGGTCGTCGTCGAGCAGCCGGCGGCGACGAGTGGGGCGAGAAGGCCGATGGCGAGGGCGCGTCCCCGGAAGCCGTCCCGGGAGCGGGCCCTCTGCGGTGTCGTTTCCTTCACTTTTCCCGTCACTCCGCCTGCACGTTGAACCGGAGGGAGAGCAGCAGCTTCCGGAGGTCGGTCGAGCTCGCAAGGTCGATGGAGAAGCTGCTCTCGGTCGGAAGATGGCTGCCCGTCCCGTCGGTGAACTTCAGCTCGATCGTCACCTGTCGGCTCCTTCCCAGCACCTGTTGGGGCACGGTGAAGTCGAAGGACCGTGTGACGTCCTTCTTGTGGTTCAGGTTCGAGGCGAGGAGGTCGTCGATCGAGACGCCCGAGGCCCGCGGGCGCCCGCCTTCGGTTCGGGGGGGCTGGCCCGGGGACGCGGCCGTCTTCTGCGTCGACAGCTTCCGGAGCTTGTCGAGCTCCGAGAGGATGTCGATGCTGGAGCGGACCTTCACGTGCTTGACGGCGGGCTCGGCGGGCGCGGGAGCCGGGCCCGCCGACTCGCCGAAGCTGATGTCCGCGACGGGCTCCTCGACCGGGCGGGCCGCGGGCGCCTCCGCCGCCGGAGACGCCGCGTCGGCTTGAGGCGCGGGGGTCTCGGCGGGCCCGGGGCGAGGCGTCGCCGGCGAGGCGCCTTCGCTCACGGCCGCTCCCAGCTGGGCGATCTCGGCGAACTTCGCGAGCCTCTCGAGCGTCCCGCTCGAGGGGGGCGGTGTCTCGCGCGTCTCCCTGGAGGGGATCGGGAAGGCGCCGGAAGGGGCGCGGGGAGCGGCCGGGGCCGCGACGCTCCCGGGCGGCGTGGCGGGGGCGGCAAAGACCGCGGGGCGGCGGACCTCCCCCGTCATGCGCGAACGAAGTGCGCGGAGCGTCAGCTTGGAGATCCCCTTGAGGGTCTCGAAGACGCCCATTCCGGTCGCGGCCGAGGCCTCGAACGACTCGAACCGGCCTTCCGGGTTCAGCGCCGCGTTCAGCTCCTCGACGGAGAGGATGTTGGAGAGGTCCCTCTTGTTGTACTGGAGCACGACCGGGATGTCCTCGACGACGAGGCCGATCTCCGCGAGGTTCTCGCGCAGGTTCCGGAAGCTCTCCTTGTTGGGCTCGAGCATCGGGCGCTGGGAGTCCGCGACGAAGACGATCCCGTCGACGCCCTTCAGGACGAGCTTCCTCGTCGTGTTGTAGAAGACCTGGCCCGGGACCGTGTAGAGCTGGAGCCGGGTCTTGAAACCGCCGATGACCCCGACGTCGATCGGAAGGAGGTCGAAGAAGAGCGTCCGGTCGGTCTCGGTCTCGAGGGAGACCATCTCGCCCCGGGCCGTGGGGGCGGTTCGCCCGTAGATGACGTGGAGGTTGGTCGTCTTCCCGCACAGGCCAGGACCGTAGTAGACGATCTTGGCGGCCATCTGCATGGTGGCGTAGTTGAAGAAAACCATCTCTTGGTCGCGGACCCTTGCGGCCTCCTCGTCAGTGAACGGGAGATTCTACCATCCGGCCCCGTCCCGCCTCCGCCGGGCGAGGAGGCGCTGCTCCCGGAGCAGCGCCTCGAGCAGTCCCGCCCGGTCGGCGTCCCACGAGAGGATCGCCCGGCGGTGGCGCTCGATCGTCGCCTCGTCGCCGCGCGCCGCGGGTCCCGTGAGAGCGGCCTCGGGTCCGAGCCGAAGCGCTTCCTCGAGAGCTGCCCGCAGGAGCGGCCCGAGCGCCCCGAGAGCCTCGCCGGGGTCGAACCCCGCCGCGACGAGTGCGTCCCGGGAGGCCGCCACCAGGCCCGTCAGGCCGTTGGCCCCGAGCGAGGCCGCGAGGTGGTAAAGACTGCGGGCGCCCGGGAGGACCGGGACGGGGTTCCCACCCAGGGCGACGGCGAGCCGCTCGGCGGCGGCCCTGCCGTCGCCGTCGCCGTCCACCGCGAAGGTGGCGCCGTCGAAACGGGCGGCGTCCCCGGGGGCGCCCGTGAAGGTCTGGAGGGGGTGGCACGTGCCCACCGGCAGGCCCGTGGCCGACAGGGGAGAGAGGATCTCGCAGCCGAGCGCGCCGGAGAAGTGGAGGACGGCGGCCCCCGGCGGCATCGCAGGGAGGGTGACGGCGAGGCGCTCTGCCAGGCCCGCGAGGGCGTCGTCCCGGACGGCGAGGAGGAGGACGGCGGCGGGGCCGGCCCCCCGGACGGCCCGGACGACCTTCTCCGGCTCCGCGGCCCCCTCCCGCCCGCCGACGACGGAAGGCGGGAAGCCGGCCTCGCCGAGAGCCGAGGCCAGCGCCCGGCCGAGGCGTCCTCGGCCGACGACGACGGCGGGGAATGGCAGAGGCCTGACTGCTATCATGTCGCAGCGTCGACGGGCTGGCCCGGGGTCTCCTCGAAGGTGCCGGAGCGCCCGGGTTCCGGTCGGCGTACGTTAGCGCACGGGAGGGGGGATCGACGGGATGATCGGCGCCTGGAGTCAGCTCGACCAGCGGTCGCGTGAGGTTCTCGCGTCCGTCGTGGGGGCCCACATCAGGAGCGCGGCGCCCGTCTCCTCCCGGGAGCTGACGCAGAGCGGGGGCTTCACCCTCTCCTCGGCGTCCCTCCGGAATGCGATGGCCGACCTCGAGGGACTCGGGTACCTGACCCATCCTCACGCGTCGGCGGGCCGGGTGCCGACCGACCTCGGGTACCGGATCTACGTCCGGGAGCTGATGACGGTGCGGCCGCCCGGGCTGGCGGAGAAGGCGAAGATCGAGAGCGGGCTCCGGTCGGAGCCGTTCGAGCTCGAGCGCTTCCTGCACGCCACCTCACGGATCCTGACGGAGCTCACCGGGGAGGTCGCCGTCGTGGCGGTTCCCGACTCCGCTCACGTCGTCCTCAGGTCGGTCCACTTCACACGCGTCGCAGAGCGCCGGGTCGTCGTCGTGACCGTCTCCGGCGAGGGGCTCGTCGGGAGCCGCCTGATCGAGACGAGGGACGACTACTCGCCCGAGGACCTCCACGCCGTCTCGAACCGCCTGACCGCCGACTACGCCGGCCGGACCCTCCTCGAGATCCGTGCCCTCCTCCTGTCCCAGCTCCAGGAGGAGAAGGTCCGGTTCGACGCGGAGATCGCCCGCGCCCTCGAGCTGGCCCGACGGGTCTTCGCCGACGAGCGGCCGGGCGGGGAGACCCTCGTCGTCGAGGGCGCCGGGACGATGCTCGAGAAGCCGGAGTTCCAGCGCGACGTCGACTCGCTCCGGAAGATGTACCGGGCGCTCGAGGAGGAGGCGCGACTCGTCGACCTCCTCACCGACTGCCTGGCCGGGGGCGACCAGGCCGCCGTCCTCATCGGATCCGATTCTGCTTTCACCGAGGAGACACGTACGGCCGTCGTGGTCACGCCTTACCGGAGCGGTGACCGGGTGCTCGGGGCCCTCGGGGTCATCGGTCCGCGGAGGATGGAATATCCTCGGGTGGTCCCGCTGGTCGAAGAGCTCGGGCGCTACGTGACGAAGCGCCTTTCGGAGGGTGTGTGATGGCCGAGAAGGACGGACGCCCGGTCCCGCCGGAAGACGAGGTCGTCTACCTGGACGAGGACGGCGGTCCGGACGACGTCGCCGACGCCCTGGAGGCGGCGGAGAGGGCCGTTGCGGCCGTGGAGGAACGGCACAAGACGGCGCCTCACGGCATCCGGCCCGTGACGGATGCCCCCCCGTCCCCGGCGCCGCAGGAAGAGTCCGTCCCGGCCGAGAGGCTCGCGGAGGAATCCGAGCGGGCGCTGCGCGCCGAGGAGGAGTCGGGGAGGCTCCGGGAGGCGCTCCTCAGGAAGGCTGCCGACTTCGAGAACCTCAAGCGCCGGTCGGAGCGCGAGAAGGCCGACTACACGCGGTTCGCGCTGACGGAGACGATGCGCGACCTCGTCGGCGTCCTCGACAACTTCGAGCGCGCCCTCACCCACGCTTCCGCATCGGGCTCCGACGAGTTCCGGACGGGGGTCGAGATGATCGCCCGGCAGCTCGTCGAGGTCCTCAGGAAGTACGGCGTGACCGAGATCGTGGCGCTCGGGGCGCCGTTCGACCCGCAGTTCCACGAGGCGATGATGCGCGAGGAGTCGGCCGACGCCCCCCCAGGGACCGTCCTCGAGGTCCTGCAGAAGGGCTACGTCCTGAACGACAGGCTGCTGCGCCCCTCCATGGTCAAGGTGTCCGCGGCTCCAGCCGCTCCCGCCGAGGAGGCGTGAGCGCGGAGCTCACGGGAGGTAGAGATTGGGCAAGGTCATAGGCATCGACCTCGGGACGACCAACTCCTGCGCGGCCGTCATCGAGCTCGGGGCGCCGCAGGTCATCGCGAACCGCGAGGGGGCGAGGACCACCCCCTCGATCGTCGCGTTCACGGAGGACGGCGAGCGTCTCGTCGGGCAGATCGCCAAGCGGCAGGCCATCACGAACCCGACGCAGACGATCTACGCGGTGAAGCGTCTCATCGGCCGGAAGTGGGACGACGCCGAGATCCGCCACGCGCGGGAGCACCTCTCCTACCCGATCGTCCCCGCCCCGAACGGCGACGTGAAGATCCGGGTCCGCGACCGCGACTACGCCTCCGAGGAGATCGCCGCCTTCGTCCTCCGCGAGCTCAAGGAGTTCTGCGAGGAGGCCGTGGGGGAGGAGGTCCGGGAGGCGATCATCACCGTCCCCGCCTACTTCGACGACTCGCAGCGTCAGGCCACGCGCGACGCGGGGCGGGTCGCCGGGCTCGAGGTCCTCCGGATCATCAACGAGCCGACGGCGGCCTCGCTCGCCTACGGGCTCGAGCGCGGGCGCAAGAACGAGACGATCGCCGTCTACGACCTCGGCGGCGGCACGTTCGACATCTCCATCCTCAAGATCGACCAGGGGATGTTCGAGGTCCTCTCGACCTCGGGGGACACCTACCTCGGCGGGGAGGATTTCGACCGGGCCATCATGGACTGGCTCCTCGCCGATTTCCTCGTCCAGACGGGAATCGACCTCCGGCAGGACCGCCTCGCACTCCAGCGCCTCAAGGAGGCGGCGGAGAAGGCCAAATGCGAGCTCTCCACGACGCAGGAGACGACGATCGGGCTGCCCTTCATCGCGTCGGACGCCGGCGGCCCGAAGCACATCAACCGGGTCCTGACGCGCGAGCAGTTCGAGGCCCTCGTGGCGGGGCTGATCGAGCGGACGGCGGGTCCGTGCCGCAACGCCCTCGAGGCCGCGGGGCTGACCCCCGACCAGGTCGACAACGTCATCCTCGTCGGCGGCCAGACCCGGACCCCGAAGGTCCAGGAAATGGTGGAGTCGATCTTCGGGAGGCCCCCGAACCGGTCGATCAACCCGGACGAGGTCGTCGCCGTCGGCGCGGCCATCCAGGCGGGGGTCCTGCAGGGCGAGATCAAGGACGTCGTTCTCCTCGACGTCACGCCCCTCTCCCTCGGTGTCGAGACCCACGGCGGCATCTTCGTCAAGCTCATCGAGCGCAACTCGACGATCCCGACGAAGAACTCGATGGTCTTCACGACCGTCAGCGACAACCAGTCGGTCGTCGAGATCCACGTCCTCCAGGGGGAGCGCGAGATCGCACGGGAGAACAAGTCCCTCGGGAAGTTCGACCTCGTCGGCATCCCGCCGGCCGCCCGGGGCGTCCCCCAGATCGAGGTGACGTTCGCGATCGACTCGTCGGGGATCGTCAACGTCTCCGCCCGCGACATGGCGACGGGCCGGGCGCAGGGGGTCCAGATCAACCCGGCGGGCGGCCTGTCGCAGGGCGAGATCGACCAGATCATCCAGGAAGCCGAGGAGAACAAGCTCGCCGACCAGAAGCGCAAGGCCGTCCGCCAGCTCAAGAACAAGCTGGAAGGGCAGATCACCGGCAACGAACGGGTCTTCCGCGAGTTCGGCAAGCTCCTCGGCAACGACGAGCGCGACCGGATCGCGCGGACCCTGCAGCACGCCCGCGAGACCCTCACGGCCGAGGAGAGAGGCGAGATCGACAACGCCCTCCTCGACATGCAGGGAGTCTCGCGGCTCCTCACGGCGGCCATGCTCTACAAGAGCGAGAAGCCCGAGAAGGAATAGCCCCGAAAGGCCCGAGGTGAGCACGACATCCCGCGACCTCTACGAGGTCCTCGGCGTTGCCCGCGACGCCACGACCGACCAGATCAAGTCGGCGTACCGCAAGCTGGCCCTGAGCCACCACCCCGACCGTAACCCCGGCAACTCCGAGGCCGAGCAGAAGTTCCGGGAGGCGGCGGAGGCCTACGCGGTCCTCTCCGACCCCGAGAAGCGGTCCCGCTACGACCGGTTCGGCCACGAGGGGCTCAGGGGAACGCCCGGGGGCTTCGACCCGAACGCCTTCGTCGACTTCGCCGACATCCTCGGGGACTTCTTCGGCTTCGGGTTCGGAGGCGGCCGCAGGGGGCGCCAGCAGCCCGGCGAGGACCTGCGTGCGGACCTGGCCCTGACGTTCGAGGAAGCGGCCTTCGGCGTCGAGAAGAGCCTTCCGATGCGCCGTTTCGAACGCTGCGACCCGTGCCACGGGAGCGGCGGAAAGGGCGGGAGCGGCGCCGTTCCGTGCGGCGTCTGCCGGGGCAGGGGCCGGGTCCAGTACCGGCAGGGCTTCTTCGCGATGGAACGCCCCTGTCCCGAGTGCCAGGGGGCCGGCGAGAAGGTCAAAGACCCCTGCCACGAGTGCAAGGGAGAGGGGCGCGTCCTCAAGGAGCGGACCCTCACGATCGCGATCCCGGCGGGCGTCGACTCGGGCGCGCGGCTGAGGCTCGCGGGCGAGGGAAATCACGGCCGCGCCGGGGGCCACCGGGGCGACCTGTACGTCGTCCTCTCGGTGGAGCCTCACGCGCAGTTCCGGCGCGAGGGCTACGACGTCCTCCTGGCGTGGGCGGTCCCGTACCCCGTCGTGGTCCTCGGCGGGACCTGCACCGTCCCGACGATCCACGGCGACGAGGAGCTCGAGATCCCGGCGGGGACGTCCGCCGGCCGGGTCTTCACCCTCCGGGGAAAGGGCGTCCCGAGGGTCGACGGGCGAGGGCGCGGGGACCAGCACGTCGTCGTGACCATCCGCGTCCCGAAGAAGCTCTCCTCGGAGCAGCGAAAGGCGGTCCAGAAGCTGGCCGAAGTCCTGAAGGACGAGCCGGGATGCCCGACGCGCGAGGAGAAGGGCTTCCTGGAGAAGCTCCGGGACTTCTTCTCCGCCTGATCGACGGATGGGCCCGGCCTTTCGGATCGACCTCGACCCCGCCGACGAGCCGGCCCTCGAGGAGGCGCTCGCCGACCTCCTCGCGTCGTGGACCGTCCGCGAGGGAAGGCTCTCGGTCTGGGTCTCCGGGGAGGACGCCGAGGCGGCGACGGCGGGCCTCAGCGCCGCAGGGGTCGAGATCCTCGCGAGCGGGCTCGAGCCCGAGAGGGACTGGGTCGCCGAGGCGGCGGCCCTCCAGCGGCCGGTCGCCGCGGGGCGGGTCGTCCTCGACCCCCACGACCCCCCCTCGGCGGACCCCGGGAGCCGGCTCCGCCTCTTCCTTCCGGCCGAGCGGGCGTTCGGGACCGGCTCGCACGAGTCGACGCGTCTCGCCCTCCGGCTGCTCCTCGACTCGGTTCCTGCGGGGGGCACGGTCCTCGACGTCGGGTGCGGCGCGGGAACCCTCGCGCTCGCGGCCCGGGCCTCGGGGGCCCGGCGGGCGTTCGGTTTCGACCTCGACCTCGAGGCGCCGCTGGCTTCCCGTGTGAACGCCCGGAGGAACGGCATCGACGGCTGTGCCTTCTGGGGAGGGCTTCTCGCGAGCCTCGCGCCCTCGGCGAGGTTCGACCTCGTCGTGGCGAACATGCTGCAGGAAGAGGTCGGACCCCTCCTGCCCGCGCTCGCGGCGCTCCTTCCGCCGGGCGGCCTCCTCGTGACGGCCGGCCAGCTCGTGGCGTGCGAGGAGGAGTTCCTCGGTCTCCTTGCGGCCGCGGGCGTGAGGCCGCGGCAGCTCGCGTCCGAAGGGGAGTGGCTCGGCACGCTCTCGGTGCGGGAGTGAGCGCGCCTCCGCGCGTGATCGTCCCGGGGGCCGTTCTCGCGGCCGGCGGGCGCGTGCCGCTGTCGGAGGCCGAGGCGAGGCACCTGAAGGTCTCGCGTGTGGCCCCGGGAACGGAGGTCATCCTCCTCGACGGCGACGGCGGCCGGGCCGCGGCCGTCCTCTCTGCCGGGGGCCGGGGGGTCGTGGTGACGGGGCTCCTGCCGGCGCGCGGAGAGCCGCACGGGCGGGTGACGGTCCTCCTCGGTGTCGGCGAGCCGGCCCGCGTCGAGTGGGCCGTGGAAAAGGGGACCGAGTGCGGCGCCGCCGCGTTCCTCCTCGTCGCGGCGGCCCGCTCGCAGCGCGCGCACGTCGCGGCCGCCGGCGCGCGGCTCGAGAGGCTCGCGCGGATCGCCGCGGAGGCCGTGAAGCAGTGCGACCGGACCGTCGTGCCGAGCGTCGCGGGCCCCGTGACCCTCGAACACGCGCTGTCCCGGGTCCGGGGCCGGCTCCTCGTGGCCCGGCCGGGGGCTCCTTCATCGGGGCGCGCGGCGTGCCAGGAGGACGACCTCTTCGTGGCCATCGGCCCCGAGGGGGGCTTCGACGCCTCCGAGGAGCTGCTTTTCGACGCCGCCGGGGCGCTTCCCCTCGGGCTCGGAGGCCGAATCCTCCGGCTCGAGACGGCCGTGGTCGCCGCCCTCGCGCGCCTGGTCGACGACGACGTTCCGTGAGCCCGCCGACGGGGCCTCCGCGGCTATCATCCCGTGGGAGGAGGGGCCGATGGGTTTCGAGGACGTCAAGAAGATCTGGATGAACGGCAGGCTCGTGGACTTCGCCGACGCGAAAGTGCACGTCTTCACGCATGCTCTCCACTACGGATCGGGCGTGTTCGAGGGGATCCGGTGCTACGAGACGGCGCGCGGGCCGGAGGTCTTCCGCCTCGACGAGCACCTCGACCGCCTCTTCTGGTCCGGGAAGATGTACCGGATGGAGATCCCCTACACGATGGACCAGCTCAGGGCGGCGACGCTGGAGACGATCCGGGCCAACGACTTCCGGGCCTGCTACATCCGCCCGCTGGCGTACCGGGGCTTCGGGATGCTCGGTGTGAACCCCTTCCCGAACCCGGTCGACGTGATGATCGGCTGCTACCCGTGGGGCAAGTACCTCGGCCCCGAGGCGATGGAGAAGGGGGTCGACGTCTGCTGCTCGTCCTGGACGCGGCTCGGCGCCAACACGATGCCGGCGATGGCCAAGTCGACGGCGAACTACGCCAACAGCCAGCTCATCAAGATGGAGGCGCTCGTCAACGGTTACGAGGAGGGGATCGCGCTCGACGACACCGGACGGGTCTCCGAGGGCTCGGGCGAGAACCTCTTCGTCGTCTGGAAGGGGCGCGTCTACACGCCGCCGTTCTCGTCGTCGGCCCTGCCCGGCATCACCCGGCAGTCGGTCCTCCAGCTCGCGGCCGAGATGGGGGTCACCGTCGAGGAGAGGGCGATCCCCCGGGAGATGCTCTACGTGGCCGACGAGCTCTTCTTCAGCGGAACGGCGGCGGAGATCACCCCGATCCGCTCCGTCGACCGGATCGTCGTCGGCGCCGGTCGTTGCGGTCCGCTCACGGCCAGGATCCAGGAGGCCTTCTTCGCGATCGTGGAGGGGAAGGTGGACGACCGGTTCGGCTGGCTCACGCCGGTCGGCGCGGGCGTGGCCGCCTGACGCCCCGGCCTACCGGAGCGCTTCCGCGAGATCGGCCGGAACGTCGACGTCGCGGAGGACCTCCGGACCGAAGCCGGGCACCTCGTCGACCGTGACGCCGGTCTCGTGCAGGAGGTCCGACAGGCGGCGTTCCGGCCCCCAGGAGAGGAGACGGGCCACGAGCCCGGCGGGAATGACGAGCGGGTGCCCGCGGCGGCCGAGGGCGGTCGGAACGGCGACGGCGCCCGGCCGGGCCGGGGGGAGGCCCCCGAGGAGCCGTCTCAGGACCGGCGCCGTCAGTCCCGGGAGGTCGGCAGGGGAGATCGCGACCCGTCCGCACCCCGAGGTGAGGGCCGAGAGCCCCGCCTGGGCCGAGGAGAGCATCCCGTCTCCGGGCCTCGGGTTGACGGCCACGATCACGCCGAGCCCCTCGAGGGCGGCGGCGAGCGCGCGGGCGTCGGGGGCGAGGACGACGGAGACCTCGACGAAGCCGGCCGCCACGAACGAGCGGGCGACGCGGCGGACGAGGGGCTCCCCCTCGACGTCCACGAGCATCTTGGGGCTTCCGAACCGCGTCGAGGCGCCCGCCGCGAGAAGGACCGCGGAGACGTCGTCGGGAGGGAGAGACATGGCGCGCGATCTTAGCGCCTCACCGCGTTCCGTCCGGTCGTTGACCGGGCCTTTCTGCGAGCCTATCCTCGGGACAGATCGACTTCTTCGGCGGGCCCCAGAGAGGAGATCCCCGGTATGCACATCAACGACCTCCTCAAGATCGCGGTCGAGCGCAAGGCCTCGGATCTCCACGTGAAGGTCGGTGCCCACCCGATCATCCGCGTCGACGGAGACCTGATCCCCCTCGTCGACATGAAGCGCCTGATGCAGGAAGACACGATCGCGATGGCCTTCTCGATCATGTCGTCCCGGCAGAAGGAGAAGTTCAAGAACAACTTCGAGATCGACATCGCCTACTCGGTGCCCGGCCTCGGCCGCTTCCGCTGCAACATCTTCCAGCAGCGCGGCACGGTCGGCCTCGTCTGCCGCGTCATCCCGGCGAGGATCCTGACCGTCCGCGACCTCCTCCTCCCGCCCGTCATCGAGAAGATCTGCGAGGAGACGCGGGGCCTGATCCTCGTCACGGGGACGACCGGCTCGGGCAAGTCGACGAGCCTGGCGGCCATGATCGACTACATCAACTCGACGCGGGCCGAGCACATCATGACGGTCGAGGACCCGGTCGAGTTCCTCCACCGCGACAAGAAGTCGATCGTCAACCAGCGCGAGCTGGAGGTCGACACCCGCTCGTTCTCCTCGGCCCTTCGCGCCTCCCTCCGGCAGGACCCCGACGTCATCCTCGTCGGCGAGATGCGCGACTTCGAGACCGTGGAAACCGCGCTCGTCGCCGCCGAGACGGGGCACCTCGTCCTCTCGACCCTCCACACGATGGACGCGACGGAGACGATCAACCGCATCATCGCGGTCTTCCCGCCGCACCAGCAGAAGCAGATCCGCCTCCAGCTGTCGGCCGTGCTGAAGGCCGTCGTCTCGATGCGCCTCCTTCCGCGCGCCGACGGGCTCGGGCGCGTGCCGGCCGTCGAGGTCCTGATCGCGACGAACTACATCCGCGACTGCATCGAGAACAAGGAGAAGACGAAGTACATCGTCGACGCCATCAAGGCGGGCACGTCGCAGTACGGGATGCAGACCTTCGACCAGTCGCTCTTCCAGCTCTACCGGTCGGGGCTCATCACCCTCGACGAGGCGATCCGCCGCTCGACGAACCCGAACGAGTTCAAGCTGAGGATCCAGGGCGTGCAGTCGACGTCGGACCTCTCGCAGGAGGTCATGGACGCCTCCCTCGAGGCCCCCGACCGCCTCAACCCGCTGGGCGAGGAGTCGCCCTTCGACTTCTCGAACCAGCCCTAGGCCCGGCGCGCCCTGAACGACGAGCCGCGCCGCCGCCCGCGTCGGGACTGCCGGACGGCGGCGCTCGCCTTCCTGGGGCGCCGCGCCCATCCCCGGCGCGAGCTCGGCCGAAAGCTCCTCCGCGCCGGGCACGAACCCGGCGAGGTGGAGCGGACGCTCGACCTCCTGGCGGGAGCCGGCCTCCTCGACGAGGCGGCGACGGCGGCCGAGCTGGCCCGCTCCGAGGCGGCGCGCGGCCGGGGGAGCCGCCGGGTCTCGGCGTCGCTCCGGTCGAAGGGGGTGGGGGAGGCGGACGCGGCTCGGGCGGTCTCCTCCGTGGGCGGAGAGAGCGAGAACGAGCGCCTCCGGGCCGCTCTCGCGAAGAAGCTCCGGAGCCTCCCGGAGGGTTTGACGCCCGTTTCGAGGTCGAGGAAACTCTTCGACCATCTCGTGCGCCGCGGCTTCGACCCCGGGGCCGTCCGCGATGCGCTCCGAGAGAAAGGCGACCCCACGGATGACGACCCCCTCTGACTGGACCTCCCGCAAGGTCCGCGAGACGTTCCTCTCGTACTTCGAGGAGAAGGGCCACCGTCGCGTGGCGTCCTCCTCCCTCGTCCCCGCCGAGGACCCGACGCTCCTCTTCACGAACGCCGGGATGAACCAGTTCAAGGACGTCTTCCTCGGGCGGGAGAGCCGCCCGTACGTCCGCGCCGTCTCCGCGCAGAAGTGCGTGCGGGCGGGCGGCAAGCACAACGACCTCGACAACGTCGGGTACACCGCGAGGCACCACACGTTCTTCGAGATGCTCGGGAACTTCTCGTTCGGCGACTACTTCAAGGAGGAGGCGATCGCCTTCGCCTGGGAGCTCGTCACCGAGCGCTACGGCTTCGAGCCGAAGCGCCTCTGGGCCACCGTCTACACCGACGACGACGAGGCCGCGAAGCTCTGGCAGCGGTATCTCCCCGCGGGGCGGATCCTGCGCTTCGGCGAGAAGGACAACTTCTGGTCGATGGGGGACACGGGGCCCTGCGGGCCGTGCTCCGAGCTCCACGTCGACCAGGGGCCGCACGTCCCCGGGGACGACACCCCGAACGGCCGGGGCGACCGGGTCATGGAGATCTGGAACCTCGTCTTCATGCAGTTCGAGCGGGACGCCGAGGGAAAGACGACGCCTCTCCCGAAGCCCTCGGTCGACACGGGCGCAGGCCTCGAGAGGATCACGGCGCTCCTGACGGGGAAGAACAACAACTTCGACACCGACCTCTTCACGCCGCTCGTCCACCGGATCGAGGCGATCTCCGGGCAGACCTACCGTGGCGGGATGGCCCCGGAGGACGCCCCGTTCCGCGTCATCGCCGACCACCTCCGCGCCGCGACCATGCTCATGGCGGACGGCGTCATGCCCGCGAACACCGGCCGTGGCTACGTCCTCCGCCGGATCCTGCGACGGGCGGCCCGCTACGGGCGCCGCCTCGGCATCGAGGGGCCCGAGCTCTGCGGGCTCGTCGAGCCGGTCTTCGCGGTCTTCGACGGCGTCTATTTCGGCGATCCCCACAGGACCCTGAAGAACGAGGTCTGGGAGCTCATCCGTTCGGAGGAGCGGAGCTTCGCGAAGACGATGTCCGCGGGCGCCGACCGCGTCGGAGAGGCGATCAGCGAAGCGCGCCGGAAGGACGAGACGAGCCTTTCCGGGAAGGCCGTCTTCCGCTTCTACGACACCTACGGCATCCCGCTCGAGCTCATCGAGGAGCTCGCGCAGGACGAGGGGCTCGCCGTCGACCGCGCGGGCTTCGAGCGGGAGCTCGAGGAGGCGCGCGAGCGCTCCAAGGGGGCCTCGAAGTTCGAGGCCGACGACGCTCTCCTCCCCGAGGACGCGGCCGACCCGGCGTGGGAGACCGCCTTCCGCGGCTACGCCGAGGACGATTTCACGAGGCTCGCGGGGGCGAGGGCGCTCGGCCTCTTCTCCCTCGCCGGGGGCGCCCCGTCCGCCGTCGACGCCCTCGGGGCGGGCGCCGAGGGTCTCCTCGTGACCGACCGGACGGTCTTCTACCCCGAGGGGGGCGGACAGGTGGCCGACACCGGCTCCGCGACCTGGCCGGGCGGCCGCGCGGCCGTCCTGTCGGCGAGGAAGTCGGCGAGCGGACGGTTCGTCCAGCACCACGTGAAGGTCGAGGAAGGGACCCTCGCGACGGGGGCGACCCTGGATCTCGAAGTCGCGGAGTGGACTCGCCGGCGGACCCAGGCGAACCACACGGGGACCCACCTCCTCCACGCGGCGCTCCGGACGGTCCTCGGTGACTCGGTCCGGCAGATGGGCTCGCTCGTCGCCCCCGACCGGCTCCGCTTCGACTACGCGGCGACGCGCCCGACGACGGCCGGGGAGATCCTCGCGATCGAGCGCCTCGTCAACGAGCAGGTCCTCAGGGACACGCCCGTGTCCAAGGAAGTGACCTCGATGGACGAGGCGCGGGCGAAGGGCGCCATGATGTTCTTCGGCGAGAAGTACGGGGAGCGGGTGCGCGTCGTCGACGTCCCCGGCTTCTCGACGGAGCTCTGCGGCGGCTGCCACGTCGGCCGCACCGGGGAGATCGGAGCGTTCAAGATCCTGTCGGACCGCGGCCTGGCGGCCGGGGTGAGGCGCATCGAAGCGATCACTTCGCTCGGTGCCGTTGAGCGGCTCACGCGGGACGAGCAGCTCCTCGGAGAGCTCTCCGAGACGGCGCAGGCCCCCGCCGAGGAGCTCCCGGAGAGGTTCCGCGAGGTCCTCTCTCGGCTTCGCGAGAGCGAGAAGGAGATCGCGAGGCTGAAGGTCCAGCTCGCGTCGGGTCCCCGCGGCGGCCCGGGCGCGGCGGAGGACGAGGGGCTCGTCGACGTCGGCGGCGTGAAGGTGCTGCTCCGCCGGGTCCCGTCCCTCCCGATGAACGAGCTCCGGAACCTGGCCGACACGTTCCGCGGGAAGCTGAAGAGCGGCGTCGTCCTCCTCGGCACGGAGTCCGAGGGAAAGGTCTCGCTCCTGGCGGCGGTCACGCAGGACCTGACCTCCCGCGTCTCGGCCGACGACCTCGCGAAGGCGATGGCTCCCGTCGTCGGCGGCCGCGGCGGCGGCAAGCCCGACCTCGCCCAGGCGGGGGGGAAGGACCCCGAACGGATCGAGTCAGCCCTCGAGGCCGGGCTGGCCCGCGCGAAGGAGAAGCTGGGGGCGACGGTCTGAGGACAGCGGGGCGTTATACTGGTTTCGCCATGACGCGATGGGCCGTGCTGTGTGCCGCCGGGGCGCTTCTCCTTCCGGGGACCTCCCGGGCGGACGTGAAGCTGATCCGCAGGGCGGACGGCGGCGCCGTCATCTCCAACACGGTGGGGAGCGGCTGGAAGGTCGGCGGGCGGGCGCCCTCCGACGCCTTCCTGCTGGCGCGGAGCAACGCGCCGACGGCCTTCGACGAGGCGATCCGACACCACGCCGCGAGGCAACGGGTCGACCCCCGCCTCGTGAAGAGCGTCATGCTCGTCGAGTCCAACTTCAACCCGAGGGCCGTCTCGCCGAAGGGCGCACGGGGACTGATGCAGCTGATGCCCGGCACGGCGAGGCGGTTCGGCGTGCGCGACTCCTTCGACCCCCACGAGAACATCCGCGGAGGGACGACCTACCTCTCGGAGCTCCTCTCGATGTTCGGCGGCGACCTGGTCCGGACCCTCGCGGCCTACAACGCCGGTGAAGGGGCGGTCCAGCGCTACAGGGGCGTGCCACCGTACCGCGAGACGCAGGAGTACGTCCGCCGCACGATGCTCGTATACGGCGGCGACGGCGGCGCGGCCGGAGCGGGAACCGTCCTGGCGGGCGGTTTCAGGGGGATGACGGTCCCGCCGGCGAGGCGGGCCTCCCACAACCCGGTCAAGCTCAGGCGCGCAGAGGGCGTCCTCGTCATCTCGAACCTCGGCGACCTCCCGTCGAAGGGACGGACGGAGCCGGTCCTCGGGCGCGTCGCGGCGAACCGATGAGCACGCGCGCGTCCGAGCCGATGCGGAACGCGCCGTTCTTCGACCACGGCCTCTTCCTCCTCCACCTGAACCGCGGCAAGGAGGACCTCCGCAAGGGGCTTCACGACGACGCACGGCGGGAGTTCGAGGAAGCGCGGCGATACCGCCCGAACGACCCCGAGGTCTGCTCGAACCTCGCCCTCGCCACGTTCCACCTCGGGCACCTCGAGGAGGCCGAGCGGATCACCCGCGGCCTCCTCGTCTCTCACGCCGATTCGGTCCCCCTCCTCTTCAACCTCGGCCTGATCCTCTTCAAGGCGGGGCGACCCGAGGCGCGCGAGCCGCTGGAGCGCGTCCTCGCCCTCGCTCCGGGGCACCGCAAGGCGCACCTGACGGTCGGCCTGATCCTGCAGCGCGAGGGGCGGCTCGAGGACGCCAGGCGCCACTTCGACGCGGCGGGCTCCGAACGCAGGCTGGAGACCGACGGCGACGACACGATCGCGCGGACGGCCCGAGCGGCCGCCCGGGGGCGAAGCGCCCCGGATGCCCCGATTCCCACCGTGAAGCCGGAGGCCTTCGGCTCCTCCCCGCCCCTCCAGGAGCCGTCGACGCAGCCGATCGAACCCCATACCGAGCCTCCCCGGCGGGAGCCGCTCCCGCCGCCCGTGGAGCCCCTGGCCGCGCCTCCGGCGACGAAGGTCACCCAGGCCGCGCCGGTCGGCCCGTCGCCGGCCTCCCCGCCGGCGTTCGTCGGACGGCCCGGAGGCCTCGTCGCCGCGGACGCGAGAGGCGGGATCCTCGTCCGCCGGACGGCCCTCACCGGCCGGACCGGGGTCGCGGAGCTGACGCCCGACGACAGCCTTTCCGGAGCGCTCGCCCGGTACTTCGTCCGGGCGTCCGGCGCCGGCGGCGTCCTCCTGATCGACCCGAGGAGGGGCGTCCACCTCGTCCACCTGCGGAACGAGTTCCTCTCGGCCGACCCGGCACGGCTCTTCGGATTCGACGGGGGCCTCACCTGGCGCGAGGACCCGGCTTTCGAGTTCCGGCGCCAGATCGCGCTCCCGTTCCTCAAGCTCTTCGGCACGGGCTGCGTCGCGTTCTCGGCGGCGGCCGACCCGGCCCGCCTCGAGGTCACGCCCGACACCCCGCTGACGCTCGCCGCCAGGTCGCTCCTCGCCTACGGGGGCGACGTGACGGTGGACCTCGTCGAGGACGCCGACCCGCTCGCCGACCTCGGCGGCGGACCCGTCCTGAGCGTTTCGGGCTCGGGCTACGTCCTGATCGAGGCCTGAACGGTCTCGAGGGCCTCGCCGGTCTCGGCGAGAAGCCTCTCCACCATCGCCGGGTCCTCGTGCTCCGCGTAGACGCGCAGGATCGGCTCGGTGCCCGAGAGCCGGTGGAGGAGCCATCCCTTTCCGTCCAGGAGGAGCTTGATCCCGTCGAGCGTCTCCACGGAGGTCACGGGCGCCCCCGCCCGCCGGTCCGGCGGGGCTGCGGCGAGCCCTTCGAAGAAGGCCCGGAGGACGGGCATCGGGAGCCGCACGTCGCGCCGCCCGTAGGCGAGGGCGCCGTACTCGCGGTCCTGACGCCCGAGGAGCTCCTGGAACGAGACGCCCGAGCAGGCGACCGCCTCCAGTACGAGGAGGCCGGAGAGGACGCCGTCGCGTTCCGGGAGGAAGAAGGAGACGCCGAGGCCTCCGGACTCCTCGCCCCCGATTCCGACCTCGCCCGAGAGCATCTTCTCGGCGATCCACTTGAAGCCGATCGGTGTGACGTGGAGGGGAACGCCGAGCCTGGCGGCGACGCGGTCGACGAGCAGCGAGGTGGAGAAGGTCTTGGCGATGGCGCCGCGGATGCGCCCGCGGCGGGCGAGGCTCTCGGCCAGGAGGGCCAGCACGCGGTGGGGCGTGACGAACGTGCCGTCGGGAGCCAGGACGCCGAGGCGGTCGCCGTCGCCGTCGCTCGCCAGCGCGACGTCGAAGGGCTCGGCAGCGAGGCGGGCGACGGTGGCGCCGAGGTGCTCGGGGATAGGCTCGGGGTGGACGCCGCCGAACGAGGGGTTCACCTCGGCCCTCATCGTCGTCACGCGGGTCGCGTGGCCCTCGCCGAGGATCCTTCCGAGAAGGTCGCCCGAGCTGCCGTGCATGGCGTCCCAGAGGACTCTCAGTCCCGCGCGCCGGATCGCGTCGAGGTCGACGCAGGAGGCGATCGCCGCCGCGTAGGGGGAGAGGAGGTCCGCCCTCTCGACGCTCCCTCCGGGCCGGTCGGGCAGCGGCGCGTCGGCGCAGCCGGCGATCGCGGCGTAGGTCTCCGCGGTGGCGCTCCCGCCGAACCAGGACTTGTACTTGACCCCGTTCCACTCGGGCGGGTTGTGGGAGGCCGTGATGACGAGGCCTCCGCGCAGCCCCCGCGATCTCACGTGCCAGGAAGCGCAGGGCGTGGGCGCGGGCCGGTCGGAGAGGAGGACCCGGAACCCCTTCGCCGCGAGCCGTGAAGCGCTCTCGGCGGCCAGCTCTTTCGAGAGGAAACGCGTGTCGTGGACGAGGGGGAGCGTCCCGGCGTCGCCGGGGTCGGTGTTCGCCGCGGAGCGGGTCCAGGAGGCGGCGGCGTCGACGACGCGGGCAACGGAGCCGAACGTCAGGTCGCGCCCGATCCGGCCTCTCCAGCCGTCCGTGCCGAACACGATGGGCGAGCTCATGGGACCGGCATTCTCGGCGGGACGGGACCCGGGGGCAAGGCCCGGCCGGGCTGGCAGGTCCGGCCAGGCTGGCCCCGGGGGCGCGCTCGCCGCCCCGCGAAACGCCCGGGTCAGGGCCGGCAAGAGCATTTGTCCTCACGGTCTCCTAGAATGCGCGGCGGTGCTCAACCTCCCGAACGCGCTCACGCTCTTCCGCATCTTCCTCGTGCCGCTCCTCGTCGTCGTCCTCCTGACGAGGATGCCGGCGAAGGAGTACCTCGCGCTCGGCGTCTTCCTCGTGGCCGCGCTCACCGACCTCCTGGACGGCTGGATCGCGAGGAAGCTCAAGAAGGTGACTCGGCTCGGGATGCTCCTCGACCCGATCGCCGACAAGATCCTCGTCTCGGCGGCGCTGATCTCCCTCGTCGACCTCCAGGAGGCCGACGCCTGGGCGGTCTGCATCATCGTGGGCCGCGAGTTCGCCGTCTCCGGGATGCGCGCCATCGCGGCCGGCGAGAACATCACGATCGCCGCGTCGAAGCTCGGGAAGTGGAAGATGGGGGCTCAGGTCGTCGGGATCTCGCTGATGATCCTGGGCGCGCGCCTCGACGACATCGGCCTCTGGCGGATGACGGGGCGCGCCGCCCTCTACGTCATGACCGTCATGGCGCTGATCTCGGGTTTCGAGTACTTCAGGAAGTACCTTCCGGCCCTCCTCGCCAAGGAGGCGGAGGGCCCGCCGGCCTCCGCGTCGACCCCGGACCGGCCGGCCTGACGCGGCGGTCTCAGCCGGCGGCCCGCCGGCGCCATATCCCGCGGGCCATGGGGCGCCCCTCCTTCTCGTACTTCCGCTCGTAGTCGGTTCCCGAGCTCCAGCCCTCCTCGCTCCCGGGGACCTTCTCGAGCGCCGGCTCGGCGTCGAGGACCTCCCGGAGGGCGGCGAAATAGGGGAGGTTGTCCGTGGCGACGCGGAGTCGTCCGCCGGGCACGAGCGCGAGGGTCGCGGCGCGGACGAAGTCCGGCTCGAAGAGACGCCTCTTGGCGTGCCGCTTCTTGGGCCACGGGTCGGGGAAGAAGACGTGGAGGGCGGCGAGCGATCCCTCCGGGACCCGGGAGAGGACGAACGCCTTGCCGTCGAGGCGGGCGAAGCGGACGTTCGTCAACCCCATCCGGTCCGCCCGCGCCTGTGCGATCCGCGCGTACTCCACCTCGATCTCGGCTCCGAGGAACGACGTCCCGGGGCGCAGGGCGGCCTCGTCCGTGAGGAAGCGGCCGCGGCCGCTCCCGATCTCGATCTCGACGGGGGCGGTGCGACCGAAGAAGGCCTCCCAGTCGACGGGAGTCGCGGTGCCCGGGGGCTCTCCCGGGAGGGAGATCCGCGGTGGGGGAGGGATACCTGGGGTCTCGACGAACTCCTTCGGGGCGGGGGAGAGGCCGGCGCGCTTGAGGGCCCTGCGGACCGCGGGCCGGCTCATCAGAGGACCGCCTTCGGGATCTTCACCGTCCGGAGACCCACGTCGCCGAGGATCCGCGCCTGGCAGCCCAGCCGCACTCCGGGGCCCATGTCGTAGGCGACCTCGAGCGGCTCGATCGGGGAGAGGTTCTGAGGGTTGACGACGCACTCGACGCGGCAGGTCGAGCAGGTCCCCGCGCCGCCGCAGATGGACGAGAGGCGCGCGCCGAGGCGGTGAGCCGCCTCGAGGGGCGTCGTCCCCTCCGGCAGCTCGCCGCGGATCCCCTGGTCGAGGAAGACGACCTTCGGCATGTCAGGCGATCTCCGCCGCGGGCTCCTCCGGAGCCCGCGCCTTTCTCGTGATGCGAATTCGCTCTATGGCCCGGGGCGAGGCCCTTTCGACGACGAACTCGACGTCGCCGAGCCAGGTCCTCGCGCCGGTCCGCGGGATCCGCCCGAAGCGCTTGAGGAGGAGCCCCGCCACGGTCTCCATCTCGGCCTCCTCGAGGGAGAGGCCGAGGTACCGCTCGAGCGAGGCGACGGGGTAGGAGCCCTCGATCAGCATCGAGGCGCCGTCGAGGACGGGGGAGGCCGCCTCCTCGTCGTGCTCGTCGTCGATCTCGCCGAAGACCTGCTCGATGAGGTCCTCGAGCGTCACGAGGCCCGATATGGCCCCGAGCTCGTCGACGACGACGGCCATGTGGAACCGGCGGCGCCGCATCTCGCGGAGGAGGTCGCCGGAGCGCTTGAGCTCGGGGACGAAGACCGCGGGCCGGAGGAATCGCGTGACGTTGAAGCTCGCCTCCTCGGCGTCGGTGACGTCGAAAAGGTCCTTCAGGTGGAGGATGCCGACGATGTCGTCGGGCGCGTCGCGGTAGACGGGGAGGCGGCTGTAGCGCCAGACGCGCCCCACCGCCTCGACTTTCTCGAAGGTCGCGTCCGCCGGCAGCAGGACCATCTTGGCCCGCGGGACCATCGCCTCGGCCACGGGCCGGTCCCCGAACTCGAGGAAGGCGTGGAGGATCTCCTTCTCCTCCTGCTCCAGCTGGCCGTGCTCGTGAGAGAGGGAGATGAGGCTCTTGACGTCCTCTTCCGTGACGTCGGCGGTCCCCGACTGCCCGCCCCCGAACGGGCGGAGGAGGACCGCGGCGACGGCGGAAAGGACTCGCGAGAGCGGCCCGAAGACGGGCCCCAGGACGTCGATCGCCGGGGCGGCGAGGACGGCGACGCGCTCCGCGTTCCGCGCGGCGAGGGTCTTCGGGGTCACCTCGCCGAAGACGAGCAGCAGGAGCGTCGTGACGACCGTCGCCGCGACGACGCCCCAGCGTTCGCCGAAGGCCTCGATCGCGAGGAGGGTCCCGATCGAGCCCGCGGCGATGTTCACGAGGTTGTTCCCGACGAGGATCGTGCTGATCGTCCTCGGGAGGCTCGCCCTGAGGCGCTCGAGGCGGGCCGCCTGCGGGTGCTTCTTCTCCTTGAGCCGGAAGACGGCCGCGTCGGAGAGCGTCGTCAGGGCGGTCTCCGACCCGGAGAAGAAGGCCGAAACGGCGATGCAGGCGAAGTAGAGGACGAGGAGGGCCGTGTCGTTCAAGGAGCGGTCTCCGCGAGGGCGGGGGAGGCGAACCCGCCGCTCCCGTCGCGAGGGAGCCGTTCGACCAGCGGGCGGTCGGCGGGCAGGAGGGGGAGGAGCGCGGCCTCGGCCGGGTCGGCCCACCGGAGCTCCGCGACGCCGACGGGGGCGGGCTCCCCGTCGAGGCCGCGAACGAGGTAGACGAGGAGCGTCACGTGCCGTCCGTTCGGAGACCCGCTGGCGAAGGCGAACGGCTCGGGGTCGCCGATGCCGACCCCGAGCTCCTCGCGCCACTCCCGCTCGAGGGCCGCCTCCGGGGTCTCGCCCGCCTCGACCTTCCCGCCGGGCAGCTCCCAGAAGCCGGCGAGGGGGTCGCCGTCCGGCCTGCGGGCGAGGAGGAGTCGCCCCTCCCGAACCAGCGCCCCGGCGGCGACGAGGAGCGTCCCGTTCAGGAGGCCTCCCTCGCGAGCGCCGCCCGGGCGTTCCTGCGCAGGCCCGGGGCCGTCGCGCGCCGGACGGCGGAACGGGCGAACGCCCTCTCGAACGAATCGTCGTCGAGGCCGGCGATCGCGGCCGGGTCGAGCGAGGTGGGGGGGGCCGCCGGCAGGCCGTCCGCCCAGCGTGGCCCCGCGTTGTACGGGCACGCGTCCTGGCAGTCGTCGCACCCGAAGAGGCGCCCGCCGAGCCACGATTCCTCCGCGGGCGTGAACGGCGAACGCTTCTCGATCGTCAGGTAGGAGAGGCAGAGGCGGGCGTCGACGACGCGGGGCTCGAGGATCGCCCCGGTGGGACAGTGCTCGAGACAGGCGGCGCAGCCGCCGCAACGGTCGAAGGTCGCGTCCACGGCGGCGGCGGTCGGGGCGAGCGCGAGGTCCGTGAGGAGCTCGCCGAGGACGACGTGCGAGCCGACTCCCGGGACGATGAGCATCCCGTTCTTCCCGACGAAGCCGAGGCCGGCACGGACCGCCCACTCCCTCTCGAGGAGGGGGGCCGTGTCGACGCAGACGCGGAAGTGCGAGCCGGGCGGCGCGACGCCGCGAAGACCGTCTGCGACGGCCTTCAGCGCGAGCCGGACCGTGTCGTGGTAGTCCTCGCCCCGCGCGTACCGCGCCACGTTCCCGGGACCTCCCGGCGGCACCTCGCGCGCGACGCAGAGGGCGGCCTTCGCGTACGGGAGGATCGCTTCGAGGCTTCGCCGCGCCTCGGCGTCGCGCTCGAGGTAGCCCATCTCCCCGTGCAGACCCCCGTCCAGGAAGGCGCGAAAGCCGTCCCAGCCCTGGGCGCGGCTCCCGGAGACCACCCCCGCCGCCACGAACCCGTGCTCGAGCGCGAGCGCGACGGCGCGGCGCGAGAGGTCGACGGGGTCGTCCGGGGCGGGGGCGGGCGGGAACCGTGGCCCCGTCCGGCGTGAGCGGAAGCCGGGCATCGGTCTCGAGTCTAGCAACGGGACGGCTATCATCCCCGGCGCCCCGAGGTGCCGTCATGACGGAAGCCCGCTCGATCCGCTTCTACCCGGTCGCCGTCTTTTCCCTGGTCGCCCTCGGGACGGCGTCCCTGACGGTCCGGGTCCTCGCGCCGTTCGGCACCGCCATCGCGTGGGCCGTCGTCCTCGCGGTCGCCTTCGCCGGCCCGTGGCGATTCCTCGAGCTCCGGATGCCGCGCCGCCGCGGACTCGCGGCAGTCCTCCTGACGCTGGCCATCGGGCTCCTGGTCCTGCTTCCGGCGGCCTTCTTCGTGGTCGTTCTCGTGAACGAGGCGATCGGGGTCTTCGGGAAGGCTTCCGCGGAGATCACGGCTCGGAAGCTGTCCGGCCTCGAGGACCTTCTCCGAATCCCGGCTGTCGGTGACGCGATGGTGTGGGTCGAGGCGCAGACGGGCATGACGCAGTCGGAGCTCCTCGCGAAGGCGGGGGAGCTGGCCGCCGGCATCTCCGGCCTCCTCGCGCGCTTCTCCGGCGGGCTCGTGAAGGGCGTCTTCGACGCCCTGATCTCCTTCCTCGTCACCCTCTTCGTTCTCTTCTTCTTCTTCCGGGACGGCCGCGAGATCGTCCGCGCGATCCTCGACCTCGTCCCGCTCGAGGAGGATCGCCGCGTCGCCGTCTTCGGCTCTCTGAAGGGGATGCTCCAGTCGATCTTCCGGGGCTCGCTCCTCTGCGCCCTCGTCCAGGGGGCGACCGGGGGGGTCGGATGGGCGATCGCGGGCCTTCCCTCGCCCATCCTGGCGGGTGCGGCGATGGCCGTCCTGTCCCTCCTGCCGGTCGGCGGCACGGCGCTCGTCTGGGCACCCGGCGTCGTCGCCTGCTGGCTGCAGGGCCGCCACGGCATGGCGGCCTTCCTCGCGATCTGGGGGATCGTCGTCGTCTCGACGCTCGCCGACAACGTCCTGAGACCCCTCCTGATCGGCGGAGCGACGCAGCTCTCGACGCTCGTCGTTTTCCTCGGCGTCTTCGGAGGGCTCGCCGCCTTCGGGCTCCTCGGGCTCTTCATCGGCCCGATGGTCCTCGCCTTCGGGCTGACCCTCCTGCAGCTCCTCCGGGAGGCCGTGCACCCGCCTCTCCCGACGGCGACCTCCTGAGGACGGCGTCAGGGGACCCAGTCGGCCACGAAGACGTTGGTCTCGTTCGGTTTCGCGTTGTGCCGGTTCGAGCAGAAGGCGAGGCGACGCCCGTCGGGCGAGAACATCGGGAAGCCGTCGAACGTCGGGTTGTAGGTGATCCGTTCGAGGTCCGTGCCGTCGAGGTCGACCGCCCAGATGTCGAAGTCGCGAGCGGCGGGGTCCGCGAGATTGGAGACGAAGAGGAGCCGCTCGTGCGTGCCGCGGAAGAAGAACGGCGCGAAGCTGGCCGCCCCGAGGCTCGTCACCTGTCGGTCGCCCGACCCGTCGGCCCGCATCACCCGGATCTCGAGCCGGCTCGGACGGACGAGGTTCCGGTTCAGCAGCGTCCGGAACTCCTCGATCGCCTTCGGCTCGTCGGGGCGCGAGGCGCGGTAGACGATCCACTGGCCGTCGTCGCTGTAGAACGCCCCTCCGTCGTAGCCGGGGCTCCGCGTCAGCCTCTTCACGTCCCCGCCGCCGGCGTTCATCGAGTACAGGTCGAGGTCGCCGTCGCGGACCGACGTGAAGACGACCCGCCGGCCGTCCGTCGAGACCGTGGCCTCGGCGTCATAGCCGGGATGGGTGGTGAGCCGGCGGACGTCCGTCCCGTCCGTCCGCGCGCTGAAGAGATCGTAGTCGGGGTAGAGCGCCCAGACGTACCCGGAGGACATGTCCGGGGGGGGAGGGCAGTCGCGCCCGCCGAGGTGCGTCGAGGCGTAGAGGACGCGGTCCCCGTCGGGGAAGAAGTACGCGCAGGTCGTCCGTCCCTTGCCGGTCGAGACGAGCCGGGGCTCGCCCGGCGAATCGACGTCGACGACGAAGATCTGGTCGCAGCGGTACGGAGGCCGGGTGGACTGGAAGATCAGCTTCTTCCCGTCGGCCGACCAGTACGCCTCGGCGTTCTCGCCCCCGAAGGTGAGCTGCCGGACGTTCGCGAGGTGCCGCTCTCCCGGCCAGTGGATCTGCGTGAGGGCGCCTTCCCAGGGGCTGGCCCGGCGGGCCGGAGGCGCTCCCGTGGCGGGGGCGGGAGCGAAGACCGTCTCCGTCGCCGGCGGGCGCGTCGTGTCGCAGGCGGAGAGACCGAGGACGGCGAGTGCGGGAAGGAGGAGGCGGAGAGCGTCGCGCGTCATGGGCGGGCCGTAATATAGGACGGATGACGAACGACCGACGCGGCGACGCGGCGGGCCTCGCGCGCGAGCTCGCCGCGCAGCTCGCCGCGCTCGCGACCCCCGAGCCGAACGCCACCCCACGAAACCGCTCACGGACGGGGAGGGCCGCGACCCGGGGCGGCCCGAGCCTCGACGGCCCCCGGACGATTCTCGAGAACGCGGCCCGGTTCGCCCAGCCGGTCCTGCCGGCGGACGCCCCGTTCCGGAGCCTGAAGGCGGTCGTCCTCCGCGGGCTGCGCATCGTGACGCGCGACCAGGGGGTCTTCAACTCGGCCGTGCACGAGGCTCTCCGAACGGCGCTCCTCGAGATCGAGGGGGCGATGGCCGGCCTTGCCGAGGCGCAGGAGGCGAGGCACCGCGAGCTGAGGGACGAGGTCGCGGCCGGCCGACGGGAAGACGTTTCCCACGCGCAGGCGCGACTGGAGGAGACGAGGCGTGCGCTCCTCGCGGCGATGGAGGAAGGAGGCCGGGCGCTTCGCGAGGAGGCGGGCCGGGCCCACGACCGGGAGTCGGAGGCCCGGGAGGCGCTGGGGCGCGATCTGCTCGGCAGCCAGAAGCGGCTCGACCTGCTCGAAGGGCGGAGCGACGAGGCGGGCTCGCGGCTCGAGGAGTCCATCTCGCGGCTCTCCGCGGCCGAAGAGAGGCTGGCGCGACTCCGAGCCGACCTCGGCCAGGCGACGGAGGACCTCCGCGCCGCGCGCCTCGAGTGGACGACCCTGCGCACCGCCCTGCGCCCGGGGGGAGGGCCGGCGGCGCCCGTCGAGGCCGGCTCGACGGGTGGGCCGGAGACCCGGTCCGCCGCAGACCCGATCTCCGCCGGCCTCTACGCCGATTTCGAGCGGGCCTTCCGGGGGACGGAGAACGAGATCCGGGCACGGCAGGAGGGGGACGTCGCGCTCTTCGCCGGGGCGGGCGGCCCGGTTGCCGACCTCGGCTGCGGTCGCGGGGAGTTCCTGGAGGCTCTCGTCGCGAGAGGGCTCGCCGGGCTCGGCTGCGACACGAACCCCGTCATGGTCGCCCGCTGCCGGGAGAAGGGGCTCGCCGTCGACGAAGCCGATCTCTTCTCCTGGCTCCGCTCCCGGCCCGAAGGCTCCCTCGGCGGCGTCACGGCCTACCAGGTCGTCGAGCACCTCCCGGCCGACGCGCTCCTCCCGCTCGTCGAGCTGGCCGTCTCCCGCCTCGCTCCGGGAGGGCGGCTCCTCCTGGAGACCGTCAACCCGGAGTCGGTCTACGCGATGAAGTGGTTCTGGATGGACCTCACGCACGTGCGGCCCGTGCCGGCGCCGTCGCTCGGGCGCCTGATGGAAGTGTGCGGCCTGCGCGACGTGACCATCGCCTACCGGTCGCCCGTGCCGCCCGAGGTGACGGGCGGCCGGGCCGAGCCGTCCGATCCGTTCGCCGCGGCGATGGCGAGGCTCCTCTTCGCGCCGCAGGACGTCGCCGTCACGGGCGTGAAGTGATGGCGAACGTCCTCGTCTGCACGGCGCAGGTCCCGTTCGCCTCCGGCGGCGCCGAGCGGCACGCCGCGGGCCTCGTCCGCGAGCTGAAGGCGCGAGGGCACCGGGTCGACCTCGTCCAGCTCCCGTTCAAGTGGTACCCGCGCGAGGAGATCCTCCTCTCGGCGACGGCCTGGCGGCTCGTCGACGTGAGCGAGGCCGACGGGACGAAGGTCGACCTCGTCATCCCCATGAAGTTCCCGTCCTACCTCGTGAGGCACCCGAACAAGGTCGTCTGGCTCATCCACCAGTTCCGGCAGGCCTACGATCGGTTCGGGACGGAGCAGAGCGACTTCACCGCGAGCCCCGAGGACACCCGGTGGAGGGAGCTGATCGCCCAGGCCGACGCGACCGGGCTCGGCGAGGCGCGAAAGGTCTTCACCAACGCGAGGAACACGGCGGACCGCCTCAGGCGCTTCAACGGGGTCGAGGCCGAGGCGCTCTACCACCCGCCGCCGCTCGCCGGCCGCTACCGCGACGACGGGCACGGAAGCTACGCGCTCGCCGTCTCACGCCTCGACCCGTGGAAGCGGATGGACCTCGCGATCGAGGGGGCGGCCGTGGGCGGCTTCCCGCTCGTCCTCGTCGGATCCGGGCCCGACGAGGCGCGGCTGCGAAAGGTCGCGGCACGCACCGGCGCGAAGGTCGACTTCCGTGGTGCGGTTTCCGACGAGGACCTCCTGGCGCTCTACGCCGGCTGTGGCGCGGTGCTCTTCACCCCGGCCGACGAGGACTACGGCTACATCGCGCTGGAGGCGTTCCTCTCGAAGAAGCCGGTCGTCACCTGCTCGGACTCGGGGGGGCCGCTCGAGTTCGTCGTCGACGGAGAGACGGGGCGCGTCGCGCCGCCCGACGGGGCCGCCGTCGGCGCCGCGGCGGCGGAGCTCCTCGCTTCTCCGGCCGAAGCGCGGAGGATGGGAGCGAGCGGGTTCGAGTCGGTTCGCGGGATGACGTGGGACGCGGTGGTGTCGAGTCTCCTCTCGGCGGGCGGGATCGGGTGACGGTCGCGCCGCTGGGATTCGTCAGCCCGCTTCCCCCGGTGAGGTCCGGGATCGCGGACTACTCGGCCGACCTTCTCGTCGCCCTGCGCGACGAGGTGGGGCTCCAGACGTACGCCCCCGCCGACGCCCGCAGGGCGTTCGCCGCGGGGCACGGGGCCGTCCTCCTCCAGGTCGGAAACGACCCTCTCCACCTCCCTTCCCTCGAGGCTCTGCGCGAGAACGCGGGGCGCGTTCCGTCCGTGCTGGTCCTCCACGATTTCTCCCTTCATCACCTCTTCGCCGCCGCGTGGCTCGACACGGGAAACGTCGCCGCGTACGCGCGCGAGCTCGAGCGCTCTCACGGGGCGAGGGGCCGAGCGCTGGGGGAAAGGGCCCTCGCGGGTGAGCGCGTCCCCCTCTGGGACCTCGCGCCCTGGGAGTGGCCGATGTCTCCGGGGGCCGTCGGCGACGCGTCGGCCGTCGTCGTTCACTCGAGGCTCGTCCGCGGCGCCATCCTGCGGGAACGTCCTCACGTCCCCGCTTTCGAGATCCCCCACCTCGTGGCGCCCGCCCCTGCGCACCGGCGCGACGAGGCCCGGGCCGCCCTCGGCCTGCCGGCCGGGCGCGTGATCGCCGCCACCCTCGGCATCGTGACGCCGGCCAAGCGCATCGGGAAGCTCCTCGATGGACTCGCCTTGCTGCCGGCCGGGAAGCGTCCGCTCCTCGTCGTCGGGGGCGCCGTCGGTGCGGGAGACCCCCTGCTGGCCTCGGTGGACGAGCTGGGGCTCGGCGAGGACGTCCGTTTCACGGGCTACCTCTCCGAGGAGGACTTCTGGCGCCTGGCGCGGGCCGCCGACATCGCCGTCAACCTCCGGTTTCCCACGGTGGGGGAGACCTCTGGCGCGGTTTGCCGCCTCGCCGGCTCGGGGCTTCCCGTCGTCGTCAGCGACGTCGGCTGGTTCCGCGAACTCCCCGAGAGCTTCGCGTCGCGGATCCCGGTCGGAGAAGGCGAGGCGAAGGCGGTCGCAGAGGCGCTCGGCGGTCTTGCGGCCGACGGAGCGGTCCGGGCGGCCCGGGCGGCCGCGGCCCGGGCCTGGGGTGAGGCGCGGAGCCCGGAACGGATCGCGGCGGCCTACGCGCGGGTCGTCCGGGAGGTGATGGCCGGCGGGGCGCCGGCGCTCGGCCTTGCCGGCCGCCTCTCGCGCGAGCTGGAGTCTCTCGGCGTCGGTCGAGAGGAGACCTTCGGGACCCGGGAACGGGGCCCCGACGGCCGCCTCCTCGTGGAGATCGGGTTGCGTGCCGCCGGGGTTCTCCCGGCTCCCCTCACGCCGTTCGTGGAGGTCCCGGAGGGCTGAAGAGACGGGCCGGGTCGGGCGCTGGCGGCCCCGCGGCGAGGGCGGCCGCGAGGCCCCGCGCCCTGGCCAGGAGGGTGGCTGCGGGAAGTCCGCGGAGGTCGACGGGGGCATCCTCGAGCTTCTCGAGCGCCAGGCAGAGAAGACGCCTCGCGGGCCCGCTCCGGCCCCTGTCGAGATGGACGCATGCCGCGGCGACCTGGATGAACCCCTGGAGGTGGCGCCGTTCGGGTCCGGACGACCGGAGCCAGACCACTTCCCACTCCTCGTGGGCCTCGAAGAACCTCCCTGTCTCGAGGGCGGCGAGCCCGCGGGCGAGGCGGTCGGCGTCGGACACCGGGTGGACGCTCAAGTCTTCGGCAGCGAGGAGAGGATCTGGACCATCTCGGCGACGTCGACGTATCCGTCGATCCGCTTCACGACGTTCCCGGAACCATCCACGAAGAGGACCGTGGGGTAGCCCTGCACGTCGTATCGCTCGGCCACCTTCTCGCCTCCCTTCTCGGCGTTCACGCGGACGGCGACGAGATCGCGGGCCGCCTCGGCGACGCGGGCGTCTCCGAAGACCTCGCGGTCGAGCTTCTTGCACCAGCCGCACCAGTCCGTGTAGACGTCGACGAGGAGGAGCCGCCTCTCGTCCCGGGCCTGCGCCAGAGCCTCGTCGAAGCTCGCCTGGGCGAACGCGACACCGCCGCCGGCGGCCGGGCCCTCGAATGCTCCGGCTTTCTGGCGAGAGCAGGCGGCGAGGGGAAGGAATGCGATCAACGCCACGGCGAGAAGTTTCGGAATTCGCATCGAAGAAGCTCCCCGTTCTCAGGATAGCCGAACGGTGCGGGGGGGCCGCGAATTCCCGGCGAGGGGGCGGCCCTCGACGAGCAGCCCGCGCGCGGCGAGGCCGGAGGCGAACGCGGCGGGGCCGTCCACGACGAAACCGGGTATTCCCCGCCCGGCGGCGGCGACGACGAGCTCCCGTCGGTCGTCGGCGTAGAGGCAGTCGCGCGGCTCGCAGCCGGCCGCATAGAGGGCTGCTTCCCAGAACGCCGGTTCCGGCTTGACGGCGCCGACCCGGAACGAGAGGACGAGAGCGTCCAGCAGCCCTTCCGGGTCGAAGACGCGGAGGACTCCCTCCCAGTGCAGCTCGTTCGTGTTGGAGACGAGGATTCGCCGTACCCCGGGACGAACCCGCGAGAGGGCGTCGATCGCCTCCGGGAGCGGTACGAAGATGTCGCGCCAGGCGGCGCGCCAGGCGGCGTCGGGGAGCCGCGGAAGGCCGGCGCGCTCCTCGCACGCCCTGAAGAACGCGGTCGGCGCGAGGTGTCCGCGGTCGAACGCCGCCTCGAGCTCCCCGAAGAGGACGGTGCGAAGGCGGCCGGCGGGAACGCCGGTCGCCTCCGCGAGACGATCGCAGGTGACCTGGTGGTCGAAGCCGACGAGGACCTTCCCGAGGTCTACGAGGAGCGCCCTCGTCACGGCCTCATGGCCTGCGCGGGAATCAGGTAGGGGTCTCCGGTCCGCCTGTCCGTCACGGTGGCGTAGCCGAGGATTCGCGCGCCGTTCCCGAGGTTGACGAACATGTTGAGCCGGTAAGGCCCGCCCCGCGGCGGCCCGAAAGCTGCGAACTCGGCCCCGAAGACGTCGTTGAGCTGGTGGAGGGAGTACGGCGGGACGACGTGGACCCGGGTGCCGTAGATGATCCCGTTGGCGTCGACGAGCTGGACACCCGCTTCGAGCTCGACGTCCGTGGGGTTCATGACGACCGCGTTCGTCCTGAGGTTCGGGTCGTTCGTCAGCCCGGTGACGTAGAGGTCCCCGAAGACCGAGTCGTCGAAGCCGAGCGCGCTCCGGTACGGCTGCCCGGGCGAGTACTGGCCGTAGGTCCCGGCCTGGGCCCCGGCCACGTTGTAGGTGTTGCTCGTGACCAGCACCGGGTACTGGCTCGACACCTCGAGGAGCCCGAACGCCTCCGTCCGGCCGAAGTACTGCCTGACGATGTCCGTCAGGGAGATCGACTCCCTGGGGGCGAGAGGCGGGTCGATCCGGATCCCTTCGAGAAGCGTGCCGTCGACGCCGGCGGGCGTGAAGTAGAGCTCGACCTCGTTCTCCAGCGTCGGCTCGGGGTTGAAGATCCACACGTCGGTCCGGAAGACGCCCGTCGCCCCCGTGATGTTCACGGCCGGAAGGTAGGCGTTGGTCGTGGCGATCGAATCCGCGGCCGCGGTCGGCGTGGCGAGCGTCGCTGTGGCGAGGAACGCTGTGGCGAGGACCTGGGCGATGCGGTTCATGTTGACCTCCAGCCTCGTGGGCCGCCCGTAGTTTCGCAAACGCGCTGCCAGTCGAGCGTCTCTTCCCGGAGACAAAAAAAAGGCGCCCCGCTCGCGCGGGGCGCCCTCCGGGTTCGATGTCGAACCGCTTACTTCGCCGGGGCGGCCTCGGGGGCCGGAGCCGGGGCGGCCTCGGTCGCCGGGGCGGCGTCGGTGGCGGGGGCGGCCTCGGTGGCGGGGGCGGCCTCGGTGGCGGGGGCCTCGGCGGGGGCCGGAGCCGGCTCCTCGACGACGGCGGGGGCCTCGGCCGGGGCCGCTTCCTTCTTTTCGCCGCCGCAGGCGACGAGGGAGGCGGAGATGGCGATCAGGGCGACGACGGAAAGGATCTTCTTCATGGTTTCTCCTTCTTTCTTACCGGGGGTGGATCGCTGTTTCTCAGCGAAGGTGGTTCGGGTGACTTCGGGGTTGGGTTTTCGCTTCAGACCGGCCTGAAGGCCGGGACATCATCGGGGGTGCGTCGGGGTACTACTATTTCGGCACACCCTTAGCGTCGACGAGTTGCCTCGCCCGAGCTTCAACAATAAGGATAGGAGAATTCGCGCGGTTGTCAAGGGCCCGAAGACCGATTTCGCGGGCCACCGATCCAGATGGCGTCGATTCGACCAGGCCCCCGGGCCCTCCCGCGTTGACCCAACCCCTTCCGCCGGCTAGACTACGCGGCTTCGGGCGATGTTCGACTCACTGTCCGACCGTTTGCAGCGCGTGATGAAGGGGCTCCGGGGCGAGGGGCATCTGACGGAGTTCCACGTCGACGCGGCCCTTAAGGAGATCCGGACGGGGCTTCTCGAGGCGGACGTCCACCTGGACGTCGTCAAGGGCTTCACAGAGAGGGTCCGCGAGCGCGCGCTCGGCCAGGAGGTCCTGACCGCCCTGGCCCCCGCCCAGCAGGTCCTCAAGATCGTCCAGGCCGAGCTCGTCTCGCTCCTGGGGGGCTCGGCCGCGACGCTCGGGCTGAAGAAGCGCCTGTCGGTCGTCCTCCTCGTGGGGCTCCAGGGCTCCGGGAAGACGACGACCGCCGCCAAGCTCGCCTTGCACCTCAAGAAGAAGCTGGGCAAGCAGGTCCTCCTCGTCCCGGCGGATGTCTACCGTCCCGCGGCGACCGAGCAGCTCCGGACCCTCGGGAGGGAGAACGGCCTTCCGTGCTTCGACCCGAAGGGCGAGACGGACGCCGTGGCGCGCGTGAAGGCGGCCGTGAAGGAGGCGAAGCTCTTCGGCTGGGACGTCGCCATCGTCGACACGGCGGGGCGGCTCCACGTGGACGAAGGGCTGATGGGCGAGGTCGCGAGGATCCGCGAGGCCTGCGATCCCGACGAGATCCTCTTCGTGGCGGACGCGATGACGGGGCAGGACGCCGTCCGCTCGGCCCGCGCCTTCTCCGAGCGGCTCCCGCTGACGGGAGTCATCCTCACGAAGATGGACGGCGACGCGCGCGGCGGCGCGGCGCTCTCGCTGGCCACGGTCGTCGGCAAGCCGATCAAGTTCGCCGGCGTCGGAGAGAAGCCGGAGGACCTCGAGGCCTTCCATCCCGACCGCGCCGCCTCCCGGATCCTCGGGATGGGCGACGTCATGACGCTCATCGAGAAGGTCTCCTCGGAGGCCGACCAGAAAGCCGCGCAGCGCGCGGTGGAGCGGCTGCGGAAGAACGAGTTCACGCTCGACGACCTGCGCGACCACTTCCGCCAGCTCAAGCGCCTCGGGCCGCTCTCGACGCTCGTCGGGCACCTCCCGAAGATCGGCGCGTTCAAGCAGATCCGGGACCTCCAGATCGAGGACGACGCGACGAAGCACCTCGAGGCGATGATCGACTCGATGACCGCCGAGGAGAGGAGCGACCCGAAGGTCCTGAACGGGAGCCGCAAGCTCAGGGTCGCGAAGGGCTCCGGCACCTCCGTCCAGGACGTCAACCAGCTCCTCAAGCAGTATCTCGAGATGAAGAAGATGATGAAGGGCGCTTCCCGGCTCCGATTCTGAGCGGGACCGTCTCCGTTCCCACCGCACCGAAAGGAAACCGATGCTGAAGATCCGACTCCGCCGCGTGGGCGGCACCAACGCTCCCGCCTACCGAATCGTCGTCTCCGACAGCCAGCGGACGCCCACCGCGAAGGTCCTCGAGGAGCTCGGCTACTACGACCCGACGAAGAACCCTCCGCTCCTCCAGGTCGACGCGGAGAAGGCGAAGACCTGGCTGGCCAAGGGCGCGACGGCCTCCGGGACGGTTCAGAAGATCCTGGCCCTGCCGAAGGCCTGACGGGCTCGCCGAAGTGCCCCAGGAGGACCTCGTCGTCGTCGGCCGGCTCGCGCGGCCGCACGGCCTGCGCGGCGAGATGAGCGTCGAGGTCCTCACCGATTTCCCGGACAGGTTCGTCCCCGGCCTCGCGCTGGTCGCGACGGACGTCCCCGGCGGGCGTCGGCGCGAGCTGGTCGTCTCGGGCGTCCGGCCGAACGGAGATCGGCTCCTCGTGACGTTCGAGGGGGTGGCCTCGCGGACGGCGGCCGAGGAGCTCCGCGGGTTCGACCTGGCGGTCCCGAAAGGGAGCGAGGCGCCTCGTCCCGAGGGCTTCGTCTACCACTTCGACGTCGAAGGGTGCCGTGCCGTCGACCGGGCCGGGCGGGAGCTCGGCGTCGTCACGGGCCTCGCGGACGTCGCCGGGCGCAGCCTCCTCGAGATCCGGACTCCGCGGGGCCCGAGGGACGTTCCGTTCGTCGAGCCGATCTTCGTCTCGGTCGACCTCGAGCGGCGGGTGGTCGTCCTCGACCCGCCGGCCGGTCTCCTCGACGAATGAGGTTCGACCTCGTCACGATCTTCCCCGGGTACTTCGCCTCGCCTCTTTCGGAGGCGCTGGTGGGGAAGGCGATCGACGCGGGGCTCCTCGACGTCCGCGTCGTCGACCTCCGGCCCTTCAGCGAAGACCCCCACCGCAAGGTGGACGACGAGGCGTACGGGGGAGGCCCGGGGATGGTCCTCTCGGCCCCGCCGCTCGCCGCGGCGATCGAGGCCCTCAGGGACGAGGAAGGTGCGGCGCCCCCCCACGTCGTCTACCTCTCTCCCCGCGGGCGCCCACTCGATGCAGCGCTCGCCCGCGAGCTCTCGGCCCGCCCCCGCCTCGTTCTGGTTTGCGGACGATACGAGGGGATCGACGAACGGGTCCGCGAGGCGGGGCTCATCGACGAGGAGGTCTCCCTCGGCGACTTCGTCCTGTCGGGAGGCGAAGCGGCGGCGCTGGCGGTCCTCGAGGCCGTCTCCCGGTTCGTCCCGGGCGTCGTCGGCGAAGCCGAGAGCGTCCGTCTCGACAGTTTCGAGGACGGGCTCCTCGATCACCCCCACTACACACGGCCCCGGGACTTCCGCGGTCTGCCGGTTCCCGAGGTGCTCCTCTCGGGGCACCACGAGCGGATTCGCCGCTGGCGGCGGGAGAAGCAGGTCGAGGAGACGGCCCGGTGCCGCCCCGACCTGCTGGCGAAGTTCGCCCCGGTAACCGACGAGGACCGCGAAATCCTCGCCCGAGTTGCCCGGCTGGCTCGGACTCCGTAGAATCCACGTTCTGGCCGGCCATCCGGGGAGGGGAACGTGTCCCCTCCGGCTGGGGCGGTCAAGACGTCTTCGGAGGTTCCTCGAAATGGACAAGCTGCTCGAGGCGGAACGCCATGCCCTGCGCGCGGACATTCCGCCGTTCGCCCCCGGCGACACCGTGAAGGTGCACGTCAAGGTGCGCGAGGGGGAGAAGGAGCGGATCCAGGTCTTCAACGGTCTCGTCATCGCCCGGAGCGGCGGCGGCGTCCGCGAGACCTTCACCGTGCGCAAGGTCTCCCAGGGGATCGGCGTGGAGCGGACGTTCCCCGTCCACTCGCCCGTCCTCGACAGGATCGAGGTCGAGCGCCACGGCATCGTGCGCCGCGCCAAGCTCTACTACCTGCGGAAGCTCCGCGGCAAGGCCGCACGTATCGCCGAGCGGCGGGACGCCTGATCCCCGGGGGGAGATGAATCCCGGGGCGGGGCGCTCGACGCACCCGCCGGACGAGGAGAGGGATGGACCGTCGATCGGACCCTCCTGGAGCGTCGATCCGCTCACGATCGCCCGTGCGCCGGGAAGGGCGGTCCTCGTCGCTGCGCGCGGAGCGCGAGCGCCTCGCCGTCCTCTCCGCGAAGGAGGAGGCCGCGAGGTCGGGCGGGGCGCGGTTCGTCGCGGGCGTCGACGAGGCGGGACGCGGCGCGCTCGCCGGTCCCGTCTTCGCGGCGGCGGTCGTTCTGCCTCCTCGCGCGGTCCTTCCGGGGCTCGACGACTCGAAGGTCCTGCCGCTCGAGGTGCGTGAAGCGCTCGCCCCGCGAATCTGCGCCACGGCCGAGGCGTGGGGCGTGGGCTCCTCGACCCCGGAGGAGATCGATCGCCTGGGCATCGTCGCGGCGACCTTCCTCGCGATGAGGAGGGCGCTCTCCGTCTGCGCGGCCCGCGGCGTCTCGCCGGACCTCGTGCTCGTCGACGGGTTCGCGATCCCCTCGCTTGCGGTCCCGCAGGAGGCCGTCGTGCGCGGAGACGCCACCGTCGCCTGCATCGCGGCCGCCTCCCTCCTCGCCAAGACCTCGCGAGACGCCGCCCTTCGCGAGCTCGACGCCTCGAGGCCCTGGTACGGATTCGCCGCGCACAAGGGCTACGGGAGCGCGGCGCACCTCGCCGCCCTCAGGCGCCACGGACCTTCGCCCGACCACCGCCTCACCTTCGCGGGGGTCCTTTCTTCGGCCAGACCCGCATCGCCCGTTGCGGCGGCCTGACGAATCGGGCGAAGATAGGACGTGGCCACCAAGCGGGAAGCCCTCATCGCTTCTGCGGAGAAGTCCGTCCAGAAGGGCAAGGTCGATGCCGCCATACGTGACTACCTCAAGGTCCTCGAGGAAACCCCGAACGACATCAACGTCCTGAACAAGGTCGGAGACCTCAACGTCCGGCTCGGAAAGAACGAAGAGTCGATCCCGTTCTTCCTGCGCATCGCCGAGTTCTACGCCCGCGACGGCTTCTACGTCCGGGCGATCGCGATGTACAAGAAGATCAACAAGCTCGACCCGGCCCGCCTCGACATCTACGAGAAGCTCGCGGAGCTCTACGTCAAGCAGCAGCTCTGGATGGAGGCGAAGAGCAACTACCAGGTCCTCGCCGACTACCTGCTCAAGCAGGACAACCTCGCCGGCGCGATCGGGATCTACCAGAAGATGGTCGCGATCGAGCCGCAGAACCTGCAGCTCCACGTCCGGCTCGCCGACCTCTTCACCCAGGCCAAGCGGATCCAGGAGGCCCTGAAAGAGTACGGCGTCGTCGCCGCGGCGCTCTTCGAGCGCGGGGCCCACGACGAGTCGATCCGCGTCTACGAGAAGGCGCTGCGCCTCGCCCCGGACAACGTCGAGATCCTCGGGACGCTCGTCCCCCTCCTGCTCTCCATCAACTCCGTCGACCAGGCGCGGGGCGTGCTCCGGAAAGGGCTGGAGGCGAGCCCGCGCTCGGTGCCGCTCTTCCTGCTGTCGGCCGAGGCGGCCCTCCACGCAAACGACATCGCCGAGGCGCGCAGCTTCTCCGACAAGGCTCGCGCCGTGGAGCCCGAAAACGAGGAGGTCCTCGCCGCGGCCGTGAGGATCCAGCTCAAGGGGCGCCGCCCGGACCTCGCCTGGGAGGCCGCCGCGCCTCTCGCCGATGCCGCCCTGAGGAGAGGGGAGGCGAGAAAGGCGCTCGCGGTCCTCGTCCCCATCGCGAGGGCCGCACCCGACACCGAGGACCTCGTGAAAAAGGTCGTCGACATCGCCGCCGGGGCCGGTGACGAGACGACGGCCCTGCCCTTCCGGTCCGCGCTCGCGGAGCTCTACAGGAAGAAGGGGAAGCTCGCCGAGGCCGCGGACCTCCTCCGGCTCTGCGCCCGGGTTCAGCCCGACAACCCCGAGTTCCGGGCGCGCCTCGCCCAGATCGAGCCCTCGATCACCGTCGCGCCGGTTCCCCCTCGCGTGCCCCCGACGACGCTGGAGAAGAACCTGGAAGTCTCGGTCGCGGGCTTCGCCATTCCGCCGGCCCGGCCCGTGGTTCCCGCGGAGCCCCCTCCGGTACCGGAGCCGCAGTCGCCGCAGGTCGCGGAGGAGTTCGAGTTCGACCTCGACGACAGCGAGATGCTCGAGGAGCCGGGGCCGGCGCTGCCCGAGGTGTCTCCCGAGGCGCCCCCGACCCCTCGCCGCGGCCTGCCGGTCCCGCCTCGGGCCGCCTGGGAGTCGGACGCCCGGCTCGAGGCCGAGCCGGCCTGGGGCTCGGTCACGGCTGCCGAGGCGCTGGAGGCGTTCGAGGCGCGGGAGGAGGAGGCCCGGCGCTCGACGCCGGTTCCCGGTCCGCCGCCTCTCGAAGAGGTCGAGGAGCTCGGCTCCGAGGCAGAGCTGCCGTCGGCGCAGGAGGCCCTGCCTCAGGAAGGCGCCTTCTCCGCGCTCGACCTGGACCTGGCGCCGCCGGCCGGGTTCGGCTCCGGCTTCGCTTTCGACGTCGGCTCGATTCCGGTCCCGTCCGACGCCCCCGGAGACCTGCCAGGGGTCGCGTGGCCCTCGGCGGCGCTCGCGGGGCCGGAGCCTCTCGAGGACGAGGAAGTCGCCGTCTCCTTCGGACCGCTGTCGCGGCCGGTCTCCGGGGAGAACGAGATCGAGGACGCGCTCGTGGAGGCCGACGTCTTCCGGCGCTACGGGCTGCTCGAGAAGGCCGTCGATCAGCTCCAGCCCTTGCTCGAAAAGGACTCTGAGAACCTCCGGATCCGCGAGAAGCTCTTCGAGATCCATCTCGAGCAGGGGCACAGGGACGAGGCCCGGTCCCACGCCGAGATCCTCGCCGAAGCCTACGCGACGACCGGCCGTGAGGACCGGATCCGCGGCCTCGAGGCCCTCCTGGGAGAGCCGCTTCGCGAGGCCCCGCCTTCAGAGCCGGCTGCGGTCGAGCCCGTCGAGGAGCCGGCCGTCGAAGAGACGGCCGCTCCCGAGGCCGCAGCGGTTTCCGAGGAGCTGCCCGTCGCCGCGATGGAGCCCGTCTCCGACTCCTTCGCCGACCTCGTGCCGGAGGCTGTCGCGGTTTCGGAGGAAGCGCCGCCCGCCGTGGCGCCCTGGGTCGGGACCGAGGCGTTCGAGGGACCTCCGACGGAGATCATCGGGGAGTTCGTCCCGGCGCTCTCGTCCGGTCCAGAGCTGGTTCCAGCCGAAGAGCCGGTCGCAGGCGCGGAGCCTGAGCCGGAGCTGGAACGGCGGGACGAGGAGCCTCCGGTCGAGGAGGCGCTTCCGGCGCACGTGGAGGACGCACTTTCCGTCGCAGAAGCCGCGCCGGAGCCGGTGGAGACCGGTGCGCCCGTCGCCGCGCCGGAGCCCGAGGGAGAGCCGCTCCTCTCCGTGGAGGAGCCGACCCCGGTCCCCCCCGAGTCGGCAGGAGATTCCGGGCCGACGCCGGCCCTCGACGAGGCACCCGTCGCCGGAGGACCGGAGCCGCGCGCTCTCCCGAAGGAGAGGCTCTCGGCCGCCGACGTCCTGGGGCTCGGGAAGGTCCCGGAGCCCTCCCCGACGAAGAAGGTCCGGGCCGTGACCCCGGAAGACGTCGAGCGCCAGCTGCTCGGAAGCCGGCGCCCGAAAGCGAAGGCGAAGCCCGCGGCCAAGAGCGACGCCGTTCTGCCGGACGATCTCCTCCAGTCGCTTCGCGGGGCGTCGCCGCGTCGGGCGCCCTCGGCGGATTCGACGAGGAGCGACACCGCGCCGCCGATCGAACCGCCGAGCGCACCGTCGGCTCCCAAGCCGGAGCTCGCACCTGCGGGCGGGCCGGTCGACGTCCCCGCTGCTCCCGGCGCCGCGCTGTCGGCCACTTCCGACGTCTTCGACGTCCCCGTGCTTCCCGCGGAGGTCGAGGCCCCCCGGTCGCCCTCGCCGGAAGAGCTCTCGGAGCTCGACTTCTGCCTCGACCAGGGGATGGTCGTCGACGCGGCGGAGCGCCTCCAGGCGCTCGAGGGGCGCTATCCGGGCGATTCCGGGCTCGTCGCGCGGCGCCTTCGCCTCGAAGGGGGACGCGGGGGCTCCGATCTCCCGCGGACGGCGCTCCACGACATCCTCTCCGACGACCTCGACTCCGTCCTCGACGCCGAGCTGGGGCGGGCGCTCACCGAGGACATGGTCCGCGAGTCGCCGCCGGCTTCGATACCTGTCCCCATCCCCGAGTCGGGAGCCCCGGTCCTCGACGAGTCCGGCCTCTTCTCCGACGAGCAGGAGTTCTTCAACTTCGCCGACGAGCTCCACACCGAGCTCCGGCGCGAGGGAGAGAGCGCACCGCCCGAAGAGGGAAGGGAAGTCTCCCTCGAGGAGATCTTCCGCGACTTCAAGAAGGGGGTCGAGCAGCAGCTCTCGCCCGAGGACTACGAGACCCACTACAACCTCGGGATCGCCTACAAGGAGATGGGGCTCACCGACGAGGCGATCGGCGAGTTCCAGCTCGCCGCCAAGGACCCGCTCCACGCCGTGGAGTGCTGCGCGATGCTCGGGCTCTGCTTCCTCGAGAAGGGGCTTCCCCAGCTCGCCGTGAAGTGGTACCGGAAGGGGCTCGACACGATCGGCATCAAGGACGAGGACAGGCTCGGCCTGCAGTACGCCCTCGCGGGCGTCCTCGAGCAGGTCGGCGACCGCGACGGGGCCTACCGGGTGTTCCTCGAGATCTTCGGCTCGAAGGCGAGCTACCGCGACGTCGCCGACCGGCTCCGCGAGCTGAAGCCCTTCGAGGCCTCTTAGCGGCGCGCCGGCAGCCCGCTGGCGCGCCCGGGCCGTCAGCGCTTCTTCGCCGGCCCCGCCCCCTTCTTCCGGCCGAACGCGGAGTGCGTCCGCAAGCCGCCGTGCGGCCGGCTCGCCGGTCCGTTCTCGCGGAGCGTGGCGTGGTAGTCGGTCGGCGCGCGCCGGCTGAGGCCCTCGCCCCGCCGGGCCGCGTCGAAGGCGGAACGGAGAGTCCCCATGCTTTCCTCCCGCCGTCGGTAGAGCCGCTTGAGAGGGCGAGGAGCGTGCCGGGCCAGGGCGTAGGCCGTGAGGAGCGGGAGGGCGATCGTGGCGTCGCAGTAGCAGACCACCGTGTCGGGGAGGGCGTTCGGGTCGATCTTCCCCCACGAGACGGCCTCGGAGGGGGTCGCGCCGGAGAGCCCGCCGGTGTCGGGGCGGGCGTCCGTGAGCTGGAGGAAGAAGTCGTGGCCCGCCTCGTCGATCCCGAGGACCTCCTGGATCTGCGGCTCGGTCTGGAGGAGGAAGTTCTTCGGGCTGCCGCCGCCGACGATCAGGACCGCGCTCTTCCCGCCGGAACGCTTCGCCGCGTAGACGATCGAGGCGGTCTCGTTCACGTCGGCCGAGACGTCGAACGAGAACCCTCCTCCCTCGAGCGCGCGCCGGGCGACGTTCATCCCGATCGAAGAGTCGCCGGGGGAGCTCGTGTAGAGCGGCACGTCGTAGCGGTACGCCGAGGCGAGGACCGACTGGTCGGGCGGCACGCCGAGCGTCTTCTGCCGGGCGGCGAGGTAGCGCCCCGCGAGCCAGTGGAACTCGGCCGTCGACATCGGCCGCTGGAAGTCGGGGGCCTTGAGCATCTCCCGGAAGAACGCGTCGGTGTCGAGGAGGACCTCGTAGGGGAAGACGATGTCGTAGATCCGGATGACGCCGTCGTCGCGAAGGGCGACGTCGTCGAAGGTCGGCCGCCCCTCGTGGATCGGCATGCCGAGCCCGTGGTGGACGTCGTGGTAGAGGTTCGCGCCCGTCGAGATCATCCAGTCGATGAAGCCGGCCTTCATGAGCGGGATGAGGCAGGCGAGGCCGAGCCCCGCGGGCGTGAGCGCCCCGGTGAGAGAGACGCCGACGGTGACGTCGGGCTCGAGCATCCGTTTCACGAAGAGGCCGCACCCCTCGCGGAGCCGGGCGGCGTTGTAGGCCGAGAACGTCTGGTCGATCAGGTCCGCAGCGCTCACGCTCCCGCGAACGGGGCGGGGGGCGATCCGGCGGCCGGAGAGGAACGGGCTCTTCGCTTTCGGCTTGACCATACGGCCGGGAACCGTAGCAGGGCCGCGCGGAAACGGAAAGGGGCGGTCGTCCCGGTATCATCGGAATTCCGATGAGGAGCAGCTCTCCGACCGGCCCGGGAAACGTGCCGCTCCTCTCCGTCCGTTCCCTCTCCGTGGCCTTCGGCGCCACCCGCGTCGTCGACGGCCTCTCGTTCGAAGTGGCGCGCGGCGAGGTCGTCGCCCTCGTCGGCGAGTCGGGCTCGGGCAAGACGGTCGCCGGGCTCTCGCTCCTCGGCCTCGTGCCGGAGCCGGGGCGGCGCGTCGGGGGAGAGGTCGTCTTCGAGGGACGCGAGATCTGCTCCCTGACCGCGGACGAGCTGCGCCGGCTGCGCGGGGGCGGAATCGGGTTCGTCTTCCAGGAGCCGGGCGCGGCCCTCGACCCCGTCCGGACGATCGGGAGCGAGCTGGTCGCCGTCCTGCGCCGCCACAGGGGCCTCCCGAAGGACGAGGCCCGGAGAGAGGCCCTGTCGTGGCTCTCCCGCGTGGCTCTCCCCGACCCCGTGGCGAGCTTCGACGACCTGCCGCACCGGATGTCCGGCGGAATGCGGCAGCGCGCGATGGTCGCCCTCGCGCTCGCCGGCGGGCCGCGCCTCCTCGTCGCCGACGAGCCGACCACCGCGCTCGACGTGACGATCCAGGCCCAGGTCCTCGAGCTCCTTCGCCGCCTCCGCGACGAGCTCGGGCTCGCCGTCCTCCTCGTCACGCACGACTTCGAGGTCGTGGCCGAGATCGCGGACCGGGTCCTCGTCATGTACGCGGGCGAGATCGTCGAGGAGGCGCCCGTAGGGCGGATCCTCGACGCACCCGAGCATCCCTACACGAAGGCCCTCCTCGCGTCGCGGCCCGACCTGGGAGGAGGGGCGGTCCGGGCGAGGCTCGCGGCGATCGACGGCACCGTCCCCGAGCCGGGCGACTGGCCCCCGGGCTGCCGCTTCGCGCCCCGCTGTTCCTCGGCCTTCGACCGGTGCGGCCTCGAGCGCCCCGTGGCACAGGACCGCCCGGGCGGTCGGGTCGCCTGCTTCCTGGCCGGCGAGAGGCGTCCGTGACGCCGGCGCCGGATCCCGGGCCCCTCCTCTCGGTCCGGGGCCTCTCGAAGACCTTCCGCTCGCCCCGGCCCGTCCTCTGGGGCGGCATTCGCCGCGAGGTCCGCGCCGTCTCCGGCGTCTCCTTCGACGTCGAGCCGGGCAGGACGCTCGCCCTCGTGGGCGAGTCGGGGTCGGGAAAGAGCACGACGGCTCGCCTCGTCCTCCGCCTCCTCGCGCCGGATTCCGGCGAGGTCCGCTTCGCCGGGCGCGACTGGCTCTCGCTGCCGCTCTCCGAGCTGAACCGGGCGCGGCGGGACGTCGGCGTCGTCTTCCAGGACCCTGGCCGCTCGCTCAGCCCGCGGATGAGCGTCGGCTCGATCGTGGGCGAGCCCCTCACCATCCACGGCATCGGCACGGCCGACGAGCGGCGGGAGCGGGTCTCGAACCTGCTCCGGGCCGTCGGCCTTCCCGACCTGGCCTCGAGCCGCCGGCCGGAGGAGCTCTCGGGCGGACAAAGACAGCGGGTCGCCATCGCCCGGGCCCTCGCCACGGAGCCGAAGCTCGTCGTCCTCGACGAGCCGGTCTCCGCGCTCGACGTGTCGATCCGCGCCCAGGTCCTCAACCTCCTCCTGGAGCTCCAGGAGACGACGCCGTCGAGGCCGGCCTTCCTCTTCATCGGGCACGACCTCGGCGTCGTGCGGCACCTCGCGGACCGGACCGCCGTCATGTACCTCGGCAGGATCGTCGAGGAAGGGCCGACGGAGGAGGTCCTCGGCGCGCCGAGGCACCCCTACACCGCGCTCCTGCTCGCCTCCCGGCCGGGCCGGGACCGGCGGGGAGATCCGGAAGCCGCGCAACGCCGGAGGATGGCCGGGGAGCCGGCTTCGCCGGCGAGCCCGCCGCCCGGCTGCGCCTTCCACCCCCGCTGCCCCCGCGCCGGCGACCGTTGCAGGACGGACGCTCCGGGCGAGACGACAGGGGCGGGAAACGGCGGCCGCCGGTTCGCCTGCCACGACCCGGAGCCCCTCGCGGAAGGAAACTTTTCCGCCACTTCTTCGTAAGGGATTGGAGTGGACAGACCTGGCAAGGAGGACGCCTTGAAGATCGAAGATCGGGAGCGCCGGTTCCCGCGCCGCGCGGCTGCGGCCGCGCTTCTCGCCCTCACCCCGCTCTGGAGCGGCTCCGCCCTCGCGACCGGCGAGGGAGCCCGGGTGACCGTTCCGATCGAGACCGGGAAGAGACAAGCGCAGCCCCTCCCCGAGGGGGAGAGGATCGAGCTGAGCCTCTCGCAGGCCATCGAGCTCGCGCTCCGGAACGCACTCGACCTGGACGTCGCCTCCCTCAACTACCAGCGGTCGGGCTTCGGCATCGGCGCAGCGTCGGGGATGTTCGACCCGATCGTCTCGGCCGACGTCAACGCTTCGCGGAGAGAGACGCCGACCACGAGCAGCTTCCAGGCCCCGGCCTCCGAGTCGCAGCGCTTCGAGCTCGGGATCGGCGGGCTGACGGAGCTCGGCACCGAGTACAGCCTCGGGTTCAGCGGGCTTCGGCAGGACTCCCCGACCCGCACCACGATCCCGGGCTACGTCGAGATCAACCCGACGTTCTCATCCGGCCTCACAGCGTCGATCACCCAGCCGCTCCTCAGGGGGTTCGGGAGGGACGTCAACACCCGGCTCGTCGTCCAGAGCCGCCTTTCGCGCGACTCGTCGGCGTGGGACTTCGTCGCGAGCGTGCAGAACGCGGTGCAGCTCGTCGAAAACGCCTACTGGGACCTCGTCTACGCCCTCGCGAACCTCGAATCGAAGAAGGAGGCGCTCGAGAGGGCGATCGACTTCAACCGCATCACGAAGATCAAGATCGACGTCGGAGCGCTCGCACCGATCGAGATCGTCCAGACCGAGGTCACGATCGCCCAGCGCGAGCAGGAGATCATCCTTGCGGAAGGCCAGATCGGCGACGCCCAGGACCGCCTGAAGCGGCTGCTGAACGTGACCGACCTCTCCGCCTGGAACCGCCCGATCGTCCCGACCGACAAGCCGTCGGAGGAGAGAGTCGAGATCGACGTCGAGGCGGGGATCCGGTCCGCCCTCGAGGTGAGGCCCGAGGTGCAGCAGGCCCTCGTCGCCATCGAGTCGCGGAAGATCGCCGTCGTCTACAACCGCAACGAGCTCAAGCCGCGGCTCGACGCGAGGGGCACGTACGGGCTCGCGGGCGTCGGCTTCAACAACGACGCCGTCAAGGAGGGGTCGAGCTACTCGGACGCCTTCTCACAGATCGGCAGCTGGGACTACCCGAACTGGTCGGTCGGCCTCAACTTCTCCGTACCCCTCAGCAACCGGACGGCGAAGGCGAACGCCGCCATCGCCGCCACCGACCTCGAGCTGGCCAACACGAGCCTCGCCCTCCTCAAGCAGAACCTGGCCCTCGAGGTGCGGACCGCGGCCCGCAACGTCGACACGGCGCGGCGCTCCGTCGCGGCCGCCCGTAAGGCGCGCGAGCTGGCCGACCGCAACCTCGACGCCGAGCGGAAGAAGTTCGACAACGGCATGACGACCTCCTTCACCGTCGCCCAGGTCCAGAACGACCTCACGACGGCCAGGTCGAACGAGCTGCTCGCGATCGCCGGCTACCTGAAGTCGATGGTCTCCTGGCACAAGGCCATCGGCGACCTCCTCCCGACCAAGAACGTCGAGCTCGCCGGGCTTCCCGTGGCCATGAACGGCGGCCCGGCCGCGGAGGGGGCGCGCCCGTGACCGAAGCCGCTCCCGGCGCCGGATCGCCGACGCCGGGCGGAGCGGAGCCGGCGAGGGAGGTCACGGCCCTCGGTGCCCTCGCCGGCACCTTCACGAGCCCCGCGGAGACCTTCGCGGGGCTCGTCCGCCGTCCCACCTGGTGGCTCCCGCTCCTCCTCTGGCTCGCGGGGATCGGGCTCGTCGTCCTCGTCTCGACCCCGAAGGTCGACATGGAGCGCTCGTTCCGCGAGATGTTCGAGGCGCGCGCCGCGAAGACCGGCCAGTCCCTCTCCGACCAGCAGATCCGCGAGATGGTCGCGCGCTCCGAGCGCACCCCGGCGATGGCCGCGGCCTGGGCGCTCCCGTTCGCGGCGGCGACGTTCTTCTTCGTGACTCTCCTCCTCTGGGGCGGGGCGCGGGCCTCGGGCTCGGAGGCGAAGTACCTCCAGACCGCCGCCGTCTGGTCGCACGCGAACCTCGCGAACGTCGTCGGCATGGCCGTCGCGCTCCCCGTCCTCGCATCGCTGCCGGAGGCCTCGGAGACGCAGCTCTCGATCCAGCGCGTCTTCCGGTCGAACCTGGGCGCGTTCCTCTCTCCCGACGCCCCGGTCTTCCTCTCGTCGGTGGCGGCCTCGCTGGACCTCTTCAGTCTCGCGGCGCTCGCCCTCCTCGTCGTCGGGATGAAGAAGCTCCCGGCGATGCCCCCCGGGGGGGCCGTCGCCGTCCCGGTCGTCCTCTGGGCCGTCTACGTGCTCGGAAAGGCGGCCCTCGCGGCCGCGTTCCTGGGGTGATGCCGTGTCGACGTTGATCGAGATGCGGGAGATCGAGAAGACCTACGTCGTGGGCGAGGAGAAGGTCCGCGCCCTGCGCGGGGTCACGTTCACCATCCAGCGCGGCGAGTACGTCGCGATCATGGGCCCGTCGGGCTCGGGGAAGTCGACGCTGATGAACCTCGTCGGCTGCCTCGACACGCCGACCGCCGGGACCTACCTCCTGAACGGACAGCTCGTCCAGGACCTCGACGACGACGAGCTGGCCCGGATCCGGAACAAGGAGATCGGCTTCGTATTCCAGACGTTCAACCTCCTCCCGCGGACGAACGCCCTCCAGCAGGTCGAGCTCCCGCTCGTCTACGCCGGGCTCCCGCGAAAGGAGAGGCGCGAGAAGGCCGAGAAGGCCCTCGAGCACGTCGGCCTGACCGACCGTGCGCACCACAACCCGAACGAGCTCTCGGGCGGGCAGAGGCAGCGGGTCGCCATCGCGCGGGCGCTCGTCACGAACCCGTCGATCCTCCTCGCCGACGAGCCGACGGGGAACCTCGACTCGCAGACGGGCGAGGACATCATGCGGCTCTTCCGCGAGCTGAACGAGCTGGGGAACGCGATCGTCCTCGTCACCCACGAGGAGGACATCGCGGCGCACGCCAAGCGGATCATCCGGATCCGCGACGGGCAGATCTCCGACGACCGCCCGAACGACTCGCGCCGGGCGGAAGCCGTTACCCGGGCGAAGCGGGAAGCGCTCGAGGCCTGATCGGGACGGGGGCGGGTGCCGCGCCGGCGCCCGTCCGTCGCCGCCCGCGGTCAGGCCGTGCGGGGCATCTGGACGGCGAGCGTCTCGAGGGAGAGCGTCAGGTCGACGTTCTTCACCGCGGTGCCGGGGAACGGCCCGACGTTCGCCGAGGCGAAGTTCAGGATTCCCTGGACTCCGGCCGCCGCCAGGGTCCGCGCGGCCTCCTCGGCGGCCTCGACCGGTACGGTGAGGACGCCGATCTCGGCCCCGAGCTCCACGACCGAATCGGCCAGCGTCTCCGTGTGACGGATCGGGACGCCCGTCCGCGACCGCGAGCCGACCTTCCGGCCGTCGACGTCGAAGAGGGCGCCGACGCGGAACGACTCCCCGTTGAAGTTCCTCGAGTCGGCGAGCGCCTGGCCGAGGTGCCCCGCGCCGACGATGACCACGACGCGCGCCCGGTCGAGCCCGAGGATCGAGCCGAGGCGCGCCCTCAGGTCGGCGACGCGGTAACCGACCCCGCGCACCCCGAACTCGCCGAGGTGGGCGAGGTCCTTCCGGATCTGCGCCGCGTTCATTCCGAATCTCTCGGCGAGGCCGAGGGAGGAGACGGTGCCGGCTCCCTCCGCCTCGAGGAGCCGCAGCCCGCGGAGGAGGAGCGCGAGCCGGTGCGTCGCGGCCTCGGAGACTCCCTCGCGCCGGGGTCGGGCGGCCGCGGAGCTCACGTTCGAGCCCCCGGCAACTCCCGCGCAACCGCGGCCGGCACGCTCATCGGCGGTCAGAGAGGGAAGGACCGGGCCGCGGCCCGGGCCAGGTCGAGAAGCGGCCGGGGGAGGACGCCCAGGACGAGGATCGCCGCCGTCACGAGGATGTAGGCGGCGCCGGAGAGGACGTCCTCCTCGGGCGCGTCGACCTCGCGGTTCGGCTCCTTCATCCAGAGGAAGTAGACGACCCGGAGGTAGTACCCCGCGGAGACGAGGCTTCCGAAGATGCCGACGAGGGCGAGCGTCATGAGCCCGGCGTCGATGGCCGCCCGGAAGACGAAGAGCTTCCCGATGAACCCGACCGTCGGCGGCAGTCCCGTCAGCGAGAGCATGGAGAGCGTCAGGACGGTCGAGGCGAACGGCCGCCGGCGCCCCATCCCGGCGAGGTCGGCGAGGGGGTGGGGCTCCTTCTCTCCGTTCGAGAGGGCGGCCACGGCGAGGAAGGCGGCCACGTTCGTCGCCAGGTACCCGGCGAGGAAGACGAGGACCCCCTCGAAGGCGGCGGAGTTGAACGTGGCGAGGCCGATGGCGACGTAGCCCATCTGCGCGATGCCGGAGTAGGCGAGCATCCGCTTCAGGTCGCGCTGGGCGAGGGCGACGACGTTCCCGAACAGGATGGAGAGGATCGCCAGGATGGCGAGGAGGGGCCGCCACGGCTCGCCGAGGCCGGCGGGCGCGAGCGTCGCGAGGACCTTCACGGCGACGACGACGGCGGCGGCCTTGGGCGCCGTGGAGAGGAAAGCAACGGCGGGCGTCGTCATCCCCTGGTAGACGTCGGGCGCCCAGGAGTGGAACGGGACGAGCGCGATCTTGAAGGCGAGGGCCGCGAGGATCGCGAGGAGGCCCACCTGGAGCATCGGGTCCGAGAAGGCGTCGCCCGAGGAGAGGACGCCCTTCAGGCTCGTGAGGCGCGTGGATCCGAGCCGCCCGTAGACGGTCGCGATGCCGAAGAGGAAGAACGCCGAGGCCAGGGCGCCCATGAGGAAGTACTTCATCCCGGCCTCGGTCGCCTCCGGGAGCTCCCGGTACCAGGCGGCGAGGACGTAGAGGGCGATCGACATCATCTCGAGGCCGATGAAGACGACGAGGAGGTCGTTCCCCTTGACCATGAGCATCAGCCCGGAGGCCGACCAGAGGAGGAGGGCGTAGAACTCGCCCTGGTGCTTGCGGTCCTTCGAGAGGAGCGCGTCGGCCCCGAGCGTCGCGAGCGCGACGGCCGCGAGCGCGAGGAGGTCGACGAAGCGGGTCAGCTCGGAGCCCTCGACCGCCCCGGCGAAGGCGCTCCCGGGCGCGTAGCCGCCGAGGAAGTTGGCCACGGCGAGGCCGGCGAGCGTGACGTACGGGAAGGACGGCCGGAGGCCCTTTGCGAAGGCGTCGAGGAGGACGAGGGCGATCCCGAGAAGGCAGAGGACGATCTCGGGCCCCACCGTGGCGAGGTCGGCGGGAGTGACGTGCAGGAAGCCGGTCACGTTCAGCAGCTCCTCTCGGCGGCGGGCATCACGGCAGGGTCCGGACGGTCGCGATCTGGACGACCGTCTCGACGGAGTTGCGGACGAGGTCGAGGACCGGTTGCGGCCAGACCCCGAGGACGAAGACGAGGACGATCATCGGCATCGCCCCGGCGAGCTCCCAGGCGTTGATGTCGGTGAGCCCGAGGTTGGCCTTCACCCGGTTCGGTCCCCAGAAGACCTTCTGGACGAGCGTGAGGAGGTAGATCGCGCCAAGGATCAGCCCGGTGGCCGCGACGGCGGCCCACCAGACGTTCGCCTTGAAGACCCCGGCGAGGATCAGGAACTCGCCGACGAAGCCGTTGAGGCCGGGCAGGCCGACCGAGCCGAGGACGGCGATCACGAAGAGGGTCGTCGTCACCGGGACCTGCGAGGCGACGCCGCCGTAGTCGGCCATCTCGCGCGTGTGGCGGCGCTCGTAGAGGACGCCGACGAGGAGGAAGAGGAGGCCGGTGGTCAGCCCGTGCCCGACCATCTGCATCACGGCGCCGGAGACGGCCGTGACGTTCCCCGCGAAGATCCCGAGGACGACGAGGGCGAGGTGGCTCACCGAGGAGTAGGCCACCATCTTCTTCATGTCCTTCTGGGCCGCGGCGACCCACGCGCCGTAGACGACGCCGATCAGGGCGAGGACGGCGATGAGGGGCGTGAAGCGCGTGGCGGCGTCGGGGAAGAGGGGGATCGCGAAGCGCAGGAGGCCGTAGGTCCCGAGCTTCAGGAGGACGCCGGCGAGGATGATCGAGCCGCCGGTCGGCGCCTCGACGTGGGCGTCGGGGAGCCACGTGTGGAGGGGCCAGAGCGGGACCTTGACCAGGAAGGCGAGGGCGAAGGCCCAGAAGAGGAGCGCCTCCTCCGTCCCCGTGAGGCCCCAGGCGCCGCCCACGGCGGCCGGGATCCACTCGAGGAGGGAGAAGGTCACGATGCCCGTCGCCTTCGCGTGGACGCCCGAGGCGAAGAGGATCGCGACGAACATCAGGAGCGACCCGGCGAGCGTGAAGAGGACGAACTTCATCGTCGCGTAGATGCGACGCTTGCCGCCCCAGATCCCGATGATGAAGTACATCGGGACGAGCATCACTTCCCAGAAGACGTAGAAGAGGATCGCGTCGAGCGCGACGAGGCTCCCGATCATCCCGGTCTCGAGGACGAGGAAGGCCGCCACGTACCCGCGCAGCTTCGGGATCGTCTGCCCGAAGGAGAAGACCAGGACGCAGAGCGTCAGGAGCGTCGTCAGGACGACGAGGATCAGCGAGAGGCCGTCGACGCCCAGGAGGTAGCGGATCCCGAACCGCGGGATCCACGGCCGGTCCACGAGGAAGGGCCGGAAGGCCTCCATCCCGGCGATGGCGGGGTCGAACTTCTGGAGGAGGAGGACCGAGACGGCGAACGTCGCGCCGCTCGCCAGGAGCCCGACGGCGCGGATCGCGTTCTTCGCCTCGTTCGAGAGGAACAGGAGGACCAGCGCCCCGAGCGACGGCAGGAAGACGAGCGTCGTCAGGATGTCGGCCCCGAGCCACTGGATGGAGGTGCTGGAGTCGAGCATGCTCTCCTACCGCAGGAAGACGTAGACCACGAGGGCGAGGACGCCGAGCGAGAAGCTCAACGCGTAGTTACGGACGTTTCCGGTCGTGAAGAAGCGGACGAGGTCGCCCGTCAGCTCGACGAGGAAGGCGGAGGCGTTGACGATCCCGTCGATGACGAGGGAGTCGAAGCCGCGCCAGAGGAAGGTCCCGATCTTCCGGAACGGGGCGAGGACGCCGGCCTCGATCCCCTCGTCCACGTACCACTTGTTCTCGACCAGGCGGCCGAGGAGGCCGGTCTTCTCGTGGAAGGCCTGTGCGGGGGCGCTCGGCAGCTCCTGCGTCGCTCCGCGCTGCCCGTACCAGCGCCAGGCGAGGAGGATGCCGGCCGCGGCGACGGCGACGGAGAGGGCCATCAGGACGTACTCGGTGGCGTGCGAGAGGTGAGGCACGTGAGACGCCGCGAGCGACGGCGCCAGGAACGACACGAAGCGGTTCGAGCCGCCGAGCGCTTCCGGAATGCCGAGGAAGCCGACGAGGAGCGACCCGGCGGCGAGGACGATCAGCGGGACCGTCATCGTCGCGGGCGACTCGTGGACGTGCTGCTCGGCCTCCTTCGGCCCGCGGAACTCCCCGTAGAACGTCATCCGGGCGAGGCGGAACATGTAGAAGGCCGTCATCCCGGCGGTCACGAGCCCGACGGCGAAGAGGACCGGCCGGCCGGCGCCGAAGGCGGCGCCGAGGATCTGGTCCTTCGAGAAGAAGCCGGCGAGGGGCGGGATTCCGGCGATCGCCACCGTGGCGACCATCATCGTCAGCCAGGTCTTCGGGACCCTGGGCTTCAGGCCTCCCATGGCCCTCATGTCCTGCTCGTGGTGCATCGCCATGATCACCGAGCCGGAGCCGAGGAAGAGGCAGGCCTTGAAGAAGGCGTGGGTGAAGACGTGGAACATCCCGACGCCGAACGCCCCGACGCCGCAGGCGAGGAACATGTACCCGAGCTGCGAGACGGTCGAGTAGGCGAGGACCTTCTTGATGTCGTTCTGCGCGAGGCCGATCGAGGCGGCGAAGATCGCCGTCCCGGCGCCGACCCAGGCGACGAGCGTGAGCGCGTCGGGCGCCAGGACGAAGACGGCCGAGCAGCGGGCGACGAGGTAGACGCCCGCCGTGACCATCGTCGCGGCGTGGATGAGGGCCGACACGGGCGTCGGGCCGGCCATGGCGTCGGGGAGCCAGACGTAAAGGGGCACCTGCGCGCTCTTGCCGACGGCGCCGAGGAAGAGGAGGAGGCAGACGGCGTAGACGCCGATCGAGGCGCTGCCGTCCATCGCCCCCTGCTTCGCCATCTCGACGAAGGAGAAGTCCGTCGTCCCGAAGAGGGCGAGGATCCCGAAGATCCCGAGGATCATCCCGTAGTCGCCGACCCGGTTCGTGACGAACGCCTTCTTGCCCGCCGCGTGGGCGAAGTCCTTGTCGTAGTAGTAGCCGATGAGGAGGTACGAGCAGAGCCCCACGCCCTCCCAGCCGATGAAGAGGACGACGAGGTTGTCCGCGAGGACGAGCGTCAGCATCGCGAACATGAAGAGGTTGAGGTATGCGAAGTAGCGCCCGTACCCCTCCTCGTCCTGCAGGTAGCCGACGCTGTAGACGTGGATCAGGAGGCCCACGAACGTCACGAACGACAGCATCAGGGCCGACAGCGCGTCGAGCCGGAACGCCACGTCGATCGTCACGTGGCCGGCCGCCATCCATCGCCAGGCGGTCTGGATCACGGGGGCGAGGCCCCCCTCCGTCGCGAGGGAGCCCGCGACGTAGGGGACGAGGTTCGCGAAGGCGACGACGGTGGCGAGGCCGACCGAGAGGACGCCGACGACGCCGTAGAAAAGCCGTTCCCAGTAGGGGAGGAAGGGCCCGGCGTGTCCGTGGCCGTGGCCGTCGGGGCCGTGGCCGTCGCCCTGGCCGGCGTGAGCGTGCTCCTCGTCGCCGTGGACGTCGCCGTGATCGCCGTGACCGTGGTCGTCGGGATGGGCGGTCCGCCACCCGGCGGTCGCCTTCGCGGCCCGGCGCCAGCCGCAGAAGAGGGAGACGAGGCCGTTCAGGAGGAAGCCCGCGAGGGGGAGGGCGGGGATGAGCCAGAGGGGGAGCGTCATGACGTCCTTTCCCTCACCACTTCAGCGAGCCGAGCTTGTCGACGTCGATGGTCCGCTTCGCCCGGAAGAGGGCGATGAAGATCGCGAGGCCGACCGCCGCCTCGGCGGCGGCGATGGCGATCACGAAGAAGACGACCATCTGGCCGCCCGGGTCCCCCCACATCCTCGCGTAGGCCAGGATGAGGAGGTTGACGGCGTTCATCATCAGCTCGATCGAGAGGAAGATCGAGAGCGTGTTCCTCTTCAGGAGCACCCCGGCGAGCCCGATGACGAAGAGGATCGTCCCCACGGCCAGGTAGGCGTTCAGGGGGACGGTCATCGGGACGACGGCGTTCATCGCGGAGCCCTCCATCTCAGTCGAACCTCCGCTTGGAGAGGACGAGCGCGCCGACGGCCGCCAGGAGAAGGAGGACCGAGAGCGCCTCGAAGGCGAGCAGGTAGTCGGAGAAGAGGAGCCTGCCGAGGATCGGGATCTCGTCGTTCGCCGGGATGAGCCCGCCGGTGACCGGGACGGGCGGGGGGCCCGCCCGGAGCGTCACGCCGAGAAGGAGGCCGCCGAGGGCGACGACCGAGACGAGGCCGAGGAGCTTCTGGATCGGCCGCTGGTCCGTCCCCTCGGCCTCGCGCTGCAGGTTCAGCAGCATGACGACGAAGAGGAAGAGGACGAGGATCGCGCCGGCGTAGACGATCACCTGGAGGGCCGCGATGAAGGGCGCCGCCAGGAGGACCGAGAGGACCGCGAGCGCGAAGAAGGTCAGGACGAGCGAGATCACGCTCCGGACGGGCGTCTTGACGACGACCATCGCGAGGGCGGAGACGATCGCGAGCCCCGAGGCGATCGCGAAGACGACGAGCTCGAGCGACATCGGCTTCAGCCCCTCACTTCGCGGCGACGAACGCCGCGACGACGATCAAATGGACGAAGGAAACCGGGAGGAGGACCTTCCACCCCAGGTCCATCAGCTGGTCGTACCGGAAGCGGGGGAACGTCCAGCGGACCCAGATGAAGAGGGCGATGACCGCGAGGGTCTTCGCGAAGAAGACGGCGATCGAGGCGAGGCCCCCCCAGACCCCGGTGAACTCGACTCCCGGGAGCGACCATCCGCCGAGGTAGAGGGTCACCACGAGACCCGAGGCGGCGATGATGTTCGCGTACTCGCCCATGAAGAACATGCCGAACTTGAAGGCCGAGTACTCGGTGTGGAAGCCGGCGACGAGCTCCGCCTCGGCCTCGGCGAGGTCGAACGGGAGCCGGTTCGTCTCGGCGAAGACCGCGATCAGGAAGACCAGGAACCCGACGAACTGGGGCACGACGTTCCAGACGTGCGCCTGCTGCCACTCGACGACGGCCGGGAGGCGCAGGGAGCCCGGGGCGAGGAAGGTCGCGGCCGCCGCGAAGCCCATCGCGAGCTCGTAGCTGATGATCTGGGCCGAGGCGCGCAGGCCGCCCATCAGGGAGTACTTGTTGTTCGAGGCCCAGCCGGCCAGGACGATGCCGTACACCCCGAGCGAGGCGAAGGCGAAGACGAAGAGGATGCCGATGTTGACGTCCGCGATGATGAGCGGGACCTCGCGCGTGACGCCGTCGAGCGTGACCGGGAGGCTCGAGCCGAACGGGATGACGGCGAACGTCACGAGGGCCGGCAACATCGTGATCCAGGGCGCAAGGTTGTAGAGGAGCCGGTCGACGTAGAGCGGCGTGACGTCTTCCTTCATGAAGAGCTTGATCACGTCCGCGACGGCCTGGAAGAGGCCGAAGGGCCCCACGCGGTTCGGGCCGGGCCGGTCCTGGATCATCCCGGCGCCGCGCCGCTCGGCCCAGACGAGGTTCGGGAGGAGGGCCGCCAGGGCGATCGCCCAGACGAGGAGGATCTTCGCGATGGCCGCGAAGACGAGGAAGGTGGCGTCGCTCACTTCTCTCCTCCGGCCGCGGCGGCGGCCTCGGCGAGGATCTCGGCGGGGCCGGCGAGGCGCCGCTCGAGGAGGACGTCGTAGGCCGAGACGGGGGAGGCCGAGGCGTCGTTGCCGACGAGGGCCGGCGCATCCCACTCGAGCCCGGCGTAGCCCGGCACGCTCTCGCGCATCCTCTCGAAGACGGCCTTCGCCGTCCACTGCGGGTCGAAGACGCCCCACCTCTTCCCGAGGTGGAGGAGGACCTCGAGGTCGGTCCTCACGATCGGCGGCGGGACGACGGCGAGCTGGAAGCGCTGGACGAGGCCGAGGACGTTCACGAACGTCCCCTCCTTGCCGGCGAGGCTCGCCACCGGGAGGAGGACGTCGGCGGCCTCCGTCAGCGGGCTCGTCCGCCGGCCGTGGACGACGAGCGTCTTCGCACGTCGGAGGGAGGCCACGAACGCGGGGTCGGCTGTCCGCGCGGTGAACTCCGCGTCGGCGACGTAGAGGACGTCGGGCGTGTGCGAACCGTCGAGGAGGCGGGCGAGGGCCGAGCCCTTCCCGGCGCGCGCGACGCCCGCGGCCTCGGCGCCGCGCGAGTTCGGCGCGGCCTCCTTCCCGAGGAGCCAGCCGCCCGGGACGGCCGGGTTCTTGATCTTCCGCTCCGGGCCGAGGTCGGCGTGGAACTCGACGTGAGCGGCCCCCGCCGTCCCCTTGAAGAGCTGCGCGAGGAGCCAGCTCTCCTCCGTGGAGAGGCGGGCCGAGCCGAGGACGAGGACGGAAGCCGGGTCCTTCGCGACGGCGGCGTCGACGGCGGCCTTCACCGCGTCGAGCGCCTCGCCCCAGTGGGTCTCGCGGGCCTTCCCGCCGCTCCGGATCACGGGGCGGGTGAAGTCGTTCCCGTTGAGCTCCTCGGCGCGGAAGCGGCCGTAGTCGCACATCCAGAAGTCGTTCACCGCGAGGTTCACCCTGGGGAGGAAGCGGTGGACGATTCGGTCGCGGTGCTCGATCGAGACGTTGCAGCCGATCTCGCAGCCGTCGCAGACCGAACGGGTCTTGTCGAGCCACCAGACGCGCTTCCTGAAGCGGAAGTCCTTCGTCGTCAGGGCGCCGACGGGGCAGACGTCGGCGGCGCAGGCCGACCACTCGTTGGCGAGCTCCCGGCCCTCGTGGGTCCAGACGATGGTGTGGCCGCCCCGCTCGATGAACGTCAACTCGCCCGTCCCGGCGATCTCCTCGCAGAACCGGATGCAGCGCGTGCACTGGATGCAGCGCGTCATGTCGGCGATGACGTGGGGGCCGATGCTCGTCCGGTCGTAGCCGGGGAACTGCCTCCGCGGCTCGACCGTCCTCGACACGGGGAGGCCCGCCGCGACGGCGTTGTCCTGGAGCCTGCACTCGCCCGCCTGGTCGCAGATGGGGCAGTCGAGCGGGTGGTTGATGAGGAGGAACTCCATCGTCGCGTTTCGCGCGGCGAGGGCCTTCTCCGAGCTCGCCAGGACGACCATGCCGTCGCGCACGGGGACCGTGCAGGAGGCCTGGATCTTCGGCACCCCCTCGATCTCGACCATGCACATCCGGCACTGGCCGACGATCGAGAGGCGCGGGTGGTAGCAGAAGTGGGGGACGTCGACCCCGGCCGCCCGGCACGCCTCGAGGACGTTCGTGCCGTCCGGGACCTCGACGGCCCTTCCGTCGACGGTGACCTTCGCCATCAGGAGTGCATCCCTTCCGCCATCCGCTCGGCGAGCTTCGGGGTGATCTGGGACGAGGCGGGCACCTCGAAACCCGGCGCCACGGACCTGGCGACGTAGGCGTCGAACTCGGCGCGGAACTTCGGGATCGCCGAGAGGACCGGGGCGATCGCGGCGTCCGCGAAGACGCAGATCGTCATCCCGTTCCCCATCTGGCCGGCCACCTGCAGGAGGAGGTCGACGTCGGCCGGCTTCCCGTGGCCGGTCACGATGCGCCTGAGCATCTTGAGGAGCCAGGGACACCCCTCGCGGCACGGCGTGCACTGCCCGCACGACTCGTGCGCGTAGAACTTCGCGATGTTCTTCAGCGCCAGCGGCATGTCGGTCGTCTCGTCCATGACGATGACGGCGGCCGAGCCGAGCATCGACCCGGCGGCGGCGACGCCGTCGAAGTCCATCGGGACGTCCATGATCTCCTCGCCCGTCAGCATCGGGGCCGAGGAGCCTCCCGGGATGACCGCCTTGACCTTCCGCCCCTGCCGCATCCCGCCCGCCATCGCGAGGAGGTCGCGGAAGGAGATCCCCATCGGGGCCTCGTAGACGCCCGGCCTCTCGACGTGGCCGGACATGCAGTAGAGCTTCGGTCCCGTGTTCCGCTCGTTGCGGCCGATCCCCTTGAACCACTCCGGGCCGCGGTCGACGATGTGCTTCACGCAGCAGAGGGTCTCGACGTTGTTGACGACGGTCGGCGCGTCCCACACGCCCGAGACGGCGGGGAAGGGGGGCTTGATGCGCGGGTGCCCGCGCTTGCCCTCGAGGCTCTCGATGAGGGCCGTCTCCTCGCCGCAGATGTAGGCCCCCGCGCCCCGGTGGACCGTGATGTCGAGGTCGAGGCCGCTCCCGAGGACGTTCGTCCCGAGGAGGCCCGCCGCATAGGCCTCGTCGATCGCGGCGTTCAGGATCTCGGCGCCGTGCACCATCTCCCCGCGGATGTAGATGTAGGCGTGCTTCACGTCGAGCGCGAAGCTCGACAGCATCATCCCCTCGAGGATCTGGTGGGGGTCCTTCTCGATCAGGATCCGGTCCTTGAAGGTCCCGGGCTCCGATTCGTCGGCGTTGCAGAGAAGGTAGACGGGCCTGGCGCCCCGCTTCTCCTCCGGCGGGACGAAGGTCCACTTCATCCCGGTGGGGAAGCCGGCGCCGCCGCGGCCCCGGAGGCCCGAGGCCTTGACCAGGTCGGTGACCCTCGCCGGGGTCCACTCGCCCGTCTTCGAGCCGGCGAGGATCCTCTTCCAGGATTCGTAGCCCCCGTCGGCGACGTAGGTCGCGAGGGCGCAGGAGTCTTTCTTCCCGATTCGGGCGGAGAGGACGGGCTGGAATTCGCTCATTTCAGCTCGGAGAGGAAGGCGTCGAGATTCTCGAGCGTGACCCGCTCGTAATCGTCGTCGTTGACCATGACGGCGGGCGCCTTGTCGCACTGGGCGAGGCACTCCACCTCGACGACGGTGAACTTTCCGTCGGCCGACGTCTGGCCCGGTTTCAGGTCGCCGAGCTTCTTGCGGCAGGCGTGGAAGACCTCCTCGGCGCCATTGAGGTGGCACGAGATCGAGGTGCAGACTTGGATAAGGTGCTTCCCGACGGGCGCCCGGTTGTACATCGTGTAGAAGGTCACGACGCCCCAGACGAAGGCGGGAGCCAGCGAGAGTCGGGCGGCGACGTAGTCGACGGCCTCCCTCGAGATCCAGCCCCACTCTCCCTGCGCGATCCAGAGCGTCGGGAGGAGGGCCGCCTGCTTCGTCGGGTAGCGGGTCAGGAGCCTCTGAAAGCGCTCCTCGGCCGCCGGGGAGAAGGAGAGCTCCTTCCCGCAGGAGAGCGCGCCGTGCTCGCCGACGGGGGGCTGTCCGGGAAGGGTTTCCACGGGTGTGCTCGCGCCGCCGCTCATTCCCAGTCGAACGCTCCCTTCTTCCAGAGGTAGGCGTCCGCGAGGGCCAGGACGACGAGGAAGACGAACATCGGCCAGAAGACGACCCAGCCGCCCTCCCCGAGGACGGTGGCCCACGGCCAGAGGAAGCCCGTCTCCACGTCGAAGAGGATGAAGACCATCGCGACGATGAAGAACTTGACGGATATCCGCTTGCGGGAGTCGTCGAGGAGCGGCAGGCCGCTCTCGTACGGACCGAGCTTGCGGAGGGTCCTGACCTTGCGGCCCAGCACCCCGTTCAGGAACAGGAGGGCGGCCCCGATGATCGCGGCCGCGGTGAGCATGAGGAGGATGGGGAGGAAAGCGTCAGGTGTGCCCATGAGGCGCTCGTGCTAATTTTCACAAAGTTGCGGGGCACGTCAACTCCAGAAAGCGCCTTTCGGCCCGCCGCCCTCGTTCCCGCGTTTCGGTGCGAAACGTGGGTCGGTGACGTGGTCAAGGGCCTCCTCCGGCACGTGCCGGAGGTGCTCGTCGTGGACGACGGGAGCGAAGACCGCACCTCGGAGCTCGCCCGGGAGGCCGGCGCGAAAGTCCTGCGCCGCGAGCGAAATGGTGGTAAAGGGAGGGCCCTTCGCGAGGGGCTCGCCCTCCTCCTCGAGGGGGACTTCACGCACGTCGCGTTCGTCGACGGGGACGGCCAGCACGACCCCGACGACCTACCCGCGCTCCTTTCGGCGGCCATGCGGGGAGCCGACTTCGTCATCGGCTCCCGCCTCGGAAGCCCCGACGGGATGCCCGCCAGGAACCGCAGGGCGAACGAGACGGGGGACAAGGTCCTCTCCCGGATGACCGGCCTGCCGGTCGAGGACGGCCAGTCGGGCTACCGCGTCCTCTCCACGCGGCTCCTCCGGCAGCTTCGCCTGACGGCCAACCGCTACGCCATAGAGAACGAGATGCTCATCAAGGCGGCCCGGAAGCTGAGCCGCTTCGAGGTCGTCCCCGTCCGGACGATCTACTCGACCGGTCACCGCCACTACCGGCCGTTCCGCGACACCTGGGTCACCTCCTGGCTCTCGGTCCACTTCAAGACGACCGGCTCCGACGAGTCATAATCCGGCCGCATGTCCGGCCCGCGGCTCGTCCTGACCGTCGACGTCGAAGAGTGGTTCCACGTCTGCGGCCACCCTGTCTACGACGTCCCCGAGCGCTGGGAAGGCTTCGCCTCCCGCGTCGTCCCCGCGACGGAGCGGATCCTCGACCTCCTCGACGAGACCTCGTCGCGAGCGACGTTCTTCGTCCTCGGCTGGGTGGCGAGGCGGCACCCGGACCTCGTCCGGCGCGTCGCCGGGGCGGGCCACGAGGTCGGGTGCCACGGCGACCTTCACCGCCGGGCCGACACCATGACCGTGAACGAGTTCCGCTCGGATCTCCGGGCCGCCCGGGCCTCCCTCGAGGACGTCGCGGGCGCGCCCGTCGCCGCTTATCGCGCCCCGGAGTGGTCGCTCAGGTCGACGGCGAGCCCCCACCTTGCAACCCTCGTCGAGGAGGGCTTCCGCGTCGATTCCTCGCTCCTGGCGGTCCCGCCGATCGGCGACCCGGGGAACCCGACGCGTCCCACCGTCCTCACGACTCCCGCTGGCAGCCTGATCGAGGTCCCTCCCCTGGTCGGGACCCTCTTCGGCCGTCCCGCGATGCTCGGGGGCGGCTGGACCTCCCGGCTGTCGCGCGAGGCGCGGGTGACCGCCGCCGTCGAGGGGGCGCTGACCCGCGGCGAGAGCCCCGTCCTCTACCTCCACCCGTGGGAGGTCGACGAGGAGCACCCCCCGATGGACCTTTCCCCCGTCGAGAAGCTCGTCCACTTCGGCGGGCGCTCGCGCGTCGTCCCGCGGCTCTCGAGGCTCCTCTCCCGGCACCGTTCGGCCTCCCTGGCCGAGGCGTTCGGGGCGGAAGTCTCTCTGAAGGGGGCGGCGTGAGGTTCGCGGCCCTCTTCCCGGGACAGCTCTCCGAGAAGGCCGGAATGGGCGAGGCGCTCGCCCGGTCCTTCCCGTACGTCGCCGCGTACTTCGCCGCGATCGCCGAACGGACCGGCGTCGACCTGCCGGCGGTCTTCTTCGGCGAGGGGCGCGCCGACCTCCACGACGACCTCCAGGCGCAGGTCGGCGTCTTCGCCGTCTCCGTCGCGGCGCTCGACGTCCTCTCGGAGGAGCACGGCCTCGAGCCTGCCGCCTGCGCCGGGTACAGCCTCGGCACGTACGCAGCCTTCGTCGGCGCGGGCGTCCTCGACCGCTGGACGGCGCTCGACGTGCTCCTCGAGGCCGAGCGGCTCCTCCGTGCCAGCGCCCCCGCCGGGGCGATGGGCTTCGTCATCGGCCTCCCCGAGCGGGAGGTCGCGGCCGAGGTGGCCCGCCTCGGCCGCGACCCGCGCGACCTCGCCGTCGGGAACGTCAACGCCCCCCAGCAGGTCATCCTGACCGGAAGGCGGGAGCCCGTCTGCAGGGCCCTCGACCACCTCTCGGAAAGGGCCCTGAAGGCCGAGACGCTTCCCGTGAGCTGGCCGATGCACTCGCCGGCGCTCGGGGAGATCGCGACCGAGCTCGCCGCCTTCGTCGCGCGCAACGTGCGGATGTCCTTCCCAGGCCGGGCCGCCCTCTACTCCCCGATGCTCGGCCGCGTCGTGAGGAGCGAGGACGAGGCCCGCGAGGTCCTCGCGACCCAGATCGCCCGCGCCTCCCGCTGGACCGACGTACTCACGGCGATGGCCGCGGCGGGGGAGACGCGGTTCGTCGAAGCGGGGCCCGGCGACGTCCTCTCGAAGATGCACCGCTGGACGCTCCGGCGGTCCCGGGCCGACGTCCTCGAGGAGCCCGTCGGGATCGCGCGGTTCGCGGCGGACCTCGGCGCAATCTCTTTCGAGGCCCGGGTCGGAGCCGATGCGACGGAGGAAGCGTCGTGACGGAGAGGCAGAGGGTGGCCTGGGTGACGGGAGGGTCGCGCGGCATCGGCCGGGCCATTGCACGGCGCCTCGCGGCCGACGGCTTCCACGTCCTCGTGACCTACCGGGCGGACGAGGCCGGCGCCGCGGAGACGGTCCGGGGGATCGTCGAGTCGGGCGGCAGCGCCGAGGCCGCGAAGGCCGACGCCGCCTCCCGGGAGGAGGTCAACGCCGTCGCCGATCGGCTGGACGCCGAGCGCGGCGGGGTCGACGTACTCGTCAACAACGCGGCCGTCCTCAGGAACGGCCTCTTCGCCCTCATGACCGAGGCCAGCTGGGACGAGGTGCTCGACACCTCCCTCGGCGGCAGCTTCCGGGCGACGAAGGCGGTCGTCCGCGGGATGCTCCGTCGCCGCTGGGGCCGCATCGTCAACATCTCCTCCCTCGCCGCCCTCATGGGCTCGGCCGGTCAGACGAACTACGCCGCGGCCAAGGGGGCTCTCGTCTCCTTCACGAAGTCGCTCGCGGCCGAGGTCGGACCCTACGGCGTCACCGTGAACTGCGTCGCTCCGGGCTTCGTCGAGACCGAGATGATCTCCTTCCTCGGCGCCGAGGCCCGGGAGGACTTCACGAGGCGGATTCCCCTGCGCCGCTTCGGCGTCCCGGACGACGTCGCCCCCCTCGTCTCGTTCCTCTGCGGGGACGGCGCGGCCTACGTCACGGGCCAGACGATCCGGGTCGACGGCGGCTTCGTCGGCTGATCCCGGCGTCCGCGGGCCGGTCCGTCCCCTCGTATACTCCGGGGCATCGCCCGGAAGGAGGCGGAATGGATCAGGTTGAAGAGCTGAAGGGGCGCGTCAAGGCGCTCATCGTTCGCCAGCTGAAGCTGGAGATCGACCCGGCGACCATCAGAGACGATGCGCCCCTCTTCGGGGAAGACCCCGGCGGGCTCGGGCTCGACTCGATCGACGCTCTCGAGCTCGTCCTCGGCATCGAGAAGGAATTCGGCATCAAGGTCCAGGACGAGGAGGTGGGGGTCAAGGCCTTCGCCTCCGTGAACGCCCTCTGCGAGTTCGTCGAGTCGAAGGCCGCGTGAACCCCGACCGGGACGAGCTGCCCCACGTCTACCCCTTTCGCTTCGTCGAGCGCACGGTCGAGGTGCGCGGGCCGGCGGAGGGGCGCGTCCGCGCGCTCGTCACGGTGAACGGGCGGCGGACGGAGGCGGGGCAGGCGCTTCCGCCTCTCACCCTCGTCGAGATCGTCGCCCAGGCGGCGCTCCTCCTCGAGGGGGGAGACCCGGGGATCGGAAGGAGCGGCTTCCTCGCGGGCGTCTCCGACTTCACGTTCGAGGAGGCCCCCCGAAGCGGGGACCTCCTCGAGGTCGACGTCCGCGTCGCCGGCGTCCTCGGCCCCATCGTGAGGTTCGAGGGGACCGTGACCGACGGGGAGGGCCGCCGCGTCTGTTCCGGCGCCGTCACCGTGAAGAAGGGGATCGCCGCTTGACGACGGCCGCCCCCGTCCGCCACGTCGTCCTCGCGGGCCGCCGCGACGGGCTCCTCTCGAAGGCCGGGGAGATCCTCGAGGCCTCGGGCTACCTCGTGACGCCCGTGGGCACGCTGGAGGGGCTCGACGCCCTCCCGGCGTCGCCGGCGCCGGACCTCGTCGTCCTCGAGGAGGAGTTCGGCCCGGAGGGAGGCCTGATGGCGTCCCGCCACCTCCGATCGGTCGCCCGCTGGCGGAGCGTGTCGATCATGGTCGTCGTCCCGTCGGGCTCGACTCACCTCGAGGAGTGCCTCGTCTCCGGCATCAACGACTTCCTCCTCGCTCCCTTCCCCGACGGGGAGCTCCTCGACAAGGCCCGCCGGCTCACCGAGGTCGCCGCGCGCCGCGAGGTGAACACCATGGTGCGGGTCCGCGAGCTGCGGGAGGGGGGCGCCACCGTTCACGGCAAGACCCTCAACGTCTCCGTCAACGGCCTCCTGGCCGAGGTGGACGCCGAGCTGAACGTGGGCCGCGTCGTCGAGGTCGAGTTCTTCCTTCCCGGCGACCCCGATTCCGTGACGAGCCGCGGCCAGGTCGCGCGCCGGGCCTACGAGGGGTCCACGTTCCACCCGGTCTTCGGCCTGAGGTTCCTCGAGCTCTCCGCGCGCGACCGCGACCGGATCGGGGGTTTCGTGACGTCGCGGGAGCGCGTCTCGGGAGGCGGGAAATGATCATCTTCCGCGAGCGCCGCGACGGGACGACGATCCTCCGTATCCAGGGAGTCGTGAAGCTGGGGGAGAGCGCCCGCCAGTTCTCCGACTTCCTCGCGAAGGTCCTCGAGGAGGACGAGGGGCCGGTCCTCCTCGACTTCGAGAAGATCGACACCCTCGATTCCACCGGGCTCGGCGAGCTGATCGGCTACCTGCAGCGTTTCGAGGAGCGCGAGCGGCGGATGGCGATCGTCCGCCCGAAGGACCGCGTCGTCGCCCTCCTCAGGCTGACGCGCCTCGACACCCTCATCCGGATCTTCCCCGACGACCAGGCCGCGCTGGAGTACCTCTCGGGTTGAGCGCCCCGGACGCGCGCGCACCGCGTTCCCGGAGGGGCCCGGGGTTTGACGTCCCTCCCTCCGCGTCGTATCCTCCCGCTCCCCGCTCGTGCGAAAGTGGCGGAACTGGTAGACGCGCAAGGCTCAGGACCTTGTGGCTCTTAACAAGCCGTGGGGGTTCGAGTCCCCCCTTTCGCACCACTCCTCTCCGCCCCGCGCGGTGGAGGCCCGCCCCGGCGGGGCGCCCCGAAAGGAAACCGTGATCACTCAGAGACCCGACAGCCGCGTCCTGGCGGCGCTGGCGCCGCGAGGTCGGCGCATCCTCTCCTTTCGCGAGGTGGCGAAGGAGATCCTCGGCCCCACGCCCGACGAGGCCTCCCTCGAGGCCCTCCGCGAGGAGGTCGACGCCCTCGAGCGCAAGGGGCTCGTCGTCCGCACCCGCGGCGAGAAGCTCTCGCTCATCGAGCACACGAACCTCACGGCCGGCCGCATCGCCATCCGCGGCGAGGGCCGGGCGTGGCTCCTCTCCGGCGAGCGGGGCGTTCCCGACACCCCGATCGTCCGCGGCGGCGCCGGCTCGGCCCTCGACGGGGACTTCGTCCTCGTGAGGGTCGAGAAGGCGAAGGCCCGCCGCGGGTTCCGCGGCCCGGCCGAGACCGGCACCGTGGTCAAGGTCCTCGTGCGGCGCCGCGAGACCGTCGTCGGCCGCATCGCCCGCGGCCCCGACGGCACCGTCGTCGTCCCCTACGACACGAAGATCGACGCCGTCCTCCGCGTCCCCGAGGGGATGGACCTCGACGCCCCCGACGGCATCTACGTCGACGCCCGCATCACCTCGTGGCCCGACGAGCGCCGGATGGCCCAGGCCGAGGTCGTCGAGCTGATCGGCTTCCCCGGCGACCCGGGCATCGACGTCGAGGTCGTGGCCCGCAAGTGGGGGATCCCCCGCGAGTTCACGAAGGAGTCGGTCGAGGAGTCGGAGCGCGCCGTGGCCGCCATCCCCGACTCCGAGTGGCGGACCCGCCGCGACCTGACTGGCGAGATCGCCGTCACCATCGACGGCGAGACGGCCCGCGACTTCGACGACGCCATCTCCGTGGAGGAGCTGCCCGGCGGCGGCTTCCGCCTCGGCGTCCACATCGCCGACGTCTCCCACTACGTGAGGCCCGGCTCGGCCCTCGACGCCGAGGCCTTCGACCGCGGCACCTCCGTCTACTTCCCCGACCGCGCCGTCCCCATGCTCCCCGAGCGTCTCTCGAACGACCTCTGCTCCCTTCGCCCGAAGGAGGAGAAGCGCACCGTCACCGCGCTCCTCGTCCTCGACGCGAAGGGGGAGACCGTGTCGGCCGACTTCTTCCGGAGCGCCATCCACTCCCGGGCCCGCCTCACCTACACCGACGTCGCGGCCTTCTTCCAGGGAGAGGAGCCCGGCGAGGAGAAGGTCCCCGCCGAGGTGAGGGCCATGCTCCTCGTGGCCCGCAAGGCCGCGTTCGCCCTCCGCTGGATGAGGAGGGGGCGCGGCTCCCTCGACTTCGACCTCCCCGACGCCGACCTCGTCCTCGGCGAGACGGGCGACGTCGTCGCCATCGTCAAGGCCGTCCGGAACGAGGCCCACCGCCTCGTCGAGGAGTTCATGCTCGCGGCCAACGAGGCCGTGGCGAGGCACCTCGCCTTCGTCCCGACCCCGGCGATGTACCGCGTCCACGACCAGCCCGACGAGCGCAAGCTGGGCGACCTCCGGGCCGTCCTGACGCCGCTCGGGTACGACATCCCCGAGGACGACGACCTCGTCAGCCCGTCGGTCTTCCAGCGGATCCTCGACCAGGCCGAGGGGAGGCCCGAGGAGCGCTTCGTCTCCGATCTCGTCCTGCGAGCGCAGAAGAAGGCGCTCTACGCCCCCGAGTGTCGCGGCCACTACGCCCTGGCGGCGAAGTACTACGCCCACTTCACCTCGCCCATCCGCCGCTACCCCGACCTCGTCGTCCACCGGGCGCTCTGCGAGTGGGTCGCCTCGCGCCGGGCCCCGGCCGCCGCCGAGGCCGAGAGCCGCGAGCTCTGGCTCGCGGACGCCTCGGCGCACTGCTCCGAGCGCGAGCGGCGCTCCGAGTCGGCCGAGCGCGAGGCGCAGGCCTGGAAGAAGTTCGTCTTCCTCTCCAAGCGCGTGGGGGAGGAGTTCGACGCCTACGTCTCGGCCGTCGTCCCCTTCGGCCTGTTCATCACGCTCGAAGGGGTCTACGCCGACGGCCTCCTCCCGATGGAGGCCCTCGAGGACGATTTCTACCATTACGAGGAGGTCGAGCACCGCCTCGTCGGAGCCTCCACCGGCCGCGTCTTCCGGCTCGGCGACCACCTCCGCGTGAAGCTCACCCGCGCCGACTTCGACAAGCGCCTCCTCGACTTCCGCCTCGCCGGCGCGTCCGCCCCCGCGCGCACCTCCCGCCCCGCCGTCCTCGAGCGGGCCGCGCCCCGCCGCCCGGCGCCGCGCGGGCCCCGGGAGGCGGACCGCACCCCACGCGGCCCGGCGCGCAAGGCGGCGCCTTCGGGCGGCCCGCCCCGGCGGAGACGCCGTTGAGGAAGAAGCCGACCCCCCCGAGGGGCCCGCACGCCTGGTCCGTGGCCCTCGTCGGCCGCCCGAACGTCGGCAAGTCGGCCCTCTTCAACCGGCTCTCCGGCACCCGCAAGGCCCTCGTCCACGACCGTCCCGGCATGACGCGCGACTCCTTCTCCCTCGACCTCGTCAGCGAGGCGGGGCGCCGCTGGAAGCTCGTCGACACCGGCGGCCTCGACCTCGACGCGGCCGGCGGCTTCGCCGCCTGGACCAGCGAGAAGGCGCTCGACGCCGTCGTCGACGCCGACCTCATCGTCCTCGTCCTCGACGGCTCCGACGGCGTCCTCCCGGAGGACGAGCGGATCGCCGGGCGCCTCCGCGCCCTCGGCAAGCCCGTCGTCGTCGCCTGGAACAAGGTCGACCGCAAGGAGGCCGAGCAGGGCGTCGAGCAGGGCTACGAGCTCGGCTTCGAGGACGTCTTCGGCGTCTCCGCGGTCCACGGCGTCGGCACCGACGAGCTCCTCGAGGCCCTCGAGAAGCGCCTCCCGGAGGACCTCGACCCCGAGACCCGCGTCGAGGGGCTCCCCGTCGCCATCGTCGGCCGCCCGAACGTCGGCAAGTCGTCGATCGTCAACCGGATCGTCGGCTCCGAGCGGGTCATGGTCTCCGAGATCGCGGGGACGACCCGCAACCCGGTCGACGTCTTCCTGACGAGGGCGGGGAAGAGCTACGTCCTCGTCGACACGGCCGGCATCCGCCGGAAGGGTAAGACGACCGACTCGGCCGAGCTCCTCTCCGTCGTCGCCGCCCGAAAGGCGATGGAGCGCGCGCGGATCGTCGTCATCATCTTCGACGCCTCCGAGGGGATCACCGCCCAGGACGCCCACATCGCCGGCTACGCCGAGGAGGCCCGCCGGAGCCTCGTCCTCGTCGCGAACAAGTGGGACCTCCTCGCCGACGACGAGTCCGCCCGGGACGCCCTGCGCGACGAGGTGCGCCGCCGCTTCGTCTTCACGCGCGACGCCGCCTTCCTCACCGTCTCGGCGAAGACGGGCCTCGGGGTCGACCGGATCCTCCCCGAGGCCGATGCCGTCGCCCGCCGCTCGGCCACGAAGATGTCGACGGGGGAGCTCAACCGGGTCCTGAAGAAGGCCTTCGAGGCGCAGCGCCCGAAGGCGCGCTCCGGGCGCGAGCTGAAGATCCGCTACGCCGTCCAGGTCGCGTCCGAGCCCCCCCTCATCCGCCTCTTCTCCGACCGCGACGAGCCGCTCCACTTCTCCTTCGAGCGCTTCCTCCAGAACCGCCTCCGGGAGACCTGGGACCTCGCGGGCGTCCCGCTGAAGTTCGTCGTCCGGAAGGGCGAGTAGCGGCATCGACTAAACTCCCCCCGGACTCCCAGGAGGTATCGCACCGCGTGAGCGAGATCGAGGCGACTGCGGAAGCCCGGTACAAGGTGGCCGAGGTCTGCCGGCTGGCCGACGTGCAGCCGTACGTCCTCAAGTACTGGGAGAGCGAGTTCCCGGTGCTCTCCGCCCCGAAGGGGGCGTCCGGGCCGCGCCTCTACAGCGGCCGCGAGCTGAAGATCATCGAGCGGATCAAGAAGCTCCTCTACGACGAGGGCTACACCATCGCCGGCGCCAAGAAGCGCCTCGAGGCCGAGCTTAAGGGGGGGGCGCCCGCCGAGCCGGAGCCTCTCGTCCTCACGGCCCCGCCCGCCGAGCCCGCCGAGTCCACCGCCACGCGCAGGAAGCGCGCGAAAGTGCCCCCGCCCCCCGCCGAGCCCGACCTCGAGCTCGCGGACGCCCCCGTCCTCTCCGTCCACGCGACCGTCCCCGAACCCGAGCTCTCGTCCTCCCTCGAGATCGACGACAGCGGCTCGCCAGCGGGCGACGTCGACCTGGCCCACGGCCCGTTCGCTCCCACCCTCGTGGAGACCGCGCCCGTCGTCCGCAAGATTGACCCTGCCCCGGCTCCGGTGGCACAATCCCCGGACCCCCGGGTGGCAAGGGCCCTCGCGGAGCTGAGGGAGATCGCTCTCCTCCTGTCCCGCGAAGAAGCCTGATCCCCCGTCGTTTTCGTCCAGGGTCGGGACGTGGCGCAGCCTGGTAGCGTACTTGAATGGGGTTCAAGGGGTCGCGGGTTCGAATCCCGCCGTCCCGACCATCTAAAATACTCACAACAAAAGGTTTAGCGGGAGACGCCGAAGAGGCGTCCTGCGGCTTTTTGGGGGGGTATCTAACAAAGTATCTAAATCTCTTTTCGAGGACGGTGATTTCGACGCCGTCCCGGTCGCTCCTGCGATGTCCGCGGATGCTTCGCGCGGAGGTGTCGCATGGCGATCAAGGCATCCGAAGTTGCCCGGCGAATCGGGGTCAAGACGGGGACGCTCGGGAAGTGGCGTCGACAGGGCAAGGGGCCGAAGGGGTGGTACGCCCTCTCGGCGACCGTCGTCGTCTACCCGGAGACCGAGGTTCAGAGCTTTCTCCGCGAGCAGCGGGCGGCTCTCGGCCGGCAAGACCGGTCGACTGCGCCGCCGGTGACGCCGGAGGGGCCGAAGCAGTAGCGCTCGGCGGGGGTGACCGATGAAGCTCCCCGGCTTCGCATACGACGCGCGTCGCCGGGTCGCGACGTTCTACTGCTTCGTCCCGGGAACGGACGGCCGGAAGCGCCACAAGCGGAAGCTCACCGACGTCCCGTCCCGGGCCGAGGCGATCCGGCTCTGGACCGATTTCCGCGAGGAGCTCGAACGCGAGGCGCTCGAGCCGGCGAAGTTCACCCGGCCCCCCACGCTCGCCGAGTTCGTCTCGGAGCGCTTCGTCGAGATGACCGCTCGTCTCCGGCCCGCGACCCGGCGCTACTACGGCGACTTTCTCCGTCGTCACCTCGTCCCGAGACTCGGCGACGTGCCGATGGACCAGCTGACGTCCCAGCGCGTGAATGCACTCATCGGTTCGATGATCTCGGAGGGGTGGTGCCCGAAGCGCGGCCGGGAGCGAAAGCCCCACGGCTGCACGCCGGCCTGCGTGAGGAAGCCGTACGCCGGGTCGACGATCAACGGGGCGGCTCATGTTCTTCGAGTGATCATCGGCTGGGCGGTCGAGCTCGACGTCCTCGACGGGAGCCCAGTGAAGAAGAAGGTGAAGTGGGCCCGCGAGTCCCGCCCGGAACTCGAGCTTTCCCTCGAAGAGCGCCAGCGCTTCCTCTCGGCCTTCGAGGACGAGGCCCTGTTCCAGGCGTACCTCGGCCGCATCCGCACCCCGCCGAAGATCGTGCCGCACCCGTCGGGCGGCATGAAGCGCGTCGGTGGCGGGAGGCTCCCGGACGGCAAGGCCGCGAAGGAGATCTTCCGTCGCCTTCAGCACTACCGTCCGTTCTTCCGGATACTCCTGGACACGGGGCTTCGCCTCTCGGACGCGCTCAACCTCCGCTGGGTGAACGTGTCGCTCGACGAGAACGTCATCCGGCTCGTGACCCGAAAGAAGGAGAAGCCGGTCAAACTGCCACTCTCCGATGCCGTCCGGTCCGCGCTCGAGGCCCTGAAGAAGCGGCCGGTCATCTCGGAGTTCGTCTTCCTCGACGAAGACAACAAGCCGCTCACGAAGGAGAAGGTTGCCAGGAAGTTCGCGATGGCGAAGGGCGTGGCCGGGATCACCCGGAGGCTCCGGATTCACGACCTTCGCCACACCTTCGCCTCGACTCTCGTCTCGTCCGGTGTGAACCTCAAGGTCGTCTCCGACCTTCTCGGACATACCGACATCGCGACGACGGCCCGTTACGCCCGTGGGGACGAGCGGGTCCTCGGCGAGGTGGCCAATGTCCTCAATCGCGTGAATGACGCGTCGGTAGGGAAGTAGGGAAATCCGAAGAGCCTCACGGGTGGCGCGATGCCGCCCGTGAGGCGAAACTCGGAGCGCCCTCGTCCTCCGTCTCGGTCTGTCAGCAGTACAGCAGCCGCTACGAAGTGGGCGCTCAGAGTCGTTTTCTACAGTCCCGCTGTACCAGGGACCTCAGTGATCGAGTGCGCCTCCCCGAGACCCGGTGAGCTGGGGCCTATTCGAACGCGGACCGGGACGGAGGACCCCTCCGTTGGCCTCTCGCCGCTGGTCTCGATCGGCCAGCGTCTCCGCCCGGGACCGCAGCCGCGGGTGGCTGTGAAGCCACTCGAAGAAGGGGACCGTCCGGACGAAGAGGTCCCGGCCCGGGAGGCGGAGTCCGGCGTCGTCGAAGTCCTGGGTGAGGGCGTACGTGGAACGGATCGTCCGGCCGAGGATCGCCGCGATCTGCCGGACCCCGAGGCGGGGCACGACCGGCAGCTCGTAGGGGGCGCGGACGCCGGCCGGCCAGACGTCGATCGTGACGGTCTCCGTCGTCCCGGGCAGGTCCAGGACCCACGGCAGGCGCAGGAGGTCCGTTCGGCACGACGGGCAGCGGAACCATGCGTCTTCACAGGTGGCGGTCAGCAGACGCGTGGGGCGGGAGCCGGTCTGTCCGGCCGCGGTGGTCAGCTCCATGGCGCTCTCCTTCTCGCGTCTGCGGATGTCTCGGGACGTCCGTAGCCCGCTACCCCGTAGAGCGCGGAAATGGAGTCGTTTTTCTCGCGAGACGGACGAAATACTCGTTATTGGCTCGGGAGGGAGGCCTGGAGCTTCTCGAACCCGGCGCGCACGGCGGGCTTGGCCGCGAATGTCTGGAGCGCCGTCTCGATGACTGACCGGGCCTCGACGACGCGACCGGTCTTGAGGAGCACCGCCGCGTAGACCTCCTGCACGTCCGCGTACGCGCGGTGGTCTGGCGGGACGCCGGTCTTCCCGAGGGCGGCGGTCGCCTCCTTCAGGAGCGCCTCCGCCTCGGGGTACTTCTTGAGCCCTGTCTTCGTCTGGGCGAGTGAGGTCATGTCGCGCACGAGGGACACGTTCGGGGAGAGGAAGAACTTCCTGTCCCGGGCGAGGGCGTCTTCGAGGAGAGGTTCCGCCTTCGCGAACTCGCCCTTGTCGCGGTAGATCCCGCCGAGGTTCATGAGCGTGACGGGGATCTCCGGGCTGTCCTCGCCGTCCGCCGCCCGGGTGATCTCGAGCGACTCGCGGTAGCACGCCTCGGCCTCGTCGAGGTGCCCGCGGCGCTTCACGATGAGGCCGAGGTTGTTGAGGCTCACCGCGAGGTCCGAGTGCCCTTTCGGCAGGACGCTTCGGCGCATCTCGAGCGATTCGCGTGTCAGCGCCTCGGCCTCTTCGAGTCGTCCCTCCTCCAGACGGAGGAAGCCGTAGTTGTGCAGCGTGAGCGCCGTTTCGGGGTGCGGTCCGCCGTAGATCTTCCGCTGGAGCGCGAGCGCTTCCCGGAAGTGCCGGTCTGCGTCCGCGTAGCGGCCCGCGTCCGTCTCGGCCCGGGCGATGTTGTTCAGAGCCAGAGCGACGTACGGGTGGCTCTCTCCGTAGTACTTCCGCAGGTCGACGAGGTTCTGCGCGTGGAGAGCGATGGCCTTCTGGTAGTCGCTCGTCGATTCGATGAGGAGGTTCGCGAGCTCGTTGCGCGACTCGAGCACCGCGTCGCTCCCAGGGGCGACTTTCTCTTCGATCGCGAGCGAGCGCTCGATGAGCGAGATCGCCTCCCGCGTGTTCCCCTGGTCCTTCAGGACGATGGCGAGCGTCGTCATGCACTCGGCGACCGCCTTGTCGAACTCCCCTCGGTCCTTGATCCGCAGCGCGAGTGCCTCTCGGAGGACCGGCTCGGCTTCCTTGAGCTGCCCCCGCCGCTGGAGCGTCGCCCCGAGCGCGACGAGGCTCTCCGCCCGCTCGGAGAGCGACCCACCCTTTCGCAGGGCCACGGCGTCCCGGAGGAGCTTCTCGGCCCGATCGAGGTCCCCGAGCGACGAGTACGTCGTTCCGAGCGTCTCAAGGACCGCCCCGCGGACGAGCGGCTCGTCCTTCAGCTGGTCTTCCGCTTTCGCCGCGGCCTGGTCCAGCAGGTCTCGCACGGTCACCGGGTTCTTCGCGACGGCCGCCGGGTCGAATCCCCGCAGGACGTCGCGGAACGCCGCCGCGATCTTCCGGGCGCGCGCCTGCTCCCGTTCGAGGCGGACGACGTGGAAGGTGCCGAAGCCGACGGAAAGGATGACCGCGAGAGCCGCCGTGGCCGAGATCGCCGGGTGGCGCCTCGCCCAGCGCCAGGACCGCTCGAAGCCGCCCGGCGCCTTCGCCACGACGGGGCGGAGCTCCAGGTGCGCACGGAGGTCCTCTGCAAAGGAGTTCGCCGACTCGTATCGACGGGCGGGGTCTTTCTCGAGCGCCGTGCCCAGAATCGCGTCGAGGTCCCCGCGGAGTTCTTTCGCGGCGGACCTGGTCTGCCCGGAGGCGAGTCCCGATGACCGGAGCGCCCGCTGGCTTGCCCGTTCGGCCGGCACGTCGCAGACCGCCCGCCGGCACGCCTCGGGCTCCTTCCGATCGACCTCGTAGGGCAGGGCACCAGCGAGAAGCTCGTAGAGGAGAACCCCTGCTGAGTAGATGTCGGTGCGGACTGAGAGGGGCTCTCCGCGGTACTGCTCGGGGCTCGCGTACTCGTACGTGAGCGGCCTGGGACCGACCGTGACGGTGCCGGAGCGCTCCCACGAAACCTTCGCGATGCCGAAGTCGATGATCACCGGCTCGCCGTCCGCCCTAAGCACGACGTTCCCAGCCGAGAGGTCGCAGTGGATGACGCCGCGCTCGTGCGCGGCGCTGAGCGCCGAGAGGACCTTCAGGAAGAGCTCGATCCTTTGTCGGATCGGAATGCTGGTCTCGACGGCGGCGAGCGTGATCGGCCGCGCCCCATCCACGTAGTCCATGACGAGGAGCGGCCGGTCGTCCGGGCCAGGGACCACGTCGACGAGGCCCGCGATGTTCGGGTGGCGGAGCTGGCTCAGGACTGCGATCTCGAGGCGGTAGCGCGCTACCTCCTCGGCGAAGGAGCCCCAGAGAGGCACCTTTATCGCGTACGTCCGCTCCTGCCCCTCGAACGACCGGGTCGCCAGGAACACGCGGGAGAACCCGCCTCCGCCGAGGAGCCGCTGGACGGTGTAGGGCCCGAAGGCCTTTCCCACGAACCTCTCGGCGAGTTTCTCCTCGAGGGCAGCATCGAGGTCTCCTGCCGGGGATGGCGTCGGGGCTCCGAGGTAGGGGAGAAGAGACTCTACTTCGGTCCGGAGGCTCGGATCGTCTCCGCAGGACTCGGCAAGGAGTCGGAGTCGGTCTTCGGTCGACGCGAGGGCCAGCGAAGCCAGGAGCTCTTGCTTTCTCACGAGGCGAGCGTCGGTCACGAGGAGAGCTCTTTCCGAAGGAATGCCTTGGAGTAGACCCACTTCCTGTGGACGGTCGAAACCGTGCCCCCAGTCACTTCGGCGATTTCCTCGAGCGTGAGCTCCGCGAACAGGCGAAGCGTCGCGACTTCCGAGGCCTTTGGATCCTCCGCCGCGAGGTGGTCGAGCGCCTGGCTCAGAGCGGCGGCAGAGACGACGGACGCTCCGGACTCCCCAGGGATCTCGACCTCGCCCTCGGCGAGGGAGACCTCCGCTTGCACCGCCTGGGCCCGCTTCCTGGCGTAGTCGACAAGGACTCGCCGCATCGCGAGACAAACCGCCCGGATGAAGTGAGCGCGGTCAGCGAGGGTGTAGCCGTCCCACTTCATGACCCGGGCGATGGCTTCGTTGACGAGGGCGGTCGGCTGGAGTGTGTGCCCGCGGCGCTCGGCCGCCATCTTTCGTCGCGCGATCCGGCGGAGGTCCTCGTAGACCAGCGAGACCGCCTCCTCGAAGGCACCCTCGTCCCCGGCGCTCCAGCGCCGGAGCAGCTCGGTCACACGCTGCTGTGGGGCTACCAGGCCGTCGCCCATAGTTGATCGGTCTGCCTCCGCCGCGAAACGCCCGGATTAGACCAGATCCCTCGAAAAGGCCGAGTTCAGCTACCGAAGTACCGGGGGTGCTGGACCGGCTTGTGTCGTCGCGAAATCAGCTTATATATGGCCGTTAGGGTAAGTATACTTGACTTAACTGTCGCGATCGTGGTAGATTTCAAGAATGATCGCCCCTCGCGCCGAGCTCATCGCCGTCCTCCGGCAGTTCAACCCGTGGTGGGACGGCAACCGCGTGCCGGAGCTGCCTCCCTGGCGGCGCGCCGCCTTCCGTGAAGTGGAGACGTGGCTTTCGGCGCCCCCTGCTCCGAGGGCGCTCCTCCTGAGCGGGGCCCGCCAGGTCGGGAAGACCACGATCCTTCTCCAGGCGATAGAAGAACTCCTCGCGAAGGGAGTGCCGGCCACCAGCATCCTCTACGCGACGTTCGACCACCCGCTCCTGAAGCTGATCGGGCTCGACGGGCTCATGCGGCTATGGAAGGAGTACGAGCCCTCGGCGCGCGACGTCGAGTACGTCCTCCTCGACGAGATCCAGTACGCCAAGGACTGGCAGACATGGATCAAGCACCAGGTGAAGTTCGAACCGAAGCGCCGCATCGCCGTGACCGGCTCGGCGACTCCGCTCATCGTGGAAGGGCAGGAATCCGGTCCTGGACGGTGGCACACCGTCCGGCTCGCGCCACTGTCGTTCTACGAGTTCCTCCAGATCAAGAAGCTCCCGACTCCGAAGCTGCCGGATGTGCCCTCGCTGCGTGAGCTCTTCTCCTGGACCCCCGCGCAGTTCACGCGGGTCGGCGCGCTCGCCGTGGATCTCGTCGGACCCTTCCAGGACTACCTGATTCGGGGAGGATTCCCGCAGATCGCGCAGATTGAAAGCATCTCGCTCGCGCAGAAGCTCCTCCGCGAGGACATCGTCGACAAGGTGCTCAAGCGCGACATGACGGCCCTCTATGGCGTGCGCCGCATCCTCGAGCTGGAGCAGACGTTTCTCTACCTCTGCCTCCACGACGGCGGGCTCCTCGACGTCCAGGAACTCTGCCGGAGCCTCGAGGTCAAGAAGCCGACGGCGAACAACTTCATCGAGCTCCTCGAGCACACGCACCTCATCTACCGGCTCCGGCCGTTCGGCTACGGCAAGGAAATCCTCCGCGGAAAGCAGAAGATCTACCTCGCCGATCCGGCGATCGCTCCAAGCGTCCTCCTCCGCGGCAAGGCGCTTCTCGAAGACGCGGCCGCCCTCGGCCTTGCGGTGGAGACGGCTTTCTTCAAGCACGTCTACACGAGGTACTACGCACAGAGCATCGGCTTCTCTTACTGGCGGGGAGGCCCGAAGGGGCAAGAGGTCGACATCATCGCCGACGTGAACGGCCGGCTCGTCCCCTTCGAGGTGAAGCACCGCGCCGACGTCACCCCCCGTAAGCTCACGGGCCTCACGGCATTCTGTGACGAGCGCAAGGTCACGGAGGGGTACGTCATCACGCGCGATTCCGACGACTTCGGGCTCGTGCGCCTTCCGACCAAGATCGTCGAGGCGATGGCGGTGAAGATCCCGGCCCCGCTCGCGTGCTACTGGCTGGGGCGGTCGGAGATCCTCGGGTCGAAGCTCGATGGAGCTGCGTAGGTGGGAGGAACCCGCGAGTCACCCAGCTGTCGGCGAGGACTGTCAATGATGGCCGAGCACTGCAGCGCCGTCCTCCGCTTCAGGACCGCAAGGGAGGTGTGCGCTGCGTACGGGTCCTCGCCGACGCACACGTCCTTAGCCACAAGAACCGGATCTCGTGGAACGGCTGCAAGTCGAGACGCCGGATTGACGGCGCGGTCGCTCAGATCACGTGGTCCATCCTCGGTTCGATACCCTCTGCCGTAGAGTGCGAGCGCCATGCCGACGTTCCTGCGACAAGACGCGATTCGGCTCTTCGAAGCGGGGGTAGGTGCGCTCAACCTGTCCCTGATTGGCCTGGGCATCCCTCGACAGGGCCCGCCGGCCCGGGTGCAGACCTCTCGCTACGCCGCGGAGCTCGGGCTCCTGGGCGTGGCGGCCGAGCTCGCGATCAGTGCCGCGTACGTGCAGGCCGCGGGTCCAGGTGCATTGCGGACTTCGGACACGCAGTACAAGACGGCGCGGCAGGTCCTCGACGACTTCAGGTCCTTGCTCGCGACTCCGCCTCCGTCGCTCGATTTCCTGACGAAAGGGGTCGCCGATCCGGCGGTGCACCGGGCGGCGCTTGCGGGCTACTGCCGCCGTCTCAGGCTCGTCACGACGCAGCGGGCAGGCGCTGTCCACGATGGCCGCGGCCTCTCCCGAGATGTCTGCCTGTCGATCGCGCGACAGGTCTCTTCCCTGTATCAGCTGCTCGCAAGGTCCGAGCGCATTCGCCCCTACGTCTCCAATGTGCCGGTGCCGCCTGAAACGATCGTCGAGCCGGTCGTGCTCGTCGAGGACCTCCGGGCGCAGCTCGACGCTGCCAAGGATGTCCGTACGCAAGCCGGCATCCTGGCGAGCCTGTTCCTCGTGTTGCCAGAGGTTCCCGAGATCATGCCCGATTGGCTCGACGCCTTCGACCGAGCGACAGTCGCGCCCAAGAGGAACGACGTAGCGCTCCTCCTGAAGACAATGGAGGCGGCGATTCCGGCGTCCCTCCGACGGACGAAGCGGTCTGGAGGGGCCATTCCCGTCGTAATTTCCCCTGGGGATCCGAATGCGCTGCCAATCGAGCTGCAGTACCTACGGACGGAGTTCACACGGACCCCGGATCGGTTCTACGCCGACGTTGGAAACGCGAACGGTCGCTTGAAGGACGGCATTCTCGACTGCCCGCCTAGCGACTTCGTGAAGGAACTTTTCTACGTCGGCCTCGAAGAGGCTGGGCTCACCATACCGTCAGAGGGCCTTGGCCCCCACGAGGCGTGGCCATTCGTGGCTGCGAGCCTTGCTGTGCAGGGCACGCCGGGCCCGTTTTGGTTTCTTGTAAGGCGGTGCAGCGACATCAGCCAGCTTCGCGCGCAGCTGAAGCGTGCGGGAGAGATAGGACCGCCCGCACTTCGAACGAATCTGCGCGCCTGCGAGGACGGTATCGAGTCCCTTCTCGCGAATCGCCCGGCACGGAGGACTGGCCTCCTCGGTGCCCTCGCGCGCGAGGTCGAGCTCTCGACGTCGCGGCGCGACGCGCTCGTCCGGGCCGTACAGAAAGCTCACGGAACGAAACGCGAGCTTCCCGCCGACCTCGCCGGCGCTATTGAGGCGGTCGCGACAGAAGGCGCCCCCCTCGGTCCGGTGCTTCTGCACATCCTCGAGCAGGCGACCACCTTGGGGCAGGAAACCCTGACGTACTGGCCGCGCATCCTTTGCGAGGCCGCCTTCCAAGAAGAAGATGTCGCTGCCGTCCTCGCAGTGCAGCGGTCGAAGGCGTGCAAGGCGGCCAATACTGAGGCCCGGAAGGCTATCCGGCGCATCGACTACTTCCGGTTCGGGCCGCCCCTCGAGTGAGCTGACCCAGCCACCCCGGCTCGGTCCCCGTCCCAGCAGCGACACTCGTACTCGCGACCTCCGATGTCCCCGAAGAACGAGCAGTTCTCGTGGCAGAACGGACGCCTCTTGCGCGGGGCGGTGTTGCGCGCCGAAAGGGCGCCATCTACAGTGGGCGCGCACTGGTCCTTCAACTGTCTCCGCGTCGGCCACCTTGCTGCCACGTCGCAGGAGGTATCCGCGGACGCTCCAACATCCACTTCGTCGCATGAGGATGCTGTCGGCGACTCGAATCCAGTCCCTCACATGCTTTGCAAGCAGGAGGTGGCGGGTTCGAATCCCGTGGCCTCCACACAAACGGGGAAGGGAAGCGAGAAACTCGCTTTGTAGGGAGCGTTCGGACCCCAATCGAGTACCCCCTGCCGATCTTCGGCAGGGTGGTGCTCGAAGTCGGGAGAGTCGACTGCGCGGAAACGGCAGAAGGAAGCCAGAAGCTTCCTCCCCACCCCCATGCTTCACCCGTCGATCCCGCTACCACCTGCTCTCGCGGGTTTCCGCAGCCCACCTGCCGCTCTTTCGGCAGGAGCTAACGGTCGTGCGCGGCTTCCACACGCGATCGGCTCGAACCCCGCGAATGAGGAAGTTCTCACCTGGTTAGACGCCCGCTTCGCGTCGTTCCTGGACTACGTCTCCACGGTTCGGAGCCACAGCGCGTGGAGCGCCCGGTGGTACGTCTGCGGCTACCAGAATCTCCGCCGCTACCTCGTGGACGGCGTCAGTCTCGAGCCGGAGACCTTCCGGCAGCGTCTGTTCGGCGTCGATTCGTGGGTCCACTGGAACCGGTCCCGCGGGCTTGGGCCGGTCGCGACGAACACGTACTGGCGGGCGGTGCGCCGGTTCTTCGTAGACCTCGAGGAGCGGGATCAGGTCCAGAACCCGTTCCGTGGTCTCAAGGCGCCGCCGCTGCCGCGCCGCAACCCGAAGGCTCACTCCCCGGCGGAGTGCCGGCGCATTCTCTCCGCCGCAGAGAACTACCCATGGCCATCCCGCTTCGAGGCGATGCGAGCCGTTGCGCTCCTCGGAACCGTCCTGTACGCGGGCCTCCGGAAGAGCGAACTACTCCGTCTCGAGATGCGGGACGTCGATCTCGTGGCCGGCACCATCCTCGTCCTGCGCGGCAAGGGGCGCTACGGGGGGAAAGATCGGACGACATATGTCCCTGCGGAGCTGAAAGCGATCCTGCGGGCGTACCTCGACGAGCGAAACCGACACCGGATCACGTGCCCGGAGTTCTTCGCGTCAGTCCAGCGCCGCGCGGGCATTCGTCAGGGGACGCTCAAGCGGCTCGTGAAGCTCGTTCGGCCGGCGGCCGGCGTACCGTTCAGCCTTCATACATTGCGCCACAGCTATGTCACCTGGCTGCTGCGGTCCGGCGTGCCGATCCACGTGGCCCAGGATCTCGCGGGCCATGCGAGCGTGGTGACAACGAGCGTCTACCTGCGTGTCTTCGACGAGGACAAGCGGGCCGCGGTCGCGAAACTGCACCTCTGAGTGGGGAGGATCAGGCACCGTCGTCGACCCACAGCCGCTCGACCTCGCGGCGGTACTCCTCGGAGAAGACATGGGAGTAGCGCTGGAGGACCTGGAGGCTGTTGTGGCCGAGGAGGTCCATGCTCACCCTGTCCGGAATGCCGGACTGGCGGAGGAGTGTCGCGTACGTGTGACGAAGCATGTGAGGCGAGACACGTACGCCCGAGTGTCGTGAGATCACCCGAAAGAGTTCGTGGATCGTGCTGTGACCGATGCCGGCGTCGAAGCGAGCAGAGGTCATGAACCACGGACATGCACGCCCCTCGCCGCGGCGCGCCTCGGCGTAGGCGGCGAGCATTGCGGCGAGCTGCGGGGACATGTACGCCATACGGTCCTTCCCTCCGCAACGACCCTTCGAGCGGACGATGCGGATGGTCCGCTCGTCGAGGAGGACGTCCCCGAACTGCAGCCGGACGACCTCGCCTCGTCGGAGGCCGGCGAGGAGCATGAGTCCGACGATGGCCACATTTCGAAGCCGTGTGAATGGTGTGAGCCACGGGTAGTTCCGAACGAAGATGAGTACTTTCTCGGCAGCGGACCGGGGAAGGCATCGGGGCTGGCCGGGCGTCACTCGCGGTGCTTGGACCAGCGTGAGGGGATTGAGCACGCCGTCGGCTGCTTGCAGGCGACCGAAGACGCTCCGGACGCCCCTCCAGTACGTGGCGATCGCGTTGTGGGACGCCCCGCCGGCGCGGAGCGAGGAGAGCCAGAGCCCGAGAATGCGGATCTGGTCCTCCGGCTGTCCGCGGAGGAAGACCTGCTCGTAACCTGCGTCCTTGAGAAAGGTACGCATCGAGCGGTACGAGCCTGCCCACCAGCGAAGGGTCGACTCCCGTAGTCCCTCAACGCCGCGGGCTTGCTCGCCGGCGGCGGCAACGCGAGCGTCGAGGTGCTCCAGTGACGGGAACTGAAACGGGCGAACCGGAGGTCGGGGTCCCGGAGCCCCAGACGCCCACCAGCCCCACGGCACTCTGGGGGTTGCCCTGTGCTGCGGCTCGGGCGACGGCATATTTCCGCCTGGCGGGAAGGCGCCCCCACCTGTCACGAATCCGCCTGGTGGGAGAGGTTCCTGCATCCCCGTCATAAGGCAGAGAAGTGGATCTCGCTCGCCGCCATGCGAACCTCCGCCTCCTCGGACAGGCGAGCCGGCGGGTCCTCCGGCCGGTCCACCCGGATGCGCCGGGCCTTGAACCGCCGGCCGCGCAGCGCCCAGTAGCACGCGCCCCGCGGGAGGTCGGTGAGCTCGCGCATTCGAGCCGTGATCTCCTCATGGGGATCGAGTAAGGGGTCCGAGAGGTCGTCGTACGGGCGGACCGCTTCGCGCCCGACGTTCCCGAGCGGCTCGAGGATGTCCGGCCCGAGGAGGCGCGCCTCTGCGTAGGGGAGCCGGAAGTAGAACTGCCGAGCCGTATTTCCGAGGAGCAGCGGGCGAAGGTGCGCAGGGAAGAGCGAAAGGCCCTGCGAGGCGAGAGTCAGCGCGAAGTGGAACTTCCGCCCGGTCACGAGGAGGTCCTCGAGTCCGCCTTCGGTGCCGGCGAAGGAATGCGCCTCGTCCACGAGGAGCGCGAAGTGCCGCCGGGTCTCGGGGACCGAGCCCGTGCGCCGGAGGGCTGAAAGGAGCAGGGTGTTCAGGAGGAGTCGGCCGAGGACATCGGCGGCGGCGCCGAGTGCCCCGCGGGCGAGGTTCACGATCAGGGCCACGGGCCGGTCCGGGAGGTCGAGGAGGTCCACGGGCTCGCCCCCGCCCCCGAGAAATCGCCGGACGGCGGCCGAACCGAGGAACGGGGAGAGCTTGTTGACGACCGCAGAGACGTACATCTGCTCCTGGGGGCCGAACCGGTGCAGGAAGTAGTTCGTGGGCTCCGGTCCAGCCGTCGCGAGGGCCTCCTTTCGGTAGCGCGGGTCGAGCAGGAAGCGCTCCAGGTCGGCAAGCGTCACCGGGACTTCACTCTCAATGGACCCGCGAAGTGCCATGCGCACGATCTCCTCGACCTTCACGCCCCAGGCCCAGGACGAGGCGCGCTCGGCGCTGTAGAGCCGTCGAAGGACCGAGACGAGGAGGTCCACCTGGCGCCCGGGGTCTACGCCGGCCATGGGGAGGAGCGGGTTCCACGACGGCAGGTTCTCCGGTCGGGTGAAGTCGAGGGAGACGACGCGAAGCTGACCGGAGATCCGCGCCCAACGCTCGACGCGGTCGGCGAGATCGCCGTGCGGGTCGATGACGGCGAAGGCGTTCGCGCGGGAGAGGAGGGCTCTCGCCATGGCTTCGAGGAGAGACGACTTGCCACTTCCCGTAGCCCCGAGGGCGAGGGTGTGCTGGCGGAGGTCGGTGCCGGTGAGGCGGCATGCGACCCGCGACCCGTCCGCAGCGATGTACTCCCCGAAGCGCCGCCCCTCGCCTTCCCTACGCAGCATCTCGTGAAGAAACCGGTCCCTGGCCCGGTAGAAGTCGGCCATTGCGGTCCAGTAACGGCTCTGGCGGGTCCGGAACGTCAGCGTGAGCGGCATCTCGGTACTCACAGCAGGGCGAGGGTTAGAGCAAGCAGGAGAGGGAGAACGATGGTGGCGCCGAGAAGGGCGGCTCTCTCGGCCCGGGTCGGCGGAAGCGCCCCGACCTCGAGAAGCCTCAGGAATCGACGCTGGAGAGAGGTCGGCGGTCGGGGGTCGAGGACGGCATATCGCTGGCCTCCGACGGGAATGACGAGATGCTGACGTTTGAGGTGCCTGAGGACGCGGTGTCCTTGCCACTGCCAACGCAGGCGGCAGGCACGCACGAGGGCGGACACGAGGAGAGGCGGTGTGAAGCCGTCTCGTCGCTCGCGGCTTCGGAGGTACAGATAGGCGAGGAACGCCCGACGGCCGACGAGCGGGAGCACCTGCACGAACCAGTGGGTGGGGAGTGCATGCGTCGAGAAAGGCGGGGTGTCCTCGGGGCCGAAGAGGGGGCGAGCGCCTGGGATTTCGCCGACCACTTCGACGGCCACGACGCCACGACCGGCTTCTTCGTGCCAGACGATGGCCCCGGCATCAGAGAGCCGTCGAAGTGCATGGAGAACACCACACTGGCTCATGCCGAGCACCCAGCCGAGGTCGTGAAACGACACCGCACCCTGACGCCGGAGCACGAATGCCCGCGCGGCGAGCAGCGCGAGGGCAGGGTCGGGACCGATTTCCCGGGCCGAAACGAAGAACGCCCCCAGATCGATCCCGAGGAGTGAGAGCCCGAGTGGGGGCTCGCGCGTCGGGTGGACGAACGTGAGGCGGTCAGTGCTTCGCAAGTGTGGTCGAGTTGAGAAGGAGCGGTCGGAAGCGGTCGAGGGGCGGGCCCGGCGGGTCATCGCCTGGCGGACGCCAGATCGCGATCGTGAAGCGGGCGGTCTCCGCGCGCCGGGTGAGGACGTCGCGGACCGGCTCGCGCAGCGATGAGGAGAGGTCGACGATCAGCATCGGCGCGGCGAGTAGCGCGTGACGGCGGTCGAGACTGAGGCCGGCGCTCGCCCGTTCGCGCAGCACACCGACTCCGTGTGAGCGGACGGCGTCCTCAATGGCCGACGCTACGCGGGCGAGGCGAGCCGCGTCGCCGTCCTGGAGGAGGAAACCGCCGCCCGATACGAGGAGCGACGGGAGGCGTTGGACGAGTGCGGAGACCATGTTCCGGTCGGCCTCGTCGAGCGTCGCCTTCGGTACGGAATGACCTCGACTCGGAATGTCGAACGCGAGGTATCCGAGGAGGAGGCGGCACATTTCCGGGTCCGTCAGGTAGCGGGCCGCGACCTCGTGGACGGAGTCGAGGCTGAGACGGCCCGTGCCGTTACGGATGTGGACGAAGCGAGTCCGGTCCACGCCGAGCGTGGCCGCGATCTGGGAGATCGACAAACCCTGTGCGCGGCCACGCTTCTCGATTTCGCGGATGAGTGTCGGGAGGACCACAGTCGGGGGGAGAGGAGGAGAGACGCCTGCATGGTGGCCGAAATGGGGCGGCCACGGGAGGGCGGGCGGGAGAGATGTGCGATTGGCGCACACGACGGCGAACGGGGGACGCAAAGACAAGCCCCGTCCGCGTGCGCGGTCTGCACAGGTAGTGGGGGGACACCTCGTAACGAGGCAATTCACGCAGTACTCTTCTCTTGCCCACCTGTCAAGACTATGGCCCCGTCATCGAGCTCTCCCAGCAGCGCAGAGGAGACGTCACGCGCCGGACGCGCCCCGGAGCGGCGTGATCGCGCGCAAGAGGCCGCGAGCGAACCGCAAGCTGAAGCCACGCGTGCCGCCGCGACCGGTGCCCCTACGCGCAACAGGGTCCGCACCTCCCCTCGAGAGAGCGCCTCCGGTGCCGCCGGCCAGGACCGGCCCTTTCCGGTGTCCCTTCGAGAGCACGCCGTTCTCGAGTTCGTCACCCGCCTCCGACTCGTCCCTCTTGTTCTCGTCCACGCCGCCCTCTTCAGAGCCGTCTCGCGGCAGGTCGTCGGGCGAATCGTCCGTCGGATGGTCGATCGCGGATGGCTCCAGACCTGGTCGGAGCCCACTGAGAGGGGAGGGAACCCCACGTGGATTCACGCGACCGCAGCCGGACGAACAGCCGGTCTCGCCCTCGTCCTCGGCGCCGCTGAGGGGGCGGCATTCCAGCAGCTCGTCGCAACGATGCTGCCGTCCGCGAGGACACGGCCCCTCGAGCTCGTGCCTCGGATAGCGCCAGCCTTCCTCCGTCACCAGCGGGAGACCGCCACACTCCTCGTCCGCCTCGCCGCGGCGCACGGTGCCCTCTGGTACTCCGCCTGGGATCGGCCGCTGCCCCAGGGGAGCGCGCCGGTCCAGCTGCCGCAGCCCGACGGAGTCCTCGTCCTCCCGAGCGCCTCCGGCCCCGAGCTCGTCTTCCTCGAACACGACCGGGGTATGGAGTCGCCCGCGCACTTCGCCCGGGCAAAGGCCGCGCGCTACGCCGGGCTGGCCGTTCGCCCGGAGCTCTGCCAGCGCCTCCTCGGCTTCCCGACGTTTCGCCTCGCCGTGACAGTCGAAAACGCCCGTCTTCACCGTCATCCTCTCGAGCGACTCGGACTCCTCTCCCGACTCCTCCGCGAGGCCGGCGGGGCCCGGGAGGCGGTACTCACCCTGGCCGGCTGGGCGAACGCATGGCCGGAAGGGGCCGTCTGGTGTCGAGCGGAAGAGCCCTTCCTGCCGACCGCCCGGCCCGCAGTCGAGTTCCAGGAGCCGACTCTCTGCCACACCCTGCCGTGTCCACCGTCCGGGCGAGGGGAGCCCTGTGCGTGTTCCGCACAGCGCGACCGGTCACGCATCCTCGAGGCCGACGGCCGCCGACCGTGCGGCTGACGCACGTCCCCGGTATCGGCTCTCACGTTTTCGCTTCCGGTGTGGTCTCTTTCTGGCGTCGGCACGGCCGCAGCTCCTTCCCAACTCGCTTCGGCACCCGCCGGTCTCCTGGTTCCCGGGACCTCCTCGGCCGGCGGGTGCTTCCCGGCCCTCTGAGCTCTCTGGCGGCTGGCGTCTCTGCACCCGAATAGGTCCGCTCCTTTGCTTGGGACCTTCGGTCGAGACGTCGGCCGCCCGAGGGCGCCGAGGCGCCCGGGAATCCATCGAGGAGGTCCTGATGTGCCTGCTCACGCGTACGGACGCGATGCCGGGGAGCTCCTTCAGCCTCCCGGCCAAGCGCACCTGCCCAGGGGTCGTTCTCACGCCGACGTCGGTTTGTAGCGCTTGCTATGCCGATGAACGGAAGCGCTACCGGTGGCGAACCGTGAAGCTCGCCCAGGAAAGACGGCTCGCCTGGACTGTTCACGCCCTCACTTCCGGACGCTTCGCCCCGGTCGTCACGGAGCTCATTTCCCGTCGAGACGAACGCCACTTCCGCCTCCACGATTCCGGCGACTTCTTCAGCCCACCCTACGTCGACGCCTGGTACGACGTCGCCCTCGCGCTTCCCGAGGTCTCGTTCTGGGCGCCGACGAGAAGCTGGGCGATTCACGGCCAGGTCCGCCCCGACGACGACCCGCTCCTCTCCTCCCTCCGCCGTCTCGCCTTTCTGCCGAACGTCACCGTCCGCCCGAGCGCGCTCTTCATCGACGGCGACCCGCCCGAAGTCCCTGGTCTGCACGCGGGGAGTTCCGTCACGACCGACCCCGCGCGCTCCACCTGCCCGAAGTACCTCAGGAGCCCACCGGCGTGTGGCGACTGCCGCCACTGCTGGGCCGAGCCCTTGAAACCGGTGGTCTACCTCAAGCACTGAGCTTGCCCTCTATCTCGACGTCGTGCCCCGGACGAAACACCGTCCCGGGCGCGAGGGCGTCCGGGACCTGACACGCCAGGAGGTCCCTGATGTCTCCACCCGTCTCGATTCGCTGGGCGGAGCTCCTCGCTGACGCGGTCTCCCGCCCCGGCCAGATCCTCGAGGCGTACAGCCTCTTCCACGGATACAGCCTCGGTAACCAGCTCGCGGCCATGTTCCAGTGCCGCGAACGACGCCTCGCCCCCGGGCCGATCGCCACCCTCCAGCGGTGGAACGAGCTCAAGCGGCGCGTGCGGGCCGGCGAGAAGGCCATCGTCCTGTGCATGCCGGTGAGCGTCCGGGTGAAGGACGACGAGCGGAGCCGCCGGCCGGTGCCCGAGGGCGAGGCTCCGCGGTTGAAGACGATCTTCGTCTGGAAGCCGCGGTGGTTCGTCCTGGCCCAGACCGACGGAGAGCCCCTTACGAACGCCGTCGAGATCCCGTCGTGGGACGAGGCGCGCGCCCTCGAGGCCCTCGCGGTCCAGCGCATCCCTTTCGACCTGCCCGACGGCAACGTCCAGGGCTTCGCCCACGGGCGCTCCGTCGCGGTAAGCCCCATCGCCGCGCTGCCCGCCAAGACGCTCTTCCACGAGCTCGGCCACGTTCTCCTCAACCACACCGCCGAGCGCGGCGACGACCGGCCGGACCTCCCGAAGACGCTCACGGAAGCGGAGGCCGAAGCGGTGGCCCTCCTCTGTCTAGAGGCGCTCCACCTCCCGGGCGCCGAGTACGCCCGCGGCTACATCCAGTCGTGGTACGGCGCGGGCAACCCCCTCCCGGAGCACTCGGCCCAGAGGATCTTCAAGGCCGCCGACACGATCCTCCGTGCCGGTCGCAGCGAACCCGTACCCGCCGCAGCGGAGCGAGGTGCCGCATGAGACTCGACCTCTCCTCCGTCCCTCTCTCGCCGGCCGGCGCCCATCTGGGGGTCAGACCCGATGCCTGGTTCCGGGCGCCGATCGAGATCGACGGCGTCCAGCACTTCCTCGACCTCGTCTCGGTCCGAGTCGGCCGCCACGGTGTCCAGCACGCCGTCTCGAAGGACCTCGACGCCATGGTCCGGCTTCACCACCTCGCCTGCGGGGCCTACGGCCCGTTCGCCACGATCACGTACGCCGAACGCCCCTTCGTCCTGTTCGTCACTCCCTCGTGCCAGTAGGGGGGGAGAGCGCCATGAGCGAATGCGCCGACACCTGCATCACCGCTGCGGACTACATGCGCGCCGACGAGGGCTACTGATGGCGACCCCGTGGTTCTTCATCCGCTGCCCTGCCTGCGGGAGGTACTGGGGGGAGCGAGGCCGGTTCCCGCCTGACGGGAGCCTGCTCACCCCCTGCCTCAACTGCGGGCGGGACATCTCGATCGAGTTCGTCGTCACCTCGAGCGGTGTCCTCACGATCGCCTCGGTCATCGACCCCGCGACGATGCGCCACGGCGACTGGTCCCCGCTCCTCGACGCCCGCATCCACTGGAGGGAGGTGAACTGATGCTCGACTTCCCGGAGTCCTTCCTCGAGCCAGACGGCCGATTCCGCTCCGTCATCCCCGCCGACATGGTCCCGGTCCTCTACATCACCGTCGACGGAGAGATGCGCTGCGCCTCGTGCATGAACGCCGTCTCGGCCTTCCTCGACCCGTTCTCCACCGACGAGCGGGCCTGGTTCGTAGTCGACTACGAGCTCCTCTACGAGGGGCCGCCCATGGAGTGCTTCCACTGCCACTCGCAGGTCCCGACGCTCTACGGCGAGAGCGACGAGGACCACGGCATCGACGAGACGTTCTGAGGATGGCCGTGGCACGCCTCGGCCTCTACCAGCCGTTCATCGAGGACAGGAACGTCCGCCGCCTCTACCAGCTCAAGGTGTGGTTCCAGGAACGGGAGGGTCGCCGCGTCCCGATGACCGCCCTCGTAAACCGCATCCTCGACGACTTCTTCGATCAGGGATCTGCGGCTGGACGCCTCCCGCCCGGGTGAGGTCTTTCCAGGAGCCGAGAGGGCCTTTCGCTCGTCCCTTCCCGCTGAGAAGTAATCTCTGGCTTCCGCACCCCATCGGGACCGATGGGGTGCGTTTTCTCGTGGTTGCGTCGTCCTCGGCGGCGTCGAACTCCGACGACGGGCCGCTCGCAGCGGGGCAAGTGAGGGGTAGGTCGCGTCGGACCGCCCGGGCAAGCCGCCCTCGCTCAGCAGGTTAGCCGGATTGTGAGCGGGCTGGACCCGGCAGGAAACGTTGAGGCACCTATAATCCGATTCGGTTCCCAAGGACGAAAAATGAGACGTGGCCGTGATGCGCCTTCAGGCGCCCAGCGCACCCGAAAAAGGGAAGGGAGAGGGCGCCATGCAAGTTGAGACGGCAGCCCCAGATGACCTGCACTTCGATCGGGAGAATCCACGGTTCACCGACCAGAGCTTCTCCACGGAAGACGAGATCATCCAGTACCTCTACGACCATGCCGATGTGGATGAGCTGATCCAATCGATCCTCTCCGCGGGGTACGTCGACTTCGAACCGATGATCGTCCTTCGCGACGGCAACGTCGTCTTGGAAGGCAACCGGCGACTGGCCGCGCTTCGGCTCATCTCGCGAGAGGAACTCCGCAAGAAGCTCCGGATCACGATTCCCGCTACATCCCGTCCGGATCCCGCGCCCGCATCGGTGCGCATTCACTGGGTCGATTCTCGTAGCGAGGCCCGAGGATTCATCGGATTCAAGCACATCAACGGACCATTCAAGTGGGATGCCCTGGCGAAGGCGAAATACGCCGCACAGTGGTTCGAAGAGGGCGGCGACATCGCGACGATCAGCCGGACCCTCGGCGACAACCACAACACGGTTCGCCGCCTCGTTACAGGCTGGTATGTCCTGAAGCAGGCTCTAGCAGACGGATTCGACCTAGGCCAGATATCAAAGAAGACGTTCTCCTTTTCTCACCTGTATACGGCGCTCACGCGGGCATCTGTCCGTGAGTATCTCGGGCTGAGCGCCGAGGACCTTTCTTCGACGCCACAGAAATCGCCCATCCCTTCCACGCACCGCGAAGAGCTGATGCGAGTCATGTCGTGGCTCTTCGGCCAGGAGCAGAAGGGCGAGCCCACGTTGATCCAGAGTCAGAACCCGAACCTCAACGAGCTGAGCAAGGTCCTCGGTCACGCGGAGGCCCGGCACATGCTACTGGCCCGCCGTGATCTCCGAGTCGCATATGACAGGGTTGAGCCAGCGTCAGCTCGATTTGAAGAAGCGCTGATGAAGTCCGCGAAGCAGTGCGAGGACACCATGGCGCTCTCGGGCTCGTACGAGGGTGATCCGACCCTCCTTCGCGTCGCCGAAGGACTCCAGAAGACGACGAAGACGCTCGTGGCGGCGATGCGAAGCGTGACCGAACGAACTTCGGATGGCGAATGACCATCGTTCTCCGGCCACCCTCGCAGGGGGAGTCTCGTAGCGACCTTGCCGACTGGCTCGAGCTTCACGTCCTCCAAGCAACTCGACAGAAGATCTCCAGCGCGTCGCTCTCGAATGTGCTGGACTTTCTAGAGGACGACAAGATCTCGACCACGCCCGACGATGATTCCGATAGGAGCTCGGGCGACAGAATCCTCGATGACGAGGACAGGGACGCGACCGTGGCCGCGGCCTTCGAGGAGTTGCAGTACCGGCAAGAGCACCTGGGGGCTGCATATCCGTTCACCGTCGACGCCCGTCGGCTAGTCCTTTCTCGAGCCAGCACGACGTCCGGCGTCGATGTAGGCCGCACTGTGTACTTATTCTGCCTGTTCGCGTCAGCGATTCGAGAGGCCCGGATACAACCAAAGGCCCTGATGGCCGGCCTCGAGAAGGAGATCGCGGATAACTTTCAGATCTGCGCCTGCCTCGCTGCCGGGGGGTACCTGAACGGCGATGTCGTCTCCTTCGGCTTTCCACGGGCCACCGGCACGGGGTTCCTGCCGGCACTTCGCGCCGCGTACGGGCGGTTCGGTGTCGGAGACGTCTGTTCGGAGATCCCGGTCGGCTTGCCACAGTCTCTAAAGGACGGCGGAATCGACGTTGTCGCTTGGCGCGATCATCCGGATAGGATGCCAAGCAAGCTCTATCTTCTGGGTCAGTCTGCGTCGGGGAAGGACTGGAAGGGCAAGTCCGTCGTCGAGTACATCGAGCAGTTTCACGGAGCCTGGTTCACGAACGCTCCGGCGAAGAACTGCCTCCCGGCGATGTTCATCCCCTTTACGCTTCATGCTGAGCTGCATGAGGAGGCGGGCCTACCTTTCTCGGACTTGATCCGAAGGCGGTTCTGGTATGAGGAGATGAGGTTCGGGCTTATCTTTGATCGGCTCCGGATAGCTCACTATGCGGACTCGATCTCGAACGACGCGGGAGAGTTGCCTAAGCGAGTCGAAGGCAGCGACCAGTTTCATAAAGTCCAGTCGTGGGTTACGGAAGCCACTCGGCTGGTGAGCCCTGCGGAAGTGGCCGCGTGAGACATCCGCTGCACTCGATCTGTCCGTACTTCGCCATGTTCCCGGAGGACTTCGTCGCGAGGCAGCTCCTCGCCTATACCCGTCGGGGCGACGTCGTCTTCGACCCCTTCTGCGGGCGAGGCACGACGATCTTCGAGAGTCTTCTCAACGGTCGACGTGCGGCTGGAGTCGACATCAACCCCGTCGCCGCATGTATCAGTGGGGCAAAGGCCGACCCGCCGACCCTTCCGCACGTCCTGCGTCGCCTCGCTCAGTTGGAGAAGGACTCGGCCAGCTCAGGACAGACGTCACCGACGCTCGGCGACTTCTTCCGGATGTGCTTCCATGAGCGGACGCTTGGGGAGATTCTCTTCCTTCGTCGGTCTCTCGATTGGCGCCGTTCGAAGGTCGATCGGTTCATTGCGGCAATCGCGCTCGCCTGCCTTCATGGGGAATCCCATAAATCGCAGAACTGCCTCAGTAACCGAATGCCGCGCACGATTAGCACCAAGCCGGCGTACTCAGTCCGATGGTGGGAGCAGAGGTCGCTCCTACCGCCGGAGCGCCGGACATTCGACATCCTGAGGACGGTTGCCAGGTTTCGCCTGTCCGAACCCCTTCCAACCCTTCGGGGATCAGCTCGGCTAGGTGATGCGCGTCGCGCTGGGTCCCTTCTGCCGAGCATGAAGGAGTCTGTTCATCTGATTGTGACGTCGCCACCGTACCTCGACACGACGGACTACCAGGAGGACCAGTGGCTTCGGTTGTGGTTCCTGGGAGGCCCGGACTATCCGACCAGCTCAGGAAGTGGAGACAACCGGCACACGAACCGCGCTTACTACTGGGAGTTCCTTGCGGAAGCATGGGCGGGCTGCAGCGACCTGGTTCGACGTCGGTCCGTTGTCGTGATTCGTGCGGGTGGCGCGCGTATAGAGCGTGAGGAGCTCGCCGAGGGCCTCCTGCGCACGCTCGAGAAGGGTTTCGCCGGTCGCCGCGTTCGCGAGATTACGCCGGTGAACACGACGGAGATCAAGAACAGACAGACGAATGTATTCCGTCCCGGGACCTCGCCAAGGCGATACGAGCACGACTTCACCTACCAGCTGGGCTGAGGATGAATGGGTGATCCTTGGGTGTTCGGCGGCGAAGGAGGGCTCCGCCCGGAAGGGCCTATTGGCGCTCTGAAAGATGAAGGCTGAGCCCTTCGATGCCGTCGGTGGACGAAACAAGGCCGAGCGCACGTAGACTGTCCAGGATCGATTGCACTTCGCGAGCCTTGGCTCCAGAGAACGCGGCCGTCACTGTCGCGGGGTTCCACGCGCCCCGAGATCGGAGAAGGTCGCGCACGGCGGCGATGCGTTCAGGAAGCCCTTTCGGCCACGGCCGGGCGGCCAGCCTCGCATCGACGACGTTCGAGGTGGTTTCGCGAAGTCCGAGCGCGCCCTGGGTTTCGGCTAACCCTACGCCAGGGTTCTGAATCATCGGTTGCAGCCAGCGCACGAGGCCGCGCCGCTCCTCCTCGGAACGCTCGGCATTGAGCGCCACGAGTCGCTCGAGGATCTCCCCGTCAGACAGTGTCGCAGGCCACCCGTACGCGTCGAAGACCGCGGCGTCGAGGTCGTCGTGGAGCTGCTTCAGGACCGAGACGAGTCCTTGCTCGTGGATCGTCCGCTCCTTCGCCGTCAGCTCCGCGGCCAGGCGGAGCTTCTCGAGGACGTTGTACATGCCGGTGATCGTGAGGTCGGGGTGCTGGGCCTGCTGCCGTTTTCGGTGCGCGTCGAGCCGTTCGGCAGTATTCCGGATTCGTTGTGCCTGGGTTTCGGTGCAGGCGGGGAAGGGGAAAGGAAGAAAGCATGTCGTGTTCGTCCAGGTGGGCCGATCCTCGAGAGTCCCTCCCGCCGCCAGGGCCCACGCGAGGTGGACCCGCGACGAGAGAGTGCCGAGGACGAGAGCATCGTCTGAGGCGATCGCGTAGAGCTTGTGGTCCGGGATCACCTCGGAGGGCACGAACACGAAGGGCTTGTGCTTCGACGTCTCTATTGTCACGACGTACCGCGTGAGGCCCTGAACCGCTCGCCGGAGCTTCGGAGCGTTCTCACCGAAGAGCCACCAGTTGCGGCGACGGACTTCCCGGCGGTTCTGGTCGCGCTCCGGCTTCACGGTATGGAACACGTGCTGGTAGAGGGCGGGGTAGAGGTTGCGGGCCTGCTCCGCTGTCAGCCCGAAGAAGTCGATCACGTATCGGGTTTCGGGTCGTTGGACGATGTCGCGACCGATCAAGAAGGGACGAATCGCCTGCGGCAGTGCATCAGGAGCGAAGCCGAGGGCTTCGACCCTCTCCCTATCGATCCGGAAACCATCCCCGAGGGGAATGACGCCTTGGAACGAGAGGAGGGCGTTTGCCCGTAACGCGACGGCGGAAACAACGGCAGCTCCGGCTGTGAGATCAGAGTGAATACTCCCGGCCTTCCCCTGCAGCTCGACCAGGACATCATCGTCGGCGCCTGCGGTCTCCCGAACGACCGTCCAGAGCTGCCCGGACCCGTGGCCGAGGGCCCCGATCGTCATGGCGACACGCACTGCAGCGCCGTCGGCCGACTCAACCCACGGGTGGTCCGGGACGGCGAAGACGATGTGTAGGGGCAGGGAGGCCTCGAGGTGACGCTGGACGATCTTGCGGTTGAACGTCTGCGTGATCGAGTTCGTGGTGATGAGACCGAACCGCCGGGTCGCACCGCTCCGCACCCGCTCGGCGGCCATGTCCCACCAGTACATGACGAAGTCGGCTGTCTCCGGCACGTCGGCGTGGACCTTTCTGAGCGCCTCGACGTAACCGTCACCCAGGGCGGTCCGCATCCGCTTGTTCCCGATGAACGGCGGATTGCCGACGACGTAGTCCGCTCCCGGCCACTCGGCGCGTCGCGGGTTCACGTAGCGAACGACCGGCGTTCGCGCGGACTCGTCTGGGATCTGAACCCCGGTGACGGGGCTCCTCTTCGTCGTCTCGCCGTCCCAGCGGCTCACGGGCTGGCCGTTCCCGTCGATGAGCGGCTCGACCCGGTCGTATGCCAGGACCGCGTCGCGGCACTCGATGTTGCCGTACTCGCGCAATACCGGCTCCTGGATCACGCCGGCGTCGCCCCTCGAGCGGAGCTGCCACTGGAGGTATCCGATCCAGAGGACGAGCGCCGCGATCTCCCTCGCCCACGGCTTGATCTCGAGGCCGTGGAACTGGGCCGGGGTAACGGTGAGTCCTGGGAGCTCCAGGGGCGCCTGCTTCTCGCCAAGGTCGGCGAGGAGCCCGAGTACCTCACTCTCGAGGCGCTTCAGGAGATCGAGCGTGACGTAGAGGAAATTCCCGGTCCCGCAGGCCGGGTCGAGCACCCGCACCTCGCAGAGCCTCTTGTGGAATGTCCGGACGGCGCCCTTTGCCGCCGCTTCCTTCCCGGCCTCGGCGAGGTGGTACGCCTCCGCCCGGACGACGTCCCAGTCGGCCCGGAGCGGCTCCTCGATCGTTGCCCGAACGAGGCGCTCGACGTAGGCCCGTGGCGTGAAGTGCGCACCGAGCGCATGGCGCTCCTTCGGGTCGAGAGCGCGCTCCAAGAGCGTGCCGAAGATCGCTGGCTCGACATCGACCCAGTCGGTCTTCGCGGCTGCGAGAAGCTGTTCGAGCTGCTTCCTCGTGAGCGGGAGCGCCTCAGGGTTCCGGAAGAGGCCGCCGTTGAAATGGAGGATCTTCCCGACGCGGAAGATCGATCCCCCGGCGTTCATGGTTTCCCAGAGCGCGGTCACGTCTGGGACGAAGCGCTTCGGCTCCTTGATCCAGTACTCCTCGAGGGCCCTCACGAAGAGTCCTTCAGGCAGCAGCCCGACGTCCTCCGCGAACATCGTGAAGATGCATCGCATGAGAAAAGCCGCGATCCGCTCGCCGCTGCAGCCATCCGCCTCGAGGCCGCGGGCGAGCTCCGCGAGGTGGGCGGCGATCTCGCGGGTGACTTTCGCTGCATTTCGGGCCGGGTCGAGGCGGTACGGGTCGGTGAAGATCGTCCGGAGCGTGTCGGCGTGCGCGGGGAGATCCGCGAGGTAGATCCGGTGGCGTTTCGCGTCTGGGAAATGGCGGAAGTTCCAAGAGCCGTCGAACGCGGCGTAGAGGTCAAAGCAGTAGCCGATGTCGCAGACGACGAGAAAGGGTGGCGGGGCGTCGAAGGCATGGGCGTACTGGCAGGCCTGGCCGTAGGCCGCCTGCATCGCGAAGCCCCACATCCCAGTTCCGCGCTTCGCCGTGCCGATCTTTTGGTCGCCCGCCTCGGAGCCCTGCTTCGCCTCGAGGAGGAAGCATCCCTGCTTGTAGAGGTCGATCTTCCCGGTCGTCGTCCGGCTCCCCTCGCGCGGGGTCGGCGCGTCCTTCTCGAAGACGTAGCGGTCCTTTGCCGCGTCACCCGTTGTCGGGTCCGGCCGCGGCACGCCGAGGGCGTCGCAGAGCTCCGAGAGGAAGAGGTCTTTGTTCGCCCGCTCAGCGCCGGAAGACGCCTGCCAGCGAGCTACGAAGGCGGCGAGGCCGAGAGTGGATGATCGTGTCGAGAGGGTCACACACAACAGGATAGCGGCGACGTAGTGCTCGCGTCGACCTGGCAGGCGCCGGCAAGCCTGGCTTAGTCGGAGAGCGAACCTGCGAATCGGCTGCCTGGGTACCTTACGATGGGTCTTCCACTCCACCTCCAGAAGCTCGGGCTACGAGGTACCAACTGCCACCTCGACGTCCCCAAGCCGCAGCCGGTCCCCCGCGGACAGCAATATCGAGGTCCGGTCCGGCAGCCGGACCCATCCGTGACCGTTCATGCGCCACGTCCCGTTCCGCCCGCAGGACTCCACGAGGAGATCAGGTCCGATCTTCCGGAAGACCGCATGTGTGCTACTGACCTTCAAGCTGCCGCCGAGGTGCGCACGACCGACGCGAACGGAGGCCTCGTCGATCGGGATGGCCCGCCCGTCGCGGAGACGGAGGAGCCAGTCCGGGAATCCGCCACCGCAGGCCGGACAGGCGGTCTTAGACGGGTCGACGAGGAAGGGCATGGAGCAGTTGTCGCAGATGTGAACCGTCTTGAGGGCGGCCAGGAGCGCCTTCTCCCAGGTTCGGGTCGAGGGCCGCTGGTCGGGGTCCGGACTGAGGGAAAGGCGGAACAGGCGCTGGAGGTCTGCGTTGATCGCCTCGCGGGGCACGCCTCCGGCGCTCTTCGGCCGGTTCGCGCGGGCCGGGTCGTGGACCCAGCCGCCCATCATGGCCTGCTCGAACATCTCCGGCGTCGCGTCGGCTCCGCCCGCCGGGTGCAGGAGGAGGACGACCTCGTGCATGAGGACACCGAAGGCGAACCGGTCGGAGCGCAGGTCGGGGATGGCCGGCCGGCCGTCGCGTAGGGCCGCCCGGAGCTCCGGGGCGATGTAGAGGATCTGGCCGACCATCGGCGGAGGAGAGACGCCGGGCCCGGCGAAGTTGTCGAAGTCGATGATCCCGGGTCGGAGCGTGTCGCCCGCCACCGCGACGAGGACGTTCGAACCGTGGAGGTCGCCGTGGGCGATGCCGCAGCTGTGGAGCGCGTTGACCGCGTGGGCCAGTGCGACCGCGAGGGTGAGGGTGTGGAAGATGGTGAGGCCCGGGTGGGAGAGGACCTCTTCGAGCGGTTCTCCGGGAAAGAGCTCGGCGACGTAGCCGACGCCCGACGGGCTGACGACGAGGTCGCGGGGGCCGATCAGGACCGGGCACAGCTTCTCGACGTGCTGCGCGATGAGGAACTCGAGGCGCCGTTGCGTCTCGACGCGGTCGAAGCGGTCGTGGAAGAGCTTGAGGACGCCGGGTGTGCCGGTCCTCGACCGCCGGACGAGATAGGCACAGCCCTGGCCGCCCGGCGTGAAGGCTTTCTCGATGGTCACCGACTCCCCGGAGGCGCACTTGATGACGGTTCCGATGGCGAGCACGGATCACCTCCTGGCCAGGGCCGGCCGCTGGATGGTGACGGCGGGGGCCGACGCGGGAGGAGCCGGCGTGCAGAGGATCGCGAGGCTCAGGTTGTCGTCGCAGACGAACATGGAGCCGTCCTTGGCGGAGGCGAAGTCGGAGACGACGAGCGAGGCCACGGCCTGGGCGTCGCCGTCGTGGGAGCCGAGGAGCCTGACGACGGAGGCGGCGAAGCCGTCGGGAACCCTGTCGAAGACACCGTCCGTGCCGACGAGCAGGCTGTCACCAGCGCGCCGGGGGAGCTTGCCGACGACTGGCGTCCCCTGAAGGACGGGGCCGAGGCTGCCGGCGACGACGTTGGCGATGCCGTCGGCCTTCTGCGGCACGAGGAACGCCTCGATCGTTCCGGACCGGCGGACGACGACGCCCCCGCCGTCTCCGAGGTAGCAGTAGCCGTACGTTGAGGGAGTGCCGACGACGACGATCAGGGTCGAGCGAAAGCCGTCTCGGGGTTCGGCCCGCCCGGCAGCACGGGCCTGCCGGCAGAGGGCCGCCGCGCTGTCGAGGAGGGCTTGCTCGGCCACGAGCTCCGGGTGGGCGGGAGCCGCGGGCGACGTTCCGAGCGACTCGGCGGCCGAGAGAGCGGCGGCTCCCACCGCGAGCCGGGCGGCCTCCTTCCCGTGCGGGAGGCCGCCGAGGCCGTCGGCGACGACGAGCACCGCCGTCGAGTTGACCTCGAAGACGATCGCGGCGTCCTGGTTCTCCTTTCGGACGTTCCCGGTGATCGAGGCGACGCCGGCGCCCCAGCTGCGCGTGGCGGCCCTCGGCAGCGTCGCGACACCGCGGCGCCTGGCTTCGGCGATGAGGGCGCCAAGGGCGGCCTCGGGGCTCTCGGCGTTCATGAGGGCCGGAGGTTCCGGGGAGCGGGCGGCCGGTACCTCGCTCTCCACCGGCGTGATCGAGGGAGAAGTGATCTCGGCCTCGAGGCCGAGGGCCGCCTCGATGCGTCCGAGCCGAGAGCCGAGCTTCCGGCGGTCCCATGCGAGGTATCCGAGCCCCGAAAGGAACGCCATGCCGACGACGGTCTCGATGCCGGGAGTCGATTTCTGTTGAGGCAGGCCTCCAGCGGCGGGTCGGCCGGCCGGCGCCACGTCGTTTGCCGCCGGCACGAGGACCGGTGCGCGCGCTTCAGATGCATCGGGCTCTGGCGCGGAGCGCTCTCCGTGGGCGCCCGCCTCGGCCTTCACGGTCGGTTCCGCCGGAACCTGCAGCGGGAGGGCGGCGCGCTCGCCGTCCTGTGGTTTCGGGGACGGGGCCTTCGGCTTCGATGACTTCGAGCTCGGGCGCTTCTGCACGGCGGGCAGCTCCTCGGGAGACGGGGAGGCGGGAGTGGCAACGGGGGTCGGGGTCGGAAGCTCCTGGGCGAGGATCCCGCGCGCCATGAGGAGCATCACGAGGAGGACGACGGCGGCCGTCACGGCGAAGAGCGCGACGGCCCACTCGACGACCGGCCACCACGTGGGGAGGTGACGCGGCGTGGGGTGGCGCCGAGGCGAGGGAACCGGCTGGGGGCGGGTGGGGTGCCGGTCGGCCGGCCGGCGGGCAGGGCGCCGGCCGACCGAGACGGCGAATGGCGAGCGGGCGGGGGACGGGGAGGTGGGCAGTGGCGCGATGGGTGCCGGAGCCGGAACCGGCGCCGCGGGAGTACGCGGAACGGCGACCGACAGGCTCGGCGAATGAACGTCGACACCGATCTGTTGGAGGTAGTCCAGGTGCTCCGGCGGGGGGACGGCGCGGCTCACGGCGGCCCTCACCGAGCGATCGTTCCGAGGGGGCCGGCGGCCGGAACGCCGGCGGCGACGGAACGGGTGAGCGTGGCTCCAACGGCTGCGAAGAACTTCCGGAGTTCTCGACCGTCGCGGCATCGGTAGGCGTGCGCCGGCGAGGAAGCGATCTCGCGGAGGAACGTCTCGTCGGCGTCGGAGCCGAAGGCGACCGTCACCACGTCGGCAACCGCCTTCAAGCTTGCTGCGACCGACCGGGCGTCGCCGCCGCAGTTGGGCCGTCCGTCGGAGAAGAGGAGGACGACCGGGCGCGACGCGGCGAGGTCTGCCGGGGCGCTGCGGGCGATTCGATCCGCTTCGGAGAGGGCGTCCGCGACGTTTGTCGAGCCGGAGGCGGTAAGCGGCGCGAGGTGCCCGACGAGGGTGTCGGCGGCCTCGGGCGGCTGGACGTTGGAGACGGACGTCGAGAAGTCGATCACCGCGATGGTGAAGACGCCTCGGTTGGCGGGAGCGGCGAGCTCGGCGGCGAGCGTGCGGGAAGCGGCATCCGCCTCCCGCGCCTTCTCGCCGGACATCGACGACGACGCGTCCCGGACGAGGATCGCGAGCTGCTGCCTGCCGCACGCGGTTACGGGCCGGGCGAGTCCGCTCGAGAAGGTGCGGACGCGCTGGAGGGAGGGGATGACGCTCTTCACCGCGTACCTCCCGGCATCGTCATCGGGAGCGTGCCCCCGGCGCCCGCGCCGATCGACGCAACGAGCGAGGCGCTCACCTGGGCGGCAGCGGCCTGGAGCTCGGAGCGGTCGGGGGAGTTCGAGATCGGGATCGTGAGGCCGCCTGCGGCGGACACGAGTTCATCGAGCGCCTTCGTCTTCTGGCAGACGGCGTAGAAGAGCAGGCCCTTGGCGCGGATCGCCTTTCCGATCTGCGTCGCGGTCGCCCCGGTCCGGTCGGGCTTCGTGTCGTCGGTGAGGAAGGCGACGAAGGCGCCGCGCGTCCGGTGGTTGTCCATCGGCCAGGGGACCGTCTCGAGGAAGTTGCGGATGCCGTCGAGGTGGGTCTCGGGGGCGTCGCCGCCGCCACCGAAGGTGATGGCGCGGATGTCGGCCATGGCCTGCTCGCGCGTCCCACCGGAGGTGTGCAGGACCGGAGCCTCACCGCACTCCTCGTCGCCGTGCGTGCCGACGTAGACCGTGAGGCTCTTCACCTTCGCGGCGATCGTCTCGAGGAGCACCTCGGACGAGAGGGCGATACCGGCCTGGAACGCGGCGGACGACCCTGTACGGTCGATCTCAATTCCGAGCGTCACCTCGACCGGGAGCTTCGGCCGGGCGGCCGGGCGAATCGACGGCATCTTCGGGACGAGGATGGAGCCCTGCTTCCGGTTGGCGCCGATCGACGCCCCGAGCGCGGCCCCGCAGGTGGGGCAGCTCGGCGGGAGCGTCCCCGTGAAGATGGACTGGCAGGAGGGGCAGAGCGTCATGGGTTTCTTCGAGGGAGCAATGGTGGTCATGTGTCTCTCCTTCAGGTGTGGTCCGGTACGCCTGCGACCTTCACCCGAAGGGGCTCTCCTGCTCTGCACTCCGTCGAACTGACTCACCTCGGCGTGCCGCAGAGCGGGTGCAGCGCCCAGAGCCCTTTCGCCGCTCACTCACTCGCTCGCGCCCCCTAAGCGCCGCGAAGCTGAAAGGTGCGAAATGTCTGTGGGGCGGGGGCTTACGCCGGACCAGGGTGCGAAGGCGACTTTGCACCCACCGTGAGCAGGGTCCGGAGGGCGGCGAATGCCGGCCGGCCAGCCGCGGGGGGCAGGGAGTCGACGACGACCGGAAGGGCGATCGAGGCGGAGGCCACGGCCTGCTGGATGGCAGTCACACGCCTGGAGCCCCGGGTCAGGACGGAGATGAAGGCCGGAGATGTCCCGGCGAAGGGGACGAGCGTCTCGGCGAGGGCGACGAGCCTCGGGACGAACGTCCGCCGGATCGCCTCCGTCCCTATGTCGATTTCGAGGGCCAGGAAGTGTCCGGGGTTCTCACGCGTGGGCCGCCAGATGGCCAGGACGTCCGGAATCGCGGCTGGCCGCGGGTTCCAGCGGCGCTCGAGGACCCAGGACGGTTGGGCCGAGGTCGGAGGGGCCGGGAGCCTGTCGATGATGAGACGGCAGTCAACGACCCAGAGGTGGTGGGCGACGGCCGACTGGGCGAGCGGGGCGCGAAGGAGGAAGAGCTCGTCGTCGCGGGCACCCTTCCTCTCGACCACGGCATCGCGACCGGCCGGCCGGAGGCGCAGCCGGTTGATGCCGACCTTGTTCCACCGCTCGATGGCGAGGAGGCCCCGGGCAGCGAGCTTCCGAATCCGACGCGAGACGACGGCCTCGCCGAGTCCGGGAAAGACCGCTTCGTGGAGCTGGTACTGCGCGGCCTCCTGCGACCGGCCGATGAACGCGAGCGCGGAGACGTCGCGATCGGTGAGCGTCTCGGGAGGCCGTCGCGGGTCGAGCGGCCCGATCGCCGCGGACCGGGGCCGCCCCGAACTTCCCGTTGCTCCGGAGAGGATGACGAGGTCGCTTCGAGCGCTGTCTCCTCGGTCCGGCGGTTCGTGCGGGGTCGGCCCCGGGTCGGCGCCCGCCCGGTCGGAAGGCACCATGGTCCTAGAACGCGACGGCTCGCGCCGGGAGAGTCTCGACGAACGTCGCCTGCTGCCTGAACTGGCGACGCACGTAGTGATCGATAGACGACGCCACGCGATCCGTGAGGTGCTCGGGGACGGTCACAGCGTACGACCGTGACCGGTCTCGCATCACGCGACCGTCGGGCGCCCTCCAGGCTCCCTCGACGTCGCCGCGGCGCGTGAAGCCGCCGGCAGCGTTGACGAGGAAGTCCTCGAAGGAGGCGAAGGCGGTGTCGGAGAACGGGACGTTGTCGTTGTCCGCGAGCGGAACGAGGAGCTCGAGTCGGGTCGTGTCGCGCATTGGGGTGTGGGGAAGGGGATACCAGGCAGCCAGCGAGAGTCGCGTTGTCGGGCCGAGGGCTTCCTTCCGGGAGAGATGTGTTTTGGTGGAAGTGAGATGCCTCGTGCCCCGCCAGCCGTGGACTGCCGTCCTGCCGATCCCGTCCGGGACGGACGTCTCTCGCTTGAGACGAACGGCAACGGTCGGGGGCGTTCCTGCAGGCCAGAGGGCTGGCGGGGTCGAGAGCAACGTCGGTATCGGCAGCGCACATGGCTCGGGCGTCCGCCCAAGATCGAGTTCTGAAGGGGCGACGGTCACTCCGTGCCCCGCCGGGACGGGGCCGCACTCCGGAGGTGCTGCGGGGGCCACGTCGCGGTTCGCGCGTGGGGCCCGGCAGGTCTTTCGTGCAGCGTCCCGTCCCGGCGGGGCCGGTGGCGACGTCCAGGGGGAAGGGGCCGTCCGGTTGGTACCGTCAGACGTTCTCGGTGTGGGTGTTCGCGATGCGGACGAGCTCCGGCTGAACGACGGTGGCGATGTCCTCGATCGGGTGCTCGGACCAGACGCGCACGAGGTAGACCGGGATCTCGACGACGCTCCCGAAGAGGAGGACGCGGAGACCGGTGTGCGTCGTGATTTCGATTCGCCCGTCGAGGTGCTCGCGCACGATGGGGCGGAGGTTCTCCCAGTCGGCGTCGTGAAGATTGAGGACGCCTGTAGGTGGTTGGACGGCGGCGACGACGATTCCGAAGTGGTGCTGGGGCATAGAGGTGAGGTGTAGGTGGTGTGGCGGGGGGCACCTTCCTTCCTGGCACGAGCGAATGAGGAGGTCGTCACGATCAGAAGACCTTGATGGTCGCGTGGCAGCGCGCGCAGTCGAACCAGCGCGTCACCTGCCGGCAGTTCGAGCAGTAGAGGCGGCTCCCGAACTCCGTGACGCCGCAGCGGTGGCAGGTCGAGAGCACGTTGATCGGATTGACGAAGGAGCAGTGGGGACAGGCGATCGTCCCGCGCCGGACGATGGCGAGGCCACGGGCGATCCGGCGCCACTGGCCGATGGCGCGGATCAGGTAGACCGGCGCGGCGAGGAGGTAGAGCGTCGCTAGCGCCGACAGCCGGAGCGCGGTGCCGATCGTCGGGCCCACGTCTATGCTCCCGTCCCCGGTGAGCCACCCATCATCCGAAGGAGGTCCGCGATTCCGCGGACGGGCGCAGCACCCTTGGGGGCGGCCTTTTTCGGTGGGGCCGGTGGGATGGTGGCGCGGTCGACGACATCGGCCTCGAAGCGGGCGATGAGATCGGCCGCGGTTGCGGCCGGGACCATCGAGACGGAGGCGATCTCGCGACGGAAGACCTCGAGAAGCTCGGCCTCGGATCGCTTCGCCATGTCCGAGGGGTCGTTCACGGTCGGGGCGCGCATCGGAAGGGCCGGCTCTCCCTTCACGTGAAGGAAGTACTTCCGAGACGGGAGACCGACCATGAGGCGACGAAACTCCTTCTGCCGGTCCCCCTCGGAGAGCGCGGCGCCGGCCTCGTCGACGAGAAGGTGGGGATAGATCCAGTCCGCTTCCTCGTGGGAGCGGAAGATCGCCCACCACCACGTATTGAGCTGAAGCGTCCGGACCATGGGGTCGGGCAGGGCGTTCGCCACGTCCTGCCCGCAGAAGACGACGCCGAAGCCGACCGAGCGGAGCGTCCGGGCCGCGGTCGTCAGCGGCTCGACGAGCTCGCTCCCGCCGGCCAGGAGAGTCGGCGCTTCCTCGAGGAAGAGGAGGCCCGGGCGCTTCGGGTTCCGGCGCGGCGCGCGGAGGAGGACGTCGGTCACCCGGTGGGCGGCGCGTTCTTTCCCGACGGAGGCGGGGAGCGCCATCCCGGAGCCGTAGTTCCCAAGTGTGATGCGCGGGGAGCCGGCCGGGAGGATGTTCCGGAGCGACGCGGGCGGGATGCCGATCGAGAGCCGGACTTCGGGGAACGAGAGGTCGTGCTGGAACCGCCGGAGGAGAGCGTCGGCCGTAGGCCGCGCCATGTGGCGCTCGAGCTCGGCGAAGTAGTTGCGGAGGTCGGGCTCGGCGACGTCGGCGATGACCTTCGCCCGGAACGCCGGGTCGGAGTAGAGCTTCGAGACGAGCCGGAGGTTCGGCGGGAAGCCCTTCTCCGTGAGGAGCCACGAGAGCATGAACAGGGCCTGCTTCAGCGACTCGGTGTAGGTCTGCGGGCTGGCCTGGACCGTGGCGTCGGTCCGGAGGTGGGCGAGGTAGGCGTTCGAGACGATGCCATCGGTGTTGTCGAAAGGCGTGACGGGGGAGACGGCGCTACGTGACCAGTCGATGACCCGGACGCGTCGCCGTATCGCCTCCCTCAGAGCGAAGTCGCCGCCGAGGTAGAGGGCGGCGAGGATCTGGCAGGTGAGGCTGTAGGTCTCCGTCTTCGGGTCGACGAGCTCGATCTCAACCTCGTCGCGGAGAGCCCGGAGAATCAGTTCGATCAGGAGCCCAAGGAGAAACCGGGTCTTCCCCGATCCGGGCGCCCCGATCACGAGGGCGCTCTTCATCGACGTGTCGCCCTTCACACGGACGACCTGGCCGGACGGCAGCCTTCCGAAGGTGAGCGCGCCAGGACCGGCGAGCCGGCTGCGGACCTCCTCCATCACCTCGGAGGAGGGCTTCGGCGGCGCGAGCTTCGGCAGCTCGGCCGCGACGGCCATTTCGTAGGCGCGTCTCCGTTCCCGGTGGAGGATCGACCCGACGAAGTCGAGAAGGCTCACGGAGAGCCTCCGAAGGGGCCGAACGTCCCGCCTGGCAGGACTGGTTTGGCCGCCTTCGGGTCCACGACCTTCTTCCCGGCCGCCTTCCGGTCGACGTAGTCCGCCCACGGGTCGCGGCTCTTCGGGCTGAAGCGCTTGCGGAGCTGGAGGATTCCGTAGGCGAGGGGAGAGAGGATGAGGAATCCGATGACCGTCCCGAGCGCGTCGACGCCGCTACCGGCGGCAGTTGCGGCATGGGGCGTGCCGCTCGAGCCGCCCATGGCGCCGACCAGACCCGCGAAGAGCGCCGGGGCCAGCGCCAGGAGGAAGAGCACTCCGGCCCATCTCCGGAGCGTCTGCCCGGCCTTCGTCGCCGAGATCGGCAGCGACAGGACGAAGACGACGCAGGCCGAAGCGATGAGGAACGAGATCACCGGTCCCTCAGCGGTCGAGGTCGGGAGAGCTGTCGGTGGTTCCGTTCCTCCCGGTGTCGCCCGCCTGGCCGTCAGCCGCGGCGGTGCCGGAGTCCTTCCGGGTCGCCCGCCGGGCGGCCCGGGTCCCGGCGAGGACCTCCTTCAACTTCACGTAGACGGGCAGAGCCTGGTCGTCCGGGAGCTCGACGCTCGTCGAGTCGTTCGCGGCGCCCTGGATTGAGACGGTGAGGGTGTGCATGGCTTCCTCCTTTCGATGGCCGGAAGGTAGAGCGGCTGGCATCTGGCGCCCTGCACTCGGTCGAACTCAAACCGATCGATGCGCTGCGCCAAGACGCATCAGTTCGAGAGCTCACGATCGATCGCCGCCTGGAACCGCGCGAACGACAGGCCGCCAGCGAGGCACTTCCCATTGGCGAAGGAGGTGGAAGTCCCGGACACGCCGACGGCGGGCCCCTCGCTCTAGACGGCTCGTCTCGCGCGCTGAAACCGCGACGGACATCGGTCGCGAACGCGTATCCGCCCGAGACTACGGCGACGACCGTTGCTACGAGGAGGACTCGACTCGACCGCCTCACCGGCCCGCTCCCGCCGCCCGCTTCGCCTTCACGTCTTCTTCTCCAGGAACATGCCGCACTTCGGACACTTGCCCTGGCTCGCGCTCTTCACCTCGGGATGCATCGGGCAGGTCCACACGACCTCCTCCGACGCCCCGATGCGCACCACTTTCGCCTCGAGGCCAGCCTTCCCGTGGGCCGTCTCAACGGCAATGCGCAGTCCGGCCTCGAGGTCGGCCTTCTTCGCCTTTGTGATCCCGCACAGGTAGGACATCGCGGTCGTGAGCGTGACCGTGACGGTCTTCCCGTCGGGTCCGCCACGTCGAGGCGGTCGCCCTGGACCTGGGCGACGGTGCCGAGGATCGGCTCCATGCCGTGAGCGTGGCCGTCGTGGGCCGCTGCGATGCCCGAAGGGGAAGGTACGACCGGTACCTTAGAAGACTATTAGAGAGGTGCGACGCGCTCTCTCATCGAATTCTAAGGTTCGGTCCGCACCATTGAGACATGAGCAGAGCCGCCCCCCCGAGCGCCCTCCTCCTGGTCGAGGACGACGTTTCACTCGCCGTGTGCGTCGCAGAGTTCCTCTCGAGGCGCGGGCGTGCCGTGGAGCTGGCCTTCGACCTCCCTGCAGCCTCGAGCGCCCTAGCGCGCCAAGAATGGGCGGCCGTCGTCACCGACGTCGACCTCACCGGGACGAGATCCGCCGGCGGCCTGGAGGTCGTGGCCGCTGCGGCGCGCCGCCGCCCTCGCCCGGCGATTCTCGTCTGGAGCGGGTGCGTGAGCGCCGGGCTTCGCCGCGAGGCGCTGCAGCTCGGCGCGAACGTAGTCCTGGAGAAGGGCAGCCTGTGGGAGCTCGAGACGCAGATCGAGAGGCAACTCGCGGACAGCGAGCCGCACCCAACGTTTGCAGCGACTGGCGCGCTGCCGGCGCCACTGGAGGTGGACGCTGTCTCCGCAGCCACCACTCGCGAATACGCGACCGACATCCCGCTCTGAGGATCGCAGGCCAGATCGTCGGTTAGGTCGTCGGCCGGCTCGCTTCGGCTTCGCCGGTCAAGGAAGGAGATTGCCGTGTACAAGAGAGCACTCACGCTGGGTCTGGTGATCCTGGCCTCCCGGCTCGCCCTAGCGGAGGGCGACGGAGAAGGCTGCGCCGAGCCCCCCCGGGTCGTGTCGATCTGCGTCGACCGTTCAGGATTCCACCCCAGGAGGGTCGGACTGGTGATCGGCCGCCCCGTCATCCTCCGTTTCGCGGGCGACGACACGACTCGACACCTCCTCGTGCCAGGCCTTGGCCTCGATGTCCTGCTGAAGCCCGGCGCGCCGACGGAGGTGCCCCTGACACCCGACGAGACCGGTCTCTTTCGCTCGTCACCAGGGGTCGTTCCGGGCGTTCCGGATAGGCGGAAGCAGCTCATCATCGACGTGGACGTCGAACCGATCATGGGATGGGCGGGGTAACGCGCAGCCGGAAGCGTTCAACGTCCGCAATGGCTGGACGGGCCGGGGGAGGCAGGTCGTCGCCGCTCCGCGAGGCGTGCATCCTCGAGCGCGAGGCTGCGCGTGATCTCGGAGACGTCTTTCTGAACTCTTCGAGGTCCACTCCGATCTCGGGTGCTGCGTGCGTTCGGGTCTCCCGATGCGCCGTCCGTGCTCGGACGATCGCCGAGTCCGGCCGGGCGACCTCCCGCTCCGCGTCTTCGAGCCGCTGGGGGGCGGCCGAATAGATCGAATGATGGGTCGCAGCGCGAGCACCGAGGCCGACCGCCGTGAGCAGGAGCGTGACGAGAGTGGTGACGGCGACTGCGGAAGAGGCGGGACGGCACCGCATCCCGATCCCGACCTACTCCGGCAAGGAGGGCCGAGCGGCCTTCACTGAGCGGAACTCGCGAAAGCGCGCGCGCCCCCAACGGCCCTGGGTGGCGCGTCACCGCGGACGCTCGGAGATCACATCCCCTGGAGCTCAGCGGCACGGAAGCCGTGATACTCGGCGAACTTCTCCGCGTCCACGGCCAGGGCCTCGGCGTCCTTGATGTATCGGTCGCAGTGGTCACGCATCTTGCGGAGCCACGGATTCTCGGGCGCCTTCGGATGGATGGCCACGGTCATCTTGTAGTCGGCGTACATCTTTCTGTGCATGGCGGCCTCCTCGCGGTATGCAGCCGCCTTCTTCCGATACTCGGCGGCTTTCGCGAGGTGGTCTTCGGCCGTGACGGCAACCTTTGGTGCCTGCGCGCTCTCAGACTGGGGCGCAACCGACTGCGGCAACGCGAAGGCGCCGGACGCGGAGAACGCAACGCCGAGGGCGAGGACGGCGGCGCGACCTAGTCGGGGAGTGTTGTGTCCGTTCATGGGTGTCATGTGCGAGTACCTCCGCGCGAATGTCCCCGGACCCCGAGCGTCCGAGGACGGGTGAGCACCGGAAGGCGGGTTGCGAGTCGCCGGACGATCCCGGGCGACCGGCTCCCGTCAGGCCCGGTGTCTTCGGAGGAAATATGCGCGGGCGAGATTAGAGTCGCCTTAGAGGAACGGCGCCTTCTCTACTGCGGCTGACTTGAGGACCTTGGCATCGCCAGAATCATGCGGGTGCCGCCTTCGGAGCGTTGGAGGGCACGAATGGTCCCGCCGTGCTCGCGCACGATCCAGGCGCAGATTGCCAGGCCGAGGCCGGCGCCACCGTCCACAAGACGCGTACGAGCAGCGTCGCTACGAAAGAACCTCTCGAAGACGCGATCCAGATCAGGCTCGGGGATCCCGGGTCCGTCGTCGTCTACGGCGAGAAACGCGAGCGGGTCCTCGGTCCACACCGTGACACGGACTTGGCCCTCGGCGGTGTGCGCGTCCATTCCAGTCGAGAATCGGACTGCGTTGTCGATGAGGTTGAGGACGAGCTGGCGAAGCCAGCGCTCATCGCCCGGGATAAGGACGGCGGGTCCGGGCGCCATTTCGAGCCGGACTCCGAGAGCGTTCGCGCGCTCCGAGAACGATTCCACTACCTCGCCGGCGAGGATGTCGAGACGAACCGGCTCGAGCTGGAAGGGGACCTTGCCGCTATCGGCGCGCGCCAGAAGGAGGAGGTCGGCCACGATGTGCCGGAGACGGCCCACCTCTTCGTTGAGACTCGCCATCGCGGTGCGGTATTCGTCCGCCTCTCGGGGCTGACCGAGAGCCACTTCGAGCGTGCTCTGCATGTTCGCGAGCGGGCTTCGGAGCTCGTGGGAGGCGTCCGCGGTGAAGCGCTTCATCGACTCGAAGGAGCTCTCGAGGCGGCCGATCATCTGGTTGAACGTGTCGACGAGCCGGCCGATCTCGTCAGGGACGGGTCTGGTCGGGAGCCGGCGGCTGAGCTGTGTCGACTCGATCTCTCTCGCCAGCTCGGTGATCTCGACGACGGGGGCGAGCGCGCGACCGGCGAGCCAGTAGCTGACCGCGGCAGATCCTGCGACCGCGATCGGCGCGAGGAGAAGCAGGGCGAGGCGGAGGTTCGAGAGGGGAAGCTCGACGTCTCCCGTTCGCTCCATGACCCGGATGACGCCCTGGCGTCCTGCATGGGACTTGTAGGGCCGTGTATAGACTCGAAGGAGGCCGCCCTTCTCGACGTAAGTGCGGAAAGCCGAGCGTTCCTCGAGGAACTGCGGCCGCGCAGCGAGCTCCTTGGCGGCCGGCACCGATTCGAGGTCGGGCGAGCGGTAGAAGACAGCCGGGTCGCCGTCGACGGAGTGGAACAGGGCGAGCTTCGAGTATCGGTTCAGCTGCGCCACCTGCTCCGGAGTCAGGTGTTCGCAGTCCTCGTGCTGTCCGATGACGGCCTGGATCGCGTCGGCCGTCTCGGTGAGCTCCCGATCGTGGTGGCGGAGCAGCTGGTCTCTGACGATGAAATAGAGACTGAGCCCGAAAGCGGCCAGGATGAGCGTGAGGACGAGGGAGTACCCGAGGGTCAGCCTTCCGCGAAATGTCCTCGGAAGCGCTCTCACTTGGGCTCCTTCAGGACGTACCCGGACCCGCGGACCGTCTGGATGAGCTTCACGTCGGCGCCCTGGTCGACCTTCTTTCGGAGGTAATTGATGTAGACCTCGACGAGGTTCGAGCCGCCGTCGTAGTCGAGGTCCCAGACGTGATCCAGGATCATGGCGCGTGTCAGGACGACCCCCTTCCGCTTCATGAGGTATTCGAGGAGGCCGAATTCCTTCGAGGTGAGCTCGATCTGCCGGTTTCCGCGACGCACCGAACGGTGCACGGTGTCCAGCTCGAGGTCCCCGGCGGTGAGAGTGGTGACGGGCTCGGCCGCAGGGCGCCGGCTGATCGCCCTGAGGCGCGCGAGGAGCTCCTGAAAGCTGAAGGGCTTCGGAAGGTAATCGTCTGCCCCGAGGTCCAGTCCCCGGACCCGGTCCTCGACTGCGGACCGGGCGCTGAGGATGAGGACGGGCGTCGCCCGGTGGCGGGTCCGCAGCTCGCGCAGGATCTCAAGGCCGCTCTTGCCGGGGAGCATCACATCCAGGACGAGAGCGTCGTAGTCGGCCCCGAGCGCGAGCTCGAGCCCCAGGCGCCCATCCGGTGCCACATCCACGGCGAATCCGTGTTCCTTCAGCCCCTGCCGGATGCTGTCCAGAAGTTTCGGGTCATCTTCAACGACGAGGACTCTCATGAGTTTCACCGGCCGAAGTGGAGGGTCTCACGATACCGCGGCACTAATCCGTTTCTAATGTTGTGGGGGTAAGTTCCCTGCGAGCAGAGTCGATGGTGTTTCGCCAGGAAAACCCCGCAGCCCGCACGCAGATGTTTCCCGAGATCGCCAGAGGCGGGAATCGGGGGCGATGGTTCTTCCGTGGGGCGGCTCTGGCTCTCTCCGTGCTCCTGCTCGGCGCAAACGTCGCGCCGGCTACCTGCGCGGCGACCGCGGCCCGCTGGCTGGGGGGCGCGGCATCGGGGAGCCCGGGGGATTGCTGCGGTGGCGCGGTTCGCCCGGCGGGAACCCCGGGGGACACTCTGTCGGACGACTCAGAGGGGTGCTGCTGCCCCCCTGGGGGGCCTTGCAGCGTCACCCGGGACCCCGGGGGGCCGGAAGCGGCGCCGCCCGAAAGTGCATCTCGGGCCGGGGTCTCGGTGTCGCCGGGTCGGGAAGTCGACCTGGATCTTGGTTCGGCGCGCCAGAACCTGCAAACACTGGCGCGGCGCCGGCCCGGGGACGGCCTGCTCTTCCTCCGGATCGGCATTCTCAGGATCTGATCCTGGGGCGTGGCCTTTTCGTCGCTGCCTGACGCAGGCGGCGCCCGACCACCGGAGCACGAGGTGAAGAGATGTCCATCCTATGGTCCCGACGGGGAGTCGCGCTCTGCGCCCTCCTGTCCGTCGCTGCATTCAAAACCCAGGGGGTAGAGCCTCCGCCGCCGCTGGATCGCGCCGAGGTGGAGCGTCTCGTCGAGGAGGCGCTCGAGGCGAATCCCGAGATTCGGTCGGCGCTGGCTACGGCAGCCTCTGCGGAGGCGCGGATCAAGCCTGCCGGCACCCTGCCCGACCCGATGGTCTCGCTGAGCTACGAGAACGACGGGGTGTCGCCCTCGCTGGGGACGATGGAGATGACGCGTCTCCAGTTCATGGCGCAGCAGGCAATTCCGTACCCGGGGAAGCTCCGTCTCGCCCGGGAGGTCGCGCAAAAGGACGCCGAGCGGGCGGGGACCGCACCCCAGCGCGTCGTGCTCACGATCGGGGCTTCGGTCCGCCGCGCCTACGCGGACCTCCTCGAGGCACGCGAAGCCTTGCGGCTCGTGGACGAGCAGGCCGAAACGTGGAAAGGCATCGAGGAAGTAACCCGAGGTCGGTACGCGGCGGGTCTCGCGAGCCAGCAGGACGTCCTTCGAGCGCAGAGCGAGCGGACGCGGCTTCTTCAAGAGCGCCGCCGCGAGGAAGCAGCCGAGCTGACGGCCCTGAGCGAGCTGCGTCAGCTCCTCTTCCGGCCGCCGGACGCGCCTATTCCTACTGAGCAGCGCCTCACACCGGGACGCCTCGTGACGATCCCCTCGAGCGCGGAGACCCTCGCCCGGGCCGTCGACGAGACCCCGGAGCTGAAGGAGATCGCACTCGTGAGGGAGCGATCCAAGCTCTCCGTCGATCTCGCGCGCCGAAACCTCATGCCCGACTTCGTCGCCTCGGCCGCATACATGAACCGCGGGGGGCTCCCGCTCATGTGGTCCGCCGGTCTCGGCGTCTCGATCCCTCTCTGGGCCGGCCAGAAGCAGCGGCCGCTCATCGTGGAGGCCGAGACCCTCGCCTCGGCGGCAGCCGCCACAGAGGAGTCCCTCCGTCGCCGAGTTCAGGCTGCAACCGAGGAACGCCTCATCCGCCTCAACCAGCTTGCTCAGGAAGCTCGGCTCGACGCCGAGGGAATCCTCGTGCAGGACCAGCTCTCCGTCGATGCCGCCCTCGCCAGCTACCGGACCGGCACTGTCCCCTTCGTGACGGTGCTCGAGGCGATCGGCACGTACTTCGGCGATCGCCGAGCCGCCCTCGGACGGCTGGCGAACCTGATCCGCGCACTGGCCGACCTCGAGGAGTTCTCTCCCGAGCGGAGCAGCCAGGCGCCCATGGCGTCCAAGACAGCCCCGGCGGCCGCCGCGGCCAGCCCGAAGATGTGAGCAGAGAAATGAACAAGAAGCGCGTCCTCACGATCACCCTCACCGTCGCTCTGTCTGTCGTTGCTGGCGGGGTCGTCCTGGTCTCGTCCGCGTGCCAGAAGAGTGGTGAACATTCGGCTGCCGCGAAGCGGTTTCACTGCCCAATGCACCCGGACGTCGTCAAGGACGGTCCCGGTGACTGCCCGATCTGCGGCATGAAGCTCGTCCCCATCGAGGAAGAAGCCCACCAGGCCGCGGTGGCGGGAGCGGCCGCACCCTCCGGGGAAAGGAAGATCCTCTTCTACCGGTCCCCCATGAATCCGCAGGAGACGTCGCCCACCCCGAAGAAGGACTCGATGGGGATGGACTTCGTAGCTGTCTACTCGGACGAGGTGAACGCGGGCGAAAAGGGACCGGAGGGTCTCGCCACGGTCACGATCGACGCCCAGAAGCAGCAGCTGCTGGGTCTCAAGACGATCGAGGTACAGAGGGCATCCTTCGAAACATCCATCCGGACGACCGGACGCGTCGCCTATGACGAGCGCAGGGTGCACCACGTCCACACGCGCTACGAGGCTTACGTCGAGGCGATCGAAGCGGACTACACGGGAAAGTACGTCAAGAAGGGCGACGTCCTGGTGAAGGTCTACAGCCCCGAGCTGTACGCGACGCAGAAGGAGTACCTGATGGCGCTCAGGGCGGCGAAGTCCACCTCGGGCTCGGCGATTCCGTCCGTTTCCCAGGGCGGCCAGGACCTCGTCGCCGCCGCCCGGCAGAGGCTTCTCCTGTGGGACATCACCCCGCAGGACATCGACGCCCTCGAAAGGCGCGGCGAGCCGACCAGGACGCTGAACATCTACGCGCCCATCTCCGGATTCGTCACGGGCCGGATGGCCTATCACGGGATGAAGGTCATGCCAGCCGATTCGCTTTTCGACATCGTCGACCTCTCCGCTGTCTGGGTCATCGCGGACGTTTACGAGTACGAGCTCCCGCGGCTTTCGCTCGGCCAGACGGCGGCCATGACGCTCTCGTACTGGCCCGGGAAGTCCTGGACCGGGCGCGTGACCTATGTCTACCCGGCCGTGGACGAGATGACACGAACCGTGAAGGTGCGTCTCGAGTTCGCGAACCCCAAGGAGGAGCTGAAGCCCGAGATGTACGCCCAGGTCACGATTCACGGACAGTCCAGGGACGCGCTCGTCCTTCCCGACGACGTCGTGATCGACAGCGGCACACGAAAGGTCGTGTTCGTGGCGGAGGGGAAGGGAAAGCTCTCGCCGCGTGAGATCTCCGTTGGTGACCATGCCGGCGGACAGTACGAGGTGACGGGGGGCCTCTCTGCGGGGGAGACCGTCGCGCGGGGCGCCAACTTCCTCGTCGACTCGGAGTCACGTTTGAAGGCCGCGCTGTCCGCGATGACCACAACTTCACCCACGAAGGCGCCCGGCGAGAGGACGAAGGCGCCCGAGCCGCCCTCGCCGTCGGCGACGCCCGCCGGCCACGCCCACTGAAGGAGGACGCGATGAGCCACGCGAGCCCCAGCGAGGGCGGAGGCGAAGGGGTGATCAAGCGGATCATCCGTTTCTCCGCCGAGAACAAGTACCTCGTCCTCTCCCTCTACGTCGTCGCCATCCTGATCGCCGTCTGGGTCATGAAGCGGACGCCCCTCGACGCGATCCCGGACCAGTCCGACACGCAGGTCATCATTTATTCGAAGTGGGACCGGAGCCCCGACATCATCGAGGACCAGGTCACGTACCCGATCGTCACCGCCCTCCTGGGCGCGCCGAAGGTCAAGACGATCCGGGGCTCCTCCGACTTCGGCTTCTCCTACGTCTACGTCATCTTCGAGGACGGCACCGACCTCTACTGGGCCCGCTCCCGCGTCCTCGAGTACCTCTCCAAGATTCAGGGGAGCCTCCCCCAGGGGGTCAAGACCGAGATGGGCTCCGACGCGACGAGCGTCGGGTGGGTCTTCCAGTACGCGCTGGTCGACGAGTCGGGAACGAACAGCACCGACGAGCTGAGGACGTACCAGGACTGGTTCCTCCGGTACGCGGTCCAGTCGGTGCCGGGCGTGGCGGAGGTCGCGACGGTCGGCGGGCGGCAGAGGCAGTACCAGGTGACGATCGACCCGAACGTCCTCTCTGCCTACGGCGTGCCTCTCTCCCGCGTCGCCGAGGCGATCCGGATGAGCAACGAGGAGGTCGGCGGCCGTCTCATCGAGCTCTCGGGGCGGGAGTACATGGTGCGCGGGCGCGGCTATCTGAAGTCGGTCAAGGACATCGAGCAGATCGTCCTGAAGACGAACGAGCGGGGTACTCCGCTCACAGTCGGCGACGTCGGCCGGGTCTCGCTCGGCCCCGAGATCCGGCGGGGCGTCGCAGACCTCGACGGCGAGGGCGACGTCGTGGGCGGCATCGTCGTGATGCGGAGCGGCGAGAACGCCCTCAACGTCATCGAGCGGGTGAAGCAGAAGCTGAAGGACATCGAGCCCTCGCTGCCGAAAGGCGTAAAGGTCGTCACCACCTACGACCGCTCGGATCTCATCGAGCGCTCCATCGACACGCTCAAGGGAAAGCTGATCGAGGAGATCATCGTCGTCTCGATCATCATCCTGATCTTCCTCTGGCACGTCCCGAGCGCGATCGTCCCCATCCTCACGATTCCGATCTCGGTCGTCCTCGCGTTCATCCCGTTCGGGCAGCTCGGGCTGACGATCAACATCATGTCCCTCGCCGGGATCGCGATCTCGATCGGCGTCCTCGTCGACGGCGCGATCGTCGAAGTCGAGAACGCCTACAAGAAGCTCCAGCTCTGGAACGACGGCGGGCGGCCGGGCGACTTCCACAAGGTGCGCCTCGAAGCGCTCATGGAGGTCGGGCCGTCCGTCTTCTTCTCGCTCCTCGTCATCGCCGTCGCCTTCCTTCCCGTCTTCACGCTCGTCGACCAGGAGGGGCGCCTCTTCCGGCCGCTCGCCTACTCGAAGAACCTCGCCATGGCGATCGCCGCGTTCCTCGCGATCACGCTCGACCCGGCGCTGCGGATGCTCTTCGCGCGGATGGACTTCTTGCACTTCCGGCCGAAGTGGCTCGCCTGGGTCGTCAACCAGGTCATCGTCGGGAAGTACTACGCCGAGGAGAAGCACCCGGTCTCGAGGCTCCTCCACAGGATCTACGAGCCTCCCTGCCGGTTCGTCCTGAAGCACCCGAAGTCGACGATCGCCGCCGCCCTCCTCGCGATGGTCGCGACGGTGCCGGTCTTTTTGAAGCTCGGCTCGGAGTTCATGCCGCCCCTCTACGAGGGGAGCATCCTCTACATGCCGACGACGATGCCCGGCATCTCGGTCACAGAGGCCGAGCGACTCCTCCAGGTGCAGGACCGGATCCTGAAGTCGTTCCCCGAGGTCGAACGGGTCTTCGGCAAGGCGGGGCGCGCCGACAGCTCGACGGACCCGGCTCCGTTCTCGATGATGGAGACGACCGTCATCCTGAAGCCCGAGAACGAGTGGCGGGCGCGTGAGCGCTGGTACTCCTCCTGGTCGCCGGAGTGGCTCGCGTCGGTCTTCCGCCACGTCTGGCGTGACCGTATCTCGCATGACGAGCTGGTCGACGAGATGGACCGGGCGCTGAAGATCCCCGGGACGACGAACGCCTGGACGATGCCCATCAAGGCCCGCATCGACATGCTGTCGACCGGCATCCGGACGCCTATCGGAATCAAGGTCTTCGGCTCCGACCTGAACGAGATCGAGCGGATCGGCAAGGAGATCGAGACGGCCGTGAGGGCCGTCCCGGCGACCCGCTCGGCCTTCGCCGAACGGGTCGCCGGCGGCTACTTCATCGACTTCGACCTGAAGCGCGACCAGCTCGCCCGCTACGGCCTGACCGTGGACGACGCGAACATGGCCATCATGACCGCGGTCGGCGGGGAGCCGATCACGACCCTCATCAAGGGGCGCGAGCGCTACTCCGTCTCGCTCCGCTATCCCCGTGAGCTCCGTGAAGACCTCACGCAGCTCGAGCGGGTGCTCGTCTCGACGATGTCCGGGGCGCAGGTCCCGATGGGACAGCTCGCCGACATCCGGCTCGTCCAGGGACCCTCGATGATCCGCAACGAGAACGGCCTCCTCTCGGGGTACGTCTACGTCGACTTCGACACCGGAAAGGAGGACGTCGGCGGGTTCGTCGAGGAGGCGAAGAAGGCCGTGGCCGAGAGAGTCACGCTCCCGTCGGGCTACACGCTCGTCTGGAGCGGCCAGTTCGAGAACATGATCCGCGTCCGGGAGCGGCTGAAGGTCGTCATCCCGATCACGCTCGTCCTCATCTGGCTCCTCATGTACATGAACACGAAGTCGGCGATGAAGACCTTCATCGTCCTCCTCGCCGTGCCCTTCTCGATCATCGGAGCCGTCTGGTTCCTCTGGATCCTCGGCTACAACATGTCGATCGCGGTCTGGGTCGGCGTCATCGCCCTCATGGGCCTCGACGCCGAGACGGGCGTCTTCATGCTCCTCTTCCTCGACCTCTCGTACGACGAGGCGAAGGCGAAGGGCCTCCTCCGGAACAGGGCCGAGCTGATCGAAGCGATCATCCACGGCGCCGTCAAGCGGGTCCGGCCGAAGGCGATGACCGTCTTCGCCGCGATGCTCGGCCTCATGCCGATCATGTGGTCCGTCGGGGCGGGCTCCGACGTCATGAAGAGGATCGCCGCTCCTATGGTCGGCGGCCTCGTCACGTCCTTCGCGCTCGAGCTCCTCGTCTATCCGGCCATCTACATGCTCTGGAAGCAGCGAAGCTTGCCGAAGCCGGACCCGGATGCTCCCGTCTCTGCCCCGGAACCGTCGCTGATTCCGGCATGACGTCCACCGCACCACCAGGCAAACCGATTAGGAGAAGTCCCATGACGACAGCCACCCACCTCCGCCGCTGGATCACCGCCGCCGTTGCGGTCCTCGCCATCTCGTCGGCCGCCGCCGCCCCGCCTTCGAAGGCTGCCTCCGGGAAGATGGTCTTCAAGGACGTGAAGACGCAGACGCAGGAGTTCATAGGTTACGCCGACATGAGCCTCGCGCCGGAGCAGCAGAAGATCAAAGATGACGTCCTTTCGGCGATCCCAACCGTGTGCTGCAAGAAGTTCTCCATGAAGACGTGCTGCTGCCCGTGCAACATGGCCATGACGATCTGGGGACTCTCGAACTACATGCTCGTGGTGAAGGGCGCCGACGCAGCCCAGCTCAAGACGGCCGTCCTCGACTGGGTGAAGTTCATCGGACCCGCCGGATACACCGGCGATGCGTGCTTCAAAGGTGGCTGCAACCGGCCGTTCGCGAAGAACGGATGCGGCGGCATGGACCACAAGAGCGTCATCTTCTAGGGGCTGAGCGATGAGACTCCTTCGGACCCTTCTCCTTTCCACGGCGATGGTGAGCCTTCCGGTCATGGCCCAGGAACACGTCCACGGCGACCGGGGGGTGCCAGACCAGGCGCCCTTGGCGGACCGGCCCGTTCGGGACCTGGAGGCGGCGCTTCGCGACGAAGGGAGCGCCCTGCGTGCGCTCCGAGCGAGCATCCGCTCGCGCGAGCGCGAGCGGGTTGACCGATCCGTCGGGGACTACGTCTCGGTTCAGGATGAGCTTCGCGTCGGCCTGCGCTCTGGTGGGGGGGACGAAGCGCGTGCGCGAGATGCCTCGCGGATACAGAAGGTCTGCCGGGAGAGCCTGGCAACTCTCCGTGGCCTCGCGGACGGGGCTCCGCCCGCCCTCGGGGAACGTGTCGACGAAGCGATCGCCGCGGCGGAGCGGACGTTCGGGATCGCCGCGGAGCTCGCCGGTCAGGAGGTGGACTCTGCACCGAGGACCAGCCGGGGCGGATGTGGCATGGGGAGCTCCGGCCATCGAGGGCACTGACCGCGACTCCTGACGACGGGAGCGCGACCGGGCCTGAGGCGCCCGCGGTATCGAGCGAAGTTAAGTGATCGATCCGGGCGGCGTCGTCCCTGCCGATCCGCGGAACGAAACGTTCCCCGGGGAGGAGCGGACGACGCCGCATCTCTCTAACGTCTCTCTAAGGTTCAGCCCCTATCTTCCCGTTCAAGCGCCGGCGCCGGCGTGTAGAGCCCGCCGCCGGAAGCGGGACCAGGAGAAAACGACATGCGCAGACTTCTCGCCACCTTCGCGGCTCTCGCCTTTTCGCTCTGGCCCCTCGCCGCTCAGGCCAACCAGGGCCACGCCCACGCGCACGGCCAGGACGCAGTCCTCGGTACGATCGCCAAGGTCGAGGGCGACCGCCTGGAGGTCGCTGACCCCGACGGCAAGTCCGTCATCGTCAGCCTGACGCGCACCACCATGTACCTCAAGGGGTCTGAGGAGGCGAAGAAAGCTGACCTGAAGCCCGGGCTGAGTGTCGCCGTCGAGACGGCAAACGGGAAGGCCGGGCTCGAAGCGAAGGTCGTCCGGATCGGTCCCGCCGACGGGGCGGTCTGGGCTTGCCCGATGCACCCGGAAGTGACCGGTTCCGGTCCCGCCAAGTGCCCGAAGTGCGGCATGTTCCTCGAGAAGAAGAAGGCCTGAGGAGCGCCCGGTGTACCGAGTAGGAGAGTCGACTCGAGTCATGGCTCGCCTCCTCTTCGGGGCACTCCTCGTTTCGGGCGCGCTGGAAGGGCAGGAGCCTCCACGGCTCGACACGCCGGTCGCTCCATCTGCTGCGGGGGAGCCGGCGAATCCAGGTGTCAGCCGGCTCGAACGCTCCGAAGGGCTTCTGGCCGCCGTCCGGACGGCCAGCGCCGAGAAAGACGGCACCGCCCTCGCTTCTGCCACGGCAGCGTACGTGTCCTACCTCGCGGTCCTCCGGGACGAGATCAGCCGCGCCCCGCGTGTCGATGGCCCGGTGTTGACGGACAAGCTCGTGGTGGGAAAGACGGTAGCTCTACAGGCGACGGAGCTCGAGTCACTGGCGAAGGTGGCCCCGCGGCGGCTGCGAAAAGACGTGGAGCGGGCACTGGCCGCCGCCGACGGGCTCCTCGAGACTCTGGCGAGAGGCTGGTCGGCGCCAGCGCCAGCGGTGCGCCCGCAGGCCGAGTCGCACGCGGGCCACGGCCGCTCGACGTCGGCCTCGAGCGGTGGGCACCATTGAGGGCCTCCGCACTAGGCTCGTGCTGACGACGCGTCCGTCAGGTTGGAGGCACCTATGAATCATGACGAGCACGAGCACACCGGGCACGATCGGTCGACGGCCGGGCGGCCTCAGAAGAAGGACCCCGTCTGCGGAATGTCGGTGCCGGCGGACAGCCCGAACCGACACGAGCACGCGGGTACTGAGTTCGTGTTCTGCAGCGCGACCTGCCGCGATCGGTTCACCAGGGACCCGGGCTCGTTCCTCGAGCAGGCCCCGGCGGCCACGGCCGCTCCTTCTCGGGTCATTCCGGGGGGCTACACGTGCCCCATGCACCCTGAGATCGTGCGCGATGCGCCGGGCTCGTGTCCGATCTGCGGCATGGCGCTGGAGCTCCGGGCACCCGCGGCGAACGCCGGAGAGAACGCCGAGCTCCGCGACATGAGCCGCCGCTTCTGGTTCTCGGTAGCGCTTACTGTGCCGCTCCTCGGCCTGGCGATGGGCGACATGCTGCCGGGAGAACCCGTGTCTGCGCTCTTGTCGGCGCGCCTACGCACATTCCTGGAGCTGGCGCTGGCGACGCCCGTGTGTCTCTGGGCCGCATGGCCCTTCTACGTGCGAGCCGTCCAGTCGGTGAAGAACCGAAGTCTCAACATGTTCACACTCATCGGCCTCGGCGTGAGCGTCGCGTACGGCTACAGCGTCATCGCGACGCTTCTGCCGGGCCTGTTCCCGGCCTCCTTCCGGAGCGCATCCGGGGAGGTCGCCGTTTACTTCGAAGCGGCGGGGGTCATCGTCACCCTGATCCTGCTCGGGCAGGTCCTGGAGCTTCGCGCGCGGAGCCAGACCGGTGCCGCGATTCAGAAGCTGCTCGGAATGGCGGCAACATCGGCGCGACGGATCAATTCTGACGGTTCCGAAGAGGACGTGCTGCTGGAGGTCGTGCAGGCCGGCGACACGCTCCGGGTGCGGCCTGGCGAGAAGATCCCGGTAGACGGTGTCGTCCTCGATGGTGCGAGCTCCGTCGACGAGTCGATGGTGAGCGGCGAGCCGATACCCGTGGAGAAGGGCCCCGGCGACAAGGTCGTCGGAGCTACGGTCAACGGCACCGGAGCCCTCCTGATGCGGGCCGAAAAGGTCGGCGCCGAGACGCTTCTCTCGCGCATCGTCGCGATGGTCGCCGAGGCCCAGCGAAGCCGGGCGCCGATCCAGAAGCTCGCCGATGTCGTGGCCGGCTATTTCGTGCCGATCGTCATCCTGATCTCAGTCCTCACCTTCGTGGCCTGGGCGATCGTCGGGCCGGCGCCCCGAATGGCGCACGCGCTGATCAACGCCGTGGCCGTGCTCATCATCGCCTGCCCCTGCGCGCTGGGTCTCGCCACCCCGATGTCGATCATGGTGGCCACGGGCAGGGGCGCGACCATGGGCGTTCTCTTCAAGAATGCCGAGGCGATCGAGGTGCTCCGAAAGGTCGATACGCTCGTCATCGACAAGACGGGGACACTGACGGAAGGGAAGCCGGAGCTGGTAAGCGTCAAGGCGGCCGCCGGCTTCTCCGAATCCGACCTCCTCCATCTGGCCGCCAGCCTGGAACGAGGCAGCGAGCACCCGCTCGCGGCGGCCATCGTGAAGGGAGCCGAGAAGCGCGGCGTGGCTCTCTCGGGCACAGACGGGTTCGAGTCGGTGACGGGAAAGGGCGTGAAGGGAACCGTAGACGGCAGGGCCGTGACCCTCGGGAACACGTCCCTGATGGCGGACCTGGGCATCGACCTCGGAGCGCTGGGCACCGACGCGGAGGCGCTCCGCAAGGACGGGGAGACGGCGATGTTCGTTGCGGTCGACGGCGAGGTCGCGGGCATCCTGGGGGTGGCCGATCCGATCAAAGCCAGCACGCCCGAGGCCATCAGCGAACTACATGGTGAGGGCCTCCGCATCGTCATGCTCACGGGCGACAGCAGGACGACCGCCGAGGCGGTCGCGAGGAAGCTCGCGATCGACGAGATCGTGGCAGAGGTTCTGCCCGATCAGAAGGCGGAGGTCGTGAAGCGGTTCCAGGCTCAGGGACGCGTCGTCGCGATGGCAGGCGACGGCATCAACGACGCCCCCGCGCTCGCACAGGCGCAGGCGGGAATCGCCATGGGGACGGGCACCGACGTCGCGATGGAGAGCGCCGGGGTCACTCTCGTGAAGGGGGACCTCCGGGGCATCGTCCGGGCGCGGCGCCTTTCCCGCAGCACGATGGCCAACATCAAGCAGAACCTCTTCTTCGCATTCGTCTACAACGCGGCAGGGGTCCCGATCGCTGCGGGTGTGCTCTACCCGTTCTTCGGGCTATTGCTCTCGCCTGTGATTGCGGCTGCCGCGATGAGCTTCAGCTCGGTCTCGGTCGTCGGAAACGCGCTCCGGCTTCGACGGGCGAAAATGTGAGCCTGGACGACGAGACGATTGAGGCGGTGCCCGGCGGCGAGAGATCGCGCCCCGGTCGCCCCGATCGCGCGACTCCGCGCTATGAGCTCGGCGAGACGCTCGGCAGCGGGGGGATGGCGACGGTCGTGCTCGCGAGGGATCGCCAGCTCGGACGCGACGTCGCCATCAAGCGCATGAAGCCCGAGCTCGCCGAGGACCCGGGGGCACGGCGCCGGTTCGAAGAGGAAGCGCTGATTCTCGCGGGGCTCGAGCATCCAGGGACGGTCCCGGTGCACGACGCGGGGACGCTCGAAACGGGCGAGCCGTTCTACGCAATGAAGCGCGTCCAGGGACGGACGCTGAAGAGCCTCCTGTCGGCGCGGCGGCCGGAGGAGATCCGGTCGCGCCAGTCGATCACCCACTTCGTCGACGTCTTCGAGCGGGTTTGCCAGACGCTTGCCGCGGCGCACCGCCAAGGCCTGGTTCATCGCGACGTCAAGCCAGCGAACATCATGGTGGACGACATGGGCTCCGTCTACCTGGTGGACTGGGGCCTCGCCGTACGGCTCGAAGGCGACAGTCAGTCCCGCGCGCATCCAGGAGGGTCCGTTGCCGGGACGCCGGCGTACATGTCCCCCGAGCAGGCGCGCGCGGCACCGACGAGCCCGGCCTCCGACGTCTTCTCGCTGGGCACGGTCCTGTACGAGATTCTGACCGGTGCGAACCCCTTCTCGTCCTCCGATGCGCTCGAATCGATGCGCCGCGTTCGGGAGGAGTCGCCAGCGCCGCCCGTCGCGAGTAACCCCGTAGCCGGGAGATCGCTCTCTGCCGTCTGCATGAAGGCCCTCGCCAGGAACCCGTCGTCGCGATACGACTCAGCAATCGAACTGGCGGAGGAGATCCGCCGGCACCGGGAGTTCCGTCCGGTGGACGCTGCGCCTCCGACCTTCATGGAGAGGGCTTTGAACTGGATGCGCCGGCACCCTGCGGTCGCCTCGGCCGTCGCGGCCGCGCTCGGCGTCGGCCTCCTTGGAGGAGTCGGGGTCGCCGTTCGCGTCGCTTCCCGCCACAGTCTGCACGTGATGGCTTCGGAGCGCCTGGACGCCGCGGACGCGAGCCTCGCCCGAGTCAATGCCGAGATCGCTCGCGCCACCGCGGCCCGCGAAGCCGCTCCGTCAAACGGCCGAGCCCGGCTCGACCTCGAGCTCGACGAGCTGAGAGCCCTGAGGTCGGAGGAGTACGAGACCGTTCACGGACTGGCCTACGCCATTCTCGGGTTCGGGGCGGGCTCGCCGGACAGGGTCATCCAGGCGCGAGTCCGCCGATATCAGGTCGAGGGCGTCGAACGCTACCTCGCCGCTGGCCAGGAGCTCGCTGCAGCGGCGTCACTGAGGAAGGCGCTCAGGGCCGCCGAAGCGGCGAATCCGCTTGGCTTCTCGAAGGACGAGATAGCGGCGATGGAGGCGAAGCTGATGCAGGTCGAGGCGAGACTGGCAGCCTCCCGCGGACCCGAATCAGAGCCGGCCGGACACTGACGAGCTCCCTTATGAGCTGCGTACCGCCATAGAGGAGCGGCCGAAGGTCTGAACGAGCCTCAGCATCGCGAGACTACTCGCAGGGAAGGCGGGCAAGGACGAGCGCAGAGGCCCCCCGGCCGAGCCGTTCGACGGCGACGCCGCTGAAGCCGTGCGCTATGAGGAGCATCGTGAGCTCCTCGACCCAGCTGGAGCCGCGGACGATCTCGGGTAGCTCGTCGAATACCCGAATCGCCGCGGGCCACTCGTTCAGCGCGGTCTGTCGGAGTCGCTGGAAGTGGCGCTCCCATGCCTTGCGGACGACAGGGTGCTCCGGGTACGTGAGATCGTGCATGACGACGAGCCCGCCTGGATTCAAGAACGACCTCAACCGCGAGACGAGGCGGGGGAGATCCGCGTACTTGGCCAGGTAGCAGCTCGTAACGGTGTCGAACCGTCCGGCAGGAGCGATGCGCTCGAGCGAGCCCAGGACGAAACGTGCCCGATGGTCCCGTCGGAGATGCGCCCGCTTCAGCGCGTGGTCGAGACGCGCGACCGAGACGTCCATGCCGACGACCTCCGCATCCGGGAATCGATCGCAAACCATGAACGTGAGGGTCCCGGTGCCGCAGGCGAGGTCGAGAACCCGTGCGGGAGCGTCGAAGTGCGCCAGGAGCGCCTCCTTCCAGCGGCGGTCTGCGCCGCGGGTCGCTGCGAAGAGGATCTCGTCATACGCTTCTGCTGTGCTGTCGGAGAGCTCCGCTGCGATTCTCTGGTGCGGTAGCGTCATGAGCTTCTCCGGCCTGCGCTCGTGGCGGGCGTGCCCTCGCCGACACTCGGCGGGAACCACTTCGCGTCGGATTCCGCGAGCGCCGCGGAGAGCTGCTCGACGGAGCGGGCGGCGCGGCGAAGCCGGCGCTTTGTCCCGTCGTCGCGTAGGGAGGCTGCTTCGAGCTGGCTCAGCTCCAGGTGAGCGTTTCTCAGAGGCCCGAGCGTTCTTTCGCGGATGCCGGAAAGGGCCGCGGCCACGGCGCAGCGCCGCTCGGCGGCGATCCACTGGCGGGTCTGCTGTTCAAGCCCCGGTCCCAGTGCGCGCAGGGCCCTCGTGAGCCGGTCGAGCTCGAGATCTGTCGCAGGGACACTCGCGAGCCAGCCGCCCCCTTCAGTGATCCGCTCGATCTGTCGGGAAATCGTACTGAGCGGCCCGAGGAGGCTTCGTCGCAGTATCCACTCGATTCCGGCGACGAGGCCAGCGATCGTCAGCCCGGCCTGAAGAAGCTGGATCGCGAGCGCGCTTCGGAACCGGTCGCGTACGAACCGGCCGTCGCTCCAGTAATGAAGCGTCCACCGGCCGTCGGATAGGTCCAGCGCCTGGCAGGCCACGATCCCCGAGCCTGAGGGCGCCTGCGACGCCGAAGAGAGGGGAACGAGGTCGACCCGGCCCCCAGCTCGCTCGAAAGAAGGGGCGAGCATCCGGAGGTGCGCCCGGGCCGTCCCCGAGTCCGCTCGGAACTCGGGCATCGCGGAGAGGTGCTCGAGGAACCCAGCGAGGTAAGCGACTTCCGCCCGTTCGATCTGCCGGCGATCCTCGACGACACCAAGCGTCGTGACGAGCCCGACCGTGAGGGTCGTCGACGCGACGACCCACCATCGGATTCGGGTCCGGAGGCTTTTCACGGAGCCCACCCGGAGCGCGGCTTGTACGCGGTGATGAACCCGATGGTGCCAGCGGCCGTGTTCAGCCGCAGCCGCTCGGCCACGTTCGCGAAACCCGCTTCCTCGACGAAGGCCGGCAGTCGGCCCCTGGCGTGGTCCGCGGTCTCCCGGCGGCCGTCGAGTGTGCGGACGATCGAAAAGGCGAGCGCACGGAGGCGCCCTTCCGGACGGGTGAAGTCGACGAGAACGAGGCGCCCTCCCGGCTTGAGGAGCCTCGACGCAGCCGCGAGAGCGGATCGCTTCCCGGAGGGGAGGAGATGGTGGAGGAGGAGGGAGGAGGTCACGAGGTCGAAGGACTGATCGGGGAAGGGCGGATCGTCGGCCGGGCCGCGGGCCCAGGTCACGGAGATCTGCGCCTCCCGTGCCTTGTGCTCCGCGATCTCGAGGGCCGCCGGATCGATGTCGTAGCCGACGACGGTCGCGCGGGGGTGCTCCTGTTTCAGCCGGACCGCCAGAGAGCCGGTCCCGCATCCGATGTCGAGCACGCGCTCTGCCGGCTCAGGGCGAAGGAGGGACAAGGTCAGTCGCCTCAGCTGCTCATCCCTCATGACGAGCCGCATGAGAGGGTCGAAGAGACCTGTCAGGGCGTGGAAGCGCAGAGCCGGGATATACGCGGCCTCGCCCGAAGGGTCGCGCTGAAGAACCCGGACGGCGGCGTCGACGCTGACCGTTCGACCGCTCGTGAGGCCCTGTTCACTCTTTGGCATACCTACCTCTCGAAGTCGTCCGCCGATCCCCTTGGCGGAGCGATGAACTCGAGTTCGGTGAGACCCCGCTCCGCCTTCGCCGTCCTCTGGTCGAGAAGATAGCCCCGGCAGATTAGAGGCGCCTTAGACGAAGGGAAGCGGGCGTGAGGGGCATGCCCCGGGTCAGTACCGCTAGCCGATCCGGGCGTCGTCGGCCCGGCTGATTCGCGGAAGTCGGTGTTCCAGGGGAGGAGCAGACGACGGCTTCCCCGTCGCTGCCTCCGCTGCGGGCACCCGTCCGCCGTTCGGTTAGCCGATTCGCGTTTCGGGCCGCCCGCGTTCCGACCCAGGGCCGAGGGGCTTGCTGGCTCAGATCCGACCGAAGGTACCCGACGACCGTATGCCTTTCCGTGGAAGGAGCGGCACGCGTCTTAAGGCGCCTCTAATCCACTCGACCCATTCTTGAGGTCAAGAGGCAAACGGGAGCATTCCGAAGGCCCCGGATCAAAGTCCTTTCACGCTCGTCCCGAAACGTAGGCCAGCCGGCGAAGCACAGCCCAAGACGATGGCAGGAGGTTCGCGATGTCCGCAGAGCGTCCCCGGGTAACTCGGCATCTTGCATCAGTCATTCTCGTCGTTTCCGCACTGATCTCGGCCGTGCGACCGGCTGCCGCTGGGCCACAAGTGCAGGCCGCCGCTGCGGCCGAGAGCCGAACCGCGATGAAGGTCGCGGTCACCCCGAAGGACCACCTCGACAGGGCCGTCGAGTATCGAAAGAAGGCCGCCGCTTACCGCGAAGAGGCGAACAGGCATCGCGAGATGATCCTGGCCCTGAAGAAGCGACTGCCGCCAGATACCCGGCCCGGGAACTACGAGCCTCCCGAGCTCGAGAAGCTGCGGGGCCACTGCAACGGCTACATCAAGGACGCAGAGGCACTGGCGGCGAAGGCGGAGAAGCTGGCCGAGTACCACGAAATGCGTGCGGCCGAGCTGAACGGCCAGTGAGCCTGTCCAAGTGCGGGTGCGCCGCGTCTGGGCCCGACGTGCCGACTCCGCTTCGCCTCCCGACATCCCGCGCATGGAAAGGAGCTGCCATGCTCAACCACGCTGCACACAAGGTCCAGCGCCTCGCCTTTGCCGCCCTGCTCGCAGCGCCACTCACTCTTCTGCCGCTCGTCGCGGACGCGCAACAGGAGGGAGGGGCTTACCCGATGTTCGCCGACGAAATCGCGAGGCTCCCGGAGGTTCATCTCGCAAGAGCCGAGGAATACGAAAGGAAGGCGGCGTCGTTCCGCAAGGAAGCCGCCAAACAGCGAAAACTGCTCGGGGACTCCATCACCGGGAACAGAGAACCGGAGCGGGCGGACACCGATCCGATGATTCTGGAGATGAGGCGACACTACGAAGCGTATATAGAGAAAGTGGAGGCCGTCGCGCTCGAGGCGGAGCGGTTCTCCACCTTCCATCGGAAGCAGTGGGAAACACTGCGTGGAAAGTAGCTGTCACGGAAGATCGCAGAGGGGGAAGCCCGCTCGGGCAGACGGAGCGCGAGCACCCGGGGCCCTAGTGCAGGGCGCCACCAGAAGCGCGCCGACGAGCCCAGGTCCCTTGGAAGCGGCGAGGCCTTTCACTCGGCGAGCGAGAGCGCCACGGGTCTATGTCGCAGCCGACGACTTCGGCACGGGGGAAGTCCTGCTTCGTCCGAACGGCGAGCGGTCCGGTTCCGCAGCAGAGGTCGAGGACGCGGTCTTCAGGCTCGGGCCGCAGGAGGGGCAGCGTGCTCCGGCGCAGCGTCGCCTCGCTCAAGAGGGCCGACATGTGCGGGTCGAAGCGACCCGTGCTTCAGCGCTTTCCAAGAACTGCCGGGTGTACTCGTCAGAAGAGCGCCGCGCCCGGCCGCGCCCCCGGCGCGGGATGATGCTGAGAACACGTGGCTTGTCTCCGACCGGCAGACCCTCGCGGCGGGTAACAAACAAACGAGCGAGGGTGGTCACTTTCCGACGAGTGCTGAAGGACCCGTGCGAGCGTGGAATCGGGGCGCGGGCCGAGATGGTCCGCCGCGCTCACGCCTCTCCCCAGGCCGATGCGGACTCGGGCGTCTTCTCGGACCCTGCGGTGAGCCCTGGCACGGGGACGGACTCCACGCCCGGCCAGGACGCGACTCGTGAGGGGCGTTCCGCGAGGCATACCCTGAGCCGGGCCTCCAGGTCCCAGAGGCTCCCTTTCTCGACGACGAGGTCGGCGCCGAGACGGAACGCTTCCTGCCGTACCTCGGTCGCCGACGAGCTCGTCCAGACGAAGATCACGGGACGCGGCTCGAAGCGCGCCGCCGTGGCGACGACTTCCAGGCCGTCTCGCGTCTGCCGCCCCGTGAGGTCGAGGTCCGTGACGACGGCCGCCCACCGCTGGGCGGCCAGGAGGACCAGGGCGGAGTCGAGGTCGCGAGCTTGTGCTACCTCGAAACCGCGCCGCGCGAGGAACTCAGCGGCGCAGAACGCGAACGAAGCGTCGTCTTCGACCAGGAGGAGCGTGCCGCGGGGAGAGGTGCGTTCCATGCCTCAATGTTGGGGACCGAACCTTAGGATTCGATGAGAGAGAAGGCTTCTCATCCTCTAATGTTGCTCTAAGGTACGGGTCCTATATTTCAGCCCATACACGGCTGCGGTGCGGGACGCTCGCTCAGCGGCCGATCGACAGGAGACATCGACATGCGTAAGGCTCTCTCCGTTCTCGCTGCTCTCGCTCTCACGCTCTCGACCGGCGTGGCCTCCGCCCACGACGGGCACGCCCATGGGAAGGAAGCGATCCTCGGTACTGTCGCGCAGGTCCACGGTGACCACCTCGAGGTGGCGGACCCCGACGGCAAGACAGTCTCCGTCACGCTCACGAGCGCGACGTCGTACCTCAGAGGAGACTCGGAGGCGAAGAAGACCGACCTGAAGCCCGGTGTGCGCGTCGCCGTGGAGACGGCCGAGGGCAAGTCGGGGCTCGAGGCCAAGGTCGTCCGGATCGGCGCCGAGGAGAAGGCTGTCTGGACCTGCCCGATGCATCCCGAGGTGAAGAACGCCGGCCCCGGGAAGTGCCCGAAGTGCGGCATGTTCCTGGAGAAGAAGAAGGCGTGAGGGCCGGTCGGGCCGGAGGGGATTCGTCGTGACGCGCACAGGCCGAGTGCTCTTCGTAGCGGGAGCCGTCGTCGCCATCGGCTGCGGTTTCGCCCTCGCAGCCGCCTTTCGCCGGGGGTTCAGCGCTCGCGAGGAGCCGACGAAGGCCGAGGAGGTTGTGGCACGGACCTTCCGGGGGTGGGCGACACCGGAGGCGGTTCGCCGTTTGCCGAACCCCGTCCCCACAGGCCCCGAGGTCCTCGCCCGGGCGCGGGCACACTTCGCCGACCATTGTGCGAGCTGCCACGGAAACGACGGGAGAGGGCAGACGCCAGTCGGCCGCCGCCTTTATCCGCGGGCTCCCGACATGCGTTCCGGCGAGACCCAGCGCCTCACCGACGGCGAGCTCTTCTCCATCATCAGGAATGGAATCCGCCTTACCGGCATGCCCGCGTGGGGCAATGGCACGCCGCCGGAAGATGTCGGCACGTGGGAGCTCGTCCATTTCGTCCGCCATCTTCCGAAGCTCACGCCGGCCGAGGTCAGGGAGATGGAGTCCCTCAACCCGAAGAGCCCGGCCGAGTACGAGAAGGCAAGGCAGATCGAGGCGTTTCTTTCCGGCTCCGGTTCGTCCGACGCGTCCCCGCGAGAACGGAGCGCGCATTGAAATGCGAAGTGCAGCCTCGTGATGTCGTCCGGCTCGGGCAAGGAATGTAGCGCCGATGCCCATCGTCGAGCTCGTCGCCTTCGACGGCTGCCCGAACCGCGACAGGGCTCGCGCGAACCTCCAGGCGGCCCTTGCGGAAACCGGCCACCCGTCCGTCTGGCACGAGCTCGACGCGAGCGGACCGAACGTTCCCGACCGCGCCCGGGGCTGGGGTTCTCCTACGATTCTGGTGGACGGCGTCGACGTTTCCGGGGCATCCGCCCCACCGGGCGGCCGCGGGTCCTGTCGCCTGTACGGTTCCGCTGGTGATCACGGAGCGCCTTCCGTGGCCGTGATCGTCGCAGCGCTTCGGTCCGGATCGGCTCGTCCGGGTGATGGCGGAGCGTCATCGTGACCCCTCCAGCGGCCCGTGCTCTCAGCAGAACGAGCCTCGTCGCGGCGCTCGTCTCGGCAATCGGCGCCTCCCTCTGCTGTATCGGTCCGTCCGCTGCAGGCATGCTCGGCCTCGCCGGGGCCGGCTCCTTCGCCCTCTTCCACGAGTACCGGCCGTACCTCGCCATCGGCACGATCGTCCTGCTCTGGGCGTCAGTCGGGCTTACCTACAGGACGAGTTCCGCGGCTTGCTGCGCGACCGGGACCGATTCGAGGCCATGGAATCCAGACCCGCGCGACCGGCGATGGCGGCGTCTGCTCTGGATCGTCGTCGCCCTCACGCTTGCCTTCCTGACGATCCCCTGGTGGTTCAGCCCCTAGCGTTTCAGCTGGCGCGACGCCAGGGCGAAACACGATATGACCATATAGTGATAGAACGACCCGTGACGAGCCAAGGCCGTCAACGGTCCGAAACAAGGAGGTTTCTATGCGGTGTCTCAAGTCCTATCTCGGTGCAGCGGCTCTCGTCAGTGCCCTCGTCACGTTTCCCGCCACGGCCCAGATGGGCGGCGGCGGGCTGGGTGGCCCGATCGACGGAATGACGAATGGGACGGAGGATCTGGTCATTCCTGCGGGTGTTCGTGGAGAGGGCCGGTTCAGCTCCTTCTTCGTGACGGATCTCTGGATCAAGGCGACCGGAACCGGTGTGGCCACGCTCTACTTCCACGCGGCTGACTCGGCGTCATCCGCCCCTGCCGCAACGGCGACGGTGAACCTCAACCAGCCGATCACGTACCTGCCCGACGTTCTCCAGGCGAACTTCGGCCTTGCGGCTGGCTTCGGCGCGATCCGCGTAGCGGCGAGCATCCCGATCTCGGCCACCGTGCGCGTCTACAACCAGACCGGGGCGGGTGCCTACGGCCTGGCGTTCATGGGAATGCCGAGCCGCATGGGAATGACCTCGATGCCCATGGGCGGCTCTTACGGCATGGACGAATACGCGATGTACATGCTCGGGCTCCTTCCGCAGCCTGGTAACCGCGTGAACGTCAATGTCGTCAGCACGTCGTCGACTGGCGCGACCGGCGTCGTCGAGATCGTCGACGCCGATGGGTCGACGCCGACGGGCACGGGCGCGAAGAGCCTTCCCTTCACGCTCGCGGGGTACTCCTCGCACCAGTTCAACGACGTCCTTCTGAACGTCCACTCGAAGTTCCCGACCGGTGACGCCGGCCTCCAGGTCCGCGTGCGGATCAACCAGGGGGGGCCGGGGATGGTCATGGCCTATGCCGTCGTGAACGACAACACGACGAACGACGGCTACGTCGTCATGGGCAGCATGATGAACGGTGGCCGCGGCATGGGCGGCGGGATGATGGGCGGGCAGTAGTCCGGCGACCGGGCGCCCGAAGCCCCTGCCGTTTCAACGAGAGACAGGGATCGATGAGGGCCTCCTGCCAGGGGAGACCCTTTCGATTACGTACCTTGCTGCGGCTCCGGGTCGCGGACGTTCCGGAGTCGGAGCGAGTCGACGATCGCCGATACCGACGTGCGGCTCAGCCGCCGCGCTCGCTGCGATCGGTGAGCGGCGCTGCCGCTGAAAGCAGGGCGGACCGCTCGACCGCCGAAACGTCCCCAAGGCAACACGTTCCTTTGGGGTTCTTCACCTCGCAAGCGCAACGGCCCGCCTTCACCTCGGCGGCGATGATCTTGGACGCGCTGCTCCGGCCTGTCCTGGTCACTTCACCGCGGATGGTGCCGGGCGTGTGATCGAAGCAGTAGCAGACAGGCACGGAGCCGTCTTCCGGGTGCTTGGCGTGGACGGGTACGGTGACGAGCGCCTCCTCGAAGACGATGGGGACGGCGCTGTCGAAGTAGACGACCGTGCAGCCCGGAGTGCCACAGAAGCGGGGTTCGGAAGGTACGCCCCTTCTGAGGCCCTCCCCCGAAAGGAGGGCCCTGAGTGTGATGGCATTTACGCGGGGGCCTCTGGCACCACAGCGTGGACAGTGGCCGGCGTGCGAGTCAGGGTTCTGGCCGTTCTCCGGCGCGCAGCATCCACTCACAACCGCCTCAGTTCGTCCGTTCCATTCCGTCCGCCCTGGTCTTGCAGCGGAAGGTGGCGTGGATGACCTCCATCATCTCCAGATCCAGCCAGACCAAGTAGGAAACGAGAGGACGAGGAGCGCCGCGACTGCGACGGTCCAGAGGACGACTCGATTAAGACGATCGGCCCGGCCCGGCACTGTGGCCTCGCAGGGCGAGCCGGGTGCGCAGGCTCCGGCTGGCGCCTTTCGATACGTGAGGTGGACGGCACCGACGAGGAAGAGCACTGTGAGGACCGCGAGATAGGGGCGAAAAGCGTGGAGTTTCACGAAGACGCCGAGGCCGGTGAATCCCAGAGCTGAGGCCGCCAGGGGCCCGATGCAGCAAAGCGAGGCACCGAAGGCCGAGACGATTGCGGCGCCAATCGAAGCGCGGCGTACCGCCGTTGCTGGCACTGCACGTTCGGCGCCACGAGGCTGAGGCGGCGTAGAAGACACGGTGGCTGGACTGGTTGTCTTGGAGCAGGACGTCTCGGCTTGCATAGTCTTTTCGGTCATGTGCCTCCCTCCACTTCAGCATCCAGAGCATCGAGGATTGGGCACTTGCTCACCGAGCCCCTCCCCATGCACGCCTCGCTAAGGCGCTCGAGCGCCCCCTTGATCCGCTCGAGCGCGGCGATCTGGGCCCGGATGCCCGCGATCTTCACGCACGCGCGTGCTTTCACATTCGCGCAGGACCGACCCCGCGACAGGCTGAGAGAGAGAAGCTCGTTGATCTCTCGCAGTGAAAAGCCCAGCCCTTTTCCTCGCTGGATGAAACGGATACGGCGGATGACGTCAGCGCCGTACTGCCGATAGCCCGAGGGGCGCCTCGGGGGAGTGGCGATGAGGCCCTCGCGCTGGTAGAAGCGGATCGTCTCGACGCCAACTCCGGACTCCCTGGCGACCTGGCCTATGGTGAGAGTTCTCATGGCGCCATAACCTCTCTGAACGGAGTATGGAGCCCGTAGTGCGGTACGGTGTCAAGCAGGTTCTCGCCGAGACCCTCATCAACACACGTCTCGCTTCGCGACCCCTCCCGGTCACGGCTCGACGATCACCATCATCGAGAGCCCGGTCGCGCCCGAGGCCCCGTCTCCGACGTGCTGGAGGTTGTGACAGTGGAGCATCCACGTCCCCGGATTGTCCGCTTCGAGGACGCCGTCGTAGCGCTCCCCGGCGTTGAGCGGCAGCGTGTCCTTCCGGTAGGGCGACGGCAACGGGAAGCCGTCCGTTGCCGTGACCGTCCAGCTCATCCCGTGGAGGTGCATCGGGTGGACCATGTTCCCGGTGTTCACCATCCGGAAGAGGACCTTCTCGCCCTTGCGCACGCGAATGTCGGGGATGTACGGGCCCGTCTTTCCATTGATGAGAAGCGTCCCCATCATCATGCTCGACGAGGACATTCCGCCCCCCATTCCCATTCCTCCACCCATCCCCATGCCGCCGCCCATTGCGCCGGGCATGGAGCCGAGCTCACCGACGACGAGGGAGACCTCTCGGTCCCATTCCCTCGCCGCGGAAGCCGGCGGCTCGACGATGAGGAGACCGTAGAGGCCGCGGCCAATTTGAACGGCGGAGCTGACGTGAGGGTGGTACCAGTACGTCCCGGGCGCTGGGGCCGGGAACTCGTACGTGAACCGCGCACCGCGCGCCACGGCCGGTGCGGTGACCCCCGGAACACCGTCCATCCCGTTGGGAACGGGGACTCCGTGCCAGTGGATCGTCGTCGCCTCGGGGAGCTGGTTCACGAGCGTGACCCTGACGACGTCCCCGGCGGACACGCGCAGCTCGGGGCCGGGGAGCGTCTGGTTGTACGTCCAGGCGACGACCTTCTGCCCGGGAGAGATCTCCCAGGTCGAAGCGGCGGCGGTAAGGGTGAACTCGCGTACGGCGCCGAGGGCGGGGGAGGCGGCGGTCGCGGCGAGAGCCCCGAGCAGGGGGAGCGCCGCGGTCAGGCGGAATCGGGCGGTCGTCATCGGGAGCTCCTTCTTCGGACGAAGGGCGGCGCGACCCCGTGGTCGCGCCGCTCGGGTTTCCTGGACATAGGCGGCGCCGTTGCCGCGAACTACTGGTCGAGGGCGACCGTCCAGAGGAGGCGGCCGGTGAGGTCGACGGCGACGAGGCTCCGCCGCATTCCCTGGAAGCCGGCATCCCCCGAGCCCATGTGCCCGGACGTGCTGCCGCCGGTCGTCGTCGACGTCGGCGTCCCGACGAGGAGGACGAGCCGATTCGAGGCGGCCTCGACGCGCATCGGAACGCCGTCGAGAGCGAGCCTCCACGCCTCCGCGCCGGTCGTGGAACGAAGCGCGACGAGCGCGCCGGCTCGGGGTGCGGTCCCGGTCGTGCCGTGCATGTGCGGCTCGCCGACGGAGACGACGAGGAGATCGGCGGCGAGCGTCAGGTCGCGGATGGCGTCGGTCGACCGCCAGGACCATGCGTTGGTGCCGTTCGGGCCGATGGCGAGGAGCTCGTCGGCGATCGCGGATGTACCGGTGGCCGTCAGCTCTCGGGAAACGACGTACGTCGTCCCCGCGGGAGAGACGAGGACGCGGCCCATCCCTCCCATGTCGTCCCCCATGTCCCAGCCCATGCCCGAGCCGGAGCCCATGCCGCCGGTCCCTCGGGGCCCGGTCGTCGACCCGCCGTGTCCGCTGCCGTGACCTCCGCTCCCCATGCCCCCGCCCATCATCTGCGCCGCTGCGGCGCCGGACAGGGAGCAGGCCAGAAACGCGATCGCCGCGATGGTTGTCGTTCGTCTCATCGATCTCACCTCTTCACGAATTGCCCTGAGCCGAGGCTCGCGGGCTGCTTTCCCAACCGCAACGCCCGTGCCACTTCATGGGCGCTCCTTCCGGCCTCGTTCGGGTCGAAATGTCGCTCTTGGGGCCTCGGCGAGGCTCCGCCGAAAGGGGCAAACCGACCCTGGTCGGATTGTGCCGCCGACGGCGTCTCGCGCAGCCCGGCGGGTCCTCTCAATGTCCCTTCGGTCCCATCGGGGAGCCGCCGTGCGACCCGCTTCCGTGGCTCTGGGGCATCTTCCCGTCAGGCGCCGCGCCCGGCATCCCGTGCTCCGATCCGGAAGACATGCCCATGCCCGTGCCCATGCCACCGTGCATCCCCCAGGAGCGCTCGCTCATCCCCATCGATCGCATCGGCATCGAGTGCGGTTCCACCATCGGGCCGAACGTGCAGGCCTCGTCGGCCCGCACGAGGAGGGGAGCGGCGCCGGCCTTCATCGGCCTCACCTCCACCGTTCCTTCGAAGACGGCGAGGAGCGAGCGGCCGTCCTTCGCCACCTCCAGCCCGTACCGGGTCCCGCGGACGGCGAGGAGGGCTCCGGGCGCGGCGACCGTCCGCGCATCGGCCGACCCGTCGGTCAACGCCTCGAAGAGCGCCTTGATGCGCCCCTTCTCTACCGTGAGAAGAACGCCAGGCGTCCCGGCCGCGAGCCGGGCGCGTGTGCTCGACCCGATCTCGAAGCGCGCCTTCCGCTCGGGCACGGACAGGACCGCCTTCCCCCAGAATCCGGTCCGGACGAGGTCTCCGGCCGAAGCGGTGTCCCCGGCGGCGGCCCGAACCTCGGCCGCTTCATCGCCTCCCGGTGCGCGCAGCACCTTGCTCTTCACCTCGTCGAAACGGTAGGTCGGCGACCCAGGCTCGATAGCGGCCAGGATGCCGGCGGCGAGCGCGACCAGCGGCAGGATGAGTTTCATGGTTTCTCTCCTTCGCCTCCCCCTGCGACCGGACCGCCGGCGGCCCGCAGCTTCCGGGCGAGCGTCTTTCTCTCGATGCCTAGCAAACGCGCGGCCACCGTCTGGTTCCCTCCCGCCGACGCGAGGACGGAGAGGATGTGGTGCCGCTCGATCTCCTCCAGAGTTGGCGGCGTCGCGGACAGGGGCTCCCCTCCGATCGGCCGCGGCCACGAAGTGGCCAACGTGGGGCCGGAGCCCTCCTGGAGCGCCTGCTCGACTGCGTCGTCGTCGTCGAGTCGCCCGGCGTCGATGAGCGCTCGGCGGACCACGTGGGCGAGCTCCCGCACGTTGCCCGGCCATGCGTGCCGGCCGAGCCGGGCGAGGACGGCGGGCGACGCCGTCGCCATCTCGGGGAGGCCCAGCTCCCGCCGCCCGAGGCGCTCGAAGTGGGCGACGAGCGCTGGCAGATCGCTCAGCCGCTCGCGGAGCGGCGGAATCCGGATCACGTAACCGGAAAGCCGGTAGTAGAGGTCCTCCCGGAAGCGACCCTCGCCGACCATCCCCTTCACGTCCCGATGTGTCCCGGCCACGACCCGCACGTCGACCGCCTCGCCCGCGTCGGCCCCCACGGGAGTCACGACGCGATCCTCGAGGAACCGGAGGAGCTTCACCTGGAACGCGGCGGACACCTCGCCGATCTCGTCGAGGAAGAGCGTCCCACCAGCGGCCTGCGACAGCGCGCCTCGGCGGTCCCGCGTGGCGTCGGTGAACGCGCCGCGCCGATGGCCAAAAAGCTCGCTCTCGAGCAGCGTGTCGGGGATCGCGCCGCAGTGAACGGGGACGAGCGGACCGGAACCGCGGCCGCTGAAGCGGTGAAGCGCCCGCGCGACGAGCTCCTTCCCCGTCCCCGTCTCGCCGAGGACCAACACGGGGACGCGGAGACGCGCGACCCGCGCGACCGCCTTGTAGACCTCGACGACCGCCGGGTGCGACCCGATGATCATGCTCTCCGGGCCATCCTCGGCGGGCGCCTGACGGGCAGGACACGCGGCAAGGGCGGCAGAAACGCGGTCGAGGAGGACGGAGACGTCGAACGGCTTGGCCAGATAGTCGAAGGCCCCCGTCTCCTCGGCGGCGGCGGCAGTCTCGACGGAGCCGCGTGCCGTCATCAGAATGACCGGCGGCGGCGCTACCCGCGCCCGTACCTCCCGAAGGACCGACAGCCCGTCGCCCCCGGGCATGTAAATGTCGCAGAGGATGACGTCCGGGCGGGTTTTCTCGAGCTCTTTCCGCGCGTCGCGCGCTCCGCGGGCGCGCGCGACCTCGAACCCGCTCGCCTCGAGGGTCAGGGCCACCATCTCACGGATGGCGTCGTCGTCGTCGATGACGAGAGCACGCGGCATCTACGTTCTCCTTCCGGGCTCGGCTCCCGCGTCCGCGGCGGGAAGCGTGACACGGAAAAGGCTCCCTCCCGAGGCGGGAGCCTCGACGTCGACGCGGCCCCCGTGCCACCGCGCGATCTCGGCCACGAGCGCGAGGCCGAGGCCGAGCCCCGGCACGGCCGCAGCCGAACCTCCTCGGGCGAATCGCCGGAAGATCTCCTCCCGCTCGCCGGGCGGAATCCCCGGCCCCCGGTCGCAGACCGCGAGGCTGACCGTTCCCCCGCCGTCCCGGTCCACCGTCACGTCGACCGGCTCTCCGGGCGCGAACTTGAGGGCATTTCCGACGAGGTTGTCGACGACGCGGACGAGGAGCGTGGCATCGCCGCGAACGAGGAGCCCGGGCTCGCCCGAGAATCGGATCTCCCGCCCGCCCCCCGAGGCGAGAAACGCCGATCGCGCCCGGACGAGCTCCGAGAGCTCGACGAGCGAAGAGGCCTTCCGGAAGTCTTTCAGCTTGATCCTTTCGAGGTCCAGGAGCGTCTCCACCATCTCCGCGAGCCGCTCGCTCTCCCGCGCGACCATCCCGGCGACGGACCGGCGGCGCTCCTCGCCCAGGTTGAATCCGGAGAGGAGCTGCGCGAGCCCCCGCACCGACGTCAGCGGCGTCTTGAGCTCGTGCGCCAGGACGCGGCGCGCCTCCGCGTCGTCTTTTCGTTCGCTCTCGAGGGCGGCGGCGAGTGTCTCGAGCTCGCCGATGCGCCGGGCCGCGGCCGCGACCCGGCGGCGCTCCTCGAGGAGCCGCCACAGCTCGGGGCCTGCCGTCACGACGAAGCCGCCGAAGGCCGTCGCGAGAAGCGGCAGCTCCCGCCCGGTCCAGAGGAGCGACAGCACCCCGGCCGGGATCGCGAGCAGCGGGACGACGACCGCCGCGGCAGCCAGCCGCGCCGCGACCCGCCGCCGCAGGGCCGCCGCGCCCCACGTCAGGAGACCGGCTAACCCTCCCGCCACGACCGGAGGGAGCCGCTCGTTCAGGTCGCCCGTCAGGATCGACTCTGTCGCCGCCGCCTGCACGAGGACGCCCGGATCGGGCGTTCCGCGGGCCGACATCGGGGACACGACGCGGTCACCGACGCCGGCCGCGACTGAGCCGACGAAGCAGACGCGGCCCCGGAGCGCGCCCTTCGGCAGCTTCCCGTTCAGGACGTCCGCGGCGCTCCAGGTGGGCACCTCGCCCGCGGAACGAAAGCCGGGCCGGATCGGCGCCCCGACCGGCAAGGGGAGCTCTGGCTGCAGCAGCCGGGCTGCCGCGAAGCTCATCGCGCCGAGGGAGAGGCCGTCGAGCTGCCGGGTGGCGAGGAATCCACGCACGACACCGTCGCGATCCACGGCGAAGCTGACGTGCGCCACCTCCGAGGCCGCGCGCAGGCGTGGAGCGGGGAGCAGCCACCGCCTCGTTCCGTCCGGCGCGGCGGCGAGGACTGACGGCCTCGCCGCGAGCGCAACGGCGAGGGCATCGTCCCCCGGGCGGGCCTCCGCCAGGAGAAGGTCGACCGCCACGGCAGCGGCGCCGGCCGCCCCGATCCGTTCCACGAGGGCGGCCAGGCGCTCTCGCTCCCAAGGCCACGGCCCGACGGTGCCGATCGCTTCCTCGTCGACGACGACCGCCGCGACGGACTCCGCCGCCGCCCTCGGCCGGGTCCTCAGGAACGCGTCCCGAACGAGGAGCTCCGCGGAGTCGAGCCAACCCGCCGCTGCGACGAGCGTCACGAGCAACGCAGCCGCCAACGGCGGGCCGAGATTCTCAGCCGCCTGCATCCGGGTCGCCTTCACGACGTGGACGGTACGCCGTGGGACATGAGAAACGCCTTAGAAAAGCCCGATATCCTCGCGCCGACCCGACCTGCTCCGCCTTTCCTGCTGATCTCACGCATAGGCGAGCCTCTTGCGGTCGCGGAACGCCACGCCGCACACGGCGAGGAAGACGACCTCCACGAGGGCGACGATCACCATCCACTTCACGATCGGCGAGTCGCCCATGCCGTACGAGTGCATGCCGGCGTTCAGGACGTAGTTCACGCCGAGGTAGGTCATCAGGATCGTCTGGAACGCGAGGATGCTGATCGCTGCAGCGCCGAACGTCCCGATCACCTTGTCGACCTTCAGGTGGAGGATCGCCATGTAGGCGAGGAAGGCGACAAGCGACCAGACCTCCTTCGGGTCCCAGCCCCAGTAGCGCCCCCAAGACGAGGCGGCCCAGACGGAGCCGGTCAGGATCCCGGCGAGAAGGAAGATCGATCCGACGTGCATGTACCAGTAGAGGAGCTCGTAGAGCTTCTCGACGAGCGCGCTCCTCCCTTTCCCGAACGCCGCGAAGCCGATCTGCATGTGCGCGACGACGACGCCGAGCGCGAGGACGGCGTAGCCGACCATGATGATCGGGACATGGATCGCGAGCCACGGCGTCCCGGCGAGGACCGGGGCGATGGGGTGGATGAAGCGGTCCATTGGGAGGAGGTCGGTGAGGGCCATGGTCAGCGCCGACATGGCCGCAGCGTTCAGGACGACGGTCCTGTTCCTCATCAGGAGGTAGGCGATCACCGCGAACAGCCCGACGCCCCAGCCGAGGAAGAGGAGCGACTCGTACATGTTCGCGGCCGGGATCCGCTCCCCGGCGGCCCACCGCATGCCGATCCCCCAGGTCATCGTCGCGAAGCCGACGACGAGGAGGCCGAACGAAGCCCAGTCGAGCGCACGGCTCGACCTGACCCACGCCGCGATCGAGACGACGAGCGAGGCGAGGAGGACGAGCCAGGCAAGGCGCGAGGGATTGACGCGGTTGTAGAGAATCTCCCCTTCGACTTTCTCCTTCGTCGGCCAGCCGGGAAGGCGCGGCCCGTTCGCGAGGGCGAGGAGCGCCGGCGCCGTGACCTCGAGCGGGTGGTTCCAGCGGGCCTTCGGGTCGCCCGGGGCGGGGATCGGCCGTACGACGTCCCGCTGGAGGACGGCGTAGAGAGCGTTGAGGCGTTCCTCGAGCTTCTCGGCGTCCTTCAGGACCCCGCGGCGCGGTTCGTCGTGTTGAGCGGCGGCGCCGGCGGCTTCGATGAGCCGCATCACCGTCGGGTTCGAGACGAGCTGGTGAAACGAAACCTGCCTCGAGGCCGTGTCGAGCCCCGTCGCCGCGGCGAGGTCTCGCGTGACCTTCACCGCGGGTGCGGCTGCGGCGGCCTTCGGGTCGAGGAGCCAGCCGACGAACGTCGCCGCCGGGTCCTGGCCGTTCCAGGAGCGGGAGCCCGTCACGTTCCAGACCGTTTCTCGCGCGAGCGTGTCGAGCGGCATGACGCGTCCGTCGTGCTGCACCGGCAGGTGCTTCAGCGCCTCGATGTCGGCCGCCGTCTGCGCGCTCGCCGTGCCGGCCAGCCCAACGAGGGAGAGGACGACGCCGAGCGCCTTCCCCATCGTCGGAAGAGACATCCCGGCCTGCGCGACCTTCACCTCGAGCTCGATCCGGCTCCTCTCGCGCTCGCGAGCCTGCGAGACGCGCGTGAGGAGAACGAGGATCATCCCGAGGACCAGCGTCGCGTAGCCGGCGAAGACGACGAGCTGCCCCGGGTCCTTCGAGACGGAGAGGACGGTCGCCTCCCGTCCCTCCTGCTGCTGGTAGCTCGACTGGAAGAGCGACCAGCCCCGGTGGTGGAGCGGGCTGTTCATGTAGATGCGTGACGGGAAGCTCTTCCCCGTGTCGAGGTCGGTGACGACGATCTGGCTCGCGAATCCCGAGGGGCGCATCGTCCCCGGGTAGGTGTCGAGGACGAAGTCCTCGAGCTTCACCGAGAAGGGGAGCTCGTGCTTCGCGAGGACCGTCCCCTTCTCGTCGACGCGCTCGACCGTCGACGACGCCTGGCCTTCCCAGACCCCGAGCTGCCCTTCCGTCTTCCCGAAGTAGGTCAGGGCCGCGCCGACGAAGATGAGGAGGAGCGAGGCGTGCGTCACGACGAAGCCGATCCGCTTGTTCCCCCAGGGGAAGTGGCTCGCGAGCGAGCAGGCGACGTTGGCGCAGAGGAGCCCCTGGAGCCCCAGGAACCACCACGAGTAGTAGACGAGCCGTCCCGCGGTCGCCGCGTCCGTGCGGGACTCGAGGATCGTCCCGGCCGAGAGGCCGATGAGGAGTACCACGAGGAGGACGACGGCGAGCTTGAGGGATGCGAGGGTGTCGACGAACCTCTTCACGATGACCTTTCTCTTCGGGGCGGTCCCGGTTTCAGGGCGGGGACGTGCCGGTGCTGGGAGCCCGCGAAAGGCAGTCGGCCAGGCGCAGGGACGCCGGCTCCGAAGCTGCGCTGCGTGGCGGAGCCGGCCCCGTGTCCGATGTGTCGGCCGATCGAGCGGATCCGGTGTTGCATGCAGGCGTGGCATTGCTGCGCCGTCTCTCGAATGCAGGCCTTTGCGGGGTAGATCTCGTAGTGCACCCGATACCGGAATGGTGTGAGGTTCGGCATCAAGACGTTGGCGCCTCTCATCAGGCCGAGCTCCCGCCCCTCTCGGAGGTTCAGTGTCGCCAGTGCCGAGGTGCTCGGGATGTTCGCCCGCGGGCAGCAAACGCGGGCAAGGGCTAGAACCTTGTAGGTCATCAGCTCGGTGGCCGGGGCCTGTCCTTCGCCGGATACGGCGAGCGCGCCCCCGAGCGGCGTCGCCGGATGCGGTATGAAAGGTCCGACCCCGATCATGTCGAGGTCGAGCTCCCGGTAGAGGAGGATATCCTCTGCGATGTCGGCGATCGACTGGCCGGGGATGCCGACCATTGACCCGCTGCCCACCTCGTAGCCGAGGTCCTTTAGCTCGCGGAGCAGGCCGATTCGATCCCTCACGGCGCTATCGGTTCCCGGAGGGTGGATACGGGCGAAGAGGGCGGCGTTCGAGGTCTCGAAGCGCAGGAGATACCGGTCCGCTCCCGCCCGGCGCCAGGTGGCCAGCTCGCGGGTGCTTCGTTCCCCGAGGCTGAGAGCGACGGACAGGGGTAGGTCGGCCTTGATGCGGGCGACGACGTCCGACACCCACTCCCGGGTGAGTCCGGGATCCTCACCGCCCTGCAGGACGACCGTGCCATACCCGAGGCTCGCGGCGGCTTGGGCTCCCTCGATGACCTCATCCGCGGTCATGCGGTATCGGGTCAGCGCGGCATTCCCGGCGCGGATCCCGCAGTACCAGCACTGGCGGACGCAGCGGTTCGAGATCTCGATCAGGCCACGGAGATGGACCTCGTCGCCGACCGTGTCGCGGCGGACGGCATCCGCCCGGAGCCACAGCTCGCGCAGGGCCTCGTCCCGGTCCTCCGTCAGCCATCGGAGCAGCTCACCGCGCTCCATGCTCGGCGACCTCCCCGGTCTTCCCGATGGCGGCGGCGCTCGGGACGTGGCGGCGGCCCGTCCGCAATGCCCGTAGCCCGTTCGCAACCGCGAGCAGCTCGGCCACCTCGTGGGCGACGACCGTCATCGTGATGGTGATGACCCCGGTGAGCGCGACGGGGATGAGGACGGCGAGGACGACGATGGAGAAGACGACGTTCTGAAGGACGATCGTCCGCACGTTCCGCCCGATCAGGAACGCCTCGTCGAGATGCTCGAGGCTGTCCGCCATGAGCGCCACGTCGGCGGCCTCGATCGAGGCGTCGCTGCCGAGCGCCCCCATCGCGATGCCGACGTCGGCGGCGGCGAGGGCGGGAGCGTCGTTGATCCCGTCGCCGACCATGGCGACGGGACCGGCTTCGGCCGAAAGCGCTCGAACGGCGACGACCTTCTCCTCGGGTCGCAGCCCCCCGCGTGCGTCGTCGACTCCGAGAGTGCGCGCGACGTTCTCCGCCACCAGGGGCCGGTCGCCGGAGAGGACGACGAGCCTGGAGACGCCCGCCTCCCGGATGCGGCGGATCGCCGTCGAGGCCTCCGGGCGGGGCTCGTCCCGGAATCCCAGGACGCCGAGCGGTACGTCATCCGAAAAGACCAGGGCTGGCGTGATGCCGGCACGGCCGAGCTCCTCGAGCCGGCGGCCGGTGTCGCCGAACGGAGCCCCGCCGGCATCGGGCTGGAGGATCCGGATGCGGGCGCCGTCGACGACGCCCTCGACGCCGGCGCCGGGAAGCGCCCGGAAGGAAGTGGCGGGGCGAAGGTCCGTGATGCCCTTCGCGGCCGCGGCCCGAACGACGGCCGCCGCGAGCGGATGCTCGGAGAGCGCCTCGAGCGAAGCCGCCGTGCGAAGGAGGTCCGCCTCGGTGGCGCCGTCGAGCGGCTCGACGACGACGACGTCCGGCCTCCCGCGCGTCAGGGTCCCCGTCTTGTCGAACGCGACCGTGCGGACGCGCGCGAGGACCTCGAGGTATCGGCCGCCTTTGATTAGAATGCCGTGCCGGCCGGCCGCCGAGATACCGGCCGCGAAGGCGACCGGGGTGGACATTGCGAGGGCGCACGGGGCCGCGGCGACGAGGAGGACGACGGCGTACCGCGCCCACGTGGAGAAGTCGCCGCCGAAGATCAGAGGCACGAGGAGAAGCAGGACGGCCGCGCCCAGGACGAGCGGGGAGTAGACGTTCGTGAACTTCTCGACGAGCTGCTGACTTCGCCCCTTTGATTTCTGCGCCGTCTCCACGAGCTTCACGAGACGGCTCACGGAGTTCTCGCTCGCCGTCGCCGTGGCCCGGAAGACGAGGCTCCCCGTCCGATTGAGGGTGCCGGCGAAGAGCCGTGCACCGGGACTCTTCTCGACCGGGATGGACTCGCCGGTCAGGCTCGACTCGTCGATGGCCGACTCGCCCTCCTCGACGACTCCATCCGTCGGGACCGACTCTCCCGGGCGAACCCGGATCCGGTCCCCGCGCTCTATGAGCGACGCCCGGACGACCACCTCGCCTCCGTCGCGGAGGACGGTGGCCTCGGCGGGGACGAGGTCGAGGAGACGCTCGATCGCGCGCTTCGCCCGGTCGTACGTGAGGTGCTCGACCGACTCGGCCAGGCCGTAGAGGAAGAAGAGAGCCGCGGCCTCGTCCCAGAGGCCGAGGGCCGCGGCGCCGACGGCGGCGGCGGCCATGAGCGCCTCGATCCCGATCTCGCGGCAATGGACGACCTCCTCCCAGCCGTGCCGGAGCCAGTCCAGTCCCGAGAGGAGCATGGAGACGACGTAGAGCGGGATGGTCCACGCGTCCCCGGCGCCGAGGCGCTCCGCGAGGAGCCCCGCGCCGAGGAGAATGCCACCCGCGAGGACGCGGCGGGCCACGGGCGAGCGCCAGTACGAGACCGGCGCGGAAGCGGAAGCGTCAGTCATGGGGATTCCCGTCGTCGCATCCGGAGAGGAGGGCCTCGGAGCCCTCCTCGCGGGTCCGGATTCGGATGGCGCGCTCGAGCGGGAGGACGAAGATCATCCCGTCGCCGGCGTTGCCGGTGTGAGCCGACGCCGACAGCGCGTCGAGGATCGGCTTCAGCTCCGAGCCGCGGCAGCAGATCTCGATCCGGGAGCGTTCCTCGAACGGCTCCACCTCGGTCGCCTCCCCGCGGCGGGGCGCGTGCGCGAAGCGGCGGCCGAAGCCGCGGACTTCGCTCACGCTCATCCCCGGGAAGCGCGGGACGAGGCGGAGGGAGTCGACGACGTTCTCGAGGAGGAAAGGCTGGACGAACGCCACGACGACGTGCACTGAATCAGGGCTCATGCGCCACCTCGGGTTCGGCGCCTCGGCCGGGACGGCCGAGGAGGCTGTAGACGGTGGGGAGGACGAAGAGCGTGAGGAGCGTCGACGTGACGAGGCCGCCGATGACGACGGTGGCGAGCGGGCGCTGCACCTCGGCGCCGGAGCCCGTCGCGAGCGCCATCGGGACGAAGCCGAGCGAGGCGACGCAGGCCGTCATGAGCACGGGCCGCAGCCGCAGGCCGCACGAACGGCGCAAGACGTCGAGGATGCCGGCGTCGGAACGCGCCTCCAGGTCGCGGATCTGCGTCATCAGGACGACGCCGTTCAGGACGGCGACTCCGAAGAGGGCGATGAAGCCGACGGCCGCGGCGATCGAGAACGGGAGCCCGCGAGCTGCGAGGGCGAAGACGCCGCCTGTGGCCGCGAGCGGGACGTTGAGGTAGATGAGCGCGGCGGGCTTCCAGGAGCCGAACGTGAAGTAGAGCATCGCGAAGATGAGCGCGAGCGCGAGCGGTACGACGACGGCGAGCCGGCGCGAGGCGCGCTCGAGGTTCTCGAACTGGCCGCCCCAGGTGATGTAGTAGCCGCCGGGGAGCGTCACGTCGCGGGCGATCCTCTCCTTCGCCTCCTTGACGAACGAGGCGACGTCGCGGCCGCGCACGTTCGTCTCGACGACGATGCGCCGCCGAACCGCCTCGCGAGAGATCTGCGCGGGCCCGGTGTCGAGGGCGATCTCGGCGAGCTGGCCGAGCGGGACGAGGGCGCCCCCCGGCGCGGCGACGGGAACGTTCGCGAGGGAGTCGATCGTCCGGGCCGTCGCGTCGTCGAACCGCACCGCGAGAGTGAAGCGGCGCTGCCCCTCGAAGACGGTACCGACTATCTTGCCGGCGCGCGCCGCCTCGACGGTGTCGAGGACGTCGGAGACCGAGATGCCGTACCGGGCGCAGCGGTCGCGGTCGACGCGGACGCGGAGGACCGGGAGGCCCGCCGTCTGCTCGGTCTTGACGTCCGCGGAGCCGGGGACGGTCGCCACGACCCGGGCGATCTCCTCGCCCTTCTCGCGCAGGACCTCGAGGTCGTCGCCGAAGAGCTTGATCCCGATGTCGGACCGTACGCCGGCGATGAGCTCGTTGAAGCGCATCTCGATCGGCTGGAGGAAGGAGAAGCCGACGCCGGGCACCGACTCGCCGAGGGCGTGCTCCATCTTCTCGACGAGCTCGCCCTTCGTCCGAGCCGAGGTCCACTCCTTCCTGGGTCTAAGGATGACGAAGACGTCGCCGAGCTCGATCCCCATCACGTCGGTCGCCAGCTCCGGGCTACCCGAGCGGCTGACGACCGTGACGACCTCGGGGAACCGCATCAGGACGCGCTCGATTCGTCCGGTAGACGCCGCGACCTCGGAGATCCCGACGGAGGGGGGGCGGATGGCGAAGACGGAGAGGTCTCCCTCGTCGATCCGCGGCAGGAACTCGCCGCCGAGGCGCGTTCCGACGAGGACGCCAGCGACGACGGCGACGACCGCCGAGAGAATGACGGGGAGCCGCCGCTTCAGGCAGAGGCCGAGGAGCGCGAGGTAGCGGACGCGGAGCCAGCTGACGAAGCGGGGCTCGTGGTCGTGCGCAGTCTTCTTGAGGAAGAGCGACGCGAGGACCGGCGTGAGCGTAAGCGTGAGGAGGAGTGAGCCGGCCAGGGCGAAGACGACCGTCCAGGCCATCGGCTTGAACATCTTCCCCTCGACACCCTCGAGGCTGAGGATCGGGAGATAGACGAGGGCGATGATACCGATGCCGAAAGTGATCGGCCGGACAACCTCGTGGGCGGCCTCTGCCGTCAGCTGTCGGACCGTCTTTTCTCGCCCCTCCGGCTCCGAGAGGCGGCGGACGACGTTCTCGACGAGGACGACCGCGCCGTCGACGATGAGCCCGAAGTCGATGGCGCCGAGGCTCATGAGGTTTGCCGAGATGCGCGTCTCGACCATTCCCGTGAAGGCGAGGAGCATCGAGAGGGGGATCGCCGAGGCGACGATGAGTCCCGCGCGGACGTTGCCGAGGAAGAGGAAGAGGACGGCGACGACGAGGATGCTCCCCTCGAGGAGGTTCGTCTCGACCGTGCGGATGACGCGGCGCACGAACGACGCACGGTCGTAGAAGGGGACGATCTTCACGCCTTTCGGGAGGGTCGGCTGGAGCTCCTCGACGGCCTTTCGGGCGCGGGTGGCGACGTCGAGCGCGTTCTCGCCCGCGAGCATCTGGACGAGGCCGATGACCGTCTCGCCGCGGCCGTCCTTCGTCGCGACGCCGATCCGCATCATCGACCCCTCGCGCACCTGCGCGATGCTTCCGACGGTCACGGGAGTCCCGTGCTCGTCGGCCTTCAGGACGATCTTCTCGATGTCGGAGATCGAGCCGACGAGCCCCTCGCCCCTCACGATGTACTGCTCGCGGTTGTGCTCGATGTATCCGCCCCCGGCGTTGGCGTTCCCGCGTTCCACCGCCTCGAAGACCTCCCGGAGCGAAAGGCCGTGCGCCCGGAGGCGGGCCGGGTCGACGAGGACCTGGTACTGCTTCGGGAGCCCGCCCCAGGTGTTGACCTCGGTGACGCCGGGGACCGCGCGCAGGCGAGGCGCGATCATCCAGTCGAGGATCGACCGGCGTTCCATGGCCGAGACCCCCTCGCCCTCGACCGTGAACTGGAAGACGTCGCCGAGGCCGGTCGTCACCGGCCCCATCTCGGGGTTGCCGAGCCCCTCGGGAATCGCCTCGCGCGCCTGCACGAGGCGCTCGGCGACGAGCTGACGGGCGAAGAAGATGTTCACCCCTTCCTCGAAGACGATCGTGACGGCGGAGAGCCCGTAGCGCGAGATGGAGCGAATCTCCTTCAGGCGCGGGAGGCCGTTCATCGCGGCCTCGACAGGGTAGGTGACGAACTGCTCCATCTCGACTGGGCCGAGGGCGGGGGCTTTCGTCAGGACCTGGACCTGGACGTTCGTGATGTCGGGGACGGCGTCGATGGGGAGCTGCGTGAGGGCGTACCCGCCGCCGACGACGAGGAGGAGCGAGGCGAGGAGGACGAGGGTACGATTCTCGAGGCTGAGGTCGACGATCTTCCGGAGCATCTCAGTGCTCCTCGGCGAGCGAGGCCTTCGCGAACTCCGACTTCAGGACGAAGCTCCCTTCCGTCACGACGACGTCGCCCGGCTTCACGCCGGAGAGGACCTCGGTGAAGCCCTCGAACGTATGCCCGGTCTCGACGGCGTGCCGGACGAAGATGCCTGGCTCCTTCTGAACGAAGACCGTAGGCCGCCCCTCGAGCGACTGGATCGCCCGCTGCGGCACGGCGACGACGGGGTGGGACTCGCTCCTGGGCCGGGGCACGTCGACCTGGGCCTTGACGAAGAGACCGGGCCGCAGCCTCCCGGAGCGGTTCGCCACGGTCGCGCGGACGCGGGTGCTCCGGGTCTGAGCGTCGATGACCCCGCCGAGGAAGTCGACCTTCCCCGGGAACGTCTCCTGCGGGTACGCCTCGGTTCGCAGCGTCACCGCGAGGCCCTCGTTGAGCTGCGAGAGGTCCTTCTCGTAGACGTCGAGGAAGACCCAGACCGTGGAGAGGTCGGCGATCGTCAGGAGCGGCTGGAGCGCTTCGAAGAGCGCGCCCGGGGTGACCTTGCGCTCGACGACCCGCCCGGCGAACGGCGCGCGAAGCGTGAGGGCAGCGCCGTCCTCGGCGGTGTGCGCGTCCGAAGCGGCGGCAGCGCGGAGGCGGCGGATCGCCTCGTCGTCGTCGCCGTACAGGTGGAGCGTCCGCTCGGCCGAGGCGAGACTCGACTTCCGGGCGAGGTAATCCCCCTCGCGGGACTGGAACTCCCCGGCGCTGATCGCCTTCTCCTCCACGAGCTTGCGGGCCCGCTCGAAGGCGCGCGCCGAGACGTTGAAGGCGGAGAGCTCCCGCACGAACTCCTCGCGCGCCCGGCCCAGGTCGACGCTCTCGATGACGAGGAGCGACTGGCCCTTGGCGACCGGCGAGCCGAGGTCGACCGGGATCGACGCGATGCGCCCCTTCACGTTCGCCGCGACCTGCAGGAGGCGGTTCTCGTCGTAGCCGACCGTCCCGTTGAGGGAGAGGAGATGCGCGAGGTCGACGACCTGGACCTTCCAGGTCGCGATCCCGGCCTCGGAGATCGCGGCGGCGGTGATTCGGACCTCGTCGGGGATCTCTGCGGCGTGGGTCTCCTCTACGGATTCCGCGGCGTGCCCGGCATCTTCCCCCTTCCCGGGGGTCGGTTTCGTCTTCCCGCACCCGGAGAGCGCGAGGGTGAGGCCGAGGGTCGCGGCGAGGAGCCGCACGGAAGCGGTGATCTTCATGGTCGTCTATCTCCCGGAGGGCGCGTCGTTGGGACCAAGGAGCCGCTGGAGCTCCGCGATCGCGGTTGCCAGCTCGAAGCGGGCGCGGATCTCCTCGCGGCGCGCCTCGCGGGCCGTGCGCTGAGCGTCGAGGAGGTCGAGGAGGGAGGTTTCGCCTTCCTCGAAGAGGAGGCGGGCGAGGCGGACGCTCTCGGCAGCGGAGGGAAGGAGGTCTCCCTCGAGTGAGGCGACCTGGACGGCGAGGGTTTCGACGTCCCGACGGCGCGTCGCGAGGTCGACGAGGAGAGAGAGACGCTCGCGTTCGGCGTCGGCGGCCCGGAGGCGGCTCTCGGCCTCGGCGCGCGCGACGTCTCCACGCCGGGCGTTCCAGATTGGCAGGGTGAGGCCGAGCGCGCCGCCCCATGCCTCGCGATCGAGCTCGTTCTGCCGGAAGAAGGAGAAGCCGAGGTCCGGGACCCGCCCGCGGCGGGCGCTCGAGAGGAGCGACGAGGCTCGGGAGGCCTCGGCACGCGCACGAATCAGCGCCGGGCTCCGTTCGAGGTTGTCGGTGTGCGCATCGAGGAGGGCGCGCATCGCGTCTGTGTGCCGCGGAAGCTCGCCCGCGAGGCGTAGCGGGGTGGGCAGAGGCTCTCCCGCGAGCGTCCTCAGGATGCCCTCCGCGGCGAGCTCTTCCCTGTGTGCGGCGCTCAGCTCACGATCCTGCCGGAGCCACTCGACGCGCGCCTTGATCCGATCCACCTCGCGCGCCTCGCCGAGCGAGGCACGGCGGGTCATCAGGTCGCGGAGGGACGCGGCGTCCTCCGCAGAGGCCCGGCTCACCTCGACTTGCGCCCGCGCGAACAGGAGCCGGGTGTACGCGACCCGTGCGTCGAGCTCGAGGCCCCAACGCGTCGCGAGACCCTCAGCCCGCAGCGCGCGGGCCTTGTGGTCGGCGGCCTCGATCGACGCCGATCGGGCCGGAAGCCAGGGGATCGACTGCGAGACGGAGAAGCCCTTCTCGGTCTTCGTCGACCCCGTACCGTCTGCCGCCCGACCCTCTCCGAGGCTCAGCTCGAGCGTCGGGTCGGGCAAGAGGCGTTCCGCCTTCGACTCCGCCGAGGCGCTCGCGTCGAGCGCCAGCGACGCCTGCGCGGACGGGTGCGACTGCAGGACGAGCCGGACGTAGTCGTCCATCCGGAGGCCGTCGTCCGCGTGTGTCTCGAGGGTGCCGACAAGCGCTGCTAACGCGAGCACCTGGCGGCAATACGATCGAATTCCCATTCCGTCCTCCTGGAGGCGGCGGGAGAGAGGAGCGCTCCCTGGTCGTGACCGAGGGTCTGGTCCGGAACCGACTGAATCAGATCCAGACCGCGTGCGTCGTCCCGTCGCGGTGGCGGCGTGCCGGCCGGTATGGCCGACCCGTCAGCGAAGAGGTCCGAGGGGAGTGCCGCCTCCGGGGCGCGTCGCTTTCTCGCGACGCTATCCGGAAGGAGCCTCTCTCAGCCGCTGCTACGCGAGGGCCGGTTTCGGGACGTGCAGGATATCGCCGACGTGCAGCGTGGTCGGAGGCGCGGACGCCTCGAACGAGGAGCGGCACGGGCGCGAGGCGGGGCTAGCGAGGGCGGGAATCCCCGGCGAGACCGGGCTGACGCGGGTGCCGCAACTGCACGTGGCGCACGTCGGCGGGCAATGGCCGGGGCTGGTGTCGTCGGGGCAGGTCTCCGCGCACTCGGCCCCGAGAAAAAGGGAACCGAGACTCGTCTCCTGCACTAAGAAGACCGCGAAGAACAGGAAGAACACCCTTCTCAACACCGGCGCGGAAGATAGCACACGGTTGCTCAAGTCTCGGAACAGTGGGAGCCGACGGAACCCCCGGTACTCTCCTCGGCAATCGCTCGGGAGGGTATCTATTTTCGTTGTCCTAAGCCGTCCCTAGATACCCGCGGAAGGAATCGTGCCAACGTAAATCTATGGTATAGAGCTGGTTGCAGCTGTCCGCAGACGGAGGTGCCGAATGGGGTTCAAGGGGTCGCGGGTTCGAATCCCGCCGTCCCGACCATCTATGAACAAGTGACTTAACTCGATTCGACGGCCCCGGAAACGGGGCCGTTTCTCTTCTTGGTACCCCTCCGGCACCAGCCCGGTCCGGCTCACCGACTCGTCAGAGGCCAGGTTCGAGAAGCCCTGCGGAGTCAGGACGGTGGTACCGGCTATCCCGATCTGGGTCGACGGTTCTGCGCGGATCCGACTTGGAGGCGGCTCAGAAGACAAGTGTACTTGACTTAAAGGTCGCGATTTCGTAGATTTCCTGCGTGATCGCACCTCGAGCCGAGCTCGTAGCCGTTCTCCGGCAGTTCAACCCGTGGTGGCAGGGGGCCCGGGTTCCCGAGCTTCCGCGGTGGCGTCGAGCCGCTTTCCGTGAGGTTCAGACGTGGCTCACGGAGCCGCCCGCCCCACGGGCTCTCCTCTTGAGCGGCGCGCGGCAAGTCGGCAAGACCACGCTCCTTCTTCAGGCTGTCGAGGATCTCCTGGCGAAGGGGGTGCCGGCGGCGAGCATCCTCTACGCAACGTTCGACCACCCGCTTCTGAAGCTCATCGGCCTGGACGGGCTTCTCAGGCTCTGGAAGGAGTACGAGCCCGCGGAGCGCGACCTCGAGTACGTCCTCCTCGACGAGATCCAGTACGCGAAGGACTGGCAGACGTGGATCAAGCACCAGGTGAAGTTCGAACCGAAGCGGCGCATCGCCGTCACAGGCTCGGCGACGCCGCTCGTCGTCGAAGGGCAGGAGTCCGGCCCGGGGCGCTGGCACACGGTTCGTCTTGCGCCCCTGTCGTTCTACGAGTACCTGCAGATCAAGAAGCTGCCGACACCGAAGGTCCCCGAGGTCCCTTCGCTGCGCGAGCTCTTCTCCTGGGAGCCCCGGCAGTTCCTGCGGGTGGGTGCGATCGGGGCCGACCTCGTCGGGCCGTTCCAGGACTACCTCGTTCGCGGCGGCTTCCCTCAGATCGCGCAGGTCGCGAGCATTCCCGTCGCGCAGAAGCTGCTTCGGGAGGACATCGTCGACAAGGTCCTCAAGCGCGACATGACGGCGCTCTACGGTGTCCGGCGCGTCCTCGAACTGGAGCAGCTCTTCCTCTATCTCTGCCTCCATGACGGGGGACTGCTCGACATCCAGGAGCTCTGTCGCAGCCTCGAGGTCAAGAAGCCGACCGCGCTGAACTTCATCGACCTCCTCGAGCACACGAACCTGATCTACCGGCTGCGGCCCTTCGGCTACGGCAAGGAGGTCCTGCGAGGGAAGCAGAAGATCTACCTGGCCGATCCCGCGATCGCCCCGAGCGTCCTCCTGCGGGGCAAGGCGTTGCTCGAGGACGCGGTCGCCGTCGGTCTCGCCGTGGAGACGGCCTTCTTCAAGCACGTGTACACCCGGTACTACGGACAGTCCGTCGGGTTCTCGTACTGGAGAGGCGGCCCGCGCAACCAGGAGGTGGACATCGTCGCCCACGTGAGCGGCCGCCTCGTCCCGTTCGAGGTGAAGCACCGTCCCGAGGTGGCGCCGAAGATGCTCGCAGGGCTCACTGCCTTCTGCAGCGAGCGGAAAGTCTCCGAGGCGTATGTCATCACCCGGGAGCCGGGAGACTTCGGACTCCTGCCCTTGCCGACGACGGGTGTCGCGACCACGGCCGTGAAGGTCCCGGCGCCGCTTGCGTGCTACTGGCTCGGACAGTCGGAGATCCTCGCATCGAAGCTCGAGAGCAGCGAATAGGCGTTTTCAGCGGCTGGCGGCCCTTCGGAAGTCGACGGCCACTGCGTTGGTGCTGTCGCTGGTGCCGTTCCGACAGTCGCAGCGATCCTCGGCTATCCTAGGATCGTCACAGGAGGTGCCACATGCCGCGTCCCAGGATCGACGCGGCGGGCCTAGGTGGTTCCGAACGAATGGGGTTCAAGGGGTCGTGGGTTCGAATCCCGCCGTCCCGATCACTCAATCCAAAGGACTCAGGAGCCGCCGACATCGGCGGCTTTCTCGTTCCTGTCCACACGTGCCTGATCGGCTTTGTCGACTGTTCTGTCCCTCTGAACGGTACAGAGGGAGCTCGAGGTCATCGGGAAGGCTCTCCATCGACTCGAAGCGGGCGACCCAGCGACGGTTGCCCCGATCGACGAGTCGCGCCGAATCGTGGGGCTCCGACATCGGCTCGGCGCGAAGCAACGGTTCGCCGGGTGTGACCCCTCGCGCCGCCCTAGAATCCCGAGGCGAGGGAGCGGCCCGACATGTCAGCGTCTCGCGCACTCGTCCTCCGCCTCGTCGCAATGGCCCTCGTCGCCGGCGCCCCGGCGCTCGCGCGGGCGGCAGGGGGCCCCGGCAGCGAGCCGCCGAGGCACCACTTCGGCGACGCCTCGCGGCCGGAGATCGCCCTGTCCTTCGAGGAACCCGAGACGCCCGGGGCACCGTGCTTCCTCGAGCTCGAGCTCCTCGCGGGCAACCGTATCGAGACCCGCGCGGCGACGCCGACGCCGACCCGGGCGGCCTGTCGCCGGACGGACTCCGGCTGGGAGGTCAGCGGCACGAGCCGGCTGGAAGGGCGGGAGCTCGCTTTCCGCGCGAGCGTCCGACCCGACGGGAGCGCCCTCGAGTGGACGTCTCCTCGTTCCGTGACGCTGCGCGACGGGAGCGTCCACGCGCTGGCCGGCCGCTACGCGAGGCTCGGCGAGCCGGCGCGGGCCGCCGCCGCCCGCGCGTCGTTCGAGGCCGTAGACCGGGAGCTGAACGCCGTGTACCGACGCCTCGTGGCGGCTCGCCCCCCGGAGGCCGTCGCCGCGCTGCGCGCCGACCAGCGGCGCTGGCTGAAGTACCGCGACTTCACGCTCCTCGACGGCGACGACGCCGCGTCCGTCGGGCCGGGGACGGCGACCCACCTGCGCCAGCAGGGGCTCCGGACGCTCGATCGGACTCGCTACCTCGGCGCGCTCCTCGACCCGCCGCGGACCGGCCTCGGTCAGACGCTCTACTCGGACGGCCGGAGCGGGACGATCGCCGTCCGTCGCCTCGGAGACGCTCTCGCCTTCACGGCGTCCGTCGGCATCCCCGGCTTCGACGCCCCGAACGTTCCCCGCGACGTCCCGCTCCGGCTCAGCGGCGTCGCGCGCTCCTCGGCCCCCCTCGCCTGGGAGGCCCCTCCCGAGGCGATGACGGTCTCGGACCGGACCTGGGCGCCCGAGCGGTTTCGGTTCTCGCTCGGCGCGGACGGCCGGCTGCGCGTCGATGCCGGCGCCGGCGAGGCCGGTCCCCTGGCGCGCGTCCTCGCGGGCGAGTACGCGCCGCTGCGTCCCCTCGCCCCCGCCGACTCGCCGCTGCGCGCGCTGGTCGCGGACCTCCCCGCGCAGGCCTTCGACGAGACGACGGACGGGTTGGAGGGGGCCGAGCGGCGGGCCCTGCTGACGGACGGCTCGGGCGGTTCGTTCACGATCGGGTCCGAGTCGCCAGACGGGCTCTACCTCCGGTTCCCGGGCGGCCACGTGCGCCTCGCCCTGTTCGCAGGGGCCGACGGCAGCGCGGTCCTCGCCGTCGAGCAGGTGAACGGGCGGAACCTCTCCGTGCAGCTCTGGCGACAGGCCTCGTGGGGAGTGCCGTTCGTCGCGTGGAAGGAAGGCCTCGCCGCTCGCGGCGACGCCGTCGTGCACCTCGACGACTCCGGGACGATCCGGCTGACGCGGCCGGGGAGCGGAAGCGGGGCGGCCGCCGACGACACTCGAGTCCTGGCGTGGGACGGGTTCGGGTTCGTGGCCGAGCGCGTCGGTGGGACGATCCGCCGCTAGACGCGGAACGCGGCGACGCGCTCGGCGGCGCGGGCCGCCACCCGCTCGAACGCGGGGGTCCCGCGCAGCGGGGCGAGGAAAGGGCAGTGGGTGGCGATGAAGGGGTGGGGGTGGAACCCGCGCTCCACGGCGTCCGCGAGAAGACGGATCGCCGTCCCGGCCTCGCCCGCCAGCGCGAACGCTTCGGCGAGGTGGAAGGTGAGGTGGGCGTCGAAGGTCGCCGAGCCGAGCCCGGCCAGCGCGGCGAGGGCCTCGTCGCGGCGTCCCTCCATCGCCAGGACGAGAGCCGAGAGGTGCGTGGTGTAGGGCATCGCGGGGACGGCCGCGCTCATCCATTCGGCGTGGGAGCGCACGAGGCCCGTCCGCCCGAGGAGGGCGTGCGTGTAGCCCAGCGTCCAGCGGAGGATCGGGTTGTCCGGGTCGATCGTGAAGGCGAGCTCCAGCGCCTCGAGGCCGTCCTCCGGGCGCCCGAGGAACCAGTAGCCGGAGCCGACGAGGATGCCGGCCATCGGCGAGAGCGGGTCGAGCTCGCGGAATCGCAGCCCCTGCTCGAGCGCTTCCGCCTGGCGCCCGGCGGCCTCGAGCGCGATGCCGAGGAAGAACCGGGCGTCTGCGTCGCCGGGGTCGCGCTCGAGGGCGGCGGTCAGGCCCCGGACCGCGCCGGCGAGGTCGCCCCGCTCGTAGGCGATGAAGCCGAGGAGGGCGTGCCCGTGCGCGCGCTCCGGCGCCTCGGCCAGGAGGGCGCGCGCCTCGGCCTCGGCCTCGTCGAGGTGCTCCGCGTCGGTGCGCACGCCGGCGCGCATCTGCATCACCTTCACGTACGAGCGCAGGGCCCGGAGCGGCAGCGCGGGCCCCTCGATGGCCGTCGCGTGGTCCAGCAGGGAGAGGACGCGGTCCACCGGCGCCCCGTAGCGGCGGACGAGCTCCTGCGCCTTGAGGTAGAGCTCGTAGGCGCGCGCGTCGCGGATGGGGCGCTCGGCGAGCCGCGCGTCCTCGAGCGACGAGAGCGTGACCTTCAGCGCGGCGACGATGGCGCGCGACATTCGCTCCTGCACGTCGAAGACGTCGTCGAGCGTGCCGCCGAAGCGCTCGGCCCAGAGCTGAGCGTCGGTCGCGGTGTCGACGAGCTGGGCCGTGACGCGGAGGGCGTTCCCCGACTTGCGGGCGCTCCCGGTGAGCGCGTAGCGGACGCCGAGCAGTCGGCCGATCTCGCGCATCCCCTTGTCGGTCCCCCGGAGCTGGCGCGCGGAGGCGCGGGAGACGACGCGGAGCGCCTTGACGGACGAGAGGTCGGTGATGAGCTCCTCGGCGAGCCCGTCGGCGAAGAACTCGTTGTCGGGGTCGGCGCTGAGGTTCGCGAAGGGGAGGACGGCGATCGAGAGGTCCGGGGCCGCGTCGTTCGACGCGACGCCCGCCCGCGGGGCTTCGCCGATCCGCCCGAGCTCCTCGAGGAGGGCGCGGGCCGAGGCCGGCCGGTCGTCCCTCGACTTCGAGAGCAGGCGGTCCACCAGGGCCGAGAGGCCGGACGGCGTGCCCGGACGGACGGACGCCACCGGGGCCGGCCGGTCCTTCAGGATCGCTCCGAGCGTGTCGACGAGCGTCGGGCCCCGGAACGGGTTGCGTCCGGTGAGGCCCTCGTAGAGGACGACGCCGAGGGAGAAAAGGTCGCTCCGCCCGTCCACGTCGCCGCCGCGCGCCTGTTCCGGCGACATGTAGGCGGCGGTTCCGAGGATCGTCCCTTCCCGGGTAAGGTCCCGCGTGTCGGTCGGTCCCTGGCTGCCGCCGGCTCCGACCGCGGATCCGCCGAGCGGGGCGAGCCTCGCGAGGCCGAAGTCGAGGAGCTTCACGCGCCCGTCCGGCTGGACGATCACGTTGTCGGGCTTGAGGTCGCGGTGGATGACTCCCGCCGCGTGCGCGCGCTCGAGCGCCTCGGCGATCTGCTTGGCGAAGCCGACGACCTGCTCGGGCGGCAGGGGACTTCCATCCTGGTGAGCCCGCAGCGTCCGGCCCTCGACGAGCTCCATCGCAATGAAGACGGACCCGTCCGCCTCTCCGACGTCGTGGATGGCGGCGATCGCCGGGTGCGACACCTGGGCCGCGGCGCGCGCCTCGCGAAGGAAACGGAGGCGCCGGCTCTCGTCGCGGGCGACGTCGGCAGGGAGGAGCTTGAGCGCGACCGTGCGCTGCAGGCGCTCGTCGCGGGCCCGGTAGACGACGCCCATCCCGCCCTCGCCGAGCTTGTCGAGGAGGCGAAAGTGGGCGACCGATCGGGCGTCGGACGGTTCGGTCACGGAGCACCGTTCGGGCTGGTCACGGGCGCAAGGCCCCTGCGCGGGACGTCTCTCGGCTTCGCATGGATGGGTTCGCGCCTCGATCCGGAGTGCGGCGCAGTATCTGCCGGCCCTCTCCGGATTCGCAACGTGGACGGTGCCAGGGGGCCTGTTGCGGCATTCGCGGACCGGACCAGGCGGGGCGCGGCCGAGGCCCGGGCGGCGAAGCGCAGCCGCCTCCCCGGCGCTACCGCGCCGTCCGGTCGACGGAGAGCGCCGCGCCGGCGTTCGTCACCCTCTCCTTCGCCCTGAGGACGAGCACGGTCCCGCCGAGGACCAGGAGCATGCCGGCGACGGGAGCCGCGGACCAGCGGTAGCCCTCGAACGCGGTGGAGGCCAGCATCGCGATCAGCGGAATCACGGCGGCGGTGTAGCCCGACCGCCCGACGCCGATCCGCTTGAGGAGCGTGAGGAAGGCGACGAAGGCGACGACCGACCCGAAGAGCGAGAGGTAGGCGAGGGAGAGGACGTACCCGGGCCTCGCGTCGAACGCGAAGGGGACGCCGGTCGCCGCGCACCAGGCCGTCACCGAGAGGGAGGCATAGCCCATCGCGATCGCGACCGCCGGGGCGACGGCCAGGCCGGTGGCGAAGAGCCGCTGCGAGTAGAGGTTGCCGGCCGAGGCGAAGAAGGTCGCGACGAGGGCGAGCGAGAGACCGCGCACCTGCCCGGTGCCGGCGTGGAAGCTCGTCACCTCCGGCCAGAAGAGGAGTGCGACGCCCGCCACGCCGAGGACGGCGCCGAGGGCGACGGCCGGCGGCGTCGGCGTACCGAAGAAGAGCCGGGCGCCGATGAGGTTCCAGAAGACGAGGAAGGAGAAGACCACCGCTACGAGCCCGGAGGCGAGGTGCTGCTCGGCGCGATAGACGAGGACGTAGTTCAGCCCGAAGAGGAGGAACCCGAGGAGCGCGAGGCGGGCGTGGTCGCGCGCCGAGAACCGGAGCGGAACGCCGCGCAGGAGGCACCACCCGACGAGGAGGAGCGAGGCCAGGGCGAACCGCCACGCCACGGAGACCTCGGGAGCCACGGTCCCGAGCTGGAACTTGATGGCGAGCCAGGTCGTTCCCCAGATGAACGAGGCGAGGAAGAAGAGGAAGACGTCGGAGGAGGCGCGAGGCCTCGCCGGCGTCGCGGGAGGGTGGTCCATCCGAGGATTCTGCGCCGTCAGGTGCGCGGGTGGAGGTTCGGGGGGTCGCGGGTTCGCGAGGAGCCTCCGTCTCGTGGACGGGACCTGAGAAACGGGAGGAGTCGCTATCATCCCCGCCAGGGTGCGGCGACCGTCTCCGTGGACTCGACTCCCTGTGGCGTGTCGGCCTCGCCGTCTTCGGCGGGCTGCGGGGTCCTTCGGGCGGCTGCTTCCCCTGGCCCTCGCCGCCGCTTCCTGCCTGCCGATACTCGCGGACGAGGGCGTGCGGACCGAGTTCGGGCGCGCCACCGTCGACTCGCCCGCCGGCTGCGCGGACCTCTGGAAGGCCGGCGGGCCGGCCCGTTCGTTCGGGCTCGGCGGGGTGGACTTCGGTCCGGGGGCCGCTCGGCCCGCCTGGGGCCGGCGGCCGACCCGCGGTGGCTTTTCTCTCTGCGCCGGGACCGGCGAGGAGGTCTTGTCGGAAGGCTCCGAGACCCGGTGGGAACCGCCCCCCTTCTCGAGGAATCCCCGGGACCCGCTTCGCGGAGTGAGGAACGCCGACGCGACGTACAGCAGGAAGTTCTGGCGCGGCATGGCCCTCGTCACCGGCGCGGAGATCGCGGCAGGGCTGGTTCTCGCGGCGATGCCGAGAGACAGCACGAACTGGGAGGAGGGCGCCTTCGATCACGCGTTGTCGAACTGGGGCGATGCGTGGTCGAGCCTGCCCGTCTGGGACCGCGACGAGGCCTTCCACAACTGGTTCGGACACCCTTACGCGGGGGCCTTCTACTACAACATGATGCGGTCCCAGGGGGGAACGATCGGCCAGTCCTTCGCCTTCAGCGTCCTCCACTCGGTCCTGTGGGAATACGCCCTCGAGTCGTTCGCGGAGCATCCGAGCATCCAGGACCTCGTCGCGACGCCGTTCATCGGTTCGGTCGTCGGCGAGCTCTTCCATCGCTGGTCGGTCGCCATCGTGAGGAAGGGGAACCTGAATCTCGGGCAGAAGGTCCTGGTCTTTCTCCTGAACCCGTCCTACGTACTCAACAACGGCTACCGGCCTCCGGAGTGACCCCGGGGGCGGCGGTCGCGCACCGCCCCGGTCAGAAGGCGAACGTCGTCCCGGCGGAGAGGTCCCACTGCACCGTGCCCCAGCCGGGAAGGGCGACCGAGCACGTCGACCAGCGGCACAGGTCCCTCGTGTCGCTTCCCGAGAAGAGGGCGAGAGCCCGGAGCTGGAGCCGGAGTCCGAAGCCGGGAGAGGTCATCAGCTTCACGCCTCCCGAGAGAGAGGCGGTGAAGGACGTCGTTCGACCTCCGCCCTGGCCCTGGAGAGAGGTTGCGCCGATGCCGCCCGAGACGAACGGACGGACCTTCGCTTCGGGCGCGAAGTCCCACTGAACGCCCGCCAGCCCCGTCTCGAGCTTCAGGTCGTGGAGGTTCCCGTCGCCCCCCAGGAAGGTGTTCTCCGCGGAGGTGCGCGTGGACTGCTGGAGGTAGGTCCCCTCGAAGATCAGGTTCGGGCGGCCCGGCGCGAGGCCCGCGACGAACCCCCACGACCACGAACCGAGGATGTCGAACTCCTCGCCGGTCACGGCGTCCTCGAGGCCACCCCCGAAGCGATACCCGATGATCGGGGTCAGCTCTCCGGTCCGGGCGCCCTGGGCGTCGGCGGGAAGGGCCGCGGAGAGCACGAGAACGCAGAGGAGGATGAGGCGCCGCACCCGTGGATTGTCGTCAATTCGCGCGAAGTGCGCTGAAGATCCAGGTCTTCGTGGCCGCCCCTTCGCTCTTCCCCTCGGAAACGACGGAACCTCACGCGTCTCGCCAGGCGACCGAGACGGTCATCGAGGAAGGCGCTGCGCGACGGAGGGCCTCCGCGCCGAGGAGAGGGACGACGGCGGGGGAGGGCTCTCGCGAGAGACGGAGCCGGACGAGAGACTCCGGCTCGAGGGGCGCGAGCGCGGCGCGGAGGCGAGCCGCGAACGACGCGGCGTCGTCGCCCGGGTCGAGCTCGACGTCGACCATCGGACGGACCGGGACCTCGCGGAACTCCCAGGAGGCGGAGCCGCCCCGGTCGGTCCGATCGAGCGCGAGGAGATAAGTCCCCTTCGCCTCGTTTCGTTCGCCGAAGGAGGTGCGGTCCGTCGATCCGGCGAAGAGGACGGGAGAGGCGAGCGGACGCCCGGCGAGGTCGCGGGCGAGGACCTGCGCCCGGTGGATGTGCCCCGAGAGGACGGCCGCGAAGCCCGCCGGGACGTCCCGCCCGCGGACGACGTCGGCCCCGTCTCGGAAGGTGAAGCCCACCGGCCCGACCTTTGCCCCTTCGACGGCCTGGTGAAGGCAGAGGAGGCGGATGTCGGCCGCGGCGTCCGCGTGACCTGTCGCGGCGAGGAGAGCGGGGAAGCTCGCCCGCACGTCGGGCGCGAACGGGAAGCCGGAGATCGCGAGGTCGAGACCGTCCCGACGGACGACGAACGTCCGGGGGCGGTCGAAGACGCGGATCCGCGGATGCGTCAGGAGCAGGCCGCGCGGCACCCCGGAGCGCTCGTGGTTCCCGGGGACCCAGAAGAGGTCGAGACCCATCTCCGCGAGCTCGGAGAGGCGCGCGAAGACCCTCTCCGCGAGCCAGGCCGGGATCCGGCTCCGATAGAAGAGGTCGCCGCCGTGGACGACGATGCCCGCTTCGCCGCTCAGCGCCGGCGCCAGGGCCCGCTCGAAGCTCTCGAAGAGGTCGTCTCCGCGACGGCGTCGCTCGACCCGCGGCCGCGACGGGAGGTCGAGGCCGAGGTGGGTGTCGGAGAGGAAGAGGACCCGGACCGGCATTCCGTCAGAGGCTACCGGACGGGTGAGGGTCCCGGGGCAGGCCGGCCCCGATCCGGCGCACCGGAGCTCGGCTGCGGCGGATCCGAACCGACGGCGTCCGCCGCTTTCTGGAGGGTCCTGGCCGTCGCGTCCGGCAGGCCTGCGGTGAACGTCGCTCCCAGCGGCGAGCGGCGATGGAGGGTCCGAAAGATCACCGCCGCGGCGAGATAGGAGCCGGCGCGCGTCGCGTGCTGCGTGCCGTCGAGGAGCGGGATGTCCGGGGCGTCGCGCTCCACGAGCGAGAACGCCTCGCCCACCCGGGCGACGTCGATGCCCAGGCTTCGTGCAAGGGATGCGTACTCCCGATTCAGCCTCGCCTGCATGGCCGCGGGCGACCCGCCGGAGGCCGGCCGCCGGTAGTACGGGTCGCCCGCGGGACGCGCCCAGGTCTGAAACAGGATCGTCCTGGCGCCGACCGCGTCGGCTTCCGCCTTCAGGAGTCTCGCGTAACGGTGGAAGTCGGCGGGCGCGTTCAGGGGCTCGGTGCTCTGCCCCTGGAGGACGAGGACGCCCGGCCGGAGCTTGCGGAGCGCACGGACCGCCTCTCCCTTCCCCCAGTGGTCCGCGAGCCGCGCGCCCCCGCCGGTGACGGAGCGCACCGTGAGGCTCGCGCCCGGCGTGAACGACGCCGCGATCGACCGGACGAGCGCCGGGACGTCGTTGACGAACGTCAGGCTGTTTCCGACGAAGAGAACCGAGAGGGACGGAGGGTTCGGCGGAACGAACGTGTCGCCCGCCGGCGGCGGCTCGGAGGGACTTCGGACCGCCGAGGCGAGGAGGAGGAGTGCGAGGAGCGCGAAACGCATCATGACCCTGCCCCCCTTCCTTCTGCCCGGCAGCTTACCGTCGCGCTCTCGGCTCCGGAAGGCCCATTGACGTGCCGGACCAGTCCGGATATGTTCCTACTTGCGGATAGTCCGCAAGTAGGAGCTATGCGCAAGAAGGAGCCCGGCCGCAGCGATTTGAGGCTCGAGCGCCTCAGGACCGTCGCCCGGGAGGCGGGCCTCAAGATGACCCACCAGCGGCTCGAGATCTTCCGGGAGCTGGCGGGAACGGAAGAGCACCCCGACGCGGAGACGATCTTCCGCGCCGTGCAGCAGAGGATGCCGACCGTCTCGCTCGACACGGTCTACCGCACGCTCTGGATGCTCCACGACCTCGGGCTCGTCACGACGCTCGGGCCGCGGGGCGACGGCGTGCGGTTCGACGCGAACCTGGACCGGCACCACCACTACTGCTGCGTACGCTGCGGGCTGGTGCGCGACTTCGAGAGCGACGAACTCGACGGCCTCTCCGTACCCGATTCCGTGAAACGGCTCGGCAGCGTCGTGGACTCCCACGTCGAAGTGCGCGGGCTCTGTGCAGCCTGCCAGCGCGACCAGGAAACGTCGAAAGACCCACACCACTCCGGAACCCGAGGAGGATGAACATGAGCGAAACCGGCAAGTGCCCGTTCACCGGCGCTTCCAGCCACCCCGTTGCCGGCCGCGGTACGACGAACCGCGACTGGTGGCCCAATCAGCTGAACCTGGGGATCCTCCACCAGCACGCACCCGCGTCGAATCCCATGGGCCCCGGCTTCGACTACGCCGAGGAGTTCAGGAAGCTCGACCTCGCGGCCCTGAAGAAGGACCTCTACGCCCTGATGACCGACTCGAAGGAGTGGTGGCCCGCCGACTGGGGCCACTACGGCGGCCTCTTCATCCGGATGACCTGGCACAGCGCGGGTACCTACCGCGTCTCGGACGGGCGTGGCGGCGGCGGCACCGGGAACCAGCGCTTCGCACCGGTCAACAGCTGGCCCGACAATGGCAACCTCGACAAGGCGCGTCGTCTCCTCTGGCCGATCAAGCAGAAGTACGGGAACCAGATCTCCTGGGCCGACCTGATGATCCTCGCCGGGAACTGCGCGCTGGAGTCGATGGGCTTCCGGACCTTCGGCTTCGGCGGCGGCCGCGCGGACATCTGGCAGCCCGAGGAGGACATCAACTGGGGCCGCGAGAAGACCTGGCTCGGCGACGAGCGCTACAGCGGCGAGCGCGAGCTCGCGAACCCGCTGGCCGCGGTGCAGATGGGCCTCATCTACGTGAACCCCGAAGGGCCGGGCGGCAACCCCGATCCCGTGGCCTCGGGCAAGGACGTGCGCGAGACGTTCGCGCGGATGGCGATGAACGACGAAGAGACCGTCGCCCTCGTGGCCGGCGGCCACACGTTCGGCAAGGCGCACGGCGCCGGCGACCCGAAGCTCGTCGGCCCGGAGCCCGAGGCGGCCCCGATCGAGGAGCAGGGCCTCGGCTGGAAGAACGCGCTCGGGACCGGCAAGGGCGTCCACACGACGACGAGCGGCATCGAGGGCGCGTGGAAGCCGAACCCGACGAAGTGGGACATGGGCTACTTCGACATGCTGTTCGGCTACGAGTGGGAGCTCGTGAAGAGCCCCGCCGGCGCCTGGCAGTGGCTGGCGAAGGACGTGAAGCCGGAGCACATGATCCCCGACGCCCACGACCCGTCGAGGAAGCACCGGCCGATGATGACGACGGCCGACCTCTCGCTGCGCTTCGACCCGGTCTACGAGCCGATCTCGCGCCGCTTCCACGCGGACCCGGAGGCCTTCGCCGACGCGTTCGCGCGCGCCTGGTTCAAGCTGACGCACCGCGACATGGGACCGAAGTGCCGCTACCTCGGCCCGGAGGTCCCGGCCGAGGAGCTGATCTGGCAGGACCCGGTCCCTGCCGTCGACCACCCGCTCGTCGACGCGAAGGACGTCGCCGCGCTGAAGGCCAAGGTCCTCGCCTCCGGCCTGCCGGTGGCCGAGCTCGTCGCCACCGCGTGGGCCTCGGCTTCGACCTTCCGCGGCTCGGACAAGCGCGGCGGCGCCAACGGCGCGCGGATCCGCCTCGCGCCGCAGAAGGACTGGGAGGTCAACGAGCCGTCGCAGCTGGCGAAGGTCCTGGGCGTTCTCGAAGGGATCCGGAAGGAGTTCGACGACGCCCAGGCGGGCGGAAAGAAGATCTCCCTGGCCGACCTGATCGTCCTGGCCGGCGGCGCAGCCGTCGAGGCGGCGGCGAAGGCCGCGGGGCACGCCGTCGAGGTCCCCTTCACGCCGGGCCGCACCGACGCCAGGCCGGAGCAGACCGACGCGGAGTCGTTCGCCGTCCTCGAGCCGATCGCCGACGGCTTCCGCAACTACCAGAAGAAGGGGCTCGGGGCGGCGGCCGAGGAGATGCTCGTCGACAAGGCGCAGCTCCTGACGCTGAGCGCGCCGGAGATGACGGTCCTCGTCGGCGGCCTGCGCGTGCTGGGCGCCAACGTGGGCCGGTCGCCGCACGGCGCCTTCACGAAGAGGGCCGGGGCCCTCACCAACGACTTCTTCGTCCACCTCCTCGACATGGGCACGACCTGGAAGCCGACCTCCGATGCGGGGGAGACGTTCGAGGGGCGGGACCGCTCGACGGGCGAGCTCCGGTGGACCGGCACCCGCGTCGACCTCGTCTTCGGGTCCAACTCGCAGCTCCGCGCCCTGGCCGAGGTCTACGCGCAGGACGACGCGAAGGAGAAGCTCGTCCGCGACTTCGTGGCGGCCTGGAACAAGGTGATGAACCTCGACCGTTTCGACCTCGCCTGATCGACGCCCGGGGCCTCGTGGGCCCGGACGGGCAGGATGACTCACTCGCGCCCCGGTTCGGCGGACGGCGGAAGGCCGGCCGCTGAACCGGGGCTTCGGACCTGGGGCTCGCCCGTCGTCGTCCGGAAGGTCCCGCCCGCGAACCCGGGACACATCCGCCCGGCGGTGCCAGAATCGCCACGCAGGAGGCGAGTCCCATGGCCTTGCCGTCCGTTCCGCTCCGTCCCGCCTCGCCCCTCCTTCTCGCCCTGCTCCCCCTGCTCCTCGCCGGCGGCTGCGGCGCCCCGGGCCCCCGGCCCGTGCCGTACGGCGCAAAGGCCGTCTTCCGCGAGAACTCGCCGATCCGGTTTCGCCACTTCGTCCTGACGTTCGTGGGCGAGCGGCACGTGTCGTTTCCCGAGTACCCGCGCGGCTTTCACTACCACGACTTTCGCGTCGACTCCGGCTCGGAGACGCTCACCGTCTCCTGGAGCTCCGGAACGGGCGAAGTCGCTCCCGCTTCCTTCACGGTGGGGGGACGCCGCTACCTGCTCGAGCTCGTCCGCTCGGACAGGCGCGGCAGGCTCGAGGCGAACGAGCTCGTCGTCACCCGCCAGCGGCCCTGGACTTGACGCCCCCTGGCGGTCTGAAGCGTAGAATTCAGAATCGCCTCACAGGTCGAGTCTCGGTGCAGGTCCAGCCTCGGGCCGGCGGGCGCTTCGCCCCCCGACCGGGAAGGGGTTAGCCGATGGGCGAGTACACCCAGGACAACCGGAAGATTTCCGTCCAGACACCCCTCGGAAAGGACGTTCTCCTCTTCAAGGGGCTCACGGGTCACGAGGGCCTTTCGACGCTCTTCGAGCTCGAGGTCCTCGCCATCGCGGAGAAGAACGCAAAGGTCGTGTTCGATAAGCTCCTCGGCAAGAAGGTGACCGTCAAGCTGAAGATGGGGGACGACGAGTCGCCGACCTATCTCAACGGTCTCTGCAACGGGGTGGCCCAGGGCCGCCGGGACGAGTACTTCCTCACCTACCGCCTCTCGCTCGTCCCGGAGCTCTGGCTCCTCACGCGGAAGGCGCAGAGCCGGATCTTCCAGCAGATGACGGTCCCGGAGATCCTCAGGAAGGTGCTCAAGGGGTTCGACGTCGACTACAAGCTGAACGGCCGGTACGAGCCGCGGGACTACTGCGTCCAGTACCGCGAGACCGACTTCGCCTTCGCGAGCCGTCTCATGGAGGAGGAGGGCGTCTACTACTACTTCAAGCACGGCGACGGCAGCCACCAGATGGTCGTGGCCGACACGACGGAGGGCCACGCGGACGTCCCGGGGGAGACGACGATCGAGTACGAGGAGCTCGCCGGCGGCCTGCGGGCAGAGGAGAGGATCTACGCCTGGGAGAAGTACCAGGAGATGCGGTCGGGCAAGGTGACCCTCTGGGACCACTGTTTCGAGCTTCCCCACAGGCACCTCGAGGCGGAAGAGCCGACGGTCGCCTCGGTCCGGGTCGGGACCGTCACCCACAAGCTGAAGGTGGGCGGGAACGACAAGCTCGAGCTCTACGACTGGCCCGGGGGCTACGCCCAGCGATTCGACGGGGTCGAGCCGGGAGGAGGAGACCGCCAGGACGACATCCAGAAGATCTTCCGCGACAACGAACGGACGGCGACGATCCGGATGGACGAGGAGACCGCCCCGGCCATCCGCATCTCGGGCAAGTCGAGCTGCAAGCAGATGCGCGCCGGGCACCGCTTCGACCTTTCGAGGCACTTCAACGCAGACGGCTCGTACGTCGTCCTCGAGACGACCCACGACGCGGAGGAGACGGGCGACTACAGGTCGGGGGTGGCCGAGATCCGCTACGCGGCGTCGTTCCGCTGCTTTCCCGCCGACATCCGGTTCCGGCCGCCGCGGACGACGCCGAAACCGGTCATCGCGGGGACGCAGTCGGCGGTCGTGGTCGGACCGAGCGGCGAGGAGGTCTTCACGGACAAGTACGGCCGCGTGAAGGTGCAGTTCCACTGGGACCGCGAGGGGAAGAAGGACGCGAACAGCTCCTGCTGGATCCGGGTGGGGCAGCTCTTCGCGGGCCGCCGCTGGGGGGCTTCGTTCTGGCCCCGGATCGGGCAGGAGGTCCTCGTCGCGTTCCACGAGGGGGACCCCGACTGTCCCGTCATCGTCGGCTCCGTCTACAACGCCGACCAGATGCCGCCCTACCTCGGGGACGGCCCCGACGACAAGCACGAGAACGACAACAAGGTCTCGGGCGTGAAGTCGAACACGACCACGGGCGGCGAGGGCTTCAACGAGCTCCGTTTCGACGACACGAAGGGGAAGGAACAGGTCTTCATCCATTCCCAGGGAAACATGGACGAGCAGGTCTGCGGCAGCAGCATGGTGAGCGTCGGCGGCAGCCGACACCTGACGGTGGGGAGCGAGGACTCGGGCGACCACCTCGAGAAGGCCAGCGGGAGCCGGCACGTCACCGTGGGCGGCGAGATGCAGGTGAAGGTCGGCGGGGCGATGCGCCTGACCGTGGAGGAGACGCAGGACCTCGTCGTGAAGGGGGCGAAGAAGGAGCACCTGCGGGCCGACAGCGACCTGGTCGTCGACGGGACCGCGGCGTCGCAGATCTCGGGGGACTGCAGGATACAGGTGAGCCAGAACGTGAACGCCGCCGTCGACGCCGACGCGACGTTCCGGGCCAGGCGCCTGAGCGTGGTCGCCGAGGAGGCTTACGTCGAAGGGTCGTCCTCCGTCTACCTGAGGTGCGGGCGGAGCTACGTGATGATCAGGGACGGGAGGATCGAGATCGAGTCGCCCGCCGTGGACATCAACTGCTCTCAGAGCAGCGCCATACCGATCACGCCGGACCTGCCGGAGTCCGGGGCGGTGTTCGTGGCGGAGGAAGCGGCGCCCCGGGCGCCCTCCGGCGCCGACGACGCCGAGACGGGGCAGAAGTCCTGCTCCGACTCGGGGATCTGAGGAAGGAGGCGCAGCGTGCCCCCCGCCCTCGCCGCCAGAAGGACCGACGCCACGACGCACGGCGGCGTCGTTACCGCCGGCTCGAGAACGGTGCGCATCGGCGGCCAGCCCGCCGCGCGCATCGACGACCCGCACACCTGCCCGCTGACGACCGAGGCTGGGACTCCGCACCTCGGCGGCGTCGTGACCGAAGGCTCCCGGACCGTTCGCATCGAGCGCAAGGCGGCGGCGAGGATGGGCGACTCGTGCGACTGCAACACGGTCGGCGTCGCGGGAGCGGGAGTGCCGGGCCAGATCGAACCGTTCGATTCCGACAGGGACGACGACGGGACCGCGGACAGCTTCCAGAGCTCGGGCGCGGTCGTTCAGGGCAGCCGTTCGAACGAGTGGAGCCCCTTCGGCGTCCCTGTCTCCATCTCCGGCGATCTCCGGGGCCCCTACTACGAGGTAGACGGGCACGCGCACGGCGACTCTTCCGGCATGCCTGGGGGCAGCGTCGAGGTGGGAGGAGAGGCCGGGCTGTTCCGCGGCCAGATGACCGGTCAAGTCGGCCCGGCCGACCGACCCGTAGTCGCCATCGAAGGCCAGGCGCGAGGGCCCCGGGTTCAGGCGCGGGGAGGAGGCCAGTGGGGGGACAGCGGCCGGGAGACGGGCGCCGGCATCGAGGGGCACGCAACGGCGGATGCGTTCAACACGCAGGGCAGGCTCCTGATCGACGCCCGGGTCGCCCGGCTCGACTTGTCCGTCGACGGGGGACTGGCGCTGGGGGCAGAGACCGAGCAGGGGTGGTCCTACGACCAGGAGGAACAGGCGATTCACCTCCGGACCGGGCTGGCCGTCGATCCGCTCCCCGGCTTCCGCATCGAGCTGACGATCCCGAACCCCTGGCGCGACGCGGGCGCCGGAACGAACGCGGGCATCCCGAACGAGATCGCTGCGGGCTGTCCCACCGTACGGATCGGTTGAGAACGGCGGGCGACGGTATGAGCGGCGGCTATCCGTTCCCCGTCAAGAGCCTCGACGAACCCAGGTCGGGCCAACCCGGATTCCGCTGGCACGACGAGACGGGGCCGGCGGGGCGTCGCTACCACTTCGGCCTCCCGCTGCCCGAGAAGTGGGACCGCCTCGGGGAGGCCGGCAAGGCGCCTTCCCGGGAAGAACCGCTGACCTTCCTGGCACGGTACCGGCCGACCGAGGGGCCGGAAGCCGAGATCGTGGTGACCGGGCGGCTCCTCGAGCGGGACGTCGCCCCGGCGGACCTGCTCCTGCCCGACCTCGAGCGCAGCGGCGAGGAGATCCTCCATCGTCGCGAGATCGACTCGCCGGATGGCCGCTCGATCGACGTCCTCACCCGGCGCAGGACCGAGCGCGGAAGACTCGTCCTGAGGCGTTCCACCGAGAAGCGAGGCAGCAGGATGCTCGTCCTGCACGCCGCGGCCACCGAGGAAACCTACGATCAGTGGGCCGACCGCCTGTCCGTGGTTGCAGCCGGGCTCCGCTTCCTCGAGCCCGGTACGTGGCACTGCGCCGAGGCGCTTGGCACTCTGGCGCGGAAATCGCCGAGCGACTTCCTGCTGTTCTATCCCGATTCCTGGCAGGTCGACGGGCCGGACGCCGGGCCGGACGTCTTCTCGGCGAGCCTCGTGAGCAGGCTGCAGGACCGGGTCGCGGGAAGGATCGATCTCGCGGTCGTTTCGCGAGCCGCGCGGCCGGATCTGCGCCCGGTGGTCGACGGCTTCCTCGCCGGGCTGACCGCCGCCGGGTTCGAGGGGCCGCCGATTCCGTTTGCGCCGATTCGGCCGCCGGCCGCCTTCAACGTGGCGTGGGAAGGGGTCGGCGAGAGGACCTCCGGGAACGCACGCGTGGAGCTGCGCCTGCGGATCGGCCAGCGCCCCGACGCGTGGTTCTGCTTCGCCCTGGCGGGTCCCACCCGTCAATCCGCCCCGGACGTGTGGGCCGTGAACCGTCGCGCCCTGGAGCTCGCCTTCGACCTCGTCGCGACACCCGACGTGCCGGTGCAGGGGTGGATCGCCAGGGCGATCGAGACGTCGCGGCGCCCGCCGAGTCAGGCGAGCCCGAGGTCCTCGCCGGGCCGGGTGTCGGGAGCTTCCCTGCGGTAGGCTCCGTCGAATGGTGATGAGCCTCGACCTCGCCACCGTGCAGTCGTTCGCCCTCGCGCTCCTGATCGGCGCTCTCATAGGGATCGAGAGGGAGAAGCGAATGGCGGAGGAAGGAGGCGTGGGGGCGCACGGCCTCCGGACCTTCATCCTCTACGCCGAGCTGGGGGCCCTCGGCGGCTTCCTCGCGATCCGGCTCGCGTCGCCGTGGATCCTGGTCGCGACGCTCGCCGCGGTGGTCGCCTCCGTCGTCGCCGGGTACGTCCAGGAGTCGCGGGCGAGGTCCGAGTCGATCGGTCTGACGACCGAGGCTGCCGCGCTCGTCGTCTCCCTCCTCGGCGCCCTCGTCACGCTCGGCTATCCGGCCCTCGCGGGCGTCCTCGGGATCGCGACTGCGGCCACGCTCGCCTACAAGGACCCGCTCCACACGCTGATCCGCAAGCTCGGCTGGCCCGACGTCTACGCCGGCCTCAGGCTCCTCGTCGCCACCTTCATCGTCCTGCCGTTCCTGCCGAACCGGGCCGTCGACCCGTGGGGCGCGCTCAACCCCTACTCGCTCTGGAAGCTCGTCCTCCTCATCTCCGCGCTGTCGCTCGTCGGCTATGCCGCGACCCGGCTCCTCGGCGCCGACAAGGGGGCCGCGCTGACCGGCCTCACGGGGGGCCTCGCGTCGTCGACCGCGGTGACGCTCTCCTTCGCGAGGAGGAGCCGGGAAGAAGGGGAGAACGCCCCGGCGGCCGCCCTCGCGAGCGGCATCCTCGTCGCCTGGGCCGTCATGTTCGCCCGGGTCCTCGTCGAGGTCCTCGTCGTGAACCGCGACCTCGTCGGCCGGGTGGCGGTGCCGTTCTCGGCGATGGGGCTCGCCGCCCTCGCCGCGGCGGCGTACTTCTTCTGGCAGGGCGCGCGGGACCGGCGCGTGGCGCCGCAGGCCGCCCCCGGCGTCCCGCTGACAAACCCGTTCAGCCTGACGTCCGCGGCGAAGTTCGCGGCCTTCTTCGCGCTCGTCCTCCTCGTCGTGAAGCTCGCCCAGGGACGCCTCCCCGGCGCGGGCGTCTACGTCGTCGCGGCGCTGGCGGGGCTCACCGACGTCGACGCCATCACGCTCTCGATGGCGCAGTACGCGCGCACCGGGAGCCCCGAGGTGGCCGTGACGGCCATCGTCGTCGCCGCGCTGAGCAACACGCTCACGAAGTGCGTCCTCGTGGCCGTGCTCGGCGGAGCGTCCCTGAGAAAGCCGGTCCTCGTGGCGACGGGGGCCGTCATCGCCGCCGGGGCCGTGGCGCTTCTCGCCGGCTGATCCGGGGAGCGTCGCCCGGCGCAGGCCCTGCAAGGCCGGTTCGCCGCCCGGGACGCCGTCCCGGGGCGGGCTCAGGCGAGGCCGAGGTCCTCGGCGAGGAGCGCGTAGTCGACGGCGCCCCGCGACGAGGCGTCGAGCTCGTAGATCGTCTTCCCCGTCCGGGGCGCCTCGGCGAGCGCCGCGTTGATCCGGATGGGGGACAGGATCCTCGTGAACTTCTCGCGGATCGCGTCGAGCGTCTCGTCCGATACGCGGGTCCTCAGGTCGTAGAACGTCGGCAGGACGCCGTCGATCCGGAGGGGTTTCGGCCGGTCCGCGTCGATCGCCGCCGCGAAGCGCTTCGTCCGCTCGAGGGCGGGGAGCGAGAGCGGGTCGAGCTTGGCGGGCAGGACCAGCTCGTGCGCGGCGAGGAAGACGTTCTCGAGGAGGAGCGAGGCCGAGGGGGGGCAGTCGAGAAGGACGACGTCGTACGTCTCGCCTTCGAGGTCGGCGAGGCGTCGCTCGAGCCGGTGGCGCCGCTTCTCCTTCCCCTTCTCGCGCAGCCGGTCTTCCGCCGCGAGGAGCCGGGCCCCCGCCGGGACGACGTCGAGGCCGGGCCGGCTCTCGCGCACGACGACGTCCTCGAACGCCGCCTCGCCGACGAGCCAGGCGTCGAGCCCCGTTTCGCCGTCGAGCCCGATCGCGGTTCCCGCGCACCCCTGCGGATCGACGTCCACGAGGAGCACGTTCCGCCCCGCTCGCGCGCAGGCGGCCGCCAGGTTGACGGCCGTCGTCGTCTTTCCGACGCCTCCCTTCAGCGCGGAGATCGCGAGTACTCGTCGTTTCCTCATTCCGGGTCGGGGGAATTCTGACACGCAGACTTCGGCCGGCCGGAAGACGCCGCTCCGGGTCGCGGAGATACCATTCCCGGGGCCGCCCGAACCGCGGGCGGCCTCGAGGAGCCGGCGGATGGAGACTCTGACGCTTCTGGGCACGACGCTGGGGCTCAGCTTCACGGCGGGCCTGAACCTCTACGCCACCGTCCTGATGACGGGCCTGGCGGTTCGCCTCGGCTGGGTCCAGATGCCTCCCGGGCTGGAGGGGCTTGCGGCGCTCGCGCACCCGGCCGTCCTCGCCGTCGCCGGGGTGCTCTACGTGGTGGAGTTCCTGGCCGACAAGGTGCCGGCGGTGGACCACGCCTGGGACGCCCTCCACACCTTCATTCGGCCCCTGGGAGGTGTCCTGATCGCCTGGACCGCGGTCTCGGAGACGAACATGTCCCAGGCCCTGGAGATCCCGCTCCTCCTCCTCGCCGGGGGTGTGACCCTCTCGGCGCACGCCGGCAAGGCGGGGACGCGTCTCGCGAGCACGGGCGCGGGGGGGCAGGCGACGGGCGTCGGGGTCGGCCTCAGCCTCCTCGAGGACGCGGCGGCGTTCACCCTCGCGCCCCTCGCCCTCGCGTACCCGGTGGCGACGCTCGCGGTGGTCGTCGTCGGACTGGCGCTCCTGGCCCTCGTGGCTCCCCTCGGCTGGAGGTTCACGAAGTCGCGCCTGGCGGCGGCCGGATACCTCCTCCGGCACAAGGTTCTCGACCGCGACCTCGCCGGCCTCGACGCGTCGCACCTGCCCGAGCCCGTGACCGTCGCGTTTGCCGACGAGGGGGTCCGCCCGGGAGAGCGGAGTCTCGTCCTCCCCGCCTACGCGACGGCGCTGCCCGGAATCCCGCGGTGGATGCCGGGCTTCGTGGCGCTCGTCCCGGGGGGAGCCGTGTTCGCCTGCCGCGGCTGGTTCCGCACGCGGGTCGCGCGGGTCTCGTGGGCCGACGGCACGCCCGTCCTCGCGAGGCGCGTCACCGGCTTCGTCCTTCACGCCAGGAGCCGCAAGGGCCGCGCGACCGTCACGTTCTTTCCCCTGACGGCGGCGATGGGGAAGGCCCTCGAGCGGGCGATGGCCCTCGAGGGCGACGGCGCGGCGGCGCGGGAGAAGGGCCCCGAGAGGGCCTCCGGGGAGGCCCCGGCGTAGCGGGGGGCGGCTATCGGGCGCGCCGCTTCGGCGCCGGCGCCTGCCGGCGGCTCGTGGCGGAGGCCTTTCCTGCCTGCGCTTTCGCCGTTCTTCTCTTCGTCGCGGTCTTCGCGGCCGTCGCCGCCGTCGCGCGCTTCCGGGCGGGGGCCGGACGCGCCCCCTTCACCGGCTCCCGCGCCGCCGCGGCCTTCGCCCGCGCGGCGAGCGCCAGCTCGCGGACGCGCTCGATGTCGGCGTCGGTGAAGGGGCCGTTCACGCCGGAGATGGCGGCGAGCTTCATCCCGTGCTTCAGGCCGAGGCGGTAGATCTCGCGGACCTTCTCCCACTCGATGTCGCGGCCCACCGTGTAGCTCTCGAACTTCCCTTCCAGCGCGAGGACGATCGTCTCGGCGAGGCAGGCGTAGGCGACGTTCTTCGGGAGCCCGATGTTCCGCATCGCGACGTCCCCGGGGAGCTCGATCTCGCCGGACTCGATCACCAGGACGTCCGGGCGCCTGGCCACCTCGCTCGGGGGCAGGTCGAGCGGGCGCGCCACGTCGGTGATCACGCACCCGGGCTTGACCTTCATGATGTCGAGGACCTTCTTGCCGGCGCCCGAGGTCGCGGTGACGATCACGTCCATCTCCGCGACGTCCTTGTCGGCGCGCGACGAGAGGAAGAGCTTCGCGTCGGGTGTCTCCCGGAGGATCGACTCCTTGACCGAGAGGAGCTTGGCCGTCTCGGGCGAGACCATGTAGACCTCGTCCGCGGCCATCGCCAGCAGGCGGGCGCAGACCGAACCGATGGCCCCCGTGGCCCCCACGACCATCGCCTTCATCGCGATCTTCCCGTCGGGCTTCGGAGGGGGGATCAGCCGGAGCCTCAGGAGCGCGTCGCGCGCCGCCCAGAGCGCGCCGGAGGCGCTGTAGCTGTTGCCGGTGGTGATCGGCAGGGGCGCGCGCTTCGCGACCGTGGCGCCCGCGTCGCCCACGACCTTCGTGAAGGCTCCGAGGCCCATGATCTGGGCGCCCAGCTGCCTGGCGATGTCCGCGGCCTCCAGCAGGCGGCGGTAGGTGAACTCCGGGTCGTGGCTCATGATCTCCTTCGGCGTCCCGCCGACGGAGATGAGCCAGCCCTCGGCCTCCACGCCCGTGGGCGACTTGATGCCCGTCACCTTCGAGTAGACGAAGGGCGGCAGGTAGGCCATCGCCTTCTCCAGCGTGTCCATGAAGACCGGCGGGGACACGTGGGAGAGCAGCTCGATCGGCTTGACCTGCTTGAAGTACTCCTGCGAGAGCGGGTGGATGACGAAGGCGAAGCGGTTGACGCGCCGGTATCCGTTCGGGTAGAGGATCCGCGGCTCGACCTCGAGCCGGGTGAGGATCTCGAGGTAGTCGTCCTCGAGGATCTGCCCGGGGCGCTTGCCTGTCGCCGCGATGATCATGGCGTCGAGGAGGCTGGGCGCGATGACGTGGTCGAAGAGGAAGGGCGAGCCGTCGACGACCATCGCCACGCCCTTCTCCCCGAGCCGGGCGAGACGCTCGTCGCTCACGGTGGAGGTGACGACGGTCTTGCCGTCGAGGTCCTCGCGGTTGAAGTTGTCGAGGTCCTGCACCGGAGCCACGACGACCGTCGCCCCGTGGATCGCCTTGCGCAGGAGGAACCGGTTCCACTCCTTCACCGGGTCCGACGCCAGGACGCCGGGGAGCGCCCAGTCGAGGACGTGGTGGGCGCCGGCGGAGTAGAGCCGGAGGGCGTCGAGCGACGTCAGGAGCTTGGGGATGCCGAGCTGGAGCAGCGGGTCGGCGAAGCTGACGTTCTGCGTGTACTCGCGCATCGTCTGCGCGAGCTTGAGGTTCGACATCCCGGAGAAGAAGAGGACGTTGGCGTTCGTGAAGAAGGAGCCGAGCGCGTTCTGGACGTGCCGGACGGCCCACTCCTGGAGGATGTCGGCGAGGCGCGCCCCCGTGGTGACCGGAACCCGGGTCACGGCGCCGGTCAGCAGGCTGATGTCGTCGTCGATGGCCCGCCGCGAGGGGAGCGCGTACTTGTCCTTCGCGACGGCGATGCCGATGGCGTCGGCGTGCCGCTCCCACGCCTTCAGCAGCTTCACGGTCTTCGTCGTGCTGGCGTCCGTTCCCAGGCGCCAGACTTTCAGGCGCTGCCCGAGGAAGTCCGTCTCCAGCTCGAAGTTGTGCTCGCCCGAGCCCAGGCTGATGCCAACGGCTGTCTTCATCTCGTCCTCCCGGCTCAGCCCCGCCTCTCGGCCGTGTACAGGGCGTCGATGACGTCGCCGTAGCGCTGCTCGACCACGCGCCGCCTCACCTTGAGTGTGGGCGTGAGCTCTCCTGCCTCCTGCGAGAGCTCGCGGGAGAGCAGCTTGAAGCGCTTGATCTGCTCGTAGCCGGCGAGCTCGCCCGAGCGCTCGCGCAGGACCTGCTCGTAGATGGCCTCGACCTCGGGGCGGTTCACGAGCTCCTCGCGCGAGGCGAAGGGGATCCCGTCCTTCCTCGCGCGCTCCTCGAGCGCCGGGAAGTTCGGCACGACGAGGGCGCTGAGGAACGTGCGCCGGTCACCGAGGACCACCACCTGCTCGAGCAGGGGGTGACCGGCGAGCATCCCCTCGACGCGCTGGGGCGCGACATTCTTGCCCTGCGAGGTGATGATGAGGTCCTTGATGCGGTCCGTGATGCGCAGGAAGCCGTCCGGCTCGAGGACGCCGACGTCGCCGGTCTTGAACCAGCCGTCCTCGAAGACGGCGGCGGTCTCGGCGGGCTTGCCCCAGTAGCCCTTCATCACGTTGTCGCCGCGGACCTGCACCTCGCCCGCATCCCCGATGCGCACCTCGCAGCCCGGTATGGGGCGACCGACGGTTCCGAAGCGGAAGGCGCCGGGCGCGTTGCAGGTGACCATGGGCGAGGTCTCGGTGAGGCCGTAGCCCTGGCAGACGAGGAGTCCCACCGACAGGAAGAACTCCTCGATCTCCTTCGAGAGAGGCGCCCCGCCGGCCGAGAAGAACTTCTTGTCGCCGCCCACGGCCTCCCTGACCTTCGAGAGGACCAGCCTGTCGGCGAGCCTGTGCTTCATCCGGAGCGCCGAACCCACCCGGCGGCCGCTCCGGCTCGCGTGCTCGAAGGCCGAGCCCGTCTCGAGGGCCCAGCGGAAGAGGCGCCGGCGCAGGGGCGGGCTCTTGGAAACGCGGCCCTGGATGGCGGAATAGACCTTCTCGTAGAGCCGCGGGACGCTGACCATCGCCGTGGGCCGAACCTCGGGCATGGCGGCGACGGCGTCCTTGGGATCCCGAAGGTACGCGTTCGTCGCACCGGAGCGGAAGACGAAGTAGGACCAGGCCCGCTCGTAGACGTGGCTGAGCGGCAGGAAGCAGAGGCTGCGGTCCTCGGGGCCGAACTCGAAGCGTTCGTCGAGGGCGCGGAACTGCGAGGCGAAGTTGGCGTGGGTCAGCATGGCGCCCTTGCGGTCACCCGTGGTCCCCGAGGTATAGATGATCGTGGCGAGGTCCTCGAGCTTCGCCGCGGCCAGACGGGCCTCGACCTGGGCCGCGCTCCCGGGCGTGGTACGGGCGAGGAAGTCCGCGAGCGACGAGGAACACGGGCCCGAGAGGCGCGTCGCCGGGTCGAACGCCACGAGCGCGGGCGCGCCCGACTCGAAGGCCACGGCCTTGTCGAGCTGCTCCTGGCCACCCACGAAGAGGAGCTTCGCCCCGGCGTCGAGGAAGACCTGCTCCGCCTGCCGGGCGGTGTCCGTGGCGTAGATGGGCACGCCGACCGCGCCGGCCGTCAGGATGCCGAAGTCGGCGATGGCCCAGTCGGGGCCGTTGGGCGCGAAGATGGCGACCCGGTCGCCGGCCTCGACGCCGGCGCTCACGAGCGCGCGCGCCATCGCCTCGACGCGCGAGGAGAGCTCGGCGTAGGTGATGGAATGCCACCCCCGGGCGTCGCGATGGCGCATGGCTTCCCGCGGGCCGAAACGCGTCGCCGATTCCCGGATCATGTGTGCGAGATGGACCAGCGCCATGTCGTCTCTCCCTCTCGTTGCCGCGCTGCGTCATGACACCACGATCGGCGGTCGCCCGCAAAAAGTCCTTTCGGGGGAAGAGCCGGGCACGCAGCGTATCCTCGAAGCTACACCGGCGCTGGCGCGGGTCTTGCGGTCGTCCTTGGCGGGACCATGCGGAACGCGGCGCCCTGGCGCTTCCCCATGGCGGAGTCCGGTCAACGAAAGGTCTCAGGCAGGGCTGGAGGTCACATGGAAAACCGGACGGCGCGACAGATCCTCTTCTTGGCGGCGATGGTGGCGACTCCCTACTTCGCCCGGGGCCAGGAACTGGCGCCGGCCGCGAGGTTCGTGGACCCGGCCTCGATGCAGGTCCAGCGGCAGACGCCGGCCCAGCTGGCGGACCTCGTGGCCCCCATCGCCCTCTACCCGGATTCGCTCCTGAGCCAGGTCCTCGTGGCGAGCACCTACCCGCTGGACGTCGTCCAGGCGCAGCAGTGGCTCGACAGGAACGGGCACCTGCAGGGGCAGGAGCTCATGGACGCGGCCCGCCAGCAGCCGTGGGACGCCAGCGTCCAGGGTCTCGTGGCCTTCCCGGATGCCCTGGCGACGCTGAACGAGGACGTCCAGTGGACGACGGCCCTCGGGAACGCCTTCCTCGCGCAGGAAGCGGACGTGATGGAGGCGGTGCAGGACCTGCGCGCCCGGGCGCAGGCCGCGGGGCGTCTCTCCTCCAATCCGCAGCAGGTGGTCTCCGCCGTGGCCGAGGAAGGGCGGACCGTGATCGAGATCGTGCCGGCCGATCCCCAGGTGATCTACGTGCCGGTCTACGACCCCTACTACGTCTGGGGGGCGCCGGCCTGGGGGGCCTACCCGCCCCTTTCCTACCGCTACGGTTACGGCTACGGCCCGGCGGTCAATGTCGGCTTCTGGTTCGGCGGCTGGTCGTGGGGCTGGGGATGGGGCTGGGGCCCGAACTGGTACGGAGGGTCCATCTGGGTCAACAACGCCTTCTTCCGGCACTGCGGCTACAAGTACGGCCGGCACGACGCCTACCACGGCGGCCACCACGGTCGGCACAAAGGCGGCCACGACGGCGGGTACGGGAAGGGAAGCTCGGGTGGCCGGGAAACGTGGAAGCACGACCCGGGGAACCGCAAGGGCGTTCCCTATTCGACCGCACGGGGCGCGGGGAGCGGTCGCGGCGGGTCGCAGGCGTCCCGGTCCACGTTGACCGGTCCTGGGCCCTCGCGGCGCGCCGGAAGCCTGGCGACGTCGCCGACCGGGGGCCGGGCGATGTCCCCGGGTTCCCGGAGCACCGGGAGAGATGAAGGCTGGCGGTCCCGAGGCGGCGCGGTCTCGTCGGGACCTCGCGTCGGGACGGGTCAGGATGCCCGCGCCGGGGCGGATCAGGGGTGGCGCTCGGGCGGCGGAGCGGTCGCGCCGCGAACTCGCGGCGAAGGCGCCGATCGCGGGTGGAGCTCGACGTCGACGCAGGGACGCCGCCCGCCGACGACGTCGCCGGGCCAGCGGTCATCGTCCGGGTACTCGGGCTCCGCTTCGCGCAGCCCGTCCTCGCCGCCCCGCAGCCTCTCCACCTCGCCGCGCCGGATGACGACGTCCCCGCGCGACGCCGCGTCGCCGCCGAGAAGCCTGGGCTCCTCGTCGCGCAGCCCGTCCTCGTCGCACGGCTACTCGGCTCCGACACGTTCGCACGCGCCCTCGGCCCCGTCCCGCGGGTTCCAGACGGCGCCTCGGGGCCCGTCGCCGTCCGGTTCGGGTCGCAGCGTCGGGGGTGGCGGCTCGCAGAGGTCTGCCGCTGGCGGAGCCTCGCGCGGGTCGTCCGGCAGCCGCGGCCCGAGCGGGGGCTCGGGCGGAGGCGGCCGCCGCCACTGAGCTTGGAAGGGGGGTCAGGTCTACCTTCTACACTCTACGGTACGCCGTAGAGTGTAGAAGGTAGACCTGACCCCCACCTGCACGTAGAGCGTAGAAGGCAGACCTGACCCCGTTTCGGCTCTGTTATCTGACACGCATTCTCAAATCCGTCTATTCTCCTGTTGCGAGCCCTGCGCGAGACGAGGCGGCTCGCCGGGAGGACGTCATGGCGGGAACGGCGACGCTTCAGGCTGCCCCGGGCGGGATGTCCGACATCGTCCGGCGCTCGGGCCTCTCGACCCTGGGCTCCACCGCGGGACTGACGAAGACCAAGAGCGCCGCGGCGTTCACGCCGCCCGTGTTCAGGACTCGAAATGTCGCCGAGAGGCGAGGCACGGCGGTGGAGCACTTCGCCGAGGTCGAGCGAACGGCCGCACGGGACGCCACGCACGAGTGCTTCTATCCCGGGCCCGGCGATCACGTCAGGCCCGGAATGACGCAGCAGATCGGTGGCCGGACCTTCACGCACTACTGGCGCGTCAGCCCGCAGATGTCCGCCCTCATTCGCCAGGGCGAGGAGGAGCACCTCGCGGATGCGGCCCGCGCCTTCGCCCTTTCCTACCAGCTCGTCGCCGACACGATCAACGCTCTCGTGGGACGGCGGTTCGGACCGGCGAGCACGCCGGCCGCGGCTCAGGCCATGGCCGAAGCCGAGCTGGCGCGGCGGGTCCCTGCGGTCCTCGGCGTCGATCCGGCCCGCTGGGTGAGCGTGCTGGACCGGCTCCTCCTCCAGACGAAGTCGCGTGACCAGCAGGGGTGGCACGGCGTGGCGACGGGACCGTCCGTCACGGAAGGGACGAAGATCGTTCACCCGCTGATGACTGTCCCCGGGACCCGGATCGGGACGGTCCCGTCGAGCCAGGTCGTGAACTACTGAATCGCGGCGAGGCCGTCCACCGGATCCCGGCCACGTCCGGTCAGCGGCGGCTCCGCCGCGCTCGATCCCCATGCTCCCCGTCGGGGAGATCCTGCGAGGTCTCGACGACGACCGGTCCGAGCTCCAGCACGAGGTCCGGGCGCGGCTGCACCGGCTCGGTGCGACGAGGTCCAACGGAGAGGCGGCGCGGGATCTCCTGGCCAGAGTCGCCCGAAAACGAGACCCTCAGCGCCCGAGGTGCGAGCCGATCACCGGGACTCACCCTGCTTCAGCTCCGCCAGCCAGTCGGTCACGACGACGAGCGTCTGGCTCCCCTCGTTCTCGGGGACGAGGACGACGACCCGGCTGCCGTCGGCGGTCACGTCGAAGATCGCCTGGTCGGTGCCGGTGCCCCAGTTGGGCCGCGGCTGCGGGAAGAGGGTGACCGGGGAGCCGAACGAGAGCGTCTCTCCGGTCGTGACCGGGACCGCGGCGACGGAGTTGCTCGTCGTCAGGTAGAAGAGCTCCCGGCCTTCGCGGGTCCAGATCGGGTGCCTCCCCCCGTCCGTCGTCACCTGGTACCGGGTCTTTCCTTCGGGGAGCGAGACGACGTAGATCTCCTGCCTTCCCGACTCGTTCGAGGCGAAGGCGAGCCAGCGGCCGTCGGGGGAGATCTTCGGGTCGGTCTCGCTCGCGGGCGAGCTGACCAGGGGGAAGGGGGGCTCGTCGGGGACGCCCGGACGGAGAAGCCAGATGTCGAAGCCGGTGTCCTTCTCCACCGACTCGAACACGAGGACGTCGCCGATCCAGCTGCGGGCGATCTTCCACGCCGTGGGCGAGGCGTAGAGGGCGCGTTCGGCGCCGCCCCCGGCCGAAGAGCGAGCCCAGACGTCGAAGACGCCGGAGCGGTTCGTCTGGAAGGCGAGGCGGGAGCCGTCGGGGGACCAGACGGGGAAGCGCTCGACCCCCGCGGCGAACGTGAGCCGGCTCGCCTGCTCGGTCGCGAGGTCGACGACCCAGAGGTCCGACTGCGAGTCCTTCGGTCCGTCCGAGTAGACCGCGAGGCGGCGGCCGTCGGGAGAGAGGGCGGGGGAAGCGAAGTTCTCCCGCGGGAGCGGGATCTCGCCGACGAGCCGCCCCCGGCGATCGAGCCAGGCGACCTTCGTCCCCGCCGTTCCGACGGTCGGCACGAGGAGCGCCCCCGAGTCGGAGACGGAGGCGACGCGGTCCTGCGTGTTGACGTAGGTGGGCGTGGCCTCCTCGAGCCGGATGGGCTCGCCGTGGAGCTCGCCCGTCTTCGGGGCGAACGCCTGGGCGACGAGGCGTTCGTCCGTCGCGTGGATCAGGTACCCGGGCGCGGCGTAGACCGGCGCGCGGCGAGTCCGGAGGAGGAGCTGCCTCTCGCCCCCGTCGAGCGAGGCGAGGTAGCCGCGCCCCTGGTCGCTGTCGGCGCCGGGATCGGCGATGTAGAGGAACTTGACGCCGTCGGGGAGGAAGGAGGGGAAGCGGTGTGAAATCTCCTCCTCGGCGTTCTCGATCCGGGTCGCCGGTTTTGGCGAGCCTCCGCCTTCGGAGACCGCCGAGAGCCCGCCGGTGACCGCGGGCGCGAAGACGATGGTCCCGGCGCGTCCCCAGCTCCCGCCGCGGCCCTCGAGGGCGTCGCAGATCGCCTCGACCCGCCCGTCGCCGATCGAGACCTTCCTCAGCTTCCCCTTGGCGAAGAAGCCGATCCTCCGACTGTCGGGCGCCCAGAAGGGGTACGTGGCGCCCTCGGTGCCGGCGAGGTAGCGCGCGCGGACCTGGTCGAGCTCCTGGAGCCAGAGGCCCTGCCCCCCCTCGCTGGCGCTGCCGACGAAGACGACCCGACGGCCGTCGGGGGAGATCGCCGAGTTCCCCGCGCCGGCCACGATCGAAGCGCCGGAGGCCGTCGAGATCGCGAACCTGAGGAGCGGCGGCCGCGGCGCGGGCGCGAAGGCGCGGAACGCGAGCGCGGCGGCGGCGACGGCGAAGAGCGCCGCGGTGGCCCAGCCGAGACGGGCCGCGCGCGAGGATCGCGCGGCGGCCGGCGGCGTGGCGGGGCCCGCTTCTGCTTCGAGCGGCGCTTCGAGGACGACCCGGGCCTCGCCGACGTCGCGCAGCCGGCGGCGCGCGTCTCTCTCGAGGCAACGGGCGAGGAGGCGACGGATCGGCGGCGGCGTCGCGGCCGGAAGGCCGCGGTAGTCGATCTCGGTCTTCAGGACCCCGGCGAGCGTGTCAGTCACCGTGGCGGCCGCGAAGAGCGGCCGGCCGGTGAGCATCTCGTGGAGGACGACGCCGAAGGCCCAGATGTCGGCGCGCTTGTCGACCGTGCCGCCGCGCGCCTGCTCGGGCGACATGTACGCCGCGGTGCCGAGGATGACGCCCAGCTGCGTCCCCTGCGCGGCCGTCATCGTCGGCGAGTTCATGAGCGTCGGCGACCGCGCGAGGTCGGCCGCGGACGCGCTGCCTGCGGCCGGGTCCATCGCCTTGGCGAGGCCGAAGTCGAGGACCTTGACCTTCCCCTCGGGGGTGAGCTTGACGTTCGCGGGCTTGAGGTCCCGGTGGACGATCCCCTTCTCGTGCGCCGCCTCCAGCGCCTCGGCGATCTGCCGGGCGACGGCGAGAGCCTCGTCGAGTGGGAGCGGGCCGCGCTTCAGCCGCTCGGCGAGGTCTTCGCCCGGGGCGAGTTCCATGACGAGCGCGCGCACGCCCCCGGATTCCTCGAGGCCGTAGATCGAGGCGATGTTCGGGTGCTGGAGCTGGGCGAGGACCTGCGCCTCACGTTCGAACCGCGCGAGCCGGTCCGCGTCGGCGGCGAAGGCCTCGGGGAGGACCTTGATGGCGACCTCGCGCCTGAGCTTCGAGTCGGTCGCGCGGTAGACGACGCCCATCCCGCCCTCGCCGAGGGGGCCGGTGATCTCGTACGGACCCAGGCGGGAGCCGGGGGAGAGGCTCATTTCGGAAGCGCCTCCGTCCAGTTCTGGACGAGCGTCACGGGGGCGTTCTCCTGCACGACCGCGCGGTTCACGAGGACGAGCGTGCCATCGCGGGAGACGTCGTACTGATAGCCCTGGATCTGCCGGAGACCGGGGGTCATGAAGGGCCGGGGAACCGACGCCGAGAACGTCGGCTCCAGCTCGACGTCGACGGTCAACAGCCCGTAGTCGGGCGTCTGGAAGACGATCTCCTTCTCTCCGCGGCTCCATCGGGGCCTCGTTCCCCCGTCGGTCGAGATCTGCCATTTCCCGCCCTCGCCGTCGAGGCGCCGCACGTAAACCTCGTTCCTCCCGGACTCGTCCGACTGGTAGACCATCCACTTCCCGTCGCGCGACAGCATCGGGTTGCCCTCTGCGAACGGAGTCTGGAGAAGAACGGTCGTCTTCTTGTCGGCGAGGCTCAGGAGGTGGATGTCCCAGCCGGTCTTCGTCGAGACCGCACGGGTCATCAGGGAACCGGTCGTCCCGTCCCCGTTCAGGTTTCGGAGCAGGGACAGCTCCGGATCGGCGAAGACGATCTCGTCGGCTCCGATGCCGGAGCTCAGCTTCCGGAAGACGTCGCCGCCTCCCTGCCGCCGCGAGTTGAAGTAGACGTGACGATCGTCCGGGGACCAGATGGGGAAGAAGTCGTCCTCGGGGTCGAACGTCAGGCGCGTCGAGGTGCCCCGCTCCCGGTCGAGGATCCAGACGTCGGACTTCTGGGTCGCCGCGTCGAGGACGGCCACGGCAACGCGCCGGCCGTCGTGAGACAGCGCGGGGTCCCGGTAGTCGGCCGGCTTCCCGACGGTGCCGAGCTCGCGTCCGTCGCGATCGAGGAGGACCAGGCGGGAGACGTCCCCGCCGGACCGCGCCTGAAACACGAGGAGGCCGGTTTCGGAGAGGCTGAACGTCGTCTCCCAGCGGATCGTGCGCGAGAGGCCCTCCGCGACGGGAATCGCCTCGCCCTCGAGTCTCCTCGACGTCGCGTCGAAGCGCTGCGCGACGAGCGTCCGGTCCTTGAGGAAAAGGATGTGCCCGGACTTCGAGTAGCGGGCGGACGAGCTGGTCGTGAGAAGGCGCGTCCGCTCCTTCGACGCCAGCGACCCGATCCAGAGGGCGAAGCCCGAGCCCGGATCGTCCGGCTTCTCGACGGCCTCGATCAGGAAGAGGAAGTGGGATCCGTCGGGCAGGATCTCCGGGAAGCGATGGGACGTCTCGCCGCTCTTCGCGTCGAGCGTCGTCACTGCTACGGCGGTCCCGCCCGCTGCCGGCACGCGGAAGATCGGATCGGTCGCGGTGGGCGTGAAGAGAATCGTACCGTCGCGGGTCCACGCGCCTCCGCGGCCCGATGCCGCCGGGCACAGCACCTGTGGCGGGCCGCCGTTCGCGTCGATCTTCCGGAGCTTCCCGCCGGAGAAGAAACCGAGGAAGCGGCTGTCGGGCGACCAGAAGGGGAACGCCGCGTTCTCGGTCCCCGCGAGCGGCTGGGCCGAGAGGGCGTCGAGCGACCGGACCCAGAGCATCGTTCCACCGTCGCCGGTCCGTGCGACGAACGCGATCCGGCGCCCGTCGGGCGAGAGGACCATCGCGCCCGACTCGTGGTCGAAGCTCGCCTTCTCCGGCGGGAGGAGCGACGAGCGGACGACGCGCGGGGATTCCGTCGTGGCCCGTACGAAGCCGAGCGTTGCGACGAGCGCGACGAGGGCGGCCGCAAGGAGGCCCCAGGCGACGACCTCGCGCCGCCTGGTTCGCACGGGAGGGGCCGGGGCGACGGGCACGTCTCCGGCGTCGCCGGCTTCGATGGCGGCGAGGGCCAGCCGTGCCTCACCGACGTCGCGAAGCCGGCTCTTCGGGTTGCGCTCGAGGCAGCGGCGGAGAAGGAGCTGGACCGCGAGGGGTGTGGCGGGCGGCAGCTTCGCGAGGTCGATCTCGCTCTTGAGGACGCCGGCGAGCGTGTCGCTGACGGTGTCGGCCGCGAAGAGCTGGCGGCCGGTCAGCATCTCGTGGAGGACGACGCCGAAGGCCCAGATGTCGGCGCGCTTGTCGACCGTGCCGCCCCTCGCCTGCTCGGGGCTCATGTAGGCCGCGGTGCCGAGGATGACGCCGAGCTGCGTCCCCTGGGCGACCGTCATCGTCGGCGAGTTCATCAGCGTGGGCGACCGGGCGAGGTCTGCCGCGGAGGCGGACCCGGGCGGGGCGTCCATCGCCTTGGCGAGGCCGAAGTCGAGGACCTTGACCTTGCCCTCGGGCGTGAGCTTGACGTTCCCGGGCTTGAGATCGCGATGGACGATCCCCTTCTCGTGCGCCGCCTCCAGCGCTTCCGCGATCTGGAGGGCGACGGCGAGGGCCTCCTCGAGGGCGAACGGGCCGCGCTCCAGACGCTCGGAGAGATCCTCTCCCTCGACGAGCTCCAGGACGAGGGCGCGCACACCGCCCGACTCCTCGAGGCCGTAGATCGAGGCGATGTTGGGGTGCTGCAGCTGGGCGAGGAGCTGCGCCTCCCGCTCGAAGCGCGCGAGGCGTTCGGCGTCGGCGGCGAACGCCTCGGGCAGGACCTTGATCGCGACCTCGCGCTTCAGCTTGCTGTCGGTCGCCCGGTAGACGACGCCCATCCCGCCCTCGCCGAGCGGGCCGGTGATCTCGTAGCTTCCGAGGCGGGTTCCGGGCGAGAGACTCATCGGGTGCTCCCCCTGCTTTTCAGCCCCGAGAACCAGTCGAGCACGAGCTCGATGCGCTTGATGGCCGGTTCCGGGTTGACCGGCTGGATGCGCAGGAAGCGGGCGCCGTCCTTCGCGATGCTGAAGCTCGTGTTCCCGTTGATCGTCCTGAAGAACCGGCCTTCGTGAACGACCCGCGGGAGGCTCGCGGAGAACGTCGCGCCGGGCGTCACGGTGACGCCCATGAGCCGGGGGCCGCTCTGGAAGAACAGCTCGCGGCCGTCCCGGGACCAGAGGGGCTCCGTGCCGCCGTCGGTCGAGACGAGGCGCCGTTCTCCGGCTCCCGAGAGGGGTGCGACGAAGACCTCCGGGCGCGACGAGACGATCGCCTGGTAGGCGACCCACCGCCCGTCGGGCGAGATCTGGGCGTCGTTGCCGGTGGCCGGCAGCGGGAAGAGGCGGCGCGGCGTCCGGTCTCCCTCGAGCGGCAGCACCCAGGGCCCGACGCCTCCCGGCTCCGTCGGTCCGGACTGGTCGAACAGGAGGAGGCGGCCGTCCGACGAGATCGACGTGGGGGACTGGATCACGCCGGGCTTCTCGGTGAGGCGCTCCTCCTCGCCCGAGCCGTCGACCGGGATCCGGTAGAGGTTGCGCGTTCCCTGGCGCGTCCCCCGGTAGATCACGTGCGTGCCGTCGGGCGTCCAGAGCGGTGCCTGGCTGCTCCCGGTGGCCGGGCCGAGAGGCGTCAGCGTGCCGCGGGCGAAGTCGTAGATCCAGAGCCGGGTGGTGCCCTCCCGGATCTGCACCACGGCCCGGCCGCCGTCGGGCGAGATCGCCACGTTCTCGTAGGCGCGCTCGGGAAGGGGCAGGGGAGCGAGGGCGCCCGCCCGGTCGACCCAGACCAGGCGCATGGCGGAGAGCCGCCCGCCACCGAGGTACGCGAGCGTTCCGTCGTCGGAGACGGCGTAGTTCCCGCAGCCCTCGTTCCCGATGCCGTCGTTGGGCTGCTCGGCGGCCGCGACCGGCACCGCACCGCCGAGGTCCTGCTGCGACGGCCGCCAGGGTACGGTGAACAGCTGGCCGCGATGCGTGTAGAGGAGCAGCCCGGGACCCGCGGCGTACCGCGGCGCGTCGCCGCCCTTGACGAGCAGGTGGTGCTCCTTCGCTCCCACCGTCTGCACGGCCACGTGGTGCTCGTCGTCGCCGGGTCCGGTCCACACCGAGTAGAGGAGGGTGTCGGTCCCCGCGACGCGGTGGGGCCAGCGATGGCTGATCTCGCCGGCCGCCGCGTCCACGCGCGTGACCTCGGCCGCGGGGCCCCCCCCCTCGGGCACGCGCCAGATGCTGCCGATGTTGGTCGGCGCGAAGTAGAGGTACCCGTCGTCGCCCCAGTCGCCGCCCCGATGGTTCGGCGCCTCGGCGAGCTCCTGCAGCGCCGCACCGCCCACCGCGATCTTCTTCAGCTTCGATCCCGCGAAGAAGCCGATCCACCGCCCGTCGGGGGAGAAGAACGGCCCGTCGCCGCCCTCGGTCCCTTCGAGCGGGGTCGCCTCGAGCGCGTCCAGCGCGCGGACGAAGATCCGGTTCCTGCCGTCCCTGAGCCCGACGTAGGCGACGCGAGTCCCGTCGCGGGAGATCGCGATCGGGTTGAGCTGGCTCGAGCCCAGCTCGTGCCCTTCGGGAAGCGAGATGCTGACGCGAGCGCTTCGGGAGTTCGTCGCGGCGCCGGGAGACACGAGCCAGCGTGTCAGGCCGAACGTGACGACCGCGGCGGCGGCCGCGGCGGCGAGGACGACGGGCCACCTGCCACGCGCCACCGGAAGGTCCGCGGCGCGCTGCTGCGGCGGGGTGTCCGCACGAGGCTCGTTCGCCTGGGAAAGGGCGATCCGTGCCTCGCCGACGTCGCGCATGCGATTCCTGGGATCGCGTTCGAGGCAGCGGCGCAAGAGGGCGCGGACGCTCGGGGGCGTTTCGGGCGGCAGCGCGTCCCAGGCGATCGGCTCGCGGACGACGGAGGCGAGGACGTCGGTGACCGTCTCGCCCCGGAAGAGGCCCTTCCCGGTGAGCATCTCGAAGAGGACGACCCCGAACGACCAGATGTCGGCCCGCTTGTCGACGGTCTGCCCCCGGGCCTGCTCGGGCGCCATGTACGCCGCGGTGCCGAGGATGACGCCGAGCTGCGTGCCGCGGGCGGCGGTCATCGTCGGGGAGTTCATCATCGTGGGGGAGCGCCCGAGGTCGGCGGCGGACGCGCCTCCCGCGGCGGGGTCCATCGCCTTCGCGAGGCCGAAATCGAGGACCTTGACCTTGCCCTCCGGCGTGAGCTTGACGTTGGCGGGCTTGAGGTCGCGGTGGACGATTCCCTTCTCGTGCGCCTCCTCGAAGGCCTCGGCGATCTGGCGCGCGACGGCGAGGGCCTCGTCCAGTGGGAGCGGCCCTCGCTTCAGACGCTCGGAGAGGTCCTCGCCCGGCACGAGCTCCATGACGAGGGCGCGGACGCCGCTCGCCTCCTCGAGGCCGTAGATCGAGGCGATGTTGGGGTGCTGCAGCTGGGCGAGGACCTGCGCCTCGCGCTCGAAGCGGGCGAGGCGGTCCGAGTCCGCCGCGAGCGCCTCCGGCAGGACCTTGATCGCGACCTCGCGCCTGAGCTTCGAGTCCGTCGCGCGGTAGACGACGCCCATGCCGCCCTCGCCGAGGGGGCCGGTGATCTCGTAGGAACCGAGGCGGGCGCCCGGAGTAAGTCCCATGGTCAACGCAGTCCCTTCACGACGTAGAGCTGGTCGAGCTTGCGGCGGTAGGAGTAGACGTACGACCGGCCGTCGGCGCTCAGGTGGATGGGACCGATTCCCTGGACGCCGGCGGGGTCGGGGGGAACGAGCTCGAGCCAGGGCTGGCGCTCGCCCGTCGTCACGTCGACACGTTCGACTTTCGCGGGGACGCCCGATTCGCTCCGGACGAAGATCGCCTTTCCGTCTTCCGTCCAGCGGATCGGGACGTCGTCGGAGGTCGTTCCCGGAACGACGAGCGGCTCGCCCTCGCCGACGGGGTAGAGCGTCAACCTCCCCTCGGGGCTCGTCGCGAACGCGAAGCGTCCGTCCGGCGACGCGATCGCGCTGAAATAGGCGGTGATCCCCTCGGGGCTGATCGGGGCGAGCTTCGCGGTCGCCAGATCGAAGGTGTAGAGCCTCGCGCCTCCACTCTCGACGCTGCCGGAGAGAACCAGGCGCTCGCCCCCCGGGAGGAACGAGGCCGCGGAGGCGACGATCGCGGGGCGGCCCAGGCGGCGCGTTTCGCCAGCCCCCGTCGGGAGGAGCAGGAGCTCGCGCTCGCCGTCGGCGGTCCGGGTCGAGAGGACCCACCTGCCGTCGGGCGACAACGCGAGGGCGCGCCCGTCCCCGAGGCGAACGGGCGCGCCACCGTCGGTCCGCCTCAGGAAGAGCCCGTACTCCGCCCCCAGGTTCTGTTCCTCGAAGAGGACGGACCGGCCGTCGTCCGAGAGCGCGGTGGGGAAGGACCAGTCGAGCCACGAGAGGTTGCGATCGCGGGACTCGCCGGGCGGGCGCCCCACGATCTCGCGCTGCTGCGTCGTGCGGGTCACGAGGACGAGGCCGGCCGCCGAGACGTCCTTGAGGTGAGTTCCCCCGAGCGAGCGGAAGAGGACGCGGGACCGGCCGGTCGGGCTCGCGGCCCGGAGGCCGTTTCCGCCCGGAAAGAACAGCTCCTCTCCGGAGGCGGACCAGGAGAGGCCGTTGGCCGCCGAGGCGGAGACCGTCCGGACGACACCGTCCGGTCCGACGACCTTCACCGAAGCGGTGTTGTCGCCCCGGGCGCGGTGGTCGAGGAACGCGACGCTCTTCCCGTCGCGCCCGACGCGCGCGTTCGAGATCCAGCCCCCCGTCTCGTAGAGGGTCTTCCCGATCGGGTACTCGAGGCGCCGGAGAGGCCCGACCTCGCGCACGACGGCCAGGCCCTGACCGTCCGGCGCCCAGTCGGCGTCCTGGACTCGCTCGAGGACCTCGCGCGGGGCTCCGCCTCCGAGCGGCATCCGGGCGAGCGTCGACGTGCTCTCCCACCCGATCGTGAACCGGTTCCCGAGCGCGAGGGCGAGCTCGCCCGCCGAGGAGACGGCCAGGACGTCGGCGCCGGGGACGTCCAGCGAGCGGGACTCGCGCGTGTCGAGCCGCACGCTGTAGACGCCGACCGGCTCCCCGTCCCAGGCCGCGCCGTAGACGACGGTCTGCCCGTCGGGAGCGAAGCGGGCCCTCAGGACCGTGCCGCGGCGGTAGGTCAGCGGCGACATGCGCAGCTCGTCGTTCGCGGCGGCGGGGATTCGTCGGCCCGCGAGGACGCCGCCGATCGTGCCAGCGCCTGCGAGGATCGCGGCGAGCGCCGCGACCGCCCATCGAGGCCACGGACGGCGCGTCGTGCGCGGCTCCGGCTCGACGGAGCCGGGATTCTCGAGGAGGACCCGTGCCTCCCCGATGTCCCGGAGGCGGCGTCTCGGGTCCCGGTCGAGGCAGCGACGCACGAGCTGGCGGACGGTGGGCGGGGTCGCGGCCGGCAGGGCGCCGAGGTCCGGCTCGCGCGTGAGGACGGAAGCGAGGACGTCGCTCACCGTCTCACCGTCGAAGAGCCGCCGGCCGGCGAGCATCTCCCAGAGGACGACGCCGAAGGCCCAGATGTCCGCACGGCGGTCCACGGCCTTCCCGCGCGCCTGCTCGGGCGACATGTACGAGGCGGTGCCGAGGATGACGCCGATCCGGCTGCCGGCCGCCGTCATCGTCGGCGAGTTCATCAGGGTGGGGGAGTGCTCGAGATCGACGGCCGACGAGGTGCCCGGCGCGTCCATCGCCTTGGCGAGGCCGAAGTCGAGGACCTTGACCTTGCCGTCGGGCGTGAGCTTCACGTTCGCGGGCTTGAGGTCGCGGTGGACGATCCCCCTCTCGTGGGCCTCCTCCAGCGCCTCGGCGATCTGCCGGGCGACGGCGAGGGCTTCGTCGAGCGGGAGCGCGCCGCGCTTCAGCCGTTCGGCGAGGTCTTCCCCCTCCACGAGCTCCATCACGAGAGCGCGGACGCCGTTCGACTCCTCGAGGCCGTAGATCGAGGCGATGTTGGGGTGCTGGAGCTGGGCGAGGAGCTGGGCCTCGCGCTCGAACCGCGCGAGACGCTCGGCGTCCGAGGCGAACGCCTCCGGCAGGACCTTGATCGCGACCTGGCGCTTCAGCTTCGAGTCGGTCGCCCGGTAGACGACGCCCATCCCGCCCTCGCCTAAGGGGGCGGTGATCTCGTACGAGCCCAGGCGAGTGCCGATCAACGGGCCACCCCGCGGAGCCCGTCGACGAGGAGGAGGTCCGACCGGCTCTGGTCGAACGAGACGAGGAGCCGCGACCCGTCCGGCGAGACCGCGAAGGACTCTGGCATCGAGTCGGGGGTGCCCTGGAGGAGCGTCCGCCGGCTGGCGCTCGTGTCGCGGCCGGGGACGATCTCCTGCGCGACGAGGCGTGTCGCCGTGGACGCGGAGTCGTAGTCGAGCCAGACGAGAGTCGACGATCCCGGAATCCACCGGCTGCGCCCGAGCGCCAGGAGGCCGAGCGGGACCGATGGCGGCAGCGTGATCGTGGCGACCTCGGCGCCGTCCGAGAGCGCCACGACGCGGAGGAGGTTGTTCCCGGTGTCGATGCAGGCGATCCAGAGTCCGTCCGGGGAGAGCTCGGGCACGCCCAGGGCCCCGGCCACGACGAGCTGCGCTTCCTTGCCGTCCGGGCGGACCTTCCACACGCCGCTCTTCGCCGGGTTCGCCGAGGAATAGACGATCCAGGCGCCGTCGGGCGTCGCGGTCGGGTTCTCCGCGTCGACGCCGTCGTCGGAGAGCCGGCGCGCGCGGCCGCCGTCGGCCTCGGCGCTCCAGACCTCGTAGTTGCCGCTGCGATTGGAGCTCCAGAGAACGTGCTTGCCGTCGCGGGTGTAGGCGGGATCCCAGTCGTCTCCGGCGGCGACGATCAGCCTGCGCACGGCGCCGGTCGCGAGCTCGAGCTCCCAGATGTCGAGGTTGCCGCCGCGGTCGGAGTTGAACGCCAGCCGCGTGCCGTCTGGCGAGAAGACCGGCTGCCGGTCGACGCTGCCCCCGCGCGTCAGCCAGCGTGAGGGCGTGTCGTTCGCGCCGGTCGTCCTCCGGCCGGCGAGCGGCCACTCCGCGAGATTCTGGACTGGCGATCTCTGGTCGATCACGACGCGGCCGGGTCCGGCGACGTCGAGCCGGCCCGGCGGCTTCTGGAGCGAGAGGAGCGTCCGGGGCGGTCCCCCTCCCGGAGGAACGAGCCGCAACCGGCTGCCGCCTCTCCCGGACTGCGTCGTGGCCTCGGAGACGACGAGGCCGCCGCTGCCGGGCCACGCCCAGCCGCCGAAGAGCGTGCCCGCGGCGGGCCGGTAGAGCAGCCGGCGCTTCCCGGTCGTCGCGTCGAACGCGACGATCGACTGCTGGGACGCGAAGTTCGCGCGCAGGTTCGTCAGGGCGCCGATCTCGAGGCCGTCGGGGGACCAGCGCACGTCGAGGAGCGAGACGTCGGTCACGAGCGCCAGCTGCCGCTCGTCGTCGCCGTCGGCCGACAGGGTGACGACGGTGTCGGGCACGCCGAAGGGGACCGACGCCCGGGTCAGGGCGATGCGGCGACCGTCGGGAGCCCAGGACGGCTCGCTCGCGAGTCCGTCGGCGATCCGCCGGGGCTCGCCGCCGACGGTCGGGACGCGGAAGAGTCCGAACGGGGCCGCCGCTCCGCGCAGGAAGAGCAGCGTGCTGCCGTCTGGCGAGAACCGGGGCGTCGAGTCGGACGGCCCGGCCGTGAGCGCCACCTCTTCGCCGGTGGCGAGCTGCTTCAGCCAGATGCGCGCGCGGCCGTCTCGCGTCGAGGTGAAGGCGATCGTCTTTCCGTCGGGGGACGCCGAAGGACCGGAGTCCCTTCCGCTGTAGGTCAGGGAGACCAGCGTCGGCGGCTCGATCGGCGTCGGTGCGAGGACGGTGCGGTCGAGGAGAGCGGCTCCGAGGGCGCCGAGCAGGAGTCCGGCGCCGAGCAGGGCCAGCCGGGCCGGCCAGATCCGGCCTCGCGGGTCGGACGCACCTGCGTCGCCGGCCGGTTCTTCGCGAGGTTCCGTCCGGCCCGCCACGAGGTCGTCGAGGACGATCCGGGCGTCTGCGATGTCGTGCAGGCGGTTTCGCAGATTGCGCTCGAGGCAGCGGCGAAGGAGTCCCCGAAGCGCGGGAGGCGTGCTGGCGGGGAGCAGCGCGAGATCGATCTCGTTCTTGAGGACGCCGGCCAGCGTGTCGCTCACCGTGTCGGCCGCGAACAGAGAGCGCCCCGACAGCATCTCGTGGAGGACGACGCCGAAGGCCCAGATGTCGGCCCGCTTGTCCACGGTGCCGCCGCGCGCCTGCTCCGGGCTCATGTAGGCCGCGGTGCCGAGGATGACGCCGAGCTGGGTCCCCTGCGCGGCCGTCATCGTCGGCGAGTTCATGAGCGTGGGGGAGCGGGCGAGGTCCGCGGCGGACGCGGCGCCCGGCGGGTCCATCGCCTTGGCGAGGCCGAAGTCGAGGACCTTGACCATGCCCTCCGCCGTGAGCTTGACGTTTCCTGGCTTGAGGTCGCGGTGGACGATCCCCTTTTCGTGCGCGGCCTCCAGCGCCTCTGCGATCTGGCGGGCGACGGAGAGGGCCTCCTCGAGGGAGAGCGCTCCGCGCCTCAGTCTCTCCGCGAGGTCCTCGCCTTCCACGAGCTCCAGGACGAGGGCGCGGACGCCGTCCGCCTCCTCGAGGCCGTAGATCGAGGCGACGTTGGGGTGCTGCAGCTGGGCGAGAAGCTGCGCCTCGCGTTCGAAGCGCGCGAGGCGCTCGGCGTCGGCGGCAAACACCTCGGGCAGGACCTTGATGGCCACCTCGCGCCTGAGCTTCGAGTCCGTCGCCCGGTAGACGACGCCCATCCCTCCCTCGCCGAGGGGGCCGATGATCTCGTAGGCGCCGAGCCGTCGTCCGATCATCGGAGACGCTTCACGATCCGCCCCGCTCGGGCCGCTGGGTTGGCAGCTCGCGCTGCCAGCCCGTCACGATCGTGATCGGCGGCTGCGCCGACTTGCGGCTCGCCGCGAAGAGGAAGCGCTGGCCATCCTGCGTGGGCACGTAGGTGAACATCGGGCTGTTGCCGTCCGCGGGAACGCCGGCGAAGAGCCGTCGCGCCGCCGATCGGCCGTCGATCGCCGCGGCGCCAGAGCCGGTGCCGAGCGCGACGGACATCAGCGAGCCGTCGCTCGCGCGAAAGAAGAGCTCGCGCCCGTCGCGGCGCCAGCGCGGCATCGAGCCGCCGCCGGTCGAGATCTGCCAGACCGCGCCGCTCGGCGGCACGGTCGTGACGAAGACGTCGAGCGGACCCTGCTGGTCGCTCGCGTACGCGAGGAGCCTGCCGTCCGGAGAGAACTGCGCGTAGGCCTGGATCCCCTCGGCCCCGAGCAGCGGGACTGACTCCGACTCGCCCTCGAGCGGCAGCAGCCAGAGGTCGCTCTTCTCGTCTCCGTAGAGGATGCCCTTGCCGTCGGGCGACCAGTCCCAGAGGTAGACGGCGGTCTTCGTGCGCAGCAGCGTCGTCTCGCCCCCGGTGCGATCCGCCGGCCGGCGGCGGATCTCGTACGCCGGATACCCGGACAGGTCGTAGGTCGCGTAGGCGAGGTCCTTGCCGTCAGGGGACCAGAGCGGCGTGGACCAGCCCGGCTCGGGGCCGAAGGTGAAGCGCGACGGCTCGCCCGCGGGCAGCACCTGGACCCAGATGTCGGCGAACGGCGAGGCCGCGCCGTACGCCAGTCGGCGGTCGCCCGGCGCGAGCGCCAGCCCGTCGATCTCGAGCGTCTCGTCGTTCACGGCGCCGAGTCGCGCCCCCGCGCGGTCGACCCAGATCATCTCGCCGGTGCGATCCCAGTCGCCGCTGAAGGCCAGGATCCCGTTCGTCGAGATCGTGAAGGCGCCCGAGCCGGTGTTGGCGGCGGTGCCGACGCTCTGGGCGACCTGTCTCGCTTCGCCGATCGTCTTCCGCCGTCCCGAGTCGAACCGTTGGGCCATCAGCGTTCCCTTCCGCCGGTAGAGGAGGTCGCCGATCTGGCTGCCGGGAGCCGCCGGGGCGAAGCGCGCCTGATCGGAGCCCGCGAGAACGCGCTCGGGCTTGGCGCCGTCGAGCGACGCGACGTAGATCCCGGCGATGTCGGGAGAGGGCGCGAGGCGCTGGAAGAGGAAGCTGCGGCCGTCCTGCAGCATCTGCGGATAGCGCTGGTACTCGCTCGGGGCGTCGGGAGGGTGCTCGACGGCAACGACCGGCTGCCCGCCCTGGGCGCTCACGCGCCAGAGCCCGCCGCTACCGTAGCGGGTGCTGAAGACGATGTCGCCGTCCGGGGCCCAGGCCGCGCCGCGGCCGGCCGGTGCGTCGCAGATCACCTGCGGCCGGCCGCCGTCGCGAGGGACCTTCTGCAGCTGGCCGCTCGCAAAGAAGCCGATCCACGCCCCGTCGGGCGACCAGAACGGATAGGTCGCGTCCTCGATCCCCTCGAGGCGTCGAAAGGAGACCGCGTCGAGCGGCCGCAACCAGAGCTCCCCCCCGGTTGCGACGACGAGGTGCCGCCCGTCAGGCGAGAGCTCGAAGCCGATGCCCCGGCGCGTCGAGCCGGCGGCGTCGGGCAGCTGGACCTGGAAGCGGACGACAGGCCCGGGTGAGACGGGAGCGTCCCGGCGATGGACGGCCGCGACGGCGAGGGCGACCGTCACCGCCAGCGCTGCGACCGCCCAGGGCAGGAAGCGGCCCAGGAGCGACCGCTGAGTCAGCGCGTCCGTCATCCCGGCGGCGCCGCTCTCCTCCACGCGGCCGGAAAGGACCTCGTCGAGGACGATGCGCGCGTCGGCGATGTCGTGGAGGCGGTTCCTCGGGTTGCGCTCGAGGCAGCGCCGCAGCAGGCGGCGGATCGGCGCCGGACTCGACTCCGGCAGCTTCGAGAGGTCGATCTCGCTCTTGAGCACCCCCGCCAGCGTGTCGCTCACCGTGTCGGCCGCAAACAGCGAGCGCCCCGACAGCATCTCGTGGAGGACGACACCGAAGGCCCAGATGTCGGCCCGCTTGTCCACGGTGCCGCCGCGCGCCTGCTCCGGGCTCATGTAGGCCGCGGTGCCGAGGATGACGCCGAGCTGGGTGCCCTGTGCGGCGGTCATCGTCGGCGAGTTCATGAGCGTGGGGGAGCGGGCGAGGTCCGCGGCGGACGCGGCGCCCGGCGGGTCCATCGCCTTGGCGAGGCCGAAGTCGAGGACCTTGACCTTGCCCTCCGCCGTGAGCTTGACGTTTCCTGGCTTGAGGTCGCGGTGGACGATCCCCTTTTCGTGCGCGGCCTCGAGCGCCTCGGCGATCTGCCGGGCGAGGGAGAGGGCCTCCTCGAGGGGGAGCGCTCCGCGCTTCAGTCTCTCCGCGAGATCCTCGCCTTCCACGAGCTCCAGGACGAGGGCACGGACGCCGTTCGACTCCTCGAGGCCGTAGATCGAGGCGACGTTGGGGTGCTGCAGCTGGGCGAGGAGCTGCGCCTCTCGCTCGAAGCGCACGAGGCGCTCGGCATCGGCGGCGAAGGCCTCCGGCAGGACCTTGACCGCGACCTCGCGCTTCAGCTTCGAGTCGGTCGCGCGGTAGACGACGCCCATCCCGCCCTCGCCGAGGGGGCCGGTGATCTCGTAAGGGCCGAGGCGAGAGCCGGGGGCGATCGTCACTTCTTCTTCTCGAACTCGGCGAGCCAGAGGTCCGACTCGTCCGTGCGCTCGTGCCAGGCGAGGTGCCGGCCGTCGCGGGAGAGGGCAGCCCGCACCATCCGCCAGCCCTCCGGAGGAGCGGCGACCGTCCGGGACGCGCCGGTCGCGAGGTCGACGACCGCGAGCGCCCGGGGGCTCAGCGCGAGGACGCTCTTCCCGTCGGGAAGGAAGAGGAGCTGCGTCGCCCGGTCGATGGCGACCTTCTGGTAGGAGCGGTCCGGGAAGCTGTAGATCGCGCTCCCGACGGGGGAGTTCGCCGAGGTCATGAGGGAGCCGGCGACCCTCCGACCGTCGGGCGAGACCGACCAGGGCCAGAATCGAAATCCCTCTTCCGCGAGGGGCGCGAAGGGCTGCGCGGGTCCGGCCGCCCTTCCCTCGGCCACCTCGACCCGGAATGCGCCGGACATCCCCCCGGATACGATCGAGCTGCCGTCGGGAGACCACGTCGGGTAGAAGGCGCTCGCCTTCGTCTCGTCCGTGAGCGCCCGAAGGCCGCTTCCGTCGGGACGGATGACGCCGAGCTTGGTCGGCCAGCGGTCGCTCTGGAAGACGATCCACTCGCCATCCGGAGAGAAGGACCCCTGGCGATCCCGGTGCAGCCCTTCCGTCAGCTGGCGCAGCCCGCCGCGGGAGTCGAGGAGGTAGAGGTGCTGCGGAAGGCCGGCGTCGTCGAAGAGGACCGTGCCGCCGTCGGGCGAGAGCGCGACGGTGTCGTGGACCTCGATCGTGCCGAGAGCCGCGGAGCGGGGCGTCCCGGAGATCGCCCCGGCGGCCGGGTCGAAGGACGCGAGGCGGATCGAGGTGCGGACGTTGCGGTCGACGAACGCGATCCGGCGGCCGTCCGCCGACAGAGAGGGCTTGCCGGCCCAGCTGGACGGAACGGTGACCGGCCGGGGCGCGCCGAGCGGGCGGCCGGTCGAAGGGTCGACGCCGATCCTCCACAGGTTCATCGTCCCGCCGCGGGTGCTCGAGAAGAGGAGCGACCGGCCGTCGGCGGACCAGGTAGGGCTCCAGTCGACCGGCGGGTCGTCGAGGACCCGGACGGCCGCGGACTCGTCGGACTGCGAGCCGTCGGCCGCCACGGTGAAGAGATCCCGCGCCGAGGTCCTGTCGTCGACGCCCCAGAAGGCGATTCGTCGCCCGTCCGGCGACCAGCTCGGCTGCATGCCGTCCCGGCCCGCGACGAGACGACGCTCTCCGTTCTCCACCCGCACCGCCCACACCTTGCTCGTCGTGCCACGACCGAAGGGGCTCTGGAGCTGCTCGTCGGCGAAGGCGAGCTCGAGGCCGTCCGGCGACCAGCAGGGGTTGTAGCCGCTGTCGGTCACCTTCCGCGCCGACTCGCCCGTGGCGCCCATGACGAAGATCCCGCCTCCGGCGCACTCCGAGCGGTAGGCGATCCGTCTTCCGTCGGGAGAGAAGGCGGGCGCGCCGTCGTCCTCGGAGCAATCCGCGGTCAGGTTCACGGGCTTGCTTCCGCCGACCCGCTGAAGGAAGACGTCCTGCTGGCCGTCGACGTCCTTGACGTAGGCGAAGCTCTCGCCGTCGGGAGAGAGCGCGGGCGAGGACTCGCCTCCGGCGAGGAACGTCAGCTGGCGGAAGGACGTGGGCTGCGTCGACTCCGTTGTCGAGGCCGGGGCGCGCCGCATCGCCCAGAGGAGCGGCGTCATCGCGAGCGCCCCGAGGAGGAAGACGGCGGCGCGCCGGGGCCACCGCGTCCGTGCGGAGAGCGCGGGCGCGGCAGGCGAGGCCGCGGCAGGGAGCGGCACGCGCCCCTCGAGGAGGTCGTCGAGGACGATGCGGGCGTCCGCGACGTCGTGGAGCCGCCGGTGGGGGTCGCGCTCGAGGCAGCGGCGCAGGAGGTCGGCGAGAGTCGGCGGCAGGCCGGTTGGCAGGAGCGCCCAGTCGGGATCGGCCCTGAGGACCGCGGCGAGCGTGTCGCTGACGGTCTCGCCGGCGAAGAGGCGCCTTCCCGTCAGCATCTCGAAGAGGACGACGCCGAACGACCAGATGTCGGCGCGCTTGTCCACGGGCCTGCCACGGGCCTGCTCCGGGCTCATGTAGGCCGCGGTCCCGAGGATGACGCCGGCCTGGGTCGCCTGCCCGGTCATCGTGGGCGACCGGGAGGAGTCGCTGGAGAGGCCGCTTCCCGGCGCATCGCCCGTGAAGGCCCTGGCGAGGCCGAAGTCGAGGACCTTGACTCTGCCCTCCGGCGTGATCTTCACGTTGGCGGGCTTCAGGTCGCGGTGGACGATTCCCTTCCCGTGCGCCTCCTCGAGGGCGTCGGCGATCTGCCTCGCGACGGCGAGAGCCTCGTCGACGGGGAGAGGTCCTCGCTTCAGCCGCTCGGCGAGCTCTTCCCCGGAAGCGAGCTCCATCGCGAGCGCGAGAATTCCCTGATGCTCCTCGAGGCCGTAGATCGCGGCGATGCCCGAATGGCCCAGGGAGGCGAGGATCTGGGCCTCGCGCCGGAACCGGCCCAGGCGCTCGGCGTCTTCGGCGAACGCGGCCGGGAGGACCTTGATCGCGGCCTCGCGCCCGAGCTTCGTGTCGCGCGCGCGCCAGACGACTCCCATTCCGCCCTCGCCGAGAGGGGCGGTGATCTCGTAGGGGCCGAGGCGGACGCCGGGAGCGATCGTCATTGGCCGCCCCCGGGCGGGGCGAGGCGCACGAGCTCTCGCGCGAAGTCGGTGACGACCTCGAGCCGCTGGGGCCGGCTTCCCGGGACGGTCGAGACGGCGACGATGCGCTTCCCGTCGGCCGTGACGTCGTAGGTCTGGGAGTCATGGTCGGAGGTGGGGACGATCGGGAAGCGGAAGAGGGGCCGGGGCGCGTCGAACTCCGCGCGGCTCCCGAGGCGGGTCTCGACGACCCGCATCTCGTCGTCGCGAAGGAAGAAGATCTCGCCGCTCCTCGCCCAGAGCGGGTCTGTGCCGCCGTCGGAGGAGAGCTGGACCCTCTCGCCCGGACCGGAGAGCGGCTCGGCGTAGACCTCGAACCGGCCGGTCTCGTTCGACTGGTAGGCGATCCAGCTCCCGTCGGGCGAGAAGGACGCCTTCGACTCGGTCGCGCGTGTGGCCCTCACGGGCCGGGCCGGCGCGCTGCCGCCGATCGGCCGGACGTGGATGTCCCGTCCGGTCTCCGTCGCGGCGACGTGGTAGACGAGCGTCAGGCCGTCGGGGGAGACGGCGTGGCCGAGCGTGTCGGCCGTCGCGGGCTCGTCCCAGACCGGCCGGCCGGAGTCGGGGGACCCGACCGGGATCCGGAACAGCTCGAACGGAGGGCGGTCGAAGACGTAGAAGAGCTCGCGCCCGTCGCGCGACCAGACGGGGTCGAACTCCGTCCCCTCACCGGACGTGAGCCGCGACAGGGTGCGGCGTTCGATCGACCAGGTCCAGAGGTCGCGGCTCTCGCCCTGGATCGTGAGGGCGATCTGCCGGTCGTCCGGAGAGAGGCTGGCGGAGAGGAACCGGCGCTTCTCGCCGAGGGCCGGGGTCGCCTGCCCGGCACGGTCGAGCCAGACCACCTCGCGGAGCGGGTTGCCGAGGGACTCGGAGACGGAGGTGAGGGTCCCGCGGCTCGAGACGGCGGCCATCGCGTAGCCGCCCGTCTGGGAGACGAGGACGTCGTCGGCGACGGCCACGGCCGGGCCCGTCGGGGCCAGCTTCGCCGGGTCGAAGGGGAGGGCGTAGAGCCGCTGGCCAAGGGCGTAGAGGAGGTGCCCTGTCGGGATCCAGCGGGCGAAGAAGCCTCCCTCCACGACCCACTTCACCTCGCGGGTCGCGAGGTCGAGGATGCCGATCCGCGACTTGTCCACCGGTGTCCGGAAAGCCGTGAAGACGACGCGGTTCCCCCCGGGCAGGGCGTCGGGCCACCAGTGCCCCAGCTCCCCGCCCGCGCCGTCGGGGGTCGTCAGGCGCTCGGCGGCTCCCCCCGCGGCCGGGACACGGTAGAGCCCGTCGGAGTAGCTCGGCGAGTGGACGAGGGTACCGTCGGGCAGCCACGTCGCGCCGCTGGAGCCCCGCCGGTCCGCGATGCGGAACGGTCGTCCCCCCTCGGCGGCGACTTTCATGAGGTTCCCCCCGGAGACGAAGCCGATCCACTTCCCGTCGGGAGAGAAGAAGGGCGCGTCGGCCCCGTCGGTGCCCGGAATCGGGACGGCCACGGCGTCGCCGAGGTCGCGGCGGAAGAGGGTCTGGCGCCCGCCCGACCGCCCCGCGAAGACGAGGCTCCCGCCTTCGGGCGAGAAGGCGAGTATCGAGTTCCCGCCGACCAGGACTTCCTGCTCCGCCGCGAGCTGGATCGAGAGCCGCAGCGGCTCGGGCGCGGCCGCCGCGCGCGGGCGGGCCTGCCAGCCGGCGAACCCGGCCGCCGCGCTCGCCACGAGGAGGGCGGCCACCCACGCCGCGGTCGAACTCGCGGTGCGCCGGGCCGGCGCAGCAGCGAGCTCCTTCGCCTCGTCACCGGGCCGGCCGGCGATCAGGTCGTCGAGGACGAGCCGCGCGTCGGCGATGTCGTGGAGGCGGTTCTTCGGGTTGCGCTCGAGACAGCGTCGGAGGAGCTGGCGGAGCGCGGGGGGCGCGGCCGCCGGGAGAGCGCCGAAGTCGACCTCGGTCTTCAGGACGCCCGCGAGCGTGTCGCTGACGGTCTCCGCCGCGAAGAGCGGGCGGCCGGAGAGCATCTCGAAGAGGACGACGCCGAAGGCCCAGATGTCGGCGCGCTTGTCGACGGCGCCGCCGCGGGCCTGCTCGGGCGACATGTAGGCGGCCGTGCCGAGGATGACGCCCATCCGGGTGCCCTGCGCGGCCGTCATCGTGGGGGAGTTCATGAGAGTGGGCGAGTGGCCGAGGTCGGCGGCGGCCGAGGAGCCCGGCGGGTCCATCGCCTTGGCGAGGCCGAAGTCGAGGACCTTGACCTTGCCGTCCACGGGGGCCTTCACGTTCTGGGGCTTGAGGTCGCGGTGAACGATCCCCTTCGCGTGGGCCTCCTCGAGCGCTTCGGCGACCTGCCGGGCGATGGAGAGACACTCCTCCAGGGGGAGCTGGCCCGCCTTCATCCGATCGGCGAGGGTCGGTCCTTCGACGAGCTCCATGACGAGACCGCGGACGCCGTCCGATTCCTCGAGGCCGAATATGGAGGCGATATTCGGGTGGTGAAGCTGGGCGAGGAGCTGCGCCTCGCGCTCGAAGCGCGCGAGGCGTTCCGGGTCCTCGGTGAAGGCGGCCGGCAGGACCTTGATCGCGACCTCTCGTTTCAGCTTTGGGTCGGTGGCGCGGAAGACCTCGCCCATGCCGCCCTCGCCGAGGCGGCCGGTGATCTCGTACGAACCCAGGCGGCCGCCGGGAGCCGTCACCGAACCCCCGCGGGGAGCTTTGTCGCCCCAGGCACACGGCGACGGCCCGAACGGGTCAGAGAAGCCGTCTCACCCGCGCGCCGCGGTAGACGAAGTCCGCTTGGGCCGATGACCGGCCCGTCGCCGAAGTGCATTCGCAGTTCCCCTGGTGCGTCTCGATTATAGGAGGGAGGAAGGAAGGTCCGATACGGCGGCTGGGCAAACTATTCCAGCGTCTAGGTTAGCATCCCTCCCGTTCGGCGAGAGCGAGGAGGCTCCCATGAAGCTGGCCGCCGGCCGGCGACTCGGCCCGTACGAGGTCCTCGGCCCCATCGGGGCGGGAGGGATGGGGGAGGTCTACCGGGCGCGTGACGCGCGGCTGGATCGGACGATCGCGGTCAAGGTGCTCCCTGCCGAGCTGGCCGTCGACGAGGTCTACCGCCAGCGGTTCGAGCGCGAGGCCCGCGCGGCGTCGGCGCTCAACCACCCCCACATTGCACACGTCTACGACGTCGGAGTGGACGAGGGAACGCACTTCATCGCCATGGAGTACGTCGAGGGCGAGAACCTGCGCGAGCTCGTTTCGCGCGGGCCGCTCGGCGTGGAGCGGATCGTCGACCTCGGGCAGCAGATGGCCTCGGCGCTGGAGGAGGCCCACTCGCATGGAATCGTCCACCGGGACATCAAGTCCGCGAATGCCGTGGTGTCGCCGGGCGGCCAGGTGAAGCTCCTCGACTTCGGCCTCGCGCGCAAGACCCTGGAGAGCGCGGCCACGCTCGACAGCCGGGTCGAGACGGAGGCCCGGACGCAGGCCGGGCTCGTGGTCGGCACGGTTCCCTACATGAGCCCGGAACAGGCGCTCGGCAAGGAGGTGGACCACCGGACCGACCTCTTCAGCCTCGGCGTCGTCTTCTACGAGCTGGCCGTCGGACGGGTGCCGTTCAAGGGCGAAACGGCCACCCAGACGATCGACCAGATCTGCCACGCCGCTCCCGAATCCCTCTCGAAGTCGCGAAGCGACGTGCCCGCCGAGCTCGAGCGCATCGTTCGAAAGTGCCTCGAGAAGGACCGCGACCGCCGGTACTCGACTGCGCGCGACCTCCTCGTCGACCTGCGCAACCTGAAGCGGGACCGGGAGTCGGGAGCGACGACCCGGGCGGCCCGCCAGGCGCGGAATGGCGGACCCCGTCTCCTCCTCGGAACGGCCGCCCTCGTCGCGGTCGTTGCCGTCGCGGCGGGCGTCCTTCACTCGAGGGCCAGCCGGGGCGCCGCGATCGGCTCGGTGGCCGTCCTCCCCTTCGAGAACGCGACCGGGGACCCCGCCAACGACGTCCTGGGCGACGGCATCTCCGAGAGCCTGATCAACAGGCTCTCGGCGCTTCCCGGGCTCCGGGTCATCTCGAGGAGGTCGGCGTTCGCCTTCAAGGGCCAGAAGCTGGGGCCGGCGGAGATCGGACGGAAGCTCGGAGTCGACGCCCTCGTCCTCGGGAGCCTCGCGCAGCGGGGCGGGAGCCTCGCCATCTCCGCGGAGCTCGTCAGCGTCCGCGACGACACGCAGCTGTGGGGCGAGAAGTACGCCCGGAGCGCCGACGACGTGCTGCGGGTCGAGGGCGAGATCGCGGGCACGATCGCCCGGACGCTGCGCCGCCAGCTGAGCGGGGAAGAGACGAAGAGGCTCGCCCGGGCCGCCACAGACGACCCCGAGGCCTACCGCCTGTACCTCAGGGCGCGGGACTTCCTCGTGGGGACCCAGCAGGAGATGGACAAGAGCGTCGACTTCTTCCGGCAGGCGGTGGCGAAGGCGCCGGATTACGCCCTCGCCCACGCCGGGCTCGCGGAGGCCTACAGCCGCCAGGCCTTCCTCCGCGCGAGCGGGCGGGAGGAGCCGCTGCGGATGGCCCGCGCCGCGGTGAGCCGCGCGCTCGAGCTCGACCCTGACCTCGCCGAGGCGCACACCGCGCTCGGTCTCGTCCGGTTCTATTTCGAATGGGACTGGGCGGGCGCCGAGACCGAGCTGCGCCGCGCGCTGGAGCTGAACCCGGGCAGCCGGGCCGCGCACGAGGAGCTCGGGTGGTTCCTGACCGCCCTGGGGCGCCTCGACGAGGGCCTCGCGTCCAGCCGGGAAGCGGCCCGCCTCGACCCCCTCTCGGTCGGTCCGGTCCACGACATCGCGATCAACCACATGGTCCGGGGCGACCTGGACGAGGCGGCCGCGACCTTTCGGCGGGCGATCGACATCGACCCCAACTGGACCTGGGGCTACGTCAAGCTCGGCCGGACGCTCGCGATGCAGGGGAAGTGCCCCGAAGCGATGGCCCAGGCCGAGGTCGCCGAGAGGCGGATCGCGGGCGGCAGCGCGCCGCTCTCCCGCACCTGGCTGGGCGCCACCTACGCGATCTGCGGGGAGACCGCCCGTGCCCGCCAGAAGCTCGAGGAGATCCACGCCCTCTCCAAAGAACGATACGTGGACCCGTCGACCTGGGCCGACATCCACGCCAGCCTCGGCGAGGTGGACGAGGCGGTGAGCCTTTACGAGAAGGCTTACGAGGACCGGACGCCGAACATGGCCTACGCGGCGATCGGCGACCGGATCAACCCCCGGCTCGCGGGCAACCCGCGCTACGAGGCGCTCGTGCGCCGGATGGGCTTTCCGAACGTGAAGCGGTGACCGGCCACAGCCTCGCCCGATCGTCCGGACTTCGCGCCGCCCCGAGACTTCTCAGCCCCGGACGAAGACCCAGCCGGTCCCCGTGGCGCCGCTGAAGTAGAGCGTCACCCGGACGGGCTTCGGCGGCGTGAACGCGAAGACGTAGTCGAACGTCTCGTGAAGGGCCCCGGCCGCGACGCCCTCGCGGTAACGCCCGGCGAACTCCCTCACGTCGGTGCAGGGCGCGACCTCGCTGAAGAAGTTCTTCCCGATCACGTCCGAGGCGCGTCGTCGCGCGAGGTCCTCCTCGTACATGTTGTACTGGAGGATCGTCCCTTCCGCCGTCAGCTGGATCACGCCGAACGGGAGCGCGTCGAGGTCGCTCTCGCTGAAGGAGTCGATTCGGGTGAGGACGGCGCTCCGCGGAGACGCCGGGTCGATTTCCTCGCCGGCGTTCCCGGCGTCGGGAGCCTCCGCGAACGGATCCTCGACGCCTTCGGGCCGATAGCGGTAGCACTGGACGAGGTCGATCCCCTCGGAGCGGACGATGTCGAGGAGCGCTCCGGAACGCACCCCCTCGGCGACGACCCGGAGCCCGAGGTCGCGCCCGAGCCGGGCCGTGGCGCGGACTACCGCCCTGCGATCGCGGTCCCGGTCGGCGCCGTTCGTGAACCAGCGGTCGAGCTTCAGGTAGTCGGGCCGGACGCGCAGCACGCGCCGGAGGTTCGAGGCACCCTCCCCGAAGTCGTCGACGGCGATCCGGAACCCGGCGCGCCGGAGGGCGCCGACCGCCCCGAGGAGCTCCGCCTCCCGCCCCGGGCCGTGCTCGACGATCTCGAGGACGACGTCCCCGGGCTTGCGGCGGGAGCCGGCGACGAGCGCCACGATCGCCTCGGCGCCCCGGCCGAGGAGCGTGGTGGGGTGGACGTTCAGGAAGAGGAGGCGCTCCCGGGGAGCGGCTGCGAGGGCGCTGCGGATGCACTCGAGGTCGAGGTCAGCGAGGAGGTCGAAGGAGTGGGCGAACGCGAAGGCGAGCATGGGTCCCTCGAAGGGGAGCCCCTGCGGGCCGCGCATGAGAGCCTCCCAGCCGTGCATCGTGAAAGCGCCGGAGACGTCGTAGATCCCGTGCAGGACGGTCGTCGGCGCATGACCGTCGAAAAGGCGAGAGATTGACGGCTCCGGCGACTCTCCGGCGGTCGACGCGCGGGATGCCGGATCGTCCCGGGTCGTGCCCTTCAAGCCCACGGAGGCATGGTAACTCCCGAGTCGGCGGCCGCGATTCCCGTATCCGGCACGACCTGGCTGTCGTCCGGGCCCCTTCGTGCAGCGCCCGGCGACGGGCCCGGCCCGGCGGCGCCCCTGAGCCCTGCTACCTCTTCCGGGCGAAGGCCGCGATGACGAGCGACGAGACGAGCCCCGTCACGACGGTCCCGATCGCGCCGAAGAGGGCCTGCAGGAAAGGCGTCTGCGTCTCCGCCATCGCCTCGACCTGCGCCCTCACCTCCTCCGCGCTCTTCCCCGCCTGCTCGAGCATCGTCGCGTGGACGGCCCTCAGCTCGTCGAAGTAGGAAGGGAAGACGACGGTCGTGAAGAAGATCGACCCGCCGAAGATCAGAACCGAGGCGAGGAGCGAGGCGAGGGTCCCGGAGAAAACCTGCCTGCCGTAGCCGTTCTCCGCGGCGCTCGACCGTAGGCCGACGACGAGGAGGGAGACCTGGATCGGGATCACCAGGAAGAAGAGGTTCAGGAGGGACGGGTCGAGGTACCACCCGGTGAACCCCATGACGAACGTCCAGGCGACGACGGAGACCCCGATGAGTAGACCCGTTCGGACGGTGGAGCTCACGCGGCACCTCCTGGGCCGGGTCGCGCCCGGCCGACTGCTCGTTCCGTGATGTGGCGCGAATGGTAGCCGAAAGAAGACCCCGTACCGGAAGTGCCCCTGCACCGAGCCCCCCTCGCGGCCTGTCCAGGTCGGAAAGGGGGGCGGCCAGGGGACCTGCGGCGGTATGCTTGGCGACGGTCCGACATGCCCGACTCTCCGCGCTCGCCGTCTCCCGCCGCCGGCCGTGCACGCCGTGACGGCGTCCTCGGCCCCCGGGAGGGGCCGGCAGAAGCGTCGTCGCGGCGCTCCGGCCCGGGTGCCGCCGGGCGGGGGGAGTCCGAGGCGCCAGAAAGCAGGACCTCCGCGCCCGTGCCGGCCGGCTGGCAGCCGGAATGGGACCCCCCGGTCGAGGACGAGGGGCCGGAATCGTCTCTCGCTCCCGGCGTCGTCCTGAGCCACCGCTACGAGATCGTCCGCCGCATCGGACGGGGCGGCATGGGCGACGTCTACGAGGCGTTCGACCTCGCGCTGAGGGGGCGGGTTGCGCTGAAAGTGGTCCGGCCGGCCCTTGCGGGAGACCGGGGCGTGATGGACCGCTTCCAGCGGGAGGTTCAGCTCTCGCGCCGGGTCACCCACCCGAACGTCTGCCGGGTCTTCGACTTCGGCCGCCACCGCGACGGGCGTCGTGACATCACGTTCCTCACGATGGAGCTCCTCGGCGGCGAGACCCTCGAGTCGCGGATCCGGCGGGCCGGTCGGCTCACCGCGGAGGAAGCCCTGCCGCTCGTCCGCCAGATGGCCGAAGCGCTCGACGCCGCGCACGAAGTGGGGGTCGTCCACCGCGACTTCAAGCCGGCGAACGTCATGCTGGTGCCGGCCCGGGAGGGCGGCACGCGGGCCGTCGTCATGGATTTCGGCCTCGCCCTGAGCCTCGAGCCGGAGGCCGACGCCCTGGTCCTCTCCTCCGGCAGCCTCGTCGTCGGGACCGCCGCCTACATGTCGCCCGAGCAGGCCAACGGCTCCGAGGCGACCCGGGCCTCCGACGTCTACGCCCTCGGCGTCGTCGTCTACGAGATGGTGACCGGGCAGCGGCCCCACGTGGGGCGCAGTCCGGTGGAGCTCCTCGTGAACCGCCTGAGCGAGGCGCCGGTCGCTCCCGGGCTCCGGAACCCCGACCTGCCCGGACGGTGGAACCGGGTGATCCTCCGGTGTCTCGAGAAGGACCCCACGCGGCGTTTCCCGACCGCGGGCGAGGTCGCCGACGGTCTCGACGAGGCCGGCTTCAGCCGGAAGGGCTGGGCTCTCGCCCGAGTCAGGGCCGCCGGCCTCGGTCTGCGCGTCTTTTCCGCGCCGCGACGCCGCTGGCTCGCCGCGACGCTCGCCGCGGCGCTCCTTGCAGGGGCCGCCGCCCTCCGCACGGCCGAGCCGGAGGTCCGCCCCGCCGCTCGCGAGGCGCGGCGATCCGTGGCGATCCTCGGGTTCCGGGACCTCGCCGGCCGGAGCGACACCGGCTGGGTCTCGGAGGCCCTCACGGAAATGCTCGGCGCCGAGCTGTCGGTCGGGGAGAAGCTGAGGACGGTTCCCTCGCAGAGCGTCCGGCGGGCGAAGGCCGAGCTTCAGGTCGGGGACTCGGACGCCTACGACCGGGAGACGCTCGGGCGGCTCCGCGAGAACCTCGGGGCCGACGTCGTCGTTCACGGCTTCTACCTCGCGTCCGACGCGGGCCCGTCGAGCCGCCTCCGCGTCGACGTGCGGATGCAGGACACGGCGACCGGCGAGACGCTCGCCACGGTCTCGGAGAGTCGAAGCGTGTCGTCGATCCTCGACCTCGTCGCCGACGCGGGCGACCGCCTGCGGGGCCGCCTCGGCGCCAGCCCGGTGTCCGAGGAGGAGAGCCGTTTCGTCCGGGCGTCGATCCCGAGCGACCCGCAGGCGGCCCGCCTCTACGCGGAGGGCCTCTCGGCCCTGGCCCGGTTCGACCCCTTCGCCGCCAGGAGCCTCTTCGAGAAGAGCCTCGACATAGAGCCAGGGCACGCGCTCACGCACTCCGCCCTCGCGGAGGCGTTTTCCGCGCTCGGCTACGAGAGAGAGGCGGAGGCCTCGGCCCGGCGCGCCCACGAGAGCTCCTCGCCGCTCGACCGGGAAGGCCGCCTCCTGATCGAGGGCCGGCTCCACGAGGCCTCGTTCCGGTGGGAGGAGGCCGCGGAGACCTACCGCGTCCTCTTCGGGTTCTTCCCCGACGAACTCGAGCACGGCCTCCGGCTCCTCAGGGCGCAGACCCGCCTCGCCGACCCGAAGGGAGCCGCGGCGACGCTCGCCTCGCTCCGGGCCTCGCCCTACTTCGCCCCCGACGACCCCCGCATCGACCTCGCCGAGGCCGACGTGGCCGACAACCTGTCCGATTTCCGGAGGGCCCTCGTGTCGGCGGAGGCCGCCGCCCGAAAGGGCTCTGAGAGAGGCACGCGCCTCCTCGTCGCCGAGGCGCTCCTCCGGCGGTCTCGCGCGCAGCTCCTGCTCGGGTTCTACGACCGGTCCGAAAAGTCAGCGAAGGGGGCTCGGGCGATCTACCTCTCGCTCGGGAATCCCATCGGCGTCCTCGACGCGGAGCAGCGTCTCGGCCTCACGCTTTTCGCCTTCGGGAGGCTCGAGGAGGCGATCGCGCACTACCAGGACGGCCTCCGGAGGTCCCGCGAGCTGAGAAGCCGCCTGCACGAGGTCAGGAACCTGGCGGGGCTCGGAGAGACCTACATCCAGAGAGGAGACGTCGCCGAGGCCGAGCAGAGCTTCCGGGAGGCGCTGGAGGGAGCGAAGGCGCTCGGGAACCGGCGGATGACGGCGATCGCGGAGGGGAACCTCGCTGCGGTGCTCGAGCTTCGGGGCGAGCTCTCGGCGGCGACGGAGGGATACGAGAGCAGCCGCCGGCGCTTCGAGGAGACCGGGGACTTCTGGCGGGCCGCGGCGGCCTCGGTCTGTCTCGGCGACGTGGAGCGGGCCGCCGGGAACGTGTCCGCCGCGAGGGCCCACGGCGAGCGTGCCCTCGCGGCCCTCGACGGCGCGGGCGACGGCTTCTACAAGGCGTGGGCGCTCGACAGCCTCGGGACCCTCGCCCTCCTCGAAGGCGATCTTCCCCGCGCGCGGTCGCTGCTCGCCCGTTCGCTGGAGCTGCGGAGCCGGGCGAAGGAGAGGTTCGGGGTCGCGAGGAGCCAGCTCGGTCTCGCGGCGGTCGCTGTCGAGGAAGGCAAAGCCTCGGAAGCGGAGAGACTCGCCTCGAAGGCGGCGGAGACGTTCCGGTCGGCCGGGTCGAAGGAGCGGGAGGCGGCCGCTCTCGAGGTCCGTGCGCGCGCCCGGATCGCCGCCGGGCGGCCCGAGCAGGCCGCGGCCGACGCGGAGAGGGCGACCGCCCTTTCGGCCGGCACGGGGGCGGTGACGGTCCGCTTCGAGGCCGCCGCCGCGGCGGCCCGGGCGGACCTCGCACGAGGAGAGACGACTCAGGCGCGCACGCGCCTCGCGGCGCTCCTCGAGGAAGCGAGGCTGACGCAGCTCGGGACCGCCCGGCTGGGCGTTGCCCTCGCCCTCGCCGAGGCGGAGCTCGCCACGGGCGAAGCCGAGGTCGCCCGCCGCCGTCTCGAGGCGGTCGAGATCGAGGCGCGCGAGCGGGGCCTCGTCGCGCTCGCGCGCCGGGCGGCCGCTCTCCGGCGAGGCTGACTTCGCGGCAGGGCGGGCGGCGCGTCAGCCGGCCCGGATGATCGGCGCCGCCGGGAAGGCCCCTTCGGTGTCCTTCCTGAAGGTGAAGACGAGCGTCGTGGCGGAGCCGTCCGCCGGCACCGCGCAGGCCCAGTTCCCCTTCAGCTCCCGGACGATCGTCCCCTTGTCGTCGATCTCGGAGAGAGACGTCACGACCCCCGTCGCGGCGTCAACGACCAACAAGAATCGCAGCGTTCCTTCGGCCATTTCCTACCGTCCTTTCACTCTGGTGTCGATGGAGGCCTCCCGCGCGAAGGTCGAACGGGAGGAGGGGAAGCGTGACGAGGGCCCTGCCGGCGGGCACGAGGGCGCGGGCGTCGAGGAGCCACTCCAGCGCCCTCTCGCGCTCGCTGTCCACCGTCCCGGGAAAGGCGGCAGCGACGGCGCGAAGGGCCGCCTCGCGGGACGTGGGGGCGTCGCAGGAGAGGAGGAAGGCGACGCGGAGGTCGTCGAGGCGCTCCAGGAGCGGCTCCCGCCCGGGGCGTTCGTCGAGGAGGACGACGCTCCCGTCCAGGTGGCGGCGGACCGCGAACACCGGTCTCGCGGGGCCGCCGTGGGCCTCACGCCATCGGGCGACGAGATGGAGGACGTGCCGGCTCGCCTCCCGGACCACGTCCTCGTTCGGGACCTCGTGCTCGAAGAAGTAGGCGAGCCGCTCCAGGTCGTCCGGCGGGAACGGGTGGAGGTGCCGGTACGCGGGGAGGGGGCGGATTGCCGAGAAGCCCTGCCCTCGCCAGTCGGCGTGGTTCGGGCTGAACCTGTCGACCCGGATGCGGAAGGTGCCGGACGGGGGCGGGAGGTGCGTGATCGTCCGGGCGAGGGCGAGGGTCTCCGCGTAGTCGCCGGCGCCCTCGCCGGGCGAGCCGTAGATGAGGTTCCAGTGGACCGTGATCCCGAGCTCGGCGCACCAGCGCAGGAACGCGACGTTGTGGGCCGCGCCGAGCCCTTTTCTCATGACCCTCAGCGAGCCGTCGGAAAGGCTCTCGATGCCGGCCTGTACCTCCGTCACGCCGGCCGCGGCGAGAAGCGCGAGCTTCGAACGTGTCAGGGTCGGCTTGACCTCGAAGAACTTCGGGGTCGGGTCGCCCCGTTCCGCCCAGCCGGGGACCAGCTCGTCGAACGCCCGCTCGTCCAGGATGTTGTCGGCGAACATCAGGTGGACTCCGGGGTGCGCCGCGACGAGCCGCCGGGCCTCCTGGGCGACGCGCGCGGCGCTCTTGCGCCGGTAGGCCATCGTCCCGCCGTTCAGGCCGCAGAACGTGCAGTGCGAGACCTGGCCCCACCAGCAGCCCCGGGAGGCCTCCACCGAAACGTAGACGCGCCCCTTCCGTCCCGGGAACGCCTCCTCGCGGGCGCTGAAGAAGTCCGAGAAGTCCGGCACGGGCAGCGCGTCGAGCTCCGCGGGCGGGGGAGGTTCGTCCCCGTCGGGGACGACGCGGCCTCCCTCCCGGCTCAGGATTCCGGCCGGAACGTCGGGGCGACCCTCCCGGAGCGCCTCGCAGAGCGCGGGGAACGAGACGTCCCCCTCCCCGCTCGCCACGTAGTCCAGGAACGGGTACCGCTCCATGTAGACACGCCCCATCGGGGCCTCGAAGTTCGCGCCGCCCGCCGCGATCCTCACGCGCGGATACTTCTCGCGGATCGCCCTCGCCAGGCACAGGCTCGCGAGGGTCTGCTGGAAAGTGCTCGTGAAGCCGACGAGATCGTACCGGCCCCAGTCGGTTCCCTCGAGCGTCCGGGCCAGGAAGGAGGGGACCGCGCTCGCGACCTCGCGGACGAGCGGCCGGAGCTCCTCGCGCACGCCTAAGGAGGGATGGGCGAGGACCTCGGCGGAGTAGGACTCCCACGTCGAGAGCCCGGGGCCGTGGAGTGCCTGCGCGAAGACCCACTCGCCCGCGAGGGCGGTGTCGGGGATCCCCTCGGCCATCGTCCCGTACTTCTCGGAGCCGATCTGTCGGGCGAAATCGATCGACGGGTAGTGCACGTCGCAGGCGATGCCGCGCGCGGAGAGGGCGGCCTTGAGGAGGCCGGCGGCGAGGCTCGGCCGGCTCTCGGACGAGAACGGCATCACGACGAGCGCGACCCTCATTGCCTTCTGACTCACTCCTCCGGGCCGATCATAGCGGCGGCCCCGGGCGGGCAGGCCGGTCGTCCGGCCTCCGGAGGGGGAACGCCGCCGCCGAGAGGAAAGACACGCACCGACGCGTGGGCCGACGCGTGGGCCGTGCCTCTGCCGCTCCATCCGGGCTAAGCTCCCGAGCCGAGGACGCGCAGATGAAGCAGCGGGCCGAGGTCGTGGTCGTCGGAGCGGGCGTCGTCGGGTGCAGCGTGGCGTTCCAGCTGGCGCGGATGGGCCGGAGGGACGTCGTCGTCATCGAGCGGGAGGCGCTGCCGGGGGCCGGCTCCACCTCCCGCGCCAACGGCGGCATTCGCGCCCAGTTCACGACGGAATCGAACGTCAGGATGTCCCTCCTCTCGATGGAGATCCTTGACGGCCTCGAGGAGGAGATCGGGACCCCTCCGGCCTACCGGAAGGCGGGCTACCTCTTCCTCACCGACTCGCCGGAGAAGCTCGCCGCGATGGAGAGGGCCGCGGAGTACCAGCGCGGCTTCGGCGTCGCCGTCGAGGTCCTCGACGCGGGTGAGGTGCGGCGCCGCGTGCCGTGGGTCGCCGGAGAGAGGCTGGCCGGAGGCACTTTCGGGGCGCGGGACGGTTTCATCGACCCGGGCCGCCTCTGCAACTTCTTCGCCTCGGGGGCCTCGCACGAAGGCGTCACGTTCCGACACGGGCAGGAAGTGACGGCGGTCGAGGAGACGGGTGACGGGTGGGTCCTCCGGACGGCGAGCGGCGACTCGTTCGCGGCGCCGGTCGTCGTGAACGCCGCGGGCGCGTGGTCCGCACCGCTGGCGAAGCTCTTCGGCGTCGAGATCCCGGTGGAGCCGGTCCGCCGGCACCTCTTCCTCACCGGGCGGGTGACGGATCTGCCGGCCGAGATCCCGATGACGATCGACGCCGACACGGGGGTCCTCGTGAGGCGCGAGGGGGAGCGCGTCCTCATAGCCTGGTCGAACGCCGACGAGCCGCCGGGGTTCGACACGGCCTGTGACCCGGAGTTCCCGCTCCGTTTCGCGGACGCCCTCGAGGCGCGGTTCCCGTCCGTCGCCGCGGCGGGCATCGACCAGCGGCGCAGCTGGGCGGGCCTCTACGAGGTCACGCCCGACCACCACGCGATCCTCGGCCCCGTCGAGGGGCGCCGCGGCTTCCTCCTCGCCACCGGCTTCTCGGGGCACGGCGTGATGCACGCGCCGGCGGCGGGACGGTGCGTCGCCGAGATGATCGTCCGCGGACGGTCGGAGAGCATCGACGTCGAGGACCTCTCCCTCGGGAGGTTCGCGCGAGGCGCGCTCGTCCACGAGACGATGGTCCTGTAGCGCGCCGGGGCGGGCTCGCGCGCGAGTTCCCCGCGGAGGGCCGGACGGGGCGTCAGCCGGGGCGTCGGCTCCCCGTCGCGGTCCCTGCGAGGACGACGAGAAGGTCGTTCACGTTCGTCCCGGTCGGCCCCGTGAGGAGGTGGGCTCCCGCCGCGGCGAGGGCGGCGTAGGCGTCGTTCCCGCGGAGGGCGGCGGCGGGGTCGACGCCCCCGGCGCGGATCGCCGCGACCGTGCCGCCGTCGACGACCGCTCCCGACGAGTCGGTCGGGCCGTCGGAACCGTCCGTCGCGAGCGCCATGACCGAGACGCCCTCGATCCCCTCGAGAGCGAGGGCCGCCGCGAGGGCGAGCTCCTGGTTCCGGCCGCCGCGGCCGTTCCCCCGCACGGTCACCGTCGTCTCGCCGCCGAGGACGAGGCAGGCGGGCGGGCCGACCGGGTCTTCGTGCGCGAGGACGCCCCGCCCGAGCGCCGCCGCGACGCGCGCGATCTCCCGCGCCTCCCCCTCGACGAACGTCGAGAGGAGGAGCGTCTCGTAGCCGAGCGTCCGGGCGGCGTCGGCCGCGGCGAGCGCGGCGAGGCGGTTGGAGCCGACGATCACGTTCGTGACGCGCGCGAAGAGGGCGTCTCCCGGCTTCGGCGTGTCCGGGAGCTTCCCCTCGACCCCGTCGCGCAGGCGCGTCCGCACGGCGGCGGGAAGGACGTCGACGAGGCCGCGCCTCTCGATGACCTCCCAGGCGTCGGTGAAGCTCGTCGGGTCGGGCGCCGTCGGCCCCGAGGCGATGACGTCGAGCGGGTCGCCGACGACGTCGGAGAGGACGAGCGACACGACGTGAGCGGGCGCCGCGAGGCGGGCGAGCTGGCCCCCCTTCAGCCGCGAGAGGTGCTTGCGGACGGCGTTCATCTCTCCGATGGGCGCCCCGGAACGGAGGAGAAGGTCGGTCGTCGCCCGCAGGCTGTCGAGGCCGAGCGGCTCAGCCGGATCGGCGAGGAGGGCGGACGCCCCGCCCGACAGGAGGACGACGACCGTGTCGCCCTCGTGGCGGCCCGCGAGGAGCGCCTCGACGGCGGCGACGCCCGCGCGGCCCGAGTCGTCGGGGACGGGGTGCCCCGCCTCGAAGACCGCCACTGACGGGGGAAGAGTCCGCCCGCCCAGGTGGCCGTGCTTCGTGACGAGGACGCCCCTCTCGAGCCTCTCGCCGAGGACGCTCGCGGCGGCCTCGGCCATCGCGGCAGCGGCCTTCCCGGCGGCGACGAGCCGCACGGAAGCGCCCGGGGCGAGTCGTGTCGAGGCGTCGCCTGCCCGGAGAACGTCGCCGTCGCGCGAAAGGAACCGGGCGACGGCGCGGCCCGGTTCGACGGCCTCGACGGCGGCGACGCGGATCGTCTCGAGGTGCTCGCGGCGGAGGCGGGCGGCGTCGTTCATTCGTGGATTCTGCCCCGGCGCGGAACCGACGGGACCGGTGCTCGACGAACGCGACGCAGAGCGCCGCACAACCAGGTCGACCCGCCGGCTCGACTCGAAGCTGCGCGGGACGAGGAGTTCCCCTGTCGCGGGCTCTGGGACGACGGCAAGGACCCCGTCGGGGAGGACGACCTCGTCGCGGCGGCCCTTCTCTCGCCGGAGGAAACGGCCAGCCCGAGACTACTCGCCGTACAACCGGACGCGGTACCTCATCTCCAGGATCGGCTTCGCCTCCTCGCCGGCCCCGGCGCCGCCGCCCTGCATCTCGACGAGCCGCGGCGCCTGCCAGGCACTCCATCCGGCCTTCGGGTCGGGCTTCGACTTCATGCGGGGAACGAAGACCTCGACGCGGCGATTCGCCACGCGCGAGACGATCGACCTGCTCGCCGAGCGGTAGACAGGATTCTGGACGACGGGGACGACGACGAAGCCGTCCTCCTCGCGGACGCGGTCGGAGAGGACGGTGCCGGGAGGTCGGGTCGTCGACGTCTGCACCTCGACGTCGAGCCACCCGGACGGCGGCCCGGCCGGGGCTTCGGACGCCCGGACGCGGAACTCGAGCTCGAGGCTCGCGAGCGTGTTGCCGTACTTCGCCGGGCCCTCGCGCGAGCCGACCCAGCCCCAGACGACGAGAGCGACGAGCGCGGCGAGGCCGAGGAGACCGAGGACCGCGGCGCCCGCGGACCTCGCGGCTTCTCCCTCCGGCGCCGAGCGGGCGAAGAGGAAGACGCCCACGATCGTTCCCGCGATCGCACCGAGGACGCCGACGGCGACGACGAAGAACCCGGCGGCACCCTCGCGGCTCGTCACGTTCGTGAGCTTCGCGAAGAGGGTGGCGAGGAGGACCGAGACGAGGAGGCCCGCTGCGGCTCCCGCGAGCCCGGCCAGGGCGCCGAGGACGGCTTTCATCTGCGAAACCTCTTCTGCGGGCCGAGCCGGACGGCCCGTCTCGTCATCGTTCGGGCTCCCGAACGGGGGCGAAGCCGGTGAGGACCTGCGCGTCGCGCATGCGCGGGCCGCGGGCCACGGCGAGACTCGAGCCGTCGCGGGAGATCGCGAAGTCGAAGAGCATCTGGTCGTCCCAGGCCGTCAGTTTTCGGGCTGCCCCGCCTCCCGACGGCAGGAGCCAGACGTTGCCGCGGTCGTTCGGAACGGTGTTCAGGTAGACCCCTTCGTCGCGGAGGAGGAGTCGGGAGCCGGCGACGGGAGGCTCCACGGAGAGGTCGAGGAGGAGCGGCCCGCCCTCGACGGAGGAGACCCCGAGCCGGTACCGCTCGGAGGAGTCGAGGTGGTAGAAGGCCACGCGCCGCCCCGACGGGTGAAGAGCGGGCCGCGCCGCGATTCCCGCGAAGACCGGGCGCGGGTCGCTCCCGTCCCGCGACACGCGCATTACGCGGGGGACCCCTTCGACGTACGCGGAGTAGACGAGGAAGCTCCCGTCGCGGGCGACCTCGAAGGGGGCGAAGAGGGACTCGCGGACGACGACACGGCTCGCGGAGCTCCCTCTCTCGAGGGCGTGGATCTCGACACCGGTGCGCCCGCGCACCGCGAAGTAGACCGTCCCGTCGTCCGCGACCGTCGGGAAGCCGGTCTGCCGTCCCTCCGGGAGCTCGAGGAGCGGGCCCCGCTCCGCGCCGTCGGCGCCCGTCGTCCAGAGACCCGTCGCGTTGCCCGTCTCCGACGTGTAGACGACTTTGCCATCGGAGGTGAAGGCGACGCCTCCGAGCCCGTCGGTCGTCGCCCGGCTCAGCCGACGGGAGCGGCCACTCCCGCGGAGCGGGACGGACCAGATGGAGGACGAGAGCGTTCCGGCGACGGAGACGAGGGTCCGGCCGTCGGCGGTCAGCGAGATCAGCCGCCGGTCGTTCAGGTCGTTGGTCACCCTCCGGACCTCTCCCTCCGGGTGGGAGACGGCCCAGAGCTGGCTGTTCTGCTGGTCCCGGCCGCGGGCGACGACGATCAGCGAGCGGCCGTCGGGGAGCCAGCCGCTGTGGGCGGCGAAGTCCCAGCCCGGGTCGGCGAGCGTCGTGACCTTCCCGTCCTCGACGCCGACGAGAACGAGGCGGGAGCGCCCCTCAGCCCCCGGCCCTCCCCGCGTCCCCACGGCGGTCGCCACGGCGCGCCCGTCGGGCGACCAGGAGGGCCCGCCGTGGAAGATCCCGGCGACGAACTCGGGGAGGCGGAACGTGGCGAGCGCGCGCGGGTCCGAACCGTCGGCCCCGGCCACCATGAGGGCCGTCTCCTCGTTGCCCGGGAAGCGGAGCCTCAGGAACGCGATCCGCCGGCCGTCGGGAGAGAAGGTGACGGCGGAGTCGAGGTCGCCGAGGAGCCGCCGCGGTGTCCCGCCGAGCGTCGAGATCGAGAAGAGCGCGCCGCGCGGATCGTCGTCGCTCCGAAGCCCGAAGTAGATCGCGTTTCCGTCGGGAGAGAACGTCTGCCCCCAGTAGGCGACGGGTCTCTCGGGGAGGAGGCGGAGCGTCTGGCCGCCCGAGAGCTGCTGCAGCCAGAGGCTCTGGAGCCCCTGGTCGGACTCCACGTAGGAGACGTAGCGGCCATCGGGGGAGACGGAGGCCTGGATGACGTTGCCGGAGTTCGTGACGGGGGCGATCCGGAGCGCTTCGACGTCGGGGCGCTCCGCCGGCGGGCGAGCCGTTGCCCGAGCCAGGCCGAAGCCGGCCGCGAGCGCGGCGGCAGCGACGAGGGGGAGCAGCCATCGTCCCCGGCCCGGCTCGCGACGCGGAGCGGCCGCCGCCGCGTCGGCCGGGCCCATCGGCTCCTCGAGGGCCAGGCGCGCCTCGCCGATGTCGCGCAGGCGCCGCTTCGGGTCACGCTCGAGGCACCGCTGGAGCAACCGCCGGTCCGAGGGCGCGAGGTCCTTCGGGAGGAGGCTCCAGTCGACCTCCTGGCGCAGGACGGCCGCGAGGGTGTCGCTCACCGTTTCGCCCGCGAAGAGCCGGCGGCCCGTGAGCATCTCGTAAAAGAGGACTCCGAACGCCCAGATGTCGGCTCGCCGGTCGACGACCCGGCCGCGTGCCTGCTCGGGAGCCATGTAGCCGGCGGTGCCGAGGATCACGCCCATCTGCGTGCCGGGCGTCGCAGTGAGAGTAGGGGAGTCGAGCATGGTCGGCGATCGGAGGGTGTCGGCTGCGGAGGTGCCGGAGCCGGCCGGTTCGAGCGCCTTGGCGAGGCCGAAGTCGAGGACCTTCGCTCGGCCGTCGGGGGTGAGCTTCACGTTCTGAGGCTTGAGATCGCGGTGGACGATTCCCTTCTCGTGGGCCTCTTCCAGCGCCTCCGCGACCTGGCGGGCGATCGCGCGGACCTCGTCGAGGGGCATCGACCCCTCCTCGATCCGCTCCGCCAGCGTCGGTCCCTCGACGAGCTCGAGGACGAGGGCGCGCGTCTCGCCGACCGTCACGACGCCGTAGACCTGGGCGACGTTCGGGTGGTTCAGCTGCGCCAGGAGGCGCGCCTCGCGGTCGAAGCGGGCGAGCCGGTCGCGGTCGGAGGCGAGGGCCTCGGGGAGGACCTTGATCGCGACGTCGCGGTCGAGAGACGTGTCCCGCGCGCGCCACACCACGCCCATGCCGCCCTCGCCGAGCTTGCCGGTGATCTCGTGGGCCCCGATGCGGGAGCCGATCATCCGCGCCTCTGCCTCACGGCTTCGGCAGCTCCGCGTCCCAGCCGAGGACGAGCGTCACGGGCGAGGCGTTCGTCGCCTCCACCGGCTCGCCGACGAGGAAGCGCTGGCCGTCCGGGGCGACGTCGTACTGGCGGTTGGGGGCGAAGTTCCCCGGCAGGTCGAACAGCCGGCGCACCGCGCCGACCTCGAGCACGGCCCTCGTCCCGTCGACCTCGGCGGCCCAGAGGCCGCGCTCGTCCCGGTAGAAGACCTCGCGCCCGTCGCTCCGCCAGGCGGGCATCATCCCCTCGCCCTGGGAGACCTGCCACTTCCGGCCCGGGACCGGGAAGGTCGTGACGTAGACCTCGTTCCGGCCCGTCTCGCTCGACTGGTAGGCGAGCCACCGGCCGTCAGGTGAGAGTGCGGCGTTCGTGTCGGCGAACTCCGTGGCGACGAGCGGGGCCGGCTCGCCTCCCGCGGCGGGGACGACGACGAGGTCGACGGGCGAGCTGCCGCCGAAGGCCGTCGCGACGATGCGCTCGCCGTCCGGCGACCAGGCCTGCGGGACGAGGTTGCGCGCCCCGGCCGCGATCTTCCGAGGCGGCTCGGTTTCGCCGACGGGCGCGGTCCAGATGCCGTCGTAGCTCCCGTCGCGGCCGGAGGAGAAGGCGAGCGTCCGGCCGTCGGGCGACCAGACGGCCCCCTGGTCGGTCGCCGGGTCGAAGGTGAACCGGGAGCGGACGCCGCGGCGGACGTCCCAGATCCAGACGTCGTTGGCGCCGCTGCCAGGGTCGGGCATGTGGACCGCGACGCTCTTCCCGTCGGGGGAGATCCGGGGGTGCCTCTGCGGCATCGCCTCGCCGAGGGTGCCGAGCGCCTTCCCCTCGCGGTCGCGCCAGACGAGACCCACGTCGGACGTGCTCGAGCCGGTCTGGTAGGCGAGCGTCCCCTCGGCCGAGGCGCTGAACGCCGCGACGACCGCCCCCGGGATCGTGAGGACGTTCTCGACGATCGGGACGGCCTCGCCCGAGAGGCGGCGGGAGCGCGGGTCGAACGGCTGCGCCATGAGCGTCGACGCGCGGACGAAGAGGATCCTGCCGGAGGCGTACTCGGCGTTCGACTCCGTCGGCAGGAGCGACACCGGCGGGGTGCCGGAGAGGGAGCCGACCCGGATCTCGGCCCCCTTCGCCTGCCGGGCCACGAAGAGGAAGTGCTCGCCGTCCGGGAGGAAGCGGGGGAGCCGGTGGCCGGAGTCCGCGCTCTCCTCGACGAGCGCCGTGAGGGGCTTCGCCTCGCCGCCGGCCGCCGGGACGACGGAGAGCGGGCCGGTGGCCGACGGGGCGAAGACGATGAACCCCTTCGGGCTCCAGGAGCCTCCCTTGCCGAAGTCCGCCCGGGCCAGCGACACCGGAGGACCGCCCGCGAGCGCGATCTTCCTGAGGTGGCTCTCGCTGAAGAACCCGATCTGCTTCGAGTCGGGCGACCAGAAGGGGTAGTGGGCGTTCTCGGTCGATGGCAGCTCGCGGCCCTCGAGGGCGTCGACGGGGCGGACCCAGAGGGAGCGGCGGCCGTCGGCGTCTCTCAATGTGAAGGCGACGTGGCGTCCGTCAGGGGAGAGGGTGACGGGGCCGGGGCGCGTCCCCTCCAGGTAGAACGACGACTTCTCCGGCGGGAGGATCGTGGCGCGGACGACCTTCGCCGGGACCGGCTTCTGGAGCGCGAGGAACCCGCCGAGACCGAGAGTCGAGAGGGCGAGCACCGCGAGTGCGGCGCGAAGCGGCCAGAGCCGCGGCGGGGGAGAGGCGGGGACGGCGGGTCCGGCGGGCTCGGCCGTGCGAGGCAGCTCGTCGCCGGCCGTCCCGGCGAGGACCTCCTCGACGACGATCCGGGCGTCGGAGGCGCTGTGAAGCCGGTTCTTCGCCTTGCGGGAGAGGCAGCGGCGCAGGAGGCGCCGGATCTCCGGCGGCGTGTCGGCGGGTAGCGCACCCCAGTCCACCTCCCGCGTCAGGACGGCCGCGAGCGTGTCGGGCACCGACTCGGCGGCGAAGACCATCCGCCGGGTCAGCATCTCGTAGAGGACGACGCCGAAGGCCCAGAGGTCCGCGCGCCGGTCCACCGCGCTCCCGCGCGCCTGCTCCGGCGCCATGTAGGCCGCGGTGCCGAGGATCATTCCCTGAACCGTCGCGCCGAGAGTCAGCGTCGGCGACTGGGCGAGCTTCGACGAGGGGCCCGAAGCGGAGCCGACCGGGTCCATCGCCTTCGCGAGGCCGAAGTCGAGGACCTTGACCTTGCCGTCCGCGGGGGCCTTGACGTTCTGGGGCTTGAGGTCGCGGTGGACGATCCCCTTCTCGTGCGCCTCCTCCAGCGCCTCCAGGACCTGGCGCGCGATCGTGAGGCTCTCCTCGAGGGAGAGGGGGCCGGCCTCGAGCCTCTCGGCCAGCGTCGGCCCCTCGACCAGCTCGAGGACGAGGGCCCGCGTGCCGTTCGATTCCTCGAGCCCGTAGATCGAGGCGATGTTCGGGTGCTGGAGCTGCGCGAGGAGCTGCGCCTCGCGCTCGAACCGCGCCAGGCGCTCCGGGTCCTCGGTGAACTCCGGCGGAAGCACCTTGATCGCGACCTCGCGCTTGAGCTTCGTGTCGGTGGCGCGCCAGACCTCGCCCATCCCGCCTTCGCCGAGCTTGCCGGTGACGTCGTAGGCACCAATGCGGACGCCGGGGGCGATCGTCATTCTCTCGGCTCCAGGAGCTTCGCCCGCCAGCGAGACTCCGTCGTTCGGAAGGTGTCGGGGGCGGACGCGTCGGACGGCTGCAACGGGGAGTCGTCAGTGGCGACATCGCGCACCTGACACACGCCCACCTCCGGCTCCGCACCGGGGTTTAATCCCGCATCGCGGGGGCCGAGCTGCGTCCCGAGAACGTCCATTGTCGAACGCGGCGGATTCTACGGATGGACCTGCCCGAAACCGCAATCTCCGTGTCGCCCCGACTCGCGTCTGTCGGACGGGGCGCCGGCGGTTCAGGAGGGACGCGAGCCGAGGAGGTCGCCCAGCTGGACGATCCTCAGGCCCGGAACCGCGGGAAGCTCACGGTCGTTCGTCACGAAAGCCGTGCAGTTCTCGAGCGGCGCCGACCAGGGCCCGGTACCCCGTCCGACTCGGACAGCCGGGTGCCCCACAAAGACGATTCGGGTTGACGGGGGGGGCTTCCTATGATCCAGCCACGTCTTGATCTCACTCGATGATGGAGGGAAGAACGCGAAGAGTGATCAGAGTCCTGGCTGTCCTTGCCATCCTCGCGGCCCCCCTTGCGAGCCGGGCCGATGCCCAGCGCGTCACGGTAGGTGGCTGTAGTCCCGAACTGTGCTGCACGGTATGCCACTGGCGTATTCCGCTCGAGCAGGAAGGTGGTGGCTGCGTCTTCAAGCAGATGTTCTGTAGCGACGGTCACACCGATTCGTGGTGGTCCTGCTGACTCGGCGAGCGAGCCCGCAGTGTAGGGCACGCCGCTGCGGGAGCGTCCTCCTCGCGGCGGCGGCTGCTCTCGGGCTGCTGGCTGGCGCCCGCCCTGTGACTGCGGAGTCGCCGAAGGGACCACGGGAGCTGGCCTCCCTGGACTACTCCCGAGTCGCGCTGGCTCGAAGCCTCTCAGGAGCCGTTGCGACGTTCGACCGAGACGCGGGCCGCCTCGACCTCTGGGACGCTCGGGGTCGGCATGAGGCGACGTGCACCCTCGACCCCGCGATGGGCGTCCTCACGGGCGGCATTCTCGGGCTCAGCGGAAACAGGGTGATCTTCGCCAGTCCGGCTGGTGAGAAGTCCACGTTCGTTCTCATGGCGGTACCCGGTTGCCGTCTCTCCGAGCGACGGGAGATCCCCGACGTCGGGGTGCTGAACGTCTTTCCCGCGAAGGATGGCTGGCTTCTGCAGGTTCTCGATCTGAAGTCCAGGACGCACCGAGTCCTCTTCCTGGGCGAAAACGCCAGGGTGAGCGATTCCTTCTTGCTGGAGGCCGAAGACGTCCGGTGCATCGTCGACGTCGATGATCCTCGTGGCCAGGCCACCGTGCCGCTCTACGTCGACGGGGAGGTCTGGCTCCTTCCTCAATCGTCCTACTCTTTCGTGCGCCCCAGGCAGAAGGGGAAGGAGCCCCACTGCTTCGTTCCCCCCGGCTGCATGATGACGGCTTCCCGGCAGTTGAGCGACGCCGAACGTCAGGAGGTCATCCAGAGGGCAGCTCTCTCCGCGCCACAGACGGCCCGGTACTGGGAGCACGTTGCGAAGCAGGACGGGAAGAGCGTATTCGGAGCCGTCGTCGGCGTCTCCTCGTACCGAGCGTTTGCCGGCCTGGTGGTTCGGGAGAAGGGGTCGTCGACGTGCAGGCTCGACATCTGGGACATGGCTACGGAAAGGCTCGTCCTGACGAAGCGCCTGGGGTCGGCCTGTCCGAGCACGATCTGGATGTCCGACACCGATCTCGTGTACGTAGGCGGGGGCGCACCATTCACCACGCTCGGTGTTTCCGAGGCGCTGAGCTCCGTCGTGGACGACCCTTGCCAGAAGCTGTCGGAGGCGGCACAGCCTCTCGTGGGAGGCGACCGAGGAAGCGACGGGGCGATCCCGGCCGCCGCGGCGCCGGAGGATGCCGCTTCGGCAACGAGCTCGAATCCCGGAACGCTCGACGGGGCCGAACCTCCCCTGGATGCGACGCGTCCCGAAACGGAATCGGACGAGCGCTAGCCATACATGCCGAAGTCTCTCAAGCCATCGTTCCTCCTTCTCTCTGGCGTCGTCGTCCTCCTGAGCGGAGCCGCGCCTGGAGACGAAGCCAGCGGGACGCGGCAGGCCCGTTCCGCAGAAATCGGGTGGCCCCCCGGGTCGTTCCTCGCTGCCGACGAGGACGGGGCGCTCGCCGTTCTGATCCCGGTCGAACGGCGAGTGACGGTCTGGCAGGAGGGCAAGGGCTCCCGCTCCTGTCTGGTCCAGGAAGGAAGCGAGGCCGCCGCTCTCCTCGCGGGAGAGCTGATCGGGATTGCCAAGTCGCCCTCGGAGCTCCTGGTGGCTGCCCGGCCGGGCCGCTGACGAGCCTTCTGACCCTGGAGCTCGCGACGTGCCGCCCGGGTGAAGTCGTGACTCTCGAGGCGCGAGTCGTGCGGGTTGCCGGCTCCCGAGCCGGGTGGGCCGCCCTCGAGGAGCACCCTGCCGGTGGCGTGAAGGCCACCCTCTTCGATTCGGCGCTGCGGCGACGCGGGGAGACGAGCCCGTTCCTCGGCGAGGCTCTGTCCACTCACCCGGGGGCTCGGGACGCCCTGCCAGCGTTGATGGGCCCCGACCTTTGGCTGCTTCCGAAGGCCGAATACTCGCCCCGGGTCTGGGACGCGGAGAGGAAACGGTGGGAGGCGCTGACGGTGCCGGGTTGTCTGAGGGTCTCGGGATTCGACGTCACTCCGGAAGAGAACGTCGCCTGGCTCACCCGGATGTCGGCCGGTGCGGCCGAGAGGGACAAGCCGGTGATCGAGAGGATGCTGGCGTCGGCGCGAGCGGGCAAGGGGCCGAGGGGTTACGTCGGTGCCGTGGCCGGCGCCGCGTCGGCGTCCGGTCGTCGCCTCGGAGTGCTGTTGCGAACGGACCGGAGCCGGTCCTGCCGTCTCGACGTGTGGGATCTCGGAACGCCGAGGCTCGTTCGATCAGCGGCTTTCCCGGGGACGTGTCCCGGAAGTCTCGCGCTCTCGTCGGAGTCCGCGTGGCTGCCGGTGGACGGGAGCCTGAAGGAGGTGCGCCCGGGGCCGCCGAAAAGGGCAGGTGCCGCGTGCGAGTGACGAGGTGTCGCCTCCCGCGAGCTCCCCGAGCCGTGACCTCAGTGCACGCCGCGGGCGGTCGTCGGATCTGCCTTCTCGCATGGAACGGGGGCTGCCGGGTACCAGAAGGCACAAGTGACGCTGTTCGTTCGCTCAGCGCGGCAACGTCACGACCAGACTGCCGAGCCGCGCGACCCAAGCCTTCGTCTTTCGCTCCGCGGTCAGCAGGGGAACGTCGAGGGCCCGCGCCAGGGTGATGAAGACGGCGTCGTAGGCCGTCGCATCGAGCTCCAGCGCCGTCGCCAGGACCGCCGCCCGGTCGGGCTCCTCGACCGTCAGCGGGGCGTCGAGGTGGAGCGCGTAGATCTCCTCCGCGAGCGACGGTGTCAGCTCGCGGCGCTTGACGTAGGTGCGAAGGACGTTCGCCATCTCCCAGAAGTGAAGTGAAGGCACGACGAAGCGAGCGCGGCCGTCGAGGAGCTGCTTCTGCCAGCTCCTGGCGGCCGGTGCGAAGGCTTCGGGCAGGTACCAGGCGATGGCGACGCTCGTGTCGAGGACGAGGGGCCTCACGCCCGATCCCGGTCCTCTCTCAGCACCTCGGACGGGGGCCTTCGGAGCTTCAGGGCGCGCAGGCTGGGGCCGAGCCTGTCGAGCCGGTCCCGGTACGTGGCGTTCCGTTCCCGAGCCGTGCGGACCTCGACCAGCGTCCGCAGCGCCTCGTCCACGGCGGCCGTCTTGGTCCGCGCGCCCGTCAGCTTCATCGCCTCGCGGAGGAGCTCGTCGTTCAGAACGATGTTCGTCCTCATACACCTGAGTCTACACCTTGGTGTCTAGAGGAGTGTACGCCTGCGCCGGTCGCCCCCGGGCTCGGACCGGGACCCGAGGCCGGCCCCGCACCGGGGCTGGATCCCGCATCGTCGGGTCCGAGCCACGTCCTGATCGTGTCTATCGTCGAACTCGGCGGATCTTCTGCGGATGGACCTGCCCGAAACCGCAATCTCCGCGTCGCCCCGACTCGCGTCTGTCGGATGGGGCACCGGCGGTTCAGGAGGGACGCGAGCCGAGGAGGTCGCTCAGCTGGACGATCCTCAGGCCCGGAGCCGCGGGAAGCTCACGGTCGTTCGTCACGAAAGCCGTGCAACCCTTGAGCAGCGCCGTTCCGACCTGGAGAGCGTCCGGCGTCCGAAGCCTGGGGTAAGCGGCGCGAAGCTGAGCGGCCGCGACGAGGACTTCCTCGTCAACCGGCACGAGCTCGAGCCCGCGACTCCTCGTCAGCAGCTCGCGGTAGCGCTCGGCGAGGGGACGGTTGGAGGCGCGAAGTGGCAGGACCAGGACTTCCAGGAGCGTGATACCTGACGTCACCGCCGTCAGCTTGCTCGAGTCGATCCGGCCGAAGAGGTCGTCGAGGACTCGCACGAATACGGGGTGCTCCTCGATGAAGTAGATGAACGGGGCCGTGTCGATCCCGACAGGCCCCCGCCCGAGGGCGTTCGTCAGCCCCACGAACGGCGCTCCGTCTCGACGTGCTTGGCGGCGTCGACCCCGGCCCACGTCTCCTTGCCCAGGCCCCGGAGCCCGAGGAGGGAGAGGGGCTCGCGCCGCTCGAGGACCTCGACGAGGATCTCCGTGACCTCCTGTGCCGTGGAACGGCGGTGAGCCTCCGCGCGCGCCCTGAGCTTTGCGTACAGGTCGTCAGGCATGTTCTTCACGTTGAGGGTCGCCATGGGTTCCTCCCTTGTTCCTCCATTATGGAGGACAAGAGGCCCAAGACGAAGCCTCCCACCTCTCGCGAAGCTGAGTGACGCGTGGGGCCTGCGGTGACCTCCTGGCCACCCAAGCGGATGCCGGGGGCGATCGTCATCTCTTCTCCTCGAGCTCGGCCAGCCAGATGTCAGATTCGTCGGTGCGCTCGTGCCAGGCGAGGACGCGCCCGTCGGGCGAGAGGGAGGCCGAGCCGATCTCTCCTCCCTCGGGGGCCGTGACGAGACCCCGGACGCCGCCCGTTTCCAGGTCGAAGAGCCGGATCTCGCGGGGGCTGACGAGAAGGAGCCTGCGGCCGTCCGGCAGGAAGTGGAGAGCGGTGGCGTCGCCTGTCGGGATTCGCCGGTAGGTCCGGTCCTCGAGGCTGTAGACGGCTCCGCCCACGGGGTTGGCGGCTGTCGAGTAGATCGCGCCGGCGATCCGGCGGCCGTCGGGCGAGACCGAAGAGGGCCAGAAGTCGAGGCCGGCGTCGCCGAGCGGCGCCAGGAACTGCGGCGGCCCCACGGCCTTGCCGTCCGCGACCTCGAGCAGGAACGGCCCATCCGCGTCCGTGTTCCCCGCGAGGATCCAGCGGCTGTCGGGGGACCAGGACGGCTGGAAGACGCTCATCGACCGTCCGGGCAGGGCCTCGGAGAGGCCGCTGCCGTCGGGACGGATGAGGGCGAGGCTTCCCGGCCAGCGGTCCGTCTGGAACGCGATCCAGGCGCCGTCGGGGGAGAAAGCCCCCTGGCGATCGCGGTGAGGACCTTCCGTCAGCTGGCGCATCGTCCCGCCGGGCTCGACGAGGACGAGGCGCTGGGGGAAGCCGGAATCGTCGAAGAGCAGCGTGGCGCCGTCCGGGGAGAGGGAGACGGGCCCGTTGGCCTCGACCGTCCCGAGCGGAGCCTCGCGGGGAGGTCCCGCGATCCTGCCGGCTGCGGGATCGAAGGGTGCGATGCGCACCGTGGTGCGGACGTTGCGGTCGACGAACGCGATCCGTCGGCCGTCTGCCGACGCCGTGAGATAACCCACCCAGCTCGAAGGCGCTGTGACCGGTTCCGGCTCTCCGAGCGCCCGGCCGGTCGCCGGGTCGACGGCGATCCGCCAGAGGTTCATCGTCCCGCCGCGGGAGCTCGCGAAGAAGAGCGCCCGGCCGTCCCCCGACCAGTTCGGGCTCCAGTCGACGTGGGGGTCGGAGAGGAGCCGGACGGCGGCGGCGGGCTCGGACTGGGAGCCGTCGGCCGCCACGGTGAAGAGGTCACGAACAGGCGTGTCGTCGACGAGCCCCCAGAAGGCGACGCGGCGCCCGTCCGGCGACCAGCTCGGCTCCACGGCGTCGTGAGAAGAGAGGAGCCGTCTCTCGCCCGTCCCGATCTTCACCGCGAAAAGGGAGCTCGTCGTGGTTCGGGAGATGGGGCTCCGGAGCTTTTCGCCGGCGACCGCGAGCTCCGTGCCGTCCGGGGACCAGGCCGGGTCGTAGCCCTGGTCCGTGACCTTCCGCGCCGATTCGCCCGTCGCGCCCATCACGAAGATCCCGCCTCCGGCGCACTCCGAGCGGTAGGCGATGCGGCGGCCGTCGGGGGAGAAGGCGGGCTCGTCGTCGTCGGCCTTGCAGCCGGCGGTCAGGTTCACGGGGTTCGTTCCCCCGACGCGCTGCAGGAAGACGTCGCGCTGGCCACCGACCTCCTTGACGTAGGCGAAGCTCGATCCGTCGGGCGAGAGCGCGGGGGCCATCTCGCCGCCGGCGAGGAACGTCAGCTGGCGAAATCCGGCGGGCTGGGTCGGCGGGGGAGGGCCCTCGGGGCCGCGCCGCCGCGAGACGAGGAACGGGGCCATGACGAGGACGCCGAGGACGAACGCGGCGAACGGGACGGCCGCACGCCGGGCGAAGGTCGGGCGCGGCGCCGCGGGAGCCGCCGGAGCCGGCGTCGTCGCCGCCGGCCGCCACCGCCCTTCGAGGACGTCCTCGATCACGATGCGGGCGTCGGCCACGTCGTGCAGACGCCGACGCGGATCGCGCTCGAGACAGCGGCGGAGGAGGTCGCCGACGGGCGCCGGCAGGCCCGGCGGGAGGAGGGCCCAGTCGGGGTCGGCGCGCAGGACCGCGGCGAGCGTGTCGCTCACCGTCTCCCCGGCGAAGAGCCGCTTCCCGGCGAGCATCTCCCAGAGGACGACACCGAACGACCAGATGTCGGCGCGCTTGTCCACCGGCTTGCCGCGAGCCTGCTCGGGGCTCATGTACGCCGCGGTGCCGAGGATCATCCCGGCCTGGGTGCCCTGGCGCGTCATCGTCGGGGAACGGGAGGAGTCGCTCGAGTCGAGGCTGGTCGAGGCTTCGCCCGAGAGGGCCTTGGCCAGGCCGAAGTCGAGGACCCTGACCTTGCCGTCGGGCGTGAGCTTGACGTTGGCGGGCTTCAGGTCGCGGTGGACGACGCCCTTCCCGTGAGCCTCCTCGAGCGCCTCCGCGACCTGCCGCGCGACGGCGAGCGCCTCGTCGACGGGGAGGGAGCCGCGGGCGAGCCGCTCCGAGAGGTCCTCCCCCGGCACGAGCTCCATCGCGAGCGCCACCAGTCCGTCGGTCTCCTCGAGACCGTAGATCGCGGCGACGTTCGGGTGGCTGAGCGAGGCGAGGATCTGCGCTTCGCGGCGAAACCGCGCGAGGCGTTCGGCGTCCTCGGCGAAGGCCGACGGCAGGACCTTGATCGCGGCCTCGCGCCCGAGCTTGGTGTCCCGCGCGCGGTACACCTCTCCCATCCCTCCCGCACCGAGAGCCACCCCGATCTCGTACGGGCCGAGCCGCATGCCGGATGTCACCTTCATCGAGCGCGGCGGATTCTAAGGAGGGTCGTCCCCGAAAACACAATTCCCGTGTACCCGTGCCGGACTCGGGGTCAGGTCTACCTTCTACACTCTACGGGGCCCCGTAGAGTGTAGAAGGTAGACCTGACCCCGTCCGCGCGCCAGAACCCGAGGCCCGAGGTCCTCGTAAAAGGAGGACCGGTCCAGGAGGAATCGATGGAGCAGGCCCTGTTTCCCTCGCAGGTCGATTTCCGACCCGACCTTCTCGATCGCCGCGAGAAGCTGCTCGGGTTCTCCCGCGCGCGCCCCGGGGACGAAGGCCTCTCCCGTCTCCTCTCGGAGGTCGACGCCGCGCTCGACCGGCTCGAGACCGGGACGTACGGCTACTGCGAGACGTGCCACGACCCGATCGAGCCGGAGCGCCTCGCCGCCGACCCGCTCGCCCGGTTCTGCCTCGGAGACATGACCCCGGAGGAGCAGCGCGCCCTCGAGGACGACCTGGAGTCGGCCGCGCGCATCCAGAAGGCCCACCTGCCGCAGCTCGCGAGGGAGGTTGCGGGATGGGACTTCGCCTTCGCCTTCGAGCCGGCGGGACCCGTGGGCGGGGACTGCTGCGACGTCCTGACGCACGAGGGAAGCGACGAGGTGACTTTCCTCCTCGGCGACGTCTCGGGGAAAGGGGTCCCGGCCGCGATGCTGGCCTCGAGCCTCCACGCCACGATCCGGAGCCTCGCCGGACCCGGCCTCCCGGTCGGGAGTCTCGTCGAGCGGGCGAACCGGCTCTTCCGCGCCGCTTCCGTCTCCCGTTCGTTCGCGACTCTCGTCTGCGGCCGTGCCTCGAGGGGCGGGTCTCTCGAGATCTGCAATGCCGGCCACTGTCCCCCTCTCCTCCGCTCCGGGGGCAGCGTCCGCGAGATCGCCCCGACCGGTCTTCCCGTCGGCACGTTCCTCAGCGCGACCTACGGCAGCCACGAGCTCCGCCTCGCAGAGGGCGATTACCTGGTGGCCTTCACAGACGGCCTGACCGAGGCCCGCGACGCGAACGGCGAGGAGTACGGCTCCGAGCGGCTGGCAGCCCTCCTCGAAACCCTCGAGCGCCCGTCGGCGCGCGCCGTCGTCGACGCCTGCCTCGCCAATCTCCACGCTCACGCCGGCGGTGCCCGCGGGGACGACCTCTCTCTCCTCGTCGTCCGGCGCGCGGAAGGTGGCGCCCCCGCCCGGAGTTGACCGGCAGGCGCCTTGTGCGACCGCCGGACGCGCGGGCGTCCCGGCGATGCGCGGTGGCCCGCGGCGACGAGGTCAGCCCCTCCTCGAGGCGAGGTACCGCTCGTCGAGCTCGGAGGCCGTGATCAGCCCCTCGCTCGTGCCCCGAAGGGTGCACGTGTGGCGAGCCACGATCTGACCCCGCCCGACCGATTCCTCGAGGGAGCGGCTCTCGAGCACGTAGCTCGTCAGGAAGCCGACCGCGAGCCCGTCTCCGGCGCCGTTGGTGTCGACGACGGGCCGGTCGTCGGGGACGGGAGGGAAGCGCCGGACCCGCCCGCCGACGCCCAGGGCGCATCCGCGAGAGCCCATTCCGACGACCACGATCAGGCCGGGCCGGCGTGTCCAGAGCTCGGCGACGAGGCGTTCCGGCTCGTGGTTCGCCGCCGAGCAGAAGACGATGTCGGCCGCCTCCACGAAGTCGCGCCGGTACGGGTCCGCGGGGTCGACCACGTCCTGCAGGTCGCACGCCACCGTGACGCCCAGATCGCGGGCGACCGGCAGGAGCAGCCGGGCCCAGTTCGGGAGGTTGACGTGGGCGAGGCGCGCGCCGTCCATCACGGCCCGGCAGAGCGCCAGGTCGGGAACGAGCCCCATGTGGCCCTTGCCGTCGTAGAAGTTCTTCCGCCGCCCGTCGCGGTACATGAAGTTGACGCTGCGGGCGGTTCCCTGCGGGTCGACGAGGAGCGCGCGGGTGTCGACCCCGTCGCGGTGGAGCGTGGCGCGGACGAGCTCGCCGTGGTGGTCCGCTCCCACGTGCCCGATGAACGCGACGCGACGTCCGAGGCGCGCGTAGCCGCGGCTGGCATAGCCGCCGGCCTGGCCCACCGTGTCGAGGTTCTCGGTGAAGTTCGCCTCGACGCTCCAGTCGATCTCGTCGCCCCAGGGGTAGACGCACGTGTCGACGCCGACGTTGCCGACGACGACGACCTCCGTGGGGAGCGTCCCGCTCATCCTCGGCTCCCGGCTCCGTGCAGCGTGCGTTTCAGGCGGGTCGTGTCGTAGCCCTGGGCCTGGAGCCTCTCGAGGATGCCTGCGTAGGTCGCTTCGGGCATCGTGGGGGCCCTGCTCAGGATCCAGAGGTAGTCCCGGCCCGGGTGGCCGACGACGGCCCAGTCGTAGCCGGCGCCGAGGTCGACGATCCAGTAGTCGCCCCAGAACGGGCGGAAGAAGCTCACTTCGAGCTTCGCGTTCGTGGCGCGGTCCACGACCCTGGCGCGGCCGAGCGCCGACTTCTCCTTTCCGTCGAGCGCGTCCTTGCGGCAGCGATTCAGGACGTCGACGTCGCCGTCGGCCCGGATCGCGTAGGTCGCCGTCGTGGCGACACAGCCCTTCTGGAAGCTCTGCGGAAAGCTGGCGATCTCGTACCAGGTCCCGACGTAACGCGCGAGGTCGACGCGGGGCACCGTCTCGAGAGGCGGCAGCCCGAGGCGCTCCGTCGTGCTCGCCGAGCACCCGGCAAGGGCGGCCAGCGAGGCGAGGATCGCCAGGAGTTTCATCGTGTCACCCTCGAACGCGAATATACGCGTACAGGCTCAGGGGTCATCCCCGTGCGAGGGCGCACCGCGATCGCCACCGTCCCCCCCGGCCTTCGACGGCGGAGGTCCTCAGCGGGGCGCCGCGAGCGCGGTCCAGTCGGTCAGAAGGGTGATCGGCGAGGCGTCGCCTTCGGCGAGCGGCTCGCGCACGCCGCCCGACTCCTCGAGGCCGAAGATCGAGGCGATGCTGGGGTGCTGGAGCTGCGCGAGAACCTGGGCCTCGCGCTCGAAGCGTGCGAGGCGGTCCGCGTCGGCGGCGAAGGCCTCGGGGAGGACCTTGATCGCGACCTCGCGCTTGAGCTTCGGGTCCGTCGCTCGGTAGACGACCCCCATCCCGCCCTCGCCGAGCGGAGCGGTGATCTCGTAGGGCCCGAGTCGGGAGCCGGAGACGAGCTTCATCGAATGCGGCGGATTCTACGGAGGGTGGCTCGCGGAAACGCAACTTCCGTTCGAACGGACCGAGACCCGGCGCGGACACGACGATTCGCCCTGCGCGGGCCTGAGTGCTTATCATCCGGCCACCTTGCGAGAGCAGCATGACGCCAGGTCGTTGCCGGTACATGGACCGGATCGCTCGTCGGATGCCGATCGGGCGGCCGCAGGCGCGGGCGCGCAGCCCGCGCCTCGTGCGCCGAGCTCGAGGCTGGCGCTTCGCCACGACCCCCCGCCCCGCCGGCCGCGCGGGATCCTCCCTTACGACTTCGCCAAGGTGGGCTTCTTCCTCTTCGGCATCCCGCGGAACGGCTTCGGTTCGATCGACGTCTCCAAGGAGTGCAACCTCCGCTGCTCGCACTGCTACTTCTTCGAGGGGGGCGACGGGGCCGCGCCCGCCTACGAGAACAGGCCCGAGCTCTCCGTCGACGAGTGGATCGCGAAGCTCGAGGAGCTGAAGCGGACCTCGTCGCGCCTGGAGTTCCCGTTCTTCCAGTGCACGTGGGTGGGCGGCGAGCCGCTCATCCGCAAGGAGCTGATCGAGCGCGGACGGAAGTACTTCCGGTTCAACACCGTCGTCACCAACGGCACGATCCCCCTGCCCGACTGGCCCGACGTGAGCTGGTGCATCTCCATCGACGGCGACGAGGAGACGCACGAGCGGATACGGCGCAGGAAGGGGGTCTACCGGCGGGCGATGCGGAACGTCGCCGAGCGGCCGAACCTGAGCGTCACCATCGCCTACTGCATCACGCGGGCGAACGTCGACTGCCTCGAGCAGGCCGTCATCGACTGGTCGAACGCCGGCGCGAGGGACATGACGTTCGACTTCTACACGCCGATCGGCGACATGTGCGACGGGAACGACGAGCTCTTCCTGCCGCTCGCCGAGAGGGACGTCGTCCTCGACAAGCTGCTCGCGCTCAAGGCGATCTACGGGGACTTCTTCGTCCTCCCCGAGCGCGCCTTCCGGATGATGAAGTCCGACGTCTGCCGCAAGGTCACCGACAACTGCCTCTTCTCCCGGAAGGCCTTCGCCTTCGCCCCCGACGGCGCGCGTAAGGAGAAGTGCATGATGGGGCCGAAGGCGGACTGCGACCGGTGCGGCTGCGTCGTGCCGTTCTACCTGGCATCGCTGACCGACCGGAGCCGCATCCTGGGAGACCTCTCGGCCGAGCTGTCCCACGCCGCGCGGCGGGTCGCCTCCGGGCTCTTCACCGCGGTTCCGGGCTGAGCGGCCGCCCGGCGCGCGGGGAGGAGCCGGCCCGTTCCGGGCGCGGCTTCTGCCGCCGGGCGCTCAGCGCCGGGCCAGGACCTCGTCGAGGTCGACGTAGACGGGGGAGCCCGGAGGCCTCGGCGTCCCGGCGAGCCAGAGCCGGACCGGCGTCTCCGGTCCGATCGTCAGCGCGAAGCGGCTCGCGTCGACGGCGACCCTGGCGGCCAGCCAGGAGCGCAGCTCCTCGAGCGCCGCGGTCTCCGCCTCGCCGGGCGGCGAGCTCCTCGCCGAGGCGACCGTCACGTGGGGGCGAAACGTCGCGTCGTACCGGTCGGCCTTCTTCAGCCCCAGTCGGGTGAGCTCTCCCTTCGCCGCGATCACGGCCTCCACCCAGGGCCCGGGCGCGCCGTGCAGCTCCACGGCGACGACGTGGCCGTGGCGGCCCATCCGGACGACTTCGGGGCGGAGGGAGACCGTCTCGGCAGGCCCCGGGAGGGCGAGGGCGCGGATCTCCTCGACGTCCTCGACCTCCCAGCCGTCGCCGACGTAGACGACCGTCAGGTGGAGGTCCTCAACCCGCGTCAGCTTCAGGCCAGGGAAGCGGGCTTCGGCCCCGGCACGCAGGTCCGACCACTCCCTCCCGATCGGCGTTTCGGAGCAGGGGATGGTCGAAAAGAGGGCCCCTCCCGGATGGGCCCGGGACTCTGGTCGGGAAGAAGGCTGCGCGACGACCGGGGCGGGCCGGGCGACGCACGCGCCGGCCGCCGGCGCGAGGAGAGCGACGGCGAGAGCCCAGGCCGTGCGGGCCCGCGCGGCGAGGCCCGTCGAGGGCCGGGACGTCCGCGTCGGCGAGCCGGGGCCGGACGGGGATCGAGTCTCGGCCCGCTCGTGGTGGGAGGTGTTCACGGGAACCTCAGAAGACCGGGCCGAACTCCCCGTCGCGCATGAGGGCGAGCGTCGTGCCGTCCGAAAAGCGAAGGTCGACGCTCGCGGGCAGGACGTCGGGCTGCATCTCGGGCACGTAAACGCGGTCGATGTGGACGACGGCCTCGGGGGAGGAGAAGTGGCCGGGCCCCACCTGGCCGCCGAAGTGCTCGCTGCGTCCGAACGCGATGTGGAGGCCGAGCTTCTCGTCGAGGAGGACGCTGCCGATCGGCTTGATGCCGAACGCGGCGAGGACGCCGAGGCCCAGCTCGGCGATGTTGGCGTAGGCGGGCTCCTTGGCGAGGAGCGCGGCTTCCCGGTCGGACTCGGGGCCGCGCGTCAGGACCTCGACGGCCTTGTTGGCCACGACGTGGTAGCGGACGATCTCCGGCCCGAACTGCACTGGCAGGACTCCCTCGGAACGGCTCGGGTCGTCTTCGACCTCGCCCTCGTAGGGGACGATGTAGGACTCGCCGGAAGGGAGGTTCCCGGCCACGCCGCGCTTCGGCAGGAGGCCGCCCGAGGCGTGCCCGGTGCGGTGGCGCAGGTCGAGGTGGAGGTGGTCCTCTCCGCCGGGGTGGCGGAAGACGAAGTCGGCGCCCGTGGCCCGGTCGAGGAGGTCCTTGAGGATGTCGACCCGCCGGTTGACCTCCGCGTAGTCGACGCGAAGCGCGGGGATCATCGCGGCGCCGAAGCCGGGCATCGTGGCGGCGCGCATCGCGTGCCTGCGGGCGGCCATCTTGAGCGGGGCGGTCGAGCTGAACTTCGTCACCGCCATGAGCATCGGGTAGGTGTCGAAGATCCCGGCCATGGGCCGGGCGGCGGTGGGGTCGAGCTCGTCCGCGGCTCGAGCTACCGGCCCCCCCTCGTGGACCCAGCAGCGGTCCGGAAGGTCGCCGTTGTTCGTGTGGACGTTCGGGTAGAGGAGGAGGTGCGTGCGGTAGCCGAGCGTCGCGGCCTCTTCCCCGAGGAGGCGAGCCCACTCCGCCGCGATCTCCCTTCGGGCCGCCCAGGCGTCGTCGTCCGGGACCTTCCCGTCGGGGAGGTCGATCATGATGCCGAGGAGACCGTCCTCGGGGGTCGGCTGGAAGACGCGGGCCACGAGGGCCGAGAGCTCGGCGGCGTTCAGGGTTTCCGTCACGGCGGCCTCCTCGCCCGGGATGGTGCCCGAGGACGGCACGGCTGTCGATCCGGAGCGCATCAGACGCGCGGGAGGGGCGCGGAGAGCCTCGAGGTTCCGGGGTGGCTTTCGAAGGTCCGTCTCGTAGAGAATGCGCCGTGGTGGCGGCTCCGAGAGTCCTGTTCGTCTCGCCCGGCTGGCCGAAGGGGCGCCTCTGGGGCGAGATGTCGTTCCGCTTCCCGAGCCTCTCCCTCGCCGTCGTCGCCGCGTCGACGCCCCCGCACTGGGAGACGGACCTGTGCGACGAGGGGTTCGGCCCCGTCGACCCGACCGCCGAGGTCGACGTCGTCGCGATCACCGGCATGACGGCGCAGGCGGTGCGGGCCTACGAGATCGCCGACGCGTTCCGGAGCCGCGGGAAGACCGTCGTCATGGGGGGCTTCCACGCGAGCAACCTCCCGGAAGAAGCGCTCGAGCACGTCGACGCGGTGGTCGTCGGGGAGGGGGAGGTCGTCTGGCCGAAGCTCCTCGCCGACTTCGAGGACGGGCGGCTCCAGAAGATCTACCGGGCGCCCGGCCCGGTCGACACGGCGGCGATCCCCGTCGCGAAGCGCTCCATTTTCGACGGCAAGGGCTACCTGCTCACGAACACGGTCCAGACGACGCGCGGCTGCCCGTACGACTGCGAGTTCTGCTCGGTGACGGCCTACTTCGGGAGGAAGTACCGCAAGCGCCCGGTGGAGGCCGTGCTCGAGGAGCTCGGTCTGATGAGGAAGAGGGGCGCCTACGCCTTCTTCGTCGACGACAACATCGTCGTCGACCGGACCTATTCTCTGAACCTCTTCCGCGGGATGAAGGGGCTCGGCCTGAAGTGGCTCTCCCACGCGTCGCTCGACCTGGCGGAGGACCCGGAGCTCCTGAAGGCGATGGGGGAGTCGGGCTGCATCGGCCTCTTCGTCGGCTTCGAGTCGCTCGACGAGGAAGCCCTCCGGGCGATGGGGAAGAAGACGAACAAGGTCGCGACCTACGTCGCCTCCGCGAAGGCTTTTCGCGACAACGGCATCGGCATCCTCGGCTCGTTCGTCCTCGGACTCGACGGAGACGGGCCGGGCGTCTTCGACAGGATTCTCCGCTTCTGCGAGGACGCGCGGATCGAGGCAGGGATATTCCCGATCCTGACTCCCTATCCGGGGACGAAGATCCGCGAGCGGCTGCTCGCCGAAGGCCGGATCCTCTCGAGCAACTGGCGCGACTACGACATGGAGCACGTGAACTTCCGTCCGAAGGGGATGACCGTCGAGGAGCTCCAGGAGGGGTACGACCGGCTCATGCGCGAGTTCTACTCGTTCGGCTCGATGTGGAAGAGGCTCTCGTGGCACCGGTCGCTCCCGGCCTTCGGGCCGATGAACCTCGGCTTCCGGAGCGCCCTGGGACGCAAGGTGGCGGATGCCTGACGGCGCGGACGTGAGGGAGCCCGGGGCTTGAAGGTCCTGATGATCTCGGCCAACCGGGAGAGGGACCCTTCTCCCGTGTTCCCCCTCGGCCTCGCCTACCTCGCCGGTCCGATCGAGAAGGCGGGCCACTCCTCGCGCCTTCTCGACCTCTGCTTCGCCGACGACGCCGCCCGGGCCGTTCGCCGCGCGCTCGACGAGTCGGTTCCCGACGTCGTCCTCGTCTCGGTCCGCAACCTCGACAACGTCACCTGGCCCGCGAGCCGCTCGTACGTCGACGGCGTCACGGAGGTCGTCGCGATCTGCCGCGAGCGAGCGGTCGTCGTCCTCGGCGGGTCCGCCTTCTCCCTCGAGCCGCTGTCCCTGCTGAAAGCCACGGGCGCGCATTGCGGCGTCGTCGGCGAGGGCGAGGAGGTCGTCCCGCGGCTCCTCGAGAGGATCGCGGCCGGCGTCCCGTTGAACGGCCTCCCGGGGGTCGTCGTGCCGGGAGGGAGACCGCCGGCGAGCCCGCGGCTCCCGGCCTCCGTGGGATCGCCGGACCGGACCCTCTTCGACGTCTCCCGCTACCTGACCGAGGGAGGCGCGGCGAACGTCCAGACGAAACGGGGCTGCCCGTTCGGGTGCACGTACTGCACGTACCCGATCCTGGAGGGGGCCCGCGTCCGCACCCGGCCGGCGGCGGAGGTCGTACACGAGCTCAGGGCGCTGGTCGACGAGCACGGGGTCGACTACGTCGAGTTCTGCGACGACATCTTCAACTTCCCGGAGGCGGCCGCCCGGGAGCTCTGCGAGGCGATGATCGCCGCCGGCCTGAAGCTCTCCTGGTCGGCCTTCGTCAACCCGGGACACCTCGACGCCCGTCTCCTCGACCTGATGGTCAGGGCCGGCTGCGACGCCGTGGAGGTGGGGACAGACTCGGGCTCGGACGCGATGCTCCGGAGCCTCGGCAAGTCGTTCACGGTCGACGAGGTGCGCAGGGCCTCCCGCCTGTGCCGGGAGGCGGGCCTCGCCGTGGCCCACTACCTCCTCTTCGGCGGTCCCGGCGAGACCGACGAGACGATTGCCGAGAGCGTGGCCCTCATGGACGAGCTGGCGCCGGAGGCCGTCATCGTCATGGTCGGGATCCGGATCTACGCCGGGACCGACCTTCACGCGACGGCCCTCGCGGAAGGGCTCGTCACCGAAGACCAGTGCCTTCTCGAGCCGGTCTTCTACCCGGCGGAGCCGGAGCTGCGCCGGATTGCGGGGCGAGTGGCGGAGGAGGCCGGACGGCGCCGGAACTGGATCGTCCCCGGCCTCGACGTGAACACGTCGACCGGCGTCCTCGAGATGCTCCGCCGAAGGCACGAGCGCGGCCCGATCTGGAAGGTCCTGGGCCGGCGCGCGAGCTGGCGGGGCCGGAACCGGGACACGGCCTCTCGGCGCGACGTCGGAGAGCCCCTCTCCCGGCAGACGCCCGGTCGCGGCGCGCCGGATCGGGTCAGCTGACGGTCCTGCCCTTTTCCTGGCCGCCGTTCGCGGCCTTCGAGGAGAGGACCAGCCTCGCCGTGCGGCTCTCGATCTTCTTCTCGAGGACGGCCTGCGAAGCGTCCGGGCTGCTGCCCGGATCGGCCCAGACGTGCCTTGCGCGGTCCGCGGAGCTCTTCGGCGCGCCCCATTCGGACGTGAGGTGCCGGAGAAGCAGCTCGAATCCCGCGATCGGCAGCTCGATGACGACGGCTTCGAGCTGGTCGAGCCGGAAGGAATAGACGGCCGAGCTGATGTGCACGTTCCCGATGAGGAGCTCGTCGGACGGCCGCGAGAGGAACCGCGTGTCACCCTCCTGGTGGAGGACGGTCATCCCTTCCGCGGGAGGCTGGCCCCAGCGGATCCCCCTGTACCCGGGCCAGAGGGGCTTGCGCGCGGGGACCGCCTCGGGGGCCTTCGCCGCCGCCGCCTTCGCGGGTACGGCCTTTCGCGGCGCGGGGGCGCCGCCGCCCTGCGCCTCCTCCTCGAGGCGGCGTCGACGGCGGTGCATCCAGATGAGGATTGCCGGTCCCACGATGAAGGCCGTCACGAGAACCCACGTCTGTGCCAGGAAGCGTTCCACCAGAAGTCCCTCCCGCGTCCGGTCTTCGTCGCCGCCATGATCCCACAGCCCGCCGGCGATTCCGGCGTACTTCCGGCCGGCACGCCGATACAATCCCCGGATCGTGACTGGCGCGGGGAAGGCCCTTCGCGAGGCGCTCGCCTTCGTCGCCTGTGGCGTCCTCGTCGCGGCGTTCTTCGGCTGCGATCGGAACCGCCCTGGCGGGCGACTTCGCCTGCTCGTTCCGTATCTGCCCGAGGAGATTCACCCGAGCCTGGACCCGCGGTTCGTCAGTCGCATCCTGGCGGTGAACGTCTTCGACCCCCTCGTGCGAACCGGGATGACGGGAGATCCGATCCCGGCCCTCGCCTCAACGTGGTCGAATCCGACTCCCCACACGTGGCGGTTCCAGATCCGTGCCGACGCACGGTTCTCCGACGGGACGAAGGTCACGGCCGAGGATGTCGTCCGGAGCTTCGACCGCGCCCGGGCGCCTGGTTCGATCGTCGCCGGCAACCTCGCGGGGGTTCGCGGGGTTCGGGCGGAGGCCCCCGGCGTCGTCACGATCGTCGCCGCGGAGGGCTCGAGCGATTTTCTCCAGACCCTGACCTCGGTGCTGATCGCGAAGGAGGCGCCGGCGGGTCACGAGGGCCCCCGGTTTCTCGGCTCGGGCCCGTACGAGGTCACCCGCTTCGTCCCGGGTGAACGGGTCGAGATGAGGGCCTCGCCGACGCGAGCCGGACCGGTCCCGCACGTGACCCAGGCCGTCTGGGAGCCTTTCGGGGAAGGACCCGCAACCGCCGAGAGCCTCGGGGCCGACCCGCGAACCGTCGTCGTCGACCCTCCCGCCGAGGCGGTCGCCCGGGCGGCTACGGACCGGCGGTTCGCGATCTCGAGCGAGTTCAGCGGTGCGCTCGCCTACCTCGCGTTCGGTCTGTCGCCCGCCGAAACGGGCGGGCCACGCCCCTTTGCCGACCGCAGGAGCCGCGAGGCGGTTCGCCTCGCTCTCGACGTCCCGGCGCTTCTGAAGGGAATCGGGCCGGCGGCAGGCTATCCGGCGACACAGGTCATCCCGTCGGGCGTGTTCGGCTTCGACCGCGGAATCTCGCTCCGACCGCGCGACCTTTCCGCGGCCCGTGCTCTCCTTGCCGAGGCGAAGGCCGGGGGAACGAGGGTCGCCCTCGACACCACCCGGCAGAACGAGGGAGCGGCCCGCGCGATTGCCGCCCAGCTCGAACAGGTGGGCCTGTCGATCGAGGTCCGCGTGCATCCCTCCCGGGAGTTCCTGCAGGTCATCGACGGAAGGAGCGACCTCTACCTCTTCAGCTGGGTCGTCGGGCCGGACGCGGGAGAGGCCCTGAGGAACTTCTTCCACTCCCGCGACGAGGCCCGGCGCTTCGGGCTCAGGAACCGGACCGGCTACCGGAGCGCGGAGTTCGACGCGGCGATCGCGGAGGCCCTGGCGATCGCCGAGCCCTCCGACCGCCTTCCCCGGCTCCAGCGCGCCATCCGGGTCCTGGACCGCGACGTCCCCTGGGTGCCGCTCTACATGATCCGGTCGGTCAGAATTCTCCCGGCCGACCTGCGATTTCGCGCCCGAAGCGACGCGATGATCCTTCTCGCGGACCTGGCCCCGGCGCCCTGAAGCAGCCGGGGCCCGCTCCCGCTACCCCTCGGCGCCCGCCCGCACGCCGAGCGCTGGGTCGTAGAGGTTTTCGCCGGGCGTCCCGCTCCGCTCGGCCGCGAGGCGGACGAAACCGATCGTCCGGCCGGCGTCCTCCTCGAGCGCCTCGGCGTCCGACGGGAAGATCCCCTTCCCGGAGGCCTCGATCGCGCGCTCGAAGTCGGCCCAGTGGCGCCATCCGTCGGGCTGAAGGTCGACGGAGACGCCGGACAGGAGCGGCGAGCCTCGCCAGATCTCCCTCCAGGCCTCGGTGGTGAGGAACGAGCGGCAGGAGTCCTCCCAGAAGACCTTGCCGTTCGACTGCGGCTCCGTCAGCCACGGCGGCACTCCCCCCGAGAGCGGCCGGACGAGGCCGGGGACGACCACGCCGAGCAGCCCTCCGGGGCGGAGGAAGCGCGCGAGGTAATCGAGGTAGAGAACGTCGGTGCCGAAGTACTGGTAGGCGTCGATCGAGACGATCGCGTCGAAGTACCCGGCCGCGAAGGGGAGAGCGTGGGCCTCGGCCCGGATCGGGCAGACGCTGTCCCCGACCCCCGCCTCGACGACGCGCCGCCAGTTGTTGTCGGGGTCCATCCAGAGGTCGACGGCCGTCACGCGCACGTCGAGCTCCTTCGCGAGGAAGACGCTCGTCATGGCCTTGCCGCAGCCGAGGTCGAGGACGCGCATCCCGGGAGAGAGCGGGAGGCGCTCGCAGAGCCACTCCAGGAGCCAGAGAGCGTTCGGCCCCATCTGGTTGCCGACCATCCAGGCGGGGTCGTACCGGCTCGAACGGGGGAACTCGGGGCGGGAGAGGAGGGATGGGCCGGAAGAGCTTTCGACCATGAGCGAGAGCCTAACTCCGGAGCGGGCCCGCCGGCCGACGCTCAGCGAACGCGAACGGTGCCGGGCCCGGTCACGTTGAAGCGCCCGATCCGGGCCGCCCCCTCGACGCCCCCCTCGCGAAGCGCCGAGAGAAGCAGCTCGCACCGCTCTTCGGGCACGGCGATCAGCAGGCCGCCCGAGGTCTGGGCGTCGGCGAGGAGGACGCGGTCGACGTGCGAGAGACCGGACGCGAACTCGACGTGCGGGGAGACGTGGGCGAGGTTCTCGAGCGAGCCGCCCGGAATCGAGTCCGCGGCCGCGAGCTCGCGGGCCCGCACGATCAGGGGGACGGAGGCGGCGTCGACCTCGGCGTCGACGCCCGAGGCCGCCGCCATCTCGCGAAGGTGGCCGAGGAGCCCGAATCCGGTCACGTCCGTGCAGGCCGAAACGCCCGTGGCGACCATCGCCTCGGCCGCGGCGCGGTTCAGGGTTCGCATGACGGAGACGACGCGGCGCGCGACGTCGTCCCCGGCGAGGCCTCGCTTCACCGCCGTCGCCAGGATCCCCGTCCCGATCGGTTTCGTCAGGACGAGGGCGTCCCCGGGCCGGGCGCCGGCGTTCGTGACGACCCGCCTCGGGTGGACGAGGCCCGTCACCGCGAGGCCGAACTTCGGCTCGTTGTCGTCGACCGTGTGGCCGCCGACGATCTCGATTCCGGCCTCGCGCGCGACCTCGGCGGCCCCCGCGAGGATCCGCTCGAGGACGGAGAGCGGGAGCCTCCGCGCGGGGAAGGCGACGACGCTCAGCGCGAAGAGGGGACGGGCGCCCATCGCGTAGACGTCGCTGAGCGAGTTCGCGGCGCTGACGGCGCCGAAGTCGAACGGGTCGTCGGCGATCGGCGTGAAGAAGTCGACCGTCGTGACGAGCGCGATCTCGTCCGAGAGGCGGTAGACGGCCGCGTCGTCGGAACGGTCGGGGCCGACGAGGACCGCCGGGTCGGTCCCCTTCGGGAGCGACCTCAGGACCGTTTCGAGGTCCTGCGGCCGGAGCTTGCAGGCGCAGCCCATGCCGCGGGTGAAGCGGGTCAGGCGGACGGGGCCTTCGGCCTCGGGCTCCGGAACGGCCGCCGGCAGGTCGGGACGCATCCGGCGAACGGCGGCCGCGACGGCGTGTACGGCCTCGTCCACCATCGCCGGGGTCGTGCCGCGCCCCACGGAGAAGCGGACCGTCCCCATCGCGTACTCCAGCGGCACTCCCATCGCCTGGAGGACCGTCGAGACCTCGACGCCGGCGGCGTGACACGCCGCGCCGGCCGAGGCGGCGACCTTCTCGCCGATCTCGGCCAGGAGGGCGGTCGCGTCGATTCCGGGAAAGCCGACGCTGAGCGTGTTGGGGAGGCATCGCTCCCATGGGCTGTTCCGGCGCAGGCCAGGCACGTCCCGCGACAGGGCCTCGAAGAGCCGCTCGCGGAGCGCCTCGAAGCGGCGGGCGTCGTCCGCGAGGCGGCGGGCCGCCACCTCGCACGCCTTGCCGAGGCCCACGATCTCGAGGACGTTCTCCGTCCCGGCGCGCCGGCCCGCCTCGTGCGAGGCGCCGTGGAGGAAGCGGGGGAGCTCGACCCCCGACCGGATGAAGAGAGCCCCGACCCCCTTGGGAGCGTAGAGCTTGTGCCCGGCGAGCGTGAGGAAGTCGACTCCGAGTGAAGCAACGTCGACCGGGACCTTGCCGATCGACTGCGCGGCGTCGGTGTGGACGAGAACTCCCTGCTCGTGCGCGAGGCGGGAGATTCCTGCGAGGTCCTGGATCGTTCCCACCTCGTTGTTTGCGTGCATGACCGAGACGAGGACCGTCTCGGGAGTCAACGCCCCCGCGACGTCCCGCGGGTCGACGCGTCCCGAGCCGTCGACCGGGACCCGCGTGACCCGCCACCCCTCCTCCTCGAGGGCGGCGCACGGCTCGAGGACGGCGGGGTGCTCGACCGCCGAGACCACCACGTGGCGGCCCTTCGACCGGAGGAGGCGCGCGACGCCGTGGACGACGGTGTTGTTCGCCTCCGTCCCGCCGCTCGTGAAGACGATCTCCTCGGCTCGTGCGCCGAGGAGCGCGGCCACCTGCCGGCGCGCGGACTCGACGGCGGCCCGGGCCTCGGTGCCGTAGGCGTGCGAGCTGGAAGGGTTGCCGAAGCGGGAGGTGAGGAAGGGGAGCATCGTCTCGGCGACCTCGGGGTCGACGGGAGTCGTGGCGTTGTAGTCGAGGTAGACGGGGAGGGAGGCCATGGTCCGATTATCGGCAGATCCCGGCTCGGCCCCTCATCCCGTCGACCGGGTATCCTCGTCGGCGGCGTGCAGAGAAGACCGACCTTCAGGGCCCTCCTCGTCGCGAGCCTCCTCGTCGTCCTGACGGGCTGCTCGACGACGCTGCGCCTCCGCTACCGGCCGGCGCTGACGTCGCCCACGGCGGATCCGGTCGCCGCCTTCACCATCGCCTCGGGGAACGACCCTGTCGGGGGGAACGCCGTCGAGATCCTCGAGAACGGCGACCAGATCTTCCCCGCGATGCTCGACGCGATCGCCTCGGCGGAGTCGAGCATCCACATGGAGGCGTACATCTTCGAGGACGGCGTCATCGGTCGCCGCTTCACCGAGGCGCTGGCCGCGCGCGCCCGAGAGGGGCTCGCCGTGAGGCTCCTCATCGACGCCATCGGGTCGACCGGCTTCGGCGAGGTGAACGAGCGGATCCTCACTGAGGCGGGCGCCTCCGTCGTCTTCTTCCGGCCCCTCGGCGCGTCGTCGCTGATGAAGCTCCACCTTCGGACCCACCGGAAAGTGCTCGTGGTGGACGGCCGGGTCGGCTTCGTCGGAGGCGTCTGCATCGCCGACGCCTGGATGGGCGACGCGGACCATCCGAAGCGCTGGCGGGAGACCGTCGTCCGCGTCGAAGGCCCGGTGACGCGGCAGCTCCAGGCGGCCTACGGGCGCGCCTGGCTGGAGGCGACGGGCGAGCTCCTCGCGGGAAAGGCGCTCTACCCCGCGAACGGGCACGTCGGCGAGGCCGTCTGCCAGGTGATGGACTCGACGCCCGGCTTCGACTCGAACCCCGCGCGGCTCTCGTTCCTCGTCGCCGTCGGGTCGGCCACGACGAGCCTCGACATCACGAGCGCCTACTTCGTCCTCGACCGCACGGCGCGCAGGGCGCTCGCCGACGCCGTGAAGCGGGGCGTCCGCGTCAGGCTCCTCCTCCAGGGGCCGCACACCGACCTGAACCTCGTCCGCTACGCCGGCCGCAACGACTACAACAACCTCCTCGAGGACGGGATCGAGATCTGGGAGTACCAGAGGGCGCGGCTCCACGCCAAGACGTTCGTCGTGGACGGGCGCTGGGCGAGCGTCGGCTCGACGAACCTGACGAACCGCTCGTTCTCGTGGAACTACGAGTCGAACGTCCACGTCTTCGACGCCGACTTCGCCTGCCGGATGGAGGAGATGTTCGAGCGCGACCTCGCCGACGCCCGGCGGATCACCCTCGAGGAGTGGAAGAAGCGCCCCTTCGGCGACCGCTTCGCCGAGTGGTTCTACGGGATCCTCCGGTCTCAGTACTGACGGCCCCGGCGAGGAGGACGCCGGGTCCGGCGGGTCCGGCCGCAGCGGATCCCCTCGGTCCCGGCCGGCGTCACTTCGACTTCTTCGGCTCGGGCTGCTCGTACTCCACGAAGGGACCTTCGGTCTCGCGGCTCCGGTCGCGGTAGCAGCAGTGGCCCGTCTTCTCGTGCCCCGCGTAGTGCGCCTCGAACGAGCGGCAGGCTTCGGGGCGGCGGAGCCAGGCGCCGTTCGCGCCGAGGCAGTGCTCGAGGAGGACGGGGAACTCCCCCTCGGGCCGGATCTCGAGGATCGTCACCTCCTCCGGCTCTGCCTTCTCCTCGGCGAGGCGCTCGAGGAGCCCGCAGAGCGTGTCTGAAACGTAGCTGGCCGTCATCCCCGGGACGCCCGGCTCGGCGACCCGCGCCTCGTAGGTGTAGGGGAGGCGGTGGTCGTACTTCGACTTCGGACCGAGGACGTTCCTGAGGATGCTCATCGATCGGCTCCCTCCCGGCAGGGCGCCAGCTTCGGCGGCCTTGGGCGGAAGGCTTCCGCGGCCGTCGTGACGCGAGGGCACCCCTCCGAGGATAGCGGTTTGCGCCCCCCGGCGGCGATCCCTGCTAGCCTCCGCGGCACGTGAGCAGCGAGAAGGGATCCGGGGCGCCGGCACTGGTCCGCGCGTGGGGGCTGCGCGAGTGTGTCCTCTTCGTCGTCGGGTCGATGGTCGGCACCGGGATCTACCTCTCGGCCGGGAGCGTCGTGAGGAAGGTCCCCTACCCGTCCTGGATCCTCCTCGTCTGGCTCGTGGGCGGCCTCCACGCCCTGGCCGCCGGCCTCACCTACGCCGAGCTCGGAGCGAGGCGGCCCGGGGCCGGCGGGCCCTACGACTACCTGCGCGAGACGTTCGGCGACCTGACCGCGTGGCTCTTCACCTGGGCGTTCTCCTTCGTCATCATGACCGGCGCCGGCGCCGCGCTCTCGACCGGGCTCGCCGAGTACGTCGGAGCGTTCGTCCCGGCGATCGGGACCCACGTTCCCGCCTTTTCAATGGGGCCGCTCTCCGTCTCGCGCGGGCAGCTCGTCGCCGTCGGCCTCTGCTTCGCGGCGACGGCCTGGAACATGCTCGGCATCCGGGAGGGAGGAACGCTCAACAACCTCCTGACCGTCCTGAAGATCGGCCTCCTCCTCGCCTTCGTCGGCGCGGGGTTCGCGTCGCCGGCCGCGAAGCTGCCGCAGGCGGAGGCCTTCGCGATGCCGTTCTCCCTGCCGATCCTGGCTGCGGCCGGGGCCGCGCTGGCCGGAGCCCTCTGGGCCTACGACGGATGGGTCGGCCTCTCGGCGCTCGGCGCCGAGGTGAAGAACCCGCGGCGGGACATCCCGGGCGGCCTCTGGGGAGGGGTCCTCCTCGTCGCCGGCCTCTACCTCGCGGCGAACCTCGTCTACCTCGCGGCGGCGCCGGTGGCGGAACTGGGCGCCTCGCCCCGCGCGGCCGAGACGGCGATGCTCGCCCTCTTCGGGCCGGGCGCCGCCCACTGGCTCAACCTCGCGATCCTCGTCTCCATCGCGGGCTCCCTCGTCGCGAACATCATCCCCGGGCCGCGGGTCGCCTACGCCGCGGCTCTCGACGGCCGGCTCCCCCCGAGGTTCGGCGGCCTCCACCCGCGCCATGCGACGCCGGCGTTCGCGCTCATGGTCCAGGCGCTGATCGCCGCCCTCCTCATCGTCTCGGGCACTTTCGACGGGCTCGTGGCGACCGTCGCGTCGATCGGCACGTTCTTCTACGCGCTCGGCGGGGCCGCGATCTTCGTCTACCGCCGCCGCGAGCCGGACGCCCCGTGGAAGCTCCCCGGCTACCCGTGGGTCCCGGCCCTCTACGTCGGCTCCTCGGTCGTCTTCGCCGTCACCATCGCGATCGACGCCCCGATGGACGCCCTCCGCGGGGGCGTCGTCCTCCTGGCCGGCGTGGCGGTCTACCTGTGGGAGGGGCGCGCCGGGAGACGCCGGAAGTCGTCCTGAACGGCCGCGCGCCGATCTAGACTCGCTCGTTCATGCGGCCCTTCCTCAGCTTCCTCGACGACGCCCTCGCCGGCCGGATCCTCGACGAAGCCCGCGACGTCCTCGCGACGCTCGGCGTCGAGCTGCACGACCCGGAAGGCGTCGACCTCCTCGCCTCGCACGGGGCGACGGTCGAGGGGAACAGCAAGAGGGTGAGGATCCCGGCGAGCCTCGTCGACCGCGCGCTCGCGACGGCGCCCCGCGGGTTCGCCCTCTACGACGTCCTCGGCATTCAGACCCACGACCTTTCGGGCGAGAACGTCCACTTCGTTCCCGGCTCGGCGGCCATCCGCGTTCTCGACCCGGGGACAGGGGCGCTCCGGGCCCCCGTCACCGCCGACTACGTCCGCTACGCGAAGCTCGTCTCGGGCCTCCCGCACCTCGCGGCCCAGAGCACCGCTTTCGTCCCGTCCGACGTCCCGCCCGGGATCTCGGACAGCTACCGCCTCTTCCTGAGCCTTCTACACTGCGAGAAGCCGGTCGTCACCGGGGCGTTTACCGCCGACGCTTTTCGCGTGATGCGGAACCTCCAGCTCGCCGTCCGCGGCACGCCGGAGGCGCTCCGGGAAAGGCCCCTCGCCGTCTTCACCTGCTGCCCCACGTCGCCGCTTTCGTGGAGCGAGGCCACCCTGCGCAACCTCGTCGACTGCGCACGGGCGGGAATCCCCGTGGAGATCGTCGCGGTGCCGCTCGCCGGGTTCCTCTCCCCGGTGACGCTCACCGGGACGCTCGTCCAGGGGGCCGCCGAGAACCTCAGCGGCGTCGTCCTCCACCAGCTCGCCGCGCCGGGCGCGCCGCTCCTCTGGGGCACCTCCGCCGCCGTTTTCGACATCCGCTCCGAGGCGGCCGCGACCGGGGCTATCGAGACGGCGATGCTGACGAGCGCGATGGCGGAGCTGGGGAAGAGGCTCGGCCTGCCGACGCAGGGCTACGCGGGCGTTTCCGACGCCAAGCAGCTCGACGCGCAGGCGGGGCTCGAGACGTCGTCGGGGGCGCTCCTCGCGGCGCTCTCGGGGGTCAACAGCGTCTCGGGGCCGGGCCTCCTCGACCTCGACAACGGCTTCAGCCTCGAGAAGCTCGTCGCCGACCACGAGGTCTGCGGCATGGCCCAGCGCCTCGTCCGCGGAGTCGAGCCGCGCGACGACTTTCCCGCCCTGCCGCTCCTCGGCGAGCTCCTCGCCGAGAAGCATCTCCTCATCGCCCGGCACACGCGACGGCACCTCCGGCAGGAGATCACCTTCCCGGGGCCGGTCATCGACCGGTCGAGCGAGGCCCGCTGGTTCGAGGAGGGCGGGGAGAGCCTCGACGCCCGGGCCGCGCGCGAGGTGGACCGGCTCGTCGCCGCGTGGGTGCCATCGCGGCTCCCGGACTCCGCGAGGCGGGACCTCGGCGCGGTGATGGGAGCCGCGGCGGAGCGGGCGGGGCTCGACACTCTCCCGGCGCGGGGCGACGCGTGAGACGGGTCCTCCGCATGGACGCGGCGGACATCCGCCCGTCGAGGCGCCGGGTCCTCCTGCGCGCCGGCGTCCCGGTGGATCGGATGCCCTCGTCGCGAACCCTCGCCCTCGTCAGGGCGGGCACCGACCTCTTCGCGGGCGAGGCCCGGCCCGTCGGCATTCTCGAGGAGATCTCGCCCGAGGAGCTTTCCGCCCTCCTCCGGGACTCGCGGTCGCCGGGCGAGGAGTCCGTGCTCGAGCGGGTGGCGCCTCAGAGCCGGCGATTCGCCCTCTTCGCAGCGACGGTCGGAGAGCCGGTCTGCGCGCGGATCCGGCGGCTCTTCGACGAGGGAGACGCGCCGCTGGGGCTCCTCCTCGACGCCGTGGCGTCGGAGGCGGCGACCGCGCTCGCGGAAGAGATGTGCGACGCCTTCGCCGCCAGCCGGCCCGACCCGGGGCTGGCCGTCCTCGCCTACAGCCCGGGCTACTGCGGGTGGACCCTGAACGGGCAGAGGGCCCTCTTCGCCCGGCTCGCGCCAGGGGAGATCGGGATCACGCTCGGCGAGAGCGCCCTGATGGCGCCGGTGAAGTCCGTGTCCGGCGTTCTCGTCGCCGCGCCCCCGCGAGTCCACCGGTTCCGGCCCGAGTTCGAGTTCTGCGAGGCGTGCACCGAGCGCACCTGCCTCGAGAGGATGGCCTCGCTGCGCTCGCCGGCCGGCCTCTCTCAAACGGAAGGAGATGCGCCGTGGACCTCCTGAAGCAGCTCGCCGAGGACCTCCGCCTGGGAGAGGACGAGGCCGTGCGCGCCGGGACCGAATCGGCCCTCGCCGCGGGCCTCGCCCCCGTCGACGTCCTGAAGGAGGGTCTTCTCGCCGGGATGGCGGTCGTCGGCGAGGAGTTCGGGCGGCGGGAGATCTTCCTCCCCGACGTCCTCCTCGCGGCCCGCGCGATGCAGGCCGGGATGGAGGTGCTGAAGCCTCATCTCGCCCGCGACGGCGCCCCGCCGGCCGGCCGCGTCGTCCTCGGGACGGTGCAGGGCGACCTCCACGACATCGGCAAGAACCTCGTCGGGATCCTCCTCCGCGGGGCGGGCTGGGAGGTGATCGACCTCGGCACCGACGTCCCCGCGCCCCGCTTCGTCGAGGCCGCGGAGAGATCCGGCGCGCGCGTCATCGGCCTCTCGGCCCTTCTGACGACGACGATGCCCCGAATGGGGGAGGTCGTCTCGCTCCTCCGCGAGCGCGGCCTCTCCGGGCGGGTGAAGGTGATCGTCGGCGGCGCGCCGGTGACGCAGGCCTTCGCGGACGAGATCGGCGCCGACGGCTGGGGCTTCGACGCCGACAGCGCCGTCCGCCGCGTGACGGCCCTCGTCGGGAGCGCGTGAACGTGGAGCCCTTCCTCGACAGGCTCCGCCGCGGCCCGGCCGTCCTCGGCGACGGCGCGTGGGGGACGATGCTCTTCGAGCGCGGCCTTCCGGTGGGGGACGCCCCGGAGCGGGTCTGCCTCGAGCGCCCCGGGCTCCTCTCGGAGATCGCAGCCCTCTACCTCGAGGCGGGGGCCGAGGTCGTCACGACGAACACCTTCGGCGCGAGCCCCGTGCGCCTCGTCCTCCACGGCCTCGAAGACTGGCTCGAGGACATCTGCCGGACCGCCGTCGTGGCCGTCCGGCGGGCGGCGGGGGAGCGCGCCTTCGTGTCGGGCTCCATCGGCCCGACGGGGAAGCTCCTCGCCCCGCTCGGAGACCTCGACCCGGCGACCGCCGAGGCCGGCTTCCGCCGGCAGGCCGCCGCGCTCGCCGCCGCCGGCGCCGACCTCCTCTGCGTCGAGACGATGACCGACCTCGCCGAGGCCGCGCTCGCCGTCCGGGCCGCCCGCGAGGCGGCCCCCGGCGTCCCCGTCATCGCGTCGATGTCTTTCGAGGCGACGCGCCGCGGCTTCTTCACCGTCATGGGCGTCAGCCCTGCGCGGGCCGCCGCGCGGCTCGAGACGGCGGGCGCCGTCGTCGTCGGCGCCAACTGCGGGGAGGGCGACGCCATGCCCGGCATCGCCCGCGAGCTGAAGCAACACTGCGATCTCCCCGTTTCCGTCCGGCCGAACGCCGGCCTCCCGACGCTCGTGAACGGAGTCCTCGTCTACCCGGAGACCCCCGAGGCGATGGCCGCCCGGGTCCCCCGACTCCTCGAGGCCGGGGTCAGGCTCATCGGCGGCTGCTGCGGCACGACCCCCGCGCACGTCGCCGCGATGCGCGACGCGCTGGCCGGCCGGCGGGCGTAGAGGCGCCCGCTCCTCGGGCCTGTGGTCCCTTCGCGTCCCTGGTTCAGCTCGCCCTTGCGGCAAGGGAAAGGCCGCCCGTGTTCTTTCGTCACGGAACTCGGGCCAGACCCCAGAGACACGAACGCCCCGCCGCGGTCTCCCGCGGCGGGGCGTCGTCCCGGCGGAGTCGGGCCGGCGAGTCGTTCCAGAAGGTCACTTCTTCGGCAGCTTCTCCATCAGCACAGCCACGGCCTTCTCGAGCTGCTGGTCGCGGCCGGTGGGCTCGAGGGCGGGGTCGTTGTCGACCACGTGGTCGGCGTCGAGGTGCTTGTTCTCGGTGAGGTCGCCTGCGGGGTCGAGGTAGCCGACCTGGGGGATGCCGAAGGTGAGGGTCTTGTCCTGAAGGCGCTCCCACCAGACGGAGGTGCAGGTGCCGGGAACCTGCATGCCGACGGTGTCGCCGATGCCGAGGGCCTTGTAGGCCGTCGGGAAGCAGTGGGCGTCGGAGTAGTTCCCCTCGTTCATGACGACGATGGAGGGCTTCGTCCAGCGGTTGCCGGGCTCGACGCCGATCTCCCGGCCTCGGGGGACGGCGCGGTAGTAGGTCTGGCCTGAGAGAAAGACGGTGAGCGGCTCGACGAGGTTGCCGCCGCCGTTCCAGCGGGTGTCGAGGACGATGGCGTCCTTGTCGACGGCGCGGCCGAAGATCTCTTCGAAGATCTCCCGGTAGGCGCCGTCGTTCATGCCGCGGATGTGGGCGTAGCCGAGGCGGCCGCCGGAGAGGCGCTCCACTTCGGCGCGGCGCGACCTCACCCACCGGTCGTAGAGGAGCGCCTGCTGGTCGCCGGGGCCGACCGGCTTCACCGTCTCCTCCCACTTCTTCCCGTCCTTCGGGTCGAGGAGGCCGAGGCGGACCGGCTGGCCGGCCTTCCGGTTGAGCATCGGGTACCAGTTCGCGCCGGCTGCGATCGGGGTGCCGTCGATGGAGGTGATCACGACGCCCGGCGCGACCTTCGTCCCGGCCTTCGTGAGCGGTCCCTTCTCGATCACCTCGAGGACCTTCACGCCCTCGCCAGCGTGGGAGGGATCGGGGAAGAAGCCGAGCGAGGCGGTGACGTCGGCGTCCGGGCGCGTTGGGCGGTAGCGGCCCCCCGTGTGCGAGGCGTTCAGCTCGCCCTGCATCTCGGAGATCAGCTCGGCGAAGTCGCGGTTGTCGACGACGTGGGGGAGGAAGCGGGAGTACGCCGCCTTCATCGCGGGCCAGTCGACGCCGTGGAGGCTCTCGACGTAGAACTTCTTCTGCGTCTGCCGCCAGGCGTGCTCGAAGAGGGCGGCGCGCTCCTCGGCGGCCTTCAGCTCGATCTTCGCGGAGGCCTTCACCGGCGTCGCCTTGCCCGATTCGAGGTCGATCGAGGAGAGCTTTCCGTCGGCCAGGACGATCGCCTTCTTCCCCTCGGGGTCGAGCCGGAGCCGTGCGCCGCGCTCGGCGTCGAGCTTGGCGACGAGCTTGGCTTCCTTCTTCCGCGGAACGTACTTCCAGAGGTCGGAGCCTTTCTCGAAACGGGCGAGGTAGACGAGGGTCTCGCCGTCGGGCGTCAGCGCCGAGTCGTCGAGGCTCGCGGAATGGAGAGAGAGGCGGGCGACGCGGTCCTCGAGACCGTCGAGCTCGAAGGCGACCGGGTCGGCGAGCTTGACCTCGCCGTCAGCCTTCTTCTCCTCGTCCTTGCCTGCGTCCTTCTTCCCGTCCTTCCCCTTGTCGGCGTCCTTCGCCTTCTCTTTCTTCTTCTCGGCTTCCTTCTCCTTCTCGACGAGCTGCGCGTATGCGGCCTCGTCGAGGCGGAAGCGGTCCCAGGCCTTCTTCGTCAGGAAAGCGGCGAAGACGTCCTGCTCGCGCGGGTAGCCGGAGTGCTGCCGCGTGCCGAAGCGGTCGGTCGCCCAGAAGAGGACCTCGCCCTTGCGGGCCCACTTCGGCGACTCCTCCTCGTATCCGCTCCGGCTGACGTTCGCGACGGGCTTGCCGCCGGCGGCGTCGACGATCCCGACCTCGTACGACCAGCGGGTCGGGCTGAGGTACTGGACGGCGAAGCTCCTCCCGTCGGGCGACCACTGGTACCACTGGTCGCCGTCGGCGTAGGAGTAGTTCATTTCCCCGGGGAGGACGACGCGGCTCTTGCCGGAGGCGAGGTTCAGGACCTTGAGGGTCGTCCGTTCCTCGAGGAAGGCGACCTCCTTGCCGTCGGGCGAGAAGGCGGGCTGGAACTCCTCGGCGGGGGTGGCGACGACGGCCGACTCCTTCAGGGCCGTGGCGTTGTAGAAGGCGCTCTCCTCGGGGTCGATCCGGTCGGTGCGGTAGACGTTCCAGCTGCCGTCGCGCTCGCCGGCGTAGAGGAGGCTCTTGCCGTCGGGCGAGAAGCTCACGGAGCGCTCCTGGCCGGGGGTGTCGGTGATGCGGCGGGTCGTGCCGTGCTCGACCGAGGCGACGAAGACCTCGCCCCGGGCGACGAAGGCGACTTCCTTCCCGTTGGGCGAGAGCTCGAACTCGTTCACGTCGGCGGCGACGTCGACGGGCGCGACCTCGAGGTCGCGACGGTCGGCGGCCGCGGTGACGGAGAGCTTCCGGCTCTCGTTCGCGCCCGCGGGGCGGACCCAGATCTCGCCGTCCCACGTGTAGCAGAGGTCGCCCGCGGCCGAGGCGGAGAGGAACCGGACCGGGTGGACCTTGTGCGTCGTGACCTGCACGGGCTTGCCGGGATCGGCCAGGTCGAGCTTCCAGACGTTGAAGCTGCCGCTCTTCTCGGAGAGGTAGTAGAGCGACTTCTGGTCGGGCGTCCAGACGGGCTGCCGGTCGTCGAAGCCGAAGGCGGTCAGCTTCGTGTGCTTGCCGCTCTTCTTCTCGTAGACCCAGACGTCGCGCGCGAAGGAGGAGTTGTCGTGCTTCCTCCACTCCATCTCGTAGCCCTTCACGTCCGAGTAGGCGAGCCTCTCGCCGGCCCGGTCCCAGGCGGCGTAGAGGGCGGGAGTGGAGAGGAGCTGCGTCGGCATCCCGCCCGTCAGGGCCACCTGGTAGAGCTCGGGCTGGGCGCCGGTCGGGAACTGGACGTTCCTCGCCGCGTCGAGGCGGGCCGAGCTGAAGAGGACGGCCTTGCCGTCGGGCGTGAAGCTCGTCGGCGTGTCGTCGGCGGAGTGGAACGTGAGGCGCGTCGCCTCCCCGCCGCCGGCCGGCAGGACGAAGACGTCGAAGTTGCCGTAGCGGTCGGAGGCGAAGGCGATCTGCTTCCCGTCGGGCGACCAGACGGGCGCGGTGTCGTAGGCCGCGGCGACGGTGATCGGCGTCGCCGCGCCCCCGGCGACCGGGACCGTCCAGAGGTCGCCCCGGTAGCTGAAGGCGACCGTCTTCCCGTCGGGGGAGAGGGCGGCCGACCGTAGCCAGAGGGCGTTCTCGGCCCGGGCCGGGGCCGAGGCGAGGCAGAGGGGGAGGAGGGAGGCCGCGGCGAGGGCCGCGAGCCCGAAGCGAGAGCGGTTTGTCGATGGCATCGTGCGCACTCCGGGTACAAATACGGCAGGTGCGGGCAGCGGGTTTCGGATTCCGGGCTTCGGGGACCGACGCGTGGGACGGAGGTGGAGGCCCGGAGTCCGGGAGAGTGCGACCCGCGGTACCCTGACGGAGACCGCGGAGCGGCCCTCCGCGGGGGGAGAGGCATGCAGCAGAATCGAATCGTTCCCGTTTCGGCCCATGTTGGCGCCGGTCCCCGAATCTCGCCCGCGACCCTCGTGGCCGCCGTTCTCGCCACCGCCCTCTTCCTCGCGGGGGCCGCGGCACCCGCGCTCGCGCAGGAAGCCGCCCTGCCCGCCCCGAGTCCCGCCTTGGCCGACGCCGAGGCGCTCTTCGACCTCTGGGTGGGGGAGCAGCTCGACTACCACGGCGTGCCCGGGGTCGTCGTCGGCGTCGTATCGGGGGGGAAGCTCGCGTGGGCGAAGGGCTACGGCACGACGGACCTCGCGGGGGGCGTCCCGCCGACGCCGTCTACCCCCTTCCGGATCGGGTCCGTCAGCAAGGTCTTCACGGCGACGGCGATCCTCCACCTGCGCGACACCGGCAAGCTCCGCCTCGACGACCCGGTCGTGAAGCACCTGCCGTGGTTCCGGGTGCCGAACCCGTTCCCCGACGCCCCGCCGATCACGATCGAGCACCTCCTGACCCACACCTCGGGCCTCTCGCGCGAGGCGCCGTTCCCGTCGTGGACGACGCACTCGTTCCCGACGCGGGAGGAGCTGAAGGCCGCGATTCCCAGGGTGACGGTGCTGAACCCGCCCGGGAAGGCGTACCTCTACTCGAACCTCGGACTCGCGCTCCTCGGCGAGGTCGTCGCCGCGGCGTCGGGCGAGACGTGGGCCGGGTACCTCTCGAAGCACCTCTTCGTCCCGCTCGGAATGGCGTCGACGACCGGCGCGCCGACGAGGGAGCAGGTCGCCGCCCTCCCGAGGGAGCACCGGCGCAAGCAGCCCGACGGGAGCCGCGGGTCGCTCGAGTACTACGACACCGGCTCGTTCGCCCCGGCCGCTGCGGTGATCTCGACGGTCGAGGACCTCGCCCGCTTCGCGGCGCTCCACCTGACGGCCGACACGGCCGGCCCGAAGGCGGGGGGCGCGCAGGTCCTCTCCGGGCCGACGCTCGCCGAGATGCAGCGGGCGCGCTGGGTGAACGCGAAGTGGACGGGCGCGCGCGGCCTCGGCTGGGGAATCTCCCGCCGCGACGGGCGGACGTACGTCTCGCACGGCGGCTGGATCGGCGGCCACCGCGCCCAGCTCCTCCTCGACCCGGAGCGGGGCCTCGCCGCCATCGCCCTCACGAACGCCGACGACGCCAGCCCCGGCCTCTTCGCGCGCCAGGCGCTCGCCCTCGTCGGCCCGGCCGTCGCCGTCCCGTCGGCCGCGCCGGAGCCGAAGGTCCCGTTCGACCCGGCCTGGAAGCGGTTCGTCGGCACCTACACAGACCCGTGGGACTGGGAAATCGACGTCCTCGTCCTCGCCGACGGCCTCGCCCTCTACGAACACGGCTACCCGCCGGACGACGACCCGGAGGCGTCCGTGACGAAGCTCGTCCCGCTCGGCGGGAACGTCTTCCGGCTCCCGGACGGAGAGACCCTCCGGTTCGAGGTCGACGCCGACGGGAAGGTGACGAGGATGTACCGGAGGGCGGACTACTACGTGCCGAAGGGGGGCAGGGCGAGGTAGCCCGGGACCGAGCGTGCGAAGAAGGACTGCCGTACTGGTCCTCGCGCTGGTCGCGTGCCTCGCCGCTGTGCTCTATCGGCCGGGGGTCACCCGTGAGGATTCTTTTCAGGACTGGCTGCTGGCGAGCAACACGAAGGCCTCGGCCGAACGGAGAGTCGAGTCGGCCCGGCGTTTCCTCGACCGGTTTCCCGACACCGCGCATACCCTTCGGGTCGCCTCTTCCGCCGTCCACGACCTGGCTGGCGGCCTCGGCGACCTCGCGGGGGCCGATGACTTCCTCGTCGCGCTCCTGGACGAGGTGGAGACCCCGGAGACGAGGAAGGCCCTGACGCGCATGAGGCTTGGGCTCCTCGCGGGCCGGAAGGACCACGACGGCCTGCGCGCGGTCGCGGCGGAGCTGGCGGGCGGGGCCGGGACGGGGTTCGGCGACCACGAGACCGTCCTCGCAGCGGCGGTAGAGGGCGAGGACTGGCCCCTCGCGCTCGAGCACGCGGACCGGGCCCTCGCGCTCGCGACGGTCGAGGCTTTGCGGGCGGAGCTCGCGGGGCGGCCGATGCGGGACGAAGTCGTCGCCTCGGTCGTGCGCCGGCGTCGCGTGGCCGCGCTCGGAGGACGCGGCTGGGCGCTGGCGAACACGGGCCGCCTCGAGGACGGAGTCGCGGCCCTTCGCGAGGCACACGAGGCCGACGACCGAGGCTACATGGGCGACTCGGATCAGCAGACGGGGCGGTACCTCGGCCAGGCGCTGGCGAGGGCGGGACGACGCGAGGAGGCGATCGACCTCCTCGCGATCGAGGCCCTCTTCGGGAACGACGAGGATGCAGCATCGGCGCTGAAGCGCCTGTGGCTCGAGGGCGGCGGCCGAGAAGACGGCTGGGAAGCCTGGCTTCACGGCGAGCGCCTCCGCAGGTCGCGAACGCTCGAGGACGCCCTGCTGTCGGACTATTCCGGCGTGCCGCGCTCCCTCTCGGCGATGCGCAACGGCGAAGTGACCCTCCTCGTCTTCTGGACCCCGACGTGACCGCCCTGCCGCGTGGAGTTGCCACGCCTCGAGCGCCTCTACAGGACCCTGGAAAAGGAAGGGCTCTCGGTGATCGCCGTCGAGAAGTCGCGGGACACGGCGCGGGCGCGGGAGTTCGTCCGGTCCGCGCAGCTCGGCTTCCACCTCGTCGAGGACGGGGACGGGGACGCGGCGGTCGCTCAGAGGGTCTTCCGGGTTCTGGGCGTGCCGACCTCCTTCCTCGTCGACCGGGAGGGCCGCGTGAACTACGTCCACGTCGGCTTCCAGGCGGGAGACGAGGAGCTCTACGAGCGGGAGATCCGCGAGCTCCTCAGTCGGCCGGGATCGCCGCCCACGCCCTGACCCGTTCCTCGAGGTAGGGAAAGAAGGGGTTCCAGGTGAGCCGCACGAGCTGCTCGACCGGGACCGTGAGGACGCCGCGCTCGCCGCGCGGCTGGAGCGTCCCGAGGTTGAAGGCGAAGGCGGCGCCGGGCGCGGGAGGCACGCCGCCGTAGAGCGGGTCGTCGGGCGCGAACGGGATCGCGACGTGCGAGAGGGAGTAGAAGCCGTCGGGCCACGAGAGGCCGAGCGGGCGGTCCGCAGCGGCCTCCGCCCCCGCCGGGGTCCGCCGCTCGACGACCTCCCGCGTCCGGGATCCCGCGTTCGTGACGACGGTGAGGTCCCAGGGGCGCACGCGGCGCGGGAGGAGCTGGTCGAGGAGGCGCTCGTCCCTCTTCTTCAGGAAGGGCCCGACGGTCGCGCTCCGGTTCAGGTCGAAGAGGACGAGCGCGCTCCCGTTCTCCCCGAGCCGGGCGTAGAGCTCGCTCACGGTCGCGTCGGTCCTCACGGTAGCGTCGACGAGCGAGGCGAACGTCAGGACCGGCGGGAGCTTCGCGATGTCGCCCCTCTCGACGAGGCGCGAGAGCTTCCCGCGGATCACGTCGGTCAGCTCGGCCGTCTGCGCGGCGGCGTTCAGCGGGAAGGAGACGTACTTGAACGGGTTGTACTCCGGCATCACGTCGAGCCAGCGCGACGTCTCGAAGTACGGGAAGACGCCGAGGAGGCCGAGGACCTTCGCGAACCCGGCGGCGCGCGCGACGCCCACCATGGGCGAGAGGAGAACGAGGCGGTCGGGCTTCGGGAGTCCGCCGTCCCCGAGGGCGTCGAGGGCGTAGTCGAGGGCGAGGGCGCCGCCGTTCGAGTAGCCGACGACGTGGAACGGCAGGTCGGGGCCGACGCGGGACCTCACGTGCCGCGCGCCGACGCGCACGGCGGCGGCCTGGTCGCGCCACGTGGCCTCGACGAGGGCTCCCGGCACCGTCCCGTGCCCGGGGAGGCGGAGGGCGAGGGCGCAGTAGCCGAGGTCGCGGTAGACCTCCGCGAGGCGCCGCATGCTGTACGGCGCGTCCGTCAGCCCGTGGAGGAGGAGGACGCCCCCCTTCACCTCGGGCGGAACGAGCTCGAAGGTCCGGTTGCCGTCGAGGCGGAGGTTCGCCGGGTTGAGAGGCCCCTCCCTCCAGTAGCGGTTGCCGGCCACGCGGTCCTCCGGGGAGACGGCGGCCTCGACCCGAGTCGTGACCTCGAGAAACACGGCCTCCTCGCGGGCGAGGTACTGGCGAAGCGTGAAGGATTCGTCGAGCTCGGCGGCCCGGAGCTCGAATGCGGGAGAAACGGTGTGCCAGGGCTCGAGAGGCCCGAGCTTTCGCGCGTCCAGGGCGCGGACGACGACGACCGTGGCAACGACGAGGGCGACGCCCGCCGCGAGCCGCGCCAGGAGGCGGATGAGGGGTCTGGCCGGGCTCACCCGGAGACCGGCCCGGACCGGCGCCGCACGCCGGGGCCGCGCCCCCGGCAGGGAATGGCGCCCTCCGGCTCCGCAGGAGGGGAGAGGCCGGCCGCGTCGCCGTCATCGGCCGATTCGACCGGCCCCCCCTCGATCCGGAGGAGCTTGCCCTCGACGAGCGCCTCGGCCACGCGCCGCCGTGCGTCCGCGACGATCCGTCCGAACGTCGCCCTCGAGACCCCCATCCGCGCGGCCGCCTCCTCCTGGTAGAGCCCTTCGAGGTCGGCGAGGCGGATGGCCTCCAGCCCGTCGAGCCCGAGAACGACCTCCTCGAGGAAGCGTCCCGGGATCCCGGCGGGCTTGAAGACCGCGGCAGGAGGGGCTCCGGAGATCCGGCGTCGGCAGCAGGGGCGAGGCATGGCGAAGGGTTTCCGTTGGCGCCGGGCGCCCTACTTGCTCCCGCGCGTGAAGAGGAGGTCGAGGTCCTCCTGGAGGCTCTGAAGGTCCTCCTCGTGCTCGACCTCCTGCTCGAGGATCGTGAGCGCCATGTTGTAGGTCACCATGTCCTTGTCCTTCGTGGCGTCCATGATCTTCCGGTAGGTGTCGATGGCGCACTGCTCGCCAGCGATGTTCTCCTTCAGGAGTACGGCGACGTACGGGTCCTTCGGGGCGTCGTAGGCGCATGGGCTGAGGTCGAACCACTCGCGCGGGTCGAGGACGGGGGTCCCGCCGAGCTGGATGATCCGGCCCGAGACCATGACGGCGTGGTTCAGCTCCTCGGTCGCGTGGAGCGTCAACTCCGCGGCGACGGCGTCCTTCATGGGCCCCTTGATGAGCCTGGCCCCGAGCCAGTACTGGTAGTAGGCGAGCCACTCGCTCGCGTACGCGGCGTTGAGCATCCGGATGATCTCGTCGACGTCGATCCCGACGATCTCGCGTCCCCTCGTTCCCATCGTCTCCTCCTTCCCGGTCTTCGGGCTGACCCGGAGGCGGCCCGACCGGATGGGTGAGCATATGCCCAGCGAAGGGAAGGCGAAAGCCTGGCGTCCTGCCCGGCGTCGGGCCACTCCGGTACTCTCCGCGCAAGATGCCGACGCTCTACGACGTCAAGCCCGCCTTCGTGCGGAGCCTGGAGCCGGCGATCGCCTTCTGCGTGCGCAGGGGAATCACGCCGAACGCGCTGACGAGCGCGGCGCTCGCCCTGTCGATCGGGATGGGGGCCGTCCTCGCGCTCTTCCCGAAGGAAAGGCTGGCGCTCGGGGCCGTGGCGGCGTTCTTCATCCTCAGGATGGCCCTCAACGCGATGGACGGGGCGCTTGCCCGGCGGACGGGCCAGTCGACTCCCGCGGGGGAGGTCTTCAACGAGGCGGCCGACGTCCTCGCCGACGCGGTGCTCTTTCTGCCGCTCGTCTTCGTCTCGGCGGCGTCTCCGGTCGCGGTCGTCCTCTTTACGCTCCTCGCCGGCTGGAGCGAGCTCTGCGGCGTCCTGCCGAAGTCCGCCGGGTTCGCCCGCCGGTACGACGGCCCGCTCGGGAAGAGCGACCGGGCCCTGGCGGCCGGGATCTACCTCGTCGCCGTCGCGGCCGGGGTGCCGCACGGCGCCTGGGAGACGGTCTTCTTCGCCGTCCTCGACGCGCTCCTCGTCCTGACCTGCTGGAACCGCCTCAAGAGAGGGCTCGGCCGATGACGATCCTCCCCGGACCTCTCCTCGTCCCCGTGGCCGTGATCGCGGGCGTCCTCGTCGCCGCGACGCTCGCCTGGGCCCTCCTGACGAAGCTGAAGCCGGCGTCGGACTTCACGGAGCTGGGCCTGCGCATCAAGTCCTGGTGGGTCATGGCGAGCGTGGTCCTCGGGGCCGTCCTCCTCGTCCCCTCCGCCGCGGTCGCCTTCTGGGCCCTCGTCTGCTTCTGGGCGCTGCGCGAGTTCTTCTCGCTGGTCCCGGGGCGCTGGGAGGACCGGACGGCCCTCTTCCTCGCCTACCTCGCCGTGCCGATCCAGTTCGCCTGGGTCTTCATGGGCTGGTACGGAATGTTCATCGTCTTCATCCCGGTCTACATGTTCCTCGGCGTCGCCGTGGCTCTCATCGTCGCCGGGCAGCCGAAGGGCTTCGTGGCGTCGGCGTCGCGGATCCACTGGGGGCTGATGTCATTTGTCTTCGGCCTCTCGCACGCGGCGTTCCTCCTGAAGCTTCCCGAGGTCCCGGGCTTCGCCGCCGGGCCGCGCGGCCTCTTCCTCTACCTCGTCCTCCTCGTCCAGCTGAACGACGTCTTCCAGTACGTGACCGGGAAGCTCTTCGGGAAGCACAAGATCGCTCCCGTCGTCTCGCCCAACAAGACGTGGGAGGGCTTCCTCGGAGGTCTCCTCCTCACGGCGCCCCTCGCGGTCGTCCTCAGGTTCCTCACGCCGCTCTCGCTCCCCGAGGCCGTCGGGGCGGGAATCCTCCTCCCCGTCTTCGGCTTCTTCGGCGACCTCGCCGTCGGCTCGGTCAAGCGCGACGTGGGGGTCAAGGACGCGGGAAGCTCGATCCCCGGGCACGGCGGCGTCCTCGACCGGGTGAACTCGCTCTGCTACGCCTCCCCGCTCTTTTTCCACTACGTCCGCTACCTTGCGTACTGAGGCTCCGGCCCCGCGGGGTCGCTCCCCGGTCCTCGGGACCGTCCTGGCGGCGCTCCTCCTCCGGCCGTTCTGCCGGTGGGTGGTGGGCGTCGAGGTCCGGGGAGCCGCAAACCTGCCGAAGCGCGACCCGTTCCTCCTCGTCGCGAACCACGACAGCCACCTCGACACCCTGATCCTCCTCTCGCTCTTCCCGCTCCGGCGCCTCGGGCGCATCCGCCCTGTCGCCGCCGCCGACTACTGGCTCTCGTCGGCGCCGAAGCGGTTCGTGGCGCGAACCTGCCTGAACGTCCTCCCGGTCGTCCGCGGGGGCGCGGCGGCGGGGGAGGACCCGCTCGCCCCGCTCTCGGCGGCACTCTCGCAGGGCGAGTCGCTGATCCTCTTCCCGGAGGGGACGCGGGGCGAGCCGGAGGTCCTCGAGCGGTTCCGGACCGGCGCCGCGCGCCTCGCGCTCGACCACCCCGGCGTCCCGGTCGTTCCGGTGTACCTCGCGAACACGGGCCGGAACCTGCCGCGAGGGACCTCGCTCTTCGTCCCGTTCGTCGTGAAGGTCGTCGTCGGGCCCCCGGTGTCGCTCCCCCCGGACGTCCGCGAGGCGACCGCCCTCCTCGAGGACGCGGTGAGGTCCCTGGCGGTGGGTACGCCCGCCTGAGGGGAGGCCACCGGGGCCTCGGGATGCCTACCGGGGAGGCGGCGGCCTCCGGGCGGCCTCGACCGCCATCGCCCGTGCGACGTCGAGAGCCCCTGCGGACGGAGCGGAGACGTCGGGGACGACACCCTTCCCCTCGATCCTGCCGGAGGTCGCGGACGTGTAGTCGGCGACCGGCAGCGTGACGACGAAGCCGTCGGCGAGGTCGAACACGCTTCCGGACAGCATCCGGCCGAGCGTCTTCTCGCCGACGAGCGTCGCGCGCCCCGAGGCGCGGAGGGCGTCGGCCGCGAGCTCCGTCGCGCTCGCGGACCGCCCGTTCACCACGACGAAGACGGGGCCCTCGAAGACGGGGGCACGGGGCTCGAAGCGAATCCGGATCAGAGAATGGCGTTGCACGTCGCGCCAGAAGGCGGCGACCGACCAGCCTCGCCATGGGGAGACCGCGCCTGCGTCGGCGGCGCCCGGCGGAACGCCGTGGTCGCGCCACCAACGGTTGCTCACGAACCAGCCGGCGTCCAGAGGCTCGACCAGGAGGTGCTCGACGAGAGGCCGTACGGCGAAGGCTCCTCCGCCGTTGTCGCGCAGGTCGACGACGAGCGCCCCCGGCTTCCTTTCGGCGATCGAGCGGAACGCGGACTCGATCTGCTCGATCGTGTCGGCGCCCACCATCGTGTCGACCGTCAGCGTCGCGACGGCTCCGTCGAAAGCCAGGCGCGCCGTCTCCCGGCCCGAGCGCATCGTGTCGAAGGTCGAGATCAGCGTCTGAAGGGCGACGGCCGAGCGTTTCACCTGGAAGTGGGAGAACGGGTCGTTCTTCCAGGCGAGCCGGAGGCCGAGGAGGAAGTCGGCGTCGTCGTTGGCGAGAGAGGCGATCTCGCCCGCCGTCCGCCGGAACTCGACCCAGCCGTCGCGGCGGAGCTGCGCCGGGTCGAACACGCGCGCACGGACCGTCTCGTCGAGCGCGGACAGGACCGCGGGGTAATCCCGGAGGGGGAGAACGCCTCTGAAGGGGACGGCCTCGAACTTTCCGCCCAGCAGGCCCTCGGCGATCGTCCCGGTGAGCTTCCCGTCCCGAAGGCTCGCGGTGATCGCGACACCCGGGCCGGGTCGGTCGAGGTTCCCCTCGAAGCTGACGCCGTCCACCGAGGCGAGCCGAAAGGCGAACAGGCACCGTGGCCCTTCGAGAGGGGGCGCGCCGTCCGGAGAGAGCCGGGAGAGGAGGTTGCCGAGCCCGCTCCGGTTCGACGCCCGCAGGCCGGACGCGCTCTCCTCGAAACGGATCACCGTCTCCAGAGGTCCGAAGGTGCGGGTCTCGATCGTGAACCGCCAGTCGAGGGACGGAAGGCCTTCGGCGGGCGCCGGGAACGGCAAGCCCGAGATTCCGAGTGCCAGGAGGAGGTTTCGGGTCGACACGCGCACGAGTCCCACGGAATCGAGTACGGGAACTGGAGGATCCGGTTCCCGAGCCGGCTGGAGGTCGAATCCGCGGGAACTGCCTCCGGGCCCGGGGCGGGGAGACCTCCCCCTCCGGGTGACGCGTCGATGCCGCGACCGTGACTCGCGGGTGGAAGCGGGGCGCCACTGGGTTTGTGAGGACCTCGCGCCCGATCCGTTCCGTGACACGACCGTGACGTGACACCGCGATCCTCTGGCGGTCGACGAGCCGCGAGGCCGAGAGCCTCGCGCCGTTCCGTCGAGATCGGAGGACGGTCATGCCGAGCGGCACCGCCGGGAAACCGCGCCGCATCCTGCTCTCGGGGGTCTTCGGCCCCTACGGCGTCGACGACGCCTGGGGCCGGCGCGAGAACGTCATGGAGCTCTTCCACAACCAGGTCACGAAGGCCCAGGGAGCCGCTTCCTTCCGGTTCCACCACCGGTCGTTCGGCCTCTACTTCCTCGCCGAGAACGTCGACGCCGACGTCACCGTCCTCGACTTCCCGAGCCGCGAGCGGTTCGTCCGGGAGCTCCGGAACGGTTACGACCTCGTCGGGATTTCCTTCATCGCCCCGAACTTCGCGAAGGCGCGTGACATGGCGCGTCTCGTGCGTCTCCTCTCCCCGGGCGCGAGGATCGTCCTTGGCGGGCACGGGGCGGCCATCGAGGGGATCGAGACGCTCGTCGACTGCGACGACGTCGTCCGGGGCGAGGGGATCGGCGGCCTCCGGGCGATCCTCGGCCAGGACCCGGCGGCGCCCGTCGTCCACCCGGTCCTGCCGAGCACCGAACGCCAGAGCATCCTGGGGATCCCGCTCCTCGGGCGCTCCGCGAACCTCCTCGTCCCCGGCGTCGGCTGCGTGAACGCGTGTCGTTTCTGCAGCACCTCGCACTTCTTCGGCAAGGCCTACCGGCCGTTCCTCGGCACCGGCCGCGAGCTCTTCGAGACGGCGCGCCAGATCGCCGACCGGACCGGGACCGACGACTTCTTCGTCATGGACGAGAACTTCCTGAAGGACGCCGGGCGGGCCCTCGAGCTTCTCGAGGAGATGGAGCGCCACCGCCGGTACTTCGGCTTCCAGCTCTTCTCCTCGGCGGAGGCGATCCGGGCCTTCGGCCTCGACAACATGGTCCGCCTCGGCGTGAGCTTCGTCTGGATCGGCGTCGAGTCGGCGACCCGGACGGGGAACTTCGCCAAGAACGAGGGGGTCGACGCTCGCCTTCTCACCCGGGAGCTCCGGGACCGCGGCATCACGGTCCTCGCCTCGGGAATCCTCTGCGCCGAGCACCACACGCCGGCGAACATCCAGGCCGAGATCGACTTCATGGTCGGACTCGAGGCGGACATGGTGCAGTTCATGCTCCTGACGCCCCTGCCGGTGACGGTCCTCTACCGCGACATGCAGCAGAAGGGCCTCCTCCGCGAGGATCTCCCCTGGGCGGAGTGGCACGGGCAGAAGGAGCTGTCGTGGAACCATCCGGGGTTCCCGGGGGACGCCCCGGCCCGCTGGCTCGAGAAGGCCTTCCGGGCGGACCACGAGGCAAACTCCTCGACGATGTACCGGGTCATCGAAACCGCCTTCCGCGGCTGGAAACGCCTCGCCGCTCTGCCGCGACGGGACGCCTGCCTCGAGCAGAGGATGGCCCGGCTCGCCCGCCGGACCCTCGACTGGATGCCGCCCCTCGCCATCCTGTCGCGCCACGGCGTGAACCGGCTCGAGCGGGAGCGCGCGGCGCGCCTGGAGGAGGAGATCACGGAGGCGCTCGGCGTCTCCCCGCTTCGCCGCCTCGCCCTCGGCGCCTGCGTTCGCGCGATCGCCGCCGCGTGGCGCCTTCGCCTGCGCCTCTTCGGCGACGGGATCCAGCCCTCCACGATCGTGACCCGCTACCCGGCCGCCGGTCGCCGGGCCTCGGGGGTCCCGATCGCGCCGGTCGCCTTCGAACCGTCTTCGTCCCTGCCGCAGTCCCTCGAGATCGCGGCGAGGCAGGCGGTGGGAGGGGCCGGAGCGCCCGCTTAGTCCCTTCCGGTCCCCGGCCGGTCAGAATACCGGGAGCATGCACGCCCGCCGCGACTCCCACCCGGGTCTGAAGAGGTCGAGCCTCGGCCTGAAGGGGGCCATCGTCACCCTGTCGGTGGGCGTCCTCGTCCCGGTGATCCTCTCGACGACGGTCGGGATCGTGGCGCTCGTGATAGGGACGAGCACCAAGGAGCTCCTCGTCGGAGTCCTCGTCGTCTGCTTCACCGCGGCCGCCGCGGGAAGCGCCGTCGTCTCGGTCGTCCTCCTCGGCCGCCGGGCGCGGCTCGCGCGCCTGCAGTCGGACCTCCTCGCGAACGTCTCCCACGAGCTGAAGACTCCGCTCGCGGCCATCCGGATGTACGCCCAGACGCTTGAATCGGGTCTCCTCGAGAAGGACCCCGAGAGCACCCGGAAGAGCCTCGCCACGATCGTCCGCGAGACGGAGTGGCTCGAGGCGACGGTCGAGCGGGTCCTGACCTGGCGCTCGCTCGCCCGCGACCAGGACGCCGTCGACCTGCGCCCCGGGCCGGCGAGAGAAGCCGTCGAGGATGCCCTCGCGCGATTCCGGCGGATGGTCGTCCCGGGAGAGGTGGCCCTCGAGGTCGAGATCGCCACGGACCGCCCGGTGAGCCACGACCGCGACGCGCTCGGGCGCGTCGTCCTGAACCTCCTCGTGAACGCCTGGAAGTACACGGGCGCCGTGAAGAGGATCCGGGCCGCGGTGAGGGACGACGGCGACGCCGTCGAGATCACGGTCGAGGACAACGGCATCGGCATCCCGGCCCAGGACCTGGGGCGCGTCTTCGAGCCGTTCTACCGGGTCGAGTCCGGCGCTCCCGGCGGCGCGGCGGGCGCCGGCCTCGGCCTCGCCATCGTCCGTCAGGTCGTCCGCCTCCACGGCGGCGAGGTGACGGTCTCGAGCGAAATGGGCCGTGGGAGCGTCTTCACCGTCCGCCTCCCGGCGGCGCCCGAGCGGGGCGAGGCGTGAGCGGTCCGGGCGAGAACCCCAGCCCCGGGGAGACGATCCTCGTCGTCGAGGACGACCGGTCCCTCCGCGAGGGGCTCGCGATGAACTTCCGGCTCCGCGGCTACCGCGTCCTCACGGCGGCCGACGGCGACGACGGGCTGCGCGCGGCGTTCGACGAGAAGCCGGACCTGGTCGTCCTCGACCTGATGCTGCCGGGCACGGACGGCCTCGAGATTCTCTCGGAGCTCCGGGGCCGCGACGTCGCCGTCCCCGTCCTGATCCTCTCCGCGCGCGACCGCCTCCAGGACAAGGTCCGGGGGCTCGAGATCGGCGCCGACGACTACCTGACGAAGCCCTTCCAGCTCCCCGAGCTTCTCGCCCGGGTCGAGGTCATCCTCCGGCGCCGGCGTGGCGAGCGGCGTGCCGCCGGGGTGATCGAATTCGGGGACGTCCGGCTCGACCCGGAGGGGCGGCGCGTCACGGTTCGCGGGGCAGAGGTCGCCCTCTCGGCCCGCGAGTTCGACCTCCTCTTCCTCCTCGCGAGCGCGCCGGGGCGGGCCTTCACCCGCCAGGCGATTCTCGAGAAGGTCTGGGGGTGGGGCTTCGAAGGGACCGCGCGCACGGTCGACAACTTCATCCGTGCGCTCCGGCAGAAGATCGAGGATGACGCGGCCGTGCCGCGCCACATCCACACGGTCCGGAACGTCGGCTACCGGCTGGCCCCGTAGCGTCCGGCCGGCGAGCGCCGGCGAGGGGCGGGAGGCGGGGCCGGACCACCGGTTCTCGCGCCAGCCTTCTCCACTCGGTGCCCGGGTCGTGCGACCATTCACCGGCCCGGAAACAGCATGCCCGCACAGCGACAGCGTCGACTGGGATTCCTCGATGCCGGAGAGCGAGGGCTCGCCGTCGGCGTGCTGCTCGCGTGCCTCCTGGCGAGCGGGGCCGGGGGGGCGCAGGCCGTGGGGGGACTGGACCCTTCGAAGGCGCTGACGCAGCTCGGCGTCGACACCTGGATGACCGAGCACGGCCTGCCGAGCGCGACCGTGACCGCGGTCCGGGACACGGCCGACGGCTACGTCTGGCTCGGCACCTACGACGGCCTCGCCCGGTTCGACGGCACGCGCTTCACCGTCTTCACGCAGGCGGACGGCCTCGGGAACAACGGCGTCCGAGCCCTCTGCGAAGACCGGGCGGGAGGCCTCTGGATCGGGACGAACGGAGGAGGGGTCGCCCGGCTCGCCCGGGGCCGGTTCGTCCGCTTCACGACGGCCGACGGCCTCCCCTCCGACATCGTCTGGTCGCTCCACACCGACCTTCGCGACGGGAGCGTCTGGATGGGGACGAACGGAGGCGGCCTGGCGCGCTGGCGCGGGGGGCGCATCGAGAGGTTCGATCCGAAGGACTCCGGCCGGTCGATCGCCGGCATCGCCCAGGAGGAGGACGGGACGATCTGGCTGGCGACGCAGGCCGAGGGCCTGCGCCGGCTCGCCCCTGACGGGACGTTTTCCACGTACGGGCCGGCCGAGGGCCTGCCGAGCGGGCTCGTCGCGGGCGTGGCCGTCGGTCGGGACGGCGCCGTCTGGGGCGCCACGTCCACCGGCCTCTTCGTCCTGCGCGAGGAGAGGGTCGCTCCGCTTCCGAAGGGGCTCGAGGCCCTCGGTGCGGTCATCCTCTCCTCGGTCGCCGAGGACGCCCTGGGCACGCTCTGGATCGGGACGAACGGCTCCGGCATCGCGCGATTCGCCAAGGGAAGGCTCTCGTTCCTCGGTTCGGCGGACGGCGTCGGGGACGCGGTCCTGGCGCTCCACGCCGACCGGGACGGGAGGATCTGGGCCGGTACGAACGGGGCCGGTGCCAGCCGGCTCCGCGACGGCAGCTTCACGACCTGGGCCTCGCGGGAAGGACTCTCGCGCGACTTCTCCTACACGACGTTCCAGGACGGCCGCGGCACGCTCTGGGCCGGCTCGGCGGGCGGGCTCGACCGCTTCGACGGCACGGCCTTCGTCCCGGCGTCCCCGCCGTTCGGGAGGACGTTCGCGGTGCGGTCGATCGCCGAGGGCCCCGACGGGGCGCTCTGGATCGGGAGCTACGGAGGCGGCGTCTGGCGCCTCCTCGACGGGCGCTGGCAGGGCTTTTCGTCGCGGGACGGGCTCGCGCACGACACCGTCCGGGCCGTCCTCGCCGATCGGAAGGGGAGGATCTGGGCCGCGACGAACGGGGGGCTCTCCGTCCTCGAGGGGGGCGTCTGGCGCAGCTATCGCGCGGGAGGAGGGCTCCCCTCGGACTCCCTCATCGGCCTCGCGGAGGACCGCGACGGAAACCTCTGGATCGGCTCGGACGGAGCCGGGCTGACGAGATACTCGGACGGGGTGTTCCGGACCTTCACCTCTCGTGACGGGCTCGCGGCCGAGGTCGTCCTCGCCCTTCACGTCGACGCGGGCGGCACGCTCTGGGTCGCCACGAACGGCGGTCTCTCGCGGCTCGCGGGCGACCGTTTCGAGAGCGTCACGACGGCGCACGGCCTGCCGAGCGACTCCGTGACCCAGGTCGTCGAGGACGCCCGCGGCGACCTCTGGCTCGGGACGAGCCGGGGCGTCTCGCGCGTCTCTCGCGCTTCTCTCGAAGCGGCCTTCGGCAATCCCTCCGGGCGCCTCGAGGTCGAGTCGTTCGACCAGCTCGACGGGATGAAGAGCAGCTACTGCACGGCGCCGGGGCAGCCCTCGGCCTCGCGAAGCCGCGACGGCAGGCTCTGGTTCGCGACGACGCGCGGCGTCGCCTCCATCGACCCCGCCCAGCCGCGGGAAGCCCTGCGCCCGGCGTCCGCCGTCATCGAGGAGGTCCTCCTGGACGGGGAGTCGGTGCCCTTCGACGCCGGCGTGGAGGCGCCTCCCGGGACGACGCGCTTAGAGATCCGGTTCTCGAAGCTCTCGCCGGTCGCGCCGCAGAGGACCGCGGTCCGCTTTCGCCTCGAGGGTTTCGACCCCGACTGGATCGACGCGGGCGACCGGAGGCGGGCCGACTACACCCACGTCTCGCCGGGGACCTACACCTTCCGGATCGCGGCGCGCACCGGCGCGTCGGACTGGAACGAAGCCGGGGCCGGTCTTCCGGTCCGCATCCGCCCCCGCTTCTACCAGACCTGGCCCTTCGCCCTCGCCGTGGCGGTAGCAGCGATCGGTCTCCTCTTCGTCGGGCACCGGCTTCGAGTCCGCGCGCTCGCGGCGCGGGGGCGGGAGCTCGGCCGCATGGTCGAGGAGCGGACGGAGGAGCTGAGAAGGCAGGGTTCCTACCTTTCCTCGCTTCACGAGACGGCGCTCGCGATCATGGACCGCCTCGAGCCGAAGGAGCTGCTGCGAGCCCTCGTCGAGCGGGCCGCGGCGCTCCTCGGGGCGCCGGAGGGCTTCCTCTACCTCGAGGAGGAGGGCGGAGGGCGCCTCGAGCGGAGCGTCTGGGCGGGCGTCCGGCCTCGCGACGAATACGTCTCCCGCGGGGAGGGAGCCGTCGGGCGCACCTGGGAGAGCGGCGAGGCCGTGGTGGTCGACGACTACGACGCCTTTTCAGAGCGGTTTCCGGAGGTCCCCACCGGGGTCTTCGGAGCCCTGATGACGGTGCCGCTCCGGTTCGAGGGGCGCGTGAGGGGCGTTCTCGGAGTCGTTCGCCTCCGGGGCGCGCGGAGGTTCACGGCCGCCGAGGTCCGCCTCCTCGCGAGCTTCGCGGAGCTCGCGTCGGTGGCGCTAGACAACGCCCGGCTCTTCGAGGCGCTCCGGAACGAGCTCGCGGAGCGGACGCGGACCCAGAAGGAGCTCGCGGAGAGCGAGCTGCGTTTCCGGCAGCTCGCCGAGAACATCGATGCGGTCTTCTTCATCGGCTCGACGGACCCGCCCCGGCTCCTCTACGTCAGCCCGGGCTTCGAGAGGATCTGGGGCCGGCCCGCGACGCTCCGCTGGAAGGAGTTCCTCGACTCGATCCACCCCGACGACCGCGACGCCGTGACGGCCGCGATCGGCCGGCAGGGGGAGGGATACGACCTGGAGTACCGGGTCGTGCGCCCGGACGGCCCGCTCCGCTGGGTCCACGCGCGCGTCTTCCCGATTCCCGAGGAGGACGGTCCCGTCCTCCGGGTCGCGGGGATCGTCGAGGACGTGACGCAGCGAAAGTCGGTCGAGCAGATGCGCGACGACCTCGTTCGGACGCTCGTCCACGACCTGAAGAACCCGCTCGGATCGATGCTCGCCTCGATCGAGGTCCTCGAGGCGTCTCTTGCGGGGCCGGAGTCACGCCAGAAGGCCGAGGTGGTCCGGATCGCCCGGAGGGGCGGGATCAAGCTGCGCAACCTCGTCGACGCCATCCTCGACGTCGGCCGGCTCGAGCAGGGGGCAATGCCGCTCGCGCTTTCGCCCGTGGTTCTGCCCGAGGCCGTGGACGAGGCCTTCGAGCTGCAGCGAGCCCTCGCCGAGCCCAGGAGGGTGAGGCTCGTGAACGAAGTCGAGGACGACGTCCCGCGCGTCCGGGCCGACCGCGAGCTCCTCTCCCGCATCCTCCAGAACCTCGTGGGGAACGCCGTGAAGTTCGTGCCGGACGGCGGCGAGATCCGCGTGGGGGCCGTGCGCGAGGACGCCGGAATGCTCCGTGTCACCGTCGCCGACGACGGCCCCGGCTTCTCTGCCGACCTGCGCGAGCGGATCTTCGACCGGTTCGTCACGGGGCGTCACGCCGCGAGCGGCAGCGGGCTCGGCCTCACCTTCTGCCGGCTCGCCGTCGAGGCGCAGGGGGGGCGGATCCACGCCGAGAGCGGCGACGAGGGCGGCGCCCGGTTCGCCTTCACCCTTCCGGTGGCGCCAGAGCCGCTTCCCTGACGACGCGGCGGCGGAGCGGGCGGGGCGCCTCGGTCACCGGGTGGGGGCTGCCGGGTCCTCCCGGTCAGTCGACGAGCTTCCAGCCCGGGGTGAGCCCCTCCGGCATCGCCTCGAGCGCCCCGGCGAACGCCTCGGCCCAGGCGGCGACGTCGGTGGGACGTTCCGCCGGATCCTTTGCGAGGGCCGCGGCGAGGGCGGCGGAAGCGAGCGGAGGGACTCCGGGGAGAATCTCGGTGGCGGGCTCGGGGACGGCGTCGAGGACGTTCGCCATGATGCGTCCGAGGTCCTGCCCCCGAATCGCTCGCCGCCCGAGGAGCGCCTCGTAGCAGACCGCGCCGAGCGAGTAGACGTCCGTTCGCGCGTCGAAGCTTCCGCCCTGAACCTGCTCGGGCGACATGTACTCCGGGGTCCCGACGACCATCCCGGTCTGCGTCAGGCCCCTCTCGTGGACCATCGACTTGGCGAGCCCGAAGTCGAGGACCTTCACGCGGAACCCCGGGGGGTCGTCCGCGAGGAAGAGGTTCGCGGGCTTCACGTCGCGGTGGACGACGCCGGCCTGGTGCGCGGCCGCGAGGGCCGCGCTCGCCTGGCGCGCGAGCGAGGCGACCTGGGCCGGCGTGCCGGGCCCGCACTCCATGAGGAAGTGCGCGAGGTCGTGGCCGCGGAGCTGCTCCATGACGAGGAACGCCGTCCCGTCCGGGAGCTCTCCCGAGTCGAAGAGGGCGATGACGCCCGGATGCGAGATCCGGGCGATCGCCCGCGCCTCCCGCTCGAACCGCGCCTTCATCTCGGCGTCCCCGAAGTGCTCCGGGCGGATCAGCTTGATGGCGACGTCGCGCGCGAGCCTCACGTCGCGGGCCGAGAGGACCGTCGCCATCCCCCCCTGCCCGAGGACACGCTCGAACCGGTAGCGGCCGAGGAGCTCGTAGGGGAGCGGGCGGGGCGTCTCGAGCGGCGAGCCGTCGGCCGGGCAGGCCTCGGCCGTCTGGTCGTAGCAGCGCCCGCAGAGCGGGCAGACCTGGAGCGTGGCGATCCCCCTGTCGTGCATCTCCCGGAGCGTCGCCGCCCGCTTCTCGCGGAGCGAGTCGAGCTGGCGGCGCATGTGGGTCATGTCGAGGGCGGCGCCGAGCTGGTGCGCGAAGCCGCTGACGAGCCGCCGCTCCGTTTCGCCCCAGGTGACCGAGGCGCCCTGGACGAGTAGCGCGCCGCGCAGCTCCGAGCTCATTCCGGCGACGGGGACGACCGTCACCCCCGTGTCCCTCGAGGGGGTGCGAGGCCATCCGGGCACTCCGGAACGGAGGTCGTCGATGGAGGGGGGCGCGAGGCCGACGTCGGAAAGCGGGACGACCGAGTCGTTCTGGACCTCCCAGATGCCGATGCGCTCCGCCCCGATCGCGCTCGCGACGTCGGCCGCGAGCGCCTCCGACCAGTGCGAGACGTTCTCCGAGGGAGCCGGGCTCGACTCCAGGAGGCGCGCGATCTCCTCCTGCGCGTTTCGCAGCCGTTTGTTCGCGTTCGCGAGGTCCTCGGTCCTCTCCGCCACGACGCGCTCCAGCTCGCGGTTGCGCCGCCTCAGGAGGAGCGTCCGCCAGCGGTGCGCCCCCGCCGCGACGGCGAGGAGGGCGAGGAACGCCGCGCCTCGAAACGGCGCCGTCATCCAGAACGGCGGGCGGACGCGGATCGGTATCGAGGCGACCTCGCCCCAGAGCCCCGACTCGTTGATCCCCTGGACGAGGAGGCGCAGGTCACCGGCCGGCAGGTTCGTGTAGCGCAGCTCGGGCTCGCGGCGCAGCGGGAGCCAGTCGTCCTCCAGCCCCTCGAGCCGGGCGCGATACGCCGTCCGGCCGCGGGAGCGGAACGAGAGGACCGCCACGCGGAACGCGAGGGACCGTTCGGACCACGAGAGCTCGAGCGTGGACGGAAAGGCGATCGTCCGTCCGGGAAGCGCGGCCGCCTCGACGACGACGCGCGGCGGGTGGGCGTTGCGGCGGTGCGCCGCCGGGTCGTAACGGGAGAGCCCCTCGACAGTCCCGATCCAGACGACTCCGTCGCGGTCGCTGAGAAACGCGTTCATGTTGGTTTCCCAGCCGGCGAGCCCGTCGTCCGGGGTGAAGGGTTCCACGGCATCGCCCGCTCCGAAGCGGTAGACGCCGCGCGTCGTTCCGACCCACACGGTCCCGCCCCGGTCCTCCCCGAGGAAGTAGACGTAGGGGCTCCCGAGGCTGTCCGTCAGGAGCGACCAGCGCCCGTCCGCCTCGAGCCGGGCCACGCCGCTGCCGCTGGCCGCCCAGAGCCGGCCCTTGCCGTCCTCGAAGAGCTTGTTGACGTAGGGGTTGCTCATCGCGGCGGGCGGGTCGGGAAGCGGTGCGATCGTCTCGCCGTCGCACGCGGCGATCCTCTTCCCGAACGACGCCCAGACGCCCCCGGCGCGCCGCCTCGCGACGGCGTGGGAGAGGCCGATCCGCTCTCCGTCGGGCAGCCTGTCGAAGACCCGCCACGTCCCGTCGGCACGGCGGACGGCGAGCCCCCCTTCGGCGCGGCGGCTCGCGACCCAGAGTCGACTCGCGTCGTCGAACGCGAATCCCCAGACGTCGGTACTGATCGCGGAGGAAAACTCGTCGGCGGGCTCGACCCGGGTCGCCCCGGGGCGGCGACGCTGGAGCCCGCCCTCGGACCAGATCCAGAGGTCACCGTCGGGCCCGGCCTCCGCGCGGAAGACGAGCTCGTTCGCGAGCCCTTCTGCCTCGCCGACGACCTCCAGCACGCGCGTCTCCGGCGCCCGCTGGAGGCGGGCCGCACCGCGGAGCGTGCCGATCCAGAGCGAGCCGTCCCCGGCGGACTCGCTCACCGCGAAGACGCACTTCGACGGGAGCCCCTCCTTCTCTCCGAGGTTCCTCACGAGCTGGCCCCGGAAGCGCGCGAGGCCGCCGATGTCGGTGCCGACCCAGACGTTCTCCTCACGGTCCTCGAAGGCGCAGTTGACGACGTTCGACGGGAGGCCGTTCTCGGTGCTCCAGCGCTCGAAGGCGACGGACCCCGGGCGCCTCAGGAAGAGCCCCGAGTCCGTCGTCGCGACGTAGAAGGTGCCCGACGGCCCGGCGTAGAGGCGGAAGACGGCGCGTCCCCCGCGGGGGAGGAGGGGAACCGGGGCCCAGCGCGAGCCCGACCTCAGCCAGAGCCCGCGCGTCGCCGTGCCGAGCCAGAGACCCTCGGACGTCTCCGCGAGCGCGCGGGCCCCCTCGCAGAGGCCGGCCGGGCAATCCTCCCGCCGGTTCCCGCTCCCGTCGATCCGGTAGAGGCCGCGATTCGTCGCCGCCCAGGTCTCGCGCGGCGCCGCGAGGACGTCGTAGACGGTCAACGGGTCGGACGGGTCCCCGAGCACGGGCGTGCAGGAGTCTCCCGCGCAGCGCAGGACGCCCTCTTCCGTTCCGAGCCAGATCGTTCCCTCGGCGTCTTCCGCGATCGCCCGGCAGCGGGCGTTCCCCGCGGCGGCGAACGGCTCGAGGCGACGGTCGCGCCAGCGGGCGACCCCGGCCACCGTCGCGATCCAGAGCGTCCCCTCGCGGTCGAGGAGGAGCTCCTCGATGTAGTTCGAGGGGAGGCCGTCCTTCGTCGTGAAGTTCGTGATCGCGCTGCCGTTCCACCGTGCGAGCCCGCCGAGGGTGCCGACCCAGAGGAAGCCGTCGCGGTCCTGGGCCATCGTCGGGAGCTGCGACTGGGGCAGCCCGTCCGCGAGGCCGATGACCTCGAAGGGGAGCTGTGCGGGGGCGGGCCGGGAAAGCGAGGCGACGAGAGCGAACGCCGCCGCGAGGAGGACCCCTGCTCCGGACCGGCACTTCGCCACCCTGCTCTCGCCTCCGACCGACGATCATCTCACGCGGCCGGGGGTCGTTCCTCGCGGCGAACGGGCCGCCTAAGAGCAGATTCCGGGTGAAGGGGCGGGTTCCGTCGCCCTTCGATGAGCTCGGGCCGGCTCGACCTCGCGTCGTTCCGCCCGGATCGAAAGGAAGGCCCGGGGGCCGAAGCCCCCGGGCCTCTTGAGGGTCTATCGGTCGGGGAGTGGGATCAGGCCTTCGGAGGCTTCGGCGCCTCGGCCTTCTTGGCGGCCTCGGCGGCACACTTCGCCTTCTCCTCGGGAGTGCACTTCTTGCAGTCCTTGCAGGCGGCGGGGTCGCACTTCTTGTCGGCGTTCGTGGCGCCGTCCTTCTTCGAGCAGCAGGCGGTCTTGGCGGCGTGGCCGGCGCAGTCGGCGGCGAGGGCGGCCGGGGCGGCGAAGAGGGCGAAGGCGAGGGCGAGGGAAGCGATCTGTCGCATGGAAGTCTCCTTCTGTTTCTGCATCGGTTCGTGGGCGCGGCGGCGGGCGCCGCTCGCGGCGGGATCGGACCCGGGCGGGCTGTCCGCTCTCGCGGGGCGGCGGAAGGAAATCCGGCCGCCGGGCCGATCAGTTCCGCAACGTGCAGGTGAGGAGTCGCGGAGGCGGGGACGAGGACTGGACGACGAGGCGCCGCGCCAGCGCGGCGGAACGCCCGGGCGTCGAAGGGGCCGTCTCGGAAGTCGAGATCGTGGTCGCTCGCGCGCGTGCGGTCCGCGTCTCGGGCTCCGTCTCGCCCGGGGGGAGGGCCGCCGGGGAGCAGCAGGTCCGGGCGCGGGCAGGCTGCGGCGTCGGGCAGGAGGGGCGGCTCTCCGACGGGCAGGCCGGGCACGCGGGCGGGGGTGCCGGAGGGCAGCAGCCGGTGGGCATCGCCGCCACGGGAGCGGGGCAGACGGCCGCCACGGGCGACGCGAAGACGAGCGGCAGCAGTCCGGCCAGCAGCCCGAGGGCGAGGAACTTGCGGGCTCGTCGGGTGTGCCTCATCGGCGTCAGGGTCGGACTATAGAAGATCCGTGCCAGCGAACGGAGGGCCTTCGGGGGATCCGGCGTCGAACCGCTACGATCCCCGGGACGCGGCGGGACCGCCGCGGCTTCCGAAGGAGCCGGCATGAACGAGCGCCTCTCGAGCCCGACCTACGTCATCCGCCGAAAGGTCTTCACGATCGCCGGCGCCGCCTTCCACATCTACGACGGGGAGGGCCGTCTCGTCCTCTACTCGAAGCTCAAGGCGTTCCGGCTGAAGGAGGACATCCGCCTCTTCACCGGCGAGGACAGGACCGAAGAGCTGCTCGCGATCCACGCGCGACAGGTCCTCGACATCTCCGCGACGTACGACGTGACGGACTCGCGGACTGGGGAAAGGGTCGGGGCGGTCCAGCGGAGAGGGTTGAGGTCGCTCCTCCGCGACGAGTGGACGCTGAAGGACCCGTTCGACCGGGAAATCGGCGTCGTGCGAGAGGACTCGATGGGCCTCGCCCTTCTCCGAAGGTTCCTGACGAACCTCGTCCCGCAGAGATTCCATGTCGAGGTGGCGGGGCAGCCGGTCGCCACCGTCCGCCAGGACTTCAACCCGTTCGTCCTGAGGCTGAATGTCGACTTCACCCCGGACCGCGCCGGGCTCCTCGACCGGCGGCTCGGGCTCGCCGCCGTCCTCCTCCTCTGCGCTGTCGAGGGCCGGCAGGGCTGAGGGCAGGGTCGGCCGCTCAGGCCGGCCGGTCGCCGGCTTTCGGGCCCTTCGCCGAACGGACCGGCGGGGCGAGCGGCTTCTCGAGGAGGCGCTTCGTGACCGGCGAAGAGAGGACGATCGAGGTCGACGTCGTGCCGAACGGCGTGAGGCGGTCGATGAGCGCCTCGAGGTGGACCACGGTCGCGACGGCGACCTTCAGCGTGAACGAATCTCCCCCCGTGCCGCGGTGGCACTCGATGACCTCGGGCAGCCCCCGGACGAGGGCGGTGACGCGGGGGAGGACGTCGCCCACGACGTTCAGGCGGACGATGGCGAGGATGGGCAGGCCCAGCTTCTTCGGGTCGACGTCGGCGCGATACCCGGTGATGACCCCGGCGGCCTCCAGGTTCCTCACCCGGTCGGCGACGGCGGGGGTCGAGAGGCCCACCCGCCGTCCGAGCTCGGCGAAGCTGAGCCTCGCGTCGAGCTGCAGCTCCCGGAGGATCGCCCATCCCTTCGCGTCGAGGAGCTTTCTGGTCGGAAGCATTATCTGACAGAACCCCTTCCGAATGTTAGACGATTCCGCCAAGAGCATTACGTTTGAGATTCTCCTCGGGCGTCCGGCTCTCTACGATTCCCCTTCGACAGGAGGAAGAGAAGTGCCCCCCACCACGCCTCTCCACGAACCCCACAAGATCAAGACCGTCCGGCTGATCGCCTTCCCGACGCTGGAGGAGCGGAAGCGGAACCTCTCCCGGGCGCACTTCAACACGTTCAACCTGGTGCCGTCGCAGGTCTCGTTCGACATGCTCTCGTACGGGACGAGCGCGATGAGCCAGGACCAGATCGCGGGCCAGCTCGTCGGAGACGAGGCCTACGCCGGTGCGCGCAACTTCGAGACGCTCGTGGAGGCCGTGAACCGGGTCCTCGGCCACACCTACGTCTGCCCGACGCACAACAGCCTCGGGGCGATCAAGCTCATCGTCGCGACGCTCACGCCGAAGGGATCGCTGATCCCGAGCAACGCCACGAGCCGCATCGACCTCCACGCCCCGCGCGGGATCGAGATCGCCGACGTCCGCGACCGGTACGAGACGGTCTTCACGGGGAACGTCGACATCCCGAAGCTCGAGGCCCTCCTGTCGGAGCGCAAGGCCGCCATCGTCGGCATGCAGTGCTTCGCCGACGGCCAGCACCCCTTCAGCCTCGCGAACCTCCGCGCCGTCCGCGCCACGGCCGACCGGCACGGCCTCCGGCTCGTCCTCGACGTCTCCCGCGTCATCGAGAACGCCTGGTACGTCCAGCGGCACGAGGCGGGGCAGGCCGAGCGGTCGATCGCCGACCTCGTCAAGCAGATCGCCAAGACGGCCCACGTCGTCCTCCTCGACGGAGCGCAGGACCCGAAGTCGAACACCGGCGGGCTCCTCGCGACCGACAACCCGGCCGACCACGAGCACTTCATGAACGAGGTCGTCCTCTACGAGGGGCTCCACACGTACGGCGGCATGGCCGGGCGGACGATGGAGGTCCTCGCGCGCGGCATCACGGAGATGTGCGACGAGGACGAGGTCCAGTGGGTCATGCACCAGACCGAGAGGTTCACGGCGCGCCTCTGCGAGGCCGGCATTCCGCTCGAGCGGGGCTGCGACGGGGCCTACCTGAAGGCCGACGAGATCCTCCCCCACGTCGTCGCCTTCCCCGAGCACGCCCTCGCCGTCGCCCTCTACCAGTCGTCCGGCGTGAGGACGGTCGTTCCCGGCCGGAGCGGCCACGACCACCTCCTCCCGGTCCAGATCCCGCGCCTCGCGATGACGAGCTGGCAGCTCGACCAGGTCGCGGACGCCGTGATCGCCCTCTTCCGGCAGCGCGAGAAGGTCGCGCCGCTCGACCTCGAGGCCGGGTCGGACTGGAACGACAGGCTCCGGTTCCGCTCCGTCTACGCCGACCTCGGCACGTACGAGTTCGACTGCTACCCGTTCGTCATCCACACGGTCGAGCCGATCGGCATGACGACCCGCGAGCAGCGGGAGAAGGCGATGCGCGAGGCGGGCTGGAACACCTTCCTCCTCCGCTCGGCCGACGTGACGATCGACCTCCTCACCGACTCGGGCACGACGGCGATGTCGACGGAGCAGTGGGCCGCCTACGACGGCGCCAACGCGACGCCCGCCACGAGCGAGGCGTACCACCGGTTCGTCGCCGCGATGCAGGAGATCTACGGCTACCAGTACATCCTCCCGACGCACCAGGGGCGCGCGGCCGAGCACATCCAGAGCGAGGTCCTCATCAAGCCCGGCCAGTACGTCCCGGGGAACATGTACTTCACGACGACGAAGGCGCACCAGGAGCTGCCGGGCGGCATCTTCGCCGACGTCATCGTCGACGAGGCGCACGACCCGACGAGCGAGTTCCCGTGGAAGGGGAACATCGACCTCAGGAAGGTCGACGCGATCGTGAAGGAGCACGGCGCGGAGAAGGTGGCCTACATCTCCTTCGAGCTCTCCGTGAACATGGCGGGCGGCCAGCCGGTCTCGATGGACAACCTGCGTGAGGTCTACGCCTACTGCCGCCCGAAGGGAATCCCGGTCCTCTTCGACGCGACGCGCGCCGTGGAGAACGCCTATTTCATCCAGAAGCGCGACCCGCGCTACAGGGCGACCCACATCCGCGACATCGTGCGCGAGATGATGGCCCACGGCGACGGCTGCACGGTCTCGGGGAAGAAGGACTTCCTCATCAACATCGGCGGCCTCCTCGCCTTCAAGGACAACGCCGAGTGGGCGCGCCTCGCCGAGGAGAAGCTTCGGATCTACGAGGGCGGGGTTCACGACGGCGGCCTTCCCGCGGCCGACCTCGCCGCGATGGCACGCGGCGTCGAGGAGATGCTCGACGACCGCTACATCCGCACCCGCGTCGAGCAGGCCGCCTGGCTCGCCGACCGCCTCCGCGAGGCCGGCGTGCCGGTCGTCGCCCCGACGGGGAGCCACGCCGTCTTCGTCGACGTGAAGCGCTTCCTGCCGCACGTCGACCAGGACGAGTATCCGGCGCAGCGCCTCGCCTGCGAGGTCTACCTCGAGACGGGCGTCCGTGTCATGGAGCGCGGGAACGTCTCGAAGGGGCGCGACAAGGACGGGAAGAACTACCGCCCCGCCCTCGAGCTCATCCGGCTCACGATCCCGCGGCGCGTCTACTCGAACGAGCACATGCGCGCCGTCGCCGACGGCATCGCCCGGCTCTACGAGAGGCGGAACGAGATCAAGGGGCTGAAGTTCGTCTACGAGCCGCCGGCCCTGCGTTTCTTCCAGGGGCGTTTCGAGCCCCTTCCCTGACCCTCCTTCCTCCTCGATGCGCGGGCGGGGTCCGAGCCCCCGCCCGCGTCCGCCTCCTCCGGGGTTCGCGCCCGGCGCGCGTGTAAACCTCACCGAGGCTCGGAGCGTCTCCCGATCCGGGGAGACCCCGACCGCGATGAGATACCTGCGTCACGCCTTTCTCGCCGCGCTCGCGCTGGCCGCGACTTGCGCCGCCCAGCCGGCGACCGTCACCGTTCACCGCGACCTCGAGTACGCCCGGCCGGAGGGCCTCCCGCAGCGGCTCGACCTCTACGTCCCCGACGGCGCCGGCCCGTGGCCTCTTCTCGTCTGGGTCCACGGCGGGGGGTGGTCGGGGGGCGACAAGGCTCTCAACCAGGCCGGCGCGCAGGTCCGGCAGGCGTCGCGCGGCTACGCCGTCGCCTCGGTCAACTACCGGTTGAGCGGCGTCGCGACGCACCCCGCGCAGGTCCACGACGTAAAGGCGGCGATCCGCTGGCTCAGGAGCCACGCGGCGGTGTACGGGATCGACCCCGCGCGCGTCGGCATCTGGGGCAGCTCGGCCGGCGGGCACCTCGCCGCGCTGGTCGGGACTTCGGCGGGCGTAGAGGCGCTGGAAGGGCCGGAGAACCCGGGCTATTCCTCGGCGGTCTCGGCCGTCGTCGACTGGTACGGCCCCTCGGACCTGCCGAACATGCAGGCGCAGGGGCTCCCGTGCAGCGGCGACCACTCCAGCGCGACCTCTCCGGAGGGCCGGATGCTCGGCTGCGCCGTTGCCGCGTGCCCCGAGACCGCGCGCGAGGCGAGCCCGATCACGTGGGTCACTTCGGAGGACCCACCGTTTTTCCTCGTTCACGGAACGGCGGACTGCGTCGTGCCGCCCCTCCAGAGCCTGACGCTTCACGACGCGCTTCTGGCGGCGGGTGTCGACTCCACCCTCACGATGATCGAAGCGGGCGGGCACGGCGGACCGCAGTGGACCGACGCCACCCGGCTGCCGGCGCTCGAGGCGTTCCTCGATGGCAGGGTTCGCGAGGGGAGTCCGGGTTCGCGCTGGATCGTCCCGGCTGCGGCGCGGGCGCCGGGGGCAGGGGGCGCCTTCTGGACGACGTCGCTCACCCTGGCGAACACCGGTTCGGTCGACGCGAGCCTCTCGCTGCGCTTCCTCGGGCACGACGCGGACGGCACTGCGGGCCCCGTCGCTTCCGCCGTTCTCGCCTCCGGGCGAACCGTCATGTACGCCGACGTCCTGGCGAGCGTCTTCGGCCTCGGCGAGGGCTGGGGCGCGATCCTCGTCACCTCGTCGTCGGCGTCGCTCGCGGTCGTGGCGCAGACCTCGACTTCCGGAGGCGGCGGCACGTTCGGACAGGCGGTCCCTGCCTTCTGCGAAGGCGACCTCGTCCGTGCCGGCGTCGTGCGCTCGATTCCCGCCGTCCGCGAGGACGGGGCGTTCCGGACGAACCTCGTCCTCGTGAACGCGACGGAAGCCCCGCTCGAGGTCGACGTCACGCTCCTCGACTCCGCGGGCGCGAGCCTCGCGTCGCGGAGAGTCCCGCTCCCTGCCCTGGGCATGACCCAGCTGACCCGCGTCGTCCGCGAGCTGGGAGTCGAGTCTGAACTCGCGGAGGGTCGGCTCGTCCTCGGGACCGGGACCGCGAGCGGGGCGTTCGCCGCCTACGCGTCGCTCATCGACGCCGCGACCGGAGACCCGCGGACCCTGCTTCCGCGCTGACGCCGCGGCGGCGGGGCTCCTGGCGCTTGCACCGCGTTGCGATGTGCCGGGGCGCCCGACCCCAGCCGACCGGGCGGGGCGTCGGAACGGCAGGCGGCCGTCCGAAGGAGGCCTGCCCGCCGGACGCCAGTCCTTGACCGCGACGACTCCGGAACCGTAGCGTGCCCCCTGGGAGGAAGCACGATGGGCAAGAGGGACCCACGCGTCGACGCCTACATCGCGAAGTCCGCAGGGTTCGCGAGGCCGATCCTCGAGCACCTCCGGGAGGTCGTCCACGGCGCCTGCCCGGAGGCGGAGGAGACGCTGAAGTGGGGAATGCCCCACTTCGTCCACCACGGGATCCTCTGCCACATGGCCTCCTTCAAGGCCCACTGCGCCTTCGGCTTCTACAAGTCGGCGCTCCTCTTCGACGACACGCCGAAGCAGAAGGAGGCGATGGGGGACATGGGACGGATCGCCTCCCTCTCGGACCTGCCGCCGAAGAAGGAGCTGGTCCGGCTCGTGAAGGCCGCACGCACGCTCAACGAGGAGGGAATCGCGGCGCCGCGGACGAAGGCCGCGCCGAAAGCGCCCGTCGAGGTCCCCCCGGACCTCGCGGCCGCGCTCGCGGCGAGCGCGAAGGCCCGCGCGACGTTCGACGGGTTCCCGCCGAGCCACCGGCGCGAGTACGTCGAGTGGATCACCGAGGCGAAGCAGGACGCGACGCGGCAGCGCCGGCTGGCGCAGGCGATCGAGTGGATGGCGGAGGGCAAGTCGAGGAACTGGAAGTACGAGCGTTGCTAGCGGGCGGGATTCGCGTGCGCCCGGAGCGGAGCGGCCGGAGACGTCGCCGGCCGACGGGATCGGAATCGCCGGAACGGACCGTCGGCCCGAGCCCCCTGGCGGCGCGGCGTCTCTGCCTGGTCGCCCTGTCGGCGCTGGTGAGCCTCGGGTGCGCCCGGCGCGGCCCCGCGCCGCTGGAGGTCATCGCACGGCTTTCCCCCCTCGACGCGACCCCGGCGGCCGGCGTCCCGTTCGCCGGGCAAGTGCGCTGGACCGCCGAGGAGATCGACCGGTCGTGGAGTCGGGCCACGGAGGGAGGGAGCGTCGTCCTCGGCAGCCCGCCGATCGACCTCGCGGGAGACGACCTCTGGTCGATCCGGGTGTCGCTTCGGTCCGGAGAGCCGGAGGCCCGCGCGGTCCTTCTCTGGAGCGACGGACCTTCGCTGTCACGGGCGGACACCTACAGGAACCGGCGCGACCTCGTCCCGGGGCGGGCCGAGTCGACCGTGGAGGTCCTCGCGCGAGAGATCGGCGAGCGCGACCTTCGCGGTCCGGCCGCGGAGCCGCTCAGGCACCTCTTCCTGCACCTCCCCGCCGAGGGGCCGGGGCGAACCGTCGTCCGGTCGGTCGAGGTCGTGACGAAGGGCGACCGCTTCGCCGCCGGCCCTCCTTCGGCGACGCGCGTGCTGCTGTCGGGAGAGGTCCGGGACGCCGTCTTCTCGAGCGGCGCTCCCGTGGCCTTCCGCGCCGGCGGACGGACCGCGAGCGAGGTCCTCCTGGCCGTGAGGCCGCTCGAGGCTCCGGCGGAGGTCCGCGTCCGGGTGACCGCGACGGCGGGGGGCCGCTCCACGACGCTCGACGAGCGCGTCGTGGAAGCAGGGGCCTGGACCGACTGGGCGATTCCCGCGAGCCTGGACGCCGGCGCGGTCCTCAGCCTGTCGGCCGAGTCCTCGGGCGAGCCCGTTCCCGTCTACTGGACCGAGCCGAGGCTCCTCGGGCCCGCCGAGGGGCCCGACCGGCCGAACGTCGTCCTCTACGTCGTCGACGCGCTCCGCGCCCGGCAGGTGGGGCTCTACCGTCCCGGGCGCGCGACCGTCACGCCCGCGCTCGACGAGCTCGGGCGCCGCGGGCTCGTCTTCGAGCGCGCCTACGTCACGGCGACGTGGACGAAGCCGTCGATCACGAGCCTGCTCACCTCCCTCCACCCCCAGACGCACGCCCTCGGCGCGCACACGTACAGCGAGCCGCTCCCCGGGTCCGTGCCGACGCTGCAGGCGGTCCTCGGCCGCAGCGGGTACCTGACGGCGCTCTTCTCCGCCAACGCGTTCGCCGGGACGCTCTCGAACCTGGACGAGGGCTTCGACTGGGCGTACATGCCCGGGGCCTTCCGCGGCCTCGAGGCGGGTGAGGGAAGGGAGAAGGTCGACGCGCGCACCCTGAACGAGCGCGTCCTGCGGTGGGTCGAGGCCCACGGCCGACGCCGCTTCTTCCTGTACGTCCACTCCGTGGACCCGCATCCGCCCGTCCTGCTGCCGGGCCTCGCGACTCCCGGCGACCCGCTGGCCGCGTACGAGGCGGCGATCACGTTCAACGACTCGGAGATCGGCCGCCTCTACCGCCGGCTCGTCGACCGGGGGCTCGCCCGACGGACGGTCTTCGTCGTGACGGCCGACCACGGCGAGGCGTTCGGGGAGCACGGCCAGCGGGGGCACGGGGCTTCGGTGTACGACGAGGAGGCGCACGTGCCGCTCGTGATCCACGCCCCCGGCACGCTGAGGCCGCACCGCGTCGGGCGGGCGGTCAGCCTCGTCGACGTCGCGCCGACGGTCCTCGACCTCTGCTCGATTCCGGCGGAGAAGACGATGCAGGGGCGGAGCCTCGTCCCGGGCCGGGTCGGAGAGACGAACGGGGAGCCGGTCGTCGTCTCGAGGTTCGTCTACCCGGAGGACCTCGACACGGCCGGACCGGACCGTGTGGAAGCGCAGGCCGTCGTCGAATACCCGTGGAAGCTGATCCGGAGGGGAGAGTCCGGCGACGGCGGGCGGCTCGAGCTTTACCACCTCGCGGCGGACCCGGGGGAGCGCCGCGACCTCGCGAGCACGGAGGCCGACCGGACGCGTCGGATGGCGGAGGCTCTCGACCGTTTCCTCGCCCGGCAGGCCCGGGCCCGCGCGCGGTACGTGGCGGACCACGCCGGGCCGGAAGGGGCGCTCGACACCGAAGGGCGGACCCGGGGCCTTCTCCCCGCGGAAGAAGCCGTCCGGCAGCTCAGGAGCCTTGGCTACCTCCGCTGACGCCGGGCGGCGGCGCGTCGAAGGCCTCTCCCCCGCGCCCCGACACGCGGGCCCCGGGGCTCAGTCCCCTCCGATCCGGAACTGCCTCGAGATGTTGAAGCCGAGGCGGATGTTCGAGTCGGTCACGCCGCCGGCGTAGTCCCCGGCGACGATCTGGTCCACCGTCGTCGCGGGGGAGTTGCCGATCCAGACGAGGAAGCGATGGCGATAGACCGCCTTCTCGATGGCGAACGACCACTGCCCGACGGAGCCGTCGAGGTCCCCGTTCCGGAACACGTACTCGCCTCCGGCGTAGAGCCCTCGCCCGAACCTCACCTGGACGGCGAGCGGGACGTTGAAGGCGTCCTTGAAGAGCGGTGAGTTGGAGGAGTAGGACGGGGCCGCGGCGAGCGTGACCCGGTCTCCGACGGTCCAGGCGACGAGGAGCTGGCCGAACCCGCCGAAGTCGTCCTCGATCTCGTACTTCGTGAGCCAGTTCACTCCGGCGCGGACCGAGATGCCGACGGGGCACTCCTTCCTCGGCGTCAGGAGCGCGAGCTTGGCGGCGAACTCGTAGTCGCCGCCGTTCGAGGCGCGGTAGACCTCCGCCGCGAGCCCGCGCACGGGGACCCACGAGAGGCCGATCCCGATGTTCGCGCCGTTGTCGAGGCCGAACAGGTCGGTCCCGCCCGCCTCGTTCACGGGCTGGTTGAACCGGTGGGTGAAGAGCGTCTCGAGAATTCCCGCGTCGTTGACGAGGGGGGAGTGCGTCTGGAGGAAGAGCGTCCCGTAGCCCGGGGTCCAGTCGGGCGCCTCCTGGGCGGAGGCCGGGACGGCGGCGAGGAGAGCGAGCGCGAGGGCGGCTGCGTAGTGTCTCATCGCGGTCCTCAGTCGTTCGGAGCGCCGCGCCGGATCCAGTCGACGACGAGCTGCTCCCTGTCGGGCGAGAGGTAGGGGCCGCCGAGCGGCATGCGGCCGCCGGCGATCGTCGCGTCGCCGCGGATCTTCGAGACGAGATAGGAGCCCGAAACGTCCCCGGGAGCGACCCGGAGGCGGGCCGAGCCGACGGCCGCGACGCCGACGATCTGGGAGTACGAACGGCCCGCGCTCAGGTCCATGCCGCTGGTGGGCGCCGGCCCCGCGTGGCAGCCGGAAAGGGCGCACGAGGGAGTGAAGACCTCCCCCTGGACCCGGGAGAACGTCGCGGCAGGGTCGGGAGGGGCATCGTCCGGCTCCGTCGGCGACTTGCGCGTTCCGCACGCGAGGCTCGCGAGCGCCGCCAGCGCCACGAAGGCGAGCAGCGGGACGAGCCGTATGGGACGGCTTCGGCTTGGCATGGCGCCTCTCCTTTCTTTCGAACGATTCTTCGGAAGGCGAGTGCCCGAGGCTCGTGACGGGTGTCACGACATCGGGGGATTCGGGAACTCCCGGCCCCGGAAGTCCCGCGCTGCGCGAGAGACTGCGCGGGAAGGGAGACTCGGCGATGACCGGACGAACGAAGGCGCGAACCCTGATCCTCGGTGCGGCCCTGGCGGCCGGTCCGCTCCTCGGCGAGGAGCCCGTCCGGTCGGCGACCTGGGAGGCCTACTGCACCGTCTGCCACGGCGTCGACGGCCGCGGGGAGACCGAGGAAGGAAAGAAGAAGAAGGCCCGGAACCTCGCGGATCCGCGCTGGCTCGCGACGGTCTCCGACGGCCGCCTCGAGTCGTCGGTCCGGCGCGGACGCGACAGGATGCCGGCGTTCGGCAAGAAGCTGACCGACGAGCAGATCAAGGCCCTCGTCGCCGAGGTCCGCGCGCTGGCGCCGCGCTAGCGCGGCGCCAGGTGTCATCCCTCTTCCCCCGTGGCCTCGTCCGCCGGGGCCGGCGGCGCGTGCACCATCGTCCCTCCCATGTGCCCCGTCGCCCCGGCCAGACCGGCGGCGAGGAGCGCCGCGAGGAGCGCGACGACGGTGAGGTTCCGGGGCTCGCCGCGACGGCGCGAGAGGAGGACGAGCGCGAGCGCGACGGTCGCCGCGAGGAGGAACCCGCCCGCCAGGAGCGCGTGCCGCCTCGCGAGGCCCTCGACGGCCTTCGGCCCCGGGATCGGACCCCAACCGCCCGCGAGGTAGGCGAGCTCGTCGGCCCAGAGCCACCCGGTGACCGAGCCGGCGACGCCGCCGAGGACGGCGACGCCGAGGAGGAGGGCCGCCGCGGCGAGCGACGCGGCCCGGGCGCGCGGGAGGACGAGGCCGAGAAAGAGCGCCCCGGCGGCGAAGAAGGCCGCGGCGATCGGGAAGTGGATGACGGCGGGGTGAAGCGGAAGCGACGGTCCCATGGCTTCAGACCTCCTTCGGCGGTGCTCCCGGCGGGAGCGGATGCGAGGCCCCTCGCCCTGCGGGAGGCGTGTTGAGCGGTATCGGGCCCTTCCGCCCGGACGAGGTCGAACGGCTGCTCGGCGACCCGGGAGTCGCCGCGGCGGGACTCGCGGCGCTCGAGGCGATCCGGGTCTCCAGCCTCGCGCCCCTCGCGGCCCTCGCCGAGGCCGGCGGGCTCACCCGCGAGACCGCCTTCGCGGCGTCGGTCCAGGGACTCGCGCCCCGTCTCGCCACGCTCCCCGGCGGCGAGGAGCTGGACGTCGCGCTTCGGCTCCACCTCGAGGCGGAGTCGGCGCGCGGCGCGGAGCGAGGAGACCGGATCCTCGCGCTCCTCGACCAGCTCGCCGCGCTGATCGGGGCCTCGGGCCTCCGCGCCGTTCCCCTGAAGGGAGCCGCGCTCGTCCTCGGGGGCGACGTCCCGGCCGGCCTCCGGCCAATGGCCGACGTCGACCTGCTGTTCGAATCGGAGCCGGACCTGCGACGGGCGGCCGGGAAGATCGGGGAGGAGCTCGGGTACGTCCCCCTCTGGAACACGCCCCGCCACCTCGTCCTCGCCGAGCGGGAGGAGCGCGTCGCGCTGCAGGCGAGCGAGCACCCTGGCAACCCGCTCCGGATCGAGCTCCACAGGTCGTTCCGCCTCGACGTGCTCGGGCGCCGCCTCGACGCCACGGAAAGTCTCCTGCGGGACACCGTGGCCGCCGCAGGGTGGGAGGTCCCGGGGCCCGAGGCGATGCTGCGGCACCTCCTCTTCCACGCGGCGGAGGACTTCGCCGCGAAGGGGCTGCGGGGCGTCCAGGCGGTCGACTTCCTCGTCCTCTCCCGCCGGAGCGGACCGCTTCCCATGGCAGACCTGCCGGCCGCGTCCCGGGCTCCGGTGGTCCTCGCGGCGCGGGCGATCGAGGAGGTGTTTCCGGGGACGTTCGACGCCGCCGCGCTCGGGAACGCCTCGGCGCGCCTTTCGGCGCTCGTCCTCCGGCGCGCGGCCGCGCTCCCGGTCCTCCGGCACTCGCGCGCGGCGACGGGCTGGACGGCGACCGCGCTCGGCCTCTGCGAAGGAGCGTCCGCGAAGGCCCGATTCCTGGCGCGGACCCTCCTCCCGTCGCTCGACGAGGTGAAGGCGAACGTCGCTCCCGGCACCTCGGGCCTGCGGCTCGCCGCGGTGTGGCTGAAGGTCCTCATCGGGCGGCTCGCCTCCGGGGCGCGGCTTCTCTCCCGCCGGTGACCTCGCGGTAGAGGGTCTCGAACCGCTCCGCGGTCACGGCGGCGCGGTTCTCCCAGGCCCAGGCGCGGGCTGCGGCCCCCATCTCCCGCCTCCGTCCCGGGTCGGCGAGGAGCGCCGCGGCCGCGTCCGCGAGCGCGGCATCGTCTCCCACGGGTACGGAGATCGAGCGAAGCGGGCATCCCTCGGCGACGTGCCCGACGGCGGTCCCCGCGGTCGGGACCGAGCAGGCGGCCGCCTCCACGACGGCCACGGGTCCGGCCTCGTGGCGCGAGGAGAGGAGGAAGAGGTCCGCGGCCCCCAGGAGCGGGCGCAGACGCGCGGTCGGGAGCCGGCCGTGGAAGACGACCGTCCCCGACAGTCCGAGGCGCGCGGCCTCCGCCTGGACCGCGCCGCTGAGCGTGTCCTCGCCCGCGACGTCGAGCGTGACCGGGAGCCCCCGGTCGAGGAGGCGGCGGAAGGCGCGGAGGAGGGTCGGCGTGTCCTTCACGCGGTTGAGGTCCGCGGCGTGGAGGAGGCGGAAGGCGCCGCCCGGCTCCCGGGGCGTGGGCGGGAGGAAGCCCGCCTCCTCGACGCCGAGCGGGACGAGACGCGCGGGGAAGCCGCGGCGCGCGGCTTCGGCGACGAGCGGGGCGCTCGCGGCCGTCACCGCCGAGGCGCGGCCGAGCGTCCCGCGGACCTTCGCGCGTTCGCGCGGAACGAGGTCGCAGCCGTAGCCGATGTCGGCGATCCCCGCGAGCTCCCCTCCGCCGAGCGAGACGACGAGCGGAAGGAGGGGCGCCGCGGCGGCCGCCGTGGCCCCGCACGGCGTCGCCCAGAACGCGTGCAGGAGGTCGAACGGGCCGTGGCGGCGGAGGAGGCCGCGGAGGGCGCGCGCGCGACGCGCGAAGGCGAGCCCCGGCACGCGCGAGAGCCGGAGCGGACCGAGGTCGACGACGCGAGCGCCGGGGACCTCCCACTCGCCCGGCTCGCTCCCGTGCCCGAGGGCGAAGACGACGACCTCGACCCGGCGGCCGAGCTCGGCGACGAGCCAGAGGAGCGCGGGAATGACGCGCTCGGTGAGGGAGCGGTCGACACCGCCCGGGACGACGAGAGCCACCCTCACGCCGCGCTCGTCCGGGCGATCGCGCCGGCGTACGCGTCGAGCGCCTCGCGCGCGACGACGGCCCAGGAGAGGCGCCGCTCGAAGTGCTCCCTCAGCGATTCGCGCCGGGCCGCCGGGTCCCGGGCGGCGCGCGCGAGCGCGGCGGCGCCCGCGCCCGCGTCGCCCGCGGGAAAGAGCTCGGTCCCCGGACCGCTCACGCGGCGATTCGCCGGGATGTCCGTCGCCACGGCGGGGAGGCCGCAGGCCGTCGCCTCGATGAAGGCCCAGTTCGACCCCTCGGAGGGGCTGGAGGTGAGGAAGAGGTCGGCAGCCGAGTACCAGGCGGAAAGGTCCGAGTGCGCCACCGGGCCTACGAAGCGGACGGCGCGCGCAAGCGCCGGGCTCGCGGCGCATCGCGACCTCAGCTCCTCGAGGAGGGGCGCCTCGCCGTGGACGAGGTGCAGCCTGGAGTCGGGCAGGTCGGGAAGCGCCCCCTCGAACGCCCGCAGGGCCGTGACGGGATCCTTCCTGGGGTGGAGCCTGCCGACCCAGAGGATCGCCGGGTCGCCGTCGATCCCCGTGGCCTCGCGAGCCTCGTCGCGCGGGACGGGCGCGAGGTCGGTCGACGCCTCGAGAACTTCCGAGATTCCGGTGTCGCCCTGCAGGTGTCCGCCGCGGATCCACTCGTCCGCGATCTCGCGGCTCGTGAAGAGGACGCCGTCCGCCGAGCGCAGGAGGAGCCGCTGGAGGAGGCCGAGGCGGCCGCGGCCCGGCGGCTCGCCGTGGTGCTGCAGGAGGACGGGGACGCGGCGGGGCATCGCGGCGCGGACGGCCGCCGTCGGGACGGGGAAGAGGAGTCCCCCGACGTGGACGACGTCGGGCGAGAGCCGGCGAAGGCGACGCAGGATGCCGGGGGCCGGGCTCCGGTAGCGGGCGAACGCCTCGTCTCCGTCGTTCGTCGTCACGAGCCGGACGGAGCCGTCGGTGAGATCGGCCTCCTCTTCCGCGCGCGCCAGGACGGTGGCCCGGGCGCCCGCCTCCGCGAGGGAGGCGGCGAACCGGCCGAGGCCGGGGAGGCGGCCGAGCATCTCCTCCGGGCGGACGCCGGGGACGAGCGCGAGGTTCACGAGGACGACGTGGAGCGGCGCCGCCGGTGTCCTCACAGGCCCTCCGCCTCCGGGCGCTTCAGCGGGAGAGCCCTCCGGAGGAGCCGCAGCTCGGCGGGGCGCGCGTACGCCCCGGCGGCCCAGCGCCACGAGGCCGCCGCGGAGAGGACGGACTTCCCCCAGGAGGGGAGCCGCATGTCCTGCACGGTGGGGAACCGGCAGCCGAGGACCGTCGCGAAGTCGTCCACGCGTCGCCGCGTCCGCTCGGTGAGCCAAGGCGCGTTGCGATGGCAGACGAAGTCCACCCAGGCGGGCTCCGTCCACTCCTCGGGCGTCGCCGGCAGGTCGAGCGGGGCGTCGCTCCGCGGGGCGGAGGGCGAAGTCGGAAGGGCGCCGTCGCGGGATTCCGCCCGCCCTCGATTCCGGCGCGGCGTGGGCGTCCAGAAGTAGAGGATCACCTCGGACGCCGGGTGGACGGACTTCAGCCTGCGGATGAAGCGGAGCGTCCGCTCGATCTCGTCCTCCGGGTCTTCCGGCCCGCCGAGGACGAACGAGAGCTCGGGGACGATCCCCGCCTCGCGGCAGCGGCGGGTCGCCTCGAGCGTCTCGTCGACGCGCGTCCCCTTGTGCATCCGGCGGAGCGCCTCGTCGCTCGAAGCCTCCGCTCCCATGAAGACCATCCGCAGCCCCGAGCGCTTCACCAGCTCCCAGGTCCGCGCCGGGAATCGCGCGAGGGCGTCAGGCCGCGCGTAGCACCAGTAGGGGAGGCCGACGCGGGCGAGCGCCTCGAGGAGCGGCACCGAGGTCTCCTCGCGGTCGAAGAAGTTGTGGTCGTAGAACTGGACGGCGTTCGCCCCGTGGCGCTCCTTCAGGACGAGGAGGTCCCGCGCGACGCGCTCCGCCGCCGGGAGCCGCGTCCTGCCGTCGAACATCGACACGACGCCGCAGAACGAGCAGCGGTGGCGGCAGCCGACGGCGGCCTGGTGGACGGCCGTCCGCGACCCGAGGAAGGTCGGCTGCAGGAAACGCGACACGTCGCCGAGGAGCTCGTAGGGGAGCGGCGGCAGGGCGTCCGGCGGGCCGAGCGGCCGGTCCGCGTTGTGGACGACACGGCCCTCGTCCTTCCAGCTGATCCCGGCGACGCCGGCGAGCGATCCCGCGTGAGAGATCGTCCCGGACGCGGACGCCTCGACGAGCTCGGCGAGCGCCGCCTCCCCGGGGCCGCGCACGACGACGTCCACGTACGGGGCGGCGAGGGCCGCGTCGGGGTAGAGCGTCGGGAAGTAGCCGCCCCAGACGATCGGAAGGTCGGGATGGCGCTCCCTCACGGCCTTCGAGATCGCGATGGCCGGCGCCACCTGCGGTCCCGGCATCACCGTGACCCCGACGAGCGCCGGCCGCTCGGCGGCGATCGCGTCGAGGAGGCTGCGCAGCGCGTCGTCCTCGAAGTTCCCGTCGACGATCCGGCAGCGCGCCCGCCCCTCGAGGCCGGAGGCGAGGGTGAGGAGCGAGAGCGGGAGCCGCGCGTTGCGGCGCCGCGCGACGCGCGGGTTGACGAGGAGGACGGCGGGGAGCGTCACGGGCGAGACCTCCGGGGACGGAGCCCGCTCCTATACTCCCGGCCGTGCCGATCCAGGTCCTCGCGCCGGAGGAGGCGTACCGGAGGTGGGCCCCGACGTACGAGGACGCGGGAGCCCTCGCCGAGCTCGACGAGCTCGCGCGCCGGCGGCTCGACCCGTCGCCCGCGACGCCCCTCCTCGACGCGGCGTGCGGGACGGGACGCCGGCTCCGCGGCGAGGACGGCGGGCTTCGCGAGCGCGCCTTCGGCGTCGACCTCGTCCTCCCGATGCTCCTCGCCGGCGCGCGCGGAGCGGCCGTCGCGGCCGCGGACGTGAGGGCGCTCCCGTTTCGGGCCGGGTCGTTCCGCGGCGCCTGGTGCCGTCTCGCGGTGGGGCACCTCGCGCGGCTCGACGGCGTCTACGCGGAGCTGGGGAGAGTGCTCGCGTCGGGGGGGCGCCTCCTCGTCACCGACTTCCACCCCGACGCGGCCCGCCGCGGGCTCGTCCGCGCGTTCCGGTGCGGACCGGAGCGATTCGCGGTCGAGCACCACGTCCACGGCGTCGAGGAGCACCGGGCGGCGGCGGCCGCCGCCGGCCTCGCCGTGGCGGAGGTGCTCGAGCTCCCCGCCGGGGAGGAGGTCCGGCACCACTTCGAGGCGGCCGGCCGGCTCGACGCCTGGGAGGCGCAGCGAGGGCTCCCCGTCCTCCTCGCCCTCGCGCTGGGACGAGGCTGAGGTCGTGCGGGGAACCTCCCGATGAGACCCGCGCCGCCCCCGACGGTCCTCGAAGGCGCCCGCGTCGTCGAGCCCGCGGGAGCTCGCGACGTCCGGCTGCGGCTCGCGGACGGGCGGGTCGCCGGGGACGACGGCCCTCCGCGAAGGGGCGAGGTCGTCGTGAGCCTCGACGGCCATCTCGTCTTCCCCGGGCTCGTGAACGCGCACGAGCACCTGGGCCTCAACGCGTTCCCCGAGGCGGACGCCGGTGGCCCCCGGGCGAGCGCCTACGACTGGATCGACGCGCTCCAGCCGCTCCTCGCGGCGCCGCGCTTCCGGGCCGTGAAGGGGATCGACGAGCGCGTGCGGGTGCGGCACGGGGCGCTGAAGAACCTCCTCTCGGGCGCGACGACGGTGGCGCACCACGACCCGTGGCTCCCGGTCATGGGAGACGCGGACTTTCCGGTGCGGGTCGTCCACCCCTTCGGCTGGTGCCACTCCCCGCGGCTCGCGGGGCGATACGGACCCTCGATGGCGGAGGGGCTCGCCGCGACGCCGACCGGCGCCCCGTTCCTCGTCCACCTGGCGGAAGGGACCGACGAGGAAGCCGAGGGGGAGCTCGCGCTCCTCGAGCGGCTCGGCGGGCTGGGCCCCGCGACGGTCCTCGCTCACGGGGTCGGCCTCGGGAGCGCCGGCGTCGCGAGGGTCCTCGCGGCGGGGGCGGGGGTCGCCTGGTGCCCCGCGAGCAACCTGCGCGTCCTCGGCACGACGCTCGACCCGCACCCGCTCCTCTCGGCCGGCCGGCTCGCCCTCGGGACCGACTCGCGTCTGAGCGGCTCGGCGGACCTGCTCGTGGAGATGGGCGTGGCGCGCGACTGCGCCGGGCTGGACGCGAAGGACCTCCTGCGCCTCGTGACGTCGGACGGCGCGACGGTCCTGGGGCTGCCGGACGCCGGGCGCCTCGGTCCCGGCGACGTCGCGGACCTCGTCGTCGTTCGCGAGTCCGGGTGCGATCCCCGCGGCGCGCTCGCGGGCCTTCCCCGGGCCCACCTTCGGGCGGTCGTCCTCGACGGGGCGCCGCGCGTCGCCGACGCGGACCTCCTCCCGTGGCTGGAGGCGGCCGGGGTCCCGGCGAGGCACGTCCTCCTCGACGGCGTCCCCAAGGTCGTCGACGCGCGTCTCTTCACCGACGAGGCCTCGGCGCTGGAACCGGGCCTCGCCCCGGCGGCGGGAGCGGGCGCCCGGGCCTCATGAGAGGACCGGCTCGGGGAAGAGGGCCTCTCCCACCGCCTTCTCGAGCGGGAAGCGGAAGTCGCGCCGCTCGCAGCGCCAGCGCGCGAGGGCGGCGACCGGGCGCTTCCAGGCCGGGGCCTTCCCGTAGGCGTGCTTCTGGTACCAGCGGAAGCGCTCCACGAGGCGGGTGCGGGCCGAGGTCGTGAACGGGCCGTCCCCCTCGTAGAAGTCGAACCGCGCCCATTCCGCGAGGGAGGACGGCAGCCGGAAGCCGGCCCGGACGGCGTCGTCGGTGATCGACGTCCCCGGGTAGGGCTTGAAGAAGAAGATCGGCGTCTGGAAGGACGGGCTCATCGCGGCGAGGCGGCGCGCGAAGTCGAGCGTGGCCTCGACGCTTTCGTCCGACTCGCCGGGGAAGCAGACGATGAACGGGAACTGCGCCGCGATGCCGTGCGAAAGGCAGCGCTCGGCGCAGCGCAGCACCTGCTCGAGACGGATGTCCTTCCGTATCCGGTCGACCATCTCCTGTGTCCCCGCCTCGACGCCGATCAGGAGCCGCCGGAGGCCCGACCTGCGGCAGGCGGCCCAGGCGTCCTCCGTAAGGCGGTCCCCCTGGTCGGCGCGCATCGTGGCGGCCCAGGTCGAGGGGAGCCGCCGCCGGATCAGCTCCTCGGCGATCGCCGTGACGCGATCGAGAGAGGTGAAGAAGGTCTCGTCCTGGAAGTTCACGTCGGTGAACGCGTGCTCGCGGTGGAGCCGCTGCAGCTCGTCGCCCACCCGGCCCGCCGGGAGGCCGACCCACTTCCGGCCGTAGACGAACGGGTCCGCGCAGAACGCGCAGCGGAAGTGGCACCCCTGCGACGTGACGAAGTCGAGCTGCCGCTTCCCCTTGAGGGCGAAGTAACGCTCGACAGGGAGGAGCCCGTAGTCGTGGGGCGAGAGGTCGGAGAGCGGGGCGAGGGGCCGGGGCGGGTTGCGGCGCGGCGTGCCGTCGGCGGCCCTCGCGGTGCAGCCGGCACACCCCTCCAGGCTCTCGCCCGCGTCGAGGCGCCGGAGGAGCTCGGCAAAGGTCTCCTCTCCCTGCGCCTGCACGGTGACGTCGACGGAGGGCTCGTCGAGGCAGCCTTCCGGGAAGAGGGACGGGTGCCATCCCCCCCAGACGACGGTGGATTCGGGGAACCGCGCCTTCGCCGCGCGGGAGACGTCGAGGGCGTCCTGGATCGGGGCGCCCGTCAGCACCGAGACGCCGAGGACCGGCGGCGCGTCGCCGCCCGCCGCCAGGGCCGCGAGGACGGCGGCGACGGGGTCTTCCTCGAGGCGGCCGTCGACGAGGACGACGTCGTGGCGGGAGCGGTCGAGGTGGGAGCCGACGGCGAGGAGCCCGAGCGGCATCGTGAAGAAGACGGCCCGCGGGTTGTAGAGGACGACCCGGCGCCGCGTCACCTCGCCTCCTCCTCCCCGCGGCGCAGGTTCAGGCGGCAGGGGCAGCGCAGGCAGACGGGGTCGGACGCCACGTCGAGCGCTCGGCGGAACCGGAGCGCGGCCTCGCCGTTGAGCACCGGCTCGAGCCCGTCCTCGCCGAGGCGGCCGTAGGCGGGGTGGAAGAAGCAGGGACGCACGGAGAGATCGGTCTCCACGACCGCCGAGACCCAGGGGGCGTTGCACGTCGAGGGGGGAAAGGCGGCCTCTCCGGCGCACGCGCGGAAGTGGAGGAGGAGTCGCGCGCGGAGCTTCGATGCGCTCTCGGCGACGAAGCCGGAGGCGAGGGCGTCGCCGTGCTCCGCCTCGAGCCGCTCGATCTCGGTCTCGAGCGCGGCGAGGCCGGCGGCGTCCGGCACGACCCGGTCGCGGCTCTCCGGCGCCCAGCCCGCCTCGCGGCCGAAGGCCGGGCTCGTCGTGTCGGCGGCGAGGAAGCTGATACGGTCGAGTCCGACCTCGCGCGCGGCCGCCACCGTCTCACCGAGCCGCGAGAGGTTCTCCTTCTGCACGGTGCAGCGGCCCGACAGCGAAGGGCCGGGAGAGGCGCCGCGCAGGGCCGCGACCCCTCGCCGCAGGCGGTCGAAGGCCCCCGGGACGCCCCGGATCGCGTCGTGAACGGCACCCGGGCCGTCGAGGCTGACGACGACGTCGTCGAACGTGGCGGCGATCTCGGAAGCGAACCGCTCGAGGAGGAGGCCGGAGGAAAGGAGCGTCAGGCCCATCCCGGCCTCTCTCAAAGGCCGCACGAGGCCGAAGAGGTCGGGGTGCATGAGGGGCTCACCTCCCGAGAGGACGACCCTTCGGGTGCCGAGCCTCGAGAGGTCGGGCAGGAGCCGCTCGACGTCGTGCCGCGAGAGCGCGTTCGCGTTCTTCTCTTTCCAGATGTCGCACATCGCGCAGCGGCAGTTGCAGCGCGAGAACGGGAGGAGGGTGAGGATCGGGAGCGACGAGACGGGGTCGGCCGCCGGGAGGAGGGCGCCCTCGGCCCGGGAGGGGACGGGGCGGGCCGCGGCGGCCAGCTCGGTCATCGACGCACCATCGCGAGGAGGTAGTGGTCGGAGAGCCTGGCGAGCGGCGGAACCTCCTCGAGCCTCCGTTCCCACCGGTCGAGGAAGGCCATCGTCCGCGGGGATACGGAGGGGGCGGCGTAGGTCGGGGGCAGGAGGGCGCCGAGCGCGACGAGCTTTCGTCGCCGGAACCAGGGCGAGAAGACGGACAGGAGCCGGCCGGGCGAAGGGTAACGAACGGTGAGCCCGCGCCAGGCGACGCCCCCTCGCGCGAGCCGGCGGAAGGCGCGCGAAGGGTCTCCCCGCCGGAGGTACCACGCCCATTCCCACGGGACGCAGCGGCCCATGACGCCGAGGAGGAGCGGCGCGCCCGGGGTCAGGAGCCCGCCGAGCGTCTCGGCGAGGCGGGAGAGGTCCTCCGCGCAGTTCAGCGCGCCGAAGTCGGAGACCGCGCCGCCGAACGGCCCGAGGGCGGGCGCGGCGTCGGGCAGCCCCTCGAAGGAGAGCCGGCGCGCGGTCACGAGCGCGTCGAGCCCTGCCCCGCCGGCCTTGCGCCTCGTCTCGGCGACCATCGCCTCGGAGGCGTCGGTCGCGACGACCTCGACCCCCCGTGAAGCGAGGTGGAGGGCGTCCTCCCCCGTGCCGCAGCCGAGCTCGAGGACTCGCACGCCCGGGCCGAACGCCTCGTCGAGGTGGCGCCAGACGGCCGCGCGGAGGCGCCGCCCGAGGTCGGTCCGCGAGAAGTCCTCGTCGTAGGTCGCGGCGAGGGCGTCGAACGGGCCCGCGACCGCGTTCACGGCCTCTCTCCGGCGAACGCGGCCAGGAACTCGCGCCTCGCCGACTCGGCCTCCGCGGCCCGCTCGCGCGAGGCCTCCGGAGACGTCTCCTCGATCCGCCGCGACTCCACGGCGGCGCGCAGCCAGCGGTCGGCGATCCGGTAGGTGTCGCGGCCAGCGCGCCCCGCCACGACGTGGTCGCGGTCTCCCCCCTCTTCCCACGGGCGCGAGAGGGTGACCCGGTCCTTCACCTTCTCGTAGTAGCCGGTTCCCTTGATCGGGTAGGCGAGCGTCGTGAAGAAGACGTCGGGGAGCGACTCGCGGACGTGCTCGACGGTCGCCTCGACGTCCTCGGCGGTCTCGCCGTCGTAGCCCCACATCAGGAACATCCCGACCTCGATGCGGTGGCGCCGGGCCGCGTGCGTCGCCCACCGGACCTGGTCGACGGTGACGCCGCGCCGCATCGCGTCGAGGAGGCGCTGGCTCCCGCTCTCCGAGCCGATCCAGATCCTTCGGCAGCCCATCCGCGCGAGGGTGGCGAGGACGTCGTCGCTCGCCATACGGTCCGCGCGCGAGATCGTCTCGAACGGGAACCTGAGGGAGCGTTTCTCGAGCTCGTCGGCGTACTCCGAGAGCCAGCGGTGCGAGATCGTGAAGACGTCGTCGGCGTACCAGACCTGCTCGGGGGCGTACCGGTCGCGGATCCACGCGACCTCGTCGGCCACGTTCGCCGGGGAGCGCCTCCGGTGGGAGTGCCCGAAGACCGCGTGGGAGCACCAGTCGCACCTGTAGGCGCAGCCGCGGGCGGTGATGAGGTTGACGCTCCCTTCCCCGTGCCGCTCCCTCCAGGCGGCGAGGTAGGGCTCGTGGTCGATCGCCTCGCGGTCGGGCCAGGGGAGGTCGTCGAGCGAAGGGAGACGCGCGCGCGGAGGCCCGTGGACGACCGCACCCTCCTCGTCACGGAAGGAGACGCCGGCCACGCCGTGGAGACGGTGCGGACCGCGGGCGGCCAGCGTCGGGAGGAGCTCGCGGAGCGTCTCCTCCCCCTCTCCGGCGACGACGACGTCCGCGCCCGCCGCGAGGTACTCGGCGGGGTAGCTCGCGCTCTCGGGGCCCCCGAGAACGACCGTCCACCCGCGCGCCTTCGCCGCGGCGGTGAGGGCGAGGACGGGCGGGCGGGTCATCAGGTTCGTGTAGAGGCCGAGGACGCCCCGGCCTTCGCCGAGCCGCGCGATCAGGGCCTCGCGCGTCGAAAAGGTCGTGTCGAAGACCTCCACCGAGAAGCCCGCCCGCTTCAGGTAGCCCGAGAGCGAGAGGAGGCCGAGCGGCGGGTAGGGCCGCATCACCGCCTGCTCCTTCTCGTCCTCCGCGAGGAAATAGCCGTGCGCGAGGAGGAGGTCGGTCATCGGCGCGTTCCGTCCGCCGCGGTCAGCCTCGGAGCCCGGACGACGCCTCGCCTTCACCCGTCCGGTAGCCCGCCTCCTCGCGCCCTGCGCGCTCCCAGGCGGCGTCGAGGTTCCGTCTCCGGCGGCCGATCGTCTCCGAGGGCGGGATGGAGGCGACCGCGGCTTCCTCGTGCAGCAGGTCGCGGACGAGGCGATAGAAGGGGGCGCTGTAGGTCCCCTCGAACATCATCGCCAGGTCGTCGCTGTCCTTCCAGTGGGAGCGGCCGGAGAGCTGGCTCCGGACCCGGTCGTGGAAGACGGTGCCGGGGAGAGGGTAGGCGACGGAGACCCCGACGTCGGCGGGCCGCTCCTCTCGCACGAGGTCCCGGGTTGCGAGAATCTCGTCCCACGTCTCGCCCGGGTAGCCGAGCTGGAGGAACCAGGCCGGCCGGATCTCCGCGTCCTTCAGGCGACGCGTCGCCTCGCGGACCTGCTCGACGGTCGTCCCCTTGTCCATGGCGTCCAGGATCGACTGCGCCCCGGACTCGACGCCCATCCAGACCTCCTCCGCGCCGGCGTGCCTCAGGGCCTCGACGGCGGAAGCCGACATCAGGTCGACGCGGGACTGGATCGTGAAGGGGATCGCGGCCCCGCGCTCCCGGACCGCCTCGGCGAAGCGCTCGATCCAGCGGTGGGACAGGCCGAAGATGTCGTCCGCGAACCAGACGTGGTCCGGCCGGATCGTCTCCTTGAGCCGTCCCATCTCGTCCGCGACGTTCTCGGGGCTCCGCTGCGCGTAGCGGGTCCCGTAGACGGGCTTCGCGCACCAGTTGCAGCGGTAAGGGCACCCGCGGGTCGTGACCATGTTCCAGGAGAGCCGTCCGTGGGCCCCTGTCCAGGCTGCCCGGTAGCGCTCTACGTCCACGAGGTCCCACGCGGGAAACGGCAGGGTGTCGAGGTCGTCCACGAACGGGCGCGGTGGGGTGCGGACGGGGAGCGTGCCGGCGGCCCGGACCGGACCCGCGGCGAGCGCCAGACCCGGGATCGACGAAGGGTCGGCGCCCAGTTCCCAGGCCTCGAGGAGGGCGAGGAACGTCCGCTCCGTCTCGCCGAGGATGACGGCGTCGGCTCCGACGTCGAGGTAGTAGCCCGGGGCGTCGGTCGCGTCGGGGCCGTTCACGGCGACCCGGGCGCCGGCGGCCTTCGCGCTGCGGATGAGGCGCACGGCGGCCTCGCGACTCCGCTGGGTGCACATCTTGGCGAGGAAGTTGAAGTTGTCCTCGAGGAGGCCGACGAACCGCGGTCTCAGGCGCCAGACCAGAGCCTCGAACTCCTCCTCGCCGGAGGAGAGCATGGCGTCGAAGAGGTCGACCCGCCGCCCGGAGCCCCTCACGACGGCCGCGGTGAGCAGCGTGGCCAATGGAGCGTAGGGACGCATCTTCCGGACCTGCTTCGGGTCGTGCGCGATGAAGCAGGAGTGCGCCAGGAGAACCGGGGTCCCCGATGCGTCCATGTTTCTGAGACGGAATCTTGATATCTAAGGACGGCCGAGTCCGTGAGCCAGATCACCTAGAAGTGCGACGGCTCCTGACAGATCAACCGCGCCGAGAAGGAGATAGGTGCTCCGGCCGGACCAGTCGCGCGCAACATCCACGGGCGATCCGCCGTACATCCGCTCCTGCGGTATCTCCCCGAGGGCGAAGGCCTCGAGGAAACCCGGTCCCCGGAAAGGAACGAGGCGCGCCGGGCCCGGGTCTCGAGGACCCAGGAGGACGGTGGCGGCCCGCCGGGCGACCCGGTCGGCGGGCCGTGCAGCCTCCCGCGGCAGGACGCGTCTCTTGACCTCCGTGCCGGAGAGGCACTCGACCGAGCCGGCCTCGAGGCCGAGGAGCTTCGCCGATTCGGGCGTCAAGACCAGGTCGCGGAGCGTCGCCTCGAGGCTGTCGGGGTCCTCGCGATCGACCAGGACGCTCTCGTCGCCGAGGAATCCGAGCCCCTCGCGTGTGCAGGCCGCCACGAGCGTCGACTTGCCGGAGTTGGAAGCGCCCCTAAGGACGACCGCGCCGGCCCTTCCGACGACCGCGCCCGCATGGAGGACCTGCTGGCGGGTCGCCATCTTCATCGCCGTCACGGGAGCCTCGAGGGCGAGCCGCGTGACGAGATCGGGCCGGCGCCGGACGAGAGAGTCCGCGACGACAGCCCTGGCCCGGCGCAGCGTCGGCCGGATCGTGAGAGACAGGCCGGGGGACTCGAGCCGGGTCTCGTCCGCCGTGACATTCCACCGAAGGTCCGCCTCGGGATCGGCGAGGATCCCGCTCCAGACGACCTCGATCGAGAGAGTCAGCGCCGAGGGAGCACGCTCCCCTCGCGGCCGCGCGATCCAGAGCGCGTCCGCGAGGGACCGGACGTCGGGGTCCGGGGCCTCGAGCCGGAGCAGGTCACGGCCCGCGAGCAGGATCCGGACCCCGGACTCGACGGTGGCCGGATCGTCCCCGTCCTCGTCCGGCGTCAGGGGCTCTTCCGTGCGACCCCCAGCTCTCCCAGCTTCTTCGCGAGGTCGGGGCCGGCCGTCCCGGCCTTCACCCCGCGATCGACGTGCAGGAGCTTCCCGTCCTTGCCGATGTAGAAGGTCCAGCGGAAGGGAGCGGCACGGTCGGGCGTCACGACTCCGTAGGCCCGTGCGACGGATCCGTCGGCGTCGGCGAGGATCGGGTAGTCGGCGTCGAACGAGGTCGCGAAGTCGGTCAGGAGCTTCACCGGGTCGACGCTCGCCGCGAAGTAGGCGACGTCGAAGGCCCGGATCTCGTTGCCGCTCTCACGGAGCGACTTGCACTCGGCCGTTCACCCGCCTGTGAACGCCTTCGGGAACCAGGCTATGACGACCACCCTCTTGCCGAGGTGGTCGGCGAGCGAGTGGGTCTTCCCGTCCGAGCCCGGGAGCGAGAAGGCGGGCGCCGGGTCCCCGGCGTCGAGGGGCTTCGGCGCCTCGGAGGCGAGGGCCGGTGCGGCGGCGAGGAGCCCTGCGGCGGCGATCGCCAGGACGTGTCTCATGGGGTGGCCTCCTGTGCGCGCGATTCTAAAGGCGGCGAGCCTGCTTCCGATCGAAGACCGCCGCGCGGTGGGCCCGTGGCCGGCTCGATATACTGGCTGGATGAAGACTCTCCCGCTCCTCGCCGTCGCACTCCTGACGGGAGGTTTCTCCTCGTCCGTCGCTGCCCAGGTACCCCTTCCCGCCGACTGGGAGCAGCAGGTCTCCCGGGTCATCCCGGAGCCGGACCGCGCGAGGCAGGTCGTGGAAGCCGGCCGGGGGTTCGAGGCCAGCCGGCAGGCGTGGCTCGACGCCATGAAGGTCGCCAACGCGGAGGCGAAGGCGGTCTTCCTCACGCAGGCGTCGTCCGTCAAGGAGCGTCAGCTCCAGCTCAACCTCTACCGCGACGACCGCCGGAAGGCCGCGATGGCGACCGTCGACGCCGTCGCCCGGTTGAAGTCCTTCGCCTGGAAGAAGGAGTGGAAGGAGCTCTGGCCGAAGGGCTTCTTCTCCACCTACGTGCCGGCGGCGCTCCTGGCCCCGAAGGTCCGGGAGGCGCTCCCGTCGGTCGTCGCCGACCCGGCCCGCCTTCAGCAGGCGCAGGCGGCGGCGGACGGGCTCGTGAAGGCGGCCACGGCGGACGAGAATGCCCGGAAGAAGGAGAGCGGCCGATTCGCGGAGCTCCTCGACGACTACGACACCCCGAGGGACAGGTTCATCGAGATCGTGGACAAGCTGGAGCAGACCCAGGTGAAGGCCGACGACACGCTCATCGGAGCCGCGGGCGAACTGCAGCGGGTCCTGACCGCGGAGGAATGGGCCGCCCTGGTGCAGAAGGTCGGCGGGGCGACCCCCTGACGGCAGGAGGCTTGCGGCGACGGTCGCGCGGCGGGCTCGCCGGCGCCTCTATAAAATAAAATCAAGACCTGACCCCAATCCCGGGAGGAATCGATGCGGATCGCCACTCTTCGCCTCGTCCTCGTGCTCTGCATGGCCGGCTCGGCTCTCGGGCAGGAGGCGGCCCGGGAGGTCCCCGCGGCCGAGACTGCGGCGTCGCCCGGGTTCCGGGACGTGATCCGCCTCCACGAGGCGGGTCTGTCGGAGGAGTTCATCCTTCGGAAGATCGGCCGAGAGAAGGTCGTCTACCGGCTCTCGACGGACGACATCATCGCCTGCAAGGGCGCGGGCCTGCCCGAGTCGATCATCGAGGCGATGCTGAAGACGGCGCCGGCCGCGGAAGCGCCGGTGACGCCCGAACCGCCGGCCGCGGTCGTTGCCGTGCCGGTGCCGGCGGTGGGGGCGCCCGTGGTGGTGCGGCCCGAGCCGGTCGAGGTCGTACCGGCGCCCGCGGAGGCGCCCCTGCCCGCCGCGGCGCCGGGGGTCGCGGCGGCCCCGCCCGTCCCCGCGGCGCCCGCCGTCGCGACCCCGGGCGTGGCCGCGCAGGCCGACCGTTCCTGGGAGGGAATTGTCCGCAGGGCTCCCGGCGTGGTCCTGTTCCGTAGCCCCTGGGAGGAGGGCGTGCTCTCGTTCCGGGAAGGGACGCTGCGCTGGGCCGACGCCTCCGACCCGGCCCGGAGCTTCGCCGTCCCGGCGACGGAGATCCTGGAGCAGTTCCTCGTCTGCCCGAAGGACGCCGACTCCGACGGGGCCTGCTTCGAGTGGGGGGTGAAGACCGCGAGCGGCGAGCACCGGTTCCGCGACGCCGGCTGGGAGCGCAGCGGCAGTACGAAACCCCGCGAGCTGTTCGAATTCATGCAGGCGATCCACCCCGACCTGGCCACGGAGAGGTACCGGGCGAAGAAGAAGTAAGAAGGGGCGGGCGGAGGGCAGGGGAGATTCGGGTGGGGCGGGAGCGAAGTCTCTTGCGGCGGGTAAACGAGCCATGTTACACCTCCGCCGTGCCGACGCGACGGACGCGACCTCCAGCGATCGCCGGACCCCGCTGGGGAGTCGAGCTGACGCGAATCGAGATCCTCCGGCTGCGCGAGGTCCTCCGGCTCGCAGGCCTCTCCACCACGCCCTCGCGGGTCGCCGTCCTCTGGGGCCTCCAGCGCGCCGGCGCGCCCGTCACTCTTTCCGACCTGACCGACCGGTTCGAGAAGAAGGGCTGGACGCGGACGGCCGTCGCGCGAGCCGTGAACGAGCTCGTTACGGCGGGGCTCCTCGTGCGCGAGACCGCTCCGGGCCGGGGCGTCCAGCTTCTCTCCGCCGCGCCGGAGCCCCAGCTGCCGGAGGGCACCGAGTACTACCTCTGCGAGGGGTGCTCGGTGAACGAGTGCCTCGAGGACGCCCACGTGGTCGGCGCGGGCCCCGGCAGCGGGCCGAAGACCCTGCCGAAGGTCCCCGTGACCGAGATGGTCGAAGGGCTCTGCCGCCGTCGCGAAGAGCGCGAGCGCTCGCTCCTGCCGGCCCGCGCTCGCTGACGCGGCGACCGGCCGCCTTTCCTCCGGGACGAGCCCCTCAACAGATCCGCGGCAGCTGGTCGCCCGTCAGGAGGTCGACGACCCTGCGGCCGCCGACGCGGCTCCTGAGGACGACCCGACCCGGGTGCTCGCCCGTCACCTCGCCGATGATGGCGGCCTCGGCGCCGTAGCGGCTGGAGCGAAGGACCGCAAGCGCCTCGTCGGCCCTCTCGCGGGGGACGAAGGCGAGGAGCTTCCCCTCGTTGGCGACGTAGAGCGGGTCGAGGCCGAGGATCTCGCACGCCCCCCGGACTTCCTCGGCGACCGGGATCGCCGCTTCCGAGATCGTCACGCCGACGCCTGCCGCCTTCGCGATCTCGTTGAGGACCGAGGCGACGCCTCCGCGCGTCGGGTCGCGCAGGACGTGGACGTCCCCGCCAAGCGCCGCGAGGAGGGACTCGACCATCCCGTTGAGCGGCGCGGAGTCGGTCTCTACCGTCGTCCCGAACTCCAGCCCCTCGCGCAGGGCCATGATCGCGATGCCGTGCTGGGCGATGGCGCCCGAGAGGAGGATCGCGTCGCCGGGGCGCGCCCGGCCAGGCGCGACCTCGATGCCCTCCGGGACGAGGCCGACCCCCGAGACGTTGACGAAGATGCCGTCCCCCTTGCCGCGGTCGACGACCTTCGTGTCGCCCGTGACGATCGAGACCCCGGCGGCCTTCGCCGCGGCGGCCATCGACCGGGTGATGCGCCAGAGGTCCTCCATCGGGAGGCCCTCCTCGAGGATGAGCGCCGAGGAGAGGGCGAGGGGCCGCGCCCCGCACATCGCGAGGTCGTTCACGGTGCCGTGGACGGCGAGGGAGCCGATGTCGCCCCCGGGAAAGAAGTAGGGGCGGACGACGAACGAGTCGGTCGAGAAGGCGAGGCGCCCGCCGGGCACCGGCAGCACGGCGCCGTCGTGCATCGCGGAGAGGGCCGCGTTGTCGAACGACGCCGCGAACATCCGCTCGACGAGCATCTGCGAGAGGCGCCCGCCGCCGCCGTGCCCGAGGAGGACGGTGGGGTAGTCCGCGACCGGGACCGGGCAGGAGGCCGAGAGGAGCTTCTCGCCGAGGTCGTCGCCCATCGTTCTCCTCACTCCCGCCCGTAGGCGTAGTAGGCCGCGCAGGCTCCCTCGGAGGAGACCATGGGCGCGCCGAGCGGCTTCTCGGGCGTGCACTCCTTCCCGAAGGCGGCGCAGTCGCGCGGCCTGGCGAGCCCCTGGAGGATCGACCCCGCGATGCAGACGGCGGGCTCCTCGGCGGTCACGGTCTCGACGTCGAAGCGCCGGGCCGCGTCGAACCGCGCGAACCTCGGCGTCAGGGCGTAGCCGCTCGCGGGGATGACTCCGATTCCCCGCCACGGCCGGTCGCACGGCGCGAAGACCTCGGAGAGGAGCTTCTGCGCCGGCAGGTTTCCGCCGGGCGTGACGCAGCGGGAGTACTGGATCTCGACGCCGTGCCGCCCCTCCTCGAGGGCGGCGAGGGTCATCCGGATGCCGACCATCAGGTCGAGCGGCTCGAACCCGGTGACGACGATCGGGATCCGGTACTTCGAGGCGATCGGGTCGTACTCGTGCGTCCCCATCACCGTGCAGACGTGCCCCGCGGCGAGGAACCCCTGAACGCGGCAGGCCGGCGAGGAGAGGATCGCCTCCATCGCCGGGGGGACGAGGACGTGCGAGACGAGGACGGAGAAGTTCGCGAGGCCGAGGCGCTCCGCCGCAAGGAGCGCGCCCGCGATGGCCGGCGCCGTCGTCTCGAACCCGACGGCGAAGAAGACGACCTGCCTCTCGGGCGCCTTCTCGGCGAGGCGGACCGCGTCGAGCGGCGAGTAGAGCATCCGCACGTCGCCGCCGCGGGCCTTCACGGAGAGGAGGTCGAGCCTCGACCCGGGGACGCGGAGCATGTCGCCGAACGAGCAGAACGTGACGTCGGGGCGCGAGGCGATGGCGACGGCGCGGTCGATCAGCTCGAGCGGCGTGACGCAGACGGGGCAGCCGGGGCCGTGGACGAGCGTGACGAGGTCGGGGAGCATCCGGTCGAGCCCGTACTTGACGAGCGTGTGGGTCTGCCCGCCGCAGATCTCCATCAGGGTCCACGGGCGCGTGACGAGAGCGCGGATCGAGTCGGCGGCCTTCCGGACGCTCTCCTCGCTCCGGTACTCGTCGACGAACTTCACGGGGCGTCCGCCTTCGCCGGGCTCTCTGGGCCGGCCAGCTCGCCCATCTCCTCGAGCGCCTTCCAGATGTCGTTCGCGTGGTCCTCGTCGATCTTCGAGATCGCGAACCCGACGTGGACGAGGACGTAGTCGCCGACGGCGGCCTCGGGGACGTAGGCGAGGCAGATCTCCTTCGTCACGCCGCCGAAGCTGACGACGCCCATCGTCATCCCTACGGGGCTCTCGTCGATGCGGACGATCTGACCCGGTACTCCGAGGCACATGAAAAGGCCCCCCTTCCGAAAGCCGGAAGTATAGGCCGCGCGGGTCAGGCGCCGGAGGGGGCCGTGTCGCCCGCGGGGCCCGGAAGCCCGGCGTCCAACGGCTCGCGCTCGAACACCTCGGCGAATCGGGCGACGAAGCGCGCGGCCACGTCGCCGAGACCCGGAGCGGGGAGGTCCGGGCGGGCCCGCTCGAGCGACGTGACGCCGCCGTCGGCGATGCCGCACGGGACGAAGAGGTCGAAGCGCTCGAGCCGCGTCGTCACGTTCAGGGCGACGCCGTGCGTCGTGACCCAGTCGGAGAGGTGGACCCCGATGGCGGCGAGCTTGTCGTTCCCGACCCATACGGACGACCATCGGGCCGGCACGTCGCTCCTTTCCGCCACGACGCCGAAGTCGGCGGCCGTGAGGAGGAGGACCTCCTCGAGCCGCCTCACGAGGAGCTTCACGTCGCGCTCCTTCCCCTCGAGGCGCAGGATCGGGTAGGCGACGAGCTGGCCGGGGCCGTGAAACGTCAGCTTGCCGCCCCGGTCCGACGGGTGGAGCGCCACGCCGAGGCGGGCGAGGTCGTCCGGGGAGACGCGGAGGTCCGCCGTACCGGCATTGCGACCGGCGGTGACGACGTCCTCGTGCTCGAGGAGGAAGAGCGTCTCGCGCCCCTCCTTTTTCGCCCGCGCCTCGGCCCGCTTCTGCAGTCCGAGGACCTCGCCGTAGGGGCGCGGCCCGAGCGGGAGGAGGGAGACGACGTCGAGGGAGGGGCGCATTCAGCCGAGGACGTAGCAGCTCGCCGTGAGGCGCCGGAGGGAGAGCTCTGCCAGCTCGGCCGCGCCCATCGGCCCCGCGGCGTCCCGCGTCGCGGCCTCCTCTTCGCCGGCCTCCTCCGGCGGCTTGCCAGTGGGGGTCGGAGCGAGCCGGCCGGCGGCCAGCGCGGCCGCGATCGCGGACTCGACGTCGGCGGCCGTTCGCGTGCCGTCGAGGAGGGGCAGGACGAGCCGGTCGAGCGGCTCGAGGTCGAGCGACTGGTGGAGGATGTTCGTGACGAGCTCGGGGCGGCCCGCCTGGTAGCGCGCGACGGGCCGCACGACGGGTCTCTCGGGGACCGAGGCGGCGATGGGGGTGTCGGTCAGATGCGGCGAGACGAGCTGCGCGAGGAGCGCCTGGTGGAGCATCCGGCCGAGGACCGGCCGCGGCGGCGGGGCGCCGCCCGTCGAGCGGCGAACGGCCTCGCCGAGGACGTCCGTCGCCCCGGCGAAGTCGAGCGTTCCGGGCCACTTCTCGTAGAGCGCGTGGAGGAGGGCGCGCAGGCGGACGTCGGCCGAGGTCAGCGAGAGCCCGCCGTCCCCCACGAACCCCTCTTCGCCCGGCGCGAACGGGTCTGCCGCGGGATCCACGGGCCTCACCCGCGCCCGGAAGAGACACCTCTCGAGACGGTCGGGGACCGGGCCGGTCGCGATCGGGATCCCGGCGTGGCAGAAGAGGCTGCGGCGGAAGCGGCCGTTGCGGATGAAGTCGAGGTACTGCTCCCGCTCGACGCGGTCCTTCGCGAAGCGGTCGAGGACCTCCCAGGTCTCGGGCGACAGGATCTCGTCGGGCGTCCCCCAGCGCTCCTCCGTCACGTACTGAAGGCCGTGCCTGGCCGCGCGCTCGACCATCTCGGAGAAGTAGACGGGGTTGTTCTCCCTCTCGAGGTCGTCGTGGAGGAGGTACCAGTCGTTCGCGTCGGCCACGTAGGCCGCCTCGTCCTGGAGCATCAGGGCCCAGAGGCTGTCGGCGGGACGCGCGGAGGTGGCGAGGAAGCGCATGAACTCGCGGGCCTCGCGGAGGCGCTCGGCGGGCTCGGCGATCTTCCGGATCCGGTACATCATCATGTCCCGGAACATCATGCTGACGTGCCACCCGGGGAAGGTGTTGTAGCTGAGGTAGACGATGCCGCGCGGCGAGAGCCGCTTCGCGCAGACCTCGAGGACCGCCTCCTGGACCTCGGGCGGGACCCACGAGTAGAGCCCGTGCCCGATGACGTAGTCGAACTCGCCGAAGCTCGCGTCGAGGTCGCAGAGGTCCATGGCGTGGAAGACGACGTTCGGGACGCCGATCGCCGTCGCCATCTCCTGCGCCTCGGCGATCTGCCGCTGCGAGAGGTCGACGCCGACGAACTCGGCCCCGGGCATCGAAAGGGCCATCGGGACGATATTGGCGCCCCGGGCGCACCCCAGCTCGAGGACCCGCGCGTTGGCGAGGGGGGCCGGGTCGAGCCCCCGGAGCAGCGACGTGACGGCGAGGATCTCGGGGTGGGTGTTCGAGAACGAGGCGGCCATGTAGGGCACCTCGTCATAGCTGGTCCCGGCGAAACCCTTCACACGCCCCTCCTTCGATTCCTGGTGCTCGTCCCGCAAAGGGAAAAGGGGGCCGCGAAGCCCCCCGAGAATCCTGGTGGCCCGGACGGGACCGAGCCGTCGTCCTTCATTCGAGTTCCGAGTAGGTCGCGTTCTCGAGCGCCGACTTCACGACGCCCATGAAGGCGTCGGCCTCGGCGCCGTCGACGAGCCGGTGGTCGAACGAGAGGGCCAGGTAGCCCATCGTCCGGACGGCGATCGAGTCGCTCCCGTCGGGCAGCTCGACGACCTTCGCCCGCTTCTCGATCGTCCCGACGTTCAGGATGGCCACCTGCGGCTGGTTGATGATCGGCGTGCCGAAGAGCGAGCCGTAGACGCCCGGGTTCGTGATGGTGAAGGTGCCGCCCTGCACCTCGTCGGGGAGGAGCTTCTTCGACCGCGCCCGGCCGGCGAGGTCGTTGGCGGCTCGGGCGAGGCCGACGAGCGAGAGGTCGTCGGCGTTCTTGATGACCGGGACGATGAGGCCCCAGTCGAGCGACACGGCGACGCCGAGGTTGATGTCGCGGTGGTAGACGATGTCGTCGCCCGAGACGGACGCGTTCACCGAGGGGCGCGCCTTGAGCCCGGCGATGACCGCCTTGAAGATGAACGGCATGTAGGAGAGCTTCGTCCCGTACTGGGCGGCGAAGCGGTCCTTCACCCTCTCGCGCAGCTTCGCGATCGCCGTGTAGTCGACCTCGAAGACCGTGGCGACGTGGGCGGAGGTCTGCTTGGACTCCACCATCCGCTGGGCGATCTTCTTGCGCATCGGCGACATCGGCTCGACCGAGACGTTCGCGCCGGCGGGGAAGGAGATGACGGGGACGGCGGGGGCCGGCTTGGCGGGGGCGGCGGCCACGGGCGCCGGAGCGGGCGCAGGGGCGGGTGCCGGGGCGGCGGCCACGGGAGCAGGCGTTGGGGCGGGAGCGGGGGCCGGAGCCGCGACGGGGGCCGGGGCCGGGGCGCCGCCCTTCTCGACGAAGGCGGTGATGTCGGCCTTCGTCACGCGGCCGGAGATGCCGGTGCCGGGGATCTGCGACAGGTCGACCCCCTTCTCCTCGGCGATGTTCCTCACCACCGGCGAGGAGCGGCGCTTCTGGAGCTCTTCCTTCGTCTCGCCGGGCTGGGGCGGGACGGCGAAGTGGGGCGCGGCGGGGGCGGCCGGCGCCGCAACCGGGGCGGCGGGCGCGGGAGCCGGAGCCGGCGGAGGCTCGGGCGCGGGGGCGGCGGCGACGGGGGCCGGGGCCGGAGCGGGCGCAGGCGTCTCGGCGGCCGGGGCGGAGGCTGCGGCCTCGCCCGCCTCGCCGATCTTCGCGACGACGGTGTTGATCGGGACCGTCTCCCCCTCGGGGACGAGGATCTCGAGGAGGACCCCGGCGGACGGGGAGGGGATCTCGGCGTCGACCTTGTCGGTGGAGATCTCGAAGAGCGGCTCGTCGCGCTTGACGGTGTCGCCCACCTTCTTCATCCAGCGGGTCAGGGTTCCTTCGGCGATCGACTCGCCCATCTGCGGCATGATCACGTTCGTCGGCATGGTCCGGTTCTCCGTCAGTGCGTCGTCGGGTCAGTAGGCCGCGATCTTACGCGCGGCCGCGATCAGTGTGGGAAGGCCGGGGAGGTAGGCCGCCTCCAGGGCCGGGGCGAAGGGAATCGGGGTGTCGGGGGCGGTCACGCGGACGAGCGGGGCGTCGAGCCACTCGAACGCCTTCTCCGCAAGGGTGGCGGCGATCTCCGCGCCGATTCCGAGCGTCCTCGCGTCCTCGTGGAGGACGAGCGCCCTCGAGGTCTTGCGGATCGACTCGAGGATCGTCTCCTCGTCGAGGGGAAGCAGGGTCCGCAGGTCGACGATTTCCGCTTCGACCCCTTCCTTCGCCAGCTCCGCCGCGCCGTCGAGGGCGAGCGGGACCATCGCGCCGTACGTAACGATCGTGAGGTCGCGGCCCTCGCGGCGGACGGCGGCCTTCCCGATCGGGACGACGCCGTCCCCCTCGGGAAGGACCCCTTTCGCCCGCCGGTAGAGGAGCTTGTGCTCGAGGAAGAGGACCGGGTCGTCGTCGCGTATCGCCGCCTTCAGGAGGCCCCGGGCGTCGGCGGCCGTGGACGGCACGACGACGGCGAGGCCGGGCGTCCGGGCGAAGTACCCCTCCGGGCTCTGCGAGTGGAACGGCCCGGCGTGGACGCCGCCGCCCGAGGGACCGCGGATGACGATCGGCACCCCGAGCCCCGTCCGGTACCGGTGCTTCGCGGCGAAGTTCGTGATCATGTCGAACGCCCGCGCGGCGAAGTCGAAGAACTGCATCTCGACGACGGGCCGAAGGCCCCGGAGGGAAGCGCCGATCGCCGCGCCGACGATCGCCTCCTCGACGACCGGCGTGTCGACGACCCGCCCCGGCCCGAACCTCTCGAGGAGGCCCGCGGTCGCCTTGAACGCCCCGCCGTAGACGCCGATGTCCTCACCGAGGAGGACGACCCGCTCGTCGCGCTCCATCTCCTCGCCGAGCGCGATCCGGATCGCGTCGAGGAACGTGACCTCGCCGCCCCCGGGTCCGCCGCTCACCGGACCGGCTCCCGCACCGCTCACGGCAGGCCCCCGACGAACGTCTCGCGGCGCCGCCTCGCGACGGCCTCCTCGTCGGCCCTCACGCCCCGGAACTCGGGGTCGGGGACCGGCGCGGGGGAGGCCTCGGCCTCGGCCACCGCGGCATCCAGCTCCGCGTCGATCTCCGCCCGCACGACCGCCCGCCCATCGGCGTCCAGGATGCCGCTCGCGTCGAGCTGCCGCTCGAAGGAGGCGATCGGGTCGCGGCGGGACCACTCGTGAAGCTCCGCCGCGTCCACGTAGTGCTGCCCGTCGTGCTCGGCGTGCCCCTTCCGGCGGTAGGTTTTGCACTCGAGGAGGAACGGCCCGTTCCCCTCGCGCGCCCAGGTCACCGCCCGCCGGGCCGCCGCGACGACGGCGAGGACGTCGTTGCCGTCGACGATCGCGCTCGCGACGCCGTAGCCGGCGGCCTTGTCGGCGAGGGTGGCGGCCCCGCACTGCCTCTCCGAGGGCGTCGAGTAGGAGTAGCGGTTGTACTCGAGGACGACGACGACCGGCAGCTTCTGGACGGCCGCGAGGTTGATCCCCTCGTGGAACGCCCCGGTCGAGGTCCCACCCTCGCCGAGGTAGGTCATCCCGACCGTCCGCTTCCCGAGGAGGCGGTCGGCGAAGACCATGCCGGCGACCACCGACACGGCCGTCCCGAGCATCGCGATCCCCGAGTAGAGCCCCTTTTCCGGCAGGCAGAAGTGGAGGAAGCCGTCGCGCCCGCGGGCGGGGGAGTCGGCCTTCGTCATCACCTGCCGGAGGAGGTCCACGGGCCGCGCCCCCCTCACCAGCGTCGCCCCCAGGTCGCGGATCACCGGGACGAGGAGGTCCCCCTCTTCCAGCGCGAACGCGGTTCCGACCGCCGTCGCCTCCTGCCCGAGGCACCGGTAGAGCCCCCCGGTCGTCTTCCCCTGCCGGTAGAGGCTCACCATCCGCTCCTCGAGGAGGCGGGTCAGGAGGAGGTGGCGGTAGAGGTCCTTCTGCTGTTCGGGGGAAACGGTCATGGCGTCGGGCGGAGGCCCAACTCGCCATTATCCGCACCCGTTTCGCAATGCGTCAAACTAGCCCCATGACCCGCCGCTCCCCGATGACCACCGCATTCGGCCGGCTCCTCGAGCTGGGGGGGCTGGCCGCGCGCGCGGGGGCTTCCACGGCGGCGTCGTACCTCGGGAGCCTCGGGCGGCCGACGGCGGCGCGGGAGGAGCTTCGGACGGCAGAGCTGGTGAAGAACGCTCACCGCCTCGTCTCGACGCTGGGGGAGATGAAGGGCGCGGCGATGAAGGTGGGGCAGATGCTCAGCCTGCAGGACGCGTTCCTGCCGCCGGAGGTGGCGGCGGTACTGCGGACGCTGCAGAAGGAGACGCCGAGCCTGCCGCTCGAGATGGTCGAGGACCAGCTCGCGGCGGAGCTGGGCGACCCGCTCCAGCTCTTCGCCAGCTTCGAGCCCGAGGCGTTCGCGGCGGCCTCCATCGGGCAGGTCCACCGGGCCGTCCTGCGGGACGGCCGGCAAGTCGCCGTGAAGATCCAGTACCCCGACATCGACCGGATCGTCGAGGCGGACCTCGGAAACCTCCGGCGGGTGCTGAAGTCGGTCGTCGCCCTCGTCTCGAAGGTCGACTTCGAGCCGATCTGGAAGGAGCTCCAGGCCCGGCTCCGCGAGGAGCTCGACTACCTCCACGAGGCCGAGCGGATACGCCGGATGGCCGAGCTCCACGCCGGGGTCCCGGAGGTCGTCATTCCGAAAGTCGTCGAGGAGGCCTCGACGGCGCGCATCCTGACGATGGAGTACGAGGAGGGGCTCTCGCCCGACGAGGCCTGCTCCGCCGCGATGCCGCAGGCGCTCCGGGACCGGTGGGGGCTCGTCCTCTTCGACTTCTTCCTGCGCGGGCTCCTCGAGCACCGCCTCCTCCACGCGGACCCGAACCTCGCGAACTTCGCCTTCCGCAGGGACGGGCGCGTCGTCGTCTACGACTTCGGCTGCATCAAGGAGATGCCCCTCCGGCTCGCGCGCGGGTACCGCGAGCTCTGCCGCGCCGCCCTCGCCGGGCGGGTCGACGAGCTTCCCGGGCGCCTGAAGAAGATGGGGGTGCACCGCGCGGACGGCCGGCCCCTCGACCCCGCCCTCGTCGCGCCGTGGGCCGCGCTCGTCCTCGAGCTCCTCAGGCCGGCTCCGCCCTACCGCTTCGGCGTGGATGGCTCCGTGGCGAGCCGGATGTTCGACGCGGCCCGCAACAGCCTCGCCGAGGCGGGGGATGTTCGATTCCCGCCCGACGTCGTCTTCGTCAACCGGACCGTCGGAGGGCACTTCGGCAACCTGACGCGCCTCCGCGCGGAGGGGCCCTGGAGGGAGCACCTGGAGCGGTTCGTCGGCGGAGCGGTCGACTGAAGCGCCGGCCGACGGCGGCCTTCTACCGGAAGCTCTCCACCAGCATGAGCTCGTGCGAGTCGAGGTCGTACTGGGTGTACAGGACCGCCCCGTCGAGGGGCGAGACCGCCACGCCGAACGAGGGCCTCTTTTCCAGGGTCGCGAGCACCGTGTCGCGGCCGTCCGAGAAACGGAGGAACCGCAGGTGGGCGCCGGGCTGCGCCGAGTCGATGTAGGTGATCCCGGCGTCCGTCACGTCGAAGTCTCCCCACGTGCCGACTTTCGGGACGACCTGGACTTCCTCGCCGCCCGCCACCGGAACCTGCCGGAGCGCCCACGGCCCTGAGTCGCCACGCGTCGTGAAGTACAGGGTCCTGCCGTCGACGGACTCGATCGCGCCGTATCCGCCCCCGCGCGTCACCCGCACCGGAGCGCCCTTCTCCTCGGCCGGCATCTTCCAGACCTGGAACCCGTCCTCGCGGTTCGAGGCGAAGTAGATCCACCTCCCGTCGCGCGAGAAGCGCGGCGCGCTGTCGTGGGCCGGGTTGTCGGTCAGTCGCCGAGGGGTGGTTCCGTTCGGCGTCGTGAGGTAGAGCTCCATCTGGCCTTCCACGTTCGAGAGGAACACGACCCGCTGGCCGTCCGGGGACCACCTGCCCCCGGAGGTCATGGTGGCGGGCAGCGACGTCAGCTGAACGGGTCCGGAGCCGTCCGCCTCGCAGGTCCAAACCTCGTGCGGGCCGGACCGGTCCGAGGCGAAGATGACGCGCCTGCCGTCGTCGGAGAAGTGCGGGTCGATGTCCCGCCGCGTGGAGAACATGAAGCGCTCGGGGACCCCGGCCTTGCCGTTCGCCACAGGCAGCCGCCAGATGTTCTCGTCCCGAAGCCAGCGCAGGTAGACGAGGCTCCCCTGCCGGGAGAGGGTGGCCGACTCTCCCCCCTCGGTGCCGGGTACCCATTCGGCCTTCTCGCCGGAGGCCGAGACCGGGATCACCATCAGGCTGGCGGTGGAGTCCGACCCGCGCCCACCGGACGAGAAGACGATTCGCTTCCCGTCCGGGGTGAAGACCGGCTGTCCGGACGCCTTGCTCTCGAACGTCAGGCGGCGCGGCTCGCCCTCCACGTCGAGGCTCTCCGACAGCGGGACGACGTAGATCTCGCTGTTGGAACGCGTGAGCGACCGAGCGAAGGCGAGGGTGCGGCCGTCCGGCGACAGGGCCGGCGAGACGTCCCCGGACCACGCGCCGGCGGGAGGCCGGGTGAGGCGCTTCATCGTCCCCGCCCCCACGGACACCGCGAAGATGCCGGCCGGCGTCCCCGGCGCTTCCGCTCTGGCCACGAGGAGCGATTGCCCGTCGGGAGACCAGGCGAGCCCGAGATTGAGCACCGCCGCTGCGGCCACCGTCCTCTCCGACCCGCCGAGGGCGGGGATGACGACCAGCTCCGATTCGGTCGGGCCCGTGCGGATGAAGGCGATCTGGCGCCCGTCGGGCGACCAGGCCGGCGACGATTCCGGGCGTGGGTCGCTCGTCAGCCGGATCGGAGCGCCGGGTCCGACCAGCTTCAGGTAGAGGTCGAAGCTCTCCTGCTTCTCGCCGTTCCACACGAAGGCGACCTGATCCCCGTTGGGGGAGAGGGCGGGAGTGGCGACCCTTCCCGCGAAGCTCGTGAGAGGCACGGGCGAAGTCACCTCCGGCCCCCGCCCGCCGGGCCGCGGGACGAGCCGGAGGAGGACGGCCCCGGCCCCGACGGCGGCGACAGCGGCGGCGGCCGTGGCGACGGCCAGGCCGACCCTGCGGCGGGGCTTCCGGCCGCCCGCGGGACGGAGCGTCCCCGAGAGCCTCCCCGAGTCGGACTCCTCCTTCAGCTCCATGAGGGCGACCTTCAGGTCGGCCATCGTCTGGAACCGCCGGGCCGGATCCTTCCTCAGGCAGCGAAGGACGACCCGCTCGAGCTCCGGCGGCACTTCGTCGGTCAGCTCCCGCGGGTGCTTCGGCTCCTCCCGGAGGATCGCGGCGAGGGTGGCGACCCTCGAGTCGCGGCGGAAGGCGCTCTGCCCGGTCAGCATCTCGTAGAGGACGAGGCCGAAGGAAAAGATGTCCGACCGGGAATCGAGGCGCCGCCCTTCCGCCTGCTCCGGGGACATGTACGCGCAGGTCCCGAGGATGGTCCCTTCCTGCGTCTTCACGCTCTCGGTCGGCTCGTCCTCCCGGACGGGGCCGTCGCGGTCGCGGAGTTTCGCGAGGCCGAAGTCGAGGACCTTCGCCCGCCCGTTGTCGGAGACCATCAGGTTCGCGGGCTTCAGGTCCCGGTGGATGATCCCGGCGGCGTGGGCGGCTGCCAGGGCGTCGGCGATCTCGACGGCTACGGAGAGTGCGTCGCGGACGCTCATGCCCTTTCGCGGGATCAGGGCCTCGAGCGTCCGGCCCGGGACGAACTCCATCACGATGAAGTCGACGTCCCCTTCGCTCGCGATCTCGTGCACGGTGATGATGCCGGGGTGGTCCAGGGCCGATGCCGCCTTCGCTTCCTGGACGAAGCGGTGCCGGCGGTCCGGGTCGGTCTTCAGGGCAAAGGAGATGACTTTCAAGGCGACGAAGCGGTCGAGGCGGGTGTCGCGGGCCTTGTAAACCACGCCCATCCCGCCCTCGCCGAGCTTCTCGACGATCTGGTAGTGAGAGAGCCTTTCCATCTGGGCTCCGTCCGATTCTAGACGCCTCGGGGACGGTCTGAACCCCTCCCTGTCCGAATCCCTCCCTTGCCGTCGTGATGCGAACTTCCTATCCTCGCCCGCGATGCTCGCCGTCTTCGTCCTTTACATGGTGGCGACGGTCTCCATCGCCTGGTGGTACTCGCGCGGGCCCAGGACCCACAAGGAGTTCGTCCTCGGGGGAGGCCGCTTCGGGGGCACGGCCCTCGCCCTCTCGGAGCGGGCCACCGGCGAGTCGGCCTGGCTCCTCCTCGGCCTGACGGGGCACGCCTACGCCGAAGGGTTGAGCACGATCTGGGTCGCGCTCGGCTGCGTCCTCGGCATCCTCTTCATCTGGATGGTCATGGCGGGGCGGCTGCGGCAGGCGACCGAGGACTCCGGCGCGATGACCGTCTCGAGCCTCCTGGCGCGGCGGTTCCCCGGGTCGGAGAAATCGATCGGAATGCTCTCGGCCGTCATCCTGATCTTCTTCTTCCTCCTCTACATCGCCGCGCAGTTCAGCGGCTCCGGCAAGGTGCTCCAGGAGACGTTCGGCCTCGACCCCTTCTGGGGAATCCTCATCGCCTCGGTCGTCGTGACGGTCTACTGCGGCATGGGGGGCTTCATCGCGGTCGTCGTGACCGACGTCTTCCAGGCCCTTCTGATGATCTTCACGCTCGTGGCGTTTCCCGTCATCGCCCTCTTCGTCGCGGCCAGCCACGACGTTTCGATCGCCGCCGCGCTCCGGGAGGCCGGCCCGAGCTACCTCTCGCTGACCCGGGGGATGACCGGCTCCTCGGCCGTGATCCTCGTCCTGAGCGGCCTCAGCTGGGCGCTCGGCTACACCGGCCAGCCGCAGCTCCTGACGCGGATGATGGCGATCCGGCACAGGGACGAGGTGAAGCGGGCGATCTCGGTGGCCACCGTCTGGACGCTCCTCGCCTACACCGGGGCGATCCTGATCGGGGTCCTCGGCGTGGCGTTCGTGAAGGGCGGGCTCCTCGGGGCCAGCTCTTCGGCGCTCGCGGCCGACGCCGAGAAGATCCTGCCGGCGATGGTCGTCACGCTGGTGAGCCCCATCCTCGCGGGGGTCCTCCTGTCGGGCGTCGTCTCGGCCATGATGTCGACCGCGTCGTCGGAGGTGACGGTCTCCTCGGCCTCCTTCACCGAGGACATCTTCACGAACCTCAGGAAGAAGGCCACCTCCCCGAAGGGGATGCTCTACCTCAACCAGGCCGTCACGGTGGCCGTGGGCGCCGTGGCCATCGTCCTGGCCCTGACGATGCGGGACACCGTCTACAGCCTCGTCTCGTACGCGTGGTCGGGCATCGGCTCCTCCTTCGGGCCGGCCCTCGTCCTCCTCCTCTTCTGGAAGAAGCTCTCCCGCGCGGGGGTCTTCGCCTCGCTGATCACCGGCACGGTGGCGACGGTCGTCTGGAAGACGTTCCTCGAGCAGCCGACCGGGGTCTCGGAAAGGCTCGCCAGCTACGTCATCTCGTTCGCGATGGCGGTCCTCCTCTCGCTCCTCTTCCCGGAGAAGCCGGCGGCCGGCGGCGAGGCCCGGGGCCCCATTCCGGGGCAGGCCGTTTGACAGGTGCGGGCAGGCCCGCCTAGAGTCCCGCCTCGATGAACCCCTCCGCCAGCCGAAAGCGGACGACGACCACGATGAAGCGCGCGCCGCGAGGCGGGCCGGCGGGGGACCGTACGATCGTGTAGGACACGGTCGGACGGAACCGGAGAAGACGCAGGGCCCGCCGGCGACGGCGGGCTCTTTGATTTCCGGCGTCGGCGCCGGGGAACGGAACGAGAGGACGAGATGACGACGGAAGGAAGAGACGGCCGGATTCCGGTGGCGATCCTCGGGGCGACAGGGGCGGTGGGGCAGCGGATGGTGTCGCTCCTCGCCGGGCACCCGACGCTGAGGCTCGCCGAGGTGGCGGCCTCGGAGCGCTCGCAGGGGAAGACGTACCTCGAGGCGACGCGCTGGATCCTGCCGGGGGACGTGCCGGCGGAGGCGAGGGGCCTCGTCGTGAAGGCGGTGGACGGGCCGCTCGAGTCGCGGCTCGTCCTGTCGGCCCTCGACGCGTCGGTGGCCGACACGGTCGAGCCGGTTTCGGCCTCGCGCGGGAAGCTCGTCGTCTCGAACACGAAGTCGTTCCGGATGCAGGCCGACGTGCCGCTCCTCATCCCCGAGGTGAACGCGGACCACCTCGCCCTCCTCGACGGGCAGGATTTTGCCGCGGCGGGGGGCGGGATCGTCACGAACCCGAACTGCGTCGTCGTCGGCCTCGCGATGGCCCTCGCGCCGCTCCACCGCGCCTTCGGCCTCGACGCCGTCTGCGTCACGACGCTCCAGGCGCTCTCGGGGGCGGGCTACCCCGGCGTCCCCTCGCTCGACGCGCAGGGGAACATCATCCCGTTCATCGCCGGCGAAGAGGAGAAGATCGCGGAGGAGCCGGGGAAGATCCTCGGGCGTCTCGAAGGGGGGCGGATCGCTCCGGCGGAGTTCCCGATCTCGGTCTCCGTCAACCGCGTCCCGGTCCGCGACGGGCACACGGAATCGGTCTTCGTGAAGCTCTCGCGGAGGGCGTCGCTCGTGGAGATCCGCGAGGCGCTGGAGGGCTTCGCGGGCGAGCCGCAGCGCCTCGGCCTCCCGTCGGCCCCTCCGCGCCCGATCGCCGTCCGCGACGAGCGGGACCGGCCGCAGCCAATCCGCGACGTGGACGCGGGGCACGGCATGGTCGTGACGGTGGGGCGCCTCCGGCCCGACCCGTTCTACGACGCCCGCTTCACCCTCCTCGTCCACAACACGGTCCGCGGGGCGGCGGGCGCGGCGCTCCTGAACGCCGAGCTCCTCGCCGCGACGGGGCGGCTCTGACATGAAGGCGTCCGCGGCGCGTCCGGCGCCGGCCTCTCGGGGAGACACGCCGTGCTCGTGATGAAGTTCGGCGGCACCTCGGTGGGGAGCGGCGAGCGGATCGCGGGCGTGGCGGAGCTGGTCGCGGCGCGGCTCGCCGAGGAGCCTTTCGTCGTCGTCTCCGCGATGGGAGGCGTCACCGACGCCCTCGTCGACCTCTCGCGCGCGGCGCGGGAAGGGGACCGGGAGGCGGCCGCGGCGGCCCTCGCGACGCTGGGCGAGAGGCACCGCGCCGCGCTCGACGGGCTGAGCCTCGACCCGGAGGCGGCCGCGGAGCTGCGGGACGAGATCGGCGCCGAGCTCGCGCGCCTCGAGAGGCTCGCCACGGGTGTCGCTCTCCTCGGCGAGCTCTCGGAAAGGACGAGCGACGCGATCCTGGCGGCGGGGGAGCTCCTCTCGGCGGCGCTCCTCTCGGCGGCGCTCGCGAAGCGGGGCGTGGCGGCGGCGCGCGTCGACCCGCGCGAGTGGATGGCGACGGACGCGACCCACGGGGCCGCGACGCCCGACGAGGCGGCGATCGCGGCGAACGTCGCGAGGCGGCTCCTGCCGGAGCGGGCCGCGGGGCGGGTCGTCGTGACGGGGGGCTTCGTCGGCGCGGCGCCGGGCGGGGCGACGACGACGCTCGGGCGCGGCGGGTCGGACTACTCCGCGGCCCTCCTCGGCGCGGCCCTCCTCGACTCGGGGGCGAAGGTCGCGGCGATCGAGATCTGGACCGACGTGGACGGAATCCTGACCGCAGACCCGAGGGTCGTCCCCGGGGCGCGGATCGTCCCCGAGGTGGGCTACGCCGAGGCTGCCGAGCTCGCCTTCTTCGGGGCGAAGGTCCTCCACCCGGCGACGATCCGCCCGGCGATCGCGCGGGGCCTCCCGGTGCGCGTGCGGAACACGTTCCGGCCCGCCGCGCCCGGGACGGCGGTGCGCGCCGAGGCGCCGGGCGCGGGCGTGCGGGCGCTCGCGATGCGGCCGGGAGTCGCGGCGCTCTTCGTCGGCAGCCCGCGGATGCTCCTCGCCCACGGCTACGCGGCGCGCGTCTTCTCGGTCTTCGAGAAGCACGCCGTGCCGGTCGACGTCATCGCGACGAGCGAGGTGTCGATCTCGATCACGGTGGACGCGAAAGCGCCGCTCGATGCGCTCGTGCGCGACCTCTCGGCCTTCGCGGAGGTCTCGGTCCTCACCGACCTGGCGGTCGTCTCGGTCGTCGGGCGGAAGCTCCGCTCGACGCCGCGGGTGGCCGCGAGCGTCTTCGCGGCGCTCGGCGACATCAACGTGGTCCTCATCTCGCAGGGGGCCTCGGAGACGAACCTGACGTTCGTGGTGGAGGCGAAGGAGGCGCCGGAGGCGCTCCGGAGGCTCCATCGCGAGCTCTTCGAGAGGGAGGCGGCGTGAAGGCTCTCATCGTGGGCCCCGGAAAGATGGGGCGGGCGATCGAGGCGGTCCTCGTGACGCGCGGTCACGGTGTCCGCGCGCGGGTCGGGAGGCGGGACGACCTCGAGGCGCTCGAGCCCGAGGTCGTGGACGTGGCGTTCGAGTTCACGGCGCCGGAGTCGGCGCCGAAGACGGTGGCCGCGCTGCTGATGCACCGGGTCCCGGTCGTCTCGGGGACGACCGGGTGGGACGTGGCGCCGATGAAGCGGCTCGCCGAGGAGCGGAAGGTGCCGTTCCTCCACTCGCCGAACTTCTCGATCGGCGTGGCGGCGCTGCGGCGGGCGGCGATGGTCCTCGGCGGGGCGCTGGCCCGCATCCCGGAGTTCGAGCCGGCGATCGTGGAGCGGCACCACTCCGCCAAGAGGGACGCGCCGTCGGGGACGGCGAGGGCGATCGCCGAGGCCGTGGGCGTCGGTCGGGACGCCGGCGAGGAGATCCCGATCGTCTCCCTGCGCCACGGCGGGCAGCCGGGCGAGCACGTCCTCGTCTTCGAGGGGCCCGACGAGTCGATCGAGCTCGTCCACCGCGCCCGTTCCCGTTCCGTTTTCGCCCTCGGCGCCGTCCAGGCGGCCGAGTGGCTGATACGGTCGGGCCTGACCGGGCCCGTCACCTTCGACGACTTTCTCGACAGGAGGACCCGATGAAGACGCAGGAACCTGTGCCCCGCATCCACCTCACGGGCGTCTTCACCGCGCTTGTGACGCCGTTCACAGAGAAGGGCGAGATCGACGAGCCGGCGCTGAGGCGGCTCGTGCGGCGGCAGGTCGCCGGGGGCGTGGCCGGCGTCGTCCCGTGCGGGACGACGGGGGAGTCGGTCACGCTCGACCCCGACGAGCACGAAAAGGTTGTCGCCGTCACGGTCGACGAGGCGCGGACGGCCCGCCGGCCGATCCGGGTGATCGCCGGCTGCGGGTCGAACGACACGCGCCGGTCGCAGAAGCTGGCCGAGCGCTGCCGCAAGGTAGGGGCCGACGCGCTCCTCGTCGTGACGCCTTACTACAACAAGCCGACGCCGCGCGGCCTCCTCGAGCACTTCCGGGCCGTGGCCGACGCGGGGCACCTCCCCGTCGTCGCCTACAACGTCCCCGCGCGCACCGGCGTGAACATGCTCCCGGAGACGGTGCTACAGCTCGCGGAAGACCCGCGGATGTGCGCGGTGAAGGAGGCCTCGGGGAGCCTCGACCAGGCGTGCGAGATCCTGCGTCACCGCCCGGCGGGCTTCTCGGTCCTCTCGGGGGAGGACTCGCTCGCGCTGCCGATGATCGCGTGCGGGGCGGACGGCGTGATCGCCGTCGTCTCGAACGAGGCGCCGGCGCTCCTCGTCGCCCTTGTGGAAGCCGCCCTCACGGGCGAGCGGGACGAGGGGGCGCGCCTTCAGGCGAGGCTCCTCCCCCTCATGCGGGCCAACTTCCGCGAGTCGAACCCGATCCCGGTGAAGTGGGCGCTCCACCGCCTCGGGCTGATCCGGGACGTCCTCCGGCTGCCGCTCGTCCCGCTCTCGAAGGGGCAGCACAGGCCGATGGAGGAGGCGCTGAAGGAAGCGGGCCTCCTCGACGACGCCGGGAACCCGGTGGAGGAGGAGTCGTGAGCGGCGGCCCCTCGCGCGAGGAGGTCCTCGCCCTCCTCGACCGCCTGGAGCGGGGCGAGCTGCGCGCCGCCGAGCCGGACGGCGACGGCTGGCGCGTGAACTCCGGGGTGAAGGAAGGGATCCTCCGCGCGTTCCGCCTCGGCGTGGACACCGACTTTCCCGCGCCGCCGTTCGCCTTCCGCGACCGCGACACGCTCCCGCCGCGCGGCGAGGTGCCGACGGGCGCCCGCGTCGTCCCGGGCGGGACGGCGATCCGCCGGGGCGCCTTCGTCGCGCCCGGCGTCGTCGTCATGCCGCCGGCCTACGTGAACGTGGGGGCGTACGTCGGCGAGGGGTCGATGATCGACAGCCACGCCCTCGTCGGCTCCTGCGCGCAGGTGGGGAGGCGCGTCCACCTCTCCGCCGCGGCCCAGCTCGGCGGCGTCCTCGAGCCGGTGGGCGCCCTGCCGGTCGTCGTCGAGGACGACGTCTTCGTCGGCGGGGGCGTCGGCCTCTACGAGGGGGTGCGCGTGAGGGCCCGGGCGGTCCTCGCGGCCGGGGTGATCCTCACGGCTTCGAGCGTGATCTACGACCTCGTGAACGAACGGGAGATCCGGGCGGGCGAAGGCCAGCCGCTGACCGTGCCCGAAGGGGCCGTCGTCGTCCCCGGCGCGCGGCCCGCGCCCGGGTCGTGGGCCCACGTGCGGGGGCTCTCGGTCTCGGCGGCGATCGTCGTCAAGTACCGCGACGGGAAGACCGACGCCCGGACGGCCCTCGAAGGCGCCCTTCACCGCTCGTCCTGAGCCGGCCGGGCCGGTCGGGCTCTCCTGAGGCTTCAGGGATCTTCGCGGGCCCCGTCGCCGGCGCGCTCGTGCCCGGCGGCGACGAGCGCCGCGATGGCCGCGCGGAGCCTCTCGCGCTTCACGAGGACGTAGTCGGTGTCGAACGTGCTCATCGCGAAGATGCCGACGCCCGCCGCCGCGAGAGGCGCGAGGATCGAGGAGAGGATCCCGGTCAGCTCGAAGGGGAACGGACCTGCGAGGACGAGGACCGCCCAGCCCGTTTCCGCGCGCGCCCCCTCGGGGACGGCGTGGTCCGGGCAGACGAGCGACAGCTCGTCGGGGGTGCGGGTGACGGAGTGGAACGGTGGTACGAGGGCGGCCTGCGGCACCTCGGCGTCGGGCGGGAGGCGGACGACGGCGAACGTGCCGGGGAGGACGGAGAAGCGGAGGGCGTTCATCGGGCCGGTTCTCCTCAGGGCTCGATGACGACGGGCGTGCCGACCGGGATCCGGGAGTAGAGCTCGCGCATGTCGTCGTCGTCGAGGGCGACGCAGCCCCACGTCCAGTCCGTCGCCGACCCGCGGCCGTGGATGAAGATCTCGCCTCCCAGCGCGGTGTTCCAGGGAGGGCACGCGCCGGTCCGGGCGGCCTCCACGATGCGCCGGTGCTGGGACCGGGTGACGAGGCCCGCCTTCAGCCCGCGGTCGGCGTCGGCGGCGTTCGGGTAGGTCAGGCCGAGGGAGAGGAGGAACTGGCTGCGGGGGTTCCGGATGCAGACGACGTAGGAGCCCTCCGGGGTCGCGAGGTCGCCCTGGCGCTCCTTGGGCGGGACGGGGTTCCCGCCGAGGCCGACGCGGTAGGTCTTCAGCAGGGTCTCGCCCGAGTAGACGAGGAGCTGCCGCTGCGCCTTCCGGACGACGAGGCGGGGGCTCTCGATCGCGGCCGGAAGGGGTGCGGGCGGCTCGGCCGCGAGGAGGCCGCCGAGCGCGAGGAGTCCCGGCAGGAGCGCGGCGGCGGGCCGGAAGCGCGGGCGGTTCACGGGCGGCGGTCCTCCCTTGCCGGGGCGGCGCCCGAATCCTACCTCGCGTCCCTCGACCCGCGAGCGGGCTGCACCAAGGGGAAAGCGGCGTTCGGAGAGAACCGGGCCGCCCCGGGGTCCGCTACCATCGGACGCGTGACCCGCGAAGAACAGCTCGACCGTCTCGAGGAGGCTCTCGGCTACCGGTTCGAAGACCGGGCTCTCCTCGAGCGCGCACTCACCCACTCGTCCTACGCGAACGAGGCGCCCCGGTCGGACGCGGTGAAGGACAACGAGACGCTCGAGTTCCTCGGTGACAGCGTCCTCGGCTTCCTCGTGGCCGAGATGCTCTTCGAGACCTTTCCCGGCTTTCGCGAGGGACAGCTCTCGAAGGCGAGGGCGCACCTCGTCTCCGAGCCGAGCTTTGCGGGCTTCGCGCGAAACCTCGGGATCGGCGAGGCGCTCCTCCTCGCCGCGGGGGAGAGCCGCTCGGGCGGGCGCGTGAGGGAGTCGCTCCTGGCCGACGCGTTCGAGGCGGTCTTCGCGGCGATCACCCTCGACGCGGGGCTGCCCGCGGCGCGCGAGGTCGTGCGAAGGCTCTTCGCGGAACCGGTCGCGGAGCTGGACCCGGGCGAGCTGTCGTTCCACGACTACAAGACCGCGCTCCAGGAGATCGCGCAGGGCGAAGGGAAGCCCGTCCCGGCCTACCGGCTCCTCGAGGAGAGCGGCCCCGACCACCGGAAGGAGTTCGTCTTCGAGGTGGTCTACGACGCGGAGCTGTCGGCCGTAGGGAAGGGCGCGACGAAGAAGGAAGCCCAGCGGCAGGCCGCGAAGGCGGCCCTGGCGGTCAAGCTGGGGCGCGTCACGAGGGCCTGAGGCGGGCTGCGGGGAAGGCCGGCCGGCCCTCCCCGCGCAGGCTCACTTCGGGAAGCGGGAGAGGAACGCCGCCGGCTTCTCGAACTGGACGACGCGGGGCTTCGACTCCCTGCCGTCGGGCCCGAGGAAGACGATCGTCGGGACTCCCTGGATGTTCCACTTCGTCCGGAGGGCGGCGACCTCCGGCGAGGCGGTCTTCGTCAGGTCGGCCTTCAGGAGGACCCAGCCCTCGAGGGCCTGCTTCACCCCCGGGTCGGTGAAGGTGAACTTCTCGAGCTCCTTGCAGGGGAGGCACCAGTCGGCGAAGAAGTCGATGACGACCGGCTTGCCCGCGGCGGCCGCGTCGGCGAGGGCGGCGTCGGAGTAGGGCTCGAAGGCGAGCCCGGCGCCCTCCTTCTCTGGGAGGACGAACGGGACGGCGGCGGCGAGGAGGGCGACGCCGATCGCGATCTTCACGCCCCGGAACCAGCCGAGCGCAGAGCCCGCCTTCTCGAAGAAGATGAACCAGACGCCCCCGGCGATCAGCGGGAGGGCGACGCCCCACTCGAAGACGCGCTCGGGGAGGAGCGGGCGGAGGAACCAGGCCGCGAGCGCGACGAGGACGAAGCCGAAGACCTTCCTCACGGCGATCATCCACTCGCCGGAACGGGGCATGGCCTTCAGGCTCCCCGAGACGGTGCCGAGGACGAGGTAGGGGAGGCCGAGGCCCATCGCGAGCGTGAAGAAGAGGCCGAATCCGAGCGCCGCCGAACCCTGCTGGGCGACGTAGGTGAGGAGCGAGATGACGAACGGCCCGATGCAGGGCGCCGCGACGAAGCCGACGAAGAGGCCCATCGTGAGGGCGCCGAGGACGCCCGCCTTGCTCCCGGTCCGGTCGGTGATGAAGTGCGGGGCCTGGATCTCGTAGAGGCCGAACATCGAGAGCGCCAGCGCGAGGACGATGAGCGCGATGACGACGAGGACGGCCGGCTTCTGGAGCCAGGAACCGAAGAGCGAGCCGGAGAGCGCCGCGAAGACGCCGAGAGCCGAGTAGGTGACGCTCATCCCGAGGACGTAGGCGAGGGCGAGGCCGAACGTCCGGCTCGTCTTCCCCTCGCTCTGGCGCGAGAAGAATCCGACGGTGATCGGGATGAGGGGATAGACGCACGGCGTCAGGTTGAGCGCGAGGCCCGCGAGAAAGACGAGGCCGAGGATGGCCGGGAGGGACCGGCCGGAGAAGGGGCCGGAGTCGGCGGGCGGAGCCGCGTCGCCACCGGCCGCCTCGCCTTCGGGGGCCCGCGCGCCGGCGAGGGGGAAGAGCGCGGCGTTCGCGGCGGCGACGGCCGTGCCGGCCGGCGCGACCTCGACGTCGAGGACGGCCTCGAGCTGGTCGGGCGCGAGGCACTGGGCGTCGTTGCAGGGCTGGAAGTCGAGGGTCGCGCGGAGGCTCCGCGGTCCGGGGGCAGCCGTGGCGTCGGCCTTCCCCTCGACGACGATGACGGTTTCGCCGTCGTAGAGGGCGAGCGGCTTCTCGGAGAAGGGGAGCTTCTTGAGCTTGTGCTCGGGGTAGACGGGCTCCCCGAACGTGAGCCCCTCGGCGGGGGCGACGGCCGCCTCGGTCGGGATGAGGTAGTCCTCGAGCGGGGTGTGCGAGTTGACTTTCCAGCCCGGCTCGATCGTCGCGACGACGGCGAGGCGGAAGGGCTGGCCGGCGACGATCTTCTCGACGTCCGCGGCGAGGCGGACGGAGACGACGGAGGGGGCGCCGAACCCCTGCGCGCCAGCCGGCGCGGAGAGGACCAGGAAGAGGAACCCGAGCGCCGCGGCGACGCTTCGGAGAAGTCGGTTCGTCATGCGCGGGTCCTTCACAGGTCGGAGGCTCCGAGGGCCTTGAGAAGGGCCTCGGCCTGCGGGCGGAGGGTGGACTCGGGGTACTTCGCGAGGAAGGCCCTCAGGCGGTCCGCGGCCTTCTTCCGCTCGTCGCGCCCCACTTCGACGTCGGCCAGGCGGAGCTCGGCCTTCTCGCGGAGGGCCGGGTCCTTCGAGGTGGCGGCGAGCTGCTTCAGGATCTTCTCGGCCTCCTCGAGGCGCCGGGCCTCCAGGGCGATGGTCGCGAGGTAGGAGAGCGCCTTCTCCCGCAGCCCGGCCGGCGCCTTCTGGTCCTCCGCCACCCTGCGGAACCGCTCCTCGGCCATCGCGTCGCCGAAGCGACGGAAGGCGTCCTCGCCGACGGCGAGGGCCGCCGCCGGGTCGGACGGCGAGCTCTTCTCGGCCTCGAGCTTCTGGAGGAACTCCCCCCAGCTCCGCTCGGTGGCGACGAACCGGTCGATCCAGGTGGACTGGTTCGACTCGCCCTCCTGTTTGCCGGAGAGAAGGAGGTCGGGCGTGACGACGAGCCAGGCAGGGAACTGGCGGAGGCGGAAGCGCGCGGTCAGCATCTGCCCCTCGTGGGTCCCCCTGAGAACGCTCACGGGGACCTTGTCCCGCGTGAAGGCCTTGAACGACGCCGACGGGTAGAGGAGCTTCTCCATCCGCTCGCACTCGGGGCACTGCGCGTCGCGCAGCTCGACGAGGACCCGGCCCGCCTTCATGCCCCGTGCGCGCTCGACGGCCCCGTCGAACGTCTCTGCCCAGACGGGGGGGTCGTCCTGCGGACGCGGGTCGTCCGGTGCCGATTCGGCCTCCTGGGCGAGAAGGACGGGAGAGGCGAGCAGGGCGAGGACGGGGAGGAAACGGAGTATAGGTTTCATCTTTTCTCTTGCGGGGGCGCGGCACGACCGTCCGCGTTGACTATTCTAACGGGCGCCGGTATAACGCCGGGCGTCGCGTCGATGGCCCGTCCGCAAGGAACGTGCCGCGGCGCCCACGGTGCCCAGGTAGCTCAGCTGGTAGAGCACGCGCCTGAAAAGTGCGGTGTCGACGGTTCAACTCCGCCCCTGGGCACCATTCCTTTCCCCCTCGAGTTCGGCCCTTTCGGGCCGTCGTGCGGCTCACCGGGGGCGCTGTTCGCGCCCCCCCGGACCCCCCAGGTCCGGAGAGGGGGGGGCTTTCCCCGGACTGCACCTAGAATTCCGTCCCGGGAGGGTGCCTTGGCCATTCTGAAAGTGATGAAGCTCGGCGCGGACGTCCTGCGCCGGCCGGCGTCGGAGATAGAGCCGAAGGACCTGAAGCGCGGGCGCTTCCGGGGGCTCTTCGACGACCTGCGCGAGACGATGGTCGAGTACGCAGGGACGGGGCTGGCCGCTCCCCAGGTCGCGGCCCCGGTGCGGGCGTTCCTCTACATGGTCGAACCGGAGGGGAAGCGGGGCGCCGGCCTGTCGATCCCGCCGACGATCCTGGTGAACCCCTCTTTCGAGGTTCTCGACCCGAAGGAGGTCGAGGACTGGGAGGGCTGCCTTTCGGTGCCGTTCCTCGCGGCCCGCGTGCCGAGACCGCGCAAGGTGCGCGTTCGGGCGCTTTCCGAGGTCGGGAAGCCCCTGGAGTTCGACGCCGAGGACTTCCACGCCCGGGTCGTCCAGCACGAGAACGACCACCTCGACGGGGTCGTCTACCTCGACCGGGTGAAGGACCGCGCCTCGATCCGGTACACCGTCGACTTCTGACGCCGTGGACGACGCCCCTCTCTCCGAGAAGCACGCGCGGATCCTGCTGAAGTACAAGCCCGTCTGCATCTGCAACGGGATCAAGTACCCGCGCGTCGCCGCCGCCATCGAAGGGGGGGCGCGCAGCGTAGAGGAGGTGGCGCGGGAGACCGGCTGCACCACCGGCTCGTGCCACGGAGAGCGCTGCGTCCCCGTCATCCTGGAGATGCTCGACGGAAAGCGCTGAGGGGCCTTTACAATCGACCTCGTGAACGGTTTCACAAGCACCGGGGGGCTCTGATGAACGACAAGAAGGTTTCGCTTCCGGCTGCGCGGATCTCACCGCCGCTCGCGCCCGGAGTCCCGTCGACCGTGGGGACGGACTTCCTCACCACGAAGCTCGACGCGCTCGTCCAGTGGGCCCACAAGAACTCCCTCTGGCCCATGCCGTTCGGGACGGCGTGCTGCGCCATCGAGTTCATGTCGACGGTCTCGTCCCACTACGACCTGGCGCGGTTCGGGGCCGAGGTCGTGAGGTTCTCGCCCAGGCAGGCCGACCTGATGATCATCGCCGGCACCGTCACCGACAAGCAGGCGCCGATCCTCAGGAAGATCTACGACCAGATGCCCGAGCCGAAGTGGGTCGTCTCGATGGGCGTCTGCGCCTGCACGGGCGGCTTCTACCGCGCCTACCACGTCGTCCAGGGCGTCGACGAGATCGTCCCGGTGGACGTCTACGTCGCCGGCTGCCCGCCGACGCCGGAGAACCTGATGCACGGGATCATCGAGCTGCAGAAGCGGATCCAGTCGGGCGAGCTGGCCCGCCACCGCGAGGCGAAGACGTACGTCCCGATCCGGGTCGGCACCGACCCCGCGGTCGAGTCGCTCCCCGCCTACTCGAAGGCCGTCATGGCGCCGGGAAGAGCGGGCGGGCACGAGTTCCCGCAGATGGCCGAGACGGCCGAGGCCGAGGCCGCCAGGGAGGGGAAGCGGTGAGCGCGACCCTCCCGGCCGCGGGCGTCGCCTTCTCGCCCGTCCTGGACCGGAAGTTCCCCGACGGCTCCGTGAAGGTGGAGCCGCGCCCCCCGGCCGACGTCCCGACCCTCGTCGCGAGCCCCGGGGCGTACCTCGAAGCGGCGCGCTTCCTGAAGGACGACCCGGCCACGGCCTACGACCTCCTCCTCGACCTCGTCGCGGTGGACCGGCTGAAGCTCGACGGTTCCGCCGCCTTCCGCGGGGACGAGCGGTTCCAGCTGAACGCCCTCCTCTACTCGACGAAGCGAAACGAGCACCTCCGGCTCCGCGTGGCGGTCCCGTCCGTCGACCCGTGCCTGCCGACGCTGACCGGAGTCTGGCCGGCGGCGAACTGGTTCGAGCGCGAGGCCTGGGACCTGATGGGGATCCGTTTCGACGGGCACCCGAACCTCGCGCGCCTCCTGACGCACAACGGGTTCGTGGGTCACGCCCTCAGGAAGGACTACGAGGCGGGGCAGCGCTGGCTCTGCACCGAAGAGGACGTCCTCCAGACCGCGCTGGCTGCGAAGACCGACGAGCCGGAAGACGTCTTCGAGACGATGACGCTCAACTTCGGGCCGTCGCACCCGGCGACGCACGGCACGCTGCGCGTCGTCCTTCGCGTCGACGGCGAGCGGATCGTGGCGGCGGAAGGGGAGTGCGGGTACCTCCACCGCTGCTTCGAGAAGATGTCGGAGACGCACACGTACACGCAGGTGATCCCCTACACGGACCGCCTGAACTACTGCTCGCCGATGATCAACGGGAACGGCTACGCCCGCGCCGTGGAGCAGATGCTCGGGATCGAGGTCCCGCAGCGGGCGAAGGCGGTCAGGACCGTCCTGTCGGAGTTCTCGAGGATCATGGACCACATGGTCTGCATCGGGGCGAACCTCGTCGACCTGGGCGGCCTGACGACGTTCTGGTACTCGTACCAGGCCCGCGAGGAGATCTACTCGCTCCTCGAGGCTTGCTGCGGGGCCCGGCTCACGTCGAGCTACGCCCGGATCGGCGGCCTCTCCCTCGACGTGCCCGACAACTTCGTCGAGTGGTGCCGCTCCCTCGTCAAGTCCGTCACGACCCACATCCGCGAGGTCGAGGTCCTCCTGACGAAAAACCGGATCATGCAGAAGAGGATGATCGGGACCGGCGTCGTGACGAAGGAGCAGGCGATCGCCTGGGGCTTCACGGGCCCCTGCCTGCGCGCGTCGGGCGTCGGCTACGACGTCCGCAAGGACAAGCCGTACGAGATGTACGGCGAGGTCGACTTCGACGTGCCGGTCACGGAGGCGGGCGACAACTACTCCCGCTACCTCGTCCGGATGGAGGAGATGCGGCAGTCGCTCCGGATCGTCGAGCAGGTCGTCGCGAAGCTCCCCGGCGGGCCGATCGTCTCCGACGACTACCGCGTCGTCCTGCCGCCGAAGGAGATGGTCTACAACGAGATGGAAGGGCTCATCTTCCACTTCAAGAACGTCTTCGAGGGGATCCAGGTGCCCGCGGGGGAGATCTACTCGTTCACGGAAGGGGCGAACGGAGAGCTCGGCTACTCGATCGTCTCCGACGGGAGCGGCCGGCCGTACCGCGTCAAGGTGAGGCCCCCCTGCTTCCCGCTCTTCGCGGCCTTCGAGAAGGTCGTCGTCGGCGGCTCGGTCTCCGACGTCGTCGCCACGCTCGGCACGTTCAACATCATCGCCGGCGAGCTGGACCGGTAGGAGAGGAAGACGGCATGCCCGGACGAGTCGTCACGATTCAGCCCCCCGTCCCGACCCTCGCGGAGAAGCTCTACCTGCCGCTCCTTTCCGGGATGGCCCTGACGGCGAGGAAGTTCCTCGCGAACGTCTTCACGCCGAAGACGAGGCCGACGATCGAGTACCCGGAGCAGCGGCGCGACTATTCCGACCGCTACCGGGGCCGGCACATCCTGAAGACCCGGGCGGACGGGTCCCTGGCGTGCGTCGCCTGCTACATGTGCGCGACGGCCTGCCCGGCCGACTGCATCCACATCGAGGCGGGAGAGCACCCGAACCTGGCCTACGAGAAGTACCCGACCGTGTTCGAGATCGACCTACTCCGGTGCGTCATGTGCGGGTTCTGCGTCGACGCCTGCCCGAAGGACGCGATCTGGATGACGAAGGACTACGAGATGTCGTACTTCTCGCGGAAGGACGCCGTCTACGGGATCCCCGAGCTGACCGAGAAGCCGTCGGACACCGCGGCCGGCGGGCCGGGCTACGGCTACCGGCCGTACTACGGCGCGAGCCCGGCGAAGAAGGCGGGGCAGTTCGAGCCGTCGGGCCTCTCGCTCCTCCCGGTGACCCTGGCGCGCAACGCGGCGATCAATCGGATGCCGCCTCCGCCGCCGAAGCCCCCGGCGCCCGCTCCGGCGAAGCCGGCCTCCTAGGAAAGCGCGGGGCCCGCGCAGACGCGAACGCCCCGGGCGGGCCCCGGGGCGTTTCGCCGTCCGGGCCGCCCTACCAGATGAGGCGGGCGCCGAGCCGGAGCTGGTAAGGCCGGCCGGCCGAGTCGATCGGCTTCCAGTCGCCGCCGATCCGGCCCCTGGTGTCGGTCGGGGAGACGGCCGGGTCGGGCGCGAGGACCTTCAGGAGCGCCTCGTTGACCTCGACGGCGAGCCGGAGTCGCGGCTGGCCGGAGGGCGCGGGGCCTCCGAGGGTGAAGACCGAATCGGAATCGCCGGCGAGCCGAACGAGGCTCTCCCCGGCGAGCGCATCGAGGACGACGAACACCTTCTGCTGGTCGATCGCGGGTGGGGCCGGGAAGAGCTGGAATCGAGTCGGCGCCACCGCGCGCAGATCCAGAGCGGGGTCGGCGTTGACTACACCGGCGCTCGCGAGAGACGACACTACAACAAGGAGCCCGAGGTACCGGGTCACCCGTCCATTCTCCTCCTCGCGGGGGAATCCGACGACTTCTTTCGGACTGCGCGCCGGGTGAGCCGCGTTTGAGACCGGCTTTCAGTGGAGGAACGAGCCGCCGTTCAGGCCGAGGGCCGTGCCGTTGGCGTAAGGGGCGAGCGGCGAGAGGTAGAAGAGGATGGCGCGGGCGCAGTCCTCGGGCGTGGCGATCCGGCCGAGGGGGATCTCTCCCTCGATCTCGGCCTTGCGGGCCGCGACGTCGGGGCGTGCCATGGCTGTGTCGACCCAGCCGGGGCAGACGGAGTTCGCCGTGATCCCGTGACGCCCCTCGTTGCGCGCGAGGCATCGGGCGAGGCTGACCATCCCCGCCTTCGAGACGGCATAGCTGGCGGCGTCGGTCTCGGCGCGGAAGGCGGCCCGCGACGCCACCATCACGATCCGGCCGAACCCCGCGGCGCGCATCGCCGGCAGCGAGAGGAGCGTGAGGTGGGCGGCCGACTCCAGGTTTACGGCCTGGGTCGTCCTCCAGCGGTCCAGGAAGGCGGCGTCGTCCGTCTCCTCGAACGGGTTCCTCACGTAGATCCCGGCGTTGTGAACGAGGAGGAGCGGGTCTCCGAGCGCCGAGACGACCTCGCGGTGGAGCCGGCGGCGGTCGTCGTCGCTCTCGAGCCCGGCCTGGAAGGCGGCGGAAGGTGGCCCCCCGGCGCGTGTGATCTCCTCTACGACCGCCTCGGCCTCCGCGCGGCTCTTCCCGTAGTGGACGGCCACGCGGGCGTTGCACCGCCCGAGGAGCCGCGCCGTCGCGGCGCCGATGCCCCGGGAGGCGCCCGTGACGAGGGCGACGCGGCCCTCGAGGTCGAGAAGCGGGGAGACGGGAGAGGTCGCGCTGTCCATCCGCGGAGTTTCGCACCGCGGGGAGCGGCCGTCAGCCCTCGGGGCGGACGCGGGCGAGGGCGCCGAGCGCCCCCGTGAACTCGCCGAGCGGGAGGAACGAGGCCTGCGCCCCGACGAGGGAGGTGACGTTCCCGAGGATCTCGACGAGAAGGGGGTTGTTGCGCAGGGTCGAGCCGGCGTAGACGACGTCGGGCCTGTGGCGCGGCGCGCCTCCCTCGGCGGCCGTCGCGAGGGCGACGGCGATCTGTCCGGCCAGGAGGGCGACGTTCTCGCCGACGAGGCCGAGGAGGGCGTGCGCGACGTCGGCGGCCCGGGGCTCGTCCGCCTTGCCGAAGTTCGCAGCGGTGAGGTCCGGCATCAGGGCGATGCCTCCGGGGCGGTAGAGGTCGCCGACGAGGAGGTCCACGTGGCGCCGGTCTCCGTCCGCCGCGAGGGCGACGAGCCGGTCGTGGTCGTCGGTCCCGAGGAGGAGGCGGCCGAGGCCGCGGAGGGTCCCGCCGCCGAGCGCCGTTCCGCCGACCCGCGCGACCGCGCCCCCCGCGCCCATCCGCAGGATGGAGGTCCCGGTGCCGAGGCTGACGAGGAGGTGGGGGAGCTGCAGCGACAGCCCGGCCCGGCCGGCGAGGAGCGGCTCTCCCGCGGCCCACGAGGCGAACTCGTCGACGACAGCGACGCTCCGGGCGGGGGCGAGCCTGTCCGCGAGGCCGGCCGCGCCGCCCCCCGTCGCGGCGAGGTGCCGGAGCGAGTGCCGGAGGAGGAAGGCGTCGAGAAGACGGTCATCGCCGGCCGGGGCGACGAACGTCTCGAACGCCTCGAGCGGCCGGGCCACCGGGACGGCCACGGCCTTGGCGAGGGTTGCGCCCAGGTCGACGCCGGCGTCCCAGAGGCTCATCGGGGAGGATTGTCTCCCGGCGGGGGCCTACTCGTCCCGGGGCGGGTGGTAGTGGATCTTCGGGTTCTTTCCCGGGTCGATGGTGACGTAGAGCTCCCGCTGGCGGCTCCGGAGGTCGGACAGGTCCTTGTCGTCCCAGTCCTTGGCGGAGCTCCTGATCGGTCCGGTGTCGGCGGCGGCCGTCGTCTGGGCCGCCTTCGCGACCTCGGTGAACCTGGCCTTGTCGGGCAGCGTCGAGCTCTCTGAGCCGAAAGCCGCCTTGAATCCGAGCGAGTCGCCCGTGAGGTATCGGAAGGCCTCGGTCATGTGCTTCTGCTCGTGGAGGAGGATGTCCTCGTAGGCCTTCCGGAACCGGTTGAGCCGCCTGAGCTCCTTCGCGTCCTTTTCGGCCTTGATCTTCGTATCGTCGACCCAGAGGTCGCTCGGCACGGCCATCTTCGACGCCGCGAGCTTCCCGACCGCGGTGAACCAGCTCTTTCCGGCGACCTTTGTCTCCTTGATGTCCGTCATCGTGAGCGCGGCGTCGGTGTAGCCGATCTGGACCTCGCTGTTCGTCGCGGCGCGGATCTTGACCAGGGTCTCCTTGCTCGCCGCCGGGTGAGGCATGAGGCAGACGAGGATCCGGACCTGGTCGTCGAAGTACGAGAAGACTTTCGAGCTCAGGGCCGTCGAGGGGGGATCCAGCTTCGGCGGCCCCTGGGCCGCCTGCTCGCCCTCGGCCAGGCCGGCCGGTCCCCTCAGTCCTTCCGCCGGCTTGTCGGCGCCGGCCGGTCCGGGTGGCTTCGCTGCTCCGCCCATCGCGTCGTCTCCTTCGGTCCTTCGGAACGACGCCGCCAGGCCGGGAAGCCCGGCCTGCAGCGCTCCGTCCCGAGTTTCGAGGCGCCGATTATGACCCGAGGGTCCCAGGGGCGGGATCGCTTCGCGGACCGGGAGTCGCGGCCGGACGGGCGGGGTAAAATAATCGGCTTCCCGGCCGGCCCGCGACGCGCGGGCGCCGCCGCGCCGCCCGGCGCGGGCGGGACGGCCGGCGCAAAGGGAGATCCGAATGCACGACGCCGTCCTCGAAGCCCTCTCCGAATCGTTCGGCGACAACGCCGGGTTCGCTCTCGAGCTCTACGCGCAGTACCGGCTGAGCCCCGGAGCGGTGGGAGACGACTGGCGGAGGACCTTCGAGCAGTTCGAGCGGGCCGCCCGCGCCGGGCAGGGGGCATCCGACGACGCCCGGGCGGTTCCCGAGCTTGCCGCACCGGTCGCACCGGCCCCCGCGGCGGGGCCGACCGCCCCGGCCCGGCCGTCAGCGCCCGCCCCGGTCCTGCGTCCCGGCGAGAAGCTCGTCCCGCTCGTCGGCGGCTCCGCGACGATCGCGCGGAACATGGACGCCTCCCTGTCCGTGCCGACCGCGACCTCGCAGCGGGTGATCCCGGTCAAGGCGATGGAGGAGAACCGGCGGATCCTGAACCACCACCGCGAGGCGGTGAGGCAGTCGAAGATCTCGTTCACGCACCTCGTCGCGTGGGCGATCGTGAGGGCGCTCGAGAAGCACCCGGGGATGAACGACGCCTACGTCGAGTCCGAGGGGAAGCCACAGCGCGTCCGCAAGCCGCACGTGAACCTGGGCATCGCGGTCGACGTCGCGAAGAAGGACGGCAGCCGCTCGCTCCTCGTCCCGAACATCAAGCTCGCCGAGGAGCTCGACTTCGCCGAGTTCGTCGCGACGTTCGACAACCTCGTCGGAAAGGCCCGCCGCGGGTCGATCGAGCCGGAGGCGTTCCTCGGGACGTCGATCTCCCTCACGAACCCCGGGACGCTCGGAACGACGTCGTCCTCGCCCCGCCTCATGCCGGGCCAGGGGTGCATCGTCGCCACGGGCGCGATGGGCTATTCCCCCGAGTACCAGGCGATGCCCGACGAGGTCGTCTCGAGCCTCGGAATCTCCCGCGTCATGGCGGTGACCTCGACGTACGACCACCGCGTCGTCCAGGGGGCCGAGTCGGGGGCGTTCCTCGCGACGCTCCAGGACCTCCTCCTCGGCGGCGACGGCTTCTACGAGAGGATCTTCCGCGACCTGCGCGTCCCGCACCGCCCCGTCGCCTGGGAGCCGGACAAGAACCCGCCCTTCCTCGGCGGCGCCTCGCGCCTCGAGGCGGTCGAGAAGCAGGCGCGGATCCTCCCGCTCATCAACTTCTACCGGGTCCGGGGGCACCTCCTCTCCGACCTCGACCCGCTCGGCTTCGACACGCCGCCGTACCACGCCGAGCTCGACCCGGCGACCTTCGGCTACACCATCTGGGACCTCGACCGGAAGTTCATCACGAACGGCCTCGCCGGCCGCGACCAGGCGACGCTGAGGGAGATCCTCGAGGTCCTCCGGCAGACCTACTGCGGGAAGATCGGCGCCGAGTTCATGAACATCCAGGACCCCGCCCAGAAGGCGTGGCTCATGGAGCGGATGGAGTCGTGCAGGAACCTCGCGACCCTCTCGGCGGACGACCGCAAGCGCCTGCTGGCCAAGCTCGTCGAGGCGGAGAGCTTCGAGAAGTTCCTCCACGCCAAGTACGTCGGGCACAAGCGCTTCTCCCTCGAGGGGGGCGAGGCGGCGATCCCGCTCCTCACCCGCCTCCTCGACCGGGCCGCGGAGATGGGATTCGAGGAGGCCGTCGTCGGGATGCCGCACCGCGGGCGCCTGACGATTCTCACGACGGTCGTCGGCAAGCCGGTGGACCGGATCTTCGCCGAGTTCGAGGACGTCCTCGACCCGCAGTCGATCCAGGGCTCGGGCGACGTGAAGTACCACCTTGGCGCCGTCGGGACCCACGAGACCCCCTCCGGGAAGACGGTGAAGCTGGGCCTCGCGCCGAACCCGAGCCACCTCGAAGCGGTCGACCCGGTCGTCGAGGGGATGGTCCGGGCCAAGCAGGAGCGCGCGGGCGACGCGGCGCGGCAGCGGATCCTCCCGATCCTCCTCCACGGCGACGCGGCGTTCGCGGGGCAGGGCCTCGTCGCCGAGACGCTCAACATGTGCAAGCTCGAGGGGTACCAGACGGGCGGCACGATCCACGTCGTCGTGAACAACCAGATCGGCTTCACCACGAACCCGAAGGACGCCCGCTCCTCGCCGTACTGCACGGACGTCGCCAAGGCGGTGCAGGCGCCGATCTTCCACGTGAACGGCGACGACCCCGAGGCGGTCGTCCAGGCGGTCGACCTCGCGATCGAGTACCGGAGGGAGTTCGGCCACGACGTCGTCGTCGACATGGTCTGCTACCGCCGCTACGGCCACAACGAGGGGGACGAGCCGAGCTACACGCAGCCGCTCCTCTACGCGAAGATCCGGAACCACTCCTCCGTCGCGCGCCTCTACGGCGACGCGCTCGTCAGGGACGGCCTCCTGACGGCGGCCGACGTCGAGCACGTCTGGGTCGAGGCGAGGCAGCGGCTCGAGAAGGCCTACGACGCCTCGGCGGCGACGCGGACGCGGGGCGCCTTCTCCGACTCGCTCGTGGCCCCCGCGGCTCCGCGCTTTTCGCCGGCCGGGAGCGTCCGGGAGAGGCTCCAGAGGGTCGTGAAGGCCGTCTCGACCCTCCCGCCCGGCTTCGAGATCCACCCGAAGCTCCGCCCGCTCCTCAAGAAGCGGGCCGACTACGCGAGCGGCCGCCCCGAGATCGACTGGGCCGGGGGCGAGATGCTCGCCTTCGGGATGCTCCTGCAGGAGGGGACGCCCGTGCGCCTCTCGGGGCAGGACTCCGGCCGGGGCACGTTCAGCCACCGCCACTCCGTTCTCGCCGACCCGAAGACGGGGCAGGAGTACGTCCCGCTCAACGCGATCGCCGAGCCGCAGGCCCGGTTCGAGGTCATCGACTCGTTCCTCTCCGAGTTCGGGGTCATGGGATTCGAGTTCGGCTACGCGGTCGCCGATCCTTCGACGCTCGTCCTCTGGGAGGCGCAGTTCGGCGACTTCGCCAACGGCGCCCAGATCGTCATCGACCAGTTCATCTCGGGCTCCGAGCAGAAGTGGAACCAGACCTGCGAGCTGGTCCTCCTCCTCCCGCACGGGCAGGAAGGACAGGGGCCGGAGCACTCCTCGGCGCGCCTCGAGCGCTTCCTCACGCTCTGCGCCGAGGACAACATGAGCGTCGTGAACGTGACGACGCCCGCGCAGTACTACCACCTCCTCGTGCGACAGATGCGCGACGACGTCCGGCGGCCGCTCGTCGTCATGTCGCCGAAGAGCCTCCTGCGCCACCCGAAGGCGGTCTCGACGTTCGACGAGATCGCGAACGGCGCCTTCCAGCCTGTGATCGACGACGCCGCGTTCGCGGCAGGCGGGGCCGACGGCGTCCGCCGGGTCGTCGTGGCGAGCGGCAAGCTCGTCTACGAGCTCCTCGCGGCGCGCGAGAAGGCGGGCCGGTCCGACGTCGCGATCGTGAGGCTCGAGGAGCTCTACCCGTTCCCGGGCGAGGCGCTGGGGCGCGCGATCGCGCGCTACCCGCAGGACGCGGCTCTCGTCTTCGCCCAGGAGGAGCCGAGAAACATGGGGGCCTGGCGCTTCGTGAGGGAGCAGTTCCTCGACGGCGCGGTCCCCGGAGCGGGTGCCCAGAGACCGCTGCGCTATGCCGGCCGCCGCGCCTCGGCGAGCCCGGCGCCGGGCTCGCACCACGTCTTCGCGATGGAGCAGGAGGCGATCGCCGCCGACGCCCTCGGCGTGGAAGCGGAAGTCCCGGCCGGCACGTAGGGCCAGGCGGGGCGACGCGCGACGCGCGCCGCCCCTGAGGAGCGCCGGGGCCCTACTTCGCGGCGGGGGCCGCGAGCCGGGCCAGGGCCCTCGTCGCGTTCGCGTCGGCCGGGGAGACCTTCAGCGCCTCCTCGTAGCTCGCCTTCGCAGCCGCCGTGTCGCCGAGGGCCTCCTGGACGGCGCCGAGGTTGAATCGCAGGCCCGCGGAGGCCGGGTTCGCCGCGAGGGCGCCTTCCCAGAGAGTCCGCGCGGCCGCGAGACGTCCTGCGTCGATCTCGGCGAGCCCCTCGGCCGCGAGCGGGGCCGCCTCGTCGAAGGGAATCGGGACCTGCATCTTCTTGCGGGCGGTCCGGTCGAGCAGCCGCTTGGCGGCGTCGTCGACCGAGGACCAGAACGCCTGCTCCTGGACGGCGACCCCTTCCGGCGCGTTGTCGCGCCGGCTGGTCTCGTATCGCCCTTCGACCTCCAGGGTCGCCAGCTCCTTTCCGGAGGCGTCGACGACGGTCAGCTCGACGGAGCAGCTTCCCAGGTACCAGTACTCGGTCACCTGGACCGCGGAAGAGCCGCTGCCGCGGGTGACGGTCTGGCTCCTGAGATCGGACGAGCAGCCCAGGAGCCGGATGCCTCCCAGGACGTCGGCGGGGACCTTCGCGACGGCGGCCTTCATCACCTCGGTCCCCTGGGCGAGGTCCGCGGGCTTCAGGCCGAGGCCGCGGGCGTCGACGAAGTGCACCTTCGCCTTGGCGGTCGACCTGCGGACGAGCTCGCCGACGAGGCGGGAGGCGGGGGACTCCGTCACGCCGGCGGAAAAGGACTGCGTCGAGCGCGGGGAGGCGTTGCGCGAGTCGAGGATTCCGACCGTCTTCACGGCCGGCCCCATCGCCTCCCGGCCCTTGGCCTTCGCGGCGAGGGCGGCGCCGCCGCCCCCGTCGGGCGCGGGGCAGAAGCCCACGAAGAGGGCCGTGGCGAGGAGGGCGGGGAGGGAGGCGCGGGAGCTCTTCGGGATCCGTCTCATCGGTCGATTATGGGCGAAAGCGGCACGGCTGTGCCTATCGATAGTCCTCGAGGATGGCCGCGAGGGTCTCGGGGGAGGGACGCAGCCGGTCCTCGCCGAGGGTCGTGAGGGGTTCGTCGACCGTGTTGAGCAGCTTCGCGAAGCTCGGCTTCTCGGGCTCGAGGTAGAGGATTCCGGTCAGGAACTCCTTCTCGCGGCGGCTCCGGTGGAGGGTCGCGAGGACCTGGTCCTTGTCGGTCGGGTCGTAGTCGCGTCCGACCGAGTGGAATCGGACGACGCTGCCGTCCGGGAAGGGGACGTCCTGCACCTCGCCGGGGGGGATCTCCGCGATCGTGTCGTCGAAGTAGGGGACGAAGCCGATGTCGTGGAGCGGCTCCTCGTGGTCCTTGGAGTACTTGTAGCTCTTCGTCGAGCCCTCGTGGTCGTTGAACGTGACGCAGGGGGAGATGACGTCGAGGACCGCCGTCCCCCTGTGTGCGATGGCGGCCCGGAGGATCGACTGGAGCTGCTTCATGTCGCCCGAGAAGGAGCGGGCGACGAAGCCGCAGCCGAGCTCGATGGCGAGGCCGCAGATGTCGATCGGGACGAGGTCGTTCGCCCCGCCCCCCTTGAGCGTCGAGCCGACGTCGGCCGTGGCGGAGAACTGGCCCTTGGTGAGGCCGTAGACGCCGTTGTTCTCGACGACGTAGACGAGCGGGATGTTCCGCCTCACGAGGTGGACGAAGGGGCCGATGCCGATGGAGGCGGTGTCGCCGTCGCCCGAGACGCCGATGCCGACGAGCTCGGGGTTCGCCAGGATCGCGCCCGTCGCCACCGCGGGCATCCGGCCGTGGACGGCGTTGAGGCCCCAGGCCCGGTTCAGGAAGTAGGCCGGGGTCTTCGACGAGCAGCCGATCCCCGAGAACTTCGCGACCTTCCGGGGCTCGATCCCCATCTCCCAGAACGCGGTGACGATCTGCTTCGTGATGACGTCGTGGCCGCAGCCGAGGCAGAGGGTCGACTTGCCCCCTTCGTAGTCGGCCTTCGCGAGGCCGAGCCGGTTCGTCTTCGGGGCGGTCGGCAGGGTCGCGCTCATCGGGCACCTCCGGCGGTCGCGGCGTGGGAGAGGACCCCCTCGACGACCGTCGTGGCGTCGAGCGGGAGGCCGTCGTACTGGAGGACGGGAACGAGGCGGGCGGCGCGGGACGGCATCTCGTCGCGCAGGAGAGCCGTGAGCTGGGCGTCGCGGTTCTGCTCGACGACGTAGACGACCTCGTGGCGGTCGATCCACTCCCTCACCGCCGTCGACACCGGCAGGGCCCGCAGGCGCAGGTAGTCGAGCGGCAGGGCGTGCTCCCGCTCCAGCCGGTCGCGCCCCTCGGTCGTCCCGTAGTGGGAAGTGCCGAAAGCGAGGAGACCGCGGGTCGCGCCCGGGCGGTCTTCGGTGACCGGCCCCGGCAGGGCCTCTCTCGCCTTCTCGAGCTTCCTCGCGAGGCGCTCGACGTTCTTCACGTAGTCGTGCGGCTTCTCGGTGTAGCCGGCGTTCTCGTCGTGGCCCGAGCCGCGGGTGAAGTAGGCCGCCTTCGGGTGGTCGGTCGCCGGGAGCGTCCGCCAGGGAACGCCGTCGCCGTCGAGGTCGCGGTACCGGCCCCACGTCTTCTCGAGACGCTCGACGCCCGCGGCGTCGAGGACCTTGCCGCGGTCGAACGGCTTGTCGGGGTAGGGGAACGGGTCGGCCATCCAGTTGTTCATGCCGAGGTCGAGGTCGGTCAGGACGAAGACGGGCGTCTGCAGCCGCTCGGCGACGTCGAAGGCCTCCTGGGCCATCGTGAAGCACTCTTCGGGCGAGGAGGGGAAGAGGACCGGGTGCTTGCCGTCACCGTGGGAGTTCGTGTGACAGATGAGGACGTCGCCCTGCATCGTCCGGGTCGGAAGTCCCGTGGAGGGCCCGACGCGCTGGACGTCGAAGACGACGGCGGGGATCTCGGTGTAGTAGCCGTAGCCGATCAGCTCGGACATGAGCGAGATCCCGGGGCCGGACGTCGCGGTGAAGGCGCGCGCCCCGGCCCAGCCGGCCCCGAGGACCATGCCGATGGAGGCGATCTCGTCCTCGGCCTGGACGATGGCGGCCGTCGCCTTGCCGGTGGCCGGGTCGACGCGGTGCGCCGCGCAGAGCTCGATGAACGTCTCGCAGAGCGAGGAGGACGGGGTGATGGGGTACCAGGTGCAGACGGTAGCCCCGCCGAAGAGGCACCCGAGCGCCGAGGCGGAGTTGCCGTCGATGATGAGCTTGCCGGCCGTCGCGTCCATCCGCTCGACGCGGTGGGGGAGCTTCTGGGGGAAGGCCTCGGCGGCGTAGCCCGCGCCGAGGCGCATCGCGGCGAGGTTCAGGTCGATCGCCTTCGCCTTCCCGCGGAGCTGCTTGCCGAGGGCCGCCTCGATCTCCACCGGGTCGATCCCCATCAGGTCGGAGAGGACGCCGACGTAGACCATGTTCACGAGGAGGCGCCGGAGCTTCGCCTGGTCGGGCGGGAGCGGGAGCTTCGCCGCGAGCTCGGCGAACGGCACGGGGAAGAGGAGCAGGTCGTCGCGGAGCTTCTCGACGCCGAGCTTCTGCTCGTAGACCACCGAGGTCCCGGGGGCCGCCGCGAGGGCGTCCCGGGCGGCCGTCTCGGGGTTCATCAGGACGAGGACGTCCAGCTCCCGCTTCCTCCCGATGTAGCCGTGGCGGCTGGCGCGGATCGTGAACCAGGTGGGGAGGCCCTGGATGTTCGACGGGAAGAGGTTCTTCCCGGAGACGGGGATTCCCATCCGGAAGATCGACCGGAGGAGGACGTTGTTGGCCGTCTGCGAGCCGGAGCCGTTCGCGGTGGCGACCTGCAGCGAGAAGTCGTTGACCGTGACGACGCCGACTGCGGGCGAAAAATCGGTGGACATCCCGATACACCTCCTCCCGTCTGCCGCCCGGGTCGGGTGCGGTCGTGAACGGGTAAACCTAGAATGCTACCCGGAAATCCCGCGTTCCGTTTCGCCCGTGAGGGAAGCCCGGGAGGAGAGATGCCTGAAGCCCCCGCCCGCATCGCCACGGTTCCGGCCCCCGTCGTCCTGGGGCTCGCGGACGGCACCCGCCTCGAGGCGACGCTGCGCCTCGTCGTCGAGGGCGAGCCTCCGCGCCCGATGCCGCTGGAGGAGCTCCTCGACGGGCCGCGGGCGTTCCTCGCGGTCGAGCTCGCCGGCGGCGAGAGCGCCCTCGTCGGGAGGGAGTCCGTCGTGACGGTCGAGATCCCCGCCGAGGCGCCGGGAGCGCCCGCAATGGAGAAGGGCGGCTTCGGGATCGACCTGGTGACGTTCCACCTCGAATCGGGCCGGGCCGTGTCCGGAGTCCTGCGCGTGCGCGCCGAGGACGAGGGGCAGCGGACGTCGGACATCTTCAACGCCCCCGGCGGCTGGGTCGTCGCCGGGCTCGGGGACCACGTCGTCCTCGTGAACAAGTCCCGCATCTCGCGGGTTTCCTTCTGAGGGGGCGGCGGTGGCGTCGAAGGTCGCGGCCCTCGTCAGAAACTTCCTCCAGACCGACGCGGACGCCCTCTACGTCCTGGCGGGGGAGAAGATCTTCATCACGCGGGGGACCGTGAAGGCGATCGCGGGGCGCGAGGTCGTGAGCGTGGAGCTGTTCCGGGCGGTCGTCGAGGAGCTCGTCCCGGGCGTGTCTCCGGAGACGCTGGTGCAGAAACGCAGAAGCCTTCCGTACGTCGCGGGGCCGGGGCTGCCGCGCGTCGAGATCCGCTTCGCGCTCGTGAACGGCGCGCCCGCGATGATGATCGTGCGGGGCGCTCTCGGACCCGTGGAGGAGGCCGCCCCCGAGCCCGCTCCGGCGCTCCGGCCGCCGACGCCCGGCCCGGCGCGACCCGAGGTCCTCGAGGCGCCGGCCTCCATCGTCGAGCCCGCGGCCGCGCCGGTCGCGGTCCCGCGCGCGGACGAGCCGGCTGCCTCGCCCGCCGGGCCCCAGCGGCGAGCGCTCGAGGCGCTCCTGTCGTTCGCCCGTGGGATGGGGGCGTCCGACGCCTTCCTGTGCCCGGCCCAGCGCCCCCTCTTCCGCGTCCGCGGCGGTCTCGTGACGGCGGGACCCGCCGCTCCCGCGAGGGAGGCGGTCGAGACCTTCCTGTCGGCGACGGCTCCGGCGCGGGCGTCGACGGGCCTCGAAGGGAGAGGCTTCGCGCGGTACGTCTTCGAGGGCGAGGGAGCCGGCCGCTGCCTCGTCCGGGCCGGGCGCAGCCGGAACGGAACGTCACTGACGGTGCGCCTCCTGCCGGCGGAGGCCCTGCCCCTGGACGCCCTCGGGCTTCCCGGCCCCGTCTCGAGCCTCGCCGAGCCCGGGTCGGGCCTGGTCCTGGTCGCGGGTCCGCCGGGGTCGGGCCGGACGACGACTCTCGCGGCCCTGGCCGCGCACGCCGCGCAGCAACGGGGAATGCGCGTCCTGACCGTCGAGGACCCGGTGGAGATCCCGATCCCGCCCGGCCGGGGCAGCGTCAGCCAGCGGGAGGCGGGAAGCGACGTGCCGTCGATCCGGGAGGGGCTTCGCGCCGCCGCGACGGACGACGCGGACGTCGTTCTCGTCGGCGAGATTCCGGACGCGGCCTCGGCCGCCCTCGTGGTGGAGCTCGCGGCGAGCGGCCGTCTGGTCCTCGCGCCGGCTCCGGCGCCGTCCCTGGCGCTCGCGCTGCAGTGGCTCGACGCGAGGCTCCCCGACGGCAGGCGCGTGGAGCTGCGCACGCTGCTGGCGGGGTCCTTCCGGGGAGGGCTCGCCCTCGCCCTCTGCCGCGGCCTGAGCGGGGGGCTCGTCGCGGCGGCGGAGACGCTCCACCCCGGGAGCCTCGTCTCGGAGCTGATCCTCAGCGGAGGCCTCGCGGTCCTCCCGGAGCAGCTGGGGGATTCCTCGGGCTACCAGTCCCTGGACGCGAGCCTCGCTGCCCTGGTCGCCTCGGGGCTCGTCGGCCCGGAGGAGGCGCTCCTGCGCTCGCTCGACAGGCCCGCGCTGGCGTCCCGGCTGCGCGAGGCCGGAGCCGAACCGCCGTTCGGGCCCGCCGGGGGGAGGGCGGAAGGCTCCCGACCGGCGTGAGGAGCCTTCTCCCGGAGGTATCCTTGGCGACCGGAGGTCACGCGAAGATGGCGCAGAAGAAACCGAAGAAGCCGGCCCGGCCGGCGCCCGCGAAGAAGCGCGTCGGGGACCGCAGGCCCGCCGCCGCGAAGAAGACCTCGCTCGCCGCCAGGAAGCCCGCCGCCGCGAAGAGGGCTCCCCTCGCGCCGAAGAGGCGGCCTGCGCCGGCGAAGACGCCGGCCCTCGCGAAGAAGGACGCCGCGGCCGTGAAGAAGGCCGACCCGTTCGGGGAGAAGGCGCTCGTCGCGACCTTCACCGAGCTGATCCGGCGCGCCGCGACGGCCATGCCGCCGGACGTCCTCGCCGCTCTCGAGAAGGCCCGGGACCGCGAGGCCGAGGGCTCGGTGGCGCGGGAGACTCTCGGGGTCCTCCTCGAGAACTCGAAGCTCGCGGAGGCGACGTCGCGCCCGATCTGCCAGGACACCGGGATGCCGCTCTTCGAGGTCGCGGCCCCTCGCGGAGTCTCGATCCGCGCGATCGAGAAGGCCGCGGCGAAGGCGACCGAGATCGCGACGGCGAGCGGCTACCTTCGCCCCAACTCGGTCGACACGCTGAGCGGGAAGAACACCGGCAACGCTCCGGGACGGGGAATGCCGATCGTCCACGTCCACGAGCACGCCCGCGCCGGCCTCCGGGCCGACCTGATCCTGAAGGGGGGCGGCTGCGAGAACGTGGGGACGCAGTACTCGCTCCCGAACTCCGAGCTCGGGGCCGACCGGGACCTCGAGGGGGTGAAGAGGACCGTCCTCGACGCCGTCTTCCAGGCGCAGGGGAAGGGGTGCGCGCCGGGGATCCTCGGCGTCTGCATGGGCGGCGACCGCGCGAGCGGGATGGCCGAGGCCAAGCGGCAGCTCTTCCGAAAGCTGGGCGACCGGCACCCGGAGCCGTCGCTCGCGGCCGCGGAGGAGGAGCTCCTCGAGAAGTCGAACCTCCTCGGCGTCGGCCCGATGGGCTACGGCGGGTCGACGACGCTCCTCGGCGTGAAGATGTCGCATCTCGCGCGCCTTCCCGCGTCCTACTTCGTCTCCGTCAGCTACATGTGCTGGGCGACGCGGCGGGCCTCCGTCGAGGTCTCGCCCTCCGGAAAGGCGGTGTACGCGCAATGAGCGAGGCGAGGAAGCTGACGACGCCCCTCACCCCCGAGGTCGTCCGGTCCCTCAAGAGGGGAGACGCCGTCGAGGTCTCGGGGCTCATGGTCACCGGGCGCGACGCCCTTCACAAGCTCTGGACGAAGACCTGGCCCGAGTACCCCGACCTCGACCTCAGGGGGTCGATCCTCTACCACTGCGGCCCCGTCATGCGGAAGGAGAAGGACGGCTCCTGGAGCGTCCTCGCCGCCGGGCCGACGACCTCGATCCGGGAGGAGCCCTACCAGTCCGCCGTCATCGGGAAGTACGGCTTCGGCGGCGTGGTCGGAAAGGGCGGCATGGGCCTCAAGACCCTCGCCGGGCTGAAGGAGCACGGGGCCGTCTACCTCCACGCCCACGGAGGGGCGGCGCAGGTCCTCGCACGGCGGGTCGTCAGTGTCCTCGGCGTGAAGCACCTCGAGGAGCTGGGCGTTCCCGAGGCGATGTGGATCTACGAGGTGAAGGACTTCCCCCTCATCGTCACGATGGACGCGCACGGCGACTCGCTCCACGAGGACGTGAAGAAGAGCTCGAAGGAAGTCCTGGACGAGCTGCTCGGGAGGAAGAAGCCGGCCGCCTGATGCGGATCGTCTCCCTCTGCCCCTCGACCACCGAGAGCCTGGTCGCCCTCGGCCTCGCCGGGAGCCTCGTGGGGGTGACGCGGTACTGCGTCCATCCCCGCGAGGCGCTCGAGGGGGTCGCGCGAGTCGGGGGGACGAAGAACCCGGACCTCGCGGCGATCGCGGCCGTCGAGCCCGACCTCGTCCTCGCCAACGCCGAGGAGAACCGCGAGCCCGACCTCGCGGAGCTCTCGAAGAAGTACCGCGTCGACGTCAGCCACCCGACGCGAGTCGCCGACGTCCCGCCGATGCTCCGGCGGCTCGGCGCCCTCACAGGGGCGGAGGTCGCGGCCGAGGGCTGGGCGCATGCCGTCGAGGAGAAGCTCGCGGCGGCCCGGCCGGGTCGGCCGGTGAGGTTCGCGTACCTGATCTGGAAGGGTCCCTGGATGGCGGCCGCGGCGGGCACCTACATCAGCGACCTCTTCGAGACGTTCGGCGGGGTGAACGTCTTCGGCGGGGCGACCGGGCCGTGGCCCGAGACGAGCGAGGACGACCTCACGGCGCTCGCGCCGGAGCTGGTGGTCCTCCCGGACGAGCCCTACCGCTTCGGCGAGGCCGAAGCCTCGCTCTGGAGGCACCGCCTCCCAGCCGCCCGGGTGGCGCTCGTCGCGGGGGAGGACCTCTGCTGGCACGGGGTCCGCACGCTGCGCGGCCTCGACGCGGCCCGGAGCCTTCTCTCGGGGGCCGGGTGAAGGCCGTCCTGCCGGCCGCGCTTCTCCTCGCCGCGGCGGCGGCGCAGGGGCCGCCCGGCGCCAGCCCGCCTTCCGACGTCCCGAAGCCCGCGGGGTGGGTCGTCGTCCAGAAGGACGGCGCGCAGGTGAGGCTCGACGCGCCGCCGAAGACGGAGGGCAGCCGTCTCGTGGGCCGCCTCGCGGGTTCGGGGACGCTGGTCTCCGTGCCGGTGGCGCGAGTGGACGAGGAGGCGACGGCGCGCGCGAACGCGCCCGGGGCGCCGGCCGCGGCGCCCGCTGAGCCCGCGCCCCGACCTTTCGAAACGCCCCCGCTGGGAAAGCGCGTCCGGCTGACGATGTCGGGCGAGGACGCCCGCAGGCACCTCGAGGAGGCCCGAGCGGGAACGCCGGACTCCGGGCCGCCTCCCGGGGAGACGGGGGCCCCGGCTCCCGTGCTCGAGGAGACCGGGCCGGCGGATCGGGCCGGACGCGACGAGACGTGGTGGCGCGAGCGGGCCGCGGCGGCGCGAGGCGCGGCCGAGGAGTCGGCGGCGGCGCTCGCCGCGGCCGAGGCGGCCCTCGAGGCGGCCGAGAGGTCGTACCTGGGAGGAAGCGAGCCGGAACGGACGACGTTCGTCCTGAACGTCCTCGACGCCAGGAACCGGGCCGGGGCGGCCCGCGAGGAGCACGCCAGGGCGCGGGCGCGCTGGGAGGCGCTCCAGGAGGAGGCCCGCAAGGCCGGGGCCCGTCCCGGCTGGCTCCGGTGAGCGGGCCGCTCAGCCTCTCTTGCTGAGGAGGTCGAGGAACTCCTCCCGAACCGCCTTCTGCTTGAAGACGCCACGGATCGAGGACGTGACCGTGACCGAGCCGGGCTTCTTCACGCCGCGCATCTCGAGGCAGAGGTGCCGGGCCTCGACGACGACCATGACCCCCAAGGGCTTCAGCTCCTCGTCGAGCACCGAGGCGACCTGCTCGGTGAGGCGCTCCTGCACCTGGGGCCGGCGGGCGAAGAAGTCGAGGAGGCGCGCCAGCTTGGAGAGGCCGACGATCCGCTCGTTGGGGATGTAGGCGATGTGGCCGTGCCCGTGGAACGGGACGAAGTGGTGGGCGCACATGGAGTAGAAGGGGATCTCCTTCTCCATGACCATCGCCGTGTAGCGCTCGGCGTTCGGGAACGTCGTCAGCTTCGGCCGCTTCCCCTCGTCGAGCCCCGCGAAGATCTCGAGGTACATCTTCGCGACGCGCCGGTCGGTGTCGAGGAGGTTCGGGTCGGTCTCCGGGGAGAGCCCGAGGATCCGGAGGATCTCCCTGACGTGCGCGGAGATGCGGTCGATCCGGGGGTCGGAGGGCTCGGGGGCGCCGTGCAGCGCGAGGTGCGCGGGCTCTGGGGATTCCGGATTCGAGCTCATCGGGAGATCATACGTGGCGACGGAGGACTGGAATGGCCAAGCCGACGACGGAGCCCCGTGCCACCAAGATCGTCGCGACGATCGGCCCGAGGGCCGAGAGGCCGGGGGAGCTCGTCCGGCTCCTTCGGGCCGGCGTCGACGTGGTTCGCATCAACGGCGCGCACTGCGCGCCGGGGGACATCGCCCGGCGCGTCGCGCTCGTCCGCGAGGCCGAGAAGACGGTGGGACGCCCGGTCGGGGTCCTCCTCGACCTCGGAGGCCCGAAGATCCGCGTCGGCCCGATCGCGGGGGATTCGACCGCCTGGAAGGACGGCGACGTCGTGGAGATCGTCCCCGGGACCCGGAAGGGCGAGGGGCGGAGGATCTCGGTCACCTACCCGGCGCTCCTCTCCGAGATCCGGGCCGGGGCCGAGATCCGGATCGCGGACGGGCTGATCCGGCTGCAGGTCCAGGGAAGGGAAGGGACGTCGCTGAAGGCGAAGGTCCTCGCGGGGGGCACGGTACGCAAGGGCGCGGGCGTGAACTTCCCGAGCTCGGCGCTCTCGGCCCCCGCGGTGACGACGAAGGACCGCCGCGACCTTCGCGAGGGGCTCGAGGCCGGCATCCAGTTCGTCGGCCTCTCGTTCGTGAGGAGAGTCGAGCACGTGAAGACCCTGCGCCGGCTGATCGCCGAGGCCGCGGTCGAGCGCCGTCCCTGGATCGTCTCGAAGATCGAGCGTGTGGAGGCGGTGCGCTCTCTCCGCGAGATCGCCTCGGCGTCGGACGTCCTCATGGTCGCGCGCGGGGACCTCGGCGTCGAGATCGGGCTGGCGGCCGTGCCGGGCGCGCAGCGCGCCATCCTCCGGGTGGGGCGCGAGAAGTCGGTCCCCGTCATCGTCGCGACGCAGATGCTCGAGTCGATGGTGGAGCACCCGGTCCCGACGCGCGCCGAGGTGTCGGACGTGGCGGGCGCCGTGAACGACGGCGCCGACGCCGTGATGCTGTCCGGCGAGACGGCCGTCGGGGCTTACCCGGTGGAGGCCGTGCGGACGATGGACGAGATCGCGCGGGTGGCCGAGATGCAGCGCGCGACGCCGCCCGGGATTCCGGAGTGGGCCGGGGGAAGCGGCGACCACACGCCGGTCGTCTGCGACATGGCCGTCGTGGCGGCGCGTCGCGCGGGGGCCCGCGCGCTCGTCGTCTACACGGCGTCGGGCCGGACGGCCCGGCTCCTCTCGAAGGAGGCGGCGCGCATTCCCATCGTCGCCATCACGAGCTCCGACGAGGTGAGGCGCCGGCTGACGATCCTGCGGGACGTCGTGTCGTACCGGATCCCTCCTTCGTCGAGCGTCGAGGAGATGATCTCGAGCGGGGACCGGGTGCTCCGCGAGCAGGGACTGGCGGGGGCCACCGTCGTCGAGGTGTCGGGTGCGGCCGCCCTCGAGGGGGCGACGAACACCGTGAGGATCCGGACCCTCCGGCCCGGTCGCGGGTGAGCGGCCCCGGGCGGGGAAGGCCCGCCGTCTCCCGCGAGCGTCGCGCGCCGCGCGAGGCCGACGCATGAGCTTCGGAGGAGCCGATCTCCACTTCCACTCGACCTTCTCGGACGGGGTCGAGACCCCCGGGGCGCTCGTCGCCCGGGCGGTGGCGGCCGGCCTCTCCGTCGCCGCCCTCACCGACCACGACGCCGTCCACGGCGTGCCGGCCTTCGAGTCGGCCGCCGCCGGGACGGGGCTCGTCGCCTGCGGGGGCGCCGAGCTCTCGGTGGACGAGGACGGGGAGGACATCCACCTCCTCGGGCTCTTCGTCGACCCGGAAGAGCCCGGCCTCGGCGCGCGTCTCGCCCACTTCCGGGAGGTGCGCGACCGGCGTGGAGAGGCGATGGCCCGGAAGCTCGCGACCCTCGGTGTCGAGCTCGACCTCGAGGAGTTGCGCGCCCAGGTCGGAGACGGCGCCTTCGGCCGCCCTCACGTGGCCCGGGCCCTCGTCGCGAAGGGCGTGGTGGCGAACGTGGAGGAGGCTTTCGTCCGGTTCCTCGGCGAAGGGGCCCCGGCGTTCGTCCCGAAGGCGAAATGGGGGCTGGCGGAGGCGATCGCCGCCGTCCGGCGGGCCGGGGGCCTCGCGGTCCTCGCGCACCCGGTCTGGTACCGGGACGTGCCGGGGCTGCTCCGGAAGGGGCGGGAGCTCGGCCTCGACGGGGTCGAGGTCTTCCACCCGGACAACGACGGAAGGGAGGAGGAGCTCCTGGGTGAGGCCGGGGAGCTGGGCCTCCTCGTGACGGGGGGGTCCGACTTCCATGTCGCGGACGGCGGGCGGGACCTCGGCGAGAGGCGCCTCCGGGAGCCCTTCTGGAGCCGGCTCGCGGACGCGGCGGCGACCCGTCGCCGCGACGCGCGGCGAGCGGATCTCGACCTCCGCCCGCGGTGACGCGGCGTCCCGCCGGATGGTGTAGAACAGGCGCCCCATGTCTCCCGTCGTCCCTGCCGAGCCCGAGGTCCTGCCGTCCCGCCCCGAGGCCGAGAGGAGCCTTCTCGGCGCGATCCTGATCGACGGCGGGCTCCTCACGCGCGTGATGGAGCACGTCATCCCCGAGGACTTCTCCACGGAGGCTCACCGACTCGTCTACGACGCCTGCCTCGCCCTTTCCGACCGGAAGGAAGCGGTCGACCTCGTCACCGTCCAGGCCGAGCTCGAGCGGCACGGCCGTCTCGAGCGGGCGGGGGGCACGGCCTACCTCGCCGGCCTCCTCGACAACGTCCCCGACGTCGAGAGCGTCGAGAGCTACGCGAGGCTCGTCCGCGAGGCGTCGCTCCGCCGGCAGCTGATCCTCCAGTCGCGCCGCGCCGCGCGCGCGGCGGTCGACGCCCCCGACGCGCAGGCCGTCCTCGAGGTGGCCCAGCAGGAGCTCGTCGACATCGCCAAGGGGAGCACGAGGGGCGGGTTCGTCCGTCTCTCGACGATCGCCGAGAAGAACGAGGACGAGATCCAGAAGATCCAGGCCCGCGGGTCGATGCTGACGGGACTGCCGACCGGCTTCGCGCGCCTGAACGCCCTGACGCAGGGCTTCCAGAAGACCGACCTCATCGTCCTGGCCGCCCGGCCGGGAATGGGGAAGACGGCCTTCGCCCTGAACATCGCCTCCCACCTGACGATCCACGCCGGGTACTGCGTCGCGTTCTTCTCCCTCGAGATGAGCGCGCCCCAGCTCGGCTTCCGGATCCAGTGCGCCGAGGCGCGCGTGAACCTGCAGAGGCTGCGCGAGGGCCGGCTGTCGAAGGAGGAGAAGAAGTTCCTCTTCTACACGACTCAGCAGATGCGCGACGCGAGGTTCTTCATCGACGACCAGCCCTCGAACAGCCTCCTCGAGATGCGCGCCCGCGCCCTGCAGCTCAAGCAGGCCCAGAAGGGTCTCGACGCGATCTTCGTCGACTACCTCCAGATCATGGGGTCCCGGCAGAAGTACGAGAACCGGACGCAGGAGGTCGGCGCCTACTCGCGGGGCCTGAAGGCGCTCGCCAAGGAGCTCGACGTCCCCGTCATCGCCCTGTCGCAGCTCTCTCGCCGGACGGAGCAGCGGGGGTCGGAGAAGGAGCCCCAGCTCTCGGACCTGCGCGAGTCGGGCGCCATCGAGCAGGACGCCGACGTCGTCATCTTCCTGTCGCGGCCCGAGTACTACGACAAGGACACGCCCGACAAGAACGTCTGCGAGGTCATCGTCGCCAAGCAGCGCAACGGCCCCACCGGGCGCTTCTCTCTCGGCTGGTCGGGAGAGACGACGCGCTTCTCCGACCTGGCCCTCGCGCCGGAAGGCGCGGGGGCGTAAGCGGCACGGCGCGCCGCGTATCATTCGCGGCGGAGGACTCCCCCTTGACTCGCGTGAATCGCCGCGTGCCCCCCGGCGCGAGGTCCGATGGGCCTTCTTGAGACGCTGGGGCGGTTCGCCCTCGCCGCCCTCGAGTTCCATGGCCGGTGCGTCGGGCTCCTCGGCCTGACGGTCCGGGGTCTCTTCCGGAGGCCGTTCGACGGCCGGGCCATCGCGGCGCAGGTCGTGAAGGTGGGCGTCGAGGGGCTGCCGGTGGTCCTCCTCACGGCGGTCTTCACCGGGGCGGTCCTCGCGCTCCAGACCTACCTCGGCTTCCAGCGTTTCCACGCCGAGGCGTACGTCGGCTCGGTCGTCGCGCTCTCGATGCTGCGCGAGCTGGCGCCGGTCCTCACCGGGCTGATGGTCGCCGGGCGGTCGGGCAGCGCCATGGCGGCGGAAATCGGCTCGATGCGCGTGACGGAGCAGATCGACGCGCTCGTCGCCCTCGCGACCGACCCGGTGCAGTACCTCTTCGTCCCGCGGATCCTCGCCGGGATCATCGTCCTGCCGATGCTCGTGATCCTCGCGAACGCCTTCGGGATCGGCGGCGGCTACCTCGTGGCCGTGCGGCTCCTCGGCGCCAACCCGGTGGTCTACGTCGAGAACACGTTCCAGTTCCTCGCCCTGGACGACCTCTGGGCGGGTCTCGTCAAGGCCGCGGCCTTCGGCCTCCTCCTGACGCTCATCGGCTGCCAGCAGGGTTACGACACGAAGGGCGGGGCGGAGGGCGTGGGCCGTGCCACGACGGCCGCCGTCGTGCTGGGGTCACTCGCGATCCTCGTCTCCGACTTCTTCCTCACGAAGGTGCTGTTCTGAGCGCGGCCCCGCCGGTCGCCGCGCCGGAAGCGCCGGCCGAGATCCGACTCTCGGGCCTCAGGAAGAGCTTCGGGCCGAAGGTCGTCCTCGACGAGCTCGACCTGAAGATCGCGAAGGGAGACTCCGTCGTCATCCTCGGCAAGTCGGGGACCGGCAAGAGCGTCCTCCTCAAGCACATGATCGGGCTCCTGGCGCCCGACGCCGGGACGGTGGAGGTGGAGGGGGAGGACTTCTGGTCGGCCTCCCGCTCCCGGCGCGACGAGATGCGCCGTCGCTTCGGGATGTCGTTCCAGGAAGGCGCGCTCTTCGACTCGATGACCGTGGGGGAGAACATCGCCTTCCCCCTGAAGCGCCACACGAGGATGACCCCGGGCGAGGCGCGCGCGCGGGTCGCCGAGTGCCTCGAGCTCGTGAGGCTCAGGGGCATCGAGGGCAAGCGCCCGGCGGAGCTCTCCGGCGGCATGCGCCGGCGCGTCGGCTTCGCGCGGGCCATCGCGCTGAAGCCCGAGGTCCTCCTCTTCGACGAGCCGACGACCGGGCTCGACCCGATCACGACCGACGTCCTCGCCCGCGTCATGATCGACCTGAGGGACCGGATGAACCCGACGATGGTGACGATCACGCACGACCTGAAGGTGGCCTTCGCGGTGGCGGAACGTGTGGCGCTCCTCTCCCGAGGGAGGATCCTCGTCGACCTCCCTCCCCGGGAGTTCGAGGCCTCGGACGACCCGAGGGTGAGGGCGTTCGTCACGGGCGACGGCAGCGAGGACCCGGAATCCGGGATCGACGTGGAGGCGAAGGCATGAACGCGACCGCGAAGATCGGTCTCTTTGCGCTGGCCGTGCTGGTCGTGCTGGCGTTCCTGGTCCTGAAGATCGAGGACCTGCCGCTCCCGGGGAAGGACCGCGCCGTCACGGCGGAGGTCGGGTTCGCGGACGTGGCGGGGCTCGACGACAAGTCGGCGGTGAGGATCGCGGGCGTGAGGGTGGGGAAGGTCGACGGGATCCGGCTCCTGCCGGACGGCACCGCCGTGGCACGCCTCCTCTTCCACGAGGACGTCGAGCTGCGCGAGGGGGCCTTCGGGCAGGTCAAGAACCTGGGCCTCCTCGGCGACAAGTACGTCGACCTCTACGCCGGCGACCCCGCGAAGCCGCGGCTCCCGGAGGGCACGCGGCTTCCCGGGCGGGTCCCGGTCGAGTTCGACGAGCTGACGAAGCTGGCGGGCGAGATCGGCCGGGACGTCAAGGAGCTGACCGGCGCGCTCTCGGCCTCGATGGGCGGAGAGGCGGGGGAGGCGAAGATCAACCGGATCGTCGACAACGTCGGGGCGCTCGCCGAGGAGCTCCGCAGGCTCGTCGAGGCGAACCGCCAGAACGTCGACGTCACGACGGCGAACCTCCGCGAGTTCTCCTTCTCCATCCGCGAGACGCTCGCCCGCCTCGACCGGATCCTCGACGAGAACCGGCCGGGCGTGAAGGGCTCGGTCGACAACATCGAGGAGATCTCGGAGAAGCTGAAGACCTCCGCCGATAACCTGACCTCGATCACGACGAAGCTCGACACCGGGCAGGGAACGATGGGCAAGCTCCTCAACGACGAGACGGCCCACGACAACCTCAACGAAGCGCTGACGTCCATCAAGACGGGTGTGGAGGCGCTGAACACGACGCTCACACGGGTCAACCGGATCGAGCTCGACCTCGGCTTCTACGGCGAGTACGCGACGCGGACGGACGGGTGGCGGGGCGCCTTCCGCGTGGACGTGAGGCCGCGCGAGGGGAAGTTCTACCGCCTGGAGCTTCTCGGTCTGCCGAACGGAAGCCGCTACGACGAGTCCTACACGCTGACGACGTCGGTGGACGGCGGGCCCCCCTCGACGGTCACGACGACCGTCACGCGGTACGAGGACAAGTTCGGCTTCTCGGCCCAGCTCGGCTATCGCTTCAACAACACGACGCTGCGCGCCGGCGTGATCGAGTCGCGGGGGGGGGCCGCCGTAGACCAGTTCTTCTTCAAGGACGCGCTGCAGCTCACGGGGGAGGCCTGGGACTTCGGCCGGCCCGAGGGGAACAACATGCAGATCAAGCTCTTCTCCCAGTGGAACTCGCGGGGGTCGATCTTCGTCCGTGCCGGAGTCACGGACCTCGTCAACCCCGGGACCCGCTCGTTCTTCGTGGGGGCGGGGCTGAAGTGGAAGGACGAGGACATCAAGACGCTCCTCCCCGCCGCGTCCTCCCTGATGCCCTGATGGCCAGGAAGGCCGCCCGCGTCTTCACCTGCTCGGCGTGCGACGCGCAGAGCCCGCGCTGGCTGGGGCGATGCCCCGAGTGCGGCGGTTGGAACACGTTCGTCGAGGGCGAGCCGGAACGGCCCGCCCGACCGGGGGAGCGCGCCGCGTCGGCGGCCGGCCGGGCGCCGGTCCTCCGGATGCAGGACGTCGACGCCACCGACTCGCCGCGCCTGCTGACCGGCCTCGCCGACGTCGACCGCGTCCTCGGCGGCGGCCTCGTTCCCGGCTCGGTCGTCCTCCTCGGCGGCGAGCCGGGGATCGGCAAGTCGACCCTTCTCCTCCAGGTCGCGGCGCGACTCGCGTCGCGAGCGGGCCCCGTCCTCTACGTCTCGGCGGAGGAGTCGGCGCGCCAGGTGCGCCTTCGGGCCGACCGGCTCGGAGCGGTCGTCGACGGCCTGCACCTCCTCGCCGAGACCTCGGTGGACCGGATTCTCGAGGCGGCGGCCGACCGGCCCTGGACGGCCCTCGTCGTCGACTCGATCCAGACGGTCGCCTCGCCCGACCTGCCGTCGACACCGGGTTCGGTGTCGCAGGTTCGCGACGCGGCCGCCCGGCTCTCCGTGCACGCGAAGACGGGCGGGACGCCCGTGATCCTCGTCGGGCACGTCACGAAGGACGGGACGCTTGCCGGGCCGAAGACGCTCGAGCACCTCGTCGACGCGGTCCTCTCGTTCGAGGGGGAGCGGTTCCAGGCCCACCGCGTCGTCCGCGCGCTGAAGAACCGCTTCGGACCGGTCCACGAGCTCGGAGTCTTCGAGATGACGGCCGCCGGCCTCGTGGAGGTGACGAACCCGTCCGCCCTCTACATTGGCGGGCGGACCGGCGGGCGGCCCGGCTCGGCCATCCTCGCGGCGGTGGAGGGGACGCGCCCGCTCCTCCTCGAGGTGCAGGCCCTGACGGCGCCGGTGAGGTACGGAACGCCCCGCCGGACGGCGATCGGGTTCGACGGGACGCGCCTCGCGCTCCTCCTCGCGGTCCTCGAGCGGCACGGAGGCCTCCCGCTCTCCGGGCACGACGTCTTCCTGAACCTCGCCGGCGGCGCCGAGAGCGAGGAGCCGGCGGCGGATCTCGCCGTTCTCGCCGCGGTGGCCGGGAGCGTCCGCGAGACCGCGCTGCCGAAGGGAGCCGTCGTCTTCGGCGAGGTGGGTCTTCTCGGCGAGGTGCGGGCCGTGACCGACGCGACGCTGAGGCTGAAGGAGGCCGTGAGCCTCGGATTCACCGAGGCCTTCCTCCCGGCCGGCAACGCCGGGGAGGCGGCGGCCTTCCCGGACCTCGCCGTGACGCCCGTCGCGAGCGTCGAGGAGCTGCTCGCGCGGACGGCCGTCAGGCCGGCAGGACCGGCTCGGCGCCCGTGAGGGCCCGGAAGGCCTCGACGTAGCGGGCGAGCGTCCCGGCGACGACGCCCGGAGGCAGAACGGGCGCCGGGGGCGCCTTGTCCCAGCCGGTCGTCTCGAGCCAGTCCCTCACGAACTGCTTGTCGAACGAGGGGGGCGACCCCCCTTCCCGCCAGGAGGAGGCCGGCCAGAAGCGGGAGGAGTCGGGCGTGAGCGCCTCGTCGATCCAGACGACCGAGCCGTTCTCGTCGAGGCCGAACTCGAACTTCGTGTCGGCCACGATCACGCCCCGCGAGGCGGCGTACGCGGCGGCCTCGGAGTAGATCCCGAGGGTGAGGTCGCGAAGCCGCGCCGCGAGGTCCGTCCCGATCGCGTCCGCCATCGTCTCGAACGAGACGTTCTCGTCGTGGCCCGACTCGGCCTTCGTCGCGGGGGTGAAGATCGGCTCGGGGAGGCGAGAGGCCTCCCTGAGGCCCGGGGGGAGCGGGACGCCGCAGACGGCTCCGCTCCGGCGATAGTCCTTCCAGCCGGAGCCCGCGAGGTACCCTCGCGCCACGCACTCGAAGGGGACGACCCGGCACTTCCGGACGAGGACGGAGCGACTTGCGAGGAGACCGGCGAACGCGGCGACGTCCCCCGGGAAGGCGTCGGCGTCCGTCTCGAGGAGGTGGTTCGGGACGAGCCGCTCGAACCTCCGGAACCAGAAGGTCGAGAGCTGCGTCAGGATCGCGCCCTTTCCGGGGATCCCGGGCGAAAGGACGACGTCGAAGGCGGAGATCCGGTCCGTGGCGACGATGAGAAGGCTCTCCCCGAGGTCGTAGACGTCGCGGACCTTTCCGCGGCGGGGAGGAGGGAGCCCGGGCAGTGAGGTTGCGTCGAGGGCGGCGGGCGTCATGGCCGAATTCTATTCGGCTAGACTCCCCGGGCCGCACGCCGGCAAGGAGTCACGTTTGAAGCTCGAGATGGCTGCCACGGAAGGAAAGAGGAAGGGCGACCGGCGCGACGCCGCGGTCGTCTTCGTCGCGAGGCCCGACAAGAAGAAGCCTGCCCGCTTCGAGACCGTCCCGGAGGAGCTCCGCGAGACGGCCCGCGAGGCCGCCCCTCCGGACGCCGGAAGCGAAGGCTCGCTCTTCACGGTCCCGCTCGCGGCCGACGCCCCGGCCCGGCGCCTCTATGTCTTCGGCACCGGCACGGGCGAGGAGATCTCCCCGCGCAAGGCGAGGGGCCTCCTGCGAACGGCCGTCCGGACCCTCGAGAAGAACGGGGAGGGCTCGGCGCTCGTCGACTTCCCGTTCACGCTCCTCCGGATGAGCACGTCGGAGGCGCGCGACTTCGTCGCACGAAACCTCCTCGTCGCGGGGTACGCGTTCACGCGCTTCAAGAGCACCGGGAACGAGCCCGCGAGGCTCGCCCGGCTCGCGATCGCATCCGGCCGGGGCGTCTTCGAGAGCGGGTCCGCGAAGGAGCTCGACGCCGCGTGCGCCGAGGCTTCGAAGCTGGCCGCGATGGCCGGGTTCGTCCGCGACCTCGGCAACACCCCGTCGAGCGACATGGTCCCGCGGATGTTCGCCGACGCCGTGAAGGCCGCGGCGAAGGCGCGCGGCGTGAAGGCGACCGTCCTCGGGAAGAAGCAGATCGAGGCGGAGCGGATGGGCGGCCTCCTCGCCGTCAGCCGTGGCGCCGCCGAGGAGCCGCGCTTCGTAATCCTCGAGCACCTCGGAGGGAAGAAGGGCGAGAAGCCCGTCGTCCTCGTCGGCAAGGGCGTCACTTTCGACTCGGGCGGCATCTCGATCAAGCCGGCCGACCGGATGGGCGACATGAAGTGGGACATGATGGGGGCGGCCACGGCCTGCGGCGCCGTCCTCGCGGCGGCGGACCTCGGCCTTTCCCTCAACGTCGTCGCCCTGGCCCCCCTCGCGGAGAACCTGCCCTCGGGCTCGGCCTACAAGCCGGGAGACGTCGTGAAGTTCCGCAACGGGAAGACCGCCGAGATCGACAACACCGACGCCGAGGGCCGGGTCATCCTCGGCGACGCCCTCGACTACGCGAAGAAGTACTCGCCCGCCGCCATCGTCGACTACGCCACGCTGACGGGCGCGGCCGTCGTCGCCCTCGGCCTCGAGGCGTCGGTCCTCTTCACCGACCACGAGGACCTCGCCTCCGCGTTGATCTCCGCGGGGGAGCGGACCGACGAGCGCCTCTGGCGCCTCCCGCTCTGGGACGACTACCGGGAGAACATCCGCTCCGACTGGGCCGACTTCAAGAACACCGGCGGCCGGTGGGGCGGCTGCATCAACGGGGCGATCTTCCTGAAGGAGTTCGTCGACCCGAAGACGCCGTGGGCGCACGTGGACATCGCGCCGAACGCCTACTTCGAGCGCGAGCACGCCGGCTACGGGACGGGCGCGACGGCGATCGGCCTTGCGATGACGCTTCGCTGGCTCAAGGACCGGGCCTCGCGGTAAGGCCGTGCTCTCGTCCCTCCGCGTCCGGGACCTCGCCGTCCTCGAGGACGTCGAGGTCGCGCTGGACACCGGCCTGACCGTCCTGACGGGCGAGACGGGGGCGGGGAAGTCGCTCGTCGTCGACGCGCTGTCGCTCCTCTCGGGGCAGCGTTCCGACGCGACGCTCGTCCGCGGAGGGGCGGAGCGTCTCGTCGTCGAGGGCTCGTTCGAGACGGACGACCCGGCCGTGACGGCGGTCCTCGTCTCCGCGGGCCTGCGCGAGCCGGGAGCGCCCGGCCCGGCGGAAGTCGTCGTCCGGCGCGAGGTCGGGGCCGCGGGCAAGGGGCGGCTCTTCATCGACGGCTCGCCCGCCGCGCTCCGGACGCTCGCCGAGCTGGCGCCGCGCCTCCTCGTCCTCTACGGGCAGGCCGAGGCCCGGGAGCTCCTCGACCCGGCGGCGCCGCGCGAGCTCCTCGACCGCTTCGCCGCGCTCGGAGAGAGAGCGGCCGAGGTCGAGAGGCTCCACGCGGTGTGGAGGGAGAAGGACGCGGACCGCGAACGGATCGCGGCTCTCGGAAAGGACGGGCCCGCGAGGCTCGAGGTCCTCGAGTTCCGAATCGGCGAGATCGACCGGGCGGCACCGGTCGCGGGCGAGGAGGAGGCCCTCGCGAGGGAGAAGGCGTTGCTGTCGAGCGTCGAAAAACGCGGCCGTCTCCTCACGGACGCCGTCGCGGCGCTCGAGGCGGACGAGGGCGGAGCTCTGCCGGCGCTCGTCGCGCTTCGCCGGACGTTCCTCGCGCTGGCGGAGCTGGAGGCGGAGGCGGCGGAGCGGCTCCGGAACGTCGACGACGTGATCGAGCGCGTCTCCGACCTCGCCGCGTCGGCGTCCCGCGACCTCGAGAGGCTCGAGGCCGACCCGGCCCGGCTGGCCGCGGTCGTCGAGCGCCTCGACGTCCTGGCGAAGCTGAAGAGAAAGTACGGCGGGACCCTCGAGGACGTCCTCTCATACCGCGAGGCGATCGGAAGCGAGCGCGACGAGCTGGCCGATCTCGAGGGCGCGCTTCGAAAGGCCGAGAAGGCCGCGGGCGCGGCGTTCGACGCGTTCGCGAGGTCGGCGCTCGAGCTCTCCGTGGAGAGGGCGGCCGCCGCCCCGCGCCTCGGGAAGGCCGTGGAGAAGCAGCTGGCCGACCTCGCGTTCCTCACCTCGACGTTCCGCGTCGAGGTGAGCCGCCGGGGCGTGCCCGACAGCCCGTTCCGGGCGGGGGAGGAGCGGGTCGCCTTCGGGCCGCATGGAATCGACGTGGTGTCGCTCTCCTTCGCCCCGAATCCCGGCGAGCCGCCGCGCCCTCTCGCGAAGATCGCTTCCGGCGGCGAGCTCTCCCGCGTCCAGCTGGCCGTGGCGGCGGCGCTCGCGCGTTCCGAGGCGGGTCGAGAGGGGAACCGGGGAAGCCGGCGCGGCGGGCCGGTGCGGACGTTCGTCTTCGACGAGGTGGACGCGGGCGTCTCGGGCGCGACCGCGGAGGCCGTGGGGAGGAAGCTCCGTGCCCTGGCGGCACGCGAGCAGGTCCTCGTGGTGACCCACCTTCCGCAGGTCGCCGCGGCGGGCGAGCGCCACCTCGCGGTGCGCAAGGAGGTCTCCGGGGGACGGACGCGGACGGTGGTGACGGACCTCGACGAGAAGGGCCGCGTCGAGGCGATCGCCGCCCTCCTCGCCGGGGCCTCCGTGACGGACGCCGCGAGGCGGCAGGCGCGACAGCTCCTCGCCGCGGCGCAGGATCAGCCGCGGGCGCGCGCCTGACGTACGTTCCTCGCAAGTCCGCTCTGTGTGCGGACTTCCTCGCAGCAGCTTCTCGCCGCTCGCGGGCTTTCGCTCCCGGCTTCGCGCCGCACCGCCGCATGCTCATTCCCTGCTCAACGGTATGAAGACAGAGTGAAGGAATCCAGAGGGTCTGAGGAAAACCCTGTGCGTTCCTCCCATCGCCGGCCCGAAACTCCTTGCCGCTCCCGCCTTCTCCCCACCGTGCACAGGTTCCGGTGCACGTCCTCCCCTTCTGGTATCGTCGCTCACCCGTGAGGAAACGATGATCATCCGGCCGTACCGAGGAGCGGTTCCCGTGATAGGGGAGAGGGTCTTCCTCGCCGAGACGGCGGCCGTCGTCGGAGACGTCGTTCTCGGCGACGACGTGTCGGTCTGGTACGGGTCGGTCGTCCGCGGCGACTGCTGCTCGATCCGGATCGGCGCCCGTTCGAACGTCCAGGACAACTCCACGCTCCACGTCACGAAGGACTTCGGGCCCCTCCTTCTCGAGGAGGAGGTCACGCTCGGCCACAACTGCGTCGTCCACGCGTGCACGATTCGCCGCGGCGCTCTCGTCGGCATGAACGCGACGGTCCTCGACGGCGCCGTCATCGGCGAGAAGGCGCTCGTCGCGGCCGGCGCCCTCGTCACCGGCGGAACGGTCGTCGCGCCCCGCACGCTCTGGGCCGGGAGCCCGGCGCGCTACCGGCGGGACCTCACCGACGAGGAGACCGACGGCCTCGACTCCTACTGGAAGAACTACCTCGAGTACAAGGAGGAGTACCTCCGCGAGGACGCGAGGCGCGGGCGGGCCCTGCCCGTCGCGGTGCCGGTCCTCTGACGGGAGGTCGCCCCCGATGATCACGAGCGTCAAGGGGATGCGGGACCTGCTCCCGCCCGACACGCGCGTCTGGAACCGCCTCGAGGAGACGACGCGGGCCGTCTTCTCCCTCTACGGCTACGACGAGATCCGCACGCCCTCCCTGGAGCCGACCGAGCTCTTCGTCAGGAGCGTCGGCGAGGCGTCGGACATCGTCCACAAGGAGATGTACTCCTTCACCGACCGGGGCGGCCGCGAGGTCTCCCTCCGGCCGGAGAACACCGCGGGCGTGGCCCGCGCGTTCATCGAGCACGGGATGCCTCAGGCGGGCGGCGTGAAGAAGCTCTACTACGTCGGCCCGCAGTACCGCTACGAGCGCCCGCAGAAGGGCCGCTTCCGCGAGTTCCGCCAGATCGGCGCCGAGGTCCTCGGCGCGGCCGACCCGGCGACGGACGCCGAGCTCCTCGTGATGCTCTTCGACCTCCTCGCCCGGCTCGGCTTCACGGGGCTCAGCGTCTCCCTCAACAGCGTCGGGAGCGAGGAGTCGCGGCCGGCCTACGTGGAGGCGCTTCGCGCGTACCTTCACGGGCACGAGGAGAAGCTGGGCGAGGACGACCGGCGGCGGCTGCGCGACAACCCGCTGCGCGTCCTCGACACGAAGGACCGCTCGCTCGCCGAGGTCGTCGCGGGCGCGCCGCGCGTCCTCGACCACCTCGACGCCGACTCGCTCGCGCACCACGAGGAGCTGCTGGCGCTCCTCGACGCCGAGCGGATCCCGTACCGCGTCGAGCCTCGGCTCGTCCGCGGCCTCGACTACTACACCCGCACCGTGTTCGAGGTGACCGCGCAGGGGCTCGGCGCGCAGGACGCGCTCCTCGGCGGCGGGCGCTACGACCGCCTCGTCTCGGACCTCGGCGGGCCGAAGACGCCCGGGATCGGCTTCGCGATCGGCGAGGACCGCCTCGTGGACGTCCTTCCCGAGGCGTTCCGCCGAGCGGCGATCGAGGGCTTCGCCCCGGTGGCCCTGGTCGCCATCGAGCCGTCCGACCGCGCCGCCGCGCTCGCGCTCGCGTCCTCGCTCCGGCGCGAGGGGATCGCGGTCGACCTCGACCCGTCCGGCAAGGGCCCGGGTGCGGGGCTGAAGTCCGCCTCGAAGAGGGGTTGCCGAAGGGCGATCCTCCTCGGCCAGAGGGAACGCGAGAGCGGCGTCGTCATCGTCAAGGACCTCGTCGAGAGGTCGCAGCACGAGGTCCCGATCGCGGACCTCGCGCGCGTCCTGAAGGGAGACACCCCGTGACCTCATCCGCAACCAGGGTTCCCGCCGGCTCCGTCCGCGGCGAGGACGCCGGAAGGACCGTCCTCGTCAAGGGCTGGGTCCACCGCCGCCGCGACCACGGCGAGCTCGTCTTCATCGACCTCCGCGACCGCTCGGGGATCCTCCAGATCGTCTTCGACGCCGAGCTCCTCGCCTCGCCCGAGCTCCTCGCCCGCGCGAAGGAGCTGCGCGGCGAGTTCGTCCTCTCCGTCACGGGGGTGGTCGTCCTGCGCGAGGGCGCGGCCCGCAACGCCGAGATGGCGACGGGGGAGGTCGAGCTGAGGGCCACCGGGCTCGAGGTCCTGAACCGCGCGGAGACGCCGCCTTTCCCGGTGGAGGACGGCGTGAAGGCTTCCGAGGACCTGCGGCTGAAGTACCGGTACCTCGACCTGCGCCGCCCCGAGATGACGGCGAACCTCGTGAAGCGCAGCGACGTGACGTTCCGAATCCGGCAGGTGCTCCACGAGGAGGGGTTCCTCGAGGTGGAGACGCCGATCCTGACGAAGTCGACTCCCGAGGGGGCTCGCGACTTCCTCGTCCCCTCGCGCGTCCATCCGGGCGAGTTCTACGCCCTGCCGCAGTCTCCCCAGCTCTTCAAGCAGCTCCTGATGGTCTCGGGGCTCGAGCGCTACTACCAGATCGCCCGCTGCTTCCGCGACGAGGACCTGCGCGCCGACCGTCAGCCCGAGTTCACGCAGGTGGACCTCGAGATGTCGTTCCCCGACGAGGAGACGGTCTACGCGCTGATCGAGAAGATCTTCGCGGCGGTCTTCCCGGTCTACGGAATCCCGTGCCCGGCGAAGTTCCAGAGGATGACGCACGCCGAGGCGGTGGACCGCTACGGCATCGACCGCCCCGACACGCGCTTCGGGCTCGAGCTCGGAACGCTCGACGTCTCGGCCTCTCCGTCGGAGATCCTCCGCTCGGCGGAGAGGGTGAAGGGGATCGCCGTCCCCGGCGGCGCCGCCTTCGCGAGGAAGCGCCTCGACGACCTCGAGGCCTCGGCGAAGCAGCTCGGCGCCTCCGGCCTCGTCTGGGTCAAGCTCCAGGCGGACCTCCCCGGGGGCTGGAACTCGAACGCGAAGAAGCTCCTCGACGACGCGACGGTCGCCGCCGCGCGTGAGGCGCTCTCGGCGAAGGACGGCGACCTCCTCCTCGTCGTGGCGGGAAAGCCCGCGACCGTGAACGACGTTCTCGGGGCCCTTCGCCTGCGCCTCGCGCGGGAGGAGAAGCTCGTTCCCGAGGGGCGCTACGACTTCCTCTGGGTGACGGACTTCCCGCTCCTCGAGTGGCACCCCGAGGACCGGCGCTGGTACGCGATGCACCACCCGTTCACCGCGCCGCGGCCCGAGGACGTGCCCCTCCTCGACTGGGACCCGGGAAAGGTCCACGCGCGGGCCTACGACGTCGTCCTCAACGGGATGGAGCTCGGCGGCGGGTCGATCCGGATCCACCAGCCCGAGGTCCAGTCGAAGGTCTTCGCGACGCTCGGCATCGGGCCGGAGGAGGCGAAGGCGAAGTTCGGCTTCCTCCTCGACGCCTTCCGGTTCGGCGCTCCTCCTCACGGCGGCCTCGCGCTCGGCCTCGACCGGATGCTGATGATCCTGACCCGCTCCGCGTCGATCCGCGACGTCATCGCCTTCCCCAAGACGGCCTCGGGGAGCTGCCTGATGACGGACTCTCCCGGGCCGGTCGCGGACGCGCAGCTCGTGGAGCTCGGTATCCGGCGCGCCTCGGATGTCGTCCCGAAAGCGCCCTGACGAGCGCGCCGTCCGCGCGTTCCGGTTCGACGCCGCCGGTGCCGGGTGCGAGGTCGTCGTGGGAGGGGGCGCGCTCGCACGGCTCGCGGGCGCGCTCCCGCGCATCGCGCCCGGCCGCTGGTTCGTCGTCTCGTCGGGGCCGGTCCTGGCGGCCCAGGGGGAACGCCTGGCGGAGGCGCTCCACGGGGTTCGCGACGTCGATGCGAGCCCGCTGAGGGTCCCGGACGGCGAGGCCGCCAAGAGCTGGGGCTCCCTCGGCCGGCTCCTGTCCCAGCTGGCCTCGAGAGGCCTCAGGCGCGACGGGGGAGTGATCGCCTTCGGCGGGGGAACGGTCGGAGACGTGGCCGGCCTCGCTGCGTCTCTCGTCCTGCGAGGGGTCCCCGTCGTCCAGGTGCCGACCACCCTCCTCGCCGCCGCCGACAGCGCGCTGGGAGGCAAGACGGCCGTGAACCTCGCGGCGGGAAAGAACCTCGCGGGGACGTTTCACCACCCGCGGCTCGTCTGCGTCGACACCCGCCTCCTTTCCACGCTCTCCGGCCGCGACCACCTCTCGGGGCTCGCCGAGGTGGTCAAGAGCGCCCTCCTGTCCGCCCCTTTCTGGCGGCGGCTCCCGGCCCTCGCGGACGGTCTGGCGGCTCGTGACGAGACGGTCCTCGCCGAAGCCGTGGAGCGATCTCTCCGCCTCAAAGCGAGCGTCGTGTCGAGAGACCCCGCCGAGGCCCTGGGACTGCGCCACGTGCTCAACCTCGGTCACACCGTGGGGCACGCGCTGGAGGGGGCGTCGGGATACCGCCTCCGGCACGGAGAAGCGGTGGCCTGGGGACTTCTCGCGGCTCTCCGGCTCTCGGCGGCCCGCGGCCTCCTTCCCGGCCGTGCCGCGGAAGAGGCCGCCCGGCGGGTGACGGGGATTCTCCGGCCGCCGCCGATCCCGACGGCGGTCCGCCGGCAGTGGCCCTCTTTCCTCGCCGCCGACAAGAAGCGGGACAGGTCGGGCCTCCAGGCCGTTCTCCTGGAAGGCCCCGGGCGCCCGCGCCTGACGCGGGTCTCCGCCGGCGAGCTCGTGGCGAGTCTCCCGGACGGCGACGGCGGCTAGAATCACGGCGTGGTTCCCCTGCCTCGCCGGCCCCGGCTGCGGATCGTCACCGCCCTGATCGTGGTGCTGGTCGTCGTGTCGATCGTGCCGCTCGCCCTCTCGGCCGTCCGGCTGGTGTCGATCAACCGCGAGGCGCTCGAGACGGCCGAGAAGCAGTACCTGACGCGGAGCGCCGTCACGCTCTCGGACGGCATCGAGAGCTACGTGAGACGGATGCTCGTCCAGGTCACCAAGATCGGGGACGGCCTCGAGCTGGCCCTCTCCGTGGCGCCGAACGAGGACCCCTTTGCGTTCGTCGGCCGGACGGCGCGGATCGCCCGCTATCGCGATGCCGAGCCGAGCTTTCTCGTCCTCCGGGCCCTCGACGACAACCGGCTCGGCGGCGTGATCCAGCCTACGGAGGTCCTGGACGAGGCGCTGGAGGTCGAGCTGAACCGGGCCTTCGAGGCGGCCCTGCGCGGGACGGTCTACATCGGCGAAGCGCTCCGCGTCCCTTCGCTTCCCGACCCGGGGATCGTCATGGCCGTGCCCGTCTCGGACTCGAGGGGGGGCGTGATCGGGGTCGTCGAGGCCTTCGTCTCACTCGCGCCCATAGGGACTCTCCTGGAGCTCGAACGAAAGCGGGACCTCGTGGCGTACGTCGTCGACCGGCGCGGGAACCTCGTCCTCACGAGCGATCCGCTGGCCGTCCAAGGCGGGAAGCCGCTCCTGAAGGTCGAGCTCGTCGCCGAGTTCGTGCAGCACCCGGTCCGGCTGACCCGCACTTACACGCAGGGGGAGGGCCCGACGGCGCGGCGGGTCCTCGGCACGGTCTCTCCGGTGGGCCCCGGGCCGAACCTTCCCGACTGGGGGGTCCTCGTAGAGAAGGACGTCGCGCGGGCCTTCGCGGCGGCGACGCAGATGACCCGGACCTCGTGGCTGGTGGCGGCGCTCGCGGTCGCCTTCGCGGTGCTCGCCGCCGTCCTCGCCGCCAGCGCCCTCTCGCGTCCCGTGCGCGCCCTGGCCGACTCCGTCCGGAGGATGTCGGAAGGCGACCTGTCGCAGCGGGTCGACATCCCGGGGACGTTCGAGCTGGCCGAGCTCGCGGAAGGCTTCAACCACATGGGCGCCGAGCTCGAGACGTCGATCGGAAAGCTGAAGCTCGCGGCCCGGGAGAACCAGGAGCTCTTCCTCAACTCGATCCGCGCCCTCGCGGCGGCCGTCGACGCGAAGGACCCGTACACCCGGGGGCACTCCGAGCGCGTGGCCCGCTACTCGGTCGCGATCGCGCGCCACATGGGCCTGCCGGCGGACGAGGTCAAGATGGTGCGCATCGCCGCCCTGCTCCACGACGTCGGCAAGATCGGCATCGACGACCGGATCCTGCGCAAGCCGACGGCGCTGACGGACGACGAGTTCGAGATCATGAAGCTGCACCCGGTGAAGGGAGCGCTCATAATGGGGCAGATCCCGCAGATGAAGTGGATCATCCCCGGGATGAAGTACCACCATGAGAAGTGGGACGGAACCGGCTACCCCGACGGCCTCAGGGCCGAGGAGATCCCGATGCTCGCGCGGATCATCTCGGTGGCCGACACCTTCGACGCCATGACGACGACGCGCCCCTACCAGAAAGCGATGAACAGCGACTACGTGGTCTCCCGCATCAGGACCTTCTCCGGAACCCGCTACGACGCCCGAGTGATCGAGGCCCTCGAGAAAGCGCTCGAGAACCACGACCTGGAGGTCGTCGGCGAGGCGGCGCGACTGGCGGTGGTCGCGTGAGGCGGACGCGTCTCGCGCTGGCTCTCGCCGCCCTTCTCTCTTCCCCCGCCTGCAAGAGCACGATGGAGAGCGCGCTGGAGGCCGACCGGAAGGCGACCGAGCCGAGCCTGATGACGGCCGATCTCGTCGACTACCGCAACGGCCTCTCGATGCTCCGCGAAGGGCGCGTCGACGAGGCGATCAACCTCCTCAACCAGGCCCGCCTCGCCTACCCGCGGAACGGGGAGGTCGCCAACGCTCTCGGCCTCGCCTACCTCTACCGGAAGGACTACACGAACGCGACGAGGCTCTTCTCGGAGGCCCTGGGCCTGGAGCCGAGCCTCGTCGAGGCGCTCAACAACAGGGGAGTCGCGGCGATGGAGGCCGGAAAGCTCGAGGACGCCGAAACGGACTTCCTGGCGGTCCTCGCGCAGCCGAAGAGCGCCGAGCACGTCAACGCCCGCTTCAACCTCGGGCTGCTTCGATCCCGTCAGCTCCGCTGGGCGGAGGCCGAGAGGGAGCTGACGACCGTTCTCGCCGACGACGCGGGCTACACGAAGGCGGCCCGGGAGCGCGGCCTCGCGCGAATGAAGCTCGAGGACTTCAGGGGCGCTCTCGAGGACTTCCTCCTCGTCCTGCGCGAGGAGCCGAAGGACCCCGTCTCGAACTACAACGCCGCGCTCTGCCTCCTGACGACCGACCGGCGCGACCTGGCCGTCCGCTACATGGAGCGGACCGTGCAGGCGGCGCCCGAGAGCGAGGAGGCGAGGAGGGCCCGTCGTTTCCTCGGTGGAGAGTCGTATCAGCCGGGGAGGGAACGATGAGCTTCCACGACGTCCTCCTCCCGGTCCTCGACGCGCCCGGCGCGCGGGCCGTCGCCTTCCTCGACCCGCAGGGGCAGGAGATCGCCAGCCTCGGGGACTCGACGTTGATCGAGACTCTCGGCGCCTATCACTCGGTCTGGATGGTGGACCTGGCGCGGGCGGCGGACGGAGGCGGGCTGGGCGAGGTGACCGAGCTGGCCCTCGACTTCGAGGGGGGGCGCGTCGTGGCGACGCCCGTGAAGGACGGGTATTTCGTCCTCGCGCTCTTCGGGCAGGGAGGCCTTCCGTCGGCGGCGCGGCGGGCCCTCGCCACCGCCCGGCAGCGTCTCGCCGCAGAGATCGGCTGAGGGAGCGGGACGTCGTGGCCGAGGTCGCCAAGCCGTCGCTGATGGCCCGCCTGAAGCGCGGGCTCTTCATGACCCACACCGAGCTGATCGCGCGCGTCGGCGACGCGATCAAGTCCCGGTTCTCGCCGGACCCGAAGGCGCTGGAGGCCCTCGAGGAGGCGCTCATCGCCGCCGACGTCGGACCGGCGACGGCCGCCGAGCTCGTGGAGGCGGTCCGCGTCGAGGCCGGACGGAGAGACTCCGAAGAGGCGGACGTCGTCCGCCGGGTCCTGAAGGCCGAGATCGAGAAGCGACTCTCGATTCCCGGGCCTCCCTCGGGCACGCCCCTCCCGGGCCAGCCGCGCGTCGTCCTGCTGGTCGGCGTGAACGGGACCGGCAAGACGACGACGGCCGCCAAGCTGGCCCAGCGGGCCGCCGCGGCCGGCGGCCGGCCCGTCCTCGCAGCCGCCGACACGTTCCGGGCCGCCGCGATCGACCAGCTCGAGGTCTGGGCGGGACGGATCGGGATCCCTCTCGTGAAGCACCGGCCCGGCGCCGACCCGGCCGCGGTCGTCTTCGACGCGTGCGTCACGGCGAAGGCGCGCGGCGCCGACCTCCTCCTCGTCGACACGGCGGGGCGCCTGCACACGAAGCACAACCTGATGGAGGAGCTCACGAAGGTCCGGCGGATCGCGGGCCGCGAGATCGCGGGAGCGCCCCACGAGGTCCTCCTCGTCCTGGACGCCGTGACCGGGATGAACGGGCTCGCGCAGGCCCGGGAGTTCCTCCGGGCCGCCGGCGTCACGGGCCTGGTCCTGACGAAGATGGACGGGACGGCGCGGGGGGGCGTCATCCTCGCGATCGTCCGCGAGCTGAATCTCCCGGTGCGGTACGTCGGCGTCGGCGAGACCGCCGAGGACCTCCTCGACTTCGACCCGGCAGGCTTCGCCTCCGCCCTGATCGATGACTGACCTCGCATGCGCTTTCGAGAGGGTCTTCGAGCTCGCGGAGCGGGGACGCTACAGCTCGTCGCCGAACCCGCGGGTCGGCGCGGTCGTCGTGGCGCCCGGCGGGGAGCACGTCGGAGAGGGGTGGCACGAACGCGCGGGCGGACCGCACGCGGAGGTGGTCGCCCTCGCCGAGGCCGGGAGCCGCGCCCGGGGCGCGACCGTCTGCCTGAACCTCGAGCCGTGCGCGCACCACGGGAGGACCCCCCCTTGCGCCGACGCCCTCGTCGAGGCCGGCGTGGCGCGGGTCGTCTTCTCGACGCTCGACCCCGATCCCCGGACGGCGGGGAAGGGGCGGGAGCGGCTCCGGTCGGCCGGTGTCGCCACCGAGACCGGTCCCTGCGCGGACCGCGCCGAGCGGCTGAACGAGCCGTTCCTCGTATCGGTGCGCGAGGGGAGGCCGTTCGTCCACCTGAAGTGGGGTGCGACGCTCGACGGGAAGATCGCGACGTCGGCCGGCCAGAGTCGCTGGATCACCGGCCAGGAGGCTCGCGACGACGGGATGCGCCTGCGCGAGGAGTGCGACGCGATCCTCGTCGGGGCGGGGACGGTCATCGCCGATGACCCGGCCCTGACCCGGCGTGCCGGGCTGAACCGCTCGATCCTGCCGCACCGGCGGATCGTCGTCGACGGGCGCCTCAGGGTCGCGCCGGACCGGAGAGTCTTCACGCGGGAGGCCCCGGGGGAAGTCTGGCTCGCCACGGCCGCGTCCGCCGACGACCCGCGGCTCGTCCCGTTCCGGGAGGGCGGCGTCCGGGTCCTTTCCCTTCCGGCCGCCATCCCGGGCCTCGTCGACCTCCGGGCGCTCCTCGCCGAGCTCGCCCGCGAGGAGGTCCGGTCCCTCCTCGTCGAAGGGGGCGGGGAAACGGCCTGGGGCTTTCTCGAGGCCCGCCTGGCGGACCGCGTCACGGGGTACCACGCCCCGATTCTCCTCGGCGGGCGCGGCGCGCCGTCGGTCCTGGCCGGGACGGGCTTCCCGGGTCTCGCCGAGGCCCCGCGGCTCTCGGGGCTCGAGGTCGGGCCCCTCGGCGACGGATTTCGCGTCACCGGCCGCGTCTCCTGGCCGGCCGCGTCGTAGGATGGCACCGTGTTCACGGGACTCGTCGAGGCGGCCTCCGCGGTCCGGGTCTTCCACCGGCAGGCCGGGGGAGCGCGCCTCGAGGTCGAGACCCCGGAGAGCTTCGAGGCCGTCGTTCGCGGAGAGAGCATCTGCGTCTCCGGCGTCTGCCTCACGTCGGTCCCGTCGGAGGTCGCAGGCCGCCTGCGGTTCGACGTCTCCGAGGAGACCCTCGATCGCTCCACGCTCGGGGCGCTCCGTCCGGGCGACCTCGTCAACCTCGAGAGGGCGCTCGCGGTCGGCGCACGCCTCGGCGGGCACTACGTCCAGGGTCACATCGACGCCACGGCCGCGGTGACCCGCCTGGAGAGCGCGGGCGGCTTCTGGACGCTGGGCGTACGGCTGGGGGAGCCGTGGGCGAGGTACGTCGTCGGGAAGGGCTCGATCGCGCTCGACGGAGTCTCCCTGACGGTGGCCTCGCTCGACGCCGGCGAGCTCTCGGTCGCCGTGATCCCCGAGACGTATCGCGCAACGAACCTCTCGCGCCGAAGGCCGGGGGACCTCGTCAACGTCGAGGTGGACATTCTCGCGAAGTACGTCGAGAAGCTCCTCGGCGCCACCGCCGCTTCCTCGCGCGACGAGCGGTTGCGCGCCCTCCTCGGCTCGTGACCGCGCGGCCCGGCGCCTACGTCCACGTGCCCTACTGCGCGTACCGCTGCTCGTATTGCTCTTTCGTGGCCGTTACAGGGCGCGACACGGAAGGGTCCTACTTCGACGCGGTCGTCCGGGAGACCCGGGCTCGGGCCGGGGAGGTCGACGGGCCGTTCGACACGGTCTACTTCGGTGGCGGGACCCCGTCCTTCGTCGCTCCGGAGAGCCTGGAACGGGTCCTCGAGGCCCTCCGCGAGGGTGTCGGCGTGGCGGAAGGGGCGGAGGTGACCGCCGAGGCCAACCCCGACGACCTTTCCGCGGAGCGTCTCGCGGCGCTCGCCGGGCTGGGCGTGAATCGCCTCTCGGTGGGAGTCCAGTCGCTGTGCGACTCCGAGCTGATGCCCCTGGAGAGACGGCACGACGCCGCGTCGGCGATCCGGGCCGTGAAGGCGGCCGTCGCGCTCGGCCTCAGGGTGTCGGCCGACCTGATGATCGGCATTCCGGGGCAGACCCGGCGGAGCCTGAGAGAGGGCCTGCGGGCGCTCCTGGCAGAGGGAATCGGCCACGTCTCGGTCTATCTCCTCGAGATCGACAAGGCTCCGAAGCTGGTCGCGATGAGGGAAGCCGCCCCGGGCCTTTTCGCCGGAGACGAGGAGACCGTCGCGCGATGGGAAGAGGTCGACGACCTCTGCGGCGCGGCGGGGCTTCCTCGCTACGAGACCTCCAACTGGGCCCGGCCCGGCGAGGAGAGCCGTCACAACCTGAAGTACTGGAAGAGGGAGCCCGTCCTGGCGCTGGGCGTCTCCGCGGCCTCCTTCGACGGAGCGGTGCGCCGGACGAACGTCGGCTCGATCCCCGCCTACGTCGCCGCCGTCGCGGGAAGGGGGACGGCCTTCGTCGCGGAGGAGGACCTGCCGGCCGGGCCCGCGGATCGCGAGGCGGTTCTCCTCGGCCTCCGGCTGGCCGAAGGGGTCCCGGAAAAGGACTTCGAGAGCGCTCGCGCGACTCTTCCCTCGGACGAGCGCGGGCGGCTCGAGGACGCGTTCGAAGCGGGCCTCCTGCTCCGGGAACGGGGGAAGGTGCGGTTGACCCGCAGGGGTGTCCTCCTTTCGAACGAGGTCTTCGCGCTCCTGCTCTGATCACGCCGTTTCGGCCCGTGCCGCGAAGGAGGCCGAGTCTTGGCCTCCCGGGCGGGCCGTGAGACCATCCGCCGGTCCGGAGCCGTCCGGCTCCCCAGGCACGATTTCGGAGCGGAGGCGCATGAACGCAAAGACGCTGGTCTATCTCGTCCCCCTGTTCGGGCTCGCGGGCCTTCTCTACACGTGGCTGAAGTCGAGGTGGGTGGCCCGCCAGGATCCCGGCAACGACCGGATGGTGAAGATCGCCGCCGCGATCCAGCAGGGTGCGATGGCCTTTCTCCGGGCCGAGTACAGGGTCCTCGGCATCTTCGTCCTCGTCGTCGCCGTTCTCCTTGGGATCTCGGGAGCCTCGCAGAAGGAGTCCCACCCCCTGATCGCCGTCGCGTTCGTCGCCGGCGCCCTCTGCTCGGCCCTCGCCGGCTTCATCGGGATGAAGGTCGCGACGAACGCGAACGTGAGGACGACGCAGGCCGCCCGCAGGGGCCTCGGCCCGGCGCTCGAGATCGCATTCGCCGGCGGGTCGGTCATGGGCATGGGCGTCGTCGGCCTCGGCGTGGTGGGACTCGGCACCTGCTTCCTCCTCTTCTCGAAGTACTTCGACGGGGACGTGAACCGGACGATCGCCGTGATCACCGGCTTCTCGTTCGGCGCCAGCTCGATCGCGCTCTTCGCCCGCGTCGGGGGCGGCATCTACACGAAGGCGGCCGACGTGGGAGCGGACCTCGTCGGGAAGGTCGAGGCGGGGATCCCCGAGGACCATCCCCTGAACCCCGCCACGATCGCCGACAACGTCGGCGACAACGTCGGCGACGTCGCCGGCATGGGCGCCGACCTCTTCGAGTCGTACGTCGGCTCGATCGTCGGCTCGATGGTCCTCGGCGCGGCCTTCATGGCGGGCCGGCTCGGTACGGGGCAGCCCTTCACGGCGGACGGCTACGACGGCCTCTCGGCGGTCCTCCTGCCCCTCGCCCTGGCGGGCGTCGGCATCCTGACGTCGATCGTCGGGACCTTCTTCGTCCGCGTGAAGGAGGGGGGCTCCCCGCAGAGGGCCCTCAACACCGGGGAGTTCGGCTCCTCGATCGTGATGGTCGTCCTCTCCTACTTCATCATCACCGGGATGCTCCCCGAGAGCTTCGTCTTCGACGACCTCCTCTACGGGGCCGAGCGGACCGTGACGTCCCTCGGGGTCTTCTTCTCGACCGTCATCGGGCTCGCCGCGGGCCTCGCGATCGGCATGCTCACCGAGCACTACACCGGCACGGGGACCGGCCCCGTGGTCTCGATCGCCCGCCAGTCGGTCACCGGGGCGGCGACGAACATCATCGCGGGCCTCGGCGTCGGAATGCGCTCCACGGCCTGGCCGATCCTCATCCTGGCCGCGTCGATCATCGGCGCCTTCCACTTCGGCGGGCTCTACGGCATCGCGATCGCCGCCGTCGGCATGCTGTCGAACACCGGCATCCAGCTCGCCGTCGACGCCTACGGGCCGATCTCCGACAACGCCGGCGGCATCGCCGAGATGGCCGAGCTCCCGAAGGACGTCCGGAAGCGGACCGACAAGCTCGACGCCGTGGGGAACACGACCGCCGCGATCGGCAAGGGCTTCGCGATCGGGTCGGCGGCGCTCACCGCGCTGGCCCTCTTCGGCGCCTTCATGACGGCGGCCCAGCTGAAGTCCATCGACGTGTCGAAGGCCGAGGTGATGGCGGGCCTCTTCGTCGGGGCGATGATGCCGTTCCTCTTCTCCTCGATGGCGATGGCGGCCGTCGGCCGGGCCGCGATGGCGATGATCCAGGAGGTCCGCCGCCAGTTCTCCGAGATCCCCGCGCTCAAGGCGGCGATCTTCGCGATGGACGCCCACTCCGGCAAGGACTTCAAGGACTGGCCGATCGAGGACCAGCAGGTCTTCGAGGACGCGCTGGGGAAGGCCGAGTACGGCAGGTGCGTCGAGATCTCGACCACGGCGGCCATCAAGGAGATGGTCGCGCCGGGGCTCCTCGCGGTCATCGTCCCCGTCGCGGTCGGATTCGGCCCGAGGCTCTTCGGCCTCGGCTCCGGGGCCGAGATGCTCGGCGGGGTCCTCGCGGGCGTGACGGCGACGGGCGTCCTCCTCGCGATCTTCCAGTCGAACTCGGGCGGCGCCTGGGACAACGCCAAGAAGATGTTCGAAGAGGGCGTCGAGATCGACGGGCGCAAGTACTACAAGGGTTCCGACCCGCACAAGGCGGCCGTCGTCGGCGACACCGTCGGCGACCCCTTCAAGGACACCTCGGGCCCGTCGCTCAACATCCTGCTCAAGCTGATGTCGGTCATCGCCCTGGTCATCGCGACGATGCTCTGAGGCGTTTCGCCCGCGGTGCGGGCATCGTGGCGTTCGGTGAGGCCCCGGTGAGAACCGGGGCCTTTTCGCGGGCAGGCCGGGCACTGCGCGAAGGGCTGAGACCGGCACTTCCCACCGGGAGGCCAGGGCCGACCGGGAAGTGTTCCGCCGTCGAGGGGTCAGAGCCGCCCGGCGTTCCGTCGCGGGCGGGCACGTCGAGATCCGGGGGGCGGGGGAGGGGTGGCTCCGCCCCGGGACGTTCGCCTCCCTGCGCGAGGGCCCAAGAGAAACGTCCCCGGCCCGAAGGGGCCGGGGACGTCGAAAGGCGCGCCGGGCGACCGAAGCCGCCTGAAGCGGGTTTCAGCCTTGCGGGGCGACCTGCTCCAGCGGGTTGACCCAGTCGAGAACGATGCCGATGTTCTTCGCGCCGTTGCTTCGGACGACGTCCATGATCTTCATGGCCTCGTCGTACTTGACGACGTCCTCGCACGAGAAGAAGACCGGCCTGTTGCCGCGATTGCGGAGGACCTCCTGGAGGCGGATCGGCAGGTTCTGCCGCTCGACCCTCTCCTTGTTGAGGTAGATCTCGTTGTTCGCCGTCAGCGAGACGATGATCTGGTCCGGGTTCGCTTCCTGGAGCACGTTCGCCGGTGCGTTCGGCGGTACGTTGACTTCGTATCCCATCTGGAGCATCGGCTGCAGGATCATGAAGATGATCAGCAGCACGAGCATGACGTCCACGAGGGGCGTGACGTTGATTTCCGACTTGGGTCCGCCTTTGGAACCCCCGACATCCATTCCCATGTCATGCCCCTCCTAGTTTTCCGACTTCCGCTCGGTGATCAGGGCGATCTTCTCGAAGCCGCCGTCCTTGATCATCCGCATGACCTTCTTGACGTCGCCGTAGGAGAGCTGCTTGTCGGCCTTGATGAGAACGTCCTTGCTGGCCCCGGAGCGGTCGCCGTACTCGCGCATCTTCGCGGCGAACTCCGGTTCGGGGTACCACTTGGCGTCGATGAAGATCATCTTGTCGGACTGGACGCTGATGAGCAGCTCCTTGTCCGTCTCGGGTTTCTTGTCGGGCTGGTCCGTCTGGGGCAGCAGCACGGGCTTGCCCTTCTGCAGCATGGGCGTGATGACCATGAAGATGATGAGGAGAACCAGCATGACGTCGACGAGGGGAGTGACGTTGATCTCACTCTTCGTCTCGTGCCGGCCTCCGAAGTCTTCCATTCCCATCGTCGTGTCCTCCGTTCAGTTCCGAGGGGAGCCCGCCGGGCGAGTCCCGGCAAGCTCTCCTCAGGCCGCCCGGGAGCCCATCCTCTTGATGAAGTAGTCGACGAGCTCCGAGGAGGAGTTCGACATCTCGATGTTGAAACGCTCGATCTTGTTGAGGAAGTAGTTGTAGAGCCAGACGGCCGGGATGGCGACGAAGAGGCCGAGGGCCGTCCCGATGAGGGCTTCCGCGATACCCGCGGAGACGGCGCCGAGGCCGCCGGTGCCGGAGGTGGCCATGCCCTGGAAGGCGCGGATGATGCCGATGACCGTCGCCAGGAGGCCGACGAAGACCGACGTCGTGGCGATCGTGGCGAGCCCGCCGAGACCGCGGCGCATGTCGGCGCCGGTCATCATGGCGGCACGGGCGATGGCGCGCTCGGCGGCCGCGACGACGTCGTGGCCGGCCACGCTGCCGCCGTGGGCCTCGTAGGCGAACTCGAGAAGGCCGGGAGAGACGACCTTGGCGACGTGGCTGCCCTTGTACTTCTTGGCGAGGTCGATCGCCTCCTTCAGCTTCTCCTGCTTGAGGAGGGGGCCGATCTCGAGGGCGAACTTCACCGACTGCTTCTTCGCGACCCGGAAGGCCCACCAGCGCTCCAGGGAGACGCCGAGCGAGTAGACCGACATGAAGACGAGAATCAGCATGATGGCCTTCACGGCGAAGGACATCTGGGCCCAAATGTGTCCGAGATCCATTTCCATGGTACGAGATCCTCCTTGTTGAATTTGAGCGTCGCTTGCGATCGCGTTCGCGTTTACTGGAGCTTGAAGGTCACGGTCACGGTCAGGTAGACCGGGACCGGACGGCCGTTGAAGGTCGCTGGCTTGTATTTCCACTGCTGCACGGCGCGCATGGCGGCGTTGTCGAGCAGCGGATTGATGCCACGCAGGACGCGGACCGAGTCGACGCCGCCGTCCTTCGTGATGATGGCCTCGAGGATGACGATTCCCTGGAGACGGGCCTTCCGGGCCGCCTCGGGGTAGACCGGCTGGACGCGGGAGATCTCGACGGGCTCCTTGACGTCGCCGCCGACCCGCAGGGGCGCCTCGACCTCGGCCGCTCCGCCGAGGACGCCGCCCTTGACGCCGCCGAGGACGCCGCCCATGACACCGCCTTCGACACCGCCCTCGACGCCGCCCTCGACGCCGCCCTCCATGCCGGACGAGTCGTCGGGCTCCGAGGGGGCGACCGGGAGGACGTCGGGGACGATCATGGGCGCCATGTTCGCGTCGGCCTTCACCGGCTCGACCTTGGGCGTGGCCTTGGGGGCCGCGGCCTTGGGAGGCGGAGGAGGCGGCGGCGGGGGAGGCGCGGCCTCGGTGTAGAACGTGATGGGGATCGGCGGCTCGGGGATCTCCTCGATGTACCACATCGAGGCGGCCAGGACGGCTCCGCCGATGACGAAGTGAAGGAAGATGGACATCGGAACCGAGAGCCAGCGGCTCCCGGTCGCCTGCTGCTTCTTCGACTCGATGAGGGAGGTTTCGAACATGATCGCGGTCCTCTAGCCCGGGCTCGTCAGATCGCCTCGAGCGGGTTCTTCCTGGCCGCTTCCTCGCGCTCCTTCTGCTTGACGCGGTCGCGCGCGGCGAGGGCCTTCTTCTGCCACTCCGTGGCCTGGGCGAGGAGCTCCTCCTTCTTCGTCGGGTCGTTCTCGAGCTTGGCGTACTCCCGATAGAGCAGGTTCACGTAGAGCATCGCCTCGAAGTAGTCCTCGCGGAGCGAGTTGGCCTTCTCGAGCGCCGCCATGCCCTTGTCGATCATAGCCTTGCGGGCTTCGCCGTCCATCTCGTCCATCGGGGTGTTGTAGGACTTGTCCCAGCAGGTGACCCCGATGGTGTAGAAGACCTCGGCGTTCGTCGGGTCGAGCTTGGCGAGGTTCTCCTGCCACTGCATCGACTGGTCGAAATCGCCCTTCTTGGCATAGAGCATCGCGATGGTCTGGACGGCCTGGGTGTCGTCCTTGTGCTTCTGGAGCCATCCCTTGAAGTAGTCGATGGCGTCGTCGTAGCGCCGGGAGTTCATGTAGGTCGTGACCAGGAACTTCGCCGCGCCCTGGTCCTCCGGCTTCGCCGCCAGGTACTCCTTGAAGTACTTGATCGACGTCTCGAGGGCCTTGATGTCCTTCTCGTGCTCGGAGCCCGGGTTGTACAGGGCCATGTTGGCCATGGCGACGAACTTCTTGATCCGGATCTCGCCCGGGTCGAGCCTCATCGCCTCCTCGTACTGCTTCAGGGCGTCCTCGTAGAGCTGCTCCTTGAAGTAGGCGTTGCCCTTGCGGATCGTCTGCTTCGCCTTGAACTGTTCGACGACTCTCTCGCATCCCGTAGTCGTCGTCGCCAGCAGGGCGAGCCCGCCGACCGCCATCACGCGGCGAAGTCGGCTCCGGAGGCTGGTCCGGGCTTCGCTCCCCGTCCTGATTCCGGTCATCGGCTCTCTCTCCTTTCGCGCACCCACGGTGCCCGCGGTCCTGAGACCCGGGAGACCACCGTTCCGTTCCCGGTCAGACATATTCTTCGCTGCTCCCCGTCGCCCGCTCGTTCCGGTCAGCGCTGGGTTTGCGTCCCGAAAAGGTGTCGCGCCGGGAATCGAAGCTGCCGGTCACCGCACGCCACCCTCGGGAGACATCGGCTCCCGGTGGACGGATTCGACGTAGGAGCAGAGAGGCCCGGCGAAGTCCGCGTCCGCGCGCACCCCGCCATTCTCCCCGTCCGCGTCCGTTCCAAGCTGCGGCTTTTTCAGCCCCGACCTCCGGATCTTCCCTCGACCTCTCGGAACGTCCGCGCGCCCACCGGCGCCCGGGGCGGCCGTCATTCGAGGCGGTCATTCTCACGGAGCACGGGGCGAAGTGCAAGCGGAAAACTCCGCTCCAGCCGGGCGGATCGGGGACCGTGGCAGTCCTGTCGAACCCCGATTCCGAGGCGCGCCGGGCGACATCCGTAGAATGCGCCCATGGTTCCTTCAAGGCCCGCATCGCCCGTCGTCGTCGCCGCGATTCTCGCGGTTCTGCCTGCATTCCCTCTCCCGGGGGCCGTGCCGACCCCGACCCCGAGATCCGGTCCCCTCGTGAGGAACGTGGACGTCACCGTGACGAATCTCGACGTGGTCGTGACGGACCGGAAGGGCAACCGGATACGGGGGCTGACGAGGGAGGACTTCGAGGTCTACGAGGACGGCGTCCTGCAGCCGCTCACGAACTTCTACGCCGTCGACGGCGGGAGGGTGGTGTTCTTCGGAGACGAGGCGATTCCGGGAGTCGACCCGCCGGCCGCGCCCGCGCCGGCGCCCGTTCCCGCGCCCTCTCCGATCGCGACGCCGGCCCCCGCGCCCGCCGACCCCGCGGTGGCCCCCCTCCCGGTGCCTCGGACCCGGATCGTGATCTTCATCGACAACCTCAGCCTCCAGCCCTTCAACCGGAACCGGGTCCTCCGGCACGTCCAGGCGTGGGTCCGCGAGAACGTCAAGGACAACGTCGAGGCGATGGTCGTCACGTGGGACCGGTCGCTGAAGGTCCGCCGCAAGTTCACGAACGACGGCCGCGAGATCTCCGACGTCCTCAAGCAGCAGGAGGACCTCTCGACGCTCGGGCAGACGCGCCTGTCGGAAAGGGCGGACATCCTGCGCCGGATCGACGACGCCCAGAGCGAGAACGAGGCGTTCATCGAGGCGCGGTCCTACGCCAACTCGTACAAGAACGACATCGACTTCACCGTCGACGCCCTGAAGAAGACGGTCGACCAGCTCGCGGGCGTCGAGGGCCGCAAGATCCTCCTCCACGTCTCCGAGGGGCTGCCCCAGTCCCCGGGCGCCGAGGTCTTCAAGTACGTCCAGGACAAGTTCCGGACCCAGACCGGAGGCCTGTCGCAGTTCGAGTTCGACAAGACGCCCGCGTACCTCGGGATCATCCGGGCCGCGAACTCCGCGGGGGTGTCGATGTACATGGTCGACTCGTCCGGCCTCTCGGTCGACTCCAGCATCAGCGCCGAGAACCGCACGACCGGGGCGAAGCTCGACCACTTCATCGAGCGGACGAACATGCAGTCGATGCTCCAGCTGATGGCCGAGGAGACGGGCGGCCGGGCCATCCTGAACCGCAACGACGTGACGACGCCCCTGAACGACATGAGGGCCGACTACACGTCCTACTACTCCGTCGGCTACCGGAGCCTGAAGTCGGGAGGCGACCGCCCGCGCAAGGTCGACGTGAAGATGAAGCAGAAGGGCCTCGTGGCGCGCTCGCGGCGGAGCTACTTCGAGAAAGGGCTCGAGACGCGGATCACCGAGGGCGTCACGTCGGCCCTCTACTTCGCGCGCGACGACAATCCGCTCGCCGTGGGGATCGAGGTGGGACAGCCGGCCCCTGCGGACGCCCAGAACTACCTCGTCCCGATCCGGATCAGGGTCCCGTTCAGCCGGATCACGCTGCTCCCCGAAGGGCCCCGCGCCCGGGGGAGGGTGGTCCTCTACTTCATCGTCGTGGACGCTGCCGGCAAGCAGTCCGACCTGGCCACCCAGATCGTCCCCGTGGAGCTCGAGTCGAAGGACCTCGCAGACGTTTCGCGGCGCGACTTCGTCTACGACGTTCGGCTCCTGATGATCCCCGGCAGCCAGCGTCTCTCGCTCGCGGTGCGGGACGAACCGACGAACACCGTCAGCTACGTCCAGGAGTCGATCTTCGTGTCGGCCCTCCCGCCGGAGTCCCGCCCGGCGGGGAGGTGACACCGGTGACCGCCGCCCGTCCCGCGGGGGAGCCGGAGGCCCCCTGAGGGCCTTCGGAGCCGCCCGGGCGCGGGAGGCGGACGCGCGGGCGATCGCCGCCGGCACGCCGGGGATCGTCCTGATGGAGCGGGCCTCGGAGGCGGTCGCGCGGGAATGCGCCCGCGCAATCGCCTCCCGTCCGCTCCGGGGAGAGCGCGTCGTCGTCCTGTGCGGCCCGGGGAACAACGGCGGCGACGGGTTCGGCGCGGCCCGGCTCCTTCGACGCAGTCGCGTCGTCGGCGAGGTGGAGGTCCTCCTCCTCGGGCCCCGCGACCGGGTCGCGGGCGACGCTGCCACGATGCTCTCGCGGCTCGAGGCCGAAGGCGGGGAGGTCGTGGCGGTGGACGGGCCGGCGGGCCTCGAGCCGCTGCGCGGAGCCACCCTCGTGGTGGACGCCCTGTTCGGCACCGGTCTCTCCCGGCCGCTCGACGAGGGCTCGCTGCAGGCCCTCGCGGTGGGCCTGGTCTCGTCGCGCCGGGCCTTCGTCGTCGCTGTCGACGTCCCTTCGGGCCTCGACGCCGGCTCGGGGAGCTGCGGCCGGCCTCACGTCCGGGCCGACGTGACCGTCACCTTCGGTTTTCCGAAGATCGTCCATCTCTCCTCGAGCGGAGCCGCATCGTGCGGAAGGGTCGTCGTCGCCGACATCGGCCTCGGCCCCGACGGAGGAGACGGCGAGGGCCCCGAGGCCGTGACGGCGGCCGACGTCGCGCCCCTCTTCCCGAGGCGTTCGCCGCTGGCCCACAAGGGGACGTTCGGAACGCTCGGCATCCTCGGCGGCGCCAGTGGAATGGCGGGCGCTGCGGCCCTCGCGGCCCGGGCGGCGTTCCGCTGCGGCGCCGGCAAGGTCGTCGTCGTCGCGGACGAGGCGAGCCGGGAGGCGATTCACGGCCTGGTCGCCGAGGCGACGACCGCGGCCCGCCTGCCCGCCGCAGGCCTCTCCGCGCTCGCCGTCGGCCCGGGACTGGGCACCGAATCTGCAGCCATGGCGCTCGTCGAGTCGGCCCTTTCGTCAGGAGTCCCGGCCGTCTTCGACGCCGACGCTTTGAACCTCCTCTCGGGCCGGCCGGAGGCGTTGCGCGGCCGGGGACACCCCACGGTCCTGACCCCCCATCCCGGCGAGGCTTCCCGGCTTCTCGGAATCCCGGCTTCCGCCGTCGTCGAGGACGTAGAGGGTTCGGCCCGCCGCCTCGCGGAGAGGTCGGGTGCGATCGTCGTCCTCAAAGGGTGCCGATCGGTCGTGGCGGCGCCGGGCGGCAGGACGGCCCGCGTCCTCGCCGGGAACCCGGGGATGGCCTCGGGAGGGACGGGCGACGTCCTGACGGGCGTCGTCGGGGCTCTCCTGGCCCGGGGCTTTTCGGCCTGGGATGCAGCCTGCGCCGGGGCCTATCTCCACGGGCTGGCGGGCGACCTCGCGTCCGAGCGGCTCGGCGAGGAGGCGCTGACGGCTTCCGACGTCGCGGAGACGGTCGGAGAAGCGATTCGGGTCGTCGCAGAGTTCGCGTCGTGGTGAGGGGGGTTCCTTTCGAGGTCGTCTCCCGGTCGGTCGAGGAGACGCGTGAAGCGGGGCGGGAACTGGGTCGGGCGCTCCGGGGCGGGGATCTCGTTCTCCTTTCCGGTCCGCTCGGGGCGGGGAAGACGGAGCTCGTCCGGGGGATCGCCGAAGGCCTCGGAGCGGAATCCGGCGAGGTCGCCTCGCCGACGTTCGCCCTCGTCCACGAGTACGGGCCTGCCGGGGTGCCACCCCTCCTCGTGCACGCCGACCTCTACCGGCTCCTGGGCTCGACGCCCGTCCCGACCGACGACCTCGGTCTCGAGGAGGCCCGGGAACGGGGCGCCGTCGTCGTCGTGGAGTGGCCGGAAGGGGTGGCTGCGGGCCCGGAGGCCGTGCGGGTCGAGATTTCCCTGGAAGGCGCAGAGGCCCGGCGAATCGTCGTTCGCCGGGCCTCCTGAAGAGCGTCGGGGTCGGGGCGGTCAGAAGGCGAAGATGACGCCCGCCGTCGCCTCGCCGGTCAGGTACCACTGGCTGTCGCCGTAGTAGTAGTAATCGCCGCACCAGTCGTCGCAGTAGTACTCGTCGTCGCCGCTGTTGATGTAGGTCGTCCTCCCCTTGGCCTCGAAGCGGAAGCCGAAGTTCGGTGAGACGAACGTCTTCACGCCGAAGCCCATGTTCATCGTGAAGCGCGAGTCGGTCGAGGTGGCGAGCCCGGGGATGACGGGCTTGAAGGTGTGCACGCCGAGGCCCGTCACGAAGTAAGGGTTGACCCGGCCGCGGCCCCAGGGAACGAGGAAGTTCAGCTCGTACAGCCGCATCTGCATCTCGCCGATCTCCCGGGAGGGCGAGCCGATGGCACCGGAGCCCCGCAGGTCGAGCTTCGGGTCCGACTGCAGGTAGCTCGCCTCGATCACGAAGTTCTGCGAAACCGTGAAGCCGAGCCGGGCGCCGTAGGCGACCTCGGCGTTGGCCTCCGCCTCGCCGTCGTAGAAGGCGAGGGTCCCGGATTCGAACGTCCCGCCGAAGGTGCCTCCGATGACGGGGGTGATCTCGACGCTGCCGCGCCGGTCCTGGGCGGCAGCCGGGCCGGCAGCCGCCAGGGCCGCCGCGAGGGCGATCAGGGCGAAACGCGGGGCCAGTCTCATTTCTTCTTCCTCCAGGCGTCCCGCGTCCTCCATTTCGGCCACCCGGCCCGGCGCGGGGATGCTCATTCTGTACCCTTGCAACGTACGTACCGCGGCTCGCCGTGTTCACGGCCCGTGTCGGGGATCACGCATCCGGTTCATTCGCGGGCGGGGGCGGGGCCCTCCCCGGTTCCGGTAAGCTCAGGGGAGTGAAGGCCCGCTTCCTCCTCGCAGCGATGTCCGCGCTCGTGGTGGCAGGCTGCCTCGGTACCGGGACGCGCCGGGTCGACGCCCCGTGCCGCGAGATGCGCGGCTCCGTCGCCCGGGAGATGCTCCGCGACTCGAGGGAGATCCCGGTCGTCGACGTCCGGTCGTCGGCGTCGAGAAGACTCAATGGTGCCGTCGAGATTCCGCTTTCAGACCTCCCGGGCCGGCTGGGTGAGCTGGAGCGCTACCGGTCGATGCCCGTCGTCGTCGTCGGCGACGACGGCGACTCGGGGAGGCAGGCCTGCGAGCTCCTCGCGGGCGCCGGGTTCAAGTACGTCATCTTCGTCCAGGAAGGGGCCGAGGGGCTCTTCGCGGGAGTCCGGGGGGGCGTCGGACCGGACCAGGCCCCGAAGGAACGCCCTTGAGGCGCCTCGTCGTCGGGAAGGCGACCCAGGGCTTTCTCCTCCTGGCGTACACGGCCCTCGTCCTCGTGGGAACGCTCCTCGTCGAGGGCCGCCCGGGCGTCGTCACGAACCTCGTCCCGTTCGACGACCTGGCGCGCCTCCGCCTGAGCGCGGGGAAGGCCGGCGTCTTCTCGAACCGCTTCGTCCTGGGCCTTCTCGGGCTCGTCGGGAACCTGGTGATGTTCGCGATCTGGGGCTTCCTCGCGTGGAAGTTCGTGGACGGCAGAGGACGGTCGCGCTGGAGGAACCACGCGGAGGTCGTCTTCTTCGGTCTCGTCTTCAGCGTCGGGATCGAGACGGTCCAGTTCTTCCTCCCGACGCGGGCGGCCGACGTGAACGACGTCTTCTGGAACGTCGTCGGCGCCCTCCTGGGCGCGGTTCTCGGTCACCTCCACGCCGCGGTCCGGGTCGAGTGGGCCTGACGGCCCGCTGCTAGACTCCGCGTTCCGCGCCGGAGTGGCGGAACGGCAGACGCAGGGGACTCAAAATCCCCCGAGCGCAAGCTCATGAGGGTTCGAGTCCCTCCTCCGGCACCACGCCTTCGCGGGCGCGGCCGCATCGTCTCCCGGGCGGCTCGTCGCGCGGCCCCGGATCGTCGAAGGCCTCCCCGTCACGACGCCCATGTCAGGACGCCCATTGACCCCCGACCCCGGGGCGCGTAACCTTGCAGGTCCGACAGCGCAGGAGGCGGATCCGGTGGGTTTCAACATCGGCGATAAGCTCGTCTATCCGAACCACGGAGTGGGAGTCGTCGAGACCATCGGAGACTCGGTCTACGACGGTGGCGCGCACCCCTGCTACCAGGTCCGGCTCCTCGCGAACAACTCGCGGGTCGTGGTGCCGGTCGGGAACTCCGAGAGGGTGGGGCTCAGGCCCCTGACCCGGCGGCAGGACGTGAGCGTCGTCTTCAAGGTCCTGGAGGACGGCACCTTCCAGTCGAACGGCGACTGGAAGGGGAGGTTCAAGCAGAACCTCGACAGGATGCGCTCCGGCCGGCTCTCGGACATCGCCGACGTGCTGAAGAACCTCAACTGGGTCCAGAAGCAGAAGACGCTCTCCTTCCGCGAGAAGAAGATGTACGAGCGGGCCCGGTATCTCATCGTCTCCGAGATCGCCCAGGTCAACGGGGCTTCCGAGGCGGAGGTGGAGCAGGACGTCGAAAAGGCCCTCGACCGGTCCGTCGCCCGTCACCGCAGCCTGGGGCCCTCGCCGCGCTGATCCCCCGGGAGCGCGACGCCGGCTTCCCGGCTCCCGTATAGTCGTGACGATGTCGCATCGAGCGCTGGCCGGCCTCCTCCTGGCCCTCGTCCTGAGCGTTGCCGCCGCGGCCTCCGCGGCGCGGCACGACCCGCCGCTGGAAAGCCTCCTCGCGGCGCTCGACCTCGAACGGAAGGCCCGCTTCGAGGACCTGGCCGAGATCGAACGCCTGACTTCGGCGGCGTCCCTCGCGGACGGAGCCGCGGCCACGGCCCGGCAGCGATTCGCCGAGTCCCTTCGCGGGGGCGAGCTCGAGCCCTCCGCCCTCCGCGACGACGAGGAACGGATCGTGGAGGCGGAGACGAGGGCCCGAGCGGTGCAGGAGTCCCGGCGGGCCGCCGTCTCGCGACTCCTCGAGCGGGTGCGCCGAATCGCTCTCCTGCAGGACGAGATCTCGAAGCGGCGCCTGAGCGCGAGGCGGCCCGGGGACCCGGTGACCGGGCGCTGGCAGACCGTCATCGACCCGGGAGGCCGCAAGGGGGTCTACCGGCTCGTCCTCGACGGCACTCTCCTTTCAGGCGACTACGTCCTCGACGGCGGTTTCCGCGGCTCACTCCGCGGGACCTACGTGGGGGACCGTGTCTCTCTCCAGCGGATCGACTCGGAGCGCGGATTCGACGCGACGTTCTACGGGCGCGTCCAGCCGCAGGCCAGACGCATAACGGGCACGTGGGAGGCGACGGCCATTGCCCCGGCGGTAGGTCCGGTCGCCGGCACGTGGTCAGCCACCCTGCTTCCCGACGAAGACGAAGACGGAGGTTTCCCCTGAGCCACGACGATCACCTTCCCGCTCCGCCCGCCGAGCGCCCCGAGACCCGGGGCGCGGCTCGTCCGAAGCGCGAGGCGGCCGCCGCCTCCCACGCGCCCCGCTGGGGCGACCGGATTCTCTTCGCCGCACTGGGAGCTCTCGTCGGCTTCGCCGGCGGCTACATCGTCGGCGAGACCGTGGGACGCGGCCACGCGCCGCACCCGACGGCGATGATGGCGGACGATCCGCACGCGGGCGTCCCCGGCGCGCCCCCGCTCGGCCCCGGTGCCGGCCAGATGCCGGGCCGGCCCGCGGTCAACCCGGCCGTGAGGCAGCACCTCCAGGAGGCGCAGGCCGCCGCGGACGCCAAGCCGGGCGACTACGACGCCCTCGTCCACCTCGGGAACGCAGCCTACGACGCGCGCGAGTACGCGCAGGCGGTCGACGCCTACGAGCGGGCCCTCAAGATCCGTCCCGACGATCCCAACGTCCTGACGGACCTCGGCACGGCCCTCCGGAACCTCGGGGACCTCGACCGGGCCCTGGAGCTCTTCCGGAAGGCCCGGTCGATCGACCCGAAACACTGGCAGTCCCTCTACAACGAAGTCGTCGTCCTCGCGATGGACAAGCACGACCACCCGGCGGCCGACGCGGCATTCGCGCGCCTGAAGGCCGAACACCCGGGGCTCCCGGCCATCCAGGCGCTCGAGGAGCAGCTCGGGGCCCACACGCACTAGCCGCGAGTGAAGCCTCGGAGCGGCGAGCTCTTCGACGACTTCCTTCCGGACCGGCCGGCGGCGTCCTCCGGGGCGCCGCTGGCCGAGCGGTTCCGGCCGCGCGACCTCTCCGAGATGCGGCTGCCGGCCGCGGTGGCCGGCCCCTCGTCGCTCCTCGGGAAGGCGATCGCGGCCGACCGCGTCCCTTCCCTCGTCCTCTGGGGGCCGCCGGGAAGCGGCAAGACGACGCTCGCGCGGATCATCGCCACGCGGACGAAGGCACGCTTCCTGGCCTTCTCCGCCGTCGTCGCCGGTGTGAAGGAGATCCGGGAAGTGCTCGAGGAGTCGCAGCGGCTCGCCTCCCGGGGCGAGCGGACGCTCCTCTTCGTCGACGAGATCCACCGCTTCAACCGCGCCCAGCAGGACGTCTTCCTGCCGTACGTCGAGTCGGGCGCGGCGACGCTCGTTGGTGCGACGACCGAGAACCCCTCGTTCGAGCTGAACGGAGCCCTCCTGTCGCGGATGCGCGTCGTCGTCCTGCCGCCGCTCGGTAGGGAGGACCTCTCCGAGATCCTCCACCGCGCAGCGGAGGACGCGGAGCGGGGTCTCGGCGGCCGGGTCTCCCTGGGGGAGGGGGCCGTCGACTGGCTCGTCTCCTTTTCGGACGGGGACGCGAGGCGCGCGCTGAACGCCCTCGAGACCGCTGCCGACCACGCCGGGGAGGGGGCCGTCCTGACGGCGCCGCTCCTCGCGGAGATCTACGCGAAGAAGTCCCTCCTCTTCGACAAGTCGGGGGAGGAGCACTACAACCTGATCTCGGCGCTCCACAAGTCGATCCGCGACTCCGACGCCGACGCCTCGGTCTACTGGCTCGCGAGGATGCTCGAAGCAGGGGAGGACCCGCTCTTCGTGGCGCGCCGGCTCGTGAGGGCCTCGACGGAGGACGTCGGCCTCGCCGACCCGAACGCGCTGCGCCACGCGATGGCGGCGCGCGACGCGGTCCACTTCCTCGGGATGCCGGAGGGGGCCCTCGCCCTGGCCCAGGCAGCCGTCTACCTCGCCCTCGCGCCGAAGTCGAACGCCCTCTACACGGCCTACTCCGCCGCCGCCAGAGACGTGGCCGAGCGGCCGAACGAGCCCCCGCCGAAGGCGATCCTGAACGCGCCGACGACGCTGATGAAGGGCGAAGGGTACGGCGCCGGCTACGTGTATGCGCACGACACGGCGGTAGGGACGGCGGGCCTGACCTGCCTGCCCGACGCGGTGGCGGGCCGACGCTACTACCTGCCGAAGGGGGCGGGCCGGGAGGCCGAGGCGAAAAGGCGCCTCGAGGAGCTCCGCGCCCTGCGCGAACGGCTCGCGAGAGAGAGGAAGCGCTCCTGACCTCTCCGCGCTAATCTTCCCGGATGTTCGACCACGGCGCGGTCCGTTCCCGTTTCCCCGCCCTCGCTTCCGGCGACGTGATCCTCGACAACCCCGGCGGCACGCAGGTCCCCCGCGAGGTGACCGACCGGATCGTTCGCTACCTTCACGAGACGAACGCGAACCACGGCGGCGCCTTCCCCGCGAGTCGGGCGTCGGACGCCGTCGTCGCCGAGGCGCGCGCCGCCGCGGCGGATTTTCTCGGGGCGAACCGGCCCGAGGAGATCGTCTTCGGGCCGAACATGACGACGCTGACGTTCCAGATGGCGCGGAGCCTCTCGCGCGACTGGAAGCCGGGGGACGAGGTCGTCCTGACGCGCCTCGACCACGACGCGAACGTCTCCCCCTGGCTCCTCGCGGCCGCGGACCGCGGCGCGACCGTGCGCTGGCTCGACTTCGACCCGGCCGACTGCACCTGGAGCGTCGAGGAGCTGCGGTCCCTCCTCTCGGAAAGGACGAGGCTCGTGGCGGTGGGCTGGGCGTCGAACTCCGTCGGGACGGTGAACGACGTCGAGGGGGCCGCCGAGGCGGCGCACGCCGCGGGGGCGCTCCTCTACGTCGACGCGGTCCACTACGCGCCGCACGGCCCGATCGACGTCGTCGCGGCGGGGGCCGATTTCCTCGCCTGCTCGGCCTACAAGTTCTTCGGTCCGCACCTGGGGATCCTCTGGGGACGGCACGACCTCCTCGAGAAGACCTTCGCCTACAAGGTCCGGCCCGCGGGCGACGAGCCGCCGGACCGCTGGGAGACCGGCACGCAGAGCTTCGAGGCCGTCGCCGGGACGCTCGGCGCGCTCGAGTACCTCGAGTGGGTGGGGGAGCAGTTCGGCGGACCGCATCGCGAGCCTCTCGCCGGCCGATACGCGGGCCGGCGCCTGACGCTGAAGACGGCGATGGCCGCAGTCCACGCGTACGAGGCGAGGCTCTCTCGCGCGCTCCTCGAGGCGCTCGACGGCGTTCCGGGTCTGGCCATCCGCGGGATCTCCGACCCCGCCCTCTTCGCCGCGCGCGTCCCGACCTTCTCCTTCACGATGGGGGGCCGCCACCCGCGTGCGATCGCCGAGGAGCTCGGCCGGATGGGCTTCCGAGTCTGGGACGGCAACTACTACGCGGTCGGAGTCACCGAACGTCTCGGCCTCGAGGCGACCGGAGGAATGGTCCGCGTCGGCGCGGTCCACTACAACTCCGTCGAGGAGATCCGCCGGCTCGGCGCCGCCCTCCGCGACCTCTGAGATTCGCTCGGCGGGCAGTTCGCAGGCAGAAGAGGGGGTCAGGTCTACCTTCTACGTTATACGGGAAACCGTATAGCGTAGAAGGTAGACCTGACCCCGTTTCTTCAGTCGTTGGTCTTCTTGAAGCGGAAGACGGCGGCGCCGATGATGAGGACCGTGTAGGCGGTGAGCCAGGTCATCGGCTGCCAGAGCTCGGCGAGGCTTGCGCCGCGCAGGACGATGCCGCGGATCACGTCGATGAAGTAGCGGGCGGGGATGAGGTACGTGACGAGCTGGAAGAACCTCGGCATGCCGTCGATGGGGAAGACGTAGCCCGAGAGGAAGACGAAGGGCAGGAGGAAGAGGAAGGAGAGCTGCATCGCCTGCATCTGGGTCTTCGCCACGGTCGAGAGGAGCATCCCGAGGCCGAGGACGGCGGCCATGAAGAGGAGGCCGGCGAGGTAGAGCTGGAAGACGCTCCCGGCGATCGGCACCTCGAACAGGTACCTCATCAGGACGGTGATGAGCGTCAGCTGGAAGACGCCGATCAGCACGAACGGAAAGAGCTTCCCCAGGATGATCTCGAGCCGCGTCACCGGGGTGACCTGGAGCTGCTCGAGAGTGCCACGCTCGCGCTCCCTCACGATCGCCATGGCCGTGAACTGGATGAGCGTGAAGGTCAGGATGATCGCGATGAGGCCCGGGATGATGAACGTCGCCGTCCTCAGGTCGGGGTTGTACCAGGGGCGGACGCGAAGGTCGACGGGGAGCGACGCTTCCTTCCATCCGGCCTTCTTCGCGAGGGTCTGGACGGAGAGCTGGTTCGAAATGCCGGCTGCGATCGACATCGCCTGCGTCGAGGTCGTCGTGTCCGAGGCGTTGACGACGAGGAGGGCGCGGGCGGGGACGCCCCGGCGGCGGCTCTTCCCGTAGTCCCGGTCGATGACGAGGGCGGTCGAGACGCGGCCCGCGTCCATCTCGCGGCGCAGCTCGTCGAACGACGACACGCTCCCGACGACGTCGAAGTACTGGCTCGCGGCCATCTTCGCGACGAGCTCGCGGCTGTCGTACGAGCCGTCCTCGTCGAGGACGATCGTCTTCAGGTGCTTGACGTCGTAGTTGATCGCGTAGCCGAACACGAGGGTCTGCATGATCGGGATGAGCACCATCATCCGGAGGGTGATCGTGTCCCGCTTCAGCTGAAGGAACTCCTTCCGCATCAGGGCGAGGAGGCGCTTCACGTCGTCACCTTCTTTCGTTCGGCGTAGCCGCGGGCGAGGTCCACGAAGACGTCCTCGAGCGAGGGCTCGGCGGGAACCGCCGGCCCGAACGGCGCCACGAGCGCGGCCGTCTCGGCGACCCGGCCCTCCCGCGCGAGGACGCGGAGCCTCAGGCCGAAGAGGTAGGCGTCCTCGAGGGGCGCGGCTCCCCGGACGGCCTCCAGCGCGGCGAAGGGCGCGTCCTCGAGGCCGACCTCGAGGAGGCGGCCGGCGAGACGCCGCTTGAGGGCGGGGGGCGCTCCGCGAGCGATGAGGTCTCCGTTCAGGATGAAAGCGAGCTCGTCGCACTGCTCGGCCTCGTCCATGTAGTGGGTCGTGACGAGGACCGTCATCCCCTTTTCGGCGGCGAGCTCGTAGATGAGGTCCCAGAAGAGGCGGCGCCCCCTGGGGTCGACGCCCCCGGTCGGCTCGTCGAGGAAGAGGAGGAGGGGTTCGTGCAGGAGGGCGGCGGCGAGGGCGACCCGCTGCCGCATCCCGGTGGAGAGCGACTCGGTGAGCGTGCCGAGGAGGCGGGTGAAGCGAAGCCGCTCCGAGAGCTCCTGCACGCGCGCGTCGAGGCGGGAGCTCCCGAGGCCGTAGACGCTCCCGAAGAAGCGGAGATTCTCCTCGACCGTCAGGTCGACGTAGAGGGAGAACCTCTGGCTCATGTAGCCGAGGCGCCGCTTCCAGAGATCGGCCTGCGTCACGTCGAGCCCGTCGAAGCCGCGGACCGTGCCGGCGGTGGGATTCAGGAGCCCGGCGAGCATGCGGATCGTCGTCGACTTGCCGGAGCCGTTCGGGCCGAGGAAGCCGAAGACCCTCCCTCGGGGAATGTCGAGGCCGATGCCGTTCACGGCGACGAAGTCGCCGAATCTCTTCACCAGCCCCTCGGCCCGGAGGAAGACCTCGGGCGGAAGGGGCGCGAGGGAAGGGGTGGCCGGTGTCACGCCGCCTCCTCGACGTCGGAGCCCGCAAGGGCGAACACGTCCTCGAGCGAGGCGAAGACCGGCTGCACGGCGTCCGCCGGGACGAGGCCGTCGAGGCGCCGCCGGACCTCGTCGAGGATCTCCGGGCCGGTTCCCCCGGCGCCGCGCAGGTGGAGCCTCGTGCCGAAGAGGGAGACGTCGTCGACGGCCTCGAGGCCGGCGAGCCGCGCCCGCACGCCCGCGCGGTCGGACGAGAGGACCTCGAGAAGGGGGCGCGGGAACGCGCCGAGGATCTCGTCGCGGGTGCCGACGGCGAGGAGCCTGCCCTCGTCGAGGAAGCCGATCCGGGTGGCGTACTCGGCCTCGTCCATGTACGGCGTCGAGACGACGATCGTCAGCCCCTCGTGGTGGAGCTCGTTGAGGACGAGCCAGAACTCGCGGCGAGAGACGGGGTCGACGCCGGTCGTCGGCTCGTCGAGGAGGAGGAGGCGCGGGCGCGTGAGGAGGGCCGCGACGAGGGCGAGCTTCTGCTTCATCCCCCCCGAGAGGGCCCCCGCGAGACGGGCGCCGTACGGGGCCATTCCGACGCGCCCCAGGAGCCCGGCGGCCCGGGGCGCGGCCTCGGAAGCCGGGACGGAGTAGAGGTCGGCCCGGAGTCTCAGGTTCTCGTCGACCGTCAGGTCCTCGTAGAGCGCGAAGCGCTGAGGAACGAGGCCGAACGTCGCCTGCGGCGATCGGCGGACCGTCCCGGAGGTCGGGGTGATCAGACCCGCGACGAGCCGGAAGAAGGTCGTCTTGCCGGCGCCGTCGGGTCCGATGAGCGCGAAGAGCTCGCCCTCCCGGATGTGGAGGTCGAGGCCACGGAGCGCGGGGTGCGCCCCGAAGCTCTTCGCGAGGGCGCGGGCTTCGATCACGGCGGGCCTCAGCGCAGGGACGCCGACGGGACGGAGCGCGGCTTCGTCGACCCGTCCGGGGCCGCGGGGACGGGTTCGACGAGGACCTCGGCGGGCTGCCCCGGGACGAGCGGCTCGGCCCAGCCGCGGTCGAGGTCCACTTTCGCGGCGTAGACGAGGTTGACGCGCTCCTCGCGGGTCTCGACGGCCTTCGGCGTGAACTCCGCGACGGGTGAGACCTCGGTGACGCGGGCGGGGAACTCCCTTCCGGGAAAGGCGTCGACGACGACGCGGGCCGCGACGCCGGGGCGGACCTGCCCGAGCTTCGCCTCCGGGACGAAGGTCCTGACGTAGAGGCGGTCGGCGAAGGCCATCGAGAGGGCGGGCTGGCCCGCCCCGAGGAGGAGCCCCGGCTCTGCCATTCGGTGGAGGACGACGCCGTCGGCCGGGGCGCGGATCTCGGACTCGCGCGCGACGGTCTCCGACTGCTTCAGGATCGTCTCGGCGCGCTTCACGTCGGAGCGGGCCTGTTCCGTCTGGAAGCGGCGGGACCCCTCGCGGGCGAGGGCGAGGCGCTCCTCGCTCGCCTTCTTCATGGCCTGCGCGCGCGCGAGCTCGGTCTTCGCGCGGTCGAGGTCCCGGGGGATGCCGACCTTCTTCGCCATGAGCGCTTCCTGCCGGCCGAGCTCCCGCTCGGCGAGCTCGACGACGGCGCGCTTGTCGGCCAGATCCGCCTCCGCGGCCGCGACCTCCTGGCTCCGGCTGCCGGAGCGGAGGTCTGCGAGACGTGCCTCGGCCGAGCCGAGGGCGTCACGGTCGCGGTCGACGGAGAGGGCCGTCTCCCCGAGGTCGAGGGTCAAGAGGAGGTCCCCGGCCGTCACCCGGTCCCCCTCCCGCACCTTCACCTCGAGGACGCGCCCCGGGACCTTCGGCGCGAGATCGACCATCGCGGCCTCGATCCGGCCGTTCAGGCGAACGGTCGCGCCCTCTTCCTCCCGGCGGCAGCCGGCGAGGAGGAGCAGAAGCAAGGTAGCCGCGGCCAGGTGTCGCGAAACGCGGTTCATCGGGAGCCTCCCTCCGGCGCGCGCGCCGGTTCGGTGTCGTCGACGTGGACGGCCCTCTCTTCGAGGAGAGTCCCGTCGGACCTGGCGCGCTCGACTCGGGCGGCTCGAAGGTCCGCGAGGGCCTGCGTCTCGGCCAGGAGCGCCTGGGTCAGGTCGTTCTGCCGCGTCAGGACGAAGAAGCTCGTCGTCAGGCCTGCCGAGAAGCGCTCCTCTTCCGCCAGGAGCTGGGCCTCGGCCGCCGCGCGCCCGGCCCTCGCCGCGGCCAGCCGCTGCGCGGCGGTCTCCTCCGCGAAGACGGCGTTGCGCACCTCGACCGCGACCTGCTGCCGCGCCCGCAGGAGGGCGAGCTCGGCCTGCGTTCTCGCCGACCGTAGCTGCTGGGCGTCGGCGCGGGCGACGCGGTTGCCGAGGGGCAGGGTGAACGAGAGGCCGACCGAGGCGTCGGGAAAACGCCCCTCGGCGATCGTTCCCCAGGATCGCCCGAGGCTCCCGTCGACAGCGTCGGGTATCGAGGTCGGCCCGATGGGGAACGGGGGCGCGAGGCCGGGGTTCTCTTCTCCCGCGAGGCCGCGACCCGTGTAGGCGGCGACGAAGTCGAGCTGCGGGCGGACGCGGTCGCGCGACGCCTCGTCCTCGACCGCGAGACGGTCGAGCCGGGCAACGGCCTCGGCGATCTCCGGGCGCCGGGCCTCGGCGGCGGCGAGGTCCATCTCGCCGGCCCGCAGTGGAGACGAGGGGTCCTCGGGCTCGTCCGCCGGGACGAGCCGGTTCGTCCAGACAGGGTCGGAGGGGTCCGACAGGAGCAGGGCCTTCAGCGCGTTCTCGACGCGCGCCTCGCCGTCGCGAGCCGCGAGGAGGTCGCCCTTTCGGCGCTCCATCTCGGCGACGGGCGTGGCGAGGTCGGACTCGGAGAGCGTCCCCGCCCCGATCCGCGCTTCCACGTCTTCGCGCTGCCGCTCCGCGAGGGCGACGGCCGACCGTCGCGCCTCGACCGCCCCGCGGGCCGCGACGAGGTCCCAGTAGGCGCGTTCGACGGCGGCGACGGTCTCGGCGGCGACCCGGCGCAGCGAGGCCGCCGAGCGGCTCCGGTCGATCCGGGCCACGCGCAACGCCTGCCGGGCGGGGTCGATGGCGCGATTGCGCAGAAGCGGCTGCCGCAGCTCGATGCCGATGGACGTCGACCAGGAGGGCGAGAGGATGGAGAAGACGTTGTCGGTATCCTCGCGGTACGCCGAGGTCGCGAGGGCGAGCGAGCCGCCCGTCGGCAGGAGCTGGACGATGCCGAGCGAGAGGCCCGCGCTCGTCTGCGTCGGGGCGAGCTCGCCCGCGGGGGCGCCGGAAAGAATGGAGTTCACCGGGTACGACCGCTCCCGCCAGCCTGCGTCGGCGCGGAGCGTCGGGTCCCAGGCCCCTCTTGCCCGTGCTTCTCCAGAGGCGCTGATCGCGACGTTCTCCCGCTCAACGGCCAGCTCGACGTTCTTCTCGAGGGCCAGGGCACGTGCCTCGGCGAGGGTGAGGGGATGGTCCGACGCGGGGGGGGCGCCGGCGGCCAGGCCGGGGAGAAGCGCCGCGGCGAGCAGGATCGCGGTCTTCACGACGGCCCCCATTCCCGTGCCCCGTCCGGGATCCTGACCCGCTGCAGGCGGGGATCGAGGGTGTCGGCGAAACGGTCCAGAAGATTCGCGTCGATGGCCGCGAGCGCGTCGTACTCGACGGGAGTCAGCGATTCGTCCTCCCCGAGGGTGGACCGGAGGGTGTCATGCGGGGCCCGGCGAAACCGATATCGAGCCTCCTCGTCCGTCGCGAGCCTTCCGAGGATTCGTTCGACGGCTTTCTGGGTCATCGGGTCGCTCCTTCCGGTCGGAGAGCAGCAAGCCGCCTGCCGAGGCGGTCTCAGGATTCATCATGTGGACAAGCCGTTCTGGCCCAGACAGTAACGGGCTGGACGGACAGGTCTGTCAGTGAAGCCCGTCGGTCCAGGGTGCTTCTGACGGAGCAAAGTGCTTCGAACGGATCAATCCGATTCGGAGATTCCCAGACGTCGGAGCTTTCCGTAGAGCTGTCCTCGAGTCAGACCGAGAGCGCGGGCGGCCCGGCTCTTGTTGAAACGGGCCGCTTCGAGCGCCCCTGCGATGGCGGAGCGCTCGAGGTCGGCCAGCGAGGAGCCCTCCCCGGTCCCCGTCGTCGGTGGGCCGCCGTGGGACGGCGGGGCCGACGGAGCGACCGCCGGTAACGCCGATCCGGCAGCCGCCGGGCCCGCGGACGGGAGGACGAGGTGTTCGTGCGTGACGAGGCCGCCGTCGCAGAGGATGGAAGCCCTCTCGAGGACGTTCCTCAGCTCGCGGGTGTTTCCCGGCCAGGCGTAGCGGAGGAGGGCTTCCCTCGCGTCGCGGGAGATGCCGGCGGCGGGCCTGCCCAGCTCGGAACCGATCTCCTCGAGGAACGCGCCCGCCAGGGGGAGGACGTCCTCCCGGCGTTCCCGGAGGGGCGGGATCCGGATCTCGAACACGGCGAGGCGGTAGAAGAGGTCTTCCCGGAAGGTGCCGCGCGCCATCGCGGAACGGAGGTCCCGGTTCGTCGCGGCCACGATGCGAAGGTCCGCCTTCAGCGTCCGCGTCCCTCCGAGACGCTGGAAATCCCGTTCCTGGAGGACGCGGAGGAGCTTCGCCTGGACGGACGGGCTCGTCTCGCCGACCTCGTCGAGGAAGAGGACCCCTCCCTGGGCGAGCTCGAGCCTCCCGGGCCTCGACGCGTGGGCCCCGGTGAACGCCCCCTTCTCGTGGCCGAAGAGCTCGGACTCGAGGAGCGCGTCGGGGAGGGCGGCGCAGTTCAGGGCGACGAACGGTCCGCGGGCGCGCCGGGACGAGGAGTGGAGGAAGCGCGCGAGGACCTCCTTGCCGGTTCCGGACTCGCCCGTGAGGAGGACGGTCGTCTCGGCGGACGCCACCTTCGACGCCTGCGTCAGCACTTCCTTCCACGCCCGGGAGACGCCGACGATCCGCGAGGGCCGCCCGCGGGCCGACAGCTCCGCGGCGAGGAGCTCGACGCGGTTCTCGAGCTGCCGCGCCCGCTCCTGCGCCTCGGCGCTCTTGCGAACCTCCTCCGAAAGGTCGTGGTGGGAGAGGGCGAGGTGAACATGCTCGGCGATGCGCCGGGCGACGAGGACGTCTCGCGTCGAGAACGCGCCGGGCCGGAACGAGACGAAGTTGAGGCCCCCCACGATGACTCCGTCCTCCTTGAGCGGCACCCTGAGGACGGACCGGATCCCCGCGCGGACCATCGGCTCGTTCAGCCGGCGCAGCCGCTCGTCGAGGGTGATGTCGTCGAGGAGCATGAAGTCCCAGTCCCGGTTCAGGAGGTCCGGGTCGGGAAGGGGGACGACGTCGGGGACCGGGAATCCGTCGGGGATCGCGGAATGCGCCCAGATCCGGATCGACTGGCGGTCGGGCGTGACGCGGCCGAGGATGAGCGCGTCGTGGGGGAGCACCGGCCGGGCGATCTCCGAGACCCGGTCGAAGACCTCGCGCACGTCGAGGACTCGCGTGAGCGTCCCGAGGAGGCCGTCGACCGCCTTGAGCCGCCGGAGCTCCTCCACCTCGGCGCGGAGCCTCTCCAGCTCGCCTCCGGGGCCTGCCTCCGGGGGTCCGTTCGGGAGGTCCACGACGACGATTCTACGGACGCGGCGAGAACGGCCGCACCTATACTCGCGTCCGGGTGCGACGAACGGGACTCTCCCTCGCCGTCGGCTTCTGCGTATGGCTCTGCTCGTGCGCCCGCCCGGCGCCGCACGAGGTGACCTACGGGATTTCGGTCCCTTACGACCTCGATACGCTCGACCCGGCCTCGAGGAACCGCCTCAGCGACTTCTCCCTCCTCTCGAACCTCTACGAGCCTCTCGTCGTCACCGACGCGAACCTGTCTCCTCGCCCGGCCCTGGCCCTTCGCTGGAGCAACCCCGACCCGCTCACGTGGCGCTTCGAGCTGCGTTCCGGCGTGCGTTTCCACGACGGCGGCGCCCTCGGCGCCGAGGACGTCGTCTGGTCCTTCGAGCGCCTCCGCGGACCGCACGGCCTCGAGATGGCCGGACACGTCTCGGGCGTCCAGAGCGTGAAGGCGCTGGACGGGAAGACGGTCGAGATCCGGACGGCGAATCCGGTGGGGATCCTCCTCAACAAGCTCCGGTTCGTCCTGGTCGTCCGCCGCGGCGAGGACTTCCCGGTCCTGAGCGGACGGGTGAACGGGACCGGCCCCTACCGCCTCGCCGGGTGGAAGCGGGGCGAGGAGATGCTCCTCGAGCGCAACGGCGATTACTGGGGCCCCCGGCCCGCGCTCGATTCCGTGAGGCTCCTCCTGAACCGGTCGGCGGAGGCGGCGCTCGACGACTTCCTCTCGGGCCGCAGCCTCCTCGTCCAGTCCAACGCGAAGGCGACGGAGGCGACCCTGCGGAGCCAGCCGGGCGTGGCCCTGCGCCGCAACGGCAGCGTCTCCGTGAAGTTCCTCTTCTTCGACGTCGCGTCCGACGTCTCCAGCGACGTGGCCGGGGGGAGGAACCCGTTTCGCGACCCTCGCGTGAGACGGGCCGTGTCCCTCGCCGTCGACCGCGACGAGCTCGTGAGGCGGCTGTCGGTCCCTTCCACTCCGGCAGGCCAGCTGGTCACCCCGAACATCTTCGGCTACGACCCCTCGCGCCGGCCCCTTCGCCACGACCCCGCGGAGGCCAGGCGGCTCCTGGCCGAGGCCGGATGGAGAGACGGCTTCGACGTGAGGTTCCCGGCCCGTGGGCTCTTCTCGGAAGCGGCGGTGATCGTCGCCGAGATGCTGGGGCGGGTCGGGATACGGGCCAGCGTCGTCGCGCTCGAGGAGCCGGAATGGTTCGGGGCGATGGCCGGGCGGGAGTTCGCGTTGACGATCAGCCGGTTCGGCTGCCCGACGGGGGACGCCTCCGACCTCTTCGAGAGCCTGCTGCACAGCCGCCAGCCGGCGACCGGCGCAGGAATCGCGAACTACCTCGGGTACTCGGACGTCGAGGTCGACCGCCTGATCGGCCTGGCCGCCCGGACCCTGGAGATGCACCGCCGGCAGGAGATCCTGGTCGAGGCGACGGGCCGCGTGATGGAGGACCTTCCCGTCGTACCGCTCTACGTCGATCAGGACCTCTACGCGTTTCGCGCCGGCGTCGAGTGGGAGCCGAGGAACGACAACTTCCTCATCGCCTCGGAGATCGTACGGCCCCGCTGAAGGCCACGGGAAAGGTCCCGCTCAGGCGGCGATGGAGTCGATCGGGCCGGGCCGGCCCAGCAGGTAGCCCTGGCCGAGGGGCACGCCGAGTCGGCGCAGGGCGTGGAGCTCGTCTACCGATTCGATCCCCTCGGCGATGACCTGGGTGTCCATCTTCATCGCGAAGGAGAGGATGGCCCCGAGGAGGTCCTGCTTGATCCGGTTGCGGTGGATGTCCTTCGTGAAGAGGTGGTCGAATTTCAGGAACTCGGGGTGGATGTCGGCGAGGGCCGAGAGGTTCGAGTAGCCCGAGCCGAGGTCGTCGACGGCGATGCGGAAGCCCTCCTTGCGCAGCTCGCCGAGGACTCCGGAGAAGAGCTCCTGGTTCTCCGCGTACGTGCGCTCGGTGACCTCGATGACGACCTGCCTCGGGTCGAGGTAGAGGTCCAGCACCTCCCGGACCAGCCGCCCTTCGAGAAAGTCGGCGTCCTGCGCGGCCGCGGGGGACATGTTGATGAAGACGAGCTTCTCCCATCCGGCACGGGCCGCGTGCTCGAGCGAGCGCCTGCGGCAGAGGCGCTCGAGCGGGATCACGAGCCCCGCCTTCTCGGCGAGCGAGAAGAGGCGCTCGGCGTCCTCGAGACCGCTTCCCGCCGGGCCTCGCGAGAGCGCCTCGACGCCCGTGACGCGGTCCTCCACGAGGTCGTGGATCGGCTGGAAGAGCGACACGATGCTCCGGTCCGCCAGGATTCCCCGCAGTATCTCGGTCCCGCGCTCCTCGGCGTTCGCCGTCCGGCGGAAGACCTCGCCGCGGGCCTCGCTGAGCCCCCGGTAGACGGCCCGCTCGACGCGCACCTTCGGGTCGAAGAGGATCAGGGCCTGCCCGACGTGGGACGTGTAGCGGTCGACGGAGGTGAGGCGGCCTGCGAGGAAGGAGGAGACGTAGCCGTCCATCCGGCTCGCGAGCGAGCCGAGCCATTCGTGCGGGGACTGGTTGGACCCGTTCCGGTCCCTCGTCGGGACGAAGAAGAGGATCTCGTCGCTCCGCACGGCCGGTACGCAGAGGACTCCGGCGGGCAGGCCGCCCTTCTCCGTCAGGCCCTTGAGGCCGGAGACGAAGTCGCGGATGAGCTCGTCGTAGAACTGCCAGCCCCAGGTCTCCTCGACCTGCCGCTCCGTCGCGATGGCGAACGCGAGGAGGGCGATCGAGCCGTTGTCCTCGAGCTGCCGGCGAACGTCGTCCACGACGGCGGGAAGGGTGGGGAGGCCGGTCGCCAGGTCGTGGAGCCGCGCGCGGTTCTGAAGCCACTCCGCCCGCATCGAGGCGGAGTCGAAGATCTCCGTCGAGGCGGGGCCGGAGCCGTTCACGGACCTCGCTCGAGGAAGCTCTGGACCTCGCGGACGACCTCCGCCGGGGAGAAGGGCTTGGCGATGTAGCCTTCCGCCCCTTCCTGGAGGCCGATCATCTTGTCGCGCCGCTCGGCCCGCGCCGAAAGCATGACGACGGGGACGTTCCGGGTCCGTTCGTCTCCCTTGAGCGTGCGAAGGACCTGCCACCCGTCCATCTCGGGCATCATGACGTCGAGGAGGACGACGTCCGGGGGCTCCTCGTAGGCGATGGAGACCGCGGACTTGCCCGTCGCGGCGCGCCGCACCGAGAAGCCGCTGGTCTCGAAGACGAGCTGCAGCAGGTCGAGGACGTCCTCCTCGTCGTCGACGATCAGGATTGTCCGTTTCTGCTGGGACATCAGGTCCCTCCTCGCGTCTTCCCCCTGCCCGGATGGCTCTCGGATCTTAGTGCAAAGGAGGGCCCCGCGGGAGGCGTCAGGCGACGGGCGGGACGGGGATCTCCCCCGAGGGGAGGCGGCGACCCTTCGCGTGGAGCGCACGGACGGCGGCCTCGACGAGCCGGCCCCGGTCGATCGGCTTGACGAGGTATTCCACGGCGCCGAGACGCATCCCCTCGAGCCGCTCGTCGACGATCGAAGCGATGAGGATCGGCGTTCCCCGCGTGGCCACGGCCTCTCTGAGCTCGTGGAGGAGGTCGAGGCCGTCCCGGTCGGGGAGACGGATGTCGAGGATGACGAGGAGAGGCGTCCTCTCCAGGGCGGCCGCGAGGCCCTCGGCGGCCGTCTTCGCGGTCCGCACGGAGAACCCGTGCTTCTCGAGCGTCTCGCGCAGGATGGCGAGGAAGTCCTCGTCGTCGTCTATGGCGAGGATGTCCGACTCGCCCCCGCCGGCCGGGACGAGCCCGTGGAATACGCCCGACTCCGTCTGCCTCTCGACGGCGGGGAGCGAGAAGCGGAAGACCGACCCCGAGCCTTCCCGTCCGTCCACGACGATCTCGGCGCCGTGGGCGTCGAGGATCGACTTGACGATGGCGAGCCCGAGGCCGATCCCGCCGAACTTCCGCGTCGCCGACCCGTCGGTCTGGTAGAACTTGTCGAACACGCGGGCCCGCTCCTCCGGCGGAATCCCGATGCCGGTGTCGGCGACCCAGACCTCGACGCGGCGTCCTTCCGCGACGGGGCGCGCGCCGACCTCGACCTCGCCCCCGTCGGGAGTGAACTTCAGGGCGTTCGTGATCAGGTTCTCGAGCACCTGCGTCAGCCGGTCGCGGTCGCCCTCGACGGCCTTCAGGTCGGGCGCGACGATCGTCTTCAGCCGGATGCGCCGCTTGCGGGCGTCGGCCTCGATGCCGGAGACGATCTGCGCGATGAGGCGCCCGATCTGGAACGGGGCGGGGCGCACGGGGACGCGGCCGAGCTCCATCCTCGAGAAGTCGAGGAGCATGTTGATCGTCTTCGTGAGCCGCTCGGAGTTCCTGAGGCAGACCTCGAGCCCCTTCCTCTGGGCCTCGGTCGTCGGGCCGAGCTGACCCTCCTGGATGAACTCGACGTAGCCCCGGATCGCGGCCAGCGGGGTCCGGAGCTCGTGGGAGACGTTCGCGAGGAGGTCGGTCTTCATCCGGTCGAGCGTGGCCAGCTCGCGGTTGGCCGTCTCCAGGCGGTCGACCTGCTGCTGTATCCGCTCGGCCATCCGGTTGAACGCCTCGCCGAGCGTTTCGATCTCGTCGCCCGTCCTCACCTGGGGGAGCGTGGTCAGCTTCCCTTCGGAGAAGGAGCGGACCCCTTCGGTCAGGCCGAGGAGCGGGCGCGCGACGCGCCCCGCGATCCAGGAGGCGAAGACGGCGACCGTCGCGAGCGCGAGGAGGACGAGGAGCAGGGTCGACTGGAGGTCCGAGACGACACGCTCCCAGACCTTGTCGTACTTGAAGACGTAGAGGACCGAGTAGGGGTGGCGCCCCCACTCCTCGAAGTAGGGCGTGCTCACCAGAAGGACCCGGCCGACCCCCGGGAGCTCCCGGCGGTCCGACCACGCTTCCTGCAGGCCGGCGACCTCGACGAGGTCCGCGTCGGCGAGTCTCCGGCGGGGCAGCTCGGGGAGGAGCATCAGGTCGGGGCTCTCCATCGAGTCGAAGAGGACCTCGCCCGACACGGAGAGGATGAAGAGCCGGTGCAGGTCCTCGTTCAGCTGCATCGTGTTCCGGGTGATGTCGCGGAACTTGTAGGCGCCCGACCGGTAGTAGAGGCGCCACGCGTTGCAGAGCTGGTTGTTCGTCGTCTTCGCGAAGCCGAGGGCGTAAGTCTCGAGGAGCTGCTTCTGGTCCCTGACGCGGACGAAGATCAGCGTGCTGGAGACGACGAGGAGGAGGGCGCCCATCAGCGCCGAGAAGATGAGCGCGAACCGCCCGCGCAGCGACCTTCGGAACGTGGTCACTTCAGCCTCACGTCGCGAAGGTCGAGCTGGCCGTCGGCCCGCGTGACCCACTCGACGCCGGGGGTCAGGGCGTGACGGTCGTAGCTGACGACGAGGGGAATCCACGGGACGTCCTCGACGGCCAGCTTCATCGTCTTCTGCAGCAGGTCGCGCCGGACGGCCGGGTCGAGCGTCCGGCCGATCTCGTCCACGGCCGAGTCCATCTCGTCGGAGCCGTAACCGCAAGGGTGGGTCTGGGAGCCCTTTCGGTAGAAGTTCCCCTCGAACAGCTCCCCGGCGTCTCCGGTGGAGCAGATCCACCCCGAGAAGAAGAGGTCGGCGTCGCAGGCGAGGGAGCGCCGGTCGTACTCCTCCGCGCTCACCGCGTCCTCGCGGACCTTGACGCCGGCAGCCCCGAAGGCCTCGATGATCTCGCCCACGAGCGGTCCGCCGTCGACGGGCGTCAGGAGCCGGAGAGGCTCCTTCTGGCGGAATCCCGCCTCCGCGAGGAGCCGGCGGGACTCGCCCGGGACGAAGGGCGGCACGGAGAGCTCCGGGTTGAACCCGACGATCGCCGGGGGGACGAACTGGCTCGCGGGGAAGGCGCCCTCCGCCGGGACGACGGAGGCCAGCTTGCGGTAGTCGATGGCGGCCCGGAGGGCCCGGCGGACCCTCACGTCCGAGAGGGGGTTCTCGGGCCCGCCGCCGACCCTGAGGGCCAGGAAGTGGACCGCGAGGCCGGGCCGTTCGACGAGCCGAAAGGCGTCGTCGCTGCGGTGCGCGGCCCAGGTCGTTCGCGTCGGGGAGAAGACGATGGCGGGAGCGAGGCGCAGGGCCTCGGACCACATCGCGTCGTCGTCCGGGACGACCCGGAAGGTCACGACCGGGATCCGGGGCGGGCCGCCCCAGTGATCCTCGTGCGCCTCGAGGCGGAGAGACTCCCCCTTCCGCCAGGAGACGATGCGGTAGGGGCCGGTCCCGGCGGGCGCCCGGAAGAAGTCTTCCTCTCCGGCGCGCTCCACGGAGCGGCGGGGAAGGATGTAGATGAACGAGAGGACGGAGAGGAGCCCCGCCGGCCTCAGCGAATGGATGTCGACCGTGAGCGGGTCGACGACCTTCACCTCGGTGATCGCCGAGACGTACCGGTGGATGTCGCGCTCCGGGAGCTTCCTCAGGCGCTCGATGGAGAAGGCGACGTCTTCGGCCGTGAGGGTCGTCCCGTCCTGGAAGAGGACGCCGTCGCGCAGCCGGAAGCGCCAGACGGAGCCCTCGCGGATCTCCCAGGACCTCGCGAGGCAGGGGGCGAACGCCATCTGCCGGTCGTATCGGATGAGCGGCTCGAAGACGTTCATGGCGATCGTGTCGGCCACGAACTCGAATCTCTCGTTCGGGTCGAGCGACTGGACGTCGGCCGGCCATACGACGTGGAGCTCGCGTCCCCTGCCCCCGTTCGAGCAGGCGTTCGCGACCGTCAGGACGGCCAGGAGGAGCCCGACGGCGAACGGGCGGGGTCGCAGCACGCCCCGATGCTAACCCGACCGCCCCCCGCGGCGAGGAGAGAGTGGCGGGAATCCTGGCACCGAACGTATCGTTCTCCCGCACGACACGGGAGGGAATCGAATGCCGCAGAAGCCGAGCCCCGAGGACCTCCGGGACCTCCTCGTCCCTCGCACGGAACCCTGTATCTCCCTCTTCCTCCCGCTGCCCCGGCACGGTCCGGACCTCGCGACGGCGCCGCTCAGGTTCCGGGCGCTCGTTCGCGAGGCCGAGGGTCTGCTGAAGGAACGGTACGACGCCCGGCGGGTGAAGGGGCTGCTCGCGCCGCTCGCCGGCCTGGCGGAGGCCGTCGACGTCTTCGGCGCAGGGCCCGAGGGGCTGGCCGTGTTCCGAGCAGACGGGCTCTTCGAGACCTTCCGCCTCTGGCCGCCGCCTCCCGAGCGGGTGGTGGTGGCGGACAGCTTTCACGTCAAGCCGCTCCTGCGGTGCCTCCAGGCGAGGCACCGCTACTTCGTCCTCGCTCTCGGGACGCGACGGGTGGCGCTCTACGAGGGCACCGGTCCGGGCCTCGTTCCCCGGGCCGTACCCGGCCTGCCGGCGCCCCTCGAGTCCCCGGGACAGGGCCCCGCCGGACGGGGGAGCGCTCCGCGAGGCGGCTCCCGCCCGGCCGGGGCGGGCGCGGGTAAGGCGCCCTCGGAGAGGGACGGCGCGAGGAGGGAAGACCTCCTCAGGTACTTCCGGGCCGTCGACGCCGCGGTGCGCGACGTGCTGGCTTCCGGCGAGCCCCTTCTCGTGGCGGGGGCGGCCTCGCTCCTGCCCCTGTTCCGCGAGGTGTGCGGGCATCGCGGCCTCCACCCTGAAGGCGTCGAGGGAGCGGTGGACGACGTGGGGGCCGACGAGCTCCACGCCCGGGCGCTTCCCTCGGCCCGGCGGGCCCTGGAGGCCCGCGACGCCGCGCTCGTGGAGGAGTTCAGGCGGCAGCTCGATCGCGGCCTCGCGGCCGACGTCCTGACCCGGGTCGCGGAAGCGGCGGTCGGCGGAAGGGTCTCGAGGCTCCTCGTCGCCGACGGGAAGCCGCTTTTCGGAAGGGTCGACCGGTCGACCGGAGAGGTGACCCTCCACGCGGGGCAGTCGGGGCCGCAGGACGACGACGTCCTCGACGACCTGGCGGAGATCGTCCTGGCGCGAGGGGGGGAGGTCCTCGTGCTCGACCCCTCGCGGATGCCCGACGAGGCCGCGGCCGTCGCGACGTTCCGCTGGTGAAGGGCTTGCGCCGGCGCGCCGACGCGCGCCGGCGCTGGCATCATGAGGCGGCGCCACGGGCGCCGAGGAGGTTTGGAATGGAGCTCCTGGAAGCGGGCCGAAGCGTCCTCGTCGTGATCGACCTCCAGGGAAAGCTGATGGACGTGATCCATCGTCCCCGGATGGTCGTCGAGACGACGAAGCGACTGATGAAGCTGGCGGAGATGTTCGAGGTCCCGGTCCTCCTGACGGAGCAGTACCCGAAGGGGCTCGGGCCGACCCACCCGGAGGTCCTGGCCGGGTTCGAGGCGCTCGCGACGCCGAAGCGTTCGCTCGCGAAGACCTCGTTCGGCTGCTGCGGGGAGCCCGCGTTCCTCAAGGCGCTGGACGAGCTGAGGCCGCGCCTGCGGTCGGGCTCCCGGCAGGTCGTCGTCGCCGGGATCGAGGCGCACGTCTGCGTGCTCCAGACGGTGCTCGAGCTCCTTCATTGGGGCAACCACGTCCACGTCGCCTGGGACGGCGTCAGCGGCAGGGGCGAGGAATACCGGCGGCACGCCCTCGAACGGATGGCGGCGGCCGGCGCCGTCCTGACGAACCACGAGTCGGTCGGCTTCGAGTGGGCGCGGGACAAGAACCACCCGCGCTTCAAGGAGCTCTCGAACCTCCTCAAGGACGGTCAGCCCACGACCTGAGGAGATCAGGGCGGAGCGAACGCGCCCGCCGCGCGTCCCGCTCGGGGCATGAGGTCGGCCGCCCTCATCCGGCGATTGCGCCGCTGGTTCCACTCGAGGTCCTCGCGGATGGCGGAGAGGCTCGACCGGAGGAGGAGCGGCACGGCGGGAACGTCCTCGTCGAGGAGGCGGAAGGCCGCCCAGAGCGCGTCCCGGCGGGCGGCCGGGTCGAGCGTGCGGGCGGCCCGGGCGATGAGGGCGTCGACCTCGGGACGCGAGTACCCGAATCGATTCGCGGTCCCGAGGCCGTCCCCGGGCGAGTGAAAGAGCGCCTCGAGCAGGTCGGAGGCGTCGCCCGTCCCGGCGGCCCAGGACATGAGAAAGAGCCGGGGCGGGTCGGTGGAGAAACGGGCGAAGAACTCGGCCTGGTTCAGGGGCTCCGGAACGAGGACGATTCCGGCGGCGCCGAGCTGACGGACGAGTGCGCGACCCACGTCGGCGTGCGTGTCCGCGAAGGTCAGTCGCAGCTCGCCCCGGGGCGGGAAACCGGCTTCGGCCAGGAGGCGGTGCGCCTCCGCGACGTCGGCCCTCCCGGGCGGCACCCCGGGCCGGTGGCCGAAGACGCCGGCCGGCACGAGCTGGAACATGGGAGCCGAGTACTTCCGCTCGGCCTCGGGGAGGAGGGCGGCGCGGTCGATCGCCGCCGCAAACGCCTTCCGCACCCTGAGGTCCGCGAAGGGGCTGGGCGGGCTCGTCGAGAAGCCGAGGAGGGTGACCCCGAGACCGGGCGCGGAGACGAGCCTCAGCGAGGTCAGGCGGGAGGCCCACTCGGCCATGTCGTAGGGGAAGCGCGCGACGGCGTCGGCCGCGCCCCGGGGTACGGCCTCGCCGCGACTCCGCGCGTCGGGAAACGACAGGAAGCGGACGCGGCTCCACGCCGGAGCCGGGCCCCAGTAGCCGTCGAACCGCTGGGCTTCGATCGTCCCGCCGGCGGCGCCGGAGACGAACCGGTAAGGGCCCGTCCCGACCGGGCGCGTCACCGGCGAGTGGGGCGTGTCTCGCGGGACGACCCCGATGAAGGCCAGCTTGTTGAGGAGGACCGGCGAGGGCCTCGCCGTCACGATCTCTACGGTTTCAGAGTCGACGGCCCTCACCTCCGCGACGCTCTCGAGGTAGTACGCCACGCGGGAGCCCGGAAGCGAGCGGGCGCGCCGGATCGTCGCCGCGACGTCCTCGGCGCCGAAGGGGCGTCCGTCGTGGAACACCACCCCGCGGCGGAGCCGTATGCGCCAGAGGGTGTCGGACGGGTTCTGCCAGGTGAGCGCGAGCTCCGGAAGGAGCTGCATGTCGGGCCCGAAGGCGACGAGCCGCTCGTAGAAGTGCTCGAGCGTCGAGTAGGTCGACTCCTCGTCGTGAAGGTGCGGGTCGAGGCTGAGTGCGGAGGTGGGCTGGCCGAGGACGAGCTGGGCGGCGGCCGGTCCCTCTCCCGCCCGGCAGGCACCGAGCGCCAGGGCCATGACGAACGTCGCGGCCCGCGGACCTCGATTCCGTCTCCCTGCTTTCACCCCGGGTACCTCAGGATCATTCTACGACCGGGCCGATGCGGTTAACCTCGGGATATGAGCTCGTCGCGGGCCTACGAGAGAGACCCCTACCTTGCCGGGCTGACCGTCCGGGTGACCGGCACGGGAGTCGAGGAGGGGCGCCCCTGGGCGGCCCTCGACGACACGATCCTCTATCCCGAGGGAGGGGGGCAGCCGGCGGATCGGGGCCTCCTCGGAGGAGTCCCGGTCCTCGACGTCCAGGCGGTGGAAGGAACGATCCGGCACACGCTCGCCGCACCTGTCCCCGAGGGGCCCGCCGAGCTCCACCTCGACTGGGAGCGGCGCTTCGACCACATGCAGCAGCACACCGGGCAGCACCTCCTGACCGCGGTCGCGGCCGACCGGCTGGGCTGGGAGACGACCGCGTTCCACCTCGGGCCCGAAACCTGCGACGTCGAGCTGGCCGTGCCGTCGATCGCCCCCGCGGACGCGGCGCGCCTCGAGGAAGAGGTCGCGGCCGAGATCCGGGCGGCGAGGCCCGTGAGGACCCGGCGGGTCCGCCCGGAGGAGATGGGGGTCCTTCCCGTCCGGACGCGGGGTTTGCCCGATGGACACGAGGGGGACGTCCGCCTCGTGGAGATCGAGGGCGTCGACCTCAACACCTGCGGCGGGACGCACGTACGCACGACGGCCGAGATCGAGTCGGTGAAGCTGCTCGGCACGGAACGGCTCCGCGGCGGGACGCGTCTCTTCTTCGTCGCGGGGGGGCGCGTCCGGCGGCGGCTGGGGGCCCACGAGGAGCGCAGCGGGCGTCTCCGCGTCCTCCTCGGGGCGCCGGACGCGGGTCTTGCGGACGCCGCGGAGGCGAAGCTCGCGCAGCTCGCCGAGCTTCAGAAGGCGGCGCGGGCGGCCGAGGAGGAGCTCGCCGAGGCGAAGGCCGACGCGCTCGCGGCGACCGCGGCGGCGCTGTCCGAGGCGCATTTCGACGGGCGTGACCTGGCCTTCCTGACCCGCGTCGGGAAGCGGTTCTCGGCCCTCCCGGTGCCGGGGGTCCTCCTCCTCACCTCTGCGAAGGACGGAGCGGAGGCCTTCCTCCTCGCCGGGGGCGGAACGTCGACCGACGACGTCCGCGCCCTCGGCGCCCTCGTCGCCGAGGCGCTCGGCGGCCGCGGGGGAGGCTCGGGAAAGCTCTTCCAGGGGAAGGCGAGCCTCGCCCGGCGCGGCGCCGCGCTGGCGCTTCTCGGGGAACGCCTCGGCGCCTGAGCTTCAGGCGGTTCGCCGCGAGCGGCGGGCCTGCGCCAGGACCGCGAGGACGAAGAACAGGACGGCGAGCCCCCACAGGACCGCCAGCTCGTGCCTCACGTGCGCGAGGGAGGCGCCGGCCTGGTTGACGCGCAGGAGCGCAGGGATCGCGCTCGTCGAGGGGATCGCCTGCGACGCGACGCGGAGCCAGGCCGGGAGCGCCTCCGGCGGCCACGAGAAGCCGGCGAGGAAGATGGCCGGGAGCGACGTGAAGAGGAGCGTCTGGATCGCCGCCTCGCGGCGCACGAAGAGGACGGACAGGGCGAGGCCGGCGAAGCTCGTGGCGAGGAGGAACGGGAGGACGAGCGCGGCTGCCGCGAGCCCCCCGCCGCGGACGGGGAACCCGAAGAGGTGCGCGACGACGCCGAAGTAGAAGACGGCGTGAACGGCGTAGAGGAGGAGGAACGCCAGGCTCCTCCCGGCGACGGAAGCGGCCGCCCGCGCGAGGAGCGGCCCGCCCCCGAGGGCGGCGAGGTCGGCCGGGCCCCGGAGCCCGATGCCGATGAGGAGGGTCTGCTGGAGGATGAGGATGAGGACGCCCGGGACGACGTACGTGGCGTACCCCTCGGTCGGGTTGAAGAGGGGGCGCGACACGAGCGGGAGCGGGTCGCGGAAAGCGCGGGCCTTCGCTTCCGGCAACCCCTGTGCCTGGAGCCGCTTCACCTCGATGCCGGCGGAAAGCGTTCCGACGGCCTCGGCGAGGCCCGTGAGGACCTGGCGGTAGACGAGGAAGTAGGTCGCGTCGGCGAAGACGCCGACGGTGGCCGGAGCGCCGCGCGCCACGTCCCGCTCGAAGCCCTCGGGAATCGCCAGGACGCCTCCGGCCCGGCCCGCCAGGACGAGCTGCCGGGCCTGGTCGAGGCTCCCGGCCCTCTCCGCGACCCGGACGAGCTCGTGGACGTCGGCCATCCGGACGAGGCGGCGGGAGAGCGGCGTCCGGTCGAGGTCGACGACGGCGACCGGGACCTCCTTCAGCACCTCGCGCCGGTAGGGCGTGGGGTAGAAGAAGGCGTAGAGCGTGATCGCCCCGACGAGAACGAGGAGGGCGCCGCGGTCGTGCAGGGTGCCGTGGACCTCGTCGCGGAACGCGCGGAGGACGCTTCTCACGTCCGTCCCCAGTACGAAGGGTCCGTCATCAGCCGGCGCATCCGCCAGAGAGCGGCCGGCGGCGCGAGGAGGACGAAAGCCGAGAGCGCGGCGAGCGGCGCGAGGGCCGTCGACGGGGGCGCTCCGCGCAGGGCCTGGCCGAGGAGGAGATCGAGGAAGTGGGTGAGGGGGAGGAGCGCTCCCCAGGCCTGCGCGGCGAGAGGCATCCCGAACGTCGGGAACGTCACGCCCGTGAACGCGAACGCCGGGCCGCCGTAGAACGCCGCCACGCTCGAGGCGAAGCGCAGGTTCGCCGTCAGCGCCACGATGAGGAGCCCCATCGCCTGGCAGGCGAGGACGAAGAGGAGCGTGGCCAGGGCCACGAGCAACGGGCTCCCGCGGAGCGGGACGTCGAGGAGGCGGAACGGCGCGGCGGTCGCGACGAGCCCGAGCGCCGTGAACCAGAGCGCCTGGGGAAGGAGCGTCCCCGCAACGGCGCGCGCGGCGCCGCCGCCGGCCGCGAGCCACTCGCCGGCCGTGCCGTCGCGCAGCTCGACCCCGAGGGCGTGGACGGCGCCGACGAGGACGAAGAGGGAGAGGAGCGTCGGGAAGAGGGCCGGGACGAGGAAGGCGAAGTAGTCGAGGCCGGGGTTGAAGAGCGCCCCGCGCAGGGACCGGACCGGCTCGAACCTCGCGCCCGCCACGTCGGGCGTCTCGCCGAGCGCCCGGCGAGCCTGGATCTCGACTCCCGCCGAGAGCGTGGCCACGACCGCCCGCACGTCCCGCTTCACGATGCTCCCGGGGACCATCGCCTGGGCGCTGTAGTGGAGGACCACCTTCGGCGCGGCGCCCCGCTTCACGTCGCGCTCGAGACGCGCGGGAATCGCGAGGACGGCGTAGGCGCGCCCGGAGAGGACCTCGTCGAACGCCTCGGCCGGGGAGAGGAACGGGCCGGTCACGCGCATCGACTTCGTCGCGTCGACCATCCGGACGAGGCGGCGGGAGAGGATCGACCGGTCGGCGTCGACGACGGCGACGGGGAGGTCGGACGGCAGGCGGTTCCAGAAGATGGCCGCCACGAGGCCGAAGCCCGCGAGCGGCAGGACGGCGAGGAGGACGAGGGCGTACCGGCTCGCGACGAGCCGCTCCGCCTCCCTCCGGGCGGCGCGGAAGACGCCGGGCGAGCCGCCTAGCGCGGCCACGTGACGACGGCGCTCATCCCGGGGCGCAGGCCCGGCACGGGCCTCGCCGGGCGCGCGCGCACCTCGAACGTCTTCAGGTCGAAACCGCCCTGGGCGCTCGTCGCCCGCCACGTGGCGAAGTCGCCCTGCGGCGCGACGAAGGAGACGGTCAGCGCCACCTCCTCGTTCCCGAGGGCCGGGAACCGGCCGGGGACCGTGGCGCCCATCTTCAGCCGTTCGAGGAGGTCCTCGCGGACCTGGAACGTGACCCAGAGGTCGGAGAGGTCGACGAGCGTGACGATGGGGAAGCCGGCGGGGACGATCTCTCCCGGCTCGACGTTGCGCCGGTAGACCTCGCCGGCCGCGGGGGCCGCGACCTTCGTCTCGTCGAGGTACGCCTGCACCTCGTCGACGGCCCCCTCCGCGCGGGAGACGAGAGCCGCGGCGCTGGCGCGGTCCTCGCGGCGCGCGCCGGCCAGGGCCAGGTCGTACATCGCCTTCGCGGCCTCCGCCGCGTCGCGAGAGGTCCTCCACTGCGCCTCGGCCTCGTCTCGCCGCTGGTTCGGCACGACGCCGTCGCGCGCGAGCCGGTCGAGCCGTCCGAACGTCACCTCCGCGAGGTCGGCGGCGTGCCGGGCGCGGTCCCACTGGCTCTTCGCGGCCCGGATCTCTTCCTCTCTCGCGCCGCTGTCGGCCTTGTCCCTCTGCGCCACGGCCCCCGCCCTCGCGGCCTCGGCCTGGTCGAGGCGGGCGCGGATCTCCGGGCTCTCGAGCGTGGCGACGAGGTCGCCCCTCTTCACCGGGTCGCCTTCCTTCACCTCGATCGTCGCGAGCCGTCCCGCGACCTTCGCCGCCACGTCCACCTTCGTCGCGTCGGCCTCGCCCTGGAGCGTCTCAGGGGCGGGCCTCGCGAGGAGGAGCGCCGCCAGCCCCAGGAGGGCGAGGACGGCGACGCCGGCCAGGAGGGCGAGGATTCCCTTCGTTCGTTCCTTCACGGTTCCACGTCTCCCTCCGCACCCGCGCAGATCTCTTCGTATCGCCCGGACTGCCCGGCCGCTTCGAGAAGCTCGGCGAGGGCCACGTCGAAGTCGCGCGCCGCCGCCAGCCGCCCGAGCTCGACCCGGGCGAGCGAGAGGCGGGCGTCGACGACGTCGAGCGAGGTCGCGACGCCTTCCTCGAAGGCGCGTGAGCGGACTCGCTCGTTCTCGAGGGCGAGGCCGCGGGCCGTCTCGAGCGCCTCGTACTGCTCGAGCGCCTTTCGCGCCTCGCGGTACCTCTTCTCGACGAGGGTCTCGAGGTCGCGCCGCGCCCTTTTCGTCAGCTCCTCGACGCGCCCGGTCCGCTCCCGGGCCGCGAGGATCGCCTTCTCGCGGCCGAGGCCGTCGAAGAGGGTCCAGCGGGCGGTGAGGCCGGCGGCCCACACGGGGTCGAGGAGGGTGAGCCCGCGCTCGTGCAGCTCGCGGAAGCCGAAGAGGGCGACGTCCGGGTACCACCGAGCCTTCTCCCCGGCGAGCCCCGCGGCGGCCAGCGAGGAGGCGGCGGAGAGCCTCGCGAGGGCGGGGTTCGACGCGACGGCCGCGGCCTTCAGCTCCGGCAGGGGGGGGAGGCCGGGCGCGACGAAGAGGGGCGTCGTCGTCGCGAGGCCGTCCGCCTCTCCGGCCGGGAGCGAGAGGACGTTCGCGAGCGCCTCGCGGGCGAGGGCGTGGTCGTGACCCGCCGCCTTCCTCTCGCGCTCGGCGTCGGAGAGGGCCACCTCGGCGTGCAGGCGTTCGGCCCGAGAGAGGAGGCCCTCCTCCTCGAGCCGGCGCGCGCTCCTCACGTGCTCGCCGAGCGCCCCGACGATCTGCTCCCTCACGGCGAGGGCGCGCGCGGCCAGCCGGACCCCGAAGTAGCGCCTCACCAGCTCGGTCGAGAGGGCCTCCTCGACGCCGCGCCGCTCGGCCACGGCGCCGGCCTCGCCGGCCCGGGCGGCCTCCCGGGCCGCGTCCACCTTTCCCCCGGTGAAGAGGGGCCAGGTCAGGCGGACGTCGAGACGGCCGAACGACTCGTCCTGCACGTCGAGGAGAAAGTGCGGAACGGCGGCGGGGGGGACGCCGGGGTGCAGCGCGAGGATGACCTGGCGGACCGGGTCGAGGTCGATGACCACCGGGCCGTCCATCTGCGTCCACCGGGCGTTCGCCTCGAGCCTCGGCCAGCGCAGGGCGTCCGCCTCGCCGACCCGGGCCGTGCGCTCCCGGATCTCGTGGTCGGCGGCCCGAAGGGCCTCGTGGCTCGTCCGGAGCCTCTCCCGGGCCTCGGCGAGGGAGAGCTCGAGGCCGGAAGCGGTCGGGGAGAGCAGGAGGGAGAGCAGCGCGCAGGCCGCGCTTCGGGCGAGCGGTGAAGTGGGGCGGGGGAGCCGGGAGCGCCTCGTCAAAGGGGGTTCTCCTTGCGCGAGGTGCCGGGCGCCGCGAGGCGCCTGCCGCACCCCGCCGACCGGCGATGATACGCCCCGTAGCGCCGGACGGAGCTCACGGGGTCTGGCCCGGGTCAGCGGTTCGCCTTGAGAATGGCCTGGACGAGATCGTCCAGCTTCTGCAGGAAGCGGGATCGGTCCCGGGGCTCGAAGGGGGCCGGACCGCCGGTGATCTCGCCCGACTCGCGGAGGTAGGCCATCAGCTCGCGGTTCGCGAGAGCGTCTCCGATCGACTCTTCGGTGAAGACCTTCCCCTTCGGGTCCAGGACCCGCGCGCCCTTCCCGATGCAGAGCGAGGCGAGCGGGATGTCCGAGGTCACGGCGACGTCGTTCTCCGTGACGCGCTCGGCGATCCAGGCGTCGGCCGCGTCGAAGTGTCCGGACACGACGACCATCTCGACGAGGGGATCGTCGGGGACGCGGATCCTCCCGTTCGAGACGACGAAGACCGCGAGGCCGTAACGCTTCGCGACGCGGTAGACCTCGTCCTTCACGGGGCAGGCGTCGGCGTCGACGTAGATCCGGATCACGGGAAGGGCCGCCCCGGGAGCTTCACCGGAGCGTCACCACGCCTTCCGCCCTCGGGGTCGCTTCGACGGAGAGAGCGTCCAGGCGCCCTTCGACCCAGACGACGCGCTGGGAGGCGAGGTCGGTCCGCAGGGCGTCCATCGCCCTTCCAAGGCCGTCCGTCGTCACGGCCTCGGCGGCGCCGGGCCAGTCCTTCGCGGCGGGCGGTTCCATCAGGGCGACCCGCCACACGTGGAGAGGGACCCGGAGCCTCTCGAGGTACCTGCGGGCCCGCGGTGCGTCGAGGTTGCCCGTGTCGCGGGCATCGGTGCCGAGCAGGAGGACGACGGCCCGTCGGCGCTCACGGCGGGTCGCCGCGAGCCCGGAGGCGGCGATCGCCTCGGCGATCCGCGGCGTCGAAGGCTCCTCGCTGCGGAAGACGTCCTTCCCGAGGTGCAGGAACGTACCGTCCCTGGGTGTGAAGACCGCGGAGGTGGGAAAGGCCCACGTGACCTCCCGCGGACCCGCGATCACCCGCGGGGTCGTGCGTGTGAAGTGAAACCGGCTTCCGGCCGGCAAGTCCAGCGCCAGGGTCGGGGACCGGCGGCTCGGCCGGGGGACTGCGAAGTCTCCGCCCGCGGGACGCCCGAACTGAGGGGCGATCCGGCCGGCGGTGAGCCGCTCGACCTCCCGACGGTCCTCGTCCGCCCGGACGAGGTCGGTGGCGAGGCGCATCAGGTCCTCCGGGGCCCGGCCCGCCATGACGAACACGATCTCGACCGGGCCCTCCTCGACGGCCGACACCGCCAGGCTCCGTCCGTCCAGCTGGAACCAGCCGTCCATTCGATCCGCCCTCTTCGGGAACCGGGCGCCGGGTGAGAGGCGGACGGGGAGGGCCGTGAGCTCCTTCGTCTCGTCGCCACGGTTTCTCCCTCCGAAGCTCGTCACCGCGGTCGCGTTGAGACCTCCGTCGAAGGTCAGGTCGGCGACGAGGATGTGCTCGGAGCCCGCGCCGTGGGAAGGGATCGGAATCCGCTCGGGGTTCGTCACCTCGAGCGGCCTGCCGTCGAAGGAGGCGGTGATCGACGTCGGCATCGGGCTCACGGGGCAGCGCCAGAAGAGGCGAGCGGCCAGCACGCGGCCGGTTCCGTCGCGCTCGAGAGCGAACCCTGCCTCGGCGTCCGAGGTCGCGCGGTTGACCTGCTGCCTCGCTTCGCCGAGCCGGTTTCCGGTCGCGTCGAACGCCACGGCGACGAGCTCCCGCGGTGCGATCTCGGGGCCCAGGTCGATCGTCGCCGTGAAGGGCGGGCCGACGTCGGCCGACTTCGTCCCGTCGACGTAGAGCTCCACCCGTGCGACGGCGGAGGCCGCCGAGAGCTCGACTGTGTGAACGCCCGTTGCGATGCCGAGAAAGAAGGTGAGGAACGCGATCACGGATTCCTTCGGGCGGGAGAGCGCACGAGTCGTGCCACCGTCGCCGTCCCTTCGGCGGGACGGACGCTCGGCTCCTACGCCGCCGCCTCCCGGTCCTTCAGCTGCAGGGCGTAGAGGCGCGCGTAGAGGCCCCCCCTCGCGAGGAGCTCGGCGTGCGTCCCCGACTCGCGGACCTCTCCGTGCGAGAGGACGAGGATCCGGTCGGCCCGCACGACCGTGGAGAGGCGGTGGGCGACGACGACGGAGGTGCGGCCGGAGAGGAGGCGATCGACGGCCTTCTCGATGACGGCCTCGGTCTCTGGGTCGACGCTCGAGGTCGCCTCGTCGAGGATGAGGATCCGCGGGTCGCGGGCGAGGGCGCGGGCGAAGGAGAGGAGCTGCTTCTCGCCGACGGAGAGGCCGCCGCCCCTCTCGCCCAGCTTCGTGTCGAGACCGTCGGGAAGGCGCGCGAGGAGCGGGCCGAGGCCGACGTCGCGGCAGGCGCGCTCCACCGTCTCCCGCGAGACGCGCGGGTCGAAGAAGGCGACGTTCTCGGCGATCGTCCCGGTGAAGAGGAACGTGTCCTGGAGGACGATGCCGAATCCCTCGCGGAAGGAGATCGGGTCGAAGGTGCGCACGTCGTGGCCATCCACGCGGACGGCGCCTCCCGTGACGTCGTAGAAGCGGAGGAGGAGGTTGACGATCGTCGACTTGCCCGAGCCCGTCGCCCCGACGAGGGCGATCGTCTCGCCCGGCTCGGCGCGGAACGAGACCCCCTTCAGGACCTCCTCGCCCGGCTTGTACGCGAAGCGAACGAGGTCGAGCTCGATCTCCCCGCGCAGGGGTCGAGGGACCGGCACCGGAGCCGGCGGCGCGGCGATCTTCGGCGCCTCGTCGAGAAGCTGGAAGACCCGCTCGGAGGAGGCCATCGCCGCCTGCAGGATGTTGTATTTCTCCGAGAGGTCCATGAGAGGGCGGTAGAACCTCTTCGAGTACTGGAGGAAGGTGACGACGGCGCCGATCGTCATCGTCCCCTGGATCACCTCGCCGCCGCCCCACCAGAGGATCGCCGCCATCCCGAGCGCCGAGAGGAAGTCGAGGGCGGGGTAGAAGACGGCGTAGTAGAAGATCGAGTCGAGGTTCGCGACGCGGTGGTCGTCGTTGACGGTTCGGAAAGACCGGCGGGATGCCTCCTCGCGCCGGAAGAGCTGTACGACGGCGATCCCCGAGAGGTGCTCCTGCAGGAACGAGTTCACGCGGGCGATGCGGACGCGAACCTTCCGGTAGGTGTCGCGCGCCCCCTTCCGGAACCAGTTCGTCACGAGCGCCATCGGGACGAGGACGCCGAGCGTGATCGTCGCGAGCGCCGGGTCGAGGAGGTAGAGGACCGTCACGATGCCGCCGAGGACGGCGAGGTCGCCGAGAAGCGCCACGAAGCCCGACGTGAAGAGCTCGTTCAGGGAGTCGACGTCGGTCGTCAGGCGCGTCATGAGCCGCCCGACGGGCGTCCGGTCGAAGAGCGCCACGTCGGCTCGCTGGAGGTTCGCGAAGATCCGCGTGCGCAGGTCGAACATCACCCCCTGGCCCATCCGCGACGTCCACTCGACCATCAGGACCATCAGGCCGAACGTGGCGAGGACGGAGAGGAGGTAGAGGACGGCGATCGCGTCGAGCGCCCCGGGGCCGCCGGTCGGCAACCCGAGCCGCGAGAGGAAGCCGGAGACGAAGGCCGCTCCCCCTTCCGGCGGAGCGGCCTTCGGAGAGAAGACGAGGTCGATGGCGGCCCCTGTCAGGAGAGGCCCCGCGAGCTGCGCGGCCGACTCGAGGAAGAGGACGACGAGGGCGCCGCCGGCGTACCCCTTGTAGGGGAGGGCGAGGGAGAAGAGGCGGCGGAGGAGGCCGCGGTCGAAGCCGCGCCCCTGCGCTTCGTCTTCCTGGAGGTGCTCGGCCATCGCTACGCGGCCTCCACTTCCTCGGAGAGCCTCTGCCGCTCGGCCAGCTCGGCGTAGAGGCCGCCCGCGCGGAGGAGCTCCTCGTGGGTCCCCGTCTCGGCGACCCGCCCCTTCTCGAGGACGACGACGACGTCGGCGTGCTGGATCGTCGAGAGGCGATGCGAGACGAGAAGGACGGTGCGCTTCCCCGAGCGGGCCCGCACGGCCTCGAGGATCCGTTCCTCGGTCTCGGTGTCGACGGAGGAGAAGGCATCGTCGAGGACGAGGAGCGGGGCGTCCGCCAGGAGCGCCCGCGCGAGCGCGGTCCGCTGCTTCTGGCCCCCCGAGAGCGTGATGCCGCGCTCGCCGACGATCGTGTCGAGCCCCTTCGGGAAGGTCGCGAGGTCGGGGCCGAGGCCCGCCTCGGCGGCGGCGCGCTCGACCTCCTCGCGCGTCGTCCCCGGGCGGCCGATCGCGATGTTGGCGGCAAGCGTGTCGGAGAAGAGGAACGTCTCCTGCGGCACCGCGACGACCGTCCGGCGCAGGAGCGGGAGCGGGATCTCGCGCAGGTCGCGCCCGCCGAGGCGGATCGAGCCGAACGGGGGCTCCTCGAGGCGGAGGAGGAGGTTGAGGAGAGTCGACTTCCCCGAGCCGGTCCGGCCGACGAGGGCGACCGTCGTCCCGGGCTCGACGGTGAGGGAGACGTCGTCGAGGACGGGAGCCTCGCCGTCGTAGGCGAACCTCAGGCTCTTCACCGCGAGGGTCCCCTCGGGGAGCGGCCCCTCGGCGCTCTCCTCGGGGAGGGGCGGGGCGGCCCAGAGGTCGGCCATCCGGTTCCAGGAGGCCGAGCCGCGCTGCCAGAGGTTCACGACCCAGCCGAGCGCGATCGCGGGCCAGACGAGCTCGACGAGGTAGAGGTTGAACTCGACGTACCGCGGGACCGTCAGCTCTCCCGCGAGGATCTTCCGGCCGCCGACCCAGAGGACGGCCACGAAGCCGACGCCGACGAGCGCCTGGAGCATCGGGAAGTAGAGGGCGTTCAGGCGGGCGAGGCCGAGGTTGCGGCGCTGGAACTCGCGGTTCTTCGCGTCGAAGCGGCCCTCCTCGGTGGCTTCCCGCGCGAAGGCGCGGACGAGTCGGGCGTTGCTGATGTTCTCCTGCGCGCTCGCCGAGATCTCGCTGAAGAACTCCTGGATCGCCGTGAAGCGGCGGTGGGTGATCTTGCCCATCACCTGCGTCGCGGCCGCCACGAACGGGAGGACCGCGAGGGCCACGAGAGTGAGGTCGGGGGAGGCGAGCGCCATCAGCGTGACGGCGATCGACCCGACGACGACCGTGTTCGCGGCCTGCATGATCCCCGGCCCGATCATCATCCTCACGGCCGACAGGTCGTTCACCGCGCGGCTCATGACGTCGCCCACGCGGCTCTTCCTGTGCCAGCGGGGCGGGAGGCGGAGGAGGTGCGCGAAGAGGTCCTCGCGCATCTCGAACTCCACGTCGCGGGAGGCCCCGATGAGGATGCGCCGGGTGAAGAAGAAGAGGATCGCGTCGGCGGCGGAGAGCCCGAGGATCACGGCGCAGGAGAGGGCGATGAGGCGGGGCGAGGGGGCCTTCTCGAGCGACTCGAGAACGTGCCGCACGATGCGCGGCATCGCGAGGAAGAGGGCCGCCGAGAGCGCCATCGTCCCGAAGCCCAGGGCGTACTCCCTCGGCCGGCGGGAGAAGTAGGAGAGGAAACGCGGGAAGTCCTTCAAGGAGCGGCGATGTTACCCGTCCGCGGGACGGGGAGCGGGCGGGCCGGGCCGCCGGGCTGCTATCCTCGATTCCACAAGATCGTGTCGCTCGCGCTTCTCGAACGGATCCACCTGTTCCGCTGCCTCAACCCGGCCGAAGCGAGGGCTCTTGCGCAGGTCTGCCGGCTCCAGGTCTGCGGGCGAGGGGACACGGTTTTCGTCGAGGGGACGCGTGCGGCGGAGATGTCGTTCGTCGCCCTCGGCACGGTGAAGATCGTCAAGTCGACCCCGACCCGAAGCGTGATCCTCCGGATCGTCGGAGCGGGGAATCCCGTCGGCATCGTCGCCGCCTGGGAAGGCCGTCCCTACCCGGGGACCGCCGTCGCCGTCGAGCCCTCGACGATCGTCCACGTGCCGGAGCGGGAGTTCTTCGCCCTCACCGACCGGCACCCGGAGATCCTCCGTCAGCTTCTCCAGATGATGATGCGGCGGCAGGTCCAGCTCGGGCAGCGCGTCTCCGAGATGACCGGATCGGTCGAGACGCGCGTGGCCAAGGCGTTCCTCGACCTCGTCGCCTCGGCGGGGAAGGTGGAGGGGCACCGGGCGACGATCCCGCTCGCGCTGACGCGTCAGGAGATCGCCGACCTCGCGGGAACGACGGTCGAGACGGCGATCCGGACGATGAGCCGGTGGGGCAAGGACGGCGTCGTGATCACGGAAGAGGACGGCTTCGTCGTCCCCGACGTCGACCAGCTCCGGCGGCTCATGGGCTGAGAGCGCCCGCGGGCGTCCACCGCGGTGTCCTGCGACCTAATCTCGTTCTGGCCTGACGTCCGTCATACCCCCCAGCCACGATCGCGGCGATCCTCGCCCTCATGATCGGGAGGATCCGATGAGCGAGCTGATCAACAACCGCGAGAGGCGGATCGAGGAGCTGAAGGGGATCATCCGGCTCCTGCACGCGGGCGCGCCGGCCGACGAGGTGCGCGGGCAGCTGCGGGAGATCGTCCGGGAGACCGACGCGACCGAGATCGCGGCGATGGAGCAGTCGCTCATCGCCGACGGGATGCCCGTCGAGGAGGTCCGCTCGATGTGCGACCTCCACTCGCAGGTCCTTCGGGAGGTCGTCGTACCGTCGCCCGCCGTCTCCGAGGTCCCGCCCGGCCACCCGATCGACACGTTCCGCCGCGAGAACGAGGCGATCCTCGCGGCCGTCGCACGCCTTCGCGAGGCCCTGGGCGCGCTCGCCGCCGCGGGGACGGCCGACGCGCGAAGTCGCGCCCGGGTCGCGGCGAACGAACTCTTCGACGTGGAGAAGCACTACCGCCGGAAGGAGGACCTCCTCTTTCCGTTCCTCGAGAAGCACGGGATCGTCGGCCCCTCGAAGGTGATGTGGTCGAAGGACGACGAGGCGCGAGGCCTCCTGAAGGCGCTCGCGGAGGCGCTCGCCGTCGAGGAGGCCACGACGGAAGAGTGGAGCCTCGTCGTCGAGACGGTCGGCGGGCCGGCGGCAGGGGCGATCGCGGAGATGGTCTCGAAGGAGGAGCTCGTTCTCCTCCCGCTCGCCCTCGGAACCCTCTCGGCCGACGAATGGGGGCTCGTCCACGCGGAATCGCCGCGCATCGGCTGGTGCCTCGTCCCGCCGCGCGAGGGGTGGATGCCGCCCCTTCCGAGCTTTCCGGCCGACGCCCTCTCGCTCCCCGCCGGGAGGGCCGTCGCCCTTCCGTCCGGGCACCTGACGATCGAGCAGCTCCAGGGGATCCTCGAAGCGCTGCCGGTCGACCTGACCTTCGTCGACGCCGACGACCGCGTCGCCTTCTTCAGCGAAGGGCCCGACCGCGTCTTCTCGCGGACGCGCGCGATCCTCGGACGGAGGGTCCAGCACTGCCACCCGCCGAAGAGCGTCGACGTCGTCGAGCGCATCCTCGCCGACTTCCGCGCGGGGACGCAGAGCGTCGCGGAGTTCTGGCTCGAGCTGCACGGCCGCTTCGTCCACGTCCGCTACTTCGCCGTCCGCGACGCGAAGGGGGCGTACGCGGGGTGTCTCGAGGTGACCCAGGACGTGACCCGGATCCGCGCGCTCACAGGCGAGAGGCGGCTCCTCGAGTACGTGACGGCAGTGACGGCGTGAGCGGCCTTCCCATCACGCCCGAGACGAAGGTGGGGGAGCTCCTCGAGGCGTACCCCGACCTCGAGGAGAGGCTCGTCGGTTTCGCCCCTGCGTTCTCGAAGCTGAAGAACCCGATCCTCCGGAGGACCGTCGCGCGCGTCGCGACGCTGGCCCAGGCGGCCCGCGTCGGGGGCGTGGAGGTGCGGTCGCTCGTGGGGGTCCTGCGGCAGGCGGCGGGGCTGCCGGGCGAGCCGACGGCCGCCGAAGCGGCGGCCGCGGGTGAGGTCCTCGACGCGCCCCCCGCGTGGCACGACCAGGCGAAGGTCGCGGCCCGGCTCGACGCCGACGAGATCCTCGCGACAGGAGAGCACCCGCTCGGTGCGGTCCAGGGGGCCGCGTCCGCGCTCCCGCGGGGCGGCGAGCTTCTCCTCGTCTCGAGCTTCCTCCCGGCGCCGCTCGTCGACGCGATGCGGAAGAACGGGTTCGAGGCGGCGAGCTTCCGCGCGGCCGACGGGCGAGTGGCGACGCTCCTCCGGCTGCCGTAGGGTCCGGGGAGGTCGCGGCCGGCCCCAGGGGCACGCCCCAACAGCGCGGACAGACGAGCTGGCAAAACTCGCCATTCTATAATGAATCGCACTTTCTATGGTTCTGGCGCCTGGAATGCGGCTCGGTCCCTACGAGGTTCTTTCCGCCCTCGGCGCTGGCGGCATGGGTGAGGTCTGGAAGGCGCGAGACACGCGTCTCGATCGGCTGGTCGCCATAAAGACGAGCCTTGGCCCCTTCAGCGAGCGCTTCGAGCGTGAGGCCCGGGCCATCGCGGCGGTGAACCACCCTCATGTCTGTTCCCTCTACGACGTCGGCCCTGACTATCTCGTCCTGGAGTACGTCGAGGGCGAGTGGCTCCACGGACCCGTGCCGCTCCCTCGAGCGCTCGATCTGGCCGAGCAGATCCTGGACGGGCTCGATGCCGCGCACGAGAAGGGCATCGTCCACCGCGACTTGAAGCCCGGCAACATCCTGCTCACCAGGAGCGGCGTGAAGATCCTCGATTTCGGGCTCGCCAAGAGCGCGCACGCTCCAGCCGGCGACAGCCCCGGCTTCACGGAAGCCGACACCTTCCCTCTGACGGCGAAGGGCGCCATCCTGGGCACACTGCCGTACATGTCGCCGGAGCAGGTCGAGGGCCATGACGCGGACGCGCGCAGCGACATCTTCGCCTTCGGCGTCGTGCTTTACGAGTTGATCGCCGGTACGCGGCCTTTCACCGGCAGCACGCAGGCCAACCTCGTGGCGTCGATCCTCAAGGAGGAGCCGCGACCTCTGTTCGAGAGGCAACCGCGAACGCCGCGCGGTCTGGCCGACGTGGTGCGAATCTGCCTCGAGAAGGACCCTCGGAATCGCTGGCAGTCGGCGCGCGACGTGAGGCACGCGCTGAGGTGGATGGCCGCGCAGCCTGCTCCGTCGACTCCCTCGCGATCAGCTCGTGTGTGGCAAGGGTTGGCCGTGTTGATGGCTGCGATCGCGCTGGGAATCGGCGCGTGGGTGTCTCGGCCCGCGGCGCCAGGCTCGCCCGGCCGATTCGAGGCGCCCGTTCCGGAAGACGTGACCCCATACGACGACGTGTCGGTGTCCCCGGACGGCCGCAAGCTGGTGTTCACGGCGGCCGGTGGGCTGTGGTTGCGCGATCTCGACGTACTTGCCTGGCGGCGCCTGCCGGATACGGAGCGTGCCTCGACCCCTTTCTGGTCTCCCGACAGCCGGTACGTGGGCTTCCTCGTCGACGACACGCTCAGGAGAATCGACACAGCCGGGGGTCCACCGGAGACCCTGGTCAGTATTCCCGCCGCCTCGCCCCGATCGGGCACCTGGAATCGTCACGGCGACATCGTGCTGGGGAGCTGGGGCGGCGGAGCGGGTGGTCCGATCTGGCGAGTGTCCGCGGGAGGGGGCGAGGCGACGGCGGTGACGCAGGTCGACTCATCCAGGGGAGAGTTCGTCCACACGTGGCCCACGTTTCTCCCCGACGGAGAGCGCTTTCTGTACTTTCGTTCCGGACCGCCGGACGTCGAGGGCATGTACGTGGGTTCTCTCGACGTCGACGCCGGGAAGCAGTCGCGTCAGCGGATCCTGGCCACAGGCGTGCCAGCGGTCTTCGCGAGCGGCCACCTCTTCTTTCCGCGCGCCGGCACGCTGATGGCGCAGCCATTCGACGCTCGCCGCCTGGAGCTTCGCGACCTGCCGGTGCCCGTGGCACAGGACGTCGGGATCACGTGGTACTTCACCGGAATGTTCTCGGTGTCCGACGAAAGCACCTTCGTCTATCGGGCCGCGTCGGCCCCTGGCACCGTCCAGCCCACCTGGGTCGACCGGCAGGGGAAGACCGTCGGCACGTTCGGACCGGGAGGGACCGACAGGCGGGTCGTGTTGTCGCCCGATGGCCGGCGGGCCGTCGCGAAAGACGCTCCGTACAACGTGCCCGGCGACCTCTGGATGCTGGACCTCGCCAGCGGCCGGCGCACGCGCTTCACGTTCAAGAAAGACGTGTACTCGGACCCTGTGTGGTCTCCGGACGGCGCCCGCATCGCCTACTCGGCCGGCCGTCTCGGCGACACGGTCTACGAGAAGGCCGCTTCCGGACTCGGCGACGAGCAGGTGCTCTTGAAGGAGCCCGGGTTGCGGCACTTCCCGACCAGCTGGTCGCGCGACGGTCGGTTCCTGCTTTACCACACCGAGAACGCCGCGAACACGGGATACGACCTGTGGGCGCTGTCCGTCAGCGACCGCAAGCCACATCCGATGCTCGGCGAGGTCTTCAACGAGTGGGCTGGCGTCTTCTCCCCCGACATGCGTTGGGTTGCCTACGTCTCTCTCGAGAGCGGGGCGTCTCAGGTGTACGTCCGCCCCTTCCGAACGTCAGGAGAGACCGGCCTGCCGTCCTTCGGCGAGGGCAGGTGGCAGATCTCGAGCCACGGCAACTGGCCACAGTGGCGCATCGACCGGGAGATCGTCTTCACGACGGCTCCCGCTGGAACGCAGGCCTTCTCCGTGCCCGTGAACACAACCGGCTCAGCATTCGAGAGTGGCGTCCCGCAGCTGCTGCCCTTTCCTCCGGTCACGGGCGTGAGCACGACTCCTCAGTCCGCTCCCGACGGCGAGCGCTTCTTGATCGAAGTGCCGATCGATCAGCGAGCGGCTCGAGCGTCGATCAGCGTCGTGCTCAATTGGCCGGCGTTGCTGAAGGAGTGAAGCCGACGGCATCGTCGGCGAGCGCATCCTTCAGGCGCGGGGTGACGTGGCGGCGGCGGGGCGCGTCCGCACGAACGAGAACTCGACCTTCGTCTTCTTCTGCTCGCCCGCGACCTCGAGGACGGGGTAGGCGAGGAAGTTGATCGGCCCGGAGGCGGGGGCCGGGTCGACGAGGAGGTCGCGACCGCGGCTCAGCTCGATCCGGTTCGCGGGATGGTGCCCGAAGTAGTAGGTCGAGAGGGCGGTGTACTTGTCGGCCTCGCTGATGTCCACCGGCCACCACTTCCCCTCGGCCCAGAACTCGGCCCAGCAGTGGTACCCGTCGATCCCGCCGTCGTTGCGCTCCGAGGGGATCGAGGCGCCGATCGCGAAGCGGGCCGGGATCCCGGCGGCCCGGGCGAGCGCGATGAAGTACGAGTGGAAGTCCGTGCAGTTTCCGGAAGCCGCGCTGCACGCGCGGACGGCGTCCCCCTGGCCCCACCCCTCGCCGTACTTCATGTAGCGCATCCGGTCGATGACGTGGTCGTAGAGAGCCCGCGCCCGGACGAGATCCCCCTTCTTCCCGGCGAGGACCTCGCCCGAGATCTTCGCGAAGTCGTCGGTGGCGGGGACGAGGCGTTCGGGCTCGAGGAACTGGCCCGGCCGGGGTTTCCCGGCCTCGTAGGGAGACTTCTCCTTCCGCTTGACCGCGAAGCGCATCTCGACGGATCGCGTTGCGTCCTCCGGGCCCAGCTCGACGAAGAGGACGTCGTTTCCGTGGGCGCGGTCCTTCAGCGTCCGGCTCCTGCCGGGCGCCTTCACCGACAGGACGCGGACCGTCTGGTAGGCGTCGGAGGTCGGCATCGGAAGCCACATGCGGGACGGCGCTGTGACCTCCGGCAGCGTGGCCCTGTAGACGAACTCGAACTCGTCGGTTCCCTTCAGGACCCCGAGGTGCTCGTCCTTCGCGCCGGCGACGTCGACGCGATGCCAGGTCTCGTCCTCCTTCTGCTCCCAGGCGTAGAAGGGCTGCCCGTTCAGCTTGTGAACGGTCGTCTCGGACACCTTCATGTCGCCCGCCCCGCCGTCGAGGAAGAAGTCGACGTCGTAGACGTCTCCGCTCACGTCGGCGAGGTCGACGCACGCGAACTGCCTCGTCGGGCCGAGACTCGAGAGGTACTCGGTGTGGACGCGCACCAGCTTGAGGCGGAGCGTCTTTCCCTCGTACGGCAGGGAGAAGTAGCCCCCCCCGCGCGCGACCTCCTCCTCGACGTGCTTCTCGATGCCCGCCTGGATCTCGGCCGTCACGACGTTCGCCGGCGAGACGGGCGCGGCGGCACGCGCCGTGGGGCCCGGCGGCGTCTCTGCTCCCGCGTTCTCCCGGCCTCCCGGGGCGCATCCGGAAAGAGCGACGACGAATCCGAGGGTCAGCGCCACGACACGGCTCATCTTCGCCTCCACGCCATCTGCGAAATCCGGGCCGGAGCCACCGCGGCTCCGGCCCGCACCCCGGTCCGTCTAAGCGGCAGACGTTACTTCGGGTGCTCGCCCTTGGGGTGCTCGGCCTTCGGGGTCTCGGTCTTCGCCGGCGGCTTGCAGCACGCGGCGGCGCAGTCCTTGGCGCACTTCTTCGCCTCGTGCGTGACGCACTTGCCGTCCTTCATCTCGCACTTCGACGAGCAGCAGGCGGCCTTGGCGGGTTCGGCGGCCTTCGGGTGTTCGGCGAAGGCGGTCGCGGACGAGAGGAGGGCGAGGACGGCGAATGCAGCGAACAGCTTCTTCATCGGGCTCCCTTTCTTCTCCACGGGTTTTCGCGAATTCTTTCACACCCGGAGCCGGCGGCGAAACGGCCGGGCGCTCCGAGGGGTCCAGGGCTCACTTCGGAGGCAGCAGCACCGCGTCGACGACGTGGATGACGCCGTTCGACGCGAGGACGCCGGGCGTGACGATCTTCGCGTCGTTCACGTGCGTCGTACCGCCTTCCGTCCGGAAGGTGACGGGCTTGCCCATGGCGGTTCCCGTCGACTTCACGAGCTTGAAGTCGTCCAGGGCCCAGGCCGACGTCAGGACGTGGTACTGGAGGACTGCGGCGAGGGCCTTCTTGTCTTTCGCGAGCGCCTCGAGCGTCTCCTTCGGCACCTTCGCGAAGGCCTCGTCGGTCGGCGCGAAGACCGTGAAGGGGCCGGGGCTCTTCAGGACGGCGACGAGGCCGGCGTCCTGGACGAGCTTCACGAGCGTCTTGAAGCTGCCGGCGGCGACCGCAGTGTCGACGAGGTCCTTGCTCTGCGCGTTCGCGGGCGCGGCGGTTGTGGCGGCGGCGAAAACGGCCAGCGCCAGGAACGGGACGGGCTTCCTCATGTTCTCCTCCTTCGACCGGGCTCGAGGCTCCGGCGGTGCGGGCGGGGGTCCGGGACGAGCGGGGGGCGGCCGGGACGGCGTTCGGCCCGCGGCGCGCGGGAGCGGTGCGGCGCGGGATCGCGGGCCGGTCCCGGGGTCATACGTCCGTCCTCGAGAGGCGCCGGGAGGCGAGGGCGAACGGGACGATCGTCCAGAGGACGAGGGAGCCCGTGAGGAGGAGGAAGGCTCCGGTCGTCCCGCCCGTGAACCGGAGGAAGGCGAGGGAGGCGGAGCCGAAGGCCGTCGTCCCCTGGAGGGCGAGGAGGGCGCCCGTGCGAAGCGCCCCGACGGGGTTCACGAGGACGCTCACGATCAGGACGCGCGAGGCCGTCCCCGAGCGGAGGACCGAGGCGACGCCGAGTGCGGCCACGTCGAGGAGGACGACCGCGACGAACCAGACGACCAGGGCGAGGGCGAGGGCGCGCGTCCGGCGGCGGCCGATCGCTCCGGCCGAGAGGAGCGCGGCGATCCCGAGGAAGGCGGCCGTCAGGAGCGAGGAGCCGGCGAAGAGGAGGGCGAACCCGCCGAGGCCGTCGCTCCCGCGGTGGGAGAAGACCACGGTCCCGGCGGCGCCGAAGCCGATCGCCTGGGCGGCCGTCAGGGCCGCCCAGAGGCCCGTGGCCTGGCCGAGGAGGATCGAGGTCCGAGACACCGGCTGGGAGAAGAGGAGCTCGGCCGCGCCCCTCTCCGGCGCGAGCGACAGAACTCCGATGAGGAGCGAGGAGAGCGGGACGAGGAGGAGGACGAGCTGGACGAGGGACGCCGAGGTGCGCGAGAAGTCCTGGACGCCATGACCGCCCGAGAGGGCGTAACCGGCGACGGCGACCGCGAGGGCGAGCCCCGCGAAGACGACGGCGAAGATCTGCGTCCAGCGGGAGCGAATCGCGAGGAGGAGCTCCTGCCGCGCGCAGAGGACGAACGGGGAATCGCTCATCGCGGCGCCGCCGGGACGGGGCCGATCACGTTCGTGGGCGGTACCTGGGTACCGCCCTTGCCCGCCGGGTCCATCTCGCGCGAAGCGGCGCTCGCCCAGGCGACGATTCCGGAGTTCATCGGTGTCTGGACGGCCGGGTCGAGGACGAGGACGGCGTCCGCCGCCTTCACCCACTCCTTCGTCCTGTGGTCACTCACCCAGGCCGTCCAGGGAGCGTCTTCGCGGGGCTCCTTCAGCCAGTCGCGCAGGCAGCCGGCGTCGTCGAAGAACTTCGGCTCGTGGCCGGGAGCCGTCAGCTGGGCGGCGAAGCGCAGGTCGGAGACGGACATGCGGCACCAGGCGCAGGCTTCGTTCTTCGTGTCGAGCGGGGCGGGGCCGTCGGCTTCGCCTCCGCAGCCGGCGAGGAAGAGGAGCGAAACGGTGGCGGCGATCCGGAGGGCGGACTTCATCGCGGGCCTCCCACGAGCTCGGCGTAAAGGGCGTCGAGGCGCCCTTCGTCGGACGAGAGTGCGGTGACGGTGGCGCCCGCCGCGCGGACGGCCTCGAGGAGGGCCGGGCGGGAGGACGCGGGGCCGGGAAGGAGGAGCTCGTCCTCCGACGTGAAGGCGCCAGGGCAGGCGGCACGAATCGTCTCGAGGACTTCGCCGGGCGCGCGGTCGAGCCGGAGGCGGAGGACGCCCCTGTCGGCGAGCCGGTGCGCGAGCTCCGCCGCCGAGAGGAGCGCGACGAGACGCCCTTCCACGAGCACGGCGAAGCGGTCGGCGAGGCGCTCGACGTCCCCGAGGTGGTGCGACGTGAAGAGGATCGTCCTCCCCTCGCGCCGGCGCCCCTCGACGAGGGCGTAGAAGGCGGAAAGGCCCTCGGGGTCGAGCGCGGCGGTCGGCTCGTCGAGGAGGAGGAGCGGCGTGTCGGGGAGGGCCGCGACGGCGAGGCCGAGCCGCTGGACCATCCCGCCCGAGTACGTGGAGACGGCGCGGGACGCGGCGCCGTTCAGGCTCGCGAAGCGGAGGACCTCCGCCGTCCTCGGCGCGGGGACCGAGCGGAGGCGCCGGTAGAACTCCACGACCTCGCGGCCCGTCAGGGCATCGGGGAACGAGACCTTCTGCGGGAGAAAGGAGAGGTTCCGGCGCGCGGGCGGTTCCGAAGCCGGCCGGCCGTCGACGAGGACGCGGCCCGAGGTGGCGTGGATGAGGCCGGCCACGGCCTTCAGGCAGGTCGTCTTCCCCGAGCCGTTCGGCCCGAGGAGGGCGACGACCTCGCCGGCGCCGACCTCGAGCGAGACGTCGTGCACCGCGACCTGCCTGTCGTAGCTCTTGCCGAACCCGTCGAAGCGGATCATCTGCGGAGACCTCTCATGCTGCCGGGAGCCTGCGGCCCAGGACGAGGAGCGCCGTGCCGAGGAGGAACGTGACGGAAGAAGCCGCGACGGCGGGGACGTGCGCCGCGCGCGCCGACCGGGCCGCCTTCGGGACGTCCGGCAGTTGCGGCGGACGGGCGAGGGGAGAGTTGTCCATCGCCATCTGCTGGCGCAGGACCGGGAAGGTCTCCTCCGCCACGCCGATGGCCCCGGCGGCGAAGCTCTGCGCGAAGAGGTCGGCGGCGAGGAGGTTGCCGCGGAAGTGGTCGAAGACGTTCCCGAGGCGGTAGGGCCGGTCCGTGCGGCCGTCGCCGTCGAGGTCGGGCTCGCGGTTCTCGGACCAGTAGTTGCCGTCGAAGACGGTGTCGGTCTTCCGGCCGACGAGGGTGAGCGGCGTGAGGTTCCCGACGAACGAGTTGCCGGTGATCCGGTTCCCGCCGGAGCCGGCGTAGAGGACGATCGCCGTGTCGGACGAGGCGACGACGTTTCCGCGGAAGACGTTCCGGTAGGAGTCCTCGAAGAAAAGGCCGCGCGCGTTGTCGGCGAGGAGGTTCCCCTCGGCGACGACGTCGTCGCACGTCTTGAAGAGGAGCCCGACCGAGGCGAACCCGCGGTTCCTCAGGAACTGGTTGCGCCGGAACGTGATCCGTTTCGAGTACATGAGGGCCGCGCCGGCGGCGCCGTTCTCGAAGACGTTGTCGGTGAAGACGTTGTCGTCCGAGAACATGTAGTGGATGCCGTACCGCAGGTCCGACGCCCGGTTCCGCTCCACCAGCCCTCCGCTCGAGGACTGGATGTAGAGGCCGTCGCGGACGTCGCGGATGACGTTGCCGCGGAGCGTGAAACCGACCGTGTTCCAGACGTGGATCCCGGACCCCTTCTCTCCCGGGGACTTCCCGGGAATCCCGCGGATCTCGCAATCCTCGACGAGGACGCCGTTCGCCTCGCGGACGTAGACGCCGAAGAGGGCCTGCCGGATCCGGCAGGAGCGGACGACCGTGCCCGAGGCGGACGTGTGGACCCCGGCGGAGTCCCTCCCGAGGTCGCCCCCCTCGCGGCCGTCGATGACGAACCCCTCGACGGTCACGTTCGGGGCCCTCACCCGCACCACGCTCCCGGACCGCGAGCCGCGGAGGACGGGCCATCCCTTTCCGACGAGACGCACGGGGTGGTCGATGTAGAGGTCGCCCTCGTAAGCGCCGGACGGCACCTCGACGGTCGCGCCGGCCGGCGACGCGTCGACGAGCTTCTGCAGTGGAGATTCCTCCTGGCGGGCAGGGCGCCCCTCGAGGTTCCCCGGGGCGACGGCGACCATCTCCTCGGAGAGCGCGGGGGCCGCGAGGACGACGAGAAGCGCCGCGGCGAGCGCCGGGGTCCTCACGTCAGCCCGCGACTTTCCGCGTCTCCCGCCAGCCCTCGAGGAATGCGAGGAAGAGGAGGAGGGCAGCGGCCGCGAGGGCGTACGAGCCGGCCTGCGGGTAGGAGAAGACCTCGAAGTTCGCGAGCTGCTTGCCGCCGAAGAGCGGGGGCAGGAAGGGATCGACCTTCACGGCGGCCCGCGGGTCGAGGTTGTGCCCGTACTGGTACATCTTGTAGCCGAAGGACCAGAGGGAGAAGAGGCCGAAGTAGACGTAGAGAACGAGGACGTCGAGGACGTGGGCGAGGCGCCCGAGGACCGCGGCGCGCAGGAAGAGGAGGCCCAGGATGCCGACGACGAACGGCATCCACTTGAACTCCGTGAAGTCCTTCGTCTCGAGGTCCCGCATCCCGATGTAGTGGTTCAGGACGTTGATCTCCGTGATGTCCTGACCCTTGTTGCCCCCCTCGAGCCTGTAGCTGTAGATGTCGAGGCGCAGGCCGTCCGGGTACTGCGGCGCGAACATCGTCATGTTCCAGAGCGGGAAGAGATAAGCCCCGAGGAGGCAGATCGCGGCGGCGACGAGGAGGAGCCGGGGTCCCGCGCCGATCGGCGCGTCGAGGAGGCGGGTCGTCCGTTCCAGGAGGGATCTCATTTCGGTGACCTCGGTCCGGGGGTCCGTGTCGAGTCCGGCCGCACCCCCGGGAGCGGCCGTGAACGGTGGCGGCGGAACGAGACTGAGGGGCGGCGCCGGTCGGCGCCGCCCCTCCGGAGGGAAGGCCCTTCAGCCCTTGGGTTTGACGATCATGTAGCCCTGCATCTCCTGGTGGAGGGCCGAGCAGAAGTTCGTGCAGTAGTAGGGGAAGACCCCGGCCTTGTCGGCCTTGAAGGTGACGGTCTTCGTCTCGCCCGGGTCGGCGATGACGTTGATGTTGTAGTCGAGGAGGCCGAAGCCGTGGAGCTCGTCGGTCGTCTGCTCGATGTTCGTCATGGCGACCTTGACGGTGTCGCCCTGATTCACCTCGAAGACGGTCGGGGTCATCGTGGAACGGACGAGGACCATCTTCACGAGGACCTCGCTCCCCTTCCTCGTGAGCCCGGCGTCCTTGACGTCCCAGATCGCGAGGGGATGCTGGTTCTCCTCCTTCGGGTAGACCTCGATCGGCTTGAGCTTGTCGGCCTTCACGATCACGGCGTAGTGGGGCTCGGGCTCGGTGAAGGCGTCGTAGAGGAGCTTCATCTTCTCCTCGGAGATGTCGACGAGCTGGGACGACTCGGGCTGCGACGGCCCGACCGAGAGGTGGCGGCCGTGCGAGAGCTTGTTGAGGCCGACGAGGTACTTCCCGTCGGGGCTCACGGTGTCGCCCTCGGCCGCGGCGAGGTGGCCGATGGAGTAGGACATCGGGATCTTGTCGACGACCTCCCAGGTGCCGAGCTTCCACTTGGCGATCGCCGAGTCGACGAAGAGCGACGTGTAGGCGTAGCCGTCGGCGTCGAACTGGGTGTGGAGCGGGCCGAGGCCGACCTCGACCTCGGCGTCCTTGATCGACTCGTACTTCAGGACGGGAATCCCGTCCTCCTCTCCCGAGAAGTCCTTGTTCCGGATGGCGGTCTGGACCTTCTCGAAGTTGAAGACGGTCGTGACGCCCTGGAGCTTGCCGGAGGCGATGACGTACTTGCCGTCGGGAGAGACGTCGACCCCGTGGGGCGACTTGCCGCACGGCAGGAGGTAGACGAGGCCGGGCACCTTCTTCGGGTCGAGGACCTTCACGCCGCCGACGACGTCGCCCTTGCCCTCCGCGATGGCCTTCTCGGCGGCCCGCCAGTCGACGGCGGCGACGAAGTCCCGGTCGGCCTGCGAGGCGGTCACCTCGAGCTTGCCGGTCGCGCGCTCGGAGTTGTAGCAGGACCAGAACATCCAGCCGTCGGAGGCGAGCTTGCCGGCGTCGCCGAGGTCCCAGTTGAAGGGCGGCGTGAGGATCTGCCACCCGAGGGACATCTCGCCCGACTTCGGGTCGATCTTCACCGCGGCGAGGATCCCCTTGTAGTCGGAGGCGTACTTCTCGATCGAGATCGCCTCGGTCTTCGGGACCGGGGCCGAGAAGCGCGAGCCCATCATGGCGTACTCGGTGTTCGGCGTGACGAACGCGCCCGAGTGGTTGCCGGAGACGTTCGCGACGGGCCCGAGGATCTGCTTGGTCTTGAAGTCCCTCAGGTCGATTCGGGCGATGCGGCCGTTCATGTCGTTGATGAAGAGCCACCGGCCGTCGTAGTCGCCCGCCGTCTCGGACGGGGCGGGGTGGTGGGCGTCGCCCCAGGTCAGGCCGCCCAGCATCTCCCGCGACTCGTCGTCGAAGCCGTAGCCGGTAGCGGGGTAGGGGGTGAAGACGGGGATCGTCGACAGGTGCCTCATCGACGGGATCCCGTAGACGTAGACCTGCCCGGAGTGGCCGCCCGAGGCGAAGAAGTAGTACTCGTCGAGGTCGCCCGGCGGGACATAGGTCTTCATCGCGGCCACGGCGATGTCCGAGGCGGCCGCGGGGGCTTTCTTCCCCTTCGGACCCGACGGGGCGCAGCGCCCTGCCAGGACGCCGGCAACGACGATCACCCCGAGGACACCCCACGTCAGGACGCTCTTCTTCTTTTCGGTCATCTGGTCCCCTCCTTCTCCCTGTGAGGCCCCCGGCTCTGGCCGGGGGCGGATTCGGCTCCGTTGCGGTGAACGGGGGCCGGGCGGGATCGGCGCGCGGCCCCCGCGGTCGGTCAGGGCTCCCGCGCGGCCGCGGCCTTCTGCGCCTGGTGCGCGGCGAAGGCTTCCCGCAGCTTCGCGATGGCGACCTCCTTCTCGGCGTCGCTCAGGACGATCTGGCGCGACAGGACGACGGACATCGTCCCGGTCGGGTTCCGCATGAAGTCGTCGACGGTCATCCCGAACCGGCTCTGCGTGTCCTCGACGGCGGTCGAGAGGTCGGGCCCGACCTGGGCCGCGCTCTTCACGCCGAGCGAGGAGACCGAGTGGCAGACGAAGCAGCCGGTCGACACGAACCAGGCGCCCGGTCCGTGCTTCATCCGCTCCTCCTCGGCGATCTCCTCGGGCGTCTGCGGGTCGGTCCGCGGAACGCCCGGGCGGTACGTCGCCGGGACGGGGGCGCGGCGCCACGAGAGCGTGAGGGCGGCGAGGGCCTGGGCCTCCTTCGTGCCGAAGCCGAAGGCGGGCATCACGGTGTCGGGGACGATCTCCTTCGGGTTCTTGAAGTGGGCGACGTGCCAGGCGAAGGCCGTCTTCTGCCCGCCGAGACGGCTCATGTCGTACTGCTCGGGGGCCTTGTCGCCGACGTACGTCAGGTCGGGGCCGATCGTCCCGCCCCGCCCGTTGATCACGTGGCAGGCCCGGCAGCCCTTCTCGTTCACGAGCTTCTTGGCGAGATTGATGAGGTCGGCCCCCTTCGTCTCCCGGTCGTACCGGTGGCAGACGTTGCAGTTCATCTGCATCAGGGCGCCCTTGTCGCTTCCCTGGATCGAGTAGGCCTCTCCCATCGCCTTGCCGAGGACGGGCTCCTCCCAGAAGTGGATCGGCCCGTGGGCCTTTTCGCTCTCCACGGCCCAGCCCTGGCCGCCGTGGCAGGCCGTGCAGCCGTAGTCCTCGACGGGGTGGATCCTCAGCGGCTCGGCGGGATGCGTCTTCCAGGGGTGCTCGGCGTCCTCGAAGCCCTTCCAGAGGATTCCCTGGTGGCAGGTGATGCAGCGGTCCGCGCGGCCGAGGTCCTTCACCCAGATCTGCTTCATCCCGGCCGGCAGGGAGGCGGCCTTCTCGGCCCCGAGCTTCTCGGCGACCATCTTCCGGAACTCGGCCTGGTACCAGCGCCAGTCCTTCCGGTGGTCGGTCACCGCGAAGACGACCGTCGAGACGACGAGGAGGACGCCGATGACGGCGAGGACGGGGCGGTCCTTGCCCGGGTAGGGCGAGCTCGTGCGCTGCTCCATCGTCAGATCCTCGTCGGGAGCTCGGGCCAGGCTTCCCAGGGCCAGTAGAAGTGCCAGTAGGGACCCCGGAGGAAGGTCCCGACGATCGTGAACGCGAGGACGACGAGGACGACGAGGAGGAAGACGAGGTTCTGGCGCTTCCGCGAGCCGTGGAACCAGACGCCGGCCGCTCCCGCGGGGCTCCGGTCGAGCCAGGGCCAGACGGTGAGGAGGCCGAGGAGGATCGTCGGCAGGATGACGCCGCCGAGGAAGGCTCCGTTGATCGTGAAGGAGCCGATCTTCACGGTCGTGTCGGTGACGATCTCCTGGAGCCAGAGGAAGTACCACGGCGCCTTCGCCGGGTTCGGCGTGATCATCGGGTTGGCCGGCTCCTCGAGGGGCGACGGGATGAAGCAGGCCAGGATGCTCACGACGGCGAAGGTCCCGAGGACGACGATGGAGATCCGGCGGATGAGGTCGTTCACCGAGTTCACCGTCGTGTCGCGCGCCTCGAGCGTCACGGTGCGGATCGCCGGGGCCTGGCCGCGGGCGACGCCGAGGAGGGAGTACGTCTTCGTCTTCGCGGGCGGAGTCTCGGCCTTCTCCGTGGCGAGGGCCCAGCGGTCGGCCTTCGCGAGGCCGCCGTCCTTGCGGATGCGCCACATGTGGTACGCGAGGAGCGCCCCGAGCCCCGCCGGCAGGAAGATGACGTGGAGGACGTAGAACCGGATGAGCGTCGGCTGGTCGATGGTCCGCCCGCCGATGAGGAGCTCCCTGACCTGGGGCCCGACCCATGGAATGGAGCTCGCGATGTTCGTCCCGACCGTGACCGCCCAGTAGGCGAGCTGGTCCCACGGGAGGAGGTAGCCCGTGAAGGAGAGGAACAGCGTCAGGACGATCATCACGACGCCGAGGACCCAGTTCCACTCGCGCCGCTGGCCGCGCCCGGTGCCGTTCTTGTAGGCGCCCGTGAGGAAGACGCGGACGAGGTGGAGGAAGACGGCCACGACCATGAGGTGGGCCGCGATCCGGTGGACCGCGCGGATCCAGGAGCCGAACGTGACGACGAACTCGATGTCCTTCACCGACCCGTAGGCCCGCTCGACCGACGGGACGTAGAGGAGGAGGAGCGGGAGGCCCGAGAGGACGAGGAGGAAGAAGAGGGCGGCCGAGGCCGTGCCGAGCCAGAACGAGTAGCCCCAGTCGAGGGACGGCTTGTAGGTCTTGGCCGGGAACCAGTGGAGGATGAAGTTGGAGACGACGGCGTCGCCCGCCTCGCGGTCGGAGCGGGGGCGGAAGCTCCAGAACGGCTTCGGGTGGACGCCGGGAGCCGACGGGGCCGGGGGTTCGGGTCTCGCGCTCACGTTTCGTTCGCTCCCCTCAGGCCACGGTGAGGCGGAAGTCGTGGCCCACTTCCTTCGCCAGGTCGACGACGAGCTGCCCGTCGTCGACGGCGACCGAGAGGTGGAACCAGGCGAGCGGCTTCGGGGCGGGACCCGCCTGGTTGGTGCCGTCGCCCGAGAACTGCGAGCCGTGGCACGGGCACTGGAACCGGTGCGTGAGGCGGAGCGGCTTTCCCTCGACGCTCGCCTCCTCGACCTTCGAGAGCGCCTCGGCCCTGACCGTGCAGCCCAGGTGCGTGCAGACGGCCGAGATGGCGTGGAAGGTCTTCCCCTCGCGAAAGACGAAGAGCCGCTCGTCGGGGAGGAACTTCATCCCGTCGGGGAAATCGGTCGGCGCCCCGAGCTTGACCGTCGTCGGCGCGTCGTACGACACGTTCGGGACGAGCGAGCGCAGGGAGGCGCCCGCCTGCCCGACGAGGGCCACGACGCCGGCGCCGAGACCGGCCTTCATCAGGAACTCGCGTCGGCTGTTCGGCTCGGCGGAGGGGAGGGCGGCGCCGGCCGGCGAATCGCTCTTGGTCGTCATCGAGAAACCTCGCTCGTCTTCGGAACGAGACGTTCCGTGATCGTGAATCGCTCCATCGTCATCGCGTCGGTGGGGCAGCGGACGGCGCAGAGGCCGCAGCGAATGCACTTCTCGTCGTCCTTGACCATCGCGGAGAGCGGGAGCCCGTTCCCGTTCGCGCGCTCCTCGAGCAGCGCCCGCTCCGTCTCGTCGACCTCGAGCTCCTCGAACGGGACGATGGCGAGGCAGTACTCGGGGCAGACGTCGACGCAGCGGCTGCAGAGGACGCACTTCTCCGGGTCGTAGATCGTCTGCACGTGGCAGGCGAGGCAGCGGGCACCCTGGAGCCGCGCCTCGGCCTCGCCGTAGGCGTTCTCGACCTCTGCGATCCCGGTCCGGCGCCCGACGTCGATCGTCGGGGAAGCGACACGATCGGCCAGCTCGAAGCCCGCGATCATCCGGTAGGTCGGGGTGAAGAGCTTCTCGACCTCGAGGTGCGCCTCGAGGTCGAGGCCGGCCGAGGCGCCGCGGGCCGCGAGGTGCTCGTGGATGGACCGGGCGGCTTTCTTCCCGTTCGCGACGGCCTCGATCAGGTTCCTCGGCCCGAACGCGACGTCGCCGCCGGCGTAGACGCCGGCCGCCGACGTCGCCAGCGTCGCCGCGTCGACCCGGATCGTCCCGCCCGGCGTCAGGTCGACGCCGTCCTCGGGCGAGAGGAAGGAGAGGTCGGGCTTCTGCCCGACGGCGAGGATGCAGGCGTCGGCCGGGAGGGCCACGGTGTCCGCGTCGTCGTAGCGCGGGGCGAATCGGCCGTTCTCGTCGAAGACCGAAACGACCCGGCGGAGCTCGACGATCTCGAGGCGCGAGTTGCCGAGGAAGCGCTTCGGGCCGCGTCGGGGAAGGAACCCGATTCCCTCCCTCTTCGCTTCCTCGAACTCCTCGTGCCCCTGCATCGTCCGGAGGACGGGCATCTCGTCGAAGTTCTCGAGGGAGACGATCGTGACGTCGGCTGCGCCGCCTCGAAGGGCCGCGCGTGCGGAGTCGAGGGCCTCCTTCGCGCGGGCGTCGGCCGCTCCCGCCTCGCCGGCGAGGGCGTCGACTTCCTCCTCCTTGAAGACGCGCAGGGCGGTGCGGGCCGCGTCGAAGGCGACGAAGCCGCCCCCGATGACGACGACGCGCCGGCCGAGGTCCATCCGGTAGCCGCGGTTGACGTTCAGGAGGTAGTCGACGGCTTTCACGACACCGTCCAGCTCGACGCCGGGCACGTCGAGGTCGCGCCCCTTCGAGACGCCGACGGAAAGAAAGACGGCCTCGAAGCCGCCGCGGCGAAGCTCGGCCAGGCCGTAGGCGGGAGAGAGTGCCGAGCCGAGCCGGAGCGTGACGCCGAGCGCGAGGATCCGGTCGATCTCGGCCTTGATGAGCGTCCGCGGGAGGCGGTACTCGGGGATCCCGAACCGCATCATCCCGCCCGGCTCGCCCCCCGCCTCGAGAACGGTCACGTCGTAGCCGAGGAGGGCGAGGTCATGGGCGGCGGAGAGACCCGCCGGTCCGGCGCCGATCACGGCGACCCGCGTCTTCCCCGACGCGGGCGCCGGGGCGGGGGAGGGGACGACCGGGAGGTGGCCGGCGTAGCGGTTCCCTTCGCCCACGAGCTCGCCGAAGAGGCGGTCCTGCGTGTTCGGGCGGATCGACTCGACGCCGTAGCGCTCGGTGACGAACCGCTTCAGGGCGCGGATCGAGACGGGGGCGTCGATCGCTCCTCGACGGCAGGCGTCCTCGCAGGGCGCCGCGCAGACCCGGCCGCAGACCGATGCGAACGGGTTCGGCGCCCGGGCTACGAGGAAGGCCTCCTCGTCACGCCCCTCGGCGATGAGCTGGACGTACCTCCCGGAATCGGTTGAGACGGGACAACCCGTCTGGCATTTGACCTGTGCCTTCCAATCCGACAAGGACGGGATGCGGGCCCGGATCGGCATGTCGAATCTCCCTGTGCGCGGAAGGATGGTTCCGCAGGCGCAGGGCCGGTATGACGCAGGTCATGACGAACCGATGAAAGAGAGGAGCCGGCGCCGCCGATCCTCGGCGCCGGCTCCGGAGGGGATCAGTAGCGGTACGCGAGGTTGACGAGGACGTTCCGACCGGGCTCCGGGATCTTCACGCCCGAGCGGAACGGGTCCCGCTGGTAGGAGAGGTGCTCGGAGTAGAGGCGACCGAGCAGGTTCTCGACGCCCGCGTTAATGCCGAAGCGCCCAAGGTTCACACCGGCTCTCAGATTTGCGATGCCCCAGCCCGGAGTCGTCGTCTCGAGGAGGTCGGTGTCGACGTGCGTTTGCGCGGCGGCGAAGACGCCCTCCGTCTCCACCCAGAAGCGGCCGTCGTCCCAGCGCAGGGACGCCCGGCCCGCGACCGGGGGCATCTCCGCGACGTCGCTCGAGAGGATCCCGAGGTCGGGGCGAGGGTCCTGGGTTCCGCGGACGTACGACACGGCGCCCGAGAAGAAGAGACGGTCGGTCACGGTAAACGCGGCCGTCGCCTCCCCTCCCGCGAGCCGGGCGTCGACGTTCTCGTACGTTCGCGCCATGGGGTTCATGACGCCCGGGACCATGTTCACCTTCTTCACGTCGGCAAGGACGACGTAGCCGTCGACCTCGTTCAGGAACGCGCTCACCGAGATGAAGAGGCGCCCCGCGCGATACGAGGCGGAGAGGTCGAGGGCGGTGTTCCGCGAGGGCTCGAGGCCGGGGTTCCCGACCCAGTCGGACCCCATCCTCCGGAGCGAGAACCAGCGCTCCTGAGGCTCGGGGACCCGCGCCGCCGTGCCGGCGCCGAGGGAGAGCTCGAGACCGTCCGCGGCCTGCCAGCGCGCGCGCAGGCTTCCCGCGGGGAGCGAGTCGTCCTGCTCGGTCGCGCGCGTGCCGTGGTAGGCCCAGGTCAGGTCGGTCGAGGCCTTTGCCGTATCGACCGACGCCGAGACGCTGTCCCACCGCACGCCGGCGTCGAGAGTGACGGCTCGGGCGAGGCGGAACGACCGCTCGGCGAAGAGGCCGAACACGTCGGTCGTCGCCCCGGGGAGCGAGGCCTGCGGCTTGTACTGCATCCCGGCGAGGTACGTCGTCGTGTCCCAGTAACGCCGGTACGCCTCGGCGCCCGCCGTCACGCCCCACGCCGTCGCCTCCAGGCGGCCGCCGAGGGTCTTCGAGAAGGCGTCGGTTCCCATCGACCAGCCGCGCGCCGCGGTCGTCGACGAGGTCCGGTACTGGTCCGTCATCCAGTGGTCGACCTGCGTGTAATAGCCGGAGAGCTTCGCCGACGTCACGGTGCCGCCAGGCGTCATTTCCCAGGTGAGGCCGAAGCGGTCCGCGTCGTCGTACACGGCGTCCATCTGGAGGTACGGGTAGTAGGTGCGGTCGGTGTCCTGCCGCGTGTACGAGAAGGTCACGGCGTGGTTCTCGGCCGGGACGAAGCCGACGCGGGCCCATGCCGTCCCCGCCCGGAACGCCTCGTCCTCGACGGCGTCGGCGCGGTAGTTCGTCAGCTCGGTGAAACGGCGCCCGTCGCCGTCCGAGAACGCCTCGGAGCGCCGGAAGGAGTACCCGGCGAGGGCCGAAAACGACTCGCCGGCCCACGACGCGGTCACCGACGGGTTGACGTAGCCCCACGCCCCCGCGGCGGCGTTCGCCGTGGCGTGGAGGCCCGGCTCGGGCCGGCGGGTGACGATGTTCACGACGCCGCCGAGGCTCCCCTGGTTCTTCACGTCGAACGGCCCCTTGGCCACCTCGACCCGGTCGACCTGGGCGAAGTCGACGTGGAAGGAGGGCGGGTCCATGTGATTCGGACAGGCGCCGTAGATCCGCTCGCCGTCGACGAGGACGTTCAGGTCGCGGCTCTGGTAGCCCCTCACGACGACGTCGTTCGCGATGCCCCCCTTGCGGAGCTTCCAGACGCCGGGGAGCTTCACCAGCGCCTCGGCGGCGTCCCGCGCGGAGCTCTCGCGGATCTCGGCGGCCTCGACGGTGTCGCGAGGCGAGGGGCTGACGACGGTCAGGGACTCGGTCACTCCCGCGAGGCGGAGCGTCACGTCCAGCTCGCGTCTCCCGCCGGGGGAGAGGTCGACTCCGTCAACCGTGCGGGGCTCGAAACCCGGCAGCTCGACACGGACGCGGACCGTCCCTGCCGGGAGCGCGCGTGCGAGGTAGAGGCCCTTCTGGCCCGAGGCGACGACGGCGGAGGGTCGGTTCCCGTCCGCGGGGAGGACGGTGACGCGGGCCCCTGGGAGGCCGCTCCCGTCGGCGGCGAAGATCGAGCCCGAGAGCGTGGCCGGGGCGGGCTCCAACGCGAGCCCCGGTGCGGCGAGCAGGGCAAGAAGGACGCAGGTCTTCAGCATCATGGGTGCTCCATCGCGGGTGCGGCGAACGGGCCCCGCACGGCCGTGCCGCGCGGAGCGCCGGGCGGGGCCGGGGGCGAGCCCCGGGCCGTCAGCGGGGGGCGATGGAGGTTCGGGGAGGAGGGATCGCCGGGGCCGGGCCGGCCGCTTCGACGGAGAGGGCCGGCAGGAACGAGAACGGCGCGCCGGAGCCCACTGCGGGGGGAGACGACTCGGCGAGGAGGGCGCCGTCGAACGCCGTCGAGGGCGGGGGCACCGCCGCCCGGTGGGGCGCCTCGTCGCGACAGCCCGACCAGGACGGGCCGGACGAAGGCTCCGAGTCCATCTCTCCGTGGCAGAGACCGGCCTCGCAGCAGGCCATCTTCACGGGGCAGTGGCAGCCGTGCTTCTCGACGGCGGGGGGCGAGACCCGCGCCAGGGCCGCGAGGGGCAGGAGCAGGGTCGCCGCGAGAACGGCAACGAGCGCCCCGGCGCACCTTCGCGACCTTCCTCCCGGCATGACGGAACCCTTCTAGGCCTCTTCGGGCCTGCCGAGTATGACGCCGGTCATGCGGGGAACGCGATTCGGCGGGGTGCCGCGGGCGTCGTCAGACGGCCACCGGCTCGGGGAGGAAGGCCTGGAGCGCGTCGAGGGTGACTCCCTCGTGCGAGTCGGTCCAGACGACCCCTCCGTTCACGAGGATGAACGCCTGGGGCGACTCGTGGCGGACTCCGGTCCTGGCGGCGACGGCGTCGGAGAGACGCCGCTGCTCGACGACGTGGACGACGTAGACGGGGGCCTCGGGGTGCCTCCGCCGGAAGGCGGCCACCTCGCGGTGGGCGAGGGTGCTCACCGGGCAGCGCGTCGAGTGCTTGAAGAGGACGGCCCAAGACTCCTCGAAGGCTCTCGCGAGCTCCCGTTCGTCCCTCACCGGTTCCATCTGTCCTCCGCGCGGGGCGACGCCCCGCGGCGACAGTTCTAGTGCGAATCGGCTCGCCGGGTCAAGCCGGGTACACCGCCGCGCCACTTCTCGCCGCCGGCTCGAAGGGGCGATACTCCCCGCGTGAAGACCGAGCCCGGGCGGCCCGCCGGGGAGTCATGAGCCTGCTCCTGAGCGTCTTCGAGGAGACCTACCGGATCGTCCTCGACAGCGGCGTTTTCATCCTTCTCGGCTTCTTGCTCGCCGGCGTCCTCTCGGAGTTCGTCGACACGGCCCGGATCGGGCGCGCTCTCGGGGAGAGGAGCCCGAAAGCCATCCTGAAGGCTGCGGTCATCGGCGGGCCTCTCCCGCTCTGCTCCTGCGGGGTCCTCCCGATGGCGGTCGCTCTCCGGAAGAAGGGGGCGAGCCGCGAGGCGACGGTCTCCTTCCTCATCGCGACGCCGGAGACGGGCGAGGAGGCAATCGTCCTGACGTACGGCCTTCTCGGGCCGGTGATGGCCGTCGCCCGGCCCGTGGTCGCGATCGTCACGGCGGTCGTCGCCGGGTTCGTCTCGCTCTTCGCGGGAGGCGACGACGACGGCGCCGGCAAGGATGCAGCCGAGCCGGCAGGAGGGGGCGACGGCGTCGCCGCCCCCGCCTGCAGCGGAGCTCCGGCGGAGCCCGCCCGGGGCGGAGGCTGGAAGGAGCGTCTCCGGAGGATCTTCCGATACGGGTTCGTGACCATGGTCGACGACCTTGCGTTCTGGATGCTCCTGTCGTTCGCGGCGACGGGAATCCTGTCCGCCCTGCTCCCGGAGGATTTCTTCCTCCGCTTCCTCCCGTGGCCGCTCCTCACGATGACCCTCATGGCGGTCGTCAGCATCCCGATGTACGTCTGCGCGAGCGCGTCGACACCGGTCGCCGCCGCGATGGTCGCCAAGGGGCTCGACCCCGGCTCGGCCCTCGTCTTCCTGCTCGCGGGGCCCGCCACGAACGCCTCGACGATCGCCGTCGTGGCGCGGATGTTCGGCCGGAGGTTCGCGGCGGTCTACCTCGGCTCGATCTTCGGCGTCGCGATCGCCTCCGGCCTCCTCCTGAACGCCGTCGTCGGCGCCGGCCTCGTTCCGGCCCCGGTCCCGCCCGAGGTCGAAGCGCGCGGCGCCTGGGCGGTCGTGAAGTTCCTCTCCGCCTTCGCGTTCCTGGCCATGATGGCCTTCAGCTTCCAGCGGCGCGGGTTCCGCCCGGGGTGGAACGAGCTGACGGGGCACCTGCGGGCCCTCGCGGGGCTGGTTCGGGAGGCGGCGCCGAAGCGGGTCCCGTGGCGCGGCCTCGCGGCCGTGGCCGGATCGGTGCTCCTCCTCTTCTGGGTTCTCAGCGCCTTCCTCGTCGTCCGAACCGGGGAGACGGGGCTCGTGAGGACCCTCGGTCGGGTGACGGCGGACGACCTCGGGCCGGGCCTGCACGTGGTTCCCCCGTTCCCGATCGGGGCCGCCGAGGCCGTCGAGACCGGCCTGGTTCGCACCGTCGAGATCGGCTTTCGCTATCGCGCCGCGGGGACGGCGACGGGAGCGCTCACCGCCCGCGTCTTCGTCCCCGCGCAGTCGTCGCGCATCCCGGAGGAGGCCCAGTTCCTGACAGGGGACGAGAACGTCATCGAGGTGGTGGCCGTCGTCCACTACCGGGTCGCCGACGCGGGGCTCTTCCGGTTCGGCGTCGACCGGGCCGAGCCGGCCTTCCGCGACGTGGCCCGCGCCTTCCTCGTGGAGGAGGTGGGGCGGACGCCGATCGACGAGATCTACACGACGAAGAGGGGCGAGGTGGAGCGGAAGGTCCTCGAGGGGCTCCGGGACTCGCCCGTGCTGAAGGAGACCGGCCTCGCCCCCGTCGACGTTCGCCTCCTCTCCGTCCACGCGCCGGACGACGTCCACGGGGCCTTCCGCGACATCGCCTCCGCCGCCGAGGACCGGACGACCGCCCGGAACAAGGCGCTCGTCGAGGCCGAGAGAGCGCTCGGGCTCGCCCGCGGCGAGGTCGCGACGACCGTCGCCGCCGCCCAGTCCGAGCGGACGCGGCTCGTCGAGCACGCGCGGGGCGACGCGGCCGCTTTCGTGCCGCTCGCGCGCGAGGTCGCCGCCGCTCCCGGAACGAGCCGCACCCGGCTGCAGCTCGAGGCGCTCGAGCGGGTCCTGCCGGGAGTCCCGAAGGTGATTCGGCCCGACCCGCGGCGCGCGCCGGGGTTCGAGCTGTGGGTCACCCCGGAGAGCCCCCCGGCCCCCGCCGCATCGGCGCGCCCCTCGGGCCTCTCCGGTTTCGTCAACCCGATCCCGACGCCGCCTCCCGAAGTCCCCGCCGCGGAGCGCTGACGAGGAGCCCATGGAAGAGATCCCCGAAACGACGAGACCGCCGCTCTGGAGGAGGCTCCTCCCGGCCGCCGCGGGCGTCCTCGCCTTCCTCCTCCTGGCCCGCGTCCCCTACGTCGTCGAGGCGACGGAGTACGCCGTGAGGACGCGCTTCGGGCGCCCCGTCGCCGTCGTCACCCGGCCCGGCCTCCACGCACGGGTGCCGCTCGTCGACGACGTCGCCCGTCTCGACGCCCGGCTCCTCTACTTCGACCCCCCGGCGGGCGAATTCCTCACGAACGACAAGAAGAACATCGTCGTCGCGCCGGTCGTCCTCTGGCGGATCGAGGATCCGCTCCGGTTCCTGCAGACGCTCGTGACGCGTGAGAGCGCCGAGGCCCGCCTCGCCGACCTCGTCGCCTCGGAAACGGGAGCTGCCCTCGGCTCGGTGCCGTTCACCCGCCTCGTCTCGGCCGCGGAGGGCGAGGCAGACCTGGCGGGAGTCGTCGGCGGCATCGGCGAGAGGGTCAGGGCCCGTGCCGCGACCGACTACGGCGTGAAGGTCGTCGACGTGCGGCTGAAGCGGATCGCCTTCCCGGAGCAGAACCTCCTCTCCGTCTTCGGCCGGATGCGCTCGGAGCGCGAGCGGATCGCGCGGCGCTTCCGCTCGGAAGGGGAGGAGGCGGCGCTGAGGACCCGCGCCGAGGCCGACCGGGAGCGGACGCGGCTCCTGTCGGAGGCGTACCGGAAGGCGGAAGAGGAGAAGGGGGCGGGGGAGGCGGAGGCCGCGCGCATCTACGCGAAGGCGACGAACCAGGACCCCGACCTCTACAGGTTCCTCCGGACGCTCAGGGCCTACGAGAAGATCCTCGACGAGAAGACCACGCTCGTCCTCCCGGGCGATTCCGACGTCCTGCGCCTCCTGACGGACGGCGCGTCCCCGCGAGCGCCGGGGAAGAGGCCGGATTGAACAGCCGCGCCTCCAGAGCGGCGCTCTGGGCGGCGGGGCTCGCGGTGGCCGTCTGGCTCCTCTCGGGAACCGTCGTCCTTCGTCCCACGCAGCAGGGCGTGGTCCTTCGCTTCGGCGCCGCGCGTCCGATCCCTCTCCAGCCCGGCATCCACTGGGTGGCGCGCGGAATCGACCGCGTCGTCAAGGTCGAGGTGACGAGGACGGAGACCGTGCCGATCGGGTTCCGGACCACGGAAGGGGGGCGAACGGCCACCCTCGCCGCCGACGAGGGGCAGTGGCTGACGGGAGACACGAACATCCTCGCCGTGCAGCTCGCCGTCCAGTACCGGGTCGGGCGGCCGGTGGAGTGGGTCGTGAACGGCCGCGACACGCCGGAGGTCGTCCGCCGGGCCGCGGAGTCGGTCGTCACCGACGCGATGGGGAAGCTCCCCGTGGACGACGCGCTGACGGGCGGGCGGCTCACCCTCCTCGAGGAGGTTCGGCGCGGGACTCAGCGGCTCCTCGACGAGTGGAAGAGCGGCGTCGCGATCGTTTCCGTCGCCCTCAGGTCCGTTGACCCGCCGCCTCCCGTCCTCGCCGCGTTCCAGGACGTCCAGAACGCCAAGAGCGACCGCGAGAGGTTCGTGAACGAGGCCGAGAGCTACGCGAACGAGACCCTCCCGAGGGCCCGCGGCGAGGCCGACACGCTCGTCTCCTCCGCGGCGAGCCAGAGGCAGCGGCGCGTGGAGGAGGCGCACGGCGACGCGGCGCGGTTCGAGGCCCTGCGGCGGGAGGCGAGCCTCGCCCCGGGGCCGCTCAGGGCCCGCCTCTACCTCGAGACCCTCGAGGTGGTCCTCCCGCGGATGAAAGTCTACGTCGTCGACGAGGGGACTCGCCTGCGCCTCGTGCGGCCCGAGCCCGCGGCCGCACCCGGTTCTCCCGGGAGCTGACGACACCTTCTACATCGGATCCCCGAGGAGCTCGAACGCGGCCCAGAAATAGGGGTGGGCGGCGTCGCCGCCCCGGTCGAGGAGGGACCGCTGGGCTTCGCGCAGGGCCTCGTCGCGCGGGACGCCCCGGGCGAGGGCCGAGTAGAAGAACTTCATGAGGTCGGCCGTCGATTCGTCCGGAACCGTCCAGAGGGAAGCCAGGACGCTCCGCGCCCCCGCCCACTGGAACGCCCGGGTCAGCCCGGCGATGCCTTCGCCTCCCTGGTCCTCGCCGAGCGCCGTCTCGCACGCGGAGAGGACGACGAGGTCGGCTTCGAGGCGCATCCGCTCGAGCACCTCCCACGCCTGCAGCAGGCCGTTCGAACCGGAGGGCGCCGCCTTCGCGGGGATCGTGAGCGCGAGGGCCGACTCGAGAGGGTTGCGCTCGTCGAGGAGGGCGTGGCAGGCGAAGTGGAGGATTCGAGCACCTCGGGCCGCCTCGACCGCCCTCTCCTCGGTCGCCTCCTGTCCGAGGTACGGCCGGACCGTGGGACCGATCGCCGCCGCGAGGTTCTCCACCTCGCGCCGCGTCGCCGGGAGCGGCGCGAGGCTCGCGCGGCCGAGGAGGCTGCGGACGGTGGCGTCGGCCGGCGGCGGGGTGCCGGGGGCGGGATAGACCGGGTCGCCGAACGCCGCGACGACGCCAACGTGCGAGGCGGCGACGGGGCGAAGGCGTGCGAGCTCGGCGAGGGCGGTCGCGGACGGCGCGAGGCAGATCGTCGTCTTCTCGACGAGAGGAGCCCCGTCGCGGTCCCTGAGAATCGCGAAGGGGAGGAGGTGAAGCGGTCCGTCGGGCACCAGGACGAGGCGCCGGGCCCTCGGGAAGAGGCCTTCGGCCGGCCCGAGGAGAAGGTCGTAGAGGGCCCGCACCCTCTCCGTGACGGCCCCGGCGTCCGACGGGCCGCTGCGCCTCCTGAGGACGAGCCGGCGCAGCGAGTCGACGTCGCGGGCGAGCCGGGCGCGGCCCGCCGGGAGGACGAACGTCGAGAGGCCTTCTTCCCTCGAGAGGGCGAAGAGGACGCTCGACGTCTCGCCGACGGAGTACGACAGGAGGAGCGTCCCGTCGGGAAGCCGGCCCCTCGCCTCGGCGGCCCCGAGGGGTCTCGGGTCGCGCAGGGCGGCGACGCGCGGGGCTTCCGTCCGGAGCCTCTCGCGCATCCGTTCGTGGGCGAGCCGGCTCTCTACGAGAAGGCTCCGGAGGCGCCGGGCCTCGGCGGTCTGAGTGGCGGGGTCGAGCCCCGAAAGCGCGCTGCGGACGCGTGCCTCCTCGGCGGCGAGAAGCCGCTTCTCCTCCTCGAGGGCTGCCGGGACCTCCGGGCCGAAGTCGAGGTCCCGCTGTGCGAGGAGGGAGAGGAACGCGCGGGCCCGCGAGCGTTCGAGGACCCCGAACGCCTCCTCCTCCGCCTTCATCTCGAGGAGGAGCTCGACCGCTTCCGAAGAGATCGCGGCGAAGTACCCGCGGAAGCGGCTCTTCGCCTCGTCGCCGCCCCCGAGGAGCCTCACCTGCTCGTCGAGGACGGCGAGGGCCTCGAGGTAGTTCGCCCGGGCCGCGGCCAGGTCCCCGCGGGCGCGTTCGATCCGCCCCATTTCGTGGAGCGACTCGACGAGCCAGCGGCTCGACGGCTGGCGCGCCCGCCGGATCCCGAGCGCCCGCCGCTGGATCGTCGTCGCGCGCTCGAGGTCCCCCTCCTCTCGCGCCATCTTCGCGAGGTAGTAGAGGGTGACCCCGGCCGCGCCGTCGTCCCCCGCTACGGCGCGGCGCAGCGCGAGGGCCTCCTCGAGGAGCCGGCGCGCCTCGTCGCGGCGCCCCTGCACCATCGCCGCGAAGCCGAGGTTGAAGACCGATTCCGCGTGCGATCCACTCGCGGGCGCCTTCGCCGACGTGATCGCGAACGCGCGGCGGTAGAGATCCTCCGCCTTCGCCGCTTCGCCCTCGTTGACGAGCAGGTCCCCGACGACCCGCAGCGTGGAGGCGAGCTCGAGGCTCTCGGGGGCGAGCTTCTCCCTCAACGCGAGGCCGTTCTCGTAGAGCGCCCGGGCGGAGTCGAGGTCTCCCCGCTCCTCGGCGAGGATCCCGAGGTTCGTGACGGCCTGCGCCAGGCCGAGGCTCCCGGGGGCGAGGCGCTCGCGGATCGCGAGGTTTCGGCGCAGGTACTCCTCCGCCTCGGCATATCGCCCCCGGCGGCGCAGGACGTTGCCGAGGTTGTTCAGCGTGTTCCCCTCGCTCAGCGAGCCGGGGACGTGGACCTCCTTGAGCGCGAGGGAGCGCCGGAAGAAGTCCTCGGCCTGGTCGAGGAGGCCCCGCGACGAGGCGACCGTTCCCAGGTTGTTGAGGGTCATGGCCACGTCGAGACTGCCGGGGGCGAGGCGCTCCTGGATCGCGAGCGCCTCGCCGTGGAGCTTCTGGGCCTCGGCCAGCTCCCCGCGGTCCGTGCGGATGAGCCCCATGTTGGCGAGGCTGCCGGCGTGCTCGAGGCTCCCGGGCGCGAGCCGGGCGCGCAGCTCGAGCGCGCGGAGGCGGAGCGGCTCGGCGGCGTCCAGGTCGTCCCGCCGATAGGGCACCTCCGCGGCGACGTTCACGGCCCGGGCGAGAGCGAGGCTCTCTCCCCAGGCCTCCTCGGCGAGCGTGATCGCCTGCCCGCAGAGGCCTGCCGCCGCGTCGAACTCGCTCCGGAGGACGTGGAAACGGGCCGAGGCGAGGAGGACCTGGAACTCGGCCGCGGCGTCGGCCGCGGCACGAGCGGACTCGAGGGCCCTCGCGAAGGAGGCCTGGCCCTCGGCCTGCCGCCCTTGCCCGCAGAGGACTTCGCCCCGGCGGAATGCGAGCCACGTGGCGGCGTCGGAGTGGCGCTCCTCGCGCGCGAGGCGTTCGGCCTTCTCCCAGGCGGAGGAGAGGCCGTCGAGGTTCCGCGCCTTCAGCGCCGACACCCCTTCGTGCCAGGCGGCCAGGGTCTCGCCCCCGAGGCGCGGGCGCGCGGCGAGAACCCACTTCCCCGGCGCGATCGTCGCGGTCCGCGGGTCGCCGTCGCGCTCCCCGCGGAGGGAGACGGCGCCGCGCGGCCCCTCCTCGTCCTCGAGGAGGAGGAGGTCGAACGGGGTCCGGAGCGTGCCGCGACGGACAGGCTCGCCCTCCGTCGACGGAACGGACGCCCACTCGAGGAGGAGGTCGCCCGGAGAAAGGCCCGCGGCCTTCGAGGCGGATTGCGCTCCGGTCTCCTCGACGACGATCCCGCCCGTCTGGACTCGGGGTGGGGAGGAGGGCAGAGCCGGGGCGACGAGGAGCTGCGAGAGGAGCAGGAGGCGAATCACGAAGGCCTCCACCGTCATTCGGCCGAGAGGAACGGGGCGAGGCTCTCGCAGTCGAGAGGCGTGCGCAGGCCTTCGTCCGCTGCCCCTGCCACCGGGCGGGCGAAGAGGCAGGCCTCGCGCCTCAGTCCCAGGGACGACGCGGTGGCGGAGAGGAGATTCCTCAGGGCGGCATCGCTGGCGGAGAGGTCCGCTCGGGCCGCTGTCCACCGGCGGGCCTCATCCGCAGAGAGGGTGACGAATCGCTCCTCCCGCGCCGTTCCCGAGAGGCCGGGGCCGCGGGGGCGGACGCGCCAGAAATGGACCGCCCCCTCCCTGAGGACCTCGCGGGGGAGGGCGACCCGCGTCGCGCCGGTCTGCGCGGAGAAGACCGTGTTGCCGGCCTCGTCCTCGACGGCCACCGCGTACTTCTCGGATCCGGGGACCGCCGCGAAGCGCAGGACGGCGTCCGCGGGATCGACGGCCGCGCCCCCCGCGGGGTACATGGCGAGGCTCTCGTCGCCACGGACGCGAACCGCGCCGGCTCTCGGGGAGGCGTCGCCCGGGACCGCGAGCGGGGCGAGGGCGACCCGCGGAGAGACGCGCTCGAGGGCCCGGACCGTCCCTCGCGTCTCGACGAGGGCCGCTCCCGCGACGACCGCGGAAGACCCCGGTCCGAGTTCGAAGCGCTCGCCGGTCAGGAAGACGACGACGAGCCGGGCGTCGCGACCGGTCTCGAGGAGGCTTCCCTCGGGGATCGGCTCCAGGACGCGGAGCGGTGCGGCGGCGGCCTTTGCGTCGGCCCGGAGCGTGCAGTCGCCGGCGACGAACGCCACGAGCGCGCGGGGGGTCGCCTTCGCGGGCTCGGGACCCTCGAGTCCCGCAGCCCCGCCGGGGAGGACGAGGGTGAGAGCGGCGAGGAGCGTGAACGCGGGGAGCGGAACGCACTGGCGCATTTCAGGCCTCCTGGTCGTGTGGGGGGAGCGCGGGGAGACGGAGCCGCAGCGCCGCGCAGGCCGAGCCCGCGAGGAGAATCGCCACGACGGGCGATGCGACGGGCAGGACGAGGCCACCCGCGAGGAACGCCGCCACGGCGGACGCGAACGGAGCGACGAGAAGGGCGGCGGCGAGGAGGCCGCTTCCGAGTCCGGGGCGCCGCCAGAGCGCGCCGAACGCCGCCAGGAAGACCGGTGGGAGCGCGAAGGCCGCGGCGAGCCGGCGGGGAGCGTCTCGAAGCCGCTCGCCGTCGAGGAGCGTCTGGACCGCGATCGCTTGCAGCTCGAGCCCCGTGAGCGGACGGTCCCGGTCGCGCGGGTTCGGGTGGAGGTCGCCGGAACCTTCGTACTCCGCCCCGAGGAGGAGCAGGCGGCCTCGCGCGAGGCCGGGTTCCCTGGCGAGCGTCCCGGCCGCCGCGTGGAACGAGAGGCGCCGGAAGTCCCGTGCGTCGACGCGGTAGTCGAGGACGAACGTGCGATCCGTTCCCGCTGCCCCGGCCCCGAGGAAGGAGGCGGCGCGCGCCGCCAGGGACGGCACCCGGCTCCCGTCGCGCGCGAGGAAGGCGGTCCGCGCGCGACGGAGCGTGCCGTCGCGGTCGGAGGTCAGGTTCGCGAAGGCGAACAGGGGGACGGCCCGTTCTCCGAGCGCGAGGGCAACCGGACCCTCCAGCGCCTCGGGGCCCACGACGCCGCCCGTGCTGGAAAGCGCCGCGAAAACGAGGCGCGGAGCCTCGGAGACGACGACGCGGCCGAGGGCCTGCGAGGCGCCCCATGCGGGCGGGAGGAGGAGGTCGACCGCGACTCCCGCCGCTCCGGCCGAGAGCGCGGCCGACAGGATCGCGGCGGCCTCGTCGCCCCTCCCGGCGAGCGGGGCGGGGTCGGAGGAGAGCGTCGCCTCGTCGATCGAGACGAGGAGCAGCCGGGAGTCGGCCGGGCGGGCCGGGGAGAGGCGATGACCCTGGTCGAGGAGCGTCGCGTCGGCGGCGGCGAAGGGCGGGAGGCGAGCTCCGAACGGTGCGAGGAGGACGAGCGCGGCGGCGACGCCGCCCGCGAGGAGGAGCCGGCGGGGCGCCTCGCGGGCGCGCACCTTCCGGTCGCGAAGGGATCGCGCCGCCTTGTCGATCGAGGCGACGAACGCGGCTGCGGAGAAAGGGCGCAGGGACGGGTCGCGGGCCAGCGGGGCGAGGATCAAGGCGTCGAGGGCCGAATCGATTCCGGGGTTCCTCTTCGACGGCGGTCCCGGAGCGTCGTTCAGGATCGCGGTGAGGACCTCCGGGGCCGCGCCCTGGAAGGGGAGCGAGCCGGCGAGGGTGGCGTAGACGAGGACGCCGAACGCCCAGAGATCCGTGGCGCGGGAGGGAGGCGCGCCCTCGATCAGCTCCGGAGCGAAGAACTGCGGCGTCCCGACGATCCCCTCGGGCGAGGTGAGGGCGGTCGGGAGACCTCCGCCGGCGCCGTGCGAGTCCCTCCGCTCGCGGACGAGGGCGACGGTCGGCAGCTCGCCGGCGTCGGGCGGCACGGGAAGGGGAGGGAGCGAGGGCTCGGGACCCGCCCCCGCGAGGCGGGCGAGGCCGAAGTCGAGGAGCTTGGGCGTGACACGCCCGTCCCCGTCGGCGGCGAGGAAGACGTTCGACGGTTTCAGGTCGCGGTGGAGGATTCCCCCGGCGTGCGCGTGGTCCAGCGCCTCGGCGACCGGAGCGAGGAGGCGCACGGCCTCTTCCGGCCCGAGAGGACCGTTCCGCTGGAGGAGGTCGAGCAGGCTCTCGCCCGGGAGGTACTCCATGACGAGGTAGGGGAGCCCGCCGTCCCGGGGGTCGACGCCGTAGTCGGTGACCCCGACGACGTGAGGGTGGGAGATCCGTCCGAGGGCCTGCGCTTCGATGCGGAAGCGGGCGACCGCCTGCGGCGAGGTGGCGACGAGCGACCGGATGACCTTGACGGCGAAGAGCTTCCCGAGGCCGAGGTGGAGCGCGCGGTAGACGGAGCCCATGCCTCCCGCCCCGAGACGGTGCTCGAGGAGGTACTTGCCGTCGAGGAGGGCCGGCCCGGGGAACGGCTCGACCCGCGGGCCGCCTGCCGGGCAGCAGGCCGCCGCGTCGTCGTCGAGACATCGACCGCAGGACTCGCACTCCCGCAAGGACGCCTCCCGGCCGTGAGCGGATGACCGTCTGCCAGTATAGAGCGGCCCTTCGGCCGGGAAAGCGTCAGCTCTTCGTCAGCGAGTCCTTGCCGAGAGCCGTCATTCCCGCGAGTCCGCCGAGCCCCATCGTCTCGACGGCGCTCGACGGCACGATGACCATCGAGCCCTTCTCCTTGAGCGCCTCGTAGAGCATGTTCATCGCGCGCAGGTGGAGGGCGAGGGGCTTTCCCTCGTAGGCGTCGCCGGCCCTCACGAACCGCTCGGAGATCTCCGTCTCCGCCGTGCCGAGAATGATCCGGGCCTGCCGCTCGCGCTCGGCCTGCGCCTGCCGGCTCATGGCGTCCTCGAGCTCGGGAGGGATCTTCACGTCGCGGATCTCCACCGAGTTGACGGTGATTCCCCAGGGGTTCGTCTTCTCGTCCAGGATCTTCTGGAGCTCCTTCCCGAGCTGGTCCCTCTCCGTGATCATCTCGGCAAGCATGTGCTTGCCGATCGACTCGCGCAGCGCGGTCTGGGCGCCGAAGAGGACGGCGTCGACGTAGTCGGAGACCTCGAGGATCGACTTCTTCGCGTCCCAGACGGTCCAGAAGACGATCGCGTCCACGTTCACGGGAACGGTGTCGCGCGTGAGCGCCGACTCGGCGGTGACGTCCGACACCCGGACGCGCTGGTCGACGAGGTGCGAGATGACGTCGACGACCGGGACGAGGGCGAAAAGGCCCGGCCCCTTCAGCCCCTCGAACCTGCCGAAGCGCAGGACGACCGCCCGCTCCCACTGCCTTGCGACCTTCAGCGAGAAGAGGAGGTAGAGCCCGAGCGGGAAGAAGACCGCCACCGGGACCGGGGAGCCGGTGACGGCGGCGGTCACGCCCCCGGTGAGAAGCAGCAGGACGAACGCCAGGAGGCCGATCTCGGAGACGATGCGGCGCGAGTCCGCCGCCTTTTCGCGCGCTCTCTGCTTGCGCTCCGCTCTCGAGTCGAGGGGGCTCCTCGCCTCCTCCTCCTGCAGCGCGGCCTTCTTCTTCGCGACGGCGACCGCAATGCCTGGGAACATCTCCTACCTCCTCTTCGGGCCGGCCGCGCGCGCCGCGACGGCTTCGGCCACCTCTTCCACGTCGAACCCGTGTGAGCCGGCCTTCGCGAGGAGCTCGTCGACGAGCCTCCCGAGGGCCTTCTTCCGCTCGGCGGCGCCGCCGGGAGAAGCTCTCTCGGCGACGAACGTCCCGGTCCCCTGCTGCGTCTCGACGATCCCGCGGATCTCCATCTCCCGGTAGGCCTTGGCCACCGTGTTCAGGTTGACGGAGAGGTCCACCGCGAGCTGGCGGACGGTGGGGAGCTGCGCCCCCGGAGCGAGCCGGCCGTCGGCCACCGCCAGCAGGACCTGGTCGATGACCTGCCGGTAGAACGGCACGCCGGACGCCGTGTCGAGACGGAAGAGGACGGTTGCGCCTTTCATGGTTGAATGTGCTATTCAACTAGTACAATCGGAATATGGGCGCGGCGGGACGCGGCGTCAAGGGGGGAGGCCGTGACGGGCGCGCCGGAGGGGCCCCGCGCCGCGGACCTGAGATAGCATTTCGCCATGCCAGCAGAACTCGACGGCTTCGAGGGTTTCGACGGAATCGGCCTCCTGCAGAAGCTGCCGCTCTTCCGTGACCTGAACCACGGCGAGGCGCTCCGTCTGGCGGCGATCTGCCTCTCGAGGAGCTGCGCCGCAGGGACGGTCATCGTCCCCGAGAACGCGCTCGGCGACTCCCTCTACGTCGTCCGTTCGGGCCGCGTCTCGGTCGACAGAGGGGAGGGGGGCTCCCGGCTCCACCTCGGCGAGATGGGCGCCGGGGAGATCTTCGGTGAGATGACGCTCGTCGACGACATCCTCACGCAGGCCACGATCACCGCGGTCGACGACGTCGAGCTCTTCGTCGTCCCGCGGGAAGACCTCGACACGCTCCTCTCGTCCGATCCGATGCTCGCCCTGAAGGTCTACCGCTCGTTCTGCCGCGCCCTGACGGCGAAGATTCGGGCGCTCCAGAAGCTGATCGCCCCCGATAGGGGCCTCGAGATGGAGAAGGCGTGATGGATGCGACGACCCTCGACCGGCTCCTGTCGGCCGCGGCCAAGAGCGGGGCCAGCGACATCCACCTGAAGAGCGGCGCTCAGCCCGCGATCCGGAGGGCGGGCGTCCTGACCCCGGTTCGGACTCCCGCGCTCGCCGCCGACGACATGCAGCGCATCGTCGCGCGGCTCGTCTCTCAGCGACCGGACGCGCCGCAGGCCGCGACGATCCTCGAGCTGGACACCTCGTACGCCATCGAGGGGGTCGGCCGGTTCCGCGTCTCGATCTACCGCCAGCGGGGCGACCTCGCCGCGATCCTCCGGATCATCCCGTTCGGCATCCCGACGTTCGAGCAGCTCGGGCTCCCCCCCGTCGTCGAGAAGATCGCGGCCGAGCCGCGCGGGCTCGTCCTCGTCACCGGCATCACCGGGAGCGGGAAGACGTCGACGCTGGCCGCGATCGTCGACTGGATCAACGCGCGCGAGGCGCGCCACATCCTCACGATCGAGGACCCCGTCGAGTACCTCCATGCCGACCAGAGGGCGAGGGTCTCGCAGCGCGAGGTCGGGATGGACACGGCGGGCTTCGCGGCGGCCCTTCGGGCCGGGATGCGGCAGGACCCGGACGTCATCCTCGTCGGCGAGCTCCGCGACCTCGAGACGATGGACACCGCGCTCAAGGCCGCGGAGACCGGGCACCTCGTCCTCGCCACGCTGCACACCCAGGACGCCGTCCGGACGATCGACCGGATCGTCGGCATGTTCCCCGCCGAGGCCGGGACGAGCGTGAGGACCCGGCTCGCCGAGGTCCTCCGGGCGGTGATCTGCCAGCGCCTGGTGCCCGCCGCGTCGGGGCACGGTCGCGTCCTGGCCGCGGAGGTCCTCGTGAACACGCTCGCCGTGCAGACGATGATCCGCGATCCGGAGAAGATGAGCGGCCTGAAGGACTACATCGAACGGGGCGGCGAGTTCTACGGGTCCCAGTCCTTCGATCAGCACCTCGTCGCGCTCCACCGCGAGGGGAAGATCACGATGGAAGTGGCCGTGGCGGCCGCGTCGAGCCCTTCCGAGCTCCAGCGGGCCCTCATGCTCGAGGGGTGAGACGGAAGAGGCGAAGGGGTCAGGTCTGCATTCTACGCTCTGCGCGCGCAGAGCGTAGAATGCAGACCTGACCCCTTCGCTCGGAACGTAGAACTGACCCCCCTCCCCGGGGGAGTCTCAGCCCTGGTAGGCGTTCCGGATGTTCGGGATCAGGTACTCCTGGAACGCCCGGTCGAGGTCGTAGCGGGGGGCGAGGCCCCAGTCGGCGCGGGCGGCGGAGTCGTCGACGTCGGCGGGCCAGGAGTCGACGATTCCCTGCCGCTTCGCGTCGACCGCCGTCGTGATCCCCGCGCCGGGGAAGGCCCGTTCGACGATCTCCTGCACTTCACCGGCCGAAGGGGCGAAGGCGCCGATGTTGTAGACGGTCCGCGTGAGCTTCTCTCGCGGGGCCGCGGCGAGCTGGAGGAACGCGTCGACGGCGTCGGGCATCGCCATGAAGGGGATTCTCGCGTCGGGCCGCACGAAGCAGGCGTAGGGCTTTCCGGAGGCGGCGGCGTGGATCATCTCCGGGGCGAAGTCCGACGTGCCGCCCGAGGGGACCGTGAAGGCCGAGATGAGGCCGGGGAAGCGGATCGAACGGAAGTCGACCTTGCCGGAAAGGGTCTCCGGGGCCAGCTGCTTGTAGTTGCGGGCGTAGTAGCGGCCGAGCTGCTCGCAGTAGAGCTTGTTGCAGCCGTACATGGTCGTCGGCTGGTTGAAGTCGTCCTCCTTCACGCGCCCGGCCTTCGACTTCACGTCGAGGCCCGGCATGCCGTAGGCCGCGATGGAGGAGGGGTACATGAAGACGACCGGCCGCCCGTGCGACTCGCCCTGCTTCTGGGCGAACTCGAGCAGGGCCAGCGTCCCCTCGACGTTCACCTGGTGCGCCGTGACGGGCGTGAACTCGCTCCGGGTGGAGAGGAGCGCCGCGAGGTGGAAGATCTCGTCGACCTCGAACTCGGAGAGGATCCGCTCGAGGAGCTGGTGGTCGAGGATCGAGCCCGTGAACTGCCGCGCCACGCGGGGCGCGATCGACGGGTCGAGGGGCTTCAGGTCGAGGGTGATGACGGGTCGGGTCCCGTCCTCCGAGAGCCGCTCGATGAGCGTGTGGCCGATCTCTCCGCTGGCTCCGGTGAGGAAGACGACGGGTGTCCGCAGCACGGTGGCCTCCTTCAGGCGGCGGGCCGGGCGGCCCGCGGGCGACCGTGCAGGCTAGCACGGCGCGTGAGGTGCGTGGGGCCCGGAAGCGGTTACGATTCCCGTTCGCAAGATGGTGAAGGGCCTCGCCCGTTGCCCCTGCCGCCGGTCGGCGGTCCTCGCCGCGGCGCTCGTCACCGCGGTCCTGACGGCGACGCCCGCACCCGGCCAGAGGCCGGCGATGCGCGTCTACGGGGTCGTCGACGGCCTCAAGTACGCCCAGACGTTCTGCGTCGTCCCGGATCGCGAAGGGATGATCTGGGCCGGGACCTCCTACGGGGTGTCGAGGTACGACGGGAAGTCGTTCGCGGGCCTGACGACCCGCGACGGCCTGCCGCACGATTCGGTCCACGGACTGGCCGTCGGGGTCGACGGGTCGGTCTGGGCCTCGACTCAGGAGGGGCTGGCGCGCATCGCGCCCGCCGCCGGACCGCTCGGGGCGCCCCGGGTCGTGCCCCTGCCTCCGTCGCTACGCCCGTTCGGCGAGCGAAGGGTCGACGGGATCGCGGCGTCGGAGGAAGCACTCTGGCTGGCCTCCGGGGCCTCGCTGGTCCGCTACTCGGGCGGGAAGGCGGTGGAGACACCCCTCCCTGCGGCTTTCGCCCCGGGAAGCGTGCGCGCCCTCCTGCCCATGGGGCCGGATTCCTGCTGGGTCCTTTCTCGGTCGGGCCTCCTGCGCGTCTCGCCGGGCTCCGCTCTGGAAGCAGTCCCTCTTCCCGGGGCGCTCGGAGACGGAGTCGCCCTCGGCCTATCCGGGGTCGGGGACGGGATCCTCGTCCTCGGCTCGTCGGGCGCCGCGCGGTTCGACGTAGGCGGCGCCGCGTTCGGGGGCGTCTCCCCGATCCCGGAGGACGCGGGCCCGGCGGCGCTCGCGGCGTTCGAGGGGGGGATCGCGGTCGCGACCGAGGCACGTGGGCTCCTCTTCCTCTACCGAGACGGGGCCGTCGAGGAGATCGGCCCGGAGGAGGGGCTCCCGTCCGCGACGGTCTCCGGCGTCGCGGTCGACCGCGACGGCCTCCTCTGGCTGGCGACGGAAGCGGGACTCGTCAAGCTCTTCGACCTGGGCCTTCGGTCGATCCCGTCCCGCCCGCCCCACCTCGGAGAGATGGTGCTGACGGCCGCGGCGGACGGCGACCGGATCTGGGTCGGACACTCCGACGGCCTTTCCGTCGTGGAAGGAGGGGCGGCGCGCCGCGTGGCGATCGGCGGCGGAGAGCCGGCGGCTTGGGCGCTGCTCCCGCTGGGAGGCGGCGAGGTCCTCGCGGGAACGGCGCGGGGCCTCGTCCACGTTTCGCCCGGGGGCGTGAGGCGATTCGAGGACCTGCCGCTCGCCGGGAGGCGTCGCGTCTTCGGCCTGGCGCGCGGCCCGGACGGCCGCATCTGGGCTTCCACCGTCTCCGGGGTCGTCCGCTTCGGGTGGACGAAGGCCGGCCCCGCGGACGCGGAGGCGACGACCGAGATCGACGGCGTGCCTTTCGGAGAGGCGCGTGGCCTCTGCGTCGGGCCGGAGGGGGAGGTCTTCGTCGGTACGGACGGCTCCGGCGTCGTCCGCTGGGCCGCGGGGGCGTTCTCGAGGCACCCGGGGTCCGCGGGGCTCCCGACCGGGATCGCCCGGGCCGTCGTCGCAAGGCCCGAAGGGCTCTGGGTCGGGACGGATCGCGGGGTCTTCGTCCTCTCCGGAGGGAAGGCGCGGCCGCTCGCCGACGTGAACGCCGCTCTCGACGACCCGTACGTGGCGGCGATCGCGGAGGCGGGCGGGGACGTCTGGGTGGCGTCGACGTACTCGGTCTTCCGCGTGTCGGGGGAGAGGGTCGTGGAGCGGGTGGACCGCTCGTCGGGTCTCGCCGGCGCGAGCCTCTCCGCGGAGGGTTGCCTCGCGCCGCTGCCGGGCGGGCGTCTGGCGATCGGGGCGGTCGGGGGACTCTCGATCCTCGACGTCGGCCGCGAGCGGCGTCCCGCTCCTCCTCCCGACGTCGCCATCGCCGGGGCCGTCGACGCGGCGGGCCGGCCCGTGACGCCGGGCCGGTCGATCCCGTTCTCCGACGCGCACCTCACGTTCGCCCTCCGGTCCGCGACCTTCGTGGCGGAGGAGCGAACGCTCTTCTCGGAAAGGCTCCTGCCCCTCGAGAAGGAGTTCTCCCCGCTCCACGCCGAGCCGCGCGCCCGCTACGCCGGGCTTCCCGCGGGCCGGTACACGCTCGAGGTGAAGGCCGTCTCGGCCTCGGGCGTCCCGAGCCCCCGCCCGGCCCGGATTCACTTCGTGGTGAGCCCACCGTGGTGGGGGACGGTCCTCGCGCGTCTCGTCTTCGCCGGACTCCTCCTCGGCTCCGTCGCGGCCGCGGTGGCGGTGCGGACGCGCAGCCTGCGTCGGAGCGCCGAGGACCTCGCGGCGCGGGTCGAGGAGAGGACGAGAGAGCTGAGCGAGGCGAACGCGAGGCTCGCGGAGGCAGAGGCCCGCGTGGCGCAGCTCCTGGAGAGCCGGCCGGAGGCGCAGCTGGATCCGGCCTCGTGGGCTTCGGCCGTGGCTCCCGAGCTGGCGAGGACCCTGGGCGTGGCGGCGATCGGCGTCTTCGAGTTCGAGGAGGGTGGGGGCGCGCTCCGGCTCGCGGGCGACGGGGTCCCCGCGCCGACGCGGGGGGAAGCGGAGGCGACCGCGCCGGGTGCGTTCCCGTTGCCGGGAGCACCGACCCTCCTCCCGGCCCGCGGGGCGAGCGGGGAGCTCCTGGGTGCCGTGGCCGTCCCGGAGGGGGCGGCGTGGGACGAGTCGAGGCGGCGCCTCCTCGCCGGATTCGCCCACCAGCTCGGCGGGGCGCTGGAGATCCGGCAGGTGAGGCGCCGACTCGCGGAGGCCGAGACTGCCCGCGAGACGGCGAGGGCGGCGATGGCGAGGCGCGGCGTCGCCCCGGCATCCGTCTGTCCCCGCTGCCGACGCGTCCTGACGGGGACGGCCCGCTGTCCCGACGACGGCGCCCCGCTGGACGCTTCCCGGCTCCTGCCCGCCGTCGTGCGGGAACGCTACCGCCTCCTCTCTGTCCTCGGGGAGGGAGGCATGGGGACGGTCTTTCTCGCCGAGGACCTCCGCCTTCCGCGCGAGGTGGCGATCAAGATCGTCCGTCTCGAGAGGACGGACGACCCCGGGGTCCGCCTCCGCTTCGTGCGCGAGGCGAACACGCTCGCCCGGCTCTCGCATCCCGGCGTGACGGCGCTCTTCGACGCCGGAGAGCTCGAGGACGGATCGCTCTTCCTGGTGATGGAGCGGCTTCGCGGGCGCGACCTCGGCGGCGTCCTCGCTCGGGACGGGCGCGGCTCGCCCGCGCAGGTCGCCGAGGTCGTGAGGCAGGTCGGGGCGGCGCTCGCGGCGGCCCACCGGGCGGGTGTCGTCCACCGCGACGTGAAGCCGGAGAACATCGTCCTGACGGGTGAGCGCGGCAAGCTGCGCGCCAAGGTCGTCGACTTCGGTCTCGCGCGGGCGCCGGAGGCGGGGCGGGCGCTGACGAGGACCGGGACGGTGGTGGGAACGCCCGCCTTCATGGCCCCGGAGCAGGTGAGGGACGAAGTGGTCTCCGCCGCGACGGACGTCTACGCCCTCGCGGCGGTCGCCTGGGAAGCGCTCACCGGCCTGCGCCTCGTGAAGGCCGGGTCCGTCGGTGCCATCTTCCACGAGATCCTCGGCGCCGAGCCGTCGCCCCCCTCGCTCTTCCGGCCCGAGCTGACGCCCGAGGTCGACGCCCTCGTCCTCTCGGCGCTCGCGAAGGAGCCCGGGAGCCGCCCGGCGGACGCGGAGGAGTGGGGAGGGCGTCTCGCCGAGGCCCTTGCCGCGGTCCCCGGGGCGGAGCCCGGGTGGACCGAAGGGGAATCCGCCTCCTGAACCACCCCGGCTGCGTGCGAGACTGGCCCGGCGTGCCTCGACTCCCCAGGGCCTTCTCGCCCCTTCGCCACCGCGACTTCAGGCTTCTCTGGTCGGGGTCGCTCGTTTCGAGCGTCGGCACCTGGATGCAGCGCGTCGCGCAGGGGTGGCTCGTCCTGACGCTCACCGGCTCGCCCTTCTGGCTGGGCGTCGACGCGTTCCTCGGCGAGGCGCCGTTCCTCGCCTTCTCCCTATTCGGGGGAGTCCTCGCGGACCGCGCCGAGCGGCGCCGGATACTCGTCGCGTCGCAGCTCGTCCAGATGGGCTGCGCCCTCGCGCTGGCGGGGCTCATCGTGACCGAGCGAGTCACACTCGGGTCGATCCTGGGGCTCTCGTTCCTCTCCGGGCTCGCCACGGCCTTCGGCGCGCCCGCATTCCAGGCGTTCTTCCCGACTCTCGTCCCGCAGGGGGAGATCCCGAAGGCGATCGCGCTCAACTCCATCCAGTTCAACCTGGCGCGCGTGGCCGGTCCCGGGATCGCCGGGCTCGCGTTCGAGAGGATCGGCGCGGCCGGCTGCATGACGGTGAACGGGCTCTCTTTCCTCGCCGTCGTCCTGGCGCTCCTCGCGATCCCGCGCCGCCCGGCGGCCGGAGGGGGCGGGGCGAGCGTCCTCGAGGGGCTGAAGGAAGGGGTCGGGGTCGTCTTCCGGCGTCCCGACCTTCGGGGGCTCGTCGGCCTCGCTTTTCTGGGGAGCTTCTGCTCGATTCCTCTCGTGACGTTCCTCCCCGTCTTCGCGAAGGAGGTCTTCCGGGGAGGAGCGGGGCGTTACAGCGCGCTTCTCGCCGCATTCGGCTGCGGGGCCGTCCTCGGCGGGATCGTCGTCGCGGCCACGGCGTCGCGGATGCGCCGGCGCGGCCTCCTCGGCGCCGTCGGCCTCCTCGTCTACGGACTGCTGACTGCGGCGTTCGGCGTCTCCCGCTCGCCCTCCCTGTCCTTCGCGTTCCTCGTGGCCGCGGGGGCGTGCCTGATGGTCGTCTTCTCGAGCTTCATGACGCTCGTGCAGACGAGCGTGGACGACGCGCTCCGGGGTCGCGTGGTGAGCATCTACGGCCTGGCGTTCCGGGGAGGGATGCCCCTCGGGAACCTGGCCGCCGGAACCGCGGCCGCGGCGGTCGGAGCGCCGGCCGTGCTCGTGGCGTGCGGCGCCGTCCTCGCCGTGACGGGGGGAATCGTGGCGGCGCGGCGGCGCGAAGGGGGGGTCGCCGGGATGTGAGGGGGCCGAGCCGGGCGTCGGGACCAGGCCCCGTCAGGGCCAGGACCGGTAGTCGGTCGTCGTCATCTCGAGCGCCACGCGGCGGCCCCGGAACTCCATGTTGAGGAAGATCCGGCCAGGTACCCTCAGCGTCGGCGGGCCTCCCGGTGCCGGGAGCTTCTCGAACGTGACCCTCAGGAAGGCGATGTCGAGGATCGCGGGGGAGACGGTGGTCTTGACCTCGATCTCGGAAACGAGTCGGCTCCTGGCGTCGAGATAGATCGTCGCCTCGTCCTGCGGGCGGGCGAGGCCTCGTCCCCGCATCCTCTCGAGGCCCGGGCGGTCGGGGTCGGGGGGGAGCAGGTCGGCCCCGTCCTGCCAGCGCCGCGCCACGTCGGGGGAGAGTCGGGCGTAGAGCTGCATGACCTCCATGGCGGCCTCCGCGAGCCTCTCCTCCTCGTCGGGCTTCAGCGGCCGCTGAAAGTCGGCCCTGGGATCGTCGGGGCGCAGGGGGGGTGGCTCGGGCCGCTTGTCGTACCGGACCGTCTTCTTCGTGACGAGCGCGCCGTCGGGGCCGAGGTGGACGTCTTCGACCTTGGTGAGGCGGAGGACGTCGTCGACCTTCATCTCCGTCCTCATCCGCCACTGGTAGCGCGCGAGGTCTTCCCGCCCCGATTCGAGCCCCGACGCCACGTCGGGCTTGGCGGTCGGCGCCGGGGCGACGTCCGTCGCGGCGGCCAGGGGGAGGGCGGCGAGGAATGCGATCACCGGGAAGGAGGGCGTCACGGCGGCATTCTTCCACAGCGTCCCCGCCCGTCTCCTGTAGCCTTCACGGCCATGCGGATCGAGACTCTCGCCGTCCACGCCGCCTGCCGCGTCGACCCTTCGACGGGCGCCGTCGCGCCGCCCATCCACCTCTCGACGACCTTCGGCCGCGACGAGGCCGGGGCGCCGCTCGCGGGGCACACCTACGTCCGCGAGTCGAACCCGACGCAGGACCTCCTGGAGGAGGCGCTCGCGGCCCTGGAAGGGGGCGAGGCGGCCCTCGCGTTCGGCTCGGGCATGGCGGCCGGCCTGGCCGTCGCGCAGGCGCTTCCCGCGGGGAGCCACGTCGTCCTCCCCGAGGACGTCTACTACGGCTACCGCGTCGCCGCCCACGACTTCTTCCCGGGGTGGGGCCTCTCGGCGACGTTCGCCCGGCTGCACGAGGCCGGGGCCCTCGAGGCCGCCCTTCGCCCCGAGACGCGTCTCGTCTGGCTCGAGAGCCCCTCGAACCCGCTCCTGAAGATCACGGACCTGGCCGCTTCTGCGGCGCTCGCGCGGGAAGCCGGAGCGGTCGTCCTCGTCGACAACACCTTCGCGACGCCGATCCTCCAGAGACCCCTCGAGCTGGGTGCCGACGTCGTCCTCCACGCCACGACGAAGGGAATGGGGGGGCACAGCGACGTCCAGGGAGGGGCCCTCGTCTTCGCCCGCAGCGGCGATCTCCTCGAGAAGGTAAGGCACGTCAGGACGGTCCTCGGGGCCGTCTCGTCTCCGTTCAACTCCTGGCTCGTCCTGCGCGGGCTCCGGACGCTCGCCGTGAGGGCCCGGCACCAGTCCGCATCGGCCCTCGCCGTAGCGACGGCCCTCGCGGCGCACCCGGCCGTCTCGCGGGTCAACTACCCGGGGCTCGTCTCCCACCCCGGCCACGAGACGGCGGCGCGCCAGATGAGAGCCTTCGGCTCGATGATCTCGTTCCACGCGATGGGGGGGCGCGAGGCGGCGATCGCGGCCGTGGGCCGGGCCCGTCTCTTCACGCGGGCGACCTCGCTCGGGGGGGTCGAGAGCCTCGTCGAGCACCGCGCGACGAGCGAGGGCGCGGCTTCGACGGCGCCGCCGGACCTCGTGCGGCTGTCGATCGGCCTCGAGCACCCGGACGACCTCGTGGCCGACCTGTTGGAGGCTCTCGAGGGCTGAACCCGGCTCTCACGGCCGATCCCGTATCATCCGGAAGCCGCCGCACAGGAACCCGGGACCGGGCGCCGCGGACCGGCCCCTGGCCCTTCGGCGGGACGTCGTGTCCTCGCGGGGCCAGTGAAACCCGAACCGATCAGGACGAGGACCATGGAAAAGAAGACGACCGAGAAAACGAAAACGAAGACCGTCACGGCACGCCCCGGGCGGAGCCCCCGCCCTGCGCCCGTGGAGGCCTCCCCCTCGGCGCCCGCCCCCGCCCCCGAATCCCCGGAACCCCCGAAGGGGGCGAAGACCCCGCCCCGGAGGCCGGTCCGAAAGGCCGCCCCCGGAAAGAAGGCGCCGGCAGCCGCCGGAGGGCGGGCCGGCAAGCCGAAGGCTGCGACGGCCCCGGCGCCGTCCCCGGGACCCGCGACCGCCGCCACGCCGAAAAAGACCAGAACGAGGAAGTCCCCCCCGAAGAAGGAGGCGACCACGGCCATGACCGAGCCGACGGCCCCGAGCCCCGTACCGGCCCCCGAGCCCGAGACGGGCGTTCCCGTCACCGACGCTCCCGAGGCCACCCGCGCCGAGGCCGAGGAGGTCCCGGGGTTCGACGGGCACGCGAAGGTGGACCGCCCCTCGCAGGACCCCCTCCCGTCCCCCCCCTACGACCCGGACGTTCCCGAGACCCCGTTCCACAAGGTCCTGAAGGAGCTTCCCTTCCTCGAGGACTTCTACAACGAGACCTACGTCTACCTCGTGCCCTGCGACCCGGAGAGCCTCTACTGCGTCTTCGAGGTGGGGGAGGCGGCGCGCAACGACCTCAAGGCGCGATTCGGCCCTGACTTCCTCGAGAAGAACTCGCTCCTCCTGCGCGTCTACGACGTCACGGGGATCTCGTTCGACGGCTTCAACGCCAACTCCTACTTCGAGGTGGACGACTACCTCGCCGACAAGGTCTGCTACTGGGTGAAGGTCGCGAGCGGTCGGGACTACGTCGCCGAGCTCGGCTACCGCGCCCATGGGACGACCTTCTTCGAGAAGGTGGCGCGCTCCAACTCCGTCTTCGTCCCGCGCGGAAAGGACGAGCCGGCCGAGCTGCACACGACCTGGGCCTCGATCGGGGTTCCCGCGCACGACGTCGAGATTCCCGTCGGGCCGGACCAGTGGCGCTACAACCAGTACCTCTACTGGAAGCGGCGGGGCCACGCCGCGCCGGAAGAGAAGGGCTACTGGTCGCTCGTCCTCCACCAGCATCTCCCGTTCGTCCGCCATCCCGAGTACGAGGTGGGGCTCGAGGAGCAGTGGTTCTTCGAGGCCGTCGTTTCCGTCTACACGCAGCTCCTGCGAGTCCTCTGGAACCTCGAGCGCGACAAGGTCGACTTCCGGCTGACGGTGAGCCTGACGCCGCCGCTCCTCTCGATGATGCAGGATCCGCACCTGAAGCTCCGGGCGGCGCGGCACATCGACGAGTGCATCAAGCTCGCGACGCGCGAGCGGGACAACGCCCGCGGCAAGCCCTGGCTCGGCGCCGCCGAGCAGATCCTCTCGCGGTTCTGGACGGCGAAGCACGTCTGGGACGCCTACGAGGGAGACCTGACTCGCGGCTACCGCGACTTCCAGAACGCGGGGAAGCTCGAGGTCATCACCTGCCCGGCGACGCACTGGATCCTTCCCCTCTACAAGGACTTCCCGGAGGCGATCCGGGCCCAGCTCCAGACGGCGAAGAAGCAGTACGAACGGGTCTTCGGCAGGAGCCCGCGCGGCATCTGGCTCGCCGAGAACGCCTGGACGCCGGGGCTCGACGCGTTCCTCGCCGCCGAGGGGTTCAAGTGGTTCCTCGTCAACCCGCGCGGCCTCCGCGAGGGGGACACGCGGCCCTTCTTCGACTCGGCCAACCCCGTCATCACGCCCGCCGGGACCGCCGCCTTCCCGATCGACCCGGAGACGAGGGCGAAGATCTGGTCGCGCGAGAACGGCTTCCCGGGCCACGCGAACTACAAGGAGTGGTACCGGGACCTCGGCTACGACGCCGACTGGGACTACCTGCCCGACTACTGGAAGACCGCCGGCGTGCGGCGCAATACCGGTATCAAGTACTACCGGATCACCGGGGCCGGCGTCGACCTGGGCGGGAAGACGTACTACGTTCCCGAGTGGGCCGACGAGACGCGCGAGGCGCAGGCGGCCCAGTTCGTCTTCGAGCGGGGCGCGCAGGCGAACTACTTCGCGGACAAGCACGGCGGCCGCAAGCCGTGCGTCGTCTCGGCGTACGACGCCGAGCTCTTCGGCCACTGGTGGGAGGAAGGCCCGGGGTTCATCGAGTCGGTCTTCCGCAAGCTCCTCTGGGACCAGTCGGTCGTACGGCCCGTGACGCCGTCCGAGTACCTCGCCGAGAACCCCCACCACCAGAGGATGACGCCCGGCGCCTCCAGCTGGGGCAAGGGGGACTTCTTCCAGACGTGGGTGGAAGGGCGCGAGTACCAGCCGAACACCTGGGTCTACCGGCACCTCTTCCGGCTCATCGGGAAGATGGCCGACCTCGCGACGCGCCACCGGGACACGACCGACCTCCTCCTGAAGAGAGCGCTCGACCAGGCGGCCCGCTGCCTCTTCCTCGCGGGTGCGTCGGACTGGGGTTTCCTCATCGAGACGGGCCAGGCCGTCCGCTACTCGGAGGTCCAGATCCTCCGCCACATCGACCGGGCCCGCGAGCTGATGCGGCAGGTGGAGGCGGGGCAGATCCACGCCGAGTACCTGACGATCCTGGAGGACGCCGACACCATCTTCCCGTTCGAGGATATGGACTTCCGCGTCTTCTGCCGCGGCTAACACACTGACTCCACGAGGCTTCCCCGGGGCCTTGCCCCGGGGAAGCCGGCGGTGCACCATTCGCGATCTCATGGCGAGGGACGTCGCCCCGAACGGGGCGCCCCGCATAGGGACAAAGGTCCTGCACAAGTACAACCGCGACCTCGGCCCCGGGCGGGTCGAGGAGCTGTCGGCCCGCAGGATCGTCGTCTTCTTCCCGAGAACCGGCGAACGCCTGACGTTCGGCGCGGGCGACACGGGACTGAAGCCGCTCGAGCTGGCCGCCGGCAGGGACGCGCGCGTCGAGGAGACCGGGGAAATCGTGACGCTCGCCGGCCGGGAGCGGGGAACGACCCTCTGGACGACGACGGACGGCCGGCTGATCGACGACGACGCCCTCTGGCCCGCGGAGATCCCGCAGGACCCCGTCGAGCGCCTCGCGGGGCTCGACGTCGACCGGGCCGCGGCTTTCCGGAACCGCCTCGACGGCCTTTTCCTGCAGCGCATGCGGCAGGCGAAGGGGCTCGGCTCGTTTCTCGGCGGGAGGATCGCCATCCACCCGCACCAGCTCCACGTCGCCGAGCGGGCCACGGCCTACGAGCCGGTCCGCTGGCTCCTCGCCGACGAGGTCGGGCTCGGGAAGACGATCGAGGCGTGCCTCATCCTCTCCCGGCTCGTCAGGACCGAGCGGGCCGACAGGGTCCTCGTCGTCGCCCCCTCGACGCTCACCGTCCAGTGGCTCGGGGAGCTCTGGCGCAAGTTCCACCAGGTCTTCGTCCTCCTCGACGCGAAGCGCCGGGCGGACGTCGCAAAGGACCACGGTCCCGAGTTCAACCCGTTCGTGGCCCACCGGCGGTCGGTTCTCTCGCTCGAGGACCTCGTCACCGAGCCCGGGCTCGCGCGGAAGGCCGTCGAGGCCGGCCTCGACCTCCTCGTCGTCGACGAGGCGCACCGGCTCGTCCTCGACGCCGAGACGGAACGTGCCGTCGCCCCGCTCGCCCGGGAAGCGAAGCACCTCCTCCTCCTGTCGGCGACGCCCCTCGAAGCCGACACCGCGGGGTTCTTCCGGCTCCTCCAGCTCGTCCGCCCCGACGCCTACCGCTCGGAGAAGGAGTTCCTCGCGGCGCTCGGAGAGAACCAGCCCCTCCCTCCCTGCACGAGTGCGACGCGCCGCGTCGACATCGGAGGCCTGCCCCCTCGAGTGCCGCTGCCGGTGGAGCTCGACCGTTCGCCGGCGTCCCAGGCCCTCTCGGGCGACGAGAAGGCCGACGCGGCCGACCCGCGGGTCGAGTGGCTCGTGGGGAAGGCGCGGAGCTGGGCCCCGGGCGGCGGCGAGGAGGGGAAGACCCTCGTCTTCTGCCACGACCTCCCCACGCTGCAGGCGCTGAAGACGCTCCTCGAGCGCGAGACGCGCAAGCGCGTCGCCGTCTTCCACGAGGAGCTCTCGCCCGACCGGCGCGACCTCGAGGTCGCCGAGTTTCGCCGGCCGAAGGGGCCGACGTTCCTCGTATCGACCGAGTGCGGCGGCGAGGGGCGCAACTTCGAGTTCTGCCGCCGCCTCGTCCTCTTCGACCTGCCGCTCGACCCCGCCCAGGTGGAGCAGCGGATCGGCCGCCTCGACCGGATCAGCCGCAGGGAGAGGGTCGAGATCGTCTACTTCCGTCCCGCTTCCGGCTTCTACCGCGACCTCGTCGAGCTCTACGAGCGGATCGGTCTCTTCCGCGAGCCGCTCGGCGGGCTCGAACGCTCGCTCGCGAACGTCGAGGCCGCGATCCGCAAGGCCGAGAAGGCCTCTGCGCGCGGGCTCTCGGGCCTCGCCGTGAACGAGCTCGTCGCCGAGGTTCGGGGGGCGGCTCACGCGCGCCAGAGGGCGGCGTACCACCACCTCCACGCGGAGGGGTTCCGCCCCGACCTCGCAGAGGGGATCCTCTCCCGCGTCCCGGCCGGGCTCGACGGCGCGATGGAGCGGTTCGTCGTCGCCGCGTGCGAGCTCTACGGCTTCGACGTCGCCGAGAAGAAGGGCGTGAAGAGCTGGTATCTCGAGTTCGGCGGCGACGCGCTCCTCGAGCACCTGCCCGGCGTCCCGGGAGGGAGCCGGTACCTCGGGACATTCGACCGCGAGGAGGGCGTCCTTCGCGAGGAGCTCGACTTCTTCGCGTCGGGGCATCCTCTCGTGGAGGGAATCTTCCAGGAGCTCGAGGACGGCCCGCGCGGACGGGCCGCGCTCCTCAGGCTCGAGAAGACCGGGGTCGAAGGGGAGGGGGTCCTCTTCCTGCACCGGCGGGCCGAGGCGTTCGCGGTTTCGGCGATCGACCTCGCCGGCCAGCCACGGCCCGAGTGGGCCGAGATCCTCATGCGGGGACGCACCAACCTCCGCGGCCTCTCGATCGACGACTGGTCGCCCCAGATCCCGCGGGGCCGCGGGTGGGCCGCCACGGTGCGGGCTCTGGCGGCCCGGGCCGAGAAGAACGGCCCGATCCTGGCCGCGGCCGGCTTCCGCCTTTTCCGGTAGGCCCGGGGCCACGCGCCGAGAGCCGGCGCGGGGCCTCCGCCTCCTGCGGGCGGGGGAGAATCGACGGGTGACCGTCCCTCGAAGGCTCCTGGCACTCCTCCCCGTCCTCGTCGCGCCGTTCGGCGGCTCCTGCCGGTTCGCCCTGCCGCCGGCCGGCCAGAGCCCGCAGCGGTTCGAGGCGAGGATCGTCCGTCACGTCTCCTATCGCTACCTCCTCTACCTCCCGAAGACCTACTCCGCCGATTCCGGGAGGCGCTGGCCGCTCCTCCTCTTCCTGCACGGCTCGGGCGAGCGGGGCGACGACCTCGAGAAGGTGAAGGTCCACGGCCTTCCCGGCCGGCTCGACGCGCTCGCCGACTTCCCGTTCGTCGTCGTCTCGCCCCAGTGCCCGGACGGAGAGAGGTGGCAGGTGGACGCCCTGGCCGCCCTTCTCGACGAGGTGGCCCGCCGGCTTCGCGTCGACCCGGACCGCGTCTACGTCACGGGCCTCTCCATGGGGGGCCGTGGGACCTGGGACCTCGCAATGTCGTACCCGGAACGATTCGCCGCGATCGCCCCCGTTTGCGGCGGAGCGCTTCCGGACCGGGCGTGCAGGCTGAAGGACGTCCCGGTCAGGGCCTTCCACGGGGCGGCGGACACGGTCGTCCCCCTGGCGGAATCGGAGACAGTCGTCGAGGCCGTGCAGAGGTGTGGCGGCACGGCGGAGCTCGTCGTCTACCCGGGGGTCGGTCACGACTCCTGGACGGCCACCTACGCCGACCCTTCGCTCCTGGAGTGGCTGCTGTCCCACCGCCGGCATCGCACCCCCTGATACACGATTTCGTGCCTGGTATGAAAGAGTGCGAAAGAGGTCGCGGTACGAGGTCCTGGCCGGTGTGGAGCCGTGCAGGAGGGGAGCGACAATACACGAAAGCATGCCTGGCACCGAAGGGTGTATCGGACGCGGGAGGTCGCGGGGCCGGGGGGCGGGGCGGGAACCGAACCAGGCCCCGTCGGTCTAAGCTTCCACCATGACGACCGAGCCGCGCTTCCGCAGAAGGTCCGTCCTCGCCGCCACCGCCGTCGTCGTCCTCCTCGCCGGAGGCGCGCTCGCCCTCGCCCAGACGGCGGGGAGGGAGAAGGGAGTAAAGCCGGTGCCGAAGGCCAGCGCCTCGTGGGGGGAGATCGACCGCCTCGTGAACGAGCAGAAGTACGAGGAGGCGGCGAAGGTCGCGGAGTCCCTCCTCGCGGCCGCGAAGGCGAAGGGGGACCGGGCCGAGTGGACGAAGGCCCTCGTCACCGTCTCGCAGATCCGGATCGGCCTGCACGGCTACGAGACGACCGTGAGGCGCCTGCGCGAGGAGCCGTGGCCCGAGGGTCCGCTCTTCAAGGCGCAGCTCTCGCTCCTCTACGGGCACTCGCTCGTCACCTACCAGCGGGCCTACTCGTGGGAGGTGGGGCAGCGGGAACGGGTCGACACGAAGGGGGAGGTCGACCTGAAGGCGTGGACGCGCGAGCAGATCCTCGCGGAGGCGCTGAAGGCGGCGCTCGAGGTCTGGTCGATGCGGGAGGGGCTCGGGAAGGAGCCCGTCTCGGCGGCGGAGCTCGTCCTCGAGCCGAACGACTACCCGAAGGAGATCCGAGGGACCCTCCGCGACGCGGTCAGCTACCTCCTCGTCGACCTCCTCGCCGACACGGCCGGGTGGACGCCGGAGCAGTCGAACGAGGTCTGGCGTCTCGATCTCGGGGCGCTCCTCGCGGGGAATGCCGCGACCGACGCGACGATCGACCTCGCCTCGGCGTCGGTCCACCCGCTGGTGCGGATCGCGGCGGTCCTCGACGACCTCGAGGCGTGGCACGAGGCGGCGGGCCGCAAGGGCGCCCGGCTCGAGGCGCGCCTCGAGCGGGCGCGGAGGCTCTCGGCCTCCTTCTCCGAGGAGCGCGACCTCGAGCGGATCCGGAAGGACCTCGAGGGGCGGCTCCCCGCCTTCCGGTCCGTTCCCTGGTGGGCGATGGGAAAGGCCGAGGTGGCCGGGCTCCACCAGCGCGGGAGCCGGCCGAACCGCCGCGTGGAGGCGCGTCGGGAAGCCGAGGAGGGGCGCGCGGCGTACCCGTCGTCCCCGGGCGGGCAGCGGTGCCTCGCGATCGTGAAGGCGATCGAGGCGCCCGAGTACCGCCTCCAGGCGATGTCGGTCGACGCCCCCGGGAAGAGGTCGATCGAGGTCTCGCACAGGAACCTCGGCACGCTCCACTTCCGCGCCGTGAAGGTGGACGTCGAGAAGAAGATCGCCGGTTCGAAGGACTGGTCGGCCCTCCCGACGTCCGACGACATGAGGAAGCTCGTGAAGTCCCCGCCGGCGGCGGAGTGGACCGCGACGCTGCCGCCGACGCCCGACTACGAGACGCACCGGACGTTCGTCACCCCGCCGCTCCAGGAGCCGGGCTTCTACGTCGTCCTCGCCTCGGCCCGGAAGGACTTCGGCGGCTCGGACAACGTCGTCGTCGGGACGAACCTCTTCCTCTCCGACCTCGTCCTCGTCGTGAGGCCCGAGGGCGCAACCGGCGCCGTCACGGCGCGGGTCCTCTCGGGCGAGACGGGCCGGCCGGTGTCCGGCGCCGAGGTCGCGCTCTGGCGTTTCGACTGGCGCGAGGGGCATCGCCGGGTGGAAGCGCAGACGACCGGCACGGACGGTGCCGTCTCGTTCGCGAGCCGCGAGCAGGGCGGATCGTTCCACCTCCTCGCGAAGAAGGGGCCGCACGTCACGTTCGACGGCCAGCAGGTGGGCTTCCACCGGGAGGGCCCGACGCCCTCGCAGACGGCGTCTCTCCTCTACACCGACCGGAGCATCTACCGACCCGGCCAGAAGCTCTACTGGAAGGTCCTCGCCTACGAGGGTAAGAGGGACGACGCCCGATTCCGTGCGGCGGCCCAGACCCCCGTCACCGTCTGGCTCGTCGACCCGAACGGCGAGAGGGTCGAGACGGGGACGGCCACGACGAACGCGTTCGGGACGGCCGCGGGGGAGTTCGTCGTCCCGACCGGGAGGCTCCTCGGCGCCTGGCGGCTCGAGAGCTCCCTCTCCGGGAATGCGCCCGTGAAGGTCGAGGAGTACAAGAGGCCGACGTTCGAGGTCTCGTTCCTCGAGCCGAAGGAGCCGATGCGGCTCAACCGGAAGGCCGTCCTCACGGGCGAGGCGAAGTACTACTTCGGCCTCCCCGTGGCGAGCGGCGGCGTGAGCTGGCGCGTCACGCGCGAGACGCTCCGCCCCTGGTGGTGGTCTTTCTGGGGCTGGGGCTCGCCCGCGAAGGCCCAGACCGTGGCGTCGGGAAAGGCGACCCTCGCGGCCGACGGGACGTTCCAGGTCGCGTTCACTCCCGAGGCCGACGAGACTGCGGCGAAGGGGAGCGAGACGACGTGGCGCTACGTCGTTAACGCCGACGTCGTCGACGAGGGGGGCGAGACGCGCAGCGCGACCCGCGCCGTGAGGCTCGGGTTCGTCTCGGTGGAGGCGAGCGTCGGCTTCCCCTCGGGCTTCGTGAGGGAGAACGAGGCGGCGACGGTGACGATCACTCGGACGAACCTCGACGGCGTGCCGCGTCCCGGAAAGGGCCGCTGGCGCCTCGTGGCGCTCGTCCCGCCGGCCACGACGCCGCTTCCGGCCGACCTGCCGCGCCGCGGCGGGGCGCCGGACGACGGGGAGGGGGCGCCCGAGGGCGCTCCGTACTCGACGCCGGGCGACGCCCTGCGCCCCCGCTGGGAGACCGGGTTCCGGGTGGAGGGGGTCCTGCGCGATTTCCGCGATGGCGCCGAGAAGCTCGCCGGCTCCGCCGAGCACGGCGAGAAGGGGGAGGCCAAAGTCCCGCTCGGAAAGCTCCCTCCCGGCGCCTGGCGCGTCCGCTACACGACCGTCGACGACTTCGGCGCGACTTACGAGACGTTCCGCGACTTCCTCGTCGCCGGCGGGACCGAGGCGCCCTCCGTGCCCCTCGCGCTCGTCGCCGAGACGGGGTCGGTCCGCGTCGGCGAGACCGCCCGCTTCATCGCCGCCTCGGGCCTCCCGGGGCAGGAGATGCTCCTCGAGCGCTTCCGCGCCGGGAAGCTCCTCGCGCGGACGGTCCTCCAGTCCGGCGAAGGGAGGACGGTCGTCGAGATACCCGTGACCGAGGCGGATCGCGGCGGCTTCGGTGTCACGCTCTCGGCGCTCCGGGACCACCAGTGGATGAGCCAGACGGCCGCGGTCCTCGTCCCGTGGGACGACCGCGAGCTGAAGCTGGAGTTCGCGACGTTCCGCGACAAGATCCGTCCGGGGACGCGCGAGACGTGGCGGGTGACGGTGACGTCGCCCACCGGCAAGCCGGTCGAGGCGGGCGCCGCGGAGCTCCTCGGCTACATGTACGACCGGAGCCTCGACGTCTTCGCGCCGCACTCCCCGCCGTCCGTCCTCGGCCTCTACCCGTCGCGGACCGGCACCGCCTGGACGCGCGCCACGCTCGGCGCCGCGCAGGCGCAGTGGGTCGTCGGCGGCTTCGCGCCGACCCCGTCCGGTCCGTCGTTCTCGCCCGACCGCCTGAAAGAGCTCGACCGGTACGGCATCGGCGGGCCGGGCGTGAGGGGACGGAAGTTCGCGATGCGGGGAGGCGTGAGCCTCGGCGCCGTCGCGGAGAGCATGGCCATGGACGCGGCGATGCCGCCGCCGGCCCCCGCCTCGGTGGCCGCCCCCCAGACGGCGAAGATGGCGTCGCCGGTGGCGGAGCCGGAATCGCGAGAAGAGGCCGACGCCGGGGGTGCCGCCCCTGCCGCCGAGGCTCCGCCCCTGCGCAGCAACTTCGCCGAGACGGCGTTCTGGACGCCGCAGCTCCTGACGGGGGCCGACGGCTCCGCGTCGATCGAGTTCACGGTCCCCGACTCGGTCACCTCCTGGAACGTCTGGCTCCACGCCGTGACGAAGGACCTGCGCGGCGGGTCGCTGAAGAGGGAGACGAAGAGCGTCAAGGAGCTGATGGTCCGCCCCTACGTCCCGCGCTTCCTCAGGGAGGGGGACCGGGCCGAGCTGAAGGTCGTCGTCAACAACGCGTCGGAAGGGGAGCTGAAGGGGGAGCTGGCGTTCCAGGTCCTCGACCCGGAGACGAACGAGGATCTCTCGGCCCGCTTCGGCCTCTCCGCGAAGGACGTGCGGCGGTCGATCTCCGTCCCGGCGGGCGGCGGCACGAACCAGACCTTCCTCCTCACGGCCCCTCCCGGAGTCCGGACGGTCGCCTTCAAGGTGACGGCCGCCTCAGGGAACCTCTCCGACGGCGAGCTGAGGCCGCTGCCGGTCCTGCCGAGCCGGATGCACCTCGTCCAGTCGCGCTTCGTCACGCTGCGCGAGGGGCAGAAGAAGGAGATGCGCTTCGAGGACCTCGCGAAGGGGGGCGACCCGACCCTGATCAACGAGCAGATGGTCGTCACCGTCGACGCCCAGCTCTTCTACGGCGTCCTCGACGCCCTGCCGTACCTCGTGAACTTCCCCTACGAGTGCACCGAGCAGACGCTCAACCGGTTCGTCTCGACGGGCATCGTCTCCTCGATGTTCGAGCAGTACCCGTCCGTCGCCGCGATGGCGAAGGAGCTCTCGAAGCGGGACGTGCGGCTCGAGACATGGGACGCCGCCGACCCGAACCGCAAGATGACGCTCGAAGAGAGCCCGTGGCTCGTCGACGCGCGGGGAGGGAAGGACGCCGGCGAGGGGCTCGCGAAGGTCCTCGACCCGCGCGTGGCAAAGGGCGAGCGCGAGGCGGCCCTCGCCAAGCTCCGCAAGGCCCAGACCTCGATCGGCGGCTTCCCCTGGTGGCCGGGCGGACCGCCGTCGCCCTACATGACCGTCTACATCCTCCACGGCCTCGCCAAGGCGACCGAGTTCGGCGTCGACGTCCCGAAGGACATGGTCCGGCAGGCGTGGAGCTACGTCGCGAAGCACTACCGCGACGACCTCCGCGAGCTGATGAAGAAGGACTGCTGCTGGGAGATCCTGACCTTCGTCAACTACGTGGCGTCGGCCTTCCCCGACGACTCCTGGACCGGGAACGCCCTGACGGCCGCCGAGCGGAAGGAGATCCTCGACTTTTCCTTCAGGAACTGGAAGCAGCACTCGCCCTACCTCAAGGGCTACCTCGCCCTGACGCTGAAGCGGGCGAACCGGCCGAAGGACGCCCAGCTCGTCTTCGCGAGCGTCATGGACTCGGCGAAGACGACCGAGGAGCTGGGCACCTTCTGGGCGCAGGAAGACCGCTCCTGGCTCTGGTACAACGACACGATCGAGTCGCACGCGTTCGCGCTCCGGACGCTCACCGAGCTCTCGCCGAAGGACACGCGGCGCGACGGGCTCGTCCAGTGGCTCTTCCTGAACAAGAAGCTGAACCAGTGGAAGTCGACCCGCGCCACGGCCGAGGTCCTCTACTCCCTCGTCCACTACCTGAAGGCGGAGGGGGCTCTGGGCACGCGAGAGACGATGAAGGTGACGGTCGGCGGACGGGAGACGGCCTTCACGTTCGAGCCGGACAAGTACACGGGGAAGAAGAACCAGGTCGTCATCCCGGGGCCGCAGGTCGATCCGAAGACGACCTCGACGATCGCCGTCGAGAAGGGGGGTAAGGGCTTCGCCTTCGCCTCGGCCGCCTGGCATTTCTCGACCGAGAAGCTTCCCGAGGAGGACCGGGGCGACTTCTTCCACGTCTCGAGGCGCTACTTCCTTCGCGAGAACACCGGGAAGGAGTGGGTCCTCAGGCCCCTCGCCGACGGCGCGACGCTGAAGCCCGGCGACCAGGTGGAGGTGCAGATCTCGCTGAAGACCAAGCACGCCGCCGAGTACGTCCACCTGCGCGACCCGCGCGGCGCCGGCTTCGAGCCGGAGTCGACGGTCTCGCGCTACAAGTGGGACCTCGGGATCGCCTGGTACGAGGAGGTCCGCGACAGCGGGACGAACTTCTTCTTCGAGCAGCTCCCGGTGGGCGAGTACACGTTCAAGTACCGCCTCCGCGCGAACATGGCCGGGACCTTCCGGGTCGGCCCGGCCACGGTCCAGTCGATGTACGCCCCGGAGTTCAACGCCTACTCGAGCGGTTCGGTGCTGACGGTGAGGGGGGAGGGCGCAGGGGCGAAGTGAACCTCGACGGTCCGGTAGCGGGCTGAAACATCGCGGCTTCTCCGTCGTACCCTTCGGGTATGCCCGTGGAGGAGCAACGATGAAAAACCGTCTCAGCCGCAGAGATCTCCTCGCCCTGGCCGCCACGTCCGGGGCCGCCTTCGCCCTTCCGCGCTGGGCCCATGCCGCCGAGGCCGCGCCCGCGAAGAAGAAGCTGTTGATCCTCGGAGGGACCCGGTTCCTCGGGGTCGCGCTCGTCGAGGCCGCGCTCGCGAAGGGGTGGGAACTGACCCTCTTCAACCGGGGCAAGTCGAACCCGGGGCTCTTCAAGGGGCGCCCGCTGGAGGAGATCCACGGCGACCGGAACGTGGCCGAAGACGTGAAGAAGCTCGCCGGGCGGAAGTGGGACGCCGTGATCGACACGTCCGGCTACTTCCCGCGGCAGGTCCGCTCCATGATGGACGTCCTCGCCGGGAACGTCGGGCAGTACGTCTTCATCTCCTCGATCTCCGTCTACGCGACGCCGATGAAGGCGGGAATGGACGAGACGGCCGCCGTGATGCGGCTGGAAGCGGGGACGGACGTCGACGCGATCAAGGACATCACCGGCGGGAACTACGGCGCGCTGAAGCTCCTCTGCGAGGAAGCCGCCGAGAAGGCGATGCCGGGCAAGGCGCTCAACATCCGGCCCGGCTACATCGTCGGGGAGCGCGACGGGAGCGACCGCTTCACCTACTGGCCCGTCCGGGTGCGGAAGGGGGGCGAGGTTCTCGTCCCGGGGAACCCAACGGACCCGGTGCAGTTCATCGACGTCCGCGACCTCGGCGACTGGACGATCCGGATGGTCGAGAGCGGGACGAACGGGGTCTTCAACGCGACCGGACCGAAGGAGAAGCTCGCGATGAGCGCCTTCCTCGAGGCCTGCCGGAAGGAGACCGGGTCGAAGGCCACTTTCACGTGGGCTTCCGAGGAGAGGCTCGAGGCGCTCGGCCTGACGCCCCAGGCTGAATTCCCGATCTGGGTCTCGACGAAGGGCGAGGAGGCCGGGATCGGCGACGTCTCGATCGCCCGGGCGGTAAAGGCGGGGCTGACGTTCCGTCCGCTCGGCGACACGGTTCGCTCGACGCTCGCTTTCTGGGACTCTCTCCCCGAGGAGCGCCGCGCGAAGATGAAGGCGGGCCTGGCCCCGGAGAAGGAGGCGGCCACGCTCGCGGCGCTGAAGGAGAAGGCACCCGCAGCCGCCCCGGCGCCTGCCCCGAAGGCCGGGTAGGCCCTCTCGAGCCCCTCAGAAACGGCCCGTGGAGCTCTCCTTGAAGCGCAGGTCCTTCTCTGTTCGTCCCGCGATCCTCGTTCTCCTCGGTATACCGGTCCTCGTTCTGCCGCTCGCCGCGGCGGCGCCGGAGGGCGACCTCGAGCGCGCCGCGGCGCGCATCACCGCTTCGTCCGCGTTCCAGACCGTCGAGGTCCTCGCCGCGCCTGCCATGAAGGGCCGCCTCTCCGGGACCGACGGCCATCGCCGGGCGGCGGACTGGGTCGTCTCGGAGGTCCGCCGCGCCGGGCTCCGCGCCCCGGAGGGCTTCCCGGACTTCCGGCAGCCCTTCACCCACGGCCTCGGGGGCGTCGAGAGCTCGGCGCTCACCCTCCTTCCGGCCGAGGGCGAGGCCGGAGGGGAGCCGTACGAGGCGAAGGTCCTCGAGGACTACTCCGTGATGGTGAACGGCGGCTCCGGCGACGTGACCGCCGAGGTCGTCTTCGTTGGCTACGGCTTCGACGCCCCCGGCGAGGGGCGCGACGACTACGCCGGCGTCGACGTGAAGGGGAAGGTCGTCCTCGTCCTCCGGGGAGAGCCGGAGAAAGGCGACTGGAAGGCCCACCGCTCCACGGCGGCGCGCACGGCCGCGGCGGCCAGACGGGGGGCGGCCGGCTTCCTCCTGATCGACAGCCCGGTCACCTCGACGAGCGTCACGGTCAGCCGCGAGGTCCCCCTGGCGATGCTGAGCGAGGCCTTCGCCGACCGGCTCCTCGCCGGGCAGAAGCTCACGGTGGCCGAGCTGAGGAAGGTGCTCGCGAAGGGGGCCGTCGCCTCCTTCTCGACCGGCCGCCAGGTCCGGTTCGAGGTGAAGGGTCTTCCGTGGCGGGAGGTCACGACGCACAACGTCATCGCCGTCCTGCCCGGCTCGGACCCCTCGGTCCGCGGGGAGTACGTCCTCGTCGGGGCGCACCTCGACCACATCGGCGAGTGGCCCCGCGTCAACCCGGGCGCCGACGACAACGCTTCCGGCTCGGCGACGGTCCTCGAGATCGCCCGCGCGGCCGTCTCGACGAAGGTGAAGCCCCGCCGGACCCTCGTCTTCGCCTGGTTCGCGGCCGAGGAGCTGGGCCTCCTCGGCGCGAAGCACTTCGCCGAGACCCCCCCGGCCGGCCTCGGGACCTGCGTCGCCGTCCTGAACCTCGACATGGTCGGCGTCGGCAGCGGGCTCTACGTGGCCGGAGGGGAGAACTTCCCGGCGATCCGGACGGCGCTCGAGTCCGCGCGCGACCGTTTCGTCCCCGGGCTCGGCATGCGGTTCGGGCTCATCCGGGGCGAGGGGCGAGCCGACCACGCCCCGTTCTTCGAGAAGGGGATCCCGGCCGTGAGCCTCTTCTCGAGCGGCGGGAAGCGCGGCGGCTACCACACGCCGGACGACACGCCCTACTGGATCACGCCGAAGGTGATGGAGTCGGCCGGGCGCGTCGTCCTCGGGGCGGCCTGGGCGCTCGCGGACGGGCGGCCGTAGCGGGGGACCTCAGCGCGCGTCGAGGTCGGCCCGCGAGACGAGGCCCGGCTCGACCTCGACGTAGACCTCGGCGCCCGCCGTCGCGGCCCCCGGAAGACGGACCCGCCAGGTTCCGGGCTCGAGGTTCGCGAGGCCGAAGAAGCCGTTGGCGTCGGTTCTCACGGGGAGCGTCCGGTGGAGGAGGCCGGTCCTGCGGATCTCGACCTCCACCTCGTCCGCCCCCTCCCGGCTCGCGGCCGACACGACGCCGGCGATCGCGCCGAGGGCCGGCCGCTCGATCCAGGGGAAGGACGGGAGCAGCGCCGGCTCGGGAAAGGCGCCCGGCGTGTCCGGGGTCCCGAACGAGAGGAAGGAAAGCTGTTCGCCGGGCGGCGGCGCCGGAGTCCCGGTCGCCGGGTCCGCGCGCGGCGCGGGGACGGCGTACGAGAAGACCGAGACGCCCGCGAGCGGGTCCGGGCCGTCGACCTTCCTCACCCGCCCGATCTGCGCGAGGGTCTGGTCCGGGGAGTTCCTGTAGGCGCCGAGGCCGACGGCGATCCGCCGGCCGTGCTGGTGGCGGCTCTCCCAGGCAAGCCAGCCGTCGAACCACCCGCGGAGCCGCTCGTCCGCCTCCCGCGCGTAGTTCATCGGAACCGCGAGATCGAGAAGCCCCTCCTTCAGCCACGCGTGCCAGTCCTGGAAGACCCTCTGCATCGGCACGGCGTCGGCGAAGGAGGGCCCGTCGACCGGCGGCGCCCCCCAGGGGATGACGGCCGCGCTGACGACGATGCCCGGCTTCAGCGTCTTCGCCTCGAGGGAGATGCGTCTCACGACGTGGCTCACCTGGAGGCGGCGCCACGCCATCCACTCCTCGTCGGCCGGTGCGGGCGTGTCGGTGCGGCCGCTCGCCCGCCGGAAACGCGCGAGGGCCGCCGGGTTGTAGCCGACGGCGGCGCCGCGCGGGAGGGTCGCCTCCGTCTCCGGGTAGCGGATGTAGTCGAAGTGGATGCCGTCGAGGTCGTACTCGCGGACGAGGTTCGCGTAGACGGTCGCGAGGTACTCCTGCACGGCGGGGTGCCCGGGGTCGAGGAAGGAGCCGACGGGAAACGTCGTGCCTCCCTCCGGCGAGGTCGTCAGCCAGAGGGCGTCGTCCGTGGCCGAAGGCCCGTGCCGGTGGTAGAGGTGCCGCGCGTCGCACGGCGGGGGCTCGTTGCGCCAGACGGGCATCGCGTTGACCCAGGCGTGGACCGCGAGGCCCTCCCGGCGGGAGACCCGCAGGACGTTATCGAGGGCGTCGAAGCCGGGGTCGTAGCGCGGGTCGTCGAGGGGCGGCTCGAACCCCCGCGTGTAGAGGGCGTCGGCACGTCGCCGCACCTGGACGAAGAGGAGGTTCAGGTTCGCCCGCTTCGCCTCGAGGACGAGCTCCTCGGCCTCCTCGGGCGTCCGGATCCCGGCCGCGAAGGCGTCGACCCAGAGGGCGCGGACCTCCGGTACGGGCGCCGTGGCCGGAGGCGAGGCGGGGCGGGCCTCGGGCGCGAAGGCGATGGAGGCGGCGAGGAAGAGCGGGGAGAAGAGCGCGGGCCGACACATGTCCGGGAGCATCGTGCGTTCGCCCTCGCGTCCTGGCAAGCCTGCTTCGACGGAAAGGGCCCCGCTTTCGCGGGGCCCTCTCACCTCCGGGGGACCGCCGGGGCTACTTTCCCGGCACCCCGAGGAAGCCGCGCGTGAAGTAGTCGGCGAGCGAGAAGGCGAAGAGGATCAGGAGGAAGAAGAACGAGCTCCAGACGACGATCTTGTTCAGGCGCGCCGAGTGCCAGACGCCCATGAAGAAGAGGATGACGAGCGTCGCTTTCGTCACGGCGATCATCATGGCGACGGCGTCGTTGATGGCGTCGGTGACGTCGCCGGGCAGGTGATGGGCGATGTTCACGTGGGCGACGCCGACCGTCAGGACGGTCAGGACCATCAGCGCGAAGAAGACGAGGAGGTAGGTGCGGACGGGAGTGACGTGAACGGTCGACATGGCTTCTCCGTCGGCCTCAGGCGTGGTGCCGCCCCAGGAGGTAGAGGAGGGGGAAGAGAAAGATCCAGACGATGTCGACGAAGTGCCAGTAGAGGCCGACGCCCTCGACCCAGTTGTGGTTCTCGGCCGAGAACTCGCCCCGGAGGGCCTTCGGGACGAGGAAGGCGAGGAGGCCGAGGCCGACGACCATGTGGAGCGCGTGGAGCCCCGTCATGCAGAAGTAGAGGACGAAGAAGGTCTGCGCCGAGGGGTCGGTGGCGCCGGCGAGCTGGAAGTCGGGGCCCGGGACCAGGTGATGGGCCCACTTGTGGTGGTACTCGAACCCCTTGATGACGAGGAAGGCCGTCCCGAGCGTCATCGTCGCCGCGAGCCAGCCGGCGATCTGCTTCCCCTTCCCGAGCTGCGCGGCGCGCACCGCGAGGACCATCGTCAGCGAGCTGCCGATGAGGACGATCGTGTTGACGAGGCCGAGGGGGATGTCGAGCTGGTTCGAGCCGAGGGCGAACCAGTCGGGGTACTTCCAACGGTAGACCGTGTAGGCGAGGAAGAGGCCCCCGAAGAACATGATCTCCTGGGCGATGAAGAGCCACATCCCCAGCGTGGCCGACTCGCGCTGCTGGTCGTAGTCGTCGAAGTGGTGGGCGAGGGCCGGGACGGGGCGGGTCTCAGACGCCAACGGTCACCTCCCGCGCGGGGGTGGAGTCCTCGTACGCGTAGGGCTCCTCGGTCACGACGGGCGGCACGAGGAAGTTCTCGACGGGCGGCGGGGAGGCGGTCTCCCACTCGAGCCCCTTGGCGCCCCACGGGTTGGCAGGGGCCTTCGCCCCGAACTTCAGCGACCAGAGGAGGTAGATCACGGGGAGGAGGTAGCCGACGCCGAGGATGGTCGCCCCCGCCGAGGAGAGGACGTTCCAGGTCTGGAACTCGGCCGGGTACATGTGGTAGCGGCGCGGCATCCCGAGGTAGCCCAGGATGAACTGCGGGAAGAAAGTCGTGTTGAAGCCGACGAAGATGACGACCGCCGAGATCTTCGACCAGTACTCGTTGTAGAGCCGTCCGGTGATCTTCGGCCACCAGAAGTGCAGGCCGCCGAGGTAGCCCATGATCGCGCTCCCCACCATGACGTAGTGGAAGTGCGCGACGATGAAGTAGGTGTCGTGGACGTGCATGTCGATGCCGAGCGTGCCGAGCATGACGCCCGTCAGGCCGCCGATGAGGAAGACCCCGATGAAGCCGAGCGCGTAGAGCATCGGCGTCTGGAGCGAGATCGACCCCTTGTAGAGCGTCGCCGTCCAGTTGAAGACCTTCACGGCCGACGGGATCGCCACGAGCATCGTAAGGAACGAGAAGATCGCCCCGGCCACGACGGACTGGCCGGAGATGTACATGTGGTGGCCCCAGACGAGGAAGCCGATGACGGCGATGAAGAGGCTCGAGAAGGCGATGAAGTGGTACCCGAAGACCCGCTTGCGCGCGAAGGCGGTGACGAGCTCGCTCATCACGCCCATCGAGGGCAGGATCATGATGTAGACGGCGGGGTGCGAGTAGAACCAGAAGAGGTGCTGGAAGAGGAGCGGGTCGCCGCCGTACCGCGGGTCGAAGACGCCGATGTGGAAGAGCCGCTCGGCGCCGACGAGGAGGATCGTGATGGCGATGACGGGCGTCCCGAGGATCTGGATGATGCTCGTGGCGTAGTGGGCCCAGACGAAGAGGGGGAGCCGGAACCAGGTGAGCCCGGGCGCCCTCATCCGGTGGATCGTGACGATGAAGTTGATTCCGGTGAGGATGGAGGAGAAGCCCGCCACGAAGATGCCGACCGCCGTGAGGATGACCTGCCCCTGGGCGAAGTTCGTCGACATGGGCGTGTAGAACGTCCAGCCCGTGTCGATGCCGCCCGTCAGGAGCGAGACGAACGTCATCGCCGCGCCGATGACGTAGAGGTACCAGCTCGCGAGGTTGAGCCGCGGGAAGGCGAGGTCCTTCGCGCCGATCATGAGCGGCAGGAGGAAGTTCCCGAGCACCGCCGGGATCGACGGGATCAGGAAGAAGAAGATCATCAGGATGCCGTGCATCGTGAAGAGCCGGTTGTAGACGTCGCTGGAGAACATGTCTCCCTGCGGCGTCGCGAGCTCGGCCCGGATCAGCACGGCCATCAGGCCCCCGAGGACGAAGAAGACGGAGATCGAGACGAGGTAGAGGATGCCGATCCGCTTGTGGTCCCTCGTCAGGAGCCACGACGCGATGCCGTGGGAGGCCGACAGGTAGCTGGGCGCCGCGGCGGCGGGCTGGGTCTGGGGTGCGCTCACGACTTCCCTCCGGCCGCGGCCGCCGGCGCGGCGGGGGCTCCCGCGGGCTGCAGGCCCTTGATGTACTTGATGAGCTGGACGATCTCCTCCTCGGAGATCTGGTCGCGGAAGGTGGGCATGATCGGCTGGTACCCCTCGACGACCTTCGTCCCCGGGCTCAGGATCGATTCCCTCAGGTAGCTCTCGTCGGCGACGACGGTGCGGCCGCCGACGAGGGCCACGGGCTTGCCGAAGATGCCGTCGAGGATCGGCGCCCGCGCGGAGCTGTCGGGGCGGTGGCAGGTGTTGCAGGCCTTCGCCACGAAGATCTCCTCGCCCGAGGCGACGGCGGCCCCCGCCGCAGTGCCCCCGGTGAGCCAGCGCTGGTAGTCCTGCGGCTCCAGCACGTGGATCTTCCCGACCATCTTGGAGTGGTCGACGCCGCAGTACTGGTCGCAGAAGATGTGGTACGTGCCGGTCTTCGTCGCCTCGAACCAGGCCGTGGTGTAGCGGCCCGGCAGGACGTCCATCTTGAGGCGGAACGCCGGGATCGAGAAGTTGTGGATGACGTCCTCGGAGGTCATCGTCAGCTTCACGGGCTGGTTCACCGGGACGTGGAACTCGTTGATCTCGCGCTTGCCGTCCGGGTGCTCGACCTTCCACATCCACTGCTTGCCGTAGACGTGGAACGACCAGGCGTCGGACGGGGGACGGGCCGCGTCGAAGAAGACCGAGGTCCCCCAGAAGAAGGCGACCATGACGAGGAAGAGCGGGATGCCGGTCCAGGTCAGCTCGAGGAGGAGCGTGTTCCCGCCGGTCGCCTGCCCCGTCTCGTCCGCCCGGCGGCGGCGGTACTTCACGAGGAACGCGACGATCGTCGCGACGATCAGGACGGAGAAGAGGACCGACACGCCGAGCGTGAAGAAGAAGAGCGCGTCGACCTTCGAGGCCAGGGTCGAGGAGACGGGCGGGAAGACGGGCGAGTTGGGAAGCATCGTCAGGCGCTCGCTCCGAGCTGCGCGGCGCGGTCCCGGCGCTCGCGGCGCAGCATCAGGGCCAGGAAGATGCCGAAGCCGAGGACGAGGACGGCCCCCGCGAGGCGCAGGACGGTCATGGTCGTGGCGGTGTACTTCCCGAGGGCCGGGTCGTACTGGAAGCAGAGGAGGAGGAGCTGGGCCGTCATGCCGCCGACCTTCCCTTCGGAGGCCTCCGAGAGGCCGAGGCGCAGCTCCTTCGGCGCGTACTCGACGCCGAAGAAGTAGCGGGAGACGACCCCCTCGGGGGTGGCGACGACGATCCCGGTCGCGTGGGCGTACTCCTTCTGGAGCTCGTCCCAGCGGTAGCGGAAGCCCGCCGCTTCCGTCACGCGGCGGATCTGGGTCTCGTCGCCGGTGAGGAAGTGCCAGCCGGCCTCTCCCGCCTCCCTGCGGCCGTAGGCCTCGAGGAGGTTCGTCTTCTTGTCGCGCGCGAGGGGGGGCTGCTCGGTCGGGCTGAAGCTGAGCGTCACGACCTCGAAGTCGGCGCCGGGCGAAAGGGTGAAGCCGCGGAGGCTCCGGGCCAGCCCTTCGAGGGCGATGCCGCAGAGCATCGGGCACTCGTAGTAGGCGAGGGAGAGGATGACCGGCCGCTTGCCGAAGTAGTCCCCGAGGCGGACGGTCTTCCCGTTCTCGTCGCGGAAGGTCGCGTCGAGCGGGAGCTGGGCGCCCATCTTCTGGTCCCAGCCGACCTCGCGGACGGGCGAGGGCATCATCGGCTGGGCCGAGAGGGGCCCTCCGGCGGCGAGGGCGAGGAGGAGCGCGGCGGGCCGGAGGGTGTGCTTCACGGCGTCGCCTCCGGGACGGCCACGACCTCGGGCATCGGCGGCGGGACCGGGAGGCCGCGCTCGGCGACGATCTCGAGGGCGCGGTCGACGGGGATCTGCACCACGCCGTTCTCGCGGTCGACCCAGGCCCAGGTGGCGAGGGCGGCGTCCTCTTCCTTCGCGAACTTCACCATGTCTGCCGTCGGGTCCGCCTGCAGGGCCGCCCGCGGCCGCGGCCGGGGCTGGTTCGCCTCGGCGACGGGAAGGGGCGCCGGATCGCGCTCGACCGCCCGCGCCTTGAGGACCTTGCTGAACGCGATGACCCCCAGGAAGGAGAGCGCGATGACGAGAGCGAGGCCCGCGATGGCGAAGAAGATCGCCCGGACGTGGATCTCGGAGTCGAACTCGGCCGGCTCGTGCTGCGGCCGGGAGTGGTCAGTCATGGGCGAGAGCCTCCTTGAGGAACGGCTCGTGGGCCGGAAGGAGCGGACGCGCCTTCAGGCGGAGGGTGAAGAGGAAGAGCCAGATTCCCCCGAGGGCGAGCGGAGCGGCGAAATCGAGCCAGTGGAGCGTGAAGGCGTCCTTCGAGAAGGCGGGGGCCACGAGCCAGTGGAGGTCGAGCCAGCGCGCGAGGAGGAGGAGGACGGCGACCGGGGCGAGGGCGCGGGCGCTGCGCTTCCTGTCCCGCGAGAGGAGGAGCGCGAAGGGGAGCGCGTAGTGGAGGAGGACGAGGACGACGGTCGTCACCTTCCAGGCGCCGTTGAGGCGCGAGGTGTAGAAGGCGGTCTCCTCCGGGAGGTTCCCCGACCAGATGATGATGAACTGCGAGTAGCCGAAGTAGGCCCAGACGCAGACGAAGGCGAAGAGGAGCTTGCCGTAGTCGTGAAGGTGCCGCGGCTGGAACGGCACGGCGGGGGAGCCCCCCTCGCCGAGGGCGAGCGCCATCAGGGCGACGAGCGCCATGGCCGCCACGGCCTGGCCGATGATCACGTAGAGCCCGTAGATCGTGGAGAACCAGTGCGGCGTGAGGGTCATGAGCCAGTCGAACGCCGCGAACGTCATCGAGAGGATGTAGGCGAGGAGGCCGAACGCGGCCCAGCGCTGCATCCAGAGGGAGAGCCGCCGGTCGCCCGTCTCGTCCTGGCGCGCGGAGAGGCGCGAGAGGACGGTGGCGAAGAAGAGCCAGAGCGCGAGGTAGATCGCGGAGCGCAGGAGGAACGCGGGCATGTTCAGCCAGGGCTTCTTGTGCGCGAGGATCGCGTCCACCGCGACGACCTCGGCGTGCGTCCACTCGTAGAGCGAATGGCTGCCGAGGACGATGGGCAGGAACGCGACGGCGGCGAAGCCGAGGGTGAGCGGGCTGCCGGCGGCCTCGAGGATGCGGCGGATCATCACGCCCCACGCGCCGCGCGTGACGTGGTGCAGGAGGAGGACGCCGAGGGCCCCGGCCGAGAGGCCGAGCATCCACATGTAGCCGGTGAGGTACGACCGGAAGAACTGGTCCCTCTCGGTGGCGAAACCGGCCCCGAGGAGGACGAGGCCGACGACGCCGGCGACGAGGCCGATCCGGCCGATCTTCTCGACGCTCTCGGGCGCCGTGTGCGGGCCGTGGTTCACGGGTGGACCTCCGGGGCGGCCGCGGGGGCGGACGCGGCCTTCTCGAGCTCGGCGCGGTCGGCGTCGGTGAGCTCGGAGACGGGTGCGTTGCGGGAGAGCTGGAGGGTCCTCACCCAGGCCGCGATGGCCCAGCGGTCCTCGACCGGCACCTGGCTGGCGTAGCTCGACATCTCGCCGAAGCCGTTCGTCATGACGTCGAAGTAGTAGCCGAGCGGCTGCGCGCGGAGCCGGTCGACGTGGAACGAGGCGGGCTGCTTGAAGCCTCGCTGGACGATCATCCCCTCTCCGTTCCCCTGCCGGCCGTGGCAGGGCGCGCAGAAGACGTCGTAGCGCTGCCGGCCGCGGAGGAGGAGGTCCCTGCCGAGCGGGACGGCCGCCGGGAGGTCGGAGACGAACTTGCCGTCGGGCCCGAGGCCCGTGTGAAGGACGCGGTCCTCGCGGAGCCAGCCGCGGGCGACGGTTCCCGCGGGCGGGACGCGCGAGGCGAGGCCGTCGCGGTAGAAGTCGCTCCTGGCGAGGGGGCGGGTCTTGGCCTGGTTGTACATCCCCTGCCGGCAGCCCGCGCCGGCCAGGGCGAGGAGGGCGAGCGCCGCGACGCCGAGGCGCCGCCCTCGCGGGGCGAGGTCAATTCTCAACTTCGTTGACCTCCACGGGCGAGAGGCCCTCCAGGAACCGCCGGACGGCCGGGGCGTCGAACTTCGGGTCGTCGGACTCGACGACGAGGAAGTAGCCGTCCTTCGAGGCGTGCTCGACGAAGCGCGGGACGTTGAAGACCGGGTGGTTCGGGCGCGGGAGGCCGTTCAGGAGGAGCATTCCGATCGCGGCGGCGAGGCCGCCGTGGAAGATGGCGCCCTCGAACGTGGCCGGGATGAAGGCGGGCCAGGAGTTCAGGGGCCTCCCGCCGATGTTCAGCGGGTAGTCGATCGCGCTCGCCCAGTAGGCGAAGGCGAAGACGGCCGACGCGCCGACGATGGAGGCGCCGAGGACGATGAGCGGGAGCTTGGAGTGGTGGAGGTCCAGGGCGTCGAGGACCTTCTCGATGGGGTAGGGCGTGTAGGCGTCGAGCTTCGTGTAGCCCTCCGCCTTCGCCCGGGCGATGGCCTCGAGGAGCTCGCCGGGGTCGCGGAACTCGGCCATGACGCCGTGGAGGAGGGGCTCGGCGTGTGCTTCGTGCATCGCGCTACTTCTCCTCGCCCGCGGGCTTCGTCGCCTCGGGCGTGAGGATCCGCATCTCGAACATGTTGAGCGCGGGGAGGAAGCGGATGAAGAGGAGGAGGAGCGTGAGGAAGAGGCCGATCGTCCCGAGGAAGGTCATCACGTCGAACTTCGTGCCCGAGTACATGGCCCAGTTGGACGGGACGTAGTCGCGGTGGAGGCTGACGACGATGATGACGAACCGCTCCAGCCACATCCCGACGTTGATGCACATCGAGATTGCCCAGAGCGCCCAGACGTTCGAGCGCACCTGCCGGAACCAGAGGAGCTGGGGGATGGCGATGTTGAGGAGGATCAGGAGCCAGTACTGGACGGCGTACGGCCCCGTGAACCGGTTCAGGACCATGAAGATCTCGAACTCGTTGGCGCTGTAGAGGGCCGCCCAGATCTCGAGGACGTAGCCGTAGGCCACGATGAGCCCGGTCGTCAGCATCACCTTGGCCATGTTCTGGAGGTGCCGGTCGGTGATGAAGTCGTGCAGCTTGAAGAGGGGCCTGAGCGGCAGGACGAGGGTGAGGACCATCGCGAAGCCCGCGAAGACGGCCCCCGCGACGAAGTAGGGGGGGAAGACCGTCGTGTGCCACCCCGGGACGATGCCGACGGCGAAGTCGAAGGACACGATGGAGTGGACCGAGAGGACGAGGGGCGTCGAGAGCCCCGCGAGGAGGAGCGCGGCGACCTCGTAGTTCGCCCAGTGCCGCGCGGAGTTCCGCCAGCCGAGGGCCGCCATGCCGTAGGCGAAGCGGGCGAACTTCGCCTTCGCGTGGTCGCGCAGCGTCGCGAGGTCGGGGAGCATCCCGACGTACCAGAAGACGATCGAGATCGTGGCGTAGGTCGAGACGGCGAAGACGTCCCAGACGAGCGGGCTGCGGAAGTTGGGCCACATGCTGAGCGTCCCGGGAATCGGCAGGAGCCAGTGGGGAAGCCAGGGGCGGCCCAGGTGGAGGATGGGGTACATCCCCGCGCAGGCGACGGCGAAGACCGTCATCGCCTCGGCGAAGCGGTTGATCGAGTTGCGCCAGCTCTGCCGGAGGAGGAGGAGGATGGCGGAGATCAGCGTCCCGGCGTGGCCGATGCCGATCCACCAGACGAAGCAGATGATGTCCCAGCCCCAGCCGACGGGGACGTTGTTGCCCCAGATGCCGATGCCGGTCATGAAGAGGTTCGTGACGGCGAAGAGGAAGACGTTCAGGAGGGCGAACCCGATCCCGAAGCCGGCGAGCCACCACTTCGGCGTCTTGACGAGCTTCTCGGTGACGGCGTCGGCGATCCGGTCGGTGACGGACGCGGGCGTGTGGCCCGGCGCGAGGACGGGGGCCTGCCCGATCGGGTCGGGGTCCCGGGCGGCGTCGTACGTGGTCGACATCAGACGGCCTCCAGGTCCGGGCTCGGGTTGACGACCTTCGCCATGTAGGTGGTCCTCGGGCGGGTGTTCAGCTCCTCGAGGATCCAGTAGGTCCTCGGCTCGTCGCGCAGCTTCGAGACGGCCGCCGCCGGGTCGTTGATGTTCCCGAAGACGATGGCGTCGGCGGGGCAGGTCTGCTGGCAGGCGGTCCGGATCTCGCCGTCGCGGATGGCGCGCCCCTCGCGCTCCGCCGCGATGCGGGCGCGGTTGATCCGCTGGATGCAGTAGGTGCACTTCTCCATGACGCCCCGCGAGCGGACGGTCACGTCCGGGTTCGCGAGCATCTTCAGGACCGGCTCCTCCTCCCTCTCCCCGTTGTACTCGAGGAAGTTGAAGCGGCGGACCTTGTAGGGGCAGTTGTTCGAGCAGTAGCGCGTGCCGACGCAGCGGTTGTAGGCCATCTCGTTGAGGCCCTCGGCGCCGTGGACGGTGGCCGCGACGGGGCAGACGACCTCGCAGGGGGCCATCTCGCAGTGCTGGCACATGAGGGGCTGGTGGTGGACCTCGGGGTTCTCGAGGTCGGTCCCCTCGTAGTACTGGTCGACGCGGATCCAGTGCATCTCGCGGTTCCTGGCGACCTGCTCCTTGCCGACGACCGGGACGTTGTTCTCCGACTGGCAGGCGACGACGCAGGCGTTGCAGCCGAAACAGGAGCCGAGGTCGACGGAGAGGCCCCAGGCGTTCTCCTTGTACTCCCAGCCGGGCTGGAAGAGGGACGCTTCCTTCGGCGGGAGGCCGTGCCCCTTCGCCTTCGCCGGGTCCTTGACGTACTCGGGGAGCGTCATCACCCTCACGATCTCGCGCCCTTCCATCCGGAAGTGCTGCTGCGTGTGGGCGAGGAGCGAGCGGCCGCCGGTCTTCGCGAGCGCGAGGCCGGAGACGACCCACGGGGCCGCGGTGGTCCGGAGAGGCGTCACGTCGGCGCCGACGCCGTTGCCGACGCGCCCGGCGTGCTCGCGGCCGAAGCCGAGGTGGAGCGTGACGACGCCCGCCGCCTGGCCCGGCTGGATCAGGACGGGGAGCTCGACGCTCCTCCCGTCCGCCGTGAGCTTCACGACGTCCTCGTTCTGGAGGCCGAGCTTCTGGGCCGTGGCGGGGGAGACGACCGCCGCGTTGTCCCAGGTCAGCTTGCTGAGGGGCTTGGGCAGCTCCTGGAGCCAGCCGTTGTTCGCATAGCGGCCGTCGAGGAGCGAGGGGTCGGGGCGGAAGACCGCCTCGAGGTCCGTGGCCGGAACGGCCGAGGCGGCGGCGAGCGCCGCGGCGACCTCGGCGGTGCGAACCGGCAGGGAGATCGGCGCGAACGCCGTGCCGGGGACGACGCCGTCGTGGAGGCTCTTCCTCCAGAAGGCTTCGAAGTCGGCCTCGGCGGGCCGGGCGGCCTTCCAGGATTCCCTGACGAGGTCGTAGCCCTTGCGCGGGGTCTCGTCGAGGAACGCGGAGAGGAGCTCGTGCGCCGAGCGGCCGTCGTAGAGGGGCTCGACGAGCGGCTGGACGAGGGAGGCGGTCCCGTCGAGCGACCGGACGTCGCTCCAGGCCTCGAGGTAGTGGGTCATCGGTGCGGCCCACTGGCAGTAGCGCGAGGTCTCGTCGGGGTAGCCGGTCAGGTGGACCCTCAGGCCCGCCTTCAGGAGCGTCTCGCCGAAGGCGAGGTCGGACGGGGCGTCGTAGATCGGGTTGCCGCCGAGGATGAGGAGGACCTGGACCTCGCCCTTCTTCACGTCGTCGGCGAGCTCCCGCAGCGAGGCGAGCTGGTCGACGGGCGAGGCCTCGACCGGGTCGGTCAGGAAGACCGTCTTCCCGAAGTTGCCGAGCGCCTCGTTGAGCGCGTGGGCGGCGGCGTGAACCTCGGCGGGAGCGAAGTCGCCCGCGACGACGACCGAGCGGCCGGCGGCGGCCGCGAGGTCCTTCGCGGCGGTGGCGGCGAGCTTCGCCGCCTTCTCGTCGAGACCGGACGGTGCCGCGAAGCCGGGGAGGCCGGCCGCGGCGGCGAGCGCCTGCGCGAACGCGGGGAGGGCGCTGGCGCGGAGCGGGAACCGGTGGTCGGCGAGCGTGCCGGTCGGGGCCGGCGAGACCTCGACGGCGTAGAAGCGCGACATCCTCTTCGAGCCGCCGGCGAGCCGCCGCCGGGCCGAGAAGGCCTTGGCGTTGCGGACCGAGTCGGGACCCGCGGAGAGGAAGTCCGAGTCGAGGGCGACGACGACGTCGGCTTCGGAGAGGTCGTAGCGGGTCTCCGCGGGCCGCCCGAAGGCGAGGCGGGCCCCGGCGCGGACGGCGTCCCGGCCCGCGGCCTCCCACTGGTGCCACTTCGCCTTCGGGAAGGCGGCGAGGAGGGCCTTCATCTGGGCGGCGAGGGTGGGCGACGTGACCGTCTCGGTCAGGATGCGCAGGCCGGCCCCGTCGATCTGCTTCTGCGCCTTCGCGGCGGCCTGGAGCTCCCTGACGAGGTTGGGCCAGGTGTCGAGGACCCCGAGCTTCGTCGGGACCTTGAGCCGGTCGGGGTCGTAGAGGCCGAGGACCGAGGCCTGCGCGACGGCGGTGGCGCCCCCGAGGCTCGCCGGGTGCTCCGGGTTCCCCTCGACCTTGGTCGGGCGGCCCTCGTGGCTCTCCGCGAGGAGGGGCTGGGCGAAGCCGCCGACGGTCATGGCCGTGGCGAAGAAGAGGGGGACGCCGGGGAGGATCTCCTCCGGCTGCTTCACGTAGGGGACGATCTTCTCGAGGGGCTGGCGCGTGCAGGCCGTCATCCCGGCCAGGGCCATCGAGGCCATGCCGAGCTCGAGGAAACGCCGCCGGGAGAAGCCGCGGTCGAGGCTCTCGTCCCAGTCGGAGGCGTGCCGGGGGTACTCCGTGGCGAGGAACTGGCGGAAGCGGTCGTCGTCGGCCAGCTCCTCCAGGCCGCGCCAGAAGGCGGGGCCCTGCCGGGTCCGGAGGCGCTCGCGGATCTCGGCGAGGTCGAGCGGGAAGCGGGCGGGGCCTTCCGGGAGGTCTTCCGCGGGCCCGGGACGAGCGGTCGAAAGGCTCATCGGGTCTCTCTCTCCTCGTTCCGTCGGCTCATCTGTGGCAGGTGCCGCAGGAGGTGATCTCGGCGGGGGGACGGACCTTGTACTTCTCGACGAGCTCGCGGCCGAGCGTCTCCTGGTCCTGCGCCTTCCAGGTCATGTTGTAGATCTCTTCCTTCGGGCGGATGTACTTCTCGGGGTTGCGGTGACAGTCGAGGCACCAGCGCATCTGGATCGGCTGGGCCGAGCGCATGAGGCGCATCTCCTGGACGGGGCCGTGGCAGGTGGCGCAGCCGATTCCCTTGGCGACGTGGATAGAGTGGTTGAAATAGGTGAAGTCGGGGAGGTCGTGGACCTTGTTCCACTCGAGGGGCTGCCCGGTCCGATAGCTCGACCGGACCGGCTCGAGCATCGGGGCCTCGTTCCAGACGAGCTTGTGGCAGTTGTAGCAGGTGGCCGTCGGGGGGACGCCGGCCGAGGCCGATTTCTCGACGGCCGTGTGGCAGTAGCGGCAGTCGATGCCCAGCCCGGAGACGTGGTGCTCGTGGCTGAAGGGGACCGGCTGCTCGAGCGTCTCGCCGCGGCGCTGGTTGAAGCCGGCGTAGTCGAGCGCCAGGAGCGACCCGACGGCGCCCCCGGCGACGAGGACGATCGCGGCGATCGAGGCGGGCGCGAGGGAGTTCGCGCTCTTCGGGAAGAGCTGGGCCATCTTCGCTCAAGCCTTTCTGGAGGCGGTCGAGGGGAGAGAGGCGGCGGGGTCCGGATACGGGCGCCCGGGGGAAGGGCGGGAAGGAATCGCGTCTTTCGTGAACGGACGGAGTCGGTCCCTGGACCTCCCGGTACTCCTCAACTCGTGCTCTCTCCTCGCGCCGGGTCGGCGACCCGTGTCTGCCTTGAAAAACCGATAACGGTAGCACACGGAGCGCCACGGCAACAGGGCCTTGGGCGGTCCCGATTCTGCAGGGGACACGTCGGCAGGGAGACGGGCGAAGCCTGCCGTTTCGCCGTACCTTACTCTTGACAAAAAACCGATTGATACACATATTTCCGAACGATGATCGGAAACAGCAGGCTCGATTCGGACGAGACGCCCCGTCAGAGAAGACAGGAGAGGACCCGGCGCCGCATCAGGGACGAGGCCCTCCGAATGGTCCGAGAGGGAGGCGTCGCGGCCTTCTCTCTCAGGGAGCTCGCCCGGCGGGTCGACTACAGCCCCGCGGCCCTCTACGAATACTTCGACAGCCGGGAGGCCCTGCTGGCCGACCTCGCCCGGGAGGGGTACGAGCGGCTCGGGGAAGCTCTGCGGGCCCCCGGGGGCCTTCGGCCCCTCGCGAGGCTGGGAGCGATGTGCCGCGGGTACCTGAGGTTCGCGGCCGCGAGCCCCGAGCACTTCCTCCTCGTATTCACCGACCTGCCCGGGACGGCCCCCGACTGGACCGCGTTCCGGGCGGTCTCGCCGAGCTACGAGTGGCTCGTCGAGGCCGTCCGCGACGGGATCGAGGCGGGGGAGGTGGACGATTCCGCCGGCTCCGGTCCGGTCGGCATCGCGTTCGGGATCTGGGGCCTCGTCCACGGCCTCTCCATGCTCCGCGCCACCGCCCTGCGCGGCCTCGCGGAAGACCTCACGGCGGCGCAGGCGGCGGCGGTCGACGCGCACCTGAAGGGGCTTTCCGCGAGACGCCGCGCCGCCCGGCGCTGAGCACGTCCGGCAGCCGAGAAGGGAGACACGAGATGGGAATCCTCATCCTCAACGGGAGCCCGAAACCGGAGGGGACCGTCGCCACGCTCCTCGCCGCCGTCGCGGAGGGGGCGGGCGGTCGGGGCGCCGTCGACTGGGTCGACGTCTACTGCCTCGACGTCGCCCCCTGCCGGGGCTGCATGAAGTGCCGGCCCGACGGGCGCTGCGTCCTGCCCGAGGACGACGGTCACCGGGTGGGGGAGAAGCTCCGGGCGGCCGGGGCGGTGGTCGTCGGGACGCCCACACACTGGGCGAACATGAGCGCCCCCCTGAAGGCGCTCCTCGACCGGAACGTGCCCGCGCTCATGGGGGAGAAGCCGGGCGGGATGCCGGCGCCGCGTCACGCCGGGACGCCGGCGGCGATCGTCACGGCCTGCACGACGCCGTGGCCGTTCCACGTCCTCGCGGGCGAGAGCTCGGGTGCGATCCGCGCCGTCCGGGCGGCCCTGCGCTACTCCGGGATGCGCGTCGTAGGGACGCTCGTGAAGCCCGGTACGCGGCGCGACCCGTCCCTCTCGCCGTCTCTCCTCGCCCGCGCCAGGAGGCTCGGGGCCCGCCTCGTCAGAAGCCGGTCGGCTTCTTCGGAATCCGCCCCGACTTGACCGTCTCGCTCCGGAGGCGCCGGCCGACGATCCTCTCGACCATCTTCCCCGTGGCGAGGACGCGGTCGACGTCGAGCCCGGTCTCGATCCCCATCTCGTCGAGCATGACGACGAGGTCTTCCGTCGAGACGAGGCCGACGTTGTTCGGGTCCTGGTAGTAGTAGCGGCCGGTCCCGGAGACGGGCGCGCCGTCGAAGAAGTTCGCCGGCTGCCCGCCGATCCCGCCGAGGGTGCTCTCGTACCGCACGATGCCGGCCTGGAGGGCGGCGAGGACGTTGGCGAGACCCCAGCCGCGGGTGACGTGGAAGTGGGCCAGATGCTTCGCCGGGTCGGGCATCGCCTCGAGGATCATGGAGAAGTAGGCGTAGACCCGGTCGGGCGGTGCCGAGCCGTCGTGGTCAGCGTGCTCGATGTCGTCGGCGCCGATGTCGAGGAAGCGCTTCGTGAACGTCACGGCGTCCTCGAGCTTCGTCGGCCCCTCCATGGGGCAGCCCCAGATCGTGCTGACCGTGCCGTTGACCCGGATGCCCGCGTCGTGGGCCTTTCGGATGCAGCGTTCCGCCTCGGCCCAGTACCCGGCGTGGTCGAGGCCGGAGTTCTTCTTCATGTGGGTGGCCGAGGTCGAGACCATCATCAGGATCCGGTCCGGCCCCCACCCTTCGGCCTTCGCCTCGATGGCCCGGTCGACGGCCTTCTCGCGGATGGTCACCGCGGTCAGCTCGACGCTGGCGATCTGCTTCTCGACCCGCTTGCTCGACCGGATCCCCTTCAGGAGCTCGTCCGAGTCCCGGAACTGCGGCATCCCCTTCGGGTTCCCGAGGTTCGTCACCTCGAGGCGCCTGTAGCCCGCGAGGACGAGCTCCTCGAGGACCCAGAGCTTGGCCTCCGTGGGGATCCACTTCTCCTCGTGCTGGAAGCCGTCGCGGACGGTGATGTCGGCGAGGTCGACGCGCTTCGGGAGGTTCCAGTTCGTCATGTTCACCTCAGGAGGTCGCGGGCCGCCAGGACCGTGAAGGCGTGCGTCTCGAAGGTGGCGGCGACGCTTCCGAGGTGGCCGCCCTTCAGGTAGTCGAGGCCGAGCGGGTGAGCCTTCGCCCGTTCGACGAGGTCCGCCACGGAGGCGGCGTCGCGGGGATCGACGGGGTGCGCGTCGAGCGGGGTGGCGGCTCCGAGGAGGGCGTGGAGGAGCTCGTCGGGCCTCGCGTGGGAGTGGTGGACGAGATCGGCGAGGGCGGCGACGACCGCTTCGACGGTCTCCCTGGGAAGGCCGGACCTCGAAACCGCGTCCGACACCAGGGACTCGTGGTTCATGCGGGCCTCCCCGACCGGGGCCGTCTCGGCGTCCCGGGCTGCGAACGGCGGATCGTAGGGAGGGCCCGGCGGGGTGTCAACGCGCGGCCGCGGGGGGCGGGGTTGCGGGCGGTTCGACGGGGCTGCTCCGGTCGGCGAGCGCCCCGAGGAAGGCGACGAGGGAGTCGATCTCGTCCTTCGTCAGCTCTTTCCCCAGCTGGTGCCAGGCCATCTTCCTGACGGCCTCGTCGAGCCGGTCCTCCGAGCCGTCGTGGAAGTAGGGCCCGGTGCCCACCGCGTTGCGCAGCGAGGGGACCTTGAACTTCCCCCGGTCCTCCTCGTTCTTCGTCACCGCGAATCGCCCTTCGTCCTTCGTCTCCCAGGCCTTCACGAGGCCCAGGAGCTGGAACTGGTTCGCCCCGAGGGCGGGCGAGTTGTGGCAGGTGGTGCAGCCGGTCGAGAGGAAGAGCCGCAGCCCGTCCGCCTCCCGGTGCGAGAGGGCGTCGAGGTCTCCGCGGAGGAAGTCGTCGAGGCGGTCGTCGGTCTTCAGGGTCCTTTGAAAGGCGGCGAGGGCCCGCGCGGCGTTGCGCAGGGTGACGGGGTCCGCCTCCCCGGGGAAGGCCGCCGCGAACGGCTCCCGGTGCTCCGGCGCGTTCCTGAGGGCCTCCTCGGCGGCGGCGGCGCTCGGCATGGCCATCTCGACCGGGTTCAGGATCGGACCTTCCGCCTGTTCCTCGAGGGTCTTCGACCGCCCGTCCCAGAACTGGGCGACGTGGTACCCGGCGTTCTTCACGCTCGGCGAGTTGCGGGTCCCCCGCTCTCCCAGCGCCCCGCGGGAGGTCCGCTCCCCGTCGGCTCCCGAGGGCCTCTCGCCGTCGAGCCGGTGGCAGTCGTTGCACGACTGGGTCCCGTTGCCGGAGAGCCGCTTCTCGAACCAGAGGGTCCGGCCGAGCGAGATGAGCTCCGGCGTGTCGGCCTCGCTCCCCGGCATCCTCTCGGGAAGGACTCCGAGCTTGGCATTCGCCTGGCTCGCGAGGGCCTGCCGCTCGGCCCGGCCGACGGAGGGCTCCGGCGATTCCTTCCGGCAGGCGCCCAGCAGGAGCAGCGTCGCGGCGGCGAGGACGCGAAAGGGCCTCATGCGGGCCGGATTCTAGACGGCCCGTCGCGGCGCTTCCCAACGGCCCGGCAGGCTCCTACGATGGACCGATGCCTCGCAAGTGGCTCCGCCGCGGACTCTTCGCCGCCGTCCTCGTTCTGGCCGCCGTCGTCCTTCGCGTCACGCTCCTTCGCCCCGACCCGGTCCCCGTCACCGTCGTCGCCGTCGAGCGCGGCGCCGTCGAGGAGACGGTCACCGGCAGCCGGGCCGGCACGGTGCGGTCCCGCCGCCGGGCCACGCTGAGCCCGGAGGTCGGCGGGCGGGTCGAGCGGCTCTTCGTCCGGAAGGGCGAACGCGTCAGGAAGGGCGACCCGCTCGTCAGGATCGCGGCGGACGACGTCCGCGCCCACCTCACTCTCGCGGAGAAGTCGCTCGCCGTGTCCGAGGCGGCGGAGCGGGAGGCGTGCCGGGCGGCCGAGCAGGCCGTGCGCGACCTGTCGAGGAGCGAGCGGCTCGCGAAGGACGACGTCCTCTCGCTCGGCCTTCTCGAGAGGGCCCAGACGGAGGCCGGGATGACAGCGGCCGCCTGCGAGGCGGCGAGGGCCCGCGTGGGTCAGGCCCGGGCCTCGCTGGAGGTGGCGCGGGTCGGTGTCGGCAGGACCGTCCTCTCGGCCCCGTTCGACGGCGTCGTGGCGGAGCTCTCGACGGAGGAAGGGGAGTGGGTCACCCCCTCGCCGCCGGGCCTCCCGATTCCCCCGGTCGTCGAGCTCTTCGACCCGGACGACACGTACGTCAGCGCCCCTCTCGACGAGGTGGACGTGGGGCGCGTGAAGGCGGGGGTCCCCGTGCGCGTCACGTTCGACGCCTTCCCGGGACGGACGTTCGCCGGGAAGGTCACGCGCGTCGCGGACTACGTCCTCGACCTGCGTGAACAGAACCGGACGTTCGAGGTGGAGGTGGTCCTGGAGGACGCGGCGTTTGCGAAGACGCTTCTCCCGGGGACGTCGGCGGACGTCGTCGTCGTCCTCGCGCGGAAGGAGGACGTCCTCCGCGTGCCGTCGTACGCCCTTCTGCCGGGAGGGAAGGCGCTCCTCCTCGCGAAGGGGACGCTCGTCCCCGCGAAGGTGGAGACGGGCCTGAAGGGCGCCGAGTGGGCAGAGGTCGTCTCGGGGCTCTCCGAGGGCGACGCCGTCGTCACGTCGCTCGACCGGTCCGAGGTGAAGGAGGGGGCGCGGGCGCGGGCCGAGGAAGCCCTGTGATCGCGCTTTCGGGCGTCTCCCGGACCTGGGACGTGGGCGGCCGGCCCGTCCACGCCCTTCGGGACGTGACGCTCTCGATCGCGGCGGGCGAGTACCTCGCGGTGATGGGTCCCTCGGGGTCGGGCAAGTCGACGCTCCTCTCGCTCCTCGGGGGTCTCGACCGCCCGACCGCCGGCTCCTACCTCTTCGAAGGGCGCGAGGTGGCGGCGCTCTCCGACGACGAGCTCTCCCGCCTTCGACGCGAGCGGATCGGGTTCGTCTTCCAGTCGTTCCACCTCGTTCCGAGGATGACCGCGCTCGAGAACGTCGGCCTGCCGCTCGTCCTCGGCGGCGTCCCGCCCGCCGAGCGGCTCGCCCGGGCCGCCGAGGCGCTCGCCTCGGTGGGGCTGTCGGAGCGCAGCGGCCACCGGCCGGACCAGCTCTCCGGCGGCGAGAAGCAGCGCGTCTGCCTGGCGCGGGCCGTCGTCACGGGACCCGGGCTCATCCTGGCCGACGAGCCGACCGGGAACCTCGACAGCCGGTCGGGGGCCGAGATCGTGGCGCTCCTCGAGAGGCTCCACGCCGGGGGTCGGACGCTTCTCGTCGTGACGCACGACCCCGGCATCGGCGCGAGGGCTCCGCGGAAGGTCCGGCTCGCCGACGGCCGCGTCGTGGGGGACGAGAGAGGGTGAGGGGCGGCGACCTTCTCGCCTTCGCCGCGGGGGCGCTTCGCGGGCACCGGCTCAGGACCTCGCTTTCCCTCCTCGGCGTGGCCATCGGCGTCTCGTCGGTCGTCCTCCTGACGAGCCTCGGCGAAGGGGCCCGGCTCTACGTCACCGGGGAGTTCGCCCTCCTCGGGTCGAACCTCGTCATCGTCCTGCCGGGTAAGTCGGAGACGACCGGGATCGTGCCGGTGACCGGAGGAGTTCCGAACGACCTGACGCTCGACGACGTCGAGGCGCTCCGCCGCCGGATCTCGGTCCTCTCCTCCGTCGCGCCCCTTTCCGTCGGCGGGCTGACGGCCCGATTCGGCGAGCGGAGCCGGGACCTGACGGTTGCGGGGGTGACGGCGGAGTGGAAGGGAGTGCGGCGGCTCGAGCTGAGGGAGGGGAGCTTCATTCCGCCGGGAGATCCGACGCGGGCGTCGCGGGTCTGCGTCGTCGGCGCGAAGGTCGCGGCGGAGCTCTTCCCGGGCCGTTCGCCCGTGGGGGAGAGGCTCCGGCTGGGGGAGGAGAAGTTCCGCGTGACGGGTGTCCTCGCCTCGCGCGGGGTCTCCGTCGGCCTCGACCTCGACGAGGTGGTCCTCGTCCCGATCGGCCACCACCTCCGGATGTTCGACCGGCGCTCGGTCTTCCGCGTCCTCTGCGAGGCCCGCTCGGCGCGCGACGTCGAGGCCGCGAAGGGCGCGATTCTCGCGGTCCTCAGGGACCGGCACGGCGGTCAGGAGGACGTGACCGTCCTGACGCAGGACGCGGTGATGAAGACGTTCGGCAAGGTCCTCGCCATCCTCACAGCGGCGCTCGCCGGGATCGTGGCCGTCTCGCTGACGGTCGCGGGCGTCGGGATCATGAACGTCATGCTGGTCTCGGTGTCGGAGCGGACGCGGGAGGTCGGCCTCCTCAAGGCGCTCGGCGCGAGCCGGGGGCAGGTGCTGCGCGCCTTCCTCGTCGAGGCGGCGCTCCTCTCGACGGCGGGGGGCGTGCTCGGGCTCCTCGCGGGGTGGAGCGGGACGCTCCTCCTGCGCGGCCTCTACCCCGACTTTCCGGTCCAGCCACCGGCCTGGGCCGTCGCCGCCGCGCTCGCGGTCTCGGTCGGCGTCGGGCTCGTCGCCGGGGTCCTCCCGGCCCGGCGGGCGGCACGGCTCGAGCCGGTCGTGGCTCTCGCGAGGCGCTGACGTGACGTTCGCCGACGTCCTCCGCCTCGCCCTCGGGTCGGTCAGGGCCCACCGTCTCCGGTCGGCGCTGACCGTGCTCGGCATCGTCATCGGCATCGCGTCCGTCGTCCTCCTGACGTCGCTCGGGGAAGGGACGCGCAGGGCCATCCTCTCGGAGTTCTCGCAGTTCGGGACGAACCTCCTCGCGGTCAACTCGGGGAAGATCGAGACCCACGGGATCGCCGGGGCCGTGGGGGGAACGACGCGGCCCCTGACGCTCGCCGACGCCGAGGCGCTGCGTACCGTGCCGGGGATCGAGAAGGTCGCGCCCGTCGTTTTCGGGACGGCGCGCGTGTCGTCCGGGGAGCGGGGCCGCGACTCGTTCGTCTACGGCACCTCGGGCGACGCCCCCGAGGTCTGGAGCTTCGGCGTGAGGCTCGGACGGTTCCTCCCCGAGTCGGAGCTGGGGCGGGCGACGCCCGTCGCCGTCCTCGGGCCGAAGCTGAAGACGGAGCTTTTCGGGGCAGAGAACGCGCTGGGCCGGAGGATCCGTGTGGGAAGCCACCGTTTCCTCGTCATCGGAGTCATGGCCCCGGTGGGCCAGTTCGCGGGCCTCACCCTCGACGACGCGGTCTACATCCCGGTGGCCTCGGCGCAGCAGGTCTTCGACCACGCCCACGTGATGGAGATCGACGCCACCTTCACGCCCGGGCTCCCGCCGGAGACGGTCGTCGCCGGGGTGAAGCGCGTGCTGAAGGCGCGGCACGGCGGCGAGGAGGACTTCACCGTCATGACGCAGGGGGAGATGCTCGAGTCGTTCGGGCGGGTCTTCGCCATCGTGAGCGCGGCCGTGGCGGGCATCGGCGCGATCTCGCTCCTCGTCGGCGCGATCGGGATCCTGACGATGATGTGGATCGCCGTCGGGGAGCGGACGTCCGAGATCGGCCTCCTGAAGGCGCTCGGTGCGACCCGCGAGGACGTGCGGAACCTCTTCCTCGCCGAGGCGGCTCTCCTCTCGGCGGCCGGAGGGGCCGCCGGGATCGCGGTCGCTACGACTCTCGGAGGCCTCGTCCGCCTCGCGCTGCCGGCGGTGCCGTTTACGACGCCGCCGGCCTACGCCGCGGCCGCGCTCGCGATGGCGGTCGCGGTGGGGCTCGTGGCCGGCGTCGTCCCGGCGCGCCGCGCCGCGGGGCTCGACCCCGTGGAGAACCTGCGGGCGGAGTGAACGAATGAACGACACGGCGCCGACGGCCTGGCAGGATGAGATCTTCGGAGCCCTGAAGAGCGCCGACGTGAGGCAGGTCGCCTGGGTCCCCGACGCGGGCCACGCGCACGTCATCTCCCGGGTCCTCGGGGACCCGGAGATGCGCGGAATCGTCCTGACGACCGAGGAGGAAGGCGTCGCGCTGGCGTGCGGCGCCTGGCTGGGCGGGGAGCGCGCCGTTCTCCTGATGCAGTCGAGCGGCGTGGGCAACTGCGTGAACATGCTCTCGCTCGTCGCCGCGTGCCGCTTCCCCTTCGTCGCGCTCGTGACGATGCGCGGCGAGCGGGAAGAGTTCAACGGCTGGCAGGTGCCGATGGGCAGGGCGACGCCGAAGGTCCTCGAGGCGATGGGTATCGCCGTCCGGCGCGTCGACGAGCCGGAGAGGGCCGGCGAGACCGTCCGGGCCGCCCTCGACGCGGCGTTCGGGGCGGGGGAGGCGGTCGCCCTGCTCCTCTCGCAGAGCCTGGTCGGCCGCAAGGACTGGGGGGGACGGTGACGGGCCCCGGCCGGACCGTGGACCGTCGGGCGTTCGTGGCGGAACTGGTCGAGTCCTGCCCGTCTGCGCTCGTGATCGCCGGCCTCGGAGCGCCCGCGTACGACCTCTTCGCCGCGGGCGACCGGGACGAGTACTTCTACCTCTGGGGCGCGATGGGGGGCGCGGCGGCGATGGGCCTCGGCCTGGCGCTCGCGCAGCCCGGCCGGAGCGTCGTCGTCCTCACGGGCGACGGCGAGCAGCTGATGGGCCTCGGGGCGCTCGCGACGATCGGGGCGCAGCGGCCGAGGAACCTCACGGTCGTCGTCCTCGACAACGGGAGGTACGGCGAAACCGGCATGCAGGAGAGCCACACGAGCCTCGGAACGAACCTCGCGGGGGTCGCGCTCGCCTGCGGGCTCGACTGGGCCGCGGAGGTCGCGTCGACCGGAGACGTCCGGCGGGTGGCCGATCGGGTCCGCGCGAGGGACGGTTGCGGCCTGGCGCAGGTCCTCGTCCGCGCCGAGACCCTGCCGCGCACTCTGCCGAGCCGCGACGGCGTCTCCCTGAAGGAGCGGTTCCGGGCCGCGCTCGGGCTCTCGGCGGTGTGAGGTGCGGCGATCCCGGACGTGATCGTCCCGCGGGGAACGAGGTCTCCGGCTAGGTCTTCTCGGCGACGAGGAGGGTGATGTCGTCCGCCAGGAAGAGCTTCTCGGCGTGCCCGAAGACGCCGGCGCGGAGCGACTCGATGACGCCGTGCGCCCCCTCGTGCGCGGCGCCGGCGATCGCGTCCTTCGCCGCTTCGAGACCCCAGAGAGTTCCTTCGGGGCTCGCCGCCTCATAGAGGCCGTCGGTGGCGAGGACGACGAGGTCGCCCGGCCCGAGCCGGTCGATCTGGTGCGCGTGGTAGGTCGTCTCGGTCGAGTAGCCGAGGATGAGATCGGTCTCCTCGAGGGGGTCGAACGTTCCCTTCCGCGGCCGGTAGACGAGCGGCGGGAGGTGCCCGGCCGAGACGTAGCAGGCGTCGCCTCCGGGGCCGATGCGGCAGGCGACGAGCGTCGCGAAGGCGTCGTCGGGGATGTCCGGCGTGATGAGCCGGTTCAGCTTCGTGATGAGCTTCTGGGGGTTGCTCTCCACGAGGTGGAGGGCGCGCAGGTAGGCCCGCGCGGCCGACATCAGGACGGTGGACGCGAGGCCGTGGCCGGAGACGTCGCAGACGAGGAGGTCGAGCGACCCGAACGGCGCCTCCATGACGTCGTAGTAGTCGCCGCCCGTCTTCTCGGCCGTCTCCTGCCAGGCCGCGAGCCGCAGGCCGGGCAGCTCGGGGAGACGCTTCGGCCGAAGGCCCTCCTGGATCTTCCGGGCGAGCTCGATCTCGCTCTCCATCCGCTGGCGCTCCAGCTCTCCCTCGAGGAGGCGCTGGGTCTCGAGGGCGAGGGCGGCGTGGCTGCCGAGGGCCCGGAGGCTCTCCTCGTCGTCGGCGTCGAAGGGGCCGTCCCCCTTCTTGTTCATCGCCTCGATGACGCCGACGACCGAGCCCGTGGGCGTGACGAGCGGGACGCAGAGGATGCTGCGGGTTCGAAAGCCCGTTTTCAGGTCGACTTCCGGTGAAAAGCGGGGGTCGAGGTAGGCGTCGGCGATGGCGATCGTCTGCCCCGTGCTCGCCACGATCCCCGCGATGCCGAAGCCGGGGGGAAGGCGGATGTCGGTCGAGTCCTGCGCGACGCGCGTCCAGAGGCTGCCGTCGGGCTCGAGGAGGAAGAGGCTCGTCCGGTCGGCGTCGACGAGCCGGGACGCGGACGCGACGATCAGCTCCAGGAGCGGCTGAAGGTCCCGGATGCCGGTCATCGCCTGCGCCACCTCGAGGAGGGTGCGGAGGTCCTGGAGCTTCTTCTCGACCTTCGGGGTCATGGTGTGCGCGCCATGTTACTTTTGCCGGTCGGGGGTTTGGGCACCATGATCGAAAAGGTGAGGAAGATTCTCGCGGGGGCGAGGCGGTCCGGCCGGAACGCCCTCCTGGAGCACGAGGTCTACGGGATCCTCGCGGCGGCCGGCCTCGCGACGCCGCGTTTCGCATTCCAGGAGGGGACGCCTGGCGACACTGTTTCTCCGGCGGTTGCAGGGCTCCTCCAGGAGGCCCCGGGAGAGGTCGTCCTCAAGATCGTCTCCCCCGACATCCTCCACAAGAGCGACGTCGGCGGGGTGGCGGTCGCGCCGGCCGAGCCGGTCGCCGTCGCCGCGGCGGCGCGGAAGATCTGGGACGACGTCGGGTCCCGGATGCCCGATGCCGACCTCTCGGGGATCCTCGTCGTCGAGAAGGTGAAGACGAAGGGGGGCTCTCCCGCGTCGGAGACGCTCCTGTCGCTCAAGCAGGACCCGGCGTTCGGGCCGGTCCTCGTCCTGGGCCTCGGGGGCGTCCTGACGGAGTGGTTCGGGGAGGCGACCGAAGGGGCCTCGACCGTCGTCCTCCAGCCGGGGCGGGTCCTCGAGGGGCTCGAGAGGGCGCTCGGCTCGCGCCCGGCCGTCGCGCTCCTCTTCCGCCCGAGCCGGCTCCACGAATCGCCCCCCCTCGACCTGGCCGCCACGGCGGAGAGGCTGGAGGCGCTCGGCGCCGTGGCCACCGCGTTCGGCGAGGCGGCCCAGGCGGGCCAGGATGACCCGCTCACCCTCGAGGAGCTGGAGGTCAACCCGCTCCTCCTCGCCGCCGACGGCCGCTGGATCGCCGTCGACGGCAAGGGCCGGATCGGCCGCTCGACGGCGACGCTCCCCAAGCGACCCCTTCGCAAGGTGAAGAACCTCCTCGAGCCGAAGAGCGCCGCCGTCCTCGGCGCCTCGGCCTCGGCGATGAACCCCGGGCGAATCATCCTCAGAAACCTGAAGGCCTCGGAAGGGATCCGCTACGGGAAGCTGTGGGCGGTCCACCCGAAGGAGGAGACGATCGACGGGATCCCCTGCGTGAGGAGCGTCGCGGAGCTGCCGCAGGCGGTCGACCTCGCCGTCGTCGCCATCCCGGCCGAGGGGGCGCGGGACTCCATCCGGGCGCTCGTGGAGACGGGAAAGGCGGAGTCGATCATCCTGATCCCGGGCGGGTTCGCGGAGACGGGGAAGAAGGGGCTCGAGGAGGAGATCGTCGAGACGGTCCGTTCGTCCCGCTCGCGGCTGGGCGAAGGGCCCGTCCTCGTCGGCGGGAACTGCCTCGGGATCGTCTCGAAGCACCAGTACAACACGTTCTTCCTGCCGCAGTACAAGCTCCCGTTCCACGACGCCCCCGGCGACCGGCTCGTCGCGGTGAGCCAGAGCGGCGCCTACCTCGTCTCCCTAACGTCGAATCTCGACGGGATCATCTTCCCGAAGGCGTCGATCTCCTTCGGCAACCAGATGGACCTGACGGTCTCGGACTTCCTCGAGGCCCTGCTCGAGGACGACGGCGTGAAGGTCGTGGCGTGCTACGTGGAGGGCTTCAAGCCCCTCGACGGGACGCGCTTCGTCGACCTCGCGCGCCGGCTCCGGGCCCGGGGCAAGAGGGTCCTGGCGTACAAGGCGGGGAAGACCGCCCTCGGGGCGGAGGCGACGCAGAGCCACACGGCCTCCCTGGCCGGGGACTACGCCGTGGCACAGGCGCTGATGGAGGACGCGGGCGTCGTCGTGGCCCGGACGCTCGACATGCTCGAGGACTACACGAAGGCGTTCACGATGCTCTACGACCGGCTCCCGCGCGGAAACCGGGTGGCGATCCTCTCGAACGCCGGCTTCGAGTGCTCCACGGTCCTCGACAAGCTCTACGGCCTCGTCCCCGCCCGGCTCTCGGACGAGACGAAGGCGAAGCTGGCCGCCTGCCTTCCCGACATCGCCCATGCAGACAACCCGGTCGACGCGACGCCGATGGCGACGACGCGGCAGTTCGTGGAGGCGGCGGAGGCGATGGCGCTGGACGACGGGGTCGACGCGATCCTCGTCTCGCCGATCCCGGTCACGCCGGCGCTCGACAACCTCTCGCCCGACCTCGCCGGGGGAACGCACCGCGAGAACATCCACTCGCCGGAATCGCTCCCGAGCGAGCTCCTCGCCCTCTTCCGCCGGACCGGCAAGCCGGTCGCCGTCTCCGTAGACTCGGGGCGCCTCTACGACGACTTCGTCCAGCTGCTCCAGCGCGGCGGCATCCCGGTCTGGCGGAAGATCGACCGCGCGTCCCGCGCGCTGTCGGCGCTCGCGACGCTCTGACGGGATCCACCAACGGAAACGGAACGAGGGACCGGGGAGGATTCTCCCGCGGTCCCTCGCAGCCGGTTCGCCGGGCCGCCTCCCGTCCTCAGAGGCCGTAGTAGAGCTCGATCTCGTAGGGGTGGGGCCGGTTCCTCACCTCGCGGTCCTCGTTCCGCTTCTTCTTCGCCCAGCGCTCGAGCAGGTCGTCGTTGAAGACGCCCCCTTCGAGGAGGAAGGCCCGGTCGGTCTCGAGGGCCTCCATCGCGGCCTCGAGCGAGGTAGGGAGGGCCTTGATGGTGGCCCGACGCTCGGCGTCCCAGGTGAAGATGTCGTCGTCCACGGGCCCGAAGCCGAGCGCCGTCGGGTCGAGACCCTTGCGGACGCCGTCGATGCCCGCGAGGAGCTGGGCGGCGATGGCGAGGTAGGGGTTCGCGGTCGCGTCGGGGGGGCGGAACTCGAAGCGCGCGTTGTCGGGCCGGTTCGCGTACTTCGGGATCCGGATCGCGGCGCTCCGGTTGCCGAGCGAGAAGACGGCGCTGATGGGCGCCTCGTAGCCTGGCACGAGCCGGCGGTAGGAGTTCGTCGAAGGGTTCGTGAAGGCCATGACGGCCCCGCCGTGCTGCAGGAGGCCGGCGATGTAGGCCCGCTCCAGGGCGCTGGACGAGCCGTACCCGTTCGCGTCGTAGAAGAGGTTCTTCCCCCCTTTCAGCAGACGCTGGTGGAAGTGCATCCCGGAGCCTGCCTCGCCGTAGAGCGGCTTGGGCATGAACGTCGCCGTCAGGCCGAGCTGGTTCGCCGCCATGCGCGTGACGTACTTGACGATCATCACGGCGTCGGCGGCCTTCATCATCGGGAAGATCGGGATCTCGATCTCGCACTGGCCGGGGCCGCCCACCTCGTGATGGTGGTACTTCACCTCGACCCCCATCTGCGAGAGGAGCTTGCAGACGCGGCTGCGGAAGTTGAATAGGCGGTCCTGCGGCGGGATCGCGTGGTAGCCGCCGTGCTTCGGGATGGTGTAGCCGCTACCCAGCTCGTGGGAGTTCCAGTCGCCCTCGGAGGACTGGACGCGGTAGGCCGCGACGTTCATCCCGTTCTCGTACGAGACGCCGTCGAAGACGTAGAACTCGAACTCGGGGCCCCACCAGCTCTCGTCGGCGACGCCGCTGGCGCGGAGGTACTCCTCGGCGCGCCGGGCGATCGACCGGGGGTCGTAGGGGAAGAGCGCGCGGGTGTCGGCCTCGAGGGTCGTGCAGATGAACGAGAGCGTCGGTGTCTCCCAGAACGGGTCGAGGAAGCCCGTCGAGAGGTCGGGGACGAGGACCATGTCGCCCGAGCTGACGGACTTGAAGCCGACGCTGGAGCCGTCGAAGGCGACCCCCTTCTCCATGAGGACCGGCTCGAAGCCCGACGCCGGGATCGTGACGTGGTGCCAGCGGCCCCACAGGTCGCAGAACTTGAGGTCCACCATCTCGACGGACCGTTTCTCGACGAAGGACTTCGCCTCTTTGAAGTCGCTGAACATGGCGGGTCTTTCTCCCTTCGGCGCCACGGCCCCCGGGGCGCGGCGCGGCCGGTCATCGTAACGCGGGGGAGGGCTGGAAGGTATGCCCGGGGAAGTCGGCCGGGCACGGGCCTGCGGCCCGGCGGAGGGCCCGCGACTGCTAACATCGATGGTTTCGGGGCTCCCGGGACGGGGACCCCGGGAGAACGAAATGCCCATGGAGATGAGGTTCCCCGGAGGGGTGGCGGTCGAAGCCCACCACAAGGGAATGACGATGCACACGGACCAGCCCGTGAAGGACGGCGGAGGAGGGAAGGCTCCCGCGCCCTTCGACCTCTTCCTCGCCTCGATCGGCACCTGCGCGGGTTTCTACGCCCTTCGCTTCTGCCAGGAGCGGCAGATCCCCACGGACGAGCTCGCGATGACGATGGACTGGGAGCGCTCGCCGGAGACGAAGCTCATCACGCGGATCCGGATCGACCTGAAGCTGCCGGCCTCGTTCCCCGGAAAGTACCGCGCGGCGATCCTCCGGGCCATCGACCAGTGCGCTGTGAAGAGACACCTCGTGGCGCCGCCGGCGATCGAGGTCGTGGCCGACTGACTCGCGCGTCCGTCAGGGGCGCGCCACGAAGCGGCGCATCGTCCCGCTCGCGCGGCGGGTTCCCTCTTCCACCCGAAAGGAGGCGTCCCGGACCGCCGACTCCGTGTCCCGGTTCGGCCGGCAGCCCCCGGTGAACCGGGTCCAGAGCGGTTGGAAGGCGTCCTGGAGAGAGGCGTGAATCCGGCCCGTGGCGCGAACGTGCTCGAGCATCCGGAGCGTTCCTCCAGGCGAGAGGACGCGGCGGACCTCCTCGAACGAGCGGTCCGGCTCGGTCACCGAGCAGAAGACGAGGCCGGAGACGACCGTGTCGAACGCGGCGGCCCGGAAGGGGAGCCGCTCGGCGACGCCGAGGACGAGCGGCGTCCCGGGGGCGCGTCGTCGGGCGGCCTGGAGCGTCTCGATGCAGGGGTCGAGACCGATCGGGCGGGCGTGCCCGTCGTAGAGCGGGAGGTTCCGGCCCGTCCCGCAGCCGAGGTCGAGGACCCGGCCCGTCGCGCCGGAGGCGAGCCAGCGGCGCCACCCGGCGAGACCGGTCGCCTCGAGAAGGCTCAGCCCCGCGTCGTAGAGGAACGGGATCTGCTCGATGCCTCTCACCGGGAGGGCTCCAGGAGGAGGAGCAGGTTCCTCGCGCCGACGGCGGCGCCGACGAGCAGGACGAGGAGGCCGAAGGTGCGCCGGAGGCGGTCGGGCGGGACCCTCCCGGTGAGGTGAGAGCCTCCGAGCGCGCCTGCCATCGAGGCGCCTGCGAAGAGGACGGCCGGGCCCGCATCGAAGGAACCGTGTCCGGCGTGGGAGATCAGCCCCCCGAGGGCGTTCAGCGCGATGACGACGAGCGAAGTCCCGACGGCGCGTGGCATCGGGAGCCCGGCGACGATGACCAGCGCCGGGACCGCGAGGAATCCGCCGCCGACCCCGAGGAGCCCGGTGAGAATCCCCACGCCGAACCCGGCGGCGGCCGTCACGGCGGGTCTCGCGGGCCTGGACCGGTCCGGGCTCTCCGGGCGCCTTACTCCGAGCATCCGGGTCCCGGCCACGAGCATGACGACCGCGAAGGAGAGGAGGAGGACGGGCGGAGAGAGAAGCGGCGTGACCCCGGCACCCGCAGCGGCGCCGAAGGCCCCGGCTCCCCCGAAGAGGAGCGCGACCCGGAGGTCGACGCGCCCCTCGCGCGCGTGGATCGCGGCGGCGACGAGGCTGGTGGCACCGACGGCGGCGAGAGAGACGGGAACGGCGGCGGCCGGCGGGAGCCCGGCCACGTAGACCAGAACCGGCACAGCCAGGATGGAGCCTCCGCCGCCGAGGAGGCCGAGGGAGAGCCCGATGACGACGGCGAGGACGAGGGCGAGCGCCGTCACGAAAGGGTCTCGAAGACCCCGAGCCCCTTGTTCTTCCTCACGTCGTCCCAGCGGAAGAACCGCCCGTTCATCGCCACGTAGACGCCGTGCGGCAGGACCTGGACGAAGGAGAGGGCGCTGCCGAGGTTGAAGAGTCCGTCGGAGCTGCCGAAGGCGTAGGGGATCATGGCGCCCGTCAGGACGATCGTCTTCGGAAGCGCGGCCTCCCCGAGGACCCGCGCCGTCTCGGGCATCGTGTCGGTGCCGTGGGTGACGACGATCTGGTCCTCCTCGGACTTGCGGCAGACCTCCTTGACGATCTCGCGGTCGGAGTCGGACATCTCGAGGCTGTCGACCATCATGACCGTCCGGACGCGCGTCTCCAGGCGGCACCGTCCGAGCCTGAGCATCTCGTGGACGTGCGTGTCGTGGAAGTAGAGCTTCCCGGAGAGCTCGTCGTAGTCCTTGTCGAAAGTGCCGCCGGTGATGAGGAGACGGATCGCCATCTCTGGACCTCCGGCCGATGATAGCGGGGAGGGCGGAGCCCGCGGCCTCAGGGGGTCATCGGGAGTGAGAGCGGGGCCTCGACGTGGAAGGGAAGCGCCGCGAGCTCGACGAGGGCCCGCTCGAGACGTTCCTCGTCGACGGGCTCGAGGGTGACGACGAAGGGGAGCGCGGTCTTGTCGGTGAAAGGGGCCTGGAAGACGGCATCGACGTTGATGCCGTGCCGGGCGAGGACGCCCGCGAGCGCGGCGAGGATCCCGGGGCGGTCCGCGACGACGACTCGCAGGTACCACGGCGCGACGGAATCAGCGGGGCCGGCGGCCGCGAACGGGCAGAGCTCGCGGGTCCCGAAGGGAGGGACCGCGGGCCGCGCGCCGCTCCGGGCGATCTCGACGAGGTCCGCGAGGACGGCGGTTGCGGTCGGGTCGCCCCCGGCGCCGCGGCCGGTGAAGACGAAGTCGCCCCCGTGCGCCGTCGAAACCTGGACGGCGTTGAACGGCCCGTCGACGCGGGCGAGGAACGAGTCGTTCGAGACGAGGTGGGTCCTGACCGAGAGGAGGAGCCGGCCGTCGGCGAGACGGCGGGCGATGCCGAGCTGGCGAGGGGTCCGCCCGAGGAGGCGGGCGTACTCGAGGTCCACGGGCGTCAGGCGCGTGATCCCCCGGGTCGTCACGCCCGCCAGAGGTACCTCCTGCCCGAACGACATTCGCGCGAGGAGCGCGAGCTTGCACGCGGCGTCGGCCCCTTCCACGTCCGCGGTAGGGTCCGCCTCGGCGTAGCCGAGCTCCCGGGCCTCGGACAGGACCTCCGCGTAGGCGCGCCCGGTTCGGTTCATCGAGGTCAGGACGAAGTTCGACGTGCCGTTGAGGATCCCGGAGACGGCCTCGATCGTGTCCCCGGCGAAGCTCTCCCTGAGCGCGCGGAGGATGGGAATGCCGCCGGCGACGGCCGCCTCGAACGCGAGCGCGACCCCGGCTTCGCGGGCGAGGCCCGCCAGCTCGGTGCCCCGGCTCGCGAGGAGGAGCTTGTTCGCGGTGACGACGCTCTTCCCGGCGCCCAGGGCCGCGGCGACGAGGGGGCCCGCCGGCTCGAGGCCGCCGACGAGCTCGACGACGACGTCGACGTCGGGCGCGGTCGCGACCGCCAGGAGGTCGTCGCCGCGCCGGGTCCCGGTCTCGAGCCCCTCCGGCGCCCGCCGGGAGAGGTCCCGGCTGGCGACGGCGACGAGCCGCAGGTCCACGCCGAGCCGCTCGCGGAGCCTCGGCCCCTCCGAGGCGAGGAGGCGGACGAGAGCCTTGCCGACCGTCCCGTAGCCGAGGAGGCCCAGCCGGACCGGGGCCGTCACGGGGCCTTCGGAGTCCAGGAGTCGTGGTAGCCGGAGAGCTCGAGGGAGCGCGCCTGCCCGGTGACGCGGAGGGGGAGGAACGTGTCGATCATGACGGCCAGCTCGTCCGTGGACCGGGTCCCGATGGAGGCCTCGTACGCCCCGGGGTGAGGTCCGTGAGGGATCCCGGCGGGGTGGAGTGAGACGGCCTTGGGACCGACCCCGCGGCGGCTCGTGAAGTTGCCGCGGACGTAATAGATCACCTCGTCGCAGTCGACCGACGAGTGGGGGTAGGGGCAGGGGATCGCCTCGGGGTGGAAGTCGGTGACGCGCGGGACGAAGGAGCAGACGAGCGCCCCACGGGCGGCGAAAGTGCCGTGGATCGTAGGTGGGAGGTGGACGAGGCCGGTCTTCGGCTGGAAGGAGAGGATCGGGAAGGCGAACGGCCAGACCGTGCCGTCCCAGCCGACGACGCCGAACGGCGAGGCGGCCGGCTCGCGGCGGACGAACCGGTCGCCCCTCTTCACGAGGATCTCCCGGGGCCCCGGCCGGGGCCCGCGGAATGCGGGGCGCCTGAAGTCGCGGTGCGTGTAGGGAGCGTCCATGCGGAGCTGGCCCACGTTGTTGCGGAACTGCGCCGGGACGTGGAACCCGCCCCTGAGCTCGAACGCGATTCCCGAGAGGTGCTCTTCGATCCGCCAGCGGTGGACGACGCTCCTCGGCACGAGGGCGTAGTCGCCCGCCGCGACCTCGAGGTCGCCGAACGGCGACTCGAGCGTCGCGCGGCCCGAATAGACGTAGAGGAGGTCGTCGCCGTCGCCGTTGGCGAAGCCGGACTGGGGAAGGGGAGCGGCGGGAAGCTCGAAGAGCGACACGACGACGTCGGCGTTGCCGCAGATCGGGGTCCACCCCGCGGGCGCCTTGTCGCCGAGGACGAGGCGCCGCAGGAGCGGCTGCTCTTCTCCCCAGTCCGGGGCTTTCCGGTCGAGCGGCCCGGGCTCGGAAGGCCCGATGGCGCGGTCGGCCATCGGGGGCTCCTCGTGGTAGAGGATGGAGAACTCGCCGTCGAACCCGAGGCGGGTGAAGCACTCCTCGAAACGGAGGCGCCCCTCGGGGGAGCGGAAGGCGATGTGGGGCTTCGGCGGCACCTCGCCGAGCTGCATCCTGTCGATCATCGTCAGCCGACGACCTCGATCGAGTCGGCGTCGCTTCGCTGCGCCGTCTCGATCGACTCGAAGAGGGCGCGGAAGTTTCCGTAGCCGAACCCCTTGTCGCCTTCCCTCTGGATCACCTCGTAGAAGAACGGCCCGGCGCGGTGGTCGCCGTAGAGGGCGCCGGCGTCCTGCATGAAGATCTGGAGCATGTACTTGCCGTCCTGGCCGTCGACGAGGATGTGGTTGCGGCGGAGGTCGTCCATCGGCTCGCGGACGTTCGCCACCTTCACGGACTCGAGACGGGCCGGGAGGCGGTCGTAGTAGGCGGGCGGAGCCGTCAGGAACTTCACGCCGCGCTCCCTCAGGCTCTCGACCGCCGGGATGATCTCCTTCACGAGGAAGGCGACGTGCTGGACCCCCGCGCCGTGGTGGTCCTCGCAGAACCGGTTGATCTGGCTGTCGCGGAAGAAGGGGCGCATCGGCTCGTTCGTGGCGAACTTGACGCCGCTGCCGGGGTCCGCCATGACGATGGAACGCAGGCCCGAGCCGGTCATCTTCTGGCCGCCGTCGACCTCCGAGGTGTGGAACTCGACGTCCCAGTAGCGGGCGAAGCCGAGGACGTCGCGGTACCAGTTCACGACCGGGAGCATCGTGTAGGCGTTGGACGTTACGTGGTCGATGGTGGCGAAGCCGTGAGGGTTCTCGACCGGCACGCCGTCGCCGACGGCTTCGAAGTCGGGGGCGAAGGCCGGGTAGCTCCCGCGGCGCTCGATGAAGCGGAACGTCACGTCGTCGAGGGGCGTGGCGATGGAGAAGGTCCGGAAGTAGCCCCCCCCCTCCTCGTGCGTCTGGATCTCCGAGAGGAACGTGGCGCCGCGCGGCTCGAGGAAGCGCCAGGCGGCGTCGACGTCGCGGACGCGGAAGGCCAGGGACGAGATGCCGTCCGGGTGGATGCGCAGCCAGCGGGCGGCGCGCGAGTCCTCGCGGGCCGGCGTGGAAACGAGGACGCGGATCTGCCCCGCGCCGAAGACGCTCGCCTCCTCGCCTCCTTTCTCCACCTTGGCTCGGGAGGCCCGGGCGATCTCGGTGAACCCGAGCGCCTCCGTGTAGAAGCGGCGGCTCCGCCCGAGGTCGTTGACGATGAAGTGGAAGGAGTCGTAGCCGACGATGCCGAGGTCCTGGCTCATGAGACGGATTCTAAGAGGGATTGCCGGCGGGCCGCGAAACCGTGCCGAGGGCAAGGGCCTCCCGCGACTGCGACGGTGGGCGGGGCGGGTCCGTAGAATCGACTCGTGGACGCTTCCATGGAGGAGGCCGCGCCGAGCGAGTTCTTCCTTCGAGACCTGCCTCTCTTCCTCGACCACCTGGCCGTCGAGAAGGGTCTCGCGCACAACTCCCTCGAGGCCTACCGGCGTGACCTGTCGGCGTTCGGCCGGCACCTCGACGCCGAGGGGCTCGCGGTCGGGGAGGTCGGGCGGCAGGACCTGGTCCGCTGGTTCGGCCTACGACGATCCGAGGGGGCGTCCCCCCGCTCCATCGCCCGCGCCACCTCGGCCCTCCGGGGCCTCTTCCGTTTCCTCTTCGCCGAGAAGAGGATTCCCACGGACCCGACCTCGGGGCTCGAGAACCCCCGGCGCTGGACGACTCTTCCGAAGCTCCTGTCCCGGCTGGAGGTCGACCGGCTCCTCGACGCGCCCGACGTGGAGACGGCGAGGGGGCTTCGCGACAAGGCGATGATCGAGCTCCTCTACGCCTGCGGCGTCCGCGTTTCCGAGCTCGCGACGCTTCGGCTGGGCTCACTCCACCTCCCCGACGGATTTCTCGTCGTGAAGGGGAAGGGGTCGAAGGAAAGGGTGGTCCCGATCGCGGACTCGTCGGCCCGGTGGGTCGGGCGCTGGGTGACGGGGCCGAGGGCGAGCCGGCGCGGAGCTGCGTCCTCTCCGTGGCTCTTCCCTGGCGCAGCGGGGCGGCCGATCACCCGCCAGACGATCTTCCTGGCGCTCAAGAAGGCGGCGAAGAAGGCCGGCCTCGACGAGGGAGCGGTGTCGCCCCACGTCCTCCGGCACTCCTTTGCCACCCACCTCGTCGACGGCGAGGCGGACCTTCGCGCGATCCAGATGATGCTGGGGCACGCGAGCATCGCCACGACCGAGATCTACACGCACGTTTCCAGAACGCGTGCCCGGCGCGTCTACGACCGGAGCCATCCCCGTGCGTAGGGCCGCGCTCGCCCTCCTCCTCGTCGGCCTCCTCGGAGCCGTCCCGGTCCAGGGGGCGCTCGTCGTCCTCGAGGAGGGGAGGCACCTGAAGGTCACGGCGTTCGAGATGGTCGGAGAGGAGCGGATCCGCCTGACGCTCTACGGCGGAGGCGAGATCGTCCTGCCGATCGAGCGCGTCGAGAGGATCGTCGACGACGAGATCGACCCGGCGGCCTTCCTTCCCGCCCCTGCGCCGCCGTCCGCTCTGCTGAGGCCCCGGATGTCCGTGCGGACGCCGACGGGAAGGCCCCACGGCGCGCCCGCGAAGTACGCCGGGCTCGTCGAGTCGGCGGCGACCGCCCACCGCCTGGACCCGGCGCTCGTCGCCGCCGTCATCCGCGTGGAGTCGGCCTGGAGGCCGCGAGCCGTCTCGCCGAAGGGGGCGCGCGGCCTGATGCAGCTCATGCCCGCCACGGCCCGCAGGCTCGGGGTGACGCGGTCTTTCGACCCGGCGCAGAACGTCCGGGGCGGCGCCCGGTACCTCTCGCTTCTCGCCGAACGTTTCGGGGAGCACGAGGCCGAGAAGGTCCTCGCCGCCTACAACGCCGGCGAGGGGGCCGTGGAGACCTACGACGGGATACCGCCGTACAGGGAGACGCGCGACTACGTCCGGAAGGTCATGGCCCTCTGGACGGGGGAACCTGCGGGTTCCTGATCCTGCCTCCTATACTCGCTTCCGTGTTCCGCACCGTTCGCGGTTTCCTCGTCCTCGCGCCGCTCGCCTACGTGGCGGGACTCCTTGCGTACCTTTCGGCGGGGCCGAGGGCCGCCACCACCTTCACGGTCTATCCGTTCCTCGCCGAGGTGCTCGGCTCGGGGATGCCCCGATCGGCGACGGCGCGGTTCGTCGTCGTGGCCACCCTCTTCTTCGTCGTCCCGTATCTCGTGTCCGGCGTCCTCCTGTTCCTGGCCGACGTGGGCGCCTCGGCGTCGGCGTCGCTCTGGCGCAAGGAGCCGCGCCCCGCGGCCACACGGCGCCCGGCGACGCTTTCTCCGGAGGCGTTCTGGACCCTCTTCGCGAGCTCGGTGCTCCTGGCCGGCGTGGTCGGCTCCCTTCTCCCCGGGGTCGCGCATGGAGGGGAGCTTCCCGGGGGCGTGAACGTGGCGCCGGTCTTCGTCGCGCTGGTCCCGTTCGTGGCGCTCGGGGTCGGCCTTCTCCTGGCCCTCCTCGCGTCGGTGCCAAGGGCGCTGGCGCGCGTCGCACGTCGCGTCGCGCCCCGGGAGCGCGGGCTATGATCACCGCGTGACACCCACCTTCGACACCGTCGTCGTCCTCGACTTCGGCTCCCAGTACACGCAGATCATCGCCCGGCGGATTCGCGAGGCGCGGGTCCGCTCCGTCGTCCTTCCTTTCTCGACCTCGGCGGCCGAGCTCCGGGCGCTCGCGCCGAAGGGAATCGTCCTTTCGGGAGGCCCGTCGAGCGTCTACGACGAGAAGGCGCCCCGCGGAGACGAGGGCGTGTTCGATCTCGGGATCCCGGTCCTCGGCCTCTGCTACGGGATGCAGCTGATGGCGCGCCGGTTCGGAGGTGGGGTCGGACGCGCCCCGGGCCGGGAATACGGTCGGGCCGTCGTCGAGGTCGCGGGCGGGCGCCTCTTGCGCTCTCTCGGACCGACCGAGACGGTCTGGATGAGCCATGGCGACCACGTGGAGAGCATCCCCGAGGGATTCGAGGTGACGGCGCGGACGACGAACGCCCCCGTCGCGGCTTTCGAAGACGCCGCCCGCGGCCTCTACGGGCTGCAGTTCCACCCGGAGGTCCACCACACCGAGCACGGCGCGGCGATGCTCGAGTCCTTCCTCTACGACGTCTGCAGATGCTCGCCGCGCTGGACGATGGCGAGCTTCCGGGACTCGGCGGTCGCGAAGATCCGCGAGACGGTGACCGAGGGGGTCGTCCTCGGCGGGCTTTCCGGCGGCGTCGACTCGACGGTCGCGGCAGTCCTGATCCGCGAGGCGGTAGGGGAGCGCTTCCGCGGGGTGTTCGTCGACACCGGTCTCCTCCGGAAGGACGAGGGCCGGCACGTCCTCGAGGCGTTCCGACACCTGGGTCTGCCGGTGACCGGCGTCGACGCCTCCGACCGGTTCTTCGAGGCCCTCGCCGGCGTGACCGAGCCCGAGAGGAAGCGGAAGATCATCGGCGGCCTCTTCATCGACGCCTTTACCGAGAACGCGAAGGCGGTCGACGGCGCGGCGTGGCTCGCGCAGGGGACGCTCTACCCGGACGTCATCGAGTCCGTCTCCATCCACGGCCCGTCCGCCGTCATCAAGACGCACCACAACGTCGGCGGCCTCCCGGAGAAGCTCGGGTTCAAGCTCGTGGAGCCGCTCCGGGAGCTCTTCAAGGACGAGGTGCGGCGGCTCGGCGAGGAGCTCGGGATCCCGCACGACATGCTCTACCGGCACCCGTTCCCCGGACCCGGCCTCGCCGTGAGGATCCCCGGCGAGGTGACGCGCGAAAGGGTGCGGATTCTCCAGGAGGCCGACGCGATCTTCATGGAGGAGCTGCGCGCCTCGGGAGACTACGAGCGGACGGCCCAGGCCTTCGCCGTGCTTCTCCCCGTCCAGTCGGTGGGCGTCATGGGGGACGGCCGGACCTACGAGAACGTCGCGGCGCTCCGGGCGGTGACGACGGTCGACTACATGACGGCCGACTGGGCCCGCCTCCCGCACGACCTCCTCGATCGCGTGGCGAGCCGGGTCGTCGGCGAGGTGAGGGGCGTGAACAGGGTCGTCTACGACGTGACCTCGAAACCCCCTGCCACCATCGAGTGGGAGTGACGCGGCGCGGCGAACCGTGGGCCAATCCGGGTGTTGACTTCCCGGGGAAGGCGTGTTGTCGTAGAAAGGACCCGTTCGGTCTCCGAAAGGCGGCTTGAACGGTTCTGACTTGTTCCCCGTCGGCTCGGAACCGCGCCGACCCCGCAACCCCGCTCGCCTCGGCGCGCACAGAACAAGGATCCCGAGAACGAAATGAAGCTCTACGTCGGAAACCTCCCCTATACAGCTGACGACAGCTCTCTCCGCGGCCTCTTCGAGGCCTTCGGTGAGGTTCACTCCGCCCGCGTCGTGTCCGATCGCGACTCCGGCCAGTCGAAGGGCTTCGGCTTCGTCGAGATGAACGACAGCGACGCCCAGAGCGCCATGAGCGCCCTGAACGGCCAGGAGCACGGTGGCCGGACGCTCCGCGTGAACGAGGCCCGCCCGCAGGAAGCCCGCACGGGCGGCGGCGGCGGCGGTCGTGGCGGCTACGGCGGAGGGGGGGGCTACGGTGGGGGCGGCGGCCGCGGCGGCTACGGCGGCGGCGGCGGGCGCTACTAGCTCCCGGTTTCCCGGTACCTGGCAGGAATCAGGGCGGCACGGCCTTCCGTCGTGTCGCCCTTTGTGTATTCCGGCGTGCCGGGGCCCGGCCCCGGCCCCGGCCCCGCCGGGCTCCGGGTCGCCGCCACGGTCGGCTCCTCCCGGGCAGGGTCTCCACCTAGAATCCGACCGGCATGTCGTCCGACTTCGTCCACCTCCACCTGCACACGCAGTACTCCCTCCTCGACGGCGCGAACCGGACGAAGGACCTCATCAAGCACGTCGCCAAGAGCGGAATGTCGGCCGTGGCGGTGACGGACCACGGGAACATGTTCGGCGCCTTCGAGATCCAGTCGGAGGCGATCAAGGGCGGCCTGAAGCCGATCCTCGGCGTCGAGGCCTACATCGCGCCCGGGTCACGGTTCGACCGGGAGGCGGTGAAGACGGTCGACGGCGAGGGGAAAAACTACCACCTGACGCTCCTCGCCGAGTCGCCGGCGGGCTATCGCAACCTCTCCTACCTCGTGAGCCAGGCCTTCCTCGAGGGCTTCTACTACAAGCCCCGGATGGACTGGGAGCTCCTGGAGAGGCACCACGAGGGCCTCGTCGCGCTGTCGGGGTGCGTCAAGTCCGAGGTTTCCCAGAAGCTCCTTACGGGGGATTTCGCCGGGGCGAAGGAGACGGCCCTCCGGTACCAGTCCCTCTTCGGGAAGGACCGGTACTTCATCGAGCTGATGGACCACGGGCTCCCGATCCAGCGCCAGCTCCTTCCCGACCTCCTTCGGCTCGCGAAGGAGACCGGCATCCCGCTCGTCGCCACGAACGACGCCCACTACCTGCAGAGGGACGACGCGGAGGCGCAGGACGTCCTCCTCTGCATCGGCATGGGAAAGACCGTCAATGACGCCCGGCGGATGAAGTTCTACAACTCGGAGTTCTACGTGAAGAACCCCGGGGAGATGACCGAGACCTTCCGGCCCTGGTCGCTCGAGGCCGTGAAGAACTCGGTCGCCATCGCCGACCGCGTCGCGCCGAAGGTCATCGTCGACACGGAGCTGAAGCTCCCGACGTTTCCCCTCCCGGAGGAGTCCGGCGGCCCCGACGACTACCTGCAGAGGCTGTCGGCGGACGGCCTCGAGCGGCGTCTCGCCCCGATCGCCGAGATGCTCGCGGCCGGACGGACGAAGCACCCCCGAAAGGCCTACGACGAGCGCCTGGCCTGGGAGCTCTCGGTCATCCGGAAGATCGGGCTCTCCGCCTATTTCCTGATCGTCTGGGACTTCATCAAGTTCGCCAAGGACAGCGGGATTCCCGTCGGTCCCGGCCGGGGCAGCGCCGCCGGTTCCCTCGTGGCCTGGACGCTCGGGATCACCGACGTCGACCCCCTGCGCTACGACCTCCTCTTCGAGAGGTTCCTCAACCCGGACCGCATCTCGATGCCGGACATCGACGTCGACCTCTGCGAGCGGCGACGCGGGGAGGTCATCGAGTACGTCCGGAAGAAGTACGGCCGCGACAACGTCGGGCAGATCATCACCTTCAACTCCATGAAGGCGCGGGCCGTGATCCGCGACGTCGGCCGGGCCCTCGACGTCCCGCTCGCCGAGGTGAACAAGCTCTGCTCGATGATCCCTTCGAACCCGGGTAAGCCGGTGACTCTGTCGGAGGCGCGCAAGAGCGTGAAGGAGCTCTCGGACGCCCTGGCGGCGAACGAGGGGTACCGGAAGCTCTTCGACCTGGGAGAACGGCTCGAGGGCGTCTCGCGGCACGCGGGAGTCCACGCCGCCGGGGTCCTCATCGCTCCCCGGCCGCTCGTCGAGTACCTTCCGCTCTACAAGAACAACAACGACGAGATCACGACGCAGTTCGAGATGAAGTCCGTCGACAAGATGGGCCTCCTGAAGATGGACTTCCTCGGGCTCATCACGCTCACGATCCTCGACGACGCGGTGAAGTCGGCCCAGCGTCGAACCGGGCGACAGATCGAGCTCGCCACGATCCCGCTGAACGACCCGGACGTGTTCCGCCTCTTCTCGGAGGGTCGGACCGACGGCATCTTCCAGTTCGAGTCGTCGGGCATGCGGGACCTCCTGCGGCGCGTCCAGCCGAGCGTCTTCAGCGACCTCGCGGCGCTGAACGCGCTCTATCGCCCGGGGGCGCTCGACGCCGGCACGGTCGAGGTCTACATCGAGAGGCGGCGCGGAAAGAAGTTCGACTACCCGCTTCCGCAGCTCGAGCCCCTCCTCAGGGAGACGCACGGGGTCCTCGTCTACCAGGAGCAGGTCATGCTCGCGGCCCGGGCCGTCGCCGGCTACACCCCGGGCGAGGCGGACGGGCTCCGCAAGTCCATCGGGAAGAAGGACGAAGGCGCCCTGAAGGCCGAGGGCGAGAAGTTCATCAAGCGATCGGTAGAGAACGGCGTCCAGAAGAAGAAGGCCGAGGAGCTCTGGGAGCTGATCCTCCCGTTCGGCCGCTACGGCTTCAACAAGTCGCACTCGGTCGTCTACGCGCTTCTCGCCTACCAGACCGCCTGGATGAAAGTCCACTTCCCGGTGGACTTCATGGCGGCCACGCTCACGGCGGCTTCCGGGAAGTCGGAGGACGTCGTCAAGTACGTCAACGCGTGCCGGGAGATGAAGATCCCGGTCCTGCCCCCGGACGTGAACTCCTCGCAGCTGTCCTTCTCTCCCGACGGCGAGGCGATCCGCTTCGGGCTCGGGGCGGTGAAGGGTGTGGGCGAAGGGGCGGTCCATTCGGTCCTCGAGGCCCGGGCCGCCGACGGCCCCTTCGTCTCCCTGACCGACTTCTGCTGCCGCGTGAACGTGAGGCTCAACAACCGGAAAGTGATCGAGGCGCTGATCCGGTCCGGGTCGTTCGACTCTCTCGGGAAGTCGCGCGCGGCGTTGGCCGCCGGCGTCGACTCGGCCATGGAAGTGGCGGCCTCCGAGAAGAAGAGCCTCGACTCGGGGCAGGGCGGGCTCTTCGCCGAGGAGGTCGCCCAGGAGCGAAGCGACCGCTTTCCCGACCTTCCGGAGTGGTCACCCGACGAGCGGATCCGGTACGAGAAGGAGACGCTCGGCTTCTACATCACGGGGCACCCGCTCGCGAGGTTCGAGGAGGAGATCGACCTCTTCGGCGACGTGACGGCCGACCACGTGTCCGAGCGGGTGGACCAGAACGTGAAGATCGTCGCCCTCCTCGCCTCGCTCAAGAAGACGCAGATCAAGAAGGGCCAGAACGAGGGGAAAATGATGGCCAAGGGGGTCCTCGAGGACCTGACCGGCTCGGTCCCGGTCACGATTTTCGCGGCCCTCCTCGAGAGGACCGGGCCCTGGCTCGCGGAGGGACGCCCGGTCCTCGTCTCGGGCGTGGTCCGCTCGTCGTCCGCGCCCGGGTCGCCCGAGCCGGAGGGGGAGTCGGGATCCGTTCCGGTCGAGCTCATCGCCCGGGAGATCCAGCCGCTCGAGGGAATGCGAGAGGCCTCGGCCTCCGAGATTCGCCTCGTCGCGCCCGTGCCCGGAACCCTGGACGAGACGTTCGTCGCAGTCCGCGAGATCCTGGAGTCGTCCCCCGGCTCGATTCCGGTCTCTCTCGAGGTCCGTCGCGCGGGGCACTGGGAAGCGACGGTGCGCGCCGCCGGCCGGCTGGCGGTCCGGCCGACACCCGAGCTGACGAGAGGGCTCGAACGGCTTCTCGGTCCGGGCTCCGTCCGATACGTCTACGCGCGCTCGTGAGCGCCGCGGCGATCCTGCCCGCAGCTCTCCTGGCCAGGGTGGCGCGGGGGGCGGCGTCGGCGGGCGCCTCGTCATACCTCGTCGGCGGCGCGGTCCGGGACACGCTCCTGGGGCGCGCCGCGGTCGATCTCGACGTCGCGGTCGAGGGCCCGGTCCGTTCCGTTTCGCGGCTCTGCTTCGTCCTGTCGGAGGACGGCTGGGCGTGCGAGGTGCTCCACGAGAGGTTCGGGACCGCGACGCTGCGCGCGCCGGGGGGGCAGAAGCTCGACCTGGCCGCGACCCGAGAGGAGACCTATCCCCACCCGGGGGCCCTCCCGGTCGTGAAGCCGGGCGCGCCGATCGGGCGAGACCTCGGGCGGCGGGACTTCTCGATTCACGCGATGGCCTTGCGCCTCGGCCCGGAAGGCGTCGAGGGACCGATCCTCGACCCGTTCGGCGGGCAGACGGACCTGGCTCTTCGTCGAATCCGGCTGCTTCACGAGGGCTCCATCGCCGACGATCCGACGCGCGTCTTCCGCGCCGCCCGCTACGCGGCGCGCCTCGGCTTCGAGCTCGATGCCGGCTTTGGAGGGGCGATGCGGAGGGCCGTCGAGAGCGGGGCTTTCGAGAAAGTCTCGGGAGACCGGCTCCGGCGCGCGCTGGGCGAGCTCCTGTCGGAGGAGAATCGAGGCGTGGCTACGGAGCTCCTGGTCCGTCTCGGCGTCCCGGCCGCCCTCGTGGCGGGCTGGGAGGTCGATGCGGCGACAGCGCGGGACCTCGCAGGCGCGCGGGGGAGAGAGTCCGCGTGGGCGAGGCTTCTCGAGACGGTCGCTCCAGACCTGAGGGAACGCATCGCGACCCGGCTGGGATTCTCCCGGGCGCTTCGGCGTGCCACGGGGTGCCTCCGTTGAGTCTCCTCGCCGTCCTGCTCGTCCCCGTCCTCGCCTACGACCTCGCGGCCGCGCCCCAGAACGCCCGAGGGGGGCAGAAGGCGGAGACGCCGCGTGCGGCCGAGACCGGGGAGGTGCCGAAGGAGACACCGGTCGAGGTCGTCGTTCCTCCCGAGGACAAGACCCTCGTCGCCGCCCTCGACATCGAGCAGGGGAGCGGCAAGGAGAGGCTCTCCCTCTACCGCGACGGGACCCTCGCGCTCGTGAGGTCGTACGAGGGCGTTCGAACGGTGCGCAAGAAGGTCCTTCCGGAGCAGGAGGTCGACCTCGTCCGCCGGGTCTGTCTCGAGGCCGCGAACCTCGAGGTCGATGTCTACCGGGTCGACGTCCTCGGGGCCGGCGAGCCGCGCCGGTTCCGGATCGAGATCGGTCGGCCCGACGCCTCTCCGCGGGCTTTCCTCTTCGACGAGCTGGCCCGCACGCCTCTCGTCCTCGGCCGGGCGCGCGGCGTGCTCGAGGGCCTCTTCGCGCATTTCGACGAGACGCTCGTCTCCGCCGAGAACCTCTGGGACCCTTCGGGGCTCGCCGCCGGCGACGTCCTGGTCCACCGTACGGACGGACTGCGCTACAGGATCGTCCGTGACGACACGTTCGTCCGAAGCCTCGAGCTGGTGGAGGTGGAGAGGTCGCTTCACCGGCTCTTCGTCCTGCGCGAGGAGGTGCCGAAGATCTTCCTCGCCCCTCCCGCCAGGGGGGAAGGCCCGGTGAGACGCTGATCCGGATCGTCGCCGGGGAGCTGCGGGGGAGACGCCTCGCAGTCGGCCCGGGGGTGAGGCCCACGACGGAGAGAGCCCGGGAGGCCCTCTTCAGCATCCTCGGCGCGAGGGTCCGGGGCGCGAAGGTCCTCGACGCCGCGGCCGGATCCGGAGCGCTCGGGTTCGAGGCGCTCTCTCGCGGCGCCCGGGAGGCCGTCTTCGTCGAGGCCGACCGCCGTGTCGCCCGGGTCCTCGAGTCGAACGTCCTGACCACCCGTCTCGAGGGGCGCGCCTCGATCGTCGTCCGGACAGTCGCGACGTTTCTGAGGCGGGATTTCCCCGCGGGATTCGACGTCGTCTTCTTCGATCCACCCTGGGCCAGTCCGGTGACCGAAGAGCTCGAGGGGCTCTGGAGCGCGCTCGCGCCGGATGGCACTCTCGTGGTGGAGCGGGGAAGCGGGGAGGACCCCTGGCCCGCACCCCCGGTCGAGCCCGACGTTCGGCGGTACGGGAAGACGGCGCTCTTCCTCTACAGGCGCCCGGCCCCCTCGCCGGACCGGGCCGGCGAGGGGCCGAGGATTCTCCCAGGTGGCGTTGACCGTTCCGCGAAGTGCCCATAAACTAAAGAGTTAAACGCCCCTCGACAGGGGTGATTCAGGGGAGTTTCGCCATGGCGCCTGCACGCACGCTCTTCACGTCCGAGTCGGTCACCGAAGGCCACCCCGACAAGATCGCCGACCAGATCTCCGACGGAATCCTGGACGCGATTCTCGCCGACGACCCTGAAGGCCGGGTGGCCTGCGAGACCCTCGTCACCACTGGAACCGCGTTCATCGCCGGCGAGATCACGACGAAGACGTACGTGGACATTCCCCAGGTCGTTCGCGAGACGATACGGGACGTCGGCTACACGCGCGCCAAGTACGGTTTCGACTACCAGACCTGCGCCGTCCTGTCGTCGATCGACAAGCAGTCGCCCGACATCGCGATGGGAGTCGATCCGGGAGGCGCCGGCGACCAGGGCCTCATGTTCGGCTTCGCCGTCCGGGAGACGGAGGAGCTGATGCCTCTTCCGATCACCCTGGCGCACAAGCTCACGATGCGCCTCGCCGAGGCTCGAAAGTCGCACGAGCTGGAGTGGCTTCGCCCCGACGGCAAGAGCCAGGTGACCGTTGAGTACGAGGGGACCCGTCCCGTTCGTGTCGACGCCGTGGTCATCTCCACGCAGCACGCCGAGACGGTGCCGACGCTCGAGCTCAGGGAAGCGATACGGGAGGAGATCATCCGCCGCGTGGTCCCCGCCGCGCTCCTCGACGACCGGACGAAATTCCACATCAATCCCACAGGGCGGTTCGTGATCGGAGGTCCCCAGGGAGACACCGGTCTGACCGGCCGGAAGATCATCGTCGACACGTACGGAGGAATGGGGCGGCATGGCGGGGGAGCCTTCTCCGGGAAGGACCCTTCGAAGGTCGACCGGTCCGCTTCGTACATGGCCCGCTATATCGCCAAGAACCTCGTCGCGGCCGGAATCGCCGATCGGGTGGAGGTCCAGCTCGCCTACGCGATCGGCGTGGCCGACCCGGTCTCCGTCTTCGTCGACACGTTTGGGACCGGGACGATCGACTCGGAGCGGATTCCCGGTCTCGTGAGGGACCACTTCAAGCTGACCCCGAAGGGGATCATCGACTCCCTGGACCTGAAGAGGCCGATCTACCGGAGGACAGCGTCCTACGGACACTTCGGCCGGCCGCTGCCGGAGTTCACGTGGGAGAGAACGGACCTCGCCGAAGCTCTCGCGAAAGCCGCCGGCCTCGTCGTGGCCGCCGGGGCTTAGGAGAGGTTCAGGTCCGGATACCGAGCAGTCCCCAGCCTGCGCCGAGCGAGAAGAAGAGGTTGGTTCCCCACGCCGCGAGGAGCGGCGGGAGGGAGCCGGTCTGGCCCGCCTTGCCGAGCGCCGCGTCGAGAACGAGGTAGACGAGGGCGAGCAGGAGGGCGACTCCGATTCCGGCGACCGCACCCCGCTTCCCGAAACGGAACGCGAACGGGAGCCCGACGAGCGTGAGAAGCAGCGGCGTCAGGGCGACCGAGCTCTTCTGGTACAGCCCCGTGGAGATTGCCGCCACGTCGGCGCCGGCCTGCCGGCGAAGGCGTACGAAGCGGGCCAGCTCGAAACTGTCCATCTGCCGTGGGTCGGCACGCCCCGCCTGGAAGGTCCTTCCTGCCTCCGGGGCGTCGATGAAAACCGTTCCGGCCTGTCTCAGGAACAGCGACCCTCCGGTCTCCGAGAACGTCCGCGTCCAGCCGTCTTCGAGCTGGATCCCTTTCCCGGGAACGATCACACCCCTGGCCCCGAAGGACTTGCGGACGAGCTGGAGCGTCTCCGGGTCGACCTGGAAGACGGCGACTCCGGTGACGGAGGATGAACCGGCGTCCCACGTCTCTGCGGAAAAGAAGCGTCCCGAATCACCCTTGAGGTAGGACCGAAGGGCGTCGGAGGAAGCCGCAGGGGGCTTGCCAAGGAGGACGTTTCGAAGGCGCTCAGCCTCGGAGGCGGCTTCTGGAACGACCCTCTCGGCGAACAGGAAGAGCGCCCCTCCCGCCACGACGGCTAGGACGAGAATCGAAGCGGTCGACCGGATGAGCGAGATGCCGTGGGCCAGGAGGGCCGTCGACTCCGACGACCGGACGAGGCCGGCCACGGTGATGAGGGCGGCGGCGGCGAAGGCCATCGGCACGACGTCGACGAGGATCGGGGCGAGCTTCGCCTGGAAGAAGCCGAGGATCGCAGAGGCCGGTGGTCGGACGCGAGCGATGTGGGTCGAGATGTCGAGGTACTCGATGAGGACATACAGGGAAATGATCGACGCGAGGACGAGGACGAAGAGCTGCAGGAATCGGGTTGCGACGTAACGATCGACCAGCCACGCCCTCGTGACCCCGACCCTGGGCGATGCCGCCTCGTCGCCCTGCCGGCCCGAAGGCCCGGGGGCCGCCGTTTCACGGCGGGGGAGAAGCCCGCCCAGGAAGGCCGTCGCGGCATCCAGCGCGCGACCCTCGAAGAGGGACCTGTCCCGGCGGACGCGCCGCATCGCGAACAGGCCGAGCGCGACCAGAAGGAGGTTCGGCAGCCACATCGCGAATGCTGGCGGCACGAGGCCTTTGACGGCCTGGGTCTCGCCGGACGCGTACAGGACGTAGTAGCCGAGGACGATCGCGGTCGAGACGGCGAACCCCGCAGCCCGCCCTCCGCGGCGGTTTACGACACCGAGAGGAAGCCCGACGAGACCGAATACGAGGCACGCCGCCGGGAAGGAGAACTTCTTGTGGACCTCGACCCAGGAGAGGCGAGCCAGGGCCGCGTCCGCCGACGTCCGGGCGCGATGGATCAGCTCGGACAGGGTCATTTCGCGCAACTGCTTGTCAGGTCTCGTCTTCGCGAACCGTTCCTGGGGATTCGTGTCGTCCAGCAGGACCCTCTGCGTGCGGTAGCTGGCGCGGTTGTATCCGCGGGCGTCGGGCGCGGTGTGGTGAGTCACGGCGTCTTCGAGCCGAAGCCAGAGTCGCCCTTCCTTCTCTTCCAGCTCGAGCGCCCCGCGTCGGGCCAGGGTGAGACGTTCGCCCTCCGCCGGGTTCGACCGGTCCGCCAGGATCAGCCCTTCCAGCGTCCTGCGGTCGGCGGAGGCCTCCTCGACGTAGATCCGGAGACCGCCGAACTCCGGGCTGAAGACGCCGGGTTGAATCCTCTGGGCAATCGCGAAAGTGGAGAGCTGGAGCTTCATCCCGTAGAGGATCCGGTTCGTCCTGGGGACGACGAGGGTCATGACGATGCCGGTGATCAGCGTCAGGAGGACGGCGAGGGATGCGATCGGCCGGTAGAGGCTGAACAGATCGACCCCCGCCGCACGCAGAGCGATGAGCTCGGAATCCTGGCTGAGCCGACCGACGCCAACGAGGATTCCCAGGAGGAAGGCGATCGGGAGGGTCAGGACGACGATGTGGGGCGCGGAGAAGGCCAGAACGAAGCCGATGTCCCGGAGCGGCCTGGAGCTCTGCAGCAGGAGGTCGCTGAACTGGACGAGGCCGCGGATGAGCATGAAGCCCGTGTAGATCGTGAACGCCACCGCGGTGGGGGCGAGGATCTCTTGGAGGACGTACCTGGAAGTCAGCTTCATTTCGGTCTCGGGGAAACCGGAGCCTGGCCGGGGAGAGCCGGAGTCGCTGGCGGATTCTAGCCGGACGCTACCGCTCGAAGATGTCCGATAAGAAATATTATGTTAAAATAGTGATTCACGCAACCATAAAACGTTCGGGGCATGCGGCGGCTCGTTCAGTAATCAGGACCCGTCGAAGGTCCAGCCTGGCAAGGCGGCCGTCTTCTCGGCCTTTGAGCGGGACTCCCCTCGGTGGCGCTTGCCAGAGGGTCCAGGCTCACGATCGCTCCCTTCGCGGGAGATCAGTCCTGGGCTTCGGTTTCGCCGGCTTCCTTCTCGCTGCGAGTCGTTCCGGCCTTCAAGAACCGGCCGTGCTCTTCGAGGTTCACCTCTCCGCTGTCAATTCTCCGGATCAGGTCCCGAAGCGTCCGGAGAATCTCGGAGCGGTCGGTCGCGCTTCCCCGAAATACGAGGCTGACAGCATAGGGGGCGTCGGCGGGCTGGAAGTTGAGCTCGTAGGCCTTGCGCAGGCTGCGGAACCGCGGTCCCTCGGAAGGTTCCCCTTCTCGACGCGCGGAGCGAAGAGCATCTCGCCCGACTCCGTCGCCGCTTTCGAAAGCCGCGATGGCGTCGAGCATCGCGGGTTCGTCGGGCAGTCGCCCGACTTCGAGGAGGAACGACTTCGAACGAATGTCGGCGCGCCGACATTCATCCTTCACGCGCAACGGGAGTCGCACCAACGAGAGCGTTTCGGTGATCGTGACGCGGGACTTCCCCACGGCCCTGGCGATCTGCTCGTGGGTGTAGCCGTGCTTGTCCTGTAGCGTCGAGTACCCGTCCGCTTCCTCCAGCGGGCTGAGGTCCTTCCTCTGCAGGTTCTCGATGAGGGCTATCTCCACGACCTCGGCGTCGCTCACGTCCAGGACGATGCAGGGGATGTCCGAGAGGCCCGCTTCCATGGCCGCCCGGAAACGCCGCTCACCCGAGATGATCGTGAATCGGCCACCCTCTCGGGGGCGGACCAGGATCGGCTCGAGGACACCTTTGGCCTCGATGGAAGCCTTCAGATCCTGAAGATCGCCGAGGATGCTGCGCGGCTGGTCGGGGTTCGCCTCGATGAGGTTGAGAGCTATCCGGCGACCAATGGAGATTTCTTCGCCACGGAAGAGCTGGTCTACGAAATGCGGTTCGTGGCGCATTCGGGAGGTTTCGGGGAGGCCTCGACGCTTAGACACGGGCCAGGATCTCCTCGGTCAGGCTGTAGTACTCGGAGGCCGCGGTGGACCTCGGCGCGAACGTGAAGATCGACTCTCGGTAAGCCGGGGACTCTTCGAGCCGGACCGACTTCGAGACCGTGGTCTTGAACAGCTTCCCCTGGAAGACCGTGTCGATCTGCTTCTGGATGTCGCGGCCGAGGACGGTACGGCGATCGTGGAGCGTGATGACGACGCCGAGGATCTGGAGACTGGGGTTCGGTCGGCTCTTGATCTTCTCGATGGTCTCCAGGAGGTCGTCCGTCCCCTCGAGAGCGAAGTAGGAGGACTGAATCGGGATGATGATGTGGCTCGAGGCGACCATGGCGTTGACTGTGATCATCCCGAGAGTCGGGGGCGTGTCGATCAGGATGGCGTCGTATGAGGACGCTACCTCCCCCATTTTGTCCTTCAGCCTGTAGTGACCGTCGATCTCCCCGATCAGCTTGGAGTCGGCCTTCGCGAGGGAGATCTTCGCGGGGGCGATCCAGAGCCCGGGGACGTTCGTGTCCCGAACGACGGTGGAGAGCGCCACGTCAGGGTCGACGAGGACGTCGTACATCGAGCCGGCAATAGACCGTCGATCGAGGTAGGACATGGTCGAGTTGGCCTGAGGATCGAGATCGACGAGAAGCGTGCGGAGTTTCTTCTGAGCGAGGGCCGCGGCGACGTTGATGGCCGTCGTCGTCTTCCCGACCCCGCCCTTCTGGTTCGTGATCGCTATGATCATGTGAGGTGGGCAGGATACGGTCTGACGCTCGCGTTCTCAAGGAAAGGACGAAGTCGCTTGTGATGAGAGGGTTGGCGGCGGCGATCCGCGGCCCGGCAGAGGGTTGCGCGGGGACCGGCTACATCCGGTACTTGCCGAGGGACTCCGGGTCCGCCTCCTCGAACCACTTCCGAAGCCTCTCGTGGCTCTGGGTCTCGGCCGAGTCGTCCTGGGCCTGGCTCTTTTCGAGCACGGACTCCTCCACGAAGACAGGGGACGAAGAACGCAGGGCAAGTGCGATCGCGTCGGAGGGACGACTGTCGATGACGACCTCTCGTCCCGAGACGAGAAGGTGAATCTCCGCGAAGAACGTGCTCTCGACGAGCTTCGTGATCACGACTCTCTCGACGGAGCCGCCCAGTCGGGAGATCGTCTCTTTGAGAAGGTCGTGGGTCATGGGTCTCGGCGTCTGGATGCCCTCGATCTGGAGGGCAATGGCGTTAGCCTCGAAGACGCCGACCCAGATGGGCAGGAAACTCTTGTCCTCGGCATCACGGAGGATGACGACCGGCATGTTCGCGATGGGGTCGACGATGAGGGCCTTCACATCCATCCTGAGGCTCATGACGGCTCCCCTTCGCTTTCGAATCTGGGGACGACGGCGACTCGAATCAAGACGCGATGTCCGTGCCGGGGCCAAGAACGGAGCCAACCCGTAGCGGTCGCCCAAGGAGCGAGTTCGAGAGGCCCTTCTCGACCACCGCCTGGACGAAAGTGCCGGGCGGGGTGCTCGGGATCCCGTCGATGTGAACGAGGACGTTCCCGGCGGTTCGACCCGAAGCCCTTCGGCCAGTTCGATCCGCTCCTTCCACGAGGACTTCCAGAATCTCTCCCACCATCGACTCGTTCGCCTGGAGCTGCAGCGCCTGCTGGTGGTCGTTCAGCCGGACGAGCCGCTCCTGAGCCACCCGCACCGGGACGTCCTGCTCCCACCTCGCCGCTGCCGTTTGCGGTCGCGGCGAATAAGTGAATGCGAAGATCGCTGCGAACCTGACTTCGTCCAGGAGCTTCACGGTCGCGTCGAAGTCGTCTTCGGTCTCTCCGGGAAACCCCACGATGATGTCCGTCGACAACGCGATTCCGGGAATGGCGGCGCGCAGCCTTCCGACGAGGTCCAGGTACTCAGAGCGGGTGTATTGCCGCTTCATCCGTCTCAGGATGCGATCGCTCCCCGACTGGAACGGGAGATGGAGCGCCGGACAGACGACCGAGCTTTCAGCCATGGCTGCGATGAGGTCGTCGCTGAAGCTCTTCGGGTGAGACGTCACGAATCGGAGGCGCCGGAGCCCGGAGATCGCGGAGACCTCTCTCAGGAGGGCCGGAAGCCCTTCTCCCGTCACCGGGTCGGCGTAGGCGTTCACCGTCTGGCCGAGGAGCTCGATCTCCACGACACCGGAGTCCACGAGACGGCGGCACTCGTCGACGACGTCCGGAAGACGACGGCTTCGCTCCCTCCCCCTCGTCATCGGCACGACGCAGAAGGTGCAGTTCTTGTTGCAGCCTTCGATGACCGTAAGAGACGCCCTGTGGGCGACCGTCCGCGCGACGGCTCCGGGCGTGTAGGCGACCTCTTCCGTGTCGAAGCCAACCTCGACCGGTCGGTCTCCCTCCGCCATGACGCGCCGGACGACCGCAGGCAGCAGCTCGATCCGGCCCGTGCCCAGGACGAAGTCGACGGCGGGCGCCCGCCTGAGGATCTCCTCCCCTTCCTGCTGGGCGACACAGCCGCAGACTCCGAGGAGGATGCCCGGGCGGAGGCGCTTGCGCGCGGCCATTCGTCCGAGGTAGTCGTAGACCTTCTGCTCGGCCTTGTCCCTGACGGAGCAGGTGTTGAGGAGAACGAGGTCGGCTTCGTCCGCCGAATGGACCTCGAGGTACCCCTCGCGGGCCATCAGGCCGACGAAACGGCGGCTGTCCAGCTCGTTCATCTGGCAGCCCCAGGTCTCGACGAAGAGCCTCCGTTTGCAGAGATCGGAAGGGCCCGCGTCGCCTCCGGCCTCAACCGGGTTCAGCGCAGCCATCCCGGTGGCGTCCCGCTCTTCCTCGCGTCGTCTTCCAGGCTTTCCAGGTCTTCGCGGGCTTTGACGACCTCTTCCTCCAGGAGTTTGACTCGCTCCCTCGCCTGGTCCCACGCGGGACGGATGACCCGTTCCCGGTAGTTTCCGTCGCTCCACGCGTAGAAGTCGTTCTCGAGTCGTCGGGCCTCGTCCTGCGCCGTTGCGAGTTCGGCCTGCACCCGGTCGACCCTCTCTCGAGCTGCGCTCGCCCGCTGGCGCCAGTCCGCTTCCGTTCTTCCGCTGGCGTCCTTGTATTCGGGGGGAGGCTCATCGGTGGGAGTCGGTTCCGGCGGCATTCGGACGACGGGCTTCGAGCCCGCCGAGCCCGTGATCGAGATGGACGCACCAACGGGAGTCGGTTCCGGCCGGCGAAGCGTCTCGTTCGTGATGACGATCCTGCGGGTCGACTTCTGAGCTGGCGCAGCGCCTTCAACTTGCGCCCTCTTTGCGATATCCGCCAGAGAACTGCCGCCGCCGGCGCCGGGAGTCGGCGTCAAAGACGGCTGCTGACCGAAGCTGCCGCCTCCGAGCTTCTTCGTCGTCTTCGGCGTGGGAGTCGGCTTCTCGGCGGCGGGGAGTCCCTGGACGGCGAGGAGGAGCGGGGCGAGGGCGAGGAGCGAGGCCGTTCGGTGTCTCATGGCTCGGACGTCCCTTCCCGCCCGTAACGGTCCTCGAGGCGGACGACGTCGTCCAGCTCCGGGCTGGAAACCTCGACGATCATCACGTCCTCCCCGTCGGCGAACATCCGGTGGCGGGTCCCGGGTTCGACGTGGAAAGTCTCGCCAGGCGCGAGGGCCAGTACCACCCTCGCGCCGGCGCTCTCCGTTTCCATTCCCAGCGTCCCCGAAAGGACGTGGATCGTCTCTTCCTTCGTTCGATGGTACTGATACGAAAGGGTCTGTCCGGCCCGGATCGTGATGAGCTTTCCGGCGTAGCGCCCGTTGGCGGCAAAAATCCTTTCGTGCCCCCAGGGTTTTTGGACGAGACGGTCGTTCGTCTTCATGAGCTCACCGCTGCCCGGGTTTCCGGGTCGCCGTTCAGAATCTCCTCGGCCTCTCGTGCCAGAAGGGCGGCGACCTCGTCGGGCGTCGAGAGGGAAAGCGCGGCGCGTGCCATCCGGGCGGCGTCGGCGGCGGACGCGCACCGCGCGACGTCCTTGAGAAGGGGGACAGAGCGGGGCCCCATCGAGAACTCCCGGATCCCGAGGCCAAGGAGGAGGAGGAAGAGGGCCGGGTCAGCGGCCATCTCGCCGCAGACGGCGAGGGGCTTGCCGGCCGCCCGGGCTGCGTCTTGCACCTTCGCGACGAGGCGAAGGATGGCCGGGTGGTGCGGCCGGAAGATGTCGGCCACGGCCTCGTTCGCCCGGTCGGCTGCGAGCGTGTACTGGATCAGGTCGTTCGTTCCGAGGGAGAGGAAGTCGACCTCGGGAGCGATGAGGTCGGCCGTGACGGCGGCGGAGGGGACCTCGATCATCGTCCCGATCGGCACGTTGTCCGGGACGTTCACGCCCCGGTCGAGGAGCTCGTCGCGGGCCTCTTCGACGAAGCTGCGGACCCTGCGGACCTCCTCGACCCCGGCGACCATCGGGACGAGAATCCTCAGGTCTCCTTCGGCGGCGACCGACAGGAGGGCCCTGAGCTGCGTCCGGAACATCTCCGGGTGGCTGAAGCAGAGGCGCACGCCGCGAAGGCCGAGAACGGGGTTCTCCTCGGCGCCCGAGAGGTGGCGGGCCCCCTTCTTCCCGCCCAGGTCGTAGGTGCGGATGACGACGGGCCTCGGCGCCAGCCGCGAGACGACGTCGCGGTAGATGGCCGCCTGGGTGGCCTCGTCGGGAAACTCCATTCCGGCGCCCGACAGGTAGAGGAACTCGGAGCGGAAGAGGCCGACGCCGTCCGCGCCGTACTCGAAGACGTCCGGAACCTCGCGCGCCAGCTCGATGTTCGCCCGGATGGCGACCTCCTCGCCGTCCCGCGTCCGGGCAAGGCCGAAGAGGCTTCTCTCCTTGAGCGATCTCTCGTGGGTCGCCTCGCGTTCCTGCCTCTCCATGAAGAGGGCGAGGACGTCCTCGGAGGGCTGACGCCAGACGACGCCCTCGCGGCCGTCGACGATCAGCCGGTCTCCCTCCCCGATGGAGGCGAGGAGCCGTGGGACCGCCACGACGGCGGGTAAGCCGAAGGAGCGGGCGAGGATCGCGGCGTGCGAGGTCTTGCCACCGCGCTCGGTCACGAACGCGACGACCTTGTCTCGAGGGATGCGGACGGCGTCTGACGGCGTCAGCTCGTCGGCGACGAGGACGAAGGAGTCGTCTCCGAGAAGGGCGAGGCGGTCCACGGCCGTGCCGGCCTCCCCCAGGCTCCGTTTCAGGATCGCGGCCACGTCGTCGAGATCGGACGCGCGCAGGGCGAGGTCTTTGTCGGGGAGGTCCCTCAGGCGCGACGCGAGGGCGTCCGCCACGACCTCCACGGCCCATTCGGCGTTCACCCTCTCGGCACGGACCTTCTTCTCGACCGGCCCGAGGAAAGACGGGTCCTGCAGGAAGAGCGCGTGGGCCTGGAAGATCGCGGCGTACTCCCTGCCGAGGCGCGCCTCGACCTGGCCCGCCATCTCGCCGATCTCCCGGATCGCCGTCTGGACCGCGAGGCGAAGCCTCTCGAGCTCGGCCGGGACCTCGTCGACGTCGAGGTCCCGACGGGGCGTCGAGTCGGGGCGCCCGATCCAGACGACGGCCTTCCCGACGGCGATTCCCGGAGACACCGGGATCCCGGAGAGCGACAGCGATCGCTTCATACGGACCGATTGTAGCCTTGCGGTCCGCTACTCCGACTCGTCGAACCGCCGGTCGACGAGGTCGGTCAGGGCCGACATCGCCTCGGCCTCGTCGGTTCCTTCCGTCCGGACGACGATCGGGGTCCCCTTGCCGGCCGCCAGGAGGAGCAGGCCGAGGATGCTCTTGCCGTCCACGTCCTCGCCGTCTTTCGAGAGCGTGATGCGCGAGCTGTAGTGGGCCGCGGTGTGGACGAGCTTCGCGGCCGCGCGCGCGTGCAGACCGAGCCGGTTCTTGAGGACGACGGTCTTCTCGATCACGCGGGGCGCTTCTCCGTCTCCATCAGCTCGCCGGCGGCCACGATGGCCCGCCGTCCCTTCTCGACGAGCGTCCGGGCCATGTCGGAAGGGTCCTTCCCTTCCCGCGCCAGGGCCCGGGCCTTCACGACCATCGGCAGGTTCACTCCCGTGACGATCTCGATCCGTCCCTTCTGGAGGAATGCCAGCGCGAGGTTCGAGGGGGTCCCCCCGAACATGTCGGTCAGGAGGACGACCCCGCGGCCCCGGTCGGCCGTCGCGATTCCCTTCTGAAGCCGGGCGCTGGCGCTCTCCGGCGCCTCGTCCCACGCCAGCGACAGCGCACCGAGCGGTTCGGCCTGATCGGGCTCGAGAACCCGGACCGTCTCCCTGAGCGCGTCGGCGAGGGGCCCGTGCGAGATGAGAAGGATGCCGACGTGGGCGGCGGGATCGGAGGCGGGGCCGTCGGGGTTCTTCATGGTCCTTCCCGGAGGTCGTCGCGGTGTGCGATGCGCACGGGATAGCCGGCGGCGGCCAGGTCCTTCCCGAGGCGCTCGGCGACGTAGACGGAGCGGTGGCGCCCCCCGGTGCAGCCGACGCCGATCGTGAGGTAGGCGCGGTTCTCCAGACGGTAGTTCGGGAGGCAGAAGAGGAGGAAGTCGAGGAGGCGCCCGTAGAACGGTCCGGTCGCGCTACCTTCCTCGATGAACCGGGCCACGTCGGGGTCGCGGCCCGTTCGGGGCCTGAGCTCCGGCACGAAATGAGGATTCGCGAGAAACCTCACGTCGAAGCAGAGGTCGATCGAGGGCGGGACGCCGTGCTTGAAGCCGAATGAGACGATCGACACGGCGAGGACGCCGGGGTCTCCGGGCGCCCGAAAATGCTCGGCCAGGACGGAGCGGAGCTCGTGAACCGTCATGGCCGTCGTGTCGAGGACGAGGTCGGCCCTCTCCCGGACCTCCTCGAGGAGGCTCCTCTCCCAGGAGACGGCCTCCGGGAGGGTCCGGTCCTGCGCGAGAGGGTGGGGACGGCGCGTCTCGGAAAACCGGCGGAAGATGGTCGCGTCGTCGGCGTCGAGGAAGACGACGATCACCGGCAGGAGCTTCCGGAGCTCCTGGAGGAGCGTCGGGAAAGCCTCGGCGAAGCCGGGGTTCCTCACGTCGAGGACGACGGCGGTTTTCCCCTTCGGGCGCCCCCCCGTCGCCGCCTCCTCCACGAATCCCCGAAGGAGTGACAGAGGGAGGTTGTCGATCGTGTTGTATCCAATGTCCTCGAGGGCGTGCGCCGCGTACGACTTCCCCGAGCCCGAGAGCCCGGTGACGACCAGCAGCCGCTGCTCGGAAGCGGTCTCGTTCATGCCTCGCCGGCCCAGAAGCGCTTGCGGGGCGCCTTGCGCCTCTCCCGTTCGGTGCCGGAGCGCCTCGCGATCTCCTCGTGAACGCGGGCCGCCATCTCCCGCGCCGCGTTGTAACCCCGGCGTTTCAAGAGGTGGTTGCGGGCAGCGATCTCCACGAGCAGGGCGACGTCGCGTCCCGTGGCGACGGGCATCCGCACGAGAGGGACCGCGACTCCCAGGATGGTCTCGGACTCCTCGTCGAGGCCGAGGCGGTCGTAGGCGACGCCCTCGACCCAGTGGGAGAGCCGGATGACGAGCTCCACCGTGTGGCGCTCGAGAACGGCCGCGACCCCGAAGAGGAGCGGAACGTTGACGATTCCGAGCCCCCTGAGCTCCATGTGATGCCGGATCACGCCCGCCGAGGAACCGACCAGGGCGTCGTTGTGGAACCGCTTCACGACGACGAGGTCGTCGGCGACGAGGCGGTGTCCGCGCTGGACGAGGGCGAGCGCGCACTCGCTCTTCCCCACCCCGGAGTCTCCCAGCAGGAGCGTGCCGAGGCCGCCCACCTCGACGAGGACGCCGTGGAGCGTGACGCGGGGCGCGAGCGACTCCTCGAGGAAGGCCGTGAGCCCCTCGATGACCGTGCTCGTCAGCCGGGGCGTCGCGAAGAGCGGAACGTCCCGCTCCCGGCAGAGCTTCCTGAGCACCGCGGGCGGCCGGATTCCCTTGGTCACGATCACGCACGACATGCCGAGGGCGGTAAAGGCGTCGAGGCGTTCCTTCACGACCCGGGGGGAGAGCGTCTTCAGGTACTCGAACTCGCTCTCCCCCAGGATCTGGACGCGCCGCGCCCTGACGTAGGGGAGGAACCCGGCGATGGCGAGGCCCGGCTTCTGGACGCGCGGCCACTCGATGGGCCGGTCGAGCCCGGCGCGGCCCGAGACGAGCTTCAGCCCGAGCGGCGCCAAGGCAGCCGACTGGAGGTCGGCCGCCCTGACGTGCGGCTTCGTCTCGGGGGGCGTCGGGAGCATCGCGGAAGTCCTAGGACGGGGTCAGGATGACGACCGTTCCGTCCTTCCGGCGGTAGACGACGCGCATCTCGCCGTTCGAGGGGTCCCGATAGGCGAGGACCTCGCGCTTCCCCCTGTCGAAGCGATGCAGGGCGTCCTCGTCGAACATCCGGCGCGCCTCGTACGTCTCGGTCCGGGGCGGCTTCTCCCGGGGAGGCACCGGCGTCTCGGCCGGGACGGCGGCGGCGGGGCTCCTCACCGCGGAGACCGTGTGCTTCTTCTCCTCCTTGACCCGGGCCTTCGTCTTCTTCGCCTGCGCGTCGACCTTGTCGAGCGCGTTCTGGGCGGCCGTGAGCTGGTCGGCGGCCACCGCCTCCGCGGTCCACGTCCGCTGGCGGGCCGTGATCGTCACCTCCACGAGGACGCCCCGCTTCTCGAGCCGGACGACGACCTTGGCGTCGGCCTCGCGGGGAAGGACCTTCGCCAGCTTCCCGAGGCGCTTCTCGATCGTGTCCTTCGCCTTCGCGTCGACGGTGAGTCGCCGGGCCGTGATCTCGACTTTCATCGTGCCTCCTCGATGCACCTCAGCTGCGGGCCTCACTCCGGCAGGCCGGCCGGCCCGTGCTCCACTTTTCGGATCGAGCTGGACGGAATGTGAAGCTCCTCCCGGTACTTTGCCACGGTGCGGCGGGCGATCCGGATCCCTTCGCGCGCCAGGAGCTCGGAGAGCCGCGCGTCGGACAGGGGCCGGGAGGCGTCCTCGGCGTCGACGAGGGCCTTGATCTTCCCCTTGACGGCGAGCGAGGAGACGTCCTCTCCGACGGAAGAGCTGATCGCCGAGTGGAAGAAGAACTTCATCGGCGTGAGGCCCCGGGGAGTCGCCATCCACTTGTTGGAGACGACCCTCGAGACGGTCGACTCGTGCATGCCGATGTCGTCGGCCACGTCCCGGAGGATGAGCGGCTTCAGGTGGGCCACTCCCCACTCGAGGTAGTCCCTCTGCTTCCGGACGATCGACTCGGCGACCCTCACGATCGTCCTCTTCCTCTGGTCCAGGCTCTTCATGAGCCACTGGGCCGCCCGCATCTTCTCCCGCAGGTAGCTCCGGCCCTCGCCGTCGAGCCCGCCGTTGGCCGATCCGAGGAGGCGACGGTAGAACGGCGAGACCTTCAGGCGCGGGAGGCCGTCGTCGTTGAAGAGAACGACGTAGTCGTCGTCGATCTTCACGACCTCGACGTCGGGCTGGACGTAGATCGTCCGGGAGGAGTCGTATCGGCGGCCCGGCTTCGGGTCGAGGCTCCTCAGGACGTCGATCGCCTCCTGGAGCTCTTCCGGCGACGCGCTCATCTGCCGCGCCAGGACCGGGACGGCCTTCGTCGCGAGGTCGGACAGGCGGTGTGTGACGAGCTCCTCGAGAAGCGGCGTCGCGACGCCCCGGAGGCGGGCCTGGATCAGCAGGCACTCGGTCAGGTCGCGGGCGCCGACGCCCGCGGGATCGAACGACTGGAGCAGCGCGAGCGCCCGAAGGGCATCCTCGTCGCTGCACGGGATGGCGGCGGAGACCTCAGGGAGCGCCACGCGGAGGTAGCCGTCGGCGTCGAGGTTGCCGATCATGAAGGCGCACGCCGCGCGGACGACCTCTGGGACCTCCGAGACGCCGAGCTGCTCGGAGAGGTGGGCGTCGAGCCCGGGAGGCGCCTCGGCCCGGTTCTCCAGGGAGTACTCCTCGCCCTCCTCGGTCATCCGGGGCGCGGTCGCCGAAGTCCCTTCGAGGTAGTCGCCGAAGTAGGACTCGAGGTCGATGGCCTCGAACGACTCCTGTGTCGACTCGGCGGGAATCTCAGCCTCGGCCGTCCCCGGCGCCGGGGCGGGAAGAGCCGCATCCCGGGAGGACGCGTCCGGCTCTTCCCAGGAAGAGGCCGAAGAAGAGTCGGCGGCTTCGCCGTCTCCGTCCCCACGATCCCCTGCATCCTCCCGGTCGCGGGGCGGGGCTGGCTCGTCGGCCTCGGGCGCGAGGGCGGACTCCGGCGGATCGTCCTCTTCCAGGACCGGGTTCTCCACGATCTCCTGGTTGACGACGTCCTGCAGCTCCAGCCGCGTCATCTGCAGCAGCTTGATCGCCTGCTGCAGCGTCGGCGTCATGACGAGCCGCTGCGAGAGCTTGAGGGAGAGTTTCTGTTCGAGTCCCACGATGAATTGAAGCGCGTCGGAAGCGCGTGATCCCGGCTCCGATTCTAGTCCAGCCGGAAGCGATCCCCGAGGTAGACCCGGCGCACCTCGGGGTCCTCGGAAAGCGTGACGGGAGAGCCCGCGCGGAAGATCTTCCCGGCGTTGATGATGTAGCCGCGGTCGACGATGGCGAGGGTGTCGCGGACGTTGTGATCGGTGATGAGGATGCCGATCCCGAGGGTCGCCAGGTCCCGGATGACGTGCTGCAGGTCGACGACCGTGATCGGGTCGATGCCGGCAAAGGGCTCGTCGAGGAGGAGGAAGCGAGGAGAGAGGGTCAGGGCGCGGGCGATCTCGAGTCTCCGCCTCTCGCCGCCGGAAAGAGTGTCCGCGACGGAGGCCGAGAGGTGGGAGAGCTTGAAGCGGTCGAGGAGCTCGTGCGCCCGCTCCAGCCTCTCGCTACGGGGCAGGGGCAGCGTTTCGAGGATGGCCACGAGGTTCTCCAGCGCGGTCATCTTGCGGAAGATGGACGGCTCCTGCGGGAGGTAGCCGACGCCCCGGCGAGCGCGGCGGAACATCGGGAGCTCCGTGATCTCCTCTCCGTCGAGGAGGACGCGGCCTCCGTCGGGTTCCACGAGGCCCACGACGATCGAGAACGTCGTCGTCTTCCCGGCACCGTTCGGTCCGAGGAGGCCCACGACCTCCCCCCCCTCGACCTGAATCGACACCCCGTCGACGACGGCGCGCCTCCGGTAGCTCTTCTCCAGCCCTTCCGCGGCGAGCCGCGGCTTCGTCTCGGTCACGTTCCCTCCGGCCTCAGGATTCCCTGGCTCGGGATTCCCGGTCCCGTCTCCACGTCGACCCGGCCGCTCGCTCTCTGGAAGGTCAGGAGCGCGCCGGTCATCCTGTTCCCCTTGCCGTCCAGCGCCGTCGCGGGTCGTCCTTCCAGCGAGATGGCGCCGGTCTGCGGACGCCAGGTGGCCCTGGCCCCTTCGCCCCGGCGCCCGTCGGAACGGTCCTCGATCACGACGTTCCCCCTCGCCTCCGCGTGGTCGATCGTCTGCTCCGGGCCGAGGACGACGTCCGTGACGTCGGCGCTCATGACCCAGGTTCCCGAGACGACGCGGGACGACCCCTCGATCCTCACGAGGCGATCGGCCTCGCGGTGGGTCAGGACACTGCCGGAGGCCGTCAGCGTCTCGAGGACGGCGGCCTTCGTATCCGGGTCGACCCTTCGCCTGCGCAGCACGGCCCGGACGTTCTCCTCCGCTCGGAGCGACCGCTCCCGGTCGTCCAGCAGGAGGGTCTGCGACCGGACGATGTTCTCCTCCTGCCACGCGGTGACGTTCCCGGTGAGGAGGATCTTCCTCTCCGCGGGTGAGGCCCTCAGGAAGTCGGACTCCGAGAAGACCGGCGAATCGGAGTCTCCGCCGAGAATCTCGGAGCCCTTCCGGCCTCGGAAAGACGTCTTCACCGAGCCCGCCGCCTCGATCCTCTCGTCCTTCCGGTACCACGTGAGGATCGTCGCCGCGACGCGGGCCTCGGGGTCCTCGTAGCGGGCCGGCGTCCCGGCCGATCCGGCGAACACGGCGCTCTCGTCCTCTCCGCGGAGCGTCGCGCGGGGCGCCCGGATCGAGGTCGCCGTCCCCTCGGAGAGCGTCACGCCGCCGTCGAGGACCGCCGTCTCGATCGTCCGCCCGTCCGGCCCGAAGCCGAGCTGACCGCTCCCCGCCGAAAGGCGCCTCGCCGCCGATGGCGTCCGTGAACCCGGACGCGAGGCCGGAGCCGACTCGAGGATCGACAGGGAGCCCGGGATCGTCAGCCGCCGGAGCGTGCCCGAGACGAGCGTCGCCTCGAAATCGTCCGCCAGGGCGCGGCGCGCTCCCGCCTCGCCGTCGGCGGGGAGGTCGATCCGCGCGGGGCTTCCGGCGAGGCGGAGCCGTTCCGGCCTCCCCTCGGCGTCTCGCGCGAGCTCCAGCGTGTCGCCCTCGGCGCGGACGGCGGTCGCGGGCGCCCTCCCCTCCCCCGGCACCAGGACCGCCGTCACCGCGCCCCGCGCCGTCATCCGGTCCGCGGGGCCGATCACCTCGCGCTTCGCTTCCGCGGCGCGAAGCAGCAGGTCGTCCGTCTTGAGGATGACCTCTCCGCGCGCCGAGAATCCCCCTCCGCGCGCGAGGTCCACCTCTTCCGCGGAGAGAGCGATCCGGCGACCGCGATCGTCCTCTCCTCCCACGCGGACGGTGCCGCGGAAGCGGAGAACGCCCGCACCCGACTCGACGGTCCCCTCCCGGGCCGTCGCGAGGAGGCCCTCCCGAAGGGCCGTCACGGGCCCCTCGGACGCGAGGACCTTGTGGACGGGGTCGTAGCGAAACGAAACGCAGCGGATCCCGACCCCCTCCCCTTCGACGGAGACCCCGTCGAAGACCCGGAACGCCTTCGTCGAAGGGACGAACTCGGCGCGGGGCGCCGCCACGATCGCCAATCGCCCCGACGCCGCGTCCCGCGTGCGGAAGGTGACGTCCTTCAGGCGGAACGTCCGGTCGGCGCCCTCGGCGAACGCGATCGCCTCTGTGGCCTGGAGCCGGTAGACCTCTTCGTCCCCTTCCGTCTCGGAGTAGTCGAAGTCCTCGAAGCGAAGGCGGTCTCGGACGCCCGCCGACTCGCTCAGGAGCGTCGCGGCGATCTCGCTTCTGGTCCGATCCGTCCGCGCGCCGGCCGGGCGGTACGAGAGGACGACGAAGAGAGGGAAGCCGGCGAGGGCGAGGAAGGCGAGGACCCGCCGGAGCAGGCGGCGCGTCCGGCCGGTCACGCGGCCTCCGAGGGGACGGCGTCGAGGACCGTGAGTCCGGGGCGACCCAGAAAGGCGTCGTGCGCGACGCTGGCGAGGACGTCCCACCGGCCCCGTCGCCGGGCCGCGGGGACGTCTCCGAGCGACCAGCCCACCGCCTCGAGGCGGACGCCGGCCCCTTCGAGTACGAGGCGGAGCCCCCGATCTCCGACGGGCCTGCCCCGCCCGTCCCAGGAGAGCGACCGGAAGAGGAACAGGGGTCGCGGGTTCCCCATGCCGTGTGGCTCCAGCCGGGCGAGGGCGTCTACGAGAGCGGGCGTCACCTCCGGCGGGTCGAGCTCGGTGTCGGCCTCGTAGACGACGTTCCATTCGTTCTCGTCGCGGGCCAGGGCGAACTCCGAGCGCGCGTCCTCGCGGAACGCTTCGTAGCCTTCCGCGGCGACCGAGAGCCCGATGGCCGCACGGTGCCCTCCGAACTCGGCGCCGTGGCGGCGCGCGACCGGGGCGATCCTGTCGTAGAGCGGCGTGAGGCCCCAGGTCCGGCCGCTTCCGCCGACCCTGCCGTCCTCCCTCGCGAGGAGGAGGACGGGACGGGAGAGCTCCTTCGCGATCCTCGACGCCGCGATCCCGAGGACGCCGCGGTGCCAGCCCTCGGCCGGAGTGCCGGCCTCGACGACGAGCGCGTCCCGGGCGGGGTCGAAGGTGCGGGAGAGGCGGGCGAGAGCCGAGGCGACGACCCCTTCCTGCATCCGGCGCCGTTCGGTGTTCGCCGCCTCGATCTCGTCGGCGAGGACGTTCGCGCGGGCCTCGTCGGCCGTCGTGAGGAGCTCGAGCGCCCGGAAGGCGTGGTCGATCCGGCCGGAAGCGTTGAGGCGCGGCGCGATCCGGAAGGCGACGTCGTGGACCGACGGGCTCTTTCCCGGGCGGATCGAGCAGCGCGACAGGAGCGCGGAAAGGCCGGGCGCCCGGGGCTCGGCGAGGCCGGCCAGTCCCCACGCGGCCAGGACGCGGTTCTCACCGGTGAGCGGAACCATGTCGGCGATCGTCGAGAGGGCCGCGACCTTCGCCAGCGACGCCATCCAGGGGCGAAGGGCCGTGAGCGGGAGGCCGGCCCTCGCGCCGTCGGCCCGCAGGAGAGCCTCCGAGAGCTTCCACGCGAGGCCGGCCCCGGCGAGGTCCTTGAACGGGTAGGGGCAGCCCGGGATCTTCGGGTTCACGAGCACCGCCCCCACCGGCAGCTCTTCCGGCGGGAGGTGGTGGTCGGTGACGACGACGTAGACGCCGCGCGCGACGGCGTCCCGGATCGGCTCGACGGCCGTGATGCCGCAGTCGACGGTGACGATTCCCTCGGGCGAGTGCTCGTCGAGGACGCGGCGCAGGGTCTCGGGCCGCAGCCCGTAGCCGTCCCGCAGACGGTGAGGAACGAACGGGATCGCCTCGGCCCCGAGCCGTTTCAGGGTCGTCGTCAGGATGGCGAGGGCTCCGATGCCGTCGCAGTCGTAGTCTCCGAATACGACGACGCGGCCGCCGCGCCGGGCGCTCGCGACGAGCAGGTCGACGGCCTCCGCCATTCCGCCCATTCCGAACGGATCGTGCAGCGCCTCCGGACCCGGGTCCAGCCAGGCGCGCGCCTCCTCGGTCGAGGAGAGGCCACGCGCGGCCAGGACGCGGGCCAGGGCGTCCGGTACTCCGAGCGCCCGGCCGAGGCGCATCGCTCCCTCCGGGTCTTGAGGACGGAGAGAACGGGAGACGCGGGGCGGCGGGAAGTCCGGGGTCACCGGGTCGCCGCGGTTCCCTCCCAGGCCCCCATGCGGCGGAACTTCGCGTAGCGGGCCTCGAGGAGGGCGTCGGTCGGGAGCGCCGAGAGGCGGTCGAGGTGGCGGAGGACGGCGCGCCCGACGGCGTCGATCGCCGCGACCGGGTCGGAGTGAGCCCCGCCGGGAGGCTCCGGGATCACTTCGTCGGCGACGCCCAGGGCCTTGCAGTCGGCGGCGGTCATCTTCATCGCTTCGGCCGCCTCCCGGGCGCGGGCCTGGTCCTTCCAGAGGATGGCCGCGCACCCTTCGGGAGAAATGACGGAGTAGACCGAGTGCTCCAGCATCAGGATGACGTCCGTGACGCCGATGCCGAGCGCGCCCCCGGACCCCCCCTCTCCCGTCACCGTCGCGACGATCGGGACCTCGAGCCGGGACATCTCGAGGAGGTTTGCGGCGATCGCTTCCGAGACACCGCGCTCCTCGCTCTCGATCCCGGGATAGGCGCCCGGAGTGTCGATGAAGGTCAGGACCGGCCGCCGGAACTTCTCCGCGAGCTTCATGACGCGAAGCGCCTTGCGGTATCCCTCGGGGCGCGGCATGCCGAAGTTCCGCCGGATCTTCTCCTTCGTGTCGCGTCCCTTCTGGTGGCCGACGACGGCGACCGTCCGGTCGCCGAGGACGCCGAAGCCCGCGACGATCGCGGGATCGTCAGCGTAGGCCCGGTCCCCGTGCAGCTCGACGAAGTCCCGCAGCAGGACCCGGACGTAGTCGAGGGTGAAGGGGCGCCCCGGGTGGCGTGCCACCAGCGTCTTTTGCCAGGGCGTGAGGTTCGCGTAGATCTCTCCGGCGAGCTTCTCGAGCCGGCCCGAGAGCTTGCGGATCGCCTTGTCGCGGGCGGGGCTCTCCGGACTCTGGCGAAGTCCATCGATGCGGACCCGGAGCCGCTCCAGCGGCTCCTCGAAGCGGTTTTCGAGGCTCACCGGCCGACTGTACCAGAGAGGGGGCGCCGGCCCCTCACATCAGGCTCTGGGGGTCGCGGTCGAGGCGCGGGGGGACGTCGAGGGACCGGAGGCGCTCGCCCGCCTCGGCGAGAGCCTCGCGGGACTCCGACCTGGCGAGGACCTGGACGCGGTAGAGGCCCTTCAGCCTCTCGAGGGGCGCGGGCGCCGGGCCGAGCAGCCGGAGGCGCGGCAGCCCGGCGAGGGCCGCTCGCCCGGCGCGGGCCGCGGATTCCGCCTCGGCGAGCTCTTTCGCCGTCCAGAGAGCGAGCAGGAGGTGGGAGTAGGGCGGGTAGCCGAACGCCCGCCGGAAGCGCAGCTCCCCTTCCGCGAACCGGGGGTGGTCCTGGGCTACCGCCGCCGCGATCGCCTCGTGCTCGGGACGGGCCGTCTGGACCGCGACGATTCCCGGCCTCTCCCCCCGCCCGACGCGACCGGCCGCCTGGGTGACGAGCTGGAAGGTCTTCTCGGCCGACCGGAAATCCGGGAAGGAGAGCAGGGCGTCGGCGTCGAGGACGGCGAGGACCGTGGCGTTCGGGAAGTCGTGCCCCTTCGCCACCATCTGCGTCCCCAGGAGGGCCCGCGCCGCCCCCGACTCGAAGTCGGCCAGGACCCGGGCCGCGCCTCCCCTCCGGGCGGCCGCGTCCCGGTCGAGGACGGCGTACGGGGTCCCGGGGAAGACCTCCTCGAAGCGCTCCGCGAGGCGTTCCGTTCCGAAGCCGACCGGCATCAGTATCTCGGAGCCGCAGGCCGGACAGGCCCGCGGGCGAGGCACGAAGTCGCCGCAGTAGTGACAGAGGAGGCGTTCGCCCCGGCGGTGGTACGTCCGCGAGACGGAGCACGCGGCGCAGCGGAAGTCGTGTCCGCAGGACCGGCAGAGGAGGGAGGGAGAGAAGCCCCGGCGATTGAGGAGGACGATCGCCTGCTCTCCCCTTCCGAAGGCCTCCTCCAGGAGCGTGACCGTCCGCGCCGCGAAGAGGATTCGCCCGTGGTCGCCGGCGCGGGCCGGCTCCCCCCGCAGGTCGACGACCTCGACGGAGGCCCGGGCCCGTGCGCCCGCGCGCGCCGGCAGGACGAGCCTTCCGAGGCCGCCGTCGCGGGCCGACTGCTCCTGCTCCATGGAAGGCGTCGCCGAGCCCAGGAGGAGGACCGCGCCCTCGCCGTGGGCCCTGACGCGCGCGACGGTCCGGGCGTCGTACCGTGGAGCCTCGGCCTGCTTGTAGGCGGCGTCGTGCGCCTCGTCGACGACGATGAGGCCGAGACGCGGCAGGGGCGCGAAGACGGCCGACCGAGGCCCGACCACGGCGTCCACCTCTCCGCGCCGCGCCCGCTCCCAGGCGGCCGATCGCTCGCCTTCGGAGAGCCCGCTGTGGAGGAGGGCCACCCGGCTTCCGAACCGGGAGACGACGCGCCGGATCAGCCCCGGGGCGAGGGCGATCTCCGGGACGAGGAGGATCCCCTGCCGTCCGAGCGCGATCGCCCTCTCGAGCGCCGCGAGGTAGACCTCCGTCTTCCCGCTGCCGGTGACGCCGTCCAGGAGGAACCGGGCTTCGGTTCTCCGCGCGAGAGCCGCGCCCACGGCCTCCACGGCAAGCTCCTGCGCCTCTGTCGGGACGATCGGGACGGTCGCGCGGGGGGGCAGGGCGTGGAGGGAAGCGTCTGACGCCCTCTCCTCCTCGACGGCGCCGACGAGCCCGGATTTCGCGAGGGCGGCCAGGACCGCGGGCGTCGCCCCGGCGGCCCGCATCTCTTCTGCGGAGGCCGGGCGACCCAGGGCCGACAGGTGGGCGACGACGCTGCGCCGCTTCGAGCTCCTTCCGATGCGGGGGTCGTCGGCCGACGAGCGGGCGACCCAGCTCCTCGTCATGGGTGGACGCGCGGCGCGCATCTCCTCCGACGGGATGCGGACGAAACCCTCGTCGAGGAGGAAGCGGAGGGCCTTCCCGAGTCCACGGTTTCCGATCGCGCCCGCCAGCTCGAGGGCCGTGGCACGCCCCGACGAGAGGATCGCCGAAAGCGCTTCCGCGGCGGGCCCGGCGGGGAGGCGCGCCCCGACGGCGCGGCTCGTCGCGACGTACGACGCCTGCCCGAGGTCGAGAAGGCGGCCCGGGACCGCCGCACGCAGCAGCTCTCCCGGGGGGGCGAAGTAGTAGGAGGCCGCCCGGAGGAGCAGGCCGACGAAGGAGGGGGCCAGGAACGGCGACTCGTCGAGGATCGCGAGGATCTCCCGCTCCGTCGTCCCGTCCGGCACGGGAGGCGCCTCGACGGGCGCGACCAGGCCGGTCAGGAGCCGCGTCCCGAATGGAGCGGCGACCCGGACGCCGGCCTCCGGCCTCGGCATCTCCGGAGCGAGACGGTACGTGGCGAGGTGGGGAAACCCGGTCGGCAGGAGGACCGCGATCCTGCGGACGGTCTCGTCCGGCCTCACGGCGTCAGGCCGTCGTCCCGAGCTGTCCGCCCGGCCCGGTCCAGGGTTCCTCGCCCTCTTCTCCCTCTCCCTCGTCGACGTCGACGAAACGGCCGACCGCTGGGTCCCACCGGAAGCGGCGCAGGAGCTCCTCGTCGACGTCCTCGGTGACGAGGAGAACGGAGCGATCGACGCTGAGGTCTCCTGTCGAGAGCGGGACGCCGCGATCGACCCAGACCGGGGCCGAGAAGCCGTCGGCGCCGCCGAAGAAGACGGCGACGTCGAAGAGCGGCTCGGGACCTTCGCGCCTCACGAACGCCTGGGCGAAATCGAGCCGACCGTCGGAGTTCAGGTCCCCCCGGACGAAGTAGGGGCTGTAGCTGCCGTAGAGCCACAGGAGGTCCTCGCGGCCTTCCGACTCGACGGCGTCCTCGCTCGTCGCCGGGCGAAGTCCGGGCCCGGACACGCTCGCCACCGCCGCGTCCTCGGCCGGGGTCCGGTCCGATCCGGGCGACGCCTCCGGGAACGCAGGCGCGGACGCGGGGGCCGCCCGGGAGCCGGGACGCGCCGAGACGAAGAGCACGGCGCCGAACGCGGCGAACGCGGCGACCAGCGCCGGGCCGGCGAGTCGGCCTGCCTTCACGGGCTCTGGGGCTCCTTCCTCCCGGGAACCGGGAGGCCGAGCTTCTGGAGAACCTGCTGGAGGTCGGCCCATGCTTCCTTCTTCTTCTCGGGCTGGCGAAGCAGGAACGAGGGGTGATAGGTGGGCATCACCGGGATCCCGTTGCGGCTTCCCCAGCGCCCGCGAAGCCGGCTGATCGGCTCCTCGGTGTCGAGCAGAAACTGCGCGGCGAACTTGCCGAGGGCCACGAGGACGGCCGGCTTCACGAGATCGATCTGCGCGTCGAGGTACGGGCGGCAGCTCGCGATCTCGTCCGGCTCGGGGTTTCGGTTCCCCGGCGGCCGGCACTTCAGGACGTTCGCGATGTAGACGTCCCTGCGCGACAGCCCCATCCCGGCCTCGATCATCTTCGTCAGGAGCTGTCCCGCGCGGCCGACGAACGGCACGCCCGAGGCGTCCTCGTCGGCCCCCGGGGCCTCCCCCACGAACATGAGGCGGCTTCGCCCGCCGCCGTCCGAGAAGACGGTCTGCGTCCGCGTGCGGCAGAGCCCGCAGAGCTGGCAGGAGGCGACGGCCGCCCGGATCGATTCGAGGTCCCCGAAGGCGGCGGGGGCGGGATTGACCGGGGATGCAGATCTCGTCTCCGGGCCGGAAGACCCGCCGATGACGGCCGCGGCCGCCCCCGCCCCCTCGGGGAGCGGGGCTCCGGACGGCGGCGGCAAAAGGACGTCCCGCACGCCGAGGTCGCGGAAGTACCCCAGTGCGGCGGTCAGGGCGTCGGCGCGGCGGGGGCGACGGGTGCGCGTGGGCATCTTTCGTCGAGGAGCGCCGCGAGGCGCTCGAGAATGCGGGCGGCCACCACGGACTTGGCCGCCCGGGGCACGGCGACCGGCTCCGACTCCCCGGCGGCGAGAAGGAGGACCTCGTTCTCCTCGCTGTCGAATCCGATGCCGGAGCGGGAGACGTCGTTTGCGACGAGGAGATCCGCCCCTTTCTCGAGGAGCTTCCGGCGGGCGTTGCCGGCCAGGTCGTCGGTCTCGGCCGCGAAGGCGACGACGACCTGGCGGGGAGTACGCAGGTCCCGAACGGCGGCGAGGATGTCTGGAGCGAGCGCGAGGCGGATCTCGGGGATTCCACCGGCCCTCTTGATCTTCCTGGGAGTGAATGCCTCGGCCTGAAAGTCCGCCGGGGCGGCCGCCATGACGAGGGCGTCGGCCGACGGGAGCTCCCCGAGGACGGCCTCCCGCATCTCGGAGGTCCGGTCGACGCGCAGGAGGCGCACGTTGGGCGGAGGGTCGATGGAAACGGGCCCGCTCACCAGTACGACCTCGGCCCCGCGCTTCTCGGCCTCGCGGGCGAGGGCGTAGCCCATCCGGCCCGAGCTGCGGTTCGTCAGGAACCTCACGGGGTCGATGGGCTCGCGCGTCGGTCCGGCCGTCACGACGATGCGCCGCCCGGCGAGGCTCCTCGAGACGCGGGCCGCGCCGAGAACGGCATCGACGAGCCGGGAAGGAGGGGCCATCCGTCCGGGACCGACGTCGCCGCAGGCGAGGTCTCCCGATTCGGGTTCGACGACGACGGCGCCGCGTCCCCTGAGGATCTTCACGTTCTCCTGGGTCGCGGGGTGGGCCCACATCCAGGTGTTCATCGCGGGGGCGACGACGATGGCCCGGCGGTGCGCGAGAGCGTAGGTCGAGAGCGCCTCGTCCCCGATGCCCCGCGCCATCTTCGCGAGGACGTCGGCGGTCGCGGGGGCCACCGCCAGGACCTCTCCCCAGCGGGCGAGCTCGATGTGGTCGACGGCGCCGGAGGCGGGATCCCAGAGGTCGGCGACGACCGGCGCCTTCGAGAGGACCGAGAGCGTCAGCGGCGTGATGAAGCGCTGGGCGGCGGGCGTCATCAGGACCCGTACGGACGCCCCCTTTTCGACGAGGAGCCGGACGATCTCGGCGGACTTGTAGGCCGCGATTCCGCCGCTGACGCCGAGGAGGACTCGCGGGGCCGGTGAGGCGCCTCCGGTCACGCCGAATCGCTACGGCTCGGGCGTGATGAGCGGGAGCGGGTCGATCGCCTCGAGAGGCTCACCCTGCACCTCGGCCTCCGGGTCGACGCCCCTCTGGCCCAGCTGCCACTTCACGAGGCCGCTGGCGACCTCGTCGAGGGCGATGCGCGAGTACTTCGTGTGCTTCGTCTCGAGCTTCGGCCGGGCGCCCAGCATCAGCTGCTCGGCGCGCCTGGAGGCGATGTGGACGAGCCGGAACTTCGACTCGATCTCGGGGCTGGTCAGGGTCGTCTCGGGGGATTCGGTCGTCTCGGGGGATTCGGTCATCGCGATGGCTCCGTCCTCGTTGGGTTATTCGTGCTTCGTCCCGGCGGCCCCGCGTCAGGCGGGGAAGGTCCTCAGGATGGCCTCCAGGCGCTCCTGCCGCCGCCGGCGACTCGAGCGCCGGGCCACGACGATGGACCGCAACTCATCCACGGCCGCGTCGAGGACCTCGTTGATTATCGCATAGTCGTATTCGCCGAACTCCCCCATCTCCCGGGCCGCCGCCTCGAGCCTCCGTGCGATCGACTCGGGAGAGTTGTGCCCCCGGGCCTTCAGGCGGGCCTCGAGGACCTCGCGGGAGGGGGGGAAGACGAAGACCTTGACGACGTCGGGCATCCTTGACCGGACCTGGCGCGCCCCCTGGACGTCGATGTCGAGGAGGACGTCCAATCCGGCGGAGAGGCGAGCCTCCACCTCCCCGCGCGACGTCCCGTAGCGGTTCCCGTCGTAGACGGCGTGCTCGAGGAAGCCGTCCCGGGCCGAGAGCGACTCGAACTCCTCGTTGGAGACGAAGAAGTACTCCCTCCCGTGGACCTCCCCGGGACGGGGGGCGCGGGTCGTGTGGGACACGGAGAAGTAGATGGACCCGGCGAAGACGGGGTCGGCCAGGATCCGCCGGATGAGCGTCGTCTTTCCGGCGCCGGACGGGGACGAGACGATGAACAGGTCTCCTGCGGGTCTCACGGTCACTCCACGTTCTGGATCTGTTCCTTCAGGGCCTCGACGTCCGACTTCAGATCGAGGAGGACCCGGGTCAGGGGAAGCTCGCGGGCCTTCTGGCTGCCCGTGTTCGCCTCGCGGTGGAGCTCCTGGGTCAGGACGTCGAGGCGTTTGCCCGCGGCCGCTCCGCCCGCGAGGAGTCGTCGCGCCTCGACGAGGTGCGCCCGGAAACGGTCGATCTCCTCGCTGATGTCCGCCCGGTCGGCCAGGAGAGCGACCTCCTGCGCGAGGCGCGCCTCGTCGAGCGGAACGCCGGCGGCGAGCTTTGCAACCCGCTCGCCGAGCTGGGCGAGAAGCCTCTCGGCGAGCCCCTCGCGCGCCTCGGCGACGCGGGAGATCCCGGCCTCGAGGCGGTCGAGGATCGCCTCCAGGGCGGCCTTCAGGGCGGCCCCTTCGCGCCTGCGCGAGGCGTCGAAGTCGGCGAGGGCGGCCGACGCCGCGCCGACGATGCCCGATCCGAGGGCTTCTCCCGCCTCGTCCTCGGCCACGCGAACGACTCCCGGCAGCGAGAGGATGTCTCGGGCCGTGAGTTCGCCCGGCAGCGCGTGCTCGCCGGCGAGCCGTCGCCACTCCTCGGCGTAGCGCCCCGCCGTCGGACCGTCGAGCGACACGGCCCCTCCTGCGGGACGCGAGACGCGGACCGAGAGGTCCACGTGCCCCCGCGCCACGGTCGAGGAGACGAGCTTCCTGAGCGGGGCTTCCAGCGCGCCCAGGTCGTCCCTCATCTTCAGGGAGAGGTCTAGGAATCGGTGGTTGACCCCCCGGACCGTGACCGAGACCTGTGTCCCGTCCGGAAGGGCCTCCTGGGCGCGGCCGAAACCGGTCATCGACTTCATGGGCGATTCTCCCCTTCGAAGGCAGCCAGATCGTGCAGCCTCCGGTAGACGCCTCCGAGCTCGAGGAGCTCGGCGTGACGACCGCGTTCCACGATGCGGCCGCGGTCGAGTACGACGATCTGGTCGGCGCGCCGCACGGTCGAGAGACGGTGGGCGATGACGAGGGTCGTCCGCCCCGCCATGAGGCGTTCCAGCGCGTCCTGCACGGCGCGCTCGCTCTCGGTGTCGAGCGCCGAGGTCGCCTCGTCGAGGATGAGGAGGGGCGGGTCTTTCAGCAGCGCCCGCGCGATGGCGAGTCTCTGCCTCTGGCCGCCCGAGAGGCGCCCGCCGGCCTCGCCGACCCGCGTGTCGAGCCCCATCGGAAGCGCGTCGACGAACTCTTCCGCGTTCGCGGCGGCCAGCGCCGCGCGGACCCGGGCCTCCGGGACGTCCACGAGGCCGTAGGCGACGTTCCGGCGGACCGTGTCGTCGAACAGGATGACCTCCTGGGTGACGAGGGCCATCGATCCGCGGAGCGAGGCGAGGGTCACGTCGCGGACGTCGACGCCGTCGATCGTGATCCGCCCGGACGTCACGTCCATGAAACGGGGAAGCAGGTTCGCCAGAGTCGTCTTCCCTGCGCCCGAGGGGCCCACGAGGGCCGTCACCGAGCCTCGCGGGACGACGAGGTCGACGGCGGAGAGGACGTCGGGCCCTCCCGGGTAGGAGAAGGAGACCCCGTCGAAACGGACCTCCCTCTCGAACGGGCGCAGCGCCGCGGCGCCGGGCCGGTCGACCACCACGACCGGCGCGTCGAGCACCTCGAAGAGCCGCCGGGCGGAGGCGAGCGCCTGCTGCAGGGCCAGGTTGATCCGGGTCGCCCGCTTGAACGGCTGGTACATCATCACCAGCCCGACGCCGAAGGAGACGAACGCACCCAGCGTCATCGTCCCGGCTTCGATCCTCCTGCCCGCGTAACCGAGGAGGACGAGGAAGGCCAGGACCGAGGCCGTCTCGACGAGAGGCGAGGAGAGGGCCATGACGCCGGCGCCCTTCCGGAGGAGGCGAAACGTCCGCTGGTTCACCTCCCCGAAACGGTCGGCCTCGTAGCGCTCGGCACCGTAGGCCTGGACGACGCGGTGGCCGCGAAGCGTCTCGGAGAGGACCCCGGTGAGGTCGCCCATCCGCTCGCGCCCGGCCTTCGAGATCCGGCGGAGGCGGTTCGCGATCAGGACCACCGGGACGACGATCGCCGGAGCCACCACGAGGGCGACGAGCGTCAGCTGAGGCGAACGCGAGACGACGAGGACCGAGAGCCCCGCCAGGGTCGCGACGGACTGGACGAGGTCGGCGAGGTCGGTCCCGAAGAGGCTCTGGATCCGGTCGACGTCCCCCGTCACCCGCGAGATGAGATCGCCCGAAGGGTTCTTCGCGTGGAAGTCGCCCGACTGCCCGAGGAGCCGTTCGTAGACGAGCCGTCTCACGTCCCGCACGAAGGCGAGGCCGACGGCGTTGAAGCGGTACTCGGCGGCGAAGGCGCAGAGGTTCTTCAGGACGAAGGCCGCGAGGAGGAGGACGGGCAACGCGACGGCGCGATTCTCCTCGGTCACGCCCACGGCGTCCTGGAGGTCGAGGAGCCCCTGGTCGAGCCAGCGGATCACTGCCGTCTTCCGCACCTGCTCGCTCGCCCCGAGGGCCTTCCCGAGGGCGCGCCCTGCCGGGTCCGCGGCGAGCTCCTTCTGCACGGTCTCGCTCTGCCCGGGCGTGAGGACCTGGTCGAAGAGCGGACCGAACAGGTAGGCGACGAGAGTCGTGAAGAGGGCCACGCCCAGCATCGCGAGAACGGCGACGAGCGCGGACTTCGCGTGCGGCCGGAAGAAGCGGGCGAGACGGGTGAAGTCGTTCACGGCCGGCCCCCGCCGACGAGGGAGAGCACGGCCTCGGCCGTACGGGCGGGCGCTCCGGGGGGGCCGAGCTCCTCGCGTCCCAGGGCGAGGCGCCGCCGGGCTTCGGCCGCCCGCTCCGGGTCGGCGAGGAAGCGCTCCACCTCGCCGGCGATGCGCGCGGGTGTGGCCGCGCCCTGGATCAGCTCGGGAACCGACTGCGAGCCGTCTCCCGGGTCGGAGAGGATGTTCGCCATCGCCACATTCGGAACCTTCACCAGGAGCTTGGCGAGGAGGTAGCTGAGCGTGGCGACGCGGTAGACGACCACCATCGGGACCCCGGCGAGAAGCCCCTCCACGGTCGCGGTGCCCGACGCCACGACGAGGACGTCCGAGGCGGCGAGGAGGGACAGGTGCGGCCCGGAGACGACCGTCCAGCGAGGGAGCGCCTCGCCGACGATCTCTTCGACAAGCCCCCCGGGGACCGAGTCGGCCTTCACGAGGACCACGTCGAGGTCGCTCCGTCGGGCGACGAGGAGCGCGACGGCGTCGCGCAGGAGAGGGAGGAGGCGCCGGATCTCTCCCGTGCGCGACCCGGGCATGAGGACGAGGCGGCGCCGTCCCGCGGGCGGCGGCGCCGCCGGGACGGAGAGCTCCCTCTCCGCTTCGTCGACGAGCGGGTGTCCCACCCAGGTCACGCGTTCGCCCAGTCCGCGCCGGTCGTACCAGGCCTTCTCGAATCGGAAGAGCGTGAGGACGCCGCGGCCGAGTCGCGCCAGGGCCTTTGCCCGCCCGCTCCTCCACGCCCAGACCTGGGGCGAGACGTAGAAGACGACGGGAATGCCCGCCTTCGCGAGGCGCCGGGCGAGCGGGAGGTGGAAGTCCGGCGAGTCGATGAGGACGGCGGCGTCGACCCGGGCCTGCGCGGCGGCGGTCGTCAGGTCCCGGAGGAGGCGCCGCGCGAGCCGGATCTTCCCGAGCGCCTCCACGACGCCGATGATCGCCAGGTCCTTCTGGTGCGCGAGGAGGCGCATCCCCTCGGCCTCGCACCGGTCTCCGGCCAGCCCGACGACCTCGAGTCCCGGCGCGCGCTCCCGCAGCGCGGCGAGGAGGGCCGCGCCGTGCTGGTCTCCGGAGACCTCGCCGGCGGAGAGGAGGAGCTTCACCGTTTCACCGTCCCCCGACGAGCGACATCGCCCAGGCGGCCGCGAACGACCCGCCCACGAGGGCGGTCCACATCCGTGCGAAGAAGATGCGCCGGGCTCTCGCGTCGTCGCGCCAGAGCAGGGCGAAGAACGCGGAGACGATCGTCCCGAGGACGACGAGGTGCAGGACGTGGTCGGCGAGCGGGGCGGCCGTCACCTCCCGCGCTCCCCCGCCACGTCCCAGGCGTCGAGAGCGAGAAGGACGTTCATGACCCCCGCGACGACGAGGTAGGTCGTCGCGACCTCGAACGAGGGCGAGGCAGGGGTGCCGGAGCCGAGTCCCGCCGCCTTTGCCAGCAGGGACGGGGCGACGACGGCATGGGTCGCCGCCGTCGCGAGGAGCGCTCCGACGCCGCCCGCGGAGAACGTCCCGAGGGAGCCCCCCAGCGCGAGGCCGATGGCGAAGGCCGCCCCGACGAGGACGAAGAAGGCAGCGCCCCTGGCCCGACGCCCTGCCCAGGCGTGACCGAGGCCGGGGACGAGGAGGGCGAGCAGGACCGCGAGGACGCGGGCAGCGGCGGAGCGGGGCGCGTCCCTCAGGGGCGTCCCTCCTCCGTGCCGAGGCGGGTCCGGAGCCGCCGCCAGGTGACGCCGAGGTCCTCCGGAACGATCCGCGTCCCCGACACGACGGACATGAAGTTCGTGTCGCCGTCCCAGCGGGGAACGAGGTGGAGGTGCAGGTGGCCGGGCACCCCGGCCCCGGCGCACCGTCCCAGGTTCAGGCCGGCGTTCAGGCCGTGGGGCGCGTACTCCGCCCGCAGAGCCTCCTCCATCCGGGCCGCCACGTCCATCAGCTCGATTCTCTCGTCGCGGGAGAGATCGGGAAGGGTCGCCCTGTGGGCGAAGGGGGCGACCATGACGTGGCCGTTCGAGTAGGGAAAGCGGTTCAGGACCGCGTAGACGGACCTTCCCCGCTCGACGATCAGGGCCTCGGCGTCGCCGAGGCCCTGGAGATCACAGAAGAGGCATCCGGGAGGACCGGAAGGCGAGCTGCCCGTCAGGTAGGCCATCCGCCAGGGCGTGAAGAGGACGTCGTTCATCCCTCCGGGAAGGCCGAGGCTGCCGCCGGGGCCGCCTCGGGGGCCGGCGCCTCCTCGTTGATCAGCTCCTTCAGCTTCTTGCCGGGCTTGAAGTACGGCACCAGCTTGGGCGGCACGTGGACCTTGACCCCGCTCTTTTTGGGGTTCCGCGCCACGCGGGCGCCGCGCTGCCGGAGCTTGAAGCTCCCGAACCCCCTCAGCTCGATCTTCTGACCGGCCCGGAGCGAAGCGATGATCCCTTGGAAGACGGACTCGACGACGGCTTCAGCCTGCTTCTTCGTGAGCTCCGCCGAACGCGCCACCTCTTCCACGAGATCGGCCTTCGTGGTCGTCCCCTCCGCCCGGCTGACGCCCTGGGTGTCGCGTTCCATCTCCTCCCCTCGGGGGAGCGCCTCCTCGACGGCTCTCCCCACGGCGTCGCCTCGTCGGCGCCGTGAACGTCAGTCGCCCGTGGTGGTGTTTCCGGGGGCAGCCTTCGTCTCGACTTCCTCGGACGTCACGGCCTCCGGCTCCGCGGCGACGGCGACCTCGCCCGCCTCGGCGACGGCCTCCTCCTCGACGGCAGGCACATCCTCGGCGGCGGCCTCGTCCTCGGCGACCGGCTCGGCCGCGGCCTCGCTCGGGTCGGGCTGCGGGACGTCGCGCATCGAAAGGCCGATCCGCTGCTCGTCCACCTCGATCCGGAGAATCCGCACGCGGATGGCGTCGCCCTCGCTGAACTCGTCCGTGAGCTTCTGGCCGCGCAGGACGTCGGTCTCCGAGACGTGCATCAGGCCTTCGAGACCGAGCGGGAGGCGCACGAAGACGCCGAAGTCGGCGACCTTCGCGACCTGTCCGTCGACGACGTCGCCGGGCTTGTGATCGCGGGAGAACTCCTCCCACTCGTTCGGGCGGAACTCCTTGATCGAAAGGCTGATCCTGCGGTTCTCGACGTCCACGGCCGTGAGGACGGCCTGGATCTGGTCGCCCTTCTTGACGACCTCCGAGGGGTGCTTCACGCGCCGGCCCCAGGACATGTCGGAGATGTGGACGAGGCCGTCGATCCCCTCCTCGATCTCGACGAAGGCGCCGAAGTCGGTGAGGTTGCGGACGACGCCCTGGATCCGGTCACCGATGTGGTACTTCTCGGCGAGCATCTCCCACGGGTTCGGCTCTGTGGCGCGGAGCGAGAGCGAGAGGCGGCGCGTCTCGGGGTTGACGTCGGCGATGACCGCTTCGACGGTGTCCCCGACATTGAGGAGCTTCGCGGGGTTCTTGACCTTCTTCGTCCACGACATCTCGCTGACGTGGATGAGGCCCTCGACGCCCTCCTCGAGCTCGACGAACGCGCCGTAGTCGGTGAGGGAGACGACCTTGCCACGGACCCTGGCGCCGACCGGGTAGTGCGCCGGGAGGTCCTGCCACGGGTCGGGCTTGAGCTGCTTCATGCCGAGCGAGATCCGGCCCGAGTCGGCGTCGAACTTGAGGACCTTGACCTCGACCTCCTGCCCGACGTGAAGCGCCTCGGAGGGGTGGCCGAGCCGGCCCCAGGAGATGTCGGTCACGTGCAGCAGGCCGTCGATGCCGCCGAGGTCGACGAAGGCGCCGTACTCGGTGAGGTTCTTCACGACGCCGTGGAGCGTCCGGCCGTCGGCGAGGGCCTGGGCGGCCTCGTTCTTCCTCGCGTCGGCGACCTCTTCCATCAGGGCCTTGCGCGAGAGGACGATGTTGCCGCGCTTCTTGTCGAAGCTGACGATGCGGAACTCGAGCTCGCGGCCGCGAAGGACGTCGAGGTTCTTCAGGGGCCGGATGTCGGCGAGCGAGCCCGGGAGGAAGGCGCGGACGCCGATGTCGACGGAGAGCCCGCCCTTGACGCGCTCGAGGACCTTCCCCTTGACGGCCTGAGTCTCCTTGAAGGCGACCTCGATGGAGTCCCAGGCACGGATGCGGCGGGCCTTCTCGTGTGAGAGGACCACGTAGCCCGAAGAGTCCTCTCGCCGGTCGACGATGGCGTCGATCTCCTGTCCGGCCTGCGGAAGGCGGTCGGGCGCGTGAGCGAACTCCGACCTCGGGATCATCCCCTCCGACTTGTAGCCGATGTCGACGAGGATCTCGTCGTTCGTGACCTGGATGACACGCCCGCGGATCAGCTCTCCCTCGGCGAGGGAACGCTCGCTCTCTGCGAGCAGCCGCGCGAACTCGTTGTTCGCGTCGGCAGCCTCCTCCGGCTTCCGGATGGGCGTGATCTTCTGGTCCTCCGACGGCATGAATTCCACCTTCTCGAGGGCTCGCGGAGACGGCTCAAGATACTTGAGTTAGCGGCCCGAACCGGGAATGTTAGACGCAGGACCCCGGCAGGTCAACCGTCCTTCGGGGCGACGATGCGCTCCCGGAGCGCCTCGGCGACCTCTTCCGGCCCCATGTCCGAGGTGTCCACCACGAAGTAGCTCTCGTCGCAGGCGAGAGGCGAGTCGGCCCGGGTCGAATCCGCCCGGTCGCGCGCCTCCATCTCCTCCCTGACCGCCTCGAGACCCTGCGGCGTCCCCTTCCTCGAAAGCTCCTCGAAGCGCCGGCGGGCACGGACCTCGGGCCTCGCCGTGAGGAAGAACTTCGCGGTCGCCTCCGGGACGACCCTCGTCCCGATGTCCCGCCCTTCCAGGACGCCTCCCCCGGCAAGGGCCATCTCGCGCTGCCGCGCCGCGAGCCGGCGCCGGACCCGGGGGATCGCCGCGACGGCCGAGGCGTAGAGCGAGACCTCGGGCTGGCGAATCTCCTCGGAGACGTCCTCCCCGTCGAGAAAGGTCCTCACGTCGCCGCCCGTTCCGGTCACGCGGACGTCGGCCTCCTCGCAGAGGCGGCCGACGCGGTCGGGGTCGTCGATCGGCAGCGAGATCCCGTCCCGCCTCGCGCGGAGCCCGATCGCCCGGTACATGGCGCCGGTGTCGAGGTAGGGAACGCCGAGCCGGGCGGCGAGCGCCCTGCCCACCGTCGACTTCCCCACCCCCGACGGGCCGTCGATGGCGACGACGATCATCCGGCGGTCACGACCGATCCTGCCGCCAGCCCGAGCCGCCCTTCCGAGAGCAGCTCGTCGAAGACGGCGAGGAAACGGAGGTTCTCCTCACGGGTTCCGACCGAGAGCCGGAAGGCGTGGGGAAAGCCCCACGAGCCCATCGGCCGGAGGATCACGCCGCGTCGGGCGAACTCCGGGTCGACGGGGGCGTACGGGATCGGCAGCTCCACGAGCAGGAAGTTCCCGAGCGAGGGGTGAACGACGGCGTGCCGCTTTTCGAGCTGGGCCGCGAGGAACGGGCGCTCGGCGCGCACGAGGGCTCGCGTCCTCTCGCAGTGCTCCTCGTCGGAGAGGGCCGCGAGCGCGGCGGCCTGGGCGAGGCTCGTCGTGTTGAAGGGCTCCCGCACCTTGTTCATCGCCGCGGCGACGTCCGGGGAGGCGAAGGCGTAGCCGATCCTGAGGCCCGCGAGGCCGTAGATCTTCGAGAACGTCCTGAGGACGGCGACGCTCTGCCCGGCCCTCAGGTACTCGAGCGCGTCCGGGTAGTCCGGGGTCTCCGTCGCGAACTCGAAGTACGCCTCGTCCACGACGGCGACGACGTGTTCGGGGAGGCCGGCGAAGAGCTCGGCGAGCTCGGTCTTCGTCACGTACGCGCCCGTCGGGTTGTTCGGGTTCGCGAGCGCGACGATCTTCGTCTGGGGCCCGATGCGGCGCAGGATCGCGTCGACGTCGGGCTTGAATCCCGGCCGGGTGGGGACTTCGACGAACGTCCCGCCGGCGCGGCCGACCGCGACGGGGAACATCCGGAAGATCCCCGCCGGGACGACGACCTCTTCGCCCGGGTCGACGAAGGCGCGCACGCAGATGTCGATCAGCTCGCAGGAGCCGGAACCCAGGAGGATCTGGTCGGCGGGGACGCCGTGGCGCTCGGACAGGGCCCGGCGGAGGAACGTCCCGGAGCCGTCGGGATAGATGTGAACGGAAGACGCGGCGGCGATGGCCGCGGCGACGCCCTTCGGCGAGGGGCCGATCGGGTTCTCGTTGGAGGCGAGCTTGAGGGCCCCGGAGACGCCGTACTGGGCCTCGATCTCCTCGATGGGCCTCCCGGGCACGTACGGGGCCAGCTTCTGGACTGCGGGACGGGGGGAGGGTCTCATCGCTTCACCTCTCGGCGCCCGCCGCGAGCCCCGGCCTTCGGGGTCCCGGGCCCTCGTACGGGCGTGGTGTCGGGCCGGCGGGCGGGCTTCGCCCCGGGTCCCGGCCCCGGCCTCGGCGCCGGTTTCGTCCGCGCCGCCCTCGCGGGTTTCGGGGCGGGCCTGACGGCCCGAAGGGCCTCGAGCTCCCCGGGCGAGAGGTCACGGAAGCCCCCGGGAGGAATGCTCTTGTCGCGGATCGGGCCGATGGCCACGCGCCGGAGCTTCGAGACCTTGTGCCCGACCGATTCCAGCATCTTCCGGACCTGACGCGACCGGCCCTCGCCGAGGACGACGCGCAGCCAGGCGTTTCCTCCCATCCCGTCCTTCTCCGGGGTGGTGTCGATCAGCTCGACGGTGGCGGGCGCCGTCCGGACGCCGTCGAGGAGGACGCCGCGGGCGAGCCGCGCGATCTTCGTGGGCGTCGGGACACCCGAGACCTTGACCTCGTACTCCTTCTGGCAACCGCCGGACGGGTGCGCGATCCGGTAGGCGAGCGGCCCGTCGTTCGTGAGCAGGATCAGCCCCTCCGAGTCGAAGTCGAGCCGGCCGACCGGCACGACGGGCTCGGAGACGCGCGTCCCGAGGAGGACGTAGACCGTAGGCCGCCTCTGGGGGTCGTCGCGGGTGACGACGACCCCGCGGGGCTTGTTCATCAGGATGTAACGGTACGGGGCCGCCGCGCGGATCCTCTTCCCGTCCACCTTGACGTGGTCGACGGCGGGGTCCGCCTTCGTCCCGAGCTCGGTGATCCTCTTCCCATTCACGGTCACGCGGCCCTCGAGGATCATCTCCTCGGCGGCGCGGCGCGAGGCGACTCCCGCCGCCGCGAGGACCTTCTGCAGACGTTCAGTCGCCATGGCTCTGCTCCTCCTTCGGACCCGGGGTCTCGGAAGGGCCGGGCTCGCTCCCTTCGCCGGCCGGCGGCGCGTCGGCCGCGGCCTCTTCCCCGGAATCGATCCCGACCGCCTCTTCCACCTCGCCCGTCGCCTCGTCCACGTGGAACAGCTCCGTCTGCGCGGGGTCGGGCCTCGGGGCCTCGAGGCCGTAGATCGCCTCGAGCTCCTCGGGCTTCGGAAGGTCGCCGAGACCCTTCAGGCCGAAGTGGACGAGGAACTCCTTCGTCGTCTTGTAGAGGAACGGCGTGCCGACGACCTCTTTCCTGCCGGCCGTCGTGATCAGCTTCCGGTCGAGGAGCGTGCGCAGGGAGGACGACGAGTTCACTCCCCTGAGCTCGGCGATCTCGGGCCCGGTCACGGGCTGCCGGTAGGAAACGATCGCGAGGGTCTCGAGAGCGGCCATCGAGAGCTTCGTCTTTCCGTCCAGGCCGAGGAGCCGCCGGACGGGGTAATCGTACTCGGGACGCGTCACGAGGCGGAGTCCGCCGGCGACGCGGTCGATGCGTACGCCGCGGCCCTGGAGCGCGCAGGTCTCCTCGAGGCGGGCAACGGCCTCCTCCACGAGCTTCTCGGGCAGCTCCGCCGCCTCCGCGAGCTTCTCGAGGGTGACGGGCCTCGACGACGCGAACAGGAGCGCCTCCACGAGCGGCGCCGCCTCGGCGAGGGCCTCGCCGGAAGGGGCCTCGGGAAGCGGGTCGGCTGGCGCTCCGGCCAGGGGGGCGTCCGCCGGGAGCATCGTCCCGCCGGTTTCCGGTCCGGTCGCAGCTCCGTCCCCGGGGGAAGGCTCCTGCCGCCCGCCGGTCGTCTCCGGGGAAGGTGCGGGGCTCGGGTCGTCTCGCTCTTCGGTCATCGTCTCAGCGGTATTCCTCTTCGTAGCCTTCGAGCGTCAGGTTCTCGCCGGTCGGCTCGAGGTAGATCTCCCCGAACTCCTCGGTCTGGAGCGCCCGGACGAGGAGGAGCCGGAGGAGCTCGAGGACGGCGAGGAAGACGGCGATCGCCTCGGCGCGGCCAGTGAGCTCCCGGAAGACCTCCGACAGCGAGACCCGGCCCGTTTCCCGCACGCGCCCGGCCATCTCCTGCATCTTCTCCCGGATGGAGAACTTCTGGGCGACGATCGCCATCGCCGGCGGGTTGAGGGCGCGGTGGCGGTCCACCACGCCCTTGAAGAGGGTCAGCAGGTCGAAGAGGGAGACCTCCGACAGGTCGGTCTCCTCCTCGTCGGGTTCGACCTCGGGGCGATAGGCCGGCCGCGGGTACATGCCGATCCTCTCCATCTCGTACACGTGGAGGGTCTCGGCCACCCCCTTGAACTTCCGGTACTGGAGGAGCCGGTTGACGAGCTCGTCGCGAGGGTCGGGCGCCTCTCCCCCGTCCGGCCCCGGCGTCCTCGGCAGGACGAGCTGGCTCTTGATCTGGACGAGGAGCGCCTCCACGTAGAGGAACTCGGCCGCCACCTCGAGGTCGAGCTCCTGCATGAGGAGGAGGTACTCGTGGTACTGGCGGCAGATGTCCGCGACGGGGATGTCGCGGAGGTCCACCTCCTCCTTGCGGATCAGGTGCAGGAGCAGGTCGAGGGGGCCCTCGAACTGCGGCACGTGCACGGGGTACGGCTGGACGAGCTCCGCTCCGGGCGGAATCGGGATCCGGATGCCTTCGGCCACTCGACGCCCTCAGCCGGCAGCCGCAGGCCGCGGTTTCCGGCGGTTCTCGTGCGCGAAGCGAGGGGACGGCATCAGAGGAGCTTCATCGCGTCGGCGACGCCCTGCATCGTCTCCGAGGCGAGGGTCCGGGCCTTCGCGCCCCCCTCCTCGAGGACCTCGCGCACGTGGCCGGGCTTCGCCGTGATCTCGGCGCGCTTCGCTCGGACCGGGTCGAGGGCGGCGTTCATGTTCCGGATGAGCCACTTCTTGCAGTCGACGCAGCCGAGTGACGCCGACCGGCAGCCGCGGTCGATCTCCGCCTGCTCCTCCGGCCGCGAATAGAGCCTGTGGAACGGGAAGAGGTTGCATTCGTCCGGGTTTCCCGGATCGCTCCGGCGGGCGCGGCGCGGATCGGTCACCATCGACATGACCTTCTTCGTCACCTCCTCGGCCGGGTCCGAGAGGGCGATCGTGTTCCCGTAGCTCTTGGACATCTTCTTGCCGTCGAGGCCGGGGACCTTCGGCGTCGCGGTGAAGAGCGCCTGCGGCTCCGGAAAGACCTCGCCGTACATCCCGTTGAAGCGCCGGACGATCTCGCGGCAGATCTCGAGGTGGCTCTCCTGGTCCTTGCCGACGGGAACGTAGTGCCCGCGGTAGAGGGCGATGTCGGCCGTCATGAGGACCGGGTAGCCGAGGAAGCCGTAGGTGCCGAGGTCCTTCTCGCGCAGCTCCTGGAGCTGCTCCTTGTAGGTCGGCACCCGCTCGAGCCAGCCGAGCGGCGTGATCATCCCGAAGACGAGCGCCAGCTCGGCCGTCTGGGGGACCTGGGACTGGACGAAGATCACCGCCTTCTCCGGGTCGAGGCCCACGGAAAGCCAGTCGGTGACCGCCTCGAGCGTCGACTCCCGGATCGACGACGTGTCGGCGTAGTCGGTCGTCAGCGCGTGCAGGTCGGCGACGAAGTAGCGACAGTCGTAGTCGTCCTGCAGGTCGACCCAGTTCTTCACCGCGCCCCAGTAGTTGCCGAGGTGGACGCGGCCCGTCGGGCGCAGGCCCGAGAGGACGATCTTCTTCGCCGGTTCGCTCAAGAGGGACCTCCGAGAAGGAGCTGGAACAGGAACCTCTGCGGCGGCCCCAGGACGGCCGAGAGGCCCCCCGTGAAGATCGCCACGACGAGGACGATGAACCCGTACTTCCGCACCCACATGACGCCGCGGATCCAGCGGGCGGGGGCGAAGCTCTCGACGACGCCGAAGCCGTCGAGCGGCGGGATCGGGATGAGGTTGAAGAGACCGAGCGTGACGTTCACGCCGACCGTGAAGAGGGCCACGAGGAGGAGCGGATAGAAAAGCGACTCCTGCAGCGCGGGCCCCGCCGGGGCGAAGGCCCGGAGGACGAAGAAGGCGGCGGCCCCGAGGATCGCGACCGCGAAGTTCGAGATCGGGCCCGCCGCCGAGACGAGGAGGTTCGCCCTCCTCGGGTTCGGCACCCCGCGCAGCGACACGGGAACCGGCTTGGCCCACCCGAAGACCGGGGCGCCCGTGAAGGCGAGGAGCGCCGGCACCAGGAGGCTCCCGAAGGGGTCGAGGTGCTTCACCGGGTTGAGCGTGATCCGGCCCAGGTCGCGGGCCGTCGTGTCGCCGCAGCGGAGCGCCATCCAGCCGTGGGCGGACTCGTGCACGGAGACCGCGAACAGGAGGACGACCACCTGGATGACGATCTCGAGGACCTTTTCTGGGGAGACGGGCGCGTCGGGCACGGCAGGGTCGTCCGGAAACGCCCGATCCTACGTGCCCCCTTCGGGGGCGTCAATGGACGCTCCCGCGGCACGCCGCTCCGCGGCGATCCCCTCCTCCACGGTGCGATAGTGACCGAAGCGCCCGCCCGCCACGCTCTGGGCGAGAAACGGGTTCTGCTCGCCGACGCCGGAGAGGGCGAGCGCTCCCCCGGCGACCGAGAACCGCCCCTGCTCGCGCATCAGGACGGCGACGATGGTCGTCGGCAGGGAGGTGCAGGAGGAGAGGTCCACGACGCACCGAAGGGCGCCGTTGTCCCGCGCCACCCGCAGGTACTCGGTGATCGTCGACGCCTCCGTCAGCGTCACCTCGCCGCGGACCCTCAGGGCCGCGACGATCCCGTCGGTGTCGAGCGAGAGCTCCACGCCGCGAGGATGCCACAGCGCAGCCGGCTACGTCAGGCCCCGGCGAAGGAGGAGCGGTTCCTCGAAGGCGGCAGCGGCCCCGTCGGCCACGAGCCGGGCCGCCGCCTCGCGCGCGTGGACGAGAATCGGGCCGTCGGCGATCACGTCTGCCAGGCGCAGGTCGGGAAGCCCGCTCTGGCGCGTGCCGAGCGCCTCCCCCGGGCCCCGCCGGCGCAGGTCCTCCTCGGCGATCTCGAAGCCGTCGTCGGTTCGCGCGAGGACCGCGAGCCGCGAGAGCGCCTCGCCGGAGGCGCCCGTCCCGGCGAGGAGGACGCAGGTCGAACGCCGCGCTCCCCGGCCGATCCGGCCGCGCAGCTGGTGGAGCTGGGCGAGGCCGAAACGCTCCGCGTTCTCCACGACGAGGAACGAAGCCTCCGGAACGTCGATCCCGACCTCGACGACCGTCGTCGCGACGAGGACGTCGAGCTCCCCCGCCGCGAACTGCCTCATCGCCCTCTCGCGGGCGTCCGCCCGCATCCTTCCGTGGACCGCCCCCACCCGGCGGCCCGGGAGCCGGCTCGCGACCTCCTCCGTGAACGAGGCGACCGAGCGGGCGTCGATCGAGCCCGACTCCTCGACGAGCGGAACGACGACGTAGGCCCGGCCGCCGGACTCGAGGTCGTGCGCCAGCTCCCGGTAGGCGTCCGCGCGCCCCTCCTCCCCCGCCACCCGCGTCGCGACCGGAGTCCTTCCCGGCGGCTTCTCGGCGAGCGTCGAGACGTCGAGGTCTCCGTGGAGGGCGAGGGCGAGCGAGCGGGGGATCGGCGTCGCGGAGAGGACGAGGACGTGCGGGTGCGCCCCCGTCGCCGCGCCCCGGGACGGCAGGGTCGCCCGCTGCGCGACGCCGAACCGGTGCTGCTCGTCGACCACGACGAGACCGAGCCGCCGGAACGCGACCGGTTTCTCGAGCAGGGCGTGCGTTCCGACGAGGACGCCGACCTCTCCCTCCTCGAGGGCGTCGAGGAGAGCCGCCCTCGGCTTCCCCGTCACGCGGGCCGTCAGGAGAGCCGGCGCGACGCCCGTGCCCGAGAGGAGGCGAAAGACCGTCTCCGCGTGCTGCTCGGCGAGGATCGTCGTGGGCGCCACCAATGCCGTCTGGAAGCCCCGCCACGCGGCGAGGAGGGCCGCCAGGACCGCGACGATCGTCTTTCCGCTGCCGACGTCGCCCTGCAGCAGGCGCGCCATCGGGTGCCCGGACCTGAGGTCGGCGCCGATCTCGCGGATCGCGTTTCGCTGCGCCGCGGTGAGCGGGAACGGGAGGATCGACGCGAGCCTCCGCCGGAGGAGGGGGTCGGCCTCGATCCGGGGCGCAGGCCTGAGCGCTCGCGCTCGTCGCCTCCTCGCGAGCGCCAGCTGCAGCTCGAGGAGCTCTTCGAAGGCCAACCGGCGAAGGTGCGGCGACGTGCGCTCCGTCCAGGGGCGGGGGTCCGCCGCCCCGCCCGCGCTCCCCGGGAAATGGGCCTCGCAGAGCGACGAGAGGAGCGTCGGGAGCCCCAGCGCCCGGACGACCTCGGCCGGGAGGCGCTCCGGCAGCTGCGGGGCCGCTTCCTCGAGGGCGCGCGCCACGAGCCGCCGACGGATCCGAGGCGGGAGTCCCGGCAGGGTGCGGTAGATCGGGACGACCCGCCCCACCGAGAGCACGGCATCGGCGTCGTCCTCCGGCTCCGGCTCCACGTGGGGCGACTCCACGACGACCTTTCGCTTCGCCACGGCCCGCCCGTGGACGAAGACCCTCGCCCCGGGGACGAGCCACCGGGCGAGCCACGGCTGGTTGTAGAAGACGAGCCCGACGGACCCGCTCCCGTCCCCGAGCGTCGCCTCGTAGATCGAGAAGCCGCGACGGCGCGTCCTCACGAGGCGGGCCGAGGCGATCGCCCCCGAGAGAGTCAGGGCGGGTCCGCCGGGGACCAGGTCCGCGACGCGACCGAACCTGGCGCGGTCCTCGTGGCGGACGGGAAGGTCCAGCAACAGGTCGAGCACGGTCGCGAGCCCGGCGTCCGCGAGGACGGAGGCCCGCGCCGGGCCGATCCCGGGCAGCCCCGCGAGCGCCGACGCCGGGGACAGCGGGACCCGGGCGCGCTCGGCGCGCGGCATCCCTCAGCTCTGGGTCACGCGGAAGGTCACGTCGACGAGCCCGAAACGAAGCCGGTCGCCGTCGCGGAGCGCGGTCGGGGCGCCCGTGGCGATGCGGGTCCCGTTCACGAAGGTCCCGTTCATCGTCCCGATCTCCTCGACGACCTTGAACTCGCCCCCCTCGCGGATGATCTTGGCGTGGCGCCGGGACACGGAGCGCGGGCCGTCGAGATTCGTCAGGTCGACGTCGGGCCGGATCCCGGTCACGGGGTCGATCCTGCCGACGAGCGTCTCGGCCTCGCGGTTGAGGTAGAACTCTTCCACGCCGCCGTCGGCAACGAGCCTATAGATCTCATCGCGCGCGTCGACCCGTGCGAAGAAGTCGGAAGACTCGTCGAGCGCCGGGGCGGCGCCCGTCGACTCCTCCAGCATCGCGGTCGTCTCGCGCAGCCGGCGCGAGAGCTTCCTGAGCATCCGGACGGCGATCTCGCCGTTGTGCCGGAGCATCTCGTCGAACGTCGACTGGTTGATCCTCACGAGCTCGACGTCGGTCCTCGCGATCGCGTCGGCCGTGCGGGGGACGTCCTCGAGGATCGACATCTCGCCGAAGAAGTCGCCCTTCTCCAGGACGGAGAGCGGCCGCAGGCCGTCCTTCAGCCTCTTGGCGATCTCGACCGACCCCGACTGGATGACGAACATGTCCGTCCCGACATCCCCCTCGGTGAAGATCGTCGCTCCCGCCGGGAGCTTCACGATGAAATCCTCGAAGCTCGCCGCTCCGCCGCCAGACTTCAGAACGATCTTCACGAGAGGAACTCCTCCTCGAGCCCGAGCGTCCGGCTCCTGCCGTCCCACGAGGCTCGCGCTCCGACCGGGAGCGGGACGTTCGGGCCGGCGTGGCCGAACGGAAGGCCGAGGGCGACCGGGACCCCGAGCGGGGCGAGCCGGTCTGCGAGGAGCGACCGGAGCCTTTCCGGATCCTCCACACCTCCGAACGTCACGCGACTCATCGAGCCCGCGATGATACCGGCCAAACGCTCGAACCGCCCCGCGGAAAGCAGGGTGCCGAGCATCCGGTCGACCCGGTAGGCTTCCTCCCCCACCTCCTCGAGGAAGAGAAGGGCGCCGTCGTAGTCGAACTCCCACGGCGTCCCGACCAGCGCAGCCAGCAGCGACAGGCAGCCTCCCACCAGCGGGCCCTCGGCACGTCCCGGGACCAGGACGTCGGCGCCCGGCACCTCGAGCGCGCGGGGGGCCCGCCCTTCGAGAAGGGCCGGGAACCAGGCGGCCGTGAGGGGGTCCGGCGGACGTGCCAGGTCGGCGGCGACCATCGGCCCGTGGATGGAGACGAGGCCGCACCGGCCGCGGAGGAAGGCCGACAGCGCTGTGAGGTCCGAGAAGCCGCAGTGGAGCTTGGCCGTCTCGCGGATCAGTCCGTCCGGCAGGCGCTCGAGGAGTCGCGTCGCGCCGTAGCCTCCTCTGGCGAACAGGATCGCCTCGACCTCGGGATCCCGCAGCAGGGCGAGGTACCCGTCCAGCCGGGCGTCGTCGTCTCCCGCGAGGCCCAGAAGGGGCTCTCGAGAAACGACGTTCGGGGCGAGCCGGACGCGGTACCCGTAGGACCCGAGAGCGGCGACGCCGGCGGACAGGTCCTCCTCGCGGACGGCGCTCGAGAGCGCGGCCACGCCGACGACGCCGCCCGGCGCGAGCCGCACCGGGCGTCGCAGCGGCCCGCTCATCCGATGCGGTTCCGCGGGTCGCTGAACCAGCGCGCCCACTCCGACGCGCTGCCCCCCGGGGTGCGCTTCTCCTCCCCCTCGACGGCCTTCTTCTGCAGGCGGCGAACCCCGCTCGAACGGAACGGCGCGACCTGCAGCGTGCGTCCCCCCGCGGCATCGACCGCCTCCGAGAGGACTCGATCGTCGGTCACGACGGTCACGCCCCGCGGGTCTCGCGCCTCGCGGACCCTTCGGACGATCTCCTCGTCGGCGCTCAGGGGCGCGGCGTAGACGACGGTCACCTCCCCGAGCGGCTGGACCTTCGGCCGACCGTGATCCGGCGGCCCGTCGAAGACGACGACGAGCTTCTTTCCCCGCGCCCTCGCGAGGTCCGCCAGCTCGCGAACGAGGGTGTCGCGGCTCACCCCCCGCTGTCCCATCAGGTTGTTTCCGTCGATCAGCTCGGCCACGGACGGATTCTGCGGCAAGGCGCGGGCTTGCGGGCGCCCCCCCCGGCACCCCCCCCACCTGTCCTCTGACAAATGACTCGGGCCGGACTGTAAGCCGGATTCTGTGACCGGTCGGCTCGCGCCTTCCGGCCGACGATCATTCCTCTGGGCCCGCGCCTCTCGACGGGGCTCGAGCAGCCAACCCGGAAACGTCGCCTCGCGGCGCGGGGGCGAGCCCCCCTTCCGTTCCCCTATTCGGCCTTGCTCCGCGTGGGGTTTGGCCTGCCGACCCCGTTGCCGGGGTTCGCGGTGCGCTCTTACCGCACCTTTTCACCCTTACCACGGCCCCTCGCGGGAACCGGGGCGGTTTGTTTTCTGTGCCACTTTCCTTCGGGTCGCCCCGACCGGGATTTCCCCGGCACGCTGCTCGCTGGAGTCCGGACTTTCCTCCCCTCGTTCGGCAGACCGTCCGAGCGGCGATCGCCCGTCCGGCCCGAGTCGGCCCGAGGATACCCCGGAGGTTCCGGGGGCCGTCAGGGAGCCTTAGCGGCCGCTTTCGGGCTCCTGCGGGCGAAGAGGTTCACGCCGCGCGCCAGCTTCGGGACGCAGAGGAGGAAGCACCCCGCCACGGCGACGACGAGGACGAGGGCGACGAGGGGCAGGAAGACCGACACGATCGCCTGGAGCACGGCGAGGACGTCCTCGGCGAGGGAGAGGGCGACGTTCGCGACCCCCGCCGTCAACGCGGTCGAGGTCAGCCGGGCCGTGCCCTTTACGAGGTGCGCCGCCAGGGCCGTCACTCCCCCGCCGCCCCCGGCGAGGATCGTCATCGACGTCTCCCCGGCGGGACCCACCGTGGCGATCGCGAGGAGCGCTCCGGCGACGGGTCTCACGACCGTGTGGACCACGTCCCAGATGTGGTCGAGGCCCGGGATCTTGTCGGCGAAGAACTCGAGGAGGTAGAGACCGAGGAGGACCGCGAGAGTCGCGGGCTCGGCGAGAAAGCCCGTGATGGCGCCCGGGAACTCCTCCGGGAAGAGGCGGGCGATCCCGCCGTACACGAGGAGGACGGCGTAGGCGTTGAGCCCCGCGCCGGCCGCGAGCCCGAGCCCCGTCCCGAAGTGAGCCACCATCTCCACCATCGGCCGAGGATAGCTCCGCGGGGCGCTCCTAGCGCGGCTTCGTCGCCGCGATCTCCGCGAGGGCCTTCGTCGCCTTGCGGTTCGTCGGGTCGAGCTTCAGGACTTCCTTCAGCGCCTTGACCCTCTCCACCTCGTTCCGCTCCCGGGAACAGGCTTCCGCGAGGGCCAGCCAGACCTCGACGTTCTCCGGGATCCGTGCCGCGGCCCTGCGGAGCGTCTCCGTGGCCTGCCTCACCCACTTCGGGTTGCGGGACTGCACCTTGGCCAGGAGTATCCAGTACTCGGGCCGGTCGGCGTCGAACTCGACGGCCGAACGCATCATCTCGTACGCGGGGAAGTAGTCCTCGGCCTCGACGAGCCGTCGGGCCCTTTCGTAGTTGGCCTTCGCGACCTGTCGCCGGATCTCGGGGGTCGGCTCGCCGAACGACACCGGAGCCGAAAGGGTTCCGCGGTTCAACGAGCGGTCGTACTCCTGTCGGGCGGCCGGGCTCGCGAAGACCTTGTCGGCCATGCAGACCTTGGAGAACAGGGCCTCCAGCGCCTCCGTGGCGTCCCCGAGGGTCGCGCGGACGACGTTGTCCGGGTGGAACAGCTTCCCTCTCTCGTGCACGCCGCGTCGAAGGTCAGCGTCCTGGGCGTCGTCGCCGATTCCCAGGACCTCGTACGCGGTGATCCAGTCGAGCCTCCGGTAGGTGTTCCAGACGACCCGGGCGTGCTCCTCGAGAAGCTCCGACTGACGCGGACCGGGTGGAGTCCCGGCCACCTCCACGTTCAGCGAGGCGACCCCCATGGGCTCCGTGGCGGGATCGAACTTCGCGCCCGGGCCCGGCGTGGAGACGAAGCCCGCTGCCACGAGGCGCTCGAGGATTCGAGAATCGAGGCAGACGTCCGCGGCCGGCTTCGAGCCGTCGATGGCCTCGAGCGCCTCGGCCTCTTCCGGCGTCACGACGGCGACCTGGTACCGTGCGAGGAGGTCGGGCGAGAGGACCGGACGAGCCCTCGGCGGGATCTTCGGCGGCGCCCCGATGACCGGGGGACGCCGACGAAGGCCTTCCAGGATCAGAGTCGCCGTGGTCTGGTCGAACGCCGTCGGGACGTCGGGCGGGGCTTCCAGGGGGACGATCGCGAAAGTTCCGGAGCTCCACTGGAACGTCGTGTAGAGGACTTTCTCCGCGAGCGCGCGGACGCACGCGTCCGCGACGTACGGGGCGACGGCCCCGGAGTCGCGAAGGGCGTGCGCCAGGCCTCGGCCCGGCTCGGCCAGCGCCCTCTCGAACGCGGAGAAGAGGACCGACTCGTCGGCGAGGCCGAACGCGCGGAGGAGCTCGCCCACGAGCTGGGCCTCGCGGTTCGAAGAGGCCGAGACGAGGCGCCCCCGGCGGAACCAGAAGCTCCGCTCCTCGCCGCGGTGCGACACGAGGACCTGCGCGTGACGGCGCCCGGCGTACGCCGCTCTCAGAACCTCGGCGAGGTCGGTCTTCTCGAGCGTGCCTCCCGACATAGGAGCGCCACCGGTCTTCGAGGTGTCCATGTTCGGTGATTCTAACGGTCCGTGTCCCTTCGGGAAGCCCTCCATCGCTCGATCCTGCCCGCCGTCGCTTTCCCGGCGGCCGCTGCCAGCGCCTCCGGTGTCGCGCCGAGGACCGCCTCCTCGCTCCCGAAGAAGGCGAGGAGGCGCCGGACCGACGCGGGGCCCAGGCCGGGAGCCGCGAGGAGCGGGCTCTCGAGCGTCCGCCGGGAACGGGCGCGCCGGTGGTGCTTCAGGCCGAAGCGGTGCGCTTCGTCGCGGGTGCGCTGCAGGAGCTTGAGGCCCGCGTTCCGTCGCGGGAGGACGAGGGGCAGGGAGCGCCCCGGCACGAAGAGCTCCTCTTCCCTCTTCGCGAGGCCGACGGCCGGCACCTCGACTCCGATCCGGTCGAGGGCGCCGAGGGCCGCCGAGAGCTGGCCCTTCCCCCCGTCGATGACGAGGAGGTCCGGCAAAGGCTCTCCCTCCGCGCGCCGCCTCTCGTAGCGGCGCGAGACGGCCTCGGCGATCGAGGCAAAGTCGTCCGGCACCGGGCGGTCGATCCGGAACGCCCGGTACTCCCCCTTCGCCGGGGAGCCGTCCACGAAGACGACGCAGGAGGCGTACGTGTCGCTTCCCTGAAGGTGGGAGATGTCGAAGCACTCGATCCGCGCGGGGCGACGGTCGAGGTCGAGCGCCTTCGCCAGCGCCAGGGTCGCCTTCTCTCCCGCTTCCCGCACGGTCCGGAACCGCCGGACGTGGCTCGTCCTCGCGTTGTCGCGGGCGATCCTGACGCGGTCGAAGGCGGCGCCCCGCTTCGGCGTCCGCACCACCACACGCGTCCCGCGCCGTTCCGAGAGCCACGTCTCGACCGGCCCGAGCGCCTCCTCGGGGACCTCGTCGGGCAGGTGGACCTCCCGGGGCAGGAAGGTCGTCGCGTCGTAGTACTGCGAGAGGAGCGCCACCCAGAACTCCTCGGGGTCGACGTCGCCGAGCCCCTCCCAGAAGAGCTCGCGGCTGTCGAGGATCGCGCCTCCCCTCACGTGGAGGACGGCGACGGCGAGGTTGCCGCCGTCCGTGAAGTCGCCGAAGACGTCGACGTCCTCTCCCGCGAGCGACTGGACCCGCTGCTTCTGCGCGAGCTCCTCGACCGTCCTCAGGCAGTCCCGGTAGGCCGCCGCCATCTCGAAGCCCTCGGCCTCGGCCGCGGCCACCATCCTCGCCCTCAGGCGGGGCACCAGCTCCTCGTTTCGTCCGGAGAGAAAGAGGAGGACGTCGCGAACGGCCTCGTCGTAGTCGGCCTTCGTCGTGAGCGACGCCACGCACGGGCCGAGGCAGGCGTGCATGTCGTAGTAGAGGCAGGGCCGGGGGAGGTTCCCGTCGATCTCGATTCGGCACGTGCGGACCTGGAACATCCGCTGGACCATCTTCATCGCGCCCCGGCAGGTCCGGGCGGGAAGGAACGGGCCGAAATAGCTGTGGCCGTCCCTGAGGACGCGCCGCGTGACGAACGCCCGGGGCCACTCCTCCCCCGTCGTCACCTTGATGTACGGGTAGGTCTTGTCGTCCCGGAGGAGGATGTTGTAGCGGGGCCGGTGCTTCTTGATGAACGCGTTCTCGAGGGCGAGGGCCTCGCTCTCGGTGTTCGCCACGACGGTGTCGATCGTCGCGAACTCCGCCAGCAGCGCCTCGGTCTTCGGGTGCTTCGGCCCCGCGGCGAAGTACGAGGCCAGGCGCTTGCGGATCGAGCGGGCCTTCCCGACGTAGAGGATCTTCCCCTTCGCGTCCTTGTAGAGGTAGATCCCCGCCTGGTCGGGGTAGGACGAGAGGTCGGGAGGGACCACGGCGAGGATTCTAGACAGGGCGGGGAGACGGTCCGGGGCTCAGAACACCTTGCCGAGCTTCGTCGCGATCTTCGAGACCTTCACGTACCCGAAGAACCTCCCGCTCGAGAGGAGGCCGAGGCCGTCGGTCATCTTGGTCCGCGCGTCGCGGGCGTAGAGGAGGCCGAAGGCCTTCTTCATGAACTCCTGGAAGCCGCCGTCGTACGGGTACCACCACGGGGCGGCCGAGGAGTCCTGGAGGTCGACGCTCACGTGCTTGACGTTCACCAGCTCCAGCAGCCCGTGGACGCCGTGGCTCCTGCCGATCCCCGACTTGCCGAGCCCGCCCCAGGTCGCCGTCGGCTCCCCGAAGGAGAAGAGGTGGTCGTTGATCGTGACCGTCCCGGCCCGGAGCTCCTCGACGAGCTTCTGCGCCGTCTTCGTCGACCGGGTCCAGCCGGAGGCGGTCAGGCCGAACTCGGAGTCGTTCGCGAGCGCCACGGCCTCGTCGAGGCTGTCGACGACGACGATCGGGAGCACGGGGCCGAACGTCTCCTCCCGCATCACCCGCATCTCGTGGTTCACGCCGACGAGGACGGTGGGCGGGAACCAGTAGCCCTTCGCGACCGGCCGTTCCCCGCCCGTCAGCGCCCGGGCCCCCTGGGCGACGGCCTCGCGCACCTGGGCGTCGACGAAGTCGCGCTGCTCGGCGGTCGTCATCGGCCCGACGTCCGTCGCCTCGGCGAGAGGGTCCCCCTGTCGCAGGAGGCGGGTCTTCGCGACGACCTTCTCGATCAGCTCGTCGGCGACGCTCCTCACCGCGTAGACGCGCTCGATCGAACCGCACGCCTGGCCCGCGTTCGCGAAGGCGCCCCAGACGAGACCGCTCGCCGTCCGGTCGAGGTCCGCGTCGGCCGCCACGACGGCGGCGTCCTTGCCCCCCAGCTCGAGGACGAACGGGGTGATGTTCCCCGAGGCCTTTCGCATCACGTGCCCGCCGACCTCGACGGAGCCCGTGAACAGGATCTTCGCGATGCCGGGGTGCTCGAGGAGACGGTCCACGTCGGAGCCGGAGGCCGTGACGACGTTGACGACCCCGGGCGGGAGACCGGCCCGGCGGCAGAGCTCGCCGATGGCGAGGCCCGTCTGCGCCGTCGCGGACGCGGGCTTGAGGACGACGGTGTTCCCCGCGGCGAGGCAGGCCGCGATCTCGACCATCGGGATCGCGAACGGGAAGTTCCAGGGCGTGATCACCGCGACGACCCCGAGCGGCTCGTACCGGAACGACGCGGCCTTGTGGGCGAAGAGGATCTGCTCGTAGTCGACCGGTTTCGGGGCGAGGAGCTCTTCCGTGAAGCGGGAGAGGTAGCGGAGCGCGTCGGCGGCCGGGACGAGGTCGAGGGCGCGCGCCTCGGCGACGGGCTTGCCCTGCTCGAGGGCGATGAGGCGCGAGAGGTCGTCGTGCGACCGGCGAAGAGCGTCGAGGAGGTTCGCGAGGTGCCGCTGTCTCTCCTTCGGGCCCCGCGTTCCCCAGTGGAGGAACGCCTTTCCGGCCGCCGCCACCGCCGCGTCGATCTCGTCGGCCCCGGCCCGCTGGATCTCGGCGAGCCTCTCTCCCGTCGCCGGGTTGCGAGTGAAGAAGGTCCTGCCCGTGACGACGTCCTGGCCGTCGATGATCGGCCCGGCCGGCGGGTGGAGCCCCTTCCTCAAATCATCGCTCCCCGGGTGATCTTCTCGACGTGCTTGCGGTAGAAGGCGACGAGGTTCTGGACGTAGTCCGTGAAGGGCGGGCAGGAGACCCCGAACGGCGCGAGGTCCGCCGCCGCCTGCGAGTTGTCGTAGCGCACGGGGTGGTCGAAGTACTCGACGGTCGACGCAGGCATTCCGAACCAGTCCTGGACCGGCCTCGGCGAGAAGAGGAGCTTGGCGAGAACGGTCGGCACCGGCACGTAGAGGAACTGCTTGCCCAGGGCCTTCGCGAAGAGCTCCTCGATCTCGTAGGCCGAGAGCGGGCTCGGGTCGGTCAGGTGGTACGTCTTTCCGACAGAGCCCTCCCACGTCGAGAGCCGCGCCATCGCCTCGAGGACGTAGTCGACCGGGACGAGGTTCACCGGGGCGGTCCCGGAGCCGACCTTCACGAAGGCCCCGGGAGAAGGGAGCTGCCGCATCGCGTTGAGCGCGAAGTAGGGCCCGTCGAACTTGGCCGTCTCGCCGGTCTTCGAGTCGCCCACGACGATCGCGGGCCGGTAAGTCGCGGTCGGGAGCGCGCTCGCCTTCACGGCCTCCTCGGCGAGGAACTTCGTTTCCTCGTAGTAGTTCTTGAACGACTGCCCCACGTCGAGGTCCGTCTCCCGATACGCGCCGACGGCCGTGCCGGAGACGTAGGCCGTCGAGACGTAGTCGAACCGGCGCAGGTGCGGGCACTCCTCGAGGAAGCCGAGAACGTTCCGCGTCCCCTCGACGTTGATCCTCATCGCGACCTCGCGCGCCACGGTGAGGTCGTAGACCGCCGCGAGGTGGTAGCAGCCCGTGAGCTTCCGGTGGAGGAGGCGCGCCTCGGTCTCGCCGATGCCGAGGCCCGGGGCGGTGATGTCGCCCGTCACGAGCTCGAGGCGACCCTTCGTTCCGGGATGGCTCTGGGCGAGCTGGTCCACGGAGCTCCGCGCGAGGTCGAGGAACTTCTCCTGGACGAGGCAGTGGATGACCGTGTCGGGCTTCAGCTCGAGGAGCCGCGGGATGAGCCGCGCCCCGATGAAGCCGGGGAATCCGGTGAAGAGAACGACGTTCGACGCGGCGGGTGTCGGGCGCGCTTTTCTCGTGGCCATACCGTGCCTCTCTTCCCTTCAGTCTAGAGCTTTTTCTGCAATGCGGCGTCGGTCAGGAGGCGCTGGCGGAACGACTCGCAGGCCAGGAGCATGGCGGGCGGCACAGCGCACTCCTCTCCGTCGAGGGAGAGGAGCGGGACGGCCGTCGTCAGCGAGCCGAGGAGGATCGCGCCGGCGGAGAGCTCCTCCCGCGCGACTCCCCTTCGCTCTCCCGTGCCCTCGAGGAAGGCCTCGGCCGTGACCGACGGGAGCCCGCCCGGCCCGAGCCCGGCGAGCCGGCCGCCGTTCCAGGCGACGAGCCCGGTGGACGCCCCTTCCACGTAGAGGCCGCCGTCGCGGAAGAGGGCCTCGTCGCCGCCGGAGCGCCGCGCGTGCCGGAGCGCCGCGACGGCGCCGAAGTAGCTCGTCGACTTGAACCCGGGAGAGTCGCGGCGGAATCTCTCCGGGGCGGTGACGGCCCTCGACCCGGCCCGCCGGGCGAGCGTGTTCGCGGGGATCGCTCTCACCGACGCGTCGAGACGCCAGGAGGCGGGCGAATCGGGGTCCGTCCCCACGGCGATCCAGGAAAGGCGAAGGGCCCGCTCTCCGTCGCCGTCCTCGACTCCTCCCAGGGCCGCGCGCGCCGTCGATTCGAGGACCTCGTCCGACGGCGCCGGCAGGTCGAGCGCCGCGAGGGACGCGAGGAGACGGCGAGCGTGGGGTTCCCAGAGGACGGCCCGCCGGCCGACGAGGAGGATCGTCTCGAAGAAGCCGAGGCCGCGCTCGACGGCGGGAGAGTCGAAAGGGACGGGTTCGGGGCTCATGGGACCTCGCTCGGGCGCGCCGCCGCGGCCAGCGCCCGGAAGAACTCGCGGGATTTCGTCTCGGTCTCCTCCCACTCCGCCACCGGGTCCGAGTCCCAGACGATCCCGCCGCCGGCATGGTAGGCGACGGTTCCCGCCGTGACGACCGCGGTGCGGATGGCGACGTCGAGGACGACCGTCCCGTCGCCGCGTACGTAGCCGGCCGCGCCGGTGTAGGGGCCGCGCGCCACCGGCTCGAGCCTCCGGATGAAGCCGAGCGCCGCCCGTTTCGGCGCGCCCGTGATCGACCCGCCCGGAAGCGTCGCGAGGAGGAGATCAGAGACCCGGGTCCCGGCCCGGAGCGTCCCCTCCACCGTCGACTCGAGGTGGTGGAGGTGGCGGAAGCTCCGCACGGTCCGGAACCGGGGGACTTGGACGCTCCCCGCCTCGCAGACCCGCCCCAGGTCGTTGCGGATCAGGTCGACGATCATCAGGTGCTCGGCGGCGTCCTTTGCGGAATCGAGGAGGGCGGTTCGAGCTGCTGCTTCGCTCCCGCCGAGAAGGCGCGGGACGGTCCCCTTGATCGGGGCGGAGGCGACGCGCCGGGACGACGGGTCGACGTCGAGGAACAGCTCCGGCGAGTTCGAGACGACGGCCGCCCGCCCCGTCTCGACGCAGATCGCGTACGGGACCGGGTTGTCCTCCCAGAGGAGGTCGGCGAGCCGGCGTGGCGAGACCTCCAGAGTGCGGGTCGTCCGCCGCGTGAGGTTCGCCTGGTAGACGTCCCCGCGCGCGATGCCGGCGCGGAGCTCGGCGACGGCCGCGGTCCAGCCCGCGACGTCCAGGTCGGAAGTCGGCTCCGGGCCGGGCGAACCGGACGGCTCCCCTCCGGTCTCGCCCGCGCCGCCCGGCTCCGGCGCGGGCGAAGCGGGCGGCTCCGATCCCGGCCCGGTCGCGATCTCGAAGAGCCCGAACCACGCGAGACACGTCGAGGGAGGCCGGAAGAAGTCCCGCGAGCCCTCCAGCGCCACGCCCGCCTCGTACGTCAGGAAGCCCGCCGCGATCCGATCCGGGCGGCGAGAGCCCGCGACCTCGTCGAGCCAGCCCAGGAGCGCAGGGAGCTCCTCCGGCCGGTCGCGGGCCACCTCGCGGACCTCGATCGGGTCGCTGAGGTCGAGCGGTGACGGAAGCCTCCAGCCGGGGCCGCGCAGGAAGACGGAGGAGGAGCGCACGCTCGGGTAGTCTACGAAGCGTGGAGAACGGACGCTGGGTCGAGACCGACGTGAAGGTCCGGTACGCGGAGACCGACGCCCAGGGAGTCGTCTACCACGGCTCGTACGTCGTCTGGTTCGAGGTGGGCCGGACGGAGTACTGCGACGCCGCCGGGTACCCCTACGCCCGGATGGAGGCCGAGGGGGTCAACATCGTCGTCAGCGATCTCGCGGCGCGTTTCCGGCGCCCGGCCCGGTACGGCGACGTCGTCCGCGTTGCGACGCGACTCGCCGCCGTGAGGAGCCGGGGATGCACGTTCGCCTACCAGGTGTTGCTGCCGGGCGGGGCGATCGCGGTGGAGGGCGAGACGGTCCACCTCTTCGTCGACCGGGCGACCGGGAGACCGACCGCCGTGCCGGAGCCGGTGCGAACGGCGCTGGCCGCCTTCGCCGGGAGCTGACCCGTCAGGCGCCCGCGGCGCCGTTCGGGAGCTTCTTCTTCAGCGAGCGGTAGACGAGCGGCGGAACGAGGCCGGACACGTCTCCCCCGAGCCGGTGGACCTCCTTGACGAGGCGGCTCGAGAGATACGAGAGCTCCTCCTTCGGCGTCAGGAAGACGGTCTCCACCTCGGGGTCGAGCCGCCGGTTCATGAGCGCCATCTGGAACTCGTACTCGAAGTCCGAGACGACGCGCAGGCCGCGCAGGACGATGTTCGTCTTCTCGCTCCGGAGGAAATTGATGAGAAGGCCGGAGAAGGCCTTCACCTTCACCTTCGGCTCCCCGCGAAACACGGCCTGCGTCATCCGGACGCGCTCCTCCACGCTGAAGAGAGGCGCCTTCTCGGTGTTGCAGAGGACGGCGACGAGGACGCGGTCGAAGATGTGGACCCCGCGACGGACGATGTCGACGTGCCCGTTCGTCATCGGGTCGAACGAGCCCGGGTAGACGGCGATTCTCATCTGATGCGGCGATTCTAGCGGCTTTCGGAGAGCGACTCGCCCAGCCTTCTCGCCGAGAGGACGAAGAGGAAGAGCGCGACCGCGGGTGGGAACACGCACCACCAGGCGGTCGTGAGGCTCTCCCGGGCGTCGGCGAGAGCCCTTCCCCACGAGGCGGAAGGGGGAGGTGTCCCGAGGCCGAGGAACGACAGGGAAGCCTCCAGGAGGACGGCGCCGCCGAGGACGTAGGGGACGGTGGCGACGGCCGGCGCCACCGCCCCCGGCAGGACGTGGACGAAGAGGACTCGCGTGCGGGAGGCGCCCGCGGCCCGCGCCGCCTCGACGTGCGGCGATAGGGAGAGGCGGAGGGCCTCGGCGCGGACGAGGCGGGCCACCTCGGGCCAGCCGGTGAGGGCGATGAGAACGACCGCCGTGTACGCCGACGGCGGCGCCAGCGCCGCCCCGGCGGCCACCAGGACGAGGGCCGGGAACGCCTGGACGACACCGGTGACGAAGAGGATCGGGCGGTCGGCGCGAGGCCCGAACGCGCCGGCCGCCCCGCCCAGGATCGTCCCGGCGAGGAACGCGAGCGCCGCGGCGGCGAGGCCGACCGACACCGAGACGCGCGCGCCGTGCAGAAGGCGTGAGAGGACGTCCCGGCCCAGGTCGTCGGTACCGAGGAGATGGACCGGACCGGGGGGCTGCAGACGCGCCCCGAGGTCCGTCGCGTTCGGGTCGAACGGAACGAGAGCCGCCGCTCTCGCGAGAATGGCCGGCCCGTCCGGGGGCCGCTCCCGCGCCAGCAGCGGCGCGAAGAGCGCAATGAGCGGGAAGCACGCGAGGACGAGGAGACGCCGCCGGGCGGAGCGCAGGCGGTTCACGGCTCCTCCCCTTCGACGACCCGCGCGTCGGAGAGCGCGGCGGCCGCGTCGGCGGCGAGCGTCGCCACGACGACGGCGAGGCCCGAGACGAGAGTCAGGCCGAGGACCGTCGGCAGGTCGCGGGAGAAGACCGAGTCCGCGAGGAGCTGCCCGGTCCCCGGAACGCCGAAAACCCGCTCCACGAGGACGGAACCCGCGACGAGCTGCGGGACGAGCGCCGCGCCGAGCCCGGCGAAGGCGGGAACCGCGCGCCGGAGGGCCCGCAGGGTCTCCTCCCGGGGCGATTCGCCCCGGGCTCTCCCTGAGAGCGCCGCGGGCGAGGCCAGCGCGGCCCCCACGGCGGCCCGGGTCACGCGCGCGATCGGCGCCAGGGCGACGAGGGCCAGCGTGACGACCGGGAGGGCGATCCCCCGCAGGCCGAGCGACAGGTCCGCGAAGACGGGCGTCCACCTCAGCTTCACGGCGAAGAGGAGGAGGAGGAGGAGGCCGAGAGCGAAGCTCGGCAGGGAGAAGAGGGCGTCGAGGAGGGGCGCGGAGGCGCGGTCGACAGCGCCCCCGGGCTTTCGGGCGGCGACCACCCCGAGCGGAACGGCGAGGGCCGCGGCGAGGAGGAGCGCGAGAGCGTTCACCGCGAGCGTCGCGGGCAGAGTCTCGGCGATCCTCTCCACGACGGGACGCCCGTCGCGGAACGACCGGCCGAGGTCGAGCGTCGCCGCCGACCCGAGCCAGGTCGCCAGGCGCGCGGGGAGGGGGCGGTCGAGCCCGTGGACGTGCCGGAAGGCGGCGAGCGCCTCCTCCGATCCGGCCCGGCGGCCGGGCGGCCCTCCCGAGGCGAGGCGCGCCGGGTCGCCGGGCGCCGCAGACAGCAGCAGGAACACGGCGACGAGGACGCCGACGAGCGTCGCGGCCGCGCCGAGGGAACGCCGCAGGAGGAACCGGGCCACGTCGCGGGATGTTACGCGGCGCGAGCCCGGTTCCCGATCAGATCGGCCGCGCGGCGCGGGCCGGCTGCCATCCGGCCGCCCCGGGCCAGAAGAGCCAGAGACCGACCGGCGAGGTCTTCACGTTCTCCACCCGGTTCCTGACGCCCCACGCCACCGACACCGTGTGGAGGAACGAGAACGGCTGGTCCTCGGCGATGAGCCTCTGGAGCTCGGCGTAGAGCGCCGTCGCCTTCCCGCGGTCGAAGGTGGTGGCGAGCTCGTCCATCAGGGCGTCCGCGCGCGGGTTCCTGTAGAAAGCGTGGTTCATGCCGTTCGGAGGAACCTGCGAGGAGTGCCAGTTGGGCCGCAGGTCGGGGTTCGGGTCGAGGTTCAGGGCGAGGGAGCAGGCCTCGTAGTCACCCGCGTCGATCCGAGTGACGAACGCCCCCCACTCCATCGGAACGAGAGCCATGTCGATGCCCGCCTCCCGGAACGAGCGCTGGGCCAGCTCCGGGATCTGGCGCTGCCGGTCGCTCCCCGCGCCGAAGGAGAGCGAGAAGGCGAGCCGGACGCCGGACTTCGCCCTCACGCCGTCCTTGCCCTTCCGCCAGCCCGCCTCGTCGAGGAGCGCCGCTGCCTTCGCCGGGTCGTGCGGGAGGGGCGCGAGCGTGGCGTCGTGAGCCCAGAGCCCCGGCGGCAGGGGACCGTTGGCGGGCCGGGCGAGCCCGCCGTAAAGGGACGCCGCGATCCCTTCCCGGTCGATGAGCATCGTGAGGGCGCGGCGGACGCGCGGGTCCTCGAACTGCGGGAGCCGGTTGTTCCAGGCGAGGAAGGTGTAGGCCAGCTCGTCGTAGCGAACCTCGCGGAGCGCCGGCTCCTTCGCCGCCTCGACGCGCTGGACCGCGTTGAGGCGCGATTCGTCGAGGGCTCCCGTGACGAGCCCCTGGAACGCCGACGCCGACTCCGGGACCACCCGGAGGACGACCTGCTCCCACGCCGGGGGCTCGCCGAAGTACTGGGTATTCCTGACGAGGCGGATCGTCCCGGCCTCCCAGGAAGCGAGCCGGAACGGCCCCGTCGCGAGGGGCTTGCGGTTCGCGGGGTTCGTCGCCACGTCGGTCCCGCGGTAGAGGCGGGCCGGAAGGAGCGGCAGGTTGAAGGCCTCCCGCCGGGCCGCGTAGGCCTTCCGGAACGACACGCGGGCCGAACGGGCGTCCAGGATCTCGACCTTCTCGAGGTCGGCGAAGAAGCTCCTCCGGTAGAGCGCCGGCGTCTTCGGGTCGAGGAGGGCCTCGAGCGTCGCCTTCACGTCCTCCGACGTGACGGGTGCGCCGTCCTCCCACCTCGCCCCGGCACGAAGGGTCACGGTGTAGACGAGACCGGACTCGTCCGGCTCGATCGACTCGGCCAGTCCGGGGACGAGGTTCAGGCTCTCGTCGAAGTCGAGGAGGTTCCGTTGAAGGAGAGCGATGACGACGTTCTCGGGATCCGAGGTCGAGATGAGCGCGTTGAGCGTCTGGGGCTCCCCTTCGAGCCTCCGGTGGAGGACCCGGTCCTGGTCCTTGCCCACGGGGCCGCCGCAGGATGCGACGAGGAGGGCGAGGGCGGCGAGTGTCTTCCTCACCGGAAGTCTCCCGGGAACTCGGCCGATACGGCGGAGCTGTTGCCCGAGGCGTCGACGACGCGGATCGAAAGGAAGGCCGGGCCCTCGGGCTTCGGCACGTCCAGGGTCAGCTCCTCCTCCCTGCCGTCGAGCGCGCCGTCGGCGGCCGCGAGGGGCCGCCACCGGTCTGCCGAAACCGTCCCTTCGGCCCGGACGAGGGGCGACAGCCCGTCCACCGCCCTCACGCGGAGGACGATCCGGTCCCCCTCGGCCTTCCGACCGAGGATCGTCAGCGTCGGGGGTGTCCCGTCGACGAGGACCTGGTCGCTCTCCCCGGACGCCGAAAGGGACTCACCTTCCGCGTTCGAGGCCCGGTCCGAGGCGGTGACCCGGAAACGGTAGCGGCCGTCCGGGAGGGGCGTCGTGTCGAAGGAGAGATACGAGTCCTCGACGTCGCGCCGAATGGAGAACCACGCCTCCGAACCCTCGCGCCGGGCCTCGAGGTCGTACCTTAGGGAGTCTCCGTTGGGGTCGTTCCCCCTCCAGGTCACCGTGCGGAATCCCTTCCGGTAGAGCTTCTTCCCGGTCGGCTCCGAGGCGTCCTTCGGCGGCTCGAGGCCCGCGAAAGCGCCGTTCTCGTCGGGGTTCGTCACCGAGAGGACGGCGGGCCCCCCCGTCGTCCCGGGGCGCGGATAGACCGCGCCCGGCTCCAGGACCGTGACGCTCTCGAGGATCGGACGCGCGTTGCGCTCGGCCCACGAAAAGTCGACGCGCTCGATGACCGGCGCCTCCCCGGACGGGGCCGCTGCGAGCTCCGCGCGCCACTGGAAGTAACGGGCCGGGGGAACGTCTGCGCTCCCCGTCCGGCCGGCGAGGGCCCATTCCGACCAGGTGCCGTCGGGACGGTCGCTGTTGCCGGAGCGAACCGAGAGCGTCACGACGGCGCCCTTGGGGACCGACCCCTCGAACCGGGCGGATCCGAACCTGGCCAGCCGACCGGCATCCCGGACCGAGGAGAGGTAGCTCCCCCGGGCAGCACCCTTTCCCGGGACGGGACGGAAGACTCCGGGCGCCGTCGCCGCCACGATCGCGAACCCACCGGGCACCGCGGGCGTCGAGACGACCTGCTTCTGGTCGACCTGGGCTTCGGCCCGGAGGCGACGGTCCTTCAGGCTGTAGACGCGCCCGCGGGATCCCGTCGCGAGGAGCAACGCGCCGCGCTCTTCGTCCCAGCGGGCGCCGTAGATCGTGTCTTCCGGCAGGATCCACTCCGGCTCCACGAAGCCGTCGGCCGCGATGAGCACGACCTCCCCGTTCCCGTCGCGCCTCGCGGCCGGCGGCGAAGCGGGGCGGACGGGAGACGTCGTGGTGGAGACGGAGACCGTCCCTTGCGGCACGGGCTCGGGCGCAGCACCGGGCGCTCCCGGCACGCCTGGCGCACCGGGCGCGGAGCCCGCCGGGCTGGCCGGGCTCCTTGGCTCGCTCCGCTGCTGGGAGAGCTGCGGGACCTCGACGGACGTGGCGACCGCGAGGACGGCCCCGTGAGGCGTCGGGACGAGGGCCGTCACCTCGGGTCTCGCGAAGTCGTGAAGCGTCCTCACCTTCCCGTCGGCCGAGACCGCGACGACGAGCCCGCGGTCGGAGGTCCCCGCGAGAAGGGTCCCGTCGGGCCGGACGAGGAGTGAGCGGACGTGCGTGTCCTCGATCTCCGCGTGGAGCGAGGCACGGGCGTCGCGCCCGGCCTTCCAGATTCGTCCCTTCGTCCCGGTCCCGGCGTAGAGCGTCCCGTCCCCGCCGAACGCGAGGGTCCAGACGGCGGCCTCGCCCGTCTCGCCCGCGGGCGCTCCGGACTTCGCCGGGTCCTTCGCCCTCGGGTCGACCCGCCAGAGCCGGCCTCCCGGGGAGGTCGCGCAGGCCACCTCGCCGCCCGGCCCGACGGCCACGGCCGTGACGTTCGGGGAGTCGGACTCGAAGAGGACCCTGACGCTGCCGTCGGGCTCGGAGACGAAGAGTCGCCCCTGCCCGCCGCCGGTCGCCACGTAGACGCGGCCCCGGGAGTCCGAGGCCGCGCCGAAGACGACGGCGCCGGCTGCCTCCTCGGGCCACGCCCTGGGAGTGAAGACGGGGCCGAGCGTGAGGCGGCCGTCGGAGGTGAGCGTGGTCCCGTCCAGGTCCCCCGCGAGGAAGTCCCTCGCCGAGGCGGTGGACGAGAGCCGGGTCGCAGCTCCGAGCGGCGAAGAGAGCGAGAAGGCGAGAGCGAGCGCCAGGCCCGCGGCGAAGTTTCTAGAGGGAATCTGGCTCATCGGGTTCCTCGCGGGCGGGTCCTCTCGACGTCGACGTCGATCCGGACGGAGCCCGAGACGGGGCGGTCGAAGGTGGCGATCTCCTCGGAAACGAGCCGGGCCTCGACGTCCTCGATGCCGGTCTCGCCCTGCTCACGGGCACCGGCCAGGAGGGCGAGGGCGGTGGGCGGCACGGCGTCGAGCGTTGCGGAGCGGGTCGCAGCGCCGCGACTCGCGACGAGGAGTCCGGCGAGGAGTCGATTCCCGGGGACGATCCTCGAGACGAAGGTCGCAAACTCCCCGAACGTGCGGGGCTCGGAGGGGTCCAGCTTCTGGCGGAGCGCCGTGGCGTTGCTCCCGTCGGCGACGACGATCGTCGCCCGCCCCTCGGGCGTCTCCGGCGGGACCTCGAGCCGAACGACCCGGACGCTCTCCGTCCCGCGCCGATCGGCGAGACGGATCGCGACCGCGAGCGTCTCCCCGGGGGCCACCTTTCGCGAGGCGGGCGCCGCCTCGACGACCTTCAGCCTCCTCTCCTCGGTCGAGCTCCCGAAGCCGAGGCGCACGCCACGGATCCCCGGGTCGCCCAGGTCGTTGTCGGCGACGGCCGAGGCGAGGGCGACGGTCGTGAGGACGGCGATCTCCTTCGCCCGGTTCCCGGTCGCGACGTCCTCGTAGGAGATCTCCCCCGCCGCGGTTTCCACCGTGACCCGGAAGGAGAGGAGCCTCTCCCGGGGCGTCGGGTCGGCGGCCGTCAGCGACGCGTCGGCGACGAGTCCCGCGAGGACGGGCAGCAGCTTCGGGTGGGCCGCCGCCTCGAACCGGAACTCCCTCGCCGGCCGGCCGTCCCCTTCGACGACGACGTGCACGGGGATCGTCCGGCCGGGCCGGTCGGTCCGTCCTCCGACTCCCGTGTCGCGGTCGTGGGTCAGGCGGTAGAGGGGCTCGCGGCCGTTCGCCAGCTTGAACGACTGGAACAGGCTCGCCACGACCGTGACGACCTCGGCCGGCGCGACCGGGAGCTCCAGCTCCCCCGCGCCGAGGAGCGGGTGCCCGAACGCGACGAACCGGCCGTCCGGGTAGACCTCCGTGACGGTCCCGGTCGCGCCGAGGTTCAGGTCGCCGCGGACGAGGTAGGCCGTCACGGAGTCGCCGGGGGCGAGGGGCCGATCGGCCCCGGCAAGCCCGGCGTCGGCCCCTGCTGCGGGCGAGGCCCCGAGGAGGGCGAGGTTCGCCTCGGTCACTCCGAGCCGGGACAAAGCCGGGCCGAACGAGTCGATCGTCGCGGCCGGAACTCCCGACGCCTGGAACGAGAGAAGCGTGGTTCCCCCGAACGCCCCGGCTGTCTCGGGGGGGAGGCTCTCGAGAAGCGTCCGCCTCAGCTCCGCCAGCCGGCTCTCTTCGGGGGCGCCGGCGAGGCGAGCGAATGCCGCCGCCTTCCCTCCCAGAGAGGGACCCGAGGCCCGGGCCGCAGAGCCGCCCGACTCTCTCTCCGGGACGATCGAGGCCATGGACTCGATGGGGGTGATTCCGGCGATCGCCTTCTTCGAGAACCCCCAGCCGGATGCAACGGCCCCGGCGAGCTTTCCCTCGAGATAGACGGGACTCCCGCTCATGCCGGCCACGACCCCCGTCTCGGCCAGGTCGAGCCCCGAGAGGGAGGCGAGGATCACGGAGCGCCCGGCCGCCGGATTCCTGAGGACCCCGATCACCTCCACCTCGAACCGTTCGACGCCGAGTCCCGACACGACCGTCAGGCCGTAGCCCTTCATCCCCGTCCGGACCTCCCCGACGGGAAGCGTGTCGGCGGCTTCGACGCACCCCGCGAGGAGGCCCATCGCGAGGAGGGCGAGGGCAACGTAACGCTTTGACCCCCTTCGAGATTCCGTGCTACCTTGCCCCGGATTCGAGCCCGGTCCGGGCGGGAGAGACATGACGGAAGCCGGCAACGCCAACATCGTTCAGCTGTTCCTCGCGGCGGGCTGGACGGCCAAGGCCGTCCTCGTGGTCCTCGCCTTTTTTTCTCTGGGATCGTGGGCGGTCATCGTCGCAAAAATCTGGAGTTTCTCACGGGCGACGGCCCATTCCAGTCGCTTCGTCGCTCACTTCCGCAAGAGCCGGAAGTTCGCCGACGTGCTCGGGGTCTGCGACCACTACCCCGCAAGCCCGCTGGTCGGCCTCTTCCGGGCCGGGTACGCCGAGCTGGACGCCCAGGTCAAGGCCGGCCGTGAAGTCGCTCCGGCCGACCCGGGCCGGCTCTTCGTGAAGAGCTTCCCGGCCATCGAGAGGGCGCTGGAGAGGGCTGCCGGCGTCGAAACCAACCGGCTCACCCGCCGGCTCCCCTTCCTGGCGACGACCGCCTCCGCGACCCCTTTCATCGGGCTCTTCGGGACGGTCTGGGGCATCCTGAACGCCTTCCGCCAGATCGGCGTCACCGGATCGACCTCGATCGTCACCGTAGCCCCCGGCATCGCCGAGGCCCTCGTGAACACCGCCGCTGGCCTGGTCGCCGCCGTTCCCGCCCTCATCGCCTACAACTACTTCAACGGCCGGGTCAAGGTGACCCGGTCCGAGATGCGGGACTTCGCCCTCGAGTTCCTGAACCTGGCCGAGCGCCACTTCACCTGATACGTCCCGGGAGGCGAGCGGATGGCCGTCAAGATCGACGACGACGTCGACACCATTTCCGACATCAACGTCACCCCCCTGGTCGACGTGATGCTCGTCCTCCTGATCATCTTCATGGTCACGGCGCCCATGCTCCACCAGGGCGTCGAGGTGAAGCTCCCGAAGTCGGTCTCCCAGAACCTGCCGAAGACCCCCGAGGAACCTCTCATCCTCTCGATCACGAGGAAGGAGGTCTACTACCTCAACGACACGCCGATCCCGAAGCAGCAGCTCCGTGACCGGTTCAGGCTGATCCTGCAGGGCCGGAAGGACCGCTCCGTCTACCTCAAGGCCGACCGGAACCTCCCCTACGGGGTCGTCGTCGAGACGATGGACGTCCTCAACCGGCTCGGCGTCGAGAGCCTCGGAATGGTGACGGAGCTCCAGAGCGAGAAGGGCCGGTGACGGTTTCCGAGGTCCTGGAAGAGAGGATCCGCCGGCCGGATGCCCCGCACGGCCTTGCCGCCGCACTCTCCGTCGCGGCCCACGTGGCTTTCGTCGTCTTCCTGGTCCTGATCTCGAGGCCCGCGAAGCTCACGACCCCGCCCGTCCTTTCGCTCCCGGTCCGGGTCGTCTCGCCGGGGGCACTGGCCCGGCTCTCCTCCCCGCCGGCCGCCGTCCCGGCTCCCGCCGAAGCCCCTCGGCGCCGGGTGATCGAGAAGATCCAGGACACCGCCCCGGCCCCTTCGAAGGACGCCCTCCCCCTTCCCGACAAGGGGAGGAAGCCCAAAGAGGCAAAGCCGGTGACTGCCCCTGCCCCCCGGGCTGCGGCGTCTCCGCGTCCCGACGCGAGCGGGGGTGCGGCCGTCGAGCTCCCCTCCGCCGGACTCGGGCTCGGGGGCAACGGGTCTCCGGGGCTGACCAACTTCGGCGCGTCCGTGTCGGGCTTCGACGCCGAGTTTCCCTTCGCCTACTACGCCGAGCAGCTCCAGGCCCTCATCGGGGCCAACTGGCTCAAGCCGGACGTCCCGCCGGGCACCGCGTGCGTCGTCACGTTCCGGATCCAGCGTTCGGGCCAGGTCACGGACGTGAGGGTCGAGACCCCTTCCGGTCTCGGCTTCTACGACCGCGCCGCCACGAGGTCGATCTATTCCGCCAACCCGCTCCCGCCCCTCCCGCCGGAGTTCCAAAGGGAGGAGCTGGGGGTCCACATCCGATTCCAGTGAAGCCCCCCCGGAGGTCTGCGTGAAGCGTCCCGTTCTCCTTGCCGCGAGCCTCGCGCTCGTCGTCGTGCTCGCCCCTCTCGCGGGGCAGCAGCCCCCGCCGCCCGTGGCTCCCCCGGCGCAGCCTTCGGACATCTCGCTCGTCCTGTCGCAGGAGGGGGGGCGGAGGGTCGCCCTCGCGCTCCCGGCTCCCGTCGCGCCCGCCGCGGAGCTTGTGCAGAGGGACCTCGTCGCGCCGTTCCACGAGACGCTCACGGCAGACCTCGACGCCTCGCCCTGGTTCTCCCTCGCCGATCCCGGTCTCCACCCGAAGGGGCTCCGGCCCCCCGCCACCCGCGAGGAGGGGGACGCGTGGGTCGCCGCCGGGGCCCAGTTTCTCCTCGACACGCAGATCCAGTCTGAAGGGACGACGGTCGTCGTCTCGGCCCAGCTGGTCGACCTCAGGACCCTTCGGCCCATCCTCACGAAGAAGTACTCGGCGGCGGGCGTCCCGATCCGCAGGGTGGCGCACGTCATCGCCAACGACGTCGTCCGGCAGTTCACGGGCCGGCCGGGCCCCTTCCTGACGAAGATCGTCTTCAGCTCCGACCGCGACGGGGGCCGCAACAAGGAACTCTACGTCATGGACTGGGACGGCGAGAACCAGCGGAGGGTCACCTTCCACCGGTCGCTCTCCATCGCCCCCGACTGGTCCTACACCGACGACCGGATCGTCTACCAGTCGTTCGTCAGCACCCCGCCGGGCCTCCACTGGTTCTCGCTCGGCTCGACCGCACGCACGAAGATCCCGGTCACGACCGAGCTGAACTCGGCCCCTTCGTTCTCTCCCGACGGGAGGACCGTCGCCTACGCCGGGAGCGTCCGCGGGAACCCGGAGATCTTCGTCGTCGGGGTCGACGGCTCGAACCAGCGGCGCCTGACGAACTCCCCCGCCATCGACTCGAGCCCCCGCTTCTCGCCGAACGGCCGCGAGATCGCCTTCACCTCGAACCGGCAGGGAACCCCGCAGATCTACATGATGGACCTGGAAGGGGCGAACGTGAGGAAGCTGACGCTGACCGGGAACTGGAGCGACGCGCCGGCCTTCTCGCCCGACGGCGGACGGATGGCCTACTCGTGCCGGAACGAAGGGGACTTCCAGATCTGCATCCTCGACCTCGTGTCGGGCCGGACGGTCCAGATCTCGAACGGCCCCGGGGCGCACGAGAACCCCGCCTGGTCCCCCGACGGAACCCGGATCGCCTGGGAGCTCCAAAGGGGGCGCTCGACGCAGATCGTCTCGGCAGGGATCGACGGATCGGGGTTCCGGGTGCTCACGTCGATCGGGAACAACGGTTACCCGTCCTGGCAGCGAAAGCTGGAGTGAGCCGGCCGGATCTGGTTGTCCACGCGCCTCGCGGCGCATAGAATCCGTGGGAATAGAAAAGGTCGTTATCGCCTTTTCTGGATTCGGAGGTTGATCGTCATGATGAAGTCGTTCCGGTCCGTCGGTCTGGTCCTCGCCGCTGGCCTGCTCGTGACCGCCGGCTGTTGTACGAAGAAGCCCGCCCCTGCCCCGGCCCCCCAGGTCGCGGTCGAGCCGACGCCCGCCCCCGTCCCGGTGCCGACCGAGGCCCCGATCGCCGTCCCGGTGGAGGCGCCGGTGGAAACGCTGCCGGCCGACCTGGCCGAGCTCAACAAGGCGGGCTATCTCAAGGACATCTTCTTCGACTTCGACCTCTACGACGTCCGGTCGGTCGAGCGCGACGCGATGACCGCCAACGCCGACTGGCTCAAGAAGTGGCCCACCGTGAAGATCCAGGTCGAGGGCCACTGCGACGAGCGCGGCTCGAACAAGTACAACATGGCGCTCGGAGAGAAGCGCGCGAACGCGGCCCGCGACTACCTCGTCTCCCTCGGCATCGACGGGAGCCGCATCTCGACGATCTCGTACGGCGAGGAGCGTCCCTTCGTGCAGGGGCAGACCGAGGAAGCGTGGTCGCAGAACCGGCGCGCCCACTTCGTCGTCACCGCGAAGTGACCGCAGACCGTCCGCAGGAGTCCCGCCGGAGCGCCCCCTTCGCGGGGGCGCTCCTCTTCGCGTTCGCCCTCACCGGATGCGTGTCGGGGAGCGACATCGAAGGGATCCACCGCCACGTCGGGGACGTCGAGAAGAAGCTCGATCGCCTCGCCCAGCAGTCCAGCTCCAAGGAAGAGGTCGACAAGCTCAACCAGAACCTGACGAAGCAGGTTTCCACCATCCTCCGGTCGAATGCCGACATGGGGACCCGCTTCGACGAGCTGACCCGCGAGCTGCAGCTCCTGGCCGGCAAGCTCGAGGACGCCAATCGCCGCCTCGCCCAGCTTTCGCAGCAGATCGCGGAAGCGCAGGGCCGCATGGATTCCGCCGTGGCCGTGCCCCAGGCGGTCGGACACTCCGGAATGCCTCCCGCGACCGGTGTCCCCCAGTCCTCCGGAGGCGGGGCCGCTCCGCTCGTCCCGGACCCGACCGCCGCCCCCGCAGCCGGGCCGAGGCCCGCTTCCGGCCGCCCCGCCCCTGCCGACCTCTACAACCAGGCGCTCGGGGACTACCAGCGCGGCCGCTTCGACCTCGCCCGCCAGGGCTTCGAGGAATACGTCGAGACCTACCCCGGCACGGACCTCTCCGACGACGCCCTGTTCTGGGCCGCCGAGTGCTGGTCCGCCCAGAAGAACCCGAAGAAGGCCCTCGAGACCTACGACCGTCTCCTGAAGTCCTACCCGCAGACCGACAAGGCCTCCTCGGCCCACCTGCGGAAGGGGCTCGCTCATCTCGAGCTCGGCGAGAAAGCCCAGGCGATCGTCCAGCTCCAGTTCGTCGTCCACGAGTACCCGACGTCGGACGAGGCCAAGAGCGCGCGCCAGCACCTGCGTTCTCTCGGCTCGGATTCCCGCTGACCCCCGAAACGTCCTCCGCCCGACCGGCGGTGGGGTGAATTCCAGAGACCCGACCCGAAAGGAAACGATGGCCAACACGAAGCAGGCAAAGAAGCGTGCCGCCCAGAACGACAAGCAGAAGGCGCGGAACCGCGCCGTGAAGAGCTCGACCCGCCGAACGGTCAAGGCGACGAGGGCCGCGGCGCCCGAGAAGGCGAAGGAGATGCTGCCCGTGGCCGCCTCCAGCCTCGACGTCGCCGCCCGAAAGGGCGTCCTTCACAAGAACACCGCGGCGCGCCTCAAGTCGCGCATCGCCAAGGCCGTCAACAAGAAGGCCGCGAAGGCCGACTGACGTCTTCCGCGGGACGCGGACGAGGCCGGGACCGGGGGCGTCGAAGCCCGAGAGGGTTCGCGCTCCACGGCCCGGCTCTTCGCCGTTCCGGCCGGGCTGCCCCCGGTCAGAACCCTTCGAGGATCGTCGTCACGAGGCTCCGCGCGAACGGCCGGGCCATCGCCTCGATCGCCGCGTTCTCGATGTCCACGTAGCTGGCGCTCGTGGCGGCGACCGGGTAGGGCTGCCGGAAGAGGAACGACGGGTTCTCGAAAAGCGCCTTCTCGGTCTTCCGGTCGGCGAGCCGCACCCGCGCCGTGACCGAGATCTCGTACTCGAGGGCGCGCCCCTGCTCGTCGAACCGGACCGGATTCACCTGGTAGGAGAGGATCCGGCCCGAGATCTCCACGTCCGCCGCATCTCGATTCGACACCGGGGAGAGCCGCGCCCTCCCGGCGAGCTCCCGGAGGACGGCGTCGGTCAGCCGCTGCTCGAGCCCCACCCGGGGCGTGTCGTTGACGAACGTCTCGACGAAGACCGCGCTCGCCCCCTCCGGGAGGATTCCCCGTCCCGTCCCGACGAGGGCGTAGCCGCAGCCGGCGAGAAGGGACGCGAGGAGCGCCGCGAGCGCCGCGCTCGCTCTCACTTCACCACGACGTTGAGGAGCCGGTCCGGGACGAACACGACCTTGACCCGCTCCTTCCCTTCGAGCCACTTCGCGACGCCCTCGTGGGCCTCGGCGGCGGCGAGGGCCTCCTCGCGCGAGGCCCCCCGCGGCAGGACGACCTGGCCGCGCAGCTTCCCGCCCACCTGGACCGCGACGGTGACCGACTCCTCGACCGCGAGCGCCGGGTCGAAGACGGGCCAGCCGGAAACGAGCAGGCTCTTCGTCTCTCCCATCCGTTCGTGCAGCTCTTCCGTCAGGTGCGGGGCGATGGGATGCAGGAGCGCGAGGAGCGTCAGGATCGAGGCCCGCGTCTCGCCCGGGTTCGCCTTCGCGTCGCCCACGAGTCCCGCGACGTGGTGGGAGAACTCCATCAGGTGCGCCACGGCCGTGTGGAAAGAGAACGCCTCGAAGTCGTGCGTGACCGTCCGGATCGCGATGTGGCGCTTGCGGGCGGCAGGCGAGTCCGCGGCGGCCGGCGCGTGCGGCGCCGTCCCGTTCGCCTTCAGGTACGCCTCGACGAGCGCGATCACGCGGTAGAGGAAGCGCTCGGGGCCGGCGATCTGGTCGTCGGTCCACTCGGCGTCCGACTCGGGCGGGCCGAGGAAGAGGACGTAGGCCCGGACGGTGTCGGCTCCCTTCGCCGCGATGAGCGGGTCGAGGGAGACGGAGTTCCCGCGGGACTTCGACATCTTCTCGACGCGCCCGCCAGGCGACATGCGGGTGATCATCCCCTGGTTGAAGAGGGCCGCGAACGGCTCCTCGAACGAGACGAGGCCGAGGTCCTTCATCACCCGCGCGAAGAACCGCGCGTAGAGGAGGTGGAGGATGGCGTGCTCGATCCCGCCGATGTACTGCGTCACCGGCGCCCAGCGCGCGATCACCGCGGGGTCGAACGGGGCCGTGTCGTTCGCCGGGTCGAGGTACCTGAGGTAGTACCAGGACGAGTCGACGAACGTGTCCATCGTGTCGGTCTCGCGCCGCGCCTCGCCGCCGCAGCGCGGGCAGGATGTCCGGAGGAACGACTCGACCTTCTCGAGCGGGTTCCCGCCCTTCCCCGTGAACGGCGCGTCCTTCGGGAGGAGGACCGGCAGCTGGTCGTCGGGCACGGGCACCCAGCCGCAGGCCGGGCACTTCACCATCGGGATCGGGGTCCCCCAGTAGCGCTGCCGCGAGATGAGCCAGTCGCGCAGGCGGTATCGCACGCGCGCCCCGCCGATTCCCCGCTTCGTCGCCTCCGCCGCGATCGCTTCGCGTCCCGCCGCGGAGGCCATCCCGTCGTACGGGCCGGACGCGGTCATGGTCCCCTCGCCCGTCCAGCAGGCGATCGACGCGTCCGCGCCCTCGGGGCGGCGGATGACCTCGCGGATCGGGATCCCGTACTTCGTCGCGAACTCGTGGTCGCGGACGTCGTGCCCGGGGACGGCCATGATCGCCCCCGTGCCGTATTCGGCGAGGACGAAGTTCGCCATCCAGATCGGCATCTCCTCGCCGGTGAACGGGTTCAGGGCGAACGCGCCCGTGAAGCGGCCGTCCTTTTCGGCCCCCTCCGATTCCCGCTGGACGCGGTCCTGGCTCCTGACGCCCTTGACCCACTCCTCGAGCGCGGCGCGGTCGGGGTGCCCCTCGAGGAGACGAGCGACGGCCGGGTGCTCGGGCGCGAGAATCATCGCCGTCGCGCCGAAGACCGTGTCGGGCCGGGTCGTGAAGACGCGAAGCCGCTCTCCGAGCTTCGGGACCTCGAAGTCGAGGTCGGCGCCGACGGAACGCCCGATCCAGTTCCGCTGCATCGCCCGGACCTTGTCCGACCACTTCCCGAGCTGGTCGAGGCCGGCGAGGAGACTCTCGGCATAGTCGGTGATCTTCAGGTACCACTGCTCGAGATCGCGCTGCTCGACGGCGTTCTTGCAGCGCTCGCAGGTGCCGCCCTCGGCCTGCTCGTTCGCGAGGACCGTGGCGCACGAGGGGCACCAGTTGACGGTACCCTTCCTCCGGTAGGCGAGCCCCTTCTCGACCATCCGGAGGAAGAGCCACTGGTTCCACCGGTAGTACTCCGGCTCGCACGTCGTGACTTCCTTCGTCCAGTCGTAGAGGACGCCCCAGGCCGCGAACTGCTCCTTCATCGCGGCGATGTTCGACATCGTCGACTCGCGCGGCGGGATGCCGCGCTGGATCGCGAAGTTCTCCGCCGGGAGGCCGAAGGCGTCCCACCCCATCGGGCAGAAGACCTTCTCGCCCCTCTGCTTCAGGTAGCGGTGGAGCGCGTCCGTCAGGAAGTAGGTCCTGGCGTGCCCCACGTGGAGCCGGTCGCCCGACGGGTACGGGAGCATGACGAGGAGGTAGGTCCCCTTCGAAGACGGGTCGTGCGTGTCGACGAAGGCGGCCCTGTCGGCGTCCCAGCGGGCCTGCCACTTCTTCTCGAGAGCGGTGCGTTCTTCGCGTGCGTCCATAAAGGACGCCGAGTGTAGCAACCGCGGGCGGGCAGGAAGGGCTAGCCCTGGCTCCGGGCGGCCTCCGCGAGGCGCCGGTCGATCTCCGACGGGAGCCACGTCAGCGGGACCCTCGGGGCCTCGGGGACCGCCCGGGCCGCGGCGTCCGGCATACCCGGGATCACCGCCGTCTCCCGGGACTCGCAGAGGACCACTCCCCCCGCGGCCGCGATCGCCCGGCTTCCCTCCGCCCCGTCGTCTCCCATGCCGGTCAGGACGACGCCGACGAGGCGCGGTCCGAAGGCGGCCGCCGCCGAAACGAAGAGACGATCCGCCGACGGGCACCAGCGGGTCGCAGGGTCGTGCGGCGCGACGTTGAGCGCGACCCGGCCTGCCTTACGGACGAGCTCGAGGTGCCCTCCTCCCGGAGCGATCCAGACGACACCGGGAGTCGCCTCCGCACCGTTCACCGCCTCGCGCACGTCCCACGCCGTCCCCGAGGCGAGCCTCTGGGCGAGGGACTTCGTGAAGGGGGGCGGCATGTGCTGCGCGACGGCGACGACGGCGTTCCGGGGCGTCAGGCCGAGCAGAAGGTCCCGGAGCGCGGGCGGGCCGCCCGTCGAAGCGGCCAGGACGAGACCGGGCGGCTCGCCCGGGAGAGCGGCGGGCCGCGCCGCGGGACGAGGCGCGCCGCCGACCGGAAGGTCCGGGACCCGGGCTGTCGATCGCCGCACCAGGCTCTCCAGCGACAGCAGCCGAGCCCCCTCGACGGCGTCGACGAGCGCTCTCCTCCACCGGCCGAGGCTCTCGGGCTGCGCCCCCGCCTTGCCGAGGACGTCGAGAGCTCCCGCCTCGAGCGCGAGGAGCGCGTTGCGCTCGTCGCGGTCGGCCGAGACGACGACGACCGGAAGTGGACGATTCGCCATGATCCACCGGAGGACCGCGTGGCCGTCCATCCCGGGGAGGCCGAGGTCGAGGGTCACAAGTCCGTAGTCGTGGGTGAGGAGGCGACGGATCGCTTCCTCGCCCGTTCCCACCGCCTCCACCAGCGTGACCCCTGAGACCCCCCGAAGGGTCTCGACGATCCGAAGGCGCTGGTAGGCCGAGTCCTCGACGACCAGGACCCTCACTCCGCTACCTCCGGTAGGCCACGTCGTGACCGAGCCGGACGAGCGTGAGCGGCGAAGAGGCCGCGGCGAGCGCGTCGCTGGCGCCGAGGAGGATGTAGCCGCCGGGCTTGAGCCGGGAGGTCAGGATCTCCACGGCGCGCGTCCGGGCCTCCTCGTCCAGGTAGATCAGGACGTTCCGGCAGAGGATCACGTCGAAGGCCGCCCCCCGGCCGCCCTCGTCGAGGAGGGAACGCGCCTCGAACAGGACCGGGGTGGCGATCGCCGGCTTCAGCCGGAAAAGCCCTCCCTCTGCGGCCTCGAAGTACTCCCGGCGCCGTTCCGGCGACGTGGCCCGAAGCGCCTGGGGTCCGTAGACGGCAGCTCGGGCCCTCCTCACGTGGGCCGGCGAGAGGTCGGTCCCGAGGATCCTCACCCTGCGGCCCGGAAGGAAGCCCCGCTCGTGGAGCGCGATGGAGAGACTGTAGGCTTCCTCTCCCGTCGCGCACCCGGCCGACCACACGTCGAACGTGCCGTCGCCTCCGGCCGCCAGGAGACGCTCCGGGGCGATCTCCTCCGAAAACGCGCGCAGGCTCGCGGGGTCCCTGAAAAAGTAGGTCTCACCGTTCACCGCGGCGTCGAGCAGCCGCCCGAAGAGCGGGCTGTCGACCGGCTCGTTCCGGAGGCGTCCGTAGAGCTGGTAGAAGGAGCCGGCGCTTCGCGCCTCGGCCCCGAGCCGGCTTTCGAGCCGGGTCCGCTGGGAGTCCACGAGAACGAACCCCGTTCGCCTTCGGAGGAGGTCCTGGTAGAGGCGGAAAACCGTCTCGGCCAGCTCCAGCGGGCGGTTCGTCACGGCGTCGGCCTCGGGCCGCGCGACCGGCGGCGCGACGCGGAGGAGAGCGCCCGGGCCCAGCGCCGCTCGGCGCGGGCCGGCGCCCGGGTCCAGGCGGCGCGGCACGCCTCGGGAAACCGCGTCGCGAGCGCCTCGGCGGCGGACTCGGCCTCGGCCGGGACCGCCTCGTCCGCCAGGACGTGCGTCAGGGCGTCGACGAGGGTCGCGTCGCCGACGGCCGCGCCGGCTAGGAGAAGCGAACGGAGGACGCTCCTGTCCTTCTCCGCGAGAATCGCGTCCGCCACCGCCGACGCGAGGGAGCCGCTTCCCTCGGCCGCCGGCCGGAGGGCGATCGTCTCCGCAGCCGCCGAGCGGACCTGGGGCCTCTCGTCGCCGAGCGACTGGGATAGGGCCTCCGCCGCCGTCGCCGCGTCGGCCACGACGAGGGCGCGCACCGCGGCGCACGCCGTTTCCGTGTCCTCGTGCCCGATCGCGGCCGCGGCCCTCTTCGCCGCCTCGGCGTCACCGGTCCGTTCGATCTCCTCGAGCGCCGCCACGCGGACCGCCGGCTCCTGCGCGAGCATCTCCTCGACGAGGCGCGGGCGCTCCGGGCCGCCGAGGGCGATGACGGCGGCACCGGCCGCCGCGGCCACGGCCGGCTCGTCGACGAGGTAGACGAGGCCGTCCCGCCAGCTGACGCCGGCCGGGCTCTCGCCCCGCCCGGACCGCAGGGCGATCCCCCGCAGCGCCGCAGCTCGGACGCCGGGGCTCTCGTCGGAGAGGCGGCTCACGAGCTCGTGATTTCCGAGGTGCCGTCCCCGCGCCGCAACCGAGACGGCGGTCTCCCGGACGGCGGGATCGAGGGAGACCAGCGCTCCCCTCACCGCAGCCTCCACGTCCGGACTGTCGGCCGTCGCGAGCGCGACGAGGGCGGCGACCCGCCCGGGTCCGTCGGGCCCGCCGGCGCGGTCGAGGAGCGCCCGGCGGCGCGTCCGGAGCTCATCGAGGGGCGTTCCCGCCGCGTCGGAGGCGATCGCCAGGGCCGCGGCGAGGGCCGTCTCGGGGTCGTCCTCGGCGAGGACGTCGATCAGGTCGGGCACGGGTACGAGGCCGGGCGGAACGCACGACAGGACGGCCGCGCGGACCGTCGGGGAGGGATGGACGAGGAGAGGCAGGAGCGTCGGCGCCTCAGGTCCGCCCCTCAGGGCGTCGATCCGCTCGAGGGCCGGCTCGGGGTCGGGCACCTGGAGAACGGCGAGGAGCGCCTCCTCCCTTCGCGAAGGGGCGAGCGAGCGGAGCGCGGCATAGCCATCGCGGAACGGGCCGTTCGCGGCGATGGCGAGCGCGGCGCCCGGAACGTCGAGAAGCGCGAGAAGGTGCGCGGCGTCGGTCCGAGCCGGGCCGTCCCCCTCCGGGTCCTCGATCAGGGCCCTGAGGGCGGTGCGCGCCCCGGGCCAGATCGGGCGTAGCGCGGCGAGGGTGGTCTGCGGCACGGCCTCGAGCGCGGCCCGGAGCGCCGCCAGGAGGTAGGGGTCCGTCTCTCCGGCCGCGGCCCGCCGGACGAGGGGTTCGGCCGCCACCGGCGACCGAAGCCGCGCGAGGGCGTGGAGGGCCCCCTGGCGAAGCGCGTCGTTTCCGAGAAGCGGGAGAAGCCGCGGGGCGATCTCTGGATCGCCGACATTGCCGAGCGCCTCGAGGGCGTGGACCTGGAGCCACAGGTTTCCCTCCCCCAGGACGGCGAGCAGGGGCGCGATCGCCTCTCTCCGACCGCTTCTCCCGAGCGCCAGGAGGAGCGCCGCGCGGGCGTTGGGGTCGGCTTCGCGCCGGGCCGCCGCCTCGATCGCCGCCACCGTCGCGGAGCCCGGCGCCGGGCCGGGAAGGGCCGCGGCGGCGGCGATCCTCACGTCGGGAGAGGGGTGCTGCAGGGCTCCCAGGAGGACCGCGGTCCCCGCGGCTCCCCCTTTCACGAGAAGCGCGAGACCTGCCCCGCGGTGCCCCGCATCGGCGTCGTCGGCGAGGGCCAGGGCGCAGGCCGAAGCGACACGGGGACCGAAGCGTCTCGCCAGGGAGGCGACGGCCCGTTCCCGGACGCGGTAGTCCTCGTCTTTCAGGAGGCCGAGGAGGAGGTCCTCCGCCTCCTCTCCCGTGACCCTGCCGAGCTCCGCGGCCGCCCGCCACCTCTCGTCCGCGTCGGGGGCGGCCGCCTTCGCCGCCAGAGCGGTCGTCCGTTCGTCTCTCATGCCTGGCCCCCTGCCCCGAGGCGGTCGACGTCGAGGAGGGAAAGGAAGCCGTCCGCCTCCGCAACGACGCCGCTGAGCGCCCCGCGCCCGGGCGGAGGGGGCGTGGCCCGGCCGGCCGGGAACGGCTCCACGCCGTCGATCGAGTCGACGAGGATCGCGTGGTCGCAGTCGTTGAGGACGATGATGAGGGGCGCTACCTTTGGCGCCGCGGAGGCCAGCCCCACGGCCGCCGCCACGTCGACGACGCCGAGCGCCTCGCCGCGGACCAGGGCGACGCCGCTCCAGGCGCGTGGGGCTCCGGGGAGCGGCGTGATGCGGCGAGGTCGAGCGGCCTCGCGGACCCTGTCGAGCGGGATGGCGAACCGCTCGCCCCCCGCGCGGAAGGCGAGCAGGAGGTCGCTGCCGGTCACGTGGGCCTCCCGCCGGGCGCCTGGGCGTAGACGCTCGCCACGAGCGCCCCCGGGTCCAGAGCGAGGGCGACCTCGCCGCCGGGAACCTCCGCCGCTCCCGAGATCTCCGCCCGTCGCGGGACCGAGTCGGCGAGCGGCTTGACGAGGAGGTCCCAGACCCCCTCCACCGCGTCGACGACGAAGGCGGCCGCCCGGTCGCCGTCCTCGGCGACGACGACGGGCTCGGGTCCGTCCGGCCGCTCGCGTGGCACGAGGCCGAACAGCGCCTCGAGCCGGGCGAGAGGCAGGGCGCGCCCGCCGTCCCTCAGGCACGGGATTCCGTCGACCGTTTCTACGTCGCCGGGCCGGACCTCGAGCGTCCGCAGGACGTTCTCACCGGGCACGGCGAAGCGGTGGTCTCCGACGCGAAGGACGAGGGACTCGAGGAGGACGAGGGTCATCGGGACGATCACCTCGAACGTCGTCCCGGCGCCCGGCGTGGAACGGACCGAGACCCGCCCGCCGAGAGTCGCGAGGTTCTCGCGGACCACGTCCAGTCCGACCCCCCGCCCCGAGAACTCCGAGACGGCCCCGGCCGTCGAGAATCCGGGCCGGAAGAGGAGCGAGAACGGGTCGCGCGGGTCGGGCTCTCCCGGCGCGATCAGGCCGGTCTCACGGGCCCTCCGCACGATCGCCGCCCCGTCGATGCCGCGTCCGTCGTCGGAGAACGTCAGGACGACCTCGCGACCTCGCGGCGCCACCGTCATCGAGACCCGGCCGCGGGCCGGCTTCCCGGCGGCGACCCGCGCCTCCGGGGACTCGATGCCGTGGTCGAGCGCGTTGCGGAGGATGTGGAGGAGCGGGTCGGCGAGGTCGTCGGCGAGCACCTTGTCGATCTCGGTCTCCACACCGTGGACGACGAAGTCGGCTTCCTTCCCGAGGGCCGCGGCGGTCCGCGAGAAGGCGCGGCCGAGGCGGGCCGTCAGCGTCTCCACCGGCACGAGGCGAAGGGAGAGGGCCGCGGGTCCCAGGGCGGAGACGAGGCGGTCGAGCTGCGAGAACGAACGTTGCGCCGCGAACCGGGCCCCGCGATCGGGTGCGCCCGCCAGCGCCCTCCCGAGCGCCCGGCCCAGAGCGCCCCTCACGAGGGCCAGCTCGCCCGCGAGGTCGACGAGCGCGGCGACCTTCTCGAGGGGTACGCGAACCGTTCCGCGGGCCACCTGGGGAGCCGCTTCGTACGAGGCCTCCCGGGCGGGGTCCGGTGCGGGCGTCGCCTTCGCGGGAACGGGCTCGGCGGCGACGACGACGACGTCACTCGCCCCGCACCTCGCGCCGAGGGCCCGGGCGTCGGTCCCCCCCCGGAGCGCGACGAGGAGGCGGAACGCCATCCGCGACGGGTCCGCCGAGGACCCCGGAAAGGTCCCGATCAGCTCTCCCGCCGCCGAAGACTCGGCCATCGCCGACCTCAGCCCCGCGTCGAACGAGTCGAAGTCGAGGTGGAGGTCGACCACGACGAGCTCCCGGCCCCTCCGCGCCGCCTCGACGACCCGATGCCGCTCGTAGTCGGAGAGCTGGGCGCCCAGCTCTCCCGGAAGGATCGGCTCGGGCGGAGGGGCCGCCGCGAGGGCGCCGTTCCGCGCCACGTCGAGGCGTTCTCGCAGCGGCTCCGCGAGGGCCGGCGACTCCTCTCCCGCGGCGACGCGCTCGACGAGCGAGGCCAGGGCCTCGAGGCCGTGCCGTACGGCGTCGCGCACCGACGCCACCGGCTCGACCCGGCCCATCCGCAGCCCGTCGAGAAGGGCCTCGAGGTCGTGGGCGGCGTCCGAGATGCCGGTCAGTCCGACCATCGCGGCCACGCCCTTCAGCGAGTGGACCGACCGGAAGAGAGCGTTCACCCTGGCGGGGTTCGGATCGTCTCCCTCCGCGTCCAGCACGTCGATGCAGCCCCCGGCCTCTTCGAGGAGCGTCTCCGCCTCGGCGAGAAACTCCCTCGCGAATCTGTCGGCGGGCTTCGGCCGGCGGGTCACGGCGCCTCCGGGGGCCTCGTCGCCAGGATCCTGTCGATCACCCGGTCGAACGTCTCGGCGTCGAACGGCTTGCCGAGGTAGGCATCGGCCCCGGCCCGGCTCGCCCGGGCCGCGTCCTCGGCGTCGCGTTCCGTCGAGACCGCCACGACGGGAAGGCCCTTCTGCTCGGGCCGCGCGCGGATCATCCGGACGAGCTCGAGCCCCGAGAGCGTCGGCATGTTCACGTCCGTCAGGACGAGGTCGAACGCGGTCCGCGGAAGCTCCCGGAGCGCTTCGAAGCCGTTCTCCGCCTCGACCACCTCGACCCTCTGGCCCGACCTCCGCGCCCAGCTCTCGAGCGCCTGGCGGATCAGCAGGCGTGCCGGCCCGGAGTCGTCGACGACGAGGACGTGCCGACGGGTCCGGACCTGGCTCGTCACGGGAGCTCCGCCCCCGGGGGAAGGTCCACGGCTTCGACGACCCGCAGCCGGGGGCGGGCCATGGTGCCCTCCCGTGCCGGGCGCGGGAGGACCGGCCCCCGCGACAGGACCTCCAGGCCGAAACCCTCGGGCGGGGCGCCGGGGAGGGCGAGGTGCCGCGCCGTGACCGTGTTCGCGAGTCCTCCGGGATCCGACGGGACCCAGCCGTGCCCGGGCACGTAGACCTCGATCCACCGATGGCGCACGCCGCTGATCCCGTCGTTGAAGAGCTCCCGCGACCCGCCGGTCAGCTCTTCCGGCTCGAGGGCCGTCAGGATGCCGGTCACCTGCCGCGCCGGGACCCCCCCCCGCCGCAGGAGGTCGGCCGCGAGAAGGGACCGCCCGACGCAGGAGCCGCGGCGGGTCCGGTGGCACGTGACGGCGCTCTCCGGGATCAGGCTCGGGAGCTCGTAGCGGATCCGCTTCGAGACCCAGGCGACGACCCGCTCCACAGCCTCGAGCTGCGTCGTCGCCCCGCGCAGCAGCATCCGCGAGAGAGCCTCCAGCTCGTCGTCGGCGGGAAGTGGTTCGGCCAGGATCTGGCGCGCCTCTTCGGGGAAGCCGCGCGGGTCGGGCGGGTAGGGCGCGGTGTCGCGGAGGGGAGAGCCGTCCACCTCGACCGTCGCGACGAGGGTCCGTCCGTCGGGCGACGAGAGGGCGACGCGGTAGCCGGCTCCCTCGACGGGGCGGACGGCCTTCCACGGCTCGGGTCCGTCGACGAGATACCGGGCCGTCTCCACGGGGCGGGGACGCGGCGCCGCAGCCCTCTCGGGACCCGAGAGGAGGAGGGCGAGCGCGAGCGCCGCCGTCGGAGTCACCGGCTCCCCGCCGGCGCCGTCCGGCGCCCCGTCGCCTCACGGGCCCCGAAGAGGCTCCGGCGGATTCCGTCGAGGACGCCGTTGATGAACGGCGCCGAGGAGGGCGTCGAGAACTTCTTGGCGATCTCCACGGCCTCGTCGATGACGACGGGGTCGGGCGTGTCGTCCTCGTGGATCAGCTCGTAGAGGGCGACGCGGAGGAGGTTGCGGTCGACGGCCGGCATCCGGCCGAGGCGCCAGTGCTCCGACTGCTTCCCGAGCCTCTCGTCCAGCTCGGCGAGGCACGCGATCGTCCCGAGGACGAGGCGGGAGGCGTACTCCTGCACGTCCGGCGTCGCGTTCAGGTACTCGTCCGTCCTCGCGAACATCTCTTCCGGCTCCGTCCCGGCGATGTCTCGCTGGTAGAGGAGCTGAAGTGCCAGCTCGCGCGCTCGACGCCGCCGTCCGCTCACGGCGACCCCTACCGGGCCGGCGCGCCCGCCCGCAGCCGCGCGCGGAGGTCCGCCAGCTCGACGGCCGCCGTCGCCGCCTCGAACCCCTTGTTGCCCCCCTTGGCGCCGGAACGCTCGAGCGCCTGCTCGAGCGAATCGCACGTCAGGACGCCGAAGGTGATGGGAAGGTCGAGCTCGAGGCCGACCTGGAAGACTCCCTTCGCGACCTCGTTTGCGACGTAGTCGAAGTGGGGCGTCCCGCCCCGGATCACGGCCCCGAGGGCGACGAGAGCGTCGAACGGGGCGCTCTTGCCCAGGTCGCGCAGGGCGAGCGGGATCTCCCACGAGCCCGGGACCTTGACCACTGTCACGGCGCCGTCGTCGGCGCCGAGCCTCCGGAAGGCATCGAGGGCCCCGTCGAGGAGGCGGGAGACGACGATGTCGTTGGTCCGGGAGGCGACGATACCGAACCGCCGCCCGTCGGCGCGTAGCTGACCCTCGATCACGTTCATGACCGCCTCAGTCTAGCAGAGTGAAGCCGTCCGCCGGGCGGGCGGAGCCCGGCCCGGGGCTCCCCGGGGCGCCCCCGCCGAGGCGCTCGGCGAGAGGTCCGGGAAGCGGCCCGCCGTAGCTCTCGGAGTACCTCTCGAGGAGCTCGTCGAGGCCCCAGCGCTTCGGCTGCGGCCCGAGCGTCTCCAGGCAGAGGACGGCGGCGACCGCCCCCACCCGGCCCGCTTCCTCCCACGGCAACCCGCGGAGGCGCGAGGCGACGAGGCCGGACCGGAACGCGTCGCCCACCCCGGTCGGGTCGAGCGCCTCGCCGCGGAGCTTCGCCGGCGGGATGCGGATCGCCCGCGCCCCGCCCGGTTCCTCCGGGGAGCCCCCGCGCAGGGCGATCGTCGCCCCGTCCTCGCCGCGCGTGATGACGAGGACCGGCACCTTCGCCGCCAGCTCCGCCTCGGAGAGGCCGGTCTTCTTCTCGATGATCCCGAGCTCGTACTCGTTTCCGATGAGCATCGCGGCGCCCTCGAGCCCCGCGAGGAGGTCGTCGCCCTCGAGTCGCGCCACCTGCTGGCTCGGGTCGTAGACGAACGGGATGCCGAGCTCGCGGCACTCCGCCGCGTGCTGCCGCATCGCGGCCGGGTCGCTCGGGCAGATCAGGGCGAGCGCCACGGAGCCGGGCGCGAACGAACGGAACGTCAGCTCCGAGGCCCGGGCCATCGCCCCGGCGTAGAACGTCGCGATCTGGTTCTGCTCGAGGTCCGTCGAGACGAAGAACGAAGCCGTGAAGACGTCGTCGCAGAGCTTCATGCCGGAGACGTCGATCCCCTGCTCGCCGAGCCAGGCGCGGTAGTCGGCCGCGTCCGGACCCGCCGTCGCGAAGATGGCCGGCGTCATCCCGAAGAGCGCGAGGCCGTAGGCGATGTTCGGAGCCACGCCGCCGCGGACCCTCCTCATCTCGTCCACGAGGAACGAGACGGAAAGCCTGTGGAGCCGGTCGGGGACGACGACGTCCTGGAACTTCCCGGGGAATCTCATCAGGTAGTCGAATGCCACCGAGCCGGTGACGACGACCTTCGGGCTCGAGCTCATTTCCAGTACCTTTCCATCAGCAGCGCGAGGCGCTGCCGGGCTTCGGGGGGGACGGCCGCCGGGGCGGTGAGGACGGCGTGCCGCATCGCGCCGTCGCAGTCGGGCGGGCGTTCGGGGTCGAGCGAGGCGACGGCCCGCGCGAGGACCCGGTCCGCCGTCTCGGCGTTCTTCCGGAGGGCCGCGAGGACGGCTTCCACGGAGACGGGGGCCTCCTCCTCGTGCCAGCAGTCGTAGTCGGTCACGAGGCACATCGTGGCGTAGTCGATCTCGGCCTCGCGGCAGAGCTTCGCCTCCGTGGCGTTCGTCATCCCGATGACGTCCACGCCCCAGGAGCGGTACAGGTTCGACTCGGCGAGCGTCGAGAACTGCGGCCCCTCCATGCAGACGTAGGTGCCTCCCCTGTGGGCCGTCGCGCCCGTCTCGACCGCGGCCTTCGCGAGGACGTCGAGGAGGTGCGCCGAGACCGGGTGCGAGAACGAGACGTGCGCGACGCAGCCGTCGCCGAAGAACGTCGAGCGGCGCCCCTTCGTCAGGTCGAGGAACTGGTCGGGGAGGACGATGTCGGTCGGCGCGTAGGCGAGCTTCATCGACCCGCAGGCCGAAGAGGAGACGAGGTACGAGCAGCCCAGCTTCCGGAACCCCCAGACGTTCGCCCGGAAGTTCACCTCCGACGGCAGGAACCGGTGGCCGCGGCCGTGCCGCGCGAGGAAGGCCACGGGGACGCCCGCAAGCTCGCCCAGGACGAAGGCGTCCGAAGGCGCACCGAACGGCGTCTCGACGGCGACCTCCTCCGCGACGACCAGCCCCGGCAGCGCGTAGAGGCCGGAACCGCCGACGAGGCCGATCCGTTTCGTCAACCGAGCCTCCGGCGGACTTCCTCCTGGACGTCGAGCGCCAGCTTCAGGGCGGCCCGGCCCGCCTCGCCCGTCACGGGCGGATCGGTCCGGGTCCGGCACGCTTCGAGGAACGCCCCGTCCTCGGCCGTCAGGGCGTCGGCCGGCGTCACCGTGACGGGCCACTCCACGATCCGCGGCGGGCCGCTCCAGCGGTCGAGGCGGTAGGCCTTCACGTCCTTCGCCTGCGTGTCGATCGAGAAGTACCAGTCGGGCTGGAAGAACCGGAACTTCCGGGTCTTCTCCGTCGAGACGCGCGAGGCCGTGAGGTTCGCGACGCACCCCCCCTCGAACTCGATCCGGATCGAGGCGATGTCGACCTTCTTCGAGAGGATCGGCACCCCGACGGCGTGGATCGCCGTCACCGGCTTCTTCACGATCTCGAGCGCGATGTCGAGGTCGTGGACGAGGAGGTCGAGGACGACGTCGACGTCGAGGGCCCGGGGAACGAAGACCCCGAGGCGGTGCGCCTCGATGAACTTCGGCTCCGTCACCAGCGGGAGGACCGCGACGACCGCCGGGTTGAAGCGCTCGATGTGCCCCACCTGGAGGACCCGGCCGTTCCCGCGCGCGACGGCGATGAGCCGGTCGGCCTCCTCGAGCGTCACCGTCATCGGCTTCTCGACCATCACGTCGGCGCCGCCGGCCAGGAGCTCCTCGGCGACCTCGGCGTGCGTGGACGTGGGGGTCGCGACGACGACGGCCGTCGCTCCCCTTTCCAGCAGCTCCTTCACCGTCCGGCACCTCGCGAGGCCGAGGGGGCCGTACTTCTCCTCGATCCCGGCGGCGATCTCGTCGTTCGGCTCCACGAACCCGACGGGCTCGGAGAGGGCAAGCTCGGTGAGGATTCGGGCGTGATGGCGGCCCAGGTAGCCGCAGCCGGCGATCCCTGTCTTGATCTTGTCGGACATCAAACCCGGGAGTTTAGCGGAGCGCCGGGCCGTCCACGAGCGCGAGGAGCTCCTCCAGCCTCTCGATCCGCTCCCCCCCGCCGCGCCCGACGCCGACGAACCTGACCGGGGCTGCGGCCGCGGCCTCCTCGTCGTACCGCGAGTCGCCGACGAAGAGGCACCCGGAGAGCGGCGTCCCGACCCTCTGCGCGGCGAGCCGGACGACCGCCGGGTCGGGCTTGCCCGCCCCCGCCTCGTCGGCCGAGGCCGTCGCGTCGAGGAGCGGCAGCAGGCCGTGGAGCGAGAGGATCCGCCGAGCGAGCGGCGCCGTCGTGTTCGTCGCGACGGCCGTCCGGATCCCCCGGCGCCGCAGCTCCGCGAGAACCGGCTTCGCCTCCACGTTCGGCCGGATTTCCCCGAGGTGTTCCTCGAAGAGCCGGGCGTAGGCCGCCTCGATCTCGGCCACCGTCCGCTCGGGCATGTACGCGTCCCGGTCGGCCGCGGCCCCGTTCCCGTAGATCGCGTCGAACTCGGCCCGCGGGACGGGCTCGTGTCCGAAGTGGACGAGCGTCTCGTTGTAGACGGCGAACCAGGCGTCCTCCGAAAAGACGAGGACGCCGTCCATGTCGAAGAGGACGGCGCGGACGGGAGAGACCAACGGCACCTCCGGGGCGCGGATCATCGCAGAGGGTCGGCTCTCCGCCCCGCCTCTCCCGCAGGCCCGCTCCTTGCTAAGGGATGGTGCGGCCGGTAACCTCCGGGGCCTCTATGGAAGCCCGCGACTACAAGGACACGCTCCACCTCCCGAAGACCTCCTTCCCGATGAAGGCGGACCTGCCGAAGCGGGAGCCGGAGCGGCTCGCCCGCTGGGTCGAGTCCGGCCTCTACGAAAAGGTCCTCGCGGCCCGCCGCGAGGCGGGAGCCCCCCGCTACGTCCTCCACGACGGCCCCCCCTACGCCAACGGGCACATCCACATCGGCACGGCGCTCAACAAGATCCTGAAGGACGTCGTCGTCCGCTCGAAGTGCCACGCCGGCTTCGAGGCCCCGTACGTCCCCGGCTGGGACTGCCACGGGCTCCCGATCGAGCTGAAGGTCGACAAGGAGCTCGGCTCGAAGAAGCGGGAGATGGACCCCGTGACGTTCCGGAAGGCCTGCCGCGAGTACGCCCAGAAGTGGGTCGTCGCCCAGCGGGAAGACTTCCAGCGCCTCGGGATCCTCGGCACCTGGAACGCGCCCTACCGGACGATGGACTTCGCCTACCAGGCGACGATCGCCCGCTCCTTCGGCGAGTTCCTCGCGAAGGGGCTCGTCACGTTCGGCTTCAAGGCGGTCCTCTGGTGCGTCCAGTGCAAGACCGCCCTCGCCGAGGCCGAGGTCGAGTACGAGGACCGGACCGACGCCTCGATCCACGTCGCCTTCCCGATGCCCGTGAACGACGGCCTCCGCGCCCTCTGGGGCGAGGCCCTCGCCGCCGACGCCGAGCTCTTCGCCGTCATCTGGACGACGACCCCGTGGACCCTTCCGGCCAACCGCGCCGTCTGCCTCGGACCCGAGATCCCGTACGTCCTCGCGCGCCGCGCCTCCGAGCCGTCGAAGCTCTACCTCCTCGCCGAGCCGCTCGTTACGGCGACGGCGAAGGCCCTCGGCTGGGCCGACCTCGCCGCCGTCCCCGGCACGGTCCGCAAGGGGGCCGCTGTCGAGATGGCCCGCCCCACGTACCGGCGCCCCTTCGACGTCGACGGCGTCTCCTTCGGCTTCCTCCTCGGCGAGCACGTCTCGACCGACGACGGCACGGGCCTCGTCCACACCGCCCCCGGCCACGGCCGCGAGGACCACGAGGTCGTCAAGCGGAGCGGCCACCCGGTGGACGACCCCGCCCTCTGCCCGGTCGACCCCGCCGGCTTCTACGACCACCACGTCCCCGAGCCGCTCCGCGGCAAGCGGGTCGTGGCGGCGAAGTCGCCCGACCTCGACGCGAACCGCGCCGTCCTCGCCCTCCTCGGGGCGGGAGACCCGTCGGGCGCGCGCCTCCTCGGCAGGACCGACATGGTCCACAGCTATCCCCACTGCTGGCGCTGCAAGAGCCCCGTCGTCTTCCGGGCGACGCACCAGTGGTTCATCGACCTGGGCGCGCTGCGCGAGAAGGCCCTCACCGAGATCCGCGAGAAGGTCGACTGGGTCCCGGCGTTCGGCGTGAACCGGATCGGCGCCATGGTCGAGAACCGCCTCGAGTGGACGATCTCGCGCCAGAGGCTCTGGGGCTCCCCCATCACCATCCTCCGCCCCGCCGAGCCGCGCGACGACGTGGAGTACTACCCGTCCGCCGACGACCCGGCCGAGCTGAAGCTCTTCTTCGACCACGTCGTGGCCATCTTCGAGAAGCACGGCGCCGACGCGTGGTGGGACGACGAGAGTTTCCCGGCCGACGCCTTCGTCCCGCCGACGTCGAAGTGGAAGGGCGTCGCCTTCGAGAAGGTGAAAGACATCCTCGACGTCTGGTTCGATTCGGGCGTCTCCCACGCGGCCGTCCTCGGCACCTCGGCCTACGGCGTCGCCTCCCCCTACGACGACCCGAAGGCCCCCCACGTCCTCTACCTCGAGGGGCACGACCAGCACCGCGGCTGGTTCCAGTCGTCGCTCCTCACCTCGGTCGCCCTCCGCGGCAAGGCCCCCTACGACACCGTCGTCACGCACGGCTTCGTCGTCGCGGGCGACGGCCGGAAGATGTCGAAGTCGATGGGGAACACCGTCGAGCCCGACGCCGTCATCGAGAAGCACGGTGCCGACGTCCTCCGCCTCTGGGTCGCCTCCTCCGACTACACCGACGACATCCGCCTCAACCAGGAGATCCTGACGCGGACCGCCGAGGCGTACCGGAAGATCCGCAACACCGCGCGGTTCCTCCTTTCGAACCTCTTCGACTTCGACCCGGCCGCCAGCGCCGTCCCCCCGGAGAATCTCGAGCCCGTCGACCGCCTCCTCGTCGCCCGCGCGGCGCTCCTCGTCGCCGACTGCAGGAAGGCCTACGACCGCTTCGAGTTCCACGCCGTCGCCCGCAGGCTTCGCGAGTTCGCCACGACGGACCTCTCCGCCCTCTGGTGCGACGTGCGGAAGGACGCCCTCTTCGTCCTCGGCAAGGACGACCCGGCCCGGCGTTCCGCGCAGACGGCGGCCTACCGAATCGCCGAGGCGCTCGCCCTCCTCCTCAACCCGATCTGCCCGTTCACGGCGGAGGAGATCTGGGAGGCCCTGCCGGGCCACGAAGGCACCTCTCCCAACTTCGCCACCTGGGACTCGCTTTCGCTGGCGACCCTCACCGACGGAGAGCACGCGGCGTGGGGCCGCCTCCTCGACGTCCGCGCCGCGTTCGTCGGGGCCCTCGAGCCGCTCCGCCGCGACGGCGTCGTCGGCACGAGCGCCCAGGCCCGCGCCGAGGTCGAGAAGACCGCCGCACTCGCGGCCGACCTCGCGACGGCCGGCCTCGACGAGGCCCGCTTCGCCGAGCTCCTCATCGTCCCCGAGGTTCTCTTCCTCCCGCCGAAGGCCGAGGGCGAGCCCGGCGCGCCGGTCGTCACCGCCCACGCCGCGGAGGGGACGAAGTGCCCCCGCTGCTGGCAGGTGAAGCGCGACGGCGACGAGACCGGCCTCTGCGGACGCTGCCGGGAGATCCTCGCCCGAGGGGCGACGGCGGTCCCGGCGTGAGCCCGGTCCGCCTGCGGGCGCTCTACCTCGCGCTCGCGTTCTTCGTCGTCCTCCTCGACCAGGCGACGAAGGTCATGATCCGCGCGTGGGTCCCGATGCACGAGAGGATCGTCGTCATCCCGAACTTCTTCGACATCACCCGGGTCGAGAACACCGGGGCGGCCTTCGGCCTCTTCGCCGGGGCGACCTCGCCCTACCGGCCGATCCTCCTCAACGGCGTCGCGTTCATCGTGTTCGTCTTCGTCCTCGTCTACGCCTTCAAGAGCCCCGTCCACTGGAAGCGGCTCCAGCTGGCCCTCGCCGGGATCCTCGGCGGGGCGGTGGGGAACCTCATCGACCGGATCGGAGCGGGCTCCGTCACCGACTTCCTCCGCCTCCACGCCGCGGACAAGTGGGAGTGGCCCTCCTTCAACGTCGCCGACAGCGCCATTACCGTGGGCGTCGTCCTCCTCGCGCTCGACATCTGGAAGAACCCCGACGGCGCGGAGACGAAGCCGGAGTCCTGATGCATCCCGAGCTCCTTCGCCTCGGCCCGGTCGTCCTTCCGGCCTACGGGGCCGCCCTGGGCCTCGCCTTTCTCCTCGGAGTCCTCCTCCTCAAGCGGCGCGCGCCGTCGTACGGCATCGACGGCGAGACCGCCGTCGACATGGGGATCTGGCTCATCCTCTCCGGCCTCCTCGGCGCCAAGCTCCTCCTCCTCGTCGTCGAGGGGCCCGGCTACTACCTCACCTCGTTCCGGGGCCTCTTCGAGCTCTTCCGTGCGGGGGGCGTCTTCTACGGCGGCCTCCTCGGGGCTCTCGTCGCGGCCGTCTTCTTCGTGAAGGTGAAGAAGGTCCCCTTCCTCGCCTTCGCCGACGCCGCCGCTCCCGCGGTCGCGCTCGGCCAGGCCATCGGCCGGCTCGGCTGCCTCGCCGCCGGCTGCTGCTGGGGTAGCCAGTGCACGAAGCCCTGGGCGATCACGTTCACCGACCCCCACGCGGGCGAGAACGTCGGCGTTCCCCTCGGCGTCCCGCTCCACCCGACCCAGCTCTACGAGGCCGTCGGCCTCTTCGTCCTCACCGGGCTCATCCTCCTGTTCGGGAAGGGCCGGGTCGTGGGCCGCACGTTCTCCGTCTACCTCGTCGGCGCCGCGATCCTCCGCTTCACGGTGGAGCTCTTCCGGGACGACCCGCGCGGGCTCGTTCCCGGGACCGACCTGTCGACCTCGCAGGGCATCGCCATCGGCCTCTTCGTCCTCGGCGTGGCGATCCTCGTTCTCGGCTGGAAGAAGGCCGAAGCCCCGTCAGAGGCGTGAGCGGGGACGGCGAGCGCCCCCGCCGGAGCTTCACCGCCGACCGCGGCGACGACCGCGAGCGCCTCGACCGCGTCCTCCTCCGCCACCTCGCCGACCTCCCGGAGGCCTCGAGGACGAAGGTCCAGGAATGGATCGACTCCGGCCTCGTCACCGTCAACGGCCGGGCCGTCACGAAGACTGCCGCGAAGGTCGCCGCAGGCGACCTCGTCGAGACCGTCCTCCCCCCTCCCCCGCCGCCGAAGCCGGAGCTGGTCCCGCAGGACATACCGATCTCCGTCCTCTTCGAGGACGAGCACCTCCTCGTCCTCGACAAGCCCCCCGGGCTCGTCGTCCACCCGGCCGTCGGCCACCGGGACGGCACCCTCGTCAATGCCCTCCTCTTCCACTCGCAGGAGTGGGGCGGCGAGGCCGACCGGCCCGGCCTCGTCCACCGCCTCGACAAGGACACGTCGGGAGTCCTCGTCGTCGCCAAGAACGAGGCCTCCCACGCAGGCATGGCGAGGGCGATGAAGGCCCGGACGCTCGTGAAGGAATACCTCGCCGTCGTCTACGGCCGGACGGCCGTCACGAAGGGCAAGGTCGACCTGCGCATCCTCCGCGACCCGCGCGATCGCAAGCGCATGACGACGTCGAAGACGGAGGGGCGCGAGTCGACCACTCTCTACGAGCGACTCGGCGAGTCGGCCGGAGAGAAGGCGGGCCTCTCCCTCCTCCTCTGCACCCTCGTCACCGGCCGGACGCACCAGATCCGCGTCCACCTCAAGGCGATCCACCATCCCATCGTGGGCGACGCCACCTATGGCTCGCCCCGCTGGAAGGGAATCGCCGACCCTCTCCTCCACGACGCCTGCCGCGACTTTCCCCGCCAGGCCCTCCACGCCCGCCGGCTCGCTTTCGACCACCCCGTCACCCGCGAGCGGGTGGACGCCGTCGCGCCGATCCCGGCCGACATCGCGGCGCTTCTCGCGGCCGCGGGTCTCTCCGCCTGAAGTCTCACCTGGTCGCCACGCCCCACTCGTGACCGCGGACGCGTGACGGAACCCTGCCGGGCCGGGGAACTCCGGGACCGGCGGTGGTCGTCGGCATTCTGCGAACGCGTATCATCGTTGCAAGGAGCCCGGAATGAACAGATCCCTCGCGCTCGTCGCAACCGTCGCGACGGTCCTTCTCGGATTCGGGATCGTGCCACCCGTCCGCGCCCAGGATGACCCGACGTTGATCGAGGGCGAGGCCGTTCTCGCCCACCCCGCCGGAAAGCTGGCCGTGAAGGCGGCCGAGCTCTTCCGCGCCGGGAAGGTCGACGAGGGGATGGCGCTCTACACGGCTTCCGACCAGGCCGACTGGAAGAAGGCGAGCGACCGGGCGGAGATGAGCGCCCGGAAGAAGGAGCGGGCGCCCGATCCGAAGATCCTCGCGGAGAGGATGCGAAAGGGCGGGAAGCTGACCCTCTATCCGAGCGAAGGGCAGCTCCAGGTGCCGATGCCGGACCGCGCGATGGCGCTGGCCTACTTCGGGCTCGAGAACGGGGCGTGGCGCCTCACGGGCGGCCCGATGGTGATCGAGAACGCGCAGGACCCGGCGAAGGAGGAGCGCTTTCACGGGGCCGAGATGCACGCGCACCCCGTCTACGCCCTCGCCCTGGAGTACGCGCAGACCCTCCACTCCACGAAAGACGACGCGTTCATGGGGCTCGCCACGCGAAAGGCGCAGGAGAAGTGGAAGGCGGAACCGGCGACCGAGCGGGCGGAGAGCGCCGCGTATCAGAGGAAGACCGTTCCGCAGAGGGCCGCCCTCGAGGCCAGCCTGAAGGAGGGCGGGTTCATCATCGTCGAGGACGACGTCCGCGCGACACTCGTCGTCCTGAGCGTCTCACAGACCTCGACGGAGCCGGGCTCGGTGACCTCGACCTCGACGACCCTCTCTCTCGGTTTCGAGCTCGAGGACGGCCAGTGGAAGCTGGCGCGCTGAGGAGCTGACGCGTCCTGGCCCGGCGGCGCGACCTCCGCGAGACTCTCCGCCCGACCGACTACCCGGTCGCCGCGATCCTCGCCCACTCTCGCCGCGAGCGGTCGACGCAGTCCTCGATCGAGAGGCCGCCGAACCAGTTCCCGAGGACGGCGAGGCTCCGCCCCGCCGAGAGCCGGTCGATCGCGGCCACGATCTCCTCGTGTCCGAGGGCGGGCGACGGAAGGACCGTTCGCTTCGCCACGAGCTCCTCGAGGTCTCCGGCCGCGAGCCCCAGGAGCTGCGTGACGCGGGCGAGGCGCTGGGCCGGCGAAAGCCCGGGCCGGAAGTGGAACGCGAAGGAGCGCCAGTCCGGATCGGGGACCGAGTCGCGGGTGACCGCCGAGTGGAAGACGTCTTTCCTGGGGACGAGGAACATGGAGACCGGGAGGTTCACCTTCGAGGCGCGCACGGCGAACGCGAGCGACTCGACGACCGTGTCCTTCACGCGCGAGACCTCCGCCGCGAGCTCGGGGGCGCCAGCGCCCAGCACGTACGCCGCGGCCGACGGCGGCGCCGCCACCGCGACGACGCCGGCTTCGTGCCGTTCCCCGTCCTCCGTCTCGACGGCCCATCCCGATCCGTTCGCCGAAAGGCTCACGGCGGCCTGCCCTGTCGCCACCGCGACGCCGGGCTGGCGAGCGAGCGCGTCCGTCATCGACTGGAGCCCGCCGCGGAGGGTGAAGCTGCGCGGGAGGTCCTTCCTCCGGGTGTCGCGCATCTTGAAGAGCATCCCGGCCGGGAAGCCGTCCGCGCTCTGCGAGGGGACGGCCGAGAGCATCGGCCCGAGAACCGTCGCGTAGTTCCGCCTGCCGACGATCCGCGAGTAGAACTCCTCGACCGTCTTCCCCTCCTTCTTCGCCCCGATCATCCGTGGCAGGCTCACCGCCGCCTCGGGCCACGAGAAAAGGCGCAGCAGGACCCCGAGGTTCGAGCCGGGGACCAGCCGGTCTCCGTCGAGGAAGCGCAGGTGGGTCTTCGCCCTCGGCAGCACCTCGTCGCGGAGGCCGCAGCCTTCGACCAGCTCCACGAGCCCGACGTAGGAGTTGTAGCAGGTGTGCGCGCCCAGCTCGAACCAGTAGCCGCCGGCCGTCCGGTGAGAGGAGAGGCAGCCGCCCGGCCTCTCCTCGCGCTCGAGAACGAGGACCGAACGCCCCTCGCGGGCCGCCTCGAACGCGAACGTCAGGCCGCTGATCCCGCCCCCGACGACGACGACGTCGTGCTTGCTCATACGGGCGTAGATTCGCACGCCTCGCGCCGCGACGCGAGGCGCGCCGCCCCTCCATAATCGCGGCGTGGAGAGGAAGCCTCTCGCCGACGTCCTGCGCCGAATCGAGGAGACCCGGTTCGACGAGTCTTTCGACCTCGTCGTCGCCGTCCTCGACGGCGGCCGCGAGCCGGCGCGCCTCGTGGCGGCGAGGCTGGGCCTTCCCGTGTCCGTGCTGCGCGTCAACTTCCGGGACGAGAGGCACCGCCCGCGCCACGCGGCGCCGGTCCTCCTCGATCCGCCCGATTTCGACCCCCGGGGCCGGCGCATCCTCGTCGTCGACGACCGCTCCCGCACCGGGAGCACCCTCGCCCTGGCGCGCGAGGTCCTGAAGGACGCCGCCCTCGTCCGGACCCTCGCCGTCAACGGGAAGGCCGACTACTCGCTCTTCGACGAACCCTGCTTCGTCTTCCCCTGGGCCGACGGGCACGCGGCTGGCCTCCGGGACGCGCCCTGAACCTGGGCGGCCGTTCAGCTTCGCTCCCGAAGCGGACGCGAAACCGGAAGAGCGGCTTGCCGATGTCGAGCCCGATCGTGTCGCCGAGGTGATCTTCCGGCCGGAGCGCCTCAGGCGCCGGGAAGCGCCGCGTCCCGACCCGGGCCGACCTCATCCGCGACAGGTGGAACGGTTGACGACGTCTCACTCGACCGGCGCCCCGAGCTCGTCGCGGAGGTTGTATGCCCCGCCCTTGACCGGCCCTCACGCCGGGGCGTAGCTTCGCCCCGGGAGAGATCCCCATGCTGAACACGGTCGAGGTCACGATCGATGCGTTCGTCGCGGAGCTGAGGGCCGGCTACCGCAGGACGTGGGGCGACGTCGAGCCGGAGATTCCGAGCATCATCGCGTGGGCCGCGTCCACCACGCTCGAGATCATCTCCCAGAGCGACGCCCTCTACCACGACGTCGAGCACACCATCCACGTCACCCTCGTCGGCCAGGAGCTGCTGCGGGGCCAGCACATCAGGCGGGGAGGCGTCTCCCCCACCGACTGGCTCCAGGTCGTCGTCTCGCTCCTCTGTCACGACATCGGCTACGTCCGCGGCATCTGCCGGCGCGACGACGGCCTCGTCTGCGCCACCGGGAAGGGCGACGAGGTCGTGACCCTGCCCGGGGGGGGGACCGACGCCGCGCTCACCCCCTGGCACGTGGACCGGAGCAGGCTCTTCGTCGAGGAGCGCTTCTCCCGCGTCCCCCGCATCGACGTGGAGGCCGTGAAGCGCAACATCCTCTGCACCCGCTTCCCCGTCCCCGGCGCCGAGGAGCGGCGGGAGGTGGAGGGCTACCCGCGGCTCGTGCGGGCGGCCGACCTCATCGGCCAGCTCTCCGACCCGCGCTACCTCAGGAAGATCCCCGCGCTCTTCCACGAGCTCGAGGAGACCGGCGTGAACCGCGAGCTCGGCTACCGCAACCCGGGCGACCTTCGCCGGAACTACCCCCGCTTCTACTGGACGAGCGTCCACCCCTACGTCGCCGGGATGCTCGACCTCCTCTCCGTGACGCAGACCGGGATGCAGATGCGTGCGAACCTCTACGCGAACGTCTTCACCGTCGAGCACGAGCAGGGATTCGCAGAGGGGGCGACCCCGGCGGCGGACGGTGGGCGGTAGGCCGCCGGGGAGGTCCGGAGAACCGACAGCCTGAAGGGAGCCTCCGTGTCGAAAGTCGTCTCGCCCTCGAAGGTCGCCGCGTCGCTCAGCCGGCTCTGGTCGCCCCGCGTCGTCGCCGAGGTGGACGACTCCTACGTCAAGGTCGCGAAGGTCCACGGCACCCTTGCGTGGCACAGCCACGACGACGAAGACGAGCTCTTCCTCGTCCTCGAGGGGCGGCTGCGCATCGAGATGGAGGCTGGCACCGTCGAGCTCGAAAAGGGAGAGATGTACGTCGTCCCCCGGGGCGTGAGGCACAACCCGGTCGCCGAGGACGAGTGCCATCTCCTCCTCATCGAGAGGAAGTCGACGCTCCACACCGGGACTACGGTCACCGACAGGACCAGGTCGATCGCGGAGCAGCTGCGCCAGGACTGAGCCGCAGGAGGACGGAGCCCTCCGGTCCTGCTCGCCGAGGCGCCGGGACGAGGGGGGCGGAGCGAGCCCGCCCGGCCCGCCGATTCAGCCGGCGCGGCCCACTTCCGGGTAACGCCGCCTCGTTTCCGCGCAAGAGAGAGCCACGAGCTGCTCGAGGACCGGCAGGTCCACGTCGGCGAGGCGCTTGAAGTAGAGGCAGGACTTCCCCCGCCGGTGCTTCCCCAGCGCCGCGAAGAGCTTCCCCGCGCGCTCGTCCGCCGCCATCAGGTAGACGACGATCTCCCGCCCTCTCGAGGAGAAGCCGGTGAGGCACATGTCCCCCGAGTGGCCGCTCGCGTACTCGTAGTGGTAGCTGCCGAAGCCCACGATGCTCGGCCCCCACATCTTCGGAGAGCAACCCGTCACGCGCTTCATGAGAGCGGCGATCGCCCTGCAGTCCTTCCGGCGGGCCTCGTCCTCGATGGCGTCGAGGTAGGCTTTCACGCTCACGCCGGTCGGCTTCGTCTTCAGCTCTGCCATGTCCGTCACCTCGGATGCGCGGATTCTGCCATCCCGGGAGCGGGCCCGCGGCTCCCCCCGGCCCCATCGCCCGCCCGGGCGCTCCCCTGCCGCGGCCGCAACTGTAATCTCCTCCCGTGCCCCGCCCGCCGTCGCCCCGCGTCGTCGTCCACCTCGACATGGACGCCTTCTACGCGGCGGTCGAGGTGCGCGAGGACCCGTCGCTCCGCGGGCGCCCCCTCATCATCGGGCACCGGGGCCGGCGCGGCGTCGTCTCCACCTGCTCGTACGAGGCACGGCGCTTCGGCGTCCACTCGGCGATGCCGTCGGTCGTCGCGGAGCGGCTCTGCCCCGGCGCCGTCTGGCTGCCCGGGCGGATGGCCCTCTACGTCGAGGTCTCGCACCGGATCCGGGAGATCCTCGATCGGTTCTCCCCTCTCGTCGAGCCGCTCTCCATCGACGAGGCGTTCCTCGACCTCACCGGCATCGCCCGCGACCTCGGGGACGGGCGACGGATCGCCGCGGAGATCAAGAGGGAGATCCGCGACCGCGAGCGCCTCACCGGCTCGGCGGGCGTGGCGCCGAACAAGTTCCTGGCGAAAGTGGCCTCCGACCTCGAGAAGCCCGACGGGCTCGTCGTCTTCCCGCTCGAGGAGGTCCCGTCGCGCCTCTGGCCGCTCCCCGTCGAGCGCCTCTGGGGCGTCGGCCCGAAGACGGCCGAGCGCCTCCGGGGTCACGGCCTCGCGACCATCGCGGACCTCGCGAACGCGCCCGCGGACCGCCTCGCTCGGATCCTCGGCGAGTCGAGCGCGGAGCACCTGCTGGCGCTCGCTCACGGGCGGGACGCCCGCGCGGTCGTGCCGGGGCGCGAGGCGAAGTCGATCTCCGAGGAGCGCACCTACGGCGACGACCTCACGCGCCCCGCCGACGTGGACAAGGCCCTCCTGGCGCGGGCCGACGGCGTCGCGCGCGAGCTTCGCCACCAGGGTCTCGTCGCCCGCACTGTCCACCTCAAGGTCCGCACCGGCGACTTCGAGACCGTCACCCGTTCGAAGACCCTCTCCGAGCCCACCGACCTCGCCGAGGTCGTTCTCGCCGCCGCCCGCGACCTCTTCCGCGACCGGGTCGTTCTCGCGGATCGCGGCGTTCGACTCCTCGGCGTCGGCGTCAGCGGCCTCGAGCCCGCCGGCGCGGGCCAGGCCGCCCTCTTCGCCGACGAGCGCCAGGAGAAGCTGAAGAGCCTCGCGCGCGCCGCCGACGAGATCCGCGAGAAGTTCGGCAAGGCGGCCCTTGCGAGGGCGCGTCTCCTCCCGCCGCCGAGAGCGGAGGGCGAGGAGGGCGAAGGGAGCGAGGAGGGCGGCGCCGCCGAGGCGTCGAGCCTGCCGAGCGTCGACTGACGAAAGGGCCGGCCGAGTGCGTGGGCTGCGGCGTCCCGCTCGAGCCTGTCGATACCTCGCAGGCCGGGGATGGCGCCCCTCGTCCCTCCGTCCCCGGGGAGTGACGGATCGGGGGGCACGAGAGTTGCGTTTCTCGCCGTCATGCGGAATCGAGCCGCCGGGTTCGTTCTCGTCGTCGGCCTCTTCCTGTCGGGAAACGCCCTCTCACAAACCCCCGTCGAGGCCGGGTGTGGCCCCGCCCCGGGATACGCCTCGCCGGAGAGCCCGCGGACTCGCCTTCACCCTGACCCTTACCCTGTTCAACCCCCTGAGCCCCGCTCCCCGAGCCGGATGACCTACGAGTTCGTCTTCCGGCATTTCACTCCCGAGGACGAACGCGCGGCGCTTCTCCTCGAGACGGAGGCCCCGATCCTGCGGCAGGTCGCCGACGACTGCGAGCGGGCTCTCGACGAGCTGACCCTCGAGCAGGCCGACGAGCGGCCCGGCGTCATCGACGCGCACATCGCCCAGCTCAGGTCCCGCCTCGGGCTGGCGGCCTTCTCGAGCCTCGACAGCTACATCTACCGGACGTTCGAGGACGATACCGACGGCCCCGGCTCCTCGACCGCGCCGTTCCGGGCCCCCAGGGCCGACCAGGTCCTGGACTTCCCTCTGATCGCGTCGAAGACCTATCGGGATCCCGACTTCACCCTGACGGCGTCCTCGACGTCCCGCCTCCGCGTCTACTTCACGGCCTCGGGCGACTGTTCGATACGCGGCCGCACCGTGCGTCTTCTCTCCGCCGGCAACTGCTGGCTCACCGCTCACCAGCCGGGGAACGAGAGATACAACCCGGCGCCCGACGTCCGCCAGCTGCTGCGCATCGGGAAGGACGAGCAGCGGATCAGCAGCCCCGCGGTTCCGCCCATGACTTACCGCGACCCGGACTTCCCCTTCAACCCGAGGGCGTCCTCCGGTCTCCCGGTCGTCGTCGCCACACACGGGAAGTGCGCCGTGGTCGAGGGCCACATTCGCACTCTCGGCGCCGGGACCTGCCACCTCTCCCTGCACCAGCCCGGCAGCTCGAACTTCCTGGCGGCGCCGATCACCGAGCAGGAGTTCACGATCGCCATGGCCGAGCAGACGATCTCCGTTCCCGACTTCTCCGATCCTCCCTACGGCCCGAGGGACCTCCGTCTGGACGTGAGCGCGTCCTCCGGACTTCCGGTCGCCATCTCGACCGCGGGAGTGTGCGAGCGTTTCGGCTCGCACCTCAGAATCACGGGGCCGGGGACCTGCACGTTCACCGCGACCCAGGCGGGGAACCAGGACTTCCACCCGGCGCCGCCGGTGACCCGGACCTTCGAGGTCGTCTGGAGCGAGCCCGTCTACTGACCGGGCGCCCCATCGCGGACGAGGCGCGCGTGCGTCTGGCCGCGGAAGGCCCTACTTGCGCCTGTAGCCCGAAACGTGGGAAGCGATCGCGCGCCAGACGCCCTTGCGCTTGATGAGGACGTTGGACGACTGGTACTCCGCGACGTACGGGCCGGAGCTGTCGCGACCCTTCACGGTGCCGGTGCCGGCGACGATCGCGGTGCCGTTCTCGAAGACGTCGAGGCGCTTGATCTGGAAGGTGAGGGAGTCGTACCCCGGCCGGTTCTCCTTCACCCACTTCATCTCGTCGGCCTTCGTGGACCATTCTCCCGAACCGTCAATCATCTGGAACTCGTCGGCCAGCAGCCTGTCGAGGAGAGCGGTGTCCTGTTCCCTGTACGCCCTGGGCCAGAGGACCTCCTTGATCTCGCGGAGGGTCTTCTCGTCTTCGGACGGGCCCTGGCCGACCAGGCCGGGGGCGGAGACGAGCGAAAGAACGACGAACAGGTGGGCAAGTCGCATGTACGGAGACCTCTCGCTACGGCTTCAGCTTCGCCAGCTCGCCGCGGATCCTCTTCTTCTGCTCTTCGTCCTCGGTCATCGAGAGCGCCTTCTCGTAGTTGGCGATGGCCTTCTTCCCGTCTCCAGCCGTGGCCCAGCCGTCGGCGAGCGAGTCCCACACGTTCCAGGAGGAGGGGTGGTCCTTCGCGTTCTTCTCGAAGACGCGGATCGCCTCGTCGACCTTCTTCTGGCCGAGGAGCTGGTACCCGTACTGGTTCAGCTCCGCCTCCGTCGCGAGCGCCATCGCCTTCTCGCGCAGCTCGGCAGCGGCCTTCACGTCCCCCTTCCTCTCGAGGAGCGCGGCCCTGGTCGACTGGTTCGTGAAGTTGGGGTTCATCTTGATCGACCGGTTCACCCACTCCTCGGCCTGTTCGAGGGCGGTGTCGTTCCTCACGCACCAGGCCGCGGCGCCGTTCCAGCCCTGCCATCCGAACCGCGGCAGGCCCCGGAGCTGCTCCTTCAGGCTCGCGAGGACGACCGCCTTCGTATCGACCTCGACGGGAAACGAGAGCCGGAGCTTCTCCCAGGCGAGCGTGACGGCGACGGAGCGGTCCGTGGGGTCGCCGAGGGTGAAGAGGAGCCTCTCCTCGTGCGGGCCCTCCTTCGGGGCCACGACGAGACGGACGGCGTCCTCCTTCGCGTCGTAGCTGTAGCTCCCCCACGCGGAGGACTGCGTGCTCAGGATGACCGTCCACTCCTTCTCGCCCGGTATGGTGTGGAGCCCGTAGGACCCGGCCGGCAGCGTCGCGCCCCCGACGGTCACCGGGGTCGAGAACGAGATCGTCGTGTTCTCGTCGGCCCCGGTCCGCCAGACCTCGCCGTAGGGGACGAGCGCTCCCCACACCTTCCGGCCATTCACCGCCGGCCTGGAGTACCGAACGGCCACATCGGTGAGGCCGACCCTCTGGCTGACCGTCGCCTTCGGGCTCGAGGCGGGGAGCTGGAGCGGGGTTACCTGCGCGAGGGCGGGCACGGCCGCTAGGGCCAGGGCACCGGCGACGGAGAATCGGGGCATTCGCATCGGAGTCCTCCTGTCGGCCGGGCGGAGACCGAGCTCGCATCGCTTCCGGGGCTCCGCCCGAGTCCTGTGAGCGTCTCCTCCCCGATACGTTGCCGGGACGGGCGGGTTTCCGCCCCGGCGACGCTGGCCCGAGGACGCGCACAACCCGAGCTCGCGCGCTCGATGGCGCGTCACGGTGCCCGACGGATCCTCCGTAGAGTGTAGAAGGTAGACCTGCCCCCCCGGCTGGAGCGAAGACCGAGACCCGCGGCGCTTCGTGAGGCAAGATACGGCGGCTGACGGCACAGGCCCGCGATTCCTCGCAGGAGTCCGCGATCCTGAGCACCTGCCGCCCGGCGGGGCTCTCCAGGCAGGCCTGAGGCGAGGAGCGAGGAGGATGTGCGGAATCGTTTCGATCTGTCACGGGAAGGAAGTGCCCGGGCTCGGCCTCGAGGGAGGCGAGCTGCTGAAGCGCCTCGAGTACCGGGGATACGACTCCACCGGGGGCGCGTTCATCCGGGCCGACGGTTCCGTGAAGCTCCTGAAGAAGGTGGGGGCCCCGAGCCGCGTCGTCCCCGACCTCGGCATCGACCGCGAGTCGGGGCAGCGGTTCATCGGGCAGGTCCGCTGGGCGACCTACGGCGCCGTGACGGACGCGAACGCCCAGCCTCACCACGTGAAATGCCGCGTCGAGCTCGTCGGAGCCCACAACGGCAACATCTCCAGCACGGACACCCTCCGGCCCCTCCTGACCGCCCGCGGCCACCACGTCGTCTCCGAGAACGACGGTGAGGCCCTGACGCACCTCGTGGAGGAGGCCTACGCCGGAAACCTCTCCGACCCGGCCGCCGTTCTCGCCGGGGCCCGCGCCGCGCTCCGGGCCGCCGGGCTCGCGATCGAGGTCCCGGACGACGCGCTCCTCCTCGTGGAGGCGGCCCGCAAGGCCGACGCCGAGGCCCAGGGCTCGTATGCCGCCGCCTACGCCGACCCGCGCGGGACGGGCGTGGTGGCGGTGAAGTCGGGGTCGTCTCTCTACGCGGGGGTCGGGTCGGACGACAACGGGAGGTTCGTCCTCGTCTCGAGCGACCTGACGTCCGTCCTCTCGAGGACCCGGATGCTCGTCCCGCTCGCCGAGGGCGAGGGAATCTGGTTCACCGACCGGGACTACGTCGTCTTCAGCCTCGGGCCCGTCCTCTCCTTCTCGGCCCCCAAGGCCCGGCGCTCGAAGCTGAACGTTCGGGACACGGAGCTGCGCGCTCCTTTCGAGTACTTCATGGACCAGGAGATCGCCTCCTCGCCCGAGAACCTCGACCAGGTCGCCCGCTACTACTTCCGCTCGCCCTCGACGGAGGGCCTCTTCGCGGCGTTCGAGGACCGCGTCGACCTCTGCAAGGCCATCGTCGTGAAGCTCATGGGGCTCTACGGGGCGACCGACGAGGCGAGCCTGGCGGACGGCCTCCGGGCGCTCCTCGCCGACCCGCTCCACCTCGAGCTGGAGGAGAGGGTGAGAGCCCACCGGGCCGTGATCGTCTCGCACGGCGAAACGCACGTCTCGGACGAGAAGGCGCTCCTCGCGGACCTCGCGCGCCTGCAGCCGGACGCCGGAGAGGCGCTCTCCCTCCTCGACCTCGTCCTCGTCTGGAAGAAGCGGCGCCGTATCACGGCGCTCCTCCAGGAGCTCGTGAAGGCGATTCGCGAAGCGCAGAAGGAAGGCGGGCGCGTCTTCGTCGTCGCGTCGGGCACGTCGTACCACGCGGCGCTGACGGCCGGCTACTTCTTCAACCACCTCGCGGGCGTCTCGGTCTTCCCGTGCAACCCCGGCACGTTCCGCTCCCTCTACCTGAACACGCTGAAGCCGGCGGACCTCCTGCTCGGCATCTCGCAGTCGGGCGAGACGAAGGACCTCGTCGACGTCTTCCAGGACGTCCAGTCGCGGATCCCCGCGCTGCGCCGGGTCTCCCTCGTGAACAACGAGAACAGCCGGATCCCGCAGGAGCTGTCGGAGTTCTACCTGCCGATCCTCTGCGGCCCCGAGATCGCCGTCGCCGCCACGAAGAGCTTCCTCAGCCAGGTCGCGGTCCTGTACGTCGTCGCGGCCTCCTTCTCGCTGACCGAGAGGCGGATCGTCGAGAAGCTCGCCTCCGCCCGGGAGCTCGTCGCCGAGACGCTCCGCGCCTCCGAGGAGAGCATCGAGAAGGCCGCGGAGCGGCTCTACCTCGAGCCGAGCCTCCACATCCTGGGCACCGGCCTCATCGGCCTCGCGCGGGAGGGAGCGCTCAAGATCCGGGAGGTCGTTCTGAACCACGCGGAGGGGTACGACGCGGCGGAGTTCAAGCACGGGCCGAACACGATCCTCGGGAAGAACACCCTCTTCTCGATCCACGACCTCGCGGGGGTCCTGGAGGCCTGGGAGGAGCATCGCGACGACGGGCCGTTCCCGGGAGGCCTCGGAGCGCTGCGGCTCCACCCGGAGCTCGTGGAACGCCACTTCTCGAACTACCCGCTCCTCTTCGTCTGCCCTCCCGAGGAACGCGACGTCCGCATCACGGTCAGCCAGGTCCACACGCACAAGATCCGCGGGGCGGACATCCTGGTCGTCGCGGAGAGGAACGCCGAGCTGGCCCTCGCCGCCGAGGGAAGGCCGGCGGGCGACGAGCGCTACTGGTCGACGGTCGTGGAGACGCCGCCCACGGGCGACCCGGCCCTCTTCGTATTCGCCGCCAGCGTCGTCCTCCAGCGGCTCGCGTTCCGGATGTCGGTGAAGAAGATGGAGTACCTCGACCGCCTCCGCGTCGCCGAGCACGGCGTCCACCCCGACGCCCCGAAGAACGTCTCCAAGTCGATCACCGTGGACTGACGGGGGCTCCCTTCTCGCTCCCGCTCGCGGCAAGAGCCGCCACGGCCCGCCGGTACTCCTCGGCGTGCTTCCGGTTCCCCTCGGCCGAGGCGTAGAGCCGGACGCACGTTTCGTAGAGCCCGCGCGCCCTCGCCGGGTCGGTCCCGTTCAGGGCCTCGGCGAGCCGGAAGGCGAGGAGGAAGTCGTCCGGGAAGTCGGCGACGCCGGCGTCGAGGATCCGGAGCGCCTCCGGCTTCCGGTCGTGCTTCCTCTCGAGCTCGTCGGCGAGGACGCGGTAGTCCCGGGCGTCGATCCCGTACCGGCGGTCCTTCTTCAGCTCGGCGAGCAGGGCCATCGCCTTCTCGATCCCCTCCTGCCCGATGGCGAGCCCGGCGGCCCGCGCGATCGATTTCTTCGAGCCGGGCACGTCCTTCCCGGCGAGGATGTCGATCACCTCGTTCGTGATGTCGAAGGTCCACTTCACGCCGACGTCCGTCCGGAAGTAGTCGTTCTCGAGCAGGATGACGTCGACCCCGTCCTCGACGACCCTCGTCGAGTAGGCCTTGTAGCCGTCGGTCGAGCCGCCGTGGCCGATCAGCGTCTTCTTCGCGCCGTTCACGTCCACGGTGTCGATCCACCAGCCGTACCCGTACTGCTGCCAGTCCTTCACGTGGGGCGTGAGCATCCGCCGGTAGAGCGCCTTCGACGTCAGCTTCTGCGCGTCGAAGCACTCGGCGTTGAAGCGGGCCAGGTCCCCGACCGTCGAGAGGATCCCACCGCTCCCCTTGCAGTGGTCCATCGAGATGTACGACGGCAGCCGGTACCCCTCGAGGAGGTGGTACTCGTAGCCGTAGGCCCGCCTCGCGTCGAGGTCGAGGTTCCCGTTGAGCGAGCTGTCCTTCATCCCGAGCGGACCGAAGATCCGCCGCTTCAGGAGCTCGCCGAAGCCCTGCCCGGTCACCTTCTCGCAGGCGATCGCGAGGAGGTTGTAGGCGATCCCGCTGTACTCGAAGCCGGCGCCCGGCTCGAACTTCGGCGCGGTCTCCTTCACGAGCGCGACGTACGGGTCGGAGTCGTAGATCCAGCGGACCCGCTTCTTCGAGAGGTCGGGAATCGCGCCGTGGTTCGGGATGCCCGACGTGTGCGTCAGCATCTGGTGGATCGTGGCGCGGTTCTTCCCCGGCCCCTCGTACCCGGGGATGTACGTGTTGATGTTCGCGTCGAGGTCGATGAGCCCCTCGTTCACGAGGATCAGGACCATCAGCGCCGTGGCGGACTTGCTCACCGACCCGATCAGGAACTTCGAGTCGACGGTGTTCGGCAGGTTCCAAGAGCGGTCGGCGAGGCCGAAGGCCCGCTCGTAGATCGTCCGGCCGCGCTGCCGGACGAGGATCGTCCCGTTGAACCGTCCCGCGTCGGCGTACGACGTCATCAGCCGGTCGATCTTCTCGGGCGCGTTCTCCGCGCGCAGGGGCGGGCCGACGACCAGGGCGAAGAGTGCCGCCAGAAGGGCGCAGGCGGTGCGCTTCACGTTCTCTCGCTCACGCCGCGGGCTTCGCTTCCGGGGCGGACGCGACGGGCTTCCAGCCGTCGAAGAGGTCGCGCAGGCCCGCCACGAGGCTGTTCGCGGGGACGTGCTCGGCCCCGCGGAGGACGGCGAGGCGGCACGAGAGGCCGGCGGGCGCGGCGGTGTCGATCAGCTCCTTGAGCGCGCCGTTCTGGCTGATGATCGTCGGGAAATCGCGCTCGCCCATCACCAGGGCGAGCTTCTTCTTCCCACCCTTGAACTCGCGGACGAGGCTCTCCCGCTTCTCCCGGAACGACGGCACCATCAGCGTGGCGCTCGCGGCGACGTAGGCGTCCGCGATCTCGGGGCTCCGGAGGAGGGCGTAGACGGCCGTGAAGCCGGTGTTCGAGGTGCCGTAGAGGACGCGGTACCCGTCGGTGCGATACGCCTTCTCGATCTTTGGGATCAGCTCGTCGCGGACGAAGTCGAGGTACCGGTTGGCCCGGCCGCCCGCCTTCGTGCCGTCCGCGTAAGTGACGACGTCCGGGTAGACGTCCCTGTCGCGGTCGGTGTTCCGGATGCCGACGACGATGAAGTCGGGCATCTCGCCCATCTGGGCCGCGAGGCGGACTCCCCCGATGCAGCCGGAGTTGAAGTTGATCTCGCCGTCCATCATGTAGACGACGGGGAACCTCTTCCCGGCCTCGCGGTACGCGTCGGGGAGCGAGACCCAGTACTCGCGGGTCTCGCCGAGGCGGGTCGACGCGATCGTCCCGTGCTCGACCGGCAGCGGCAGGGTCGGGGGCTCGGCGCCGGTCGCGGCCGGAGATGCAACGATCGCGGCGAACGCGAGGAGCCGGAGAGGCGCACTGTTCACGAGACCTCCTGTGAGCGGGGAGACCCCGGTCTCGACGGAAGCGTCACCTCGGCCTCCCGGCCCGCCCGAGATACGCAGCGCCCGATGGGATGTTTCCCCGCTGCGCGCTTGATCCGCCCCAGCGTGTCTACTACTCTGTAGACATGAAGTCGGCCTCGACCACAATCCGGATCCCGGCGGAGATGCACGAGGAGCTCCGGGGGTTCGCCGAGGAGCGTCACGAGACGCTCACGGCGGTCCTCGTCGAGGCGCTCGAGCTTTACCGGCGCGAACGTTTCGTCTCCCGCGTGAACGCGGGCTACTCGATCCTCCGCGAGGAGCAGGCCGCCTGGCGCGAGCACCTCGGCGAGCGGGAAGAGTGGGACGCGACTCTCGAGGAGGGGCTCCCGACCCCTGCGAAGCGGCCCCGCGGGAAGAAGCGGTGAGTGGTCCGCCTCCTCGCCGCGGCGAGGTGTGGTTCGCAGACCTCAGCCCGACCCGCGGCCACGAGCAGCGCGGCACCCGCCCGGTCCTCGTTCTCTCGATCGACGGTTTCAACGGCGGACCGGCCGGCCTCGTAACCGTGCTGCCGGTGACCTCGACCGTCCGCCCTGTTCCGTCTCACGTTCCGGTGGAGCCGCCCGAGGGCGGGCTCGCCGCGCGATCGGCGATCCTCGCCGACCAGGTGCGGACGATCGCCCGAGAGCGCCTCGTCCGCCGCTCCGGGGCCGTCTCGAGGACGACCCTGTGTCGGGTCGAGGAGGTCGTCCGGATCCTGCTCGGACTCTGACCCGGCGAGCGCCCGATCGCCAGGCCGGTCCTCCCTGCCACGACGCACACGCACCCGGCGTGCTGGCATGCGCCCTGCTCTTCCCGCGTGTCGCAGCCAATCCGGCCCGAGCCGGCGCAATCCGTTCCGAAGGAGGCCTCGTTGAGCCCTGCCCGCTCTTCGCTCTTCCCCGTCGCCGCGCTCGTCGCCGCGTCGCTCCTCCCCTGCCCGGCATTCGCGGGCGACCTCGTCCGCGGCGTCCGCTCCAAGCTCTCCGCGGGCGACCTCGCGAGCGGCCAGGCCGCCGTCGAGGCCTACAGGAAGAAGACGGGCGTCGACGCCGAGTACCTCGACGCCGTCGGCTGGCTCGCCCGCGGCGCCTGGATGCTCGGCCGGCCCGACCTCGCAGCCGGGTACGTCGCGGAGCTGCGCCGCGAGATCCCCGCGGAGAAGCCCGAGCTCATGATCCCTTACGGGGCGGCGATCGAGGTCGAGGGAAAGCTCCGCCTCGCGCGCGACGGGCGCGGCGCCGCGGTCGCGTACCTCGAGGGAGAGGCGGCCCGGGCGAAAGACGTCGCCCTCCGCTCCCGCATCCGCAAGAGCATCGACCTCCTCACGCTCGAAGGTCAGCCGGCGCCGCCGCTCGGCCTCGCCGACCACGTCGGCCCTACGCCCCGGCCCCTCGCCGAGCTGAAGGGTCGTCCCGTCCTCCTCTTCCTCTTCGCCCGCTGGTGCGGCGACTGCAAGGCGGAGGCGCCCGCCCTCGCGCGCCTCTCGGCCGCCTACGGCCCGAAGGGCCTCGCCGTCGCCGCCGCGACGCGGCTCTACGGCCCGGGAGAGGACGGCACGCCCGCCACTCCGGCCGAGGAGAAGGAGCTCGTCGAGAAGACCTGGCGCGAGTCGTACCCGGGCCTCGAGAGCATTCCCGTCGTCCTCGACACGGAGACCATGGTGACCTACGGCGCCTCGGCGACGCCGACCTACGTCCTGGTCGACCGCAAGGGCGTCGTCCGCCTCTACGCCCCGACCCGCCTCGCCGAGAGCGACCTCGCGCGGCGGATCGAGGAGCTGCTGGCGGAGGCGCCGTAGCGGCGGGGGCGGCGCGGCGGCCCACCCTCCCGTATTCGTTCGCGAGAGCCGCGGGGCGCTGGCCCCGCACGCGCGGCGGTACGATGTCCGGATGAAGACGACAGCGGGACTCCTTTCCCTGGCCCTCCTCCTGACCGGCTGCCAGAAGACCGAGGCCCCCGCGGGCGAGGCGCCGAAGGCCGCCGACGACGCGAAGGCGGCCGTCGCTCAGGCGCCGGCAGTCCCGGCGGACCCGAACGACCCCAGGATGCTCCTGACCGACGAGATGCTCGGGAAGTACGTCGTCTACCAGACGACGATCATGCCCGTGATGGCGGACAGCCTGGCGATGGGCGCCAGCGCGCTCAAGAACGCAAACGGCGACACGAAGGACTTCGAGAAGCAGCTGGCGGCCGACCCGAGGTTTCCGCGGGTCGACGCGGTGACGAAGGAGGCCTCGGCGAAGTCGGGCCTGTCGGCGCAGACGGCGGCGGCGATCGGGCGCCTCGTCTCCGAGTACGTCTCCGAGCGCTCGATGGGCTCGCCAGAGGAGAAGGCGAAAGTGCGCGCCGACTTCGAGCTGAAGTTCGGCACGCCCGCGGCCTTGGCGATGGACCGGCACGAGGCCGAGCTGACGAAGCTCCAGGAGGAGACGCTCAAGGCGGCGCTCGGTCCCGCGAACAAGTAGGGCGTCCTTCGGCAGGCTCGAGCACGCCATCGAGCCGACCGTCGAGACGGCGGGCCGGCATCGCGCCCGCGACACTCAGACGTAGGCGAAGGACGTCCCGCCCGACGTTGCCCGCGCGACGGCCCGAACGAGAATTCCCCTCGACCCCGGGAGGGGCGGGGTTCCCTATACCTTGCGTAACCAGATATCGTGCGTTACCATGGCGAAGTGACGACCGACGAGGAACGCGCCGAGGGGCGGAAGGGAATCGAGAGGGAGCTGAAGCGCGGCTCGCTCGAGCTCATCGTCCTCCACCTCCTCGCCCCCGGCGAGGCCTACGGCTACGAGATCGTCTCCAAGCTCTCGGCCGAGACGAACGGGGCGCTCGAGGTGACCGACGGCACGCTCTACCCCGTCCTCTACCGGCTCGAGCGGGCGGGCTTCGTCTCGGTGCGGTGGGAGACGCCGCAGAGGGGCGTCCCCCGGAAGTACTACCGCCTGACCGAGGCGGGCCGCGCCGAGCTGGCCGCGCTCACGCACGAATGGACCACCTTCGCCAGGGCCATGGCGAAGCTCCTGCGAACCGGGAGGGATGCCCGATGACCACCGCGGAAGAATTCGTCGAGAAGGTGCTCGCCGGCCTGCCGGACTCCGTTCCCGAGCGGGAGCAGATCGGGCTCGAGCTGAGCGGGCACATCGCCGAGCGCGTTGCCGAGGGCGCCCCGCTCGAAGACGTCCTCCGGCAGCTCGGCGACCCGACCGACCTCGCGGAGTCGTACCTGAGCGCCGTGCCCCTCGTGAGCGCGCCGTTCCTCCGCCGGTGCCAGGCGAAGGCCCTCGACGTGTTCCTCGTCGTCGCGGCCGTCGCGCTCCTCGCGGTGCTGACGGCGAAGGTCCTCCCCCGCCGCCACGAGGGCTGGGTGGTCCTCATGGCGATGTTCGCCGCGGTCTTCGCCTTCGTCGCCGGCACCGTCTTCGCCGAGTTCCGTTTCGGGCAGACCCCGGGCAAGCGCTACTTCGGCCTGCGCGTCGTCCGCGAGTCCGGGGCGCCGATCGGGCTCGGGCAGGCGATCGTCCGCCAGCTCCCGCTCTTCCTCTCGATCTCCTTCATCGACGCGCTCTTCGCCCTCTTCACCGAGAAGAAGCAGAGGGCCTTCGAGATCCTCTCTAAGAGCCGCGTCGTGGTGGTCTGAGGCGCCCCGGCAAACGCGGTCCCCGGCTCCCGGCGACCGCCGCCGGGACGACGCCGCTCGCCTCCTTGCAGCGACTCTAGGCCCGCGTCGTGCCCGCCCCCGGGGCGGGCTTCACGCGGCGGGCGAGGCGCAGCCCGAGGTCGACGAAGACCCAGGCGATCGCGCCGACGAGGGCGAGCTTGAAGGCGCCGTCGGCGGCCGGCGCGCGAAACGCCGGCCCGTCGAGGACGGTCCAGGCCATCACGGCGCCGAGCGCCAGCGTCAGGGCCGTCTCCAGCGCGCGGAGGCGCGGCGACCAGCGGCCGGTCGCGATGACGGGGACGAGGAGCGCGGCGTGGAGCAGCAGGCCGATGAAGAGCCACGGCGCCTGCCGGCCGCGGAAGGCCTCGGTGTAGGCGAGGGCGGCGTAGGCCTCCGGGCTGGCCTTCCCGGCGAAGAGGACGTCGATGAGGAGGCGCGGGTCGACGAGGACGACGACGCCGGAGACGATTCCGACCACCGCGAGCACCAGTGCGTTGCGGTTCGCGGCGCCGAGCTGCGCGTCGCGCGGCTTCCACTCGGCCGCCTGCGGCCAGCGCCGGCGGACCCAGGCCGCGGCCGCGTAGCCCGCCACCAGGACGCCCGGCCACCAGAACGACGGCAGCACGGTCCCGCCCCACCAGCGCCCCAGCACCGCCAGGAGGTCGCCCGGCCCCTGGACAGGCACGCGCAGCTGCAGCAGCAGGCCCGCGACCCAGATCACCGCGAGGCCGACGAGCGAGGCGCGCACGAAGGCGGGCCCGTCGGCGGGGTCGATCACCGTCAGCGTGGGCCGGTACCGGGCGGCGACCTCCGCCGGCCGGCCGAAGCCCCGCAGCAGCGCCAACGCCATCTCCGCGTCCGCCGGCCGGCCGGTGTCCGCGGCGCGCGCGCCGAGCTCCTCCGCCAGGAGTGCCCGCAGCTCGAAGGCGACGTCGTTCCGCTGCCGGCGCGGCAGCTGCGCGGCGACGTCCGCGACGTAGGCCTCGATCAGCTGCTCGGCGTTCAAGCGTCCTCCTCCTCCAGCAGGCGGGTCATCGCGTCGTTCATGGCGCGCCACGTCGCCGCAAGCTTCCTGAGCAGCCTGCGCCCCTCGGCGTTCAGGGCGTAGTAGCGCCGGGGCGAGCCGGAGTCGGTCCGCCACTCGCTCGTCAGCACGCCCTGCGCCTCCAGCCGGCGCAGCAGGGGGTAGAGCGTCCCCTCCTCGATCGGCATCCCGCGTTCGGCCAGGGCCTGCCGCAGCTCGTAGCCGTAGCGCGGCTCGCGCAGCTGCGAGAGCGTGGCGAGGACGACGACGCCCCGCCGGAGCTCCGGCTCGAGCCTGCTGAAGGTGTCCGCCTCGCCCATCGCACGCACGTTACCCCGTCCGCCGGCGCCCGTCAGCCGACCCGCGCGAGCCGGCGGATCGCGAGGCCGCCGCACACCAGGGTGACGGCGAGCAGGACGGCGAAGGCGAAGGACGGCGGCACGAAGCGGAACTGCCTCACGTCAGCCAGCCCGAGCGCGAGCTGGTTCAGGTGGAAGGCCGGCCACAGCACCACCCAGGGCTCGAGCGCCTTCGGCAGCGGGATGAAGAGGCCGGAGAGCCCCATCATGGGCAGGAATACGAGGTTCCCCCAGGCCGGAGCGGCCGCGCCCGAGGAGTACGCCCCGATCAGGAGGCCGATCGCCGAGAACGGGATCGTGCCGGCGATCAGCACCGCCCAGACGATGGCGACCTGCCCGGGAGAGATCGTGAGCCTCCCGGCGACGAGCGCGGCCGCGACGACCAGCGTGACCGCGAGCGCGGCGATGGCGAGCGACATCGTCACCTTGGCGGCGACGACCGCGCCGGGCGGCAGCGGAAGGGCGCGCTTGAGATCGAGCAGCCTCCCGTCGCGCTCCTGCGCGAGGATCACGCCGCTGAAGAGGCCCGGCATCATCGCCGCCATCGCCGCAAAGCCCGAGAAGAGGTAGTTCGCGATGCCCGCGCCATAGGGGCTGTGCTGCGCGGCGTTGCCGCTGATGACGACTCCGAAGAGGAGGTAGGTCGCGACCGGCACGAGGACGAACGGCGGCGCGAAGCCGGCGTTCCGGAGGGCCGCCACGGTTTCGTACCGGGCGTTCTCGAGGTAGGCGCGCGCGACGCGGCCCATCGGAAGCGACGGCGCCAGGGCTTCGCTCATGCGGCCTCCCGCGTCAGCTCGGACAGGGCTTCGGCCAGGCTCGCCCGCTCCACTTCCAGCTCGCTCAGCCCCGGGTCCGCGTCGAGCAGGCGGCGCACGACCTCCTCCGCGGACGAGGCGGTCAGCCGGAGGTGACGCTGCTCGCGCACCGCGTCGACCACGCCGGGCCAGCGGCGGACCTGCTCGAGATGCAGGTCGCTCGCGCAGCGAATGCGCCGGCGGGCGACCACCGCCCGCATCGCGGGCACCGTGCCTTCGGCGACGAGCCGCCCCCCGGCGATCACGGCGACCCGGTCGGCCAGCGCCTCGGCCTCCTCGAGGTAGTGCGTCGTCAGGACCACCGCGCAGCCCCCCGCGACGAGAGCCCGCACCGTGCGCCAGAGCGTCTCCCGTGCCGGCCCGTCGAGGCCGACGGTCGGCTCGTCGAGGAAGAGGAGCCGCGGACGGCCGCAGATCGCCACCGCGAACTGCACCTGGCGCTTCTGTCCGCCGGAGAGCCTCCCGTAGCGCTGGTCGGCGAACGCCGCGATACCGGCCTTCGCGATGACTTCGTCGGCCGGCGTGGGATCGGCGTAGCCGCACGACGCGAGCGCCACGTGCTCCCGCGCCGTCAGCGTCGGAGTGAGAGCCACGTCCTGGAGCATCACGCCGACGCCGAGCCGCCGCCCGGCTTCGTCCGGCGAGCCGCCCATCAGCCGCACCTCGCCGGCGTCCGGGGAGACGAGCCCGAGCCAGAGCCCGACGGCCGTGCTCTTCCCCGCTCCGTTCGGGCCGAGCAGCGCGACCACATCGCCCGGGCGCACCGCGAGGTCGAGGCGCTCGAGCGCCCGGACCTCGCCGTAGCGCTTCGAGGCACCGTGCAGCGCCGCCACCGGTCCGTCTACCGGGTGCGGCGACGCGGCCGGGACGCCCGCCGAGGCGGCGCGCGTCCGTGTACGTCTCCGGCCGTTCAGGACCTCGCCGACCACGGTCGATCGCACGAGGCCGACGTAGCTCGCCGTCAGCACGGCCAGCGTGATCGCGAGGAGGAGCGGGAGCTTCAGCGCCCAGTGCATCGGCCAGTCCGCCATCCAGACCTGCAGGCCGAAGACGATCGGCACGTGCGCCAGGTAGAACCAGTACGAGGCGTCGGCCAGCGAGCGCAGCCACGGCCGCTCCCGCGTGAAGAGAGACTGCGCCGCGCCGATCAGCCCGAGCACGCCGTGGCCGATCGCCACCGTGTAGGCGAGCGCGTAGGCGGCGCGCCCGGCGGCGCCGCCCGCGAGACGTGTCGGCGCCTCGAGGTCCGGGGTCGCGCCGACGAAGGCGAGCGCGCCCGCCGTCAGCGCCGCCGCGACCGCGAGGTTCGTGCGCCACGGGCTTGAGAGCGCCTCGAGCAGCGCAGGCTGCCGCCGAAGGAGCCAGCCGAGCGCGAAGACCGAGCCGTAGCCGACGACCGCCGCCGCCTGCGGCGTCAGGCCGCGATCCGGCGTCGGGATGCCGAACCAGACGGCCCAGTCGGGGTCGGCGTAGAGCACCGCGGCGAGAGGGAGGGCGAGGACGAACGGCAGGAGGCGGCTTCCCCGCAGGGCGCGCAGCGCGGCGTCGATGCGGGCGCGGAGCCGGCCGTCGCGGTCGAGGCGGGCGTCGGCGACGCCGCGCGCCAGCAGCGTCGCGGCGTAGAAGGTCGCCAGGTAGTAGAGGAACCAGAGGTGCATCAGCGGGAAGCCCTGCGGACCCGCCGACGCGCCGGCAGCGGCCGAAGGCTCCTTCGCGATCGCGCGCTCGAAGCCCTTCGCGAGGATCGCCACGATCGCCGGCGCCAGGACCGCCCATCCCACGATCATCGGCACGAGGATCCGCTTCGCACGGTCCTTCACGAAGCCGCGCACCCCGCGGCGTTCGAGGAGGAAGCGCCCGAAGAAGCCCGCGATCAGGAAGAAGAGGCTCATCCGGAAGGCGTGGATCACGTAGAAGACCACCGCGAGCGCCGTCGAGGACGAGGAGTCCCGCACCGGGATCGGCAGGAAGAACGACATCGAGGCGTGCAGCACGATGCCGGCGAGTAGGGCCATCGCGCGGACGGCGTCGAGGGCGTGGAGACGATCGGAGGCGGTGGATGTCATGTCCGGGCTCCCATGTTGTGTCGCGCACCATACTGTGCGGCGCACAGCCTGTCAATGGGATTCCTTCCCGGGAGCGCCCCTTCCGCCTCTCAGGCCTTCCCTCCGTCGACCTCCGCCGCCATCCCGGCTCCGCACGCTTCGGCGATGGCCCGCGCGAGGCCAGCGGGGATCTCCCAGGCCATCGCGAGGCCTGCGTCGGGGATGACGGCCACGCCGACCCCCACGGAGCGGAGGGAATCGAAGTCGCCGTCGGAGTCTCTTCCCCACCTGTTGTGAAAACGGGGCGCTCGCGGAGCCTTGCCGTGGAGGCGGGTTGGGGACCCGAGTGCCCGGTATTCCGCCGGGCCCGTGATGGGTGTACCCGGCTGGGGACGCGGGAGGGACGATGAGAAGGGAGTTCCGGTCCTACCTCGACCTCGGTTTCGTGGACGAGGCCCGCGAAGCGCCCCGGAAGGAGGCGTCGCACCTCGAGGCGACGGGGGCGCACCGCCGGGAGCCGGTCCGGCCCGCCGCCCCGATGGCCTCCCCGGCGCCGGGCGGAGTCGCGCGCACCGTCTTCTGGCTTGTCGGCGGGCTGCTCGTCCTCTTCCTCGCGGGGGTCACCTTCTTCGTGCTGGTCTCGCCGTCGGCGACGCCGGGCGGAGGCCACTCGGGAAGGGTCCACCGAAAGATGGCCCGGAAGGCGGCGGCGCCGACTCCCACGGCGATCTCCGCGCCGGAACCGGCGCCGGCGCCCCCTCCCCCGTTCGACGAGGGGCCCTCCGTCGGCGGCGGGCCGGGAGGGGTCGACACGGCCCCCCCTCGCCCCTCGCCGCCGGCCCCGTCGCCCAGAACCCTGCCGGTCTCGGTGGCGACGCTCGTCGGGGTGCTCCTCGGGGCGACGGCGGCGGTCGGAGCGCTCTCGGCGCTCGTCGGGCTCCTGCGGAGGCTGAAGAACCCGCTCTACTGGCAGCTCGCCTGCTGGATGCTCGTCGTCGTCGGGATCGCCGTCCGGCCCGTCGTCGTGTCGGCGTCGGGCCTCCCGACGCCGGGGCAGCTCCTCGTCTCCATCGCCGTCGGCCTCGCCGTGCTGCCCGGCCTGATGCGCTGGCTCAACCGTGTCTCGCCGAAGCCGGGGCTCCAGCACGTGGCGGTGCCGTTCTCCCTCGGTTTCTTCCTCGATCTGACGCAGGTCCTCGCCGCGAGCTTCGACGTGAAGCTCCCCTGGATTCCCTCGTGAGGGGAAGCGGGGGCACCGGGAGCGCCGGCCCCCGGCGGGAGAGGAGGTGGTCGCGACAGAGAGCCACACCGCACGCGCGTCGAAGGCCGCCAGGCATCCCTTCGAGCCACAGCGACGACTCCGGAGGTCCCCATGCCACCCTTGAAGATCGCGAAGATCAAATGGATCGAGCTCGAGTCGATCCTCGACCGGCGGATCTGGATCTACTACCTGATCATCCTCGACCGCCTGAAGGACCGCTTCAAGGACGTGATCGAGGCACGGCCGGACGCGAGGTTCTTCGAGGAGCTCAACCGCCACGTCGAGGCCTTCGTGAAAGCCGGGAAGGCGCCGCCCGAGGCGATCGCCTCCGCCGTGATGAACGTGGCCGACGACGTCCTGGCCGGACGCGAGGTCCAGCTGAAGGCCGGGGACTACATCGCCCTGCAGAGCTACTTCCGGAAGCTCGGGAAGTAGCGGTCACCCGCCCGTGAAGCGCGCCTCCGCCCCTCGCCGCGCCTGGCCGGCGGGGGCGGAGACGAGCGAAGGGCGACGTGCGAGAGGAGGTCGAGATGGGGTTCGAGGGGTTCCCGTTCGTCGTCGGCTGGGAGCTGACGCTCGCCTGCAACCTGCGGTGCCGGCACTGCGCCTCGTCGGCCGGCCGGCCGCGCGAGCGCGAGCTGACCCTCGACGAGGCTCTCGGGCTGTGCGGCCAGCTTCCGGCGCTCGCCGTGCAGGAGGTCGACTTCACGGGCGGAGAGCCCCTCGTGCGCGAGGACTGGTGGCGGATCGCCGAGCGGCTTCGCGAGCTTCAGATCACGACGCGGATGGTGACGAACGGGCTCCTCCTGACGCCCGGGACGGTGGAGCGGATGAAGGCCGTCGGCCTCGCGACGGTCGCCGTCAGCATCGACGGCGTCGAGGAGGTGCACGACCGGATCCGCGCCTCGCCGGGCCTCTTCCGGCGCGTCCTCGCCGGCATGACCCGGCTGGCGGACGCGGGGATCCGGCTGAGCGCGATCACAGCCGTCAGCGCCGTGAACCTCCCGACGCTCCCCGCACTGCTCAGCCTCCTCGAGTCGGTGGGGGTCGACACGTGGCAGCTCCAGCCGATCCTCCCGCAGGGCCGGACCCTCTCGAGCCCCGAGCTGGCCCTTTCGGACGAGGAGTACGTGAGAATCGCGCGGTTCGTGCGGGACGCCCGCCACGAGACGCGGCACGGGAGGATGAAGGTCGTCCCGGCCGACAGCCTCGGCTACTTCACCGAGCTCGACTTCGGCGAGCCGCCGTGGCGCGGCTGCGCGGCTGGGCTCGCCTCGGTCGGCATCCGGAGCGACGGCCGCGTGACGGGCTGCCTCTCCATGGCCGACGAGCTCGTCGAGGGCAACCTGCGCGAGCGGGACCTCTGGGACATCTGGTTCGACGAGGGGGCCTTTCCGTACTCGCGGCACTTCACCACCGCGAACCTCGGGCCGGAGTGCGCCCGCTGCGCCGTCGCGGAGCAGTGCCGCGGCGGCTGCACGTCGATGTCTCACGGCTGCACGGGGCGGCTCCACAACGACCCGTTCTGCCTCACGGCGATCCGCCACCGGAGCCCCGAGGCCTTCGCGAGAGCGAGCGCCTCCCCGCCCTGACACGTCGCCTGGCCGGCGGGCTTGGAGCTGGCGCCCTCCCCCGCCGGCCGACGCCCGGGCTCCGCTCGAATCGCGGGCCCGGATCGACCCATCACCTCTTCACGGCGTCGAGGAGCCTCCGGATCTCCTTCCCGAGCGACTCGGCGGCCGGCGGGTCGAGGTTGGCGAGGACGACGAAGGTCCAGCCGGTCTCCCGGTCGGCCTCGAGGAGAGCGCTGATGCCGGGCGCACCGCCGGCGACGCCGAGGCCGCCGCGGCGGCGGTCGCCGAGAGGCTTGCCCGGCTCGGGCTCGACGCGGGCGGCGATCCACTCGGTGAAGGCCGGCGGGAGGAGCTCGTCGGCGAAGAGGGCCTTCGTGAAGCGGAGGAGGTCGGGCGCCGTCGAGTAGCCGCCGCCGGCGGCGCTCCCGCGCGCGGGGCGGGTGTAGACGTTGGAGCGAAGGGCGCCCCTCTCCTCGGGGCGCGTGTACCCCTCCGCGAGGTTCGGGACGGGGACGTCGGCCTCGAAGGAGTCGGTCTCCTTCATGCCGGCGCGGGCGTAGACGTTCTCGCGGACGTAGTCGTGGTAGTCGCGGCCGCTCGCTTTCGCGACGATCTCGCCGAGGACGACGTAGCCGCCGTTGGAATAGCGGCGGCCCGCGCCGGGGGCGAAGTGGAGGGGCTTCTTCGCGAAGAGCGGGAGGAAGTCGGCGTTCCTCCGGAGCCGGTCTTTCGGCGTCGCCTCGAACTCGGGGCCGAAGAAGTCGCCGATGCCCGACTGCATGTCGAGGAGCTGGCGGATCGTCGCCTTGCGGGCGTCGGCGTTCGGGTAGTCGGGGAGGTGCTTCCCGAGCGGGTCGTCGAGGGAAAGGCGGCCCGCTGCGAGGAGCTGAGCGACGGCGACCCTCGTGAAGAGCTTGTTGATCGAGCCGAGGTTGAACTTCGTGTCGGGGCGGTTCGGGACGCCGAGGCCGCGGTGCGCGAGGCCCCAGGCGCGGTGGAGGCGGACCTTCCCGTCGCGTTCGAGGAGGACGACGCCCGAGAAGCGGCCGGCGGCCGCCGCCTCCGAGACGAGGGCCTCGACGCGGGCCACCGCCTCGTCTTCCGTCATCGGCGCGGCCGGCCCTTCGAGGTCGGCAGGCGAGGCCTCGTCGACGCCGAGGCCGAGGAGGAAGGCGTCGGGCGGCGGTCCCAGCTCGAGGGTCCACTTCGTCAGCTCGCCCCCCTTCCCTTCCGTCACGACGACGAGCTTCCCGGGGGACGGCGCGTCGACCCGCTTCACGACGACGTCTCCCGTCTCTTTCCGGATGCCGGCGAGGCGACGCGCGCGCTCGGCCGCGGGCCGCTGCTTCAGCCCGTCGGGAGAAACGGCCGTCGAGAAGTACGCCGCGAGGCGCTCCTCGGTCCCGGCCTGGAAGGCCTCGAAGAAGGCGGCGGCACGGCGCCCCGCCGGGGTCTCGGGGAAACTGGCCGGGCCGGCGGCTGCGGCCCCGGCGGGAGGGAGGAGCAGGGCGACGGCGAGGAGCATCCAGCGGCGCATGGGACCTCCGATCAGACGGAAGAAACGCACAGGGCGTGCCGGGCCCAGGTGCCCGCGCCGGGGCTCGGGAGTTCCGAATCGGGGAGAGGGTTCCCGAAATCGGGAGGGCACGGCCCGTCGGCCTCGCCGCTACTCGTAGTACCCGCTGACGTCGAGGATGACGTGGGTGCTGCCCGCGCTCGCGTTCTTGATGGAGACGTCCCCGGCGCCCGACGTGGAGAGCTTCAGGTGGCTGTTCGAGGCCCTGGTGCGCCCGGCCGAGAAGTGGACCGTCGAGGTGATCGGTTCGGGCTCGTCTCCCGGGAAGACGACGAGGTAGCCCGACCCGGCCGGCTGGGTGACGGTGACGTTCGCGGCGACGGCTTTCGCCGTCGGCGAGACCCCGCACGCCCCCGCGACGCTGCTGCCGAGCGTGTCGCCGCCCGCGAGGGGCTGGCCGAGGGTCGGGCCGGAGGCGTCGCGCGTGTCGAGGACGCGGCACGGCGGAATCGGGTAGAACCGCATCGCCGACCCCGCGGGGAGGACCTGGACCGTCGCGGTCCCCGCGGGCGAGAGGCACTCGCCGGGGGCCTGCTCCCAGGCGTAGAGCGTCAGCGTCCCGACGGCGCCCGCCGTGAACGTGACCGAGGTGCCGGTGTACCCCGAAGTGATCGTCCCTCCCGAGATCGACCAGGAGTAGGTGCTTCCGGGGTGGGGGACGATGGAGGCTGTTCGGCCAGGCGATCCCGCTCCGACGGCGGCGGGGGCGGAGATGACCGGGGCGGGGGTCCTCGGGGTTACGTCGATCACGGCGCCGCCCGTGCCGACGCCGGTCACGCCGGTGGCATCGGTGACCGAGGTGACGGTGAGGATCGTGGACGTGCTGGCCGTGACCGCCTTCGTGCCGGACCCGCCGTAGACGTTGGTCCAGACGTCGCCGTCCGACCAGGTGATGGTCAGCGGCGGGATGCCCGAGGCCTCCATGCGGACGATCACGGTCGCGCCGGGGCAGTAGACACCGCCTCCCGTCACGAGGACGCTCGGCGCCGGAAGCCCGGCGTGGAGCGAGACGATCGTCACGCTCTTGCGGACGTCGTCGGAGGCCGTGAGGCGGAACTTGTAGAGGCCGGGGACGTCCGGCGTGAAGGTCGGGTTCGGGACGTTCGTGGCCGACAGGGCGGCCGTCGAGGCCGACTCGGTCCGGACGAGCTCCCAGAGCCAGCTCGTCGCCGTGCTCGGGGCGACCCCGAGCTGACGCGCCTGGCCGACGGGGGCCGTGATGGCGTCGATCGTCGCCGTGTCGGGAAGCGACGGGACGCCCTGCCAGATCGACCGCGCCGATACGTTGGAGAAGGCGACGTCGCCGTTCGGGCGAAGGGCGAGCCCTTCGGCCGAGGCGACGAGCGCCGCGGTGCCCGTCCCTTCGGCCGCGCCGCCCACGCTCGTTCCCCCGGCGACCGCGGTCGCGACTCCCGACGGCGTCACCTTGTAGATCGCGGTGGCGTAGCCGCTGACGTAGGCGTTCCCCGATCCGTCGACCTGAATGCCGATCGGACTGCCGAACTGCAGGAGGGTCGTGACGACGCCATCGCCGGTCACCTTCCTGATCCTGTCGTTCTCGGAATCGGCGACGTAGACGTTCCCGTGGCGATCCGCCGCGACGCCGGCCGGATAGTAGAACCTCGCGGCGCCCCCGGTGCCATCGGCGTAGCCCAGGTTCCCGGCGGTACCGGCGACCGTCGTGACGACGCCCGAGGGAGTGATCCTGCGGATCGTCTGGTTGTAGGAATCCGCGACCCAGACGTTGCCGGCGGCGTCGACCGTGAGACCCCAGGGTGCGTAGAAGCCCGCGGCGCGGCCTGTCCCGTCGCACGATTCGCAGAGGCTTCCTCCGGCGAGCGTCGTCACGACCCCGTCGGGCGTCAACTTGCGGATCGCGCCGTTCCAGGTGTCGGAGACGTAGACGTTGTCAGAAGCGTCGATTGCGATGCCCGACGGGAAACAGAACCTCGCGACGGCGGGCGGCCCGTCGACGAAGGCGCAGTCGCCCTTGACGCCCGCGAAGGTCGTCGTCGCGCCCGAGGGCGCGACCTTCCGGACGACGTTGTTGTAGTAGTCGGCGACGAAGAGGTTGCCGTGGGAGTCCGAGGCGAGGGCCGCGGGATCGGAGAACCGCGCGTCGGCTCCCGCGCCGTCGACATGGCCCATCGGGGCGTCGGTCTCGCCGGCGACGGTCGTGACGGCGCCCGCGGCCGACATCCTCCGGACGGAGCGGCTGTCGGAGACGACGAAGGTGCCGGCGGGCTCGAGGGCGATCCCGCTCGGACGGGTGAACCGGGCGTCGGAGCCCACTCCGTCCGCGTTCCCGGCCTGCAGGGCGACTCCGGCGAGCGTCGAGACAGCTTCGGAGGTCGAGACGAGCCGGACGGTCCGGTTGCCGGTGTCGGCCACGAGGACGTTGCCCGTGCCGTCGGCGACGAGCGCGGTCGGCGCGCGGAACTGGGCCTGCGCCGCGTCTCCGTCCGCGCTTCCCGGGCTCCCCGGCGTCCCGGCCAGCGTGGTGACGTCGCCTGACGGAGTGATCTTCCGGATGGCGTGGTTCCCCGTGTCGGCCACGTAGACGTTCCCGCTTCCGTCGACGGCCACGCCTTCCGGGCTCCGGAAACGAGCCGCGCTGCCGTTGCCATTCGCGGTCCCGGACGAACCAGCCAGCCCCGCGAGCGTCGACACGGCTCCTGCCGGCGTGACCTTCCGGATCGTGTGGCTACTCGTGTCGGCGACGTAGAGGGTGCCGGCCGCGTCGACGGCGACGCCCCGGGGCGAGGAGAACCGCGCGACTCCCGGCTCGCCGTCGGCGCTCCCCGGGAACCCGCTGGCCCCAGCGAATACGGTGACCTCTCCGGACGGGAGAACACGTCGAATCGTGTAGTTGCCTGTGTCGGCGACGTAGACGGTGCCGGAGGCCGAGGCCGCGATCCCGTACGGAGCGGTAAAGCGTGCGAGCGGACCGTAACCATCGACTGCCCCGGCCGCGCCCGCGAGGCCGGCGAGCGTGGAGACGCGGCCGGAAGGGCTCACCTTCCGGATGATCCCCGACACCCTCTCGAGGACGTAGACGCTTCCCGCAGCGTCGCTCGCGACTCCCGACGGATAGAGGAAGCGCGCCGTCGCGAGCGGCCCGTCGAACCAGCCGCCTCCCCCGCTCGCCCCGGCAAGGCGCGAGACGTGGAGGGAATCGGCCGGGTCGGCGCCGACCCACGTCCACGTCGCTCCGGTCGCCGGGCAGCCGCCCGGCGAGGCGACGGTGACGCCGAGAAGAGTCTTGCCGGGGCCGCCCACGGAGTAGGTGATCGACGCCGTCCCCTGGCCGGCCGTGATCGACCCGTTCGCGATCGTCCAGGCATAGGTGGCGCCCGCTCCGGCGCTCGGGATGCTCGCCGCGAGGCCGGTCGTGCCCGGTGCGACGGGGCTCGGCGTCGTGATGTCGGTGACGGGCGCCGCGGTCGGGAGGACGGTCACCGTGGCCGACCCGGTGCCGGCGCTCGAGCCGCCCGGGTCGGTGACGGTGGTGACGGTGTAGGTCGTGGTCGCGGCCGGAGTGACGAGGTGTCGCGAAGCACTCGCGACGACTCCGGCGTCGACGAAGCCGTCGGACCACCGGACGGTGAAGGGACCGCTCCCCGTCAGGTCGGCCCGGATCTCCGTCGTCTGGCCCGCGCAGATCGTCGTCGACCCCGTGACCGTCGCCGTCGGGAGGGCCCCGTCGGCAACAGACGCGAAGGCGAGGGCCAAAAGGAGAAGACCGAGCGCGGACGGAGCGCGCATGAGGTTCATCCAGCATCTCCTTCGAGGCGAACCGTAACCGTTGGATGTTAGCGAGTCCCGCGTGACGACCTCCCGGGCGCTGGGCCGGTCAGCCGGCCGGCCGAGCCGCGGGCCGGGCCCCGTCCAGCGCCTCGCGGACCTGGACCGCGAGGTCGTGGGACGTGAAGGGTTTCGCCAGGAGACGAACGCCCTCCCGGGCGAGCCCCCTTCCGGCGAGGACGTCGGCCGGGTGACCGGAGACGAAGAGGCAGACGAGGCCGGGGATCGTCGCGAGCAGGCGCTCGCAGAGCTCGCGGCCGTTCATGCCGGGCATCACGACGTCGGTCACGAGGAGCCGGATCTCCGAACGGTGCTCGGCGGCGACCTCGAGCGCCTCCTCGCCGCAGAGCGCGGTGAGGACGCGATACCCGAGCCCCTCGAGCATCCGCTGCACGAGCCCGAGGAGCGCCGGCTCGTCTTCCACGAGGAGGAGGGTCTCTCCGGCCCCCGGCGGTTTCGTCCGGACGGCGGGGAACGCGGTGTAGGAAGGGGCGCCTTCGTGCCGGGGGAGGTAGACGTGGAAGCTCGACCCCCGCCCCCGCTCGCTCTCCACGTCGAGGAAGCCGCCGTTCTGCTCGACGATGCCGTGGACCGAAGCCAGGCCGAGCCCGGTCCCCCGGCCCACCTCCTTCGTCGTGAAGAAGGGCTCGAAAACGTGGGAGACGACCTCCGGCTCCATCCCGCAGCCGTCGTCGGCGACGGTGAGCCTCACCCAGCGCCCGGGACGGCCGACTCCGCGGCCCGAGCACCACCGTTCGTCGAGGACGACGTGGGAGGTCTCGATCGTGACGGACCCGGTGCCGGCGATGGCGTCGCGCGCGTTCGCGCAGAGGTTCGTGAGGAGCTGGTCGACCTGCGCCGGGTCGATGCGGACCCGCGCGGCGGCGGCGCCCGAGACGAACCGGAGCCGAACGTCCTCGCCGAGGAGCTGGCCGAGCATCCGGCGCATCCGGCCGATCGTCTCGTCGAGGTCCAGGGCGCGCGGCTCGGTCGGCTGCCGGCGCGCGAACGCGAGGAGCTGCCGCGTGAGCTGCGCGGAACGTTCGGCCGCCCTCTGGATCTCGCGCAGGTCCTCGGCCGTCGGGCTCTCGGGGTCGAGACGGTCGAGGGCCAGGGCCGCGTGCCCCTGGATGACGGAGAGCATGTTGTTGAAGTCGTGGGCCACGCCCCCGGCGAGCCGCCCGACCGATTCCATCTTCTGCGCGGCCAGGAGCTGCTGCTGGAGCCGGTCGCGCTCCAGCTCCGCCTCCCGCCGGGCCAGCTCGGCCTGTCTCCTTTCGGAGATGTCCCTCGTGACCCCCTGCAGGTGGGTGGCGCGGCCGGCGGCGTCGGAGATGATCGTCGTCGCGACCTCGGTCGCCACGACCGTCCCGTCCTTTCGGGTCTGGTCCACCTCGATCGTCCGCGTCCGGGCGGCCTCGCCCTTCTCCGCGAACTCCGCGAGCGCCCGTGGAAGCTCTACGGCGACGATCGCCTTCGACTCGGGCGTGAGGGTGTCGGCGAGCGAGTGGCCGAGAGCCTCGGCGACGCTGTACCCGCGGAGCCTCTCGACGGACGGGCTCATCCACACGAAGCGTCCGGCGGCGAGGTCGTAGAGCCAGATGACGTCCGCCGCGTTCTCCGAGACGAGCCGGTATCGCGCCTCGCTCTCGCGGAGCGCCTCCTCCTCGCGGCTCCGGGCCACGGCGATCGCCGCGATCTGCGCCGCCGTGTCGACGAGGCGAAGCTGGCGGTCGGTGAGGCGACCCTTTCGCGCCAGGTAGAGCGTCAACACTCCCAGCACGTTCCCCTCGCGGCTCAGGAGCGGGGTCGAGAAGCCCGACCCGATTCCGTGCGCGAGGCCGACGTCGCGGTAGCTGGCCCAGAGCGGGTCCGTCGTGACGTCCTCCACCGCGACCGGTTCCCTGCGGAAGACGGCGGCGCCGCTCTGAGAGTCCGTTTCCCCGACCGGGAGCTCGCGGAGCAGGGGCAGCGTATCCGCGGGGACCCTCGGCCCGGCGGCCAGGCGGAGGACTTTCCCGTCGGCCGCGAGGAGGTAGATCGTCACCGCGGTGTCGAGCGCCTTCGCCTCGACGGCACGCGCGATGGCGTCGAGCGTCCCCCCGAGGGGCTCGCCGGCGACGATCCTCGCGAGGACCCGGTCCTCGAGGGCGAGCCGGTCTTCCGCGGCCCTCGAGTCCGCGACCGCGCGCGAGCTCCCCACGGTGCCCACCACCCGGCCGTCGGCGTCGACGAGCGGCCCCTTCCGCGACTCGAACAGCGTCAGCTCCCCGTCCCGGCGCAGGCGCACTTCCTCGTCGAAGACGGCGACGCCTCCCGCGGCCATGGCCGTCCGGTCGTTCTCCTGGAAAACGACGGCCGTCTCCGCGGGAAACAGGTCGAAATCGGTCTTTCCGAGGACACTGCCCGGTCCCGAGCCGAAGGACAGCTCGAACAGCTCGTTGCAGTAGGCATAGCGGCCGTCGAGGCCTTTGATCCAGAGGAACCCCTCGACGGTGCCGAAGAGCGCCATGAGCGCAGACGGCCCGGGTGCCGCCGGCGCCGGGGAGGGCTTGACCGGCTCTACGGGAGGCGGAGCGTCGCTCATCGGTCGATTGGCAAGGATAGAGTCAGGTTCGGGGCGTGGGCAAGGGGCTGATCGCCCTCCCGATCGCCCTCCCCGTCTCGACTTGGGCCGGACGGCCGCGGCGTCGAGGAACCCTAGACCGCCCCCAGCGTCACGAGCGAGGCCGCGAGCTTCACGGCCTCGGTGAGGACGGCGAGCGTCCTCGCCACGTCCCCCAGGCTCTCGAGCGACTTCTTCAGCTCCCTGTTCGTCCGCCTCAGGTCGTCGTGGATGGAGGTGACGACGCTGCTGTGGTCCTCGAGCGAAGCGACGACGGCCTTCCAGTAGGCGTCGCGGGCCGCGCCGTAGAGGTCCCTCACCTGGCCCTTCGCCTCCGCTGTCGCCGCCGCGGCGTAGAGCCTGTCGAAGTTGCGCTCGGCGAGCCGGTAGGTCGTCTCGATGCTCGCGAGCAGTCGCTCGTGGCCCGTCTTCGAGGTCGCCATCGTCACCCTCCCCTGCTGTCCTACCTGCCCGAAGCTCCGCGGTACTCGTCCAGGATGGCCCGGAGGGCCGCGGCGTGGTCCGCCAGCCGGGCGAGGTCGACCTCTTCCTTCGCCTCGAACGTCGCGTGGGCGAGGACGAGGGCCTCGAGCCCCGCGAGCGTCTCGTCGAGGACCTCCGCCTCGAGCGCGGCCTGGCGCTCCACCCGGTGCTCGAGGACCCGCCCGATGGCGTCGCGCAGGTCGTCCTCGCGGCTGCGGCCCGGTTGCGCCGTGATCGACGGCTCCTTGCGGAGGAGCGTGAGGACGGGGTCGAGCTGCTTATCGTCCCAGGCGAGGCCGAACCCGGCGACGTGAGGCTGGAGGAGGGCGCCGGACCTCCCGAGGCCGAGCTGCCAGAGCTGCCTCGCGGCGGCGCCCCGCGCCTCGACGAGGACGGCGCGGAGAGAGACGAGGATCTCCTTCTCGCGGCCGAGGAGCGTCACGAACCGCTCGAGGCTCGCGCGAATGGCCGCGCTGGAGGCTTTCAGCTGCCGCTCCTGCTTCGTCCCGGCCAGCGCGCCGCCCGCCTTCCCGAGGCTCCACGCCCCGGCCGGGTCGACCGGCCCCTGGCCGACGGCCCTGCCGTATTCGTTCACCGAGGCGGCGAGGGCGTTGACGCCCCTCTCCACGCTCCCGGCGGCGTCGAAGGAGGCGAGGGCGTGAAACGCCGCGTACGAGGCTTCCAGGCTCCGCATCACGCCGGCCCGCGCGCCGAGCGCGCCGCGGAGGCGCCGGAGGCTCGCGAGGGTCTCCTCGGCGGGCTCGGGGCGCCCCGTGAGCGGGCCGAGGAGGTACTGCCCCTCCACGTAGGACTCGACGGCCGCGCCCGTCTGGACGAGCGAGTCGGCGGTGGCCTTCGCCACGGCCGCGCCGCCTTCGGCGAGGAGGGTGGCGCGGCTCCTCGCCTGCGACGCGCAGCCCGAGGCGGCGAACAGAAGGCCGCAGACGGCGAGAACCCGGACCGGTCGGACCATCGGTGCACCTCTCGCCTCTCGGCGCCGGGGATAGGGACGGGAACGACGGAGGTTACGCCGAATCCCGCGCTCCCGGGGCTATCCACGGACGCCGACGGTAGACTCCGTCGCAAGTCAGGAGGCCCGAACATGGCGAACCAGACCGCGCGCACCCTGCGCCCGGAAGCGGAGGTTGCGCACTACCGGATCGTCTCCCCGCTCGCCGCGGGCGGGATGGGTGAGGTCTACCTGGCCGAGGACCTGAAGCTCCATCGCCGGGTCGCGATCAAGATCCTGCCCCCCGAGCTCGTGACGGACGAGGACCGCATCCGCCGGTTCGAGCTGGAGGCCCGCTCGGCGTCGCAGCTGAACCACCCCAACATCGTCACGATCTACGAGATCGGCAACGAGCCCGTGCGAATGGCGGGCGAGCCCGATTCGGACCCCGTGCGCTACATCGCCATGGAGCTGGTCACCGGGCGGACGTTGGCGGGCCTCATCCACGAGGAGAAGGTCGACCTCAGGACCCTCGCCGGCTACCTGGCCCAGGCCGCCGACGGTCTCGCCAAGGCGCACGCGGCGGGCATCGTCCACCGCGACCTGAAGCCCGCGAACATCATGGTCTCCGCCGACGGCTTCACGAAGGTCCTCGACTTCGGCCTCGCGAAACTGACGGAATCGCGCGAACGCGGCGCGGACCTCTCCGGGGCGCCCACGGTGGAGTCGCCCGGCAGCGCGGCCGGGAGCGTCGTGGGGACGGTGGGCTACATGTCGCCGGAGCAGGTCCTGGGGCGGCCGGTGGACCACCGGTCCGACGTCTTCTCCCTCGGCTGCGTCCTCTACGAGGCGGCCACGCGGCGCCGACCGTTCGAAGCCGCGACGGGCGTGGAGACGATGCACCGGATCCTCAACGAGAAGCCGGTCGCCGTCGAGGAGCTGAACCCGAAGGTGCCCGTCGAGCTCAGGCGCATCATCCGCCGCTGCCTCGCCAAGGCCCCGGACCAACGCGTGCAGTCGGTGAAGGACCTCGCGCTCCAGCTGCGCGAGATCGTGGAGGAGTACGACTCGCTCCCGACGTCCGCCAGCTCCGCGGCGCCCGGCTCCGCGGTCGCCGCCCCCGCGAGGCGAACGCCGCCTCTCTTCCTCGTCGCCGCCGGGGCCGGGGGACTCGTCATCGTCGCGGCGCTCGCGTTCGGCCTCCGGGGCCGGGGCGGTCAGGGCGAGAGCTCTGGGCAGACCGGGGCCTTCCAGTCGATGCGGATGTCGACGCAGACGAGCCGCGGCGACGTCTACGACGCCGCGCTCTCCCGCGACGGCCGCTATCTCGCCTACCTCCACGGCCGCGCCGGGCTCACGGGCCTGCGCGTGAGGCAGGTGGCGACCGGGAGCGACGTGGAGGTGGTGGCCCCGAGCGAGGCCGGACTCTCGAGAGTCGCCTTCTCACCCGACGGGAACTACGTCTACTACCTCGCCCGAAAGCCCGAGGACAGGCGATACCAGGCCCTCTTCGCCGTCCCGTCGCTCGGCGGGACGCCGAGGGAGAGGCTCTTCGACGTCGACTCGAAGCCGACCTTCTCGCCCGACGGCAAGCGGCTCGCCTGCTGGCGCGGCGTGCCGCAGAACAAGGAGGACCTCCTCGTCGTCTTCGACCTCGAGGCCTCGCAGGAGAAGGTCCTCGCCACGCTCGGCTCCGCAGACCTCGTGCTGGGCTCGCCCGCCTGGTCGCCGGACGGGCTCACCATCGCGGCGCTGGGCCCTTCCCCGCCCCCTGGGCTCGGCACCCGGATCCACCTCTTCGATGCCGCGACCGGCGCCCGCCGGCCGCCGCTGGAGCTGCCGGACCTCTTCCTCTCGAGCGTCGCGTGGCTCGCCGACGGCCGCAGCCTCGTCGGAACCGCGGTGACGCCGAAGGGGGTCTTCCAGGGCCAGGTGTTCCTGGTCGGCTTTCCGGACGGTCGCGTCCAGCGCGTCACCAACGACTTCAATGACTATACCGAAGCGTCGGTCTCGGGCGGAGAGGAAGCGATCGCCGCCGTCCGCACGAGCCGCCTCGCGAACCTCTGGATCGCCGACGCGTCCGGCACCGCGGCCCGCAAGCTGACGTCGGTCACGAGCCCCGAGCGCTCGTCGTGGACGATCGCCGTGGCAGGTCCCGAGACCGTCGTCTACGAGAGCCCCGTCGAGGAAACGCTCCGGATCTGGGCGGTGGACGCCGCGGGGGGAGAGCCGCGGACCCTCACGGCCGACTCCACGCACACGTTCAACGTGATGGCCGCCCCGGGCATCGTCGTCTTCGATCGCCTCGACGACGGCGGCGTGCACGTCTGGCGCATGGCGCCGGACGGCACCGGCCGCAGGCAGCTCACCTCGGGAACCGGAGAGCAGCTCCGCCACCTCTCGTCCGACGGACGGTTCGCCGCATTCGAGAGGTGGGAGGCCGAGGGCGTCGTCCACATCCTCGACCTCGAGACCGGCGAGGCCTCGAAGCTCGTGGAGGGCGCCGCCAACGTCTTCGGGTTCTCGCCCGACTCGAGGCGGTACCTCGTCGCCCGGTTCGAGCCGGACGAGAACGGGCAACCCCGGACGGTGAGGCTGGCTTTCCCGGTCGCCGGCGGAGGCGCGCCCACGAAGATGCCGGGGCCGGACGACGCCCTCGGCTACGTGTGGGCGCCGGACAGCCGCGGGCTCAGCTTCCGGCGCCGCTCCGACCCCGCCTGGAACGTCTGGAGGCAGGGCGAGGGCGAGAACGCACCGGTCCAGGTGACGCGCTTCACCGAAGGCCGGCTGATGGGCCACTTCTGGTCGCCCGACGGCCGGAAGCTCGCCGTCACCCTCCGCACGCGGGAAGGGGTCGACCTCTGGGTGACCGAGGCGGACGGGACGAACCCCGTCCGCGCCACGAAGTTCCCGGAGCTCGAGACCTTCTCCGTGCGCTGGATGCCCGACAGCCGCCGCCTCGTCGTGTCGGCCGGGACCCAGACCCGCGACGCCGTCCTCATCCGCGGGTTCCGGTAGCGCCGGCGTGAAGCACGGGTTCCAGCGCGGCCTGCCGGGCGGGACGCCCTGTGCGGGCATGGCAAGATGGCCGTGCGATAGCAGGCCCGACAAGGAGGACCCATGAAGAAGCTGACCCTCGCCCTCCTCTCCGCCGCGCTCCTCTTCGCCGGCAGCGTCCACGGGACGACCCCCGCTTCCGAGGCCGACTCGAAGGACCAGGGAAAGAAGCCCTGGGTCGTCGACATCGAGAAGCTGACGAAGGAGAACTCGAAGTTCCGGGTCGCGAAGTGGACGGGGAACCTCCTGCAGATGACGGTGATGTCGATCCCCGTCGGCGGCGAGATCGGCCTCGAGGTCCACCCGAAGAACGAGCAGTTCATCCGTGTGGAGGAGGGGAAGGCCCGCGTCCTCATCGGGCCGTCGAAGGACGACCTCTCGTTCCGGAAGGAGGTCGAGGACGACTGGGCGATCCTCATCCCGGCCGGCCTCTGGCACAACGTGGTCAACATCGGCGAGAGGCCGCTGAAGGTTTACGCGATCTACGCGCCGGCCGAGCACCCGGCCGGGACGGTCCACGCCACGGCCGAGGAGGCCGCGGCGGCCGAGCACCACCACCATCACTGACGGAGGACGTTTCGCCGTCGCCGCGTCGCGGCGGCCCCGGGAGGATTCCGAGATGACCGACCCGACGTACATCGCCTCTCTCGGAGACGCCCTCGCCGCGACGTGGCAGAAGGTCCTCGCCCACCTGCCGAGCGTCGTCGGCGCGGCGCTGCTCCTCCTCGTCGGGTGGCTCGTCGCGAGGCTGCTGCGCGCGCTGGCCGAGAAGTCTCTCTCCCGCCTCGCCGCGCTCGCGGCCGGCCGGAGGATCGAGCAGGAGATGCACGCCGCCGGCGTCGACCGGCTGGCGGGCAGGGCGGCGGGCGTCATCGTCTTCTGGCTCGTTTTCGTCCTGTTCGTGGCCGCGGCGGGCGAGTTCCTCGGCCTGGCGGTGATCACGACCGGGCTCAACCGGCTCACCGAGTACCTCCCGACGATCCTCGGCGCGGTCCTCGTCCTCGTCCTCGGCCTCGTCGCCGGGAACGTGGCCCGAACGGCAGTGACGAGGGCCGCCGCGCGGGGTGGCCTCGCGTACGGTGAGACGCTCGGCCAGCTCGTGAGGGGCGTGATCCTCCTCGTCGTCGCCGTCGTCGCGATCGACCAGGTGGGGATCGACAGCCAGCTCCTCATCGTGGCGACCGAGATCCTCATCGCCTCGGTCATCGGCGGCGCGGCGCTGGCGTTCGCTCTCGGCTCGCGCACGACCGTCGGGAACATCCTCGCGCTCCACTACGTCGCGCAGACGTACAAGGTGGGCCAGCGCGTGAGGCTCGACGACCTCGAGGGGGAGATCGTGGAGCTGAAGAAGACGGGGGTCGTCATCGACTCCCCCGCCGGGCGTGTCTTCGTCCCGGCGAGCGAGTTCAGCGAGAAGCGCTCGACGCTCGTCGCCGGGGACGGCCGGTGACTCCCGCTCGCCGGCTGGCGCAGGCGTTCCTCGAGAACCACCCGCGCCGTGCCGCCGAGGCCGTCGAGGCCGCCGAGCCGGCGGAGGCCGCGGGCGTCCTGGAGGCCGGTTCCGACGAGGTCGCGGCCGAGGTGCTGCAGCACGTCGAGCCCTTCCAGGCCGGCCGGATCGTCGAGGCGATGCCGGCCGTTCGCCGGCCGAAGCTCCTCGCCGCGCTGCCGCCGCGCCGCGCGGCGCTCGTGCTGCAGGACGCCCCGGAGGAGATTCGCGAGGCCTGGCTCGCGGCGCTGCCGCGGGACCTGGCCGCCGCCCACCGGGCCGCGCTCGCCTACCCCGACGACAGCGCCGCCCGGCTGATGGACCCGGCCGTCCTCGCCGCGACGGCGGGGATGACGGCCGACGAGGCGCGGCAGCTCGTGGCGCGCCACCCGCAGCGGGCGCTCTACTACCTCTACGTCGTGGACGAGGAGCGACGCCCCGCCGGAGTCCTCAACCTCAGGGAGCTGATCTGCGCGTCCCCACGGGCGCCGCTCGCGACGCTCATGCGCTCGCCCGTCGTGACGGTGCCGGCCCGCGCCCCGGCCGTCGTCGTCGCCGCGCACGCCGGCTGGCGCACCCTGCACGCGCTCCCCGTGGTGGACGACGAGGGGACGCTCGTGGGCGTGCTGCGCTACGAGACCGGCGAGGAGCTCCGCGGTCGCGACCACGCCGGTCCGGCGGGCGGAGGGCTCGGCTTCGCCCTCGGCGAGGCGATGCTCTCCGTGACCGCGCACGTCGTTGACGAGGTGGCCTCGGCGCTGCAGCCGAAGGAGCGGAAGGGTGGCTGAAGCGTCGGGCCTCGAGCGGGCGCTCGCCCTCGAGTACGTCCGGCAGCTTCCCGACGAGGCGGCGGTCGAGCTGGAGAACGGGCCTCCGGCCGAGACGGCCGCCTGGCTCGCCGGGCTCGACGTGCCCGAGGCCGGGGCGCTGCTCGGCCGCCTCGCGTCCGACACCGCCGTGCGCGTCCTGGCCGCGATGCCGCCCGAGGCCGCGGCCGCCGCCGTCGCCACTCTCGACCCGCCCCAGGCCTCCCGGCTCGCCTCGCGGCTCGAGCCCGCGGCCCGGGCGGCGCTCACGGGATTCCTCCCGCCGGTCCTCGCACGCGACCTCGGCGAGATCGCCTCCTACCCGCCCGGCACGGCGGGAGCGCTGATGGACCCGCAGGTGCTGGCGCTTCGCCCGCGCACCACGGCCGCCGAGGCGCTCGCGCGCCTGCGCGACCTCGGCCACAAGAGCATCTCCCGCATCTTTCTCGTCGACCCCGCCGAGGTCCTCGTCGGCTCGGTCCGCGTGCGCGACCTCGCCGTCGCCGAGCCGTCGGCGCGCCTTCAGGAGCTGATGGTCGAGGGACCCGCGGGCGTCCCCGTCACCGCCGACCGCGAGGAGGTCTCCGAGGTCCTGGAGCGCGAACGCGTGGCGAGCCTGCCCGTCGTGGACTTCGAGGGGCGCCTCGTCGGCGTTCTCGCCTACGACGTCCTGATCGACGCCGCGCGCGACGACGCGACGGTCGACATGCAGGCGATGGTGGGCGCGGGCCGCGAGGAGCGCGCTCTCTCTCCGATCCGCTTCGCCGTGAAGAAGCGGCTGCCGTGGCTCCAGGTCAACCTCCTCACGGCGTTCCTCGCCGCGTCGGTCGTGGGGCTCTTCGAGAGCACCATCGCGTCCTTCACCGCGCTCGCCGTCCTCCTTCCCGTCGTGGCGGGCCAGTCGGGGAACACGGGAGCGCAGGCCCTCGCCGTGACGATGCGCGGCCTGGCCCTGCGGGAGATCCGGGCGAGGCAGTGGCTGCGCGTCTGCATGAAGGAGTCGGGCGTCGCTCTCCTGAACGGGCTCGCCGTGGCGCTGACGACGTCGCTGGCGGTGTTCCTCTGGAGCCGCTCGATCGGCCTCGCGCTCGTGATCGGGTCGTCGATGGTGATCTCGATGGTCGTGGCGGGGCTGAGCGGGGCGGCCACGCCGATGGCCCTGACGGCGCTCGGGCAGGACCCAGCGCAGTCGTCCTCGATCATCCTGACGACCGTCACAGACGTCGTGGGCTTCTTTTCCTTCCTCGGTATCGCTACGCTCCTCTCGAGGATGCTGTAGATGCCCGTGGCGAGACCGGGCGAAAGCCCGCAGGCCGCCGTCGTCCAGGCCCACCTGGAGGCGCTCCGCGCCTGCGACCTCGAGGCCCTGCGGGCCACGGTCTCGGCCCGGCTTTCCGAGCAGCTCGATGACCCTGGCTTCTCCGACCGGCTGGAGCTGCTGAGCCGCCTCGTCCCGGACGAGGTCACGGTGACCGCGCTGACGGAGGACGGCGACCGAGCCTCGCTCGACGTCGAGACCGACCGCCAGACGGGGCGGTTCGAGCTCGTCAGGGAGGCGGAAGGCTGGAAAGTCGCCGGGCAGTCCTGGCGCGGGAGAACGGAGCCCGAGCCCGCACCGAGCTGACGGACGGCCGGGTCAGCCCTTGTTCTGGTCTTTCTTGTCGGGCGCGGGAGCCGGGGTCGCCGGCGCCTGGGGCGCGCCCTTGCCGCCCATGTCGACGCTCCCCTTGAACTGGGCCCCTTCGGCGATGGCGATCTTCGGGGAGCGGATGTTCCCCTCGAGGATGCCCGACGGGAGGATCTCGACCTTCTCGACGGCCGTCACGTTGCCGACGATCCGGCCGGCGATGACGACGTGGTGCGCCTTGACCTCGGCGTTCACCTGCGCCTGCGGGCCGATGCGGAGGCCCTTGGAGACGGAGATCTTCCCTTCGACGCGACCCTCGACGACGAGGTCCTCGTCGCCCGAAAGCTCACCCTGGATGCGAATGTTGGGTCCGATCACGGCTCTCTTCACCTCTGCCGGGGTCCGCTGCCCGGCCGGGGCCGGACCGGCCGCCGGCCGCTGCGTCTCGTGGGGCTGGGGGGAGGGCTCGCTCTCGGGGCGAGCCGGCGTCTTCGAACCGAAGAATCCCATGACGGGGCAGTCTACCCGATCCTCTGCGGGGGCAAGGAGGCGGGACGCGCCACGGCGGCGAGGACGAAACCTGCCTCCGCGCGCCACCACCCGCGCCACTCCTCGGCGCCGGGGCCGCGGGCCTCGTACGGGCGCCACGCCCCGTCGGCCGGGCCGGCCACCGGAGCGACCTCGATCGCTTTCGGCGGGATGCGGAGCCCCTCGCGAAGCGCTTTCATCACCGCTTCCTTGGCGCTCCAGACGAGAGTGGCCGAGAGGCCCGGCTCCCCCGCCTCGCCCGCCGCGACGAACGCCTGCTCGGCCTCGGTGAACCAATCGGCGAGGAAGGCGGCCGTGCGGACCTCCACGCGCTCGAGGTCGACTCCGAGGAGAGACTCCGACGGGGCGAGCGCCGCGACGGCGACCCCGTGGCTGTGCGTCAGCGAGAGCGCGACCGGCGCGCGACGGCCGAGGACGAACGCCTCGGGAGCGCCCGAGGGGGCGGCCAGGACGGAGACGTCGGCTTCCCGGTCGGCCTCGCCCGCGGCGACGAGCGCCCTCTTCGCGGCCCAGCGGCCGAGGGTCCAGTCGCCCTTCCTCTTCGGGACGGTCAGGCGCGCGAGGACTCCACGCTCCTCTCCCGCCAGCCACGCCTCGCCGCGCGGCACCTCTTCCTGCCGGGCGGCGAGCCAGCGGACGTCGCTCAGCGGCCGATCCGTGCGAGCTCCTTTGCCATGCCCCGCTCGATGGCGTCGACGAGGTACGGCCTCAGCTCCTTCGCCGGGAGGATTCGGTCGAGGGAGCCGACGGCGAGCGCCCTCTGGACGCTGTGGATGCCGTCGAACTCGTCGGCCACCTGCCCGAGCATCTCGGAGCGGACGGCCTTGACGAGGTCGGCCTGGCGGGCCCTCAGCTTCCTCTTCGCGGCGTCGGGCGCCGCGGCGATCTCCTTCTCGAGGGCGACGACGCGCGGGTCCTTCTTCGTCCGCTGGTCCACCTCGCGCGCGAAGACGACGGCCGCGGCCGGGGCGCCGCCGATGACGGAGGCGTAGGTCCCCTCGAGCGCGGCGACCTCCATGTTGTCGTTGAGCGTCTTGGAGAAGACGACGAACGCGCCGCCGTGGTACCGCGAGACGACGGTGAAGACGATGGGCCCCTGGAAGTTCGTGACGGCGCGGCCGATCTCGGCGCCGTACTCGAGCTGGATCTTCCGCATCGATTCGGGCGAGCCGTCGAACCCGGAGAGGTTCGCGAGGACGACGAGCGGGCGGTTCCCGCTCGCGGCGTTGATCGCCCGGGCGATCTTCTTCGACGCGAGGGGGAAGAGCGTGCCGGAGGTCCAGTTCTCCGGGCCGTCGGTGGCGACGAAGCCGATCCGCTTCACGGGGCGCGACTCGAAGCCGAGGAGACAGACGGGCCAGCCCCCGATGTGCGCGTCCCAGACGACGCCGTTCTCGGCGTCGCGCATGCCGGCCCAGCGCTCGAGCGGCGGGTGGTCCTGGTCGGCCGCGGCGGCCATGACCTTGCGGATCTCGAACGGGCGCTTGCGGCCGGGGTTCGTCTGGTCGGAGAAGATCTCGCCGACGAGGGCGAACGACTCCGCGTCTTCGCCACCGTGCGGGGAGAGGCAGACGTCGCGGTCGATCGGGTCGGAAGTCTCCGCGCGGCGTGGGAAGCGCTCGCCCGGGACGACGTAGGTGTGGTCGTAGTGCCGGAGGAGGACCCGGCAGGCCTCGGGAATGTCGCGGGCCCAGTACTGCGCCTGGCCGTTCGGCCCCATGACGCGCTCGTAGCCGCCGATGCCGAGGTTGTCCTCGGCGGAGACGGAGCCGGAGTAGTCGAGGGCGGTCTTGCCGGTGAGGACCATCGCCCCGTCGCGCGTCATGACGAGGATCCCCTTCGTGTGCATGAGCATCGTCGCCTCGGCGTTCCAGTAGGGCTGGGCGCCGACGTTGATGCCGCAGACGACGACGTTCACCTCGTTGCCGGCCTGGGTGAACGTGATGAGGCGGCGCAGGACGCGGGAGATCCAGTCCATGTTCTCGGTGCCCGAGTCCATGGCGATCTTCGCCCCCGCCGAGAGCGCGAACCACTCGAGGGGGACCTTCATCCTCTCGGCCAGGTCGAGCCCGGCGAGGATGCGCCGGCACTCCGGCTCGGCGAGGGAGCCCATCGCCCCCATCGGGTCGCCGAGGAGGACGACGCGCGTCATCCCCTCGGGTACCTTCGCGGTGAAGCTCGTCAGGAGGCCGACGACGATGTTCGATCGGTTCCTCCCGGGAGGTCGCGAAACCGGGACGAGGACGTTCGCCTCGTCGAGGTCCCACTCCTCGAAGGTCCCGGCCGGGAAGTCGGCGTGGGCGTCGTCCTTCGGGGGCGTGAGCATCCGGACGATCTCGTACGGGTAGGTCAGGCCGCGTTGCCGGAGGCGCACGACCTTCTGCTCGTACTCGGAGAGGGTGCGCAGCGGCTTGCGGCTCGGCGGCGTGACGCCGACGGTGATGCCGGTGCGGCCCGCCTGCGAGACCGAGAAGACGACCTCCTTCAGGCCGCCCGGCGCGGAGGCGTCGGGGACGCGGGCCTGGATGGCGACCTTCTCGAGGCCGAGCCCCTCGGCCGCCGGCGCGACGTGCCTCGCGAAGGCGCGGACGACGCCGGCGCCGTGCGCGAAGGGGGGCCAGACGTAGAGGAAGACGCGGTTCCACTGGAGGCGGTCCTCGGGCCTGCGGTGCGCCTGGAAGAGGCGAATCGCCTCGAACGCCTCGAGGAGCGTCCGCTCCATCTGGGGAAGGCTGACGAGGTGCCCCCGGTCGTCGTACGCCGGGGTCAGGTCCCGCACCTCGGCGAGGACGAAGAGCCGCTCGTCCTTCGGGTTCTCCCGCGCCACACCGAGGAAGAGGTAGACGTCCTCGGCCGACGGGAGCCGCTCGATGTGGAAGCCCTCGAGGCGCCAGACGTCGAGGCGCTTTCCGATCATCGGGTGCATCCCGCGGTAGAGGGCGTCCTCGACGAACCCGGCCTCGCCGGGACGGAAGGTGAAGTGCTGCATGCCGCCCATGCCGAGGCCCGCGCCCGTACCCGCGAGGCCGAGGACGACCCTCACGACGCGCGGGCCGAAGCCCACGCCGTCGACGACGGCCTTCACCTCCGCCGCCTTCGCGTCGGCGCTGCCGAGCGGGCCGGGGCGCCAGGAGAAGACGTCGACGAGGACGTCGTGCTCGGACGGGAAGGCGGCGAGGTGGGCCGCGACGTCTCGCAGCGCGGCCTCGAGGTCGTCCTCGAGCGCGTAGGTCGAGACGACGAGGTGCCTGGTCCCCTCGAAGGCGTACTCGGCGAGGCCGCCGGCCCGGCCGGCGAAGGAGGCCGGACGGAAGTTCTCGAGCGGCCGGAAGCGGTAGTAGCGCCTCGTGAGGACCTCGAGCATCGCCTCGCGTGCCGCCGCGGGCGCCGCCTCGAAACGTCCGAGGTAGAGGCTCTGGAGGGGCTGCGGGCAGTCGACGAGCGCGCGGACCCGCTCGTCGCGCTCCGGCGAGGCGGGCTCGGCGACGATCTTCGCGAGCACCTCGTCCATCGTGGCGTAGACCGCCCGGCGGGAGGCCTCGAAGGCGGGCTGGTCGAACACCCGGTAGCGCAGGTCGCGCGCGACGTCGCCGAGGGCCGGCCAACGGTTCTCCGAGACGGAGACGAGGCGGTCGAGGAGGGTCCGGAGGGCCGGCGAGCCGTGGGCCTCCCCCGCCTCGGCGGCGGCCAGCCGCCGCTCGAGGATCGCGAGGACCGGCTCGACCTGATGCTCGGAGCGCTGCCGCGACTTCCAGATCCAGAGGAGAGCCTCGCGCAGGGCGACGCTCTTCTTCGTCTCCTCGACGCCGTAGTGGGCGACGGCCCGCGAGAGGCGGCCCATGAAGCGGGCCGGAAGGTCGGGCGTCTGCGTGTCGTAGGTCCGAAGGTAGGTCAGGAGGTACTCGCCGGTCGAGACCGCCGCCGTCACGGCCGGGTCCTCGGAGCCCGTCTGGCGGCGGAAGAGGGACGAGACGTCGGCGAAGACGCGGAGGATCTTTTCCTCGACCGCGAGGGCGGCGGCGTCGCCCGCGAGCGCCGGCGCCGACTCGGCATAGGCGCGCGCCAACCGCCGCGCGTCGGCCGGGTCGACGTCGAAACCCAGGACGAGGCGGTGGATCTCGTCGAGGAGCCCGTGGGCCGGCGTCGCCTCCACGGCCTCGCCGGGCGCGGACGGGGCCGGCAGCGTGATCCTCCTCGCCGACCTCCGCTCCTCGGCCGGGGCCGCCGGGTCGATCTGGACGAGGGGCGTCCCGGGGCCGACCTGGACGTTCGGGACGACGAAGACGCTCCGCACCGTGCCGTCGAACGGCGCCGGGATCGGCATCTCCATCTTCATCGCCTCGAGCGTGGCGATGCGCCGCCCCTTCTCGACGCGCTCCCCCGGCGCGACGCCGACGGAGACGACGACGGCGGGCGAGGGGGCGCGGAGGATGCCGAGGTCGTCTCGCGAGAAGCGGTGCGGGACTCCGTCGGCCTCGACGAGGTACTCGAGGCCCTGCTGGACGCAGAGCGTCCGGTAGCGGGTCCCCCCGGCGACGAGCCATCGCTCGAACCGGGAGAGGCGCTCGACCCTCACCCGGGCTCTCGCCCCGTCGAGCTCGACGCGGTAGTCGTGCCGCCCCAGCCGGAACACCTTCAGCTGGTAGCTCTGGCCCAGGTGACGGAACTCGATGGCGCGACCGACCTCCCGGCGGATCTCGGGGCGCATCCGCGCGGCCGACTCGTAGAACTGCTCCTCCTCGAGGCGCAGCTCGTCGTCGTAAGCTTCGACGGCGGCCGCGAGGAGCGCAACGCCCGCGTGAGGGCGGCTCTCGTCGACGCGGGACTCGGCCCACCTCTCGAGCCAGCCGGTGTCCACCTGCGAGCTCTTCACCTCGGGGCGGTCGAGAAGCTCGAGGAGGAAGGCCCGGTTCGTCGTCCCGCCGTCGAGGATCACGGCGCTCTCGGTGAGCGCGCGGCGCAGGCGCGCGAGGGCCTCGCCGCGGTCGGACCCGTGGGCGATGACCTTGGCGATCATCGGGTCGAACTCGGGGGCGACGGCGTCCCCCTCGGTCACGCCCCGGTCGATCCTGAGGCCCGGGCCCGTCGGAAGGCGGAAGTGGACGAAGGTGCCCGGGGCCGGCGCGAACCCGGCGTCGGGGTCCTCGGCGTTGAGGCGCACCTCGATGGCGTGCCCCGAGGCGGCCGGCGGGTCGCCCACGAGCCGCCCTCCGCGGGCGACGTGAATCTGGAGCTTCACGAGGTCGAGGCCCGTCGTCACCTCGGTGACGGTGTGCTCCACCTGGAGGCGGGCGTTCACCTCGAGAAAGGCGAACGTGCGGCTCCGCGGGTCGTAGAGGAACTCGACGGTCCCCGCGTTGCGGTAGCCGGCCGTCCGCGCGATGCGCAGGGCCGCGGCCTTCAGCTCCCGCTCCACGTCGGCGGGGACCGTCGGCGCGGGCGCCTCCTCGAGGACCTTCTGGTGCCTCCGCTGGATCGTGCAGTCGCGAACGCCCACGGCCCACGTCGTGCCGTACGAGTCTCCGAAGACCTGGACCTCCACGTGCCTCACGTCCCGGAGGAGCTTCTCGACGAAGACGGTCGCGTCCCCGAAGGCGCGAAGCGCCTCGTGCCGGGCGCTCTCGAAGGCGGCGGACATCTCGCCGGGGCCCGGGACGACGCGGATGCCGCGCCCTCCCCCGCCGGCGGCCGCCTTGACGACGACCGGGTAGCCGAGAGCGGCGGCCGAAGAGGCCGCTTCGCCCGCGCACCCCACCGCACGGCCGCTCCACGGGACGACCGGCACGCGGGCGTCCTCGGAGAGCTTCTTGGCGCTGATCTTGTCGCTCAGCCGCCGCATCGCGTCGGGCGGCGGTCCGATGAAGACGATGCCGAGCCGCTCGCAGAGCTCCGCGAACCCGGCGTGCTCGGAGACGAACCCCCAGCCGGTCCAGACGGCATCGGCCCTCGTGGCCGCCAGCGCCGCCTCCAGCCGCGGGTAGTCGAGGTAGCTGACCTTCCTCTCGCCGTCGGCCTCGTCGACGACGGTCGCGGGCCCGAGGGAGAAGGCCTCGTCGGCCTCCCGGACGAACATCGCGCGGCGGTCGGGGTCGGTGTAGAGCGCGACGGTCCGGATTCGCGTCCCGTGCTCCTCGTTGAACTCGCGGACGGCGTTGATGAAGCGCATCGCGGCCTCGCCGCGGTTGACGATGGCCACGCGCTCGAACTCGGGCTGCATGTCTCCTCCGATGAGGCGGCCTCGCGGGGCGGTCCTCGGACCGCCCCGCGCCGGGGACCGCGAAGAAATTTCAGGCCATCGCGGCGCGGAACGGCTCGAGCTGCTCGGCCGAGGCGGCCCCGGGCAGCTCGACGGTCCGGTAGCCGTCGACGGCGAGGTAGAGGTTGCCGTCCGCGTCGACGACGCGGGCGTCGTAGCTCCCTTCGCCCGACGCCGAGGGCGTCACGACGGCAAAGAGCCTGCCGGCCGCCGTCTCGGGAGGCCGGACGGCGCGGACCCGCTCCACGCGGAGCGGGAGCCCCATGAGCCCACGCGTCCCGAGCTCGAAGACGCCGGCCGTCTGGAAGGAGAGCTCCACGAGGCGCGGCGCCGCGAGGAGCGGCAGGCCCTCGGGATCGTGGTTCGGCGGGAGCGGGTCGGCGAAGAGGCCGACGACCCCGGAGCCGTTCTTCCAGGCGCTCTCGAGCACCCGGTAGGCGGGGCCGTGGAAGTAGACCGAGTAGATGTCGGGGGCTGCGAGCGCCGTGCCGGGGTTCTCGAGAACGGCCGCGCAGGTCTCGGGCTGCGCCTCGCCCCGCTCGAGGCGGACGCGGCCGCGGAAGTGGACCGTCTCCTGCGGCTCGGCCTGCCCCGGGAGGACGCGGCGTCCGACGAGGCGGCACTCCGCCTCGACGGCGTCGCCCGCGGGGCGGAGGACCGCCTCCACGCGGACGGTGCGGGGCTCGTCGCGATAGAGCTTGAACGGCGCGAGGAAGTCGACGTCCTCGACCGCGGCCACCCGGAAGCCGGGGACGAGAGCCGCCGCGGCCTCCGCGAAGGCCTCGATCCCCATGACGCCCGGGAGGACCGGGGTGCCGTCGATGCGGTGGTCGAAGAGGAACGCCTGGGCCTTCGGGTCGAGGTCCGTCTCGACGACGAGGCCGCCGTGGAGGAAGAAGGCCGAAAGTCGGCCTGTCATCGGCCCGGCGGGAAGGACGGGGGCGGCGGCCGGGTCGAGGCCGCCGGTCTCGTCCCACTCCCGCGCGAGGACGCCGAGGCGCAGGCCCTCGACGATCTCGCCCGCGAACGAGGAGGAGACGAGCTCGCGCCGGATGATCGGGATGCCCGAAGCCGCCGGAAGGAAGTCGATGCCGGCCAGCTCCATCATCTTCGGGATCGAGCCGCGGGTCGCCATGCCGATGTCGCCCCAGGCGGTCCAGTCGAGAGCGAGGCCGCGGGTGCCGGGCCGGGTCGTCCGGAAGCTCGAGGAGAGCTTGCAGAGGAGGTCGTTGGCCGAGCTGTAGTCGGTCTGGCCGCCGTTGCCGAAGCGGCCCGCGACCGAGCTGAAGGCCACCGTCGCGCCGACCGGCGTGTCGCCGAGCGCCGAGAGGAGGTTGAAGAACCCGTCGGCCTTGACGTCGAAGACGAGGTCGAACTCGGCGGGCTCCTTGTCCGCGAGGAAGCGGCTGATCTCGAGCCCGGCCCCGTGGAGGAGGACGTCGACGCGCGGGCTCCTCGCCTTCACGTCCGCGACGATCTCCGCCACGCGCGCCGCGTCGCGCAGGTCGCCGGCGTACCAGTGGACGGAGCCGCCCGCCGCCTCGACGGCGCGGATCGCGGCGAGCGCCGCGGCGAGCCTCTCGATGCGGGCCAGCTCCTTCTCGACGAGGGCGGGCGTGGCCCGCTCCCCCTTCGCCTTCAGCCGCTCGAAGACGTCCTTCTTCAGGCCGTCGCGGTCGGTCGCGATGCGCCCGAGGTCGGGGTCGCTCCGGTCGGGCTCGGGGAGGAGGTCGAGGAGGTGGAACGTGCCGCCTGAGGCGGCGGCGAGGTCGGCGGTGATCGCCGATACGATGCTGCCGGCCGCGCCGGTGACGAGGAAGACGCTCTCGTTGCCGAGAGCCATCCCCTCGGACCCGTCCTCGACGGGGAGCTCGCGCATCCCGACCGAGGTGCGGAGGCCGTCGTTGTAGCCGACCTCGACGCAGCCCGGGTCGCGGAGCGCCTCCTCGATGAGGAGGTCGGCGACGACGGAGGGTGCGGCGTCGGACCCGAAGTCGACCGCCTTGACGGTGGCTTCGGCCTTCTCGCGCTTCCAGGCCTTCGTGAAGCCGGTGACCGCGCCGCCGAGAGGGGCGAAGGCCCCCGCGGCGTCGTAGCCGTGGCGGCCGCCGAGGCGGGTGGCCGAGACGAGGAAAGTGCCGGGCGCGCCGAGGGCGCCGTAGAGGGCGCGCGCGACGGTGTAGAGGTTCTTCACGCGGACACGCAGGGCCTCGCGGAAAGCCGCGAGGTCCATCGCCGCGAGGTCGCCCTCGGCGTCGAGCGCCGGGAGCCAGAAGAGGCCGTGGACGGGGCCGCCCGCGGTCCACTCGGCCAGCCTCTCGACGAGCGAGTCGGCCGCGGCCTCGGTCGCGAGGTTCAGTACGTCGACCCCCCGGGTGCGGAGCCTCTCGACGAGGGCCTCGGCCGCGCCGCCGCGGTCGTGCATGACCGCGACGCGCGTCCCCTCGCCGAGCGTCACGCCCGTGGGCCGGCAGGCCGGGAGGGCCGGCCTCAGGACCGGCACGACGACGCGCCTCGGGACCTTCGCGGCTTCCTCGAAGCTGCCCGCCGCGGTGACGGGCGGCGCGACGGGACTCGCCTCGGGCGCGGAAGGGAGCGGCGTCGCCGGCGACGCGACCCCTCCGGGCGCGAGGTCGGGGCGGTTGTCGTAGACGAAACGGACGACGTGGGCGAGCGTGGGGTACTCGCGCAGCTTGCGGCTGTCGTCGCGCGGGATGCCCCACTCCTCGCGGACCGCGCCGAAGAGCTCGGCCTGCTTGACCGTGTCGACGCCGAGATCGGCTTCGAGGTCGAGCTCCGGGTCGAGCATCTCGGCCGGGTAGCCGGTCTTCTCCGTGACGATGGCGAGTACGCGCGCCAGGACCAGGTCGCCGCCCGCGGGGGCCGGGACCGGAGGCGCTCCGGCCGGGACGGCGGCGGCGGCCGCCGCCGCGGGCGGGGCGGGGGCGCGAAGGTCGGGACGGTTGTCGTAGACGAACTGGACGACCTTGCCCAGGGTCGGGTAGTCGCGGAGCTTGCGGCTGTCGTCGCGCGGGATTCCCCACTCTTCCCGAACCGCGGCGAAGAGCTCGGCCTGCTTGACCGTGTCGACGCCGAGGTCGGCCTCCAGGTCGAGCTCGGGGTCGAGCATCTCGGCCGGGTAGCCGGTCTTCTCCGTGACGATGGCGAGGACGCGCGCCAGGACCGGGTCGGCCGCGGCCGCGACGGGCTGCGAGGGCGCCGGGCCGTCGTCCTCCCCCTGCGGGGGCGTCGGCAGGGACGGGATCGCCGCGGCGGCGGGCGGAGCCGCGGCGCCGGGCGCAGGGAGGTCGGGCCGGTTGTCGTAGACGAACCGGACGACGTGGGCGAGGGTCGGGTACTCGCGCAGCTTGCGGCTGTCGTCGCGCGGGATGCCCCACTCCTCGCGGACGGCGCTGAAGAGCTCGGCCTGCTTGACCGTGTCGACGCCGAGGTCGGCCTCTAGGTCGAGCTCGGGGTCGAGCATCTCGACGGGATAGCCGGTCTTCTCGGTCACGATGGCCAGGACGCGGGCGAGGACCGGGTCGCCGGCCGGCTGCGGGGCCGGGGCCGCGGCCGCGCTCGCGGCGGGCTCGGCCGCGGGGGCGGTCGGGACCGCCGCCTCGCCGGCGGGCGCGAGGTCGGGCCGGTTGTCGCGGACGAACCGGATGACGTGGGCGAGGGTCGGGTACTCGCGCAGCTTGCGGCTGTCGTCGCGAGGGATGCCCCATTCCTCGCGAACGGCGCTGAAGAGCTCGGCCTGCTTGACGGTGTCGATCCCGAGGTCGGCCTCGAGGTCGAGGTCGAGGGCGAGCATCTCCGCGGCGTAGCCGGTCTTCTCGGCGACGATGGCGAGGACCCGGGTCTCGACGGGGTCACCGGCCGGAGCCGGGGTCGCGGGCGCCGCTACGGGGGCCGGCGCCGGGACCGGGAGTGCGGGAGGCGCGGCGGGCGCCGGGGCCGCGACCTCCGCCGCCGCGATGCGGGGCGCCGCGGGAGCGACGGGGGAAGCCGCGCCGGCCGGCGCCGCCGGGGAGTCGAGCCGCTGCGAGGGGCGGGCCGGAACGCCCTGGTCCTTCACGCGGAAGGTCCGCTTCTCGACCTCGGTCTGGGGGGCGTCGTAGCCGCTGACGGCCGAGAGCCACGCGCGGAAGCGCGCCGGGTCGGCGACGCGGTAGCCGAACCCGAGCTCGCCGGGAGAGCGGCGCCGCCCGTCCGGCGGCGGCACGCGCTCCATGAGGGTCATGCTGATCTGCGAGCCGAACCCCGCGCCGAGGCGCAGGGCGTAGTCGCAGTCGTAACGCCCTCCCTTCGAGAGGTTGAGGACGCCGAGCTCCGGATCGACCTCCCTGAAGTTCGGGATGGGCGGGACGAGACCCGTCTCGAGCATCTTCACGCCGACGACGTCCTCGATGCCGGTCGCCATGGCGTGCCCCGTGAAGCCCTTGGTGTTGGCCATGACGATCCGGTCGGCCGACGGGCCGAAGACGCTCCGGAGGGCGAAGACCTCCGCCGAGGCGCTCCCGCCGCGGGCCGGGGTGTAGGTCTCGTGAGAGACGAAGACGGTGTGCGGCGCGATGGCGTGGCGGTCCACGCCCCAGCTCCGCTCGGCGCCGGAGACGAGGGTCTCCATGACCTGCGCGATGTGGTTCACGTCGAGTCGGGTCCCGTGGAAGGCGCTGTTGCCGCTCACCGAAGAAAGGAGCCGGCAGATCGGGGCGACCCCGCGCTCGCGGGCGGCCTCGGCGCTCTCGACGACGAAGGCCGCCGCGCCCATGCCGATGACCATGCCGTGCCGGCGCCGGTCGAACGGGAGGGCCGCGTCCTCGACCTTCTCGTCGAGGGCGGCGGCTCCGGTGGCGACGAACCCGGCGCCGATCCACTCCATCATGTGGTCCGAGGTGGCGTCGTCGGCGGAGACGACGAGGACCCGCCGGCAGCGGCCGGCCCGGATCCAGTCCTCGGCGAGGCCGGCGGCGAACCCCATCGACGCGCAGGCCGTGTTGATCTGGGTGTTCGGACCGCGCGCGCCGATCAGCTCGGCGAACTGGGAGTGCCCCATCGCGAGGATCCGGAAGAGGAAGCGGCGGTCGAAGGTGTAGGGCTCCTTCTCGAGAAGATCCTTCAGGGCGGCGACCTTCTCGTCGACGTCGGCGAGCGCCTCCGGGGCGACGCCCCGGGCGGCGAGGGAGGCGCGGAGGGACTCCAGCTCGGCGAGCCGCTTGCGGCGCTCGTGGTCGACGTTGTAGCCCTTGACGCGCTCGGAGAAGGAATCGTACCCGGGGAACGCCGAGGCGAAGATGATGCCCGTGTCGTCCTGGAGGGCTTCGGGAAGAGCCCAGCGCTCGGGCAGCCTGGTGCCCCTCGTCGTCGTCTTGTAGCGCATGACGAGCGGGATCCCCGCGTCGCGAAGCGCGTCGATGCCCGCCCCGATGGCGAGCCGGGTGACGGTGTCGAGCGACGGGATTCGCTCGTCCGGCACGCCGAACTCCCCGGCGAGGTCGAGCTCCCCGATGCGCCCGGCGAGCTTGATCACCTCGTCGGTCGACGTGACCTCCTCGAAGCGGCTCTCGCCGTGCTCGCTCTTCACGAGCCGGGTGATGTGCTTGGTCGCCATCGCCTCGAGGATCCGGTCGGGAAGGCGGCCGATGAGCTGGTCGCCGCGCAGGATCGCGGCGACGTTGTCGTCCTGGAAGACCTTCGGCCGGCCCGGCAGGCCGAGCGAGGCGCCGCTGACGACGACCGGCTCGACCGCGGGGGCCGGAGCGGAGGCCGGAGCCGGAGCCGCTTCCCCGCGGTGAATCCGCATCCCCTTCTCGAGGAACTCGGCGAACAGCAGGCCGAGGTCGCGGATGGAATCGCCGCTGCCGCCGGAGGAGAGAGCCGTCGAGACGACGGGGGCGGGAGCCGTCACGGCCGTCGCGGCCGGAGGCGCCGTGGCAGGCGCCGCGACCGTCGCGGGGGCGAGGCGCGGCGCCGGTGCGAGCTCGACGACGCGGGGGCGCGCGGCGGCCGTCGCGGCCCCGATGCCGGCGGCGTAGAAGCCGCAGAGGGCCTGGTTGAACGCGACGACGTCGCCGAGGCGCGGGTGGTTCGTGGCGAGCGAGACGACGCCCGGCCGCTGGCCGAGGACGTCCTCGACGAAGCCCTGAAGGGCCCTCTTCGGCCCGACCTCGACGAAGACGCGCGCGCCCGCGTGATAGAGGGTCTCGAGCCCCTTGACGAACTGGACCGGCGAGGCGACCTGCAGCGTGAGGAGGTCGAGGACCTTCCTGCGGACGTCGCCTCCGGTCGGGTAGAAGTCGCCCGTGACGTTCGCGATGACCGGGATCCGGGGCCCCTCGATGCGGAGGCGCTCGAGGACGCTCGCGAACGGGGCGGTGGCCGGCTCGACGATTCGCGTGTGGAAGGCGTGGCTCACCGGGATGAGGCTCGCCGTGACGCCGGCGCGGTGGAAGGCCTCGATCGCGGCCTCGACCGCCGGGGTCGACCCTCCGATGACGGCCTGCCCGTTGCTGTTGTAGTTCGCGACGACGACGTAGCCGCCGATTCCCTTCAGCGTTCGCTCGACCTCGGGAAGCGGCGCGAAGACGGCCGCCATCTTCCCGTTGTCGGCGACGGAGACGCGCGACATCTCGCGGCCCCGCGCGGCGACGGCCTCGAGGGCGTCGTCGAACGGCATCACCCCGGCGGACACGAGCGCCCCGTACTCGCCGAGGCTGTGCCCCATGACCATGTCGGGGACGATGCCGTAGGCGCCGAGGAGGCGGGAGAGCGCGAGGTCGGTCGCGAGGACGGCCGGCTGCGTGATCGCCGTCTGCTTCAGCGCCTCCTCGGCCTCGGCGACCGCGTCTCCGTTCTTCCCGTCGACGAAGAGGTAGGAGCCGAGCGTCCGGCCCAGGACCGGCTCCATCTTCCGGTCGGCCTGGGCGAACGTCTCGGCCACGACGGGCTCGAGGTCGCGAAGGGCGCGCCCCATGTTCACGTACTGCGAGCCCTGGCCGGTGAAAAGGAACGCGACTTTCGGCGCGGGGCCGCTTCCGCGGAAGATCCCCTGCCCGCGGAGCGGGCGCCAGGCGGCGGGCTTCCCGCCCGCGAGGGCCTTCAGCGCCTTCTCGATCTTGTCGGCCAGCTCCACGGGCGTCCCGAAGTCGATCGCAACGCGCTCCGGCGCCGCCAGGTCGTTCGAGGAGGGCGCCGCGGGCGCCGGGGCCTTCCCCTCGCGGGCCTCGCGCTGGAGGGCGGCGAGGCGGTCGGCGAGCTCCTTCTCGCTGGCGCCGCCCACGAGGACCGCGCCCCGGAGCGGGGCCTTCGCCGCGGCGGGCGACGAGACGGAAGGCCTCTCGGGAACGGCGACCTGCGCCGGCCGGCTCCCCTTCGTCAGCGCGCCGGGGACGTGCTCCTCGAGGACGACGTGGAAGTTCGTGCCGCCGAACCCGAACGCGGAAAGCCCGGCGCGGCGCACGCCGCAGGCCGGCTTCTCCCACTCCCTGAGCTCGGTGTTGACGTAGAACGGCGAACGGGACCAGTCGAGGTTCGGGTTCGGCCGCTGGAAGTTGAGGCTCGGCGGGACGACTTTCGCCGAGAGGGCGAGCGTCGCCTTCAGGAAGCCGGCCGCCCCCGCGCCCGACTTCAGGTGGCCGAAGTTCGACTTCACCGAGCCGAGCGGGATAGAATGGACGGGAAGGCCCGCGCCTCCGAAGGACTCGATGAGGGCCTCGACCTCGACGACGTCGCCGACCTTCGTCGAGGTGCCGTGCCCCTCGACGAGCGAGCAGGTCGAGGGGTCGAGGCCGGCCGTCGTCCAGCCGTGACGGAGAGCGAAGCGCTGGCCGACCGGGTTCGGGGCGGTAATCCCCTTTCCGCGCCCGTCGCTCGAGGCGCCGATGCCCCGGATGACGGCGTAGACCCGGTCGCCGTCGCGCTCGGCGTCGGCGAGCCGCTTCAGGAGGAAGAAGGCCCCTCCCTCGCCCATGACGAAGCCGTCGGCCCCGTCGGCGTACGGGCGAGACCCGGTGGCCGAGAGGGCTCCGATCTTGCAGAACTTCACGAAGCTCGTCGGGCCCATGTTCCGGTCGACGCCCCCGGTGAGGACCGCGTCGAAGTGGCCCGCGACGAGGCCGTCCACGGCCGCGCTCATCGCCGCGAGGGCGGAGGCGCAGGCGGCGTCGGTGACGTAGTTGGCCCCGTGGAAGTTGAAGAGGTTCGCGATTCGGCCGGCGATGCAGTTGCTGAGCTCGCCCGGCATCGTGTCCTCGGTGACGTCGGGGAACCGTCGGGCGATCCGCTCCCGGAAGTCGGCCAGGGCGCGCTCGCGCTCGGCGGGCGGCAGGGCCTCGAAGAGCGCCGTCTCCCTGAGGTCGGCCTCGAACTCGGCGTGCGCGATGTGGTGCGAGGACTCGTAGTGCTTCTCGCCTCCCATCGCGTTTCCGAGGATGACCGCGGTCCGGTCGAGGTCGAGCGGACGGCCCGGGTACCCGTAGTCCGCGAGGGTCTCGCGCGTCATCGCGATGGCCCATTTCTGCCCGTCGTCCATCGCCGCCTCGACGAGCGGCGGGATCGGGAGCCTCCACTTCACCGGCTCCCACGGGAACTCGCGGACCCAGCCGCCGATCTTCGAGTAGGTCTTCCGCGGCGCCTTCGGGTCCGGGTCGAAATAGAGCGCGGGGTCCCAGCGATTCGGGTCGACCTCGGTGATCCCGTAGACGCCCTTCGTGACGTTCTCCCAGAAGGCGGGGGCGGAGGCGGCGCCGGGCAGGATCGCGCCGACGCCGACGACGGCGACGGCACGGCGGGAGGTGTCTTCCATGGAGTCGTCCTTCTCTCTCAGGCCCGCGCGGCGGGCGTGCGCCCGTAGAGGGCGTCGGCGACGAGGTCGAGGTCGGACACGAGGCCGGCCTGGGCCGCGGAAACCTCGGGGAAGCGGAGGGCCACGGTGAACGCGGCGAGCTCGGCGGCGGGGACGCCGTCGGCGCCCACGGCCCAGCGCAGGCCTTCCTGGGCGACCTCGAACGCGGCGTCGCGCCCGTTCGCGCGGCTCACGGCGGCGAGGCCGGCGGCGTCGAAGCGGCGGTCGGCCTTCTCGTGGAGCTCGCCCGAGGCCGCGCGCGCGGCGCGCTTCGCGAGGACCATCGCCCCCTCGGCGACCGCGATCATCCGCCCCGCGCGGAAGAGGACGTGCTGGTGGCGCGTGAGCCGCTGGGCGCGGAAGCGCTCGAGCACCTCGGCGAGCGCGTGGAGGGCGAGCGCCGCGAAACGGCCGCCGCAGCCCGGCGAGGCGGACTCGAGCGCCTCCATCTCGCGGGCCTTCTCGTGGTAGTGCTGGCCGCGCGTCTTCAGGTGCTGCTGCCAGCGGTCGCGGGCGATCGTCATCTCCATGATCTCCGAGGTCCCCTCGTAGATCGTCGTGATGCGGACGTCGCGCCGGATCTTCTCGACCATGTACTCGCGGGTGTAGCCGTAGCCGCCGAGCGCCTGGATGGCGGCGTCGGCCGCGGCGACGCCCGCCTCGGTGGCGAGGTACTTCGCGATCGCCCCCTCGGTGTTGAGCATCTCCTCGCCCGAGTCGAGCCGCTCGGCCGTCTCCTCGATGTAGGCGCGCCCGGCCTCGAGGCGGACGGCGTGCGGGACGATGAGCTTGTGCGTGTAGCCCTGCTTCTCCGAGAGCGGGGCGCCGCCCTGGAGCCGGTCCTTCGAGTACGGGATCGCCCGGTCGAGAGCGGCCCACCCCGCGCCGAGGCCGAACGCGGCGACCATGAGGCGCGTGTAGCCGAAGACGAGCTGCGCCTGCAGGAGCCCCTGCCCTTCCACGCCGCCGACGAGGTTCTCGACGGGGACCCACACGTCGGAGAGGGAGAGAGCCGCGGTGTTCGAGGCGCGGATGCCGTGCTTGTCCTCGGGCTTGCCGTGAGAGAAGCCCTCCGTCCCCTTCTCCAGGACGAACCAGGTCGGCCCGCCCGGAGCGTTCGCGAGGATCGTGTAGACGTCGGCGTATCCGCCGTTCGAGATCCACTGCTTGGCCCCGTTGAGCCTGTAGCCGGTGACCTTCCCGTCCTCGACGACGGGCGTCGCCGTCGTCTTCAGCGCCCCGAGGTCGCTCCCGGCGGCCGGCTCGGTCGCGCCGTAGGCGAAGAGGATCCCCTCCTCGGCGATCCGGCCGAGCCAGTGCTTCTTCTGCTCCTCGGTGCCGCCGAAGGAGATGGGGTCCGAGCCGAGGAACGTGGCGAGGACGCCCGTCGCCACGCCGACGTCGATCGACGCGACGAGCGTGCACGCCTTGTAGACGTCCCAGGCGCTGCCGCCGAACCCGCCGTACTCCTCGGGGATGAAGACGAGCTGGATCCCGAGCGTCGCCGGGTTGCACATCTCGCGGATGGCGTCCTCGGGGAACTCGTCGTCGTGGTCGAGCTGGAGGAGCCTCGCGACCGGGAGCTTCTGCTCGGCGAAGTCGCGCAGGCTCTGGAGCGTCATTTCGAGGGCGTCGGGATCGAGGCCGCTGGTCTTCATGGGGTCTCACTCTCCGTCGGCGGTCCGGGCTCCCCCGCGGGTCCCGCCGGACAAAGGAAGAGGATCCGCTGCGGATCCTCGGAGGCGTCTGGGCTGCTGAAAGGGAGGATCGGGAGCACGGCGAAACCGCGGAACTGTAACCGCCCCGGGCCGGAGACACAAATCGAGAAAAGGTCCAAGGAATGGTGCGTTGCAGCGACCTAAGACCCTGCGGTTCAGACCCTTGCGCTGAACGGCCGCTCACTCCGGCGGCCCGCGGGGCGCGAGCCGGGGCGCAGGGGTTCGAAGCGGGCCGGACGGTCCGGGTCCGGGACGGAAGGACCACGGGAAGGGAAACATATGGAGCGGGCGACGAGGGTTGAACTCGCGACATCCAGCTTGGGAAGCTGGCGCTCTACCAACTGAGCTACGCCCGCTCGAGGCGTGGGACGCGTGTCATACCGCTTCCGCGGCGCCCCGTCAAGACGGGGAAGGGCCAGGCGGCGCGGCGCCGCCCCCGCCGGCTCCGTCCGGGGGCAGGCCGTGCGAGGCCCGGCCGATGGCCGCCGAGGCGCGGAAGATGTACTGGACGCCGGAGGCGACCGTCAGGAGGACCGTCACCACGAAGCAGACCTCCGCGACCCAGGCCGGCATCCGGCCGATGTTGTTCATCAGGATCGCGACGACGGTGGAGATCTCGGAGAACGTGTTCGCCTTCCCGAGGAAGGACGGGGGGAACGACTTGATCCCGAGCCCGAGGGCCATGACGAGGGCCACGACGACGATCAGGAGGTCCCGGCAGACCGTCATCAGGACGAGCCAGAGGGGAATGTGGATGTTCGACGGCGTCGACTTCAGCGCGAAGACGATGAACGTCGAGACGAGGAAGAGCTTGTCGGCGATGGGGTCGAGGAGCGCCCCGAGGGGAGAGGCCATCCCGAAGTGCCTCGCGAGGAACCCGTCCACGAAGTCGGTCACGGCCGCCGCGAAGAAGATCAGGAAGGCCTGCATGTGCTGGCCCTCCACGATGGCGTTGAGGAGGAACGGCAGCGCGACGAGCCGGGCGAACGTCAGGAGGTTCGGGAGGGTCCAGGGACGAAGCTCCATCGCGTCTCAGCTGGCCTTCGCCTCTCCCTCGAGCCTCACGTAGATCGCCTTCCCCTTCGGGACGATGAGGTTCTCCTTCGCGAGCTGGGACATCGTCCGCGAGACGGTCTCCCGGCTCGACCCGATCGTGTCGGCGATCTCGCGCTGCGAGGGTCGGACCACGACGATCCAGCCGCCGCCGGCGCGCCGGCCCCTCTCCTCGGCGAGGTCGCGGAAATAGCGGGCGAGGCGGCCCTTCACGTCGAGGGAGGCGAGCCCTTCGATGGTGGCGTTCGCGTGCCGGAGCCTCCGGGAGTAGGTCGCGAGGAGGGCGCGGATGAGGACGAAGTTCCCTTTCAGGAGGTCGAAGAACGCCTCGCGCGTCAGGATCGCGAGCTCGGACCGTTCGGCCGCCGACACGGTCGCCGAGCGGGGGGCGTCGTCGAGGAGCGCCATCTCGCCGAAGTGGTCTCCCGCAACGAGCGTCGAGAGGACGATCTCGCGCCCCTCGGGAGAGAGGATGGAGACGGCGACCCGGCCCTTCACGATGACGAAGAACGAATCCCCCGGCTGGCCCTGGGTGACGATCCGCTCCCCCCTTCGATACGTCCGCAGCGTGGCCGCCCGCGACAGGGCGATGCGGTCGGCGGGCGTCAGCCCCTCGAACAGGGCGACCTTCGCGAAGAGATCCGGGAAGTTCATCTCGTTCCTCCCTCCCGCCCGAGGCGCGCGGCCTTCTCGAGGGCCCGCAGGGCCTCGCGTCCGGTCACGTCCCGGGACGGCGTGTCGTGGAGTATCCCGCACTCGGCGAGGGCCGCCGGCGCGGGGGAGTCCGCGGAGAGACAGCCTCCCGGCGCCCGTCCGCGGCCGGCAAGGAGCGCGACCCTCCGCAGGGCGGGGCCGATCTCGCGCCTCGAGACCGGGACGTTCGCTCCGACCTGGTGGGTCTCGGGAGAGACGGCGAAGAAGCCGAGCCCGATGGCCCGGACGAGGGCGACGCGGTCCGGCCGGTCGACGACGTCGACGGCGATCTCGGCGCCGGGGAGGACGAGCGCGTCCCGCACCTCGGGAACCGTCCACCAGAGCAGGGACGCGAGCTGGGCGCGGGTGATGCGGAGGGACTCCGCCGCCTGCCGGGCCGCTTCGGGAAGGTTCTGGACCTTGAACTCGATCCTCGCGTCCTCGGCCTTCGTCACGAACGCGCTGTCGGCCGCCGCGAGCCCCTCGTAGAGGTCGGCGGCGTCGGCCCAGCGTCCGGCCTTCGCCGCGGCTTCCGCCGCGAACGCCGCCACGCCACGGTCGGCCGGCGCCTTCTTGCGCGCCGCCTGGGCCCAGGTCCAGGCATCCTCGACCTTCCCGCCCGCCGCCGCCACCCGCGACAGGAAGACCAGGCCGCCCGCGGAAGCCGGGTCGAGCTGCAGGAGAGCGTGCGCGGCCCGCCTCGCGGTCTCGAGGTCGCCCCCCTGCAGCGCGGCCTCCGCCTCGGCCCGCTTCGCCGTCCCGATCACGCCACGGAGAGCCTCGACCCGCGACCGGACCCGTTCGTCCGACGGCACGAGCCGGCGGAGCGCCTGGTAGCGCTCCAGGGCCTCGGAAGCCTGCCCTTCGTCGGCCGCCAGGTCGGCCTCGGCCTCCACCGCCGCGACCCACCGGGGGTGGGCCGTCGTCAGCGCCGCCAGCGCCTCCCGGGCTTCCTCCCGCTTCCCTTCCGCGATCGCGAGATAGGCCCTGGCGAGCTCGAGCGCCGGCGGCTCTTCCGCAGCCTTCCGCTTTCGCCCGGCGAGGGCCGTTCGTGCGGCGGCAGCGTCGCCCCGGCGAAGAGCCGGGACGGCGGTGGCGAGGGCCATCTCGTCCCGCCCCGCCACGGGCGGCTGCGGCGCCCCGTCCCGCGGATCGCGGAAGGCGAACGGCAGGTCGGCGGGGCCCGGCGCGACCGGAGCGGGTGCCGGCGTCGAGGCGCACCGCGAGGCGGTCACGGCGAGGATGGCGAGGAAGGCGGCGACGAACGGACTCGCCCGCCACCTTCGTCGCGGGAACGAAGGGGCCTTGGAGCGCAACCCGGAACCCGGCCTCAGGGCGCCGAAGCCGCAGGCGCCGCCGGACGGACGACCGAGGGGCTGACCGAAGCGATGGCGTGCTTGTAGATCATCTCCTCGCGCCCTTCGACCTCGAGCACCAGGGCGTACTTGTCGAAACGCTTGATCCGCCCGACGCGGGTCCTCTCCGAGAGGAGGACGATGTCGACGAGGGTGTTCTCCTTCCGCAGCTGGTAGAAGAACCCGTCCTGGACGTTGATCGGAGGCTTGCTGATCATCGGAATCTCCCTTCGAAAAAATCAGGAGAAGAGCGGGCTCGAAGCCGCGACGACCTCTTCGACGAGGCCGGGCGAGTCGGCCCGGAAAGGATGGAGATCGGGCTCGGAACGGAACCAGGTTTCCTGCCTCTTGGCGTACCTGCGGGTCTGTCGGACGACGGTTTCCTGCCAGTCGAGGGGAGCGAGCCGGCCTTCCAGGAGATCGACGGTTTCACGGTAGCCGATGGCCGCCATCCCCGGCGCCGAAGCCGGTACTCCCGCCTCGAGGAGGCGCCTCACCTCGACGGGGAGCCGGGCCATGATGGACTCTCGAAACCTCCGATCGATTCTTCCATAGAGGTCCGGTCGCGGCAACGACAGGAGGACCTTCACCGAAGGCCCTTCCCATCGTTCTCCGGGGCGCTCGCGGAAGAGGTCCGACGGGCGGCGTCCGGTCGAATACGCGATCTCGAGGTAGCGAATGGCACGCGCCCCGTCCCGAAGCGAGATCCGTGCCCCGCTCGGCGGGTCGAGGATCGCGAGCGCCCCGACGAGCCAGGGAGCGCCGCGCTTCTCCTGAAGGGTCCGGAGCGCCGAACGGATCCGTTCGTCGCGCGGGGGCCCGACGAAGAGGCCGTCGAAAAAGGCGCGGACGTAGAAGCCGGTCCCGCCGCAGAGGATCGGGAGCTTTCCCCGCGATAGGATCTCCCGCGACGAGGCCCGGGCGAGGCGGGCGAACTCCCCTGCGCTGAACGGCTCGACCGGGTCCTTGAGGTCGATGAGGTGGTGCGGTACGCCGCGCCTCTCTTCCACGGTCGGCTTCGCCGTCCCGGCGTCGATTCCGCGGTAGGCGGTGAAGGCGTCGGCGGAGATGACCTCCCCGCCGAGCCGCAGCGCGACGTCCACGGCGAGGGCCGACTTCCCCGTCGCCGTCGCGCCCACGATGGCGAGGACCCCCTTCGGCACGGTCACGGCAACCCTCCCGGGCGCCCGGCGAACGGGCGGGACGGGAGGACCAGCCCGTCCCGAAAGAGGAGGGAGACGTCTCCGTGGCGGTCCGTCCGGAAGACCCTCGCCCCCGCCGCGGCGAGGCGTTCCATCACCGCCGCTCCGGGGTGGCCGAACCGGTTGCGTCTCCCCACGCCCACGAGGGCGAGGCGGGGCGAGACCCGCTCGAGGAACGCCGGCGTGGTGGAGGTGCGGCTCCCGTGGTGAGGCACCTTGAGAACGTCGGCCGAGAGGTCCACGCGTCGGTCCACGAGGTCGGCCTCCGCCGAAGCCTCGATGTCCCCCGTCAGGAGGACCCGGCGCTGGCCCAGCCTCAGGGCGAGGACGAGGGATCCGTTGTTCTCGGGCGAGCGGACCCAGGTTCGCGAGCCGGGATGGAGGACGTCGAAGCGGACCCCGGCGGCGTCGAAGCGGTCGCCGGCCCCGAGCGCCTCCACCCCGACCCCGGCGCGGGACGCCGCCGCGAGAGCCTCGTCGAGGAACTCGTTCCTCGGCGCCCCTCGGGGCAGGTAGACGCGGCCGACGGGCAGGAGCTTGAGGGCCGCGAGGAGGCCGCGGGAGTGGTCGGGGTGAGGGTGAGTGAGGACGATCGCGTCCAGGGAGACGGCTCCGAGGGCCGCGAGGCGAGGGAGGAGGCGCGCCCTGCCGAACTCGTAGGCGGAGTCGAACGTCCCTCCCCCGTCGACGAGGACGCGCCCCTCCGGGGTCACGATGAGGAAGGAGTCTCCCTGCCCGACGTCGAGGGCGAGGAGCCGCGCCCGCCCCGGCCGCTCGGCGACGGAGGGGCGTGCGGAAGCCAGAAAGACGAGGGCGAGCGCCCCCGCGAACGCGATCCGGCGCGGCCGCCGGGCGCGCAGCGTCCCGGCCGCGGCGAGGAGGACCGACAGGAGAAGCGCCTCGGCGAAGAGAGGCGTCGGAACGACGCGGACGGCACCGAGCCCGTCGAGGACGTTCAGCAGGCCCAGGATCGCCTCCGAGAGGAAGCTCAGGGGCCCGAGAGCCAGGGCGGCAGGGAGGGGGCCCGCGAGGAGGAGCGGGAAGAGGAGGGCCGCGGCGAAGAGAAACAGGCTGGCGAGGGGGACGACGACGAGGTTCGAGAGGAGGGCGACGAACGGGATGACGTGGAAGACGGTCGCCTGGATCGGGAAGACGCAGAGCTCCGCGCCGAGCGTCGCGGCGATTCCGTCGGCCAGAGGTGCCGGAAGCCGCTCCCGGAGGGGCCGGGCGAAGAGCGGTGCGAGGGCCGAGATCCCGAAGACCGCCGCGTACGTCAGGAGGAAGCCGACGTCGAAGAGGCCGGAGGGGTCGGCGTAGAGCAGGACGAGCGCCGAGAGGCCGAAGACCTGCGCCGGCGAGGTGGGCCGGCCGAGGAGTCGCGCCGCCAGGTAGAGGCCGATCATCAGGGCGGCCCTGAGGACCGGCGCCCGTCCGCCCGTGAACGCCGCGAACGAGAAGGTCGCGGCGAGGAGCAGGACGTCCCTCGTGGCCACGCGGAGCCCGAAGGGACGGAGGGCGAAGGCCAGTCCCAGCGCGAGAAGGCCGACGTGAAGGCCCGAGATGGCGAGAACGTGGGCGACTCCCCCGTCCCGAAAAGCCGAGACCGTCTCCGGGGTCAGCTCCGCAGTCTCGCCGAGGAGGAGGGCCGCCGCGAAGGCGGCCGCGCCCCTCTCGGCGTCGGTCGCCCCTTCGAGGCTCGCCGCGAGGCGGGCGGCCGCGCCCCGGTGGAGGCGGGCGAGGAGTCCGGAGATGCCGCGGGGGCCGTCGAGGACGTCGATCTGCCCCGCCCCCTTCTGCGGCATCCTCGGCTCGGGAGCGAGGACGACGGGGCTCGCGGAGATCGACCCCGGGTCCGGCAGGCGAAGCGGTCCCCGGACCCTCACCAGGTCGCCGTAGCCGGCCCGCGTCGACGGATCGGTCTCGCCGGCGACGCTCAGGACGATCCGGCCGGGGAGCGGAACCGGGACCCCTTCCCGGCGCGCCTCGACGACGTCGAGGCGCGCCGACCAGAGCGACCCGCTCTTTCTCCAGTAGCTCGCGAGGCGGCCGTGGACCTCGAAGAGGTCGTCGTCGCGCGCTCCCGCGGCGGTCACCCGGGCGGCCTCCCTGTCGACGACGAGAATCGGCCGCGCGCGGACATAGCCGGCCAGGAGGACGAGGAGGAGCGCGCCGGCGACCGCGACCCGCCTGTCTCCGGCGAGCCCAGCGGCGATCGCCGCGACGGAAACGAGACCGAGACACGCGCCGAGGAGATGCGACGGAGGGACCGGAAGGGTGACCGCGAGGAGGATTCCCCCCGCGAGGGCGAGAGCCGCCGGCACGGCCGGCGCCGGGGCGCGCAGCGCCCAGGACCGCTTCACGGACGCCTTTCGAGCGCCGCGAGCGTCTCCACGTGGTGGGTGCCGGGGAAGAGGTCGAGAAGGGCGACGGATGCGACCCGGAAGCGCGGCAGGAGCGCCGCGAGGTCGCGCGCGAAGGTCGCCGGATCGCAGGAGACGAGGAAGAGGCGCCTCGGGCGAATCCTGAGGAGGGCCCTCCTCACCCCGGGAGAGAGCCCCTCGCGGGGCGGGTCGGCGAAGACGACGTCGAACGGCTCCCTGAGCCGCGCGACGTGCTCCTCCACGCGCGACGCTATGGCCCGGCCCCGGCCGGCCAGCCCTTCGGCGCGCCACGCGGCGAGGTTGGCGACGAGGTCGGCCGAGGAGGACGGGTCCGACTCCACGGCGTCGGTCTCGAACCCCGCCTCGAGAAGAGGCCGCGTCAGGAAGCCGGCCCCGGCGTAGAGGTCGAGCGCCCCGCGGGAGGTGCCGTCGGCGGCGGCTTCGCCCGCCACCGCCCGCGCCTCGTCGAGGAACGCGTCGAGGAGGAACCGGTTCGCCTGGAAGAAGGACGAGACCGAGACGCGGAACCGCGCGTCCCCGGCCGCCAGCTCGAGCCGGCCGGGCCCCCGCGACGCCGCGAGCCGCCCCGCCGCGACGACGCGAACGCCGTCGAGCGGGCCGTGGAGCGCCGCCGCGATCCTCTCCGGGGCCGGGACCGGCCTTTCGAAACGAAGCTCGCCGAGGAGCGGCGCCCCGTCGATCCCCTCGAGGGTCTGGAGCTCGCACTCGGGCGCGTCCGCCGCGGTCAGCGCCTCGCGGACCGCGGGAAGACGGGCGAGGAGGGAGGGCGAGACGACCTCGCACCAGAGGAGGTCGGACACCGCCGAGGAGGCCCGTCCGAGGAAGCCGAGGGTGCGGCTGCCGTCCCAGCGAAGCCGGCTCCGGATGCGGTAGCGCCGCGGCGAGGGGACGAAGCGGATCGCGGGGATCTCGGAGTCCGGGACGCGGCCGATCCGGCGCAGGGCGTCGCGGACCAGCTCTTCCTTGAGCGCGGGGTGGGACTCGAGACGGAGCGCGGGCCAGTCGCACCCGCCGCAGGAGCCGTCGGCCGCGCGCGGGCAGACCTCCGCGTCGGGACGGCGATGGGGCCCTGGAGCGACGACCGAGAGGACCTCTCCCCGGAGGAGGCGAGGGCCGTCGGCCCGCGGCTCCACCACGACCCGGTCGCCCGGCAGGGCGCCCGAGACCAGCGTCACGGCCCCGTCGAGCCGGCCGAGGCCGTCTCCCCCGGGGACGACGCGTTCGACGGTCAGCTCCCGCGCCATCGCTCTCAGTCTCCGAGGAGGGTGAGGGGCGCGAGGCCGAAGAGACGGCGGAGCGCGCGTCCGCGAATCGCCGAGAGGATTCGCCGCCGGGTTTCCTTCGACCGGCCCGAGAGGTCTCCGGCCTCCTCCTCCACCTCGCGCCCGAGCCTCTCGCGCTCCCCTTCACCGAGCGCCTTCTCGAGCTTCCTCCCGAGCGACCTCTCCACCTTCCCGAGCGCTTCCTCCAGCGCGTCGAGTCCGGAGGCGGAATCGAGCTCCTCCACCGCCTCCCTCGCTTCCCGCAGCGCTTCCCGGGCGGCGACGGCGTCGGCTCCCGCGGGGACGGGGAGCTCCTCCGCCGTGAGGGCCGCGGCCAGCTCCCGGAGGCGGGGCGCGGCGTCGAACGAGGCGGCGTGGTCGCCGCCCTTGCGCGAGTGGGAGCCCACGAGCCCGCGGCGCTCCATCTCCCAGAGGACCTCGACGGCGTTGGCGCAGTAGGAGAGGCTCGAGATCTTCGAGAGGTCGCCGCGCGAGCGCTTCCTCTCGAACGCCCCGCGAACGGCGCGGATCACCGTGTCCGCCGGGATCCCGCTTTCGCGCCAGCCGGAGATGAGGTGCCAGTCTTTCGGCGAGAGGAGGAAGGGCGTCCCCCTCTCGGCGATGAAGGCGTCCTCGACACGGGTGCCGTAGGAGGCCTCGTCTTCCGCGGGCTCAGGCGCGCCGGAGGGGTCGGCCGTCGGCATTCCGGTCATGGAGGATCTTCAGCCCGCGAAGAGTGAGGTCGGGGTCGACGAGGGCGAGGTCGGGCGAGGCCGCCGCGAAGAGCGGGGCGAGGCCCCCGGTGACGACGACCTTCATCCCCGGCTCGCCCAGCTCGGCGCGAATCCGCGCGATCAGCCCTTCCGCCTGCGCCAGGACCCCCCAGAAGAGTCCCGACTGGACGCTCTGGGCCGTGTTCTTCCCCACGACTCTCTCCGGCCGGTGGAGGTCGACGCGGGAGAGGCGCGCCGCGCGGGAGAAGAGGGCGTCGGCGCTGATGCCGGGGCCGGGGCAGATGACGCCGCCGAGGTAGTCGCCCGCAGCGGTGACGACGTCGAACGTCGTCGCCGTCCCGAAGTCGACGACGATGCAGGGGGCGCCGTGCGCCGCCACCGCGGCGACGGCGTTCACGATCCGGTCGGCGCCGACCTCGGAGGGGTGGTCGTAGAGGATGCGCATCCCCGTCTTCACGCCCGGGGCGACGAAGAGCGGGTCGATGCCGAAGGCGTCGCGGCAGGCGGCGCGGATCGGGAATTCCTGCGGCGGCACGACCGAGGAGACGATGACGTCGTCGACCTCGCCGACCCGCCGCCCCTTCGCCTCGATCACGGCGCGCAGGAAGAGCGAGTGCTCGTCGGAGGTCCGCTCCCTGACGGTCGTCAGCCGGGCCGTCGCGACGAGGGAGTCCGCCTCGAAGAACCCGATGACGGTGTTCGTGTTGCCGACGTCGAGGGCGAGAAGGAGGCCCATCGCGCGTCAGAACGACGTCACGTCGCCGGAGATCAGCTCCGTCACGCCCGCGTCGGTCTCGAGCCTCAGGAGCCCGTCGGGCGACAGCCCGGCGTAGCGGCCCGTCACCACCCTCTGTCCGTCGCGGACCTCGATCACGTCCCCGGGCGCGTGGACGGTCACCCCGGCGAACGAGGCCGGGAGATCGGCGTCCTCTTCTCCGAGCGCGGCGTCGAGGGCCGCCAGGACCGCGAGGAGCGGACCCTCCCCTTCGAGGGCGCCCGGCTCGGCCCCCTCGAGGGAAAGCGACGTCGCGGCGTAGAGGCCGAGGGCGTCGAGCTCGGCCCGCGTGGCGTGGACGTTGAGCCCCACGCCGACGATGACGTAACCGGCCCCTTCCGGCAGCGTCCGCCCTTCGACGAGGATCCCGGCGACCTTCTTGCCGGCCGAGAGGAGGTCGTTCGGCCACTTCAGCCGCAGGTCGAGGCCGAAAGCTGCCGAGAGGGAGCGGGCGAGGGAGATGCCGGTCGCGACCGGGACCCGGATCCTCTCCGGCCCCTCGGGCCACGGGACGACGAGCGAGACGGCCACGGCCCCCTCTCCCGCCGCCGCCCAGGTCCGCCCCGAACGTCCCTTCCCCGCCGTCTGACGGCGCGTCACGATGCAGGTGGGAAGGACGTCGTTGTCCTCGGACACCATCCAGTCCACGAGCCTGCGGGCGACGTCGTTCGTCGAATCCGTCTCCTCGAGGAGGAGGAAGTTCGCGATCCGCTCGAAACGCCGGCCGCCGAGGGGCGCGAGGGGTCCGAGGGGGCTCGTCACGGCTCTCCGCCCTCCCCCAGGTTCGCGAGGAGCTTCGCGCGCCGCGCCGTCAGCTCCTCGACCTGCCGGCGAGCCTTCTCGACGACGGCCCCGGGAGCGCGGGAGAGGAACGACTCGTCGGCGAGCTTCCGGTTCGCGCCCTCGATCTCCCTTTCGACCACGGCGATCTCCTTCCTCACCTTCGCCTCGTCGTCCGGCGAGAGCTCCTTCTTCGGGAACGCCACGACGAGGCCGGCCACGCCGACGTGATCGTGGAAGGCGCCGGGAAGATCGACCTTCGGAGCCACGACGAGGCTCGAGAGGCGCGCCATGTGGACGAGGAGAGGCGCGTGGGAGCGAAGCGCCTCGGCGACGGGCCCCTCGGCCACCTCGAAACCGGCGGCGAGGGCCTCGGTCTGCGCCAGGCCACGCTCGGCGCGCAGGTTCCGGATGCGCGTCGCCGTCTCGCGGAGGGTCTCGACGACCTCCACCGCGAAGGGGTCGCGCCAGTCGTCCCGGCCCGCCGGATAGGGAAGGACCGGCAGCGCCGCCCCGTCACCGTTCAGCGCCTCGCGGATCTCGCAGGAGATGAACGGCATGAAGGGGTGGAGCAGCGCGAGGGATTCGAGGAGGATGTGCCGGAGGACCCGGCGCGTCTTCGCCTTCTCGGTCTCGGGGACGCCGGCGTCGCGCAGGACCTGCTTGACCATCTCGACGTAGCCGTCGCAGAACTCGGTCCAGAAGAAGGCGTAGAGGGCGTTGGCGGCCTCGTCGAAGCGGAAGACCTCGAGAGAGTCGTTCACCTTCTTCGCCGTCGTCGCGAGGCGGTCGAGGATCCAGCGGTCGACGCGCCCGAGAGAGGCGAACTCCGGCTCCCCGGCGACGGTCTCCCCCTCGAGCATCCCCATCGCGAACCGGGCGGCGTTCCAGACCTTCGTCGCGAAGGCGCGGGAGGCCGCGACGCGGGTCGTGCCGAACGGCAGGTCGCGGCCGGTGCCCGAGAGGACGGCGAGGGCGAAGCGGACGGCGTCGGCCCCGTACTCGTCGCACATGACGAGCGGGTCGATGACGTTTCCCTTCGTCTTCGACATCTTCTGCCCGCGCTCGTCGCGGACGAGGCCGTGCAGGAAGACCTCGCGGAACGGGACCCGGCCGTCGAACCAGACGCCGGCCATGATCATCCTCGCCACCCAGAAGAAGAGGATGTCGAACCCGGTGACCATGACGTCGGTCGGGTAGAAGCGGGAGAGGTCCTTCGTCTTCACCGGCCAGCCGAGGACCGACAGCGGCATCAGCCATGACGAGAACCAGGTGTCGAAGACGTCCGGGTCGCGGGTCAGGGCCGCGCTCCCGCACGTCGCGCACGCGGCCGGGTCGGACTCGTCGCCCGGCTCCGGGACGGTGACGTGCCCGTCGGCGCAGTACCACGCCGGGATCTCGTGGCCCCACCAGAGCTGCCGGGAGACGCACCAGTCGCGGATGTTCTTCATCCACTCGTCGTACGTCTTCTTCCAGAGCTCCGGCGTGAACGTGACCTCGCGGGCCTCCGACGCGGCGACGGCCTTGTCGGCGAGCGGCCTGATCCTCACGAACCACTGCAGCGAGACGAGCGGCTCGAGAACCGTGTCGCACCGCTGGCAGCGCCCGACGGCGGAGGTGTGCGGCTTGTCGTCGCGGCGCAGGCCGAGCTCGCGCAGGTCGGAGAGGACCTTCTTCCGGGCCGCGGGGCGCTCGAGGCCCGCGTAGGCCTCCCCCGCCTCGGCGGTCATCTTCCCGTCGAAGCCGATGACGACGACCTCCGGCAGGCCGTGGCGTCGTCCCGCCTCGAAGTCGTTCGGGTCGTGCGCCGGCGTGATCTTCACGACGCCCGTTCCGAACGCGCGGTCGACCATCTCGTCGGCGATGACCGGGATGACCCGGTCGGTCAGCGGAAGGCGGACGTTCTTCCCGACGATCGCCGCGTAGCGCTCGTCCTCCGGGTGGACCGCCACGGCCGTGTCGCCGAGGATCGTCTCCGGGCGCGTCGTCGCGACGACGACCTCGCCGCTTCCGTCCTCGAGCGGGTAGGCCACCGACCAGAGCTGCCCCTGGCTCTCGACGTGGTTCACCTCGAGGTCGGAGAGAACCGTGGCGCAGCGGGTGCACCAGTTCACCATCCGGCTGTCGCGGTAGGCGAGACCCTGGTGGAAGAGCTCGCTGAAGGCCCGGCGCACCGCCTTCGAGCGGGGCTCGTCGAGCGTGTAGTACTCGCGAGAGAAGTCGCACGAGCAGCCGAGCCGGCGGATCTGGTTCAGGATGTCGCCGCGCCGCGCGTCGGCCCACTCGCGGCAGATCGCCAGGAACGGCTCGCGCCCGAGGTCGTGGCGCGACTGCCCCGTCCGCTCGTTCAGGTCGCGCTCGACGACCATCTGGGTGGCGATTCCCGCGTGGTCGACTCCCGGGACCCAGAGGACCGCCCGCCCCTGCATCCGCCGCCAGCGGGCCAGGACGTCCTCGAGGGTCCGCCCGAGGGCGTGCCCGACGTGGAGCCGCCCCGTCACGTTCGGGGGCGGGATGACGAGGGTGTACGGGCGCGCCTCTTCGCCCGCGACCTCGGGACGGAACTGGCCCGACTCCTCCTGGAGCCGGTACCACTTCATCTCGAAGGACTGCGGGTCGAAGCGCTTGTCGAGCTCGGTGCGGGACGCGGAAGGCATAGGCCGTCGAGTCTAAACGACGCTTCGGGACGGAGGGACCGGCGTCACCCGGCCCGCTCGACCTCGGAGATCCTCTCGCGAACGAGACGCTCCGCGACCTCCGGTACGACCTCCCACGCGATGTCGCGGACCGTCTTGTCAGACAGGAGCTCGACGACCCTGCGGGCGATCCGGTCGACGTCGGCGTCCGTCAGGGCGGTCGGCGCGATTCCCACCACGGGTGCCGTCGTCTCGGCCGGCACGGAGGCCTCGACCTCCTCCTCGGGGGGCTTCGCGGCCTGGGGACCGGACGGGATCAGCCTCGAGAGGTCTTCCAGGCGGGCCGCGGCGGCGATCTCCTCGAGCTCGGAAGGGAACGGCTCGGCCGTCTCGAGAACCTCCGGCTCCCGGGCGGGCGGCGCCTCCCCCACGTCGATGTCGTCCGGGACCTCTTCCCCGATCAGGGCAGCGTGCCGCTCCCAGATCTCGGGCCGCCGCCGGACGCGCCCCGACGCCTCGAACGCCTCGAGGTCGGCCTCGATGTCCCGGGTGATCGGCTCGGCGTCCTCGCCCCCTTCCGGGCTGCCCGTCAGCACGGGAGGAGGAGGCGGCAGCTCGACGGCCGGTTCCTCGTCCCAGAGGGCCGACCCGGACTCGATCAGGGGCGCGGGTTCGTCCATCTCGGGGAAGGGCTCGACGACCGGCTCCTCGACGGCGACGACAGCCTCCCCGGGGGGAAGGTCGACCGCGGGCTCGCCAGGGTGCGCGGCCTCGACCGGGGCCGTTCGTTCAGAGTCCTCTTCCGCCCGGGCGAAGAGAGGCTCGGACGGCAGCGTCGCGACCACCGGCTCGGGCTCGAAGAAGTCCGGAGGCGGAGGTGGAGGCGGAGGCTCGTGGGCGATCTCCGGCTCGTAGACCGGCGGCGGCGGCGGCGGCGGTTCCGTCGCCACCTCGGGCTCCGGCTCGAAGAAGTCCGGAGGCGGAGGTGGAGGCGGAGGCTCGTAGGCGATCTCCGGCTCGTAGACCGGCGGCGGCGGCGGTTCCGTCGCCACCTCCGGCTCCGGCTCGAAGAAGACCGGAGGCGGAGGTGGAGGCGGAGGCTCGTAGGCGATCTCCGGCTCGTAGACCGGCGGCGGCGGCGGCGGTTCCGTCGCCGCCTCCGGCTCCGGCTCGAAAAAGACCGGAGGCGGAGGTGGAGGCGGAGGCTCGTAGGCGATCTCCGGCTCGTAGAACGCAGGCGGCGGCGGCGGCTCCGTCGCTACCTCGGGCTCCGGCTCGAAGAAGACCGGAGGCGGCGGAGGAGGCGGAGGCTCGTAGGCGATCTCCGGCTCGTAGAACACAGGCGGCGGCGGTTCCGTCGCCGCCTCGGGCTCCGGTTCCACGGGCGGTTGTGCAATGAGGCCTTCCTCCCGGGCCGCACGGGCCAGCTCCTCTGGCGTCGGGACCTTCATCGCAACGGTCCTGTAGATCGACTCCCCGACCGGAGCAGCGGTCGCCGCCTCGGCGAAAGGCGGCGGGGCCAGCTCGGCCAGGTCGATGGGTGTCAGCACCTGCGTCGCACCGGTGTCCTGGGCGGGCGTCTCGGCCGGGAGGAACGCGTTCTCCATCTCCTCGGCCGAGAGGATCATCGTGGGCGGCGGCGCGGGCGCCTCCGGGGGCGGGGCCGACGCGGCTTCCTCGCGCGCGACGGCCGCCTTCTCCACGAGCTCGCGCACGAGACCCTGCAGCGCGTGCGAGTCGAACGGCTTGGTCACGATGGCGTCGCTCCCGGCGCGCTCGGCCCGGCCGCGGTCGAACGGCTCGAACGTGCCCGTGAGCAGGACGACGGGGACGAACGCGCCGCCGGGGCGACGCTTGACGGCCTCGCAGACCTCGTAGCCCGTCAGCCCGGGCATGACGACGTCGGCGAGAACGATGTCGGGCTGGAAGTCGTCGAGGGCCTGGACGGCCCGGTCGCCGCTCCCGACGGCTACGAGTCGAGTCTCCGCATCCGAGAAGGTCAGCTCGACGACCTTCTGGATGGTCAGGCTGTCGTCCGCGAGCAGGATCTTGATCGCCATTTCGACTCCTCGAACGGCCGTTCGGCAGGATCGGCTTACGTGCGGGCAAGTCTACGTTCCGGAGGGGGGTGGGTCAACGCGCGACCGCGAGGTCAGGCCCGCTCCGACGCGGCCCTGAGAGCCGCGAAGACGCGCGACACCGGCGCCCGGCCCGTCGCCTCGGCCAGCGCGCGCGTCGCCCCCGCGACCCTCCCGAGGTCGACCCCCGTCTCGAAGCCCATCCCGTCGAGGAGGTAGACGAGGTCCTCGGTCGCGAGGTTCCCGGCCGCCCCGGGAGCGTAGGGACAGCCCCCGAGCCCGCCCGCGGAGGAGTCGAAGACGCGGATCCCGGCCCGCAGTCCCTCGACGACGTTCGCGAGGGCCGTGCCGCGGGTGTCGTGCATGTGGAGGGCGAGCCGGCGGGCGTCGACCCCGGCCTCGGCCAGGCGGCCCAGCACCTCCGCCACCTGCGACGGCACGGCGACGCCGATCGTGTCTCCGAGGGAGACCTCCTCGCACCCGGCCGAAAGGAGCCTGACCACGACGGCGGCGGCCTTCGCCGGGTCGACGCGCCCCTCGTAGGGGCAGCCGAAGGCGGTCGAGACGTAGCCCCTCACGCGGATCCCCTCGGCCCTCGCGAGGGCGACGACGGGGGCGAACCGCACGAACGAACCCTCGACGGTGACGTTCGTGTTCCTCACGTTGAAGGTGTCGGTCGCCGCGGTGAAGAGCGCGACCTCCCGCGCCCCGGCCGAAAGGGCCCGGAGCATTCCCTTCTCGTTCGGGACGAGGACGGGGTACCGGGTGCCAGGCCTCTTGCGGACACGCGCGAAGACCTCGGCCGAGTCGGCGAGCTGGGGAATCGCCCTCGGCGAGACGAACGCGGTCGTCTCCACGACGGGAAGGCCCGCCTCTCCGAGCGCCTCCACGAAGGCCACCTTCACGTCCGTCGGGACGAACCCCTTCTCGTTCTGCAGGCCGTCGCGCGGCCCCACCTCGACGACGGTGACGCGCTCGCGTGGGCTCACTCGATCTCCGCCAGCGGGTCTCCCACGTCGACCCTCTCCCCCGCCGCGCGGAAGAGCTTCACGAGGCGCCCGGGCCGCGGGCTCCGGATCTCGTGCTCCATCTTCATCGCGGAGAGGACGAGAAGGGGCGTGCCCTTCCCCACTTCCTGCCCTTCCTCGGCGAGGACCCGGGCGACGACGCCCGGCATCGGCGCGCGCAGGTCGTGCTCCTCCTCTTCCCGGGCCCCGGGCTTGTCGACGAGGCGTGCGAGGCGCCAGGTCTCGCCGCGGTGGTGGACCCACGCCGTGAGCCCGTCTCGGACGACGCGCGCGCCGCGCGGGACTCCGCCCGTCTCGGTCGAGGTTTCGTGGACCGTGCCGGTCGCGAGGTTCTTCACTCTCATCCGAGCACCCGGAAGGCCCCGGCCGCGAAGGGGTCGGGATGGGCCGCGCGGGCCGAGGGCCCTCCGCTCCTCGCGTCCGGACCGGAGAGGACGTGGGCGGCGGCGGCCAGGACCCCGGCCGGCGGTTCCGGTGGGGCCGGCAGGTCGAGTCGGGAGAGGAGGGCCGTGTCGAGCTCGCCGCGGACGAACTCCGACGTCTCCAGTAGCCTCCGGAGCCACGAGACGTTCGTCGCGACCCCGAGGATGACGGTCCGGCCGAGGGCGTCGACGAGGCGCCGCCGGGCCTCCTCGCGGTCCCGGCCGCGGGCCACGACTTTCGCCAGCATCGGGTCGTAGTGGACGGAGACCTCGCTCCCCGCCTCGATCCCCGAGTCGACCCTGACGCCGGGCCCGCCGGGCTCCTCGTAGACGAGGACCGTCCCGACCTGCGGCAGGAAGCCGTTCTCGGGGTCCTCCGCGTAGACGCGGGCCTCTATGGCGTGTGCCACGGGCGCCTCCGGGATGTCGGCCGGCAGCGGCTCGCCCGCCGCGACGGCGAGCTGGAGCGAAACGAGGTCGAGCCCCCACGCCTCCTCTGTGACCGGGTGCTCGACCTGCAATCGCGTGTTCATCTCGAGGAAGAAGAAGGAGCCGTCGGGCTCGAGGAGGAACTCCACCGTCCCCGCGTTGACGTAGCCGACCGCCTTCGCCGCCGCGACCGCGGCCTCGCCCATCCGCGCTCGGAGCTGGGGCGTGACGACGGGAGAGGGGCTTTCCTCGACGACCTTCTGGTGGCGACGCTGCAGCGAGCACTCGCGTTCGCCGAGCGCGACGACCCGGCCGTGGGCGTCGCCGAAGACCTGGATCTCCACGTGCCGCGGCCGCTCGAGGTACCGCTCGGCGTAGAGCGTAGGGTCGCCGAAGGCCGCCTCGGCTTCCCTCCGGCACGACTCGAGGGCCGCCGCCAGCTCCGCCTGCTCCCTCACGACACGCATCCCCTTGCCGCCGCCTCCGGCCGAGGCCTTGACGACGAGGGGCAGGCCGATCCCGGCGAGCCCCTCGGCGGAGAAGCCGTGAGAGCCGGGCACCACCGGAACGCCCGCCTCCTTCATCCGCTCGCGCGAGGGGACCTTCAGCCCCATCGCCTCGATCGCCGCGGGAGGAGGGCCGATCCAGACGAGGCCGGCGTCGATCACGGCTCTCGCGAACGCCGCGTTCTCCGAGAGGAAGCCGTATCCGGGGTGGACGGCGTCGGCGCCGGTGGCGCGCGCCGCGTCGAGGATCTTCGAGGCGACGAGGTACGACTCCCGCGCAGGGGCCGGGCCGAGAACGACGAGCTCGTCGGCGAGGCGCGCGTGGCGGGACCCCACGTCGGCCTCCGACGCGACGGCGACGGTCGAGAGGCCCGCGGTCCGGCAGGCGGTGAGGACGCGGACGGCGATCTCGCCCCGGTTCGCGACGAGGACCTTCCGGAAGGGGCGGACGTTCACGACGCGCTCCCCCGGACCCAGGCCGGGGTCCGCCGTTCGAGGAAGGCGCGCATCCCCTCCTGGCCTTCGTCGGATGCGCGGCGGGCCGCAATGACGCCCGTCGCTTCCTCGAGCGCGGCGTCGAGGGGCAGGCGCCCCATCCGGCACGCGAGGTCCTTGGAGACGGCGAGAGCCTCGGGCCCGCCGAGGAGGAGCGCGTCGACGACGCGGTCGACCTCGCCGTCGAGCCCCGAGGCGGGCACGACGGCGTGGACGAGCCCGGTGCGCAGCGCCTCTTCGGCGGAGAAGCGCTCGCCCGTGAGGAACCAGCGCCGCGCGTGCGACTCGCCGATCTTGCGAACGACGAAGGGCGAGATCACCCCGGGCACGATGCCCAGCCGGACCTCGGTCGTCCCGAGGAGCGTCCCCTCGGCCGCGACGGCGACGTCGCAGACGGCGACGAGGCCCGCGCCGCCGCCCAGCGCGGCTCCCTGGACGCGTCCGACCACGGGCTTCGGGCAGGAGTCGACGGCGCGGAACATCGCCGCGAGGGCCGCGGCGTCGCGCCGGTTCTCCTCGGGCCCGTACGAGACCATCCGCTTCATCCAGGAGAGGTCGGCGCCGGCGCAGAAGGCCTTTCCCTCGCCCGCGAGGACGACGACGCGGACGCCGGGGTCGGTGGCGAGAGCCTCGAACGCCTCCGTCAGCCGGGCGACGAGGACGTCGTCGAAGGCATTCCGGAGTTCGGGACGGTCGAGGACGACGCGTGCCACGCCGGGGCGCGGCCGCTCGAGGCGGAGCGGCTCGCTCATCGGAGGACCTCGATCGTTCCCGAGGCGGCGAGCGGGAAGGTCACGTCGCCCGTCCCGAGCTTCAGGACGAGCTCGCCCGAGAGCTCGCCCGTCAACGTGCCGCCGGCCACCAGCGCCTCGGCCGCCGTCGCGAGAGCCGCGGCGTTCGAGACGGTCAGCGGAAGGACGATCTCGTTCTCGCGGCCGGGCCTCACGAGGAGCCCCTGCCGGCTGCCGCGGGCGACGGCGCGCCCGCCGGAGGAGAGCTCGTACCTCACCGCGCGAAGCGCCACGTCGAACCGGAACGGGTTGAAGACGGCGATCCGCGCCTCCCCTTTCGACTCGGCCAGGCCGAGGCCCGAGAGGCGGGCCCCCGCGAACCGCACGAACGAGTTTCCCAGCTCGCGGCTCGCGACGAGGTCGGAGGTCCCCGGCCGGAGCGCGCCGGCCGCGTCGACGGTGGCCGCAGTCCCCGCCTCGCCCGAGAGCGTCCCCCTGAGCGTGACGGGAACGGCGGTGGCGCTCCCGCGGTCCACGAGCGCCTGCGGCGCCGCGGCGAGATCGAGGTCGACGAGGAAGACCGCGTCCCAGCCCTCGCCCGAGCGCTGCACGGCGACCTGGACCGGGAGGACGATGGGGACCGGGACGCCCCAGGCCGTCGCCTCCCCCCGGAACGTCTGCCGAGCGCCGCGCGCGACGGCGGGGAGGCTGGTCCGGACGAAGAGGTGGGCCTTCTGCCGCGACAGCGAGGTGACCTCGACGGCACGAACCGTCCCCTTCCGCGGGGCCGGGGCCGCGCCGGGAAGGACGAGGAGCGACAGGAGGCAGAGGGCGAGCGAAAGCGTCTTCCTCACGTCGCGCCTCACATCCGGAAGACGCCGAACGGCGTCGCGGGGATCGGCGCGTTGTGGCACGCCGAGAGGGCGAGGGCGAGGACGGTCCTCGTCTCGGCGGGGTCGAGGATGCCGTCGTCCCAGAGGCGTGCCGTCGCGTAGTAGGGGCTACCCTCGGCCTCGTACTTCTCGAGCGTCGGCCGCTTGAAGGCGGCCTCCTCGTCGGCGGGCATCGGCGGCTGGCCCTGCCGCTCCCTCTGTTCGTTCTTCACCGTTGCGAGGACCCCTGCCGCCTGCTCTCCCCCCATGACGCTGATGCGCGAGTTCGGCCAGCTGAAGAGGAACCGGGGCTGATAGGCGCGGCCGCACATGCCGTAGTTGCCCGCGCCGAAGGAGCCTCCGACGAGAAGAGTCAGCTTCGGGACGGCGGCGTTGGCCACGGCGTGGACCATCTTGGCCCCGTCCTTCGCGATGCCGCCGTGCTCGTAGGCCTTCCCCACCATGAAGCCGGTGATGTTCTGGACGAAGAGGAGCGGCACGCGCCGCTGGCAGGCCATCTCGATGAAGTGCGTCCCCTTGAGCGCCGACTCCGAGAAGAGGATTCCGTTGTTGGCGAGGATGCCGACCGGGAGGCCGGCGATCCGTCCGAAGCCGCAGACGAGCGTCGCGCCGTAGCGCGGCTTGAACTCGTGAAGGCGCGACCCGTCGAGGAGCCTCGCGAGGACCTCCCGGATCTCGAGCGGCCGCTTCAGGTCGCGCGGGAGGACCCCGTACAGCTCCTCGGCCGGGTAGAGCGGCTCCTCCGGCGCGGCCACGTCGCCGGAGAACGCCTTCGTCGTGTTCAGACGGGCGACGATCTCGCGGACCATCTCGAGCGCCTCGGCGTCGCTCCCGGCGAGGTAGTCGGCGACGCCGGAGATCCGGGTGTGGACGTCGCCGCCCCCCAGCTCTTCGGACGTCACGCTCTCCCCGGTCGCGGCCTTCACGAGCGGCGGGCCGGCGAGGAAGATCGTCCCCTGCCCCTTCACGATGACGACCTCGTCCGACATGGCCGGGACGTACGCGCCCCCCGCGGTGCAGGAGCCGAGGACGGCCGAGACCTGGGGAATGCCGGCGGCCGACATCCGGGCCTGGTTGTAGAAGATCCTCCCAAAGTGGTCGCGGTCCGGGAAGACCTCGGCCTGCAGCGGCAGGAACGCGCCGCCCGAGTCGACGAGGTAGACGCACGGGAGGCGGTTCTCGAGGGCCACCTCCTGGGCGCGCAGGTGCTTCTTCACGGTGATCGGGAAGTAGGTCCCCCCCTTCACCGAAGGGTCGTTCGCCACGATCACGACGTCCCGCCCGGAGACGCGGCCGATCCCCGTGACGAGCCCGGCGCCCGGGACGGGCGTGTCGTACACGCCGTCGGCGGCGAGGGGGGAGAGCTCGAGGAACGCGGTCTCCTGGTCGAGGAGCCGCTCGATCCGCCCGCGGACGGAGAGCTTTCCGAGCTCGGCCTGCCGGGCGGTCCCTTTCGACCCGCCTCCCTCGCGGGCGGCCGCCACGCGTTCGCGCAGCTCTCGCGCGAGCGCTGAGTGGTGCTCCCTGTTGCTGCGGAATTCCTCGGAGGTGGGGTCGGCCCGGCTGACGAGAACGTCGCTCACCGGGCGATTCTAGCGGCGGGCCAGGGGCGCGCCTCCGGAAGCGGGCTTTCCGTCTCCGTCCGCAGCTTCCGGAGACGCCGCCCGGGGCTCAGCTCGCGACGGCGGCGTCCGCGGGCCGGGCCAGGGAGCGAACGGACTCGATGACGACCGTCGTCGGCGTTCCCGGCGGAAAGACCGCCTTCACCCCCGCCTTCGTCAGCCCCGGGATGTCCTTCTCGGGAATGATCCCGCCGACGACGACCGAGACGCCCTCGGCGCCGCGCCGCGTGAGGGCGGCGATGATCTCGGGCACGAGGACGTTGTGCGCGCCGGAGAGGATGGAGAGGCCGACGACGTCGACGTCTTCCTGCACGGCGGCCGCGGCGACCTGCTCGGGAGTCTGGCGGAGGCCGGTGTAGATGACTTCCATCCCGGCGTCGCGCAGGGCGCGGGCCACGACCTTGGCTCCGCGGTCGTGGCCGTCGAGGCCGGGCTTGGCGATGAGGACTCGAAGTGGTCTTACCGTCATGGCGAAAGGATTCTAACCGGCGGCCGCTCCGGTTCCTGCTAGATTGTCCGGGTGCGACGGCGGATCGGGGAGATCCTGGTGGGAGGGAAAGCGGTCTCGGCCGAGCTCAGGGACCGCGCTCTCGCGCAGCAGGCGCGCCTCCGCGGCCGCTTCTGCACGAACCTACTCGAGCTGGGCGGCGTCCGCGAGGACCTCCTGCTCCGGGCCCTCGCGGTTCAGCACGGCGTCGCCACCTGCACCGCGGCCGATCTCGTCGAGATCCGTCCCGACATCCTCCGGCTCGTCCCTGCGAAGCTCGCGGCGAACCTCTTCGTCGTCCCGTTCCGCCGCCTCGGCCGCAACCTCTCGCTCGCGATGCGCGACCCGAAGGACCTCCCCGCCCTCGACGAGGTCTCCTTCCTCACGGGCCTCGCCATCAGCCCGTTCGTCGCGCTCGACGTCCGGCTCCAGACGGCCCTCCACGGGCACTACGGCATCCCGGCCGACCCGCGCCTCGCCGAGCTCGCCGGGAAGCTCGACGAGGGGGGCGGGCAGGTCGCCGTCTCCCCGCCGAAGACGCCGAAGCCGTTCCTGCGATCCTCCTCTTCCACCCTCAGGCCGCTGCCGGCCGAACCGGCACCCCTGCCCGGTCCTGCGCCCGCCGAGCCCGAACCGCCGCGGCCCGCTCCGAAGCCTTCAGCCTCGGAGCCGGACGGACCGCCGACTTCGCCTCGGACGCCGCCGGCGCCCCCCGTCGAGATCGAGCTGGGCGAGCACGAGGTGAGAAGCCTCCGGGCGGCGGCCGACCCCGCTCCCGCTCCCCCCGAGCCCACGAGCGCCGTCGGCGGCGAGGAAGTGGCCCGTCTCGTCGAGGAGGAGGCCCCCGCGGACCTCGTGGAGAGCCTGTCGCGGGCCGAATCGCGGGACGAGATCGCAGCCGCTGTTCTCCGGGAGGCCGGCCGGCTCCTCCGGCGGGCGGCCCTCTTCATCGCGCAGGCCGACAGGGTCATCGGCTGGGCGGCCGTTCCCGAGCCTCCCGAGGGGCTCCGGTCCTTCTCCGTCACGTTTTCCGAGCCGTCCCTCTTCGCCTCGCTCCGCAACACGGACGGCTTCTACATCGGTCCCTGCCCCGACCTTCCGGGGAACCACCGCATCCTCGAGGCCCTCGGCGCGGGCTTCCCGGCCGTCGTGGCGGCCGTCCCGGTCTCCCTGAAAGGGAAGAGCGTCCTCTTCCTGATCGGCGAAGCCCGGTCCGAGTCACCGCCGAAGGCGATGGAGCTGAAGCGTCTCGGCGCCCTGACGGCCGTCGCGCTCGAGATCCTCCTTCTCAGGAACAGGCTGCGCAGCCTCTAGATTCGACATGATTTACACTCTGCCGGAATGATCAAGAACGACCTCGTCAACCGCGTGACCGACGAGACGGGCGTCCCCCGGGCCCAGGCGGCGCGGGCCGTCGAGACGATCATCGAGGCGATGCGCCGCTCCCTGGCTTCCGGGGGCCGGATCGAGCTGCGGGGGTTCGGGGTCTTTCTCGTCAGGCGGCGAAAGCGCGGGATCGGGCGAAACCCGAAGCGTCCCGACGAGCAGGTCGAGATCCCGCCCGGGTTCACCATCCGCTTCAAGCCCGGGAAGGAGCTCCGCGACCTGATGGCCGGCGACCTCGCGGCCGAGCCGGCCGCCGCCTCCCCGGAGCAGGCCTGAGCAGCCTCCCCCCTCCGCTCCACCCGGCTCCCCCGCCCTCGCCCGGATTTCAGATGCCGTCGTGGGCTCGCGTCGGCTCCTCGTCCGCGGTTCGCCGCGAGCGCTGGTGGCTCCACCTGCTCCTCCTCGTCCTCACGTTCGGGACGATGACGTTCGTCGGCATCCAGCTCGCGGCCGGCTTCGACCCCCGTCTCGCCGTCGTCGACCCTCGCTCCGGCGTCCTCGGGATCACCCCCGCGCTCGTCCTGGCCGCGCTCGCCTACTCCGTGCCGCTCCTCCTGATCCTCCTCGCGCACGAGCTGGGCCACTACCTCGCGTGCAGGCGCTACGGGATCGACGCCTCCCCCCCGTTCTTCCTGCCGTTCCTGCCGATCGTGCCCCTCCCCGGGACGTTCGGCGCCTTCATCCGCGTGAGGCAGCCCATCCACGACAAGAAGGCCCTCTTCGACATGGCCGTTGCGGGGCCGATCGCCGGTTTCCTCGTCGCCCTCCCGGTCGCCGCCTGGGGAATCCTCCACACGAGGCTGAACTTCGAGCCTCCGACCGACGGGACGATCTACTTCGGCTACCCGCTCGCGGTGAAGGTCCTCCAGCTCGTCCTGACGGGACACACGTTCACGAGCGTCCACGTCGTCGAGCACCCCGCCTTCCTGGCCGCGTGGTGGGGGTTCGTCGTCACGGCCATCAACCTGATCCCTGCGGGTCAGCTGGACGGCGGCCACACCCTGTACGCGGTCTTCGGCCGGCGGCACCGGCACCTTCGCTGGCCGATCCTCGCCATACTCGTGGCGCTCGGGTTCCTCTACACCGGCTGGTGGGTCTGGGCCGCGATCGTCCTCGTCCTGACCAGCCTCCGCCGCCCGCCCCTCTTCGACGAGGATGTGCCCCTCGACCCGCGCCGGAGGGCCGTCGCCGCGGCCGTCCTCGCCATCCTCGTCCTCTGCTTCGTCCCCGTGCCCATCAGCGAATCAGGAGACCTCGCGCCGCTTCGAGCGCCACGAGAACGTGGCGGGACCGTCGTTCACCAGCTCGACCTCCATCGCGGCTCCGAAGGTGCCGGTCGCCACGGGGACGCCCGTGGCGCGCAGGACGGCCACGTAGCGGTCGAAGAGCGGCCGGGCCTCCTCAGGGCGGGCCGCCCCTTCGAAGCCGGGCCGCCGCCCGCGTGAGAGGTCGGCCCCGAGGGTGAACTGGGAGACGGCGAGGACGGCCCCGCCGACTTCCGTCACGTCGAGGTTCATCTTCCCCCCGCCGTCCTCGAAGACGCGCAGCTCGACCGTCTTCCGCGCCGCCTCGTCCATCGCCTCCGGGCCGTCACCCGGCTCCACGCAGGCGAAGACGAGAAGGCCCTTCCCGATCTCGCCGGCGGTCCCGTCGGCGATCCGGACGCGGGCCCTCGAGACGCGCTGGAGAAGGAGGATCACCTCGTCATTCTCTCAGCCGCGGGCCCCCGGCGCCCTCCGGGCCTCTGATATCCTCGCCCGCCATTCCAGATCGGAAGCGGAGGAGGAACGCCCATGGCGGGTTCCGTGAACAAGGTCATTCTCGTCGGCCACCTCGGAGGCGATCCCGAGATCAAGGCGCTCCCGTCCGGCTCGACGATGGCGAAGCTGAGCCTCGCGACGTCCGAGAGCTGGACCGACAAGACGAGCGGCCAGCGGCAGGAACGGACCGAGTGGCACAAGGTGGTCGTGATGGACCCGAAGCTCGCGCAGGTCTGCGAGCGCTACCTCTCCAAGGGGCAGCTCGTCTACATCGAGGGTTCCATCCAGACGCGCAGCTGGGACGACAAGGAAAGCGGCCAGAAGAAGTACATGACGGAGATCAAGGCGCGCGAGATGCGCATGCTCGGCGGGAGGCCCGACGGCGCGCGCGCCGCAGGCGCCGGTCCGACCGCGCCCGGCGCTCCCGAGCCCTCCGGCATCGACGACCCCGACGACGGCGTCCCGTTCTGATTCAGAAGGGCCCGTCGAGGCTCCTCGGCGTCCGGGGCCTCGACAGCTCATCCAGCCACGCCACCCCTTCGGCCCGGAGCGCGTCCCACGCCTCCGGGCCGAACGGCGTCCGGGGAAAGCTCGCGCACCGTTCCCTGAGGCTGGCGATCCGGCCGAGGGCTTCCGCGGACAGGGCCGTTCCGTCGGCTTCGAGCCGGTCGGCGGCGACGACGGCTTCTTCGAGGCCGCCGGAGACGACGAGGACGTCGCACCCGGCGCGCGCGGCCGCCGAGACGCGATCGGCGAGGCTCCGGTCGCCGAGCGCCCCCATTCCCAGGGCGTCGGAGTAGACGACGCCGCCCCAGCCGATGCGCTCTCGCAGGATCGCGTGAATCCTCGGCGAGAGCGAGGCGGGCGTCTCGTCGCCCGTGAACCCGGGGTAAGCGGCGTGCCCTACGAGCACTCCGTCCGAGGCCCGCGCGAGCTTCGTGAACGGCGCCACGTCGGTGACCATCAGGTCGACGTCGTGGGCGTCGACGACGGGGAGGGCGTCGTGCGAGTCGACGGGGCCGCGGCCGAGCCCGGGAAAGTGCTTCACGCAGGAGGCGACGCCGGCCCTCGCGAGACCGTGGACGAAGACCATCCCGGCGATCACGACGTCCTCCGCGTGGAAGCCGAAGCAGCGGCCGGCCAGGACGACGGCCCCCGTCCCCGGCTGCGCGAGGTCGAGGCACGGCGCGAAGTCGACGTCGAAACCGAGCCGGCGCGCGGCGCGCCCCATGAGGTAGGCGCACTCGTGGACCCGGTCGACCCCTTTCTGGGCGAGAGACGCCGCCGACGGGAACGGGAGGCCGAGGAGCGGCCCGATCCGGTCGACCGTCCCTCCTTCCTGGTCCACGTAGAGGAGGGGGGCGGGGTCGCACGTGGAACGGACCTCCTCCACGAGCGCGGCCGCCTGGGGCGCGGACGTGAGGTTCCGCGGGAGGAGGACGACGCCGAGGGGCCGCCGGCCGGCGAGGAACGCCCGTTCCGCCGGGGCGAGGGACGTCCCTTCGAGGCCGACGACGAGGCGGGAGGCTCCGCTCATTCCGTTCCCTCCAGCCTCGCCCGGAGCGAGGCGAGGACGTTCAGCGCCGCGAGCGGCGTCAGGGTGTCGAGGTCGAGCCTCCGGAGGGCGTCGACGACGACCTCCTCCTGGCCCCGGAAGAGGTCGAGCTGGACCTCGGCTGGCGGAGGGGCGCCCGCGTGCTCGGCGAGGCGCGGCCTTCCGCCGACGTCGAGCTGCTGTTTCTCGAGGTTCCCCAGGATCTCCTTCGCCCTCTCGGTGACGGCCGCCGGGATGCCGGCGAGCTTCGCCACCTGCACCCCGTAGGAACGGTCGGCGACGCCGTCGACGACCTTCCGGAGGAAGACCACCTCCCCCTTCCACTCCTTCACCGACATGGTGCGGTTCTTCACGCCGGGGCGGACGAGGGCGAGCTCCGTCAGCTCGTGGTAGTGCGTCGCGAAGAGGACGCGCGCCGGCGCGGCGGGCTCGTCGTGGAGGTGCTCGGCGATCGCCCACGCGAGCGAGAGCCCGTCGAACGTCGCCGTGCCGCGGCCGATCTCGTCGAGGACGACGAGGCTCTGCCGGGTGGCGTGGCGGAGGATGTGCGCCGTCTCGGCCATCTCCGCGAGGAACGTCGACTCGCCGCGGGCCAGGGAGTCGGACGCGCCGACGCGCGTGAAGACCCGGTCGCAGAGGCCGATCGTCGCCGCCGAGGCCGGCACGAAGGAGCCCGCGTGCGCGAGGAGGACGACGAGGGCGTTCTGCCGCAGGTACGTGGACTTGCCGCCCATGTTCGGCCCCGTGAGGATGACGACCCTCGCCTCTCCCCCGAGCTCGGAGTCGTTCGGGACGAACGGCTCCCGGCGGCGGAGCGCTTCGACCACGGGGTGACGCCCGTCGGCGATCGAGAGGACCGGCTCTGCGACGAGCCGTGGCCGGCACCAGCGCTCCGCCCGCGCGACCCTCGCCAGCGAGACGAGGACGTCGAGGAGCGCGAGGCGCCCGGAGAGAGCGCCGATCGCCGCCGCTTCCGCCGTCGCCGCGCCGCAGAGCTCGCGGAAGATCTCCCCTTCCCGCTCGGCGAGCCTCTCGTCCGCGGTGCGCAGTCTCTCGTCGAGGACCACGAGCTCGGCCGTGGCGTACCGCTCGACGTTCGCCAGGGTCTGGCGCTTGCGCGCGTCCTCCGGGATCTTCGCCCTCGCCGACCCGGGAATCTCGAAGACGTGCCCGAAGACCTGGTTGAACTTGACGCGCAGCGTCGGGATTCCGCGCCGGACCCGCTCCTCGGCCTCGAGCGCCCCGAGGAGGGTGGCGGCGTCGCGGCGGAGCGCCCTGAGGTCGTCCACGTCCGCATCCGCTCCGTCCCGGACGAGCCCCCCTTCTTTCGAGGAGACGGGGGGCGTGTCGACGAGGGTGGCGGCAAGCCGGGCCGAGAGCGCGTCCGGGATGCCCGAGGGAAAGGCGGCGCCGCCGGGACGGAGCAGAGCCGCCTCCGCGCCCTCGAGGAGGGGCCCGACGGCCGCGGCCCGCTCGAGGCCGACGCCGAGGGCGGCGAGGTCCCGCGGCGTCCCGCTCCCGACGGCGATGCGCGAGAGGAACCGCGGGAGGTCCGGCAGCGCGGCCAGCGCGGCGCCAACGGCCTCGAGGCGCGCCGGGGCTTCGACGAGCCCTTCCACGGCGTCGAGTCGGTCCCCGATCGCCTCGATCGACCCGAGCGGCTGCTCCAGCACGCGGCGGAGCGCGCGGGCGCCGAAGGGGGTCCCCGTGCGGTCGACGACCGAAAGGAGAGTCCCCGTTCGCCCGCCGTCGCGCAGGGAGCGGAAGAGCTCGAGGTGCCCCTGCGTCACGGAGTCGACGACGAGCCCCTCCCCCGCCGACTCGGTCCTCAGGCTCGTGACGTGGACGCAGTCGGCCTTCTGCGTCGAGCGTGCGTAGGAGAGGACGGCCGCCGCCGCGTCGACGAGGGGCCCGGAGGCCGGCAGGCCGAAAGCGGCCAGCGTCGACGTCCGGAAGTGCCCTTCGAGGAGGTCGCCCGCGCTCCGCCCTCGCGGCGACTCGGAGGGAAGGACGGAGAGGACCGGGGCGTCGGACCCGAGCGGCTCGAGGAGCCGCGCGACCTCTTCGCGCTCCGACGGAAAGACGACGAGCTCCTTCGCCGGCCGTCGCGCGAGGAGCTCCCCGGCCGGCGTTCCGTCGAGACGGACCGCGACGTACTCCCCGGTCGAGAGGTCGAGGTAGGCGAGGGCCGGGGCGACGCCCCCGAGCGCGATCGCCGCGAGGTCGTTGGCCTGCCGGGCGTCGAGCCGGTCCGGGTCCACGAGCGTCCCCGGCGTGATGACCCGGACGATCCTCCGGGCGACGAGGGCCTTCCCCTTCTGGGGGGCCTCGGTCTGTTCGGCGATCGCGACCTTCCTCCCCGCCGCGACGAGGCGGGCCGTGTAGGAGTCGAGGGCGTGGTGGGGAACGCCGCACATCGGGGCCTCGACGTCGGTGTCGCGGTGCCGGGCGGTCAGGACCAGGCCGAGGAGCGGGGCGGCCGTCTCGGCGTCCTCGAAGAACATCTCGTAGAAGTCGCCGAGCCGGTAGAGGAGGATCGCGTCCGGGACCTCCCGCTTCAGCGCCCAGTACTGCTCGAGCATCGGCGTGGTCCGCATGGGAAGGGGGGCGATGCTAGCATCGCCCCCACGACGATGAGGCTCCTCGCCATCGACACGGCGACCCCCCGGCCGTCGCTCACCGTCGTCTCGGGATCCTCGATCCCGTACACCGTCGAGCTGCCACGGCTGGGCGCCGAGGCGCTCGCCCCGGCCGTCGGCGCCGCGCTCGCCGCCTCCGGCCTCTCCCCGCGGGACCTCGACCGGATCGCGGTCGTCTCGGGACCCGGCTCGTTCACCGGGCTTCGTTCCTCGGTGGCCTTCGCGCGTGGCCTCGCGCGGGCGGTCGGCGCCCTCCTGGTCCCGGTCCCGACCTTCGAGGCCGCCAGCGAAACGGCTCCCTCCCCTGCCGACGCCGACTTCGTCCTCGACGCCCTGCGCGGAGAGGTCCACCGGAGAAGGCGCAGGGGGGGCGTCCTCGAGGCCGTCGAGGCTCGCCTGGGACGCGCGGAGGCGACAGCGGAGGCCGCCCGTGACGGCGTCTCGCTGGTCGACCTCGGCACGGCGCAGCTCCTCGTGGCTCCGGCCGCGGCGTCCCTCGCCGTCCGCGCTCCCGAGGGGGACACCGGAACGCTCCGTTACGGCCGCCCCCCGGCCGCCGAGGAGCGTTTCGGGCCCGGCGAGGGCCGGTGAGCACTCTCGTCGCGACGCTGGCCGTCCGGGACGCGCGCGCCACCGACCTGGACGCGGTCGCCGCGCTCGAGGCGATCTCGTTTCCGGTCCCCTGGAAGAAGGAGTACTTCGCTTCCGAGATCGGGGCCCCGTACCGCTTCAACCGGGTCGCCCGGGCGTCCGACGGGAGCCTCGCGGGCTACGTTTTCTGCGCGTTCGCGGGCGGGGAGATCCACGTTCACAAGATCGCGGTCGCACCCCTCCTGCGGCAGCGGGGCGTCGCCCGCCTCCTGATGAGCGAGGTCCTCCGCCTCGCCGCGCGCATCTCGGCGGAGGAGATCTACCTCGAGGTGAGGCCGACGAACGCGGCCGCCCGTAACTTCTACGTGGGACTCGGCTTCCGCGATGTCGGCCGACGAACGGCCTACTACGCGGACGGCGAGGACGCCCTCGTCATGTCCCTCTTTCTCACGGAGCCCGCTGCGACTCCTTGACTCCCGGAGGTCGAAAAAGGGAGACTCAGTCCGGCTCTTTCGAAATTCACTTCGAGGAGGTGTTCATGCCGACTCTGACCGAAGAGTTGAAGCGCGAGCTGGCCCAGTCCCACGACGAGTTCCGGAATCTCGTCCGAACCCATCACGACTTCGAAAAGAGGCTCGCCGAGCTGGCGTCCAAGACGTTCCTCTCGTCCGACGAGGAGGGCGAGGAGAAGCGCCTCAAGAAGCAGAAGCTGATGGTGAAGGACCGGATGGAGGAGATCGCTCGTGAGCACAGGGCCCGCGTCGGAGCGCCCCATTAGGGCCGGCTCGCGCTCGACAGGAACGGTCCCGTCGACACACCCATGAACGGAACCTCCAGCGAGGTTCAGCGCCGCGGCGTACGCCGCGGCGTTTACGTCATTCCGGCCCTCTTCACGGTCGGAAACGTCTTCTGCGGCTACCTCGCCCTCGACGCGACGGTCAAAGGCCGCTTCGACCTCGCCGCGGGGCTCCTCTTCCTGGCGGGGTTCCTCGACTCGCTCGACGGGCGGGTCGCCAGGATGACCGGCTCGACCTCGGCGTTCGGCGAGCAGCTCGACTCCCTCTCCGACGTCCTCTCGTTCGGCCTCGCCCCCGCCTTCCTCGTCTATCACTGGGGCCTTTCCTCCTACGGCCGGTACGGCCTCTTCGCCTCGTTTCTCTTCCTCGTGTGCGGCGCCTGCCGTCTCGCCCGGTTCAACGTCCAGATCCACGTCGTCGACAAGAGGTGGTTCGTCGGCCTCCCGATCCCGGCCGCGGCGGGCGCCCTCTGCGGGCTGATCTGGGTCATCCCGGAACCGCTCCCCGACCCGCGGATCGCCCTTGCAATGCTCGTCGTGACGCTCCTGCTCGGCTTCCTCATGGTCTCGACGTTCCGGTACCGCTCGTTCAAGGACGTCGACCTGAAGGCGCGCAAGTCGGCCCGGCTCGTCCCCCTCGCGGGGCTCCTCGTGGCCGCCGTCGCGGCCTGGCGCCCCGACATCTGCCTCGCCGGCCTCGCCATCACGTACGCCCTCTCGGCCCCCGTCGCCCGCCTCCTCGCGGCTCTCCTTCCCCGCCGTACGCCGCCCCCGGCGGGAGCCGCGGCGTGATCGGCCTTTCCGTCGCCATCGTCGACCCGGCGTCGCTCGCGGGCCGGGACGTGAAGGTCGTCCTTCGCGAACGTGGCTTTCCGGCCGCGCACGTCCACCTCTTCCACACCGGCGATCCGGAGTCGGGCCTCCTCACCGAGGACGACGGCGAGGCGGCGTTCGTCTCCGCCCTCCCGCCGGACGGCCTCTCCGGCTGCCAGATCGCGTTCCTCTGCGGCCCTCCGGAGACGACGGCCCGGTTTCTCGCCCGCAGGGAGAACGACGGGTGCCTCGCCATCGACCTGTCGGGGCAGCGCGCCTCGGGCGACTTCGTCGACGCCGTCCGGGGCCTCCTGCCCACCCCGTTGCCGGCCGGGGACCTCCTCGTCCTCAGGGACCCGGCCGCCACCGTCCTCGCCGACGCCGTCGCCGCGCTCGAGACGCTTCGTCCCGTCTCGGCGGTGACGGTCGCGATCGACCGCCCGGCGAGCGACCTGGGCAAGGACGCGCTCGACGAGCTCTTCCAGCAGGCGATCGCGATCGCCTCCTTCCGGAGCGTCCCGAAGGACCACCTCGGCGCGCAGTGCGCGTTCAACGTCTTCCCTCCCGGCGACACCGACGCGTTCGACGCCCGCGTCTCGGGCGACGCCCGCGCCCTCCTCGGCCGCGACCTCGACCTGACAGTCCTGTCGGCCCGGGCGGGGGTGTTCCACGGCACGACGTTCCGTCTCGAAGCCCGGTTCGACGGCGAGGCTCCCGCGCACGGGGCGATTCGCGGCGCCCTCCTCGCCACCGGCCGCGGTTTCGCGGAGCCCGACGTCGAGGCCGACGGCCCCGCGGGGATCGTGGACGCGGCGGGGCGGGACGAGACCCTTCTCCTGCGTCTCTCCGCGTCGGGCCCCTCCGCGAGGCTCTTCCTGGCCTCGGACGACCTGCGGCGCCCGGGTGCGCTCCTCGCCGTCCGCGTCGCAGAGGCGGCCGTCGCCGAGAGAGGTCTCCTCCCCGACGCCTGAGGGCCTTCGTCGAAACGGCGCGCGGTCAGCGCTTCTTCAGCTTCGGAATCGGCGGCTGGGCCCTGGGCCTGGCCTTCGGCGTCGGCGCGGCGGGCTGGGTCGAGATCTGGACCTCGACCTCCGGCCCGGAGATCGTCCGCCCGTCGGGCAGGTTCAGCTGCCACGTCACGAAGACGCGCGGCCTCGCTCCGGCGACGCGAAGAGGACCGGCCTCGTTGGCCTCCCCCGGGGCGAAGAAGTTCTCGAAGAGACGGCACGCGGTCGCCCGGCCGAAGGGAGCCGACTTCGTCAGGTCGGCAACCGAGGCGAAGACCTCGTAACGGTCGAAGTCCCCGGCGCCGAGGCCCATCAAGACGCCGCCCTCGAGCCGGATCGTGACGTGGTTCCCGAAACGGGAGAGCTCGCTCGGCGTGGGGCCCGGGTTCGAGACCCTGAGCCAGACCTCGCCCCGCCGGCCCTTCCCCTCGACCGACTCCACGAGGAGGCCGGGCTCCCAGGGCTTCCCCGTGAGGAAGGCCCGGATCGCCGGGTAGCCGACGAGGTGACCGTCCCTCGGGACGCCGTCGACGACGAAGACCCGCCCCCGGAGCTGCGGAGCGCCCCAGCGCGAGCTCGCCGCGACGTGCCGGACGAGGTCCGCGAACGGGAGGATGTCGAACCGGGCGCGGCCGCCGTCGTCAGACAGGAGGTTCGGCGACCTCTCGTATCCCGACCGCGGCTTGAAGTTGTAGATGCTGCCGGGGTCGCTCGAGAGGACGGCCGCGAAGTCGAAATCGAGGTTCCGGTCTTCCGAGAGCTTGTCGACCTCGCCGTCCGCGAGCCTTCGCGCCTTCGCTCCGGTCCCCGCGACTCCGTAGCCGCCTGGCACGAAGAGGAGCCGGAAGGGGATCGGGTACCCCTTCGCTTCCTCCTCATCCTGCTCGCGGACGAAGACGTCGTTCGTCTCGGGCCGGCGCCCGAACGAGAACACGAGCGCCTCGTCGACGGCCCCGGCGAGAGGCTCCCACGATCCGGCGGGCGCCCCCGCCCGGAGCGTCACGGAGACCGTGAGCCCGCCGAGCCTCTTCCGGAGGGCGGAGAGGGCCTTCGCGAGCCCCTCGGCGTCGGCCGGGGCGGGGAGGATGTGGAGGTGGACGCCGCTCACGCGGGCCCATCCTGCCGACTCCTCGACGAGCTTTTTCACGCCGGCCGCCCAGGTCTCGCCAAGGGCCTCCGGGGCCGGGCCCTTCAGCCCGCCCTCGGCCCCCGGCTCACCCAGGAGGACGAGCACGACCGGAAGGCGGATCGAGGACGGAGGAGGCGGAAGCGACCGGACCTGACCTGAGGCGGAGAGATTTGCCGCGGCCACGTAGAGACGGCGGATTCCCATCTCGGCGAGCTCCGGGTACAGCTCGTCCGGCACGATGGCGGGCGCCTCGGCGAGGAAGAGGGCATCCTCGCGCGGCGGCGGCTGCGAGGACCCGCGCCCGAGAAGCGGTATCCCCTTTCCGCACGACGGCGTTCCGAGGGCGCCGAGCAGGAGGAGCCCGGCGACCAGGCGGTGTACGCGGCTCGTTTTGGGGGGCATGGCGCGGAAATCATATCAGCGGGGCGTCGCGGGCAGGACGAACCCGATGCGCAGGCCGCCCCGCGCGGAGCGCTCGGCGAAGAGACGGCCCCCGTGCTCCTCCACGGCGCGGCGCGCCGCCGCGAGGCCCATCCCGGAGCCGCGCGACTTCGTCGAGAACGACGGATCGAAGAGCCGCGGGAGGTCGTGCTCGGCCACTCCCGGCCCGTCGTCCTCGCAGGAGACCTCGAGGCCTCCGGGCGTCCCGGCGGTCGCCCGGGCGGCGATCTGCACCGTGCCACCGCTTCCCTCCAGCGCCTCGATCGCGTTGAGGACGAAGTTCGAGACGGCGTCACGGAGAAGCGACCGGTCGACGAGGACCCCGGGCAGCTCCCCCTCGACGCTCCACGAGACCCGGACCGTGGCGTGAGCCGAGAAGTCGGACGCGACCTCGCGGATCAGCTCCGCGACTCCCGCTCCCGGCAGCAGCGCCCTGTCCGGCGAGGCCGGGCTGGCGAAGCGGGAGAGCCGCGAGGTCCTCTCCGTCAGGAGATCGACCTGGCGCAGGATGACGGACGCGGCGTCGCCGATCCTCCCGGGTTCCGGCGGGGCCCCGCGCGCGGCGGCCCTCGCGAGCCTCTCGGCCGTGAGGCGGATCGGGGTGAGCGGGTTCTTGATGTCGTGCGCCACGGCTCTCGCGGCCTCGATCCACGTCTCGAGCCGCTCCGCGCGCGTGAAGTCGGTCAGGTCCTCGAGAAGGAGCACCGTCCTCGTCCCCTCGGCGTCGGCCGGCAGGTCGGCGACGACGACGCGAAGGACCTTCTCGGTGTCGTCCACCCGGAGGGTCACCCGCGTCTCGAAGGGCCGCGCGTGGCGCAGCGCCGCTGCGACCGGCGCGAACAGCGGGGCGGAGAGCCTGTCGGCGACGCGGGCGCCGGGGGGGAGGAGCGCGTCGGCGGCGGGATTCGCGAACAGGATCCGGCCGTCCGTCCCCCGGAACAGGACCGCGGCCGGCGTCAGGTTCGCGAGGACGCTGACCGCCGCCTCCCTCTCGCGCTCGAGCAGCTCCGTCCTCTCGCGGATCCTCTCGGACATCGTCCCGAAGGCCTCGACGAGCCTCGCCAGGTCCTCCGTCCCGGGCGGCTCGATCGGGCCCGGCGCCTCGCCGGCGCCGATCCGCTCCGCGGCGGCGACGAGGTCCTCGACCGGCCTCGAGAGGGCGAGGGCCCCTCGCCCGCCGAGCGCGAGCGCGCCGAGCGCGACGGCCACGGCGAGGAGGACGAGCGCGTCGGCCGCCTCGCGTCCGGCCGGGTCCTCGCCGAGGATGACGGCGAGCGTCGTGCGATCCTCCCTCGACAGCGTCACCGCCGCCTCCGCCACGCGGCGCCCGCCTCGCCGCACCGGTCCGCGGGTCGCCGCCGCCTCGCTCGCGCCGTTCCCGAGCGTGGCCGCGACGCGGGCCGCGAGCCGCTCCGGCGCCAGCCCCGCCGCCACGGGCACGGCCCGGGAGGCCGCCGCGAGGAGGCCGTCCCGGTAGAGGAGGAGGTCGACGCCCACGACGGAGGCGGCGCGGTTCAGCTCCGCCGGGGACGGCGTCCCGGTGACCCGCTCCTCAAGGAGGCGGCGTCCCTCCGTGAGGAGCTGAAGGGCGTGCCTTTCGGCCGCCCGCGCGGAGGAGCGGTCGAGAGCCGCCCGGACCATCAGGGCGCTGGCCGCGAGCGGCACGGCGCCGGAGACGAGGAGAGCCAGGGCGAGCTTCCCGCGGAACGACCCGAAGAAGCGCGTGCCGGGGACGCTCCGGCGCGCGAGGCGCTCCCGCGCGCGCGAGGCCAGCTCTCCGCCGAGGAGGACGAGGAGGGCGAAAGGGAGGGTCGTCTCGGCGGCCGCCACGGCGGAGCCGAGCGCGAACGCCGGCGTCGGGACCTCGACGCCCCACGCGACGAAACCGGGGCCCGCGCTCCGGACCGTCGACCGCCAGCGCCTCCCGACCGTCGCTTCCGTGCCCCACGCGACGCCGGACCGTCGGGCCACCGCGACGAGCCGGGCCGAGAGCTCCGACCTCTCGAGCCGCCCCCGCCCGAGGGGGCGCCCGGCACCGTCGAAGTCCGTGCGCTCGACGTGGCGGTCGCCGTGGGTCGGCTCCCCGAGGACCCCGACGAGGAGCGGGTCCTCTTCGTCCCCGTCGGGCCACGGCGCGCGGGAGAGAACGCCGAACGTCCCCGGCACCGGGACCCGAAGGCCCACGGCCGTTCCCCGCCCCTCGTCGCCGGGCCGCATGGTCCCGAACGAGGAAAGGACCCGGCCCTCTTCGTCCCTTACGGTGAGGAGGTCGCCGGCTTCCGGGAAATCACCGTCGCGGCCCCGCGTCCAGAGGGCGCGCGCGAGGTCGCTGAGGTTCGTCAGGCCCTCCGCGGGGGCCCAGGGCTCGAGCTCGGGACGCGCGACGCGGTCCTCCCAGGCCACGGGGCCTTCCTCCTCGAGGCGCTCCCGTTCGAGGACCGATCGGTTCGCCGCGCTCTCGAGTCGCTCGTCGGCCCGCAGCAGCCGCCCCATCGAAGCCCCGGCGCCCGTCACGAGCGCTCCCGCGGCGACGAGGAGCGCGACTCCGACCGCCCTCGAGAGGAGGTCCGAGGTCCTGAACGACGAAGCCCTTCCCGAAAGGCCCGCTGCGACGAGGACCGTGCCGGCGAAGAGGAGGGCGACGCCGCCCCCGGTCGGCCCGGCGAAGTACGCGCCGACCGTGAGCCCGGCTCCGGCGAGGCCGAGGGCCGCCGCCCCCCGCGCCTGCAGACCTGCCCGGGCCGCGAGGAAGGCGGCGAATCCCAGCGCGGCCGCCGACACGGCGGCCAGGCCGGCCGAGCCGAGCGGCATCTCCGTCTCGCCCGTGAAGAGCCCGAGCCCGAGGAGAAGGGAGGGAGAGGTACGGCCCGCGGAGAGCCCGAGGAGGGCCGGAACCCACGCCGCGGCGACGGCCGAGGCGCCGGCCGCGATCCGCAGGAGAGCCCCCCGGGGAGCCTCCTTCCGCGAGGCCAGGGACGACCGGAGGAGGAGAAGGGCGACGAGCCCGGTCAGCGCCATGTCGGCGGGCGTCGACAGGAGGCCGGTGACGTCGTGAAGGACGGGGGAGAAAGGGCCCGTCTCGGCGCGAGGAGCCACGAGGAGAACCAGGAGGCGGGCCGCCACCGCCCCGGTCGCCGGGGCGCGCGAGGCGAACCCCAGGAGAAGCGCGGCGACCGCGGCGCCCAGCGCCCAGGGGCGGGCGGCCGACGTCCGCACGTCCTCTTCGACGACGGCCGCCGGCGCCGGCTCGAGGTCGATCGCCACGAGGCGCCCCGGCGCCGTCGAGGATCTGATTCGCAGGCGTCGCGCCGTGGAACCGAAGGACGGCGGTATCGAGTCGAGGAGGTCGGGCCGCACGATGCCGGTCGGGAATCGCCGGGTCACGACGAGATGCCCGCGCGTCTCCGGGCTCCGCCCGACGGTCGACTCGTGCGCGAGAGTGAGCTGCGTGACGCGGAACGCCGCCGCGAAGGGCCCGACCCGGGGGGCGGACAGGTGAGGGAGGTCGCCCGGCTCGCCGGCCCAGGCCACCGCCTCCCGGTTCCGGTCGAGGAGGACGGCGCCCCAGCCCCGCTCGCGGGGAAGGGCCGCGGCGAGAAGTGAGAAGAGCCGTCCCGGCCTCACCCCGCCGCTCCCGCCGTCGACGATCTCGACGAGGGCCGCGTCTTCCGCGAGCCGCTTCGAGGCGGCGGCGAGCCTTGCGGCATCCCTCTCGAGGGCCTCGGCGGCGCGACCGCGCAGGCGCGCCTCGCGTCGCTCCCGGGACCCCTCGGGAAGAGGCGCCAGTCTCGCGGCGAGCGCGGCCGCGAGCCCCGCCACGGCGAGGAGGCCGAGGAGGAACGCGACCGCGCGCCGGCTTCTCAACGGCGCATCGGGATCGCGACGCCGTGCGCCTCGGCGCAGGCGACGGCCTCGTCGTAGCCCGCGTCGACGTGCCTCACGACGCCCATCCCCGGGTCGCTCACGAGGACCCGCGCGAGCCTGTGCGCCGCGGCCTCCGTGCCGTCGGCGACCACGACCATGCCGGCGTGGATCGAGTAGCCGATGCCGACGCCGCCGCCGTGGTGGATCGAGACCCAGGTCGCGCCCGCCGCCGTGTTCACGAGGGCGTTGAGGAGCGGCCAGTCGGCGATCGCGTCGCTGCCGTCCTTCATCGCCTCCGTCTCGCGGTTGGGAGAGGCGACCGAGCCGCAGTCGAGGTGGTCGCGCCCGATGACGATCGGCGCCTTCACCTTCCCGGTCCTCACGAGCTCGTTGAAGGCGAGGCCGGCCTTGACCCGCTCTCCGTAGCCGAGCCAGCAGATCCGGGCCGGGAGGCCCTGGTAGGCGACCCGCTTCGCCGCCATGTCGAGCCAGCGGTGGAGCGCGGCGTTCCCGGGGAAGAGCTCGACGAGCGCGCGATCCGTCGCGGCGATGTCGGCCGGGTCGCCCGAGAGGGCGGCCCAGCGGAACGGCCCCTTGCCGAGGCAGAAGAGCGGCCGGATGTACTTCGGGACGAAGCCCTCGATCTCGAAGGCGTTCCCGACGCCGGCCTTCACCGCCTGGGCGCGGATGTTGTTGCCGTAGTCGAACGTGACGGCGCCCCGGCGCTGCAGCTCGAGCATCAGCCTGACGTGCTCGCCCATCGAGGCGACGGAACGCCGGCGGTACTCCTCGGGGTCGTCCTTCCGGAGCGCGAGGGCGGCCTCGTAGGGGATGCCGTGCGGGACGTACCCGTTCAGCTCGTCGTGAGCGGAGGTCTGGTCGGTCAGGAGGTCGGGGACGATCCCGCGCGCGACGAGGCGTGCGAGCAGGTCGACGGCGTTCGCGAGGACGCCGATCGAGATCCCCTCCTTCGCGTCTCGCGCGGCGAGGGCGCGGTCGATCGCGGCGTCGAGGTCGTCGATCCGCTCGTCGCAATAGCGCGTCTCGAGCCGACGGTCGATCCGGTGGGCGTCCACCTCGGCGACGAGGGCCGTACCCCCTCCCATCGTCACGGCGAGGGGCTGGGCGCCGCCCATCCCGCCGAGGCCAGCCGTGACGGCGAGGCGCCCGGAGAGCGAGCCGTCGGGCGACCCGAGGTCGCGGCGCCCCGCTTCCGCGAACGTCTCGTAGGTCCCCTGGAGGATTCCCTGCGTCCCGATGTAGATCCAGGAGCCGGCCGTCATCTGGCCGTACATCGTCAGCCCGAGCGCCTCGAGGCGCCGGAACTCGTCCCAGGTCCCCCAGTTCGGGACGAGGTTCGAGTTCGCGATGAGGACGCGCGGCGCGTCGGCGTGCGTGCGGAAGACCGCGACCGGCTTGCCCGACTGGACGAGGAGGGTCTCGTCGTCGCCGAGCCTCTCGAGCTCGCGCAGGATCGCCTCGAGGCAGGCCGGGTTGCGCGCAGCCTTGCCGGACCCGCCGTAGACGACGAGGTCTTCACGGCGTTCGGCCACGTCGGGGTCGAGGTTGTTCAGGAGCATCCGGTAGGGCGCTTCCGTGAGCCAGGAGCGGCAGCGGAGCGTCGTCCCGCGCGGGAGGGCGGGAGGCGCGTAGCGGGCGGGGGCGGTGGCCGTGCTCATACCGCCGATGTTAGTCCGGTCCCGGCCAGTGCCCGCGTTCCCAGCGGCGAGGGGGCCACGGCAACGGTCGCTGATGCGTTGCGTTAGCCGAAAGGCCTCTTGACGACGATTACGCAGTGCGTTATCCTTCCGGGCGCCATGAACCAGCGCCTGAGGGAGATCGTCCGGTACCGGAATCGGAAGCTGTACGAGAAGAGCGACAGGCGGTTCGTCACGCTCGACGACATTGCCCGAAGCGTGGCCCAGGGAGACCGGATCCGGGTGATCGCGGCCGACAGCGGCGAAGACATCACCGCGAGGGTCCTCTCCCGGGCTCTCGCCTCCAGCCGGGTCGCCGTCCCCGCGTCTTCGGACGCCATCGCCCTCCTGCTCCGCGCGGGAAGCGACGCGGCCGAGACGGTTGCCGGCGTCGCCGAGAAGGTCGGGGCGACCCGGATGGCGGGCGCGGTGCGCCTGGCCGCGCAGCCAGAGAGGATCGCGGAGACGTTCGCCCCCATGACCCGCCGCCTCGAGACGGCCCGGCACGACGTCGAGAGGATCGTCGCCGGCCTCGTGGGCCGCGGCCGCCTCAGCTGGGAGGAGGGAGCCCGCCTGCGCGAGGACTTCGGCACGGTCTTCCGCGAGAGCGTCTCCGACGTGGTCGCCCGCGTCAGAGACCTCGTCCCCAGAATCTCGCCCGCCGCGAGCCCGGCCGTGCGCGCCGAGATCCAGGAGCTGGCGCGACGGCTGGACCACCTCGAGGAGCTTGCGTCCTCGTCCTTCCCGAAAGTCCCTTCGAACCGGAGCCGCCCGAAGACAAATGGCAGGCCGTTGCCTGCCCGACGCAAGGAGACGACAACGTCATGAGAAAGCCGACCCGCCGGACCACCCCCGCCCGCAACCCGCTTCCGTTCGACGTCCCGCCCCAGATCGACCGGGCGATCAAGACCGCCGCCAGCAAGGTGGGCGCCGTGCGCGAAGAGACGCGCACCGTCGCCGCGAAGGTCGAGAAGTCGGTCCGCGCCGCCGCCTCCAACGTGAAGAACGCGGGCGAGACGATCGCGAAGGATCCCAAGCGCTTCGTCGAGGGCGTGGTCCGCGACGCCAAGTCGAACCTCGACACGGTCCGGGCCGACGTTTCCCGCGAGGCGGGCCGCATCGCGGAGGAGGTCGCCCGCCGCGTCACCGCCGTCGTCGAGCCGGCCATGGAGAGCGCCCTCCACCGCCTCAACGTCCCGACCCAGAAGGACCTCAAGGCCCTTCTCACGAAGGTCGACGCCCTCGGCAAGAAGATGGACCGGCTGCACCCGGCGGCCCCCGCCGCCCCCCGCCGCCGGACGCGAAAGACGGCCTGACCCCCAGCCCCCCTCCGGTTAGACTGGCGCCGGGCGGCCCGCCCGGCGCCGTCGTCTTTGCGGAGGGACCTTGACTCCACCCAGACTGAGGCTCGTCTCCTCCCGCGGCGCACCGGCGCCGCGCGCCCTCCCTCTCCGCCGCGGTCTCGTCTGCGCCGGAGGCGGCGTCACCGGAGCGATCTACGAGATCGGCGTCCTGGCCGCTCTCGAGGAGCGCCTCGACGGCTTTTCGTTGACCGACTGTGACGTCTTCGTCGGCGTCTCTGCGGGCTCCTACGTCGGGACGCTCGTGGCGAGCGGCGTCTCCCCGTCGGACCTCTACCGCAACGCGACCGACCCCCGCGGCTCCGACCTGGACCAGCTCTCTCTCTTCCGGCCGAACCTCGGAGAGATCGCGGCCCGCCTCGTGACGGCGCCCCTCACCCTCGCCGAGTCGCTCCGGGACCTTTATCGCAACCGCGAGGACATGACGGTCACCGATTTCGTCGCGTCCTTCGCCGGGCTCCTCCCGTCGGGCTTTTTTCTCCTCGAGGGGCTCGAGGCCTGGATGACCGGCTTCCTCACGGCGGAGGGCCGCACGAACGACTTCGGGGCGCTCGCGAGGAAGCTACGTGTCGTCGCCGTCGAGCTCGACACGGGCGAGACCCGCGTCTTCGGCGAGCCGGGAAACGACTCCGTCCCGATCTCCCGCGCGGTCGCCGCGTCGTGCGCCCTCCCCGGCTTCTTCCGGCCCGTCCGGATCGACGGGGTCGACTACATCGACGGCGGCGTCGTGAAGACCGCCCACATCTCGCTCGCGCTGAAGGAGCGCTGCGGCCTCGTCCTCTGCGTCAACCCCATCGTCCCGGCCCGCTACAGCCTCTCGCGCGGCCTGCTGCCGATCCGGCGCGACCAGGGCGCGCTCGCGAGCCACGGCCTCCTGCCGATCCTCGACCAGGTCTTCCGCCTCACGCTCCACTCGAGGCTCCAGTACGGCCTCGCCCGCTACCGCCGCGAGCACGCGGAGGCGGACATCGTCGTCTTCGAGCCGAAGCCGGAGGAGCTGCCGCGCCTCATGCGGAACATCATGAGGACCTCCGGCCGGATCCGCATCGCCGAGTACGCCTACCGCTCCACGCTCCGGAAGCTCGACGCCGAGTCCGCGCGTCTGTCGCGCGTCTTCGAACGGCACGGGCTGAGGCTCCGCCCCGCGGTGCCCGTCTCGAAAGGACCGCGCCGCCCGGAGGCGGCGCGGAAGGGTGCGGGCTGAGTCGGAAGGCGGCGATCAGTCTCCGGTGAAGACGTTCCCCCTCCGGGCGAGCCGCGAGTCGATCATCTGCTGGATCGTCGAGCGGACGAGGTCGGTCACCTCGTTGACGATCATCGGCCTCTCGGCGTAGGCCGGGTCGAGGCCGGGCTGGATCGGAGTCCCGACGTCGATCCACCACTTCGTCGGCGCCGGGACCAGCCCCAGAGGTCCGAGAGCCGGGAACGTCGGGGTGATCGGGAAGTAGGGGAACCCGAGGGGCCGTCCGAGAAAGTCGGGCCTGAAGAGGATCGGGTAGAGCTCCTCGGCGCCGACGACGGAGATAGGGATGATGGGCGAGCTCGTCCGGAGCGCGAGGCGGACGAATCCGCCCCGGCCGAACCGGGCGACGCGGTAGCGGTCGCGGAAGTACTTGCCGACGCCCTTGACGCCTTCCGGGAAGACCGCGACGAGCTCGTCGCGGTTCAGCAGGCGTTCGCCGTTCTCGGGGCAGGCGCGGACCTCGCCCAGCTGCCGCAGCCAGGGCTGAAGGAAGGGCAGCGTCGTGAACATGTCGAGCGCGAGGAGGCGCGACTGACGCCGCGCGGGGTGTTCGTGCGCGAGGCCGTGCTTGACCATCGCGCCGTCCCACGGGAGGACGCCGGAGTGGTTGATGACGAGGAGCGCCCGCCCCTCGTTCGGGACGTTCTCGACGCCCGTGAGCGTCACGCGCCACCAGACGCGGTAGAGGAAGTCGAACAGGGGGTGCCAGACCTTCGCGGCCGCCTCGTCGTAGCCGAAGTCGTCGAGGTCGAGCGACTGGTTCCTGTGGAGGAAGAGGTTCCAGAGGTCGATCCACGTGCGCGGGGAGACCAGCTCCGGGTGCGCGACGAGGAGCTTCCCCGCTTCGCCGAGGAGACCCCGGAGGAAGCTCGCGTCCGCCGGGGACGGGACGAGGCTCGGGGCGAAGGCGGGGGCCTGGGCGACCCCGGGCTGCGTCATGACGCCATCCTCGTCGGTCCCGGTCCGCGAGCGGCCTCCCCCCCGCCTCCCGGGTGACCCTGGGACGCGGGGCGCTTCATCCTTCGATCGAGGTGATACGCAGCCATCCGGGCGATCTCCTCGAGGGCTCCGAAGTCGACGGCCCGGCCTTCGCGGCGGCGCTCCCGGACGGCCTCGAGGACCGTCTCGAGCGTCGTCGATCGAGGGGCGAAGCCGAGGACCTTCCTGGCCTTCTCGTTGTCGGCGACGCACGGGTAGCGGAGGTAGTGCGCGTGGGCCCCGGGGGCCGTGCCGAGGCCCGCGATCCAGGCGGCCTCGGCCGCGGTGTAGGCGAGGCCGTGCGGCAGCGGGACGGAAAGCGTCCCGAACAGCATGAGCGCGGAGGAGAGCGGGAGGACGCCGTCCGGGGCGATGTTGAAGACCCCGTGCGCTTCGGGCGCGTCGATGGCCCTGAGGAGCGCCCCGCTCGCGTCGTCGGGATGGAGCCACTGCAGGAGCGGGTCGTAGCCGAGCATCGTCAGCGCGACCGGCCCCTCGAGGTAGCGGATCCGGTAGTCGCGCCTCTCGGCCGCGAGGATCGGCGCGTAGCGCAGCACGGCCACGCGCGCGTCGGGATGCCGGCGGGCGAAGTCCCGGCAGTGCCTCTCGGCCTCGACGGAGTCGCGGACGAACTGGTCCGAGACGTCGGCGCGCATCGGGTGATCCTCGGAGAGGAAGGCGGGGTTGTCCCCCCTCGCACCGTAGACCATCGTCGTCGAGTAGTGGATGAGGCGCTTGACGTTCGCCTCGCCCGCCGCGCCGAAGACGTTCAGGGTGCCGATGGAATTCAGCTCGTGCGCGTAGACGGCGTCCCGGAGGGGGCTTCGCACCCCCGCGAGGTGGACGAGGACGTCGGGCCGTTCCTCCTTGAGAATCCTGTAGACCGTGCCGTCGGAATGCGGGAGGTTCAGGTCGAGGAAGCGGTGGCGGACCTCGGCCGGCGTGTTCGCCGCGGGCGCGAGGTCGAGGACGACGATGTCCCACGTGCCGCGTGCCGCCAGGGCCCGGACGAAGCGCGCGCCGAGGTAGCCGCTGCCGCCGGTCACGGCGACCCTGGGCTTCCCACCCGCGGCAGGCTTGAAGCCGACCACCTTCCCCGCGGTCCTCTTCCTGGGCCGCGGCCCCCCCTTCACCTCGGGCTCGGTCACGGGCGGCCTCCGCTCAAACGGCCTTCCGGCGCCTCGGCTTGCGCGCCGGGGCCTTCGCCGCCTCGAGCTCGGCCTCGAGGGCGGCGATCCGCGCCTCCATGCGCGCCAGGTCCTTGCGCGTGGCGACGTTCATCCGCTTGAGGCCGTCGGCGACCTGCTTGTCGACGACCTCCTTGACGGCGATTCCCTTCTTCAGCATCTCGACGAACGCCTCGTTCGCCAGGAGCCGGTTCGTCACCTCGGTGGCGAACTCCTCCCCGCGGCCCATGAGCTGCTGGATGAGCGTCTCGGCCATTGCGTCGTCCTTCCTTCCGCGCGCGGCTCTCCCGCCCCTTCAGGGGGCCGGGACCCCGATGCCCGCGCGAGGCGCCATTATCGCCGCAACGCGGAAAGGGAATCGAGTGGAGAATGGGCCGATGGCGACCTCCGACCCGCTCTCCGGACTCGCCGGGGCGCGCCTCCTCTTCGTCTCGGGAAAGGGGGGTGTCGGGAAGACGGCCGTCGCGGCCGCTCTCGCCGCTCGGGCTGCCTCCCTCGGCCAGCGGGTCCTTCTCGTCTCCACCGACGGCCGGGGCGACGCGGCCGCCCTCTTCGGGAGGGCGGACCGCGGCTACGCCGAGGCCGAGCTGGCGCCGGGGCTGGCGGGCCTCACGGTCGAGTTCGACGCCCTCCTCGCCGACTTCGTCCGGACGATCGCCCCCGTCGGCTTCATCGCCACGCGCATCCTCGCCTCGCCCACTTTCCGCTACTTCACGCGCGCCACGCCCGGCCTCGCCGACCTCCTCCTCCTCGGAAAGATCCGGGAGCTCTACCGGGAGAAGAAACGCCGGTTCGACCTCCTCGTCGTCGACGCCCCCGCCACCGGCCACGCCGTGTCCCTCCTCTCCATGCCCCGGACCGTCCGCGCCACGGTCCCCGCCGGGCCGATCCGGACCGTCGCGGACGATCTCGACCAGCTCCTCTCCCGCGGAGGCGGGAGCCGGCTCGTCGCGGTCGCCGAGCCGGCCGAGTTCGCGGCCCGCGAAGCCGAGGAGCTGATCGACGCGGCCCGAGAGAAGGCGGGCCTGCCGACCGCCCTCCTCGTCGTCAACCGGATCGGGCGGAGCGGGCGGGCCGAGACGCTCCCCCGGGGTCAGCTGCCGGTCGTCCGCATCCCCGAGCTGGACCTTCCGCGCGCGTCTCCCGACAGTCCCTTCGGGGCCGACGTGTCGTTCTTCGCCGCCTTCCGGCCCTCGCTGGAGGGGAGCCCGCCCCCCCGGCGCCGCGGTGCGACCGCCTCGCCCGCGGGGCCGGGAGACCTCGACCTCGACGAAGCCCTCCGCGACGAACGGCTCGTCGTCCTGGCCGGGCCCGGAGGGGTCGGCAAGACGACCCTCGCGGCCGCCGTCGGCATCGCCTCGGCGCGATCGGGCAAGTCGACCCTCGTTCTGACCGTGGACCCCGCGCGGCGGCTCGCCCAGGCCCTCGGCCTCTCCGGAACGCTCGACCGGCCGGTGGCCGTGGACGTCCCGGGAGGCGCCGCCCTCTCCGTCCTGCAGATCGATCCCCGGGCGACGTTCGACAGGCTCCTCCACCGTGTTGCGCCGCCGGCCACGCTGAAGAGGATCCAGGAGAACCGCCTCTACGACGGCCTCGTCGACGCCCTTCCCGGGGTCGTCGAGTACATGGGGGTCGAGGCCCTCGCGGAGCACGCGAGCGACCCCGGCATCGACCGGATCGTCCTCGACACCGCGCCCGCCGCTCGCGGCGTCGACTTCCTGCGGGCCCCGCAGCGGATGGTCGAGCTCCTCGAGAACGACGCGCTCCGCTGGTTCCTCAGGAGCGACTCGCTCCTCTCGCGCGCCCTGTCCGGGGCCTCGCGGGGGGCGGCCCTCGTCCTCCACCTCGCCGACCGGCACCTCGGGTTCAGCTTCCTCGCCGATCTCGCCGAGTTCTTCCGGGCGTTCGACGGCCTCTACGACGGGTTCAAGGAGAGGAACCTCCTGATCCAGGACCTCCTCTCCAGGGCCCGCTACCTCGTCGTCTCGTCGGCCGACCGCTCGGCGCTCCGGACCGCCGCCGAGCTCGCCGCGCTCCTCCCGGCGGGGCCCGGCAAGGCGGGACTCCTCCTGAACCGGGTGTCGCCCCGCTACGGCCTCCCGCCGCTGCCGGCGTCCCTGCGGGCGCTCCCGCGGCGGAACTTCTACGAGGAGCCCGGCTCGGTCGAGTCGCTCCCCTTCCGCCTCGCCGACCAGCTCTCGCCGGCCTCCGTCCCGTCTCCCTCCTGAGCCCTACCCGAGGGAGGCGAGGAGGTCGTCGATCCCCGAGACGAGGAGGTCGCGGGCCTTCCCCATGTCAGCCGCCGCGTAGCGGTCCGCGTCCCAGGGCGCCACGCGGGCCCGGAGCCGGGCGTGCAGCTCCTCGAGCGGCGGGCTCGAGCGGAGCGGCCGGCGCAGGTCGAGGGCCTGGGCGGCGGCGAGGAGCTCGATGGCGAGGACGTTCTCGAGGCTCGCGACGTTGCGCGCGAGCTTGCGTGCCGCGATCGGGCCCATCGAGACGTGGTCCTCCTTGCCGGCCGACGTCGGGATCGAGTCGACCGAGGCGGGGAACGAGTTCGACTTGCACTCCGACACGAGGGCCGCGGCGGTCACGTGGATCATCATGAATCCCGAGTGGAGGCCGCCCTCCCTGACGAGGAACGCGGGCAGGTCCCCGGAGAGCGTCGGGTTCACGAGGCGTTCCGTCCGCCGCTCGGAGATCGACGCGAGGTCCGTCGCCGCGGCCGTCAGCAGGTCGAAGACGAGGGCCACCGGCGCCGCGTGGAAGTTGCCCCCCGAGATCAGCTCCCCCTCGCCGTCGGGCCCGGTGACGAAGACCATCGGGTTGTCGGTGGCCGAGTTCATCTCGGTCGTCACGACGCGGAGCGCGTGCGCAGAAGCGTCGCGAACCGTGCCGTGCACCTGCGGCGCGCAGCGCAGGGCGTAGGCGTCCTGGACGATGCCGCAGTCGCGGTGGCTCTCGCGGAGCGGCGAGTCGGCGAGCAGGGTCCTCAGGTTCGCGGCCGAGGCCGCCTGCCCCGGGTGGGGGCGGGCCGCATGGATCCGCGCGTCGAACGCAGCGTCGGTCCCCTTCAGGACGTCGATCGTGAGCGCCGTGACGAGGTCGGCCGCCTTCGCGAGCGAGAGGAGGCGGGCGAGCGCGAGGCCGCCGACGGCCGTGGTCAGCTGGGTCCCGTTGATCAGGGCGAGGCCTTCCTTCGCCTCGAAGACCGCCGGTGAGAGGCCCGCGTCGGCGAGCGCCTCGGCGGCGGGGACGACCCGCCCCCGGTGCTCCACCTCTCCTTCGCCCATGACGGCGCGCGCCAGGTGCGCGAGAGGGGCCAGGTCCCCCGAGGCGCCCACGGACCCCTGCGAGGGGACGAGCGGGTGGATCCCCGCCGCGAGCATCGCGAGGAGGAGGTCGACCGTCTCCCGGCGGACGCCGGAGTAGCCGCAGGCCAGGCAGTTCGCCCTGAGGAGCATCAGGCCCCGCACGGTCTCGGACGAGAGGAGGTCGCCGACGCCCGCCGCGTGGCTCTCGACGAGGTTGCGCTGGAGGGCCCGGAGCTTCTCCCGCGGGATGACGACGTCGGAGAACTTCCCGAAGCCGGTCGTCACCCCGTAGACGACGCGGTCCTCGCGGACGGCGCGGTCGATGACGGCGCGCGAAGCGTCGATGCGCCGGCCGGCCTCTTCGGAGAGGACGGCGGTGCGGCCGCGGGCGGCGACGTCGACGAGGTCCTCGAGGGTCAGGGAATCACCGGTCAGGAGGAGGGGTTCGCTCATGGGGCCGCGATTCTCGCATTCGGGCAGGCGCGGCGCCGGCGGGTAGAATCGCCCGGTGAATACGTCCCGCAACGCCGTCGTCATCGTCGGTGGCCAGTGGGGCGACGAGGGGAAGGGGAAGGTCGTCGACCTGATCTCCCCCGCCTTCGACGTCGTCGCGCGCTACCAGGGCGGACACAACGCCGGCCACACCGTCAAGTTCGAAGACCGCCACTTCGCCCTCCGCCTCGTCCCGTCCGGCATCTGCCGAAAGGGCGTCCTGAACGTCATCGGGAACGGCCTCGTCGTCGACCCGAAGGCCCTCGTCTCGGAGATCGCGGGCCTCAGGGCCGCCGGGGTCGAGATCGGGGAGAACCTCAAGCTCTCCGACCGGGCCCACGTCATCCTGCCCACCCACGCGCTCCTCGACAGCGCGCGGGAGAAGGCGCTCGCCGCGGCGAACATCGGGACGACCTCCCGCGGCATCGGCCCGGCCTACGAGTCGAAGGCGAACCGGACCGGCATCCGCGTCGCCGACCTCGTCGACCCCGACCGATTCGTCTCCCTCGCCCGCCCCCTCCTGACGCACCACGCCGCCGTCCTGTCGCACTTCTACGGACTCGAGGCGCCCAAGGTGGACGAGACGATCGAGGCGTACCTCGACCACGCGCGGGACCTCGCCCCCCACGTCGCCGACACGCGCGCGCTCCTCTTCGAGAAGCTCGCCGCGGGCGCGCGGCTCCTCTGCGAGGGGGCCCAGGGCGTCATGCTCGACGTCGACCACGGGACCTACCCGTTCGTCACGTCCTCCTCCTGCGGCCCGGGCGGAGCCTGCACCGGCCTCGGCATCCCCCCGTCGGCCATCGGCGCCGTCGTCGGCATCATGAAGGCCTACACGACCCGCGTCGGCTCGGGCCCCTTCCCGACCGAGCTCTTCGACGAGACGGGCGAGCGGATCCGCGTCCGCGGAAACGAGTTCGGGACGGTCACCGGCAGGCCCCGGCGCGTCGGCTGGTTCGACGCCGTCGTCGCCCGCACGAGCCTCCGGGTCGGCGGCCTCGACGCCATCGCCCTGACGAAGATGGACGTCCTCGACGACCACGACGAGGTGCGCATCTGCGTCGCCTACGAGGTCAACGGGAAGACCGTCACCGAGGTGCCCGCGCGGTCCGACCACTACGAGAACGCGCGGCCGGTCTACAGGACCTTCCCCGGGTGGAAGCGCTCCATCGTCGGCACGGACGACTTCACGCGGCTCCCCGACGCCGCCAGGGCCTACGTCGCGGCGCTCGAGGAGACCGTCGGCGCGCCCATCACGCTTCTCTCGACGGGGCCGAAACGGGAAGAGACGATCATCCGTCCCGGGACCGTCCTCGACTCCTGGCTCGCCCTGGCGGGGCGCTGACGCCCGCTCCCGACCCCCCGCCCGCCCGGCCACTCACGGAACCGGGCGGGCAACGGCTCTCCCCTCACGGAAGCGGAAGGTCCCGGAACGAGAACGTGTGCCGGACGAGGCTCTTCTCCGAGCGCATCTCGACCTTCAGGGACCAGTCGGGCTTCGGCTTCTCGTTCCAGAACTTGAGGACTTTCAGACCGGCCTCGTCCGAGACCCCGGCGAAGACCGGGTTCCCTTCGCCGTCGAAGGCCTTGATCTCCTGGATCGCGTTCTTCGGGTCCTTGACGCGGAGGAGGACCTCGCTGTCGTCCCCCTTCGGGAAGGACCAGAGGGCGCTCTCCACCATCTCCCGGATCGACTCCTCTTCCGTGTAGCCGTCCTTCTTCAGCTTCGCGCGCTCGGCGTCCTCGGCCTTCTTCCGCTCGGCGGCCAGCTGCGCGCCCGAGAGGAACTGGATCTCGACGCCGTTCGCCTTCAGCGCGGGGTGGACGGCGGGCTTGCCGGCGAGGGAGAGGAACTTCGGAAGCGTCGCCTCGCCGTTCGGGTCGCGCGACGGGATGAAGAGCTCGATCTCCCCGGAGACCTCCTTGAGGACCTTCGCCTTTCGCGGCGGGTTCTTCACTTCGGCGAAGACGATCGTGGGCGGCGACGGCTTGCCGTCGGGGGCGCCGAACTGGCCCCGCTGGGTCGGCTCGAGGCGGGCCTCGGAGGCGTCCTCCCGGACGAGGTTCGTCCCGAGGTCGTCGACAGCCTTCGTCACGACGACGCGGGCCGCCTTCGCGTCGACGGCCGGGGTGTCGGGGAGCTCGATCCCGAGAGTGCACCGGGGGAAGCTCCCGTCCGTGCGGCGGTCCTGGACCGTCACGAGCTTCGCGTTCGCCGGGGTCGCCTTCGCCGGCCCTGCGGCCGCGGGCTTCGCCGGCGCGGAAGGCTTCGCCTTTCCCTTCGACTGGGCGGCCGCAGGCGCCCCGAGGAGCGCCGCGGCGAGGAACATGGAGAGGTGCGTGCGTGCGGCGTTCACGGGAGGGGAACCTCCTTCAGGTCGAACGGAACGGTGACGATCGACTTGTCGGTGAAGAGGCTCAGGACGAGAACGGCGTCCTTCGGAAAGGCCTCCCGGAAGGCCACCTGCTTCAGGACGAAAGACTCGTCCGAGCGGGAGGAGGAGCCGGCGGTCTCGATGCGCTCGCCGGCCGCGGTCTCGAGCCAGAGCTCCTGGATCCTGTCATCGCTCGCCTTCGGGATGCGCAGGTAGAGGCCGTACTCCGGGAGGTCGCCCTCTCCGAGCTCGTCGAAAGCCTTCGCCATCTCGACCAGCGCGTCGAGCTCCTCCTCCTTCATTCCCCGCTCCTTCCCCTCGGCCCGGATCAGGGCGATCTTCTTCTCGTCGAGCCGGTTCTGCTGCCTCGCCTCGAAGTACTTCTCCCGGGAGAGGACCGTCAGCTCCACCTTCGCGGACTTGAGCCCCTTCGACGTGACCGGCTTGTCGAGCCGCGCGAGGAACCCGGGCACCTTCACGACGCTCGCCGGGTCGCGCCCCGGGACGAAGAGCTCCGCCGTCCCCGAGAGCCGGACGCTCTCGGCCTCGCGAGGGGGGCTCGCGAGCGTCACCTGCACCCGTCCCGCGTTGACGTTCCGGTCGGTGAAGTCCGGGGCCTTCGGTTTCGGGTCGAGAAGGCTCCGGCCGGTGTCGTCCTTCGCCTCCCGCACCCGGAAGCGGGCGGACTTCACGGCGTCGAGCCCGTCCCCTTCCAGGTTCAGGACGACGACGAGCCCTCCCGTCATCAGCCCCTCCGAGATGCGGTCGTCGACGACCTCCTGGAGGACCACCTTCACGTTGGACTGTCCCGCCGCCGGGAGCGCCGCGCCGAGGACGGCGATCGCTCCGAGCGCGACGATGGCTGTCGCCGCGATTCGTCTCATGGTCACCTCCCGTGATCGAACGGGCGGAGCCTATCGCTTCTTCCCGCCGGGCGACCGGCACGTGAGCCCCGTCACGGATCGCGTGCCGCGCCGCGGCGGGCGAACGCCCACTGATTCGGCCGCCGGCGCCCCGACGCTGTAACATCAGGGCCGGCGGGCCGTTAGCTCAGTTGGTTAGAGCATCTGCCTTTTAAGCAGGGGGTCCCGGGTTCGAGTCCCGGACGGCTCACCATTCAATCCGCCGGACAGTTCGGCCGAAGCCCGCCCTCAACCGTCGAGGGTGAAACGCGGGAGCCCCTCGGCCGTCGGGATCGCGCGGAGCTGCTCGGACGTCCACGGGAATCCCATGCCGAAGCGCGCGTACTCGTCGAGGGACATCGGCCCGGGACGGGCACGATCCAGGGCCTCCGCGTCCGCTCCGGTGGCGATCGGCAGCTCGTCGAGATCGAGCCGCTCAGGATCGACGTCGAAGCCGCTCCCAGAGCTCCAGGAGGCCGGCGCGGAGGAACGGCTCACGGGCTTCATTCTCGTCGATTCCGGGCAGCGAGAGAAGAAACGCGAGGTCGGGGCCGTCGCGCAGCGCCCGCGTCGAGCCCCAGGCGGCGAGCGCAACCCCCCCGGCGAGCATCCACCGCGCCCCGCACGCGTCCAGATGCAGCCGCAGGAGGTCGAGGAGACGTATCGCGTCCATGCCTTTTCGATCCTGGCACGCGCGGACGCTTCCCGGTTGCCCGTGGTAAATTACCCGGCGGTCGCCGGGACCTGATCCCGCACAGGTGCCCCCATCGTCTAGTGGCCTAGGACGTCACCCTTTCAAGGTGAAGATCGCGGGTTCGAATCCCGCTGGGGGTACCACCTCTCCCTGCCCTCCTCCAGGCGCAGCCCCGTCCGCGACACGCCGGCCGCACCGCTTGACCAGTCGCCGGGTGGGCGATCCGCGGACGAGGCCTCTGGGGAAGCGCGTCTCGTCCACCGGGTCGGCGTCGCCCGCGGGACCCGAACCCGCGACCGCGACGACTCGCTGCCACGGCCGCCTTCCCGCCTCTCCTCTCCGAAACAGCGAAACGAAACGAGGACCGCATCCCCGCGTAGAATGAAGGGTCCGCCCGCCGGGCCATCCTGGTTACCGGCAGCGGACCACAGGGAGGATGCTCATGAGAAGTGGTCTCGCCACCGTCGCGATCCTCGCGATGGCCTTGCCGTGCCTCGCGCAGCCGGCGGCCGAACCGAAGACCGAAACGAACCCGTTCTTCATGGAATGGGCCACGCCGTTCGGAATGGCTCCGTTCGACAAGATCCAGCCCGCTCACTTCGTCCCGGCCTTCGAGGCCGGCATCGCGGAGCGGAAGAAGGAGATCGAGGCGATCGCGTCGAACCCCGAGCCGGCGACGTTCGCGAACACCGTCGAGGCGCTCGAGAACGGCGGCCTTCAGCTCGCGAAGGTGTCGGACGTCTTCTTCACGCTCTCCGGGGCCGACACGAACGACGAGATCCAGGCGATCACCCGGAAGGTCTCGCCCCTCCTCTCGGCGCTCCGCGACGACGTCCGCCTGAACGAAACCCTCTTCGCCCGCGTGAAGGCGGTCTGGGAGAAGCGGGAGTCGCTCGGCCTGACGCCCGAGCAGAAGAGGCTCGTCGAGGAGACGTACAAGGACTTCGTCCGCGGCGGGTCGAACCTCTCCCCCGAGCAGAAGAAGCGCTTCCGCGAGGTCAACCAGGAGCTCTCGGCCCTCGGGATCCGCTTCGGCGACAACCTGCTGAAGGAGACGAACGGCTACCGCCTCGTCGTCGAGAAGAAGGAGGACCTCGCGGGCCTCCCGCCGGGCGTCGTGGCGGCCGCGGCCGACGCGGCGAAGGCCGCGAAGCTCGAGGGGAAGTGGGTCTTCGGGCTCCAGGCCCCCTCGATCTGGCCGTTCCTGACCTTCGCCGAGAACCGCGAGCTTCGGAAGGAGATCCTCACGGCCTACACGACCCGCTGCGACAAGGGGGGGGAGACGGACAACAAGGCCCTCCTCGCGAAGATGGCGGCGCTCCGGGCCGAGAGGGCGAAGCTCCTCGGCTTCGCGACGTGGGCCGACTTCGTCCTCGACGACAACATGGCGAAGACGCCCGCGCGGGTCTACGAGCTCCTGGACCGGGTCTGGAAGCCGGCGCTCGAGGTCGCGAAGGCCGACGCGAAGGAGCTCGAGAAGGCGCTCCAGGCCGACGTGCCGGGCGCGAAGCTCGAGCCCTGGGACTGGCGGTACTACGCCGAGAAGGTGCGCAAGGCGCGCTACGACCTCGACGACCAGGAGCTGCGGCCCTACTTCCCGCTCGACCGAGTGCGCGAGGGGGCGTTCTCCGTCGCGAACCGGCTCTACGGGATCACCTTCACCGAGCGGACGGACGTCCCGAAGTACCACGCCGAGGTGAGGACGTTCGAGGTGAAGGACGCCGACGGCACGTTCCTCGCCCTCTTCACGACCGACTTCCACCCGAGGCCGGGCAAGCGGGGCGGCGCGTGGTGCGGCCGCCTGCGCGACCAGTGGGTGAAGGACGGAAAGGACGTCCGCCCCATCGTCACGAACGTCATGAACTTCACGCGCCCCGCGGGCGACGCCCCGGCGCTCCTCTCGCTCGAGGAGGTCGAGACGCTCTTCCACGAGTTCGGTCACGGCCTCCACCGGATCCTCTCGCGCGTCACCTACCGCTCGATGGCGGGCGTCCCGCGCGACTTCGTCGAGCTCCCCTCGCAGATCATGGAGAACTGGGCGATGGAGCCGGAAGTCCTGAAGGCCTACGCGAAGCACTGGAAGACGGGCGAGACGATTCCGGACGCCCTCGTCGCGAAGATCGAGAAGTCGCAGCTCTACGGGCAGGGCTTCGCGACGGTGGAGTACACCGCCGCCTCCTACCTCGACATGAACTGGCACACGCTGACCGAGCCGAAGGATCTCGACGCGACTTCCTTCGAGAAGGCGTCGCTCGCGAAGATCGGGCTCATCCCCGAGATCGTCTCGCGCTACCGGAGCCCTTACTTCTCCCACATCTTCGGCGGCGGCGGAGGCTACTCGGCCGGCTACTACAGCTACCTCTGGAGCGAGGTCCTCGACTCCGACGCCTTCGAGGCGTTCCGAGAGAAGGGGATCTTCGACAAGGCGACGGCGACGTCCTTCCGGAAGAATGTCCTCGAGAAGGGGGGCACCGCCGAGGCGATGTCTCTCTACAAGGCGTTCCGCGGCCGGGAGCCGCTCGTCGAGCCGCTACTCGTCAAGCGGGGGCTCGCGCCCGCGGCGCCTTCCACCGGCACCAACTGACCTCGAACGCGGCGGGGAGAGGGGCGTCACCTCTCTCCCCGCCCCCTCCCCTTCGTCCCGAGGGCGGGCCGGCGTGGACGCCGGGCTACTCGAGGGCCGGGCCGGGGTGGGTCGCGAGGATGATCCGCGAGGCCGCCGGACCCGACACGGAGCCGTTCATCAGGAGAGCGTTCACGAGCTCTTCCACCGGCTCCCAGAGGTAGGCGAGCCGAACGGCGGTCTCGCGGAAGACGGCGTCGATCTCGAGCCCCGCGCGGCGCGCGAAGACCGCGATGCGGTGCGTGTCGATCTCGATGCCGACGGCCGGGTCGACCGGGAGCTTCCCGCCCGCCATGACGACCGCGATGGGGCCCGCGGCGAGGAGTCGCAGGAAGGTGTGCTGCCTGCGCCTCTCCCCGTCGGAGACGCCCGGCGGAAACTCCTGCCCGACGAGGATGCGGCCGCGCGTGTGCTCCTCGGGGTGAATCGAGACGCGCGGGAGTCGGAGCCCGGCATCCCAGGCGAGAACGGTTCGGCCGGCTTCGTGGAAAGCGACGAGGCGACGAGCCCTCAACGGATCCTCCCGCGACAGATTACAGGTTCGGGACGAGGAAAGGTGCGACACCGGCTCAGCTTCAGGGGGCCGGCCGCCCTTCGAGGCCCATCCCCCTCGCCCGCTTGCCCCGGCTCCCGGCCGTCGCCAGAATGCCAGCGTGTCGACGGCCGACCGCTCCTCCGTGACCCGGACTCCCCTCTCCGTCCGCCTCCCCGAGGGTCGCCTCGAGGCCGTCCGCATCCTCCCGTCCGGCGTCCGCCCCGGCCTCTCGCCCGTCGTCTTCCTGCACGACGCCCTCGGCTCCGTCTCCCTCTGGCGGGACCTCCCAGACCGGCTCTGCGCCGCCCTCGGACGGGCGGGGCTCGTCTACGATCGCCTCGGCTACGGGCATTCCGACCCCTGGCCCGAAGCCCCGGGGCACTCGTTCCTCGAGGTCGAGGCTCGGCGCCGTCTCCCCGCGGTGCTGCGGCAGTCGGGGGTCGACCGGCCGGTCCTCTTCGGGCACAGCGACGGGGCGACCATCGCGCTACTCTTCGCCGCCTTCTTCCCCGAGGTCCCGGCGGCTGTCGTCTCGGTCGCCGCCCACGTCTTCATCGAGGACGTGACCCTCGCCGGGATCTCGGAGACGGCCGCAGCGTGGCGGACGACGGACCTGCCGGCCCGTCTCGCCCGCCACCACGGCGAGAAGACGGAAGCCGTCTTCCGGAGCTGGTCCGAGACCTGGCACGACCCGGCGTTCGGCGACTTCTCGGCGGTGGAAGCGATCCGGTCGATCCGCTGCCCGGTCCTCGTGATCCAGGGAGAGAAGGACGAGTACGCGACCCGGGCGCAGGTCGACGCGATCGCCTCTTCCGTCTCCGGACCCGTCCGGAGCCTCCTCCTGCCCGGGCTCGGCCACTTCCCGCACCGCGAGGACCCCGGCGGGGTCCTCGCGGCGACGGAGCGTTTCCTCCGGGACTTCGACGCCTGACTCCCGGCCGTCCGGCCGGGCAGGCCTTCCGGGTCAGACCTTCGCCAGCGCCTGCTCGAGGTCGTCGCAGAGGTCGGCGGCGTCCTCGCACCCGATGGCGATCCTGACGAGGTCGTCGGAGATCTCGGCCCGCTCCCGCTCGGCCTTCGGGACGCTCGCGTGCGTCATCGAGGCGGGGTGCTCGATCAGCGTCTCGAGGCCGCCGAGGCTGACGGCGAGAGTCGCGAGCTTCATCGAGTTCATCAACGTCCGGCCGGCCTCGAGCCCGCCCTTCACGCCGAAGGAGATGATGGCGCCGCCGCCCGCCATCTGCCTCCTGGCCAGGTCGTGCTGGGGGTGGCTCGGGAGGAAGGGGTAGCGGACCCAGGAGACCTTCGGGTGGGCCTCGAGGAACCGGGCGACGACGAGGGCGTTCGCCTGCGCCTTCTCCATCCTGAGGCCGAGGGTCTTGATGCCTCGGAAGACGAGCCAGGCCTGGTGCGGGTCCATGGTCGGCCCGACGTTGACGTGGACCGAGCGGAGCCTCCTGTACAGCTCCGGGTCCTTCGCGACCACGATCCCCGCCACGACGTCGCTGTGCCCGTTCAGGAACTTCGTCATGCTGTGGAGGACGACGTCGGCCCCGAGCGCGAACGGCTGCTGGAGGAGCGGCGAGGCGAAAGTGTTGTCGACGCAGACGAGCGCGCCGCGAGCGTGGGCGATCTGCGCGATCGCGGCGATGTCGCAGAGCTTGAGCGTCGGGTTCGCGGGCGACTCGAGGTAGACGAGCTTCGTCTCGGGGCGCATCGCCCTCTCGACGTTCGCCGGGTCGGAGGTGTCGACGAAGGTGCCAGTGACCCCGAACCGGGAATACTCCTTCTCGAGGATCATCCGGCTCGGGCCGTAGAGGGCGTCGGTCCCGACGACGTGGGCGCCCGCGCCGAGGAGCGTGAAGTAGACGGTGTGGACCGCGGCCATGCCCGTGGAGGCGGCCATCGCCCCGCAGCCCCCCTCGAGATCCGCCACGCACTCCTCGAGCGCCGCGACGGTGGGGTTCCCGAGCCGGGTGTACTTGTAGCCGGGGTCGGTGCCGCCGAAGCGGGCGGCCCCTTCGTCCGTGTCCTTGAACGCGAACGTCGAGGTCTGGTAGATCGGCGTCGCGACGGCACCCGTGAGCGGGCACGTGTGCTGCCCGGCGTGGATGATCCGGCTGGCGAGACGCAGGTTCTGGACGTCGGACATTCTCTGAGACACCTCGTGTGGAGTGGCGCCGGCGAGGAGACCGCGGCACCCGGTCGGCCATCGTAGCACCAGGCTGTTCCTCGTCCCTGTCTTGACTTGCCCTCCTCCCCCGCCTACAAGGGACGGTGGATCTTCGCCGATGCGCGGTGCGCCGGCCGGGTCCCGGGGAGCGGTGCATGCGCGTCGTGGAGAGCGTCGTCGAGCTGATCGGGAAGACCCCGATGATCCGGCTCGGCGCCTTGAAGGAAGAGGGCGAGGCGGACGTCTTCGCCAAGCTCGAGTACCTGAACCCCGGCATGAGTGTGAAGGACCGGACCGCCCTCGGGCTCATCCGCGCGGCCGAGGAGTCGGGCGAGCTGAAGCCCGGGGGGACCATCCTCGAAGCCACGGCCGGGAACACGGGGGTCGGTCTCTCCCTCGTCGGCGCCGCCCGCGGCTACCGCGTCGTCATCGTGATGGTCGAGGGGTACGCGCGCGAGAAGATGATCCTGATCCGCGGGCTGGGCGGAGAGATCGTCCTCGTCCCGCACGAGGCCGGGATAAAGGGCGCCGTCGCGAAGGCGGAGGAGCTCGCGAGGACGATCCCGGGCGCGGTCCCGATGCGGCAGTTCGCGAGCCCCGCCAACCCCCGGATCCACTACGAGACGACCGGCCCGGAGATCTGGGAGCAGATGGAGGGCCGGGTCGACGGCATCGCCTTCGGCGTCGGGACGGGGGGCACCTTCTGCGGCGTCGCGCGCTTCCTGAAGGAGAAGGACCCGGCCGTGACGTGCTGGGGCGTCGAGCCTCCGGACTCGATCTACGGCGGGACCGACGGGCGCGGCGAGCACATGGTCGAGGGAATCGGGAACAACTGGATCCCGGCCACCTTCGACCGCGGCCTCGCGGACGGGATCTTCACCATTCCCCACGCCGAGAGCTACGCCATGGTCGACCGCCTCGGGAGGATGGGCCTCCCGGCCGCGGCCTCGTCCGGGGCGGCCGTCGCGGGGGCGAAGCGGCTCGCGAGGGCTCTCGGCGAGGGGAAGAGGGTCGTGACGCTTCTGAGCGACCCTTCCGAGCGCTACTTCTCGAAATACGTCTACGACGGCCTGTACGAGGGGCGCCGCATCCCCTGAAGCGGCGAGGAGGCGAGCTTGGACTATCCGATCCGGGAGTTCGCGATGGGCGGGGGAATCCTGATCGCCCTCGTCGCCATCCTGCACGTCGTCGTGTCCCATTTCGCCGTCGGGGGCGGTCTCGTAATGGCCGCGCTCGAGACGGCCGCCGTGAAGCGGAACGACCGGCCGCTTCGCGACCTCGTGAAGCGGTCGTCGATGATCCTCCTCCTCGTCTCGACGGTCTTCGGGGCGATCTCGGGCGTGGGGATCTGGTTCACGATCGGGGTCGTCCACCCGGCGGCCACCTCGTCGCTCATTCACACGTTCGTCTGGGCGTGGGCGACGGAGTGGACCTTCTTCCTCCTCGAGGTCGTCGCGGCGCTCGCCTGGGTGGCGACCTGGGACAAGGTCTCGCCGCGGACGCACCTGTTCCTGATCTGGATCTACGCCTTCGCGGCGTTCATGTCGCTCGTCGTGATCCAGGGGATCCTCGGCTTCATGCTGACCCCGGGGAAGTTCCCGGCGACCTTCTCCTTCTGGGACGGCTTCCTGAACCCGACGTACCTCCCGGGGATCCTCTTCCGCACGGGGGTGTGCATCCTGCTCGCCGCGGCGTACATGGCCTTCCCCGTCCTCTTCGAGAAGGACCGCGCCGCCCGCGCCCGCCTCTCGCGCATCCTGGGCGGCGTGGGCGTCGTCGGCCTCGCGGTCGCGGGCGCCGGCTGGTGGGTCTGGGAGAGGGCGCTCCCGGAGTCGGTCCAGCGCCTCTTCCTGGGCGAGAAGCCGCTCCTGGCCTCGCTCGCGACGGGCCGCTCGCACACCTTCCGGGTCTTCCTCGTCGCGGCCTTCCTCGCCCTTCTCGTCGTCCTCCTGCCGAAGCTCCAGTCCTGGCCGGTCGCGATCCTCGCCCTCCTCGCCGGCGCGGGAATCCTCGCGGGCTACGAGAGGGTCCGCGAGGGGATCCGCAAGCCGTTCGTCATCGCCGAGCAGATGTTCTCGAACGGGATCCTCGTCTCCGAGATCGACCGGCTGAACGAGAAGGGAATCCTCTCGAAGGCCGCCTGGGCGAACAAGGAGGCGGGCGGGCGCGCCGTGTCGACGGGCGAGGCCGTCTTCCGCGCCCAGTGCGCCTCCTGCCACACGCGGGACGGCTACCTCGGCATCCGGAAGATCGCCTCCGCGATGGACGCCGAGTTCGCGGAGATGTTCCTCGGCGCGCTGCGCGACGACGGGGCGAACTGGAAGGCCCGCGCCGCCGGGGAGGACGTGAAGCCCGACTACCCCTTCATGCCCCCGTTCGTCGGGACCGACGAGGAGATCAGGGCTCTCGCCCATTGGCTCGCCTCGCTGAACGCGCCGCAGGTGGCGGAGGTGACTCATGCCCGCTGAAGTCCTCCTCCCGGCGCTCGACCCGACGCCGATCCCGGGGCCACCGTGGCTTTTCCACGCCCTCTGGCTCGTGACGTTCGCGGTCCACGTCGTCGGGGTGAACGTCGTCCTCGGCTCCTCGATCCTCGGCACGATCGCGTCGCTGGACCCCGACCGCGCCTTCGGCCGCGGCGTCGCCCGCTTCTTCTCCGAGGTGAACACGTGGGCGATCTCGCTCACGATCACCTTCGGCATCGCGCCCCTCCTCTTCGTGCAGGTACTCCACGGGCGCCTCTTCTACTCGGCCACCGTCGTCGTCGCCCCCGCCTGGCTCGGCCTCCTCCTCTTCCTGATGGCGGCCTACTACCTGACCTACTCCGCCAAGTACAGGCTGCGGGCCGGCAAGGCCGCCGCCCTCCCCCTGGCGCTCTCGGCCGTCCTCTTCCTCGGCGTCGCCGCGATCCAGGTCGTCGTCCACCTCCTCTCGGTCCAGCCCGGCCGCTGGGAAGGGGTCCTCTCGGCGCCCTGGACGGCCCTCTCCGACCGCTCCTTCCTCCCCCGCTTCCTGCACTTCGTCCTGGCGGGCGTCACGCTCGCCGGAATTCTCCTCGCCTGGGTCACCGTCCGGCGGGTCCCTGCGGACGACGCGCGCGCCGCCGCCTCGACCCGGGCCTCCTTCGGCCTGAAGATCGCCCTTCTCGCCACGGCACTGCAGCTCGTCGTCGGCCTCTGGCTGACGATCTCGGTTCCGCGGGAGGTCCTCCTCGGCCTGATGCGCGGGGGGGCCGCGACGATGGTCCCGCTGACGCTCGGAATCGTCGCGGGATTCGGCCTCCTCGTCTTCCTCGCCCGCGCGAGGGACCCGGTCGCCGACCGCTCCTCGGTGCGGCGGTCGCTGGAGCTCTTCGGCCTCGCGATGGTCCTGATGCTCGTGACCCGCCACCAGCTGCGCGACCTCTACATCGCGGCCGAAGGCGCCCACGCCACGGCGGCCACCACCCAGCAGTGGGGCGTCTTCGCGATCTTCGTCGGCTGCTTCGTCCTCTGTCTCTCCCTCGTCGTCGTGACTCTCGTGAAAAGCGCGAAGGACCGGCCCGGTCCCGGAGAGGCGACCGCGTAGCGGGACCTCGGCGGGACGCGGCGGCTGTCCCTTTCGGCGCCGCGTCCCGGGCCGAACAGGCTACGATGGGCCCGTGCTCGGAGGCCCGATCCGCCCGACGCTCCTCGACCTCTGGACCCCGGAGGACGACGAGGACGTCCGCGTCTTCCTCGACGCCGCCTCGCGCGGGGACCTCCTCTCCGCGCTCTCGGCCATCGAGGGAGTCTCCCCTGCGGAACGCCTCGAGGACGAAGCCCAGCTGACCGCCTGGGCGGCGATCGCCGCGAGGCGCCTCGCCCTGCTGCCGTCGCGTGGCCCGTTCGCGCTGTCGCGTCTCCTGCGAGGGCTCCTGGTCGACGACCTCTCCTTCCGGGGCGACTCCGACGACTACTCGGCCACCCGCAACTGCTGCCTCCACCAGGTCCTCGGGCGAAGGAAGGGGATGCCGATCCTCCTCTCCTGCGTCTGGATGGAGGTCGGGCGACGCGCCGGGATCCCCGTCGACGGCATCGGCATGCCGGGGCATTTCCTCGTCCGCGTCGGCGGTTCGTCCGGAGTCCACGTCGACCCGTTCGACGGGGGCCAGGAGCTCTCCCGCGAAGGGTGCCGGTCGCTGCACGACCGGATCGCCGGGCCGAAGGCGCGCTGGCACGACGACTTCCTCCGGCCGAGCAGCATCGACCAGCTCCTCGAGCGGGTCCTGAACAACCTCGCCGCGTCGACGCGCGAGGAGAGGGACGCCGCCGGCAGCTACCGTGTCGCGACGTTCCTCGCGGCGCTGCGCCCCGCCTCCCCCGAGCGGACCCTTCAGAAGGCGATGACCGCCGCGGCGATCGGCGTGACCGAGGAGGCCGCGAGCGGGTTCGCCGACGTGATCGAGCGTTTCCCCGACTCGCCGGAGGCCGAGCGGGCCTCGCAGAGCCTCGAGTCGCTCTCGGTCGCGGCGCCGGTCAACTGAGCCCGCCCGCCTCCGCGCGGACCCCGCTCGCTCCCTGCCACGGGATTCCCCCGCCGCGGGGAATCACCGGCCCGGGGCTGCGGCGGGCGCCGGAGGGACGAAGAGGGCGTCGTCGAGCGCGACCTTCTCAGCGTCCAGGTAGTCGACGACGGTCGTCCCGGGCCGGAGGGCGTCGACGATCGTCATCCGCGTTACCGTCGGGACGCCGCGGAGCGTCCCCCACTCGTCGAACGTCGCCTCTCGCGCCGTCTTTCCCGAGGGCAGGAGGAAGACGACCTTGCGCGTGCGCCCCTCCTCGCGGTCGATCCAGACGCGCAGGACCGGGAACGCCGGGTCGCGCCCCTTCTTCGCCCGGAGGAGGAGGACCTCGCAGACCCGGCCGAGGAACGTCTCGGTCCGCTCGACGACGGCGTCGTAGTCGTCCGCGAAGCGCGTGCGCGCGACGTCGGTCACGGCGAAGCCTCCCGTCACCCGGTGGCTGCGCGGGACCTTGATCGGGTTCTTCGTCCCGGGAAGGACCAGCCAGGCGTCCTTCCCGTTCACGAGGAGGAGCTTCCCGCGGTCTTCGGGGGCGAGGAACTCGATCCGGATCTTCTCCGGCCCCTTCACGAGAACCGCGAACTCGCCCGAGAACGAGCCGGCGCCCTTGCGCGAGGTCGTCACGCGGAGCTTCAGCCGCGCCTCGGAGAGGGCCGTGCGGGGCGCGTCGGCCCGCTCGAGAAGGGCGGTCGCCCGCGAGGGGGCGGCAGCCGCCTCTCCGAGCGCCGACGCCGCCGGGCCGAGGAGGGCGAGGGCCAGAGCGCCGAGGAGCGGGCCGGCCGCCGGGCGGCGGTCAGACATGCGCCAGCGCCTCCACGGGGTCGAGGCGGGCGGCCCGCCGCGCCGGCCACCACGAGGCCGCAAGGAGCGTGATCGTCATCAGGAGGAAGCCGACGACGAACGCCTCCGGGATCAGCTCGACGTTGAGGACGCCGCCGCTCGTCGCGCCGGGCGGCGGCGGGAGGGAGATGCGGGAGGCGTTCAGGACCGCCCGGATCAGGAGCGACCCGACCGCCCCCGCGATCGAGCCCCCCAGTCCCATGAGCAACCCCTCGGCGAGGAAGAGGTTCCTCACCTGCCGTCTCTCCATCCCGATGGCGAGAAGCGTTCCGATCTCGCGCGTCCTCTCGAAGACCGACATCGTCATCGTGTTGGCCGCCGCGAGGATGACGACCGTGGCGAGGACCAGCCCCGTGAAGAGGAAGATCCCGGCGTAGAGGCGCCGGACGGCGACGTAGAACGGCGCGCTCTCGACCCAGGTCCTCACGCTCGCGGCCACGCCGCCGCGGTGGAGGCGCGCCCGCAGGGCGCCCGCGGATTTCTCGAGGTCGGCCCCCGGCTTCAGGGTGACGGCGATCGAAGTCGCCTTCCCTTCGGCCTTGAGGAGCCGCGCCGCGGGAGCGTAGGGCAGGAAGAGGAGCCGGTCGTCGAGCTCCTTGATCGGCCAGCGCAGGACGGCGACGACGGTCGCGTCGATGGCGTTCAGGGCGCCGTCCGGCGTCGTCGTCATGACGGTGACGAGGTCGCCGACGCCCGCGCCGAGCGAGCGGGCGAGGCCGCCGCCCAGCATCACCTCGTCGGCCTCGGGGTCCGCCAGGAACTCGCCCTCGGCCACGGCCTCCGCCGTGATCGTGGCGCTCTTCTCGAGCGCGGGGACCGTTCCCGTCCCCATGTAGCCGATGCTCCGCTCGCCGCGCGCCACGAGGCCGAAGAACGCGAGGCGGGGCATCGCCTGCTTCACGTCGGGGCTCGTCGCCACGCTCCGCGTCAGCTCCACCGCCCCGTCGAGGAGGAGCGTGGCGGCTTCCTCGTCGCTCTTTCCCGTCGCTTCGGCGCTGACGACGCGCAGGTGCCCTCCCTGCCCCCGGATGGTGATGTCCTTCAGGCCGCGGAACGTCTGCGCCACGAACCCGGCCGTCATCGTGGCGGCCACGAAGCCGACGACGACGATGCTGCCGGTCAGGATGGTCCGGCGGCGGTGCCGGAAGAGGTTGCGCGCCGCGAGGCGCCACCAGCGAAGACTCAAGCCGCACCCCTGCCGTTCGTCTCGTCGGAGGCGATCCGGCCGTCCACGAGGCGGATACGCCTCGGCACCCGCTCGACGATGCGCGGGTCGTGGCTGGAAAAGAGGAAGGCGATGCCCCGGCGCGCGTGCAGCTCGTCGAAGAGGTCGAGAAGCCGGGCGGCCGTCTCCGAGTCGAGAGACGCCGTCGGCTCGTCGGCCAGGACCAGCGCCGGCTCGCCGACGATGGCCCTCGCGACGGCGACGCGCTGCCGCTGGCCGCCCGACATCGCGTCGGGGCGCCGCCCCTCGAGGCCGGCGAGGCCGACCGCGGCGAGGGCCGAGCGCGCCCGGCCCGTGCACTCCGCCTCGGGGAGTCCGCGGATCCAGAGAGCCAGGGCGACGTTCTCCTCGGCCGAAAGGACCGGGACGAGCTGGTGCGACTGGAAGACGAATCCGAGCTTTTCCCGGCGGAGGCGCGCGCGGCCGCGGTCGTCGAGGCCCGAGACGTCCTCGCCGAGGAGCGTCAGACGGCCCGCGTCGGGCCGGTCGAGGAGCCCGAGGAGGTTCAGGAGGGTCGTCTTGCCGCTTCCCGATGGCCCCGCGAGAACGGCGAGCTCCCCGGCCCCGAGCGCGAGCGTGGCCTCTTCGACCCCCACCACGCGCTCCTCCCCCGCGGCGTAGATCCGGGTGAGGCCCTTCGCGGAGAGAAGCGGTTCCGTCACGCCTGGCGCCGGAGCCTTCCGGCCGCGACCGCGCCGAGGAAGAGGAGCGTGCCGGTCAGGATGATCGCCGCGCCCGACGGGACGTCCAGCGCCACGGAGAGGAGGAGCCCGCCGAGGACCATCGCGAGCGACGCTCCGATCGAGCCGAGGAGGAACCCGGGCCAGCGCGAGGAGAGGGGCCTCGCGACGGCGCCCGGGAGGACGAGGAGAGCCGAGACCAGGAGGATCCCGACGACCTTCAGCGCCACGACGACCGTCAGCGCGAGGAGGACGAGGACGAGGAGGCGCATCCGCGCGACGTTCACCCCGGCCGCGAACGCCCCGTCCTCGTCGATCGAGGCGAGGAGGAGAGGCCGGAAGTAGAGAGCGAGGAGGACGAGGACGAGGACCGAGGCCGCGCCGAGAGCGAGGAGGTCCTTCGGGTCCACCGTCAGGATGTTCCCGAACATGAGGCCGAAGAGGTCGACGTTCGACTCCAGGAAGCTGATCGCCACGACGCCGATGGCCATCGCGGCCACGGTGAAGACGCCGACGGCCGTGTCCTCCGTCAGCTCCCCGTCGTCCGACGCCTTCGCCGTCGCGAGCGCGACCGCGACCGCGGCCACGAGCGCCCCGAGGCCGGGAGGCGCGCCGACGAGCGCGGCGAGGGCGACGCCGCCGAACGCGCCGTGCGAAACCCCCGAGCCGACGAAGGCGAGACGGCGCAGGACGACGAAGAACGAGAGCGCGCCGCAGACGACGGCGACGACGAAGCCGGCCGCCAGGGCTCGCTGGAAGAACGGGAACGCGAGGAACTCGGTCACGTCCGGGTCTCCTCGAGAAGGTTGCCGTCGATCCGGAAGACGGCGTCGGCTCCCCCCATCGCGTCGCTGTCGTGCGTGACGTAGACGATCGTCCGGCCGGCGGCCACCTCTTCGGCCATCAGCCGGCGCAGGGTCTTCATCCCCTCGGCGTCGAGGGCCGTGTCGGGCTCGTCGAGGAGGAGGAGGGCGGGGGTGCCGGCAATGGCTCGGGCGAGGAGGACCCGCTGCCGCTGCCCTCCCGAGAGTCTCCCCACGGGACGGGTGGCGAGCTCCTCGTCGAGCCCCGCCCGCGAGAGGGCCCGCCGGGCCTCGGCCTCCACGGCCCGGGACATGCCGAAGCCGGGGCCGGGTTCGAGCGCCAGGCCGACGAGGTCGAGGCCCGTCACGGGCGCCTGCGGGGAGAGCGTCGAACGCTGCGGGAGGTAGCCGATGCGCGGGCGCGGGAGCTCGCGCCCCTCCCCGTCGAGGAAGGCGACCCTCCCGCTCTCCGGCGCGAGGAGGCCGAGGAGGATCCTGGCGAGAGTCGTCTTGCCCCCCCCGTTCGGGCCGACGAGGGCGGTCCGCCGGCCGGCGGGGATCGTGAAGGAGATCGAGGAGACCGCCCTGCGGCCGCCGAAGGAGACCGAGACGTCCTCGAAGCGTACCGCGATGCTCACTCCGGCCCTCCGGGGCCGTCGAGGAGCCCGCTGCGGAAGGCGGCGGCGTTGAAGCGCATCAGCTCAGGATACGTCTCTCTCCCGGGGACGCCGCCGATCGGGTCGACGAGCGTCAGGGCGAGGCCCGCTTCCCGCGCCACGACCCGCGCCGCCGCCGGGGGGAACTGCGGCTCCGTGAAGAGACGGCCGAGCCCGCCCCTCCTTCCCTCCTCGACGAGGGCCTTCAGCTCGCGCGGCGAGGGCTCGCGGCCCGGGATCGGCTCGATGGAAGCCGCCTCCGTGAGGCCGTACCGGTCGGCGAAGTAGACCCAGGCCCGGTGGGCCGACACGAACCTCTTTCCGCGGAGCGGCGCGAGCAGCCCGGCCAGCTCGGCGTCCAGCGAGACGAGCCCCTGCGCCGTCTGCGCCGCCCGCCGGCGGTACTCCTCGGCGTGGATCGGGTCGACGGCGGCGAACGCCTCGGCCAGCGGCCACAGGCTCCGCGCCGCCAGGACCGGCGAGAGCCACCAGTGAGGGTCCTCGCCGAGGACGCCGTGGGCGTGGCCCTCGTGGCCGCCCGCGTTCCCGGGAGCTTCCACGACCGCGGCGTGGTCGCCCTCGTGATCGTGGTCGCCCTCGACCGCGCAACGGCCCGGCCCGACGTCGATCGACTCGGCCGCGTCGTGGACGCGGGCGTCCGAGGCGCTCGCCGCGAGCACCTTCCGCATCCAGTCGTCGTAACCCGCCCCCACCACCACCACGACCCGCGCGCCGACGAGCTTCCTCAGGTCGGACGGGGCCGGCTCGAAGACGTGGGGCGAGGTCCCGGGCGGGATGACGGTCCGCACCGTCCAGCCGGGACCGGCGACGCTCCGGACCAGGTCCGCCAGGGGCGCGATCGTCACCACGGCCACGGGAGAGTCCCCGGCGGGCGACGGTCCCCGGCCGCCGCAGCCCGCGAGCGCGGGGACGAGGAGCCCGAGCAGGACGACAGAGAGGCGGGAGGCCGGCGTCATGCGGCTTCCGGCTCCGCTTGACCGCGGGAGGCGATACGGACGATGCTGCTCGTCGAGGAGGGCGACACGCCGTGGAGCACCGGGAGGATCATCCGCACGAGCACGGGCCGGGATGCGGTCACAGGGTCGTTCGTCATGGCGATCACGCCGATTATCTCCACGACGGGCACCTCCACTCGCCTGCCCCCGCCGGCGTCGCCGAGCACGTCCTGGACGTGGACCGGGGCCACCCGGCCGCCTGCGCCCCCGTCGAGTGCCCGGCGAAGCACCACCCCGGCTGCGGGCATCCCGCCGTCCCGCACGGGGACCACGTCGACTACCTCGTCGACGGCGCGCTGCACCACCTCCACGGCGATCACTGCGACCTCCACGGCACGATCTGACCCCGCTTCAGGCGCCGGCGGCCTGTCGGCGCGCCTCCAGGGCCCGCGCGAGGATCGCGCGGACGGGCCCCTCGAACGTGTAGGACGACGTGGCCTGGAGCTTCCTCTCCGCGGCATCGGAGGCGTTCCACGCCTCGAGCGCCTGGATCCGCTCCTGGAGCCACTCCTCGCTCAGCTGGCGGGAGGCCGCGATCCTGAGGAGCCGAGCCCGCTGCTCGCCGGCGTCGCCGATCTCCGGGTGGTGGTTCACCGCCCAGACGCGGGGAACACCGTCGGCAAACCGCTCGAGCTCGACCATGGTGACCGCCTCGCCTCGGCTTCCGGCCGGCGTCGTCTCGTGCGCGAGGACCCGCGCGGAGCCCCGGCCCGTCGGGAGGATGTCGAAGAGCCTGCTGTCGAGAACCTGGATCGTCCCGCCGGCGCTCGCCCGATAGAGCCCCCCGAACCACGGGTGGCCGAGGGCCACCTCCGTCAGCACGTTTCCGACCACTCCCGCGCTCTTCCCCTTCTCTCTTGGGCGCAGGACGGCCTTTCCGAAACCCGCCCAGCGGGCCAGGAGGCCGAAGCTGTGGCAGATGCCCAGGAAACCGCTCGTCTCCGAATGGCGCAAGCCGTCGAAGAAGCGCCAGAGAGGGGCTTCCCACGACGGGTCTTCCCGGACCCCCTGCGCGTACGGCGAGACGCCGTCGTTCTCGCGAGGGTCGAGCGCCCCCGGTCCGCCCGTCCCGACGACGAGCGCGAATCGCGACGGAGCGGACGGGACGGCGCCCCCCAGCCTCACGTCGTACGACACGACCCTCACGCCCGGAGTCCCGGGCCCGAGCCGCCGCCTTTCCTCCTGGCCGATCCGCATCAGCCGGTCGACGACGGAGGCGTGCCCGAGGTTCGCGAAGCCGTGGTGCATGTCGAGGACGGCGACGTCGAGGAGGCTCCGTACGGCCGGCGGCTCGTCGCCCGGCCGGTCCACCCGCGCGTAGCTCACGCGGGGGTCCTCGACGACGAAGAGAGGGAGGCGGTCGTCCCCGGGATTGCCGTTCCTTTCCGCGTCCACGACCGCGTTCCCGCTCAGCTTCCCTCCTCCTTCAACGATCGGGTCATCAGGCGCGACACCGCCTCGCGGGGCGCGAAGGTACCGGCGAGGATGGCCGCAACCGTCTCGGAGATCGGCATCTCCACGTCGACGCTTCGCGCCAGCTCGACGATCGCGCCGGCCGTGGGGACCCCCTCGGCCACCTCTCCGCCGAGGGCCGCGAGCGCCTCGTCGACGCTCCGCCCCGAGGCGAGCGCGAGGCCGACGCGCCGGTTCCGCGAGAGGTCGCCCGTCGCCGTCAGGATCAGGTCCCCGACTCCCGCCAGGCCGGCGAAGGTCTCCGGCAGGCCGCCCAGGCGCGTTCCCAGCCGGCGGATCTCGGCGAGGGCCCGCGTGAGGAGCGCCGCCCTCGTGTTGTGCCCGAGCCTCAAGCCGTCCACGATTCCCGCCGCGATCGCGATGACGTTCTTCGTCGCTCCCGAGATCTCGATCCCGACGACGTCCGTCGAGCGGTAGAGGCGGAAGGTGGGCGAGGCGAGCCCCTTCTGCAGGCGCGCCGCGACGTCCGCGTCCGGGCAGGCGACGACCGCCGCCGCCGGCAGCCCGCGGGCGACCTCGACGGCGAACGTCGGCCCGGAGAGGACCGCGACCGGGACCTCGGGCCCGAGGATGTCGCGCATCATCTGGGTCGTCCGACGGTGGGTCCCCATCTCGATCCCCTTCGAGGTCGAGACGATCGGCGTCCCCCGCCCCAGGAACTCCCGAAGCCGGGTCAGCTCGCTCGCGGTCCACTGGACCGAGACCGACCAGAGGACGGCCTCGGCCTCGTCGAAGGCCTCTTCCGGGCTCATCGTCGGCTCGATGAGGGCGGGAAGCGGCTCCGCCCCGGGGAGCGACGGGTGCGCCCGCGTCCGGACCATCTCGTCGACGATGTCGGCCCGGTAGCCGAGAAGGCTCACGGCGAGGCCGGCCCTGGCGCCGTGGGTGGCGAGGGCCGTCCCCCACGCCCCGGTTCCGACGATCGCGATCTTTTTCACAAGGTCTCCCCCCTCTTCACCACCCAGCGGCGGATCATCGCCAGCGCGGCCGACGACGTCCAGCGCCTCACCATCGCACGGTCTCCCGGAAGGACGAGCCTCTCGTCGAGCGCCGCTGCGTCCGCGGCTTCCAGGGCCAGGTGGACGGTCCCCACCGGCTTCTCCGGCGTCCCGCCCGTGGGCCCTGCCACACCGGTGACGCCGAGCCCCGCCGAGGCGCCGAAGCGGCGCCGGGCCCCCGCGGCCATCTCCCGTGCGACCTCGGCGGAGACGGCGCCGTGCCTCTCGAGCGTCTCCGGGGAGACCCCGAGGAGGGCGACCTTCGCCTCGTTCGAGTAGGCGACGACTCCGCCCGGAAAGCAGGCCGACGCCCCGGGCGCATCGGTGACCCGCGCGGAGACGAGCCCCCCCGTGCACGACTCGGCCAGGGCCACGGTGAGCCCCGCGTCCCGGAGCAGCGCGACGACGACCCCCTCGAGCGTCTCGTCGTCGCGCCCGAAGAGGGCGCCTCCGACCGCCGACCGGAAGTCCGCCTCGACCGCGTCGAGCGCCATCGCCGCCTCTTCCCGGCTCCCGCGGGCCGCGAAGTGGAGCTGGACCTCCCCCGGCGCCGACGCGAGGATCGTCACGTCGTGTCCCCGGTGGGCCTCGTAGACCGGGCGGACGAGCTCCTCCACGGAGCTCTCGCCGAGCCCGACGACCTTCAGGACGCGGCGGTGGATCCCGCTGGGGGTCCCGGACGGCCGGAGGCGCGGGACGACGCTCTCGACGAAGATCGCCTTCATCTCCCTCGGCACGCCGGGCAGGAGGACGATCGTCTTCCCCTCCGCCTCGACCAGGTACGCCGGCGCCGTGCCGTTCCGGTTCGGGAGGACGACCGCCCCCTCGACGACGTCGGCCTGCTTGGCGTTGACGTCGGGCATCTCCCGGCCGCGCTTTCGGAAGCGCTCGCGGAGCCGGGCGAGGATCTCCTCGTCGCGGACGAGCCTGCGGCCCAGGAGCGCCGCCACGGCCTCCTTCGTCCGGTCGTCTTCCGTCGGCCCGAGGCCCCCGGTGACCACGAGGAGCGGCGCCCGCGCGAGTCCGTGCCCCAGCTCGGCGAGGAGGTCGTCCCACGAGTCCCCGACGCAGGCCTTCCTCACGACCCGAATCCCGATCGCCTCCAGCTCGCCCGTGAGGAAGAGGGAGTTGGTGTCGAGACGCGTCGTCCCGAGGAGCTCGCTCCCGACGGCCAGGATCGAGGCGGTGGACGTCACGCGGGGACCTCCTCCTCGAGAGCCTTCACCGCGGATTCCCACGCGGCGTAGCGCCCGTCCAGCGCCCTGCGGGCCTCCTCGCGCGAGAGGGTCAGCTCGCGCGTCCGCGGGCCGTCCTTCCAGGAGGCAGGGTCGGCGAGCGCGGCGTCGACCTGCCGGATCCGCTCCTCCAGCCGGGCGACCTCCTGCTCGAGCGTCTCGACCTCCCGGCGGGCCTTCGCCCGCTGGCGCTCCGCCTGGCGGTCGGGCCGCCGCACGCCCCGCGGCGCCGGCTCCTGGGCGACGGGGCGGGAAGGCGCGTCCCCCCGGGCCCGCTCCGCGGCCTGTCGCCGCGAGAGGTCCGAGAAGCCTCCGGGCCAGAGGACCGCCTCGCGCCCGCGGATCTCGAGGACGTGCGTGGCGATACGGTCGACGAACCAGCGGTCGTGCGAGACGAAGACGATCGTCCCCTCGAAATCGAGGAGCGCCTCCTCGAGCCGCTCGCGCGAGTCGAGGTCGAGGTGATTCGTCGGCTCGTCGAGGAGGAGGAGGTTCGCGCCGCCGAAGACGATCCGGGCGAGGGAAAGACGCCCCTTCTCGCCCCCCGAGAGCGTCCCGACCTTCTGCTCCACCTCGTCGCCCCGGAAATCGAAGAGGGCGAGGAAGTCGCGCGCCTCGCCGTCGAGGAGAGTGGGGTCGAGGTCGCGGACGACGTCGAGGACCGTCCACGCCGGCGGCAGGTCCCGCATCTCCTGGTCGTAGTACCCGACGAGGACCCCCGTGCCGGGGACGGCGCGGCCCCCCATCGCGGGCAGGACCCGCGCCATCGTCCGGAGGAGCGTCGTCTTGCCGCAGCCGTTCGGCCCCCAGAGCGCGATGCGCTCGCCCCGCCGGAGAAGGAACGACACGGGCGAGAGGAGAGGTCCCGTCTCGGGGTAGCCGGGGACGAGGTCCTTCACCTCGAGGACGCGGTCGCCCGAGGCCCGCGACTCCTCGAACCGGAACGTCACCTCGCCCACGTCCTCCCGGGGCGCCTCAACCCTCTCCAGCCTCGCGAGCATCTTCCGCCGGGCCTGCGCCTGCTTCGTCTTCTGCCCGGCAATGTTCCGGCGGATGAAGTCCTCGGTCCTCTCGACGAGCTTCCTCTGCTCCTCGGCGGCCTTCGCCCTCACACGGTCCCTCTCGGCCCTGAGCCTCCGGTAGGCGTCGTAGTCGCCCGGGTACTCCTCGAGGAGGCCGTGGGCCACCTCGACGATCCGGTCGGCGACGGCGTTCAGGAACTGCCGGTCGTGCGAGACGACGAGCGCCGCCTGCGCGGCCGACGCCTTCCGCTCGACGAGCCAGGTCTCGAGGAACTCGAGGCCCGCGACGTCGAGGTGGTTCGTCGGCTCGTCCAGGAGGAGGACCGTCGCGTCGCCGAGGAGGAGCCGCGCCATCTGGGCCCGGTGCTTCTGCCCGCCCGACAGCTCCCCCACGGGGCGCTCCCACGTCTCCCGCGGCAGCCCGACGCCGAGGAGGACGCGGTCGACGCGCGCGTCGGCCTCGTAGCCCCCGTTACGCTCGAAGCGCTCGCGGAGGGCGTCGTGCTCGGCCAGGAGCGGCTCGACGGCCCCGGCCGCCCCGGGCGAGGCGGCGGCCGCGGCGATCGCCCCCTCGAGGCGCCGCATCTCGCCCTCGAGGCCGCGAAGCCCTTCCTGCGCGCGGGCCACGAAGTCGCGGAGAGGTTCCTCTCCCTCGGGCTCGACGGCCTGCTCGAGGGAGGCGAACGTCGTTCCGCCCGCGACGAGGACGCGCCCCGCGTCGGGTTCCACGAGCCCCTGGACGATCCGCAGGAGGGTCGACTTGCCCGCTCCGTTGCGGCCGACGAGACCCGCGACGCGCCCGGGATCGTGCTGCCAGGTGGCGCCCGAGAGGACGGTCTTCGTTCCGAAGCCCTTGTGGACGCGCTCGAGCCGGTAGAGCACGCGGGGAGGATACCCTCAGCGTCCGAGGACGACCCGAAGCGAGGATCCGGCGAGGATCCGGGGGGGCCGGGGGGCTGCGAACAGCGCCCCGCGGAAAGCGCGCCCCCCGGGCGGCCCTCAGCGTCCCTTCGGGACTTCCTCGCCCTCCCGGGGCTCCAGCCCGGCCTCGACGCGGTTGCGGCCTGCGGCCTTCGCCTTGTAGAGCCTCACGTCGGCCGCCTTCAAGAGGTCGGTGGGGCTCGCCGAGTCGGCCGGGAAACAGGCGACGCCGCCGCTGATCGTGACGCGCCCGAGCGGCTGCTTCTCGCCGCCGGCGAACTCCGTCGCCTCCACCCGCGCCCGCGCCGCCTCGGCCACCTGATGGGCTTCGCGCCGCGACGCGCCGTAGAGGAGGATGACGAACTCCTCGCCCCCGAACCGGGCGACGATGTCGCCGCGACGCGCCGTCCGCCGGAGGAGGTCGGAGGCCTGGACGAGGACGACGTTGCCGGCCGGGTGGCCGTTCGTGTCGTTGTAGACCTTGAAGTGGTCGATGTCGAAGAGGACGACGCTGACCGCGTCCTTCATCTGGACGGCCCGCTCGAGCTCGAGATCGAGGCGCTCGATGAAGAACCCGTAGTTGTAGAGCGACGTGAGCCGGTCGGTGATGGCGCGGTGCTGGCTCTGCATCACCATCCGCGAGAGGCTCCGAATCCGCTGGGACTCGATGCGGAAGAGCTCCTCGAGGAGGTGCGGCCGGCTCCTCACGAAGCTCCGGAACTCCTCCGCCGCGATCGTCCGGATGCGGCAGTCGGAGGCGGCTCGGAGCCCGGCCGACCGCGCCCCGCCGTCGAGGCAGGCGATCTCGCCGAGGACGTCGCCGGCCCGGGCCATCCTGAGGACCACGTCCTCGCCGGTGGGGGACGTCTGGAGGACCTCGAAGGTCCCTTCGACGAGGAGGATGACCGTGTCGCCCTTGGCGCCCTCCTGCCAGAGCTCCTCGCCGGCGGGGACGACGCCTTCACGTCCGAGAGGCAGGAGCTCCCGATACAGCTCGTTCACGCCCTTGTTGTCCCCCTGTCTCACGCAGCGGGAAGTATATCGTTCCGCGACCGGGGCCAGCGCGGGCGATACACTCGATTCGATGTCCGACGAGAGCCTCCTCGACAAGGCCTTCGCCGCCCCCGAGCCGCAGACCAACCTCGGCGAGGGAAACCGTCTCGTTCCCGACGAGCTCCTCGCCCGGCTCCGGCACGACATGCGGACGCCGATCCACCAGATCCTCGGCTACGCCGAGATGCTGGAAGAGGACGCCCTCGCCTCCGGGCAGACCGGCTGGGCGGAGGACCTCGGCAAGATCCAGGCGGCCACGCACCGCCTCCTCGGCATGGTGGACGGGCTGCCCGAGAGGCTTCTCCCCGGTCCTGCCGGCGAACCCGCCGAGACCTCGTGGGAGCCGCCCCCCCTGCCTCCCGGCGACGCCCGGACGCCCCTCCCCGTTCCGGCCGAGCCCTCGGCCCTCGCCGCGGCCCAGGCGGCGACGGGGCCCGTCCGGCGTCTCGACGTCGACCTCGCTTCCTCCGAGCCCGTCGAGGCGGCGCACGTGCTCGTCGTCGACGACAACGACGAGAACCGGGAGATGCTCTCGCGCCGGCTGCGGGGACACGGCTTCACCATCGCCACCGCCGCGAGCGGACCCGAGGCCCTGCGCCTCCTCGAGGAGACGCCGTTCGACCTGGTCCTCCTCGACGTCGTCATGCCCGGAATGAGCGGGCTGGAGGTCCTGCGCGACCTCAGGAGCCGCCACGCCGCCGCCGACCTGCCGGTCGTGATGGCGACCGCCCGCGACGACTCGAACGACGTCGTCACGGCCCTCAGGCTCGGCGCGAACGACTACGTCACCAAGCCTCTCGACTTCCCCGTCGTCCTCGCGAGGCTCGCCACCCAGCTCACCCTCGCGAGGGCGAAGGCCCGGATCAGCTCGCTCGCCTGGGACCTCGAGGTCAGGAACCGGTTCATCTTCGAGACGTTCGGCCGCTACCTCTCGAACGAGGTCGTCGAGCGACTCCTCCAGACTCCCGAGGGGCTGAAGCTCGGGGGCGAGACCCGCAAGGTGACCCTGCTCATGTCCGACCTCCGGGGCTTCACGCAGTTCGCCGACCGGCTGCCCCCGGACCGCGTCGTCCGCCTCCTGAACAACTACCTCGGGACGATGGCCGACATCCTCCTCTCCCACCAGGGGACGATCGACGAGTTCATCGGGGACGCCATCCTCGCCATCTTCGGCGCGCCGGTCCAGCGCGAGGACGACGCCCTCCGGGCCGTCGCCTGCGCGGTCGAGATGCAGCGCGCGATGGAGCGCGTGAACGAGTTCAACCGCCGCGAGGGGCTCGCCGCCGTCGAGATGGGGATCGCCATCCACACGGGAGAGGTCGTCGTCGGGAACATCGGCTCCGACAAGCGGGCCAAGTACGGCGTCGTCGGGAGCCCGGTGAACCTCACCGCGCGAATCGAGTCCTACACGGTGGGCGGTCAGATCCTCGTCAGCGACCGCACCCGGCGCGAGGGAGGGAGCGCGCTCTCCGTCGGCAACGAGGTCGTCGTCCAGATGAAGGGCTTCGAGAAGCCGGTCTCAGCCTGGGACGTCCGGGGGGTCGCCGGCGGCTTCGACGTCTACCTGCCCGCGCGGGACGAGCCCCTCGTCGCGCTGCGAGGCCCGCTCGCAGTCCGCTTCGCGACGATCTCCGGCAAGCGTGTCGACGGGCCGGAGTCGGGAGGGCTTCTCGTGAAGCTCTCGATGAAGGAGGCGGAGATCGAGTCGCGCGAGCGTCCGGACCCCTACCGCAACCTCCGCCTCCGCTTCGTCGCGCGGGACGGCTCGGCCCTCCCGGGAGAGCTCTACGGCAAGGTTTCCACGCCGAAGCACACGACGAAGGGCTTCGGCCTGCACTTCACGTCGGTCCCGCCCGAGATCCGTTCGTTCCTGGAAGCGATCCTCGCCGGAAGCCGGTGAGCCTGCTCAGTCAGGGGAGAGGAACGCCTCGACCTTGCCGAGGAGGCGCGGCAGCTCGACGGGCTTCGTGTCGTAGTCGTCGCAGCCGGCCGCGAGCGCCTTCTCCCGGTCGCCGACCATCGCGTGCGCCGAGAGGCCGATGATCGGGATCGACGCCGTCTCACCGTCTCTCTTGAGCCGCCGGGTCGCCTCGTAGCCGTCGAGGACGGGCATCGAGAGGTCCATCAGGATCAGCTCCGGCCGCTCGGCAGCGGTCCGCTCGATCGCCTCGAGCCCGTTCACCGCGAGGACGACCTCGTAGCCCTTCCTGAGGAGCCGGCGGGACAGCATGTCCCGATTCATCTCGTCGTCGTCGACGACCAGGATTTTCGGCATCGTCGTCTCTGCCGGCGCCCCGGCACGGCAGGCCCGAGTGTAGCCTTCCTCTTCCTTGACAGCATCCGGGGCCTGCCCTACCGTCGCCCCCGGAGCGCTATCCATGGCTTTTTCGTGGCTTTCCGGCGGCGACGACGTCGCCGAGCTGATCGCGAAACGCAACTACGGCCGCGCCGCGAAAGTCCTCCGCGGGCAGCTCGCGAAGGACCCCGCGAACGCCCAGACCCGGCAGCAGCTCGCCGACGTCCTCGCCCTCGACGGGAAGCCCCGCGAGGCGGTCGAGCTCCTCTGGAAGCTCGCCGACGAGTACGCCAGCTCCGGGTTCGTCGGGAAGGCCATCGCGGTCCTCAAGAAGGTCCAGCGCCTCGACCCCTCGCTCACGAAGGTCGAGGAGAAGCTCGCCAGCCTCGTGAAACAGCGCGACGACGAGTCGACCCAGAGCTACAAGCTCCGCGCCGGGGCGATGAGACGCCGCGTGGAGCTGGAGTCCCGGCCCACCCCTCAGCCCCTGCCGGCGCCGGAACCGAACCCGATGCCCTCCTCGCCGGCCCCGTTCGTCGTCGACTTCGGCGGCGAGGAGGGGGCTCCTCCCGAGACTGCGGCAGAGACGGCGCCGCGCAGCCTTCACCCGCTCGGCGAGGAGGCGGCGCTCGGCATGGTGACGAGCCCCCTCTTCAGCGACTTCTCGAGCGAGGAGCTCGTCGAGTTCATCAAGGGCCTCGAGCTCCTCACCTACGAGGCCGGGGACGTGATCGTCGCCGAGGGGGCGCCGGGGGACTCCCTCTTCGTCCTGACGACCGGAACCGTCAAGGCGTTCGTGAAGGACCCCTCGGGCCACTACCACAAGGTCCGCGAGATGTACGAGGGGGCCTTCTTCGGCGAGGTCTCGATCCTGACCGGCAAGCCCCGCAGCGCCACGATCACGGCGGCGACGGCCTGCGAGCTCCTCGCCCTGGACCGGGCCGCCCTCGAGTCGATCGCCGAGCGCCAGCCGAACGTCATGACCATCCTCCGCCACTTCTGCGAGGCGCGCTACGGGAGCGTCGACGAACAGCAGATCCGGAGAGGCGACACCAACGCGGGCGTGACGACGAAGCGGCCCCCCGGCTGACGTCCGCGGCCCCCGCAGCCGCGGACCTCACGAGGGAGCGCCGTCGGCGCCTTCAGAGAGTCTCGACGACGAACGGGAGCGGCGGCCGGGCGCCATCCGCCTCGCCGATCTCCCAGCAGGCCGCGAGGCGCTCGGCGTAGCCCTTCGGGAGCGACGTCTTCGGACCAAGCTCGACGACGACGAGCGGCTCGCCGGCCTCGACCGCCTCCCCCGTCTTCTTCAGGATCCGGAAGCCGGAGGCGGGGTCGACGACGTCGTCCTTGCGCGCCCGGCCGCAGCCGATCTCGATCGAAAGGAGCCCCAGCTCGCGCGTCGCGACCCTCCGTATCGTCCCGCCGTCGGCGGCCTTCACCTCGTGCCTCGCCACGGCCTGCGGCAGGAGGGAGAGGTCGTCGCAGACGGCCGGGTCCCCTCCCTGCGCGACGATGACCCTGGCGAAAGTCTCCAGCGCGGTTCCGTCCTGCAGGGCCGCGTTCAGCCGCTTGCGGGCCTCCTTCGCCGAGCCCGCCGCGCCGGCGGCGACGAGCAGGTCGGCGCCGAGGAGGAGGACGTTCTCGCGCAGGTCGGCGGGGCCGTCGCCCCGGAGGAGCCGGATCGACTCCTCGACCTCGTTCGCGTTCCCGACGGCGGCCCCGACGGGCCTGTCCATGGCGGTGACGAAGCCGCTCGCCTTGCGCCCCGTGGCGCGCGTCGTGTCGACGAGGGCCCGGCCGAGGACGTGCGCGGCCTCCGGTTCCTGCATGAACGCGCCGTTCCCCGTCTTGACGTCGAAGACCACGGCGTGGGCTCCCGTCGCCAGCTTCTTCGAGAGGATGGAGGCGGTGATGAGGGGGATCGACTCGACCGTTCCGGTCACGTCTCGCAGGGCGTAGAGCCGGCGGTCGGCCGGCGCCACCGTGTCCGTGGCGGCGATGAGCGCGCAGCCGACGGTCTCGAGGAGCCGGTCGAACGCCTCCTTCGACTGCCCCGTCACGAAGCCGGGGATCGCCTCGAGCTTGTCGAGCGTCCCGCCGGTGTGCCCGAGCCCGCGCCCCGACATCATCCCGGTCTTCACGCCGCAGGCGGCCAGGAGCGGGGCGAGGACCAGCGTCGACTTGTCGCCCACGCCGCCGGTCGAGTGCTTGTCGGCCACGAAGCCGTGCCCGGAGAGGTCCCAGGTGTCGCCCGACCGCATCATCGCGAACGTGAGCGCCGCCGTCTCGGCGGTCGTCATCCCGCGGCAGCAGATCGCCATCAGGAGCGCGGCCGCCTGCTCGTCCGTCACCGTGCGGTCGGTGACTCCGGCGACGAAGTCCTGGATCTCCCCTTCCGACAGCTCGCCGCCGTCGCGCTTCTTCACGATCGTCCGAACGACGAGGCTCATTTCTTCTCTCCGCTCTCCTCGAGCGACTTCCGGATCTTCCCCCGCCACACCTTCGCCGCGGCGAGGACCTTCGCCTCGTCGAGCGTCCGGGCGCGGACTCCGTCCCAGAGCACCTTCCCGTCGACGACGGTCAGGGAGACGTCGCCCGCGCGGGAGGCGTAGACGACGGTCGACGGGAGGTCGAAGACGGGCTGGACGTGGGCCTTCTCCAGGTCGACGACGATCAGGTCGGCACGCTTGCCGGCCTCGAGCGAGCCGACGAGGCGGTCGAGGCCCAGGGCCTTCGCCCCCTCGATCGTCGCCATGCGGAGGAGCTCCGGCGCGGTGAGCGCCGTCGGGTCGTGCGCCGAGACCTTCGCGAGCTTGCCGGCGAAGTCCATCGCGTCGAACATGTCGAGGTCGTTGTTCGAGCCCGCGACGCCGTCCGTCCCGAGTCCGACGACGACGCCCGCCTTCCGGGCGGCCGCCACCGGCGCGACGCCGGACCCCAGCATCATGTTGGACTCCGGGTTGTGCGAGAGGCTCACCTTCCGCTCCGCGAGGACCCTCATGTCGGCGGGCGAGAGCCAGACACCGTGGGCGACCGAGAGGCGCGGACCCAGGAAGCCGATCTCGTCGAGCCACTCGACGGGGCTCTTCCCGTACTTCTCGAGGATCTCCTTCTGCTCGTCGCGCGTCTCGGAGACGTGCGTCAGGAGGGGCGCACCGTACTCGTCGGCGAGGGCCCTCGCCGCGAGGAGCGTCTCGCGGCTGCACGTGTAGGGAGCGTGAGGCGCGATCGCGGCCGTGATGCGCGGGTGTCCCTTCCACTTCTCGAGGAAGGCGCGCGTGACCGTCTTCGACTCCTCGAGGTTCGCGTGCCCGGGCGCCGGGAAGTCGAGCCAGGTCTCGCCCAGGACGGCGCGCAGCCCCGCCCGGTCGACCGACTCGGCCACGTCGGACTCGTAGTAGTACATGTCCGCGAACGTCGTCGTCCCGCCCCGGATCATCTCGAGGCAGGCGAGGTCGGTCCCCGCCTTCACGAACTCCGGGGAGACGTTCTTCGCCTCGGCCGGGAAGATGTACTTCCGGAGCCACTCCATGAGGGGCTTGTCGTTCGCGATCCCGCGCAGCAGGTTCATCGCCGCGTGGGTGTGGGTGTTGACGAAGCCGGGGAGGAGTACGCCCCCCTCGCGCACGATCCGCGCTTCCGGAAGGAACGCGGCGTCGATCGCGGCCGGGTCGCCCACGGCGAGGATCTCCCCCCCGCGGATCGCGACGGCGGTCTCGCCGCGGACGCTGAAGGCCGGGTCCATCGGGAGGGCGGCGCCGGCCACGACGACGAGGTCGCAGGCCTGCCGGACCGGAGGCTCCGGCGGGGGCGGGGCGCCGAACGACGGGAGGGCGAGGAGAAGGGCTGCGAGGAGGGCGGCCTTGCGCATCGACCGGCCCCTCACAGCTCGAAGGCGCGCGGGAGGAGCGCGGCGAGCGTCGTCTCCTCGAGAGCCCCTCCCGTGGTCGACATGACGACGACGAGGTCGCGGCACTGGTCCCAGAGGACCTGCCGGCAGGCGCCGCAGGGGGACGTCGGCGCGTCGGCCCCGGTGACGACGGCCACGGCCCGGAACCCGCGGGCCCCCTCGGAGAGGGCCTTGACGACCGCCGTCCGCTCCGCGCAGATGGTCAGACCGTAGCTGGAGGACTCGACGTTGCAGCCCGTGAAGACGCGCCCGTCGGCGGCGAGGAGCGCCGCGCCGACCTGGAACCGGGAGTAGGACGCCACGGCCCGCTCGCGCGCCGCGGTCGCCGCGGAGACGAGGGCGTCCCTCTCGGCGGGGGTGAGAAGGTCAGAGGTCATGGCTTCACTTCCTCCGCCGCGGGGCGGCCTTCGCCGGCGTCGCGGCCTTTCCGGACGGACGTCCCGGGGCCCGTCCCGGCGTCCTCCCTGGAGCCGCCTTCCCGGTCCGTCTCGCCTTCGCGGCCGGCACGCGCAGCCTTCGGGCGGGCACGACGACGAGCTGGTCGGGCGAGCGCCCCTCCCCCATCGCGGCGACGAGGGAGGTCAGGAGCCTCACGAAACGGTCCTTCACGCGGCGAGTCGTCTCGAGGACCTCGTCGTGGCGGAGGGGCCGCTTCAGGACGCCCGCGGCCATGTTCGTGATGCAGGAGATGCCGAGGACCCCGACCCCCATGTGGGCGAGGGCGATCACCTCGGGGACGGTCGACATCCCCACCGCGCTCGCCCCGAGCGTCCGGAACGCGCGGATCTCCGCGGGCGTCTCGTACGACGGTCCCGCGACGCCCACGTAGACGCCCTCCCGGAGCGGCACGCGGACCCTCCGGGCCACGGCCTTCGCGAGCTTCCGAAGGTCCGCGCGGTAGGCGTCGGACATGTCGGGGAACCGCGCGCCGAACGTCTCGTCGTTCGGCCCGACGAGCGGGTTCGTCCCGAACAGGTTGACGTGGTCGGAGATCAGCATCAGGTCCCCGGCCGAGAACGACCTGTCGATGCCGCCGGCCGCGTTCGTCACGACGACGTCGCGGCAGCCGAGGAGGCCGAGGACGCGCGCGGGCATGACGACGGCCGGCATCGGGTGCCCTTCGTAATAGTGGATCCGCCCCGACAGGACGACGAGCGGGACGCCCGCGAGCGTCCCGGCGACGAGGGTCCCGGCGTGGCCGACGACGGCCGAGGCCGGGAAGCCCGGGATCTGCGCGTAGGGGATCTCGAGCCGGTTCTCGACGGAGGCGGCGAAGTCGCCGAGGCCCGAGCCGAGGATGACGCCGACGACGGGCGGGACGGCGATCCGCGCGCGGAGGAACTCGACGGTCTCGGCGAAGCGAGCGTCCATCTCTCTCTCCTTCCGTTCAGCCGAGGAGGATGCCGGCGATCGTCGCGCTCATGAACGTCGCCAGGGACCCGCCGAGGAGGGCCCAGAGGCCGAGCCGCGCGATGTCGCTCTTGCGCGACGGCGCGAGGCCCCCGATGCCGCCGATCTGGATGCCGATCGAGGAGAAGTTCGCGAAGCCGCAGAGCGCGAACGAGGCGATGAGCCGCCCCTTCTCGGTCCACTCCGTCACCGGGATCTTCGACATCTCCGCGTAGGCGACGAACTCGTTCAGGACCGTCTTGAAGCCGATGAGCCGGGCCACCTTCGAGCAGTCCTCGGTCGGCACGCCCATGATCCAGGCGAGGGGCCAGAGGGCCCGCGAGAAGAGCCACTGCAGCGAGAGGTCGGGGAGCCCCACCTTCGCCCCGAGCCAGGAGAGCCCGCCGTTGAAGAGGGCGATGAGGGCGATGAACGCGATGAGCATCCCGACGATGTTGATGGCGAGCGAGACGCCCTGCGAGGCCCCGGCCGCGGCCGCCTCGATCACGTTCGCGTGCTCCTTCGTCACCTCGAGCTTCACGGAACCCGCGGTCATCGGCTCTTCCGTCTCGGGGCGGAGCATCTTGGCGATGACGATGGTGGCGGGGGCCGACATGACCGACGCGGTGATGAGATAGGACGCCGGGATCCCCATCGCCGTGTAGGCGAGGAGGACGGCGCCGGAAATGCTCGCCATCCCCCCGATCATCATGGTCAGCATCTCCGAGTTCGTCATCTTCGGGACGTAGGGCGCGACGATGATCGGAGCCTCCGTCTGGCCGATGAAGATGTTCGCGGTGACGGCGAGCGACTCCGCCCCGGAGATCCTCAGGAGCTTCGTCATGAGCGACGCGAAGAGCCCGACGATCTTCTGCATGACCCCGAGGTAGTAGAGGATCGTGAAGAACGACGCGATGAAGATCACGATGGGCATGACCTTGAACGCGAAGATGATCCCCCCGGCGGGGAGCCCGGTCGCCGTCCCGATCGCGTCCTGCGGCCCGGCCAGCCAGCCGAAGACGAACGCCGCGCCCTGGTCCGAGTAGGCGACGGCGCCGGTCACGGCCTCGGAGAAGGCCTTCAGCGCGCGCACGCCCCAGTCCCAGGAGATGACGAGCCAGCCGAGCGAGAACTGAAGGACGACGCCCAGCCCGACGGTCGCCCAGCGGATGCGCTTGCGGTCGCGCGAGAGGGCGAAACAGGCGAGCAGGATGACGGCGAGTCCGATGAAACCGGTGAATCGGTCCAAGGAAGCCTCCTGGGGGCGGGGTCAGCGTTCGTGGGGCGTCGCGTCGCGCATCGGCCCACTCACGGGCCTCACGGCGCGTCCCCCGTTCTCCCGGTGAGTCGCCGGGGGGCGGGGACGACGTCGAGCGCCTGGAGGGGGTGGTAGGACGCGATCGGGGAAGGATACCCGAGAAGCGCTCGCCGGCGGCGTCCGCTCCGCTCCTCTAGCGGTCTTCGAGGAAGCTGCGGCCGGCGAGGGGCGGGACACCGAGGTGCGCAGCGAGGGTCGCCGCGACGTCGGCGAGAGTCTCGCGCGTCCCGAGGTCCGCGCCGGGAGCGATTCCCGCGCCGGTCGCCACGAGGGGGGCGTACTCGCGCGTGTGCTCGGTCGAGACGTCGGTCGGGTCGCACCCGTGGTCGGCCGTCAGGACGAGGAGGTCGTCCCGACGAAGCGCCGCGAGGAGCGCCGGGACGAGCCCGTCCAGCTCCTCCAGGGCCCGCCCGAACCCCTTCGCGTCGTTGCGGTGGCCGTAGCGCGCGTCGAAGTCGCGCAGGTTCGCGTAGACGAGGTCGCCCCCGTCGTCGCGCATCGCTTCGAGCGCCGTCTCGATTCCCTCGCGGTTCGAGTCGGTCGGAATCGACTCCGTCACGCCCCGGCCCCCGAAGACCTCCGCGACCTTCCCGATCGCGAGGACCCGCTTCCCAGCCGCCTGGAGGCGGTCGAGAAGGGTCTCCCCGGGTGGCGGAACGGCGAAGTCGCGCCGATGGCCGGTCCGCCGGAAGCTCCCCGGGACCCCCACGAAGGGCCGGGCGATGACCCGCCCGACGCGGTGAGGCCCGTCGAGGACCGCCCGGGCCGCCTCGCACCATCGGTAGAGGGTCTCCACGGGGACGATCTCCTCGTGCGCGGCGACCTGGAACACCGAGTCGGACGAGGTGTAGACGATGGGCCGGCCGGTCCTGACGTGCTCGGCCCCGAGCTCGTCGAGGACGACGAGCCCGGACCCCGCGCGGTTCCCCAGGGTCCGCCGGCCGATCGCCGCTTCGAAGCCCTCGAGGACGTCCGCCGGGAACCCGTCGGGGTAGGTCGGAAAGGGCTCGTCGACGGGGAGGCCCATCAGCTCCCAGTGCCCCGACGTCGTGTCCCTCCCGGGCGCGGCGGCCGCCAGCCTCCCGTAAGCCCCCGACGGCGCCGGGAGACCGTTCGTCCCGTCGCCGTAGAGGGTGTGGAGAAGGCCCAGCGCCGCCAGGTTCGGCACGGCCGGCCGGACCGCCCCCAGGACGTTTCGGAGAGTGTTCGCTCCCCCGTCGCCCCAGAGGCCCGCGTCCGGAAGCGCGCCGACACCGACGCCGTCGAGGACGACTACGAGGGCCCTCGGGCTCACGCCGGACGCCTCAGAGCCCCTGGACCTTCTGCTGCGCCTCGAAGCGCATCGGCGAGTCGGGGAAGTCGGAGACCACCCGCTGGTAGCTCGATTTCGCGTCCGCCACCTGGCCGTCCTTCTCGTAGAGACGCGCGAGGGTGAAGAGGAGGACGTCCTTCGGGAGCGGCGGGTTGGACGAGTCGAGGTACGACTTCGCGGAGGCGATGGCTTCCTTCACCCGGCCCGCGGCCGCCTCCGACTCGATGAAGGAGAGGGCCGCGACGCCCGAGGCGATCGAGCCCGGGGCTCGCTTCGCGAGGTCGCGCGCGCCGTCGCGGAGCCTGGCCGGCGGCGCCGCCCCTCCCTCGAGGGCGAGGAGCATCGTTCGCGAGGCCTGGCCGGCCGAGGAGCCGGGGGCGTCGTCGGCGAGCTCGCGGAGCAGCTTCTTCGCCGCCTCGAGCCGCTCGGCGGCGTCCTTGTAGACGGTGACGCCGGGGAGCGGCGCCTTCGCGTCCGTGACGAGCGGGGCGTCGAACGCGGCGAGAGCCGCCGAGAGCCTCGCGTCGAGCCGCCGGCTCCGGAGCGCGAGGCCTCCCCAGACGAGGCCGACGAGGACGACGACGGCGACGGCCAGGACCGTCCACCGCTTCGCCTGCGCCTCGTGGCTGACGACGTAGTCGCGCGCGCCGACGAGGGCGTGCTCGAGCTCGTTTTCCTTCAGGTCCTTCCGGGAGAGCTTGTCCTTGGACATGGGTTCGGTCGGGGCCGGGCCGACTCAGCAGAACGCGGCGAACGCCGCGTCCGGGTGGTCGAGCCAGAAGCCCTCGGTCTCCTTTTCGAGGTCGTAGTCGAGAGCCGCCCCTTCGAGGCGGCGGAGCGAATAGAGGTCGAGCGAGATTCGGAGCCCTTCCGGGCCGGCGACGAGCGCTCCCCCGTCGAGAGGGGCGTCGCGGAACACGAGCCGGTAGCCCGAGCCGCCGCAACCGAGTACGTGCTGGACGACGACGAACGTGAGCGACGGGTCGAGCCCGGCGGCGCGTATCGCCGCCAGGGCACGCTCGGTCACCCGGAACGTCTCCGCGGGAGTGCTCTCCATTCAGCGGCGGGCGGCCTTCTTCCGCGCCGGGATCTTCGGCGCGGCCTTCTTCACGGCCTTCCTCGCGGGGACCGCCTTCTTCACGGCCTTCCGGGCGGGAACCGCCTTCTTCACGGTCTTCACGGCCGTCTTCTTCGCGACCGTCTTCGCGGTCTTCTTCGCCGGGGCGGCCTTCGGTGTCGCCGTGCCCTTGCGCTTCGGGGCCGTCTTCGCGCCCTTCGCCTTCGGCGTCACGAGGGCGAGGAGCTTCGCGAAGGCACCCTGCGGCTTCCTCGCGGCGGCGGTCTTCGCCTTCGCCACGGCCTTCTTCGCGGAGGCGACGGCCTTCTTCACCGAGGGCTGTCGCTTGACGTCGGCCACGGCCTTCTTCGCCTTCGCCACCGCACGCTTCACGGCGGGTTTGCGGCGGACGTCGGCTACGGCCTTCCTGGCTCCGGCCACGGCTTTCTTCGCATCGGCGACGGCCTTCTTCACGGAGGGCTGGCTCTTCGCATCGGCCACGGCCTTCTTCGCTTCGGCGACGGCTTTCTGCGCGCCCGCGACGGCCTTCTTCACGGAGGGTTGCCGCTTCACGTCGGCCACGGCCTTCTTCGCCGCGGCCACGGCCTTCTTCACCTCGGGGCTCTTCATCGCCCCGCGGACGGCCTTCTTCGTCTCGGCCACGACCGAGGTCACGGCCGCCTCCGCGGCCTCCACGGCTGCGCCGACGGCTGCCTTCGCTTCCGCCATCGGTGCGGGCTTCAGCTCGGCGAGGACCTGGGCGGCGTGGTTCTCCACGTCCACCTTCTCGAAGACCTGGACGAGGTTTCCGTCGGGTCCCACGAGGAACGACCTGCGGATCGTCCCGACGCCCCAGGGCGTCTTGCCCCAGACCCCGTACGCCTCGTGGACCGCGTGGTCGGCGTCGGTGAGGAGCTCGAACGGGAGCTCGTACTTGCCGGCGAAGGCGTTGTGCGAGTCGGCGTCGTCCGGCGAGATGCCGAGGACGGTGACCCCGGCCTCCCTGAGCTCCGAGAAGCCGTCCCGAAGGCTGCAGGCTTCCTTCGTGCAGCCGGGGGTGTCGTCCTTCGGGTAGAAGTAGACGAGGACGTGGCCCTTCCCGGCGAAGTCCGACAGGGCGACCTCGGTGCCGGATCGACCGGGGAGCTTGAACGGCGGGGCCGGCGCGCCGGCCGCGAGCGGGGTCGGGGCGTGCGTTTCTTCAGCCACTTTCTGACGTCCTCCCGGACGCCGAGGATAGCAGGAGGTGCGTCTAAACTCACGGGGATGCCCGTCCCGTGCGCCCTCGCGATCTCGGCCGCGGACCCCGGCGGCGGCCTGCTCGCCGCCGACCTCCTCGCCTTCGACGCCCTCGGCGTCTCCGGCTCCGGGGTCGTCACCGCCACGACGGTCCACGGGCTGAGGCGGCCCGGGCCGGTGCACGACATCCCCGTGGCGGCGCTCCGGGCCTCCCTCGAGGCCAGCCTCGAGTCCGGCCCCCCCTCGGCCGTCAAGGTCGGCCTCCTGACGAACGTCCCGGCGGCCAGGGCCGTCGCCAGAGCGCTCGCCGCCGCGCCCGCGCCGACCGTCGTCGATCCGGGCTTCGCACCCGCCTCGGGCGTCCGGCTCGTCCGCTCGACCGTCCTCCAGGCGCTCGTTCACGACCTGCTGCCGGGTTCCACGCTCCTGACGCTGAACCTCCTCGAAGCCTCCGTCCTCGCCGGCTTCGCGGTTCGCGGGGAGGCCGACGCGAAGGCGGCCGCCCGCCGCATCCAGGCTCTCGGCCCCGGCGCCGTCCTCCTCACCGGCGGCTGCGCGGAGGGCCCGACCGTCGTCGACGGCCTCCTCGACGGCCGCACCTGGCACCGTTTCGAGGCGCCGCGCGCCGACGCCTCCCCGTCCTGCGGCGCCGGCGGACTCCTCTCGGCCGCCGTCACCGCCTGGCTCGCCGCCGGCGAGACCCTCCCCGACGCCGTCGCCCGCGCCCTCGCCCTCGTCCGCCGAGCCCTGGCGGGAGGCTGGAGCTCGGGGTCAGGTCTGCACCCTACGCTCTACGGCGCGCCGTAGAGCGTAGGGTGCAGACCTGACCCCCGGGTCCAGCGGTCCCGGAGGGGGCCGCGGATCCTCTCGGCGCGGCCGAGGTCTTCCAGGTACATGAGGAAGCCGAGGACCTCGGAGTAGGCGAGGTAGAGGTCCATCGGGCGGACGGTCGGGAAGATCTTCCGGCAGAGGTCGGCGACGGTCTTCGGAGGTCCGGCGAGGGCGCGCTCGATCTGACCGGTGCGGAAGGCGTACTTCCCCTCGAGCTTCGCGCGGTGGGCGACGAAGTCGGGGATCCGGCGGCCGTGACCGGTCAGCATCGTGGAGGCGCCGGCGTCGATGGCGTCGAGCGACTCGAAGTAGCGGCTGACGCTCCGGAAGGCCTCGCCCGGCTTCTCGGGGTCCTCGTCGACGATCGCGTTCGGCGTGATGTCGCGCAGGACCGTGTCTCCCGTGAAGATCACTCCCGCCTCCGGCACCTCGAACGTGAGGCTCCCCGGAGTGTGGCCGGGGACCGACCGGACGACCACCGACCAGCCGTCGCCCGGCAGGACCTCGCCTCCGGCGAGCTCGTCCCACGAGGAGAGCGGCTCGGCGAAGTGGTCCACGGCGACGGTCATGGCGGACATCGCGAGCCGCTCCAGCGCGCCGAAACCGGCCCGCGTGAGCGCCTCGAGGAGGAGCCGCGTGTTGCGCCGGCCCCGGAAGTGCCCCCGGTCGAGGCGGCCGCCGAGGAGCCGCGCCCCGCCCGCCCGCTCGATCCGCGCGGCGAGGCCGAAGTGGTCCTGGTGGCCGTGGGTGAGGAGAACCCGCTCCACGTCAGCGACCGAGAGCCCATGCCGCGCAAGCCCGTGCCGGAGGCCGTCCCACGCCACGTCCGTGAGGGGCCCGGTGTCGACGAGGGTGACCGGCTCCAGCGGGATCAGGTGGACGTTGACCGGCCCGACCGGGAAAGGGGTCGGGATCGGGAGCGTGACGACCGGCACGGCCGCGGCGCCGCGCCGGGAAGCCGGAGAGCGTCGGCGGGGAGCCGGCATAGCCCGGCCCCCCGCCCGAGCCTCACCAGCCCCAGAGGTCGAAGGGATAGCCGCCTGCCTCGTACGCCGCGCTGCTGATCGCGGTCGCCTCGTCGTCCTTGTGCTTGTCGAGGGCCTTCAGGTTCGCCACCATCCGGTGCCGCGCCTGGAAGGCGAACCAGCGGACGATCTGGATCTCCGCCTTCGCCTTCTCCTCCCCCTTCTTCTCGATGGAGGCCGTCACGCGCGAGAGCGCGGCGATCTGGGCGTAGAGGTCCATGACGACGTCGGCAATCCGGTGGAGGAGGTACTGCCGGTTCACGACGTTCTTCTTGTTGCGGTAGACCATCGTCTCGCAGGCGTTGCGCAGGACGGCCGCGTACTTGCCGACCTGGTCCGCCTCGGGGGCGAGCGACGGGTGGACCTTGTCGAGCTTGTAGTGGGTGGCTCCGCGCATCCACTTCTGCGCGTGGCCGATGAGGACGCCGTACTCGGCGACCGGCTTGTGGAGCGCGTGCTGGACCTCCTTCAGCACGTCTCCCGCCTCCTTCATCCCGGTGAGCGCGATGAAGAGGCGGAGGATCTCGTTCGTCCCCTCGAAGATCATGTTGATGCGGCTGTCCCGGATCCCGCGCCCGTACGGGTACTCGTTCATGAATCCGTTGCCGCCAGCGATCTGGAGCGACTCGTTGATCGTCTTCCAGAGGAGCTCGGTGCCCCAGACCTTGCAGCAGGCCCCCTCGAGCGAGTAGTCGGCCTTGCGGTCCACGAGGCCGGCGGTCATGTAGACCATCGACTCCAGGACGTAGGTGTGCGCCGTCATCTCGGCGATCTTTTCCCGGATCATCTCGAACTCGGCGATGGGGGTCTTGAACTGCTTGCGCTGCGTCGCGTGCTCGACGGCCAGCTTGATCATCTGCTTGCACCCGCCGACGGCGCCCGCGCCGAGCGACGTCCGACCGGTGTTGAGCGTCTCCACGGCGACCCGGAAACCGTTCCCCTTGCCGCCGATGATGTTGAAGGCGGGGACGCGGCACCCCTCGAGGATGATCTGGCAGGTCGAGGAGGCGCAGAGGCCGAGCTTCTTCTCCTCCGCGCCGCGCGAGAGGCCGGGGAGTGTCCCGTCGTCGTTCGTGACGACGGCGAAGCAGGCGATCTCCTTGTGCGAGCCCTTCTCGACGCCCGCCTCCGGGATGCGCGCGAAGACCGTGAAGAACTTCGCGAACCCGCCGTTCGAGATCCACTGCTTGGTCCCGTCGAGGACGTACTCGTCCGTCGCCGGGTCGTAGACCGCGGTCATCTTGAGCGAGGCGGCGTCGGAGCCCGCTTCCGGCTCCGTCAGGCAGAACGCGCCGACCATCTTCCCGGTGGCGAGGTCGGGGAGCCACCTCTTCTTCTGCTCGTCGCTCCCGAAGAGGAGGAGCGGCTTGATCCCGATGGACTGGTGAGCCCCGACGACGATGGCGGCCGAGGCGTCCAGGGGCCCGATGACCTCCATCATCTTGCAGTAGGCGGTCGCGCTGAAGCCGCTCCCGCCGTACTCCTCGGGAATCGACATCCCCATCGCCCCTAGGTCCCCGAGACCCTTTACGACGTCCCGCGGGAAGAAGTGGTCGGCGTCGATCTTCTCGGAGTCGATGTGCTGGGCGTCGAAGTCGCGGTAGGCGTCGGCGAATGCCGTGACGAGCTCCTTCGTGTCCTCCGGGATCTCCGGGAAGGGGAACACGAGCGTCTCGTCGAAGCGCCCCTGGTAGAGCGACTTCAGGAACGACGGGGCCTCGGTCTCGGCCTTGGCGGTCTTGTCGGTCTTGTCGGTCTTGACGGTCGACATGGCTACTCCCTCCCGAAGAACGTGCTCCCCCGCTTCGCCAGGTCGGCGAGGAGCGGGGCGGGTTTGAAGCGGGGGCCCTTCTCCGAGGCGAGCCGGGAGAGGGCGTCGGCGACGGCGGCGGCGCCGCGCGAGTCGGCGAAAGCGCAGAGGCCTCCGCGGAACGGCGGGAAGCCGATCCCGAAGATCATCGCGAGGTCGAGCTTGTCGGGGCCCGTCACGATACCGTCCTCGAGACAGTACGCCGCCTCGTTCACCATCGGGTAGATCAATCGCGCCTCCAGGGCGTCCTGCGACAGGCTCGCGGAACCGGGCGAAGCGACCCCGAGCGCCGTGTACGCCCCGGGGTCGGGGCCGACGCGCTTGTCCCCCTCGTAGCGGTAGAAGCCCTTCTTCGTCTTCCGGCCGAGGCGCGTCGACGTGACGAGCTTTCCGAAGGCCGGGTCGACCGGCATCCGATCGGGCCAGGCGACCGAGAGCGTCTCGGCCCCCTTGGCCGCGACGTCGATCCCGACGTCGTCGAGGAGCTCGATCGGCCCGACCGGCATCCCGAAGACCCGCATCCCGCGGTCGATCGCCTCCATCGAGACCCCCTCGAGGAGGAGGCGCACCGCCTCGCCGAGGTAGGGCGAGAGGATCCGGTTCACGAGGAAGCCCGGCGCGTCCTTCACGACGACCGGCGTCTTACCCATCTTCTTCGCGAGGTCGAAGATCGTCGCCGTCACGTCGGGCGCGGTCTTCTCTCCGAAGATGACCTCGACGAGCGGCATCTTGTGAACCGGGTTGAAGAAGTGCATCCCGACGACCCGCTCGGGGCGTTCCGCCGCCTTCGCGATCTCCGTGATCGGGAGCGTCGAGGTGTTCGAGGCGAAGATCGCCTCCGGCCTGGCGACCGCCTCCCATTCCTTCAGGACCGCCTGCTTGACCGCGAGCTTCTCGAGGACCGCCTCGATCGTCACGTCGCAGGCGTCGAAGCCCTCCCACCCCAGCCCGCCCGAGAGGAGCGACATCTTCGAGGCGAGCTCGGTCCGGGTCATCCGGCGGCGCTTCACGCGCTCCTGCCAGATCTTCGCAGCCTGAGCCCAGCCGGCCGCGAGCGCCTCGTGGCGGATGTCCTTCATCCGGACGGGCCATCCCTTGTCGGCCGCGAGCTGGGCGATGCCGCCCCCCATGGCGCCGGCGCCGAGGACGCCGACCCGTTTCACGGCCCGGGGCGCCACGCCCTCCGCGGCGCCCGTCTCCTTCTTCACGTCTTCCATCCGGAAGAAGAGGTTCACGAGGCTCCGCATCGCCGGGGTGCCCACGAGGCGGCCCACCCCCGCGACCTCCAGCTCCAGGGCCTCGGCCAGCGGCCTGCCGAACCCCTTCCTCACCGCCTCGAGCGCCTCCAGCGGCGCCGGGTAGTTCCCGTGCGTCTCCTTCATCACCGACGCGCGGGCCTTCCGGAAGACGACCGGCCGTCCCACCCCTTCGAGGAACCGGTCCATCGCCGTCTTCGGCGCGACCCGGAGCGGCCCGCCGTCGGGCGCGGCGTTCGCTCTCTTCCGGGTCCCGAACTTGCCCCGGGCGAACCTCTTCGCCGCCTCGAGGAGGATCGGCGCCGGGACGAGCTCGTCCACGAGCCCCATCCGCTTCGCCCGCTTCGAGTCGACGACCTTCCCGGCGAGGATGACGTCGAGCGCGGCCGTGAGGCCGACGACCCTCGGCAGGCGCGTCGTCCCGCCCCATGCGGGGAGGATCCCGAGCTTGATCTCGGGGAGGCCGATCTGCGTCTTCTTCGAGTCGGACGCGAGCCGCCAGTCCATCGCGAGGAGGGTCTCGCAGCCTCCGCCGACGCAGGCCCCCTCGACCGCCGCGACCGTCGGGAACGGCAGGTTCGCGAGCTTCCCGAAGATCTCCTGCCCCCGCCTCACGCCCGTCGCGATGGCCGCCGGGTCGGAGGCCTTCGCGATCTCGTTCACGTCGGCGCCGGCGATGAAGATCTCGGGCTTGCCCGAGACGAGGAGGAGCGCCTTCACGTCGCTCCTCTTCGCGAGGCCGTCGAGGACGGTCTCCAGCTCGGCCATCACCGGCGTCGAGTACTTGTTCGCCCTGCCGCCCGGGAGGTCGAACGTGAGGATCGCGAGGCCGTCGGGTTCGACCTCGAGCCGGAAGGCGTTACCAGCATCCGTGCCCATCACGCCACCCCCTCGAAGACCATCGTGGCCCCCTGGCCGCCCCCGATGCAGAGCGTCGCGAGGCCGTACGCCACCTTCCGGCGCTTCATCTCCTTCAGGAGCGTCAGGACGAGCCGCGTCGCCGAGGCGCCGACCGGGTGACCGAGCGCGATCGCGCCGCCGTTGGGGTTCAGGATCGCAGGGTCCACCGGCCCGAGTTCCGGGTCCTTCTCGAAGGCCTGAAGGTTCGCGAGGACCTGCGCCGCGAAAGCCTCGTTCAGCTCGACGAGACCGATCTTCCCGAACGGCACGCCCGCGTGCTTCAGGGCGACCGGCGTCGAGCGCGACGGCCCGAGGCCCATCCTCTCCGGCTCGAGACCGGCCGCTCCCCAGCCGGCGACGCGGGCCAGCACCGGCAGGTTCCGCTTCGCGACGAACTCCTCCGAGGCGACGACGACGGCGGCGGCGCCGTCGGTGATCTGCGAGGAGTTGCCCGCCGTGACCGTGCCGTAGGTGCGGTCGAAGAACGGCTTCAGCTTGGCGAGCGCCTCCATCGTCTGCCCTTCGCGGACACCGTTGTCCAGCGTCGCGACCTTGTCGAACGCCGGCGGCAGAGGCACGGGGACGATCTCCTCGGCCAGCCGCTCCCGGGCGGCCTGGGCGCGCTGGTGGGAGCGGAGGGCGAAGGCGTCCTGCATTTCCCGCGTGAGGCCGCCCTCCTTGGCGAGGAGCTCGGCGGTCTCCCCCATGTTCAGGCCGCAGACCGGGTCGGTCAGGCCGAGCTTCAGGCCGATGACGGGATTCAGGAGCTGTTTCCACGGCATCTTGCGGAAGGCCCGCACCCGCGCTCCCGCCGAGCGCGCCATCCCGATCTCGGTCAGGATCGCCTTCACGTCCTCGCGGTAGATGAAGGGGATCAGCGACATGCTCTCGACGCCGCCGGCCAGGACGACGTCGGCCTCCCCGGTCTGGATGAGCCGGGCCGCCTGGACGATCGACTCGATCCCCGACGCGCAGTTGCGCGACACCGAGTGGGCCGGCTTCTCCTTCGGTATCCCGGCGCGCAGGGCGACGACGCGCCCGATGTTCGCGGCGTCGGGCGGCGTCGCGATGTTCCCGAAGACGGCCTGGTCGATCTCCCCCGGCTCCACGCGCGAGCGGGCCATCGCCTCGATGGCGGCGGCTCGCCCCAGGTCGGTGGCGGGGACGGCCTTGAAGTCGGTCCCGGCCTTCACGAATGCGGTGCGGGCTCCGTCCAGGATGAATGCGGCTCGGCTCAACTCGTCGTCCTCCTGCGGCGGGGAGCCCGCCGGCTGGTCTCTTCCTTCTCACAGGCGAGGAAGCCGTGGAGGAGCGTCCCCACCAGCTTCTCCGCGTCGGCTGCGGGCTTCGGCTCGCCCGAGAGGAGCCACTCGGAGAGGATCTCGTCGGCCGCGCCGAAGAGGACCCTCACGGCCACGCGCGGGTCGAGGTCCTTCCGCAGCTCGCCGGAGGCGATCCCTTCCCTGAGGACCCCGTCGAGGAGACGGAAGTACTCGGTGAGCCGGCTCCTCGAGAAGCGCTCGACGAGGCGCGCGCTCCGGCGAAGCTCGATCTGGAAGACGGAGGCGAGGTCGCGGTCCTGCCCGATGAAGGAGAGGTGGAGGCCCACCAGCCCCTTCAGCTTCGCCGCGGCGGTCCCCGGGGCCATCCGGATCGCCCGGGCCACCCCGAGCACCTCGTCCATCGTCTCGTCGAAGACGCAGCCGAGGAGGTCTTCCTTGCTCCGGAAGTAGAGGTAGACGGTCCCCTCGGCGACGCCCGCCTCCGCGGCGATCTCGGCGATCTTCGCCTCGTGGAACCCACGGCGCCCGAAGGTCTGCACCGCGGCGTGGAGGAGCCGCTTTCGCTTCTCGGGATCGGCGGCGGGAAGGGCCCGGCGGTCCTGGATCGTGAGCTTGCGGGCTCGCGGGCCCGCCGCGGGGGGCACGGCTGAATGAGCCATCATTCAGAGACTATGTTGCGGTGCGGCGACCCGTCAAGAGAAACCGCCCGGAGGGGCCGCGTGCCATTCCCGGCCCCCTGTGACCGAGCGTAGCGAGCTCCGCTCGCCCTCGGCGGTGTCCGCCTAACTTGTTAGGCGGCAGGGCGTCGCCGCAGCGAGCGTCAGCGAAGCGGAGGCGATGCCCCGGAGGCGCGCGGGGCCTGCGCGAAGCGGAGCGGAGCTCCTCATTTCAGCCGGCGCGGCCCAAAGCAGCTTTGGGCCGCGGGGCGCTGCACGGTGCGCGACAGGAGGAGGTCCGAGGAGGTGCCTCTGGCCCGCGCCGTGCTCGCGCCCGCACCTTCCTCGCCCCGCGCGCCGGAGCCGCCGGGGGCGGCTCCCCTCCACGGCGCCCGCTGGCGCCGTGCCGTGCCCCGCTCTGGACGTGCTCTTCGCAGGGCGCGTAGTACACGAGTGCAGACACGGCCCCATTTCGACTCTCCGATGCAGAAGAAGTTCGGCGAGAAGGGCCGTGAGGCTTCTTTCCTTAGCCGCTCCCGGCGGCTCCCGGTCGCGCTGGCGCGAGGACGCACGGGGCGCGGTGCTCGAGCACCGCAGCGAAGCGAGGAGCGCAGTGGTCCGCGCCCCGGTCTTCGCGGTCGCAGTGCCAGCGCTTCAAGCGCCGCGTCGGCGTAGCCGACGCCTCCGCTGCTCGATGGCCTGGCGCGGCGCTCGCCCGCACCGGCGCCGGGCCGAGGAGCGCAGCTCGCGAGCACCGCAGGCGCGTGCGGCGGCGCGTTCGCGAGCGACGTGATCAGGCCCTTCAGCGACCGAGCGTAGCGAGCTCCGCTCGCCCCCGGCGGTTTGACATAGCCTTCGGTTATGTCAAAGGTCCGGCCGCAGGCCGGACCCGGAGGCCGGAGGGGCGCCCCCGCGGAGCGAAGCGCAGCGGGACTTCATCCGCTCCGGGGCCGATAAGCGCGCTTATCGGCAAGCGGCCCTGACGCCGCGCGGAGCAAAGGCGACACTTCGCCGCAGCTACGCGCCGCGGCAGGGATGCGAGGCGCGTGACGGGCGGGGAAATTGGGGCCCCGCCCGGCGCGCGCCTCGCAGAGCGACCGGCTCCTTCGCCTCTCCCGCCGGAGCCGCCCGGGGGCGTCCCCCGTTCCACGGCGCCGCTGGCGCCGTGCCGTGCCCCGCCCTCGTGCGGCGCCCTCTCTCGGCGGCCTCTTCGCAGGGCGTCGGATCCACGCGCACGGATACCGCCGCGACACGCCCCGGCGCGGGGCTGGAGGCGAGAGGGACGGTTCAGCGCGTCTGCTCGGCCACGCGTCGCAGGAGGTCGACGTCGGGTTCCCCCAGGAGCGGACCGCCAGTGAGGAGGCTCTCGTACAGGTAGATCGCCTCGCGCGTTGATCCGCGTCGCCGCAGCTCGGCCAACACAGCCTGCCGATAGCGCTCGTTCGCCACGTGGAAACCTGAGGAGGCCGCGGCGAGGCTGACGTCAGCCTCTTCGGGCGGCTGCGGCTCGACGTCCATCGGCACTGCGATCAGCTCGAGCGACGGCTTGCTCGGGCTGGCGATGAGCTGAGAGGTCGCCTGGCCGGTTCTCGGGTCCGTCGCACAGCGCCACGCCGAGCGGCGTGTCGTGTCGCGAAGGAGATCGATCTCCGCTTGCTCGAAAAGCCCGTAGCGGCCCCAGCTCCATACGGTGACGCCGAGGAGGGCACCGTCCGCCGCGAAGCGCTGGAGCACGCGCATCTGAAAGAACAGCTGCCCGCGCGTCGTCCGCCGGTAGTGCCGCGCCTCGACGCACCGCCCCGCCTGGTCCGGCCACGCGAGAAGCCACGCGCCCCTGTCTCCGTTCTGTCGCACGAGGTGGAGACTCATGCCGTCGTCTCGAGCGTCCTCCTCGACGTGACGCCCTTGTCCCTGCAGCGGTGGGCTCATCTCACCACCTGGCCCCGCCCAGGTCCACGAAGTGGGCGCGGGTCCGGGCCTTCCTTGGTCCTGCTCTTCTCCGTCGGCGGTTCACTGGCCTTCGCGATTAGTCGCCGCTCTATCACTTGGCCCCGGCCCGACCTCCAAACTCGACCCAGGGCCAGGCGAGGACGCGCATGCGCTGCTTCGGCGCAGGCTGGACGGTCATGTCGGCCCCCAGGAGCATCTTGGTCAGCGCTGCCGTTGCCGGTCCATCCGCCAGGGCGGCGTTCGCGTCCCCCCAAATGCGTGCGAGATCCTCCGCGCAGACCTCGTGCCTAAGTTCCCGCGGTGGTGCGGTCCCGTGTCCGTATGTGATCCGCAGAAGAAACGGCGCCGGGAATGGGGGCAAGAGCTTGATGCCGAAGGTCACAACAGGGAGCGTGCCGAAAGGAGCGAGCCGGAAAGTCTCGTGTGTGAGGAGCTGCTGGGTGTTCGCGTACTCTTGATGTGTCGTCCACTGTGTCTCGTCCGCGGGAAGGAAATAAATGTCCCAGTGCTCGGGAAGCTGGATACCGATGTTCACGTAAAGATCGCGGGCAATGCCAGGGCCGTTGCTCTTGAGGGTGACGGTGGAGTGGACCTGGAGCCCGTCCATCGGTTCCGGATGCTTGATGCGAGCGATGCCGGTGCTGCTCAGCCTACAGGCGAGTGTGGGTTGCGGTCTCCTGCCAAACATGCCGGCGAGGGCGTCATGCGGTACCGGCGCGAAGTTGGACCCAGAACGGAGGTAATACTGCTCGTGGTTCACACTCCGATGTGGGGCGCAGTCGCTCTTCGGCACTAGCGTCACGACGTATCCGCCCTCGCTGCCCGGCTGGGGAATGACGTGATGCATCACCCCCTGGTGTGGAGGGATGGTGCACCCGCTGACCGCCCCCTCAAGCCAGCTGCGGAAGCGCGTGGGGCTCCGGATGGGATGTTTCGCGTGGGGGACGTCCCCACGGTCGGGATGCGGTCGGCAGTCGACGCCCCAGACGATTACGCCTCCTTCCGAATTCGCAAACCCGCTGATCGCTTTCGCGAGGTTCTTCCGATCGTTCTCGTGCAGCCGTTGACCGTCGCCGTCGCCGGTCGCGCGCTTGAAGTCCAGCCATAGCTGCTCGGATTCGTGCTCCTCAATCATCCCGTCGATCGTCGCGAGACCGTCCGCACAAAGGGAGGAGTAGAGCTCTTCGGCGCGACCCACGCGAATATCGTAGCGCTCGCGAAGTTGAGTGGTGCAACGGTATGCGCGGGCGTAACGCCGCTCGCCGCCACGTACGCCGGAGCTGCCCCTGGTAGGGCTGACATCGGGCCCCTATCGGCGGTCTGCCCGTCGCTCTCCGCTCTCGTCGTAATTCCACGAGGACGCAAAGCCCACGGCATTCCAAACGGCGTCGAATGCTGACTTCATCACGCGAGAAAGGTCCGTCTCATAACCCTCGATGAGGACATCGGGAATCAGGAGAATCTCGCGGTCTACCTTCTGGTGCGCCCAGGGCGGCCAGAGCTTCGAAGGGTTGAGCCACATGCCGTAGCCTTTGACTCCGACGAGCGTCAAGCAACAGACGAGGGGGGGCACGACGCCACCGTCGCGGAGGACCTGAAGAAACCGGGCCATTTCCTTCAGCAGGTCTTCTTCAAACCCGGGGTGGATGACTCGGGCCTTGTCATCACTCGGGGCCAGCCATGAGGCGTTCACCCACTCGAGAATGCCTGAGCGGAATGCCTGGACGTAGCAGGGCGTGGAAACCGACCCTGGCCTCGGAGGGTACGTGATCTGGTAGGCGACTAGACCGTCGAAGTTGACTCGGCTGTCAGATCCCATGCCCGGCCTCGGCAGGCGGTTGCGGTTCTCATCGAGCCATCGAATGTCCAGGCCCGCGCCGGAGGTAAGCGCCCCGAAGGGGATGATGTGCAGGACGTACTTTGCGCCGGCGTCCACGGGCACAGGCGTCTCGCCAGCCATGACCTTGTTGATGCGGTCAGCTCGGAAGCTACGGATCCGATCCCCTGTCGCTTCATTAAGCAGGAAGGCAGCTCGCAGTTCCCGGACATCCAGCTCGTGCTTGCCTTTGGAGCTGCGGCCCCAGAAACGCCCGCTGTTCTTGAAGATGATCCGGTGAGGTGCCTGCCAGCTCGCCGGAATCCTCATGACGATGGCGTGTCCGCCGACACCCAGTGCCACGCCATGGCTTCCGAGACCAGGAATCCTTGGGTCTACGCTGTCCCTGGCGATGTTCTCAAGCCTCAAGATCTCGGCATCCGGATCAACCGGGCCTAAACCACACACCTCCGTGGCCAGGCCCTGATCCTCTTTCATGCCGAAGACTATGTGGCCTCCGGATGCGTTCGCGAAGGACGTGACGTCCGCCAGAAACTCCCGCTTCTCTTCATCCGAGTTTCCCGGGAGTGCCTGCTTGTACTCGATCGACTTGCCTTCAGCGACACCCGCCGATATGAGAGCCAGCAGATCCTGCTCTGTCAGCTTGTCGAGGGGCCTTCCGTCTAGCGTACTCATGGGAGCCTACAGCGCCACGGAGACACTCCTGTTCTCCCTGAGGGAGGCTTGCAGGAAATCGTGCAGGGCTCGGAGATGCCCTGCCAGTTCGTCTGCGGGTAGCTCTGCTACGAGATCGCGGGCCGGATGAGGTGTCTCCTGCCTTCCCACAACAAAACGCAACACGCGGCTTCCTTCGCCGTCGAGCCGGCTGATGTATCGAGAGACAACCGAGGTCGCGTCGCTCAGCCGATCAACGGGTATCTCCTCGGTCTCGGCCACATCCAGCAGCGTTCCAAGCTCAGTATTGATCTCCGCCCATAGCCCCAGTGCCACCGTGATGTCTCCGGCGGGTGGAGGAATCATCAGGACACCGCGAGTTGCTCCAGCGCGCTTCGGCAGTGAATCCAGACGCTCGAATTCGTCCTGCCAGAAGCAGAAGATCCAACGTCTGGTGCCATCGAGGTCATCGGGGCCGCGTGCTTCCATGGGCCTAATCGCTATTCGAGAAATGAGTGAGGGCTTTTCGGACTTCGGGCGGTACACCGGTCTGGCCGGTGCCCGTCGGCTTGACAAGCGGGACATTCGCGGGGATCACATTACCGGACGCATCCAGGTACCTGCCAACTCCAGCCGCAGCGGGGTTCTCCACCCGGAAGTAGTTACCTGCTTCGTCGTACACCACCTGAAGCCCGGACTCGGGATTACGGAAGATGGTCTTGCCCGAAGCAGTCACCTCAATGACAGGGTTCGGGCCGGCAACCCGCTGGACGCTTTCCGAGAGCGATGCCTTCTGCCAGTTTGCTCCGAATCGAGCAGCGCGCTCTGCGCCAGCCGCTGGAGCGACCCCCGCCCCAGAAGCCCTTCCGGCGACGCCAGCAACCGACTCCTTCGCCGCGGCCTTCGCCGCCTCCTTGGCAAGTTGTCGTTCTGCGACCTTCGAAGCGATCTTCCGTCCGGTGGCTGTCAGCGCCCGGTCGACTCCGAGCCCTAGCATTCCGGAGGTCCACAGCTCCGTCGCATCGTCCTCTAGCTGTCTGCTGTCTCGCGAAACCTGCCGAACGAAGAACTCGCGTCCCGCCTGGCCACCCGGCATCACGCCGTTGTCGGCCATCAGCTTGCCGGCCTCCAGCTCGTTCATCCCACCGCGCTTCGTCAGCAGGGCGTAGAACTGATCCGGATGCTCGGCAGCCCAGTCCCACGAGAAGTGCTCGATCGGGGAGTGGAGCAGCTCCTCGCTGGCGATCATCACGCCCTTCTTCGTGACAGAGACGGCCAGTCCCCACGGGTCATATCGGCTATCCGACACGACTTCCCGACAAACGAAGCCGCAAGCCTGACGCGACCAGAGGCTTAGCGACGCCGATGCCCCGACGCGGAAGGGCGGGAGTAGCTCGAAACCCCTGACGCGAGTTTCCGGATAGCTCGGCGGCGGGCCGCGCAGAGGAGCCGGCCCGAGGAGGTCGAGAGGGCCGAGGTCGAAGTGCTCAGCGTCGGCGTCCGCAGCGTCGACGAGGATGACGTCGCCGAGGTTGAAGACCGGGGGCTCTGCGGTTTCGACGTCAGCCCGCGCGCTCGCGTCGAGTCGCGCGGCCGGCGCGAGCGCAGCGAGCAGGCCGGCCGCGTCCGACTTTGTCGCCGTCATTGAGGCGGGTGGGTTCGACTCCCACACGCTCGTGCGCGAGGCCTCGATGCGCGGCGCCAGCAGTGCCGCCAGGGCCAGGAGCACGAAGGGCCGCGTGATCCTCACGCGGCCCATTCTGCGGCTAAAGGAAGAGTCTGGCCCGTCGCCGCTGCGGGCGCCCAGTCAGCGGTAGACGTCCCGGCGGTGCCCGACCTTCACGACGGCGACGCGCAAGACGGCATCATGAATCTCGTAGAGGACCCGGTAATCGCCGATGCGGATCCGGTAGCCGTTCTCAGTGCCTTCGAGCTTCACGACGCCGGGAGGACGTGGATCTGTGGCGAGCGACTCGATCTGCGGCTGAAGACGCTGACGGACCTGCTCCGGGAGCTTCTTCAGGTCACGCAGCGCCCTGCTGGACAGCTCGAGTCGATAGGACACGACGAGCTACTTCAGCCCCAGCTCGGCCTTGGCCTTCTCCCAGGGAATCGTCCCCTCGCGCTCCATCTCCAGACGCGCCTCATTGAAGTCGCGCAGGTCTTCCTCATCCTCCAAGGTCTGGAGGAGTTCGCTGGCGAGCTCGGCTCGTTCGGCGAGCGGCAGCTTGAGGGCTTCGGCGAGCAGATCCTGTCTCGTCACGTTTTCCATCTTATCGCTCCTGTCCAGCGGCCCTCGGCGGCGGCAGCAGCAGCGCCGCCGGGTGCGTCGCGGTGTGGACCTGCTTCAGCTTCGTGATCGCCACGTGCGTGTAGATTTCCGTCGTCGTCAGCTTCACGTGCCCGAAGAGGGCCTGGATCCGCTGCACGTCGGCCCCGTTCCCAGGGGCATCGGCGTCGGCAGGGCCTGCCGGAAGGGGCACGAACCCGCCGGCCCCGCTCCCGAAGCCCCGCGGCGCCTGCGGACGCGGGGCCCCGGCTCCCGCGACGGAGCCGCCGGTCCCCCTCCCCCGCTCGCCGGCGCCACGGACGCCCGCGGGCGCGTCGTAGGTGAAGGGGCAGAACCGCCCGGGCCGTCAATCCCCGTCGTACAGCCCGTCGATGATCGCCTTGTACCTCTGGTCGACGATGCGGCGCTTGACCTTGAGCGTCGGCGTCAGCTCGCCCCCCTCGATCGTCAGCTCGGCCGGGAGGAGGGCGAAGCGGTTGATGACCTGCTCGTGGGGCTTGCCGGCGTTCCAGCGGTCGACGATCCCCTGGTAGATCGCGAGGACGCGGGGGTCCTTGAGGAGCTCCTCGTCGGAGAGGCCGGACAGGCCGTTCTTCGTCGCCCAGTCTTTCAGCTTCTCGAAGTTCGGGACGATGAGGCAGGAGAGGAACTTCCTCCGGTCGCCGATGACGACCGGCTGCGACACGAACGGGTCCCCCTTGAGCGCGCCCTCGATCGGCGCCGGGGCGATGTTCTTCCCGTTCGAGTTGACGATGATCTCCTTCTTGCGATCGGTGATCCTCAGGAAGCCGTCCCCGTCGATGACGCCGATGTCGCCGGTGTGGAACCAGCCGTCCGGGTCGATCGCCTCGGCCGTCGCCTCGGGCTTGCCGTAGTAGCCCTTCATGACGTGCGGGCCGCGGGTGAGGATCTCGCCGTCGGCCGCGATGCGGCACTCGACGCCGGGGAGGATCCGCCCGACCGTGCCGAGCCGCCACGCGGCCGGGCCGTTCACGGCGATGACCGGGCTCGTCTCGGTGAGGCCGTAGCCCTCGTAGACCTCGACGCCGATGGCCCAGAAGAACTCCGCGAGGTCCTTCGCGAGGGGGGCGCCGCCCGAGACGGCAAACCGGAAGCGGCTTCCGAGCGCCTCGCGGATCTTCCGGTAGACGAGGCGCTCGAAGAGGAAGTGCTGGAGGGCCAGGACGCCGCCCGGGGTCTTCTTCTCGGCGCGGAGCGCGAGCACCTCCTTCCCCACCGCGAGGGCGGCCTCGAAGAGCCTCTTCTTCGCCGGCGGGCCGGCGTCCACCTTCTCGATGACCCGCGCGTGGACCTTCTCGTAGACGCGGGGCACGGCGCCGAAGATGTGGGGATTCACCTCGCCGAGGTTGTCGCGCAGCTTGTCGATCGACTCGGCGAAGGCGACCGTGGCGCCGCGGTGGTAGTAGCAGTACTCGAGGAGCCTCTCGAAGACGTGCGAGAGCGGCAGGAACGAGAGCGCGACGCTTCCCGGGTCGAACGGCAGGACCGAGCAGCCGGCAAGGACGTTGGAGATGAAGTTGTCCTGCGTCAGCATCGCCCCCTTCGGCTCGCCCGTCGTGCCGGAGGTGTAGATGATCGTCGCGAGGTCCGAGGGCTTCCTCGCGCCGGCCCTCTCGTCGAACTCGCCGGGGCTGGCCTCGTTCGCCTTCCGCCCCTCGTCGAGGAGCCGGGAGAAGGGCTTCCCGCCGCCGCCCGCGTGGTCGAAGACGAAGACGTGCTTCAGCTTCGGGCACTTCGGCTGCGCCGCGAGGAGCTTGGCCGCCTGCTCGGAAGTGGAGGCGAAGGCCACCGTCGCGCCGCAGTCGCGGACGATGTACTCGGCCTGGTCGGCGACCATCGTCGGGAAGATCGGGACGAGGACGGCGCCGTAGCACTGGCAGGCGAAGTCGAGCTGGGGCCACTCCGGCCGGTTCTCCGAGAGAAGGACGACGGCGCCTCCGTCGGGCACGCCAAGCGTTCCGAATGCCCCGGCGACGGCCCGCACGGAGGCGGCGAAATCCGACGAGGAGACGGGCTGCCACTTTCCGTCCTTCTTGTGGAGGAGGAGGTCGGGCTTCCCGAGCGTCTCGAGCCTGCGGAATACGTCGACCAGAGTGCGCGGCGTCGTCATGTCACCCTCCCCGTCCCGGACTGCGATGCGACGCAGCATTATAGGAGCGGGCCGCGGCGCGGCCGCGGTGAGACACTGTGGTCGTGAGACCCGTCGCACTCGTCACCGGAGCCTCCCGCCGCCTCGGGCGTGCGCTCGCCGAGGGGGCCGCGCGCGCCGGGCACGACGTCGCGGTCCACTACCGGACCGACCCGGGCGCCGCGACGGAGGCCGTCGCCGCCCTCGTGGCCCTCGGGGCCCGGGCCGAGGCGATCCGCAGCGACCTGCGCGAAGCGGGAGCCGCGCGACGTCTCGTGGAAGAGGTCCTCTCCCGTTTCCTGCGGCTCGATCTCCTCGTCCACTCGGCCTCGCCCTGGCTCGAGCGGCCGCCGGAGGAGGTCTCGGAAGCGGACTGGGACGACGTCTTCGCCGTCGGCCCCCGCGCCGGCTTCTTCCTCGCGCAGGCGGCGGCCCCGGCGCTCTCCCGGACCGGGGGCGCGATCGTCCTCGTCTCCGACGTCGCGGCGACGAAGGCCTGGCCCCGCCACCTGCCGCACTCGGTCTCCAAGGCCGCCGTCGACGCCCTCGTCAGGAACCTCGCCGTCGCCCTTGCCCCCGCGGTCCGCGTGAACGGCGTCGCCCCCGGCATCGTCCTCCCTCCAGACGACCTGCCGGAAGCGGAGGTCGCGAAGCTCGTCGCCCGCACGCCGCTGCGCCGTCACGTCTCCGTCGACGACCTGGTCTCGGCGGCCCTGGCCCTGTCCTCGAACCGGTCGATCACCGGGCAGGTCCTCGCGGTGGACGCGGGCCGGGCCGTCGTCTAGCCCGCTCGCCGGCGGACTAAACTCGCCCCCGCATGACGACGCGGCCGCTCCTCCTCGCCCTCCTCGCGACGCCCTTCCTCGCGACGCTCGCCTCGTGCGGGAAGCCCGCGGCGCCGAAGGCGCCCGCCGGCTTCCGGGTCGCGCTCCTGACGCCCGGCCCGGTCTCCGACGCGGGCTGGAACGCGGGAGCCTACGAAGGGCTGAAGGCGATCGAGAAAGAGCTGGGCGCGAAGGTCTCCCACGTCCAGGCAAAGACGCCGTCGGAGTTCGAGGAGCAGTTCCGGGCCTACGCCGCCGACGGGTACTCGCTCTGCTTCGGGCACGGGTTCGAGTTCCAGGACGCGGCGGCCCGGGTCGCGAAGGACTACCCGGGGACGGTCTTCGTGACGACCTCGGGGTCGCGAACGTCCAGGAACCAGGCGCCCCTCGTCTTCGAGCTGGAACAGGCCACGTACCTCTGCGGCCTCGTGGCCGGGCGGATGTCGAGGACGGCGAAGGCGGGGATGGTGGGCGGCGTCGAGCTGCCGTCGATCCGGTCGACGTTCCTGGCGTTCGAGGCCGGGCTCGTGGCGGGCAACCCGGGCGCGAAGGCGACGGCGGTCTTCACCGGTTCGTTCGAGGACGTGGCCGGGGCGAGAGCGGCCTCGCTCGCGCTCGTCGACCAGGGGGCCGACTTCCTCTTCCACAACGCCAACGCCGGCGCCCTCGGCGTCTTCGGCGCGGCGACGGAGCGTGGCGTCTGGGCCTTCGGGACGAACAAGGACCAGAACGCCCTCGCCCCGAGCGTCCTGGCGTCGGCCGTCATCGACCTGCCGCGCGCCTTCGTCGAGACGGCCAGGACCGTGAAGGAGGGGCGCTTCGACGGGCAGCCGATGCGCTACGGTCTTTCGAGCGGGGTCATCTCGTTCGTCTGGAACCCCGCGCACCTCGGCCGCGTCCCCGCGCCGGTCGTCGACGAGGTGGACCGGACGCGAGAGCGGATCGTCTCGGGCGCTCTCGTCGTCCCGAGGGGCAACTTCTGACGCCGACCCGGCCCGCCTCCGCGGTTCCGCGTTGACGGCGCCTCGCCCGGCCCTCGAGCTGACGGGGGTCTCGAAGTCGTTCGGCGCCGTCCGCGCGCTCGACGAGGCCCGCCTCCGCGTTCTCCCGGGCGAGATCCACGCCCTCCTCGGCGAGAACGGCGCCGGCAAGTCGACGCTCGTCGGGATCGCGGCGGGGCTGCTCGGTCCGGACGCCGGAGAGATCCGGCGCGACGGCGAGCCGGTCCGCTTCTCCTCGCCGCGCGAGGCCCGCCGGGCCGGGGTCGCGATCGTCCCCCAGCACGACGTCCTCGTCGAGGCGGCGACCGTGGCCGACAACCTGGCGCTGCTCGATCCGGCGGCGCCGTTCTTCGAGCCGGCCCGTGACCGCCGGGCCAGGGCCGAGCGCCTCGCCCGCACATTCGACCTCGACCTCGGGAGCCCGGACGAGCGCGTCGAGGACCTCCCGGTCGGGACGCGCCAGCGGATCGCCATAGCCGGGGCGCTCCAGACCGAGCCGGAGGTCCTCGTCCTCGACGAGCCGACGGCGGTCCTCTCCCCCGACGAGACGGCCGCCCTCCTGCGGGCTCTCCGCCGGCGCGCCGACGGGGGACGCGCCGTCGTCCTCATCACGCACCGCCTCCTCGAGGTCTTCGAGGGAGCCGACAGGCTGACGCTCCTCTCGCGGGGACGCACGCTCCTCGAGACGCCGGTCGGATCGACGACGCCGGATTCCGTCGCCGCTCTCCTGCTCGGCGGGGCCGAGGCGACCTCCCGCCCGGTGCCGCTCGCGCGGCCGGCCGACGGCGAAGGCGGACCCCCGGCCCTCGTCCTCGCGGGGTTCGTCCCGGCGGGATCCGGCGCGCCTCCCGTGTCAATGGTCCTCGCGCCGGGCGGGGCGCTCACGCTCCTGGCCATCGACGGCAACGGCGCCGACCTCCTCGGCGCCGCGGTCGCGGCCGTCCGGCCCGCCCGGGGAGAGCTCTCCGTCGCGGGCCGTCGCGTCCTTCCCGGCGACCCGCTCGCCTTCCGCGCCGCCGGGGGCGCGTTCATCCCGGCCGACCGGCGCGCCGAGGGGCTCGTGCCGAACCTCTCCCTCGCCGAGAACCTCTTCCTGAGGAGGCCGCCGGGGCGTTTCCTCCTCGACCGGGCCGCCCTCGCCGCCTCCGCCGCCGACCGCCTCCGCCGCTTCGGCGTCCGCGCCTCCGGGCCCTGGGCTCTCGCCCGCGATCTCTCCGGCGGGAACCAGCAGAAGCTCCTCCTGGCACGCGAGCTGGAGCCGCTCCCGAAGCTCCTCGTCGCCATCCACCCGACGCGCGGCCTCGACATCGCCTCGTCGGAGGACGTGCGAGCCCGCCTTCTCGACACGGCCCGATCGGGCGCGGGCGTCCTCGTCGTCACCGCCGACCCGGAGGAAGCACGGGAGCTGGGGGCGCCGATCCGCGTCGTCTACCGGGGAAGGCTCTCCTCGCCCCTGCCCGCCGCGACGGAGCTGGCCGAGCTGGGACGCTACATGGCGGGGCTCGCGGCGTGAGGGTCCGCTCCGCGCTCGCCGTCGCCGCCGGCACGCTGGCGGCCGCCACCCTCCTCGTCCTTCTCGCGGGCGCTTCCCCGGCCGAGGCCCTCGCGGCCCTCGTCCGCGGCGCGTTCGGCTCGAGAGCCGCCGCCGGCGAGACCTTCGCCCGCTCCACGGGCCTCGTCCTGGCCTCCCTCGGCGCCGTCGTCGCCTTCCGGGCCGGGGTCCTGAACATAGGGCTCGAGGGGCAGTTTCTGGCGGGCGCGGCGGCAGCCGCCGCCGTCGGGCCGCTCTTCCCGGACGTCCCTCTCGCCGGCCGCGCCGCCGTCGTCCTCGCGGCGCCCTTCGCCGGGGCGCTCCATGCGGCCCCAGCCGCCTGGCTCTCCGAGAGAAGGCAGGTCCCGCCCGTCCTCTCCACGATCCTCCTGAACCTCGTCGCCGCGGCGGGAGTGACCTGGCTCGTCCGCGGGCCGCTCCGCGACCCCTCGGGCGACTACCCGCAGAGCCGCGCCCTCGCCGACGGGGTCCTCCTCCCGGCTCTCGTTCCGGGGACCCGCGCCACGGTCGCCGTCCTGGTCGCCCTCGCCCTGGCCATCGCGTTCGCGTTCGTCCTCGCTCGAACCCCCCTCGGCCTCTCGCTCAGGGCCGTGGGCGAGTCCCCGCGCGCCGCCCGGGCCGCCGGCCTTCCCGACGTCCGGCTGCGCGCCGGGGCCTTCCTCGTGTCCGGCGCTCTCGCCGGCCTCGCCGGCGGGCTCGAGGTCCTCGCGCTGACGGGCCGGCTCTACGACCCGTTCACCGCGGGGGTCGGCTACACCGGCATCGCCGCCGCCCTCCTCGGCGGGATGACGCCCCTCGGAAGCGCCGCTTCGGGAGTGCTCTTCGCCGCCCTCGGGGCGGGCTCCAGCGCCCTGCAGCGCGATGCCGGCGTCCCGGCGGCCCTCGCCTCGATCGTCCCGGCGCTCGCCGTTCTCGGGCTCCTCCTGGCCCGCGCCCGGCAGAGGGAGAACGGTTGAGCGGCTTCGTCGAGATCGCCTTCCTCCTGGCGGCGCCGCTCCTCCTCGCTGCGACCGGCGAGCTCCTCCTCGAGAGGGCGGGCTCGATCCAGATCGGCCTCGAGGGGACGATGCTCATCGGGGCCTTCGTCGCGTTCACCGCGGGGCGCGCCGGCCTTCCCCCCGGCGCGGCGCTGGCCTCCGCGTCGGTCGCCGGGCTCGTCGCCGGGCTCCTCTTCGCCCTCTTTGCCGTGGCGCGGCGCGCGGACCCGATCCTCGTCGGCACGGTGTGGAACCTGCTCGCCCTCGGCGTGACGGCCTTCGCCTACCGCCTCGCCGCCGGAGAGACGGGCTCGGTCCTCGAGGTGGCGACCCTCCCGCGGGGGCTCTTCGGCATTCCCGACCTCGTCGCCGCCAGCTTCCTCGCCCCCCTCGCCCTGCACCTGTGGCTGGCCCGGACGCGGCCCGGCCTGCGCCTCACGGCCGCGGGAGAGAATCCGGAGGCGCTCCGCTCGCTCGGGCTCTCCGTCGTGGCGGTCCGGAGCGGCGCCGCCGCCGCGTCGGGCGTCCTCGGCGCCGTGGGAGGAGCCATGCTCGTCGTCACGATCTCGCCGACCTTCGTGGAAGGGATCACGGCCGGACGCGGCTTTCTCGCGCTCGCCCTCGTCGTCTTCGCCCGCTGGAGACCGCTTGCACTCGTCCCGGCCGCGCTCCTCCTCGGGGGCGTGACGGCCCTGCAGTACCGGCTCCAGGCCGGCGGCCTCGGGCTCCCCTACGCCTTTTTCCTCGCCCTCCCGGGACTCGTCGCGCTCGCAGCGCTCGCCCTCGCTTCCACGCGCGGCGGCGCCCCGAAGGCGCTCGGGAACCCCGCGCCGTGAGCGGGATCCGGCGCCCCTCCTACGCCGTCCTCTCGGCCTTCTACGACGAGGTCTACGGTCTCTGGCGCGACCTTCTCTCCCCGGCCCGCGACGAGATCCTCCGCGCCCACGGAGTCCGTTTCGAGGACGTCCTCGACGTCGGCTGCGGGAGCGGCTGGCAGAGCCTGGAGCTGGCCCGCCGCGGGGCCCGGGTCGTCGCCGTCGACCCGGCCGCCTCCTTCCTGCGCCCACTCCGCACGGCTGCCCGCGGGGAGCGTCTGGCCGTCGACGTGCGGCGTGGCGGAGTCCTGTCTCTCCCGCTCGGCCCCGGGGAGACGTTCGACCTCGCCCTCGCGACGTTCGACGTCCTGAACCACCTCGACCGGCACGAGGACCTCGCCCCGGCACTCGCCGCCGTGGCGGGGGCGCTCCGGCCGGGGGGGCACCTCCTCTTCGACCTGAACACGCCGGAGACGGTCGAGGGGTTTCCCGATCACCATCGCGTCACGCCCCTGTCGGGCGGCGGCCTCTCGGCCGAGCGGGGGGAGTTCGACGCGGGGACGGGCGTCGGGACGGTCGCGCGCGACTGGTTCCTCCCGGTCTCGGCTCGCCCGGGGCTCTTCCGGCGCTTCCGGGAGCACTACCGGGAGATCGCCTGGCCGAAGCCGGCCGTCGAGAGGGCGCTCCGCAAGGCGGGCCTTTCCGTTCGCCTCTTCGCCGACGCCTCGGGCTGGCTCTCCTTCCAGCCCGAGGGGACCCGATGGATCGTCCTCGCCCGGCGGCGGAAGGCCTCCGGCGCCGGACCTCGCTGAACTACGGCTCGTCGGGGAGGTCCGGCGGAGGCTCGCCGGCCTGCCCGGGCCTGCCGGCGCCAGGTCTCATGCCACCGGGCCGGGCCCCGAAACGCCGCCGCATCTCGGTCTCACGCTCGCCCCGCCACTGGTCTCTCCGGTCGACGATCTGTTTCCACTGCTCCTCGGTCAGGACGCCACGGATCTCGACGACCATCATCGTCCGGGCCTTGCCGAGCCGGCCCCTCGCCTGCTCGAGCGCCTCGGAGGCGGCCCCGATCTTCTTGGGGTCGACGCTCTTGGCCGCCAGGAGGTCCTCGAGGTCGATCGTGCGCCGATCGACGTCGGCCTTGAGGTCGACGAAGGCGCGGCGGTTCTTCGTGAAGACCTCGTCGAGCCTCTGCTGCTGCTCGGGGGAGAGCTGGAGCGTCTCGACGACCGGCGGTCTTTTCCACCACTTTCCAGAGGGCATCTCGACCATCTGGGCCGGGGCGGGAAGGGTCGGGAGGACGGCCACGGCGAGCGCGGCCAGCGTCCAGCGCGTCTTCATCGGATGGCCTCCGGAAGCAGCGAGCCGTAGGGCGACTCGGTGGAGAGGAGGCTGTCGACGGACCGGAGGAGCTCGTCGTCGTCGCGGTCGGCCGGCGTCAGCCCGCTGTCGCCGTTCGCCTGGGCCACGGCCACGGTCGCGCTGCCGGCCGCGCCGGCGTCGGGACCGCTCCGAAGGACGGTGAGGCCCGCGACGAGCGCGAGTGCCGCGGCGAGGCTCCCCACGGCGAGGACGGGCCGATGGAGGATCGACCGGGTGAAGCGAGCCGGGAAGGGGGTCGCCCTCTCCTCGGCGTCGAAGGCCGCGAGCTCGGTCACGCGCCTCATGATGGCGCGCCGCTGGGCGGTCCAGGCCTCGGCGGGAAGCGACTCGACGAATCCGGTGACGGCGCCCCGGTCGAGGAGGAACGCCTCCCTCAGCTTCGCCACCCTCTGCTGGCACTCGGGGCAGACTGCCTGATGGATCGGGATCGGGGCCGGCCCTTCCTCGACCGGAAACACCCGGTTCACGACCTCGTCTTCCGTCATGTGCCGGCCGCTCATCTGAGGTCCTCCAGCTTCTGGCGCAGCTTGCGCGCCGCGCGGAACAGGTGCGACTTGACCGTCCCGTCGTCGAGGCCCGTCGCGACCCCGATCTCGGCGATCGAACGCTCCTCGTAGTGCTTCATGACGAAGATCGCCCGCTGCCTCGGCGACAGGGCCTCGAGCGCCTCGCCGATCCGCTTCCGGATCTGGCGGGAGAAGGCGTCCCGCTCGGGAGAGGTCCCGTCGGTCGGCTCGGCGGACCGCGGAAGGTCGGGCCCTTCGACCGACTCGGCCGCGGCCAGCTCGGAGAAGGAGACGACCGGCTTTCGGCGCCGCGCCGAGTCCCGGACGGCGTTGACGGCGATCCGGTTCAGCCAGGTCTCGAAGGCGGCCTCTCCCCGGAAGTCGGGGATGGCCCGCCAGGCCTTCACGAAAACGTCCTGGGTCAGCGCGTCGGCCTCGGCGGCGTTGCGCACAAGGGTGTAGACGAGGCGGAAGACCTTTCGCTGGTAGGTCCTCACGAAATACTCGAACGCCTCGGGCTCCCCCGCCCGCACCCGTCCGAGGATCTCGCTCTCTCGTTCCCTGAGCCCCGGTTCCGCCGTCCCCGTGCCTTCTCCCGGGAGGTCATTCACCACGCTCGCGCTCCTCCCTCGAGGGCCATCCTCGAACCTCAGGACCCGGGCGGCGCCCGCGAAGACCGTCATGCCGGTACGGACGCCCCGGAAGGGCCGCGGGTTTACGCCGTCCGAGGATAGCGCCTCAGCGCCGCCAGGGCCTCAGGACCCTCTTCAGGCGGTTCCACGTGTCGATCCTGCGCTTCAGGGCCAGGTGAACGAGAGGGACCAGGGGCGGGACCGGATCGGGGGCCCAGTAGGCCGTCAGCAGGAGCTGCCGGTCCTCCGCGCGCCCCAGGCCGGGCCGGGACAGGTCTCTCAGCCGGTTGAAGGTCCGGAGGGGACGCTTCCGGATGCGCGCCCGGTCGAGGTCGACGAGCCAGAGGCGCGGCCCCCCGTCCCCCTCGGTCACGAGGACGTTCCCGTCGGAAAGGTCACGGAAGAAGACGCCCGCGTCGTGGAGGCGCCGGGCGAACCGGCCGAGGGCGGCGACGACCTCCTCGAACGACGCCCGGACGGGCGGCGGATCGCGCGACGGATCGTCGCGGCGGAGGAAGAAAGCCCGGATCTGGACCGCCCCGGCCACCTTCCGCACCACGAGAACGCTCTCCTCCGGCGTCACCTCGACTCCGAGCGGCTCGGGCGTGTCGATGCCGTGGACGGCGAGGTGCCGCGCGATCCGGACGGCCCTCTCGGCACGCGTGTTCCCCTCCCCCTGCCGAAAGTCGCGGCGGATCCGCTTCACGACGACGGGGATCCTCTCGTCCCCGAGGACGAGGACGGCGTCGTGGACGTCGTGCCGCGCCGGGTAGCGCTCGGCCCCCGGGACCGCTTCGAGCTGCGCCGTGATTCCCGTCGGGACCGGCCCGGGGCCGAGGGGAGGACGAACCACGGCCCAGAGGATACGATGCCGCGAGCGCCCGCCCGCGGGCGACACCCCGCCGCCTCGAGGAGCCCATGGACCGAAAGCACCTGCACACCTTCGAGCTCACCGTCGACGGACTCCCCGCGCCCCGGGAGTTCCTGATGCCCTTCGAGACGGACGACGTCATCCAGGCCGTCGACGCCTGCTCCCGGTACATCGCCCGACAGGAAGACAACTTTCTCCCCCTCGGGGCGGAGGAGACCGTCCGCGCGAACCGGATCGTCCTCGTCCGTCACCTTAAGGTGGCCCCTTTCGAGGAGTGACTCCGGTACACTCCGCCTCCCGTCGCCCCCGGGCGGCGCCTTCGGGACGGGCCCGTAGCTCAGGTGGATAGAGCAACGGTTTCCTAAACCGTGTGTCGGGAGTTCGAGTCTCCCCGGGCCCACCACCTCTCCTCCACCCTCCACGGGGACGCACCCGTCCCGCGCGTAGACTCGAAGAGGTCTCATGCCCGCCAGCCGCCCGTACCTCGCCGTCTTCCGCCTCGTCGAGGTCGCCGAGGTGGAGACGCTCGTCGACGGCGAGCCCGCGGATCTCAGGATCGAGGTCTTCGAGGACGCCGAGAACCCCGGCCTGTACCGATGCCGCACCTCACGGTTCGTCGAGTACGGCGTCCACCCGCCCGGCATCCCGGACGACGACGACGGGCTGGCGACGGCCTGGGAGACGATCCTCGTCCCCTGGTCGGTCCCCGGCGGGTTCGTCACCGACGAGCCGTTCTTCGCCTCCTCGAGGGAGGCGGCCCTCGAGGCGGTCCTCGACGACCTCCGGGTCTACCTCGCCGTGACGCGGCACGCCGAGGACGACGGCGGCCCCAAGCCCGGGACGCCCCCGGCCGCGTCGGCCTGATCAGCTCTCCGGATCGTCGCTCTTCACGAGGCGCAGGCCCCGCTTGGGAGCCGGCGTGCCGCGACCGGACGCTCCGATCGGCCTCAGGATCCTGCGGCCCCCCGTCGGCTCGCCGAACTGGTTCACCCCCGTCTCGTCCTTGATGGCCTGGACCACCCGCCCCCTGAGCTCGGACCAGAACCACTCCCCTTTCTTCGGCGGCCTCTCCTCTCCCGTCCATTCGAAGCCCGGAGGGGGCGGCCCGAAGTCCTCCGGCTTCGGGGCGAGGCGCAGGTGGAAGACGAAGGGCCCCTCGGGCTCGAGAGAGCCGAAGACGAGGAGCTCCTCCCCTCGCCGGCAGACGGTCGCCTCCACCCTTTCGAACCCCTCGGGAAGCTCCGGTCCGCCTTCCTGATGCTCGGTCATTCGCGACTCCTCCGCCCGATGATCTCGCGATTCCCGGCTCCCGGCGGGCGAGGCGCGAGAGGTTCCGTGCGGGTTCCGCCCGGCGGCCCTACCGACGTGGCTCCCCGGACAAACGGCGGGCGCGGAACGGGCCGGTGATCCGCGACGTGCCGAACCCCTCGCCGGGAAACGGCGAGACGAGGAGGGGCAGCGGCAGCGGCTGACCCGTCACCGTGAAGAACTCGATCGTGGTCCGGCCGTTCCATTCCAGGGGTCGGCCCCGGGAGGCGTTGGAGACGTTCCCGCCCGCCCCGGTCCCTTCCTCGAGCGACGCCTCTTCCTCGTAGCAGAGCGCCGCTTCCCGGACGGCCCAGGCCACGCCGATCGCCGCTCCCGTGCAGTCGTAGAGCAGGTGGTACGAGACGATCCGGAGCGAGGCGTCGGACTCGACCGCCCAGTGGCCGATCCCGAGACTCGCCGTGAACGGGATCCGCATCGTCAGGCCCATCGCCAGCCGAAGCTCCCGGCCGCAGCCCCCTTCCCGGAACAGGCTCGAGACCTCGCGGACCTCGCTGTCCGCGTCGAGGTGCAGCAGCTCGACGACGGGATGGAGATCTCCGGGCAGGGAGCCGGTCTCACCGATCGAGACCCCCTGGGTCAGGACCCACGTTCCCTCCACGGTGGCCACTTCGGCCGTCGCCGCGAGGTTCGCGGACCCGCCCAGGAGAAGGGCGACCACGGGGAGAATGCGGGGACAGCGCATGTTCAGCCTCCGGAGGCCTGTCAGGCGGCTTCACCGTCATGCCTCGCCTCCAAGCTGCGCCGCAATGCGGCACGCCGCCAGGGAGGCCCCATGGGATTCTCTTGGTATTCCGAAGGCCCGCCGGCGACCCTACTCCCTTCGGGGAGACCGGGACAGGCGGCTAACGTCCGGACCGGAACTCGGCGTCGAACGCGGCGAGCGTCTCGTCGTGGGTCGCGGCGGCCGCCTCCACCCGCTGGACGCGGGCGAACCGGGGCCCGTCCCAGAGCGACGCCTCGAGGCGGTCGAGTGCGTGGGAAGCCCCCTCCGCCACGACGAGGACCCTTCCGTCCGGGAGGTTCGAGGCGCCCCCGTTGAGGCCGAGACCTCTCGCGGTGCGGGCCGCGAAGGCGCGATACCCGACCCCCTGCACCCGGCCCGAAACGAGCCAGCGGCGCGCCTCGACCTCGAAGCCGCCGCTCACCGCCGCTCCTCCAAAGGAGCCTTCTCCCACCCGAACTTGCCGACGAGCGGCACGTAGGCGACGTCGCCCGCGTCCTGGGTCCGCGTCCTGCCGCTGGGCAGCTTCTTCACCACGAGGAGGCGCTGGCGGTTCGGAGGCCCGACGGGGACGACGAGGCGCCCCGTCGCCGAGAGCTGGGAGACGAGCGGCTCCGGGACCCGGGGCGCCGAGGCGGCGACGACGATGGCGTCGAAAGGGGCGTACTCCCGCCAGCCGTAGGTCCCGTCGAAGACCTTCACGAGGACGTTCCCGATCCCGAGGGAGGCGAGGACCCGCCGCGCCTCGTCCGCGAGCGCCGGAATCCGCTCGAGGGAGAAGACCTGCCCTGCGAGGCAGGCTAGGACGGCCGCCTGGTAGCCCGAGCCGGTCCCCACCTCGAGGACCCGCGCCCCCGGTCGGATCGCGGCCAGCTCGGCGGCCCGCCCGACGTTCGCCGCCTGGGTGATCGTCTGGCCGGCGCCGATCGGCAGGGCGTGGTCTCCGTACGCCTCCCCCGCGAGCTCCTTCGGGACGAACAGGTGCCGCGGAACCGTCCCGAGGGCCTCCAGGACCTTCGGGTCGGAGACGAGACCGGCCGCGACGATCCGGGCGACCATCGCGCGCCGCGCCTCGGCACCCGCCCGGGCGGCGCGCGCGACCTCGGGATCCTCCGGCTTCACGCCGGGATCTTAGCTTCGGTCCGCGCCGTTGGCGCGGCTCCCGTGCAGCCGGGAGGCGAGGTCGTCGAGCGCCCGGTACGCCGTCAGGTCGAGGTGGAGGGGCGTGACCGAGACGAACCCGCCGGCGACGGTCGTCAGGTCGCTGCCGTCCTCGTGCGTGTCGATGTGGGCGCCGCCGATCCAGAAGTAGGGCCGGCCGCGCGGGTCGATCTTCTCGACCACGCTTTCCCCGTACCGCCGCCGTCCCATCCGCGTCGCCCGAATCCCGGCGGGCCGGCCCGAAGGGATGTTCACGTTCCAGAGGATCTCCTCGCCCATCGGTCGGGAAAGGGCGAGCCGGATGACCTCCTCGGCCATCGCCTCGGCGTGCGTGAAGTCGGGCGGAGTGTCGGCCTGGTCCCTCCGGTAGTCGAGGGAGAAGGCGATGGACGGGACCCCCTGCAGCGTTCCCTCGAAGGCGGCCGCGACCGTCCCGGAGTAGGTCACGTCGTCGCCCAGGTTCGGTCCCTGGTTGATGCCGGAGAAGACGAAGTCGGGCCTCACGTCCTTGAGGATCTTGCAGATGGCGAGGTTGACGCAGTCGGTCGGCGTGCCGTCGACGACCCACGACCGCTCCGCCGTCTTCACGACGCGCAGGGGCCGGTGGAGGGTGAGGGCGTGCGACGTCGCGCTCTGCTCCCGGTCGGGGGCGACGACGTACGTCTCGAAGCCGGCGGCCTTCGCGGCCCGCTCGAGCGCCTCGATCCCCGCGCTGTGGATGCCGTCGTCGTTCGAGACGAGGGCGCGCATCAGGCGCCGCCCCTGTAGACGACCTTGTTCCGCTCGGTCTCGTGAAGGACGAGCTCCACGAGGCGGGCCGGGGAGACGTGGGGGGCGATCTCTTCCCAGAAGCGGATGGCGAGGACTTCGGCCGTGGGGATGCACCCCGCGAGGAAGTCGACGTCGACGTTCAGGTTGCGGCAATCGCACTTCCTCACGATCCGCTCGCTCACGATCCGCTTCAGCTCGGCGAAGTCCATGACCCAGCCGGTGACCGGGTCGATCGGCCCTTCGACCGTCACCTCGATGCCGTAGGTGTGGCCGTGGCCGTGGGGGTTGTTGCACTTGCCGAAGACGGACCGGTTCCACTCGTCGTCGCGCTCCGGGTTGTGGAGCCGGTGCGCCGAGCTGAACGTCGCGCTCGAGGTGATTCGGGTGAGCGGTCGCGCCGCTTCGTTCTCTGTCACGGGATCGACTCCGGCCCCGGGAGGGGCGAGGGCGCCCGGCTCTGCGGCGGGACGCCCGGCAGCGAATCTAGCACGCGGGGCGGGATCTCACTCGATGAGGCCCGGGATGCCGAAAGGCCCTCTCCACGCCATCGCGAGGATCGCGGTCCCTGCCGCGGCCAGCACCCACGTGACCCGGTCGCGCGCGGCGAAGACGATCGGGTCCTCGTCCATCTCCCCTCGCCCGACGAGGACCCACAGCCGGCCCGACCAGTAGAGGAGGACCGGGACGAGGAGCCAGAGCCAGCCCGGGTGGGCGTAGAGCCTCTTCGTCACGTCGCTCTGGACGTAGATGGCGAGGACCAGCCCCGACATCCACGCGCTCGCCACTCCGAGGACGTGAACGACGAGAGAGTCCCCCACGAACCAGTCCCTCCCGGCCGCCCCCTCCCGCCCCCGCTCCTTCAGCCCCTCGAGCTCCGAGGCGCGCTTCACGAACGCGAGGGCGAGGAAGAGGAACACCGAGAAGGCGAGGAGCCACGGGGAGACGGGGACGGCCGTCGCCGCCCCGCCCAGGAGGACGCGGAGGGTGTAGAGGAAGGCGAGCGTGAAGACGTCGACGAGGACCTTCCGCTTCAGCAGGACCGTGTAGAGCGTCGTCGTCGCGAGGTAGGCCGCGAGAAGGAGTCGAGCCCCCGGCGGGAGAGCCGCGGCCGCGACGGCCGAGCCCGCGAGGAGGAGCGGGACGAGGGCGAGCCCTGCCCGCACGGAGAGCGCTCCGCTCGCCAGGGGTCTCTTCCGCTTGGTGGGGTGCTCGCGGTCGGCAGCGAGGTCGGCGACGTCGTTCAGGAGGTAGACCGCCGAGGCGAGGAGGCCCATCGCCACGAACGCCACCACCGCCGCGGCGAAGACGGCCGGCTCGAAGACGTGCCCCGTCACGAGCGGGACGAAGATGAGGACGTTCTTCACCCACTGCCGGAGCCGGAGCGCCGACAGGAGGGTCGGGGCGCCGACGGCGCGGTCGGGCAGCTCGCCGGCGACGGAAGTCCCCGCCGCTTCCACCGCTACGCGCAGGCGGACGGCGGGCCCCGCGAGGATCGCGCGCCGCGCGCTCCGGAAGACGGGGAGGTCGGCCCGCCGGTCCCCGGCGTAGTCGAAGCCCTTTTCGCCGAAGCGGGCGACGAGCTCGGCGCGCTTCGCCTCGCCCCCGAGGTTGCGCGCGCCGTCGCTCGCGAGGACCTCGTCGAAGAGGCCGAGACGGGTGGCCACGCGCACGGCGAGAAGCTCGTCGGAGGCCGTCGCCAGGACGATCCGCCGCCCCCGGGCCCTTTCCTCCCTCAGGACGGCGACGAGCGCCTCGCGGTACGGTAGGGTCGCGGCGTCGACGGGCCCCGCCTCGGCCAGGCGCCTCTTCAGCGCGGCCCGCTCGCCCCGCACGAGAAGCGGGAGGGCCGCCAGCACGGCTCGAGGCGACCGGCGGAACGCCGACACGGCCGACTCGTCGAGAAGGTCGGTCAGGACGAGCGTCCCGTCGAGGTCGACGACGAGAGGCACGTCGCCGGTCGGGTCCCCTTTGGCGTCGCCGCTCACGTGCCGCCGAGCTTAGCGGTCGCCGGCACGCCCGGGAAGCGGCGCGGCGACGCCCTCGGCGACGGCCGAGTAGTCGTCCTCTCCGAGACCTCGCCCGGAGGCGGCATCGACGGTTTCGAGGACGGCCTCCGCGATGCGGGGCGCGACTCCCGCCGCCCGCGCCGCGCGCACGAAGAGGTCCAGGTCCTTGCGGAGGAGCTTCAGCGGAAACGTCGGGTTCCCGTACTCCCCCTCGAGCATCCGGCCGAGCTTCTTGTCGAACGTCGGCGCGTAGAGCGCGCTCGGGCGCAGGATCTCCATAAAGGCTTCCGGGGCCAGCCCCTCGGCCCTCACGTAGGCGAGGCTCGTGGCGAACGCCGTCGTCAGCGACCCGATGAGCTGGTTGAGGGCGAGCTTCATCGCCGCCGCCTGCCCGACATCCCCGACGCGTTGCACGTCCCGGCCCAGGCGCGCGAGGAGCGGCTCCAGCCGCCCGAGCTGCTCCTCCGTTCCCCCCACCATGACCTGGAGCGTCCCGGAGTCGGCCTGCGGGATGCTGCCGAGGACCGGCGCCTCGACCCACTCGCCTCCCGCGGCGGAGACCGCGGCGGCGAAAGCCCGGCTCTCGTCCGGCCCGATCGTCCCCATCTGGACGACCGTCCTTCCGGCCACCTCTCGGAGCGCTTCGGGAGAGAGGAGCGTCTGCCGGATCGCCGGGGCGTCGGCGAGCATCAGGATGACGACGGGCGAGGCCCCGAGCGCCGCGGCGGCCGTCGGGGCGACCGCGAGCCCCGCTTCCCGGAGGACCTCGACCCTGGCGGCGGTGCGGTTCCAGACCGTCACCTCGAGGCCGGTCGAGGCGAGGCGGAGCGCGACGGGGGTGCCGAGGAGCCCGGTGCCGAGGAGGGAGACGTCGCTCATCCCCCGATTCTGCGGCCGGCGCGGATAATCGCGAACGGCCTGGACGACGAACGACGTCGACGCGAGGAGAACCGATGACCGAGACCGCTCCGTTTCCCCAAGGGTTCCTCTGGGGGGCCGCCACGTCGGCCTACCAGGTCGAGGGCTCGCCCCTGGCCGACGGCGCCGGCCCGAGCATCTGGCACCGTTTCACGAGGGTTCCCGGCAAGGTGAGGGACGGCGACACGGGGGACGTCGCGTGCGACCACTACCACCGGTACCGCGACGACGTCGCGCTCATGAAGTCGCTCGGGCTGAGCGCCTACCGCTTCTCCATCGCCTGGAGCCGGGTGATGCCCGAGGGCCGGGGCCGGGTCAACGAGAAGGGGCTCGACTTCTACCGTCGTCTCGTCGAGGCGCTCTGCGAGGCCGGGATCCGGCCGATGGCGACCCTCTACCACTGGGACCTCCCCGCCGCCCTGGACGAGAGGGGGGGCTGGACGAACCCCGACGTCGCCGGCTGGTTCGCCGACTACGCGCGCGCCTGCTTCCGCGCGCTCGACGGCGCCGTCGACCTCTGGGTCACGATCAACGAGCCGTGGGTCGTCTCCGACGGCGGCTACCTCCACGGCGTCCTCGCTCCGGGCCACGCGAGCCCGTTCGAGGCGCCCCGGGCGTCGAAGAACCTCCTCCTGGCGCACGCCGCGGGCGTCTCGGCCTACAGGGCCGAGGGGAAGGGGCAGATCGGCCTCGTCGTCAACCTCGAGCCGAAGTACCCGGCCTCCACCCGCCTCGAGGACCTCTCCGCCGTCGCGCGGGCCGACGCCTACATGAACCGCCAGTATCTCGACCCGGCCCTCCTCGGGAAGGTCCCCGAGGGGCTTGCCGGAATCTTCGGCGAGGCCTGGGAAGGACCGAGCGAAGCCGAGCTCGCCGCGATGAAGGCGCCCGTCGACTTCGTCGGCGTCAACTACTACACCCGGGCCGTCGTCCACGACGACCCGCGGAGCTTCCCGGTCATGGAGGGACGCACTTTCCAGCGCAGCGCCACGCACACCGAGACCGGCTGGGAGGTCTTCCCCGACGGTCTCTACGACACGCTCGCGTGGGTCCGCCGCCGCTACGGGGACATCCCTCTCTACGTCACCGAGAACGGCGCGGCCTTCTACGACCCTCCCGTCGTCGACGGACCTCTCCTCGCCGACCCGCTCCGCGTCGCGTATCTCGACGCGCACCTCGGCGCCGTCCGGCGGGCCCTCGCGGACGGCGTCGACGTCAGGGGCTACTTCGTCTGGTCGCTCCTCGACAACCTCGAGTGGGCGCACGGCTTCCGGAAGCGGTTCGGAATCGTTCACGTCGACTTCGCGACGCAGAAGAGGACGCCCAAGGCGAGCGCCCGCTTCTACGCGGAGGTCATCCGGACGAACGGGGCGAACGTCAGGCCGGCCGGTACCTGACCTCGACCCGGGCCACGCTTCCGGCCGGGAGGGGCGGCAGGAGCCGGCTCTCGAGAGGGCGGCCGTCCACCTCGACGCGCACCTCGCCGGGGTCGAGCGCGGCGTCGCTCACGACCGTCACCTCCAGCGTGCTGCCGCGCCAGGGGCGCGTCATCCGCGCCGTGCCCCACGCAGGCGGCAGGCAGGGGTCGAACCGCATCCCGTCCCACTCGGGCCGCAACCCGACCACCCACTCGCAGACGACCCGGTGGAGCCACTGCGCCGACCCGGTGTACCAGGTCCAGCCGGCGCGCCCGTGGAGCGGTGAGTCGGGGCCGTCGACGTTCCCGGGAAGGACGTAGGGCTCGGCCCGGTAGCGCTCGGGGTCCTTGCGGGTCGGGTCGATGGCCGCGAGGAGGCGCCCGACGAGTTCGACGTCCTTCACTTTCGCCGCGGCCGAGATCGCCCACGTCGCGGCGTGCGTGTAGACGCCGCCGTTCTCGCGCATCCCGGCCGCGTACCGGGTGATGTAGCCGATCTCCCGCACGGGCCGGTCGTAGGCGGGGGCGAGGAGGAGCGCGCCGGCCTCCGAGACGAGGTGCTCCTTCACGGCGGCCATCGCCGCGGCCGCACGCTCCGGCGGGGCGACGTCGCAGAGGATCGCCCAGGTCTGGGCGTTGAGGTAGATCCGCCCCCGCTCGTTGCCCGCGCTGCCGATCTTCCCGCCCGAGTCGAGCGTCGCGCGCCAGTACCAGGAGCCGTCCCAGCAGTGCTCGTTGATCGCCGCCACGAGCGCTTCCCGCCGCCGGGCGAAGCCGGCCGCGCGGCCCGGCTCGCCCGTCCGCCCCCAGATGTCCGCCCACTCGGCGAGGAGGCCGGCGAGGAAGTGGGCGAGCCAGACCGACTCCCCCTTCTCCTCGAGGCCGACGGCCGAGAGACCGTCGTTCCAGTCGCCCGCGCCGATATACGGCAGCCCGCGGGGGCTCGACCGGCGGAAGACGCGCTCGAAAGCGCGCGCGACGTGCTCGGAGAGCGGTGCCGGCTCGGCCTCGTCGAGGAACGGCGTCCGGTCGCCGAGAATCGAGACGTCCCCGGTCTCGCGGATGTAGGCCGCCGTCACGAAGGCGAGCCAGAGGAGGTCGTCGGTCATCTTCGTGACGTGCCCCATCTCCGACAGGGGGTGCCACCAGTGGTAGACCGAGCCGTCGGCGAACTGGTGCGCCGCGTGGAGGGCGATCTGCTCGCGGCAGCGCGCGGGGTCGATCGTGAGCCAGACCTGCGAGTCCTGCAGCTGGTCGCGGAACCCGTAGGCGCCGCTCTGCTGGTAGTAGCCGCAGCGCGCCTGGATCCGCGCCGAGATCGCCTGGTACCGCACCCAGTCGTTCAGGAAGACGTCGAACGTGCCGTCGGGCGTCTCGACGCGGTGCGCGGCGAGGAGGCCCGTCCAGCGGGCCTTCGCCGCGGCGAGGGACGCGTCGAGGGCCGCGACGCTGCCGAAGCGCGAGAGGAGCTCGCGGGTCGCGTCGTCCGTCTCTGCCGTCGCGAGGACGAAGCCGAGATCGCGCGAGCCCCCCGCGGGGACCTCGACCGGGACGCGCAGCGCCGCCACGGCGTCGCCGTGGCGGCCGAAGAGCCCGGGCCAGGGCCGGCCCGCGAGGGCCTCCGGCGAGGCGAACGAACCGAGCCGACCGAGGAACGCGGCCTTGTCCCCTTCCGCCTCCGCGACCGGCTCCGTGCAGGCGAAGGCGCTGACGTAGGGAAAGGTCGTGTTCCAGTGCCCCCACCGCTTCGAGCCCACCTCCCACATGTGGGAACGGGCGAAGACGGCGTTGCGCGCCTCGTCCCTCTCGCACTCGAGGAAGAGCTTCGTGAACTCCCGCCGGGGCGAGGGTGTGACCCCGCAGTTCCACTCCACGAACGCGACGAGCTCGAGCCGCCGCCGGGCGCTCCCCTCGTTGCGCAGCGAGAGGCGCCAGAGCTCCGCGGTCGCCTCCGGGTCGACGAAGAGCGTCCACTCGGCGGCGACGCCTCCGAGCGCGGTCCGGAACGTCGTCGCCCCGAGCCCGTGACGGCACTCGAAGCGGTCGTAGTCCGGCAGGCAGGGGGCGGGGGCGAGAGACCAGAACTCTCCCGTGTCGACGTCGCGGACGTAGAGGGAGCGGCCGGAGGCGTCGCGCGTCAGGTCCTGCTCCCAGCGCGTGACGACCGCGAGCTGGGAGTTGTCGACCCACGTGAAGCCCGATCCCGTCTGGCTGACGACGAGGCCGGCCCGGGCGTTGGCGATGACGTTGACCCAGGGGCGCGGCGTGCGCGGGTCGGTGACGACGTACTCGGCGCCGTCCGGCGTGAACCGCCCGTAGGCGTTTTCGGCAAGGACGGGGCGCTCGGGAGCCAGGCTCATCGAATCCTCCGGGGAGTCGATCGGAAGGGGACGGAGCTCGTCACGGCAGGACGACGACCTCCGCGGGAAGGACGCGGACGACGACTTCGCCGTCCGCCGAGAGAGGGGCCGGGCGGCCGTCGACGGTCGCCGTTCGGGGCGGGGACGAAAGGGGGGGCCGGACGACGACACCTCCCGGGGGAACGGCTTTCAGCCCCGCGAGGCGGACGCGGACACCGGCCCCTTCGGCCGAGAGGGCGGCGTCGAGCGATCCGTACGGAGTCCGGAGCCCCTTCACGGAGACCCCTCGCGCCGAGCGGACCCAGCGTTCCGGGATACCGGCGGCGACGACGAGGGAGGAGTCGTCCTCGCGCTCGTAGGCGAAGAGGTCGAGGAAGGACCGGACGTAGTCGGAACCGACCCAGGTGTGAGGCATGTCGCCGATGAACTTCGGGGTCCTCGGGTCGCGCCATACGACCTCGCCCCACTGGTTCCACCCCGCGGGCCTGAGGTCGCGGAAGAAGAGGTCGAGGAGACCGACGGCCTCGTCGCGCCGCCCGAGCCGCACGAGCGCCCCGACGGCCCTGAGCTCGTAGGGCGTGTAGGCCTCGCCCTCCCCCGCCTCGCGCTTCGCGACGTTCTCGAGATACCTCTCGAAGGTCCGCTCGAGCGCCTCCTGCGGGAGGCGCCCCCGCTCGCCCCCGGGCGCGAGGGCGGCGGTCGTGGAGGTTGCGTCGAAGTCGCCGAGCTCCGCGCAGCCGGGGATGTAGTCGATTCCGTGCCGCTCCATCGCGAGCCGGATCGACGCGTGGAGGTCGGCGGCGAACTCGTCGCGGATCCGCGCGAAGGCCTTCGCCTCCTCCTCCTTGCCGAGGAGCTCCGCGAGGAAGACGGCGTCCTTCAGGCCGCGCAGGGCGAAGAAGCCGTCCCAGTAGGAGTGCATCGGCTTCGCGGCGTACCCCTCGTGGCTGATCGACTCCGGAAGGAGGCCGAAGAAGACCCTCTTCTCCGGCGCCTCGTACTCCGGGGTCCTGCGCTTCTGCCGGAGCGCGTCGAGGTACGAGACGGCCGAGACCACGTTCGGCCACATCCGGCCGGCGAGGCCGCGGTCGCCCGTGTAGCGGACCGTCTCGGCGACGAGGAAGACGAGCTGGCCGTGGCTGTCGTGCTCGGGGACGCCGTCCGCTCCGCGCGCGTCGACGCAGCAGGGGACCCGCCCGTCGCCACCCTGGAAGCCCGCGAACCAGAGGAGGAAGGAGCGGGCCACGGAGGAGTGACCGAGCCTGAGGAGCGCCTCCGACGTCAGCGAGCCGTCTCGGATCCAGGACCGCGCGTACGAGCGCGAGCCGGGCTGGATCGCCGAGCCGTCGCGGTTCACGAGGATCCAGCCGAGCTGCGACCGGAGGATCTCCACGTACCGCTCGGCCTCCGGCGGAACGTCGAAGACGACGCGGTCGAGGCGGCCTCGCCAGCCGGCCCGCTCCCTCGCGAGGAGCGATTCGAAGAGGGCGCGGGCCGCGTCCTGCGGGAGGCCGTTCCAGGGTGCGGGGCCGAAGGCCCCGGCGAGCTCGGCCGGCGCCTGCGCCCGGTCGAACGGAATCGCGACGACGACGTCGCGCGAAGCGGAGGCGGGAAGCTCGAGGTCGAACGCGAACGCGCCCGAGGCGAGACCCGTCGTGTCCTCCACTCTCGGGTGAGGCGGAAGCCTCCCCGCGAGGAGAAAGCCTGAGACGTCCCCGGCGTCGAACGTCGTCGCCGCCGCGGTCGAGGGGGCCATGAGCGGGACGACGACGCGCTCCCCGTTCACGACGGCGCGCCCCCCGTCGAAGGCGAGCGAGCGGATCGGGGAGACGCCGCCCGGTGTCCCGAGAAACTGCCAGGGGGGATTCACCTGCAGCGGCCGCAGGGCGAGGAGCAGGCGGACCTTCCTCGGCGCCGCCGTGCGGTTCGAGACGCGGTACCGCGCGAGGAGGGCCGATTCGCCCGGCAGGCCGGACGCGAGGGCCGTGACCTCGAGCGCCACAGCTCCTGCGTCCCACGTCACCTGCGGGATCGGCAGGTCGCCGTCGACGAGCCCGTGCACCGTCTTCACGTCGGCCCAGGTGACGAGCCGTCCGCCCTCGGAGAGGAACGGCTCGACGGAGAAGAGGCCGGCCCCGGCCTCGAGCGCGCCGTCCTCGGAGAGGAGTCCCTCGTCCGCGTCGCCGTCGACGCCGACGACGGCCCAGTACGACTGCTCGCCGGAGAGGTACCGGGGCCAGGCCCCTCGCGGAGCCTCGCGCGCCACTTCCACGAGGAAGGCGTCCGGAGTCGCCGCGAAGGCGAGGGGTTTCACGGCCACCTCGCGCAGCTCGAAGGGCTCCTGCACCGGGCCCTCGATGAGCCGGAGCTTCACTCTCCGCGCTTCGCTCTCGGGGAGCGCGAGGAAGTCGCGGCCGCCGTCCCCCTGGACGACCTCGCGAACGGACGTCCAGGTCACCCCGTCCTCCGAGAGGTCGACAGCGTAGCGCCGCGCGAAGGAGGCGCCGTGGTCGACGACCAGCCCGCCCAGCTCGCGCAGGGAGCCGAGGTCGACGACCCACTCCGCCGGGCCGGTCGCCGCGGCCCGCCACGACGTCGCCGGGTCTCCGTCGAAAGCGCGCTCCGGGCCGTGGCCCGGCGACGACGACGAGGCCTTCGCCGCGGGCGGCCGAGCGGGCGGCTCGGGCGGGAGGTCGACGAGGACGAGGTCGCCGACCTCGAGGAAGCCCTTCCCGCCCTTCCCGGCGGTCACGGTGAGCTCGATCGAGCCGATGCGGGAGGGCGCCCCGCCGCCGAGAGGCCCCCACGCGAACTCGACCTGCCTCTGCTTCACCCGGAGGGTCTCGAACGCGGCCGGAAACGTCGCGTTCCGCTTCCGGAACCACCAGACGTTCTCCCCCGACGGGTCGGCCAGCTTCAGCTCGAGGTCGTTCGGGAGCGCCTTCCCGCGGAGGCGAAGCCGGATCTCCCAGCGCTCGGGCAGGACGAGGTCGACCTTGCGCGTCGCCGCGGCCCACCCGCCGCTTCCGCGGAAGTCGAAGTCGAGCCGAAGCGCACCCGCCGCCGCGGGCGTCGCGGCGGAAAGCCGGAGGGAGACCCCGGGCGAGGGCGAGGCCGTCCACGCGCCTGGGTCGGAGGTGCCGAGCGGCGTCGCCTTGGGGCCGGGCGCCGCGGCGAGTAGGGCGATCGAGGAGGCGAGGACCGCGAGGCGCTTCATTCCTTCACGCTCCCGGCGGTGATGCCGTCCAGGTAGGAACGCTGGAGGGCGAGGAAGAGGAGGAGGGCGGGAAGGACGGTGACGACCGCTCCGGCCATCATCAGCTCCGTGTCCTGGACGTGCTCCCCCGCGAGGCTCGCCAGGGCGACCGTGAGCGTCCACTTCGTGTCGTCGGTCAGGACGATGAGGGGCCACATGAAGTCGTTCCACGTCCCGAGGAACGTCAGGACGCCGAGCGTGACGAGGATCGGCCGGCAGAGCGGCAGGACGATCGACCAGAAGATCCGCAGCTCCCCCGCCCCGTCGATCCGGGCGGCGTCGAGGAGCTCGTCGGGGAGGGACGACGCGAACTGCCGGACGAGGAAGATGCCGAAGATGCTGGCGACGCCGGGGAGGATCACCCCCGCGTAGGAATTCACGAGCCCCGCCGAGCGCAAGAGGAGGAAGACCGGCAGCATAGCGACCTGCCCCGGGATGACCATCGCGGCGAGGAGCCCGGCGAAGAGCGGCCCGCGCGCCGGGAAGCGGAGCTTGGCGAACGCGTAGCCCGCCGCCGCGTTCACGACGACCGAGAGGAGCGCCGCGGACAGGGCGAGGAGCGTGCTGTTGAGGAAGGAGCGCCCCAGGTCGAGCCGCAGGAAGAGCTCGCGGTATTGCTCGAGGGACGCCCGGCGCGGCAGGAGCGGCGGGGGGGAGGCGTTCGCCTCTCCCGGCGCCATGAAGGACGCGGAGACCATCCAGAGGAGCGGCGCGAGCGTGACGACGGCGCCGGCGACGAGCGCGGCGTGGACACCGATCGTGGCGAGGGTCTTCCTCTTCACGAGCCGTCTCCCTTCTGGAGGCGCCGCTGCAGGAGCGTCGCGGCGAGGATGACGGCGAAGAGGACGAAGGCGATGGCCGCGGCCGAGCCCATGCTCCACCAGCGGAAGCCCTGCTTGTACATGTAGAGAGCCACGGAGAGCGTGGCGTTCATCGGCCCGCCATCGCCCCCCGTCATGACGTACGGCTCGGCGAAGAGCTGGAAGTAGCCGATCGTCGTCGTGAGGCCGACGAAGAGGAACGTCGGAGAGAGGAGCGGCACGGTGATGCGCCGGAACCGTTGCCACGGGCCGGCCCCGTCGATGCGGGCCGCTTCGTAGAGGCTCTCGGGAATCGCCTTCAGCCCCGCGACGAAGATGATCATGCTCGCGCCGAAGTTCTTCCAGGCCGCCATGAGGACGATCGCGGGCATCGCCCAGCGCGGGTCGCCGAGCCAGTCGACCGGCGGGATCCCGAAGACGTCGAGGGCGGCGTTCAGCAGGCCGAACCGGGGGTGGTAGAGGTACTTCCAGACCGCCGCGACGGCCACGAGCGTCGTGACGACGGGAGCGAAGTAGATCGTCCGGAAGAGCCCCGGGAAACGGACGAGCCTGTGGTTGAGGAGGAGTGCCGCGCCGAGCGCGAGGCCGACGGTGAGCGGGCCGCCGACGAGGACGAAGAAGAACGTGTTCGCCAGGGCCCTCCAGAAGACGGGGTCCTGGAGGAGGCGGGCGTAGTTCGCGAGGCCGACGATCCGGGCGGCGGAAGGGTCGCCGATCGCGTAGAGGTCGAAGTCGGTCAGGCTCAGGAGGAGCGAGGCGACGACCGGGAGGGCGAGGAAGACGCAGAGGAGGAGGAGGCCTGGGGCGAGGAGAAGAAAGCCCGCGCCCGCCTCCCGCGCCCGCCAGGAGGAGAGACGCGTCACCGCGGCGCCTCCGCGGGGGTCTGCAGGGCGGCCTTGCGGTCGAGCAGCCAGCGCCGCTTCTCGAGGATCGCGTCGACGTCGGCGTCGAGCGCCGCGAGAGACGCTTCGAGCCCCTTCGCTCCCCTCGCGACCGGCTCGAGGCGCTCCCAGACCTTCGCGGCGATCTGCTCCCACTCCGGCACCTTCGGCGTCGCCCGCACGTGCTCGAGCTGGAGCCGGAACGAGGCGGTCCGCGCGTCCCCGGCGAGGGCCGGCTCGTCCCAGGCCGACCGGCGCGCCGGCAGGTCCCCGCAGAGGGCCCAGAATCGCTTCTGCGTCGCGGGCTCGGAGAGGAACTCGACGACCTTCCACGCCGCGTCCTTCTTCTCCGACGAGCGGAAGACGACGAGGCTCGAGCCCCCGGCCAGCGACAGGCCCGGCCACGGCAACCCGTCGGGCGCCGGGAGAGGCGCCGTCGCCCAGGCGTCCTGGAGGGTCGCCGGGAGCCGCCGCCGAAACTCGCCGAGGTTCCACGGCCCGGTGACGTACATCGCGAACTCGCCCGCGGCCATCTGCTGGTAGAGGTTCGCGACCTGCGAGTTGGCCAGCGGCGGCGCGAGGCCGTCGCGGTAGAGGCCGACGAAGAACTCCGCCGCCCGCCGGAACTCGGGGGCCCGGAAGGCGCCATGCCGGCCCCCGTCCGACAGGAGCTCGGCGCCGGCGGCGACGGCCAGGGTCACCGGCTGCGCCCACTCGTTCGTCGGCAGGAGGAGCCCGTACCGTCCCGGCCCTCCCTTCCGGCCCACCGCCTCCATCGCGGCTCGCCAGGCGCTCCAGGTGCGGGGCATCTCCGGCACACCGGCGGCCGCCAGGAGGTCTTTGCGGTAGAAGACGAGGCGGGTGTCGACGTACCAGGGAACGCCGTAGAGGACGCCGTCGAGGACGTTCGTCTCCCAGATCCCCGGAAAGTAGTCTTCCCTGTCGACGGCCGCGCTCGCGGCGACGCGCGCGTCGAGCGGCTCGACGGCCCCGAGGGCCGCCATCTCGGGAATCCAGGTGTTCCCCATCTGCGCCACGTCGGGCATCTCCCGCCCGACGAAGGCGGTGAGGAGCTTCTCGTGGGCCGCGGTCCATGGGATCTGCTGCACCTCGACCCGCAGGCCGGGGTGGCGCCGCTCCAGCTCCGGCACGAGCTCGCGAACGACCTCCCCCTCGCGCCCGAAGGCCCAGAGACGCACGGCCTCGCCGCGGCCCCCGCCGCAACCCGAGGCCGTCGCCGCGGCCATCAGGAGGCCCGCGGCGAGGGACCTCATCGGCTCGACGCCTCGTCGAGCCAGCCGCCCGAGAAGCCCGCCCTCTTCAGGCCTGCGGCGACCGGCGGGGAGTTCCGCATGAGGCGCCAGAGGAGGCCGCTCCTGTGGTTCTCGATCATCAGGACGATCGGCCCCTGGTCGATGCCGAGGTAGTTGGTCGCGTACCACCCTCCCTCCGGCACCACTTTACCGAGCGGCGTCGAGACCCCGGTGACCCGGAACGTCGGGTTGAAGGCGTCGAGGAACCCGTACTCCCCCCACAGGTGCTCGCCGTGGATCTCTCTCATGGCCTTGATCGCCGGGAGGACGACCTCGGGGGCGAACGGGAGAGAGGCGGCCGCGGCCATCGGCGTGATGGTGCCGTCGTCGTGGGACCAGAAGGAGGAGACGCCCCTCGCGCCGTACGTGACGAACTTCCGCTCCCGCCCGTCGACGGTCGCGGTCACGTCGGCCGGACCGTCGCAGGCCGAAAGGCCCCAGACGTCGGCCGAGTAGCCGCGGAAGCCCAGCGGGTTGCGGATCGCGTAGGCCCGCTGGGCGAGGACGGCGCGCCGGGAGTTCTCGAAGTAGTCGATCCCCTTCTCACGCATGAACTCGTCGAGGATGCCGCGGAAGTCGACCCAGGCGTGGGAGAACTGGTGGCCGAAGAGCGGGGCGAAGTTGAGGTACGTCTGCCCTTCGTGCTCCGCCCACCGGTAGGTCGAGCAGAAGGCTTTCCACGCCCCGTCGGTCGCAGGGAACGTCGGCGAGCCGAGGGCGAGGACGTAGAGGATCATCGACTCGTCGTAGCCGTTCCAGTCCGCGACGCCGAAGCCCGACTCCGGGTACCAGGCCATGGCGACACGCGCGGGCCTCGGCTGCATCCACCGCCAGTCGACCCGCTCGTAGAGCTTCGTCGCCAGCTCGCGCACCTCGGCCTCCGCGGGGTCGTCGCGGTCGAAGTAGACCCCGGCCGAGAGGGCGCCCGCGAGGAAGAGGGTCGTGTCGATCGAGGAGAGCTCGATCTCCCTGTTCCACCGGCGCCCCGTCTCCATGTCGAGGAAGTGGTAGAAGAAGCCCCGGTAGCCGGTCGCCCCGTCCGAGGACGGCCCCTGCGGGGCGTTCCAGAAGAAGCGGAGCGTTGTGAGGACGCGATCTCGCGCCTCTTCTCGCGTCACCCAGCCCCGCTCGGCGCCCACGAGGTACGCCGAGAGGCCGAAGCCGACGGCCGCGACGCTCGAAAACGACGGGGCGGGCCAGCGATCGGGGACGAGGCCGTTCTTCGGGTTCGCGGTGTCCCAGAACCACCGGAACGACCGGTGCTGGAGCTCGTCGACGAAGAGGTCGACCGTCCGGGGCACCGTCGTGACCGGCGCCTCGACGGGAGGAGCGACGACCCGCGCGCGCGAGGGACCCTCGTCCCCCGCGCGCGCGGAAGAGGGACTCCCGCAGCCCGCGAGCAACGTCGCGAAAAGGAGGGACGCGACGAACCGGACCGCGGGCCGCGGGATCACCCGGAGCTCCTCAGAAGCCGAAGCTGGCGCCGAACTGGATCCGGCGCGGGTTGTAGCCGAAGTTGGCCTTGCCGAAGTTCGCGTTCACCTCGGGGAGAGCCGGCTTGAAGCCTTCGTAGCCCCCCTCGTTGGTGTAGTTGGAGATGTTGAGCACCTCGGCGAAGACGTTCAGCCCGTACGAGCCGCCGAAGGAGAAACGCTTCTCGAGCCTCACGTCGACGCTCTGCGTCCACTTGGGCGGGTCGCCGCCCCCGATCATCTCGACGCACCTGTCCCAGCCCGCCGAGCAGTCTGTGACGTAGAAGGGGAAGCCCGATCCGGTCGTGACGAGCGTCGAGAGGCGGAGCTCCCACGGGAGCTGCGCCACGGCCGAGAGCGTGATCTGGTGCTCCTGCGCGATGTTGCTCCGCTGCCGGATGCCGTTGACCGGGTCGAACGTGCCCCAGCTGAAGAGGTCGTTGCCGGTCTGCTCGGCGTCCCCCCAGACGTAGGAGAGCGAGGCGCCCCACCCGTTGCGGAAGGGCTTGTCGAGGACCACCTGGATCGAGTCGAACCAGGTCTCCTTGCCGCGCGAGAGGAGCGAGAAGCCGTAGCCGGGAGCGGGGCGGGCGCCCCAGTCGCAGCCGCCGTTCGCGGCCTTGATGCCGCAGGTCCAGGTGAGCTGGTTCTTGCTGTGGACCCCGGTGTACGCGACCGACGCGTTGAAACCGCCGAAGTCGTGGCGCAGGCCGAGGCTCCACTGGTCGGACGACGGCGGTCTCGTCTCGTTGTTGAGCAGGAAGATCTCGGGGGGCGGCGCCTGGCCGCTCGCCAGGAGCGCCTGCAGGCCCGCCTCCGAGAAGTAGGCCGGGTCCCACGCGATCGCCGGGCGCCCGTCCTGGGGGCTCCCGTCCGCCGAGAACCAGAACGTCGTCACGATGTACTGGAGGCGGTACTTCTCGTCGAGGATGTCGTTGAAGAGGGTCCGGTCGTAGTACTTGCCGTACCCGCCGTGGAGGATCGTCTTCCCCTTCCCGGTGACGTCCCAGGAGAGGCCGACGCGCGGCTGGATCGCCCCGTAGTAGGGGTCGCGCTGCGTCCCGTCGGTGAAGTACTCCGCCGGGTAGATCCCCTTGAACGCCTCGCGGATGTCGGCCGGCGTCTCGTAGTCGTTGTTGAGCATGTCGCTCTCGTAGTCCCACCGGAGGCCGAGGTTCGCGGTGAGGCGGGAGCCGATGCGCCAGTCGTCCTGGAGGAAGAAGCCGAACTGGGTGTTCCGCGTCGAAAGGTCCGGGTTGCCAACGCCGTACACGGCGTTGTACGGCATGTCTCCCGGCGTGGAGATGAAGGTCGTGGCCCGGAAGTTGAAGACCGGGTTCCCGTTCAGCTCCTTGATGACCTTGTAGTCCATGAAGTCGGCCGCGACGCCCAGCTTGACGACGTGGTCCCCCTGCCACTGCAGGTTCATCAGCGTCACGTCGTCACGGATGGCGAACCGGTCCTGGGTGAAGTTCTGCTGCGTGTCCTTGCTCCCGATCCGCATCAGCCCTTCGTAGTTCTGCCCGACGATGCTGTTGTCCTCGGGGACCGGGTTCCACTTGTAGCGCTGGAAGCTGACGGTCGCCTCGTTGAGGGCCGACCCGAGAAGCGCCGTGTGCTTGCCGCGCAGCGTCCAGACGTCGTTCTTGACGTTCTCCGCCGCCTGGAAGCTCGTCGCCCCCCCGAAGCCCCGGATGTCGGTCTCGTGACGGTAGTCGGCCGACACGTCGAAGGTCGTGCTGTCGTTGAGGGTCCCGGTCAGCTTTCCGAAGAAGAGCGTCGACCGGAACTCGCTCGGGTAGAGCCCCTCGTACTGCCGGAACGGCGCCCGGAACTCGGAGGACCAGGCGCCCCAGGTGTCCTGCCTCACCTCGGACTCGCGGTCCTGCATGTTCCCCTCGTAGGACGCGAAGAAGTGGAGCTTGTCCTTCACGACCGGCCCGCCGAGGCTGACACCGGGCTGCCAGCGGGAGTACTCGGGCTTCACCGCCTCGTACCCGCCCTGGTCGGCCTTTCGCTGCGTGACGCCGTCGATCGCGACGAGGCCCTTGTCCTGGTAGTAGGCGAAGACCTCGCCCTTGAGCTCGTTCGCCCCCGACTTCGTCACCGCGGTGATGATGGCGCTCGAGGCCTTCTGGTACTCCGCCTTGAAGTTCTGGGTGATGACGCGGAACTCCTGGACGGCGTTCTGGGGGAACGGGTTCCCGCGGCTCGAGTCCTGCCCGACCGTACCGCCCTGAAGGACGTCGTTCTTGTAGCTCGTGCCGTCGATGAAGATGTTCGTGTTCGACGAACCCTGGGCGCCGTAGCCGTACTCCTGCCTCAGCTCGTCGCGCGAGATCCGGACCCCGGGCGCGAGCACGGCGGCGTTCAGGAAGTTCCGCGACGACTGCGGAAGCGTCTGGAGCTGGGCCTGGCTGACGTTCGTCGCGACCTCCGAGGTGACGAGCTCGGCCTCGGCGGCGGCAGCCGTGGCCACGACCGCGACCTCGGCGGCCATCGTGCCCGGCTGCAGCGCGACGTCGAGCGTCAGGCTCTGGCCGACTCCCACCTGGACCGCCCTCTTCCAGACTCCGTGCGCCCCGGTCGCGACGGAGATCTCGTACGCGCCGGCGGGGAGGACCAGGGCGTAGCTGCCGTTCGCGGCGGCCGAGGCCGTGAACCGCGCGCCGCTCGCCGTGTTCACGGCCGTGACGGTGACGCCCGGCACCGGGCCCTGGGAATCGGTGACCGTCCCACGAAGCTGCGCCGTCGTCGTCTGGCCGTGAACCGGCAGGGCGACGAGGGCCACGGCGGCGAGGACGACGGCCGAAATGGCAGTGAGGGCCTTCAGCCCTGCGTTTCGTCTCATGATGCCTTCCTCCTTCGAGCGAGAGACCGATTGGGGAGTCGCGTCTTCTGGGGTACGGGGCGGGGCGGCCCTGCCGTCCCCTCCGCCCCGCCGTCCCCGGTCGATTCCCGGAGGACGAGGCTGAAGGGAAGGACCTCGCGGGCCGCGGGCGAGGTCGCTTCGCCGGCGATCTCGTCGAGGAGGCGGACCAGCGCCCGCTCGCCGAGCTTCCGGATGTCGTGTCGCACGGTCGAGAGCGGCGGGCTCGCGAAACGGGCGATGGGGATGTCGTCGAACCCGGCGACGGCGACGTCTCCCGGCACGTTCACGCCGGCCCGGGCGAGAGCGAACAGGACGCCGATGGCCATCGAATCGTTCGCCGCGAAGACCGCCGTCGGCCTGGGCGAAAGGCGGACGATCGCCTCCCCGGCAGCGTCGCCCGACTCCTCCCCGAAGTCCCCGCCGATCTCGACGGCGGCCTCCGCCGGGAGGCCCGAGGTCCGGAGGGCTTCCCGGCATCCCCGACGCCGCTCGGCCGCGTCGTAGTTCGAGGCGGGTCCGTTCACGAAGGCGAAACGGCGATGGCCGAGCCCGACGAGGTGCGCGACCATCGCGCGCGCGCCTCCCCGGTTGTCGACGTTCAGGACCGGGTGCCCCCCCCCGCCGGGCGGGACGTTGAGGAGGACCACCGGAAGCGAGACCGGGAGCCACGCCTCGAGCGATCGCGGGGTGGCGTGGGGCGACATCAGGACGACACCGTCGACCCGCCCGTGCATCGCGCGCAGGACGTCCCGCGTCTCGGCCGCGTCGCTGTGGGACGAGGAGACGAGGACGTGGTAGCCGGCCTGCCGCGCGGAGAGGTCGATTCCCCGGATGACCTCGGAGAAGTAGTCGCCCCAGATGTCGGGCAGGATGACGCCGACCGTATTCGTGCGGCTCGTGGTCAGGCTCCGGGCCGCGGCGTTCGGGGCGTAACGGAGGCGAGCGACCTCCTCCTCGACACGCCGGCGGGTCTCTTCCCGGACGACGGCGGTCCCGTTCACGACCCGCGAGACCGTGGCGACGGAGACCCCGGCGCCCCTCGCGACCTCCCGGATCGTGGGGCCCGAAGAGGACGCGACGCCGGCGCGCCGGACGTTCCGGCGTGTCTCGGAGGCGGGGCGTCCCGATCTCGTCATCGCGTATGTAACCGTTTACATGAAAAAACTAAACCCGGCCGCCCCTCCCTGTCAACCGGAATCGTCAGCGGCCCGGCCCTTCCCTCCGGGGCCTGATAATCCCGGCCACGTGAGCCGACCCGCCCTCGCCCGCAAGACCCTCGCGGGAGGCGATCCCTGAGCCTCGACCTCCCGGCCCTCCTCCTCAGCCTGAAGCTCGCGGCCACGACGGCGGCGATCCTCCTGGCCCTCGGCCTGCCTCTCGGGGCGTGGCTCGCCTTCTCTCGCGCGCGGTGGAAGCCGCTCGTCGAAGCGGTCGTCGCCCTCCCGATCGTCCTCCCCCCGACCGTCCTCGGCTTCTACGTCCTCCTTCTCCTCGGCCCGAACGGTCCCGTGGGGCGCGTCGTGGAGTCCCTCTTCGGCGCGCGCCTCCCCTTCACGTTCGAGGGGCTTCTCGTCGCCTCGGTCCTCTACAGCCTCCCGTTCGCGGTCCAGCCGTTCGCGGCCTCGTTCGCGTCGGTCGACCGCTCGCTCCTCGAGGCGGCCGCGACGCTCGGCTGCTCGCGCCTCGCCACGTTCGTCCGGGTGGTCCTGCCCCTGTCCCGCGCTGGCGTCGTCACGGGCGTCGTCCTCTCCTTCGCTCACACGCTCGGCGAGTTCGGCGTCGTCCTGATGATCGGCGGGAACATCCCCGGCGAGACGCGGACCGTCTCGGTCGCCATCTACGACCACGTCCAGGCCCTCGACTACGACGCGGCCGGGGCGACGTCGCTCGTCCTCCTCGGCGTCTCGTTCGCCGTCCTCGCCGCCACGTACGCGCTCCAGCGCCGGACCGTCTCGATATGGCCGGGATCCTCGAAGCCCGCTGCGTGACCCGCTTCCGGGGAGGCCCGGCGATATTCGCCGACCTCGTCCTCCCCGCGAACGGCGGGCCGGTGACGGTCCTCTTCGGCCCGTCGGGTTCGGGGAAGACGACCGTCCTGAGGGCTCTCGCCGGCCTCGACAGACCGGACGAGGGGACGATCGTCCACCGAGGGGAGACCTGGCTGGACGCCCGGCGGGGCCTCTTCGTCCCGGCGCGCCGCCGCAGGGTCGGGCTCCTCTTCCAGGACTACGCTCTCTTCCCGCACCTGACGGCCGCGGAGAACGTCGCCTTCGGCCTCCACGGGCGGCCGAGGGCGGAGCGCGACGGGACCGCGGCTCGCGCGATGGCGCTGCTCCGGCTCGACGGCCTCGGGAACCGGCGGCCCGCGGAGCTCTCCGGCGGTCAGCGGCAGCGCGTCGCGCTCGCCCGCGCGATCGCGCCGTCCCCCGGGCTCCTCCTGCTCGACGAGCCCCTCTCCGCCCTCGACGGCCCGACGCGCGAGGAGCTCCGCGGAGACCTCCGAGCCCTCCTCGTCCGGGTGGGGGTCCCGACCGTCGTCGTCACCCACGACCGGATCGAGGCGCTCGCCCTCGGAGACCGGATGGCCGTCATGGTCGAAGGGCGAATTCGCCAGCACGGGTCTGTCGGCGAGGTCTTCGAGCGCCCCGCCGACCGCGAGGTGGCCCGCTGCGTCGGGGTCGACACCGTCCTGGCCGGCCGCGTCGTCGGGGCGGCCGACGGACTCGCCACAGTGGAGTCGCACGGCCTTCGCCTCCTCGCCGTCGACCGCGGGCTCGCCGGGGACGTCTGGGTCCTCGTTCGGGCCGAGGACGTCGTCCTCGAACGTGGCGACGGGGCACGCAGCAGCGCGCGCAACCACCTTCGCGGCCTCGTCACGTCCGTCTCGCCGGAAGGCCCGCTCGTGAGGATCATCCTTTCCTGCGGGGAGGCCCGGCTCGCGGCCCTCGTGACGCGTGCTTCGCGGGCGGACCTCTCCCTAGAGGAAGGAACCGACATCGTCGCCGTCGTCAAGGCCCCTGCGATCCACCTCGTGCCGCGGGGCTGAGCCGGAAGCCACCGAGTTGCGACGCGCTCTCGAACCCTGACACCCCGTCCCGCCGTAAAGTGATCTCGAAAGAGGAATGTACCCGATGAACGACTCCCGACACCGCTCGCTTCCCCGCCGCGTCCTTTCCGCCCTGGGCCGCGGCCTCGACCAGTCCCGCCGTCTCTTCGTGAACGTGATCTTCCTGGCGCTCGTCGTCGGACTCCTCGCCTTCGTTCTCGGCGGAGGGCCGAAGGTCGAGAAGGGCGCGGCGCTCGTCGTCGCCCCGAAGGGCAACCTCGTCGAGCAGGTTGCCGCCCGGTCGCCCCGGGACCTCGTCGCCGACCTGGCGGGCGGGGGCGAGGAGCAGACCCTTCTCCGGGACGTCCTCGACGTCCTCGCCGCGGCGAAGGACGACGAGCGGATCTCCGCCGTCTACCTGAACCTCGACGAGATGGGCGGGGCGGGAATGACGGTCCTCCAGGACGCGGCAGCCGCGATCCGGGACTTCCGCAAGTCGGGCAAGAAGGTGATCGCCGCCGGGGACATGTTCGACATGCGGCGCTACTACCTCGCCGCCCACGCCGACGAGGTCCTCCTCAACCCCGACGGGATGGTCCTCATCGAGGGTTTCGGCCGCTACCGCACCTACTACCGGGACGCGATCGACCGCCTCGGCGTCACCTGGCACGTCTTCCGCGTGGGCGAGTACAAGTCGGCCGTCGAGCCTTACCTCCGGAACGACATGTCTCCCGAGGCGAAGGAGGCCGACCTCGAGTGGATGGGCGACATCTGGAGGACCTATCTCGCCGACGTCTCGGCCGCGCGCAAGACCACGCCCGAGGAGCTCGCCGCGTTCGTGGACCAGCTCCCGCAGAGGCTGAAGGCCGCCGGGGGGGACCCGGCGAAGCTCGCCCTCGACGGGAAGCTGGTCGATCGGCTCGCGGCCCGCGACGAGGTCCGCAAGCGGATGATCGAGCTCGCCGGCGAGGAGAAGAAGTCGAAGTCGTTCCGACAGGTCTCGATGGCGACGTACCTCGAAGCGCTCGGGGACGACCGGCCCTCGACGAAGGGCAAGGGCGACGAGATCGCCGTCGTCGTCGCGAAGGGCGAGATCGTCGACGGGAAGGCCGGCCCGGGCCGGGTCGGCGGCGACTCTACGGCCGCGCTCATCCGGACCGCTCGCCAGAACGAGAAGGTGAAGGCGATCGTCCTCAGGGTCGACAGCCCCGGAGGGAGCGCCTTCGCCTCAGAGGTGATCCGCCGCGAGCTGCAGCTCGCCCGTGACGCGAAGAAGCCCGTCGTCGTCTCGATGGGCTCGGTCGCCGCATCTGGCGGCTACTGGATCTCCACCTCCGCCGACGAGATCTGGGCGAGCCCGGAGACGATCACCGGCTCGATCGGCATCTTCGGGATGTTCCCCACGTTCGAGAAGCCGCTCGCGAAGTACCTCGGCATGCGGGTGGACGGCGTCGGCACCACCCCGTGGGCTGGGGTCCGCCTCGACCGCGAGCTCCCCCCGGAAGCGGGCGAGGCGATCCAGGCCATGATCGACCGCGGCTACGAGGACTTTCTCGAGCGGGTGGGCAAGGCCCGGAAGATGAGCCGGGACGACGTCGACCGGATCGCCCGAGGAAGGGTCTGGAGCGGGGCCGACGCGAAGGAGCGGGGACTCGTCGACAAGCTCGGCGGCCTGAAAGAGGCGATCGCCTCCGCCGCGGAGAAGGCGAAGCTCGGGACGAAGTACCGCGTGACGTACGTCGAGAAGGAGCGGACCCTGAAGGAGAAGCTGATGGCGGGCCTCACGACCCGGGCGTCCCGCGTCGCCGCCGCCTTCGGCTTCACCCTCGTCCCGGCCCCGGAGCCGGCCGACGGCCCGGGCACCGCCCTCCTCAGGGCCGTTGCGGCTGAGGCGGACGCCCTCGCCGCCTGGAACGACCCGCGGGGCATCTACGCCCACTGCCTCTGCGACGTGAGGTAGGGGTCAGCGCGCGAGCCGGACCCCTCGCGCGAGGGGTCCGAGCTCGACCGTCTGCGGGAGCCACGTCCCGGCGACCCAGACGATCCGCTGCCGCGCCAGCGACTGCAGGGCGGCCGCGAGGGCGCCCTCGAACTGCCGCACCGCGGGGACGTTCGCCGGGGCGGGCCACCGCGAGGCCTCGGGCGAGGGCTTTCGTCCCAGCGAAAGGACGAACAGGGGCACCCGCAGGTCCGAGAGGAACGACGCCGCCTCGTCCGGGGAGAGGAAGCCCGCGTCCCGGGCGCCCGGGCCGAGGACGAGGACGACCGCGCGGCGCCGTTCCTGGTCCGCCGCCGTGAGGCCGGCGACGGCGACGGCGTCGGCGATCCGCTGGGACCGGGGGGAGTGCGCGGGCCACTCGACGCGCCGGACGAGCGTCCCCCGGATGGCCCCGTCGGCCGGCGTGAACCGCAGCGACGCCGGGAAGAGGTTGGCGACCATCGTCGACTGGGGCGTCATCGTCGGGGCCGGCCAGACGAAACGGAACCCGAAGTCGGAGGAGATCGCCTCCGGCAGGGAGTCCTTCCGGGGGCCGAGCGCCGGGCCGAGGAACTCGCGGACGCTCCCCTCGCAGACGAGGACGAGCTCCCCCGGTCCTTCCTCCACCGCGGTCACCTCGAGAGGGACCCCGTCCCGCTCGAACCACCCGGCGAGGTCCTCCGCGGGCGGGAGCCGGGCGCCCTCGTCGAGGACGACCGGCACGGCCGTCATCTCCGTGAAGCTCTCCGCGCTCCTCGGCCCCCCGAAGACCGTCTCGGTGACCGCCGTCACGCCCCGTCCGAAGTCGAGGACGGCCCGCAGGAAGTGGACCTGCGCCGGGTCGTGGGGCGGGAGCTCGATGCGCGAGGGGTCCGGCGCGGGGAGGGGGCGACCGTCGAACGTCACGGCGACGGAGACGGGCGCCTCGGCCACGAGGCTGCGCCAGGTCAGCCGCGCCACCCTCCTCTCCGCCTTTCGCGCGGGCTCGAGCACGAGGCTGGCCTCGGCCACGGCCCTCGGACGGTTGATCCACTGCCGCACCCGGCCGACCTCGGCCCCGCGGGCGTCGTAGGCCACCGCGAGGAGCTCGTGCGGGGCGGGGGTGCAGCCCAGGTCCAGGGTCGTGCGCCAGGGCTCGCGCAGCTCGGCCACCACCCGTCCGTCGAGGAGGAGGTCCACCCGGTCCACTCCCCCCGCCGCGACGAGCTCGACGTTCACGATGCCGAAAACGAGCCCCACGAAGAGGGAGGCGAAGGAGATCATGGCGTCTTCGTAACCCGGAGGGTACAGTCCACCGCGGCACGGATCGTGCCAGAGGTAGGTCCGCATGAGAATACTCGCCGCCGTCCTGCTCGTCGCTCTCCTCGTCCCGGGGCCTTCCGCCGGACAGGACCCGGTCTCCGTGCCTCGTACCACGGCGTCGGTCGAGCTGACGCTCTTCAACCTCGACGTCGTCGTCACGGACGCCAGAGGGGACGCGGTCCACGGCCTGACCGCCGCGGACTTCGAGGTCCTTCACGACGGCAAACCGGTCAAGATCAGCAATTTCAGCGAAATCAGGGGGACGGCCTATCCCTCCGTGAGCATCTCGCCGATCGAGCCTCCCCCGGCCCCCGGCCTCGCGCCGGCCCCCGAGCCCTCCGCCCAGGCGCAGCGCCCGCGCCGCCGGCTCGTCATCTTCTTCGACCGGCTCCAGATCCCCGACCCGGGCCAGAGGGAAGAGCTCTTCGAGTCCGTCCGGCGTCTCCTCGAGGAGTCGATCGAGCCGCCCGACGAGGCGATGATCGTCACCTGGGACCGCTCGATCCGGACCGTCCGCCCGTTCACGAGCGACCTCGAGAAGCTCGAGCGCGACCTCGGGCTCATTGCGGAGGAGACCCGGCGGATGCCCTCCGAGAAGGCCGACCTCACCCAGCTCCAGCAGGACGACGCCTGGTTCTCCTCCCTGGCCGCCGACCCGAACATAGGGAGCGACTTCGGCGGCTTCACCCCCACGGCCGAGATGTTCGCCCAGCAGGCCTACTTCGAGATGAAGGCAAAGACGGCCGCCATCAAGGGGCTCGCCGCGACGCTCGGGGGGATGGAGGGGAGGAAGATCCTCGTCCTCGTCTCCCACCGCTTCTCGCGCTACGCCGGCCTCGAGTTCTACCTGAGGAGCCGGACCGACGCCGAGGCCCTTGCCGACCCCCGCACGCGCGAATACGACACGAAGAAGCTCCTGGAAGACGTCACGCGGACGGCGAACGCTCACGGCGTCACGCTCTACGGGCTCTTCCCCGCCGGGATGGCGACGCCCTCGGTGAACGCTTCCGACCCGCGCGGCGACAGCCCCTCCGCCAACAGCCCGACCCTCGGCGGACGCGAGCAGATCGCGCTCTCCAACGAGATGGAGGCGCTCAGCTTCGTCGCCGACAAGACGGGCGGCATCGTGGCCGCCGGCCCCGGAGCCGTCCCGAAGTTCGTCGACCGCGTCGCGGCCGACCTCGACTCCTGGTACTCGCTCGGCTACCCGTCGCCGACGGGTGACGGCAAGGCCGCCTCGGTCCAGGTGAAGGTCAAGGGACGCAAGCTCACCGTCAGGGTCCGCGATTCCCTCATCGAGAAGACTCTCGAGGACCAGATGAAGGACCGGGTCCTCGCCCACCTCTTCAACCCCGACCCGCGCGCGAAGATCCCGATCGACGTCGCCGCGACCCTCGCCTCGACGAAGAAGTCGGAGGGATTCCGGATCAAGGTCGAGATCAAGGTCCCCATAGGCCGCCTCGCCCTCCTCCCCACGCAGAAGGGAATGGCCGGCGCCTTCTCTGTGTTCGTGGCCTCGGTCGGCCCGAAGGGGGATTTCTCCGAGGTCACACGCAAGAGCCAGCCGTTCGAGATTCCGGCTGCCGAGGTGGAGACTGCGAGCGCCGGTCACTACACCTACACTCTCGAGATCGCGACGTCCGGCCCCGACGCACGGATCTGCGTGGGCGTCTGGGACGAGAAGGGGAACGACGCCGGATTCGCCGTCGTGAGACCCGCGGGGCCCGTCTGACCTCCCGCGGCGCTACCATCCTTCGGATGGACGCCGAGCTTCTCGAGAGAGCCCGTTCCTGGCGCGACGCCGACCCCGACCCCGAGACCGCCCGCGAGATCGACCGGATCCTCGCGGGCGGCGACGAGGCCGACCTCCTCGACCGCTTCCGCGCCGAGCTGGAATTCGGCACCGCGGGCCTCCGCGGCCTCCTCGGGGCCGGCCCGAACCGGATGAACCGGGCGGTCGTCCGCCGTGCCTCGGCGGGGGTTGCGCGCCACCTCCTCGCGACCGTCCCCGACGCCGCCCGGAGAGGCGTCGTCGTGGCGCGGGACGCGCGGCGCGGGAGCGCCGAGTTCGCCCTCGACACCGCGGGAGTCCTCGCCGGCCACGGGATCCGGGTCTTCTTCTTCACGGGCCTCGCCCCGACGCCCCTCGGCGCCTTCGCAGTGAAGGAGCTCGGCGCGGCGGCCGGCGTCGTCGTCACGGCGAGCCACAACCCTCCCGCCTACAACGGCTACAAGGTCTACTGGGAGAACGCCGCCCAGATCGTCCCTCCGGTCGACGCCCGCATCGCGGCGCAGATCGCGACGGCGGGCCCGGCGAACGCCATCCCGTTCCTTTCCCGCAGGGAGGCGGAAGACCGCGGGCTCTTCCTCCCGCTCGGGGACGACCTCGCCGGACGCTACCAGGAGGCGATCTCGCGGCTCGTCCTCCGCCCCGGGGAGGGACGCGACCTCGCCGTCGTATACACGGCGATGCACGGCGTGGGTGCCCGGTTCGCCCTCGAGGCTCTCTCGCGCGCCGGCTTCGCGAACGTCCACCCCGTTCCCGCCCAGAACGAGCCGGACGGCGCGTTCCCCACCGTCTCCTTCCCGAACCCCGAAGAGCCGGGCGCCCTCGACCTCGCCCTCGGTCTCTGTGACGAGGTCCGCGCCGACCTCCTCCTCGCCAACGACCCCGATGCCGACCGTCTCGCCGCGGGCGCCCGGGACCGGGAAGGGCGGATGAGGGTCTTCTCGGGCAATGAGCTGGGCGTCCTCCTCGGCCACTACGCGCTGACGCGGCGGACGCCCCCTCCGGCGAACCCGCTCGTCCTGACGACCATCGTCTCCTCCAGCCAGCTCGGTGCGATCGCCCGCGACCTCGGCGCCGCGTACGCCGAGACGCTGACCGGTTTCAAGTGGATCGAGAACCGGGCGCTCGAGCTGGAGGCCGCCGAGGGCCAGACGACCGTCTTCGGCTACGAGGAGGCGCTCGGCTATTCCGTGGGAGACGTCGTCCGCGACAAGGACGGCATCTCGGCGGCCCTCGTCTTCGCCGACCTCGCCGGCTGGTGCCGCGCCCGTGGGGTCACGCCCTGGGACTACCTCGGGGAGATCCAGCGCGCCCACGGCCTCTTCCTCTCGGCCCAGCGGAGCGTGACGATCCCGGGCGCCGAAGGGGCCGCGACGATCGGGGCGATCATGGACGGCTTCCGGGCTCGCCCGCCGGTCGCCCTCGGCGGCCTCGCCGTGGCCGAGACCCGCGACTACCGCGCCGGCGTCCCCGGCCTGCCGAAGTCGAACGTCGTCGCCTACCTCCTCGAGGGAGGCTCGAGGGTGACGCTCCGCCCCTCGGGAACCGAGCCGAAGATCAAGTACTACTTCGAGCTCAGGGTCGCGCCGGGAGACGGCGAGGAGCTCGCGGAGGCCCGGGCGCGCGGCGATCGAAACCTCACGGCTCTCGTCGAGGACTTCGTCCGGCTCGCAGTGGAGAGAGGCCAGCCGGGGTAGGTCCTCTCGCGGCGTCCCGGCCCCGGACGAGCGCAGGCCGTCCCGCCTGTCGCTTGCCGAGCCGGGGGCCGCCTCACCCGAGGTGGTCCGAGAACTCCTCCCACTCGCTCTCGTTCCACCACTCGGCCTCGACGCCGCGGCAGGTCGTGCCGTACGACGGGCAGACGACGCAGCCCTCGCCCCGCACGCCGCCGGCGTCGGGCGTGAAAGGCCAGGCCGCGGCGAGACGCACCCCCTCGTCGCGCGCCGCGATCTCCTCTCCGGAAGGAGCGCGCCCTTCCAGCTCGAGGACGTTCGCCTGCCGGAGGCGCACCTCGCTCTCGGGGAGGAGGACCGAGTTCTCGGCGTCGATGTGCCGCCCCAGCTCGCGCGTGTAGGCCGTGGCGAGTTCGACGAGCCGCCTCCCGTCCTCCCCCCCGAGCGGGTCCCGGTCGAGAAGCGGGTCGAGCTCGCCCAGGACCTTCGCCATCTCGTGGTGCTGCTCGACGAAGGCGGCGATCGGTCCGTGCGCCGGGGAGAGCTCGGCCTTTGCCGCGAGCGCCGGGAAGAGAGTCTCCTCCTCCCGGGCGTGATGCCACGCGCCGGCCCAGAGCCGGAAGAACCGGCGGAAGGCGGCCCCCTCGGCCGGGCTTCCCTCACCCCTCCCCCGCGCCGCCGCGAAGGTCCGGAGCGAGCCGGCGACGCGGTCGATCAGCTCGTGCTCGTCGCGCAGCTCGTCGAGGAGGCGCACGGGCCGGTCAGCCCAGCTCGGCGGCGAGCCGGTCGACGAGCGCGACGTACCCTTTCATCGCCTCGTCCTTCCCCGTTCCCTTCGCCTTCGCCCAGGCGTCGTACTTCGCCCGCCCCTTCAGGTCGAGCATCCCGGGCCGCGAGCCCGAGACGTCCCCGTCGGTCGCCTGCTTGTAGTACGCGTAGAGCTCGAGGAGCTGGTCGTTCGACGGGCGCCTCGCGAGCTTCTCCACCCGCCCCTTCGCCTCCGCGAACCTCTCCGCCAGCGGCTTTTCCTTCTTCGTCGCCATCGTCCCTCCCGAGCCGTGCGAGATCGGGGTCCACGAGATCGGGGTCAGGTCTCGAATGGTGTATTGTTCCCGACTCCCGACCGCCGTTTCGCTGAGCTCGCGCCGAACATAGCAGAGTCGCGACGGGCGCGAAGGCCGCGTATGCCACGCCCGTGGCGCCCGGCCCTTAGCGCCGCGGCGGCGCCGGGCGCTCCCGCCTCACGACGACCTTCTTCCCCCGGAGCTTCGTGGCCCGTAGCTTCTCGATGACGAGATCCGCCGCCTCCCCCGGCACCTCGACGAGCGAGAAACGGTCGGCGATCTCGATGGCCCCGATCCCCCGCGGCGGCAGCCCCGCCTCGTTCGTGATGGCCCCGAAGAGGTCGGCCGGGCGGATGCCGGCGTCGCGTCCCGCGCCGATGAAGAGGCTCACCGCGCCCGCGAGCCTCGGGCCGCGGCGGACCGGACGGGTCTGCCCGGCGGCCTCGGCCCGCGGCACGAAGCGGGGGCGGTCCTGCGGTACGAAGACGGGAGGGATCTCCTCGTCCTCCCCCGGCGAGCCCTGCGCCTCGTGCGCGAGCTTCACCCCGGCAGCGGCGACGTCGAGGAGGTCGAACTCCTCGGCGAGCGAGTCGACGGCGACGCGAAACGTGTCGAGGCCCCCGCCCAGGATGGCCTCACGGAGCGAGGCGCGCGTCAGCTCGAGGCGGCGCGCCCTGAGGTCCGCAACGGTCGGAACGGTCGCCCTCTCGATCCTCCTCTTCGTCAGCCTCTCGATGTTCGCGAGGAGCCACTGCTCGCGCGGCTCGAAGAGGGTGATGGCGGTGCCGGCCCGGCCGGCGCGGCCCGTCCGCCCGATCCGGTGGACGTAGCCCTCAGCCTCGTTCGGGACGTCGTAGTTGACGACGTGCGAGACCTGCTCGACGTCGAGCCCCCGCGCCGCGACGTCGGTGGCCACGAGGAGGTCGGCCGCGCCCGAGCGGAAGCGCTTCATGACCCGGTCGCGCTGGTCCTGCGTGAAGCCGCCGTGGAGGGCCTCGGCCCTCCGGCCCCGGGCGTTGAGCTTCTCGGAGATCTCGTCGACCTCGGTCCGGGTACGGCAGAAGACGATGGCCGACGCGGGGTCCTCGAGGTCGAGGATCCGCGCGAGGGCCGCCGGCTTGTGGGCGCGGTGGACGACGTAGGCCGTCTGCCTCACGCGACCGGCTCCCTCCGCCGTCGCCTCCGTCTCGCGCGCCGGACCGAGCCGCAGCTCCACCGGCGAGGAGAGGCGCCGCCCCGCGAGGCCGGAGATCCGCGCCGGGAACGTCGCCGAGAAGAGCGCCATCGGGCGGCCGGCGGGCGTCGCGTCGAGGATCGCCTCGAGGTCCTCGGCGAAGCCCATGTCGAGCATCTCGTCGGCCTCGTCGAGGACGACGAGCTTCACGCCGGAGAGCTTCAGCGTGCTCCTCTTCACGTGGTCGAGGGCCCGACCCGGCGTCGCGACGACGACGTCGACCCCTCTCTCCAGCGCGCGCAGCTGGAGCCCCATGGAGGAGCCTCCGTAGACCGCGAGGACGCGGACGCCGGTCCCGCGACCGTAGCGGTGAACCGCCTCGGCCACCTGCATGGCCAGCTCTCGCGTCGGGACGAGGACGAGGCCGAAGACGGCCTTCCTGTCTCCCCCCTCGCGAACGAGCCGGTCGAGCATCGGCAGGGCGAAGGCGGCGGTCTTTCCCGTTCCCGTCGCCGCCTGCGCGAGGAGGTCGCGCCCCCCGAGGAGGGGCGGGATCGCCTGTTTCTGGATCGGCGTCGGCTCCTCGTACCCGAGGGAGGCGAGCGCCGCGAGGAGGCGGGCGTCTAGGCCGAGAGAGCCGAACCCCGAGTCGATGGGTCCGCCGGCGTCGTCGGGGGATCGGGAGAGGTCGGGATTCTGGGGCTCTTCGCTCACGCCCTCCATGCTACGCCCCGACTCCTCCCCCGCGGGGCCCCGCATCAACGCTGGTAGGGCGACGCTCCCTTCCAGGGCAACTTGCCGCCCCGCACGCCGATCTCCTCGATCGCCAGCTCGACGAACCGCGCCAGCTGCGCGGTCCCGGTCAGCTCCCAGGACGGATCGAACTCGTCCCGGGGGCGGTGGTAGCGCTCGGCCCTGTACTTCTCGCGGCGGGCGAGGCCGGTTCCGGCGGGCACGCCGACGAGGTCGTCGCCGAGGTCCAGCCATACGCCGGGGACGCCCGCCCGGGCGAACGAGTACTGGTCGGAGCGGTAGAAGAACCCCTGCTCGGGGGCCGGCTCGGGCGCCACGCGCAGGCCCTCCCTCTTCGCCACCGCCTCCACCACGTCTCCGAGCGCGCTCTGGGACGCCCCGATCGCCACGACGTCGCGGGCCGGCCCCCAGACCGCCGACATCTCGAGGTTCAGGTTGGCCGCCATCCTGGAGAGCGGGACGGGCGGCTCCGCGGCGAATCTCTCCGACCCGAGAAGTCCCGCCTCCTCCGCTGCCGCCGCGAGGAAGAGGACGTCGACGGGGAGCTCGCCCGCCCGGGCGCCGATCTTCCGCGACAGGGCGAGGAGGATGGCGAGGGCCGAGCCGTTGTCCATGGCTCCGTTGTAGACGGCGTCGCCGTTCTCCGTCGTCCCGATGCCGAGGTGGTCGTGGTGCGCGCTCACGACGACGACCGGCGCCGCTTCCGCCGGGCCCGTCCCCCGGACGATCCCCGCGACGTTGCCGGAGACGACCGTCTCGTACTTCGGGACACCGAAGGCCTCCACCTTCACCGGCAGGGGCACGGGCCGGAAGTCGCGGCGGCTGGCGGCCGCGCGGAGCTCGCCGTGCGCGGCCCCCGCGACCCGCGCCACATGGATGGCGAGCGACTCCGAAAGCCAACCCTCGAGGGCGAGGATCGCCTTTGCAGGATCGTAGGCCACCGGGCGCGTCCAGCCGTTCCGTACGACCTCCCAGCCGTAGCCGGCGCCCTCGGGCGTGTAGACGAAGAGCACACCCGCCGCTCCGCGGCGCGCCGCCACCTCGAGCTTGGTCCGCCAGCGGCCGTGGTGGGTCAGCGTCTTCCCCGCAAAGAGCGCCGGGTCGTCTCCCCCGGGCTCGCCGGCCAGGAGGATGAGGACCTTCCCCTTAACGTCGGTTCCTTTGAAGTCGTCCCAGCCCCATTCCTTCGCATCGATCCCGTACCCGGCGAAGACGACGTCCGCGCTCACCCGGCCCGCCGCGTCCGGCCTCGGGAAGCCGAGGACGAAATCGTCGCCGAAGCGGACGGCCTGCGCCTTCCCGACGGCCCCCGAGAACGTCAGCGTCGTCCTCGGATCCGGCGTCACGAGCCGGAACGGGACGTCCTGGCGGAAGCTAGCGCCGAAGGCGGGCGAGAGACCGTTCGCCCGGAAGACCGCCTCGACGTAGGCCTGCGTCAGACGGTCGCCGCGCGTGCCCGGACCCCGCCCCTCGAGGAGGTCGTCGGCCAGGAACCCGAGGTGCGCGGCGAGCTCTCCCGTCGAAACGGGAGCCCCTCCGCTCTCCGCGCGGGCGGGACGGACCGGAAAGGCGACGAGGAGAGTGAGGAGGACGGGAAGAAACGCGGCGCTCTGCACAGGCGCGCGAGTATAGGAGAGCGCCCGGGACCGGCCCGGTCATTCGCCGGCGTGCATCTCCTCGATCCTGTCGCGATGGAGCGCGGCCGGCGCCCGGCCGGACATCGCCTACTCCTTCGAGATCTCCCTGCCGAGGAGCTTGAGGTCGAGCCGCGGCCTGAAGCGGACTCGCTTCCCGACGCCGTAGACCTGGTAGAGGCCCGCGACCGGGACGAACCGCCGGTCTTCCACCACGACTCGCATCGCCGCCTGGAGAAGCTCCCGCCGCCTCACGAGGGAAAACGACGTCGAGGCCGATTCGATCAGCTCGTCGGCCCTCGCGTTCGAGTACCGGGAGTGGTTCGAGGCGCCGTACCCGCTCGCCCCGTCGCGCGTGTGAACGTAGCCGTCGAGGATGTCGCTCGAATCCGCCGTGGGGGCGACGACGCCGCCGAAGTAGAAGCCGACCTCGCCGCGCCGGAGCCTCCCGTAGAGTTCGGCCCAGTCCGCTTCCGCGGGCTTCGCGCGGATACCGGCCTCGGCGAGCATCCGGGCGAGGACGTCCGCCCGCCGGCCGGTCCGGTGCTCGAGGACGACGTCGAAGCCCCCGGGGTACCCGGCCGCGGCGAGGAGGGCCCGGGCGCGGGAAACGTCCCGGTCGGAGGCGCCCAGGTCGGGCGCGTACCCGAAGAGCCCCGGGACGGCCAGCTGCCCGGCGGGCTGGCCCAGGCCGCCGTGAGCCTCGGCGACGTACCGGTGACGGTCGATCGCGAGGTGGACCGCCTCCCTCACCCGCGGGTCGTCGAAGCGGGGCTCGAAGGCGGCAAGGTGGAGGTACTCGACGGTGGAGCCGGGGCGGACCTCCTCGCGGCAGCAGTCCGAATCGCGCAGGACGGCCACGGCCGATTCGTCGAGGTCGGCGGCGACGTCCACCTCGCCCGACGTCAACCGGCGGAGCCGCTCGGCGGGTTCGGGGACGACGAAGAACGTCAGGGCGGGTCCCGACGGTTCGCCCCGCCAGCTCCCGGCGGCCGGGACCATCCGGATCTGGTGGCCCAGGTTCCCCGCCAGGCGGTACGGCCCCGTCCCGACCGGCTCGACGATCGTCTCCGGGGCGTCGCGGGGGACGACGTAGACGAGAGTGAGCCTTTCCAGCAGCGCGGCGAACGGCCGGCGCGTGACGATCTCGACGGTTCGCGGGTCGAGGGCGCGGACGGTCTCCAGCTGGACCAGGTGGCTCGCGAGCCCCGACCCGGGGTGCTTCGAGGCCCGCTCGAGGCTGAAGACGACGTCCTCGGCCTCCAGCGGCCGGCCGTCGTGAAACCTCACCCCCCGCCTGAGGGAGAAGCGCCAGGTGCGCCCGTCCGGGTTTCTCCAGCTCTCGGCGAGGCCCGGCCGGATCCGCAGCTCGTCGTCGAATTCCGTCAGGGCCTCGAAAACGTTCGCGAGGACGGCCACGGTCAGCGACTCGTTCTGCAGGTGAGGGTCCATGCCGACCGGCGCGCTGTGAATCGCGACGTTCAGCGACGGGGACGGTTTCCTGCAGCCGGCCAGGCTGACCAGGGTGACACAAACGGCGACGGCAGCGACGGCTCGGCCCATCTACTCGCGGGAGACCTCGCGGCCGAGCAGCTTCATGTCCAGGCGGGGCGTGAACCGGATCCCCTCGCGAAGACCGTAGACCTCGTAGAGCCCGGCGATCGGGATGATGTTGAGGTCCGCCATCACCACCCGCATCGCCTCCTTCAGGAGCTCGCGTCGCCGGGTCATCTCCAGCGAGGCGGCGGCCTCCTCGATCAGCGCGTCGGCCTTCCGGTTCGAGTAGCGCGAGTGGTTCGTGATGCCGTAGCCCCGCGCCTCGTCGCGCGTGTGGACGAACCCGTCGAGGACGTCGCTCGCCTCGGCCGTCTGGGCGACGACGCCCCCGAAGTAGAAGCCGACCTCTCCGCGCCTCAGCCGGGCGTGGAGCTCGGTCCAGGGGCTCTCCCTCGCCGTCACGCGGACTCCCGCCTCGCCGAGCTGCGCCGCGATCAGGTCGCCTCGGCGCCCCGGCCGGTGCTCCAGGACGACGTCGAATCCCTCGGGAAAGCCGGCCTCCGCGAGCAGCCGGCGCGCCTGGGGAAGGTCCCGCGGCGTCGGCTTCAGGTCGGGCGCGAACCCGAACACGCCCGGCACGACCAGCTGGCCGATGGGAAGTCCCAACCCGCTGTGCGCCGCCGCGACGAAGCCGGGACGGTCGACGGCGAGGTCTATGGCCTTCCTCACGCGCCAGTCCCGGAAAGGGGGTACGTCCGGCGAGAGGCGGAGGTACTCCACCGTCGAGCCGGGGACAGCCAGCTCGCGGCAGCACTCGGCCCCGCGCAGCTCCTCGACGGCGTTCTCGGCCAGGCCGTTCGCGATGTCCGCCTCGCCGGCGAGGAGCCTGGCGACCCGCCGGGCCGGGTCGGCCTCGACGACGAACGCCAGCGGGAGCAGGCCGTCCGCTCCTCGCCACCCGTCCGGAAACGGCGCGAGGTCCATCCCGTCCGGACGAGCCCGCTCCAGCCGGTAGGAACCCGTGCCCTCGGGCCGGGTGATCCTCTCCGGCGAGCCTCGGGGGACGATGGCGATGGGGCTGAGCTTTGCGAGAAGGGCCGCGAAGGGGCGACGCGTCCGGATCTCGACGGTGAACGGGTCGACGGCCCGGACCGATTCGACCTCGACCAGGTAGCTCGCCATCCCGGTCTCCGGGTGGTTGCGGGCCCGGTCGAGGCTGAAGACGACGTCGTCCGCGGTCATCGGCCGGCCGCCGTGGAACCTCACGCCCGGCCGCAGACGAAAGACCCAGGTCCGCTCGTCGGGATTCCGCCACTCCGCAGCCAGCGCCGGCACGACCCGGGACTCACGGTCGAACTCCGTCAGCGCGTCGTAGAGGTTCGCGAGGATCGCGGCCGTCAGGACCTCGTTCTGGAGGTGAGGGTCGAAGCTCTGCGGCGCGCTGTGGACCGCGATGCGCACGACGGCCGGCGGCTTGCCGCAGGCGCCGGAAGACGCCACCGCCGCCGCGAGGGCCAGGACCAGCAGGGCACCGGGGCGCCTCACAGGACGAGTATGCCAGCGACGGCGTCCGGCTCAGCTTCTCGCCCCGCCCCGCGTAGGAACTTCTTAGGGTCGCTTAGCCGATTCTTAGGTGGCAGCCTCCCGCTGCCCGCCACATCTTCCGGGCCACGGGGACGCCGAACGCTCCCCGGCACGAAACGCGGCCCGCGCCGCACGAGAGGTGAACGATGTCGAACCACCCGGCCTCCCCGGACCCTGCCGCGCTCCTCGAGCAGATGATGCTCATCCGGGCCTTCGAGGAGAGGAGCGCCGCCTCCTTCGCCGAGGGGCGCTCCCCGGGCACCTGCACCTGCGTCGGGCAGGAAGCGTCCGCCGTCGGAGTCGTCTCCGCGCTCCGGGCGGACGACCTGATCCTGACGAACCACCGCAGCGCCGGCCATCTCCTCGCCCGCGGCGCCGACCCGGGACGGCTCATGGCCGAGATCATGGGGCGCGCGACGGGCTACTGCGGCGGCAAGAGCGGCACGCTCCACGTCTCCGCGAAGGAGCTGGGCGTGATCCTCACGTCGACGATCGTCGGCGGCGAGCTCTCCCTCGCGCCCGGGGTCGCCCTCTCCCTCTCGATGAAGGGGAGCGACGCGGTCGTCGCCTGCTTCTTCGGCGACGGCGCCGCCTGCGAGGGAATCTTCCACGAGGCGCTGAACCTCGCGGCCGTCTGGAAGCTCCCGGTCCTCTTCGTCTGCGAGAACAACGAGTGGCAGGCCTTCGTTCACCGCCGAGAGACGATGCTGACCGAGGACATCGCCTCCCGCGCCGCCGGTTACGGCATCGAGGGCCGGACCGTCGACGGGAACGACGCCGAGGCCGTCTTCGCCGCCGCGGCCGAGGCCGTCGCCCGGATCCGGGAGACGAAGAGGCCGTTCCTCCTCGAGACGAAGACCTACCGCCTCCGCGGCCACTTCGAGCCCGACGACCAGGGCTACGTCGACAAGGACGAGCTCGCCTCCTGGCGCGCGCGAGACCCGATCGCCACGCTCCGGTCGCGCCTCCTCGAGAGCGGTGCCCTGACCTCCGAGGGGCTCGCCGCGATGGACCGCCACGTCGCCGGGCGCCTGGACGCCGCCTTCGCTTTCGCGGCGGAATCGCCCTGGCCCTCCCTCGACCAGCTCACCACCCACGTCTACGCCTGAGAAGGACGCGAGCCATGAGAACGATCACCCCCTACGACGCCATCGGAGAAGCCCTCGCCGAGGAGATGCGCCGCGACGCGACCGTCCTCGCTTTCGGAGAGGGGATCGCCACCAAGCGCCACGACCTCGTCGCGGAGTTCGGCGCCGCGCGCGTGAGGAACACCCCGCTCGCCGAGGGGATCATCGCGGGGACCGCCGCCGGCGCGGCCGCCACGGGCCTCCGCCCCGTCGTCGACCTCCTCTTCGCCCCCTTTCTGACCTTCTCCATGGAGGAGATCGTCAACAGCGCCGGCAAGCTCCGCTTCCTCTCCGGCGGGCAGTTCTCCTTCCCGATGGTCGCGATGGCGATGACCGGCGCCGGCTGGGGCGTCGGGGCGCAGCACAACCACAACGTCGAGGCCTGGTTCGTCCACAGCCCCGGCCTGAAGGTCGTCATGCCGTCCACCGCGGCGGACTTCAAGGGCCTCATGAAGTCGTCCATCCGCGACGACAACCCGGTCCTCTTCTTCCTCGACGTCGCGCTCCTCCACACCCCGGGCGAGGTCCCCGACGGCGATCACCTCGTGCCGCTCGGCAAGGCGGCGATCCGGAGGCCCGGGACCGACGTCACACTCGTCTCGTACGCCAAGACGGTCCACGGATGCCTCGCCGCCGCGGAGACGCTCGCCGGCGAGGGAGTCTCCGCCGAGGTCATCGACCTCCGCTCCCTCAAGCCGTGGGACGAGGAGGCCGTCCTCGCTTCCGTGAGGAAGACGGGCCGGCTCGTCGTCGTCCACGAGGCGAGCCGGACCTGTGGCGTCGGGGCCGAGATCGCGGCGACGGTGGCGGAGAAGGCGTTCGACGCCCTGCGCGCCCCGGTCGTCCGCCTCGCCGGCCCCGACGCCCCGGCCGCGTCGAGCTGGGTCCTCGAGCAGGCGTTCGTGCCCCAGGCCGAAGCCATCGCCGGCGCGGCCCGGAGCGCCGTCGCCCGGACCCTCGCCCTCGCGACCGTCTGAGCCCTCCGGCGCCCGGAAGGCCCCGCGCGAGACGTCCCGCCCAATGGCGGGAAGGCTCGGCGGGGCCTCCTTTTTCACCCGAACCGTCCGTAAAGGGTTGACGGGGGGAGCGGCTCGGCCCAGATTCTGAGAAATCTTCTCGCTGGGAGGCCCCCCATGAAGCTCCCTCGTCCGTCCTTCGCGACGGCGTTGTTCATGTTGTTGTCGGTCGTGTCCGTTTCCGTCGTTCCCTCCCCCGCCTCCGCGGCCTCGATCCCCGAAGACGCCGCGCAGCCGGCCTGGCGCCCGTTCGATCTCGGGTCGTATTCCCGGCCCGTCTCCACCCGGTCGCCCGGGGCCCAGCGGGCCTTCGACCAGGGCCTCGTCTGGTCGTTCGCCTTCAACCACGACGAAGCCGAGCGCGCCTTCGCCGAGGCCGCCCGGCTCGACCCGACCCTCGCGATGGCCCACTGGGGAATCGCCCTCGTCAACGGCCCCCACATCAATAACCCGGCGATGAGCGAGGGGCAGTCGAAGAAGGCCTGGGAAGCCCTCCAGAAGGCCCGCTCCCTCGCCGCAGGGGCGAGCGAGGTCGAGAAGGCGCTCATCGACGCCCTCGGCGCCCGCTACGCCTGGCCCCCGCCGTCAGACCGGGCCCCTCTCGACGCCGCCTTCGCGATGGCGATGCTGAAGGTCCGCGAGCGCTTCCCGGCGGACGCGGACGTCGCGACGCTCGCCGCCGAGGCCCTCATGGACACCCGCCCGTGGGACCAGTGGACGAAGGACGGCAAGCCGCAGCCCGGGACCGCCGAGGTCCTCGCCGCGCTCGAGACGGCCCGCAGGCTCGCGCCGGACCACCCGGGCGCCCTCCACCTGACGATCCACGCCCTCGAGGCTTCGCCCCGGCCGGAACAGGCCGCGGCGTCGGCCGACCGGCTCCGGGCCCTCGTCCCCGACTCGAGCCACCTCGTCCACATGCCCTCGCACATCGACGTGAGGACGGGCCGCTGGCGGGCGGCGGCCGAGGCGAACGAGCGCGCGATGGCCGCCGACAGGAAGTACCAGTCGCGGAGCTCCGAGATCGGCTTCTACCGGATCTACATGGCGCACAACGCCCACTTCCTCGCGTACACGGCGATGATGGAAGGACGGCGAGAAGCGGCCCTCGAGACGGCGAAGGGTGTCGTCGCGGGCCTCGACCCAGGGTTCGTGAAGGAGAACGCGGCCTTCGCGGACGCCTTCCTCACCGTCGTGGGAGAGGCGCAGAAGCGGTTCGGGCTCTGGAAGGAGATCCTGGACACGAAGGCGCCGCCGGAGTATCTCCCCGTCTCGACCGCGCACAGGCACTTCCTCCGCGGCGTCGCCCACGCCGCCCTCGGGCAGGTCGCCGAGGCGGAGACGGAGCGCGCCGCCCTCGCCGCGGCGCTCCCGAAGGTGCCGAAGGAGTACTACTGGGGCTCGAACGCGGCGGCCGACGTCCTCGCGGGCACCCTCCCCTTTCTCGACGGCGAGATCGCCTACCGGAAAGGGAATCACGAGAAGGCCATCGCGAAGCTCCGCGAGGCCGTGAGGCTCGAGGACGCCCTCAAGTACGACGAGCCGCCCGGCTGGACCGTCCCGGCACGCCACGCCCTCGGCGCGGTCCTCCTCGACGCGAAGAGGCCCGAGGAGGCCGAGGCCGTCTACCGCGAAGACCTCGTCATGTACCCGGAGAACGGCTGGGCTCTCCGGGGACTCGCGACCGCCCTCGAGATGCGGAAGAAGGCGGCCGAGGCCGCGAGCGTCGAGAAGCGTTTCGATGCGGCGTGGGCGCGCGCCGACGTCGACCTGGAGTCGTCCTGCTTCTGCGTCAGGAAGAGCCGTACCGACGCGCCTCTCGGGGCGGCTGCGGTCGCGGACGCTGGGATGGGCCCGCGATAAGCCGCCACCGGGCCCCCGGACGGGGGCCCGGCACGTTTCCCCCTTTTCGTTGCATCATCCACGGTCGGGCTCGGCCGCCCCGCCGGGCCGTTGCAGGGGGATTCGTGTACCAGATCGTCAAGCGCGAGCAGTTCTCCGACGTGACCTTCCTCTGGGACGTCCACGCTCCCGACGTCGCGAAGTCGGCCCGGCCGGGCCACTTCGTGATGCTGAGGCTGAACGAGGGGGGCGAGCGCATCCCCCTCACCGTGGCCGACTACGACCCCGACTGGGGCACGGTCACCATCGTCATCCAGGCCCTCGGCAAGACGACGAGGGAGATGATGCGGGACTTCAAGGAGGGGGACTCCTTCTCCGACTTCGTCGGCCCGCTCGGCCTCGAGAGCCACATCGGGAAGGTGGGGCACGTCGTCCTCGTCGGCGGCGGCCTCGGCGTCGCGCCGGTCTTCCCCCAGCTGCGCGCCTTCAAGGAGGCCGGCAACCGGACGACGGGGATCATCGGGTTCCGCAACAAGGGCCTCGTCTTCTGGGAAGACCGCTTCAAGCGGTACTGCGACGACCTGATCGTCTGCACCGACGACGGCTCCTACGGCAAGCCCGGCTTCGTGACCGCGGCCCTCCAGGAAGTCCTCGAGAGGGAGAAGCCCGACCTCGTCGTCGCCATCGGCCCGCTCCCGATGATGCGCGCCTGCTCGGAGACCTCGCGCCCCTTCGGCGTGAAGACGATGGTCTCCCTGAACGCCATCATGGTGGACGGCACCGGGATGTGCGGCTCCTGCCGCGTCTCGATCGGCGGCGAGACGAAGTTCGCCTGCGTCGACGGCCCCGACTTCGACGGCCACCTCGTCGACTTCCCCGAGCTGCAGCTCCGCCAGGAGCGCTTCAAGCCGCAGGAGACGAAGGCGAAGGACGACTTCTCGAAGGTCTGCTCGATCGAGGAGCAGCTCTTCGAGATGAACAAGAGGAACTACAAGAAGTTCAGGGAGCTGCCGGAGCATGCCGTGAAGATGCCGGAAAGGGACGCGACGGAGCGCTCCCGCAACTTCGAGGAGGTGAACCTCGGCTACACGATGGCCGACGCCCTCGTCGAGGCCGAGCGGTGCATCCAGTGCGCCCGTCCCACCTGTATCGCCGGCTGCCCGGTCTCCATCGACATTCCCCGCTTCATCCGGCACCTCCTCGTCCGCGACCTGCCGGGCGCCCTCTCCGTCATCCAGGAGACGAACCTCTTCCCTTCGATCTGCGGCCGCGTCTGCCCCCAGGAGTCGCAGTGCGAGATCCAGTGCATCCTGGAGAAGAAGATGGAACCCGTCGCCATCGGGCGGCTCGAGCGCTTCGTCGGCGACCACGCCCCGCTCCCCGAGGTCCACCCGCCCGAGAACGCCGGCAAGCTCGGCCGTGTCGCCGTCGTCGGCTCCGGCCCGGCGGGCCTCGCCTGCGCGGGCGACCTCGCGCGCAAGGGAGCCGACGTCACCGTCTACGAGGCGCTCCACGTCGTCGGCGGCGTCCTGAAGTACGGCATCCCCTCCTTCCGCCTCCCCCGGACGACGATCGACCGCGAGGTGAACGCCCTCCAGGGCCTCGGAGTGAAGTTCGAGACGAACAAGGTCATCGGGAAGACCTTCACCATCGACCAGCTCAAGGGCGAGATGGGCTACGACGCCGTCTTCATCGGCACGGGCGCCGGCTTCCCGATGTTCCTCGGCATCCCGGGCGAGCAGGCCGGGCAGGTCTACAGCGCCAACGAGTTCCTGACGCGCATCAACCTGATGCACGGCGACAAGTTCCCGTTCGAGGACACCCCGATCGCCATGGGGAGGAAGGTCGCCGTCTTCGGCGCCGGCAACACGGCGATGGACTGCCTGCGCGTCGCGCGGCGTCTCGGGGCCGAGGAGGTCCACTGCATCTACCGCAGGACCGAGGCCGAGGCCCCGGCCCGCATCGAGGAGATCCGCCACGCGAAGGAGGAGGGGATCCACTTCAACTGGCTGATGAGCCCGACCGAGATCAAGGTGGACGAGAAGGGCGACGTGAAGGCCGTCGTCGTCGAGAAGATGCAGCTCGGCGAGCCCGACAAGTCGGGCCGGCGCCGCCCCGTCCCGACGGGCGAGCACGAGACCTTCGAGTGCGACACGGTCATCTACGCCCTCGGCACCCGGGCGAACCCCGTGATCTCCCGCTCCGCCCCCGACCTCTCCGTCCGAGGCGAGGGGTACATCAACGTCGACCCGAAGACGCAGGCCGCCAGCATCCAGGGCGTCTTCGCCGGGGGGGACATCGTCACCGGCGGCGCGACGGTCATCCTGGCCCTGGGCGCGGGGCGGCGGGCCGCGCGGGCGATCGAGAAGTACCTCCAGACCAGGGAGTGGCCCGTCGTCCTCGAAGACGAGGCGGCGCCGGGAACGGCCCCTGTCCCGGTACCCGTCGAGGCCGCGTGCAGCAAGTGCCGGCGCCCCTTCGATCCGGGCGACGAGGAGCACATCTGCTGCGCCGGCGAGCGGATCACCTGGACCTGCGGCTCCTGCCAGAAGGTCTCCGAGGGCTTCGCCTTCCCCTACGGCCTCTGCCCCGCGTGCGGCGGGAAGCTCGAGCTGGGGCACGACGTCAGCCTCGAGTCCGAGGCCGCGGTCGAGGCCATTCGCCACGCTTTCGAGATCGAGCTGGGAGGCATCGCCTTCTACACCCGGGGTGCGAAGGAGATCGAGGCGAAGGACCCCGACCTCGCCCACCTCTTCTCGGAGCTGGCGGAGATGGAGCGGGGCCACATGGACATCCTCGCGCGCCGTTACCACGTCGAGGCGCCCGCGGAGGCCCTGGCCCAGACGCTCACGCCGGCCCAGGTCGCCGTGTTCGCCGGGGCCGACGTGAAGGACTTCACGGGGGCCTCGCTCCTGCGCCTCGCCGTCCACCTCGAGAAGCGGGCCCGCGCCTTCTTCCTCGACGCCGGCCGGAAGTTCGAGACCGGCTCCCCGGAGTGGAAGCTCTACCGGGAGCTGGAGGCCGAGGAGCGCGAGCACGTCGACATGCTCTCGACCGTCCTCGCGCGGATCGTGGCGGAGAAGCCGGTCGTCGTCTGACCCGGCGACGCGGAGGCCGGCCGCCGGGTCCTCCCGCGGCCGGCCTTCCGTCCTTCCCCGGCAGCAAGCCGCCGTCAGGCGGCCCTCGCACGACCGACCGTCAGGCCCGGAGGGCTCCCCTCGCCACGTACGCCCCGGCGAAGGCCATCAGCAGAGTGAAGCCGGCGAGGGCGGCTCCCCCGAGGGTCGGGATGACGGCTTCCGTGGCCGCTCCCGACCCGAACTCGGCGCCGACGACGTTCCCGAGGCCTGCAACCGTCACCGTCTGGAGGAGTGTCCCTGTCTTCGAGTACTGGAAGAGGGAGCCCGCCGTTCCGAAGGCGCCCGGAATCCAGAGCGTGTCGTCCGCCGCGTCCCACGCTATGGCGTAGCCGCCGCCGTCGTGCACCGCCGGGAACTCGAAAAGGACGTTCCCGGTGAGGTCGACCCTCTGGACGCGGTCGCTGCCTCCGGAGTTGTTCGTGATCCAGAGCGAGGCCGTCCGCGCGTCCCAGGTCACGCCGCTGCTCTGTCGAGCCGGCACGAACCGAACCTGCAGGTTCTGCCAGTTCGCGTCCCCCTCGACGAGCGCGTAGCCGGACTCACCGTCGTTGTGGGCGATGCTCCAGTTCCGCGTCCCGTCCGTAGCCGCGTCGTAAAGGCTATCCCAGACCGGGTTCGGATAGGTGGCGGCGAGAGGCGTACCGGTCAGGGCGTACTCGCGTCCCGTGTCTCCCTCGAACGTCCCGACGCAACGCAGCGTCGTCCCCACCGTGCAGCCCGTGTCCTGCCCCGAGACGGCCGACCTGTTGAACTGCCGGACGATCTGGCCGCCGCGGACGACCCAGGTCGTCGGACTCTCGTAGTCCGTCAGGTAGAGGTCGCTCATCTGCGCGGTCGCGGGCTGCGTCCCGAAGAGCCCCGCCGTCAGGGCGAGAGCGGCGAGCGTTCCTGCTGCGTTCCTCCGCATCGAACTCTCCTTCCAGGCCCGTCGGGTTCGGGTTCCCGGGGAGCTCGGACTTCGATCCGACGGGTCGACAAGTGATCTTACCCCCGGGACGAGGTAAGGGAGGCTCTCCCTTCCGCACCCCGCCCGCGCCGACCTCCGGCATCCTCCTTTCCGACCGAAATCTACCTGCGCCTCCAGCGCTCCCCGTCGAGGAGGTACTCGTCCGTGTACGACTCGTCGTCGCCCGGCGCGACCTGCCGCTTGACGACCTCGCTTCCGCCGTCCGTGAGGAACGTCCACTTCTCGTCCCACCTGTCGTCGCGGTCGAGGTCGATCTTCAGCCGGTTCACGCGGGAGTGGCCCGCGTCCTGGTAGAGGTTCACCTTCCAGGGGCGCCCCTTGATCGCGTCCTTCCCTTTGCCCCCGGAGATCCCCTGCGCGACGCGGGCGAGGATCTCGCGGTCCATGGGCCGGAGGGCGTCGGGCGAGGCGTCCGTCGCGTCGGACGGCTGCGGGAGCGCCGGCGGCGGGACGTCCGCGACCCGTCGCGGCGCCGGGGCGGGATTCGGGTCGGGGGCGATGTACGAGGCCGTCTCCGGTTCGCTTCCTCCTCGCGAGACGAGATAGAGGCCGCCGGCGCCCACGCAGACGACACCGGCGACGACGAGGTTCCTAAAGGTCTTGTAGCGCATGGCGCGTCTCCTCGGGGCTTCGCCACATCATCCCCCGGGCGATCGGGACGGTGCAGTGGCAGGTTTCGTAGGTGCAGGGGGTGGGCGCGGGCGCGAGCGTGAACCCCTCCTCGAGAAAGGAGCCGAGACGGTCGCGCCGGGCCTTTCGCGCCGGGTAGCAGCGCCACGCCTCGCCCCTCTCGTCGAGGACCATCGAGAAGGCCCCGGCCCAGCAGGGGCGGCCGAGGTAGCGGTGCTCGATCTCGCCGGTGAGGTTGTGACCGCCGAGAGAGAGGAGGAGCGCCCGCTCGTCGTCGGTGTAGGCGACGACCCGCGAGTTCTGCTTCTCCGGCTGGACCTTGAACCTGAGGCCGGCGTCCGCGAAGAGCCGCGCCAGGTCGAGAAGCCGCGGAAGCGCCTCGCGCGTCGCCACGGTCGTGACGGAGAGGCTCGGGCGCGGCAGCGTGGGGTCGGCCGCGGCGTGGAGGAGCTCCTCCACGAACCGGGCCTTCGCCGCGAAGGCGCGGGCGTCGGGGACGAAGGGAAGGTGAAGGCTCGCCGAGAAGACGCCGACCCGCCCGCTCGCCGCCGCGACGAACGACGCGAGGCGTTCCCGCGAGGCGGAGAGGTTCGTGACGACGGAGACCCTGTGGCCGAGGGCGGCGAGGCCGGAGACGATCGTGTCGAGGTCCGGGTGGACGAACGGCTCGCCGCCGGAGAGCTTCACCTCCCATCGGCCCGGAAGGCGCGCGAACGCGGCGAGGTACCTCTCCGTCTCGTCCGCCAGGAGGGTCCGGTCGCGCTTGTCGCGCTGCGTGCAGTAGGGGCAGCGGTAGTTGCACGCCGTGCCGACGTTCCAGCTGACGACCCCCTCGGACGGGCGCGGCGGGGGCTGCATCACGCGCGCTCCACCACGGCCGCGGGGCCGTCGGCTCCCTCGGCTCGCGCTGCTCCCGCCCCGATTCCCTCGACCATCCCCCGGTTCGCGGGAACGGTGCAGGGGCAGATCGTGTAGGCGCAGGGGCGAGGCCCTTCCGCGAGGCGGATTCCGCCGCTCAGGGCGTTCCCGAGGAAGCCCTCGCCGAAGCGCTTCGCCGTCCGGCAGCTCCAGGCGTCGCCCTCCTGCGTCAGGACGAGGTAGTCGACGCCGCTCCAGCACCGGCGGCCGAGATAGCTCGGGGCGCGGTTCTCGCGGCGCGGGTCGCCGCCGGCTCCGAGGAACCGCGGGAGGAGGAGTCGGTCGGCTTCGGAGTAGTCGTGGACGCCCCCCTTCACCTTCATCACCTGGGGGAAGAACGGGAGGCCGGCGGCCTCCACGGCCTCTCGCGCCTCGAGGAGCTCCCCGAGGCGCCCCGGGACGAGGACGGAGTTCACGACGAGAGACGGGCCCTCCCCGATCCACTCCCGGAGTCGGAGGGCCTTCGCGACGAACGCCGCGACCGTCGCGGACTCGAGGTGGAGGCTCGCGCTCACGATCCCGAGCCGGCCGCGCGTCGCGCGGGCGAAGCGCTCGAGGGCGGAGAGGGGCGCCGAGAGGTTCGTCAGGACGGAGACGGTGTGGGGCGTCTCCTCGACGAGTCCCGGAACGATTCGCGGGAGGAAGAGCGGGAAGGCGAACGGCTCCCCGCCGCTCATCTTCACCTCCCACCGCCCCGGGAGAGACGCGAGGAAGGAGAGGAGCCCGTCGACCGTCTCGCGGGAGGGGGCCCCGACCCGGTGCTTCGGGCTCTGGATGCAGTACGAGCAGTCGTAGTTGCACGCCCCCGCGACCTGCCACTCGACGGTCGGCCTCCTCACGCGCGCCCCGTCACCTCGAGGAGGCGTCCGGTCCCGTACCGGGACTCGAAGGCCCGCCCGAGGGCCACGTTCTGGTTGTACTTGCCGCACTGCGCGCAGCCGGGAAAGCTCTCCCCGGCCCGGAGCCGGTCCCGGAGTCCCTGCCACGCGGCGCCGCGCCAGAGGTCGCCGAAGCGCGTGCCCTCGGCGAGCGAGCCGACGCGGATCGACGGGTCGCAGCAGTAGAGGACCTCCCGGTCCACCGTGACCCGCGCGTAGGCGAAGCCCATGAAGCAGCCCGGGTCGCCGACCGGCGTCGTCTCGTCTCCCGGCGAGGCGAGCTGCCGTTCGAGGACGTCGAGATTCGTCTCGACGCCGAGGCGCGCCGCGGCCTCGCGCGCCCTCGGCACGCCCTCTTCGAGAAGCCTTCGGCGCACGGCCTCGTCGAGCCCGCAGCTCTCCGTTCCTCCCTTCAGGCTCGCCCGCTTGAACGTCACGGACGCGGCGTTCATCTCCGCCGCGAGGGAGACCATCTCCGGCAGCTCGTGGGCGTTCACCGAACAGATCACGTGGACCTGCTTGAATCGCCGCCCCGCGTCCCGGAAGGCCCGGAGCTTCCCGAGGAGCGTCTCCCACTCGCCGTTCTTGAAAGAGGGGTGGAACGCCTCGTAGGCCTCGCGCGACGCCGCGTGGATCCCGACGAGGAGCTGGTCGACGCCGAGGCCGAGGACGGTCCCGACGTCGGCGAGGAGGAGATTCGTGATGACCGTCAGGTGGAGGGGGCGCCTCTTCACCGCGGCGATCACGTCCGCGATCCCGGGGTGGAGGAACGGCTCCCCCATCCCGGAGAGGATGACGTTGCGGAGGCCGCCCAGCTCGTCCAGGTCTTCGAGTAGCCGCTCGACGTCCTCCGTCCGTACGCGGCGGCCCTTCCAGGCGGGGGGCCGAGGCGCGTCGAGGAGGGGCGAGTGGTCCCAGCAGGTGATGCAGTTCGTGTTGCAGGCGTTCACCAGGTCGACGTGGACCGTCTCGGGGCCGGAGACGGGCACGCCCGCGTCGATCCCGGCGAGCGTCAGGTCGCGCCGCTTCAACACGTCTTCCCGCTCACCCGCGCCCGCCGACGAGCGCCCGGAGCGCGCGCGCGTCGCCGGTCTCGGCCGACGCGAGCGCGGCCACCGCCTGCGCCAGCCCCCCGGCCACGCCTCCGAAACGGCCGACGAACGCCTCGAGCTCCGTCGACACCTCGAGCGCCGTTGCCTCGCGCGCCGGGGAGAGGCTCTTGACGAGGTGGAGCGCCGCGCCCCATTCCGAGAACGGGGCGAGCGCCGCGAGGACCCGCGCCGTGCCGTCGACCCGCTCCTCGAGCGCTCCCCGGAGGAGCCTCTTCTGGAGCGGGACGAGGAGCCGAAGTGCGTGGACCGCCGGGACCCCCGCCGCGACGGCCTGCCGCGCGAGGCCGGCCGCGGCTTCCGACGCCCTCTTCTCCGCCCCGCTTCCGTTCCGCGAGGCGCGCGAGGGACCGGCGGCCGGGACGAGCGCCTGCACCAGCTCGTAGAAGCCCTCCAGCGGCACGCCGAGCTCGCGCGCCGCCACGAGGAGGCCGTCGTCGACCGCGGCCTCGGCCGTCGCGACCTCGTGGGCGGGAAGCACGAGCTCGAGAATCTCGGCCGCTGCGTCGCGCGCGTGGTTTCGCGGCACGAGGGCGCGCGCCTTCTCCGCCGCCCGCGCCCTCTCTCCCGCGTCGAGGAAGAGCGAGACGGCGGCCTCGAGGCCGGCGCGTTCTCCCGCCCCGCCCACGATCGCGGCCGCACCCGCCTCCGCGGCAGCCGCCGCGCGGCGGTCCTGCTCGTCGGCGACCTTCTCCTGCGGCAGGAAGACGGCCGGAATCCCCGCGTGCATCAGCTCGAGGACGGTGTTGTAGCCCGCCGCGGCCACCGCGAAGTCGAACGCCGGGAGCCACTCGGCGAGGGCGGGCTCTGAGATCCAGGTGATCCGCTCGCCGCCCCACCGCTCGCCCCGGTAGAGCGGCCCCGCGGCGAGGACGACCTGCACCTCGCCGTGCGCGAGGAGGACGCGGGTGGCGCGACGAAGGTCGGCCTCCGCGGTCGGGTCGCCGCCGCCCCCGGCCGAGACGAGGACCGCGAGCCGGCCGTCGGGGACGCCGAACCGGGCACGCCCCTCTTCGCGCGAACGAAGCTCCACCCGCTCGCGGACCATCGTCGGCCCCGTGAATCTCACCGCGGACTTCGCCTTCTCCGGTACGACCACCTTCGCCGCGTCCTCGCTCTCGGGGACGAGGATCCTCTCGTAGAGCGGCAGCATCGCCTGGAAGTCGGCCCGCCGGGCGAACTCGTCCTTCACCGGGCGGTAGACGAAGACCCGGTTCCGCGCCAGGTCGAGCGCCGAGACCAGCTCGCCGAACGAGCCGTTCGGGAACGTGTCGACGACGAGGACGTCGGGCCGGAGGAGCCCGAGCGAGTGCCACACCCACTGCTTGGCGAGCGCGAGGTAGGCGAGCTTGTCGATGCCGGCCGACGTGACGGACGTCTTCGAGGGGAGCTTGAACGACGCGAACCCCTCGTGGAAGAGGAAGCCGTCGGCCTCGCTCGAGGTCAGGAAGAAGACCTCGCAGGAGGCCCCGCAGTAGCCGGCGTAGCGCCTCACCCAGCGGCAGATCGCCGTGAGGCGCTGCAGGTGCCCGGCGCCGGCGCCGTTCACCGCGTAGGCGACGATCCGCAGGGTCTTCGCCACGTCAGGAGGCGTCGAGGAAGCTGTCGCGTGAGGAGCCCGACGAGAACGAGGCCGCGCCCGCGGCCGCGAGGTCTCCGTCGTCGAGGCTCCGCTCGAAGCGGGCTCCGGGGTGGGCCTCGTGGTGCGCCCTCACCTCCGGGATGAAGTCCCCGTCGATCCTTCCGTCGGTGACGAGGTCCCACCAGAGGAAATCCGTCGCGAAGGAGCCGCGCTCGTAGCGGTCGAAGCTGGCGACACGCTCCTGGGCCTCGCCGATCCGGGAGACCCGCTTCCGCAGCTTCTCCGTCCGCGACGGGTCGAAGCGCCGCTCGAAGGCCTCGGCCGGGAAGACGGTCCCGGCATTCTTCGGCCGCTGGTACTTGAGGCTCTCCTTCCGGAGCTTGGCGATCTCCGCGTCGACATGGTCGCACGCCGGCTCGACCTGCAGCTCGCGGATCGAGTCGAGGTAGCGCACCTGGTGGTCGAGCCCCTTCCACTTCTTCACCGTCGTCTCGAGCGCGGGGACGTTCACGAGGACGTCGCCGAGCGACTCCTCGGGGAGCGCCTCGAGGTGCTCGGCGAGCGCGATGCGCGCGAGGCCGAGCCAGCGCGGCACGAGGCTCTCGAGCCCCTGCCTCGAGGCCTCCATCTCGTCCTCGAGCATGAGGCCCGAGGTGAACTCGGCCTTCAGTGACGAGAGCTTCGGGTCGTAGGTCTCGAGCGTCCGGACCGCTTCGAGGTACTCGGCGAGGACCTCGGCGAACTCCTTCTTCCCGGGGAAGCGCTCGAGGATCTCGTCGCCGGCCTTCCAGTCGGCGTAGTAGCTCGTCCTCCAGAACGGGACGGCGTAGCGGGACGTGCCGTAGCCCGTCTCGAGGAGGCGCGGGAGGCGCGGGTGTCGGCAGCGTTCCACGACGGCGGCGAACGGCTCCCGGAACTCCTGCAGCTCCGCGATGGCCCGAGTGAGGGTGCCTACGCCCGGGTCGCGAAGGAGGCGGCGATCCCTGAAGCGCGGGTCCGCCTCGATCTCGGCGATCCGCGCCGTCAGCCTCGACCTCTCGCCCTCGGCCTGCCCCGGGAAGTCCCTCTGGACGAGGCCCGGGAACCCCGTGAGCCGGGCCGCCGTCGCGAGGTCCGCGCCGGAGAGGGCCGGGAGGAGCGCCGTCGTCAGCTCGTCGAGCGAGGCCTCCCGCCGCTGCACCAGCTCCGCGCGCCGCGCGTCGTGCCGCCGGCGCAGCTCGGCGAGGCGCGACCTCTCCCCGCGCAGCTCCGTCAGGCGGGCCGCCGCCCGGGCCTGGAAGTCCGCGACGCGGTAGGTCACGGCAGCGCCCCGCGGGACCGCAGCTCGGCGAGAAAGCGCCGCGCCGCGAAGCGCAGCTCTTCCGGCTCCTCCACGTCCCACTCGTCGACGAGGAGGAGGTGCGCCTCGCCGCGCCCCAGCTTCTCCTCGAGCGCCGCGACGACGTTCTCGCCGAACGAGCCGCGGTCCCCGGCCTCCGCCGTCACGAACTCGAACCCGACGCGCCGTTCCGGGTCGAACCCATCGAGGGACAGGACCGTCCCGGCGACCTCGAAAGGCTCCCCCTCGCGGATGGAAAGCCCGGCCTTCTCGAACTCCTCCCGGAGGAGGCGGACCCCCTCGGCCTCAGTCAGCTTCGGCTTCATGAGCCGAAACTCTATCAGCCCGGCAGGCGCCGGAAGTAGCTCGCGACGCCGCCGAGGACCATCTCCACGGCGATCGCCGTCAGGACGAGCCCCATGAGGCGCTCCATCGCCGTGATCGCCTGTTCCCCGAGCGCCTTCCGGATCCGCGTGCTCGAGACGAAGACGACCGCCGTGATCGCGATGGTGATCGTCAGCGAGGCGACCAGCGACAGCATCCGCAAGGGGTCCGGCGTCGACATCAGGAGGACCGTCGCCATGGCCGAGGGCCCGGCGATGAGGGGAATCGCGACCGGGACGATGAACGGCTCCTTCCCGGCGCCCTCCTCCGCCCCCGGCGGCGCGCCACGCTCCGGGAAGATCATCCGGATGGCGATGAGGAGGAGGACGACGCCGCCGCTGACGCGCAGCGCGTCCTCGCTCAGGTGGAGGACCCGGAGGATCGGCCTCCCCGCGAGGAGAAAGAGGAGGAGCGCCGCGAAGGCGATGAGGCACTCCCTCAAGACGACGATCCTTCGACGCTCGGGCCGGACGTGGCGGAGCGCCGAGATGAAGAACGGGATGTTGCCGAGCGGGTCGGTGATCAGGACGAGGAGGATCGTGGCGGACAGGAAGCTCGTTTCCATGAGACTCGCCGAGCATAGCGGTGCGGGGCCGAACGGGAGCCCGGTCTCACGGTCCCGGCCTCCCGTCCCGGTTCGCCGCCGGGCCCCGGCCCCTCCCGGCTACCAGCGCAGGATCGCCGCCGCAACCGCCCCGTCGGGCATCCTGCCCGCGGGGAGCTCGAGGACGTCGCCCCCGCGCGCGAGGACCGCCTCCGTCAGGTCGTCCAGGACGTCGTCGTCCGACGACCCCTCCTGGCGTCCGTGGAGGACCACCTCTCCCGTCTCCGCGTCGAGGCTGCCGAACAGGACTTTTCCTTCCTCTACGAAGAGCCTGCGCACGCGGCCCTTCACCGCGGCCGAGGTCACCTCGGTCAGGATGCTCGTCGAGAGGCGCGACGACGCGAGGCGGCCGTACTCGGACCGGGCGGCCTCCTCTTCGGCCGAGAAGACGGCGCGAACGACCGGCCAGGCCCTCGAGTGGAGCTCCTCGGGCGTGGCGGAGTCGACGTTTCCCTCCACGCCCTCGGGCGTCAGGTACGCGTACCTGCTGATCTCCCTGTAAATCGGGAAGTAGGACGCCGGCCCCGCCAGGACGAGCGGGACCCTCTCGTCCCTCAGCCTCTCCCACAGGGCCCTGTCGATCGTCCGGAAAAACCGCGCCAGCTCCTCCTTTCGATTCTCGTCGGGAGCCCCGCCGCCGTGGAAGACCGCGTCGCCGCCCCCGACCGAGTGAGCCTGGAGCCCGGCTCCCCCCTCCGGTACGCCGAGGGCGTCTCTCATGGACGACGGAAGGTCCCGGAGGTCGACCGCACCGAGCCCGGTCGGGCTCCCCTCGTAGAGCGTGACGCTCTTCTGGCTGACGGCGAGGACGTAGAAGCGGCGATTCGCCTTCAGCGCGCCGACGATCGGCCGGACGTGAAAGCTGTCGGCGACGATCGCGCGTTCGGGCAGGGAGAGAGGCAGGCGATAGACCGCCTGGAACCCCGGGCAGGCGAAAACCGCCAGCCCGTCCAGCTGGTCCCTCCAGAAGGCAGGGGCGGAGAGAGCCTCCAGCCGATTCAGGACCTCTTCGGCGACGGCCTTCGACGTCCCTTCGGAGAGCAGGGCCCTCGCGGACTTCACGAGGTTCTTGAAGCGGATCGGGTCCTGGGCGCTGTCGGGCGCGTGGCGGTGCGTCGGGAGGAAAAGAGACACGCAGGGGCGCCCGTGGGGCGCGAGCAGCCGGAGAACCTCGTCCCTCGTAATCATGTGACCTCCTCGATCCGGAGCGTCGGTTCGACCGCGCGGGTCCCGGGTGGCGCGGCGGAGCCGTCTCCGGACGACCAGCCTAACACCCGCGCTCGCGCCCGCCGCCCGCGCTTCCCCGGGTGACCCGACGCCGCCCCCCGTTATCCTCCTCGGGAGAAGGGAGCGACTCCGATGCGCTTTCACTGCCGGCCCCCGACCGGTCCGTCGATCCTCGCGGCGGTCGTCGTCACCGCCTCCGCTGCCGTCGGCGCTCAGGCGCCGCTCCCGCCGGCACCCGTCGCCACGCCGCGGGCGGCGGCGGAGCTCGCGCCCGCCCCGGCCGACGAGTTCCTCGGCCGGATCGCCCGCCACTGTGGCCAGGCGTTCGAGGGCCGTGTTCTCGTGGACGAGCCGCCCGCCCCGGGCGACACCTTCGCCGGGAAGCGGCTCGTCATGCACGTTCGCCAGTGCTCCGCGGGGGTGCTGAAGATCCCCTTTCACGTCGGCGAGGACCGCTCCCGCACCTGGGTCCTCACCCGCACGCCCGCCGGAGTGCGCCTGAAGCACGACCACAGGCACGAGGACGGCACCTCCGACGCCACGACGATGTACGGGGGCGACACCGCCTCGCCCGGAACGGCGTCGCGCCAGGAGTTCCCCGTGGACACCGAGTCGATCGCGACGTTCGAGAGGGAGGGGCTGAAGGCGTCGGTGACGAACGTCTGGGCGATGGAGATCGAGCCGGGGACCCGCTTCCTGTACGAGCTCTCCCGCCCCGGCGGCCGTCTCTTCAAGGTGGAGTTCGACCTCTCGAAACCGGTCTCGCTTCCTCCCGCGCCCTGGGGTCACGACTGACGCCGCGGGAGGGCCTCGTTCCCCGCGGATGCGGCGCAGCCGCCGGAGCCGGACGCAGGACCGACTCCGCGGGCCCACGCACCTGCGTCAATTGACTATCATTCCCCCAATGCTGCTGGCCTGCCCGCGTCGCAGGGCGCCGGTTCGACCGACGCCCGGGGCGTCGTCGTGAATCCCGGCGACCGTATCGGCCGCTTCGAGATCCTCGGCGAGCTCGGTGCCGGCGGCATGGGCCGGCTCTACCGCGCCCGCGACCCGAGGCTGGGGCGCGAGGTGGCCATCAAGCTCCTCGCCGAACGCTTCTCCGGGAGTTCCGAGCACCTGAAGAGATTCGAGCAGGAGGCGCGCGCCGCCTCCGCGTTGAACCACCCGAACCTCGTCACCGTCTTCGAGGTCGGCGAGCACGACGGGTATCCCTGGATCGCGATGGAGCTCGTCGACGGGACGACGCTCCGTGAGCTGATCGCCTCGGGGTTCCCGTCGATGAGGCGCCTCGTGAGCGTCGCGTTCCAGATGGCGGACGGCCTCGCGGCCGCTCACGAAGGAGGCATCGTCCACCGCGACCTGAAGCCGGAGAACGTCATGGTGACGCGGCTCGGCCACGTGAAGATCCTCGACTTCGGCCTCGCCAAGCGGGCCTCGGGCCCCGTCCAGGCCGACGCTCCCACCGCCGACATGGAGGTCGCGACCACGCCCGGGCACATCGTCGGGACCGTCGGGTACATGTCCCCCGAGCAGGCGCGCGGTCTCACGGTCGACTTCCGGTCGGACCAGTTCTCCTTCGGCACGATCCTCTACGAGATGCTCGCCGGCCAGCGTCCCTTCCGGGGCGAGACGCCGCTCGACACCCTGAGCGCGATCCTCCACAGGGAGCCCGAGGAGCTCTCCCGCCGCAACCCGCACGTACCCGACGCTCTCGCCTGGGTCGTTCAGCGCTGCCTCGCCAAGGATCCCGTCGACCGCTACGCATCGACGCGCGACCTGGCCCAGGAGCTCGCCTCGATCCGCGAGCACGTGACGGAGTCCGGGAGCCTCGTCACCGGCTGGACCCGACGGCGAGCGGGCCGCCGGCGGGCCGGGCTGGTGGCGCTCGCCGCGGGGCTCGCCGTCGCGGCGGTCGCCGCGGGATTCTGGGTCGTGCGCGCGCGAAGAGGGAGCGACGAGCCCGGCTCCGCGGCGGGCCGCCGGGTCGCCGTCCTTCCCTTCCGCGACCTGAGCGGAACAACGGCCGGCGCGCGGATCGGCGAGGGATTCGCCGAGACCGTCAGCGCCCGCCTCGGCTCGGGCGGCACCCTGGCGATCCTCCCGGCGACGGCCGTCGACGAGGGCTCCGGAGACGTCGCCGCGCTCGTAAGGCGGACCGGCGCGCAGGCGGTCGTCCGCGGCTCGCTGCAGTTCGAGGGGAGCCGCGTGCGCGCCACGTGGGCGGTCGTAAGGCCCGATGGCCACCAGATCTCGGGAGGAGCCGCGGAGGGATCGGCAGCACGCCTCCTCGACCTCCAGGACGAGGTCGCCCGGCGCACCGCGGGCGCCTTCGGCCTCGACGTGGACGAGACGCCCTCCCGGCTCGCCCGGGTGGGCCTCACGGACGATCGCTACCTCGAGGCCCTCGGGCACCTCCGTCGCTACGAGAACGCCGCGGCCGTCGAAGCGGCCATCCGCATCCTGGAGGAGCTCGGCGAATCGGCTCCCGTCCAGGCGGCCCTGGCCCGCGCCTACCTCGCCATGAGGACGATCACCGGGGAGAGGGTCTGGGCCGAGCGCGCGATCGGCGCGAGCCGGAAGGCGGCGGCGCTCGAGCCAACGCTCGGACCGGTCCGGGAGACGGCGGGCCGCATCGCCCTCCTCCTCGGGAAGCCCGCCGAGGCCGCCTCGGAGTTTCTCCGGGCGATCGAAGCCCAGCCGTATTCCGTCGAGGCCTGGCTCGGCCTCGCGATGGCTCTCGACCGGCAGGGACGGCCGGGCGAAGCGAAGAGGGCCTACGCCAAGGCCATCGAGATCCAGCCCGGCTGGTGGTCGACCCACAGCCACCTGGGGGTCTTCCTTCTCGTGCGTGGAGACCTCGCCGGAGCGCTCACGAGCCTCCGGGAAGCGGCTCGACTGTCGCCCGACAACACCCGGGCGATCGACAACCTCGGCGTCGTCTACCAGCAGATCGGCCGTCACGAGGAGGCCATTGCCGAGTACCGCCGCTCCATCGCCATCCGGCCGACGGCGTCGGCGCTCTCGAACCTCGGGACCTGCCTCTTCTTCCTCGGCCGCTACGCCGAGGCCTCCGCGGCCTACGAGCGCGCCACGGCGCTGCAGCCCGACGACGGCGTCCTCTGGATGAACCTGGGCGACGCCCTCCGCTGGAAGGGCGGGGCCGTCGACGCCGCCGCGCATGCCTACGGCCGCGCGATCTCGCTCCTCGAAGCCGACATCGCCCTGACGCCGCGGGACGCCGATCGGCTCACCAGCCTCGCGCTCTCGCTGGCCTGGAGCGGCCGTCACGAGGCCGCGCGCGTCCACGCCGACACGGCGCTCGGCATCGACCCCGAGGGAGCCTACGTCCTGCGTCACGCGGCGCTCGTCCGGCTCGCGGCCGGAGAAACAGCGCGCGCGCTCGACCTCCTGGAACGGGCGGTCCGAAGGGGTTACCCCGCCGTCGAGCTGCGGCGGGACCCGGAGCTGTCGCGCCTGAGATCGGACCCCCGGTTCATCGGTATCCTCGCCAGGTCATCCGGATAGCACGCTTCGCGGATCATTCCGCAGAGGAGGCCAAAGTGTTCCGTCGCCCGATCGCGTCCGTCTTCGCCGTCCTTCTCCTGGCCACGGCCTGCTCGAAGCCGGCGGCCCCGCCGCCACCGCCACCTCCGCCGCCGCCTCCGCCCCCTCCGGCGGTCGCCGAGGAGATTCCCTGCCCGCCAGATCCGGATTGCTCCTCGACCCCGATCGACAAGCGGAAGGTCATCCCGGTCCGGGTCGACCGGCACGCCATCGCGGACCCGCCCTGCGTGAGCGTCAAGAGGGGGAACTCCACCATCGTCTGGCAGGGGGACTCGGACGTCGCGAAGCTCGTGATCAAGTTCAAGGTCTCGGTAGAGGACAGGCCGGACGACCCCGAGTGCGAGGGGTCGACCTGCACTCTCGAGAAGGCGAAGCAGGCGACGAAGAAGGGGACTTTCCCCTACGAGATCTTCGTCGAGCGGACCGACGGGACGACGAAGACCTGCGACCCGAAGCTCATCATCAACCCCTGAGCCACGTTCGTCCGATCGGCTCGTCCGCCCCTCCACCGGGGGGCGGACGAGTGGTCAGCCCTTCACCCCGAGCCGGCGCGCGAGGTGGTGAAAGTTCGCGCGGTGCATCCCGAGCTCGCGCGCGGCGGCGGCCTGGTTGCCGCCGTTCCTCGAAACCGCCTCGCGGATGAGCCGCCGCTGGAACTCGTCTACCTGCTCGCGGAGCGGGCCGGCCCCCTCGGTCGGGGCGGCGTCCGGGGTCTGGGCCCTGGGCGCGGCGCCGCCGGTGTCCACGTCGCCCGGGCCGACGACGACCGGGGCGCCCGGGGGCTTTCCGGCCGCGGCCCTGAGGACCGCGCGGCTGACGACGTTCTCCAGCTCCCTCACGTTCCCGGGCCAGTCCGCGGCAACGAGCCGGGCGCGGACCTCATCGCTGAGGCGTAGTGGTCCGAGCCCGAGACGACGCCGGGCCGAGTCGGCGAAGTGGGTGGCAAGGAGCGGTATGTCCTCGCGCCGCTCGCCGAGCGACGGGACCCGGATCGGGTAGACCGCGAGGCGGTGGTAGAGGTCGGCCCGGAAACGCCCCCGGCCGACCTCGGCGGCGAGGTCCCGGTTCGTCGCCGCGATGACCCGCACGTCGACCCGGTGGTTGCGGTCGGAGCCGACCCGCTGGATCTCTCCCTGTTGCAGCGCCCGTAGCAGCTTCGGCTGCAGGGAGAGGGGGAGCTCCCCCACCTCGTCGAGGAAGAGGGAGCCGCCGTCGGCGACCTCGAACTTCCCGGCCCGGTCTCTCACGGCCCCCGTAAAGGCTCCGGCCACGTGCCCGAAGAGCTCGCTCTCGGCGATCGACTCCGGCAGCGCCGCGCAGTTGACGTGGATGAGCGCCTCCTCGCGGCGGCGTGAGCCGGAGTGGACCTGCCGGGCCACGAGCTCCTTTCCGACGCCGGTCTCCCCCGTGACGAGAACGGGGAGATCCGACGAGGCGACGACGGAGATCTCGGAGAGGAGCGTCGCGACGGCCGCGCTCGTCCCGAGGATCGTGGCGCCGCTCGACTCGTCGGCGGCCCGCTGCAGCTCCCGGGCGACCCTGGTCCCGCGCTCCGCCTTCCTCTCGAGCGCCTCGATGAGCGTCGCTGTGCGGAGAGCTGCCCCGGCCAGCGCGCCCAGCGTCGCCAGCAGGCGGGAGTCGAGGCCGTCGAAGGCCCCCGGGTCGAGGGCGTCGGCCGTGAGCGCGCCGACGATCTCCCCGTCCGACGTGAGCGGGCAGCCGAGGCAGGCGTGGATCCGCTCGAGGGCGTGCGGGTCGGCCGTCAGGAAGCCGTCGAACGGGTCGGGAAGCGCGCTGTCGGGCGCGAAGAGGATCGGCGCCGTGGCTTTGAGAATCGCGTCGAGGCGGGGGTGCTGGTGGCGCGGGTAGAGCCGCGCGAGCGCCGCGGGGACGAGACCGTGCGCCGCGAGGGGAACGAGAGCGTCTCCCTGGAGACGCAGGAGGCAGGCCGCGTCGAACGGGAGGATCCGCCTCACCGCCGAGAGGAGGCGTTCGTAGCGGTCGAGCGACCCGAGGGACGCCGTCAGGTCGCGCCCGATTTCGAGGAGGACCTCGAGAGCGTCGGCCCGTTGCGTTCTCGATGACGACGTTGCGGATTTCACCACGTCTCCTGCTGCGAACTTCATAACACACGGCCGCAAGTCATTGCGTTGAAGGGGTCTCCGCGCCGGCACCCGCCGTGCGAAACGGAGAGGCGGAGGCTGACCATGAACGCTCCCCTCGTTCCCGAATCGACCCTCGCGGACCTGGCCGTCACCTTCCCGGCCGCATCCCGGGTCTTCCGCCGTCACGGCCTCGACTACTGCTGCCACGGACGTCGCCCGGTATCCGAGGCGGCCGCCGAGCGGGGTCTCGACCCCGTATCCCTCCTCGCCGAGATCACCGCCGAGGCGGGCGACGCCACCGGCGAGACGAAGTGGGAGGAGCAGCCCCTTCCCACGATCGTCCGGCGGATCGTCGAGCACTACCACGCCCGGATGCGCGAGGAGCTGCCCCTCCTCCTCCAGATGGCGAGGAAGGTCGAGGCGGTCCACGCCGAGAAGGAAACCGTCCCGCGCGGGCTCGCGAATCACCTCGAAGCCCTCGCGCGGGTCCTCCTCGACCACCTCGAGAAGGAGGAGCAGGGGCTCTTTCCGGCGATCGCCTCCGGCCGCGCCGGCGCGCCCTCGGTCACGATCGTCGGCCTCGAGCGCGAGCACGAGGACGTCGCCCTGGCTCTCCAGGAAACGCGCGCCCTGACGACGGACCTCGTGGCCCCGGCCGAAGCCTGCACGACCTGGCGCGCCCTCTACCTGCGCCTCGACGCGTTCGAGGGCGAGCTGATGGAGCACGTCCACCTCGAGAACAACGTCCTCTTCCGCCGCGCGCTCTGCGCGGAGATGTGAAGCGAAAGGAAACGATGAGCACCCACACCCCGGGCAACGACAACCGTCGCTGGGCGATCCTCGGAGGCACGCTCCTCTTCACGTTCCTGGTCCTCGGTTTCTTCGGGCGCGAGGTCTACCGCCAGGCCCCGCCCATCCCGGAGCGCGTCGTCACGCCCGACGGCGCCACGGTCCTGACGAAGGACGACATCCTCACGGGCCAGCAGGTCTGGCAGTCGGCCGGCGGCCAGCAGCTCGGCTCCATCTGGGGCCACGGCGCCTACCAGGCACCCGACTGGACGGCCGACCAGCTGCACCGTGAGGCCACCACCCTCCTCGACGTCCGGGCCGAGAACGAGGGGGAGAAGGACTTCGCCTCGCTCTCCCCCGACCGGCAGGCGGCGCTCCGCGCGGGCCTCGTCCGCGAGATGCGGGCGAACACGTTCGACGCGGCCACCGGGGCCGTCACGGTCTCCTTCGAGCGGGCCGAGGCCCTTCGGCGCGTCGCGGCCCACTACGACGCCCTCTACAGCGGCGCCCCCGCGCTGAAGTCGCTCCGGCAGGACTACGCGATGTCGGAGTCGACCGTCCCCGACGCCGGGCGGAGGAAAGCCCTCACGGCCTTCTTCTTCTGGACGAGCTGGGCCGCGACGACCGAGCGCCCCGGCCAGTCGATCACCTACACGAACAACTGGCCGCACGAGCCGCTCGTCGAGAACGTCCCATCGGGCGCGAACGTCGTCTGGTCGCTCGTCTCCATCGCGCTCCTCCTCGCCGGGGTCGGCGCGGTCGTCTGGTGGAACGCCTTCCGCGAGAAGCCCGAGCCCGGCGTCACGCCGCCTGCGACGGACCCGTTCGCGGGCCTCGGCCTCACGCCCTCGATGCGCGCCGTCGGCAAGTACGTCGTCGCCGTCCTCGGCCTCTTCGCGGTCCAGGTCGGCCTCGGTGCGCTCACGGCCCACTACACCGTCGAAGGGCAGGCGCTCTTCGGCCTCCCCATCGGCCAGTGGCTCCCCTACGCCCTCACGCGGACCTGGCACGTCCAGACCGGCGTCTTCTGGATCGCGACCGCCTTCCTCGCGGCGGGTCTCTTCCTCGCCCCGATCGTCGGCGGGCACGAGCCGAAGCACCAGCGCCTCGGCGTGAACGTCCTCTTCGGCGCGCTCCTCCTCGTCGTCGTCGGGTCGCTCGCGGGCGAGTACCTCGCGATCCACCAGGTCCTGCCGCTCGACCTCTCCTTCTGGCTCGGCCACCAGGGGTACGAGTACGTCGACCTCGGGCGCGTCTGGCAGATCGCCCTCTTCGTCGGCCTCGTCCTGTGGCTCGTCCTGATGCTCCGGGCCATCCTCCCGGCCGCGCGCCGCCGCGACGACGCCCGCTCGCTCGTCCTGATGTTCACGGGCGCCACGACCGCCATCGGCCTCCTCTACGGAGCGGGCTTCTTCTTCACGGCGAAGACGCACCTCTCTGTCATGGAGTACTGGCGCTGGTGGGTCGTCCACCTCTGGGTCGAGGGCTTCTTCGAGGTCTTCGCGACCGCGGCGATCGCCCTCCTCTTCGCGAAGCTGGGCCTCGTCGACAAGAAGCACGCGGGCGCGGCCGTCATCGCCTCGTCAGCCCTCTTCCTCTTCGCCGGCATCCCCGGCACGTTCCACCACCTCTACTTCAGCGGCACGCCTGTCTCGATCCTCGCCGTCGGCGCGAGCTTCAGCGCCCTCGAGGTCGTCCCGCTGACGCTCATCGGCATCGAGGCGTTCCGCACGTCCCGCCTGCAGGCCGCCGCTCCCTGGATGACGGCCTACCGCTGGCCGATCCGGTTCTTCGTCGGCGTCGCCTTCTGGAACCTCGTCGGCGCGGGCGTCTTCGGCTTCCTCATCAATCCCCCGCTCGCCCTCTACTACATGCAGGGTCTCAACACGACGCCCGTCCACGCCCACACGGCCCTCTTCGGCGTCTACGGCCTCCTCTCCCTCGGCCTCGTCCTCGTCATCGCGCGGAAGCTCTCGGGCATCCGCCCCTGGAAGGAGACGCAGCTGAAGTGGGCGTTCTGGGGGATGAACGTCGGCCTCGCCCTCATGGTCCTCCTCTCCCTCCTTCCCATCGGCCTCGCGCAGACCTGGGCGAGCGTCGAGCACGGCCTCTGGTACGCCCGCAGCGCCGACTTCCTCCAGCTCCCCGCGCTCCAGGCGCTCCGCTGGCTCCGCATCGTCGGCGACACCGTGTTCCTCGGCGGCGTCGGTTTCCTCCTCTGGTTCTTCGTCGGTCTCCTGACCGGCTGGAGCTACGAGAAGGCGGAGGACGAGGGGTTCGAACCCGACGACGCGCTGCCGGAAAGCGCATAGGAGTGACGAAATGAGACAGAGCCCTTCCCTGACCCTCACCGGTGCCGCGCTGGCCGCGGCGCTCGTCCTGGCCGCCCCGGCGGCCGACGCCCACTGCGATTCGGTCGACGGCCCGGTCGTCGTCGACGCGAAGGCCGCGATCGGAAACGGCGACGTGTCGCCCGTCCTCAAGTGGATCTCCGCGGCCCAGGAACCGGAGGTCCGCGCCTCCTTCCAGAAGACGCTCGCCGTCCGGAAGCTCGGCACGGAAGCGCGGGAGCTGGCCGACACGGCCTTCTTCGAGACGATCGTCAGGCTCCACCGCGAGACGGAGGGCGCCTCCTACACCGGGCTGAAGAGGGGCGTGAAGGAGCCCCCCTTCATCGGAAGCCTCGAGTCGGCCCTCGCCTCGGGCTCCGTCGACGGTTTCGCGAAGCTCGTCGGCGAGCACGCCGCGGCGAAGGTGAGGGAGAAGTTCGCGATCGCGCTCGAAGCGAAGACGAAGGCGGACGCCTCGGCGGCCGACGGGCGCGCCTACGTCGCCGCCTACGTCGACCTGATGCACTCCACGAAGGCGATCGTCGAGGCCGTCCACGCCGGGCCCGGAGGGCACGTGGCGCCGCAGGCGGCCGGCCCGAAGGCCCCCGGCCACACCTGCGACTGACGGCTGCCGGAAGGCCCAGCCCCCCCGGGGACGGACCGTCCCCGGGGGGGTCCCCACGTCTCGTGCCCTGCGAGCCGGCGCCTCGCGCGGTACGCTCGCCGCGAGGAATCCGATGACGCACGCCATCCGCATCCACCAGACCGGCGGCCCCGAGGTCCTTCGCTGGGAAGAGGTCGACGTCGCATCTCCCGGACCGGGCGAGGTCCGCCTGCGCCACACCGCGATCGGCCTGAACTTCATCGACACCTACCACCGCTCGGGCCTCTACCCGCTGCCGCTCCCGGCGATCCCCGGCTCCGAAGGGGCGGGGGTGGTCGAGGAGGTCGGAGCCGGAGTGTCCGAGGTGAAGCCGGGCGACCGCGTCGCCTACGCGGGGCCGGTCGGCGCGTACGCCGAGGAGCGGCTCGTCGCCGCGCACCGTCTGGTCCCCCTCCCGGACGACGTCGGCGACGGGGTCGCCGCCGCCGCGATACTGAAGGGGATGACCGCGCGGTACCTCCTCCGGAAGACGCACCGCGTCGAGGAAGGAGAGGCGATCCTCCTCCACTCGGCCGCCGGAGGAGTCGGCCTCCTCGCCGTGCAGTGGGCGAAGAGCCTCGGGGCGACCGTGATCGGCACCGTCTCCACCGACGCCAAGGCGTCGCTCGCGCGCGACGCGGGCTGCGACCACGTCGTCGTCACGTCGCGTGAGGACTTCGTCGCCCGCGTGCAGGAGATCACCGGAGGCGCCGGCGTCCGCGTCGTCTACGACGCCGTCGGGAGAGACACGTTCGAAGGGTCCCTCGACTGCCTCGCGCCGCTCGGCCTCATGGTCTCGTACGGCAACGCGTCGGGGCCGGTCCCGCCGGTTTCCCCTCTCCTTCTCGCCCAGAAGGGCTCCCTCTTCCTGACCCGCCCCACCCTCATGGCCTACACGGCACGGCGGGAAGACCTCCTCGAGACCGCCGCCGACCTTTTCGCGGTGATCCGCTCGGGAGCCGTAAAGGTGCGGATCGACGCGACCTTCCCGCTCCGCGAGGCCGCCGCCGCGCACGCGGCGCTCGGGGGGCGGAAGACGACGGGGTCGACGGTTCTCCTTCCGTAGCGCACACCATCCGCCGGCCCGAGCCCGACGGACACCTCTCTCCGAGACAAGAGCCTGGAGGTGACCCGATGTCCGAACTCCCGACCGACACCGCCGCCGACGACACGTCCCGCCGGGACTTTCTGAAGGTGGCCGCCGCGACCTCCGTCGCCGCGGCGGCGCTCGGCTTTCCGGCGATCCTCGAGGGCGCCGAGCCGATCACGCTCCCTCCCCTTCCGTGGGCCGACACCGCGCTCGACCCGGTCATCTCGGCGAAGACACTTTCGTTCCACTGGGGAAAGCACCACAAGGGCTACGTCGACGCCCTGAACGGCCTGATAAAGGGAGGCCCGCTCGAGGGCAAGACCCTGGTCGAGATCGTCCGGGCCTCCGCCGCCGACCCGACGGCTCGAGCGGTCTTCAACAACGCCGCGCAGTCCTGGAACCACGAGTTCTACTGGAAGAGCCTCCGTCCGAAAGGGGGAACGGCGCCGTCCGGTGTCCTCGCCGAGAGGATCGAGGCCTCCTTCGGGAGCCTCGACGCGCTGAAGAAGGCGCTCGTCGACGCCGGGACGGGCCAGTTCGGCAGCGGCTGGGCCTGGCTCGTCGCCGAGGGCGCGGCCCTGAAGGTCGTGAAAACGGCGAACGCGGACACGCCGATCACGACCGGGGCGACGCCGCTCCTCGTCGTCGACGTCTGGGAGCACGCGTACTACCTCGACTGGCAGAACCGTCGGAAGGACCACCTCACCGCCCTGGTGGACGGCCTCCTGAACTGGGAGTTCGCGGCCGGAAACCTGCCTAGGAAGTCCTGAGGGAAAACGGCCCGGCGCTCGCGCGCCGGGCCGCTCGGGTCGGGTGACCGGGAGGGTGGCCCGTCGCGAGGGCGGCCACCCCCACCGGGGGTCAGTGCTTGTGCGGTCGCCCGCCGGCCGGCTCGTAGCGGATCGGGAGGTACTCCGGGTACCACATCGCCCGGCGGACGGTCTCCTCGAGGTTGACGAGGATCTCCGGGTCGGCGTGCCCTTCCTTCACCGCCCGCCGGATGACGGCGCAGGCGACCGAGTGCGAGCACTGGCGGATCGTCGAGATCTGCGGGTAGACGGCCGACTCGGCGATGTCCGCCTCGGTGACGTGGGTCGCCAGAGCCCTGGCCGCGTCGAGGAACATCCCGTCGCTGATGTGTCGCGCCCTCGAGACGCACGCCCCGAGGCCCACGCCGGGGAAGATGAACGCGTTGTTGCACTGTCCGATCCGGTGCGTCACGCCGTCGTGGACGACCGGCGCGAACGGGCTCCCCGTCGCCACGATGGCCCGGCCGTCCGACCAGCGGACGGCGTCTTCCGCGGTGCACTCGCTCTTGGAGGTCGGGTTCGAGAGCGGGAAGACGAGCGGACGCTCGTTCATCTCCGCCATCTTCCTGACGATGGCCTCGCTGAACGTCCCCGGCGTGGCCGAGACGCCGATGAGGATCGTCGGCCTCGCGTTCTCGATCGTCTCCTCGAGCGAGATCCGGCCGGCGTCGGCCACCTTCCAGCCGGCCAGCTCGGCGCGGTCGCGCGCAAACTCCTTCTTGAAGCCCTCGAGGCCCGCGCGGTCGGACACGCAGAGCCCCTTCGTGTCGCAGGTCCAGATCCGCTTCCGCGCTTCCTCGAGAGAGACGCCCTCCTCGACGAGGGCCGAGACGAAGAGCTCGGCGATGCCGTGCGCCGAGGCGCCCGCGCCGGCGAACACGAGCCGGTGGTCGCTCATCTTCCCGCCGGTGAGGCGCAGCGCGCCGAAGATGCCGGCGACGACGACGGACGCCGTCCCCTGGATGTCGTCGTTGAAGGTGAGCAGCTCGTTGCGGAAGCGCTCGAGCTGGAAGATCGCGTTGTCCTTGAGGAAGTCCTCCCACTGCAGGAGGACGTTCGGGTAGACCTTCTTGACCGCCGCGACGAACTTGTCGATGAACTCCTGGTACTTCTCGCCACGGACCCGCGGGTGGCGCAGCCCCATGTAGAGCGGGTCGGCGAGCCGCTCCTCGTTGTTCGTCCCGACGTCGAGGGTGATCGGGAGAGTGGAGTAGGGCGAGATGCCCGCGCAGGCCGTGTAGAGGCAGAGCTTCCCGATCGGGATGCCCATCCCGCCCGCGCCCTGGTCCCCGAGGCCGAGGATCCGCTCGCCGTCCGTCACGACGATGACCGACGGCTCGGTGGCGTGGTAGTTCCGGAGGATCTTCTCGATGTTGTCCTGCTGGTCGATGCCGATGTAGAGGCCGCGCCCGCGACGGAAAATGTGCGAGAACTTCTGGCACGCCTCGCCGACGACCGGCGTGTAGACGATCGGGAGCATCTCGTAGAGGTGCTCGTCGAGGAGCCGGTAGTAGAGGACCTCGTTGCGGTCGTGGAGGCTGGCGAGGTAGATGTACTTCTCGAGCGGCGTCTGCTTGGCGCTGAACGACTCGTAGGTCCGGGTCAGCTGCTGCTCGATCGTGAAGATCGCGGGGGGCAGGAGCCCGAGGATGTCGAGCTCGTCCCGCTCACGCGCCGTGAAGGCCGTCCCCTTGTTCAGGAACGAGTCCGTCAGAACGTACTCGCCCTTCCGCGGGACCGAGATGTAGCGCTGCCACGTCGCGGGGTCCACCTTGATCGAGAAATCCATGCATCCTCCTCTACGGTCCCGATCCCCGGGTCCGAGACCCGCCGCGAAGAACCTGCCCCTCACCGGGCCGGGCTGCCGGAATCCCTTCGCGGGACCACCGACCAGAATACAGGGACTCGGTGCCTTCGGCATCCGGTAAAGACGACGCGGGAGACCTCCGAGCGACCGTCCGGGCGACGGGAGTTCCGGTCCGGCCCCCTCCGGAGTCTGCCCTCCTCGAGATCCGGATTCAGGCGAGGTTCTCCTCAGGCCATAGACTCTGTTCGAGAATAGAGCCGCCTTCGATCCTCAAGATTGTCCTTCGGGTGGACAGAGCTGGCCGGCTCCGCTAGGCTTCTTTCCACGATGTTGCCGGTCATCGACGCCCGCACTCTCTTCGTTGCGAGCGCCCTGATCTTCGTCTGTCTCCTCGTCTCGGTCGTCCTCGCCTGGAGAGAGCTCGGGAGGATGCGCGGTCCCGACCGGCTCGCCCTGAGCTACGCGGCCTTCTTCGTCGGACTGGTCCTCTTCTCGGCGAGGGGGCACGTCCCCTCGATCTTCTCGATCGCGCTCGCGAACGTTCTCTTCGTCTTCGGCGCCGCCCTCGCGCACGAGGCCATCCGCGTCTTCTACGGTCTCGCCCCCACCCGTCGCCTGACGGTCTGGACCACGGCGGCGGCCGCGGTGGCGTTCTTCTTCTTCACCCAGGTCAGAGACGAGGTCGGGGCTCGCACCGTTCTCTCGAGCGCGGTCCTCGCCTCCCTGCTCGGGGCCACCGCGTGGATGATCTGGCGCCGCCGGCCCCGGGGCGGCCCCCAGGTCCTCGAGAAGGTCACCTCCCTCGCGCTCGCGGTCGCCTCCCTGCTCTTCTGGGCCAGGGCCGTGGCCATCGGGAGCGGGCTCGTGGGAGGCGCGATCGTCTGGGAAAGCCCCTGGATGGCGCTCCCTCCCCTCATCTGCACTCTCTGCGCCGTGGTCTGGACCACGGCCCTCCTCGCGAACTCGAGCCGGCGCCTGATGAACGTCGTCCGGTCGCAGAACGAGCTGCTCGCCAGCCTCCTGGCCGTGACGCGGGCCGCGGGGACGGCCTCGAGCCTGGACACGACCCTCGAGAAGGTCCTGGGGACGGCGTGCTCCCTGACAGGGGCCTCCGGAGCGAGCCTCCTCCTCCTCGACGAGCAAGGTCGCTTCAGCCGGGGCCTCTTCGCAGAGGGCGACTCGGCCCTCGCCCTCGGCCCGGCCGCGGCCGCGGAACTCCTCGACCGGGGGCTCGCCGGCTGGGTCGTCCGCAACAGGCAGGTGGCCCTCATCCCGGACGTCGCGACGGATTCCCGCTGGCACCACCTCCCGGCCCAGGGCCCGGTCGTCCGGTCGGCCCTGTCGGCGCCCATCGAGAACGGTCCGGTCCTCTTCGGGGTCCTCACCCTCGTCCACCCCGATCCCGAGCACTTCGGCGAGGACCAGCAGCACCTGATCGAGTCGACGACCGCCCAGGTCGCGCTCGCGATACGCACGGCGCAGCTCGACGACGCGCGCCAGCGCGCGACCGGAGAGCAGGAGCTCGTGAACTCGGTCCTCGAGGTTTCGGCCCGCGGGACCGACGCGGAGCAGATCGTGGCCGACGCGGCCCGCGCGATCTCGCTGCGTGCCCGCAGCCCGAGAGCCTATCTCGCTCTCGCCGGAGAGGACGGCCACTTCCGGCTCGCGGGACGGACGGACGGCCTGGCCACGCTCCGCCCGCCCCTCGACGAGGGCCTCCTCGGCCGCGCGTTCGAGCAGGGCGTGACCCGGCAGGACGAGATCTCCGCGGCCGGCGACGGCCCGGCGTGGACCCGGCTCGTCGTCCCCGTCAGGAACCTGGGCCGGAACCTCGGCCTCGCCTGCTTCGAGAGACCCGGCCCGGCCGCCTTCGACCAGGAGGACGTGGTGCTCGCCGAGGCGCTCGCCGAGGCCGTCGGCCTGGGCCTCGGAAAGGCGGCCCTCGCGCGAACCCGGGAAGAGCTGACGCGCATGATGGTCCACGACCTCCGGGGTCCGATCGCGGGCGTCATGGGGGCCCTCGAGCTCCTCGGAAACGCCCCGGGCCTCGAGGGGGCCGACCGGAAGCTCCTCGACGCGGCCGAGCGGAACGTCCGTCGCCAGCTCATCCTCGTCGAGGGGATCCTCGAGATCGCCCGGCTCGAGGAGGGCGTCTTCCCGGTACGGAAGGAGAACGTTTCGCTCTGCCCTCTCGTCGAGGATGCCGTCCGGACGATGCAGCCGGCCGCGGAGGCCCGTCGACTCGAGCTCCTCACCGAGGTGCCCGACGACCTGCCCGTCGTCAGGACCGATCCGGGCCTCGTCGTGCGGGTCCTCGAGAACCTCGTCGGAAACGCGCTCAAGTTCAGCCCGCCAGGATCGGGAGCGATCCGGGTCAGCGCCTGCCGTGACGGAACCGCAGTCGAGGTCCGTGTCCGCGACTGCGGACCGGGCGTCGATGAGAAGGTCCGGGGGCGGATCTTCGAGAAGTTCACCGTCGGCAGCCAGCCGGGCCGAGGCAGCGGGCTCGGCCTCGCCTTCTGCCGCCTTGCCGTCGAGGCCCAGGGGGGACGAATCTGGCTCGAGCATGCGGGCCCCGGGGCCGTCTTCGCGTTCAGCGTTCCCTTCGCCGGCGCCCCCGACTCCTGACCCTCGCGGGGCAAGGCCCGTGCTAGAAGGGGGGATGCGCCGAGCCGCTCCCCTTCTCCTCCTCCTCCTTCTCCTCGTCCACGCGAGCGCCGCCTGCAGGAGATCCCCGGCGCCCGACCCGGCCTACGTGGCCGAGATCGGCGCCGCGCGGGCCCTCCGCGAGTCGCGCCTCGCCTCGGAGAACGGGTGGCTCACCCTCGTCGCGCTCCACTGGCTGGCGCCCGGGGAGAACGCCGCCGGCTCCGACCCGGCCGCGCCGATCGCGCTCGAAGCCCCCGGCATCCCGGCGAGGGCCTGCGCCTTCGTCCTCGGGCCCGACGGCTCCGTGACGCTCAGGGTCGAGCCGGGCGCGCCGGTCGCGGTGAACGGCGCGCCTCCGACCGACGCCCCGCTCGTGTCGGATCGCTCGGGGAAGCCCGACGTCGTCACGGTGGGCCGCACTCGCCTCACCCTCATCGAGCGGGCCGGCCGGCTCGCCGTGAGGGCCCGGGACCCCGAGAGCCCCCGGCGCACGGGCTTCGTCGGCCTCGACTATTTCCCGGTCGACCCGCAGCTCCGGCTCGAGGGGACGTTCGAGCCGTACGCAGCGCCGGTGGAGATCGAGATCCCCTCCGCGCAGGGACCTCCTCAGAAGGCCCTCGCGCCGGGACTCGTCCGCTTCACGGTTTCCGGCCGGGAGCTCGCGCTCGAGCCGACGGTCGAGGCCCCGGCCGACGAAACGCTCTTTTTCGTCTTCAGCGACGCGACGGCCGGTACGGAGACCTACGGCGCCGGCCGCTTTCTCTTCGCCCCGAGACCCGCGGCCGGGGAGACGAAGGTCCTCCTCGACTTCAACCTCGCCCAGAACCCTCCCTGCGCCTTCACGCCGTACGCGACCTGCCCGCTCCCCCTGCCGAAGAACGTCCTCCCCGTGAGGATCGAGGCCGGAGAGAAAGTGCCCGCGGGGCACTGACGGGCGACGGGGGCCCGGCGCCGGCGTCAGGGGGCGGGCGTCTCCCCCGCCGGCCCCATCGGCACGAACTCCGACCGGACGACCTTTCCGTCTCCGGCGTCCACGAAGACCTCCTGCACACCCCTCTTGGTGGGGAGGCGCATCGTGAAGGGCCAGACGAGGCAGCCCTCGAACGACTCCACGTCCGACGAGATCACGTCGCCCGGCTTCAGCGGCGCCAGCGAGGCCACGGCCGCCTTCCCCGCCTCCTCCTGGGAGACGCGAACGAGCGCGCGCAGCTCCCCGGGGCTCGACCGGCGCGGGGGCCTGATCGTGCACTCGCCGAGGCGGTCGACGTCCGCAGGCGCGGCTTCGATCGTGGCGACCGGCGCGGCGCCCGGGGACGGATCGGCCGGGGCCTGCACTGGCGCGGGCGCTCCTGCCGCCTGGAGGGGCTCCGGCTCGTAGGTGCGGACGTACCCCTGCGACGTGCGTCCTCTCACCTTGCCGGTCACGACGAGGCGGCGGGGTCCGGTCCGCAGCTCCCACGTCTCCGTCAGCCTGTAGCCCCGGAACCACTCCGAAAGGACGGTGACCGTCGTCTCCTTGCGCCGGGCCGTCACCGTGGCCGGCCCGTCGCCGTCGTCGAGGTAGCGCTTCTCGCCGTCGGTCACGAACGTCCTCTTCCGCCCCGACGGGTAGGTCGCCCGGAGCGTCGTGCCGTCGTCCTCGACGACGAGGCGGCGCGCGTCGGTCATCGCTTCCAGCGGCAGGTCGAACCCGCCGCCGGCCGTCCCTCGCGATCCCGCGCCCGGAAGGACGTCCCAGGCGCCCCTCCTGGCCTTGGCGGCGATGTCGTCCTTCTCCGCGAGGAGCGACCAGGCTCCGGTGAATCCCTCCGCGGAGCCGGCGGGCGCCTCGTCCGAGGCTGCGGCGCCTGCGCCCGCGAGCGCCCCGGCGAGGAGCAGGACACAGGTCGCCGGACGAGGCATCGCGATTCTCATGGGGTCTCCTGGGGGCGCCGGGCAGGCCCGTCCGTCGGAGTATCCGTCGAAGTCGCCGAAGACGTGGACCCTGCCCCTTCCCCCGAGGTTCCCGCGCCCCGCGTCAGGCGACCCGGAGCGAGACCATCGAAGCGCGACACGGTCCGCCGCCGAGGTCGGGGACGATCTCGAGCTCGAGGGCCGAGACCCCGTCCAGCCTCAAGGCGTAGTCCTCGACCTCGCGCGTCGAGCCGCCGGGACTGAAGGTGTACTGCTGTCTCACGAGGGAGCGGCCCGCCTCCTCCCCCGCGGGTCTCCACGAGAGCGCCACCTCCTGCGTCCTCTCGACGTCCGCCTCCTCGAAGACGAGGTGGACGCGCCGGATCGGACGCGGCTCGTCGAAGAGGATGTGAATCCTCTGAGGGCCCGGTCCCGCCGCCCGCCAGCCTCCGTCCCGGCCGGGGACGAGAGCGGACTCGATCGGGTGCTCGGGATCCTCGGACGTGAGCTCCACCCGCGCGAGGCGCTCGAGGTCGAGGAAGCTCCCCTCGACGGGAGTTCCTCCCCGGGGCTCCGCGGAAATGAGGATCTTGCGCATGGGTCGCCCCCTTCCTCGTGACGTCGTCAGCATAGGCCAGGAAGGCCTCGATCGGGCTCGGCGGAGCCGGATCGCCGCCAGGCGGGCGGCCGTCTCCCTGCCCGTCTCCCGCGCGAACGCTAGAGGGAGAAGTCCTTCGGGACCACGACGATGTGCTCGTCGCTCCCGGTGATCGGGACCGTCTTCAGCCCGCGCCGGTCGTCCTCGGCGCGGTCCCAGCCGATGGCGGTGTCCTCCGGGAGGTGGGCGTTCTTGTCGATGATCGCGTTCCGGACCCGGCAGCGCCGTCCGATCCGCGTCTCGGTGAGGATCCCGCCGCGAAGCTCGCCGCCGAGGAGCACCGACTTCTCGATCGTGGCCCAGCTGTGGACGTACACCCCGCTCCCGAGGACCGACTCGCGCACGGTGGCCCCGCTCACGATGACGCCGTCGGCGACGATCGAGTTCACCGCGATGCCCGTTCGGCCCGGCACGTCGTGCACGAACTTCGCCGGCGGGAAGTGTCCCGGGGCCGAGAAGAGCGGAAAGCTCTCGGCGTAGACGTTGAACCTCGGCTTCGGCTGGACCAGGTCGAGGTTGGCGAGCCAGTACTGCTCCAGGGTCCCCACGTCGCGCCAGTAGTCGGAGTCGCTGGCCTTCGCCACGAGCTCCTTCTGCCGCACCCCCTCGTGCTTGACGAACTCCCACTCGGGGATCGTGTTGCGCTGCGTGAAGTCGTAGGCGAAGACCGGCGTCCCCTTCCGGATCAGCATGGGGATGACGTCCTTGCCGAAGTCCAGGAGGCCGTTGTCCAGGCCCTGCCTGAGGCCGTCGGCCTCGAAGAGGTAGATCCCCATCGAGGCGAGGCAGTCGGACGTGCCCGGGATCGTCCTCGGCTCCGCCGGCTTCTCCTCGAACCCGACGATCCGCCCCTCCCCGTTCACCTCCATCACGCCGAAGTTCCCGGCGGCCTCGGCGGCCGGAAGCCTCACGCAGGCCACCGTCAGGCTGGAGCGCTTCTCGTCGTGGAAGGCCCGGAGCAGCCGGTAGTCCATCTTGTAGACGTGGTCGCCGGAGAGGATGAGGACGAGGCGCGGCCGCTTGTTCTCGATCAGGTTCGCGTTCTGGCGGATGGCGTCGGCCGTCCCCTGGTACCAGCTGCTTCCGAGCTGCTGCTGCGCGGGGACCTCGTCGATGAACTGGTCGAGCCGTGCGCTGAACAGGTCCCAGCCCCTCTTGAGGTGGCTCGAGAGGGAGTGGGACTTGTACTGCGTGAGGACGTGGATCCGGCGGAGCCCGGAGTTGACGCAGTTCGAGAGCGTGAAGTCGATGATCCGGAAGATCCCGCCGAATGGGACCGCCGGCTTCGCCCTCACGTCGGTGAGAGGCCGCAGGCGCTCGCCCTGGCCGCCCGCCATGACGAATGCAAGCGTGTCTTCCATCGTGTTCTCCCTCGGCGGGTCCAGCCCCGCGAGCTCGGAGAAGGAAGCTTAGCAGGGCACGGACGCAGGGGGTCAGTTCTGCCTTCTACGCTCTACGGCGCCCCGTAGAGCGCAGAAGGCGGACCTGACCTCCGTTTGCGGCTCCTCCCCGTTCGGCGGCACCGGGACGGGGATGACGCGCCAGATGTCGCGGGCGTAGTTGCGGATCGAGCGGTCCGAGGAGAGGAAACCCATCCGGGCCGTGCTCAGGATCGAGGCGCGGGTCCAGCGCTCGACGTCGCGCCAGGCCGCCTCCACCTCGCGCTGCGCGTCGACGTGGGCGCGGTCGTCGGCGAGGACGAAGAACGGGTCGTGCCCGAGGAGACCTCGACGAGCGGCACCGGCCTCGACTCCACTCGCATCCACCCTGCCCCCTATGTTTCCTTCCCGGCCACGGGGACCGTTCCGTAGAATTACCGCCAGTGCACGCGGAACCGAGGGTTTGTCGGTCACCTGTGATCGGGGCCTTCCTGATCGTCGCCCTCTCGGCGAGCGTTGCGGCCGCACCCCCCCCGACCCCGCCCCGCATCGTCGCCGTCGGCGACGTGCACGCGGACCTCCCGGCGTTGAAGGCGGTCCTCACCGAAGCCGCCGTCCTCGACGCGAGAGGCGCCTGGGTCGGCGGCGACACGGTCCTCGTGCAGGTCGGGGACCTCGTGAACCGCGGTCCCGCGATGCGCGCCACCCTCGACTTCATGATGGCGCTCGAGCGAAAGGCGGCAAAGCACGGCGGCCGGTCGGTGGCGATCCTCGGCAATCACGAGGTCATGAACCTGATCGGCGACCTCCGGTACGTGGCACCGGAGAACTGGGCCGAGTTCGCGGACGCGCGCTCCGAGAGGCGCCGCGCCGCGGCGTGGAAGCAGTTCGTGGCGCACCGGATGAGGCAGGCCCGATCGCTCGGACAGCCCGAGCCCGTCCTGGGCGAGGCGGACGAGGAGGCGTTCCTCGCCGCTCACCCGCCGGGCTGGCTCGAGCAGCGCGAGGCGTTCGGGCCGAACGGAAAGTACGGCCGCTGGCTGCGCTCCCGGCCGGCCGTCTTCGTCCTCGACGACACGGCGTTCGTCCACGCAGGCGTCTCGCCGGCCCTCGCGGTCGCGCCGCTCTCGACGCTCGACCAGCGCCTGCACGAGGAGCTCGCGGCGTTCGAGGCCGACCGTCAGGCGCTCGTCGAAGCGGGCGTGATCCTGCCGTTCTTCGACATCCCGAGGGCGAGCGCCGCGGCCGGGCGCACGCTCGACCTCCTCCGCGCGACGAAGGCCGCCGGGGAGGCGGCCGCCGCCCAGGCCGGCCGGACGGCGACCGAGCCGAGGGAGCCCGCCGACCTCGAGGCCCTCCTCGAGCGGTTCCTCGCGTGGACGACCCGCCTGTTCGCCTCCGCCGACGGCCCGCTCTGGTTCCGCGGCTACAGCCAGTGGACCGAAGAGGAGGGCGCGCCCGAGATCGCGCGCGTCCTGGCCGCGACCGGCGTGAAGCGCTTCGTCGTCGGGCACACGCCGCAGCCCGGCGCGCGCGTGCGCGTCCGCTTCGGGGGCGCCGTCTTCCTCCTCGACACCGGAATGTTCGCCGCGTACTACAAGGGCCGGGGCTCGGCGCTGGAGCTCAAGGGCGGCACCGCGACGGCGATCTACGCCGGCGAGGGGCGCCAGGTGGTGTGGCCCCCGTGACCGCCCGCCGGCTCGGTCTGCCGAACCCGTTCGCGCGCCTCTTCAGCATCCAGCGCGGCGAAGGGCGCCGCGGGGCGCTGCTGTTCTTCTACCTCTTCCTCGTCATCAACTGCTACCAGCTCGGCAAGGCGGCGCGCGACGCCCTCTTCCTGAACGTCTTCAACGCCTCGAAGCTCCCGTACGCCGACATGGCGATCGCGCTCTCGGTGGGCGTCGTCTTCGCGGTCTACGTCACGATCGGCCGTCGCACGTCGCTGCGCAACCTGCTCATGGGCAGTCTGGTGCTCTTCGCGGCGATGGACTGCGTCTTCTGGTACCTGGCGCACGTCCGGCCCGACCTCACGTGGCAGTTTCCGGCCTTCTACATCTGGGTCGGGATCTTCGGAGTCCTGGCGCCCGCGCAGGTGTGGACGCTCGCGAACTATCTCCTGACGACCCGGGAGGCCAAGCGCGTCTTCGGCCTCGTCGGCGCCGGCGCGATCAGCGGCTGGATCTTCTCCGGAATGCTGACGAAGGCACTGGCGAGGACACCGGGGCTCGGCACGGAGAGCCTGCTCCTCGCGATGGCTGTCGGCCTCCTCATCTGCGCGGTCCTGGTCTCGGCCCTCTGGCGCGAGAAAGGCGAGCGCGAGGCCGCAGGCTCGACGCCGAACGCCGAACCCGGGTCGAAGAGCCTGCGCGAGAGCCTGGAGACGATCTTCTCGTCCCCGTATCTCCTCTCGATCGCGGCGCTCATCACGCTCTCCTCCGTCGTGACCTCCTTCGCCGGCTGGCAGTTCAAGGCGATCGCCAAGGCCGCGTACCCCGACAAGAACGCTCTGACCGCCTTCTTCGGCGAGTTCAACCTGTGGGCAGGTCTCGCGTGCCTCGTGCTGCAGCTCGTGCTGACGTCGCGCTTCCTCCGGCGGTTCGGCCTCGGCCCTGCGCTCCTCGTGGTCCCCTTCGCCCTCCTCGGAGGCGAGATCGCGGTGCTCGCCGCCGGCACCCTCGGGGCCGCCATCCTGCTGAAGGGCGCGGACCAGCTCCTGCGCTACTCGCTCGACAAGTCCTCCGTGGAGCTCCTCTTCCTGCCGATCCCGCCCGCCGTCAAGCTGCAGGCCAAGTCGTGCATCGACACGTTTATCTGGCGCCTCGGCGACGGCCTCGCCGGCTTCACGCTCGCCGTCTTCACCGACCAGCTCCACTGGTCGGCGCAGCGCGTCTCCGGCGTCAACATCGTCTTCATCGGCGCCTGGATCGTCGCCGCGGTGATCGCGCGGCGGCGCTACGCCGATACGCTCCTCTCGAGCATCCGGGAGCGCCGTCTCGACGCCGAGCGCCACTTCGCGCCCGTGCTCGACCGCTCGACGACCGAGATCCTCGCGTCGCAGCTCGCCTCGCCCGACCCCAGGGAGGTCCTCTACGCGCTCGATCTGTTCGGCGTTTCGCAGGGCGGCGCGGCGCATCCCGCCGTGCGCGACCTCCTCGCGCACGAGCGGCCCGCGGTGCGCCGGCGCGCGCTCGAGGTGCTCGACGCGGCCGGTGACCAGTGGGTGCTGCCGCGCGTCGAGGAGATGCTGACCGACGCGGACCTCGGCGTGAGGACCGAGGCGCTCCTCTACCTCGCCCATCACGGCCACGTGGACCCGCTGACGCGCATCGAGGAGATCGGCTCCGTACAGGGCTTCTCGATCACGTCGGGGATGGCCGCGTTCCTCGCCCAGCCGGGGGCCTCGCAGAAGCTGCCCGTGGCGCGGATGCTGATGGACAAGCTGATCGGCGCGTGCGGAGAAGCCGGGAAGGGTGCGCGCCTGGAAGCGGCCGCGCTCGTGGGAATGCTCCCTGACGAGTTCGACGCTCAGCTCGACGCGCTCCTCTCCGACGAGGAGCCCGAGGTCGTGCGCGCGGCCGCCCGCGCCGCCGGGAAGCTGCGGAAGCGGCGCGCGGCGGGGCGGCTTGTCCCGCTCCTCGCGGACGCCCGCGTGAGGGACGAGGCGGCCGACGCGCTCGTCGCGATGGGCGGCGGCGTTCTCGGCACGCTACGTGACGACCTCGAGGACGCGACCGGCACGTTGGCGGCGCGGCTCGAGGTCCCTGCGGTCCTCGCGCGCCTCGGCAGCCAGGGAGCGGCGGACGCGCTCCTCGAGAACCTCCTCGACGCCGACCCCGAGATCCGCTTTCGCGTCCTGGCCGCTCTCGAGGACCTCGTCCGCTCTCACCCGGGCCTCGTCCTCGACCGGCGCCAGCTGAAGGCGGCGCTCGGGTTCGAGACGATGCTCCACTGCCGCACGAACCAGATCCTGTCCGTCGCGGGCCGGTCCGCCGAGCCTCGCATCGCCGGCGCGCCGCGGGACGAGGTGATCGAGCGGCTCGAGGCGAGCCAGGAGCGCGAGGTCGAGCGGATCTTCCGGATCCTGAGCCTGCTCCACCCCGCGAGCGACTTCCGGAGCGCCCACTACGGGTTGCGCTCGGCGGACCCGCAGGCGCGCGACCACGCGCTCGAGTTCCTCGACGTCACGCTCGAGAGGGAGCTCCGCAGGTCGCTCGTCCCGCTTCTCGACCCCCACGCGAGCCTCGAGGAGCGCGTCGTCCCGATCCTGAAACGCACCGGCCTCGACGCGCCGACCAACGCCGAGCTCGTGACGGCGCTCGTCGCGAGCAGCGATCCGTGGTTGAGGGCGTGCGGGATCTCCGCCATCGGCGCCCTCGGCCTCTCCGAGCGGGCGGCGGACGTGGAGGCCTGCCTGGACTCGGACGACGAGCTGCTGCGCGAGACGGCCCGCGCGGCGAGGAAGGCGCTCGGGGCGGCGGCCGGCGCCGGACGCTAGTCCTTCGGCGGCGAGACGGGCTCGTCGAGGTCGTAGAGGACCAGGGCCTCGCCGCGCTCGGAGATCAGCGTCTTCAGCCGCTCGACGACGGCCCGGCTGCGTGCGAGGAGGGCCTCGATCTCGATCCCCTTCAGGTACGGCTTCAGGCGCTCTGTCACGAGCGCCTCGTCGAGCGAGGCGAGCCTCGCGAAGAGCCGCCGGTCGCACTGGTTCAGCCCCTCCGGGGACTGCAGCCTCTTCTTCATGCGGAACGCCCTCGTGTGGTCGATCATCCAGACCTTCCAGTCCGGAGTGATCAGCACGTTCCCCTTGTGCCGGTCCGTGTTGCACACGACCGCGTCGAAGACGTTCATCGTCTGGATCTGCCTGTCCCAGCGCTGCACGTCGGGAGGCTCGAGCTTCCTCCCGAGCCGGTCCGCCTCGGTCATGGCGCCTTCGACCCAGATCTGCACGCTGCCGCGCTCGTGGCCGAGCTTGCGGAGCGTCACGGGCGGGACGTTGTCGAGGCCGAGGATCCGGCTCAGCTCGTACGCTGCGGCCTCGAAGAGGTAGCTGTCGCGGAAGAGCAGCTCCGCCTTCCCGCTCGCGAACGAGACGTTCTTCCTCTCCTCGTTGACGCTGCGGAAGATCGCGTTCGCACGGACGCCGTCTTTCTCGAGCAGCAGCTTGAGCGGTCGCGTGATGCCCGTCGCGAGCTCCTTCTCCTTCCTGATCGCGGCGCTGCGCAGGAACTCGAGCAGCTCCTCGTCGGTCCTGAACGGGAGGGGCTTGCCGTCCGGGTCCGTCCACCGCATCGCGGCGGCGGAGGCCTCCGCCGCTACCGAGGCGGCCCCGGCGGCGGGCCCTTGAGCGGCGTGGACGCACGCCCCACGCAGTCCCGTCAGAGCCGCGAGGAGTGCCGGCGCGGCGCGGAGGAGCGAGGATGAGCGGCCTCGAGTCATCGGAAGTCTCCCTCCCGGCCGCGCGAGAACCGCCGTGGCAGCCCGTCCGCGCGCGACCCGTCGAGCCCGTGTTGCGCACATCATTGCAGGAAGCGGCCGACACCGGTAACACCCTATCGGTATCCGTGCCTTGTCGGCGTCGGTCTTCTCGAAGATGTCGCTGGCGAAGAGGAGCCGAGAGAACTGCGAGCAGGCCTCGCGGATCGCCGCCGTCGACGCCACGCAGGGGCAGATCGCCCGGGGCGGGTCGCCGAGCACGAGAAGGACCTCGCGGGGGCCGAGGCGGCCTACAGGAGGGCAGCTGAGAGCGACCGGAAGAAGACGATCCGACGCACGCCGACGCGCGGTGGAGGAAGGGGCTCCCCCTCGAGAAGCCGGGAAGCCCCCGGCGGCGATCGACGAGTACCCCGAGGCGCTCGAGGCGGACCCGGCCCACAGGGGCGCCAGGCGGGAGTTCGAGCGGCTCGAGGCAGTCTGAGAGACGGGCGCCCGCCCGTTCCGAGGGGGCGAAACCCCTTCAGGTTCCACTCGGCTCCCGCGCGGCGGGCCTGACGGTCGTCGCGCTCGGCAACGGCGGGCCGATCAGGCCGAGCGCGGTGCGCCCGCGCTCGACACCGCGGCGTTGACGATCACGGGGAGACCGGACTGCCAGTCGGCCCACGTACTGGAGTTGGTCACCAGCTCGCTGATGAAGTGCGCGACGTTGGCCATGTTCGTACGTTCAGGCGCGAAGACGCTGCTCACGAGGCCCTCGTGCAACGTGTACGCCGAGACCTCGCCCTCGAGGAGCGAGTCCGGCCGAACGACCACCCACTGAACGAACGGGTTCGTCGGTCCCATCTCCTCGAAGAGGAAGGCCGCGGCCCTCTGGTTGTCCCTGGCGGGCGGAAGAACAGCGCACAGTCCCCGCAGGAACGCCCTTTCGAGAGTGCCCCGGCGCGCGTCGAGGCTCCCTGAGCGGTGGACGGAGACGCTGCTCATGAGGACGAACTTCACGGGCGCCGCGGGCTCGAGCGCTTCGATCCCTCGGCAGAGGCGCCTCGTCGCTCTCGTCACGAGGTCGCGCGGCGGCCCGAAGACGCCCCTGAGGCTGAGGACGTGGCCGAGACAGGAGACCACCGCATCGCAGCCGGCCAGGTGGCTCCGCGTCTCGTCGTCGGGGAGCGACAGCAGGCTGGCCTCGATCACCGTCAGGCCGGGGTCGCCCGCGACGCCCGGAGGAAGTCTGCTGCCGGATCTCACGATGGCGCGAACGCGGACGCCGCGGCCGAGAAGCTGCTGCAGCACGCGCCGGCCCGTGCGTCCTGTGCCACCGACGAGAAGAACGGTCTGCTGCTCGGCCATGGCCCACTTTCCGTCAGACGGCCGCGGCAGGCAAGACAGGGCGGGGCCGAGATGCACGCATTTCGCGAGGGGGTCGGACGGCGTGCAGTCCGGCCCGCCCGAACCGCGAGGTTGCCATCAAGGTCTTCCCGGAGGCGTTCGCCGCCGACGCCGATCTCGCCGAGCGTCCGAAATGCGGTCCGATTCCGCTCGCCGGGAGCGGGTTGGCCTGTCCGCTCGGGGCGGGTTTCCCGCAGATCGTGTCCCTGCCGAGTCCCCGAATCGGGAGATTCCTGCCGTTAACGGGATCCGTCTCGATGCCCGCTCAGCGAATCCGCGGCAGGAGCGCCTCCCAGACGCCGGCGATCTCTCCTGCGCCGGAGGACCCGTTCGAGAGGACGACGAGCGTGAACCCCGAGCGCGCGTAGACGCGCAGGAACGCACCGACGCCCGGGAACCCGCCCGAGTGCCCGAACACGAATCCCCCGCCCGGAGCCCCTCCCACCTCGAACCCGAGACCGTAGTGCCCTCCGAACGGCGCCTTCAGTTGCGGCTTCAGGAGCTCGTCGACCGTCTCCCTGCCGAGGAGCCGGTTCTCGGTGAGAGCGTTCACGAACGAGAGCAGTTCGTCGACGCTCGACCAGGCGCCGCCGGCCGGCGTTCCGCGAAGCCCCTGGAGTGAGACGTTCGTCCTCCACCCGGCTCCTCCGATTTCGGCCGGGGCGAGATAGCCCGTGGCACGGTTCTCGACGACGTCGTCGAAGCGGTAGTAGCCAGACCGGGTCATCCCGGCCCGTGCGAAGACCTCTTCCTTCACGAACGCGTAAAAGTCCCTCCCGGAGACCGCCTCGACGAGCGCCCCGAGGACGAGGAAGCCCGCGTTGCTGTAGCGGAACTCGACGCCGGGCGGACCGGCGGGCGGGGCGCTCCGGACGAGCGGCCGGTGCGCGGCGACCCCGTCGAGGAGGCGCCATGCGTCCTCCTCTCGGAGCGCCTTCAGGAAGTCGCCGAGGCCCGAGGTGTGAGTCAGGAGGTGGCGGATCGTCACCTTCGCCGCCGCGTCGTCCGGAAGCCAGCCCTTCAGGTGCTTGCCGACCGGGTCGTCCCAACCGACCTTCCCCTGCTCCACGAGGCGGCCGACCGCGACCGCCGTGAACATCTTGCCGAGCGAGGCGACGCCGAAGAGCGTCTCGGGGCGATTCGGCGCGTGGAAGGAGCGCTCCGCCTCGCCCCAGGCCTTCCTGAAGAGCGGCTTGCCGTCCTTCGCCAGGAGTACGGCGCCCGAGAAGCGCCCCTCGGCCGCGAGCCGCTCGACCGCGGACTCGAGCTCCCGCGCCGCCTCCCCCGCACCGAGCGCTATCCCCTCCGCCGGGATGACGTCCGGCGGCGCCGGGAACGCGAAGAGGCCCGCCACCTTGTGCGGCGGGGCCGCCTCTACCGTCAGGGAGTATCGGAGCCAGCGTCTCGTCCCGCGGCGTGCCCGAACGAGCATCTCCACGTTCGACGGACCGCTCGCAAGCGTGCGGTGGGCCTCGAACCCACCCAGATCCCGCTGCTGGTCGAGGAGGAAGGCGACGATCCCGGGGTCGTTCGGACCCGTCCGGAGCATCGCCGGAGCAAACGCGTTGCGCGCGAAGGCGCGAAGCCGGTCCGGATCATGCGAGTCCATCGCCTCCATCAGCTCCGAGAAGCGCCGGCCCGCCGGAGAGCCGGACGACGGTTCTCCCGCGGCCCACGCGGCGGCGGCGGGACGCAGGAGGAGGATCGGCAGGACGAGGAGCACGGAACGGGTACGAATCTGTCGTTCGGTCACGGCCGACCACTATGCAGGTTCCGGGCCCGAGAGGGGGGTCAGGTCTACCCTCTACACTCTACGGCGCGCCGTAGAGTGTAGAGGGTAGACCTGACCCCCGGCCCCTACTCTTCCCCGTTTCGGGGCACCGGGACCGGGACGACGCGCCAGATGTCGCGGGCGTAGTCGCGGATCGAGCGGTCGGAGGAGAAGAAGCCCATCCGGGCCGTGTTCAGGATCGAGGCACGCGTCCAGCGGTCCACGTCGCGCCAGGCCGTCTCCACCTCGCGCTGCGCGTCGACGTAGGCGCGGTAGTCGGCGAGGACAAAGAACGGGTCGTGGCCAAGGAGACCGTCGACGAGCGGCCGGAAGAGGTCGCGGTCACCCCGCGAGAAGACCCCGGAGGCGATCGCGTCGAGGGCGTCGGCGAGCTCGGGGTCCGCGTCGCGGCGCTCGGCGGGCCTGTAGCCTTCCCTCCGCATCCGCTCCACCTCGTCGACCGTCAGGCCGAAGAGGAAGAAGTTCTCGGCGCCCACCGCCTCGCGGATCTCGACGTTCGCGCCGTCGAGCGTGCCGATCGTCAGCGCGCCGTTCAGGGCGAGCTTCATGTTCCCGGTGCCCGAGGCTTCCTTCCCCGCCGTCGAGATCTGCTCCGAGAGGTCGGCGCCGGCGAAGATCGGGAGGCTGTTCTTGACGTTGTAGTCGGGCCAGAAGACGACGCTGAGCCGCCCCCTCGTCGCGGGGTCGCCGTTGACGACCTCGGCGACCGAGTGGACGAGCTTGATCATCCGCTTCGCCGTCGCGTAACCCGGGGCCGCCTTGCCGGCGAAGAGGACGGTCCGCGGCGCGACGTCGAGCCCGGGGTCCCGCTTCAGCCGCCGGTAGAGGGTGACGACGTGGAGGACGTTCAGGTGCTGGCGCTTGTACTCGTGGATCCGCTTCACCTGGACGTCCATGAGCGCGGCCGGGTCGGCCGCGACGCCCGTCCGCCGCCCCGCCTCGGTGACGAGGGCCGCGCGGTTCGCCTTCTTCACGTTCCGCCACGCCTCGCGGAAGGCCGAGTCGTCGGCGAGCGGCTCGAGGCGACGCAGCTCGTCCAGGTCGCGCACCCACCCCTCGCCGATCGCCTCGGTGACGAGGCGCGTCAGCCCGGGATTGGCGAGGGCGACGAAGCGGCGCGGCGTGACGCCGTTCGTGACGTTCCGGAACCTCCCGGGCCAGACGCTCGCGAAGTCGCGCATCACGTCGCGCCGGAGGAGCTCGGAGTGGAGCGCCGCGACGCCGTTGATCGTGTGGCTCCCGACGGCCGCCAGGTGCGCCATCCGCACCGACCGCGGCCCCGACTCGTCGATGAGCGAGAGCCGCCCGGCGAGGCCGTCGTCGCCCGGGAAGGCCGCGCGCAGCTCGTCGAGGAAGCGACGGTTGATCTCGTAGACGATCTCGAGGTGCCGCGGCAGCGTCCGGCCGAAGAGCTCGACCGGCCACTTCTCGAGCGCCTCCGGCAGGAGCGTGTGGTTCGTGTAGGCGAAGGTCCTCCGCGTGGTCTCCCACGCCTCGTCCCAGCCCATCCCGTGCTCGTCGACGAGGAGGCGCATCAGCTCGGCGACGGCGACGGCCGGGTGCGTGTCGTTCAGCTGCACCGCCCACCGCGCGGCGAAGTCGGTCAGGTCGGGCGAGGCCTGCAGGTGGATCCGCACCATGTCCTGCAGCGAGCAGGAGACGAAGAAGTGCTGCTGCGATAGGCGGAGCGCCTTCCCCGCCGCCGGCTCGTCGTTCGGGTAGAGGACCTTCGAGATCGTCTCGGACGAGACTTTCTCCTCGACCGCGCCGTAGTAGTCGCCCGTGTTGAACGCCGCGAAGTCGAACGACTCGGCCGCCTCGGCCTTGAAGAGGCGGAGGAGGTTCACGTTCCCGACGCGGTAGCCGACGATCGGCGTGTCGTAGGCGATCCCCCTCACGACGCTCCCCGGAATCCAGCGGACGCGGTAGCGGCCGGCCTCGTCCGTGAACGCCTCCGTCCGGCCGCCCAGGTTCACGTCGAAGGCGATCTCGGGGCGGGCGATCTCCCAGGGGTTGCCGTACTGGAGCCACTTGTCGGTCTTCTCCACCTGCCAGCCGTCGCGGATCTCCTGGTCGAAGATCCCGAACTCGTACCGGATGCCGTAGCCGATGGCCGGGACCTGGAGCGTGGCGAGGGAATCCATGTAGCAGGCCGCGAGGCGGCCGAGGCCGCCGTTTCCGAGGCCGGGCTCCTCCTCCTGCGCGAGGAGCGCCTCGAGGTCGAGGCCCATCTCCGAGAGCGCCTGCTTCACCTCGTCGAAGACGCCGAGCGCGACGAGGTTGTTTCCGAGGTGCGGGCCGAGGAGGAACTCGGCGGAGAGGTACGCCACGGACCGGCACCGCGCGCGCATGTAGGTCTCGCCCGTCCGCATCCAGCTCCGGATGAGCCGGTCGCGGACGGCGTGCGCGAGGGCGAGATAGAAGTCGTTCCGGGTGGCGACGGCCGGGAACCGGCCCACGGCCGTCACGAGGCTGTCGGTCAGCTCCCTCTTCCACCTCTCGATACGGGCTCGGGCTTCGTCCTGCGGCTCGGGGCGACCGTCGTGGACCTCGCGATCCGACATGAAATCCCCTCCGTCGGCCCGGCAGGCGTCCCGCGGCAGGACGCCCGCCCGGCTGCTGTTCGATGGTGCCGGGGCGATGCTACCGCAGGGGTGCGGGCCGAACCTCGCGCTCCTCGATCGCCAGCAGGGCCTCCCCGGAGGCATCCACCGATGCCCGCACGAGGAGAAACCGAAGCGGCTCCCGGTCCGGCCCCGCGTCCGCCCGGGCCTGGAAGGCGAACAGGACACCGCCCGGCGAGGATTCGAGAGAAGGCCCCGCGAACGCGAGACCTTCGAACCGTTGCGCCAGCTCCGGGACGTCCACATCGGTCACGACGCTCGCGCCTCGCCCCGCAAGGACGAGCACCGCCCGGCCGAGCGTCTCGAGCGGGACCGACGACGCGCCGCTACCGAGGCCGGCGGCCCGGAAGAGCGGTGCCAGCTCCGTCTCCGCGGGGCCCGTCACGACGGAGCCGTCGTCCCTCACGACGTGGAAGCGGGTCGCTTCGCCGAGCTCCTCCATCCCCGCCTCCGGTGGAACGGAGACCCGGAAGAAGCTCCAGCCGGGAATGTCGATCCCGAGGGGCGAGACCCGGAAACCGGCCCGTTCTCCCCGCTCCGCGAGCCACGCCTCGAGCGACGTCTTCGCCGTTCCCGCGAGATCCTCCACCTCTCCTCCTCCCTGCCGGTCCGGCGGAGGCGCGCCGGCCGCAGCTCTTCCGAGCAACAGTGCACCGAGGCCTACGAGCAGGAGTCTCACGCCTCGCTCACTCAACCCCGGCGTCATCCCGAGCGCGCCCCGACGCGATGCGAGGCGCACGCCTCTGCCCGCCGGGCGAAGCCCGTACCCTCGAGCCGGATGAGATCATCCCCGGCACGAAGGGAACCGACCGCGATATGACCTCGTCGAAGTACGTCCTCGCCCTCGACCAGGGGACCACGAGCTCCCGCGCGATCGTCTTCGACCGGCGCGGCCGCATCGTCTCCTCCGCGCAGAAGGAGCTGACGCAGATCTTCCCGAGGCCCGGCCAGGTCGAGCACGACCCCGCCGAGATCTGGTCGTCGCAGGCCGGCGTCGCGGCGGAGGCCGTCGCTCGCGCCGGGCTCTCGGCGGGCGACGTCGCCGCGATCGGCATCACCAACCAGCGCGAGACGGCGATCGTCTGGGAACGCGGGACCGGGCGGCCCGTCCACAACGCGATCGTCTGGCAGGACCGGCGCACGGCGGGCTTCTGCGACCGCCTCCGGGCGGCCGGCCACGAGCCCCTCTTCCGCCGCAAGACCGGGCTCGTCCTCGACTCCTACTTCTCCGGCACGAAGGTCCGCTGGATCCTCGACCACGTCGAGGGCGCGCGCGCGCGGGCCGAGCGCGGCGATCTCTGCTTCGGCACCGTGGACAGCTGGCTCCTCTGGCAGCTGACCGGCGGCGCACTCCACGTCACGGACGCGACGAACGCCAGCCGGACGCTGATGTACGACATTCACGCGGGCGACTGGGACGCCGAACTGCTCGACGTCCTCGGCGTCCCGCGCGCCATGCTCCCCGAGGTGCGCGCGAGCAGCGAGGTCTACGGACCCACGGCGACTCCGCTCCTCTCGAGGCCGATCCCGATCGCGGGGATCGCGGGCGACCAGCAGGCGGCGCTCTTCGGCCAGCGGTGCACCGAGCCCGGCATGGTCAAGAACACCTACGGCACGGGATGCTTCCTGCTGCTCAACACCGGCGAGAGGGCCGTCCCCCCAGGGAACGGACTTCTGACCACCGTGGCGTGGAAGATCGGCGAGAAGATCGAGTACGCGCTCAAGGGAAGCGTCTTCGTCACGGGCGCGGTCGTCCAGTGGCTGCGCGACGGGCTGAAGCTCATCCGCTCCGCGGACGAGGTGGAGGCGCTCGCCTCCACGGTCCCGGACAACGGCGGCGTCTACCTGGTGCCGGCCTTCGCCGGTCTGGGCGCCCCGCACTGGGACCCGTACGCGCGCGGGACGATCGTGGGCCTGACGCGAGGGACGACCGCCGGCCACCTCGCCCGCGCCGCGCTCGAGGGGATCGCCTTCCAGGTGGCCGACGTGCTGGAGGCGATGAAGGCCGATTCCGGCATCGATCCGAGCGAGCTGCGCGTGGACGGAGGCGCCGCCGTCAACGACCTCCTGATGCAGTTCCAGGCGGACCTCCTCGGCATCCCGGTGGTCCGGCCGAAGGTCTTCGAGACGACCGCCCTCGGCGCGGCCACCCTCGCCGGGCTGGCGACCGGCTTCTGGGAGAGCGAGGCGGAGATCCGCGACCATTGGCGGGAGGACCGCCGCTTCGAACCCGCGATGCCCGCCGGAACCGCCGCCCGGCTCCGCGCCGGCTGGGAGCGCGCGCTGGGCCGCTCCCGCGCGTGGGAGGAGCCCGGGGCGTAGGGGACCGGCGGGGGGCCGGGTTCCCGGCGGCGGGCGCGTCGCCCCCTCCGCCCCCCTACTCCATCCCGTAGTCCACCTCCATCCGCCGCACCTTCCAGGCCGAGAAGGCGAGGAGGGCGGCGGTGAGGAGGAGGGGGACGGGGACCGCGATCCAGGCGGGCAGCGGGTCGCCGAGGATGGCGAGGAAGCTCTCGGGGACCTTGACCGGCGTCAGCGAGAGGAGGTAGTGAATCAGCCCGAGGCGCTTCAGCCCCTCGGGGAGGAGGAAGTTCAGGTGCTCCCAGCCCCAGAACGCGATCGCCGGGAAGACCGGGTTCTTCACCCAGAGCCCGAAGGCGAGAAAGACGGCGCCGTAGGCCGCGCAGGCGAGGAGCGTCACGAGCAGGTACGCCGCGAGACGCGGCGCGCCGCCCGACGCGAGGTGGGCGACGGCTGCGTGCCGGCCGCTGTCGGAGAGGAGGACGAGGTAGGTGATCGTCGACCCGACGCAGAAGGCGACCGAGGAGGCCGCGAACGCGGCGAGGTACTTCCCGAGGAGGAGGACCTCGCGACGCACGGGCGCGAGGAGGATGTGGTGGAGCGTCTTCGCGATCTGCTCGCCCCGGACGAGGCCTCCGAAGACGAAGAGGCAGGCGAAGAAGAGCGTGCCCTGCAGGACGAGGTTCTGGAAGACGACGGCGAAGACGTGCTCCGCCCGCCCCGCCGAGAGGGGCTCGTGGCGCACGGTCAGGGAGAGGACCGAGAGGAGGACGGGCGCCGCCGCGAAGAACATCGCCGCCCGCCCCTCGCGCCCCCTGAGGAGCCGCTTCAGCTCGAGGAAGAAGACCGCCTTCAGCTGGCGAAGCCGGATGTCGCGGCTCACGATCCCTCTCCTCCCTCGATGAGGTAGCGGTAGACGGCCTTCACGTCGTCGTCGGCCGGCGTGACCGTCTCGACCTCGAGGCCGTCCGTGAGGACCGCCCCGTTCAGGGCGAGGAAGAAGCGGTCGGGAGTGCGGGTCCTCGCGAGGAGGCCGAGACCGTCCTCGTGGAGCTCCACTTCCGTCACGAGCCCTTCGGAGAAGAGGCGGGCCGCGAGGGCGCCGGGGCGGTCGCAGCGGACGAGGACCTGCATCGGCCGCTCCACGACCTCCTCGCGCAGGCCGTGGGACTCCCCTTCGGCCACGACGTAGCCCGACTTCACGAGGACGACCCGGTCCGCGAGGAGATCCACCTCGTGGAGGATGTGGCTCGAGACGACGACGTGCTTCCCCTCGGCGGCGAGGGTCCGGAAGAGCTCGAGGACCTCGGCGCGAGCCATCGGGTCGAGCCCGTTCAGCGGCTCGTCGAGGAGGAGGACGCGCGGGTCGGGTGCGATCGCCGCCGCGAGGCGGAGCCGCTGCTTCATCCCCTTGCTGTAGCCGGCCACCTTCCGGCCCGCCGCGTCGACGAGCCCCACGCGCTCGAGGGCCTTCGCAGCCAGCTCCCGCGTGGCCGTCCTCCCCCCGCCCCGGAGCGAGAGAAGCCCTTCGAGGAAGGTGCGGCCCGTCACGCCCGGCGGGAACGCCTCGAAGGCGGTGCAGTAGCCGCAGGCCGCGAAGAGGCGTTCCGGGTCCGAGGACGGGATGCCGAGGACGCGGACGTGCCCCCGGGTCGGGAGGATGAGCCCCGTCGCGAGGTTCATCAGCGTCGTCTTGCCGGAGCCGTTCGGCCCGACGAGACCGGTGATGCCGGGCGGGATCGAGAGCGTCACCCGGTCGACGCCGAGGACCTCCCCGTAGAACTTCGAGACGTCCTCGAACACGACGAGGTCCTTTTCCGGAAGGCCGCTCACCTGACCACCTCGTAGGCACGGAGCTTCCGGTGGAGGAGGAGCAGCGCGAGCGCCGTCGTCACGAGGAGGCTCGCCCAGGCGCCGCCGAGGGGGATTCCCGCCCGGACGGGGATGCCGAACAGGCCCTCGAGGACCCGGCCCCAGGCGAGGCCGATGTTGAAGACCCCTCCCCACTCCACGCCGAACACCGCGTTCAGAGCCTCTCCGAAGGCCGCCGGGACGACTCCGAGGCCGATCATGAGGCCGCGCGCGACGGCCCGGTTCCTCACCCACGCCGACACGGCCATCGAGCCGAGCGACAGGAAGAGGACGAGGATGGCCGACCCGAGGAGGATCGACCCGGCGATCCCGGCGTGGGCAACGAGCCAGCCCTCCTCGGCGAGCGAGGCCTGGAGGACGAAGACGAGAAGGAGCGGCGCCCAGGTGATCGCCGAGAGGAGCACGGCGAGGACGAGGAGCTTGCCGGTTACGTACTGCCAGCGGGCGAGGGGCCGGGAGAGGTAGAGCGGGAGGGCGCCGTTGACGAGGTCGGGCGAGACGAGGGAAGGCCCGACGAAGAGGGTCAGGCCGAACGCGAAGTACGACTGCGCCACGAGGAGGAAGCCGAAGAACTGGGCGTCGATTGGGATCGGGATGCCTCCCGCAAGCGGCGTCTTCGCGAGGGCGGCGACGTTGTACTTCAGCCAGACGACGACGAGGGCGAAGAGCGGCGGGAAGAACGCGGCGGTGAAACCGCCCGTGACGAGCTTCGACGAGAAGACCTCCTTCCACGCCGTTCGCGGGAGGACGAGGATCCTCGCGAGCGTCGAGGTGGGCGTCCCCTCGAACGGGCGGAAGCGACGCGCGCGGACCGTCATGCCCCGTTCTCCATCGCCCGCTGGAAGATCTCCTCGAGCGAGTCGCGCTGGTAGGCGAGATGCCGGATCTGGACGCCCTTTTCCCCGGCGAGACGGTAGAGCTCCCGCGGCCCGACGCCGTCGGGAAGGACCACCTTCAGGCGCCGCCGGATCCCGGGCGCCACCGTGCAGCCGAGCGACGCGAGCGCCTCGGCGAAGTCGCCGTTTCCGCCCGCGGCCTCCAGCTCGACGAGCCGGCGGTTCGCGCGCCGTTCCTCCTCGAGGTCGCAGAGCGCGGCCACGCGCCCGCCCTTGAGGATGAGCACCTGGTCGCAGCACTCCTCCACGTCGCGCAGGAGGTGCGAGGAGAGGACGACGCGAATCTCCCCCGCCTCGCGGATCTCGCGGACGAGCCGGAGCATCCGCTGGCGCGCCGGCGGGTCGAGGCCGTTCGTCGGCTCGTCGAGGAAGAGGACCCGCGGCCCGTGGGCGATCGCCTGCGCGAGCTTGGCGAGCTGCTTCATCCCGAGGGAGTAGGTCTCGAGCGTCCGGTACCGCACCTCGCCGAGGCCGACGGCGAAGAGGGCCTCGTGGGCCCGCTCGAGCGCCTCGGCCCGCGGGAGGCCCGAGAGCTCGGCGAACATGGCGACGTAGCGGACGCCCGAGATCCCGGCGATGAAGGCGTCGTTCTCCGGCATGTAGCCGACGGTCCGGCGCACCTCCCGGCTCTCCGTCACGACGTCGAAGCCGGCGAGGCGGGCCGTCCCGGCGGAGGGCGGGAAGAAGCCGAGAAGGGTGTGGAGGAGCGTCGTCTTCCCCGCCCCGTTAGGCCCGAGAAGGCCGATGGACCGGCCGGCGAGGGTGCCCCGCAGGTCGCGGAGCACCTCTCGCCGGCCGAGCCTCACGGAGAGGCCGTCGAGCTCCAGGAAGGGGGTCACCGGCCTCCGGCGGAGGGCGCCTGGAGGGCCGCCGCGGCCGCCACGAGCGGGCCGAGATCGGAGAGCCCGGCGCCGGCGGAGCCGAAGACGATGCGCGACGGCTCGGCCCGGCCCCACGCGAGGGAGGCGCCGGAGGAGGAGAGCTCGGAGGCCGCCGAGCCGGTGGCCGCCCCGAGGGAGCGCGCGAGGGCGCCGAGCGCGCCGCCGACGTCCTGGAAGGCGAGCATCGAGAAGTCGAGAGGCCCGTCCTTCGGGAGGAGCGACACGAGCTTCGGCGCCGTCAGGAGCGTGTCGCCCGTGGCGTGCGCCTCGGCCGCGCGCACGAGGAGCGCCTTTTCCGGCGCCGCCACGAGGTACCCGTCCACGAACGCGTACTGTAGCGGAGTCCTCCCTTCGCCCGTCACGAGAGCGTGGACCGTCAGGCCGCCCGAGCTCTCCGTGACGAGCTTCAGGCCCGCTTTCCCGTCCTTCCGGGCCTCGGCGTCGGCGAGCGAGACGAGCCTCACGATCGTCGCCTGCAGGCGCGCCGGGTCGTAGACCTCGAGGACGAGCTTCCACGCGGGCGTCGGGAGGAGCGGGCCGTCGACCGCGAGCGCCGCGTCCCCGCCGAGCACGGCGGCGAGGTCGTCCTTCAGGCGGAACCCGAGCTTGCCCTCCGCCTCGGCCAGCTTCGCCGGGAACTCCGGCTGTCCGGCAGCGATCGTCGAGAAGAGGTCGTCGACGAGGAGCGCGGGCTCCTTCGTCACGAAGGCGATCGCCCCGGTGGCGGACGAGGAGACGAAGGAGAGGGCGCCCATCGGCGCGGGAGCGGCGAGCCAGGCCGCGAGGCCCCGGCGCTCGGCGCCGAAGGTGAGGGCCGCGCGACCCGTCGAGGTCTCGCCCGACGAGCGCCGCTCGACGATCAGGTGCTCGACGTCGAGGAGGCCGCTCACCCGGAGCGCCTCGCGCTCGCCGGACCCGGACCCGGCCTCGGCCGTCGCCCTGTCGAAGAACGCCTTCGCGTCGACTCCGGCGAGGAGGTCGACGCCGCCACGGTAGGCGTCGGAGAGGCGGGCGTGGAACGTCCCGCTCCGGAAGGCTCCCGGCGCCGCGAGCGCCGACTCCAGCCGCGCGAGGGTCTCGCCGCCGGCGGCCACCGCCGCAAGGTCGTCGCGGAGCCAGACGAAGAGGGCGTCGCCGCCCGAGGAAAGCGCCTCGGCCGCGCTCCCGACGACTCGGATCTGCTCCGCCGCTCCTTCGCGGGCGAGCTCGGCCTCGAGGAACTCGCGGAACCCGGGTTTCACGACGGTCGTCAGGACGAGCGGCTCACCGGGGCGCGCGGCGGCCGTCGAGCCGATCCCGACGGCGACTTCGTCTCCGAGGTAGGAGCCCCACGTGCGCACCGCCTCGAGCAGGCGCTTCACCTCGGCCTGCCGCTCGGGGGCGCCCGGCCCGTCTCCCCAGAAGGAGGCGAGGACCGGGTTGGAGGCGAGGCGCGGCGCGAGGGCGTCGTAGAAGTCGGCCACGGTTCCCGAGAGGTTCGGGAGGGCGGCGAAGACGACGGTGCCGTCGGGCATCGCGTCGAGGAGACGGGTCGAGGTGCGGCCGGTCCAGGAGGCCGGCACGGCAGCCAGCTCCCTCCTCACGCGAGCGACCTCGCCGAGGAGCTCGAGGAACGCCGCGCGGTCGCGGCTCCAGCCGAACTCCTCCTCGAGGGAGACCTGCGCCACGGCGCCGTTCGTCGCGGCCTGGTCTCCGCCGCGGAGGACCTTCTTGCCGCGCCCGTCGTCGACGCGGACCTCTCCCTCGAGGACGGAGACGCGCGTCCCCACCGAGCCCCTGGCTACGGAGAAGACGGTCCCGGTGACCGAGACGAGCGAATCGGACGTCCTGACGTAGAGGTGGCCGTTCCGCTGCTTCGCCGCCTGGACGATGACCCGGCCGCGCGCGAGGGCAACAGTCGTGCCGCCGGACCCGCGGGAGATCGACACCTCCGAGCGCTCCGCGAGCTCGACCCGCGAGCCGTCGGAAAGGACGAGAACGGCCCCGCCGGAGCGGCCCGTCCGGACGGCCCGTCCGGCGGCGAGCTCGGCGCCCGGCGCGAGCGGAAGGCCCTCGGCCGGGACGAATAGGAGCTGGTCGACGGCGTCGACACGCGCCACGGGGCCGGACGGCCCGGCGGAACGGACGAGCCAGAGCGCCCCGAGGGCCGCCGCCAGGACGACGGACGCCGCCAGGGCCCAGGTGCCGTACGAACCGTACGGACGGCGGTGCGAGCCCACTTCCGCGGCGGCCGGAGCCTCGGCGGGGCCTCCCGCGCGGACGGTCTTCAGCGCGCGACGGCACGGGACGCAGGAGCGGGTGTGGTCCTCGACGAGGAGGGCCCGCGGCGCCGGGAGGCGCCCCGAGACGAAGTCCGGGAGGAGCGCCTGCAGGTCGGCGCAGCTCCGGAAGACGGCGGGCGTCTCGTCGGCCGGGGCCGTCGCGGCGGGTGTCGCGAGGGCGCCGCCGACGCGCCCGAGGGCGGCGGCGGTGGCGGACGGGTCGGGTTCCTGGGAACGAACGGCCTCGACGGCCTTCTCGAGGATGTCGTCTCTCATGACAGGCCTCCCCCTTCGGTGAGGAGCTCCTTGCGGAGCTGGGTGCGGGCTCGGAAGTACTGGACGGCGACGGTCGCGGGGGACGACCCGAGGAGGCGGGCGATCTCGCGGTTCGGGAGGCCCTCGAGGGCGCGCAGGACGAAGACCTCGGCCGGACGCGGGGCGAGCCGGGCGAGCGCGCGCCTCAGGCGGCCGCGGAGCTCGCGGGTCTCCGAGGCGATATCTGGCATCGGCTCGCGCGCCTGGAACTGCTCCTCGCGCCCCTCGATCGGGAGAGTCCCCGCCGCCGACCGGCGGCTCCGCACGAGGTCGAGGGCCCCGTTTACGGCGGCCCTCTGAAGGTAGCCCCGCGGCTCGGCGCCGAGCCGCTCGGCCTTCCCCGGCGAGGCGAGGCGGAGAAAGACGGTCTGAAGGACGTCCTCCGCGTCGGCGGCGCTCCCGGAAACGCGGAACGCGGTCCGGAAGACGAGGTCGCCGTACTCGCGAAAGACCGCTTCGAGCGGGGTCGGCGGGCCGGGCCGGGGAATCGGTCTCGCGGCGCTCACGGGTGCCTCCTGTCTCGGGTCATCACCCATGAAACGGACCTCCTACCGATTCCTTAACGAACAGCCGCGCGTCGGGTTCTCCGGCACGCCGCCGGGCCTCGTCGGCCGCCGGATATCATCCCCGACCCAGAAACTCCACTTTCCGGACCGGAGGAGCCATGACGAAGCTCTCCCTCGCCGCGTTTCGAACGGGCGCCTGGATCTCGATCGTCACCAGCCTCATCCACCTCGCCGGGCACGTCGCCGGGCCCTCGGCCCCGAAGAACGAGACCGAGGCGAGGCTGACCGAACTGATGACGACCTACGGCTTCACGCTTCCCGGCGCCCCCCACCGCACGATGATGGAGTTCTTCGACGGCTTCAGCCTCACGTTCACGCTCCTGCTCGCCCTGACGGGCGTCCTCGCGCTCGCGATCGCCCGGAGCCGCGGAGCCGTCCCGGAGCTCTATCGCTTCACCTCCGTCGCCCTCGCGGGCTGCTACGGGATCCTCTTCGGGCTGAGCCTGAGGTACTTCTTCCTCGCGCCGACGGTCTGCCTCGGCCTCGCCTTCCTCGCGTTCCTGGTCTCGCTCGCCCCCTCGCGAGCAGCGGTCCGGATCCCCGGGAGAGGCCGGGCGTGATGCAGGGAGACCCTTCCACCGACCCCGCCCTTCTCGGCTCTCCTCCGCGTCGGTGGACCGCCGTCATCGACGCCCTGCTCGCGGTCGCGAGCGGCGGGGTCCTCCTCGCGTGGCTCGCCGGGCGGCCCCTCTTCTACAAGCCGGCGGCGCCGGTGATGTCGGCATTCACCGCCTTTTCGCTCCTCCTCATGGTCCTGGTCCGGCAAGCCCGCCTCCAGCTCGACACCTGGCCCATGGTGCTGAGCCTCGCCATGAGCGGCCTCGTCCTGGGGGGCAACGTCTCCTCGATCGTCATGCTCGCAACGACGCCGGCCGAGCTCTGGGCGAGCTTTCCGGGAATCGTCCTGACATCGATCATGACGTCGGCCGGCCTCGTCCTCTTCTGCCTCCACGACTTCGTGATCGCCCTGCGCAGGACTCCGGAGTCGGCGTTCCTGATGGACGACCTCCTGATCCACCTCGCGCTGGTCCCGGGAGGCCTGAGCCTCCTCGGCTACCTCCTGGGCAACCCGACCTACCTGAGCATCCACTCGGACCCGCGTATCGGGATCTCGCCCCTCGAGATGGGCTTCCTGGCGCTCTACGCCACCGGCGCGATCCTCTCCAACCCTCAGCTTTTCCTCTGGCGGTTCCTGGCCGCCGGCTGGACGAACCGGCTCGTCTTCGCAGGCCTCTTCGCCAACCAGTTCGTCGCGCCCCTGGTCGTCGCCCTCCTCTTCTCGACCCCGGGCGCGCGGGGGCCCGGAATCGAGCTCTTCGTGATGCTCGCGGGCGTCGTGACGACGATGACGTTCCTGCTGCTCCAGGCGCGGCTCGCCCGCCGCGGGGCCGTCCGGCCCGCTTAGAATCGCGTGCGGGAGGCCGCGATGAAGGTCGAGATCACCTACTGCGTGGTTTGAAACTACGAGCCCAGGGCCGCCGGTCTGGCGGCCGAGCTGAAGAAGGCGTACGGCGTCGAGGCGAAGCTGATCCAGGGCTCCGGCGGCGTCTTCGACGTTGTCGTGGACGGCAAGCTCGTCTACTCGAAGCGGGACACGGGGCGATTCCCCGAGCCGGGCGAAGTGCCCGCGGCGATCGGGCGCGGGACGGCCTGAGCCCGTCCCGCGCCCGCCCGCACTCCTAGGGCGTATAGGTCAGCGGGGCGCCGGGGCCGAGCGGGATCTCGAAGAGGATCCAGAGGACGAGCATCGGGATCCTGACGAGGGCGAAGGCCAGGGCGTACGGCAGCATGAGCGAGATGAGCGTGCCGATGCCGACGTTCTTGACGTACTTCTGCGCGAAGACGATGACGAGAGGGAAGTACGGCAGGAGCGGCGTCAGGATGTTCGTGTAGCTGTCCCCGATCCGGTAGGCGGCCTGCGTCAGCTCCGGCGAGTAGCCGGTGAGCATGAGCATCGGCACGAAGATCGGGGCCATGATCGCCCACTTGGCCGAGGCGCTGCCGATGGCGATGTTGATGATCGAGGCGACGATCACGAAGGCGACGATCAGGGGGAGCCCGGTGAAGCCGATCGCCTGGAGCGTCCCGGCGCCCTTGATGGCGAGGATCGTCCCGAGGTGCGACCAGTTGAAGTAGGCGACGAACTGCGCCGCCGCGAAGGCGAGGACGATGTACCCGCCGAGGCCCGACATCGCCTCGGTCGTCATCCGGGCGATGTCCTTGTCGCTCCGGATCGTCCCGACGATCAGCCCGTAGACGATCCCCGGGACGAGGAAGACGATGAGCATCAGGGTGACGATGCTCGTGAAGAACGGGGTCAGCTCCCCCGCGGGGCCGCGCAGGATGCCGTCGGCCGGGATGATGGTCCAGGCGATCGCGAGGGTGAGGAGGGCCATGACGCCGCCCGCCGCCCAGAGCCCCTTCTTCTCCACGGGCTTGAGCGCCCCGCCGTCGGCCTCGACGTCCCCGTGGACCTCCTCGGTGTAGGGGCCGAGCCTCGGCTCGACGATCTTCTCGGTGACGAACGTCCCGATGATCGCGACGACGGGCACCGACGCCGCCATCAGGTACCAGTTCGCCGTCGCCTCCACGCGGTACGCGGCGTCGATGAGGCGCGCCGCCGGCTCGGTGAACCCGGCCAGGAGGGGGTCGAGGGAGGTCAGCGAGATGTTCGCGCCGAAGCCGCCCGAGACGCCGGCGAAGGCGGCGGCGAGGCCGGCCAGCGGGTGGCGACCCATGCCGTAGAAGATGACGGCCCCCAGGGGTACGAGGACGACGTAGCCCGCGTCCACCGCGATGCTCGAGAGCATCCCCGCGGTCACGATGGCCATCGTGATGAGCCTGCGGGGAAGGACCGCCACGAAGGCCTTCAGGCCCGCGGAGATCAAACCCGAGCGCTCGGCGACGCCGATCCCCAGCATGACCGCCAGGACGAGGCCGAGCGGCGGAAAGTCGGTGAAGACCTTTACGGCCTGGGTGAGGATCCTCTGGACCTGCTCCCCGGAGAGGAGGTTGACCGCGTGGACCTCCTGCTTCGTTCCCGGGTGGACCGCCTTGACGTCGAGGGCCGACGCGATCCAGGAGGCCGCGATCACGAGAGCGATCAGCATGACGAAGAGGGTCACGGGGTGAGGCAGCCGGTTCCCCTTCCGCTCCACCCAGTTCAGGGACGCCAGGATCGCCCTCTGCACGGCTCCCACCTTCTCGGTCTTCACGGCTGCACTCGTCATTCCGACCTCCCCGGGGTCTGATTGGGACGGCGGATGCTACCGCAGCGCGCGGCGGAGGACCGCGGGGTCGGGGAGCGCGTCGTGGACGGCGGACCGCCGTCCTCAGTCGAAGACGGCCTCGACCTCCTGGTACCGGGTGTGGAGGAGCTCGATCGCCGCCCGGATCGCCTTCTCGTCCTTTCCGTCGAGGGAGGCGACGGCGGCGTCCACGGCGGTCGCCAGACGGGCGCGGGCCGCCTCGAAGTCCCCGGCCTTCGCCTTCAGGCGCTCGGGAAGCGAAGCCGCCGAGAGCGGCCCCACCTGCCCCTTCATCGTCCGCACCGACTGCGACACGGCGTCGAGGGCGAACGGGTCGAGCTGGCGGTGGTACAGGACGTAGAGCGTCGCGTGGAACGCCTCGATCTCCTTCAGGACGGGCCGGACGATTCTCACCATCCGCTCGAACTGGGAGTGGAGGTCCTCGGCCGCGTCGAGCAAGGCCGGGCCGTCCTTCTTCGAGGCGGCCGCGGCGTACTCCCCGGCAACCGTCCTCAGGCGGGCGACGGCCGCCTCCCACGTCGCCTTCTTGTCGCGGAGGATCCCCGGCAGCTCGGCCTTCGCGATCGCCTCGACGCCCGCCTCGACCTTCGGCGCGAGCGCCACGAGTGCCTCGACGTCCTTGTTCGGCCAGGCCTCGTGCCAGAGCGGGTAGACGACCGCGTGGAAGGCCGACAGCGCGGGGACCCGCGCCTCGGTCTCAGGATCGACGGTCGTCGCGAACGACGGCGTGGCGAGGAGGAGCGCGGCGAGCACGAACGGGGCGGGGAATCTCTTCATCGGTTTCACTCCGACCGGGCATCATAAGGGCCGCGCGCCACCCAATCCGGCTCGGGACGGTCCTGTTGCGCCGTCCGCGAGCGGCCGCTCCGCAGCGCCCGCCACGGAGCGAAGGTCTTCCGAGCCGCCCGCGCCGGCGTCCCTCGAGGCGCGCCCGTACCCCGCCGAGCCGCCGACAACGGGCGAGCTCGTCGTCGTCTGCCGGGCTACTTCGGCCGGGATGCCGATTCGCGGGCGCCGTCCTTCCTGCCGTCGAGTCTCGACAGCAGCATCGTGGCCAGAAACCCCATCGCGATCAAGCCGACCGCGCCGGCGACCTGAACGGCCGCCGGCCGGAAGAGCTCGACGGGATAGTCCTCGGGCCCGAGCTCGGACAGGCGTTCGACCGTGACCGGCCGCCCCTTGAGGGTCTCGCCGATCTCCGGGACACGCCCGACCTGGAACGGCCACAGCCCGACCACAGCGCCGACCAGCAGGCCGAGCAGGACCCCGAGGGTGGCCTTCTCGTATCGCTTCAGCAGGATCTTCAGCACCTGGCTCACCCCCACGATGCCCAGCACCACCCCCACACCGACCGGCGTGAGCACGTGCAGTCCCACGTCGAACGCGCCGGCCCAGTCAGCGGTCCGGAGCGCCTCCTTGAAGCGATCGACAGCCGACAGGATGGGCACGTACTGACCCATCACCAGGAGCAGGTACCCCCCGCTGATGCCCGGCAGGATCATCGCCGCCGCGCCGACCAGCCCGGCAGCGAACAGCATGGTCACGCCGGACCCGCCTTCGCCGCCGCCCGAGACCCCGGCCTGCTGGAGCAGGGCGATGATGGCCATACCGCCGAACCCGGCCACGGCCCCGAGCCACGTGGCGCGGGTGGCCGGCCTGGCGATCCTCCACACCACCGGCAGACCGCCCAGCGTCAGGCCGATGAAGATGCTGTACATGACCCACCGGTGATCGACGACCAGGTCCTTGACCGTGCCGGCGAGCACCAGGATGGAGAGGAGGGCCGCCGCCCCCACCGAGGCCAGCACCGCCAACGATGCCGGCCGCAGCTTCAACGTGCTGGCTTCGGCGATGGCGAGGATGAACAGCGGATAGATGCCGACGGCGAGAAGCATCGTCCCGCCGCTGATGCCGGGCACGAGATTGGCCAGACCCATCAGGGTGCCGCCCACGACTCCGCGAAGGACCAGCGAGGAAACGGGCACCGGGGACTCGACGTACGACACCGTATTCATGGCGCGTTCTTCACTCCGATCGAGACGAGAAGCACGGGCGGGACTATAGGGTAACCGCCCTCGCGAGATCGACGATCGCGGGACGCGTCATCGAGCCCTTCCCCGAGCCGACGTGGAAGAAGCGGACGGTCGCGCCCTTCACGCCCGTCGCGATCTCCCGCGCGCCGTCGCGGTCGTCATCCCCGGCGCGACGCGGACCCCTCCGCGGTGCTACGATGCCCAGTCGCCGGCCGCCTACCCGGCCCCCCGCCGGGGATTCGAATCGCGGCCGCACGGAGCCCCCAGATGAGCATCGAACGAAAGATCCTCGAGCTCGCGCACCTGCGCGAGACGGCGCATCGCGCGGGTGGCGAGAAGCGCATCCAGAAGCAGCACGACCAGGGCAAGTACACGGCCCGCGAGCGGATCGAGAAGCTCCTCGACGAGGGGAGCTTCGAGGAGTTCGACACGTTCGTCACCCACCGCTGCACCGACTTCGGCATGGAGAAGGACCAGCCGCTGACAGACGGCGTCGTCACCGGCCACGGAACGGTGAACGGCCGCCTCGTCTTCGTCTTCAGCCAGGACTTCACGATCTTCGGCGGCAGCCTCTCGAAGGCCTTCGCCGAGAAGATCTGCAAGGTGATGGACCTCGCCGTCAAGGTTGGAGCGCCCGTCATCGGGCTGAACGACTCGGGCGGCGCGCGGATCCAGGAAGGGGTCGACGCTCTCGCGGGCTACTCCGACATCTTCCTGCGAAACGTCCTCGCCTCGGGCGTCGTCCCGCAGATCAGCCTCGTCCTCGGCCCCTGCGCCGGGGGCGCGGTCTACAGCCCCGCCATAACCGACTTCGTCGCGATGACGCGCGGCACGAGCTACATGTTCCTGACCGGCCCCAAGGTCGTGAAGCAGGTGACGCGGGAAACCGTGACGACCGAGCAGCTCGGCGGGGCCGACGTCCACGCCGGCAAGAGCGGCGTCGCCCACTTCGTCTCCGAGAACGAGGACGAGGCGCTCGCCCTCGTCCGCCGCATGCTCTCGTTCTTCCCGCAGAACTACCAGGAGAAGCCGCCGCTCGTGACGTGCGACGACCCGGTCGACCGCTCCGTCCCCGAGCTGAACGCCGTCCTCCCGGACAACGCGAACCAGCCCTACGACGTCAAGGAGGTCATCCGCGCCCTCGTCGACTGCGGCGACTTCCTCGAGGTCCACGAGGCCTGGGCCCCGAACCTCGTCGTCGGCTTCGCGCGCTTCAACGGGCGCTCCGTCGGCATCGTCGCGAACCAGCCGAAGGTCCTCGCGGGCGTCCTCGACAACGCGTCCTCCATCAAGGGGGCCCGCTTCGTGAGGTTCTGCGACGCCTTCAACATCCCGCTCGTCACGCTCGAGGACGTCCCGGGCTTCATGCCGGGGACGACGCAGGAGTACGGCGGGATCATCCGCAACGGCGCCAAGCTCCTCTTCGCGTTCGCGGAGGCGACGGTCCCGAAGGTCACCGTCATCCTCCGGAAGGCCTACGGCGGCGCCTACTGCGTCATGAGCTCCAAGCACCTCCGGGGCGACGTGAACTACGCCTGGCCCACGGCCGAGATCGCCGTCATGGGGCCCGACGGCGCCGTCGAGATCATCTACAAGAAGGAGCTCGACGCCGCCGAGGACGTCGCCGCGAAGGCCGCGGAGCTGAAGGAGAAGTACGCCACCCTCTTCGCGACGCCGTACGCCGCCGCGCGGAAGGGCTACATCGACGACGTCATCAAGCCGGCCACGACGAGGTTCCGGATCATCAAGGCGCTCGAGATGCTGGCGGAGAAGCGGGACGGCAACCCCGCCCGCCGGCACACGAACATTCCGCTCTGAGGTCACCGATGTCGCAGTGGGAAGCCTGGGTCGTCACCGCCCTCGGCATGGCCGTCGTCTTCATCGGCCTCGTCGCGTGCATCGCCTTCATCCAGCTCTTCAGCCGCCTCGCGCTCCGCGTCAAGTGGGGCGAGGAGGGGCACGGCCACGGGGTCCCGGCGGCGGCCGCTCCGGCCCCCGCCCCCCCTCCCGACCTTCCCCCGTCCGAGCCGGTCCCCGCGGACGTCCTGGCGGTCCTCGCCGTCGTCCTCGAGGTGGAGCGGAAGCTCTACCTGAACCGGCCCGGGTCCCGCGTGACCATCCTCAGGCCCGCGCGCCCCCAGTGAACGAGATCGAGAAGAGGAAGCCATGACCCAGCACGTCCTCAGGATCGGCGGCCGGGAGTACCGGGCCGAGGTCAGGGAGCTCACCCCCGAGAAGGCGACGGTCGTCGTCGACGGCACCGAGTACGCCGTCGACCTCCTCCAGCTCGGCCGCCGGACGATCAGCGCGGAAGCCGTTCGCGCGTCCGCCCCGTCCGCGGCGCCGGGAGCCGCCGCGCCCCGGTCCCCCGCAGTCGCGCCGGCCCCGTCCGCCGCCCGACCGGCCCCGTCCGCGCGCGGCGAAGGCGGCATCGTCGCCCCGATGCCCGGGCTCGTCCTGGCCATCAAGGCGAAGGAGGGCGACACCGTCGCCGCCGGGCAGACGCTCCTCGTGATGGAGGCGATGAAGATGGAGAACGCCATCGCCTCGCCCTACGCGGGGACGGTGGCGAAGATCTACGTGCGCGACGGCGATTCCATCTCCGAAGGCGACCTCCTGGTCGAGGTGGCGCGTCCGAAGATGACGACGCTGTAAGGGGCGGACTTGAGAAAGACCCGCCTCCTCGCCCTCGCCCTGCTCTTCCTCGCCGCCCGGACCGCTCCCGCGGCCGGCCGGCCGACGTTCGGCGTCGAGTTCGAGCCCGGCGCCACCTACCTGCGCATCCACAAGGGGACGACGGACGGGGTGAAGAACGACTACCTCGGGCCCGACGCCACGCGGGGCGTCCTTCGCGACGCCCTCGAGCGCCCGGTCGGTACGTTCGCCACCGTCCACGCCGACGACTTCGAGACCATCGTGCGGGTCGGCGAGTACGCGGCCGGCAGGTCCCTCGCCGACGTGGACCACGTCGCCATTCCGGACCTTTCGATCGGGTTCCTGCCGTACAAGCTCGAGCCCGCTGGTACCTACTTCCGGATCGACAAGGGGCGCGAGCACTTCGACGCGCACACGCTCAAACGGGCCGCGAAGGGGAACCTCTACGACGCCTCCGGCCGCCTCGCGGCGATCTACACCGTCATCACGGTCGGAAGGACCGAAAGCCTCGGCTACGTGACCCAGTTCGAGCAGGGCTTCTTCGCCAAGGACGTGAAGTCGGGCGACATCACCGGCTACCTCGACCAGGTGATCCAGGGGAGCGGCATCGCGAACCTGACGGTCGGCAACGTCGTGATGGTCCTCGTCGGCCTGCTCTTCATCTACCTCGCGATCGCGAAGGACTACGAGCCGCTCCTCCTCGTGCCGATCGGCTTCGGGATCCTCGTCGGCAACATCCCGATGCCGCTGTCGATCTTCAACAGCGTCTCGCTGTACATGATCGACCCCGTCTCCCACGAGTACGTCTTCAACACGGGGGGCAACAGCGTCCTCGGGATCATCTACTACGGAGTCCGCGCCGGCGTCTTCCCGCCCCTCATCTTCCTCGGCATCGGCGCCCTGACCGACTTCTCGGCCCTCCTCTCGAACCCGAAAAGCCTCCTCCTCGGGGCCGCCGCGCAGATCGGGATCTTCCTGACGTTCCTCGGGGCCCTCTGGCTCGACTTCTCCCCCCAGAGCGCCGCGGCGATCGGCATCATCGGCGGCGCAGACGGCCCGACGGCGATCTTCACGGCGAGCCGCCTCGCCCCCGCCCTCATCGGCCCGATCGCCATATCGGCCTACAGCTACATGGCGATGGTGCCGATCATCCAGCCGCCGATCATGAAGCTCCTGACGACGCGCGAGGAGCGCCTGATCCGCATGAAGCCCGGGCGGAAGGTCTCGCGCATCGAGAAGATCGCCTTCCCGATCATGGGGCTCCTCGTCACGACGCTCCTCGCCCCCGGCGGCCTGCCGCTCCTCGGCATGCTCTTCTTCGGGAACCTCCTGAAGGAGTCGGGCGTCACCGGCCGGCTCGCGAAGACGGCGTCGAGCGCCCTCCTCGACATCTGCACCATCCTCCTCGGCGTGGCCGTCGGCGCCTCCACCTCCGCGGGAGTCTTCCTGACGAAGCAGTCCGTCCTCATCTTCGCCCTCGGGTGCCTCGCCTTCGGCACGGCGACCGCCGGGGGCGTCCTCTTCGCCAAGCTGATGAACCTCGTCGCGAAGGAGAAGGTCAACCCGCTCATCGGCGCGGCGGGCGTCTCCGCAGTCCCCGACTCGGCCCGCGTCGTCCACATGGTGGGCCAGGCCGAGGACCCGGGGAACTTCCTCCTCCAGCACGCCATGGGGCCCAACGTGGCCGGCGTCATCGGCTCGGCCCTGGCGGCCGGCGTCTTCCTCGGACTCTTCTGACATGACCACCCGCTCCGCGCACAACGAGCCTCGAGCGCCGCGAGCCGCGGCTCTCTCCTGAGGAGGAACCGATGTCCCAGATCATTTCCGTCGTTCCGAACGTCTGCGAGGGCCGGGACGAGGCCTTCGTCGAGAAGGTCCAGGAGAAGCTGGAGGCCGTTCCCGGCCTCGTCGTTCTCGACGTCTCGATGGACCAGGTCCGCAACCGGACGATCTTCTCCTTTACCGGGCGGAAGGAATCGGTCTTCGAGGGAGGCTTCCTCCTCTACGAGGCGGCGCTCGGCCAGATCGACATGAGGAAGCACGAGGGGGAGTACCCGCGCATCGGCGCGGTGGACGTCTTCCCCTTCGTGGCCCTGCGGGACGCCCCCATCTCGACGGCCGTGGACTGGTCGGTCCAGTTCGCCGAGGAGGTCGCGAGGCGATTCGACCTCCCCGTCTACCTCTTCGCCGAGTCGGCCCGGACGAAGCTGCGCCGCGACATCGAGAACATCCGGGAGGGCGAGTACGAGGGCTTCGCCGCGAAGATGACCGACCCGGCCTGGAAGCCCGACTTCGGGCCCGACGTCTTCCCGCCCGACAAGGGGGCCACCATCATCGGCGCCCGCCTCCCGATCGTGAACTTCAAGGCCTACCTCGGGACGCCGAGCGAAGAGGCCGCCGACCGGGTCGCGAGCGTCCTCTCCGACCCCGCGACGGGCTTCTCGGGCGTCCACTTCTACCCGGCCCTCGACCGGACCCGGAACGAGGCGCTCCTCAACATCACGGTCGGGAACTTCCAGGCCACGCCCCTCTACCGGGTCCTCGAGGCCGTCAAGACCGAGCTTCGGCGCTTCGGCGCGAGGGTGACCCGCGTCGAGATGGTGGGGCTCGTCCCGCAGCAGGCCCTCATCTCCTCGGCCGAGCACTACCTCCAGATCTTCGACTTCGCGGTCGAGGACGTCGTCGAGAACCGGCTCGACGCCATCCTGAGCGGGAGGGAGTAGCCCTCCCGGCGAACCTCAGCGGAGCGCGGGCCGGATCACCCGGAATCCGGCCTCCCCTCCCACCTCGTCCCAGACTCCGATCGAGATGCGGGCCGCCGGGTCGCTCGACTCGATCTCCGTTTCCCAGCTCAGGACGGTCGTCGCCTCCGGCGCCGTGCCGGCCGGGAGCGTGATCTCGTGCCGGTCCCGGCGCACGTCGGAGAAGTCGCCCGCCGGTCCGGCCGCGACCCGGAAGATCGAGACGGCCCCGCGGAGCCCGTCGGGCCCCGGGAGCAGGACGAGGTGCCGGATCGGGACGCGGACCGTCGCGGTCGTCACGTAGCGCTTCTTCTTCTCCATCCTCGGCTCGCCCGACGAGACCGCGATCGGGAGACGGGCGTTCTCGTCCATCCGGAAGAGGTTCGCGAGGACCCGGTCCTCGATTCGCTCCGCGGGCGCACGGTCGACGACGCCGCTGCGGGTGCGGACGGTCAGCCCCGGCCGGTTCACGCGGACGGAGACCTCCGCCGAACCGCCCGCCTCCGCCGGGAGCGGATACCCGATCGAGTACCAGTGGACCAGGTCCGAAGCGACGCGCTCGGCGAAGAGAGACGCTTCCATCGTGGTGCCGAAGAAGACCCCCCCCGTCTTCCCCGAGAGGGTGCCGAGGCTCGAGAGCTCGTTGAGCTTCTTGTCGTCGGCGCGCGTCACGCCCGCCGTGCCGGCGATGCGGGGGTTCGAGAAGCGCGAGTCCGACACGTTCGGCATCTCGGACTCCCACGCGGCCGCGAAGAGCGTGTGGATCGTGACCCCTGCCGCGTTCGCCCGCTCGGAGATCTCTTCGAGGAGCGGCGCCATGTCGAGACGGGCGGCGCCGAACTCGGAGCCCGGCCTGCGCGAGAAGCTCCTCGAGGCGACGACGAGGGCCTTGCGGCCTTCCATGCCGGCCATCGTGGAGATGAGCCCCATGACCGCCGACGCCTTTCCCTTGAACTCGTTGTAGGCCTCCTCGACGCTCAGGTTCCGCGAGAGCCTCGAGTCGGGGGGGAGGCCGGCCCACGCGAACGCGGCGTCGTCCGCCGCGAAACGGTCGAGGTCGTTCTGGGATTCCCTCCCCAGCCTTTTCGTCCCTTCGGCCACGGTGTCGAGGCGCTTCTCGAGGAGCGCCACGTCGTCCGTGAAGGGCCAGACCGTCCGGACGCCGTACCGCCACGCCACGACCATCACGCCGTCCCCCGGCTGCACGGTTCCCCTGACGAGCGCCTTGAGCGAGCCGAAGACCTGCTCGCGTTCCCGCCGGTCCGGAAGGGCGAGGTGGTCGATGAAGAGGACGACGTGGCGGCGGACCCGTGGGGGCTGGGGGAGGTCGGTCTCCGCCGCGACGGGCGCCGGCGTCGGGGACGGCGCCGCGGCCGGGGACGGCACGGCCGCCGCGGCCGGCTTCGCGGGCTTCTCTTCCCGGAAGTTCGTGATCGTCACCGGCCGCTTTCCGTGGAGCACGGTGAAGTCCGACGGTCCGAGCCCCTCCACCGGCTTGCCGTCCCTGCCGGTGACGACGACGTCGACGTTGACGAGGGAGAGCTCCACCGACCCCGTCGCACGCGGGAGCTCCGCGGGAACCTGCGCGCGAGCGGGCGGGGGATCGAGGAGCGCCAGGACGGCGACCCCCGAGAGGACGAAGGTCGCGAGCGAGGCAGCCGTGCCGATTCCGGGCTTCATGCGCCCTCCTTCTCCCCTCGATCGTACGCGACGCACGGCAAACGCCTTCCGGCCTGTCGGCGTTCGTTGCGGCGCCGGACCTATACCCCTATTCTCGCCCCTTCGAATGAAGACGAGAGCTGACCAGCGCGTCCCGGGCCACCTCCTCCTCCTCGCCCTCCTCGCCGGGTTCGTGGGCTCTTCCGCGGACCGGATCGCCCTTGCCTCCGACGGTCCCGTGACGGGCCTCTCACTTCTCGGGCGAACCATCGTGCCCCGAGGTCTCGAACACGAGGGAATGCGCGTGGGAGGGCTCTCGGGACTCGCCTTCGACGAGGCCTCCGGATCCTTCTGGGCGATCTCGGACGACCGCGGCCAGTACGGCCCCGTTCGGGCCTACCGGCTCCGCATCGACGTCGATCCCGGGGCGGGAGGGTCGAAGCCCGCCGCGCCGCCCGTGACGATCGAGGAGGTCCTGGTCCTCAGGGACGCGAAGGGGCGTGCCTTCGCCGAGGGGGCGATCGACACGGAGGGAATCGCCCTCGTCCCGGGCGGCTTCCTCGTCTCCACGGAGGCGATCCCGGCCCGCGGGGTTCCCGCGGTCATCGCGGAGCACGGGGCCGACGGCCGGCTTCGCCGCGAGATCCCGCTCCCCCCCGCCTACCGGCCCGGCCCCGGGAGCGGTGTGAGAGACAACCTCGGCTTCGAGGGGCTCGCCGTGGCGCGCGACAGCCGGCACCTCTTCGCCGGCATCGAGAACGCCCTCGCGCAGGACGGTCCGGTCGCGGACGTCGGGGTCCCGAGCCCGGCGCGCATCCTTCGCTTCGCGCTCGACGGGACGAGCCGTTCCGCGGAGTTCGTCTACGTCGTCGAGGCGGTGACGCCGGCGCCGCCGAACGCCCAGGCCTTCCGGGTCAACGGGCTCTCCGACCTCCTCCCCATGGGCGCCGAGCGGCTCCTCGTCCTGGAACGGCAGTTCGTCGTCGGTCTCGGAAACGCCGTCCGTCTCTACGACGTCTCCCTGGAGGGAGCCACGGACGTCTCTTCCTTCGATTCTCTGGAGGGCGCTTCCTTCGTCCCGGCGAAGAAGGCGCTCGTCCTGGACCTCGCCGAGGTCGGCATCCCCCTCGAGAACTACGAGGGAATGGCCTTCGGGCCACGCCTTGCGGACGGCCGCGACACCCTCGTCCTCGTCAGCGACGACAACTTCAACCCGGCGCAGGAAGCGACGACCTTCCTGGTCTTCGCGATCGAACGGAGCCCCATGACCATTTCGCGGATCCAGGGGGCGGGCCACGTCTCGCCTCACGAGGGGGAGTGGGTGTTCGGCGTGCCGGGGGTCGTGACGGCCGTCGACCGCGACCCGAGGAACACCGGGTTCTGGCTCGAGTCCGCCTCCCCCGACGGCGACCCCGCGACCTCCGAGGGGATCTTCGTCCTCCACGCCGGCGCCGCGTCGCTCTCTCCCGGCCAGGGGGTGACGGTCTCCGGCCGCGTCGAAGAGGTCTCGTTTCCGAAGTCCCTGTCCGTGACCCGCATCAAAGCCTCTTCCGTCGGCCCGCTCGATGCCGCGCCCTCGCTTCCTCCTCCCGTCCGGCTCTTCACAGGGGAGCCGTGGCCCCCCGTTCCGGACGGCGACGGCCTCGCCCGGTTCGACCCGGCCGCGGGAGCCATCGACCGATGGGAGAGCCTCGAGGGGATGCGCGTCGAGGTCCCCGGCGGTACGGTCGTCGGCCCGTCGACGGGCCGGGGCGATTTCACGCTTCGCCCGGACGGCGCGCCGTCCGTCCCCCGGACCCTCGCGGGGGGCGTCCTCCTCCCCCGGGAGGGCCCTTCGCTCGACCGCGCCTTCCTCGGCACCCGGCTGTCCGGCCCGATGCCCGCGGTCGACGTCGGCGCCCGCGTGAAGGGTCCCCTCACGGGGATCGTCGACTACACCTTCTCGAACTACCGGGTCCTGCCCCTCGCTCCGCCCGTCGTGGAGACGCAGGGAAGCGGCTGCGGGAGCGCCGGCTCGCTGCAGGGAGACGGCCGTCACCTGACGATCGGCTCCTTCAACGTGGAGAACCTCACCGTCGCGGGGCCGGCCGACCGGTTCGCGAGGATCGGCGAGCTCATCGCGAAGGGGATGAAGGCGCCGGACGTCGTCGCCCTCCAGGAGGTCCAGGACGACAGCGGCCCGAGCGGGAAGATGGACGGCGTCGTGACGTCGAGAAAGACACTCGACGCTCTCGTCGCAGGGATCTCGGCCGCGGGCGGGCCTCGCTACGAGGCGGTCTGGATCGACCCGGTCGAAGGGCGGGAGGGGGGCCAGCCGGGCGGCAACATCCGGGTCGCCTTCCTCCTGAATCCGGCCCGAGTGACCCTCGTGAAGAGGGGCGAGGCCGGGCCGCTCGACGCGACCGAGCCCGAGGGGAAAGGGAGAGACCTCCGCCTCTCCCTCAGCCCGGGCCGTGTCGCGCCCGGCTCGGCCGCCTTCACCCTCGAGGACGGAGAGGGAGTCCGCCGATCGCTGGCCGTGGAGCTGACGTTCCGCGGCAAGACGCTCTTCGTCGTCGGGAACCACTGGTCGTCCAAGTCGGACGACGACAGGGCCTTCGGGCCGATCCAGCCCCCGCGAACGCCGACGGCCCCGCGCCGCCTGGCCCAGGCCGTGGAGATCCGAAGTTTCACGGATCGGCTCCTGGCCGCCGACCCGAAGGCGAGGATCGTCGTCCTCGGCGACCTGAACGACCTCGAGCACTCGGACCCGGTCCTGCATCTCGCCGCGCCGCCGCTCGAGAACCTCGTCCTCCGGGTCCCGGCCGCGGACCGCTACACCTACAACTTCGAAGGGGCCTCGCAGGTCATCGACCACGTCGTCGTCTCCCCGTCCCTCGCGCCCGGCGCGGCCGTCGAGATCCTTCACGTCAACTCGGACTGCTCGAACGCGAAGCGGACGAGCGACCATGACCCGGTCGTCGTGAGGCTCCGGCCGAGGTGACCGCGCCGGGCCTTTCCGCCGGTGAGACGGCGCCCCACGGGGAGTGCGCCGAGCAGCGGCGCCACGGGCACGTCTTCGGCCAGGACCGCCCGCGCCCCGGGGAGAGGCGCACGCGGATCGTCATCGTCCTGACGGCCGCGACGATGGTCGTGGAGATCGCCGCGGGGCTTCGCTTCGGCTCTATGGCGCTCCTGGCCGACGGCCTCCACATGGCGTCGCACACGGCGGCGCTCGGCATCTCGGCCCTCGCGTATGCCTGGGTGAGGCGGCACGCCGCCGACGGCCGGTTCAGCTTCGGCGCCGGGAAGATGAACGCGCTGGGGGGCTTCGCGGGAGCGGTGATCCTCGCCGGTTTCGCGTTGCTCATGGCCTGGGAGAGCCTGGGGCGCCTCCTCTCGCCGGTCCCGGTCGCCTTCGGCCAGGCGATCGCCGTGGCCGTCCTCGGCCTCGCGGTGAACGCCGTCAGCGCTCTCCTCCTCTCTCACGACGAGGAAGAGCACGGGCACGACCACAACCTGCGGTCGGCCTATCTCCACGTCCTCGCCGACGCGCTGACGTCGGTTCTCGCGATCGCCGCCCTCCTCGGGGGTGTGTTCCTCGGGTGGCGATTCCTCGACCCCCTCATGGGGATCGTCGGGGCCGTCATCGTGACCCGCTGGGCCGTCGGCCTCCTCCGCGAATCCGGGCACGTCCTCCTCGACCGGCAGGCGCCGGCGCCCCTCCTCGACCGGATCCGCGCGGCCGTCGAGGCCCGGCCGGGCGACCGGGTCACGGACCTCCACGTCTGGCGGGTCTCGCCCGAAGGCTGGGCTGCGATCGTCTCCGTCGTCAGCGAGTCGCCGCTGACGCCGGACGGCTACCGGGAACTCCTCCCCTCCGACCTCGGCCTCGCGCACGTGAGCGTCGAGATCGTCGCCTGCCGGCACGCGGGCTGAGGCCGCTCCCTCTTCCGGCCGTGCGGGCTCCTCACGAGCCGGGGGCGGTCGACTGCGACGGCCCTTCGCCGGGCGGGTCACCGAGCCGGATCGCCGGGAGGAAACCAGCGCGCCTTGCGGCGCCGCCGCCGTCGTGCGTCGCCAGGAGGACCGTGGCCGGGTGGCCCGCGAGGAGGGCCAGCACCCGCTCGCGGGACGGCGCGTCGAGGGCCGAGAGCGGCTCGTCGAGGAGCAGGAGTCCCGGGTCGCGGGCGAGGACGCCGGCGAGAGCGACGAGCTGGCGTTCGCCGCGGGAGAGAGTGGATACCTCCCGGGAGGCGAGGTGCCCGGCGCCGACCTCCTCGAGACGGAGACGCGCGCGGCGTTCGGCTTCCTCCGGGAGTAGACCATCGTTCAGCGGGCCGAGCGCCACGTCGTCGAGGACCCCCGGGAGGAAGAGCCCGTCGTCCGGGTTCTGCCAGAGGAAGCCGATGGAGCGCCTGAGGACGCGGACGGCACGGCCCTTCATCTCCGTTTCCCCGGCGAGGACCCGGCCCGGCCCATCCCTGAGCCCGGCGATTCGGAGCAGGAGCGTCGTCTTCCCGGCCCCGACGGGCCCTTCGAGAAGCCCCTTCTCTCCCGCCTCGAGAACGGCGGAGACCGCCGGGGGGGCGTCGCTCGACGCACCCGGGTATCGGTGGCTCACCGCCTCGAGGACGAGCCTCACCGGCCCCACGGTACCCGGCTCCCGACGGCGAGCGCGACGGCGATGCAGGCGGCGGCCGCGAGGGCGAGGTCGCCGCGGCCCGCGCGGAACGTGGGCGGCGGCGGGACCCGGCCCGCGAAACCGCGCAGCTCGAGCGCCTCGGCCGTTCGATCGGCCCTCTCCAACGCGCGCCGGAGCGACCTCGCGAGGAGGAGGGACGTCGAGCGGCCGAGACCGCGCGCCCCCCGGAAGCCCCCGCGGAGATGGAGCGCTTCGAACGCCACGCGGGCGTCGCGTCCCGCGGCGGCGAGGTGCGAGAGGGTGATCGCGAGGAAGGCCACCGCCGCCCGTCCCGCTCCGGCCGCCTGGAGGACGGCGACGAGACGGTCCCACCGCGCCGTGGAGACCGAGACGACCACCGCCATCGAGACGCCCAGCCCCTGCAGGACGGCCCTCGCGACCGGCCCCGGGGCGAAAGGAACGAGGAGCAGGAAGAACGCGAAGGAACCTGCGAGCGGGAGGAGCCGCGTACAGGAGAGGCCCGTCGCCATGGCGAGGCCGGCGCTGAGGAGGACCACGCCCGCCGCCGGGATCGGACCCGCGAGGGCGGACGCCGCGGCGGCGACGCCGAAAAAGAGCGCGGTCCTCGCGTCGGGGCGCGCCACGCCCCCCTCAGCCTGCACGCCGCGCCAGGAACGTGTACGAGACCTCGTCCTCCTCGGCGATCACGGCCTCGAGCCCGGCCGCGGCGGCCAGGCGGGCGAGGTCGCCGATCGGAGGGAGGAGGTCGTTCTCGACGGCGGGCCCGGCCCGGCGGTGGACCCGCGCGAGCTGTTCCCGTCCGACGTCGTGCCAGAGGAGGAGCTCTCCTCCCGGACGGAGCCAGCGCGCGACCTCACTCAGAACGGCCACGGCGTCGGGAAAGTGCGGGAACGAGTCGAAGCAGAGAACGACGTCGGCCGATCCGGAGGAGAAGCCCGTCTCGAGGACGTCGCGGCAGAGCCACGTCACGCGCCGGTCGCCAGAGCGCCGGGAGGCCTGCTCGATCATCCCCGGCGAGAAGTCGACGGCGACGACCGTTCCATCGCCCAGCTGCGGCAGGAGAAGCTCTTCGAGTCGTCCCGTCCCGCATCCCAGGTCGACGACGGCGCGGCCGGAGAGGTCGCCGAGGAGCGAGAGCCCTCTCCGGGCGCCCGCGGCGACCGCCTCGTCCGGCTTCAGCGAGTCCCAGCGGGGCGCGAGGGCGTCGAACGCCAGGCGTTTCGGGCAACTGGACGCTGCGGAGTCCGGCATCAGGAGCGCTCCTTACGGAGGAGGGTCACGGCCGCCGGGACGGCGACGAGGGCGAGGACCATCCCGGGCCAGGAGGAGACGAACGTCGCGATCGTGAGGACCCGCGGCGGCAGCTCCATGAGCGTTGCGCTTCCGAAGACGAGGAGCGCCTGGACGAGGCGCGCGGCGACGAGGCCCGCGGCGACGGCGACGACCGGGTGCCGGCGGCGGGAGCCGCCGACGAGCGCGACGACCGCCCCGGCGGCCGCCAGCTCCCCCGTCATCCAGAGCGCGACGGGCGGGTAGAACGGGGGCATTCCCGTGAGGGCCGCCGAGATGAGCGGGGCCGCAGCGCCGGCGATCGCCGCCCAGCGCGGCGGCAGGAAGAACGCCCCCGCCAGGATCGGCAGGTACATCGGGAGGAAGACCGAGCCGAGCTTCACCGCGTGGAACACGGGCGGAAGCGCGATCGCGAGCGCCGTGACGAGCGCCGCGCGGCTGATCGCCTTCAGGTCGAGAGCCGGGGCGGCCGCGGCCTCGTCCCCCACCTCAGAACCTCACGCTCGCGCCGAAGCTCCCGGAGGCTCCCGGCATCGGGTAGCCGGGCCGGTAGGCGTAGTCGGAATCCGTCAGGTTCTCGCCGGCCAGGAAGACCTCGATGCCCGGCACGACCGAGTCGAGCCTCGCCGTGACCTTTCCGTTCAGGAGGAAGTAGGCGTCGACGGTCGTCAGCGCCCCCGGGAAGCGGACGTTGCCGGCGACCCTCTCGTCCACCCACTGCGCGTCGAGGGAGATCCGGAAGAGCGAGACGGTCGCCACGGCGCCGCCCGAGAAGGTCCACTTCGGCGTGAAGGGAATCGCGTCGGGCGTCGTTTCGGTGTAGGCCGCGCCGGCGTAAAGGCCGAGGGCCGGGACCGGCTCGACCGAGACCGAGAGCTCGGCGCCGCGCGCCTCGTAGGCGCCCGTGTTGCGCCAGCTCGGCGGGGGCGGCGGCGGCGGGACGAACCGGAGGGCGTCCTTCACGTCGTCGTAGAAGAACGTCAGGTCGAGCCTTGCCTTCGAGCCGAGCCTCGGCGCGAAGCCCACCTCGTAGTGGTCCATCAGCTCGGGCTCGAGGCTCTTCCACTGGTCACCCCGGCCGTAGCCCTGGTAGAGGACGGCCGCCCAGACGCCCGGAAGGTTGAAGGCCCGCGCGTAGCGCGCGTGCGCCTCGCCGAGCGGGGTCGAGACGACGACGCCGGCCTGCGCGCCCCAGACCCCTCCGAAGTCCTTCGAGTCGTTGTAGCGGACTCCTGCGGACGGGGTCACCTTCAAGGCGTCGCCGGAGCCGAAGGTGTAGGAGACGGCCGCGTAGGGAGCGACGTTCCCGAATCGGAAGTCGCCGAGCGGCACCTCGCCCGCCGGGCGCGCCTCCCGCGACGTCCCGCCGTAGCTGTCGACGTCGAGGCCGACCGTCAGGTCGCCGCGGCCCAGGACCGCGAAGGAGTCGCGCGCCTTCAGTCCCCAGTTCGTCCAGTCGGTGAGAGTCCGGAACGACTCCCTCCTCGCGCCGTCCCACTGGAGCCAGTCGATGGCGCCGTCGTCGACGTAGAGCTTCACGAAGCCCGTCTTCCCGCCGTGCGCGCGCGAGAGGGTCAGAACGCCCATCGCGTCGTCCGTCTCGAACCGCGGCGTCACGGGCGGCCGCGGCGCTCCGGCGATCCCCGGATCGCTCGCCCGGCCGGACGTGAAGTCTCCCGTCAGGGAGAGCGCCCAGCCGCCGCCGAGGTCGTACCCGGCGCGCGCGAAGAGGGCCCGCGTCCGCCCGTCCGATCCTTCGCGGTGCCCGTCGCTCTGCCGCTGGCTCGCGGAGACGAGGAAGTCGAAGCCCCCGGTCCGGCCGCTCGCCTCCGCCGTCAGGGCCGAGGTCGAGAAGCTCCCGTACGCGGCGCCCGCACGCCCGCCGAAACCCTCGTCGACCCGCCTGCGGCTGACGACGTCGATCGAGGCGAAAGCCATGTTCCCGAAGAGGACGGGCTGGGCCCCCTTGTAGACGTCGATCTCCTCGGCGAGGTCGACGGAGACGTTGTCGAGGAGCGGGTGCGAGAAGACCCCGTTGAACTTCGGGACGCCGTCGACGGAGAACGCGATCTCGGAGCCGGGCCGCCCGGTCCCCTGCCCGCGCGCGAAGACGCCGCCGCCGTCTCCCCCGCCGTAGCTTCCGACGACGTTGTAGCGGGAGACGACGAGGCCCGGCACGCGCCGAAGAGCCGCCGCCGGGTCGCCGGCGTTGAGGTCCTCGATCTGCTGGGCACCCACGGTCGTCACGGCCCCCGCGATCGGTTCGTATCGGATCTCCTCGAGGACGGGGTGGGCCGTGACCGTCACCTTCGCGGCCACGGGGGGCGCCGGCGACTCCGCCGCATCGCCGGCCACAGTGGAGGCCGGGACGTCGGGAGGGAGAGTCTCCCCGGCCCGCGCCGGCCCGGCCGAGAGAGCCAGCAGCAGCGAGCCGAGAAGCGCCGGCGTCCGAGTCATCGCGCCACCTCGGTCAGGACGTCGAGCGAGCTGAGGACGAGGCCTCCGTGGAGGACCCCCTTCAGGCCGAGGACCTGCGTCGCGAGGCGGCGCAGGTCGCGCCGCTTCCCCTTCAGCGCCATCACCTCGAGGCAGAGGTCGTGGTCGAGGTGGACGTGGAGCGTCGAGAGGATGCTCGCGTGGTGCTCGTGCCCGATCTCGACGAGGCGGTCGGCCAGCTCGCGCGTGTCGTGGTCGTAGACGAGGGTCAAGGTCGCCGCCGACTCGGCTCCCGGGTCTTCCTCCTCCTCGACGAGCCGCTTGCGGATGAGGTCCCGCACGGCCTCCGAGCGGTTCGGGACCCCGCTCTCGGCGAGGACCCGGTCGAACTTCCGGAGGAGGTCCGGTTCGATGGCGAGGCTGATCCGTTCGAGGTTCATGGCGGAATATTACAACTGCCGGAAATTTCCTACCACGGCGCTCGGGGAGCGGAAGGGTGCGCGGCCTGGCGCCGTACTCCCGGGCTCAGGAGGGCGTCATCGTACGGCCGTCCGCGGAACGAGGTCCGCGAGCTCCCGCGTCCAGCCTCTCACGACGCGGATTTCCACGAGCCCGCGCGCCGCCGGCTCGACGAGGACGAAGCTCTCCCCGTCGGGCAGGACGTCGACGTTTCCGCGCCCGAACGCGAAGCCCGCCAGCAGCTCCTTCGGCCGGCCGACCGTCGCTTCCGGTCCGTCGCCCGCGAAGTCGACGCCCATCAGCCGACGCCCCTGGTTGAAGTAGAGGCGGGAGCCGTCCCGGGACCAGAGGGGCCACTCGCCCCCGGCGACCGAGACCCGGGTCCGACCTCCCTTACCCGGGTACGCGCGGACGTAGACCTCTTCGCGGCCGCTCTCGTCCGAGACGTACGCCACCCAGCGCCCGTCGGGCGAGAACGCGCCGTCTCCCTCGAACGCGGGGGTCGCGAGGAACGGCTCCGGCGGCCCTCCGTCCATCGGCGCCACCCAGAGGTCGGAGCCCGTCGCCAGGGTCGACCGCTCGAAGAGGAGAGCCCGGTCTCCCGGCGAGAAGGAGTCGGGATAGGGGACCGCGCCCGACGCCGGCCCGCTCGCGGAAGCTCCCGGGAGGAGCATGACGGGCGGCCCGCTCCCGTCGGCCGCCTGCCGGAAGAGCGCCCGGCCGCCGGAGGCGGCGTCCTCCCGTCCGTAGACCACTTCCCGCCCGTTCCTCATCCAGACCGGCTGGTGGTTGTCGCCGCTCGACGTGAGCGGCGTCAGGGTCCGCCGTGCGAAGTCGTAGAGCCAGAGCCGGCATTCCTCTCCCACCTCGCGGACGACGAGGCTCTTCCCGTCCGGCGCCGTCCGCGGCTGGTACCAGCTGCCGGCGCGGTCGACGAGGGAGGCGACCGAGCCGTCGAGGCCGACCCGCACGAGCCGCTTCTGGCCCTCTCCGGCGCCGGCGGCGACGTAGACGAGCGTGCCCCCGGTCGAGACCGCGTAGCTCTCGGAGGCGGCGGTGCTGATGCCTTCGATGAGCGGGACCGCCGGTCCCTCGAGCCGGAGGGTCGCAGGGTCGATCGCCGCCGCCACGAGGCGGCTGTAGAAGCCGTCGAGGTAGACGAGATGACCCGAAGGAAGCACTCGCCCGAGGACCGCGTCCGCCTGCAACCTCCAGCGCCTTCCGGACTCGCGCAGCACGACGTCCACGTGGGTGTTTCGCGGCCCGGACCCCAGCGCGGTGAAGACGATGTGCCGGCCGTCCGGCGTGAAGCGCGGCGACCGGTGGCCGAGCTCCTTGCCGTCGAGGCTCGTGACGGGCCGCGGCGTACCGCCCGAGCCGGGCACGGTGAAGAGGCCCGGGAGCGCGGCCGGCTCCCGCCAGAAGCCCGAGGAGAAGACGATCGTGTCGTCCGCGGACCAGTCGGCCGTCGGGTACGAGGCCGAGTTCCACGGGTCGAACCGGACGCTGCCGCCGAGGGTCGCCAGGGTCCGCGGAGGCCCGCCGGCGACGGGGACCTTCCGAATCTCGTTCCGCGTGAAGTAGCCGAGCCAGGCGCCGTCCGGGGAGAAGAACGGGCACATCGCCCCTTCGGTCCCGGGCAGGACCACGGCGTCGAAACGGTCGAGGGGCCTCACGGCGAGGATGCTCCCCTGGTCCCTCTCGACGGTGAACGCCAGGAGCCGCCCGTCCGGCGAGATCGCGACCCCGGAAGGCGCCACGACGTCGGGCTCGACGACGGAGAGCCGCTCGACCCGTGCCGTCGCCGGACCGGTCCAGGCCCGGCGGGCGAGGCCCGCTCCGATCGCCAGCCCGCCGAGGAGGCCTGCGGCGAGGAGGGCCGCCGCGAGCTTCCGGCCGCCGCCGCGCGCGGCGGGCGCGCCCGCTCCGGCCGGCGCGGAGAGCGCCCGTAAGGCCCTCTCGAGGAGGAGGGCGACGTCGGCCGCGCTGCCGAACCGCCGGCGGGGCTCCCTCTCGAGGCATCCGCGCACCACCCCGGCGAACTCGGGCCCGGCCGCCTCCTCCACGGCCCTCCAGTCGGGCTCGTGCGTCAGGACGGCCGCGAGAACGTCGGTCATCGTCTCGCCAGCGAAGAGCCGGCGGCCGGTGACCATCTCCCAGAGCAGGACGCCGAAGGCCCAGACGTCGGCGCGCCGGTCGACCGGCTTGCCCCGGGCCTGCTCGGGGGCCATGTAGGCGGCCGTACCGAGGATGACGCCCGCGGCGGTAGCGTGTCTCGTCTTCGTCGGCGAGGTGGAGACGTTCGGCTCGCTCTCGTCCCCCTCCCACTCCTTGGCGAGCCCGAAGTCGAGCACCTTGACCGTGCCGTCGGGACGGAGCCGGACGTTTCCCGGCTTGAGGTCGCGATGGACGATTCCCTTCTCGTGCGCCGCCTCCAGCGCGTCGGCGATCTGCCTCGCGAGGGCGACGACGTCGCCGGCCGGCACCGGGCCGCGAGCGATCCGCTCGTCCAGGCCCTCCCCCTCGACGAGCTCCATCACGAGGACGTGCCGGCCCTCGACGTGCTCCAGGCCATAGAGGGTGGCGATGCCCGGATGGTTGAGGGAGGCCAGGACCCGCGCCTCGCGCTCGAAGCGGGCGAGCCGGTCCGGGTTCTCCGCGAAGTCCGCGGGAAGCACCTTGAGCGCGACCTCGCGGCCGAGCCGCGTGTCTCTCGCGAGCCAGACCTCCCCCATTCCGCCCGACCCGAGGCTGGCGGTGACGCGGTACTGGGCGAGGAGTCTCCCGATCACGGCACGTCTCCCGAACGTGGCGAGACGCGGGTCGCCTGAACCTGCAACCTGCCGGGCGGGTTCTCTGCTTCGCGCACGGGCGCCGAGGATAGGGAGTTCCGTCCTTGCCGGCAAACTCCCGGCGCCGGACTGCCGCTTTCCGACTTCCGTCGGGCGACCCGGGGAACGGGGCACTGAACCGACCCGTCCCTCGAGGGAGGAGTTGACGAGAAGCATAGAGCTGTTAGACTGCTCTACCTATGGTGCGGGCCGTAAACGCCCCCCCGGTCCCCATGAGCGAGCCCCTCGAGGACTACCTCGAGACCATCTACCTTCTCGTCCAGGAGCACGGCTTCGCCCGGGTGAAGGAGATCGCCAAGGCCCGCGGCGTCAAGGCTCCGACCGTCTCCATCGCGCTCCGCAAGCTCTCCGAGGCGGGTCTCGTGAACTACGTGCGGCGCGAGTACATCGGCCTGACGGAGAGGGGCGAGGAGGCCGCCCGGCGCGTCCTGACGCGCCACCGGCTCCTGACGCGGTTCTTCTCCGAGGTCCTCGGGATGTCCCCCCGCGCTGCCTCCGAGCAGGCCTGCTCGATGGAGCACGCCCTCACGGACGAGGCGATGGACCGGATGGTGAGGTTCTTCGAGTTCCTCGGCACCTGCCCGTCCGTGGCGAAGGCGTTCGGCCAGTGCCCGGCCGGAGGCCGCCCCGGCGACGTCGACCCGTGCGGCGACGCCTCGCCCGACTGCGCCCGCTGCAGCCTCGCCCCGAAGGAAAAAGCCATGAGCATCGCCACCATGAGGCCCGGCCAGAGAGGGGTCGTCACGCAGATCACGGCGACCGGCGCCCTCCGACAGCGCCTCCTCGACATGGGGATCCTCCCCGAGACGAAGGTCGACGTGGAGCGCTCCGGCCCCGGCGGCCACCCGCTCTGGATCCGTTGCCAGGGCGCCCGCCTCGCGCTCCGCCGGGCCGAGGCGTCGAGCGTCCTCGTCCGGGCCGAGGCGTGACCCGCCCCCTTTTTTCGCCGGAGAGTTAGATGTCTCTAACACTGCTTTCGAATACGAGCAAGGACTCCGCGCCCGCGCCCTTCCGGGTCGCCCTCGCCGGGAACCCGAACTGCGGGAAGACCTCGCTCTTCAACGCCCTCACGGGGACGCGGCAGCACGTGGCGAACTACCCGGGCGTGACGGTCGAGCGGCGGACCGGGACGTTCTCGCTCGGGGGCGCGACGGCCGAGGTCGTCGACCTCCCCGGCACCTACAGCCTGAACGCCTTTTCCCCGGAGGAACGGGTCGCCGAGAACGAGCTCGCCGCCGGGCCTCACGTCGTCGTCGTCGTGGCCGACTCGATGCAGCTCCAGCGGAACCTCGTCCTCCTCGCGCAGGTCCTCCTCGCCGGGGCGAACCCGGTCCTCTGCCTGAACATGGCCGACGAGGCGCGAGCCGCGGGCCAGAAGCTCGACGTCCCGCTGATGGAGAAGCTCCTCGGCATCCCCGTCGTCGAGACGGTCGCCCGCACCGGCGAAGGGCTCGACGCGCTGCGCGAGGCGATCCTTCGCGCCGCCGGCTCGCCCCTCGTCCGGCACCGCGTCGTCCTCGGCGAGGAGCTCGAGGGGGCGCTCGCCGCGATCGCGCCGCTCCTCCCGGGCGAGGTCACCCCGCGGCGGCGCGAGTGGGCCGCGCTGAGGCTCCTCCTCGAGGCGGGAGAGCCGGGTCCGCACGGCGACGCCGCGGCCGGCAGGGAAAGGGCCGCCGCCGAGGCCCGCCGGCAGCGCGCGCGGGTCGAGGCGAGGCACTCCCGGCCGATCTCCGTCTTCGTCGCGGAGAGAACGTTCGGCTTCGTCGACGGCCTCCTCCGCGAGACGCGGACGCCGCCCCCCCGCATCGACGCGCGCGCGCTCTCCGACCGGCTCGACGACGTCGTGGCGCACCGCTGGCTCGGCCTCCCGATCTTCGCGGCCGTCCTCTACGGGATCTTCTGGCTCACCTTCGCCGTCGGCGAGGCGCCGATGGGGTGGATCGAGTCGGGCGTCGGGATTCTCGGGAACGCCGTCTCCGGGCTCTGGCCCGAGGGGAGCGACTCGCTCCTTCGCTCCCTCCTCGTCGACGGCGTGATCGCCGGGGTCGGCGGCGTCCTCGTCTTCCTCCCGAACATCCTCCTCCTCTTTCTCGGCCTCGCCCTCCTCGAGGACTCGGGCTACATGGCCCGCGCCGCCTTCCTGACCGACCGCGCGATGCACCGCTTCGGCCTCCACGGAAAGAGCTTCCTCCCGATGATGACCGGCTTCGGCTGCTCGGTCCCCGGCATCCTCGCGACGCGCACGCTCGAGAACGAACGCGACCGCCTGACGACGATGCTCGTCCTGCCTCTCATGTCGTGCGGGGCGCGCCTTCCGATCTGGATGCTGCTCGTCCCGGCATTCTTCCCCCCGGCCTGGCGGGCCCCCGCCCTCTGGCTCGTCTACGCCACCGGCATCGCGCTCGCCCTCCTCCTCGCGCTCCTCCTCCGCCGGACGATCCTGCCGGGCGAGGACGCGCCGTTCGTCATGGAGCTGCCGCCCTACCGGGTCCCGACCCTCCAGAGCGTCGTCCTCAAGATGCTCGACCGGGGCGGCCTCTACCTCCGCAAGGCGGGCACCGTCATCCTCGGCATCTCGATCCTCCTCTGGGCGGCGACGTCGTTTCCGAAGCCTTCGTCCTGCGCCGTCGACGCGCGCCTCGCCGCCGGCGAGGCGATCCCGGAAGCCGACCTCGCCGGCGAGCGTGCCGCCGAGGAGCTCGAGGCCTCCCTCGCGGGCCGCACGGGACGCATCCTCGAGCCCGCCTTTGCCCCGCTCGGCTTCGACGGGAAGATGGTGACGGCGATGATCGGCGCCTTCGCGGCGAAGGAGGTCTTCGTCGCGCAGATGGGGATCGTCTACGCGATCGGCGACGCCGAGGAGGGAGCCGCGGGGCTCCGTGCCCGCCTCGCCCGCGACTACTCGCCGCTCGTCGGCGTCAGCCTCATCCTCTTCCTTCTCATCTCCGCCCCCTGCATGGCGACGATCGCCGTCACGCGGCGCGAGTCGGGCCGCTGGCGCTGGGCCCTCCTCCAGCTCTTCGGCCTGACCGCCGTCGCCTGGCTCGTCTCGTTCGCCGTCTATCAGGTCGGGCGCCTGTTCACCTGAAGGAGACCTCTCGCGTGGACACCTTCGTCACCGTGGCGATCGTCGCCGCCGCCGCGCTCTGGGCCGCGCTGCGCCTCTTCCGCCGCCGCGCCGGCGCCTGCGACGGGGCCTGCGACGGCTGCACCGACGCCGGGCGCTCGGACGCCGGCAACGACGCCTGCGCCCCGGCTCCCTCCGCCCTGAGCCTCCCCTCGCGCAACGACGGGGGACGATGACGTGACACGGCACCGCCGCCTCCCGATCCTTCTCGCCGTCCTCCTCTGCGCGACGCCCGCGCCGGGCGCCGCGCGCGTCGAGGAGCCGCCGCCTCCGGCTCCCGCCTTCGGTCCCGCGACCGCTCCCCCCGCGGGCTCCACGCCCGAGGCCGCGCCGCCGACCCCCGCCGGCGAGCCGGTCGAGCCCGAAGCGGGAGGCCTCGCGCGGGCCCTCGCGGAAATCCGCGACGCCCTCGGCCTCTCCGGGTTCTTCGACGTGAAGGCCGCCGACAGGGGCACCGACCCGAACGTCTTCTCGATGGGCGACTTCGAGCTCGACGTCGAGCGAGAGCTCGGCCGGCACGTCCAGGTCGCCGCGGCGCTCGTCGTGAACGACGAGGGGGCCGAGCTGGCCGTCGGTTTCGTCGACGTCCACGTCGTCGGCGCTCCCGTGGCGCCCCGCGGCCGCCTTCCGGTCGAGAAGGGCTTCCGCGCCCAGCTCGGGCGCTTCGACGTCCCGTTCGGCGGCGACTGGCAGTACTTCGCCTCGAAGGACCGGACGGAGCTCTCCGCCCCTCTCACGACGGAGGCCGTCCTCGACGGCGGTTACAACGACGTCGGGCTGCGTCTGCTCGGCGGGACGGGGAGCTTCGGCTGGTCGACGTACTGGCTTCGCGGCGAGGGAGAGGGGTCGGCCCTCGGCGGCCGCATCGCCTTCACCCCCTTCGACAACCCGTACCGCCTGAAGGAGAGGTCCCGCGTCCTCGAGCTCGGCGTCTCCGCCCTGCACGACTTCGACGGCGACGGCGGCACCGAGACGACCTCCTTCGCCGTCGACGCCGAGCTCCACGGCCCGATCGGCCGGCTCCGCGCCGAGTGGGCGCGGCGTGACGAGCGGCCCGTGGAGGGACGCGAGGAGCGCCTCGTGAGGTCGGGCCTCCACGTCACCGCGCTCGTCGACGCCGGCGCCGTGGCGGGCGTTCCGCTCACGCCCTGGGTCCGGTGGGACACGGCGAAGGCCGAGCCCGAGGCGTCGGGCGGCGAGGTCCCCGCCGGCCGCACCAAGCGGCTCACCGCCGGCCTCAACGCGCTCTTCTTCGACGTCCTCACGCTCAAGCTCGAATACCAGCGGATCCTCTCCGCGCCCCCCGAGGTCGAGGCCGGGGAGGACTTCCGCCGCGACGCCGTCCTCGCCCAGGCCGTCGTCACCTTCTAGGAGGCCGGAATGACCCCGCGCACCGCCGCTCCTCTCCTCGCCCTCGCCGTCCTCGCCGCCTCACCCGCGCTCGCCTCCGCGGGCACCGGTCCCGCGGACGCCCACCCGGCGTGGACCGCCGAGAGCTGCCTCTCCTGTCACCGGGCCGACGAGGCCGCGACGATCTCCCCGCGGGTCGCCCGTCCCTGCCGGGCCCTCTGCGTCTCCTGCCACGAGATGCGCGACGGGCACCACCCGGTCGGCGTGCGGATCGAGCGGAGGCCACCCGCGCCGCTCCTCCTGACGGCCTCCGGCACGAACACCTGCGTCACCTGCCACGACACGACGCAGCCGCGCGTCGACACTTCACCCTGGGAGTCACGGAGCCTCTTCGAGCGGATCGTGCGGCGCTCCAGGGAGCATCCGACCCGCTACCTGGCCGTGAGGAACGACAAGGGGCAGCTCTGCCGGAACTGCCACTGAAGGGAGCGCCCTCTCAGGTCCCGAGCGCCCTCCGGGCGGCCGCCAGCCTCGCGTCGATCGCCTCCTGGCGCCTCGGCGCCTCGGAGGCGCTCCCGCCTCCCGAGAGCGCGCCGGACAGCTCCGAGAGGAGGGCGTTCATCTCGGAGAGCGCCCCCCGCGCCTCCTCCATCGCCTTCTCGTCGCTCGCCGACCCTCCCCCGGAGCAGCTCCCCTCCGCGGAGGAGATCGCGGACGACGCCAGGTCGGAGGCCGCCGAGAAGGCGGCCGGGTCGAGCGGGGTCCTCAGGAGGACCCGGGTCGCCTCCCCGGTCCGTCGCGCCGCCTCCTCGGCTGCCGAGACGCACGCCGAGCCGGCGAACGCGGGGCGCCCCTCCGCGACATCGGACCCGCGAGCAGGTTCTGGCGGAGCCTCCTTCGTCACCTTCCCGCTCTTCCAGAGCCAGAAGGCGACGCCGGCGATCAGGACGAGCCAGAGGAGCTGGCGCCCGTTCACGACGCCCTCTTCGCCGCGAGCTCGTCCGAGAGCAGCGCGCACCAGGCGTCCATCCCGCTCCCCGTCCGCGCCGAGACCTCCAGCAGGCGCGCCGTCGGGTTCAGCGTCGCGACCTGGGCCTTCACCGCCTCGACGTCGAAGTCGACGTACGGCAGGAGGTCGACCTTCGTCAGCACCGTCACTTTCGCCTTCGAGAAGATGGACGGGTACTTGAAGGGCTTGTCGTCGCCTTCCGCGGTCGAGAGGAGGACGACCTTGAAGTCTTCCCCGAGGTCGTAGCCGGTCGGGCAGATCAGGTTCCCGACGTTCTCGATGAAGAGGAGGTCGAGGCCGCGAAGGCGCTCCCCCTCCTCGGCGAGCGCCGAGTCGACCTGGCGCGCGTCGAGGTGGCAGGCGCCGCCCGTCAGGATCTGCCGCGCGGGGATCCCCGCCTTCCGGAGCCGGTCCGCGTCGCGCTCCGTCGCGATGTCGCCGTCGAGGCCGCCCATCTTCATCGTCCCGGCGAGCCGCGCGACGGTCGCCTCCAGGAGCGTCGTCTTCCCGGAGCCCGGGGAGGAGATGAGGTTCACGACGAGGGTGCGCTGGTGGCGGAACGAATCGCGCAGGGCGGCGGCGGCGGCCTGGTTGGCCGCGAGGACCTTCTGCTTGACGTCGACTTCGGGCATCGGAGGCCTCCCGCCGCCCGGAACGGGCGGGCGGCGCGAGGATAGCGCGGACGCTGCAGGCCCCAGGCCCTCGTGCCTGTACCATTCCTCCGGCTCCGGAGAGCCGGGAGGACCGGATGGCTCAGGGCGGGCGATCGATCGCGGGCGTCGTGCGTCTCCTGTGGCGCGGGTTCTGGGTCCTGCTTCTCCCCGCCGCCTGCGCCGGAGGAGCGCCGGAACGCGGCAGGAAACCCGTCGTGATCGAAGCGAGGGACGGCGCCACCGTGGAGGCGGCTCCCGGCGACGTCGTCGACCTCGCCGTCACCCGCCCCGTCGCGGTCGGCGACGAGCACCAGTTCTCGTGGGCGAAGGCCCCCGAGATCGAAGGGGACTCGGTCCGTTTCGCCCGGGTCCGCGTCGAGCTTCCCCCGCCCGACGTGGACGGCGGGCAGACGACGCACCACTACGAGCTCGAGGCCGTCTCCCCCGGGCGCGCCGTCGTCGTCCTCCGGCGGCTCGACGCGGGGCCGCTGGCGCCGTCCGCGGCAGCGAAGCTGGAGATTCTCGTCCGGGCGCGCGGGGCCGCATCCCGCTGACGATCCGACCGCCGGAGAACCTGCCTCGCGCCGGCGAGGGCGGAAGGAAGGATGGCCGACATGGACGAGGCCTGGGAAGTGCTCCGGGCGACCCCGAGAGAGCTCGACCGGTCGCGCTATCGCGACCTCCCCGGCGGCATGCCCGCCAAGCAGCCCTGCCGCACGGGCTTCTCTCCCCGCGAGGCGGAGGAGCGCCTCCTCGCGCGCGGGGTCCCCGCGGACGACGCCCGTCGTCTGGTCGCCGCCGCCGTCGAGGATCGCGCCGAGGAGATCGTGACGTCGTGGACGCCGTGGGTTTCGCGGCACGGCTTCCTCGACGACATGGAACGCCTCGCGCCGGAGGAGCTCGCGGAGCTGAAGAGGCGGGAGAAGTGGGACGACCTCCTGCGCGACGTCGCGCTCGTGACCATCGACCCGGTGAGGGCGCTCTTCTCTCCCGAGGTGCGCAACGGGATCTCCGGCCGAGCCTCGCGCCTCAACCGGGGCGACGCCTCGCACCCCGCGGTCTTCGTCCTCGAACGGGTCCACGGCCTGCCGCCCCACCTCGCCGAGGCCGCCACTCTCAGGTCCGCGACGGTCCCCGGCTGGGCCTTCGCCGCGATCGCCGCCTTCGCGCTCGCCTGCACGCTTCTGGCGGCCGGGTCCCTCGTCTCGCTCCTCACCGGCGGCGGCCTCGGGGCGCTGCGCGTCCTCCTCCCCTCGCTCCTCTTCGGCGCCCTCTTCGCCTTCGCGTTCCGCTACCTCTGGCGGGACCGCGGGCGGCGCGAGAAGGCGTGGAGGGACCGTCTCAGCCCAGGAACTGCTCCACGGCCTCGAGAGACGGCGTCACGGGTTCCGGAACCCTGACCCGGCGGGCGGCGGCCGGCACGTCCTTGAGCCCCGTTCCCGTGACGAGGAGGACGACGATCTCCCCGGGCGCAACGAGCCCCTCCCCCAGCGCCGCCTCGAGCCCCGCGAGGGCGATGGCCGCGGCCGGCTCGGCGAAGACGGCGGTCGCGGCGGCGAGCCGCGGGATCGCGTCGAGGATCGCCTCTTCGGAGACGAGGACCCCGCAGCCGCCCGAGGCGCGGACGTCCGAGAGCGCCATCACCGCGTTGCGCGGCGCCGCGACGGTGAGGCTGTCGGCAACGCTCCCGGCGCCGGGCTCGGGAGTGATCTCCGCCGCGCCCGACCGGAGCGCCCGCGCGATGGCCCCCGAGCGCTCCGGTTGAACCGCGACGAGCCGCGGCACGCGCGGCAGGAGGCCGCAGCGGACGAGGTCGGAGAAGCCCTTGGCGATGCCGGCGACGATGACGCCGTCCCCGGTCGGCACGACGACGACGTCGGGTGCCTCGGGCGCGAGGTCTCTCGCGATCTCGAGGGCGGCCGTCTTCTTTCCCTCGACGGTGAAGGGGTTGAGCGCCGTGTTCCGGTTGTACCAGCCGAAGCGCTCGCAGGCGGCGATGGAAAGCTCGAACGCCTGGTCGTACGTCCCGGCGACCGGGACGAGCGTCGCGCCGTAGCTCGCCATCTGGACGAGCTTGGCCGGCGGCGCGGAGGCCGGGACGAAGACGACCGTCTTGACCCCCGCGGCCGCGCCGGCCGCCGAGAGCGCCGTGGCGGCGTTCCCGGTCGAGGCCGCGGCGACGGTCGCGTACCCGTACTCGATCGCCTTGGCGACGACGAGGTGGGAGGCGCGGTCCTTCGTCGAGCCGGAGGGGTTGCGCGTGTCGTCCTTGAGGAAGAGCCGCGGCAGGCCGAGCGATTCGCGCAGGCGCGGGACGGCGAGGAGCGGGGTCCCTCCCGCGGCGAACGGGAAGAGCGACCCGGGGCCGCGTACGGGCAGGAACGGCGCGAGCCCCTCGGGGGACGAGAGAGGGGCGTCGGGCCAGAGCCGGGGGAGGTCGCGTTCGGCCAGCTCGATCCTGAGGACACCCCGGGTGAAACCGCCCCGGACCTGGAGGCGTGTGCAGGCGGGGCAAACGTACAGGGCCCGGTCCTCGGCGTACCGGGTGCCACACTCGTTGCAGACGAAGGCGAACTCGCTCACGGCCGGGCATCGTAGCGCGAACGGAGCGTCGGAGCGCCGCCTGCCGCGGCGTAGAATTGCTCTTTGGCGGACCGCCCGCCCCTTTTGCACATCACCGCGAAGCGGAGGCCGTGATGGGTCGAATCGTCCAGTCCGTCGGGATGTCGTACGTCCGGGGATGCCTCGTCGGCAGCGTCGTCACGATCTACGTCTTCGCAATCTTCATCGGTTTCATCCTGCTCCCGCTCGGGCGGATGCATCGCACGCCGGGCTCCGACCCGAAAGAGATCTTCCTGCCGATCGGGATCGCGGCCTTCTTCCTGATGGTCCTGCCGGCGATCCTCGCGTACTTCGGAACGCGCTCGCGGAACGGACGGTTCGACCGGATGTTCGGCGCCCTCGGTCTCGCCGGATTCCCGTACGCCGTCCAGTACCGGCGGTACGAAGGGACGTACGGAGGGCGGCGCTTCCAGGGTTTCTTCTCGCGGGGACCCCGGTTCGCCCTCGAGGCCGACGTCGCCGTCCGGACGAGGTTCGGCATCACGGCCGGCTCGGGCGACACGCAGCTCCTCGCGGCGCTGGCGGGCAAGAGGCCGATCCGGTTCGCCGTCCCCGCCTTCGACGGGCTCGACGTCTACGGCGAGGAGGAGGCGTGGGTGCGGCGCGTCCTCGCCGAGCCGGGCGTCCCGGCGCTCCTCGGAAGGCTGCTGAAGTTCCAGGGGCCGTTCGCCCGCCGGCAGCTCGTCCTGAGGCCCGGAGCGCTCAACGTCACGTTCCACCTCTCGACCGCCTTCATGAGCTGGATCCCCTCCGCGGCGCAGCTGAGGGACTGGGCCGACGCGCTCGTCGGGCTCGCGGAGATCGTCGAGCGCGTCCCCCCGCCGGAAGTCCCCATCGCCCCGACGCGCCTCGAGCAGCAGGTCGACTCGGTGCGGCGCATGGGCTTCGCCGTCAATCCCGGCGCGCTCGCTCTCGGCACGATGCTCGCCACCGTCCTCGTGATCGCCGCGATCTCGGGGATCATCGTGGTCGCCCAGAAGTCGTGCCGGCCGAGCCGGGGTCCCGGGAGCGTCGCCGAGGCGCGCGAAGTGCTCCACCACGTCTACGCCACGGCGCAGAACCTCCAGGTGGCAGAGCTGCCCGCCGCGAGCATGCTCGACCTGTTCGGCGTCCGCGGGCTCCTCGGCGCCGTCGAGGCCGAGGACGACACGAGCCTCCGCGCCGTGGCCAAGGTCCCGAAGGGGGCGCGGATCGTGGTTTCGAAGAGCCCCGGCACGGGCGCGGCCCGCGAGGTCGAGTGGCTCTTCGCTCCCCCGCTCTCCGTGAAGACGTCCGTGATCGAGCAGCAGCTGGGGACGCTCGAGCTCGCGCCGGCTCCGGGCGAGCCGACGGCCGTCTTCGGGCTCGCCACGCCGAGGAAGGCCGACGGGGCGCGTTGGCCTGTGCGGGTCCGAGTGCGGTTCGAGGGGAAGGCGGGCGGGCCGATCACGAGGATCGTCGCGTACCGCGACGACCCGGCGAGCACCGCGCCGGCTGCGTCGCCGGGCGAGATGCCGATGGCCTCAGGGTCGACCGCGGCGCCTGCCGACGCTCCCTCGGCCTCGACCGCGGCATCGTCGCCGGTTTCCTCCGGACCGCTCCCGATGTGCCCCTCCTTGTTCCTGGACGCCGGCGAGATGGCCATCGGGGACTCGCGGTCCTGCGTCTGCACGAGGGACTACGGCATCGGCATCCGCGGGAACGGCCGCTACGACCCGACATCGTCCCTCTGCGAGGCCGCCCGTCACGCCGGGGCGCTCACCCGCCCGGGCGACCTCGTGACGTTCTGGCGCCAGCCCGACTGCCCCCGCCTCTGGGGCGCTGCGGCGAACGGCGTCGTCTCGAAGAACTCGGCTGCTCCGACGGCGACCTTCTCCTTCACGGCCGAGCCCCCGCCCTGCCCGCCCCCGCCGAGCGCGTCCGCGGACCTCGCGCCCTGTCCGGGGCTCTTCAGCAGGGAGCTCGAGGCGATGCCCGAAGGGTCGAGCTTCGACTGCACCTGCACGTACGACCGGTACGGCAAGGGCTCCCTCTGGGGGACGCGCGTCTACTACCTCGGCTCGAACGTCTGCGACGCGGCCCAGCACGCGGGAATGGTCGACCGGAAAGGGAGCACGGTCACGGTCTTCCTCGGCGGTCCGTGCGACAGGTTCTACGGCTCGAGGGGCTACGGGAGGGAGTCCGAGAGCCGGCGGAAGCCGGGCCGGAGCATGGCGTTCCAGCAGCCGTACCCGGAGTGCCCGGGCCCGACGGACCCGTGGTGATGGCTTGCCCGGCCGGGCGGATCCTCAGCGGGCCGCGGACGTTCTCCTCGGCCGGAGGACGAGCGCCAAGACGACGGCCGGCAGCGCCATGAGCCACTGGACCGCGGGGACCCCGACCGACGCGAGGAGGAGGACGAAGTCCTTCCGAAGGGCCGCGTCGACGTAGAAGAGCGCCCCGAAGAGGACGGCCACGAGGGCGAGCGCCGCGACCACGGCCGCGCCGGCCTTCGTCCTCGAGAGGCGGGCGGCCACGAGGAACGCCGCGAATGGGCTCGCCATGATCAGCGCCGCGATCGCGAGGACCCCTGCGCCCTGAAGGTCTTCCCGCCCCCAGGCCCCGAAGCCGGGGAACGCGAGGAGGGAGAAGGGCCCCACGAGCGCTCCGACGGCGGAGAGCGCGTAGGCGACGACGCGCACGGGGTTCCGCTCCCGTGCCGGGCTCACGGCACCCGGTGCTTCCCGAGGGGGCGAGGAGGCGGTCAAGGCCGGGCTCCGGCTCGCGGAGCGAGCCTCTCCCGCAGCGCATCGAGCGCGGCCGCGGCGGCCGCCGCCCGCGGATCGGCGATCGGCGCGAGGACCCGCTTCAACGTCCCGAGGTCGTTCCGAAGCGCATCGACCTCCCCCGGGGGAACGCTCCCGGCGAGGTCCCGCATACGCGGATCCTCCGCGAGGGCGTCGACCTCGGTCGCGACGAACGCGAGCGCCGCGGAGGCGTGCGCACCCTTCGGGTAGAGCCCGAGGTAGCGGGCGTACGTCCGGGCGACGACGCCCACGTGACAGGGGATCTCCCCTTCGCACTCGCCGGGAAGCAGGGCGCGGGCGGCGTCCCAGGCGATCTCCTCGGCGGCCGGGACCGCGGAAAAGCGCTCGTGCAGCTCCCAATAGCGGTCCGCCACGACGAGCCAGCGCGCGCCCGGCTCGCTCCAGACGAGGTCCCTCGCGCTCGCCTCGACCCACGCGAGGACCTTCTCCTGGAGGCGCCGGACGCCGATGGCCCCGGCGGCCCGGTCGAGGGCCCTGAGCGCGGCAAGCCCGAGGCGGCCCCCGCCCTCCGGGCTTCCGGCCACCGCGGCGGCCCGCGAGAGGAACGCGTACAGCTCCGCGTACGACTCGAAGGGGTCCCCCTTCCGATTCAGCCGGCTGTCGGCGATCTCGAGGGCGAGCGTGTCCTTCTCCGTCTCCGCGTACGGCAGCGTCAGTGCGCCGAAGAGCCAGCCCTCCTCTCCGGAAGGGGTCGCGACGAGGAGCCACGGCGCCGTCTCGCCGCCCACCGTGTCGACACCGCCGGTCCGCGCCCTCTCCTCGACGACCGTCCCGAGCGGCAGGCGACTCATCGTCGCCCTCGAGGTACCCGGGGCTTCCCGGAGCGACACCGCCGCAGCCGAGACGATCCTCAGGTCCGGCTCCGCGGCGTGGACCGCGCCGGCGAGGAGCACGGACGCCGCGAGGAAAGAGGGGAAGGCGCTGCTCATGCCGGCCTCCTTCGAAACGTCCGGATTGTCCCCCCCGCTGCTATGCTTGCCAATCGGGATTGACCCCCCGGAACGGGAGGCGCACATGAAGTCCATCGGGGCCGCCCTCCTCCTCGCCGCGGCGCTCGCCGTCTCTCCGGCCCTCGCGCAGGGGCCCGACGACCGAGGCTTCGACCCGACCGGCGTCTGGTACGGCCAGATGGGTCCCCTCGTCCTGGTCCGAGCGGGAGACACCCTCTCCTTCTCCTACTCCGCCGTCTTCGGCGCCACCGCGCACATCTGCGACGGCATCGGCGTGGCCGGATTCGTCGGCGACGGGAGATGGGACTACGTCGACGACGAGGGGACCGTCACCTTCACGACGAAGGGAGGGAAGGTGACGATGGAGGCGACGAAGGGGATCGCCTCCTTCTGCGGCGCCAACTGGCCCGGCGCCACGTTCTCGAAGGACGGCTGGAAGCCCGCGTTCAACTGCAGGGTCGTCGCGCCGAAGGCGCGCTTTCTCACCGTCGCGCCGTCGCCCGAGCCGCGGAAAGGGTACGTCGTGAAGGGAGACGTCGTCGAAGCCGTCGGCCTCGTGAACGAGAGCACCCCCGCCTGGCTCCTCGTGAGGTACGTCGGGAAGATACAAACCACCGCGGGCCTCCTGGAGCGCGACGCCCTGGAGTGCCAGGAGGAATAGCCGGTCGGTCCGTCCCGCCCGGCACTCGCCCCCTCACGCTCGAAAGGAGGACTCGGATGAGACCCCGCATCGCCCTGACCCTCGCCCTCGCCGCCGCACTCGCCGCCACCCCGGCCCTGGCGGAGAACCCGCCCCGCGCGGTCGAGGTCCACGGCGTCCGCTTCACTCCGCCGATCCCGTTCTCCGCCCCCGCCCCCGCCGGTCTCGACGCGCTCGTCGTCGTCCACCCGGCAGAGGCGAAGTCCGGCGGCGAGAAGCTCAGCCTCACGGTCGTCGCCTTCCCGAAGGACTCCGGGATGACCGACGCCGACCTCCTCGACTACGTGAAGATGACGTTCCTCGCCGCCACCTCGGCAGGCAAGCCGGTCGAGCGGACGCTCCTCGGCAGGAAGGTGAAGGGCGAGGCCCTCGAGAAGAAGGTCCCCGCCCCCTCGCTCGCCCAGGTCTACGTCGCGACGAAAAAGAGCGGGGACAAGGTCGTCCTCGGGTTCGTCTTCGCCCCCTCCTTCGCGAAGGAATCCGAGGAGGCGATCGCCGGAATCGCGGCGACGCTCACGGAATAGGCCCGGCGCGGCTCCCGTCGTCAGGCGCTCGGGCGGGCCCGCCGCGTGATCCGAGCGACCGCCATCAGGGCGAGGCCGAAGCCGACGAACGCGGCGAAGAGCGTCGCGGGATGCCCCGTGGGAAGGTCCCGAACGCAGATTACCAGCGCGGCCGCCCCGAGGATGCCCCAGGCGAGCCAGCCCGTCTCCACCGCGGCCGTTCTCGCCCGGATCGCCGCGAGAAAGACCGCGGCGAGGGCGAGCACCGTCGTCCTCGAGGCGGATGCCGCGCCGGGCGGGAGCAGCGCGGCGAAGCCGCCGATCGCGGCCGCGCCGGCGCCGGCCGCCGCCACCGACAGGAGGACCGCGGGCGCCAGGCGCTCCGCCGAGGACGTGACACGGTCCCTCCGCGCCCGGGCCGCCGCGACGTACGAGAGCCCCGCCGCGACCGTCACCACCGCCGGCAGGCGCCCGAACGACGCTCCGGCGCCGGCTCCCGGTCCGGTGAGTGCCAGCGTCACCGCCTCGACGAGCCCGGAAGGGAAGGCTGCCGCCACGAGGTAGACGGCGGCGTGCGATTCCAGCGACCGGCGGCCGAATCGCGCCCCGAGGAGAGCGGCGGCGAAACCGATAGCCGCCCACACGAGGGCGAGGGTCCCTCCCGCGACGAGGAGGCTCCCGCCGGTCAGCGCGAGGAGGAGCGCGACGGACGAGAAGAAGAGGAAGTTCCTCGATCCGGCAGAGTCGCGCGAGACGAACCCGAACGCGGCCCCGTAGGCGAGGGCCGAGAGGACGAGGGCCGCGACGGCGAGGGCCGTCTCCCCCGTTCCGGCCGCGTGCGCGAGCCGGACGGCGCCGAGGTAACCCACGGCGAGCACTGCCGCCGTCTGCGCCACCTCGAAGACGTTCACCGAGCGCTGCCTGGCGAGGGTCCGCACCGCGAAGCTCCCCGCGTAGACGACGAAGAGGAGGAGCGCGACGAATGCCGCACGCCCGGGCCCCAGTTCTCGGTACGCCTCGGGCGGCCCGCCCGGCCGGCTGCCGAGGAAGACGAGGGCGAGGACGGCCAGGTCCGCCGCGATCGCCGCGGGCCAGCGCAGCGCGTGCCACCTCCGCCCGTAGGTGGACCAGAGCGTCCCCGCGCCGAAGAGAATGAGGAGGATCGTGAAGAGCTCGATTCGCGCCGTGGCGAGGAGGAGCGACCAGGCGGTCCCTAGAGCGCCGAGGGTGGCCGTCCACGCGAGGCCGGCGAGGTCGCGCCGCCATGCCACGGCGAAGACCGCGGCCCCGACGCCCGCAAGGAGAGCTGCGGCCAGGGGGGGCGGGATCGCGCCCAGGCGAACGGTCGCCTCCCAGAGGAGCGGCAGGGCGACGGCGAGGGAAAGGACACCGTCGAGAGTGGGCGCGAGGCGGCGCCCCGAGCGGGCGCCCCGGTCGGCCGCCACGACCCACGCCAGCGCGTATGCGAGGCCGAGGACGACGCCGCCGAGGCGCGGCAGCGTGCCGGCATCGGTCAGCGCCCTTACGAGGTAGCCGCCGCCGAGGCCCAGGAGGAGCCGGCCGGCCAGGATCGCGGCGCCGGGACCCGCGTCGCCGGACGCCCCGGCGAGCGGAGCCGAAGCGGCCGTCTCCTCGGGCTCTGCCTCGCGCCGCTGCACCGGGGCCGGCGGCGCGACGGCCCTCTCGCCCTCGAGCGCGGCGAGGCGGCCCTCGACGGCGGCGACGGCCGCCGAGAGCTTCGCGAGGCGATCTTCGAGGTCGGCGATCCGGTCGGCCATCGGATACTCCCCGCCGCCCGGTCCTCGTCAGCCCGCCTCGGACTCCGCCTCCGGCTCGTGCCAGGGCGGCAGCAGCATCACGAGGACCGCCAGGATCGCGAACGGCAGGATCATGAGGAGGATGGCCGGCAGGAGCCCCTCCCTCGTCGCGAAGTCCATCTTGTAGGTCGTGTAGCCGAGGAAGCTCTTCGAGAAGAGCTGCCCGCCGATGACGACGTTCCAGCGCATCGCGAGGATGCCGACGAGCGTGAGGCCCGCCGAGACCGCGTAGATCCCCTTCCGCGCCTGCTCCGAGAGCTTCACGACCTGGGTCACGGCGAGGAGGAGGATGGGGACGAGGCCCCCGATCACGATCTGCAGGAGGATCTGCGACACGAAGAGCTTCGTCTTCACCATGAAGTCGAGGCTCTTGAACGACTCGTCCGCCTCGTACATCCGGTGGAGGAGGTCGATCCCCTCCAGCGTGAAGTCGACGATGTAGGCGTAGAAGAGGTACTTCGCGATCGTGTCGACGCATCGCATGTCGACGGCGACGCGTTTCACCACGCACGTCGCCATGTACATCAGGAGGACGAGCGCGATTCCCGAGACGATCGCCGAGAAGAGGAAGACGATCGGCATCAGGGGCGTCGACCACCAGGGGTTCGCCTTGATCGACCCGAAGATGAACCCGACGTAGCCGTGGAGGAGGAAGGCCGACGGGATGCCGACGATCGTGAGGACGTAGCCGATCCTCTCGTCGAGCCGCCGCGACTCGTCGCTCACGTCGTCGCTCCAGAGGGCCATCGCCCGGTAGAGGAGACGCTTGACGCCCGTCGACTCCCGCGCCGTCTTCACGATCTCGACCCTGTAGTCGAGCCAGATCTCGAGGACGAGGACGGCCATGAGGTACCAGAGGTAGACGAAGCCGAACATCGCCATCGCCGAGGAGGTGTGCGGCGTCAGGTACATCGAGAACGACCGCTCCGGGTGGCCGAGGTGGAGCTGCAGCGGGAGCGGCGCGACGATGAGGAACGCCAGCGCCGTCAGGAGCGCGAGGCGATACGTGGGCTTCACGGCCTCGACCCGGAAGACGCGCTCGAGGGACGCGAGGATGAACGCCCCGGCGACGAGGCCGGTGATGTACGGGTAGATGACGACGAGGACGCTCCACTGGAGCTCGACCTCGTTGGGATACATGAACCCCTGGACCAGGCTCGTCAGGTCTCCGTGCACGTCCCCCTCCTCACCGCACCGAGCCGTCGAGGCCGGCGTACCAGATCTTCGAGGCCGTCGCCATCTGGGGCTTGAGCACCTGGACCTTGTTCGTCCGGAGGAACTCGTGGATCGGGTCCTTCGGGTCCTTCAGGTCGCCCAGCTGGCGCGAACCGGTGGGGCACGTCTCGCAGCACGCGGTGGTGAGCCCCTTCGTGATCCGGTGGTAGCAGAGCGTGCACTTGTCGACCGTGTTCGTCCTGGGGTCGATGAAGCGGCAGCCGTAGGGGCAGGCCTGGACGCAGTAGCGGCAGCCGAGGCAGTAGCTCTTGTCGACGAGGACGACCCCGTCGGGGCTGTCGAACGTCGCTCCCACCGGGCAGACCTGGGTGCAGGGCGAGTGCGCACAGTGGTTGCACAGCTTGGGGACGAAGAAGCTCTTCGCCCCGTCCCCGGCCCGGTACTTCTCGGGGAACCCGTCGTAGCCGCCGTTCGGGGAGTCGACCTCGGGGTGCTCGGAAACCCCGTCCGGAACGTGGTATCGCTCCACCCACGTCCGGAAGTAGTGAGACTGGAGCGGCACGTCGTTCTCGGTCTTGCACGCTCTCACGCAGTTCCCGCAGCCGATGCACTTCTCGATGTCGATCACCATCGCCCACCAGTGGTCGGCGGTGCGGTAGGTCGGCGACGCCTCGGGATTCCCCGCCTCCAGGAACTCCCAGGCGGCCGCTGCCGCGGGAGTGAGGACGAGGAGCTTCCCGAGGCCGGAGAGGAACTGCCTGCGGTCGGCGGTCATGGCGTCACCGGCTCCTTGTCCGGGGCGTGGGGATCGTGGCATCCGCCGCAGGTCCCGCTTCCGTCCCCGTGCTCCTTCGGATCGACCTGCTTGAACGTCGCCGGCTTGCTGACGCTCTCGAGGTGGCAGACCAGGCAGAGCTTTCCGTAATCGGGCTTCGCCGGCTTCACGTCGGTCTCCCCGGCGGCGTGCGCGCCGAGCGCGCCGTGGCAGGCCTCGCAGCCGACGCCCGCGTGTGGCCCCGAATCCAGCCGTGCCGGCTCGTCTTCGTGGCACTCGGCGCAGGCCTGCCGCCCCGCGTGGACGGGCTTCTGCGCGCGGTTGTCCGCGAGGGCGCCGGTGCGGAAGTGCCCCAGCTCCCCGAAGCCCTCGGGCACGAAGGCCCACCGGGCGACCAGGAAGAGAACGATGCCCGCCGCGAAGAGCCCCGCCATCCGGAACAGGTGCGTAGCATGACCCAGGGGTCGATTCATCGCCGGCCCGCGCCTCCCCCATTCGAAGATGGGTTCCAATCTGGTCCTGATTCCCACCGATCGCATGAAGCAAACGCTCCATTCGGCCTGATGAAAGATGATCAGTACCCTCGAGGCACCGCACGGTCGGTGCGGTCCTGCCTCGGCCGGCGGCGCTCCGAATATCATTCTCCCGCCATGCGGGGTGCCCGGGCCTTTCTGATACTTCTGCTCCTGTTCGCGACACCCGTCCGCGGCGGAGAGCTTCCCGATCCCCTCTTCTGGACCTCCGAGGCGGAGTTCCTCGAGCAGGTCGAGTCGGGCCAGTTCATCCGGCGGATCGAGCTGCACCTCCTCCAGTACTCCGCGGACCCCCGGTGGCGCGCTGAGTGGGCCGCTTCTCGCTACCGGGGAAACGGCCTCTTCGGGGAGTTCGGTTCGACGACGGGGACCGAGCTGTACGTGAACAGCGGGATCGCCCTCAACATCTTCGCGTCGGAGCGTGTCCAGATGCGCTACGACCGGCGCGACTACGAGGACGGCCGCTTCGAGCTCTACGACCAGCGCCTCGACGTCGTCTGGCACGCCGGCAGGAAGTGGGGCGTCGTCCTGACAGGGTGGCCGACATTCGACAAGGAGGGCTCTTCCCTCGGCCTCGGACTCCGGATCGGGGCGGCACGAAGCCGGAACGCCCTCGAGCTGCGCGTCGTGAACGACAACGTCGTCTGGAACGAGAAGACCGACCTCGACGTGGAGCTCACCCGCCGCCCGATCCGCATCCTCGCCGACGGCTCCCTCGAGTCCGGGCCCTGGCGAATCCACGGCTCTGTCGACTTCGGGCTGGAGTACGCGGCCGGGGAAGGAGCGTCGAGCGCACACCCCGCCGGCAGGGAGACACGAGGCCTGATGCGCTTCGCGAACGTCGAGGCCGAGTACTTTGGCACCGGCTGGGCGGCCGGTCTGCGACTCACGGGAGCCGCCTTCGAGCGCTCCCAGTCGGAGGGAGCCGGAACGGCGATGGCGCTCGAGAGGTCGTGGGGACGCGCGATCGCGTCCTGCCGCCGGGACCTGGGCAGGTGGTCCGTCTCCGCGCTCGCGGGCTTCTCCTCGCAGAGGGACGACTACTCGTCCCCGTCCGAGCCGGCCGGCTCCTACTCCTCCGACGTCTTCCTCCTCGGGGCCGAGGGCGGGTTTCAGGCGACCCGGAACCTGCGGCTGCGCCTCGGATACCTCGGGAGCTCCGAGGAGACCGCGAGGACGGCCTCCGAGGGCGCTCCCCTCCCCTGGAGGGAAGAAGAGGCGTACCTCGACAAGGCCCACCTCCGCGCCATCTACGACATCAGGCCGCGGATGTCGATCGAGCTGCTCCTCTCGCAGGCCCTCCGCGGCGGGAGCTTCGGCGGCGGCTCGATCAAGGCGCTGCTCGTCTTCTGACCGCGGCATCCGGATGGGGTCAGGTCTTGAGTTTCTATTCTGGGCCCGCACTCCGGGTCAAGTCGCCGGATGACCGGGCGACACGAATCGCCGTCGTCTTCGTGATCCGGACGACGGGGACCGACGGCCCCTGTCCACAGGTCGCGTTTACGCATTCTTCGCGATTCTGTCTCATCGTGTAAAGTCGCGGCAGGCGTCCATCGACGGATTCTCTTCAGGGGGTACTGATGCACGACCAGGCCGTTCGCGAAGGGGCCGGGGCGCTCCTCTTCGATCCCGACGAGTACGACCTCCTCTCGGCGGGCGAGCGGGCCGCGATCGACTCGGTCGCCTCGAGGGTCCGCGTTCGTGCCGGGGAGAACGTCTTCCGGCGCGGCGAGCCCGGCGACGCGATGTACGTCGTTTCGAGAGGGCGTTTCCGCGTGACGGGCGCGACGCCGTCCGGCGCCGAGGTCGATCTCGGCGAGATCGGCGTGCGCGACTGGGTCGGCGAGCTCGCCGTCGTCACCGGCCAGCCGCGGACGGCGACCCTCACGGCGCTCGAGGACGGCGAGCTCGTCCGGCTGCCCCGGTCCGGCTTCGACGAGCTGAACCTCAGGTTTCCGCAGGTCGCGGCGCGTCTTACCGCGGAGATCGGGCCGCGCCTGCGCCGGGCACAGCTGATTCGAGTCTGGGAGGAGCTCTTCGGCATCACGGACCCGGCCCAGTTCCGGGAGCTCGAAGAGGTCGTGGAATGGCAGCGCGTCGCGGCCGGGGACGTCCTCCTGCGCCAGGGCGAGCCCAGCGACGCCATGTACGTCGTCGTCACCGGGAGGTTCCAGGCGGTCGTGAGGACGGAGGACGGACGGCGCATCGTTCTCCGGGAGGCCGGGGCCTTCAGCACGGTCGGCGAGCTGGGCCTCCTGACGGCGATGCCGCGCTCCGCCACCGTTCTCGCGCTCAGGGACAGCGAGGTCCTGCGGCTGCGGCGGGAGGACTTCCGGGCCTTCGCCCTCCGGCATCCCGAGGCGCTGCTCCGGGTCGCCGCCATCGTCGCCGAGCGGCAGATGAACCGGCGAAACACCGGCAGTCGCGCCTCCGCGCCGGGGCCGGAAGCCGCCGGCCTCACCTTCGCCGTTCTCTGCCTTTCGCGGTCGCCGCGGGTGACGACGCTCGTGCGCACGCTCGCGGCGCGGTTCGGGAGCCTCGGCGACACGCTCCTCATCGACGACGCGGGTTTCGACGAGCGGACCGGGCGCCCCGGGGCCTCCCGTACGCCCCTCTCCGACGCCCTCGGGCTGGCCCTCGAGGTGTCGCTCCGCGAGCTGGAGGACCGGACGCGCTACCTGATGCTGGATGCCGGCGCGGAGTGGACGGCGTGGACGGAGCGCTGCGTGCGCCGCGCCGACCGTGTGCTCCTCGTCGCCGACGCGGCAGACGACCCGACGCCCGGCCCGGTCGAGGCGCGCCTCGCCGAGCTCGGCCTTCCCGTCCGGAAGGAGCTCGTCCTCGTTCACCCCGCCGAAACCGCCGAACCCTGCGGGACCGCGCGCTGGCTCTCGGCGAGGGACGTCGCGGACCACCACCACGTTCGCTCCGGTCACCTCTCCGACGAGGAGCGGCTCGCACGTCGCGTCACCGGGCGGGCGATCGGGCTCGTCCTCGGCGGAGGAGGCGCGCGGGGCGTCTCGCACATCGGCGTGATCCGGGCGCTGGAGGAGGAGGGGGTCCCGATCGACCTCGTCGCCGGGACGAGCATGGGGTCCGTCGTGGCCGCCGGCTTCGCCCTCCACGGCTCGGCCGGCCCCCTCGAGGCGCTGGCCGAGACGTTCGCCTCGCCGAAGAAGATCTACGACCGGACGCTTCCCATCGTCTCGCTGATGGCCGGGAAGAAGGTCCTCCACCTCCTCAGATCCCTCTACGGCGAGCGGGCGATCGAGGACCTCTGGAGGCCTTACTTCAGCATCTCCACGAACCTGACGCGGGCGCGCATCGACCTCGACGACCGAGGACCTCTCTGGCGAGCCGTGAGGAAGAGCATGTCGATACCCGGCGTCTTCCCGCCGGTCATCGAGGACGGCGACGTCGTCGTGGACGGCGGCGTCGTCGACAACTTCCCCGTCGAGCGCATGGCGAGCCGCGCCGACTGCGGGAAGGTCATCGGGGTCAACGTCGCCCCCGCGGTCGACAAGGTCAAGCCCTACCGTTTCGGGCTCGAGCTCTCGGGCTGGCGGGTCCTCAGCAGCCGCATCCTCCCGTGGCGAAAGAGGCTTCGCGCCCCTTCACTCGTCGGCTCGATCCTCCGGACCCAGGAGATCAACAGCGTCATGGCGATCCGATCCGGCCTCCAGTTCGTCGACCTCCTCGTCGAGCCCGCCGTCGACCACGTCCGGATGCACGAGTACCACAGGCACCGCGAGCTCGTCGCCGCGGGCTACGACGCCGCGAAGGCCGCCCTGCCGGGGTTCAAGGCCGAGGCGGCCTCGGCCGGGCACGACTGAGGGCCTCGACCGCCCTCGCCGGCCCGCCGGCGAGCTCTCCCGGGCAGCGGCCCCGGCCGCCGCCCGGGAGGGCCTTCACCGCGTCATCGGCAGGTAGCTCCCGTCGGAGGTCGCCGCGTCGTTCAGAACGCCGTAGGCGACGAAGCGGGACGCCCCCGAGATCCGCTCGACCTTCGCCGAGCCTGCCGTGGCCCCGCGGCTCAGCAGCGGCTGGCCGAGCTGCCTCCACTCGCCCGGGGCGAGCGTCCACTCCTCGGGGTTCGCGAGCGCCTGACCGGACTCGCCGAAGAAGGAGATACGGAGCATCACGGGACCGGCGTCGCCGGAGTTGACGAAAGCGAGGTTCGACCGCATCGCGGTGTTCTGCTGGAGGCCGTGGACCCAGGCGGCGCCGTCCGCCGCTTCCGCGAGCGGCAGGCCCGGGTAGAAGACGCCGAACGTGCCGGCACGAACGGTCGAGCCGGTGAACGTCCGGGCCCCCGCGAAGAGGGCGTCGGGCGAGGTCCCCTGCGGCGCCTTCACGAGGAGCGACCCGGCGACGTTCGCGCCGCCGCCCGGGATCGCGAGCCCGCCCGCGCGCAGGAACGCGATCGCGTCGGGAATCACGCGCTGCTCGCCGGCCGCGAGCGTGACCGGCACGGAGCCCGAGCCGCCGCCGAACGCGGCCGTGGCGAAGTAGTCGAGCGAGAGGGAGAGCGGGGCGGCGCCCAGGTTCGCGAGGGTCAGCTCGGTCGCGTAGCGGCTCGTCCCGAGCCCCTGCACGTCGAGGACGACGGGGACCATCCGGTCCGCCGGCCCCGGGGCCCCGGGGAGGATCGGCGGGACGAAGGAGCCGTCGGACGTGCCGGCGTCGTTCAGGACGCCGTAGGCCGAGAAGGGAGAGGCTCCGGAAAGCCGCGTCACGAGCGCGCGGCCGGACGGGGCCTTCCCGAGGAGCGGCCGGTTGTACTGCTTCCAGCCCCAGGCGGGAAGAGAAGCTCCCTCCAGAGCGCCGAGGTCCTCGCCCGCCGGCCCGAAGAGGCGCACGGAGAGCGTGACGGGGTCGGGGCCGGCGTTGACGACCGCGAGGTTCGACCTCATCGCGTCGTTTTCCTGGAGGCCCGCGACGATCGCGGTCGACGAGGAGGTGGCGGCGTCGGAGTAGAAGAGGCCGAAGCTCCCCCCGTCGCCCGGGGTGGAGGTCCGTCCGCCGACGAAGAGCTCGGCCGGGGCCGTGGCGCCCGGCAGGGTGACGCGGAGCGTGCCGACCTGGTTCGAGCCGTCGGCCGGGATCGGGAGCCCCTCCTCGCGGAGGTAGGCGACGACGTCCGTCAGGACGCGCGTCTCCCCCGCCGCGAGGTCGAGGCCCGCCCAGCCTGAGCCGGAGCCCGCGGAGGCGGTGTAGGAGAGGAGGGCGCGGGCCGGGGCCGCGGCGCGGGAGACGAGGGTGGCCTCCGTCGTGAAGGGAGCGCCGCCGACGCCGAGGACGTCGAGGACGACGGGCAGAAGGGCCGAGACGCCGCCGGCCGATTCCGGCGCGCGGATGGTGAGCGTCACGGAGGCCGACGCCGTCGCGCCGGCGCCGTCGGTGACGGTGACCGTCGGGGTGTAGCTGCCGGCTCGCGCAAAGGAACGGGTCACCTCGGCGCCCGTCGCCGTCCGGCCGTCGCCGAGGTCCCAGACGTAGGTGAGCGCGTCGCCCGCGTCGGGATCGGTCCCGACCGCCCGGAAGCGGACCGGCGCGGCGGCGTCGAACGTCGAGCCGGGGCCCGGCTCGGCGAGCGCCACGGAGGGAGCGGCGTTCCGCCCCGTGAGCGCCTCGGCCCGCGCCCCGAACGCGTTGTGGTGGTGGAGGAGGAGGACGCCGAGCGCGCCGGTGGCCTGCGCGGCGGCCGGGTCGTGCGTCGCCGGGAGGGCCGCGCCCCCGAGGGCGTCGTGGAACGGCGTGCCGTCGGCGGCGAGCACGGAGTAGCCCGGCTTCTCGGCGTCGAACGTCAGCCACCCGGTGCCGTCGGTCCGGCCGGTGCGGTTGTCGTTCATCGTCACGCGGTAACGGAACCTCGCGTTTCCCGCCGAGAGGCCGAGCCCCCCCGGTCCGGCGAGCGCCGGAATCGCCACGACGTTCGAGGCGAAGAGGTTCGTCGAACGGGCCGCCGGATCGCGATTGAGGTACGCGACGTACCCCTGGCCGGCGAAGGGAAGGGGGGACGAGAACGCGACGTGGACGTCGGTCGGAGGGTACTCGTCGGCGCCCGGGTAGGCCGGTTCGCCGGTCTGGAGAGTCCGGACGGCCGCGTCGGAGACACCGTCGCCGTTGCGGTCGACCTCGATCTCGAACTCCACGTCGCCAGGGCTCGCCCACTCCGAGAAGGCCGCCACGCCGAACCAGACGAGGGCGCCGGAGCCGAAGCCGCCTGAAGGGATCGAGCTCGCCGCGCCCGCGAAGGCGATCTGCGACCCCGCCTGCTGCGGGAGCTGGGCGTGGAGCTCGAACGCCGAGACGGTCGAGACCACGTCGATCGGGAGAAGAGGCCCGGTCCGGATCCCCGCCCCCGTCAGGGGGATCGTGAAAGCGCCGCCCGACGGCGGGGCGCTCAGGGCGCGGGAGGCGGCGCGGACGTCGGCCTGCCCGCGGGCCACGACGTGAAGCGGGACACGGAGCGTCCCGGCGGGCGCCCCCGCGAGCGTGACGACGCCCCCCGCCTCGGCCATCCAGTAGCGGTTCGAGAGGGGCACAGAGCCCGCCTGCGTCAGCGTCAGAGCCGGGTCGGGCGCGTTCGTCACGGCCGTCGGGTCCGCTAGGACGACGTTCACGTCGAACGTCGCCGACCCGAGGGCCGGCACGACGACCGGCGCCGCCGGGACCTCGACGCGGACGCCGGGGAGCGTCGCCGACGCCGCCCAGCCGGGGGTGAGCGAGACGGGCGCGTTCCCCTTGTTCACGACCCTCACGCGCCTCGTCACCGTCGTCGGCACCGTCCCCTGGACGAACGCCGAGAGCGCCACGACGTCGGGCCGCTCGTCGTCGAAGGCGAGGACCTCCGTCGCGATCGCCCGCGCCGCATCGACGCGCCCGGCGCCCACGCGAACCGGCCCGTGCACCGGGAACGACCCGGCGGGGGCGAAACGGCTCACGTCGAAGCCCGAGGTGTTCATCAGCGCGGCCTTCAGCTCGCCCGGCGTCCAGCCGGGACGGGCCTTCCTCAGGAGGGCCATCACCCCGGCGACGTGCGGCGACGCCATGGACGTCCCGGAGAGGACCGCCGCGTTGCTGCCGGCCGCGAACTGCACCGACGTGCCCGTGTAGTAGGTTCCAGACTGGACCGACGCGATCGAGAGGCCGGGCGCCGCGACGTCGGGCTTGACGCCCGCGAGGCTCCCCTGCCATCTCGGCCCGCGGGACGAGAACGACGCGAGGGTGTCCGAGCCCGGGTGAAGAGTGACGGAGACGCCCTCGGAGAGGACCGCCTTGAGGCGGTTGCCGTCGGCGAGCGAGATCTGGACCGTGGGAATCGTCACGGTCGCGTCCGTCCCGCTCATCCCGATGAGCCCCTCGACGTTGTTCGCGATGACGACGCCGATGGCCCCGGCCGTCTGGGCCCGCTTCGCCTTCTCGACGAACGTGCAGCCGCCCCGGTCGATCAGGGCGACCTTCCCGGCGACCTCTCCGGGGTTCGTGAGGGTCGCGCAGGCGTCGGGAGGCGTGGCCCGGACCAGCGGGCCGGAGGTTCCTGCCGGGGGCGGCGCGCCGCCGAACTCCGCGGTGGCCGCGGCGATCGGGCCCGCGACGCTCGCCGGGGAGAGGACGGAGAGCGACGGCGCCGTGAGACCCGAGTCGGCCGAGGCGGCGACCGAGATCGCGCGGTCGGCCGCCGCCGGGCTGCCGGTTATGAAGTACGTGTCGCCGCTGTTGCCCGCCGAGGCGACGACGACGACGCCGGCCGCCGCGGCGCGGTCGGCCGCGCGGGCGCTGGAGTCGGTCCCCGTGCCGAACTCGGAGCCGAGCGAGAGGTTGACGACGTCGAGGCGGTCGGAGAAGTCCCCGTCCTTGTTCGGGTCGACGGCCCAGTCGAGAGCCTGCGCCACGAGGCCCGTCGAGCCCGAGCAGCCGAACACCCGGAGAGCGTAGAGGCTCGCCCTCGGCGCGACGCCCGGACCGATCCGGAGCGAGGCGAAGGGGACGTTCGAGTCGTACGGCCCGGGGAACGTGGAGCCGTCGGCCCTCACGCCCGATCCGGCCGCCGACCCGGCCACGTGGCTCCCGTGCCCGTCGCAGTCCATCGGGTCGGGGTCGGGCGTCGCCGGCGAGCCGGAGCCGTAGCCGTCTCCCGCGAAGTCCCATCCTCCGACGACCCGCGCGTTCGGGAACCAGGCGTCGGGGGCCTTCGTCCGGTCGTTCGCCCGGTAGTCGGCGTCGGCCCCGCTCCCGCCGAACGCGGCGTGGAGGTAGTCGACGCCGCTGTCGATGATCCCGAGCTTCACCCCTTCGCCGGCGTTGCCGAGGGCCTGCCAGACCTGCTGCGGCACGCCGAGGAACGGGACGCTCGTGGAGTTCGTCCGGGTGTGGAGGACGAGGGGCTCCACCGACTTCACACCCGGCAGGGCGCGGATGGCATCGACGCGGGACGGGTCGACGAAAACGGCGATACCGTTGAAGACGCGCTGGGTCCGGTACTGGACGCGGGCGCCGATCGACGCCGCCGTCAGCCGCTCCTCGAGCCGCGCCTGCGCGCTCTCGAGCTCCTGGACGCGGGCGACCGAGGCGCCGAGGGCGGACTTCTTCCCCGCAGACGACGCCTTCAGCCAGCTCTCGACGGCCGTCTCGCCTTCGAGCTCCACCATCCACTGGCGCGGGTCGGTGAGCGGCTCGCGGGCGAGAAGGCTCGGGGCGGCGAGAACGAGGGCGAGCGCGAGCAACACGCTGGAAACGACGGGCATGGCTCCACCTTCCGGGAGGGAATCCCCCGGCGGGGAGGATGGACTGGCCCCGCCCCGGAATCAAACCACCCGGGCTGACCGCATGCGAGCGCCGGCGCGCCGATTCGCAGGCCCTGCCTCACCCCGCTCGCGACCGGTACTGGACGAGGGCCACGCCCGCGAGGATCACGACCATTCCGAGGCCCATTCGAACGTCGAACGCCTCCCCCAGGATCGCCGACCCCAGGAGGACGGCGATGACCGGGTTGAGGTAGGCGTAAGTTCCGGCCCGCACCGGGTTCCACGCTTTCGCCAGATAGACGTGCGCCGTGTAGGCGATGCAGGAACCGAACACGGCGAGGTACCCGATGGCGACGAGGGCCTTCGTCGACGGGACACCCCGCACGAAACCCCCGGCGAATGGGGCGGCGAGGGCCCCGAAAAGCGCGGCCGCGGCCATTTCGAGGCCGGCGTTCGTCAGCGCCCCCCCCCCCTCCTTGACGTGCCTGCGGTGGTGCAGGGTCCCGACCGCCCACAGCCCCGTGGCGACGAGGATCGCCGCCGCTCCGGCGAGGTCGACGCCGCCGTCGGCCCACGGCCCCACGAGAAGGACGACCCCCGCGAGCCCGAGGACGGTCCCCGCCCAGCCCCTCGCGCCCAGGGGCTCGCTCCGGGCGGTCAGGATGCCGAACCAGGCGGGGGTCAGCGCGGCGAGCGTGGCGGCGACACCCGAGCTGACCCGGGTCTCCGACCAGACGACGAGGGCGTTGCAAACCCCGAGGAGGAGGACGCCGACGAACGCGAGATGGGGGATCTGCCGAAGGGCCGGGAACGGCTCCTTGAGGAGGCGTCCCACCGCGAGGGAGAGGATCGAGGCGGCGCTGAACCGCACCGCCACCATCCCGTACGGCGGAAAGGACTCGAGGGCGACGGCGATGCCGAAATAGGTGCTTCCCCAGACGACCGCGCAGATCGCGTAGGCCACCCAGGGCAGGACTCTCGCGCGAGAGGAGGAGGCCGGCAAGGGCGGCGCCTAGTCGCGCAGCGCGGCCACGGCCTGGATCTCGACGAGGTAGCCGTGGTGGAGCTCCCTCACCGGGACCACGGCCCTGGCCGGCCGGTGCGGCCCGAGGACTTTCGCGTAAGCCGCGTTCACCGCCGGCCAGAGCGCCACGTCCGTGACGTAGACCGTCACGGAGAGAAGCCTGTCGAGGCCGCTCCCGGCCGCCTCCAGGATGGCCTCGACGTTCCTGAGGGCCCGCTCGGTCTGCTCCCCGGCGTCGCCCGCGACCCGTCCCGGGCTCGCGACGTCGTGGGGGAGCTGCCCGGCGACGAAGACCAGGCCGCCGTGCACGACGGCCTGCGAGTAGTGGCCAGCGGGACGGGGTGCGTGGGGGGTCTCGACGGTCTTCATGCCGCTAGTCTCCCACCCGGCGCAAGCCCTTGGGGTCAGGTCTTGATTTTCCATTGTAGCCTGCGGCTATAATGGAAAATCAAGACCTGACCCCGGTATCATCCCTCCATGGACGGCATCTTCCCTCCTCTTCCGACTCCGTTCCGGGCAGACGGGACGCTCGACGTCGGGCTCCTCTCCGCGCTCGTCGCCCGGTTGAACGGGGCGGGGCTCACCGGATACCTCGCTCTCGGGTCGAACGGCGAGGCGGTCCACGTCGACGAGGACGAAGCCGAGAGGGTCGTCCGTGCCGTGCGCGAGGCGGCGGCGCCGGGGAAGATCCTCCTCGCGGGAACGGGCCGGCTCTCGACGCGCGCGACGATCGAGGCGACGAAGCGGGCGGCCGGGGCGGGGGCCGACGCGGCCCTCGTCGTGACGCCGTTCTTCTTCAAGGGGTCGATGTCGGCCGACGCCCTCGTCGCCCACTTCGAGACCGTGGCCGAGGCCTCCCCCGTCCCCGTCCTCGTCTACAACGTCCCGGCGAACACGGGCGTTAACGCGCCGGCGGCGACGGTCGCGCGCGCCGCCGCCCACCCCAACGTCGCGGGCGTGAAGGACAGCTCCGGAGACATCGGCCAGCTCGCCGAGCTCGTCCGGCTCGCCCCCGCCGGCAAGCGCTTCTCCGTCTTCTCCGGCAACTACGGGGCCGCGCTGCCCGGCTACGCCGTCGGCGCCGCCGGGGCGATCCTGGCCGCGGCGAACGTGGCTCCGGCGGAGTGCGTCGCGATTCGGGCGGAGTTCCTCGCCGGGCGCCTCGACGAGGCCAGGGCGATCCACCTGCGGATCCTCCCCGTGGCGCGGGCCGTCACGAGCCAGTTCGGCGTGCCCGGCCTGAAGGCGGCGCTGGAGATGCTCGGAAGCCCGGCCGGGGTCCCCCGGGCCCCCCTCCTCCCCCTGGCCGCCGGACCCCGGGAAGACCTCCGGCGCACGCTGGCCGAGGCCGGGCTCCTCTCCGCCTGACTCCCTGCGGCCCCCGCCCGCTCTCACCCCCGCCCGCTTTCGCTTGCCGCCGCCGGGGGCGGACGAGAGAATCAGGGGCACGGTCCTTGCCGTGGCGAGGTCGACTTGAGCCTTTCCGGCGTTCCCGCCCGGGGTGTCCCGCTCGGCTGGCGGCTGGGCCTCACGACATCCGTCATCGTGACGCTCGTCCTGGGCGTCCTTACGGGAGTCGTGCAGAAACGCGAGATCGAACGCGGCCGCGAGGACCGGCGGCTGCTGCTGGAGCAGGCGCTGGCCCCGCTGGCGGCCGACGTCGAGGAGGCGCCCGACCTCGCGACGATCCAGTCGCGCCTCTCCCACTTCCAGGTCGCCCATTTCTCCCGCGGCCACGGAAGCGTCAGAGTCGTCCTGCTCGACCAGGCGGGCCGGGTCGTCGCCACGCCGCTCACCGGCCCGGCCCCCCAGCCCCCGGCGGGGGCGCTGACGGCTCACGTCTCCGTCGCGTCACCGCTCTTGCCGGGCGCCAAGGGCCAGCTGGAGATCTGGCAGGACGAGGCCCGCTTCCACGAGATGGCCGCGCGACGCTGGCGGCAGTGGCTCCTTTCCCTCGGCGTCGCCGCCGGCTGCATCCTCCTCTCCCTCTACCTCGCCTACGTCCTCCTCATCGAGCGGCCCCTGCGGCGCCTGCTCGAGGGGGTCAGGCAGATGGAGCAGGGCTACTGGAGCGGGCTCGAGATTCCCCGCGGAGCGTGGGAGATGAGGTGGATCGCCTACCGGTTCCGCAACCTCGGGACCCAGCTCGAGGAGACCGTCCGCCGGCTCGTCGAGGCGGAGCGCAGGAGCTTCGAGGGGGTCCGCGCGGCATCCTCGCCGGGACCTTCGTCGCGCCGTGGATCGGACCCGGCGGTCCCGGTGGCATCCGTGCAGGAGGAAGCGTTCCGCCGGAAGATCCTCCGCCGCTACCTCGTCGCGAGGTGCCGCTTCCTCGAGACGCGGGATTCCACCGACCCCGCCGCGCGGACCGTCGCCCACGAGGTCTGGGAGCGGGACGTCCACGAGGCGCAGCGCATGGGCGAGAGCCCGCTCAAGTCGCGCCTCGAGGACGCCGCTTTCCGGATTCTCGAGCCCGACGCCTGGGAGGACGTCCGCCGGCGCGCCGCGGGCCTCACCTCCTCGCGGCGGAAGTGGATCCGCGAGCGCGAGGCCGAGCTGAGAGCGGCCCTCGGAGACGCGGGCGTCAAGCCGCGCGCGATCCAGCACCGCGTCAAGCACCTCGCCGGCATCTGGCGAAAGATGAAGTCGAAGGGGCTCGCGATCGAGCAGATCCACGACATCTTCGCCTTCCGGATCCTCCTCGAGACCGAGGAGCAGTGCTACCTGGCGCTCTCGGCCCTCCACCACAGGTTCGAGGCGCTCCTCCTTCGCTTCAAGGACTACATCGCCGAGCCGAAGGAGAACGGCTACCAGAGCCTCCACACCTGCATCCGCGCGCCTGGCGGCCTCGTCTACGAGGTGCAGATCCGGACCGTGGCGATGCACGCCCAGGCCGAGGGGGGCGACGCCGCGCACTGGAAGTACAAGAAGGACGGCACCGTCGAGGTCGACGAGGACGAGGCGCCCCCGGGGGTCCTCGTCAGCCTGACCGACGCCCTGCGCCGTCGCGGCATCGGCGGCTGAGCTCCGGCCTCCGCGCTTCCCCCTCGGTCACCACACGACGCGGAATCCCACCTTCGGTCCGTGCTGCGGCGCGTGGGGGAGCTTCGGGATCGCGACGCCCGCCCAGACGAGCGACACCCGCCGAGTCGTCGCGTCGACGAGTACGGACATCAGCTTCGCCGGGACCTCCGTCTCCCCCTCTCCGAGCGGGCGGATCACGATGCGCGGCCGTTCGCCGGGAAGCTCGAACGTCAGGCTCGGCTCGCGGGGGTCGAGGTTCGTCAGCGTGACCGGCTCGCGGCCCGACAGGTGGGGCTCGAAGACGAACGGAGGGGGCGCCCCGTTCCCGGCCTTCTCGTGGAAACGGGCCGCCAGGGGACGCCCGGTCAGGACGTCCGCGGGGGCCCAGCCGCGGTCGACCTCGACGACGCGCGCGCCGGAAGAGGCGGTTCCGGGAGGGAGCGGCAGACGGTCGAGGCCCAGGAACGCCGAGCGGGGGAACCAGCCGTAGTTCACCCACCCGAGGCCCGCCGGTCGGGGTTGCCTCGTCCAGGCGTCCGGGTGCCCGGCGACGAGGCGTCCGGGTGTGAGCGAATCCTCCGGGTCCTCGACCGTCGGGAGCTCCAGCCCCTCGAGCTCCGGACGGTCCTCGAGGATGTACCCCTTCCCGACCGGGTTGCGAGGATAGGCCGCGCGGGTTGCGAACTTCAGGTCGTAGCGCGACGCAGCCTGCAGCGGCGCCAGGAACGGGGCGTCGAGCTTCTCGCGCGACAGGACGTCGATGCCGCCGTACGCCTCGCGCCAGTCGAGCGGCGCCGAGGTGAACGGCTCGGGATCGGAGAAGGCCCAGGAGACCCCGCGCCTCACGACGCGGCGCCGGCCGACGACGCGGAGAGAGATCGTCCGCCCCGCGACGGTCGCGCCCGCGACGAGCTCGGGGACGGCCGCCCCGCCCGGGGCGTGCGCCCGGGCCGTCACGACGACGTCCGTCCCCGGCTTGAAGGAGAAGACGTCGACGTCGGCGAGGAGAAGGCCGTCGTCGACGGCCGGCTCCGTGACGAGCGAGGCCTGCTCGTCCGCGAGGACGCAGCGCCCCGTGGCGGGGATCCGGTAGGTCCGCTTCGCCGTCACGGCGAGCCCCTGCGAGTGGGCGAGGAGGGTGTTCGTCTCGTCGGGCACGGCTCACTTGCTCCAGGGGGCGACGGGGGTCGCGCCGCTCGTCGGGCCGCCCTTCGAGCCGGTTCCCTGGCCGCCGAAGCCGACGACCCGGATCCCGGGCCGGGCATCCGACCCCACGCCGTCCCCGTCGACCCACTGCTGGACGAGCTGTCCCGGGTTGTCGATGGAGGTGTCGAGGTTGATCCCGACGACCTTGCCGACGGCGGCGAGGGCCGGGAGCGCGACGGAGATCGCCTGTTTCCCGATCTCGCTCGCGACCTTACCCCCGACGGCGTCCCCGAGCTTGGTCAGCCCGAAGGAGACCGCGATGTCGACCACGATGTTGACGACTCCGCCGAGGATGTCCCCGAGGGTCATGCCCGTGAAGACCGAGTACTGGGTCGGGATGAGCGGCACGGGCATCGAGGCCGGGGTGTTCATCGGCCCGCCGCAGACGGTCCCGATGAGGATCCCGACGACGGGGATCGGCTCGGCCGTCACCGGGAGCGACTCGCCCCCGGCCGGCAAGCCGCAGCCGGCCTGCGTCTTGTGGGCGCTGAACATCGGCTTGCACGAGCTCGTGAGGGTCGCCTTCGCGCTCGCCGCCACGCTCGTCCAGGGGGCCGGCGGGGCGATCGTGACGAGGATGTGCGGGCGCGTGATCCCCGTGTCGTGCCCGATCCCGAGAGGGCTGACCTGGATCGACCCCATGAGGACCTTCGGGGCCTTCTTCGACCAGAGGTCGAGCCACTGCAGGGTGCTCGCCGAGATCCCGACGGCGCTCAGCGGAGTCGGCGGCGTGTCGACGTGGACCTCCGCGGAGATGCAGACGTCGTAAGTGGCGCAGACGCGGTGCATCAGGGCTCCCCTTCAGGCCGCCTCGATCCGGACGAGCCGGACCTCGCGCGGGCGCATCTCGAACGTCTCGGCGGCCCTCCAGCGGACGACGAGCCGCTTTCGTTCCGCCTCGACGATGAGGGTGTCGAGCTTCGGCTCGAGCGTGCGGCGCTCGTCTCCGGTCACGAGCACGGCGCGGGCCGGGAACGGAGGAACGGCGGCGACGATCGGTCCTCCCCGCGTCATCCCCTCCACCTCGATCTTCGTCCCGGCCGCCGGAGTCTCGACCATCAGGTCGGGGTGCGCCCAGCCCATCACCCAGGGCTCTACGGCCTCGAAGGGAAGGGGGACGCCGTCCGGGCCCCGGAGCTTCGCGACGCGGACGCCTCCGGCGAGCGGGTAGGGACCCCACCCGACGGGTCGCGGGAGGTCCTGCGGCGAACGGACCAGGGCCTTCGGGTCCTCTACGTTCGGGAGGGGCGCACCCTCCGCGTCCGCCCCGTCCATGAGGAAGCCCTTGCCCTCGGGGTTGTCCGTGTTCGGCCACTCGCCGACCGGCGTCCTCACCTTTCCGCCGAAGGCGTTCGTCCAGGTGACGGGCATCTCGCGGAACGGGACGGGCTCGCTCGGCCGCAGGCCCCCGGCGCCACGCTCCCAGCGCCGGTCGCCGAAGACGGCGAGAGAGTGCCGGAATGCGCCGACGACGACCGAGACCGTCATCGAACGGACGGCCTCGCCGGCCGGCGCCAGCGCCCGGCCGAGGACGATGACGTCGGTCTTCGGCTTGCGCGGGGCGATCTCGCCCGGGAACGTTCCCCATGGCGTCTGGAAGGGCTCGAGGTGGATCGGCCACGGAGACTCCGTCGAGAGCTCCAGCCGCCCCTCGCGGATATCGAAAGTGGCCTTGACGACGAGCGCGCACCCCAGGTCCGACTCTCCCGCGGCCCCGGAGAAGAGGTGGGCGGAAAGCGGGGTCTCGTTCTCGAGCTTCACGGCTTCACCTCGGGGGCTTCGGGCACCGGAGCGCTCGCGGGAAGGCGCCGGGGATCGCCGGGGGATCGGAACGGCAGCTCGAGGAGGTCCTTCAGCGTGGCGGCCGCGCGGGTGCGCCGCTCCACCTCTTCGTCCGTCGGGCAGTTCAGGAGGACCCTTTCCCCGTTGAGCGCGACGTCGTCGCTGGCCTGGAGCGCGAGCTCGCCCCGACGGGCGTCGACCTTCACGGCCTGCGCGGAAACGAGAGCGTCGTGCCCGGCGTGGATCTCGAGGCCGCGCCCCGCCGCGAGCGCCACGTCGCCGGAAGCGCCGAGAGAAATCTGCTCCGCGTGGACCTCGAACCGTGCACAGCGCAGCGACAGCTCGCCGCCGGCCTCGATGGAAACGCGTGGGCCGGCGAAGCGAAGGACGGCTCCCGCGGGGGTCAGGACGACCTCGAGCCTCAGTTCGCCGTCGGCCGAGACCACCTTCAGCGCCTCGCCTTCGGGCTCTCTCGAGAGGCGCACGCGGCCGCCGTCGCGGAGGGCGAGCGACCGGGCGCCCGCCGCCGGCCTCTTCGCCCCCGCGCCCTTGCGGGCGGGAGCCCTCTTTCCGGCGCCCCCTCCGCTCATGCGTTCAGCTTCACCACGGCGCCCGTGGCGCTGACCGGCCCGTTGGAGCTGATGTCCACCTTCGAGACGCCCTCGACCTCGGTCCGGCCGCCCTTGAGCTTGGCGCGGTCCTCGGCCAGCGCGTCGACCGTCTTGCCCTTCGCCTCGATCGCCCCTCCGCTGTTGATGTCGATGCGGCCGGACGTGATGTTGATCGTCGAGCCGCCGACCCCGATCAGGATCTGGTTCTTCGCGACGAGGAAGATCGTGTCGGCCTCGACCTTGAACACCTTCGTGACGGTGTGCTCCTCGCTGCCGCCGACCGTGATCGTGTCGTCGGTTCCGATCTTCGTCCGGCGGTGCTGGCCCACAGTCAGCTCGTGGTAGTTCCCGATCTTCGTCTCCTGGAAGCCCTTGATCTCGACCTTCTGGAACCCGCCGATCTCGTGGGTGTCGTTCTTCCCGACCTTGCGCGAGTCGTTCCCGCCGATCCCCGTGCCCCGGTTCCCGCCCACGGTCCGGCCCTCGTCGACCTCGACGACCGTCGTCAGGTTCCTCTCGGCGTGCTGGTAGAACTCCTCCTTCCCCTTCTTGTCCTCGAAGCGGATCTCGTTGAAGTTCTTCGGCGTGCCGCCGAGCGACGAGCGGCTCTTCACGCCGCTCTGGGTCTTGTTCTCCGGCAGGTCGTAGGGCGGCATCATGTCGGCGTTGTAGACGCTCCCCACGACGATCGGCTGGTCCGGGTCGCCCTCGAGGAAGTCGACGATCACCTCGTGGCCGATCCGCGGGATCCGGATCGCCCCCCAGTTCCGTCCGGCCCAGCTCGTCCCCACCCGGATCCAGCAGGAGGAGTCCGGGTCGTTCTTCCCCTCCCGGTCCCAGTGGAACTGCACCTTCACCCGACCGTACTTGTCGGTGAAGATCTCCTCCCCCGCGGGCCCCACCACGACGGCCGTCTGGCTCCCCTGCACCACCGGCTTCGGCGTCGTCCGCCGCGGCCGGTACGGCAGCGCGGCCGGGATGCACGTCAGGTCGTTCTCGTAGCTCAGGAGCGAGTCCTTGCCCGACCGGTAGTCGGCCCCGAACGTCGCCGCGTGGCGCACCGAGGTGACGACGTAGTCGCCGTCCCCGCTGAAGTGCCGCTGAAGCGTGAACTTGTACCCCGAAACCATGTGCTTCACGTTGCTCTTCGCCCGGAGGACGATCGCCGGGGTCGTCTCCTCGTCCATCCTGAGCTCGACCGTGCGCTGGTTGTCCCGGAAGATCTTCTGCAGCTCCGCCGCCTGCTCCCCGCCCGCCGGGCCGATCCCGTCGAAGCGCTGAGCGTACTCCCCCGGGTAGTCGTAGACCTCGAGCTGGTCGACTCCCGTCACCTTCAGCTTGTGCGTCTCCTTGCCCACCGGCACGCTGTCGTGGATGAGCGCCTCGGCCTCCAGGTGCTTGTGCGGCAGCTCGAAGCAGTGGTCCCACAGGACGTACTTCCCCGGGCGCATCTCCTGCTCCTTCTTCCACGCCCAGATCCGGTTCTCGTCCCGCGTCCCCCCCTCGACCTCCTCGTAGATCAGCTTGTTCTCGCCCGGCAGCGTCGGATGCTCCGTCGCGGTGTCCGTGGCGATCATCTTGTGGTCACCGTCCTGGTGCTCGAAGAAGAAGTAGATCCCCTCCTCCTCCATCAGGCGCGCACCGAAGTTCCAGTCCGTCTCCCGGTACTGCACGCAGTAGTCCCGCGGCTCGTACTTCTCGTTCAGCTGCCAGTCGACGTTGAACCCCGCGAAGACCTTCTTCAGGATCTCCGGCACCGTCAGGCGCTGGAAGATCCGGCTCTGCGCCTTTCGCGTGAGCTTCCACACGTCCGGGACGATCTCCGCCTCGTAGGCCGTGAAGTCCGCGTCCCGACCCGCCTGGACGAGCCTCACGCAGAGCCCGTTGAGGTGGGTCTCGCTCGACTCGTCCGGGAGCTGCAGGTGGATCGTCAGCTTCTGGCCCAGCACCGCGTCGAAGGGGACCTTCGTCTTGTTCTCCGCGATCATCTCCAGCCGGTAGCCGAAGAGCGTCGAGATCCCCTCGCTCCCGTAGAACCCCTTCAGGAGGAGCTCGTTCGGCCCGAGCGGCGTCGTGACCCGGAGCTTGCGCTGCTGCTGCAGATAGTCGCCCATCGTTCTTCCCCCAGTCCCGGAGGCCCGGGTCGCGGTCCCGGCCGAGTTTCAGGCTGAGGCTGGAATATAGGGTCCGCTCCGGGCCAGGTCAAAGGAGCCGGGTGCCGGACGAACATCGCCGTGACCCTGCTCACCCCGAAGGGCGCCGGCCGCGCACGATTCGCCTCCAGGGCGTGACGCCCGTCAGTCCCTCGAGGGCGCCATCTTCCAGAGACCGGCGGCGTCGCCCTTCCAGACCCCGGTGAACCTTCCGCGGAGCCTCAGCTCGTGCCGCGACTCCATGTCGAGGGTCTCCGGAAGCTCTCCGGGACAGCCGTCGGACACGTCGCGCCCGTGACACCACCGCGTCCCGCCGGCGAACGCTCCGCGCGCTCCCGACCAGAACGCGCGGGCGGCCCCGGCGTCGGGGAGCGTCACCTCGTCGAGGAGCTCCACGTCCGCCTCGTCATCCGTCGCGCCCGGCTCGCGCACGGCCGCCCTCGCGTCGCCCTCGGCGTAGTGGCCCGTGATCTTGAGGAACGCCGCGCCCGCCGCCGCGGCCCTCGCCGGCTCGTCCCCCATCATCCCGAGGAGCGCGTCGACGCCCCGGGGATGGCCCAGCGCGCCGAGGGCGCGCGGTCCCGACTCTCCTCGCCCCGCGTTTGCGCGATCGGCGGCCGCGGAGAGGACAAGGGAGAGGTCCGAAGCGTCCCCGAGGACCGCGAGGAGGCGAAGCCACTCCGCCGCGTCTCCCGCGTTCGACTTCGCGCGCGAGCGGCACTCCTCGAGGGCCGCCGGCATCGAGAACCACGCCGCCGCAGCGGCCGCTGCCCGGGCGACGCCGGGGTCGGCGTCCTCCAGGCCCTTCCTCACGGCCTCCGCGCGCGGAGCCTCTCGCAGGAACGTCGCCAGCCGCCAGCCTGCCGAGCGCAACGCGGGGTCGGCGTCGGCGAGAAACCGCTCGTCGGCCCGGTCGGGAAGGCCCGGGGCGCGCTGGAGGGCGAGGGCCGTCGCGGCCGCGACCGCGAGCGCCGGGTCGGGAGACGCGAGGCAGGAGACCAGCTCGTCCTTCACGTCGCGGACGTCGCCGTGCGCGAGGGCCTCTCCGAGGCCTTCGCGGCAACCCCCGCTGGAGACACGGAACGACTCCATGACCGCTACCGCGCCCTCGCGGCCGGAGCGAAGGAGCGCGAAGGCCGACGCGAACGCCACGGGCGGGTCATCCGACGCGAGACCGGGTTCCGCGAGCTCGAGGAGATCGCCCCGCGCCAGCAGCAGGCCGTCCACGTGGGCCTCGATCCTCGCCTCCAGCCTCGCGAGGTCGCCGCGCGTCCGCTCCGGCGAGAGGAGCCCCTCGCGCCGCAGCTCCCAGAGGAAGGCGAGCTCCTCGAGGTGCTCCTCGAGAACGTCGCTGAGGAGTCCGGCCTTCGGCGTGAGCACGTCGTCCCCGCGCGCCTCAGTTGATCGCGACCGTGCCGCCGCGAATGCGGTTCGTCCGCTTCGCGTGCGCCACGAGGTCCCGCCCCCGGATGAGGACCTTCCCGTCCTCGCGCAGGGTGATCGAGCCTTCTCCGACCTTCAGCGTGAGCCCCTTCGTCGCCTCGAGGAGGATCTCCTCCGGGGGGGGCTCCGACGCCGCGCTCCGGGCGCCGGGCCGAAGGACCCGCCCGAGGACGACGCCTCTCCCCCCGCCCCCTTCCGGGACCACGACGAGGACCGTCTCGCCCTCCGCGAGGGCCGGGCCCCTTGCCGATCCCGCATCGAGCAGGTCGCACGCGACGATCGCGCCGCCCGGCTCGCAGGCGACGAGGATGGCGTCGTCGAGGAGCGCCGCCACCCGACCCACGCTCGTTCCGGCGGCAGCCGCCGCGACCACATCCAGGATTCGTGTCTGTTCCGCCATCAGCTCTTCCCCCCTCCCTCGCCTGGCCGCACGACGGCGAGCCGGGGCAAGTCGACCGTGATCGTCCCCGAGACGGCCTTCTCGTCCGAGCCGGGCGGCGCGTCGAAGTCGAGCCGGGCCGAGGCCCTGTAGACCGACGGGACGAGCCGGACGCGAGCGCGCGCCCGGAAAACGACCTCTCTACCCGGCGCCAGCTCGGCGATCTCCGCCGCTGCGCCCGTCGCCTTCTTCCCGTCGCGGACCTCGACGACCTCTCCCGGAGCGAAGACGACCTCTCGAGCTTCGACCGTCGTGCCGTCCGGGCCGGCTCGCGCGAGGACGACCGAGAAGCCGGACGCGTCGCCCGCCCGCGAGGCGGGGTGGACGAACGGGACGGGCCCCAACCCCGGGTTGCGGACGCGCACGCTCATCGTGAGGTCGTCGTCCGGCGCGACAGAAGCCGTCTCCCACGTCGCCTCCGCCTCGAGGGCCCGGTGCGGGTGCTTCATGACGTCCTCGACGGTCTTCTCGACCTTCGAGAAGACCTCCTCTTCCGCGGGCAGGAGCTCTCCCTCCGCCTGGCCGTGGACGACCTCGGCCTTCCCCTTCGCCATGATCCCGAGCGAGACCATCGGCGTTCCGGGCGGGTGCTCGCCGGAGGGCCTCGGCCCGCCGAGCGACCTGACGAGCGAGGCGAGCCGGTTCCATTCGCCCGCGGCCATGGGCCTCCGGAAGAAGCCGATCCGCGGAATCCCGGGAATCGAGGCGTCGGTCCTCACGAGCGCCGCCTCGGGCGTGAAGCTCCCGCCGAGGGTCCCCGCCGATCCGACGCTTCGCGTGTAGAAGACCCACGTGTCAGACATGCCTTCGCTTCCCCTTTCGCCCGCCGCCGCCGCGCTCGCGAAGGCGAACGCGATGGCGAGCCCGACGAGCGCCGCATGGCACGAGAGGACCGTCCGTACGCTCACCCGCCGCCCCTCCTGCGGCCGGCCCGCCCGCGACGCGACCCGGCGGCGCGTCACGGCAGCATCGGCTCGCGTTCGTATTCATCCTTCGCCTTCGGCACGAACCAGGCGTGGAAGTCGTCGAGGTGGTTCTTCTTGATTTCCGTGCCGTTCGGCCCCATGAGGCTCCCGGGGACGTCGGGGAACGGGGGCTGCCCGGTCGCGTTCCCGCTCGCGTCCGTCGGTACGTAGATCGCTCCCGTGCGGTACTCGTCGTAGAGACCGAGCGTGTGGCCGAACTCGTGGGCCCGCACACCGGCCTGGTTCCCCTCGTGCCCGCAGCGCTCCATGAACCAGTTCCCCGAGTTCCACCACTTCCCGTGCACGGAGCCGTCGGCCTTGAGGTAGGTGTCGGGGTTTCCCGCCCAGACGTTCACCGTCGCGAACTCACCCGAGTCGACGAAGAGGCACTCGACCTCGACCGGGAAGAGGCAGCAGCCGCCGAAGCACTTGCAGTCCTTCCCTCGCTTGCAGTTCTTCCTGTGCTCTCGCCACTTGCGGGTCCAGATCGCCTCGATCTCGGTCTTCCACCCCTTCTTCTCCGTGTCCCCCACGGTCGCCCCTCCCGCCGCGACGAGCTTGATGCGGCACGTGACCTTGAACTTGCCGTCCTTGATCTCGAGGTCGAATCCGTAGTCCCAGCCCCAGGTCCCCGTGCCCTGCGTGTAGGTGTAGGTGCCGTCCGGCTGGAGGACAGGCGTCATCTTCGGCACGGAGCGACGTTTCTTCGTCCCCGCTTCCCGCACCTCCTCCGGCACGGTGATCATGAGCGGGCTCGACGACTTCGCGTACTCGCCCGCACCGAAGGCGAGGATGTCGAGGCGCACCTGGTTCTTCGGCGACGGCCCCGTCTGGGTGACCCACGGGATCTTCGTCAGCCCTCCCGAAATCGCCCTGACGAAGTAGGTGACCGGGAGCATCAGGAGCCCGCGGACGACCGTGAGGCTGAGGTAATACCCGGGGTCCCCGCCGAGGGCGTTGACCTCGATGTCGACCTCGTCGCCGCACTTCGCCTCGCCCTTGCTCCACTTCACCGTCCACTTCGGCAGGTTGAGCCAGGGGAAGGGGACGAGGAGCGGCGCCTGAAGGAGGATGCCGGGGGGCGTGTTCGGCGGGGGCCCGCCGTTCTGGAGCATCAGGTCGAACTGCCGGAAGACGAAGTCGCCGTCGACCATGACGTCGAAAGAGAACGTCAGCGGCAGCGCCTTCCCCTTGATCTTGTTCGAGATGATCCCGAGGAGCGTGCCCGGCTCGTCGCCCGTGCTCGTCGAGAAGTTCGACCCGCGGAGCATGATGGACTGCCCGTCCACCTTCACGGTCGTGCTGCCGTTCGCCGTGTTCTTCGAGAACGCGATGTTCGGGTAGGGGATCGGCACCGGCGTCCCGCCGGCCGGGGTCGGAGTCTTGCAGACGTCGGGGAACGCGATGGCGACGCCGCCGCTCTTCTTGTGGACCACCGTCAGGAAGTTGACCGTCGTCGTCGGCATCCCGCTCACCCCTTTCCGCCGGGACGCCGGGCCCCGAGGACGACGGCTGCTCTCTCGCCCCCGTCGGACGCCGCGCAGACGAGCGCGGCCCCGCCGGCCCCCCGGGCGCTCCGGATCGTCTCCGCGGCGAGGACGACGAGGAGCGGCGCCGACGCGGCGCCGAGATCGCCGACGACCGACGCGGGGACGTGGCGCCGCCAGCCGGCCGGCAGAGCCGACAGGGCCCGCGTCTCGACGAGGCCGAGCTCGAGGGCCCGGTTGCGCTCCCCGTTCAGGTCGACCCAGACGTCCGAGACGGGTCCGGCCGACGCCGCCGCCGCGAGCGCGGCCTGTACCGCGCGCGTCGCCCCTTCCCCGCGGCTCGGCTCCGGTCCGTCGAGCGGCGCCGGCTCGCTCCCCCGGCCGAGGCCCTCCAGGGCGGCGAGCGGTGCGGCCCGGCGGCGTTTCGCGTCCTCGAGCCGCTCGAGGACGAGGAACGCGCTTCCCTCCCCCGGGACGAGACCGCCCGGCGCGCGATCGGTCGCGAGCTTGCCGCGCTGCGCGAGGTCCGACACCGCGGAGGGGTTCAGGAGGTCGTCGAGGCCGCCGACGAGGGCCACGTCGATCTCGCCAGACAGGAGGCGTCCGGCGGCCGCCTCGAGCGCGAGGAGGCCGGCGGCGTGACCGCCGGGCACCGGAACGAGCTTCGTTCCGACCCGGTCGACGAGCCGTTCCGACACCGCCGCGTCGAGGAACGCTCCCGGCGACGCGGGGTCGGCCCACGGCGCGCCCTCGGCGGGCCGCGCGAGGAACACCGCCGCCGAGAACCGGCGGTAGGCCGCGTCCAGGTCGCGTGGCTCGTACAGCCCCGCGTCCCAGAGCGCCTCCCTCGCCGCGGCGAGAGCGAGGTCGATCGGTCCCGCCGCTCCCAGCACCGCCGCGAGCCCCTCGGCTCCCGACGCGAGGTAGACGCCTCCCTCCTCGCCCGGGTCGCCGCCCGCCCCGGCGAGCGGTCTCTCGACGACGCGCCGGATTCCCGCGCGAATCGAGGTCCGCGTCTGCGCCGCCGACGCGCCGACGGCCGTCACGGCACCGACGCCGGTGATCGCGACCGGCCCTCGCGGCGGAGTCCGCCCTTCCGCGGCGCTCACGGCCCCTCGGCCTCCACGGCGACGCACTCGACCTCGCGCGTCCTCCCGTGGACCTTCTCGTACGCGCCGAACGTCAGCTCGACGAGCGACGCGTCGGCATCGACGAGGAGCGTCTGGAGCGAGAAGACGAGGTCCGACTTCCGCGTCCGGTAGTAGACCTGCCCGGCCGGCACGACGCGGGGCACCTCGAACCTCATCTCCCCGTGCGGCACCACGCCCGAGACGACGACGGGCGTCCCTGCCGGCGGCGGGGCTGGTGCGACGAGGCCCGGCGCAGCGCGCTGGTGGAATCGCGGGTCGAGGTCGTCGGGGGGAAGCGGCGCGCGGCTGCGCTGCCACGCGGCGTCGTACGTCCCGGCGAAGGAACGCCGCGGCTCCCAGTGCGACGCGACGAACCCGAATCCGGCGGGCACGGGGCGGTCGAACGGGCTGGTGACGAGGCTCCGGGGGTCCTCGAGGTTCGGCAGGCGGTCTCCCGCCACGGGCCTCCGGGACTTCCGTGCCCGGAATCCCGTGCCGACGGGGTTGCGAAGGTCCTCTTCGTGAGGCTCGCCTTCCGGCACGGCCTCGTCCCTTCCGCCGAAGGCGTTCTCCCAGGCCAGCTCGACCGACTCGAACGGCGAGGCCTCGGGAACGAGGCCGGAGCCCGTCCACCGGCGCTCGCCGAAGACGCGGACGTCGCGCCCCGCCCCCCCGACCCGGAAGGAGACGTCCACCTGCGGCGCGGGCCTCGAGCGGCCGGCGCGCCCGGTGAGGACGAGGTCGCAGCCCGGCTTGCCGGGACAGAGATCGGAGGCCCGTTTCACGGAAGACCTCCCGGGCTCTCCGAAGGTCTCGTCGACGAGCCGCACCGGGAGCTGCGTCTCCGCCCGCACGAGCCCTCCTCGCGACGACCAGGCGAACGTCGCCTTGAGGAGGACGGCGAGGAGCTCGGCCCCGGACCCGTCGAGGACGAGGGCTCGCTCCGCCGCGTACCGACTCCGGTTGACCAGCTCCATCTCTCGACCGCCGTTCCCTTTCCTCGCCGGACCGTTCCGTCAGTTCTGGCTGATCTTGCTTCCCTTGACCGTCACGTTCGAGCTCGCCTTCACGTTGATCTTCCCGGAAGCCTCGATGCTGATGTCCTTCCCCTTGATCGTGACGGTGCCGTCCTTCTTCATCGTGATGGAGGCCTTCCCCGTCTGGAGCTGGATGGCGTCGGCAGCCTGGAGGTTGAGCGACTTTCCCGCCACGATCGCCCCGCTCCCCCCGATCTGCGTCGAGTCGTTCCCGCCGACGTTCGTGGTGGCGTTCCCTCCCACGGAGACGCTCTGGGCCCCTCCGACCGCGAGGGTGAACGCGCCCCCGATCGAGACGACCTCCGCGGCCCCGATCGTCCTCGTCTCGGCCGCCCCGATCGTGATGACGCGATTGACGCCCACTGTGATCGTCTCGTTCTCGGCGACGTTCTCGGTCCGGTTCCTCCCGACGCTCGTCGTCTCGTCGCGGGAGATCGACTTCGACCGGTCGTTGCCGACCGTGTGGGTCTCGTCGGCCTCCACCGAGATCGACTGGTTCCTCTCGGCGTGGATCTTCAGGAGCTCGCCGCCCTTCTTGTCCTCGAACATGATCTCGTTGAAATTCGGCGGCGAGCCCCCCTTGCTGCTCCGCGACTTCACCCCGCTCTGAGTCTTGTTGGCGGGGAGGGAGTACGGCGGCATCATGTCGGCGTTGTAGACGCTCCCCACGACGATCGGCTGGTCCGGGTCGCCCTCGAGGAAGTCGACGATCACTTCCTGCCCGATCCGGGGGATGTGGATCATTCCCCAGTTCCGGCCCGCCCAGCTCGTCGCCACCCGGATCCAGCAGGAGGAGCTCGGGTCGTTCTTCCCCTCCCGGTCCCAGTGGAACTGCACTTTCACCCGCCCGTACTTGTCGGTGAAGATCTCTTCTCCCGACGGCCCCACGACGACGGCCGTCTGGCTCCCCTGGACGACGGGTCTCGGCGTCGTCCGCGCCGGCCGGTACGGCAGCGCCGCCGGGATGCAGGTGAACTCGTTCTCGTAGGAGAGGAGCGGGTCCTTCCCCGACCGGTAGTCCGCGCCGAAGGAGGCCTTGTGCCGGACGGAAGTGACCACGTAGTCGCCGTCCCCGCTGAAGTGCCTCTGGAGCGTGAACTTGTACCCCGACACGAGGTGCTTCACGTTGCTCTTTCCGAGGATGACGACGGCGGGCGTCGTCTCCTCGTCCATCCGGATCGAAACCGTCCGCTGGTTGTCCTGGAATATCTTCTGCAGCTCCGCGGGCTGCTCCCCGCCGGCCGAGCTGATCCCGTCGAAGCGCTGGGCGTACGCGCCGGGGAAGTCGTAGACCTCGAGCTGGTCGACCCCTTTCACCTTCAGCTTGTGGGTCTCCTTGCCCACCGGCACGCTCGCGAGGATCGTGGCCTCGGCTTCGAGGTGCTTGTGCGGAAGCTCGAAGGCGTGGTCCCACAGGACGTACTTGCCCGGGCGCATCTCCTGCTCCTTCTTCCACGCCCAGATCCGGTTCTCGTCCCGCGTCCCCCCCTCGAGCTCCTCGTAGATCAGCTTGTTGTCGCCCGCGAGGGCGGGGTGCTCCATCGCGGCGTCCGACACGATCATCTTGTGGCTGCCGTCCTTGTGCTCGAAGAAGAAGTAGATCCCCTCCTCCTCCATCAGTCGCGCACCGAAGGCGAAATCCGTCTCGCGGTACTGGACGCAATAGTCGCGAGGTTCGTACTTCCCCGTGAGCTGCCAGTCGACGTCGAACGCGTCGAAGACCTTCTTCAGGATCTCCGGGACCGTCAGCTGCTGGAAGATCCGGCTCTGGGCCTTCTTCGTCAGCTTCCAGACGTCGGGGACGATCTCCGCCTCGTAGATCGTGAAGTCCTCGTCCCGCCCCGCCTGGCCGAGGCGGACGCAGAGGCCGTTCAGGTGCGTCTCGCTCGACTCGTCGGGGAGCTGCATGTGGATCGTCAGCTTCTCCCCCAGAACCGCGTCGAACGGGACCTTCGTCTTGTTCTGCGCGACCATCTCGAGCCGGTAGGCGAAGAGCGTCGAGATCCCCTCGTTCCCCGAAAACCCCTTCAGGAGCAGCTCGTTCGGGCCGAGCGGCGTCGTGACGCGGAGCTTCCGCTGCTGCTGAAGGTACTCTCCCATGGCTCATTCCCTTTCGGACGGGGCTCCGACGGCCTTCCGGCCCTCCCGTTGATACCGGTTCGCTTTTCGGGGGAGTCTACGCTCCATGCCCCGAAGATCAGGCCTCCCTCGTCGCTCCGCCAGCAAGGAGCGACGAGGCGGTGATTCGCCTCACCCGAATGGCGGAACGACGCGCCCCCCCTCTGGAAAGGACCGCAGGCAGACCGTTGACGACGACTCCTGTTGCGTCTAACTTACGCCTATGGGTGAATTCGGTCCCCCCGTCCGCGACATGTTCATGCCGGGGGACGCGAAGAAGATCGTCTCCCCCGGCGCGCGGAAGGAGGAGCTGCGCAAGCGGAGCTTCGGGCACCCGACCGCCGCTCCGAAAGCGCGCTGGGCCGAGCTGAGGTGCGCGTCGGCCTTCTCGTTCCTCGAGGGGGCCTCCGAGCCCGAGACGCTCGTCGAGCGGGCGGCGGCGCTCGGCCTCCCCGCCGTCGCCCTCGTCGACCGCAACGGCGTCTCCGGCGCGCCGCGCTTCTTCAAGGCGGCGAAGGCCGCGGGACTGAAGGCGATCGTCGGAGCCGAGGTCGTCCTCGACGAGGCGGCCCTCCCGAAGGATCTCCGCGGGCCGCTCGGCCTCGTCCCGCCCCCGCCCCCGCCGGGCCTGCCGCCCGCGCGCGTCACGCTCCTCGCCGAGAGCCGAACGGGCTATCGCAACCTCAGCCGCCTCCTGACCGCCGCCGCGCTCGGCAAGCCCAAGGGGCAGGCCGCGGCCTCGTGGGCCGACGTCGCCGCGCACGCCGAGGGGCTCCACGTCCTCTCGGGCGGCATCGAGGGGCCCGTCCTCCGCGCCCTCGAGCGGACGGGGGCCGACGCCGCAGGGAAGCTCCTCTCGCGCCTCGCGTCGATCTTCCCCGGCCGCCTCCACGTCGAGCTCCAGCGGCACCACGTCCGCGATGAGGAGGCGCGGAACGCCGTCCTCCTCGAGCTCGCCCGCGCACAGAAGCTCCCCCTCGTCGCGACGAACGGCGTCCGCTACGCGCGCCGGCGCGACAAGGACCTCTTCGACGTCCTCACCTGCATCCGCAACCACACGACCGTCGACGCGGCGGGGCGCCTCCTCGAGGCGGGCTCGGAGCGGCACCTGAAGGGGCCGGAGGAGATGGCCGCCCTCTTCGCCGACCTCCCCGGGGCCGTCGGCGGCGCGGCCGACCTCGCCGACCGGCTCGCCTTCACGCTCGCCGACCTCGGCTACCGCTTCCCCGACGCGAAGGTCCCGCCCGGCGAGAGTCCCTCCTCGTGGCTGAGGCAGAAGACGTGGGAAGGGGCGCGGTCGCGCTTCCAGCCGCTCACGGCGAAGGCGCAGGACCAGCTGAAGAAGGAGCTCGACCTGATCGAGAAGCTCGACCTCGCGGGCTACTTCCTCGTCGTCCACGACGTCGTCGAGTTCTGCCGGAGGGAGAACATCCTCGTCCAGGGGCGCGGCTCGGCCGCGAACAGCGCCGTCTGCTACGCCCTCTCGATCACCGCCGTCGACCCGGTGAGGATGGAGCTCCTCTTCGAGCGGTTCCTGTCGGAGGAGCGGGGCGAGTGGCCCGACATCGACCTCGACCTCCCGTCGGGCGACGCGCGCGAGAAGGTGATCCAGCACGTCTATGCGACGTACGGCGTCCACGGCGCGGCGATGACGGCGAACTGCATCACCTACCGCGACCGCTCCGCCGCGCGCGAGACGGCCAAGGCGCTCGGCTTCTCGACGGAGCAGGTCGACGCGCTCGCGAAGAGGCTCGCGACCTGGAGCTTCGGCGAGTACCGCGACGCCGCCGGCTCGCTCACGGCGCGCGAGACGGGCGACGGCGACCCGAAGGCGGCGGCCGCGGCGCGCGCCGCGGCGTTCGCCGATCCGACCGGAGCGCCCCCGCCCCTCCCCGAGAAGATGGCCGAGGAGATGCGCGCCGCCGGCTTCGACCCCGACGACGTCCGCCTCCGGCACTTCGGCTCCCTCTTCCGCCGCATCCAGAACCTCCCGCGGCACCTCGGGCAGCACTCGGGCGGGATGGTCGTCGCAGGCGGGCGCCTCGACGAGGTCGTCCCGCTCGAGCCGGCCGCGATGCCGGGGCGCGTCGTCATCCAGTGGGACAAGGACGACTGCGCCGACCTCGGGATCATCAAGATCGACCTCCTCGGCCTCGGGATGCTCGGCGCCATCGCCGAGATGGTCCCGACGATCCGGTCGGCCGAAGGCGTCCACGTCGACCTCGCGCACCTCCCGCACGACGACCCGGCCGTCTACGAGATCCTCAACAGGGCCGACACCGTCGGGCTCTTCCAGGTCGAGAGCCGCGCGCAGATGGCCTCGCTCCCGCGGAACGCCCCGCGGTGCTTCTACGACCTCGTCGTCCAGGTGGCGATCATCCGGCCCGGGCCCATCCAGGGCGGGATGGTCCACCCTTTCTTCGACCGCCGGCAGGGGCGCATCCCCGTCGAGTACCCGCACCCCTCGCTCGAGCCGATCCTGAAGCGCACCCTCGGCGTCCCGCTCTTCCAGGAGCAGCTCCTGAAGATCGCCATGGTCGCGGCCGGATTCAGCGGCGGCGAGGCCGAGGAGCTCCGCCGCGCGATGGGCTTCAAGCGCTCGAGCGAGCGGATGGCGGTCATCGAGGGGCGCCTCCGCGCCGGGATGGCGGAGCGCGGCATCACCGGCGAGGCGCAGGAGCAGATCGTCCGGTCGATCACGTCGTTCGCGCTCTACGGCTTCCCCGAGTCGCACGCGGCGAGCTTCGCCCTCATCGCCTGGGCGAGCGGCTGGCTGAAGGTCCACCACCCCGCCGCCTTCCTCGCCGGCCTCCTCAACGCCTGGCCGATGGGCTTCTACCACCCCGCGACGCTCGTGAAGGACGCGCAGCACCACGGGACCGAGGTCCTCCCGATCGACGTGACGCGCTCGGGCCGCCTCTGCCGCGTCGAGCGGCTCAGGGGCCCGTGGCCGAAGCACCTGCCGCGCCCCTCGCCCGCCGTCGTCACGCCGTCGCTCGCGGTCCGCCTCGGCCTGCGCTACGTGAGGGGCCTGCGTGCCTCGACGGCCGACGCCATCGAGCGCGAGGCCGCCCGCGCCCCCTTCGCCGGCGTCAAGGACCTCGCCCGCCGCGCGAGCCTCCGCGAGGACGAGCTCTCGGCCCTCGCCCACGCCGGGGCCTTCGCGACGCTCCCCGACGCGACCACGGGAGGGACGGGCCTCTCCCGCCGCACCGCCCTCTGGCAGGCCGCCTCCGCCGCGCGCGACATGGGCCCGCTCTACGACGCCCTCGAGGACGACGTCGCCTCGCCCCTCCCCGAGATGAGCCGCTTCGAGGAGACCGTCTCCGACTACCAGACGACCGAGCTGACCGCCGGCCCGCACCTCATCGCCCACTTCCGCGCGCTGCTGAGGAAGGAAGGGGTCCTCTCCGCCGCCGAGCTCGCGAAGGCCCCCGACGGCGCGACGGTGAAGACGGCGGGCGTCATCGTCGTGAGGCAGCGCCCCGGCACGGCGAAGGGCTTCGTCTTCCTCTCCCTCGAGGACGAGACGGGGATGTGCCAGGCGATCCTCCGCCCCGACCTCTTCCGCGAGAACCGCGCCCTCGTCGTCGGATCCCCCGCCCTCGTCGTCGAGGGGCGCCTCCAGAAGAAGGACGGCACCCTCTCCATCCGCGCCGAGCGCTTCGAGAGGATGAGCCTCGAAGAGCCGATCCCCGAGCTGCGAACGCCGGTCTCACCACCGTACCCGCGCCACCGCGAGAGCACTCCGCCGAGCCACGACTTCCGGTGAGGCCAAGCGATGCATCACGATGTGCGCCTGATATGCTTCGATGTATGAGGACGACGATCCACCTCCCCGACCCCCTGCTGGATCAGGCGCGCCGCCGGGCCCTCGAGAAGGGGACGACTTTGACCGCCGTCATCGAGGACGCGCTCCGGGAGTCCCTCGCGGGCAAGCGCACCGGGAGGAAGGCCTCACCGGTGCGGCTGACGACTTTCGGCGGAAAGGGGCTCCGGCCCGGCGTCGACCTGGACGACGGCGCCGCGCTCCTCGACGTCATGGAGGAGCCGCGTGCTCCTGTTCGACGTTAACGTCCTCGTCCACGCTCACCGCCGCGACGCCCCCGACCACACGAAGTACCGGAAGTGGCTCGAGGCAACCCTCGGGGCCGACTCCGCCTACGGCGTCTCCGACCTCGTCCTGAGCGGGTTCCTGCGCGTCGTCACACACCCGAAGGTCTTTCGCGAGCCGACGCCGCTCGAGAGCGCGCTCGCCTTCGTCCACGAGGTCCGCGACCGCGCCAATGCCGTCGGGATCGTACCGGGTCCGAGGCACTGGCAGATCTTCACGCGGCTCTGCCGGGAGTGCGGTGTGAAGGGGAACCTCGTCCCGGACGCCTGGCTCGCGGCGCTCGCGGTCGAGTCGGGGTGCGAGTGGGTGACGACCGACCGCGACTTCGCGCGCTTCCCGGGTCTCCTGTGGCGGCACCCGCTGCAGGCATCCCGCCGGCCGAGCTGACGCTCTTCGCCGCCCCGCCCCAGCCACACGTCGTCGGTGCCGGCCTCCGCGCGCGCCCCGGTCGCGGGCGCGCACCGCGCGCTTCTCCGTGCCCCGGGCGCCCGTTTCCTCCGCCGCCGAGCTCGTGAAGGCCCCCGACGGATCGACGGTGAAGGCCGCCGCCGTCATCGTCGTGAGGCAGCGCCTCGGCACCGCGAAGGACTTCGTCTTCCTCTCGCTCGAGGACGAGACCGGGATGTGCCAGGCGATCCTCCGCCCCGACCTCTTCCGCGAGAACCGCTCCCTCGTCGTCGGCTCCCCCGCTCTCGTCGTCGAGGGGCGCCTCCAGAAGAAGGACGGCACGCTCTCGATCCGCGCCGAGCGCTTCGAGAGGATGAGCCTCGACGAGCCGATCCCCGAGATGAGGAAGCCCGTTTCGCCGCCGTACCCGCGGCACCGCGAGAGCACGCCCCCGAGCCACGACTTCCGGTGAGGGCCGGGGAGCGGCGCTCCGCCGCGTTGCCGATGCCCGGCCTCCACGGGCGCTTCCGACCGGCCTGGGCTACTCTTCCCACGGCGGATCGGGCCGTGGCGGCTGGCAGTACCGACACGAGGGGAACCCCGAGAAGCGAAACCCTGGAGAGGCACGCATGAAAGTCTGGCTCGTCATGTCGCACGACGGCCCCTCCGAGGACGACGCCGGCTCCAGCTACGTCGAGCGGGTCTTCGCGAAGGAGTCCGAAGCGATGGCGTACCTCGAGGAGCACGTGGCGAGGGCCGAGTGCGGTCTCGAGAGGATCTTCCCGGGCAGTACGTCGTTCCACCCGCGAAAACTCCCGGTCGCCCGATGCCTCTGCGACGAGGATGGATGGTCGATCGACGAGTGGGAAGTCGAGGAGCCCTAGAGGGACTCCCGCTCCCCGCCCCGGGAGCCCCGCGAATCGCAGCGACGTTCTTACTCGAAGTAGCCGTTGACGTCGAGGATGACGTCGACGGGCGAAGCGGCGGTGTTCTTCACCCAGAGGGTTCGCGTGCCGTCCCGGGCGAGCTCGAGGACGCCGTTGTTCGCGCGGGCGCGCCCCGCCGCGAAGCTGAGGTTCGACGTGCCGGGCAGGTCGCCGTCGCCGGCCCAGACGACGAGCGAGCCGCCGGCTCCTCCAGCGACGACCGTCAGGTTCGTCGAGATGGCCCTGGCCCCGGGAGGGATCCCGCAGGTGCCGTTGAGCGGGAAGAGCCGGCGCGCCCCGGCCGCGAGCGAGGGGCTCCCGAGCGGCCCGGCCGCGAGGCGCGTGTCGAGGAGCCGGCACGGCGTGAGCGTATGGAGGCGCGAGGGGGCGGGTGGTCCCGCCGGACCCGGCGCGGCGCCCGTCCGCCGCAGGTTCCCGCGCCCGGTTCCCCAGAGGACGCGGGCGTTGCCCGTGCCCGGCAGGTCATAGGCGACGACGCCCGAGGAGACCGTCCCGACGACGGCTTCGAGCTCGCCGTCGCCGTCGACGTCCGCGAGCGTCGGCGCGCCGAGACCTCCGTTCCAGGTCGCGCCGCCGAAGGGCGCCGGGAGGTCGACCGCGTGCAGAAGGTTCCCGAGGAAATCGAGGACGTGAAGACGGCCCGTCCCGCCGACGGACTTCTGCGGCCACGACGTGAAGAGGACCTCGGCGTACCCGTCACCGTCGAGGTCGGCCACCGCCGGCTCGCTCGCGAAGCGGATCCCCGTGCCGGGAACGTCGTACGGCCAGCTGCCGTGCTCGGTCCGGTCGAGCCAGTAGGCGTGGAGCCTGCCGTCGTACGAGGGGAAGAGGATCTCCTTCTTCCCGTCGCCGTCGAGGTCCGCGAGGACGGGATTCGGCGGAACGGTCTCGATGACCGAATAGTCCTCGGAGAGCGGGCCGCTTCCCGCGCCCGGCGTCGGGAGGACCGTCCAGTCCCAGCCGCTGCCGGAGGCGCGCGTCCGGTCGAGGCGGAAGACGAAGGGCATCTGGTAGAGGCTGGCGTACGGGCTCGCCCCGCAGTTGTAGACGTTCCCGACGATGACGATCTCGCGCACGCCGTCCCCGTCCAGATCGCCGACGACGGGAGCCGAGTCCGCGAAGTTGGGGCGGTGCTCGACCCCGCAGTTCGCGTAGCCCCTCAGGTCCACCGCGTGGTCCACGTGGACGCCCACCTGGCTCCAGACCTTCCCCGCTCCATAGACCGCATTCGCGGGGAGCTGGTTGCCGCCGCGGTCGAGCGCCGTGACGTAGTGGGTGTCGGTCGGGCCGATCAGCTCCTTGTCGCCGTCGCCATCGAGGTCCGCCACCGCGACGTTCTCGTTGTACATCCCCCAGCCGTATCCCGCCTCCCCGTCCCGCCGCGCGGGCCAGCCGGAGCGGACGTTCCCGGCCGCGTCGTAGACGTTCAGCTGCTTCGTCGCGCCGCCGCTCGCGCGTCCCACGACGACCTCGAGGATTCCGTCGGTATCGACGTCCTCGACCGCGAGCGTCCGGACCTCGCCGCCGCCGAACGGGTTGCGGGTCCAGAGGACGTTCCCGTCCCGGTCGTAGACCGTCACCTGGTCCGATCCCCGGCCGACGACCACTTCGAGAAGCCCGTCGCCGGTGAGGTCGGCCACGGCGACCCCGGGCCACACGCGCGAACCGTTCGGCGCCCTCCACTTCAGGGTGCCGGTGGCGCCGTCGAGAGCCACGACGTCGTATGAGCCCCAGACGACCTCCGCCGGACCGTCGCCGTCGAGGTCCGCGGCAGCGGGCGACGAATACCAGCCGGTCTGGCACCACGAGCTGAAGCAGCCGCCCCGCTGCCACTTCAGAACGGGGGCGGAGACCGCGAGGGCCGTCCGCTCCTGGGCCCAGGCCCGGGGCGCAGCGGCCAGCCCGACGGAGACGATCGCGAGGACGGAAGCGGAACGTATCGCGAAGGCTCTTCCCGGCGCGTTCATGACGGCTCCCGGCTGGCCTTTTCCCGCTCCCTCTCCTAGCGCCTGCTTCCGAGGAGGCGGAGCAGCATCAGGAAGAGGTTCACGAAATCGAGGTAGAGAGCGAGGGCACCCTGGATCGCCCCCTTCTGCCCTTCCTCCGAGTCCGCGTCGACGCGCGCCGCCATCAGCTTCAGCTTCCGCGTGTCGTAGGCCGTCAGGCCGACGAAGACGATCACCCCCACGCAGCTGATCACGAACTCGAGCATCGAGCTCTGGAGGAAGAGGTTCACGACGATCGCGAGGATGACGCCGATGAGCCCCATGAAGGCGAAGGAGCCGAGCCCGTCGAGCGACCGGCTCGTGACGAGGCCGTAGGCGCTCATCGCGCCGAAAGTCCCGGCGGTGACGACGAACGTCGAGACGATCGAGCCCGAGGTGTAGACGAGGAAGACGCTCGCGAGCGTGAGCCCGTTCAGCGCCGAGTAGGCGACGAAGACGATCGCGGCGGTCGAAGCCGACATCCGGCCCACGAGGTCGCTCAGCCAGGCCACGAGCGCCAGCTCGCCGATCAGGAGGCCGTAGAAGACGAACCTGTTGCCGAAGACGAGCTGGAGGAGCGCGGGAGTCAAGAGGGTGACCCACGCCATGAGGGCGGTCGCGACGAGCCCCCCGGCCATCCAGCCGTAGACGCGCGTCAGGAACCTCGTCTCCACACGGACGGGAGAGATCGCCACCGGCTCGCGGGAGTCGTCCACGGGGCCTCCTGGGGCGGATCGGCGCTCGGCCGCCGTCACCGCGTCCGAGCCGAGGATATGTCGGGGAGGCCGCCCGCTCCTACCTCGGGATTCCCGGCAGGTTCGCTCCGTCTCCCGGTCCCGGCGCAGCGCGTCGTCGTCGAGCTCGCGCGGCCGGCCGGCCGGCGGCTCCTGACCCGTGCGGCGGCGCCTATCGCTTCGCGCCCACCGTCGGCGTCGTCTCCACGAGCCACCCGCTCTGCGGGTAGACGGGCTCCTGCGGCCCGTCGACCGTCGTCAGCCCCTCGATGCGCACCGGGAGGCTTCGCGCGTAGAGCGGGTCCGGGCCGTCCGCGACGGTGAAATGGAGGTGCGGCTCGGTGCTGTTGCCGGTGTGGCCGAGCTTTCCGAGCGCCTGCCCGCGCAGGACCCTCTCCCCAGGCTTCACCCGGACGCTTCCGGCGGCGAGGTGGGCGTAGTGCGAGTACTCGCCGCCGGAGTGCCGGAGGACGACGTAGTTGCCGCCGACGCCCGGCGCGCCGCGCGCGAGGAGCTTCGACTGCTCCGCCATCGTCCGCGCCAGGAATGCCTCTCCGGACTCCCCCGGCTGGCGGAACCTGTGAACCGCCTCTTCCTGCCCCGCCTCGACGGCGACGACCTCGCCGTCCGCGACGGCGACGACGGGCTGGCCGTAGCCGTAGTAGTCGCCCACCTTCGAGCACGGGCCGCCGCAGGTCCGGCCCGACGCGCCGACGCGAACGACGTCGAGCGCGAACTCCTCGTTCGGGGCCCAGCGGTGAGGCTCGGAGAAGGCGGGTCCGACCGCGACGAGCCAGGCCCCTTCCAGCGGGAAGCGGTAGGCGTTCTTCTGGGCGTAGACGCCGAGCGGGACGTCCAGCGCCGCCTGCAAGGGGGTCCCCCCTCCGCCCTTCCCCTCCGCCACGATCCGCATGGAGTCGGCGGGGCCGCGAATCAGCAGCGGAATGCCGTTGAGGACGAGAGCCGAACGGGCCGGCAGGGCCCGCGACGCGGCGAGCGCGGTCCCGGCGGGGAGGTAGCGGCTCGTCTGGAACGCGAAATCGTAGAGCTGGAGCGCGCCCATCTCCCGGAGCTTCGCCATCCGCGCGCCGGCCGCGTCGAGGTCGGAGGCGTCGAACGCGTGCTCCTGGCGGACGCGCTCGCCGGCCCGGATCTCGACCCGGATCCGGTCGAGGGTCACGGCCGTCCCGTCCGGGTTCAGGACCGCGAGGTTCTGGAGCATCGCGCTCCGCACGCCGTGCCGCGCGTCGACGTCGACGAGGTGAACCGGTGGCGCCGGGTGGACGCGGAACTCGATCGCCGTCGCCGGTAACGCGAGAAGCGACCCGAAGACGACGACGGCGGCCCTCGGCCGCCACGCGCCCGATCGGGGCGGAGACGAGGCTCCCGTCGAAGGCGTGGTCGAACGGGCGTGGCGCGAAGCTCCGAGATCCTGCATACGGGATTTCCCTCCTGCAATCCGGGCCCGGACCTCGACCGCCGTTTCGGTCCTTCGAGCCGCCCGGCCCGGACTCTCCCTTGAAGACCACAAGTACGAGATTCCGGGAAGCGAGGTTCGCGCCCCGAATCCCCGGCTCGACGCGACGGGGATCTCTGGATCAGACTCGGCGTGACGTGCGGCCGCCCACCGGCCGCCGGGAGGACCCGATGGAGGAACGGATACCGCTCCAGGCCGCAGTGACGCTCCTGGCGACCCTCGCCCCGGCCCTCATCCTCGCGGCCGTCGCCGTTGCGGAGCCCCCGGTGCTCGAGAAGGACTCGATCCCCACGACCCGCGGAGACCTCGAGGTGACGTTCGTCGGGCACGGCAGCCTCTGTTTCCGTTTCGCCGGGAAAGTCCTCCACGTCGACCCTTACGGAAAGCTCGCCGACTACTCGACGCTCCCGAAGGCCGACGTCGTCCTCATCACGCACGCCCACGGAGACCACCTCGACCCCGCGGCCCTCGCCGCGGTCCTCACGCCGGCGACGAAGCTCGTCGTCGCCCCCGCCTGCGCCGGGAAGTTCGAGGGAGCGACGGTCCTCCGGAACGGAGAGGCGACGACCGTCGAGGGAGTCCCCGTCCAGGCGGTCCCCGCCTACAACCTCGTCGCGAAGAGGCCCGACGGCTCGCCGTTCCACCCGAAGGGCGAGGGGAACGGCTACGTCGTGACCTTCGGGACGACGCGCGTCTACGTCGCGGGCGACACGGAGAACGTCCCGGAGATGAAGGCGCTCGAGGGAGTCGACGTCGCCTTCCTCCCGATGAACCTCCCCTACACGATGACGCCCGAGATGGTCGCAGACGCCGCGCGGGCGTTCCGGCCCCGCATCCTCTATCCCTACCACTTCGGCGAGACCGACCCGCAGCGGCTCGTCTCCCTCCTCGCAGACGAGAAGGGGATCGAGGTCCGCGTGAGGAAGATGCGGTAGTCCGGGAAGGCCCCCTTCCCTCCGACGGCGCACCCCGGGGATCGGCCGCCGCCGGTCGGTGCGAGAGGGCCGGCTCCCGTATCCTACCGTCACGGTTCAGCCCGGACGATACGGAGGTCTCGTGAGACGGCGGACGACGTGTGCGACCTTTCTGGCGCTGGCGGCCCTCGCGGCGGCCTGCGGCCGCGACGGGCGGATCGAATCGTCGCGGATCTCCCCCGAGGAAGCCGCTCGAGCCGCGGCCGGAGAGCCCGACCTCGGGAAGCTGGACGAGGTCCTCCGCGGGTTCCTTGCGCGCGAAGAGGTCCGCGCGGCGCACGTGACGGTCCTCCGGCGCGGCGAGGTCGTCTTCGAGAAGGGCTACGGTTCCGTCCGCGACGGCGAAGGGCCCCCGACCTCTCGCTCCGTCTTCCCCGTCGGGTCGATCTCGAAGCAGTTCACCGCCGCGGCCGTCCTCGCGCTCGTCGACGAGGGACTCGTGCGGCTCGACGCCCCCGTCCGCGACCACCTTCCCGAGTGGTTCGCGACCGACCCCGACCTGCGGGTGTCTCACCTCCTGACGCACACGTCGGGGCTCGCCGACTTCCTCTGGCTGGACGGCTACCGGGCGCTCGGCGACCGTCCGGAGACGCCGAAGGCGGCGTACCTCGCGCTCGGAGCGTCGGCTCCCCGCCGCTTCCCGCCGGGCGAGCGCTGGTCCTACAGCAACACCAACTACAAGGCGCTCGCCGTCCTCGTCGAGCGTGTCGCGGGCCGCCCCTTCGACGAGGTGCTCGCCGACCGGGTCCTCCGCCCCGCCGGTCTCGAGGGGATCGGGCCGTGCCACGACCTCCCTCCCGGGGGCTTCGTGGGCGGCTTCGCTCCGTCGGGCCAGCTCGCGCCGCTCGACGCCAGCCGGGCCGCCTACGAGGGGGACGGCGGCCTCTGCGCGACGCCTGCCGCCCTCGCGGAGTGGCTCCGGAAGGGGCTCGCCGGGCCCGACGGGGCGCCGCCGGCCCTCCGCCGCCTCGCGACGCCCGCACGCCTGAGCTCCGGGGAGACGGTGCCCTACGGCTACGGGGTCTCCACCCGCGAGTTCCTGGGTCACGCCATGATCTGGCACGCCGGGAACGTCGACGGGCATAGCGCCCTCCTCGCCCACGCGCCGAAGCACGACCTCGGGATCATCGTCCTGACGAACCGGGGGTTCCTCTGGCTCACGGAGGTCCTCCCGCCCTGGATCGGCGAGCCGCCTCCCGCGCGGGCGCCCGGCGGTACGCCGCCGCCACTCGGACGGTTCGAGGACGGGCTCTTCCGGTACGAGATCGCGGCCGACGGGGACGACCTGCGCGTCGAGATCGACCTGATCGGGCCGCTCGTCTTCGTCCCGGCGGGCGAGCGCCGCTGGGTCGCGCGCGACTACCCGGCCTCGTTCCTCCTCCGGCTGCCACCCGGCGGCAAGGGGGACGCCTTCGAGGTGGACTGGGGCGAAGTGCGCTCCTTCGCGCGCCGGACCGGGGACGCGCCGTAGGAGACGTCTTCCCTACCCCGCCCCGAGGAGGAGGAGCGTCGCGGCGAAGACCAGCCCGGAGGCGATCAGCGTGACCGTCGTGTAGCCGAGGATGTCGCGCACCTTCAGCCCCGCGATCGAGAGGAGCGGGAGGGCCCAGAAGGGCTGGATCATGTTCGTCCACTGGTCGCCGTAGGCGATCGCCATGACGGCGACGGAAGGGGAGACCCCGAGCCGGGCCGCGGCGTCGAGCAGGATCGGTCCCTGCACGGCGAACTGGCCTCCGCCCGAAGGGACGAAGAAGTTCACGAGACCCGCCGAGAGGAACGACAGGACGCCGAAGGTTTCGGGCGAGGAGACGCGGACGAAGAGGTCCGAGAAGACGCCGATCAGCCCCGAGGCCGTCATGATCCCCAGGATCCCGGCGTAGAGCGGGAACTGGAGGAGGATGTCGCCGACGGTCGCGGCCGCGTTCCTCACGAGGGCGCCCAGCTCGAACGGGTGGCGCACGAGGAGGAGGACGAGGGCGAAGAACGTCCAGTTCACGACGTCCAACGTCAGCGAGCCGCCCCGGGAGTAGTGCAGGACGAGCCAGCCGGCAAGGGCGACGCCCGGGAGCGCCGTGAGGGCGCGGCTCGCGTCGGCGCGGTCCGCCGGGGTGACGACCTCCTCTTCGACCTTCGGCCCGGCCTCGCGGGCGTCGACCTCGAGTTCCCTTACGGAGTCGCCGTCCCGCGGCGCCACCGCGGCGAGGGCGCCCGCCACGACGACGACGGTGGCCGCCGCCGCGAAGAGATTCCAGGTTGCGAACGTCGTTTCCGAGACCGGGATCGTCCGCCCCAGCCGCTTCGCGAGGAACGAGCCCTCCGTCGCCGCCGTCAGAGGGCCGGAGCCGGAGTAGCCCATGTGCCACACGACGAAGCCGGAGAACGCGGCGGCAACGAGGAGCGGGAAGTGCAGTTTCAGGCCCCTCGCCCTCGACTGCGCGGCGACGTCCCTGGCGAGAAGCGCCCCGACGACGAGCCCGAGCCCCCAGGTCACGAGCGACGCCGCGGCGGCAACGAGGAAGACGAAGACGTAGGCCTGACGAGGCGTTCTCGGCGCGCCGCCGACCGACGCCAGGAGCCGGCGGACCGACCGCGTGTGCGCCAGCGCGTGCCCCAGGAGGAGGATGAGCGCCATCTGGGTCATGAAGGCGAGGAGGCCGGAGAGACCGTCGCCCCAGGCGGCGAGGACCTGCACCGGGCCGGCGTCCGTGAGGAGCAGCGCGAGGGCCGCCACGACGGCCGTCAGGAGGATGGCGAAGACGAGGGCGCTCGGGATCCAGCGCTCGACGACGGCGAAGAGCGGCCCGAGGAGAGCGGTTCGTGGGCTCGAAGGACCTTTCGTGCGGGAAAGTGTCATCGGCGACCTCCCGCGGAGTTTCCTACGGGCGTCCGGGCTCCGGCAGGCCCTCGGGCGGCGCCTCCGTGCCCTCCTCGACGGCGCGCGCCCCGGTGCGCGGCCCCGGCCCCCCGCGCTACTTCGCCCCCGCCGCCCGGAGGACCTTCGCCACGTCGTCGCGCTTGAAGACCTCCGCCATCATCAGGGGGGTCCCGCCCCCCTTCGCCTTCCCGTTCACGTCGGCGCCCGCCGAAACGAGGGCCTTCACGGCGTCGAGCGGGCACGACTGGGCCGCCCAGAGGAGGGCGGAGGCGCCGTTGCCGTCCCTCGCCTTCGGGTCCGCACCGGCGGCGAGGAGGAGCCGCACGACCTCGCCCCGCACCTCCTTCGGCTCGTAGGCACAGAACATCGACGCGGTCACGAGGACGTGCCCGGTCGCCGACTCGACGGCGTTCGCCGACTGGCCGAGGTCGAGGAAGAGCTTCACGGCCGGGACGTTCGCGTCCTTGACGGCCACGAAGAAGCTCTCCTCCGTGTACTCGTAGCCGAGCTTCCCCAGCTCCAGCTTCTTTGCCGTGTCCGGGCTCGCCCCCCCTTCCCCGACCCGCGACTCGAGCATCGCCTCCGGCTCCGGCTCGAAGACTCCCCCTTGCGCGATCGTCGCCGCGACGCGGGCCTGGAAGTGCCAGTCCTGTCCCAGCATCTTCGAGCGGAAGTCGGCCTCGACCCGCTTCTCGTCGAGGCGCGTCAGGTCGAGCGTCGGGCGCTCGGGTCCGCGCGTCCCGCTCACCGGCAGGTCGGCGTGGTACGGGACGACCTCGACCCGATCCAGCCCTTCCGCCCAGAGGATCCGGACCCCCTTCACCTTCTCCCGGGCCGCGAGGGACCGTAGCCGTCCGGGAGAGCGCTCCGCGGGGTCGACGAACCGGTCCGTCGCGAGGAGGACGAGCCAGGTCCGGCCCGCCTCGTCCGGGTCCCTTTCCCGCGTCGCGACGACGTGGCGGAGCGGCGTCGGCTTGCCCTTCACCGTCAGCGTGCCGACGGCCGTGTCCGCCGGCGCGTCCGCAGCGAGGGAAAGGGCGACGACCGGGACGAGGAGGCGGAGGGAGACCGCGACGAGCCCTCTCACGCCGCGGCCCCTTCCGCTCGACCCATCGCCGCGAGGACCTCCTTCGCCGCCCGCTCGCCCGACTCGCAGGCCCCCTCCATGAAGCCCTGGAAGTCCGACGAGGTGTGCTCGCCCGCGAAGAAGACCCGGCCCTCGGGCTCCGCCTCCGCGCCTCCGAAGGCGGTGATCTGCCCGACCCGGTAGCAGGCATAGCTGCCGCGCGTCCACTCGTGGGTCGGCCAGTGGAAGCGGACCGCCTGGGCGAGCCTGTGGTGGGCCGAGATCCCCGGGAAGATCCCGTCGAGCCGCCCGGCCAGCTCGACGGCCCGCTCCGCGGCCGTACCGAGGCCGGCCGCGAGCCCCTCGGCGCCGCCCGTGAAGTTCGTCAGGACGCCCGCCGACCCGTTCTGGGCCCGGCTCGTCTCCCACGCGATCTGGAAGCCGGCGTCCGTCATGACGGTCCCGGTGGAACCGTGCGAGAGGCGCCACTCGCGCCGCGACCAGCCGGTCATCAGCTTGGCGTTCGTCCCGTAGCCGAGCTCGGCGATCGCACGCTTCTTCCGCGGCGTGAGCGGCACGTCGAGGCGCACGTCCCGAAGGAGCGTGAACGGGAGCGCGAGGACGACGTGCGAGGCCCGCTCCTCGCGGCTCGCCCCCCCCTGCCGGATCGTGGCGACGTACCGCCCGTCGCTCCCCGTACGAAGCGCCTCGAGCTTCGCCCCGCGGACGACGGCCTCGCCGAGCCTCTCGGCGAGCCGCCGCGGGACCTGGTCGTTGCCGCCCCGGATGTGGAACCGCTCGTCGCTGTCGCCGTAGAGCTTCGGGTGGTCGGGCTCGAAGCTCGCGAAGAGGAGGAAGTTGAGGCAGCTCTGGTCGCCAGGGGGAAGGCCGCACTCCGACTCGAACGCGACCTCCACGAGCGTCTTCGCCCACCCGGTGATCCCCGACTTCTCGAGCCAGGCCGTTATCGAGAGCGCGTCGAGGAGCCGGGCGGCCTCGGGGCCGTCGTAGCCCGCGTCGGGCTCCGCGCCGAGGAGCGCGAGGTCGCGCCGGGCCGCCGCGACGACCGGGCGCATCGCCTCGACCATCTCCGCCTCGCTCCGGCGCGCGCCTGCGAAGAAGAGCGTCTCCGTGACGCCGGGCGGCTCGACGAGGAGGTCGTCCAGCTCGAGCCCGAGCTCGCCGGCCAGGCCCCGAAGGCTCACGTGGTCGGTGTCGATCAGCTCGGCCCCGAGCTCGGCGACGATCCCCTCGGGGAAGTGGCCGTTCAGGCTGAGCATCCGGCCGCCGACCCGCTCCTGGGCTTCGACGACCCGGACGGAGACGCCCGCCTGCTTCAGGCGGAAGGCCGCCGTCAGGCCGGCCACGCCCCCGCCGACGACGAGGACCTCGTCGGGGCCGGCTGGGCCGGACGCAGCGGCCGAGGCACCGGGAACGGATGAGGCGCACCGGGTCGCGGCGAGGCCGGCGATCGCGAGGCCGCCCATCCGGAGGGCATCCCGGCGCGTCGGGCTCGCGGCGACAGGCGCCCGGCCGGGCGAGATACGCGAGCCCTCTCCCGGCGGGAGCGCGGCGAGGCGAAGGGCGCGGCGAAGCTGACGGAAGAGCGGGCTGCGAGCCATCGGAGGACCTCCCGAGATCGAAAGTGGCCGGATTCTAGACTTCGATCGCCCGGTCCGGGTGCGTAAACGCGGGTTTCGGGCTCGAGGAGCAAGCGGGTAGCATCCGACCACGACCTCGGACCGGAGTCAGTAGAGCCCTTCGCCGGGCGAAAGGAGCGAAGCCATGGCCGAGAAGAAAGTCATCGCCGTCATCGGAGCGACCGGCGCCCAGGGCGGAGGCCTCGTGAGAGCCATCCTCGACGACCCGCAGGGCGGGTTCGCGGCCCGCGCCGTCACTCGGAACACCACGTCCGACAAGGCCCGGGTCCTCTCAGGGCTCGGGGCCGAGGTCGTCGGGGCCGACCTCGACGACGTGGAGAGCCTGAAGGCGGCCTTCGACGGCGTTCACGGCGCCTTCTGCGTGACGAACTTCTGGGAGCACTTCTCCCCGGAAAAGGAGCTGGCGCAGGCCGGCGCGCTCGCCCGGGCGGCCCGCGACGCGGGCGTCGCCCACGTCGTCTGGTCGACCCTCGAGGACACGCGCCTCTTCGTGCCGCTCGAGGACGACCGGATGCCGACCCTGCTGGAGCGCTACAAGGTCCCCCACTTCGACGCCAAGGGCGAGGCGAACGCGCTCTTCGCGGCTTCGGGCGTCCCGACGACGTTCTTCCACACGTCGTTCTACTGGGACAACCTGATCTACTTCGGCTCCGGGCCGAAGCGCGGCGCCGACGGGAAGCTCGCGTTCGTCCTCCCCATGGCCGACCGCAAGCTCCCCGGCATCGCCGCCGAGGACATCGGCCGCTGCGCGTACGGGGTCTTCCGGCGGGGCGGGGAGTTCGCCGGGAAGACCGTGGGTGTCGCCGGCGAGCACCTGACCGGCGCCGAGATGGCCGCCGCGCTTTCCCGCGCCCTCGGCGAGGAGGTCGTCTACGCGTACGTCCCGCCCGAGGTCTACCGGACGTTCGGCTTCCCCGGTGCGGACGACCTCGCGAACATGTTCCAGTTCAACCGGGATTTCAGCGACGACTTCTGCCGGCTGCGCGACCTCGACTCCAGCCGCTCCCTGAACCCGCGCCTCCAGACCTTCGAGGAGTGGCTGACGGTAAACGCGGCGAAGATCCCGAAGGACTGAGCCGGCCGCGCGTGCTCCCCGGGGGGCCGCCGACGCGCACCGGGGAGCGGCTCTCCCCCCTCAGGTCAGCTCGGCGAAGACGGGCGCGTGGTCGGAAGGGAGCTTTCCCTTCCGCTCGTCGCGGTCGATGAAGGCCCCCGTGCAGCGCGGCGCCAGCTCGCTGGCGAGGAGGACGTGGTCGATCCTCAGCCCGTCGTTCTTCGGGAACCCGAGCATGCGGTAGTCCCACCAGGAGTAGTGCCCGCCCTCCTGGTGGTGGAGCCGGAACGAGTCGACGAGGCCGGTCGCGAGGAGGGCCTCCCAGGCCGCGCGCACGTCGGGGTGGCAGAGGACGGAATCGGCCCAGGCGGCGGGGTTCGCGACGTCACGTTCCTCCGGGGCGATGTTGAAGTCGCCGCAAAGGACGAGAGGCGGCCCTCCCGCCTGCCGGCCCGCCCACACCGCCAGCCGGGCGAGCCAGTCGAGCTTGTAGGGCCACTTCTCCGAGCCGACCTCCTTGCCGTTCGGGATGTAGGCCGACGCGATGCGGAGCCCTCCGACCGTGGCCGCCACGAGGCGGGACTGGCTCTCGTCGCCCCCGTCGCCGAAACCGGTCGCCACGTCGGCCGGCGCCTCGCGCGAGAGGATGGCGACGCCGTTGTACGTCTTCTGGCCGAGGACGGCGCTCTCGTATCCCGCCGCGCGCAGCTCCTCGAAGGGGTACCCCGGGCTCTCGGTCTTCAGCTCCTGCAGGCAGACGACGTCGGGACGGTGCCGCACCAGGAACGTGAGGAGGCGCTCCTTGCGCGCGTTGACCGAGTTCACGTTCCAGGTGGCGATCCGCATCGGGCCTCCGCGCGCCGCCGGCGCCGGGCGATTCTAGTCGGCGGCCGGCCGGCCCCCGTCCGGGCGTTCCAGCTCGGCAGCGATGAAGCCCGCGACGGAACGGCGAGCCTCCTCGGACATCTCGAGGAACTCCATTCCGAGCTGCGTCGCCACCTCGCCCTTCACGGCGTCGCCGCGCTGCGAGTACGCCACCCTCCCGTCCAGGGAGACGAGACCGTCGCGCAGGAGCAGCTCCAGGCCGTACACGTCGCCGAGCGAGGCCTCGAGGGAGGTCCTGACCAGCATTCCGCCGAGGCTCAGCCTGAGGACCTCGAACTCGTAGCGCGCCTCGAGCTCCGCCGGCCTGAGCGCCTCCGCCCGGAAACGTCCCGTCAGGCGTTCGTGAGGAGACAGGACGACGTGGTGCTCGAGGAACCCGAGCAGCCCCCTCGCCTTCTCGGTGAAGATCTCCTCGAACGCGAGGCCGGCTTCGTAGACGGCCCTCGGCTCGCCCCCGTCCTTCGGCCGGGAGCTCGCGAGGTGGCACCAACGGATCGTCCCCGAGACGTCCACCGCGTCGCCGTCTCCCGCGAGACGGATGGCGTACGTCCGTCCGAGCTGGAGACGCTCGGCCGTCTCGAGGGCGAGCCCCGACACGCTCAGGTTCTTGACCTGGACCGTCGTCCGAAAGAGCAGCGCCCCGTGGACGTCGTGAACCTCGTAACGCTTGTGACGCCGCTGTCCGATGCTCGGCATGGTCGCCTCCGGATCGTTCTCGCGAGAGAAGAGAGCGGGTTCCAGGGCCGATTATCCTCCCGCGCGCTGCCGACAGGCCGGACACCTCGCGGGTCGGCCGACGCGTCGCGGAGCGCTCACTCCGCGGAACGGACGGCGGACCCTTCCGCGAGCTCGCGGAGGACCCGCGACGCGCCGGCGGACAGGCCGTCGAATCGCACTCGCACGCCCTCCCCCCGCCCCGCGAGACCGAGGACCCTCGCGCTCACCATGAAACCGCCCGGAAGGTCGAGCCTCACCTCGTCGCGCGGCTGGAGGCGAAGGGTCGTCTCGAGCGACGCTTCCCAGCGCCCGACGGCGTGCAGCCGGCCTTCGGAGGAGGGGACCTGGGCAAGGCCGCCCTCGATCCGCTCCACGCGGACCGCGACCGGCGGAACGAGCGGGGTCAGGGAATCGGAGCGGACGGCGAGGCGGGTCCCGGCGACGCCGACGACCTCCAGGATCGAGACCGGCTCCCGAACCCCCTTGGGATGGACCTGGAACCGGGAGCCGATCGACACGCCGTCCCCTGCGGCGAGAACCGACTCCTCCGACGCGAGGATCTGCCCCCCCAGCGAGTACCCCTGGATTCGGGACGCCAGGTTGATGGGCGAGCCGACGACACCGTACTTGGCCCGCTTCTCGGACCCGATGTTGCCTGCGACGACCTCCCCGGTGTGGATGCCGATCCCCATCCCCATCTGGGGCAGCCCCAGGTCGCCGGCGCGCGCGTTGACGCGCTCCATCGCCGACTGCATCTCCACGGCGCACGCCAGCGCGCGGCGGGCGTCGTCCTCGCGCGCGATCGGGGCGCCGAAGAGAGCGAGGACGGCGTCCCCCAGGAACTCGTCGATCGTCCCGCCGTGCCGCAGGACGACGTCCGACATCTCGCCTAGGTAGATGTTCAGGAGCGAAACGACCCTTTCCGGCGAGAGCCGCTCGGCTTCGGGCGTGAACCCCCTCAGGTCGCTCATCACGACCGTGACGACCCGGCGCTCGCCCCCCATCCTGAGGCCGCCGGGGGTCTCGAGGAGCTGGCGGACCACGGCGTCGGAGACGTACCGCCCGAAGATCCCCCGGATGAACTCGCTGCGCACCTCGAGGGCCGCCTTCTGCTCGGTGAGCTCCGAGACGAGGCGCGCCTTCTCGACGACGACCGAGAGCTGTCCGGCGAGCCGCTGGAACGTCTCCGCGTGGCGAGCCGTGTAGACCCCGGGCGTTGCGCTCGAGAAGAAGATGAACCCCACGGGGACGCCGTTGGCCACGAGAGGGCAGGTCAGGGAGGACTTCACCCCTTCCTCGACGACGAGGCGCGTCGAATCGGAGGCCGGCTTCTCCCGGAGGTAGGCGACGAGGTCGTTCAGGATGCGGGGCTCCCCCGTCCGGAGGACCGCCTCCAGACTGCTGCCCGAAAGCGGGGCGGCGTAGCCCTTTCCGAGGCGCATGGGGCCGAGCCCGCTCCTGGCCCAGCGCGCCCGCACGAGGCTCCCCCCGTCCTCCAGGAGCGAGACGCCGATCCGGTCGTACGGGAAGATGTCCCGCCCCTCCCGGTAGAGCTCGTCGAGCACGTCGTCGAGGAGGACGCCGGCGTTGACCTTCCGCGAGATCGCGTCCAGCTGGGCCAGCTCGCGCCACCGCCGCTCGAGGGAGACCGAGAGGTTCCGGAGCGACAGCCCGAGGCGGTCGACGTCGTCCGCGCCGCCGTTGACGGGGACCTCCACCCCGTAACGACCCTCGCGCAGCGCTTCCGTCGCCTCGATGTAGCGCGGGATGCGCTCGTCCCTCTCCTCCGGTTTCAACGTGCCGCCCCCGTCGTCGTCGTCGACGAACCCCTGATTCTACGCATCCCCTGCGGACCGGGATTCTCGGCGGCCGTTCCGTCCCGGGTGCGCAGACGACCTCCGGCCGCGCTGCGGCGCGGCATCCGCGATGCCGGCCCTCCCGCATGTCCTCGGAACCGGAGACCTCCGCTAGACTCCCGCCCGACAGTCGCAGCAGAGGGAGAGACGGATGACGCTCCGTTTGAGAATCGTGTCCGCGGACGGCCGCCGCTTCGACCACGACGTGGAGGGGGACTCCCTCGTCATCGGGCGCTCTTCCCGGGCCGACCTGGCCCTCGCCGACCGGGCGATGTCGCGCGAGCACGCCCGCATCCGGAAAGACGAGGAGGGCTGGTCCCTCGAGGACCTCGGCTCGCACAACGGCACGCGCCTGAACGAGGTCCCCATCGAGGGCGCCCGACGGCTCCGGGATGCCGACACGATCTCCGTCGGGGGGAGCGTCCTCGTCGTCGAGATCCAGGGAGAGGAGGGCTCGCCGTCGGGCGACTCGGTGATCTACCGGTCGGCGAGGGAGCTCCTGCAGTCGACGTCGGGGGCGACGGACGTCTCCGGGGTCGGCAGCGCGGGGCGGAAGGCCGCCGACCGCCTCCACATGCTCAACCAGGTCAACCAGGCCCTCGCGAGCTCGATCTCGCTCGAGGAGCTCCTCGAGCTGATCCTCGACCGCGCCTTCGAGCACCTCAAGCCGCAGGAGGCCGCCATCTACCTCCGCGACGGCGGCGGAAACGACGTCTGCGCGGCCCGGAGGTCGATCAAGGGGCGCGAGTCGAGGCCGATGCACTCCAAGAGCCTCCTCCACGAGGTCATCGACAAGGGGATGGTCGCGCACGTCGTCGACTCGGCGTCCGACGAGCGGTTCGCGGCCAGCAAGAGCCTGATGATGTCGGGCCTGCGCAGCTTCATCGCCGCGCCCCTCCTCGACGCCCAGGGGGCGCTCGGGATGATCGTCGTCGGCGCGGCCCTCGGCGTGCGCAGCTTCCGCGACGAGGACCTCGAGCTCCTCGTCTCCCTCGCGTCGGTCGCCGCGCTGCGCATCCGCAACGTGCGGCTCGTGGCGGAGGCGATGGAGCGCCAGAAGCTCGAGCAGGAGGTGAAGCTGGCGCGCCAGATCCAGGTCGCGCTCCTGCCGGCCACCCTCCCGCACATTCCCGGCTGGGAGCTGTACGGAGGGAACCTCCCGTCCCGCGGCGTGTCCGGCGACTTCTACAAGGTCCTCTTTCGCGGCGACGGCACCACCTGCGCGGTCCTCGTCGCCGACGTGTCCGGGAAGGGCGTCGCCGCATCCCTCCTGACGGCCTCGCTGGAGGCCCTCTCCGCGCTGCCGCTCGAGGGGAACGACCCGCCGCAGACGATCTGCGAGAAGGTGGGCAAGCTCCTCCACCAGCGGACGCCCCCCGAGAAGTACGCGACGGCCTTCCTCGGGATCCTGGAGCCGTCGACCGGCCGCATGACGTGGACGAACGCGGGCCACAACCCGGCCCTCCTCCTCAGGGCCGGGGGCGAGGTCGAGTGGCTCAAGTCGAACGGCGTCCCGCTCGGCCTCCTCCCGGGTGCGAAGTACGGCGCGGGGGACTCGACCCTCCAGCCCGGCGACGCCCTCCTCGTCTACACCGACGGCATCACCGAGGCCCTTAACCCGGAAGACGAGGAGTTCGGCGAGGCCGGTCTCCAGGAAGCCGCCAGCCGGCACGGGCACCTCCCGGTGCGCGAGTTGGCGTCCAACCTCGAGAAGGACCTCGACGCCTTCGCCAGAGGCGTCCCCTTCCACGACGACCGGACGCTCGTGATCGTCCGGCGGAGCACCTGAGGGGGTTGCAGATGTTCCTTCGAGTCCTGAGGGCCAACCTCCGCGAGGGCGCGCTCTGGGGGTTCCGCGAGTACTACGAGAGCCGGGTCATCCCCACGCTCGCCGAGACGGACGGCTGCCTCTTCGCCGCCCTCCTCCGCCCGACGGCCGAGTCGGTGCAGGACACCTGCGACTCCCTCACCCTCTGGGAGAGCGCCGCGCACGCGGACGCCTACATCGACAGCGGCCGCTACGACGAGCTTCTCGACGGGGCGGACCCCTTCCTCTCCGCCGCGACCGAGTGGAAGGCGGACCTCACGAAGCTCGGCGCGGACGAGCGACCGCCCCTTCCCGACCCCGCCGTGGAGACCTTCCCGGTGGAGGTGGCGCGGCACGCCCCCGGAGCCGCCGACTCCGGCGCGCTCTTCCTCCGGATCGTCGACCACCGGGTCGAGCCGGCCCGGTTCGACGACCTGAAGAGGACCTACGAGGAGAACGTGGCGCCCCGCCTCCTCGAGACGCCGGGATGCCTCGCGACCTACCTCGTGGAAGGGTTGAAGGGGAAGTCACAGGCCCTTTCCGTGACGTTCTGGGCCGACGAGGCGAGCGCCGTGAGGTACGAGGCGAGCGGGCAGTTCGACGCTCTCGCCGCCCTCCTCCAGCCCTTCCTCTCCGGGATCTACCAGTGGCGGCTCTCGCTCACGCCGGCGGGCGAGGGGCGCGACCTGAAAGGCACCGACCTCAAGGTCACGACGTTCCACGTCGTGGCCGGAAAGCGCCTCAGGTCGCCCGGGGGCTGAGCACCCCCGGCGGCCGCGTCAGCCCGCTCCGACCTCCAGGAGCTCGTCGACGATCCGGAGCGTCAGGCCCCAGACGACTCGGCCCCTGTACGTGATGCAGGGCATCGGGAGAGGGAGCCCCTTCCTCACCCACGTGAACGAGCTCCGGTTACGCCGGTCGGCGAGGAACGAGAGGGGCACCCAGAGCGTCTCCTGGACCTCGTGGTTCGGGCGGAGGACCGGGTCCCCGTCCACCGCAAACGCGAAGGGCACGACGCTGTGGGGCACGGTCCCGAGGGGCAGGTGGGTCCGCACCTCGGACAGCCGGCCCAGCGGCCGCCCCCCCGCCTCGAGGTCGAGCCCGATCTCCTCCCGGGTCTCACGGAGCGCGGCGGCGAGCGGCGAGGCGTCGCCCGGGTCCACCCTTCCGCCCGGAAGGCCCATCTGCCCCGACCAGGGGTCGCGCGGGTGCTCGGCGCGCCGGATGAAGAGAAGCTCGACGCCTGCGGGCGCTTCCCGAAGGACCGCGGCGACCGCCGCCTTGCGCGCCGCGGGGACGTCCTCTTCCGTTCGGGCCGGGAGCCTCGACAGGGCGGCCGAGAGGCCGGCGAGGTCGAGGGGCGCGCTCACGCCGCCGATTCTTGCACCCGGGGCCTCCCCGCCGAGTCGCGGATGGGGGGCGGTCGCCGATATCTGTTGACGCCGGCGCCGAAACGGGAGGACATTGTCCGGGAACGAAGCGAAGCCGACGGGGAGCCGGAATGCTCGGTCGCGGCGCGAAGCTCGGGCCTTACGAGATCCTCGGACCACTCGGGGCGGGCGGGATGGGTGAGGTCTACCGGGCCCGCGATTCCCGCCTCGACCGCGAGGTCGCGGTCAAGGTCCTCCCCGAGTCGGTCTCGCGCGATCCCGAGCGGATCGCCCGCTTCGAGCGCGAGGCCCGTGCGCTCGCGGCGCTCTCCCACCCGAACGTTCTCGCCATCCACGACTTCGGCCTCCAGGGAAGCGTCGCCTACGCCGTCACCGAGCTCCTGGGAGGCGAGACGCTCCGGGAGCGTCTCCTCCGCGACCGGCTCACGTGGCGAAGGTCTGCCGACGTCGCGGCCGGCATCGCCGACGCCCTCGCCGCGGCCCATGCGCGTCACATCGTCCACCGCGACCTGAAGCCGGAGAACGTCTTCCTCACCTCCGACGGCCGGTTGAAGGTCCTCGACTTCGGCCTCGCCAAGATCGTCGAGCCGGTGCTCCCCGAGGCCTCGACCCTCACCTCCCCGAGGAGCACGGCCGAGGGGATCGTCGTCGGGACCGTCGCCTACATGTCGCCGGAGCAGGCGCGGGGGCTCAGGGTCGACGAGAGGACCGACATCTTCTCCCTCGGCTGCGTCCTCTACGAGATGCTCTCCGGCCGGCGCCCCTTCGAGAGGGCCACGACCGCCGACACGATCTCGGCGATCCTGCACGAGGAGCCGGCCCCGCTCGACGAGCCCCAGGCGACCGCTCCTCCCCCGTCGCTCGCCTCGATCGTCTCCCGCTGCCTCGAGAAGAGCCCGGAAGACCGCTTCCATTCCGCGCACGACCTGGCGCTCGCCCTCCGGAGCCTGTCGGGGACGGGCGGGGGATCGGTGATTCGTGGGCCGGGCTTCGCGGCGCGCCGGGGGACTCTGGCCCGCACGGCGACGGTGGTGGCAGCTGGCCTCCTGCTCGCTCTCCTTGCCGCTGGCATCGGACGTTCGCTCCGAAATGGCGTGCCCCCGGGGGAACGAGTCCCACGCCCCCTGACGAGCGCCCCCGGCTGGGAGGCGGACCCGGCCCTCTCGCCGGACGGCGGGACCGTCGCGTTCTCCTCGAATGCCGCCGGCAGGGCGGACATCTGGGTCGTCGACGTGGACGCGGGCGTGGAGCCTCTGCGGCTGACGGACGACGCCGGCGACGACCGCCACCCCGCGTGGTTCCCCGAAGGACGATGGGTGGCATTCGCCTCGGACCGGATCGGAGGCCCCTCAATCTGGAAAGTCTCGAGGCTCGGAGGCAGCCCGACCCTCGTCGTCGAGGACGCCGACATGCCGGCGATATCGCCGGACGGGCGGTCGATCGCCTTCGTCAGGGCCGGCGCTTCCGGGCAGGGACGGATCTGGATCGCGCCGCTCTCGGAGCCCTCCCGGGCGAGGCAGGTCACGGGCGACGAGCACGGCCTCTGGGACCACGCGGACCCCGCGTGGTCGCCCGACGGGAGTAGCCTCTGCTTCTCGGACTGGAGGAACCTCTGGGTCGTCGATGCCGTCGGAGGGACGCCCCGGCCGCTGACGAGGGACGACGCCTCGGATCGCGACGCCGTCTTCTCGTCTTCCGATGGCCGGGTCTACTTTTCCAGCCTGCGCGACGACGTCCGCGCGATCTGGAGCGTCGACGTGTCAGGGCACCGTCCGAGACGCGAGGCCCCTCCCACGTCCGAAGCGCATCACCCGTCCGTCTCCGCGGACGGTCACCGGCTCGTCTTCGCATCGCTCGACGCGGACGACGACGTCGCCGTCGTTGACCGGCGGACCGGCGCCATCGGCCGGATCTCGAGCGCACGGCAAGACCAGCTGCCCGGACTCCTGCCGGACGGCAGCGCCCTCGTCTACGTCTCGGCGCGCCTCGGGAAGCTCGACCTCTGGCTCCAGCGCCTGAGAGGAGTTCTGCCCGCGACCGACAAGCCCACTCGCCTGACGGACCTCGATTCCGCTCCGCAAGCACCGGACGTCTCGCCGGACGGCCTCCGCGTCGCCTTCTTCAGTGCCGCCGAAGGTCGCAACAGGGACATCTGGACGGTGCCCGTCGCCGGTGGATTCCCGGCGCGCGTCACGAATCGGGCGGGGGTGGACATCCACCCGGCCTTCTCCCCGGACGGGTCAAGGCTCGCTTTCGTCTCCGACCGCTCCGGCCGCGAGCACGTATGGATCCTCCCCCTCGGGGAGGGCGAAGCGTGCGGCGAACCGTGGCAGCTCACCGACGGGGCAGAGTCGGACCTCTTTCCGAAGTGGTCGCCCGACGGTTCGCGAATCGCGTTCCTCAGGGGCTCGGACCGAGGTGCTCTCCACGTCGTCTCGGTCGAACCGGGCGCCCGGCCTGACGCGCATATCCTCCCGACCAACGCCCAGCACCTGGCCTGGGAAGCAGACGGACGCGCGGTCCTCGTCCTGGGCTTCTGGGACGGCACGCGGGGGCTGGGACTTCGCGCCGTTCCCCTTGACGGCCGGTCGGCTGAGGTCGTTCCGCTCCCCGTCGACCTGCGCGACACCGATGTCGGCTATTTCAGTGCTAGCCGGGATGGACGGCTCCTCGCGTTCCACGTCACGACCCTTCGCGGCGACCTCTGGATCGCAGAGGCGACGACAGGCAATCCGGCCGACCGGCCATGAGCCGTGCGGCCCCGAGGGAAAGGAGGACGACATGGCCGACAACGAGATCCTCATCGAGCGACTGGCGACGGTGAAGTGCCTCGAGAAGCTCATCGACCTCACGCGTGAGGCGATCCAGCGCCTGAAGGACTCCGGGGACTCCGACACCCTCGTGATTCGCGACGCGGAGATGGCGGAGTGGGCTCGCGAGGAGCGGCTGAAGACACTCATCGTGAATCCGAACCCGCGGTGGGTTTGCGACCATTGTCAGGTTCCGCTATTCGGCTCCTCGGACTCTCGAAGGCGAGTGGTTGACAGGCTCACTCATCTCTTCAAGGTGATCGACGAGCAGGCTCCTTGAGGCCGGCACTGCTCGGGACCGTTTCGCCACCGGGAGACGAGACCGCGCCTGCCTGCGGACCGGGACCGTTGCATCCCGCCCTGGGACCCTCGACCGCGGAGAGGGAGGCGGCGAACGCGCTCGCTTCCCTCTTCCGACCCGCCATCCGACGCGTGACGCTCATGCTCACGACGCGGTGCAACCTCGCCTGCCGGTACTGCTACCAGGTCCGCGACCGCCCGCGGACCATGCCCGAGGCTGTCGCCCACGCCGCCCTCGACCGGCTCTTCGCCTCCCCCGCTGCGGAGACCAGCGTCGGCCTCTACGGCGGCGAGCCGCTTCTCGAGCCCTCGCTCGTGAGGCGGGTCGTCGAGAGGGTCCGCCGCGAGGCCCCGGCCGGGAGAGCGACCCGCGTCCGGCTCTTCACGAACGGGCTCCTCCTCGACCCGGAGATCGCCGCCTTCCTCGCGCACCACGGGGTCCACGTCGCGATCTCGCTCGACGGAGTGCCCCCGGCGCAGGACGACCGCGGGCGGAACACGTTTCGCTCGGTCGACGCCACGCTGCGCCGGCACCGGCGAGTCCACGCCGACCACTTCCGCACGCAGGTCGAGGTACGGATGACCCTCACCTCGAGGAACGTCGGGACTCTGGCGGCTTCGGTTCTCCACCTCCTCCACCGGGGCGTGGAGGAGATCGCCCTCTCCCCGCTGACGACTCCCGACCAGGGCTGGGGCGACGCCTCGGCCCGCGAGCTCGACCGCCAGCTCGGCCTCCTCGCGGAGGCGACGATTCCTGCGGACGCGGCCCGGCTCGCCTCTGTCTACCGGCCTTTCCGGGCAGCGGGCGCGGCGGGCGACAGCTCCCCTCCTTGCGGCTTCGCGGCGAGGCACTCGCGCTTCGTCGACGTCGACGGCTCGATCGCGCCCTGCGCGTTCCTGGCGAGCTCGACGCTCTGCGCCGCGACGCCGCTCGTCCGGGAGGTCGCCCGCTCGCTCCCGGCCCTCCACGTCGCCGACGCCGGCCTCGACGACGCCCTCGCGGTCCGCGAGGGGGCCGCGAGGGCGCTCCCGTTCCTTCGACCTCACGCAGCCCGCCGCTCCCCCCGAGGCCCCTGCGCCTCCTGCGAGGCGCTCTCCGAGTGCTTCGTCTGCCCCGCGTCGATCGCCTTCGCGCCCGAGCAGGACCCGGACCTCGTCCCGTCGATCCAGTGCGACTGGAACCGCCTCGTCGCGAAGCACCGGCGGGCGTTCCTCGCCCGCCTCGCCTCGCGCGAGGCGGACCTTCAGGGCGCGGGCAGGAGCTCCAGCGCCGCGGCGACGAGCGCGGTGACTCCCGTCCGGATCGCCGGGGCGTAGTCGGGCGAGAACTCGGCGGAGTGAAGCGGCGGGAGCGCCCGGCCCGCCTCCTTCGCCTCCGCGAGGGCCGCGGGGTTCGCCGCGCCGAGCCAGAACATCGACGCCGGCACTCCCTCGCGGCCGAAGTAGGCGAAGTCCTCGCTCACGGTCGCAGGGGGAAAACCAGCGACGCTGGCCTCCCCGAGGGACGCGGCGAAGGCGCCGCGGAGACGCGAGGTCAGCGGCACGTCGTTCACGACGCCGGGCGTCGACTCGACGACCGTCACGTCGGGGGCCTGCGGCGCGCCGGCCGCCATCGCCTCGCCGAGCGCCACGCGCCGGATCCCCTCGAGGAGCCGCTGCCTCACCTCCTCGCGATAGGCGCGCACCGTGATCTTCAGCTTCGCCTCGGGCGGTATCACGTTGTGCTTGGCGCCGGCCTGGAACGAGCCGACCGAGACGACCGCCGGCTCGAACGGGTCCTTCTCCCTCGAGACGAGCGCCTGGAGCGCGACGACCGTCCGCGCGGCGATGAGGATGGGGTCGATCGTCCGGTGCGGCATCGCCCCGTGCCCCCCCTTGCCGTGGATCGTCACGTCGACCGAGTCGACCGAGGCGAACGCCGGCCCCGGCGTCACGCCCACCTTCCCGGCCGGGATCTCCGGTGTGACGTGGAGCGCCACCGCGAAGGAGGGGCGGGGGAATCGCGTGAAGAGGCCGTCCTTCAGCATCTTCTCCGCCCCGGCCCCCTTCTCCTCGGCCGGCTGCCCCACCATCACGAGCGTCCCGCGCCAGCTCTCCTTCGCGCGGGCGAGAAGCGTCGCGGCGCCGGTCCAGGCGGTCATGTGAAGGTCGTGCCCGCAGGCGTGCATCACCGGGATCGGCCGCCCCTCGTCGTCCTTTCCGAGCGCGCGGCTCGCATGCGGAAGGCCCGTCTTCTCCTCGACCGGAAGGGCGTCGAGGTCGGTCCGGAGCATCACCACCGGGCCGTCGCCGTTTCTGAGGACACCGACGACGCCGGTCCCGGCGACTCCTTCCGTCACCTCGTACCCGAGCTGCCGGAGCCTCGCGGCCAGCTTCGCGGCGGTCGCGGTCTCCTGAAGGGAGAGCTCCGGGTTGCGGTGAAGGTCGAGGTAGAGCTCCTCGAGGGCCGCGGCGGACTCCGGGAGCCGTGCCAGGGCCGCGGCGAGCCGCGAGGGGGGAGCCGGCAGGGCGGCGAAGGCCGGGACGGCGAGACCTGCGGCAAGGGCGGCGGCGGCTGGGCGCATCGGGTCCTCCATCGGTTTCCTTCCTGAAAGGCCGACTATAGTGGAGGGGTGAGCCTCGAGATTCCCGGCTGGGTCCGCGACGCCGTCTTCTACCAGGTCTTTCCCGACCGGTTCGCCCGGAGCGAGCGTCTCCCCGGCCCCGCGAACCTCGAGCCGTGGGACTCCCCGCCGACCCCCCACGGCTTCAAGGGAGGCGACCTTCCGGGCGTCGTCGAGAGGCTCGACTACCTCTCCGACCTCGGCGTCACCGCCCTCTACCTCAACCCCGTCTTCGCCTCCGCCGCCAACCACCGCTACCACACGTGGGACTACCACCAGGTCGACCCTCTCCTCGGCGGCGACCGCGCCCTTCGCGAGCTCCTCGACGCCGCCCACGCCCGCGGGATGCGCGTGATCCTCGACGGCGTCTTCAACCACGTCGGGCGCGGTTTCTTCGCCTTCCACAGCGTCCTCGAGAACGGGCCCGACTCCCCCTACCTCGACTGGTTCCTCCTCGACCTCGAGCGGCTCCGCTCCGGCAAGCCCCTCGGCGCCTACGCCGAGCCGAAGCTCCTGCGCCGTGGGCGCAAGCCGAAGCCCGCCTTCGAGGAGCTCGGCTACGCGGCGTGGTGGGACGTCCCGGCCCTCCCGAAGCTCGACACGCGCAACCCCGCCGTCCGCGAGTACCTCTGGAGCGTCGCCGAGCGCTGGATCCGCTTCGGCATCGACGGCTGGCGCCTCGACGTCCCGGCCGAGATCGACGACGACGAGTTCTGGCGCGAGCTGAGGCGGCGGGTCAAGCGACTGAACCCCGACGCCTACCTCGTCGGAGAGATCTGGTACGACGCCCGGCGCTGGCTCGCGGGCGACCAGTTCGACGCCACGATGAACTACCCGCTCGCCAAGGCCGCCCTCGGCTTCTTCGTGAGAGACCTCGACCTCGACGCCCTCCGCGAGGTCGGCGGGTACCGCGACGTGACGCCGCTGGACGCCGCCGACTTCGCCGCCGAGGTCGAGCGTGTCCTCGGCCTTTACGACCCTGCCGTGAGGGACGCCCAGCTGAACCTCCTCGGCAGCCACGACACGCCCCGCTTCCTCACCGCTTCCGGCAACGACCTCGCTGCGCTCGAGATGGCGTTCCTCTTCCTTTTCACCGTCCCGGGCGCCCCGTGCGTCTACTACGGAGACGAGGTCGGCCTCGAAGGAGGCCCCGACCCCGACTGCCGGCGGGCCTTCCCCTGGGACGAGTCGTCCTGGGACCACGTCCTGCGCGACCAGGTGAAGCGGCTCGCCGCCCTCCGGCACGCCCACCCGGCCCTGCGGCGCGGCTCCTTCCGGACGCTCTTCGCCGAAGGCCGCGTCGTGGCCTGGCTCCGCATCGAAGAAGGCGGCGACGCCGTCGTCGCCGCCTTCAACACCGGGACCGACGAGAAGCGCGTCGACCTCCCCGTAGGCGCCGTCGGGCCTCTCCTCCTCGACTCCGTCACGGGCGAGGAGCTCGTCGTCACCGAGGGCGAGCTGCGCAACGTCGTCCTCCCGTCCCGCTCCGGCCGCGCCCTCGTCGTCCCGGCCGCGGCAGGCTGATCTCCACGCGCAGGGACGTGCGGCCGCTCTACCACCTCCTCGACCCGATCTGGCGGCGATTCCCCTTTCCCGCCGGCCACACGTTCGAGACGACGGCGTTCGAGGACGCCACCGTCCTCCGGATGGCGAGGACCTACCGCGGGAGGGAGATCCTCCCGGTCTTCTGCTACGCGATCGGCGACACGCTCGTCGACAGCGGAATCTCCTCGGTGGCCGCCGAGGTCGAGGCCGCCGCGCGGAAGGCGAAGGTCGCCCGCGTCGTCCTGACCCACCACCACGAGGACCACTCCGGGAACGCCGCGCTCCTCGCCGCGCGCGGCGCCGAGGTCCTCGCGACCGCCCCGGGCGTGAAGCTCGTCGCGCACGACCTCCCCCGCCGCTTCTACCAGCACGTCCTCTGGGGAGAGGCGGACGCCGTGACGGCGCGCGAGGTCCCCGCCGAGGTCCCCCTCGGCCGCTTCACGGCGCGTGTCGTTCCCGCCTCGGGCCACGCCGTCGACCAGCTCGCCCTGCACGTCCCCGAGCGGGGCTGGCTCCTCTCGGGCGACGCCTTCGCCGCCGAGCGGGTCAAGGTCTTCCGCGGCGACGAGGACTTCCACGAGAGCTGCGAGACCCTCGAACGCTTCCTCACCCTCGACTTCGACGCCCTCCTCTGCGCCCACCGCCCCCGCTTCGAAGGGGGAAAGGAGGCGATCCGCGCCAAGCTCGCCTGGCTCCGCGAGCTGGAGGGGCGCGTGAAGGAGTCGCGGGCGAAGGGGCGCTCCGTCCGCCGCATCGTCCGCGAGCTCGGCATCGAGCCTTCTTCCTCCTTCTACACGATCACCTTCGGAGACGTGACGACCGCGAATCTCGTCCGCTCGATCCTGGAAGGGCCGAGAAGGAGGGTCGAGGTGGAACGGGCGCTCACCTCCCCGAGGTGAGCTGCGGAACGGCCGGAAGGACGAGGGGAGAGGCCCGGGAGGGCGTCGTCGCACCCGATCGACCGGAAGGCCCGCGAGGACTGCGAGGCCTGCCCGGAGATGCGCCTGATGCATTTTCATCACAACACGAAGGGACCCGCTGTTGCGACAGGCGCTCAATGTCCGCGCAAGGCGTTTCATATTCGTCGCTTTCGAAGTGACCCGGTGCGGCCTCGCGGCCGAGGCCCCGACGTCAACCGGTCCGATCCGGTCCTGAATTGAGGTCTTTTGAGGATGGTGCCGCGTTGCAGTGCGGCAGAACATCCCTCCCGGACGCGAGGTCGGAAAACCTGCCTCGAGGGGGGGCGTTTGCCGGGCAGCTTCCCGGGACCTACGGAAGGGAGAGGGGCGCAGAAGCGCCCTCTGCCCGACGTGACCGGAACGCTCCGGCGCCCTCCTCTCCGAGCACCCCGGCAAACGCACCGATACAGGATGGGAGATCGATGAGCAACACCGTGCGCTACGACGATCGAACCCCCCGGCTCTTCTTCCTGGCCGCCGTGGTCTGGGCCGTGGTCGGGATGCTCGTGGGACTCCTGATCGCCGCCATGCTCTTCCTGCCGGGGCTGAACCTCGCGCCGTACCTCACGTTCGGCAGGCTCCGGCCCCTCCACACGAACGCGGTCATCTTCGCGTTCATCGGGAACATCATCTTCGCGGGGACCTACCACTCGATGCAGAGGCTGCTGAAGACGCGCCTCTTCAGCGACGTCCTCTCGAAGATCCACTTCTGGGGCTGGCAGCTCCTCATCGTGGCGGCGGCCGTCGCGCTCGTCACGGGCCACACGCAGGCCAAGGAGTACGCCGAGCTGCCGTGGGTCCTCGACGTCGTGATCGCGGTCCTCTGGGTCATCTTCGCGATCAACTTCTTCGGGACGATCGCGATCCGCCGCGAGAAGCACCTCTACGTCGCCATCTGGTTCTACATCGCGACCATCGTCGCGGTCGCCATCCTCCACATCGGCAACAGCATGGCGATGCCCTACTCCTGGCTCGGGAGCTACTCGGCCTACGCGGGGGTCAAGGACGCCCTGATGCAGTGGTGGTACGGGCACAACGCCGTGGCGTTCTTCCTCACCACGCCGTTCCTCGGGCTCATGTACTACTACCTTCCGAAGGCGGCCGACCGCCCGGTCTTCAGCTACCGGCTGTCGATCATGCACTTCTGGTCGCTCGTCTTCGTCTACATCTGGGCGGGCCCCCACCACCTCCACTACTCGGCGATCCCCGAGTGGGCCTCGACCCTCGGGATGCTCTTCTCCCTCATCCTCTGGATGCCCTCCTGGGGCGGCATGGTGAACGGGCTCTTCACCCTCCGCGGCGCCTGGCACAAGCTGCGCGAGGACCCGATCCTGAAATTCATGGTCGTGGCCGTGACGTACTACGGCATGTCGACCTTCGAAGGCCCGATGATGTCGATCAAGTCGGTGAACGCGGTCTCGCACTTCACCGACTGGACGATCGGCCACGTCCACGCGGGCGCCCTCGGCTGGAACGCGTTCCTCTCGTTCGGAATCCTCTACTGGGCGGTCCCGCGGCTCTGGAAGACCGAGCTCTACTCGAAGGCGCTCGCGACGACCCACTTCTGGGTCTCGACGATCGGGCTGATCCTCTACCAGGTCTCGATGTGGGTCGCCGGCATCACCCAGTGGGCGATGTGGCGCGCCTTCGAGCCGGACGGCCGCCTCGCCTACCCCGACTTCATCGAGACCGTCATCCGGATCGTCCCGATGTACTGGGTGAGGCTCCTGGCGGCGATCCTCTTCTTCTCCGGGCTCTTCTTCCTCGTCTACAACCTCGTGAAGACGATCAAGGGCGCCCCGGCGAACTTCGCCGAGGAGCCCGAGGTGAACGCCCCGCCGCTCGTGGCCGACCTCTCGGCGCCGGGCGCCGTGACGCCGCCGAACACCTACGACCACGCCCTCTACCGCCTCCAGCACTCCCTCCGGCACGGCTTCCACCGGGTCCTCGAGGGGCGCGTCGTCCTCCTGACCGTCCTCACCGTCCTCGCCCTCTCGGTCGGCTCCCTCGTCGAGGCGATCCCGATGTTCTTCGACAAGTCGAACGTCAAGGAGATCGCGAGCGTCAAGCCCTACACGCCCCTCGAGGTCCTCGGGCGCGACATCTACATCCGCGAGGGCTGCTACAACTGCCACTCGCAGCTCGTCCGCCCGTTCCGCTACGAGACGGAGCGCTACGGCGAGTACTCGAAGGCGGGCGAGTACGTCTACGACCACCCCTTCCAGTGGGGCTCCAAGCGGACCGGCCCCGACCTCCACCGCGTCGGCGGGAAGTACCCCTCGCTCTGGCACGTGCGCCACATGGACCGGCCCGACTCGACGACCCCCGGGTCGGTCATGCCCCGCTACCCGCACCTCCTGAAGGACCCGGTCGACGCGAGCCTCATCGGCTCGAAGATGCGGGCGCTGCGCGCGGTCGGGACCCCGTACACCGACGGCGAGATCGAGAACGCCCCGGCCGCCATCGAGGCCCAGGCGAAGGCGATCGCCGCCGAGGTCGAGTCGCAGCAGGGCCCGCCGGGGCTCGCCGACAAGGAGATTACGGCGCTCACGGCCTACCTCCAGCGGCTCGGGACCGACATCAGGTGGAAGAAGGTCGCCCCGCAGGCGCCCCTCGCCGTGGCCGCTCCCTCTCCGGCCGGTGCGGCCGACCCGGCGGCCGACCCGGCCGCGGTCTCGGAGAAGTAGCCGTGCTGCAGGAGCTCGCCGCCCGGACCGGCGCGACGGCCTGGGCCATCGCCTCGATGCTCTTCTTCCTGAGCGTCTGGATCTTCGTCGCGGTGCGGGTCGCGCGGTCCCGGCCCGAGGAGATGGACGCGCTCGCCCGCCTCCCCCTCGAGGGGGACGGCGAAGCCCCGGCGGAACTCACCTCGGGCGCGGGCCCGAGAGGCTGACGAGAGGGGACCATGGCAGAGTTCGAAGACAAGGTTCTCCACGAGCTGGACGGGATCAAGGAGTACGACAACCCGATGCCGGGGTGGCTCATGGCCATCTGGTGGGGCTCGCTCGTCTTCTCGGCCGCCTACCTCGTCTTCTACGCCCTGAGCTTCGGCGAGGGGTCGATGGAGGCGGAGTACCGGGCCGACACCGAGCAGGCCCTCGCCGCCGTCCAGGCCCACTACGACGCGAACCCGCTCGTTCCGCCGACGGCGGCCGACCTCCTCGCGGGCGCGGGCAACGCGGCCGTCGTCGAGCTCGGCGCCACGCGCTTCGCGAAGTCGTGCGCCTCCTGCCACGGCGCCCAGGCGCAGGGTCTCATCGGCCCGAACCTCGCGGACGACCGCTGGATCCACGGCGGGTCGGTCGAGCAGGTCTTCCAGTCCATCGCCAAGGGCTGGCCGGCCAAGGGGATGCCGCCCTGGGGCCGCGCCGTCCCGCCCGAGGAGCTCTCCGCCCTCGTGTCGTACGTGAGGAGCCTCCAGGGAACGAACCCGCCGAACCCCAAGCCCGCGGAGGGCGACCCGTTCGCACCCGAGCCGATCCCGGGAACCTGACGTGACGACCCCCGTCGCGGAACCGCCGAAGCTGCCCGCGCTGCAGACTCCCGCGGAGCGGGAGCGGGTCTTCGACGTCGCGCCGGAGGAGGACCTCCTCTACAGCATCTCGGCCGACGGGAAGCGCAAGTTCATGCACCCGATCGTCCACAAGGGGCGGTACTGGAAGATCCGGCGGGCGATGGCGTACGGCCTCTTCGCCCTCTTCTTCGCGCTCCCGGTGATCCCCGTCGGCGGCCGGCCGGCGGTCTTCCTCGACCTCGCCGCTCGCCGCTTTCACATCTTCGGCGCCACCTTCAACCCCACCGACAACATCCTCCTCGCCGCGTTCGGGCTCGGCACGATCGTCACCATCTTCTTCGTCGGCTCGACGTTCGGGCGGATGTGGTGCGGGTACGCCTGCCCCCAGACCGTCTACCTCGAGTTCCTCTTCCGCCCCGTCGAGGCCTTCCTCGAGGGAGGGCCGCTGAAGCAGCGGAAGCTGAACGCGGCCCCCTGGAGCGGCCGCAAGCTCGCGATCAAGGCCGCCAAGTGGGCGATCTGGACCGTCGTCGCCCTCGCCATGTCCGCCACCTTCGTGGCGTACTTCACGAGCTGGGACGCCCTCCTTCACGGCCTCGCGACGGCCCCGCTCGCCTGGAAGGGCGCCCTCGCCACGATCGCGTTCGTCACGGGCCTCATCCTCTTCGACTTCGGCTGGTTCCGCGACCAGATGTGCACCATCGCCTGCCCCTACGGGCGGCTGCAGAACGTCATGGCCGACGCGGACACCATCCTCGTCGCCTACGACGAGAGGCGCGGCGACCCGAAGGTGCGGGTGAAGGACCGCGTCGGCGGCGTCCCGGCCGGCGACTGCATCGCCTGCCGCAGCTGCGTGAACGCCTGCCCCACCGGGACCGACATCCGCCGCGGCCTCCAGCCCGAGTGCATCGGGACGGCCCAGTGCATCGACGCCTGCGACGAGGTCATGCGCGGCCAGAACAAGCCCATCGGCCTCGTCAGGTACACCTCCGAGACCGAGCAGAAGGGGGGCGTGAGGCGCCTCTGGCGGGCCCGAAACCTCGTCTACCTCGCCCTCATGACGGTGGCCTGGGGGACCCTCGCCGTCCTCGTCCTGACACGGGGCGACGCCGTCGTCGAGCTCGTGAGGGGCGGCCGCGAGCCGTACCGGCTCCTCCCGAACGGCGCGGTCGCGAACCAGCAGCGGGTCAAGATCACGAACCAGCTCCACGAGGTCCAGGAGTTCACGATCCGGATCCTCGGCCCATCCGAGGCGAGCCTCGTCCTGAGCGAGTCGCCGGTCGTCGTGCCTCCCGGGAAGCTCGTCACGCTGAACGCCGTGACGACGGTGCCCCAGGGCGTCTTCACCGACGGCCAGGCCACCGTCCGCTACCTCGTGAAGTCCGACCGCGGGTTCGAGAGGGAAGTCGAGTTCCTCCTCCTCGGCCCCTACGGGCCTCCGGGAGGAAAGCCTTGAAGCTCTTCCGCGTCGTCTCCGAGTACCGCTGGCCGATCTACCTCGGCGGCCTCCTCGCGATGTCGATCGTCGCGTGCGGCGTCCTCGTCTGGGTCGCGACGCGCCCCGACAGCCCGCGCCCGATCCGCGGCTACTACGAGGCCGCCCAGGCGTGGGACGCCGGCGAGGCCGTCGAGGCGGCGAGCCGCCAGCTCGGCTGGGAGGTCCGCTACGAGCTGCCGGCCGGCGTTCCCCACACGCCCGGAATGCCGCGTCCCGTCGACGTCCGCGTGACGGACCGGGACGGGAACGGAGTCGCCGGCCTCTCGGGCAGCCTGTTCGCGATCCGCCCCTCGGACGCCCGCCTGAACCAGACGGGTCCGCTCGTCGGGCTCCCCCAGGAGGCCGGGACCTACCGCTCGCTCGTCCGCCTCGACGAGCCGGGCGCCTGGGAGCTCCGGATCGACACGAAACAGGGCGCCCTCCGCTTCGTCCACGCGGCCCGCATCGAGGTGAACGCCGACTCCGCGCCAATGGGGGGCCCGCCGAAGTGACGCGCCCCCGCGAGAGCCGGCACCTCCACGCCGCCCCCGTGGCGTGCGCGCACTGCGGCCTCGCGGTCCCGGCCGGCCTCGTCCGCGAGGGCGAGGAGAAGCAGTTCTGCTGCTCCGGCTGCCGGCAGGTCCACGCCCTCGTGAACGAGTGGGGATTCGACCAGTACTATCGCCTCGTCGACCAGCAGAACGGCGTCCTCGAGCCGGCACGCGTCACCGGGCGGAGCTTCGAGGACTTCGACGACGAGCGCCTCCTGGAGGAGGCGACCGAGGCCGCGGGCGCCGGGCGCTGCCGGACGCGCCTCTACCTCGAGGGGGTCCACTGTCCCGCCTGTGTCTGGCTCGTGGAGCGGCTCCCCGCCGCCCTCGACGGCGTCGACGAGATCCGGCTGAACCTGGGCAGCTCCGTGGCCGAGGTCACCTGGGAGCCCGGGAAGACGCGCCTCTCGGCCGTGGGCCGGGCCCTCGACCGGCTCGGCTACACGCCCCACGTCCACCGCGCCTCGAAGGTGCAGGAAGCCCGCCGCTCCGAGGACCGCGCCACGCTCGCCCGCCTCGGCGTGGCCGCGGCCTGCGCCATGAACCTCATGTTCCTGCACGGGGCGATCTACGCGGGCGAGTACTCGGGGATGGCGTCCCCGTACGCCACGCTCTTCCGCTGGCTCTCCCTCGTCGTCTCTGTCCCGGTCCTCCTCTTCTCCGCGCGCCCGTTCTTCCAGACGGCCGCGGCAGGGCTCAAGGCCCGGGTCGTCCACATCGACCTCCCCGTCGCCCTCGCGCTCTCGGTCGCCTTCGCCGCGAGCGCCTGGAACACCGTCCGCGGAAGCGGGCCGCTCTGGTTCGACTCGCTCGCGATGCTCGTCGCGGCCCTCCTCGGCGCGCGGCAGGTCCAGCGCAGCGCCCAGCGGGCCGCCCTCGAGCGCGCCGACAGCCTGCGGGGAGTGGCCTTCATCGAGTTCGCCCGCCGCCTCGAGGGCCCCGGCCCCGACGCCCCGACGGTCGAGGTCCCCGTGACCGGCCTCGCCCCGGGCGACCGCGTCGAGGTCCGCTCGGGCGAGCTCGTGCCCGTGGACGGCGTCGTCCTCGCGGGGCGCTCCTCGCTCGACAACGCCGTCCTGACGGGCGAGTCCGAGCCGGTCGCCGTGCGCGAGGGGGACGCCGTGAGCGCGGGCGCCACGAACCTCGGTGCCCGCCTCGTCGTGAGGGTCGACGCCGCCGGCGAGAAGACCCGCGTGGGGGCGCTCCTCTCCCTCGTCCAGGAGGCCCTCGGCCGGCGTCCCGCGCTCCTCCGGACGACCGACCTCCTGGCCCGGCGCTTCGTCCAGGCCCTCCTCGCCCTCGCCGTCGTCACCGGGGCGGCGTGGCTCCACCGCGGCCCGGAAGTGGCCGTGGAACGGGTCGTGGCCCTCCTCGTGGTCGCCTGCCCCTGCGCGCTCGGCCTGTCGGTTCCCCTCGCGATGTCGGTCGCGCTCATGCGCGCCGCGCGATCGGGCATCTTCGTCAAGGACCCCGACGCCCTCGAAAAGCTCCGGCGCGTGGACACCGTCCTCCTCGACAAGACCGGGACGCTGACCGAGGGGCGGGCCACGGTGAGCCGCTGGGAGGGCGACGACGCGGCGCTCCACCTCGCCCGCGCGCTCGAGGCCGAGTCGTCCCACGCCGTCGCCCGCGCCTTCCGCGCGTCGTACGGGCGCTCCGTGCACGTCGTCCACAGCGCCGAAGACGTCCGCGAGGTCCCCGGCCAGGGGATCTCGGGCCGGCTCGACGGCCGCGACGTGCGCGTGGGGAACCGGGCCCACGTCGAGGCGGCGGGCGCTTCCGTCCCTCCCGTGCTCGCCGAGCGGGCCAACGCCCTCGTCGCCGAGGGGCTCAGCCCCGTCTTCGTCGCGGTCGACGGGCGCGTCGCCGGGATCGCCGGCGTCGGCGACCCGGTCCGCGCCGACGCGAAGGAGACTCTCGACGCGCTCCGCGCGCTCGGAATCCGCGTCAGGATCCTCTCCGGCGACCACCCCGCCGTCGTGGCACGCGTCGCCTCCGGGCTCGGGATCCCCGCCGGAGACGCGTTCGGCGGCCTCGCCCCCGAGGCGAAGCGCGACTTCGTCGCCGCCTTGACGGAGGGAAAGGGACGTGCGGGCGCCGTCGTCATGGTGGGCGACGGCGTGAACGACGCGGCCGCCCTCGCGCTGGCCGACGTCGGCGTCGCCGTCCTCGGCGGGACCGGCGCCTCCCTCGTGGCCGCCGACGTCGTCCTGACACGCGAGGGCGTCGCCCCGCTCGTCGACATCCTCGACGGGTCGCGGCGCCTTCGCGGCGTGATCCGGCGGAACCTGGGCTTCTCCCTCTTCTACAACGTGGCGGCGTCCGCGGCGGTCGTCCTCGGCTTCGTGGGGCCGCTCCTGGCGGCCGTCCTGATGCCGGTCTCCTCGCTGACCGTCGTCCTCTCCTCGGCGGCGTCGCGCACCTTCCCCCGTCCCGCCGCGGGGCGCCCGACCCGGGCGGTGGAGGCGTAGGTGGAGACGCTCTTCGTCCTCCTCCCCCTCGCGCTCCTCATCGCGGCCATTGCCGTCGGCTTCTTCATCTGGGCCGCGAAGACCGGGCAGTTCGACGACCTGGAGACGCCCGCAATCCGGATCCTCTTCGACGACGAGGAGCCTCGCCGGACCGCCGCCGTGGCCGCCTCCCCCGCCGCCGGGGGAAGGCCGGACGCGGCCGCTTCCCCCTCGACATCAACGGACTCGACGAAAGCCGAATCGACAAGGAGGGTCTCCGAATGAGCCGAAGGAGAACGCCCGTACGCATCCTGATGCTGGTCGTGGCGGTGGCCGTGACGGGCTCCTTCGCGTACGCGTTCAGCAACGCGCGCAAGGGCTACGAGCCCCGGCAGCCGATCCTCTTCCAGCACTCGAGGATGGCGGGTCCCGCCGTCTGGCAGACGAACGACAAGGGCGAGAAGGTGAACGTCGGGGGATACGACATCCCCTGCCTCACCTGCCACAACATGCCCTACAAGGGGCGCCACTCCACCGTCCCCTCGACGGCCGTCTGCATGAACTGCCACACGAGCGTCGGGCTGGGGAAGGAGTGGGTCCTGAAGATGAAGGACTACTGGGACCGGGGAGAGCCGATCCCGTGGGTGAAGGTCCACGACATGCCCGACTTCGTCTACTACGACCACTCGGCGCACCTCCTGGCGAAGAACGAGAAGGGCGAGTGGAAGATCCCGCGGGCCGACGCCGGGGGCAAGCCGATCCAGCCCTGCCGGGAGTGCCACGGGCAGGTCGAGACGATGAGCATCGTCTCCGTCCAGAACGCCTTCAACATGCAGTGGTGCCTCGACTGTCACCGCAAGCCGGAGATGAAGGCCTCCACCGACTGCGTCGCCTGCCACCGCTAGAGGGAGATGACGATGACACCGAACGAGACCTCCCCCCAGCCGGACGCCACGGGCCTCGACCGGCGGGAGTTCCTCCGGCTGAGCGGCACGCTCGCCGCGGCCGGCGCCCTCGCGAGCGCCGGCTGCCAGCCGCCGCAGGAAACGACGATCCCGTTCCACGACATGCCCGAGAGCCTCGTCTCCGGCATGGGCCGCGCCCGCTTCTTCCACACCGTCCTCGACGGCTCGCCCGTCCTCGTGAGGACCCGCGAGGGGCGGCCGATCCTCGTCGCCCCCAGCCCCACCGACGCGAGCGGCCGCGGGCTCACCGTGCGCCACCAGGCCGCGCTCATGGACCTCTACGACCCCGATCGCGCGCGCGGGCCCGTCTCCGTTCGCCGCGGCAAGGGCGCGGTCGTGGCGTCGAGCTGGAGCGCCGTCGGGGCCGACGTCGTCTCGCGCCTCGGCAAGGCCGGGAGCGGCGCCGTCCTCCTCACGGGCCCCGTCTCGAGCCCGTCGCTCGCCGCGGCCATCGCCGCCCTCTCGGCCCACACCGGCCTCAGGCACGTCGCCTGGTCGCCCGTCGCGGCCGACGCGGCGGCCAGCGCCTCGCGCCTGGCCTTCGGCGACGGCCGCCTCCCCCGCCCGCGTCTCGAGAAGGCCGACCTCCTCCTCGGCCTCGGCGCAGAGTTCCTCGACCGGCCCGCCGACGGCCTCGAGCGCGACTTCGCCCTCCGGCGCGCTCCCGAGCAGCCGGAGGGGACGAAGATGAGCCGCTTCGTCCAGCTGGAGGGGCGCCTTACCCTCACGGGCGCCAACGCCGACCGACGGATCCGCGTCCGCGACTCGCACCTCGCCCCGGTCGCGGCCGCCCTGGCGCACGAGCTCGTCGTCGCGAGGAAGAGCGGCCCCCTCGCCGGGAACGCCGAGGTCGAGGCCGCCCTCGCGCCGTTCGCCCTCGACACCGTCGCGAAAGCGGCGGGAATCCCCGCCGAAACGCTGAAGGAGCTGGCCGGCGAGCTGGCCGCCGCGAGCGGAAAGGCCCTCGTCCTCGCGGGCGGCTCGGCCAGCGGCTCGGCCGCCGGAGAGGCGCTCGAGCTGGCGGCCCTGCTCCTCAACCTCTCCCTCGACGCGTACGGCGCAGGGCTCTTCGACGAGGCTGCCGCCGACGAGCCCCCGCCGGGCGGCGGGAAGGCCCTCGAGGCTCTCGCCGCGGAAATGAAGGCCGGCAAGGTCTCCCTCCTCCTCGTCGCCGGCGCGAACCCGGTCTACGACGCACCTGCCTCGCTCGGCTTCGCCGAGGCCCTCGCGAAGGTCCCCTTCGTCGTCTCGCTGAACGAGAGGATCGACGAGACGGGCGCCCTCGCCGACTTCCTCGCCCCGGCGAGCCACCCCTTCGAGTGCTGGGGCGACGCCGCCCTCCCCCGCGGGCTCTTCGCCGTCCAGCAGCCCGTCATCCAGCCGCTCCACGACACCCGCGGTCTCCTCGACGTCCTCGTCGAGTGGAGCGCCGCCGCCGGGGTCCCGGGTGCGGCCCCCCTCGTCGCCGCCGCGGCCCCCGTGACCGGGGCGGCGGCGACGGCCCCCGTTCCGAACCCGAGCCTCGCCTGGCACTTCCTCCGCGCTCAGTGGGCCGGCCGGCTCGCCCTCGAGCCCGGCACGCCGGCCTTCGAGAGCGCCTGGAACGAGGTCCTTCGCTCGGGCGCCTTCCAGGGGCCCGCCCCGGCGACGCCGCCCGCGCGCACTCTCGCCCCCGCGGCCCTCGCCCTCCTGGCCTCGATCCCGCCCGCCCCCGCGGGCCTCGAGCTGCAGCTCTACCCGCACCTCGCGCTCCACGACGGCCGGCACGGCAACAACGCCTGGCTGCAGGAGTTCCCCGACCCGATCACCAGGATCTCCTGGGGCGGCGCCCTCTCCCTCGCGCCGCGCCGGTTCGACGAGATGAAGCTCGCGAACGGCGACCTCGTCGAGATCGACGCGGGCCACGGCAAGCTCGTCGCGCCGGCCTACCGCCACGCCGGGATGCACCACGACCAGGTCGCCCTCCCCCTCGGCCTCGGCCGCACGGCCTGCGGCGACATCGGCGGCGGCGTCGGCCCGAACGCCTTCGCGCTCCGCCTCCTCGCGGGCGGACGCACCCTCTCCGCGGGCCTCCCGGTGACGATCCGGAAGGTCGCGGGGAGCGAGCCGCTCGCCTTCGCCCAGGGCTCCGACGTCATCGACCGCGAGGCCCGGCCACTCGTCCCGGTGACGACCCTCTCCGCTTACGAGGCGAACCCGAAGTCGGGAACCGAGCAGCAGGCCGGCGGCCCGTCGGCCTGGCCCGCGCACGAGTACCCCAATGCCCGCTGGGCGATGGCGATCGACCTCTCGAAGTGCAACGGCTGCGGCAAGTGCGTGATCGGCTGCCAGGCCGAGAACAACGTCCCGGTCGTCGGCCGCAGGGGGATCCTCGACGGCCGCGAGATGTCCTGGATGCGGATCGACCGCTACTACGACGCGCCGAAGAAGGACGGCCGGTGGGACGCCGAGGTCTGGGACGGGCCGCTTCCGGTCGTCGAAGAGCCGAAGGTGCTCTTCGAGCCGATGCTCTGCCAGCACTGCGAGAACGCCCCCTGCGAGACCGTCTGCCCGTTCGTGGCGACGATGCACAGCGCCGACGGCCTGAACCAGCAGATCTACAACCGCTGCGTCGGCACCCGCTACTGCGCCAACAACTGCCCGTTCAAGGTGCGGCGCTACAACTTCTGGGAGTACGGCAAGGCCCAGGAGAGCGCGCTCTTCCGGGCGCTGGAGCCCCGCATCAAGCGCAACGCCGAGCTCAACACACGCGCCCCGATGCAGATGAAGAACAACCCGGAGGTCACGGTCAGGAACCGCGGCGTCATGGAGAAGTGCTCGTTCTGCATCCAGCGGATCCAGGAGGCGAAGGCCGCGGCCACGCGCGACGGGAAGGACAAGGTCCACTTCCCCGACGGGGCCGTCGTCCCCGCCTGCATGGAGGCCTGCCCCACCGGCGCCATCACCTTCGGCGACGTGAACGCCCCCGGCTCGCAGGTCGCAGCGCTCGCCGCGAGCCCGCGGGCCATGAAGCTCCTCGAGGCCCTCAACGTCAAGCCGTCCGTCTCCTACCTGACGAAGGTGCGCAATGACAAGGCATGAGGTGAGCCCGTACGCCACGGTCATGGACGACAGCCAGCTCACGGGCCGGCCGATCGTCCTCCCGGGGGCCGGCCCCTACGGGGGCGACCTGGAGGTCCCCGAGCCGCTCGTCACCGGCGCGAAGAAGTACTCCGACGTCGACCAGGACATCTGCATGCACGCCGAGCGTTTCCCCACGAAGAGGTGGTGGATCGCCTTCGGCGTCGCGCTCTTCTTCCTCTCCATGCTCGTCTTCGCCCTGACGACGCTCATCTACGCCGGCATGGGGATCGCCGGCGTGAACCACCCGGTCGGGTGGGGCTCGTTCATCATCAACTTCGTCTTCTGGATCGGCATCGGCCACGCCGGGACGCTCATCTCGGCCGTCCTCTTCCTCTTCCGCCAGCAGTGGCGCACCGGCATCAACCGAGCGGCCGAGGCGATGACCCTCTTCGCCGTCGCCTGCGCCGGCATCTTCCCGATCATCCACCTCGGCCGGCCGTGGTTCGCCTACTGGCTCGTCCCCTACCCCAACGCGCGCGGCCCCCTCTGGGTCAACTTCAACTCGCCGCTCGCGTGGGACATCTTCGCGATCTCCACCTACGGCCTCGTCTCCCTCGCCTTCTGGTACGTCGGCCTGCTGCCCGACCTGGCCACCGTGAGGGACCGGGCGACGCACCCGTGGCGGAAGGCGGTCTACAACGCGCTGAGCTTCGGCTGGACCGGCTCGCACCGCGCCTGGCGGCACTACGAGTCGGCCTACATGATCCTCGCCGCGCTCGCCACGCCGCTCGTCTTCTCGGTCCACACCATCGTCTCGTTCGACTTCGCCACGTCGGTCATCCCCGGCTGGCACGCGACGATCTTCCCGCCCTACTTCGTCATCGGGGCCATCTTCTCGGGCTTCGCGATGGTCATCACCCTGATGACCTTCATGCGCGGCTACTTCGGGATGAAGAGCTACATCACCCTGAACCACATGGAGTCGATGGCGAAGATCCTGATGCTGACGGGCATGCTCGTCGGCTTCGCCTACTGCACCGAGTTCTTCATGGCCTGGTACTCGGCGAGCGAGTGGGAGGGGTTCATCTTCAAGAACCGCGCGTTCGGACCCTACGCGTGGGCCTACGCGATCATGTTCGTCTGCAACGCGATCGTGCCGCAGGTCTTCTGGTGGAAGAAGCTGCGGCGGCACACCTGGGTCCTCTTCGTCGTCTCCATCCTCGTGAACGTCGGGATGTGGTTCGAGCGCTACGTCATCGTCGTCACGTCGCTCCACCGCGACTTCCTCCCGTCGTCCTGGGGCATGTACGCCCTGACGCGGTGGGACTACATGATCCTCCTCGGCTCCTTCGGCCTCTTCTTCACCCTCTTCCTCCTCTTCGTCCGCTTCCTCCCCGTGGTCGCGATCTCGGAGGTCAAGGGCGTGATGGACCCGAAGGTCGCCCGGAGCGCGCCCACCGACGCCGACCTCGCCGCCGCGACGGCGGCCAAGGAGGCCTGAGCCATGATGCCGACCTCGACCAAGGGCGTCCTCGGCCACTTCTGCGAGCCGGCCGAGGCCCTGGCCGCCGCCGCGAAGGTCCGCGACGCCGGCTGGAAGCACTTCGACTTCCTCACCCCGTTCCCGATCCACGGCATGGAAGACGCCATGGGGCAGAAGCGCTCCTGGATCCCCTGGGTGACGGCGGTCCTCGCCTTCTGCGGGATCCTCTTCGCGCAGGGGCTCCAGAACTACGTGATGGTCTACGACTGGCCGATGAACTTCGGCGGCAAGCCGTTCGCCTCCTGGCCGTCGTACATCCCGATCACCTTCGAGGCGATGGTCTTCTGGGCCGCGCTCGGGAGCGCCCTCGTCGCCATCATCGCGGGAAAGCGGGACAACATCCCGCAGCCGCCGCCGATGCTCATCGAGACCGGGGCGACGGTCGACCGGTTCGTCCTCTGGATCTCCGCCACCGACCCGAAGTGGAACGCCGCCCAGGCCGAGGCCTTCGTGAAGTCCCTCGGCGCGCAGGGCGTCCGCCTCGTCGACCTCGAGGGAGGGGCCGATGCGTAACGCCGCCCGGACGCTCGCCCTCGTCGCCCTCGCGGCCCTGCTCCCCGCATGCGACCTCGGCCTCCCCGCCGGGCGGACGCCCCACCGGGAGGGCAACCGGCTCGACATGGGCGACCAGCTCAAGCTCAAGCCCCAGAGGAAGGACCTCTTCGGCGCGCGCGCCACGGGCCTGATGGAGCCCCAGCCGGGGACCGTCGCCGCGGGCGACACGCCCTACCCCTACGCCCAGAACGAGGCCGACCGGGCCGGCGCCGAGCTCGTGAACCCTCTCGAGGCGACTCCCGCCGTCCTCGAGCACGGGAAGTTCGTCTACGACAACGTCTGCACCGCCTGCCACGGCCCGAAGGGGGCCGGCGACGGCGCCGTCACCGCCCTCTTCCCGAAACCCCCGAGCCTGATGACGCAGAAGGTGCGCGACTGGCCCGACGGCCAGCTCTTCCACCGCCCCATGCGCGGGCAGAACTCGATGCCGAGCCACTCCCGGCAGGTCGACCAGAACGACTCCTGGTCCGTCGTCCACTACATCCGCGCGATGCAGAAGACGGAGCCCGTCGCCCCGCCGCCGGCCGCCCCGGCGGACCAGCCGGCCGCTGTCCCCGCCGCCGCGCCAGAGGCCGCCGCGCCACTGCCCGCGTCCGCCCCCGCCGGAGGGAAGTCATGAGCCACCACGACGCGCACCCCCTCCCCGAGCCCCCGGGCCGCATCGCGCTCCCGGGGAGCATCCAGGGCCTCTCCGTCGCCCTCGTCCTCCTCGGCGGCGGCGCCCTCGGCTGGGCCTTCACGAAGGACGCCCAGCTCGCCTGGAGCTCGTACCTCATCGGCGCCTTCTTCGCGCTCGGCCTCGGCGTCTTCGGCGCGGCCTGGCTCGCGATCCTCTACCTGGCGCGCGGGAACTGGTCGGTCACGATGCGCCGGATCCCCGAGGCGATGACGGCCTGGCTCCTCCCGGGCGGCGTCCTCGCGCTCGCCGTCGGGCTCGGCGCCCACTCGCTCTACCACTGGTCGCACACCGAGGCGGTGCAGGCCGACCCGATCCTCCTCCACAAGGCCCCCTTCCTGAACATGCCGATGTTCTGGGCGCTCACGGGGGGGAGCCTCCTCCTCTGGGTCCTCTTCGCTGCGGCCTTCGTCCGCGTGTCGCGCCGGCAGGACGCCGAGGGGGGCATCGGCCCCTCGCGGACGGCGCGGACGCTTTCGGCCGTCTTCCTCGCCGTCTTCGCGCTGACGCTCTCGATCGTCTCGTTCCACCTCCTCATGTCGCTCGACGCCCACTGGTTCTCGACGATGTTCGCCGTCCTCGTCTTCACCGACGTCGTCCAGACCGGGACCGCCTTCGTGGCGATCGTCGCCGGCTGGCTCCTCCTGACAGGCCGGCTGAAGGGCTTCCTGAACGAGAACCACCTCCACTCCCTCGGGAAGATGGTCTTCGCCTCGACCGGCTTCTGGGCCTACATCTACTTCTGCCAGCACATGCTCATCTGGTACGCGAACATCCCCGAGGAGACCCTCTACTTCATCAAGCGCTCCTCGAACGGCTGGCTCCCCTACCTCCTCCTCCTGCCGGTCCTGAAGTTCGTCGTCCCCTTCCTCCTCATGCTCCCCCGCGACGCCAAGCGCAACCCGCGGAAGCTCGTCCCGGTGGCGGCCCTCATCGTCTTCGCCCAGTTCTGGGAGCTCTACGTCATGGTCGCCCCCGCGATGGGGCACGGCGACCACGTCGCCCACGGGCACCTGCCGCTCGTCGAGCTCGCCGCCACGCTCGGCTTCCTCGGCCTCTTCGTCCTCGTCTTCGGCTGGGCCCTCGCGCGGACCGAGCCCGTTCCGCTGAAGGACCCCGCCCTCGCCGAGTGCCTCGACTACCACTCGTAATCGGACCGTGAAGCTCCGCGACACCCTCCTCGGACTCGTCGTCCTCGCCGCCGTCCTCGGCGGCGTCTGGTGGGTCCGCGGGCGGAGCGGACCGGCCGTCCCGGCGGACGACGCCGCCCCCGCCCGCCGCGTCATCGACCCCGCCACCGAAGCCGCGCTGCCGGACGTCACCGAGGCCGACGCCACCGTCGACCTGGGGGACGTCCGGCTCGTCCTCTCGGTCGCTCCCCGCCCCGTCATGGCGTTCGCGACGAACACCTACCGCGTGAGGGCCGAGGCGGGCGGCGCGACCGCGCCGCTCGAAGGGGGGCGCATCTCCTTCGAGATGTCGATGCCGATGGGCGACCACCGCCACGCGCTCCTTCCCGCCGCCGACGGCTGGAACGAGGCGCAGGCGGCCCTCCCCCTCTGCGGCAGCGGGAAGCGGCGCTGGTACGCGACCGTCGAGGGGACCGTCGCCGGAAAGCCCCGCACCGCCCTCTTCCGGCTCGACCTGACGAAGCCCGGCGCGACGCCGGCCCCGTGACCGGGACAGTCGACCTCCTCGGCTTCCTGACGCTCGGCCTCCTCGGCGGCTTCGGGCACTGCGTGGGGATGTGCTCGCCGTTCGTCCTCTTCGTCTCGAGGCGTTACGCCCCGCCCGAGGGGGGCCGGGCCGCCGCCTTCGCCGCGCAGCTCTGGTACACGCTCGGCCGCATCGTCACCTACGCGATCCTCGGAGCGGTCGCGGGCGCCCTCGGCGGCGTCGTCCAGCTCGCCGGCTCCCTCCTCGGACTCCAGCGCGCCGCCGCCGTCGTCGCGGGCGCCGTCCTCGTCCTCTGGGCGCTCGTCGCCCTCTCCGACCTCGTCCCCGGCCTCGAGACCGGAGGGAGCCTCTTCGCGAAGGTGGCCTCACGCCTCAAGGGGCGCGTCCCCGGCCACCCCTTCGCGATCGGCCTCTTCCTCGGCCTTCTCCCCTGCGGCCTCCTCTACTCGGCCGTCATCGCCGCCGTCTCGCGCGGGGGCCCGCTCGAAGGAGCCGCCGCCCTCGCCCTCTTCGGCCTCGGCACCGCCCCCGCCCTCCTCGGAGTCTCCCTCGCCGACGAGCTCCTCGCGAGGCACCGCGCGTTCGTGAACCGCCTGTCGCAGGTCTTCCTGCTGGCGATGGGGGCGTGGTTCCTGTGGACGGGGGTGAGGGGCTGACGGCCCCTACTCCAGGTCGGCCCAGGCCTTCTTGCCCTTCAGGCGGAGCGTGACCTTCGAGATGGAGCAGAGGTCCAGGCCCGTCCACTCGACCTCCCCGCCTTCCCCGTCCGTGACCTTGATGTCCCAGTCGCAGGCGTCGTGCCCCTTGAAGCGGATCTTCACGCTCTCGCCCGGCGGGAGCGTGTCGACTCCGAGCACGTCTTCCTCCCACTCGTCCGACTCGGACGGCGCGATGTAGAGCTCGTGGATCTCGACGCCGGTCCGGTTCACCAGGACGAAGTCCTGGGTGCCGGCTCGCGCCACGACGGGCGCGACGAGCAGGGCGACGAGCACCGCCACGGCGAGAGCGGCACGGACGGTCTTCGGGCGAGCGTCGTTCATCGGTCTCTCCTTCTTCCCGGGAATGGCGCGGAGTATGCCCGGTTCGCGCCCCGCCGGGAACAGGTCCGGGGAGTCGAGAGAGCGGCTCGGGAGGATCAGTGCCGGGGCGGGGTCTGCCGTCCGACACCGCACCGTCACGCCCGAATCCGCACCCGTTGCGTACCGATTCGACTCCGATCGCGGCGCTACAATTTTCGAAACAAGGGAGGAACACGATGAAAGCGAAGCTCCTCGCCCTGACCCTCGTGGCCGTGGCTCTCCTCGTCCTGCCCACGGGCTGCGGCAAGCCCGCCGAGACCCCAAAGCCCGCCGAGGCCCCCACCCTGGCGGCGGCCCCCGCCGCCGAGCCGGCCGCCCCGGCCGCGAACGCCCCGGCCCCCGCCGCCGACGCGATCCCCGACGCGCTGCCGGCGGACCTGACGACCGCGCCGGCCCTGAACGAGTTCGCCGTGAACCTCTACATGAAGAACGTACCGCCGAACGTCTTCTCCGCCCCGACCTTCTCTGAGGAGGAGAAGGCGAAGGCCCGCAAGGCGCTCCCGCTCGTCGTCGAGGCGTACGACAAGGCGATCGGCCTCTACGACAAGAACGAGGGCTTCTTCTACGGCCGCGCGCAGGCGCTCGTCACGATGCTCGCCGACACGAACGACGCCTCGCTGAAGGAGCGGGCGCTCACAGACCTCGACAAGGCCCTCGCGATCAACCCGAACCACAGCCCGTCGAAGGCGCTGAAGGACCAGATCTCGAAGTAGCCCCGGTACTTTCCCGGCGCCGGCCGGACGGTCCAAGCCAGAGTCCTTCCACACCACCATCGAGGGATTCGGCGGCCTTCGGCCGGCGCGGGGCGTAATCTCCCACCCGGTAGACCCGCGACCAGCGACATGCAGCACCACGTCGGCATCGTCCTTTCGGGAGGAGGCAGCCGGGGACTCGCGCACATCGGGGTCCTCGAGGCCCTTCGCGAGAACGGCATCGTGCCCGGGTGCGTCTCCGGCACGAGCGCCGGGGCGCTCGTAGGGGCCCTGTACGCGGCCGGCTACTCCGCCGCCGAGATGTTCGAGTTCTTCCTGACGAAGAACCCCTTCCGTCCCTCGAGGCTGACGTTCCGGAAGGCCGGCTTCGTCGACACCGACAAGGTCGTCGAGGACCTGCGCCCCTACTTTCCCGACGACTCTTTCGAGGCGCTCCGCAAGCGCCTCTTCGTGACGGCGACCGACCTCGTCCACGGCCGGTGGGACGTCTTCTCCTCGGGGCCCCTCGTCCGCCCCGTCGTCGCCTCCTGCTCGGTCCCGCTGATCTTCACGCCGACCGGGGTGGACGGGTGCCCCTTCGTGGACGGCGGCATCGTCGACAATTTCCCGGTCGAACCCCTCCTCGGGCTCTGCGACGTCATCCTCGGCGTCTACGCAAGCCCCCTGCCGGCGTCGGACCCTGCGGACCTGCAGGGCTCGCTCGCCGTGGCGCAGCGCGCGCTCGAGATCGGCATGTTCCACAGCTCGAGGCGCAGCTTCCACCAGTGCGACCTGGTCCTCTCGCCGCCGGAGCTCGCCGACCATCCGACGATCACTCTCAAGGTGAGCCGCAACGTCGTGGAGATCGGCCGGAGGGCCGCCCTCGGCCGGATGGACGAGATCCGGGCGCTCGTCGAGCGGGGCAGGCGGGGAGGGTGCCGGGCGGTGAAGTAGGGGCGACCCCTCCCGCCGGGCTCACCCCGCGACGGCGGCGATCTCTTCGGCCGTGAAACCCAGCTCGTGGAGAACGCGCCCGGTGTCGGCGCCGAGGGCCGGCGCGGGGGCGTGCGGGCGCCGGAGCCCCGGCAGGCCGAGGAAAGCGGCGGGCGTCGCGACGTTGCCGCCTCCCGGGAGAGAGGTCCTCTCCATCCGCGAGGCCAGGTCTTCCCGGGCCGAGGCGAGGTCGTTCACCGGGGAGAGCGGGATACCGAGCGCGTCGGCGAGGGTGAGCCAGTCGGCGCGGGGCCGCGAGGCGAAGACGGCACCGAGGCGCCGCGCCGCGTCGGCGCCCGCCTCTCCCGTGTCGAGGCCGTCGCCTCCGTGCTCCGGGATCCCCGCCATCTCGCAGAGCGCGGCCCAGAACTTGGGCTCGATCGCGCCGAGCGCCACGCGGGCGCCGTCGGCGCAGCGGTAGGTCCGGTACCCGGGGCTCTTCCCCGCGAGGATTCCGTCGAGGACGCCTCCCCCGCCCGTCCCCAGCTCGGCGAAGGCCCAGGCCAGGAACGGCAGGGTGCCGCCGACGAGAGGCTGCTCGACGTGGACGCCCCGCCCGGTGCGCGCCCGCTGGAGGAGCGCGGCGAGCGTGGACGAAACGGCGAGGAGGCCCGCCCCCACGTCGGCCACCTGCACCCGCGGAAGGTCGCCTTCGGGCAGCTCGGCGAGGAATCCCGTGAGGGCCGTGAAGTTCAGGTCGTGACCGATACGCCCCGCGTCCGGCCCCTCCGAGCCGAAGCTCGAGAGGGAGACGACGACGAGGCCGGGGTTCTGGGCCGAGAGGCGCTCGTAGCCGAGGTCCCAGCGCTCGAGCGTTCCGGGCCGGAAGCTCTCGAGAAGGACGTCGGCGTGCCGGACCATCTTCCGGAGGGCCGCGGCCCCCGCGGTCGACTTCAGGTCGACGGCCACCGACTCGACGCCGCGGAAGAACGCGAGGAACCCCACGCCCGTCCCGCCCGCCAGCGGCGGCGTGATCCGCATCGGGTCGCCCGAGTGCGGGTCTTCCACCTTTATCACGCGGGCGCCCAGGTCGACGAGATTGCGCACGAGGACGGCCCCGGGGAGCATCCGGGAGACGTCGAGGACGACCGTCCCCGCGAGGGGCAGCGCCGAGTTCACGTCGCGACCTTCCGGAAGAGCTTGCCGAACCGGGTCATCGCGGCCACGTTCGAGACCTTCACCTTCCCCAGGAGGAACGCCGTCTCCGGCGACTGCAGGCCGCCTTCGATGGCGAGGTAGGTCTTCTCGGTCGTCGTGACGACGCAGTCCGGGGTGCCGTCGTGCCCTTCGATCGTCTGGCAGAAGCCGTCCTCGATGACGACGGTCCAGTCGGGCTTGTCGGCGTCCTTGAAGCGGAAATGGAACCGCGCGTTCCAGCCGGCGGCGCGGTCGGCGCGGAATCGGAGCGGGAGCGTCTCGAAGAGCTCGACGACGTTCTTCGGCACCGGGATCCGCATCGCGACGGAGGGCGGGCCCCCGGCGAGGGTCACGGGCTCGCCCCCGAGCGGGGCCGGCAGCGGCGTCGCCGGGTAGTAGGCCGGCGCCGTGTCCTCGTAGGAGCGGGTGGGCGCCGGTGGCGGCGGCGGGACGAACGAAGGCTCCGTCAGCTCGAACGACGCGGGGTTCGCCTCGGCCGGCTCGGCCGGCTCGGACGGCTCGGGGAATTCCGGTGAGAAGTAAGACGGGACCGTCTCCTCCGTCACCGGGGCCGGGACCGGGGCTTCGAGCGCCTCCTCGGCAAGCTCGTCGAACTCGACGGGCGGCTCGACCTCGGCGCCCTCTACGGCAGCCGGGGGCGCGAGCTCTACGACCGGCGCGGGCGGCGCGTCCGGCGCCGGCGGCTCCGGCTGTTCGACCGGCGTTGGCGGCTCGGCCAGCGGAAGCTCGGTGAAGACCGCGTCGAGGGTGTCGGTGACGTCCGCCTCGAAGAGGTCCGTCGACGCGCCGTCGGCCGCGAAGGGATCGGCCGCGGCGGGCGCCGCGAGATGCGGTTCCGGTGCGGCCGCGGGCTCGGCCGCGGACGCTTCCGTCATCCTGTCCGCCTCCTCCGGCTCGCGCTTCGGGAAGGTCATGCCGTCGATTGCGGCCTTCGCGATGACCTCGCGCATGATCTCGCTCGTCCCGGCGACGATCGTCCCGAAGCGGGCGTCGCGGAAGAAGCGCTCGATCGGGTACTCCTCCACGGTGCCGAAGCCGCCGAAGAACTGGAGGCACTCGTCGGCCGTCCTCTTGGAGAGCTCGGTGGCGAGGAGCTTGGCCATGCACGCCTCGGAGACCGGGTTCTCGCCCCGCTCGTGAAGCCAGCCCACGTGGTAGACGAGCTGCGCGGCCGCCTCGACCTCGGCGTAGAGGTCGGCGAGCCGGTGGCGGATCGCCTGGAACTTCCCGATCGGCCTGCCGAACGCGTGGCGCTCGAGGACGTACTTCCGCGTCGCCTCGAGGGCGAGCCGGGTGCTCCCGACGGCGGTCGCCGCCGTGACGAGCCGCTCGAGGACGAACGTCTCCATGATGAGGTAGAAGCCCTCGTTCTCCCCGCCGACGAGGTTCCCGAGGGGGACGCGGACGTTCTGGAACGTCAGCTCGCCGGTGTCGGAGGAGTGCCAGCCCATCTTCTTCAGCTTCGAGCGCGAGAAGCCGGGCGTGTCGGCCTCGACGACGATCAGGCTGAGGCCGCCGGCGCCGGCGTCCCGGTCGGTCCGGCAGGCGACGACGACGAAGTCGCCCTCCACGCCGTTCGTGATCCAGGTCTTGGCGCCGTCGATCACCCACGAGTCGCCGTCGCGGACAGCCGTCGTCCGGAGGGCCGCGACGTCGGAGCCGGCGTCGGGCTCGGAGATGGCGATCGCCCCCACCTTCCGCCCCGCGATGGAAGGGACGAGCCAGCGCTGCTTCTGCTCGGCCGTCCCGTGGAGGGCGATCGCGCCGGTCGCGATGAACTGCTGCACGGAGACCGCGGCGACGAAGCCGCCCGTCATCGAACGGGGCAGCTCCTCGAGAAAGGCGATGGCGTGGAAGATCGACGCCCCCGAGCCGCCCAGCTCCTCGGGGAAGAGGATCCCGAGGAGGCCCAGGTCGCCCATTCGGCGGAAGGTCTCGCGCGGGATCCGGCGCGACTCCTCCCACTCCTTCGCGTACGGCGCCACCTCGGCCTCGAGGAACTGGCGCACCGTCTTCCGGAAGCTCTCGTGTTCCTCGCCGAAGTAGATGGACGTCATGCGTTCCCTCGGGATGGAATAATCGGGGCCGGCCCGAACTGAAGAGATTACGCCAGTGTCCGACTCCCTGCCCACCACCGAGACCGATACCCGCACGGGTCCGGGCTTCGGGACGCTGGAAACCGTCTTCGAGGCCCTGGGGCGGGTCCTCGTCGTCCTCGACCGGGGATTCAGAGTCATCCGGGCGAGCCACACGCTCGACGACCTCGCCTTCCCGGGGGCGGCGGCGGGGGCGATGGGGCGACCCATCGAGGAGCTCGTCGGCGCGCGGCTCTTCGGCCCGTCCGACACCCTCCGAGAGTCGCTCGAGCAGGGTCTCCGGGAGGAGGGGCGCCGCGCCATCCTCCGCTGCGGCGAGGGGAGCGCCCGGCTCGTCTCGCTGACGGCGGCCGTCCTCCCGACCGACGTCACCAGCCACTGCGACCCGCGGGCCCGCTACATCGTCGTCCTCCGGCCCGCCGAGACCGACAACGGCCTCGTCCAGTCGATGCTCTCCTCGCACGGCCTCGTGGCGCGCTCCCCCGTCATGCTCCGGATCGTCCACCTCGTCGAATCGCTCCAGAGGAGCGAGGCGACGGTCCTCGTGACGGGCGAGAGCGGGACCGGCAAGGAGCTGATCGCCCGCGCCCTCCACGCGAACTCCCCCCGCTGCACCGGCCCCTTCGTCGCCGTGAACTGCGGCGCCCTCCCGGGCGAGCTCCTCGAGAGCGAGCTCTTCGGGCACGTCCGCGGCGCCTTCACCGGCGCCGTCCGCGACCGCGTGGGCCGCTTCGACCTGGCGAAGGGGGGGACCATCTTCCTCGACGAGGTGGGCGACATCCCGCTCCACCTCCAGGTCAAGCTCCTCCGGGTCCTCCAGGAGCGGCGTTTCGAGAGGGTCGGCGAGAGCGCGCCGCGCCCGATGGACGCCCGGGTCATCGCCGCCACCAACGTCGACCTCGTCGACGCCATCCGCGCGGGCCGCTTCCGCGACGACCTCTACTACCGGCTCCGCGTCGTCCCGATCCACGTCCCTCCGCTGCGAGAGCGGGTGGAGGACATCCCGCTCATCGCCCAGCACCTCCTCGCCCACATCGGCGGGCGCGAGGGGCGCGCGCTGAGGCTCTCGCCCGACACGCTCGCGTCCATGGCCCGCCACTCCTGGCCCGGGAACGTCCGCGAGCTGGGGAACGCCCTCGAGTACGCCGTCGCCACCTGCTCCGGGCAGACGATCCAGATCGAGAACCTCCCCCCCGAGCTGCGCCACGGGATCGAGGGCGCAGAGGGCGTCGGGGTTTCGGCCCTCCCCTCCGCGGCCCCGCTCGGCGACCCGATCGCGGAGGACCCGGCGGAGAGGGTGCGAATCGTCCAGGCCCTCGAGTCGGCCCGCTGGAGCCGCGGCCGCGCCGCCGAGCTCCTCGGGATGAGCCGGAGCACGCTCTGGCGGAGGATGAAGGAGCTGGGAATCGATTGAGCTCGCGCCGGGACTTCCTCTCGGCCTCCTGGGGCGCCGCCGGCGCGGCCGCGGCCGTGGCGGGCGTGGCGGCCCTCGGCCGCGCGCTCTCGGGCTCCCCCGCGCCGGAGAGGACCGTGGAGCTTCCGGCCGACCTCCTGAAGAGGGCCGAGGAGAGCGGGGGCCTCGTCCACGAGGGGCTCCTCGTCCGGGGACCGGCGACGGCCCCCGTCGTCCTCGACCTGACCTGCACGCACCTGCGCTGCCGCGTCGCGCCGGCCCCGGGGGGAGGCTTCTCCTGCCCCTGCCACGCCAGCCGGTACGACGCCGAGGGGCGCCCCGTGAGCGGCCCGGCCCCGAAGCCGCTCGCCCGGCCGCGGCTCACCCCCTCGGGCTCCGGCTTCACGGCGCGGCTGTCGTGATCCTCGGCCGCCTCACCTTCGGCCTCCTCGCCGTCGCCGTCCTCTCCGGCTTCGCCCTCGCGCCCTTCTGGTCGGCCGCGCGCCCCCTCGAGAGCCTCGAGACGCTGAACGGCGCGACGCCCTGGGGCTTCTGGTTGCGCGGCGTCCACGCCCTGTCGAGCTGGGGCTTCCTCCTCGGCACCGTCGCCCACCTCGTCGAGGTGCTCTGGAAGAAGACCGAGACGCGGCTCTCCCCCGCCGTCTGGTGGCGCTCCGTCGCGCTCCTCCCCGTGGCCGTCCTCGCCCTTCTCGGCGGCTTCCTGATGCGCGGCGACGCCGAAGCGCAGGCCGCCCTCGCCGTCTGGAGGGAGATCTCCGCGTCGATCCCGCTCGTCGGGCGCCTCCTCGCCGACCTCCTTCTAGGTGTCCCCGGCTCCGACCTCGCTCCCGTGGCCCTCCACCACGCGGGCACCTTCACCCTCCTCGCCTGGCTCCTCACCGCCGAGCACGGCAAGGCCCTCGCGCCCGACGTCCGCTCCACCGCCCTCGCCGCCCTCGGCAGCTTCGCCGCGGCGGGGCTCCTCCCCGTCTCGCTCGGCCCCGCGACCGCCCCCGCCGGCGCGCCCCTCCTCGGCCCCTGGTACCTCCTCGGCCTGCAGGAGGCGCTCGTCCACCTCCCCGCCGCGGCCGGCTGGCTCCTCCCGCTCGCCCTCGTCCTCGCCGTCGGCCTCGTCCGCCACGTGGACGGCCGCGTCCGCACCGCCCTCCTCGCCTTCGCCTCCGCCTGGAGCGCCGCCTACCTCGCCCTCACCCTCCGGTGAAGGTTAGGGGTCAGGTCTACCTTCTACACTCTACGCGCGCGTAGAGTGTAGAAGGTAGACCTGACCCCTAACCTCCCCAACCTCCCCGGGTTGCCCCTCTCGTCGCGACCCCCTATCCTTTCCGATCGGGCGTCCCGGCGGGGCGGCGGGGACGCGAGGCGGCGGAGCCGCCGAGAGACGCCGCCTCCGAGGGCTCGCGGATTCCACCGTCGAGCCGCCGTCCCGGGTCCCCGCGGCGCGGGCGACCCCGGACCCTGAAAGGCCACCATGGGCTGCAAGTACGGCTCCCACCGCGTCCTCGAACCGAAGGGCGTCCTCCCGCAACCCGCGCTCCGTCTGGACAACGACTTCTCGAGGATCGAGGAGAACGAGGTACTCGTCGACGTCCGCGCCCTCAACGTCGACTCCGCGAGCTTCACGCAGCTCGAGGAGGCGGCGGGGGGCGACGTCGCGAAGATCGAGGCGGCGATCCTCGCCATCGTCGCCGAGCGCGGGAAGATGCAGAACCCCGTCACCGGCTCGGGCGGGATGTTCATCGGCACCGTCGCGAAGGTCGGCGCCGCCCTCGCCGGGCGCGACCTGAAAGAGGGCGACCGCATCGCGAGCCTCGTCTCGCTCAGCCTCACGCCGCTCAGGATCGACAGGATCGTGAAGACCCACCCCGAGATCGACCGGGTCGAGATCGTCGGGCAGGCCGTCCTCTTCGAGAGCGGCATCTACGCGAAGCTCCCCGACGACATGGACGAGACGCTCGCCCTCGCGGCGCTCGACGTGGCGGGGGCGCCCGCCCAGGCCGCGAGGCTCGTCGGGCCCGGGCAGAGCGTCCTCATCCTCGGCGCGGGGGGCAAGAGCGGGATGCTCGTCGCCTGGGAGGCGATGAAGCGGGTCGGGCCTCAGGGCCGCGTCGTCGGGAACGTCTACCTCGCCGAGGACGCCGCGACGCTCGCCGACCTCGGCCTCTGCCACGAGGTCGTCGTCGCCGACGCCACGAAGCCGGTCGCCTTCCTCGACGCGGTCCTCGCCGCGAACGGCGGGGCCGAGTACGACGTCGTCTTCAACTGCGTGAACGTGCAGAACACGGAGATGAGCTCGATCCTCCCCTGCCGGCAGGAGGGGACGGTCTACTTCTTCAGCATGGCGACCCACTTCGGCAAGGCCGCGCTCGGCGCCGAGGGGGTCGGCAAGGACGTCACGATGATCGTCGGCAACGGCTACGCGAAAGGCCACGCCGACCTCACCCTCGCCGGGCTGCGCGAGAACGCGAAGCTCCGGCGCCTCTTCGAAACCCGCTACGTCTGAGGGGCCGTCCCCGCGCGCGCCGAGACGGCGCCGCCGGGGAAGACGCGCCCCGTGGAGGCTCGCATGAGCGACAAGGTCATCATCACCTGCGCCGTCACCGGCGCCGAGACGACCCGGGAGGCGCAGCCCGCCCTCCCCGTCACCCCCGAGGAGATCGCCGAAAGCGCGTTCGAGGCGTGGGAGGCGGGGGCCGCGGTCCTCCACCTCCACGTGAGGAACGACGACGGCTCGCCGACGCAGGACGTCGCCGTCTTCAAGAAGGCGATCGAGCTCGTCCGGTCGAAGTGCGACCTCGTGATCGAGTGCACGACGGGCGGCGCCGTCGGGATGACGCCCGAGGAGCGGCTCCAGCCCGTGACGCTGAAGCCCGAGATGGCGAGCCTCGACTGCGGGACGGTGAACTTCGGCGACGACTACATCGTCAACACGCTGCCGATCATGCGGCAGTTCGCGAGGGCGATGCGCGAGCACGGTGTGCGGCCGACGCTCGAGTGCTTCGACCTCGGCCACGTCTACGCGAGCCACATCCTCATCAAGGAAGGGCTCCTCGACGAGCCGTACCACTACGGCCTCGTCCTGAACGTCCCCGGCTCGGTGAAGTACGAGACCGACGTCCTCGAGATCTTCGTGAGGAAGCTCCCGAAGGGGGCGCACTGGACGCTCATGGGGATCGGCGGGAAGGCGAACCTCGACGCGATCTACGGGGCGCTCGCCCTCGGCGGGAACATCCGCGTCGGCTTCGAGGACAACATCTACTACACGAAGGGGCGCCTCGCCCGGAGCAACGCCGAGCTCGTCGAGCGCGCCGCCCGCATCGCGAAGGACTGCGGACGGCCGCTCGCGCGGCCCGACGACGTCCGCGAGCTGCTGAAGCTGAAGAGGGCCTGAGCCGTGCAGTACGCGGGAGTCGACTGGAAGAAGGTCCCCCTCTTCGCCGGCGTGACCGAGGCGGAGTGGAACGACTGGACCTGGCACATGAAGCACGGGATCCGCGACATCGAGACGCTCGAGAAGGTCGTCGCCCTGACCGAGATCGAGCGGGAGCAGATCCAGCAGTGCCTCGGCAAGTTCACGATGGAGATCACGCCGTACTACGCGGCGCTGATGGACCCGGGCGACCCGAACTGCCCGGTCAGGATGCAGTCGGTCCCGCGCATCGCCGAGATGCACGACGACCCGTCCGACATGGCCGACCCGCTCCACGAGGACGTCGACAGCCCCGTGCCGGGCCTGACCCACCGCTACCCCGACCGGGTCCTCCTCCTCGTCACGAACATCTGCGCGATGAACTGCCGGCACTGCACGCGCCGGAGGCTCGTCGGCGACGAGGACGTCGACATGCCGGAAGACGACGTCTCCGCGGCGATCGACTACATCCGCGACACGCCCACGGTGCGCGACGTCCTCCTCAGCGGCGGCGACCCGCTCGTCCTTCCGGACGACCGCCTCCGGTCGATCCTCCGGCGCCTGCGCGAGATCCCCCACGTCGAGATCATCCGGATCGGGACGCGGATGCCGGTCGTCCTGCCGCAGAGGGTCACCGACGGCCTCGTGAACATGCTCAAGCAGTTCCACCCGCTCTGGGTGAACGTCCACTTCAACCACCCGAAGGAGATCACGGCCGAGGCGAAGGCCGCCTGCGCGAAGCTCGCCGACGCCGGCATCCCCCTCGGGAACCAGGCCGTCCTCCTGCGCGGGATCAACGACGACCCGGTCGTCATGAAGAAGCTCGTCCACAAGCTCATGACGGTGAGGGTGCGGCCGTACTACATCTACCAGTGCGACCTCTCGCTCGGCATCAGTCACTTCCGGACCTCCGTCGCCAAGGGGATCGAGATCATCGAGTCGCTCCGCGGCCACACGACCGGTCTCGCCGTCCCGACGTTCGTCGTCGACGCGCCCGGGGGCGGCGGGAAGATCCCGGTCATGCCGAACTACCTCATCTCGATGGCCGAGGGGAAGGCGGTCCTGAGGAACTACGAGGGGGTCATCACGACCTACTCCTGGCCTCAGGGGCGCGGCGCCGCGAACCCGGCCCGCAAGGAGCCCGGCGACGACGAGCGATACAAGGCGAAGGACGGCGTCGCGACGCTCCTCTCGGGCGAGCGCAAGCACATCGAGCCGGCCGACCTGATCCGCCGGAAGAGGAACGCGGACTGAGGGCGGCGCCCACCGCCACGGGACGATGAGGGCGCTCGCCGGCGTCGCGGGAGGGGTCACGGCCGTGACCGGCCTCGGGAAGGGGTCGGGGAAGACGACGTTCCTGAACGCGCTTCTCCCCGCCGCCCGCGGCGCGGGTCCCGTCGGCCTCTTCAGCGCCGGCGTGGACGGCGGCCTGAAGGCCGAGGGGCGCGCGCGCGCGGCCGCGGTGCGCGTCGAGGAGGGGGACGTCGTCCTGACGACCGACCTCTTCGCCCGCGCCTCCCCGGCGCGCCTCGAGGTCCTCGCGGCGTTCGAGGGGAGGACGGTCCTCGGCCGGCTCCTCCTCGGGCGCGCGCTCCGCCCGGGGGAGGTGACGCTCGTCGGCGCCGAGAGCGTCGGCGGCCTCGGCGCGGCGGTCGCCCTCGCGCGCCGGGAGGGATGGGCCACGACCTGCCTCGTCGACGGCGCCGCGAGCCGCGTCACGCAGCTCGGCGCCCTCGGCGACGTCGGCTTCGTCTTCACGCTCCGCGTCGACCGCGGGAGCCTCGCGCGCTCGGCCGAAGCGGTCCGGGCTCTGGCGACGCTCGCCCGCCTCCCGGTCTCGCCGGAGCCGCCGCCCGGAGCGCTGAGGCTCGAGGGGCCGCTCACGGAGGAGGTCCTCGCGGACCTCCCGTCTCCGCTCGCCGCCCTCTCGCTCGCCGACTTCACTAAATCGTTCCTGCCGCCGCGAGCCCTCCTCCGGCTCCTCGGGAGCACGGCGTGCAGCGTGCGGCGCGGCTTCCGCCTCCTCGGCGTCGCCGCCTCGCTCCGCGACGTCGGCGCGGGCGAGTGGCGCGAGGCGCTCGGGCCCGGCGTGGAAGACCTCCTCCTTCCGAATCCGTACGAGGTCGCCGTGTGAGCCTCGACCTCCGGGCCTGGGCCGAGGTGGACGCGCTCTGGGCGCGCTTTCTCCCGCGGACGCCTTTCGGGAGGGCTGCGAAGGCGCGGCTCGCGCCGCTCGCCGACCGCACGGCCCTCGAGGCGCTCCACGACCGGACGGACGCCGCGCTTCGGCTTCTCGACGGGCTGAACGGGCTCGGCGGCCGCGACAGACTCGACGCGGATCGCGTCGCCCTCGACCGCCTCCACCACCACCTCGACCGGCTGCCGCGCTTCCCCGACTCCCCGCGCGACGCGTTCGACGAGGTGGAGCTCTTCCAGCTCAAGAAGTTCCTCTTCAACCACGGGGCGCTCCTCGCCCTCCTGCCGCGGGAGCTGAAGGAGCTTCTCGGGCTGAGCCCGCTCCCGGCGGAGCTCTCCGCCCTCCTCGGGGCCGGCCGGCAGGGGGACGAGACGTTCCACGTGGCCGACGCCTACGACCCGGAGCTCGCACGGGTCCGCGCGGCCCTCCGGGAGAACGACGCGGCGGCGCGAAGTCTCCGCGAGGCGCACGAGTCCGCGATCCGCGCCCGGTGGGGCTTCGCGTTCGAGGGACGGGCCTTTCTCCTCGTCCCGAGGGAGCGGCTCGGCCCGCCCGCCGGCGCAACCGACCTTCTCGACGTCGAGCCGTGGGACGCCGCGCGGCTCTGCGTGAGGCCCCGGCCGGCCGCGGAGGCGCTCCGCCTCGCCGACGAGCGCGCCGCTCTCCTCGCGGAGGAGCGCGTCCTCGAGACGCGCGTCCTCACGGCCCTCTCCGTCCCGCTCCGCGAGGCGCTCCCCGCCTTCCTCGAGCAGGCGAAGGCCGTCGAGGAGCTCGACCTCGCCCTCGCGCGCGCCCGTCTCGCCCGCGAGGCCGGGCTCGTCCGCCCGACGTTCGGCGCGGAGGGGATCCGCGTCGAGGGCGGGCGGCACCTCCCGACCGAGGAGCTCTGCGCGAGCCTCGGGACTCCCTACACGCCGCTCGACGCCGACCTCGCCCCCGGGCCGACGGTCGTCTTCGGCTCGAACATGGGAGGGAAGACGGTCGCGCTCCGGACGGTCGCCTTCCTCCAGCTCGCGGCGCAGTCGGGCCTCTTCGTCCCGGCCCGCGCCTTCGCCACGCGCGTCTTCCGCCGATTCCACTACGTGGGCGAGGGGCGCGGGAGGGACGAGGGGCGCGGGCTCTCCGGCTTCGGCTTCGAGATCCGCCAGCTCGCCGGGGCCTGGCCCGACCTCGAGGGCGACACGCTCGCCCTCTTCGACGAGTTCGCGCGGACGACGAGCTCCGCCGAGGCCGAGGCGCTCCTCTCGGCCGTCCTCGAGGCGCTCGCCGGGCATCCGCGCGCCGTCGTCCTCTTCTCGACCCACTTCCAGGGAGTGAAACGGCTCCCCGGCGTCCGCTACCTCCGGATGGGCGGCCTCGACCGCGCGCGCCTCGACCTCGAGGCCGGCGGAGACGACGACCTCGCCGCCCGGATCCGGCGGATCGACACCCTCATGCGCTATTCCCTCGAGCCCGACGAGCCGGGAGAGCGGCGGTCCGACGCGATCACCGTCGCCCGCCTCCTCGGCCTCTCGCCCGCGCTCGCCCTTCGCGCCGAGGACTTCCTCCGCGACGGGGACTGAACCAGGAGGACCCATGGAGAGCCGTCTCGGCCTGCCCAAGGAGAAGATCGACCGCGCCCGCGGGCTGGCGGCGCGGATCGTCGCCCCGGTCATGGAGCTCGTCGAGGCCCACACGACCGTCACGGTCGAGCGGGCCACGCTCCGCCTCGCAGGGGCCGACGGCGCCGACGCCGACGGCGTCCCCGTGCCGAACCTCGTCGTCGACCAGCTCTCGGGCCGGCTCGAGGAGGGGGCGCTCCGGTGGTGGGCGAACGCGCTCGTGAGGACGGGCGAGGACGCGGCCGGCCTGAGCCGCCGCGTCGCGGAGGGGCTCCGCCTCGACGACCTGCCGCTCGCACCGCCCGAGGCGCTCGAGGAGAAGGCGAGGGAGCTCGTCGACGCTGCCACGCGGCGCGTGAAGGGGAACCGGGCCCGCCGCGAGAAGCTCCTCGCGCGGTTCGAGGGGAAGAACCACTCCCCGCTTCTCTACGTCATCGTGGCGACCGGGAACATCCACGAGGACGTGAAGCAGGCCCGCGCCGCCGCGTCGCAGGGAGCCGACGTCGTCGCCGTCATCCGGACGACCGCGCAGTCGCTCCTCGACTACGTCCCCTACGGAGCGACGACCGAGGGCTTCGGCGGCACCTACGCCACGCAGGAGAACTTCCGGATCATGAGGGCCGCCCTCGACGAGGAGATCGAGCGGCAGGGGCGCTACGTCCACCTCACGAACTACGCCTCCGGCCTCTGCATGCCCGAGATCGCGGTCATGGGGGCGCTCGAGCGCCTCGACATGATGCTGAACGACTCGATGTACGGGATCCTCTTCCGCGACATCAACATGTACCGGACGTTCGTCGACCAGAAGTTCAGCCGGATGGTGAACGCCTGGGCGGGCGTCGTCATCAACACCGGCGAGGACAACTACCTGACGACCTCCGACGCGGTGGAGAAGGCGTACACCGTCCTCGCGAGCCAGTTCCTGAACGAGCGCTTCGCGTACGCCGCCGGCCTCGAGCCGTGGCAGATGGGGCTCGGGCACGCCTTCGAGATGGACCCGTCGATCCGGAACGGCTTCCTCCTCGAGCTCTCCCAGGCGCTCATGGCGCGCGAGATCTTTCCCGAGGCGCCGCTGAAGTACATGCCGCCGACGAAGTTCATGACGGGCGACGTCTTCCGCGGCGTCGTCCAGAACGCCCTCTTCAACTTCGCCTCCCGGATGACCGGGCAGGGGATCCACCTCCTCGGGATGCTCACCGAGGCGATCCACACCCCGTTCATGCAGGACCGCTACCTCGCCCTCGAGAACGCGAAGTACGTCATGAGCAGCATGGCCGACCTCGGCGACGAGGTGACGTTCCGCGAGGACGGCCTCGTCGTCCGCCGGGCGAACCAGGTCCTCGACGAGGCTCTCGCCTTCCTCGAGCGGATCGAGGGCGCGGGGCTGATGGACGCCATCGCCGAGGGGCTCTTCGCCGACGTGAAGCGCCCCCGCGACGGCGGCAAGGGTCTGGAGGGCCTCCGGAAGAAGTCCGACGGCTACTGGAACCCGTTCGAGGACCACCTCCACCGCGAGCTGGGGCTCGGAGGCTGAGATGGCGACGATCGTGAGGCCCTACGGCGACACGCTGGACGACGGCGCCGTCCAGCTCTCCTTCACCCTTCCCGTCCCCTTCGGCCCCCGCGGCCGCGAGGCGGCGCGCCTCTTCGTCGGCAAGCTCGGCTTCCGGCACGTCGAGGTCGTCCACTCCGCGCCCCTCTCCGAGGGGTTCAGCTTCTACGTCGCCTACGGGAAGACCGAGGCCGCCGTCGACTACGACGCGGTCCAGGTCGAGGAGGCGACGGGCGCGAAGGTCTACACGATGGACGAGGCCTGCACGGCGATCCGCGAGCGGCTCGGGCGAAAGCTCGTCGTCGTCGGCGCCTGCACCGGCTTCGACGCGCACACCGTCGGCATCGACGCCATCATGAACATGAAGGGCTACAACCACCACTACGGCCTCGAGCGCTACCCCGAGGTCGAGGCCCACAACCTCGGCGCCCAGGTGCCGAACGAGAAGCTGATCGACGCCGCCGTGAAGCTGAACGCCGACGCCATCCTCGTCAGCCAGATCGTCACCCAGAAGGACGTCCACGTCGGGAACCTGACCCAGCTCATCGAGCTCCTCGAGGCCAGGGGCCTGCGCGAACGCTTCGTCGTCTGCGCCGGCGGCACCCGGATCGGCAACAAGCTCGCCGTCGAGCTCGGCTACGACGCCGGCTTCGGCCCCGGCACCTACGCCGAGCACGTCGCCACCTTCCTGATCGACAGGCTTGGGGTCAGGTCTTGATTTTCTATTCTACGAACGGCACCGGGCGCGCAGAGTGTAGAACGTAGAACTGACCCCGAACTCCTGCCCCCCCTATCCTCGCTGCTTGTCTTTCGGGGTGACGCAGGTCCCCTTCGCGCGGCAGACGACGACGGGCGGGTCGAGGACCTCGGCGGCGGAGTCGTTCACCTCGGGCGCCGAGCGGATCACCTTGCGGGCCTCGAACTCCATGCGCCGGCTCGTGTTCCCGATGGCCGTGATCACGCCCTCGGCCTCGATGTAGTCCCCCGCGTAGACGGGCGCGAGGAAGTCGACCGAATCGTAGGCGCGGAAGAGCCCCTCGTCGCCGTCGAGGCGGATCAGGAGCTCGGTCGCGACGTCGCCGAAGAGCCCGAGCATCCGGGCCCCGTCGACGAGGTTCCCGCCGTAGTGCGCGTCGTGGCTGGACATGCGAAGCCGGAGGACGACCTTCAGCCCCTCGGCGTCTTTCTTCGTTTCGCTGGTCATGAGCACTCCCCGGAGGCCTTCGCCTCCCCGACCGGCGAGGATAATCGATGCGGCCCGCTCATGTTCCGCGCGCGCACTCTCGTCGTCGCCCTCCTCCTCGCCCTCGCCGGCCTCCTCGGCGCCCTCGGGCGCGAGCGGCAGCGCTCGGCCGCGCTCGGCCGCGGCCCCGACCGGGCGGGGGGAAAGGTGGAGCGCTGCGTCACCTGCCACGTGAGGCCCGAGGAGGACCCCGGGGGCGCGCACGCCCGCGCGGCCGTCGGCTGCTCCACCTGCCACCTCGGCAACCCGCTCGCGTTCGACAAGGCCCGCGCGCACGCCGGGATGGAGCCCGAGCCCGGCGCCCTGCGCACCGTCTCGCTCACGTGCGGCCGCGCCGGCTGCCACGTCCGGGAGGCGCAGCGGGTCGCGACGTCGCTCATGGCCCGCGCGAGCGGCATCGTCTCCGTGAACCGCTGGGCTTTCGGCGAGATCCCCGAGCCGCGCGGGACGGCGTCGATGGCCGAGACCCTCGCGAAGGCAAACCCCTCCCCCGCCGAGCGGCACCTCGCGAAGCTCTGCGCCGGCTGCCACCTCCACGCCCTGCGCGAGAACCGCGACGACGCGATCCACGGCAACGGCAGCGGCTGCTCGGCCTGCCACGTGGCCCGCAGGCTCCCCGGCGCCGTCCCGCGCCCGCACCCCGCCGTCGACGCGCGCGTCACCGACGACCGCTGCCTCGGCTGCCACAGCCGGAGCGGGCGGATCGCCCTCACCTACGAGGGGCTCTACGAGGTGGAAAAGGCGCAGGCGGGCGCCTGCGGTCACGCCGCCACGACGCTCCACGACGGCCGCCCCGCCTGCCGCGCCGAGGCCGACGTCCACCGCCTCGCCGGCCTCTCCTGCGTCGACTGCCACCTTCACACCGACCTGATGGGCGACGGCACGGCGTGGGAGCATTCCGAGGAGCAGGTCGAGATCACGTGCGAGGCGTGCCACGGACCGGCCGTGGGCGGCGAGGGAGCGACGGGGACTACGGGAACGATGGGGACGAAGGAGACGACGTGGGCGGAGGTGACCGACCCGATCTCGCGCGACCTCCTCCGCCTCCGCGGGGAGACCCGCCCGCCGGAGGAGCGCGTCCGGCTCGGCCGGCGCGGCACGCCGGTCTGGAACCTCCGCCCCTCGGGCTCCGGCTGGGTCACGCTGCGCAAGGGCCAGGGCGTCGCCCTCGTCACGAGACAGACGCCGATCGACGCCAACCATGTACTCCCCGGTCACGAGCGGCTGACGTGCAGCTCCTGCCACGCCGCCTGGGCCCCCACCTGCTCCACCTGCCACACGCGATACGAGAGCGAGGGCAGGCAGTGGGATTTCGCGACGGGCGCCGAGACGCCCGGGCGCTGGGTCGAGTCGTCGGACGGCTACGACGCCCGCCCGCCCGCGCTCGCCGTCCGCGCCGACGGCCGCATCGCCCCGGCGGTGCCCGGGATGGTGATGGACCTCGAAGCGACGGCCGCCGGAGGGCCGCGCACCGCCCGGCGCCTCTATTCCTCGTTCGACCCGCACTCCACGGGAAAGAAGGCGCGCGACTGCGCCAGTTGCCACCTCTCGTCGTGGGCCCTCGGCCTCGGCACGGGGACTCTCGACATGTCGGGTCCGCTGCCGGCTTTCCGTCCCGCGACGCCGGCCCCGGCGGAGCCTCGAATGGCCGCGGACGCCTGGACGCACCTCGACGCCGGCTCCCCCGGCGTCGGCCCCCGCGTCGGCCTGCGCTCGCTCGATGCTTCCGAGCTCCGCCGGACCCTCGCCGTCGGCGCTTGTCTCCCGTGTCACAAGGTCGCGGCCGATCCCGTCTTTCGGGACTTCGCCGCGTCCAAGGCCCGCCTCGGGCGGGGCGGGACGCGGTGCGGGTTCCGGCCTTGATGGGGAGGGGCCGGGGCGCCCCCCGTCAGGCCCGTGCCGCGTTCCGCCAGTACCGCATCAGCCCCGTGACGTTCATCGCGAACGGCAGAGCGTAGCCGTACTCCACGAGCCCCTCTTCCGAGACGCCCGCCCCGCGGAGCCGCCCCGTGAGCCAGGCCTCGAACTCGGGGACGACCTCGGCCTCGTCCTTCTCCTCGTCCATGCGGGACTTCACCCACCCCGCCCAGGCCGCGAGCTCCCGCTCGAGGGCGTCGAGGTGCTCGTCCACGTCGTCGAACCGGTCGAAGTGCGTCGGGTAGAGCGCCACGGGCTTCAGCTCGCGCAGCCGCGCGATCGACGCCCGCCAGACCGGGAGGTCGACGTCGGGAGGAGGCGTCGGCGGAAGGACCGGCCCGCCCGCGACCCTCACGCCGCCGACGTCGCCCGTGAAGGCGACGCCGTCGACCAGGTACGCGTTGTGGTGGATCGCGTGCCCGGGCGTCGCGACGACGCGGACCTCGGCCCCACCCACGCGAACGACCTCGCCGTCCTCCGTCGGCCGGAGCCGCTCGGAGGGAATCGGCTCGAGGGTCCCCCAGAGCTCGTCCATCTTCTCCGCGTAGATCCGCTTCGCCGAGGCGAGGAGCTTGGACGGGTCGAGAAGGTGCGGCGCCCCCTTCGGGTGGACGTGCACCGTCGCCCCTTCCCGCGCCATCCGCCACGCCCCGCCCGCGTGGTCGAGGTGGATGTGCGTGAGGAAGACCGTCTTCACGTCCCGCGGCGAAAGGCCGTGCCGGGCCAGGCCCGCGACGAGGTTCGGGAAGGTCGAGTCGGGCCCCGTCTCGACGAGAGCCGCCTCGCCGCCCGACTCGACGAGGTACGCCGCCGTCGTCCGCTGCCGTCCGTGACCGAGGTCGAGAGTGTGGATCTTCGTCGTGCTCACGCCCCGATAGTGCCCCAGTTCTGGGGTCAGGTCTTGATTTTCTATTCTGCGAGCGGCGAGCAGAGTGTAGAATGCAGACCAGACCCCGTTTCCGTTACCGGGAAGGAGGAGGCCATCGTGAGAGCTCTTTCGTGCTTTGCCCTCGCCGCCGCTACCCTCGGGTTCGCCGCGACGGCCGCGGCCGTCGACCTCAAGAACGAGGATTCGAAGAAGTACGACGTCAAGGTCGAGGAGGGGGCCGCGACGACCTCGACCTCGATCGAGGGCAACACGACGAAGGTCTCGATCTGCAGCGAGTGCAAGATCACCGTCGTCGGGGTCGGTACCGTCGAGGCGAGCGGGTCCGACGTCCTCGTCATCAAGAACGGCGAGCTCTCCAAGCAGTAGGCCCGTTCCGGCGGGCCCCGCGGTCAGGGCCCGGGCCGGGGCCCGAACGCCCGACCGTGCTTCGCGAAGACCTTCTCCAGCGCGTCGATCGGCAGGGCGCGCGACTCGCGCCCGCGGAAGCCGCGCACGGTCGTCGCCTTCAGGACGGAGTTGCAGATCGCCTCCTCCGTGGCTTCCGCCGCCGCCTGGAAGAGCGCCGTGAGCGTTGCGGGTGCGAGGACGGGCGCCGGGCCCTGGAGCCCGGGGTGGGGCATGCGGAGGGAGGGCGCGGTCGAGAAGGCGACGACGTAGTCCCCGCTCCCTGACGAGAAGCCGGCCCCGGTCCGCGCCATCCCTGCGAGGGCGCGAGCGGCGAGGCGCCGGAGGCTGTTCGCGTCGAGCGGGGCGTCGGTGGCGACGACGATCATGCAGGAGCCGCTCTCGGTCCCCCCGCGCGCCTCCCCCGCGGCGTCGGCGAAGGCGTGCGTGCCGAGCTCCTCCCCCACCGGCACGCCGTCCATCACGAGGACGCCCCCGAAGTTCGTCTGGACGAGGACGCCGACGGTGTGCCTCCCGGCCGACGCGGGGACGCGGCGGGACGAGGTCCCGATTCCTCCCTTGATCTCGCGCTTCCCCCCGAACGCCGTCGTCCCGGTTCCGGCCCCGACGGAGCCCTCGGCCACGGGCCCCTCGCGGGCGGAGCGGAGCGCCTCGAGGAAGTGCTCGCGCAGGAGCGACGCCTTCCGGATGTCGTTCAGCCACCCGTCGTTCGTCTCCCCGACGAGAGGGTTCACGGAGACGGCGTCCTCGTTCCCCGGGAGAGCGAGGGTGTGCGCGGCGAGCGCGTTCGCGGCCTCCCACACGGCGAGCGTGTTCGTCAGGAGGATCGGCGTCTCCAGCTGGCCCAGCTCGTTCACCTGGGTCGAGCCGACGAGCTTGCCGAAGCCGTTCCCGACGACGACCGCCGCGGGGACCTTCTCCCGGAAGAGGTTCCCCGAGTGCGGGAGGATCGCCGTCACTCCCGTCCTCACGTCATCCCCCTCGACGAGCGTCACGTGGCCGACCCTCACCCCCGCGACGTCAGAGATCGCATTCAGCGGTCCGGGCGTGAGGACGCCGGGGGCGATGCCGACGTCCCGGGCGCGCGGCCGCGCGGTGGACGGGGCGGGCTCCACGGCCTGAAGGAGACCGGCAGGCAGGAGGGCGAGGGCGAGCAGGGCAAGGCGCATGGCTCCTCCGGGAGACGATTCTCCGCCCGCGGGGCGCCCCTCGCTCACCGCCGGCGTCCTCTTCCTCGCGCCCTCGCCTCTCCCTCGCGGGCCTCGACCTCGGCGAGAATCCCGGGCACGCGGAGGCACCGACGATGAGAGACCGGATCGACCTCGCCGGGAAGAACCGGCGGACGAACGCCGGGGCGCGGCTCTACGGCGACCTCTCCTGGCTGTGGCCGATGTGGGGCGACGCCACGGTCGAGTACGCCCGCTACTGCGAGCACGTCGCGGGCCTGATCCGGCGGCACACGCTCCGGCCGGCAAAGACGCTCCTCGACATCGGCTGCGGAGGCGGCAAGAACCTCCTCAACCTGAAGAGGGACTTCCTCGTGACGGGCCTCGACCTGAGCCCGGCGATGATCGCGCAGGCCCGCACCCTGAACCCCGGGTGCGAGATCGTCGCGGGAGACATGCGCTCGTTCGCGCTCGGGAGGACCTTCGACGCCATCCTGATGGACGACGCGATCTCCTGCATGGACACGCGGGAGGACTTCGAGGCGGCGTTTCGCACGGCGTTCGCGCACCTCGCCCCCGGCGGCGTCCTCGTGGCGACGGCCGACGTCACGAAGGAGACGTTCCGGCAGAACCTCACCACGGCGACGCCGGCCGCCCCGGCGCTGAAGCCGCCCGGCCTCGAAGTCGTCTTCGTCGAGAACGTCTACGACCCGGACCCGGACGACGACCGGTACGAAACGACGATGGTCTTTTTCGTCCGCGAGCGGGGCGTCCTGCGCGTGGAGACCGACGTCGTCTCGCACGGCGTCTTCTCCGTCGAAACGTGGAGGGACGTCCTGTCCGGCGCGGGTCTCGACGTGAACGAGGGGACGTACGCCGACGGCGAGGACGAGTACGCCGTCTTCGCCTGCGTCAGGCCCGCCGGGAGCTGAGGCCTCCAACCGGGACGGCTCCGCACGAGACCCCGGCCCCGATCACGGCCCGAGGGTCGCGCGAAGGGCCGCCTCGAGGTCGCTTCTCGTCTCGCCGAACGCGAAGCGGAAGGCGCCATCCGCGTCGTTCGACACGGCGAACCGCCGGAAATAGTCGAGCACCGCGTCGACGCCGTGCCGCTCGACGAGGAGGTCGACCGCCAGGTACGCGTACGGGTAGACCGGAAGGCGGGGGTTCGTCGTGCGCAGGTCGACCCACTGGTCCCAGGCCGCCAGCTCGGCCAGCGCCGGGAGACGCGAGAGGTCGGCGAGGGCGACCGCGCGCCGGGCGCGAGCCCGCTTCGTCCCCGCGCCCGAGAGCTGGAGCCCCTCGAGCACCCGCCCGCTCACCCACTCGGCGAACCCCTCGCGCAGCCACTGTTCCGACGTGCTCCGACGCCCGCCCGCCAGCTCGTACTGCAGGACGTGGACGAGCTCGTGCGACAGCATCGCCACCCGGTCCGCCCAGGTGGCGCGGGCGAGGGACCGCTCGTTCAGGAGGACCCGCCGGGGAATCCCCACGCCGTCGAGCGCCGCGGCCGCCCTCGCCGCGACGGCCGGCGCGTAGCCCTCCGCGACGAGCCCCTCCTCGAGGCGGGAGCGGTTCGGGAAGAAGCTCACCGAGAACGCGACGGGCGGAAGGCCCAGCGGCCCCTCCATCACCTCGACGATGGCCGAGACGGCCTGCGGCCAGTTCCGGATCCGGTCGCCGCGCGCCACCGCGACCGTCCGGTCCGCCGGCCACGACAGCGTGTGCGGGCCCGCACCCGCGCAGGAGGCGACGAGCAGCGCGGCCAGCGCCCGGGACGCCACGCGGCGGAAAAGCCCCCCGCGGCGCGGAGACGCGGGTCGCGGACCCTCGAGGCCGTCGAGCACAGGCGCTGAGCATAGGGGGTTCGTTCCGGCGCCGCAGCGGCCTCGTGCCCGTGGCAGCCTCCCGGCCCCCGGGAGCGGATGTTAGATTTCCGAGATGCAGAGCCCCTCCTCCGGCCCGACCTCCCGCCGCGCCCGGATCCTCGCCTCCGTCTTCTGCTCTCTCCTGCCCATCGCGACCGCGCGACCGGCCGGGGCGTGCACCAACTTCCTGGTGACGCGGGGCGCCTCAGCGGACGGCTCCACTATGATCACCTACTCCGCCGACTCGCACGTCCGCTACGGCGAGCTCTACTTCCGCCGCGGCGGCACCTGGCCCGCGGGAACGACCGTGAAGCTCTTCGACCGGGGGGACGCGCGGCCGCTCGGCGAGATCCCCCAGGCGCCGACCACCTACAACGTCATCGGCTTCATGAACGAGAACCAGGTGGCGATCGGCGAGAGCACCTTCGGCGGCCGCAAGGAGCTGGAGGACAAGACCGGGATCGTCGACTACGGCAGCCTCATGTTCCTGTCGATGGACCGCGCGCGCACCGCCCGCGAGGCCATTCGCGTCATCGCCGAGCTCGTGGCCGAGCACGGCTACGCGAGCACCGGCGAGTCTTTCTCGATCGGGGACCCCGACGAGGTCTGGATCATGGAGATCATCGGCAAGGGGACCGACCTCGTCCTCGACAGGAAGAGCGGCAGGCAGGTGAACCGCGACAAGGGCGCCGTCTGGGTGGCGATCCGCATTCCCGACGGCCACGTCTCGGCCCACGCGAACCACGCCCGGATCACCACCTTCCCGCTCGCGAACGGGACGACCTCGATCTCGTCCCGCGACCTCGCGAAGCTCTCCGACCCGCGCGTGGAGGTCGTCTACTCGCACGACGTCGTCGACTTCGCCCGCCGCAAGGGCTTCTTCACCGGGAAAGACGAGGACTTCAGCTTCGCCGACGCGTACGCCCCGATGGACTTCGGCGCCGCGCGCTTCTGCGAGGTGAGGGTGTGGAGCTTCTTCAAGGACTTCTGCACCGGCATGGACCCCTGGCTCGACCACGTGAAGGGTCGCGACCTCGGGAAGCGGCTCCCCCTGTCCGTCAAACCCGACCGCAAGCTGACGGTGGCCGACGTCATGGCCTCCAAGCGCGACCACCTCCAGGGGACCGAGCTCGACCTGCGGCTCGACGCCGGCGCCGGCCCGTTCGGCCTCCCCTACCGCTGGCGGCCCCTGACCTGGGAGCTCGACGGAAAGACGTACGTCAACGAGCGGGCCACCGCCACCCAGCAGACCGGCTTCTCCTACGTCGCCCAGATGCGGAAGGGGCTTCCGGCCCCGGTCGGCGGCATCCTCTGGTTCGGCGTCGACGACGCGGCGAGCACCGTCTACATGCCGATGTACTGCGGCATCACGCGCGTCCCCGAGAGCCTCGCCGAGGGGAACGGCGACCTCCTCGAGCACTCCGACACCTCGGCGTTCTGGACGTTCAGCAAGGTCGCCAACTTCTCGTACCTGCGCTACGACCTGATGAGCCAGGACGTGCGGCGCGTGCAGCAGGAGCTGGAGTCGAAGTTCCTCGCCCAGGTCCCGGCCATCGACGCGGCGGCCCTCTCGCTCTTCGAGAAGGAGCCCGCGCGCGCCCGCGAGCTCCTCACCGACTACTCGGCCGCCGCGGCGGCGGAGACGATGCTCCGCTGGGAGGAGCTCTTCCGCTACCTCCTCGTGAAGTACATCGACGGCAACGTCAAGAAGGAGCGCGACGGGAAGTTCGAGCGAAACGAGTGGGGCTTCCCGAAGGCGCCCGACCATCCCGGCTACCCGGAGTCCTGGAAGCGCCGGGTCGTCGAGGAGACCGGCGACAAGCTGCTCCAGCCGAAGTGAGGACGATGGGGTCAGGTCTTGATTTTCTATTCTACGCCCGTGGAGCAGAGTGTAGAAGGTAGACCTGACCCCCTTCTCCCGGGTGTCGGCTTCGGCGGCGGCGTCAGGGCTTCGTGGCCGCCGTGGCCTTCGCCAGGAAGCTCACCATCGCGTCCCACTCCTTCGTGGCCGACCCGACGTGCCGGTAGACGACCTTCCCGGACGGGTCGAGGACGACCGTGAAGGGCATCCCTTCCGGCCGGTAGTGCTCGGCGATCCGGTGCTTCCCGTCCCAGAGGACGGGGATGGTCAGCTTCAGCTTCGAGACGAGGAGGTCGCGCCCGGCGACCTTGTCGTCAACGCTGACCGCGAGGACCCGGATCTCCGGGTGCTCCGCGGCGTACTTCTCGAGCCGGGGAAGAACGGACCAACAGGGGACGCACCAGGAGGCGGCGAAGTCGACGACCGTGTAGCCGGGGGACGCCCCCCTCCACTCGTGCGCCTTGCCGGTCTGGTCGGTCTCGGCCGCGGGGGTCGCGGCGGCGGCCGACAGGGACGGGAGCGCAAGCGCCAGGGCAAGCGCGAGGAGGGCGGCCGCGCGCTTCATCAGTACGTCCACCCGAACGCAAACGAGGTGGAGAAGGCCGAGAGCCCGTCGTCGCGGTCGTAGACGGTGGCGCGGACCTCGAACCTCCTGAGGATCCCGAGCCAGGTCTGCCCCGGCCGGGTGTTCACCGTCCAGCCGAGGCCGTACTTCAACATGGTCGTCTCGGCGAGGTCCCAGTCGGAGGTGTAGTAGCTCTCTACCCCGGTGAACGTGCCGGGCACGCCGAAGTAGTCGGCCCCGGTCTGTGTGCCGTAGCGCAGGATCGGGAAGACCCACATCTCCCTGTCGGACCGGAGCCGGAAGTGGGGCTCGAGTTCGATCGTGTGGGCGGTGATGCCCCAGTCGTCCGAGTAGTACCGGTACCCCGTCCTCAGAACGAACCTGTCCGAGAAGGAGTGGTTCAGGCGAAGGGCGAGGGCCTTCCTCAGGCGGCTGTCGGGAAGGCGCTCGGCCACGTGCTCGCCGGCGGGGTCGTCGGGGGCGTAGGGGCCGATGACGACCTCGTGGTACGGCGTCGAGAGGACGCCGTCCTGCCGGCTCACGAAGAGCTCGAGCGAGCCGGCCGTCCGCTTGCCCAGCGTCTGCGACACCAGGACGGTGAAGTCGGTCGTCGTCCGGTCTCCGCTCCCCGTCGTCGGCGGAAGCCCGCCGCCCTGGTTCCCGTAGCCGTCGATGCCGATGAGGTCGATCGCGTCGTCGTAGCGGCGTACCGAGGCCGAGAGGGCGGTGTTGGCCTGGTTCAGCTCGAGGCCCCAGTCGAGGCCGTAGGAGAACGACTGGTAGTCGTACTCCTTCGCGGCCCCGACGGAGAGCCCGAACGTGGAGGCCTTCCACTTCTTCTTCGCCCGGAGCGTGCCGAAGAAGCGCGTGTCGCTGGCGGGGATGCTCGCGCTGCTCAGCTCCATCTGGATGTTTCCCATGGAGGCCGAGGAGACCTGGTCGACGCCGACGTCGGCCGAGAGCGAGAGGCTCTCGGTGACGCGCCACGCCAGGAGGATCACGGGCGAGAAGACCTCGGCCTTCTCGGTGCCGACTCCCCCGGTGACGGGCGAGTGGTCGCCGTCCTGGTCGTAGTAGCCGAAGAGGAAGTCGGCGTCGAAGACCCCTTCGGGCCGGGTCTGGGCCCGGGCCCTGGTGGCCGGGGCGCCGGCCACCAGGGCGGCCGCGAACGCCGTCACGAGGAACCGCTTCAGCTGCACCCGCAACCCCCTCCGGACTTGCCGCCGGCGCCCCCGACGGCCCCTTCGCGGTAGGTCTCGGCCGCCCGCTCGAACCGCTGCGCCCGCCCGTCCTCCAGCTTCATCGGCTCGGAAGAGAGGGCGCCCCGCTCCCAGGGCTGCACCGTCGTGCAGCCCGAGAGAAGAAGCGTGAGCCCCGCCAGGGAGAAGAGGATCGGAGTCCGTCGTTTCATCTTTCTCCCCGTCACTTTTCGTGACCCGCTTTCGTCACCATCGCTTCGAGCCCCTTCGAGAAGTGGATCTTCCCGCTCGCGTCGACCAGCATCGCCTCGACCCCGTTGAGGCGGTCGACGAGCGCGAGCCCCTTCTCGACGCCCAGCACCGAGACTCCCGTGGCGAGGGCGTCGGCCAGCTCGCCGTCCGGGCAGACGATCGTCACGCTGCGCAGCTCCTCGACCGGCCAGCCCGTGCGCGGGTCGAGGATGTGCGAGAGGCGCCGGCCGTCCACCTCGATGTAGTTCTCGTAATCCCCCGAGGTCACGACCGCCTGCTCGGTCGTGTCGAGCCAGGCGAAGGTCTTGTCGCGATCGAGCGGGTTGGCGATGCCGATGCGCCACGGCCGGCCGTTCTCCTGCGTTCCGAAGACGACGAGGTCGCCCCCGGCGTTGACGACGCCGCCCGTGACGCCGTGCTCCTTCAGGACGAAGACGGCCCGGTTGGCGGCGTACCCCTTGCCGATGGCGCCGAAGCCGATCCGCGTCCCCTTCCGGTCGAGGAAGACCGTCGACTTCTTCTCGTCGAGGACGACGTGCCGGTAGCCCGTGTCCGCGAGGGCGGCCGCGATCGCTTCCTTCGCCGGGACCGGGGCGCTGTGCGACTTGAAGTTCCAGAGGCGCCCCACCGTGTGGAACGTGATGTCGAACGCCCCGTCGGTCAGCGCCGAGACCTTGAGGGAGCGGCGGACGAGGTTGGCCAGCTCCTTCGGGACCTCGACGGGGGCGACGCCCGCCTGCCGGTTGATCTCGCTCACCTTCGAGGACTCGCGCCACTCCGAGATGAGCGCCTCGATCCGGTCGATCTCGGCGTACGCCGCGTCGATCGCCGCCCGGCACTTCTGCGGGTCCGGGTGGACCGCGGTGATCTCGAAGCGCGAGCCCATCGGCCCGCGCGGGTCCCTGAGCGTGACGGCGTGGGCCGCGGAGGCGAACGTGAAGACGACGACCAGGAAGGCCGCCGGCAGGACGCGCCCGGCGAGGGTGTTTCGAGGGGAGCGGGTCACTTCGGCAGCGGAGGATACTCCTCCCGCACGTGTAAGCCCGCCGGACGCCCCCGGCCGGCGGCGCCCGGCGTGACGATTGCTTGAGATCGCGGCGTGTCCCCTGTGGAGGTCGAGCCTCCGGGGAGAGGAGCCGGAGCAGCCTATGGCGACTTGCGATGCCCGGCCCGGGGCCGGGGGACGGGCCCTGGTGGCCGCTCTCCTCGCGACCGCGGCCGTCGGCGCCGCGGCGCAGACGCCGGCGCAGGCGCCGGACCCGTACCGTGTCCGCAGCGCCGCCGCGCTGACGCTCGTCAACGTCGACGTCGTCGTCACGCGGAAGGACGGGACACCCGTGGAGGGCCTCACGGCGGACGACTTCGTCGTCCTCCACGACGGGAAGCCGGTCGCGGTGACGAACCTCCGCGAAGAGAGGCGGGGCACCTCGCGGCCCGCGCCGGCCGCATCTTCGGAGACGGCCGACGGGGCGACGCCGGCCGGAGCTCAGGCTCCCGGCCCGACCCCGGATCCCGCGCCGCCCGACCGAATGCGGCGGCACCTTCTCTTCTTCTTCGACGACGTCGCCCTCCCGGATCCCGGCGAACGCAGCGAGGTCTTAGGGGCGATGAAGGCGATCGTGAGGTCGTCCCTGGAGCCCGGGGACGGCGCGATGATCGTCTCCTGGCGCCGAGGCATCCGCCGGGTCTTCCCGTTCACGGGGGACGTCGCGCTCCTCGAGCGGCGGCTCGACGCCGTCGCCCGCGACGCGGGCCGCCTCGGCACGGAGACGCAGACGGAGCTCGACCAGCTCGCGGCCGACGACGCTTTCTACGCGTGGACGAGCGAAGGTAACGGAGACAGCGGGCCGACCCGGCGCCGCCTGATCGAGGAGCGTTACGCGGAGGTACGGGCCAAGCTCGGCGTCCTGAAGGGCCTCATGGCGGTGTTTTCCGGTCTCGAAGGCCGGAAGACCCTCCTCCTCGTCTCGCGGCGCCTCTCGAAGAGCGCCGGGGCCGAGTACGAGGCCCGCTTCCAGAGCACCCAGGGCGCCCGGAGGGGTCTCGCGTCCGAGCCCGTCTCCGGCGTCGATACGCGGCCCTTCATTTCCGCCCTGACGAAGAGCGCGAATGCGGCGGGAGTCACGATCCACGCGATCTACGCCGAGGCGCGGAGCACGGGCTTGCCGTCGGCGGCCTCCACGGACGTCGGACGGATGACGGCAAGGACGGGGGGCTACACGGCGATCCCCCCGTCCGTGGATCCCTGGATGAACGAGATGGCGACGCTCGGCCTCGTCACCGAGAAGACCGGGGGCGTCGTCGTCGGCGACGCGCGGAAGGCGTCCCTCTTCGCCGAGCGCGTCGTCTCGGACCTCTCGCACTGGTACTTGATCGGGTACCCGAAGCCCGAAGGGAGCGGGACGTCTCAGTCGATCTCCGTCCGCGTGAAGCGGCCCGGCCTCGAGGTGCGGAGCCGCCGGGAGTTCGTGGAGAGGCCGGCCGGCGAGGTGATCCGCGAGCGCGTCCTCGCGAACCTCTTCCGAAAGGACGAGGCCGCGCGCCTCCCGATCGCGGTCAGCCCGGGAGCCCCGTTCAAGGCGAAGAAGGACCTCTACCGGACCCGGGTCCTCGTCCGGGTCCCCGTCCGGGACCTCGCGCTCCTGCCGGACGGGGACCACGCCAAGGGGGCCTTCACGGTCTGGTGGGTCTCGGCGACGCAGGCCGGCGAAGTCTCCGACGTGAGGAAGGAGCGGCACGACGTCCGCGTGTCCGCCGACTCCGCCGGGCCGGCCTCGTCCCAGATCCTCGACCTCGAGGTGGAGGTGGAGACGGTCGACCCGGAGTCGCGCATCTCCCTCTGCGTCCAGGACGAGACGAGCGGCAACGCCGGGTTCCGGCTGATCCCAGGCTCCGCCCCGGGGGCTCATCGCAGGGAATCAGGGCGTTGACATGCTGTTCTGATGTTTCTATCGTTCTCGCATGTCGACGACCATGGTCCAGATCAGGAACGTCCCGGCCGACCTTCACCGTCAGCTCAAGGTGAGGGCAGCGGTAGAAGGGCTCACGATGTCGGACTACGTCCTGCGCGAGGTTCGCAAGGCGCTCGAGCGCCCGACGCGGGCGGAGCTTCTGGACCGGCTCCAGGCCGGTCCGGTGCGCCGGCTCGGGCGTTCCGCCGCAGCCGTGATCCGGGCGGAGCGCAACGCCCGGTGATCGTCCTCGACGCGTCGAGCCTCGTCGAGCTCCTGCTCGGCACGAAGAGCGGCCGCGCGATCGCGGGCCGGATCGCCGAGCCCTCGCTGGGTCTCCACGTCCCGCACCTGGCCGATGTCGAGGTCACGCAGGCGTTGCGCCGCTTCGTGAGGGATGGAAGGCTCGACGCGGCCGCGGGGTCGTCCGCGCTCGAAGACCTCCGCGCGCTCGACCTGGAGCGCCACCCTCACGAGCCGCTCCTCGACCGGGTCTGGGCCCTGCGCGACAGGCTGACCGCCTACGATGCCGTCTACGTCGCGCTCGCCGAGGCGCTCGACACGGTGCTCCTGACCTGCGATGCCAGGCTCGCCCACGCTCCGGGTCTGTCCCGGCGCGTCGAGCTGATCCGGTAGCCCGGCTCCGTCTCTCGAGAGCGGCCCGGCCCGCCCCCGGGAAGGGGCGGGCCGGGCGGGTTCCCTACGCGGTCGCGGCGACGGCCTCGAGGAGCTTCTTCCCCTCCTCGATCGACTCGGAGCAGAGCTTCACGGAGTTGGCGAGCATGACCTTCTCCTCCTCGGTCAGGTCGACCTCGAAGACCTTCTCGACGCCGCCCGCCCCGAGGAGGCACGGGACGCCGAGGTAGATGCCGTGGGCGCCGAACTCCCCGTCGGGGTAGGTCGAGCACGGCACGACCCGCTTCTCGTCCCTGAGGACCGCCTGGACCATCTCGACGGCGGCCGCCGCCGGGGACGAAGGCGTTGACGTCCCGTACCGAGACGCCCGGCTCCATCGCGACGAAGCACCGCAGGCGCGCCGTGTCGAGGACGCCGGCCATGCCGAAGACGCGGTTCTTCGGCCAGCCGGTCGCCTCGCGGGCCATCCCGGTGGTCTCGTCGACCGGTCTGGCGACCGCGATGAGGGGCGCTTCGGGGGGGGGCACTCCCCCGCTTTCCCGGACACCGGCTTGACGACGGCGATGCTCTTCCTGGGGCGTTACATCTGCGAAACAGGGCGATGTTGCGGCGGTGTTCGTGGCTCTCCGCCATGAGAGAATGCCAAGGCTCCTCGGACCCGATGTCGATGCCTGACGAGATTCCCGAACTCCCGGAGTCGCGCCGCGCCGTCCTCGGCCGCGAGCTCGATCTGTTCTCCGGGCTCCTGGGTAGGCACCAGGAGCACCGCTCCCCGGGGCGGCAGCCAGGATCATCGGTGCTGCCGCTCTCCGCCGTGCTCGGTGTGCCCCGGGCCTGCTGGTCCGGGGATGGCAGCGGCGAGCGGGTCCCGAGGACTCGCTGGTCACGATCGAGTCCGTTCTGCTTCTCGTCGGAAGTCTCGTGATGGCGCGAGCATCCTCGTCGTCCCTCGTCGCCCTCGCCTTCCTCGTCGCGGTCGCGGCCGACACCCAGGCGGCCGCCGTGTGGGTGTCGCGGGCTCGCGGGAGCCACCAGAGCCCGGGCACGAAGGAGAAGCCGCTCGAGCTGATCAGCAGCGACGGAGCGCTCTCGGCCCGGAGCATCGTGGAGACCCCTACGGTCTTCCAGCCCACCAACGAGGCCGGTGGCGAGGCGCGCAAGGCGTTCCTGAGCGCCCGGTACACCGGGCAGGTCGACTTCAACCCGGACTCGCCGGCCAACCTGTGGCGGCAAGCCATGGGCCTGAACAAGCGGGGCGAGATCGACTCCGCGGTGACCATGTTCATGAACCGGTATCCCTGGCCCGACACGCTGCGTCTTCTCGGGGCCATGAAGGAACACGGCGCGCAGGGGTTCGAGTGAGTCGACCCCGGGGCCCGGGCGCCGTCGTCCTCGCAAGGGAACGGATTCCCGCAATCGCCTTCACGAATGGAGATGGCTACGATGGCTGACCTCAAAGAGATCCTCAGGGCCCTCGGTAACGAGCTCCGCAAGAGCCAGAGCGCCTTCTTCTCGCGGAAGCTCGACGAGATCCCGGCGAGCCTGAAGACCCTGGAGTCCCTTCTGGCCGATGCCCTGGCCCAGGAGCCGGACAACGTCCAGGTCAGGACGTTCGGCAACCAGATCGCCAAGCTGAAGAAGGACCTGGAGCAGCGCACCGGGGCTCCCGCCCACCCGGCGCCTGCGTCGCCCGGGCCTGCGACACCGCCCCGGCCCGTTCCGGCTACAGCCACCGCGCCTCCGCCCCCGATCAGGGACGCGTCCAGCCTGCCGGCAGGGGTTGCGAAGCGCCTGCGGGACATGAGGCAGTCGATAGACCGGAAGAAGGACGCCGATGCCATCAGCACCTTCCGGGAGATCGACTCCCAGTACGGCGGTCAGTTCGACGTCGCTCACCCCGAGTACGCAGGAATGAAGGCCTGGGTCGAGCAGGCCCTCGCCGACATCGAAGGCGGCAAGGCCGCCGCGCAAGCCGAGCAGGAACGCCTCGATCGGGAACGGACCGCGCGGGAAGCGGCGTCCAACGAATGGGAAGAGCGGCTGAAGGCCCTGAAGCCGTTCGGGAAGCGCACCGGGGAGATCGAGGGCCTGCTGGAGCAGGAAGCCGCCTTCGCCGAGGCGAGGTCGCTCTTCGCCTCGTTCCGGGAGGTCGCCTTTCCGTTCGGAAAGACCTACGGCCTCGAGCAGGTCGAGAAGGACCTGGAAGGGAGCATTCAGACGTTCCCCGCCTTTCTGGCCGAAGCCCGGGAGGCGTTCCTGCAGGAGGCGCTCGGGCACCTCGAGCAGCGGGCCGCGGGCCTGGAACAGGTCCTCGAAGGGAAGCCCTCCTTCATGAGCCCGAAGAGCGTCGCGGAAACCGAGAGGTTCCTCGAGCGCTTCCTCCCGTTGTTCCCTGCCGGCGGTCCCGAGAACGCCCGGCTCACGGCCCTTCGGGACCGGGTCCTCTCACGCAACGAGGTCAACAAGAAGGAGCGCGCCACGAAGATCTTCATCCGTGACGACGTCTATCAGGGCGAGGACGCCGCGAGGATCAAGGAGCAGATCGAGACCCTGGCCCTCGAGAGCAACGCCGGGTCCCGGATCGTCACGACTCGTGTCACGAGCCCCGAGTGGAAGGAGGTCTCCCAATGGGAGGACTATGCCGGCACCCCGCGCTTCGTCATCCGCGGTGAGATCTACGGTCAGTCCATCGTCCGGATCGACGACGTCGCGAGGCTGGTCACGGTCTACGTCACCCGCGTGAAGAATTCAGACGGCACCTGGTCGCGGTTGACCGGCAACGTCATGGGCATCGAGGAGATCGCCTCCGAGAACATCCCCTGACGGGGCGCGCCGACGCGCGCCGTCCCGCACCACGCGCCTGCTTCGGCAGCGCCTTCCCTCGAACGGAACGAGATCGCTTTCCGCTCGAGGCGTCCTCTCGTCACCGCCGGAGGCTTCGGAGGGCGGCGGGAGGAAGAACGTCGCCCGCCGGACGACCCCGGGGGGACGTCGCGGCGGGCGGATGAAACCGCGAAGCGAAAGCCGGGGACTAGAGCAGGAGCTTCCTCCCCTCCTCGATCGACTCGGAGCAGAGCTTCACGGAGTTGGCGAGCATGACCTTCTCCTCCTCGGTCAGGTCGACCTCGAAGACCTTCTCGACGCCGCCCGCCCCGAGGAGGCACGGGACGCCGAGGTAGATGCCGTGGGCGCCGTACTCCCCGTCGAGGTAGGCCGAGCAGGGAACGACCCGCTTCTCGTCCCTGAGGACCGCCTGGACCATCTCGACGGCGGCCGCCGCCGGCGAGAAGTAGGCCGAGAAGCCGAGGAGCTTGACGATCTCGCCCCCCGCCCCGCGGGTCCGCTTCACGATGGCGTCGATCTTCTCCTTCGGCATCAGCTTCTCGATCGGGATGCCGCCCACGGAGGCGTAGCGGACGAGCGGGACCATCTCGTCGCCGTGGCCGCCGAGGACGAAGGCGTTGACGTCCTTCACCGAGACGCCCAGCTCCATGGCGATGAAGCAGCGCAGGCGCGCCGTGTCGAGGATGCCGGCCATTCCGAAGACGCGGTTCTTCGGCCAGCCGGTGGCCTCGCGGGCCACCCAGGTCATCGTGTCGAGCGGGTTGGCCACGACGACGAGGGTCGCGTCCGGGGAGAACTCCTTCACCTTCTCGGACACCGGCTTGACGATGGCGATGTTCTTCCGGAGGAGGTCCTCGCGGCTCTCGCCCGGCTTGCGCGGCATGCCCGAGGTGACGACGACGACGTCCGACCCGGCCGTCTCCTCGAACCCCGTCGTCCCCGTGACCGTGACGTCCGAGCCGTCGATGGGCGCGAGCTCCATCAGGTCGAGCGCCTTGCCGGCGGCGAGGTTCGGGACGATGTCGACGAGGACGATGTCGCCGAGCGACTTCTTCGCGAGGATGTGAGCCGTGGTCTCCCCCACCCGGCCGGCGCCGACGACGGTGATCTTCCTTCTCATTCGCTTCTCCTCCTCAGCCCCGCTTCTCGAACGGGACGAACGCGCGGTTGCGGTGCCCCAGGTAGACCTGGCGCGGGCGGGCGATCTTCTGGTCCTTGTCCTGGATCATCTCGTTCCACTGGGCGAGCCACCCCGCCATCCGCCCGATGGCGAAGAGGACCGGGAACATGTCGACGGGGAACTTCATCGCCTGGTAGATGAGGCCAGAGTAGAAGTCGACGTTCGGGTAGAGCTTGCGCGAGACGAAGTAGTCGTCCTCGAGGGCGATCCTCTCGAGCTCGAGGGCGATGTCGAGGAGCGGGTCCCGGCCCGTGACCTCGAAGACCTGGTCGGCCATCTGCTTGAGGATCTTCGCGCGCGGGTCGTAGTTCTTGTAGACGCGGTGGCCGAACCCCATCAGCTTCACCTCGCCGCCGCTCTCCTTGACGTCCTTCACGAAGGCCGGGACCTTCGCCTTTGAGCCGATCCCCTTGAGCATCCTGAGGACCGCCTCGTTGGCGCCGCCGTGGAGCGGCCCGAAGAGCGCGGAGATCGCGGCGGAGGCCGCGCAGTAGGGGTCGACCTCGGAGGAGCCGACGCTCCGCATCGCGGAGGTGGAGCAGTTCTGCTCGTGGTCGGCGTGCAGGATGTAGAGGACGTCGAGCGCCTTCTCGAGGACGGGGTTCGGGACGTACTTCGTCTCGGCGGCGCGGTACATCATCTGGAGGAAGTTGCCCGCGAACGAGAGCTCGTTGTCGGGGTACGCGAAGGGGAAGCCGATGGAGTGGCGGTACGCGAAGGCCGCGAGCGTCGGGGTCTTGGCGATGAGGCGGACGATCTGCCGGTGCCGGTTCTGGGGGTCGTGGACGTTCTTCGCCTCGGGGTAGAACGTGGAGAGCGCGGCGACCGAGGAGGCGAGCATCGCCATCGGGTGGGCGTCGTACCGGAAGCCCTTGATGAGGCTCGTCAGGTTCTCGTGGACCATGGTGTGGAGGGTGACCTCGTCCACCCACTCCCCGTACTGCTCCTTCGTCGGCAGCTCGCCGTTCAGGACGAGCCAGGCCGTCTCGAGGAACGAGGTCTTCTCGGCCAGCTCGGCGATCGGGTAGCCGCGGTACTCGAGAATCCCCCTGTCGCCGTCGATGAACGTGATCGTCGACTTGCACGACGCGGTGTTCATGTACGCCGGGTCGTAGGTCATGAGGCCGAAGTCGTCCGGCCCCGTCTTGATCTTGCGCAGGTCGGGCGCCTTGATTGTCCCGTTCTCGATGGGGACCTCGTAGACCTTCCCGGTCCGGTTGTCGGTGATGGTCAGGAAGTCCCTCTTCGCGTCGGTTCCCTCGGCCGTCTGGACGGGCGCGGTGGCAACTTCGGGCGGCATGGACATCTCCTTTCTTCGTCCGAGGGCTCCGCCGCGGGGCCGGAGCGCCCCGGGGCGTCGCCCCTCTCGAGCAGGAACAGGACCCCGGTCCGCGCGCGGGGTCGGCAGCGGCTGTCCAGCGCCCTGACGGGACGCGGCGAAGCCATCGACCGACGCGGCTCCCGGGACGGGCCGAACCGGGGGCGAGCCGCTTCCCGGGGCCCGTTCGAGACCCGGACTCCTGCCGACGCCACGGCACTCATCGCGTCAGGGACGGCCTTCGACCCCTTCATCGTCCCGTCTCCCGGTAGGAAAGCTCATTATCTCCCGTAACGGCGAAACAGGACCTCCGGATTCCCGATTGGACGGGATCTCAGGCCGCGCGGCGTCGCGGTCGCCCGAGGGCTCCGGCGATCAGCCCGGCAGGAGCTTCTCGACGTCCTTTTCGAGGCTCTCCGGGGTGTCGCTCGGGGCGAACCGCGTGACCTTCTCTCCGGCGGGGTCGACGAGGAACTTCGTGAAGTTCCACTTGACCGCCTCGGTGCCGAGGAGGCCGGGGGCGGCCTTCTTCAGATGGCGGAAGAGGGGGTGGGCGTTCTCGCCGTTGACGTCCACCTTCGCGAACATCGGGAAGGTGACGTCGTACTTCAGCGAGCAGAAGCTCCGGATCTCCTCCTCGTTCCCCGGCTCCTGGTGCCCGAACTGGTCGCACGGGAAGCCGAGGACGACGAGGCCGCGGTCCCTGTACTTGCGCCAGAGCGCCTCGAGCCCCGTGTACTGGGGCGTGAACCCGCACTTGCTCGCGACGTTCACGACGAGGAGCGCCTTGCCGGCGTACGCCGAGAGCTTCTTCGCCTTCCCGTCGATCGTCTTCACTTCCATGTCGTGGATCGTGCCCATCGCGTCTCTCCGTCCGCTCACTCTACGCCGCGCCCCGAAGGGGCGGATCCGGGGGGCCGCCCCGCCTCACGGCAGCGTCCTGTGCGTCCCGTCGCAGAGGGGAGGCGTCCCCGTCTGCTTGCACTGGCACATCCAGGCGTCCTTCGCCTCCTCGGCGGTGAAGACGAGCGGCACGATGCCGGTCCCCCTGTGGGAGCCGTCGCAGAGCGGCTGCCCCTTCGAGAGGCCGCAGGCGCACCACGCGTACTTCTTCCCGGCCTCCAGCTTCACGCAGGACGGCTCCTTCGCGGCGATCGTCGGCTCGGGCATCGGCATTCCTCCTCGAGGGCGGCTCGGCGAATCGCCCCCGGCCATCATAGGCGCCCGTGAGCCTCACGCCTCTTCCACCTCCCGCGCCACGATCCGGAGGCTCTCGGGCGAGACGCCGATGCCGGTGTGCGTGCTCGAGACCTCGACGTGCCGTACGCGGGGGGACCAGCGGTCGATGCAGGCCTCCCACGCCACGATGCCGTCCCGCTTCGAGTAGAGGGCGACGACCGGGACCGTGAGCGGCTTTGCGTATCGCTCCGCGACGCCCCGCTCGATCTCGTCGAGGTCGTAGCCCTTCACTGCGTACCGGCCGGAGACAGCCGTGAACCGCGGCCCGCCGACGACGGGGCTCGCGAGGGTGATCACCTTCCGGAACCTCCGGGGGGCGTCTCGGGCCGCCTCGCGCGCGAGGTACCCGCCGAGGCTCCAGCCGACGGCGACGAGAGGCTCCCCCTCTTCCCGCACGAGCGCCTCCGTCCGGGCGTCGAGCTTCTCGAGGAGCCTCGGCACGCGCCCGTCGTTGCGGCCGAGGCCCCAGTCGACGACGCGGTGGCCGAGCCGCGCGAGGTACGCACCGATGGGGGCCATCGCGCGCGGCGTGAACCCGAACCCGGGGAGGAGCACGACGACCCGCGGCTCCTTCGCCCTTCGCCCCGGGAGGAGGAGCCAGCCCGGCAGGGAGAGGAGGAGGTCGAGCGGGAGGCGCAGCTCGCGCGCGGCGGCGCGGGCGCCGGGGGGCTCGATCGGGTCGTAGGAGATCGGGGCGCCCGCCCGCAGGCCGCGCGTCGTCACAGCCGCGCCGCCTTCCTCTCCTTCTCCCCCCCGCCTCGCCACCGGAAGTGCCGAGCCATCTCCGACGTGTAACCGGCCCCCACCTCGTCGCGGTGGGCGGCGACCCACTCCGTGAAGAGGGTCGGGGCGTTCGGGGCCTCGTCCGAAGTGAGCATCTCGTCCGCGAGGCCCCTCAGCTCGTCGCGCGTGAGGACGACGTCGCCGAGGAAGAGGCCGACGAGGCGGCCGGCCGCGAGGCCGAGACGGGGCGGGACGCGGAGGAAGACCGCGCGGGACCGGACGGCCCGGGCCACACGCCGGACGAGGTCCTCGAGGGTGAAGGTCTCCGGGCCGATGGCGTCGAACGTCCGGCCCGGCGCGGCGAAGGCCTCGTCGACGGCGAGGGTCGCGAGGTCCTCGACGTAGACGGGCTGAACGCGGCAGGCGCCCGGCCAGAAGATCGGGAAGACGGGGAACGTCCTGAGGAGCCAGGCGACGTTGTTGACGAGGACGTCCTCGCGGCCGAAGACGAGGGTCGGGCGGACGATGGAGAACGGGACGCCGGAGGCGCGCAGCGCCTCCTCCTGCCGCGCCTTCCCGCGGTAGTACGGGAGGGGGGAGTCGAGCGAGCAGCGGGTGACGCTGACCTGGACGATCCGGGACACCCCGGCCTCCCGAGCGCACCGGAAGAGCGTCTCCGTGTTCCTCACGGCCTTCTCGAAAGAGGAGTCGCCGTGGTCGAAGCGGACCCAGTAGGTGTTGAAGAGCGTGGTGGCGCCGCGAAGGCTCCGCGTCAGGGCGGCGGGGTCGTCGAAGGAGTAGGGGAACGCCTCGACGGACGGGCCGAAGGGGTTCGGCTTGTCGACGTGGGTCGTGATCGTCCTCACGCTCTCGCCGCGCTCGAGGAGGCCGCGGGCGACGTACCGTCCGATGTACCCGAAGGCGCCCGTGACGACGTGCATGGCGGGTCATGATGCCACCCGTCATCGCCGACCCGGCCGCGGCGCCATCCGTTCGCGAAACCCGGCCGTACCTGCCAGCATGGGGGGAGAGACGACGATGAGAATCCCGCAGCCACCCCGAACCTCCCGCCCGGCAGCCGGACGACGCCGCCCCCTGGCTTCCGCGGCCCTCGCCGTGCTCGGGGCGGTGATGTGCCTCGCGGCGTGCCGCCCCGCCCAGACCCTCGCGGAGCCCTCCGGCGGCGGGACGGCGGCTCCCGGAAAGGCGAAGACGATGAAGACGGTCCTCTCCGAGTCCGGCTACGACGTGACCCCGCTCACCCGCGAGGAGGTGGCCCGCCTCGCGAAGAAGCTCGACCCCGAGGCCTACCGCGTCACGCAGAAGGCGGGCACGGAGGCGCCCTTCTGCGGGAACCTCCTCGACAACAAGAAGGACGGCGTCTACGCCTGCGTCGTCTGCGGCCTCCCCCTCTTCTCGAGCGAGCACAAGTTCGACTCGGGGACGGGCTGGCCGAGCTTCTTCCGGGAGGTCGACCCGGCCCACGTGGCGCGCAAGGTCGACCGGAGCCACGGGATGGAACGGGTCGAGATCAACTGCGCCCGCTGCGGGGCGCACCTCGGCCACGTCTTCGAGGACGGCCCGCGGCCGACGGGCGAGCGGCACTGCCTGAACTCGGCGTCGATGAGGTTCCTCGAGAAGGGGGCGCCGGTCCCGCCCGAGAGCCGGCCGGTGAAGCTCGAGACGGCCTACTTCGCCGCGGGCTGCTTCTGGGGCGTCGAGCACTGGTTCCAGAGGGGCCCTGGCGTCGTCGACGCGGTGAGCGGCTACATGCAGGGAGAGGGCGGCAGGCCGACGTACGAGCAGGTTTCCACGGGCCGGACGGGCCACGCCGAGACGGTGAAGGTGGTCTTCGACGCGAACCGCATCGGCTACCGGCGGCTCGTCGAGGCGTTCTTCGCGATGCACGACCCGACGCAGCTGAACCGGCAGGGACCCGACGTCGGCACGCAGTACCGCTCCGGCATCTGGACCGTGGGCGAGGAGCAGCAGAGGGTGGCCGAGGCCGTCCTCGGCGAGCTGACGGAACGGAAGGCGTACGGCGAGAAGGCGATCGTGACGGCCGTCGAGCCGGCGAAGGAGTTCTGGCCCGCGGAGGACTACCACCAGGAGTACATCGCGCGGACGGGCGCGTTCTGCCACGTGAAGAACCCCTGGTAGGGAGGGTGTAGGCTTTCCCGCCCCGGCAGGGCGAGGAGGCGAACGTGAGCTACGTACAGCGGCTGCTGATCCCGGGCGAGGTGGTCCTCCACCAGGCTAGGAGGAGCATCTACCCGACGTTCGCCGGACCTGTCCTCGCGACCGTGGCCGTCCTCGCCGCGACGGCGGCACTCGCGGTTCTCGTCCCGGGAGCCCTTCTCGTCGCGTGGGTCCTGCCGATCGTGCCCCTCGCGTGGATGGCCTGGCGATACCTGTACTGGGTCAACAAGATCTACATGGTGACGAACCACCGCGTCCTGAAGCTCGAGGGAGTCTTCACGAAGAGCCACACCGACGCGTCGCTCGACAAGATCAACGACATGACGCTCGTGCAGGGCCTCCTCGGCCGCATGATCGGCTACGGGGACCTCGCCATCGCGACCGCGAACGAGGACGCGAGCGTGACCTACCACTTCCTGGACGAGCCGGTGGAGTTCAAGCGCCAGGCGCTGATGAGCCGGGAGTCGGCTTCCCCCGGGAACGAGCCCTCCGCCGCCGCGGAGGACGACCCGATCGCCCGGCTCGAGAGGCTCGGAGCGCTCCGCGAGAAGGGCGTCGTCACCGAGGAGGAGTTCCAGGCCGCGAAGGCGCACCTCCTCGGCCGCATGCGGTAGAAAGCGACGGAATCGCCATGACCGACGAGATCTTCCGCAAGCTCACGAGCCTCAGCTCCTGCGCGGGGTGAGCGTCGAAGCTGCCCCCCGGGCAGACCGCGCAGGTCCTGCGCGTCCTCGGCGACCTCTTTCCCCCCGCCTCCCGTCCCGACGTCCTCGTCGGGCTCGCCGAACCCGACGACGCGGCCGTCCTCGACCTGGGTGGGGGACGGGCGCTGATCGTCACGACCGACTTCTTCACGCCGGTCGTGGACGAGCCCTACGACTTCGGGGCCATCGCCGCCGCGAACGCCATGAGCGACGTCTGGGCGATGGGGGGCGAGCCGGTCCTCGCCCTCAACCTCGTCGCCTTCCCTCCGCAGCTCTCCGCCGCGACGCTCGCCGAGCTGCTCCGCGGCGGGGCGGAGGTGGTCCGGGCGGCGGGAGCCGTGATCGCCGGGGGCCACTCGATCCAGGACAAGGAACCGAAGTACGGCCTCTGCGTCGTCGGGTTCGGGGAGGCCTCGCGCCTCCTGACGAAGGGGGGCGCCCGCCCGGGCGACGGGCTCTGGCTGTCGAAGCCCCTCGGCACCGGGACGGTCACGACCGGCCTGAAGAGAGGGATCGTCACCGAAGCCGAGCTGGCCGCCGCGGTGGCCTCGATGAAGGCCCTGAACCGCGCCGCCTCGCGCGCCGCCCTCGCCTCCGGCGCCACGGCCGCGACCGACGTGACCGGGTTCGGCCTCGCCGGCCACGCCCTCGAGATGGCCGAGGCCTCGTCCGTTCGCTTCCGCTTCCTCTGGGACGCGCTCCCCTGGCTGCCGGGCGCGCGCCGGCTCGCGGGAGAGATGGTCTTTCCCGGAGGGGCCTTTGGCAACCTCGAACACTTCGGCGGCCGGGTCGACCGGGCCTCGTCGCTCACGGAAGGAGAGGCGATGCTCCTCTTCGACCCCCAGACGTCGGGCGGGCTCCTCGTGGCCGTGCCGGCGGGGCGCGAGGCCGAGTTCGCCCGGGCGGCGGCCTCCGGCGGTACCGGCGCCTGGCGGGTGGGCGAGGTCGCGAGGGGTGAAGGCCTCGAGGTTTCCTGAGCCGGTGCTGCAGTTCTCGTTCGCGATTTCGCGAAATAGCGATTGACAGGCGTCGCCCCCCCCCCGCGCATCCTGCGCGCCATGAAGTTCTCCCTCGCCTGGCCGACCCGGCCCTACTTCCGGAAACGGGGCTGAGCCCGGGTCAGCTGCTCCGGCAGAGCGGCTCCGGACGGGGCGAGGCGGATCGGGCGTTTCCGGTTCGGCGAGTGACGAACGCCCCCCGCCGAGGGGCAATTCTCGGCGTCTCCGGCGGCCCAGGGCAGGGCGCATCGGGCGTTCGCGATGGCAAGGCGATGGCGAGGTGCTTTCGCCGAGGCTATCAAGAATGCGCACGAGTCATTGCCGGAGGAGGGACTCGAACCCTCACGGCCCCTGAGGGCCTGGGGCTTTTAAGGCCCCGGGTTTCGCCCCACCCGTTCCGCAGCGCGTCCCGCACGGTTGACGCATCGCGGACCTCAGCCCCTCTTCCCACGCGGCCCGAGGCCTATTCCCCTTCTCCCCCGATGTTCCCCCGTGATACCCTGCCCTACAGGCAACGCGTGGGCAACTTCGGCGGGCGCCGGCAACCGTTGGGCGACGCCGAGACCCGGGGATCGGAGGGCGCAGGGATGAAGAAGGACGCCGAGCCGGAAGCGAAGAAGGGCCGACGGAAGGCCGCTGTCACCTTCCGGAAGGACTGGATCGAGAAGCGCGCCGAGGTCCCCCCGCCAGGCCGCCCGCATCGCTGGTACGCCGACGCCGACCTCCCGGGCCTCTACCTGGTCGTCTTCGCCACGGGCGCGAAAGTCTTCTACGTGCGGTATCGGATCGGGAACCGCCGCCGCGTGACGACGATCGGCCCCTACGGCGTGGAGACGATCGAGTCGGCCCGCTCGAAGGCGCGGAGGATCCTCTCGGCCGCGAACCTCGGCGCCGACGTGGCCGAGGAGAGGAAGAAGCGGCGCGAGATGCCGACGTTCGGCGCCTGGGTCGACACGTACCTCTCTCGCGTCCGCCTGGAGAACAAGGATCCCCGCTCATACGAAAAGTTCCTCGGCGACGAGAGTCCGAAGGGGAAGGCCCTCCGCGCGCGCTGGGGAAGACGACCGCTCGACTCCATCACCCCGGAAGACGTTCTCGCCTTCCGCGACAGCCTCCGGCGCGAGGCGAAGAAGAAGCGGAAGGAGAAGAGCGAAGCCGGGAAGGAGGGCGCGGCGCCCGGGCCGAAGGGCCCGCCCCCGACCACGGCGAACCGCTGGACGGGCGCCGTACGCGCGTGCTTCTCGGCCGCGATCCGCGCGGGGCACCTTTCGATGAACCCCGCCCGCGGGCACACGCCGCTCCTGGAGGCGGCGCCGCGAGCCCGGGTCCTCTCGCCGGACGAGATGGAGCGCTTTCTCCGCGCACTCGAGGCGGAGCCCGACGTCCACGTGAGAGCAGGCTTCCGGCTCCTGGTCGAGACGGGCGCCCGGCTCTCCGAGGTCCTCCGCGCGCGCTGGGCCGATGTCGACCTCGACGCCGGCCTGTGGAGGATTCCCTCTCCGAAGAGCGGGCACCCGCAGGTCGTTCCCCTGGGCTCGCGTACCGTGGCGATGCTCGCGCGGCTCTCGAGGAAAGGGCCCTACGTGGTCGCCGGCCGGAAGGCTGAAGAGCCGCGGGCCGACCTGAAGAAGCCGTGGGAGCGCCTGCGGACGGAGGCCGCCCTCGGGGATGTCCGGATCCACGACATCCGCCGGAGTTTCGGGCTCGAGGTGGCGAAGAAGGCCGGGCTTCACGTGGCCTCGAAGCTGCTCCGGCACTCGTCGATCAAGGTCACGGAGGCGGCCTACGCGCCCCTGGGCCTGGACGAGCTCCGCGAGGCGGTCGAGAAGCGCGCCGACGTCCTCCCCTTCCCCGAGCAGAAGAAGAGCGCCGGGTGAAATGGGATGCGATTCTCCTTGACAGGCGTTTCTAACGGTATACATTCATAGGGTGATGATGGCTCGAGGCAAGAAGACAGGCGGGAGACAGCCCCTCTCCGCGGCAGGTCCGGGCGAGCAGCTCGCGACCCGGTTCCCGCGCGAGCTCGCCGAGGACCTTCGCGCGATGGCTGCCGAGACCGGCGAGGCAGTCTCCGACATCGTCCGGCGCGGCGCCGACGCAGAGGTCCGCCGCTGGAAGAAGAAGACAGGACGCCCGCCCCGAGAGGCTGGCTGAAAGGAGGGCCTTGCATGGGCCCACGAACGAAGAAGAGCCCGACGTCGCCTACCGCCAAGCAGATCGACGTCGAGCCCAAGATGGAAGCCCCGGAGGGGGGATCCGCTACGATTCTACCTCCGGACGACCTCCGATCCCGCGTCGCCGCCCTCGAGTGCGCCCTCGCGACGTTCGCGGTTCACCTTCCGGTCGCCCTCTTCGATGCCCGGAGGCTCGCTGACCGGCGCACGGCACCCGTCCTCGACGAGCTCGTCGGCCTCTTTCACGTCACCGTGAGCCTCGCCCGCCTACGCCTGCCAGAGGAGGCGTACGACGTCGCCTTCACGGAGTGGGACGCCCTCCCGGCCGTGCTCGAGAAGCGCGTCGCAGAGGTAGATAGACGGCTCGGGAAGCGCTTCTCCCGGCTCGCCGAGGTCTCCCGATGAGCGCCGACGTCGTGACCTTCGCCCCGAAGGACCTCTACCGCGCGCGGATGGTCGCGCCCCACGTCGACGCGACGATCCCCGTTCACCGCAAGACGGACCGCGTCGTCTACCAGGTCGTCCGGCCCGGCGTCGTGCGGCTCGGGCCGACGGTCGCCGAGTTCCGCGAGGCCGGATGCACCATGACGCCGCTGAAGGCGAGCGAGGCCGGCCGATGAGCCTCCGCCTCGTCCGCCTCCCCTCCGGGCGCTGGACTCTCGTCGCTGTTCCCGGGGCGCAGCACATCTCTCGCTCGAACGCGGCGCCCTACCAAGACACGGCGCGCGGCGACAGCCTCGAGCACCTCTCGGCCGCGCTCGTGCGCGACGAGAGAGAGGCGTCCTGAGCGATGGCGCAGCGCCCTCTCGCCAGGCCCCTCCCCTTCCGCCGCCCTTCGGGCGCGCGCCCGCCGCGACCGCCGTCTCCGGGAGCGGGGTCCGGCGTCGTCCTCCGGTTCCGGAGGCCCCGGCGCGTCGCCGTGCCGCCGATCGCCGCCCTCCTCGCTCGGGAGGCCGCGTGAAGCTCGGCTCGTGCGAAGCCGCCGTCGAGTGGATCTTCGCCCACCAGCGAGACCGCCGGAACCTGACGCCGGACCAGCTCGCGCTCGTCATGGGGCGGCCCTACAACCGGGTGAAGAGGCCGGGCGGGCGAGAGTGGCGGTCCGTTGCTCTTCCACAAAATGTGGAAGGCACGGGATCGGCCGTTGACCGCCTTTCCAAAGAGTACGGCGTCTCCGACATGACCATTGAGCGCGCCGGCAAGTTCGCCGCCGCCGTCGAGACGCTCAAGGCCGTTGACCCCGAGAGCGAACAGAAGGTCGTCACCGGCAAGGGACCGACGCGGAAGGCCGTGATCGCCGCGGCTGAAGCGGAGCCGGAGGAAGCCGGAGACGACGCGGCCCTCTTCTCGAGACCGAAGGAAGGCCACCCGTGAAGCGTGTTCGCCGCAGCGCGAAGCCCACTCCCCCTCCAACACCTCCCGACCCGCTCCCCGCCGCTTCGCCCGAGGCGGCGGGCGGCCCGCCCTCGGCCGAGGAGTTCGCGGCTCTCCTCGCTCGCGTGGCGCAGCTCGAGCGCGACGTCCGGGCTGGCGGGATCGACCGGAAGATCCCCCTCGACGAGATCGCGGCGCGGCTGCGGCACTCCCCTTCGAGGATCCGCGCCTGGGCGAAAGACCCGGCCCGCGTACGCCAGTATCGCCTCGACCTCCTCCTCGTCCCGAGCCCGCTCCCGAACGACGACCTCTACTCGACTCCGCGCCTCCTGGCGCAGTGGGAGGACGCGATCCGGCTCCAGTGGCAGCGCGTCCTCTTCGGAGGGGGCCGCGCCCCTGGCGAGGCTCTCTTCGGGGAACGACGCAGATAGATTACCCGGCGGGAGGGACGACCGGCGTCATGACCCGGTCGAAGCGGACACCGCTCCCCGCGCTCCCTCCCGCCGACTCTTCTTCGTGGAGCGGGGGAGCGCGCGTGGACGAAGACCGTGGGTGGCCGGAACGGGAAATCGACTGGCGAACGCTGACTCCCGATCAGCTCAAGGCACTCGCCGATCGCGTGGCGGAGTTGACGGCGGACCTTTTGAAGATGGGACACGACGCGGAGATCATCCTCACCTGGGCAAAGAGGCTCGCGCTCATCGGCCCGTGGCCGTCGACGGTGCTCCGCCGAGCGTTCGAGGCTCAACTCCATGTCGAGGTGAACCGCCACAAGCACGGCGATGCCGGAGGGATTCCTACCTTCGACGAGCTGGCTCGCATCATCACGGCCATCCCGACCGCCGCGTACGCGCCGCTCGTGCAGGAGCAGCTCTTCAACATCCGGTCCGTGTGGTTCCGGCACGATTCTCCCCGCGCCCCTCTGAAGCGGCGGCAGAAGGCGCGCCTACCGGAGGAGCGCCTCAGGGCGAGGAAGAAGCTGAAGGCCGTATCGATCGCCCTCCTCGCACCGAAGGACGCCGCCGACAACACCGCCCCGGACCTGGCGATGGCCGAAGCCCTGTGGGCGCGAGTGGAAGCGGCGAAGGCGGCCGCACCGCCGAGGACTAGGAACGCGGCCGCGGAGGCGGAGTGGGCCGCCCTCGCGAAAGAGCTCCGCTATCAGTCTGGCGGAGCGTTGGCGAAGCAAGTCAGTCGCCTCTTGGCGGAGCGGAAACCACGGACAGAACGCAACCCCGAGATGTCCCTAGATCGGCGAGCACCGAAGCCCCATCTTCGCGCCGTCGGGGTCGCTACGGGCAGCACCGAGACGGAAAGGGGAAATACCGATGCCGAAGAAGAACCGGGACGTTCTGGACGTCGCCGGAACCGAGGGAGAGCGGCGAACGGAGGCTCCCGAGCTTCCGCCGGTGCTGACTCCGGCGCGCCTCAGCCTCGACGTCTTCCGAGGGGGCGTGAGCGAAAAGACCCTGTCAAAGTGGCGGCTCGAGGGGCGCGGACCGAGGTATCGCCGCAGGGGCCATCCGACCCGCGGCAGGGTCGTGTACCTCCGAGAGGACGTCCTCGCCTGGCTTCAGAGCCTCCCGTCCGCGACGACGACGACGGAGGAGCGCGTCCGCGTCGAGCGGACCGCCGCGTGAGGAAGCCGCCATGAGTGGAAATGAAGAGGCCGGCCTGGAGGTAGTGACTCCGGACCGGCCGACGCAGAGAACAAGGGCGAGCAGCCAGCATTCTACCGCGCGACGGGAGGGTAGCGCGCCGCGCCCGCGGATGCCACGGCTCGAGCGCCGCCGCGCCCTGCTCCGGGCGATGGGGGGCGCGGCGTGACGGACCGTGACGCTGTCGCTTCCGTAGCGCCTTGGGTTCCGATCGAGCGGCAGCTTCTCGAGTCGACCGTCTGGGAAACGGACCCAGTCGTGCGCGTCCTGTTCGTCACCATGCTCCTCATCGCGCACGAACCCGGACGGCGCGGCCGAATCGACATGACGTTGAAGGCCTTGGCCGCCCGCGCGTGCCTGTCGCCAGAGGACACGAAGCGCGCGCTCGAGGTCCTCATGGCTCCGGACCCCGAGAGCCGCTCGCGCGAGGAGGAGGGTCGCCGAGTCGCGCCGATCGACGCGAGCCGGCCGTGGGGTTGGCGACTCGTGACCTGGGAGAAGCGGGCCGAGCTCCACCGCCGCGCGCTGGCAACGGTAAGGAAGCGCCGCCAGCGGAACGCCGAAGAAGACGACGAGGCGGACGCCGACCCCTCCAACAGTCTCGATACGTCACGCACGGTCACGCCGCGTCACGCGACGTCACAACGAAAAGGAAAGGGAAAGAGACAGGAAACAACAGGAGAGGGAGAAGCGGAGACGGGCCCGCCGCCTCCGGCGTCGTCGCCGGCGCGCGAGCGCCGGCCCTCCCCGACCGATCTCCTCGCGGTCTGGAATGAGAATAGGGGCCCCCTGCCGGCAGCCGAAGCGCTCAATGAGGAACGGAAAAGGAAGGCCAACTCTCGCCTGCGCGACTGCCCTGACCTCGAACGGTGGGCAACCGGGATTCGGAAAGCCGCGGCGTCATCGTTCTGCCGGGGCGAGAACGATCGCGGATGGCGCGCCACCTTCGACTTCTTCCTGAAGCCCAGCACCCTGACGAAGGCGCTCGAGGGCGCCTACGAGGGCAAGACGCTGCGAAGCGGGTACGGGTACACCGGGCTCGCTCACCGGGCTGCATTCACGCCGCCTAGCTTCCACGAGGGCGACCCCACTCCCCCAGGTGTCCAAGAAATCCCGCCGAGCGATGACCCGGAGGCCACGCTCCCCGAGCCCGAACCGGAGCCACCGTCCATACCCGACGATCTCTCGCGCCTGCTCGCGGCGTACCCGAGGCCCTCGGCCGGCGCCGCCGCCGCGGCTCTCTGGGCCGGCCTCTGCCCGGAGGATCGCGAACGGGCGCTCTCGGCCGCCGAGCATGTCGCGCGCCTATGGCCGCTCGCGACGGCCAACGAGCGCAGTCGCGTCCCCGCCCTCCCGGACTGGCTCGCCCGCCGGGCCTTCCGGGTGGACGAAGAGGACCGTGAAGCCTACGTCTTCGGCGCACGACGCTTCCGCCTCGCGGCAGAGCTCGGCCGGGCCGGCAACCCGCACCGCGAGGCCGGAGGCGTCCAGTGACGCGGAGGCTCGCACTCCGGAGGGCGTCGTGACCCGCCCGTGGCAGCGCGCCGAGAAACGAGCCGCACGGGCCCTCCGAGGCCGGCGCGTAGAGCGTGCGCGCTTCGAGTCCGCGCCCGACATCGCCGAGGTGCCGGGGTGGCTCCCCGAGGTGAAGTACCGGAAGCGGCTCCCCCGTCTCGTCGTGAACGCCCTCCGGCAGGCCGAGGCCTACGCGATCCTCGGGCAGAAGCCCGTGGCGGTCCTCTTCGAGCGCGGGTCCCGCGCGGGCCTCGCGGTCCTCCGGCTCGCCGACTTCGCGGAGATCACTCGGGCCGGCGGCGCGCCGATCCCGCCCGCGAGTCCAACCTTCTCGCCCTGCCGCTGCGCCGTGAGCGTCGCAGAGGGGCGAACCGTCATCACGCCGAGCCTGGCCCCTGCCGGGACGGAGCAGAAGGAGCCCACATGAAGCCGTTCAAGCCCGCCCTCGTCATCGAAACCCCGTCGCCCGACCCGCTCGAGGCGGCGGTGGAGGAAGCGCAAGCCGCCGTCGACCAGGCGCGCCGCGACGCGCAGGCATCCTCCGAGGCGCTCGCCGCGGCCGAGGCGATCCGGGAGAAGGCGCAGGCGAGCCTCGACGCCGCCCGGCGGCGTGCCCGCGAGAAGGAGTCCCGTCGCCCACTCGTCGAGCGGGTCACCGCCCTGGCGAAGGAAGTCGCCGAGGTGGACGCGGCGATCGCCGATGCCTGCGAGTGGCTCCGGTCCGCGATCGAGACGCGCGAGCGCGTCGCCGAGAAGGCCGACCTTCTCGTCCGCCGCAGTGCCCCCGGCCGTGGCGCCATCGATCTCCCCGAGGTCCCCGAGCTGCGGATGCCGGAGTTCAAGCCCGAAGGTGACCGCCTCCGGTTCGCATCCGTGACGTTCCCCTACGCGATGGGGCCGACCCTCAACCTGCCCTGACCCGATGGCGCTCGATCGAGACGTCCGACGCGTACGCGTAGCCGGGGACACGTCGTCCACCTCGAGCGGAGCGCCGACTAGAATCGCTCCGTCGACCGCGCCTGTTCGGCGCTTCGCGACCCTGCCGGGTCACCTCTGCAACGCGCGACGACGCCGTACGACCTGCGGCCGCTCGCGCTGAGGGATCCGCGCGGAGAGTCGCATGAGCAACGGGTTCACCGAATCGATCCGGCTCGAGATCGTCGATGCGGCGACGCCCGGCATCGACCGGGTGTCGGGCTCGCTTCGGAGCCTCATCGGAAGCATCAGCACTCTGGCCGCCGTGGGCGGCGTCGGCTTCGGCCTCAGCGCTCTCGTGCGGCAGGGCTTCGAGTTCAACAAGGTCATCGAGGACAGCCGTGGCGGCATCGCCGGCGTCCTCCTCATGACCCGCGAGTACACCGCCGCGAACGGCGAGCTCCTGACCGGCCAGCGTGCGGTTACGGCCGCGATGGCAGAGGCCGACGTGGTCCAGGAGAAGCTGAAGAAAGACGCGCTCGGGACGGCCGCCTCCTACACGGAGCTCGTGGGTGCCTTCCAGAGCGCCGTCGGGCCCGCGACCGCCGCGGGCGTCGAGAGCCTCGACTCCGTCCGCGAGATCACGGTGAAGGCGACGCAGGCGATGAGCGCCCTCGGCATCCCGACGGTCCAGGCTGCTCAGGAGCTGCGCGGCCTCTTCGCCGGTGACATGGGCCCCGACAACCGCCTGAATCAGATCCTCCGCGTCACGAGGGAGGACCTCGCGAAGGTTCACGGGAACGCCGAGGCGACCGCGAAGCTCTTTCTCGACAGGCTCTCCCCGGCGGCTTCCGCGGCCGCGATGCAGACCGGCACGCTCACGGTCCGCCTCTCGAACCTCGGCGACGTCGTCGACCAGACGATGGGGAAGGCGACCGCGGGCCTCTTCCGCGATGTCTCCTCTGGCGTCGCGGACCTCATCGCCTGGGTGGAGAAGATCGGGCCGAAGGCCGAGGAGGCCGGGACCGCCATGTGGACGGCCTTCAAGGCGGCGCTCGGGCCCGTCCAGGAGATCGCGCGTCTCACCTTCGCCGCCGTCGACTCGCGCGTGAAGGAGTCCGGGGGTACGTGGACGGAGGTCCTTCAGGGCTTCGCCGTCGTCGTGAACAACGTCACCTACTTCATCCGCACGGGCTGGGCGGCGATGTTCGAGGCGCTCATGCACCCCCTCGACATGCTCCGGACGCTCTTCGGCTCGACGATGCGATCGATCCTCCTCATGGTGGCCGACGTCGCCGAGAAGGTCCCGGCCGCACTCGGCGGGGGCGCAGGCCTCGCGGAGCAGATCCGAGCCGCGGCCGACGCCGTCGACGAGTGGGGCTCGAAGGACAACAGGTGGCTCGCGGAGACCGCGGCGAGTCAGGACCGGGCACTCGAGGCCTGGCGCGCGAACGAAGCCGCCATCCTCGCGATCGGCGCCGCAACGAAGAAGGTCTCCGACGATTCCCGGTCGAATCCGAAGGACCTCGCCGCGAGCGGCGCCGCTGCGGCGTACCACTTCGGGACCGTCTGGACCGCCGAGAGCGCGAAGGCGACGGCCGCCTTCCAGAAGTTCCTCGGAGGGTTCGCGGCCTTCACCGGCGACAAGGTCGGAGAGGCCGTCGCGAAGATCGAAGCCGAGTACGAGGGCATCGTCGGGCAGCTCGGGCAGATGATCTTCCAGGCGAAGGTCCCCTTCGAGAAGGGCCTCGCGATGCTCGAGGAGCTCGCCTGGGCGAAGGGGCAGAAGATCGCCGCGGCCGTCTTCAACGGCGAGGCGGCCGTCGAGGAGTTCATCTCGGTCCTCGAAGCGAAGCTCACCCGGGATGACGTGTTCGTCGGGATCAAGGAAGGATGGCGCACGGTCGCCGAGGCGATCCCGAGCACGGCCGCCTCCGCCGCGAACGCGGTGCGCGACGTCTGGGCCGGGATGACGCGGTCCTTCGACGACCTCTTCTTCAACGTCCTTTCCGGGCGCATCTCCTCCCTGAAGGACGTCTTCAAGAACCTCTGGCAGTCGCTCCTCCAGACGTTCTCCCGGTTCCTCTCCGACATGGTGCAGCGCTGGGTGAAGTCCCAGCTCGAGATGAAGCTCGCCGCCTACAGCGAGCAGGACGAGGGCTTCGTCGGGCCGCCGCGGTCCGCGACTCCGGGCGGAGGGAAGAGCGGCGGCGGCTGGGGCTCGGTCCTCGGCTACGTCGGCGCCGGGATGACCGGGTACGGCATCGGAGGGTCGATCGGGGCCGGCGGCGTCGGGAATCAGTGGGGCGGCGCGATCGGCGCCGTCGGCGGGCTCGCGCTCGGCTCCACGGCCGGCGTCGTCGCAGGTGTCGGCTCGGCCCTCGGGCTCGGCGCCGCGGCGGGCTCCGTCGTCCCGATCATCGGCACGATCGTCGGCGCCCTCATCGGGGCGATCATCGGCGGCCTCTTCAACAAGTCGACCGAGCGGAGCGTCGAAGGCTCCCTCGGCGCGATGGCCGGAGCGACCCGGTGGGACTACATCCCGGGCTACACCCGGGTCAACCGCCGCACCGGCGAGGAGGAGGAGATCCCGGGACGGTGGGAGGGCTACACGGAGCGCCCGAAGACCGCCTTCGAGCGCCAGGGGCAGAAGATCCTCGAAAGCCAGACCGCCGGGCTCGCGGACCTCTTCCGCGCCGGCGCGAAGGATCAGGCGCGCGACCTCGTCACGGCCTACCAGACTGCCCTCAAGGAGAGCCTCTCGGGCGCGAACTTCAAGATCAGCGCGGGCTCGACGGAGGACATCGAGAAGGACGCCGAGTACCTCCTGACGAAGCTCCTGCCGCGCATCGGCCTCTCGGCCGCCTTCGGGCAGAAGGGCTACCTGCCGCCCGGGTTCAGGGATCTCCCCGGCGGGATCCCCGGAATCAACTACGGCATGCCCGGGATGAACCCCGACGGCACGTGGATGGAGAAGCAGCTCTTCGACCCGGAGGCCCCGATCCCGAAGCTCCTCGCCGGCCTCGGCTTCACCGCCGAGAAGATCGGTGAGCTCGCCGGGCGAGTCTCCACGGACGACCCGCAGAAGCTCCTCGCCTACCTTCAGGGCATCGTCGGCGTCGTCGTCGGGCTCCGGGATCTCGGCGTGGAGATGGGGAAGAGCTTCGCCACGCTGACGAAGGAGTGGTCCGACGAGGCCGCCGCGGGGCCGACCGCGGCATTCGGGAAGCGCGCGCAGGAGCTCGCGGAACAGCTTGCCAACCTCTCCCTCTACTCCGGCGACGAGCAGGTGCAGAAGGCGCAGGAGGCCCTCGCCGCCTCGAGCGAATTCTGGGAAGGCGTGAAGTCGTACCTCGCAGAGCTGAACGCCATGGGGGAGAAGCTCTCCGCCGGCCTTCAGGGGATGCGCGAGAGGATGCGCGCATTCCTCAACCCGCTCTCCGAGGGCGACTCCGTCGCTGCCGACTGGACGAACGTCGAGGGCGTCTGGGGGAGGCTCTTCGCCTCCATGACCCCGGCTGAGATCGAGCGGGCCGCGAACGATGCCGCTGCCTCGATCGAGCGGACCTTCACCGTCATGGCGGAGCGGATCACCCGCGGGAACGCCCTCCTCGAGCGGACGTGGGCGCTCTTCGGGAAGCTCGGCGACCTCGGCTCCGACGTCACCTTCGAGCAGCTCCTCCAGGACAACCCGCTCCGGGCCTTCGAGAAGCAGCTCGTCGACATGCAGGCGCGGCTCGCGAAGGCTGCGACGCTCTCCGGCCTCGAGCAGATCTCCGCGCTAGAAGACGTGAACGCCTCGGCCGAGGAGATGTATGGGAACCTGAAGAGCTTCCTCTCGGACATCGCGAGCGCGTCGGCCTCGATCAACAAGTCGATCGACTCCCAGATCTGGGAGCTCGGTGTCGGGGAGATGGACGCGACCGGCCAGGCCTCCGCCGTCGGCGAGAGGATCCGGCTGCTCCAGGAGCAGCTCCGCGTCGCGACCTCTCCCGCCGAAGTGCAGGCGATCGTGTCCGAGATCCAGTCCCTCACGAGCCGGTACATGGGGCAGTTCGGGCAGGACGACCCGAACCGGGCCGACGCGGTGAAGTGGGCGCAGGAGCAGCTCGAGCGCGCACGTGGACTCGCGAACGAGACGCTCGAGGCCCTTCGCAAGGCAGCCGAAGAGCAGGCGACCACGCTCCAGGGGATCCTCAAGGGGGCTGCCGACCTCCTCTCGGCGAACGTCTCCGAAGCGGCAGGCGTGATTGGCCAGCTCTCCCACACGCTCGGCGAGCTCGACAAGGCCGTGCAGGAGGCGCTCGGGCGTCTCGGGCAGTCGACGCTCGACGCTCTGGTCCCTCTTCGGACCGCCTTTGAGGATGCGAGCGGGATCTTCACCTCCGCCACGGGCGACGCCGCGTTCTCCCTAACCGGCCCAGAGGGCTTCAACACCGGGCTCTCGACGAGCACCGAGGCTCTCGGCGGATTCGAGGCGGCTGTCCGTCGGGCCGGGAACGCCCTGAAGCAGATCGGCTACGGACCCGAGGACGGGACGGAGAAGACTACGCAGAAGGCCTCGTCGGGGGGCCGGACCTCCTCCGCGCAGATCCTCTCGACCGTTCGGCGCTCGCGTGCCTTCCTGACCCCGAGGGTGGCCTGAGATGGGCGGCTTCGAGGCCCGGGCCCTCCTCTTGGCGGCAGCCCTCGCGACCGTCGCATGGGCCGCGCTCCACTTCCTAACCGACCGATCGACCGCGGCGCCCCATTCGAGGGATGCCCGACAGAAAGGACCCGCTATGTCCACGAATGACCTCCTCGAAGAGCTCTTCGCGAAGCTCGAGAAGACGCGCGTCGAGAATCCCGAGGAAACGCTCGCCGCCCTCGAGCGCCACGTCTGCGCATTCGCGCAACAGAGAGAGTGGGGCATCGTCGCGCTCCTCGCCCTCGCTGGTCACCGAATCGACGTCGGGAAGGCTCCGAACCTGAAGACGATCGACCGGGGCCTGACGCGGCTTTGCGCTGAGTGGGAGGGGTAAGGTGGGCACCGCCGCCCCGCCCCGCCTTCCGGCCGTCCTCGCTGAGGCTCTCCCCGCGGTGAAGGGCCTCACCTGGGACGACCTGAAGCCTCTCGCGACCGCCCTCCTCACGCACCCCGACCACGATGTCCTCGTGGCTCACCTGGACGACCTGGCCGACATCCAAGAGGGGTGCCTGAACGTCGTCGCGTCCATCGATCGCCTCGCGCACGCGCCGGACGATGAGCCGATGGGCGACGGAGACTTGCTCTACGCGCTCTGCGACGAGCTGAAGCTGGACGTCTTCGAGCAGCGAGTCCCCGGGGTCCCCGATGACCTGCTCATCGAGGAGATCCCGTGGACCGCCGGCCTGTACCGAGCACTTATCGACGAGCTCGGCTGCGCGGGCGTGCTCCCGACGCTCCGGCTCCGGGCCGCGTGGAGGGCGCGCTTCTACGAAGCGGGCGCGGCAATTCGGACCGAGATCCCTCCCCCGCTCGAGGGTGCGCTGCCGAGCGCTTCCGACGGGCCCGCTCTGACGCTCGCGGAGGCCTCCGTGGCGCTCGGGTGCCACCCGAAGACGACGGAGCGCTATCTCCGCTCCGGAGAGCTCCGGGCGGGCCGCGTCGGCCGCCGCTGGAGGATCCCGCGCTCCTCCGTCGACGCCTTCCTCCGGGGCGGAGCCGCGAAGGAGCACTGAGGGAGCGATGGCTTGTGCGATCGCAGTTCCGAGGAGGAGGACCGGAGGCCCGAGAGGTCGGGACGGCCGGTTCCTCGGCTATCGGAGGGCCGCCGAGCTGTTCCCGCGGATATCGGCGAGAGACGTGGCCCGGGCACTCCGTGACCCTCGCCGCTGCCCCTACATCGTGACGTGGCACTTCGGAGGCTCGGCGCTCTGCACCCGGAACCGGCCGACCGCTCCCCCGCTCCGCGGACGGCTGTGGGCGCTTCGAGACGGAGCGGCGCTCGTCCTCCCGACCGGGGAGCGGGTCGAGGTGCTTGTCGGGTATCGACCGCTCCCCTTCGGGGGATGGCGGGCACACTTCCTCTGCCCGCGGTGCAACAGCAGTACCCGCTTTCTTTACGACGTCGGAGCGCCGTACGGCCGCGGCGAGCTGCGCTGCCGCCGATGCGGGTGGTTGAAGTACCGGTGCGAGGGGCTCTTCGTACGCCGCCTCGAGCGGAAGCTCATCAGGCTCTGCGGGACCTCGGTCAGCCTCCGGGATGCGCCTTGGGAAGCTCGCCTCGCCGCAGTCGCGTGATGGCCCGGCCGTGGAGGTGATGGACGAGATGGACGAGGGCGGAAAGAGAAACGGTGGGAAATCGGGGTCCGACCGAAACACCGCCGGCCGCTTCGTGAAGGGAAACCCTGGAGGGCCCGGACGCCCGCCTGGCTCCCCGAACCGGCGGACGCTGGCCGGCCGGGAGCTCCTACGGGCGCTTGAGGCCGGCGACCCGGACGCGAAGCTCCCCTCGGCATTCGCGAGGATGTCGAAGCTCCTGAAGGACAAGGATCCGCGGGTTAGGCTCGGCGCCGAAAGACTCGTCCTCTCGCTTCTGCACGGTCGACCCGTCGCGGACCCGGTCGACGGCGACACGGGACAGGACATGTCCCGGGCGGACCCGGCGGCCGTGGCGATCCGACTCGCGAATTTCGTCGCGGGCGCCCTCGCGCAGGGCCCCGGCGCGAACGAGGCACCCGGGAGCCCCGAGACGGACGAAGACGACCCCTCAGCCGTCGCGTGAGCCTCGCCGCCGCCTACCGCCCCCTGGCCCTCTCCGTGGCGGCCCGGTTCAACGGACCCGACCGCGCCGGAATCGTCTCTGCGGCGCTCTGGGGCCTCGTCGAGGCCGAGAGGGACTTCGACCCGGACCGGGGCTCCTTCGGCCCGCTGGCCGCCACGGCGGCCCGGCGCGAGTGCATCTCCGAGGTCCTACGGCAGCGCCGCGCCACGGCCCGCGAGAGGCGCCTCTTCATCGTCCGACCCGACGGCGAGGAGGAGGAGCGCCCGGACCTCCCTCGCGTCGCGCCGGCTGACGCCGGGGCGCCGCTCATGATCGCCCGGCTCTGGGAGGTCCTCGCCGAGCTCCGGCCGCACGAGCGCGAGGTCCTCGTCCGCCGGTACGGGCTCGAGGGGGAGGAGCAGACGTACGAGGAGATCGCCATCGCCCTGGGCGTCTGCCGGTCGACGGTCCGGAGCGTCGAGGCGCGAGCCCTTGCGAAGCTCCGGGCGAAGCTGAGGCGGCGGACTCAAGAAGTACGGCACGCGCTCCGGTCCTCGTGATGGTCACGAGGCTTGCGGGGAGAGGTAGTCTCGACTCGTGCGCGTTGCCGCCCTCCTCGAGCGGACCGCCTCCGGCTGGCGGGGATGGGCGCCGGCCCTACCCGGCGTCGAGGTGCAGGCCCCGACGGCGTCCGCGGCGGAGGAGGACCTCGCCCGCGCGATCGAGGTGCACGTCCGGGAGCGCTGGGCCGACGGCACCTTCGTCGCGCCCCCGGAGATCGTCGCCTTCGCGGTCGACGTGCGGCGGCGCCGTCTCCCGGAGCGCGCCGTCGTCGGAGACGAGGAGCGGGACCGGACGCTCGCGCAGCTCGACGGACTCCTCGACGGCAGCGTGCGCCTCCCGCGCGCCGTCCTCGACGCGGTCTTCCGCTACCGCCGCGAGCTGGTGGACGCGGCCGGGGACGAGCCGGAGCCCGAGCCCGAGGGGGAGGCTCTCCCGCCGAACGTCGTCCTCTTCACCCCGAGGGATTGAGCTTCCGTGGGCCTCGCATCGCCGCCCTCTCGCGGCCCTGCACTCGGGGACCGTCGCCACGTCGACACCCGACAAGCGGAGCGGCCCGCGGCGCGTCGGAATCGTCCTCGCACTGCGCAGCCAGTGGCCTCAGAAGGACGGGCATTCCGCCTCTTCCTGGCATGGGATCGCTCCGAGAGCCGATATTTACCGTAATACCAGTTATCGGACGTAATTTACGTGTGAAACAGAAGGGTATGGCGGCCCCTTCGGGAGAATGTGCACCGGTTCCCGACACTCATACGGCCGATTTGCTTTCGCACGTTACAGCCGTATGATTCTGTCGGAGGTGCCACGATGCCCCGCCCCATGAAGTTCGACGACGCCCGGCCCGTGAAGCTGACGATCACCGTCCACCCCGAGGTCCGCGAGCGCCTCGAGCGCGCGACGGCTCTCCTCGGGGCCCGCGAGGGGAAGCGCCTCAGCATCGGCGACGCGCTGAAAATCCTCCTCGACGAGAGCGACTCCCTCCGGGCGCTCGGGAAGCTCGCCGGGAGAGCCAAGGGGTAGCTGTCCGCGGTGAAGCTCCTCCTCCCGGACTCGAGGCTCGGCCCTGAGACGTTCGCGGACCTCCTCGACCCGCCGGGGGCCGGAGCCTCCGACCTCCTCGTCTACCTCGGCGGCGCCGTCTCCTCGCGCGAGTACGCCTCCCGCCGGGAATCCCCTCCGGACGAGGTCCTCGCCCTCCTGGCGGCCTCGCCGCGGCTGCGCCGGGCACTCGTCCTCTCCTACCCCCCGGCCCTTCCTGGGCGCCCGGAGGCCGCCGCGGAGCCGTTCCTCGGGCTCTTCCTAGAGGAGCTCCTCCCCCGCCTCCCCGCGCCGCCCGAGCGCCTCTCCGTCGTCGGGTACTCTCTCGGGGCGGCTCTCGCCGTCCTCCTCGCCCGTGCGGAGGGCGTGCGCGTCGTCGGCCTGGCGACGGTGGGGGCGGTCGGCGCGGCCGAGGCGCTGGCGCACGCCGGGCCCGGCCTCGGCCCCCTCCGCTGCCCCGTCCTCGTGGCGTGGAACACCGGCGATCCATGCGCGCCGCACTCGGAGAGGTTCGTCGCGGCGCTCGAGGCGGCTGGCGTCGCTCACGACGTCGCGCGCGGCGAGGGCCGGCACGCGTTCCGGGAGTACGTGGGGAGCGGGCTCATGGGAGCGGCTGTCGCCTTCGGAGTCGGTGACCGGCTGGAACGCCGGTCGGCGATCGGGTAGGCTTTCGACCCCATGGGAATCCGGTTCGTGAAAACCTCCGGCGGAGTAGGAGCGCGGGTCTTCTGCGACCAGTGCGGCCAGCGCATCGCGAGGGCCGCAGACGGGCACGCCGTGAGCGCTGGTCAGCTCGAGGACGCGGGCGACTCGGTCCCCTGCGCGTACCTCCACAAGGGCCAGTGTGACGACGAATGGCAGGCCCGGCACCCCGTCGATTTCGACGGCGGATCGGACGAGCTCGTCGTCCACCTGGAGCACTTGATCACGAGTCTCCGGCTGGCGTTCCCGGAGAGCTTGTCCGAGGCGTGGAGCCGCACGAAGGAAGGGCCCGAAGACGCTGACTGAGGCCTCGAGCGCTACTGCGCGAGGCGTCGGGAGAGAGGGCGCTACGGCAACGGCCTGAAGCGGCCAGCCCGCCCGTGAGGGATCTCGAAGGTCGCCCCGGCCACCGCCAGGTCAGCCTGCTCACGGACCTTTGGCCACCACATTACAAGAAAGGCCGCTTGGTCCCAGAGCCCTCGCTTCATCCAACCCGGAGCGAGGATGAACGTAGTCAACCGCGCCCGGCGGAAGATCTCGCGCTCGCTCGCCTTCCTTCGGAACCGCGTGTCCGCAGTGACGACGATCCAGCCACCTTCTGCTCCCAGCTTTGGCAGCCAATCGGGGTCTTTCGCATCGGGGCCGTACTTGTCCTTGATGTGTACGACGGTGTCGCCCTCAGCTTCGCTCAGGCAGGCGATGGCGCCCGCGATCCTGAACGACACGTCGTTGTCGAAGAAGAACTTCAAGCCGCGAGCTGTGCCTCGTACTGAACGGCGTCTTTCACGGCACTGAGCGGAATCCCGTACCACCTGGCGACCCGTGAAGCCGACTTCTCTACGGCGACAGCGGCGGCGATGATGCTCGTCGAGACCGAGCCCTCGCGTGTGATCGGTTGCCCGAAGGACCGTTCCGGGTCGAGCAGGACGTGTCTCTTCTTGCCGAGCGGGAACCACCGGCAAGGCTCGTTGCCGCTGAAGTCGAGATTCAACAGGAACGGCTCGACGATCTTGGAGAAGACGAACTGGTCCTCCAGGATGTCGATGAGCGCGGGATCCCTGCGGCCGTGCTTCAAAGATAGGAAGACGTTTTTCCCGTCCGTCTTGAAGCGCCTGTCTGAGAAGGGGTGCTCAACGCCGAACCTCTCCCGCGCGACGCGCGCGGCTTCTCGGAGGGCGGGCCAGCTCACCCCGGCGTCTCGGAAAGCCCGGACGACTCGGATGTCAACGAGCGCCGTGAACCCCATCAGCGGCGTTCCAACCTCCCCCAGTCCCCGTTCAAGGACGGGGGGTGAAGTGCGCCTCTCGCCGCCTGGCGTCGTGAACTCGTACCCTCGAACCCAACGCCGGACGCGCTGAACACGCACCCCCGTTAGGCGCGCCGCCTCTCGCTCGGAGTAGAGGCCCGTTCCGAGGAACTGCATCTCGTCTCGGTCCATCGGGTCCTCCCTCTCTCGGCCGGCGGCCCGAGTATGCGTCGAATCCCCCACCGACGGGGACTCCACCTACCGGCCCGCAGATCCACGAGCCTGGGGTCTATCCCCCCCCTTTTCGGGCTCCGTGGGCAACAGGTGGGCAACGTCCGCGGCGGGCTAGGGCGCCTGATCTCGTAAGTTATTGCCGGAGGAGGGACTCGAACCCTCACGGCCCTCGCGGGCCTGGGGCTTTTAAGGCCCCTGCGTCTGCCGTTCCGCCACTCCGGCCGGGCCCCCTAGAGTAGCCCCTCCGGGTCTCGGGCCAGCCTTCAGCCCTCCGCCGGCCGCCCGCCCGGCGCACCAAATGAAACCGCCGCGCCCGGGGGCGCGGCGGCGGGGTTCCTCTGGAGGCGACGGTCGGATTCGAACCGACGAATGAGGCTTTTGCAGAGCCTTCCCTTAACCACTTGGGTACGTCGCCCTGGGACGGGGATTCTACCAGCGGGCCGCCCCGTCGGGCCAGCCCGCCTCCGTCGGCTCAGGCCGTCCGCTTCAGGACGTCCTTGGCGATGGTGTTGAGCTGCATGTAGGACGTCCCCTCGTAGATCTTCCCGATCTTGGCGTCGCGGTACATCTTCTCGAGGGGGTACTCCTTGACGTAGCCGTAGCCGCCGAGGAGCTCGAGCCCCTTCGACGTGCAGTACTCGGCGACCTCGGAGGCCTTGAGCTTCGCGATGGCCCCCTCGCGGGCGAAGGGCATCCCCGCCTCCTTCAGGCGGGCCGCGTTGTAGACGGCGAGGCGGGCGCACTCGAGCTCCATGTCCATCCGGGCGAGCTCGTGCTGGATCGCCTGGAACTCGGAGATGGGCTTTCCGAACTGGACGCGGGTCTGGACGTACTTCGCCGAGTAGTCGAGGGCGGCGCGCGCGATGCCGACCATCTGGGCGCCGATGCCGATGCGCCCCTCGTTCAGCGTCTCGATGGCGATCTTGTACCCCTCGCCGACCTTCCCGACGACGTTCTCCTCGGGGACCTCGAGGTCCTCGAAGGCCAGGGCGAGCGTGGAGGAGGCGCGGATCCCGAGCTTGTCCTCCTTCTTCCCCTTCGAGAAGCCCTTCCAGCCGGACTCGACGAAGAAGGCGGTGATGCCGCGGTAGCCCTTCGAGAAATCGACGTTGGCGAAGACGAGGAAGAGCTCGGCCTCGAGACCGTTCGTGATCCAGAGCTTGCTGCCGTTCAGGACCCACCGGTCGCCCTTCTTCTCGGCGCGCGTCTTCAGCGCGAAGGCGTCGGAGCCCGACTCGGCCTCGGAGAGGGCGTAGGAGCCGACCTTCGACTTCGCGAGCTGAGGGAGGTACTTCGCCTTCAGCGCGGGCGACGCCCAGCGCAGAAGCGCGTTGGCGACCAGCGTGTTCTGGACGTCGACGACGACGGCGCAGGCGGCGTCGACGCGGGCCAGCGCCTCGATGACGGCGATCGCCGTGCCGAAGTTCTGGCCGAGGCCGCCGAACTCCTCTGGGATCTCGATCCCCATCAGGTCGAGGTCGAAGAACTGGCGTACGAGGTCGGGGTCCATACGGTTCGCCTGGTCCATCGCGAGCGAGCGCGGGCCGATGGTCTCGACGGCGAACTGGTGGACGCTGTCGGCGATCTCCCGCTCGGACTCGGTCAGGGTGGAGAGGGGCGCCGCGGTGGCGGCGGGCGGTTCGGCGACGGCCATCAAAGCCTCCTAAGCCTCGGGAGGATACCTCCCCCGGGCGCTGGGCCGCCCTCCGGGGCTCCCCGACACCGGCCCCGTCCGAGCGGTCGGTCAGAAGTCGTAGCGGACCGCGGCCTGGAGGGTTCGCGGGCTGTTCGTGACGGTGTTGGGGACGTTGAAGGTCGGGGGCGGCGTCGTGCCGGTCCCCCACTGCTGGTTGGCCGCCGTCAGGCCCCGGTTCGCGGAGTTCGCGCAGTTGAAGCACTCGGCGAAGACGGAGAGACGGCCGGGCCCGAGGCCGAAGCCGAAGCCGACGCGCAGGTCGAGCGTCGAGAAGTCGGGCAGTCGGTAGGAGTTCCGGGCGAGGTGCTCGCCGCCGACGACGGGCCGGTCGGTGTCGGCGATGCCGTCGTTGTTCATGTCGGTGTTCACGCGCGGCGTGAAGGGGCGGCCGGTCTGGTAGACGTAGACCGCCCCCGCGAACCCGGAGACGGCCTTCGTGATCCGGAAGTCCCAGGAGGCGTTCGCGAGGAACTTCCACTCCTGGTCGCGGTCGGAGTAGCCCCAGTTGTTCTCCGGGTTGAAGACGTCCTCGAGGAAGATGCCCGAGAAGTTCCGCTCGTTCGAGTCGCTGTCCCTGTCCGAGGCGCGGGTCACCGAGCCGAAGAAGCGGAGGCCGTTCGCGTAGTTCCGGCGGAACTTGAACGTCGCCGACCAGAACTCGGAGCGCGCGTCGGAGGTGTAGTGGCTGATGCGGGCGTAGTTCGGGTTCCGGCGGGTGGGCGTCCGGCGGCCGGCGACGATCCGTCCGTAGCAGCCGACCGCGGGGCTGAGCCCCGGGCAGTCGACGGACGGGTTCGACGAGGCGACGAGGTTCAGGTCGCCGAGGCGCTGCAGGTCGTAGCCCTTCGCGTAGATCCCCTCGAGCCCGAACGAGACGCCGAGGAGCTCGACCTCGCCGCCGAGCGTCGCCTGGTCGGTGTGCGAGTTCCTGAAGTCCGGGTCGATCGTGAAGATCCCGGGCGCCGCGAGCCGCGTTCCCGCGGGGAGGCTGCCGAGCTGCTGCGTGCGGCCCGGGTCCCACTCGACGCCCCAGCCGGGCGCCACGGAGCCCGCCGCCGGGCCCGTCGCGCCGACGCCGGAGATGACGTACTGCGTCCCGGTCACGCCGTTCGAGGTGTAGAGCTGGGCGGTCAGGATCGCCGGGAAGCGCGAGTAGTAGCGCCCCGCCGAGAGGCGGACGACCGACCTCGGCGTCGGGCTCCAGGCGAGGGAGATCCGGGGCGAGAGCTGGTTCTTCGCGTCGGGCATCCGGGAGTCGGGCTCGACGATCCCGTTCGCCGGGTCGAGGACCTTGTCGCGGTCGAGGACCGGGTCGTCCGGGTTGTCCTGGTACTCGTAGCGCAGGCCGAGCGACACGGTGAGCTTCGGCCCGACGTACCACTGGTCCTGCAGGAAGACCGCGTACTCGCGCTGCTTCTTGTCGTACCGGCCCGCCTCGTCGGCCGTCCGGCCTCCCAGGCCGATGAACTCGCGGTACTCGTTCCAGTAGCCCTGCTCGAAGTTCTGGAGGGCCGTCCGCCCGCCGGCGGCCGCGAAGACGAAGACGCCCCTCCAGTTCCCCTTGAAGACCTGGTCCATGCCGGTGTCGTTGAACTCGACGCCGCCCTTGGCGACGTGGTTCCCCGCGAGCCACGTGACCGAGTCGGACAGGGTGAGGCGGTACTGGTCCGCGAGGATCGGAAGGAAGGAGACCTCGCCCAGGCGCGCTCCGCCCGCGATCTGGATGTCGGGGACGCCGAGCCCCTTGTCGTCCCGCGGAATGCTCTCCTTAACGTACTGTGCGTTCAGGTCGTTGATGAGGTTCGGCGTGAGCATCCCGTTCCACTGGGCCACGACCGAGGTCGTCTCGAGGTTCTCGATGCCGTTGTAGGACTCGGCGAACGTCGGGTTCGCGTTCGTCCCGTTGAGGCCCTCGTAGGCGTTGTGGTTGACGCGGCCCGTGACGCGGTTCCCGCCGTCCAGCTGGAAGTCGAGGCGGCCGAACCAGACGTCGGCGTCCTGGGTCTGGAGGAAGTCCGCGGACGACCTCCCGCCCGGGTAGCCCGGGTGCTTCGAGAAGAGGATTCCCTCGGCCTGCGCGACCGACGGGTCGAGGGGGACGGTCTCGTCCTGGCGCTGCTGCTCGTAGGACGCGAAGAAGAAGAGGCGGTCCGAGAGGAGGGGCCCGCCGACGGAACCGCCGAGGTTGATCTTCTCGGCCTCACGCGGCTCGACGCCGTCGCGGCGCGTCGCGGTCCACTCGCTCGGCCTGTAGTAGCCGAAGGCCGAGCCCTTCCACTCGTTCGTGCCGCTCTTGGTGACGACGTTCAGGAAGCCGCCTCCCGAGCGCCCGTACTCGGCCGAGGCGCCCGACTGGACGACCTGGAACTCCCTCACCGATTCCTGGGATATGGCGATGGGAGCCCTTCCCTCGGCCGCGCCCGTCGTGCCGCCGAAGAAGGCGTTCGTGAAGTCGACGCCGTCGACCGCGACGTTCGTCGAGATGCCCCGCTGGCCCGACAGCGAGAGGTTGCCGCGCTGCGTCTCCCTCTGCGAGTTCGGCGTGAGGAGGACGAAGTCCGTGAAGTTGCGCCCCGCGATCGGGAGCGCCTGGATGGCGGAGCCGTCGACGACGTTCTGCGTCGCCGTCTGCGTCGTCTCGACGACCGTCGCCTCGGCGGTGACGGTGACGACCTCGTCGACGGTGGCGAGGCCGAGCCGGAAGTCGGCGGTGACCGCCGAGGCCACGTTCACCGTGAGGCCGCTGCGGGCCTGCTTCTGGAACCCCGTAAGGCTCGCCGTGACCACGTAGCGCCCGATCGGCACGTTGACGAGGCGGTAGAGTCCGCGGGCGTCGGTCACGGCCGACATCGCCAGGTTGGTATCGGTGTTCCTCGCTTCGACGGAGACCCCGGGAAGAGGCTGGCCGTCGCCGTCGACGACCTGTCCCACGATCCGGCCGGTCGTGATGTCGGTCTGCGCCACGGCCGGCAGGCCGACGGCCAGGGCCGCGGCGAGGAGAAGACACACGAATGCGAGGCGCCGACGCCGTTCCATCATCAGTTCCTTCCCTCCGGAAATTGGCCCGCGGTCCGGGCGGGTCCGGGCAGGCGCCGAGGGGTGACGCGCCCGGGTCGCGCGGGCAGGTGGCACGTGACCGCGCCTGCTGTCGGATTCGGGTGTCTTCACGGGGCTCTTCTGGCGCGGGAGGATAGACCGAAAGAGGCCCGCCGGCGACCGGCCGCCGAAGCCCTCCTGAAGGCGCTTTCCATCGTTGACGCCCCCCGAAGCCTCCATATAGACTCCCGCGGTCTGCAGGGGGCCTCCCACGGCCGCTCTGGGGGTGTGTGATTCTCCCACTCTCTTCGAATTTCTTTCGTATCCCACTCATTCACTTCATATAGAGTTTCTCGATGGACCTTATGGTTTCCACGAGTAACAGGAGGAGGAAGAGCCGTATGGCAAATCCCAGCCGCATGAGTCTTCGTTGGGCGCTGGCCTTCGTGATGGTCGCGTTCGTCCTTGGTACCGCCTCGGTGGCCGTCGCGCAGGAGACGACCGGGCGTCTCATCGGGTCCGTCGCGATGAAGTCGGACCAGAGCTCGCTTCCCGGCGCGACCGTCGAGGCGGTCCACGTGCCCACCGGCACCCGCTACACGGCCCTGACGCAGGCGAACGGCCGCTACAGCATCCTGAACGTCCGCGTCGGCGGCCCGTACACGATCAGCGCGCAGATCAGCGGCTTCAGGACCCAGACCCAGAAGGACATCATGGTCGGCCTCGGCGAGACCCGGCAGGTCAACTTCGGCATGGAGCTGGAGTCGGTCACCGAGGCCGTCGTCGTCACGGCCGAGCAGATGCCGCTCATCAGCCCCGACCGGATGGGCTCGGGGATGGCCGTCACCGAGGACACCATCAAGAACCTTCCCACGGTCGCGAGGCAGATCCAGGACTTCGCCCGGACGAACCCGTACGTCAACGTCTCCCTCAGCGACGACGCGGGCTCGAGCATGTCCGTCTCGGGCAAGAACAACCGGTACAACACCATCCAGATCGACGGCGCGGTCAACAACGACCTCTTCGGGCTCGGCACCTACGGAACCCCGGGCAGCCAGACCTACACGCAGCCGATCTCCCTCGACGCCGTCCAGGAGCTCCAGGTCGTCGTCTCCCCGTACGACATCAAGCAGAGCGGCTTCACCGGCGGCGCCATCAACGCCATCACCCGGAGCGGCTCGAACACCTGGGCCGCCTCGGTCTACGGCTCGACCCGGAGCGAGAGCTCCGTCGGCGACAAGTACGGTAACGCCTACGGCGACGCGTTCGACAGGCCGGTCGCCTCGTTCGACTCGGACACGTTCAGCGCCCGCATCGGCGGGCCGATCCTCAAGGACAAGCTCTTCTTCTTCCTCAGCGGCGAGATGAACAGGCGCTCCGAGCCGACCGGCGGCGCGGCCGACGGCTCCGGAACGAACAACTTCAACAACCCGGCCAACGCCGCCAGGTTCCGCAACATCCTGATCAGCAAGTACGGCTACGACCCGGGAGGCCTCGGGGACTACAACACCGACACCGACAGCGACCTGCTGGTCGGGAAGATCGACTTCAACCTCAACGAGAGCCACAACATCACGCTGCGCCACAACTACGTCGACGCCGGGCGCGACGTGAACGGGCCGCGCACGTCGTCCGTCTACAGCTTCGAGACGGCAGGCTACACCATCACGTCGAAGACGAACTCGACCGTAGGCCAGGTCAACAGCGTCTTCGGCAGCTCCTCGTTCAACGTCGGGCGCATCGGCTACCAGACCGTCCGCGACAGCCGCGCCGTGCCCGTGGCCTTCCCCTCGGTCTACATCTGCAACAACCCCAACTCGTTCTGCACGGGCGGCGGGACGTACAACCTCCTCGCCGGCACCGAGCGCTCCTCCGGGGCGAACGGACTCGACCAGGACATCCTCCAGATCAGCGACGACTTCACCCTCATCAAGGGCAACCACACGATCACGCTCGGGACGCAGAACGAATTCTTCGACTTCGCGAACGTCTTCATCCAGGACGTCACCGGGACGTACTTCTTCCGGAGCTTGGACGCCTTCGAGGCCGGGATCGCCGACCGCTACCAGGTCAAGTACGCGACCGGCTCTGACCCGCGGCGCCCGACCCAGTTCGGGGTGCAGCAGTGGGGCCTCTACGCGGGCGACCAGTGGAGGGTCAACGACGCCCTCACGCTGAACCTCGGCGTGCGGCTCGACGTCCCGCTCCTCAACGACAAGCCGACCTTCAACCCGGCCGTCGAAACGGCCTTCGGGATCAACACGACCGAGGTCCCGAGCAGCCAGGTGATGGTCTCCCCCCGCGTCGGCTTCAACTGGTCCCCGAGCAAGTCCGGCCGGGACCAGGTCCGCGGCGGCGTCGGGGTCTTCGCGGGCCGCACGCCGTACGTCTGGATCTCCAACGCCTACGGCGGCACGGGCATCGAGAGGATCGACCTCAGCGCGAACAACGTCCCGTTCAACCCGGATCCCCTCAACCCGCCGATCAACTTCCCCCCCGGGACGGGCGCCGTCTCGGTCGACACGATCGACCCCGACTTCAAGTTCCCGATGGTCCTCCGGTCGACCCTCGCCTACGACCGCGAGCTCCCCGGCGGGATCCGGGCGAGCGTCGAGGGGATGTTCACCAAGACCCTCCAGGACGTCTTCTACCAGAACATCAACAAGGTCGAGACCGGCGCGAAGACCTTCTGGGGCGCCCCCGTCTACGGGAACAAGAACTCCGCGTTCAACAACGTCACCTACCTCACGAACACGTCCCGGGGCGAGCAGCAGAACTTCTCTCTCACGCTCGACAAGCGCTTCCCCTTCGGGCTCTACCTCCAGGGCTCCTACGCCTACATGAACGCCAAGGCCGCCTTCGAGGCGACCTCGAGCGTCGCGTACTCGAACTGGCAGTTCCAGACCCACAACGGCGACATCTACTCGGAGCAGCTCACCCGGTCCTTCTTCGAGATCAGGGACCGCTTCACGGCCGTCGCCTCGCAGAGCTTCAGGACGGGCTCCCTGGCCCACAACATCGGGCTCGTCTTCAACGCCCAGTCGGGCCAGCCCTACTCGATGCTCATGGGGTCGAGCGGCGCCAGCGTGAACGGCGACGGCGCCACCGGCAACGACCTCCTCTTCGTGCCCGAGAACTACAGCGACGTCGTCTGGAGGGGCACCGGCGCCCCGACGGAAGCGGAGTGGAACGCCTTCCTCTCGCGGTCGGGCCTCGACGCCTACCGCGGCCGCATCGCCGAGCGCAACGCGCTCGACGCTCCGTGGACCCGCTCGCTCGACTTCCACTACGACATCGAGATCCCCATCTCGGTCATCAAGACCCAGATCACCCTCGACCTCCTCAACCTCATCAACTTCATCGACAGCGACGCCGGGCTCATCCGGTACGTCAACTTCCAGACGTACACCCCGCTCAGCTACACGGGCATCGACGGCGCCACCGGCAAGCCCATCTACACCGTGAACTCCGGCGCGCTCGCCGAGGGCCGGCAGTACTCGACCAACACCCTCCGCTCGCGCTGGCAGCTCCGGCTCGGCGCGCGCCTCTCCTTCTGATTCTCCTCACATAGTCCGGGAGAACGGGGAGCCGAAAGGCTCCCCGTTTCGTTTCTCCCGGCCTTTCCGGGGTCCCGGCGGATCGCCCCGCCGCCAGGTCAGGAGGGGCGACCGCGCCGGGGCGGCACGGCGTCGCCCTTCGCGCGGAGGAGCGGCAGCGGACGCGCCGGGTCCTTCACGGCCTTCACCTTCGCGGCCCAGCTCGTCCCGCGCGAGAAGTCGGAGTCCGAGATGTAGTGGACGTCGAGGAGCCCCTTCGCCCGGACCCCGGTCCGGAAGGCGTTGACCTCGCCGAGGCCGAGGCTCCAGCCCTCCAGCCAGGTCGAGAGCGCCTCCCGCAGCGCCGGGTCCTCGCCGGCGTGGACGATCAGGTCGAGGTCGCTCGCGGGGTCGGCCTTCCCCTCCGTCGAGGAGCCGACGAGCCACATCCCCTTCAGGCCGAAGCGATCCGGGTCGGCCGCCGCGGCGATCCTCTCGGCGACGGCGACCCGCCAGCGCCGGTGGTCCTCGGCGTCCGCGGGCCGGACTCCGCCGGAGCCGGGCCGGAGGCCGTCCGCCGCCAGCTCGGCCGCCGAGCGCGGCGGCGCGAGGTAGGCGAGGGCCCGCTCCATCTCGGCGTTCATGGCGACGCGCAGGACGAGCCCGTCCGTCACGGCGGGGACGTCCACGACGCGAAGGGTCCCCGAGAGGTGGGCGAAGTCGGGGGCCAGCTCCTCGAGGGCGTTCGGCGACCCGAGGAGGAACCGTTCGTTGAACGCGACGCCCGCGTCGTCGGGGAAGAGCGGGAGGTAGCGGATCTCGGCCTCGACGAGGTCCTGGAAGAAGTGCGTGCCGAAGGAAAGGTCGGGGACGTAGCTCCCCTTGCGGCGGGCGATCTCGACGAGGACGGCGGCGTTGTTGATCTCGGAGTAGGTGACGGCGACGCCGAGCTTGATGTCGCCGCGGCTGCCCCACCGCCCCGGCCCCATGAGGATGAAGCGACGGCGCGGGAGGAGCTTGTTGAGGCGGCCGACGGCGTGCCCCACCTCCCGCAGCGTGTCGAGGTCGGGAATGGCGGCGTACCCCTCGGGATCGACGTAGACGACGTGCGTCAGGTCGGGCACGCGGCCGTTCGAGACGAAGCGGCTGGCCGAGAAGACGACCCGCTCGGGCGGGACGCCGGCCGGGATCGCCGCTCCCTGGCTCTCCGCGGAGAAGCTCTGCGGCCGGCACTGGAGGAGGTAGAGGTCCTTCCCGTCGGAGGCGAACTCAAGGTCGACCGGGCCTCCGAGCTTCTCCTGGAGGAGCTTCAGGAGGGTCCTCACCTTCGGGATGAACGTCGTCCCGGAGACGAGCCCCTCGAAGGTGACGACGAGGTCCTTCGCCTGGGCCTCGTAGTCGACCATCATCGGCCGGTGGAGCGAGCCGTCCTCGAGGACGGAGACGACCTGCTCGATGCCGGGCAGGCTCCCGCCGGCCTCGCGGTAGATCGTGGCGAGCTCCACGGTCTCGAACTGCCGCGTCTCGAGGTTGATGACGTCGGCCTTGCGCGGGGCGTAGCGGACGATGGCGTCGGCCCCGACGTTGGCGCGCAGGCCCGGCTGCCCCGGCGCGAGGAGGACCGGGTAGTCGTCGCCGACGCGGTCCACCGCGCGCGTGCCGAGGCCCGGGACGAGGCGGATGAGGCCGTCGTCGCGCCGGATCCGGGGGCTCCAGCGAAACTCGTTGTTCGAGAAGGCGACGCCGGCGAAGGTCGGGAGGAAGTACTTCCCCACCTTCGAGCCGACGACCTCCTGGATCATGATCCCCATCTCCTCGTGGACGTCGAGGAGGCCGCGCTCGGCGCGGTACTCGATCGGGTCGGGCCCGAAGATCGAGGCGTAGACCTCGGCGATGGCGTCCATGAGCGCCGCGAGGCGGTCCTTCTTCGGCCCCTGGTTCGCGAGGAAGAGGCTCTTGTACTTCCCCGAGAACGACGCGCCGACGCGGTCCTCGAGGAGGCTCGAGCTCCTCACGATGATCGGCCTCTCGTCGAAGTCGTCGAGCGCGAGCGAGAGGCCCTTGACGATCTCGGGCGAGAACTGGCTGTTCTTGAAGACCTGGATGATGTGCGGGTACTCGCGCCGCACCTGCTCGATCTCGAGGTACTTCCGGTCGACGATGTCCTCGAGGTGGTTGTAGGCGATGAAGTCGACGACGCCGTCGGAGGTGACGTACCAGGTCTTCGGGATCCGGATGTCGGCGAGCGCCTCGGCGAACTCCTCCGACTTCCTCACGATCTGGACCGCGAGGAAGAGGCCGCTGCTCTTCCCGCCCACCTTACCGTGGCTCGCCGGGGGGCAGATGATCCGGCGCGTCAGCTCCTGGAAGTCGGAGACCTCGATGAAGCTCTTCGCCACGCCGACGAACTGGAGCTGGTCCGTCAGGAACCGCCGCACGAGGGCGGCGCGCAGGTCGAGCTGGATGGACCTCGAGAGCTCGCGGTCGTTGAGCGCCGCGTGACGGAAGCGCGTGAGGGCCGCGGCGAGCTCCGTGAGGGAGGTCCCCTGGTTCTCGAGCGCCTCGATGAGGAAGCCGGAGCGGCTGTCCTTGATCCAGCGCTGGATGCTCGTCCGGATCTCGGCGGGTCCGAGGTGGTTCGTCGCGATTCCGAAGACCTCCTCGGAGACCTTGAGGAGGTCGTCGAGGCTCCGGCGCGCCATCGGGCGGTTCTCGTCCGTCGGCTCCTCGGGGCTCGCCGGCCCGCTCCAGCTACCGGTGAAGCGCGGCAGCAGGGCCTGCGCCTCCTCCACGCCGCTCCAGCAGAGGTGGTTGAGCATCCGCCGGGCGATGGTCACGTAGCCCGGCCGGTCGATCTGCCGGAGGAAGTCGACGATGACCCACCAGTCGCCCGCGTCGGGAGGCAGCGGGAGCCCGCTCTTCTCCGAGCGGCGCAGGGACGAGGAGAGGTCGCGCTGGAGGAGGAGCTGGCCGAGGAGCTCGGCGACCGTGTCGAGCAGGCGGCGCTCCTCCTTCAGGAACGGCCCCTCGTCGGCGGGCGGAAAGGCGACGCTGTAGCCGACCTCGACGTGGCCGACTTCCTGGCCCCGGACGCGGACCGGCGCGGACTGCATCCAGGGGGTTGGCTCGGCGTCGGCCGAGGCAAAGACGGAGGAGCCGACGACGATTCGCACGAACGTCTCCCCCGGGTGCTCCCAGCCGGAGGGAAGGACCGAGGCGACCTCCCGGAAGATCTCGTCGACGGGCGCCTCGGCGCGCGCGCAGATCGCGTGGACCCGGTAGAGGCAGTGGAGCTCCTTGGCCCGCTCCTGGAGCTCGTCGATCAGCGTTCGTCCGGATCCGGGCATCGAAACCTCCCCGCCACGCGCCGTGCGGAGCCGGATTGTCCTACACCGGATCGGCCGGGGTCGGAGTGCCGCGCGCGCGGCCGGGAGCTTCAGGCCCGGGACGCCGCGGCCCGGGAGCCCCCCGCGGGGCCCCCGGGCCGGGGTCGCTTCAGATCAGGCCCAGCCGCGGTCCTTGCAGGCCTTGGCCACGCGGGAGACCGAGATGACGTAGGCCGCGTCGCGCATGTAGAGGTTGCGCTTCTTCGCGAGCTCGTGGACGGCGTGGAACGCCGCGGTCATCTTGGAGTCGAGCTTCTGGAGGACTTCTTCCTTCTCCCAGAAGTAGTTCATGTTGCACTGGACCTGCTCGAAGTAGCTGCAGGTCACGCCGCCGGCGTTGGCGAGGAAGTCGGGGATGCAGTAGATGCCGCGCTCCTGGAGGATCTTGTCGGCCTCGGGCGTCGTCGGCCCGTTGGCCCCCTCGGCGACGATCTTCACGCTCGGCTTGATCTTGAGGGCCGTCTCGCCCGTGACCTGGTTCTCGAGCGCGGCCGGGATGAGGATGTCGACGTCCTGCTCGATCCAGGCGCCGCCGGGGAGGACCTCGTAGCCGAGCCCCTTCGCCTTCTCCTTGTCGATGCCGCCGAAGCGGTCGGTGATCCCGAGGAGCTCGTCGGCGTCGACGCCTGCGAGCTTGCGGAACGTGTAGGAGGTCTGGTCGGCCTGGTCCCACGAGGAAGCGCAGACGACCTTGCCGCCGAGCTGGGTGAAGAGCTTGATGGCGTACTGCGAGACGTTGCCGAAGCCCTGGACGGCGGCGGAGGTCTTCGCGATGTCGAGCCCCATGAGCTTGAGGGCCTCGCGGATCGTGTAGACGACGCCGTAGCCCGTCGCCTCGGTGCGTCCGAGAGAGCCGCCCGCGCCGACCGGCTTGCCCGTGATGAAGCCGGGGTACTTGCCGCCGTTGATGACCTCGAACTCGTCGAGCATCCAGAGCATGTGCTGCGGGGTCGTCATGACGTCGGGCGCCGGCACGTCGTTGACGGGGCCGACGTTCTTGGCCACCTGGCGGATCCAGCCGCGGCAGATCCCCTCCTGCTCGCGGGCGCTCAGGTGGTGCGGGTCGCAGATGACGCCGCCCTTGCCGCCGCCGAGCGGGATGTCGACGACCGCGCACTTCCACGTCATCCACATCGCGAGGGCGCGAACGGTGTCGGCCGTCTCGTGCGGGTGGAAGCGGATGCCGCCCTTGCAGGGGCCGCGCGCGTCGCTGTGCTGGACGCGGAATCCGCGGAAGACCTTCACGCTCCCGTCGTCCATCCGGACCGGGATCGCGACGTGGTACTCGCGGAGGGGGTAGCGCAGCAGGTCGCGGGTCGCCTCGTCTAGGCCGAGGACGTCGGCGGCCTTGTCGAACTGGGCCTGGGCCATTTCGAACGGGTTGAACGGACTCTTCATGGGACGACGAATCTCCTCTCGTGGGTGCTGGACGGTGGGGGGGTCTCCGGGCTCGCGGTGTACCCGGAAGGACCCGGGATACGCCTCCGCTCCGCGTCGGGAATCCGGGAAAGCGGAGCCGCGAACCGGCGGGCCATCAACGGGTGATTCTAGCACTCGAGGGGCGCCGCTTCGCCTCGGGAAACGGCGACGAACCGCGGGCCGGGCGCCGTCCCACCGACCCGACCCGCCAATCTCGCGGACTCTAGAGCAGCCGCCAGACGGCCCAGGCGAGACCCGCCGTCAGGATCGCGCAGAGCCACCCGATCCAGCGCTGGGTCCTCGAGGGACCCTCCTCCCCGAAGATGTCGTCCAGGGGCTCGTGCTGAATCGGATCCTGAGCCTTCGGAACCGAAGCGCCGGGATGGAACGGAGCCTGAACTGCCATGACGACCTCCTGTCAGCCGAATCTCGGCGCGACGCCGTCTCGCCCGAGGCGGCGTCGGCCGACGCCCCGTATGCTCAATCGTCCTGGTGAGTGCAACGCTTCCGATCGACCCGTTTCTTCCCGAGGTGGTCCGCGCCCTTCGCGAACGAGGGACCGCGGTCGTCGTCGCCCCTCCCGGAGCAGGCAAGACGACCCGCGTCCCCCGCGCCCTGCTCGAAGCCGGCCTCCTCCGGGCCGGCGCGCTCTGGGTCCTCCAGCCGCGCAGGGTCGCCGCCCGGTCCGCCGCCCGCCGGATCGCGGCGGAGATGGGCGAGGCGGTCGGCGAGGGCTCCGGGTACCAGGTGCGCGACGAGGGGGCCCGCTCGGCCCGGACGCGAATCCTCGTCGTCACGGAGGGAATCCTGACCCGCCGGCTCCTCGAGGACCCGTCGCTCCCCGGCATCGCCGGGGTGCTGCTGGACGAGTTCCACGAGCGGAGCCGCCACGCGGACCTCGCCCTCGCCATGCTCCGGGAGGTTCGCGCCACCCTGCGGGAGGACCTCCTCGTCCTCGTCGCCTCCGCCACCCTCGACCCGGGTCCCGTGGCGGCCTTCCTTGCGGACGCCCGCGGCCCGGCGCCCGTCGTGAGCGTTCCCGGCCGCCCCTACCCGGTGGAGGTGCGGCACGCGGCGCACGGCGACGCGCGACCGCTCGAGGCCCGCGTCGCGTCCGCCGTCTCGACCGCCCTTTCGGAGGGGCCGCCGGGAGACGTCCTCGTCTTCCTCCCGGGCGCGGCCGAGATCCGGCGCGCGCGCGGGACGATCGAAGCGCGGGACGCCGCCCTCGACGTCCGGGTCCTCCACGGCGACCTCCCGGGGGCCGCCCAGGACGCGGCGCTCGCGCCGGCTTCGGATGGCCGTCGGCGCGTCATCCTCTCGACGAACGTCGCCGAGACGTCGCTCACGATCGAGGGCGTCTCCGCGGTCGTCGACTCGGGCCTCGCGCGGACGCTCCGTTTCGACCCCCGTTCCGGCCTCGACCGGCTCGTCCTCGGCCGCATCCCGCGGGCGAGCGCCGACCAGCGCGCCGGCCGCGCGGGCCGGCTCGGGCCCGGTCTCGCCGTTCGACTCTACTCGGAGCACGAGGAGCGGGGCCTGCGCCCCTTCGAAGAGCCCGAGCTCCTCCGGACCGACCTCGCCGCGCCACTCCTCGACGTCCTCCTCTGGACGGCCCGCGATCCGGCGCTCTTCGGCTGGTTCGAGGCGCCGCCCTCGTCCTCGGTCTCGCGGGCGCTGCGCCTCCTGCGCCGCCTCGGCGCCGTCGAGGAGGGTTCCTTACGTCCGACCGAGCGGGGAGCCCGGATGGCGGCCCTGCCGGTCCACCCGCGCCTCGCGGCCCTCGTCCTGGCGGGAGCCGAGGCGGGCGCCCTGCGGGAGGCGGCAACCCTGGCGGCGCTCATCGAGGAGCGGGACGTCCTCGCCTCGAGCCGCGCCTTCGGCGGAGCGGCGAGGGAAGTCGACCACGCCTCCGACCTTCTCCTGCGGCTCGAGCTTCTCGAGGAGGCCGAGAGGGCCGGACTCTCCCGCGCACGCCTCTCCGCGCTCGGCCTCGACCCTGGGGCCGCTCTCGCCGTCCTGCGGCTTCGCGACCTCCTCGCCCGACGCCTGGCCCCGGCCCCGCGAACGTCCCGCCCCTCCGAGACCGACCTCCTCCGGCTCCTTCTTGCCGCCTACCCCGACAGGATCGCCCGCCGGCGCCGCCCCGGCGGCTCCGAGGCGATCCTCGCCGGCGGCACGCCGCTCGTCTTCGACGCCTGCTGCGCGGTCCGCTCGTCCGACCTCGTCGCCGTCGTCGAGACGACGGCATCCCCCTCCGGCCCCGACCGCATCCGCCTCGCCAGCTCCGTCGAACCCGAGTGGCTCGCCGCGCTTCCCGGTGAGCCCGTGACGACCGAGACGACCCGGTCGTGGGACCCTTCCTCCGGGCGGGTCGTCGCGTTCCGGCGCGTCGTCTACGACGGCCTCGTCCTCGAGGAGAAGGAGGTCCCCGCTCCCCTCGACGAAAAGACCGCCGGCCTCCTCTGCGAGGCGGCCACGGCCGACCTCTCCGCGGCGCTCGATCTCGACGAGGCTGTCGAAAGGCTCAGGGCGCGAGTGGCCTTCCTGCGGCGCGCCATGCCGGAGCTCGACCTCCCGTCCCTCGACGACGACGCGCTCCTCGCGCTCCTCCCCGATCTCGTACCCGGCTGCCGCAGACTCGCCGAGCTCCACGAGGTCCCGCTCGAGCCGCTGCTGCGCGCCCGGCTCGGCCCGCGCGCCCTCCGCCTCCTCGACGAGCACGCCCCCGCCACGCTCCCGGTCCCGACCGGCCGGGACCTCCCCCTGCGCTACGAGGCGGCGGGCCCGCCGGTCCTCGCCGTGAAGCTCCAGGAGCTCTTCGGGCTGGCCGCGACACCCCGCGTGGCAGCCGGACGCGTCGCCGTCCTCCTGCACCTCCTCTCGCCGGCCGGGCGGCCGGTGCAGGTGACGACGGACCTCGCGAGCTTCTGGTCGACGACGTACGCGTCGGTGCGCCGGGAGCTGCGAGGCCGCTACCCGAGACACCCCTGGCCCGAGGACCCCTGGAACGCGCCCCCGAGGAGGGGAACGACCCGCTCCGGGCGCTGACGCGCTAACCTCCCGAGCCACGGAGGAAGTGATGAAGACCCTGCGACTCGCGTTCGCCGCCCTCCTCGCCCTCCCCCTCACCGCCGCCGAGCCCCCCGCTCCCGAGGCGCTCGCCTCCCAGGCGCGCGGCCTCGCCGGCAACCTGATGCTCTCGCTGCAGGGGGAGCTCTTCGCCGCGATGAAGGAGGGCGGCCCGGTGAAGGCGCTCGACGTATGCCGGACGAGGGCGCCCGAGATCGCCCGGGCCACCGCCACGGGAACCCCTTGGAAGATCGCGAGGACGGGCCCCAGGGTTCGCAACGCGAGCAACGCTCCCGACGCGTGGGAGGCCGTGAAGCTGGAGGAGTTCGGCAAGCGCCTCGCCGCGGGCGAGGAGATGGCGGCCATCGAGGCTTTCGAGGTCGTCGAGACCGACGGGCGCGCAACCTTCCGCTACATGAAGGCGATCGGGACGACCTCTCCCTGCCTCACCTGCCACGGATCGGCGCTCAAGGCCGACGTCGCCGCGAAGGTGAAGGAGCTCTACCCGGAAGACCAGGCCGTCGGCTTCGCGGCCGGCCAGCTCCGGGGGGCGTTCACGCTTTCCCGCCCGCTCTGACGGGCACGGCCCGGCGAGAGGAGGATCGGAGACACGGCCTCGGCCACGGCGTTCTCGCTCAGCCCGAACGAGGTCGACGAGCGGAACGCGTAGATGGACCGCTCTCGCGACAGCCCCCTGAAGGAGGGCCGCTGCCGCCTCGCCGGGAAAGCACACCCCGCATCTCCTCGACGAGGCCTTCGCCTGGCATCGCAACCTCCTCCGGACCGGGAGCATGCGAACGGGCTAACGAACGACGGACCGAAGGACGAAGGCACGAAGGCACGAAGGCGCCCAAGAGGGAGCCTCGCCTCCGGGGCGTGTCCCGCCGCCGCCTGCTGCGCGCGGCCGACCCGCTTCCGCGGCGGCTGCGGCCGGGCGGGGCGCCCGCGCGAACTCCTCGCTTCGCTCGTCAAACAGCGCGCGGGCTTCATCCCCGCCCGGTCCTCGCGGGCGCGAGCGGGTCCCCGGCCGTGCTCGGGGGCGGCTCGCGGGCCCCACCCCCTCGGCTCGGCCGACCGGAGCGAATAGCCCTGGGATGGGGTCTAGCCCTGGGATGGGGTCTGGTCTACGCTCTACACTCTACGCAGGGTCCGCCCCGCGCCGGCAAGCGTTCGGACCGAAGCTATAATAGATAATCAAGACCTGGCCCCACTCTCGGCCCCTTTCTCCGGGTTCTCGGCGGCTTGAAATGTGCCTCGGGAAGCTGAGCGCTCGGGAGGGGCGTCCCGCGAGCGAGCGTTCGAGCACGCGCGGGGCCCCGCTCGGCTCCGCGAGCAGGACGCCGGATCAGGCGCTCGCGCTGTTTGACGAGCGAAGCGAGGAGTTCGCGAGCGCCCCGGCGGCCCGCGCAGCGGAGCCGTTGCGGGTCGCCCGCGCGCAGAAGCCGCCGTGGGACGTCCCTCCCGGGCGCGGCTCGCGCGGCACGATGAGGTGACTTGGAAAGCTCCCGGCTCTCGGGCTCTCGGGGGTCAGATCATTCCGGGCCAAGCCTGGCCGAGGTTGGCGAAGCGGGTCGTGATCTCGCCGAGGACGTCCGTCGGGAGCGGGCCTTTCGCGACCAGGGCCTGGAGCTCGGCCAGGTGCTCGAGGCGTCGGGTGCCGACGATGGCCGTGGAGACTCCGGGGGCGAAGGCGGCGAAGCGGATCGCGAGCTCCCTGGGGTCGAGGCCGAGGTCTTCGAGGTGGAGGGCTCGCCAGCGATCTCGGTAGTCGGCGGCCGCGGCGTCGTCCGGGTGAGCGGCGCCGGGGTTCCAGGGCGCGTTGGCGAGGGGGCGCTTGGCGACGATTCCGAGGCCGCGGGCCGCCGCGTCGGCGAGCGCACGGGAGAGGCTTGCCTGGTCGCAGACGTTCACGGAGGCCTGGACCGAGCCGAACGCCCCGGAGGAGACGGCCCACGCGAGCGCCTCGTTCTCACCCGAGTAGGCTGCGACGCGGACCTTGCCGGAGCGGACGGCGGCGAGGAGCGCCTCGACGACCTCTCCCCGGAGGAGCGTCTCCAGCGGGCAGGAGTGGAGGTGGGCGACGTCGAGGGCATCGGTCCGGAGGCGCGCGAGGGCGAGGTCGACGCCCTTCGTGATGCACTCGCCCGTCCAGTCGGGGACGCCGGGTACCGCGTAGCCGAGCTTCGTCGAGAGGACGAACTCCGGGCGGCGGTGGGCGAGGTGCCGGCCGATCCTCTCCTCGGAGAGGCCGTAGCCGGGCGCGGTGTCGACGAAGGTCAGGCCGAGGTCGAGCGCGCCGTTCAGGAGTCGGCCGGCCTCGGCCTCGGAAAGCGCGCCGTCACCGACGGGACCGGCGCCGAGGCCGAGCGGCGGGACGCGAAGACCCGACGCCCCGAAGGGACGGAGCCCGAGCGTCCCTCCCACGGGCTCAGCGGCCCGCGAACTTCGCCGCGCGCTTCTCGAGGAAGGCGGAGACGCCTTCCTTCATGTCGTCCGTGGCGACGCAGAGGCCGAAGAGCGCCGCCTCGTGGAGCTCGGCCTCTTCGAATGGCAGCTCGAGGCCGTGGTTCACCGCCTCGAGGGCGTAGCGGACGGCGAGGGGAGCCTTGGCGAGGATTTTCGCCGCGAGGGCGCGGCACGTCGCGAGGAGCTCGGCCGGCTCCACGACGCGGTTGACGAGGCCGATCCGGAGGGCCTCGTCGGCCGGGATCGGGTCGCCCGTGAGGATCAGCTCGAGGGCGCGCCCCTTGCCGACGAGGCGCGGCAGGCGCTGGGTCCCCGCGTACCCTGGGATGAGGCCGAGGGCGACCTCGGGCTGTCCGAACCGGGCGTTCTTCGAGGCGACGCGCATCGAGCAGGCCATCGCCAGCTCGCAGCCGCCACCGAGCGCGAAGCCGTTCACTGCCGCGATGGAGGGCTTCCCCATCGTCTCGAGGAGGTCGAGGACGGCCTGCCCCTTCCGCGCGAAGTCGCGCGCGGCGACGGGCGTGAGGGCGGGGAACCCGGAGATGTCGGCCCCCGCGACGAAGGCCTTCTCCCCCGCCCCGGTGAGGATCAGGGCCCCGACCTCCGGGTTGCCCTTCGCCTCGTGGAAGGCGCGCCGGAGCTCCTCGACGACCTCGGCGTTCAAGGCGTTCATCTTCTCGGGCCGGTTGAGCGTGACGGTCAGGATCCTCTCGGAGAGCTCGGTCAGGACCACGGACATGGCCGCCTCCTCACTTGAACGGGTTGTCGTCGGCGCTCGGGCCGAAGATCCCCGGCACCGGGATGTCGAGGAGGCGCATGTAGACGGTGAGCTGGCCGCGATGGTGGTAGAGGTGGTTGAGGAGGATCGTCCTGACGAGGGCGATCCTCGGCATCGCGAAGATGGCCTGGCCCTTGTTCGAGAGGGTCCACTCGCCCATCGCCTTCGCGTCGTCGACCTGGGCCATGGCGGACTTCGCAAGCTTCGACGCCGCTTCGAAGGCCGCGAGGATGCTCTCGGGGGTGTCGATCGGCGGGCGCTCCATCCCGGCCGCGAGGTCGAATCCTTCGCCGAGGAGGGTCCCGCCGATCCAGGCCGGGATGGTCGCGACGTGCCCCGCCAGCTGGCCGAGCGTCATCGACTTCTCGTGGGGCTTCCAGGTCAGCTTGTCGGCCGGGAGGCGTTCGAGGCACTTCCGGGTCGAAGAGCACTCGCGGTCGAACTCGAGAAGGAGCGGGTCGATCAGCCTCATTCTTCGTCTCCTGCCTTGACACGCTTTTCGGACTCGACGGGCTTCGGCGTGGCCCTGAGACTCGCCAGCTCGTCGGCGATCGTGGAGAGTTTCCCGCGGTAGGGGGCGAGGACCGTCAGGTTCGCCCGCACCGCCTCCGGCTCCCTTTCGGCGGCCTCGCGGCGGACTCGGGCTTCCTCCGCCGCGAAGCTCGCGATCTGCTCGTCGAGCACCTGCCGGGAGTCCTCGTCGGGCGCCTGCAGGCGACTGGAGCGCAGGGAGTCGAGGGTCCGCCCGAGAAGAGCGAGGACGTCGGCGTTCAGCTTCGCCGTCACGTCGGCCGCCTCGGCTTCGAGGACCCGCTCTCTCACCCACAGGTACTCCTCGACCGGCACCGACAGGGTGCGGGCAGCCCGGATCTCCGAGGCCCGGGCCTCCGAGGCGCCGGAGATCCCCTCCTCGCCCTCGAGGGGGCCCCTCGGGCCGGGACGACCGGCGATACGGACGGTGGCCGCTCTCACCTTCAGGAACGTCTCCACCTGGCCCGGGGAGAGGACGCCGTCGGAAGGCGGCCGGTAGCTCTCCCGCTCCGTCTGCCCGGAGCGCCTCGACTCGAGGGGGGCGCTGCCGGACGGCGGGGCCTGCCCGCAGGCGCAGGCGGCCAGGGCGAGGAGGAGCCCGGTGGAAAGGATAGAAACCCTCACGGACGAAGAATATACGCGAGCGCGTGGTACCCTCCCCGGACGGCATGCTCGCGAAGGTCGGCAAGTACGAGATCATCGAGAAGATCGGCGTCGGCGGCTTCGGGACGGTCTACAGGGGCCGCGACCCGTACATCAAGCGAACCGTCGCGATCAAGACTTGCCAGAGCGACGAGGACGAGTTCCGGAAGAGGTTCTTCCGCGAAGCCGAGTTCGCGGGCAACCTCCACCACCGCAACATCACGACGATCTACGACTTCGGCGTCGCGGACGACGGGCTGCCGTACATCGTCCAGGAGTTCCTGACCGGCGAGGACCTCGACCGCAAGATCAAGCGGAAGGACGACCTCCCCCTCGCCTGGCGCGTGAGGGTGCTCGCGGACGTCTGCGACGGACTCCACTACGCCCACGCGTCGGGAATCGTCCACCGCGACGTCAAGCCGTCGAACATCCGGGTCCTCGAGGACGGCACGGTCAAGATCATGGACTTCGGCATCGCCAAGTCGATGGTCTCCGAGTCGACCCTCACCCAGGCGGGGATCACGCTGGGGACCGCGTCGTACCTCGCGCCGGAGCAGATCCGGGGAGAGGCCGTCGACGCGAGGACCGACATCTTCTCCCTCGGGGTCCTCGCCTTCGAGCTCCTGACGTACAGCCGCCCCTTCACGGGCGACCACATCTCGACGGTCCTTTACAAGATCATGAACGAGAGCCCCCCCTCGCCGGCCGACCTCGACCCGTCGCTTCCGGCGGATCTCGCCCGGATCGTCGAGAAGGCTCTCGAGAAGGACCGCGCCGCGCGTTTCGCCTCCTGCGCCGAGATGAGGGACGCCCTCAGGGCGGTCCTGGAGGTGCTCTCGGGACCCGTGGGCGCGCTGCCGCGGCCGCCGGGGGCGACCACGGAGACCCCTGCCGGTTCCCGGACCAGTGGCAGCGCCCGGCTCGACGAGCAGCTCCTCACCGGCGCGCCCGCCGGCCCCTCGGTAGCCGCCGAGCTCCCCCTGCGCCTCTCCTCGCCCTCCACGGAGTCGCCGAACCCGCTCGCCCCGCCCCCGCCGGAAGAGACGGGGGGAGCGCTCCGGGTCTTCCTCGGCGCCCTAGCGGTCCTCCTCGTCGTCGGCGGAGGCCTCGGCTGGCTCTTCCTCGGGCCCGGCTCGAAGAAGCCCCTCCTCGAGCCGGACGGACCGGGCCCGGCCGCCACGGCTTCCCCCGGCGGGACGACCGACCCGGTGCCGACCCCGGAGACCGGGCCCGCACCCACGACGGTCCCCACCGCGCTCCCGGCGACTCCCGCACCCGCGCCATCGCCGACGGCGGCACCGACCGCCGTCCCCACGGGGACCGCACTCGTGTCGTCGAACGTCTTCGCCCAGGTCTCCATCAACGGCAAGAAGCGCGACGGCGGCGTCTTCAAGCCGATCCGCGTGCCCCTTCCGCCCGGACGGCACGTCGCCTCGTTCGAGATCACCGGGATCGAGCCGATCAAGGTCTCGTTCGAGGTGACCGCCGGGGCAACCGTCCCGGTCCGCGCCGACTTCCCCCCCCTCGGCCAGATCCTGGTCTCGGTGAACCCCGACGCCATCGGGGCGGAGATCCTCCTGGACGGCGTCGTCATCGGCAGGGCGGGGAACGCGCCGCTCACGAAGACCGTCGCCGCCGGAACGCGGAAGCTCGAGGCGCGCCTCCCCGGTTTCGAGGCCGACTCGAAGACCGTGGAAGTTCGCGAGGAAGAGAAGACCGACGTCCTGCTGACGCTCCGGAAGAACTGACGCTTCCGGGCCGTAGAATCGCCCCGTGAGACGCACCCGCCTCCTCCTCGTCGCCCTCGGGTTCCTCCTCGCGCCCGCGCTCGGGGCGCAGCCGGCGTCCGAGTCGCTCGAGAGGGACGCGAGGGCCGCCTCCCGGACCGGCAAGTTCCGCGAGGCCGCCGTGAAGTTCGAGCAGGCCGCAACCGCGGCCTCCGATTCCCGCCGGCGTGCCCGGCTCCGGATGCAGGCCGCCTACGCGAAGCTGAACGACGGCAACCCGAGGTCGGCCCGGGAGGCGCTCGAGACGGCCTTCGGGGAGGACCCCGAGCTCGACATCGTCGAGCAGCTCTACACCCCCGAGTTCCGGAAGCTCTGGCAGGACGTGAAGGCCGACGTGGCGCGGTCGACGCCTCCGCCCCTCCCCGACCTCTCGGAGCTGAAGCGGATGTCGGAAGAGAAGCTCAAGGACGGCCGGGTCGCCGAGGTCGTCTACGACCTCGGAAACTACCCGCAGGACAAGCTCGACCGCGAAGCGTGGGCCATCCTGGCGCAGGCCTACGACCGGGCCGGCCGCCCCGAGCAGGCGTCTCTCGCCCGCCGGCGCGCGCTCGGGGAGCCCGTCGAGGTTCCGGTCGTGCCCGTCCCCGCTCCCGCGCCGGCCGCCGCCTCCCTGCCGGGAGCGGGCGCCTCCTCGACCGACCTCCTCTCCTTCGGCCGCGAGGCGCTGAACCGCGGCGACGCCCTGACCGCCCAGGCCGCCGCGAACCGCGTCGTGGAGGTCGAGCCGACCTCGAGCGAGGGCTACCGGCTCCTGGGCGACTCCTACGGCGCGCGAGGAGAGAAGGCGCTCGCCGAGGCGATGTGGCGGCAGTCGATCCGCCTGAACGAGGAGAACGAGGGGACGCTCCTTGCGCTCGCGGACCTCTCCCTCGAGACGAAGGCGTTCGACGAGGCGCTCGGGTTCCTCAAGCGGGCCGTGGGCGTGAATCCCCGAAACGCGGACCGCCTGACCGCCCTCGGCCGGAAGGCCCGGGCCGAAGGAGACCTGGGGATGGCGCTTCGCGTCTTCTCCGTCGCGGCCGAAGCGCTCCCGAAGGACGTCGCCGTCCTCTCCGAGTACGGCGGCGTGCTGTTCCAGTCGGGCGATCTCGAAGCGGCCCTCGACCCGCTCATGAGGGCGGCCGCCGAGGCCCCGGACCGGGCCCTCGTCCGCGCGAACCTCGCCGCGGCCCTGCGCCGAAAGGGGTCGGTGGCGGAGGCGGAACGGGAGTACCGGGAGGCCCTGCGGACCGATCCGGCGCTCGTCCCGGCGCTCAAGGGACTCGGCGCCCTCCTCCTGGCGACCGGCCGCGCGGCCGACGCGGTCGAGCCGTTTCGGGCCGCTCTCGGGGCGAACCCGGCAGACGACGACGCCCGCCTCGCCCTATCCAGGGCCCAGCGCCTGGCCGGGGACGTCGCCGGCGCCGCGGACACCCTGAAGGACGCCGCGGGAGGCGCCGACGCGGTCCTCCTGAACGAGGCCGGGGCCGTCGCCTACGCGCAGGGGCGCTGGGCCGAAGCCGAGAACCTCTTCGGAAAGGCGCTCGCGGCCGAGGCGGGGCTGTCGCAGGCGGCGGCGAACCGTGACCTGGCGGCCGCGGCGGCGAAGCTCGTCGAGAGGCTCGCCGCGCCGCCTCCCGAAGTCCCGAAGCCCGTGACGCGCTGAGGGCGCGGAGCCGGGAGCCGGCCCCGGCCGAAGGGTCTCAGGCCTGGGGCGGTTCTTCGTCCACGAGGGCCTCGAGGAGGGCGGAGAGAAGGAACGCCGTCGCCCCCCAGATGACGTGGCCCTTCACGTGGTAGACGGGCGTCGGAATCGATCGTCCCTTCCACGAGACCGCCCGTTCCTCGACGAGGGTCGGGGCGAGGAGGGCGCGGATCGGGACCTGGAGGACCGACTCGACCTCGCTCTCGTTTCGCTTCAGGTCGAACGGCCAGGGTATCGCCCCGACGAAGGGCCGGATGCGGAACCCCGTGAAGGTCACGACCGCGGGCAGCTCGCCGAGCGGGAGGACCGCCGCGCGAGGGACGCCGATCTCCTCCTCGGTCTCCCTGAGAGCGGTCTCCCAGGGCGAGGCGTCGTCCAGCGCCTCCATGCCGCCCGGGAAGGAGACCTGCCCCTTGTGGTTCGCGACCGCCTCGCTCCGCTTCGTGAAGAGGGTCCAGAGCTCCCGGTCCCTGACGTAGAGCGGCACGAGAACGGCCGCGGGGCGGGCGTCGGGAGTTCCCTCGGCGATCTCCCGGACGATGTCCGGAACGCCCCACTCCCGCGCGAGGCGCCGCCGGATCTCGAGGATCCAGGGAGCCGCCGCCGTCAAGCCTCGTCCTCGAGGAGCAGGGCGCCGGCGCTCTTGCGCTCGCGGGCGTGCTTCTCGCCCTTCTTCACCGCCATCTGGAGCCAGGCCTCGACGTAGCCGTCGAGGTCGCCGTCGAGAACGCGGTCGACGTCGCCCATCTCGAATCCGGTCCGGTGGTCCTTGGCGAGACGATAGGGGGCCAGGACGTAGGAGCGGATCTGGGAGCCGAACCCGATCTCCATCTTCACGCCGGCGCGCTTGTCCTCGATCGCCTGACGCTCCTCCACCGCCCGCTTGTAGAGTCGCGAACGGAGGACCTTCATTGCCGAGTCCTTGTTCTTGCCCTGCGAACGCTCGTTCTGGCAGGAGACGACGAGGCCCGTGGGGAGGTGGGTCAGCCGGACGGCCGAGTCGGTCTTGTTGACGTGCTGGCCGCCCTTGCCACCCGCGCGGAAGGTGTCGACCCGGAGGTCCTTGTCGAGGATCTCGATCTCGATCGTGTCGTCGACCTCGGGTGTGACGTAGACCGACGCGAACGACGTGTGCCGGCGCGCGGCCGCGTCGAACGGCGAGATCCTGACGAGGCGGTGGACCCCGTGCTCGGCCTTCATGTGGCCGTAGGCGTACTCCCCCTCGAAGCGAAGGGTCGCGCTCTTGATGCCGGCGTCGTCGGCGTAGGAGACCTCGAGGACCTCGGTCTTCCAGCCCTTTCGCTCGCCGTAGCGGAGGTACATCCGCATCAGCATCTCGGCCCAGTCCTGGGCCTCGGTGCCGCCCGTGCCGGCGTTGATCTCGAGGAGAGCGGGCAGCTCGTCCTCCGGCTCGGTCAGCTTGAAGCGCAGCTCCCGGTCGCGGGCGAGGGCCTCGATCGTGGCCAGGGCCGCGTCGGCGTCCCTCTCCACCGACTCGCCCTCGCGCAGGAACTCGGCGAGGACCTCCAGCTCCTCGCGCTTCTCGCGGAACGCCTTGTCGTCGCTGAGGACGACGTCGGCCCTCTTGAGCCTCTTCAGGGTCTCCTGGGCCGCCGCCGAGTCGTTCCAGAACTCGGGGACCCCGGTCCTGGCCTCCAGCTCGGCCTTCTCCTTTTCCGCCCGGCGGACGTCAAAGGTACCCCCGAAGCGCCTCGACCCTCGTGGCCAGCGCCAGCAGCTTCTCGATCCGTTCCTCGTTCATGGAGGGTCCCTTCTGGTCAGACGTCGGGGCGCCCGCGGCGAGACGGCGCCCGGGCGCGGAGGATAGCGACGAGAAGCGCCGCGGCGCAAACGAGCCCAACGGCGTCGCCCAGCCGGCCCGCGGGCGTCCGGGCCTCCCGCGGCGGGACCCGGAGCCGCCCCGCGATCCCGGCGCGGGCCCCCGGACCGAGCCGCGCGAGCGTCCGTCCCCGGCCGTCGACCCACCCGCTGATGCCGGTCACGGCGGCCCGGAGCATCGGCCGCCCCGTCTCGACGGCGCGGAAGACCGCCGCCTGCCAGTGCTGCTCCTGCGCCCCGCCGTCGCCGTACCAGGCGTCGTTCGTCAACGTGTAGAGGACGTCGGCGCCCGCCTCCACCTGCGCCCTGGTGATCCACGGGTAGACGACCTCGTAGCAGATCGCCCCTCCCAGACGGATTCCCGCGAGCTCGAGCGGGATGGCCCGGGCTCCCGGGCTGAAGGCCCCGGGAACGGCCTGGCTCACCTGCGGCACCCAGCGGAAGAGCGCCGCCAGGGGGATGTACTCGCCGAACGGGACGAGCCGCAGCTTGTGGTACGGCTCGCCCAGGACGCCGTTCCCGTCGACGAGGAGCGCCGAGTTGAAGTACGGGGCGTCGTCGTCGTCGGGCCGGTCGGACCAGACCGTGTTGAAGAGGAGGGCGGTCTTCTCCTCCCGGCAGAGGCGCGTGATCTCCTGCCGGAACCCCTCCGACCAGGGCCAGGCCATGAGAGTCGCGCTCTCGGGCCAGAGGACGAGGTCGGCAGACGACTTCCCGAGGAGCGCCCGGGTGAGGCCGGTGACGTCGTAGTGGATTCGCTCGGCCGTCCCCGGCGCGGTCCGGACGTCCTGCTCGACGTTCGGCTGGACGATCAGGACGCGCAGCCCGTCGCCCGGCGCGAACGTCTCCGGGCGGGCGAGCCTCGCGGCGCCGAAGGCGAGCGCGGCGAGGACGACACCCGCCGACACGGCGGCGCCCGCCAGGCGCGCACGGCCTCGGCCGCGAACCGCCTCGGCCAGCCCGGAGTTGACGAGGACGACGAGGAACGACGTGAGGGTCGCGCCCCCGAGCGCCGCCGTCTGCGTGAGAACCGGCCACGGCGCGAGGGGATAGGAGACGAGGGCCCACGGGAAGCCCGAGAAGGCGTAGGTCCGGACGAGCTCCTGGACGATCCAGGCGGCCGGAAAGACGAGGAGGCGCGGGACGGCGGACCGCGGCCGGGCGAGGGCCGCCAGCGCCGTCATCGCCGCCATCGGGACGCTCGGGATGACCGCGGCGATCAGGAGCGCCAGGAACGCGAGCGGCGCCGGAAGGCCGCCGAAGCGGTGGACGACGTGGTAGATCCACGGAAACGTCACGAGCCAGAACGCGAACCCGAAGAAGAGGCCCAGGAGGGCCGCCCGGCCGGGGCGGAGCCCGTCGAGCGCGAGGAGGAGCGGGACGAGCGCCACCGGCAGGAGGACGACGAGGGACGCGTTCGGGAAGCAGAGGCCGAGGAGGACGCCCGAAAGGAGCGCCGCGGCCGCGCGGGAGGGCGCGGATTCAGGGAGGAGGCTCACGGGTCAGGCCCGGCGCCGGGCCGACTCGGCGAGAGCCTCCTCCGCCCGGTAGCTCGACCGGACGAAGGGCCCCGCGAAGACGTAGGAGAAGCCGAGCGCCTCCCCGGTCTCGCGGAGCGACTCGAACCGCTCCGGCGTCGCGTAGGAGACGACCGGGAGGTTCCAGGCCGCGGGGCGCAGGTACTGCCCCACCGTCACGACGTCGACACCCGCCGCCCGCAGGGCCCGGAAGACCTCGACCACCTCCGCGTCCTCCTCTCCCAGCCCGAGCATGAGCCCCGACTTCGTCACCGTCTCCGGGTGTCGCGCCTTCACGCGCGCGAGGAGGGAGACGGAGCGCTCGAAGACCGCCTTCGGCCGGACCGAAGGGTAGAGGCGGGGGACCGTCTCGACGTTGTGGTTGAAGACGTCGGGGCGTGCGTCGGCGACGAGGTCGATGGCCGCCTCGTCTCCCTCGAAGTCGGGCGTCAGGACCTCGACGGCGCGGCGCGGCTCGAGGGCCCGGACCGCCTCGACGACGCGGACCCAGTGGGCGGCGCCGCCGTCGGGCAGGTCGTCGCGGTCGACGGAGGTGAGGACGACGTGCTCCAGCCCCATCTCGGCGACGGCGCGGGCGACGTTCGCCGGCTCGTCCGGGTCGAGGGCCCCGGGCCGGCCCGACGTCACGTTGCAGAAGCCGCAGGCCCGGGTGCAGACGTCGCCGCAGACGAGGAACGTGGCCGTCTTCTTCTCGAAGCATTCGCTCCGGTTCGGGCAGCGCGCCTCCTCGCAGACGGTGTGGAGCCCGCGCGTGCGCATGAGGCTCTTCAGCTCGTGAAGGCCCGAGAGCCGGACCTTGCGTTCCCGGATCCACGGGGGGAGCGCGGGCTCCCCCCGCGCCGGAAGGGACCGGCTCATTTCCCGGGGACGATGAGCAGCTTCTCCGTGAGCTTCTCCGCCTTCGTCACCTTCGCCGCGGCGGCCTCGGCCTTCGGCCGGTCGGCGTAGGGGCCGATCCGGACCCTGAAAAGCCCGTCCTTCCCCGGGACGGGCGCGACGTCGGGCGGGAACCCTTCGCCCTTGAGCTTCCGGGCCAGGTCGTCGGCCTTCCTGGCGCTGCTCGTGACGAGGATCTGGACCCAGAAAGGCCCGTGCTCCTGCGCGGACTCCGCGGACTCCGCGCGTGCCGGCCCCGGCTCCGCCCGGGGCGTCGGCGTGGCGGCTCTCGGCGCCGGCGTCGCCGTCGGAGGGGCGAGCTCCCGCACGACCGGGCGGGGGTCCTCCCTCGGCGCCGGAGCGTCGAAGCCGATCGGGACCTCGGTCGGGACCGGGGTCTCGCGCCCGCCGCCGTCCGCGGGGGGAACCGTCGGGACCGGGATGTCCGAGTGCGCCGTGAGCGCCGTGATCGGGTCGGGACCGCGGCGGGCCGCGGAGCCCGTCTTCATCCCGAAGAAGAACGAGAGGCCGAGGGCCGCGAGCAGGACGAGGAAGAACGCGGCCGCCTGGCGCCCGGTCACCGAAACCTGGTAGTGGACCGGACCGTCCTTCTCCTCGGTCACTTCACGTCCTTCGCCATCTTCTGGCCGAGGAGGGCCATCATCTCGATGGGGACCGGGAAGAGGATCGTCGAGTTCTTCTCGGCGGCGATCTCGGTGAGCGTCTGCAGGTAGCGCAGCTGCATCGACGCGGGCTCCGTGGCGATGACGTGCGCCGCCTCGGCCAGCTGCTTGGACGCCTCGAACTCGCCGGAGGCGTGGATGATCTTCGCCCGCTTCTCGCGCTCGGCCTCGGCCTGCTTGGCCATGGCCCGCTGCATCTCGATCGGGAGGTCGACGGCCTTCACCTCGACCATCGTCACCTTGATGCCCCAGGGGTCGGTGTGCCGGTCGAGGATCTCCTGGAGGTGCTCGTTCAGCTTCTCGCGCTCGGAGAGGAGCTCGTCGAGGGCCGCCTGGCCGAGGACCGAGCGGAGCGTCGTCTGCGCGAGCTGCGACGTGGCGTACATGTAGTTCGCGACCTTGACGATCGCCTTCGCGGGGTCGACGACGTTGAAGTAGACGACCGCGTTCACCTTGACGGAGACGTTGTCCCTCGTGATGACGTCCTGCGGCGGGACGTCGAGCGTGATCGTCCTGAGGTCGACGCGGACCATCGTCTCGAACGGCCAGAAGATGAACGTGAGCCCCGGTCCCTTCGGCGCCGGGCCGAGCCGGCCGAGCCAGAAAGTGACCGCCCTCTCGTACTCGTTGAGGATGTTCACCCACTTCGAGAGGAAGAAGACGACGACGAAGATCGCCGCGATGAAGATCGGGTTCGGAAGCATGCTCATGCCTTTTCGCTCCGTGCGGAGGGCTTGACGAGGACGGCCAGCCCGTCGACGCCCGTGATCTCCACGAGCTGCCCGTCGTTGAGGGGTACGGCGCTCCGGGCCTCCCAGAGCGCGCCGTCGGCGAAGACCTTCAGGGCGCCCGTGGCGCCGGCGCGGACCGGCACCACCTGGCCGACGAGGACCGCGACGCCGGTCCGGCCGGGGAGGCGCTGGACGGAGAGGGCCATGAGGGAGAGGCCCGCGAGGATGGCCGTCGTGACGGCGGCCCCGCCCACGACGAACCAGAGCTCGGCCCGGGGGGCGAACTCGTCGCGGTGGAAGAGAAGGACCGCGCCGAGGATGATCGAGACTCCCCCGGCGATGGCGAGGATGCCGTGCGTCGTCAGCTTCACCTCGAGGAAGAAGAAGAGGACCCCGAGGAGGATCAGCCCGATGCCGACCCAGTTCGTCGGCAGGACCGACATCGCGAAGAACGCGAGGAGGAGGCAGATGCTCCCGAGGACGCCGGGGAGGATCGCCCCGGGGTTCTGGAACTCGGAGTAGAGGCCGACGACGCCGATCAGGAAGAGGAGGCCCGCGACCATCGGGCTCGCGATGACGCCGAGGGCCTTCTCGAGCCCCGTCTTGCGCTCGGCCCGGAAAGTGAACGACTTGCTCGGGAGCGTGACGTCCGGCTTGCCGACCCGCTTGATCGGCCGCCCGTCGAGCTGGGCGAAGAGGTCGGGGACGTCCTTCGCGACGATCTCGACGAGCTTCTTCTCCATCGCCTCGCCGTCCGAGTAGGAGAGGGCCTCGGAGATGGTCTTCACGGCGTCGTCGACCGGCCGGCCGCGCGGGACGACGAGCGAGCGCACGAGGGCCGAGGCATCCTCGGTCACCTTCTTGCCGATCGTCTTGGGCAGGTCCTCTCCGCCGCCCCCGACGGGCGCGGCAGCCCCGGTGTTGGTTCCCGGCGCCATCGCCGCCACGTCGCAGGCCATCAGCAGGATGAACCCGGCGGACGCGGCCTGGGACCCGGGCGGGTGGACGAATCCGACGACCGGGACCTCCGACGCGAGGATCGTCTTCGTGATCTCGCGCGTCGAATCGAGCCGTCCGCCGGGGGTGTTGATCCGGAGGACGACGACCGGAGAGCCGGCCGTCCCGGCCTCCTCGATCACCCTCTTCACGAACTCGGCGGTGACGGGGTTGATGTCGGTATCTATGTCGACGACGACCGCCTCGGTCCCCGCTCCGTACGCGGGCAGGCCGAGGAGGAGAAGAAGGCCGAGGGACACGATCAGGCGCACGGTTCCATTATAGGTACGGCGTGCTACAACGCCGCGTGCGCTTCACCCTCGCCGACCTCCTGACGAGCGGCGCCGCCGGCCTGCTGCTCGTCGCGGGCGTCGTCGCCGGCGTTCCGGCGCGGGCCCCGTGGGCCATGGCCCAGGTGGCCGCGGCGTTCCTCCTCCCCTTCGCCTTCGCGGCGATCCGCGCACGCGATCCTCGCCCCGGGGCGGTCCTCGCGAGCGTCGCCGACTTCGGGCCGATCCTGCCGCTCCTTCTCGTCTTCGACAACCTCGGCCCGTTCATCCTCGGAACGAGCCGCGTCGACCTCGACCCCTTCCTCGTCGCCGCGGACCGGTTCCTCTTCCTCGGCGCCGATCCGACGCGCCTCCTCGAGCCCCTCACCGGGACTCTCCTCCTCGAGGCGCTCACGGTCTGCTACGCCCTCTACTATTTCCACCCGATCGTCCTCGGGGCGCTCCTGTGGCGGGACGACCTCCGCGGGGGCACCCCGGGGGCCCGGTTCCCGCGGTACGTGTTCGGGATGCTCCTCGTCTTCTACGTGAGCTACGCGGGCTACTTCCTCGTCCCGGCCATCGGCCCGCGGTTCACCGTGCCGCACGAGGGCCCGCTGCCGCGGGGCCCCGTGGCACAGGCCATCGACCAGACCCTCGACCGGCTCGAAACCAACCGGCGCAACTGCTTTCCCTCGGGACACACGATGGTGACGGTCGCCGTCCTCCTCGAGGCGGCGCGCCGGTCGAGAAGGACCTTTCTCGGATTCCTCCCGTTCGCCGTCGGGCTGGTGCTCGCGACCGTCACCGGGCGCTACCACTACGTCGTCGACGTCCTGATCGGGATCGTCCTCGCCTTCGCCGTCCTCGCTCTGGCCCGGGCCGTGGCCCGGGGCATTTCTCAGGAGCCAGACGGCACCGTTCTGGCGACGAGCCGGTAGCGACGGTAGATGCGTCCCTCGAAGACCTCGATCGGCTTCAGGAGGTCGAGGTTGTCCTCCAGGATCCACGAGAACTCCACGGTCTTGAAACCGGCAGCGATCGCCGCCTTGTACCCCTCGAAGTAGCAGACGGCGTCGAGCCCCTTGCGCCGGTACTCCGGGAGGACTCCGAACGCGAGGAGACGGACCCGGTCGACCTTCTTCTTCCCCAGCAGGAACTTCAGCCAGCCGAAGGGGAAGAGACGCCCGCCCATCCGGATCAGGACCTGGTTGAAGTCGGGCATGCCGAGCATGAAGGCGACGGGCTCCTCGCCCTTCTCGGCGAACCAGACGATCGGCGGGTAGACGAGGTCCTTCAGCTTCTTCGCCATGGCGTCGAGCTCTTCCGACGTCATCGGGACGAAGCCCCAGTTCTTCTCCCAGGCGGCGTTGTAGACGACCTTCACCTTCGCGAGCTCGTCCGGAAAGCGGTCCATCCGGATGGTCCGGAACGTCAGCTCCGGGTTCCTGCGCCGCACCGCGTCGGTGATCCGTCCGAGGCGGGAAAACGAACGATCGTCGACCGGCGCGAGGAGCGCGAGGAGGTCCTTTTCCTTCTCGAAACCCGCGGCCTCGGCCAGCTCGACGTAATACGCGGGGTTGTAGGTCATCATCAGGACGGGCGGCCCCGGATCGCTCTCGGCGGCCAGAAGGAATCCGACCTCGTCGTTCATCGAGGGGTTCACCGGCCCCCTGAGCCGGTCGCAACCCGGGAGGAGCTTCCGGACCGCGGTCTCGGCGGCGTCGAAGAGCGATCGGGCGGCCTCAGGGTCGTTCTCGCACTCGAAGAAGCCGAAGAAGCCGGTGCGATCGGAGTGGACCCGGTTGTGCTCGTCGTCGGCGATCGCCGCGATCCGCCCGACGACGCGGCCGCCCCGGCGGGCCAGGAAGAGCGTGCGCCGGGCGTGCGCCCAGAACGGGTTCTTCGCCGGGTCGAGCATCCAGCGGACGTCACTCCGGAGCGGCGGGACCCAGTCGGGGTCCTTCGCGTAGAGCCGGTACGGGAGCTCGACGAACTCCTGCAGGTCGGCGCGGGAAGACACCTCGGAGAGGGACAGCCCTTCGGGCATACCGGACCTCCTCAGCGGAAAGCCGCGCCCTGCGGCTTTCCCGGCTCGTGGTGCGCGGAGGGCAGGAACGACTCCGCCGGCGAAAGCCCCCGCCCTAGCTGACGAGCCCCAGCTCCCGGCCCACCTTCTGGAACACCTCGAGAGCCCGCGTCAGGTGCTCGCGCCGGTGCGTCGCCATGTAGGAGGTCCGGATGAGGGCCCGTCCGGGAGCGCAGGCGGGGCTGACGACCGGGTTCACGAAGACCCCCTCCTCGTCGAGGCGCTTGGCCATCTTGAAGGCGAGGTAGTCCTCGCCGACGACGACGGGGATGACCGGCGTCTCCGATTCGCCGCAGTCGAACCCGATGGCCCGAAGGCTCGTCATCATGAAGCGGGTGTTGTCCCAGAGCTGCTGGCGCCGCTCGGGCTCGGCGTCGATGATGTCGAGGGCGGCCAGGACGGCGCCGATGGACGCCGGGGGGGGCGCCGCCGTGAAGATCAGCGCCCTTGCCTTGTGCTGGATGTACTTGATGACCTCGACGTCCGCCACGACGAACCCGCCGATGGCCGCCAAAGACTTCGAGAAGGTCCCCATGATGATGTCGGTCCGGTCCTCGAGGTCGAAGTGCTCGGCGGTCCCGCGGCCCGTCCGGCCGAGGACACCGACGCCGTGGGCGTCGTCGACCATCAGCGCCATGCCCCACTCGGCGCAGATGTCGGCGTAGGCCGGGAGGGGGGCGATGTCTCCCTCCATGGAGAAGACGCCGTCGACGGCGAGGATGCGCCCCGCCCTGTCGGCGTGGCTGCTGAGCATCCGGACGAGGTCGTCCGGGTCGTTGTGCCTGAACTTCCTCACGTCCGCGCCGACCGCCAGCCGGGCGCCGTCGTAGATGCAGGCGTGGTCCTGGCGGTCGAGGTAGATGGCGTCGCCCTTCGTCGGCAGCGTCCCGAGGACGCCCAGGTTCGAGAGGAAGCCCGTGGAGAAGGTGATGCAGGCGGGCTTCCGCATGAAGGCCGCAAGCCGCTCCTCGAGCTCGACGTGGATGTCCAGAGTCCCGTTCAGGAGGCGGCTCCCGGCGCAGCCGGCGCCGTACTTCTTCACGGCCGCGATCGCCCGTTCCTTGACCTTGGGGTGGGACGTCAGGCCGAGGTAGTTGTTCGAGCCGAGCATCACGAGCTCGCGACCGCCGATGCTCACGACCGGGTCCTGCCCCGACTCGATCATCCGGAAATAGTTCCAGACCCCGGCGGCCTTGATCTCGTCGGGGACGGTGTACTTCGCGCACTTGTCGAAGATCGAGACCCGCGCCCGGGCTGGGGCTGCGGCCGCGGGCTTGAGCGCGGAACTCCTCATACTCCTCCGCCAGCGTCGCCGCCCACCTGGGGTTCCGGGCGACCCGCAAACATCGTCCATCTTACCATCCGGTCGTTCACGTCCCGCGGAGGCAACCCCGGCGAGGCCGCCGGCCCCCGGGGAGCCCTCCTTCACCTCCCGAGTCCTCGCCGATCCTACTCCGCGCGGCGGCTCTCGCGGCTTCCCGGCACCCCTCAGCCCCGGCCGCCTCGGTTCACGGTCGGTTTCGCCCCCTGGGCCGGTACAATCACCCGTTGCCCTCGGCGCCGCGGAGCGTGCCTCCAGCGGCCCACCGGCACAGGGAGGTTCCCAACGACATGAGCGTGAGTCAGCTCGCGAAGTCCATCGCGGAGTCGCCGACGCTCCGCCTGAACGAGCAGGCCCGTCTCCTGCGCGAGAAGGGCGAGGCCGTCGTCCACCTCGGCGCGGGCGAGCCGAAGAACAAGGCACCGATCGCCGCGATCCTCGCGGCCGCTTCGAAGCTCAACGGCGGCGACGTGAAGTACACGCCCGCGGACGGCACGCCGGGGCTGAAGAAGCAGATCGTCCGGTACACCGAGGAGAACTACGACCGCGTCGTCGCCCCCGAGAACGTCATCGTCTCGGCGGGCGCCAAGCAGTCGGTCTTCAACATCCTCTACTCGGTCCTGAACCCGCAGGACGAGGTCGTCATCCTCGCCCCCTACTGGGTCAGCTACCCCGAGATGGTGAGGATGTGCTACGGCGTCCCGGTCGTCGTGAAGGCCGAGGACGGCGGCTTCGTGCCGCGCCCGGAGGACATCGAGAAGTCCGTCGGCTCCGCGACGCGCGTCATCATCTGCAACAGCCCCAACAACCCCTCGGGCGTCCTCTACCCCGAGAGCCTCGTCTCCTGGCTCGTCGACTTCTGCGAGCGCAAGGGGATCTGGCTGATCATGGACGACATCTACCACAAGCTCGTCTTCGACGGGAAGAGGTCGCCGAGCTGCTTCCGGTACACGAAGAAGGACACCGAGACCTCGAAGGTCATCGCGGTGAACGGAGTCTCCAAGCTCTACGGGATGACCGGCTTCCGGATCGGCTGGGCGATCGCGCCGCGGCCGCTCGTCCAGATCATGACGAACGTCCAGGGGCAGATCACGACGACCGTCTCCGTCCTCCTCCAGGCGGCGGCGGAAGGCGCGATGTCGGGCCTCCAGAGCGCCGTCGACAGCCTCCGCCTGACGCTCGAGAACAACCGGAACGTCATGCTCCAGGAGCTCGCGTCGTTCAACGGCGTGAAGACGATCAAGCCCGACGGGACGTACTACTGCCTCCCCGACTTCCGGGCCTACTCGCAGAAGTCCGTCGAGCTCTCCGACTTCCTCCTGAAGAAGGCGCTCGTGGTCACCGTCCCCGGGCGCGAGTTCGGCATGGAGGGCTACCTCCGCCTCTCCTACGCCGGGACGATCAAGGAGATCACGGAAGGGATCTCCCGGATGAAGTGGGCGCTCGACCCCAACGCCCCCAACGAGATCTACGTGGGCGACAAGAAGCTCGTGAGGGACTGGCTGTGAAGAACCTCCTCGACATCAAGACCCCGGCCGAGGGAGAGGCCTCGGCGCGGAAGGCCGACTACGGGCTCGCGAACCACGGGCTCTCGAACCTCCGGATGGTCTACTGGAACCTCCCGACCGAGGCGCTCTACGAGGAGATCGCGTTCCGCCGCGAGGCCCGCATCGTCGCGGGCGGCCCCGTCGTCGCACACACCGGCAAGCACACCGGCCGCGCGGCCTCCGACAAGGCCGTCGTGAAGGAGGCCTCCACCGAGGGCCACGTCTGGTGGGGCCCGTACAACCGCCCCTACAGCCCCGAGAAGTTCAACGACCTCTACAACCGCCTCCAGGGCTACTTCCAGGGGCGCGACGTCTTCGTGCAGGACGTCTACGCCGGCGCCGACCCGGCCTACCGCGTCCCAGTCCGGATCATCACGGAGAAGGCCTGGCACAGCCTCTTCGTGAGGAACATGTTCATCCTCCCCGAGACGCTCGAGGAGTACCGCCGGCACGTGCCCGAGTTCACCGTCATCGCGGCCCCCGGCTTCCAGGGCTTCCCGCCGATCGACGGGACGAACGCCCAGACGTTCATCACGCTCTCCTTCGAGCAGAAGCTCTGCCTCATCGGGAACACCGAGTACGCGGGCGAGATCAAGAAGTCGGTCTTCACCGTCCTCAACTACCTCCTCCCGCTCGACGGCGTCCTCTCGATGCACGCCTCCGCGAACGTCGGGAAGGAGGGCGACTCCGCCCTCTTCTTCGGCCTCTCGGGCACCGGCAAGACGACCCTCTCGGCCGACCCGAAGCGGAGCCTCATCGGCGACGACGAGCACGGCTGGAGCGACGAGGGGATCTTCAACGTCGAAGGCGGCTGCTACGCGAAGGTGATCCGCCTCTCGCCGCAGGCCGAGCCCGAGATCTTCTCGACGACCCACCGCTTCGGGACGATCCTCGAGAACGTCGTCTACGACCCGGTCACGAGGAAGATCGACCTCGACGACGAGGGGATCACCGAGAACACGCGCGGCTCCTACCCGCTCGAGTTCATCGCGAACGCCGTCCCCGACAAGAAGGCCGGCCACCCGAAGAACATCATCTTCCTCACCTGCGACGCTCAGGGCGTCCTCCCCCCGATCGCGCGCTTGACGCCCGACCAGGCGCTCTACCAGTTCATCTCGGGCTACACGTCGAAGATCGCCGGCACCGAGGCCGGCCTCGGCAAGGAGCCCGAGCTGACCTTCTCGGCCTGCTTCGGCGGACCGTTCATGGTCCACCACCCCTACTTCTACGCCGACCTCCTCAAGAGGAAGATCGAGCGCTACGGCGTCAGCTGCTGGCTGCTCAACACGGGCTGGGTCGGCGGCCCCTACAACGTCGGCAAGCGGATCTCCATCCGCTACACCCGCGCGCTCCTCGACGCGGCGCTCGACGGCTCGCTCCACGGCGTCGAGTACGTCAAGGACCCGATCTTCGGCTTCGAGGTCCCGAAGAGCTGTCCGAACGTCCCCGACCACGTCATGGACCCGTCCAGCTCCTGGCCCGACAAGGCGCTCTACGCGAACCGCTACCGCCAGCTCGCGCAGCGCTTCGTCGAGAACTTCAAGAAGTTCGAGGAGGGGTGCGCCCCCGAGGTCATCGCCGCGGGACCGAAGGTCTGACGCACACCGCCACCTGACACGACCCGGTTCGAGGGGAGCCCGCGAAAGCGGGCTCCCCTCTTTGTCGGCGCTCTCCGGGGGCGGACGCGTGCGTCTCCCGAACCGTCAGGACGGGGGCAGGCCTTCCGTCGCCTGCCGCCTCCTCGCCCCGAGGAGGAAGAGAGCTCCCGCGGAGCGGCCCGCGAGAATCGCCGAGGTGGCGACGATCGCGGCGGGGACCCGGCTGAACGAGATTCCGGCGAAAAGCGTGCCGCCGAGGACGGCGAGCTCGACGAGCGTCCCGAGCGTGACGAGGCGAGTCGTCCGGAGCATGACGAGACGGGCGTGCATCCACACGAGGACGGTCGCTGCCGCGGGCGTGAGGATCAGGATCGCGGCCGCGCGGCGCGCCAGAGGCACCAGCTCGGCCTCGAGCCCCGTGACCCCCGCGAACCAGAGCCCGGCCGCCGGCGTGAGAACGACGGCCGCCATCGCGACCGAGGAGATCCCGCCGAGGAGCGTCGCGAAGCGCCTCAGAGAGCGAAGGGCGGCCGGGCCGCCGCGCCCGAGCGCGATGACCACCTCCTGGAACGCCGTGGCGGGGCACCGGAAGAGAAAGCCGAAGGAGTTGACGACGGGAAGCACGGCGAGCGACTCGACCGGGAGCTGGCCGCGACCGACGAAGAAGGTCACGAGGGGGAGCGAGGCCATGTTCATGAGCGGCGTGACCGCGAGGGGCCAGTAGAAACGCTGGATGTCCGAGAGGGACGGGACGTCTGCGGGCGAGGCGGGAGGCAGGAGCGCGAGCCTCCTGCGGTCGGTCCGGGCCCAGAGCCACGAGACGGCGGCTTCGACGACGACCCCCGCCGAGAGGGCGCCCGCCCCCACCACCGCGCCGTCGACTCCGCCGTGAAGGAAGAGGACGAGCCCCGTGGCGGCCATCGTCGCGAGGCGGACGACGGTGCCGTACGCCACGAGGCGGGTCCGTCCGGCGGCGATGAGGATCCCCTGCTGGAACCTGCGGAAACCGATCGCCGCAGGCCACGGGAGGAACACCGCCACCGCGAGCTGCGCGCGGCTCGCCACCTCGGGCGGGAGCGCGAGCACCCTCGAGGCAAGGACCTCGAAGGCCGGCGGGACGGCGATGAGGGCCATCGCCGCCGTCACCCCGCAGTTCATCAGGAGCGAGAAGCGCCGGAGCCGCCGGTAGCTCTCGCGGTCGCGCGCGAGGGCCGTCGTGGCGGCGAGGAGCATGATGATCGGCGACTCGGCCACGAACGCGAGGGCGAGCGCCACACCGAACGCCGCGAGGTTGTACGTCGGCTCCGGCAGCCGGGCGACGAGGGCGGCGACGAACGGCCCCTCGGCGGCCATCATCAGCCACGTCGCGGCCAGCGGGAGCCAGAACCGGAGGATCCTCGTGAGCGGGAGCCCGGCACTGCCCCCCTCGGGGGGCGTGGTGCGGTCGTCGGCAGCCAGGCCGCTTCCCTCCGGTTCGCCGGGGCCGTCGCTCACGATGCCTCGAGGAAGGCCGCCCGCTCCGGCCTCAATGCCCGGAGGGAGTCGTCTCTCCCGCCTCGACCCGGACGGGCAGGGTGTTCCTCGGGAGGGCCAGCGGGCAGCTCGCGAACGGAGTCATCGAGCAAGGCGGGTTCTGCGCGAGATTGAAGTCGAGGACCACCTTCGACACCCCTGCCGCCGGCCTCTTCGCCCAGAGGAAGCGGCCGCCCCCGTAAGTCTCCGTGCCGGCGGTCGCGTCGGAGAAGACGAAGAAGAGGGTGTCGTCTTCGGGCGACTCGACGGTCGGCTCGAGCGTCTGCTCGCGGCCCCCGAGGGCGAACCGGACGAGGCCCGGGGCGAGCGCCTTTCGGGCGGGCCCCTGCGAGGACGGCACGTCGACCTCTCGCAGCGCCTCGTAAGGCTCCCATCGGCCTTCGACCCGGTACGCGGGATCGACCGGAAAGTACGTGAGGCCGGCGAAACCAACCCTGCGGGGGCTCTCCGAATCGCGCGCCCGGACGAGGAAGCGGCCGTCCTTTTCGAAGAGCGAGAGGTGCACGCGGCCCACCGTCACGACGTCGTGCGTCCGCCCCGTTCCCTCGGGGACGAGCGGCGTCTCCGTCGGCGGCGCGCCGTTCACCGCGACGGGAGCCCCCTCCTCGGCCCTGAGGACGACGGCGCCGTCCGGGCGAAGGTCGAACGAGCAGGCCTTCGGCGGGATTCCCGGCGCTTCCAGGACGACCGCGGAAGCCGGATCGGACCCGACCACGTTCCTGCCGGGCTCGAGGAGCTCCCGGGCGACGAGGGTGAGCCACCCGTTCTCGGCCGTCAGCTCCTTCATTCGTTCGGCGCGCGCGGCCTCGATCACGGCGAGGTACGCCGGGTCGACCGCGGGAGCGCGACGGCACGCAGGGTTCACGATAGCCGCGAGCGCTGCGAGCGCCGCAGCGCGAACGGAGAGGACGCGCAGAACGGGCGGTCGCCGCACGCGAGCGACCACGTCAGAGCCTCGCCGCCAGCCGGGTGCCTTGGTCGATGGCCCGCTTGGCGTCGAGCTCGGCGGCGACGTCCGCTCCCCCGATCAGGTGCAGCCTCACGCCCGCCTCGCGAAGCGGGGCCTCGAGGTCGCGCAGGGGCTCCTGCCCCGTGCAGAGGACGACGTTGTCGATCTCGAGGAGCCGTTTCCCCTCGCCGTTCTCGCCAAAGCTCACCGTGAGCCCGCGATCGTCGATCCGTTCGTAGCGGGCGCCGGAGAGCATCTCGACGTCCTTCATCTTCAGAGCCGCCCGGTGGATCCAGCCCGTCGTCTTCGCGAGGCCCGCGCCCGGCCGGCTCTTCTTCCTCTGGAGCAGGAAGACCTTGCGCGCGGGGGGCGACGGCCGGGGCTCCGTCACGCCGCCCGGGAAGGTCTCGGGGTCGGCGACGCCCCACTCCTCCATCCAGCGGGCGAGGTTCGGACCGGTCTGATCTCCCCGCCGCTCCGGGTGGACGAGAAACTCCGCCACGTCGAAACCGATTCCCCCTGCGCCGACGACCGCGACGGACCCGCCCACCGGCTTGCGGCCGAGGAGGACGTCGACGTAGGAGAGGACCATCGGGTGGTCCTGGCCCGGGATGCGCGGGTCCCGCGGGACGACGCCCGTCGCGAGAACGACGTCGTCGTACGTCCCCGCGATCAGGTCGCTCGCGCCGGCGCGGACCCCGAGGTGCAGCGTGACGCCGGTCTCGCGGACCTTGCCGCCGAAATAGCGCAGCGTCTCGGCGAACTCCTCTTTGCCGGGAATCCGCTTCGCAAGGTTGAACTGCCCGCCGATCTCGGACGCGGACTCGAAGAGGTGGACGTCGTGGCCGCGCCCGGCGAGGGTCGTCGCGCATGCGAGGCCGGCCGGCCCGGCCCCGACGACGGCGATCTTCTTCCTCTTCGCCGCCGGCGCGAGGACGAGCTCCGTTTCGTGCCCGGCGCGGGGGTTCACGAGGCAGGAGGCGATCTTCCGGCTGAAGACGTGGTCGAGGCACGCCTGGTTGCAGGCGATGCAGGTGTTGATCGCCGCGGCGCGACCCTCCCGCGCCTTCTCCACGAACTCCGGGTCGGCCAGGAGCGGACGCGCCATCGAGACCATGTCCGCCGAGCCCTCGGCGAGGATCCGCTCGGCGACCTCGGGGGCGTTGATCCGGTTCGTCGTGCAGAGCGGGATGCCGACCTGCCCCTTCAACTTCCGCGTGACCCACGCGAACGCGGCGCGGGGGACGCTCGTGGCGATCGTCGGCACGCGGGCCTCGTGCCAGCCGATGCCCGTGTTGAGGATCGTGGCGCCCGCGGCCTCGATCGCCTTCGCGAGCTGCACCACCTCGGGCCAGGTGCTGCCGCCGGGGACGAGGTCGAGCATCGAGATCCGGTAGACGATGATGAAGTCGGGTCCGACGGCCTCGCGCAGGCGGGAGACGATCTCCACCGGCAGGCGCATCCGGTTCTCGTAGCTGCCGCCCCAGCGGTCCGTCCGCTTGTTCGTCCGGGTGACGAGGAACTCGTTGACGAAGTACCCCTCGGAGCCCATCACCTCCACGCCGTCGTATCCCGCCTCGCGAGCGAGCGCCCCGGCGCGGACGAACGCGCGGATCTGTCTCTCGACGCCGGCCGGAGAGAGCGCGCGCGGCGTGAACGGGTTGATCGGCGCCTTGATCCGCGACGGGGCGACCGAGAGGGGCGAGTAGCCGTAGCGGCCGGCGTGGAGGATCTGGAGGGCGATCTTCCCTCCGTCCGCGTGGACCGCATCCGTGATCAGCCGGTGCGCCCGGGCGGCGCGCGGGGTCGCCAGCCGGCCCCCGAACGGCGACAGCCACCCCTCGACGTTCGGCGCGAAGCCGCCGGTGACGATGAGCCCGACACCTCCGCGCGCCCGCTCGGCGAAGTAGGCGGCGAGGCGCGGAAAGGTCGCCCTCCGGTCCTCGAGCCCCGTGTGCATCGACCCCATCAGGACCCGGTTCGCGAGCTTCGTGAAGCCGAGGTCGAGAGGGGCCAGGAGGTGGGGATACGGTGTGGTCACGGCGGCTCCTCCAGGGACGGACGAGTGTCCGCTCGGTCAGCCGCCTCCGACGAGCCGGAAGTAGGCGCCGAAAGAAGAGATTACGACGACGGCGACGTAGAGCGCCACGAGGAGGAAGGCGCCGACGGGGAGGAGGATCAGGAGCGCCCGGATCGCCCGCTCCCCCTCCTCGCGGAGGAGCCGCGCGACGGCCTCGAGCGCGCGGTCGAGACTCCCGGCCCGTTCGCCGACCCCGACGGCGTGGACGAGTTCGGGCGGGAAGATCCCCGCTGCCGCCATTCCCTCGGAGAGCGTTCCGCCTCTCTCGAGTGTCTCGATGAGCCGTCGTCCGCGCGCCTCGAGGTGCCGGTTCCCGAGCGTCGCCACGGCGAGGCGGGCGCCCGCGCGGACCTCGGCCCCCGCCGCATGGAGGGTCGCGAGGCCGTCGGCGAAGCGGGTGAAGGAGAGCTTGCCGAGGTTGGGGCCGAGCACGGGAACCGTCAGCAGAGCCCGGTCGAAGGCCAGGGGCGCCATCCGTCGAAGGAGGACGAATCCTCCCGCAACGCCTCCGAGGAGCGCGAGGAAGGGGACGCCCGTGCGCGCGACGGCGAGGAAGTACGCGCCCGGGGACGTCGTGACCCAGACGTGGAGGTGCGGCAGGAAGAGCGCGGCGACGAGAAGTCCCGAGGGATAGAGGAGCGCCAGGAGCACCCGCTGTCGGTCTGCGCGCTCTCTCTCGTGCCGCCCGGCAAGCTGCTTCAGGCTCGCGTCGAGCCGGCCGCTCTCCTCCCCGGCGGCGACGATCGCCGTGTCGAGACCCGAGAAGACCTCCGGGTGGGCCGCCATCGCGGGCGCGAGCGCGCCTCCAGCCCTCACGGCTCGCTCGACGTCCTCCGCGGCCCTGCGAAGCCCGGCGTCCACGCATCCGCTCGCGGCGAGTCGCAGGCCCTGCGTCAGCGGAAGGCCCGCCTCGCAGGCCACTCCGACCTGGCGGTAGTAGACCGGGAGCCCGAGGCTCAACCCCGTCCCTCCCGCGAGGACGAGGGGAGCCAGATCTCGTAGGCCGACCGCGTCACGACCCGGCGGAAGCCGGAAACCTGAAGGAGGCTCGCGAGACGCTCCGCGGGCCAGGCCTCGGGCTGGCGGCCGGGGCCGCACGCCGGCCCGGCCCGGAGGTACTCGTTCGCGCTCCGCGGAAGGAGAACGGCGCTCCCACGGGAGGCGGCTCGCCGGAAGGGTGCGGCCGGGTCTGCGCCCGCCGCCGGCACCAGGTACTCGAAGGCGAGGTCCGCGTCCGGGCCCGCGAGGAGGCCGTCACGACGGTTCACCTCGGAGAGGACGCACAGGGGGCCGCCTCCCGTCCGCGAGCGCAGGAACTCCCGGTCGGCCGGGACGAGCCCTTCTCCCTCCCCGCGCGCGGCGGCGTCCCGCTGCCGCGCCGCCACGAACGCCCACCGGGCCGATGCCGCCAGGGACGCGAAGGCCATCGCGAAGGAGAGCGCCAGGGGAAGCGCCCGTCGAAGGAAAGGCCGCAGCCGCAGCGGGAGCCAGAGCGCGAGCGCGACGGCCGCGACGAGCGGAATCCCGAAGCGGGCGCTCGAGAGAGACGGCGCGAGGGGCGCCTGGACGAGGACGAATCCGGCGGCGACGAAGCCGCCGATGGGAACGGCCCACCGGCGCGGGGCGAGAACGAGGACGAGAGGGAGGAGGACGATGGGGACGACCCCGGTCCTTGAGGTGCTCGGCCAGCCGTTCGGCAGGACCGGCTCGGACGCGTCGGGCGGACCGAGAGCGGCGGCGAGGCGACCCAGGCCGCTCCCCTCCAGGGCCGCGTCGCGGAGAGGGCGCGGGAGGTAGCCGAGAGGCTCCAGAGCCCACGCGAGCGCGGCGAACGCGCTTCCCCTCGCCATGGCGGGAAGGCCGTCGGAGGTCGAGGAGAGAGCGCGCCCCTCGGGGCCGCCGAGCGGGTCCCCCATCGCTGCGACGACGGGTGCGAAGGACGCGACCACGAGAAGCCCTCCCGCCACGGCTCCGGCCGACGCTCCCGCGAGGACTCGAGTCCCGCCCCCCGCCCGCATCCGCCGGACGACGAGGGGAATCGCGAGGAGCGCGGCGAACGGGGCGATCGTCACCTTCGCCGCCACTCCGAGGCCCGTGCCGAAGAGGTAGAGCCCCGCCGCCGCGGAGACGCTGGGGAGCCGCAGGGCGAGCGCGAAGGCGCCGAGGACCGCAAACGCGGCGGCCGCGTCGCTGCTCAGGTCGCCGACCCGCTGGCCGGTGATCGGAAAGGCCAGGAAGAGCATCGCCGCCCCGAGCGCCCGCGAGCGGGCCAGGCCGAGCGAGCGGGCGGCGGAGACGAGCGCGAGGGCGAGGCCGAGGGTGAGGAAGAGCGTCGCCCAGCCAGTGGTCCGCGCCCCGCCGCCGAGGAGGAGCGGGGCCCCGAGGAGAACGTCCGCCGCGACGGGGAGCCCGACCTGGTGCCAGATGGGGGTCTCGAAAGGGACGAACCCGCCGTTCCGCATCCAGAAGAGAGCCCGGGGGATGTGGTACGCGAGGCCGTCGAAGTCGCGGATGCCGAGGACGAGGGCCTCGACCGTGGGGACGAGGAGCCCGAGGAGAACGAGGCCGGTGAGAGAAGCGAGGGCCCGCCCCCGCCGGGTCCGGACGATCCGGGTCAGGGGGCGAGCCGGAGAGGGGCCGCTCGCGGAGGGCCACACGAGGAGGCCCGCGAAGACGAGCGCGAGCCCCGCGTGAATCGCCGCGAACGGCAGCGGCCGGAGGAGACCGAGGTGCCCCAGCAGGAGACCGCCGCCCGTGACGACCGCCTGCCAGGCGAGGAGCCCGGCAAGCGCGCCGTCGCCCCCCCCGAGGCGCCTCGAACGGGACCCGGCCGCCAGGGCGAGCGGGGGAAGCACGACGGCGAGGAGCGACACCGTCACGCCTCCCGGCCATCCGGCATCGACCAGGAGCCCGTCGCCATCCCCTCGAGAATAGGAAGGCGTGGACCTTCGGGCAAGCGAGAGGGACGCCCCGTCCGTTCTACACTCGTGCCCGCATGGCCCCCCGCCTTCCGATCCGCGACTGCTACTGGGTCGTTCCCGGCCTCCTCCTGGCCGGCGAGTACCCCTACTCCTTCGTCGAGGAAGAGGGACGCGCTCGGCTCCGGGCTTTCCTCGGGGCAGGGATCCGCCTCTTCGTCGACCTGACAGAGGAGGTGGAGAGCGGACGATCGGGCGTCCTCGACCCCTACGCCGAGGCGCTCGCCGAGGAAGCGCAGGCGATGGGCGTCTCCGTGCGCGTGGTCCGCCATCCCGTGAAGGATATGGGCGTCCCGGCCGACGGCGGCCTCGACCGGATCGTGGAGGAGCTCGAGGGGGCGATAGACCGCGGCGAGCCGGCCTACGTCCACTGCTGGGGAGGCATCGGGAGGACGGGCACGGCCGTCGCCGCGTTCCTTTCGCGGCGGCACGGCGTGACCGGCGACGAGGCGCTGGCTCTCCTCGCCGAACTCTGGCGACAGGTCCCGAAGAGCGAGATCTACACCGACTCGCCCCAGACGCCAGCCCAGCGGCGAGCCGTCCGCCGCTTCGCCGACCGGGAGACCGGGCAGAGTTGAGCCCCCGCATCGACTCCCCCTCGAACCCGAGGATCGGCGCCGCGGTCCGCGCCGTGAGGGATGGGGAGGCGCTTCTCCTCGAGGGCGCCAGAACGGTCGACGACGCCCTCGACGCGCGGGTCGTCCCGTCGGTCGTCTTCGCGGCGCCCGACCTCGGTCCGTACGACGCGCACGCGGCCGACCGCGCCCGCTCCGCGGGGGCCGAGATCGTCGAGGTCTCCCCGCGTGTCCTGGGGCGGCTCTCCGACCTCTCGTCCACGCGCGCCCTCGTCGCGATCGCCCCGCTGCCCGCGGCCGGCCTCGGAGACCTCGGGGACGCGCGCCTCGTCCTCCTCCTCGACGGCCTCCAGGATCCGGCGAACGTCGGGGCCATCCTCCGCGCCGCCGAGGCGTTCGGCGCCGGGGGGGTCGTCCTGGCCCCCGGCACCGCTTCCCCGTTCGCCCCGAAGGCGTTCCGCGCCTCGGCGGGGAGCGCCCTCAGGGTCCCGATCGCGAGGAACGTCCTCTCCACCGAGGTCGTCGAGTGGGCCCGTTCCCTCGGCGCGAGCCTGGCCGGAGCCGACGCGCACGACGGGGTCGACCCGGAAACGCTGAGGGGGGTCGCACCACTCGTCCTGGCCATCGGCTCGGAGGGGCACGGGCTCTCGGCGCCCGTCGTCGAGGCGCTCGACCACCGCGTGAGAATCCCGGTGTCGCCGCGCGTCGAGTCGCTGAACGCGGCCGTCGCGGCGGGGATCCTCCTCTACGCGCTCTCCCCGAAGACCTCGGCCGCGAAGCGGTAGATCGTCGCGGGCGGGTTTCCCGCCCTCCACGCGTCTCCCGGAAGACCCGCCTTCAGGCAGACCTGCTCGAGGAGCGCCGGGACGTCCCAGCCCCACTCCGGAGCCACCTGGGGGAGGAGGAGGCCCGACCGCTGGCCCTTCCGCGCGACGACGCCGTGGACGCCGATCTCGACCTGCGACAGGGGGTCCGTCACTTCCTCGAGCGGCGTCATCACGGACAGCTCGACCGAGAGCTTCGGGAGATCCCGCGGCTGCGCCGGCGCGAAACGCGGGTCGCGAAGGAGCGCGGCGACCGCGTTCTTCTCGACGTCCTCGGCGAGCGGGCGCCACGGCTCGACGCTCCCGATGCAGCCCCGCAGGCGGCCGTCCTTCTTCCACGTGACGAAGGCCGCGCCCGGCTCGGCGAGCCGGCCCTCGGGAGGCGGCAGGTCACGCTTCCCCTCCGGGAGGCCGAGGGCCCGCGCGGCGGCGTGCCGGGCCCGCTTCAGGAGATCGGCCTTCTCGGCGTCGGAGAGCACGGCCGCGCCTTCGTCTTTCAAGCCCGGGCCTTCGTCCGGAAGAGCCCGGCCTCCACGAGGAGGCCCCCGACGACCCTGTCGTACGACTCGAGGCGCCCCGTGAAGAAGTGGTCCGAGCCCGGGACGACGGCGGCCCGGAACCCGAGCCGCGCCGCGGTCTCGAGAGCGAGGGGACCCGATCCGAACTGGTCCGCCTCGCCCTGCACCCAGACGACGTTCCGGCCCGCGAGGGCGCGGGCCTCGTCCTCGGGCCACCGGTCGAGCGGGACCCCGATGAGGAGGAGGACGTCGGGCTCCACGACCGTCGCGGCGCGTGCGGCGCAGAGCGAGCCGAAGGAGAACCCGGCGACGACGAGGGGGCCCTCGGGGTGGCGCTCCCGGAGGTACCGGACGGAGGAGACGAGGTCGTCCGTCTCGCCCCGGCCGTCGTCGAAGCTCCCCTCGGAAGCGCCGACCCCCCGGAAGTTGAATCGGAGGGAGGCGAGGTGGAAGCGGTCGGCCAGGAGCCTCGCGGTCCGGTGGACGGCCTTCGTGTGCATCGTGCCGCCGAACAGGGGATGGGGGTGCGCGACGACGGCGGCTCCGACGGGAGTCGGCGGCAGCCGAAGCAGCCCCTCGAGGGATCCGGAGGGCCCGGGAAGCGTCAGGGAGAGCATTCGGACGGCGGTCACGGCCACCCGAAGTTAGCATGCGCGGAGATGACCGAGCCCGGAGGCCCCGGCCCGCGGAGTCGCGCCTCGCGCTTCGAGCCCTGGATCTCGCTGCTGCTCGTCCTCCTCTCGGCCTCTGTCGCGATCCACCGCCTGGCGGGAGACGCGGCCACGGCCGACGAGCCGGTCCACCTCGCGGCCTCTGTCGAGATCGTCCGGGAGGGGACGGGGCGCTGGAACCCGGAGCACCCGCCGCTGGCGAAGGCGCTGGCAGGATTCGCACTCACGGGGCTGCCGCTGCGCCCCGCCGACGATCCCTTCCGTTCGCCCGCCGGGCCCGCACGGCTCCTGCGCTTCCTCTACGCCAACGAGACGCCGGCCGAGACGATCCTCTTCCGCGCCCGCCTGCCGTTCGTGGGGCTTCTCGCCACCGTCCTTCTCGCGGTGCGCGCCGAGGCGCGGCGACGGTGGGGGGCCTGGGCCGGGTGCGCCGCCCTCGCCTTCGCGGCCCTCGAGCCGAACCTCAACGCGCACGCGGGCGTCGTCCACACCGACGTCGCCGTCACGCTCTTCGTCGTCCTCTCGATCCGGCCGCTCTCGCAGCTCTTCCGCCCGGAGGCGCGCCGCGCCGCACCTCTCCTCGGCCTCCTCTGGGGCCTCGCGCTCCTCTCGAAGTACAGCGCGCCGCTCCTGGCCCTCTCCACGCTCCCGTTCCTCGCGGCGGCCACGACCCCCGGGCGCGAAGACGTCGCGCGCCTCCTCCGGAGGCTCGCGGCAGCGGCCGGGATCGCGCTCTTCGTCTCTCTCGCCGGGTTCGCGTGGGCGTACCGGGGCCAGTCCGCAGTAGACCGCCGCGCCCTCGCCGTCGACCGGCTCGAGACGAAAGGACGCTCCCCCGCCGCGGCGCGCCTCGCGATCGCCGCGGGCGACGCCCTTCCCCCGCTCGGCAACCTCCTGACGGGCTCGGTCTCCGTCGCTCTCCAGAGCGAGGTCGGGGCCGGCGTGAACTACTTCCTCGGGAAGGTCTCCCGGGAGGGATCGCCCTGGTACTTCCCCGTCGCGCTCGCGGTCAAGTCGCCTCTCGGCCTCCTGCTGGGCCTCGCGACCGCGCTTTCCGTGCGCGGATCGAGACGCTTCGCCGCCGCCCTCGGCGCGGGGCTACTCCTCTTCCTCCTCCTCTCCTCGCGAACCACCTACAACATCGGCGTGAGGCATGCCCTCTTCCTCTTTCCTCTGCTGGCGATCTCGGCCGGCGCGGCGCTCGCGGCGTCCGCTTCCCGCATCCCGCGCGCCGCGGCGTTCGGGGCGCTCTTCGTCGGGGCGGTCGAGATCGGAACGGCCCACCCTCACCAGCTGTCGTTCTTCAACGCGCTCGCGGGAGGCCCCGAGGGCGGACGTCGGCTCTTCGTCGACAGCAACCTCGACTGGGGCCAGGACCTCCTGCGCCTGAAGGAGGCGGCGCCCGGACTCGCGCCCGCCGGGCTCCCAACGGTCGTCTTCGGCGGCGACCTGCCGGCGCGCCACGCCCCGGTCCTCCGCCCCCCCTTCCCGGGCGAGGAAGATCGCCCCGGCACGATCCTCGCCCTCGGCGAAGCCCCGTTCGCCCTCGGCCCGGAGCTCCTCCGGTCGAAGGGGGCCGCCGCCGACGCCGACCGCCTCGAGCGCATCCGCACCGCCCTCCGCGAGCGCGGAACCCGAATCGGGTCCATCGGCGGCTCGATCGGCCTCTGGAGGATCGACCGGTAGGGGGACGGGGTCAGGTCTTGATTTTATATTATAGCTCTGCCCTGGCTCCCGACGGGATGGCGCCGTCCGGGATGTAGACTCCGCCTCGTTCAGAGACAAGATCTCAGAATTCTGACAGGGGGAGGCGGGCTTGATCGGCACGACGCTCGGCATCTACATGGTTTCCGCCAAGCTCGGCGAGGGCGGCATGGGCGAGGTGTGGCGCGCGACCGACGAGAAGCTCGGACGCGACGTCGCGCTCAAGGTCCTCCCTGCGGCCGTCGCCGACGACGCCGAGCGGCTGGCGCGTTTCCAGCGGGAGGCCAGGGTCCTCGCCTCCCTCAACCACCCCTCCATCGCCACGCTCTTCGGCCTCGAGACTCTCGACGGGCGACAGGTGCTCGTCATGGAGCTCGTCGAGGGCGAGGACCTCTCGACGAGGATCGAAAGGGGGCCGATGCCCCTCGCCGAGGCGCTCCCGATCGCCCTTCAGATCGCGCAGGCGCTCGAGGCGGCGCACGAGAAGGGAATCGTCCACCGCGACCTCAAGCCCGCGAACGTCAAGGTGAGGCCCGACGGCACCGTGAAGGTCCTCGACTTCGGCCTCGCCAAGGCGTGGGACGAGGAGCGGTCCGGGGCGAACCTCTCCTTCTCGCCGACCATCACGCAGCATCACACGAAGGCGGGCGTCATCCTCGGGACGGCCTCGTACATGGCCCCCGAGCAGGCCGCAGGCCTCGCGGCCGACCGCCGCGCCGACGTCTGGTCCTTCGGCGTCGTCTTCTGGGAGATGCTGACGGGAAGGAAGCTGTTCGAGGGCGAGACCGTCTCGCACGTCCTCGCTTCCGTCCTCAAGGACTCGCCAGACCTTGCGGCCCTTCCCGGCGATCTACCCCCCGCACTCTCCCACCTCGTCTCGTCCTGCCTGAAGAAGAAGCCCGCGCGGCGGCTCCAGTCGATCGGGGACGCGCGTGTGACGCTCGAGGACTACCTCTCCCAGCCGGAGTCCTTCGTGTCGGCACCGGCGGCTCCCGCCGCGACGGCCGTCGCCCAAGGCAGCCGGGGCGTCCGGGCGGCCCTGCCCTGGGGGCTCGCGGCGCTCGGACTGGTCCTTGGGCTCGGCGGGTTCCTCGCCGCGTCCCGCACCGACCCCGCCCCTGTCGTCAAGGCGTCGATCGCGTCCCCAGATGGCACCACCTTCAGCCTCTCGCCCGAGAGCCCGGGCCCCGTGGCCGTCTCCCCCGACGGCCGGCGTCTCGCCTTCGCGGCCGTCGACGGGGACAGCAAGGTCCGGCTCTTCGTGAGGAACCTCGACGCCGGCACGGCCCACGCGCTCTCCGGGACGGACGGGGCCGGCTACCCGTTCTGGTCACCCGACTCGCGCTGGCTCGGCTTCTTCGTCCGGACCGAGCGCGTCCTCCGGAAGATCGACGTGACGGGCGGGCCACCCGTCACCCTCTGTACCTCGACGAACGGGAAGGGCGGGACCTGGAACGCCGAAGGGGTCATCGTCTTCTCTCCCGACAGCTCGGGCCCCCTCCACCGGGTCTCCGCCACCGGCGGCACGCCGCAGCCGCTCACGAAGGTCGACGGCGCCGCGCACAACTCGCATCGGCATCCCCGGTTCCTGCCGGACGGCCGGAGGTTCCTCTACCTCGCTCGGGGACTCGCCCCCGACCGGAGCGCGGTCCTCCTCGGCTCGCTCGACGACGGGGAGAGCCGCGAGATCCTTCGCGCGACGAGCCAGGCCGAGTACGCCTCCGGCAGGCTCCTCTTCGTCCGGGAGAACGTCCTCGTCGCCCAGCCGTTCGACCCGGCGGAAGGGAGTCTCTCGGGAGAAGCCGTTCCCCTCGCGGAGGACGTTCTCGTCATCACCGGCGCGGCGGCGGCCGTCTACTCCTCCTCGAGCAACGGCGTCATGGCGTTCCTGACGGGCAAGTCGAAGAACGAGACGACGCTGGAGTGGCGGGACCGGACCGGCAAGACCGTCGCCCCCCTCGGCGATGCCGCAGCGTACCGGTCCGCGATGCTCTCGCCCGACGGGAAGTTCGCCGTGGCGCAGATCAACGACCCGAGCCTCGGGACGAGCGACCTCTGGGTCTACGAGATCGCCCGCGGGCTGAAGACCCGGTTCACCTTCGACCCGGCCGAGGACGTCATGCCCGCGTGGGCCCCGGACAGCCGGACGGTCTACTTCGCCTCCAACCCGAAGGGACGATACGACGTCTACAGGAAGGCGATCGAAGGCGCCGGGGAGGTCGAGCTGGTCCATTCGGGAGAGCCCGGGACGCTCCCCGCCTCCGTCTCTCCGGACAGACGGCACCTCCTCGCGACGCGTAACTCCGACACGACGAAGGCCGACCTCTGGGTGCTGCCGCTCGAGCCCGAGGGCGAGCCGAAGCTCTTCCGCCAGACCGAGTTCTCGGAGGTCGCCGGCTCCTTTTCTCCCGACGGGCGCTGGGTGGCCTACTTCTCCGACGAGTCGGGCGAGTGGGAGGTCTACGTGACACCCTTCCCCGGGCCGGGCCGCCGCTGGCAGGTCTCCACCCGCTCCGGGGGCTACCCCCAGTGGCGCGCGGACGGCCGCGAGATCGCCTACGTCCAGGGCGACGGCCAGATCGTCTCGGCAGAGGTCTCGGCCGAAGGAGATTCGTTCCGCGTCGGCACGGTGACGCCCCTCTTCCGATTCGCCGTGCCCTCGGACGGCGGCCCCGCCTTCTCCTTCGCGCCCGACGGCTCGAGTTTCCTCGTCGTCCCCTCGACCACGCAGAGGGCTGGCGGGCTCCTCAGCCTCGTCGTCGGCTGGCCCGGCGAGCTGGAAACCCGCCGCTGAGGGCGCCACCGATCCACTTAATACACGATTTCATGCCTGGCACCATTTCGGGTGGTACGATTTCGGGGGAGCTCAATGCTCTCGCAGGGCGTACCAGTGGAAGGCGGCGAGGACGAGGGCGTGGCGGATGCGGCCTTCGCGGACGAGGGCGGGGACGGCGCCTTCCGGGACCATCTCGACACGGAGGTCCTCCGTGCCGTCGGGCGAGGGCTCGGCGACCTTGCGGCAGCCGCGAGCCAGGAAGGTGAAGCAGCGGTTCGCCTGGATGGCGGGGTTCGGGCTGACCCAGCCCAGCTCGGTCCAGTCGCCCGACTCGTAACCCGTCTCCTCGAGGAGCTCGCGCCGCGCGGCCGAGAGGGGCGACGGGTCGCCCGGGTCGACGCACCCGCCGGGGATCTCGAGCGTCTCCCCCTCCGTGCCGTGGCGCCACTGGCGGACGAAGAGCATCTTCCCCGTGTCCGTCAGGGCGACGACGTTGACCCAGTCGGCCCCCTCGAGGACGTAGAAGGCGTGCTCCGTCCCCTTCACGGGAGAGACGGCGACGTCTTTGCGGATACGGAAGACGCGGAAGTCGCCGAGGACCTCGCGCCTCACGAGGGGCCACGGGGGGACCGCGCCGCCCGGCGGCCCGGGCGGCGGGCGGTCGTTCACGAGGTCAGGCCACCGTTCCCGGCCCGAAGCCGGTGATGATGTAGGAGCCGCTCTTGACGTCGCGCTTCAGCGTGATGACCTTGTGCTTCTGGGCCGACTCGAGGAGCTCGGAGAAGGCGCGGAAGCCGTAGTACGACTCGGAGAAGCTGGGGTTCTTGCGCTGCATGGTCTGCTTGACCATCGAGCCCCAGAGGACTTCCTTGTTCTCGCGCTTCAGGGCCTGCATCGAGTCGATGAGGAGCGCGAAGACCTCGCGGTGCTTCTCCGACAGGCCGGCGAACGCCGGGACCTTCACCTGCTCGCGAACGAGGTCCTCGTAGTAGATGAACTCGTCGCAGTTCTCGATGAGGAGCTCCGAGGTCGAGCCCTTCACCCCGAACCCGAGGACCGTCTTGTCGTTCTCCTTCAGCTTCGAGACGAGGGGAGAGAAGTCGGAGTCGCCCGAGCCGATCACGAACGTCGTGATGTGCTCCTTGTTCGAGGCCAGGTCCATGGCGTCGACGACCATCCGGATGTCGGCCGAGTTCTTCCCCGTCATCTTGTGCTGGGGGATGTCGATCAGCTCGAAGGCCGACTCGTGGAACGCCCGCTTGTACTCCGCGTAGCGGGACCAGTCGGCGTAGGCCTTCTTGATGACGATCTTCCCCTTGTCGAGGAGACGGGAGATGAGGAGCTTCACGTCGAACTTCGGGTGGCCGCTTTCGCGGAGGCCGATGATGACGTTGTCGATGTCGATGAAGAGTGCGAGTTTCTGGTCTTCCTGGCTCATGCTCACTGGGGGCGGGGCGGAGGCGACCGTTTCCACGATCGTCGCGGTGGAGGGGGCGTACGCCTCGGTCTCGAAGAAGGAGAGCTCGGCGGCGGGAGTGGCGGCGGCTTCGGCCGCGCCGTTCGCCGCGGCTCTTCCCGTCCGCCGGCGACGGCGCGGGGCACGTGGTTTCGGAGTGGATTCGCTCAAGAGTTTCATTTTACGACACATGCGAGAATCGTCCGGATGCCGACCGATACCCCCCTCGCATCAGGCCCTTCGGCGCTGCGAACGCGCTCCGTCGCCGCGGACCTCTCGGGTCGGGGATCGCTGTTCGTCACCGGTCCGGACTGCGCCGGGCTCCTTCACGGCCTCGTGACGAACGACGTGAAGCGCCTCGCGGCCGGTGAAGGCGCCCACGCCGCGCTCCTGACCCCGAAGGGGAAGATGCGCGCGGAGCTGGCCGTCCTGAGGACGGCAGAGGCGGAGCTGGTCCTCGACTGCGAGCCGTCCCTCGCCGGGCCGCTCGCCGCGATCCTCGCGGGCTACGTCCCGTTCAGCCGCTCGACGCTCGAGGACCGGACGGCCGCGACCGGTGTCGTCCACGTCGAGGGGCCCGCTGCGGCTGGCGTCCTGGCGGCGTCCGGCTTCGAGGTGCCGCCCGGCGCGCCCTTTTCCCACGTCCTGACAGGCGCCGCCGGCGTTCCCGTCCGCGTCGTTCGCGTCTCGCGCGCCGGCGAGGAGGGGTTCGACCTGCGAACCGCCCGGGACAGTGCGGGGAAAGTCCTCGATCTCCTCGGCGCCCGCGGGGCAGAGCCCGCGGACGCGTCGGTCCTGGAGGCCGGGCGGATCGAAGCGGGGATCCCGCGCTGGGGGGCCGAGCTGGACGAGACCGTCCTGCCGAACGAGGCGTGGCTCGAGCGGACGGCGATCTCCTACACGAAGGGGTGCTACCTCGGGCAGGAGACGGTCGCCCGCCTCAAGACGTACGGCCACGTGAACCGCCACCTCGTCGCGCTGCTCCTCCCTTCGGGGTGCGCCGCCGGGCCGGGGGACGCCGTCCGCGCCGGCGGCGAGACGGTCGGCAGGGTGACGAGCGCCGTAGACTCGCCGGTGCGCGGCCGCCGGGTCGCCCTCGCGTTCGTGAAGCGCGAGCACGAGGCGCCGGGGACGAAGCTCGCCGTCGACACCCCTTCCGGGCCCGCGGAAGGCGCCGTCGCCGCGGTCCCCCTTGGCCGCTGAGGCGCGGGCCCGCGACGCGGGCCTCGCCCCCTACGTCGCGCTCGTCTTCGTCCAGGTCTTCTTCGGGACGCTCCCCGTCTTCGGGAAGGTGGCGATGAGGGAGATGACCCCCTTCACCCTCGCCGCGATGCGGGGGGTCTTCGGCGCCCTCCTCCTTACGCTCGCCGCGCGCGCCCTCTCCGGTCCCGCGCCGCGCCAGACCCTTCGCGAGCGCGCCCACGTCGCCTTCCTCGCCCTCTTCGGCATCGTCGCCAACCAGGTCCTCTTCATCACGGGCCTCCACAGGACGACCGCGACCCACGCGACCCTCCTCATCGCCACCGTTCCCGTCTTCACGATCGTGGCCGGGCTCCTGATGGGCCGCGAAAGCCCCACGGCGCGACGCCTCCTCGGCGTCCCCGTCGCCTTCGGGGGCGTCGTCTTCCTCCTCGACCCGTCCGGCCTCGCGTTCGGAGGCGGGACGCTCGTCGGCGACGTCCTCGTCACCCTGAACGCGGCGGCCTACGCGTTCTTCCTCGTGGCCGCGCGGGACGTCCTCGCCCGCCGCTCGGCGCTCTCGTTCGTGGCGCAGGCGTTCCGCTACGGGGCGATCCCGATCGTCGTCATCGCCCTCCCCGACCTCGTCCGTCTCCGGCCGTCGGAGCTCTCGGGGGCGGCCCTCGGCTCGGTGGCCGGGGCCGTCCTCCTCGGCACCGTCGGGGCCTACGCCCTGAACGCCTGGGCCCTCGCGAGGACGGGCGCGTCGACGACGGCGTTCTTCATCTACGTCCAGCCCCTCTTCGCCGGGGCGCTCGCCTTCCTCGTCCTCGGCGAGGAGCCGTCGCCGAGGCTCTTCGGCGCCGCGGCGCTCATCTTCGCGGGGGTCGCCTTCGCCATCTGGCCTGCCGGGACCCGCCCGGCGGCCGGCCCGGGCGGCGACGTCAGCGCAGCGCGGCCGCGAACGCCCTGAGGCGGTCGGCCAGGGCAGGGTCCTCGAGGGTCGCCAGGAGAAGCTCCCTCACGCCCCCCCAGACGAGCTGCACGCCGATGGCGAGGAGGACGAACGCGCTGATCTGGCTGATCGTGGCGGCGCCCGTCTCCCCGAGGCGGCGGATTACGGGGCCGCTGAACCGATAGAAGACGAAGACCGTAAGGCCCGCGAGGAGGATGCCGCAGGCGGTGGCGAGGAAGGCGAGGAGCGTGGCGGGCTCGAGGACGCTCCCGCGCGGGACGAGGCTGAGCGTCACCGCCATCGCGCCCGGGCCCGCCGTGACAGGCATCGTGAGCGGGAAGAAGGCCTTGTTCTCCATCGACGAGCGGATCTCGGCTTCCTCTTTTTCCGAGACGCGAGGGTCCTTGTTGAGCATGTGCCAGGCGGAGTGGAAGAGGAGGATGCCGCCCGCGATCGCCACGACGGGGATAGAGATGCCGAGGACCTTCAGGATCCACCCTCCGACGAGGAGGAGGACGGTCAGGAAGAGGGCGGTGTAGGCGCCGATCCGGAGCGCCAGCCCGTTCCTCTCGCGGTCGTTCACGGCGCTCGTCAGAGTCAGGAAGACGGGCGCCATCGCCGGCGGGTTGAGAATCGGGAACAAAGCCAGCCAGGCGAAGGACATCTGGGCCAGGAACGTCGTCACGGGGCCTCTCTCGGCCCCGGGGGAAGGGCCCTCGGAAAGGTGGACGGGAGCGGGGCGTTCGCGTGGGATATCGTGAGAGTCGTCACTACCGGGCGAGAATGATATCCGGCCCACGGTACCGGGGGCCGTACCCCCGATTCCAGCGAGGACGCGCATGAGACTTCTCCGGTTCGCCCTTCTCCCCGCCCTGGTTCTCCTGCTGGCTCTCCCGTCCGCCGCCGACGTAAGAAGGACCCCGGCCATCGAGGGACCGCCTCCGTCCGCCGTCGAAGGGACGATCTCCTCGATCCACGTCCCGTTCGCCGGCGGCGGTCCGATCGTCTCTCTCCTGTCGGGGCTCGTCTCCTTCGACGCGACCGGGGCGACGGTCCGCTTCGCGAACGGGACCTCCGGGACGACCGACGACCTCGAGGCCGGGCAGCGGGTCGTCGCCTTCGTCGACCCCGCCGTTTCGCCCCTGAAGGCGACCGCGATCCTCGTCATGATGCAGCGGGAGGACGTGAGCCTCACCGGGAAGGTGGAGGCCACGGACCTCTCCGCCTCGACCATCACCGTCCTCGGATTCACGGTCCTCGTGACCGATAGAACGGTCTTCGGCGGGCCCTGGGAAGGCATCGGCAAGCCAGGCCTCGGCGACGTGAAGGTCGGGGACCTCGTCCTGGTGGCGGCGGTCGCCGATTCCGGGGCGCTCACCGGGCTCCGGGTCATGAAGCTCTCGCCGAGCCCGACTCCGACCGTTCGCCTCCACGGGGTCGTCGGGGCGATCGGGACCGACTCGTGGACGCTCGTCCTCCCCGACGGGACGGAGAGCGTCGTGAAGGTGGACGCCGGCACGAAGATCGTCGGCAACCCGGCCGTGGGCGACGAGGTGGACGTCCTCGCCCGCCGGCAGGCGGACGGAACGCTCCTCGCCGTCCTCATCCTCGAGCAGGTCGTGGCGCCCCCCGTCGCGGAGGTGACCTTCGAGGGCGTCGTGAGGCGGATCACCGGCGCGATGTGGCAGGTCGGCGACACGCAGGTCGCCGTCTCGAGGGCGACGGAGATCCGCGGCGACCCGAGGGTCGGGGACACCGTGCGCGTGCGGGGAGTCCGGGTCCGCGAGTCCGTCGTCCACGCGAGGCTCGTCGAGAAGCTCTGACGGACGAAGCCGGAAAGGCGCACCGATTCGGCGAGGGGGCGGGAGACCGCCCCCTCGTCGCGTCCGGGGCGCCCCGGGTCAGCGGAAGACCTGCATCCCCCGCAGCTCCCGGATCCGGTCGCGCAGCTGCGCGGCCTTCTCGAACTCCAGCTCCCGCGCGGACGCCTTCATCTCCTTCGTCAGCGTGGAGATCTCCTCCTCGATCGAGCGGTCGTCGCGGAGGGCGTCCTTCCCGGAGGCCAGGAGGCCCGGCCCTTCGCCGTAGTCGAGGTTCGCCATCCGGAGGAGCGGCGAGTCGATCGCCTTGACGATCGTCTCGGGGACGATCCCGTGCTCGGCGTTGTACGCCTCCTGGGTGGCGCGCCGTCGCTCCATCTCTCCCATCGCGCGGCGCATCGAGTCGGTCACGACGTCGGCGTAGAGGACGACGAGGCCGTTGAGGTTCCTCGCGGCCCGCCCCGCGGTCTGGACGAGCGAGGTCTCCGACCGGAGGAAGCCCTCCTTGTCGGCGTCCAGGATCGCGACGAGCGAGACCTCGGGGAGGTCGAGCCCCTCGCGCAGGAGGTTGATGCCGACGAGGGCGTCGAAGACGCCGCGCCGGAGGTCGCCCAGGATCTGCACCCGCTCGAGCGTCTCGACGTCGGAGTGGAGGTAGCGCGCGCGCACCCCCAGCTCGAGGAAGTAGCTCGTCAGGTCCTCGGCCATCCGCTTCGTCAGCGTCGAGACGAGGGTCCGCTCCCCCTTCGCCGCCCGCTCGCGGACGCGGCCGAGGAGGTCGTCGACCTGCCCCTTCACCGGCCGCACCTCGACCCGCGGGTCGACGAGGCCGGTCGGGCGGATGACCTGCTCGACGACCTCTCCCCCCGCCTGCCCGAGCTCGTAGGGGGCCGGGGTGGCCGAGACGTAGAGCCGCTGCCCGACGCGCTCGAGCCACTCCTCGAACTTCAGGGGCCGGTTGTCGAGGGCCGAGGGAAGGCGGAAGCCGTACTCGACGAGCGTCTCCTTGCGCGAGCGGTCGCCGTGGTACATCGCCCGCACCTGGGGAATCGTCTGGTGGCTCTCGTCGATGATGGTCAGGTAGTCGGACGGGAAATAGTCGAGGAGGGTCGGCGGCGGCTCGCCCGGCGCGCGCCCCGAGAGGTGGCGGGAGTAGTTCTCGATGCCGGCGCAGTAGCCGATCTCGCGCATCATCTCGAGGTCGAAACGGGTCCTCTGCTCGATCCGCTGCGCCTCGAGGAGCTTCTTCTGCGCCGCCAGCTCCTCGACGCGGACGACGAGCTCGGCCTCGATCGACCCCAGGGCCCTCTGGCGCACGGCCTCGGGCGTCACGTAGTGCGATTTCGGGTAGAGCGCGAACTCCCCGAGAGGCTCGAGGACCTTCCCCGTCAGGAGGTCGACCCGGCTGATCTTCTCGATCTCGTCGCCGAAGAACTCCACGCGCACGCCGGTGTCCTCGTAGGAGGGGTGGATCTCGAGGACGTCTCCCCTCACCCGGAACGTCCCCCGGTCGAGGTCGAGGTGGGACCTCTCGTACTGGGCCTCGACGAGGCGCTTCAGGTACCACGTGAGGCCGTACCGGGCGCCCGCCTTCAGCTCGATCGACATCTTGCCGAACGACTCGGGGCTCCCGAGGCCGTAGATGCACGACACCGACGCCACGATGAGGACGTCGCGCCGCTCGAACAGCGCGGCCGTCGCGGCGATCCGGAGCTTGTCGATCTCCTCGTTGATCTGGGTTTCCTTCTCGATGAACGTGTCCGACTGGGCGATGTAGGCCTCGGGCTGGTAGTAGTCGTAGTAGGAGACGAAGTACTCGACCCGGTTCCTCGGGAAGAAGCGCCGGAACTCCTGGTAGAGCTGCGCGGCGAGGGTCTTGTTGTGGGAGAGGACGAGGGTCGGGCGGTCGAGCGCCTCGACGACCTTCGCCATAGTGAACGTCTTCCCCGAGCCGGTGACGCCGAGGAGCACCTGGTGCTCCTTCCCCTCGCGGAAGCCCTTCACGAGCGCCTCGATCGCCGCGGGCTGGTCCCCCTGCGGCGTCAGGTCGGAGACGACCTCGAACCGGCTCACGTCTTCGGCATGGCGCGGAGCTGCTCCGTGAGGCCGCGGAGCTCCTCCGCTTCGACGCGGCCGTCCTTGAGCGCCTGGAGGATGCCCTGCTGCAGCCGCTGGATCGACTCGGGCCTCGCCTTCCCCTCCTTGGCCGCCGCCACGAACGCGGCGTACTCCCTGCGAAACGCCTCCTTCTCCTCCGAGGAGACCTCGGGCGCGATCGCCGCGACGACCTGCGCCTCGGTGGCGCCGAGGAGAGTCTCCATGAGCTGAGGCGCCTTCCTCATGAAGAGGACCACCCCGACGATCGCGACGACGGAAAGGACGGCGCAGCCGGCGAGGCCCCACTTCATGCACCCGCGGGCTGGGGCGTCCCCCCCTGCCGGGGCCGCGGCCGGTCCCTGGCCGGGGACGATCGGGTCGGGCGCCGTGCTGCTCATTCCTGCCCTCCTCGCGACCCGGCGCCTCGCCCGGGACGCGCCGCGAACGCGTGTGAGAATACCTCCGTGATCGGCCGCCGCGCCGCCGCGATCCTCGTCCTCCTGCTCCCGCTGCTCCTCGCGGCAGGGCTCGGGGTCGGCGCCGGGTGGGCGGCCTCGCAGCTCATGCGCGTCCCGAAGGTCGAGCAGCTCGCGAGCTACCGGCCCGACATCGTCACGGAGATCCGGGGCTCCGACGGCTCGATCGTAGCCCGCTTCGCGATCGAGCGCCGGTTCCTCATCACGCGGGGGCAGATCCCCGAGGTCCTCGTGAGGGCGGTCCTCGCAGCCGAGGACGCCCGCTTCTACGACCACGGCGGGGTCGACATCATCCGCATCGGGGGCGCGGCCCTCCGCGACCTCGCCACGCGCAGCCTCGCGCAGGGCGCCTCCACCATCACCCAGCAGCTGGCGCGCTCGGTCTTCCTGACGCCGAGGAAGTCGTTCGCGAGGAAGATCAACGAGGTCTTCCTGACGGTGGAGATCGAGAAGCGCTTCTCGAAGGACCAGATCCTGACCATGTACCTGAACCAGGTCTACTTCGGCCACGGGAACTACGGAGTCGAAGCGGCCTCCACCTGGTACTTCAACCACTCGGCGTCGGAGCTCACGCTCCCGGAAGCCGCCCTGCTCGCCGGCCTGATCCAGCGGCCCGAGGCCTACTCCCCGATGCGCAACCCCTCGGCCGCCAGGGCGCGCCGCGACCTCGTCCTGCGCCGGATGCTCGAGGAGGGCTACATCGACGCCGCCACGGCCGCAGCGGCCCGCGAGGCGCCCCTGGCCCTCTCGCGCTCGGCCCGGGAGGCGACGATCGGCCCTTACTTCTGCGAGGAGGTGAGGCAGTACCTCGAGAAGGCCTACGGCGACCGCGGGCTCTACCGCCAGGGGCTCCGCGTCGACTCGACGCTCGACCCGCGCCTCCAGGTCTGGGCCGAGGAGGAGCTGCGCAAGGGCCTCCGCCGGCACGAACGGCGCTTCGCCTTTCGCAAGCCCCGGAACCTCGTCGACGAGGGGATCGACCCGGAGGTCTACCGCGATCCGGAGTGGGAGGAGCGGACCGGCCCGGAAGGGGAGCCCGTCGCGCAGCGTGCCGTCGTCCTCTCGGCCGGCAGGACGGGCGCAGAGCTCAGGATCGGAGAACGCCGCTTCACCCTTCCCGCGAAGGCCTTCCGGTTCATCCGGGCCGCCAGCCCCGCGAAAGCCGTCCGACCGGGAGACCTCGTCCTCGTCGAGCGGCTCGTGGAGGACGGAGGGAAGGAAGAGACGATCGTCTGGCAGGAGCCGGTCGTCGAGGGTGCCGTCGTCGTCCTCGAGAACGGCACCGGCGCCGTCCGGGCCCTCGTCGGCGGGTACGACTTCTCCAGGTCGAAGTTCAATCGGGCCGTGCAGGCGCTGCGCCAGGTCGGCTCCGCCTTCAAGCCGATCGTCTACATGACCGCGATCGAGGCGGGGTTCACGCCTGCCGACACGGTCCTCGACTCTCCGATCTCGATCTCGATCGACCCGCGGCAGCCGCCGTGGCAGCCGCAGAACTACACCCGCAAGTACGGCGGAATCCTCACCTACCAGTACGCCCTCGAGAACTCGATCAACGTCCCCGCGGTCCGCGTCGACCTGCTCGTCGGCACCCGGACGGTCATCGAGACGGCCCGCCGTCTCGGCATTCGCCAGAACCTCCTCGCCTACCCCTCCCTCGCGCTCGGGTCGTTCGAGGTCACCCCGATGGAGATGACGGCCGCCTACTCCGTCTTCGCCAACCAGGGGCTCCTCTACCCGCCAAGGCTCGTCGAGAGGGTCCGCGACTCCGAAGGGGTCCTCCTGGAGGAGAACCCGCCCGACCCGAAGGAGGTTGCTTCTCCCGCGTCGTCCTACGTCCTCCTGAAGATGCTCGAGGGCGTCACCGACCGCGGCACCGCGGCGAGGGCGAGGGCCCTCGGCCTCCGGATCGCCGGCAAGACCGGCACGACGAACGACCACACCGACGCCTGGTTCATCGGCCTGACGCCGAAGTACACGATCGGGGTCTGGGTGGGGCACGAGGCCAAGAAGGGCCTCGGCGCGAAGTCGACGGGCGGCGACACCGCCCTGCCGATCTGGACGGGTATCGTCTCGCGGATGAAGGAGGCCGGCATCCTGAAACCGACGGACGACTTCGACGTTCCCCAGGGCGTCGTCTTCGTGCCGTTCGACCTCGCCACCGGCTACCGCGCGACCCCCTCGTGCTCGAAGGTCGTCCTCGGCGCCTTCGCCAACGGGACCCAGCCGACCGAGCTCTGCGGCGAGAGACCGCACTCCGTCTCGACTCTGCCTCACTACCTCCAGAAGGCGATCTACGCCCCGAAGAGAGGCGAGCCCAGCGGGACCGACGTCAAGGTCGACGACGCTCCCCGCCCGGCGCCCGGAGCTTCTCCCTCGGCGCGATCCGGAGGCTGAGACCCGTCAGTCCCTTCTCCCCCCCGGCGCCCGCCGTCCGTTCCGCGCGGCGCTCGAAGAGCGAAAGCCCCGCCGGAGCGGGGCTTTCCTGGATCCCGGGGCCGGGCCGCAGGGCCGCGTTTACGCGGCGACGACCTCGACGTTCAGGGTGGCGATGACCTCGCGGTGGAGCCTCACCCGGACGACGTGCGGACCGACCCGCTTGATCGGCTCCTCGAGCTCGATACGCCGGCGGTCGACCGTGATGCCCTTCTCCTCGAGCGCCTCGGCCAGGTCGGCGGCCGTGACGGAACCGTAGAGCGCGCCCTGCTCCCCCGCCTTCTTGCGAACGGTGACGGAGAGGCCCTCGAACGCCTTCGCGACGGTCGAGGCCTGGTCCTTTTCCTTCGCCTGGGCGACGTCGTAGCGCTTCCTCTCCTGCTCGAGCCGCTTCACGTTCCCCGGGGTGGCGGGGTAGGCGAGCTCCTTGGGGAGAAGGAAGTTGCGGGCGTAACCGGCCGCCACGGAGACGACCTCGCCGCGGTTTCCGAGGCCGCGCACCTCGTCGGTCAGGATCACTTTCACGTCGGACATGTTCTGTAAGCTCCCTTCATCCCGTCTCGCCGTCGCGCTCTTCCTTCCGGGGAAACCTCCCGCGGAAGTCCAGGAACTCGTCGAGGAGCCCGCCGATGGCCACGAGGACCGGGATCGGCATCTGGACGGCGAGGACGTACACCGGCGCTCGGATCAGGAGGCCGGCACGCCCCCTGTCGAGCAGAGCGCGGATTATCGCCATCCCCCGCAGGAAAAACAAGACGCCGAGGGGAATCAGGACCGTCACGGCCGCCCGGGAGGCCCCGCCGCCTGCAAGGGCGGCCAGCGCCCCGGCCGGGACGAAGGCCGCCGCCGCCGCGAACGGAGTCCGGAACGTCGCGAAGGAGCCCGGGGCGATCGGAGCCTCCTCGAGGCCGGCACGTCGTCCGAAGGCGTAGACGAGGAGCGCCCCGTGAAGGACGCACCCCGCAAGGACGAGCCCCGGGAGGTACCAGGCGAAGAGGTCGCGCGTGCGGTCGAAGGCCATACCGGTCGCGACGAGGGTCTCCTCCGTCCAGCCCGCCTTGCGGTAGAAGCCGATCAGGTCGGGGCGCATCGCATCGAGGCCCCCGGCGAGAACCGCGCCCGGGTCGGCCCCTTCGGCGATCGTGAAGGCGAGGATCGCGCCCAAGGCGCCGAGGCCCGACAGCGCGGCGGAGAGCCATGCGAGCTCTTCCCGGCTCCGGCCCCCCGTCGCCCCAGCGACGAGGCCGAGCGCCGGCAGGACCACGAAGGCGAAAGCGCCGACGGCCGCGAGGAGCGCGCCGGCACCACCGCCGAGGAACCCGAACGCCGTCGCGAACGGGAGAACGGCCGCGGCGAGCGGGAGGGCGGCCGCGGGGCTCCCCATCTCCCTCCCGGCCCGGGCCAGCCTGGCCGCGGCGGAGGGGAGGAGGTAGGGCGCGGCGGGCGGAAGGACCACCGAGACGGCCGCAGAGAGGCCCGCCAGGAGCGGTGCCAGAAACGGCAAGCCCCTCCGGCGCCGGGCCGGAGGGGCGGGGCCGGTCGGAGAATCGCTAGTCGGCGACGTAGGGCAGGAGCGCCAGGTAGCGCGCGCGCTTGATCGCCACGGCGAGCTTGCGCTGGTAGAAGGCCGACGTCCCGCTGATGCGGCGCGGGAGGATCTTGGCCCGCTCGGGGACGAAGCCCTGGAGGAGCTTCACGTCCTTGAAGTCGATGTAGCCGATCTTCTCGACGGTGAACTTGCAGACGCGCTTCCTGCGGACGAAGAACTTCTTCTTCGCGGGGCGGCGGGCGGGACCGGACGGAGCAGCCATCGTTCTACCTCTTCTCGATCAGCTCTCGGGCTGAGCCGGCGCGTCGGGGGCGGCGGCATCGGGGGCGGCGGCAGGCTCGGCGGACGGCGCGGGCTCGGGAGCCGGGGCGGGCGCGGGAGCCGGCACGCGCTCGAAGGCCATCGCGGCCTCGGGCGACCCGGGAACGACGCGGGGCGGACGCGCCTTGGTGCGGCGGGCGACCTTCTGGCCGTGCCGCAGCTCCTCGTCGATCCGGACGGTGAGGAAGCGGAGGATGTTGTCGGAGAGCTTCATCTTCCGCTGCAGCTCGGCGACGGCCTTCGAGTCCGCCCGGAAGAGGAAGTTGTGGTAGGTGGCCTCGGACTTCTTGTGGATCTGGTAGGCGAGCCGGCGGCGGCCCATCGACTCGTCCTTGTCGATGACGGCGCCGAGGTCGGTGAGGAGCTTTCGGAACTCCTCGACGACTTCCGCGGCCCCCTGCTCGTCCTTGTCGGGGACGATCAGGAAGACCAGGTCGTAGAGACGATTCGGGGTTTCGGTCACGTGTCCTCCTTGCGGATCGCGGGGCGAGCCCGCGAGGCGCGGCCCATCGGCCGAGCCAAGGTTGGAATCAGCTCGCCGGACCAGGCTCCGGCGAGCGGTTGAAACGGTTCATGGCGGCCTCGATCCCTTCGGTGACGAAGGTCTCGATCGCTTCGCAGGCGGTGTCGACGGCCGGGGCGAGCGCGGCCCGCTCGGCCTTCGAGAATCGCTCCAGGACGTAGTCGGCCTTGTCCTCGCCGGGACGGAAGTGGTCTCCGGCGATCCCGATCCGAAGGCGCGGGAACTCGTCGGAGCCGAGGCAGTCGATGACGTTCTGGAGCCCCTTCTGCCCCCCCGAGGAGCCGGACGGGCGAATCCTCAGCCGGCCGACCGGCAGCGCGACGTCGTCGGAGACGACGAGCATCCGCTCGCACGGGACGGCGTGCTTGACGAGGAGGCCCTTCACCGATTCTCCCGAGAGGTTCATGTACGTCTGGGGCTTGGCCAGGAGGACGGGCACGTCGCCGATCCTCACCCTTCCCGTCAAGGCCCGGCAGTCGAGCCGGTCGACACGCGGCGGGCGGGCCGGGTCGGCGGCGAGGCGCCGGACGAGCGCGTCCAGGACCTCGAAGCCGACGTTGTGCCGCGTCCCGACGTAACGGTCGCCCGGGTTGCCGAGCCCCACGACGAGGGCGAGCTGGGTCAAGCCTACTTCTTCTCCTTCTTCTCGGCCTTCGGGGCGGCCTTCGGAGCGGCCTTCGCGCCCTCCTCTTCCTTCTTGCCCTTCTTCGCCACCTCGGGCTCGGCGGTGGCCGCGGCGGTCGCCTCGGCCCCCTCCGCCGCTTCCGCCTTGTGCGTCACGACGTGCGCGATGACGCGGTCGGCCTCGCCCAGGACGCGGATCTTGTCGCCGAGGTCGAGGTCGGCCACGCGGAGGACGCCGTCGGCCTCGAGGGCGGAGACGTCGACCTTGAGGGCCGTCGGGATGTCGGCCGGGAGGCACTCGATCTCGAGCTCGCGGGTGACGACGCCCAGGAGCCCGCCCAGCTTGACGCCGATCGCGGTCCCGACCACCTCGACGGGGACCTTCACCTTCAGCGGCTTGTCGAGGAGGATCCGGACGAAGTCGACGTGCATCAGCTCCCGGCGGAGCGGGGTGACGGTCACGTCGCGGACCATGACGTGCCGCCTGTCGTCGGTCCCCTTCAGCTGGAGGAGGAAGACCGCGTTCTGGTGGAGGCCCTTGCGGAAGAGGCCGAGGAGCGACTTGCGCGGGACGCTGAGGGGGACCGACTCCATGCCGGCTCCTCCGCCGTAGAGGACGGCGGGGATCAGGTCCGCGGCGCGAAGGCGGTTGCAGGCGTTCTTGCCCGTCTCCGTGCGCTTCTCGACCTCGAGGACGACGTTTTCCTGGAGCATTCCTGTTCCTTTCCCCGGGCGGACGGTCCGGCATCTCCGGGCGTCCGGTCCGGCGCAGAGCCGCAGATTCTACACGAACCGGGGCCGGCCCGATCCCGCCCTTCCGAGACGGCCTCAGACGAAGAGCGAGGAGACCGAGGTGCCCTCGTGGATCCGGTGGATCGCCTCTCCGAGGAGCGGCCCGATCGACAGGGGGGCCAGGATCGGGCAGCGAGCCGCCTTCTCGTCGATGGGGAGCGAGTTCGCGCAGAAGACCCGCTCGATCGAGCTGGCGTTGAGGCGGTCGATGGCGGGCCCGGAGAGGACGGCGTGGACGCAGCCCGCGAAGACCCGCTCGGCGCCAGCCTCCTTGAGGGCGGCGACCGTGTTGATGAGGGTCCCGGCGGTGTCGATGATGTCGTCGACGATCAGGACGTTCCGGCCGCCGACGTCGCCGATGACGTTCATCACCTCGACCTCGTTCTTCCCCTTCCGCCGCTTGTCGACGATGGCGAGGGAGACCCCGAGGCGCTTGGCGAACGCGCGAGCCCGCTCCACGCCCCCGGCGTCCGGGGAGACCACGGTGAGCGGGTCGAGCTTGGCGTCGCGGATCGCGTCGAGGAGGACGGCCGAGGCGAAGAGGTGGTCGACCGGGATGTCGAAGTAGCCCTGGATCTGCGCCGCGTGGAGGTCGACGGCGAGGATCCGGTCGGCGCCCGCGGACTGGAGGAGGTCCGCGACGAGCTTCGCGGTGATGGGGACGCGCGGCTTGTCCTTCCGGTCCTGCCGGGCGTAGCCGTAGTAAGGCAGGACGGCCGTCACGCGCGACGCCGAGGAGCGCTTGAAGGCGTCGAGCATGATCAGGAGCTCCATCAGGTTCGCGTTGACGGGCGGACAGGTCGGCTGGACGACGAAGACGTCGGCTCCGCGGACGTTCTCCTCGATCTGGCAGTAGTTCTCGCCGTCCGAGAAGTTGTAGAGCGTGACCCGCCCCGCCTCCCGTCCCAGCGCCCGGCAGATCTCGCCGGTCAGGGACGGGTGCGCGCGCCCTCCGAAGATCTTCAGCTCTCCGTACGGAACCCTCAACGTCATGTCTCTCTCATCCTGGCTGGGGAGGGAGGATTCGAACCTCCGAATGGCGGTTCCAAAGACCGCTGACTTACCACTTGTCGACTCCCCAGCACGGGGCCGGATCTTACTCTGCCCGGCGGGGCCCGCTCCGGGCGCGGCACTCCTCGCGCGTGAGCGTCGGCACGACGCGGACGGCCGAGCCCGCCGGAAGCCCCTCGAGCCGCTCCGCCGCGTGAGCGGCCGCCACGAGGTCGGGGAAGAGCCCGAAGACTGTCGACCCGCTGCCCGAAAGGCGCGCCTGGCTCGCGCCAGCAAGGGCGAGGGCCGCGCGCACGGCGCCGAGCGAAGGAAAGAGCGCCTCGGCCGCCGCCTCGAGGTCGTTGCGATCGAGGGGCGGGGAACTCTCGGCACGGTCGCCGGGATCGGCCGCGCGTGCGCCCTCCCACGCGGGAGCGTCGAGGGCCCGGAAGACGTCCGGCGTGGACACGGGGAACGGCGGCATCACGAGGACGACGCCCTGCGGCGGCAGGTCCGGCAGGGGCAGAATCCGCTCTCCCCGGCCGCGGCCCCGGGCCGTACCGCCGTGAAGGAAGAACGGAACGTCGGACCCGAGCGCGGCGCCGATCTCCTCCAGCCGCTGCAGCGGCAGGTCGAGCTCCCAGAGGGCCGAGAGGCCGAGGAGGGCGACCGCGGCGTCGGCGCTGCCCCCGCCGAGGCCGCCGCCGGCCGGAATCCTCTTTTCCAGCGTGATCGCCGCACGCGGCTTCAGCCCACCGGCTTCGGCGAGGACGCGGGCCGCGCGAACGACGAGGTTCTCCGGGCCCGCGGGAATCGACGGGTCGTCCACATCCAGCACCAGGCTTTCGGCCTCCTCGAACGTGAGCCGGTCGGCCAGGCCGACGGCCTGGAAGATCGTGTCGAGCTCGTGGAAGCCGTCCGGCCGCCTTCCGAGAACGAGGAGTGAACGGTTCACCTTCGCGAACGCCTCGGCGACGAGCTTCACTCCTTCGGAGCCTCCTCTCCCTCGGGCCACGGGCCGTAGCTCTCGAGCGTCAGGACTGCCCTCCCCTCCCGACCCTTCATCTCGATCCGCCTCGGAACTCCGACGCCGGGCGAGAGCTCGACGCGAACGCCGGCCGGGAGGACGAGCCCGGTGATCTCGCCCGCAGGGGAAACCAGGACCGTCCGGCCCTCCCCCGTGGGGAGCTTCAGTTCCACCCTTTCACCCCGCACCACCGCTCCCTCCCCCGTCGGGAGCGCTTCGGGCGCCCCGAGGACGGCCGCGAGGACGTCGCCGGCCGCAAGGCGGCCCGGGAAGAGCTCCCCCGAGTCGCTTCCCGACCTGCTGAGAACCCCCGAGCGCCCGGAACCCGCGACTGGCATCGACGTCCGCCAGACGAGGGCCTCGCCATCCCAGAAGAGCGAGAGGTACCCCCGGACGGCGACACCCAGCCTCGGGGAAACCTCGCCGCGATAGAGCGCCTTGAAGCGACGCTGGCCCCACGCCTCGTCCCTCGCCGCGACGACGGCCGAGACGGCCGCCGCGGTCGCGGAGGGCGGCGCGGGGAGCGCAGGCGGTCCCGCCGTCCGGCAGGCCGCGACCGAGAGGAGCGCGGCCGCGAGAGCGGCGGCCGGGCGTCTCACGGGGCCTTGACGGCGGCGGCGGTCCTCTCGAGCTTGGCGCGGATGGCCGCCCCGTCGTCCTCCGGCCCGAGCGCGAGGGCCCTCGCCCAGCGCTCGCGCGCCCGTGCGAGGTCTCCGCGTCTTTCTTCGAGATCCCCGAGGTGGTCCTCGATCGTCGGGTCGTCCGGGGCGAGGCGCTTCGCCGTCAGGAGGTGCTTCTCGGCTTCATCGAGCTGGCCGAGCCGGAAGTAGACCCAGCCGAGGGAGTCGAGGTAGGCCGCGTTGGACGGCTCGAGGGAGACGGCCTTCCTCACGAGCTCGAGGGCCCGCTCGAGGTTCTCGTTCCGGTCGGCGAACATGTAGCCGAGGTAGTTCAGCGCCGCCCCGTGCTCGGGCTCGAGCTCGATCAGCTTCTCGAACGCGGCCACCGACTCGGGGATCTTCTTCTCCCGCTCCAGGGACGCCGCCTTTCGAAAGAGCAGGCCGGGGTCGTCGGGGTACCGGACGAGGGCGGCCGACGCGGCTTCCGTCGCGCGTCCGTAACGTTCGAGGCGCTGCCAGACGTCGGCCGCGGCGAGGGCTCCCGGGCGTCCGTCCTTGGCGAGGGCGGCGACGACCTCCTCGCCTTCCTGACGCTCCTTCTCCTTCCCGGAGCGGAGCAGGAACTCGGCGAAGAGGGATCTGACCCCGATCTCCTTCGGCTGCTTCGCGAAGGCCTCACGGCAGACCCGGAGCCCTTCGGCCGGCTCCTCGGCGTCGCGCGCGACCTGGGTCAGGAGGTTGAGGACCTGCAGGTTGACCGTGCCGTCCGGCTCGAGGAGGTGCGGCGTCACGGCGGACCGGGCCGCCGCCCAGTCCTTTCGCAGGAATGCAACGTACCCGAGCTGGCCGTCCACGGACGCGATCCCCGCGGCCGGAGCTTTCTGCGCGACGAGCGTCGAGCGCAGGTCCCTGAGCACCGTCTCCGCCTCGTCCAGCCTGCGGGCCTCGAGGAAGTTGAGGGCCCGGCGGAACGAGACGTCGGCATCGTCGGGCTCCAGCCCCTGCAGCTTCCGGAGGAGCTCGTCGGCGCGCTCCGTCTCGAGCCGCTCCGAGAGGAGCGAGGAATAGTGGCGGAGAGCGTCGCGGTTGTCGGGGTCCTCCCGCAGGACCTCCTGGAAGACCGTCTCGGCCTCCTCGAACCGCCTCGACCGGAGGAGCGAGAAGGCGTACTGCGCCTTCATCCCGAGATTGCCCGGCTGCCGCTTCACGAGCTCGGCGAGGATCGGGAGGGCCTTCTCGAACTGCCTCGTCGCCTGGTAGACGCGCAGGAGTCCCAGGGACGCCGGCATGCTCTCGTCGTCCTGGCGGAGGATCCCGAGGTAGACCGCTTCCGCCTCCTCGGGCTTGCCGGATTTCTCCAGGGCCTCGCCGTAGAGGAGCGGAAGGAGCGGGCCGCGCGCCCCTTCCTGGACCCGGGAGAGGACCGCGGCCGCCTCTTCGTTCCGGTCGAGCCGAAGGTAGGCCTGCCCGAGCGCGAGCGCGCCCGACGGCTCCGTCGGCTGGAGTTCGTTCGCGCGCCGGAGGGACGTGAGCGCCGCCTCGATCCCCCCCCTGTCGCGGGCCTTTGAGAGGAGGATCTGCCCCAGGACCCTGTGGGCCGCCGCGCTGTCGGGAACGAACTCCACGGCCTTCAGGGCCTGCTGCTCGGCCTCCGGGAGGATTCCGAAGTCCCGGAGGGCCTCCGCGTACTCGCGCCGAAGGTGCCCGTTGTCGGGGTCCAGCTCCACGGCGCGCCGGAACTCCTTGAGCGCCTCCTGGAACTCCCCGTCGAGGGCGAAGAGCCGCGCCCGAAGGAACCGCTCCACGGCGTCCCGCTGAGCCGACTCGGCCGGGGAGAGCGCCTCGGAGCGAGCCGGTGGGGCGGCCGCGAGCGACACGGCGGGGATCGCAAAGGCGAGGGCGACGGCAGCGAAACGAAATCTCATGCCGTCGCGGAGCGTAGCAAGCGCGGGGCCAGGAAGCGAAAGCCTTACCGGCGCCACGCTCGACTCAGAGGATCGCCGATTCGCTGCCGGGGGGCTGCCTCGCCGGGGCGCTGAGCTTCGCGCGCCCCCCGGACCCCCACCGTGCACGGGTCTCGCGGGCGGATCAGGCACTCGGGCGCGCGGCCCCCCGGCCCCCCCCGGTCACTCTCTGACGATCTCAGAAGATCGCCGGCTCTTCCCAGGTGGCGAAGACCTCACGCATCACGTCGGAGATCTCCCCCACCGTGGCGTAGGCCTTGACCGCCTCGACCAGCGGCGGCATCACGTTCGCGCCGTTCCGGCACGCCTCGCGCAGCGTGTGGAGCGTCGAGAGGACCGCCTTGCCGTCCCTCGTCCGGCGGACCTCGTTCAGCTGGGCGATCTGCTCGGCGGCCGTCTGCTCGGAGATCTCGAGGGTCGCCACGCGGTCCTCCGGGACCTCCTCGGTGAAGGCGTTCACGCCGACCATCACCTTGTCCCCGGAATCGAGCCCCCGCTGAAAACGGTAGGCGGCGTCCATGATCTCCCTCTGCGGGAAGCCGGCCTCGATCGCTTCGACCATCCCTCCGTAGGCGTCGATCTTCCGGAAGTAGTCGAAGGCGCCCTCCTCCATCCGGTTCGTCGCCTCCTCGACGAAGTACGCCCCTCCGAGCGGGTCGATCGTGTGCGCGACCCCGGTCTCGTGCATGAGGATCTGCTGCGTCCTCACCGCGACCTTCGCGGCGAACTCGGTCGGCAGGGCGAGCGTCTCGTCGAGGGCGTTGGTGTGGAGCGACTGCGTCCCGCCGAGCACCGCCGCGAGCGCCTGGACCGCGACGCGGGCGACGTTGTTGTAGGGCTGCTGCGCCGTGAGGGAGACGCCGGCCGTCTGGGTGTGGAAGCGCAGCTTCCACGACTCCGGGCTCTTCGCCCCGTAGCGGTCGCGCATCACCTTCGCCCAGACGCGGCGCGCCGCGCGGAACTTGGCGATCTCCTCGAAGAAGTCGTTGTGCGCGTTGAAGAAGAAGGAGAGGCGCGGCGCGAACTCGTCCACGGCGAGCCCGGCGTCGACGCCGTACTTCACGTACTCCATCCCGTCGCGCAGCGTGAAGGCGAGCTCCTGCAGGGCCGTCGATCCGGCCTCGCGGATGTGGTATCCCGAGATGGAGACGGTGTTCCACTTCGGGACGTGCCGGGCGCAGAAGGAGAACTGGTCCGTCACGAGCCGCATCGAGGGCCGGGGCGGGAAGATGAACTCCTTCTGTGCGATGTACTCCTTGAGGATGTCGTTCTGGAGCGTGCCGCCGACCTTCGACCAGGGCGTCCCCTGCTTCTCGGCGACCGCGAGGTACATCGCCAGCGCGATCGGCGCCGTGGAGTTGATCGTCATCGACGTCGTGACGGCGCCGAGGTCGATCCCCTCGAAGAGGGCCTCGAAGTCGCGGAGCGTGTCGATGGCGACCCCGCACTTGCCCACCTCGCCCGCCGACATCTCGTGGTCGGAGTCGTAGCCGTAGAGCGTCGGGAGGTGGAAGGCCGTCGAGAGGCCCGTCTGCCCGTGCGAGAGAAGGACCTTGAAGCGCTCGTTCGTCTGGCGCGCCGACCCGAAGCCGGCGAACTGACGGATCGTCCAGGCGCGGCCCCGGTACATCGTCGGCTGGACGCCGCGCGTGTAGGGGAACTCGCCCGGGAAGCCCAGGTCCCTCTCGTAGTCGAGCCCCGCGACGTCGGCGGGCGTGGCGAGCGGGTTCACCTCGGCCGAGGAGACCGTCGTGAAGTCTCTCTTCCAGGCCGGGCGCTTCGCGAACGCCTCCGCGACCCTGCGGCGCCAGTCGTCCCTGGCCTTCGCGATCCTCTCCTCGGCGGCGGTCAGGGGGACGGCGGGCGTCTGCGTGCTCATGCGGTCACCTCGGCGGGTTCAGGGCGCGGCCGGTGCGGAAGGCTCGACCGCTCGAAAAAAACGATGACTCTACCAGCAGAGCGGGGACGCGGTACACGGACCACAGCTCGCGGGCGTAGACTCCCCGCCAGGCGCCGCGGCCCGCGGCCGCCATGCGGGGAGGGTGAGATGAGGTTTTCCGGCAAGTTCGTCATTGCGTTCGCCTTGGTTCTTGCGGCAGGTGCCGCCCAGGCCCAGGTCGTCGGACCGATCCAGTTCACGGAGCCCGAGCTCCCGCCGGGCACGGTCGTCAACGGCCTCACGCTGAGCACCCTGAACGGAGTCCCGATCCTCCCCGTGTCTTTCGCCTTCGAGGTCGGTGGCGGTCCGTCCGTGGACTGTACCGTCTCGGGCGGCCCCGGGACCACGACGTACGTCTCCGACCCGAGCATGGAAGGCGCACCCGGCACGCTGACGATCCAGCTCTCGGGCGACGCGAACGACTTCCGCTTCGGGTTCGCCGTCGCCCCCGGCGACGGCCAGGAGCAGCCGCCCTTCGTCGAGGGTCGGCCGACGTCGGGTTTCTGGACGTCCGGAGGACGGGGCATCCGCACGCTCGGCACGAAGGGAGTCGGCGCCCTCGCCGTGACGGGCGCAGTCCAGCTGACGGGCTTCACGGCTGGCGGCGCCGTGGCGGGAACTGCCACCTTCGACGCCCTCGACAACCCGGGCGACGACTTCCCTGGGAACCTGGCTGCGTTGTCGACGGTCACCCCGTTCCGGCGCGTCGTCGTCCAGTGGAACGCGGCGGGGGTCGGCCGGTTCGCCCTCGACAACCTCGCGGTCCGCCAGGTGGCGGGCCTGGCGGCGGTACCGGCGCTCTCGGGCGCGGGCCTCGCGGCGCTGGCCGCGGCGCTCGTCGCCGCGGGCATCGCGATCCTCCGCTTCCGCGGCTGACGACGGAGCTCCGTTTCCCTCGCGCGTCCCGAACCGACGCCGGGCCCCCCGAGCGGGGCCCGGCATCGTCGCCGGGCGGTCGCGGCCAGCCCGGCGAGCGTACCGGTCAACGCAACCTGGCCAGCGCCGCGGCGACCTTCCCCGCCACGGCGGCGTTCGAGACGACGAGGGCCCGGTTGGCCGCCAGGGTCCGTCCCGAGGTCTCCTCCGCGAGGCGGGCGAGGAGGAACGGGGTGACCGCCTTCCCCGAGACCCCCCCCGCCCGCGCCGCCTCGAGGCTCCGCTCGATTGCGCCGTCCACGGATTCGCTCGGGAGGGCTGCGGCCGCCGGGATAGGGTTCGCCACCAGCACCCCGCCGGAACCGGGCCACGACCAGTGCGCGCGGAGGAGGCGCGCCACCTCGGCCGGGTCGTCGCAGCGCACCTCGAGCGCGAGCCCCGAGCGGCGCACCCAGAACGCCGGGAGCTCGGAAGTACCGAAACCGAGGACCGGAACGCCGAGCGTCTCGAGCGCCTCGAGCGTCTTCGGGAGGTCGAGGACCGCCTTGGCTCCGGAGGCGACGACGGCGACCCGCGTCCGCCCGAGCTCCAGGAGGTCGGCCGACACGTCGAACGTCTCCGCCGCTCCCCGGTGGACGCCCCCGATGCCTCCCGTCGCGAAGACGCGAATTCCCGCCGCCGCCGCGATCGCCATCGTCGCGGCGACCGTCGTTGCCCCGCTCTCTCCCCGCGCCGCGAGGAGCCCGAGGTCGCGCGTCGTCGCCTTTCTCACCTCAGGCCCGGCCCGCGCGAGCGCCTCGGCCCCGGCGGCGGAGAACCCGGCGCGGGGCACGCCGTCGACGACGGCGACGAGGGCCGGGACGGCTCCCGCGCCGCGAATCGCCTTCTCCGCGAGGAGGTGCGTCTCGAGGCTCGCCGGGAACGGAAGACCGTGGCAGAGGATCGTCGACTCGAGCGCCACGACGGGACGGCCCTCACCGAGCGCCCCTTCGACCTCGGCCGAAAGCGCGACCCGCGCCGCCGGGACCGCTCCCCCGGGCCACCACCCGGAATGCCCTTCTGCCTCGCCGTTCACGCCTCTCTCCTTGCGGCACGGAACCGGTCGGGCCGGCTCGGCCGCGCCGGGACGCCCCGGACGCCTCCCCGCGGAGGCTACACTCCGCCGGCGTGAGCGAGCCGACCCTTCCCCGCTTCGCCCCGAATCCCGACCGGCCGGTCTACGGGGAGACCCCCCGCCCCGACTGGCTGAAGGTCCGTCTCGTCGACAACGAGGACACGCGCGGCATCCTCGACCTCGTCCGCAGGAAACACCTGAACACCGTCTGCCAGGAGGCTCAGTGCCCCAACATCTTCGAGTGCTGGGGGCGCGAGCGGACGGCGACGTTCATGCTCATGGGGGACGTCTGCACGCGGCGCTGCGGCTTCTGCGCCGTGACCCAGGGGATCGGCCGGCCGCTCGACCCCGAGGAGCCGAAGCACGTGGCCGAGGCGGTCCGCGAGCTGGGCGTGAAGCACGCGGTCGTCACCTCGGTGAACCGCGACGAACTGGCCGACGGGGGCGCGGCGCACTTCGCCGCCACGATCCGGGCCGTGCGCGAGCTGAACCCCGGCGTGACCGTCGAGGTGCTGATCCCCGACTTCGTCGGGAGCGAGGCGGCGCTCGGGACCGTCCTCTCCGCGGCGCCGGAAGTCCTCAACCACAATACCGAGACCGTCCCGCGCCTGTACCGGCGCGTGCGGCCCGACGCCGTCTACGAGAGGTCTATCGGGCTTCTCGCCCGTGCCGCGGCGTGGCGGGACGCGCACCTGCCGACGATGCGCGTCAAGAGCGGAATCATGGTGGGGCTGGGGGAGACGTTCGAAGAGGTTCTCGCCACGATGCGCGAGATCCGGGCCGCGGGCACGGACGCCCTGACGGTCGGCCAGTACCTCCAGCCGCACGCCCGGCGGCTGCCCGTGGAGCGCTGGTGGACTCCCGAGGAGTTCGCGTGCCTGCGCGCCGAGGGGCGGTCGATGGGCTACGCCGTCGTGGAGGCAGGCCCCCTCGTCCGCTCGAGCTACCACGCCCGCGCGGCCCTCGCGGGACCCGACGGGGGCGGCGGGAACGCCGCCCCCCTCTGAGCGGCCGGTGCTATTCCCCGTCGTTCCCGATCGCCTCGACCGGGCAGGAGTCCATCGCCTCCTGGCACTGCGCCTCTTCCTCGGGCGTCTCGGCCTGCTTCACGACGAAGGAGTAGCCCTTCTCCTCCTCGCGGGCGAAGTTGTTCGGGGCGGTCACCCGGCAGACGTCGCAGTCGATGCACTGGGTGTCGACGTAGAACTTCCCGGGCGCGTTTTCGCTGTAGCGGTCGTCCTTGTTCGCCATAGGCCGCGGAAGATAGCATGAGGAGCCGCCGCCGTATCGCCGTTCTCGCGCTCCTCCTGGCCCTGGGCCCCCTGTCCGGCTGTTCCGCCGAGCCGGACCCCGGCGCCCGCGTCTGGAGGAAGAAGTGCGCGGCCTGCCACGGACGGGACGGCGCCGGAAGGACCCGGTTCGCCGAGGGGCGCCCCTGGGCCGACCTGACTGACGGCCGCTGGAAGCACGGCGCCGACCGAGAGTCGATTCGCAGGCTGGTCGCCGACGGCGACCCGAAGAGCACGATGCCCCCGTTCAACGGGACGCTGTCGCCCGAGGAGATCGAAGCCGTGGTCGGCCACGTCCTGAATCTCGCCCCCGGCGGACCCGCGGAGATGAGTCCGTGAAGCACGTCCTCCCCCTCTTTCCCCTGGACACCGTTCTCCTGCCCTGGACCCGTCTTCCTCTCCACGTGTTCGAGCCTCGTTATCGGACGATGCTGGCCGACGCCCTCGCCGGCGAGAGGCTCATCGGCCTCCACACGCTCGACCCCTCGGCCCCTCCCCTGCCCGACGGCCGGTCGGCGCTGCTCCCGTACGGCTGCGCCGGGGAGATCGTGGAGAACGAGCTCCTCCCCGACGGCCGCTCGAACATCGTCCTCCGCGGCACCTTCCGCTACCGGCTCGTCGCGGAGCGGACCGGGCGCGTCTACCGCGTCGGCGAGGTGGAGGAGGCGCCGGTCGGACCGCTGCCGCCGGGGCGGGAAGGCGGGCCGGGGCGGCGCGACCTCAGGAAGCAGCTCACCCGCGCCGTCGAGCGGCTCGCCGACTCCGTCGGGCGGGCCGAAGCGCGCCACCTGCCGGGGTCGCTCTCCGACGAGGGCCTCGTCAACGAGGCCGCCAGCCGCCTCGGCCTCGGCGCGGAGGAGCGCTACGCCCTCCTCGCGATGGACGCGCTCGAGGAGCGGTACGGGTGGGTCCTCGACCACGTCCGGAGCCTCCAGCTGCGCATCGACCTGCTGGCCCCCTACCGGCGGGAGAAGGCGGACCCGCGCTGGAACTGAGGACCGGGGCCCAACGCTAGGCGGTGCTCTCGCGGGACGCCGAGAGGGCCCGGTTGTGGGCCCAGCTCTTGATCGCCTTGATCTGCTCGTCCATCGTCTTCGAGAGCGCGACGGTGCTCGTGATGACGCGGGAGACGTCGTTCTCGTCGACCGGCCGCTTCTCGTTGAACGCGTCGATCGCGGCGGACTGCACGACCGCCTCGATCTCGGCGCCGTTGAAGCCCTTGGTCGCCTTCGCGAGGAAAACGACGTCGAACCTCGCGAGGTCGGCGTTCTGCTTCCTGAGGTGGACCGTGAAGATCGCCTTGCGCTCCGTCTCGTTCGGAAGGTCGACGAAGAAGACCTGGTCGAAACGCCCCTTCCGGATGAACTCGGCCGGGAGGAGGTGGATCCGGTTCGCCGTCGCCGCGACGAAGACGAGGGCTTCCTTCTCCTGCATCCATGTCAGGAACGTCGAGAAGATCCGGCCGAGGGCGGGGTCGCCCCCTCCCGCCTCGCGGCCTCCCGTGATCGCCATCTCGATCTCGTCGATCCACAGGATCGCGGGCGCGAGCCCCTCCGTCGTCTTCAGGGCCCTGTGGAAGCTCGCCTCGGGGTTGGCCGTGCCGAAGACGAGGTTCATGTCGAGACGGAAGAGGGGCAGGTTCCAGAGTGCGGGGATCGTCTTCACCGAGAGGGACTTGCCGCAGCCCGACATCCCCATCATCAGGAGTCCCTTGGGGACGGGGAGCCCCGCCTCCACTGCCTCGCGCGTGAAGAGCGACTGCCTCTTGCGGAGCCATTCCTTGAGGTTCTCGAGACCCCCGATGTCGTCGAGCGTCACTCGCGGCGCGACGTACTCGAGGACGCCTTCCTTTCGCGAGGCCTGCTCCTTCTCGGCCAGGAGCTCGTCGAACGTCCCCTCGTCGAAACGCGGCGTCCGGGCGAAGACCTTCGCGAAGACGTGCTCCAGCTCGTCGAGCGTCTGTCCTCGCAGGGCGGTGACGACCCGGTCCGCGTCCGCGGGCGCGAGGCCCCCTTCGCCCAGGTACCTCTTCGCGAGGATTCCGATGGCATTCCGGACCTCCGCCTCGTCGGGCAGGTCGTAGTCGACGAGGAAGACCTCCTTCTTCATGTCTTCCGGCAGGACGAGGCGCGGCGAGACCATCACCACGAACTTCCCCTTCCCCTTGAGCTGGCGGTAGGCGTCCCTGAGCCTCCGGACGACGTCGGGACGCTCGTCGAGGAGCGCCGGCAGGTCCTTCATCAGGAAAAAGCCGGGGCCGGCCGCCTGGAGGACCGCGTCGAGCGCGCGGAGGGGGTCCCGCGTGTCCGCGGGCCCGTCCGCGAGGCCGTTCCAGCCATCGACGCACGTCCAGGTCGCGAACGGGACGGGCCGTTCGTAGAACTTCTGGGCAAGAACGGCCAGCGCCCGCTCGACGCGCCCTTCCTCCCAGGACTGGACGTAGAGAAGCGGGTAGGCGCCGAGCAAGGCACGGCGAATCCTCTCGGCACCGCGGACGGGTACGGGGACGCTCATACCGCGATTCTAGACGTTAGACTTCCACGTCATGGCGAGCACCGAGCACGTAGAGGCCCTGAAGCGCGACGACTGGAACCAGTGGCGGTCCGAGCGGCCCGGGATCACGCCCGACCTGACGGACATTTCCCTCGTCGGACTCGACCTCTCGGGCCGGAACCTCGTGGGCGCCGACCTCTCACGAACGAAGCTCGACGGGTCGAAGCTGGACGGCGCGAACCTGGCCCGGGCACACCTCCAGGGGGCTTCCCTTCGCGGAGCGAGCCTCCAGAGGGCGGACCTCTCCGAGACCGACCTCGAGTACCAGACGCTCGACGAGGTCCAGCTCGTCGGCGCATCGCTGCGCGGAGTGAACCTGAAGAACGCTTCGGTCAGGGAGGCGAACCTGACCGCCTGCGACCTGACGGGAGCCAAGCTCGAGGGAACGACCTTCAGGGGCAGCGTCTTCTCGTTCGCCCGGCTCGTGTCGGCGAGCTTCCGGGGCGTGATCATCGACGGGTGCGTCTTCGAGGAGTGCGACCTCTCCCAGGCCATCTTCGACGGCGTCACGTACCAGCGCGGCCGGTTCGACAAGTCGACGCTGACTCTCTCCTTTTTCCGCGACGCGAAGCTGGCGGGGACGAGCTTCCGGAACGTGAAGGCTCACCGCGTCACGTTCCGCGGCGCAAACCTGACCGGCGCGTGCTTCGCCGGCGCCGACCTGACCTCCTCGGACCTCGAGAGGGTCGTCCTGCAGGGCGCCGACCTTTCCGACGCCGTCCTCCGGAAGGCCTGCCTGAAGGGGGCCGACCTGAGGGTCGCGATCCTCCTCGGCGCCCAGCTCGAGGAGACGGACCTGACCCAGGCGAACCTCGAGAAGGTGGACCTCAGAACCCCGAGGCTGAAGTTTCCGAACTTCACGGGGGCGAAGCTGGCCGACGCCATCGGAATCGGCGCGAACCTGCGCGGAGGGAACTACACGGAGGCGGACCTCTCCCGGGCCGACCTCACCGAGGCCAACCTCGAGGGAGGGATTTTCCAGCGCGCGCAGCTGCGGGGCGCGACCCTCCGCAGGGCGAATCTGAAGAGGGCGCGGATGTCGGGCGTCCTGGCCCCGGGCGCCGACTTCTCCGGGACGAACCTCCTCGGCGCAGAGTGCCAGGACGCCGACTTTTCGGGGACCGACTTCCGCTTCTCGAACCTCGTCGGGGCCGACCTCGAGGGGGTGCTCTTCAAGGGGGCCAACGTCTCCCACGCCGACTTCTCGGAGGCCAAGCTCGGCGGGTCGAGCTTCGTCGGAGCGAAGGGCGAGGGGGCGAAGATCACCGGGCACCTCCACCTCAAGCTCGTCCTTGCCGCCGGCTCGATCTTCAACTCGTCGAAGAAGAAGGTCGAGAAGGTCGAGGACCGGCGGGAGCTGGAAAGGAAGGCCCGCGTGGCGCAGCTGGAACGGCAGACGGCCGAGCGCGACCGTTCCGTCGCCTCCCGGCCCGTGAAGGCGGAGGACGAGGCGACGCCTCCGGCGCCGAAGAAGGTCTAGGGTTTCGGGCCGACGGCGGCCGGGGACGGCGTCGCCGTTCCCGCGCCCTTCCCGTCGGAGGGCCCGCCGGGGACGGCGGCTGGCGCCGAATCCGCCCCGGCAGCCTTCAGGCGCTCGGCCAGGACGAGGATCTCGTCCCAAACCGCGGCATCCACGACGATGGTGTCTCCGCGCCCCGTGGCCCGGACCGCGACGGAGCCCTCCGCGGCGAGCTCGGCCGGGGCGAAGAACTCGACCTTCAGAGGTTCCTTCTCCTTCTCGACGAGGACCTCGACCGAGCCCGCCGGGACCGGCTTCTTCCTGCGCACCGTCGCGAGGCCTATGGTCCCGAGCTCCTTCTGCGTCACGAACCGGCGGACCTCCGTCCGTGCGAGCCGGCTGACGAGATCCTCCGGGAGCGTCCGGTCGACCTCGCGCCCCGCCGAGCGCCAGGCCCCCTCGACTTTCTCCGCCCCGGCCCGGAGAGGCCCGGCCTCGACGACGACCCGCGTCACGAGCCAGCTGTCGACCGGCAGGAGCCTCGCTTCACGGAAGGCGGAGAGCTCCTTGCCGAGGCTCTCCTGGGCCCGGTCGTCGACGACGAGGACGACCCCGTCGCGGCTCGCGAAGAGCCTGCCGGCCGCGTCGGCCTTGGCCGCCCCGAAGGCGAGACGCGCGACGACCTCGCTCCCCTTCTCGAGGACGACCTCCGCCGCGGGGGGAGAGAGCCCGATCCGGGGCATGTCCGCCGGGCCGACCGTGGGGAATTCCGTCGCCCGGACGCCGGCGAGGTCTGCGAGAAGCTGGTCGACGAACGACCCTGACGCGAAGTCCTTCACCGGCTGCTCCAGCCTCCAGCCCCCCGCCCCGTCACGGACCGCGACGACACGGTTCGGACCTCGCGCGACCGTGACACGGGAGATGTCCGCGACGGAGGCGTCGACGAGGTTCTTGGACCGGTACTCGTCGTAGGGCTTCGTGAGCTGCGCGATCGGGGCGAACTTCACCGAGCCGAGGCGGCCGCCTTCGGCGGCGGCCGTCGCGTCGGCGCCCGGGATCGCCTCCCCGAAGAGGACCGTCCTCTCCGAGCCGTCCTTCAGCTTCACGGTGACCTTCGCCTTCGGGGCGTCGAGTCCGTACTCCTTCGGATCGAAGTCCGAACGCGTCTCGCCGAGGAGGTCCAGCCTCGCGAGGTCCGAGACGAGCCCGTCCGCCGTGACCGCGTCGGCAGCCCCTCCCTTCGGCCCCTCGAGCACCCAGCCCCCGTCGCGCCTCGCCAGCTCGACCTTCGCGAGATCGGGCCGCTCGAGGACGAGGGCCGCGACCTCCTTCGCGTCGAGGTCGAGCAGCCGCCGCTTCGCCTTCGCCTTGGCCTCCGAGTTCGGCTGGTGCCTCTCCCACAGGACGACGAAGGCGAGGAGCGCGAGGAAGACGCCGGTCAGGAGGAGGAGCTTCCGGGTCGACATGGGCTCCTCCTCAGCGCCGCCTCTTGAGCCAGACCGCGATGCCGAGACCGATCGCGGCGGCCGGAAGGACGAGAAGGACGAAGATCGAGAGCCGGGCGATGTCGGTGCGAGAGAGGGTGACGGCGACCTGGTCGGTCGACTTCGGCGGGATCGAGATGAGCGATTCCCTCTCGAGCAGCCAGTTGACGGCGGACGTGACGAGGTAGAGGTTCGCGGCGTTCGCGATGCCGCTGCTCGAGGCGAAGTCCGCGTCGCCCACGACGACGAGCCGGGCCTTCCGCCCTTCGCCGGCCTCGACGGCGACCGCGAGGGGAACCGGCCCGGCCACGTCCCGTTCGTCCTTCTCGACCTTGGTCTCGAGGTCGGCGAGGTTCGTCTCCCCCCACCCGTCCGGCGACGTCTCCACGAGGACCTGAGCCGCGACCCCTTCCGGCAGGGGCTCCGCCAGTCCGACGGACCGCACGACCGGGAAGACGACCGGCAGTCCCTCGAGGAGCTTCGTGACGGGGTGGTCGCGGAAGCTGCGGGCGACGACGGTCTCCGGCCCCATAAGGGGCAGGGCGTTCCGCGGGTCGACGACGATGTCGTCGCCCAGGCGGACTCCGTACGCCTCGAAGACGGGTCCGAGGCCGAGCTCGGCCATCCTGTTTCCAGGCCCCGGTGCGAACTCGGGGTCGAGGAGCAGGAGCGCCCGACCGCCCCCCGCGAGGTATGCGGACAGGGCGTCGGTCTCCGGGAACGTGAACCCGGTCCGCGGGCCGGCCACGACCACGAGGTCCGTCCCTTCCGGCACCTTCTGGTCCGCCAGGCTGTCCCACTCCTCGACGGTGCAGTTGTCCTGCTTCAGGAGGTCCACGAGGCGCTCGAGCCCCTCGCGGACCCTCCCCGCAACGGGCCGCTCGCCGTGCCCGTTCGTGAAGACGACCTTCGGGCTCTTCTCCTGCGTCACCGTGAGGATCGCAGCGGTGAACTCCTGCTCGCCCTTGAAGGCCTTGAGGACCGGCTCTCCTCCCATCCGGGCGCGCTCGAAATCGAGCTCGGCCAGGGCGTCGACCGGGACGACCTTCTTCTTCTCGCCCGCCTGGAAGACCACCGAGAGCCGGATGTCTCCCATCTCGGTCAGGAACGCCTGGGCGCGGGCCGGGTTGCGTTCCGGGTTCAGCGTCTCGACCGAGACGAGGGGCGAGGCGGCCTGGTAGCGCCTGAGGAGCTCCTGCGTCTCGGCGTAGAGGGGCGAGCCCTCGGTCATGAACACGGTGACCGTCACGGGCTTCCTCAGGTCCGCGAGGACCCGGGTCGACTTGCCGGAGAGCGTGTAGAGACCGGCGCTCGTCCAGTCGAACCTCTGGTAGTGACGCGCGCCGAGCCAGTTGACCAGGCCCAGGATCCCGAGCCCGACGAGGATCGCGAGGCCGAGGTTGAGGCGGGAGACCGTCTTTCCCTCGCTCATCATTTCCCCTTGTTTCCCTGGAGGGCCTTGGCGGCGAGGAAGAGCAGGAAGACGACGGACGAGAGGACGTAGACGACCCGTCGCGTGTCGACGATGCCGCGCGCGAAGTCGTCCATGTGCTCGATGAGATTCAGGTACGCGAGCGCTTCCCTCAGGACCGGGCTGGTGACGAGCTCCCGGAAGACCCCGGCGAGGAAGATCGCGAGGATCATGACGAAGCTGAGGATCGCCGCGATGATCTGGTTCTTCGTGAGGGAGGAGGCGAAGGTCCCCGCGGCGACGAAGAGCGCGCCGAAGAGCGCGATCCCGAGGTAGCCGGAAGCGATCGGACCGAAGTCGATCGCGCCGTAGCGGGAGAGCGCGACCGGGTAGAGGACCGTCGGGAGCCAGAGGAAGAGGAAGAACGTGAGCCCTCCCAGGAACTTCCCGGTCACGATGGTTCCTTCGCCCACCGGAGCGGTCAGGAGCGCCTCGATGGAGCCCGACTTGCGCTCTTCGGCGATCAGCCGCATCGCGACGATCGAGGAGACGAGCATCATGAAGATCCAGTAGAAGACGTTCTTGAAGAAGAGCGCCATCAGCTCCTGCCGCGAGGTCTCCGGGCTGTTGAGCGACAGGAGGATCGCGTAGAAGACATAGCCGTTGATGAAGAGGAACGCCGTCAGGACGACGTAGGCGAGGGGCGAGAAGAAGTAGGCGAGGAACTCGCGCTTGAGGATGGCCCAGAGCGCTTTCACGACCGTCCCTCCCCGCTCCCGTGATCCTCGACGGCGGCCGGCAGGTCCTCGGCCGCCGCGTCCGCCTCGGCGTCGCGCGTCGCGAGGAGGCGGACGAAGACGTCCTCGAGGGTCGCCTGGCGGGACGAGAGCTCGAGGAGCGTCCACCCTCGCGCGACGCACTCCCGGAAGACGCCCTCGCGCAGGTCGACGCCGCGCTCCGACTCGAGGAGGACCCGCGTCTCGCCCCCGGCGCCGATGCGCGCGGCCCGGAGGACTCCGGGGAGCTGCCTCAGGACGCCGTCCGCCTCGGGGATCTCCCCCTTCAGCCCGACCGAGAGGCCCGGCGTCTGGGTCAGCTGCTGCCGGAGGGTCTCCGGCGTGCCGGTGGCGACGATCTTGCCGCGGTCGATGATGACGACCCGGTCGCAGACGAGCTCGACCTCCGGGAGGATGTGGGTCGAGAGGAGGATCGTGTGGTCTTTCCGGAGGTCGCGGATCAGCTCGCGGACCTTCACGATCTGGCGCGGGTCGAGGCCGACCGTCGGCTCGTCGAGGACGAGGACCTTCGGCCCGTGGACCAGGGCGGCCGCGAGGCCGACGCGCTGCCGGTACCCCTTCGAGAGGTTGCCGATCGGCTTGCCGGCCACGTCGTCCACGAAGCAGGTCGCGAGAGCGTCGTCGACGCGGGCCTTCGTCTCCCTCCGCGGGACGCCGCAGAGCTCCGCCCGGAACTTCACGTACTCCCTCACCCGCATCTCGGGATAGAGGGCGAGGGTCTCGGGGAGGTAGCCGATGCGGGCCCTCGCCTCGCGGGGCCGGGCGGCGGCGTCGATGCCGTCGACCGTCACCCTGCCGGCACCCGGCTCGAGGAAGCCGGTGATCATCCGCATCGTCGTCGTCTTCCCGGCGCCGTTCGGGCCGAGGAAGCCCAGGATCTCCCCGCTCTCGACCCGGAACGACACGTCGTCGACGGCCACCGTCCCGTAGAACGACTTGCGGAGCGCTTCAACCTCTAGCATCGTCGTGCAGTCCCTCCGCGGACGGGCAGAGCGCGGCGAGGGTCGCGCGCCGTTCTCTGCCGCGAAAGCCCGGGAAATATAGCAGAGGAGAACCCCTTGCCCGCGCCCCTCAGCCCCCGCTCGAAGGCCGTCCTCGGCGTCCTCTTCTGCGTGTTCGTCTGGGGCGTGAACTACCCGGCGACGAAGATCGCCTATCTCGAGCTCTCTCCCCTCGCCTACACGGGCTGGCGGTTCCTCCTCGCCGCGGGCCTCATCGTCGGCTGGGCCGTGCGAAACGGCGCGGCGATCCTCCCCCCCCGCGGCCTGCGGCTCCCCGGACTGCTCCTCGCGATGTCCGGCGTGGGCGTCTACCAGCTCTTCTTCGCACTGGGCGTCGCGAGGACGAGCGGCTTCGCGGCCGCCCTCATGAACTCCGTGTCGCCGCTGCTGGCGCTCCTCCTCGTCGGGGCACTCGGGTACGAGCGGATACCGCGCCCGGCGGTGGCCGGAACCGGGATCGCGTGGCTCGGCGTCGCCGGGTTCCTCGTGGCCGCGCACGGGTCGGCCGACCTCGGCGGCCTCTCCGGGAACCTCCTCTGCCTCGCCTCGGCCTCCCTCTGGGCGGTCTACAGCGTCACGTCGTCGCGTCTCTCGACCCGGATCCCGCACGCGACGGCGCTCGCGACGACCTTCGCGCTCGGGACCCCGGTCCTCCTGGCCTGGTGCGCCCCCTCGATGATCCGGCAGGACTACGCGCAGGTCTCCGCCGGCACCTGGGCGATCCTCGTCCTCTCCGCCGCCTTCCCCCTGTACGTCTCGTTCCGGCTCTGGGCCAGGGGCCTCGCCGTCCTCGGGGTCGCGGCGACGACGCGGATCGGCGTCCTGGTTCCGATCCTGGCCGGGATCTCTTCCGCGCTCTGGACGGGCGAGAGGTTCTCGGGAGCGAAGGTCGTCTCGGCCGCCGTCGTCCTGGGAGGGCTCGCCCTGGCCCGGAGGGAGCGGGTCCGCCCTCCCGCCGCCTAGGGCTTGCGGGCCGGACGACGGGTGGCCGGTTTCCGAAGCTCCGCCGGCTTCTTCGTCGGCGTCGGCGTGGGCCGCTTCGCCTCCGGGGTCGGGGTGGCTTGCGGGGCAGCCGCCGTGGCCGCCTGTGAGGGCGTCGCGGCGACGCCCTCTCCGGGAGGCTCGAGGCTCCCGCCGAAGAAGGCGACGAGCCCGTCCACGAGCGCCTCGGCGGCCTGCTGTCGGAACGCCCTCGTCACCGTCATCTTCCGGTCTTCCTCGTTCGAGAGGTTCGAGAGCTCGAAGAGGACCCGGTTCGGGATCTTGTTGTACCTGAGGATGGCCGGGACCCATTCGCGCCCGGAGCGGATGACGTGCGTGCGCACCGGCCGGAACTGGTGAACGGGGAGATCGCGGCGCCGGAAGGCTCCGATCAGCTTCTCGGCCAGCGAGGTCGAGGCCCCCTCCGCCAGGACCCTCTCCTTTTTCGTGAAGGAGACGACCGGGGCCTCGCGCACCTCGCGAAAGCCCCTGTAGAACGGCGTCGCACGACCGTAGCTCGCCCGGAGGAAACGCTCGCCCGGGACGTAGGCCATCGCGCCCCGGACGGACGGGTGGAGAGAGTCGGCGTGAATCGAAAGGAAGACCGTCCTTTCCGGCGGAATCGGCTTTCCGCCGGGGCCCGGCCGCCTCAGGATCGCGTTGGCGAGGTACCAGCGGAGGTTGACCCCCGCCACGGCGTCGTCCAGCCGGTAGGGCGGGTCCGTCAGGAGGACGCGCGTCTTCCGGTCGGGAAGCCGGTCCTGGTCGAGGACCTTCCACTCGAGGCCCGGCTCCCGCGACATCATCACGACCTCTGCCCTCGTGGTCTCGAGGAGGACCTGCCGGAGGCGCGAGGCGACGTCGTAGACGTAGGTCGACTCCCAGACGCCGTGGTGGAGGGTCCCCGTGTCGCGGCCGCCGTGCCCGGCGTCGATGACGACGCGGACGCCGGCGAGCCCTCGGGCCTTCTCGGGCGTGGCGAAGAGGGCCGCCTCGGCTCTCTCCTTCTCGAGGGCCACGGCCTTCGGGTGGTCCGGCGGCAGGTGCTCCTCGGAGAGGTAGTCGAGGGGGATCTTGATCGGGAACCCCACCGGGATCGCGTGGACGTCCACGATGCCCGACCGGAGGGCGATGTTCAGCGCGAGCTGGATGACGTCCTCCGCATGGATGCGCCCGGTGAAGCGCACGACGACGGCGGAGTAGAGCGCCTCCTTCCGCTTCAGGCGGTAGACGGCGTACCGCCCCTTCTCGTCCGCGCCGTACTCGAGGCGCGGGGGTTCCTCGTCGGGGATGGGCTCGGCGTCCCGGAAAGGGGCGAGGAGGAGCTCGACCGGTACCTTTACGAGCGTCCCGCGCGTGGCAGAGTCGCCGGCCAGCCCGTTCAGCTCCGCGATGCGGCCCGCGAGGCGTGCGTCGCCCGTGAACCAGGCGGCAATCGAGGAGAGAGGCTCCGTGCCGACCGGGACGTGGAACCAGCCCATCGTCGCCCTGACGTCGGAGGGGAACAGCGCGCGCACCGCGGCGAACCGGGTCTCGTCCGAGAGGCTCCCGTACGGCAGGACGACGGCGCGCTTGCGCCCGGGGGGCGCCGGCTGCGCGAGGAGCTTCGCCGCCGTCGCCTCGTCGCGCGAGACGCGCCGCGCGAAAGCCGCGGCCGTCTCGCCCTCCAGGGGGCGCGCCTCCACGGCGATCTCCCCGTTCTCGAGGACGGCCGCGAAGTCCTCGGACACGACCACCCTCCTCTTCGCGTCCTGGGCCACCGAGAGGGAGGCCCCCATCGCGAGGAGGAGGAGCGCGACCCGGAGCGAGAGCCGCGTCAACGGATCGCACCCGGCGGAGGGGTCCACCGACCCGACGACCGCTCGACGGCGCGGGCTGTCGAGAGGAGGAGGGGCTCGGAACCGGCGGGGCCGACGAGCTGCATCCCGATCGGGAGCCCGACCCGCGAGAAGCCCGCGGGAACGGAGAGGGCCGGGAGCCCGGCGAGGCTCGCCGGCACGGTGAAGACGTCCGCGAGGTACATCGCGAGCGGGTCGTCGCTCCTATCCCCGATGCGGAAGGCCGGCCCGGGGGCCGTCGGACAGAGGATCGCATCGCAGGCGAGGAAGGCTTCGGCGAAGTCGCGCGCGAGGAGCGCGCGCACGCGCTGGGCGCGCTCGTACCAGGCCTCGCGATAGCCCGCCGACAACGCGAAGGTGCCGAGGAGGATTCGGCGCTTCACCTCGGACCCGAACCCGGCGGTCCGGGTCGCGCGGTAGAGGCCGGCAAGCCCGTCCCCGTCCTGCCTCGCCCCGTACCTCACGCCGTCGTAGCGGGAGAGGTTCGACGACGCCTCGGCGGTCGCGAGGACGTAGTAGGCGGCGACGCCGACCGCGACCCGCGGGACGGAGACGCGGACCAGCGTCGCCCCCGCCGCCTCGAGCCGCCGGGCCGTGGACTCGAGAACCCCTGCGACGTCGGTGTCCAGCCCTCCCTCCGGCGCTTCCGCCTCGGCGAGGAGGCCGATCCTCTTTCCTTCCACCCCCTCCTCGAGATGTCCGAGGAGGTCGGGCGGGGGGGCGGCGAGCGACGTGGCGTCGCGCGGGTCGGAGCCGGACACCGCCGCCAGGGCGAGGGCCGCGTCCCTCACCGAGCGCGCGAGGGGGCCGGCCTGGTCGAGGGACGAGGCGTAGGCGAGAAGGCCGTAGCGGGAGACGCGGCCGTACGTCGGCTTCACCCCGACGAGCGAGCAGAACGACGCGGGCTGGCGGACCGAGCCGCCGGTGTCGGTGCCGATGGCGAGCGGGACGGCGAGCGCCGCCACGGCGGCGGCCGACCCTCCCGAGGAGCCCCCGGGAACGCGGGAGGCATCCCACGGGTTTCGGACCGGCCCGAACGCCGAGCTCTCGTTCGACGACCCCATCCCGAACTCGTCGCAGCTCGTCTTGCCGACGACGACGCACCCGGCCGCCTTCAGCCGGGAAACGCAGGTCGCGTCGTCGACCGCGACGAACCCGGTGAGGATCCGCGAGCCCGCGGTCGTCGGGAGGCCCGCCACGTTCACGTTGTCCTTCACGGCGACGGGAACACCTGCCAGAGGCAGCTTCTCGCCGGCGGAGAGCCGGCGGTCGACGTCGTCGGCCGCCTCGAGCGCCTCCTTCGGGGCGACGTGGAGGAACGCCCCGTGGAGCCGCCGGCTCTCCTCGGCGCGGCCGAGCGCGACGAGGGCCACCTCGCGCGCGGAGACGCGGCGGGATGCGACGGCGACGGACAGCTCGTGGGCCGGGCCGTCGAGGAGGAGGTCGAGGCCTCTCGTCACGGGTCCCTCGTCACGACCCGCGGAACGACGAAATGCCCGTGCGCGCTCTCCGGGGCGTTGGCCCCGGCGAAAGGCCGTTCGCCCGGAACGCCCGACGGAACGTCGGCCCGCAGTGGTGCAGCCGGCGGGTCCGAAAGCGGCGGGAGGATCTCGTCCGGCACGCCTCTGAGCGCCTCGAAGTGCTCGACGACGCGGGTCAGCTCGCCGGCGAGACGGTCGTCCTCCCCGTCCCCGAGGTCGAGCGCGGCGAGCCGCGCCACCCTGCGGACCAGCTCGCGGTCGATCCTCACGCGGACGAGTATAGCCAGCGGCTTGACGGCCCCGGGCCGCTCCCCTACCGTCGGTCCCTGCCGTGAGCGCACACCCCGAGCCGCGCGCCGCGCTGCGGCGCCTCGCGAGGCGCCGCGCCCTCCGGCTCGCCCGACGCGCCTCCGCGGATACCGGCGTCCCCTTCCTCGTCGTCGGCGGAGCCCTGAGAGACTCCCTTCTCGGCCTTCCGCCGGGGGACCTCGACCTCGCCGTCTCCCGCGAGAGCGCGGCGGCCTTCGCCGCGGCCCTCGCCCGCCTCGGAGGCGTCGGCGCGGTCGCCATCGGTCGGGCGCCCCGCCGCATCCTGCACGTCCCGCTCGGGCCGACGTCGGTCGACGTCTGGGAGACCGACGGCGACCCGGCCGACGACCTCGCCCGGCGCGACTTCACCGTCAACGCTCTCGGTCTCGCCTTCCCCGGCGCCCGCCTCCTGGCGCCCGGCCCGGCGCTCGAGGACCTCCGGGCGCGACGCCTGAGTCTCCCCCGCGACGGAGTCCTCCTCGAGGATCCCCTCCGCGTCGCGCGCGCGGCCCGGTTCCTCGAGCGCCTCCCGGGCTTCCGCCTCGACCCGACGGTGCTTCCCGAGCTCCTCCTCGCCGCTCCTCGCCTCGAGAGCGTCGCCCCGGAGAGACGGCTCGCCGAGCTCGACGCGATCCTCTCGGCCGGGCCGAGCTCCGCGGCCCGCGCTCTCCGGCGGCTCGAGGAGTGGGGCGCCCTCCGGTCGCTCCTCCCCGGCGTTCCCGAGGTCGCGCGACGCCGGGGGCTCCGCCTTCTCCGCCGCGCGGGCGACGGCCCAGGCCCGGGCCTCCTCCGGACTCTCCTCCTCGCCCCGGCCGGACCCGATTGCGCCGGGGCGGCGCTCGCCGCGCTCCGCGCGAGCCGTCGGGACCAGCGCCTCACCGAGTCGCTCCTCGCGCTTCCCCGGCCCCCGGACGCGCCATCGCGGCGGGACGCCGTCCTCCTCCTGCGCCGCGCGGCGCCCTTCTCGCGGGAGGCCGTCGAGTACGTCGCCGCCGCGCACGGGTCGCGAGGCAGGTCCCTGGCCCGGGAAGCGGCGGAGGTCCTCTCCGGGAGGAACGGCCTGGAGAAGGCGCTCCGCCCCCGGCGCCCGTTCCTCGCCGAGGAGGTCGCGCGCATCACGGGCGCGCAAGGAAGCGCGCTCGGTCGGGCCCTCGCGGCGCTCGACGAGGCGCTCGCGACGGGAGAGGTCCGCGGGCGACGCCAGGCGGGCGCCCTCCTCCGGACCGTCACCCGGCGACGCGGCCCGGGGACCCGTCCGCCGGCGGGAACGGTATAAGCTTCGTGCGAGGATCAGGAGCATGGATCTCACCGAACTGTTGAAGTTCGTGACGAAGAAGGAGGCGTCGGACCTCCATCTCAAACCGGGGCGACCGCCGCTCCTCAGGATCAACGGGCGTCTCGTCCCGCTGAAGACCGACCCCCTGAGCCCGAAAGAGATCGAGGACATGGTCCTCACGATCCTCACGCCGCACCAGAAGGAGAAGCTGACCGCGAACTACGCGGTCGACATCGGGTACGGCATCCAGGGGCTCGCGCGTTTCCGCGGCAACATCTTCCTCCAGAGAGGGAGCTGGTCGGCCGTCTTCCGCCGGATTCCCTTCACGATCCCGAGCGTCGCCGAGCTGCACCTCCCCGACGTCATCCACACATTCTGCGACTATCCCTCGGGGCTCGTCCTCGTCACCGGCCCGACCGGTTCCGGCAAATCGACGACCCTCGCCGGGATCATCAAGGGGATCACCGAACGCCACCCGGTGCACGTCGTCACCGTCGAGGACCCGATCGAGTACCTCTTCCAGGACAACCTCGGCTCGGTCTGCCAGCGCGAGGTCGGGACGGACACGATCTCGTTCCACGAGGCGCTTCGCAACGCCATGCGGCAGGACCCCGACGTCATCATGGTCGGCGAGATGCGCGACTGGGAGACGATCCAGACGGCCATCACGGCGGCCGAGACCGGGCACCTCGTCTTTTCGACGCTCCACACGAACAACGCCGCCCAGACGATCGACCGGATCATGGACAGCTGCCCCGGCGGCCAGCAGAACCAGGTCCGGCGGCAGATCGCCCTCGTCCTGCGCGCGATCTGCTCGATGCAGCTCATCGAGCGGATCGACGGGCAGGGGCGGATCCCGGTCATCGAGATCCTCGTCAACTCCCCGAAGATCACGAAGCTGATCGAGGAGGGGCACTCGAACGAGATCCTCGACGAGATCGAGTCCTCCGTCACCTACTACAAGATGCAGTCGATGAACCAGTCCCTGATCGCGCTCCTGGTCAACGGCGCGATCGACTACCAGAAGGCGATGCAGCTGACCGCGTACCCGGAGGACCTCTCCCTCAAGCTCCGCAAGCTCTTCCCCCAGATCGAAGAGAAATTCCGAGGAGGCATCATGGCCCCGACCGCCAACGACTTCTCCGCCATCACCGAGCTCATGGACATCAAGAAGCTCTACGAGGAAGCGGAAGAGAAGTGGGCGCTGCGCTTCCAGGAGAAGGAGGACCTCATCGCGAACCTCGAGGCAGACCTCCAGACGAAGGACCGCGTCATCGAGTCGCACGCGATGGGGGGCCAGGAGCTCGAGGGCGAGCTGCAGAAGGCCCGGCAGGAGAACGAACGGATCCGACAGGAGGCCGCCGCCCGGATCGCCCAGCTCAACGAGCGGATCAAGGAGCTCAACAACCGGATCATGGGCGGCGGCGGCGCCCCCCCGGCGTCCGGGACGCCTCAGTCGGGCTTCTTCAAGAGGTAGCACGGCGTCTCCGCCGGAAGAGCCTTCCGCCCCGAATCTCTCGGGATGCTAACTTCCGCCCGTGCGCGGCAAGACCGACACGGCCCTCGCCTTGGCGCTCCTCGCCGCAGTCGTCGTCTCCTTCCTGCCGGCCCTCTCCGCCGGGTTCGTCTGGAACGACCACACCTACGTCACCGAGAACCCGACCCTGGACGGGCTCGACGGGCTGCGGCGCATCTGGACGGACCCCCTGGCGAACGAGCAGTACTACCCGCTCGTCTTCACGACCTACTGGGTCGAGAAGCGCCTCTGGGGGCTCGACCCGTTCGGGTACCACCTCGTCAACGTCCTCCTCCACGCCGCGGCCGCCCTCCTCCTCTGGAGGTTCCTGAAGCGCCTCGGCCTGCCGGCCGCCTGGCTGGCCGCCGCCGCCTTCGCGCTCCACCCCGTCTGCGTGGAATCGGTCGCCTGGGTCACCGAACGGAAGAACACCCTCTCCCTCGTCCTCACCCTCCTCGCCGCGCACGCGTGGCTCTCCTGGCGCGCCGCGGCCGAGGAGCGCGACGCGGCCGCGGTGGAAAGCAGGGAGAAGCGGAAGAAGAGGCGCGGGGCCACCGCCCCGGTTCCGCTTCTCCGGCGCCCCGGAGTGCTCTTCGCCGCGGCGCTCGCGCTCCTCACCCTCGCCCTCTTCGCGAAGACGACGGCGAGCGTCCTTCCTGCCGTCCTCCTCGTCGTCGTCTGGTGGCAGAGGGGCCGGCTTCGCTGGGCCGACGTCCGCCCCCTCCTGCCGTTCTTCGCCGTGGGCATCGGCCTGGCGTTCCACACCGCCTGGCTCGAGAAGCACTTCGTCGAGGCGAAGGGCGACGAGTGGGCGCACGGACTCGTGGACCGGCTCGCCCTCGCCGGGCAAGTGACGGCCTTCTACGCCGGCAAGCTCGTCTGGCCCGTCGACCTCGCCTTCATCTACCGGAGGTGGACGATCGACGCGAGCTCGGCGGTGCAGTGGCTGCCGACGGCCGGCTGGCTCGCGGCCCTCGCGGCGGCCTTCGCCGCGAGCCGCCGGGGCCTCCGGGGTCCGCTCGCCGCGCTGCTCCTCTTCGGGGGCGTCGTCTTCCCGGCCATGGGTTTCTTCGACGTCTACGCGATGCGCTACTCCTGGGTCGCGGACCACTTCGCCTACCAGGCCGTCGCCGTCGGCGCTGCGAGCCTGGTCTGCGGGATCGCCGCCGCGCTCGGGAGGCTGGCGCCCGCGTGGCGCCGCGCGGCCGGCGGCGCTGCCGTCGTGGGTCTCGTCGTCCTCGGGTCGCTGTCGTACCGCCAGGCCATCCCGTACCGGAGCCCGGAGGCGCTCTGGCTCCACACGATCGCCCTCAACCCCGAGTGCTTCATCTGCCACACGAACTACGGCAAGGAGCTTCTCGATGCGGGCCGCACGGACGAGGCGGTCGTCCACCTCGAGAGGTCCCTCGAGATCAAGCCCGACGCGCTCCCGACCCTCCTCAACCTCGGACGGCTCGAGGAGGGTCGGGGCCGCTTCGAGAAAGCCGAAGAGCACCTTCGGGCCGCCCTGCGCCTCGAGCCGGCCGACGTCGAGATCCGCATCCACCTCGCCACCGTCCTCACGAAGGCGGCGCGGCTCGCCGACGCCGAGCGGGAGTTCCGCGAAGCGCTGAGGATCCCGTCTCACGCGGCCTACCTCGCCCACAACGGCCTCGGCGTCGTCCTCGTCCGCACGGGGCGCGTCGAGGAGGGGATCGGGCACATGAAGGAGTGCGTGCGTCTCCGCCCGGACTACGAGCGCGGGCGGGCGAACCTCGAGTCCGTCCTCGCGATGACGGGCGCGCGGTGACCGCAGGCCCGGTCCCGTCGCCGGAGGGAACGGCGACCGGCGCCCGGGAGCCTCTCCCCCGTTAGACTCGACGGAACATGACCCCCGTCCTGCGCCGTGCGCTCGCCCTCGGGGCCGGCGTCCTTCTCGCCGTCGGCCTCGGCGTTTCCCTCCTCCTCGTGCGCATCGACGAGGCCGTCTCCCGGGAATCGGCGCCGGAACGCCTCCGCTCCGACCGCGTCCGGCCCCTCGCGTTCGTCGCCGCGGAGCGCCCGGAGGCGACGGGCGCGCTCGCCGGTGACGGCCGGGTCTCCGATGCGGCCGACGTCGCGGGCGTCCTCCACCTCGCGACGGGGTCGGGACTCGTGGCGGGAGACCGGACCTTCGACGTCCTCGACGGCCTCCCTTCGCTCCGCCTCTGTGCCGTCGCCTCGTGGAGGGAAACGGCGGTCTACGGCCTCGAGCGAGGCGGCTGGGGGCGGCTCGGCGCCTCCGGGCCCGAGCGCGCCACGACGGGGTTCGGCGAGCTCGAGGTCCGGGCCTTCGCGGAGTCGGACGGCGGCGAGCTCCTCCTCGGCGCGAGGCAGGGGCTCTTCCGCGCCCCCTGGGGCGCCGCCGAGATCGAGAAGCTCGACGACGCCCCCGTGCGCTCCCTCGCGCTCCTCCCCGGGGGCGAGATCGCGGCCGGAGGTGAGAAGGGGCTCAGGGTCGTCTCGCGGGGCGGAGCGGCGCCGCGCCTCGTCGGAACGCCCGACCCGTGGGTCGAGAGCGTCGCGGTCCTCGGCGACGACCTCTGGGTCGCGACGGCGGCCGGTGCGGCCCGCGGCCCGCTCGACGCCGCCCGGCTCTCCGCCTACGCCCGCGGAGCCGACGCGACGGCGGGAGTCCGCTGGGAAGGAGCGCTCTGGTTCCTTCCCGTCGACGGGCCGCCCCGCGTCTCGTCGCTTCGGCCCGACGGCTCGAGAAGGGAGACCCCGGCGCCGGAACGCTTCCGCCGCCTCTTCGTCGCCGGCGGCCGCCTGCTCGCCGACGGTCCCTCCGGGCTCCACCGCTTCGACCCCGCCCGCGGTTTCGAGCGCCTCCGCGAGCGCCCGGCGGCCCTGCCGCTGCCGCACGTCAACGCCCTTGCGACCGACGGCTCCCGTCTCTGGCTCGGCTTCTTCGAGGGCGGCGTCGCGACGGCCGACCCGCGCTCGCAGCCGTTCCGGTCGACGACCGTTCCCTCCGCGGACGCCTGGGGCGTCAACGCGCTCCTTCCGTCGGGGGGCGCCGTCTACGCCGCGACGCTCCGGGGCGCCTTCCGGCTCTCGGACGGCCAGGCCCGCCCGCTCGAGGGCGCCGGGGCGGCCTTCGCCCTCGCGTCGACCGGCTCCGGCCTCGCGGTCGGCTACGGGCTGGGGGTCCTCCTCCCCGAGAGACGTCTCCTCTCGGCCTTCCACGGCCTCCCGGGGAACCAGGCCTACGCCCTTGCGGCGAACGGCGAAGCGCTCTGGGTCGGTACCCCCACCGGCCTCGGCCGGATCGAAAGGCGGCGCGTGACGGAAAGGGTCCTGCCGGGCGAGGGGAAGCTCCCGCACCCGTGGGTGACCGCGCTTCTCCCCGCCGGGGACGACCTCTGGGTCGCGACGTACGGCGGCGGCCTCGCCGTCCGGCGCGAGGCCGACGGAGGACCGCGGTGGGAGGCCTTCCCCGAGACGCGCGACCTCAGGGTGAACGCGGGCGCCCTCCTCGCGCTGCCCGACGGCCGCCTCTGCGCCGGGACGCACGGTTCCGGAGTCTGGTGCTCCGACCGCGGCCGGACCCGCTTCTCCCGCGTCGACCTGCCGCTCCCTTCTCCCGACGTCTTCGCCCTCGCGGCCTTCCCGAGGGAATCGCCGGACCTCCTCTTCGTCGGCACGTCGGAAGGCCTCCTCCGCCTTCCGTCCGCCACCCTGCCGGAGACACGATGAATCGAGCCGTCCCTCTCCTCCTCGTCCTCGCCACGTTCCCGGCATCCGCGCAGACCGGCCTCCTCGTCCCGACCTCCACGGGACGGCCGGACCCGCGAGTCCTGTCGCTCAGGGAGATGACGGTCGACGTCGGCGTGTCCCGCGGATACGCGCGGGTGAACGTGAAGCAGGTCTTCGAGAACCACACGGGGGAGGTCCAGGAAGGGACGTGGCGATTCCGCCTCTCCCCCTCAGGCGCCGTCGGCGACTTCGCCGTCTGGGACGGCCTCGTCAGGATCCCGGGGGTCATCGTCGAGAAGAAGAGGGCCCGCGCAATCTACGAGGAGCTGACGACGCGGCGCATCGACCCCGGCCTCCTCCAGCAGGGAGAGGAGGAGGACGCGCCCGCCGCGGGCGGCGGGCCCGGCCGCCCTTCGGGGGGCGCGGTCTTCTCCGTGAAGGTCGCCCCCATTCCTGCCTGGGGGACGAAGCGGCTGGAGCTGCAGTACCAGGAGGAGGTGCCGTGGGCCGACGGCACCGGCGAGCTGAGGGTTCCCCTTCGCCCGGGCGAGGGCGAGCCTACCCGCGCGGGAAGCCTCGTGGTGAACGTGACCCTCGAGGACGGCGCCTTCCTCGACGCGCCCCCCTCCGCCCTGCCGCTCGCCGTCAGCGGCAGGACGGCCCGGTTCAGCGGGAGCGACGTCCCGCTCGCGAAGGACGTCGTCGTACGGCTCCGTCCCGCCTCGTCCGCGCCGCTCGTCTTCTCGGCGTTCCGCAGCCCGGACGGGAGTCTCCCCGACGGCCTCGCCCTCGCCCCGTGGGAGCGCCTCTCCGACGTCCCGCCCGAGAAGGACGGCTTCTTCCTCCTCGAGCACCGGCCCTCCGCGAGCGGTGCGGCCGGCGTGCCGGGGACCGCGGCCTCCCGGTCGCCGCTTTCGGTCGCGGTCCTCTTCGACACGTCTCTCTCGAATCGCTGGGGAAGCCTCGAGACCGGCTGGGCCTTCCTGAACCGGCTCTTCTCCCGCCTCGGGCCCGCCGACCGGCTCGTCGTCGTGCCGTTCGACCGGTCCCCGGCGCCCGATCCGTCGGGCCTGCTCCCGGCGACGGAAACGGCGAAGGAGGCCGCGCTCGGCCACCTCCGTTCCCGCCTCCTCGCCCCGGGGACCGACACGGCCTCCGCCGTCCGCGCCGCGGCCGCGCTCGTTCCGAACGACTCGTCCGCCCGGGTCGTCCTCGTGACCGACGGCGCCGAGCCGCCCGGAGATCTCGGGAAGGCCGCGCAGGGGCGCCCCCTCTTCACGGTCCTCACCGGCGAGGAGAGGCGCGAGGCTTTCTCGGCCGCGTCTCGCCAGCTCCTCCCGCTCCCTCCGGGCAGCGCGTCCCAGCCGCCCGCCGGCGAAGCGCTCTTCCTGGCGCAGCTTCTCGCCGACCTCCCGAAGGACGACGGGAAGGGGCGCGTGAAGGCGGGCCTCCCGTTCGCCGTCAAGGGAGGAGACCCGAAGCCGCGAGACGTCTACGGCGTGATGACGCAGCCGCCTCTCGCCGGTTCCCTCTCCGGCTGGGTCGGGCGGTACGCCGAGCCGGCGAAGACGACGATCGAGATGGCCGGCGCGACCGTACCGGCCGCCTTTCCCGAGCGCTCCCTCGAGGCGCGGGACCTGCCGCGCCGCTGGGCGCGGGCCCGGGTCGACGACCTCCTCCGCCGCATCGAGCTGGAGGGAGAGGAGCGCGAGTGGGTGGAAGAGATCCTCGATCTCTCGCGGCGCTACAAGTTCGTCACGCCCTACACGGCGTTCCTCGCGGCGCCCCGCTCGCTCCTGCGCCCCCGGCGCATCCAGCCGGGCGACCCGGTCATCCGCGTCGAGGCGCTCCCGGGGACGGCCGCCGTCGCCGCCCTCCTCCCCTTCGGCCGAAAGCTCGACCTGGCCCGCCGCCCGAAGTCGAACCTGTGGGAAGGCCGGTTCCTCGTCCCCGACGGCACACCGGACGGCCCGATGAACGTGAGGATCGTCCTGCGTGACCGGGGGGGTGCCAGCACGGTCGAGACGAAACGGGTCGTCGTCGACGGTACGGCGCCGACCGTGACGCCGGTGCTCCCCGACGACGCGGCGGCGGGCGCGCGCGTCACGCTCGCGGCAAGGGCCGACGCCGACGTCGTCGCCCTCACGGCCCGCGTCGGCGACGGCCTCCCCGTCCCGCTCCGATGGGACGGCGCGGCAAAGGCGTCCACGGGCGAGCTCCTCCTCCCGCAGGGAGTCACAGGCTCCGTTCCCGTTCTCTTCGAGGCGATCGACGGCGCGGGGAACCACGGGTTCGCTCGCGCGACGCTGAGGGTCCGCTGATGTCCGGAACGACTCGCCCCCGCCGGTCTCTCCTCCTCCTCCTCGCCGGTTCCTTCGCCTTCGCTGCGGCCACCCAGCCCGCGGCGATTCGCGCGGCGGCCAGCCTCGTGCCCTGGACCGACCTGACCGACGCCGACGCTCTCAGCTCGGCTCTCGTGAGGAAGACGGTCGTCGACGGACGGACCGTCCACTACCCGACGCCGACGAAGGAGCTGGCCGCCGAGCTCGAAGGCCGGGCGGCGACGACGGGCGAGACCTCCCTCGCAGCCCTTCGACACCTTGCAGAAGCGCGCCGCGACCTCGGGGACCTCGCAGGCGCAGAGGAGGCGCTCTCACGGTGGGCCACGGGAAGCGGCGGAACGGCGTGGGCCGAGGCCGCCCGGTGGGGCGCCCGGTACCGACGCTGGCCCTTCGCGATCTCCGCGGCGACGTCGGCGCTCGCGTCGGACGCGCCGGAGTCCGTTCGCAAGTCGCTCGCCACGGAGCGGATCGGCTGGGCGGACGAGGACCCGTCGCTCGCCGACCCGCTCGCCCTGAGAGCCGAGCGCGCCTCGCTCTTCCCGTCCGACGCGGGCTTCGTCGAGGAGTGGATCCGCGCCCTCGAGAAGGCCGGCCGACTCGCTGCGGCCGAGGACGCGCTGCGCGGGGCGAAGGCCCTGCCCGAGGAGACCCGTCTCCTCGTCCTCTCCGACCTGAAGGGGGACCACGGCGACCCGGACGGGGCCTACGCCGTCCTCGAGGCGTTCGTCGCCGACCCCGGCAGGAGCCCCTCTTCGCGGGCTCTCGCCGCCTTCGCCCGCCGCGCCGACGCGGTCGCCGGAGCGCGGATGGAGAAGGCCCGCTTCGACCTCGAGAAGAGGTACGACGCGCGTTCCACGACGCTCCTCGCCCGCTGGTTCGAAGGGAAGGGTCGCAGCGACCTCGCGCTCGACCTGCTGGCGCAGGTCGAGCTGAGGCACGAGGCGGGCTTCGCCCGCGCCGACCGGCTCGTCCTGGCGCGGCTCTTCGAGGCGCTCGACGCGATTCCCGAGGCGTTCCGCAGCCGCCTCGCCGCGGCCGCCTCGGGCACCGCTCCCGAGCAGCTCGACGACCTCGCTTCGCTCGCCCGCCTCGCGCTCGCCGCCGGATCGCGCCCGATCGGCTGGGGGACGCTGAACGACGAGCCCTACCGGTGGGCGGCGCGCGCCGACGTGACGCCCGGCTTTGCCACGGCCGGGCTCTCCTTCCTCCTCACGGGCTTCGTCCCCGGCGAGGCGCTCGCCGAGCTCGAGGCGCAGCGCCTGCCCGAGAAGACTCTCCGCGCCGGGCGCCTGCTCGTCGCCGAGCTGGAGCGGCGCAGCCCGAGCCATCCGGCCCTCCCGGACCTCCACGTGGCGGTCATGGAGCGGCTCGTCGAGCGTGGAAAGGGAGACGAGGCTCTCGGGCTCCTCGCCCGGACCGACGGCGGCTCCCCGGCGACCCGGGCCGAGGCGCGTCGCGTGGCGCTCCTGGCGATGCGACAGACGAAGGCGCCCCTCGAGAGGGAGCTCGCACTCTGGACGGAGCGCCTCGCGCTCCTCGCCCCGGACGGCAGCGTGCCGGGCCGGACGGCCGAGGACGCCGAAGGGCCCGACTTCGAGGAGGGAGAGTGGCAAGGGCGCGGCGAGGCAGGCGGCGAGACGCCGAAGCGCCGCCTCGCGGCGGGACCGGGAACGGATGAGTACGACCGCGTCCTCGACGAGGCGATCGTCCGGCTGGACGATCGCGACCGCTCCCACCGGGCGAGCCTCGGCCTCCTCCTCGGGGAGATGGACCGGCTGCCGAAGGCCGAGAGCGTATGGCTGCGCGCGGTGGACCGGCTCACCTCCTGGAAGCTCGACGACGACCTCGAGCCCCGTTACCGCAAGGCCATCGCGGCCTTCGAGGGGCCGGAGTGGTGGAAGAAGCTCGCCCGCTGGTACGCGCGTCGACAGCGCACGTCGGAGCTGAAAGCGCTCGGAGAGGAGGTCGTCGCGAGCTTCCGGGGCTCCGCTCTCTTCGCCCGCGACCCGATGCTGGCCAGCGCCGTCGTCGCCCTCGAGGAGCAGCCGAACCCGTACGTCCTCTTCTCGGACTTCCTCGCCCTCCGCGCGCTGCAGCGCTTCCCGGCGAGCCCGGCCGTCCTCGACCGCGCCGAGGCGCGCCTTCTCGCGCGCTCCGCCTTCGAGCCGACGAAGGCGCAGCGGCCGCAGGCCGTGAAGGACCGCGCCGTCGTGGACGACGCCCTCCTCGCGCTCCGGCGCGACGCCGTCCTCTACGCCGACGCCCCGAGGAGGGGGCGCTTCGTCGACGCCCTCGTACAGAAGGGGGCTCTCGAGGCATTCCTCCGCCGCCTCGAGGAATCCCCAATGAAGACCCCGGTCGAGAACGTCCTCCTCCTAGACGGCTGGACGCGCCTGTCCCGGTTCGAACGGGCCGTGCCCTTCGCCGAGGCGCTCTCCGGGGCCTACCCGGGCGACCCTGTCCACGCCTCCGAGGCGATCTCGCTCGAGCGTTCCCTCTCGGCCTTCTCGCCCGAGCGGGCCGCCGCGGCCGAGCGGATCGCCGCCCGCGCGGCGGCCGCGGCCGCGGACCCCTCCCCGTTCTTCACTCCGGTCGGCGAGATGTGGCAGGACCTCGAGCGGCCCGCCCCGGCGGGCGACGCTTTCCGGAAGGTCCTGGCCGCCTCGCCACGAAAACCCGACACGATCCTCGAGACGGCGACCGTCTTCTGGGATTACGGCCGCTTCGCCGAGGCCCTCGAGGTCCTCACGTCCGGGCGCTCGCGTCTCGGGCAGCCCGCCCTCCACGCTTTCGAGGCCGGAGTCCTCCGGGAGGAGCTTCGCGACAGGGACGGCGCCATCTCGGAGTACGTCGCCGCCCTCGCCGACGACGGCGACGGCGGCTGGCGCGCGCGCCAGCGCCTCTCGCGGCTCGTGGGGCGCGACGCCGTGCGCGACCTCCTCGTCTCCCGGATCGCCCGCCTCGCACCGGGCAAACCCGCCGACGAGGCGACCCTCGCCTCGTATCTCCCGCTCGCAGCGCTGGAGCCGGGCGAGGCCGAGGGCTGGGACGACTGGATGGACCTCCCGAACGACCCGGTGGCTCGCGCCGCGCGCGCGGAACGTCGCGAGGAGACGCGCCCTGCCGAGAGGCGCGGGACCGCGGCCGTCGGCGAGGCCCTCTGGAAGAAGACGCTCGAGATGGCGCCCCGGGCGACGAGCCCGATCTTCCTCTCCTCGGTCCGCACCTGGTCCGGCTCCCTCGCCGACTCCCGCTGGGCCGGCGGCGACGGAGCCACGACGCTCGAGAGCCTCCTCCTCTCCCGCGAGGCCGACCTCCTTCCGACGGAGGAGGCCCGGATCCCGAAGGAGGTCGCGCGCGCGGCCTGGCTTCTCGACCGCGGCCGCCCCGCCGACGCGAAGGCGGCGTGGGCGGGGCTCCTCCCCCGGGTCGACGCCCTCCCCGACGGCGCAACGAAGATCCGCACTCTCGCCGCCCACGCCCGCTTCCTCGAGAAGTCGGGTGGGGACGCCGTCGCCGCCTTCCGCGACGCGACGCGCCGGTTCCCCTGGTCGCTCGGCCTCCTCGAGGACCAGGCCGCCTACCTCTTCCGGTCCGGGCGCGACGCCGAGGCTCTCGACGCCCTCGAGGCCGCAGCGGGGCGCGCGGCCGAGGGGCACCGCGAGCGGCTGACCGAACGCGTCGTCCGGGAGTCGCTCTCGCGAAAGGACCTCGCGCGGGCCCGCCGGAGCGTCGAAAGGCTCCTCTCCTACACCCTCGAGCCGCACGCCCGAGTCGGCGCGCTCGCCCTCTCGGCCCGGCTCGACTGGCGCGAGGGGAAGGACGTCGACGCGACGGCCCTCGCGAAGGCCGGGAGCGCCTCGCTTCCCGAGGAGCTCCGCCCCGACCTCTGGGCCGCCCTCGCCGGGGCGGCGCGCGACGAGGGGAAGCCCGCGACGGGCGTCGACCTCTACGTGGAGGCCCTCAACCGCCGGACCGACCGCGGTTGGCTGCGCGAGGCGTGCCGCCTCGCCGTGCGGGCCGGGAAGGCCGGCGAGCTCCTCGACTTCTTCCAGAAGCAGCGCGTGCGCAGCCCCCGCGACGTCCGGTGGGCCGTCGCGGTCCGCGAGGTACGCGCCTTTCAGGGCGATCTCGACGGCGCCGTCGCCGCCGCGCGCGAGGCGGTCTCGGTGGCGCCCGAGCGCGAGGAGCTGACGCGCGAAACGGTCGGCCTCCTCGAGCTGCAGGGACGCAGCCGCGAGGCCGCGGACTTCCTCGAGGGGTGGGCGAAGACCCGCCTCGCCGACGAAGGCGTCGCCTCGTGGCGCGCGTCGCTCTACGTGAAGGCCGGCGACGTCAGGAAGGCGCTCGAAGTCGACCGGGCCTCCATCGCCGCCGTCCTCGCCGCCGGCGGCGACGAGGCCCGGGAGGAGGCCGCGCGGCGGACCGCCCGCGCGGCAAGGCGGTACCTGAGGCTCGGACGGGCGAACGCCGCCTGGGAGCTCGCCGCCCCGGGCGGAGATCCGGCCCGTGTCGTCGAGGTCCCGCTCGAGAACTACGAGCGGACCGAGATCGCGCTCCGCGCCGGAGCCTTCCCGCGCCTCTTCGCGCGGTTCGCCGCCGACGAGGAGTTCCTGCAGGAATCCGGCTGGACCTTCTCGCGCGTCGCCCTCCCCGAGCAGCGCGAGGCGCTCGAGAAGGAGATCCTCGGGAGGGTGTTCCGTGCCGACGGGACCGTCGACGACACGGCCGTGGCGCGGCTTCACCCCTTCGCGGAGTCGGCCGGGCTCACGCGCTTCGAGGCGGCCCTCTCACGCCGTCTCCTCGCCCGCGTCCCGAAGGCGAAGGCGTTCTGGGGAGGCGACCCGCCCGAGGCGTTCGTCGCCGGACTCCGCCCTGTGGAGTGGGCGGCGGCGAAGGACGGATCCAGCCGTCTCCGCCTCGCCCGCACGGATTTCCACGCGGACTGGGTGAGCTTCCTCGCGACCCGCGAGGACGACGCCGCGCTCCGCCCGGCCCTGGCGCCTCTCGTGGCCGACCTCGACGCGAAGGTCCTCGGCACGGCGCCCGTGACGCGGGCCGTTCCGTATGCCTCCTGGTTCCCGGTCGAGGCGTTCGCGCGCCTCGCCGCCCTTCCCGAGAACGCCGGCTGGAGAAGCAGCGTCGACGGCTGGTTCCGGGCTCCCGGCGCGTGGAAGCGGTTCCTCGCCGCGACCGGCTCTTCGTGGAACGTGAAGCCCCTGGTCCCGCTCCTGACGGACGAGACGCGCCGCGCCTGGTTCCTCCGCGGCGCGCCCGCGCCGCCTCGCGGCGTCGCCGACACCCCGGAGCGGCTGGCGCGCAACGCCGCCGCCGACCGCGTCGCCGGCGCCCTCGAAGACCTCGTTCGGGGCGTCCCCGGCGCCGCCTCGAACCCCGACGTCGTCCGCCTCCGCGGACCGCGGACGGTCGGCGAGCTCCTCGGTGCGGATCGGCGCTTCACGTGGCCCGACTTCGCGTCGCTCCCGGGAGACCAGGGCGACGACCTCGTTTCCGGCTCCGGGACCGACGCCGGCCGGGCCCCCGCGCGCCTCTGGGGCCTTCGCCCCGCTGCGCCCTGGTTCGTCCTCGAGTCCCTCGCCCGCCTTCGCGACGGCTCTGCCGACGCGCCCCTCGTCCCGCTCGAGGCCGCCTCGCGCGGCGGCGAGACGGCGCGCGCCCTCGCCGCCGTCCGCTCGGCCGAGGCGCTCGGCGGCCTTCCTCTCGCCCTCGCCCTCGACGAGGCGTGGTCCACCGACCTCTCCAATGCCGACCGACTCTCGCGCCGCCTCCGCCTCCTCGTGGCGACAGGCGGCGAGGACGGGAAGCGGAAGGCCGAGGGTCTCCTTCGCTCGGAAGTCCGCTCCCGACAGGGGCGCGCCCCCGAGACGCTCTTCCGGACCTGGGAGCGGACCGCGGCCTCTCTCGGCCTCGCGCCGCCCTTCTCTCACCTCGACCCGGCAACGCCCGTCGCGTCCGGGCTCCTGGCCTTCCTCTGCGACCGCGAGGGCCCCGCCGCCGTCGCGGCGATGAAACCCGTCGACGAGGCCGAGTACCGCGGCGCCCTCGCCGCCCGCTGGGGGAGCCGACTCGACAGGCTCTCCGTCGACCGGCTGGACACCTGGCTCCGCGAGGTCTGGATCCGCGACGCCGGCCCGTTCCCCGTCGCCGCGGCCTCGAAGCTGCCCGGCTTCGTCGGCCACGCGGCGCCGGTCCTCGGCCGCCTCGCGCCGCCCCTGCGCGCGGACGGCCTCGCGGCGGCGAAGGCCCTCCCCGACACGACGCGCCTTCTGGAAGTCGCCCGGCGCTCCGGGGACCTCGGCACGGATCTCGACCTTCTCCTGCTCCGGGCCGACGTCGCCCGCGGCGACGACGACGCGGCCCTCGCGCGCCTCGGCGCGCTTCTCGAGCGGCCCGGCGGCCTCGTCGCGCCCCTGGCCCTCGGCGAGCCCGAGCTTTCGTCTTCGACGGAGGAGTCGGAGTCCCCTGCAGCGTACGGCGAAGCCGGGTCGCCGGTCCTCAAGGCCCTCCGAATCGTCCGTGACGGAAAGCGTCCCGGCCTTCTCGCGCGGGCGACCGCGCTCCTCCTCCCGCGGGTGGAGGAGAGGATCGCCGCCGCGGCCGCTCCCGCCGGCATCTGGGAGCTCGCCTTCGAGCTGAAGCCCCCCTCGGACCGCCCCGCCCTCCTCGCCGAGCTCGAGCGCAGCTGGGCGCGCGGCGAGTGGTCCTGGCGCGAGGGGATCGCCGCGCTCGTCGACGTCCTCTCCCGGCACGATCGCGCCGCCGGCGTACGGTGGTTCCGGCGCCTTCCCGACCCGGAGCACTTCTCGGAGGCCCGCGAGCGGGCGAGGCTCCTCGTCGCGCTGAAGGACGTCGACGGCGCCCGGGGCGAGTGGGTCGCCGCACGGGCGCGGATGGGATTGACGGAGGACCAGGAGCTGGCGGCCTTCGACGCCTGGAGACAGCTGGGAGGCGAGTCCACCGCCGGCGCCCCCTCCTGGTGGACGACCGCCCGCGCCTTCTGGCAGAGGAAGGGCCCCGACTTCTCCGCGTGGGGCCCAGAGCTCGCGCAGCACCTCGCCCTTCACCCCTACGACCGCCACGCGGCCCGCGTCGTCTACCGGAGCCTCGCCCCCGCGCCCGAGCGGCTCGTCGCCCCCGCGTCCCTGGCCTCGGGCGGCTCCGGCGACAGCGTCGCACGGTGGCGGGTCGCACGGGCCGAGCTCCCGCGTTCGCCGACCGCCGCCCGCGCCGCCCTGCGCTCGACGTGGCTCGACCCCGACGAACTCCGCCGAAGGCGCTTCCCCCCCGCCGAGGCCGAGGGGCTCCTCGCCGACCTCGCCCGCATCGGCGCGGCCACCGGCGAGGAGAGCCTCGTCGAGCGCGCCCTCTCCGCCCTGGAGGACCGGCGTGCCGGATCGCTCCCCGGGCTCCACGCGGAGATCGCCGCCCTTCGCCGCGAGGCGGCCCCGCGCCCCGAGACGCTCCTCGGCGGCGGCGCCGCCGTCACCCGCCTCCTTCCGAAGGACCTGACCTGGGACCTCCACGCCCGGGTCCTCAACGCGGAGGACGTCCCTTGAAGACCCTCGCTCTCCTCCTCGCGGCTTCCGCGGCGCTCTCCGCGGCCGGCCAGCCGCCCCTGCCGCTCCCCGAGGCGCCCGTCGTCCTCGTCTCGACCGACCCGGCCGCGCTCGACCGCGCCCTCGGGGGCGGGTTCCGAAAGGCCCTCACCGGGACGGCGGACGCGGAGGACCCCGTCTTGAAGGGACTCCGCCAGACGCGCGTCGGCGGGAAGCTCGACGAACAGTGGGCGCTCTTCGCCGAAGACCTCGGGCTCACGTGGACCGAGATCGCCGCGATGAAGCCGACGGCCCTCGGGTTCGCGCTCCTCTCGGCCGGGAACCTCGAGGCCGTCCTCGCTGTGAGGACACCGCTCGCCCAGCTCCCCGTCGCGCTCCCCGCGGGCGAGCCCCGCGCGCGAAACGGTGTCCCCTACGCCTTCGTCGCCCGCGGCGCGGGGGACGAGCGGACACTCGAGCGCCGCATCGGCCTCGCCTGGGCCCGAGTCGACGGGACGCTGCTTCTCGCCACCAGCGAGCGCGCCCTCCTCCTCGCGCTCGATCGCGCCGCCGCCGGGCAGGGTTCCGCGGCCTTCCTCCCGGGGCTCCTCTCGGCGCGCATCGACCTCGCCGCGCTCCGGGACGACCGCTACTTCCGCCGCGAGTTCCTCTTCGCGGAAGGGACCGAGGGGACGGAGAGCGGCGTCCTCCTCTGCGCCCTGCGCGAGGAGAACGGGCGGCTCGTCGAGGTACGCGAGGGCGAGGCCCCGCGCGGCCCCGCCGCGCCGCGCTGGAGCGTCGACGGCCGCCGCGTGGCGGCCGCCGGGTGGGAGAGCTCCCCGAGGCGCTTCCCGTCGGCCCTGCGCCGCGGGCTCCTCGAGCCGGTGCCGGTCCCGCCCTCACGGCCCGGGCTCGCCCTCAGGCCGCTCCCCGACCCGAACGCCGCCGAGGGCGAGCGCTATCTCGTCGACCTCACCAGGCCGGTCCCCGCCTCGGAGGAGGGCGGTGTCGCCGAGCTCCCCCGCTGGGCCGCCTTCCTCGACGGCCTGAGGCTCGAGGGGTGGGGCTGGGAAGTCGGGGCCGACGGCGCCCGCCGATTCCTCGCGAAGGTGCCCCCCCCGAAGGAAGCCGAATTCGTCGACCTGGCGAAGGCGACGCTGGCGCGGCGCGCCGGCGCCGTCGTCGCCTCGGCCTCGCGGCTCGAGGTCGGTCCGGCCCTCCCGGGCCTCGCGTGGGTGCGGCAGGACGACTGGCTCTGGCTCGCAGCGAGCGAGAGCCACCTCGCGGGCGTCCCCGCCCCCACGGTCGACGCCAGCCTCGTCCGCTGGAGCCGCGTCGACCTCGATGCCGTCCGGGCCGAGCAGGGTCCCTGGCGCGACGCCGAGGGAGCCGCGTTCGAAGGCCGCGTCCGCCCCTTCTCCGACCGGATCCTCGGCCTCCTCGGGTGGGCGCCGAGGACGACGGCCGTCTCGGTGGAGAGGCGGCAGGAAGGGAACCGCTTCCGGGAGCGGGTCGTCTTCGCTTCCCGGTGATCCTCGCGGCCCTCGTCGTCTTTCGCCTCGCGGGCGACCTCGTCGCTCCCGAGGCGGAAGCGGCCGTCCCGCGAGCCGTCGGCTCGCTTCAGAAGCCCTGGGTCGTAGCGGCCTGGGCGGAGGCTCACCCGGGCGAACGGCCGCCGAGAGTCGACTGCACGGCGACGTCCGGATGCTGGAGGCTCTCGGGGCACGGGCCGGTCGACCTGCCGCGCGCCTTCGCGCACTCCTGCAACACGTATTTCCTCGTCCTCGCACGCGAGACGCCGGAAGAGCTCAGGGCGCGTGCCCTCTCGCGCGCGGGCTTCGAGGTCCCGCGCCCCCTCTCGCCCGAGGCGGCCATCGGCCTCGGGCCGCTCGACCGCCTCCCCCCCATCGCCCCGGCGGCCCTGCTGCGCGCCTACCGCGACCTCCTGAAGCTCCCCTGGCCCTCGCGCGACGACCTCCGGCTCGCCCTCGTCGACGGGATGCGCGCCGCGGCCCTCGACGGGACAGGAGCGGCCCTTGCGCGCCGCGGCTACCTCGTGAAGACGGGAACCGTCCCCTCTCTCGGCGGCCGCCCCCTCGAGACCTCCGGCTGGGCTCTCGCCGCCTCGCCCGGAGGCGAACGGCTCACGCTGGCCCTCCTCCCGGACGGCACCGGCGCCCGGGCGGCCGCCGCGCTCGGGACCGAGCTGGAGGGGACGCGACGACCGGGGACCGCCCCCCGCCCGGGCGGGTCCCCGGGCGAACGGCTCGTCCGCATCCGTCTCCTCGAGGCGCTCCGGCCGGAAAAGGTGACCGCCTCGAACGCGGGCGTGGCGCCCCTGCGCGTCCGCCGTCGCGACAGGGACGAAGGCTGGCTCGGTCCCGGCGCCTCTCTCGGCGTCGAGCCCGGCGTCGCGCTCGGGCCGGGCCTCCTGCGCCTCGCCGTCGACCCTTACGGCCTCGTCCGCTTCGTCGAGGGGACCCTCGAGGCGTCGGGCCGCCCCGGCGCGCTCCGGCTCGTCCTGGCGTCGACGCCTCGCGCCTGGGTCGACGGCGTCCTCAGGGGAGAGCTGCGCGGGGGCTCGGCGTGGATTCGCGAGGAGCTCGCCGCGACCGCGCTGCGCTTCCTTCGGACCGGTCCCAGGCACGGGCCGGACGACGTCTGCGACTCGTCGCACTGCGCCGTCTTCGCCGGGCGGGGTCCGCTCGTGACCTGGGTCACCCCCCGGCGCGCCGAGGCCGCGACGTCCGGACGCGACGTCGCGGCCGAGCACCTCGACGACGAAGCCTGGGCGCGCGTCCTCGCTCTCGCCGCCCGCGACGGCCCGTCCCACTTCACCGGCCACTGCGGAGGGGCGCCTCTCTCCTCCTTCGAGGTCTGGGGCCGCGGTCCCCGGGAGGCTCCCTCCTGCCCGCGGCACGATCCGGACGACACCGCGGAGTGGGAGCGCTTCCTTCCGGACGCCGCTCTCGCCCGGGCTCTCGGCGGCGAGGTGGTCTCGATGAGGGTCGTGGCCCCGGGGGGCTTGCGGAAGACGCGCGTCGAGACGAAGGCACGGACCGTCACCTTCCTCTACGACGACCTTCACCGCACCCTGGCGCCCACCCTCGGGTGGGACGCCCTGCCCTCGCCGCCCGACTCGTTCGGCCGAACGGCCGGTGGCTTCCTCGCGCGGGGCCGCGGCGCCGGGCACCGGGTGGGCCTCTGCCTCGCGGCGCCTTCGAGGTAGGCTCCCCTCGTGAGACCTCTCCGGCTCCACTCCCGCCTCGCGAAGCGCTCCCGCCGCGGCTTCCGCGGCTTCCCGGCGGCAACCGTCGCCTTCTACGGCCCCGACGACACGCGGGCCTCGAAGGTCGTCGTCACGATCGTCCCCTCGAAGGAGGCGGAACCGGCGCACCAGGCCGCCTATACCTCGGAGGCGGGAGACGTGCGCGAAGACCCCTTCGTCGGGGACAAGGTGATGGCCTTCGTAGAGAAGCACGAGGCGCTCAGCGTCTTCGTCGCCGAGGAGATCCTCGGGTGCGTGCACGAGGAAGGGGTCGACTTCCCCATGGGCGGTGACTGCCCCGCCTGCCCCTTCTGGGCCGGGCGGGACCGCTGGGCCTCGACGAAGGAGCGGCTCGGCGAGGCCCGAGGAGAGGTCCTGTCCCGGGCCCTCGGCGAGGTGAGGGCCGAGGAGGAGGCCGCGAAGAAGGGGACCGGGTGAGCTCCGGCGAGCCGTCCCCCTTCGCGGCCTTCGCGCCGGGCGGCTGATGTCCTCGGGCCTTCACGTCCTTCGCGTCCTCGGGCGCGCCGCGGGCTACGCGTGGGCGGGGCCCTTGACGCTCCTGGTCCTCGTCTTCGTGGTGGCGCCGCTCGCCCTCCTCGGGTCGAGCGTCCGCCGGGTCGCGGGCGTAGTCGAGGTGACGGACGGACCCCTCTCCCGCATCCTCTCGAGCCTCGTGCCCGGGCTCTCCGTCGCCGCGATCACGCTCGGCCACGTGGTCCTCGCACGAGACGCGGCCGACGCCGGGCGGTGGCGCGCACACGAGCGCGTCCACGTGGCGCAGTGGGCCCGATGGGGGCTCCTCTTCCCCTTCGCCTACCTCGGGGCGTCATTCGTCGCGCGGCTCCGGGGCCGCGACCCCTACCTCGACAACCCGTTCGAGAAGGAAGCCTTCCGCGAAACCTTCCGCTCCGAGACCGGGACGCCCTGACCGCGGCGCCGCGCCCGCCGGTCATGGCTCCTTCGGGCGACCGAGGTCGTTGTAGGCGTCCACCTGCCAGCGCCACGTCCCGTCCGCTTCCCGCCGCGCCACGACGACGAACTTCCCGCGCATCGTCGAGGGCTCCATCCCCTCCTTCGCCGTCCTCAGGGTGAAGACGCCGACGTCCCAGCCGAGGTCGGGAGTGACGCCCCGGGAGAGGACCTCGAAGGAGATCTCCGCCGACGTCCCCTCCTTCCGGAGGGCCTCGAAGAACGATGAGAATCCCTTCCGAGCCTCCGCCCGTCCCCTGAGGACGGGTGAACCGGGCGGGAGATAGGTGACGTCCTCCGTGTAGACGGCCGACGCCGCCTCCGCGTCGAGCGCGCGATAGGCGGCGGCGAGGCGCGCGTACGGGCCGTCGAGCGCGGCGCTCGGCGCGACGCCTTCCGCGTGCGTGACCACGCCGGCCGCCGCGTCGCCGGGTTCCGGGCCCCGAGGCGGCTCGCGTCGCACGGCGACGCCCTGCATCTCGAAGCGCGCGCCGAAGAGGAGCGCCCCCGAGCCGACGAACGCTCGCGCAGGGAAGGCCCTCGAGAAGAACGTCCGGTAGACGGAGTTCCACGCGTCGAAGTGAGAGACGTCGGAGCAGAAGACCTGGACCGACACGAGGTCGTCCATCGACATCCCGGCGAGCGCCAGCGTCGCCTTCACGTTCGTCAGGACGAGGCGGGCCTCCTCCTCCGCCGTGGCCGGGACCTTCCGTCCCGGAAGGAGGCCCAGCTCACCGGAGAGGTAGAGCGTCTCCCCCGCGAGCACCGCCTTGCTCAGGGGTGCCTGCGCCGAGTCGGAAGGCAGCCGCGCGCCGAGGTGCTCCCGCTCCGCGGCCGCGGCCGGGAGAGCGAGGAAGGCCAGGAGGGACAGGGCGAGGCGGGTTCGGGTCGCGGTGCACATGCGGGACTCCTCTCCAGGCCAGGCGGGACGGGAAGAAAGGACGTCTCCGGAATCGTAAGGCCGGCTCCGCCGCGATTCCATCGGTCGCACGCTGGCTCGGCTCGCGCGAAACCGGCTCCATCGCTGCGCTGCGTCACCGCTCCGGATGCTATTTTTGCTGCCCATGGGAGCGGCTACCGCTCGGAGCACGCCGTCGGGACTCGACGCCAGGGAGCGTCGCGTCCTGAATCCGCGTCCGTACCGGGTCTTCCGGAAGACGTACTCCGTCGCCGAGGCCCGGTGGGGAGCGGTCGTCCTCGTTCTCCTCGCCGGTCTCGCCTCCTGGGTCGCCTGGCGCGGCGCGCACCCCGACCCGTGGCTCTACGGCGACCCGGCGCTCGTCCCGTCGGGCTCGGGCGTGGAGGTCGTCGAGGTGAAGGGACGGAGCTCCCCTGACGGGCTCCCCACCGAGTCCGGCGTGGGGCCCCCGGCGGCGCCGTCCGCTCCGCCCGCCGACCGCGGCGACCTCCCCGCCCTGGCTTCCCCGGGCTGGACCGAAGGAGCCGTCTCCCGCTTCGACGCCGAGAACCTCTACGTCAAGATCAACGGCCGCGCAGACTTCTTCCTCGTCCGCGGCTTCCGCTCGCTCACGTTCGTCACGCTGACGGCCGCGAACGGCGCCACGGTCGACCTCGAGCTCTACGACCTCGGTTCCCCCGAGAACGCCCTCGGGGCCTTCAGCGCGGAGAGACCGCCCGAGACGGCCGCGACGAGCGCCGGAGGGACGTCGTGGTACGTCGCGAGAAACGCCCTCTTCCTCGCACGCGGCTCGAGCTACGTCCGCGCGATCGGCTCCGACGAGACTCCGGAGGTCCTCGCGCAGCTCGAGCACGTGCGGGCCGCGTTCGACGCCGGCCTCGCCGCGGGGGAGAAGCCGTGGACGGTCACCCTCTTCGGGGACGCGCTGGGCCTGCCGGCCGACCGGCTCCAGTACACGGCCGAGAACGCCTTCTCCTTCGGCTTCGCCAGGAACGTCACCTCCGCCACGCTCGACGACGGAGAGACCGAGCTCTTCGTCCTGCCGGCCGGGGACGAGGGGACGGCGAAGGCTCTCGCCGCGAAGCTCGAAGAAGGGTTCCTCGGCTACGGGGAGAGGGTCGAAGCGAGCGGCGCGACCTGGGTGAAGGACGTGTACCTCGGCGCCTTCTCGCGCGCGACCGCCGCGGGCACGATGGTCGTCGGCGTGAAGGGCGCGCCCGACCCGGCGCGAGCGGCCTCCTTCCTCGCGAAGCTCGAGAAGGCCGTCCGCAGCCTGCCGCCCGAGGTCGCGAGGAAGGCCGCCGCGGGGTCGACCGGCGCGGCGAGGGGGAAGGGAGCCGCGTATGAATGAGGACCGGCGGCGGCTACTGAAGCAGCTCGGCGCCGTGGCCGGCCTTTCCCTCGGGGCCGGCTACGCCTCCCTCGCCCCCACCAGCTGGCCGCTCTCGCTGAAGGACCCGGACGGCGAACGCGGCAAGCCCCGGGAAAAGTCGTTCCGCCTGCCCGAGGGAGGGTTCGCCGTCGAGCGATCCAACGTCCTCCCCCACCTCGGCGTCGCCCGCGGCAGCCGGCTCGACGAGATGCTGAAGGGCGCCATCGACGGCATCGGCGGCATCCGGAGGTTCGTCGGGACGGGCGACGTCGTCCTCGTGAAGCCGAACGTCGCCTTCGAGCGCTCGGCGCCTCTCGGCGCCACGTCGAACCCCGAGGTCGTCGCCGCGCTCGTGAGGCTCTGCCGCGAGGCGGGCGCCGCCGAGGTGCGTGTCGCCGACAACCCGATCGAGTCCCCCGCCGCCTGCTTCGCTCGGAGCGGCGTCCAGCGCGCCGCGATCGACGCCGGTTCCGAGGTCTACCTGCCGACTCCCTCCGACTTCCGCCTCGTGGAGACTCCCGGCGCCACCCACATCGCGCGCTGGCCCTTCTTCTGGAGGCCGTTCGTCGGGGTGACGAAGGTCATCGGCATCGCGCCGGTGAAGGACCACAACCTCTGCCGCGCCTCGATGACGACGAAGAACTGGTACGGCCTCCTCGGCGGGCGCCGCAACCAGTTCCACCAGGACATCCACGGGATCATCTCGGACCTCGCGCTCATGCTCCGTCCGACGTTCGTCGTCCTCGACGGGACGCGCGTCCTGTGGAGGAGCGGCCCGACGGGCGGAAGCCTCGCCGACGTGCGCGAGGGGAAGACGATCGTCGCCTCGACCGATTCGCTCGCGGCCGACGCCTTCGGCTGGGACGACCTCCTCGCGAGGAAGGGCGAGCCGCTCCCGGACTACTTCGCGCAGGCCGCCGCACGCGGCCTCGGCAACCCCGACTGGCGGCTGACGAACGTGAAGGAGGTCCAGGTCGGATGAGCGCCGCGCCCCCGCCCGGCCCCGCTCCCGCCGCCGGAAAGGGCCTCGCGCTCCCCTCGTGGAGGCCCGACCTCGCGCCGAATCCCGACGGCTCGCCCTGGTGGGCGCGCGTCTTCCGGATCACGAACGTCCGCGTCGCGTCCCAGGCGTTCTTCTTCGGCCTCTTCGTCTTCCTCCTCTGGGTCACCTGGCTCTCGCGGCTCGGCGGCTACCCCGCCTCGCTCTTCCTCGAGATGGACCCGCTCGTCGGCTTCGCGACGGCCCTCTCGACCCACACCGTCTACCGCCACCTCTGGTGGGGCCTCCTCCTCCTCGTCCCGACGCTCCTCCTCGGCCGCGTCTTCTGCAACTGGGTCTGCCCGTACGGGACGCTCCACCAGGTCACGGGCTGGCTCTTCAACATCCGCAACAACAAGGGCCGGATCGAGAAGAACCGCTACCGGCCGCTCTTCCAGACGAAGTACTACGTCCTCGGCGTCTTCCTCGTCCTGGCGGCCTTCGGGTCGCTCCAGATCGGCCTCCTCGACCCGATCTGCCTCCTCGTCCGGACCTTCACCGTCACGATCGTCCCGGCGGTCGACTGGGGCCTCTCCGCGCTCGCGGCCCAGGGCCTCACCACCGCCTCGTCCCTCCTCTTCAAGCCGGCGACGCCCGAGCCGCGCGTCTTCGCCGGGGCCTGGTTCGTCGGGGCCCTCATCCTCGGCCTCGTCGGCGCGAACCTCTTCATCCCCCGGTTCTTCTGCCGCGTCCTCTGCCCGCTCGGGGCGTTCCTCGGGGTCCTTTCCCGCTGGGCGCTCTTCCGGATCGACCGCGACGTCACGAAGTGCACCGACTGCGACCTCTGCCTCAAGGGGTGCGAGGGGGCCTCGGACCCGCAGGGCGCGCTCCGCAAGAGCGAGTGCTTCGTCTGCTTCAACTGCATCGACGACTGCCCCGAGGACGCGCTGAAGTTCCGCTTCAACCCGCTCCCGTCGATCGCGCACCTCGTGAAGGGCTCGCCGAAGGACGGCACCGCGACCCTCGGCGGCCTCCCCGTGATCTCGAAGGAGCTCGCCGTGGAGGTGAGGGCCCCCGACGTCCCGCGGCGGCGCTGGCTCTTCACCGCGGTCGCGGGCGTCCTCGCGTTCCCGTTCCTGCGCTTCTCGAAGGACGTCAACAAGCGCGGCTTCCACCACAAGGCGATCCGCCCCCCCGGGTCGGTCGCCGAGCCGGAGTTCCTCGAGCGCTGCATCAAGTGCGACCAGTGCATCAACGTCTGCCCGACGAACGTCCTCCAGCCCGCCAAGCTCGCGGTCGCCGGGCTCGAGGGCCTCTGGACGCCCGTGATGGACTTCGCCGTCGGCTTCTGCCAGCTCAACTGCACGCTCTGCAGCGAGGTCTGCCCGACCGGCGCGATCCAGAAGACGACCGTCGAGAAGAAGCTCGGGCTCGGAAAGCACGCCGAGGAGGGGCCGATCCGCCTCGGGACCGCCTTCTTCGACCGCGGGCGGTGCCTCCCGTGGGCGATGGAGACGCCCTGCGTCGTCTGCGAAGAGGTCTGCCCGACGACGCCGAAGGCGATCGGGACCTACGACGAGGTCTTCACCCGCTGGGACGGCAAGACCGTGACGCTCAACAAGCCCTACATGCGGCCGGAGCTCTGCATCGGCTGCGGCATCTGCCAGAAGGAGTGCCCGGTCGTCGACGACGCGGCGGTCTACGTGACCGCCGTCGGCGAGAGCCGCAGCGACGACCGGACCCTCCTCCTCACCGGGAAGAAGGCCACCTGAATCGGAGCCCGGCTCGCGCCGGCACGGAGGACGACATGGCGAAGCACGACGGAAAAGGCATGACCCGGCGACACCTCCTCGGCCTCGGCGGCGCGGCGGCCGGCGCGGCCCTCGTCGGCGGCATCACCCTTCCCTCTCACCCCGCGGAGGCACAGGGGACGCAGGAGGCTCCGCTGCCCCAGGTGCCGCGCCGGACTCTCGGGAAGACCGGGAAGACCGTCCCGATCCTCCTCGTCGGCGGCATGGCGCTCGACCGGAAGTTCGACCCGAAGCTCGCCGAGGCGGTTCGGTTCGGCGCGAACTACGTCGACGCGGCGGACTGCTACCTCGGCGGGCAGTCGGAGGCGGGCCTCGCCGATTACTTCGCCCGCGCGAAGAACCGTGACAGGGTCTGGGTGACGTCCAAGAGCGACAAGCACGACCCGAAGGGCTTCGAGAAGACGGTCTTCCGGAGCCTGGAGCAGCTCCGGTCGGACTACGTCGACATGTACTACCTCCACGCCCTCAAGGACGCGGACTACCTGAGCGAGGACCTCGCCGGCACCGTCTCCCGCCTGAAGAAGGCCGGGAAGATCAGGCACTTCGGCTTCTCCTGTCACGACGGCAACGTCGCCGAGCTCCTCCACAAGGCGGCGAAGACGCCATGGGTGGAGTCGGTAATGTTCCGCTACAACTTCCGCAGCTACGGCAACAGCGAGCTGAATGCCGCCATCGACACCGCGTTCAAGGCGGGCGTCGGCCTGATCGCCATGAAGACGCAGGGGTCCGAGGCCGGAATCCGCGACGCCTGGAAGACGTTCGAGAAGACCGGGAAGTGGAACAAGCACCAGGCGGTCCTCAAGGCGGTCTGGGCCGACGAGCGGATCGCGGCGGCCGTCTCGCACATGGACACCTTCGAGAAGCTCCGCGAGAACATTGCGGCGGCCCTCGACCGCACCTCGCTCACCGCCGCCGAGAAGGACGCACTGGACCGCTACGCGGCCGCGACCCGGCCGTACGCCTGCGACGGCTGCGACCAGTTCTGCAATGCCGCGGTCCCGGCGAACGTGAGGATCGGCGACACGATGCGCTATCTCATGTACCACGACGCCTACGGAGACCCCGGGACCGCCCGTCACCTCTTCGCGCAGCTCCCCTCCGAGGCCCGGAACCTCTCCGCCGTCGACTTCGCCCCGGCCGCCCGGGCCTGTCCGCACGGGATGGACGTCGCGGGGCTCATGAAGAGAGCGGAGGCGGTCCTCGCGTAGGGCGCGACCCGGCCTTACACCCCGCCGGGGACGCCGGACGGGCGATTTGCGGCAGGCCTGCACCCGCCGGCCGACGGCCTGCTATCCTCCGCTGCGCAGTTCGGGGCGCTGGTTCCCCCAGTCAGCTCACCCCAGGTTGCGAAGCCACTATCAGGAGGTGGGGATTTGGCCCGTCCCAACTATTCGCACAGCAAGCGTCAGAGAGAGCTCGTGAAGAAGCAGAAGCGCGAGGAGAAGCTCGCGAAGAAGCTCGAGAAGAAGACTCCGGGCCCCGACGACGTGGAGAACATGCAGCCGCTCGACGGCCCCGTGCCGCCCGAGGGGTTCGAGCCCGAACCCGAGAGCTGAGCACGGTCCGACGGATCGCCATGAGAGGGCCGCCTCCTTCCCGGGGGCGGCCCTTCAGTTTCGCGGTCCGAGCCCGGCGGCCCCGGGCGGTTTACCATCGCCGGGCCGCCATGAGACGCACCGCTTCGCTCGCCGCCGTCCTCCTCCTCGCCTTCGCGCCTCTCTCCCTCCGCGCCGCCGACGCCGCCCTCGACCTCCCGCTCGGCGACCCGGCGCGTCGCGAGAAGACCCTCGCCCCAGCCCTCGACGTCGTCCTCGACGCGCACACCGGTGCGGCCCTCACGCCCGCCGAGGTCGCCGGCCGGCTCGCGAAGGCCCGCCTCGTCTTCCTCGGAGAGAGCCACACGAGCGCGGAGTTCCACCGCGTGCAGCTCCAGGTGATCCGCGAGCTCCACCGCGCCGGGAGGAAGGTCCTCGTCGGCCTCGAGATGTTCCCGGTCGCCGAGCAGGCCGTGCTCGACCTCTGGAACTCCGGGACGCTCTCGGAGGCCGACTTCGTCGAGAAGTCCGCCTGGTACCGTAACTGGGGCTACCACTGGGACTACTACCGCGACATCTTCCTCTTCTGCCGCGACGCGAGGGTCGCGCTCCACGGCGTGAACGTCCCGAGGGAGCTCGTCTCCGACGTCCGGAAGAAGGGCTTCGAGGGCCTGACCGAGGAGCAGATTGCGCTCCTCCCGCCGAAGATCGACACGGAGAGCCCCGACCACCGGAGGCTTTTCAAGGCGTTCTTCGAGGAGTCGGACTCGATGCACTCCGCCTCGATGCCCGAGGCGATGTGGGACGGCATGTTCCGCGCCCAGTGCACCTGGGACGCCGCCATGGCCTGGAACGCGGTCTCGGCCCTCCGGAAGGCGAACGACCCGAACGCCGTCATGGTCGTCCTGATCGGCTCCGGGCACGTCGCTTACGGACTCGGCGCCGAGCGCCAGGCGTCCCTCTGGTTCGACGGCGGGATCGCCTCGGTGATCCCGATCCCGGTCCTCGACGAGAAGGACCGCCCCGTCAAGGTCCGCGCCTCGTACGCCGACATCCTCTGGGGCGTCGCGAAGGAGACCGACCCGCCCTATCCCGTCCTCGGCCTCTCGACGCGCGACCCGAAGGACGGTTCCGAGGGCTGGCCGGTGATCAACGTGGCGAAGGACTCCGTCGCCGAGGCGGCCGGGTTCAGGGTGGGCGACCTCCTGCTCTCGATGGACGGCACCTCTCTGAAGGTGAAGGGGACGTTCAACCGGCTCATGTCGGAGAAGCGCTGGTCGGACACGGCGACGTACGAGGCAAAGCGGGGCGAGGAGAAGGTGACCCTCGTCGCGAGATTCGCCCGTACGCCGAAGGAGGCCCCGAAAGCCGGAGGCGACACGAAGTGAGGCCCGGCGCCGCCCTTCGCCCCGCCGGGGCCGCCCTCCTCGTCTCGGCGCTGGCGTTCGCGGCGCCGGGAGCCTCCGCCGAGGCGCCCGCCCCGGCCGCACCCGCGGCCGCCGCCGTCGCGCACGATCTCGACCTCGCCCTCGACCCCGGGACGGGACGGATTCGCGTCACGACGCGCATCACCCTCCCGGCGGGGGTCGGGGCCGAATTCCTGCTGAACGGCGCCCTCGCCGTCGAGAAGTCGGTGCCGGCCGTCGAGGAGGTCCCGCTCGGCGACGTCGAGGCCTTCTTCGGAAACAACGCGGCGGTCGAGGAGCCGTCGCGGCGGATCGCGCTGAAGAGATACCGGGCCGCGGGCGCGGCGACGACGCTGACGATCACATACGCAGGCGTCGTGAGGAACGAGCTGACGGCGCCGAAGGAGGAGTACCAGCGCGGCTTCCGCGAGACGCCCGGGACGATCGGGCCCGAGGGCGTCTACCTCGCCGGGTCGACGTTCTGGCTCCCCGTCTTCGGCGAGGCGCTCGTGAGCTTCCGGATGACGGCGAAGGTGCCCGAGGGCTGGCAGCTCGTCTCTCAGGGGGACGGAACGGCCGGCGGCAGCGACGGGCTCGCCCGCTGGGACTCGAAAGGGCCGGTCGACGAGGTCTACCTCGTGGGCGGACCGCTCCAGGTCTGGCGCGACCGCGCCGGCAGCGTCGAGACGCTCGCCTTCCTCAGGACGAAGGACGACGCCCTCGCGGCGAAGTACCTCTCGGCCACCGCGCAGTACCTCGAGATGTACCGCGGCCTGATCGGACCGTACCCGTACGGGAAGTTCGCGCTCGTCGAGAACTTCTGGGAGACGGGCTACGGGATGGCCTCCTTCACCCTCCTCGGGCCGCAGGTCATCCGCTTCCCCTTCATCCTCACGTCGTCCTACCCGCACGAGATCCTCCACAACTGGTGGGGGAACTCCGTCTTCGTCGACTACGCGAAGGGGAACTGGTGCGAGGGGCTGACGGCCTACCTCGCCGACCACCTGATCCAGGAGCAGCGCGGGAAGGGTGAGGAGTACCGCCGGGGGACGCTCCAGAAGTACCTCAGCTACGTCCGCGACGGACGCGACTTCCCGCTCACGGAGTTCCGCGGTCGCGAGAGCGCGGCAACGGAAGCGGTGGGCTACGGCAAGGCGCTCATGGGCTTCCACATGGTTCGCCGTCACCTCGGCGACGCGGCCTTCCGGAAGGTCCTCTCGCGCTTCTACGAGGAGCACCGCGGCCGGCGTGCGACGTTCGACGACTTCCGGACGACGGCCGAGGCCGTCGCCGGCAAGCCGCTCGGGTGGCTCTTCGACCCGTGGGTGACCCGCGCCGGGGCGGCGGAGGTCGCGCTCGGCGCGGCCACGGTCGCGCGAGCGGCAGAAGGCTGGACCGTGAAGGGGTCGGTCCGCCAGGTCCAGGCGGAGAAGCCGTTCGCGCTCGAGGTGCCGGTCGCCGTCGTCACGGAAAAGGGCACCGTCCAGAAAGTCGTGAAGCTCGACGGGCGCGAGGCGGCCTTCGAGCTGCTCACCGACGCCGAGCCGCTGGGCCTGGCGGCGGACCCCTGGTTCGACCTCTTCCGCAAGCTCGACCCGCGGGAGATCCCGCCGTCCCTCGGCCAGATCTTCGGCGAGCCGCGGATCCTCGCCGTCCTCCCGTCGCGCCTCTCGCCGGACGAGGAGGCCGCGTGGCGGGCGCTTCTCGCCAGCTGGACGACGCCGTCGCACGCGATCGAGGTGAAGACGGAGGCCGAGGTCGCGACGCTGCCCGTGGACCGCGGCGTCTGGATCGTCGGGCGAACGAACCGCCACGCCTCCGTCTTCGCGAGGCAGGACGGCTTCGCCCTCGGCGCCACCGAGCTGACCGCCCTCGGCGAGAAGGCCGCCCTCGCCGGCCACACGTTCGCCTTCGTCACGCGGCATCCGGGGAATGCCGGCAAGGCCGTCGGCTGGCTCTTCGGCGAGCCGCTGGCCGCGCTGCCCGGGCTCGGGCGCAAGCTGCCCCACTACGGCAAGTACTCGTACGTCGGCTTCGACGGGACCGAGCCGGTGAACGTCCTCAAGGGCCAGTGGCCCGAGAGCGACTCCCCCCTGCGCGCCGACCTGCGGCCCGTGGAGAGGCGCGGCGTGCCGCTCCCGGCCCTTGCGCCCCAGGGGCGTCGCGCCCTCGCGGAGCTACCCCCCGCGTTCTCGCAGTCCCGCCTCGCCGCACACGTCTCGGCGCTCGCGGACCCCGCCCTCGAAGGGCGCGGCCTCGGGACTCCGGGCGAGCGGAAGGCCGCGGAGTACGTCGCCGCGCAGATGAAGGACGCGGGCCTTTCGCCGGCCGGCGACGACGGGAGCTTCCTGCAGGCCTTCCGCGTGGAGAGGACCGCGACGGGCGGACCGGCCGAGGTCGTCAACGTTGCCGGCCTTCTCCCGGGCTCGGACGCGGCCCGGAAGGACGAGTCCGTCGTCGTCGTCGCCCACTACGACCACCTCGGCCGCGGCTGGCCCGACGTCCGAAGGGAGTTCGAGGGACAGGTCCACCCCGGCGCCGACGACAACGCGAGCGGCGTCGCCGTCCTCCTCGAGCTCGCCCGCGCGATGAAGGACGAGAAGCCGCGTCGTTCCGTCGTCTTCCTCGCCGTCTCGGGCGAGGAGGCGGGGCGCCTCGGCTCGAAGCGCTGGGTCGCCGGCCCGTCTTCGCGCGAAGCGGAGAAGACGCTTGCGGCGGTGAACCTCGACACGGTCGGACGACTCGGATCGGGAAGGCTGCAGGTCCTCGGAACCGGAACGGCGGGCGAGTGGGTCCACGCCGTGCGCGGCGCGACCTGGGTGACCGGGGTGGAGACGAGGGCGGTGCCCGAGACGCTCGAATCGTCGGACCACGTCAGCTTCGTCGAGGCGGGTGTCCCGGCGGTCCAGCTCTTCACCGGGCCGCACGCCGACTACCACCGGCCTTCCGACACGGCGGAGAAGGTCGACGTCGCGGGCCTCGCGAAGGTCGCCGCGGTCGCGAAAGAGCTCGTCTCGTGGCTCGGGGGGCGCGCCGAGCCGCTCTCCGTATCGATCCCGAAGAGGGAGGCGGTGCACGCGGCGGCAGCGCCGTCCCATCCGGGCGGCCCCCCCTCCACTCCCGGCGGCGGCGCCGCCGCCTCTCGGCGCGTCAGCTTCGGCACGATGCCCGACTTCGCCTTCGAGGGGCCGGGCGTGAAGGTCGATTCCGTCGTTCCCGGCTCGCCGGCCGAGAAGGCCGGGGTGAGGGCGGGAGACGTCCTCCTCGCGCTCGACGGTGCGGCGGTCGCGAGCCTGCGCGACTACGCCGAGAAGCTGAAGGGGATGAGCCCCGGTCAGGTCGTGCGCGCGATGCTGGGGCGCGACGGGAAGGAGCTCGAGGTCGAGGTGACGCTCGTCGAGAGGTGAGGCCGTCGGGGCGGCGCCGGGAAACGCCGCCCGACCGCGCTTGACCCCCTCTCCCCCGCGTGCTGTATTCGCCCCGTGAGACATCGCACCGGGCTCTTCCTCGCGGCTCTCGGCATCCTCTTCGCGTCCTCTGCGGCCCTCGGCCAGGTCCCCGGACTTCCGCAGGGCCTGGGCGGAGCCGACCTGCCGGCGCCGCTCCAGGCGACGACCGCGGAGCTCGCGCCGGAGTCCCCGCGCTCGGCGGTCGCCGAGTTCCTGGCGCTGACCCGCGCCGGGAACTACGCGGAGGCGGCCAGGTTCCTCCAGCTCCCGGCCACGCTCGAGGGGCGCGGTCCCGAGCTCGCACGCAAGCTCAAGCTCGTCCTCGACCGGCGGCTCTGGATCGACCTGGAGAAGGTCTCGGCCCTCCCGACGGGCGACCTCGAGGACGGTCTTCCGCCGGAGCTCGAGGAGATCGGCACGATCACGGGCGACAAGGGGAAGTCCGAGCCGGTCCGGCTGATCCACAGGAAGAGGTCCGAGAGCCCCGTCTGGGTCTTTTCGCGAACCACGGTGGCGCACGTCCCGGCCTGGTACGCGACCCTCGAGAACCGCGTCCTCCTCGACCGCGTCCCGGACTCGCTCCTGAGGCCCGGGCCGAAGGACCTGCTCCTCTGGCAGTGGCTCGCCGCTCTCATCCTCCTCCTGCCCGCCTGGTGGGGCGGCAGGGCGTTCGGCTGGGCCACGCGGAAGGTCCTTCTCCGGCTCGCCTCGCGGACGTCGACCCGCTGGGACGACGCGCTCCTCCTCAGGATGCGGGGGCCGTTCGCGCTCGCCTGGACCCTCGTCCTCCTCCGAATCGGACTTCCCTTCCTCGGTCTCTACGCCCCGGCCGAGGAATTCGCCGTCCAGGTCCTCCGGTCGGGCGCCATCGTCGCGTTCTTCTGGGCGACGCTCCGCGCGATCACCGTGGCCGGGGACGTCCTCTCGGAGGCCCCCTGGGCGACGGCGAACGCCGGGGCCCGCTCGTTCCTCCACTTCTCGGTCACGTTCGGGCGCGTCTTCGTGGTCGGCATGGGGCTGCTCGCCGCAGTCTCGGCGCTCGGCATCCCGGTCAACAGCGTCCTGGCCGGCCTCGGAATCGGCGGCATCGCGATCGCCTTCGCCGCGCAGAAGACCGTGGAGAACTTCTTCGGCGCCATCTCCATCGGCGTCGACCAGCCGCTCCGGGTCGGCGACTTCGTCAAGGTGGGAGACGTCCTCGGGACCGTCGAGGACATCGGCCTCCGCTCGACGCGAATCCGGACCCTCGACCGGACGCTCGTCACCATCCCGAACGGCAAGCTCGCCGACATGCACATCGAGACGTTCGCCGTGCGCGACCGGATCCGGCTCGCCGCGATCCTCGGCGTCGAGTACGGGACGACGGCGGCGCAGATGCGGGAGGTCGTCGCCGGGATCGAGGCGCTCCTTCGCGCTCACCCGAAGATCTGGCCCGACACCGTCGTCGTCCGCTTCGTCGCCTTCGCCGACTCCTCCCTGAACATCGAGGTGATGGCCTGGTTCCAGACGACGGACTTCAACGAGTTCCGCGACATCCGGCAGGAGCTGCTGCTCGGGTTCATGGAGATCGTGGAGGCGGCAGGGACGAGCTTCGCGTTCCCGACGCGTACCGTCCACCTCGTGGGGACGCCCCCCGGGACCGTGGCGACGACCCGGTAGGCGTCCCCTCGGGGCCTGGGGCAGGGGAGGCCGGCCGCGCAGCCCGGGCACTGGCCTTCGGGCTGCGACGATCCCCCCGGGTCAGGAAGGGTCAGTTCGGACGCGCGGCGCTCTCGGAGGCGGCGAGACGGCGGACGACGCGACGATACGGGCCCCAGTGGTTGTGGTCCCCCCTGCTCCACATCCAGGCCATCACCTCGATCGCCTGCGACGGGTCGAGGGGCGACCACTCGTCGTCCCCCCAGATCAGCCCCAACCCCCGCATCCTCTCGACGCTCCACCGGAACGTCGAGAGCGTGAACTGCCCGATCCCGTGGTACCGCCCGCAATCGGACAGCGCATCGCCCTGGAACCGGCTCTCCTCCCAGAGGACCAGGAACATCGTGACCGCCTCGTCGGAGATGTCGTACCTCTCGCAGGCGGCCTGAACCTTCGACCAGACATCGGACTCGCGGACGTTTCTCAGCTCCGGGGAGTGGCCGGGCCAGCCGGCAGGAAGGACCGTGAACCCGGGAAGCCGGCTCGGTGCAAGGGGCTCGTCCCCCCCGGCGCTGACCCTGCCGCTCCCGTCCATCGGGACGCCAAAGGCGAGAACCGACGCGAGCGACGCTCCGGCGAGCCTGAGGGCCTTCCCCCGGCTTCGCCGTTCTGCGTTCTCTCGCGGTTCCTCGTCTCGTCGTTCCATAAAACTCCATTCTGTAGAGAGTTGCAGATTTCCTGGGCGGCCATGCCGACCTCGCGCCAACCATGGCCGACTGCGAGGACTACCCCGAGGATGATCGGAATATGGGTGACAACGGCGGACCCGTCAAGCAAGCAATGTTCAGGCCGGGAAATCAGGACTTGCGCCCTGAATGCGCCGTACGGTTCGGGCTGAGGAACGGCCGCGCCCCGGTCAGCTCGCCGGAAACGCGGAACCGAGCCACGACTCGTAGACGACCTTTGCGGCCGCGCTCGCCGCGGGATCGGGGACGACCTCATAGTCGGACGCGCGACGCCCCCCGAGGACGACCGGGACCTCCACGAGCCGGCCGAGCCGGAAGAGGTGAAGCCGGACCGCCCGGCCCGGCGAGAAGTCACGGGCAATCCGCTTCAGCTGCTCCTCGTCGGCTTTCACGCCGTCGAGAGCGACCACCTCGTCTCCGGCGGAAACGCCGGCGGCGCTCGCCGCCTGCCCCTCGTACACCTCTGAGACGAGGAGCCTCCCCCCTTCAGGCTTCGTCTTCCAGCCGAAGTCGGCCCGCTCGGGGACGGCTTCCCCGTCGAGACCGTTCCCCTCTTCCTTCGCAACCCTCTCGCGAAACTGAAGCCCCGCAAGCGGGAAGAGAAGCTCGAACGGAGGTGATTCCACGCCCCGGACGTAGCAGTCGAAGAAACCCGCCACGGCGGCCCCTCCGGCCTTCTCCGCGGCGGTTTCCCAGGCCCCTTCCGGGTAGGGCCGGCCCCGCGAACCCCAACGCCGCCAGAGCTCGAGGACGACGTCGTCGAGCGAACGTCGCCCCCCGGTCGCGCCCCGGATCGTCAGGTCGAGAGCGAGCGCGAGGAGGGCGCCGCGCCGGTAGTAGCTCTCGGAGACGTTCGGGGAGTTCTCGTCGGGCCGGTAGAGCCTTATCCAGGCGTCGAAAGAGGACTCCTCGGCGCTCTGGACCCGGCGCCCGGGCGTCTCGCGGTGCCCCTTCACGTCTTTCGCCCAGGCCTCGAGCGCGTGGCGCGGCTCCTCGAGCCCTGCTCTCAGCAGGAGGAGGTGCTCGTAGTAGGAAGTCATCCCCTCGAGCGCCCAGAGGTCGCGCAGGTACGTCTCGCGGGAGTAGTCGAAGGGCCCCAGGGCCTTCGGGCGAATCCGCTTCACGTTCCAGGCGTGGAAGAGCTCGTGGGAGAAGAGCCCGAGCACCTCCCGGTAGGAGCTGTCCGGTCGAAATCTCCACGGCCCGACGGCGCAGGTCTGGGAAGCGCGGTGCTCCAGACCGCCGCGAGCACCTTCGGCGACATGGACCAGGAAGAGGTAGCGTTCGTACGGCAGGCCGCCGAAGAGCCCGGCCGCCGCTTCCACGAGGCGCGAGAGGTCGCGTACGAGGCGGACGGAGTCCTCGTTCCCTTCTCCCCAGAGCGCCAGGGTGTGGGGTACGCCTCTCACCCGGAACCCGAGCGTCCGATGGGTTCCGCATTCGAAGGGCGAGTCGACGAGCTCGTCGTAGTCGGCGGCTACGAACTCCCTCCCGCGCCGCGGCAGGGCGACGGAGGCCTTCCACCCCTTCGGGAGGCGGAAGCGGAGACGCTGCGGCTCGTCCTTGCGTCCGTTGACGTAGAGGAAGAGGCACGCCCCGTTGCCGAAGCCGTGCGAGGCGTCGAGGTGCGACGTCCGGACGGTGAGCTCGTGGGCCTAGACGCGATACGTCACCCGGAACGGGCCGCGCCCAGCTCGCGGGACGACCTGGACGCGCCAGCGGCTCTTCTCCATCTTCGTCACGCCCAGAGGCTCTCCGGCGGGCCCCGCGACCGCGAGGTCGCGGACGTGTCGCGCGTGGTCGCGAACGAGGTAGGAGCCCGGGGTCCAGACCGGGAGGCAGAGGTCGAACGAGGCGACGGCGCGGGAGAACGGCGCGACGTCCATCCCGATCTCGAAGAGGTGATTCGACGGGTTCGGCATCGCGACCGTGAACGTCGTGACCGCCGAAGCGGGTCTCATCCTCGCCATTCTCGTTTCCGCCCCGGCGACCCCGGCGATCAGTAGCGGCGCATCAGGCCGACCACGATCCCCTGGACCTGCACCTCCTCCTCGGAGACGCGGATAGGGGCGAGCTTCTCGTTGGAAGGCTGCAGGCGGACCCTCCCTTCCGGCTCGCGGTAGAAGCGCTTCAGCGTCGCCTCCCCGTTCACGAGGGCAGCAACCATCTCACCGTTCTCGGCGCGAGTCCGGCGGTGGACGACGACCCAGTCGCCGTCGCGGATTCCCTCGTCGACCATGGACTCGCCGCTGACGAGGAGGACGAAGTTCTCTCCCTTTCGCGTCAGCGACTCGGGGACGTGCAACCGGTCGTCTCCCGGCAGGACCTCTATCGGGCTCCCGGCCGCGATTCGACCGAGGAGAGGAATCTGCAGGGCGGGCGCGCCGACGGCCTCGTCGGCGACATCGAGGGAGCGGCGCTGGTTCCAGTCGCGAACGAGCACTCCCTTATCGAGGAGAAGCCTGATGTGCTTCTGAAGCGTGCCGAAGGAGGAGTAACCGAAGTGCTCGCAGATTTCCCGCTGGGTCGGCGCAATCCCCCTGCGAACCCTGTAATCGCGGATAAAAGAGACGATCTGCTGCTGTCTTTCCGTTAGATTCGGTCTGTTGGCCATAAAAAATATTGCGAAGCTGTAGAAGTTCCTAAATAAATAAGGAAGACGAGAAACACCCCATACCTCAGTATGGCGCAAATCGAACGCAAGTCAAGGTTCCCGTCGGCCCTACTCTCCTCCGGGGACTCTCCCGTGCGGAGCCTCGGCGACCGCTCGCCGGAACGAAATCAGTTTCGAAATCGACAACGCGACCATCTTCACCTAATTAAATAAGGTCAATGGCAAAAAACTTCATATTTCATTAGGTAGATGCACCAGACGAGTCAGACCAGACTAGAATCCACGGAAAGGTACACCCGGCACGGCCCGGGCCTTGCTTTACAAGTGAAACAGACGATGACGATCCCCCCCTGGGCGAATCCGTTCGAGGCCGAGCTCGGGCGCCTTCCCGAGAAGCTGAGACGGTTCTTCCTCTCGAGGGGCGTGAGGACCGAGGACGAGGCCTGCGACCTCGCCCAGGAGACCTTGCTGCGCGTCCTCCAGCGGGTCAGCCGCGGAGAGCCCCTCGATTCCCCGGAGGCCTACTCGCTCGGCGTCGCCAAGAACGTCTTCTTCGAGTATTGCCGGAGGGTCCAGCGGGCCAACAAGCACGAAGGCCTTTCCGGAGTCGTCGACCTCGCCGGGAACGAGGACCCGCTCTCCGACGCGCTCTCGAGCAGCCGTCGGCTGATCGTGCGCAAGGCGCTCGAGCTCCTGCCGGCGCGCATGCGTGTCCTTCTCGTCCGCCGGTTCGTCGAGGAGGTCCCCTCCCGCACCATCGCGCGCGAGGAAGGGATCACGACCGACGCGGTCGACATGCGGGTCTACCGCGCCAAGCGCGAGCTGAAGAAGAAGATGGACAGCACGGCGGCCCGCTCCGCGGTCCGCGCCCAGCGCGAGGAGGAGCGGAGGAACCCGCCCGGCGACGGGGAGAAGCCTTGAGCCGCGAGCCCGCCGTCGACCAGGGGCGGATTCGGGAGTACCTCCTCCGTAATCTCGCCGAGGCCGAACGGGCGAGGTTCGAGGAGTCGTACTTCACCGACGACGCCCTCCTCGACCGGATCGAGGCCGAGGAAGACCTCCTCGTCTCCGACTACGTCCTCGGACGGCTCTCCGACGAGGACCGGCTCCGGTTCGAGAAGGCCCTCCTGGCGACCCCCTACTATCGCGAGAGGGTCGAGACGACGACCCGGCTGAAGCTCCGCATCGCCCGGGACCAGCGGGTCCGGCGGCTCGGCCGTCCCGCGGCCCCGGGTCCGGGCGGGGGCCTCTTCCCGGGCCGCACGGGAATCGTCGTCGCCTTCGCGCTCCTCTGCGTCCTCCTCGTCGCGTCCCTCCTCACGGCCCTCCGCCTGAAGGAGCAGCTCGTGGCGCTGCGCGCCGAGCTGAACGCACCGGCTCCACCCGCGGTCACCGCGGGCGCGGGTGGCGTCGTGCCGGCCACGCCCGCCGTCGTCCTGACGCCGCCGGAGGGCGAGGGGGTCGGCGTCCGCCGCATGGAGCGCGCTGCCGGCTCGGCCCTCGTCCTCGTCTTCCCGCGCTCGCTCGCTCCCTCCGCCGCGAGGGTGTGGCGCGTCGTCGTTCGGGCCGACTCGGGAGTCATCCTCTGGGACAGCGGAGACCAGCCCGTCCCGGAAGGAGCGGCCGCCGACCTCGCCGTCCGGCTTCCCGCCGGCGTGCCCGAGGCGGGCTCTTCGGGCGTGACCCTCTGGGCCGACGGCGCGCCCGTCCTCTCCACGCTCCTCGAGATCGTAGAACCACCACTCCGGCCGTCCCGTTAGGTCGCGGCGGGTTCCGACACTTCGGCTCGAAGGGTGAGTCCGGTTCCTCTCTCTCCTCCCAGACCCCCGGACGGCGCCGGGACGTTTCCCCCGGCGCCGGATCCTCCCTCCGCCCCGCCCGGGACCCCCTCTCCCGCGGCGGGGTTTCCTCTTCCTACCGGTCTTTCCAGACTGGAGGCCGGCCTTCCAGCGCGGCCCGTATCCCCTCGGCCGCGTCCTCGGTCCTGAGGAGCTCGCGGCTCCAGGTTCGCTCGACCGCCGAGAGCGCCGACAGGGGGTCGCCGCAGGAACCCTGGTTCAGGGCTCGCTTGGCGAGGCGCAGGGACGAAGCAGAGAGCGTCCCGAGCCGGGCGCGCATCGTCTCGAGCGCCTCGATCAGGTCGCCCGGGTTGACCAGCGCGTTGACGAGCCCACGGCGCTCGGCCGCCTCGGCCGTCATCGCCGCACCGCAGAGAATCAGGTCGGCCGCCTTCGTCCGGCCGGCGCGCCGCTCGAGCAGCACCGCCGCCACCGGCGGGAAGGAACCGCGGTGGATCTCCGGAAAGCCGAACGCCGCCGTCGTCTCCGCGAAGACGAAGTCGCACGCGAGGGCGAGCTCGGCGCCCGCGCCGAGCGCCCGCCCCTGGACGAGAGCGCACGTCGGGGTCTCGCAGGTGAGGAGGAACCGGACGAGGGAGTGCCAGGAGGAGGAGAGCGCTTCGGCTCCGCCGCCCTCCAACGGCAGGATCTCCGTTCCGTTGCAGAAGTCCTCGCCTCGCGCCGCGAGCGCGAGGAGCCGGACCTCCCTTCGGCGCGCGACTTCCCGCAGGCGGGCCTCGAGAACGACGATCGTGTCCCGGTCGAGAACGTTCTCGGGAGGCCTGTGGAACGTGACCGTCGCAGCCGCTCCGTCCACCGTTACCGAGACGCCGCCACTGCCCATCGCGTCGTCCTCCCCGCCGCCCGGCCGAGACGCCGGCACCGCGTGTCCCGAGCCTAACGGAAAAAGACCCCGCTCGGGAGGCGGGGTCGTCGTGCAAGATGGTCGGGGCGAGAGGATTTGAACCTCCGACCCCACGGTCCCGAACCGTGTGCGCTACCAGGCTGCGCTACGCCCCGAGGGTCGAGCGGACGCGGAAGATAGCACGAGCCCCGTCCGAAGGGAAGCTTCCGGCCCGCGTCCGGACGTCCCCGGGCGGCAAGCCTCACGCGCCCGATTCAGGGCGCCGCCGGCGTACCGTAGCCGCGGGGGTCCGCCACTCCCGTGAGCCCTCCGCCCGCTTCGAAGGCGATCGCGTGGACCTGGCCGATCGGGCCCCGATCCCGAAGAACGTGGCCGCGGGAGCGAAGGGAGTCGCGCAGGGGCTCCGGGACCGCTCCCCTTTCCACGAACACGACGTCGGGCGTGTGCTGGTGGTGGAGCCGCGGTGCCGCGACGGCCGAGGCGAGGCTCTCGCCGGCGGTCGTCCGGAGCAGGACCTGCAGGACCGTCGTCGGGATCGTCGATCCTCCCGGGGAGCCGACGACCAGGAGCGGTCTCCCGTCCGCCTCGACGATGGAGGGGGACATCGACGAGAGGGGCCGGGCTCCCGGCCGCACCTCGTTCACGCTCCCCTGGACGAGACCGTAGAGATTCGGTTCCCCCGGCGCGACGGCGAAATCGTCCATCTCGTTGTTCAGGAGGACGCCGACCCCCGGGACGATCGCGCCGTTGCCGAAGGCCCCGTTCAGCGTCGTCGTCAGGGAGACGACGAATCCGTCCGGCGTCGCGACGGAGAGATGCGTCGTCTCTTCCGTCTCGAGGACCGCGGCGTCCACCGTCGCCGACGGCGTCGCGCGCGCCGGGTCGATCGTGGAGGCGAGGGAGGCGAGGCGGTCCGGGGCGAGGAGCGCGCCGAGGGGCACGGCGACGCAGTCCCTGTCGCCGAGCCAGCGGTTCCGATCGGCGTACGCTCGCCGTTCGGCCTCGACGAGAAGGTGGTACGAGCGTGGATCCAGGCCGCCGGCGGCCGCCCCGCGGGCGACCTCGAGCTGGGCGAGGACCGACCGGAGGACCATTCCCGCAGACGACGGAAGGGGCATCGTGTGAACCGAGAAGCGGCCGAACCGGATCTCCTCGGCCGGCCGCCAGACGGGGGTGTAGCCGGCGAGGTCCTCCTCGGAGAGGACTCCCCCGTTCGCTCTCACGAAGGCCACGAGGCGCGCGGCGATCTCTCCCGTGTGGAAGGCCTCCGGCCCGTCGCTCGCAATCCGCGCGAGCGTGGCCGCGAGCGCGGGCTGCTTCAGGAGAGTGCCGGCAGCGACGGGCGAGCCTCCCGGGAAGAAGACCCGCTTCGTCTCCTCCCAGCGCAGGAGGAGCGCCCGCTCTTCCTCGAGCTCCCTCTCGAGGCCCGCGGGCACCCGGAACCCCTCGCGCGCCAGGCGCTCGGCGGGGGCGACGACCCTCGCCCACGGCAGCTTTCCGAGAAGCCGGTGCGCCTCGGCGTACCCGCGGACCGAGCCGGGCGTCGCGACGGCGAGCGCCGTGGCCGTGGAGGCTTTCGGCACGACGCGGCCGTCGGGCCCGATGAACATGTCGCGGCCCGCTCTCGCCGGGGCGGTCTCGCGGAAGTCCAGCGCGTGGACGACTCCGGCGGGGGTCCTCGCCACGAGGAAGCCTCCACCGGCGAGGTTTCCGGCCTGGGGAAAGACGACCGCGAGCGCGAGCGCCGCGGCCAGTGCGGCGTCCATCGCGTTCCCGCCGGCGGCCAGGATCTCCGCGCCGGCCCGGGACGCTTCGGAAGCGGCGGATACGACCATCCCGCGATCGGAGGTGAGCGCCCGGGCCGGGCCGAACGGCGCGTCCGTGGGCGGCCCGCCGAAACGCCGCTCCCCGCCGCTGAGGATCGCGGCGGGAAGGAGCAGGAGCAGGAGGCCGAGAGGCGGGAGGCGGAAGGGCTTACCGGAGCGAGACGACGAGGTTGTTGCCCGCATCGAGGTCCAGCTGGAGGACGCGCGTCTCGCCGCCCGGTATGACGAGATCCACCGCCTTGTATCCGTTGAAGGACCGGTTCGTCGGGATCGCCCAGACCTTGACGGACGCGGGACCCGAGGGGACCTCGATCGTTCCCTCGACGAGTCCGCCGGCGCTCTTGCGGCCGAAGTCGAACTGCCTGCGGAAGACCTCCTTGTCGTTCCGCCTCACCATCACGTATCCCTCGGGAGCCGGGCTCCGGAAGACGACCCGCAACCGGGCGACTCCCGGCGTGGGCGTCGGCGGGGCGGCCGGCGCCGCCGTCGGGACGGGCTGCGCGACCCGGACCGGCGTCGGGACCGGCGTCGGGCGGACTCGTCTCGCGGCCCGCGCGGCGGCCTGCTTCTCTGCAGCTTCCTTCTCGGCCTGCGCGGCCTTCACGGCTTCCCGGATCGAGAGTGCCTCCGCGTTCTCCGGCTGGAGGTAAAGCACCGCGGAGAGCTCGTTCAAGGAGGTGTCGAAGTCGCCGGTCTCGGCCGCCACTCGGGCGGCGGCGAGGCGGGTCTCGACCTCCCGGCCGATCTCCTCCACGGCTCTGGTCGCACGGACCTGCTCCTCGGCGCGGGCGATGGCCTCGCGGGCGGCCTCGGAGTCGGGCCGCCTGCGGACGATCTCGCGGAACTTCTCGAGGGCCTGATCCGCGCTGCCCGCGGCGAGGAGCCGCTCGCCGTCGTCCATAAGGGCCTTGAGCTCCCGGACCTCCCGCTCGCGATCCTCGTCGACGGCGGCCTGCTCCTCGAGCTTCACCTTCTTCGACCAGAGGACCCCGGCAGCGATGGCCCCGGCCGCCACGGCCAGGCAGATGATCAGCGCGACGAACTTCTTGTTGACGGACCTCTTCAGGGCCGAGCCCGGCGGCACGGCCGGCAGCGCGGGCACAGGTTCCGGAACCTCCCCGAAGTCCACGGGGGGAGTCGCGGGCGTCGGCGGAGGAGGCGTAGGCTTGCGGAGAGCAGGCGCGGAGATCGGCTTCGGTGCCGGCTCCGGGGGGGCCGCCGAGGGTCCCGGCTTCGGCGGGGGCGCCGGCTTCCTGGCGGGGGGCGAGGCCGGCGGCCTCGAACCGGGGGCGCCGGCGTTCGCCAGGGCCAGGGCATCGACGATTCGCTCCGTGGCGCCGGCCTCGCCGCTCGAGGCGAAAGAAGACGCCTTCTCGGGCGCCGGAGCCGGAGGGAACGGGCTCCGGAGGATCTCGGTCGGCCGGTCGGTCGGAGGCGGCGCGGACGGTCCGGACGGCGGCACGGCCGGAACGGCCGGAACGGGCGGAACGGCCGGCTGGGACGCCTGGGGAACGGGAACGGGGATCGCCCTCAGGATCTCGGTCGGCTTGTCGACGAACGGCGCCGGAGGCGGCGGAGTCGGCACGGATGCGGGCTCTGCCCCGAAGCCCGGCGGAATCGCCCGGAGGATCTCGGTGGGACGGTCGACGAACGACGCCGGCGCGGGAGACGCCGGAGGGACGGGAGGAACGGGTGGCGCCGGAGGCGCAGGAGGCGCAGGGGGCTCGGGCGGGGCGGCGGGCGCGATCGGAGCGAGGAGCTCCGTCGGGCCGTCGGTTCCTCCCGCGGAGGGCGACACCAGCCCCGGCAGTCCGGAGAGCACGATGATCTCGGTGGCGCCTTCCGGGCGGTCTTCCGGGAGCCCGGGAGCCGCCGGGACGTCGTCCAGCGGCGAAACGGCGAGCCCCGGCGGCCGCGGCGCAGGAACCTCGCCGACCTCGGCTCCGGGCAGGGACGCGTCGACGTCGACGACGTCCTCCTCGGGAGCGGCCGGGGGCGGAGGCAAAGGCCTCTTCGGCCGGGTCGGCTCGTCGAGCTGCCAGTGCTCGGAGGAATCGTCGCTCCCCCTGCTCGAAGGAACCGTGCCGATCCCGGACGGGGCGACGTAGGCGGTGGCCGGAAGGGGCCGAACGACCTCTCGCGTCGCGAGGTCCTCGTCGCCGGATCGGGACGCCGAAGGCGCCGCGAGGATGTCGAAAGGCGAGCGGCCGACGACGGGCTCCAGGGCCGGCGCGGGCGCAGGTGCGGGGGGGGAAGCCGGCGTCGGCGCGGCCGGGGGCGCCGGCTGGGGAAGCGGCGACGGAGGCGCCGTCACCGTGGCCACCGGGCCGAGCCTCTCCGCTTCGGCCACCATCTGCCCGAGGTCGCGGAGCATCTGCCGCTCTTCTTCGCGCGCCTTGAATTCGTAGAGCGCCAGGGCGAAGTCGTTGCCTCGCTGGAACCTCTCCGCCGGGTCCTTCGCGAGAGCCTTTTCGAGGACCGCGACGAACTCGACGGGGATCGAGGCGTCGTACGTCTCGGGTGGAACGAACTGCTCGTGGACGATCTTGTAGGAGATCGACGTCAGGTTGTCCGCGGTGAAGGGCTTCTTCCTCGTGAGCAGCTCGTAGAGGACGACCCCGAGGGAGAAGAGGTCGCTCCGCCCGTCGACGGCGTCTCCCGTGACCTGCTCCGGCGACATGTAGTTCGGCGTGCCGAGGAACTGCCCCGTCGTCGTGAGGTTCGACTTCTCGGTCTTGGCGATCCCGAAGTCGGTGATCTTCACCTGGTTGTCGGCGGCGGTGATGATGATGTTCGCCGGCTTCACGTCACGGTGGACGATCCCGCGGCGGTGCGCGTAGTCGAGCGCCTCGGCGATCTCCCCGACCATCTCGGCGACGCGCTCGAACGTGAAGGGCGTCTTCTCGGCGAGGACCTGCTTGAGGTTCTTGCCCTCCACGTACTCCATCGCGATGAAGGACGTCTCCGTCGCGGCGTCCTCCCCGACGTCGTGGACGGTGACGATGTTCGGGTGAGAGAGGATCCCCGCCGCCTGGGCCTCGCGAAGGAACCGCTCCTGGAACTCGCGCTGCTCGACGTCGTCGTCGCTGACCGCGCGAATCGTCTTCAGAGCCACGAGCCGGCCGATGACGGGGTCGCGGCCCAGGTAGACGACTCCCATCGCGCCCTTGCCCAGCTCGCGGATCACCTCGTAGCGGCCGAATCTCTTCGGGAGTCCCGAGGGGGGCGCACCGGAAACGCTCGGCAGAGGTCCTCCCGTTCGCGACAGCGGCAATGAGATGCCGGGATGCTCCCGGTGGCCCGCAGTTTAGGGCTCCCCGAAAGGGGGTGTCAACGCGCACGTCCTCCCGGCGCGGAGAGGGCCATCGGATTCGCGGTCCTTCCGGAGGATTCGACGAGAAGAGGGCTTCGGAGAAGAGCCCCGGGTCCCTATAATGCAGGCCTTTTGAGACACCTCGCCAAGGGGGACCCAACATGAAACAGTATCCCGCATCCGCCATTCGCAACGTGGCCATAGCCGGTCACAACGGCGTCGGGAAGACGACCCTCGTCTCGGCGCTCCTTCACGAGGCGGGCGCGGTCAACCGCTTCGGTCGCGTCGAGGACGGCTCGGCGCCGACCGACTTCGATCCGGAGGAGATCGAAAGGAAGATCTCGATCGGGCTTGCGGTGGCCGCTCTGGAGTGGAAGAAGCACAAGGTCAACCTCATCGACACTCCCGGCTACGGCATCTTCACCTCGGAGCTGATCTGCGCGATGCGCGCCGCCGACGCCGCTCTCATCGTCGTCGACGCCGTCGCCGGCATCGAGGTCCAGACGGAGAAGGCCTGGCAGGTGGCCGACGACTTCGGGCTGCCGAAGATGATCGTCGTCAACCGGATGGACCGCGAGAACGCCGACGGCGGGCGCGTCATGGACCAGCTCCAGGCGAAATTCGGGCGCTCCTGCGTCTGCGTCGAGGCCGCGATCGGCCGGGAGAAGGGGTTCCGCGGCGCCATCGACCTCATCGGGATGAAGGCCTTCCTCACGGACGACGCGGGAAAGACGATCGAGGGGCCGATCCCCGAGGAGTTCGCGGCGGACGCGGCCACGCTCCACGAAGCGCTCGTCGAGATGGTCGCCGAGGCGGACGACTCCCTCATGGAGGTCTTCTTCAGCCAGGGGAACCTGACCGAGGAGCAGATGCTCCCGGCCCTCAGGAAGGCGATCCGCGATCGCCGAATCGTCCCGGTCCTCTTCGCGGCGGCCGGCGACCACGAGCGGGGCGTCGAGAAGCTCCTGGACGAGATCGTCGATCTCCTTCCCGGCGCCGACTCCTTCCCCGCCGCCGCGACCGGAAAGGACGGCACGAACGACGTCCTTCCCTGCGACCCGGCCGGTCCCGTCGCGGCCGTCGTCTTCAAGACGATCTCGGACCCCTTCACGGGCAGGCTCACGCTCTTCCGCGTCCATTCCGGCACGGTCAAGGCCGACGGCACCTACTGGAACTCGAACCGGGAGACCGCCGAGCGCTTCGGTCCGGTCTACTCCCCGCTCGGCAAGCAGCTCAACGCGGTGCCCGAGATCCCCGCCGGCGACATCGGCGTCGTCGCGAAGCTCAAGGAGACGCTCACGGGCGACACGCTGTCGGCCAAGGACAGGCCGTACCTCTTCCCGCCCGTCGCGATCCCCGAGCCGGCGATCTCGTTCTCCATCGAGCCGAAGTCGAAGGGGGACGAGGACAAGATCTCGATCGCCCTCAGCAAGCTCACCGAGGAAGACCCCTCCCTGAGGTTCCACCGCGACGCCGACACGAGCGAGCTCCTCCTCTCGGGCTCCGGGCAGCTCCACGTCGAGATCGCCGTCGCCCGCATGAAGCGGAAGTCGAACGTCGAGGTCATCCTCCACCCTCCCAAGGTCCCGTACCGCGAGACGATCACCCGGCCCGCCGAGGCGCACGGGCGCCACAAGAAGCAGACGGGCGGCCACGGGCAGTTCGCGGACTGCAAGATCCGCGTCAAGCCGCTCCCGCGAGGCGCGGACTTCGAGTTCGTCGACGACATCTTCGGCGGCTCGATCCCGCGGAACTACATCCCCGCCGTCGAGAAGGGAATCCAGGACACCCGCAAGCGGGGCTACCTCGCCGGCTACCCGATGGTCGACTTCCGTGTCGAGCTCTACGACGGGCAGTACCACGACGTCGACTCCTCGGAGATGGCCTTCAAGATCGCCGGCTCGCTCGCGTTCAAGGACGCCATGGAGAAGGCGAAGCCGACGATCCTCGAGCCGGTCATGAAGGTCGCCGTGCGCGCCCCCCAGGAGTACATGGGCGACCTGATGGGCGACCTCACGAGCCGCCGCGGCCGGCCGTCGGGAATGGACCAGCTCGGCGACGACACCGTCGTGAAGGCCGAGGTGCCGCTCTCCGAGATGCTCTCCTACTCCGCCGTGCTCCGCTCCCTCACACAGGGCCGCGGGTCGTTCACGATGGAGCTCTCGCACTACGAGGAGCTGCCGAAGCCGCTCCAGGAGAAGCTGATCGCCGAGCGCTCCAGGCTGCGCAAGGCCGAGGCCGAGGCCGAGTAGGAGGTCCGGCGACCGGAGATCCGAAGGGGCCGCGAAAGCGGCCCCTTCTTCTTCCTCCGCTCCCCGGCGAGGGAAGCTCCCTCTCCGCGCGGAGGGTGTCCGGGGGAAACCGGCGGCCCGGGTTCCCCCTGCTCACTACGCCCCGTGAATCCCGGCCTTCGAGCTCGTGATGAAGCTCAGGAGAACGCCGACATCCGGAGCGGACGCGGCGAGCTCCCCGAGAGCGGCCAGGATGGCCGCGTGGTCGTGCCGGTTCCTGTGGAGGATCCGGTACGCCTTCTGGAGCGAGGCGACCCGCTCGGCGGAGTAGCCCTTCCGGGAGAGGCCCACCGCGTTGATCTTGTAGGCCTTCGTGTCGCGATCGCTCGACGTCCAGGTGAACGGGAGGACGTCCTTGTTCACGGGCGTCATCCCTCCCACGTAGGCGAAGCGGCCGACGCGGCAGAACTGCCTCACGACGGCGAAGCCTCCGAGGACGACGTCGTCCTCGACGACGACGTGGCCCGAGAGAGACGCCGAATTCGCGAAGACCGTCCGGCTCCCGACGACGCAGTCGTGCGCGACGTGCGCGTACGCCATGAAGAGGTTGTCGTCGCCGATCACGGTCTCGGAGTGGCCGGTGACGGTGCCGCGGTGGGCGGTCATGAACTCGCGGAAGACGTTCCGGCTCCCGACGACGAGCCGGGTCGGCTCCCCCGCGTACTTCAGGTCCTGCGGCGGACCGCCCAGGGCGGCGTGCGCGTGGACGACGTTGTCCTCGCCGAGGACGGAGGGCCCGTCGACGATGGCGTGAGCCCCCAGCCGGGTCCGGGCCCCGATGACGACGGACTCGCCGACGACCGCGTACGGCCCGATCTCGGCCTCCGGATGGATCGAAGCGGATTCGTGGACGACCGCTGTGGGGTGAATCGACATTCAGCCTCGCTCTTCCGGCCCGCAATCCTGGATGAGGCTCATGATCTCCGCCTCGGCGCACAGCTGGCCGTCGACTCGCGCCTCTCCCCGGATCTTCACGATCGACCTCTTCATGGCGACGAACTCGACGGTGAAGAGGACCTGGTCTCCCGGGACGACCGGGCGGCGGAACCGCACCGCGTCGAGGCCCGTCAGCCGCAGCTGCCTCCGGGAAGGGTCGTCCACGGCCGTCAGCAGCATGAAGGCGCCCACCTGACCCATCGCCTCGACGAGGAGGACGCCCGGCATGACCGGGTTTCCGGGGAAGTGCCCCAGGAAGAACTCCTCGTTGTAGGTGACGTTCTTCAGTCCGACGACCTTCTTCCCCGGGTCGATCTCGAGGATCCGGTCGACGAGGAGGAACGGGTACCTGTGGGGAAGGATCCGGAGGATGTCGCGGATGCCGAGCCCGCTGCCGGGCGTGCCGGCGCTCATTCCTTCACCTCGGATGCCTTCGCGAGCTCGCGGACGAGGCGGGCCGTTCCCGGGAGGCGCTTGAGCTCGGCGTTCACGCGGAACGCCTCCCGGTGAGGCATCCAGGGCGTGCCGAAGATGGACGCTCCGTCGGGGACGTCGGAGGTGATCCCCGTCTGGCCGCCCGCCTTCACGCCACGCCCGACCTTCATGTGCCCCCCCACGCCGACCTGGCCCGCGAGGACCGTCTGGTCCCCTACGGTCGTCGACCCCGCGATGCCGACCTGGCCGCAGAGGACGACGTGCCGGCCGACGTCGCAGTTGTGCCCGATCATGACGAGGTCGTCGACCTTCGTTCCGTCTCCGACGCGCGTCGTCTCGAGCGTGGCGCGGTCGACGCAGGTGTTCGCGCCGATCTCGGCGTCGTCGCCGACCTCGACGCCCCCGACCTGGGGGACCTTGCGCAGGCCTGCCGGCCCCGCCGCGTAGCCGAATCCGTCGGCGCCCAGGACCGCCCCGGAGTGGACCTCGGCCCGCGACCCGAGGGAGACGTCGTCGTAGAGGACGACGTGGGGGTGGAGCCAGGCCCCGCTTCCGACGCGGCAACGCCGCCCGACGACGACGTGCGCCTCGAGGATCGTGCCGGGTCCGACCTCGGCCCCCTCGCCGATCACGACGTAGGGCCCGACCTCGGCGCCCGCGTCCACGCGGGCTCCCTCCCCGACGACCGCCGTCGGATGGACGCCGGGGCGAGCTGCCCGGCGCGGAAATGCGAACGCAAGGACGTCCGCCAGGGCGGCCGACGGGTCCGGTGTCTCGACGACCGTCCGCCCCGGGAAGGGCCCGGCGGAACGAGCGAGGAGAACGCCGGCCGCCGACTCCGCGGCCGCCTTCTCGGCCTTCGCGTCCGCGACGAACGAGAGGTCGCCGGGGCCCGCCCTTTCGAGGGACCGTACGCCCTCGACGACGGCGGCCCCGTCTCCGACGAGACGGCCGCCGCAGGCCTCCGCCAGGGCGGAGGCGGTCGTCGCCGCGGGAAGGACGGCCATGCGCCCCTGGTTACTTCGGCGCGGGGGCCGCGGGAGCGGGCTTCGCGTCGGTCTTCGGTGCCGCCGCGATGGCCGTGTTGAACTTCTGGATCACCGCGTCGGTGATGTCGACGCTGCCCTCCGCGTGGAGAAGGCCGCTCTGGAACTTGTTGAAGACGAGCGCGTAGCCGAGCTCCTTCGAGACGGCCTCGATCACGGGAAGGACCCGGCGCTCGAGCTCGGAGAGCTCCTTGCGCTGCAGCTCCTCGAGGTCCCGCTGGGCGTCGTCCTGGAAGCGCTTGAGGTCCAGGGCCTTGGCCTGGTAGTCCTTCTGGAGCTTCTCCATCGCCTCTTCGGAGAGCGACTTGCCCTGTTCCTGGATCCGCTTCTCGATGTCGCGGAGCTCGTTCTGGCGCTTCGTCAGCTCTTCCTGCTTGGTGGTCTGGACCTTCTGGATCCTCGCGAGGCTTTCCTTGCCGACCGCGGACTCCTGGACGATCCGCTGGACTTCGATCACGCCGACCTTCTGGGCCGAGGCAGGGAGGGCGAGCAGGGCGGCCGTCACAACAACCGCTCCCGCGACGATCAACCGGTTCCCGATCATCTACGTGACTCCTTCTTCGTCTCTGGCGCCGCCGGAGTGCGTCCAGCGGGCGCGCGATTCTACTGTACGAGGACTCGTCCCCGCCGACCGCCCGGGGTGCGGGTTCCTCGAGGGGCGGACGACCGCGGCTGGGTCCGTGCGAGGGAGGAGAGCCGCCCTCCCGCGCGGAGGGGGTCGAAGGGGGAAACCGGCGGCACGGGTTCCCCCTCTTCGTTCCGTGCGAGCGAAGCGAGCCGCGCTCCCGCGCGGAGGGGGTCGAAGGGGGAAACCGGCGGCACGGGTTCCCCCTTCAGAAAGTCGTCCCGATGGAGAACTGGAAATCGCTCCTCTTCTCGACGCCCCCGACGAGCGTGTTGCCGTCGGGTCCCTTGATGACCTTCGGGTCCAGGTTGATGCCGTAGATGAACCGCAGCGGGGCCTGGAAGATCGGGAGGAACATCCGGAGCTCCGCGCCGACCGAGGCGCGCATCTTGAGGGGGTTGAACGTCTGCCCCTCGAGCCACGCGTTTCCCGCGTCGAAGAAGACGACGAACTTCAGGGGCCCGGCCATGTAGTAGACGGCCTCCAGGTTGACGACCATGTACTTGTCGCCGCCGAGGAGCGCCCCCTGCTCGTTGAAGAAGGCCTGGTCGTTCTCGTCGAGCGGGTAGATGGCGCCGTACTGGAACCCCCGGACCGAGCGGTCGCCGCCGATGCGGAACCGCTCGAAGATCGGGATCTCCTTGCCGTCGTACGGCCGCACGAACCCGCCCTCGATGTTCCCGGCCAGGTGCGCCTTCCGGCTGAGCGTGTGGTAGTAGGTCGCGTTCCCGACGGGCTTGACGAACGAGAAGTCCCCCCCGAGCGGGCCGCCCGCGATCGTCGTCGTGAGCCCGAACCGGCGGCCCTTCGTCGGGACGAACGGGTCGTTCCGGCTGTCGTAGCGGTACCCGGGTGCGATCGCCGAGGTCCGGCCGACGAAGTCGGCGTAGGCGGGCGGCGGGATGCCGGCGCCGGGGGGCGGGGGCGCCGGGAAGACCTCGTACCGGCTCTTGGTGTCGGTGAAGCCGTAGAAGAGGGAGAGGCCGTCGAAGAGGCCGAGGCCGAGGCCGAGGGACGCGTTGACGCCGCGGGTCCGCTGGTCGACGTCCAGGTAGGCGAGCGTCCGGTTGAAGACCGAGGCGCCGACCGACATCCTCTTGTCGAGGAACCAGGGCTCGACGAACGAGAGGTCGAAGAAGTTCGAGCGCCCGCCGCGCTGGAACTGCACGGCGACGGTGTCGCCTCGACCCAGAAAGTTCCTCGTCGAGAACTGGAACTGCCCGAAGACGCCGTCGAGCTGGGAGTAGCCGGCGCCGAACTGGATCTCGTTGCGGTTCGTGTCGAGCCCCTTGACCGTGACGTCGACGACCTTCTTCTCCGAGTCGACCCGGAACTCCGGGTCCTCCTCGATCTTGAAGTAGCCGAGCTGCGAGATCTTGAAGAGGCCCTTCTTGAACGACTCCATGTCGAGGACGTCGCCTTCGAAGAGCTGCAGCTCTCGCCGGAGGACCTTGTCCTTCGTCGTCTTGTTGCCCGTGAACTCGACCCGCCCGACCCGGAACATGTCGCCTTCCGTGATTCTCACTACGACGTCGACGAGGTTCCCCTTTCCCGGCTGCTCCGTGTACTCGGGGTTCATGAAGGCGTAGATGTAGCCGCGCCCCCGGTAGATCTCGTCGAGCGTCTTCATCCCGTCCATGAGAACGGACCGGTTCAACGGCTTCCCCGGGCTCCAGGCGAAGAACTGCGCCAGGCGGTCGGACGGGAAGACCGTGGCCCCCTCCACCTTCAGGTCGCCGAAGTAGTACCGCTCGCCCTCGACGAGCGGGATCTGGATCACCGCCCGGCGCCGGACCTTGTCGGGGCGGGTTTCCCCCGGGTTGGCGACGAAGACCCGGATGACGGGGTCCTTGACGACGATGTCCTTGTAGCCGGCGTTCTGGTAGACGGCCTTGATCGACTCCACGTCCTCCTCGTAGGAGGCCTGGTTGAAGACGTCCTTCGAGTCCCAGAACTGGTAGAAGTTCGACTCGCGGAGCTTCTTCATCGCCCGCTGGAGGCGGCCGTCGGTGAAGACCGTGTTCCCGGCGAACTCGATCCGCTCGATCTTGATCTTGTCGCCCTCGTCGACGAGGAAGACGACCCGCCTCTCGTTCTCCCCCATGCTCTCGAGGAGCGTGTCGACGACGGCCGAGCGGAACCCCTCGGCGCGGTAGGCCTCGATGAGGACGGCCTTGCCCTTCGAGACGTCCGCGAGGGAGACGGGGGCCCCGACGCGGATCTCGACCTTGCCCTCCTTGAGCTTGTCCTTGAGCTGGGAGGTCGTCAGCTTCTTGTTCCCGCGGAACTCGAGGTCGGCGACGCGCGGCCGCTCCACGACGACCGCGACGAGCCGGACCCCGCCGGCGGCCGGCTCCCTCTCGAGCCGGAGGTCCTCGAAGAGGCCCGAATCCCAGAGCTTCGCGAACGACCGGCGGAGCTGCGCGGCGTCGTAGGGATCGCCGACCTTCACGCCGAGGTAGAAGCCGACGGTCTCGGCGGTCACGGTACGGCCCCCGCGGACGGCGATGTCGACGATCGGCTCGATTGCGCCCGCGGGCGACGCCTGGAGCGTGGTCGCGGCCGGGAGCGCGCCGGCCAGAGGCGACGCCGGCGGCTGCGGAAGCCCGCCGGGCCGCAGGTCGAGGGTCGCCGGCGGGGGCGTGGGCGCGGGCTCCGGCTGCTGGGCCGTCACCGTCCCCGGGCCGGCGAGGAGGAGCGCGAGCGCCAGGACGACGGCCGTCGGCGGCCAGTCGGAGCGGGCGGCCGCGGGAGGAGGAGAGGCCTGGCCGGCAAGGGCCGGCACGGCCACGGGTGAATCTTCCCGCACGTGCCTTACAGCCCCGGACCCACCGCGGCGGACGAGCGGACGAGAACCTTCAGTTCGTTGTCGATGACGGTGACTTCGAGGCACTCGAGCTGCTCCCGGGCGCCGATAAGCAATTCGGATACCGCATCCTCCACGTGTCGCTGAATGGTCCGGCGCAGCGGGCGGGCTCCCGAGTGGGCGTCCTGCCCCGACATCGAGAGGAGCCAGTCGACGGCCTTCTCGTCGGCGACGAGCTCGAGGCCCCGGTGCTTCAAGGTCCCCGCCACGTCGTCGAGGAGGAGCCGGCAGATCCCGCGCAGGTTCTCCGAGGAAAGCGGATTGAAGACGATCACCTCGTCGATTCGGTTCGTGAACTCGGGCGAGAACTCGCGCCGGAGCTCCTTGAGGACCATCTCCTCCACCTCCCGCGCGGGCGGCGCGTTCTTCCCGTCCCCGAACCCGACGCGCGCCTGGTTCACGAGGAACTTCGTGCCGATGTTCGACGTCATGATGATGAGCGTGTTCTTGAAGTCGACCGTGTTCCCGTAGGCGTCGGTCAGCTGGCCGTCCTCCAGGATCTGGAGGAGCAGGTTCGCGATGTCGGGGTGGGCCTTCTCGATCTCGTCGAGGAGGATGACGGAGTAGGGCTGCCGGCGGATCCGCTCCGTCAGCTGCCCCCCCTCCTCGTGCCCGACGTAGCCCGGCGGGGACCCGATGAGCTTGGAGACCGCGTGCTTCTCCATGTACTCCGACATGTCGAACCTGACGAGCGACTTCTGGACGTTGAAGAGGAACTCCGCGAGGCGCCGGGCGACCTCGGTCTTCCCGACGCCGGAGGGGCCCAGGAAGATGAACGAGCCCATCGGCCGGTTCGGGTTCTTCACGCCGAGGCGCGAACGCCGGATGGCCCGGGAGATCGCGTCGATGGCGCGGTCCTGGCCGACGACGCGCTTCTTGAGCGTCGCCTCCATGTTGAGGAGCTTCTCGGCCTCCTCCACCTGGATCGACGTGACCGGGATGCCGGTCCAGCTCGCGATGATCTCCTCGATGTCGCCCCGGACGACCTCGACCCAGGCGGTCTCGTCGAGCTGGGCGCTGCGCGTGCGCTCGATCTCCTCGCGGATCTCGACCTCGCGCTCGCGCAGGGAGACGGCGCGCTCGAAGTCCTTCTCGGAGATCGCCTTCTTCATCTCCTTGACGATCTGCTTGACCTCGTTCTCGAGGCGCCGCAGGTTCTGGGTGTCCGCGGTCATGCGGAGCTTCACCTTCGCCCCGGCCTCGTCGAGGAGGTCGATCGCCTTGTCGGGGAAGAAGCGGTCGGGGATGTAGCGGCTCGACTGGTAGACGGCGGTCTTCACGGCGTCGGGCGTGTAGCGGACGCGGTGGAACCTCTCGTAGCGCTCGCGGATCCCCTCGAGGATCTCGAGCGTCTGCTCCTCGGTCGGCGGGTTCACGGTGATCGCCTGGAACCGCCGGAGGAGCGACCGGTCCTTCTCGATGTACTTCCGGTACTCCTTCATCGTCGTCGCGCCGATGCAGGCGATCTCGCCGCGCGAGAGGGCGGGCTTGAGGATGTTCGCCGCGTCGAGCGAGCCCTCGGCGGACCCCGCCCCGATGAGCGAGTGGATCTCGTCGATGAAGATGATGAGGTCCTGGTTCTCTCGCAGCTCCTTGAGGATCCCCTTCAGCCGTTCCTCGAACTGGCCGCGGTACTTCGTCCCGGCCACGATCAGGGAGAGGTCCATCGCCAGGATCTTCTTCGACGAGAGGAAGAGCGGGACGGCCCCTTCGATGATCCGCTGGGCGAGCCCCTCGACGATCGCCGTCTTGCCGACGCCGGGCTCGCCGAGGAGGATCGGGTTGTTCTTCGTCCGGCGCGAGAGGATCTGGATTATCCGCTCGACCTCCTCGTCGCGCCCCACCAGCGGGTCGAAGACCCCCTGGGCGGCGAGGGCGGTCAGGTCGCGCGCGTACTCCGCGAGGAACGGGAGCTCCTTCTTCTGCTTGGAGGCTTCCCGCTCCTTGATGAGGGCGATCGCCTCCTCCCTCACGCCGTAGAGGTTGAAGCCGTGCCCCGTCAGGAGGCGCGACGCCACGCACGGGTCGACCCGGAGGATGCCGATGAGGAGGTGCTCGGTCCCCACGTAGGGGTGCATCATCGACTCCGCCTCGTGGGAGGCGTAGGCGAGGATCTTCTTGGACTCCTCCGAGAGGGGGAGCTCCTGGGAAGAGGAGACGCGCTCCACGAAGACCCGGTCACCCTCGATCTCCTTGCGGACGTCGTCGGGCTTCACGTTGAAGCGGGCGAAGATCTCCCGGGTGACGTCCTCGCCCTCTCGGAGGATCCCGAGAAGGATGTGCTCGGACTCGATGACTTTCGAGCCCAGCTTCGAAGCCTCGTAGCGTGCGAAAAAGAGAGCGCGACGGGCCTTTTCGTTATACTTCTCGAACATACCTTGACCTCGCCTGAGACCGCTCTGGAAGCGGTTTTCGGCCGTTTCCCGATCCTAGCATACGGGGTGCCAGACCTCCCGGGCGGGTCAGGAGGCCACGAGCCCCCGGGCCGAGAGCGTCAGGACCGTCCCGCAGCGCGCGGCGACGTTCGGGTCGTGGGTCACGAGGAGGAGCGCTCCCGCCCGCTCCCGTGCCGTCCCGAGGAGGAGCTCGAGCACCTCGGCGGCGTGGGCGGCGTCGAGGCTCCCCGTCGGCTCGTCGCAGAGGAGGAGGCGTGGCCGTCTGACGACTGCCCGGGCGATGGCGACGCGCTGCCGCTCTCCTCCAGAGAGGACGCGCGGCAGGGTCCCGGCCTGGCGGACGAGGCCGACTTTCGCGAGGAGCTCGCGCGCGACCGCCCTCGCAGCCCCGTCCGGCGTCCCCGCGAGGAAGAGCGGGAGGGCGACGTTCTCCTCGGCCGTCAGCTCGGGCAGGAGGTGGTGCAGCTGGAAGACGAACCCGACGGCCTCGCCCCTCCACCTCGCCTTCGCCTCAGGAGCGAGCGACTCCCAGTCACGTCCTTCCACGAGGACACGCCCGGCGTCCGGCCGGTCGAGACCGGCGAGAAGGTGGAGGAGGGTCGACTTTCCGCATCCCGAGGGCCCCACGATCGCAGCCGCACCCCCCGCCTCGAGCGAGAGGGAGAGGCCGGAGAAAAGCTCCAGCCGCGCCTCGCCTTCGCCGAAGCCGCGGGCGAGCGACTCCGCGAGGAGGAGCGGCTCAGCCCGCACGCAGGGCCTCCGTGACGTCCACCCGGGACGCCATCCGGGCCGGTACGAGCGAGGAGAGGAAGGACCAGAGGAGGGAGAAGACGCCCACGGCGAGAAGGTCCCTGAGGGCCGGCTTGAAGGGGACGTGCGCGAGCGAGAAGAGCTGGGCGGGGAGGGGGATGGCGCGCGTGACGTCGAGGACGACGGCCAGGACGGCGCCGAGGACGAGGCCGGTGAGGGTCCCCGCCGCGCCGAGGAGGAGGCCGGCGAGGAGGAAGACGCGAGCGAGGACCCCCGGTGTCGCGCCGAGGACCGTCAGGACGGCCGCGTCGCCCCGCCGCGTCGCCGCGAGGACGGCGGAGGTGGCCGCGAGGTTCAGCCCCGCGACGACGACGACGAGGAAGACGGTCGCGAAGAGGACGACCCGCTCGAGCCGGAGAGCGAGGAGGAGCGGGCGGTTCGCGTCCCGCCACGTCGTCGTCGCGGTCGACGCCGCGCCGAGCGCCTCGCGCGCCTCCGCGGCGACGCGGGGCGCGGACTCGGGGTCGGCCAGCCGCAGCTCGAAGCCGGTCGCGCCCCCTTCCGGAAGGCCGAAGAGGCGCCGCGCCGCGTCTGCCGGGACGACGGCCTCGGGCTGCCTGCGGCCCGTTCCGGCGACCGCGACGTCGGTCACGGCGAGCGAGGCCGTCACGGGGACGGGCCCGAGGGGAGAGAGGCGCGAGCGCGAAGAGACGACCGTCACGTCCTCGCCGGGAAACGCCGAGAGCTGGCGGGACTGCGCCGGGTCGAGCGTGATCCCTTCGGCGCCCTCCCGCCCGGAGAGGACCGCCGGCACCGCCTGCCCGCGGGCGGTGATCCAGCCCCGCCCCCTCACGACGGGCGAGACCGACCGGACCCCGGCCAGCGACCCGAGCCGTTCCGCGGCCCCCTCGCCCGGACCGAAATCGGGCCGGCCCGCGGGGGTGACGAGGACGTGCGGAGCCTCCTCGGCGAGCCGGGCGAGGACGTGGTCCTGGAAGCCCGACAGAAGGGCGAGCGAGAGGACGAGCGCGGCGACGCCGAGGACCAGCCCCAGGAAGGCCGCTCCCGCGACGACTCCCACCTGCGCGTCGCGCCGCGAAGCGAGCAGGTACCTGCGGGCGAGCAGGGCTTCCGTCAGCGTCCCGTCCCCTTCGGCCGCATCAGCGGGAAGAGGATGACGTCGCGGATCGAGCGGGAGCCCGTGAAGAGCATCGCGAGCCGGTCGATGCCGACGCCTTCGCCCGCCGTCGGCGGCATGCCGTAGGAGAGCGCCTCGACGTAGTCCTCGTCGTAGAGCATCGCCTCGTCGTCCCCCTTCGCCCTCTCGGCGACCTGGGCGCGGAACTTCTCGGCCTGCTCGTCCGGGTCGTTCAGCTCGGAGAAGCCGTTCGCGAGCTCCATCCTGCCGACGAAGAGCTCGAAGCGGTCGGCCGTCTTCGGGTCGTCGGGCCGCGTCTTGGCCAGAGGAGAGATCTCGGCCGGGTAGTCGACGACGAAGGTCGGCTGGAGGAGGTGAGGCTCGGCGAGAGCCTCGAAGAGCTCGGCGAGGATCTTTCCCGGGACCTCGCCGAATCGCTCGAGGGACTCGATCCCGGCGCGCGTCGCGGCGGCCTTCAGCCCCTCGATCGTCTCGAGCTCCTCCGGGCGGATCGCGCCGCCGGGGACCGCGCTCCCGTACTCGACGACGGCGTCCTTCATCGAGAGCCGTCGGAACGGCGCCGCGAAGGAGATCGTCTCGTCGCCCCACGCCACCTCGGTCGTCCCGAGGATCTCGCGCGCGGCGCCCGCGAGGAGCTCCTCGGTCAGGGCCATCTGGTCCCGCGCGTCAGCATAGGCCGTGTAGAACTCGAGCATCGTGAACTCGGGGTTGTGCTGGGTCGAGATCCCCTCGTTACGGAAGTTCCGGTTGATCTCGTAGACCTTCGGGAACCCGCCGGTGACCAGCCGCTTCAGGTAGAGCTCGGGGGCGATCCTCAGGTAGAGGTCGACGTCGAGCGCGTTGTGGTGCGTCACGAACGGCCGGGCCGCCGCGCCCCCCGGGATGAGCTGCATCATCGGCGTCTCGACCTCGAGGAAGCCCCGGGCGTCGAAGAAGCGCCGGATGTACGAGACGACCCGGGCCCGCACCTCGAAGGTCCTCCTCGTCTCTTCCGACACGATGAGGTCGACGTATCGCTGGCGGTACCGGGTCTCGACGTCGGTCAGGCCGTGCCACTTGTCGGGGAGCGGCCGGAGGCACTTGGCGAGGAAGACGAGGGAATCGGCCTTGACCGAGAGCTCGCCGGTCCGCGTCCGGAAAACGCCCCCCGTCACCCCGACGTGGTCCCCGAGGTCGAGGTTCTCGAGGAGGGCCCAGCCGCCGTCGCCGACACCGTCCTTCCTCACGTAGGCCTGGACGCGCCGGCGCCCGTCGGAGAGGTCGAGGAAGACCGCCTTTCCCATCTTGCGGATGGCGAGGACCCGCCCCGGAAGAGCCACGCGACGGGCCTCCTCGGGCTCCGCCTCGATCGCCGCGGCGTCGCTCCCGCCCCAGCGCTCCACGACGTCGGAGACGAGGTGGGTGGCGGGGAAGCGGTTCGGGTGGAGCGGGTGGCCGAGGGCGGCGATCCGCTCGCGGGCCGCGCGTCGGTTGGCGACCTGCTCGGAGAGGCTCTGCTCTGGGGACGGGTTCTCTTCGGACATCGGGCGCCGATTCTCCGCGCGCCCCCGGCGCGGGTCAAACCGCGCCGGGCCGGCGTGCCCGGAGCCTCTTCAGGCCTGTCCGGCCACGTGGGCGTTGTGGAGGAGCCAGAGGCCCGAGAAGGCTCGAAGCAGGCGGAACCGGGACCGGGTCAGCTCGTTGAGGCGCTCCGCGGGACCGCCCGGACCTACCGCCTCGAGGGCCTGCCGGAAGCGGCGGTCGAGGTCCTGCGCCCTCCCGAGACACTCGGCGGCCTGGTCGAAATCGGCCTGGGTCGCGGGCTCGTTCGGGTCTGCGGGCTCCGGCTTCAGCCGCTGGGCGACGTCGTCGATCTTGAGCCTGAGGGCGGCCCCTTCGACGAAAAGGAGGTCTCCCGCGGCGGCCTCGAGGTCGGGGGCGGGTTCGGCGGACTGGACTCGCCGGGCAGCCCGGACCTCCCACGGCTCGAGCCGGAAACGGGAGAGCATCGCGCCGTAGGCCGCCTGGCCCGACCCCGTCCCGCCGCGGAGCATGTCGACGGAGTAGAGGATCTTCGAGGCGCCCTCCCCGAGGAGAGGGTCGGTCGTGATGGCCGGCGGAGCCGGGACAGGCGTGGCCGTGCCGACCGGGGCGGGGCCGGCGTCGCGCCCCGGGAAGTAGCCGCTGATCGTCTCCTGCGCCTCATCGATCGGCTCGGCCGCGAGCGAAGGGAGCGTCTCTGGGATCGCGTCGATGGGAACCCCGCCGGTCGCGTCCAGCTTGGCCATCAGGCCGTCGATCGACTCGGCGAGCCGCGTGACCTGGGCGTGCCGGATCTCCCCTTCGTTCCGCTTCTTGTCGAACTCCTCCTTGAACTGCCGGAACCTGCGGAACTCCTCCTGCAGGTCGTTGTCCGCCACCTCGGGCCGCCGCGAGAGCTCGCGCTCGATGTCGAGGAGCTGCTGGGACGAGTCGAAGATCCTCCTCTCCTCGTTCCGGTAGAGGGCCTGGAAGCGGTTCTTGGCCGCGAGGTTCGCCTCGAGGATCGCCGAGAGGACCCCGGTGTCGTAATACGCCGGTCCGAGCCGGTGCTTCACCGTCCGCAGGCTGTCGAGGCTCTTCCTCTCGGAAAGCTCCTCGAAGCGCTCGCACGCCTCGATGTCCTTCCGGATGAGGCCGAGCGCCTTCACGGCGGCGGTCAGCTCTGCGGCCGGGGCGGGAGAGCGCCTCACGAGGCCGAGAAGCGACGCGAAGAGCTTCGTGAGCTCCTGCGGGAAGCGGGGCAGGTACCTGCCGTCGTCGAGGGAGCGCCGGGCCCCGACGAGCGTCAGGAGGAAGTCCATCTTGTCGAGCGCCTCGGGCGACACCTGGCGCGAGTGGAAGTAGAAGCGGAGGATGGCGAGGAGGAGCTTCTCGTCCTCGGTCCTGACCTTCTCGAAGAAGCGCCGCACGAAGCTCGCGGCGATCTTCTCGTCGTCGGCCGAGAGCGCGCGATAGACGACGTCGAGCCGGCCGTCGAGCTGGTTGATCTGGTCGAGGACGACCGGGGGCGGCTGGACGTTCATCACCGTGGTGACGGACCGGATCTGGTCGTAGAGCCCCTGGAAGTCGACCTGATAGGCCGGAGCGTCGCCGAAGAAGGTCTTGTGGACCCCCTGGAGGAACTGGTGGAAGGTCCAGAAGGTCTTGAACTTCTCCGTCAGACGCGTGTAGGCGTCGTGGAGGGATCTCAGATCGACGATCGACGTGCTCAATGGAACCTCTCGGAGCTTCCCCTGCATTATAGTTTCGACCCGTGATAGATCGCATACTCATTTCCGAGGACCGGATCGCGGCCCGGCTGGACGAGCTGGCGCGCGAGATCGACGCGGCCTACGCGGGCCGCGAGATCCTCGCCGTCGGCATCCTCAAGGGTTCGGTCTTCTTCCTCACCGACCTTCTGAAGCGCCTCTCCACGCCGGTCGCCGTCGACTTCCTGCAGGTCAGGTCGTACGCCGGGACCTCCTCGACCGGCAACTTCGAGCTCGTGCGGGACCTCTCGTCCGACATCGAGGGGCGCGACGTCCTCCTGTTCGAGGACGTCGTCGACACGGGCCTGACGCTCCGCAAGCTCCTCGGCCTTCTCGGGACGCGGCAGCCTCGCTCCCTGAGGATCGCCTCCCTCCTCAAGAAGGAGCTCGCCGAGAACGCCGACATCCCCGTCGACTTCCTCGGCTTCACGATCGGCCCCGAGTTCGTCGTCGGGTACGGCCTCGACCTCGACGAGAAGTTCCGAAACCTCCCCTACATCGCCATCTGGGACCCGAGCAAATGAGCAAGATCCGCACGATCGCCGTCGACGACGCCCCGAAGGCCATCGGTCCCTATGCGCAGGGGATCGCCGCCGGCGGGTTCCTCTTCACCGCCGGGCAGGTCCCCCTCGACCCGGCCACGATGAAGATCGTTTCCGGAACGATCGCCGAGGAGACGAACCGGGTCTTCGACAACCTGACCGCGATTCTCTCGGGCGCCGGCTGCCGACTCTCGGACGTGGTGAAGACGACCGTCTTCCTGACGGACATGGGCTCCTTCGCCGAGATGAACGGCGCCTACGCCGCCCGTTTCGGCGACCACCGCCCGGCCCGCTCGACCGTCCAGGTCGGGGCGCTTCCGGCAGGGGCCCGGGTCGAGATCGAGGTCGTCGCCAAGCTCCCCGGCGACTGACGGAAAGAGGCCTCGTCCTCAGGAAGCCGCGGCGATCTCCCGGAACGCCGCGAGACAGCGTTCGACGTCGGCGTCGCCGACGTCGGCATGGGTGACGAGCCGGACGGAGCTGGCGCTCGCCGAGCCGGCGAGGATCCCCTTCTCCCGAAGGCGGGCCAGGGCCTCGGTCGACGAGCCGAACACCGCCGGGTCGAGCTCCGCGATCAGGATATTCGTCGGGAACGCGCCCGGATCGAGTGAGACGCCGGGGACCTCCGCGAGGGCCTTCGCGAGCCGGTTGAGCCTCGCGTGGTCCTCGGGCAGCCGGGACCTTTCCTCTTCCAGCCCCACGAGGGCCGCCGCGGCGAGGACCCCCACCTGGCGCATCCCGCCCCCGAAGAGCTTCCGCACGCGTCGCGCCTCGGCCACGAACGCCTTCGACCCGGCCACGGCGCTCCCGGAGGGGGCCCTCAGCCCCTTGGAGAAGCAGACCATGACGGAATCGACCCCCTGGACGAGGGACGCCTCCGTCACCCCGAGCGCCGCCGCCGCGTTCCAGAGCCGGGCGCCGTCCACGTGGACGGCAAGGCCCCTTCGCCGGGCAAGCTCGAGCACCTCGTCCACCGCCTCGCGCGGCAGGACCGTGCCCCCGGCGAAGTTGTGCGAGTTCTCCAGGCAGACGACGGAGGTCCGTGGGAGGTAGTAGACCGACTCAGGCCGGACCCAGGCCTCGACCTCCGCCACGGGCATCCGCCCGGCGGGCCCGAGGACGGGCCGCGGCATGAGCCCCGAGAGGGCGGCCATGGCTCCCATCTCGTAATGGAAGACGTGGCTGCGCGCTTCCACGAGGACCTCGGTGCCGGAACACCCGTGGACCCTCAGGGAGACCTGGTTCCCCATCGAGCCGGTCGGGACGAAGAGGGCGGCTTCGAAGCCGAGCAGCTCCCCCGTCCGCGCCTCGAGCCGGGCGACCGTCGGGTCCTCGCCGTAGACGTCGTCGCCCACCTCCGCCTCGGCCATGGCGCGCCTCATCGCCGGCGTCGGCTTCGTGACGGTGTCGGAACGAAAGTCGGAGATCGCGATCCTGCTCATCGCGCGGGAGTGTAGGCCCGGCGCGCCGCGAGGCGTGTGGCAGACTCGCCGGCAATGAGCCTCGTCCTCGTCGAGACTTTCCCCGTCGCCCCCCTCGGCTGCAACTGCGCGATCGTGGCGGACCCCGCCACCCGGGCGGCCATCGTGCTCGACCCCGGCGGCGAGCCCGACCGCGTCCTCGACGCCCTCTCGCGGCACGGGCTCACTGCCGTCGCCCTCGTCCACACCCACGCCCACCTCGACCACTGCCTCTCCTCCGCGAGGCTCTCGAAGGAGACGGGCGCGCCGATCCTGATGCACGAGGGGGACCTGCCGCTCTACGCGGACCTCGCCCGGTGGGGGAAGATGTTCGGGGTGCCGGCCGAGGCGCCCGGCCCCGTCGCCCGGGCGCTGGGTCACGGCGACCTCGTCAGGTGCGGCGAAGGGACCCTCGAGGTCCTCCACACGCCGGGCCACACGCCGGGAAGCGTCTGCTTCCGGCTGGAGGGAGAGAGCCCCGTCCTCTTCTCGGGGGACACCCTGTTCCGGCGCTCGGTGGGCCGGACCGACTTCCCCGGCGGCTCCTGGGACGACCTCGTCGCCTCGATCGAGACGAGGCTCCTGACCCTCCCGGGCGACCTCCTCGTCCTGCCGGGGCACGGCGAGGAGACGACGATCGCCGAGGAGTCGCGCCTGAATCCGTTCGTCGGCGACCGGTCCCGGCCGCTCGCCTGAGCGGCCCCCACCCCTCGCCCCCCACCCGCCGCCCATCGCGGTGCGCGGTACGCGCGGGCGGGATGAAGACGGGGCGCGGGGTGGAACGCGAGGAGACGTTCCGCGAGAAGGGGCTTCAGCTCACTCGTACCGCAAGGCCTCCCGCGCCGGGGGGCCTGAGCTGCGCGCGGCCCCCCGGACCCCCTACTCGTAACGCAGGGCTTCGATGGGATCCAGCCTCGAGGCCTTCAGCGCCGGGTAGAAGCCGAAGGTCACGCCGATGAGCGCGGAGAAGAGGAACGCGAGGGAGACGGAGCTCGTGCTGACCAGGACCGGCCAGCCCGCGAACTTCGCGACGGCCTGCTGGATTCCGACCCCGAGCGCGATGCCGAGGATCCCTCCGGCGACCGCCAGCACGACGGCCTCGACGAGGAACTGCGCCCGGATGTCGGCCCCCTTGGCGCCGATCGCCATGCGCACGCCGATCTCCCGGGTCCGCTCCGTCACCGAGACCAGCATGATGTTCATGATCCCGATCCCGCCGACGAGGAGCGAGACGCCCGCGATCGACCAGAGCAGGACCGCCATCGTCCGCGACTGCTGCTCGGCCTGCTGGAGCATCTCGGTCTGCGACCGGATCATGAAGTCGTCTTCCTGCCCCGCCGCCCGGTTGATCTTGTGCCGCTGCCGGAGGAGCGCCGAGATCTCCTCCTGCGCCCGGTCGACGAGCTCCGGGGTCGAGACCGCGGTCATGATCATTCCGACCGACGTCGTCCCCATGATCTTCTTGCGGACGGTCTGGTAGGGCGCGATGACCGTGTCGTCCTGATCCTGCCCCATCATCGAGCCGCCCTTCGGCTCGAGGACCCCCACGACGCGGAACGGGATGTTCTTGATCCGGATCATCTTCCCGATGGGGTCCTCGTCGCCGAAGAGCGTCGTCGCCACGGTCTGGCCGAGGACGCAGACCTTGGCCGCGGCGCGGTTGTCCGCGTCGGTGAAGAACTGACCCTCCGCCACGTTCCAGGACCGGATCGCGGGCCAGTCGACCTCGCCTCCCTGGATCGACGTCGACCAGTTCTGGTTCCCGTAGACGACCTGCGCGACCGTCCGGATCGAGGCCGAGACGTAGGAGACCGACGACACCTCCTGGCGGATGGCCTCGACGTCCTGCTCGGAGAGCTTGGAGTTCGAGCCCCAGCCCGAGCGCGCCCCGGACGACGTGACCGTCCCGGGGAAGATCATCAGGAAGTTCGTCCCGAGCGACTGGAGCTGGGCCTCGGCCTGGACGCGCGCTCCCTCCCCGATGCCGATCGTCGCCACGACGCAGGCCACGCCGATGATGATCCCGAGAGCCGTCAGGAGCGACCGCATCTTGTTGCGGCCCATTGCGCGGAACGCGACCTTCAGGATGTTCGTCGACTTGGTCATGGGGTCCCCTTCGCCGTCCGGCGGCTCGTCACCGCCTCGTCCGAGACGATTCGGCCGTCGCGGAAGGCGACGACGCGCCGGGCGTACTCGGCGATGTCGTGCTCGTGCGTGATCAGGACGACCGTCTTGCCCTCCTCGTTGAGGGCCTGGAAGATGCCCATCACCTCGTCGGAGGTCCTCGAGTCGAGGTTCCCGGTCGGTTCGTCGGCGAGGACGATGGCCGGGTCGTTCACGAGCGCCCTCGCGATGGCGACCCTCTGCTGCTGCCCCCCGGAGAGCTGCGCGGGGGTGTGGTCCCACCGGTCGGCCAGCCCCACCTTCCCGAGGGCGCCGCGCGCCCGCTCGAGCTGCTCGGCGTCGGAGAGGTGGTGCTTGCGGGAGTAGAGAAGGGGGAGCTCGACGTTCTCGAGGGCGGAGGTCCGGGCCAGGAGGTTGAAGCTCTGGAAGACGAATCCGATCTTGTCGTTCCGGATGCCGGCTCTCTCGTCCCTGTCGAGGGTCGAGACGTCCGTCCCCCCGAGGACGTAGGTCCCGGAGGTGGGCCGGTCGAGGCAGCCGACGATGTTCATGAACGTCGACTTGCCGGAGCCCGAGGGACCCATCACGGCCAGGAACTCCCCCGGTGCGACGTCGAGCGTGACCCCGTCGAGGGCGCGCACCTCCGTCTCCCCCATCCGGTAGACGCGAGTCAGGTCGCGGATCCGGATGACCGGCTCGTTGCCCGTTCGCTCCACGGCCTACATCCGCCCCATGCCGCGCGTCGGGCGGCCCCCTCCCGGCGCTCCTCCCGCCATCGCTCGGGCCGTCGCGAGGCCGAGGACGACCTCGTCCCCGTCCTTCAGCGCGTCCGACTCGACAGCGGTGACGTTCCCGTCGGTCAGGAAGGTCTTCACGTGAACGGCCCGCAGCTTCCCCGTCGGCAGCTCGACGTAGACGTCCGCCTCCCGGGAAGGTCCGGGGCGCCCCGCCCCGGGACGTCCGGCGAAACCGGCCCCCGGGCGCCCGGCCCCTTCTCCTCGGGCCGGCCGAGCCCCCGCCGCGTTCCGTGCGTTCCCGGGGCCCCCGGGCCCTCCGGCACGGGATCCTGCCGCGGCGTCGGCCGTCTTCTCCTCGGCCGGCCCGTCCCCGGGCGGACCACCGGCCTTCGTTCCCCCCTCCTTCCCGGCCTTCTTGCCGGTCTCCTCGAGGTCGGCCGGGTCGGGACGGAAGCGGAGCGCCGCGTTCGGGACGCGCAGGACGTCGTCCTTGCGGTCGACGGGCACGGAGACGTTCGCCGTCATCCCGGGCCGGAGCCTGAGGTCCGGGTTCCCGACGTCGAGGAGGACGGGGTAGGTGACGACGTTCTGGACCGTCTGCGGCGAGAGGCGGATCTGCGAGACGACACCCTGGAACGGGCGGTCGGGGAAGGCGTCGACGGAGAAGCTCGCCTCCTGCCCTTCCCTCACGCGGCCGATGTCCGCCTCGTCGATGTTCGTCAGGACCTGCATCTTCGTGAGGTCCTGCGCGATCGTGAAGAGGGTCGGCGCCTGGAACGAGGCCGCCACCGTCTGCCCGATGTCGTACTCCCGGTTCACGACGACGCCGTCGATCGGCGAGGTGATGCGCGTGTACGCCAGGTTCGTCTCGGCCTGCCTCAGGGCGGCCGTCGACTGCTCGACCGCCGCAGCGGCCCCGTCGCGGTTCGCCTTGGCCGTGTCGTACTCCGACTGAGCCTGCAGCTGGGCCTCGAGGAGCTTCTTCGCGCGCGCGAGGACGAGCTCGGCGTTGCGCAGCTCCACTTTCGCCCGTTCGAGGTCGGCCCGCCGCTGGTCGACCGACGTCAGGAAGGGGGTCGGGTCGAGCTCGGCGAGGAGCTGGCCTTTCCTCACCTCGTCGTTGAAGTCGGCGTGGAGCCTGGCGATGATGCCGGAAACCTGGCTCCCGACCTTGACGGTCGTGACGGCCGAGAGGGTCCCGGTCGCCGTCACGGTCGCGACGACCGACCCCGCCGTGACCTTCTCCTTCCGGAACTTCGGGCCGTCCTTCTTCTCCCTCGAGAGTAGAAGCACTCCTCCGGCGACGACGGCGACGACGACCGCCGCTCCGATCAGGGCTCTCTTCATCGATTCAGCCTTTCCCTCCCCGGCCGGCGCCGGGAGACGACCCGAACGGGAACCGGACGACCAGCCCGAGCCGGAACGCGTTGAAAGTCCGAACGGAATCCCCCGTCCGGATTGTCCTCGCGGCGTACTCGACCGTGGCCTCGATCCCCTTTCGGCCGATCCAGACGGCCGCGCGCTGGTGGATTCTCTCGCTCGAACCGGCGCCCGTGTAGCGCCACTCGGTGTAGGTATAGCGGAAGACGACGGTCGGGAGCTCGAACCGGAGCGCCCCGCGAAAGGCGCGACCGTCCCTCTCGGCCTCGGGCCGCAGCTCCCCCTCGGCCGGCTCGTCCGCCGAGCGGACGAGGCCCTGCAGCTCCACGGCGAGCGGGCCGAGCGAGGCCGTCACGTCCAGGGCCGCGTCGTTCCTGCGGTACTCCGCGCGCCCGTCCGAGGGGACGATACGGGCGGTTGCGCCCGACAGGCCCGGACGGACCTTCCAGAGGACCTTGTCGTAGAGGAAGGAAACCCGCCCGGAAAGGCCGTCGTGGAGAGAGGCGGAGAGGTCCGATTCGACACCCTTCCCTTCTTCCTCCCAGGCGACCCGGTCGTTCCTGACGGCCCATCGGGCCGTCCAGTCGATCGAGTTCCAGCCGAGGGCCCGGCTGCCGATGACCTGGACGCCCCAGTCGGGGTTGCGGTTTACGCCGTTGAGCGAGAAAAGGTCGCCACCGTACGTCTGGTCGGCGAGGCCGACGACCGCCGCGACCTTCCCGACGCGAACCTCGCCGGCAGGGGTGTCGACGAACGCGTAGCCCTCCTCGAGCCACACTGGCCCGGGGAAGTAGTCCCGGAACTCCCCCTCGCGCGCCCGGACCTCGAGACGCGCTCCGAACCCCTTTTCCCGGAAGGAGGCCGAGAGGAAGGCGTAGAGGAGCTCCGCCTCCCTGAGGTCGCGATCCGAGGTCGGTTCGAGCGCCGAGAGCGAGGCGCCGAGGAGGAACCTCGGGGGCTCGTCCTCCGGGGGAGCGGACCGGACCGGAGCGGCCAGGAGGGCGAAGAGGACGGCCGGGAGAAAAGCCCGCGAGGGCCGGAAGACTCTCAAGCCCTCGGATGATACGGCCCGGGAGCGGAGAGGTTGCCGCGCGCGTCGCGGCTCAGACGGCGACCTCGTCCGACGCGGAGGCGAACCTCGCCGAGCGTCCCTCGACGGCCCGGCGCACGCGGGTCCGGAAGGCGAGGACCTCGAGCTGCCGAAGGCGGATCGCCTCCCCCGAGCGGCGCCTCTGCTGCTGGCGGGCCACGGCGAGGAGAAGCGCGCTCCTCACGTACTGTCGTCTCTCGTCGGCGCGGCCGAAACGCGCCTCGCGGCACCGCTTCCAAGGGTTCCCGAGGATGGCCAGGTCCTCGACCGGGAGGATGCCGAGGCTCGCCTCCTCTCCGAGCTCCCGCTGGACGCGGCGCCGCTCGAGGAGGAAGGCGGGCAGCCAGGCGAGCACCGCGACGAGGAGCGCGAGAGCCGGGCCGGCGGGACGGAGCCTCGGCGGCAGGCCGGCCCCGAGCTCGAGGAGCCCGAATGCGACGGGACCCGGAAGCGCGACGGCGCCGGCCCAGGCGAGCCCGCGGCGCCAGCCGGCCTCTGCGTTCGCACGGCACCCCTCGGCTCCGAAGACGGAAAGGCCGGCCCCGACCGCGCCGGCGGCCAGGAGCGCCGTCTGGGGGCCGGCCTCGCGAAACGCCAGGAGCGTCGCCGCGGCGGCGCCCGCCGCGAGCGCCGCCGTGGCGCGGGCCGCCTCGGAGGCGAGCGGCGAGTGCGTGGCCGACACGAGGAGCGCGAGGAGGAACGTGGCGGCGAGGAGCGCGGCGCCGGCCGCGAGCGGCTCGAAGGAACGGAGAGGCTCCGGGCCGAACGCCGCGCCCGCGCCCGCCGCTCCCGCGAGGAAGGCCCACCGGGGGTGACGGCCGCGGCGCGCCGCCAGGAGCGCGAGGAAGAGGAGCGCGGCGCGCCCCAGGACGAGGACGCTCACGCCTCGCCCCGCGAGAGGAGCCAGAGCCTCGTCGCCTCGACGTCCCGACGGATCTGCGCCGTCAGCTCCAGCATCGAGGGAAAGACCATCTCGTCGCGAAGCCGCTCGTAGAACGTGAGGCGGATCTCCTCGCCGTAGACGTCGGACGAGAAGTCGAGGATGTACGACTCCACCGTCGTCGCGTAGTCCTCGTAGACCGTCGGCCGGCGTCCGATGTTCGTGACGCAGGAGAAGGTCCGCTCGAACGAGCGCAGGAGGACCTTCGTCACGTAGACGCCGTCGCGGGGGAGGAGCTCGTTGCCGGTCTTCAGGTTGATCGTCGGGAAGCCGATCTTCCTCCCCATCCGGTCCCCCTTCGCGATGACTCCGTCCATCGCGAACGGACGACCGAGGAGCCTCCGGGCCCCGGAGACGTCCCCTTCCTGCAGCAGCGTCCTCACCCTCGTCGACGAGACGGGCTCACCCCCCTCGGCGACGACGTCGAGCGGCTCCACGCGAATCCCGGCCTCGTCGCCGAGGCGGGAGAGCAGCGCCACGTTCCCGCGCTTGCCGCAGCCGAACGCGAAGGCGGACCCGACGTGCACCTCCCGTGCGCCGAGGCAGCGCCCGAGGAGGTCGGCGACGAACTCCTCGGCGGGCATCGCCGCGAACTCCCGGGTGAACGGGACGACCACGAGGGCGTCGACGCCGAGCGCGGCGATCGCCTCCTCGCGCTGGCGCAGGGTCTGGATCAGCTTCGGCGCCCGCTGGGGGTGGAGGACCTTCGTCGGGTGAGGGTCGAACGTCAGGACGACCGAGGGCGCGTCGAGCGCCCGCGCCCTGTCGACGACGCGGCGGAGCATCCCCTGGTGCCCGAGGTGTACGCCGTCGAAGTTCCCGATCGTCACCACGCCCCCCCGCGGGAGGTCCGAGCGTCGGAAGGGGTCGACGAAGACGTTCACGGCAGGCGCGGGCTCAGGCGACGACGCGCCCCACGAGGTCGTAGTCGTGCGCCTCGGTCACGCGGACCTTCACGACGGCGCCGGGACGCGGCACGAATCCCTCCGGGACGTCGTTGACGAGGAGCTTCCCGTCGATCTCCGGAGCCTGCCGCCTCAGCCGTCCCTCGAGGAGGAGCTCCGACTCGGTCGAGACGCCTTCGAGGATCGCTTCGTGGACCTTCCCCTTCAGCGCCCGGTTCTTCCGCCGGGAGATCCCGCGCTGCGCCTCCATCACGGCGGCGCAGCGCTCGCTCTTCACCTCGGCCGGGACCGGGTCGCCCAGCGCTTCCGCCCCCGAGCCGGGTTCCGGCGAGTAGGGAAAGACGCCCAGGTGGTCGAGCTCGACCTCCTTCACGAAAGAGAGGAGCTCGTCGAAGTCGGCGTCCGTCTCGGAGGGGAAGCCGACGATGAACGTCGACCTCAGCGCGATGCCGGGAACCGTCTCTCGCATCCCGGCGAACATCCGGGCGTACGTCCCCGGGTCGCCCCCGCGGCGCATCGCCGCGAGGACCCCGCGCGAGACGTGCTGGAGGGGGATGTCGACGTACGGCACGAAGCGCGGCTCCTCGGCCATGAGCCGCAGGACCGAGTCGTGCAGGGTCTTCGGGTAGGCGTAGAGGAACCGGATCCACGGGAACCCGGTACCGGCGACGAGGGCCTTCACGAGCGTCGCGAGCCCCTCGCGGCCCAGCCCGACGTCCTCGCCGTAGCGGGTCGTGTCCTGCGAGATGAGGACGAGCTCGACGACACCCTGCGCCTCGAGCGACCGCGCCTCGCGGACGAGCGAGTCGACGCTCCGGGAGCGCTGGAGGCCCCGCATCTGCGGGATCGTGCAGAAGGTGCAGGGGTTGTTGCACCCCTCGGCCACCTTCAGGTAGGCGTAGCCGCGGCGGCCCGTCAGGACCCGCGGCGCGAGGTCGTCGTAGAGGCGAGTGGCGAGCGGCTTGGCCGTGAATCGCGGCAGCGACGGAAGGCCGAGCGCCGCGGCCGGGGCCTTCTCGAGGTCGTCGAGGCCGAGGAAGTGGTCCACCTCGGGGATCTCCGCCGCCAGCTCCGCGCCGTACTTCTGGACCATGCACCCCGCGACGACGACGCGGTCGACCTCCCCCGCCTCCTTGCGCCGCACCTGCTCGAGGACGGCGTTCACCGACTCCTCCTTGGCCTGGTCGATGAAGCCGCAGGTGTTGACGATGACGACCCGGGACGACTCCGGGTCGCCGAGGGCCAGCCCCTCGCGCTCGAGGTAGCCGAGCATCACCTCGGTGTCGACGAGGTTCTTCGGGCAGCCGAGCGAGACGATTCCTACGGAGGGGAGCTTCACGGGCATTCGCGGATTCCTCGGGCGGCCCCGGCGGGCCGCGGCGCGAATCCTTGATTATAGCCTTCGCTGCGACCGGGCCTCATCGGCGGGGCCCGGACGCGCGACGGGCCTTCACGATGGCGGCCGTCCCCATGGAAAGACGCTCCACCCCGACCTCCTCGAAGCCGGCGACCGGCAGGAGAGCCAGGAGGTCGTCCACCCACGGCTCCTCGGCAACCACCCGCGGCGCCAGCTCCATCATCGCGACCGCGCCGGGAAGGTGGCGCGCGGCCTCGTCGCGCAGGCCGGCCCAGCGCTTCTCCCAGACCTGGCGGACCGCGGGGGACGAGGGAAGCGTGAAATCGTGGAGCAGGAGAGTCCCTCCCGGCTCGAGCGCGCGGCCGAGGGCCGCGACGAGGCGCGGCCGGTCGGCGTACTTCGGGAGGTAGCAGGAGACGGCGGCGTCGAAGGTCCTGTCGCCCCACGGGGCGTCCTCGGCCCGCCCGAGAAGCAGCTCGACCCGGCCGTCGGCGCGCTCGGAGGCTCTCCTGCGGGAGACGGCGAGGTACTCCTCCGTCACGTCCACGCCGACCACCCGGCAGGCCGGGAAGCGCTCGAGGATGAGGCCCGTCAGGATCCCCGTCCCGCAGGCCAGGTCGAGGACCCGGCGCGGCGGGGGAAGGAGCTCGAGCATCCGGCACTTCCAGCGGAAGTCCTCGCCGGCCGTCGCCCTGTCGACGATCCCGTCGTACGCCTCTCCGGTCGAGTCGAAGATGCGGGCCACCGTCTCGCGCATCGGATCGGGCTCCGTGGCGGTCTGCAGGCCTTCCTTCTCTTCCCGCTCCGTCTTCACCATATCCGGACCCCCAGAGCCTGCGCCATCCGGCGGAGGTCTCCCATCATCGCCCCGAAGAGCGCCGGCGTGAGCGCCTGCGGCCCGTCGCAGAGCGCCTCCTCGGGCCGCGGGTGGACCTCGACGATCACGCCGTCGGCCCCGGCGGCGAGCGCGGCCCGGGCCATCGGCGCCACGAACGCGGTCACGCCCATCGCGTGGGACGGGTCGACGATGACGGGCAGGTGGGACTTCGCCTTGATCGCCTGCACCGCGCCGAGGTCGAGCGTGTTCCTCGTCGAGGTCTCGAACGTCCGGATGCCCCTCTCGCAGAGGACGACGGAGCGGTTCCCCGCCGAGAGGACGTACTCGGCCGCGAGCAGGAGCTCCTCCACGGACGACATCATCCCCCGCTTCAGGAGGACGGGTCTCGAGCTCTGGCCGACCGCCTTCAGCAGGGCGAAGTTCTGCATGTTGCGCGCGCCGACCTGGAGCATGTCCGCGAACTCGGCGACCCGCTCGACGTCCTCCGGGGCGACGACCTCGGTGACGACCGGGAGCTGGTACTCGAGGCCCGCCCGGCAGAGGATGTCGAGGCCGGCGAATCCGAGGCCCTGGAACGAGTACGGGCTCGTGCGGGGCTTGAAGACCCCTCCGCGCAGGACGCGCCCGCCCCCCTCCCGGACGATCCGCGCCGCCTCGAAGACCTGCTCCTCGCTCTCGACCGCGCAGGGGCCCGCGACGACGACGAACCCGTCGCCGAAGACGATGTCGCCGACCTTGACGTGCGTCCTCGCCTCGGGTTCCGCGGACCGCCGGGCGGTGAGCGGGTAGGCGATTCCGCTCTCTGCCGGCACGGGGGTCCCCGCCGGGTCCGGCGCCGGTCCCGGCGATTCCGGCAGCAGGTCGACGTCCTTCGGCACGTCGCGGGAGGGGTCCGCCTTCCTCGGGTAGCAGCCGAGGACGCGCAGGTACCGGGCGTTCCGGCCGATCCCCTCGAGCGCCGCCACGACGCGCGCCTCCTCGACGTTCCCCTCGATGTCGACGTAGAACTGGTACTCCCAGGGCGTCGCCGGCATCGACCGGCTCTCGAGCTTCGTCATGTTGATGCCGGCCCTCGCGAGCTCGGCGAGGCACCTTTCGAGGGCCCCCTCCCGGTGGTCGGTGACGAGGAGGAGCGAGGTCCGGCAGGGGATCCTCGGGTCGAACCGGAACGGCCGCTTGTGGACGACGACGAAGCGGGTCTGGTTGCTGCGCTGGTTCGCGATGGCGCGCCGGAGGACGACGAGGCCGTGAAGCTCCCCCGCCTCGGCCGAGGCGATGGCGGCGTTCTCCTCGCTCCCGAGCTCCTTCACCTTCTGGACGGCCCCGGCCGTGTCGAAGAAGCTCTCGGCCGTGGCGCCGGGGAGGCTCTCGAGGAACTCCGAGCACTGCATCAGGGCCTGGGGGTGCGAGTAGATCCGCCGGAGCCGGGCGAGCGGGGCCTTCCCGAGCCCGAGGAGGCAGTGCTCGACCGGCCAGACCTCCTCCCCCACGATGGAGAGCTTCGAGACGCCGAGGAGGGCGTAGGTCTCGTTGATGCTCCCGGCGACGGAGTTCTCGAGCGGGAGGATGCCGAACTCGCACTCCTCGCGCTCCACCGCCTCGACCGCCTGCCGGAACGAGCGGTAGCCGACGAAGATCGGCTCCTCGGCCCGGTCGGCGAAGAACCTGCGCCCCGCCAGGTGGCTGTAGGCCCCCTCGCTCCCCTGGAACGCGACCCGGAGGAGGGCCGGCTCGGCCTCCTCCTCGTTCGCCGTACGGGTCAGCCGGCTCTCCTGCTGCCGCACGGAGGCCTCGACGACGTCGCGGAAGATCCGGACGACGTGGAAGGCGTTGAGGCCCCTCTTCTGCGCTTCCTTCCCCACCCGGGAGAGGAGGTCGCGCTCGCGCTCGAGGTCCCTGAGGAGGAGCCCCTGCTCGCGGCTCTTGAGCGCCGCCACCTCGTCCACGACGGCCGACCGCTCCGCGAGGAGGTCGAGGAGGGCCGCGTCGATCCGGTCGAGCGCCGCCCGGACCTTCGGGAGCTCGCTCACGGGTAGATTCTGTAGAGCATGCGCGGGTAGGGGATGCACTCGCGCAGGTGCGGCACGCCGCACATCCAGGCCGTGAAGCGCTCGAGCCCCATGCCGAAGCCCGAGTGCGGGAAGCTGCCGTACTTCCGCACGTCGAGGTACCACTGGAACGCCTCGACGGGAAGCTCGTGCTGCCGGATCCGCGACAGGAGGAGGTCGTGGTCGTGGATCCGCTGCGAGCCGCCGATGATCTCGCCGTACCCCTCGGGAGCGAGCATGTCGAGGCCGAGGACGACCTCGGGGTCGTTCGGGTCGGGCTGCATGTAGAACGACTTGATCGCGGCCGGGTAGCGCGTGACCATGATCGGCGTGTCGAAGCCATCGGCGAGCGCCGTTTCCTCGTCGCCGCCGAAGTCGTCGCCGAACTTCACGGGGAAACCCTTCCCCTGGAGGATTCCCACCGCGTCGCGATAGTCGATCCGCGGAAAGGCCTTGCCGGCCGTCGCCTCGAGCTTCGTCGTGTCGCGCTCGAGCCTCTTCAGGTCCTCCCTGCGGCGGTCCAGAACGCGGGCGGTCAGCTCCTTGACGAACTCCTGGGCGAGGTCCATCAGCCCGTCGATCTCCAGGAAGGCGACCTCGGGCTCGACCATCCAGAACTCGCGCAGGTGACGGCGCGTCTTCGACTTCTCGGCCCGGAAGGTCGGGCCGAAGCAATAGACCTTGCCGAGCGCGGCGCAGGCGGGCTCGAGGTAGAGCTGCCCGGACTGGGAGAGGTACGCCTTCTCGTCCTCGGTGTACTGCGTCTCGAAGAGGTTCGAGGTCCCCTCGCAGGCGTTCGGCGTCAGGATCGGCGAGTCGACCTTCGTGTAGCCGCGGGAGTGGTAGAAGTCGTGGATCGCGCTCTCGACCTCGCTGCGTACCTTCAGGATCGCGACCTGCCGCGCCGAGCGGAGCCAGAGGTGCCGCTGCGACATGAGGAAGTCGACGCCGTGCTCCTTCGGCGTGATCGGCCAGTCGTGGCAGAGGGAGAGGATCGAGAGGCCCGTCACGCCGAGCTCGACGCCCCCTTCCTGCCGGGGGGCCTCGCGCACCACGCCAGTCACCTCGAAGGTCGACTCCTGCGTCAGCTGGCCGGACGCCTCCCAGACCTCCTCCGGGACCTCCTTCTTCACGACGACGCACTGCAGGTAGCCCGAGCCGTCCCGGAAGACGAGGAAGCGGATCTTCCCGCTGTCTCGCCGGTTGTAGAGCCACCCCTTGAGGGTGACCGTTTCGCCGAGGCGGGTGGAGAGGCCGGAGACGGAGGGGACGGGGCCGTTCGACATAGGGGCCGAATTTAGCAGGCGGCGGACGGCTCCGCCGGGGAGGCTACCGTCCCCGCGTCCGGCTCGCGTTGAGAACGGTCATCGCCTGGGAGATCCGGAGGAGCTTGCGGTTCTTCTTCTGGCTCGCCTCGAGGTCGTCCTGCGGGACGACCGTGCCCCGGATCTCGCGGGCGGCCCGGTCGAGCTCGGTCTGGAGCGCGACGAGCTCGTGCGGCTCGTACTTCTTCAGCATCACGCTGTTGAGCGTGAGGTACCCCTCGGTGAGGTCCGACGCGACCTTCCAGGCGGGATTGGCCATGGGGCGCCAGAATGCTCCCGGGCCGGCCGGCCCGTCAACGCCCGCATGCTAGATTCCCCCGTCCGCGCGCGGCTGCCGGCCGTCGTGCGCCTGAGGAGGCAACTCGTGGCATTCCAGGGCGTCGATTTCTTCCAGCTGGACGGGCTCCTCTCCGACGAGGAAGTGGCCGTCCGCGACCTCGTCCGCGACTTCGTCGACAACGAGGTCCTGCCGATCATCGAAGAGTGCGCGTACGAAGGGCGCTTCCCGGCCGAGCTCGTCCCGAAGATGGCCGCGATGAACCTCTTCGGGCCCACGATCCCCGACTACGGGCTCCCTGGCCTCTCGAACGTCGCGTACGGGCTCATCACCCAGGAGCTCGAGCGGGGTGACTCGGGACTCCGGTCCTTCGCGTCGGTGCAGTCCTCCCTCGTCATGTTCCCGATCTGGAAGTACGGCTCGAAGGAACAGAAGGACCGGTGGATCCCGGCGCTGGCAAAGGGCGAGGCGATCGGCTGCTTCGGCCTGACCGAGCCCGACTTCGGGTCGAACCCGGGCGGGATGCGCACCGTGGCGAAGAAGGACGGGGACTCCTGGGTCCTGAACGGCGCCAAGGCGTGGATCACGAACGGGACGATCGCCGACGTCGCCGTCGTCTGGGCGAAGGACGGGGGGTATGACGGCCGGATCCGGGGGTTCCTCGTCGAGAAGGGGACGCCCGGCTTCACGACCTCCGAGCACCGGATGAAGATGTCTCTGCGGGCCTCCGTCACCGGCCAGCTCGCGTTCGAGGACTGCCGGATCCCGGCCGAGAACGTCCTCCCCGGCGTCGACGGGCTGAAGGGACCCCTCTCCTGCCTCACGCAGGCACGTTACGGGATCTCCTGGGGCGGCATCGGCTCGGCCATGGCGACCTACACCTGCGCGCTCGACTACGCCAAGAGCCGCAAGCAGTTCATGGACCGGCCGATCGCGGCCCACCAGATGGTCCAGGAGAAGCTGGCCTTCATGATCACCGAGATCACGAAGGGGCAGCTCCTCGCCCTCCAGCTCGGCCGGATGAAGGACGCCGGGACGATGAAGCCCGAGCACGTCTCGATGGCGAAGAGGAACAACGTCTGGGTCGCGCGGGAATGCGCGAAGCTCGCCCGCGAGATCCTCGGCGCCAACGGGATCGTCGGCGAGTACCCGGTCTTCCGGCACCTCGCCAACATCGAGTCGGTCTTCACCTACGAGGGGACCCACGACATCCACACCCTCGTCATCGGGCAGGCCGTCACGGGAATCCCCTCCTACAACCCCCCTTCCGAGTAGGCCCCTTCCGCCCCTCCCGGGCCGCCGCAGGAGCGGCCCGGGCCGGGAGGGGCCCCACCGCGCCCGCGTCCCCTTAGAATGCCTTCCGGATGGCCATTACCGGGAACCTCCGGACGATGCAGTTGTCGGAGCTGCTCCAGTGGCTCTCCATGGGGCAGAAGACGGGTACGCTGGCCATCCGGGGCGGCGCGGGTGAGAAGCGGATCTACTTCCAGAACGGGCGGATCATCTCCTCGTCCTCCACGATCGAGCGGGAGTACCTCGGCCACTTCCTCGTCTCCTACGGCTACATCACGGAGGAGGAGCTGACCAAGGCGATGGAGGTCCAGGAGGAGTCGAAGATCCTCCTGGGGAAGATCCTCGTCATGATCGGCGCGATCGCCGAGGAGGACCTCGTCGAGCTGATAAGGCTCAAGGCCTGCGAGACGATCTACGACATCTTCCTCTGGCCGGAGGGGGCCTTCCAGTTCATCGACGGCGAGATCCCGCAGCGCCCGATGGTCCCGATCGCCATCGACGTGACCGGCATCGTCATGGAGGGACTGCGACGCTTCGACGAGTGGCAACGCATCCGGGAGCGGATCCGGACGATGAACGAGGTGCCGGCCATCGTCGCCCCGGTCGCGGTCGAGGACTTCTCCGAGCCGCAACGGCTCGTCCTTCGCGCCATCGACGGGGTCCGTTCTCTCGCCGACATCGCCGTCGCGACCCACAACCCCGACTTCCCCGTCGCGAGGCTCGTATTCGACCTCCTCGAGAGCGGACACGTCGAGCTCAGCGAGACGCCGGCCGGGGGGGCGCCGAAGAGCCTGGACCTCACGCCCGAGGACCCCTACGAGACGATCTTCGAGGAGGCGGCGACGCCGCACTTCGAGGGGATCCCGGACACCGCCGACGAGCTCAGCATTCCCCCGCCGCCCCAGGACGGGCGGCCCGCGCCCCAGAAGGACTTCACGCGCTTCCTTCGGCGCAGCCCCGAGAGCGGCGCCCACGCGATGCGCCCGGCGGGACCCGTGACGGCGTCGATGGCCGCCCCTGTCGCCGCCCCTCCCCCCGCGCCCCCGCCTTCGACGAGCTTCCGGCCGGCGGCGGCAGCCTCCGACTCCTCCCGCCCCCCCGCGTCCGGAATCCTCCGGCCCGCGGGCCCGTCGAGCGCGTCCCTCTTCGAGGTCGGGGCCCCGCCCTCCACCGCCGGCGTCCGCGCTCCGCAGCCCGCTCCCCGGTCCTCCGGAGGGTTCCCGGCGCCGCCGCCGGGGGCTTCGGGGGGTGCCATCGCGCCGACGGCGATCCCGTCCCTGACGCGACCGATGGACGAGCTGATGTCCTGGTCGTTCACGCCCAACGAGGCCTTCATCCTCTCCCGGATCAACGGCCTCTGGGACGTCCGCTGCATCGCGAAGATCAGTCCGTTCCCGGAGGGCGAGGTCCTCAGGGTCTTCGAGAAGCTGCACGACGGCGGCCTGATCCGCTGGCGCTGACGAACGGCGGAAAGCCCCGTGGACGCCCTCCTTCCGACTCTCCTCTCGTCCGCCCTCGCGGCGCTGGCGACGTTCGCCGCCTGCGCGAGGTGGCACCGGTCCTCGGTGGCCCGGCTGCGGCAGCGCGAAGAGGAATCCGCCCGCGAGCGCGAAGGGCTCCTCCTCGCCGGGCAGGAGCTGCGGGACCGGCTTCACGCGGCAAACGAGGCCCTCGAGCTCCGGGCCGAGTCGCTCCAGAGGATCCTCCGGGCCTCCGGCGAGCTGAAGGCGCACTTGCCCCTCGACGCGGTCCTGGCGAACGTCGTGAGAGCCGCCTCCTCGAGCCTCGGATATCGCCGCGTCCTCCTCTCCCTCCACGACCGTGCCGACGGCGTCCTCGTGCCGCGGGCCCACGTCGGCCTCTCCGGGGCGTGGGGCGAGCTCGAGCGGCTCCGCCTCCCGGTCGAGGGCGGGGCCCTTCTCGAGCCCTCCGGGGGGGCGGGGCCGACGACCCCGCTCGCCCTCGTCCTCCCGGGGTCCCTGCGGGTCCGTCCGGCCTCCGTCGCCCTCGTGGCCGCCGACCAGCTCGTCGGCCTCCTCGAGCTCGACGAGCCCGGTCCTCACGTTGCCGGCGACGCGGCCGACCGGGCGATCCTCGAGCTCTTCGCGAGCCAGGCCGTCACCGCGATCCGGCTCGCGAGGGCCTACGAGACGACACGCCTCGGGTCGCTGCGCGACCCGCTCACCGGTGTCGCGAACCACGGCCATTTCCAGGAGCTGCTCTACCGGGAGATCGCGCGTCACGCGCGGCACGGCGAGCGGCTCGTCCTCCTGCTCGTCGATCTCGACGACTTCAAGAAGGTGAACGACCGGTTCGGCCACCCCGTCGGGGACGCGGTCCTCAAGGGCGTCGTCGCCCGGCTCCTCTCGTCGGTCCGCGAGATGGACACCGTGGCCCGCTACGGGGGGGAGGAGTTCGCCCTCGTCCTGCCCCGGACCGACGCCCCGGACGGCCAGCGGGTCGCCGACCGCCTGCGGGAGGCCGTCGCCTCCTCACCCCTCGGGGGAGGGCTTCCGGAGCCGCTCCCCGTCAGCGTCTCGGTCGGGCTCGCCGTCTTTCCGGACGACGCGACCTCGAAGGGGGCCCTGATCGAGTGCGCCGACAAGGCGCTCTACGCCGCCAAGAGGACAGGCAAGAACCGGGTCGTGAGGTTCGCGAAGGTGCCCCGGTCGGCCGAGGCTCTCCTCACGGAACGGACCTGAGGCCGGAAGGACGAGTCACCGCGGGACAGCCCGCCACGGCGAAGCGCAGCGGCCACGTGGCCGCCTCCCCGGCGTAGTCGACGCCGACTCGCGGACCCGACAGGACGCCCCGTGCCTCTCCCGGGATCGGGAGCAGGAGCTGGAGATCGGGTCCCGCGAGCGAGGCCCCCGACAGCTCCCGCGACACCCCGAGCACCCGGCAGAGCCGGCCCGGCCCCGACGCCGCGAGGATTTCTCCTCTCGGGACGTCCGCGCCCGACCACCACCGCTCCGGAACGGCGGCCCGGAGGAGGACGGCCTCGGGCTCGCCTTCCGCGCGCGTCACGACGTTCAGGCAGTCGTGCAGCCCGTAGACCCGGTAGACGTAGGCGTGGCCGGCGGGACCCCACATCGGTTCGACCCTCGGCGTGCGGCGCCCTTTCCACGTGTGGGCCGCGGGGTCGGCCACGCCGAGGTAGGCCTCGGTCTCGACGATCACGAACGTGCGCGGGGGCCGTCCCGCAGACCGCCGCACGAGACGGCACCCGAGCAGCGCGCGCGCCACCTCCGCGGTGCTGCGCTCCCAGAACGCGGCCGGCGGTCGCCCGGCTTGTCGCGCCTTCTTCACGCCGCTATTCTCGCGGACGTTCATGACACCGGAAGCCGTTCCTCCTCCCCCCGGCTGCTCCGTCCTCGTCACGGGGGGCGCCGGGTTCATCGGGTCCCACCTCGTCGACGCCCTCCTCGCGCAGGGGCACCGTGTCGTCGTCGTCGACGACCTCTCCACGGGAGACCCCGAACGGGTGCCCTCCAACGCCCGGTTCGTGAAGGCCGACATCCGGGAGCCGGGGCTCGAGGCGCTCCTCCTCGCGGAGAAGGTCGACACCGTCTTCCACCTCGCGGCGCAGATCGACGTCCGGAAGTCCGTCGAGGACCCCGTCTTCGACGCCGAGGTCAACGTCCTCGGGACGATCCGGGTCGGGCTGGCCGCCGCGAAGGCGGGCGTCTCCCAGGTCGTCTTCTCGTCGAGCGGCGGCGCGATCTACGGCGACCCCGTCGGAGAGACGGCGGACGAGGATCACCCCTTGAACCCCTGCTCCGCCTACGGCGTGGCCAAGCTCGCGGGCGAGAAGTACCTCGCCGCGCTCGGGGCGGACGCCGGGTGGCTCCTCACGGTCCTGCGCTACGCGAACGTGTACGGGCCGCGCCAGGACGGGCGCGGCGAGGCCGGCGTCGTCGGGATCTGGATGAACCGCCTCCTGTCGGGCCAGGACGCCGTCGTCAACGGCGACGGCGGGCAGACCCGGGACTTCGTCCACGTCGCCGACGTCGTCGCCGCGAACCTCGCGGCGTTCTCCCGCCGCATTCCCGGGGTCTTCAACGTCGGGTCGGGCACGGAAACGAGCGTGAGAGAGCTCTACGGCCTCGTCGCCGCGGCGTGCGGCGTCGACGTCCCGCCCCGCTTCGGCCCCGCCAAGCCGGGCGAGCAGCGCCGGAGCGTCCTCGACCCGACCCGCGCCCGGGAGGACCTCGGCCTCGACTCCCTCGTCCCGCTCGACGCCGGGATGCGCGCCACCGCGGAATGGTTCCGCCTCCACCGGGCCGGCAAGGGCCTCGGCTGACGCCGGCTCAGGCGGAGGGCGGCGACGGCGGCGGTGAGAGCGTCGGGACGCCGTCGGGCGGCAGCGAGCCCCTCGGCCGGCCCGTCCGGCGGATCACGACGACCGTCCGGTCGTCCTCCACCGGGCGTCCCGCGCTGAAATCGCCCACCGCCGAGAGGATCTTCTCGGCGGTCTCACGGGCCGACCTCTTCCGGTAGTCGAGGAGGATGCGCCGGACACGGTCGAGGCCGAACTCCCGGCCGCGGTGGTCGTGTGCCTCGACGATGCCGTCCGTGTAGAGGAGGAGCAAGTCCCCCGGCTCCATCTTCGCGGCGCGCCTTCCGTAAGCCGCGTTCGGCGACGGGCCGAGGACCATGCCGGTCGACGCCATCTCCGAGAAGCTGCGCGTCCGGGCGTGCAGGTGCAGGGGCCCCGGGTGCCCCGCGTTGGCGTAGATGATCTCGCCGTTCGCCTCGAGCTCGGCATAGAAGAGCGACACGAACTTCGTCGCGAGCCGGCTCCTGTTCAGGATGCGGTTCAGCCGCTCGATGACCCGGCCGATCTTGAGGTCGCCGCCGATTCCCATCTGGAGGCCCACGTAGACGTCCCTCACGAGGAGAGCGGCGACCAGGCCGTGGCCGGAGGCGTCGGCAATCGCGGCGCCGAAGCTGTCGGGTCCGAGCGGCAGGAAATCATAGAAGTCCCCTCCGACCGCCTCGGCCGGGGCGGACACCGCCCACACCTCGTAGTCCCCGATCTCGGGGAAGGAGCGCGGGAGGATCGACTGCTGGATCCGGCGCGCCTCCTCGAGGAGGTCCTCGAGCTTCTCGCTCCGCACCTTCGAGTCGAGAACGGTCCGGATGATCCCGAGCGAGACGAGGAGGTCGCCGGCGTCGACGCGCGGGTGGACGTCGAAGGAGAGGAGAAACGCGCCGTCCCCGAACGACACCGCCGCGAACCGGCAGACCCCGAGGCGGGCCTCCAGCTCGCGGTCCACTCCCGGGTCCTTCAGGTCGGCGAGGACGACACCCTCCTCGAGGGCGTCCCGGATCGGCTTGTACGACATGGGGACCGTCAGCCCCTCGAGGACCTTCCTCGAGCGGCCGAAGCCCCGCTTCAGGACGTACTCTCCGTCCTCCAGCTGGTAGAGCCGCCCTCCGATGATCCCGAGCTCGGAGCGGAAGTTCCCGACGACGGCCTCCCCGACGGCGGCGACGGTGGAGACGACGTCGTCGCCCCCCTCGATGGCGGACAGGGTCATCTCGACGTTCTTGAGCAGCGCGCGGTAGTCCATGGGCGAGCCGCGGAGTATACGCCGCGCCTCTCGACGGCGTTCGGTCAGCCCCGCCGGGCCAGCTCCGTCAGGATGCGGTTCTGCCACGCCTGCCCGCTGGCCTCCGCGGTGCCCCCGTTCGCGAGGAGGACGAACGCGTACCGCTTGCCGCTCCGGGCCTCGACGTAGCCGGCCAGAGTCACGACCCCCGCGAGCGTGCCGGTCTTCGCGAAGACCTTTCCCCGCGTGTCGGGCCCGAGCATCCGGTGGCGCAGCGAACCGCTCTGGTCTCCCGTGACGGCGAGCGTCTGCTCGAAGGCGGCGAAGTGGCGCCAGTTCGTGGCGAGGGCCTGGAGGAAGTCGAGGTAGGCCGACGCGCTCGAGACGTTCTCGCGCGACCGGCCGGAGCCGTCGGCGATCCGGTAGCGCGCCGGGTCGAGTCCCAGCGAGCGGAGGAACTCGGCCACCTCGGCCCGACCGTTCTCCCAGGTACCGCGTCCGCGCCGCTCGGCGCCGAGCGTCTTCAGGACCTGCTCGGCGTAGAACGACTGGGACCTCTTGTTGCACACGGCGAGGACCGGCAGGATCGGGGTCTCGTGGACGTGGAGGACCGGGAGGGCCGGCTTCGCGGCCGGAGCCTCCGTAAGGACCTGCGGGGGTCCTCCGAGGTCGATCCCTTCCTCCTCCAGCACGCGCGAGAAGGCCGAGGCGAGGTAGAGGGGAGGGTCGACGACGGTGACGTCTCCGGACCACGTCCTGCGCGACCCCACGGCCCCCGAGGCGACGACCTTCGAGCTGCCGGCCCGGCGGGAGACACCGACGTTCGCGCCTCTCCCTCCGTGCGTCCTCACGCGCCCGACGACGGACATGAGGAACGGCTGCGCGGGGTAGAACCCGAGGCTCGCCCGGCCGCCCGGCCTGAGGCCGCCCGTGACGCGCACGAGGACGACGTTGTCGTTGTAGGAGAGGGCCGAGACCGGGGCCTGCCACCAGTGCTGCTCCTGGGCCGCGGGCCAGTCGGGATGGGTCCTCTCGTCGTCGAAGAAGGAGGTGTCGAGGAGGAGACCGTCGCGAATAGACTTGATGCCCCGCGCCCGGAGGGCCTCCGACCACGGCCGGAAGACGGCCCACGGGTCGTTGTCGTAGAGACGACCGGAGATGGCCGGGTCTCCCCCTCCTCGGATGACGACTCGCCCTGCGAGCGTCCCGTCGGCAAGGAGCTCGCCGTCCTGCAGGATCGACGTCCGGAACCGGTAGCCGGGGCCGAGCCGGTCGAGAGCGGCCGCGCTCGCGAGGAGCTTCGTCGTCGACGCGAGGATGAGCTCCGCGTCGGGATTCAAGGTGTAGATCGCAGGCTCCCCGACGGGCGCGATCGCGACGGCCACCTGCGACCGGTGCCGCGTCGGCGTACGGCGGGCCACCGCGGCCAGCCTCTCGGCCAGCGTCGGCTCCCTCGCCGGAGCCGGCTTCCGCTTCGCCTGCGCGCCCTCCGCCGGCCCGGCGAGGCAGGCGAGCAGCGCGATCGCCGCGGCCGCGCCCCAGGCGCGGGACCGATTCGGAATCCGTCCCTTCACGGGAAGGATTGTAGGCGACGCCGTCCTTAGAATGCAGCGTGCCGATCCGGGTCGACCTCGCCGCGAAGACCGTGACCCTCTCCCCGGGCGCCCTCCTCGCGCCGCTGGCGCGCCGCATCGGGGACGGCCGGGGCGACTCGATGGAGCGCCGGTGGATCGGCCAGGCCGTCCACCGCCGTGTCCTCTCCGAGGCTCTCGCGACGATTCCCGGGTACGCGGTGGAGAAGGCCGTCCGTCTCTCGTTTCCGGTCGACGGCTTCACGGCGATCCTGGAGGGGCGCCTCGACGGCCGTTTCGACGACGGCGACGGGAGCGTCGTCGTCGACGAGGTGAAGTCGGTCCACTTCGCCGAGGAGCTTCCGCGCCTCCTCGGCTCGCCGCGCCTCGACCGCTTCGCGCGCCAGCTACAGTGGTACCTCCTCGCCGTCTCGAGGGCGGAAGAGCGCCCCGTCCGCGGCCGCCTCGTCCTCGCCGACATCGAGACCGGCGACACGCGCCTCGTCCCGGTGGCGTTCGACGCGGAGGAGGTCGAGGCCGACCTCGTCGCGAGGGTCCGCGCCACGCTCGCGGCGTTCTTCGGCGACCTCGCGCTCGCCGACGCCAAGGCCGCCGAGGCGGACGACCTCGTCTTCCCGTTCGGGCGCTTCCGCCCGGGCCAGCGCGAGATGGCGGCGGCCGTGTCGCGGGCCGTTCGCCAGGGCGAGCAGCTCCTCGTCGAGGCCCCCACGGGCATCGGCAAGACCGCCGCGGCCCTCTTCCCGATGCTCGTCGAGGCCCTGCGCGGCGGGCGGAAGCTCTACGTCCTGACGTCGAAGACGACCCAGCAGGAGATCTTCAGGAAGACCCTCGAAGCGATCGCGGCGGCCTCGGCCCGCTCGGTGCGACTGCGCGCCAAGGAGCGGATGTGCGCCAACGGCGTCGTCCTCTGCCACGAGGACCACTGCGCCTTCGCGAAGGACTACGCCGCCAAGCTCGAGGCCTCCGGCCTCGTAGACCGGCTCCTCGCCGCCACCCCCCACCTCGAGCCCGACTTCGTCTTCGAGGAAGCGCGGGCCGAGGAGGTCTGCCCCTTCGAGGTCTCCCTCGAGCTGGCGGAGAGGGCCGACGTCGTCCTCGGCGACTACAACTACGCCTTCGACCCGGTGGTCGCCCTCACGGGCCTGCGCGACGCCGCCTCCCTCGAGGGGGCGCTCCTACTCGTCGACGAGGTCCACAACCTCGTCGACCGCGGCCGCGCCATCTGGTCGCCCGAGCTTTCGGAAGCCGAGGTGCGAAAGCTCTCCGAGGCCATCGGCACGACGAGCCCGAAGACCGCGGCCGCGGCCCAGGAGGCCGCCTCGGAGGTCCTCGCCCTCGTCCTCGAGGCGACCGCGGGGCTCCCCGCCGCCCCGGACCCTTGGAACCCGTCGACGGACCTCGTCCCCCTCGACCTCGAGAAGCTCGACGACGTGCGACTCTCGATGGAGTCCCTCCTCGTCCGCCACCTCGCCGACCTGCGCAACGGCGGCGAGCGCGTTCCGGACGACCCTGTCCTCGGCCTCTACTTCCTCTTCGCCGGCTTCCACGACGTCGCCCGGCGGGCGGCCCCGGAAGGCCGGCTCGTCGAGGCCTTCGACCTCGTCGCCTCGCGGGGGGCGGGCGGCGCCCGACTCTCGCTCCTCTGCAAGGACCCTTCGCGCCTCCTCGGCGAGACGTTCGACGCGGCGTTTGCGACGGTCGGCATGTCGGCGACCCTCAGCCCCCCCGAGTTCTACCGGGACCTCCTCGGCCTCGACCCCGACCGCACGTCCGTCCTCTCCCTCCCGTCTCCATTCCCGAAGGAGAACCGGGCCGTCGTCGTGGCCGCCGACGTCGACACGACCTGGAAGGGGCGCTCCGCGTCGATGTCCCGCATCGCCGACCACGTCGCGAAGATCGCCGACGCCTGCCCGGGCAACGTCCTCGCCCTCTTCCCTTCCTACCGGTTCGTCGACGACGCCCGGGCCCTCCTGCCGCCGCTGCCGGGTCACCGCGTCCTGCGCCCGTCGGACCGCTCCACGGAGCTCGAGAGGAACGCCGTCCTCGAGGCCCTGCGCGAGGAACGCTCCCGGATCCTCCTCCTCGCGGTCTCGGGCGGGCCCTTCGCGGAGGGGGTCGACTACCCGGGCGAGATGCTCCACGGCGTCGTCGTCGTCTCCCCCGCCCTGCCCCAGGTGCGCTTCGAGCAGGAGCGGATGCGCCTCTACTTCGAGGAGCGCTACGGCCGCGGCTTCGAGTACGCCTACGTCGTCCCCGGGATGACGAGGGTCGTCCAGAGCGCGGGGAGGGTGATCCGCTCGGAGACCGACGTCGGCGTCATCGCCCTCGTCTGCCGGCGGTTCCTCCAGAACCCGTACCGCCGCTTCCTCCCGTCGCACTGGTACGAAGAGGGCCCCAGCGAGCTCGCCGCCGCCGAGGCGGGCGACGCCGTCCGCGACTTCTTCTCGCGCGTCGCCCACCGCGCCGCGGAGGAGCCCGCCGCGGCGCTTCCTGCGCCCGGGCTTCCCGCGCTCGCCGGGCCCGGGTCGGCGAAGCGGCCCTCTCGGCGCCGGGGCCCGACGGACCGGCCGCGGCGCACCCCCGCGGGCGCGGGCGGTTAGCCCTTCGCCCTGGCGACCACGACCGCGAAATCGCTCTGCAGGTCTCCTGCCTCGATCAGCGCCCACTCGAGGCCGGCGATCGCGTCGAGGATCTCCCGGCCGCCCGACCCGGGCCGCGCGAAGTTCCCTGCGATGTCGTCGAGGAGGACCTGGAGAACGGTGCCGCCGTACGGCCGCACCTCGAGGATCTCGAAGAACTCCGACGCGACCGCGAGGATCTCCGAGGAGCGGACCGCCTCGGAGGGGTCCGTGGCGATCACCTCCGCCACCGACGGCCGTCGCGCCCTCCCGCGGACGGAGCCGTCGACGAGGCTCCGGCGAAGGCCGGCGGGGAGGGCGCGCAGCAGCCCGTCGACGACCTCGAGCTGACGCTCCGTCCACTGGAACCGGCTCGGACCGACGAACTCGTCGAGGAAGAGGAAGCCGTCCGGCCGGAGCGCCTTCGCCACCTGGCCGAAGAGGTGCTCGAGCCTCTCGACGTGGTGGACCGCCTGCACCCCGAGGACGATGTCGAAGGACGCCGGCTCGAGGCGGAGCCGGTTCGCGTCGGCGACGCCGTACCGGAGGTGGTCGAGCCCCGCCTCCCGCGCCGCGGCCGCGGCGCGCTCGACGGCCCCCGCGGCGATGTCGACGGCGTCGTGGCGCTCGGCAAAGCCGTGCGCGGCGAGCCCGCGCTCGAGCGCCCCCTCGCCGCAGCCGATCGTCAGGGCCCTGCCGACGGGAAGTCGTCCCCCGAGCCGCGTCCGCAGGAAGTTCATGTAGGGGTCGACCGCCGGGTCTCCCGAGACGCGGCGGTTGACGTGCTCGCGCACCGCGGCGAGCTGCGTCCAGTGGAGCTCACGGCCGGGAACGACGGGCGCGGGCGCCTCGCTCCACACCTCGGCGGCGCCCCGTCGCCTCTTCAGCGCGAGCCGCACGGGGAGCGGCACGATCCGACGGGCGAGCCGGCGCAGCGGCTCCGGGAGGCGGCCCGTCACGCGGGTGGAGCGTCCGCCGGCCGCGTGCCCGCGGCGAACAGGAACGGAACGTGGTGCAGGTGCGGAGCGAACGTCCCCTCCCCCACGCGAACGTCCCGGAACCCGACGCACGACAGGAGCCGCTTCAGCGAGTCGGGGCTGTAGAACCAGAAGTGGTCGTCGATGTAGTAGTCGGACGGGTCGCGCTCGGAGCACGGCAGCTCGACGTAGACGAGGCCGCCCGGCTCGAGGATCCGGAAGACCTCCCGGAGCACGGGCACCGGGTCGTCGAGGTGCTCGACGACGTGGACCAGCGTCACGAGGCTGAAGGACGCCGCCGGGTAGGCCGCCTCCTGCACCGTGCCGCGACGGACCCTCTCGAGCCCGAGTTCCCGGCGGGCGTACTCCACGCCCCACTCGGAGATCTCGACCCCCTCCGCGTCGAACCCGAGGAAGCGGAGGTAGTGGACCATGATCCCGATTCCGCAGCCGACGTCGAGGGCCCTGCGGTTCCGGGGCCGGAAGGCGTACATGCCGAGGGCCAGGAAGAAGAGGGTGCGCGGCATGACGTAGCTGAAGACGTCCGGCTTCCCGTCGGGGTAGACGAAGTCCCTGTTCGCCCGGAAGTAGTCGCCGTCGTGCCTCTCCGTCGCCGTGGAGAGGTCGTCGCGCCGCGTCGCGAAGGCCACGCCGCAGCGGCGGCAGCGGACGATGAGCCGCGGGACGAACCGGATCGTCCGGACCTCGTCGTGCGGGCACAGGTCCGCCTCCGTGAGCGCGTTCCAGTCGCACGCGAGCGGCCGGCTCCTCCGGACGCAGTCGGCCCAGACCGAGAACGCGGCGTGCCTCAGCCCCTGGAGCCGGCTCCCGCCGGCGCCCCGCCCGAGGTCGTACTCGTGGCGCAGCATCCGCAGGCGCTGCCGAAGGCTCCGTTCCATCACGTCCTCCCGGAGCGGCGCGAGCCGGACCTTCCCGTCGCGCCCGTCCGCCGTCTGGCTGCGACGGGAAGGCGGCCCCGAGAAAAAGCCGGCCCCGCGCGATGGCGGGGCCGGCGGAAGAGCGGGGGTGCGCGTTCCGTCAGCGGACGAGCGTGTTGTTGTTGACGATGAAGCGGCGCGTGCCGGCCGAGCGGTAGTTGCCGCGCCCGTCGATGACCTCGACGAGCATGTCGTGCTCCGAGTTCGCGAGCTTGGTCGTGTCGAGGTAGAAGCGCCAGCGGGCGTTGGAGCGCTGCGGGTAGTTCGGGTAGATCGCGGAGACGTCGGGGCTCGGGAGCCCGTACTCGGCGTAGTCGTGGCCGGTGACGGCGTCGACCTGCGGGACGCCGTTGATGAGGACCCTCACGCGGACGACGCCGTCGAGGTCGAGGGCCCACCCGAACACCGGGAAGATCCCGCCCACGAACTCGTAGTTCGCCGGGCTGTCGACGTAGCCGAGCGGCGGCGGGTCGAGGTTCTGCGTGGCGCACTCGATGTTGATCGGCAGCTCCTTGAGGAGGGTGACGTTGTCCTCCTTGTCGGCCGCCTTGACCTGGAGCATGTGGTTCCCCTCCTTGAACCCCTGGTCCGTAAGGAGGTAGCCCACGTCGACCGCGAAGAAGAAGCCCGAGTTCGCCGACTGCGGGAAGCCGGGGTAGAAGATGTTCACGTCGGGCCGGTAGAAGCCGTAGCAGTCGATGAGGGCGTTGTTGAGGTTCAGCTCCCGACGGCAGCCGAGGGTGCCGAAGGCGCCGCGGCTGTCCTTCAGGACGACGCCGTCCATCTCGAGGAAGACGTGGGAGACGCCCCCGCGCTCGGCATAGATCGACGTGTCGAGCGCCCACCCCGAGACGAACATGATGTAGCGGGTGTCGCGGATCTCGCCGCCGGACGGCCCGCCCGGGAGACGAAGGCAGTTCCCGAACCAGGTGGCCTGGAGGAGCGGGTGCTCGACCTCGCCGAACGGCGGGAGGTTCGGCGCGTTGTTGAAGACCTGGAAGCGCCGCGTGCCGAGGAGCCCCTGCTGGCCCTGGTCATCCGTGGCCCGGACGGTCAGGGTGTGGACGCCGTTCGTCAGGCGCGTGGAGTCGATGAAGATCAGGAAGCCGGAGCTCGTCGCGCCCGGGACGTTGGGGTAGTAGGCCGCGACGTCGGGGCGGTTGATGCCGAGGACCGCCTCCCGCTCGAGACGCCCGTCGATGAAGACGTCGACGTGCTCGACGCGCCGGTCGTCGAGCGCCCACCCCGCGACGGCGAGGACACCGTTGGCGTGGACGGAGGAGTCGGGCAGCGGCACGTCGACGACCCCGAACGGCGGCTGGTTCCGCGAGTTGTCGATCCGGATCGTCCGCGGCGCGAGGAAGTAGCAGCAGCCGGTGACGTCGGTGATCCGGACGTAGAGCTTGTGCGTTCCGTTCGAGTAATTCGCCGCGCGGAACGACATCTCGAAGCCGGGGGCGTCGCCCGGCGTCCCCGCGTACTGCGGGAAGGCCTGCATGACGTCCGGCCGGGGCAGGTTGATGTTCGCGCCGCCCGCCGGCGTGACCCGGTTGACCTCCTCCGTGCCGTCGATATAGAGGTCGACGTTCGAGACGAGGCTCCCGTTCAGCGCGAAGCCGGCCACGCGGACGTAGCCCGAGACGAGCGCTCCCTCCGCCGGGAGCTCGATCGTCCCGACGGTCTGTGCGGGGCACCCTTCGGTCGGGCAGTCCGCGAACGCGGGCGCTCCAAGCGTCAGGAGGATCGCCGCCGTCACCGGAAGGACCAGAGCGTTGAGCTTCATCAGTCTTCCTCCCCAGGCTCACGAGGTCTCAGGTTCACGGTTTCCGGCCACCTCGCGGAACAGTCCGGGAACTTTGAGAGCGTGCGTTCGTTTGCAGAGATTCTAGGAGCGGCCCAAAGCCCTGTCAATGCGAGGGTTCGCGGTCCGGGGCCAGGACGCGGGCGTGGGCGAGGGCCCCCTCGGCCGTGCCGGACGGATCGTACCCCCCTTCCAGGACCGAAACGAGGCGCCCCCCGGCGAAGGTGTCGGCCGCCTCCGCCAGGGCCCGGGTCAGGCGCGCATACCCTTCGGCCGAGACCCTCATCCCGCCGAGCGGGTCCCGGTGGTGGGCGTCGAAACCGGCGCTCACGAGGACGAGGTCGGGCCGGAAGAGGCGTAGGAGCCTCTCGAGCGCCGCCTCGAATCCCCCGGCGTAGGCCTCGTCTCCCGCACCCGCGGGAAGCGGGACGTTCACCGTGCGGCCGAGCCCCCTCCCGGAGCCCGTCTCGTCCCGGCCGCCCGTCCCGGGATAGAAGGGATACCGGTGAACCGAGAGGTAGGCCACGCTGCCGTCCTCCCAGAACGTCTCCTGGGTCCCGTTTCCGTGGTGGACGTCGAAATCCGCCACGAGGACCCGCCCGACGCCGTGCCTCCGCTGGGCGTCGCGGGCCGCGACCGCCACCGCGTTGAGGAAGCAGAAGCCCATCGCCTCGGAGGCCCGCGCGTGGTGGCCCGGGGGCCGGGTCACGACGAAGCCCCTCCTCGCCCTCCCCGCCACGACGTCGTCGACAGCCGAAAGGAGGAGCCCCGCCGTCCGCACCGAGACGTCGAAGGTGGAGCGCGACATGGGGTTGTCGGGAGAGTCGAAAAGGGTGAAGGGCCGATCCGGCTCCGCGGGCCCGAGCGACGCGGCCTCCCGAAACCGCTCGACGTAAGCCGGGTCGTGGACGAGAGCGAGCGAGCCGAGCGCCCGCTCGGGAGTCGGCGGACCGCAAACCGCCAGGCCGTCGGCCTCGAGGGCCTCGACGACCGCCGCGACGCGCTCCGGCCTCTCGGGATGGAAAGCGCCCGTCCCGTGCGTGAGGACGATCGGATCGTGGTAGACGCGCAGGAGGTCCGTCACGGGAGACCTTTATACGACAGGGGGGCGGCCGTGCCGTGCTTTACCATGCGCGGGTGCCGAAGGCCGCCGCGAACGCGCTCCGCATCGCCGTCTCCCTGGGGCTCGCGGCCTTCCTCCTCTGGCTCTTCTTCCGCAACCTCGACCTGGCCGAGCTCGGGAGGACGATCTCCGCCGCCCACCCGGGCTGGCTCGCCTTCGCCCTCGCGATCACGCTCGCAAACCTCCCGCACCGCTCCTGGCGCTGGACGAGGCTCCTCCACCACGCTCAGCGGATCCCCCAGCGCGACGCTTTTTCGGCGACCTGCATCGGCTTCGCCGCCACGGTCCTCCTTCCGGCGCGGGCCGGGGAGATCGTCCGCCCGGCCGTCCTCTCCCGGCAGACCGGCCTTCCCTTCGCGCCGTCCCTCGCCTCGATCGCCGTGGAGCGGCTCATCGACCTCGTCGTGGTCGTCCTCCTTTTCGTGGCCTACGCCGCCGGCGGCTGGGCGCCCGCCGATCTCTCGCCGGAGGCCCACGGGCGGCTCGAGCTCCTCCGGCGCTCCGCGTTCGTCGTCGGCGCGGGGACGCTCGCCGTCTTCGGCGCCCTGGCGCTCCTGGCCGCGCGGCCGCACCTGGCCGAGAAGGTCCTCGAGCCTCTCGGGCGCCTCCTCCCCTCCCGGTTCGCCCCGCGCGTCGTCGGCCTCCTCCGCTCCTTTCTGGGCGGCCTCGCGTCGATCCGGACGGGCGAGGACGCGGCCGTGATGACCGTCTCGTCGGTCGCGATGTGGCTTCTCAACGCCCTCCAGTTCCACGCTGTCATGCGGGCGTTCGACGTCGTCCTCCCCTTCCCCGCGTCGTTCTTCGTCCTGACCTGGGCCGTCCTCGGCCTGGCCGTCCCGACCCCGGGGGGCGTCGGCGGGTACCACGCGGCGGTCGCCTATTCCCTCACGGGCTTCTACGGCGTCGCCGCCGCGCCGGCCGCCGCGACCGCGCTCGTCACGCACGCCGTCGCGTTCGTCCCGGTCACCCTGCTGGGCGTCGGCTTCCTCGCCGGCAGCGGCCTGACGCTCCGGCGTCTCGCCGCGCCCCCCTCCGGCCCCGCCCCGGGCGGGAGTAGTCTCTCCGCGTGAAGTGCCCCTTCTGCGGCGGTGTCGCCGACCGGGTCGTCGACTCCCGCGAGAGCCGGGAGGGAGAGGTCATCCGCAGGAGACGGGAGTGCCTCGCCTGCCAGCGCCGGTTCACGTCCTACGAGCGCGTCGAGGAGGCGCCCCTCGTCGTCGTCAAGAGCGACGGGCGGCGGGAGGAGTTCGACCGCGCGAAGATCCTCCGCGGCCTCCGCCGGGCGTGCGAGAAGCGGCCCGTGGAGCCGTCCCGCCTCGAGGCGCTCTGCGACGAGGTGGAGGGGCTCTTCCCCACGCGCGAGCCCCGCGAGCTGAAGACCCGGGAGATCGGCGCGCACCTCATGGAGCGCCTCAAGGAAGTGGACCAGGTCGCCTTCGTGCGGTTTGCGTCCGTCTACCGGCGCTTCGAGGACGCGGGAGACTTCGTCGAGGAGATCGAGACCCTCCTTTCCGACGTGCGCGACCCCGCGCGGAGGAGCCGATGACGAAAGGACGCCCACCGGCCCGCTGGGCCTTCGGCCCCGGCGCGGGAGACCCGGGCACGCCGGCGCCGCACCTCCCCCCCGTCGACGTCGTCGAGGACGCGCGCGGCTGGCGCCTGGTCTTCGAGATCCCGGGGACCGATCCCCAGACCGTGAGGGTGGACGTCGCCGGTCGGATCGTCGTCGTGCGCGGCGAGCGGCGTCCGACGGATCGCTCGCACGGGACCTTCCTCTGCGTCGAGAGGGCCGCCGGCCCGTTCGAGCGCCTCGTGGAGCTGCCCGACGAGCCCGACCCCGACGGTGGGACGGCGTCCTACTCCGAGGGCCTCCTGACGCTCGAGATCCCGCGCCGCCCGGCCACGCGACGGCGGACGATCCCGATCCGCCCGGGCCGGATCGGCGAGAAGAAGTGAGCGAGATGGCGGACGAGACCGCGAGCGCCGAGAGCGTTCAGATCCCGGACCTCCTCCCGGTCCTCCCGTTGAAGGACGTCGTCCTCTTCCCCTACGTCATCGTCCCGCTCTCCGTCTCGAGGGAGAAGTCGATCGCCGCCGTGGACGCGGCGCTGGCCGAGCAGCGCATCCTCCTCCTCCTCGCCCAGAAGGACCCCTCGGTCGAGGAGCCCGGCCCCGCCGACCTCTACGAGACCGGGACGGCGGCCGCCGTGATGCGAATGCTCAAGCTCCCCGACGGGCGGATCCGGCTCCTCGTCCAGGGGCTCTCCCGGGTCCGGGTCGACGGGTTCGTGAAGGAGAGCCCGTCCCTCCGGGCCCGGGCGGTGAGGATCGCCGAGCCCGAGCCCCCGCAGCCGGCATCGGAAGAGGTCGAGGCCCTCCTTCGCGCCGTCAAGGAAGGTCTCGAGAAGGCGATGGGCCTCGGCAAGACGATCTCGCCGGAGGTGATGCTCGTCGCGGCCGGCCTCGACGACCCGGCCCGCCTCGCCGACCTCGCCGCCTCGAACCTCGACCTCAAGCTCGACGAAGCGCAGAAGATCCTGGAGACGCTCCCCGGCCTCGACCGCCTGAAGGCGGTCCTCGAGATCCTCCGCCGCGAGATCCGGGTCCTGACGGTCCAGCAGGAGATCTCGGGGATGGCGCGCGGCGAGATCGACAAGAACCAGCGCGAGTACTTCCTGAGGCAGCAGCTGAAGGCGATCCAGCAGGAGCTCGGCGTCACCGACGACGTCGCCGAGGAGGTCGAGCAGTACAGGAAGCGGCTCGATGGCAAGAGCCTCCCGCCCGAGGCGACCGAGGAGGTCGACAAGCAGCTCAAGCGGCTGGAGCGCGGGAATCCCGACTCGGCCGAGACCGCCACGATCCGGACGTTCCTCGACTGGATCACCGGGCTCCCCTGGGGCATCTCTTCACCCGACAACCTCGACCTCGCCCGCGCCCGGTCGATCCTCGACGAGGACCACTTCGGCCTCGAGAAGATCAAGGAACGGATCGTCGAGTTCCTCGCCGTGAGGAAGCTCGCTCCGGAGAGCAAGGGACCGATCCTCTGCTTCGTCGGGCCTCCCGGAGTCGGCAAGACGTCTCTCGGGAAGTCCATCGCCCGGGCGCTCGACCGGAAGTTCGTCCAGATGTCGCTCGGCGGAGTCCGCGACGAGGCCGAGATCCGCGGGCACCGGCGCACCTACGTCGGCGCGCTCCCCGGACGGATCGTCCAGGGGATCAACCAGGCCGCCACGTCGAACCCCGTCTTCATCCTCGACGAGGTCGACAAGATCGGCGCCGACTTCCGCGGCGACCCGTCCTCGGCGCTCCTCGAGGTCCTCGACCCCGAGCAGAACCGGACGTTCCGGGACCATTACCTCGGGGTCCCGTACGACCTCTCGAAAGTCCTCTTCATCACGACGGCGAACATCCTCGACACGATCCAGCCCGCGTTCCTCGACCGGATGGAGGTAATCCGGCTCTCTGGCTACACGCTCGAGGAGAAGCTCGCCATCGCGCGCCGCCACCTCGTGCCGAAGCAGCGGAAGGAGAACGGCCTGACGGAGAAGGGCTTCGCCTTTCCCGAGGACGCCCTTCGCACCGTCGTCGAGGAGTACACGCGCGAGGCCGGCCTCCGGAACCTCGAGCGCGAGATCGGCAGCTGCTGCCGGAAGGTCGCGGTCCGTCTCGCCTCGGGGAACACGAAGCCCGTGAAGATGACCCCGGCCCTGGTCCGCGAGCTCCTCGGCGTCCCGAAGTTCCGGAGCGACGAGGCCCTCTCCCGCGACGAGGTCGGCGCGGCGACGGGCCTCGCCTGGACCGCCGTCGGCGGCGACGTCCTCATCGTCGAGGCGCGCGCGCTGAAGGGGAAGGGCCGCCTCCAGCTCACGGGGCAGCTCGGCGACGTGATGAAGGAGTCGGCGCAGGCGGCGCTCACGCTCCTGCGTTCCCGCGCCAAGGAGCTGGGCCTCTCCCCCGGCTTCTTCGAGACGCACGACGTCCACGTCCACGTCCCTGAAGGGGCGATCCCGAAGGACGGCCCGTCGGCCGGAGTCACGATGCTCACGGCGATGGTCTCCGCCTTCACGGGAATCCCCGTCCGGCGCGACGTCGCCATGACGGGCGAGATCACGCTCCGCGGAGAGGTGCTCCCGATCGGAGGGATCAAGGAGAAGACCCTCGCCGCCCGGCGGGCCGGGATCACGACGGTCCTCCTGCCGTCGCGCAACGAGCGCGACCTCGCGGAGATCCCCCAGGACCTGCGCCGCGACCTGAAGTTCGTCTTCGCCGACCGCGCCGAGCAGGTCCTCGAGACGGCGCTCGCCAAACCCAGAAAGCCGCGCGGAACCTCCCCGGACCGGAGGAAGGGCGCACGCAGGAGGCCGGCGTGAAGTCGCTCCCCCCCGAGAACGACCTCCTGCGCCGCTTCGAACGCCTCTTCGCGACGCGGCGCCGAGACGTGCGGGTCGGAGTCGGCGACGACGCGGCCGTCCTCGCCGTACCGGCGTCCCTGGCCGTCTGCACGGACGCCCTCGTGGAAGGCGAGGACTTCACCGCGACCGCCGACCCTTTCCTCGTCGGGCGCAAGGCGCTGAACGTCAACCTCTCCGACCTCGCCGCCATGGGCGCAACGCCGCTGCACGCCCTGCTCACGCTCGGGCTGCCGCGCGAGACACCCGAGGCCTGGCTGGACGGCTTCCTCGACGGTTTCCGGGCCGCGGCCCGCGAGCAGTCCGTGGCCGTCGTCGGCGGGGACCTCTCCGCCTCTCTCGAGCGGTTCGCCTCCGTCACCGTCCTCGGCCGGGTCCCCGACGCCGGTCCTCTCCGCCGCGGGGGCGGCCGCCCGGGCGACGAGCTCTGGGTCTCCGGGACCCTCGGCGCGGCCGCCGCCGGGCTGGCGCTCGTCCTGCGCGGCTACCGGCGCGACCGCGACGGCCGGGTCACCGCGCCGCGCGGCAGCCGGGTCTCTCCGGCCCGCCGGGACGAGATCGCCCGCCTCCTCAGGCACCAGCTCGATCCCCGGCCGATGGTCGACCTCGGCCGGGCGATCGCCGAGGCCGGGATCGCCTCGGCGGCCATCGACCTTTCCGACGGCTTCGCCCGGGACCTCCACCGCCTCTGCCGCGCCTCCGGCACGGGAGCCTCCGTCGAGCGGGAGGCGCTCCCCGTCGACTCCGGCCTCGCGATGCTGCCAGGCCTCCCGTCGGACCCCCTCGAGCTCGCGCTCTACGGAGGCGAGGACTACGGGCTCCTCTTCGCCGTTCCGCCCGAGCGGGTCCCGGCGATGCGCAAGGCCGCCGCGCGCTTCGCCGTCCGCCGCGTCGGCCGGCTCGACGCGACGTCGAAGGTCGTCCTCTCGGAAGCCGGTCGCTTCCGCCCGCTGCCGGACCGGGGCTTCGACCACTTCTCCAAGGGCGGCGGATGACGTTCCTGGGCCCGGAGCCGGATCGCCGCGCCCCCGATCCGCGCGGCCCGTGGGATACGCCCCCCCCGATCTCTCCTCTCCGGTATCGGGAGGGCTGGGCGACCCGGTTCAGGACGCAGTTCCTCGAGATGCTCGGCCGGCACGACGAGCCGGAGCGCGTCGCGGCGTCGTTTGCGATCGGGGTCGCCATCGCGTTCACGCCGCTCCTCGGCTTCCACTGGATCCTCGCCTTCTTCGTGGCGATCCTCCTGAAGCTCAACAAGCTCGACGTCTTCCTCGGGACGCTCGTCGTGAACCCGCTGACGCTCGGGCCCGCGAGCGCCGTCGCCCTGCCGCTGGGAGGGTTCATCCTGCGGGCCCGGCACGAGGCCGCCACCCACCTGCCGTGGGGCGACGTCCTGCGGCCCGGCGCCTGGCTCCAGGCGGGGCCAGCGATGAGGGCGATCGGAATCCAGTGGGGCGTCGGGATGTTCACGCTCTCCGTCGTCTTCGGGGCGCTGACGTACCTCGTCCTCGTCCGCGTGGTGAGGGCCCGGCGCGACCGCGCCGCGGCGATCCCGCCCGACTTCGCGGACTGAGGGAGGGGGCTGGCGCCGCGGGCGGGCCCACTTCGCGCCTCCCGAAGGACCTACCGGCCCGCGGCGGCGCGAAAGGCCTCGACGGAAGCCCTGAGACCGAGGTTCCGCACGGGCTTCCCGAACGACTTCTCGATGCCGGCGAGGGCCGTCGTCGCGACGGACCGGGCCTCGGGTTCCCGGGCCCCGAGCTCGAGAAGGAGGCGCGCCGGCCCGGGATCGCGGGGCGCCGCCCTCACGGCCCGCCCGAGCTCCGCCGCGGCGGCGAGGGCCTTTCCCCCGGCCTCGTACCGACCGGCGAGGAAGATGCGCGCGGCGACCGATCCCGGGGAGGCCGCGACGGCCCATCGCGCCTCGACGATCGCCTCCCCGTCGCGCCCGAGCGCCGAGAGGGTCCGCGCGAGGCCGAGCCGGGCCTCGACGGCCCTGCCGTCCACGGCGAGGGCGTCCTCCCACGCCCGGCGCGCTTCCTCGAATCGTCCGCGCCCGTGCAGGGAATCCGCCCGGCCGGAGAGGAGGGCCCGGGAGCGAGGGAAGCGGCGAAGACCCTCCGCGAGCGCGCGCTCCGCCTCGTCGAAGCGCCCGGATTCCTCCTCGACCCTCCACAGGGCCCGCCAGGCGCGCTCGTTGTCCGGCTTGACCCGGAGGGCCTCGCGGCACGCGGCCCTCGCGTCGCCGATGCGCCCTTCCTTTGCCGCGACGAGACCGAGGAGCGTCCACGCGTCGTAGTGGCGGGGAAAGAGGGCCACCGCCGTCTCGAGGTTCCTGCGGGCCGAGGCGAGCTCCCCGCGCCGCCACGCCACGTACGCCACGTTGTACCGGGCCCGCGCCGAGCGCGGGACCTTCGCAACCATGTCGGCGAAGAGCGAATCGTCGTCGCGGAAGACCTCGTTGCGCGCGACGGTGGCGCCCGCGTACGTGGCGACGACGATCGCGAGGACCGCGGCCCGGAACGGCCGCGAGCACCGCGGAACCGCCGCGAAGGCGCCGGCCGCCGCCACGACGAGCCCGGCGGAGGGGAGATAGGCGAGCCGCTCGGCGTAGATCGTCCCGATCGGGAAGAGGATGTTCGAAGCGGGCAGGAGCGTCCCGAGGAAGAACGCCGCGCCGAGCGGAACGAGGGGGTGCCGCCGGGCCGCCGCGAGCCCCGCCGCCGCAAGCCCGGCCACGGCCGCCAGGGCCGCCGCCACCCTCGGGTCGGCGAGGGACGTCACGAGGTCGAGGGCGTGCGCCGAGTGGTCGGCCGACAGCCCGAGCGGGACGAACGTCTTCGCGGCGTAGCGCACGAGGAGCCAGAGGCCGTTCGCGGCGCGGAGCGGGTCGGCGAGAGGCGCGAGAGGGTTGTCGAGCTCGAAGAACGCCGAGGGCCTCCCGACGAGGCCGCCGCCGAGGACGAAGAGGCGGACCGCGACGAAGGCCGCCAGCGGGAGGAGGAGCCCGGCCGCCGGCAGGGCCTTCCGCCGGAGCCGGGACACGAGGGTCCCGGGAACGTCGCGGCGCAGGAGGTCCCCGAGGACGACGATTCCGGGCAGGACGACGGCGTTCTCCTTCGTGAAGAGGGCGAGGAGGAATGCCGCGAGAGCCCCGGCGTACGGGAGAGCCCTGAGCGGCGTCCCGTCCGTCGCGCGCTGGAAGAGGATCGCCGCCAGGAGCACGAGGAGCGCGGAGAGGAGCTCGGCCCGGCCGACGATCCCCGTCACCGCCTCGACGTGGATCGGCACCACGGCGAACAGCGCCGCCGCCGCCAGCGACGGCCCGCGCGGCATGCCGAGTCCGAGGAGCCAGGCCGCGAGGGCGAGCGTCGTCGCCGCGTGGAGGAGGACGTTCACGGCGTGGAACGGGAAGGGGTCGGTCCCCGTCGTCCACCGCTGGACCGCGTACGTGAGGAGGACCACCGGCCGGAAGTTCTTCGCCGTCGAGAGCGGTCCGCCGGAGTAGTGCGAGGTGAAGACCTCGCCCGCGCGCCGGGGCGAGGCAAGGCGGGGGTTGTCGCGGACGATCACCTTGTCGTCGAAGGTGAAGTCGGCCGTCAGCCCGTTCAGGAACGGCAGGACCGCGAGGAGGCCGAGCGCGAGGGCCGCGCGGCCGACGGGACGCCCGCTCGCGCTCACGTCGCGACCGGGGTCTCGCCGGGCAGGGCGGCCCGGCGAGACCCGGTGAGCGGCGGCGCGGCGGCGCCGGCACGGAGAGGCGGGGACGTGTCGGAACTCATCGGGCCGGCCGAAGTCTAGTCGGTGAGAGCGAGCCTCTTGATCTCGTAGAGGAGGGACTGCCTCGACAGCCCGAGGAGCGCGGCCGCCCGCGTCCGGTTCCCTCCCGCCTCCGAGAGCGCCTCGCGGATGACCCTCCTCTTCGCCTCGTCCACGGCCTCCCGGTAGCGGCCCTTTCCTCCCCCGGGAACGTTTCTCTCCTCGCGGAGCCGGGCGGGGAGGTGCGCCTTCTCCACGCGCCCCCCGCCCGCGAGCGCCTTCGCTGCCTCGACGGCCGACTGGAGCTCCCTCACGTTTCCGGGCCAGGGCCAGGAGAGGAGGGCCGCTCTGGCCTCGGGAGAGACGGGAGTTCCGCCAAGAGCCTTCTCGAGGAGGGCGCGCAGGTCCCGCGGCCGCTCCCGCAGCGGAGGCAGCGTGACGGTGATCCCCGCGATCCGGTAGAGGAGGTCCCCCCGGAATCGCCCCTCTCCGGTCAGCCGGCCGAGGTCGCGATGGGTGGCCGCGACGAGCCGGAGATCCACGGCGCGCGTCCGTGTCTCGCCGAGCCGCCTCACCTCGCGTTCCTGCAGGACGCGCAGCAGCTTGGACTGGACGAGCGGCGAGAGGTCGCCGATCTCGTCCAGGAAGAGCGTCCCTCCGGACGAAGCCTCGATGACGCCGGCCCGGTCCCGTTCGGCCCCCGTGAAGGCTCCCCGGGCGGCGCCGAAGAGCTCCGCCTCCGCGAGCGTCTCCGGGAGCGCCGCCACGTTCACGGCGACGAACGGGCCGGCGCGTCGTGAGGCGCGGTGCACCTCCCGCGCCACCAGCTCCTTCCCCGTCCCGCTTTCCCCGAGGACGAGGACGGAGATCCTGTGGGGGGCGACGCGGCGGACCGTCTCCAGGACCTCCCGTGTCGCCGCGTCTTCCGCCACGAACGGGGTGTCGTCGGGGGCCGCCGGGCCGCGCCCCTCGGGCATCTCCGCCGCCGGGACGGCCGCGAAGCGCCGGGACGCGCGGTCCAGTCCCGCGCGTCGCGCGGCCCGAAGCCCCAGCTCGCGCAGCGGCGACGACTCCGGCGCCGCGAAAAACGAGGGGAAGCGCCCTCGCCACTCGAGGAGCCTCGTCACCACCTCGATCGCTCCCTCGGGACGCTCGAAGCGATCCGCGAGCGCCCGACGGGCGGCCGGGGCCGGCGGCAGCCCCGCGACCAGCGCCCCCTCGGCTTCCTGGAGCGCCCGCTCCTCGCCTTCGAACGACGCCGGAGGAGCCGGATCTCCCCCGAGGTCGCGCAGCGCAGAGGCCGCGAGCCTCGCGCGCAGCGGCTCGACGCCGCTGCGGGCATCCGGAAGGGGCTCGGCTTCCGCGGCCTTTGCGAGCGCTTCGGCGGCGAGGCCCGCCGCCAGGAGACGAGCCGCCTCGAGAACGAGCACCTCTCGCCGGGCGGGGTGGTCCGGGCACTCGGTCGCGCGGGATTCCGCCTCCGCGAAAGCCTCGGCGCCGTCCGCGTCGTCGCCGTCGGCGAGGGCGAGGCGCTGCCGCAGCGGGAGCGAGAAGAGGAGCTGGAAGGCCCGCCCCGGCATCCGGTCGTGGGCGAGGACCGTCTCCAGGTCGCGGCGGGCCGCGCGCGCGTCGCTCCGCTGGAGGGCCACGGCGGCTCTCTGGCCGAGCGCTCCGAGGTAGCGGCCCCTCTCCCCGATCGCGGAGTAGAGCGCGAGGGCTTCCTCGAGTGTCGCCTCCGCCTCCGCCAGCTCGCCCTCCCCCGCGGCGGCCACCGACAGGTCGAAGAGGGCGTCGGCCCGTCTCGAGGGGTCGCGGGCGTCGTCTCTGGCCGCGCGAAAGAATGCGCGCGCCTCCCGGGTCCTTCCGAGACCGAGAGCGAGGTAGCCGGCCGTGAACCCGGTCTCGGAAAGCCCGGGAGCATCGGGGAAGCGGTCGAGGCAGGCGGCGACGGCCCGCAGCTCCTCCTCCGCCCGCGGCAGCTCCTGGCGCCTCTCGTGGAGCTCCGCCCGCAGGAGGTGGACCCTCGCGGCATGCGGGCCGTCCCCCGGGAGGACGCCGTCGAGGACCTCCGCCGCTTCTCCTTCCCTGCGCAGGCGGAGGAGGAGATCCGCCCTCGCGAGTCGCCCGTCCAGTCCTTCCGTCGCGGAGACGAGCTCGAGCGCCTTCGACTCCTCGCCGAGCCGGGCGAGGAGCCGGGCGAGCTTCTCGCGCCGGCCCGGAGCCAGTCCCGTCAGCTGGCGGGTGTCGACGCGGCCGGCCGAGGCGCGCGCGTCCTCCATCCGTCCGGCCGCAGCGTGGGCCTCCGCGGCGAGGGCCGGTTCCCCGAGGTCAGGGCCCTCGGAAGGCGCGCGGCCGAGGAGCGCCGCCGCCTCGTCGCCGCGCCCCGAACGGACGGCCTCTAACAGCCGCCGCCGGCACTCGTCGAGGTCGGACGTCGACGGCCCGCCGGTCAACCTCGCGAGAAGGAGCCTCGTCGCACCGGTCCCGGCGGCCTCGAGTCTGGCCAGGCTCGAGGCGATCTCCGTGGGCGAGAGGCCCGCGGCGAGCCGGCGCCGCAGGCCCTCCTCCGCGAAGCGAAAACCGCCGCCCGGCGTACGGACCAGGGTGCCGTCGTCGCACGCCTCCGCGAGGACCCGGGCCGTCCTTTCCGGCGGGGTCCCGGCCGCCGCGGCCGCCTCGAAAAGGGGAAAGCCGTCGCCCAGGAGGGCGGACGCCCGGAGGACCGCGTCGGGGGCGGCGGCTCCCCGCCGGCGAGACGGCGCCCGGCCCGGTCCGGCCAGAAAGCTCCTCGCCCGAAGCCTTGCCCCGCGAAGAAGGCAAGCCGGGTCTCCCGCCGCCTCCTCGGCCAGCTCCTCCCAGAGGCGCGAGAAGGCCGGCGGCGAGGCGAGAGGCAGGTGAACGAGACCCGAGACCTCCTCGCGCCCGAGGCGGGGAACGAGAAGGGAGACCTTCTGCCACGGCGGCGGGGCATCGGCGCGGGACTCGACTCTCGAAACCCCCGGGACCAGCCCGGGGAGCTGCTCCCAGCCCTGCCGGGACCGCTCGTCCCACCGCTCGAGCTCCCGCGCGAGGAGGACCAGCGGCGGACCCGGCTGCGGGGAGGGCTTTTCGCCGCGGGCGAGGGCCTCGAGAACGGCCGCGCGCGGATCGGGACCGAGCCCCGACGCCAGCTCGAGGAGGCACGCGCCGTCCTCCAGGGATGCCGGCGGCCCCGCTTCGGCGAAGCCGTTCTCCGCGGGCGCGCGCCGGGCCGCACCACGGGCGATCCAGTCCGCCTCTCCCCCGCTGGCCACGAGCCGCTCGCCGGACGCGGGTGCGACCTCGCGGGGCACGGCGAGCCCGAGGAGGTCGAGCGCGACCCTTTCCCCGATGCCGGCCGTCCCCGCGAGGTCGAGGAGCAGGGCCTCTGACGACCGGACACCGTCCGACGCCCGGAGCGCCGCCGCGACGGCCTCCAGCGACCTCGCCGGGAGACCCTCGGCGAGGGCTTCCTCCATCGCCCTCCTCGCGTCGCGGGCCCTGTCGGCGGCGGCTTCCCTCCCCGCGAGGCGGAGTGTCACGCTCCCCAGGACGAACGGCGCCGCCACAGCCCTGAAGGCGGGAACAGGCGGAGCCTGGAGCCACGGGACGTCCCGGGTGCCGGGCCGGGTCCCCAGGGCTTTCACCCCTTCCGGGGAGAGGCCGAGACCGTGCGCGCTGAGGAACGAGAGAAGGCCCGCGAGCCGCACGAGAAACGCGGCGTGCTCGACGTCGGTGAGGTCCTCCGGCAGGCGCCGGGGCGGAGGGGCAGGCCCGAGGACCCAGGCGTTGCCGGCCCGGCGACCCCAGGCGAAAGCCGGAAGAGCCGCGTGAAGTAGCCGTCCGACCTCGGCCGCGCCCGCGAGGACGTCGGTTCCGGGGATGACCCACTCCGGCGGCCGCGCGGCCTCGTTCCCGGCCCTTCGCCTCACACGTTCACCCTCTCCGCTGAAGGGTTTCATCTTCGCACGCCCCGTCGGGCCGTCGGTTCAGCCGGCCGCGACGAGCGAAGCCCAGTCCGCCCAGAACCGGGGATACGACTTCGAGACCACGCCGGGAGCGTCGATCTCGCACCCATCCGGAAGCGCGAGGGCGAGGACCGCGGCCGCCATGGCGACCCGGTGGTCGTCCGCCGAGGCGAAGGAAGCGCGGCGCGGCTGTCCCGCGGGCCCGTCGACGACCAGCGCCTCGCCGTCCTCCCCCTCCTCGACGAGTACCGCGGCGCCGGCGGAGCGCAGGAGGTCGAGCGCGGCGGCGAGCCGGTCCGACTCCTTCTCCCGCAGGCGGGAGACGCCGCGAAGGCGCGATCGTCCGCGCGAGAAGGCGAGGAGAGCCGCCAGCGGCAGCGCCGCGTCGGGCGCCGGGTCGACGTCGGCGTCGAGAGCCGCGACCCCGCGTCCCGCCCCTTCGACGACGAGGACCGCGCCCTCGCCCTTCCCTTCCCAGCAGAGGTTCCCTCCCGCCCGTTCGGCCCAGCGCCGGAAGAGCGCGTCGGGCTGCGCGGAGTCCGGGTCGAGCCCCTCGAGGCGGATGGAGCCGCCGGAGACGACGGCGCCCGCGATCGGGAAGCAGGCGGCCGAGTCGTCTCCCGCGACGACGAAACGGGTCGCCCGGTACACGCCCGCCGGCGCGAAGGCGGCCAGGACGACTCGGGTCAGCTCGACGTAGGCGCCGGAGACCGGCCGCCCCTCGGCGCGTACGGAGAGCCCGCCCGGCACGAGAGGCGAGACGAGGAGGAGCGCGGAGACGAACTGCGACGAGACGTCGGCGCGGATCGCGACCTCGCCGCCCGTCAGCGTCGCCCCCGCGACGCGCAGGGGAAGGAAGCCCTCTCTCCCGAGCGCCTCGATCCGGGCGCCGCGGGAACGGAGCGCCTCGACGAGCGGCCCCATCGGCCTCTCTCGCATCCGGGACGAGCCGTCGAGGACGAAGCGGCCGGGGAGGGCCGACAACAGGGCCAGGAGGAACCGGGCGGGCGTCCCCGCCGGCCCGACGTCCAGGTGCACTTCCTCCCGGTCGCACCCGCCGAGGGGGCCCGCCATCGTCCAGGAGTCGCCGCCGATCTCGACCTTCGCACCGAGCCGCCCGAGAGCCGCGGCGAGGACCCGGGTGTCGTCCGCGTCGAGCGGAGCAACGATCTCGCTCACGCCCGGGGCGAGCGCGGCCGCCACGAGCGCGCGGTTCGTGAGGCTCTTGGAGCCGGGGACGCGCAGCGTCCCCGAGAGCCGCCCTCGCGGGAGCTTCACGCCGGCGCCGCGCGGCGCACCGCCCGGGCGGCGCTCGGCTCCTCGACGATCTTCAGGACGCCCTCCGGGCCGATCTCGGCGTGCCGCCTCTCCTCGAGCCAGGCGGGGAGAATCCGGGCGATGCCCCTCTCCCCCTCGTAGTGCCGCTCCACGTGGAAGTGCCCGACGAGGAGCTCGTCGTACCCGGCGGCCCGGACCCGCTCCGCCTCCAGGACCAGCTCCCGGTCGGGCAGCACGCGCTTGTGCCGGAAGTTCGTCCGGTAGAGACGGGCTTCCGTCTTCACGACGATCGCCCGGGCGAGCGGCCCCGGGATCAGGCCGAGCGCGGCCCGCGACACGGGGTTCTTCGAGAGGCGGCGCCAGAAGCGGTACGGGAGGTCCCGGGTGTTGATCCGGTCGCCGTGGACGAAGGCGAAACGGCGGGAACCGACGAGGAGCCCGTCCGTGTCGCCGTAGGCCGCGAAGGACCGCGCCCAGCGCGTCCCGCGGAGAAAGAAATCGCGGTTCCCCTCGACGTACCGGAGCTCCACACCCCTCGCCGCGAGATCGTCCCACGCCGAGACGACCCGCCGGACGAGGGGTGTCTCGAGCTTCGCGCTCCCGATGAAGTAGTGGAAGATGTCGCCGAGGAGGACGACGGTCCTGCAGCCGCGCGCCACGGCGTCGTCGAGCGCGGCGAGGAAGTCGTCGCCGTCGTCCTCGACCTGCCCGAGGTGGGCGTCGGCGAAGACCGCCACGCCTCCTTCCGCGACCGGGTGCGGCGACGGATAGGGAACCACGGTGGGATTCTATCGGCCCGCGTCACTCACTCCCGGCGCCCCGATGACGGCCCTCACGTCCTCGCACGGCGTCCGGTGATAGCTTTCGCCCGTTACGATGCGATTCCTCTGCGCCGCAGGCGCCTTCCTCGCGGCCGCGGCCCTGGCCCCGGCGCTCCTCTCGGCCCCCGCCGGGAATGCGGCTCCTCACGTGGCCAGCGGCGTCCGGGAGCGGGTCGCGAACGGGGAGCGGGTGCGGGTCCTCGTCTCGCGAGACGCGGGCGAGACCGGGGAGGCCCCCGCCGGCTTCGAGGTCGTCCGCTCCCTCTCGGGGGGCCGGGTCCTCACGGGCTGGCTGACCTCGCAGGCGCTCGCGCAGCTCGGGCGAGACGGCGCGACCCGGGCGATCGTCCTCGACCGCGTCGTCCGCCCTGCCGGGCAGGTCGGCGCCGCCCAGATCGGAGCGGACCGCCTCCTCGCCGCCGGGGTCACCGGGGCGGGACGCGCGATCGGAATCGTCGACACCGGAATCGACCTCTACCACCCCGACCTCGGCGCGTCCTCCTCCGGCGGCGGCCGCATCGTCGGGGGCTGGAACTTCGCCGACGGCAACGCCGACCTCTACGATTGCGACGGTCACGGCACCGCCGTCGCCGGAGTCGCCGCGGGCGTGCAGGGGATCGCCCCGGAGGCCTCGATCGTGGCGCTCAAGGTCTTCGGCGCCCGGGACGGCTGCTCGGCCGCGCTCGCCTCGGACGTGCTGGCGGCGGTCGACTGGGCGCTCGAGCGCCGGAGCGACCTGGGGATCGACGTCCTGAACCTCAGCCTCGCCGACGACCGGGTCCGCGACGGCTTCTGCGACGGAGAGGACCCCGTCTCCGCCTCGCTCTTCGCCCGCGCCAGGGCGGAGGGCCTCGCCGTCGTGGCGGCCTCCGGAAACTCCGGCTCCTCCGGCGGCGTCTCCTGGCCCGCGTGTCACGCCGACGTCGTCAGCGTCGGAATGGTCTACTCCGCGGGGCAGGGGCCGACGACCTGGGACGGCGACTCCTCCTGCAGCGACTCCGTCACCGGGCCGGACGTCGTCCCCTGCTCGAGCAACGGGGGGCCCGCGCTCTCGATGCTCGCGCCCGGCGTCCGGTGGATCGTGCCGACCGCTGGCGGCGGGCGGCGCACGACCTTCTCGGGGACTTCGGCGGCCGCCCCCGCCGCCGCCGCGTCTCTGCTCCTGGCGCGCCAGTTCTCCCCGTTCGCCGACCCCGTTCTCTCCGCCGACTTCCTCCGCCTGACGGGCGTTCCCGTGACGGACGAGAAGAGCGGCGCGACGACGCCCCGGATCGACGTCGGCGCCGCGTTCGCCTCGCCCTGGCCGTTCACGGGCCCCTGCGAACGCGCTTCGACAGAGGGGGGCGGCGGCGAGGCGACCGTCTGCCGGGCCTCGGTCACGTCGCTCGTCGGCCGGGTCGCGAGCCTCGCGATCTCCCTCTCCTTCGAGCACCCGGAGCCCGCCGGGGTGCGCGCCTTCCTCACGTCGCCGGACGGCATGACCCTGCTCCTTCTCGACGGCTCCCTCCGTCCGGGGACGGTCTTTCGGGAGGTGATCGGCAGGACCGTGGAGAGCGTCGAGCCGCTCTCCCTCTTCGCGGGGAGGCCGGTCGAGGGGACCTGGACGCTCCGCCTCGAGGACGGGCCCGACGGGGGCCGCCTGACGAGCTGGGCCGTCGTCGTCGAGCCCGAGACCCCTCGGCGCTCGGACGTCCCGGGCTCCCCGGCGCGGCTCCTCCCGACGATCGCCCGCAACGCCGGGCTTCACGGGGCCTTCTTCGCCAGCGACGTCGTCCTCTTCAACCCCGACGAAGTCGCGCCGGCCGACGTCACGCTCTCCTTCCTGCCGTCCGGCCGCCCCACGGCAGGGACCGTGTCCGTCACCCTCTCCCTCCCGCCCCTCTCGACGAGGATCCTCGAGGACGTCGTCGGGAACGCCTTCCGGACGACGGGCTTCGGCCCCGTCCACGTCGCGGCCCCTCCGGGAGTCGTCGTCGCGAGCCGGACGGAAGCCACGTCCGCCGGCGGAGGGGCGTACGGCCTCCTCGTGCCGGACGTCGGCCCCGAGGGCGCGATCGGCGAGGGCGATTCCCCCGCCTGGCTCGTTCCGGTCTTCCGGCCCGGCACCTCCCGGGTCAACCTCGGCGTGGTCGAGATCAACGGGGCCCCGGCCTCGGTCGAGATCATCCTCAGGGACGGCGGCGGCTCCGTCCGGGGACGCCTGCCGCTCGACCTCGAGCGGCTCGAGAGCCGCCAGGTCAACGACGTCCACAAGGCCCTCAACCTCGCCGCGACTCCGGGAGACCTTCTCGAGCTGCGCGTCCTCTCCGGCGCCGGGCGGGTCGTCGGCTGGGCGACCGCGGTCGACAACGGCTCCAACGACGGCCTCCTCGTGACCGCGTCCCGGCTTCGGCGGGACGTCTTCCTCCCCGCGACGGCGAGAGCCCCCGGGCGGTTCGGCGCCTTCTTCCGGACCGACCTCAAGATCTCGAACCCCTGGCCCGCGCCCGCGAACGTCCGGATCTCCTACTTCCCCTCCCGGGGCGAGGGCCCCTTCCAGCTCGTACTCAGCCTCGGGGCGTGGGAGACGCGCCTGTTCGAGGACGTCCTCGAGAGCCTCCTCGGGGTTCGCGGCGACGCTGCCGGCGCCCTGAGGCTCACCGTCCTCGGGGATTCGCCGGGCGTCGTCGTCTCGAGCCGGACCTGGGCCGAGGAGCCGGGTAAGAGCTACGGTCTCGCCATCGGCGTCCTGGAGAACGCGGAAGCCGTGGCGCGCGAGAAGATCGCCCTGACGTTCCTCGCCTCGTCCCCCCGGAGCCGGACGAACCTCGGGTTCCTCGAGACGTTCGGGATCCAGACGTTCGTGCGGGTCACCCTGCTCGACACCGACGGAGCGAAGGTGGCGACGCGGGACCTCGTCCTCGAGCGCTATCAGGCGGTCCAGTGGAACGACGTCTTCGCGGAGATGGGCGCTCCCCCCCGGGCGGAAGCCTCGGTCCTCGTCGAGGTCGTCGACGGGGGCGGCGTCATCGCGCACGCCATTCGGATCGACAACCTCACGAACGACGCGAGCTTCCTGCCGGGGCGGGTCATCAGGCGGCCCGTCGCGGCGCCGTCCGGCCGATGACGCGTCCGGAACCACGCCGGTAGCCCTCCCGCGTCCTTCACGCACGCGCCGACCAGCGCTGCGACGGCTGCCTTAGGATCGGCGGGTGCCGCCTGACGCAATCCACTGCCGCGGGCTCGTGAAACGCTACGAGGACGTCGTCGCCGTCGACGGCCTCGACCTGGAGGTCTTCCGGGGCGAGTGCTTCGGCCTCCTCGGACCGAACGGCGCGGGGAAGACGACGACGATCGAAATCCTCGAGGGGCTCACGGCACCCGATGCCGGCGAGGTCGAGGTGCTCGGCGAGCGCTGGGGGCGCGACGGTCACTCTCTGCGGGAGAGGCTCGGCATCTCCCTCCAGGAAACGCAGCTCGCCGACAAGCTCACCGTAGAGGAGACGGTCCTCCTCTTCCGTTCCTTCTACCGGAGGGGACGCGACCCGGAGGAGCTCCTCGAGACCCTCTCCCTCGTCGAGAAGCGACGCGCGCGCGTCGGGAAGCTCTCCGGCGGCCAGCGCCAGCGGCTCGCCGTCGCCTGCGCCCTCGTCGGCGCGCCGGAGCTCCTTTTCCTCGACGAGCCGACGACCGGCCTCGACCCGCAGAGCCGCCGGGACCTTTGGGAGCAGGTCGAGCGATTCCGGGCGGGCGGAGGGACCGTTCTCCTCACGACGCACTACATGGACGAGGCCGAGCGCCTCTGCGACCGCGTGGCGATCGTCGACCACGGGAAGGTCATCGCCCTCGGCACGCCGGTGGAGCTGATCGCCTCCCTCCACGCGACGAGCGTCGTCGAGTTCGAGACCGAGCCGCCGCTCTCGCGGGAGGCGCTCTCCTCGCTCCCCGGCGTCGCCGAGCTGCACGCCGACGGAAACGGGTGGGCGCTCGGGGTGCGGGACCTCGCCGAGACGGTTCCCGCCCTCCTCGCCGCGGCCGACGCCGCCGGCGCCCGACTCCTGGCCCTCGCCACCCACCGCGCCACGCTCGAGGACCTCTTCGTCGCGAGGACGGGGCGGAGGCTGCGGGATGCGTAGGCCCTTACCTGCGCTCCTCGAGCTGACAATCGCGCGGCTTCGCGAGTTCGTGCGGGAGACCGAGGCGATGTTCTGGGTCTTCGCCTTCCCGGTCCTCCTCGCCCTCGCCCTGGGCCTCGCCTTCCGCGGGAAGGCCCCCGAGAGGATCCCGGTCGGCGTCGTCCGGGGGCCGCTCTCCACGTACACGTCGGACGCTCTCCGCGCTTCGCCCGCCCTCACGGTCCGCACCTACGGGGAGGCCGAGGGCCGGGAAGCCCTCCGGACCGGGAAGATCTCCCTCCTCGTCGAGGACGACGGGGGCCCCGTCTACCGCCTCGACCCGACCCGCCCCGACGCCCGCGCGGCGCGCCTCGAGGTGGACGACGCCCTCCAGCGGGCCGCGGGCCGGGCCGACCCGCTCGCGCCGCGCGAGAGCCCGGTCACCGAGCCCGGCTCGCGCTACATTGACTTCCTCCTCCCGGGCCTCCTCGGCCTCAACCTGATGGGGACCTCGATGTGGGGCCTCGGCTTCTCCATCGTCAACGCGCGGACGAAGAAGCTCCTGAAGCGCCTCGCGGCGACGCCGATGCGCCGGAGCGAGTACCTCCTCTCGCAGATGCTCGCGCGGCTCCTCTTTCTCGTCTTCGAGGTCGCGGTCCTCGTTGGCTTCGGGCGGCTCGCGTTCGGGGTCGAGGTCCGCGGCTCCATAGCTGCGCTCGCCGTCGTCTCGCTCCTCGGGGCCGCCTCGTTCGCCGGCCTCGGCCTCCTCGTGGCGTCGCGGACGAGGACGATCGAAGGGGTCAGCGGCCTGATGAACCTCGTGATGCTCCCGATGTGGCTCCTCTCGGGGACGTTCTTCTCGTGGGAGAGGTTCCCCGAGGCGGTTCACCCGCTCATCCGGGCGCTCCCGCTCACGGCGCTCAACGACGCGCTCCGCGCCGTGATGACCGAAGGACGCCCGCTCACCGGCCTCGGCCTCGAGCTGGTCGTCCTCGTCGTCACGGGGACGGTCTCGTTCCTCGTGGCGGTCCGGGTCTTCCGGTGGCAGTGACGGTCACGGCGCGAGGACGCCGCCGGGCATCCCCGACGGCTCACCAGGGCACGATCTTCTCGTCTCCCGGCTTCGCCTCCTGCTTCGGGTCGTCCGCCGGGAGCGTGAACGGCAGCTCGACGTCCATCGTCTTGTTCTTCAGGACCAGCGTGTAGCGGCCCGGCTTCCAGGAGCCGGCCGGCGCCTCGAAGAAGAGGTCTCCGCGGATCAGCATCGAGTGCCCTCCGCCGACCTCGTCCTGGACGATCTGCTCGCCCGGGATTCCGAAGAACGGCAGCCGCCGCTCGAGGTCCTGGCGGGAAAAGTACCCCGTGAGCGGGTCCCGCGCCACGGACGACCGCTGCAGGAACCAGCGGACGTCCTTCAGGCCCTCGGCGAGGCGCTTCTGTCCCGGCAGCGAAAGCCGCTCCCCGCCCGGCGTCAGGAGAGACACGTCCTCGCGGTTCAGCTCGACGTTCCCCCCTTCGGAGGCGAAGGCGAGCTCGAGGAGGAACCACGGCTCCTTCTCGAAGGTCTGGTTCGCGAAGCGCCACGAGAGAATGGCCTTCACCCTCTCGTCCTTGTGCTGGACCACCGTCTTTCCGAGGCGTTTCACGGGCGAGGGGGCCGGCGCGGCGGAGAGGGAGCCGGCGAGCGCGACGCAGGCGAGAAGGGCGATCGACCGACGGGTCAGGAGCATCTCGGTCCTCCGTTTCTCGTCCTCCGCGGGGGTCGTCCCGTGCCGGAAGACGCAGGCGTGGACACCATTGCACATTGTGGGCCATCGCGGGGGGGCTCCCGCAGGCCGGTAAACGAAACCGCCGCGACCGTCGTCTGTCCGTGTGTCCGGGGAGGGACCCCGGGGCCCGGACGAGGAAAGGAGACGATCATGAAAAGCACGACGACCCGAAGGCTCACGACCGCCGCGGTCGCGCTGGGCCTGCTCCTGGCAGGGGGCGCCGCCTTCGCCGGGCAGAGCCCCCGGGGGGGAAGAGACGGAGCTCCCGGCAGAGGCCTGCGGGCCGCGCTGGCGACCCTCGACCTGACGAGCGAGCAGAACGAAAAGCTGAAAGTGCTCTTCGCCGCCGAAAGGGCGCGGCTCGAGCCCCTGCGCCAGGAGGGGCGCGCCCTGCGCGAGGCGCTCCGGGCGTCGGCCGAGGCCCCGGATGCCGACCCGGCGGCCGTCGGGGCGGCCTTCCTGAAGGCGAGGGCCCATCGGACCACGATGCGACAGGAGCGGGAGACCTCGAGGGAGAAGCTCGAGGCGATCCTCACCCCGGAACAGCGGGCGAGACTGGAAGGCTGGCGGGACGCCCATCGCGAGATGCGGCGAGGCGCCCTCGCCCCCGGCGGCCGCGGGCACGGACGCCCCGGCCCTCCGCCTCCCATCGACTGACCGACCCCGGCTGCCTTTCGGCCCGAGCGGCGCGGCGTGAGAACGCCGCGCCGCTCTTCCTTTCCGGGCTCTCCGCCTCCGCGTCGGACCCGCCGGGCCTGCCGGGAGCGGTTCCCTATAATCGCCGCTCACGAAGGCGCCCCGGACACGCATTCGCGCCGGCGAGGCGCCCAGGAGTTACGTGAGATGAGCAGCCATCCCCCCGCGTCCTACGACGTCGTCGTCATCGGCTCCGGCCCAGGAGGTTACGTCGCCGCCATCCGCGCCGCCCAGCTCGGGCTGAGGACCGCGATCGTCGAGAAGGACGCGAAGGCCCCGGGCGTCGGCCTCGGCGGCACCTGCCTCCACCGTGGGTGCATCCCGACGAAGGCGATGCTGAAGTCGGCGACCCTCCTCGACGAGGTTCGCCACGCCGCCGGTTTCGGCGTGAAGACGACCGGCGTCGAGCTCGACTTCGACGCCGTCCGGAAGTTCCGCGACAAGGTCGTAGTCAAGGGGGCCCGGGGAGTCGAGTACCTGATGAAGAAGAACAGGATCGACGTCGTCCCGGGCTTCGGGCGCCTGGGCGGGCCCGGCAGGGTCGTCGTCACGAACGACGGCGCCGAGACGGCCCTCGACGCGAAGAACGTCCTCCTCGCGACCGGCTCGGCCCCGCGCGACCTTCCGTTCCTGAAGGCCGACGGCGTGAAGATCCTAAACTCCGACCACGTCCTGAAGTCGACGCACGTCCCGAGGTCGGTCCTCGTCATCGGCTCCGGCGCGGTCGGCTCCGAGTTCGCGTCGTGCTACTCGCGGTACGGGGCGAAGACGGTCCTCGTCGAGGTCCTCCCCCGCCTCCTCCCCGTCGAGGACGAGGAGGTCTCGAAGGAGGTCGAGAAGTCCTTCCGGAAGGGCGGCATCGAGTGCTGGACCGGAACGGCCGTCGAGGCCGTCGCCGAGAACCCCGACGGCACCCTGAAGGTCGCCGCGAAGACCTCGGGAGGCGAGTCGAAGAGCTGGGACGTCGAGTGGGTCATCCTGGCGGTCGGGCGCAGGCCGGTCACCGAGGGGCTCGGCCTAGAGGCGGCGGGCGTCGCGACGGAGCGGGGGTACGTGACGGTCGACGCCCACCAGCGGACGAACGTCCCCGGAATCTGGGCCATCGGCGACTGCACGCCGACGATCTGGCTCGCGCACGTCGCCTCCGCCGAGGGGATCGTGGCCGCCGAGACGATGGCGGGGCACCCCACCGTCCCGGTCAACCGCGACCAGGTCCCGGGCTGCACCTACTGCGACCCCGAGGTCGCCTCTATCGGCCTCACCGAGGCGAAGGCGAAGGAGCGGGGCTTCGACGTGAAGGTCGGGAAGTTCGGCTTCCAGGTCCTCGCGAAATCGGCGATGGAGCACACGAACGAGGGCTTCGTGAAGATCGTCTCCGAGAGGACGTACGACGAGGTCCTCGGCGTCCACATCGTCGGCCCGCATGCCACCGAGCTGATCGGCCAGGCCGCGGCCTTCCTGCGCTGCGAGGCGACGACCGAGGAGATGGTGAGGACCATCCACGCCCACCCGACGCTGACCGAGGCGCTGCACGAGGCGGCCGAGGCGGTGGACGGGCACAACATCCACGGCTGAGGGGGGGCCCCCGCTCGCGCCGTGACCCCGGCCCGGCGCCCGCCGCCGGGCCTTCTCGTCCGCGGGGGAGCCCGATGCGCATCCTTCAGCTCTGCCCGAAGGTCCCGTGGCCCGCCGACGACGGAGGCCGGGTGGCGATGCGCATGCTCGCGCTTTCCCTGCGGGCGGCCGGGGCCTCCGTCCGAACGCTTTCCCTCAACCCCGCCAAGCACCGGGCGGACCTGACGGCCCTGCCGGAGGAGGCCCGGACGCTCCGGCTCGAGGCGGTCGACGTCGACACGTCGGTCACGGTCGGCGGGGCGCTCCGGAGCCTCCTTTTCGGAGGTTCCTACAACGTCGAGAGGTTCCTCTCCGGGGCTTTCGAGCGGCGCCTCCTCGAGGTCGTCCGCGAGGAGCCCCCCGACGTCGTCCTCCTCGAGAGCCTCTTCATGGTCCCGTACCTTCCCGCGCTTCGTTCGGCGACCCGCGCCCCCGTCGTCCTGCGCTCGCACAACGTCGAGCACCGCATCTGGGAAGGCCTCGCGAGGGTCGAGCGTGCGGGCGCGAAGCGCTTCTACCTGCAGCACCTCTCGAACCGCCTCCGGGAATACGAGGCCGCCACCGTCAACGACCTGGACGCCGTCCTTCCGGTCACCCGGGAGGACGCGGACGACTACCGGCAGCTCGGGGCGAGAATTCCCGTCCACGTCTCCCCCGTCGGGATCGCGACGAGCGAATGCCCCGACCGGTCCGGCCAGGGCGACCCACTCACGCTCGTCTTCCTCGGCTCTCTCGACTGGACCCCGAACCTCGACGCGGTGCGATGGTTCCTCGAAAGCGCCTGGCCGCTCGTCCGGCGGGCCGTCCCCGGCGCCCGGTTCCACGTCGGCGGCAGCAATCCTCCCCGCGGCCTCGAATGCGCCTTCCGGGTCGAGGGAGCCAGATTCCTCGGCCGGGTGACGGACGCCCGGGAGTTCCTGGCCTCGGGAGCGGCCATGGTCGTGCCCCTTCTCGCGGGCGGTGGCGTGCGGGTCAAGATCCTGGAAGCGATGGCGCTCGGTGTTCCCGTCGTCTCGACCCGCCTCGGTGCCACCGGGATCGACGCCTGCGACGGAGAGGAGATCCTCCTCGCCGACGGTCCGGACCTCCTGGCAGGGGCCTGCGCCGCACTCCTCGCCGACCGGAACCGGGCAGTCTCGATCGGTCGGGCCGGCCGGCGAAGAGTGACGACCTTCTTCGATGCGAACGAGATCGGTCGCGATCTCCTCGGCTTCCTGGCCGGGATTCCGAGCCGAGCCCCCGCGTCTCCCGTCATTGATTGATTATTGGTCTCATTCGGGTCTCGGTCCGACCCATGGGTCAACAAAATACCCCCAAACTCGGGCTGAATCGGATCAGCTTCTGACCCAAACGACCCGGAAGGCCTGCAGATTCAGATGGCACGCTTCTCGCTCATTGGCCGCAACCGGAAAGTCCGGCCCTTGAATCGAGGAGGAGAAGACGTTGAACGCCAAGCCCCTTCTGATCGCCGCCCTGATGCTCCCGATGGCCCTCACCGTGAACGCCGAACAGCAGCTGGTGGGACACCGCCACGCCCAGGAGCCGTTCGTTTTCGAGGGTGAGGAGTGGGCGAGCCACCGCGAGTTCGTCGAGGCCGGCCGGCGCTGCCAGACGTTCCACCCCGACGCGGACACGATGGCCGCTCTCGAGGAGGAGTTCCTCCACGAGCTGAGCCTGCGCCCCGAGTCGGCGTTCGAGTCGCTCTTCACGAGCCCGACGTACGTGAACGTCTACTTCCACGTCATCAACAAGGGAACGGGCATCTCCAACGGCGACATCCCGCAGTCGCAGATCGACGCCCAGATTCAGGTCCTGAACGACGCCTACGCCTCCACGGGCGTCCGCTTCCAGCTCATCGAGGTCACCCGGACGACGAACTCGACCTGGTACACGATGGGCCACGGCACGACCGCCGAAGCGCAGGCCAAGGCCGCTCTCCGGCGCGGCTCTGCCGACGACCTGAACATCTACACCGCGAACCCGGGCGGCGGGCTGCTCGGCTGGGCGACCTTCCCGTCGAGCTACAGCAGCTCCCCGAGCAAGGACGGCGTCGTCCTCCTCTACTCCTCCGTCCCCGGCGGCACCGCGGCCCCGTACAACCTCGGCGACACCGGAACGCACGAGGTCGGGCACTGGATGGGCCTCTACCACACGTTCCAGGGCGGCTGCAAGGACGGCACGAAGGCCGGCGACTACGTTGCCGACACGCCGGCCGAGCGCAGCGCCGCCTACGGCTGCCCGACGGGCCGCGACAGCTGCACCGGGAGCCGTTTCCCCGGCCTCGACCCGATCACGAACTTCATGGACTACACCGACGACTACTGTATGAACACCTTCTCCGCCGGGCAGGTCGCCCGCATGCGCGCCATGTGGGACGCGTACCGCGCCGGCAAGTAAGACCTCCGCACCAGAGTTCGCATCCCGAACGGGGAGCGGTCTGCGGACCGCTCCCCGTTCCGCTTTCTCGCCGATCCCTGCGAACGCTCGAGGCAGGGCTCCACCCGGGATCCGGCGGAGGGGATCCCGCCATCGACCCCGTGCGCTGCGGACATCCGACGTCACGGGGTCCGGGGCCGACCCTCTGGTCAGGAACGGCCCCGGGTTCGGCCCGAAGGTGGTATCGAAACTGACCCGAAACGGCCTCTGATCCGTCGATCCAGCCTGGCACGATTCTGGCGTTCTCGGGTCAGATCAAGACCGGGACTCGAGGAGGAGACGACGTTGAACGCCAAGCCCCTTCTGGCCGCCTTGTTCCTGCCGTTCGCTCTCACCGTCATGGCCGCCCCGCCCGACGTGGACGAGGAGCACCAGAGGCCGGACGATCCCGTCCACGCCGAAGACGTGTTCCCGTTCGAAGGCGACGAGTGGACGAGCCAGCAGGCCTTCATCGAGGCCGGGCGCCGCTGCCAGACCGTCCATCCCGACGCCGACACGATGGCCGACATCGAGGAGGATTTCCTCTTCCAGCTCGGCCAGAGGCCCGGCTCGGACTTCGAGTCCTATTTCACCAGCCCGACCTACGTGAACGTCTACTTCCACGTCATCCGCAAGGGGACGGGGATCTCCAACGGCGACGTCACGACGACGATGATCAACAACCAGATCGCCGTCCTCAACAGCGCCTACTCCGGCATGGGGCTGAAGTTCCAGCTCATCTCCGTCGACCGGACGACGAACGCGACCTGGTACACGATGGGACACGGCTCCACCGCCGAGGCCCAGGCCAAGGCCGCCCTCCGCAAGGGCACGGCCGACGACCTGAACATCTACACCGCGAACCCGGGCGGCGGGCTCCTCGGCTGGGCGACCTTCCCGTGGGACTACGCCGGCGCGAAGTCGAGGGACGGCGTCGTCCTCCTCTACTCCTCGCTCCCGGGCGGGACGGCCTCTCCCTACAACCTCGGCGACACCGGGACGCACGAGGTGGGCCACTGGCTCGGGCTCTACCACACGTTCCAGAACGGCTGCACCACCTCGGGCGACTACGTCTCCGACACCCCGGCGGAGAAGAGCGCCGCCTCCGGCTGCCCGACGGGCCGCGACAGCTGCCCGACGATGACGGGTCTCGACCCGATCACGAACTTCATGGACTACACCGACGACAGCTGCATGAACCGCTTCTCCTCCGGCCAGGTCAGCCGGATGCGCGGCATGTGGGACAGCTACCGCTCCGGCAAGTAGGCTTCCGCTTCGAAAGCGCGACGTCCCGGGGGAGCGGCTGTCGAGTCGCTCCCCCTTCTTCCTTTCGCCCCTCTTCATCGCAGACATGCGAGACGGGGGCCGCCCGGGCCCCCGCACGGCCCCGGCCGTGCCACACTTCGGACGATGGCCCTCTCCCTGCCCCGCTCCCGAGCGATCCGCGTCGCGGCCGCGCTCCTCGCCCTCCTCCTCCTCGTCTTCGCGGTCCGGGCCCTCCGCGGCCGCGCCGTCGAGGCGGTCCTCGTCGAGCGGACCGACCTCCTCGAGACTCTCGTCGTCAGCGGCCGGGTCCTGGCCCGCTCGAAAGCCTCCCTCGGGTCCCCCGTGACGGGGAGGGTCGAAGCGGTCCTCGTCGACGAGGGGGACCGGGTCGAGGCCGGCCAGCTCCTCGTCCGGCTCGACGAGCGCGAGGCCGCGGCGGGGCTTGCCGAGGTCCGGGCGCGGCTCGAAAAGGCGCGCGGAGCCCAGCGGCGGGAGGCCGAAGAGCTGCGGACGCAGGCGGCGCTCAGGCTCTCGCTCGAGGAGCGGCAGCTCTCGCGCATCGCCTCGCTGCGCGCGGAGGGCTTCGTCAGCGAGCGGGAGGAGGACGACGCCAGGAAAGCCCGCGACCTCGCCCGGAGCGCCCTCGTCTCGGCCGACGCGGCGGCGAGGGCCGCGGCGGAGGGCGGGGTCGACGAACGTTCCGCAGCGGCCGCCGTGGCCGCCGCGCAGGCCCGGCTCGACCAGCATCGCGTCGTCGCGCCGGAGCCCGGTGTCGTCCTCGTCAGGTCCGTCGAGCCGGGGGACGTGGTCTCTCCCGGGAGGGTCCTCCTCGTCCTCGCCCTCGAGCGGGAAACCCAGCTCCTGGCCCAGCCCGACGAAAAGAACCTCCCCTCGCTCAAGGTCGGCCAGAAGGCCCGGGCTTCGGCGGACGCGTTTCCGGACCGGTCCTTCGCCGCAGAGGTCATCTCCATCTCCCCGGGCGTCGACGTCGCGAGAGGAACGGTCGACGTCAAGCTTCGCGTTCCCGATCCTCCCGCCGAGCTGCGAACCGACATGACCCTCTCCGTGGAGCTCGAGGTCGAGACGAAGCGGGGCGTCCTCGTCCTCCCCCTCGAGGCGGTGCGCGATGCCGCCTCGGACCCCTGGGTCCTCGCGATCCGGGGCCGCAGGGCCGTGCGGACCCCCGTGAAGCTCGGCGCGCGCGGCGGCGCCGTGGCCGAGGTCCTCGCCGGCCTCGCCGAGGGGGATCCGGTCGTCCGCGCTCCCGGGAAGACGGAGGACGGCCAGAGGGTCCGGGCCGCTCTGCCCCCGCGAGGCTGACGTGCCGTTCGAGGTCCTCGTCGCCCTCAGGTTCCTGCGCGAGGGGCGCATCCAGACGGCGCTGATCCTGTCCGGAATCGGGGTCGGCGTCGGCGTCATCGTCTTCCTCTCCGCGCTCATCACGGGTCTACAGGACTCGCTCATCGAGAGGACGCTCGGAACGCAGGCCCACGTCGTCGTGAGGGCCCCCGAGGACGTCGTCCGGCCGATCTCGGAGCCCGGGCCCGCTCTCGCCGTCGCGCCGCGGGTCGAGAAGCCGGCCCAGCGCCTCCGGTCGATCGTCGGCTGGCCGCAGACGCTCGACCTCCTCCGGGGCCTCCCCGAGGTCCGCGCCGCCTCGCCCACGGTCGCCGGCGCGGCGTTCGCGCTCCGGGGCCTCGCGAACCGGTCGGTCGCCCTGCGCGGCATCGAGCCTGCGAGCTTCCGGAGCATCATCGACATGGCGCCGCGGATGACGGCCGGCGAGTTCCGCGTGGACGGGACGAACGCCGCCCTCGGCGTCGAGCTCGCCTCCGAGCTCGGCGTGAAGGTCGGCGACAAGGTCCGGCTCGAGACCCCTGCGGGGCGCTCCGACGTCTTCCTCGTCGCGGGCCTCTTCGACGTCGGGAACAAGGAGCTGAACGAGCGCTGGGTCTTCGTGTCGCTCCGCGCGGCGCAGACGCTCCTGGACCTTGCGGGAGGGATCTCCACGATCGAGCTGAAGGTGGACGAGATCTTCGCCGCCGAAGAGGTCGCGACGGAGATCTCCGCCCGGACCGGCCTCCAGGCCGACAGCTGGATGAAGCTGAACCGTCAGCTCCTCGTGGGCCTGCGGTCCCAGAGCGCGTCGAGCTGGATGATCCAGTTCTTCGTCGTCGTCGCGGTCGCCCTCGGCATCGCGAGCGTCCTCGTCGTCTCCGTCGTCCAGAAGTCGCGGGAGATCGGCATCCTGAAGGCGATGGGGACGAGGACGGTCCAGGTCGTCAGGATCTTCCTCGTGCAGGGGGCCGTCCTCGGGCTCGCCGGCTCGGTCCTCGGCATCGGCCTCGGCAGCGCGCTCTCGTTCTTCTTCGCTTCGCTCGCCACGAATCCGGACGGCTCCGCGACGTTCCCGGTGGCCCTGACGCCCGGCCTCTTCCTCGGCGCCGCCGCCGTCGCCACGATCACGGGCCTCGTCGCAGCCGTCGCCCCGGCCGAGCGGGCGGCCTCGCTCGACCCGGCCGACGTGATCCGCTATGGCTGAGCCGCTCGTCGTCCTCGAGGGGGTCCGCAAGTCCTACGGCGTCGAGGTCGTGACCGAGGTCCTCCACGGGATCGACCTCGTCCTTCCTCCCGCCGAGTTCACGGCGCTGGTGGGCCCGTCCGGCTCCGGCAAGAGCACGCTCCTCAACCTCCTCGGCCTCCTCGACCGCCCCACCTCCGGGCGGATCCTCCTCGCCGGCCGGGACACGACGGGCCTCACCGAGGACGAGCGGAGCGCCGTGAGGGGGCGCACGCTCGGGTTCGTGTTCCAGTTCCACCACCTCCTGCCGGAGTTCACCGCCCTCGAGAACGTGATGATGCCGCTGCTCGCGGCGCGGGGCCGGGAGGAGAAGGGGATGAGGGAGCGGGCCTTCGCCCTCCTCGAGGAGATCGGCCTCGCCGACCGGGCGTCCTACCGGGCGACGAACCTCTCCGGCGGGCAGCAGCAGCGCGTCGCCGTGGCGCGCGCCCTGGTCCTCTCTCCCCCCCTCGTCCTGGCCGACGAGCCGACGGGGAACCTCGACACGGAGTCGGGGGCGCAGGTCTTCGAGCTGCTCCGGGCCGTCTCGGAGAGGCACCGGACCGCCTTCCTCGTCGTGACGCACGACGAGAGGATCGCCCGGCGGTGCGACCGGGTCCTCACGATGGTCGACGGGCGCATCCGGTCGGACGAGCGGGTCGCGGGACGCTGAGCCCCGGGGCCGGAAGAGCGAAGGCCGCCCGGCGGGGAGCCGGACGGCCTTCGGACGCGGCGACCCGCCGCCTCAGAGGTACCTGAGCTCGATGGCCTTCCGCTCGAGCTCGGCGCGGAAGTCGGGGTGGGCGACGTCGATGAGGGCCTTGGCCCTCTGGCGGAAGGTCTTCCCGTAGAGGTTCGCCACGCCGTACTCCGTCGCGACGTAGTGGACGTCGTTTCGCGTCGTGACGACGCCGGCCCCGACCTTCAGCGTCGGGACGATCCGGCTGTAGCGCTCGCCGGCCCTGGTCGTCCCCTCCGAGGGGAGGGCGATGATCGGCTTGCCGCCGCGCGAGCGCGCGGCCCCGCGGATGAAGTCGAGCTGTCCGCCGACGCCGGAGAACATCCGGGTCCCGATCGAGTCGGCGCAGACCTGGCCCGTCAGGTCGACCTCGATGGCCGAGTTGATCGCCACCTGCCGGTCGTTCTGCCGGATGACGTACGGGTCGTTGACGTACTCGGTCGGGTGGAGCTCGACGATCGGGTTGTTGTCGACGAAGTCGTAGAGCTTCTTCGACCCGATCAGGAAGCCCGCGATCATCTTGCCCCGGTGGATCGTCTTCTTCTCGCCCGTGATGACGCCGCGCTCGTAGAGCTCGACGACGCCGTCGGAGAAGAGCTCGGTGTGGACGCCGAGGTCCTTCTTGTCGTGCAGGAAGTTGAGGACGGCGTCGGGAATGGCGCCGATCCCCATCTGCATCGTCGAGCCGTCCTCGATCATCGCGGCCACGTGCTTTCCGATGCGCATCGTCAGCTCGTTCGCCTTCCCGAGCTTGGCCTCCGGGAGCGGGTAGTCGACGGGGACGATCTTGTGGATCCGGCTGATGTGGATGAACGAGTCGCCGAGGGTCCTCGGCATGTTCGGGTTCAGCTCGGCGATGACGACCTTCGCGTTCTGGGCGGCGGCCTTCGTGACGCCCACCTCCACGCCGTAGGAGCAGAACCCGTGCTCGTCGGGCGGGGAGACGTGGATCAGCGCGACGTCGAGGGGCAGGACGCCGGAGGAGAAGAGGAGGGGGATCTCGCCGAGGCGGCACGGCGTGAAGTCGGCGCGCCCCTCGTTCACGGCCGCCCGGACGTTGTCGCTCACGAAGAGCGTGTTCACGCGCAGGTGCCCCTCGAGCCTCGGGTCGACGTAGTTCGCGCTCCCGATCGTGAGGACCTGGACGAGCTCGACGCCGGAGAGCGACATCGCGCGCTCGACGAGCGCCTTGACGACGACCTGCGGGACGGAGCAGTTGCCCGTCAGGAAAACGCGGTTCCCGGAGTGGATCGACTCGACCGCCTCTTCGGCGCTGACGACCCGGTTGTGGTAGGTGTGGAGCCAGCTCATCTCGTAGTTTCCGATTCCTGTCTCAGGCGACCGGGCGGGCCCAGGAGACCCGCTTGAAGTTCCGGAGCTCGCCCGCGTGGGTGACGACGCCGTAGGCGAGGGCGGGGTCCGCCGCGGCCGCCTCCTCGACGCCCTGGACGACGACGCGCTCGATCCAGGGAGCGGCGGCGTTGAGGAAGGCGTGCGTCGAGGTGCGCGCGACGACGCCTGGGAGGTTCGGGATGCAGCAGTGGACGACGCCGTCCTCGACGTAGGTGGGCGACTGGTGCGTGGTCGGGCGCGACGTCTCCGCGCAGCCGCCCTGGTCGATCGAGAGGTCGATGAAGAGGGCCCCCGGCTTCATCTTCCGGAGCATGGCGCGCGTCAGGACGAGCGGCGACCGCTCGCCCGGCACCATTACGGCGCCGACGAGGACGTCGGCGTACTCCGCCGCGCGGGCGACGTGGAACGGGTGGGCGACCACGGTGACCAGCTTCCCGGAGAGGAGCTCGTCGAGCGTCTGGAGCCTCGCGAGGTCCCTGTCGAGGACCGTGACGTGGGCTCCCATCCCGAGGAAGGCCCGCGCGGCAGCCTCCCCCGCGACACCGGCGCCCACGACGACGACTTCGGCAGGCGGCACCCCGGGGACGCCGCCGATGAGCCGGCCGTGTCCTCCCGAGTCGTTCTGCAGGAGGTGCGCGGCGACCTGCGCCGCCATCCGCCCGCCGATCTGGCTGAGCGGCTTCAGGACCGGGAGCGAGCCGTCGGCGAGCTGGATCTGCTCGTAGGCGATGGCCGAGATCCTCTTCTCGAGGAGGACCTCCAGCTTCGCCGGGTGCGAGGCGGCCAGGTAGAGGTAGCCCATCAGGGTCTTGCCGGGCTGGAGCCACTCCAGCTCCTGCAGCGTCGGGCGGCTCACCTTGAGAGCGAGGTCCGAGCGCCTCCAGACCTCCTCGGCGGAGTGGACGATCGTCGCCCCGGCCTGGCGGTATTGCTCGTCCGGGAAGCCCGAGCCGTTACCGGCGCCGGTTTCGACGAAGCAGGCGTGCCCGGCCCCCTTCAGAAGCCGCACCCCGACGGGCGAAACGCCGACGCGGAACTCGTCCGGCCGGGACTCCTTCGGGATTCCGATGTTCATCGCGCTCCCCTCACTTCAGGCCGGCGAGCCGGGCCCGGTCGACGGAGCCCCAGACCTCGCGGACGAGGTCCGGCGTGATGCCCGAACCCTCGATCTCGACGAAGAAGCGCTTCCCGACGACGATGTTCAGCTCCGCGTCGCCGCCGTCCTTGCGCCACTTCTCGACGCCCGGGTTGCCGTCGAGCGTCACGCCCTTCTCGTACCCCTCCGTCGACTCGCGGGCGAACTGCGCCGCCATCGTGACGAACGTGTAGAGGGGCGCGTTGAAGGCGCCGTCCATGATCTTCACCCGCAGGCTGCTGCCTTCCTTCGAGAACGTCTGCTCGGCCATGGAAACCTTGAAGCCCATCGCGTTCGTCGTCTCCCCCCTCGGGTCGCCGTCGGCGGTGAAGCCGGACGGGGCCTTCGGCAGCAGCTCGATCAGCTTCGAGAAGTGGACGGGGTCGACCGGCGTCATCTCCTGGGAATCCTTCGCCGCCTGCTCGGCCTTCTTGACGGCCTCCTGGATCTGGCCGAGGGCAGCGATGGGGTTCTTCGACAGCTCCTTGCCTTCGGCCTCGGGAGCTTCCTGCTTCCGGCAGCCGGTGGCCAGGACGAGGGCGCAGGCCCCCAGTACGGCGAGGGTGCGGGTCGAGTTCAGGGTCACGATTCCTCCTACGCGCGGGGCGGCTCGGGGAACGCGCCGGCTCGGCCGCCCGCCGCTGCGGTGCGGGGAATTCTACAGATTGAAGCCTTCGACGCACGGGCGAGGTTCACCCGGGGGCGCCGGCGGCGCGGCTCCGGTCGACAACCGTGCGCGTCAGGCCGTCCCCGGCCCCTCCTGCGAGGGCTGGCACGGCCCTTGACATGCACGTCACGGAGAAGCGAAGCGGATGTCGCAGGCCAACGTGGAACGGATCGTCGGAAGGCTCGCCACGGACGAGGACTTCCGGCGTGAGTTCCGGTCCGGCCCGGCACGGGTCGTACGGACCCTCGCGGAGCGAGGCCTCGAGCTGACGCCTGCCGAGGTCTCGACCCTCGCCGCGCTCGACCCGCTCGAGTTCGACCGTTTCGCCGACTCCCTCGACCCGCGCCTCCAGAAGGCGAGTCTCCGCGCCCCCGCTCCGGCGTCCGCACGGAGGCTCGCTTGAACCTGTCGACGTATCGCTGCCCCGGCTCCCGGACCTGGCGGAGGAGTCCCGTCCCGACCCACCTCCCGCACTTCCGCACCATTCCGCCTTCCACTCAGGTCCACACCTCGTCCCACCCAACCTCTTCTCTCCTCTAGAGAGGGCCGGGACGCCGGGGCATCGTTATCCTCCCGGCCGGGGCCTCGACCCCCGGCCCCGGCCCGCCGCGCTTCAGCGCAGGCGGGTCTCGATCCAGCGGAGGAGGTCGACCCGTTCCGCCCAGCTCTGGGCGTCGCTGACCTGCAGGAAGGCCTCCTTCTCCGTGCCGGCGAGCGCCGAGAGGACCCGCATCCTCGTCGCGACGTCGAAGAAGCCGGCCACGATGCGCCCCGTCGCCTCCGGCGCCGCCTTCACCGCCGAGGCGGTCCCCATCAGCTCCTGCCGGAACCGGCGTCCCGCCGGGGCCGGGATGTCGAAGAGGGCCGCCACCGGGCGCGTCAGACCCGCCTGCGTCGGCGACGGCTCGCTCCCCGCCTCCTCCGGCGGCGGTACGAAGAAGACGAGCTGCGGCGTGAGCGCCGCGAGCGTGTACCCCGCCTCCTCGAGGGCCGCGAGGGCTTCCGCCACGCGCCGCAGGATCGAGACCCTCTCCGCGAGCGAGGCGTCGGGCCGCTCCTCGGAGAGGTACCGATCGAGGTCGATCGCCCCGTCGAGAAGGGGCCGAATGACCCAGACGAGGAAGAGGTCGTCGCCGACGCCCTGCCGGACGAGGTCCCGGAAGCTCCCCGGGAAGAGCTGGGGGTGCCGGAGACGGACGGCGTTCAGGTCGCCGAGCAGAGCCCGGCGCGCCTCGTAGAACTCTCCCTCCTCCCGGGCGGAACGGAACTCGTAGGGGACGCCGACGAGCCTCCTCCCGAACGGGTCGTGCAGCTCGGCGAGGGGCCGCGACTGCCCGTCGCCCGGCATCCGGGCGGCGAAGGCCCGATCGACGAGCCGGTACGGCCCGACGAGCTCCACGGGCTCAGACGGGGGCGCTTCGACCGCCGCCTCGACCCGGGGCGCCGCGACGAGGCGGGCCCTCTCCTGCGCCGTCGCCGATCGTCGGAGCGCCTCCAGCGAACGGACGACGACCGGGAGCGGCGGGCGCTCGCGCCAGCCGGTCCGGCACATCGAGAGCACGAGGCTCCGAAGCGCCTCCGGCAGGCTCGCGGGAAGTGTGGCCGGCATCTCCTCCAGGCGTTCCTTCTTGAGGACGAGGGACGTCATGCTCGTGTAGAAGCCCTCCGGGAACCGGCCGTTCACGACCCGCACGAGCGTGATTCCGAGCGCGTAGACGTCCTTCGTCAGGACCATCCGCCGGCACTCCTCGGGATCCTCGGGGACCTCGCGCACGAAGTTCTCCGGCGGCATGTACGGGAGCGTGCCATCGAGCGTGTTCGAGAGGCGGTACTGGTAGAGCTGCTCGTCGACGGTCGAGACGATGTCGAAGTCGATGAGGCTCACCCTCAGCCTCGCGTCGCCCGAGACCCGGCGCTCCTCGACGCAGAAGTTCTCCGGTTTCACGTCTCCGTGGACGAGGCCGTGGCGCGAGAGGTGGAGGAGGCCCCGCGCGGCGTGCCAGGCGACGTCGAGGAGGGCTCCGTACGTGAGGCCCCGTTCCCGGACGTAGCTCGAGAGCGTCGTCCCGGGCGCGAAGTCGAAGAGCTCGCACGCCTCGCCGTCGACGAGGCCGCTCCCCCAGAAGCGCTGGAGGACCGGGTGGCGGTGGAGGACCGAGAGGCGCTCCCTCACGAGCTCGTTCCGGCGCCGGCGCATCTCCTCCTCGACGGCCGATTCGGCCGGGATGAGGCGCCTCACGACGAGCGGACGCCCCGCGAGGAGGTCGGCCGAGCGCGATACCGTGTTCATGCCCCCCTTGCCGAGGGGCTCGAGCCGGTCGAGCGGGAGGAGCGCCGGGCGCCCCTCCTCCTCCGCGGACAGGAGGGAGAAGCCCGTCGCCGCGACCGCGTCGGGCGAAAGCGGCGGGCGGCCGAGCTGGGAACGGACCCTGTCGACCACCCCCGCCCAGGCGGCCGGAGCTGCGGCGATCTCCTGGGCCGCGCGCCCGACGAGGCGCCGGGCCTCGCGCAGCGATCGCGCCCCTCGCCTCCGGGCGTCACCCGGAGGGACGGCGCTCACGCGAGTCCGGCCGCCGTCCTCGCGGGGACGGGGGCCGGCCGGTACTGTCGTCGCGCCGGGCAGCTCATCTTCGACACCTCCGGAGCAGGGCTCGACGGAGTCTAGCGGCTCGCGGGCCCGATCTCCCAGACCCGCACCCGGCCGTCAGCCCCCGCGTTCGCGAGGAAGCGGCCGTCGGGCGACCAGCCGAGCCCGTAGACCCCCTTGATCGGCACGTCGAGCGTCGAGAGGAGCGCTCCGTCGGCCGCCGACCGGAGCTGGATCCCGAAGTCGATGGAGACCGCGATCCGGGCCCCGTCGGGCGAGAACGCCGCCTGCATCGTCCCGAGCCGGCCCAGCCGGACCGCGAAGAGCTCTCCACCGCCCGCGACGCGGCGCACCCGCAGAGCGCCTTCCGCCCCCGTCGTCGCCAGGAGCGAGCCGTCCGGGGAGAGCGCCATGGAAGCCACGGCCGTCTGGTGGCCCGCGTACTCTCCCGCCTTCGCCCGCCCCTTCACGTCGACGCGGTGGACCGCCCCCGTTCCGGCCACGAGAAGCGCCGCGCCGTCCGCCGTGAAGACGAGCGAGAAGAGGCGCCGGTCGAGGAGCGGCAGCGTCGCGACCTCGTCGTAGTTCCCGTCCCAGAGGACGGCCCGGGCCTTCGTCGAGATGGTTGCGAAGCCGCCGGCCGGCGAGACCGCGGCCGTCAGCTGGCCGTCCAGGACGTCCAGCTCGCGCCCGCCCGGGAACGACCAGATCCGCACCGTCCCGTCGGAGGAACCGCTCGCCAGGAGCGCACCGTCCGCCGAGAAGGCGAGTGTGTTCACGCACGCCGCGTGCCCCTCGAAGGCGCCGTCGGGCGCGAACCCCGGGACCTTCCAGAGTCGGATGCGGGCGTCCTGTCCGCACGTGACGAGGGTCTCCCCGTCGGCCGTGAAGAGGGCGCGCTGCGCGTGCTTTCCGTGGGCGTCGAGTACCGCGATCGGCTCGGCCATCGTCGTCCTCCTCCCCGTTTCCAGGGGGCACCGGTCCTCGTGAGCTTACGCGCGTCGGCGGCGGGCGCCTCGAGCGTAACGCCGTGCTCCTCCGGCCCCTGGCGGGACTAAACTGTCCCATTCCGCACCGAGGAGCCGAGGATGGTCGACGAGCAAGGAAGGCTGATCCCTCTCACACGGCGCGCGTTCCTCGCCGCGTGCGCCCCGCTCGCTGCATCCTGCGCGCGCTCGAAGGCCCCGCCTCCGGGGAAGTCGCCGGCGGCCTTCCCGCTCGACCGCTTCCCAGAGGGCCTCCGCGTCACGGTCCCCGTCGCCGGTCGGCCGGTCGAAGTCCTTCGCTCCGGGTCCGGGGTGGTCGCCCGCTCCCTTCTCTGCACCCACCAGGGGTGCGAGGTCTCGTGGGAAGAGAAGGAGGGCGCCTACGTCTGCCCGTGCCACGAGGGGAAGTTCGACGCCGAGGGACGGCCGAAGGAGGGGCCGCCCCCGAAACCGCTCGCCACGCTCTCCGCGCGCGTCGAGGGCGCTCTCCTCCTCGTCGGGCCCTGAGCCTGCATGGACCTTCCCGCGCTCGTCCTGACCGGGGCTTCCGGATTCGTCGGCCGGCACCTTCTCGAGTCGCTCGCCGCCGAGTACCGGGTCTTCTGCATCGCCCGACGGTCGCAGCACCGCTGCGGGGCCCCGGTCCACCCGAACATCACCTGGTTCCAGGTCGACATCGGCGAGCGCGAGCCGCTCGGCGAGGTCTTCCGGATGATCCGGGTCCTCGGCGGCGCCGACACGGTCGTCCACCTCGCGGCGCACTACGACTTCACCGGCGAGGAGCACGCCGAGTACCGGCGGACCAACGTCGAAGGCCTCAGGAACACCCTCGACTTCTCCCGCGAGCTCGGCGTGAAGCGTTTCGTATTCTCGAGCTCCGTCGCCGCCTGCCGCCTGCCGGCCCGCGGGTCGGCCCTCGACGAGGACAGCCCTCCGGACGGTGAGCACGTCTACGCGCGGACGAAGGCGATCGGCGAGGCGATGGTTCGCGAGTACGAGGGCTCGTTCCCGTCGACGATCGTCCGCTTCGCCGCCCTCTTCTCCGACTGGTGCGAGTACCCGCCCCTCTTCATGTTCCTCTCGACGTGGCTCTCGCCGGCCTGGAACCGGAGCCTCCTCGGAGGGCGCGGGGAGTCGGCAATCCCCTACCTGCACGTGAGGGACGTGGTCGCGGCGCTGCGGCTCGTCCTCGAGAAGCGGCCGGACGAGCTCGCTCCCGGCGAGGTCCTCATCGCGAGCCCGGACGGCAGCACGAGCCACCTCGAGCTGTTCGAGGAGGCGACCCGCGACTTCGAGGGGGAGCCGCGCACGCCGATCCTGATGCCGCGCCTCCTCTGCGGACCGGGGATGTGGGCACGCGAGCTCCTCGGCCGGATCACGGGCGAGATGCCGTTCGAGAGACCCTGGATGGCGCGATACATCGACCTGAAGATGACGATCGACGCGAGCCGGACCCGTGCGCGCCTCGGCTGGGCGCCCCGGCCGCGGCTCGACGTCCTGCGCCGGCTCCCGTTCCTCATCGAGAACCTCAAGACCGATCCCCTCGAGTGGAACCAGCGGAACCGGGCCGCGATGAAGGAGGTCCACTTCCCGTCGAACCTGAGGCTCCACCGCCTCCTCGAGCAGCACGAGGACGCGGTCATCTCCGCCTACCATGGCCACCTCGTCGGGCCTCACGGCCCGATCCGCTTCGCGAACTACCAGCGGATCTCGGAGGAGGAGCACGACTGGAACCACCGCGTCGTCTTCGGCCACCTGAAGAACGCCGTGAGGACCCGCGACAAGGGCGTCCTCCTCTCGTACTGCAGGCAGCTGGCCGAGCGGCGTTTCGAGCAGGGATTCGCCGCCGACGAGCTCTGCGGGGCGCTCCTCGTCCTGAACCTCGTCATCCACCGGGTCATCCGCCGGGACCCGGAGGCGAAGGGGATGCGGCAGGAGCTCCTCGACTACGTCACCGGGCCGCTGCGGCTCGGCTGCGACGAGATCCAGGAGGTGTTCGACGAGCTCGCCGCCGCCCGCGCACGCCGGGGACGTTCCCCTGGGAGCCGGACCGCGACGGAGGGGGACTGAGCCGCCCTGCGGCCGGCCGCACCCGTCAGGCGGAGCGCCCCGGCGAGGCACGGCGCGACAGGACGAGGGCGGCGAGGCCCATGAGGCCGTCCCCGAGGGCCGAGAAGGGGACGGACCAGGCCTCGGTCCCGAGCGCCCACATGGCGACCAGGAAGACGACGGCAGTCGCCTTTCCGGCGAGCAGGATGACGACTCCCCCGTAGCGGAACCACTCCACGAGGTACGCGGTGGCGAGGACGAAATGGAAGATCCCGGCCTGGCTTGCGAAGAAGAGGGGCGACACGGCGCCGAACCCGCCGAACGCCGCCCCCCACTCCGTGGCGAAGACGAGAAACGCCCCCACCGCGTAGCTGTGGAGGGCCACGAGGACGACGTACGCCGACAGCAGCCGGGCCGGGCGTCCCGCACGGGACGCGTCGTCGGCCGCGGTCGCCGGGCTCACGGCGCCTGCCCGTCCTCTTCCGCCCACCAGGGGCGGGCCGGCGCGGCGCCGGGTCGCCTCTCCGCGGCGACGCCGAGCCGACGCAGCTCCGTCGCGACGGCCTCGGCGGCGACGGGAACGGCCGCCGCGACGGCGTCCGTCAGCCCGAGCCCCTTCTCCACGCGGCCCGGGACGATCCCGACGAGGAGCAGCTCCTCCGGCCCCGCCCCGGCGAGGTCGAGGTAGAGGAGCGTCTCCTTCACCGCCGGGTCGTGGGGGCTCGTCCGCGGCAGAAGCGGGTATCTCAGGACCTCGTCCTTGCGGTAGAGCCGCAGCGTCCCCGGAGGCCCGTCGGACTTGACCGTGTCGACGAGGACGACGACCCGCGCTCCCGACAGGTGCGGCGCGAGGTCGAGGCCGGGCGTCCCGAGGTCCGAGACCGAGACGCCCGGCCCGAGGTCGTACTCCGCGCGAAGGTGCTCCACGACCCAGGGCCCGGCCGCGTCGTCCCCCATCAGGACGTTGCCGAGCCCCAGGACGCGGATTCCCTGCTCTTCTCCCTCGTGATCCCCCATGCGGGAAGCGTACGTCAGGCCGTCCGGACCGTCGCGATCTCCTTCCCCTCGGGGTCGAGGGTGTGGATCGCGCAGGCGATACACGGGTCGAACGAATGGATCGTCCGGAGGACCTCCAGCGGCCGCTCGGAGTCGGCGACCGGGTTTCCGATGAGCGAGGCCTCGTACGGGCCGACCTGGTTCTTCGCGTCGCGCGGCCCGGCGTTCCAGGTCGAGGGGACGACCGCCTGGTAGTTCGCGATCTTTCCGTCGCGGATGACGATCCAGTGCGAGAGCGTCCCGCGGGGCGCCTCGTGGAAGCCGAAGCCGCGCTGCTCGCCGCTCGGGAACTCGGGCTTGCGGAAGATCTCGAGGTCGCCCTTGGCGAGGTTGTCGACGAGGAGCTTCCAGTGCTTCTTCGTGATCTCGGCCAGCATGCAGGTCCGGATCATCCGGGCCGCGTGCCGCCCGAGGGTCGAGTGGAGGATCCCGGGCCCGACCTTCGTCTTCGCGACGGCCCCGATCGTCTCGAGCGTCTTCGTCCCCCAGCGCACCGTGGGCTCGTGCCCGAGGGCGAGCCCGACGAGGACCTGGGCGAGCGGGCCGACCTGCATCGGCTTGCCCTGGAAACGCGGGGCCTTCACCCAGGAGTACTTTCCGTCGTCCTCCCACTTGCCGTACTTCGGGACCGTGTCCTCGTCGTAGGGGTGCTTCTCCCAGCTCCCGTCGTACCAGGCGCGGGCGATCGACTCCGTGACGTTCTCCTTGAAGTACGCGTCGCCGAAGGTCTTGATCTCCTTCACCGTGCCGAGGTCCCCGCCCATGATGGTGCCGCCCGGCAGGTCGAACTGCGTGCCCTTCTCGTCGACCGGGAAATCGGGCACCGCGAGGTAGTTCTTCACGCCCGCCCCGTACGGGAGCCAGTCGGCGTAGAGGGCGCCGATGGCGCAGACGTCGGGGAAGTAGACCTGCTCGACGAACTGCTGCACCTCGTCGAGGGCCTCCTTGACGAAGTAGAGCTTGTTCATGTTGAGCGTCGCCTCGTCGTCGAGGTTGATGGCGTTCGCCACGCCCCCGACGGCGAGGTTCTGGATGTTGGGCGTCTTCGACCCGAGGAGCGCGACGACGCGGTTGATCTTCCTCTGCGCCTCGAGGGCCTGCAGGTAGTGCGAGACGGCGAGGAGGTTCACCTCGGGCGGGAGCTTCATCGCCGGGTGGCCCCAGTAGCCGTTCGCGAAGATACCGAGCTGCCCCGACTCCACGAAGCCCTTCACACGGTCCTGGACCGACTTCAGGACGGCCGTCCCGTTGTGCGGCCAGGGGGAGAGGCTCTCGGCGAGCGACGACGCCTTCGCCGGGTCGGCCGAGAGCGCCGAGACCACGTCGACCCAGTCCAGCGCGGAGAGGTGGTAGAAGTGGACGATGTGGTCGTGCATCGCGTGCGCGCCGATGATCAGGTTCCGGATGTACTGGGCGTTCAGGGGGACGTCGATCCCGAGGGCGTTCTCGACGGTGCGGACCGACACGATCGCGTGGACGGTCGTGCAGACGCCGCAGAAGCGCTGCGTGAAGAGCCACGCGTCGCGCGGGTCGCGGCCCTTCAGGATCTCCTCGATCCCCCGGAACATCTGGCCCGAGGACCAGGCGTTCTTCACTCGGCCGCCGTCCACCTCCACGTCGATGCGGAGGTGGCCCTCGATGCGGGTGACCGGGTCGACGACGATGCGCTTCGACATGGATGCCCCCTACGCTCGGGCCGGCGCGGGATGCGCGGGAGCCGGCGCCGACAGGATCGGGAAGTACTTGACGAGAACGACGTACAGGAGGACCTCGAGGGCGACGATGCCGAAGGTCACCATCAGCTCCGCGAAGCTCGGGAAGTAGGAGTAGTGCGCTCCCGGCCGGAACGCCACGAGGTAGGTGTCGAGCCGGTAGAGCGACCCGGCGACGATCATCAGCATCGCCGCCCGGAAGACGTTCCCCGGGTCGCGCCGGGCCCGCTCGGACAGCAGCATGAATGCGGGTGCGAGGAACAGCGCCGCCTCGAGCAGGAACATCGCCGTGTAGAGGTCGAAGTTGGCGAGCGCGCCGAGCTGCCCGCGGACGGCGAGGTCCACGAAGCGGACGAGCGTGAAGAGCGCGAGAACGGGGACCATGGCCCGCGAGAGCTTCCCGAGCATCTCGGTCTCGCGCGGGCGCCCGAGCAGGCTCGAGGCCAGGGCCGACTCGAGGACGACGACCGCGAAGCCCATTCCGAGGCACGAGACGAGGAAGAGGAGGGGCAGGAGCGGCGTCGCCCAGAGCGGGTGGAGCTTGGGGCCCGTCAGGAGCATGACCGTCCCGAGCGACGACTGGTGCATCGTCGGGAGGAGAAGACCGAGCGCGATGATCCAGGGCAGCGCCTTCTGCACCACCGGGTAGGCCTTCTCGGAGGTCTTCCTGAGGAAGCCGTCGCGCCCCTGCCGCCACTTCTCCATCATCGCGGGCGAGAGCTCGACCCAGAGGACCGCGACGTAGAGCATGACGCAGAGCGCGACCTCGAGGAGCGCCGAGTTGAGGTTCCACTCCCAGGAGAAGACCGGGATCCGGTAGAGGAGCCACGGCCGGCCGACGTCGAAGTGGATCGAGACGGAGGCCATGGTGTAGCCGAGCGCGCTCGTCAGGATCGCGGGCCTCACGAGCGGGTGGTACTCGCCCTTGTTCAGCACGTAGACGAGGAGCGCGACGGCGTAGCCGCCGCAGCCGAGCGCCGTCCCGACGACGACGTCGAAAGCGATCCAGAGGCCCCAGGGGTAGCCGTCGTTCAGGCCGGTCGACGCCCCGAGGCCCGCTGCGAAGCGGTAGGCGAAGAAGATCGCGCAGACGGCGACGATTCCGGCGAGGACCTTGAAGGGACGCGTCCAGAGCGGCCCGCCGACGGGAGCGTGGAGGTGCGCGTGGCTGCTCACGAGGCGCCTCCCGCGGGCTCGTCCGGCCCCGCCGGGGCGACGCCGCCCTGCTTCTTCCGGTTCCTCAGGATCACCCCGCCCAGGATGGCGTAGAGCGCGAGGGGCGCCACGAAGCCCTGGTAGATGCCGTGCTGCACGGTCTGGGCGACGTGGGGCACGGGCTCGGGCGAGAGGTCCGGCAGCCCCAGCTTCTCGAACGGGACGTGGGACAGGTAGAGACACTGTGTGCCGCCGGCCTCGGTCTCCCCGTAGACCTTCGGCGGGTCGCCCGCTCTCTGCCCCTTGTACTTCTTCGGGTTCTCCTCGATCCGCTTCTTCGCCTCGGCGAGGAGGTCCGAGCGCTTCCCGTAGACGACGGCGTGGCGGGGGCAGACCTCGGTGCAGCCGGGCTCCTTCCCTTCCTTCAGCCGGTGGTTGCAGAGCTCGCACTTGACGATCTTCGGGGCGAGCTTCTCCCACTCGAACTTCGGGATCTCGAAGGGGCAGACCATCTGGCAGTAGCGGCAGCCGGAGCAGAAGAACTCGTCGTAGGTGACGATCCCGTGCTCGCGCTTCTGGAGGGCCCCGAGCATGCAGGCCCCGACGCAGGCCGGGTCGACGCAGTGGAGGCACTGGGCCTTGAAGTACGACCGCTCCGGGGAGTCCGCGTCCCTGTAGAGCTTGATGATGTTCTTCGTCTGCCCGTTCAGGTCGGCCGGCATGTCCCACAGGCCGCCGGAGAGCCTCGTGTCCGGCTTCTTGTCGTTCGCCTCGCGGCACGCGACGACGCACGCCTTGCAGCCGATGCAGAGAGAGGTGTCGTAGAGGAGCCCGACGGCGTCCTCGGGGACGGCCTTCGGCACGCGCCCGTAGGCGGGCAGGGAGAGCCCCGCGCCTGCGGCCGCCCCTCCGGCCGCAAGGCCCTTCAGGACGGTACGGCGGTCGACGGACATGGTCAGCCCTCCTTCCCCGCCTCTCCCGGTCCGCCCGGGGCCGGAGGCTCCGCGCCCATCTTCCGGCTCGCCATCCAGCCGGCGGCGAGCCCGGCGCCCACGACCGCCCCCGCGACGCCGGTCGCCAGCGGGCTCACGAAGCCCTGCTGCGCCGCGATCGGCGGGTAGGTGTCGGGCGGTGTGGGCCGCTCGATGTCGACCGTGGAATGGAGCGGCGCGCGGAACGCGAGAGCCTTCTCGGTGCAGCCGAAGCAGGGGTGGCCGAGTCCGATCGGCCAGGCGTCCGTGACTTCACCGAAGTGCTGGACCGAGCAGTTCGCGTACGTCGCCGGGCCCTTGCAGCCCGTCTTGTAGAGGCACCAGCCGTGACGGTGCCCTTCGTCTCCGAAGACCTGTACGAAGCGCCCGGCGTCGAAGTGGGCCCTCCTCGGGCAGTGCTCGTGGATCGTCCGCCCGTACGCGAACTTCGGCCGGTTCAGCTCGTCCAGGGCCGGGAGCGATCCGAACGTCGCGAACTGCAGCACCACGCCGAGCAGGTTGTAGGGGTTCGCAGGGCAGCCCGGGATCGTGACGACCGTCTTGCCCTTCAGGACCTCGGGCGCGCCCGTGGCCCCCGTCGGGTTCGGATCGGCGGACGGGATCCCGCCCCAGGAGGCGCAGGAGCCGATCGCGATGATCGCGCCGGCCTTCTCGGCGACCGTCGTCGCCATCTCGAGCGCGGTCCTCCCGCCGATCTTGCAGTAGATGCCGTCTTCCTTGACCGGGATCGCGCCTTCGATCACGAGGACGTACTTCCCCTCGTGCTGCTTCATGGCGTCCTCGAGGCACTTTTCGGCCTGGTGCCCCGACGCGGCCAGGAGCGTCTCGTGGTAGTCGAGCGAGACGAGGTCGAGGATCAGCGTCGAGAGCGCCGGGTGCGACGTCCGGAGGAGGGACTCGGTGCACCCCGTGCACTCCTGGAAGTGGAGCCAGATCACCGAGGGGCGGAGCTTCTTCTCGACTGCCGCCTCCGCCATCTGCTCGGCCGCGGTGAAGGGAATCCCCACGGCCACCGCCGCGGCGGTCACGACCTTGACGAAGTCCCTGCGGTCGACTCCCGCCGGCTCCCACGGAATCATCTCGCGGTGGTGCGTAACGGCTGTCATCTCCGGCCCCCCTTCCCCTCGCTGAATACGCGTCATCCCCGGGCTCTCAGGTGCGTTAACGCGAAGAGCCCCACGAATCCGACCCGGTATGGGATGAATTTGACGGCCCTTCGGCCGACACGCCATGGAACACGTTCATCATTTGGAGGGCGACGTCACCGCGAACCTGATGCGGATCAATCACTTGACGGCGACGAGGTCTCAGCAGCCAGGGACTGGCCTCTGATGTTGCGTTGCACAATGGAAGACCAGCTCCGCGCACGCGACTCCCCCGCTTCGTCCGCCGCGGGCCGCTTCCCGTACCATCCGCTCCATGCCGACCGAGACGCTCCGCACCGTCTGCAACCGCGACTGCCCGGACACCTGCGGGCTCGTCGCCACCGTGGAGGACGGCCGCCTCGTGCGGCTCGGCGGGGACCCGGACCACCCGGTCACGAAGGGGTTCCTCTGCTCGCGGACCTCGCAGTTCCCGGCGCGCCAGAACTCGCCGGACAGGGTCACGACGCCCCTTCTCCGCGACGGCTCCGGCTTCCGCCCCGTCTCGTGGGAAAAGGCTGTCGGCTTCGCGGCGGAACGCCTCCTCTGCATCCGTTCCGAGTCCGGACCCGCCGCGATCCTCCACTACCGCTCCGGCGGATCCCTGGGCCTCCTCAAGAGCGTCGTCGACTACTTCTTCGAGCTTCTCGGGCCGGTCGCCGTGAAGCGGGGGGACATCTGCTCCGGGGCAGGGGACGCCGCCCAGGAGGCCGACTTCGGGGACGAGGAGTCGCACGACTTCTTCGACCTCCGGAACTCGAGGGGGATCCTCCTGTGGGGGAAGAACCCGTTCGTCTCGAACGTCCACCTGCTTCCCCTGCTGAAGGAGGCGAAGTCCCGCGGCGCCCGCCTCGTCCTGATCGACCCGGTCCGGCACAAGACGGCGACGCTCGCCGACGCGTACCTGGCGCCGCGGCCCGGGGGCGACCTCGCCCTCGCCCTCGGCGTGGCGGCCCTCCTCTTCGAGACCGGTCGTGTCGCCCCGAACGCGGCAGGCTTCGCCGAAGGCTTCGAGGACTTCCGGGCTCTCGCGCTTTCGAGGTCTTCGGCGGCCTGGGCCGCGGAGGCCGACGTCGCACCGGAGGCCCTCGAGACCGTCGCCGCCACGCTCTCCGACCGCCCCTGCAACATCCAGGTCGGCTGGGGGATGGGCCGGCGGACGAACGGCTCGGCGATCGTCCGGGCGCTCGACGCCCTCGGCGCGATCACGGGGAACCTCGGCATCCCGGGGGGCGGCGTCAGCTTCTACTTCAAGCGGCGCGGCGCCTTCGACACCTCGTTTCTCGCGAAATCCCCGCCGCGAACCCTCTCGGAGCCGCTCCTCGGACGGGAGATCCTCGAGGCCGCGGCGCCTCCCGTGCGCGCGGTCTGGGTGACCGCGGGCAACCCCGTCGCGATGCTCCCCGACTCGGCAACCGTCGCGCGCGCCCTCGAGACGCGCGACCTCGTCGTCGTCGTCGACTCCTTCCTCACCGACACCGCGCGCCGGGCCCACCTCGTCCTCCCGACGACGACCCTCGTCGAGGACGACGACCTCCTGGGGGCCTATGGCCACCACTGGCTCGGCGCCTCGGTCCCGGTCGTCGCCCCTCCGCCCGGCGTGAGGAGCGACCTCGAGATCGTCCAGCTCCTCGCCGCGGAGGTCGACCGCCGGACCGGCGCGGGGACCGACGGCATCGCCCCGAAAGTGGCCGGGAGCGCGAAGGAGTGGAAGCGGAGGCTCCTCCGCCGGATCGAGCCGATGGGCGTGACCGTCGAGCGCCTCGAGCGGGAGTCGGTCAGGAACCCGCTCGCCGGGAGCGTCCTCTTCGAGGGGGGCCGGTTCCCGACTCCCGGCGGGAAGATGCGCCTCCTGACGGCGACACCCGCCCCCCTCGAGGAAGAGCCGGGCTTCCCGCTCTGGCTCTTCTCGAACTCCACGGAGCGCGCCCAGAGCTCGCAGTGGGCCGGTCCTCCGCCGGCGGTCCTCGAGGCGACGTGCCACCCCGACGCCGCTCCCGGCCTCGCCGACGGCGCCGACGTCGTCCTCGAGAGCGCGATCGGCGCGCTTCGCGCGCGCCTGAAGCTCGACCCCCTTCAGCGGACAGACGTCGTCCTCGTTCCGAAGGGAGGGCACTACGACGCGGGCACCTGTGCGAACGCCCTCGTGAAGGCCCGCCTCACCGACGCCGGGGAAGGGGCCGCCTACCTCGACTGCCGCGTGAGGATTCGCCCGGCATGACGCCGACCGCCCCTCCCCCGCCGCCCCTCGACGCCCCGCGCGCCGCCCTTCGCGAGGCGCTCCTGGCCCACGCCCCCGCGGACGAGGCCGAAGCGCGCGACCGGGAGGCGATGCTCGCCCTCGTCGCCTCGGAGCCGGCCTGCTTCGCGAGGACGACGTTCGCCCCCGGGCACTTCACGGGCAGCCTCTTCGTCTTCTCCGCCCCGACGGGGCACGTCCTCCTCCACCACCACCGGCGCCTCGACAAGTGGCTCCAGATGGGGGGGCACGACGAGGGGGAGTCCGACCCGGCCGCGACCGCGCTCCGGGAGGGGCGCGAGGAGTCGGGGCTCGAGGACCTCGTCCTCCTCGCGCCCGCGATCCTCGACCTCGACGTCCACCCGATTCCGCCCGCCCGGGGCGAGCCCGCCCACGCCCACTTCGACGTGAGGTACGCGGCGGTGACGCACGACGCCGGAGCCGCGCGCGCCGACGCGGCCGAGTCCCTCGGCCTCGCGTGGCTCGCGCCGGCCGAGGCGGCCCGGAAGATGGGAGAACCGGGCGCCCGTCGCGCTCTCGCGAAGGCCGCCCGGCTCCTCGGGATCCCGTTCTGACGCGGTGCGGGGCTACATCATCCTGTCGGTGCCCTTGTCGACGGCGGCGTCGAGGAGCTCCGCCTTCTCGTAGAGCCCGTCGATCACGTCCTTGTACTTGTCCGCCACGACGCGCCTCTTCACCTTGAGGGTCGGGGTCAGCTCGCCCCCCTCGATCGTGAAGTCCGTCGTCAAAAGGGCGAAGTCCTTGATCCGCTTCTCCGAGGGCTCGTCCCCGTTCACGATGTCGATGGCCTGCTGGAAGAGCGCCCTCACCTTCGGGCTCCGGATCAGGTCGGTGGGATTCCGGAACTCGACGTTGTTCGCGGAAGCCCAGGCCTCGAGCCGCTCGAAGTTCGGGACGATGAGGGCGATGAGGTACTTCCTCTTGTCGCCGACGAGGACGGCGCTCCCGACGTAGCGGATGTGCTTCAGGGCCTCTTCGATCGGGGCCGGCGCGATGTTCTTGCCGTAGGCGTTGATGATGAGCTCCTTCTTCCGGTCGGTGATCGTCAGGAACCCCTCGCGGTCCACGACGCCCACGTCCCCGGTGAGGAACCACCCGTCCGCGTCGAACACCTTCTTCGTCTCTTCCGGCTTGTTCCAGTAGCCCCGCATGATGTTCGGGCCCTTCGCGAGGACCTCGCCGTCCTCGGCGATGCGGATCTGGACCCCCTTGATCGCCTTCCCCACGGAGCCGAGCTTCCAGGCGTCGGGGCGGTTGCAGGTGAGGACGGGGCTCGTCTCGGTCAGGCCGTAGCCCTCGTAGATCTCGATCCCCGCGCCCCAGAAGAACTCCGCGACGTCCTTCGACAGGGGCGCCCCGCCCGACATGCAGAACTCGAACCGCCCCCCGAGCCGGGCCCGGATCTTCGAGAAGACCAGCTTGTCGGCGATCTTGTGCTTCAGCGCGAGGCCGCCCGGCACCGGCCGCTTCTTCTCGCGGCAGGCCAGGCGCTCCCTCCCCACCTTCACCGCCCAGTGGAAGATCTTCTGCTTCGTCGACGACTGGCTCTCGAGGTTCTGGTGGATCCGCGCGTGGATCTTGTCGTAGACCCTCGGCACCGAGGCGAAGGTGTGCGGCCTCACCTCGCCGAAGTTGTCCGCGAGCTTCTCGATCGACTCCGCGTAGGTGACCGTCGCGGCCCGCGAGAAGAGGACGTAGTCGATCATCCTCTCGAAGACGTGCGCGAGCGGCAGGAACGACAGCGCCACCGTGCGGGGGTTGACGTCGAAGAACGTCGAGCAGGTCGAGACGTTCGAGACGAAGTTGGCGTGGGAGAGGACGCCCCCCTTCGGCTCTCCGGTCGTCCCCGAGGTGTAGATGATCGTGGCGTGCGACTCGGGGTTCACGTTCGCGACCCGCTCGTCCCAGGCGCCGGGGCTCTGCTTGAGCGCCTCCTCGCCGCGCTTGACGACGCTCTCGAACGAGAGGACGCCGTCGGCGTTCGGGAGCTTCCCCTCCACGAGAACGACGTAGGAGAGCGCGGGGCAGCGCCCCCTCACCTCCATCACCTTCGCCAGCTCCTTCTCGTTCGAGACGACGACGACCTTCGCCGAGCAGTCGCGCAGGATGTACTCGACCTGCGGCGCGAGGTACGTCGTGTAGATGGGGACCGTGATCCCGCCGATCCCGAGCGTGGCGAAGTCGGTCATCGGCCACTCGGGCCGGTTCTCCGACAGGATCGCGACACGGTCGTCGTGGTCGAGCCCGAGCGCCGTCAGGCCGATCCCGAACGCCCGCGTCCTCCGGCCGAACTCCTGGGCCGAGACCGGCGTCCACGCGCCGTTCACTTTGGAGACGAGGAGATCGGGCTTTCCGCTCGCGACGGAATGCTTGAAGTAGTCCAGGAGAGTCCGGGCCGGTAAAGCGTCCATGACGTTCCCACCTCCGAACGCCGATTATGAACACTTCCGGCGCCGGGCGGACGGACGCGTAAACGCGTCGGGCCAACGCGACCGGGCGGGGAGTGTCAGGGCGCGGCGCTCCGCGCGCCCCCGGGCCGCCTCAGAGCGGGTTCAGCGTGATCGAGAGAATGTCCCGGCACCCCTCGGCGATCCGAGCGAGGGTGCCCCTCGTCGGCTCGCTGTCGAGCTGGATGCGCGCGCTCGCCGCCTCGGCGCCGTCGAAGACGACGTTCTCCGTCTTCTGGACGTTGATCCCGGCCTCGCGGAGGGCTCCGAAGACGTGCGCCAGGACGCCGACCCGGTCCCGGTGCCGCACGGTGAGGAGCCAGCGCGCCGGGGAGCGCTCGCAGAGGTTCACCGCGTTGGGGACCTCGCCGGTCGACTTGAACGCCGCGACGATCCTCACGACCTCCGCCGCGATCGCGTTCTGGGCCTGCTCGGTGGAGGCGCCGACGTGGTGCGTGCCGACCACGCCGGGCATCCGTCCCACCTCGTCCTCGAACGCCCCCGTCCCGCCCGACGGCTCCCTCTCGAAGACGTCGAGCCCCGCCCGGACCCCCTTGGCGGAGATCGCCGCCCTGAGGGCGGCCGCGCTGACGACCTCTCCCCGGCTCGTGTTCACGAAGAGCGCCCCGGGCCGCATCGCGTCGAAGAACGCCCCGCCGAGGAGCCCGCGGGTCTCCCTCGTCAGCGCGAGATGGACCGAGACCACGTCGGAGCTGATTGCGAGGTCGTGGAGCGTCGCGGCACGCTCGATGCCTTCCTCCGCGGCCCGCGCCGCGGTCAGGGACGGGCTCCAGCCGACGACGCGCATCCCGAAGGCGCGGCCCCGGGCCGCCACCTCCCGGCCGATGGCCCCGTAGCCCGCGATCCCGAGCGTCCGGCCGGCGAGGCCCCGCGCCCTGCCGTACTCGGCCTTGTTCCAGAGGCCGGCCCTGAGGTCAGCCGTCTGGTCGGGAATCCGCCGGTCGAGGGCGAGGATGAGCCCCCACGCCAGCTCGGCGACCGCCACCGCGTTCTTTCCCGGGCAGTTCGACACCGAGATCGCCCGCGCGGAGGCGCCCGCCAGGTCGATCGTGTTCACGCCCGCCCCGGCCCGGACGACGAGCGAGAGGCTCCGGCCCTGGTCCATCTCCGCCGAGGTCACCCGGGTCGACCTCACGACGAGGACGTCGGCCGCCGTGTCCCTGAGGCGCCACCCGAGCGACTCGCCCTCCAGCTTCGGCTCGTAGTAGACCTCACAACCCAGCGCCCGGAGTCCCTCGAGCCCCGTTTCCTCGAACTTGTCCGCGACCAGCACTCGCATCGGAGACCTCCCGCGCCTCCCGTGGGGCGTCGTCTAGTCCGTCGTCCCGGCCCCCGGGGGCTCAGAACCTGTGGACGAAGAGCCCGGACCTGAGCTTCGGCTCGAACCAGGTCGACTTCGGCGGCATCGTCTCGCCGGCGTCGGCGATCGCCATCAGCTCGGCGACGGTCGTCGGGTGCATCGAGAACGCGACGGCGCACCCGCCCGAGTTCACCCGCCTCTCCAGCTCCGACGTTCCCCTGATGCCGCCGACGAAGTCGATCCGCTTGTCGGTGCGGGGGTCGTGGATCCCGAGGAGCGGGTCGAGGAGCCGCTCCTGGAGGATGGAGACGTCGAGCGAGCGGATCGGGTCGTCCGCCGGCACGGGCTCCCTCGGCACGAGGACGTGCCACCGGCCGGCGAGATACATCCGGACCTCTCCCTTGCCGGCCGGCTCGGCCGGGTTCGCCTCCTCCGCCTCGCCCACGTGGAAAGCCTTCGCGACGTCCTCGAGGAAGCCGGCGGGCGTCCGCCCGTGGAGGTCCTTCACGACCCGGTTGTAGGGGAGGATCCGGAGCTCGTGGTCGGGGAAGATCGTCGCCGGGAACCACTGAACCGGGTGGTCGGCCGCGAGGGGGCCCTTCGCCGCCAGCGCGGCCCGGGCGCGCGAGGCCGAGGCGCAGCGGTGGTGCCCGTCCGCGACGTAGAGGACCGGGATCGATTCGAAGGCCTCGACGAAGAAGGCTGCGTCCCCGTCCGGGACGAGCCAGAGCGAGTGCCTCACGCCGTCCGCCGCCTCGAAGTCGATCTCGGGAGGGAGGGCGGTCACCGCGGCGATTCGCTCGTCGACGGCGTCCACGGCCCGGTAGGTCAGGAAGACCGGCTCTGCGTGCGCCGACTGGACGAGGAGGTGCTTCGTCCGGTCGTCCTCCTTGTCCTTCCGGGTCTTCTCGTGCTTCTTGATGACGTCGGCGTCGTAGTCGTCCACCGAGCACGCGGCGACGATGCCGTCCTGCGTCGCTCCGCGCCACGCCTGGCGGTAGACGAGGAGGCGAGGCGAGGCGTCGGGGACGAGCGTCCCCTCCGCCTCGAAGCGGTCGAGGTTCTCGCGCCCCTTCGCGTACACGGAGTCGGAGTAGAGGGGCGTCCCCTCCGGAAGGTCGATCTCGGGACGGCAGACGTGGAGGAACGAGAGCGGGTTCCCCTCGGCGAGGGCGCGGGCTTCGTTCGTGTCGACGACGTCGTACGGCACGGAGGCCACCTCCCGCGCTCGGGCGGGAAGGGGGCGGGAGGCGGGGAACGGGCGGATCTGGGCCATGCGGCGGCAAGCTTAGCAGGGGCGTTCCCGTGCTAACTTCCCCCCGCCGGAGACACTGTAGGAGAATCGCCGAGAATGAAGATCTACGTCGGGAATCTCCCCTACTCGGTCGACGAAGGCCGCCTCGGGGAGGTTTTCGCGCCCTTCGGATCGCCGCTCTCGGCGAGCGTCGTCGTGGACCGTGCGAGCGGCCGTTCGAAGGGCTACGGCTTCGTCGAGATGGCCGACGACGAGGGCCGCAAGGCGATCCTCGCCCTGAACCGGACCCAGCTCGACGGCCGGACCATCTGGGTCAACGAGGCCCGCACGAAAGGCTGACCGGCGACGCCGGCGTCAGCGCCCCGAAGGCGCGAGGAGCGACAGCGGGCCGAGCCTCTCCCCGCGGTCCGGCCCGGGGCTCCCGCTCCCCCCCGGCTCCTGCTCCCTCGGATCCCCGAAGAGCTCCACCCCGATTCCCGCCTGGCGGGCCACCATCTCGGCGTAGCGCCCGCCTGCGGCCATCAGCTCCTCGTGCCGCCCCTGCTCGACGACGACGCCCCGCTCCACGACCAGGATCTGGTCCGCCCTGCGGATCGTCGAGAGGCGGTGGGCGATGACGAAGGTCGTCCGGCCCTTCAGGAGCTCCGACAGCCCCTGCTGGATGAATGCCTCGGACTCCGTGTCGAGGCTCGACGTCGCCTCGTCGAGGATCAGGATGCGGGGGTCGGCGAGGAGGGCCCGCGCGATGGAGACGCGCTGCCTCTGCCCCCCCGAGAGCTTCACGCCCCGTTCGCCGACGACCGTTTCGTAGCCCTTCTCGAACCCCTCGGCGAACTCGTCCACCCGCGCGACCCGGCAGGCCGCGACGACCTCCGCCTCCGTCGCCGACGGCCGCGAGAAGGCGACGTTCTCGCGAATCGTCCCGTCGAAGAGGAACGACTCCTGCAGGACGACGCCGAGCCGGGACCGGAAGCTCGGGATGCGGACCGTCGAGAGGTCGACGCCGTCCACCAGGACTCGCCCCGACGAGGGCGACTGGAAGGCGGCGACGAGGCCGATGATCGTCGACTTGCCGGAGCCCGAAGGGCCCACGAGGGCCGTGACGGTCCCCGGCGCGGCGCGGAACGAGACCCCGTGAAGGACCTCCTTCCCCTCCGCGTAGGCGAAGCGGACGTCCTCGAAGACGACCTCCCCCCGCACGTCCGGGAGGTCGAAGGTGCGGCGCGGGTCCACGTCCTCCGGCGTCTCGGAGAAGATCTCCTTCGTCCGCTCCAGGCCGGCGAGGGCTTCCGTCAGCTGCGTGCCGATCCCGACGACCTGGAACACCGGGGCGACGAGGAAACCGAGGAGGACCGTGTAGGTGAAGAGCCCGCCCACGGTCAGCGACCCGGCCAGGATCTGCCGGGTCCCGAACCACATCACGACGACGCCGACGCCACCGAGGAGGACCGTCGACGCCACCGACAGCGAGGACATGCCGGTGATCGTCTTCAGGACGTTCGCCAGGATCCGGGAGACTCCCTCGGCGAAGACCGCTTCCTCGCGCTTCTCCCCGTGGTACCCCTTCACGACGCGGATTCCCGCGAACGTCTCGGTCAGCCGTCCGGAGACCTCCCCGTAGATCTTCGAGCGCTCCCGGAAGACGGGCCTCAGGACACCGAAGGCGGCGAAGAGCCCGATCCCGAAGAGAGACAGGAAGAGGAGCGTCAGGCCCGTGAGGAGCGGGCTCAGGGTCGCCATCACGGCGAGAGCGAGGGTGGCCGTCACCAGCCCTCCCGCCATCTCGACGATGCCGGTCCCGACGAGGTTGCGGATTCCCTCCACGTCGTTCATCACGCGCGAGACGAGGTTGCCCGTCTTCTGGCCGTCGAAGTAGGCGACGGGAAGCCGGGCGACGTGGGCCTGAAGCTTCGTCCTCAGCTCGGCAATGAGCCTCTGGGCCCCCTTCGAGAGGACCTGTGTGAGCGTGAACGACGTCGCCGCCTGGACGAGCGTCGCCGCGCCGACGGCCGCGAGGAGCGGGACGAGGAGCTCGGTGCGCGCCTTCCCGACGACGTCGTCGATGAGGACCTTCGTCGACGCGGGCAGGACCAGCCCCGCCGCCCGCCCGACCGCCATCAGGACGAAGCCGGCCGCGAGCATCTTCCGCCGCGGCTTCACGAGCGCGGCGAGATCGGGGAGGAGTGCCCGGAGCCGCTTCGCCTTCGGGACCTTCGGCCCCTTCTCCCCCCCTGCGTCCCCCTCTCCGCTCATCCCGGGAGGAGCTCCTCCTCGGTCTCCTCGACATCGACCCCTCGAGCGGCGAGCTCTCCGAGGAAGCGGGAGTAGACGGCGTCCTCCCCCGCGAGCAGCTCGAGGGGAAAGACGCCCGGCTTCGTGAAGGCCCCCTCGAGGAGGAGGCGCGTCGCCGTCGTGCACGGGAAGCCCGTGGTCCTCGCCATCGAGGTGTCGCCCGTCTCCCGGTCGGTCCGGTCGAGGAGCTCGAGCGTCCGCTTCACCCTCCGGCCCCCGCGGCGCCCGTCGCAGACGACCCTGAGGAACGTCAGCTCCTCCTCTCCCGCGGGCCTCCGCCAGGAGTGGAAGAGGAGCGCCTCCGTCAGCCGGCGGGGGACGACGGCGACGCCGTCCACGGCGACCGCCTCGCCCGAGAAGAACCCCGTCTCGCGCAGCATCCGCATCCGGTCGGCGTGCCCGGGGTAGCGGAGCGTCTTCTCGAACAGGTTGTGGGCCTTCACCGTCCGGAGGAGGGTGCGCAAGCCGTCGGTGTAGAAGGCCTCGACGGTGCCGACCCCCGGGATCTCGAGCGGCTCCACGCCGGAGAGAGCCGGGCGGACCACGACCTCCTCTCCCTCCACGCAGCGCGCCGGCCGCAGGTACTCCTCGACGACGTCGGTCGGCGAGAAGACGGAACGGTACTCGAACGGCCAGTGCCGGGCGACCGGGAGCCCCCCGACGAAGATCCTCACCTCGTCCAGGGTGTCGAAGAGCGCGGCCGCGCGCCCCACGGCCAGGTTCGAGAGGCCCGGGGAGACGCCGCAGTCGACGATCGCCGCGACTCCCTTCGCCTTCGCGACCGGCTTCAGGTGGAAGGGGTCTTCCGGCGAGAACGAGATGTCGGCCACGGGCCGGCCCGCCTCCAGGGCAGCGCGCACGGTCTGCGTCCCGAGGAACCCGGGGACCGCGCCGACGACGACGTCGACCTTCGAGGCGACGCGCGAGACCTCGGCCGGATCGGCCAGGTCGGCCCGCTCCGTAGCAAGGCCCGGGATTCCCGCGAGGCGCCCGAGGGCCTCGTCGCTTCGGTCGACGGAGAGAACGGACCAGCGGCCGTCGGCAGCCAGGTCCTTCGCGACGAGCGAGCCCACGAGGCCCGCTCCGAGAACGGCGACGCTCTTCATGCGGCGGATTATCCGCCGCGGCCGTGTCCGGCCGTCCCTTGACACTCCCTGCGCCCCTCCCTACCCTTCCGCCCCATGTCGAGAGACGCGCTCCGGCTTCGGATGCCTCGCGCCCTTCTGGGTGCGGGCCGGGCCGTCGCGGTCGCCGTCGCTCTCGTCGCCCTCCTCGGGCTGACGACCGTACCCCACCACCACGAAAGCACGACGGAAGAGCGGAGCTGCCCGGCCTGCCACGTTTCCCGGTTCGACGGCGGCGGCGTTCCCGAGGCCACCGTCGACGCTCCAGAGCCTCCCGCGGGACAGGACCTCCTCCCCCCTGCCACCTCCCCCGACGTCACGGTTCAGCTCGCCCACGCGGCCCCCCTGCCGTCGCGAGGCCCGCCCCCAGTCTCTCCCGCCGAGCCGCTCTAGTCCGCTCGACCTCCGCCCCGAGGGGCGGAGACGGACGTTGGCATCCGCTGTCGCGCGGGTGCCCGTCCCACATGGAGAGACCCGATGAAGCTCCCGATCTCGCTCGCGCCCGCCGCAGTGGCGCTCGCGCTCATCCTCGCGTTCCCGGCCGCCGGCCAGGCCACCCCGTCCGACCGCAAGGCCCTCGAGGAGAAGGTCCGCACCCTCGAGGCCAGGCAGGAGGAGAGCGTGCAGGCGCTCGAGGCCCTGAAGGCGGCCCTCGGGGCCGCCGCCCCCTCCGCGACCCACGCCGAGCTCGCGCAGAAGCTCGCGGCCCTCGAGAAGCAGCAGGCCGAGACGAAGGCGGCCCTTGAGGCGCTCCGCGCCGAGACGGCCCGCCGCGCGCCGGGCCCGGTCGAGTCGAAAGGCCTCGCCACGAAGAGCTTCCCCCTCTTCGGCTCCTCCGGCCAGGTGACCTCCGGGACCGCGTTCAACCCCGCGATCTCCGTCATCCCCGACGTCGTCTACTACACCGACAGCGTCAAGGGCGAGGCAGGCGAGATCCTCGAGGAGGCCGACGGCTTCCACGGCGCCCACGCCGAGGAGGGGCACGACCACGAGCACGGGGGGATGAGCCGCGGCTTCAACCTCCGGCACACCGAGCTCGCCTTCACCGCTTCCGTCGACAGCTACTTCGACGTCGTCGCCCTCTTCGCGGTGGACGAGGAGGCGATCGAGGCCGAGGAGGTCTACTTCCAGACCCGGCGGCTTCCCGGCGGCTTCCAGCTCAAGGGCGGCAAGTTCCTGAGCGGCATCGGCTACGCGAACGCGCAGCACCCCCACCAGTGGGACTTCGTCGACCAGAACCTCGCCTACGAGCTCCTCCTCGGCGACCACGGCTTGAACGAGAAGGGTCTCCAGGTCAACTGGATCCCGAAGCTCCCCTTCTACCTCCGGGCCGGCGTCGAGCTCCTCCAGGGCGAGAACGAGAAGTTCTCGAGCTACATCGGGCACGAGGAGTTCCCCGGGCTGACGGAGGACGACGACCCGCGCGAGCTCTCCGACCGGGCCGGGCCGCGCATGCTCACCGGCTTCCTGAAGGTCGGGCCGAACCTCGGCTACTCGAGCGCCCTGCAGATCGGCGCCTCGTTCGCCTCGAGCAGGACCCACCAGGAGGTCCACGACCACGACGGCGACGGCAACCCGGAGGGGGTCCTCGACGGCACTGGCTCGATCTGGGGCGTCGACCTCGTCTACAAGTACGACTCGCCCCGCCCGTACGGCGCGGGCGACCTCGTCCTCCAGGCCGAGTACCTCTCCCGCGAGCGCGACCTCGACATCATCGGCACGCCGAACACCGTCGTCTTCAAGCAGGACGGCGCCTACTTCCAGGCCGTCTACGGCGTCCTTCCGCGCCTCCAGCTCGCCGCCCGCTACGACCTCGCGGGCCTGACGAACGAACGGGTCCGGGCCGGCGTGAAGACCGGGTACGAGACCTCCTCGCGCTGGACCGGGGCGCTCACCTTCAACCCGACCGAGTTCTCGAGGGTCCGCGCGCAGTACAACCGCGGAGAGATCTACGTCGGCGGCGAGAAGGAAACGTACGGCCAGTTCTTCCTCCAGGTCCAGCTCTCCATCGGCGCCCACGGCGCCCACAGGTTCTGAGGAGGCGATCGTGAAGAAGACTCTCCTTGCCGCCGCTCTCCTCGCGGCGACCGTCCCCGCAACCGCCGCGCTCAACGTCGTCGCGACGACCTCGAGCATGGGCGTCCTCGTGACGTCCGTCGGCGGCGACGCCGTGAAGCTGACGGTCCTCGCCCCGCCCGACCGCGACGTCCACGTCCTCCAGGCCCGGCCGAGCATGATGGTCGCGCTGCGCAACGCCGACCTCCTCGTCGCCGTCGGCGCCGAGCTCGAGATCGGCTGGCTCCCCGCCGCCCTCCAGGGGGCGAACAACGGGAAGATCCTCCCCGGACTGCCGGGCTACTTCGAGGCCGCCGCCCAGGTCGACCTCATCGAGGCCGGGCTCGCCCCCGATCGCTCGCAGGGCGACGTCCACCCGATGGGGAATCCTCACGTCTACATGGACCCGGAGCGGATGGCCCGGGTGGCCGAGGCGCTCGCGGGCCGGCTCGCCTCGCTCGACGCCCGCAACGCGGACCGCTACCGGGCGGGTGCGGCCTCCTTCCGGAAGGCCGTAGAGGCCCGGGTCCCCGGCTGGAAGCAGAAGGCTGCGGGCGCGACGGGGGTGATCGCGTTTCACAAGGACGTGAACTACCTCGCCGCGCTTCTGGGTGTCCCGGTCCTCGGCTTCGTCGAGCCGCTCCCGGGGGTCCCGCCGACGGCCGCCCACCTCAAGGAGCTCACCGGCCGCCTCGAGGGCCGGAAGGGCTCGATCCTCTACACCAGCTTCCAGCCCGGCCAGGGCCCGGACTTCCTCGCCCGCAACCTCGGCTGGCCGAAGGTGCGCCTCCCCCTGGAACCTGCCGTCGGGGCGTCGGCCGAGGAGTACCTGGAGCTCATCGGACGCTGGGTGGATGGAGTAGCCTCGGGGAAGTGAGCCCCGCTCCGCTCCTCTCCTATCGCAACGTCGTCGCCGGATACACGGGGCCCGTCGTGGGCCCCGTTTCCTTCGACCTTCTCGCTGGCGACGTCCTCGGTCTCGTCGGGCCGAACGGCTCCGGCAAGTCGACCCTCATCGGGGCGTTGACGGGCGCCTCGCGCCTCTTCTCCGGAGAGGTCGCCCGCGGGCCCGGCGCCTCCATCGCATACCAGCGCCAGCGCCCCGTGCGGGAGGCGGACGTCCCCTTGCGCGCGGACGAGCTCCTCGACCTCACCGGCGCCTCGGCCTCGGACCCGCCGGAGTCGCTTCGCGACCTCCTCCGCACCCGCGTCGACCGCCTTTCCGGCGGCCAGTTCCAGCTCCTCACCGTCTGGGCCTGCCTCGGCGGCGAGGCGAACGTCGTCGTCCTCGACGAGCCGACGAACAACATGGACCCCGCGGCCGTCGACGCCCTCGCGGACCTCCTGCACGCCACGAGGGGCGATCGCGGCGTCCTCGTCGTCACCCACGACGAGCGCTTCCTCTCGCGCGTCTCGGCGAACGTCCTCGAGGTGGGCCGGTGAGCCTCTCGCTCGTCGTCGACCCGCTCTTCCGGGTCCCGTTCGCCAACGGCCTCCTCCTCGCGCTCCTCCTCCCGCTCCTCGGCGCCTACGTGAGGCTCCGCAACGAGTGGCTCGCCGCGCTCGGCCTCGCGCAGGTCACGGCCGCGGGAGGCGTCACGGCGATCCTCGTCGGCATCCATCCGCTCGCCGGGGCCCTCGGCGCCGCCGTGGTCGCGGCCGGCGTGAAGGGGCGGACGGAGCGCTCCGGCAACGACGTCTACGCCGTCCTCCTCTTCTTCGGCTGGAGCGCGGCTCTTCTCGGCGCCGCCAACAGCGTCCGCGGGGAGGAGCTCTCCCACGCCCTCCTCGAAGGGCAGCTCTACTTCACGACCTGGCTGAACCTCGGCGGCGCGCTCGCCCTCGTCGCGGTCCTCTCGGCGGCGGGCCCGTGGCTCTCGAAGCGGCTCCTCCTCGAGCACTTCTTCCCCGACCACCTCGCCGCGAACCGGCAGGCGCCCTGGCGGCTCCACCTCGCCTTCGACCTCCTCGTCGCCCTCTCGGTGGCCCTCGCCACCGAGTCGATCGGCGTCATGGCGACGTTCTGCCTCGTCTTCTTCCCGCCCTGGATCGCGTTCCGGATCGCCTCGTCGTGGAAGAGGGCGCTCGTCCTCTCCGCCGCGATCGCGCTGGCCTCCTACCTGGCCGCCTTCGTCCTCGCCATCGTCCTCGACCAGCCCTTCGGGCCGGTCCTCGTCGGGTGCCTCGTCCTCGCGGGTCTCCTCCGGCTCCCGTTCCTCGGCCACCGCTGAGGCCGCCCGGGTTCCGGTAAAGTCCGCGCGCCATGAAGGACAACGTCGTTCTCATCACCGGGGCCTCGTCCGGGATCGGCGAGGCGGTCGCCCGCGAGCTCGTCCGCCGCGGCTCGAAGGTCGTCCTCTGCGCCCGCCGGACCGACCTTCTCGAGAAGGTCGCCGCCGAGCTACGCTCCGGCGGCGGATCGGCGATCGCCGTCGCCTGCGACGTCACGAAGGACGGCGACTGCGAGGCCGCCGTCGCCCGCGCCGTCGCGGAGTGGGGTCGCCTCGACACCGTCCTCGCGAACGCGGGTTTCGCCGTCGCCGGGCGGCTCGACAGGCTCACGCTGGAGGATTACCGCCGCCAGCTGGAGACGAACCTCTTCGGCACGATCCGGACGCTCCAGGCCGCCCTCCCCGAGCTGAAGAAGTCGCGGGGGCGCATCGGCGTCGTCGGGAGCGTGAACGGCTTCATCGGGACGCCCGCCACGTCGGCCTACTGCATCTCGAAGTTCGCGGTGCGGGGCCTCTGCGACTCGATCCGCCCGGAGCTGAAGCGGGACGGCATCTCCGTGACGCACATCGCGCCCGGCTTCGTGGCGAGCGAGATCCGTCACAAGGACAACCGCGAGGTCGTCCACCGGAGCGCGAAGGACCCCGTCCCCCCCTGGCTCGTCGCCTCCGCCGAGTCCGCGGCGAACGAGATCGTGAACGCCCTCTCCCGCCGCAAGCGCGAGCAGGTCGTCACGTTCCACGGGAAGGTCTTCGTCTTCCTCGAGCGGCATCTCTCCTGGCTCGTCGCCCTCCTCGCCGGCGCCGTCGACGCCGACAAGAGGCCGGACAGGAAGCGCGAGGCGAAGGCGGGCTGACGGCTCGCGGGACCCGATGACGCGCGCCCTCCTCGTCGCCGGCTGGATCTGCTTCGCCCTCGACGCGCTCGTCGTCGCCGCCATGTTCTTCGGGCGGGACATGGGCGACGACGCCGCGGGGCGCGGGATGGCCCGAGGCTTCTCCTACCTCCTCGCGCCGGTCCTCCTCCTGGCCGGGGCCCTCCTTCTCGCCGGGCAGAGGACCGGCTCGAAGGGAGCGATCCTCGCGGGAACCGGCATCGTCGCGCTCCCCTTCCTCGCGTTCGCCTGGAACCTGACGACCGACACCGCCACGGGGTTCCTGAGCGCGCTCCGGCGGAGCCGCGAGGGGCGCTTCGCGGACCCTCGCCTCACCGCGGCCGCCCGCGCGATCGACCGGGGCGACGTCGCCGCGGCGGAAGCGGCCCTTCGCGACCCGGCGCCCGACTTCACGGCGAGGGACCGGTCGGGCGAGACGCTCCTCGGCTACGCCGTCCGCCGGTCCGTGGCGTGGAACGCCCGGCCCGAGGGGCTCCGGCTCGTCCGGGCCGTCCTCGAGGCGGGCGCTCCGGTGGCCGGAGCCGGGCGGGATGGCGAGCTGCTCGAGGCGAACGCCGCCGACAGCGCGGACTCCCGGACCGACGAGCTCCTCGGCCTCCTCCTCTCGCACGGCGGCGACCCGAACGCGAAGCTGCCGTTCGACGAGGAGCCGCTCGTCTTCTCCGCGAACCTGACCTCCGCGAAAGCGGAGACCCTGGCCCGCCACGGCGCGGACCTCGGCGCGACCGTCCGGAGCGGAAGCCGGCGCGGGTGGTCGGCGCCGATGCTCGCCGCGGAACGGGGCGACTGGAGCCTCGCCCTCCGGCTCGTACAGCTCGGCGCGCCCGCCGGCCGCGTCTCGGAGGAGAGCCCCACCCTCCTCGAGGTCGCCCGCGCGAGCGAGAGGCTCGCCCGCTCCTCGACGGACGGGAGCCCGTCGCCCGAGTACGAGCGCCTCGTGGCGTTCCTCGAGGAGATCGGGGGCGGGAGCGGACGAGGCGGCAAAGGCTGAAGGTAGAGAGGTCCGGCCCTCCCGGGCCTCCCCGGCCGCGGCGACGGGCGTGAGACCGCGCCGGTGAACGCCCCGGCGGCGGGAGGGGTCCCGTCGTAACATCGCCCTGCCCGCACCGCGGGCACGATGAGAGCCTGAAGACCCGCCTTCCCCGCAGCACTTCGCCGGTCGAGCGCCGCGCCGCTCCCGGCACCCGAGCGAGGTCTTCATGCCGTATTCCCTCGTTGCCGAAGGCGTCTCGGCCGTCCTGCCGGACGGTTCCCCGCTCCTCGACCCGGCCGACCTGTCGCTCCCGCGCGGCGTGACGGGCCTCGTCGGCTCGAACGGTTCGGGCAAGAGCACGTTCCTCGAGATCCTCGCCGGGCTTCGCCTCCCCGCCCGCGGGCGCGTCGTCCGCCACGGCACGGTCGGCTTCCTCCCCCAGGCGACCGCGCTCCGCCCGGGAGAGACGGCCGCCGGGCTCCTCGCCGCCGGCTCCGCGCCGGATTGGCGAGTGGAAAGGGCCCTCGCGGCCGTGGACCTCGCGGAGATCGACCTCGGTCGCGACGCGAGGACCCTCTCGGGCGGCGAGGCGACGCGACTGCGCCTCGCCCGCCTCCTCCTCGAAGAGCCGGAGACACTCCTCCTCGACGAGCCGACGAACCACCTCGACGAGGAGGCTCGCCACACCGTGCACGGATTCGTCGCTTCGTTCCCCGGCGCCGTTCTCGTCGCGACGCACGATCGCGCCCTCCTCGCCCTGGCCGATCGCATCGCCGAGCTCCGGGGCGGGCGCCTGCGGCTCTACGGAGGCGGCTGGACCGGCTTCCTCGAGGCTCGCCGCACCGAGCGCGAGGCCGCCGAGCGCGGCGTCCGCTCTGCGGAGCAGGGGCTCGAGGCGGCCCGGAGCGCGGCCCGCGAGGCCCGGGAGCGGCAGGCGCGCCGGACCGCCTCGGGAAAGAGGGCCGCCCTGCGCGAGGGCGTGCCGAAGATGGCCCGGGGCGCCATGAAGCGCTCCGCCGAGGTGACGGCCGGCCGGCTGAAGGGGGTCCACGGCGAGCGCGTCCAGGCCGCCGTCGCCTCTCTCGCCCGGGCCCGCGCCGAGCTGCCCGACGACCCGCGGATCGCCGTCGACCTCGAGGCGACGCGGGTCCCCGCGAGGAAGCGACTCGTCGACGCGGACGGTCTCAACGTCCGGCTTCCCGGCGGCTGGCTCTGGGCTTCCCCGCTCTCCTTCGACGTCGTCGGCCCGGAGCGGATCCGGCTCCTCGGGGCGAACGGCTCGGGCAAGTCGACCCTCTTCTCGCTCCTCGCCGGGCGCGCCCCGGACGCCGGCGTCCTCCGCGTCGGCGCCTCGCGCGTCGCGGTCCTCGACCAGGACGCCGCCGTTCTCGGCAGGGACGGCACCCTCGCCGAGGCGCTCCGGCGCCTCGCCCCCGGCCGGGCCGAGCACGAACGCCGCCTCCTCCTCGGGCGCTTCGGATTCGTCCAGGAGGCCGCCGGAAAGCCCGTGTCCGCGCTGTCCGGGGGTGAGAGGATTCGCGCCGGCCTCGCGGCTCTCCTGGCCTCCGAGCAGGCACCCGAGATGCTCCTCCTCGACGAGCCGTCGAACCACCTCGACCTCGCGGGGCTCGAGGCGATCGCCGCGGCGCTTCGGGCCTACAGAGGCGCCCTCCTCCTCGTCACGCACGACGCCGCCTTCGCCCGCGACGTGGAGGTCACGCGGGAGCTCCGGCTCCCGGCGAGGGCTTGAGTCCGGCCCGCAATCGCCCGCCGCGCCCGCGGCTCCCGACCGGCCCGGCCACGCTCCGGGCCCCGGCGGCCCGACCGGGCTCTCCGGCCGGGGCCCCTAGAATCGCCCCCGAGGCCCCCGATGCAAGCTGCGCAGCGCGTCCTCTTCGTCGACCCTTCCACCGGGTTCTACCGGATGCGGCGGTACCGGGTCGGCGACTATTTCGGCCCGGTCGACCTCGGAATCCACCTCGCGGACCGCTGGCGGGGCCTGAACATCGGCGCGGGCCTCTTCGCGGGCTCGATCCTCCCCGGCTCGAACCGGCTCGTCGTGACCGGCTTCTCTCCCGCCTGGCGCGGCTTCTACGTCTCGAGCCTCGGCGGGCCGCGCTCGTCTTCGACAACCTCGGCATCAACATGGTGAGCCTCGTCGGAAAGGCCCCCACCCCTTCGATCCTCTATCTGAACCGCACCCACGGCGAGGAGATCGACGTCGAGGTCCACCCGGTCGACCTCGCGAAGGCCTGGGCGCGCGGCCGCGGCGGCTTCTACGGCCTCATGGAGGAGGTCCTCGAGCGTTTCGGGGCGCGCTACGAGACCGACCCGCGCGTCCTGGCCGTCGGACCCGCGGCGGAGGCGACCGACTTCGGCGCGATCGGCAGCGCGCCGGTCGTGAAGGGGCGGCTCACCCACGCGGACACCTGGGCCGGCCGCGGCGGCATGGGCTCGAAGATGCTCCAGGAGCATGGGCTAGCCGCGGTGATCTACGGCGGGACCTTCGTCGACGAGGACTTCCGCGACCGCAAGGTCGCGGACTCCTGGTTCCAGGAGCGCTACGCGAAGCGCCTCGCGACGAAGGACTTCGAGGCGACGACGAAGTACCGCTTCGACCCGAAGTTCGAGACCGGCGGCACCTTCGGCGTGAACTTCGCCACGCTGAAGGGACGCCTCATGGCGTTCAACTACCGCTCCCTGCACTTCACCGAAGGCCAGCGGCTCGAGCTCTGGGAGCGGCTGATCGCGCCTCACTACCTCGCGCAGTTCAACGAGGAGACGATCGCGAAGCGGCAGCAGTCGACCTGCGGCGAGCCCTGCGCGGCCGTCTGCAAGAAGCTGCGCGACGTGTACAAGAAGGACTTCGAGCCGTACCAGACGATGGGCCCGCTCTGCGGCATCTTCGACCAGCGCGCCGCCGAGCTCCTCAACGGGAGGGCCGACGCCTCGGGCTTCGACGCGATTTCCGTCGGCGGCGTCCTCGCCTGGCTGATGGAGTGCCTCCTCGAGGGCGAGCTGTCGCCGGACGACCTCGGCGTGTCGCGTCTCCCCCGCTGGGAGACCACGGGCTTCGACGTCGTCGCCGACTCGATGCACAACGCCCAGCTGGGCGTGGAGCTGATCGATTCGATCCTCGCCCGCCGCGGCCTCCTCGACCTCTCCGAGGGACCGAGGAAGTGGGGGCGGCGCGTCCACCGCGAGAAGGGCAAGCGGGTCCTCGACCGCTTCGTCTACCTCGCCTCGGGGCGGCGCGGCTGGATGGTGCCGAACCAGTACTGGACCCCGGGCGCCCTCGCGCCGATGCCGATGATGGGCAAGTACTACATGTTCTACGGCCCCGAGTTCTTCCCGCCGCGGACGCTCGGGCGGGTCTGCGCGGATCGCATGAAGGAGGAGCTTGCGGTCGACGACCTGGGCGTCTGCCGCTTCCACCGCGGCTGGGCCGAGGAGCTGCTCCCCGAGATCGTCGGCTCGGTCTACGGCCTGGAGGACGAGTACCTGAAGGCGATCGCCGTGACCGCGAGCCGGATCAACAGCCGCAACGCCTCGGTCTTCTGGGAGTCGGAGCGCGACGTCGACTTCGTCGCGACGTACCTGAAGCGGCGGCGGGACGTCGAGGGGGATGCCGACCCCGAGCTCGCCCGCTGGGCCGACGCGTTCGAGAAGGACCGGCACGAGGCCGCCCTCGCCTGGTGGTACGAGGTCCGCAAGGGGATCGACGAGAGCCTCCGTGCGTTCCTCTGACGGGGCCCCGCGCCTGGCAGCCGGCGAGCCGGAATGGCCGCCCCCCGCGAGACTCTCGCCGGGCTTCGCGCCGCCGTCCCGGCGGTAGGATCGGCCCGATGGACTTTCGTCGGCTCGCCGCCGCCCGCCGCAGCGTTCGCGCCTACCGCCCCGACCCGGTGCCCGAGGCGCTCCTTCGCGAGGTGCTCGAGGCGGCGCGCCTCGCGCCGTCCGCCTGCAACCGGCAGCCGTTCCGGGTGGTCGTCCTGACGACGCGCGGCCGGGAGGCCGACCTCCTCCGCCTCTACCCGAAGCCCTGGTTCGTGGAGGCGCCCTTCGTCCTCGCCGTCTGCGCGGTCCCCGCCGAGGCGTGGACGAGGAGCCGCCACGACGGCTGGAGCGCGGCCGAGACGGACGCCGCCATCGCGACCGACCACCTCATCCTCGCCGCCGCGGACCGCGGCCTCGGCACCTGCTGGGTGGCCGCCTTCGACCCCGTCGCGGCCCGCGAGGTCCTGGGGCTCCCGGACGACGTCGTTCCCGTCGCCTTCACGCCCCTCGGCTGGCCGGCTGACGCGCCGGGGCCGAAGGAAAGGAGGCCCATCGAGGAGCTCGTCCGGTACGAGCGCTGGTAGCGAAGGTCGAAGGCCCCGGCGAGGTACGGCGGACGTCCGCGGGGCGCGGCCCCGTTCAGTCCAGCTGGACCGAGCGCTTCGTGAAGGCCCCGTTCCTCCACCAGCCGGTGATGGGGAACGTCACGCGGGGCCGGCCCGCCGCGGCTGCGCCCGCGACGACGAGGAGCGGGGCGTAGTGCTCCCAGGTCGGGAGCGCCGTCCGGACCGCGGGGGCGCGCTTCTCGAAGTCGAGGAGCGCATCGACGTCGAAGCGCGAGAGGGATTCCTCCGCCCACGCGTCGAAATCCTTCGCCCACTGCGGAACTCCCGGCCGGAACGCGTAGCGCATGTTGTGGGTGAGAAACCCGCTGCCGAAGACGAGGACCCCCTCGTCGCGGAGCGGGGCGAGCGCGCGGCCGAGCGTGAAGAGCTCCGCCGGCTCGAGGCGCGGCATGGAGAGCTGAAGCACCGGCACGTCGGCCTCGGGGTACATCGCGACGAGCGGCACGTACGCCCCGTGGTCGAGGCCGCGCGCCGGGTCGTCCGCGAAGGCGATGCCGCTCGATCGCAGGAGACCGCGGACACGGCCGGCGAGCGCGGGCGCGCCGGGCGAGGGGTAGACGGTCCGGTAGTACTTCTCGGGGAAGCCGAGAAAGTCGTAGACGAGCGGGACCGGCGTCGTCGCGCCGAGCGAGGCCGGCCGCGCCTCCCAGTGGGCGGAGACCATCAGGATGCTCTCCGGCTTCGGCATCGCGCGGGCCCACGCGGCGAGCTCGCCCATCCAGGCGGCGTCGTCGAGGAGGACGGGCGCGCCGTGCGCCGCGAAGATCGCGGGCATCCGTTCGCTCGAGCCGGCGTTCCTCTCGTCCCTCTCCTCCTCCTGCCCGTCCGCACCCCTCACCCGAACCTCCCGTCCCGGAAGTCGCTCACCGCCTGGTAGATCTCCTCCTCGGTGTTCATGACGAAGGGGCCGTACTGCGCGATCGGCTCGCCGAGCGGCCGCCCCGCGACGAGGAGCGCTCGCGCCCCTTCCTTCGACTCGATCACGACCCCGTCCGCCGCCGGGTCGTTCGCGAGGATCGCGAGCTTGCCGGGTGCGAGCGTCGTCTCGCCCACCGTCGCCGCGCCGCGGTAGACGACGACGAAGGCGTTGTGCCCGGGCGGGAGCGGCTGCTCGAAGCGGGCGCCCGGCTCGAGCCAGAGGTCGAGGACGAGCGGCTCCGTCGCCTCGCGGGTCACCGCGCCCACGACGCCGTGGCTCTCCCCGCCGATGACGGTGACCGTGACGCCGCCGGACGAGTAGCGCGGGAGGTCCGCCGCGCCGAAGTCGCGGTACCAGGGGTCCTTCATCTTGTCGCGGCCGGGGAGGTTCAGCCAGAGCTGAAACCCCTCCATGACGCCCTCTTCCTGCTGGGGAATCTCGGAGTGGATCACCCCGCGGCCGGCCGTCATCCACTGGACGCCGCCGCTCTCGAGGAGCCCCTCGTTCCCCGCGCTGTCGCGGTGGCGCATCCGGCCGGCGAGCATGTAGGTCACCGTCTCGAAACCGCGGTGCGGGTGGTCGGGGAAGCCGGCGATGTAGTCGTCCGGGTCGTCGCTCCCGAAGGCGTCGAGCATCAGGAAGGGGTCGAGCCGCCGCTGGAGCGGCTGGGAGAGGAGGCGGGTCAGCTTCACGCCGGCGCCGTCCGAGGTCGCCGTGCCCGCGACGAGGCGCTCGACGGAGCGGGAAGAAAGCGCTCTCTCCTGCCGGGAGGCGGAAGTCGTGGTCGTCGTCGGGTTCGCGGTGGTCGTCGCGGTCGCTGTCTTCGTCATGTCCGTGTCTCCCTGTTGGGCGCGCCGCCCGTCCCGCCCTTTCTCCGGGCGGTCGCGTTGAAATGGAGGGCTCTCTTCTCGATCTTTTTGAGGCTACGTCTCAGCACCACAAGAAAGATACGGTCTCGTCTTTCGGAAGAAAAGACGTCGAATCGGATATGATTGTTCTACTGGTGAAACAAATAGAGGCAAACGACCTTCTGATCTTCGCCCGCGTGGCCGACGGGGGCGGCTTCAGTCGCGCGGCCGAGCGCCTCGGGCTGCCGAAGTCGACGGTCTCGCGGCGGATCTCGCTCCTCGAGGAGAGGCTCGGCGAGCGACTGATGGTCCGAACGACGCGCCGGCTGAGGCTCACCGAGTTCGGGGAGCGGCTCCTCGAGCACGCGCGCCGCGTGGCGACCGAGGTCGAGGACGTCGCCGCCCTCGCCGAGCACTGCAAGGACGCACCGTCGGGGCGGCTGCGCGTCGCCCTGCCGAGCGACCTCGCGATCCTCTTTCTCTCCGACGCGCTCGCCGCGTTCACGGCGATGCACCCCGCGGTCTCCCTCGAGCTGGACCTGTCCGCTCGCCGGGTCGACCTCCTCGGCGAGAACGTCGACGTCGCGTTGAGGATCGGTACGCCCCCCGACGACGCACTCCTCGCCACGCGCCGCGTCGGCGTCCTTCCGATCGGCCTCTACGCGGCGCCCTCGTACCTCGCCGAGCGCGGCGACCCCGGCTCGCCCGAGGACCTCGCGGGGCACGACGCCCTCCGCCTCCTCGGACGCGACGGCGAGCCGGCGCGCTGGAGGCTCCTCCAGGGCGAGCGGAGCTGGGAAGGGGTCCCGCCCGGCCGGGTCGTCGCGAACTCGCCCGAGCTCCTGATCCGCCTCGCGCGCGCCGGCTCCGGGATCGCGTCGGTCCCCGACCTCCTCGCGGCGGCCTCCGTGAAGCGGGGCGACCTTCGCCGCGTCCTCCCCGGCTGGTGCCTCCCGCCGCACACGGTCTGGGCCCTCTTCCCCGGCCGCCGCCTCATGCCGGCCAAGGTCCGCGCCTTCCTCGACATGCTCGTCGCGGCGCTCCCCGGCGGGGCTGCGTCGACGGCCTGACGGAGCGGGCGGGCCTCGCCCGCGCTACCGATCGCCTGAGCCGGCGGCATCGGGCGCCTTCAGGAGCGCTCTCAGCGCCTCGAGGAGCGCCTCCGGGTCGGGAACCTCGACGCGCAGGACGGTCTTCCCCGTCGCTTCGTCCCGCTCGAAGCGGACCCCCGGTTCGCCGGCTCCGCCCCTCGCACCCTCGTCCGCCGCCGCCGCGAGCTGACCGAGGAGAGAGGCCCCGGCGCGCAGCAGCCCGGCCAGGGCGGCACCCGCGGGCGGCCCGGACGGGGACCGGGGGCCCTCGACCGGACCGGCGGGAAGGGCGACCGGGGCGTCCGGAGCGGCGGCAGGGCGAGGGACTTCATCGGCCGGCGCCGCGGGTGCCGCCTCCGCACGGGGCGGCACGGGAATCGTCTCCGCCACGGTGCCGACGGTTTCCATGAAGCGTGAGAGGCGGGTCCCGCGCAGGAGGACTTCGGGCTCCCCGCCGTCGAGGAGGCCGGTGAAGAGAGCTCTCTTGAAGCCGAGAAGGCCGAGCATCCCCTGCTCGATCGAATCCTCCGCGACGAAGTCGAACACCTCGACCGGCCGGCTCTGCCCGAGCCGGTGGACGCGCCCGATCCGCTGCTCGAGAACGGCCGGGTTCCAGGGCTGGTCGACGTTCACGACGACGGAGGCGGCCTGCAGGTTCAGGCCCGTGCCCCCTGCGTCCGTCGAGAGGAAGACCCGGCAGGCCGGGTCGTCGCGGAAGCGCCGGACGAGCGCCCCGCGCTCGGCGGAGGGGACGCCCCCGTGAAGGAAGACGTGGCCGAACCCGGCAGCCTCGATCCTCTCGGCGAGGAGCTCGTGCATCCTCACCCACTGGCTGAAAACGATGACCTTGATCCCCTCGGTCGCGAGGAGGTCGGCGAGGAGCGCGGCCACCTCGTCGGCCTTCCGTCCGCGCCGGGAGCTGCGTGAGCACCTCGTCCTTCCGCCGGCGGAGGAGGATCGGCGCGAGCGTCGCCCCGAGCCGGTCGAGGTCGCGGTACCCGACGACGCGCGTCGTCCCTTCCTCGAAGAGCTGGTGGTCGTGGAGGACGCGCCAGGTGGGGCCGAGCCGATGCTGGTCGACGAACTGGACGACGGAGACGAGCTCCTCGATGCGGTTCTCGAGCGGCGTGCCGGTCAGGACCAGGGCGAGCGGCGAGGCGATCTGCTTGACGCTCCTCGCGACCCGCGTGCCCCAGTTCTTGATCCGCTGCGCCTCGTCGAGGATCACGAGCTGAGGCGCCCACCGGCCGACGAGGTCGAGGTCGTTGTGGAGCGTGTCGTACCCCGCCACCTTCAGGAACGACGGGTCCGCGTACGCCGCAGCGCGCGCGCCACGCCCGCCCGCCACGACGGTGACGGAGCGCGTCGAGAAGCGCCCCACTTCGTCCTGCCACTGGTGCTTGAGCGAGGCCGGACAGACGACGGGGACTCTCTCGACGCCGAGGTATCGCGCGCCCCGCCCGCGCGGCAAAGAGCGCCCCCTCGCGCTGGTAGGGCGGCAGGGGCGTGCGCAGCACCCCCTCGAATGCCGCGCTCCTCTCGCCGTCGGGGAACGCCCGGTCGAGGAGGGCGCGCCGTTTCGCCTCCGCGTTCACGGCGTCGACGAATCGGGCGGCATCCTCGTAAACGCGAAGCTCGTGCCGCAGGCGGGCCGCCGCGTCGAGGAACGCGCGAAAGCGCGCGAATCGCTCCTCGGGGAGCCAGCCCTCCGCGTCGAACAGGCGCGCGGCGAGCCGCCGAAGGGCCGCGGGCGCCTCGTCGGCGAGCCGGAGCCTCACCCTGCGGCGCGCCCCGTAGACGAGCGAGACGCTGCTGTAGGCGGGCCGGTACCCGGCCCGGAGCGTCCGGGCGGCGCCGCGCCGCTTCCGGATCGAGGCGAGGACGAACTCGACGTGCTTGCACGTCCCCAGGAGGTTCGTCGCGTAGTCGGGGCAGGAGCAGTAGCTGACTCCCGGCTCCTCGCCCCGGAGGGCGACGCGGTACGTCCTCCTGCTCGCGGGGTTTCCCACGAGGTAGTCCGAGAAGACCTTCTTCCCTCCGAGGTTCTTCAGCTCGAACGGCTGCGCCGCCCCGAACTGGCGCCTCAGCTCCCGCTGCCACTCCTCGACCGGGAGGCCCTCGGGCCGCGTGTGGCGGGAGACCTTCGGCGGGGACGACGGGCGACCCGGGCTTTACCGCCGCGGGTTCGCCCCAACCCGGATCGCTCCCGGACCGGCCTCCGTGGCCGTGCCTGCCGCCTTGCTCCTCCCTCTTGCCATGCATGGCCTCCGGGACGAGAGGCTACACGAGGCGCGGCCCGTGGCCCCCCCTGCGCCGCCTCCGCCGCCGGTCGGCTCACGGTCTTCCCGTCGCGAGATTCGATGATCCGGCTCGCCCGGCGGGCGCGCGCCCCGCGGGCGCGGCGGCTCCTGGAAGGAGAGGTTGCGGCCGGCGGGGACCCGAAGGCGCATCGGAATCCCTGCGGGCACCGCCGGGATTTCGAGGTCAAGCCACTCGCGTCTGGACGAGTTGCTCGACCTCCTTCCAGGTCGTCTGACGTGCGACGCGAAGCTCGTAGTCCGACTGAAGGCCGAGCCAGATCTCGGGCGACGTGCCGAAGTACTTGCCCAGCCTCAGCGCGGTATCCGCCGAGATCGCGCGGGTTCCGTTTACGATGCCGCTGATCCGGTTCGCCGGGACGGAGAGCGCCCGCGCCAGGGCGTTGATGCTGAGCCCCATCGGGCGCATGAACTCCTCCCTGAGGATCTCTCCGGGGGGAATCGGTTCCAGGAGCTTCGCTTTCGCCACCATGGGGTACCTCTCAGTGGTAATCCACGATCTCGACGCCGTGGGCCTCACCGTTCTTCCAGATGAAACAGATTCGCCACTGGTCGTTGACGCGAATGCCGTGCTGACCTTTCCGGTCGCCTTTGAGCGCCTCGAGCTGGTTGCCCGGCGGGGCCTTCAAGTCCTCCAGCACGCGAGCCCTGTGAAGATAGAGGAGCTTCCGCCGTGCCGGTCGCTCTATCGCCCGGAACCGGCGGACCGGCAGGTCGTGGAACAGGGCCTCCGCCTCCTTGCTCTTGAAGGACCTGATCACGACGGCAGGGTATTACGCATGACGTCATGCGTCAATCCGTCTCGAACGCCGGGGCGAACCGCCTGGTCGCGTCCCCCTACGCCGCCTCCGCCGCCGGCCGGTCGCTGACGATCTTCCCGTCGCGGATCTCGACGATCCGGCTCGCGCGCCGGGCGAGCGCCAGGTCGTGCGTGATGACGATGAGCGTCCCCCCCTGCTTCCAGAGGTCGACGAAAACCCCCATGATGTCGGTCCCCGAGGTCGTGTCGAGGTTCCCGGTCGGCTCGTCGGCGAGGAGGATGTCAGGGTCCATCGCGAGGGCGCGGGCGATGGCGACGCGCTGCATCTGGCCGCCCGAGAGCTCCGTCGGCTTGTGGTCCATCCGGTCGCCGAGGCCGACCCGCCCGAGGAGCTCGGCCGTCTTCGCGCGGCGGACCTTCGGGGGGATTCCCCCGAAGACGAGCGGCATCTCCACGTTCTCGAAGGCCGAGATCTGCGGCAGCAGGTTGAACGCCTGGAAGACGAAGCCGACGCGGCGGTTCCTCACCTCGGCGAGCTGGTCGCGCGAGAGTCCGGCGACCTTCTCGCCGCCGATGAAGTAGTCGCCGCCCGTCGGCGTGTCGAGGCAGCCGAGGAGATTCATGAGGGTCGACTTGCCGGAGCCGGAGGGGCCGACGATGGCGACGAACTCGCCCTTCTCGATCCTGAGGTCGACGCCCTTGAGCGCCTCCACCTTCACCTTGCCCGTGTCGTAGACCTTCCGGATCCCCGCCATCTCGATGATGGGGCCTCCGTTCGCGCGGGTCGTCTTCTCGATTCGGCTCGACATGGCGGGCTCCTACTCGTAGCGGAGGGTGGAGGCGGGGTCGATGGCGGCGGCGCGGCGCGCCGGGAAGTAGCCGGCGAGGAGGCCGATGACGCCGAGGATCGAGGCGGTGGCGACGCCGATCGGGAGGGAGAGCTTCGGCGTCCCGAGGAACTCCATCACCTGGTTCCCCTCCGTCGGGACGAGGCCCATGGCGAGGACCAGGAGGGTCGCGATGAGCATCCCCGCCGCGCCCCCGACGAGCGTGTACGAGAGCCCCTCGAGGACGAACGGCCCGGTGATCCACCCCGCCTTCGCGCCGAGGGCCATCTTCACGCCGATCTCGCGGGTGCGCTCCTTGACGACGGCGTACATGATGTTCGCGACGCCGACGCCGCCGATGAGGAGCGTGAGGGCGCCGATGACGCCGAGGAAGATCTGGATCCCGGTCGTCACGTTCTGGTTGACCTTCTGCGACTTCACCGTGTCCCACGTCGGCAGCGCGCGCTCGTCGGACGGGTCGAACCCGTACTTGGCGGCGATGACCTCCCGTGTCCTGACGATCGCGTCCGCCATCTTCGAGGAGTCGGCCACGCGGATCACGAGGTTGTTCACCGTGGGCCGGCCGAACAGGGCCTGCCAGGTGGAGATCGGGATGATGGAGTGGTCCTTGTCCATCCCCGCGTAGGCCCCCATCTGCGTCTTCTTCTGCATGACGCCGACGACGGTGAAGGGCGCGTTCGCCACGAGCATCGTCTGCCCGACCGGGTCCTCCTTGCCGAAGAGGTCCTCCGCCAGCTCGTTGCCGAGGAAGATGACGCGCCGCCTCTCCGCCTCGTCGAGCGGCGAGAGGAAGCGCCCCCCCGCCACCGGGTACTGCTTGCGCGCCTCGCCGTAGGGGTAGTGGACCCCCTTCACCCGCCCGGCGACCGTCTTCGTCCCCGCGGTCAGGTTCGTCCGCCACCAGATCGCCTCTCCGATGAGCGACTCCAGCTCGGGGAGGCGCGAGGCCAGGAGCGGCACGTCGTCGATCCGCACGCGGATCGGCCGGCCGGGGTTCATCCCTTTCCAGGCCTTCGTCGTCTCGCTCATCCACATCACGCCGATGTTCTCGCCCATCGCGCGCGAGTTCTTCCCGAGCTGCCGCTTGAGCCCTTCGCCGAAGGCGAGCAGCAGCAGGATGGCGACGGTGCCCCAGGCGATCGCGGCGATCGTCAGGAAGGCGCGCTTCCTGCCGAGAGTGGCGCTCTGGAGGAAGAGGTGGAGAACGACTTTCACGGCTCTCCTCCTACAGCTTCATCGCCACGACCGGGTCGAGGCGGGAGGCCTCGCGCGCCGGGAAGTACCCGGCGAGGAGGCCGATGACGCCGAGGATGGCCATCGTGACGGCGGCCACGACGGGCGAGACCTCGGGCTTTCCGACGTACTCCTGGAGGCTCTCGGGAAAGGCGGCGCAGATCCCGAGGGAGATCGCGAAGCCCGCGGCCCCGCCGATCGCCGTCACGATGAGCGTCTCGACGAGGAACTGTCTGAGGATCGCCCCCGACTTCGCGCCGAGGGCCATCTTCACGCCGATCTCCCTCGTCCTCTCCTCGACGACGACGTTCATGATGTTCGAGACGCCGATCCCTCCCACGACGAGCGTCAGGGACCCGACGATCCCGAGGAAGAGCGAGAAGGCGAGCATGAAGACCTCGAAGAACTGGAACTGCTCGGTCGTGTCCCAGACCGAGAAGGCCTCCTTGTCGGCCGGGTCGAATTTCAGCCGTCGCGAGAGCGCGCTCCGGAGGCTCTCGGTGACGGCCTTCGACTCGAGCGCGGAGGCGGGCTGGAAAACGAAGTTCGAGAGGTACTTCCGCCCCGTGAGCGCGCGGAAGGTCGTCCCCGGGATCCACGAGAGGTCGCTGTCCCGGCTGTTGTAGCTCGAGTCCTGCTCCTTCTCGGTCAGGACGCCGATGACGAGGAAGGGCGACCCGTTGAAGAGGACCGTCTTGCCGACCGGGTCCGTCCCCTTTCCGAAGACGTCCTCCGCGACCTTGTTCCCGAGGAAGACGACCCGCCTCTGGTTCTTCATGTCGAGCGGATTCAGGAACCGGCCCCCCGGCACGGGGATCAGGTTCCGCATCTCCCCGAACTCGGGCGAGACGCCGGAGACGTCGACCGGGTAGGTCTTCATGTTGTAGACCATCTTCCAGCCGTCGCTGTACTCGCTCGACATCCGCTTCAGGCCGTCGACGCGGGGCCGCACCGCCTCGAGGTCCTCGTCCGTGATCCGGATCCTCCGCCCCTTCCCCAGCCCCTGGTACGGGATCGAGGTCAGGCCGGGCCAGGAGATGCAGATCCGGTCGCCGAGGCCGGCGGTCTGCTTGATCAGGTTCTTCTTGAGGCCCGCGCCGAAGGCGAGGAGCAGCGTCACCGCGACCGTCCCCCAGACGAGCCCGAAGACCGTCAGGAGCGTCCGGAGCTTCTGGCTCTTCAGGTCGCGGTGGAGCTGCAGCAGCGCGTCGCGGAACATCAGTGTCCCTTTCTCGTCGTTCTTCCGGGCCGCGGAGGGGGGATGGGGGAAACCGGGCTCGGGTTCCCCCGGGAACACTCGTCAGCTGATCTGCTTCGGCGGCCGCTGCACGAGCTGGTCGCCCGCCTTCACGCCTTCGGTCACCTCGATGTTCAGGCCGTCGGAGATGCCGGTCTTGATCTCGACCCTCTTCGGCTCTTCCTTGGGGTTCTTCCCCGGCAGCTCGACGAAGGCCTTCTTCCCGCCGTCCTCGAAGGTGACGAGGCGCTCGGGGATCGTCACGACGTCCTTCTTCTCGCGGATGATCAGGTCCGCGTTCGCGGAGTAGCCGGCGCGCAGGACGATCTCCTGGCCCTCGTCGAGCTCGATCTCGACGTCGAAGAGCGTCGCCCCGTCCTTCTGCTGCGCCTGCGGCGCGATCCGCGCGACCTTCCCCGAAACGACGTCGCTCGGCAGCGCGCCGACCTTGATCCGGGCCTCGAGGCCGACGTGGAGCTTTCCGACGTCGATCTCGTCGACCGTCCCCTTGAAGATGAGGTCGTCCATGTCGGCGATCGTCGCCAGCTCGGTGCCCGGCTGGTACGACGTGAGCGGGACGACCGGGTCGCCCGGGTTCACCGCGCGGGTCAGGATGGTCCCCGCCGCCGGCGCCCGGATGATCGAGTCGATGCCGGAGTCGAACGAGGTGATCTTCCCCTTGCGGGTCAGCTCGCGGTCCTGGTCGGCCTTGGCGACGGCGATCTTCGCGAGCTCGAACGCCTCCCGCTTCACGTCCACCTCGGACCGCGGCGTCACCCCCTGGGCGAAGAGCTCCTTCGCCCGGTCGTACTCCGACTTGGCCCTCGTGAACGACGCCTGGGCCGACTCGAGCCGGCGGTCGACCTCGGTCACCTCGAGGGGCGTCGGGTCGGGCTGGATCTCGAGGATCGGGTCGCCCGCGCGCACGCTGTCGCCGACCTCGACCCGGCAGCTCTTCACGATGCCGGAGATCTTCGACTTGACCGAGAACTTCTGGCGCGGCTGGATCTGCCCCACGGCCAGGGCCTTTTCCGTGATCGAGCCTGACTCGGCCACGACGATCTTCAGGCCGTTCTCGCCCTTCTTCCCCGAGCTGGCGAGCGCGTAGATCCCGGTCACGACGCCGGCGACGACGATCAGCCCGAGAAGGACCTTGAAGAGCTTGCCCATCGACGACCTCCAGGACCCCGAGGCGGGGCGATTCGTCTCGTCGGACGCATCCAGCTCGAGGTTCATGCCCGGAGTTACGAAACAGGCGATGGAAGGTTCCGCGGGAGCGGTCCGCTGTGACAGGTTGTCACGCCCGCTCGGATCGTCGGCCTCCCCTCGCCGGCTCCCCCGCCTTCGCGGGAGGCCCTAGCGGCAGACGACCCGGTCCCGTCCCGCCTGCTTGGCTTCGTAGAGGGCGGAATCCGCACGCCGAAGGAGGTCTTCGAGCTCCCGGTCCTCCGCCGTCAGGCAGGCGATCCCCACGCTGACCGTGGGTCGCTCGCGCGCCGGCGCGTGGCCGGGAGGCGCCGTAAGCCTCACCTCCGCGACCGCGCGCCGGAGCCTCTCGCCGACCGCGGCCGCCCCCGCGGCGGCCGTCATCGGGAAGACGGCGAGGAACTCCTCTCCTCCGTAGCGTCCGACGACGTCTTCCGTCCGGAGGCAGTCGACCATCCGGCGGGCGCCTTCCACGAGGAGCCGGTCGCCCTCGGCGTGGCCGAGGGAGTCGTTGATCTCCTTGAAGTAGTCGAAGTCGACCATCGCGACCGCGAACGGCAGGCCGCGCCGCCGCGCCAGAGAGATACCCTCCGCCGCCGATTCGAGGATCGACCGGCGATTCGGGAGCCCCGTCAGGGGGTCGGTGATCGCGAGCTCGGAAAGCTGCTCGTTCAGGCGCCGGAGGTCCTCAGTTCTCTCGGCCACGGTCTCCTCCAGCCGCACCCGCGCTGCCACGAGCCGGCGCTCCCGGACCCTCACGATGCCGGCCAGCCCGGCGAGGAGCGCGAGGGCCGCGCCGAGGACCACCGGGCCGCGGCGCCACCAGGGGGCCGCGACCGAGACGCGGATCGACGCCGGGGCTTCCGGCGACCGCCCGTCCACCGTCGTGGCCGTCACCTCGAAGACGTACTCACCCGCGCCGAGCGCCCCGTAGGTCGTTTCCGTCTGCCCCGGCTCGGCGGCCGTCCAGGAGTCCGAGAGCCCGGCGAGCCGGTAGCGGAACACCGTGGCCGCCTCGTCGAGGAACGACAGCGCCGCGAACCGGATCGTGAGCGGCTCGTGCCTCGCGGGCAGGCGGAGGTCCCTCCCGGCGGGGAGCCGCTCCGAGCCGACCCGGATCTCCGACACCGCCACGAGCGGAGGAACGGGCCGGCGCGGCGCGGGGAGGCCCTGGAAGAGCGAAAGCCCCTCCGTCGTGACCCAGACACGCCCCTTCGAGTCGGCGAGGAACCCGTCCTCGTTGCACTCGTCGGCGCCGAGGCCGTCGTTCTTCGTGAAGACCCGGATCTCCCCCGACGGGGCGATCCGTGCGGCGCCCCGGTTCGTTCCGGCCCAGACGAATCCCTCCCCGTCCTCCCCGACCCAGTAGACGTAGGAGTCCGGGAGGCCCGAGCGGGCGTCCAGGACGCGGGTCCGCCGGTCGAGCGTCCGCCAGAAAAGCCCCCGGTCCGTCGCGACCCAGAGCCCTCCGCGCCCGTCCTCGAGGATCGAGGTCACGACCATCGAGGGAAGCCCCTCGGCCACGCCGAGCGTCTCCGGCCCGGCGCCGTCCCTCAGTCCGGCGACGCCCCAGCCGAGCCCCCCGGCCCAGATGGTCCCGGACGCTCCGACGTGAATCGCCGAGATCGAGTCGCCGACAGGGCTTCCCACTTTCGAGAGCTTCCCGTCGCGCACGACGAAGAGCCCCTGTCGGAGCGAGCCGAGGAGGAGCGCACCGTCCCTGGCGAACGCGACGTCGTCCACCGCGCCCGGGGCCCCCTCGGGGAGGGCAAAGAGGCTCACGCGGTCGCCGGAGATCCGCGCGGCACCTCGCATCGTCGTGACGAGGACGTCCCCGTCGGGGGAAACGCAGAAAGCCCGGACCTCCGTGTGGGGGAGGCCGTCCTTCGCGGTGAAGAGCCGAATCGTCCCGTCCTCCGAGCGCCGGAGGAGGCCCCGGTCGTGTGCGCCGATCCAGAGTGCCCCGTCGGGCGTCTCGGCCATGCTGTAGAGCGGCGTGGCCGGCGGCAGCCCGTCTTCCACGCCGAACGTCCGGAAGGCCGCCGGCCCGCGTTTGGCGAGGCCCGAGTCCGTTCCGAGCCAGAGCATCCCCTCGCGGTCCTCGAGGATCGCCCAGACCCTCACGTCGGGCAGACCTTCCGCCGGTCCGAAACGCTCGAACCCGTCGACCCCGTCCCACCGGAAGGCGCCCTTGTCGCTCGTGGCGATCCAGATTCCGCCCCCTTCCGCCTCCCGGACGATGCCCGAGACGTTTCGCCCGGGAGCGTCGTCGGTCCCGATCCTCCGGACAGCCCCTGAGACCGGGTCGACGTCGAAGAGCCCTCCGTCGCCCAGGCCGACGAGGAGGCCGCCGAGCGCCGACGGGGCGAGGACGGTCGCCGACCGGGAGGGCAGGTCCCGGGACTCCCACCGCGTCAACGCGCCGCCGGGAATGAGGCGCGCGAGGCCCCGGGTCGTTCCGGCCCAGAGAACCCCGTCGGGAGTCCTCAGCAACGCCACCACCTCCGTCCCGGTCAGCTCCCCCACGGACGCCACCGGCTCGAACGGCTCTCCGGGCGCCGCCGCCACGAAGAGACCTCCGGAGGCCCCTGCGTAGAGCCGCCCGTCGGGGAGCGCGAGGAGGGCGTTGACGGCGGGTGACGGCCCCGGCGGGGGCGGGAGGTTCTTCCAGGCTCCGCCCGAGAAGACGGCCGCGCCGTTCGTCGTGCCGACGAGGAGCTCGCCCGCGGGGCCCGGGGAGAGCGACTGGATCGAGGAGCCGGGCAGGCCCGTCGCCGCGTCGGTGATCTCGAACCTGCGGCCGTCGTAGCGGCCGAGCCCCCCGGCGAGCGTGCCGACCCAGAGAAAGCCGCCGGCGTCCTGGCAGAGCGCCGTCACCTGGAGCTGGGGGAGGCCGTCGCGGGACGTGTAGACCCGCACGGCCGACCGAACTGCTTCCGCCGGCCCGGCAGCGAGGGAGAGCCCGAGTCCGAGAACCCAGGCGAAGCCGGCGCGGCGCTTCACGTCCGGAGTGTGACCTCCACGATCTCCGAACGGAAGAAGAGTCTCATTGGCGGGCCCCAGGTCCCCGTTCCCCGCGAGACCACGAGGGTCATACCGCCCACCTCGTACCGCCCGGCCTGGAACGGGTAGGGGATCGCCGAGAGGTAGGTGAAGGGCCAGAGCTGCCCGCCGTGCGTGTGGCCCGACAGCATGAGGCGCGCGCCGCGCGCGGCCGCCTCGCGGACGAGGAGCGGCGAGTGCGACAGGTGGACGACGACGGCTCCGGGCGGCAGGCCGGCGAACGCTTCGGCGAGCGCGCGACCGTCGAGGCCGAGCTGCCGCCGCGCCGTCAGGTCGTCGACCCCCGCCAGGACGAGCCCCGGCGCGGCCTCGGCCCAGCCGTCCCTGAGCGTCCGGATCCCCGCGGCCTCGTAGAGGGCGAGGCACCGTTCGAGCCCCGCGTAGAACTCGTGGTTCCCGGTTACGCCCCAGACGCCGAGGGGAGCGGCGAGGCGGCGCAGCAGGGGGACGAGCGGCTCCACCGGCGCGACCTCGCTGTCGACGAGATCGCCCGTCACGACGACGAGGTCGGGCGAGAGGGCGTTCACCTCCGCGACGCGCCTTCCGAGCCAGGCCTCGCCGAGGAGCGTTCCGAGGTGGAGGTCGGAGAGCTGGACGAGCTTCATCTCGACGCGTCCGTCCGGGAGGGACGGGACCTGCACCTCGTGCCTCACCACGCGGGGCCCGCGCGCCCCCTGGACGAGCGCCACGACCGCGAGCGCAGCCGCCGCGGCGAGCGCCAGCGCCCGGGCGGGTACGGCCCCCGCCGGCCAGAGCTTCCCGAAGCCCGTCGCCAGGTCGGCGAGGAGAAGCGACGCGGCTGCGAGGAAGAGGACGCCCATCCAGACCGCGCCGAGAAGCTCCACTCCCCGGGCCAGCTCCCCCGGCACCGCCCGGGCGAGGACCCGCCCGAGAGGGTACGAGAGCCAGAGGACCGCCAGGAGCGCCACGCGACCCCACACCGGAACGGCCTTTGCCAGCTCAGGGATCGAGAACGCCCTCTGGAACGCGTAGGCGTGGAGCAGCGTCCAGACCGAGAGGACGATTCCGAGAAAAAGGGCGAGGCGGCCCGGGGCGCTCATGGCGACGAAGTCTAGAGGAGGAGAACGAAACGTTCCCCAATACAATCCCCGACCGCCATGACCGATGCGCCGCAGAACAAGTTTCCCACCGTCTTCTGGACCGCGAACGTCACGGAGCTCTTCGAAAGGGCCGCCTACTACTCGATGGCGAGCTTCGTCGTCATCTACCTCGGCCAGCTCGGGCTGGGCGAGTACTGGCCCTCGAACCTCAACGGCATCCTCTGGACGATCGTCTACTTCCTGCCGATCCTCTCCGGCACGATCGCCGACCAGGTGGGCTTTCGGAAGTCGCTCCTGGTCGCCTTCGTCCTCCTCGCGGCCGGCTACATGCTCATGGGCTCGCCCGTCTGGTTCGGGGGAGTCGAGCTTTCGCCCGTCGTGCAGAAGGGCTTCACCGCCACGCCGGGCGTCGTCGGCGCCATCGTCGCCGGCATCCTCCTGATCGGCGTCGGCGGGTCGGTCATCAAGCCCTGCATCTCGGGGACCGTCCAGAAGACCTCGGGGAGCCTCGCAACGCTCGGCTTCGCCATCTTCTACATGATCATCAACATCGGGTCGCTCTTCGGCCGCGGCACGGCGTTCGTCGTGAGGACCCGCCCCGACGTCGTCCTGATTCTCGCCGTCGTCGGCGTCTGCGCCGTCGCCGCCGCTCTCCTGACGTACCTCGTGAGGTGGAACGTCACCCACCGCGAGAAACCGGGGACGATCGCGAAGACGACGCTCGGCGCTCTCGCCATCATCGTCGGCGCGACCGCCGGCATCTCCTGGGCGCTGAAGCTCCGCCCCATGCCGGAGCAGGCCGCCGGGAGCCCGGCCCTCTCGTACATCTTCGCCGTCGCCACCGTCGCCTCGGTCGTCGCCTTCTTCGTCGTCCTCCTCTTCTACAAGGAGCCCCCGGTCGCGGCGAACACCCCCGTCAAGCCGAAGAGGACGCCCGGCCGGATCCTCCTCGACATGGTTCTCGTCCTGAAGAACCCGCGCTTCGCCCTCTTCCTCCTCGTCATCAGCGGCTTCTTCTTCCTCTACAACCAGGTCTACAACGTCATGCCGCTCTACGTGAAGCGCGTCGTCGAGACGAGCCCGGCCATGGACCTCTACACCGCCGCGAACCCGTTCGTCATCGTCGTCTTCCAGCTCCTCGTCACGAGCCTCTTCGGGAAGATGAAGCCCGTGAAGTCGATGATCGTCGGCTGCATCGTCATCGGCGTCTCGATGGGCATCAACCTCTGGCCGCTCTACTCGGACGGCGGCCTGCGCGCACCGATGGCCGACCTCCTCCCCATCGCCTCCATCTTCATCATCCTGACCGTCGGCCTCATCGCCTTCGGCGAGCTCTTCACGTCGCCGCGGATGTACGAGTACATCGGCGCCCTCGCCCCGAAGGGGCAGGAAGGGCTGTTCCTCGGCTACGCGAACCTCCCGCTCGCCATCGGGTCCCTCACGGGCGGCCCGGTGGGCGCCTGGATCTTCAACGACGTCATGGCGAAGGGAGCGACGACCCGACCCGACGGTCTCCTCGACCTGAACCGGGCGGCGGCGACCCGCGGCTGGCTCCTCCTGATGGCGATCGGGTTCCTCTCGGCCGCCTCCATGTGGCTCTTCAACCGCTGGGTCGAGAAGCAGGAGTCGAAGGAGACGGCCCCGGCGGCCTGACGGGTCGCGTGGACGTCGAGGGCGGCGTCAGCGCGCGAGCCGGATTCCCCGGGCGGACGGGCCGAGTCGGATCGCCTGGGGCAGGTGCGCCCCTTCGACCCAGACGACCCTCTGGCGCTCGAGGCTCTCGTCCAGCGCCGCGAGCGCGGAGGCGAAGTCCAGCTGCGACCGGACGAGCCTCCGATCGTCGTCCTTCCACGAGCGCGCGGTCTTCGCGGCGGTCGGCCCCGTCTGCCAGACGTGAAGCGGAACGCCCAGACTCGCCAGGAAAGCCCTCGCCTCTTCCGTCGAGAGGTCGCTCTCGTCCCCGACGGAGGACCCGAGGACGAGGACGACGGCGCGGCGGCGCTCGCCGGACGCCGCGGCGATCGCCGCGGTCGCCACGGCGTCCGCGATCCGCTGAGGGCCGGAAGGACTCGCCGGCCTTCCGAAGAAGCTCCGCGCCGCGCTCCGGATGCGGGTTCCGGCCAGCGGTCTCGAGATCGGATAGACCCTCGCGAGGAACCCCGAGTGCAGGGTCGACCGGGGCTCGGTCGGGAGGAAGCGGACGTTCGCGTCCGGGGCGAGCGAGCCGTCGCGCGAGTCGCCCCGGGTCAGCTGGGGCCGGCCCATCTCCCGCTGGGCGGCCGTGTCGCAGACGAAGACGACCTCCTTCCCCCCTTCCTCGACGGCAACCACCGGGAGAGCCGCCTCGCCGGCGAGGAACCACCCTGCCAGACCTTCCGCCTCCGGGATCGAAGCGCTCCGCTCGAGGACGACCGGGACCGCCGTCAACTCCTTCAGGGCCTCGTCCTTCCTCCGCCCCCCGAAGGCGACCTCGGCCGTCGCCGAGACGTCGCCGTCGAACTTCAGCTCCGCCCGCAGGAAGTGGACCTGCTCCGGGACGTGAGTCGGCAGCTCGATCCGCGACGGGTCCGTCACCGCGAGCGGCCTGCCGTCGAAGGTGACGGCGATCGAGGTCGGCCGCTCGCTCGTGAGACAGGTCCAGGTCAGCCGGGCGAAGCGGTACCGCCCGACGGAGTCGCGATCGAGCGCGAACGCCGCCTCCGCGGCCGGGCGGGGCCGGTTGACCCACTGGCGCGCGCGCGCCAGCTCCCGTCCGCCGGCGTCGAAGGCGACCGCGACGAGCTCGTGCGGCGCCGGGGGCCGGCCGAGGTCGAGCGGGGCCGTCCAGGGGGCCTCGACCCGGGCGACCCGGCCACCGTCGAGCAGGAGGTCGACCCAGGCCACGTCCGCGGAAACGGCGAGCGAAACCTGAATCTGGCCGAAGACGAGCCCGATCAGGAGAGTGGTGAAGCTGACCATGCCGTTCCCTCAGCGAGCGAGCCGGATCCCGTCGACCGAAGGAGCGAGAGCGATCGACTGGGGAAGGTGCGTCCCCGAAAGCCAGGCGACCCGCTGCCGCCCGAGGAGCTCGGAGAGCTCACCGACGGCGGACTTCAGGGTCGCGTCCGAGAAGACGGGCACCGCCCCCGGCCACCCGAGCGCCGCCACGCCCGCCCCTCTCCCGATCGCCCAGACGACGAGCGGGACCTGCTGCATCTCGAGGAAGGCGCGGGCCTCCTCGGGAGCGAGCGAGCTCTCGTCTTCCGCCTCGTCCCCGAGGAGGAGGACGACGGCCCGCCGACGGCCCGCCTCCGTGGCGGTCATCCCGGCCGTGGCGACGGCGTCGGCGATTCGCGGCGTGCCGGGCGCGGCGCCCCACGCGGCCGCGACGTCCACGGCGCTCTTCCGGAGCCGGCCCCGCGACCTCTCGAAGCGTTGCGAAGCCGGGTAGACGACGACGTCCCTCTCCGGCCCCGGCGCGGCCCGGGGGACCGTCGAGGCGAACCGAAACGCGACCTCGTCCCCGAGCCGCGGGTCGTGACGCGAACGGATCTTCCAGTCGCCCCCCTCCCCCCCGAGCGCCGCCAGCGCCGCGGGCCCGGTCACGAACGTCACCTCCGCCGGACCCCTCTCGACCGCCACGACGTGGGGCGTCTCTCCCCGCGCGAGGAGCCAGCCCGCGGGCCGGCCCGGGAGGGGCGGGGTCTCCCCCTCGTCCAGGGCCAGGACCACAGCCGTCAGCTCGACGAGCGACTCGGCGCTCTGTCGTCCCCCGACGAGGGCGTCGACCACCGCGCGGACGTTCCCCGGGAAGGCCAGCTCCGCCCTCAGGACGTGAGGCTGATCCGGGGAGTGCGGCGGCAGCTCGATCCGGGCCGGGTCGTCCACGCCAAGGGGACGCCCGTCGAACGTCACGACGAGGCTTTCGGGCCGCTCGCTCGTCACGCATCGCCAGCCGAGTCGGGCGATTCGCCTCTCCCCCGCGACCCCGGGCTCCAGGAGGAAGCTCGCCTCGGCGAGGGCGCGCGGCCGGTTGACCCACTGCCGCGCCCGCCCCACCTCTCTTCCTTCTCCGTCGAACGCCACCGCGACGAGCTCGTGCGGCGCGGGCGGCATTCCCAGGTCGACCTTCGCCCGCCACGGTTCGGCGACGCGGGCGACCCGCACTCCGTCGAGCAGGAGGTCGACCCTCGCCACGCCTCCGGCCACGTTCATCTCGACGTCCACCCACCCGAACACGAGCCCGAGGAAAAGAGATGCAAAGGCGACCACGTCGAATCTCCTTCTAGGCACGCCGGCTGCCGGGTCGAGGAGTCGTGAGCCGGACCTCCCCTCGCCGCAACGGACCATGCAATCGACGGACCGTTCAAGCCGTCCTCCGTCGAGAACGCAAGATTGGGGTCAGGTCTTGATTTTCTGTTCTGGCGCAGGGACGGACCCCGCATTCCGGGCGCCCGGCCTGCTCGCGTCCCGGTCCCGTCCGTCCACCTACGGGTCGTCGAAGAAGGGCCGGGCGAGGACCCGCCCCTTCTTCTCCCGGAGCGTCAGCTCGAGGGCGTGGCGCCCGCGCGGCGCCTCGGGGCGGTCGAAAACCACGACGTAGCGCCCCTGGATGGCGCGGAAGGCCAGCTCGAGCGCCTGGGCCGAAAAGACGTGCGTCTTCGCGTAGGTCCCGCCCGTCATCTCGGCGACGTGCTCGAGCGTCCCCTCGAGCGTGTGCCAGTCGGCGTCGGTGACGTCCATGCTGAAGACGTTCACGCGCGCCTGCTGCAGGGCGTTCACGGCCCGGGCGTACCAGACCCCCTCGCGCGGCTGCCGGTTCACGCCGAGGCCCCAGCCGAGGAAGAACATCGCCTTCCCGCCCGGGATCTTCTCGAGGGCCTTCGCGGTGACGTAGAGCCCCTTCTCGATCGAGGAGGCGTCGCGGGCGGCCACCACGTCGAAGTGCTCGCCGAGCGAGGGGAACGGGCTCGAGGGCGCCGGCTCGGGCGCGCCGCCGATCTTCAGGGTGTCATAGAGCGCCTTCTGGATCGCGGCCCGGTCGTTCGTGAAGTCGAGCCGCAGCTTGAGGTGCGAGTCGTAGGAGAGGACGGCGACGCGGTCGGTCGGAAGGAACCGGTCGAGGAAGACACCGAGCTCGTTCGTCATACGCATCAGCCCCTTCGTCCGGTAGCGGCCGAAGTCGGCCTGGCAGAAGAGGACGATGAGGCGCCCCTCGGGGAACTCCGGAATCCCGAGCTCCTTCGCTTCGTCCGGAGTCCGCGGCGCCAGCTCCGAGCGGGAGGCCGGAATGTACTCGACCTCCTCGACCGGCACCTCCACGCCCCCGACCCTGAGGAGGAAGTCCACGGGCGCGAGGCCGAGGAGGACCCCGCCCCGCGGGCCGAGGACGTAGGCGTCGACGAGGACCTTCTCCACCGTCGCCTTCGCCTCGATGCTCCCCTCGCGAGACGGCTCCTGCGCCGGGGCCTCCCCCCCCAGGAGGAGGGCGAGGAGCAGGACGAGGCTCCCGGGACCGGCACGATTCATGCCCTGCATTCTGCGTCCACGGCGACGGCCCGTCTGTACTAGACTCTCCGGCCCGTGAGCTCCGGACCCGACGCGCCTTCCGGCTCCCACCCTCCACCAGCCTCGCCCTCCGGGGCCTTCGAGGCGGCACCGGCGGGAACCGGGACGACGCACCACGGCGCGCCGCCGAAGGGGAAGTACCTCGCGGTCCTGACGCTCGGCGCGCTCGGCATCGTCTTCGGGGACATCGGGACGAGCCCCCTTTACGCCCTCCGGGAGTGCTTCACCGGGCACCACCCGATCCCGCCGACTCCCGAAAACGTGCTCGGCATCCTCTCCCTCATCTTCTGGGCGCTCGTCCTCACGATCTCGGTCAAGTACCTCGCGATCGTCCTGCGGGCCGACAACCGGGGCGAGGGAGGAATCCTCGCGCTCATGGCGCTCATGCGGCCCCCGTCGAAGCCGGGCGCCTCGCGGCACGTCGTCCTCGTCGCCCTGGGGCTCTTCGGGGCCGCGCTCCTCTACGGGGACAGCATCATCACGCCGGCGATCACCGTCCTCTCCGCGGTGGAGGGGCTCAAGATCGTGACCCCCGCCTTCGAGCCCTACGTCCAGCCGATCGTCATCGCCATCCTCCTCGTCCTCTTCTTCTTCCAGAAGAAGGGGACCGCGGGCGTCGGCGCGGTCTTCGGGCCCGTCATGGTCCTCTGGTTCGTCGTCCTCGCCGTCCTCGGCCTCGCGCACGTCTTCGACGCCCCCCGGGTGCTTGCGGCCGTCAATCCCCTTCACGGGATCCTTTTCTTCGCCCAGAACGGCGTCACCGGCTTCCTTCTCCTCGGGTCCGTGTTCCTCGTGGTGACCGGCGGCGAGGCCCTGTACGCCGACATGGGGCACTTCGGGGCGAGGCCGATCCGCGTCGGCTGGTTCGCGTTCGTCCTGCCGTCCCTCCTCCTCAACTACTTCGGGCAGGGCGCGCTCCTCCTCGTTCACCCGGAGTCCGCCGGTAACCCGCTCTTCGGGCTCGCGCCGAAGTGGGGGCTCCTCCCGCTCGTCGTCCTCGCGACGGCGGCCTCGGTCATCGCCTCGCAGGCCGTGATCTCGGGCGCCTTCTCGCTCACGCGGCAGGCGATCCAGCTCGGTTACATGCCTCGCCTCAAGATCGACCACACGTCGGAGAAGGAGATCGGGCAGATCTACCTGCCTTCGATCAACTGGGCTCTCGCCCTCGCGTGCATCTGGCTCGTCGTCGAGTTCCGGAGCTCCGGCGCCCTCGCCGCCGCCTACGGCGTGGCCGTGACGACGACGATGGGCATCACGACGGTCCTCCTCTACGTCTACGCCCGCGAGACGTGGAAAGTCCCCAGGGCCGTCGCCGTCCCGGTGGCGCTCGCCTTCCTCGTCGTCGACCTCGCGTTCTTCGGCGCGAACATCGTCAAGATCGCGGCCGGCGGCTGGGTCCCGCTCGTGATCGCGCTCCTCGTCTTCAGCGTCATGACGACCTGGAAGCGCGGCCGGGCCATCCTCGCCTCGCGCCTCAAGGCGTCTTCCCTGCCCGTCGAAGCCTTCGTCGCGGACGTCGAGAAGCGGGCCCACCCCCGCGTCCGGGGGACGGCGGTCTTCATGGCCCGGATTCCCGAGGGGACCCCGACGTCTCTCCTCCACAACATCAAGCACAACAAGACGCTCCACGAGCGCGTCGTCTTTCTCACGGTGGTGACCGACGAGGTGCCTCGCGTCAAGGACGGGGAGCGGGTGCGGGTCCAGCCGCTCGGGGCGGGCTTCTGGCGGATCACGCTCCACTACGGCTTCCTGGAGAACCCCGACGTCGTACGGGCCCTCCGGAAGATCCGGCTCGAGGGGAAGGGGTTCGAGCTGATGGAAACGACGTTCTACCTCGGCCGCGAGACCCTCATCGTGAGCCGGAGCCCCGGCATGGCTCCCTGGCGCGCGCACCTCTTCGCGTGGATGGCCCGGTCGGAAGGGCGGGCCACGGCCTTCTTCAGCATCCCGCCGGGGCGGGTCGTCGAGCTCGGCCTCCAGGTCGAGCTCTGAGGCGCCCGGCAACCCGGCGGGGACGCGAGATCGCCCGGCGGATTCGCGGCTAGGATGGCCTCCCGATGAAGCCCGAAACGGACCGGCCGGAACGCGAGCTCCTCGCCGGGCAGGTGGAGCGGGTGACGTTCCACTCCGAGGAGTCGGGCTTCGCCGTCCTCAGGGTTCGGGTCCGGGGCCGGCGCGAGCCGGTGACGGTCGTGGGGCACGCGGCCGCCATCTCACCCGGCGAGGAGCTGCGCGCCTCGGGGAGCTGGACGAACGACCCGAAGCACGGGGCGCAGTTCAAGGCCGAGACGGTGACGACGGTCGCGCCCACTTCGCCGGAAGGGATCGAGCGGTTCCTCGCCTCGGGACTCGTGCGGGGCGTGGGGCCCCACTTCGCCCGCAAGCTCGTCGAGGCGTTCGGGACGGCCGTCTTCGAGGTGATCGAGACGGGCCCCGAGCGCCTCCGCGAGGTGCCCGGCGTCGGCCCTCTCCGGGCGGAGCGGATCGTCGCGAGCTGGGCCGAGCAGAAGGGGGTGAGGGAGATCATGGTCTTCCTCCACTCACACGGGGTCGGCACCTCGCGCGCCGTCCGGATCTTCCGGACCTACGGCGCCGACGCCATCGCCGTCGTCTCGGAAGACCCCTACCGCCTCGCCCGCGACGTCCGCGGCATCGGCTTCGTGACGGCCGACGCGCTGGCCCGCCGGCTCGGGATTCCAGAGGACGCGATGATCCGCGTCCGCGCCGGGGTCTCGCACGTCCTCGCCGAGGCGCTCGACGAGGGGCACTGCGGCCTCCCGCGCGAGACGCTCGTCCCGCGCGCCGCCGAGCTCCTCGCGCGGCCGGAAGAGCAGGTGACGGAGGCCCTCGAGCTGGAGCTCGCGGACCGCCGCCTCGTCCCCGACGAGGCCGGGGGAAAGGCGTGCGTCTTCCTACCCGCGCTCCACGCCGCCGAGCGCGCCGTGGCGGCGCGGATCGCCGCGCTCGCGGCCGGCGCGCCGCCCTGGCGCCGGTCGGATCCCGCCGCCGCGATCCCGTGGGTGGAGGAGCGGACCGGGATCACCCTCTCGCCCAGCCAGCGGGACGCCGTCGGCGCGTTCCTGCGCTCTAAGGTCCTCGTCCTGACGGGCGGCCCCGGGGTCGGCAAGACGACGCTCGTCGACGCCCTCCTCCGGATCGTCTTCGCCGAGTCGCTCCGGATCGTCCTCGCCGCCCCGACGGGCCGGGCCGCCAAGCGCCTCGCCGAGAGCACGAGGACGGAGGCGAAGACGATCCACCGCCTCCTCGAGATCGACCCGTCGACGGGCCGCTTCCGGCGCGACCGCGACAACCCTCTCGAGGCCGACCTCGTCGTCGTCGACGAGGTCTCGATGGTCGACGTCCTCCTCGCGCGGGCTCTCCTCGAGGCGATTCCCCCGTCCGCGGCGCTCCTCCTCGTGGGGGATTCCGACCAGCTCCCGAGCGTCGGCCCGGGGCAGGTCCTGCGCGACCTCCTCGCCTCGGGCGCCGTCGCGGCGATCCGCCTCACGGAGGTCTTCCGGCAGGCGGCCGCGAGCCGGATCGTCGTCGGCGCGCACCGGATCCGCGAGGGGCACCTCCCCGACCTCTCGAACCCGCCCGGGACCGACCTCTTCTTCTTCGACGCGAAGGAGCCCGACGACGCGGCCCGGCGCGTCGTGGAGGTCGTCGCCGAGCGGATCCCCCGCCGCTTCGGCCTCGACCCGCGGCGCGACGTTCAGGTCCTCGTCCCCGTTCACCGGGGGCCGCTCGGGGCTCGCGCGCTGAACGAGGCGCTCGGGAAAGCGCTGAACCCCGGCGGCGCGCCCCGCGTCTCCCGCTACGGGCAGGAGCTCGCCCCGGGCGACCGGGTCATGCAGACGGAGAACGACTACGACCGCGAGGTCTACAACGGCGACCTCGGCCTCGTGACGTCCGTCGACCCAGGCGAGGCCGAGCTGCTCGTCTCTTTCGACGGCCGCGAGGTGACGTACGGCTTCGACGAGCTCGACGTCCTCCAGCTCGCCTGGGCGACGACGATCCACAAGGCGCAGGGCTCCGAGTACCCGGCCGTCGTCATCCCGCTCGGCATGACGCACTACAAGATGCTCGAGCGAAACCTCCTCTACACCGCCGTGACCCGCGGCAAGAGGCTCGTCGTCCTCGTGGGCGACCGCCGCGCCGTCGCCGTCGCCGCGAAGAGGTCCTCGGCGGGAAAGCGGGTCACGCGCCTCCTCGACCTCCTCGCGGCCGGGACGCGAAGCGCGCAGGGGTAGACTGGGCCGTTCCGGGAGCCGCGCCGGGCCGGACGGAGGCGACCATGGGCCACCACCTCGTCAACCCCGACCGCCGCTACGACCGGCTGCAGGAGCGCCTCGACCGGAACGTCACGGGCGCTCCCGACTCCCCCGCGTTCCGAAGGGCCCTCGAGATCCTCTTCTCTCCCGAGGACGCCGGCCTCGCGGCAGAGGTCCCGACGAAGCCGATCCGCGTCGAGAAGCTCGCCGCCCGCCTCGGCCTCGAGCCCGCCCGCCTCGACGAGCGCCTTTCCGCGATGGCGCGGCGCGGCCTCGTCTTCGACCTCGAGAAGGACGGAAGGCGGTACGTCTCCCTCGCCCCCGTCGTCATCGGGTTCTTCGAGCTGACCTTCATGCGTGCGGGGGACGACCTGCCGCGCGCCGAGCTGGCGCGCCTCTTCGAGGAGTACTTCTTCGAGGAGGGAGGCGCCTTCGCGGAGGCCGTCTTCGGCGGGGAGACCCAGGTCGGACGCTCCCTCGTGAGGGAGTCCGCCCTCCCGGAGGACGCCACCGAGGTCCTCGACCACGAGCGGGCCACCCGCATCGTCGAGACGGCCCGCTCCGCCGCCGTCTCCCTCTGCGCCTGCCGGCACCACTCCGAGCACCTCGGGACCGCCTGCGAGGCGCCCCGGCGCGTCTGCCTCTCCTTCGGCGCGGGAGCCGACGCCCTCGTCCGCACCGGCCACGCCGAGCGTGTCGACCGCGCCGAGGCGCTTCGCATCCTCCGCGAGGCGCAGGCGGCGGGCCTCGCCCAGACGGGCGACAACGTGAAGCGCGAGGTGGGCTACATCTGCAACTGCTGCGGCTGCTGCTGCGGGATGATGCGCGCCTTCAAGGGGCACGGGATGACGAAAGCCATCGTCAGCTCGGGCTACCTGATGGACGTCGACCGCGAAGCGTGCGGCGGCTGCGGCCGATGCGCGAAAGCCTGCCCGGTGGACGCGATCTCGCTCGTCACGGTCGACGAGGCGGGCCGCCACAGGCGCAAGGCCGTCGTCGACCCGGCCCTCTGCCTCGGCTGCGGCGTCTGCCACTCGGCCTGCCGGACCGGGGCGATCGAGATGCGCCCGCGAGAGAAGAAGGTCTTCGTGCCCGAAGACACGTTCGAGCGGTACGTCGCGATGGCGATCGAGCGGGGGAAGCTCGCGGACCTCCTCCTCGAGGACGTCGAGAGCCTTCCGATGCAGGCGATCGGACGCGTCGTGAAGCTCCTCGAGGCGGCGTCCCCGGTAAAGGCGGCGCTCGCCATCGCCCCCCTCCGGTCCGCTTTCCTCTCGGCCGCCCTTCCCCTCGCCCGCTTCGCGACGGGAGGCGGGGGCGGAGCCCTCGCCTGAGCATCTCGCCGGCAGACCCGAACCGGAACCGCTGCTAACCTAGGCGCCAGGAGACCGAATCATGCAGTCGAGTGGGGTCCTTCCGGCCGGAGGGCGTCCGTGACGTCCGGCGGCGATCTCGTCGCCGAGGTCCTCTTCCGGCACGGCGTCCGGTTCCTCTTCACGCTCTGCGGCGGGCACATCTCGCCGATCCTCGCCTCGGCGAAGGCGCGGGGCGTTCGGGTCGTCGACACGCGGCACGAGGCGACGGCCGTCTTCGCGGCGGACGCCGTCGCGCGGCTGACCGGCGTGCCGGGCGTGGCGGCCGTGACCGCCGGGCCGGGCGTGACGAACACGCTCACGGCGCTCCAGAACGCCCGCCTCGCGCAGTCGCCGCTCGTCCTCCTCGGCGGCGCGACGGCGACCATCCTGCGAGGCCGCGGGGCGCTGCAGGACATCGACCAGCTCGCGCTCGTGAAGCCCATCGTGAAGTGGGCGACGGCCGTGAAGAAAGTGCGGGACCTCGTCCCTTCCCTCGAGCGCGCGTTCGCCGTCTGCCGCGAGGGGGTCCCCGGCCCGGTCTTCGTCGAGTGCCCCGTCGACCTCCTCTACGAGGAAGCGCTCGTGAGGGGGATGTTCGCCGGGAAGTCGGGCGAGCCGAAGGGCCTCGTGGAGACGGCCACGAAGTGGTACCTCGGCCGCCACCTCGACACGGTCTTCGATGGAGCGGCCGACGCCTCCCCGCGGGACCCCGCCCCGGTCCTGCCCCCCGAGCCCGCGGCCGGGAGCGTCGGGACGGCCGCACTTCTCCTCGGCCGGTGCGAGCGCCCCGTCCTCGTCCTCGGCAGCGGGGCCCTCATGTCGCCCCAGGACGCGCCTCGCCTCGCGAAGGCCGTCGCGGCGCTCGGGATCCCGACCTGGCTCTCAGGCACCGCGCGAGGCCTCCTCGGCGCCGATTCGCACGTCCAGCTTCGCCACAAGAGGAAGGAGGCGCTGCGCGAGGCCGACCTCGTCCTCCTCGCGGGCGTCCCGTGCGACTTCCGGCTCGACTACGGGCGGCAGATCGGCCGGTCGGCCACCGTCGTCTCCGTCAACCGCGACGCGAAGGCCCTCACGCTCAACCGGCGGCCGACACTCGGGGTCCCCGGCGACCCGGCGCTCTTCCTCGAGGGCCTCGCCGCGGAGGCGCCGAAGGGCTTCCCTCGCGCCCCCTGGCTCTCGCGCCTTCGCGAGCGCGACGCGGTACGCGACGCGGAGATCGCCGCGTCCCCCGCCGGCGGGAAGGGGGCGCTCGACCCGGTCGCGCTCTGCCGCCGGATCGAGGAGGCCCTCCCGCCGCGCAGCGTCGTCGTCGCGGACGGCGGCGACTTCGTCGCCACCGCATCGTACGTCCTCCGCCCGCGGGGTCCTCTCTCGTGGCTCGACCCGGGCGTGTTCGGAACGCTCGGCGTCGGCGCGGGCTTCGCGCTCGGCGCGGCCCTCTGCCGCCCGGGCGAGGACATCCTCCTCCTCTGGGGCGACGGCTCGGCCGGGTACGGCCTCGTCGAGGTCGACACGTTCGTCCGTCACGGCCTCGGCGTCGTCGCCGTCGTCGGGAACGACGCGGGGTGGACGCAGATCGCGCGCGAGCAGGTCGAGATCCTGAAGGACGACGTCGGAACCGTCCTCAACGCCACGGACTACCACGAGGCGGCGCGCGGCCTGGGCGGCGAGGGGCTTCTCCTCGACGACCCGGGGGCCGCGGCGGCGCTCCTCGGGCGGGCCTTCCGCTCGGCCCGGCAGGGGCGACCCGTCGTCGTGAACGCGCTCCTCGGGAAGACGGCGTTCCGCAAGGGGTCCATCTCGCTTTGAGAGCCTTCGCCGCCCTCCTGCTGGTCGGAGCGGGCTGCGCGCAGGCCGCCGGCCCGGCCGACCCGGCCGTGCTCGCGAGCCCCTCGTACAGGGTCTTCTCCGACCGCGACGGTCTCCCGCAGAACACCGGGCAGGCGCTGGCGATCGACACGCGCGGCTACCTCTGGGTCGGGACACGCGACGGCCTCGCCGCCTGGAACGGGCGCGTCTTCCGGACCGTGACGTTTCCCGACGGCACGAAGTCCCGGTCCGTGCGGTCCCTCCTCGGAGCTTCGGACGGAAGCCTCTGGGTCGGGACGGAGGGGAGCGGCCTCCTCCGCTACCGCGACGGGAGCTTCGATCCGGAGGTCCCGGCGCTGCCGGGGCCTTCCGACGTCGTCTGGTCGCTGGCCGAGACCCGCGGCCCCGACGGGGCGACCTCGATCTGGGTCGGCACCGCGGGGTGGGGCCTCTACCGGCTGCGCGACGGCGCCTGGAAACGGTGGGAACGGGAGGACGGGCTCCCCTCGGGAGCGGTCCACGCGATCACGCCGGCCCGTTCGCAGAAGGACCCGGAGGCGGTCTGGGTCGGCACGAGCACGGGCCTCGCTCTCCTGGAAAGCGACGTCCTCGCCGCCGTCCCGCCCCCGCCGGAGGATCCCCGCCCCGTCGTCAGGGCGCTCCTGGAGACCGACGCGGCCGAGGGGGGGACGCAGCTCTACGCGGGCACGCGGCGCGGCCTCTACGTCCTGTCGCCGCGCGGCTGGAGAACGCCGGAGACCGACCCCCGCCTCCCCCGCTCCTCCGTGAACGCCATCCTCGAGGCCTCCGGGCCCGGAGGCGAGAAGGCCGTCTGGGTCGCGACGCTCGGGAGCGGAATCCACCGGATCGGCCCCTCGGACACCGTCGCGTACGGCTCCGACACCGGCCTGCCGGCGAGCGGGGCCCTCTCTATGGTGCGCGGCCGGGGAGTGCAGGACACGGTCTGGCTCGGGACGGAGGGCGGCGGCATCGTCCGGATCCGGTTCGGCGCATTCCGGACGCTCGAGAGTGCTGCCGGCCTGCCGGCCGGGCCGGTCTACGCCATCCGCTCGACACGGGAGCCGGATGGCCGGGCCGGCTTCTGGGTCGGAACCGACGCGGGCCTCGCGCGCTTCCGGGACGGGCGCTTCATTCTCCTGGGCCGGGGGGCCGGCCTTCCGGACGCCACCGTGAATGCCCTGGCGCCGGCCGCCTCGCCCGCGGGCGACGTCCTCTGGATCGGCACGGAAGGGGGGCTCGCCCGGCTCTCGGGGACGCGGCTGCGCAGCTTCACGAGCGCCGACGGCCTCCCGAACGACCGGGTCCTCGCGCTCCTTCCCTCCGGGGAGGACCTCTGGGTCGGGACGCACGGAGGGCTGGCCCGGCTCTCCGGTGACCGGTTCGAGAGCTGGGCCGTCGAGGACGGCCTCCCCGTCAACCCGGTCACCTCGCTCGCCGAGACCTTCGACACCGACGGGCGAAGGGTCCTCTGGATGGGCACCTACGGGGGCGGCCTCGCGTGGCTCGAGGACGGACAGGTCCGGTTCCTCGACGCGCGGGCCGGCTTTCCCGACGACGTCGTCGTCTCCCTCCACCTCGAGCGGAGGAGCGGCGGCGGGGCGTGGCTCTGGGCCGCGACGCGGGGAGGCGCCGTCCGCGTCGACCCCACCTCCCGCCCGCCCCGGTTCGAGCACCTCTCCGAAGGCTCCCGCCCCGCGCTTCCCGGCCGGTCGGTGAACCAGGTCGTCAGCGACGACCGCGGGCGGGTCTACCTCCTGACGAACCGCGGGGTCGCCCGCCTGACGCCGCGGGCCCCGCCGCTCGACGACCTCGCCTCGTACGACGTGAACGTCTTCACGGTGGAGGACGGCCTGCCGGGGAACGAGTGCTTCGCCGCCCACGTCGACGACCTCGGCCGGCTCTGGACCGGTTCCGGCAGCGGCCTCGCCGTCCTCGACGTCTCGCGCGAGGAGCCCGCCGCCGCACCGAAGCCGCTCGTCCTCGAGACGGCGCGCGTCGTCGCCCGCGACCGCCCGCTTCGCCCCGGCGAGAGGCTCCGGCACGACGAGGCCCACCTCCTCTTCGAGTTCGCCCTCCTGACCGACGAGCGCGAGACCCAAGCGCGATACCGGACCCGGCTCGACGGGCTCGACGAGAACGACTCCGAGTGGGTCCCCGACTGGAAGAAGGAGTACCCCTGGCTCCCGCCGGGACGATACGTCTTCCGCGTCACCGGCCGCGACGGCGCCGGCGCGGTTTCCGAGGAGCGGACGATCGCCTTCTCCGTCGCGCCGGCTCCCTGGCGGGCCCCCTGGGCCGCTGCGCTCTACGTCCTTGCGGCCGCGCTCCTCTTCGCCGCCGCCGTGAGGTGGCGCGTCCGCCGGCTCCGGGAGCAGGCAGAGAACCTCGAGCGCCGCCTGGAGGAGCGGGTGGTCGAGCTGCGCGAGATGGCCGCCCGCGTCTCCGCGTTCGAGGACCGGGCCCGCCAGGCGAGCCTCGCCAAGAGCACCTTCCTCGCGAACGTCAGCCACGAGCTGCGGACGCCGCTCAACGCGATCATCGGCTACAGCGAGATCCTCGAGGAGGAGGTCCACCTCGCGGGCCGCCCCGACCTCACCGGCGACGTCCGGAAGGTCCGCGCCGCCGGCCGGCACCTGCTCCAGCTCATAGACACCATCCTCGATCTCGCGACCGTCGAGGCCGGAAAGATGGACCTCCACCTCGAAGCCTTCCAGGTCCGCGAGCTCTGCTCCGAGGTCGAGGCGATCGTCCGGCCGCTCGCCCGCCAGAACCGCAACCGCTTCATGGTCCGCGGCGCCGAGGCCGCCGGAACCATCACCTCCGACCGGATCAAGGTCCGGCAGGCGCTCGTGAACGTGGCCGGCAACGCCTGCAAGTTCACCGAGGACGGCAACGTCACGCTCTCCGTCGTCCGCGAGACGAAGAACGGCCGCCCCCTGCTCGTCTTCGTCGTCGAGGACGACGGCCCCGGGATCAGCGACGAGCAGATCGCCCGGCTCTTCCAGCCGTTCACCCAGGCCGACACGTCGACCTCACGGAAGTTCGGCGGCGCGGGCCTCGGCCTGGCTCTCACGCGCCGGCTCGTCTCCCTGCTCGGAGGCGAGATCGCGGTCCGGAGCGCGGAAGGGCTCGGGAGCGCCTTCTCGATCCGCGTCCCCGACGGCTCTGCGCCGCCTCGCTCGGGGGCGTTCGACATGCCGCCGGGACCGCCGCCGCGCTGACGGGACCGTGAGCGGGACGTCGGGGCGCCCCCCTCCGTCCCGTGACCCCCGCAGCGCGCGACCGGCTCAGAGCGGGGCGAAACGCGCCGTGAAGTGCCGGAGGACGTTCGGCGCTTCCGTGATCCGGTACCCGCCGAGCTCGTCCCGCTTGCGGAAGGCCTCGAGGACCCCCTCGGCGGTGTAGTCGACGTGCGACTGCGTGTAGACCCGCCTCGGGATCGCGAGCCTCACGAGGTCCATCGCCCCGGGCTTCTCCGTGCCGTCCGGCTGCAGGCCGAACATCACCGTCCCGATCTCGACGCCGCGGATCCCCGCCTCGACGTAGAGCGCGTTTGCGACGGCGATGCCGGGGTACTCGAGCGGCGGGACGTGCGGGAGCATCGCCCGCGCGTCGATGTAGACGGCGTGGCCGCCCGCGGGCTGGATGATCGGCACGCCGGCCGCCGTCAGCTTGTCGGCGAGGTAGGCGGTCGAGCGGATCCGGTAGCGCAGGTAGGGCTCCTCGACGACCTCCTCGAGCCCCCGGGCGATCGCCTCGAGGTCGTAGCCGGCGAGGCCGCCGTAGGTCGGGAAGCCCTCGGTGAGGATGAGGAGGTTGCGGCAGGAGGCGGCGAGGCGGTCGTCGTTCAGGGCGAGGAAGCCGCCGATGTTCGCGAGGCCGTCCTTCTTGGCCGACATCGTGCAGCCGTCCGCGAGGGAGAAGACCTCCTGCGCGATCTCCTTCGGCGTCCTCTCCGCCTGCCCCGGCTCTCGCTGCTTGATGAACCAGGCGTTCTCGGCGAAGCGGCAGGCGTCGATGATGAACGGCTTGCCGTACCTGTCGCAGAGGGCGCGGATCCCGCGGATGTTCTCGAGGGAGACGGGCTGCCCGCCGCCGGAGTTGTTCGTGATCGTCACCATCACGATCGGGACCCTCTCGCCGTCCTCGACGAGCGTCTTCTCCAGCTTCCCGAGGTCCATGTTCCCCTTGAAGGGGTGGACGAGCGACGGGACCTTCCCCTCGGCGATGACGAGGTCGCGGGCCTCGGCCCCCTCGACCTCGATGTTCGCGCGGGTCGTGTCGAAGTGCGTGTTGCTCGGGATCACCATCCCCGGCTTCAGGATCGTGTGGAAGAGGATCCGCTCGGCCGCGCGCCCCTGGTGGGTCGGGATGATGTGCGCGTAGCCCGTCAGGTCCTTCACGACGTCCCGGAAGCGGTAGAACGAGCGGCTCCCGGCGTAGCTCTCGTCCCCCTGCATCAGGGCGCCCCACTGGGCGGAGGACATCGCGCCCGTGCCGGAGTCGGTCAGGAGGTCGATGAGGACGTCGTCCGCGTGGAGGAGGAAGACGTTGTACCCGGCCTCGACGAGCGCCTTCTCGCGCTCCTCGCGGGTCGTGAACTTGACCGACTCGACCGACTTGATGCGGAAGGGCTCGATGATCGTCTTGAACAGCATGGCAACCGGGGATTCTACCCGGCGGCCCCGCATTCCCGCGCCCTGGCGAGTCGATTCCGGACGGCCGTCGCCGCGGCCGCCGGCCAGCCCGGGAGGCGCGGCTCCAGCTCGCGCGCGGCGACGTCGAGGAGGGCGAGGGCGGCGTCGAGCGGCGGGAGGGCGAGGGCGGCGTTCAGCTGCCCGCCGAGGCCCGGGTACGCCCTCTCGAAGCGGCGGAACGGGTCGAGGTCGTCGAGGGGCGTCTCCACCTCGGCCGGGACGTGACGGGCGAGCAGGCGCAGGAGGTGGCCCGGCGCGTGCCCGGTCACGAAGAGACGTGCCGAAAGGAGCTCGCCGCGCGCGGCGCGCCCGCCGCCGACGAGGAGGTTCCCGAGGAGCTGGCCCGAGAGCCAGCGGTCGGAGTACGCCTCGACGGGCTTCGCCGCAACGCGGGCCATCCGCTCCGCCACACCGCCCCGGTCGAGGAGGACCGCGTAGCGGTTCGCCCGCGCCACGAGCAGCTCCTCGAGGTCGAAGACCGCGAACTCGAGGAGGTGCCCGTCCGGCAGGACGACCTTCAGCCCGTGCTCCGTCTCGCGATGGACGAGGACGGCCCTCTCGTGGCCCGGAAGCCACGAGAGGCCGGTTCGGAAGCCCTCCTGCTCCCCCGCCGCGGTGACGACGAAGAAGTCGTGGTCGGAGAACTCGTCGGGAGCGAGCCCCGCCACCGACATCGAGCCGAGGGCCACGAGGCCGACGACGCGCGGGTCGGCCTCGAGCCTCGTCACGAGGACATTCGTCAGGGCGTCGTAGGCTGCGCGGTCCACGCCGCTATTCTCGCGCGGCCTGCGGCGAATGGCTCAGCGCGCGTCGAGGGCTGCGACCTTCGCGGGGACGGCCGGGGCCGCCGGGGCTGCCGGCGCTTCGACCTTCTGCTGAGGAGCGACGGTCGTCGCGGGAGGCGCGCCGCGGACGGCGAGCTGCCCCTTTCGCGAGGCGTCGATCGACTGCGCCAGGACGCGGGCCGCCTCCTGCGGGGCGTGGAACCCGCTGGAGTTCTCGGCCTCGACGAAATCGACGAGGAAAGATGCGCGGCGCTGGTAGTTCCTCGCGACGGCCAGCTCCTCGTCGGACTTCCCGGCCTCCTTCGCGGCCTTGAGGTCGTCGATGAGCGACATGAGGGCGTCCATCGCGAGGTCGCGCATCTCGGTGTTCCGCGCCTGGATCGTCTCCGCGCGGCCCTTCAGCTCCTCCTCCGTCCAGCGGTGGCAGGTCTGGCAGGCCTTGTTGATGTTCAGGAGCGGGCTCCTCACGTGGTGGTCGGAGACCTTCATCGCGCCGACCTTCGTGTAGGGCATGTGGCAGTCGGCGCACGCGACGCCGGATCGCGCGTGGATCCCCTGGCTGTACATCTCGAACTCGGGGTGCTGCGCCTTCAGGTTGGGCGAGCCCGTCTCGGCGTGCGTCCAGTCCTTGAACCCCACCTCGTCGTAGTAGGCGAGGATCTGGTCGGCCTTCTGCCCCTTGTGCCAGGGGAACGTGAGCCGCTTCTCCTCCCCCTTGAAGTAGTACTCCACGTGGCACTGGGCGCAGACGTAGGTCCGCATCTCCTGCCGGGTCGCCTGCTTGTTCACGTCGTAGTCCGCGACGCCCTGCGACGCCTTGAAAGCCCGGATCCCCTCCATGAACGCGGGACGCGTGATGCGCAGCGCCATCGACTGCGAGTCGTGGCAGTCGATGCAGGTGACCGGGTGGTTGACCAGCTTGCGCGCCTCGAAATAGGGCATCTGGTTGATCGCCTCGAAGCCCTTGAAGAGGTCGCCGTCCCCGAGCTTCTTCATCGCCACGTACGTCGAGGCGTGGCAGTTCATGCACGTGCCGGGCTGCTTGACGACCTGCTGGCGCTCGGTGAAGGTCTGGTCGTCGAGCATGTAGGCGTGGCCCCGCTCCTCGCGGAAGTCGGCCGCGAAGGCATAGCCGAGCCACATCCGCTTCAGGCGCGGGTCTTCCTCGATCTTCGACTGCGCCACGACGGACCTCGGGTCCGCGTCGGTCGGCGTCCTCGGGAGGGCCTCGCTCCCCCCGAACCGCGTCCGCACCATGTCGACCGTCCGCTTGTAGGAGTCGAACTGGATCGGAAAGTTCTTCCCCCAGACGGCCGGGTCCTCGGTGTCGTCGTCGAGGTCGACGACCCGGAAGAAGGGGTTCCGGGCTTCCTGCTTGTGCTCGATGATGTTGACGAGGAGCGCCGTGACGCCGACGGCGGCGGCCGCGGCGATGGCGCCGACGACGAGGATGGTCCTCGTGGTGCCGGTCTTCTTCTCGGTCATGTCTCTTCCTCGCTCCCTGCGCGGTGTCTCAGTGCGGGTGGCCGACCGACCGGTGGCACTCGATGCACGAGAGCTCCCTGCCCCCGCGCGTGACCCGGTCGATGGCGTGAACGACGTCTTCGTGGCATTTCCGGCACGCCTTCTCGGTGACGCGGCGGTTGCGGTCCGTGATCTGGATCGGGTCGGGGAACCGCCCGGAGGTGAAGGCGTACGAGTGCCAGAAACCGTTCGAGGCCTTCGTCGCGTACTTGCCGACGATTCCCGGCGGGGTGTGGCAGTCGTTGCACGTCGCGACCTCCCGATGGCTCCCCCGCGACCAGCCGTCGAGCTGCTCGGTCATGACGTGGCAGTTCGCGCACGCGTTCGGGTCGTTGGAGAGGTAGGAGGCCCCCTTGGCGTAGACGAAGGTGTAGGTCCCGACGCCGAGGGCCGTACCGAGGAGAAGGCCCGCGAGGGTCTCGGCGAGAACGGCCCCCCGCCTCACGGCCCTGCCTCCAATCGGACCAGGTGGTCGTTTCTTGCGGTCACGAGTGAGACTCTCGCCTCGCGACGAAGGTCCGTCAAGCGGGTTCGCCGCTCGAATGCGATGCAGCATGACGTCTGTCATATGGCCCCTCGCCGTGGCCCACAATCCTCCTCGTGCCCGACCTCGTCCTCTACGACGGCGGCTGCGGCCTCTGCCACAGGAGCGTCGCCTTTCTCGCCCGGCGCGACCGGGACGGCTCGAGGTTTCTCTTCGCTCCTCTCGGCGGCGAGACGGCGAGCGCCCGGCTCGCGGAGACGGCGGCTGCTCCGTTCCCGGCCACCGTCGTCCTCCTGACGGCCGACGGCCGCCTGCTCTTCCGCTCCGACGCCGCTCTCCACGCGCTCGCCCGGCTCGGCGGAGCGTGGCGAGGCCTCGCCCGGTGCCTGGCGCTCGTTCCGAGGCCCCTGCGCGACGCGACCTACTCCCTCGTGGCCCACGTCCGGGGGCGGCTCCTAGCCCGGCCGGAGGGCGCCTGCCCTCGCCTCCCCGCGGACCTCGCCGAACGCTTCCTTCCCTGAGGCTCGCCGGGCGTCAGGTCGCGGCCCGGGCCTGCCACGCCCTGGCGTAGGCGTCGAACGCCTTCTGCAGTCTCCGCCGTTCCCTCTGTTCCGGGCTCGGTCGGAAGGCCTGCTTGAGCGAGCGCAGGACCGGACTCGCCTCGTCCGCGACCGAGGTCCGGTCGAGCTCGGCGAGGACCGCGTTGACCATCGGCGCCAGCCATTCGGGGTCCGCCGGCTCCAGCGGGAGCGTCGAGACGCGGGGTACGTGGGCCTTCGCGTACTCCGATGCCGTGCCGCGCAGCGTGAGGCGGAAGACCTGCCAGGTAGCCCCGAGCCCCTTTTCCGTCAACGGCGTCCCTCCAGCCCATTCTAGGCGACGCTGCGGCCCCCGACGCCTCGAGGGCGACCGCCCGTCCGGCTACCATGCGACCGTGCCTCGCCGCACCTCCCCCACCGCTCTCCTCGTCGTCGTGGGGCTCGCCTTCTTCACGGACTCGATCCTCTATTACCTCCTTGTCCCGCTCCTTCCGCACTACGCGAAGTCCCTGGGCCTCTCGCAGATGGAGGTCGGCGTCCTCTTCGGTGTCTACGCCGCCGCCATCCTCGCCGGCACCTGGCCGCTCGGCCGCCTCTCCGACCGCATCGGCCGCCGCAGGCCGTTCCTCTGGGGGCTCGTCGGCCTCGCGGCGACGACGCTCCTCTTCGCCTTCTCTTCCTCCTACCCGCTCCTCGTCCTCGCCCGCGTCCTGCAGGGGCTCGCCGCGGCCGCCACCTGGACCTCGGGTCTCGCGCTCCTGGCCGAGGGATTCCCGTCGGAGCGGCGCGGCCAGGCGATGGCGACCGCCTTCGCCGCCGCCAACGTCGGCGTCCTCCTCGGCCCGCCGGTCTCGGGCTTCCTCAGCGAGAGCTTCGGACCGCGGAGCCCGTTCCTCCTCGTCGCCGTCGTCGCCCTCGCCGACGCCGCCGCGCGGGTCTTCCTCCTTCGCGACGCCGACCCGCCGGCGGGCGAGCGGGTCGGCCTGACCGGCCTCCTCGGCAACGCCACCGTCCGGACCTTCGCCGGGGCGATGGCTCTCGGGGCCGCGCTCTGGGCGGTCCTCGAGTCGACGCTCCCGCTCCACCTCGACGCCGACCTCGAGATGGGGGCCTCGGAGATCGGGATGCTCTTCGCCGCCGCGGCGCTCACCCACACCCTCACCTCGCCGCTCATGGGGCGGCTCTCCGACCGGTTCGGCCGCCTCCCGGTCCTCCGCGTCGGGTTCGTCCTGGCGACCCTCCTCGTCCCGCTCCCGGCGTTCCAGGCCACGAAGCTCGCCGTCGCCGTCTCGATGGCCGCTCTCGGCGTCGTCGCGTCGTTCGTCATGAGCCCCGTCAGCCCCGGCCTCGCCGACGCCGTCGAGGCGATGGGAAGCCGCAGCTTCGGGAGCGTCTTCTCCCTCGTGAACGTCGCCTACGCCGTCGGCATGATGCTGGGCCCGCTCGTCGGCAGCGCCCTCGTGGAGGCCGGGGGAATCCGCGTCGCGCTCGTCGCGACGGGGGCGCTCTTCGCGCTCTACCTCGTACCGCTGGGGAGGCTGAAGCCGGTCGCCAGGCCCGCACCCCTCCCGGCTACACTCCCGTCGCAGTGAAGCCCGCCCTTCCCCAGCTGACGATCGCCGTCGAGGCCGCGGCCGTCGTCGTCATGACCGTCGAGGGGATGATGACCGCGGCGCGGGCCCGGATGGACCTCGTCGGGACGTTCACCCTCGCCCTCGTCACCGCGTTCGGCGGCGGGACGCTCCGCGACCTGCTCCTCGAGCGGCGGCCATTCTTCTGGGTCAGCAGCAAGGAGTACGTGTTCCTCACGCTCCTCCTCTGCCTCCTCTTCGTCTACAGCCGGAAGGCCTTTGCCTTCGCCGACGCCCTCGACCGGCGCGCGACGTTCGTCGACTCCCTCGGCCTCGCGCTCTTCAGCCTCACGGGCGTCCGCTACGCGCTGGAAGCGGGGCTCCCGCCCCTGCCGGCGTCGCTGATCGGCGTCATCACCGGGACCTTCGGCGGCGTCCTCAGGGACGTCCTCGTCCGCGAGATCCCCGCCATCTTCCGGCCCGGCGCCCTCTACGCCGCGTCGTCGTTCGCCGGCTGCTGGGTCGTCCTCGCCGGGCCGTGGCTCCAGGTTCCGCAGTCGATCGCCGACGCCGCCGGCTTCGCGACGATCGTCCTCCTCAGGATGGCCTCCGTCCGCCTCGGCCTCCGCCTCCCCGACCCCCACTGGCTCGGGAAGGCGGACGACTGAGAGGCGCCCCCTCTACTTCGTGACCTTCGCGTCCTCGACGACGAGGGCGTAGGTGTAGCCCGAGCCGAAGTCGCGGTCGACGGCGACGACCCCCTTCACGAGGACGACGTCGCCCTTGGCGACCGCGTCGTTCGTCGTGACGGTGACGTCGTGGTCCTTCCCTTCGGGCGTGCCGGAGCCGTCGCGGAGGTGGATCCAGTTCTTCCCCATGATCCCCGCGTTGTACTTGACGACCTTCCCGCGGATGGAAACCGGCTTCCCGTTCAGCGCGGCGCGCTGGGCGAAGAGCTCGGCGATCGTCCGGCCGTCGGGGCCCTCGGCCTTCGCGACGGAGATCTTCTCGGTCACCTCGGGGCCAGCCGCGGCGGAAGCGTGCTGGGCCGCCATCCCCGGGGGCATCGCCGGCGTCCCCGCGGCCGCCGAGGAGGAGCGGGCCAGCGGGAAGGCCTCGGCCGGTCCGGCGCCCGCGGCGGGGCCGAGGGTCCCGAAGAAGATCTCGTCGAAGGTCCGGTTCAGCGTGGGGCTCTCGAACCCGGCCATTGCGATCGGGTTCAGGACGGTCACGACGTCGCCCACCGCGACCTTCGACTCGTTCACGGCGGCCCAGGCCTCGCCGTCGGCCGTCTTCAGCTTCAGGTAGGTGTAGCCCGCGGCGTCCATCGTCTCGAGGACGGTGCCGGTGAGGGTGGAGACGGGGGCGGTGGCGCCGCCGCCGTGCGCGTCGGCGAGGGGGGCCGAAGGCGCCCCGGGAGCCGCCGCGGGCTCGCCGGCAGGGGGCGCCGGCGCTTTCGCGCAAGAGAGGGCGAGGAAGGAGGAGACGGCGACGAGGGCGAAAGACGCGGGGCGGGAGGAGTGCGACTTCATGCGCGCGAATGGTACTTCGTGCGCCGCGCGGACCCGAAACCGGGCCGCGACTCCTCCGTCGGACCCCGGTAAGCCCTCAGGGGTTATAGTGCTGCGGCCCGTCGCGCCCCCCTGATGCATCGGCATCATGGATCTCGGGGCCCGACCGTAAGAGACTCCCGGCGACTGATTTGGGCTGCAGAGCGGCCCGTGGAGGGTTCCGAAATGCCTACGAGAGACCTCACGCTCGCGATGGTCGGCTCGGGCGGCGACGGCGTCGTGACGATGGGCGACATGATGGCCCAGGCCGGCGCCCGAGACGGCCTGAACGTCATCAAGGTGGAGGCCTACGGGCCGCAGATCCGGGGAGGCGAGTCCTCCTGCGTCCTCAGGATGTCGGCCGAGCCGATCTCCGCCCAGGGCGACGCCGTCGACGTCCTCGTCGTCTTCAACTGGGCCGACTTCGCCCGCTTCAAGGGAGAGGTCGTGCCGAAGGCCGACGCGGTGATCCTCTACGAGGCCACCGACGCCACGCCCCTCTCCGAGGTGAAGATCCCGACCGCCACTCACGCGACCTGGATCCCGGTGCCGTTCGTCGAGATTGCCACGAAGGCGACCGGGACGAAGGCGGCGAAGAACATCGTCACCCTCGGGATCCTCGCCGAGCTGTTCGGCATACCGCCGGAGTCGGTGAAGCGCGCCGTCGAGTTCAAGTTCGGCAGTAAGAAGGCCGGGGTTCTCGAGGCCAACTTGAAGGGGTTCACGGCCGGGCGCGAGTTCGCGGGGACCCTCGGGATCGACGTCTCGGCCCGCAAGCTCGAGTACGCCATCACCGAGCCCAAGCTCGTCATGTCGGGGAACGAGGCCGCCGCCGTCGCGGCGCTCCACGCCGGCTGCCGGTTCTTCGCCGGATACCCCATCACTCCCTCCTCCGAGGTCCTCCACTTCCTCTCCGAGTGGCTCCCCCGCGCCGGTGGTCGCATCGTCCAGACCGAGGACGAGCTCTCGGCCCTCGGGGCCATCATCGGCGGCTCGTTCGCGGGCGTGAAGTCGATGACGTCCACGTCCGGCCCGGGCCTTTCGCTCATGGCCGAGATGCTCGGGCTCGCCTCGATGGCCGAAGTCCCCGTGGTCATCCTGGACGTCCAGCGCGGCGGCCCCTCCACGGGCCTCCCGACGAAGTCGGAGCAGTCGGACCTGTACCTCGCGGTCTTCGGCTCGCACGGCGACGCACCCCGCGTCGTTCTCGCGCCGACCGACGTGGAGGACTGCTTCCACGCCACCGTCGACGCCTTCAACATCGCCGAGGAGACGCAGCTCCCCGTCATCGTCCTCTCCGACCAGGCCGTCGGGCAGCGCCGGCAGACGGTGGAGAAGGCCAACCTCGTCCACGAGGTGATCGACCGCCGGACGCCCACGGCCGAGGAGCTCGTCGAGTACAAGCGCTACGTCGAGACGCCGAGCGGCGTCTCCCCGATGAGCTTCCCCTCGATGAAGGACGGGATCTACCAGACGAACGGCCTCGAGCACGACGAGATGGCGCGCCCCGCGTCGTCGCACGTCGTCCACGAGAAGATGAGCCGGAAGAGATTCCGCAAGCTCGAGTTCGTCGAGGAGAAGTACCCCCTCTTCGAGCGCTTCGGCGCCGAAAAGGCCGACGTCGGCATCGTCTGCTGGGGCTCCTCGAAGGGCCCGGTGGAAGAGGCGATGAAGGAGCTCGCGACGAAGGGCGTGAGCGTCTCGGCGTTCGTTCCCCGCATCATCATGCCGTTCCCGAAGACGGCCCTGGTGGAGTACATGGCGAGCGTGAAGAACCTCGTCTTCCTCGAGGTGAATTTCGTCGGGCAGCTCTACCACTACCTGAGGACCCTGGTCGACCTTCCCGCCGGGACGCGCGTCTTCGCGCGCTCCGGCGGCATGAACCTCTCCGTGACCGAGGTGAAGAGCCGCATCGAGAGCGTCCTGGCGGAATCCGCCGTCCGCGAAGAGGTGACCGCGTGAGCAGCGTCGTCGAGACCCCCGCCCTCCCCCGATTCAACCCTGGCGACTACAAGAGCGACCTGAAGCCCGTCTGGTGCGCCGGCTGCGGCGACTTCGGTGTCGTCTCCGCCATGTACCGCGCGATGGCCGAGCTGCAGCTCGAGCCCTGGAACACCGTCGTCGTCTCCGGCATCGGCTGCTCCTCGCGTCTCCCGGGCTACGTGGAAGCCTACGGCTTCAACAGCGTCCACGGGAGGGCGCTCCCGATCGCGACGGGTATCAAGGTCGCGCGCCCCGGGCTGAACGTCGTCGCCGTCGGCGGCGACGGCGACGGCCTCGCCATCGGCGGCAACCACTTCCTCCACGCCTCCCGCCGGAACCTCGACATCTTCTACGTCCTCATGGACAACGAGATCTACGGGCTGACCAAGGGGCAGGTCGCCCCGACGACCCCGTCGGGCGACAAGACGAAATCGACCTTCTACGGGAACCCCGAGCCCTCCGTCGACCCGTGCGAGCTCGCGATCTCCTTCGGGGCGACGTGGGTCGGCCGCGGCTTCTCGGGCGACATGAAGAGCCTCGTCGACCTGATGGTCGCCGGCATGAGCCACCACGGCTTCGCCTTCCTGAACGTCATGTCCCCCTGCGTCACCTGGCGCGGGGACGACCAGTTCAAGGTGATGAAGGCGAAGCTCAGGAGCCTCCCCGAGGGGTACGACCGGTTCAACCGGTCGGCCGCGTTCTCGTTCACGAGGGAGAAGGACGTCCTGACGACGGGGGTCCTCTACGAAGCGCACGAACCGTCGCTCCTCGACCGTCTCGAGGGGCAGCGGGTCAAGGCCATGGAGGGTCACGAGGGGCTGACGACCGAGGAGGTCCTGAAGGTCTTCGTCCCGCCCTTCTGACGGAGGGACGCCGCATGGCGCTTCCCGAGGGCTTCGCGAAGGAGCTGCTCGACCACCTGAACGACGGCGTCTACTTCGTCGATCGTTCGCGGAAGATCACGTTCTGGAACCGGGGCGCCCAGGCCATCACGGGCTGGGCGCCCCGCGACGTCATCGGCCGGTCGTGCGAGGACGGGGTCCTCCGGCACGTCGACGCCGACGGGAACGGGATCTGCCGGAACGGCTGCCCGATCTCGAAGGCCCTGGCCGACGGCGTTCCCCACCGCGCCGACCTCTTCCTCCACCACCGGGCCGGGCACCGGGTCCCCGTGCGGGTCGAGGCCGTCGCCGTGCGCGACCCCGAGGGCGCGGTCGTCGGCGCCGTCGAGGTCTTCACCGACCAGACCGAGCGGATGGACGCCATCCGCCGCGTCGAGGAGCTGACCGAGATCGTCTTCCTCGACCCCCTCACGGGCATCGGGAACCGCCGGTACGCCGAGGTCGTCCTCGAAGAGAAGATGGCCGAGCTCGCGCGCTACGGTTTCCGTTTCGGCGTCCTCTTCGTCGACGTCGACCGCTTCAAGGAAGTCAACGACGCCCACGGGCACGCCACGGGGGACGCCGTCCTGAAGATGGTCGCCACGACCCTCGCCCGCTCGGCCCGCTCACTCGACTTCGTCGGCCGCTGGGGAGGGGAGGAGTTCGTCGTCCTCCTGGCGAACGTGACCGACTTCAACCTGCCGATGATCGCCGACCGCGCCCGCCGGCTCGTCGAGCACTCCGAGCTGCCCTTGCCGTCGGGATCGCTCGGCGTCACGGTCTCGATCGGCGCCACGATCGTGAGGAAGGGCGAGGAGGCCGTCGACGTCCTGAAGCGCGCCGACGGCCTGATGTACGAGGCGAAGACGGCCGGGCGGAACCGGGTCGTCGTCCGCCTCTGACGAAGGACGACCCGGCCCCGGCGCCGCTCAGCGGATTCCAGCGCCCCGCGGCCGGCCCGGCCTCACCGGCTCCTCGGGCCCTCCGAACGGGATCGCCCGATCTTCCACGACCGCCTCGAGCCCCTCCGGCCCGACCAGCTCGACGCGGAACGCCCCGGTGGCGCCCCAGGCCGAAAGGTCGTGCCGCGCCTCTTCTCCCTCCGCCAGGACGAGCCGCCGCTCCACCGCGACCCGCCCCTCCCCGTCGAGAAGCCGCAGGTACGCGACCGCGTCGCCCTCTCCCTCGAGGCGCCTCAGGACGAGCGTCGTCCCCTCTTCCACCTCCACGCGGTCGAGCGCGAGCCGCCCGTCCCGCTGCCGATCGAGAGAGCGGACCGAGACGCTCGCCGCCGCGCTCACCGACGACGCAGGAAGGACGTTGACCGTCGTCGCCTTCGAGCTCGTCCCCGACCCGTTCGACGCCACGAGGACGATCACCTTCGGCCCCGCCGCCGGGAAGGTCACCGTCGGCGACTGCACCGTCGTCGCGGAAACCCCGTCTCCCGGGAACCAGAGCCAGCTCGTCGCTTGCGGCGAAGTCGTGTCGGTGAACGTCACCGCCTGCCCCGCCACGACCGAGGCCGGGATCGAGAAATTCGCCACCGGCGCGGCGAGCGGGTAGACGGGGCTCGACGCCTCCGGGCCCGGACCCCGCTCCGGGTTGCAGGCATAGCCCCTGACGAAGAGCTGGACCGGGTCGATCGCGCCCCGCGGCGGAGCGGTGCCCGCGGTCGCCGTCACGGCGTTCCACGCCCCGCCGTTGATCCGCCACTCGTATTTCGTGGGCGTGAAGCCCGAGGCCGGCACGCCCCAGGAAAGCGCGAGGAAATCCGTCGCCGTGACGGGCCCCTGCGGGTTCCCCTGCGGCCGTACGACCGGAGAGACCGGCGCAGCGGGCGGCCCGCAGACCGTCACCGTCGCCGTCGCCGTCTTCGCGGCCCCGCTCGTCGGTACGAACGTGAACGTGATCGTCGAAGGCCCCGGCGCGGCCGAGGAGGAGGCCTGCAGCGAGAACGCCACCGGCGCGAACGACGGAGCCACGAGCGTCGCCGAGGCCGGGGTCGCCGTCACTCCCGGCGGCAGGCCCGACGGCGTCACGACGACGTTCGCGGTGGGAAGGCAGCCGCCGGGGGCGAGAGAAGCGGTGAGGGTACCGGCCGCGCCGCCGCCGTTCAGCGTGAGCGCCGCCGGAGCGACGGCGGGAGCGAAGTCCCCGGCCTGCACGTCGGCGGTGAAGACCGCGGACGCCGTCACCCCGGACACTCCCGTCACGAGGACGTTCACCGTCTTCGGGCCGGGCGTCGCACCCGCTCTGGCCGAGACCGAGAACGAGACGGTCCTCGCCGGCGGCATCGTCCCCACCGGGAGGGTAGAGGGGCTGACGAGGATGTCGCCCGGGAGAGCCGGGAAGGTCACGACGGCGCCCCCCTGGTAGTCGTCGACCGGGCTCACCGTCACGGAGTTCGTGACGGCCGCGCCGCCGGCACAGAGGGAGAGGGAAGGCCTCTCGACCGTCGCCGTGAGGCTCCCCGGGTTCAGGACGGTCAGGAAGAAGCTCGCCTCGCCCGCGGGCACCGGGCTGTTCGAGACCGTGATCGCGTAGGTGCCGGACGGGACGGCCGGCCCGACGGCGATCTGGAACGGGACCTGGGCGCCGTACTGCTGCGGCGGAACGCTGTAGGAGACGGGGGACGGCACCGTCGTCGCACCCGCGGGAAGCCCCGAGAAGACGAGCTGCTGCGGCCCGGAGGGGAAGATCTCCCCTCCGAAGACGATCGTCGCCGTCAGGGACTCGGAGGTCGTCCCCGCCGGCACGATGACGAAGGCCGGTGAGATCGACAGGGGCCGTATCTCGACGTTGAGGAGACCTGACCCTGCGGGGGTCGGCGAGTTGGTGACCGGCACCTCGAAGAAGCTCGGATAGGCAGTCGGCTGGGCGACGAGGCGAAAGGTGACGGTCGCGGACATCTGCCCCGGCGCGGTCACGAACGACACCGTCGACGGCTCGGTCGACAGGCCGTAGTAGACGAGGTCGTCGAACTCGAGAGTCTGGACGCCGCCCGGGGGGGCGGCCGGTCCCGGCTCGAAGACGACCTGGGCCGTGATCAGGTCGGAAGTCCCTCCCACGCCCACCACGACCGGATCGGGAGAGAACGTGATGGCCGCAGCGGCGGGCCGGGCCGCGAGGAGTGTGAGCAGGCAGACGAAGAAACCGCGGAGGACCGCTCGCTGCGACATCGTCGCTCCTTTCGCCTCGGGCCTCCCTACCGGGATGCCGCGGGCGTCTCGTTTCCCTGGGCCGGTGCCGCTACTGTAGCAGCACCGGCCGCGGGGGGTATCGCCCGCCGGGCGGAACTTCCCGGCGGGCAACGACCCGAGACGTCCCTCCGGCTCCTGCCGGGATTGGCGCGTCTCAGCGGATTCCGACTCCCCGCGGCCGGCCCGGCCTGACCGGCTCCTCACGCCCTCCGAACGGAATCGCCAGCTCTTCGACGACCGCCTCCAGCCCTTCCGGCCCGACGAGCTCGACGCGGAACGTTCCGAGGGCGCCCCACGCCCACAGTTCGTGCCGGGCCGCCTCCCCTTCGGCCACGACGAGCCTCCGCTCGAGAACGAGCGCACCGTCGTCGTCGAGGAGCCTGAGGAAAGCGACGGCCGCCCCATCTCCCTCGAGACGCCGCAGGATGATGGACGTACCCGCCTCCACCACCACGCCGTCGAGCGCGAGGCGTCCGTCCTTCTGCCGGTCGAGAGAACGCACCGCCAGGCTTGCGGCCGCCGTCGACGCCGATGCCGGGAGGACGTTGACCGTCGTCGCCTTCGTCGAGCTCCCGGACCCGTTCGTCGCCACGAGGACGACGACCTTCGGACCGGCCGCCGGGAACGTCACCGTGGGCGACTGCACCGTCGTCGCGGGCATCCCGTCTCCCGGGAACCAGAGCCAGCTCGTCGCCTGGGGCGAGGACGTGTCGGTGAACGTCACGGCCTGCCCTGCCACGACCGAGGCCGGCACGGAGAAGCTCGCGACGGGCGGAGCGAGCGAGTAGACGGGGCTCGAGGCCTCCGCCCCGGGGCCCTTCTCGGGGTCGCACGCGTGACCCCTCACGAAGAGCTGGACCGGGTCGACGGCCCCGCGCGGAGGCGCCGTCGCCGAGGTCGTGGCCACGCCGTTCCACGCCCCGCCGTTGATCCTCCACTCGTACCGGGTCGGCACGAAGCCGGCGCCGGGCGCCCCCCAGGAGAGGTCGAGGACGTCGGTCGCGGTAACGGGGCCTTCGGGATTTCCCAGCGGCCTCACGACCGGCGAGTCGGGCGCCTCGGGCGGGCCACACACGGCGATCGTCGCGGTCGCCGTCTTCGCCGGTCCGCTCACCGGCGTGAAGGTGAACGAGATCGTCGACGGGCCGGACGAGGCCGAGGTCGAGGCCTGGAACACGAACTCCGCCGGCGCGAACGCGGGCGGCGTCAGCACCGCCGCGGCCGGGGTCACCGCGACGCCGGGCGGCAGGCCCGAGGGCGTCACGACGATCTCGGAGGTCGGGACGCAGGGGCCGGCTTCGACCGACGTGGCGAGAGAGCCCGGCGCTCCGCCGGCGTTCAGCTGGAGGACCGTGGAGGGGACGACGGGACTGAAGTCCCCGGGAAGGAGGTTCGCGACGAACGTCACCGCCGTCTCGATGCCCCGGGGGTCTCTCACGAGCGCAGTGACGGTCGCGGGCCCCGGCGGCGTGCCAGGGGCGGCCTTCACCGCGAAGCTGACGACGCGGGAGGGCGGGACCAACGGGACCTCGATCACGTCCGGAAGGACCGAAAGACCGGCCGGGAGCCCCGGGAAGGTGACGGTCGGGGTCCCCGTGTAGCCGTCGAGAGTCGTGATCGTCAGGGAGTTCGGTCCGTCGGCGCCGCCCGGGCAGACGTCCACGACGGCCCTTTCGACCTCGACTCCGATGCGGCCGTTCCTCACGACGGTGACCGGGACGCTGACCGTCCTCGACTCGCCGGTCGACGGCGCGAACGTGAACGCCGCGGGCACGCTCTGGGCGGGGGCCGAGCCTGACGCCGTGAACGTGAAGACGACCGGGGCGTAGTCGGGGCCGACGAGCTCGGCGGAGGCGGGTGACACCGTGACTCCCGAGGGCAGGCCGGCCGGCGTCACGGTGATGCGGGCCGGCGGCGAGCAGGAGCCCGCGGCGAGCGAAGCGGTGACGGTGGCGGGCGCTCCGCCGGAATCGAGGGTGAACTCGGACGGCGAGACGAGCGGCAGGAAGTCGGCGGCCCCGACGTTCACGACGAAGCTCGTGAACCCGGACGGCCCCAGGGGGTCGCTCACGAGGACGTTGACGACCTTCTGCCCGGGCTGGGCCCCGGCGACGGCGGAGACCTCGAAGGCTACTGTCTGCGAGGGCGGCAGCGTCCCGACGGCCACCGTCGAGGGCGTGATCCTGATCTCGGCCGGCAGGACCGGGAAGGACACGGTCGGCGTGCCGGCGTAACCGTCGAGGGCTTCTATGAGAAGCGAGTTCGGGACGGCGGTACCCCCGGGACAGACGTCGATGGCCGCCTTCTCGGCCGCCACCGAGAGGTCTCCCGGCGCGCGGACCAGGATCTCGACGGTGCGCGTCTTCTCCGGCCCGCCGTCGGCGAAGTAGGTGAACTCGATGGTCGACGCCCCGGGCTCGGCCGACTCGGTCGCGGTGATCGTGAACGTCTCGGGCGGGTAGGCCGGGAACTCGAGGTTCACCCCCTCGGGGGCCACGATCACGCCCGGCGGGACCGAGGTGGGATACACGAAGAGGCTCGAGTAGGGCGGGCAGACGGCAGGGATCGCCGAAACCGACAGGACGGCCGGCGCGCCTCCCGGGGCGAGCGAGAGGCTCGCAGGCGAGGCGACGGGCGTGAAGTCCGGCACTCCAACGTTGACGGTGAAGCTCGTCGACGCGCTGATCCCGAAGGAGTCCTGAACGAGGACGTTCACGGTCCGCGGGCCCGCGGACGCGCCCGACTCCGCCGAGACCCCGAAGGAGACGGACTGGGCCGGCGGGAGCGTGGGCACGGGAACCGATGGCGGCGTGACGATCAGCCCCGCCGGGAGGTTCGGGAACGTGACGACCGGGTCGCCCGCGTAGCCGACCTCCGGCGTCACGGTCACGCTGTTCTGGACGGCGGGGCCGCCCGGGCAGGCCGAGATCGCCGCCGCGCCGGGGACGACGGAGAACGCGGGAGGGGGCGCCACGGCGAGGACGAAGGTGTCGGTTCCCGTCGTCTGCGGAGTCGTTCCGACGGTCACCGTGTAGTTCCCCGGGGGAGTCCCCAGGCTCGTGGAGATGGCGAAGGGAACGACCGCCCAGGGATTCTGGAGGATCTGGAACGTCACGGGCGAAGGAGAGGGGACGGCCCCCGCCGGGAGCCCCGTGAAGACGAGCTGCTGAGGCCCCGTGGGAACGGTGTCGTCGTAGCCGAGCGTCGCCGCGAGCTGGCCGCTCGTCGAACCGGCCTGGACCGAGACCGATGCGGGCGCGACCGTGAGGTCGTCGAGGTCGTAGTTCAGGAGCCCGGTAGCCCCGCTGGTCTCGACGGAGATCTCCGAGGGACCGGGATAGGCCGAAGGACCCGAGACGAGACGGAAAGTGACCGTCGTCGTGGTCCCGACCGTCGGCGGCATGAAGGTGACGGGAGACGGGTCCGTCGTGATGCCGACGGGCAGCGAGCCCCCGTTGAAGCTGAGCGTTTGCAGGCCGGTGGGAGGCGTCGAGGCGTAGTCGACGGTCGCCGTGATGACCGGGGAGGTCTCCCCGAGCCCGAAGATCACGGGGTTCGGCGAGAACGTGATCCCGGGCCCGCCCTGCGCGTCGACCGGCGAGGCCGCGAGGATGGAAACGAGGCAAAGGCCCGAAAGGAGGAGACCACGGAAGACCGCTCTCTGCGACATCGTCGCTCCTTTCGCCACGATAGCCCTCCCCGGGCGTCTCAGGCGTCTTCTGTCGGTGGACCGGTTGAACGGACTGTACCAGCAGACGCGGGTGCGGGTACCCCTCCGGCCGGTTTATTCTCGCCTCGGATGTTCAGCAACCCGAGGAGCACCTCCGCCGCACTCCTCCTCGTCGCCGCCCTGCTCGCTTCCGGCTGCTCGGCCCGGAAAGTGGCCGTGAACGCGCTCGGGAACGCGCTCGCGGCGGGGGGCGACACCTACGCGACGGACGACGACCCCGAGCTCGTCGCGGCCGCCGTCCCCTTCGGCCTGAAGACGATCGAGGCCCTGCTCGCGGAGTCCCCGCGTCACGAGGGACTGCTCCTGGCCGCTGCGAGCGGCTTCACCCAGTACGCCTTCGCCTTCGTCCAGGCGGAAGCCGACTACGTCGAGGAGAAGGACCTCGCCCGGGCCACCGGGCTCAGGGCCCGCGCGCGCAGGCTCTACGCCCGCGCCCTGGGCTACGGCCTGCGGGGGCTCGAGGCCCGGCATCCCGGGTTCGAGGCGGGCCTGCGCGACGACGCCCTCCGCGGGAAGACCCTCGCCGCGACGACGAAGGCCGACGTCCCGCTCCTCTACTGGACCGGCGCGGCCTGGGGCGCGGCGATCTCGCTCTCGAAGGAGAACGCGGAGCTGACGGCCGACCAGGGCCTCGCCGAGGCGCTCGAACGCCGTGCGCTCGCGCTCGACGAGGCGTTCGGGCAGGGGACGATCCACGACTTCTTCATCGCCTTCGAAGGGGGCCGCCCGGCCGCCGCCGGCGGCTCGGTCGAGCGGGCCCGCAAGCACCTCGAGCGCGCCGTCGCCCTCTCCTCGGGCCGGCGGGCCGCCCCCTACGTCTCCTTCGCCGAGAGCGTCTCCGTGGGCGCCCAGAACCGCGCCGAGTTCGAGGAGATGCTCGAGAAGGCCCTCGCCGTCGACCCCGACGCCGTCCCCGAGCTGAGGCTCGCCAACACCGTCTCGCAGCGCCGTGCCGCCTGGCTCCTCGCCCGCGCCGACGAGCTCTTCCTGGAGTAGAACGATGAAAGTCCGTCTCCGCTCCGCCGCCCCCGCGCGGCGACTCCTTCCCGCGCTCGTCCTCCTTCTCGCCGGGGCCCTCCCCGCGCAGGGCCAGGTCCTCGTGAAGATGGCGACTCTCGCCCCGGACGGCTCCACCTACCACCTCATCCTCAAGGAGATGGCCGAGAAGTGGAAGACGGCGACCCAGGGGCGCGTCACCGTCCGGCTCTACCCCGGGAGCGTCGCCGGGGACGACACCGACGTCGTCCGCAAGATGCGGCTCGGGAGCCTGAACGCGGGCCTGCTGACGAGCGCCGGCGTGGCGGCCGTCGACCGGTCCGTCATGGCGCTGCAGGTGCCGATGCTCTATTCCTCCTACGAGGAGGTCGACCACGTCCTCTCGGTCTACGGGCCGAAGCTGGAGGCCGCGCTGGCGGCGAAGGGGTTCGTCGTCCTGAACTGGGCCGACGCCGGCTGGGTCCGTTTCTTCACGAAAACGCCCGTGAGGACGCCCGACGACCTCAAGCCGCTCAAGCTCTTCGCCTGGGGAAACGACACCGACTACATCGAAATCTGGAAGGACGCCGGGTTCAACCCCGTGCCTCTGCCGTCGACCGAGATCTCGACGGCCCTCCAGACGGGCCTCGTCTCGGCCCTGCCGACGACGCCCCAGGCCGCCGTCCTCCTCCAGTGGTACCAGCACGCGAAGAACATGACCGACGTGAAGTGGGCGGTCCTCCTCGGCGCGACGATGATCGGCAAGCCGACGTGGGACAGGATCTCCCCCGAGGACCAGAAGGCGATCCGCGCCGCCGCCGCCGAGGCGGGCGCGCGCCTCCGGGCCGAGAGCCGGGCCTCGGAGGAGAGGGACATCGCCGCGATGAAGAAGCGGGGCCTGAACGTCGTCGCCGTGGACGCGAAGGCCGTGGCGCTCTGGCGGACGGCCGCGGAGGCGGCCTACCCGAAGGCGCGCGGGAAGGTCGTCCCCGAAGCGGCCTTCTCCGAAGCGCAGAGGATCCTCGCAGAGTACCGGGCGAGGAAGGCGACGGCACAGAAGAAGTGACGGCCGGCGTCGTCTTCCGGCGGAGCGAGCAGGGGCTCCTCGTGGCGGCGCTTGCCGTCGCGACGGTCCTTCCCCTTCTCGACGCCATCGGGCGGCCGCTCGGCGGTTTCCACGTCCCGGGCGCCGGGTCGATCCTCCAGCTCGTCACGCTCTGGACCGCCTTCGTCGGAGGCCTCATCGCGACCCGCGAGGGCAAGCACCTCACGCTCTCCACCGCCGAGCTGATACGGAGCGAGCGCGTCCGGCGCCTCGCGCGGCTCTTCTCGTTCTCCGTCGCTGCCGCCGTCTGCGCCGTCCTCGCCTGGGCGAGCGTCGGTCTCGTGAGGGCCGACCGGGAGCAGGGGAAGGTCCTTTCGTTCGGCCTGCCGGAGTGGGTCGCAGAGACGATCATGCCGGCCGCCCTCCTGCTGATGGCGGTTCGCTTCGCCTGGATGGCGTCCGACGGGCTCAGGGGGCGCGCCGCGGCCCTCGTCACGCTCGCCGCCCCCTTCCTCCTCTCCTTCGTCCCGGAAGCGTCTGCGCCGCTTCTCGTCCTCCCGCTCGCGGCGGTCATCGTCCTGGCGGCCCTCCTCGGGGCCCCCGTCTTCGTCGCCATGGGAGGCCTCGCCTGCCTCCTTTTCTGGAAGGACGCCGTCCCCGTCGCCGCCGTCTCGGCGGAGGTCTATCGGCTCGTCGCCTCGCCGACGCTCCCGGCGATCCCGCTCCTGACCGCTGCCGGCTACATCCTCGCGGAAGGGGGCGCCTCGGCACGCCTCGTTCGCTTCTTCCGCGCCCTCTTCGGCTGGATGCCGGGCGGCATCGCCGTCATGGTCGCCGCGGTCTGCGCCCTCTTCACGACGTTCACCGGCGGCTCCGGGGTGACGATCATCGCCCTCGGCGGGCTCGTCTACCCGATCCTCCGCGACGACGGCTACCCGGAGGGCTTCTCGCTCGGTCTCGTGACCGCCGCCGGCAGCCTCGGGCTCCTCTTCCCGCCCTCCCTCCCGGTCATCCTCTACAGCGTCGTCGCGTCGGTCCCGGCCGACTCCCTCTACCTCGCCGGCTTCCTCCCCGGCCTCCTCCTCGTCGTCCTCGTGGCTGCCTGGGGAATCCGCCAGGGGCTCCGGCTAGACGCGGAGGGCCGGAAGCGCCCTCCCTTCCACCTGCGGGAGCTCGGCGCCTCCTTCTGGCATGCGAAGTGGGAGCTGGCCCTCCCGCTCCTCGTCATCGGGCTCTTCGCGAGCGGCTTCGCGTCGATGGTCGAGGCCTCGGCGGCCGCCTGCGCCTACGCCGCCGTCGTGCAGTGCTTCGTCACCCGCGACCTCCATCCCTTCCGCGAGCTTCCCGGCGTCCTCGTGAAGGCGGGCGCGCTCATGGGCGCCGTCCTCCTCCTCCTCTCCGTCGCGATGGGGCTGACGAGCTGGCTCGTCGACGCCCAGGTCCCGTCGGCGCTCCTCGAGTGGGTGAAGACGCACGTCTCATCGCCGCTCGTCTTCCTTCTCGTCCTGAACGTGATCCTGCTCGTCCTCGGGAGCGTCCTCGAGATCTACTCGGCGATCGTCATCCTGGCGCCCCTCGTGGCGCCGATGGGGGTCGCGTTCGGGATCGACCCGATCCACCTCGGGGTCATCTTCCTCGCGAACCTCGAGCTGGGGTTCCTCTTCCCGCCCGTCGGCCTGAACCTCTTCCTCACGTCGTCGCGTTTCGGAGTACCGCTGACGAGGCTCTACCGGCACGCCGTGCCTTACCTCCTCATCCTCGGCGCGGGCGTCCTCCTCATCACGTACGTCCCGGCGATCTCCACCGGGGTCCTGGGCCTGCTCGGGAGGAGGTAGCCGTGCGGCGCCGTCAGCGGGGCGGCGTCGCGGGGGCCGGTGCGGGCGTGGCGTACCCCCACTCCACGAGCCGCTGCCTGGCGTAGTCGGCCTGCTCGCCCGTGACGCCGCTCTGGGCGATGAGCCGGAACTTCTCCGCGGCGCGGGCGCGGTCGCCCAGCTCCTCGAAGCTCCGGCCCAGGTAGAAGACCGTCACGAGCTGCGGGCCCACGGCCTTCTCCGCCGCGTCCAGCTCGGCGAGGGCATCCCGGTAGTCGCGGAGACGGAAGGCCGCGAGGCCGCCCGCGAGCCGGCCGTGGAAGAGCCCCGGGTCGCGGCGGGCGGCCTCGCGGGCCGCCTCGCGGGCGGAACGCTCCTCCTTCGCCTCGACGAGCGCGATCGCCTTGAGGGCCGGGAGGATCGCCTGCCGGGGGGCGAGGCGCGCCGCTTCGTCGAACTTCGCCGCCGCCCCACGGGCGTCCTTCTTCGCGAGGAGCTTCTCCCCCTCGTCCATGAGCGCGAACGCGGGCGCCTCCGCCTTCAGGTTGCGCGTGGCGGACGCGAACGCCTCGACCCGGTAGGGCACCCCGAGCTTCTCCGGGTATCTCGCCGCGGCGCGCTGGCGGGCCGTCTCGATTCGTTCGGAGGTCAGCGGGTGGCTCTGGAACATCGCCTCGAGCTTCGACGGCTCGCGGTCGTGGGCCCCCTTCAGGATCTCCATCGACTCGACGAAACCCTTCGGGTTGTAGCCCGCCTGCACCATGTACTCCATCCCGAGCTCGTCGCTCTGGCGCTCGTGGTCGCGGGAGTAGCGGAGGAGGAGGAGCTGGCCGCCGATTCCGGCCGCCGCCATGATGAGGGGCGCCCCCTTGACCTCCTCCGACTGCAGGAGGATGGAGCCGACGCCCAGGAGCCCGCCGACGAGCATCTGGGTCGTGTACTGCTGGGCCCCGTGCCGCGCCGTGACGTGACCGATCTCATGCCCCATCACGCCGGCCAGCTGGTCCTCCGTCGTCATCCGGCCGAGGAGGCCGCGCGTGATGCAGATCTTCCCGCCCGGGAGAGCGAAGGCGTTGTCGTAGTTCGCGTTGACGACGCGGAACTCGTACTCGAGCGCGGGCCTGTGGGAGTTCTTCGCGAGGCCCTGCCCGACGCCGTCCACGAACCGCTGCAGCCCCGGGTCGGTCACGGCCCCGTAGGACTCCTGGATCATCGGGCCGTAGGCCTCGGCCCCGAGCCGCTTCTCCTCCTCCTCGCCGAGGAGGGAGAGCTGGGACTTCCCGGTAACGGGGTTCGTGACGCAGGCGACCCCGAAGGCGACGGCGACGAGGACCGAGAGGACGCGGCGCGCGAGGGGGCTCTTCATGCGCAGATTCTGCCCAATCGACCACGATTCGAGAAGGGTCCGCGCAGCGAGCGGACGCCCGGGCGAAGCCCGGGGCCGCGGCCGCCTCGCGGCCGCGGCCCCGGGGAGACTCAGCCCTTCAGCGCCTTGGCCCGCGCGGCCTGCTGGGCCTGGATGGCCGTGAGGTTGATCGTGAAGACGATGTCCTCGACGAGGCAGCCGCGCGAGAGGTCGTTCACCGGCCTTGCGAGACCCTGCAGCATCGGACCGATGGAGACGACGTTCGCCGAGCGCTGCACGGCCTTGTAGGTGACGTTCCCCGTGTTCAGATCGGGGAAGATGAGGACGGTCGCCTTCCCGGCGACGGGTGACTTCGGCGCCTTCAGCCTCGCCACGTCGGGCATGACCGCGGCGTCGTACTGGAGCGGCCCGTCGAGGGCGAGGTCGGGACGCAGCTCCTTGGCGATCCGCGTCGCCTCCTTCACCTTCTCGACGTCCTCGCCCGTCCCGCTCGTACCGGTCGAGTAGGAGAGCATCGCGACGCGCGCCGGGACGCCGAAAGCGATGGCCGAGTCGGCGCTCTGGATCGCGATGTCGGCGAGCTCGGGCGCGGTCGGGTTCGGGTTCACGGCGCAGTCCCCGAAGACGAGGACCTGGTCGGGGAGGCACATGAAGAAGATGCTCGACACGAGGTTGCAGCCCGGGACGGTCTTGATGATCTGGAGCGCGGGCCGGATCGTGTGGGCCGTGGTGTGGATCGCGCCGGAGACGAGGCCGTCGGCCTCGTCGAGCGCCATCATCATCGTCCCGACCATGATGGAGTCCTGCAGCTCGATCTCGGCGCGCTCCGTCGTCATCCCCTTCGACTTCCGCCGCTCGACGAGGGGCTCGACGTACCGGTGGGCGACCTTCGCGGAGTCGACGATCTCGACCGACGGAGGGAGCACGACTCCCTGCCGCGCGGCCACGTCGCGCACCTCGTCGGGGTTCCCGAGGAGGACGCAGCGGGCGATGCCGCGGGCGCCGACGATCGCCGCCGCGGCGACGGTGCGGGGCTCGGCTCCTTCGGGGAGGACGATCCGCTTCACGTCGGCGCGCGCCGTCTCGACGAGGCGGTGGCGGAAGGCGGGCGGCGAGAGGCGCGGGACCCGCGTGGGCTCCGCGAAGGAGCGCGCCCAGGTCAGGTCGACGTGGTCGGCGACGAAGCTCATCGTCCTCTCGACCCTCTCGGCGTCGTCGACCGGGATCGTCGGGTTCATCGACGCGACCTGCGTGGCGGCCCGGTAGCTCGAGGCCTGCACCTGCAGGAGGGGCAGCCCCGAGTCGAAGACCTTCCGGCAGAGGTCGAGGACCCGCCGGTCGGGGGCGATGCCGCCCGTCAGGACGACGCCCGCGAGGGGGGTGCCCGCCTGGACCGACATAGCGGCGGCGAGGAGGACGTCGCTTCGGTCGCCCGGAGTGAGGACGAGCGTGCCGGGCTTCATCGCCCTGAGGGCGTTCGGCACCGTCATCGCGCAGATGGCGACGTCCTTCACTCGACGGGTCCGGGCCTCGCCCGGATAGAGGACCTGGGCGCGCAGGGCATCGCCGACGTCCTTGACACGCGGTGCCATCAGCTCGGCATCGCACGGAACGATCGCGATGGGCCGGAGCCCCTCGGCCTCGAGGGCGGCGCGGTGCTCCCTGACGCAGGCTTCCGAGAGCGTGGAGGTCGCGCACCCGGAGCATCCGCCGGAGCCCGGGCCGAACGAATCGACGTCGACCTCGCCGGGCTCGCCTTTCCTGTCGCAGATCCGGTTCAGGATGCAGCCGACCGTCCGCCCCTCGGAGAGGGCGCCGAAGCCTCTCGCCGCGATGGCGACCGTCTCCGCCAGCTCGACGGCCGTCTGGTCGGACGGCGCGGCGACGAGGACGAGCTCGGCGTCGAGGGCCTTCAGCATCAGGGCGTTCACGCGCGAGGAATGGACCATGCCCATCTCGGGGTGCATTCCCTGGACGATGAGGACGTCGACGTCCTGGCCCGCCTGGTCGGCGATGGCGACGACGCGCTCCATCAGCGTCTGGTCGTCGCCGTCGGCGAGGAGCCCCTCCGCTTCTCCGCGCGGGACGGCCGGCGGGATGGCGAAGTGGGCGCCGAGCGAGAGGAGCGGGATCGTGTGGTCGGGCTCGCGGTTGGCGACCGGCTTGGCGAAGGCGACGCGGATTCCCTCGCGGTCGAGGGCGCGGACGATGCCGAGGCAGGCAGTCGTGATGCCGACGCCGCGGCCGGCGGGGGCGACGAGGACGGTCGTGCGCATGTCGTTTCCCTTTCCTTCCGCGCTTCAGGCCTCGCGGGCGATCCGCTCGGCGTCCTCGGCGATCATCAGCTCCTCGTTCGTCGGGACGACGAGGGCCTGCGGCTTCGTGCCGGTCGTGATGCGCCCGTTCTGCGAGCGGCCGTGGCCGGCGTTCGCGGCCGGGTCGAGCGTCAGGCCGAGGAAGCCGAGGTGGGCGATCGTCATCGCCCTCACGGTCGTCGAGTTCTCTCCGATGCCGCCCGTGAAGACGAGCGCGTCGAGCCGGCCGAGCGGGACGACGAGCGCGGCGGTCGTCTTCGCGAGGACGTAGCAGAAGATCTCGAGCGCCAGCTTCGCGCGCTCGTTCCCGTTCGCGGCCGCCTCCTCGACGGTCCGCATGTCGTTCGAGAGTCCTGAGACGCCGAGGAGGCCCGACTTCTTGTTCAGGGCGTCGAGGATCTCCTTGGCGGGGCGGCCCGTGGCGTCGGCCACGTGCCCGATGATCGCGGGGTCGATCGAGCCGCAGCGGGTCCCCATCATGAGGCCCTCGAGCGGGGTCAGGCCCATCGTCGTGTCCACGCTCTTCCCGTTCCTCACGGCCGCGCTGGAGCAGCCGTTCCCGAGGTGCGCGGTGACGATCGCGTGGTCGCCGGCCGGGAGGCCTGTGAGGCGCAGCGCCTCGCGCGCCACGAAGCGGTGGCTCGTCCCGTGGAACCCGTAGCGGCGGACGCCGTGGCTCTCGAGCCACTCGTACGGGACCGGGTAGGTGTAGGCGACCGGCGGCATCGTCTGGTGGAAGGCCGTGTCGAAGACGCCGACCTGGAGGAGGCCCGGGAAGAGGTTCTGGGCGACCCGGATCCCGACGAGGTTCGGCGGGTTGTGGAGCGGCCCGAGCGGGATGCACTCTTCCATCTTCGCGACGACCTCGGGCGTGATCGCCATCGAGCCCGCGAACTTGGAGCCGCCGTGGACGACGCGGTGCCCCACCGCGAGGAGGCCCTCCGCGAGGCCGAGCTCGCGGAGGAGGTCGACGACGCCGTGCAGCGCCTCGTCGTGGAGAGCGCCCGGGATCGGCCGGGAGGTCTTCGTGCCGTTGCGCTTCACGTCGAGCGAGGCCTCGGGCGAGCCGAGCCGCTGCGCGATGCCCGAGACGTGCTCGACGGGGGCGTCGGGGTCGATGACGGCGAACTTCAGGGAGGAGGATCCGCAGTTGAGGACGAGTACGTTCATACCCTGCTTTCCTGGCCGGGCGTCCCGCGCCGGACGTGGCAGGTAGTCCTGTCCCCCGCGTCCGTGCGAAAGGCGTTCCGGCGTGTCGTTTCGGCTCTGATGACGGTCTCCGGTGTCGCCCCGCACCTTCCGGAAACCGCTCCCGGGGCGCTCGGGCGAGAAGCGGGTCATCATACCGTGCCGCGACGCAGCGAGGGGCCTGCGGTTCGTCGGGAACCGGTCGGCCCGGGCGGGGTCTCAGGTGGCGGAGGTTCCCGATGAGAACGCCCTTCAGCGCCGCCCTCGCCCTCTCGCTCCTCGCAGCCTTCCCTTCCGCCGCCGCCTCGCGCGGAGGGTTCGAGCTGGCCGTTCTCGTCGACGGCGCACTGCGCCCCGAGCTCCGCAAGGGGGGCACCGTCTACGTCGAGGCCCTGAAGGGTCGCGAGTACGCTCTCCGGGTCACGAATCCCCTCGGCGTCCGTGTCGGCGTCGCCCTCGCGGTCGACGGCCTCAACACGATCGACGCCTCCCACGGCGACGCCGTCTCGGCCACGAAGTGGATCCTCGGGCCGTACGAGTCGATCGTCCTCGAAGGGTGGCAGGTGAGCGGTTCGACGGCCCGTCGTTTCGTCTTCACCGGCGAACGGGACTCCTACGGCGCCGCGCTCGGGAAGACCGAGAACCTCGGCGTCGTCGAGGCCGTCTTCTTCCGCGAGAAGGCGCGCCGGCCCGTGCCGGTGGCGCCGCGCTCCACCGCCTCGCCGGACGCCGCGGGACGCGCCGAGAACGAGGCTCCCGCGCCGCGAGCGAAGGGCGAGGCCGGGACGTCGAGCCAGGAGAAGGCGGCGGCGCCGTCCCTCGCCGACGAGTACGCCGCGACGGGGATGGGAGAGAGGACCCGCCACGACGTCACCCGCGTCGACATCGACCTGGAACGGACTCCTGCCGCCCGCCTCCGGATTCGCTACGAGTTCCGGCCGCAGCTCGTCGCGCTCGGCCTCCTGCCGCGGGAGGACGACCGCCTCGCCCGGCGCGAGAGGGCGCGCGGCTTCGACGGCTACTGCCCCGAGCCCGACCGCTGAGGGACCTGGCCGCCGCACCGGGCGACCGTCGCCCGGGAAGCGGCGGCCGCTGTCAGTCGCCTTCCGAGACGAGGCGGGCGTAATCCTCGAAGTACCCGCCCAGCGACAGGCTGAAAGCGCTCCCGTTGCCCTGCGCCAGCGCGGACGGCAGCCGCCGGGTCCTCACGACGGTCCCCGCGCACTCCACCTTCCTGCCGTTCTGGAGCTGGAGCGTCAGACGGACCGCCTCGCCCGGCTTCGGCAGCTGGAGGCTCGAGACGAGCAACCCCGTGTGAGAGATGTCGAGAGTGAAACCCGTCGCGGTTCGACCATCCACCTCGAAGGTCGCGATGAGGCGCTTCTTCTTCCGCGGAAAGGCCCGCTTGTCGGCCATACGCCACCCTCCCTGAAGCCCCGACGGGCCGCTTCGGGGGCAACCACTCTTTCGATCCGCGAATGCTAGGGAATCCGGCGACGGAGTTCCACGGAAAACCGCCCCGGTCACCTCCCGGCCCCCCGGGCCGTCACGGGCCACCACGGGCCCGGGTAAATATCCTATAATTCCTGTAGGAATACTTCTTGAAGGTCTCCCAGCGCGGCCTCTACGCCCTGAAGGCGCTGATCCACCTCGCCGAGAAGTGGGACGGCGGCCTCGTCTCGTCGCACGAGATCGCCGAGCGGGAAGGCATTCCGGAGAAGTTCCTCGAGGCGATCCTCTCCTCGCTCAGGAACGCGCGCGTCGTCTCGAGCCGCCGGGGTCGGGAGGGGGGCTACCGCCTCCGGCGCCCTCCCTCCGAGATCGTGATCGGCGACGTCGTGCGGCTCGTCGACGGCCCCCTCGCCCCGTTCGGTGACGCCGCCGAGCTCGTCCGCCGGGTGAGGACGGAGCGCCGCCACGCCGCCCTCTTCGACCTCTTCCTCGACGTCCGCAACGCGGCTGCCACGATCCTCGACCACACGACCCTGGCCGATCTCCTCGAACGCGAACGCCGGATCCTCCACGCCCGCGGTGCGAGGCAAGCCGGCGCCCCGGAGAAGAAGTGACCCGACGCACGAAGAACCTCCTACGGCCGGCCGGCTCGCTGGCCGCCGCCATCGCGGGCCTCCTCTCGGTCCACGCCGCCTCCGGCCCCCCCGCCGCGCCGCCCGCGAAGGTCGAGATCCTGAACGTCTCCTACGACCCGACGCGCGAGCTCTACCGCGACGTGAACGCCGCCTTCGCGAAGGAGTACCGCGAGCGGACGGGCACGGCCGTCACCGTGCGGATGTCGCACGGCGGCTCGGGCAAGCAGGCCCGTTCGGTCATCGACGGCCTCCCGGCCGACGTCGTCACCCTCGCCCTGGCGTACGACGTCGACGTCCTCGCCGACCGGGGGCTCGTGAACCCTCTCTGGCAGGCCCGGCTCCCCCACGCCTCGGCGCCCTACACCTCGACGATCGTCTTCCTCGTGAGGAAAGGGAACCCGAAGGGGATCCGCGACTGGCCCGACCTGGCGCGCCCGGGGCTCTCCGTCGTCACCCCCAACCCGAAGACCTCCGGCGGCGCGCGCTGGAACTACCTCGCGGCGTGGGGCTCGGCGCTCTCGGCCGGAGGGAGCGAGTCCGCCGCCCGCGGCCTCGTCGCCGGCCTCTTTCGCAACGTCTCCGTCCTCGACACCGGGGCACGCGGCTCGACGACGACGTTCGCGAGGCGCGGCCTCGGCGACGTCCTCCTCGCGTGGGAGAACGAAGCCTGGCTCGCCCTCGCCGAGACGGGCGGCGGCGCCCTCGAGATCGTCGTCCCGAAGACGTCGATCCTCGCCGAGCCCCCCGTCGCCGTCGTCGACGCCGTCGTCGACCGCCGGGGGACGCGCGCCGTCGCCGAGGCCTACCTCCGTTTCCTCTACTCGCCCGGGGGGCAGGCCCTCGCGGCGAAGCACCACTACCGCCCGCGCGACCCCGGGGCCGCGGCGAAGGCGGGCCGCTCCTTCCCTTCCGTCTCGACCTTCACCGTCGACGGGCTCTTCGGCGGATGGCGGGCCGCACAGAAGAAGCACTTCGACGACGGCGGCGTCTTCGACTCGCTCTTCGCGACGCGGTGAGAGCGAGCCGCGTCTCCCCGTCGCTCCTCCCGGGCTTCGGGCCGGCGCTCGGGGTGACGCTCCTCGCCCTGTCGCTCGTCGTTCTCGCCCCGCTCGCGGCGCTCCTCGCGACCTCTCTCCGGGGGAGCCCCTCGGAGTTCCTCGCGACCGTGACGACCCCTCGCGTCCTCGCCGCGCTGCGCCTCTCCTTCCTCCTCTCCCTGGCCGCGGCGGCCGTCTCGGCCCTCCTCGGCCTCCTCCTCGGCTGGGTCCTCGTCCGCTACCGCTTTCCGGGGCGACGGGTCCTCGGCGCCCTCGTCGACCTCCCCTTCGCCCTTCCCACCGCCGTCGCCGGCATCACCCTCACGACCCTCTACGCCCCGAACGGCTGGCTCGGGAAACCGCTCGCGGCGATCGGCGTCCCGGTCGCCTTCACGCCGCTCGGCATCGGCGTGGCGCTCGTCTTCCTCGGGATCCCCTTCACCGTGAGAACCCTCCAGCCCGTTCTCGCGAGCCTCGACCCGGAGGTCGAGGACGCTGCGGCGAGCCTCGGGGCGAGCCGGCTCGAGGCGGTGCGGCGCGTCCTCTTCCCGGAGGTCCTCCCCTCGCTCCTCACCGGCGCGACGCTCGCCTTCGCCCGCGGCCTCGGCGAGTACGGCTCGGTCGTCTTCATCTCGGGGAACATGCCGATGAAGACCGAGATCGCGCCGCTCCTCGTCATGACGAAGCTCGAGCAGTACGACGTCGCCGGCGCGACCGCGCTCGCCACCGTCCTCCTCGTCGCCTCGTTCCTCCTCCTTCTCCTCCTGAACCGGCTCGAGGCGTGGGCCGCGAGGGTCGGCCGGTGAAGGCGCCGCGTTCGCGCGAGCCGCGCGCCGTGCGCGCCCTCCTCATCGGCCTCGCCGTCGCGGCGATGGCGCTCTTCCTCCTCGTCCCCCTCGCCGCCGTCTTCGTCGAGGCGTTCCGCAACGGCGCGGGCGCCTGGCTCGCCGCCGTCTCCGAGCCGGACGCCCGGCACGCGCTGAAGCTCACGCTCCTCGTCGCGGCGATCGCAGTCCCCGTGAACGCCGTCTTCGGCCTCGCCGCCGGGTGGGCCCTCGGGAAGTTCCGCTTCCCGGGCCGCAACCTCGTCCTGACGCTCGTCGACCTCCCCTTCGCGGTCTCTCCCGTCGTGGCCGGGCTCGTCTTCGTCCTCCTCTTCGGGCGCTCGGGTTTCTTCGGCCCCTGGCTCGCGGACCGCGGCATCGAGGTCGTCTTCGCCGTCCCCGGCATCGTCCTGGCCACCGTCTTCGTCACCTTTCCCTTCGTCGCACGCGAGCTCGTCCCCCTCATGCAGTCGCAGGGAACCGAAGAGGAGGAGGCCGCGCGCGTCCTCGGCGCCGGCTTCTTCACGACGTTCCTCCGCGTCACCCTCCCGAACGTGAAGTGGGCGCTCCTCTACGGCATCGTCCTCTGCACCGCCCGTGCCGTCGGCGAGTTCGGGGCCGTCTCCGTCGTCTCGGGGCACATCCGCGGGGCGACCAACACCCTCCCCCTCCACGTCGAGACGCTCTACAACGAGTACGCGTTTCAGGGGGCGTTCGCGGCCGCGTCGCTCCTCACCCTCGTCGCCCTCGCCACGATGGCGGCCAAGGCGCTCGTCTCGCGCCGCGCCGGAGAGGAGGCCCCGTGAGCATCGAGGTGAAGTCCGTCTCGAAGTCGTTCGGGAGCTTCCTCGCCCTCGACGACGTCTCCGTGCGCGTCGGCGACGGAGAGCTCGTCGCCCTTCTCGGCCCCTCGGGCTCGGGGAAGACGAGCCTCCTCAGGATCATCGCCGGGCTCGAGGAGCCCGACCGCGGGACCGTCCTCTTCCACGGCGAGGACGCGACGCGGCGGGACGCCCGCGAGAGGCGCGTCGGCTTCGTCTTCCAGCACTACGCGCTCTTCCGGAGGATGTCCGTCTTCGAGAACGTCGCTTTCGGCCTCCGGGTGAAACCGCGCGCCGAGCGCCCTTCCGAGGAGGAGGTGAAGAGGCGGGTCGGTGAGCTGCTGAAGCTCGTCCAGCTCGACTGGCTCGGCGACCGGCTCCCGTCGGAGCTCTCGGGCGGCCAGCGGCAGCGCGTCGCCCTCGCCCGCGCCCTCGCGGTCGAGCCGAAGGTCCTCCTCCTCGACGAGCCGTTCGGGTCGCTCGACGCGCGCGTGCGCCTGGAGCTGCGCCGCTGGCTCCGGCGCCTCCACGACGAGATCCGCCTCACGAGCCTCTTCGTGACGCACGACCAGGAGGAGGCGCTCGAGGTGGCCGACCGCGTCGTCCTCCTCGACCGCGGGAAGGTCGTCCAGGACGGGACACCGGAGGATCTATTCGAGAGGCCGGCCGGCCCCTTCGTCCTCGACTTCCTCGGCTCGGTCAACATCTTCCACGGCCGGGTCGAGAACGGGAGGGCGCACCTCGGCCCCCTCTCCGTCGACTGTCCCGAGCACCCTCAGGCCGAGTCCCTCCCTGCCTCCGGCTACGCCCGCTCGTGGGAGATCGACCTCTCGCGGGACCTCGAGGCCGGCGAGGGGTTCGTCGCCAGGCTCGCCCACGTCGCCGCCGCCGGCGCCGTCGTGCGGCTCGAGCTCGCCGCGGAGGACGGCGGCGCCCTGAAGGTCGAGGTCTCGCGGGAGAGGTTCGAGGAGCTGGCCCCGGTGGCCGGGGAGCGGCTCCGCGTCGTCCCGAGGCGGGTCAGGGTCTACCTCTCGCCGGCCGGCGGCGGATAATCTCCCCACCGTGTCCTCGGAAGCCGTTTCGTTCGATCGGTTCCCGCCCGCCGCCGACGAGGCGCGGCTCGGGCCGCCGCCGTCCGCTCCCGGTTCGGCGGCTGCGGCCTCGGGCTGGGACTGGGAAGACCTCTACCGGCGCCTCGGCGCCAGCCTGATCTCCCTCGGACGGCGGCGGTTCGACCTCTCCCGCGAGGACGCCGAGGAGGCGCTCCAGCGGGCCGCGACCAGCATCGTCCTCGCCGCCCCCTCCGTCAGGAGCCCCGAGGCCTACCTGACGTCCGTCTTCCTCAGGGAGTGCCTGGGGGCGTGGCGGCAAAGACAGGCGAGGCAACGGCGGGAGTCGCCGCTGCCCGACGGCTTCGAGAGGGCCGACGACTCGTGCGAGCGGATCGAGGTCGTCTGCCGCTTCCGGAAGGCGTTCGCCCTCCTCACGCCGTACTGCCGCTCCGTGATGCGCAGCTCCCTCCTCGAGGGCAAGCCCCGCGCCGCCGCCTCCGACGGCCCCGTCACCGGCGCGGCGATCTACAAGCGCTACCGCAAATGCCTGAGGACGCTGGCCGATGCCCTCCGCTGACCGGCACCTCGGGGAGGTCGACCTCCTCTTCCTCGCGCTCGAGCCGGGAGCGGCCAGGAGCGCGCACGCCACAGAGTGCCCCGAGTGCCGGAGACGAATCGAGGGCCTCGCCGCCGGCCGCGAGCACCTCGGCGACCTCGAGTCCCCGGCGGCTTCCGGCGACGACGCCCCGCCCCCGACCCCGCCGGCGGCCCTCCGGCGGCTTCGACGGACGTTGACGGTGGCCGAGGACCTCGTCGCGGCCGCCGAGGCTGGCGAGGAGGGCTTCGCCGAAGCCCTCGCGGCGGAGGCGGGCCGCGCCGACTTCCCCGAGATCGCGCTCCAGGCCGTTCAGCTCGCCTCCCGGCTCGCCCTCCGGAGCCCGCGGACGGCCATCCACGTCGCGGCTCGCCTCCGCGAGACGCTCGCCTCCTCCGCCACCGGGAGCGCCCTCGCCTCGCGTCTCGCGGTCGACGCGTCCCTCGTCCTCGAGAGCCAGGGCCTCCTCTACGTCGGCGACTCGTCCGCCGCGGTCCGGCAGGCGCTGGAAGGGCTCGCCGGGCTCGAGGAGGCCGGGGCGCCGCTCCTCCTCCTCTCGCAGGCCCGCTACTACGCCGGCTCGGCCCTCTGGGGCGAGTCGCGGTACGAGGAGGCCCTCCGGTATCTCGAGGAGGCGCGGGACGGCTTCGCGACCGACGGGCAGGACTCGTGGGTCGGCCGCGCGGAGGCCGCCGTCGGCCTCGTCCATTTCAGCGAGGCCCGCTTCCGCCCGGCGCTCCACGCCTTCGACGCCGCGCTCGCGCGCCTCGACCCGGCGGTCGACCCGGGCCCGGTCGCCTCCACGCAGCAGAACCGGGCCGGCATCCTGATGAACCTCGGCCGACTCCCCGAGGCCCGGGCCGCGTTCGGCTCCGCCCTCGAGCTGGCCCTCCGGGCGGGCCTCACGGCGAGCGCGACGACCATACGGGTCAACCTCCTCAACCTCGGCCTCGACGAGGGCTCCTGGGAGGAGGTCCGCACGCGCGGAGAGAGGCTCGTCGCACAGTGCGACGGCGACGGCCTCGCCGTGGACGCCTACTACGCCCGGCTCGCCCTGGCCGAGGCTCAGGCCGCACTGGGGAACTACGGGGCCGTCCAGGGACTCGTGGAGGTCCTCCGGGGGGATGCCCCTCCCGAGGTCCGGGACGACCCCGACGCCACGGCGCTCCTCGGCCGGCTCGACGCGGGCGACGAGGAGGTCGGGGACCGCCTGAGACGACTCCGGCACTACCTCGACGGCCGAGGTCGGGTCGAGGCCGTCCGTCGGGCCTGAGGGTCCCCGAGGACCTCAACCTATCGGAGTCTTGCGCACGCCTTCTCCTCCCTCGTCGCCCACCGGGTCGTCCGCCGGTTCCGTCGTCGTGACCGGCGCGGTCGTGGCCCCGTCCCCGAGGACGGGGTCGCCTCCCGTCAGGAACAGAAAGAGCAGGATCAGAACGGTCATGGACCCTCCTCGCCGGCGTCCCGCGCCGGTTTCGCGTCTCTGACGACGCTCCCTACCTCTCTATGAGGGGGATTACCCCCCCGAACTTGACCGCCCCGAAAGAAAAATCGGCCCCTCGCGGTCAAGTCACCCCCCCTTCCACCCCTCATAGGTAAGTAGGGGGATGCCGAGCCTGGAGTCCGTCCGGCGCTCGGCCTCCCCCGGGAAGGGGGTAGAACATGAGAAACGGATCGGCTCAGCCGCGGGAGCCCCTCCCCCGGGACATCGTCTCCGGCCGTTCTTTCGTCGTCGCCAGCAACCCGACGCGCGACGAGCAGCGGGCCCTCGAGCGGGCGATCGAGGAACGGGGAGGGACCGTCCACCCCTTCCTGACCTCCGTGACCGACGTCCTCGTCGTCGGCCCGATCACCGGGCACGACAGCGAGGCGCTCTGGGCCCGCGAGCAGATCCGCCGCGGCGAGCACTACCGCGCCCGCTGGGGGCACCTGGAGCTGATCAGCGAGGAGGAGCTTCGCGAGGCGCTGGGGAGGGATGGGGCGAAGACGGGGTGAGGGTCGACCGGGGCGAGGCGAGCGACGAGATCCCCGTGAACTCCATCCCCCGCGTTCGGCGATTCGCGGGCCAGCACCGTCCACCGCTGATTTCCTGCGTCAACCAGGAGCGAACCTTGGTAGCAATAGAGATGCTGTACGACGCTCGCCCGCCATTCAAGGCGGCACATTCAACAGAGGAGGTCCATATCCATAAAGGGAATCCGGGTCATCGGAGTCGTCATCGCCATGGTCACGAGACGGGACTGAGGTGCGACCCGACTTCCCACCAGGTGTCCATCCGACCGAACTCCTAGCCTTAGAACCGGACGATCGGAGGAAAGGAGGAGCCCGACCACCGCACGGCACCGGACCGACGTCGGACCGTCCGACTGTTTCCTTCTACGCAATAGCCTCATCTTCCACGCTTCTCAACCCGCCTGGAGATCTAGCATGAATGCTCCACACCGGCGTAGGCACTTGTGGCGTATCGCTTCCGCCACCCTGCTCGCCGCCATCGTTGGCAATTCTCACGACGCCCACGCCTCGCCGACGTATGTCCGAATCCAGAAGACGCCGGCGCTCTCCTACGCTCAGCTGACCAGGGCCGAGTCCGCAAACCTCGAGAGCCTCGGGGTGACGATCCTGCACGACTACGGCCCCTTCGCGATCGGCCTCGCCACCGAGAAGGCCGATCTCGTCAAAGCCGGTTCCGCCGTCAAGGCCGTCATCGGACCGGAGCCGGATGCGTACCGCGTCGATGGGGGTGGCATCCCCATCGACATTCGTGAACCCACGAGGGCCGTCGCGAACGCCCCGGCCGATCTCGTCGTCGACGACGACTCAGGGTTTGCCGGCCTCTACCTCGTCAAATTCTACGGGCCGGTGATCCCCTCATGGCTCGAGCCTCTCAAGGCCGCGGGGGTCCGGATCGTCCAGTACGTCCACAAGGATGCGTACATCGTCGCCACCGCCGGTGGGACGAAAGCGCTTGCGCCCCTAGTCGGGGGTCCGCTGATTCACGTCGGCATCTTCCACCCGTACTTCAAGCTCGCACCGAGCCTTCGCGCCCCCAGCGCCCTCGGCGCAACATCCGCGTCGCCCGTGCACCTCGTCCTCGATCCCGACGCGGACTTGCAAAGCATTCGGGATCAGGTCCGACGTGCCGACGCGGACGCGTTGATCCAGGTCGATCGGGCGCGAGGCACGGCGAGTGCGGCGCTTCTGGCCGCGCCCGATGTCTGGCGCGGCCTCGCGCGGGATCCGGCCGTCCTCGCGGTTGAACCCGCACCGCGCGGCGGAATCTCGGACGAGCGTGTCAATCAGATCATCGCCGTCCGCCGAAACCCGGACGGCACACCTACGCAGCCGCAAAGCTACAAAGACTGGCTCAGCGGACTCTGCCTCCGAGGCGGCACGAGCCTCTGCGGCGACCTCTCCTCGCAGATCGTCGACGTCATGGATAGCGGCCTCGCGGCACCGGACGATGGCCTCGGCGCGTACCATCCGGACCTGCCGCAGAGCCGAATCGCTAGCTTCCGCACCTACTTCGGCATGCCCCACCTCAACGACCGCTACTTTCACGGCACGTTGGTCACCGGCCTGCTCGCAGGCGACCCGACGCCTCCGTCCGGCACTGGTCAGACGGACGCCCAGCAGTTTTACTACGACATGGGGGTAGCGCCGACGGTCCGCATCCATCCGTCCAGGTTCATCAACGGGATAGGCCAGTTCGGGGGCGCCCTCACGACCGCCAGACTCGATGAGATCGTAAGTAACGCGTACACCGACGGGGCGCGGTTCCAGAACTCGAGTTGGTATGAAGACCAGAGCGCGTACGGGTACACGAGCCTCGCCCGTGAGTACGACCGACTCGTTCGGAGCGCTCGACTCAACGCGACGCCCGACGAGCAGATCACGGTCGTCGTGGCCGCGGGCAACAATTTCACCGGTGACGCGACTCGCACCGTATACTCGCCCGCAACCGCGAAGAACGTCATCGCCGTAGGGGCGACCGCACTCCATCGCGGGCCCGCCTACGGAGGCACACTCGGTGGCAGCTGCGATACGAATCACGGCATTCGGGACATCGCCGAATTCTCGCGTCAGGGGTACCAGTGGGACTTCAACCGCTTCAAGCCGGATATCTACGCCCCCGGACAGAACGTAACGGCTGCTCGCTCGCAGGCGATGACGGGCTCCTCCGTCTGCGGCGGGACGCCGAGCCTGTTCCTCCCTGCTCCCTCGGGGCTCAACTACCCGGCAAACGGCACGAGCTTCAGCGCTCCCATCGTTACGGGTGCCGCCGTTCTCGCACGGCAGAAGATCTTCGCCGACACCGCAGATCCGAACTGCGGCGAACCCAACAAGCCCCCCTGTCCGAATCCGTCTCCTGCTCTCATCAAGGCCGCCCTCCTGAGCACGACCGAAACGAACACCGGCGGCTACAACTACTACCGGAACAGCCCGATCACTCTCTGGGAACCGAATCGGTACGGTGGGTTCGGCCGCGTCGCGCTCACGAGCCTCCTTGAAGACCCGGTCTCGAAGGCCTACATCGACGAGGACCATGCGGTAACGCCTGTCGACCGATTCACGGGTGCCGGCGGCTACAAGAACTACACCTTCACCGTCGCCGACCCGTCGAAGGCGATCAGCGCCGTCCTCGTGTATCATGATGCTCCCGCCGCCGTTAACGCGAGCGTTGTTCGGGTGAACGAGATCGACATGTACGTCATGCAGGGCAACGGCGTGTACTGCGACGGCCAGTACGTCGGGCAGTACGCCACCCGGTCCTCGGGATGCTGGCTCCCGGACATGTCGAACAACGTGAAACGCGCCCGAATCGCGCCTAACAGCTTCACCGGGCAGTTTACAATCCAGGTTGTCGGCAGCAACGTCTCTGCGAACGCCGTCCCGGGGCGGGACAGCGGAAATCCGAATCAGGACTGGGCTCTCTATGTTTACAACGCGATTCGCAACTAAGACCTGTCTCGTTGTCCTCGCCGGCCTCTTCCTCGCGGCGCCCTGTCTCTCCGCGGCCACCGTACTCGTGCCTGTTGCGGCGCGCGTCCACGGGCAGAACGACGCCCTGTGGGCGGTGGAGCTGCGCGTCGTCAATCGGACTGACGTGGCTCGCACGTTCCGCGTGGAGGACTGGATCGGGACGGACGGATGGAGCCCCGCCACGCACACCGTTCCCGCGAACGCAACGCTCTCCCTAGGCGGCGGCGATATCTTCAACGCGCAACAACCTCCCTCCGGTACGGCCGGACTCGCCATCCTAGACGCCGACCCGGAGCTCCTCGTTCAGAGCGCCGTGCTTACCGGGATCTGGCGTCCCGGTGGCGTCAGCTACTCCTGCGAGTCGTTCAACGGTGGCACGTATATGGCCGGCTGCGAGGGGATCGTCGGCGCTGGGCCAATCATTGACAACCTCGCGTTCGCGCCGGCCGGAAAGGCGCTTTTCATTCCGTGGCTGCACACCGACTTCGCCCGACGAACGAACCTCGTCATCGTCAACCCCGACGATGCGCCGGCGCACGTCTCCGTTGTCATCGTGTCGCAGGACGGCCTCACTACGCACACTCAGGAGTACGTCTTCGAGCCGCGCTCGTACAATCAGCTGGGCGACATCTTCGCGTGGCCGCCCTGGCTGCAGATCCGCGAAGCAAACGAACTGATTCCTTTCGGCGCGGCAGCTGCAACCGCGACGATCACGAGCGACACTCGCATCGTTGGCATGGCCTATGTCATCGGCAATTACGACAACAGCTTGACGATCGCCTTGCCCCGATAGGCCTGCAGGAGCCGGGGATGGGAGGATGTCCCCGTCCCCGGCTCTCCCGAAGTGCGAGCTGTGGCACGTGTCCACGGCACGCTGTCGCGGGCGGACTCTCGATCTCGCGAGCGTCTGCCGCCCGTCCTCACCGCTGGCTGCCGTTCTCCTCACGCCGAAAGTCGACAGGCACGTGCACGACTCCATCCTGGACCTCCAGAAGGAGATCGGTAGGCGATCTCCCGCCATTGCTCGCCTGGCCACGGCCCGGCCGCCCACGCCCGCGCGAAGTGGTCGTTCGCTCCGTCGTGCCCGGCCGGCGAGCCGCGACGAACCTGCTCTTCCGCGAGCCGGAGATGGAGTCTACGGAGACGGCGCGCTTCAGCTCGCCTCCTCGTCCGTCGACTCCGAGGGGGTCGCCGTCTTCTATCTCGACGCGACGACGAAGGCCCGGTACCTCCGTGGCACCGACAACGGCCGTCGAAGGGGCTTCTACCTGCTGTCCGAAGGAGACCTGACCGGCGGAGAGGTCGTCGGTCTCGTTCTCGACGAGGGTCAGGCGGCGCTCGTCGTGGAGGCGGTCGACGGCGAGAGGCGCCCCTCGCCGGGAGCGTCCATTCATTTCGTGAACCGCGCCGACGGAAGCGTGGGCAGGGGTCGGTGCGATCGCGAGGGGCTGCTCGTCAAGCCGGATCTCCCGGAGGGCCGCTATCGCGTCGTCGCGAGGGGGCGAGAGGGAGGGGCCGGCGAGGCCGAGGTCACGGTGCCCAGGAAGGGCGAGGCGCGAGTCACGGTCCGGATGGAGGAAGCGGGAAAGCTCGCCCTTCGGATCGAGGCGCCGCCGGAGATCGACCCGACGTCGCTTCGGGTCAGGGTCCTCGACGCCCGCGGTCGCGACCTTGCCGCCGAGGAAGAAGGACTCGGCCGCAAGGCCTCCCCCGACGACCGGGGGCGTTACACGCTTCCCGCCGTCGCGCCGGGTCGTTACCGGGTGGAGCTGTCCGGGAAGGGTGTGGCGCCGGAGAGCGTCCCGGTGACGATCGAAGGGAGCGGGAGGACGACGAAGGTGATTCGGGTCGAGTAAGGCTGGCTCGAGTCGCCGGGATCACGGAGCAGGGCCGGCGCGAGGCGCTGGCGGGTGATGGGGCGGCAACCGGGTGAGCGTCGATCGTGGCGAGACGATCAGTTCCGTAGAATCCCCCGCAGGCTCACCACGGCTACGACCGCTTGACCTCTCGAGCGGAGGAGGACGAGTCAGAAGATGGTCACGGTACGGATGCCGGTCGGGGGCTCAGGCGGCACGGGAGAGGCCCCGAGATGACCGCTGACCCCATCGCGGCGTTCGTCGATCGCTGGGCGGCGTCCGGGGCCTCCGAACGAGCGAACAAGGACCTCTTCCTCGCAGAGCTCTGCGACGCCCTCGGCGTCCCGAGACCCGATCCGGCCACCGGCGATTCCGACCGCGACCTCTACGTCTTCGAGAGGGACTCGGTCCTGCAGATCGAGGGAGGCAAGGTCTCAATCGGGCACATCGACCTCTACAAGGACGGCTGCTTCGTCCTCGAAGCCAAGCAAGGAAGCGCCGCCGAGGCGAGGAAGAAGGGCACCGCCCGGCGCGACACGCCTGGCTGGACGGTCGCGATGCAGGCGGCGTTCGGGCAGGCCCTGAGCTACGCCCGCACGCTCACGAATCCGCCTCCGTTCCTCCTCGTCGCCGACATCGGGTACTGCTTCGACCTCTACGCCTCGTTCGACGGCTCCACGAACTACCGGCCCTTCCCCAGGCCGCAGGGTTCCCGGCTCTTCTTCAAGGACCTCCCCGCCCATCTCGAGACCCTCCGCCGAATCTGGACCGAGCCCCTGGGCCTCGACCCCACCCGAAACGCAGCACGAGTCACCCGCCAGATCGCCGCGCACCTCGCCGAGCTCGCGCGGTCGCTCGAGCCGAACGGTCACGCCCCGCAGCGGACCGCCTCGTTCCTGATGAGGCTCCTCTTCACGATGTTCGCCGAGGACGCCGGCCTCCTCCCGAAGCACCTGTTCACCAAGCTCCTCGAGGAGCGCTGGGTGCCGGACCCCTCCGCCTTCGTTCCCGAGGTCGAGAACCTCTGGCAGACGATGCGAACCGGCGGCCACGTCGTGGGCATCGGGAGGATCCGGAAGTTCAACGGCGGGTTCTTCAGCGAGCACGAGGCGCTACCGCTGAACCAGGAGCAACTTCGCCTCCTCCTCGAGGCGGGCAAGGCCAGCTGGACGGAGGTGGAGCCCGCCATCTTCGGAACTCTCCTCGAGCGCGCCCTCGACCCGAAGGAGCGGCACGCTCTCGGCGCCCACTTCACGCCGCGTGCGTACGTCGAGCGCCTCGTTCGGCCGACGATCGAGGAGCCCCTCAGGGAGGAGTGGGACCTCGTCCGGGCCCAGGTCCATGCGCTCGTCAGCGAGGGGAAGGTCGCGGAGGCCCAGAAGGCGCTCAAGGCCTTCCACGAGAGGCTCTGCCGGGTTCGGGTCCTCGACCCGGCGTGCGGCACCGGGAACTTCCTCTACGTCGCCCTCGACCTCCTGAAGCGCATGGAGAGCGAGGTCCTCGGTCTCCTGCAAGACCTGGGGGAGGCGCAGGGCCTCCTCGACCTCCACGGCGTAACGGTCTCGCCGGCCCAGCTCCTCGGTATCGAGATCAACCCCCGGGCCCGCGAGATCGCCGAACTCGTCCTCTGGATCGGCTTTCTCCGGTGGCAGTACGGCAACCTCGGCAAGGGAGCGACGATCCCGGAGCCCGTCCTTCACGACTACGGGAACATCGAGTGCCGGGACGCGGTGCTGGCGTGGGATCGGATCGAGCCGGCTCTGGACGCCGACGGGAAACCGCTCACGCGCTGGGACGGCGAGACGACCATGCCGAGCCCGGTGACGGGAGAGCCCATCCCCGATGAGACAGCGCGCGCGTCCGTCTGGAAATACGTGAACCCGCGGAAAGCGGAGTGGCCTGAGGCGGAGTTCGTCGTCGGGAATCCGCCGTTCGTGGGGAACAAGCGCATGCGCGCGGCACTCGGCGACGGCTATGTCGAAGCGCTCCGGAAGGCGCACGGCGACGTCCCGGACTCGGCGGACCTCGTCATGTACTGGTGGAACCACGCGGCGACCCTTTTGCGGGCGAACCGGCTGACGCGGTTCGGGCTGATTACGACGAACAGCATCACGCAAGCGTTCAACCGCAGAGTAGTAGCGAACCACATTAGTGCCGAAGACGGACTCTCTGTCGTCTTCGCCGTTCCGGACCATCCTTGGGTGGACGCCACCGATGGTGCGGCGGTACGGATCGCGATGACCGTTTCCGCGAAAGGGCGTCTCGTGGGGCGAGTCCTTAGACTGGTCTCGGAGACCGAAGGTCCGGGGGGAGAAGCCATCATCCACTTCTCGGCTGAAACGGGACAGTTAGCGGCGGATCTCTCCTCTGGCGCCACTGTTCTCTCAGCGAACGTCCTGCGGGCCAATCAGAGCATCTCCTTCATGGGTGTCATCCTTGTCGGGCAGGGCTTCGTAGTCGACGCGGAGGATCCGTTATGGGACGGCGGTGCCGAAGCTCTTCGGCCCTATCTGGTAGGGATGGAACTGAATCGCCTTCGAAAGGACCGGAGGGTAATCGACTTCTACGGTCTCACAACCGATGAGGCGCGGAGGCGGTACCCGGCGGCCTATCAGCGGGTCCTCGAGCGGGTGAAGCCGGAGAGGGACGCGAGTCGCGACGAGACGTTCAGGAAGGCGTGGTGGATTCATGGACGCCCGAGGCCCGAGATGCGGGAAGCCCTGACAGGCCTCGATCGCTTCGTAGCCGTCTGCCGAACTGCGAAGCATCTCGTATTCCAGTTTGTTCCAGCCGATGTTCTGGTCGAGAGCAAGATCGTCGCGATCGCGCTTGAGACTGGCGACGCGCTGGGAACGCTTTCGAGCCGAGTGCACTTCGCGTGGGCCTCAGCTGCCGGAAGTCGACACGGGGTAGGCAATGATTTCACGTACAACAACTCGACGTGCTTTCTCACCTTCCCGTTCCCCGTCCCGACGCCCGTCCAGACCGCCCGCATCGGCGATCTCGGCGAAGGCCTCGACGCCCACCGGAAGCGCCGGCAGGCCCTCCACCCGGGCCTCACCATCACCGGTATGTACAACGTCGTCGAGAAGCTCCGGTCCGGCGAGCCGCTCACGGCGAAGGAGAAGGCGATCCACGAGCAAGGGCTCGTCTCGGTCCTGAGGCAGATCCACGACGACCTCGACGCCGCGGTCTTCGAGGCCTACGGATGGCCGGCGACGCTGACGGACGAGGAGATCCTCGAGCGGCTCGTGGCGCTGAACGCCGAGCGCGCCGAGGAGGAGAAGCGCGGCCTCATTCGTTGGCTTCGCCCCGAGTTCCAGAACCCCGCGGGCAAGAGGGCGGAGGTCCAGGGCGAGATCGAGGTGGACGAGGAAGAGGACGGGCCCGTGGAGACACCCGCTGCCGCGAAGAGCCTCTCCTGGCCGAAGGCCCTCCCTGATCGGATCTCAGCCGTCCGCCAGTGGACGGCGGGCCAGCGGAAGCCGATAGCCGCCGCTGACGCGGCCGCCACCTTCAAGGGCGCGAAGCCCGCGGACGTGGAGCCGATCCTCGAGAGCCTGGGCGCCCTCGGACTACTCCGAGCGGTCCCCGGGGCGGAAGGGCGGCGCTGGGCGAGCTCCGTCGGGTAGGACCATGTCTCGCGTGCAACCGGGGGAGGGCTGCGCTACGCTTCGCCCATGAGCCGGGTCCGCACGGTCCTTGAGGTGCACCTGAAGCGCCGGGGGATGGGGCCAGCTTCCGCCGACGTCAAGGAGGTCGGCGCGATCCTGCTTGCGATCGCAGATGCGGTGCGCGGGGCGCTCGGAGGGTCGGTGGAAGGCGCAGAGCCAGACGAACCGCTCTTGAGCCTGGTGAAGATCGAGAAGGGGAATAGCCTCGACTTGGCATTCGCCACCCGGTACCCGGACGCCGTAAGGAGAGCCATCGGAGAGGTGGTGGAGGCCTATCAGAACCCGGGCGCGGCGAACCACCCGAGCTGGGCCAGGGCCTCCGGCAAGCGGCTCGTGGAGACAGCGAAACTCCTCCAGTGCCAGATGGAGGTTCGGACCCTGGGCCGCGACCGAGATCGAAAGATCGCGGTAATCAAGGAGTCAACGGTCTTCGCGGAACCACCGAAGGTCCGTGGGACGACGGTGCTCTGGGGAGAGGTCATTCGCGTCGGTGGAAGGAAGGACCCGTCAGTCGCAATCGATACCGGTCCGCCCGACGGTGTCGTCCCCTGCCACGCAACCCGGGAGGCGGCCAGGGACCTAGCGCACCGGCTGTACGAGAGAGTCGCTGTCGAAGGCGTCGAAACGAGAACGTTCCCGGCACTCGGCCTGCAGGAGTTCACGATCGTGCGTGTGCTGCCTTGGAGACCGAACGGAATCGAAGCGTCCCTGGAGGAACTGGGCTCTGTGCTCGGGAAGGCCTGGGCGGGCGTGGAGGACATAGAAGCAGCCGTCCGTGAGTTTCGTTCTGGAGATGACGATTGAAGAGAATCTGTCTGGATTCAACCGTCTTGATACACGCCCATAGGGCAGCCGACGGGAGCGAAGCCGAGAAGGATCGGAAGTGCCGTACCTTCCTACTCAAGATGGAGGAAGAGGGAGCCGAGATACTAGTGCCGGCGGCATGCATCGCTGAGTTGCTGGTGCAAGTACCCGAGGAGGACTGGGAGACGGTTGCCCACGGACTCACGAAGGCGTATCAGGTGGTTCCTTTCGACACGTCGGCGGCGATCAGGACGGGTGCGATTCACCGTGCGCGACTCGACGACAAGACCATCGCTGAGCTGCGTGCGGAACCAGCGCGAACGACGAAGGCGAAGATCAAGTTTGACCTGATGATCCTCGGGACAGCGATCTCCAGAAGGGCCGAGGTTCTATACGCCGAAGACAATGACTTCCCACGCCTCGCAAGAGGGGAGATCACCTGCGCTCACGTGCCGGTTATTCACCGTCAGCTGCCATTGAAGACGGAAGACGGCAAAGCTATGGTGACGCCCTTGCGCGGGATCAAGGGTGGTAAGGGGCGCAGGTAAGGTCAGCAGGGCCGGGCGTGCCCACCCCCGCGCGTGCCGGCACGTAGCTCAGCCGCCACTCCCTGCACCCCCGCCACGTGTTGCCCCGGTCTCGTCGGAACTGGCGCTCGATGAGCCCCTGGCAAAAGGGGTCCTGGGGGCGAGCGAGGGGGAGCCGTTTCACGTCCATCGCCGCTTCACCAGCTCCTTCACCCGCTCGACCGTGGTCTCGAGGGTCGGCGGCGTCGGCCCGGCCATCGTCCACTGCGGGGCGTGTCCGTCGATCGCCGCGGCTGCCGCGGCGAACTCGGGATTCTCGCGATGGATCTGGCCCGAGACCTTTGTGCCGCCGAGCTCGGCGTCGAAGTCGATCGGGCCCCCGACAGGGCGCTGAGGGTAGAGGGTGATGCAGAGGCCCCCGCCGCCGTTCATCGCAGCCATCCGGGCTGGCAGCCCTGCGTCTTCCGGCAATCCTCTTCGAGCCGTTCCCGCTCGGCGTGCACCGCATCCACCTTTCGCGTGGCCGTGTCGCAATCCGCCTTCAGAGCACCGAGGATCGCGCCCGCCGCATCGGAGACCCATCCGTCCTGAGTGCCCGAGGAGTTGACGGCGGCGACGTAACGGGCGCAAATCTCGCGTTGCGCCTCGAGCGCGACGTCGAGGCGTGCAAGGCGATCTGCCTCGCGTTCCCGCCATTGCTTCTCGGCCTCGAGGTCGGCTTTCATCATCGCGGCGAAACTCTCTTGCGCGGATGTCTCAGCGTGCGCGCTGGGCGCCTCAGCCGCTGACGGAGCCGGCGATGGGTCCGACACGACGTCCTGGCGAAAGAGGGTCTCGGCCTTCTCCTTGTCGAGCTTTACACGAGAGCCAAGCGGTACTTTCCGTTCCAGACCGGCCGGAGCGCTTCCGACTTCCGTGGCGGGCCGAGGTCCGGGCTCGACCGGGGGAGTGGGCGTGCCCTGCCCGAGTGCTGCGCGCTTCGTCATCTCGACGTCGATATCCGAGGCCCGAACGGACACGAGTGTGCCGTTCGCGAGATGCAGGCGCGCCTGAGCCCCGCGGGTCTCGTAGGGCTTCGAGAGGGTGTAGCGCGTCCCGTCCCTCAGAACGACGACCGGTTTCGGGGTAGGCGTCGGGGCCGGGGTCTCGGCGACCGCCGCTGGGGCGAGCACGGCGACGAGCAGTGCTGCGGGGATCACGCAGTGAGGGAAGAGCGGCCGGGCCTTCGTCGGATCAGGCCGTGACGGGCACTCCGGCTCTCCAGGCTGCGGGACGTTGTCGCTCGTGCCCATGATCACCTCCGAAGAGAGGTTAGGGGCGGTTCAGGACAGATGGTGTCCGGAGCCGCTGGCGCGGTCGATCAGTGCTGATAGCAGTATGCCCGGCCGGGTTGAGCCCGCCGGGAACATCGCGTCCCCTTCTTCGTTGTTGCGGCACACTGGCCGCTGGAGGAGGAGCTTCCGCTCGAGGCAGGGGCTGAGTACGCTTTCACCGGTGCCGGCGGCGTGGGGGCCGGCGCGCTCCCCGTGACGCCTTCGGCGACCGGACCCGTCGTCGGGCAGGGGGCAAAGAGCCGCAGGAGCGGAGTTCGGGGGTTCGCGTGAAAGGTCCTGGCCTCGTCGATGAGGTTGCGGTCGTAGGCGATAGGCGTCGGCAGGCCGACGATCTCGAGGAGGACTCTGCCGCGGTCAAGGCACGGCGGGAGCGAGACCTCGGCCGACTTCCCGTCGCGAAAGACGACCTTCTCGGCGGGAGCCGGCAACCCGATGATGGATGACGCCACGACGAGGAGGAACGCCATGTTTCGGCAACTCTGCGTCATCGCTACTCCTTCAGCGCGGGGACTCGTTCGGGTGTGAGGGGCCAGCCCCGTCCTCACCGCCCCTCCCGCAGCACCTCGAACCGGACGTCCCCGTCCGCCGGGACCTTCCCGCCCGCGCTCCGGAAGAGCGCGCGCCGCAGGGCGAGGACGTTGACCCAGCGGTCATCGGGGTCGAAGGCCATCGCCTTGGCGAGCGAGCGGGCGTAGGTCACCGGGACTCCCGTCGTGACCGTCGAGACGACCGAGACGACCTCCTCGACGAGGGTGCGGAGCGAGGTGTCGGGTCGCTCGAACTTCAGCCTCACGCCCGTCAGGAGCTCGATGCCCGTCGCCGCGATGGCCCACTGGTCGGAGGCCGGCGTCGCGTCGGCGCCCGCGACGAGCTCCGGGGCGATGTAGCCCGGCGTCCCCATGAGGACGCTCACCGACGAGATCGGCCCTCCGCTCTCGGCCTTCGCGTCGGCCTTCGTCTCGCGGGCGAGGCCGAAGTCGAGGAGCTTGAGGCGCGTCGTCCCGCCCGGGCCACGGGTGAGGAAGAGGTTGTCGGGCTTGACGTCGCGGTGGACGAGGCCGGCCGCGTGCGCGGCCGCGAGGACGTCGAGCGCCCGGTCGAGCGCCCAGGCGGTCTCGAGGAACGGGACCGGCCTGCGGAGCGTCAGCTCGGTCCGGAGCGAGCCGCCCGAGAGAAGCTCCATGACGAGGAAGGCCCCGCCGGGGCGCAGCTCGCCGTAGTCGTAGACGGCGACGGCGTTCGGGTGCCCGAGGCGGGCCGTCAGGCGCGCCTCCCGTCGGAATCGTGCGACGGCGGTCCGGTCGGTCAGGTGCTCGGCGCGGATCACCTTCACGGCGGCGTCGCGGTTCCCCCGGATGTCCCGAGCCGCGTAGACCGTCCCCATTCCCCCCTCCCCGAGGCGACGGTCGAGGCGGTAGCGCCCCGCGAGGAGGCGGGGAACGGCCTGGGTCATCCGCACCGCGTGCCCGTCGGCCGCGCAGACCACCTCGTCCTCGCCGGCGACGCGCCCGCAGAGCTCGCACTCGTAGAGCGCCCCGCTCCCCCCCTCCTGGAGGTGCCCGAGGACCTTCTCCCTCACGCGACGGTCCTCGTCCACCTGTCGTGTCAGCGCGGCCCTCTCGAGGGCGAGCGCGACGTGGTCGGCGACCGTCCCGAGGATCCGCCGCTCCTCCGGGACGTAGGCCTCGCCGGTCCGCTTCGCGCCGAGGGCGATGAGGCCGAGCGGCTCGCCGTCCCCCGAGAAGAGCGGGAGGGCGGCCGCGAAGCCCGCGGCGCGCAGCTCGTTCGCAAGCTCCCCCTCTGCGTACGGCGGGTCGCCCCCGTCGGCGGTGAGCGCGTGGAAGGTGTTCCGGAGCTCGACGGGGTCGGACATGGGAAGGACCGCCGTACGGTCGAGCGCCGGGACCTCGGCCAGCGAGCCGGTCGTCACCGGCCGCACGGCCGCGCCCGGCGCCTCGAGGGCGAAGACCCAGAAGGCCTGCCGCTCGGGGCGGTGCGCGGCCGCGACGCGGTGGAGGACGTCGGCGGCGAGGTCCTCGCCCGCGTCCCTCAGGTCGCCGACGACGTCGGTCACGAGCTGCGCCGGGTCGTACGCCCCCTGGCGGAACTTCCGGTCGAGCGCGACCTGCGCCCTCTTGCGGAGGGGGTCGAAGACGAGGAAGAGGAGGACCGCCACGAGGGCCGTCGTGAGCGTTCCCTGCAGGGCGGGCGAGACGAGGGCGACGAGCGCCGTCAGGGCCGGGACCCCGGCGAGGAGGAGGACGACGAGAGCGACCGAGGCGATGGCGTAGGAGGCGCTCCTGCGGATCAGCCGGTCCACCTCGAAGAGGCGGAATCGCGTCGCGGCGACGAGGAGGGCGATCGGGAAGAGGACCGAGACCGTGGAGAGCGCCCAGACAGGGAGGAGCGGCGCGGCCCCCGCGACCGCCGGGACGTCGCGCAGGAAAATGTAGAGGCCGATGTAGACGATGACCGCGACGAGGACGACTCGCGCCCGCCGCCTCACGTCCTCCCGCCGCGCCACCCACGCGAGCGAGAGGAAGTAGACGAAGACGAAGAGGTTGACCGCCAGCGCGATGAGGGCGATCCCCGTCCGCCACGCCCCGCCCGGCACGGCGCCGCCCCCCTCGATCCACCAGCTGCGCAGGTAGAACGCAAGCGGGACGAGGGCGAGGGACGTGCCGGCGAAGTAGGCGCGCCCGGGGCGGGCGAGGCGCGTGACCGGAAAGAAGCCGCCGATCGTCACCAGGATCCAGGCGAGGGCGACGAAGTAGACGACGGCCGAGCCGGCGAACGCGATCCGGTCCTGAAGGCTCGTCCCGAACGTCACGGCCCCGAGGATCCGGCCCCCGTTGAGGACCCCGAGGAGAGTCAGGAACGGGAAGAGGGCCCGGTTCGCCGGGTCGAAGGGGCGCTTGAGGAGGACGACGACGGCGGCGATCCAGTGGACGCCGAAGACGACGAGCGCGAGAAGGAGGAAAGGCGCCGTGCCCCTCCCGTTCACGAACCCGACGCGGGCGAGGAAGGCGAGCCAGGCCAGCGAGACGAGGAGCGCCAGGGCGCCGGCGGCGGCGACGATGCGCCTCTCGCGGGGATCGAGGTTCCTCACGGGCGGGGCGATTATCCGCTCGGAAGAGAGTGCCGGCCCCCCATCCTCCCGTCCCGACCGCCGATCCGCGTACGATCCCGTCATGAGAGCGTCCGTCGCCGCCCTCCTCGCCCTCTCCCTCGCCCTCCCCCTCCTCGCCGACTGGCCGCCGAAGGGGCGCGGCGAGGCGACCCGCTCCCCCGTCTGGGCCGAGCACGGCATGGTCGCGAGCGCGCAGCCCCTCTGCACGCAGGCGGGCGTCGAGACTCTCCGCAAGGGGGGGAGCGCCGTCGACGCGGCGATCGCGACGAACGCCTGCCTCGGGCTGATGGAGCCGACGGCGAACGGCCTCGGCGGCGACCTCTACGCCCTCCTCTGGGACCCCGCTCAGAAGAAGGTCGTCGGCCTCAACGCCTCCGGGCGGGCGCCGCTGGCGCTCACGGCCGACGAGGTCCCTCCGCTCCCCGACGGGACGATCCCGCTCTACAGCCCGTACGCCTGGAGCGTCCCGGGCGCGGGCGACGGCTGGCTCGAGCTCCACGCGAGGTACGGGAAGCTCCCGCTCACCGAGGTCCTCGCCCCGGCGATCCGCTATGCCGAGGAAGGCTTCCCCGTCTCGCCGGTCATCGCCTCCGACTGGGCGCGCGGCCCGGCCCGTTTCGGCGACAAGCCGGGTTTCGCGGAGGTCTTCATGCCGGGCGGGCGGACGCCGAAGGAGGGCGAGCGCTTCCGCAACCCGGCGCTCGGAAGGACGCTCCGCCTCCTCGCCGGGAAGAAGCGGGCCGGCTGGGAGGGCGAATTCGCCGACGCCGTCGTCGCCTTCTCGAAGGCGAACGGAGGCTTCTTCGCGAAGGAGGACTTCACCCGCCACCGCTCCACGTGGGACGAGCCGATGTCGACGAGCTACCGCGGCTACGACGTCTGGCAGCTGCCGCCGAACACGCAGGGGCTCGCCGCTCTCCAGATGCTGAACCTCCTCGAGGGGTTCGACCTCGCGAAGATTGGGCGCCGCAGCGCCGACTTCTGGCACGTCATGACCGAGGCGAAGAAACTCGCCTACGCCGACCGGGCCCGCTACTACGCCGACCCCGCCTTCGCGAAGCTCCCCCTAGAGAGGCTCGTCTCGAAGGAGTACGCGAAGGAGCGGGCGAAGAAGATCGACCTGAAACGGGCCTCCCGCGAGGACCCGCCCGACGAGGAGCTTGTCCTGAACCGGAAGGAGACGACCTACCTCTGCGCCGCCGACGCCTCGGGCCTCATGGTCTCCCTCATCCAGAGCAACTACACCGGCTTCGGGTCGGGCTACGTCGTCCCGGCCCTCGGCATCGGCATACACAACCGGGGCGGGCTCTTCTCTCTCCAGAAGGGGCACCCGAACTACCTCGAGCCGGGCAAGCGCCCCTTCCAGACGATCATCCCGGGCTTCCTGACGAAGGACGGCCAGCCGCTCATGGCCTTCGGCCTGATGGGAGGCGACATGCAGCCCCAGGGGCACGTCCAGGTCGTCGTGAACCTCGTCGACTTCGGCATGAACCTCCAGGAGGCGGGCGACGCGATCCGCTTTCACCACACAGGCTCCAGCGAGCCGACGGGGACGGTCATGAAGGACGGGGGGACGCTCTTCCTCGAGGAGGGCCTGCCGGAGCCGGTCCTGCAGGAGCTGATGAGACGCGGTCACCGGATCGGCCGGGAACCGGTGGGGGCCTACGGCGGCTACCAGGCGATCGCCCGCGACCCGGCGACGGGCTTCTTCCTCGGGGCGACCGAGAAGAGGAAGGACGGGGCTGCCGCCGGGTTCTGATTGGTCGGGAGAGCTGCCCGGGCACCGCGACGCCTCCGTCGCGCGGTGTAATCTGCCTCCCATGAGCGTCTCCGCCGAAAAGGCTGCCCCCCGCGTCTCCGAGCGGGGCAGGCGCGTCCCCGCCTCCCCCATCCGCAAGCTCGCCTCCTACGCCGACGCGGCCAAGAAGCGCGGCGTGAAGGTCTACCACCTGAACATCGGCCAGCCCGACCTCGAGACCCCCGCCTCGATGAGGGACCGGCTCTCGCGGATCGACGAGAAGACCTACGCCTACACCCCGTCGAACGGAACCTCGGAGTGCCTCGACTTCTTCGTCGGCTACTACAAGGGCCGCGGCGTCGAGCTGACGAAGAGCCAGGTCATCACGACGACGGGCGGGAGCGAGGCGATCCAGTTCGCTTTCATGGCCTGCTGCGAGACGGGGGACCAGGTCCTCCTCGTCGAGCCCTTCTACACGAACTACCGCGCCTTCGCGGCGATGGGGGGGATCGAGCTGACCCCGATCGTCACCCGGGCCGAGGACGGGTTCCACCTCCCCTCTCGGGAGGAGTGGGAGAAGGCGCTCACGCCGAGGACGAAGGCCGTTCTCCTCTGCAACCCCAACAACCCGACCGGGACCGTCTACTCGAAGGAGGAGCTCGTCCGGGTCGCCGAGTTCTGCCGCGACCACGGCCTCTTCCTCATCGCCGACGAGGTCTACCGCGAGTTCGTCTACGACGGGCGCGAGATCGCGAGCGCCCTCTCCCTCGAAGGGTTCGAGGACGTCGTCGTCGTCGTCGACAGCCTCTCCAAGCGCTACAGCGCCTGCGGCATCCGCCTCGGCTGCCTCGTCACGAGGAACGCCGAGGTCTACCAGGCGTGCCTCCACATGGCGCAGGGGCGCCTCTCTCCCCCCGGCCTCGCGCAGGCGATCGCGCCCGGCGCGGCCCTCCTCGGCCCCGAGTACGTCGAGGGGGTCGTCACCGAGTACGGCAAGCGGCGCGACATCCTCTTCAGCGAGCTGACGAAGATCCCCGGGATCTTCTTCCGCAAGCCCGAGGGGGCCTTCTACTTCGTCGCGCGCCTCCCGGTGAAGGACAGCGAGGACTTCGCCCAGTGGCTCCTCACCGACTTCCAGCTCGACGGGGCCACGGTCATGGTCGCTCCGGCCGACGGCTTCTACGCGACCCCGGGCCTCGGAAAGGACGAGGTGCGGATCGCCTACGTCCTGAAATCGGAGGACCTCGAGGCCGCCTGCCGGGTCCTGGAGGCAGCGATCCCGGCCTACCGCGCGGCCCGGGGGCTGTGACCCGAAATCACGAAATGGCGGGAGGTCGGCCCCGTTTTCACCCGGCACTTGCATTTCCCGGGAACGGGGCCCACATTCCATCCAAGGGATAGGCAAACCCCGCGAGTTCGTCTCAACTGCAGACCTGATTACCCCTGGTCGGCGAGGAACCACTCTCCGCCGCCCCCCTCCCCGCAGGCCAGGGACGCCGGGAGCGAGGCTTCAACGCCCGCTCCCGGCAGCTTTTTCGAGTCGCCCCGGGCGCTCGCGGCGGCAGCGAGGTAAGTTCCACAGGGTGAAGCGACCCGACGCCCTTTTCCTGGCCTTCGCCGCGGTCTTCGTCTCGTGCGGAGACGCCGCCCACCGGCCGATCCCTGCCGGTGCACGCGAGCCGCGTCTCGCGGCCCCGCCCCCCGTCACCGCCGCGTCTCCTCCCAGCCCCGTGGAGCCGCTCGAACGGCTCGAGGCCGAGGGCCGTCCGCCCATCCTCCTGACGGCCGCCGCCGTCGAAGGCCACCCGCCTCTCCCCACCTACCGGGCCGTCGTTCGGAACGTCTCCGACCGCGCCGTCCGCCGCGTCCTCGCCACCGTCGTCTACCTGGACGAGGAAGGGAGGCCCCTTTCCGGCGAGAACCAGGACGTGGAGTTCGGGAGCCCCCTGAAGGCGATCGAACCGGGCATGACGCTCGAGACGACGTTCCTCTCGCGGGTCGAGCGGGCGCCGGGGGTCCGGCTCGTGATCCGCGAGGTCACCTTTCTGGAGAAGGGGACCAACGCCGAGCCCGTCCCGCGCGAGTGGACGAACGCCCGTTACGAGACCGACCTCGCGGCGCTTCACGGGGCTCCTCCGCCCGCTCTCCCCTGACTTCGAGACGTCATCTCGAAATCCACCTGTAGACTCCGCCCGGATCCTGAACAGGCCTCGGGGTGGGGCTTCGGTGGAGGCGTGATGATCGGTTCGAGTCTCGGCGGCTACAAGGTCTCGGCGAAGCTCGGCGAAGGGGGGATGGGCGAGGTCTGGCGCGCGACCGACGGAAAGCTCGGCCGTGACGTCGCCCTGAAGGTCCTACCCGCGGCGGTCGCGTCGGACCCGGAACGGCTCGCCCGTTTCGAGCGGGAGGCACGAGTCCTCGCGTCGCTCAACCATCCGTCGATCGCCACGCTTTTCGGCCTCGAGACTCTCGGCGGCCGCCAGGTCCTCGTCATGGAGCTCGTCGAGGGGGAGGACCTCTCCGAGCGGATCGCCCGCGGGCCTCTCCCCTCCTCCGAGGCCGTCGCGATCGCGCTCCAGATCGCCCAGGCGCTCGAGGCCGCGCACGAGAAGGGGATCGTCCACCGCGACCTGAAGCCCGCGAACGTCAAGCTCCGCCCCGACGGCACGGTCAAGGTCCTCGACTTCGGCCTCGCGAAAGCGTGGGAGGAGGAGTCGGCGCAGAACAGCCTGTCCTTCTCGCCCACGATCACCCGGCACGACACGAAGGCGGGAGTCATCCTCGGCACCGCCGCCTACATGGCGCCCGAGCAGGCCGCCGGGCTCGCGGCCGACCGCCGCGCCGACGTCTGGTCGTTCGGCGTCGTCCTCTGGGAGATGCTGACGGGGCGGAAGCTCTTCGAGGGGGAGACGGTCTCCCACGTCCTCGCGTCGGTTCTGAAGGACACGCCCGACCTCGCGGCCCTCCCGAAGGACCTTCCGCCCGTCCTCTCAGGCCTCGTCTCGTCGTGCCTGAAGAAGAAACCCGCGCGCCGCCTCCAGTCGATCGGCGACGCGCGCGTCACGCTCGAGGACTGGGTCGCCCAGCCGGAGGCGTTCGCGCCGGCCCCGGCTACCTCGGCGCCCGCCACGGCCCCTCGCGGCTCCCGCCTCCGCGCCGCGCTCCCCTGGGCCGCCGCGGCCCTTGTGGCGGGCCTCGCGGCCGGCGCCGGCGTCGCGCTCCTCTACGGGCGTGCTCCCGAGGCCGGGGTCGTCAAGGCGTTCGTCCCGACGCCGGAGGAGTCGACCTTCCACCTCAATCCCGAGAGCCCCGGCCCCGTTGCCGTCTCCCCCGACGGCCGGCGCCTCGCCTTCTCGGCGCAGGGGGCCGACGGCAAGGTCCGGCTCTACGTGAGGAACCTCGACTCCGCCTCGGCTCACCCGCTCCCCGGCACCGAGAACGCCGGCTACCCCTTCTGGTCGCCCGACTCGCGCTGGCTCGGCTTCTTCGTCCGGCCCGACCGGATCCTCCGGAAGATCGACGTCACGGGCGGACCCCCGGTGACGCTCTGCGCGGCCCCGAACGGCAAGGGAGCCAGCTGGAGCGCCACGGGGACGATCGTCTTCGCGCCCGACGCCTCCGGGCCCCTCCACCGGGTTCCCGCCGCGGGAGGGACGTCCCAGCCGCTCACGACCGTCGACGCCGTCAACCACAATTCTCACCGGCACCCCCGTTTCCTGCCCGACGGGAAGCGCTTCCTCTTCCACGCCCGGGGCGTCGCTCCCGACCGGAGCGCGATCCTCGTGGGCGAGCTCGACGACGCCGGGACACGCGAGGTCGTCCGCGCCACGAGCCAGGCCGAGTACGCCTCCGGGCAGCTCCTCTTCGTGAGGGAGAGGGTCCTCGTGGCGCAGCCGTTCGACGCGTCGAAGGCGGCGCTCTCGGGAGAGGCGGTCCCCCTCGCGGAAGACCTCCTCGTCGTCTCGGGCGCCGCGCTCGGCGTCTTCTCCGCCTCCGCGAACGGGACCCTCGCCTACCTCACCGGCAAGGCCGAGGTCGCGACGACGCTGGAGTGGCGGGACCGCGAGGGAAAGCTCCTCGGGACGCTCGGCGAGCCCGCCGTCCAGCGCGCGGCGCAGCTCTCGCCCGACGGGCGGCTCGTCGCCGCGCAGATGGCCGACCTCTCGATCGGGACGCACGACCTCTGGATCTACGAGGTGGAGCGCGGCCTGCGCACCCGCTTTACGTTCGACCCGGGCGAAGACGTCTTCCCGACGTGGTCGCCCGATGGCCGGACGCTCTACTTCTCCTCCAACGCGAAGGGGACTCCGGCCGTCTACCGGAAGTCCGTCGATGGCGCCGGCGAGGTCGAGCTCGTCCACGCCTCGGAGGATGCCCTCGCGCCCACCTCCGTCTCTCCGGACGGACGCCTCCTCCTCGTCAACAGCTCTTCGGCCACCGCCGCCTCGCGTACCGACGTGGTGGTCCTCCCGGTCGACCCGGCGGGCGCCCCGACGCCGTTCCGGGCGTCGGACTTCTCCGAGGCGGTCGGCGCCTTCTCGCCCGACGGGAAATGGGCCGCGTACTCCTCGAACGAGTCGGGCGAGTACGAGATCTACGTCACCCCCTTCCCGGGCCCCGGGCGGCGCTGGCAGGTCTCCCCGCGCGGGGGCGTCTACCCCGCCTGGAGGCGGGACGGCCGCGAGCTCGTCTGGACCCAGATGGACGGGATGCTCGCGGCCGCCGAGGTCTCGGCGGAGGGCGACACCTTCCGAGTCGGCCCCGTGAAGACGCTCTTCCGCCTCACCGTCCCGACGCCCGGCGGGGCGACCTTCTCCCTCTCCCCGGACGGGGAGAGGGTCCTCGTCGCCCCGCAGGCCGTCCAGAAGGCCGGGAGCCTACTGACGCTCGTCCTCGGCTGGCCGAAGCAGCTCGAGGCGCGACGCTGACGGGGGGCCGGCCGGGCCACGCGGCGCTCGGCCGGCCCCGACGCTCCCCTCGTGGCGCCTTGCCGTCCGACCCGCTCGCGGTCAGCGAAGTACCCGAAAGACGACGAACGTCATGTCGTCGTCCTGGGCGCGGGCCCCTCGCCAGGCGGCGGCGCTCTCCTGCAACCGGGCGACGACGCCGCGCGCGTCCGCGGCCCGGGCGGCGAGGCGGAACGCCTCCGCCGCCCCGGGGAACCCCAGCACCCTCTCGTCCGCGCCGACGAGCTCCGGGAAGCCGTCGCTCGCGAAAAGGAGCGTGTCCCCCGGCACGAGCCGCGTCCGCCGCTCCTCCCACGCGGGCCCGAGGCGGCTTCCGAGAGGGAGCCCGCCGGCGCCGAGCTCCTCGACGACGTCGCTCGCCGCGCGGTGGACGAGCGCCGGGGGCATCGCGGCGGAGGCGAGGACGGCCTCGTCCCGCGTGATCCGGGCGAGCGACAGGCACATGTGGAGTTTCCTCAGGCGCATTTCCCGGAGGGCGCGGTCGCACGCGGCGAGGAGGTGCGGGAGCGCGCCATCCACGGGGAGCGAAACGAAGAGGGCCTTCACCGCCGTCACGACGAGGCCCGAAGAAAGGCCGTGCCCGGTCGCGTCGCCGAACGCCACGAGGAGGCCTTCCCCGTCGCGGCGCAGGTCGTAGTAGTCGCCCCCGACCTCCGCGGCCGGAGCCGTCACGGCGGCGACGTCCAGCCCGGGGGCGGAAGGCAGCTCCCGCGGGAGCATCGAGAGCTGCAGCTCGCGCGCCCGCTCGAGCTCCTGCCCCTTGCGGTCGTTCTCGGCCTCGAGGAGGCGCGTCTGTCCCAGCGTCCGCGCCAGGAAAAGCGACATCCCGACCGCCGAGCCGAGGGCGCCGAGGACGAAGACGGTCCGCAACCCCGCGACGGACTCGATCCAGCCCCAGATGACCATCACCTGCAGGGCGATCGCCACGCCGAAGACGGCCATTCCCGCGAGGTAGAAGCCCATCCCCTCGCGCGGGACGACGCGGCCGCTCCGCTCGAGCCTCACGACCTCCAGGACGACGGCCGCGAAGTAGACGATCCAGCCGTGCTCGGCCGCGGGCGCCCAGACGTAGGCCGCGCCGGAGAGGACGACGCCGGCCGAGAGGAGCGGACGGGCCGAGCGGGGGAACGGCCGCGTCCGGACCGCGTAGTAGGTGAGGAGGCCGAAGAGGCTCGCGAGCGCCGGCAGGCCGCTCCCCCAGCGGTCGAGCAGCTCCCGCTCCAGTTCGCCCGGGACGAGGCTCGCGCGGAACTCCCGCAGGATGAGGACGGCGGAGATCGCCATCTGGCCCGCGTAGAAAAGGTTCTCCCGCGCGCGCCGGTCGAACCCGAAGAGGGCCAGGTGAAGGAGCGCGACGAAGAGCGGGACCGAGACGGCCGCCCCCTCGAGGCCGATCCTCCAGGGCGTGGTCGCGGCCGGCCGCACGCCGGGGCGGTCCAGCGTCAGGAGGAAGCCGATCCCCTCGGGCGGGGGACGGCGCGCCGCGTCGACGGGCATCACGTACCGGACGGCCAGGACCGCCGTCTCCCCGTCCGGGAGCCTCGCGAGCCACGCCTCCCGTCGGGGGAACGCCGTCTCCAGCGCCGCCGCGCTCGAGCCCTCGCGCGAGAGCCTCTCCCCGTTCAGGAAGACGGTCGCCTCGCCGGGCGACGCGATCCTCAGCGAGACCTCCCTCCCCCGCACGTCGGGGGCGAGCCGCAGGTGCCTCCGGAACCAGCCGACCCCGCTCCAGCCGCCGGGAGGGCGTTCTCCCGCCATCGCCGGGCGGACGGGTACCCAGTCGGCGTCGTCGAGCCCCGGTTCGGCCCAGGCCGGGTCGTCGCCCGACCGGAATCGCCACGCGAACGTCAGCTCGACCCCCTCCGCCCCCTCGAACGACGCGGCGGACAGCGAGACCGGCCTCGGCTCCTGCGCGGCGGCCGGCCTCCCGCACAGGAGCGAAAGGGCGAACGCGAGGCAGAGCGAGACGCCTCCCCCGCTCCGGCGAGGCCGCCGCCACGAAACGCCGCGAGCCGCCACGCCGACAGCTTGCCACAAACCATGGGGTCAGGTCTTGATTTTCTATTATAGCGTGATCGCCTCCTTGCCGGCAGCCCTGCCGTCGTGGCCGGCGCCGACTCCCCCGCGGCGCGCGGGACTCCGTGACCGGCGCGCGGGGCGTACCGATATCGACAGCCTCCCGGCTCCCCGCGTGCTAGGCTGGCGGACAGTCCAGGACTTCCGCCTGCCGGAACGGTCACCCGGGGCCGTCGCGAGAGAGACGCTCCCGCGCCCGACGGGCGAAGCGCGAGGAGCCTGCCTTGAGCGAGGCGACGACGGAATCCGGTTCCCGGACCGGGCCCGTTGCCCGGGACGCGGACGCCGCGTGGGCCGCGTTCCTCGCCGAGCAGGCGCCGCTCATCCTGCAGGTCGTCCGCCTCTTCGAGCGCGACGCCGACGAGGTGCAGGACGGGTTCCTCTTCGTCTGCGAGCGCCTCCGGCGCGACGACCTCCGGCGCATCCGGGAGTTCCGCGAGGAGGGGCCGGCCTCCTTCGAGACGTGGCTCCGCGCCGTCGTCCGCCGCCTCTGCCTCGACTGGCGGCGCCACCGCGACGGCCGATTCCGCCTCCCCCGCGCCGTCGCCCGCCTCCCCGACCTCGACCAGGAGGTCTTCCGCGCGCTCCACCTCCGCGGCCTCTCCGAGAACGAGGCCTTCCACACGCTGAAGGCGCTCTGGCCGGCCCTCACCCGCGACGGGCTCGCCGAGGCGGCGCGGCGCGTGGCGCGCGCCGTGGACGGCCGCTTCTCGTGGCTCCTCCTCGTCCGTCGCCCGCGCCTCCTCTCGATCTCCTCCGCCCCGCCCGGCGCCGACCCCGCCGGGGCCGAGGCGGGCCTCGTCGACCCGCAGGCCGGACCCGAGGCCGACGCCGAGGAGCACGAGAGGAGCGCCGCCCTCGAGGCGTGCCTCGCCCTCCTCCCCGCCCGCGACCGGCTCCTCGTCCGCCTCCGGTTCGAGCAGGAGCTTTCGCTGGAGCAGGTGGCGAAGCTGGCCGGTCTCACGGGCCCCTCGCAGGTGGAACGGCAGCTGAAGGCGGCCCTCGACGCCCTGCGCGCCGCCATGGCCGCGCGAGGTTTCCCCGCCGTGTCCGTGAAAGGGAAGCAGGAATGAGCGACGACCGCTTCCCCGCCCCGCTCCCTCCCGCCGGCGCCCCGGGCGCCCGGAAGGGCTGGCGATGCCCCGGCGACGAGACGCTCGCCGCCTGGGCCGACGGGACGCTGCCCGCGCCGCTCCGCGCGAAGCTCGAGGGGCACGTCGCCGACTGCGCCTTCTGCCGCGGCCAGCTCGGGTTCCTGGTCCGCGCCGCCGACCTCGGCCCGCCGCCGGCCGTCCCCGCCCACCTCCTCGCCGCCGCCCGGGGCGAGCGCGGGCCGCTTGTCCTGCGCCTCCGCCCCGCCACCCTCCTCGCGGCCGGGGCCGGCCTCCTCCTCGCCCTCTTCGTCGCCTCACCCTTCGCGAGGCTGCCCGGAGGACGATTCGACGACCCGGGCGCCGAGCGCGAGGTGCGCTCGGACGCCCCCCTCGACCCCTCGCCGCGGCTCCTCCGGCCCGCCGAGGGGGAGAGCGTCGCGCTCGCCGCCCTCTCGCTCCGGTGGACCGCCACCCCGCACGCCCTCTTCTACACGGTCCAGGTCGTCGACGCCGACGGCGACGTCGCCTGGGAGGGCCGCGCGGAGGCGACCGCCCTCTCCGTCCCCGCCACCGCCCCCCTCGTCTCCGGGCGCACCTATTACGCCTGGGTCTTCGCCCACCTCCCGAGCGGGGCGACCGTCCCCTCGCCCGCGGTGGGCTTCCGTCTCGCGCCGGGCTGAAGCCGGCCGCACAGGAGGCCGATGCACCCATCGCCCCGCCTCCTCGCCGCGCCCCTCCTCGCGAGCTTCCTCGCGTCGCCCGCCGCGGGCGCGCCGCCCTCCCCGGACCCGCTCACCGAGGCCCGCACCGTCTACGAGTCGCAGGGGCCGGCCGCCGCCCTCCCGCTCTTCGAGAAGGCGCTCGCCTCCTGCCGCGAGGCGGGCGACCGGCGCTGCGAGGCGGTCGCCCTCGGGCTCGTCGGCAACTGCCACAAGCGGCTCGGCGACCTCGACACCGCCCTCGTCGAGCTGCGCCGGGCGCTCGACCTCAAGCGCGCCCTCGGCGACCGGCTCGAGGAGGGGAAGGGGCTCAGCCACCTCGGCCTCCTCCTCTGGGAGCGGGCCGAGTACCCCGAGGCCACGCGCTGCCTCGAGGAGGCCGCCGCGATCGGCCGCGCGCTCGGCGAAGCGAGGCTCGAGGGCTCCGCCCTCAACAACCTCGGCCTCGTCCTCGACGAGCAGGGCGAGTACGGCAGGAGCGTCGCCGCCTACCGCCGCGCCCTCGAGCTCTACCGGAAGGCCGGCTTCCCGCGCGGCGAAGGGGACACGCTCGGCAACCTGGGCGGCGTCTCCCTCCTCCTCGGCCGCTTCCGCGAGGCGGCCGGCTGGTACCGGCAGGCCCTCGCCGTCAGCGAGCGGCTCGGCAACCGGACGGCGATGAGCCAGGACCTCGGCAACCTCGCCCTCTGCCACGCCGGGCTCGGCGAGACGGGCGAGGCGCTCGCCCTCTTCGACCGCGCTCTCGCGCTCGCGCTCGAGACCGGCCTCGCGAAGGAGGAGGCCGACTGGATCCGGGGGAAGGGGACTCTCCTCTTCGAGACGGGCCGCCACGCGCAGGGCCTCGGCCTCGTCCGAGCCGCTCTCGCCCGCTACGAAGCCTCCGGCCTCGCGCGCGAGCGGCTCGAGGCCCTCCAGCTCGTCGCGCGCCTCCACCTCGAGCTGGGCGACGTCGTCGCCGCGGAGGAGAGCCTCCGCCTCTCCCTCGAGACCGCGCGCGCCATCGGCCACCCGCGCGGGACGGGCTCGGCGCTCGCCGCCCTCGGCGAGCTCGAGCGGCGCCGCCGCCGCCCGGAGCGCGCCGAGGCGCTCCTCCGCGAGGCGCTCGGCCTCGCGCGGACGGCCGGTGACCGCGGCCTCGAGGCCTCCTCCCGCGTCGCGCTCGCGCGCGCCCTCGCCGACCGCGGCGACCACGCCGCGGCCCTCGCCGAGGCGCGGCTCGGCCTCGGCGTCGCCCGCGCCGAGGGGGCGCGGCTTACCGAGGCGGAGGCCCGCTTCGCGGCCGGCGACGCCGAGCTGCGGCTCGGACGGCCCGAGGCCGCACTCCCCGAGCTCGAGGCGGGCGAGCGGCGGGTCGAGGGGCTCGGCGAGCCCGACGTCCTCTGGCGACTCGCCCACGCCCGCGGCCGCGCCCTCGAGGCGCTCGGGCGGCCCGGGGAGGCCGTCGAGTCGTACCGCCGCGCCGTCGAGAGGATCGAGACCGTCCGGGGGCGCCTGCGCGAGGAGCGCTCCCGCGCCGGCTACATCGAGGAGCGCCACGAGGCCTACGTCGACCTCGTCCGCCTCCTCCTCACGCTCGGACGCGACGACGAGGCCTTCTCCGCCTCGGAGAAGCTCCGGGCGAAGAGCTACCTCGACCTCCTCTCCCGCGACGGCGCCGCGCGCCTCTCCCCCGCCGACCGGCGGCGGGCGGTCGAGCTGCGCGAGAGGATCCGCACCCTCGAGCAGGCGCTCGAGACCGAGGGGCGCGCGACCGGGGACGTCCGCCGCTCCGCCGCGACGGCCTTCTCCCGCGAGCTGGCCGAGGCCGAGGAGGAGTACGACCGGTTCCTCTCCGGCCTGCGCGCCGTCGACCCGGCCCTCGCCTCCGCCTGGTCGCTCGCCGCGCCGGACGCCGCCCAGGTCCGCGCCGCCCTCCCCCCCGACGCCGCCCTCGTCGAATACGTCGTCGGCGCGGGCGAGGTCGTCGCCTTCGTCCTCACGCGCGACCGCCTCCGCTCCGTCGTCTCCCCCCTCCCCCGCCGCGACCTCGCGGCGAAGGTCGCGCTCGTCCGCGACCTCGTCCTCCGCCGCGGCGACGCCTGGCGCGCCCCCGCCGCGAGCCTCGCCGCGCACCTCCTCGCGCCGATCGAGCGGTCCGGGGCGCTCGCCGGCCGGCGCCGGCTCTACCTCGTCCCGCACGGCGTCCTCCACCTCCTCCCCTTCGCCCTCCTGCCGTGCGGCGCGGACGGCGCCCCGCTCGTGACGGCGTTCGACCTGACGACGCTCCCCTCGGCGGGGAGTCTCGTCCTGCGCACCGCGCCGGCGCGGCCGGGCGGCGGCGTCCTCGCCGTCGCGCCCGCCCGCGCCCGGCTCCGCCACTCCGGCGACGAAGCCCGGGCCGTCGCCCGCGCCCACCCTGGGCCCCGCCAGCTCCTCCTCGGCGCCGGAGCGACGGAGGCCGCGTTCCGCGCCGCCGCGCCCGCCCACGACGTCCTCCACCTCGCGACCCACAGCCGCTGGAACCGGCTCAACCCGCTCCTCACCTCGCTCGAGCTCGAGGCCGGAGGCGGCGAGGACGGGCGCCTCGAGGTCCACGAGATCCTCGGGATGAAGCTGGGGGCCTCGCTCGTCACGCTCAGCGCCTGCGAGACGGCCCTCGGCACCGACCTCCTCGGGGCCGTCCCCGCGGGCGACGACTTCGTCGGCCTCACCCGCGCCTTCCTCCACGCCGGCAGCTGCGCCGTCCTCGCGAGCCTCTGGGAGGTGGACGACCGCTCCACCCCCGAGCTGATGCGCGCCTTCTACACCCCCCTCGCCACCTCCGGCCCCGCCGCCTCGCTCGCCGCCGCCCAGCGCGCGCTCGTCGCCGGCGGCCCGCCCCTCTCCCACCCTTACTACTGGGCCCCCTTCGTCCTCGTCGGAGAGGCCCCGCGAAAGGCCCCCGCGAAAACGGTCACGGCCGTGTCCGTGAAAGGCCGTCAGGAGTAAAAGCCATGAATCGCTGCGAGACACCCAGCAGCCGAGGCCTTCGGGCGATCGGCTCGATCCTCCTCGCCCTCCTCCTCCTCGCCGCCTTCACCGCCTCGGCCCAGGACATCACCGTGACCTCCGCCGACCCGGCGGAGACAGAGCAGGGGACCCTCAGCCTCGTCGTGAAGATCGCCGGGTCGAACTTCGGCAAGGACTCGAAGGTCGACTTCCTCGTCAGCGGCACCACGGACCCCGGCGGCATCACCGTGAAGAGCGTGAAGTACAGGAACCCGAAGAGCCTCGAGGCGACGATCGACGTCGCCCCCGACGCCCAGACCCGGAACAGGTTCGACATCCGCGTCCAGTCCGGCGGACGCACGGGGAAGGGGACGGAGCTGTTCAAGGTCCTCGAGAAGGTGACGGGCGGAGACCTCACCCCGCCGGGAATCGTCACGGACCTCAAGGTCGTCGAAGGCCAGGTCGGCTTCAACACCGCCTATCTCACCTGGACCGCTCCGGCAAATGACGGGTACGACGCCAGCAGCGGCCCGGCGGCGCTGTACGACCTGCGTGTCCGCAAGGCGGACTGCGGCCCTTTCACGATGGACATCTGGGTCGACGACACCTTGACGGGCATCCGGAACGACCCTTGCCACATCTACTACGCCCGGCCCGTGGCCAATGCCCCGGGCACGCAGGAGAGCCTCAGGGTCTCCTTCCTCGCGCCGGAGACGGAATACTGGGTCGCCCTTCGGACGGTCGACGCGTCTCCTCAGGGACCGAACTGGTCCGCGCTCCCGGATCCGTCGCTTCAGCTCAGATTCCGCAGCGGTCCGTATCCGCCGGAGGGTGAGTCCGCTCCGTGGATCCCGGAGATCGTCGATGCCTGTCCCGTCCTGGGCACGGCGTGCCGGATGTACGCACCCCCCCGCCTGGATTTCGACGGCGACGGGTATCCCGCGATCTTCTACATCAAGCAGGTCCCCACGCTCGCGCGCCGGACGAGCAGCGGGTGGGTTCTCGAGCCGGCCCCGATCGCCGTCGACGACGGGAACTGGAACTACGACTTCGCGATGGACCCCTGGTCCGGCGAGGCCACCGTGTCGAGCCTCGTCCCGGGCGTCAAACCGGAGCTCCGCGTCTATCGGAGAACGGCGGGCGGCTGGACGACCGAGACCATCGCGACGGGGACCATCGGGGCCAACGCCCTCGGCTTCGCCCCCGGGAGCCCGAACACGGCGGTCGCCTATCTCTACACCAAGGGAGGGAGCACGACGCTGCGCGTGACCGAGAGGCTCGGGTACTCCTGGAGCACGGCTACGGTTGCAGCTTCCGTGACGGGAGCCCTTGCGCCCTCGATCGCGTTCGACGAGGCCGCCCGCCCCGCCGTGACGTTCTCGCAGGAGGTGAATGGAACGAGGCGCCTCGCATTCGCCCTCCGGAACGGCGCCGCGTGGACGATCGAGCAGGCGGGAGCCAGCCCGGGTGCCCCGTGGAGCTCCCTGAACGACACCCGCGTGGCATTCGATCCGAGCCGGAACGACTTCGCCGCCGTCGGCCGCTACTACGACGCCGCCACATCCGACAGCCGCATCGAGTTCTGCAGGCGAGCCTCCGGCAACTGGTCCTGCGAGCCCGTCGTCGAGGGGAACTCGCTGGGAGGCCTCGCGTTCGCCATCGACGGGGCGGGGACGGTGTTCATCTCGTACATGCAGTCCAGGAACTTCCGAATGCTCGTCCGAACGCCTGGGAGCCAGGGGTGGAACGCCGAGTTCATCGACTGGAATGTCTGGAGCGCGCCGCCAGGGGACCTCCGCATCGGGCCGGATGGCCTCGCCGTCATGGCGTACGGCACGGCGCACGACTGGACCTACGCGGGAGGGAGCGACCTCAACTACTCCGTGAGCGTGGCACGGAGGGCGCCGGCGCCAGGCCAGTGACTTCCGTCGCCTGACCGCCCCTCTCCACGGAAGGGGCTCTGGCTGCCGCCGTCTCCGTTTCGCGCCCCGTGATCGCGTGAGACGCGCGCTGCGGCATCCGAAGAAAAACGTGACCGGTTTGACCGGCAGGCCGTGGCGACCGCCGTCGCCCGGGGAGGTCCCATGAGAAAAGCCAATGAATCCACGATCTGCGCAGTGCTCCTCGCAGTGCTTCTCGCGCCGGGCTTCGCCGCTGCGGCGAAGCCTCCGAAGCCCACGCCGACGCCGACGCCGACGCCCGCGGGCTGCACGACCTGCGAGATCGTCTACGCCCAGGGAGCGAACGGCAACACGGGCCGCAGCGACCTCATGCTCATGAGGACGGACGGAGGAAGCAAGACGCTTCTCCTGGCCGGCGCAAGCGGCGTCGCCCACTCCTACCCACGGTGGGCGCCCGACGGGCAGTGGATCGCCTTCTACACGAAGGCGAACGAGAAGGGTTCGGTCCGCGTGATCCGGAACGACGGCACCGGCCTGACGACCGTGGCCTCCACGTGCACCGCTTACCAGAGCTGGTCGGCGTGGCGGCCGGTCCTCGGGGGCAACGGCTACTGGCTCGTCTACTCGGACGCACGGAACGCCGACGGCTCCTGCATCGCCGAGACGTCGCCATTCCGGTCCAACCTCTGGGCCGTCGACCTCAGCCTCGGCGCGCCCGTCCTCGCCGGACGCCGCGTCTGCCTGACGTGCGGCCTGAACGCTCAGGGGAACGACCTCTGGAGCTTCGCGGCCTGGTCCCGCGACGGCGCGCACCTCTCGGCGCTCCAGCACCGGTACGAGGTCTACGACAACTTCTACGTCTTCGACGTGACCTTCGACTCCGGGTCTCCGTCCCTCGGCCACGCGTGGCTCTTCGCGCCGCCCGACTTCGACGCCTCGAGGATGTCGCCGCCGGTCTCGTGGGGCCGGGAGCACGACTGGCTGGTCTTCCGCAAGGACAACGAGGACGGGACCCACGACCTGCTGAAGTACGAGGTCGATCTTTCGGAGGAGCCCGAGGTCCTCGGCGACAGGACGGTCCTGGCGTCCGAGAGCTCCTACTTCTTCTCCGTCGGCCTCCGCTGGTCCCCGGACGACAGCCAGCTCGTCGGGGTCGTCGGCGGCACCGGGTCGACGTCCACCGACGGGATCTACGTGATCACGCCGGGGCCGCCGCTCTCGATGCAGCTCATCGCTCCGCACGGATCCGCCGGGGTCAGCGTCCCCGACTGGAAGCCCTGAGCGGCGCTGAGCGATACGGCCAGCTCGTCGACCGCAAGGGAGAAGGAGGAAGACCCCCGTGAGAGCCACTCATACCCCGCTCCGTCGATCGGTGCTCGCCGTGGCGGCGGCCGTCCTCGCCGCCGCCACGCTCACCTCCTCCCCGGCGCGCTCGTCCGCAGAGGCCGGTCATGCCGCCGTACTCGTCGTCCCGATCGTCCTCTCGAGCGGCGGCGCGGGGGGTTCGTACTACACCTCGGAGCTCGTCCTGACGAACCGGGGGACGACCGCGGCGTCCCTCGCTCTGCTCTACACCGCAGCGTTCGGCGACGGATCGGGGAGCTGCTCGGAGACGCTCGCGGCCGGCGAGCAGAAGATCGTGCCCGACGCGATCGGCTGGCTCCGCGAGCGTGGCGTCCCGATCCCTGAGGGCGCCGGACGGGGCGGAACGCTCCGCGTGAGCTTCTCCGGCCTCTCCGCCCCCGACGCCGCCGCGGTGACGGTCCGCACGACCACGGCCACGGCGGCGCCGCAGCCCGAAGGCGCCGCGGGGCTCGCCTATCCCGCCGTGCCGCCCGAGAGCTCCTTCACGTCGAGCGCCACGATCTACGGCCTTCGGGCGACGGCGGACGACCGGTCCAACGTCGCCGTCTACAACCCGTCGTCGTCGCCGGTGACCGTCCGCGTGACGGCCTCGTCGGGCGACGGTTCCGGGAACGCGGTCGTCAAGGAGGAGGGGCTGGAGATCGCTCCTCTCGGGTGGACCCAGCTCAGCTCGGTCTTCGACGGGACCGGGATCACGAACGGCTGGGTCACGGTCGAGAGAACGGGCGGCGCCGGCTCCTTCGGCGCCTACGGCGTCGTCAACGACAACGGGACGAGCGACGGGTCGTTCGTCTTCCCGGTCGGAGGGGCGCTCGCCGGCTCCTCGATCACGGTACCCGTGCTCGTGGAGACGACGTCCGGCTACTCGAGCGAGCTCGTCCTCGCCAACAGGTCCGAAACCGTCGCGATCCTGACTCTCGTCTACGTCGAGGGCCTTTCGCCGGCGGGCGGCGCCGGCGGGTTCTTCGCCTTCGAACTCGACCCGAAGACTCAGCTGATCCTCCCGGACGCCCTGGACTGGCTCAGAGGGAAGGGGATCGTCCTCGGCGCGAAGGGCGAGGCGAGCCATGCCGGTGCCCTGCACGTGAGCGTCGCGGGCACGACGCTCGAGAACGTGTTCGCAGGCGCCCGAACCGCCGCTCAGAGTCCATCCCGCGGGCAGTTCGGCCTGTTCACGCCCGGAATCTACGAGGGCGAAGAGGCCTCCTCGGAGGCCTGGCTCTACGGCCTCCGTGCCGACAGCTTCAACCGGACGAACGTCGCCGTGGTGAACGCGGGAGCCGCGGGCTCCGGCAAGCTGACCCTCGTCCTGCAGGCCTTCGACGCAGGCGCCGGTGGCCTGCCAAAGGGCGCTCCCGAGACGACCGAGCTGCGCGAAGGCGAATGGGCCCAGCTCTCCGGCTTCCTCGGCGAAAGAGGCGTCCAGAACGGGTGGATCGGGGTCACACGCACCTCGGGCGAAGGCCCGTGGCTCGCCTACGCCGTCGTGAACGACGGTGGCAGCCCCGGCCACAGGACGGGCGACGGCGCATACGTGCCGATGCAGAAAGTCGACATCACTTCCAGCCACGGCCTGGACATCCTCCTCGTCGCCGGTGGAGCCGGTGGAGGTTCTGCGGGCGACCGGGCGGGCGGGGGCGGTGGAGGAGGAGGGGGCGTCGTCCATCTCGTCCAGGGCTCGTGGCCGACCTCCCCGCTGGAGATCCGGGTGGGACGCGGAGGGACCTCGAACGAGGCCGGGAGCGACAGCTCCGTGTCGGGCGAAGGCTACGTGCTCACCGCGTTGGGTGGAGGGAGCGGGGGACGCGACTACAGCAACAACGCGTACGGTCGGACCGGTGGTTCCGGAGGGGGCGGAGGTTCGGACTCGAAAGGACGACAGACGGGAGGGGCCTCCTCGCAGATCGGCGCGGCCCAGACCTTCCCAGCGGGTCGCCTCGGACAGTTCGGTCAACCGGGCGGCCGCGGTTCATTCGATCCGGACGGATGCGGGGGAGGCGGCGGTGCTGGCGCAGCCGGCGAGGACGGGTACCGGGATCCGTCGGGAGCCGGCGTCGGGGGAGCTGGAGGCGCTGGAGTTCTCCTCGACATCGCCGGAGCGCCCGTGCACTACGGAGCAGGTGGCGGCGGGTCAGGCCCGGGCAAGTACAACGTCGGTCGTGGCGGGACCGGAGGGGAGGGCGGTGGAGGCGCCGGCAGCCAGGATGTCGACGGGTCTCCCGGTTCGGGCTGGGGTGCCGGTGGCGGAGGAGCGGGCATGAGCAAGGCAGGCGGCAGTGGCCATCAGGGGATCGTTGTTCTCAGATACCGAGGTGAGCAGAAGGCGACCGGGGGAGACGTGTCACAGGTGGGCGGCTACACGATCCACCGCTTCACCAGCGACGGCACCTTCTTTCCGGACGCTCCGTCGAGCTCGACAGCCGGCTCCCAGGGGGAGAAAAGATAGAGCTCGATTTGGGTCAGGTCTTGATTTTCCACTATAGCGCCGACGCCGTCGCGCGCATCGCGACCCGGAGCGGCCGCTCGACCTTCTTCCGCGCCCCTTCCGGCCGGAACTGCTTCGCGACTCCTCTCCCTCCTCGCCCAGCGCCCGCTCCAGGAGGGGGAGGAGCGAGGGAAGATCCTCCGTCACGGTGCCCCGGAGCACGTCCGTGTCACACGGGGTCAGGTCTTGATTTTCTACTATGGCGGCGTCGCCCCCCTCACCGGGGGCGCTCGTTCTTCGCCGGGGGCGCGCCCCGCGGAGACTCGGCGCCTGGAGCCGCGAATCGAGCGCTCCGTCCGCTTGAAGCGTCCACCAACATCCCAGGCAGCCGAGATGCCTCCTTGCAGAAGCGGAGGAACCGTCGAGCGATGCCGCTGCGGTCGTCGACGCTGACGAGCAGGTCGAGGTCGCTGTCGGACCTGGCGTCGCCGCGGGCGAACGAGCCGCACACACGGATGTTCGACCCCCGTACTCTTCTCTGAGCTTCCGGAGAGCCTCGATCCGGGTCGGGCCGAATAGGGCGTCCGACGCCACGGTCGTCACGGCGCGATCGCATCGTCCGCGCCGAGCCCCGTACACCGGGAAGCCCGCGTCAGGCGGCGGCGCGGACCTGGCTGTAGAGGAACTCCGGCGCGAAGTCCGCGCCGTTCGGCCAGACGATGGTACGGAGCTCGGGGTTCACGGCGACCTGGGCGAAAACGACAGGATCCGCCAGGGGCTCGAATACGGGACCCCAGAGCTCCCCGGACAGGTCGATCTCCCCCTCGGTACCGTCCGAGAACCGGAGCCAGAGCCGGAACTCCGAGACATGGCGAACGCTCGTCACGGCATGCATGACTGAGGCGGGTTGTGCTCGCGGTAGAGGATGGCGATCACGATACCCAGGAACCGACTGATCTCCGGCACGAGACGAGTCTACCGCCAGCCGCCCGGGCCCTCCATGCGGCGCCGTCGCCGCGGTAGAGTCCCGGCACCCCGACGGAGGACGCCATGGAAGACCGCGACGCGACGTTCGAGTCGCTCGACCCGGAGGACTGGGGCGAGCTGCGGCAGCTCGGCCACCGGATGGTGGACGACATGCTCGAGTACCTGCGGACCGTGCGGGAGCGGCCGGTGTGGCGGCCGATCCCGGCCGAGGTCGCAGGCGCGTTCCGCGAGCCGCTGCCGACGGAACCGGCTCCCGCGGAGGCGGTGTACGAGGAGTTCCGCGAGAAGGTGCTCCCCTTCCCCACGGGCAACATCCACCCGCGCTTCTGGGGATGGGTGATGGGGACGGGGACGCCGGGCGCGATGCTCGCCGAGATGCTCGCCGCGGGCCTCAACCTGAACCAGGGGGGCGGCGCGCAGGCGGGCGGCCTCGTGGAGCGCCAGGTGATCGACTGGTGCAAGGAAATGGTCGGATTCCCGGCAGACGCCTCGGGGATCCTCGTCAGCGGCGGCTCGATGGCGAACCTCGTCGGGATGACCGTCGCGCGGAACGCCCGCGCGGGGTTCGACGTGCGGAACGGCGGCCTCGACCCGGCGCGCGTGCGGCTCGTCGCGTACGCCTCGCGCGAGGTCCACAGCTCGGTGCCGAAGGCGATGGAGCTCCTCGGACTCGGACGGGCCGCGCTCCGCGAGGTCTCCGTGAACGACGACGACACGATCGACCTCGGCGCGCTTCGGGAGGCGATCGCCGCCGACCGCGCCGCGGGGCACGTCCCTTTCCTCGTCGTGGGTTGCGCGGGGACGGTCGCGACGGGGGCTCTCGACCCGCTCGACGCGCTCGCCGGCCTCTGCGCCGCCGAGGGGCTCTGGTTCCACGTCGACGGCGCGTTCGGGGCGCTCGCGGCGCTCTCGCCCGGGCTGAGGCCCCTCGTCTCCGGGATGGAGCGGGCCGACTCGGTCGCATTCGACCTGCACAAGTGGATGTCGCTCCCCTACGAGATCGGCGTCGCGCTCGTGCGCGACCCGCTGCTCCACCGCGGAGCGTTCGCGCTGACGCCCGCCTACCTCGAGCACGGGACGCGCGGCATCGCGGGGGGCGACGTCTGGTTCAGCGACTACGGCGTGGAGCTCTCGCGCGGCTTCCGGGCGCTGAAGGCCTGGATGGCCCTGAAGGAGCACGGCGCCGCGCGCTTCGGGAGGATCGTCCTCAGGAACGTGGAGCAGGCGCGGGCGCTCGGCGCGCGGGTCGCCGCCGAGCCGGCCCTCGAGCTCCTCGCGCCCGTCGCGCTCAACGTCGTCTGCTTCCGCTACCGCGGGAGCATCGCCGACGGGGCCGCCCTCGACGCGCTCAACCGCGAGCTCCTCCTGCGCCTCCACGAGGGCGGCGCCGCCGCGCCGTCGTACGCCTCGGTGCGCGGGAAGTACGCGCTGCGCGCCTGCATCACGAACCACCGGACCCGCCACGACGACCTCGACGTCCTCGTCCGCGAGACCCTCCGCCTCGGGAGGGAGCTGGAGGCCGCGCTCGGGGCAGCCTCGACCTGAGACCTGGGCCGAGGCCCTCGGGAACGTCGAGGTCGTGATCCCGGAGTGGATCGAGGCGGCGCCAGCGCTCGGTCGCCCGATTCCCGGCCGCGCGGGCGTCTCGCCTTCGCCGAGTCGCCGCCCGGTGAGGTCAGGGCGTCTCGACCGGGAGACCCGCCATCCTCGCCGCCGAGGCCTGGCGTTCGTCGTACGTGACCAAGGCGCGGAGGTCTCCCCCGAGAGAGAGGGCGGAGGCGACGTGGATCGCGTCGAGCGTCCGGAGCTCCGCCGGCCCGAGGCCGGCCGCGACCTCGAGGACCGGGGCGTCCACCGCGAGGAGGGCCACGCCGTCGAGGACGAGGCGGGCCCGGTCCGAGAGGCTCCGCCGCCGCGAGAGGCGCCCGATCGCCCGCCGGACCTCCGTCACCGCGAGCGCCGACGAGACGACTTCCGGATGTCCCTCCAGCCACGCGCGCAGGGCGTCGGTCCCCGCCTCCCGGACGACGAGCTTCACGAGGGCCGACGAGTCGAGGTAGGCGAGGGTCGCGGCCACGTCAGTCCTCGTCGCGCTGCCGACGGAGCGCCTCGGCCGCCGTGGTCGCGCCGCGGACCGCGGACGGCGGCGGCAGCTGGGCGAGCGAGAGCCGTGGCGGGACCGCCCGCCCCTCCGAGACGAGGCGTTCGAGGGCGCCGCCAGCCCCGGGCAGCGGCGTGAGGAGCGCGACGGGCCTCCCCCGTTCGAGGACCCGAAGGGTCCTGCCGGCCTTCACGAGGCGCAGGTGGACGCTCAGGTTCTGACGGAGGTCGCGGACGTTCACGGCGTCGCTCATGACGCACAATGTAGCACTTTCGTCGCGCGCCGCCCCGCGCCCGCCCCTCACCCGCCGGGGCGGGCGTCGCGCGCGAGGAGGCCCCGGAAGCTCCCGCGGTACGCCCACAGCAGACCTCCCTCCAGCCCCGCGACGATCGGCACGAGCCAGAGGAACGCCGGGTCGAGGAGGAGGTGGTAGAGGGCGATCGAGCCGACCACGGGCGCGAGGAGCGCGAGGGCGAGGGGGACCCTGCGGTTCGAGAGAAGGAGGAGGCCGGCGGCGAGCTCGACCGTCTTCACGACCGTCATCCAGCCGCTTTCGAGGAGGATCTGCTGAAACGGGTGGGGCGGCGCGAGGGGCAGGAGGCCGAGGAGGCCGCCGAGGCCCGTCGCGGTGAAGAGAGCGCCGAGGGCGAGGCGGGCGGCGGTGATCGCCCTCGTTCCCGCGCTCGCGCCCCTTCCGGGCGGCACGTCGCTCACAGGAGCCCCGCGAGGTCGGCGAAGCGCTCGCGGAGGTGCGCGGCGTCCTCGGGGACGTCGTCGAGGATGACGAAGTCGGCGAAGTCGAAGCCCGGCCCCACGTCGCACGCGACGAGGGCGTGCTCCCCGAGCGGCCGCGCCGCCTGCCACGCCCCCGCCGGGACGACGGCGAGCGGCTCGAACCCCTCGCTCGCCCGGCCGAGGACGTGGCGCGTCACCCCCGCGAAGCCCGCGTCGACGACGAGGAGCTCGAGCGGCTCCCCCTCGTGGAAGTGCCAGGCCTCGTCGGAGAGGACCCGGTGCCAGCGGCTCACCTCCCCGCGCGCGAGGAGGAAGAGGATCGACGTGAGCGCGGCGCGCTCGACCCCGCGCCCCTGCACCGCCACGTTCGTGGCGGAGCGGAAGAGCTGGCGGTAGCGCCCTCCCTCCGGGTGCGGCAGGAGGCCGAGGTCGGCGGCGAGGCGTTCGGCGGCCGACGCCACGTCAGCCCTCCTTCCTCACGACCCAAGTCGTCATCGCGCGCTGCCCCTGGACGACCGTCGACTTGATCGGGTCGAGGAGGCGGCCGCGGAGGTCGGCCGTCAGGCCCACGAGGTACGCCTCGTCGACGAGGTAACGGTCCGTGCCGTCGGGCAGAGAGAACCGCCGCCCGCCGAGCGGCCTCGCGAGCCGCTCGACCCCGATGGAGGATGCGAGGCGGCAGAAGAGGAGCCCGCCCGGCGCGAGGAGCCGCCAGGTGCCGCGGAGCATCGCGAGGAACCGCTCCTCGTCGGGGGCGAAGTGGAGGACGGCGTTCGAGACGACGACGTCGGCGCAGGCGTCGGGGAACGTCGAGGCGTCCACCGGCTCGCAGCGTACGTTCTCCGCCGGGAGCGACGGCGCGAGCCGGCGCGCGAGGTCGCGCACCGCCGCGACGGCCGCCGGGTCCGGGTCGAGGGCGAAGACCTCGTGCCCCTCGCGGAGGAGGAAGACGAGGTTCCGGCCGCGGCCGCACCCCGCGTCGAGGACGCGCATCCCCGGCGCGATCCGCCCGCGGAGGAGCTGGTCGAAGAGGTAGACGTCGATCCCGCCGAAGAGGGCCGCGAGGTCGGTCGTCACGTCCGTCGCTCCGTCGGCGTCGGCGCGGCGGCGCCGCCCGCACCGGCCTCGGCCAGCCATCGCCGGACGCGTTCGTAGACCGCCCCGCTCGAGAGGAGGGCGAGGTGGCCCGTCGCGTGCGCGATCCACGTCCGGCCCGGGGCGAAGGCGAGCGTCCGTTCCGGGTCGCGGTGGTGCCCGAGGGCGCTCGCGACCGGGACGAGCCCGTCGCCGGCGATCCTCGCGCCGGGCGCCCCGGGCTCGCTCGTGGTAGTGCCGGCGACGGCGAAGAAGGCGATGCCGCCGGGGAGCGGCACCGGGACCCGCGCGTCCCCGTGCCGGGAGAACCGGTCGTCGTCCGTCCGGTCCTCGTCGAGGAGGCTCCCGTGGCGCAGGTCGGTGATCCCGACGCTCCGGATCCGCCCGAGGCGCGCGAAGGGGTGCGCGTACGCGCTGGCGCCCAGCGCCGCCTGCGCGAGGTTCCCGAGCCGCTCGGCCGGGGCGCCGTGGTGCGGCGTCCCGAGGAAGACGACCGCCCGGACGAGGGCCGGCCATCCATGCCCGGCCCGGCGCGCGGCCGCGAGGGCGCTCCTCGCGACGAGGCCGCCCATGCTGTGCGCCACGATCGAGATCTCCTGCGGCGGAGCGCCCGCCTCCCTCACGAATCCGTCGAGGAGCTCCGCGAGCGACCGGCCGTTCGCCCAGACGTGGCGGCCCGTGTTGTAGACGACGTAGAGCGCCTCGAGGCCGAGGTCGCGCTCGAGTGCGACGCCGTGGTCGTGCCCTTCGCGGCTCCACCCGGCGTCGTTCATGCACAGGCCGTGGACGAGGAGGAGGACCCGCCGGGGCGACGCGGAACGCGCCCCGTCGTCCGGCAGCCGGTCGAGGGAGAGGTCCTCCCCGTTCCGCCGCAGCCTCATCCGGACCGCGAGCGGGTTCCCGGTCTCCTCGAGGTGGTCGCCGAGGACGCCGTTGAGCGCCGCGACGAGAGCCTCGCGCCGGGGCGACGGCGGCGCCTCCCCGAGCGCCGGGGCGAGCCCGGCGAGCGCCGCGTCGAGGCCGCTCCCGACGAGCCGCGTCACGCCGCGAACGCTGCCGTAGACGACCCGGCTGATCCCGCGCGTCTTCCCCGCGGGCGGCGCGGCGAGCGGGACCGGCGGTGCCGCGACGGACGCGTGCACCGCCTCGACGAGCTCCGTCACCCCGAGCGTCGCCTCGGCCGCGAGCCGGCCGAGGCCGCGAAGGTGGCCGGAACGGGAATGGGGGGACTTCGTCATCGCGCGATCTCGGACGGCGCCGCGGAGAGTATCCCGGCGTCCGGTCGCGCGCTCCGTCTCCGCTATGCTGGCCACCGCGGCCCGCGCGAGCCGGGCCTCGTCCGAGGAGCGGACCCCTGAGCGACGCCTTCATCCGCCTCCGCGGCGCGCGCGAGCACAACCTCGCCGGGTTCGACCTCGCGATCCCGCGGGGGAAGCTGACGGTCGTCACCGGCGTCTCCGGCTCGGGCAAGTCGTCGCTGGCGTTCGACACGCTCCTCCGCGAGGGGCAGCGGCGCTTCCTCGAGCTGATGCCGTCCTACGCGCGGCAGTTCGCCGGCGGGTTCCGCCGCCCCGACCTCCTCGGCGCCGAGGGGCTCGGCCCCGCGGTCGCCGTCGCGCAGGACGTCTCTTCCTCGAACCCGCGCTCCACGGTCGGGACGCTCACCGAGGTCCACGACCTCCTGCGCCTGCTCTTCGCGCGCCTCGGCGAGGCGCCGGTGGGGTTGAGGCCGACGCGCGGTCTCTTCTCGTGGAACGGAGAGGGGGCCTGCCCCGCCTGCCGCGGCCTCGGCCTCGAGGACCGGCTCGACCCGGACCTCCTCGTCGCGGACGCGTGCAAGACGCTCCGCCAAGGGGCACTCCGCGTCTCCACGCCGAACGGCTACCTCATGTACTCGCAGGTGACGCTCGCCGTCCTCGACGAGGTCCTCCGCGCGCACGGAGGCTCCGTCGACGTGCCGTGGAAAGAGCTTTCGGACGAGGTCCGCGAGGTCGTCCTCCGCGGCTCGGACAGGCTCCTCGTTCCCTTCGGCAAGCACCCGCTCGAGAACCGCCTGAAGTGGAAGGGGATCACCGCGCGCCCGAGGCAGGAGGGGCACTACCGGGGCCTCCTGCCGGTCATGGAGGAGATCCTGCGCGGGAAGCGGAACGACTCGATCCTCCGCTTCGTCCGCTCGACGCCGTGCGCGGCCTGCGGCGGGACGCGCCTCTCGAAGGAGGCGCTCTCCGTCACCTGGCGCGGTTGCTCGATCGGGGAGATGTCGGGCCGGACCGCGCGCGAGCTCCGGCGCGCCTTCGATGGAGCCGGCGACGGGGCGGTCCTCGGCCCGATCCGCGACGAGGTCGTCGTCCGCTGCGCGCTCATGGAGGACCTCGGCCTCGGCTACCTCTCCTTCGACCGCGCCGCGCCCACGCTCTCCCCTGGCGAGGCGCGCCGCCTCCGGCTCCTCTCGCTCGCGCTCGGCGAGCTGCGCGGGCTCGTCGTCGTCCTCGACGAGCCGAGCGCGGGCCTCCACCCGATCGACACCGCGCGCCTCCTCGGCGTCCTCCGGCGCCTGACCGCGCGCGGTCAGACGGTCGTCGTCGTGGACCACGAGCCGCTCCTCGCCCGGAACGCCGACTGGCTCGTCGACCTCGGGCCGGGCCCGGCGAAGGAAGGCGGCCGCCTCCTCTTCGCCGGCCCACCGGCGGGCCTTCTCGGCCCGGACGGCGCCGACACGCCGACGCGCCGCGCGCTGCGCCGGGCGATCGGAGCCGCAGACACGTCCGTGGCCCGCGCCGATGATGACGACGGCGAGAGCAGGCGTGAGGGAAAGGGCCATCGCGAAGGCGAAGCCGAAGGTCACGAGAAGGGTTCTGGCAAGGGCGCCAGCCACGTCCCCGACGTCGTCCTCGAAGGCCTCTCCCGGCACAACGTCGCCGGGGCGACGCTCCGCATCCGTCCCCGGGCCCTGAACGTCGTCACGGGCGTCGCGGGCGCGGGAAAGACGTCGCTCCTCGACGCGGCCGTCACGCGGCTCCGGGAGGGCGGGCCGTTCGCGCGAATCGTCGCCGTCGACGCCGAGCCGATCGGCCGGACGCCCCGCTCGAACGCCGCGACGTACACGGGCGCCTTCGACGCGATCCGCGACCTCTTCGCCGCCACTCCCGATGCGAAGGCGCGGGGCTTCGGCAAGGGGCACTTCACGTTCAACACCGCGGGCGGTCGGTGCGAGTCGTGTGAGGGGGCGGGCGTCCACGAGGTCGGGATGCGCTGGCTCGGCTCGGTCGCCCTCGTCTGCGGGGCGTGCGGCGGACGGCGGTTCCACGCCGACGTCCTGTCCGTGAAGCTCGACGGCCTCTCGGTCGCCGACGTCCTCGACCTGACGGCCGCCGAGGCCGCCGAGCGCTTCCGACGCGAGACGAAGCTCACGCGGCTCCTCTCCGCGCTCGTCGACCTCGGCCTCGGCCATCTCCCGCTCGGCCAGCCCGCGACGACGCTCTCGGGGGGCGAGGCGCAGAGGGTCAAGCTCGCGACGGAGCTCGCGCGGGCGGCGAGCCCCGCGCTCGTCGTCCTCGACGAGCCGACGACCGGCCTCCACCCCGCCGACGTCGCCGTCCTCGCCGCGGCCTTCCGCCGCCTCTGCGAGGCCGGGCACACGCTCCTCGTCGCCGACCACGACCTGGACCTCCTCCACGCCGCCGACCGCCTCACCGAGGTCGGCCCCGGAAGCGGCCCCGAGGGAGGGCGCGTCGTGGCGGAGGGGACGGCCGCCGACCTCGCGGCCTGTCCCGAGTCGCCCACAGGGGCTGCCCTTCGCGGCGACCTCTCCGGGACGCCCCCGCCGGAGGCTCCGAGCGGAGCGCGCGACGGCGACCCGCTCGCGCTCTCGCGCGTGACGACGCACAACCTCCGCGGCGTCTCGGCACGCTTCCCCGTTCCGGGCCTCACCGTCGTCACCGGGCCGTCGGGCTCGGGGAAGTCGTCGCTCGTCTTCGACACGCTCCTCGCCGAGTCGCAGGCGCGCTTCGCCGATCTCCTCTCCCCCTGGGCGCGGCGCTTCCTGCCGAGGAAGGGGGGCGCGGAGCTGGAGTCGGCCTCCGGCCTCCGCGCGACCGTCGCGGTCCCGGCCGAGGCGGCCCGCCGCAACCCGCGCTCGACCGTCGGAACGACGACGGGGATCGACGAGCTCCTCCGACTCTGCTTCGCGCGCGGCGGCGTGCGCCCCTGTCTCGCCTGCGGCGGCGAGGCCTTCGGCGCGGCCTGCGCCTGCGGCGCGCAGCTCGAGCCGCTCCTCGCCTCCGACTTCTCGCCCCACTCCGAGCGGGGCTCCTGCCCGTCCTGCCGCGGCCTCGGTATCGCCCCGGTGTGCGACCCGGCGCGCCTCGTGAGCCGGCCCGACCTCCCGCTCGACGGCGGCGCCCTCGGCGGCACCCGCTACGGCGCCTACCTCGGCGAGGCCGAGGGCCAGCACGTCGCGACGCTCCGCGCCGCGGCCGCCGCGCTCGGCTTCGACGTCTCCGGGCCATGGGCCGCCCTCCCGCCCGAGACGCGCGCCCTCGCGATGGACGGCGGCGGAGAGCGGACTTTCGAGGTGGACTGGAGCTGGAAGCGCGGGAAGCGTAGCGGCGTCCACCGGCTCACGACGCGGTGGGCCGGGTTCGCCCGGCTCCTCGAGGCCGAGTACGAGAGAGTGCACGCCGACGAGCGGGGGGAGGAGCTCGAGCCGCTCCTCGTCGACCGCCCCTGCGCCGACTGCGGCGGCGAGCGGCTCGCGCCGCACGCCCGCGCCGTGACGTTCGCGGGACGGCGCGCGCCGGAGGCGGCTGCCGCCGAGGCGGACGCCCTCGCCGGGTGGCTCGACGGGATCGCCGCCGGCCAGGTCGGCCTCGCCCCGGACCTCCTCGCCGCGACGGCCCCGGTCCGCGACACGCTCGCTCCCCGTCTCCGCACCCTTTGCGACGCCGGCCTCGGCTACCTCTCCCCCGCGCGCGAGATGGCCTCCCTCTCCGGCGGCGAGGCCCAGCGCGTCCGGCTCGCCGCCGCGCTCGGCGGCGGTCTCGTCGGCGTGACGTACGTCCTCGACGAGCCGACGCAGGGGCTCCACCCGCGCGACACGAAGCGGCTCGTGTCGGCCCTCCGCGCGCTCGCGGACGCGGGGAACGCCGTCGTCGTCGTCGAGCACGTCGCGGCGCTCGTGGCCGCCGCGGACCACGTCGTCGAGCTCGGGCCGGGAGCCGGCCCCGACGGGGGCCTCGTCGTGGCGGAAGGGCCGCCCGCGGCGCTCCGGGCGGACGCCTCCTCGTACACGGCGCGGCTCCTTTCCCGCGCCGACGGCCCGCCGCCCCGCGCCCCGCGCGCCGTCGTCCCCGGCGTCACCGTCCGCGGCGCCCACCTCCACAACCTGAAGGAGATCGACGTCGACTTCCCCGCGGGCGGGCTCGTCGTCGTCGCGGGGGTCTCCGGGAGCGGCAAGTCGACGCTCGTCCTCGAGGTCCTCGCCCCGTCCCTCCGCGCCGCGCTCCGGGGCGACGGCCCCGTCGGCTGCCGCGCGCTCGCGAGGCACGCGGAGATCGCCGAGGTCTTCGCCTCCGACCAGGAGGGCCTCGCCGTCGGCGGCGGCAGCACCGTCGCGACGCTCGCGGGGGTCGGAGACGAGCTGCGCCGGCTCTTCGCCGCGACGCCCGAGGCGCGCCGCCGTAAGCTCGGCGCCGCGGCCTTCTCGACGAACGCCCCGGGCGGCCGCTGCGAGGCATGCGCCGGCCGGGGCGTCGTCCGCGTCCCGATGGACCTCCTCCCCGACGTCACCGTCGGCTGCGAGGCGTGCGGCGGGCGGCGCTTCTCGGACGACGTCCTCGCCTGCCGCCTCGACGGCCGCTCGATCACCGACCTCCTCGACGCAGCCGTCTCCGAGGCGGCCCCGTGGCTCGCCGCGCGCCCCTCGCTCGCGTCCGGCCCCGACCCCGCCGCGCCCCTCGCCGCGCTCCGCGACCTCGGCCTCGGCTACCTCCGGGTCGGGCAGGAGGGGGCGACCCTCTCCTCCGGCGAGCGCCAGCGCCTCCGCCTCGCGCGCCTCCTCGCCGCGCCGCGCCGCGGCCGCGTCGCCGTCCTCCTCGACGAGCCGACGCGCGGCCTCGGCCTCGACGACGTCGACCGTCTCCTCGCGGCCCTCGGCCGCCTCGCGGACGAAGGCCACCTCGTCGTCGTCGTCGAGCACCACCCCGCCGTCCTCGCCGCCTCCGACCGGATCGTCGAGCTCGGGCCGGAGGGGGGCGAGCGGGGCGGCCGGGTCGTCGGAGCCGGCGCACCGGGCCGGTGAGCGGCCCGATCCGGGACCGTCTCGCACGCTTCTCCGCGTAGACTCCCCCCTTTGAAAGCCCTCGCCGGACTCCTCGCCCGAACCCCTCTCCCGCTCGCGGCCGCGTTCGCCAGGGTCGTCTCCTGGCTCTGGTGGGCGATCCTCCCGGTCCGCCGCGGCCTCGCCGCCGCGAACCTGGGGCGCGCGCTGCCCGGCGTCCCGCCCGGTCCGACCCTGCGCCGGATGATGGAAGGGCTCGTCCTCGGCTACTTCGAGCTCTTCCGCGAGCTGCGCCGGCCGGGGAGCGTCCGGCTCTCGATCGAGGGGACCGATGCCATCACCGCGCGCCAGGGCGCCGGGCAGGGGACGCTCGTCCTCGCCGGGCACTTCGGTTCGTGGGACCTCGTCGGGCCGCTCATCGTCCGCCTGACCGGCTTCCGCACGACCGTCGTCGTGAAGGTCCCCCGTTCCCCCTCCGTCGCGGCGCTGATGGAGAGGGTCCGGACGGGGTTCGGGATGGGGCTCCTCGCGAACCGCCGCGGCGTCATGCCGCAGGTCTACGAGGCTCTCGACGCGGGACACCTCGTCGTCTTCGTCCTCGACCAGAAGCTTGCCCGGGGGATTCCGGTCCCCTTCTTCGGCCGCACCGCCCTCACGGCTCCGTCGCTGGCCGCCGCCGCCGCTCGCTCCGGCGCCCCCGTCCACTTCCTCGAGTACTGGCGCGAGGAACCCGGCCGGCACGGCGCGCAGTTCTCAGAGCCCGTTCCCGTGACGGGACGGCTCGAGGAGGACACGGCCGCCTTCACCCTCCTCATCGAGGAGGCGATCCGCCGCCGCCCCCACAACTGGCTCTGGCTGCACGACCGCTGGAAGGGGGCGCCGGAGGGGGCCTGACCCCGTCACCGGGGCCGGGCCGGGAGCGCAGCGCTCCTCCTCGCCCGGGGCCGTCCCGCGGTTTCGTCAGATCGACCGCAGCTTCGCGAGAAAGGCCGGCTCGACCTCGACGCCGAGACCGGGGGCGTCCGGCACCGTCAGCGTGCCGTCTCTCAGCGTCACTCCCCCGAGGATCGGGTCGATCGCCTGGGGCACGAAGGAATCGAGGTCGGCGAGGACGATGCCCTTCTGGGACGCCACGACGTGGGCTCCCGCTGTGACCCCGAGCCGGGACTCGCTCATCGAGCCCGCCATGCACGTCAGGCCGGCCGCCTCGGCGACCTGGGCGATCTGGACGCTCCGGAGGATTCCTCCCGACTTCATCAGCTTGATGTTGACCAGGTCCATCGCGTCGTGCCGAACTCCGGCGATCACGTCGTGCGGGGAGTGGACCGACTCGTCGGCCATGACCGGGATCGGCGAGCCCGTCCGGACGTGCTTCATTCCTACCCAATCCCACGCCGCCACCGGCTGCTCGCAGAGCTCGATACCGAGCGGGGCGATCGTGCGACAGACGAGGACCGCCTCGGCTGGCGTCCACCCCTGGTTCGCGTCGATCCGTATCCGCACGTCGGGGCCGATCGCCTCGCGAACCGCCGCGAGCCTCCGGCCGTCCATATCCGGAGAGTCCCCGACCTTCACCTTGACCGCCCGGAAACCGGCGGCGACGGCCTCGCTCGCGCGCTGGGCCATCGCCTCGGGAGCCTCGAGGGAGATGGTCAGGTCGGTCTCGAACGACGTCCGGTAGGTCCCGAGCAGCCTGTGGACGGGCTGACCCGAGAGCTTGCCGCAGATGTCCCAGAGAGCCGTCTCGATGGCGCACTTCAGCCCGGTGTTCCCCGGGGCCCACGCGTCGAGGTCCGCGACGATCCGCGGGATCGAGAAGGGGTCCTTCCCCGAGACGAGGGGAGCGAGACTTTCCGACATCGCGATCGCGCTCGCGACCGTCTCTCCCATGACCGACGTGAACGGCGAGCCTTCGCCGAGCCCGGTCACGCCCTCGGCCGTCCGGAGCCGGACGAGGATGTTGTCGGAGGTGAGCGGCGAGGCCAGCGCCGTCTTCACGGCCCGTTTCGGCGGGATGAGGAAGGGTCCGATCTCGAAGGACGCGATGCGCACCGCCCGCACGGGCACCGCGACCTTCTCCTCCGCCGCGAGAAGGCCGGCCGGCCGCAGCAGACCGGCGCCGGCGGCCGCGGCGAGGCCGGCGGCGCCCCGGAGGAAAGCCCCTCTCGTCACCGTCCCCGCTCCCGCGGCGGCCCTCGTCGCCGCCCCCGTGGCCGTCGCGCTCATCGCGTCACCTCCGCGATGCCGCCCTTCCCCGCCGCAGCCGCCGCCGGGGCCTTCGCCTTCGGCACGACCGGGACGAGCAGGTACGACGGGCGTTCCGCGTCGTGGTAGACGGTCTGGTCCGCCACGACCCACGTGCTCTCCTTTCCGATCGGCCCCCCGGTGTTGAGGTTCCGGTCGAACTTCGGGAAGGCGCTCGAGGAGATCTCGAGCCGCAGGCTGTACCCCCTGGCCAGGCGGATGCACGTGGCCCAGCAGTCGATCTCGTATTCCTCGGCCTGCCCCGGTGTCACCGGCTCGGGCCTGTCGAGGCCCTTGCGGTACCGCGCGCGAATGATGCCGTCGTTCAGCCGCTGCGCGTACCCGTCCGGGTGGACGGCGAGGACCTTGGCCGTCCAGTCGGTGTCCTTCCCGGACGTCGCCGCCCAGAGCCTCACCTTCAGCGGCCCGCAGACCTCCATCTCCTCCGCCAGCGGCGGAGTCGAGTAGACGAGGACGTCGTCGCGGCGCTCGACGGCGCGGTAGTCCTCGGCCGCGCCGACCTGCGCGTAGTCGGCGTCCATGAGGAACGGGACGGGGTCGGCCGGGTCGTAGCGGAACCGGTCGGGCTTCTCGTCGCCCGGCGCCACCGGGCTCAGGACGCCGTCGCCGAAGCGGCTGTTCGCCCGCCCGCCGCTTCGGAGGTGGTACTTCACGTATTCGGTCCGGGCGAGCGGCCACTCGTTCTCGTCGCGCCACTCGTTGGCCCCCATTACGAAGATCCTCACCGGGGGCTCCTTCTCGATGCCGTTCTCCTCGCCGAGGAGCCAGCGCGAGAACCAGCGCACCTGGAGGCCGTCGAGGTCGATCCGCGACGTGGGGCCGAAGTCGATCGCGCCCAGCTTCGTGTCCCGGTTGACGCTGTGGCCCCACGGCCCGACGAGGAGGCGCTGCAGCGGCCGCGTCGCCGGGTCCTTCGCCCGGGTCGAGAGGGCCGTGAAGTTCTGAAGCGTACCGACGAGGTCGTCGTCGTACCAGCCGCTCACGTGGAGCGCCGGGACCTTCGTCTCGACGAGGCGGTCCTGGTAGGAGCGGGCCCGCCAGTAGTCGTCGAGGGCGGGGTGGTCGAGCCAGGTCCTCCAGGTCGTGAAGTCCCAGCCGAACTTCGTCCCCATGTCGGCGAGCGGGAGGGTCTTCCAGATCGCCGCGACGTCGTGCTCGGTGATGTCCTGCTGGCCGCGTCCCGAGACGTTGGCCATCCAGGCGGCCATCGACAGGTGGACCGCGCCGTCCTGGAAGGGAATGTTCTTCCAGGGGTCGGGCGGCGCGACGAGCGGCATCATCGCCGCCAGGTGCGGGTTGTTGAGGTGCGCCGGGAAGAGCTGCGTCCAGCCGAGGTACGAGCCGCCCGTCGTCCCGACCTTCCCGCTCGACCAGGGCTGCGTCCCGCACCAGGTCTGCGAGTCGTAGCCGTCGGCGGTCTCGTTCACGAGCGGGTCGAAGACGCCGTCCGACTCCCCCTTCCCGCGTACGTCCTGCAGGACGTAGACGAAGCCGCGCGAGGCCCAGAACTTCCCGCGCCGGATGTTGCCCGGGGTCCCGTTGTCGTAGGGGGTCCGCATCAGGATCACCGGGAACTTCCCGGGGGCGTCGGGGCGGAAGACGTCGGCCGAGAGCGTCACGCCGTCGCGCATCGGGACGCGGACGTCGTGCTGCCTCACGACGCCGTACTTCCCGTCGGCGGCCCGGGCCTCGAAGGACGGAGCGGCCGTCAGGAGCACGGTCAGGGCGGCGAGCGCCGCGAGAGCGAATGAGCGCCGTCGGTTCATCGGAGTCTCCTTCTTCAGCCCCTGAGGACGACCTTCGCCAGCGCGAGGGCGTGGGCCGTCACGTCCTGGCCGTCGTCGGTGTTGATCTGCAGAGCGAGGGCGACCTTCTCCCGCGGGAAGTAGAGGGTGCGGGTGACGTAGCCGGGGAACCAGCCCGAGTGGCCGTAGTGCGTCCCGAGCCGCGACTCGCGGACGATGACGCCGAGGCCGTATCGCGTACCGGGGACGCCCGTCCACTCGACGGAGGACAGGAGGTCCTCGAGGTACGGCGCGGGCATCGCCTTCTCTTCGTAGAGGAGCCTAGACCACCTCGCGAGATCCGCCGGGTTCGACGCGAGGCCGCCGCCGCACCACTCCGAGGCGGGGCTGAAGACGAGGGCGCCTCCTTCCATCGTCTTCGCGGGGAGGCCGAGCGGGTTGTCCTTCCTCACGTAGCCGGGGACGAGGCCGGGGATCGTCCGAGTGTCCGACGGGACGGTCGCCAGCAGGCCGAGCGGCTCGAGGAAGCGCGACCGCAGCTCTTCGTAGTAGGGGCGCCCCGCAGCCTTCTCGATCACGAGCCCCGCCAGGATGTAGTTCGTGTCGGAGTAGGCGAAGCCCTTCCCCGCCTCGAACTTCGGCGTCTTGCCGAGAATCATCCCCACGGCCTCGACCGGCCCCACGTGCCAGTCGGGCGTGTACGCCGGCGACGCGCGGGCCGCCTCGACCGCCGCGGCGAACTCCGGCTCGTAGATGTGGTCCGGCAGGCCGCTCGAGTGGGTCAGGAGCATCCGGAGGGTGATCTCGTGGGCGTTCGGGAGCCTCTCGAACCAGGGCTCCTCGCCGAGCCAGGCCGCGATCTTCCCGTCGAGCTCCAGCCTCCCGTCCCGCGCGAGGCCGAGGGCGACGGCGCCGACGAAGCTCTTCCCGACGCTGCCGGCGAGGAGCCGCGCGCCCTTCGGCATCGGCGTCCCGGCCTCGCGGTCGGCGAGCCCCGTCGCGACGACGGCGGTGCGCCCGTCCGACCACTCGATCGCCGCGACGGCGCCCGGGAAGGCCGCCTTCTCCCGGAGCGCGTCGAGCTCCTTCTGGAAGGCGACCGTCAGTTTCGCGAACCTCTCGTCGGTCATGGGCCCCGACGGCCGGGCGCAGGCCGCGGCTGCGAGCGCGAGCCACGCGAGCAGAGCGGGGACGGCCGCCCGGGAGAAGAGCGTGGCGGCGCGCGGCGCGGGCGTTTCGGGCGAGGGTCTCGGGCGCATCCGGGCCTCCCTTCGGAGCGCGCCCCCGGGGGGCGTCGCTACCATACGGTACCGTATGGTAGCATGAGGTCTCCCGCGGAAGGAGGGTCTCCGTCATGCCCGAATCTCCCGGCTCCTTCGTTCGCCGGCACCCCCTCGGCGCTTTCTACGGCCTCGCGCTCCTCGTCGTCTGCGGCGTGATGGCGGCCAGCCTCGCCCTCCGGGCCTCGGGTCTCCTGTCGGACCTCTGGGCCTTTCTCCAGGCGAACCGTCTCTACCCGAACGTCGTCTCCATCGGCCGGTTCGCGCTCGGCGAGCCCCTCGCGTGGCTCATCTTTCTCTTCGCGGCCGCGCCGACCCTCGCGGCCGTCGCCGTGGTGCTCGGCGCGGAGGGCCTGCCGGGGCTGAAGGCGCTCCTCGCCCGGCTTTCCCCGTTCGGGCCCGACGTCCCCCGAAGGGACGCCGCCCGGGCGTGGGCCCTCCTCCTCGGCCTCTCGGCGCTCGGGACGGCCGGCTACCTCTGGAGCCTCTTCGCGCTCGGGACGAGCGAGCAGCGAGCCTTCGCGCTCGATTCCCTCGGCGGCGCCCCTCTCGCCGTCCTGGCCGCTCTCGCCCTCGGGCCCTTCCTCGACGAGGGCGGACTCCTCGAGGAACTGGGCTGGCGCGGCTTCGCCCTCCCCCTCCTCCTCGCGCGCGGCCGCGCCCCGCTCGCCGCCACGGCGTTCCTCGCCGTTCTATGGTGGGCGTGGCACCTGCCCCGCGAGGTCGTCGGCCTCCTCGCCGGACTTCCCGTCGGCCGCTTCCTCCTCAACCAGGCGCTCTTCCTCCTCCTCTGCCTCGCGCTCTCGATCGTCATGACGTACTTCTTCCAGCGCACGGGAGGAAGCGCCCTCACCGCGATCCTCGTCCACGGCGTCACGAACGTCTGGAGCAAGGCGCTCGCCGGCCCGCTCAACGAGCGCCTCGGGACCGACTCGAGGACGCTCGTCGTCCTGGCGGCCGCGCTCGTCGTCCTCGTCGCGGCCGGCCCCGCGCTCGGGCGCCCCGCGGCGACGCCCCGGGGAGACGCCTCGTGACCGGCCGCCTCCTCGGCTCCGTCGTCGAGGCGATCGGCGAGACGAAGCTCGTCGAGCTGTCGCGGATCACGCGCGGGGCCGAAGGCCGCATCCTCGCCAAGCTCGAGTACCTGAACCCCGGCTTCTCGAAGAAGGACCGGATCGCCCTCCAGATGATCGAGGACGCCGAGGCCGACGGGTCGCTCCGGCCGGGCCAGGCCGTCGTCGAGCTGACGAGCGGCAACACCGGCACCGGGCTCGCCATCGTCTGCGGCGTGAAGGGGTACCCGTTCGTCGCCGTCATGTCGAAGGGAAACTCCGTGGAGCGCGCCCGGATGATGTCGGCCCTCGGCGCGGAGGTCGTCCTCGTCGACCAGCTTCCCGACTCCGTGCCCGGCCAGGTCTCCGGCGGCGACCTCGACCTCGTGGAGGCCGAGGCGCAGCGCATCACGCGAGAGCGGGGCGCCTTCAGGGCCGACCAGTTCCTCCTCCGGGCGAACGTCCGCGCCCACCTCCTCCACACCGGGCCCGAGATCCTCCGCCAGGCCGGCACCCGCGTCGACGCCTTCTGCGACTTCGTGGGGACCGGCGGTTCGTTCACCGGCTGCGCGATGGCGTTCAAGGCGGCGAACCCCTCGACGCTCTGCTTCGTCGTCGAGCCCGAGGGGGCGGCCGTCCTCGCGGGAAAGCCCGTCACGAACCCCGGCCACCGGATCCAGGGAGGGGGCTACTCGAGGGCGGAGCTTCCGCTCCTCTCCCGGGACCTCGTCGACGGCTGCCTCGCCGTCTCCGACCGGGAGGCCGTCGCGACGGCCCGCCGCCTCGCGCGCGAGGAGGGGATCTTCGCCGGCTTCTCGTCCGGGGCCAACGTCGCCGCGGCGCTCCGGCTCCTCGCGACGACCTGCCCGGGGGCGACGGTCGCCGTCCTCCTCTGCGACTCCGGCCTCAAGTACCTCTCGACCGACCTCTGGGCGTAGGCGCTCCCGAAGACGAACGGGACCGGGAAGCGGGGCGTGCCCGCGTCCCGGCCCCGTCCGCGAGACGGTCCCCGTCAGAACTCGGCGCGGAACCCGATCTCGTACCGGCGCGGCTGCTGCCAGGAGAGGGCCTCTCCCTGCTGCACGGCGCCGCAACCCGTGGTGTAGGCGCAGACCCCGGTGACCCGCTCGGTCCCGAACAGGTTCAGGACGCTGCCGATCGCCGAGAGGCGCACGGGGCCGAGCTGGAACGCCTTGGCGAGCTGGAGGTCGACCTGGGTGTAGCTGCCCGCTTCGCGATTTCCGCGGGGTTCGACGAAGACCGCGTCATACGGGAGCGTCGGGTCGGTGACGTCGAGGGGAGTCCACCGGAACGCCGACTCCCACGTCGCGGAGAGCCCCGCCGTGAAGCCCCAGGGGAGGTCCGCGAACCCGTTCAGCTTCACCCGGTGGCGCCGGTCGTCCGAGAGGTAGCCGTAGCGATTCACGAAGTGGTACGGGTAGTAGTCGAAGTCGGGGCCGTTGTACTGCGTCGCCTCGACGTTCCCTTCCGAGATCCCGTACGTGTAGGAGAGGTTCAGCTGGACCCCCGGGGCGGGCCGGGAGTCGACGTGGAAGATCGCGCCCCGCCAGAGCCGCCTCAGCCCCTCGAGGTTCCCGACGACGAGGTAGCCGCACGGCGCCCCTGCCGAAGGCGGGCCGGGCCAGTTCCCGTTGCAGGTGTTGTCGATGATGTCCTTCGTCTCCTTGTAGACGTACTGCACGCCGACCGTCGTCCCGGCGAAGAGCTCGCGGTCCACGCCCACGAGGAAAGAGTCCGCGTAAGTCGCGCGCGTCCCGGGCTCGAGCCGGTCGTTCGCGGGCACGTAGGGCTGAAGGAGAAGCCAGCCCTCACCCGCGAAGTCCCCCGAGGGGTCGTCGATCACGACGCTGCCGATGGCCGCCGCGACGGCACGGCAGGTGTCGAGGTCGCCGATGAAGGCCCGGCACGACGCGTAGCGCCCGAGGCTGCTGACCCCCTTGAGGTTCTGGAACGGGAGGGTGAGGCCCGCCTGGTTCATGAACCGGCCCCAGGAGCCGCGCGCGACCGTCTTTCCGTCGCCGGTCGCGTCCCACGCCGCGCCCACGCGGGGCTGGAGGAGGTCGAGGTCGGCGACGCGCTCGCCCGTGTAGCTGTCGTACGTCGCCCGGTCCCAGCGAAGGCCCGCCTTCACGGTCAGCCCGCGGCCGAGCGTCCAGGCGTCCTGGACGTAGGCCGAGTAAGCGGCTCCCTGATAGGTCTGCGTCCCGGGGTCCTGCGCGTAGAAGAGGAGGTACGGGCCGCCGAAGAAGTCGCCGTACAGGTAGCCGCCCGGCAGGAAGCTCCGAAACTCGAACTCGGTCTCGCCGTAGCCGACGCCCGCCTTCAGCTCGTGGGCGCCGGACGCGCCGTCGACGAGGTACGTCACGGACGTCTTCCCCTCGACCCGGTCCCGGGTCGAGTACTGGGCGTTGAAGTAGTTCCTCGAGCGCACCTGCGTCGCCAGGTCGAGGTGGGAGATCCGCTCGAGGTCTCCCGACTGCGGGTCGTTGTCCAGCGTCTGCCGGTTCCGTCCGAGCTGCAGGTTCCAGAGGAGGCTCGGCGAGAGCGTCGCCAGGCTCTCGACCTGGTAGATGTTCGTCGACGTCTCGAACCTCGAGGTCGCCTCGGGAAGGACCAGGGGCGAGGAGTCGACGTCGTCGATCTCGTTCGGGTTCCCCGTCACCTTGCCGACGAGCTGCCAGGACTGCGAGAGCTGCCACGTCAGCTTCGCCATCCAGTTGTCCGAGACGCGGGCCGCGGTCGTCGGGGCCCCCGACGGCGTCGACTCCGAGTCGATCCGCTCGTAGCCCGCGAAGAACCAGAGCCTGTCCTGCACGAGGGGCCCGCCGAGCGTCGCGGCCGGGGCGAAGTAGCTCGAGGTCTGGGCGTCCCGGTCGAAGTGGTCCCCGTTCTCGTTGAACGACTCGTCCCGGTACCTCACGTCGAAGCTCCCGGAGAAGGAGTTCCCGCCCGACTTCGTGATCAGGTTCACAACCCCCCCGGTGGCGCCCCCGTACTCCGCCTCGAACCCCGTCGCCTGGAAGGAGACCTCCTGGATGACGTCGAAGTTCAGCCGCGTCCCGAGGTCTCCGGTCGCCGCGTCGTTGCTCGTGAGCCCGTCGACGAGGTAGATGTTCTCGGTCGACGTCGAGCCCAGGACGTTCGCTCCCGAGACCCCGGCGGCCTGGGAGACGACCGACTCGTAGGAGCGGTTCGCCGAGCCCACCGAGACCTTCTGCATGTAGGCGTCGGTGAAGTTCTCGGCGGCCCCGACCCTCGTCGCGTCCACCTGCGGCGTCCCGGCGGTCACCGTCACGTCGGCGGAGAGCTTCGCCTCCGGCATCGTGACGACGAGCGTCGTGGTCCGGTCGAGCCGGACCTGCACGTCGGTCTTTTCCTGGGTCGCGAAGCCCGGGAGCTCCATCCTCACCGCGTAGACACCCGGGGCGATCGCCGGAAAGCTGAACCGGCCGTCCGCCCCGGTCGTCAGCGTCCGCCACCCGCCGATCAGCGCCGGGGATTCGATCGTCACCCTCACCCCCGGGAGGGCGACACCCTCGGCGTCCGCGACGGTGCCCGAGAGGGCGCCGGTCGTCCCGCCGAGCGCGACCGGCGTCGCGAGGACGAGAGCGAGGACGAAAGCGTGGACGAGGGCGAGAAGCACGGGGGCCTTGCGCATGTCCGCCTCCTGGGTTTCGTTCCGACCGGGAATCTAGCCCCCGATCGCCGGCCTGTCAATACGGTACCGTATGGTATGGAACGAAAGGGATCCCGGGACCCGGGCGCTCTCCTCCCGCACCCTTCCAGGAGTCCGTTCGCTACGGGGCCGCCGGCTTCTTCCGCCTGCGCGGGCGGGGTCCGGCCACCGGCTCGCTCGCGCCCGGCGGCGCGGCCGCCGCGGCTCCGGCGCCCGGCACGAGCCGGCGCAGGATCGTCGAGGCGAACTCCCTGTAGGCCGGCGTCGACTTCGGAGCGCGGCTCGACCGGTCGAGCCAGCCGACGAACGCCAGGTAGGTGAAGAGCGCGTCCTCGGCCACGCCGGCCTCGCTCCCCCTCACCGCACGGAAGGCCCCCTCCAGGAACTCGATCCTCTTCCTCTCCACCGCGTCCACGCGGGCCGCGACCTTCGCGTCGCGCCGGGCCCAGGAGAAGATGGCCACGTCGGGGCGCCGCCCCTTGTGCCGGTCCACCAGCTCGAAAAGCCGGTTCAGGCGCGGGAGCCCCGGCTCCGCCTCTCCGGCTTCGGTGAGGAGCGCGCGGGTCTCCTCCTCCCACAGCTCGACCATGGAGTCGAAGAGGTCCTGACGGTTCCTGAAGTGCCAGTAGAAGCTCCCCTTCGTCACGTGGAGCCGGCGCGCGAGGACCTCGACACGGACGGCCTCGAGGCCCCGCTGGCCGAGGAGGTGAAGCCCCAGCTCGGTCCAGTGGAGCCGGCTCAGCTGGGTGGTCGACTCGCCCCCGGGCGCTGGACTCCTCTGCATACGGTGGCGTATTGTCATGCCCCTATTGTGCCTCATCGGGCGTGCCGGCGGCACCCCGGGGGCGAAAGGACGGGGACGATGGCAGCTGGAGGCGTTCGAGTCGAGGAGGACCTCCTGGGGAAGGTCGAGGTACCCGCCGGGGCGCTTTTCGGGGCGCAGACCCGGCGGGCCGTGGAGAACTTCCCGCTCCGGGGCGAGCGGACGATCGGCAGCTGCCCCGAGCTCGTTTCGGCGCTCCTCGCGGTCAAGACGGCCGCGGCGAAAGCCAACGTCCGCGCCGGGCTCCTCGCGCCCGGCGTCGGCGAGGCGATCGCCACCGCCGCGGGCCGCGTCCTTGCCGAAGGGCTCTTCGACGAGTTTCCGGTCCACCGCCTCCACGGCGGCGGCGGGACCTCGGCGAACATGAACGCGAACGAGGTCCTCGCCAACCTCGCCGAGGAGATCCTCGGGGGACGGCGCGGCGAGTACCGGCTCGTCCACCCGAACGACCACGTCAACCTGAACCAGTCGACGAACGACGTCTACCCCACTGCGTGCCACGTCGCCCTCGTGACGGCCTTCGCTCCCCTCTCCTCGTCCCTCGCGGGGCTCTCCGCTTCGATCCGGGCGAAGGGGGCCGGGCTGGGCCGAGCACCGCGCCTCGCCCGCACCTGCCTGCAGGACGCCGTCCCCTCGACCTGGGAGGCGCTCCTCGGCGGCTGGGCGGGCCTCGTCGAGCGCGGGCGGGAGCGCGCCGCAGAGGCCGTCGACCGGCTGCACCGCGTCAACCTCGGCGGGACCGTCATCGGCGACGGCGACGCCGTTCCCGCCGCCTACCGCGAGGCCGTCGTCCCCGCCCTTTGCGAGGCGACCGGAGACCCGCGGTACGAGGCGGCTCCCGACCTCTACGACGCGGCCCAGAACCCCGACGACGCCGTGAACGTCGCCGTCCAGCTCGGGCTCCTGGCGCGGGGCCTCGTGAAGATCGCGAAGGACCTGAGGCTCCTCTCCTCCGGCCCTGAGGGGGGGCTCGGCGAGCTGCGTCTCCCGCCCCGCCAGCCCGGCTCCTCGGCCATGCCCGGCAAGGTCAACCCCGTCATCCCCGAGTTCGTGATCCAGCTCGCCCTCGCCGCCGTCGGCCGGCAGGCGGCCTGCGAGGCCGCGATCGACCACGGCGAGCTCGACCTGAACGTCTGGGAGAGCCTCGTCCTCTTCGAGACGCTCGACGCGATGAGCCTCCTCGGCAACGCGGCCGACTCCCTCGCGGCCTTCTGCGTCGCGGGCCTCGAGGCCGACGCCGCCGTCAACGAGCGGCACGCCTCGACCCTCGTCCCGACCCTCTCCCGCCTCTCGCGGCAGCACGGCTACGCCCCAGTGACCGCCGCGTGCAAGGAGGCCGGCGGGGACCCGCCCCGGGTCCGGGCCGCCCTCGCGCGGCGGGGCTGGGTCTAGCCCCGTGACGGGAGCCACGCCCCGCCCCCTCGCGAAGGCGCTCGGCGAGCTGAAGAAGACCGCCCGCGCCTTCCTCGCCTCCCCCCGCGCCCTCTGGGGCCTGAACGTCCCCTACCTCCTCGAGGGGATCGCCTACTTCGGCGTCCTGACACTCCTCATGAAGTCCCTGTCGGAGAACCTCGGACTCGGCGACGTCCGGGCCGGGTTCGTCGTCTCGCTCTTCACCGGGGGCGTCACCTTCGCCATGTTCTTCCTCGGCGAGCTGGGCGACCGGTTCGGCACGCGGAGGGTCCTCCTCCTCGCCATCGGCGCGATGGCGGTGGGGAGGGTTCTCCTCGCGGCGGCCGGGAAGCTCCCCGGCACCGGGTTCGCCTCGCCCGCCTTCCTCGCCACCGCCCTCGGGCTCCTCGTCGTCGTCGTCGGCTTCGGGACGTTCCAGCCCGCCCTCTTCTCCGCGGTGAAGCAGTACGCCGACCCGAAGTCGTCGGCCGTGGCGTTCGCCGTGATCTACGCCCTCAACAACCTCGGCGCCTTCCTCGCCGGCTTCCTCTCCCCCTTCGTGCGCGAGGCCTCGGCCGCCGCCTTCCCGCCGAACGGGATCCACGGGGTCTTCGCGCTCTACGCCGCGCTCACGTTCGCCTCCGTCGCGGTCACCGCCCTCCTCCTGACGCCCCGCCTCGTGGACGAGGCGCGGGCGCGGCGCCCGGAGACGGCCGCCCTCGAGGCCGCCGCCAGCGCCGCGCCCCGGCCGCGGCCCTTCACCTCCCGCTGGCTGGCCGAGCATCCCCTCCGGGACGCCCGCTTCACGTTCTTCGTCTTCGTCCTCATCCCCGTCCAGACCCTCTTCGCCCACGGCTGGCTGACGCTGCCCCTCTACATCGACCGCGCCTTCGTCCCGTGGGTCAGCAGCCGGTTCGAGCTCTTCGCGAACCTCAGCCCCCTCCTCGTCTTCCTCCTCGCCCCTCTCGTCGCCGCGCTCACCGCGAAGATGGACCCGCTCGACATGATCCAGTGGGGGACGCTCGTCATGGCGGCGCCCGCCTTCCTCCTGGTCCTGGGGCCGTCGCCCGCGGCCCTCTTCGCCTACATCCTCCTGATGACGGTCGGCGAGGCGATGTGGCAGCCTCGCTTCTTCCACCTCGTCACCGAGATGGCGCCGCCCGGGAGAGCGGGCGCCTACGTCGGGATCGGGCAGTTCCCGTGGTTCCTGACGAAGTTCCTGACGGGCCTCTACGCCGGGTGGTTCCTGTCGAGGTACTGCCCCGCCGGGGGCCCCCTCCTCACCGAACGGATGTGGCTGATCCACGCGGCCGTCGCCATGGTGACGCCGATCGCCCTGCTCCTCGCCCGGGGCTGGCTCCGCGCCGGGCTCCGCCCCGCCGCCGCCGAAACGACGAACCCCGGAGGTGCGTGATGTTGATCCGCGAGAAGCTCCGGCAGGCCAGGGCTCTCCTCGAAGAGCTCGACGTCGACTGCTGGATCACGTTCACGAGGGAGACCGAGATCGTCGGCGACCCGACGCTGGTCTACCTCGGCCCGCCCCACCTGACCTGGCACTCGGCCTTCATCGTCTGCCGCGGCGGCCCGACGCGGGCCATCGTGGGGAGCCAGGACGTGCCGACGGTGAAGGACCTCGGCGCCTGGGACGAGGTCGTCGGATTCGTCACGGGCTTCCGTGAGCCGTTCCTCGACTTCATCCGGCCGCTCGCCCCGCGGACCATCGCCCTCAACTACTCGGAGGGGAGCGAGATCTGCGACGGGCTCACCCACGGGATGTTCCTGACGATGCGGCGCCTCCTCGCGGAGGCGGGGCTGGAGGACCGCATCGTCTCGGCCGAGCCGATCGTCTCCTCCCTCAGGGAGCGGAAGACGGCTTGGGAGGTCGAGACGATCCGCCGGGCGATCCGGCACACCGAGGAGATCTACGCCCTCGTCGGCGGCTTCCTCCGTCCCGGCCTCACCGAAAAGGAGATCGCCGCCTTCATGCGGGAGGAGACCCGGCGGCGCGGCCTCGGCTTCAGCTGGCACGAGTCGATCTGCCCGGGCGTCTTCACGGGCCCGGCCACCGCGGGGGCCCACTACGCGCCGACGGACCGGGTCGTGGAGCGCGGCCACGTCCTGAACATGGACTTCGGCGTGAAGGTCGACGGCTACGTCTCGGACCTGCAGCGGACGTTCTACGTCCTCGAGGAGGGAGAGGCCGCCGCGCCGCCCGACGTCGCCCACGGCTTCGCCACCATCGTCGACGCGATCCGCCAGTGCAAGGAGGCCATGCGGCCGGGTGCGCTCGGCCACGAGATCGACGCGATCGCGCGCCGCGTCCTCGCCGGGCGCGGTTTCGAGGAGTTCCCGCACGGCCTCGGCCACCAGGTGGGGCGCTTCGCCCACGACGGCACGGCCCTTCTCGGGCCGGCCTGGGAGAAGTACGCGCAGAAGCCCTTCCGGAAGCTCGAGCCGGGGATGGTCTTCACGATCGAGCCGCGCCTCACGGTTCCCGGGAGGGGCGTCTGCACCGTGGAGGAGATGGTCCTCGTCACCCCGGACGGGTGCGAGTGGCTCTCGGAGCCTCAGACGGAGCTGGCCCTGGTCGGGTAGGGACGGCTGCTGTCCCCCCCCGCCTCGCGCCTGCCCGCCGGCGCGCCCCGGGGCCCGCCCGCCCCCGCGCCGAAGCGCGGGGGCGGGCGTCCGGATCACTTCGCGGAGCCGAGGTAGCGGAGGAGCTCGCTGTCGGTCGAGAGGATGAGAGTCGTCTCCGGGTCGATGCTCTCCCGGAGGGTGCCCATCGACTTCAGGAACCGGTAGAAGTCGGGGTCGCGGTTGTAGGCAGCGGCGTAGATGTCGGCGGCCTCGGCGTCGGCCTTGCCGCGAATCTCCTGGGCCTTGCGGTACGCCTCGGACTCGATGACGCGGAGCTGCCGCTCCTTCTCGCCCGCGATCCGGGCCGCCTCGCCCGCCCCCTCGGAGCGGTAGCGCTCGGCGATCCTCTTGCGCTCGGAGATCATCCGGGCGTAGACCTCCTGGCGGACGGCCTCGACGTAGTTGATCTGCTTGATGCGGAAGTCGAGGATCTCGATGCCGAGGTCGCCGGTGCGCCGCCGGGCGTTCGCGAGGACCTCCTGGGTCAGCTTCTCGCGCCCGTGCTCGACCTTCTCGGCGGCCTCCGGCTGGGTCAGGTCGGCCATGTCGTCGCCGACGACGAACGGGCGGTTCGTCGAGCGGACGATGTCGATCAGCTCGTTCTTGGCGATCACGTTCCGGGTCTCGCCGTCGAGGATGTCGTCGAGGCGCGACTGCGCCCCCCGCTCGTCGCGGAGGCGCTGGAAGAAGAGAAGCGGGTCGGTGATCCGCCAGCGGGCGTACGAATCGACCCAGATGAAGCGCTTGTCCTTCGTCGGGATCTGGTTCGGGTCGCCGTCCCACTCCATGAACCGCTTCTCGAAGGAGTGGACGGTCTGGGTGAAGGGCATCTTGAGCTTGAGGCCGGGTGTCGTGATCGGCTTGCCGACCGGCTTGCCGAACTGCGTGATGACGACCTGCTGGGTCTCCCCGACGGTGTAGAGCGCGCTCGACAGGACGACGAACCCGACGACGACGGCCAGGATCAGGACTGTGATCCGGATCTCCTTCACGGCTTCACCTCCGGGGCGCCGGCCATCGGCAGGAGCGGGAGTATCCCCTTCATCTTCTCGTCGAGGACGACCTTCCTCTTCACCTTCGGGTAGATCTCGGTCATGGTCTCGAGGTACATGCGGCGCCGCGTCACCTCGGGCGCGCGCTGGTAGGCCGCGTGGACCTTCACGAAGAGCTCGGCGTCACCGCGGGCCCGGTTGACGCGGTCGGTCGCGAAGCCCTCGGCCTGCTCGATCGTCTGCTGGGCCTGTCCGCTGGCGCGCGGGATGATCTGGTTGTAGTCGGCGCGGGCCTGGTTGATGAGCTTCTCCCTCTCCTGCTGGGCCTGGTTGACCTCGTTGAAGGAGGGCTTGACCTGGTCGGGCGGGTTGACGTCCTGCAGGACGATCTGCTCCACCTTGATGCCGTTCTCGTACTGGTCGCAGAGGGCCTGGAGGCGCTGCTCGACCTCGGCGGCGATTTCCTGGCGGCCGACCGTCAGGACCTCGTTCACGCTCCGGTCGCCCACGACCTCCCGCATGACGGTCTCGTTCATGTCGCGGAACGTCTTCTGGACGCTCCGGACCTTGAAGAGGTACTTGTAGGGGTCGCGGACCCGGTACTGGGCCGTCCACTCGACGACGGCGACGTTCAGGTCGCCCGTCAGCATGAGCGACTCGGAGGAGAGGTCTTCCTGCGAGTAGGTCCGGCGCGGCCCCGTCGAGCCCTCCGTCCGGAACCCGAACTCCTCCTTCAGCTGGCGCTCGACCGGGACCTTCACGACCTGCTCGATCGGGCTCGGGAGCTTCAGGTGGAGGCCGGACGGGACCGTCCTCACGTATTTCCCGAACCTCAGGACGAGGCCCGCCTCCTCCGGCTCGATCGTGAACCAGGCCGAAAAGACGACGGCGAGCGCGACGACGCCGACGACGCCCTTCAGGATGAGGCTGGGGGGGATGTTCGGCGGCTTGAACTTGAGCACGTTCGGGATCTGGGTCTCCATCGAATCTCCTCTCACGGACCGGCGGTCGGGGGTTCTGGAAAGAGCCTCTGAGCGCTAACGTTTCCGGTTGTGGCCGAATTCCCGGCATCGTAAGGTCTGCCGGACGCCCATGCACCTCGAAGACGCCTACCGCATTCTCGATGTCGACCCGGGAAGCTCGGATTTCGAGCTGAAACGGGCCCACCGCGACCTGACGAAGGTCTGGCACCCGGACCGCTTCGGCCACGACCCTGCGCTCAGACAGCGGGCCGAGGAGAAGCTGAAGACCATCCACGAGGCCTACGAGACGATCCGGGAGGCCCGCGGAGCCTTCACGCCGGAAGCCGTCGCCGAGGAGGAGAGCGATCCGGACGCCCCGGAGAGCGGCTGGAGGGTCCGCTGGAAGGGGCGTGAGTTCGCCGTCGAGGACGTCACGGAGGCCGCCTCCCTCGTCGACCGGGGGACGATCGGCGAGGGGGCCGAGATCTTCGACCCGAGCGTCGGCTGCTGGGCGGCCGCGGATTGGGTCCCCGAGTTGAAGACGGCGCTCGCCCGCAAGCGCGTCGGCCGCGAGCGGACGAAGGCCATCTTCGCCGCCGCGGCGGCCGTCTTTCTCCTCCTGCGCCGGCCGACGCCCCCGTTCCTCCTGATCGCCCTGGTGCTCCTCGGCTGCTCGCTCTGGTTCCTCTACCGGATGCGCTCGGCCGGCCGGGCGGCGCTCGGCCCGGCCGAGTAGGGGGTCACCCTCTCCAGCGCGGCGGGCAGGCGGACGTTCGCGTGCCGACCCCGAACGGCCGGACGCGGGAGCGGCGTCAGCCCGGCTCGATCGCCCTCGTCGGCGTCACGGCGTCGAGGCCGTGCCCTTTCGGCCCCCGCTCGCTTCTCCAGAGGAGGAAGGAGAAGACGAAGCCGATCGAGGCGAGGGCGCCGAGCGCGACCATCACGGGGGCCCAGCCGGCCGGGTGGGCGGCGCTCGCGTTCGAGGCGTCTTTCAGGAGGCCGAGGCCCCAGCTCATCCCGGCCCAGCCGACCTGCTGGCAGAACGTCATGAGGGCGTAGGCCGAGCCGAGCCTCTCCTCGGGGACGAGGTAGGTGACGGCGGGCCAGAGGACGGCCGGGACGAGCGCGAAGGCGAGACCGAGCATCGCCATCAGGACCGTCGGCGGCGCGGAGGAGAAGGCGAGGAGGAAGAAGGGGGGGACGAGGAGCGCCGAGCCGGCGGCCATCAGGAGCGCCCGCTTGCCGATCCTGTCGACGAGGAGGCCGAAGAGCGGCATCCCGATCATCGACAGGAGCGGGAGGATCGACTTGAGGTTCCCGGCGTCCTCGGGCGAGAGTCCCTTCGCCTCGATGAAGTAGAGGTTCGCGAAGGTCCGGAACGGGAAGATCGTCGCGTAGAAGGCGACGCAGAGGCCGACGACCCACCAGTAGCCGAGGTCGAACCGGACGAGGTCGCGCCAGACGAGCTTGTCCGTCGCGCCCGGCTTCTTCACCGCGTAGACGCGCGCCGCCCGCTTCTCGAGCCCCGCGTAGACGACGGCGAAGACGAGCCAGAGGAGGCCGAGGCCGGCCGCGAGGAGGAGGGGCGGCTGCCAGCCGTCGAAGAGGGACTTCGCGAGGTCGGGGGACTTGTCGGCGGTCCACGAGCCGAGCCTCCCGACGAGGAGCTGGAGCGCGAGGGCGAAGGAGATCTCCTTTCCCTTGAACCAGCGCCCGACGACCGTCGTCGCCGCGACGATGAAGCACTCCGAGCCGACGCCGAGAAGGAACCGCCCGAGCATCATCCCGACCCAGGGGGAGTCGGGGAGGAGCGCCGGGAGGACGGCGATCGCGACGCTGCCCGCGGCGCCGATCGCCCCGAAGAGGACGGCCGAGGCGGCGACGCCGATCCGGTCGATCAGGACTCCCCCCGCGATGAGCGTGAGGAGGGCCGCCACGTTGTAGGCCGTGTCGAGGAGTCCGACCTGGGCCCCCGTGAAGCCGAACGCCTTCTCGAGGAGCGGCGTCACCGGGTAGAGGGCGTCGAAGACGTAGTAGTTGCCGAACATCGCGAGGCTGCACGAGAGGAGGACGAGCCAGCGGTAGGCGGACGGCGGAAGAGGGCGCGTCTCGGCGGCCGGAGCGGTGTCGGGCATGGCGCCGGACGATACCCCAGCTCCCCCGCCCGGCGAGCCCCCCGGCATGGCCTCCGCCCCGGGGCCGGGGCAGGGCGCGTGCAGTACGATCCGGCGCGTGACTCCACCTCCCACGAGCTCCGATTTCGACGTCGTCGTCCTCGGCGGCGGCCCCGGCGGCGAGCGCGCCGCCATCCAGGCCGCCAAGGCCCGGAAGCGCGTCGCCCTCGTCGAGAAGGCCTCCGTCGTCGGCGGGGCCCGCGTCAACTGGGGGACGATCCCCTCGAAGACGCTGCGAGAGAGCGCCCTCTTCTTCCTCGGGATGACGCGCCACCGCCTCCACGGCTTCCAGACCGAGGTGACCGACGACGTCACGGTGGCCGACTTCATGTACCGCGAGCGGCTCGTCGTCCAGCGCGAGCTGGACATGATCAACGCCTCGCTCGGCCGATACCGGATCGAGGTCTTCCGCGGCCACGGCCGCTTCCTCGACCCGCACACCGTCGCCGTCGAGGGGAAGGACGGCCGGCGCAGGGAGACGATCCGCGGCGAGGTCGTCGTCATCGCCACCGGCTCGAGCCCGAACCGCCCCGCCGACGTGCCGTTCGACGCCGAGAGCGTCTTCGACAGCAACACGATCCTGAAGCTGCCGCGCATGCCGAAGACGATGACCGTCCTCGGGGCCGGGGTCATCGGCATCGAGTACGCCTCCATCTTCGCCGCGCTCGGCGTCTACGTGACGCTCGTCGACACGCGCGACCGGCTCCTCCCCTACCTCGACCGCGAGATCGTCTCCATTCTCGAGCAGGAGCTCGCGGAGCTGCACGTCGAGATCCTCCACGACGACCGCTACGCCCGGGTCGAGCCGGTCCGCGGCTCCCCGTCGAGGGTGTCGGTCGAGACGCAGAAGGGGCGCCGGCTCACGTCCGACGTCCTCCTCTACTGCGTCGGCCGGGACGGCAACACCCGGGACCTCGGCCTCGAGACGATCGGCCTCGTCCCCGACAAGTACGGCCTCCTGACGGTCAACGACGACCTCCAGACCTCGCACCCGCACATCTACGCGGTGGGCGACGTCATCGGCTATCCCGCCCTCGCTTCCACGTCGATGGAGCAGGGGCGCCGGGCGATGCGCCACGCGTTCGGCCTCACCGGCCCTTCCGCGAGCACGGAGAACCTCCCGTTCGCCGTCTACTCGATCCCCGAGGTGAGCTACGTCGGGGAGACCGAGGAGAAACTGAAGGAGAAGGGGGTCGACTACGTCGTCGGCCGGGGGCACTACGGGATGAACCCGAGGGGCCAGATCATCGGCGACACGGACGGCCTCCTGAAGCTCCTCTTCGACGCCGGGACCGGCCGTCTCATCGGCGTCCACATGGTGGGGCACTCGGCGAGCGAGCTCGTCCACATCGGGCAGGCCTACATGAAGATGCAGGCGACGGCCCCCGAGATCGCCGAGTCGCTCTACAACTACCCGACGCTCTCGGACATGTACCGCCACGCGGCCCTCACCGCCGTCTCCGAGATGGCGCGACGAAGCGGGCTCGAGGCGGGCTGACCGAGGCGATCGTCCCGGGCGGCCCGCAGAGGGCCGCGTTTCTTCTGTCTTTCCGGAGGAGGGTGGCATGGCGGCGCTCGAACAGGTCCTGGGCAGGGTCAGCGACTTCATCTGGGGGTGGCCCCTCATCGTCCTCCTCTTCGGGACGCACGTCTTCCTGACGTTCCGGCTCGGCTTTCCCCAGCGGCACCTCCTCACCGCCATCCGGATCTCCTTCAGCCGGAAGAGCGAGGGGGCCGGCGACGTCAGCCAGTTCGGGGCGCTGACGACGGCCCTCGCCGCCACGATCGGGACCGGGAACATCGTCGGCGTCGCCACCGCGGTCGCGGCGGGCGGGCCCGGCGCCGTCCTCTGGATGTGGCTCACGGGCGTCTTCGGAATCGCGACGAAGTACTCCGAGGCGCTCCTCTCCGTCCGCTTCCGGGTGAAGGACGCGAATGGCGCCATGTGCGGCGGCCCGATGTACGTCCTCGAGCGGGGAATGAACGCGAAGTGGCTCGGCGTCGTCTTCGCCGCGCTCACCGCCGTCGCCGCGTTCGGGATCGGGAACATGGTCCAGGCGAACTCGATCGCCTCGATGGCGAGCGAGACGTTCGGGGTCTCGCCCTGGCTGAGCGGCGGGGTGATGACGGCGCTGACGGCCGTCGTGATCCTCGGCGGCATCCGGTCGATCGCGCGGGTCTGCGAGCTCCTCGTCCCGTTCATGGCTGTCTTCTACGTCGTCGGATGCCTCTACCTCCTCTTCAGGCACGCGGAGACGCTTCCCGCCTCCTTCCGGCTCATCGTCTCGAGCGCCTTCAGCGGGCACGCGGCTCTCGGAGGCTTCCTCGGGGCCGGGATGAAGGAGGCTATCCGGTTCGGCGTGGCGCGCGGTCTCTTCTCGAACGAGTCGGGCCTCGGCAGCGCGCCGATCGTCGCCGCCGCCGCGATGACGAAGAACCCGGTGCGGCAGGCGCTCGTCTCCTCGACCGGCACGTTCTGGGACACCGTGATCGTCTGCGCCATCACGGGGCTCGTCGTCGTCAACTCGGGCGACTGGCACGAAGGGCTCGCCGGCGCGGCGCTCACCCGGACGGCGTTCAGCCACATCCCGCACGTCGGTCCGACCGTCCTGACGGTCGGGCTCCTGACGTTCGTCTTCTCGACGATCCTCGGCTGGTCGTACTACGGCGAGAAGGCGGCCGAGTACCTCTTCGGGACGAAGGTCATCCTCCCGTACCGCGTCCTCTGGGTCGCCGCCGTCCTCTTCGGCTCCGTCGCGACGCTCCCCGTCGTCTGGAGCTTCGCCGACGTGGCGAACGGCCTCATGGCGATCCCGAACCTCGTCTCGCTCCTCGCGCTCAGCGGGCTCCTCGCCTCCGAGACGAAGAAGTACCTGGCGCCGGGGATGCTGGACCAGGACTCTCCGGAGGAGTGAGCCGGCGGCCCGCGCGGGGCCGCCGGCTTCCCCGGAAACGCGCTACTCCTCCCGTTTCGCGACGAAGACGCCGTTGGGCTGGACGAGCTTCAGCTCGGTGACCTTTCCGGCCGCGCCGGAGACGAAGGTGATCGAGAAGCCGGCCGCGCCCTTCAGCGTGAAGCGGTCGTCGCGGTCCGGCACGAGCTGCGGCTGCTTCTGGCCGTTGACCTCGAGGACGAGCTCGCTCCCCTTCACCGAGAAGACGAACCGGGAGACCCCGAGGACGTAGGTCCCGGCGAACCGGGCGAGGTACGCCGGGTCGGCGAGCCTCGCGTCCCCCTTTCGAGTGAAGTGGATGTTCGCGACGGAAGGCTCGAAGGGGGCCTCGACGGCCTCGATCTCGCCGGAGAGGCCGGTGCGGAAGAGGAGGCGCATGTCCTCGAAGGTGTTGTCGGCCTTCTCGCCCTCGATCTTCTTCCCGTTCCAGACCTCGTAGTGCCAGTGCTCGAGAGGCGTCGTGATGCCGTTGTAGGTCATCGCGAGCGCCCCGCCCGACTCGCTCACCCGAAGGACGCCGTAGGCGGGGTGCTCGTACTCCCCCGCGTACTCCGCCACCGGGTGCGCGGGCTTCGTCCCTTCCTTGCGGGCCGTGGTCTTCTTCGCCTCCCCTTCCTTCTGGACGTCTCGGCCCTCCTTCTTCCAGGCGAGCCGCTCGGCGCTCCAGTCCTTCGGCGGGAGGCCGAGGAGCCGGTCGAGGGCGTGCCTCGCGACGACGTTCGGGAAGCCGGAGCCGTCCGCGTTCACGAGGACCGCGACGCCGACCTTCTGCTGCGGCACGAGGACGACGAGCGCCGAGAAGCCGTCGATGTTCCCCCCGTGGTGGACGCGCCGGAACCCGCGGTAGGTGTCGGTGAACCAGCCGAGCGCGTAGCCGCCCGGGATCACGTCGGGGTCGAGCGGGCTGATCCTCCGCCCCGTCTCCATGACGGGCGTGTGGAGGTCGGCGACGGTCGAGGCGTCGAGGACCTTCTTCCCGCCCAGCATCCCGCCGTTCAGGTGGACGCGCATCCACGCGGCGAGGTCCTCGACGCTCGCGTTGATGGAGCCCGCGGGGCCGACGTTCGTGATGTTCCGGAACTCGAGGCGCTTTACCGTGTCGTCGCGCTCCTCGTAGGGAAGCGCGTGGTCGGGCGCCTTCTGGCTGTCGAGGACGGAGAAGTTCGCGGACGTCATCCCGAGGGGCGAGAAGATCCGCTCCTTCACCGCGTCCTCCCAGCTCTTCCCCGTGATCCTCTCGACGAGGTACCCCGCCGTGAGGAACATCGCGTTGTTGTACTGGAAGTCGGTCCGGAAGTCCTTGCTCGGCTCGAGGTCGCGCAGGCGCGAGACCATCTCCTTGCGGGAGGCCTCGGCGTTGTACCAGAGGAGGTCGTGCCGCGGCATCCCGGAGCGGTGCGTCACGAGGTCGACGGGCGTCATCCTCTCGGAGGCGACGGGGTCCTTCAGCGCGAACTCCGGCATCCAGGTCCTCACCGGCCGGTGCCATTCGAGCTTGCCCTCGTCGACGAGCGTCGCCATGGCGAAGGTCGTGAAGGCCTTCGTCGCCGAGCCGATCGCGAAGACGGTCTTCCCGGTGGCGGGGAGCTTCTGCTCCCGGTCGCGCAGGCCGAATCCCTTCGCGAGGAGGACCTCGTCGCCGCGCACGACGGCCACGGAGACGCCGGGGACGTTCCACTTCGCCCGCTCGGCCTCGACCCAGGCGTCGAAACCGGCGAGCGGGGCCTTCGCCGAGGGGGCCTTCGCGGCGGGGGCGGGCGCGGAGGAGGCGAACGGGGCGAGGACCAGGAGGACGGCGAGCGCGGCCCCTCGGGCCGCCCGGCGGGCATTCGATCTCATGCGGACTCTCCTCTGGTGGCGCTCTGCGCCAGCTTCTCTTTCTACGGCGAACGGTCGGCGCGGGTTCCCGCCGTTCCGGCCTCAGCGGGCCCTGAATGCGGCCTCAGACCGTCGGGAGCTTCTCGTGGCGGAAGGCTCGGCCTTCGGGGCCGTAGGCCGCCGAGACCTGGCCGTGCCCCCGAAGGAGCCAGCGGTACGTGACGAGGCCCTCGAGGCCGACGGGGCCGCGCGCGTGGAGCTTGCCGGTCGCGATGCCGACCTCGGCGCCGAGCCCGTAGCGATACCCGTCGGCGAAGCGGGTCGAGGCGTTGTGGAAGACGCCCGCGGCGTCCACCTCGGCGAGGAACCGCTCGGCCGCCGTCCGGTCGTTCGTGATGATCGCCTCCGTGTGCCCCGAGCCGAACCGGTTCACGTGCGCGATCGCCTCGTCGAGGCTCCCGACGACCTTCACCGAGACGACGGGCTCCCCGTACTCCGTCCGCCAGTCCTCCTCCGTCGCCGCGGCGACCGGGAGGCCGTGGGCGGCCGCGCGGGTCTCCTCGCAGCCGCGCACCTCGACCCCCTTCTCGAGGAGGGTCCCGAGGAGCGGGAGCATGACGTCGGCGACGGCTGCCTGGTGGACGAGGACCGTCTCGACCGCGTTGCAGGCGGCCGGGTAGGTGAGCTTGGCGTCGAGGACGATCGACACGGCCATCGCCGGATCGGCCGCGGCGTCGACGCAGACGTGGCAGACCCCCTCGGCGTGGCCGAGGACGGGGATGCGGGTCCGCTCCCGGATCGACTTCACGAGCGCGTTCGACCCTCGCGGGACGACGAGGTCGACGAGGTCGTCGAGCGCGAGGAGGGCGTCGACCGACTCGCGGTCGGGGATCGACTGCACGGCGTCTTCCGCGAGCCCGGCGTCCGCGAGACCACCGCGGATCGCGCCGACGAGCGCCGCCGTCGTCCGCGCCGCCTCGCGCCCTCCCTTCAGGATCACGGCGTTCCCGGACCGGATCGCGAGGGCCGAGATCTGCGTCACCGCGTCGGGGCGCGCCTCGAAGACCGCCGCGATCACGCCGAGCGGGCAGGAGACCTTCTCGAGGACGAGGCCGTCGTCGAGGAGCGTCCGGGCCAGCACCCGCCCCGACGGGTCGTCCTGCCGCGCCACCGAGCGAACCCCTTCGATCATCGAGGCGAGCTTTTGGGCGTCGAGCTTCAGCCGCGAGAGGAGCGCCCCGGCCATCTCGCCGCGCGCCACGAGCGGCTCGGCGTCGGCGACGTCCTCAGCGTTCGCCGCGAGGATCGCGGCGGCGTCCGTCGCGAGCCGGACTGCGATCGCCTCGAGCGCGCGCCCTTTCGACTCCGTGGTTCCCTTCGCGAGGATTCGGGAGGCCGCCTTCGAGGCCTCCGCCACCCTCCGTGCGCCTTCGCTCATCCGGCCTCCCCCTCCCTCACGACGACGTTGTTGCGCGTCACGAGGGCGTCGTAGCCCTTCGGCGTGCCTCCCCGGGCCTCCCCGGAGCGCCGGCCGACGAGGCGCTCCGCATCGGCGCGGCCGTAATTCACCTGCCCGCGGGCGATCTCGGCGCCGTCTCTTCCGAGGATTCGCACCACGTCCCCTTTCTCGAAATCTCCCTCGAGCCCCGTGACGCCGGCCGGGAGGAGCGACGCCTTTCCGGAGACGAGCGCCGCACGGGCGCCGTCGTTGACCCGGATCGCGCCGGAAGGGAGCGCCGCCCAGGCGATCCAGCGGCGCTTGCCGGTGAGCGAGCGCTTCGGCAGGAAGAGCGTCCCGGCGTCGGCCCCCGACAGGACCTCCTCGAGAGCGCCGGGCCTGCGTCCGCTCGCGACGACGGCGAGGGCGCCGGAGGCGGTCGCGACCGCGGCGGCCTCGAGCTTCGTCGCCATCCCGCCGCGGCCTCGCGCGCCGCCCCCGTCGGCGAGGGCGCGAACCTCGGCCGTCACCTCCGCGACGACCGGGATTCGCCGGGCCGCGCGGCTCCGGGCGGGGTTCGCGGTGTGGAGGCCGTCGACGTCGGAGAGGATGACGAGGAGGTCGGCCCCGAGCTTGGACGCCACGAGCGCCGAGAGCTTGTCGTTGTCGCCGAAGACGTGCCCCGCGGCCGTTTCCAGCTCGGCCGTCCCGACGGTGTCGTTCTCGTTCAGGACCGGCACCGCGCCGAGCCGGAGGAGCTCCTCGAGGGTCGCGCGCAGGGCGAGGTATCGCCCGCGGCTCGCGAAGTCGTCCTCTGTCAGCAGGACCTGCGCCGCCGTGACCCCGAGCTTCTCGAACGCCTCCGACCAGACCGACATGAGGCGCCCCTGCCCGATCGCGGCGCACGCCTGCTTCGCCGCGAGCGTCTTCGGCTTCCCGGAGAGGCCCAGCCGCTGCGCCCCGAGCCCGACGGCCCCGGAGGAGACGACGACCATCTCGCGCCCCTTCCGCCGTTCCCCCGCCACGGCCTCGATGAGTCCGTAGATCCGCCCGAGGGCGAGGGCTCCGTCGTCGCGCATGACGACGTTCGTCCCGACCTTCACGACGACCCGGCGGGCGGCGGCGACCCGGGCGCGGGCCTCGGCGAGACGCTCTTCCGGAAACCCGTTCTCAGGATTCATGACGGGGATCGTAGCGCCCGCGCGCCCCGGTCGCGGACCCGCACGGGAGGCCCGGCCCGCCAATCCGCGCGGGGCGCCGTCAACCGGTTCCGACGACCCGCTTCGACTCCGCTTCCCGGCCTAGAATGCCCACCGGGCGCCTGCGCGCCCGAACTTTCAGGAGGAAGAGATGAAGATCCTGATCGCCGACGCCTTCGACGACTCCCTCCCCGGCCGTCTCGCGCCGTTCGGAGAGGTCACGTCGGACACGGCGAAGGCCGCCGAGGCGGAAGTCCTGCTCGTCCGCTCGAAGACGAAGGTCACGAAGGAGTACCTCGAGGGCGCCCCGAACCTGAAGCTGATCATCCGGGGGGGTGTCGGCCTCGACAACATCGACGTCGAGGCGGCCCGTGCGAAGGGGATCGAGGTGAAGAACACCCCTCGCGCCTCCTCCGTCGCCGTCGCCGAGCTGACGATGGCCCTGATGCTCACCGTCCCGAACCGGATCATCGAGGGGCACAACGGCATCAAGGACGGGAAGTTCCTGAAGAAGGAGCTGAAGCGGACCGAGCTCTACGGCAAGACGCTCGGCCTCCTCGGCGCCGGCCTGATCGGCACCGAGGTCGCGCGCCGCGCGATCGCCTTCGGGATGAGGGTCGTCGCCCACGACCACTACATCTCCAACCACGCCCTCGCCGACATGGTCGAGGACGACGACGAGCTCTACGCCCTCTCCGACTACATCTCCATCCACCTGCCGCTCACGCCCGAGACGAAGGGGATGCTCGACCGCAACGCCTTCGCGAAGATGAAGGACGGCGTGATCATCGTGAACACGGCCCGCGGGAAGGTCGTCGTCGAGGAGGACCTCGCCGAGGCGCTGAACAGCGGCAAGGTGCGCGCCTACGCGACCGACGTCTTCTACTCCGACCCGCCGGACCCGTCGTGCCCGCTCCTCACGGCCCCCAACGTCGTCATGACCCCGCACATCGGCGGGTCGTCGAAGGAGAACCTCCTCCGCATCGGCGACAACGTCGTCGACATCCTGAAGAAGTGGAAGCGCTGACGGCGCTACGCCGTCTTCGGTTCGTCCTCGCCGCGGCGGCCCTCCTCGGGGCCGCCGCCGCCTTTTCGGCCCCGCCCCGCCTCCTCGTCGAGGCGCCGCCGGAGCTTCAGGCCTACGCGAGGGAGGTCGGGCGGCTCGACCCGACGGCGTTCCTCCCCGCGATGGAGCTGACGGGGCTCTGGCAGCCGGGGGACGTGAGGGTCCTCGTGGTCCCGGAGGGGAGCGCCGCCTCCCGCCGCGCCCCCTCGTGGGCGGTGGCCTACGCCGACCCGGCGGCGGGGACGGTCGTCCTGATCCCGACCCGGACGCCGAGCTGGCCCGACGACGGCCTCCCGGACGTCGTGCGGCACGAGGTGGCCCACGTCCTGACGTTCCGGGCCGCGGGCGGGCGGAGGGTGCCGCGGTGGTTCGACGAGGGGCTCGCGATGGCCGCGGGCCGCTCGCGCGCGATCGAGGACGACCTGCGCGAGGCGCTCGCCGTCCTGACCGGGCCGCGCCTGCGCTTCGCCCAGGTGGACGAGCTCTTCCAGGGCGGCCGGAGCGACGCGAACCGGGCCTACTCCCTCTCGTCCGCGTTCTTCGGCGACCTCCTCGCCCGCCACGGCTCGGCCTTCCCGCAGAGGGTCCTCAAGCGGATGGCCGCGGGCGAGCCCTTCGAGGAGGCGTTCCGCAGCGCCACGGGCGTCGCCTTCCGCGACGAGTCGGCCGGCTTCTGGAAGTCGCGCCGGAGCGTCGAGAGGTGGCTCCCCGTCGTCACCTCGACGACGGTGCTCTGGCTCGTCATCGTCCTCCTCGCGCTCCAGGCCATCCGTGTCGCGCGGGGCCGGCAGGCGAGGCGCCTCGCCGCTCTCGAGGCCGAGGAGCGGGCCGCGCTAGAGCACGAGCCGGTCGAGGCCGGCTTTCCGGAGGACGCCGGCGACCTCGGTCCGGAGGGGGACGAGGACCGGAAGAAGGTCGACGACCCGCCGCTCGTCCACTGACGGGTCGAGCGGCGTCACGGTCAGGTCGCCCCGGTCGACGGCGAGCGCCGGGTTCTCCTTCCCCTGCGCGAGGCGATTCGCGAGCGCCGCCGGGCACGAGACGAGGACCTGGGCCGTGAAGCCCTTCGGCGCCGCTCCCCAGCTCCAGGTCACGTGGGTCCCGCGCGCCTTCAGCTTCGCGCTCGCGGGGGCGAGGTTCAGGATCAGCTTCAGGTCGGGGAAGACGCCCCGGCCGGAGATGCCGAGAGCGGACATCTTCGGGCCCGCGACCGGGTGACGGGCGACGAACTCGAGGAGTGCGTCGAACAGGTCGCGGAAATCGGCGGCGGGGTCGGCGGGGGCGGCGCGCTTCACGGCGCCATCATCTCCCATCGAGGAAGAGCCAGACCCAGTTCGCGGCGACGGCGAGGACGAGGACGGCCCGGACGGCAACGGGGAGCGTCCTCGGCTCCGGAACGCCGCGCCCGGCGAGGGCGAGACCGAGCGCCAGGAGCCCTCCCGCGCCGAAGGCGAGCGCGGCCGCCGTGAAGAGTGGGTTCGAGGCGAAGGCCGCCGCGGCGTCGAGGTTCGCGAGGGCCGACGTCGCCCGCCCGCTCCCGCACGCCGGGCACGGGATCCCGGAAAGCGCCTTCACGGGGCAGGGCGGGAGGGCCGAAGCGGCCCGGGAGACGATCCCCGGCGCCGCGAGCGCGAGGGCCGCCGCCGAGACGGCGGCCGCCCCCCAGAGCAGGCCGAGCTGGACGGCGGGAGAACGCCGCGAGGCGCCGGAAGCCCCTCCGGCGGTCTCCCCCATCGCCTCAGCGGTTCGCGAAGGCCGCGGCCAGGCCCCCGATGGCCAGGGCGACGGCGACCGCGATGCAGACGCAGCAGAGGAGGAGCGGGATCAGGACCCCCGCGATCGCCTTTCCCTGCGTCGTCCGGTGGAGCCGGACCACCCCCATCACCACGAGGATCAGGTTCCAGACGACCGAGGCGAGGCCCCCGACGAACGGAATGACGTTCGCGAGGCTCGAGACCGAAGCGTACGAGACGGCCCGGAACGTCCCCTCGAAGCCCGAGGTCGAGTCCTTGGTGGCGCCGACGACCATGAAGCTCACGTGGTAAATCGCCGCGCCGACGAAGAGGCCGATCAGGACGAAGATCGGGGCGAGGCCGACCTGGATCAGGAGCATCCCCGTGTTCGTCGCGAACGCCCCTCCCATCTGCTCCTTCATCTCGGCCGGGAGGAACGCCGTCCAGGCCTGGCCGAAGAGGCCGTTCCAGACGCTCGAGACGGCGATGCCGATCCACGAGACGAGGATCGCGAAGATGAGCGGCTCGGCGTAGTCGCCCTTCTCCTTCGTCACCCTCCAGGCCTCGGCCGGGTTCGTGACGAAGAGCTTGATCGTCTCGACGAAGGCGTTCAGGAAGCCCAGCTCGGCGCGGCGCTCCCACGGGAGCCCCTCCGCCGGCGTGCCGCCGTAGGGCGGCGGGACCCATCCGCCCCCCGCGGGCGGAGGCGGGGGCGGCAGAGGAGGCGCGGGCGGAGCCGGAGGGTATCCCGGGGTGTCGCTCGACATACGTATCTCCCTGACGCACATTCTAGCCAAGGGCTGGGGTCAGGTCTTGATTTTCTATTCTACAGCGGCCCCTGCCTACGCCGAGAGCCGGTGGATCTCGTCGTTCTCGACGACGCGCACGCCCTCGAGCACCCCGCCGGACACCGCGAGCATCGCCGCGGCGACCGCGGACGCTTCGACCGGCTTCCAGCGCGCGAGCGGCCCGGCCATCGTCCAGGAGAAGAGGCCCGACGCGAGCGCAGCGGCCCTCTCGGCCGGACGGCTCTCCTCGCGCTCCCCGAGGAGCAGCGACGGCCGGAAGAGCGCGACGCCCTCGAACCCGACGGACTTCACCGCCTCCTCGGCCTCGCCCTTCACCCGGCTGTAGAAGACGCGCGAGCGCGGGTCGGCGCCGAGCGAGCTGACGAGGAGGAAGCGGGCCGCCCCGGCGCGTTGCGCGAGCCGTGCGAACGCGACGACGGCGTCGAGGTCGACCGCCCGGAACGCCGCCTCCGACCCGGCCTTCGCCATCGTCGTCCCGAGCGCGCAGAAGGCCGTGCGCGCGCGCGGCACCCGAGCCGCATCCAGCCGCCCGAAGTCGGCCACGACCTCGGACAGCCGGGGCTCGGCAAAGCCCAGGGGCCGCCGCACGACGGCCACGACGGGCGGCCCCCCATCGTCCGCGAGCATCCGCCCCACGAGCGCCCGCCCCACGAGCCCGCTCGCCCCGGCGACGAGGAACGGGGTCAGGTCTTGATTTTCCATTACAGCGAAGACCGGGCGGCCGCGGCGCCGTAGACCTCGAGGTCGTGCGCGCTGAACGTCACGATCTTCACGAGGTGGACGCTCCTCGCCACGGCGAGAAAGGTGCGGACCTCACGGACGGCGACGCGGGCCGCCCGCTCGACGGGGAATCCGTAGATGCCGGTCGAGATCGACGGGAAGGCCACGCTCGAGAGCCCCGCCTCCTCCGCGAGCCGGAGCGACTCGCGGTAGCAGCTCGCGAGGGTCTCGTCCTCCCCGGCCGTGCCGCGTTCCCAGACCGGACCGACCGTGTGGATCACGTGCCGCGCCGGGAGGCTGTAGCCCTTCGTCATCCGTGCCTCGCCCGGCGGGCATCCGCCGAGACCGCGGCACTCCTCGAGAAGCTCCGGCCCGGCGGCGCGGTGGATCGCCCCGTCGACGCCCCCGCCCCCGAGGAGCGAGGGGTTCGCGGCGTTCACGATGGCGTCGACCGCCTCGAGCGTGATGTCCCCCCGGACGACGACGAGGCCGCGCTCGCCGACCGGGCCACTGCTGGCAGCCGGGGGCCGGCGGTCCGGGGTCATCAGAGCTTCTCCACCACCGCCGCGAGCTTCGGGTCCTCCGCCGAGAGGGTCTCGCCCCGGCGGACGAGGACCGAGGCCTGCGCGATGCCGACGTCGAGGATCCCGGCGATCGCGGCGAGCGGGGCCCGGGCTCGGCAGCGGAGCGCCCAGGCGAGCAGCGCCCGGTCGACCAGCCGCTTGCGCGGTGCTGCCACGAGCTCCTCGACGGAACACCTCCGGGCCGCCGCGAAGGCCGCCGCGACGTCTTCCGGCGCCCGCGTCACCGGTTCGCGCTGGGCCCGCGGGACCTCCTTCGGCGCCGCCTTCCGGCCCGCCTTCCGGCTCACCTCCCGCGCGAACCCTTCGGAGCCGAGGAACACCTGCCCGCGGAGCTGGCTCCACGGCTCGTACCCCGCCGCGCCCTTCCCGTCGGCCACGAAGGCGGCGAACCGGCGCCGCGCCTCCGCCGGCCGCCGGCCGAACTGCTCGAGCGTCCACTCCGTCTCGAGCCACTCGGGGGCCTCGACGAGGCCCGCCGTCGCCTTGTAGCTCGACCAGGGCCAGGCCGCCGGCGAGCGTACGAGCCCGATCCGCACGGGGTTCAGGACGACGTAGCGCAGGACCTCGAGCAGGTGCGCTTCTCTCTCGACGAGGATCGCCTTGAAGCGCCCCTCGAAGAGGTGACCGGCGCGGCCGTGGCGCCGGTTGAAGCGCTGCGTCGTGACGCCGTTCAGGTCGCGCATCCCGCGAGAGAGCGTCGGCTCGGGCGTCTCGACGAGGAGGTGGTAGTGGTTTCCCATCAGGACGTACGCGTGAAGGCGCCAGCCGTAGATCGTCACCGTCCTCCCGAGGACGGTGAGGAACTCGCGCCGGTCGGCGTCGTCGCGAAAGACGTCGCCCCGCTCGTTGCCGCGCGCGGTGACGTGCCAGAGGGCCCCGGGGTGCTCGAGCCTCAGCGGTCGTGCCATGCCGGGATTCTACAATAGAAAATCAAGACCTGACCCCAACCTCGAAAAGAGGGGCTCGAGCTCGGCGGGGACGGAGGTGAATCGGAGGCGGGTCACGCCGGCGGCGCCTTCCGCGGGCAGGAGCACCTTCGCGTAGAGGTCGCCCGGGAGGAGTCCCTCCGGGCTGGCCACCCTCAGCTTCAGGTTGGAGAGCGCCTCTATCGTCATCGTGGTCCGGAGCACGGCTCCGTGCGCCGAGAGGGCGACGATCTCGGCCGGCTCCTCGTCGCGGCCCACGCGCTTCCCCTCGAGGACGGTGAAGACGACGCCGAGGGGCGGGTCGACGGGCCAGAGGGTCTCGCCCCGGCGCCCGAGGTGGAGGTGGGGGGCCTCCTCGAGGCCCAGCAGGTCGTGCACGCGGACCGGCTCGGGGAAGCCCTTGGCCCGGACGGAGAGCGAGCCCCCGGTGACGAGGCCCACCCCCGCCTCGCGCAGGGTCCGCTCGGAGATCAGGACCTGCCCGCCGCAGGTGTAGCCCTCGATGCGCGCCGTCAGGTTCACGTGGCTCCCCACAGCGCCGTACTTGGCCCGCTTCTCCGAGCCGATGTTCCCGACGACGACCTCGCCCGTGTGGACGGCGATCCCCATCTCCACGGCGGGCAGGCCCTCTTCGCGGTTGCGGCGGTTCACGCGCTCCATCCCCTTCTGCATCGCGAGGGCGCAGGAGACGGCCCGGCGCGGGTCGTCGGCCCGCGCCACGGGAGCCCCGAAGAACCCGAGGACCGAGTCGCCGATGAACTCGTCGATCGTGCCGTCGTGCTCGAGGATGACGTCGGCCATCGTCCCGAGGTAGTTGTTGATGACCCTCACGACCTGCTCCGGCGCGAGCCGCTCGGCCATCGCCGAGAAGCCCCGGAGGTCGGACATGAGCATGGTCACGGTCCGCTTCTCGCCGCCGAGCCTGAGTCCGTCCGGCGACTCCAGGATCTCCGCCACCACGGCGTCGGAGAGGTAGCGGCCGAACGTCTCCTGGATGAAGCGGTTCCTCACCTTCAGCTGCTCGGCCAGCCCCTCGATCTCGGCCACGTGCGCGAGGAGGACGTCGTCGAGCCGCTTGGCCGCGAGCGACGACTTCAGCCGCGCCCGGAGCAGGACCGGGTCGAAGGGCTTGGCGAGGAAGTCGGCCGCCCCCATCTCGATACAGCGGACGACGCTCTCCATCTCCTCGAGCGCCGAGACGACGATGACGGGGAGCGAGCGCAGCCTCTCGTCCTCCTTCATCGTCCGGAGGACCTCGAAACCGTCCATCACCGGCATGACGAGGTCGAGGAGGACGACGTCGTACCCGCCGAGTCGAAGCTCCCGGAGCGCTTCGCGCCCGTCGGAGGCGACTCCGGCGGCGTACCCCTGGGCCTCGAGGCTCCCGACGAGGATCGCCCGGTTCACGGGGTCGTCGTCGACGACGAGGACCGTCCCGCCGTGGGCCGTCACGTCCTCCTCCGTTCGGTCATCCCTGCCTCCGCGTCCGAAGGGGCGACGGTCGCGATCCCCGCGTCCCGCCTCGCACAAGCCGCGTCCCGGCCATTCTAGGCCCGCCGCTCCGGGAGAGCGCAGAGCCGTCGGTGCCCCGGGCCCGTCGCCGGGACCGGGGCCCGGCCGTGGGCGCATCTCCGCGACGCCGGCCCCCGTTCGCAGTACAGTTGTCCGTTCCGCTCGCGACGACCGGGACGTGAGAGGAGTCGGACGGTGAGACCGGGACGAATCGGGAGGGCCGCCGGGAGATGACGACGGACCGGGCCACGATCCGCGTCGAGCTGCACTGCCACTCGACCGCCAGCGACGGCGCCCTCGGGCCCGAGGCGCTGGCCGACCAGCTGGCCGACTCGGGGGTCGTCGTCGCGTCGCTGACCGACCACGACACCGTGGAGGGGCTCCCCGCGTTCCGCGAGGCGCTCGCGCGCCGCGGCGTCGCCTTCGTCCCCGGGCTCGAGGCGACGGTCTCCTTCGGCGAGGAGGAGATCCACCTGCTCTCCTGGGGTTTCGACCCGGCGGATCCCGGCATCGTCGAAACGTGGGGCAGGCACCCGCCGAGCGCCGAGCCCGAGAACGGGAGCCTCGCCGACGCCCTGCGCCGTCTCGACCGTCCCGCGACGGGAGGCGCAGAGCGCCCCGGCGGAGCCGCGAGCGGACGGATCTCCGCCGAGGCGGCGATCCGCCTCCTCCACGACGCCGGGGGACGGGTCTTCCTGGCGCACCCCTTCACGGTCCGTCCCGACGTCGAGAGCCTCCGCCCGCTCCTGGTGCGCCTGAAAGAGCTCGGCCTCGACGGCCTCGAGGCCCGCTACTCCGGCTACTCCGGGTCCCGCCAGTCCGAGCTCGCCGGTCTCGCCCGCGAGCTCGGACTGGCGGTGAGCGCCGGGTCGGACGTCCACGGCCCCGAGGAGAACGAGAGGCTCGGCGTCGAGGTGCCGGTGGACGCCTGGAAGGACTTCCGGAGCCTGCTCAGGGTCCCCGGTCCGAAGGCCCCGGGCACCCCGGACGAGGCCGGACCCGCCGAATCGACGACACGCCGGTCGATGCGGCGCCACTTCGCCCTCCACATCCTCCTGCCATCGCTCCTCGCCCTGGCGCTCTTCGTCGCGGCCATCTTCGGTTTCCTCCTCCCGTCGTTCGAGCGCTCTCTCCTCGACCGCAAGCGGGAGACGATCCGCGAGCTCGTCGCCTCGGCCTTCAGCCTCCTCGCCGAGATCGAGGCCGGGGAGCGGGAAGGGCGCTACGACCGTGCCCAGGCGCAGGAGCTGGCCCGCGCCCGGATCTCAGCCCTGCGCTACGGCCGCGAGGGAAAGGACTACTTCTGGCTGCAGGACATGCACCCGCGCATCGTCATGCACCCCTGGCGCCGGGACCTCGAAGGGCAGGACGTCTCCGAATTTCGCGACCCGCGGGGCGTACGCATCTTCGTCGAGTTCGCGCAGCTCGTCCGCCGGCAGGGCGAGGGCACCATCGAGTACGTCTGGCAGTGGAAGGACGACCCGGGGCGGATGGCTCCGAAGGAGTCCTACGTCCGGGGCTTCGCGCCGTGGGGATGGGTCATCGGGACGGGCCTCTACCTCGACGACGTGAAGGCCGAGATCGCGAGGATCGAGCGGAACGGGTACCGGGTGGCCCTCGGCATCGCCGCGCTCCTCGCGCTCCTCCTCGGCTGGGTCATGCGGGAAGGGCTCGCCCTCGAGCGGGAACGCTCGCGCGCCGAGGACGGGCTGAGGAGGTCGACGCGACGCTACCGGTCGCTCGTCGAGGCCGCCACGGAAGGGACGCTCCTCGTCCTCGACGGGCGGCTCCGGTACGCCAACCCCGTCCTCCTGCGCCTCCTCGGCTACTCGGCCGCGGAGCTCGAGCTCTACGACCTCGAGGACCTCCTCCCCTCCGGGTCGGGGAACGAGAGGGTCTGGTCGGCCGTGGCGCGCGTGAACGACGGCGAGGACGTCGCCGGGAGCGTGGACGGCGCCCTCCGGAGCCGGGACGGCCGGCTCGTCGAGTGCGTCCTTTCGGTCTCGGCGATCACCTTCGCCGGAGAACGTGGCTTCATCCTGAACGCGCGCGAGGTGTCGGCGGGCTCCCCGCGCGGGCGGGCCGGCGCCCCGGACGCCTCCGACCTCGGGCCCGTCGCCCGCGGCGTCCCGATGGGTCTTCTCCGGGCCCGGTTCGCGCGGCGCGGCGCGATCGTCGAAGCGAACCCGGCGGCCGCCGCGATCCTGGGCTCGCTTCGGGGCGCGGCCGGCGACGACCCGCCCGCCCTGGCCGACCTCCTGACCGACGACCGCGACCTCGACACGCTCCGCGAGGAGCTCCTCGCGGAAGAGGTGGCGCGCCGCACCCTCTACGTCGCGACGCTGGACGGCGAGGCCAGGGCGCTCGCACTCACGGCCTCTCTCGCCCGGGACGAGGCCGGAGAGCCCGCCTTCGTCGACGCCGTCCTTCAGGACGTGACGGCGCGGACCCGGCAGGACGCCGAGAGGGACGCGATGCTCGAACGGCTGCGCAGCTCGCTCTCGTTCCTCTCCGAGCCCGTGCGGGAGGTCGTCCACCCGGTGGCGTTCTGCCTCCCCGACACGACGGTCGTCGCGGCGGCCGAGATGCTCTCCCCCGCCTCGACGACCGCCGTCGTCGTCCAGTCCGAGAAGGGCGAGCCGCTGGGCCTCGTGACCGACCGGGAGATCCGGCGCGGCCTCTCCGCCGCTCTCGGCGACGCCCGGGCGCCCGTGCGCCGCGTCATGTCCGCACCGCTCCACACCCTCCTCGACGACGCCCCGGTGTACGAGGCCCTCCAGGCGATGGAGGAGCACCGCGTCCGCCACCTCGTGGTAGAGGACGCCGAGGGGCAGGTCGTCGGCGCCGTCGACGTCGCGACGCTGCTGCAGTTCCAGAGCTACGGGGCGCTCGTCCTGGCCCGGGAGATCGCCCGCGCCGGGACGGTCGAGGAGGTCGTGCGCCTCTGCCGGCGGACGGCGGGCCTCGTGGCGACGCTCCTGCGCTGCGACGCCCTGCCGCGGCACCTCACGCGGATGATCGCCTCGGTCTCCGACGCCGCCGGCGAGCGGCTCGTCGCCCTCGCCACGACCGAGCTCGGCCCGCCCCCGTGCGACTTCGCCTTCTTCGCCATGGGGAGCCAGGCCCGTCACGAGCAGACGCTCGCGACCGACCAGGACAACGCCATCGTCTTCGCCCCGCCGGAGGGAGCCGACGAGGACGCCCTGAGGGGCTACTTCACCCGCCTCGGCCGGCTCGCGTGCGGCTGGCTGGACCAGGCCGGCTACCGGGCTTGCCGCGGCGACGTCATGGCCAGCAACCCGGCCTGGTGCCTCTCGCTCGACGCCTGGAAGGAGACCTTCCGGCGCTGGATCCGCGAATCGACCCCCAGGCAGCTCGTCGAGCTGAGCATCTTCTTCGACCTCCGGGCGGTGACCGGCAACGGCGCCCTGGTGACGGACCTGCGTCGGGACATCCACGCGACGGTCGGCGCCGCCCCCGACTTCCTGCCGCGCCTCGCGCAGAGCTCCCTGGAGTTCCGCCCGCCGGTGCGCCTCTTCGGGAGGATCCTGCCGGGCGGCGCGGGAGGGGAGCACGCCGGCCGCCTCGACCTCAAGGACGCCGCGCTCCCCATCGCGACCTTCGCCCGCGTCTTCGCGCTCCGGCACGGTCTCGCCGAGAGCAGCACCACCGGGCGGCTGAAGGGGCTCGTCGGCCTCGAGGCGCTCCCGGCCGCCACCTGTGACGACGTCGTCGCGGCCTTCGACCTGATGATGCGCCTCAGGCTGCGCCACCAGGTGTCGCAGGTACTTGCGGGCCAGGCGCCCGACAACCTGGTCCCGCTCGCCCGCCTCTCCGCCACCGAGCTCACGCTCCTCAAGCAGGGCTTCGCCGCCATCGAGGCGGTGCAGAGCCGGACGCGCTTCGAGCTCCTCGGCGGGACGGGCTGACGCGTTCGGGGCCCGCCGCGGCCCCGCTCCCTCCCCCGACGGGCCGGACCGGGCCATCAGCCCCGGTCCAGTCCTGTTCGGACGTCGAGATCGCACGTATCTGGACATCTCGTTCGTTGACAGCTCGCGCGCCGCGCGGATACGCTGCCTCGCTGCTCACGAGGCGGACGTGCGACGTCCGGAGAGCGAACGGGGGAGGGACCATGGGCGGACTCGACTTCAAGGCAACCGGTGCGGCGGAGCAGGAAGAGGCTCACGTCGTCGCCTACAACTCGCGGCTGGGCGTGGGGCTCTTCGCGGTCTATGTCCTCTTCTACGGGGGCTTCATGGCCCTCTCGGCCTTCCGGCCGGAGGTCATGGGCCGGCCGTTCCTCGGAGGTGTGAACCTCTCGGTCTCCTACGGTTTCGCGCTGATCGTTGCGGCTCTCGTCCTGGCGCTCCTCTATCTGGTGATCAGCCGCAAGTCGACCACGGGAGGGGCGTCGTGATCCACGCCTCCTCGGCCGTCGCGATCGGGGTCTTCCTCCTCTTCGCAGGCGCCGTGCTGGCGATCAGCTTCTACCTCGGCGGGAAGGCGAAGTCGGCCCAGGGCTACTTCGCGGCCGGGGGCGGGATCCACTGGGCCGTCAACGGCATCGCCTTCGCCGGGGACTACCTCTCGGCCGCGTCGTTCCTCGGCATCTGCGGGATGATCGCGTTTTTCGGCTACGACGGGTTCCTCTACTCCATCGGCTACCTCGCCGGCTGGATCGTGGCTCTCTTCATCGTCGCCGAGCCGATGAAGCGCCTCGGCCGCTACACCTTCGCCGACGCCCTCGACAACAAGTTCAACTCGCGCGGCATCAAGCTGGCGGCCGCCATCAGCACGCTCGTCGTGAGCTGCTTCTACCTGATCCCGCAGATGGTCGGCGCGGGCGCCCTCGTCACGCCCCTGCTCGGCTTCCCGCACTGGGTCGGCGTCCTGATCGTCGGCTGCGTCGTCACGCTGATCGTGACGACCGCCGGCATGGTCTCGACGACGTGGGTCCAGTTCATCAAGGGCTCGGCCCTCGTGGCCCTCTGCTTCCTGATGACGCTGATGATCCTCTACCGCGGCATCCGGACGCCCGACGCCGGGGACGACGCCAACGGGGCCGCTTCGCTCCGGCGGGGCGTGCCCGCGGCCGAGGTGACCGGCGCCCCCGGGGTCACGGTCCTCCCCGAGGAGGGTGGTTGGGTTGGGAAGCCGTACGTCCGCGTGCGCGACGAGGCGACGGGGCTCGTGACGGTCTGGCGCCGGTCCGAAGGCGGGGCCCTCGACGTGGCCCAGACGCTGACCGTCCTTCCGAACGGCCGCCGGCTCGCGAACGGACGCCCCCAGGGGAAGGGCCCCGGCGAGGGCGACCTGATCCCGGTCGGGCACGCCTCGCGCCTGCCGGGCGGCGCGACCGAGACCGGACCGCTTGGTCCGATCTCGTTCCTCCAGACCATGCAGGACAGCGAGATCGTCCTCTGGGGCAGCGAAAAGATCGCCGAGCCGGGCGGGGGCGCGACGACGGTCTACTTCCAGAAGCCGACCGAGGGTCGGGACTTCATGACCCCCGGTTCGAGCCCGACCTTCCGCAAGGTGCGCAGCGAGAAGCTCGGCGACAAGCTCGACTTCCTCTCTCTCATGCTCGCCCTCTTCTGCGGCACGGCCTCCCTGCCGCACATCCTGATCCGCTACTACACCGTCAAGGACCAGGCCAGCGCCCGCAAGAGCACGGTCGTCGGGATCGCGGCGATCGGATTCTTCTACGTCCTCACGCTCTATCTCGGGCTCGGCGCCATGACCTCCGGGACCCTCGACGTCACCGACTCGAACATGGCGGCCCCCCTCCTGGCCCGGAGCTTCAACGAGCTCCTCTTCGCGGTCATCTCCGCCGTGGCGTTCACGACCGTCCTCGGCACCGTCTCGGGACTGATCATGGCCGCCAGCGGCGCCGTGGCGCACGACCTGATGACGAACTTCCTCAAGATGAAGATGGACGACGCGCGAAAGGTCCGCTCGGCCAAGGTCGCTGCGATGTGCGTCGGGGCGCTGGCCATCGTCCTCGGCATCCTCTTCGCGAAGATGAACGTCAACTTCCTCGTCGGCTGGGCGTTCAACATCGCGGCCTCGGCCAACCTGCCGTCGCTCGTCATGCTCCTCTTCTGGAAGCGGACGACCAAGCAGGGAATCACGGCCGCCATCCTCGTCGGCATGGTCTCGTCGCTCGCCTGGATCCTCCTGAGCGCTCAGGCGTTCAAGGACGTCTACGGGCTCGACCCGGCGGGGGCGCTCGTGCCGTTCAGCCAGCCGGCCATCGTCACGATCCCGCTCGGGTTCCTCGTCCTCGTCGTCGTCTCGCTGATGACCGGGCGAAAGGAGCAGGTCGCGGAAGCGACGGCCTGAGAAGAGGACCGGGGGACGGAGGGGCGGCCGCCCCTCCGTCCTCATCCGGGGCACTGCGAGCCGACCCGGACGCCGGGGACCGCAGAGCCCGAGACAGGGCGCAGCGCGTCGCCGCCGGTCACCGCTCCACGGGATCCTGCACGAACCCCGGCGGCCTGTGGTCGTCGATGAGCTTCGCGATGGCCAGGATGCCCGCGAGGACGAACGCGACGACGAGGAAGAAGCGGACCCAGCCGCTCTCGAAGAAGCGGGCAACGGGCCGCTCCTCGGCCTCGTATCTCATCCAGGCCGGCTTCGCGGCCGGGGGGGGTACCGGGGTCGCCAGCGATACGGGACCGGGGCTCCTGAGATTCTCCGGCGCCACCGTCACCGGCTTCCCGCTCCCGGCCGCCGAGACGGTTCCGGTGACGACCGCCGTCAGCGGTGCGCCGCAGTAGAGGCACTCGGAGCGGCCGGGCGACGAGGCGGGGCGGCCGCAGGCGGGACAAACCGCGCGGACCTTCACGGAGGTCATCCTACAATTCCGGCCGTCAGAAGAGGCGGAGGTCGCCGATGTCCGTCCCGGGCCACCCCCCGGCACCCGCCCCGGCCAACACCGGGGCTGCCCCGTCGGCCCGCCCCTGCGGGAGCTGCGGCTGGCCCAACACGCCCGGCGCCGCCGCGTGCGAGTTCTGTCGCGCCCCGCTCCGGAAGGAGCCCGCGAGGGGAGCGCCGAGGCCCCTGCCGGTCACCTGTGCGCTCTGCGGCGCGACGACGCTCCGCGCGGCCGGCGTCACGACCTGTCCCGAGTGCGGTCACGATTCGAGGACATCTCCATCGGCCGCGGCGCGCGCGACCTGGGCGGCGCGGAACACCGCCTCTTCGGTCCGAATGCCCGGCTGGGTGTGGGCGATCCTCCTCCTCGTCGTCCCGGCCCTCGTCTCCTTCTCCATCTTCTTCCGGGCCCAGCGGCGAGCGACGACGGCCGACCACATCCGGCAGCTGAAGAAGGTCGTCGAGATCTACGGCATCGAGAGCGGGGGCTTTCCCGCCGACTTCGCGGCCGTGGAGCGTCGCATCGGACCCGCCCCGAAGCACCTCTTCACCGACGGCTGGGGGAACCCCATCGCGTACGTGGCGAAGAAGCCCCGCCCCCACCCGTCCGAGGACGGCACGCCCCTCTTCGAGGAGTGCGAGATCCGCTCCCCGGGACCGAACGGCACGCCCGGCGACGAGGACGACGTAGTCTGGACCGGGAAGGAAGGACCGTGAGCGCGGGAGCGCTCCCCGCCCTCCCCGGCTACGAGGTGAAGCGGCTTCTGGCGAAGGGCGGAATGGCGGCCGTCTTCGCCGCCGTCGACACGCGCTCGGGTCGACCGGTGGCGCTGAAGCGGATCCTCCCCGAGGTGGCCGACGACCCGGAGTTCCGGAGCCGGTTCGTCCACGAGGTGCGGCTCCACTCGCAGCTGAAGCACCCGAACGTCCTCGAGCTCTTCGAGTTCGGCGAAGGGGCGGAGCTCTTCCTCTCGATGGAGCTCATCGACGGCGGGACCGTCCGGACCGTCCTCGACAACCTCCCCAGGCTCCCGCCCGAGCTCGCGCTCTTCGTCGCGGCCGAGACGCTGAAGGGGCTCGGCTGCGCCCACGAGCGGGGGATCGTCCACCGCGACGTCAAGCCGCAGAACGTGATGGTGACGAGGGCGGGCGCGGTCAAGGTCGCCGACTTCGGCATCTCGAAGACGAGCCAGATGACGCGGCTCACCCAGACCGGCAGCGTCATCGGAACGCCGGCGTACATGTCGCCCGAGCAGGCGACCGCCACCCGCCTCGACGCACGTTCCGACCTCTTCTCCGTCGGGGTGATGCTCCACGAGGCGCTGAGCGGCTCGAATCCCTTTCTCACCGACAACCCGGCGACGACGCTCCGGCGGATCGTCGACGAGGAGCCCCCGTCCCTCTTCCTCCACGACCCGTCGATCCCCGCGGGCGTCGAGGCCTTCTGCGAGAAGCTCCTCCGCAAGCGCCCGGACGCGAGGTTCGCGAGCGCGGCGGCGGCGGCGAAGGCGGCCGAGGCGGAGCTGGCCGCGATGGGCGCCGCGGACGCGGCGGGCCTCTTCCGGTCCTTCATCTCCGGGCCCGGCCCCTGGCTGGCCGCGCGGTCGGTCCGGCTCGCGACGGAGAGCCTGGCACGGGCGAAGGGGCTCGCGGCTTCCGGGGCCGCATCGCCCGAGGTCCTCCTCTGGTCCGCCGTCCTCGCGGTGTCGCACGACCCGAAGGGAACCGACGCCCGAACGCTCTACAGAGAGGCTCTCGGGGCCTCCGGGTACCGTGTCGAGCGCGGTGCCGCCCGGAGCCGCACGGCCGACCTCGAGGCACGGCTCCGGCTGGAGCCCGACGACCCGGCGCTCCTCCTCCAGACCGCCAAGGCCGCGAAGGTCGATCGGGACTTCCTGCGCCTGATGCGTTGGTTCCACCGGCTCCGGCGGATTCCGATCGACGACCCGTACGTTCTCGGCCAGGTGACGGCCCTCGTCGCCCGCCCGGCCGCGGGAGCACGGGGGTCGGCCGAGACCCGCGCCGTTCCGAGGGCCTGACGCCCGTGGCCGTCCGTCTCGGCGTCTCCTGCCCGGCGTGCGGCGCGGCGCTCGGCCTCGACGCCGCCGGCACGGCCGTCCGTTGCGACAGCTGCGGGAGCGCCCACCTCATCCTGCGCGGCGCCGGTACGACCGTCGCCGAGATCTCGAGCCGCACCTCGGAGGAAGACGCGTGCGCGCTCGCCCGCGCCGCCCTCGCGGACGAGATGCGCCGCCGCGGCCGGATCGGCCCCGACCCGGTCGTGGAGTCGGTTCACCCCTTCGTGGCGCCCGTCCGAGTCCTCGTCGCGAGGGTCCACGAAGCGGCCGTCGTCCGCGGCGCCGACGGTCATCCCGCAGCCAGCGTCACCTCCCGGCGCGCCGAGGTGGCGCGGACGGCGCTCCGGGATTCCCTGGGCCTGCCCTCGGCGCCCCCGATCGCCGAGGTCGACGCCCGGTTCCTCTCCGTCGTCTCGCGCCGCACGGTCCTGGCTCCCCCGTTCGACGCAGGAGAGACCGTCTGGGAAGCCGACGGGACGCAGCACGAGGCGGCGCACGCCGGCGTCGCGCCGCCTCTCGCCCGTCGCGCCGTCGCGTTTCCGCTCACCCGGGTCCTCGTCCTGCGCCCCTGCCGCCTCGTCTCGGTGTCGTCGGGCCTCTCCCGCGCCGGCGTCGTCGTCGACGACGGCGCGCGCCAGGCCATCGCGCTCCTCTCGCGAGCCGCCCTGGAGGCCCTCCTGTCGGAGCTTGCCGATCGGGACCTGCCCGTCGCGCCGCAACCGGCCTTCAGGCCCATGCGCTGCCCCGAGTGCGCCTCCCCGTTTCCACTCGATCGCGAGGGCCAGCTCAGGATCTGCCCGGCCTGTCGCCGCGCCTGGGTCGTTTCCGGCCGACGGCTCCTCCGGGTTCCCTACGACGCCGAGCTCCCCGGGTCCCCTCGAGGACGGGTCCTCGTCCCGGTGTGGAGGTTCCCGTTCGTCCTCGAGGACCCGCGCGACGGCCGCGAGCTCGCGACCGTCGCGGCCGTCCGTTCCCGTTGCGGCGAAGCGGGTCCGACCGCCGTGGACGAGGTCGCACCGCTGGACGTTCCGGCGTTCCTCGCGGCGGACCGAGGACTCGAGAGGAGCGGCACGCAGGCTCTGCCGTCGCTCCCCGCCGCGACACTCCCGCTCCACGAGGGGCCCGCACGCCCGGAGGCCGGCTTTCCCGAGACCCGGCTCGTCGGAGCCTTCGGGCCCGTCGAAGCGGCCGTCCTCGTCCGGCACGTGCTCCTCGGGGCCCTCCGCCCGGAGACCGTTGCTCGTGCCGCCGTCGGCCGGTTGAGGGCGCTCCTCTTCGACGCCCCTCTCCGGGTCGGACCGCCGCGCCTCGTCCTCCGGTCCCTTCGCCGAGCCGAGGTCGACGTGGCCTGATCCGGCCCCGGAGCTTCACGAAGCCGGACTACACTCCCCCGGCATGCGCATCGGCGAGCTCCTCGGCCCCGACGTCCTCGAGATCGTCCGAGACGATCCGGCGGCGCTCCGCGAGGGCCTCCGGGACTTCCACCCGGCCGACGTCGCCGACCTCCTCGCGGCGATCCCGCGCGAGGACCGGATCCCGGTCCTCGAGCAGCTGCACGAGGAGCAGCTCGGCGGAGTCCTCTCCTACATCGGCGGCGGGGTCCTGCGAATGGCGCTCACGCGCCTCCCCCCCGCGATGATCGCCGCGGCGCTCGACACCCTCGAGCCCGACGACGCGGCCCGCCTCCTCTCGTTTCTCCCCGAGGAGCGGCGCCTCCCGGTGCTCAACAGGATGTCGGCGAAGGACGCCCAGGCCGCGCGGGGCCTCCTGGCCTGGGAGCCGGGGACCGCGGGTCGGCTCATGACCGACCGGTTCGTGAAGGTGGCGCCCGACTGGACCGTCGCCGAGACGATGGCTCACCTCCGGAAGATCGACCCCGAGGTCGCCACGGTCGCCGACCTCTACGCGCTGGACGACAAGGGGCGGCTCGTCGGCGTCATGTCGCTCCGCAAGCTCCTTCCCTCGGACCCCGGACGGAAGGTGTGGGAGCTGATGACCCACGACGTCATCTCGGTGGCGCCCGACACGCCGCAGGAGGAGGTCGCCCGCCTCGTCGCCAAGTACGGCTTCAACGCGATGCCCGTCGTGAGCGAGGAGGGACGCGCCCTCGGCATCGTGACCGTCGACGACGTCGTCGACGTCCTCGTCGCGCAGGAGACCGAGGCCGCGCTCGCGATGGGCGCCGTCGCCGCGCCCAGCGACCCCGACGAGAGGCACGAGTTCGAGTACTTCGGCGCGCCGATCTGGCGGGTCGTCAAGAGCCGGCTCGGCTGGCTCCTCCTCCTCTTCCTCGCCGGCACGCTGACGGGGAGCGTCCTGAAGCACTTCGAGGGGGAGCTCTCGAAGGTCGTCGCACTCTCCTTCTTCATCCCGCTCATCATCGGCACGGGCGGCAACGCCGGGAGCCAGACGGTCTCGACGATCATCCGCGCCCTCGCCCTGAAGCAGGTGAAAGTGAAGGACGCCCTGCGCGTCTCGCTCCGGGAGATGAGCGCGGGGCTGATCCTGGGCGGCATCCTCTGCGTCATCGCGGTGGGGCGCGTCACGCTCTGGGGCGTCGGGCCCCACCTCGCGCTGACGGTCGGCCTCACGATCCTCGCGGTCTGCATCTGGGCGAACGCGATCGCCGCCCTCGTCCCGCTCCTGGCCGAGAAGCTCGACTTCGACCCGACGGTCGCCTCGGCGCCCCTCATCACGACGCTCGTCGACGCGACCGGCCTCGCGATCTACCTCCTCATCGCCAAGGCGGTGCTGCGGGAGATCTGACCGCCCCGAAACGCGGCCGCCGCCGTAAGGACCGGCGAGCCTACCGGCTCCCCCCCTTCTTCTTCATCATCTCCTCGATCATCTTGCGCTGCTCGGGAGAGAGGTTCTTCATGGCGTCGTCCATCTGCTTCTGCTGCTCGGGGGACATCATCGTCCCCATCATGCTCGTCTCCGTGTAGCCCGGCGGGACCTGGAACGTCGAGGCCGGAAGGCTCCGCTTCTCGGCGCTCACCAGCTCCATCGTCATCTGCGCGTCGGCCTTTCCCTTCTGGCGGACGATCATCCGGATCGGCATTCCGTCGAGCCCGTTGGCCTTCAGCGCCTTCTCGAGACCCTGCGAGGAGGGGTCGCGCCGGCCGGCGCTGAAGAGGCCCGCGGAGCCGAAGATCTCCTTCGAGACGCAGACCTCCTGCTCGGTGTCGGACCCCTCCTGGGCGAGGAGCGCCCGCTCGCAGCCGTAGCCGGCGACCTTGTCGGACCCCAGGCGCTTCACGGTCCACTTCTTCTCGCGCTCGGACTTCGGGATCATCTCCTCCATCTCCTTGAGGTCGATCCGCGCGTAGCTCTTCTGCGCGTCGTTGATGAGGTAGGAGACGTCGGGCTCGGCGGCGCGAGAGAGGATCGTCATCTTCATGGAGCCCTGGCCCGCCTGCTTCAGCTGCGGGTTCGTCATCTCCATCTGCATCCGGGCGCCGGCCTTGCCGACGAGCGCCTTCGACGTGCCGGAAACGTCCTTGCCGCTGATCTTCATCTCGAGGGCGCCTTCCCACTGGGCGGCGGCGGCGAGCGGGAGGAGGAGGAGGGCGGCGAGGGAGAGGCGGAGGGTCTGCTTCACGGGATCTCCTTTCTCGGGTGGCGCGGTGAGTGACGGGGCGGAACGACCGCGGAGTCTACTCTCGTGCCGCCGGACGCCCGCGTGACGGCGCGCACGCGAGCCATCCGTACCGCCCCCCGGAGGCTGCCCCGCCCGCGGCGCGCCCTCGCCTCGCCGCACCGGGGCGAGCCGCCGCACGAGGCATCGCCCAGAATGGCGCCATGCCCCGCCGCGAGAACGCCCCCCCCAAGCTCTACGACGCCGCCTATTACGCCCGCTGGTACCACGACCCGCGGTCGCGCGTCACCGCCCGGGCCCTCGTGCGCCGGAGGGCCGCCCTCGCCCTCGCCGCCGCGGAGTACCTCCTCGAGCGCCCGGTGGGAAACGCCCTCGACGTCGGCTGCGGCGAGGCGCCCTGGCGGGCGGCGCTCCTCGCGCACCGCCCGAGGCTCCGCTACACCGGCGTCGACCCGAGCGCGTGGGCTGCAGAGAAGTACGGGAGAAGCCGGGGCGTCCTTCACGGCGGCCTCGCCGACCTCGACTTCCTTCCACTCCGCGGCCCTTACGACCTCGTCGTCTGCTCCGACGTCTTTCACTACGTCGGCGACGCCGACCTCAAGCGGGGGCTCGCGACGATGGTCTCCCTCGCGAGGGGTCTCCTCTGGCTCGAGGCCTTCACCTCGGAGGACGACTTCGAGGGCGACGTGGAGGGATTCCGGCCGAGGCCGGCGCGCTGGTACCGCGCGGCCTTTCGCCGGGCCGGGCTCGTCCCGCTCGGCCTCTGGCTCCACGCCTCTCCCGCCCTCGCGCACCGCGTCGCGGCGCTCGAGCGCGGGGCCTGAGTCAGGCGCGCGGCCTCACGGCGAACGCGTACCGCGCCGCGGCCTTCACGGCCTCCACCATGCTCACCGCGCTCGCGCGGCCCGTCCCCGCGAGGTCGAACGCCGTGCCGTGATCGACCGAGGTGCGCAGGAACGGCAGGCCGCAGGTGATCGAGACGGTCCGCTCGAAGTCGTACATCTTCGCGGCCACGTGCCCCTGGTCGTGGTAGAGGGAGAGGACGGCGTCGAAGCGCCCCGCGGCCGCGTGCCAGAAGACGGAGTCGGCCGGGAGCGGCCCGTGCGCGTCGATCCCCTCCTCGCGCGCCCGGGCGACGGCCGGGACGAGCTCGCGCCCCTCCTCGTCGCCGAAGAGACCGTGCTCGCCCCCGTGCGGGTTGAGCGCGGCGACGGCGAGGCGCGGGGCGGGGACGCCGAGCGTGACGAGCGACGCCGCGGCGCGCCGCAGGGCGTCGAGCGTCCGCTCCGCCGTGACGCGCCGGATGGCCTCGGCGAGCGGGAGGTGCCGCGTGAGGAAGAAGATCCGGAGCGACCTCACCTCGAAGAGCGTGAGCGGGTCGGGCGTCCCGGTCAGCTCGCCGAAGATCTCGGTGTGGCCGATCTGCGTCACCCCGGCCGCGCGAAAGGCCTCCTTGTTGACCGGGGCCGTCGCCACCGCGTCGACCTCGCGGGCGAGGGCGAGGTCGACGGCCACCCGGATCGCCTCGAACGCCGCGCGTCCGGCGGGCGCCTGCACCTTCCCCCACTCGATCCCGTCGAAGCCGTACGCGGGGACCTCGACGACCTCGACCCGCCCCGGCACGCCGGTCGCGTCGGCGGGGCGGCCGATCGGCACGACGTCGAGCGCCGCGCCGGTCGTCCCGACCGCCCGCCGCACGAAGCGCGAGTCGCCGACGACGACGGGGACGGCGCCCTCGTGAAGACCGCCCTCGGCGAGGGCCTTCACGACGACCTCCGGCCCGACGGAGGCGGGGTCTCCGAGGGTGACGGCGACGACGGGGCGGGCATGAGGCATCGGATTCGCTTCCCCGGGAGATGATCCCACGCGAGTGCCGGATCGGCCCGGATTCGTCCTGACGAGGTGAGCATGCGACCGACCGTCCTTTCGACCCTCCTCGCCGCGCTTCTCGCGGCCTCCGCCGGGGCCGACGAGCTCGAGACGCGCGTCGCGACGATGGCGCGCGTCGGCGGCGCCTGGTCGCCCAGCTTCTCGCCCGACGGCGCCCGGGTCGCGTTCGTCTCGAACCTCTCCGGCCTGCCGCAGGTCTGGACCGTCCCCGCCACCGGCGGCTTCCCGGAGCTGGTGACGCCGCTCGAGGAACCCGTCGGCCAGGTCCGCTGGTCGCCCGCCGGGGCGCTCCTCGCCTTCACCGTCGCCCCCGGGGGCGGCATGAACGAGCAGGTCTGGGTGGCGCGGCCCGACGGCACCGGCCTTCGCCTGGTGACGGCCGGCGGCCGCGAGACGAACCGCCTCTCCGGGTTTACCCGCGACGCATCCCGCCTCCTCCTGGCCTCGAACGAGAGGACGGGCTCGTCCATCGACGCCTACCTCCTCGACCCGCTCACGCTGGAGCCCACGGCGAGGACGAACGCCCCCGGCAGCCACACCTACACCGACGTCTCCTGCGACGGCCGCTTCGCGGTGCTCTCGCGCCTCGCGCAGCGGGGCGACAACGACCTCCTCCTCGTCGACCTCGAGACAGGCGCGGAGCTCCTCCTCACCCCGCACGAGAGGCCGGCCAGCTTCGGCGGCGGCGTCTTCTCGCCCGACGGAAGGACGATCTGGCTCTCCACGAACGCCGGCCGCGACCTCGCGGCGTTCGCCCGAATCCGCCTCGCCGGCAATGGCCGGCCCGGCCCCGTCGAGATCGTGGCCGAGAGGGCCGACGCGGAGCTTTCCGGCTTCGAGGTGGACGAGGCGGGGCTCGTCGCCGCCCTCGTCTGGAACGTCGCGGGAAAGAGCGAGCTCGCCTTCGTCGACCTCGCCACCGGCCGGAGCCGCCCCGGCCCCGCCCTCCCGTCCGAGATCGCCGCCGGCCTCGCCTTCTCGCCCGACGGGACGAAGCTCGCGATGGTCCTCTCCGGTTCCACGGCGCCGATGGACGTCTGGATCCTCGACCGGGCGAAGAACACCCTCCGTCCCCTGACGAGGAGCCCGCACGCCGGGATCGACCTCTCCTCGCTCGTGAAGCCGACGCTCGTGAAGTTCCCGGCGCGCGACGGCCTTCCCCTCTCGGGCTGGCTCTACCGCCCCGCCGGAGCCTCCGGCCCGGGCCCCGTCGTCCTCTCGTTCCACGGCGGCCCCGAGGCGCAGGAGCGCCCGGCGTTCCGCGCCGACTACCAGGCCCTCGTCTCGCAGGGGATCTCCGTCCTCGCCCCGAACGTCCGGGGCTCCTCCGGATTCGGCAAGCGCTTCGTGAACCTCGACAACGGCCCGCTCCGCCGGGGCGCGGTCGAGGACATCGCCGCCTGTGTCGACTACGTCGTGAAGGCCGGGATCGCCGACCCGAAGCGGATCGGCATCATGGGCGGCTCCTACGGCGGCTACATGACGATGGCCGGCCTCACCGAGTACCCCGACCTCTTCGCCGCGGGCGCGAACCTCTTCGGCATCGTGAACTTCGCGACCTTCTTCCGGCACACCGAGCCCTGGATGGCGGCCATCTCGAAGACCGAGTACGGCGACCCCGACACGCAGGCCGAGATGCTCGCTGCGCTGTCGCCGATCCACCGCCTCGACCGCGTGAAGGCGCCGACCCTCGTCCTCCACGGCGCCAACGACACGAACTGCCCCGTCGTCGAGGCCGAGCAGGTCGTCGAGCACCTGAAGGGGCGCAACGTCCCGGTGGAGTACGTCCTCTTCCCCGACGAGGGGCACGGCTGGAGGAAGCTCCCGAACCGCGTCCGGTCGACCGTGGAGGTGACGCGGTGGTTCGTGAAGTACCTGAAGGAGGCCGTCAGGGAGTAGAGGGGTCTTCCACGTACCGCCCGAGCCCCGAGACGCCCTGCTGGAAGAGGCGGCTCCAGCGCGACTGGACGAGCGGGGCGAGGAGCCCGACCGGCGCCCCGTGGAAGACCTCGGCGTTGACGACGAAAGTCCTCTCCGGCGTGACCGGCGTGAAGCGCCAGACGTGACACGAGGTGACGCCCCCCTCGGACTTGCACCACATCACTTCCCGGCCGGGCGTGAGCCTCGTGACGAACTCCTCCGAGCGGATCGTCCCGAGAGGGAACCCCAGCGCGAGGACCTGCTCGAAGCCCCCGGCCACGCGGAACCCGGGCTCGCCCTTCCAGCGCGCCCCCCGGTGGAGAGGAGACCAGCGCGGCCACTCCTCGATGCGCGAGAAGCGCTCCCAGACCTTCTCGACGGGGGCGCCGACGCTTCCCGAGGAGACGACGGCGAGAGTCTTCCAGGACGCCATCGGGACGCCCGCCGCCTCGGCGGCCATTCGCGCCGCGGAGGTCTCGGCCTCGGTGCCGGAGAAGCTGACCCGGAGGGCGGCCATCGCGAAGACCGCGGCGACGAGGAGGAGGACGACGAACGCGAGGAAGCCCGTGAGCCGGCGGACGTTTCCCATCCGGGCGAGTGTAGTCCCGCGCAGGCAGGCGCCGGCCGGCCGGGGACAGGGTCAGGTGCCGCGCTCAGGACGGCGCAGGCCCCTCGCGCGCCTCGCGGCGCGACGCCCGGCCGCCGCCCGCGAGGAGGACCGCGGCGACGATCGCCGCACCGCCCGCGAGCGTCGCGAGGGTCAGCGGCTCGCCGAAGGCGATCCAGCCGAGGACGGCGCCGAAGGCGATGGTGAGGGGGTTGGCGAGCGTGGCGCGGCCGGCCGGCACCCGGGCGAGGCCGCGCGTCAGGAAGAGCTGGCCGAGCTGGCCCGCGGCGGCGATGAAGACGAGCCAGCCCCAGTCGGCAGGCGTCGGGACGACGGGCCCCTCGACGAGGGTCCCGACCACGGCGAGGGGGACCGACGTGAGCGGGAACCAGAGGACGATCGTCTCCTCGTGCTCGGTCCGCGAGGCGTCCCGCACCGTGACGTAGGCCGCCGCCGACAGGAGGGCCCCGAGAAGCCCCACCAGGAGCGGCGCCAGGGGTCGGGGCGCCCCGGCCGCGCCCGCCCACGGCACGAGCATCGCGACGCCCGAGGCCGCGAGGAGGAACGCCGGGACGAAGCGCTTCCCCGGTTTCTCCTTGAGGAACCAGGCGGCGAGGACCGCCGTGAAGACGGGGTGGACCTGCTGGAGGAGGACGGCGGTGGCGAGCGGCTGGCTGGCCACGGACCAGAAGTAGCACGAGAGGGCGAAGTGGCCGAGCGCGCCGCGCAGCACGAGGAGCCCCGGCCGCTTCGGTCGCCAGGAGAGGCCGCGCCTCCGGAGGAGCCAGAGCATGAAGAGCGCGTTCAAGACGCCCCGGACGAGGATCACCTCCTGCGGGGGGATTCGTCCCCCGAGGAGCTTCGCCCCCGCCGCCATGACGGCGAAGAAGAACGCGGAGAGGGCCATCTCGCGCACGGGGGCGCATTATCGGCGCCCCTCGAACCCTGGCGCTCTCCCGTCCGTATCAGCGGGCATGCGGCCCCGGCGGCCCCGTGCCTGCGGCGTACGCGAACGACGATGAATCGACCTGGTTTCCTCGCGGCCGTCCTCCTCGCGCTCCTCTCCCCGAGGGGCTTCGGAGCGCCGCTCGCGCCTCCGCCGAGGTTTCGGGCGCTGTCGCTCGAGCAGGGTCTCTCCCAGGCGGCGGTCCGCGCGATCGCGCAGGACGGGCGCGGGTTCCTCTGGATCGCGACGGAGGACGGCCTGAACCGTTACGACGGGTACGGCTTCACCGTCTTCCGCAACGACCCCCTCGATCCCGAAAGCCTCCCGGACAACGGCGTCGTCTCGATCGCGCCGGGGCGCGGGGACGTCGTCTGGTTCGGGACCGTGGACCGTGGGATCGCGCGCCTCGACCAGAACACGCTGAAATTCAAGCGGTACCTGCCCGAGCCCGGCCGTTCCGGGGGTCTCCCGGCCGGCCCGGTGGCCGCTCTCCTCGAGGACCGCGCCGGCCGCCTGTGGATCGGCGCCGGCGGAGGGGGGCTCGCCCGGCTCGATCCGGGAAGCGACTCGTTCCGCGTCTTCCGCAGTGACCCGTCCGACCCCGGCCGCTTCCCGCAACGGGTCGTCGGCGCGCTCGCCGAGGACCCCTCAGGCGCGATCTGGGCGGGGACGTTCGGCGAGGGCCTCCTGAAGATCGACCCCGAAAGCGCCCGGGTCCTAGAGAGGTACGACCGCGACCCGGCCAGCCCCGAGGTCGCGGCGAACGTCTTCGTCACGGGGCTCCTCGTCGACCGCAGGGGGCGCGTCTGGGCCGGAGCGAACGCCCTGGCTCGCCTCGACCCGGCGACGGGAGAGGTGAAGGTCTACCGCAACGACCCGGAGGACCCCGCCTCGTTCCCCGCGCGGCAGGCGAGGAGGCTGGCCGAGGACGGCGACGGCCGGATCTGGATCGCGACCGAGAGCGGGCTCGTCTGCCACGACCCCCGGACGGGCTCCTTCACCGCGTTTCGCAACAGGCCCGACGAGTCCTCGAGCCTCCCGTCCGACCGGACGACGGCGCTCTTCTCCGACCGCTCGGGTCTCCTCTGGATCGGGCTCGACGGAGCGGGGCTCGCCGTCCTCGACCTCGTCCCGACGCCGTTTCCGACGTGGCGTTACGACCCGGGCCGGAGGGACGGCCTGACGGCGCGGATCGCCCGGGGAGTCCACGAAGGCCCGGACGGTACGCTCTGGATCGGCCTCGCGGGCGGCGGCCTGAACGGGCTCGACACGGCTACGGGGCGGGTGCGCGCCTTCCGGGCGGGGGGGCCCGGCGGTCTCTCGTCCGACGACGTCTGGAACGCCGTCGTGGACGAGGCCGGGATCGTCTGGGCGGCCACCCTCGGCGGCGGGCTGAACCGCGTCGACCCGCAGAGCGGCTCGATCCGGGTCTTTCGCGCCGCGCCCGGCGAGCCGGGAGCGCTCTCGTCGGACAACCTGCGCGTCCTTGCGCTCGGCCGCGGCGGCGAGCTCTGGATCGGGACGGCCGGCGGCGGCCTCTGCCGTTTCGACCGGGCCGCCGGCACGGCGAAGTGCTACCGCAACGACCCCGAAGACCCCGCCTCCCTGTCGCACGACGTCGTCCGCGCCCTCCACGAGGGGCCGACCGGGAGCCTCTGGGTCGGCACCGACCGCGGAATCAACCTCTTCGACCCCGCGTCCGGGCGCTTCCGCCGCTTCCTCGACGACCCCTCGCGCCCCGAGACCGCGGGCATCGCACGCGTCTACGGGCTCTGTGAGTCGCCCGCGGGAGTCCTCTGGGCGGGCACGCCGCGCGGGCTCGTGCGCCTCGACCCGACCACCGGCGAAGCGCGGCGTTTCCGGGCGGCCGATGGCCTGCCGAACGAGACCGTCTACTCGATCCTCCCGGACGGGGCGGGCGCGGTCTGGGTCTCGACGAACCGCGGCCTCGTCCGCGCCGTTTCCTCGGCGGACGGGCAGAGCGCCGGCTTCCACGTCTACGACGCGCGCGACGGCCTCCAGAGCGACGAGTTCAACGGCGGCGCCTTCCACCGCGGCCCCTCCGGGACGCTGTGGTTCGGAGGGATCCAGGGCGTAACCGGCGTGAGGCCGTCGGAGGTCCGCGACGATCCGTACGCCCCGCCGGTCGCGATCCTCTCCTTCGCAAGGCTCGGCCAGCCCGTGCCGCCGTCGGAGTGGCTGCGCGGGGGCCCGGTCACCGTGGGTCCGCGGGAGGGCTTTTTCAGCATCGAGTTCGCAGCCCTCTCCTTCCGGTCCGCCGCCAAGAACCGGTACGCGTGGAAGCTCGAAGGCCTCGACGAGCGCTGGGTGGACGGGGGGACGAGGCGCCGCGCCGACTACACGTCGGTCCCTCCGGGGCGGTACGTCTTCCGCGTGAGGGCCGCCAACAAGGACGGGGTCTGGAACGACGAGGGGGCCTCGGTACGGATCGTGGTGAAGCCTCCGTGGTGGAAGTCCCCCGGGGCGACGGGGGTCTGGCTCCTGCTCCTCGCGACGGGAGGGGTGGTCGTTTCCCGCCTCGAGAAGCGGCGCGTCCTCGGAAAGGAGCGCGAGCGGAGCCAGCTCGTCGAGGCCGAGCTGCGGGCCGTGGCCGCCGAGGCGCAGGCCCGCGCCGTGCAGGCGGAGGCGACCCGGAAGTCGGCCGAGCTGGAGGAGGCGCGGGCGATGCAGCTCTCGCTCCTTCCCCGTACGACACCGAGCGTCCCGGGGCTCTCGGTGGCCGCGATCGCGAGGACCGCGACGGAGGTCGGGGGCGACACGTGGGACTGGGCGGTCGGGCCGGACGGAGCGCTCGCCCTCGTCATCGGAGACGCCACGGGGCACGGTGTGCGGGCAGGGACCGTGGTCTCGGTCATGAAGGGCCTCTTCCGCGGCGACCCCTTCCCCGACGACCTCGCGTCGTTCCTCGACCGCGCCGGCCGAGTCCTGCGCGACCTCGGGCTTCCCCGCCTCCATATGGCGCTCGCGGTCCTCGTGGTCAGGGGCGAGGAGGCGACCCTCGCCTCGGCGGGCATTCCGCCCGCGTTCCTCTACCGCGCGGCGACGGACACCGTCGAGGAGATCCTCGTCCCGGGGGCGCCGCTGGGCGCGCTCGTGGAGACCCCGCACGGCTCCACCTCGTTCCGTCTCGGCCCGGGAGACGCGGTCCTCCTCTCCTCCGACGGCCTCGCCGAGAGCCCCGGAAGCGGCGGAGAACCCTTCGGCTACGAACGTGCGCGGGAGGCGTTTCTCTCGGCCGCGCGCCTCGAGCCGGAGGGGGCGCTGGAGTCGATCACCCGCCGCGAAGAGGAGTGGCGCGGCGGACGGCCCCGCGAGGACGACCTCACCCTCGTCTTCCTTCGCCGCGCCGCCGTCTCTCCCTCGCCCTGACGGGAGTTCAGCGAAGGAAGCGCGACCCGCCGGTCGTTCGCGCGTGCCATACTTCTCAGCCTTTGGCGCACCTCGTCCTCGTCCTGACGATCCTGACGTGGTCGTTCTCGTTCCTTGCGGCCGCGGTCCTCAGGGAGCACCTGGGGCTCACCGAGGCGCTGGCCGCGCGGTTCGTCCCGGTCTTCCTCGGCGCCGGGGCGTTCCTCCTCTTCCGGCGGCCGATCCGGCTCCCCCGCGAGGCGTGGCCGAAGGTCGTCGCGATGGGACTCCTGAGCGTCCCCGTCTACAACGTCTTCTTCTTCCACGGGCTGAAGACCGTCCCGACCGGGACGGCCGCGCTCATCATCGCCCTCAACCCCGTCTTCACGGCCGTCCTCGCCCGGATCGTCCTCGGCGAGCCCTTCGGCAGGCGCCACCAGGCGGGCCTCGTCCTCGCGATGACCGGCGTCTTCGTCGTCATCCGGTTCGGCACCGACAAGGCCGTCGACTGGCCCTACCTGTCGAGCGCCCTCCTTCTCGCCCTGGCCCCGCTCTCCTGGGCGTTCTACACGGTCATCGGCCGGAAGCTCCCGGAGGGGGCAGACCCCGTCGACACGTCGTACGCCCTCCTCTTCGTGGGCAGCCTGCCGCTCCTCGCCTTCGCGCGGCCGTCCACGACCCGGGTCCTTCTCGACGTCCCGGCAGCGCTCGGCTCGGCCCTCTACCTCGCGATCCCCTGCACGCTCCTCGCCTGGGTGTCGTTCCTCTGGGCGCTCAAGCGGCTCCCGGCGGGCGAGGCCGCCGCTTTCATCTTCCTCAACCCGCCCCTCGCGAACCTCTGGGCCTGGCTCTTCGAGGGGGCGACGCTCCGCCCGCCGTTCCTCCTCGGCGCAGCGATCCTCCTCGCGGGCGTGGGGCTGATCGTTCTCAGACCCCGCGAAAGGCGTAGGCTTCCGGCGTGAGCGGTCACCCGCACGCTCCCGGCGGCGGCGCCCAGCGCTACGCGATCCTCTCCATCGGTGCGGCGCTCGCCACGATCGCCCTGAAGACCGTCGCGTGGCACCTCACCGGCTCCGTCGGCCTCCTCTCCGACGCCGTCGAGTCGGTCGTCAACCTCCTCGCCGCCGTCGTCGCCCTTTGGGCGCTGCGCGTGGCCGCCGAGCCCCCCGACGCGGACCACCAGTTCGGCCACGCGAAGGCGGAGTACCTCGCATCGGCGTTCGAGGGGCTCGCGATCCTCGGCGCCTCCGTCGCCATCGCGGTCACCGCCTGGGAGCGGATCGCAGACCCGCGCCCCATCGAGCAGGCCTGGCTCGGCATCGGCGTCTCGACGGCGGCCGCCGCGGTCAACGGCGGCGTCGCCTTCGTCCTCTTCCGGGCCGGCCGGCGGCTCGACTCGATCGCGCTCCGCTCCGACGCCCACCACCTGATGACCGACGTCTGGACGTCGGCCGGCGTCCTCGCGGGCGTCGCCCTCGTCGAGCTGACGGGCTGGCACATCCTCGACCCGATCGTCGCCCTCGGCGTGGCGACGAACATCGTCTGGATGGCGGGGAGGATTCTCGTCGAGACGGCGCAGGGCCTCCTCGACAGGACGATCCCGGAAGGGGAGCAGGCCTCGCTCGGGGCCCTTCTCGCCCGCTACCGGGCGCAGGGCATCGCCCTCCACGCGGTGAGGACGCGGCAGTCCGGCCCGGTCCGGTTCGTCGACATGCACGTCCTCGTCCCCGGCGACTGGACCGTCCAGCGCGGACACGACCTCTGCGAGGAACTCGAGCGGGAGGTGAGGGCGATCCTGCCGCGCGCGTCCGTCCTGACACACCTCGAGCCGATCGAGGACCCGGTCGCCTGGCACGATCCCGGCTCGCCCGGGAAACCGGCCTGACGGCGGCGAAAGAAGCGGCCGCTCTCACCGGCCGCCGGAGTGGTCCTCGCTGCCGCTCCCCGGGCACACCGCTTGCTATCTCTCCGCAGCCGCAGCCGCGGCGCATCGGGCAGCCCCGTGCGCCGGCGACGGTCCGCGGGAGGTGCCCCGATGAGACGCTTCGCATCGCCCCCCTCGATCCTCCCCGTCGCGGCCCTGGCGATCGGAATCGGCCTCGCGGCCGCCCCGGCGCCCGGTGTCCCACCCCAGGGTCCTCCCGCCCGGCAGAGAGTCGAGAAGGTGCTCGAGGGACGCGTCACGGAGCACACGGCCGGGCAGGCTCTCTCGGTCGCGACGGACGACGGGCGGGAGGTCACCTTCCGGCTCGACGAGAGGGACTGCGAGACGAGGGTCGCCGGGGGCCTCGACGTCGGCACGAGGGTCCGCGTCGTCGAGGCTCGCGCCGTCGACGGCAGGCGATCCCTGTCGATCTCGCGCGCGCCGGAACCCCGTCCACGGAGGTAGGCCGGTTCCCGTACGGCACGGGGAGCGAGGACGGCGACCGTCAGGCGAGCTGCGGCTCGGGGCGCGCGAGCCAGTCCTGGAACCCCGCCAGCGTCTCGAGCAGCTCGAGGTGCTCTTCGAGGCCCGGGACGAACCGGTGTTGCACGAACGCGGCGGAGGGTTCGTCGACGACCTCGATCGCGGCCCGGGCCTTCGCGAGCGCCGCCCGCTCCCCTGCCCGGAGGGCGCGGAAGATCGAGGGTCCGTCCGTCCGGCCCGGGAGACCGGCGATCCCGTCGTGCACCTCGGTCCACTCGTCGGCCACGCCTTCGATCCCGGAGGGATCCACCGACCGGCGCTGGAGCACGTCGCGCAGCTCGGCCGCGAACCGCCGGTGGCTCCTGAGGAGGCACCGAAGGGAGACCGCCGGGAATTCCTCGCCCCGCTCGACCGCGTGGACGACCACGCGGTACGCCGCGCACGCCGACAGCTCCGACCTGAGGAGGGCGAGCAGGGCCCCGGCTTCGAGGGGTGTCGGGCTCTCGTTCCGGGCGTCGATCGAACCCATTTCGAACCTCCTGCGATCCCGGCGGTCGATCCCCGCTGCCGGGCCTCCGGCCACCGCCGGTCCGCGCAGGGATTAGCAAGGCGTCGGCCAGCCCCGGTGGCGCTCGCGGTGGCCTTTCCACGGTCTTCCGCCGCCACGCGGGCGGGAGATCCCCGGAAAAATCCTCCGTCTCGCGAGAAGATCTTTCCGTGAGCGTTCTCGCAGGCAAGGAGCGGGCGGTCCTCGGCGTCGCGGTCGCGGCACTCGCGGCCAACGCCGTCCTGACGTTCGGCAACCTCCACGGCCTCGTCGCCGTGCAGCGCGACGTGACCCGTTCGCACCAGGTCCTCTCGGAGCTGGCGCGCCTCGACGGGACGCTGAGGAACGCCGAGGCGGCCCAGCGCACGTATCTCCTGACGGAGGGCCGGAGCTCCCTCGCGGCGCTCGAGGCGGCCAGGACCGTCCTCGGGGTCCGGCTCGACCGTCTCGGCGACCTCTTGCACGACGCTCCGGCGCAGGTGGAACGGCTCGCCGGACTGGGGCTGGCGGCGAGGCGCGAGCTGGCAGCGCTGACCGAGGAAGCGCGGCGGGCGGGATCGGGACCGACCGGCACGGCGGACCTCGTTCCGCCCGGGCCTTCCGGGGCCTCCGAAGTGCCGTCGACACGCGAGGCCCTGAACGCGGTCGAGGACGCGGAGCGCCGGGTCCTCTCTTCCCGGGAGGTGCGGGCGGCCCGCCGGCGGTTCACGGCCGTCTTCTCCGCGATCGTCTCGACGCTCCTCGGCCTCTGCCTCGTCGTCGTGGCGTTCCTCCTCCTGCGCCGGGGGCTCGAGGCCGACGCCGAGACCGCCGCCGCGCTCGAGAAGGCGAACGAATCGCTGCGCGAAGCCGACCGGCGGAAGGACGAGTTTCTCGCCTCGCTCGCGCACGAGCTCCGAAACCCTCTCGCGGCGATGAGGAACGCCGTGGACCTGCTCGGCGCGACCGAGGCCGCCCCGGACGAGAGGACCCCCGGGCGGCGCGCCCTGTCCCGGTCGATCCTGGCGCGCCAGCTCTCGCACCTGACGCGGCTCGTCGACGACCTGCTCGACCTCTCTCGGGTGACGAGCAACAGGGTCGTCCTGCGCAAGGAGGCCGTGGCTCTGACCGACGTCGTCGAGGCGGCCCTGGAGGCGACCCGCCCCGTGCTCGACGCGAGGCGGAGCGCGCTCTCTGTGCGTCTGCCCGAGGAGGGAATCCTCGTGGAGGGAGACCCGGTCCGCCTCGCGCAGGTCCTCACGAACCTCCTCACGAACGCGTCGAGGTACGCGCCCGAGGGCGGGCGGATCGAGCTCGCGGTCGCCGCCGACGAGGTGGAGGCCGTCGTCCGGGTGACCGACGACGGGATCGGGCTGGCGCCCGAGGACCTCGAGAGGGTCTTCGGCATGTTCGAACAGGGAGCCGGGAGATCCGGCTCCGACGAGGGCCTGGGAGTCGGACTGGCCCTCTCCCGACGTCTCGCGCAGCTTCACGGCGGGAGCCTGGCGGCCTCGAGCCCGGGTCCGGGGCGAGGGAGCACCTTCACGCTCCGCCTCCCGCGGGCGACGGCGCCGCGGCCCGCTCCGGCCGGCCGGGACGAGCCCGCGCCGGAGGTGACACCGCGCCACGTGCTCGTCGTCGAGGACAACGTCGACGGCGCCCGCGCCCTCGCCGAGGCGCTGGCCCTCTTCGGACACGAGGTCCACGTCGAAGCGGACGGCCCCTCGGGCGTCGAGGCCGCACTGCGCCTCCGGCCCGACGCGGTCGTCCTCGACCTCGGCCTTCCCGGGTTCGACGGCTACGAGGTCGCGCGCCGCCTCAGGGCCGAGGCCGCGCTCGAGGGAACCCTGCTCGTCGCCCTCTCGGGCTGGGCGGGCCGCGAGGAGCGCGCCCGCGCCCTCGCCGCCGGAATCGACCACCACCTCGTCAAGCCGGTCGCCGCGGGGAAGGTCTCCGAGCTCCTCGCTGCCGCTACGCGCCGCCCCAGGACCTGACCTTGTTGTAGACGGTCTTGATCGAGAGGCCGAGCATCTCGGCGGCGGCACGCTTGTCTCCACCGACCGCCGCGAGCGTGGCCTCGATGAGCTTCCTCTCGGCGTCCCTCGCCGTGTCGCCGACGCGAACGTGCACGAGGAGGGCGTCTCCCGTCCCGGCCGTCGTCCCCGGGGCGATCGGGGCGGGCGCAGCGAGGACGGCCTCCGTCGCCTCGAGGGAGATTGCCGGAGGGTCGGACAGGACGTACGCGCGGTGGACGACGTTGCGCAGCTCGCGGACGTTCCCCGGCCAGGCGTGGCGCCGGAGGGCCTCGAGCGCCGCCGGCTCGATCCCGGCGACGCCCCGCCGCTCCTCGGCCTCGACCCGGGCGAGGAACTCGCGCGCGAGGATCGGGACGTCGGAAAGCCGCTCGCGCAGCGGCGGGAGGCGAAGGGGGAAGACCGCGAGCCGGTAGTAGAGGTCCTCCCGGAAGGCCCCGCTGGCGACCGCCTCGAGGACGTCGCGGTTCGAGCTCGCCACGACACGCACGTCCACGTCGCGCTCTTCGGTCCCGCCCACGCGCCGGAACGCCTTCGTCTCGAGGACCCGGAGGAGCTTCACCTGCATCTCGAGCGGCGTCTCGGTCACTTCGTCGAGGAAGAGGGTGCCGCGCCGCGCGAGCTCGAAGGTCCCCTCGCGCCGGCGCTCGGCCCCGGTGAAGGAGCCCTTCTCGTGGCCGAAGAGCTCGCTCTCGACCAGGTTCGGCGAGATGGCCCCGCAGTTCACGCCGACGAAGGGCCCCGACGCGCGCCGCGACAGCGCGTGGAGCGTTCGGGCCGCGACCTCCTTGCCGGTCCCGCTCTCGCCGTAGAGAAAGACCGGGGCGTCCGATACGGCGACGCGCGCGAGGAGCCGCGTCACCTCCTGCATCGGCGCCGAGGTGCCGAGGAGGCCGGCGGGGCCCGCTCCCGCCGTCGCCTCCGCCCTTTCCGGCCCTCCCGGCCCCTCCGGCGTCCCCTCGGAACGGGCCTTTCGCCCGCCGAGGTGCTCGAGCGCCGCGCGCAGCTGGGGCGGGCGCAGCGGCTTCACGAAGAAGTCGTGCGCGCCCGCCTTCATCGCCTCGACGGCGTTTCGCACCGACCCCTGGCCGGTCAGGACGAGGACGGCCGTTCCCGCGGGAGCCTCCCTCACGAGGTCGAGGCCGTCGCCGTCAGGAAGGCCGAGGTCGACGATGGCCACGTCGGGCGGAGCGCTTCGGTACAGGGCGGAGGCCTCGGCCATGCTCCCGGCTTCGATCGCCTCGTGCCCGAGCTCCACGAGGAGCTCTGCGAGCGCCCGCCGGGTCCTCGGGTCGTCCTCGACGACGAGCGTCCTCATGGCGTCTCAACCGGGGCGGGCCAGGAGAGGACCGCTTCGAGGAAGGCGTCCCGCGCCGAGAGCCTCAGCGAGCCTCCGTCGGCCAAGGCCGCCGCGTGAGCGACGAAGAGCTCGTCGGCCTCCGGCACCTCTCTCGGGAGGACCAGGAGCCGGTCGAGGGGCACCTCGGGCGCAGGTCCGAGCCCCTCGACGACGACCTCGACGTCGCCGGCCCCGCTCCGCGCCACGACGGATGGGGCGCCTCCCCGCAAGGTGCCATACGCGACGACGCGACGGATCGCGTCCGCGGCCGACGCCGGGCGGACCAGGACGACGGCCGTCCCGGCCGCGGCCTCCGTCACCGCTCCGAAGGGGGCGACGAGGCGCCTGAACGGCGTCGGCTCGGGCGACTCCTCCGAGATGTCGGCGAGGGCGGCGAGGAGGTCGAGGAGACGCCCGGCCGTGGCGAGGTCGGCGCCCAGGTCCTCTGCCCTCGCCGCGAGCGCGGGAAGCTCCCGGCGAAGGCGGGCGGAGAGGACCTCGACCTTCGCCGTCGCCGCGGAGAGCGGGTCGGCCAGCGCGTGGCGCAGGACCGCGAGGGCCGGCGGCAGCGGGAGCACGGCCCGACGTTATCAGCCCGAGCAAGCCGGAGGGGTGCTTCCCGCGAGGCGTCCGGACCGCCGGGGCGGTTCGCCGGCCGGCCGCGCGGGCAGACGCACGGGCCTTCCTTTCCGCCGCTCGGAAAGTCTTTCCGTCACCCGGCCCTCACGGAGCGAGCCCGGCCGCGCGAGGGCCGGACGCGCTGCGCGCAAGCCGTTCGAGTCGCTGGTCTTCCGGCCGTCGCACTTTCCGCCCCGGCCCCTGGCCCGCGTCTTGAAAGGCGAGATCGCGAGGAGGTCCCCATGAGGATCAAATCAGCTGACGACAGACGCTCCCCCCTTCCCCTCGCTCTCGCCCCGCTCCTCGCGGTCGTCCTCTCTCTCGGCGGCTGCTCCGGGAAGGACCTGGGAAGCCGTTCGGATTCCGCGAACCAGGCTCTCGACGAGCGCAACCAGATCCTGACCGAGGAGAACGCCCGGCTCACGCAGCAGCTGCAGGCGGCCGAGACCGCCGACGCGGAGGCCGCCGCGACGATCGCGGAAGTCCAGGCCGGGCTCGAGGAGATCCGCGGCCAGGAGCTCAAGATCCTGAAGCGGACGCTCGACGTCACCCGCGAAGGGCAGACCCGGGTCTCGACGCGCGAGATCCTCGCCGACGAGCTCGGGACGATTCGGACCGCCATCCGCGAGAACCTCGGCAAGCTCGCGCGCCTCGAGAAGGAGCGGCGGGCGAGCGGCCAGAGAGTGGCCTCCCTCCAGAAGCTCGTGGACGAGCTGAAGCGGTCGCTGGAAGAGAAGGACACGACGATCGCGACCCTCCAGAAAACGGTCGTCGACCTCGACGAGAAGGTCCGGGTGCAGGAGGGCTTCCTCCTCGCCAAGGACACGCTGATCCAGGAGAGGGACGGCGTCATCGAGGCGAAGACGAAGGAGATCAACAGGGCCTTCGTCGCGGTGGCCGGAAAGAAGGTGCTGAAGGACAAGGGCCTCGTCGAGAAGAAGGGCTCGATCCTCGGCCTCGGCGGCGCCTGGCAGGAGACGGGGAGATACGACCCCGGGGTCTTCCGCGAGATCGACACGACGGTGGAGGCCCAGCTCGCGATCCCGGCGCCCGCGGACAAGGTGAAAGTCCTTCCCGGGCATCCGGAGGAGAGCTACCGGATCGTCTCCGGCGGACCGAACATGTCGACGCTCCAGGTGACCGACCACGGCGCCTTCTGGCGCGACAGCCGGTACCTCGTCGTCATGATCCCGGACTGACCCCCCTCGTTCCCCCCGTCCCTGCCACCCCCGGGAAGGGCTCGCGGCGGCCAGCCGGCCGCCGCGAGCTTTCCTTTCCGGACACGGCGGCCCCCGACATCCGGATCCGCTCCTGCGCTTCCGGACCGAGAAAAATCGGGAGGCGGCGCGGGGGTGGCGCCGCCTCCCGGGGTGCGACGGCGGGGAGGGCTTCCGGGGGCCCGCTGGCCGGGGTACGGCTCCTCGTGGCGGGCCATCTTCCCGAGCACCAGCTGGCTTCGTGGGCCTGACCCGGCGGGGAACCGGTACCGGGCCCTCGACCCGCCGTCGACTTCTTCATCGTGGGTTTACTTGCTCTTCGCTCGCCTCTGGCGATTCGAATCCTCCTTGCCGGAGTCTTCGCAAGGTTTCTGCCAGTCACGAGGCCAGCGATCCGACAGGCTTTCCAGCGGCCCCCGCGCCGACAAGAAGGCCCGCGGCGGCCTCTCGACCGCCGCGGGCGTCTCATTCGTTCCGGACCGACCGGGGGAGCGGGCCGTCGCCGGCCCCGGTCGCGCGGGCTACTTCCTGCCCTTCTTCGCGGGCTTCTTCGCGGCCGGTTTCGTCTTCGGGGCGGCCTTCACGACTTTCTTCGCCGCGACCCTGGCCTTCGGAGCGCCCTTGGCGGCCTTCATCGGCTTCGTCGCGGCCTTCGTCTTCGGCGTCGGCTTCGCGGCCTTCTTCGGTGCGGGGCTGGCCTTCGAGGCGGCTTTCGCGGCCGCCTTCGGGGCCGGCTTCGGCGCAACCTTCGCGGACTTCGCGGCCTTGCCCGACACCCTCGCCCCCTCGCGCACGGCCGCCTGGCCGGCCGCGAGACGGGCGATGGGAATCCGGAACGGCGAGCAGCTGACGTAGTCGAGGTTCGTCCGGTGGCAGAACTCCACCGAGGTCGGCTCGCCGCCGTGCTCGCCGCAGATGCCGATCTTCAGCTTCGGCCTGGTCGTGCGGCCGAGCTCGACGCCCATCTTCACGAGCTTGCCGACGCCGCCCTGGTCGATCTTCTCGAACGGGTCGGCGGCGAGGATCTCGCGACGGACGTACTCGGGGAGGAACTTGCCGGCGTCGTCGCGGGAAAGGCCGAACGTCGTCTGCGTGAGGTCGTTCGTCCCGTAGCTGAAGAACTCGGCGACCGTCGCGATCTCGTCGGCCGTCAGCGCCGCGCGCGGCAGCTCGATCATCGTCCCGACGAGGTAGTCGACCTTGATTCCGGCCTTCGCGAAGACGTCCTTCGCGGTCTCGCGGACGACCTTCTCCTGGTCGCTCAGCTCGTTCACGTGGCCGACGAGGGGGATCATGATCTCCGGCTTGACCTCGATCCCTTCCTTCTTGACGATGCACGCCGCCTCGAGGATGGCGCGCGCCTGCATCCGGGTGATCTCGGGGTAGACGATGCCGAGGCGACAGCCGCGGTGGCCGAGCATCGGGTTCATCTCGTGCAGCTCGCCCACCTTCTGCGCGACGATCGCCGACGCGACGCCGAGCTTCTCCGCGACGGCCGCCTGCTCGTCGAGCGTGTGGGGCAGGAACTCGTGAAGCGGCGGGTCGATCGTCCGGACCGTGACGGGCCGCGGGCCCATCGCCCGGAAGACGCCGACGAAGTCCTCGCGCTGCATCGGGAGGAGCTTGGCGAGGGCCTTCTCGCGCGCCTCGACGGAATCGCCGAGGATCATCTCGCGGACGGCCGTGATCCGGTCGCCGCCGAAGAACATGTGCTCGGTGCGGCAGAGGCCGATCCCCTCGGCGCCGAACAGGACCGCGTTCGTCGCCTGGTCGGGCTGGTCGGCGTTGGCCCTCACGCGGAGGCGGCGGACCTTGTCGGCCCAGCCCATCATCGTGGCGTAGAGCGTGTAGACCGGGCTCTCCTCGGGCTTCAGCGTCTTCTCGAGGAGGACCTGCAGGACCTCGGACGGCTTCGTCGCGAGGCGCCCCTCGAGGACCTCGCCCGTGGAGCCGTCGATGGAGAGCCAGTCGCCCTCCATGACGATCCGGTTCTTCGCGTCGCCCTTGACCGTCATGCAGCGCTGGGCGTAGTCGATCCGGAGCGACTCGCAGCCGACGATGCAGACCTTGCCCATCTGCCGCGCGACGAGCGCCGCGTGGGAGGTCATGCCGCCGCGCGCGGTGAGGATCCCCTCGGCCGCGTTCATCCCCTTGATGTCCTCGGGGCTCGTCTCCTCGCGGACGAGGAGGACCTTCTCGCCCCTCTTCGCCCACTCGAAGGCGTCCTGCGCCGAGAAGACGACGCGGCCCGTCGCCGCGCCGGGGCCCGCGTTGAGGCCCTTGGCGAGGAGCTGCCCCTCGGCGACCGCCGCGTTACGGGCGGCCGGGTCGAAGACCGGGCGGAGGAGCTGGTTGAGCGAGTCGGGGTTGACGCGGAGGATCGCCTCCTCGGCGGTGATGAGCTTCTCGCGCTCCATCTCGACGGCAATCCGTACCTCGGCGAAGCCGGTCCGCTTGGCCGTGCGGGTCTGGAGCATGAAGAGGCGCCCGCGCTCGACCGTGAACTCGATGTCCTGCATGTCGCGATAGTGCTTCTCGAGCTTCTGGCGGATGCCAATGAGCTGGTCGTAGACCTTCGGCATGTCCCGCTGGAGCGTCGCGATCTTCTCGGGGGTCCTCGTCCCCGCCACGACGTCCTCGCCCTGGGCGTTGATGAGGTACTCGCCGTAGAAGAGGTTCTCGCCCGTGGCCGGGTCGCGCGTGAAGGCGACGCCGGTGCCGCAGTCCTCGCCGAGGTTGCCGAAGACCATCGACTGGACGTTGACCGCCGTGCCCCAGCTCTCCGGGATCCCGTTGAGCTGGCGATAGACGATCGCCCGCTCGTTCATCCAGGACGAGAAGACCGCGCCGACGGCGCCCCAGAGCTGGGCCATCGGGTCCTCGGGGAAGTCGTGGCCCGTCTTCTCCTTGATCGCCTTCTTGAACTCGCCGACGAGCTCCTTCAGCGACTCGACGGTCAGGTCGGTGTCGAGGTGGGCGCCGGTCGCCTCCTTCTTCGCCTCGAGGATCACCTCGAACGGGTCGCGCTCGTGCTTCCCGACCGGCTTCAGGTCGAGGACGACGTCGCCGTACATGGCGACGAAGCGGCGGTAGCAGTCCCACGCGAACCGCGCGTTGCCCGAGGCCTTCGCGAGCCCCTCGACCGTCACGTCGTTCAGGCCGAGGTTGAGGATCGTGTCCATCATCCCGGGCATCGAGGCGCGCGCGCCGGAGCGGACGGAGACGAGGAGCGGGTTCTTCGGGTCGCCGAACTTCTTGCCGAGCTGCTTCTCGATGCCGGCCAGGTGCACGCCGACGACCTTCTCGAGACCCTTGGGGTAGGTCCGGCCATTGGCGTAGTAGTAGGTGCAGACTTCCGTCGAGATCGTGAAGCCTGGCGGGACCGGGAGGCCGATGCGGGCCATCTCGGCCAGGTTGGCTCCCTTGCCTCCGAGAAGGTTCTTCTGGCTGCCGTCGCCCTCGGCCGTTCCGCCGCCGAAGGAGTAGACGTACTTCGTGCCTCGCGCCGACGGCGCGGACTTGCTGGTCATCGGGATCCTCCTGAGATCGGGTTGCTCAATGTGAGTGGACGTTCGTCTTCGAACGGCCATAATTCTACCCGCCCTGAACGAGAAGAGCCGTTCTACGGCCCCGCGGAGGGTTCGAGCGCTCCTCGCGGCGGTGGTCTTCGCGCTCGCGGCCCCGAGCGCGATGGGACAGCGTCTCGGCGTGGCGCGGTGGGACGACCGGGACGGTCTGCCGCAGTCGCAGGTGACCGCGCTCGCCCGCGACGCGAGCGGCTTCCTCTGGGTGGGAACGCGAAACGGCGGTCTGGCGCGGTTCGACGGCGCCGAGTTCCGTCCGGCCGCCGAGCTGTTCGGGCTGACCGACCGCGTCGTGTCCGACCTCGCGGTCGACCCGCGCGGGAACCTCTGGGTCGCCGTCGGGCGCCTCGTGGTGCGCACGCGCGAGGGCTCGCTCGTCGTCGCCTCCCCGGACGCGTTCACCGACCTGACAGTCTCTCCGGACGGCGCCGTCTGGGCCGCGGGGCCAGGCGGCCTCTCCCGCTTCGAGGCGACCGGAAGGGAGATCCGCCGCCGCAAAGTGAGCCGCGCGCCAGCGACCGTCGTCGCCGCCGACGCCGGAGGGGTCTGGATCGGCGCACGCGACGGCCTCTACCGGCTCGCGGAGGGCGCGGACCACGCCGCGCGGGTCGAGGGAGTGACGGCCGCGGTGACCGCCCTGGCCCCGACTCCCTCAGGAGGGCTCTTCTGCGGGACCGAAGAGGGGCTCCTCGTGGTCCCCCCGTCCGGTCCGGCGCGCATCGCGCAGGCTGCCCTGCCGGCGGAGAGGATCGCCGCGGTCCTCTGCGACGCCCGCAGGCGCATCTGGGTCGGGACCTCCGCCGGGGCCGTCCGGCTCGACTCCGCGGCCGGCTCAGTAGAGCTCGGACCCGAAGACGGCCTTCCGGCCTTGCGTGTCGTCTCCTTCCTCGACGGCGGCGGCGGCGACGTCTGGATGGGGGGCGACGGCTCGGGCCTCTACCGCTTCGCCCCGTCCCGATTCTCCTTCGTGGGGCCCGAATCCGGGCTGCGCGAGCTGATCGCGCTCCGGATCGCCGAGGCGCCAGACGGGACCCTCTGGATCACGACGGCCCGCGGCGAGCTCGCCCGGCTCTCCGGCGGCCGATTCGAGCAATTCGGGCCGGCGCAGGGCCTCCCCCGCACCGACCGCTTCCGGGACCTGACGATCACCCGCGGGGGGCGCCTCGACGCGACCTTCGCGGGAGGCCTCGTCCGGCGCGAGCGCGACGGAGCGCCGTTTCGGGTCCTGCCGGCACCGGCCGGCCTCTCCGTCACCGGCCTCGCCCTCGCCGAGGAGGAGTCGTGGCTCGGCACGACGGGCGGCCTTCTCGCCGTTCGGGGGGGGAGCTTCGTCCGGCCGCTCCCGCCGCCGCTCGGCACGGTGCCGGTCGACGCGATCGCTTCCGACCCCGCGGGCGGGCTGCTCTTCGCGTCCCGCGGAGCCGTCTACGAGCTCGACACCGTCACCGGCAAGGCGCGGCTCATCGGGCTGACCTCGTCCCACTTCCGGGGCGAGCCTCCCTGGGACCTCACCCGCGCGGCCGATGGCGCCGTCTGGGCCGCGTCGATCCATGGCGCGGTCCGCTTCGGAAGGACCGGGGAGGTCCGCTTCTACGACTCCGCCGCCGGGCTGCCCGACGACTCGGTCGACGCCCTCCTCGGCGACCCGGCGGGGAACGTCTGGCTGTCGACCGACCGCGGGATCGTCGTCGTGACTCCCGACGGAAGGCCGGGCCGTGGCTACGGCCTCGCCGACGGCCTCCCCGCGCAGGAGGGAATCGTCCGCTCCGCGCTCCTCGACGCCCGGGGGCGACTCTGGTTCGGCCTCGTCGGGGCTCTCGTCCGATACGACCCCTCGGCAGACGAGCCCGCCCCGCCGCCGCCGATCCTCGCCGTCGAGCGTGCGGCGCGAACGCCGGACGGCAGGGGCGCCGAGTTCGAGCTCGCCGCGATCGACTTCACCGACCCGCGGGGCGTGCGCTTCTCCTGGCGGCTCGCACCCCTCGAGACGACCTTCTCTCGTCCGCGCACGGCCCGGTCGCCCCGGTGGGAGCGGCTCCCTCCGGGGGACTACGTCCTCGAGGCGCGCGCCGTCGACCGGCGCGGCCGGCCCGGCAAGGTCGTCACCACGCGTCTCTCGATCCTCCCGCGGTGGCACGAGACGACGCTCGCCAGGGTTCTCCTGCTCCTCGTGGCGCTCGCGGCCGGCGCCGCCCTCCCCGTCACCCTCAGGGCCGGCGCCGCCGGGCTGACGGCGGTCCAGGAGCGGGTCGCGGATCTCATGAGGGAAGCCGCCGCGCCGCGGTACCGGGAGATCGCCGACGATCCGTTCGCGCCGGGGTCGCCCGTGCCGCTCCCCACGAACCACGAGACCCTCGAGGAGATCGTCGTCACCCTCCGGCGGGCCTGGAACCGCCACGCCGTCGTCGCCCTCCTCGGGCGCCCCGGCCTCGGGAAGAGCACCGTACTGGCGGACCTCGAGGCCGGCGCCGGCGGGACCACGCTCGTCGCGGTGCCGATCCCTCCCGCTCGCCCCGCGCTCTCCTCGAGCCGTCGGCGCCTCCTCGCCGACGTGTCGGTCGCGCTCGTCTCGGCCGGCGCGGTCCCCTCCGACCGGGCCGAGAAGCTCGATGCGGCCACGCGCGGGCTCCCGTTCCCGGAGGCCCTGGCGGCGGTCGCGAGCCACCTGACGGACGACGGGCCCGATGTCCTGCTCCTCGAGGACGACCCGGGGCCGGCGGACGCGGACGCGGTGGCGTCGCGGGCACGCCTCGCCGCGACGCTTCTCGCGGCCGCCCCGCGCATCTCCCTCCTCGTCGCGCGCGACGTCGAGCCGTCGCTCTTCGCTGCAGAGGAGCCAGAGACGGCGCGCGTCGCGACGCTGTTCCGGGTCCGTGCGATCCCGCCCGAGCAGGCGGCGCGCTGGCTCGAGGAGACGGCCGGCGCCCGCCTGCGCTTCGCGCCGGGCGTCGCGCGCGCGGCGGTGACGGAGACGGGCACCGAGCCGGACCGGCTTCGGGCGCTCGGCTCGGGCCTCCTCCTGCGAGCGGCGCGCGAGCGGCGGAACCGCGCGACCCGGGCGTCGCTCCGGGCGCTGCTCGAAGCCTGGGACGCCTCTCCGCCGCCGTTCCTGGGCGCGCTCTGGGCCCGCCTCACGGCCGCCGAGCGGGCCGTCGCGGCGGCGCTCGGGGCGCTCGACGAGGGCCGCGGCGAGCCCTGGCCCACCGGTGCGATCGTCGACCTGCTCTCCTCCCGCGGATTCCCCGTCGGGCCGGTCGAGGTCGGGGCGCTGGTGCCGCGCCTCGCCGAGTGCGAGCTGGTCGAGCGCAACGGCGATCTCGTCCGCTTCCGCAACCCCGTCGACGCCCGCTTCGTCGCCCGGCACCGCCCGCTCCGCGACGAGGCGGCTTCGGGAGCCGAGGTCATCGGGCCGTACGAGGTCCTCGCCACGATCGGCTCGGGGGGGATGGGAACCGTCTACAAGGCCCGCCGCCTCGACACGCGGGCCCTCGTGGCGCTGAAGGTGGTCCACCCGCACCTTCTCTCGACGCCCGAGATGCGGCGCCGCTTCGTGCGCGAGGGCGAGATCGGCGTGCGCGTCTCGCACCCGGGCATCGTCCGGACCCTCGAGAGGGGCGAGGCGGCCGGGCGCGCCTACATCGCGATGGAGTACCTCCACGGGCGCACGGTGAAGGAGCTCGTGAACGCTCACGGACCCCTGCCCCTCAGCTTCTCCGTCCGCGTGGCGCGCGACATGGCCGACGCCGCCGCCGCGCTGCACTCGGCCGGAGTCGTCCACCGCGACTTCAAGAGCGACAACGTCGTCGTCTCGCCGGGAGGCGCGGCGCGGCTCCTCGACTTCGGCCTCGCCCGGGTCGAGGGCATCAGCCGCCACACCCTCTCGGGCAGCATCGTCGGGACGCCCGACTCCATGGCCCCCGAGCAGGTGCGCGGGGAGGAGACGGGGCCTTCTGCCGACGTCTGGGCGCTCGGCGTCGTCCTCTACGAGATGCTCGCCGGCACCTCTCCGTTCCACCGCGAGGGGCCGGTCGCGACGTTCAAGGCGATCCTCGAGGACGCGCCGATCTCCCTCCGGATCGGCCGCCCCGAGGTGCCGCCTGCCCTCGACGTCCTCGTCCTCGACGCCCTCGAGAAAGACCCCGCCCTTCGGACGGCCGGCGCGGGGGCCTTCCGCGACGCGCTCGCCGGTCTCCTGCCGTCGCTCCCGAACGAGCCGCTGCCGCCCGGCCTGTTCGACGACGGCGCCTTCGAAGGTCCGGCCGCCGAGAGCGCGCCGACTCGCGCGCTCTGAACGGAGGGGCTCAGCGGTCGGCGTCGGGGCCGAGGGCCTCGACGGCGAGCTCCTCGAAGTCGCGTGCGCGGCCGGCGGCGAGGCCGCCCTCCTCGTCCACACCGGGGAGCTCCCGGCGCAGGCGGGCGAGGACCCGCTCCACCTCGACGCGATGGTCCTGCCGGTTCCCCGGGTGGTCGAGGACGTGCCCGAGCAGGGCGAGGGCGCTCCCGGCGTCGCCCCTTCCGACGGCGACCTCCGCGAGGACGACGAGGACCGGGAGCCCCACGTTGAAGGAGCCCGTCTCCCGCCACGCCCGGAAGGCGGCGCGGGCCCGCGAGAGGGCCTCGCGCTCCCGGCCCCGCGCCGCGGCGAGATAGGCGAGGTTGCCCTCGAGGAGGCCCGCCACGTAGGCGCTCCCGACGGAACGCGCGAGGGCGAGCGCTTCCTCGCAGAACTCCCGGGCCGACCGGTCGGACCCGCGCTTGCGCTCCACCTCGCCGAGGAGCATCAGCGCCCGCGCCGCGCCGTGGCGGTCCCCGGTCTCGCGGCAGGCCGAGAGGCTCTCGCGGTAGAGCTCGGCTGCGGAGCCGAGGTCACCGCGATCCTCGGCCACGAAGGCGAGGCTCCGGAGCGCGGACGCCACGGCCGGCCGGCTGCCCTCGGCCCGGGCGAGCTCGAGCGCCTCGCCGAGCCGGCGCTCCGCCTCGTCGAGGTCGCCGGCGAAGTAGTCGACGAGGCCGAGCTGGTTCGTCGCGTAGACCACGGCGGCACGGCTCCCGAGGGCCTGCGCCACCGCGAGGCTCTCCTCGAAGAGCGGCCGGGCCTCCTCGTGCCGCCCCTCGTCGAGGATGGCCCGCCCGAGGCGACCGAGCGCCTCCGCCAGCACGCGGCCCCGGCCGGCCCGGCGCGCGAGCGGGATGCACTCCTCGAGCGCCGCGCGCGCCTGGGCGAACCGCCCCGTGAGGAGCGCCGCGTGCCCGGCGTGGAGGAGGGCCTCCGCCCGCGGGGCGGTCTCCCCTTCCCCGAGCGCGGCGAGGGCCTCGCGGAGGTCGGCTTCGGCCGCCGCGACGTTCCCGAGCCGGAGCCGGAACGCCGCGCGCCAGAGAAGGGCGGGAGTCCCGACGCCAGCCCGGACCGCCTCCCCGGCCGTCTCCTCCCCTTCGGCCCAGCTCCCCCAGCTCAGGTGAGCGGAGGCGAGAGGCGCGAGCGCCGCGGCGAGACGGGAGACCTCTCCCCTCGCGGCGGCATGCCGCAGGGCGGCCTTCACGTTCTCCAGCTCGGCGGCGAGCGCCTCCCGCGCCTCGCGCTCGGCCCGGTCGCGGAGCGCCGGAGCGTGCCGGGCGAGGAACGCCTCGTAGAAGGCCGCGTGCCTCTCGCGCGCGGCCGCCTCGTCCCCGGGCCTCGCGCCGAGCTCCTCCGCGGCGAAGGCGCGGAGCACCTCGTGGAGCGCGTACCGGCCCGACGCGGCGTCGAGCCTGAGGAAGGAGCGGTCGACGAGGCTCCGCATCGTCTCCGGGCGTGCCGGCCCGACGGCAGACGCGGCCTCCCAAGTCATGCCTCGCGCGAAGACCGAGAGAGCCGCGAGCACCCGCCGCTCCCCGGGAGCGAGCCGCGCGACCGCCTCCTCCCACACGCGGCGCAGGCGCGACGCGGAGCCTTGCCCGTCGCCCGGCCCGAGAAGCGCCGTGCCGGACGCGAGCTGCGCCGCGACCTCGCCCGGCGGCAGTGCGTGCACCCAGCCCGCGGCGACCTCGATGGCGAGCGGGAGCCCTCCCACGGCGCGGCAGATGGCCGCGATCGCCGCGAGGTCCGCCGCGCCCGGCTCGAAGCCCAGCCGGGCGCGGCGGGCGGTCGAGAGGAAGAGCCTCACGGCATCGCCGCGGGCCGCCTCGGCCGAATCGGACCGGGCCGGCACCTCGAGACCTCCGACCTCGAGGACCGATTCACCCGCGAGCCCGAGTCGCTCGCGGCTCGTCACGAGGACGCGGAGCTCGGGGCAGCCGTCGAGGAGGCGCGAGAGCAGCGGCGCCTCCGCCCTCCTCCTCTCGAAGGCGTCGAGGACGAGGAGGAGCCGCGCGTCGCGCAGCGCCGCCATGAGGCTCCCGGCCGGATCGCCGCAATCGCCGCCTTCCAGCTCGAGGACGCGCGCCAGGTCGGTCGCCAGTCCCGCGTCCCCCGCTCCGGTGGGCGGCGGGAGGAAGACCGCTCCGTCGGCGAGCCCCGCGGCCCCCGTCCCCGCCACCCGCGACGCCGCCTGGACGGCGAGGCGCGTCTTCCCGACGCCTCCGGGGCCGAGGAGGACGAGCAGACGGCCGCCGGGGTCGGCGAGCTGCCGGACCACCGCTTCGAGCTCGCGGGACCGCCCGACGAACGGCGAGGAGAAGACGGGAAGGTCGTTCCTCGGGAGTCCCCGGACCGGCGCCGCTTCCGAATCGACCGGCGCCGCGGCATCACCGCGCAGCTGGCGCTCGAGCGCCACCGTCTCCTTCGACGGGGCCGCCCCGAGCTCGTCCTGGAGGACCCGCCGACAGGCCTCGAGCTGGCGGATCGCCGCGCCGCGCCGGCCCGAGAGGGCGAGGAGCTCGGCCACGTCGCGGTGAGCCTCCTCGAGCCAGGGGTCGAGCGCGAGGAGCCTGCGGGCATGAGCAAGGGCGCGCGGCCCTTCGCCGCTGCGGCGGAGCAGGCCGACGAGGCGGCGCAGGGCCGACAGGGCGAAGAGGCGCAGGCTCTCCCGCTCTCCGAGCAGCCACTCCTCGAACGCCGCCGAGTCCTCCACGGCAAGCCCCTCGAGGAGGTCGCCCCCGTAGAGGGCGGCGGCCTGCTCCAACCTGGAGGGATCCTCGGGGCCGGACGCGCGCCCGCCCTCCAGGAGCCTGCGGACGTCGAGCTCGAAGACGAAGGCCGGGCTTACGCCCACGTCCGTCCGGCTCACCTCGAGCAGGAATCGACCCCCGGCCGGCGCGAGCTTCCGCCTCAGGTCCCAGAGCGCCCTCCTCAACCCGGCCGCGGCCCGCCCTTCGGGGAGGTCGGGCCAGAGCAGGGCGTTCAGCTTCGCGCGCGTGTGGCGGCCGGGGTTCAGGACCAGCCAGGCGAAAAGCGCCTCGGTCTTCGCGGACTCGAGGTGCACGGCGACGCCGTCTCGTTGAATCTCCCGGCCGCCGAGCCACCGGAGGGAGAGGTGAGGCGCCGCCGCCGCCACCGCCTCCGGCAGGTCCGGCCTCACGGGCCGCGGAGGCTCCGGCCGCCCTTCCAACGATCCTCCAACGAACGCCGCCGATTCTACCCGTCGAGAAGGCCGCGACCGCGGCCGGGAGGGTGCGATGGGCGACGACACGAGGGCGGGCGTGGGAAGGACCTTCGTCCTCAGGCTCCGGGCCGGCGGCCGCCGCGGGCGGCAGGGCCTGCGGATCGACCTCGAGGACCCCGAGACGCGGGCGCGCCGCGAGTTCTCCTCGTTCCGGGAGTTCGCCCGCTTCGCAGCGGGCATGTTCGGGAGCGTCCCTGACGGGAGTCAGGCGCTCCCCTCCCGCGATCGGGGCCGCCGCCGAAGAGCGTCCGCGATTCTGGCGCTCCTCCTCCCGTGCGGACTTCTCGCCGCGGACCCGCCCTCCCTCGGCCTCGGGGAGGGAGGAGGCGTGTCCGGATCCACGGTCGCGGTCCCCCTACGGCTTCGGTCGACGGACGGCGTCGCGATCGGCGCCCTCTCGCTTCGCCTCGCCGTCGAGCCGGCCTCCGCCGTCGAGTCGATACGCTTCCGGCGGGCCGGATCCTGGTCCGGGCGCGCGGTGACCTTCGAGGCGCGCCCCCAGGCGGGAGCGAGCTATTCGTGGATCGTGACCCTCTCCGAGCCCGCTCCCGCCGAAACGGAGGTGCTCGTCGGGGAGGTCGTCGTGGGGCTCTCTGAACCCCTCGCTCCCGGCACGACCGTCCTCCTCCGGCTCGACCCTGCCGTCAGCGGCTTCGGCGACCGCGCGGGGACCCTCTTCGTCTCGGCCGCTTCCGGCGGCCTCGCCCTCACGGACGGCACGATCCGGGTCAGCGCCCACGATGCGCGCCGGCGCGAGCGTTGAGCGCGAGAAGGCGAACGTGAAGACGATCCGACCCCTGCTCCTCCTCCTCTCCGCCCTCCTCGTCTCGCCGCGCGCCGCGGCCCAGTGCTCTCCGGGCCCCCACGCGGGGACGATCACCGCGGACCAGACCTGGTGCGCGGCCGACAGCCCGCACGTCCTGACGGGCGTCGTGACCGTCGCCCCCGGCGTCACTCTGACGATCGAGGCCGGTTCCACGGTGAAACCTGCCGCGATCACGGTGCAGGGGCACCTCGCCGCCGCCGGCACGGCGGCGAGCCCGATCACCTTCACCTCCGACGGTCCGGGATGGGAGAGCCTGACGTTCTCGGGCGGCACCGGACTCCTCCGGTACGTCGACGTCCTCAGGGCGGGCTGGAACGCTCCCGGAATCGTCGTGACGAGCGTCGCCGCGCCCGGCGTCGCATTCGAGCACTGCAACCTCGGCCCCGGGAACAAGGGCCTCGCGATCACGAACGGCGTCGTGTCGATCACCGACTCCAGGCTCGAGGCGTTCGCTTCCGGGACCGGGACGTATCCCGTCGTCGTGTCGGGCACAGCGTCGAGGCTCACGCTCTCGAACGACACGTTCCTCGGGAACTGGGCGAACGAGGTCGTGATCGAGAGCGGCGCGTTGACGGGCTCCGACATCACCCTGACACCGCAGCCGGGCCTCCTCTGCTACCGCTTCCCCGGCGACTACGAGGTCCCGGCCGGGCGGACCGTCACCCTCGCCGCGGGAACGGTCGTCCACGCCGACTGGACTTTCACGGTGAAGGGGCGACTCGTCGCCCTGGGGATGGCCGCGAGCCCCGTCGCCTTCGCCTCCGGCCGGGGCACCTGGATCGGCCTCGTCTTCGACGGCGGAACCGGGCAGCTCGCCCACACGAGCATCGCGCAGGCCGACAACAGGGGCGTCACCGTCCGGAACGCCGGCCCGGACGGCGTCCTCCTCGACCACTGCACGATCGGCCCCGCGAGCGGCGCGGGGGGCCTCGTCGTCGAGGACTCCGTCGTCACCGCGACCTCGACGGCGTTCACCGGGATCACCGCGACCGGCGCCTATCCCGTCGTCGTTCGCGGTGCGGCCTCGCGCCTCTCCCTTTCGGGCACCTCGTTCGCAGGCAACTGGGCGAACGAGGTCGTCCTGGAGCCGGCCGCGATGACGGGCGCCGACTTCACCCTCACGCCGCAGGCCGGCCTCGCGGCCTACCGGCTCGGGGACGACTACACGATCCCGGCCGGACGCACGCTGACCGTGGCGGCCGGCGTGACCCTTCGGCAGAGCTGGACGACGTTCGTGAACGGGCGCTTCGAGACCCTCGGGACCCCCTCGAGTCCGGTCGTCCTGACGAACGGGCGGTGGGACTACTTCGGGAACCCGACCTGGATCGGGGTCACAGTGGACGGCGGCACCGCCCTGCTCCGGCACACCACGATCGAGCACGCCGACGCTCTCCGCGCAGTGAACCAGGGGACGCTCCGGCTCGAGAGGAGCCGGACCCGGAAGGTCAGGTCGGTCCGCGCCGAGACGGCGACGCTGGTGCTGGCCAACGCCGTCGTCGCCGACGCCTCCGTCGGCCTCGACGTCGATCTCGGCTCCTCCCTCACCGCCGCGCACGTCACGCTCGCCCGTTTCACGGACGGGGAGCGGATCGCCGCGCGAGTGAGGAATGGCAGCACGGCGACGTTCACGAACTCGATCGTCGCGTCGAGCCCGACCGGTGTCGTCGCCGACGGGACGTCGACCGTGACGATGCGCAACACCCTGTGGGACTCCGTCGCGACTCCGACCGCGGGACCGGTGACGCAGGAGGGCCACGTCACAGGGAGCGCCTCGTTCGCACCCGACGGCTTCCACCTCGAGCCGGCCTCCGCCGCCCTCGCGCAGGGCGTCGCCACCTCCGTCGCCGACGATATCGACGGCGAGCCGCGCCCACGGCCGGCCACGATGCTCCCCGACCTCGGCGCCGACGAATCCGAAGCGGGGGGCCTGATCGCCGGCCGCACCGCGACGGCGATAGGCGTCGGGGAGACGAAGAGCGCCAGGGCGCTGGCGGGCAGCTTCTCCGACCACGTCCTGGCGCTCTCGGCCGGAGAGGTCCCGGTCCTGAGGGTCCGCGTCGCGGCCGCGGGCGGCACGGCGGCGTTCCGTCTTCTCGTGAGGAGCCGCCAGTTCCCGCTCGCCACGCTCTTCGACGTCGAGGGAGAGGCCGTCGGCCCGACGGCCCGCGAGGTCGTCGTCGCCGCGCCGGCTCCGGGCGACTGGTACCTCGGAGTCCTCTCCTCCGCGGGCGACGTCCCGTTCACGATCTCCGTCGCCGGCGCCGACCGCGGCGTCGCGTCGATCACCCCATCTTCGGGCGGGAACACGGGGCCGGTCACCGTCCGCGTCGACGGTGCCGGGTTCGAGGAAGGGGCGACCGTCGAGCTCCGAAACGGCGGCGTCACGATCCTCTCCACGTCACCGTCCAGCCTCACCTCGACGCAGCTCGCGGCCCGCCTCGTCCTTACGGGACTCGCGCCGCAGGCCTGCGACGCCTGCGTCGTCTGGCCCGACGCGACGACCCACTGCGTACCCGGCGGCTTCCGGATCGCCCCAGGGGTGGCGCCGGACGTGGACGCCCACCTCTCCATTCCCGCCGTCCTCCGGGGCGGCCGCGGAACGACGGCCGTCCTCTCCTGGGAGAACCGCGGGAACGTCGACGCCGAAGCGCCGCTCTTCGTCGTCGCCTCCGACCAGAGTCTCCCGATGAGGCGCGACGGCCGCGAAGGGTGGCGCCGCGGGGCGCTCCGGTTCCTCGGCATCGACAAGGCTTCCTTCGGAAGCGCGGGCGTCCTGCCGCCCAGCGCGCGCGGCAGGGTGACGTTCGAGATCTTCTCGGAAGGCCCGGCGCACGCCCCGGCCTCCTTCACGCTCCGGCAGCTCTCCGCGGCCGCGCTCTCTCGCGCGATCGACTGGGCGGCGCTCGAGCCGTCGCTGAGACCCGAGGGGATCGACCCCGCGGCGTGGAGCCGCGTTTTCCCGCTCGTGACCGGGGCCGCCGGCTCCACCTGGGGTGAGTACGTCGGCGCGCTCCGCGCGAACGCCAGCTACCTCTCGGGCCTCGGCCGCCACGTCGCCGATCCGGAGGCGCTCTTCGGCGTCACCGTCCAGCGGGCGCTCGAGACGAGCCCCCAGCAGTCGCTCGCCTCCGGCGTCGACGCCCTCTGCCCCGCTCCGGGCCCGGTCCTCAGCTTCGGCCGCTCCTTCGCGAACGGTCCGTTCGGCCGCGCGACCGTGGGTGCTCTCGGCGTCGGGTGGACGCACACCTACGACAAGGTCCTCGCCACGCTCTCCAGCGGCGACCGCGAGATCCGCTCGAACGACGGCTCCACGCGGCTCTTCCGCCTCCTTCCCGACGGGACGTTCCGCGGCCTCCCCGGCGACCACGGCCGTCTCGTCGTCTCCGGGGCGACGGCCCGTCTCGTCGAACGCAACGGCGTCGCGCTCGCCTTCCGCGCCGACGGGCGGCTCGGTTCCATCTCCGACGCGACCGGGAACCGCCTCGACGTGACGTGGGACGCCACCGGCCGCCTCTCGCGCGTCGCCCACACGAGCGGCGACGTGCTCTCCTTCGATCACGATTCCTCGGGCCGCCTCGTCCGCCTCACCGACCACGCGGGCCAGGTGACGACCTACGCCTACGACGGGGCGGGCCGGCGGCTCGTCCAGGTTACGCAGCCGGGCGGGCGCGTGACGCGCTACGCCTACCTGGGCTCCGGCCCCGACGCGGACGCCCTCGTCTCCATCGAGTTCCCCGACGGGAGCCACGTCTTCTACGAATACGACGGCTCGGGCCGCCTCGTCGGGAACAGACGGGACACCTTACCTGCGACGTCTTTCTCCCGCGATGCGGCCGGCCGGATCGTCCAGGCGCACGGCGCGGCGCCGCGCGGCACCCTTGCTGCCCTCGCTCCCCCGGAAGGAGGCGTCGTCCTCGCGCTCGACGAATGGGGGCGGCTCGGCGAGCTCGTCGACCCGCTCGGGAACGCGGTCGGCCTCGGCTGGAACGAGGACGGCGGCCTCGGCGAGGTGATCGACCCCTTCGGAAACGTCGACTCGGTCGAGCACGGTCCTCTCGGCGAGGTCACGGCGCTTCTCGAGCCCGGGGGCATCGAGACGCGGCAGTCGTACTCGTACCCCGCGGGGGGCGGGCGGTTCGTTCAGTCGCTCACCGACCCGAAGGCCAGCGTCTCGGCGTTCACGCACGACGCCGCGGGGCGGGTCACGTCGATCACCTACCCGGGCGGAAGCACGGAGACGCTCGAGCGCGACGCGCGGGGCCTCGTGACGAGCAGCACGAACCGCCGCGGCCAGACGATCCTCTATAACCGAAACGCGCGCGGGCAGCTGACGCGAAAGACGCTCCCCGACGGGACGGCCGTCGACTACACCTACGACGCCGCCGGGCGGCTCGCCACCGTGACCGAGGCGGGCGGCACGACGCGCCTCACGTGGGACGCCCGCGGGTTCCTCTCGGAGATCCTCTACCCCGGCGGGAAGTGGTTCCGCTACGAGATGGACGACGTCGGCCGGACGACCCGGCGGTCGTCCGACGACGGGTACGTCCTCGACTGGGAGTACGACGCCTCCGGGCGCATCGCCCGCATCACGCGCGGTGGCGGAGCCCTCGTCGTCTCCTATGCGTACGACGCCCACGGCCGGCTCTCGCGCGAGGATCGAGGGAACGGCACGGCGACCGTCCATACGTGGGACGCCGCCTCCCGAGCGACCGGCGTGAGGCACCTCGGTCCCGGTGGCTCGATCCTCGCGGATTTCACGTACTCCTACGACGCCGCCGGCCGGGTGCTCTCCGCTTCGGGCCCCGACGGGACCTCGACCTACACCTGGGACGCGCTGGGGCGGCTCGAGAGCGAGCGGGCGCCGACGGGCGTCCTGACGATCTACCGGTACGACGCCGCGGGGAACCGGGTCGAGGCCGAGACGAACGGCGTCGTCGTCCCGTACGTCTACGACGAGCAGAACCGGCTGACCTCGGCGGGGACGACCTCGTACGAGTGGGACGCCGACGGCAACTCGACCTCCCGCGCAGCGCCGTCGGGAACGACGACCTTCACGTGGAACGCCGAGCGGAAGCTCACAGAGGTCGCAGGCGCCGCCGGGAGCGCCGCGTACTCGTGGAGCGCCTTCGGCGCGCTCGCGTCCGAGACCCTCGGCGGCGTCACGTCGCGGTTCCTCGGCGACCTGGCGACGGCCGCCGGAGCCGCGGCCACCGTCCTCGACGGCGCGGGCGCCGTCACCGGTCGCTTCGACCACGGCGCCGGCCTCGCGGCGGCGCTCGACGCCGCCGGGTCCGCCTCCTCGTTCCATCTCGACGGCCTCGGGAACACCTCGCTCCTGACCGATCCCACCGGAACGGCGACCCAGACGTATTCCTACGACGCCCACGGAAACGTCATCGCTTCCACGGGGGGAGGGACGAACCCCTACCTCGCGGCGAGCGGCGACATCTTCCGAGCGATGAAGGGAGGTCTCAGCCAGGGCATCGCGACGGCGCCGTACGATCCGGCCGCCGGCCGATACGCCTCGCCGAGCCTCGAGGGCTATTCCGGCGGAGCGAACCTCTACACCGAGTGGACGCCGAAGAGCCTGAAACCCTCGGGTCCGCCGAAGACGCTCGGCGAGAAGGCCGACTCCGTCCTCTCGTGGGGCCTCTGGCTCAAGAACCTCTACGGGAAAGTCACCGTCTCCGAGGAAGAGCTCGGCGAGGTCCCGCTCGACGCCGTCGCCGAGTCGGGCTACTCGTTCCTCCTGGGAGTCTGGGAGACGGGGCACGCCGTCGAGAAGAACGACGCGCTCGGGGCGATCGAGGGAATCGGCAACAGCTCGCTGGCTGCCGTCGAGGTGGCGGGCGCCTTCGTCCCTCCGCTCCGCCCCATCGCGACGGGAATGAGGGCGATCGCGACGACCGGCAAGGCGGCCTGCGACCTCTACGTCTGGAACCTCGCCCCGAATCGCGACCCTTACTGGTTCCAGCCGGTCGCGCGCAACAAGTACTTCTACCTGCAGCAGAACATCGCCCGCGCCGGGATCACCCCCGCGGACCTCGAGCTCCTCGAGCGGACCCCCGCCAGCGACCAGGTCTTCCCCCTCGACCCGAACGAGAAGGCCGCCACCCCGGGCGCCGGGCCGAGGCACCTCGTTCGCGCCGGCACCCGCCTCTTCTACGCCGTCTCCTTCGAGAACGTCGCGACCGCGTCGGCCCCGGCGCAGGAGGTCTTCGTCAAGGACTCCCTCGACGCGGGCCTCGACCTCTCGACGCTCGAGCTCGTCGACGCCGGCTGGGGCGCGACGACGTTGGCGGCGCCCGAGGCCGCCCGCGCCTTCCACGCGAGGACGGCGATCACGGACCACCGGCCGGGCGACCTGCGCCCCTGGTGGGTCGACGTCGTCGCGCGAGAGAGTGCGCCGGGCCGCCTCGACTTCACCTTCCGAACTCTCGATCCCTCGACCGGGCAGCTCCCGACCGACCCGCTCGCCGGCTTCCTTCCTCCCGAGGACGGGAGCGGGCGCGGAAGGGGGGCGGTCCTCTTCTCCGTCCGGACGAGAACGGACCTCTCTCCCGGGACCCGGATCGCCAACACCGCGACGATCGTCTTCGACACGGAGGCCCCGATCACGACGAACGAGGTCTTTCACACGATCGGTCTCCCCGGCGACGTGAACGACGACGGCGTCGTCAACCCGGCCGACGTCTTCTATCTGGTGAGCTTCTTCTACTCCGCCGGGCCGGCGCCGCTCGGCATCGCCGACGCGAACCTCGACGAGCGCGTCGACGCCCTCGACCTCTTCTACCTGATCAACTACCTCTACGCGGACGGGCCCGAGCCGCTGTGAGGGAGGAGACGACCATGAGAGCTCTCGACGCCCTCGCCCTCGCCGCATCGCTCCTCCTCGCGCCGGTCGTACTGGCGCAGGGCGCGGCCGACACCCTCCGCTTCGGCGCGCCCTCCGGCACCGGCCCGTTCACCGTGCCGATCACGCTCGGCGACCTGGCCGGCACGCCGCTCGGCGTCGACCGCCCCGCCGGCGAGCGGATCCAGGCCTTCGCCGTGACGGTCCGCTTCGAACCCGCGGCGGCCGTGGCGTCGGCGACGCTCTCGAGGGCCGGCCTTCTCGCCTCCCGGACGCCGGCCTTCGAGACGACCGCATCGGGAGCCGGGACGATCACGTGGGTCGGCTCGTTCGACGAAGCGGAGGGCGCGATCCCCTTCACACAGCCACCCGGAACCGGCGACACGGTCCTCTCGCTCGCCGTGACGCTCGCCCCGGGCGCCACCGCGTCGGCGAGCCTCGACCCGGCGACGACGACGCTCTCGAACCAGGCCGGCACGACGAGCGAGAGCGCGGACGGCGGCACGCTCGCACTCGGCCCGCCCGTCCTGCTCCCGACCGCCGGGACGACGGCACCGCCCGTCCCGGCGCCCGGCTTCGCGGGTCTCCTCGCGCTCGCGGCGGCGACGGCCGCGGCGGGAGCCGCGTTATCGCGCCGAGCGTGACGTTCCGTCACACGCGGGTGATCCGGCCGCGAAACCGAACGTCCGTCCGGTAATATCGCCCGCGGTATGCGGCTTCCCTCTCCCGGGGTGCGCCCCCTTCGGGTGCCCCTCCTTTTCTCCCTTCTCACCCTCCTCTCCACGAACATCGCCCGTGCCGAAGACACGCCGCTCACGATCGGGGAGGCGATCCGACTCGCCGTGACCCGCAACGAGCGTGCCCTCGCCTCCGGCGAACGGCTCGAGGCGGCCGAGGCGCGCGTCTCGAAGGCCCGGGCCGTCTTCTTTCCGGACGTCGAGGCCTCAGGGGCCTGGACCCACCGGCCCTTCGAGCGGACGACGACCGTCGGCGGGGAGGAGGTCGTCGTCTCGAAGTACGACGCCTTCTCGACCACGTTGAGCGCCCGGCAGGTCCTCTTCGACGCCCGCGCCTTCCCGGTCCTCAGGCAGACGCGGAGCGAACGGGACGCCGCGCGATTCGAGGCCGCCGAGCAGCGGCGGATCGTCGCCTTCGAGGCGTCGGCCGCCTTCCTGATGACGCTCGGCTACGAGCAGGTCGCCGCCGCCGCCGACCGGCGGGTGGAGCTCGCCCGCCAGACGCTGTCCGACGCGCGCGCGCGCTTCGAGGCCCAGATCTCGGGCTCGAACGACGTCACGCGCGCCGAGCTCGAGGTCGCGAGCGCCGAGCGCGAGGCGACCCGCGCCCACAACCAGGAGGAGACCTCCCGGCTCGCCCTCGCGAACCTCCTCGTCGCGCCCGTCCCGGCACGCCTCGAGGTCCCGGTGGAGCTCCTCGCCCCCCCGTCCGACCTCGGAGCGGGCGAGGGAGACCTCGTCGAGAGGGCTCGCCAGCTCCGCTTCGACGTGGCCGCGCAGAAGAAGCGCGCGGAGGCGTTCCTCTACTTCTCGAAGGAGCCGGCGAGCCGCTTCCTCCCGAGCCTCGTCGGCCGCGCCGACGGACGGTGGACGAACGAGCCCGGGCTCAGCGGCCGGAGCACGACCTGGACTTACGGCGTCGACCTCTCCTGGTCGCTCTTCGACTCGACGATCTCGTTCGCCGAGACGCGCGAGAGGAAGGCCCTGGCCCGCGCCTCCGCTCTCGAGGCGGAGGCCCTCGAGCGCGGCGTCGAGCTCGACGTGAAGACGGCCCTGGCGAACCTCGCGAACGCCCGCGCCGCGGTGGCGCAGGCCGGAGTCGCCCTCGAGGCGGCCCGAAAGAACGCCTCCGAGACGACGACCCTCTACCGGGAAGGGCTCGCGAACGCCCTCTCCGCCGCCGACGCCAACCAGAGCCTCTTCGAGGCCGACGTGGCGCGGACGCGCGAGCTCTACACCCTCGGCGCCGCCGTCCTCGACCTGTACGCCGCCCAGGGCCTCGACCCGGACGGAAAGGAGCCCCTCCCGTGAAGACCCGCAGCACCTTCGTCCTCGCCCTCACGACCGCCGCCGCGGCGCTGGCCCTCTCGTGCTCCGGCGGCGGCGACAAGGCGGCGGGTGGCGGGAAGGGAGGCCCCCCCGCCTTCCCCGTCGAGACGGCCGAGGTGAAGAGCCGCCCCGTCGAGTACACGGTGACCGCCGTCGGCTCCGTCGAAGCCTTCGAGAAGGTCCAGGTCACGGCCCGCGTCGCCGGTGTCGTCGAGCAGGTGAAGTTCGTCGAAGGCGAGTCGGTGGAGGCCGGGCAGGCCCTCGTCGAGATCGAGCTGCGCCGCTACCAGCTCGCCGTCGAGGCGGCCCGGGCGAACGTCCAGAAGGCCGAGGCGTCGAAGGCCGACGCCGAGGCGGCGCTCGCGCGCCGCAGGGCCGTCGTCGAGAAGAACCCGGGGCTCATCCCGGGCGAGGAGATCGCCTCGTTCGCCACGCGCGTCCAGACGGCGGCAGCCGACGTCGCCCAGGCGACGTCGGCCCTCGCCCAGGCCGAGCTGAACCTGCGCGACGCCTTCGTCCGCGCACCCGTCTCCGGCCGCATCGAGACGAGGACCGTGACGACGGGCCAGTACGTCGCCCCGGGCGGAGTCCTCGCGACCCTCGTCCAGCGCGACCCGCTCCTCCTCCGCTTCCAGGTCCCGTCCGAGGACGCCCGGAGCCTGAGAACGGGGCTCGTCGCGCGGTTCCGGGTCCCGGGTGACGCGAACGAGTTCACGGCGCGGATCACGCACGTCGCGGGCGCCGCCGAGGCGGCCTCGCGGATGGTCGCCGTGACCGCCCAGGTCGACGACCCGCGCCGCGCGCAGCTCCGCCCGGGCGCCTTCGCGGACGTCACCGTACCGGTCGGCGGCATCGCCCAGTCCCCGGTCATCCCGCAGACCTCGATCCGGCCGAGCGAGAAGGGCTTCCTCGCCTTCGTCGTGGAGGACGGCAAGGCGCGCGAGCGGGTGCTGAGCCTGGGCCTGCGGACGAGCGAGGGGCTCGTCGAGGTCCGCGGCGGCCTCGCGGCCGGCGAAGAGCTCGTCATCCGTGGCGCCGAGGCGCTCCGCGACGGCCTCCCCGTCAGGGTGAGCGCACCCGGCGCGGCACCGACCGCCGCGTCCCGGCCGGAGGCCCGCGGATGAACATCACCGAGGTCTGCATCCGGAGGCCCGTCCTCGCCTGGATGCTCATGGCCGCGACGATCGTCTTCGGCGGCGTCGCCCTCTCGCGCATCGGCATCAGCCAGTTCCCCGACGTCGACTCGCCCACGATCTCCGTCTCCGTGACGTGGGAGGGGGCCGCCCCCGAGGTCATCGAGCACGACGTCGTCGAGCCGCTCGAAGAGGCCGTCATGCAGGTGGAGGGGATCAAGTCCCTCACCTCGACCTCACGCCAGGGTTCGGCGAACGTGACGATCGAGCTGGACATCAGCCGGAACATCGACCTCGCGCTCCAGGACGTCCAGACGAAGGTCTCGCAGGCGCAGCGGCTCCTCCCGCGCGACATCGACCCGCCGGTCATCTCGAAGTCGAACCCCGAGGACAACCCGATCCTCTGGATCGGCCTCTCCGGCCCGTTCCCCCGCCAGGTCATCGCCGACTACGCCCGCTACCGCCTCAAGGAACGCTTCCAGACGGTCCCCGGCGTCGGCGAGGTGACGATGGGGGGCTACCTCGACCGGAACGTCAGGATCTGGGTCGACGCGGACAAGCTGAACTCGAAAGGGATGACGGTCACCGACGTCATCGCGGCGCTCCAGCGCGAGCACGTCGAGCTCCCTGCGGGCCGGCTCGAGACCGAGGGGCGCGAGATCAGCGTGAGGGTCATGGGAGAGGCGCTCGACCTCGCCACCCTCAGGAAGATCTCGCTCCGCGACCTGAACGGAGCGCCCGTCTACCTCGAGGACGTCGCCCTCGTCGAGGACGGCTTCGAGGACGAGCGGCGCATCGCCCGCGTCAACGGCGCCCCCGCCCAGGGACTCGGCATCCGCAAGCAGCGAGGGTCGAACGCCGTCGCGGTCGCGCAGGGGATCAAGGAGGCGATCGCCGAGATCCAGAAGACCCTCCCTCCCGGCATGGAGGTCGGCGTCAACTTCGACTCCACGACGTTCATCGAGGACTCGGTCCACCACATCCAGTTCGAGATCCTCCTCTCGGTCCTCCTGACGGGCCTCGTCTGCTGGATGTTCCTCGGCTCCCTCTCCTCGACGCTGAACGTCGTCCTCGCGATCCCGATGTCGCTCCTCGGGACGATCGCGTTCATCTACTTCGCCGGCTTCACGCTGAACACCTTCACCCTCCTCGCCCTGGGCCTCGCGGTCGGCATCGTCGTCGACGACGCCATCATGGTCATGGAGAACATCTTCCGGCACTTCGAGGAAGGGAAGGACCGGGTGAGGGCGGCCCGCGAGGGGACGGGCGAGATCACGTTCGCGGCCCTCTCGGCGACGATCGCGATCATCGCCATCTTCATCCCGGTCGTCTTCATGAAGGGGGTCATCGGGAAGTTCTTCCTCCAGTTCGGGATCACGCTCTGCGTCGCGGTCGCCCTCTCGTACGTCGAGGCGATCACCCTCGCGCCGGCCCGCTGCGCCCAGATCCTCCGGGCGGGCGAGGTGAACCGGAGCGGCCTCGGCGGCCTCGTCGACCGCGCCTTCGACGCCCTGGCGAGCGTCTACGCCCGGATCCTCGCGAAGGGCCTCAAGCACCCCGTCACGGTCCTCGTGGCCGCCACCCTCCTCCTCGGCGTCGCGTTCGTCGTCTTCCGCGCCCTCCCCTCGGAGTTCGTCCCGTCGCAGGACCAGGGGCGCCTCATGCTCCGCGTCCAGACGGCCGTCGGGTCCGACATCCGCGAGACGGACATGGCCTTCCGGAGGATCGAGGCCTACGTCACGGCCCGCCCCGAGGTGACGCGCTGCTTCGGCGTCGTCGGCGGCTTCGGCGGCGGCGTGAGCGGCGGCGTCGTCTTCGTGTCGATGGTCGACAAGAGCGAGCGGAAGCTCTCGCAGGCCGAGTTCGCCGCGGAGATCCGCAAGGAGCTGAACTCGTACCCGGGCGTCAGGGTCGTCGTACAGGACCTCTCCCAGTCGGGCTTCACGGCCCAGCGCGGCTTCCCGGTCGAGTTCTCCGTCCGCGGCCCCGACTTCGACGTCCTCGTCGAGAAGGCGCGGGAGATCTCGGAGAAGCTGAACGCGAGCGGCCGGGTCGTCGACCTCGACATGGACTACCGGATCGGGATGCCCGAGCTCAGGATCGTCCCGAACCGGGCGCGGGCCGCCGACCTCGGCATCTCCGTCGAGAACGTCGCGACGGCCCTCAACGCCACGCTCGGCGGACTGCGAATCGGCAAGTACTCGACGGAGGGGCGTCGGATCGACGTCCGCCTCCGCCTCCTCGCCGGCCAGCGGACCCGTCCCGAGGACCTCTCCCGGCTTCGTCTCCGGAGCGCCTCGGGCGACCTGATCCCGCTCTCGTCCCTCGTGACGACGGAGGAGGTGCCCGCCCTCCAGGCGATCACGCGGCGCGACCGCGAGCGGGCGATCACGATCTACGCGAACGTGGCTGCCGGGGTCTCGCAGGCGGACGCGCTGAAGTACGTCGAGGGGCTCGGGACGGACATGCCGACCGGCTATCGCCTCGTCCTCGGCGGCGCCAGCGTCGCCTTCCGGGAGTCGATGGGCGACCTCGTCTTCGCGCTGATCCTCGGCATCGGCGTCGCCTACATGGTTCTCGCCTCCCAGTTCAACTCGTTCCTCCACCCGGTCACGGTCCTCTCGATCCTCCCTCTCTCGGTCGCCGGGGCGTCCTTCGCCCTCCTCGCCACGGGCCGGAGCCTCAACATCTTCTCGATGATCGGCCTCCTTCTCCTGATGGGGATCGTGAAGAAGAACTCGATCATCCTCGTCGACTACACGAACCAGCTCCGCGAGCGCGGGCTCGACACGCTGAACGCACTCCTGCAGGCAGGGCCGGTCCGTCTCCGGCCGATCCTGATGACGTCGATCGCGACGATGATGGCCGCTCTCCCGCCCGCCCTCGGGCTCGGCGCGGGTTCCGAGATCCGCGCACCGATGGGGGTCGCCGTCATCGGCGGCCTCATCGTCGCGACCGCCCTCTCGCTCCTCGTCGTGCCGGCCTTCTACCTCGTGACGGACCGGCTCCGCGACCGGGTTCGCGGGCACAGCGACGGAGAAGCGTCCGAGGCCTCGCCGACGGAGCCGCCGGTCCCGGTCCCGTGAGCCCGGCCGCCCCGGACCGCGACGGACGCCCCGTGCGCCGGGCGGCCGCGCGGCGCCTAGGGCGTCGGAGCGGCCTCTCCCCCGGCGACCGCCCCTCCCGCCCTCGCCTGCACGAGCGCCTCGGCCCAGACGGCCGAGGTCCGGTTCGTCTCGGTCCGCGCCTGGATCAGCACGTGGCTCTTCGTCCCCGCCTCGAGCGCGGCGATCGCCCGGTCCAGCCGGGACCGGCGCCGCTGGATCTCCTCCGACCAGGACGCCCAGGACCCCGTGGGCTCGAGCGCGAGCCGCACCAGGTCCGCCGTGGCGACCGTGAGCCCCTCGAGGTCGCCGGCCCTGCCGAGAGCGGGGTCGACGGCGACCGGCTTCTCCAGGGCGGAGAGGAGCTCCCGCGCGACGAGACCCTCGGCGGAGGCGCGGAAGGCCGCGATCTCCTCCCAGCCCCGGTCCGGCTCCCCGGAGCCCGCGGCCGGCGCGAGGATCTCCTGGTACCGAGAGACCAGGTGGATGACGCCGGTCCGGGCCGTATGGGCGTCCACGAGGACCCGCTTCGTCAGCTCCTGCTCGGGCGTCGGCCCGCAGCCGGCGAGGAGCAGCGGAAGCAGCAGGACGGGTACGACTCCACGCATGGTCGTTCACTCCCTTCGCCCGGACGAGGCGCCTTCGGGCGGCCCCCGGCCGCGGCGTTCGTGCCCCTTGTCGTCCGATTCTACCGAGCCCGGGACCTCCGCCTCCCGTCTGCTATGTTCCGCGCCCCATGATCGCCGTCTCGGACCTCGGAAAGGCCTTCGGTGCGCAGACCCTCTTCGAGGGCGTCTCCGTCCAGTTCAACCCGGGCAACCGCTACGGACTCGTCGGCGCGAACGGCTCGGGGAAGTCGACCCTCCTGCGCATCCTTTCAGGCGAAGAGGCGGCCTCGTCCGGCATCGTCTCGATCCCGAAGAAGCTCCGCCTCGGAGTCCTCTCGCAGGACCACTACCGCTTCGAGACGATGCCGATCATCGAGGTCGCGATGATGGGGAACCAGGAGGTCTGGGAGGCGATGGCCGAGAAGGAGCGCCTCCTCCACCAGGACGCCACCTTCGAGGCCGAGCGCTACGCCCAGCTCGAGGACGTCATCCTGCGCCACCAGGGGTACTCGCTCGAGGCGCGCGCCGCCGAGATCCTCGAGGGGCTCGGGATCCCGACGACCGTCCACCGGGACCCCCTCTCGACGCTCTCGGGCGGCTTCAAGCTCCGGGTCCTCCTCGGGCAGGTCCTCGCGTCCGATCCGGGCGCGCTTCTCCTCGACGAGCCGACGAACCACCTCGACATCGTCTCGATCCGCTGGCTCGAGAAGTTCCTCGACGCCTACAAGGGCCTCGCGATCGTGATCTCGCACGACCACCGCTTCCTCGACAACGTCTGCACCCACATCGCCGACGTCGACTACGAGACGGTGACGCTCTACACGGGGAACTACTCCGCCTTCGTCGCCGCCAAGGAGGCCGAGCGGGAGCGGAAAGAGGCCGAGATCACGAAGCGGGAGAAGCAGATCGCCGGGCACCAGGCCTTCGTCGACCGCTTCCGCGCCAAGGCCACGAAGGCGCGGCAGGCGCAGAGCAAGATCAAGCTGATCGAGAAGATCGTCATCGACAAGCTCCCCGAGAGCTCCCGCCGCCACCCGCGGTTCCGCTTCCGGCAGCGGCGGCCGAGCGGACGGACCGTCCTCGAGATCGAGGGCCTCGGGAAGGCCTGGGGGGACAACGTCGTCCTCCGGGACGTCTCGCTCAAGGTCGAGAGGGGCGACCGCCTCGCCATCATCGGCCCGAACGGCATCGGCAAGTCGACGCTCCTGAAGATCGCCGTGGGCGAGCTCGCGCCGGACGCCGGCAAGGTGACGTGGGGCTACGAGGCCAGCCCGGGCTACTTCTCGCAGGACCACTCGGAGCTCCACGGCGCCGGGAAGCAGTCGATCGAGGCCTGGCTCTGGGAAGCGGCCCCGGGCGAGCCGATCGGCTTCGTCCGCGGCCACCTCGGCCACGTCCTCTTCACGGGCGACGACGCCGACAAGCCGGTCCGGAGCCTCTCCGGCGGGGAGAGCGCGCGCCTCGTCTTCGCCCGCCTCTCGGTCCTCGGCCCGAACGTCCTCGTCCTCGACGAGCCGACGAACCATCTCGACCTCGAAGCGATCGAGGCCCTCGTCACGGCCCTCAACGACTACGACGGGACGCTCGTCTTCGTCTCCCACGACCGCTGGTTCGTCTCGCGCCTCGCCAACCGCATCGTCGAGATCTCGCCGAAGGGGCTGAACGACTTCCGCGGGACCTGGGACGAGTACCTCGAGCGCTGCGGGGACGACCACCTCGACGCGGACGCCGTCCTCCTCAAGCTCCGAAGGGCCCGCAGGAGCCAGGACGCCCGGAAGGCCGAGCCCGAGCCGAAGCGCCAGAACCGCGTGAGGGCCCTCGAGAAGAAGCGGGACGAGCTGACCCGGCAGATCGAGGCCATGGAGGCCCGCGTCCACGAGATCAGCGAGCGCTTCCTCGACCCGGCCCTCTTCGGAAAAGGGGCCCAGGCGGAGGCCCGCAGGCTCGAGGACGAGCAGAAACAGCTGAAGCAGAAGATCGACGACCAGATGGCCGAGTGGGAAAAGGTCGAGGCCCAGCTGGAGGAGGCGGGGTCCTCCGCCGCCCCTCGATGACGAAGCCCCTCGCCCTCGCCGCCCGGACCCGGGCTCCGGGGGAGGGCGTTTCCGGGACCCCTCCGGCGCGGCCTCGTCAGCTCCGGTAGTCCGCGTTCTCGGTGACGTACTCGTGACCGAGGTCGGCGGCCAGGAGGCTCGCCCGGGCCGTCCCGACCCCGAGGTGCGCGACGAGGGGCACGCGCTCGCGCGTGAACTCCTTCGCCGCCCGCGCCTCGCTGCAGGCCGTCGGGGCACCGTCCTTCACGAGGACGACGCGCCCCGCCTTCAGCGACACTCTTCGGGTCGAGACCCGCGCCCCGCTCCGGCCGATGGCCGCGAGGATCCGGCCCCAGTTCGGGTCGCCGCCGTGGAGGGCCGTCTTCACGAGCGGAGAGGTCGCGACCGCGTGGGCGGCGAGCCGCGCCTCCCGCTGGGTCGCCGCCCCCTCGATCGTGATCTCCATGACGCGCGCCGCCCCCTCGCCGTCGCGGACGATCTTCCAGGCCAGCTCCCGGCAGACTTTCGCGAGAGCGGCCCGGAAGGCCCCGGCCGCGTCCATCGACCGCAGCTCGGCCCCCCCCGCTGCGCCGGACGAGAGGAGGAGGACGGTGTCGTTCGTCGAGGTGTCGCCGTCCACCGAGATCGCGTTGAAGCTGCCGGCGACAGCCTCCTTCAGCGCGGCCGCGAGGAGCGCGGGCGAAGCGGGCGCGTCCGTCGTCAGGAACGCCAGCATCGTCGCCAGGTTCGGGTGGATCATCCCCGCTCCCTTGGCGACGCCGACGACGCGGCACGCCTTCCCGCCGTGACGGAACGTCGCGCGGGCGACCTTGGGCCCCGCGTCGGTCGTCAGGATGGCCCGGGAGACCGCCTCGAGGCCGCCGGCCGAGAGGCGCGCGAAGGCGTCGGGGAGGAACGCGGTCAGCTTCTCGTCGGGAAGGACGACGCCGATGACCCCGGTGGACGCGACGAAGACCTCCTCGCGAGGGCAGCCCGCGAGGTCGGCGGCCCTCTCCTGGACGCGCCGGGCCGCGTCGGCGCCCGCCGCGCCCGTCACGGCGTTGGCGCAGCCGGCGTTGACGACGACGGCCCTCACGCGGCCGCGGCTCCTCCGGAGCGAAGCCCGCGAGAGAGTGACGGGCGCGGCCTGGAACCGGTTCTTCGTGAAGACGGCGGCGGCGCTGGCCCCGTCGGGCGCGACGAGGAGAGCCACGTCGAGGCCCGGCTTCTTCCGAAGGCCCGCGCGTACGGCCGAGCCGAAGAACCCCTTCGGGAAGTTCATTCCCTGCTCCTCGCCGCGGTGCCAGGGGCCGCGGCCCTCCTGCCGGTCGCGGGTCCGGCCGCGGCCTTCTTCCCGGACTCGATCCGGGCCGCGGCCTTTCGCGCCGCCGGCCCCACGCGCTTCGGCGAGGTCCCGCCGACCGCGCCGCGCCGCGCGAGCGCCCGGTCGAGGTCGACCGAAGCCAGGTCGGCCTTCGTGACGCCGTCCGACGGCGGAAGCTCGAGGAGCCCCCGGCCCGCCGCCTCGGCGGCGGCGAATCGCCGGCCCGCGATCTCGTGCGCCTGCCGGAACGGGACGCCCCGCCGGGCGAGCGCGTCGGCCAGCTCGGTGGCGAGGAGGCGGTCGTCGCCCGCCGCGTCGCGCATCCGGTCGCGGTCCAGCTTCAGTCCGAGGACGAGCGCCGTCAACGCTGGAAGCGCCGCCCCGAGGACGGCGCGCGTCCGGAAGAGCGGCTCCTTGTCGAGCTGCAGGTCCTTGTCGTAGGCGAGGGGAAGCCCCTTCAGCAGCGCGAGTAGGCCCGTCAGCTCGCCGAGCGCGCGCCCCGCGTGTCCGCGCACGAGCTCGAGGAGGTCGGGGTTCTTCTTCTGCGGCATTCGCGAGGAGCCGGTCGCGAGCGCGTCCGGCAGCTCGGCGAAGCCCGCCTCGTCGGAAGTGAAGAAGATCAGGTCCTCGGCCATGCGTGAGAGGTGGGCGAGGTGGAGCGACGCGGTGAAGAGGTACTCGGCGGCCGCGTCGCGGTCGGAGACGCCGTCGAGGGAATTCGCCGTGGCGCGGTCGAAGCCCAGGCTCTTCGCGAGCCGATCGCGGTCCACGGGCAGGGGCGTTCCCGAGAGGGCGCCCGAGCCGAGCGGGCACTCGTTGGCCCGCCGCCGGGCCGCGCGGACGCGGTCCGCATCGCGCAGGAGCATCTCGGCGTAGGCGAGGCACCAGTGTCCGAACGTCACCGGCTCGGCGCGCTTGAGGTGCGTGTAGCCCGGCATGGGCGTCGCGGCCTCGGCCCCGGCCCGGGCGGCGAGAGCGCCCGCCAGCTCGAGCACGGCCTCGTGAAAGGCGTCGAAGGCGCCCCTCAGCCAGAGCCTGAGGTCGGTCGCGACCTGGTCGTTTCGCGAGCGGCCGGTGTGCAGCTTGCCCGCGAGCGGGCCGATCCGCCTCGCCAGCTCCCCTTCGACGTACGAGTGGACGTCCTCGGCATCGGCGTCGCGCCCCTCGCCCGCCTCCCACGCAGCCTTCACACCGCGAAGACCCTTCACGATCTTCCGCGCTTCCGCCGGCGTCAGGACGCCGCACCGCCCGAGCTCCTCCGCCCAGGCGATCGAACCCTCGACGTCCTCGGCGAGGAGCTCCCGGTCGAACGACCACGAGTCGTTGAACCGGCGGAGGACCTCGGCCGGCCCGGCCGAGAAGCGCCCGCCCCAGAGGTCGTGGCGAGCGCTCATCCCCAGGGCTCGAGGCGCAGCTTCTCGCCCGCCTTCACCGCTTCGGCCGACGGCGGGACGAGGCGCTTTCGGCCCCGCGTCGGAAGGCCGAAGAGGCGGATGAAGCCGGTCGCGTCGTGCGACGTGTAGCCCGTCATGTTGAAGGAGGCGAGGTTGGCCGAGTAGAGCGAGTGCTCCGAGGTCCGGCCCACGACCATCGCCGAGCCCTTGTAGAGCCGGAGCGTGACGTGGCCCGTGCAGGTCTCCGTCACCTTCTCGACGAACGCCTCGAGCGCCTCGCGGAGCGGGCTGAACCACTGCCCGTAGTAGACGAGCTCGGCGTATCGCAGCGCGAGGCGCTCCTTCTCGTGCATCGCGTCGCGGTCGAGCGTGAGCGTCTCGAGGGCGCGAAGGGCCTGAACGAGTAGCGTCCCGCCCGGGGTCTCGTAGACGCCCCGCGACTTGATGCCGACGAGGCGGTTCTCGACCACGTCGACGCGGCCGACGCCGTGCCGTGCCGCGATCTCGTTGAGCGTCGTCAGGAGCTCGGCCGGGGCGAGGAGCTTTCCGTTCACCTCGACGGGGAATCCCCCCTCGAAGCCGATCTTCACCTTCTCCGGCTCGTCGGGCGCCTTTCGCGGGTCGACGGTCAGCTTGAACATCGACTCCTCGGGCTCGAACGCGGGGTCTTCGAGCGGCCCGCCCTCGTGGGAGATGTGCCAGAGGTTACGGTCGCGGGAGTAGGGCTCCTTCTTCGTGACCGGGACCGGGATGCTCCGCTCGGCCGCGTAGTCGATCGCCTCCTCGCGCGAGGTGATCGACCACTCGCGCCACGGCGCGATGATCGTCAGCTCGGGCGCGAGCGACTGGTAGGCGAGCTCGAAGCGGACCTGGTCGTTCCCCTTCCCCGTGCAGCCGTGGGAGAGGGCGTCGCAGCCGGTCGCCAGGGCGATCTCGACCTGCTTCTTGGCTATGAGGGGCCTCGCGGTCGAGGTGCCGAGGAGGTACTCGTGCTCGTAGACGGCCCCGGCGCGCAGGACGCGCCAGAGGTACTCCGCGGCGAACTCCTCGCGCGCGTCGATCAGGTGGAAGTCGCAGGCGCCCGTCGCGAACGCCTTCTCCTTCAGGCCCGCGGTCTCCTCGGCCTGGCCGACGTCGACGGCCACCGCGACGACCTCGCAGCCGTAGTTCTCCTTGAGCCAGGGGATGATGATCGACGTGTCGAGGCCTCCCGAGTAGGCGAGGGCGGCCTTCTTGACCTTCGGCGTGCTCATGCGGCACCTTCTTTCAGCGTTTCTTCGAGGGCGGCCAGGAAGGCCGAGAGGGCGGCCTTCGGAATGACGTAGGGAGGGAGGAGGCGGATCACGGTCTTGCGGGCCGTCCCGACGACGAAGCCCTTTCCGAGGAGCGCCTTTTGCACCGGTCCGGCCTCGCGGTCGAGCTCGATGCCCCGGATGAGCCCCGCGCCGCGAACGTCGACGACGGCCTTGTTGCGCTTCTTCAGCGCAGCGAGCTTCTTCCCGAACCACGCGCCGGTATCCGCGACCCTTGCGCCGAGCCCTCCCTCGACGAGCTCGTCGAGGACGGCGAGGCCGAGCCGGCAGGCAACGGGGTTGCCGCCGAACGTCGTCCCGTGGTGGCCCGGCTTCACGAGCCCCTCCATCCGCGGGCCGGTGAGGACCGCGCCGAGCGGCAGCCCGCCGCCGAGCGGCTTGGCCATCGTCACGACGTCCGGGACGACGCCCGAGGCCTGGAAGGCGAAGAGGTGGCCGGTCCGGCCGAGCCCGCACTGGATCTCGTCGAAGACGAGGACGGCGCCCGTCGCGTCGCAGAGGTCGCGGGCCGCGCGGAGGTACTCGCCCGTGAGCGGGACGATGCCGCCTTCGCCCTGGATCGGCTCGAGGAAGACGGCCGAGGTCGTCCCGTCCACCGCGGCCTTCAGGGCCTCCACGTCGTTGACGGGGACGAACGTCACGCCCGGGAGGAGCGGCTCGAACGGCTCACGGTACGCCGCATTCCCCGTGAGGGAGACCGCACCGACCGTCCGGCCGTGGAACGAGTTGTCGAGCGCCACGAGCTTCGAACGACCGGGGGAAGCGAGCCGCGCGAACTTGATCGCCGCCTCGTTCGCCTCCGTCCCGCTGTTGCAGAAGAAGGCGCGGGAGAGGCCCGAGAGCATCACGAGCCGCTCGGCGAGCTCCCCCTGCGCCGCCTGGTAGAAGAGGTTCGAGACGTGGAGCAGGTCCGTCGCCTCGGCGCGGAGGGTCTTCACGAGGCGCGGGTGGCGGTAGCCGAGGGCGTTGACCGCGATCCCCGCGAGGAGGTCCCAGTAGACCTTCCCGTCCGCGTCGACGAGCCTCGCCCCCCGCCCGTCGCGCGGGTGGAAGCTCGTCCAGGAGTACGTGCCGAGGAGGAAGGAAGCGGCGCGGGCCTCCACGGCCTGCGGGCTCTCGTCAGGCCGCGACAAGGTGGGTCCCTCCCTTTCCTTCCAGGAGCGCCGCCCGATGAAGCGAGGGCCCGGCGACGACGACCTCTCCGACCCCGGCCTCGAGCGCCTCGATCGCGGCGCCCAGCTTGGGCTTCATGCCGCCGGTGACGGCGGGCGAGGCGAGGAGGGCCCGCGCCCCCCGCACGTCGAGCCGCTCGATCACGGCGCCGTCCGCGCCCAGCACCCCCTCCACGTCGGTGAGGAACACCAGCCGGTTCGCGCCGAGGGAGCCGGCCAGGGCCGAAGCGGCGGAGTCTGCGTTCACGTTGAGGAGGGTCCCCTCCCGTCCGAGCGCGACCGAAGCCACGAGCGGGAGGAACCCGGCGGCGAGGACCGCCGACAGGAGCTTTGGGTCGCACCGCACGACCCGGCCGACGAAGCCGAGGTCGACCCCTTCGACCGCCTCGTGGAACTCGGCCCAGAGCGTGTCGCCGTCGGCCCCGGAAAGGCCGGCGGCGCGAAGGCCACGGCCCCTCAGCTCGGCGACGAGCGTCTTGTTCACGAGCCCCGAGAGAATCGAGACGACCACGTCGAGCGTCTCGGCGTCGGTCACCCGAAGTCCGCCCTGGACCTTCTTCGGGATGTCGAGCGCGGCGAGCATGGCGTCGATCCGCTTGCCGCCCCCGTGGACGACGATGGACCTCTTCCCCGCGCTCCAGGCCGTCGAGACGGCCTCGAGGGCGCTGTGGCGGAGGGCGCGGTTCTCGAGGAGGCTCCCTCCCAGCTTCACGACGTCGGTCACAGGAGTCCCTCCGTCTCCGGCAGGCCGAAGACCCGGTTCAGGTTCTGGACCGCCTGCGAGGCGGCCCCCTTGAGGAGGTTGTCGATCGCCGAGACGAGGACGGCGCGACGGCCCCCGGCGAGGAGCTGCCACCCCAGGTGAGCGCGGGGCGTCCCGATGACCTCCTTCAGCTCGGGGAGCCGGCCCGCCGGGTGGACTCTCACGAACGGTCGACCGCCGTAGGCGACGACGAAACGCTCGGCCAGACCGGCGTCGGTCACCGGCTCCTCGAAGGAGACGTGGATCGTCGAGAGGATCCCGCGCGCCACGGGCAGGAGGTGCGGGACGAACGTGAACGGCGCGTCCGCGTCGAGCCCCAGCTCCTGCCTCATCTCGGGCTCGTGCCGATGAGTCCCCGGCGAGTAGGCCCTGTAGCTGCCGGCGACCTCGCAGAAGGAGTACGCGAGCTCGGACCTCTTCCCCGCCCCCGAGACCCCGCTCGCCGACGTCACCAGAAGCGGCTGGTCCTCTGCGAGGAGCGGAACGAGCGGCCTCGTGGCGAGGAGGACGGACGTCGGGTAGCAGCCGGGGTTCGCGACGAGCCGCGCGCCCGCCAGGGTCTCCCCGCACCATTCCGTGAGGCCGTAGACCGCCTCGTCGAGGAGCGCGGGAGCCGGGTGCTCGAAGCCGTACCACGCGGGGTAGAGCGCGGCGTCGCGCAGCCGGAACGCCCCGGAGACGTCGACGACCCGGATTCCCGCCGCGAGGAGTCTCGGGGCCAGCTCGGCCGAGACCTCGTTCGGCGTCGCGAGGATCGCGACGTCGGGCTCCCCGCCGAGAAGCCCCTCCTCCGAGAACGGAACGACGGCGGGCCCTTCGAGACCGGCGAGGTCCGGGTGGAGCTCCGCGAAGGCCGCACCCTTCCCTCCCGGACTCCCGAAAAGGCCGGCGAAAGCGACGTGCGGGTGACGGGCCAGCACTCGGACGGCCTCGGCCCCCGAGTACCCGGCGGCGCCCACGACAGAGACACGGATCACTCTCACGCTCACGTTCTCCGGACCGGCGTCCGGCGCTCAGGCGCGGCGTCGGCGCGAGGGCGCCGCCGCCGGGAGGGAAAGGCGGGAGGCCAGGGCGCGCGCGGAACGGGCATCCACGGCGGCCACGAAGACGGTGTCGTCGCCCGCGATCGTCCCGACCGCCTCGGGAAGCCCGGCCTCGTCGACGGCGCGGGCCACCGGGTGGGCGCCCGCGGGGGGCGTCCGGAGGACGACGAGCGACCCGGCGGCCAGCACGGAGAGGACCGACTCGGAGAGGACCCGCTCCAGCCGCCCGGCGCGCCTCTCGGCGTCGGCGGCCGGGTCGGCAGCGCCCGGGAGAGCGTAACCCCGGGGGGTCTTGACGAGACCGAGCTCCCGCACGTCGCGGGAGAGGGTCGGCTGGGTCGCCTCGAACCCCCGTGCGGCAAGGAGACGCTGGAGTTCCTCCTGGGAGCGGACGGGTTCCTCCCCCACGAGCCGGACGATGGCGTCGCGCCGCCGGAGGAGGGTCGAGTGCGGATGAGTATTCACAGCTTTGAAATAATATTCACGTATGCCGCGACCGTCAAGCGCGGCCGGGCGCCCCGCTTTGCCGCGGAGGGCCGCCCTCCCTCACGAGGCGCGTCTGCTCACGGGCTCCTCTGCCCGCCGCTCACGCCGCAGAGTCGGCTCTGGTCCGAGAAACCTTCTCAGGACCGGCGGCCATCTGATGCCCTTGAATCATTGAAGAGACCCGTCCCGGTCCGAATAATCCCCGCGGGGGAAACCGTGACCGACCGCTTCAGCGCTGACCTCTCCGACCGGCTTCGCGCCGGCTTCGTTTTCCTCGTGGTCCTCCTCGCGACGTTCGCCCTGGCGGCGACCGCCTCGGCGAAGACGCAGGAAACCGCCCTCGCCGCCTCCGTCCACGGCGAGGCGGGTCTCTCGTGCGGCGACTGCCACTCGGACTTCTCGAAAGACGGGGCGCCGCCCCGCTCCGGGAAGATGAAGCCCGTTTCGTGCGCCGCCTGCCACGACGGGATGGCCGAGAAACACGCGTTCCACCCGATGATGGAGGCGGACCCCGAGGCGATCGCCTGCCAGGACTGCCACGGCGGCCACGACGTCGTGAGGGTGGCGGACCCGAGGTCGCCGGTGGCCGGCGCGGCCGTCCACAAGGTCTGCGCCTCCTGCCACGAGACCGAGGTGGGCCTCTACGAGACGTCCGCCCACGGAGTCGCCTCGGCTGCGAAGGTGGCCGCGGCCCCGGACTGCCTCAACTGCCACCGGACCCGCCTCGTGTCCGCTGCGGACGGCGCCCCGGCCGCCACCGTCAAGCAGGCGCAGGAGAAAGTCTGCCTCGCCTGCCACCTCGACAGCGCCGAGGTCCGTTCTCGCGTCTCCCCGGGCGCCGGATTCATCGCGAAGTACGAGGAGAGCGTCCACGGGCGGGCGCTCATCTCCGGCAACGAGCACGCGGCGAACTGCGTCGACTGCCACGGCGCGCACACCGTACGCAAGCGCCTCTCCCCCGGCTCGCTCGCGGACCCCCTCGTCCTCGAGAAGACGTGCGCCCGCTGCCACGTCGAGGTCGACAAGGTCTTCGAGAGGAGCGCCCACGGGGAGGCCCTGGCCCGGGGCGTCCGCGAGGCCCCCACCTGCACGACCTGCCACGGCGAGCACGGCATCCTGAAGGCCGCCGACCCGAACTCGCCGGTCGCCGCCGCGAACGTCTCCCAGAAGGTCTGCACCCCCTGCCACTCCTCGCTCCAGCTCTCCGAGAAGTACGACATCAAGAGCGACGCCTTCAAGACGTTCGAGGAGAGCTTCCACGGCCTCGCGGTGAGGGGGGGCCAGGTCAACGTCGCCAACTGCGCGAGCTGCCACGGCTCGCACGACATCCTCTCCTCATCCGACCCCGCCTCGCGGATCCACAAGGACAACCTCGTCGCCACCTGCGGCGAGTGTCACCCGGGCGCCGGCGCGCGCTTCGCGCAGGGGAAGATCCACGTCGACGTCTCTTCGAGGACGGAGGAGCCGCTCCTCTGGTGGATCGGCTTCATCTACGTCGGCCTCATCGTCGGGACGATCGGCGGCATGGGCGCCCACAACCTCCTCGACTTCGTGAAGAAGACGAAGCGGCGCATGGCGATCCGGCGCGGCGAGATCGAGGAAGAGCACGCCCCGAACCGCCTCTACCTCCGCATGACCCTCGCCGAGCGTGTTCAGCACGGCGCCCTCGCCATCAGCTTCATCGTCCTCGTCATCACGGGTTTCATGCTCCGCTTCCCCGACTCCTGGTGGGTCGTCGCTCTCCGGAACCTCTCCTCCTCGGCTTTCGAGGCCCGGAGCCTGATCCACCGCATCGCCGCCGTCGTGATGACGCTCGCGTCCGTCTACCACCTCTACTACATCGTCTTCACGGCGCGCGGCCGGCAGCTCGTCAAGGACCTCTGGTTCCGGATCCAGGACGTCCGCGACCTCCTCGGGATGCTGAAGTACAACCTCGGCCTCACCCCCGTGAAGCCGAAGCTCGACCGCTTCAGCTACATCGAGAAGGCCGAGTACTGGGCCCTCATCTGGGGGACGATCGTCATGGCCGCCACGGGGTTCGCGATGTGGCTCGACAACAGCTTCATGAACCTCTTCGGGAAGCTCGGCTACGACGTCGCCCGCGCGATCCACTACTACGAGGCGATCCTCGCGACCCTCGCCATCATCGTCTGGCACTTCTACTTCGTGATGTTCAACCCCGACTCCTACCCGCTGAACACGGCCTTCTGGACGGGCAAGCTCTCTCACCGCGAGATGGAGGAGGAGCACCCCCTCGAGCTCGAGCGGATCCTCGAGGAAGAGGAGAAGGAGCGGGCGAAGGCCGAGATGGCCGGGGACGAGGAGAAGGACAAGGCCTGAACCCTTCTCCCAGCGACAAGACCCCAGGGGCCCGGTCCGAAAGGACCGGGCCCTTTTCACGTCGCCCCCGAGATGGAAGGCGCGTCCGGCCTCGTGGATCCTGCCCTGAGCGTTTCGCAGAACGTAGAACGTAGAACAGACCCCATCCCCCCGCATTTCACCGTGCCGCTCGAGTCGCGGACGGGAGGGATGTCCCACGGCGACTGCTGCGCGCGCGCGACCCGCATCGGCCCCACTGCGCGGCCCGCCGGGGCGAGCGCAAACTCCTCGCGCTGCTCGTCGAACACGTGCGCTCGCCTCATCCGGCGGGCTGCTCGCGGAGCCGTGCGGGACCCCGCGCGTGCTCACACGTCGCTCGCGGGACACCCCTCCCGCCCGCTCGGATCATCGGCGCAGCGAGGTACAGGGAGCCCCGTGGACGTGTCGAATGTCCCCTCGGGGGGCGGAGGCTCTGCCTCTCGGAGCCGGCTCCCCGCGGATCGCTGAAGCGTGCCGGCCGCGGGCGGGGCGGTGCGTCTCGCGAGCCGCCCCCGAGCACGGCCGGGGACCCGTTCGCGCCGTGCGCTCCGCGAGCGGACCAGGCCCGCGCGCTGTTTGACGACCGAAGGGAGGAGTTCGCGCGGGCCCCGCTCGCGGGGCGCACGGCGCGGTAACGGGTCGGCCGCGCGGAGCAGGCGGCCGCGAGACGTACCGTCCCGCACGCGGCCCCCTGCCGAAACGACGAGACGTAGAAGCCAGAATCCCTCGTCCCTCCGGTGCTCCGACACCCCTCGGACGGCAGGCCCCGGAACGGCAGCCGCCCCGGGGCAGGGGCCCCGGGGCGGCTGGGAACACATTCTGAGGAACGGCTTACTTATAGGAGAACAGCATTGCGTAGATGATCCAGAGGACCGTCAGGAAGCCGATCCCGAGAGCCACCCATCCGAACGCCCGGACGGCCTTCAGGACCACCGGCTGGTAGGGCTCCCCGAGGTTCTCTTCGAGCTTGCCGCTCGCGACGAGGGCCTCGTACTCGGCCGGCTTGTCCCTCTTCAGCTCTTCCACCGACATCCGTCCCGTGAAGACGACGATGTCCATCGGGAACTTCTCGGGCCTGAGGTGGGTGTTGAAGAAGTGGATCGTGAAGATGAAGCCGACCGCCAGGAGGGCCTCGTCGCTGTGGACGATCGTCGCGACGTTGATGAACCAGCCGGGGAGGAGCCGCGTGAAGAGCTCGGAGAACCAGAGGAGGAGCCCCGTCGAGCCGATCACGAAGACGCCCCAGAAGACGGCGAAGTAGTCGAACTTCTCCCAGTAGGTCCAGCGGCCGTACTGCGGCCGCGGCCCCAGGCCGAGGAACCACTTGATCGTGCCCACGACGTCCTGCGCGTCCTTCTTCGTCGGCAGCATCGTGCTCGGGCCGGTCATCATCTGCTTCCAGGTCTTCCCCTCGCGCTTCTTGCGGCGGAAGACGTCGACGATGTGCGTCACGAAGATGGCGAACATGAGGACCGCCGCGGCCCGGTGCAGGAACCCCGCCCCCTCGAACCCGCCGAAGGCCGCCGCGAGCGTCTTCGCCCAGGGCGTGAACGAGAACTTGAGCGTGAGCCCCGTCAGGGCCAGCGTGATGAAGCTGACGATCAGGCTGATGTGCATCGCGCGCTCGAGGCGCGTGAACCTCACGAACTGGAGCTCCTTGCCGCCGGTGGCCTCGTGCGCCGCCTCCTCGGCTTTCAGCTCCCTGCGCATCTTCAGGGCCCTCGGGAGCCAGAGCAGCGTGTGCAGGCCGCTGACCGTGAAGGTGCCGACGAGGAGAGCCGTCATCCCCCAGAAGGTGAAGAAGAGGATCGGGTACTTGTCCTTGTCGTGATGGGTCGCGTGCGAGAGGTAGCCCGCGAAGCGGCGCGTCGCCCCGGGGTGGCACTGCTGGCAGGTGGCGACGACGTTGTCCCGGGAGAGGCGCGAGGCCGGGTCCGAGGGCGGGAGGATGTCGTGGACGCCGTGGCAGTCGCTGCACTTGGCCGTCTTGGCGTACCCGAGCTGCGACACCTTCCCGTGGAACGTGTCGAAGTACGTCTCCGTCACGTCCTCGTGGCATTTGCCGCAGCTCGACATGACGTCGAGCTTGAAACCGACCTGGTCGGTCCGGCGGATGGTGTGCGCGGAGTGGCAGTCCTCGCAGACCGGGAGCCTCTCCTTCGACTTCGAGACGAGGGGGGAGTGGATGCTCCTCTGGAACGCCTCCTCGACGCCGTGGTGGCAGCGCCCGCAGGTCTCGGACTGCCGGGCCCGGTTCACGGTCGACTCGACGTCCTTCGCCGGGAGGACGCTGTGCGCGGTGTGGCAAGAGGTGCACGTCGCGCTCACGACGAGGCCGCTCTCCAGGAGCCCCTTGCCGTGGATCGACTCCGTGAAGTTCTCGATGATCTCGTGCTGGTCGCCCTCGTAGCGCCGCGCGGCCTTCTCCCCTTCGCGGTGGCACTTGGCGCAGAGCTGCGGGACGTTCCTCGCGAACGTGGGCGAGGCGGCGTCCGCTCTCCCCTTCGTCCCGTGGGTCCCGTGGCACTCCACGCACGACGGGCCGTTCTCGTCGCCCCGGAGGACGAGCTTGCCGTGGGTGCTCCTGGCGTACTCCTGGACGACCCCCTCGTGGCAGGAACCGCAGTTCACCTTCCCGGTGAGCGTGTCGCACGGGCGCTCGTGGCTCGGCGCCACGCCCGCGTGGCACTGGGAGCAGCGCTGCTTCACGTGGCGCGAGGCGGAGAGCTGGACGGAGTCGACGAACATCGACCGCCCGTCCTTCGCCTTCAGGTCCTTCCGCGAGTGGCACCGCTGGCAGTCCGCGTCGGCCATCCCCTGGTCGTAGAAGACCTTCCTCACCGTGTGCGGCTGGTGGCAGTCGACGCAGGCGGGGAGGACGTGCTCTTCCTTCTCCCAGAGCTCGCCCTTGATCACGCGCTGGTGGACCTCCTCGATGTTCGAGTGGCACGCGGCGCAGGTCTTCGCGATGTTCCTCCTCGCGATGGAGGAGCGCGGGTCGGTGTGCGGGAGCGTGAAGTGCGAGGTGTGGCAGGAGACGCAGGTCGCCGAGACCGTGAGGCCCTTCTTCAGGAGCCCCTCGCCGTGGATCGACTCCGTGTAGTTCTCGAGGATCCGGTCCTGCGGGATGTCGTGCTGGAGCTGGACGGCCGTCCCCTCGCGGTGGCACTTCCCGCAGAGGAATGGGACCCGCTGCGGCAGGACCGGCGACTCCGGGTCCTTCACCTTCACGACGTCGTGACCGCCGTGGCAGGTGAAGCAGCGAGGCGCCGTGGCGTCCCTCTTCTTCACCGCCTTGCCGTGGAGGCTCTCGGCGTACTTCTCCTCGATCTCCCCGTGGCAGGCGTCGCAGGTCGGCGCGGCGAGCCTCTCCTCGTGCGGCAGCTCCTTGCCGGAGAGGTCCGCGTGGCAGCCGACGCAGGGCGCGTCGGCGTGGACCGACTTCGCGAGCCGCTTCTCGTCGACGAAGAGCGAGATCGTCCTGCCCGCTCTCTTCTTCGAGAGCGTCCTGTCGGAGTGGCACTCCATGCAGTCGGAGTTCTCCTGGGCCGCGGCGGCGCGGGCCAGGCCGAGGAGGATCGCGAGGGCGAGCGGGAGCCGGCGCGCCGAAGGGCGCCGAAGGTCAGGACGCGGTTCCACCAAGGTCACCTCCGTCACGCCCGGCGATCATACGGACCCACGTGCGGCCGGGACATCGGCCGAACGCACCAGCCTCGCCTCCGCACCTCTGCGCCGTCTGATGGAAACGCATCAGGCGGCGCGAGATCTCGCCGGGTGCGCCGGGGCTACTTGAGCCCGAGCTGGGTCAGGATCTCCGGGTTCTCCTCTTCCATGGCGAGGACCTGGTGGCAGGCCTCGCAGTCCGAGGAGATCGGCGTCCCGTCCTTGGCCTCGTGGTTCCCGCCGTGGCAGCGGAAGCAGCCGGGGAAGTCCTCGTGTCCGATGTTGTTCGGGTGGTAGCCCCAGTCGAGCTTCATGTTCGGGAAGACGTTCCTCAGGTAGACCGCCTGCACCGCCTTCACGGCCGACTCGATCTCGGCCCCCTTCGACTTCGCAACCTCCGGGTACTCGGAGGCGTAGTAGGCGGCGAGTCCGTCGGCGATGGCCTTCGTCGCCTCCTCACGCGTCGCGTAGGGCACCTTGAGAAGCTCGAGAGCCTTCTTCTTGACGAACGGCAGGTCGCGGCTGATCGCCCCGGCGGTGATCTCGCGGTCGAGCCCGCGGTGGGGAAGCTCGAACGCGTGGGTCGGCCGGTTGTGACAGTCGACGCAGTCCATGGCCCGCGTCTCCCCCTTCCGGAGCTCTTCCGGGGTCGGGGTCAGCTCGGTGCTCGCGAACTCGATCGTCTTGCCGGCGTCGTCCCGGTAGGAGACGGTGGCTATCTGCTGTCGGCGGGCGTCGACGGCCGTGTAGCTGATGCGCGACCCCTCGTCCAGGTGGCGGCCGTGAATGCCGACGCTCCCCTGGGCGTTCTGCCCGCCCACGTGCATGACGAGGACCGTGGTGAGGGTGGTGTTCGCCTCGTCCTCGGCGTACTTCTTCCGGATGAGGACGCGGTCCCCCGAGAAGCGCTGCGGCCAGTGGCACTGCTCGCACGTCTCCCGCGCGGGCCTCAGCTCGTGGACGGGGGACGGGATCGGCATCGAGTAGGTCTTCAGAGCGACGGCGGCGACCTGCCGGGCCCCCGAGAGCTTCGACTTGACGAACCAGGACGCGCCGGCGCCGATATGGCATTCGACGCACCCGATGCGGGAGTGGGGCGATCCCTTGTACGCGGCCAGCTCGGGCGCCATCACCGTGTGGCAGGCCTCGCCGCAGAACTCGGTCGAGTCCATCACCTCGAGCCCCTTGTACGAGGCGAAGCCGACGAGGGTCGCGTTGGCGAGGGTCGCGATCACGACGAAGGTGAAGACCCGGCGGAACTTCGGAGAGGAGACGTCGATCGGGGGCGGGGGCTCGGCCCCGCGCCCTTCCTTGCGGTCTTTCCGGCGCTGGAGAAGGAAGCCGGCCGGGATCAGGAGAAGGCCTGCGACGAAGAGCGCCGGCAGGATCAGGAAGAGGATGATCCCCGAGTAGGGGTGACCGTGCCCACCGCGCAGGAGCTCGATGACCCAGAGGAAGACCATGGAGATCCCGGTGGCGGTCGTGACGACCACGCCCGCCTGACTGACGCGATTCTGGCCGAGGACCCGGAATATCGTCCGGCTCCAGATCGTGGTTCTCTCGCGCACGGTGGGCATGGCGGGACTCCCTCCTCTCCCGTAGTTTCACACGACCTCGCTCCGGCGGACGCGCCGCTTCGCGAAGGGCCCGGCCCGGAAAGCCCTCTTGACGCACCGCGGCGAAAAGCGGACATTGCCGGGTGGCCGAATGCTCCCGCCCCGAGGCGGGTCCGTGCATCTCGAAAGAGCATCCGGGCCGGGGTCCGTGTCGGGCGAACCTGCCCGAAGGGACGTGGGAGGTGGCTTGGTGAAGAGCGGCGGGCGGATCCCCGGTCCCGGGCGGCCGAGGCGAAAGAGGATCCTCTATTTCGCTCCGAGCCGGGCTCACTCGGACAGTCTCTTCGCGGCCCTCGCCGCCGTTCCCGGAACGGTCCGTTCGAGGGAGGCCGGCGCCACGGCGCTCCAGACGGGCGACCTGACGCTGCGGTTCGCGCTCCGCCAGGACCCGGTCGAGGCCCACGAGGCCCTCCACCACGAGTACTTCAACCTCGTGCTTCTCGACCTCAGGGCGCTGGCCGGACCGCCGGCCCGCCTCGAGGAGCAGCTCGAACGGACGATGCGTCTCCTCGACCTGATGGACGCAGAGCCGGACGTCGAGCTCCGCTACGGGTTCCACCGGATCCTCGCGCTCGTCTCCGGCCCCGACTCGGTCCGCGTCGACGAGCTCGTCCGCCTCCTCGGGGCCCGCGGCATCGGCCGGGTCCTCCGCGACCCGACGTACTGCACCCACGACCGGAAGTGCTCCCGCCTCCCCCAGGCCGGCCAGCTCGGCCGCCTCGTCGCGGGCGAGATCGTCCGGATGACGACCACGCGCGAGGTCGGCCAGCGCGCCCTCTGCGCGTCGGGCGGGGGGATCACCGGCATCTACTTCGAGATGGGCGCGCTCAAGTGCCTCTCCGACTGCCTCCCCCCGGGCGCGCTGAATGCGTTCGACTTGTACTTCGGGATCAGCGCGGGGGCGGTTCTCTGCGGGCTCCTGGCGAACGGCTACTCGATGGACGAGTTCATGGCGTCGATCGCGGGCCACCCGTGCGAGCGCGTCCCGAATGCCGACCTCTCGCTCCTGAAGGTCGCCCACGTCAGCCCCTCGGCCTTCACGAACCCCATCGGGAACGCCCTCAGGGGCCTGGTCTCGACGGTGGGCGACGTCCTGCGGCTCCGGGCGAGTCCGTCGCTCTCGTCCCTCTTCCTCGACTACAGCGACCTCCTCTCCGCACCGTTCTCGGCGGAGGGCTACGAGGCGATGCTCCGGGAGCTCTTCCGACGGCACGGGGCCACGAACGACTTCCGCAAGCTCGGGCGCCGCCTCTTCATCGGCGCCACCGACCAGGACGCGCGCGAGCACGTCCTCTTCGGCGAGCCGGGCCTCGACGACGTCCCCATCAGCCTCGCGATCCAGGCGTCGCTCAGCATCAACCCCGCTTTCGGCGCCACGAAGATCCGGGACCGCTACTACATCGACGGAGCCGTGACGCGAACGTCGGACTTCACCGAGGCGATGAAGAAGGGCGCCGACCTGATCTTCGTCCTCGACCCCCTCGTCCCGTACGTCTCGAAGGGGAACTCCGGTTTCGCGAGCCGGCGCGGGCTCCTCTACAACGTCGACCAGGACATCCGGACGGTCTCCTTCACCCGTTTCGAGACGACCCGGTACTGGGTCCTCAGGCAGCGCCCGGACGTCAGCCTCTACACGTTCCTGCCGTCGAACCGGCAGCGGAAGCTGCTCTCGGTGAACCCGATGGACCACCGGCCCTTCCTTTCCGTCTGGCGGGGCGCCTACCTCTCCACGCTCCAGCGCATCCACTTCCTGAGGCACCGGATGTGCGGGGACCTCGCGGCACACGGCCTGGCGCTCGACCTGTCCCGCGCGGAAGCCGTCGCGGCGCGCCTGGAGGCGACGCCGACGCCGGCCTTCGCGGACTTCTTCCCCGACGGCAGGGTCGCCGTCGCCAAGGGGATGAAGCCCGCGCGGGCCCTCCGGCTCACGGGGGCGCCGCCCGACGAGGAGGTCGTCTGCCGGGCGGGAGAGAAGGCGCCGGCGGTCGCCTGACGCCTCAGCGCGGAGGGTCGGCGACCAGGAACCGGACCCCCACGATCACGGTCGTCCGGGCGGCGATCGGCTTACCGCGAAGCGTCGCCGGCACGTAGGCGAGCTGTCGTCGCGCCGCCTCGACGACCACTTCGTCGATGTCCGCGGAGACGCCGCTCACGACCCGGACCGTCCCGACGCGACCGTCCTCCCCCACGACGACCTCCAGCTCGACTCGCCCGTCCAGACCCGCGTGCCGGCGCGTCAGCTGGTCCGGGTATTCCGGCCGCACGTCCGCGGTCCTCACGGGGGGGATCGCTCCCGGCGGAAGCGACGAAGGCGGGGTCGGAGAGGGAACGGGCGTCGGCTCCGGGGCCGGCGTCGGCTCGGGCTCCGGGACCGGTGCCGCTTCGGAAGTCGGGACCGTCTCGGGTTCGTCCGGCCCGGGCGTCCCGGCCTCGACGGGCCCCTGCCCCCGCTCCAGAAGCTCGATCGGACCCACGGCCGGCTCCGGCCCCTCCACGGGCTCGGTCGCCGGCATCCGCGTCGGGGCTGGCGAAGCGGTCGGGGCGACGGGCTCGATCGGCGAGCTCCACGGGAGCCTCAGCGCGAGCTTGTCCCAGATGACGAGCCCGAGGACGACGGAGTTGACGCCGAGGAAGAGGACGAGAAGGACGACGAGGCCCGAACGGCGGGGCGCCGGGACCGGCGTCGGTTCGTAGGCCCGAGGGCGGCGCCTCTCCCCGGGCGCCGCGGACGGTGCCGCGGCCGGTGCCGCGAGCACCGGCTGCGCCTCGACGACCGTCGCCGCGTCGACGGGCCCCGCGGCGCGGCCGGGCAGGAGCGCCTGGCGCAGTGCGGCGGCGAACGCCCCGCAGCTCTCGTAGCGTCCCTCCGGCTTCTTCGCGAGGACCCGCTCGAAGACGGCGTCCACCGCGGGCGGCAGGCCGGGGACCAGCGACGTGGCCGGCGTCGGCGCCTGGCCGACGATGCGCATCATCACCACCGCGGGCGCGGCGTTCCTCCCCCAGGGGAACTGGCCCGCCAGCATCCGGAAGGCGAGGACCCCGAGGGAGAACTGGTCGGAACGCGGCGTCAGCGTCTCCCCCTTCGCCTGCTCGGGCGAGAGGTACATCGGCGTCCCCATGAGAGTCCCGGCGGCCGTCAGCCCCGACGAGTCGGCCATGCTCTTGGCGAGGCCGAAGTCCGCGAGGACGATGCGGCCGCTCTGGTCGAAGAGGACGTTCGCCGTCTTCAGGTCGCGGTGGATGATCCCCCGCGCGTGCGCCGCGTCGAGCGCGGAGGCGAGGTCGTCCACCCACTGGCAGACCGTCTCCGGCGGCGGCGCGGGCCCGGCCTCGAGCCGCAACGCGAGCGTCCCTCCGGAGAGGTACGGCATCTCGATGTAGGCGACCCCGTCCTCGACGCCGAAGCCGTAGATCGGCAGGACGTGAGGGTGCTCGAGCTGCGCGGCGGTCTTCGCCTCGCGGCGGAACCGCGCGTCGAACTCGGGGAGGCTCGAGATCGTCTCCCTGACGACCTTGATCGCCACGTGCCGCTCGAGCGAGACGTCGACCGCTTCCCAGACCTCGGCCATCCCTCCCTCGCCCAGCTTCCGGACGAGGCGGCAGTTGCCCAGGCGGGTCCCTTCGGTGAGAGGCATCGCTCGGCTCGGGCTCCTTCGGCTCGGTCGCCGGATGTTATGAGATCGGTGCGGGGAGCCTCAGTCGAGGTTCACGGCCGCGCGCCACCCGCCCATGGCGACCTCGTCGCCGTGGGCGAGACGCGCCCTCGTCACGACCGCGCCGTTGACCGTCGTTCCGTACCGGCTCCCGACGTCCTCGAGCCAGAAGACCCCGCCTCCTTCCCGGAGTATCCGGGCGTGGAGCCGGGAGACTCCCGGGAGCCGGACGACGACGTCGTTGTCGCGCGCCGCTCCGATCGTGAGGACCGGGCGGTCGAGGAGGTGCACCTCGCCCATGTTGTCGAGGAGGTGCGGGCCGGCGGCGCCGCGCGGGGAAGGCTCCCGCACGTCCAGCGTCCTCGGGGGGAAGGCTGCCATGCGGGGAGGATAACCGGCCGTGGCTCTCGTTGCACGCGCTCCCGCCCGGGCGTCGTCCCCCGAGGGGCCGGGACTCGGGGGGCGGGACACCCCGCGACGAAGCGTGCCGTGGAGGATTCGGAGGGCCTACTCCGCCCGGACGAAGACCGGGTCCGTCGAGGCGTTGTCGATGACCGTCACGTAGGCGTCGAACGGGTCGAAGCCGGCCGTTCGCTCGATCGTCGCGGTGAACCCCTCTCCGGCCGCGCCGAGGAAATCCGCGAGGATGCGCGTCCACTGGTGCAGCTGGCCGGGACCGAGCGTCTTCGTGAGCGGGGCTCCGACCGCGGCCCCGGAGGCATCCCGGACGGTCACGGTGAGAGTCAGGGACGCGTTCGGGTCGGTCCCGGTGGCGCCGGCGTGGACGACCGCGAGGTTCGTCCGGAAGCGGTCGTTCTGCACGAGGCCCACGATCCTCTTCGTCCGCTTCGCCCGCTCGACGAAGGGGTCGATCGCCGTGAAGCCGAGCCCCGTACCGTTCGAGGCGGTGGTCCTCACGGAGGCGAAGCCCGAAGCGAAATTGCGGAAGGCGATCTTCACCGGCCCGTAGTCGTCGGCGCGCACCGACCCGGGCGAGAGCGCCCGGAAGTGGTCCACCGCGTTGGGCCAGAGGACGCCGAGCCCGGTCCCGAGGCTGAGGGTCTCCGACACCGTGCTCCCCGTGATCGACGACGTGAAGGTCACGTCGGCCACCGCCGGACCTCCCGTCGTGTTCGTGATCGCGCACTCCGACGTGAAACGGGTCCCGATCCCCCCGGCGTCCGTGACGACCGGCAGCGCCAGGTTCGAGGCCCTCTCCGCGGGGGAGGCCCTCACGAAGGCGGCGTCCTGGTTCGCGTTCGAGACGACCGTGGCGTAGGCGTCGTAGGCTGCTGAACCCGCCGAGAACGGGACGAACAGGACCGAGAACGTCTCGCCGACCGCCCCGGGGAACCCGGCGAGCGGAGCGTCGAGCTGGCGCCACTGCCCGGGCGGCACCTGGAGAGCCACCGTCCCCACCGCCGTGCCCGTCGCGTCGTCGAAAAAGTCGGCCGAGACGTCGAGGGTCTCGCAGCCGCCGTCGAGGCCGCAGAGGTTCGCGACCGCCACGTTCGTGCGGAAGCCGGCGGTGTTCTTCAGGCCGTTGAGCGTCTTGCGGAAGACCCGCGACTCGCGGGACGCGTCCAGCGACGTGAATCCGAGCCCCGTCGTCGACGCGTCGGGGAAGCGCGTGAAGACGCGGGCCGAGAGGCTCCCCGAGCCGTTCCGAAAGACGGCCGCGAGCGTCCCCGCGACGGTCTCGCCCGGCGGGAGCGCGGCTCCCCCGAGGTCGCGGAAGGCCTGGACGACGTTCGGGAAGACGCGCGTCGCTCCCGCGGCGAGATCGACCGCGAGGGTGTGGACGGCGCTCGCCGTCGTCAGCGTCAGGACGACGTCCCGCTCGGCGTCGAAGTTCGCGAGCGCGACCTCGGTGAAGAAGTTCCGCGTCGGATCGCCGGGACGGACCTCGACGACCACGGGGAGGACCTGCCGGGTCTCGAACGGGGCTCCGGACGGAAGGGGGGACCAGAGCTCCACCCCGCCCGTCAGGACGAGGAACGCCCCGCCTCCCGACCACGGGACGGCGCGGTAGGCCTCGCCGCTCGTCGTGAAGAGCGCGCGGCCGCCCTCGGCCGGCGCGTAGAGGGTCCGGGAGGTCGGCGAGACGGTCGTGTCGTCCCGCAGGGGCGTCGACGCGACGGCGGCGATAGGAACGGTGGTCGAGGCCGCCGCGTCGCCCGATGGGCCGGTGGAGACGATCGTCGTCGTCCCGTCGGCCAGCCCCGCGACGTCGTGGGCGAGGACGTGCGGGCCGTAGGAGGCCGCGAGGGACACCGATCCTGCAGAGGCCGCGATCCCCGCCCAGTTCGCGACGGGGCGAACGAGGGGGAACCCGGTCCTCTCCCCCGTCGCGGGCCGGAACCTCACCAGGCGGTCGTTCCCGCCGTCGACGCTCCAGAGCTCGGCACCCGGCTCGTCGATGGTCAGGAGCGTGCCGACGGAAGCGGGCGGCTCGTAAGACCTCAGCTCGCCGTCCGTCGCCAGCGCGAGGAGGCGTCCGTTCTCCGTCCGGAGCCAGAGCCTCCGGGCCGCGTCGAAGCGGTCCGCCCCCTCGACGACCCCGGCGATCGTGAACGTCCGGAGCGTCCCGTCGGCGAGCCGCCCCACGACGCCCTCGCCGACGAGCCACGACGAGCCGTCCGCGGGGTCAAGACGGAGCGAACGGGCGAAGAACGGGACCTCGCTCCTCGTCGTCGTCCCCGCCGCCGGGTCGAGGACGTAGACGAGCGCCCGACGCTCGGCGGTGAGCGGGACGAGAACGGTCACGCGGCCCGTCGCCGCGTGCCTGCGGACGGCCGAGGGGAAGAAGGACCGAGGCGCGGAGTCGAGCCGCCACCGGGAGAGGGCGCCGGACGGCGTGAGCCTCTGGACGTAAGGCGTCCAGCCGCCGGTGGGGTTGTCGTACTCGGCGGCGGCGATCCAGAACGCTCCATCCGCGCCGGCTTCACGGTCCCCCGTCGCTCCCTCGACGCCCCCGACCGGCCAGAAGTCGACGCGCCAGGCGCTCCCGTCGGCGAGAGCGGTCGCGGATGCAGCGAGCAGGGCCGCCGCGGCGGCGGCGCGAAGGAGCGCGTGCAGCATGAAGGGCCTCCGGTGCGAAACATAGCCCATTCGTTGACAGCCGGGGAGGCCGGCAGGACGATTCCCGCCGATGTCCGAACGGATCGTCGGTCTCCGCCGGGTCGCCCGGCTCGTCCTCGTCGCCCTCGCCCCGCTCGCCTTCGACGGCTGCGTCTCGGTCGGGCTTTCCCGCTCGGCGCTCGAGGCGCCCGGAGGGGAGTCGGCGGAGCTCGCCGTGGCCGTCTTCCGGACGACCGGCGAGAGGGACTCGGGTTCTCCGGTCGGGTATCCCGTTCTCGCGGAGCTGACCCGCCTCGAGAGAGGGTCACGGACGACCGTGGCCCGGTCGATGGCCTCCTCCTGGTCGCTCGCGGACCTCCCGCCCGGGAGGTACCTCCTCCGGACCGCGAAGAGGATCGACGAGAACGGCGACGTCGTCCCCCTGAAGGGATCGGTCGAGAAGGAGATCGTGCTGAAGGCGGGCGAACGCGTCGAGGCGAAGGTCGTCCTCGAGAAGGTCCCCGTCTTCTGGATCGTCCTCGCAGCCCTCACCGTCGTCCTCCTCGTCGTCCTCGCGATCGACGCCGTGGACGACGGCCGGCTTCCGCTCCCTCCCCCGCCCCCGCTGCCACCCGTGTTCCTGGGCGTCGCGCTCGAGGTCCCTCTCGGCTCCGTTTCGGGGCCTTCCGGCGTCGAGCCGGGCGTCGCCGACGTCTGGCCCGCTCCGGGCTCCGTCGTCGCGGCGAGGAGGATCGCCGTGAGCTTCTTCGTCACGGTGCCCCTCGACGAGAGCTCGGTGGAGGACGACGCGATCCTCGCGGTCGGGTCCCTCTCGGGAGAGATCCCGGGAACGATCGAGTGGCTCGAGGAGGACCGCCTCCTCAGGTTCGTCCCGTCCCGCGACTTCTCCCCGGGAGACGAGGTCACGGTGACGCTCGACCTCGGCAAGGTCGGGTCGGCCGGCGGGCGGAGCGGGAGCGGCCGCGCGACGACGACGTTCCGCGTTCCCTGAGACCCGCGCCTTCGACCCCCTCGCCCTCCGCTAGACTCGCGGGGAGGAGAGGCCGATGGCGAAATGGGAGCGACGGGACGTCGTCGTACGAACGAACGCGACCGGGCACGCCCTGACCGCGCCGGTCTTCGTCGCGCACGGGCGGGAGGAGAGGCCCCTCGTCTACGTCCAGGCGAACGTCCACGGCGGGGAGCTCCAGGGAAATGCCGCGATCCTCGCCCTCTTCGAGCTTCTGGAAAGCGAGCCTCTCCGCGGCACCGTGGTGCTCGTGCCCCGGGTCAACCCGGTCTCGGCGAACCAGCAGGTCGGGGACTACGTCGCCGGCGTCTACGACTTCCAGACGGGCAACAACTTCAACCGCGGCTACCTCTACCTCACCGGCCCGTCGCGCTCGGCCTCGGCCGCCTGCTACGTCGACGTCGAGTCGTTCGCGGCCGCTCACCAGTCTTCCCCCGTCGGCGACGTCCGCGTCGGCTTCCGCGAGGCCCTGAAGGCCGCCCTCGACGCGGTCGAGGAGGAGGGGAGGACATGGGGCATCGACTCCCGCCTCGAGTTCGCCCTCGCGATCCAGAGGCTGGCCGTCGAGGCGGACCTCGTCCTCGACCTCCACACGGGCGACCGCGCGCCCCGCTACCTCTACGCCCCCGAGGGCGCCGTCGCGGCCGCGCGCGCCTTCGGCTTCCCCTTCATCCTCGAGGTCCCCGCGCGTTTCGGCGGAGCGCTCGACGAGGCCTCTTTCGTCCCCTGGCAGGACCTCTCCGACGCGTTCGGGAGACTGGGCCGGACCGACGTTCCGCGCCTCGTCGACGGCTTCACCGTCGAGCTCGGCTCGATGAACGCCTTCTCGCTCGAAGCCGGGAGGGCCGACGCCCGCCGGATCGCTTCGGCCCTCCGTCACTACGGCGTCCTTCACGGAGAGCCCGAGGCGCCGCCCGGGCGCCTGACCTGCTGCTCGATCGGCGACTACCGGTCGGTCCACGCGCCCATCGGAGGACTCGTCGACGCTGCCGTCGAGCCCGGAACGCCGGTGAAGGCCGGGGACGTCGTCGTCCGGCTCGCCGACCCTTCACTCTGCCGGGCGCTTCCTCCCCGGCTCGCCGACGCCGTCGTGGAGGTTCGGGCCCCGACGGACGGCGTCGTCCTCCTCTTCCACGCCTTCGCCTCGGTCCCGAAGGGGGCCCGGCTCTTCTCGATGATGACGAGGACGCGGGCCCTCTGAACGTCCGCCGCGCCCTGCGACTCCCTTCCGGGCCGCCCGGTCCTCCGCGCGCCCGGGGCGGACGACGCTCCGGGCCGTGGCCCCCGAAGGCGAAAAAGGGGAGGAGATCGCTCTCCTCCCCCGGTCTTCCCGACAGGCCTGCCCCGAGGGCCGTCAGCCGTCGGACTTCAGGCTGACGTCGTCGATCCGGAAGGTCGTGACGTACGACGAGTCGTTCGTCGCGACGAACCGGACCTTCACGGTCTTCCCCTTGTGGGTCGTCACGTCGAAGCTCTTGAGGGCGTACGTCGTGGCGCTCCCGGTCTTGTTCAGGTTCGAGAGGGTGCCGAGCGTGGCGAGGACCGAGCCCGTCGAGGCGTTGACGAGCTGGACGCTGAGCTTGTCGTAGACCTTGGACGTCGTCGTCTCGCTCGTCACGATCGAGACGTAGAACGTGAGCGTGGCGCTCGTGGCCGCGGCGGGGATCACGGCATTGGCGCTCGTCACGGTCTGCGAGGCCGAGTTGTAGACGCCCAGGTAGGCGTAGTCGGTCCCCGTGCGCGGGGCGGAGCCGTTCGCGATGAGCGTGTTGAACGAGGTGCCGGAGTAGGCCGTGCGCGACCAGGAGCCGTCGGGCGCGCTGTTCGTCGAGGCCGTCAGCGTCTCGAACCCGCCGTTGGCGAGCCGCTCGACCTGACCCGTGCTGCCGCAGGAGGCGGTGAAGCTCTTCCCGGTCGCGTTCGGGCCGACCGTGACGGAGATCGACGTCGGCGAGAAGGTGCAGCCCGTCTTCGAGGCCGAGACGGAGTAGGTGCCTGCCGCGAGGTCCGTGATCGAGTAGTTCCCGCTCGAGTCCGACGTGGCCGACTTCGTCCCGGCGGTCACGGTCGCGCCGCTCGTCCCGGCGCTGCCGGAGATGGAGTAGGTCACCGTCGCCGTCTGGACCGTCGCGGTGACGGAGTAGCTCGCCGCCGCATAGCCGTAGACCCCGAGCCACCAGCGCCCGGCGCTCGGATTCGTCGCCGTGCAGGTCTCGTTGCCCGACGAGGAGTACGGACGGCAGACGTAGGACGACGAGGTCGGCTTGGCGTTGAACTGCGTGTAGATGTCGACGTCGCCCGTGGCGCTCGTCGTCGCGAAGGTGAGGCTCGTCGCGCCCGAGGGGACGTCGATGTAGTAGTACTTCCACGCGCCCTTGGCGACGCTCTCGCCTGCGAGGGTCACGCCGCTCGTCAGCGCCGTGTCGCCGGTCGAGCAGGTCGCGGTGAAGTTCTTCCCGGTCGCGCTCGGGCCGACCGTGACCGAGATCGAGGTGGGCGAGAAGGTGCAGCCCGTCTTCGAGGCCGTCACCGAGTAGGTCCCCGCGTCGAGGCCGGCGATCGTGTAGTTGCCGCTCGCGTCGGAGGTCGTCGAGACGCCGCTGGCCGCGACCGTCGCGCCGCTCGTCCCGGCGTTGCCGGAGATGGAGTAGGTCGTCGTCGTCGTCAGCTGCGAGTACACGAGCAGGTTCGGCGAGCCGTTCACGCCGGAGATCACGCCCGACGTGGCGCTGTCGCGAATCGCCCCCCAGACCGTTGCGGGGGCCGCGCTGGTGTTGGACTGGAGATACAGGGCGGCGACGCCGGCGACGTGCGGAGACGCCATGGACGTGCCGCTGATCGTGTTCGTGGCCGTGTCGCCCGTGTACCAGGCCGAGGTGATGCTGGAGCCGGGAGCGAAGATGTCGGTGCAGCTGCCCCAGTTCGAGAACGACGAACGGGCGTCGGACGACGTGCTGGAGTTGACGGTGATGGCCGCCGCCACGCGCGCGGGCGAGGAGTTGCACGCGTCGACGTTGTCGTTGCCGGACGCCAGGACGTAGGTCACGCCGGCGCTGATCGAGTTGTTGACCGCGGTGTCGAGCGCCGAGCTGGCGCCTCCACCGAGGGACATGTTCGCGACGGCAGGCTTGACGTGGTTCGCGGTCACCCAGTCCACGCCGGCGATGACACCGCTGTTCGTGCCGGAGCCGTTGTTGTCCAGGACGCGGACCGCCACGAGGGTCACGTTCTTGGCGACGCCGTAGACGGAACCGCCCACGGTGCCGGCCACGTGGGTGCCGTGCCCGTTGCCGTCGTTCCCGTTCCCGCCGAAGGCGTCGAAGCCGAAGACGGCCCGCCCGCCGAACTCCGAGTGGCTGAGGCGGATGCCCGTGTCGACGATGTACGCCCGGACACCGCTCCCCGTCTGGTTGTAGGTGTACGTCCCGCTCAGGGGCAGGCTGCGCTGGTCGATGCGATCCAGCCCCCAGGTCGCGTTCGACTGGGTGGCGATCGCGTGGACCTCGCCGTCCTCCTCGATGTAGGCGACGTTCGGGTCTCCGGCCAGGAGCTTCGCCCGCGCCGCGGGCATGCGCACCGCGAACCCCTTGAGGGCGTTCTCGTAGACGTGCAGCATCCGCTCGGCGCCGTAACGGGTCGCAAGGTCGGAGGCCATCATGCCGACCGTGGGTCCGCCGCCCGGAGCGTTCCCGGGACGGACCGCCGAGTCCTTCAGGACCACGATGTACTGCTCGGAAACCGGTCTATTGACGGGGCGGATCTCCGCCGCTCCCGCCGAGAAACCGAGGACGAACGTCACGACCGTGACAACTGCCGCCTTGAGCATCCCTATCCTCCTCATCCCTGTTGGAGGCAACAGTAGCCAGAACCGTGCCAGGCCCTCCACAGCGAATACTCACGGTCTCGGGTCAGGTTCTGAGCAGGAACGGAGACCTGCCCGGGGTTGCGATTGACCCGGGGGTCAACAGGAAACCCGATCGGGGCCCTGATCGTCCTCGTCACGCCCCGGAAGTCGTCCGGTCCCCTGCCGGAAGACTCCCGCGCGTTCCCAGAGAGACCCGGAGCACACGACGAGACCCCGAGTCCTGCCCGCCGCAGCGTCACCGGCCGGGGAAAGGCCACACGACCGGCCCTCTCGCGAGAGAGGGCCGGTTCTCGCCAGGCTTCGGACCGCCGGGAAGAGCCCTCGATCCCGCCCCTTCCCCCCGTCAGCCCTTCGCCTTCGGGAAGCCCGCGAGGACTGCGTCCACGAGGCGCCGGACCTTCTTCGGGTCGTGCTGCGCCCCGACCTCCACGGCGCCCGCCGCCCAGCCGCGCCAGTAGAGCTTCTGCGCCCCGAGGTTCCCGACGTCGACGACGAAGGAGATCTCCTTGCCGACGGAGGAAGAGGCGAAGAAACCGGTGCTGATGGGGCCCCACGGGTACCAGGTCACGACGGTGGGGTTCCACCGGATCGCGCCGACGTCCGCGACGCCGATGAAGGCCTGCGTCGCGACGAGCACGTCCGCGGTCGCCTCGGGCGCCTCGGAGTACCCCTTCGCCGTCAGCTCGGCGACGATGGCGGGGGTGATGCGCTTCCCGAGGAAGTCGCGGAGCGCCGGGTCCATCGGCACCTTGTCCTGCGGCGCCACGACGACGGCGAAGGTCTTCACCTTCGCGAGCGCCGCCTCCTCGACCTGCTGCGAGCCGACGTTCATCGACGAACAGCCGCCGAGGAAGAGGGAGGAGAGGACGAGGCCTGCAGGAACCGTTCGGGACACGCGCATCGAAGCTCCTTCGGACGGTGCGCCGGGCGCCGCCGCGCCCGAACGATACGCGAGATCGGGGAGGCGCCGCCGGACCGGGTCCACGCTTTTCCCTTGACACGGGCCGGGGCGGTTCCCTTACCCTGCGTCGCCATGACCCGCCTCGCCGCCCCGAGCTCGCCCTCGAGCACGCCCGCCGCGGCCGTGGCCCGCCCCGTCGCCGTCTTCGCCATGTACATGTCGATGCCCATGTGCAGCTCTTCCGCGCTCTCGCAGGAGGAGTCGGGGCACGCGACGGGACGGCGAATGTGACGCCCCGGGCGTAACCAGCCGAACGACGGCAACCCGACCGGCCCTCTCGCGAGAGAGGGCCGGTTTTCGCTTGTGCACCCCGCGACGATGAAAGGAACCGCCATGGCCACCTCGACCGAGACCGAGACCCGCCTCGCCCTCCGCCCCGCCACGCTCGCGATCCACGCCGGGCAGGAGACCGCCGACCCGGCCACGAACGCGCGCGCCGTCCCGATCTACGCGACGACGTCGTACGTCTTCGACGACCCCGCCCACGCCGCCGACCTCTTCGGGCTCCGCAAGTCCGGGAACATCTACACGCGCATCGGCAACCCGACGACCGACGTCTTCGAGCGGCGGGTCGCCGCGCTCGAGGGGGGCGTCGCCGCCGTCGCCACGGCGAGCGGCCAGGCCGCCGAGACCCTCGCCCTCCTGAACCTGGCACGGTCCGGCGAGTCGATCGTCTCGACGACCTCCCTCTACGGCGGCACCTGGGCCCTCTTCGCCCACACGCTCCCGCGCCTCGGCATCGCGGTGAGGTTCGTCGACGCCTCGGGCCCCGGGGGAACCACCCGCGTGGCGGCGGCGATCGACGCGACGACCAGGGCCGTCTACGTCGAGACGGTGGGCAACCCGCGCCTGGACGTCCCGGACCTCGGCGCCCTCGCCGGCGTCGCCCACGCGGCGGGGATCCCGCTCGTCGTCGACAACACGTTCGCCACGCCGCTTCTCTGCCGCCCCGTCGAGCACGGCGCCGACGTCGTGATCCACTCGGCGACGAAGTGGATCGGTGGCCACGGGACCGCCATCGGCGGCGTCGTCGTCGACGGCGGCCGGTTCGACTGGGACGCGTCGCCCCGTTTCCGCGCGTTCTTCTCCGACCCCGAGCCGGCCTACCACGGCCTCTCGTTCTCGGCCTTCGCCCCGGCGGCGTTTGCCGCGCGCCTCCGCACCGTCCTCCTCCGGGACGTCGGCGCGACCGTCTCCCCGTTCAACGCGTTCCTCTTCCTGCAGGGCCTCGAGACGCTTCCCCTCCGGATCCGCCGCCACTCCGAGAACGCCCTCGCGGTCGCCCGACACCTCGAGGCGCACCCGAGCGTCGCCTGGGTGAGCTACCCCGGCCTCGCCTCGCACCCGACGCACGAGACGGCCGCGCGCACGCTCGGCGGCGGCTTCGGCGGCGTCCTGACGTTCGGGGTGAAGCCCCCCTCGGGCGTTTCGGCGGAGGAGGCCGCGCGCAACCTGATCGCGAGGCTCCGGCTCTTTTCCCTCGTCGCGAACGTCGGCGACGCGAAGAGCCTCGTCATCCACCCCTGGACGACGACCCACGAGCAGCTCGCGGAGGAGGAGCGGCTCGCGGCGGGGGTCTCCCCCGACCTCGTCCGCCTCTCGGTCGGCCTGGAGGACCCGGCGGACCTCCTCGCCGACCTCGACGCAGCCCTCTCGCGGCTCGACTCCGCCCCGGGGGCGACGCGATGAGCGCCGCACCCCAGACCGTCGTCGTCAAGTTCGGCGGGACGTCGCTCGGAACGCCCTCGCGGATCCGACGCGCGGCGCGGCGCGTCGCCTCCCTCGTCGCCGGCGGCCGCGGCGTCGTCGTGGTCGTGAGCGCGATGGGGCAGACGACGGACCGCATCCTCGGGACGCTCGGCGCGCTGGTGACCCGGAGGGGCGAGAGCGGCGCCGGCCGCGAGGTCGACCGCGCCCTCGCCACGGGCGAGGACCTCTCCGCCGCCCTCCTCGCCGCGGCCCTCCACGGCCTCGGCGTCCCCGCCCGGAGCCTCCGCGGCGGCGAGGCCGGGGTGAGGGCCGACGGCGACTTCGGCGCCGCGCGCGTCGCCAGCGTCGACGCCCGTCGTCTCCGTTCCCTCCTCTCTCGCGGCGTCGTTCCCGTGGTCAGCGGTTTCCAGGGCGAGCGCGACGACCGCGAGGTCGCGACGCTCGGGCGCGGAGGCTCGGACACGAGCGCCGTCGCCATCGCCGCCGCGCTCGGCGCCGCGCCCTGCCACATCGTCACCGACGTCGACGGGGTCTACGACCGCGACCCGCGCCGTCACGCGGACGCCCGCCCGCTGCCGCGGCTCTCGCACGAGGATCTCCTCGCCCTCGCCGGGGCGGGCGCGGAAGTGGTCGCGCCGGAGGCGGCGCGCCTCGCGCGGGCCCACCGCGTCCCGCTCCGGGTCCTCGCCTACGACGCCCCGCCGGGCGACGAGGAGTGCGGCACGTTCGTCGGAGGCGCCCCGTGAGCGGCACCGCCGACGCCACGGCTCTCCTCCACGGGCTTTCGATGCTTCGCTCGGGCGACTTCGTCCTCGAGTCGGGCGAGGTCCTCCACGACGTGGAACAGGCCTTCCGGCTCGAAGGCCGGGTCGACTCAGAGGGCGACAACGTCGTCCTCCTCTTCCACTCGCTCACCGGCTCCCCCGCCGACCTCGGCGGGTGGGGCCCCTTCGTCGGGCCGGGCCGGCCGATCGACACGCGCCGCTTCGCCGTCCTCGCGCCGAACCTCCTCGGCTCCTGCTACGGCACGCGCTTCGCGCGCGGGGAGGACCGCGCCGGGACGCCGCTCGCCGTCACCACCCGCGACATGGCACGTCTCGCCCAGGCCCTCGCCACGGCCCTCGGCGCCGAGCGCCCCGCCCTCGTCGCCGGGGGCTCCCTCGGCGGCATGGTGGCGCTCGAGCACTGCGCCACGTTTCCGGACCGGGCCCGCGCCGCGATCGCCTTCGCCGCGCCCGCCTCCCCCACCGCCTGGGGCGCGGCCTGGAACCACGTCCACCGGACCGCCATCGAGGAGGCCCCCCGCGCGGGCCTCGCCCTCGCGCGGATGGTCGGGATGCTCACCTACCGCACCCCGGGCGAGGTCGAGCGACGCTTCCGCCCCGCCTCGACGGGCGCTCATCCCGTCCGCGACTACCTCGCGCACCACGGAGAGAAGCTCGTCCGGCGATTCGAGGCCGGGAGCTACCTGGCACTCCTCGACGCCCTCGACGCGCACGACGTGGGCCGGGGCCGGGGAGGCGTCGGCGCGGCGCTCGGCGCCTTCCGCGGAGAGCTGACCGGCGTCGGGATCCCGGGAGACCTCCTCTACCCGCCCGAAGAGGTCCGGAGATGGGTCCGCGCCACCGGCGCGCGATACCACGAGCTCGCCTCCCCCAGCGGGCACGACGCCTTCCTCCTCGAGACCGCGGCCGTCGGCCGGATTCTCGCCGGGGCGCTCGAGAGGAGCCCCCTGCTCCTTCATCCCTCCCACGCGTGAGCCGCGCCTCCCGCTGGTAGTCTGTCGGGCGGACTTCGCCGTGAGTTCCGCCCGCCGCGCCCTTTCACGTTTCGCCCGCCTCGCCCCCCTCGGGCTCGGCGCGCTCCTCGGCGCCGCGTCCTGCGGTGCCCGGCCGTTCGAGCCCGCCGCCGCGCCGCTCCCGCCGGGGGAGGCGTGGGTGGAGCACCTCTCCCGCGACCTCGCTCCCTTCTGGCTCCGACCCGAGGCGCTCGGCTCCCCCGTCGGGGCGTTCCCCACGTTCCGCTGCGACGACGGCACGCTCGTCGATCCCGACCTGCCGTGCGGCGAGATCCTCGTCGCGGGCCCGTGGGTCTCGTCCCAGCTCGGCAAGGAGTTCACGCGGATGAGGTCGCGCCAGGCTTTCTTCTACGGCGTGGCCTTCCACGTCACCGGAGAGGAGAGGTACCTCGTGCTCGCGAAGGCGGGAGTCGACCACCTGAGGGAGCACGCCCTCGACAGGGAGACCCGCAGCGCCGTGTCGTGGTGGAGGGCGGGAGAGGGGGGCCCTCCCGTCGAGGCCCGCAACGCTCAGGACCTCGCCTACGCGAACCTCGCCCTCGCGTTCTACGCCTACCTGACGCGCGACCCCGGCGTCCTGGCGGACGCGCTCCTCCTCTACGACGGCATCTTCGACCGGTACGACGATCGGGAGACCGGGGTCCTGCGCTGGGCTGCGGGCGGCGTCGGAAGCGAGACGGCCCGCGTGGAGCTCGTCGCGTCGCTCGACCAGGTGAACGCCTACGCGCTCCTCCTCGCCCCGGTCGCCCCCGAGCCGCATCGCGCGAAGCTCCGGTCGGACCTCGCGCGGATCGCCCGGGTCCTCGCCGACCGCTTCTGGACCGAGGAGCTGGGCCTCTTCCACGGCACGCTCCACGACCCGCTCGAGAGGGGCCTCGGCTCGCGCCACACCGACTTCGGCCATACGGTCAAGGCGCTCTGGATGATCGAGCGCATCGGCGCGCTCCTCGGCGACCCGGCGCTCGCCTCCTGGGCGCGGGAGAGAATGCCGTCGGTCTTCGCCCGGGCGTTCCTCCCGCGCGAGGGCTGCTGGGCCTCGGGCCTCCGGCGCGACGGCTCGCTCGACGCCGGGGTGACCTGGTGGATCGCCGCCGAGCTCGACCAGGCCGCCGCGACGCTCGCGCTGACGAATCGCCGTTACACCGGCTATCTCGAGAAGTCCTACGCCTGCTGGCTCGAGAGGCTCGTCGACCGCGAGCACGGCGAGGTCTGGAGCTGGGTCGACCTCGACGATCCGGCCCGGCGGGGCGCCAAGCAGCACCTCTGGAAGAACGGGTACCACTCCGCCGAGCACGCGCTCGTCTCGTACCTCACGTCCCAGGAGCTCCACGGCAGGCCCGCCACTCTCCACTTCGCGTTCGCCGCCCCGCCGCCGCGCGAGGAGCTTCGCCCCTACTTCTTCGCGGGCGAGCCCGTTTCGATCGAGGACGGCCCGCTCGAGTCCCGCCCCGACCTCCGGCACGTGAAGGTCTCGTTCCGCCGGATCCGCTGAGAGCGGCCGGCGACCCGGGCGTCACCCGGGGCTTGCCGCAAACCGGGCTCCGCGCCGAGCCCGGCTGCGGGGTGAGAACATCCCGACGTGATCTCCGACGCCGAACGCCTCGCCGCCCGCATCGCGGGCGCCACCCTCGCCTTCCACGACGTCCTCACGATCTACCTCGGCGAGAAGCTCGGCTTCTACGACGACCTCGCCCGGCACGGCCCCTCGACCTCGGCCGAGCTCGGGTCGCGCACCGGGACGCACGAGCGGTACGTGAGGGAGTGGCTCGAGCAGCAGGCGGCGGCGGAGATCCTGGGCTGCGAGGACCCCGCCGCGCCGGCCGCGGAACGGCGGTTCTTCCTTCCTCCCGCGGCCGTCGAGGTCCTCACCGAGCGCGACAGCCTCCTCTGGTCCGCCGCACGGCCCCGAAGCCTCGTCGCTCTCGCAGAGAAGCTGCCGGCCCTCCTCGAGGCGTTCCGCACCGGCGACGGGATCCCGGAAGGGACCGAGGACGCGCGGACCGCGCAGGCCGACCTCGGCCGGGCCGCGTTCCTCGCGCTCCTTTCGACGGAGTGGATCCCCCGCATCGCGGACCTGGACGCGCGCCTGAAGTCCGCGCCTCCCTCGCGGGTCCTGGATGTCGGCTGCGGCGCCGGCTGGGCGTCTGTCGCACTGGCGAAGGGCTACCCCCTCGTCCACGTCGACGGCATCGACTTCGACCCGCAGGCCGTCGACACGGCCCGGGCGAACGCGGAGGCGCACGGGGTCCGCCCGAGGACGGCCTTCCACGCCGCCGACGCCGCCTCGCCCGGCCTGCCCGGCGGGTACGACCTCGTCGTCGCCTTCGAGTCGCTCCACGACATGCCGCGACCCGTCGAGGCCCTCGACGCCATGCGCCGCCTCGCCGCCCCAGGCGGCACGGTCCTCGTCGTCGAGGAGAAGTCGGGCGAGGCGTTCTCGCTCCCCGCCACCCCGAACGACCGGCTCAACTACGGCTGGAGCGTCCTGACGTGTCTCTCCTCGGCGATGAACGGCCCCGGCGCCGAGGGGACGGGGACCGTCCTTCGCCGCGACACCCTCGAGAGGTACGCCCGCGCGGCGGGGTTCTCCTCGATCGAGGACGCCGGCGTCCCGCACGAGGCCTGGACCTTCTGGCGCATGAGGCCCTGAGGCGGCCCTGAGGCCGCGCCGGACCTATTTCAACCGGGCGCGCAGAAAGGCGAGGGTCGCCTCCCAGGCCTGCTCGGCGGCCTTGCGGTTCGCGCCTTCGCGCCCCGCCTGCTGCCTCAGGAAGCCGTGCCCTGCCCCCTCGTAGAGGTGCGCGGTGAACGGCTTCCCGAGCTTCTTCATCTCCGCCTCGGCCGCCGGGATCGTCGCGTTCACTCGCGCGTCGTCGGCGCCGTAGAGGCCGAGGACGGGCGCGGCGATCTTCGCGTACGTCGCGGGGTCTGCCGGGGACGAGCCGTAGTAGACGATCGCCCCGTCCAGCTTCGGCTGCGCGGCCGCGTAGGCGAAGCTCATCGACCCGCCCCAGCAGTAGCCCACCGAGGCGCTCTTCCCGCTGGCCGCCGGGAGCTTCAGGGCGTAGTCGCGGACGACGTCGAGCCGCGCGGCGACCTGCTCCGGCGTCAGCGTCCGGATGGTCTTCGTCACGTCGGCCCCGAGCGCTTCCGTCCCGCCGCCGTTCGGGCCGAGACCCGAGAGGAGGTCGGGGGCGAGGGCGATGAAGCCGTCCTCGGCGAGCTGGTCGGCGACGCCCCGCACCCAGTCGGTCAGGCCGTAGATCTCGTGGATGACGAGGACGGCCCCGGCTTTAGCCTTCGACTCCGGGTAGACGACCCAGGTCAGGAGCTTCGTCCCGTCGGCGAGCGGGAGGTCGACCCACTCGCCGTGCCGCGGCGACCTCGCGAGGGCCGCCTTCGCGCCGTCGGCGTCGGGCGGGATCGCCTCGTTCGGCGGCAAAGCGGGAGCGGCGGTCGCCGCCGCGGGAGCCGTCGCCGCGGGGGCGGCGTGCGCGTGCCCGGCGTGCGGGTCGGCCTGCGCGAGGACCGTCGAGGTGGAGAGGAGCGCGCCGAGAGCGAGAGCTGCGGTCGTCGTCTTCATGGGACCTCCTGGCTGTCTCCGGGGCGGAATCGGTGCCCGGATTCTACGGGCCGGCCGCGCGGGCACTACACTCGACACGGGGGAGGCCGGCGTGAGGACGATCCGGACCGGACCGCAGGCATTCACGGTGGAGCTCGAATCGGAGGAGGAGCTCGCCGCCGAGGCGCGGACGAACCTCTCCGCGGGCGGCCTCCGCCTGCCGACGAGAGAGAAGCTCGCGATCTTCACCCGGCTCTCGATCGTCCTGCGCCTCGCGGGGGGCGGCGAGGCGGCGGCCACGGCCACCGTCGTCGCCCCCCTGGCGGACGGATTCGCCCTCGCCCTCGACGGCGACACGGCGCCGCTCGTGGAGGCGCTGCGGGCCGTTCCCGACGTGCCGGGCGAGGAGGTGGTCGACGAGGGGACGGACGACGCCCGGCAGCAGAGCGTCTGGGACCGGCTCCGCTCCCTCTCCCGGATGGAGAAGCTCCTCCTGGCGGCGAAGGCCGACCGGGTCGAGCGGGCGATCCTCGCGCAGGACAGCGACCCCCAGGTCCTCTACTCGATCCTGAAGAACCCGCGCCTGACGGCCGACGAGGTGATCCGGATCGCGAAGTCGCCGTTCCTGACGTTCCAGACGGCCGAGACGATCATGAAGTCGACGCAGTGGCTCTCGAACCTCGAGGTCCGCGTCGCGCTCGTCCACAACGCGAAGACCCCGCCCGCCTTCGCGATGAGGCTTCTCCACACGCTTCCCGAGTCGGAGGTGCGGACGATCTCGAGGGGCGCCGCCACGAGCATGGCGCTCAAGGTGGCGGCGCTGAAGAAGCTGCAGGGCTTCGAATGACCGGGGCGTGACGGCCCCTCCACCCCGGCCCATACTTCCCTGAGGGCCCGGGGGCCGAGACGAGGCCCGGGTCCCGAGGAGGGAAACATGGGCGCTGGGTCGATCCGGCCCCTCTCCGAAGTCGCCGCCAGCCTCGGAATCCCCTCGGAGCGGCTCGTTCCCTTCGGTCACGACAAGGCCAAGGTCCTCCCGGCCGAATTCGGCTCTCCGCCGACGCGCGGCCGCCTCGTCCTCGTCTCGGCCATCACGCCGACCGACGCGGGCGAGGGGAAGACGACGACGTCGATCGGCCTCGCACAGGGGCTCGCGCGGCTCGGCGAGAGGGCCTGCGTCGCGCTCCGTGAGCCCTCCCTCGGCCCGACGTTCGGGATGAAGGGCGGCGCGACCGGGGGAGGCCGCGCCCGGCTCGTCCCCTCGGACGACGTCAACCTCCACTTCACGGGCGACTTCCACGCCGTCACGTCGGCCCACAACCTCCTCGCCGCCCTCCTCGACAACCACGTCCACCACGGCAACCGCCTCGAGATCGACCCGAGGCGCGTCTTCTGGCGACGCGTCCTCGACGTGAACGACCGCGCCCTCCGGCACGTCGTCATCGGGCTCGGGGGCGTCCTGCAGGGAGTGCCGCGCGAGACCGGCTTCGACATCACCCCCGCCTCCGAGGTGATGGCCGCGCTCTGCCTCGCCGAGGGCGCCGAAGACCTCCGGGCCCGGCTCTCGCGCATCGTCGTCGGACTGACGTTCGGGAAGGAGCCGGTCACCGCGGAGGACCTGAGGGGGACGGGGGCGATGCTCGCTCTCCTCCGGGACGCCCTCCACCCGAACCTCGTCCAGACGGGCGAGGGGGTCCCGGCCTTCGTCCACGGGGGGCCCTTCGCGAACATCGCCCACGGCTGCAGCTCGGTCCTCGCCACGAAGACGGCCCTCTCCCTCGCCGACTGGGTCGTCACCGAGGCCGGCTTCGGCTTCGACCTCGGCGCCGAGAAGTTCTTCGACTTGAAGTGCGTCTCCGCCGGCCTCGACACCGCGGCGGTCGTCCTCGTGGCGACGGTCCGCGCCCTGAAGCGGCACGGGGGCGTGCCGAAGGCCGCCCTCGACGAGCCCGACCCTTCGGCCGTCGAAAGGGGGCTCCCGAACCTCGCCAAGCACCTCGAGAGCATCCGCGACTTCGGGGAGGTACCCGTGATCGCGCTGAACCGGTTCGCGGCGGACAGGGCGGACGAGATCGACGTCGTGCGGCAGGCCGCGGCCGGTTGGGGCGCCCCGTTCGCCGTCTGCGAGGCGTTCGAGAAAGGCGGCGCGGGCGCCGTCGAGCTGGCCGCCGCCGTCGTCGCCCACGCCGAGACGAAGTCGTCGCCGTTTCGCCCGCTCTACTCGCGCGGCGACCCGCCGAAGGAGAAGATGGCGAAGATCGCGCGCCACATGTACGGGGCCGACGCCGTGGAGTGGACGCGCGAGGCCGATCGCGACCTCGGAGAGGCGGAGCGGCTCGGCTACGGGGACCTCCCCCTCTGCGTCGCCAAGACCCAGATGTCGCTCTCGGACGACCCGCGTCTCGTCGGCCGCCCCGAGGGCTTCGACGTCACGGTCCGCGGCGTCCTCCTCGCGGCCGGAGCGGGCTACCTGGTGCCGCTCCTCGGCGACATCCTGAGGATGCCGGGCCTCCCCGCTTCGCCCCAGGCGGAGCGGATCGACCTCGTCGGGGGGAGGATCACCGGGATCGTCTGAAGCCTCCGGCAGACCCGGCCGGCAGTCGCGCCCCGCCGCGTACACGGCAGCCGCCACGATCCTGAGACGCCGTGGCAGAATCCGCCGTCCATCGAGAATGAGTAGCCCCCAGTCGAGGCGACCGCGTGCCGCCGTGATGATTCGTCCCGTCCGTCAGCGGGAGGCGGCCTGACGAGCGCGCGCCGGGCAACCGTCCTCGAGACCCTCCTGAGGATCCAGCCGGGCGAGGGGGCGCGTGTCGGGCTGATGCTCCTCTTCTCGCTCCTCGCGGTCGGCGGAGTCGTCATCACCGGGCAGGTCGTCGGCCGGTCCCTCTTCCTCAGCGCGCTCCCGCCGTGGGCCATCCCCTTCCGTTTCGTCCTGCCGCCGCTGGCGCTCGTGGCGGCCGTGGCGCTGCACGGCCGCGCGGCCCGCCGGCTGACGCCCTCCCAGCTCGTCACGGCCACGTTCGGGCCGATCGCGGCGGCCGTCGTTGCGGCGCGCGTCCTCATGCCGACGCCGGTGGGCGAGACGCTTCCCTTCCTGCTCACGCTCGCGGTGATGCTCGATGCGGCGGGGAACGTCGTGATGATCGTCTTCTGGACCGTCGCGGGAGACGTGTTCGACTCGCGCGAGGCCAAGCGCCTCTTCGGCGTGATCTCGGGCGGGAGCGTCGTCGCCAGCGTCGCATTCGGCCTCTTCCTCGGCCGCCTCGCCTCGGCGGTCCGGGCGGCTGACCTCCTGCTCATCGTCGTCCTCGCCGTCCTCGGGTGCTGGGCGATCGTGAGGAGGCTCAACGCCCGGCACGCCCGCGAGGCGGCGTCGGCGGCCCGGCCGGCCGTCGGGAGCCCCGTCGAGGCCGGCGAGGGCTTCGTCGCGGACGTGCGCTTCGTCTTCGCCTCCCCGCTGACCCGCACTCTCGCCACCGCTCTGGTCGTCGTCGCGCTGGTCGGGACGATCGCCGACTACCAGCTCGACCTGACCCTGAAGTCGGTCTACGGCGGGAACGCGGCGGGCATGGTCACCTTCCTGTCCAACTTCCGCGTGGCGGCGGGCGCCGTCGGACTCTTCGTTCAGTTCGCCATCGCCGGCCGGCTCATGGAGCGGTGGGGCGTCCTCGCCGCCCTCCTCGTCCTCCCCGCCTCGGTCGCCGTGGGAGGTGTCGCGGGCCTCGTCACGGGCGGTGCCCTCTGGGCGATCTCGCTCCCGCGGGCCGCCGACATCTCCTTCAAGTACACCCTCAACGATTCCGCCTTCAACCTCCTCTACCTGCCGCTCACGTCCCGCCAGCGGGCGAGGGCGAAGGCCGTCGTGGACGGCACCCTCAAGCCGGTCCTGGCGGTCCTTCTCGGACTCGCGTTCCTCGGCGTGAGCCGGACCGGAAGCACTCACGTCCTCCCCTGGACGGCCCCCCTCCTCCTCCTCGCCGGGATCTGGGTCGCGCTCCTGTTCCGCGCCACGCGACACTACGTCGACGCCCTGTCGGCGAGCCTCGTCATGAGGCGGCTCGACCTCGGGAAGGGAGCCGTCGACCTCTCCGACGAGACGAGCGCGAGCGTCCTCCGGAAGGCGCTCGGCGAACGGGACGGCCTTCGCGTCCTCCACACGCTCGCCGTGGCCCGAAGCGCCTCCGGCGCGGACTGGTCGGACCTCGTCGCTCCCCTGACGGGGCACGGGGACGCCGCGGTGCGGGCGGAGGCGGCGACCTACCTGGCCGAGCGCGGCGCCACGCGCCACGCCGGCCGGGTCCGTGACCTCATGGACGACCCTTCCGAACCGACCCGTTCCGCCGCGATCGCGGCGTACTGCCGCCTGTCGGGCGTGAGCGCGGTCCCCGACGTCGTCCCGCGGCTCGGAGACCCGAGCCTCGCGACCCGCGGAGCCGCCATCGTCTCCCTCGTCCGTCACGGGGGCCTCGGCGGCCTCCTCCACGCCGGCAAGCCGCTCCAGGACCTCCTCTCCTCGCCGCGCCCCGAGGAACGCCGGCACGGCGCCGACGTCCTCGGCGAGCTGGCCGTGCCCGGCTTCTTCCACCCGATCCAGGACCTCCTCCGCGATCCGGACGGCGGCGTCCGCACGGCCGCGCTCCGCGCGGCGCGAAGCCTCGGCGCGCCCGAGCTCGTGCCCGCGCTCCGGGAGGCCCTCGGCGACCCCGGGTCCCGCGGCGCCACCGTGAGGGCCCTCGTCGCCAGCACGGCCAGCGACCCGGCCCGCCTCGCGGAGCTCGCCCGCGACGCCGCGCTGGCGTCCGCGGCCCGCGTCGGGCTCGTCCGCGCGCTCGGGTCGGCGGGACGCCCCGCCTCCCCTCTGCTCCCGGCGCTGGCAGAGGACGAGGACGAGAGGGTCCGGGCGGCGGCGTACGACGCCCTTCTGGAGCTTCGGGCGGAGGGGCACGCTCCGGCCCTATCCGCGGACGACCTCCGCACGCGCCTCCGGGCGGAGATCCGGGCGGCGTTCGAGCGCCGGACGGCGCTCGCAGACCTCGAGCTCGACTCGGCGCACCCCCTCCTCCTCGACGCGCTGGTCTTCGGCATCCGAAGGGACCAGGACCGGGTCCTCGCCCTCGTCGCCCTCCTCTACCCGCGGCTCGCCCTCGAGCCGCTCCGGCAGGCGATGAGCCAGTCGGACGCGCGCCTCCGGGCCAACGCGATCGAGCTCCTCGACAACGTCGCCCAGGCCGAGAAGGACGTCCTCGTCCCCTACGTTGGAGGCTCGGCGACGGAGCGCCAGGAGGCCGCGCGCCACCTCGGGATCTCGAGCCAGCCGCCCCAGGCACATGTCGAGAGGCTCCTCGGAGGCCCTGACCCCTGGATTCGCGTCTGCGCTCTCGCCTCGGCCGACCCCTCCGCCCGTCCGGCCCTGAGGAGCCTCCTGGAAGCCGCTCTGTCTTCGAAGGACCCCGTCGAGGCGGAGACGGCGCGCCATGCCCTCGGGCGGACGGCCGGAGGGACCGCCCCGCAGAAGGAAGGAGTGATCCGGATGCCGCTGGCCCCTCTCGAGAAGGTCCTCTTCCTCAAGCAGGTCTCGCTCTTCCGCGAGATCCCCGCCGAAGACGTCGCCGCGCTCCTGCCGATCGCCGAGGAAGTCTCCTTCCAGGCCGGCGACACGGTGATTCGAGAGGGGGACACGGGGGACGCGCTCTACCTCATCGTGGAAGGCACGATCGGCATCTCGGCCGGCGGCGTGGCGACGGGCAAGCGCCTCGGCTCCCGCGACGTCATCGGCGAGCTCTCGATCCTCACCGGCGATCCCCGCTCGGTCACGTGCACGGCCGAGAGCGAGGTCCTGGCTCTCCGGATCCACCGCGATCCGTTCTGGCAGCTCATGCGGGAGAGGCCCGAAGTCCCCATCGGGCTCGTGAAGATCCTGACCGGCTACGTGAAGAAGTGACCCCGTGGAGGTGCGGCCGATGAAACGTCCCGACAGGATTCCCCTCCTCGCGCCCCTCGCCGCGATTCTCGGCGCGTCCCTCGGGCTCGCCGGCTGCGTCCCGGGCGCCTCCCTCTCGAATCGGGCCGTCGACTACAACTCGGCCGCGGAGAACGCCCGGAACGAAATGCTCCTCCTCAACGTCCTCCGGGCCCGGGACCGCAGGCCCATGGTCTTCACGGGCCTCTCGCGCATCACCGGAAGCGTCCGGGCGGAGTCGCGCCTCGGCGCGGCGGGGTCGACCGGCCCGGACGCCGCGAACGTCCAGGCCTACTCGCCCAGCTTCGGGTTCACCGACTCGCCGACCTTCGACGTGGCGGTGCTCGACTCCCAGGAGTTCACACGCGGGGTCATGACCCCCGTCGGCACGGAGATCCTCGAGTACTTCTGGGACCAGGGCTACAACCGCGAGGTCCTGCTCTACCTCGTGGTCAAGCGGTTCGAGCTGGAGTGCGGCCCGCCGGGGAGCACGCCGCCGGTCTTCCTCGAGAACGACCCGACGGAACCGTCGTTCGCCGGCTTCTCCGCCCTCGTCGGCGAGCTGGCCGACGGCGGCCAGTGGGAGTTTGACGACTTCCGTACGGAGCGGATCGGCCCTCCCGTCGACGCGGCCGAGGCCCGCCGGCTCCCGACCCTCGTGCAGATGGCCTCCTCGCCCCTCAGGCTCCGTCCCGTCGGGGACGGGACGTTCCAGCTCGAGAAGACCTCCACGAAGCTGAGGATCGCGCTCCGCCGGACGCCCGCCTGCGGCGGGAACTCCCCGTCCGGCCTCCGGCTCTTCGACTCTCGCGGGGCCCTGGAGGCGGCGGGCCGCCTCGCGCCTGCCGAGCCGAGAGGGCGGATGGTGATGCGCTCTCCCCAGTCGATCCTCCACTACCTCGGGGAGCTCGCGCGCCCCGAGCGGGAGGTCCTCATCCGGCCGAGACGGCCGGGCCAGCCGGCCCCCGAGCGAAGCCTCTTCAGCGTCCGCGCGGCGAGCGAATGCAAGGAGAGCGAGGTCTCGGTGCGCTACGACGGGGGGCGCTGGTCGATCCCGCGCGGGACGGAAGGGTGCGAAGCGGGACGCTCGATGCAGTCGCTCGCCATCACGGCCCAGCTCCTGTCCCTCCTGCAGTCGTCCAAGGACCTCCCGACGACGAGCACCGTGAGGATCGTGGGTCAGTAGGGGCCGCCGCCGGGCGGGGCCTCGTCGGGCCCCGCGTCGGGCCGGCCCTCCCGGGCGGCTTCCTCCTCCGCCGCCGCAGCGGCCCGGTCCTCGACGAACCGGACGAGCCCCTTCAGCGTGAGCGGGAGGGAGAAGTGGAATCCCTGGAAGAGGTGGACGCCGCGGGCCAGGAGGTACTCGACCTGCTCGGGCCGCTCGACCCCTTCCGCCACGACGGTCATCTCGAGCTTCTGCCCGAGGTCGACGATGGCGTCGATCACGGTTTCCGCGACGGAGCCGGTGCCGATCCCCTCGACGAAGCTCTTGTCGATCTTCAGGTGGTCGAGGCGGAACCTCCGGAGGGTGGCGATGTTCGAGAAGCCCGTTCCGAAATCGTCGAGCGCGACCTTGGCGCCCCAGGCCTGGATCGCCTCGAGGACGTTGCGGGCCGTCCCCCCCTCGTCCTCGATGAACTCCCTCTCCGTCACCTCGAAGACGAGGCTCCCCGGCCCGAGGCTCGAGCCCTCGAACGCGCGCAGGATGGTCGCCACGGTGCGTTCGTCGCGCAGGTGCGCCCCCGCGAGGTTGATGGAGACGTGGAAGCTCTCGGGGTCGGGGAGGCCGTCGGGAAGGTCCCGCGCGACCTGCCGCATGAGCCAGTCGGTGATCGGCATGATGAGCCCGGTCTCCTCCGCGAAGGCGATGAAGAGGTCGGGCGAGAGGAGCCCCTCGCGCGCGTGCCGCCACCGAAGGAGGGCCTCGGCGCCGACGCACCGCCCGGAGCGGACGTCCACCACCGGCAGGTAGCGGACCTCCATCTCTCCGCGGCGCAGGGCGCCCTTGAGCTGTCGCGTCAGCGCCGCGCCGGGCGAGCCGGCGAGGAGGACGAGCGCCGCCGCCCCGGCGCCGAACCCGAGACCGATGGCGACGAGGAGCGGCAGCGTCTCGCCCCAGGCGAGGAGCTGCGCGTCGGGGGTCGCATGGACGCGGATCGCGATCCCCCCCCCGTTGCAGACGGCCTCGGCCGACTCCTCCGCGACGCCGACGAGCCGGCCCACCAGGCGCAGGGCGGCTCCCGGGCGAGCGCGAGCCGCGCCGCCGGCGGGAGAGACTCGGAGGACCGCGCCCGCGGCTCCCCGGACCTCCGCGGAGAACCTCTCCCCGGCCGCGACCGGGGTCAGGGAGCGCGAGAGGCGCAGCGGGTCGTACGTGAGCTGGCCAGCCCCCCGGGAGAACCGGTGCGCGAAACGCACCGCCCCGCTTCCCGGAGATTCCTCCCAGAGCGCGCGGCCGTCGCGGAGGAGGGCCTCGCGAATCGAGGGAGGCAGGGGCGCCGGTTCCGCTCCGACGCTGCAGACGGGGACGAACGAGAGGTCCAGGAGCGAGGCGTCGCGCACGACGAGCCCGAGCTCGACCGTGGCCCTGAGCGCCTCGCGCGTCGAGGCGCCGCAGCCGCCGTCCCACTCGCTCCCGAGCCGGGCGAGGAGGGCCTCGGCGCCCGAGAGGAGCGCGTCGGTCACGGCCGCCGCCGACCGGGCCCGGGCCTCGAGATCGTCCCTCAGCGCCCTTCTCTCGAGTCGCCAGGAGAGCCAGACGAGAAGGGCGGCCGGAAGGACGGCCGCGAGGAGGACGGACGCGGCCAGCCGCGGCGGCAGACGCGTCAACGATTCCCCGTGAGGCGAGACTCTCGTCCATGGAGCATGGGTGTGTCCATTCTACGGACGACCGGCCCTTCAGCGAAGGTACCCGAGGGAACGCAGGCTCTCGACGTACTCCTTCGGGTCGATCGGGGGCCCGCCTCCGGACCGCCTTCGGCCCCACGAGGAGACGGTGGCCTCCGCCGCGGCGCCGTCGCGCAGGAGCCTGCGGTCCACCCGGCCCTCGGCCTCCCGCGACGCGGGAACGCCGAGGACGGCGAGGAGCGTCGGGGCGACGTCCACCGGGCGCACCTCGCCGTCCGCGCCGGGCGCGACGAGGCCGCCGGCGAGGAGGAGCTCCCCCCTGTCCGCCGACCGGCCCCCGTCGAGGACCACGGCGACGAGGTCCGCGCCGGAGCCGAGGACGTCGGGACCGGAGAGGAACGACGCGAGCGCACGCATCTCCTCACCGAGGGCCGTCGCGAGAAGGACCCGGTCGGCGACCGGTCGGCCCTCCTCCGAGAGCGCCGCGCCGAGGATGTCGAGGCCGGGCAGGTAGAGGAGCGAGAGGCGCGGCCTCGCCCGCGCGGCCTCCTGGCGAAAGGCGGCCATCGCGAACGCGTCGAGCCCGCGCGCGTCCGCGACGAGACCCGCGGCCCCCCCGCCGCGCCCGGACGCCCGGGGAGCGAGGAGGGCGGCCCGGGCCGCAGCCTCCGGGGGCCAGCCCTCCCGGTCCAGCCTCGCGCCGGCGCGGGCCGCGAAGTAGAGATGGTTGCCGAGGACGACGCCCCCCGCGTCGTCCGCGGGCCAGGTCGTCCACCAGTTCACGGCGAGCGAGGCGAGCCCTCCCCGGTGGGCGATCTCCCAGAGCGCCGGGACCCGGCGCGCGGCCGACGTGACCGACTCTTCGCGCGCGAGGCCGAGCGAGGGGAGGAGGCGGCCCAGGAACCAGCCGGTTCCCGCGGTCATCCTCACCGGGGCGACGAGGCCGTCGAGCCGCACGAGGTCGAGCGCTCCGACGCCGTGCCGGCGCGCCGGCTCGCCGGTGGCGACCGTCGTCCAGAAAGCGGCCGGGTCCCGGGACTCCTTCCGATAGGTCAGGCGGGCATCGGCCCGGAGCGGTTCCGCCTCTTCCGCGTGCGGCCCGGAGAGCCAGCCGTCGACGGCGACGACGATGACCCGGGCCGTGCCCGCGCGGACGACGAGCGGCTCCTCGGGCGGCGTCGGCCGGCGGACGAGGAGCCAGCCGCCGGCGAAGAGGAGGCCCGCTGCCAGCGCCGCGCCGAGGGCGAGCGCCGGCCGCGGAGCGTTCGAGATGACCGACCTGCCGGACGTCGCGAGGACGGTGAAGGCGAGCCCGCGCGCGACGCGGACGGCGAGGACGACGGCCCCGGACGCGGCGGCGAAGACGAGGAGCGCCGCCAGCGGCCCGGCCGCCTCGAGGACGGGACGCGCCGTGAGGACGGCACCGACACCCGCCAGGACCCCGAAGACGACCGCCACCTCGGTCGACACTCCCGACGGGTCGCTTCGTCCCCGCATCCGCAGCCAGGCGAGCGCCGCGAGGAGGAGGACGAGGACGGCCGCGGCGAGGAGCGCCCCGGCCGCGAGCCACGCGAAGAGCACGAGGGTATCCCGCGGCGAGAGGGCCGAGGCGAGCGCGACGGCGGCCGTCTCGACCGTGGCGAGGGCGAAGGCGAGGAAGAGCGCGGCGACCGCGGCGCCCCTGAGGAGGCCGAGCGTCCGGGTGCGCGCGGCGAGGGCGCCCTTCAGGACGGCCCCTTCCACGCCCCGGTCCAGGTAGCCGCGGGCTCGAAGCCTCTCGCGGGCCTCCTCGAAAGTTGCGGGGTCCCGGCTTTCGGGAGGATCGGGCGTGGCTCTCACCCCGCAGACGTTAGCAGGGCGCCGGCCGCACCGCAGCGTTTCGTCAGGCGGTCCGGTCGCGCAGCAGCGAGGCGAAGTCGCGGAGGAGGGCCGCCCTCGCCCCGAAAGGCTCGAGCGCCTCGACGGCGTGAAGCGTCAGCTCCCCGACGAGCCGCCGCGCCCCCTCCTCGCCGACGTGCCGGGCGAACGTCGGCGTCGGGGCGCGGCGCGAGTGCTTCCCCGTCCCCGCGGGATCCTCCTTCTCGAGGAGGTCGTCGACGATCTGGAACGCGAGGCCGACGTTCCTCGCGTAGGAGCGGACGGCCGCCAGCTCCTTCGGCCTCGCCCCGCCCAGGACCGCCCCGAACTCCGCGGCCGCCACGAAGAGGGCGCCCGTCTTGCGGGCGTGGATCGTCTCGAGCCGGTCGAACGACGCGTCCCGGGGCCCGGTGCGGAGGTCGAGCGACTGGCCGGAGGCGAGGCCCGCGAGTCCCGTGGCGTCCGCGAGGCGAGAGACGAGGTCGAGCGCCGCCGCGGGCCTCACCGACGAGAGCCCGGCGTCGGCCAGGACTCCGAAGGCCCTCACGATGAGCGTCACGGCGGCCAGGACGGCCAGGTCCTCCCCGTGCACGACGTGGAGGGCCGGACGCCCGCGTCGCGTCGTCGCGTCGTCCATCGAGGGGAGGTCGTCGAGGGCGAGGGAGGCCGCGTGGATCATCTCCACGGCGCAGGCCGGGTCGAGAAGCCGCTCCTCCTTCGCCCCGAAGAGGTCGCCTGCGAGGAAGACGAGGCCGGGCCGCACCCTCTTCCCGGGCGACAGGAGCGCCTCGCGCGCCGCCGGCACGAGGGGGTCGCCGATCTCCTCCCCGAGTCCCGGCGAGGCCACGCGGCCGAGCAGCTCGGGGAGCCGCGCGTCGACGGCGCCCCTCACGCGGGCGAGGGTTTCCGGCAGGGCGAGGGGCACGATTCGAGCTCCGGATCCGGTCCGGACGCGAGGTCCGGAGGGCCGGGGAGTGTAGCATCGGCCCGATGCCCTCCCCGTCGACGAAGGCGCCGCCCCGCGCCCGCGCGTGGATCTCCGCCGCGCTCGCGCCGGGGGTCGTCCTCCTCGGTTTCGCCGCGCTGAGCCTCTCGCCCTCTCTCTCGCCCCTTCGCGTCCTGACGGCGGGAGTCCTCACCGCCGCGGCCGTCGCCATCCTCTCGCGGCTTTCGGCCGGCCGCGCCCTCCGGGCGCGCGAGGCGACCCGCGACGCGCTCCACCGGGCGTCCGCGGGCGACCTGACGCTCTCGCGGGCCGCGCTGGCCCGCTCGGGCGAGTCCGCGCTCGCGGAGGCGCTGCACGGGCTGATGATCGCCATGGAGAGGATCCTCGCCTCGTTCGCGCGCCTCTCCGAGGCGGTCTCGGGAGTCGGGCGCGACCTGACCACCCGGGGCCGGGACCTTTCCCTCGCCGCCGCCGTCCAGACCGCGAGGGCGGAGGAGACCTCGGCGGCGATGCGCGGGACCGACGCCGCGATCGGCTCGCTCAGGGAGTCGATGGAGACCCTCGCCGGGGCGGCCGAGAACGCGGGTGCGTCGCTCCACGAGATGACGGCCTCCGTCACGCAGGTCTCGAGGAGCACCTCCGCGCTCCGCTCGTTCGTGGACGAGACGACGGCCTCCCTCGGGGGAGTCGTCTCCGCCCTGCAGGAGGTCGCGTCGGCCGTCGAGAACCTCTCCGGCCTCGCGGAGGAGACCGCCCGGGCCACCGCGGCGATCCGCGCCTCCACCGCCGAGACCGACCGGCAGGCGCAGACGGCTGCGCGGCTCTCGGAGCGCGTCTCAGGGGCCGTCGTCTCCGGCAAGGCGGCCGTGACGGGCACGCTCGCAGGGATGCACGAGATCCGCGGGGCCGTGACGGGCGCGGCGGACGCGGCCACGGCGCTCGCCGAGCACTCCGCGAGGATCGGCGAGGTCCTCCACGCCATCGAGGAGATCGCCGGGGAGACGAACCTCCTCGCGCTGAACGCCTCCATCATCGCCGCGCAGGCGGGCGAGAGCGGCAGGACCTTCTCCGTCCTGGCCGACGACATCCGGGACCTCTCCGACCGGACGGCGGTCTCCACGGAAGAGGTCCGCGGCCTCGTCTCCTCCGTCCGGTCCGGCGTCGACGACGTCCGACGGCTCCTCGCCGAGGCCCGCCGCAGGGCCGAGGAGGGGGTCGACCTCGCGCAGACGTCGGACGCCACGCTCGACCAGATCGAGACTCTCGCGCTCCAGTCCCGGCGGGCCTCGGAGGGGATCGCCGGGGCCGCCGTCGCTGAGAGCCGCGAGGCGGCCCGGGTCTCGGACGCGACGTCGCAGGTCTCGAGCGAGGTGGCCCGGATCTCCGACGCCACCCGCGGGCAGCTCGAGTCGGCCCGGGCCGTCAACGCCCGTGCGGACCGGGTCCGCGAGCTGACGGAGCAGCTCGCGCGCGCCATGGAGGAGCAGGCCGCGGGAGGGCAGACGCTCCTCGGATCCATGGAGCGCGTCACCTCGACCGTCGACGCGATCGCCGAGGCGACCGTGACCCTCGCCGACGGCTCGGCGGCCGTCGTGAGCTCGATGGACGAGATCCGGAAGGCCGCCGAGAGGAACGCCTACGCCGCCACGTCGATGAACCAGGCCGCGCAGGCGCTCGAGCAGGAGTCGCTCCTCCTCCGGTCCCGGTCTTCGCTCTTCCGTCTTCCCCAGCCCGTCCCCGGCGGGCGCGTGAGGGCCGCGCTGCGCTACCTCGACGAGGACAACTTCGACCCCGCCTTCTGCCAGACCGTTCCGCAGGCGATCCTCGTGAGGACCTGGGGAGAAGGCCTCGTCCGCTTCGGCGAGGGGACCCGCATCCTCCCGGAGCTCGCGGAGCGCTGGGAGATCGACCCCTCGGGAACCCTCTACACCTTCCACCTCCGGCGGGGCGTGAGGTGGCACGAGGGGGGCACCCTCGCCGCGGACGACGTCAAGGCCTCTCTCGAGAGGTTCCTCTCTCCCGCGACCGCCTCGCCGCTGGCACCGCTCTTCGACTCCCTCGAGGGGTACGAAGACTTCCACGAAGGAAGGACGCAGGGCGTGGCCGGCCTCGAGGTGGCCGGGGCCGCCCTCCTGAGGTTCCGCCTCTCTCGCCCCGTCCCCTTCTTCCTCCAGCTCCTCACGCTGCCCGACATCACCGTCCTCCCCCCTTCGCTCGTCGCCGACCCCTCTCGCGCCCGCCGGGCGCCGTCGGGCACCGGGCCGTTCGTCCCGAGGGAGATCACGTTCGGGAAGGTGGCGCGTTTCGACCGCTCCGACACCTACTGGGACCGTGGCCGGATCGCCCTCGACGGAGTCGACCTCGACCTCACGGAGGACTCGGAGGCGGGCGTGTTCCAGCGCTTCCTCGACGGGCAGCTCGACGTCGTCTGGGACATCCCTTACCCGGAGGCGGCCCGCCTCATGGCGGAGCCGGAGTGGCGGCCCTACATCGACTCGTCCGTCCAGCTCCACACGTCGTTCCTCGTCCTGCGCTGCGACCGTCCGCCGCTCGACGACGTGAGGGTCCGGAGGGCCCTGAACCTCGCCGTCGACCGGGCCGCGCTCAACGAGAGGACCTTCGCCGGGCTGACGGTGCCGGCCGCGTCGATCCTGCCGCCCCACCTCGTCGGGCACGACCCGGCCCTTCGCCCCTACCGCCACGACCCGGAACGCGCGCGGTCCCTCCTCGTCGAGGCGGGGCGAGGGGACGGCCTGACGCTCTCGGCCTGGCTCAGCCCGAAGGACGCGCGCGACCCCCTGAACCCGCTCCCGGCCGTGGCCGCGCAGCTCGAGACGGTCGGCGTGAAGCTCGTCCTCGAGATCCTGCCCGGCGAGGAGATGTCCGCCCGCAAGAGGCGCGGCGTCTTCCCCGACGTCAAGCTGTCGCGCTGGTTCGCCGACTTCCCCGACCCCGACTCGTTCTTCAGCTCCCTCTTCTACTCGAAGACGGAAGACGTCCTCGACGGGGGCTACTCCAACCCGGCCGTCGACCAGCTCGTCGAGAAGGGAGCGCGCCTCCTCGACGCCGCAGAGAGGGAAGGCGTCTACCGGGAGCTGAACCGCCTCGTGCAGGTCGAGGCGCCCGTGGTCTTCCTCTTCCACAACCGCGGGTTCGTGGTCCAGGCGCCCCGCCTCCGGGGCGTCCAGGCGCACCTCCTGCCGCCGCCCGTGCGCTGGAACGACCTCTGGCTGGAGCCCTGAAGCGAGCCATCGCCGCGGCGGCCCCGAACGGAAACGGCCCGGGCCGCCCCTCGAGGGGCCGGCCCGGGCCGCGGGATCGAGGCTCTGCCGGGGTCAGGCGCCGAAGCTGGCGATCGCGTCGACCTCGTTCGGGTAGACGTCGAAGACCGTGATGAGCTGCGTGACGGTCAGGACGTCGCTGATCTTGGCGGGGAGGTTCATGAGCTTCATCTTCACGCCCTTGTGGGTCGCGGTCGTGAAGCAGCCGACGAGCTCTCCGACGCCGGAGGAGTCGATCGTGGTGACGCCCGCCATGTCGACGATGAGGGACTTCGCCCCCTCGTTGAGGACGGCGTGGATCGCTTCCCGCATCTGCAGGTCGCCCACCCCGATGGTGATCTTCCCCTTCAGCTCCACGATGGTGATGTCACCGACCTTGCGGACGCTGGCGTTCTTGTTCATTCGTTCTCTCCCTTCGCGTTCCCGCGTTTACTGAGGTCCTTGCGCATCGTCAGGACGGTGCCGCCCCCCTCGCCTCGCGAATAGGAGACGTCGTCCATGAACGTCCGGATGTAGAAGATGCCCCGGCCCGAGGTCTTCATCTGGTTCTCGGGGGCCAGCGGGTCGGAGACGCGCTCGGGGTCGAACCCGCCCCCTTCGTCCCCGATGACCAGCGTCAGGTCGTCCCCGACGCCGTCGATCCTGAGCAGCACCCGCTTGTCCGGGTCGAGCCGGTTCCCGTGCTTCACCGCGTTCGCGACGGCTTCGCGCAGGGCCATGCCGATCCAGTGCTCCATCTCGGCGTCGATGCCGCGCTGCCGGCAGACGTGCGAGAGCGCAGCCTGGGCCAGCTCGATGTTCTCGTAGCGGCTCGAAAGCCAGAGGACGATGGGGCCGGGAGGTGTGTTGGTCATGCTTTGCGTCGACCCGGTCGCTCCGGGGCCGCGTGCCATCGGGAGTGGGGCCCCGCCCCTGCTAATCTGCCCCCCATGAACACGCCCTTCCCCTGCGACGACGTCGCGCGGATGATACGCGACCGCCGGCTGCGACGTCCACTCGCCGCCCTCCCGGCCGCCCTGGCGCTCCTCTCGCTCCTCGCGCCGGCACAGGCTCGCGCGAACGACGCCGCCCTTCTCGCGGCGCGGGTCGAGTCGGCACGGGCGCTCGTCGAGAAGGTCCGCGGCGTCTCCTTCGGCGCTCCCGTGGCCTCGGCGTTCCTCGCGGAGCGGGACCTCGAGGAGGTCCTCGGCAGGAAGCTCGTCGAGGACCTTCCCGTCCCGTTCGAGACGTACGCCTCGTCGCTCGCCGCGATCGGCCTCATGGACCCTTCCCCGGACCTGCTCTCCCGCCTCACGAGGCTCTACACGCGTCAGGTCGTCGGCTTCTACGACCCGGCCGAGAGGAAGTTCTACGTCGTCCCCGAGCGGTTGCGGGACGGCGCGGGCGAGGCGGACGACCTCATGGAGCGCCTCCTCCTCTCCCACGAGCTGACACACGCGCTGCAGGACCGGCGCCTCGGCCTCGACCGACGGATGAAGGCCCTCCGCGATTCGACGGACGCGCTCCTCGCGCTCCAGGCCTTCCTCGAGGGGGAGGCCACGGTCGTGATGACGGAGGTGCTCCTCGACGGCGTCCCCGAGGAAGCGCGGGAGGCCCTCGGGGGCGACCCGCTCGAGCAGATTCTCGACGGCCTCGACGACCCGTCCGCCGTGGAAGGAGCAGAAGGCGTCCCCGAGTTCCTAGTCAAGGAGCTCGTCTTCCCCTACGCCGCCGGAACCGCCTGGATCCGTCAGAAGCGGGAAGCCGGGGGCTGGGCGGCCGTGGACGCCGCGTACGGCCGCCTTCCGTCCACGACGCGCGAGATCCTCAGGCCCGGCGTCGCCCTCGCGCCGCGCAAGCTCCTCGCCCCGGCAGACCGGCCGAGCGCCCGGCGCGTCCCCTCAGGGACCGCCGTCGCCTACTCCGACACCCTCGGCGAGTGGGTCCTCGGGGCGCTGCTCGAACGGGCGGGACCGAGCGAGGAAGCCAGGGCGGCGGCCGCGACGTGGCAGGACGACCGGGTCGTCTTCTTCGCGCCGAAGGGCGCGCCGGCCGGACAGGGCGTCGGGTTCCTCTGGCGGATCCGCGCCGCGAGCCCGGACGGGGCGACGAGGGTCGCCGCCCTCCTCCGGCTCCTCTATGCCGGGAGGCCCGAGGCCGCGAGGCCTTCCGTCTCGACGAAGGGGGACGTCGTCGAGGTCTCCGGCGAGGCGACCCGCCGCCCCGCGAGCTGACCTTCAGCCCGGGATCAGCCGGACCGCCGACGGCAGGATCAGGAGGAGCTGGACCGCGTCGAAGACGCCGTGGGCCACCATCGGCGCGATGACGGACCCCGTCTTCTCGAACGTGACCGCGAGGACCGCGGTGATCGCCAGGAGACCCACGAAGAAGAGGGGGTCTCCGTACCCGCCGTGGGAGACGAGGAAGAGGATCGACGCCGGGACGGCTCCGATCCGCCTCTGAAGGAAGCTCCGGAAGAAGACCTCCTCGACCGTCATCGCCGCGAGGACGAGGACGACCCGGCTCAGGAACGGCTGGACGGCGAGCCACCGGACGAGGGGTGGAATCGGGCGGATTTCGTCGAGGCCCGCGAAGCGGAGGCCCCCGAGGACGACGAGACCCGCCGCCACCGTGAGGCCCCACCCGGCGAGGCCGACGACGACCCCGAGCCGCGCCTGCCGGAAGGGATCGGGCGCCCCGAGCGCGAGGAACCCGCGCAGCGGGGGCCGGCCCGCAAGGAGCCACCAGGAAAGCAGGAAGAGGGCGAGGAGCTGCTGGAGCGCGAGGATCGAGCCGAGGCTCAGCGCCGCCGGGTCGATGGGCCTTCCGAGAGAGAACGCGGGCAGGATCGTCGTCGCGGCGAGGGTGACGCCGAGCGCGACGAGAGCGCCGGTCTTTCTCCGGCCGGCCGGGAAGGGGTCCCGCCGGAAACAGCCCTTCCGGGCCGCGACCACGACGATCGCCGCGACGATCGGCAGCGCGACGCCGAGAAGCAGGAAGGTGTCGACCGGTGTCACGCCCGGCTCCGAGGCACGGAGGCACGGACCCGGCCGGGAGGTGTCCGGTGCGGTGGGGTTTCGTGGAAGGCGTTCATCCCGGGGGCGGGCGAGTCTAGCTCGAATCGTCCGGCTCGCCCCGGGGCCGGCTCCTCGTCGGCCGGCCCTTACCCCGGGCGCCTCTTAGAATCGGGAGCTCGCAGGAGGGTCTCCCCATGCCATTCCGCATCCGTACCGTGCTCACCCTGCTCCTCGTCCTGGCCGCCTCCGCGGCCCGGGGCCAGGACCCCGCCCCGAAGGCGCCTCTCGGGTTCCCCGACGTCGCCCGCCTCTCGACCGCGCGGCAGGTGAGGATCACGGCGGACGGTCAGGCCGTCGCCTTCATCGTCCAGGTCCCCCGCGCCCCGTGGAAGGCGGACGACGGCCCCGCCTGGAGCGAGCTCCACGTCGCCGAAGCGGGTCGTCCCGCCCGCCCCTTCGTCGCGGGAGAGGTGAACGTCTCGCAGGTCGCCTTCGGCCCCGGCGGACGCGACGTCTTCTTCCTCGCGAAGAGAAAGGGCGAGGAGAGGGTCGCCCTCTGGTCGATTCCGCGGGACGGCGGCGAGGCGAAGAAGCGCCTTTCCTTCGAGACGGACCTCGCGGGATTCGACCTCTCCCCGACGGGAGGCGGGAAGGTCGCCTTCCTCGCACGCGAGAAGAAGGCCGAAGCCGTCGAGGCCCGCGAGAAGAAGGGGTTCAACCAGGACGTCTTCGAGGAGGGCCGGCCTCCCGTCAAGGTGTGGCTCGCTACCCTCGAAGGACCCGACGCACCGAAGGCGCTCGACCTCCCCGGCTCGGCCTCGGAGCTGAGGTTCTCGCCGTCCGGCGACCGGCTCGCGGTCGCGCTCGCCCCGACCCCGGCGATCGACGACGAGTACATGGAGAGGAAGGTCCACGTCGTGGCGCTCGACGGCGCCGTCCTCGGGCGGGTCGCCCACGACGGCAAGCTCGGCCACGTCGCCTGGAGCCCGGACGGGATGCGGCTCGCGATGATCTGCGCCGCCGACCGCCACGACCCGTCGACGAGCGCTCTCGCCGTCGTCCCGGCCACGGGCGGGGCGCCGGTGAACCTTCTCCCGGACTACCTGGGCCACCCCGAGGCCTTCGCCTGGGCCGACGCTTCGACCCTCCTCGTCCTCGGCTCGCGCGGCGTCGCGAGCGAGCTCTTCACCCTCCCGGCGGCGGGCGGCCGGGCGACGCCGGTGGCCGTCGAGGGAGGGCTCGTCCTGAACGCCATCGCGAGGGCCGCGAGCGGCACGCTCGCCCTCCTCGGCGAGTCACCCGCGCACCCGGCCGAGGCCTTCGTCCTCCCCGCCGGGAAGACGCGGCCCGAGCGGCGGAGCGACCTGAACCCGTGGCTCGCCGAGCGGCGGCTCGCCCAGCAGTCGGTCGTGCGCTGGAAGGCGCGCGACGGCCTCGAGCTGGAAGGCCTCCTTCTCACGCCACCCGACCGCGCCGCCGGGGCTCGCGTGCCGCTCGTCGTCGTCGTCCACGGCGGCCCCGAGGCCCATTTCTCCAACGGCTGGCTGACGCGCTACTCCGAGCCGGGGCAGCTCCTGGCTGCGCGCGGCTTCGCCGTCTTCTACCCGAACTACCGCGGCTCCACCGGGCGCGGCCTCGCCTTCTCGAAGACGAGCCAGGCGGACGCCGCCGGTGCGGAGTTCGACGACCTCGTCGACGGCGTCGACCACCTCGTCGCCATCGGCCTCGCCGACCCTAAGAAGGTCGGGATCACCGGCGGCTCCTACGGCGGTTACGCGGCGAACTGGTGCGCCACGTACTACACGGAGCGGTTCGCGGCCGCCGTCTCCTTCGTCGGCATCTCCGACCTGACCTCCAAGGCGGGGACGACGGACATCCCGGTCGAGGACGTCGACGTCCACATGATGTCGATGCCCTGGACGCGATTCGCAGAGAACGCGAAACGGAGCCCGCTCACGTACGTCGAGAAGGCGCGCACGCCTCTCCTCCTCCTCCACGGCACCGACGACCCGCGCGTCCACCCCACGCAGTCGCTCCTCCTCTACCGCTACCTGAAGCTGGCCGGCAAGGTCCCGCTCCGCTACGTCCGCTACCCGGGCGAAGGGCACGGCAACCGCCGGGCGGCCTCGCAGCTCGACCTCTCCGTCCGTCTCGTCCAGTGGTTCGAGCACTACCTGACGGGTCCGGGAGGGGCGCCCCCTCCCGCCGAGATCGACTACGAAAAGGTCCTCGGCCTTCCGGACGAGGAGAAGAAGTAGGGAGGCGCTACCGTCCGGGCCGGGCCAGGACCCGGTCCTCGAACGCGTAGTCGACCGGCCGCCGCGGCTCGGCGAGGTACCACTCCCGGCCGCGGCGGAGCCCCTCCTCGAAGTCGATCGGCGTAACCCCGAGGATGCGCGTCACCTTCCCGACGGCCTCGGTCATCGGCGGAAGGTCGAGGTACTCGCCGAAGTAGAGGTTCCCCGCGAACGCGTTGCCGCCGGCCCCGAGGATCTCCTCCCGGGGGACGGAGACGAGATCGGGCGCGACGCCCGCCACCCGCGCCAGCGCCTCGACGAACCCGCGCTGCGAGACGGGCGGATGGGCGAGGTTGAACGCCTGGCCCACGGCCCCGGGCTCGTCGAGGGCCCTCACGCAGGCCTCGGCCACGTCGTCGACGTAGACCCACTGCATGAGCGCGGCGCCGCCGTCGGGCAGGAGGATCGGCCGCCCGTCGCGCATCCGGTCCCAGAAGAACGCCTCGCGGTAGAACGGCTGCCGGGGCCCGTAGACGAACGGCGGGCGGAACGTCACGGCCGGAAATCCGCTCTCGACGTGCATCCTGAAGAGGGCCCGCTCGGCCATCGCCTTGTGCTTCACGTACGGGTTGGGGACGTCGTCCGGCGCGAGCGGGTCGCCCTCGTCCCGGTCCGTCCCTCCGCCGTAGGCCGCGATGCTCGACACGAAAACGTACCGCAGAAGCTGCGGCCCCGACGCGCGCGCCGTCGCCTCGACCTGCTCGGCCGGCGTCCCGTTCACCCAGTCGTACGCCGTGTCGACGATTGCGTCGAAGGCGTGCTCTCGGAGGAGCCGCACCACGGTGGGAAGGTCGGAGCGGTCCGCCCGGAGCTCGCGCACCGCGGGACCGAGGTCGTGGCCCTTGCGCCGGTGGAGGACCGTGACCTCGTCACCGCGCGCGGCGAGCCGGCGGGCGACTTCCCGGCCCATGAACTGGATTCCGCCGATGATCAGGACTCGCATCGCGGGATGCTACCAGCGGCCGCCGGGACCCGGGCTCGCCCGGCGTCTCGCGCGGGAGGGCCTGCAAACGAAAAACGGCGGGATCTCCCCGCCGCCCTCGGTCTCTTCTCTCTGTTCTCTCTGTTCTCTCGGTCCTTTCGAAACTGGCGGGGCCGACGGGGCTCGAACCCGCGACCTCAGGCGTGACAGGCCGGTGCCGGATTCAGCCCTGGAAGACCCCCTTTGTGGTGCAAACACTTACGAGGAGGGGTCAAGCGTCTCCAAAGGCGAACTAGGGGGGGTAAGGGATAAAACGAACGCTCCCGCGAACCCCCAGAAATGCTCCGATCGCGAAGTCGAAGACGACGAAGTCGCGCCGGGGTTCGAGTAGCCCCCCGTCCTCACGGGCACCGCCGCTCCGCGGTTGAAGAGGTGTTGATAGGGCCTGCCCCGGCCGATGGGAACAGTGCCCTCGCGACACGGTCAAGGAACAAGTCCTGGGGCCTCCAGCGGCTCGCTAGCCGAGAGCAAAACTAAATTTTCTCGACCGAAGTAGGCTCCGAACTAAAAATATGTTACCATTTTAGAGGAGGCCCCGTGATGCCGAGAGAGATCGAGATATTCCGCGAAGAGATCCCTCCCATGGCCCTTCAATCTATTGCACGAGCAGTGATTAAGGGGTGCAAACGAGCCTGCCGGTTCGCCAAGGCGACTTCTTCGGGCCTCTACCGAGACGCCGTTTGGGCTACGAGGCGGATCTATGTCGAGAGGGAGCTTAGGAGCTTGGCGCTTGGTCCCGGCATTGAGGTCTCGGAGTTCGAGACTCCCTCAACGAGCTATACGCTGATCGAAACGGCCCGTCTTCGCATGACGGCTGCGACCCGCACACACCATGTGGACTGGGTGGAGCCCTATCCCTATCGCGAGACCTTGGCAAGATCGATGAATCGAGACTTATTTCGGGATGAGGCCGAGCAGGCCGACCAGAAGCTCTACGCTCTGCTGATCTACGGTGGACGCCGAGAATCTCCCGAACCGACTCAGTTGAGGATCGTCTTCCCGCTACCCTCCGGGTACTTCTTTGAGTCCGAGATTGACCTTCTGGCTGAGTTCCCAGCGCTCGTCGGTAGGTCGCTCGTCCCGACCGTCGAAGTTCCGGTTCCTGAAGTGAGGCTCAGGCCAACCGGAGAAGAGACCGAAAAGAAGAGCGGATGAGAGACCGCGTGGGCTTCTCTGGAGAGAGGCTCCGCGACGCCAGAGTCCTTCGCGGCTGGACCGGCACTGCGCTTGCCGAGCGCGTTGGAGTCACTAGCGGGGCCCTCTCTCAATACGAATCTGGCCAGAGCGAGCCACGGCCCGCCATAAGGGCAAGGCTCGCTGAAGTCCTCAGCGTCCCCGACAGGTACTTCTTGGCGGCACTTACACCTAGCGCCTCGACGCCGTTTCTGTTTCGGAGCCAGGCTGCTGCCACGAAGCGTGCTCGCGAGGCTTCGTCAGTCCGGCTCAAGTGGATGCACGAGATCTCGACGTTTCTTGACGAGCGTGTTGTCCTGCCGAACCCTGACCTTCCGTCATGGAAGCTCCCCACAAGCCCCGAACTGCTGGACACGGCAAGAGTCGATAGGGCCGCACAGGAGCTTCGGACGGTATGGGGCCTCGGAATGGGTCCGATTTCGAATATGACCTCCTTGCTGGAAGCGAAAGGGATTGCCGTCGGACTGTTCTCCTTTAACGCTGAGAAGCAGGACTCCGTTTCAAAGGCCGAACCCCAGCGGAGTCTCGTAGCTGTCAACGCCGATGCCGTGACCTACGTCCGCGCCCGCTACGATCTGGCTCATGAACTCGGCCACCTGGTCCTGCATCGCGAAGTGCCGAGGCTTACAGCGTCCCAGGGCCCCCTGCACGCGTTGATGGAGGATCAGGCGCACCAGTTCGCTGGCGAGTTTCTCTTCCCCGAGAAGCGCTTCCGCGATGAGGTCTATTCGGTAGCGATAGCGGCCCTGCTGCCCATCAAGCGACGCTGGGGGGTCTCGGTCCAGATGCTCCAACGAAGAGCCTACCGGCTTGGCTTGATCGGGAAGCCGCAGTATCAGCGAGCGTGCATCGAGATTTCGCGCCGGGGATTGCGGCGCAGCGAACCGCTAGACGATTCGACGCCAGTGGAAGCTCCCCAGGTATTCCGCACAGCGTTCGAGCTGCTAGCCGCGCAGAACGAGACACGAATCGTCGCCCTCGATGGCCTGCCGCTGCCACAGGCAGATGTCGAAGTGATCTGCGGCCTTCAGCCCGGCTTCTTCACCGCCACGGATGCTGAGATCCTCCCGCTCAGAATCAAGCCCCATAAGGAAGGCCAGCCGGAGAACACCAAGCCGGGCGAACTAGTCCCGTTCCAGCGGAAGTAGACTAGCTGTTTGACCTACCGTGGAGAACGTCACCATCCGACGAGAAGGGACGAGAAGGGCGATTCACTCTCTCCGAGCGAACAGGCCTCAGAATTCTCCGCATGCTAGTCACTGCCAAGAAGCACTTCACGCAGGACCTTCTCAGGGCAAAGGCCCTGCTTTCCCATGCCAGTACGCTTCCACCCGGAGAACTCGCGAGGGATGTCCTTCGGGCATCTTGGATGATGGCTGTGGGGGCGTGCGACGCGTACTTCTCTGATGCCTACGCCGACCTCATCGCGAGAGCGCTCCGGGCTAAAGATCTGGAACCCGAAGTGGCTATTCCGGACCGTCTCAACAACCTGAAAGTCCCGGTGGTAGCGGTCCTCCGTAACTCAAAGGACGGATGGCGATGGCGCATGGCTGCTCGCGAGCTGATCGAAAGCGAGAACGTCCTGTCTCTAGAGAAGATCAGCAAGCTGTTCAACCACTTCTTCCGCGACAAGAAGAGGCTCCTTAAGGAGGACACGATTGAGCCGTGGATACTCCATCGAGATGCTAAAGGCAGGCTCTTCGGCGTTTCCGCCACTCAGTATCGCGCCCTGTCTGATGTCGATAAGACCGCAGCCAGAAGGAAGGCGGTCGAGAAATCACGCGTTCGTTTTGAAGAGGTCTTTCAGAGGAGACACGACTGCATACATAACTGCGACCGCCCGAAGACAGCCCTTCAAAACATCAAACCGATTCACGTTTCGAAGGCACTTCACGACATCGATTTTCTTGTCTCCCGCTCTCACGAAGCGTTCCTTGACGAGTTCCCCGAGTACTTGAGAAGCCTCGGCTTCGCGGCGACAACCCGAGCCCAAGTCTGCCAGTAGCGCCGATTCGCCGCACACCTCAATCGGACCTGTCGTCCACTTCGTGGTGCCCTTGGTCGGGAGGGATGATCGTCGTTGTCGAAGCCAGGAGACGGTGTGACGTGGCCCATGGCCATTGCCTCAAGCTCGCTCGCGCCTCTCGCTCGGACGTCACGCTAAGGCCTTCCCGGCGGTCCCCGCGCTCGCCTAGTTTTGATCGCCTATGGTTCACGAAGATTCGGGTCCGAGGCGCTTCAAGAGGGCAGCGGTAGCACTATGAACTATCCCGAACAACGCAATGGCTTCGCCTTCGTCGAGAGAGTCCTCCGGGTGAAGGAGAGGGTTCCGGTGTAGCAGCCGGATCTGGTCGAGTACAGCTACCACGCCTTCGTCCACACCGTCCTTGCTCCTGAGTGCCACGACATACGCCCCCCAGTTTCGAGCCCTCTCCTTCACATCGAGCTTCTCCATGTACGCCTTCGTCATGCTCTCTACTGCACGAAGGCCATGAAAGCCGGAGGCCGTCCACAGCCCGAAAGCGAGACACTTGCCAGCTTCCTTCAGATCCGCGTCCGCACTACGCGGCATGTTGACTCGATCCCCCGCAGGCAGCATGCCCGCACCGTCCTCAATGAGAGCCGGTCCTGAGAACAGGCCTTTGGGGGAAACAAGGTACGTATCGAGTTTCGGGACCTCGGCCATGATGATTGTTCTGACGTTGAATACGGCAAGGAGAAGGACTGTCCGCTGACCGGCGTTCACGACTTCGGCGGAGGCCTCCATGCATTTCGCTCGTAGGGAGGGGTCCTCAACGGCGGCCCGTAGCTCGTTCACAGCGGCCTCTGTGAGAGGGAGCGCACCACCAGAGTAGGCGCCAAAGTTAGCGATGTCTCCGTACACACCCGAAATCGCCGCCCCGAGTTCGGCGAAGGTGAGGCCGTCCCTGACAAGGGCAGCCCGAAGGAATCCAAGGCCGTCCGCGAGGCTGGCGAGCGGCGCTCCGTTAGTTCGCTGCATCTCGTCCCCGTTCAGCGCCGATTCGAACGAATGTCATCTAGGAACTCGGATGCTGGTTCGACGCCGCTCACGAGGAGGTAGTCCCTTGCCCGCGTGCATGCGACATAGAGGAGGTGCCGTTCCGTATCGTAAACGGTTTCCAGGTCCCCTTCATCCGTGACGCCGGAGATTCGAGCCTGAAGAGGAAGCACTTCATCGTCACAGGCCATGACTGCGACCGCCCGGAACTCCAACCCCTTCGCAAGATGCATTGTCGCGATCGAGACGCAGCCGAGCAGGGCGTCGAGATTCTGGTCGACCACTTTATAGTCGAGCCCGGCCTCCCGTGTGGCTTTCTCCGCCCGCTCCAACTCGGCTTCTGATCGGACGAAGATCGCCATTTCGCGTGGGTCCAAACCTTCGGCTTTGCGGGTGGCAAGCCATGCCGCAACTGCGCCGGCTTCTTCCTCCTCGGTCTTGAACGTCTGAATCGTCGGCGAGGGTCCGTTAAAGACAGAGATGGTCCGGCTTCGATCCTCTACATTCCCGTCCACGTCGGCGAGCTTCTCGGGAAGTAGCCGGTCGGCCTGCGTCCGAATCTGATGAGAAGTTCGGTAGTTGATCCGGAGGGTGGCTGACCGCCCCCGCACATCCACTCCCAGGGCCTTCCATGAGAAAGGAAGTTGGAAGATCCGCTGTCCGAGGTCCCCGGCGAAGAACAGCCCGTCCGATCGGCCGCTCCCGAGGGCCGCCAAGAGCCGGAGCTGCGCGACGCTCACATCCTGGGCCTCATCGACGACGACGAAGTCGTAGGGCAGGCGCTCCCCGGTCTTTAGTCCGCGGGTGATCCGCGAGTAGGTCTCGGCCAGTGTCGTCTGCTTCTGTTTCGCCAGTTCCCTTCGGACATGGCTGAAGATCTCCCAGAGCATCCTCCGCTGGTTCTCGGGAAGCCTCGTCTTCCTGCCGAGGCGGGAAACATCCCGGTACTCTTCCCAGGAATCGAGCTGCCAGGCATCGACGACTTCCCTCCACTCCGTGTGAAGGAACTCTTGGCTGAAGCGGGCGTCGGGGACTCCTGCTGCGGCGGTCCGAAGGAGATCCCGGATCGTTTCCAGCGTCGCGATCCTCACTTTTCCGACGGCCCGCTCGTGGAGCCTCCGGGCGACCGAATCGAGGGCCTCCACATCGATCCTCTCCCGGAGGCGTGGTTCAGACCCGGCCAGGAGCCCGAGCTTCCCCTTGAGAGCGTTCGCCAGGGCGGACGAGAAGGTCGTCAGGAGAAGGCGAGCCTCCGGATGCGTCCTCGCCAGATAGGCCGCCCGATGGATGGCGACGACCGTCTTGCCCGTTCCCGCCGAACCGGCTACCCGGGCGGGTCCGTTGAACCTCCGCTCCACCAGCTCTTTTTGGGCCGGATGGAGAAAGACGGACCAGCGTTCCCACGGTGCCGCCAAGGCTTGTTCCAGCTCCTCCCGACTCTCGACGACCCGGAACCGGCGGAGTGCGTCCGGGTGCTCGAAGGGATCGAGGGTCGGCGTCGGCGAGGGGGATGGCGTCGGCTTGCCTCCGGTCGCCAGCTCCAAGAGGGCCTCTGCGGCCTCGGCAGGGAGGTGGTCGGCAAGGGCCAGGACCGTCTCCTCTGTGGCCTTACGGACGTCTGGGAGCCACTCTGGGGGGACTCCGTAGGCGAGCAGCTCGGCGTCCGCGAGCTTGCCGAAGACAGGTCCCGGCCGCACTGGCCGGGACTTCTCTTTCGGCGGTTCGGGCGGCGGAGGGACGTAGACCGGGACCACGATCTCCTCCACGCGCTCGCGTATCTCGACGAGCTGGGCTGCCCCAGTCGAGGGGTGGGTCTCCAGCTTCCGTCGCTCAGCCCACGCATAAGCCTTGTCGTGGTGGTCCACGTAGCAGAGGAGGAGGCTTTCGGGAGTCCGGTGGACGATCAGGCGGACGTCGTCGCTGACCCTCACCGACCAGAACCGCTTGTCCTTCACCTTGTCGAGCTTGTGAAAGCTCAGCCCCGGGCTAGCTGGGTTCATCTGAAGGTCGAAGGCGGTCGTCTTCGCGGCTTTCTGCTCCTCCCCCGTCAACCGGGCCAGGCTGTCGGTGAACGTGTCGGCGATCCTGAAGTCCATGAGGTCACGACACCCGGAAAACCTTCATGACCTCGTCCCCCAGGTGATTGATCACCTTCACGGCAATCCGGCCCGACGTAGGCTTCGGGAAGGGGCGGGAAATAGGGCTGCGGAGGCTGGACCAGGCTTCTTCGTCGATTTCGGCCTTCAGGGTCGTCTTCAGCGAGCCGTAGGGGTCGTTGGCCCCGAGGAAGTAGGCGTGGCGGACAAAGAAGCTCTCCTCGTTGTAGTCGGTGTCCACGAACCAGCAGGCGATGCCATCCGGCCCGTCGCTCCGCACTTCCCCAGTCGCGGGGTGAAAGACATCCACTCCGTTCACCTTCACGCGGAGATGCCCCCCAGGGGCCGGGAGGAGATCGATGTCCGGCTCGCCGAAGATCACGAAGAGGTTCCCCTTCCCGGTGTTCTTCAGGTCCTCGGCCATGTGGAGGTCCGCGTTCATCCGGGCCTTCAGGACGGGGATGCGCCCGAGCTTCGAGAACTCCGTCGCGTGGGCGTCGTAGTTGAAGGCGCAGGTGATCAGGACGTCGAAGCCGGCGTCCCCGGCCTCCTTCGCGGCCTGGACCAGATCAGGCCGGGTGACTGTCCCGAACTCCGGCCCGATGAAGATGGCGGCCCGCTTCTCGACGCCCCGAGCCCCCTCGCCCTCCCTATAGCGCCCATCCGCGCATACGAGGTCCCCAGGCCACGGGGCGAGCGACGTGAACACGATGCGGGCATCCTTGTGGGCTTGTTGGACCCCGGCGATGCGGAGGTTCTCCAGGATCATCTCGGGGAACGATTTCCTGTCGGCGTAGTCCGCCTGTTTATCAGCGACGTGGCTGATTGGGTCGCCGTCCTCGTTGACGTCCAGGACCCGGTGAGGGGAGAGGCTCTCGACGGTAAACGGTCCCGCGACGCGGACCTTCTTGTTGTCCGGGTACGGCTTTTCATAGAGGTACTCGACCTCCGCCTTCGCGGCAATGGAGGCGTCAATCTCCTTCTGTCTGGCGATCCTCGCCGTCCACCAGTCGGCATGAATGCGCCTTGCCGCCTCGGGCCATCTTGCCTCTGCCTCGCAGGGCACGTCCCACTCAGGCCAGCTCTTCCCGAGAGCTGCGTTGAGCTTCTGCCGGAGGGGTTCTAGCGTCTCCTGCCACTTCTCCCAGATGACGTCGAGTTCGGCGTTGTCCGCTATCGATTTGAGCGAGAGGCGCGGAACCCGCTCGTAGACGAACCCCTGCCGGATGCTGCCGTTCGTGGTTCTTGAGGACGGGACTCGCCCGCTCACGTCGGCTTCCTTCAACTGCCCTTCCGCCGAGTCGGCTAGTAGGTAGTAGGGATACCGAGCACCCATGATCCGGGCACGGGCGAGGGCCAGCGCAACACGAGACGTGTCGATCGCGATCCACCGCCGACCCCACTGCTCGGCGACAACAGATGTCGTGCCGGAGCCGCAGGTCGGGTCGAGGACGAGATCGCCTGGGTCCGTCGTCATTAGGATGCAACGCTGGATGGCCGTGACTGCCGTCTGCACCACATACGTCGGGAACTTCTCTCCATGGATGTCGTCCCAGATGTTTGACCTTGCGATCTGATTCCAGTCATCCCAGAAGACGACCCCGCCAAGCGATGCTCCCCCGCCGTCGAATAGCCTCCCCGCTCTGTCAAGTCGCCTCATTCCCTTTTCGGGGTCGAATCGCCACTGCTTGTTCGTTCCGCACGTCTTCGACTTCCCTCGAAAGACGTAGTCCTTGCTTCGCGTCTCGCTCGGATGCTGGCTAACGATCGGGTAGTTCACCCGAGCCCATCTGCCACCGTCGCGGATCAGGGCCTCCGTATCGGTCGCCTCCAGGTTCGACACATTTCGGAAGTCCAGGTCGAGAGTGACGATGGTGTTGAACTTCGTTTCTTCGTCAGGAGCGGCACGCGATTCGTAGAGATCACGGACTTTTACTGAATCACGGCTTCGGCAGAACCAGATGAGGTAGTCGAATACAGTCTCTGTGGCGTAGGTGGCGCTCTTCTTCTTGAACACTATGGTGTTCACGAAGTTCGACTCGCCGAACACCTCATCCATCAGAGCGCGGACGCGATGCACATTCTCGTCGCCGATCTGGACGAATACCGAGCCCGACTCCGTCAACAGGTCTCGCGCCACGGTCAGCCTGTCCCGCAAGTACGTGAGGTAAGAGTGAATACCGTCCCGCCAGGTGTCCCGGAACGCCTTCACCTGCTCGGGCTCGCGGGTGACGTGCGCGGCGTACCCGTCCTTCACATCCCGAGAAGTCGTGGACCACTGGAAATTACTGTTGAATTTGATCCCATAGGGCGGGTCGATGTAGATGCACTGGACCTTCCCGCGCAGTCCCTCACGTTCGGCCAGACTGGCCATGACCTGAAGCGAATCTCCCAGGATCATCCGGTTCGACCAGTTCTGGTCGTGGTGGTAGAAGTCGGTCTTGTCGGCCCCCTCGGGAATCCCGTTGAAGTCGGCGAAGAGGTCCGGCTGGTCGCTCGCGGCCTCCCTGCGCTCCCGAACCTGGCGCAGTAGGTCGTCCACGAGAACCTTCGGATGGACCTTTTCCTGGATGTAGAGGGGTGGGGCGGGGACTACCAGATCACTCCAGTCCATCTGGTCCTTCCCGCGCCAGACGAGCTGTGGGTCCAGGTCTCGGTTCCGTCGTTCGTAGGCGATCAGAACGGGACTCTTCGCATCCTCCTGGACCACAGACTGGTACTCGGCAGTCGGGATATTCCTCCGCTTCTCGTCCGCGTGGCGCAATGCCTCGACAGTCTTACCAGCAGTTCGCCCAGACCCAGCCTTCCCCGCCTTCTTGACCATCCTCTAGTTCCTCGCGGCCTGGGGGCCAGCGGGCAGGAAGGGGCTGACCATCGTGTCAAACGCCTTCTTCATCCGCTCCCCAAGTTCTGTCTCGATGTCGTACATCTGTGTCAGCTCGGCGAAGGCCCAGCGTCCGAAAGTCCCGAGGTGATTGACGCCTGGGACCCAGTAGGTGTCCATGGTGGCCTTCTTCTCCTTCGCATCCTCACGCCGGTAGCCCTTGATCTCGACAACGAGGTGGAGCGGGTCGGCTTTCCCGTGTCCGTCGTCCACCACGATGATGAAGTCCGGACGGTAGCGTCGCTTCTCGGAGCCGAACCGGTATGGGACTTCAAATCCCATGTTGTGGTTCTTGACGTACGCCAGGACGCTGGGGTGCGACTCGGCCACTCGGCACAGTTCGCCCTCCCAGCTGCTGTCGAGGATCGCCCAGTTCACATGGCACCGGTCCGGATGGGTCTTCCACCGGTCCTCACGGGACGTGGCGAAGCGGACATGGATCGTGGAGCCGACCGGGTTATAGGGCTCCAGGATCGCCTTGATCGGTCTTTCTCCCTGGTGCGCCAGCGTGATGGCAGCCGTGATCTTCTCGCAGGCCATGTCGGCCAGCTGCTGGTATGTCAGGAGCGCCGGGTACGTTCCACCCCGGCACTCCAGGTGGTGATCGATCCACTCCTTCGTGATCCGCTTCAGCTGGTTGAAGAGGTGACTCTTCGGCTCGTCCTCGAAGTCCTTCCACTTCGTGTAGAGCAGCCGCCTCGTGAGTTTGAAGAGGACTTCGGAGGAGCGCATCTGGTCGAGACGTTCCAGGTTCAGGTTGACCCCTTCGCCGATGATTCCCTCGTTCCGCGTGACTGTTGGCCCGGTGAGTTCGGGCGTGAGGACGAGAGTCGAATCATCAGTGAATTGAGCCCGGAGCCGCTCCTCTGGCAGCTCCACCCGGTATCCAGCCACGCGGGGGAAACGGATCTCTAAGGCGTCACGTTCCGGGCTGACCGCGTGGACCCAGATCGTCTCCCTGGGGGGCTGTGGCGGGGCCAGGACAGGCTTGGCCGTGAAGTTGAACGGGATGCCTAGGATGTCGGCGTACTCGGCGGTGAAGAGGTTGTCCTGGTTCAATTCGTAGGACTGGCGTCGCAACGCCCTCCCGACGACCTGCTCGCACAGAAGCTGCGTCCCGAAGGCCCGGACTCCGAGGACATGGGTGACGGTGTTCGCGTCCCACCCTTCAGTCAGCATGGAGACCGAGACCACGCACCGGATGGAGGCTCCCAGCCGCCCGTCCCGGCCCACCGTATTCGTGACCTCGCGGAGAAGGTCCTGGTCGGTGATCGTGTCTGCGGCCTGGCGGTTGCCGGTCCGCTCCATGATCTCCCGTCGGAAACGCTCGATCTCGTCCGACGCCATGTTCCGGAACTCGTCGTCCAGCGCCTCGCCACTTTCGAGCTGCTCGCTGTCGATCAGGAGGGTCATCGGGCGCGGGAGCGGGTTGCCGTACTCATCGAAGTTGCGGAACAGCGGGAGCTGACCGTTCACGAGGTTGGAGCGACCGTCTTCGTGTTTCTGCCAGAAGCCGGAGATGTAGTCGTAGACGAGCTTGGAGGTGGATGTGTTGTTGCAGACGACGATGAAGCAGGGGGGGATCTTCTTTCCCGCCTTCTCCCACAGCTCATGGGTCTTCTCGTAGTGGCCGTAGAGAGCCTGGAGAGCTGTCTGGAGTCGCGTCGGCAGGGCGAGCGGATCAAGGCCGCCACCGGCCTTCCCGCGCCCCTTCCTGGGCATGTCCTTGCGGATGTTCTCCCAGAGGTTCCGGAACATCGGCATGTCGTCACCCGGGATGTTCTCGGCGACAGGGACACGCGGCAGTTTCACGATGCCGCTTTCGATAGCGTCCATCAGCGAGAAGTCCGTCATCGTCCAGGGGAAGAGCGTTCCCTCGCGGTAGCCCGAGCCGCTGAGAAAGAACGGCGTGGCCGAGAGGTCGATCACCCGGGCGATCCCCAGGGTCCTGGCCACGGCTTCTAGTCCCGAGATCCAGACCCGGGCAGCTTGATTCCTCCGCTCGGCTTCCTTCTTCTCGTCGCCGGTAAGCCCCTCGTCGTCTTCCTCCGGGGGCTTCTCCCGATAGCAGTGGTGGGCCTCGTCATTCAGGACCAGGACGTTCTTCAGGCCCATCAGCTCCGGCATGACCCGCTGGAGCATCTGCCCCTCTGATTCGAGAGTGTCCAGATCCTCGCCCGTCCTCCCCCGAAGGAGGGCTCGGCCCCCCTTCGACAGGTCGATTCGCTCGCGGCGCTTGAGCTTGTGGAAGTTCGTGATGACGACTTCAGCCCGGCGGATCTCACCGAGCATGTCGGAGGGGACAAGGCCGAGCTTCTCGTAGTAGTTGTAGGGATCGCTCGGGTTCAGGACGCGAAGGCGATCTCTGATCGTGATGCCGGGGGCGACGATCAGAAAGCCACGGGTGAAGCGGCGGCTCTGAGGACGACGGACGGCGTTCATCGTCTGCCAGGCGATCAGCATCGCCATGACGGTCGTCTTCCCAGCCCCTGTCGCTAACTTCAGGGCGAGGCGATTCAGGCCCGGGTTGGCCTCGTCGTTCGCCGTGGCCAGGTGGTCGAGGAGGGCCTTCACCGGCTTCCCCAGGTCCGGGGCAACCTCGGTCAGCCAGATGACGGTCTCCACGGCTTCCAGCTGGCAGAAGAAGGGGCGTAGACCCGGGAAGTCGTGAGCCCGCCAGTGGCGGAGGAGAAGTTCGGTCTCGGGAGTGACGTGCCAGTCGGTCGCGTTCGGCAGAGCCCGCCAGCGGTCAACCTCCCGGCGAACGGACTCGATGAGAGCAGTCAGGTCGTACTGCTGCTTCGTGTCCGACAGGCCGAGCCCTTCGTCGAATGCGAGGACTTCTTGTTTCCGGTACTTCTTCGGCTTCGGAACCGGGGAGACGAAATCTGCTCTCCGGCGTCGGTCGAGGATTCGGTGGGTCGGCTGGCCTTCGGCATCCAGCTCCCAGTGCCGACAGGGGTACTCGTACGGGGAGTTGAGGATGGGTCGATCGAAGAACGGGTTGCCGGTCAGCCCTTCGCTCACCGGGACCCCTCACCAACACTGACCTCTGGAACCCGTGGCCCGAGACGGCTCATTCTCTACTCCTACGCGGACAAGTCTGTAGGAACAAAGAGCTTAACCCGAAGCACTCGGTGTGCTCACAGGCCGCTGTCGGGCCCATTCTGGAACGCAGACGAAGGTCCCCTGGTACGCCATCTGTCCCAGCGCATGTGGTAGCGCCGAAGCGTTCGGATGGCTAGGTCACATCTACGGATACCGGGCGGGTCGCAAGGGCCTCGGCTTGTGAAGGCGTCGTCCCCTAGACCGCAAGGCGAAAAGGGATTCTAGGGAACGAGTTCGGCGTTCCCGAGCAGCACCGGCGTGTGGTGGTGGGCCGTTGAGCCGGCGAAGAGCCTCCCTCGGACCGTGGCCGTACGCCCTTGGGCGGCGCTCAGCGAGTCGTACGAGCCCATAGGCACGATCGTCACGACGTCCACGGCCTCCAGCTCAGGTTGATCGATGTCAGACCCGGCCGCCACCCGTACGGCTTGCGGAAGAGCCAAGACGAGTTGACGTTCATCGCTGCCGTCGCTTTCGTTCCGGAACACTCTGAATTCGAGGACGCCTGTAAGCGTCGAGACTTCAGGATCGTACCGAAGGGCGTCCGCGGATGCGGTCGGCGCGGGCGGCGCAGCACTCGGCTCGTCCCACTTATTCAGAGACCTCATGGCCTGGATCTCCATCTCGCCGGGCGGATCGGAGCACTCGTGCATACCGAACATCGGCGAAAACGAGAACTGCTCGCCCCCTTCGAGTGCCACCGCGACGAGGTAGCTACTCCGTATTAGAGCGCTGAAGTCGTTCTGTGCATCGACGAGGACGTGAACGACGAATCGCGGCGACTTCCGCGCAACGACGGTCGCTGATACCCAGCGAGCTGTGGCGGGGGCCTTCAGGTTCTTGAAGACAAGGGTCTTCGCGGCAGAGATAGCGCGCTCGTCATCCGTGTTGAGGAGGGGGTGCGAACCCGTGCTACTTCCCCCTTCTGAGGCAGCACCGCCAGTTTTCGCGTCGATCTCAGACTGCGGTTGCCGAGCCGCATGCCAGACTCCGCGAATCGCGAAGTATCCACCGACGGCGAGAAGAGCGATCGCGAACAGCGCGGCTACTGCCGCTCCAGCGCCGGTCCGCCCTCCTGCGACGGACGAGGGAGGAGTGGTAGCCCCGTCAGCCACACCTCTAACGACTCGCCAGACTGGTAGCCAGAACTTGTCGTCATCAGACTGCCACTCCAGCGCGCCGGAAGAGAAGTCCGCCATGAAGCGTTTGCCGCGGTTCCTTAGGAAAGGCGCGACGGCGACCAGGAGAGCCATGGCGACGACCGAGACCGTGAGCCACTCCGTCGCGGCGTCAAAGAAGAACACCGCAGCCCCGGAAAGGGCCATAAGAGCCATGAGCACGCCGCTCATGGCAAGAACCTTCGACTGCGGGTCGGCAGTCTCTCCGGTCACGGCGAGCCGCGTATGGCGGTACGTAAACCGCATAGGAAACTGGTTCGCTGCGAGGAAGGCCTGGACTCCACGATGGACGTATGTGTTCTGCGCGCCGCATGTCGGACAGGCGTCGGCGCTGAACGCGAGCGCATGCGAGCACGTCGAACACGAGATCAGCTTCGAAACCGGCGTCTCAGTTGCCATGTCTCACTTCCCTCCCGTCGGTGGCATCAGCGGAGCCGGGATTCGCTCGGTCCGAACGGAATCGCGTGTCAAGGATTCGACCGCAGCCACTCAGCCGCCTCGTTGCTGCCGAGCTTCGCGGCTCGCTGGTACAGCCCGCGCGCCTGTACCCGATCTTCCGCCACGCCTATGCCCTTCCAGTAGAAGGAAGCGAGCTTGAGCGCGGCGTCGGCGTTGCTCTCCGAAGCGGCCAGCAGAAATCCATGAGCGATCGTCAGGTCCCACGGAGCGCCCTTTCGCCCGTCTGAGTAGAGAAGTCCGAGCCGGTACTTCGCCGTAGCGCTGCCCTTGTCCGCGCTCTTTCGGAACCACTCCTCGGCGAGGCGCATGTCGGAAGGGCGGCCGAGACCCTCGTAGAACAGCACTCCGATCCGGGCCTCCGCTTCAGCATCTCCCGCCTCAGCAGCCTTAGAGAGAAGCTCGAAGGCACTGACCCAGTCTCCGTTCTCCCACGCGATGTCAGCCGGCGTCCGGGGCCGAGTTGGACTCGGGGCGCGCTCCGGAAGGGCCACCGGCTCTCGTGCCGACCTCGAAGCGCCTTCGACAGAGGCCGCTCGTGCGCCGTGGTCGCCCGCCGACGCGACCCGCAGCCGTTCTTCTAGGGCATCTATGCGCCTCTGGCGCTCCCGAATGGCAGTCTCGAAATACGTCGACCTCTCCTTGAAGTACGCCATCTCTCCAGACGTGTCGCTTCCAGACTTCCGGGCGTCGGCGACGTTTCCTTCGTGAACGCGCGCCTCGGCGGCAAGACTGTCTCGCAAGCGGCTGATCTCGCTCCGCTCCTTGTCGATCTCTACTTGGACATCGGATACCTCGGCCTGGACTCGCTCTCGTCGCCTGGCGTCCGCGTCATCCTTTGCCTGCTTCGTGAACTCACTCAGCGGCGGCACATCGCGCCCCTCCCAGATCGCGTTAAGTCTGTCGTCGACCGCACTTCGCTGGGCAGTAAGTTCGGTCTTCTCCGTCTCCAGCTTCGCCTGCTCACCCGCAAGCCTGTCGCTCGCAGCGAGGGCTGAATTCAGTCCTCCCGCTCCCGAGGTGCGTGTGGAGAGGGCGGCGGAGCGCTCCGCCGGGATCTTCGAGATGCGGGCATCGATCTCTTCGATTCGAGCGGTGAGCTTCGCGTAAAGCTGTCGTTCCGTCACGGTACGCCGCTTCAGTTCCTCGTCGACCGCATCAACCCGCCGAGATACCGCAGCGACAGCATTCCTCGTCTTCTGCGGAAGGTCGCCGTAAACGGAGCAGGGTACGGAAGCCCCGAAAGCGTTCTGCCCTGCAGTCTCTCCGACGTAGTACTTGCCGTCCGAAAAGTACATGTCGAACTTGAACTCACCGTTAGCCGTCGGATTCCGAACGACCAGGCATGCGTCGCGAAGATGCGATCCGGGGACAGATGGGTTCGGCTGGAGCGGTATCGCGTTCCCGTAGAGGTAGACGACGTCGCTGAGACGCTGTCGGACTTCCCCACGGATTCTGAACGCCAACTGATCTCCCACCGCTGTCGACGCCTCATTCAAGAGCCGAAGACGGAGACGGGCGAGATCCTGCGTTGAAAGCTGGGCTAGCGGCGTCGCCGACTGGCCAGTGGTCGGAGGGGCCCCGTCGGCCGCGCTCGCGACCACCTGACCTGCGAGGAGCGCAGCCGCCACAGGAAGGCGGGCTGCCAGGAGCGCGCGGTGCCGGATCTGACAGGAGCGGGGCCGTGTGGAACGACTTCCAAGGCGGTCCATTCCTCATTCTCCTCTGATGATCGGGGGCGGATAGGAGCGCGACGGGAAAGCGACCCACGAAGAAGAGTAATGGGGGTACGCCACCGCCCATGAGGCGCAGGTCGAAGGTTACGCCATATGTGGCGTGGGCTGCGAGTCGATCGACTCCTAACGTCAAGTCGTGCCGTCAAGAAGGGATGCGCGCGATCCGCGTATGAGGCTGGCTGCCGGTCTTCGCCGAGAGCGCGCCCGACGGGGCTGGACGCAGGAGAAGGCGGCTGAAGCAGCTCAGCTCCATACCCGGCACTACCAGAAGCTCGAAGAGGGAGCCGTGAACGTGACCCTATCCACGATCGGAAAGCTCGCGGTCGCATTCGGAGTCGACCTCACGCGGCTCTTCGAGGGGTAGCGGCACCCGCTAGTCGCGGTGTGCGCCGAGGCGCTCTTCCAGCTTCGCGATCTCGGTGGCGTGTTCGGCGACTTCCGCCGCAAGCCTCTCCCGATTCCCCTCAGTCACTCCTTCCCGCACCAGGGCCTCGGCGCGTTTCAGATACAGCTGCCACGCGCGCTCGAACGCGGGGATCGGATCACCAGGTGGCCGGCTGGGCTTGACGAGGCCCCAGAAGACATATCCGTTTTCCGACCGGTTCTTGCGGCCGAGGTCCTTGGCGGCAGCGAGCGCGGCGGATGAGATCGATCGGTAGAGCGTGCCGGAGTACCGGATGCCACCGGCCTCTACCGTGCACTCGCACCGAACAGCGCCGTGCCGGTCCCGCTTCTGGATGACGGTCCCCACGGCCGGGAGACGCGGATCGGGACCATGGATCGGTTCGGCGGGCTTCGAATCTGATGCGACCTTCTGCGGCGGCTTCGCGGCCGTTCGCTTCTTAACTCCAAGCGAGGAGGGGGGCTTCGCCTTCGCAGCAGCAGGCTTCTTCGTCGGCTTTCCGTTCGACTTCTTCGACATCGTCGTCTCCCTTCTTCTCAGTCCAGGTCCCGCTCGGCAAGCAGGGTCCGAAGGAACGCATCTGCCGCCTCCGCCTCGCTCTCGCTGCCCAGCTCAAGAATCAGGCGTCCGTTCCAGACCTCGGGCGAGACCACCCACTTCGCGCCGAGCGGCACGCTCCGAAGCTCCATCTCCGACGCCAGCTCGTAGATGAAGGCGGCCATGAGGCGGGGTCTCGCCAAGGGGTCCCTGGGATTCAGTGGGACGATCCTCATGACCGGGCTTCCCGCCTCAGTCCTCCCGAGATCCGCTCGGAAGGTCCGATTCCGGAAGCGGGTCGTCTCGGCGTCCTGGTTCGTCGTCTTCGGCGTGTCTGGCTTCATGCTGCGTGCTCCTGTCGAGGCCCCTCGTTCGCCTCACGGACATGAGGCTCAGTAGTCGCCAGTAAGGCAAGGCAATTACGCACGCTCGCGATCTCACGGCTCCGCTCTTTCAGCGCCATCGCCTTCTTCGGGGCGCCACAGCCGCGCTTCTTCGGCCGCGAGGGCCAGGATGTTGATCAGGCCGGAGGCCATCTGATTCGCGGTAATCGTCTCGATCAGCTCTTCCCCTGCGCGGAGCCGGACTAGCGCCTCGTTCTCTGCGCTAGGTCCGATAACGAGTCATTCGTCAAAGTGATCCGTGGTTGGCGTGACCGCATCTGGCGCGACGTCAAACCCTTCCGGCCCCCGGGTAGGAGGAAGGACCCGGTCGCGATTACGTGGCGAGGCGCAAGTTCGTACTCGACCTCGTTCAGGGGCTTCATCCCAAGCGAGGTATCAGTTCTGCGCTGGCCTCCGGTGCGACATCGCAGGACGACTGTCAAAGAGCGGTCACCTGACCGCGGCGCCCGGCCTTCATCGAGGGTGGCTCCGGTGGCGGCTTACGCCGGGCGCAGGTACTCCATCAGTTCAGTTCTGCGGGCCGCAAGCATAGGAAGCACAGAGGTCCGTCCCCCTGGGGGCTGTGCCCGCCCGCTCCGGCCTCCTTGAGGTCACCGTCAGATTCGACTCCTCTCCCCTCCGAACCCCGGCACAGGGCGCCTCGGGCGATGCCGAACGTCGGAAAGGGCGACATCGAGATCGGTTGCCGAGACCACCGGACGTTCGGCTGCGGCCCCGGCCCGGGTAAGCGAGGCGGTGATCACCCGGTTCGAAACCTCTTCGATCTCGGCTCCCGTTGCGCCGTCAAGACGTTCCGCGATACGCGCAAGGTCCGACTCGTCGACGACGCAGAGCCGGAAGCGATGTCTCAGCAGCCCGAGCCGAAGCGTCGCGTCGGGCGGCGCGATCTCGATAATCTCGTCGAATCTGCCGGGGCGGTTCCGGACCGCCTCCTCGACGACATCGAGCCGGTTCGTAGTGGCTACGGTCAGCACCCGATGGTCGCCCGCGATTCCGTCTAGCCCGGATCATTCGTGAAACTCTAAAGACAACAGTGGCGGGACCCGCCTTCGGGCCGCATCTTGAGCGGTGTTGAGACACACAAGATGGGCTGACGAGAGGAGGATCCCGCGTGACAGAGTGTAACGAGCAGTTGGTTCTGTTTCACGTGGGTCGTCGGGAGGTGACGGCGGCGTTCGACGGGGGCTCGGTGACGTCGGACGCGGGGGTCCTTCTGCTGTCCCAGATGGACCGGCGAGAGCGGCTGACGGCGACGATGTCCGAGGCGCTGACGGATCGGCGGCAGGCGGGGAAGGTCCGGCACGCGATTCGGGATCTACTGGCGCAGCGGATCTACCAGATCGCCTGCGGATGGGAGGACGTCACCGACTCCAACACGCTTCGGTACGACCCGGGGCTTCAGACGGCGTTGCAGAGGGTGGCGGGGAGGGCGGAATCGGTGCTGGCCTCGCAGCCGACGCTCTCGCGGCTGGAGGAGAAGATCCGGCCCGAGGAGCTCGAGGCTCTGGACGACTGGCTGCTGGAACGGTACGTGGCCTGGCTGCGTGGCCAGGGGCCTCGCGCCTGGCGCCGGATCATCCTGGACGTGGACTCCACGGACGATCCCACCCACGGCGCCCAGCAGATGACGATGTTCCACGGGTTCTACGACCAGTGGATGTACCACCCGCTGATGGTCTTCGACAGCCGAGGCTTCCCGCTGGTCGTACGGCTCCGTCCGGGCAATGCCCACGACAGCTGGGAGACGGTGCCGGTTCTTCGGCGGGTGATCCACCGGCTTCGGCAAGCCTTCCCCGGGGCCGAGATCCTCCTTCGGGCCGACGCCGGCTTCGCCGTCCCCGAGCTGTACGAGTTTTGCGAGGCCGAGAAGATCCCGTACGTCATCGGCCTCGTGACGAATCCACGCCTCGTGAAGAGGGCCGAGCCGCTGATGAAGAAGGCCCGCGCCCAGCACGAGACCTCCGGGGAGAAGGTGCAGCTCTTCGCCCAGTTCCGCTACCGGGCCGACTCCTGGCCCCGCTCCCGCCGCGTCATCTACAAGGCCGAGGTCATGGATCGTGGCGATAACCCTCGCTTCGTCGTCACGACCCTGCCGGAGGAACCCGCGGCGCTCTATCGCTTCTACGTCCAGAGAGGCCGCTCGGAGAACTGGATCAAGGACCTGAAGAATGCCGTCTTCGCCGACCGCCTCTCCTGCCACCTGTTCTCGGCCAACCAGTTCCGCCTCTTCCTTCACACCGCGGCCTACGTCCTTCTTTTCCGCCTCCGCGAGCGGCTCGCCGGCACCGCCCTGGCCGCCTGCCAGATGGACACCCTCCGACTCAAGCTCCTGAAGATCGGCGCTCGCGTGCAGGTCTCCGCCCGCCGCATCTGGTTCCACATGGCCTCCGGTCATCCTTGCGCCGACGTCTGGCTCTGGCTCGCCCGCGGCCTCGCCCCTCCGCCACACCCCGCGTAGCCGGCAACGACAGACCCGGGAACACCGCGATCCACGAACGAAGCAGATGGACGTGTCATCCCCGAAAGCCACTTCCGACGCCTCGACGCCACTTCCTGCACCGGAAGTTCCGTCGACCTCGTCCACTCATCCGAGCACGCCGTCACACGTCCATTACAGTGCCCAAAGACCGCATCAGATGCGGGCTTCGTGAATGATCCGGGCTAGCTGGTTCATCAACTCGCCGAGCAGGCGGCTCTGATTCCCACGCTCCCGGCTCTCCGCGATCATGTCGAGGTCTTCAAGGACGACGACGGTCGGTTCCAACCATCGGGCCAGTTCGTAGGTCTCGCTGACATCGGCGAGGTCTTCGAAGGCTCCAGGAGTGACCCAGAGGAAGGTGCAGTCCAGCCTCCCAGACAGTTCCCGGCAGAGGGACGTCTTCCCAGTCCCGGGCGGACCCGCAAGGATCAAGCCCGCTCGCCGTCGTACGCCGAGCCGGAAGAGGTGCTCGGAGACGCTCCCCAGGAATCTGTCGCGGGCGGAATCGAGCCGGCGTCGCGTGTCGGAAGAGACGAACAGGACTTCACCCTCGCGTAAGCCTCGTCGGTCGAGGGTCTTTCCGCTTGGGAAGAGACTGCGCCCCCGCAGAGGGTTCTGGCGCTGGGTCGACTCGAACCAGTGATCCAGCAGCTTCGAGTCCTCATTGTTCGACGATACCCGTATGGCGATCCGGACGCTGGAGCCGAGCTTCTCCTCTTCGAACTGGATTGACTGGCGTTCTGGCCCTCTCGACAGGAAGAGCCAGAGATTCGAGGGGATGTCGAGGCTCTCGTGATTTCCCAGCTCAACCCGACGAAACCCCGGCAGCCCGACTTCGCTTCCGTAAGGTGTCACGCCGAAGGAGCCCTCGACCGACCACCCCTCGGATTCGAGGAAGCGCGGAAAGACGGACCAGGCCAGGCCGCACCGCAGCGGACCGAGCGTCGACGCCTGTCGGGCAGGTCGTTCCATTCCGAGGAAGTGACTGAGAATTCTATCGCTCATCGAGCTTCCTCGCTCGATGTCGACCAGCCGTTCGAACGCCTCTCTCTGCCGACGGTAGATCGGTACACCCGAATCTGAAATCGGTGGGGGCGGCGTCGAGCTGCAGGTGTGAGACTGCGTTTCGTACATCTTCAGCTCTGTGTCATCGTTCCACGGGTCCACAGACATATGGCGTCCAAGGCGCGTTGAAAGCAAGGAGGGAAGAGTCCCTCGTCCTTTGCTGGCTCCCCTCCATCCCATCTTCGCGACCACCCCGGCGACGACAAGGTCTTCAAGCCGAAACGAAGCAGAGTTCCGAAGGCCTCAGCACCATCGCTGGGCTGTGCAGGGCCTTCCGAGTCGACCTTCAGGTGCTGTTCGAGACTCTTCCGACGGGAGAGGACTCTGTGAAGCCCTCCTCGGGGCAGATTCGGGGCCGGGCAGGCAGGCCGCAGGTCGTCCCAGGCGGTGACCCCGTCTGCTTTTTCGTCCGGCGATCCTCTCAGCGTCGAAACCTAATCGTCGTGTTCGGACCGCCAACAGGGAAGCGTCCGAGGGAGTCGGAGCCGACAGAGAACTGGTCGATGTCGTGGTGTTCGGACTGGGCCTTGGCCAGGTCGAGCCGACGGAACAGCTCCGCAGGGTCGGAGACCCGCTCGGCCTTGTAGCGCCTCGCGAGGGGATGATGGCGCTCGGCGAGCCAGGCCGCGAGGCTGACGGCGAGGACGAGATCGTCATGCTCGCCGGAGCGCCAGACTCCGTATGTCTCGTTACCCGCCTCGGTGATCTGAGCGCGGAAGTTCCGCAGCTCCTGAGCGAGGACTTCGGCCTCGGGTAGGTCCTTCGAGATCTTGAGGCGCCGCTCCTGAAAGAGCAGCTGGAGGTTGCTGACAAGGTCGCGCTTCGGAACCCTGTAGACCGTCGACGCCGTCTCGCGAGACACGGTGTCGCCGCCGTGAATAGAGACGCCGATGACGCCGTGCCCCAGCTGCGCTTTGCGGAAGATGTCGAGGACCGGGCGTCCGACACCCGTAGCGTCAACCACGAGCTGCACCTTTCCGACGAGGGGTGGCCGAAGGACGAGCGCACGGACCTCGTGGCAGATCTGCGGGTACGGCGTGCCGAGCGAGAACCGCCGGAGATGGCGAACGGCATAGGAGTACTCCTTTGGCAGCCACTCCAGAACGGCGAGGGCGGAGTAGTCCTGTACCTGACCGAGGTCGAGACCGACGTAGTACTGCATTTCGCCCCTCCTCACTCCCATAGTGGGCGGACACCCGAGTCGAGCGAGGCCTCGATGTCCTGGTAAGAGAACGCGCCCTGCACGTTCTCGCCGAACTCGCATTCGTACTCCTGGGCGAACCATCGGGGGCCGAGGGAAGCGCGCTCCTCTCCGAGGAACGTCTCGGAGATCCGGGGGCATTCGGCTGCGGTGATCCGGACGCGCTCCCAGCCGACGCCCATCGTGTACTCGTCGAAGAAGAACCCCCGCCGCCCGAAGGGCGTCGAGAGGCAGAGGATTCGGCCACCGCTGACGGCGAGCATCGGCCGGACGCTGAGGTAGAGGCTGTCAGGTACCCGGGCAGCCTCGTCGATGATGAGGAGGCGAACGCCGCTGAACCCCCGGACCGTCTCCTCGTTCCCGGGCAATGCCACGATCCGGCTTCCGTTCCCGAATTCAAGGCGCAGTGCAGACTCCTCCTTCAGGGAGGTAGCCACCGGCATCCGGCTTCGGAAGTCGTTGACCTTTCGGAAGAGTTCCTGGGACTGTCGCAGGGACGGCGATAGCAGGAGAACGAGTGAGCCTTCGTGGAAGACCGCCTCGTGGAGTGCCAGACAGGAACTGACGGTCGACTTCCCGGCCTGACGACAACAGAGCAGAAGCACACGCGAAGCTGAGGAACGAAGGACGCGCTCCTGCCATGGATCTGGGGAGAAGCCGGCGACCGCCATCAGTGCGGCCGGGTCCAGCCGGAGCAGGAGGTCTCGGGATAGCAGTGCCGGGCTCATTCCGCCGATCGGTCCTGGGTGAAACGTCCCGCAGCGTTTGCGGCGGGTGCCGCCGTGCGCCCCGAATGGGCGGCGTCCCGAACGTGGGGCCGGACTGGGGCGGGTTCGGCTTGTGTGGCGACCGTGGCGGAAAGGAAGGCCGAGTAGTTCACCCCGTTCGGGAGGACGTCGTCGCCCGGCTCGGCCTCGTCGGGGTCGTTGTCCCCGCCGCAGAGGTTCTGGAGAGCGCTGGCGACCGCGAGTCGAGCCTCTGGAAATGGCCTCAGCGCCGCTTCGAGGGCTCCGGCGATTCGAAGCCACTCCGCGCTCTGGACGATCTCGACCGAGCCCGAATGCTTGATTTCCTTCGACTCCGTCCAGCCCGGTCCGTCCGCACGCTCCCTCCCGGGGCCGAATCGGAGCCAGTTGAAGGGGCTGTCCCGCCGGACTTCGATCTCTGCCGAAAGGCGAGCCTGGGCCCGGGCTGTGAGGACGTCCTTCCGAAAGCTCAGAAATGGCTCGGCTCGCTCCCGCTCACCCTTTCGCATCCACGCCATGAAGGTATTCCGATCGACCCCGTTGGCCTCGGACGCGACCCAGTCATACGCGCCCGCTCGGATCGCAGCGACGATCGAACGGTGGACCTCGGGGGAATAGAGGCTCGGGCGGCCCACGGGCAGTCCTCCCTACACAATGGCTTCCGGCCGCCTCGAAGGAGCCGATCGGAACGCCCTAAGGCCCCACCCAATCGCGAGCCGCACGAGAAGAGAGGGAAGAGACAGGTCCGGCGTCGTCGTCCCGTAGGTCCACAGGAACACACGAAGTCCTTCCAGTCGCGCCATCACACAGCCTCCGCGAGGCGAGGGGTCTTACCGGTGGCGTCGACGTACCGCTGGAGAGCGACCGCCACAAACTCGGGAGCGATCTCCATGGCGAAGCACCGCCGTCCCGTGCGTTCGGCGGCGATGATCTGGGTCCCGGAGCCGGAGAACGGCTCGTAGCAGGCGTCCCCTTCGACGGTGTGCTGGAGCATGGGAATCGTGAAGCAGTCGACCGGCTTCGGCGTCGGGTGGTCGACGTCTTCGGTCCTGGCGATGGACGGCAGCTCCCAGACGCTCGACAGGGGATTCGCGGCGATGTTCTTAGGGGGCTTCTTCCCGCGAAGCCAGCCGAAGAAGCAGGGCTCGTGCCTCCAGAGGAACCAGCTTCGCGTCAGGATGCCGCGGTCCTTGGCCCAGATGATCTGCTGGTGGACGAAGGCACCGTGGCGCTCCCAGGCGGCCTCGACCATGGCCTGACGCTTTGAGGCGTGCCAGGTGTACCAGGCGGCGTCCTCCCGGATGGCGACATCGACGGCGACGCCGATGAATCCGTCGTAGAGCCCGTCGCCCTCTTCCGCCCTATCGAAGTCCCGGTATGTGCCGCTCCAGTCCTTGTTGAGGCTCTGCCGGTCTTTCGAGACCTTCGTCCCAGGGTGATTCGTTCCGTCGTAGTCCACGAGGTAGGGCGGGTCGGTCGCGAAAAGGACGGCCCGTTCGCCGTTCATGAGGCGCTGGACGTCCGGGCGGCTCGTGGAGTCGCCGCAGAGGAGTCGGTGGTCCCCGAGAAGCCAGAGCTGGCCCAGCTCAGTACCCCACTGCTTCCGAAGCTCGTCGGCTCGCCCGATCTGGGGCTCGGCATCGACGTCAGAGACCTGCCCGACGCTCAGGATGCCGTTCTCCTTCGCCAGCCTGTCGAACATGTTCTGTACGGCCTCGGAGGAGGTCTCGACGGACCGGAGGATCTCGGCGAGACGGTCGTTGTCGGCTCCGGCCATGGCGGCAAGGGGGTCGAGGGAGGCGAGCAGCTTCCCTGCCTCCCTTTCGTCGACGTCGAGGACGAGGACCGGAACTTCGGAATCGGGGGTCGTCTCGGCCCGCAGGTGGCCGTCGATGAGGACCAGACCTTCGGGGGTCTCGCGGGCGAGAAGGGCGTCGGCATAGCCGATCTCGGAGAGGAGGCCCTGAAGGGCTTCCTTCTGGGCTTTCGGGTGGGTCCGCCAGTTCCGGGGATCGGGACGGAGGTCCCGGGCGGGGACACGACGGAGATCGACGATGCGGTCGCGGATCTTCATGCCGCGTCCTCAACGGGTGAGATCCTCGGGGATTCAGAACGGCAGTGCGCTTTCGAAGGACGTCCAGGGAAGATCATCGTGGGGTGCCTCCCCTCGATAGTGCGGACGGCGATTCGCGTCGAACGACCTTCAAAGTCGTGCGCGAATCGGGAGGGGAAGATGAACGCGACGGAGAAATTGACTGCGCTACAACCTCGTCCGGTCCTGCCGCCAGAATCCGTACATGCGGAGACTTCGGAGACGATCGTCGCTACTGCCCCCACCGATTTCGTCCAGTAGGCCGCCAGCGACGAACGAGCCGGCAGCCTCGGCGGAGGACCGGCTCGCTGATCGCCAGAATCTGACGGGGAGAGGCGTGGGTCGGACTCGGTCGACGGCGAATACCGAGGCGAAGGTGACCCCGCCGTGATCCTTCACGCGCAGCTCAGGACTATCGAGTCTTTAGGCCAGGAAGCCTTGCCTACCAAACGAGAAGCCCCTCAAGCAACTCCGCCGGAGAACTCGGGCTCGACCGACGGACCCAGACCGATTCTCCTTTCCTGCTCTTTCTCCTCTGTTAGATCCGATCAGAAGAGAGAGAGGAACCTGAAGTGCTTCATTTCCACGGTCTCTATTCTCCTTTCTCCCTTTCGGTGTAGGGCACAGAGGACCGAAGGGCCTACCACGAGGACGGCCTAGGACTGAGACGTTCGGAAGTAGCGGTACGGGTCACCCCTCCTACCCTTGCCTTCATGCCTCACCAGCCCGTCCCTTACGAGGGTCCGGAGGACCTTCGACTTCGCTCCGGTATCTCCCGCGACTTCGCCGTTCAGACTCGCCTCCGTCTTTCCCGACCCTGAAGAAGGCAGGGTTTCGACGATTTCCTTCCGCAGCCTCGCTTCCTCAGCGACCTCGACGGGAAGACCGAGACTGATCTGCTTCGTTGCCTTGTCGAATGCGAGGTTGGTCGGTTCGAGATCGTCGCCGAACCTCTGCCGTGTGCCTACCCTTCGCTGGCCCCCATGCTGAGTCAGCTCAATTACCGTGTCTACACCGCCCGAGAACGCCACGGAGCCGATTGCCGCGTCGATTCCCCCGGCCCCCATCTTCGGGGCATGGTGAAGAAGCATGACGTGGCAGCGACACTCCCGAGCCAGCCGCTGGAACATCTGCATCACCCAGCTCACCTCGCCGTAGTCCTTGAAGTCCCGCAGGTGTTGGAATCTCGCAAGGGTGTCGATGATCACCAGCCCGGGCCTGGTCTCGGAGACGAGGCGGAAGAGTTCGCGCATGGCATCTCGCGGCGGGGTCTCGAAGGAGAACGAGATGTCCGGGCTCCAGCCCAGTGACTTGAACGACGACGAGACGATCCCCTCGCCATCTTCCAACGACAGGTAGAGGACGGTCCCTTTCCTGACCGGTCGATCGAGGAACTCCTTCCCCTGTGACACTGCCGCCGCGAGGTTTCTGGCGAACGAGCTTTTCCCGACCTTCGGCTTGGCGGCCACGAGGCTCGTGCCGATCGCGAGAAGCAGCCCCTCTACGATCCAGTCGGGCTGAAGCTGAGGCCGAGACATCAGCGCACCAATGGGAACCACCTTCATCAAGGACGCCGACCGGGTACCCGTATCTTCAAGCGGATTCGATTCGGCCCCCGTCGATGACGAAACCCCAGGCTCCGGCTCGTGATCAGGTCGATAGGCGGGAAGGGCGTCCGCGTGGCTCTCGAAGTCCGCACTCGTCCAGCCTCTCGCCACGAAGTCGCTGACATCTTCACCCTCGTGTGCGTCCGGGAGTTCTAGGACGTGGACTGATGCAGCGTGGCGGACCAGCGACTGGCAGACCGTGTCGGCGTGTTTTCTCCCGACGTCGTCCGCATCAGGGATGACGATCACTTCCGCCCCGGCCAGATAGGACGAGTATTCCGGCTTCCATTTCCCAGCCCCGAAGGGGTTTGTCGTCGCCGCGAGCCCTAATGCACGCAGGGCGTCCACGTCTTTCTCGCCCTCGACGACGTAAACGCGACGCCCGCTCTTAGCCGCTGTGAGGACCTCGGGGAGGTGGTACGGGACTCGACGGGTATCCCCCAGCCTATTGACCCAGGCGCCGTTCTCGCCCCTCCTCCGGGCCGCGAACTGCTTGCCGGGGTATCTCACGATCTCGAAGAGGGGCTGGGCGGCCTCGTCTTCGTATACGTATTCCGTGCTTGTCCCCGGAGTTCCGGGGAACAGGTCCTTGATTTCGAGGCCGAGGGCCTCGACCACGTCCGCGGTTTCGCATCCTGCGTGACAGCGAAGTAGAACCCGCCCCCCGTCACCTACCCCGACGCTGAGCGACGGATGCTGGTCGTGGTGTGCCGGACAACGGGCGTTGAACTGCGTCGGACTCGTTGCAACCACTCCTTTCAGACGCTCCAGAATTCCATTCAGCGCGTGCTGCATTCCCCGTTCGTCCGTGCAACCTACGGGGCCGTCGATTCCATTCGGGTCGAGGTCAGGGTGAGCCATGTCAACCTCCTGCCGCGATAGTTCCGACGGCTCTGGACATCGCTGAACTTCCCTGAACCTTCAGCCAAACTCGGCCCCCGACGAGTGGGCACATCACTATCCGGCGATGACTGCCCTTTCGCCCGCCGCTCTTTGGCCTGTGAAAGCCTCGCCGGGCGAAATTGCGCCCCGGCGAATCCCCACGGTCCGCTTGGTGTCGGCTCAACGCAGCCGGTCGTGGCAGGGCGATTCGTCCGAAAGGAGACACCGTGTCGAGTGGATCTGGAGTGACGTTCCTTAACTCTTCAGAGGTAGCCACCCGCCTGCGGGTTAAGCGAGAGACGCTCTCCCGGTGGAGAGCCTCCGGGCGCGGCCCGAAGGGCTGGTTCTACGCCTCGGCTACTCGCTGCCTCTACCCCGAGGAGGGCGTAGAGGAGTACCTCCGGGAACGAGCAGGTTGCCGGGCCCCGTCGAACTTCACCGGAGGCCTCCCCCGCCGACTGCGCGCCGACGAGGAGAACTGTACGGCCCGACAGGAGTAGTTCCGGCAAAGCAGCCCGTCTCGCCTGAAGGTTCAGGCGATTTCGAGGTTCGATTCGACGCCCTAAGACTATCGATGCGGATGGAAGGCGCCGACTGGACCCAGCCTGAAGAGACGGACGTTCTCGCAGCAGACGTACCGTCAGCAGCCGGAATCGACAGCGCAGAGCAGACTTTCTTGACAAGTCAAGATGCTCGGCGGGACAGGGCAGAGCGGGCGTTCAAGGGAGGAACGGATGGATACCGTCAGAGTCCGAAATCGATACGTGAAGTCCTCGGAAGCCGCTCGGAGGCTCGGAGTCACGACGAAGACCCTTGCAAAGTGGCGCCACGAGAGGAAAGGTCCATCAGGATGGATCTACGCCTCCGCGACCATGACGCTGTACCCGGAGGTCGAGCTGGAGGCGTTCATCCGGGAGAGGACCGGGCGAACCCCCGTCTTCAACTTCCGGAAGCCGGTGGCGATGGGCTAGCTGATCACCAGCCCCCCAGGGGCGGTCGTAGGAAGCGACCGAGAGTAAGGAGTGGGAGGTATCCGGGGTTTCGGTGGGACCCGAAGACGAAGACCGCGTACTTCGAGTTCATCGTCCCAGGAACGGGGTCGAAGGTCCGCCACAGGGAATCGAGACGGTATGAGTCATACGACCAGGCCCTCAAGGGATGGTCGAAGTTCCGAACCGGAATCGTCGAACGGAGAGCCCGTGGCGACGTTCTGACCTTCAAGCAGTTCGTGGACTCCTACTGGGACACGATCACGAAGGGCCTGAAGCCGAGCGGGAAGTGCGCCGACAGGTACCGCCTCGACGCGATCATCCTTCCCGCGATCGGCAGCTTGCCGCTCGACCGGTTCAACTATTCCATTCTCGACGACTTCGTCCGTGACCAGAAGGCAGCTGGCAAGGCGGCCCGGACAATTAACGGCTACATCAGGGTCATTGGGCGCCTCTTGCGCGAGGCGGTGCGCCGCGAAGAGATCCCTTCGTTTCCGGTGAAGCAGAAACTTCCCCACCTGAAGGAACCGAAGCTCCGACTGGAGATGAAGCCCGAAGAGCAGCGAGAGTACCTCGCCGCCTTCGAGGACGAGGATGGGTTCCGAAACTACGTCACGAAGGAGCGTTCCAGGGGGACGATCGTGACGAGCCCGCACTTCGGCGCTCCCCGTAGTTTCGGCGGAGGCCGGAAGCCGGACGGAGCCGCCGTCGGCTTCCACTACGACCGATTCCGGGCCTCGAAGCCATTCTTCGTCGTGGGCATCGAGACCGGTCTTCGCCGGGGGGACCTGCTCGGCCTGAGGTGGGACTCCATCAATCTGGAGAGGAACCTGATCACGTTGACGACTTCAAAGTGCGAGCAGCCTGTGGTCATCCCGATCTCGGGCGCCTGCCGGACGGCCCTCAAAGAGTGCTTGTCCCGTTCCGTCGTCGGCCAGCACGTCTTCCTCACAGACGAAGGGCAGCCCTACCTGCCGAAGGCGGTCTCCCGGTACCACCAGATCGCCAAGGGGATCGCGGGGATCTCCCGGCGACTTCGGATTCACGACCTCAGGCACACGTTCGGGAGCAACCTCTCCTCCCAGGGCGTGCCGGTCCAGATGGTCGCCAAGATGATGGGGCACTCGTCCACGCGAATGACGGAGCAGTACGCCCGCCCGGACGCGGAGGTCACGTGCTCCGTGGTCGCTCAGGCGCTCGAAGCCGTCCGCGAACGGCGTGAGCAGATTCCAGGCGTGCGCGAGGTGGGGGCCGACGGCACCCGCGAACTCCTCCGCGAACTCCCCGCCCGGAAAAGCAAGCGACCCCGCCTAAGCGGGGCCCCTAACTCTTTCGAATTCAACATGTTAAATGGCGGGGCCGACGGGGCTCGAACCCGCGACCTCAGGCGTGACAGGCCTGCGTTCTAACCAACTGAACTACGACCCCGTTTCGAAAGACCGGCCCTTGCGGGCGGAGGCGAATTATACGCAGGCCGGTCGGGGGCGCAAGTGGGCGTCCGGCTCGCTCGCGGCCCGAGGGCCGGGGCGGGCGACGCTCAGAACGGGTACCCGATGCTGAAACTGAGGGCTCCCGTGTCCTCGCCCGGCGAACGGTCGAGGCGGAAGCCGTACTCGAGGCGGAACGGGCCGACGGGCGTCAGGTAGTGGACCCCGAGGCCCGCCCCCCAGCGCCCCTCGGAGGTCTTAACGTACGACGGCCCCGCCCAGACGTTGCCCCAGTCGGCGAAGAGGACGATCCCGAGACCGCCCGTGAGCGGCATCCGCCACTCCAGGTTGGCCAGAAGGAGAGCGTTCCCGCCGATCCCGACCCCGTCGACGAGCGTCTGCCCCTCGACGCCCAGGTCGTCGAGAGAGAACGACCGGTGCGTCGTCCGGCCCCCGGCGAAGAACCGCTCGACGACCGGCGTGTCGAGGTTCGGGAGGCAACCGGGATTCACCTCGGGCACGCACGACACGAGGGACCTCGTGAGCCCCGCCCTCACGCCGGCGGCGAGGACCCCGCCCCCCGCGGGGCGGTAGACCGTGAACTGCGCGAACGACTTCAGGAAGTGCGCGTCCGCCGAGGCGGCGGGGAAGGCCCACTTCCCCTCGAGGGCCGCGAAATACCCCCGGCCCGGGACGATCGGGTCGTCGCGGCGGTCGACGACGGCGCTCGCGCCGACGGAGTTGATGAAGATCCTCTGGTCCTGGCGCTCGATCTCGCCGCTGGTCCCCGGCGACTCGTAGGGCTCGACACGCTCGTACTGGTACCGGAGGGCCCCCTTCAGGACCCCGGCGAGAGGGCGGCTCGCCTCGAAGAACGCCCCTCGCCGCCGCACGCTGTACGACTCGCGGATCTCGTCGGCGACGTAGCCGGTGATGGTCCCGGCGATTCCGGAGTCGAAGATCGAGCGGTCCGCGATCCTCACGAGGAGCCGCGAGTCCCGGCGCGAGTAGCGGGCCTCGAAGACGCCGGCGATCGCCCGTCCGAGCAGGTTCGAATGGGTCAGGCCGAGCGAGAGCCGCGGGTTCAGGGCCCGCTCGGCGCGGGCGTCGTACTCGAGCCCGAGGCCGTAGAGGAGGCTCCAGGGCTTCGCCTCGTCGACCGTGACGAGGATCGAGCGGGACTCGCCGTCGGATTCGGGGGAGAGGCCCGACACGTCGACGCGGGAGAAGACGCCGAGGCGGTCGAGGTTCTGCTGCGTGCGGATGAGGCGCGCCAGGGAGAACGGGCTCCCCTCGCGGTAGGCGAGCTCCCTCTCCAGGACCGAGAGGCGCGTGCTCCGCGCTCCGCGGAGGATCGTCTTTCCGAAAACGGCGTGCTCTCCCTCGACGACCTCGTAGGTGACGACGACCACGACGGGGGCGCCCGGCGGCGCGTCGGACCGCGTCAGGCGTGCGCCGACACGCGCATCCGGAAAGCCGCCGTCGCCGAGAGCCGAGCGGAGCGTAGCGAGGTCGGACTCGACGTCGTCCTGGAGGAAGGGCCCGCCGGGCCGCGCCCGTAGCTGCTTCCGGAGCGCTTCGCCGTCGATCGAGCGAAGACCTTCGACCGTGACGGAGCCGAACCAGGACGGCGACCCCTCCTCGACCCGGAACGTCACGTCGAGCTCGAACGGCTGCCGTCCCTGTACGACGTCGACGGCGGTCACGCGGGCCTCCGGCAGGCCCCGCGCGCGGTAGATCGACGCGATCGCGGCCCGGTCGGCCGCGACGTCCGCGTCGACGAGGCGCCCCTTCTCGAAGATGCCTCGCGGCTTCGTCCGGAGGGCCGACAGAAGGACCCTCTCGGGCACGGCGCAAACCCCCTCCACGGCGACCCGCCCGACGATCCAGCGGTCCCCGGGATCGGCCTGGAGCCGGACCTCCTCGCGATCGACCGTGACGTCCACCTCGACCTCGACCTCCGCGCGCGCGTGGCCCTGGCGCTGCAGGCCCTCGCGGAGCGCAGTCTTGAGCCTGTCGAGGGCGTCCGAATCCGGCGGGTCTCCCTTCGCCCAGGGGGACGCCGGGTTGCGGAGGACCGCCGACTCCTTGATGCCGTGAACGTCGAGGACGACGTCGGGCCCCGCGAAGACGGCGTAGCGCGCCGTCGCCTTCCCGGTCCCGCGGTCGTAGGAGACCCCCTCGTAGCGGACTTCGGCCCGCGAGCGGCCGAGCTTCCGGTATCGCGCGGCGTAGCGATCGGCATCCTCCCGTGCGATCGCCTCCCGGAAGACCTTCTGCCGGCGAAGCTTCCCCTCGCGGCGGAGGTCCTCCGCCGCGAGCGGACCGAGGTCTCCCTCGAACGCGGCCGGGGCCGGGACCGCCGGCCGGCCCGGAGTCACGTCGAACACGACCTCGACCGACGTGTCGTCGGGCCCGGGCGAGACCCGCGCCGTGACGACGGCCTCGAAGTGGCCGCGCTCCTCGAGGACCCGCAGGGCGGCCCGGGTCGCCGTGACGCCGCGGTCCGAGCTCCAGACGTCGTGACGCCGGACGGCGAGCGCGTCGACGACGCGCCCCTTTGCCGGAATGCCCTTCCCCGAGACGGTCACCTTCTCCACGCGCGACGCCGCCGCGAAGACGATCGTCACCGCCACGCCCCGCTCGGTCGGCGCGGCCTCCACCGCGAGGTCGGCGAAACGGCCGGTGGCGAAGAGGTTCCGGAGGGAGGAGTGGACCGCCTTCTCGGTCAGCAGGGCTCCCGGCGCGAGGTCCGCGAGCCGCGCGAACGACCGCTCCTCGATCGGGGCGTCCCCCCGGAACGAGAGGCTCTCGACCGTGCGCCCCCAGGGCGCCTCCCCGGCCATCACGGAGGCCGGGGCGAGCACGAGGGCGAGGGCGAGGGTGAGGATGAAGGCGGTCCTCAACGCAGCCTCTGCCGGATCTTCACCTCCGCCGAGTAGACGCCGTTCTCGTCCCTGAGGAGCTGGACGAACGCCTTCGGGGAGACCTGGTACTCGACGAGAAGGACCTGCTCCTGGTCGGTCGAGGCCTTGTAGGAATACGTGACGGTCAGCTCGTTCGAGAGCCTCTTGGCGACCGTGAGACGGGGCGCGTCGAACGTCGAGCCGACGAAGACGGGGTCGATCTGGAGACGGTCGAGCCGGAGGAACTCCCTCGTCCGGCTCGCGGCCGCGTCGGTGGCGAGACCCGTGATCAGCTCCCGCGCCGCCGCCACGATGTCCTGGTCCGTGGAGACGGGAGAGACCGAGCCGACGCTGCCGGCTGTCGTGCTCGGGATCTCCCCCGTTGCCAGGATCGACACGATCTGGGCCTCTGGGAGCTGCGGGTAGGAGGTGAAACGGGGAACGATGCGCGTGGCGGTCCCCGAGATGCCGAAGGTGATGGAGTACTCCTTCACCTGCGTCTGGGCCTCGAGCTCGAACCAGGGGTCGTTCCGGGCCGGGTTGACGAAGAGGAGCTTGCCCTTCGTCACGTCGTACCGCAGGCCCCGCAGCTCCAGGCGGCCTCCCTCGGCCGCCTCGATCGAGCCGAGTAGCAGAGGCTGGCCGAAGGTCCCCCGGACCGTCAGGTCCCCCGAGCCGCGCATCCTCGCGACGTTGTTACGGACCTCGATGGCCCCCGGCGGAATCGCGACCCTCACCTCCAGGGAGACGTCGTCGAACCGGGTCGGGACCTCGAGCTCCTCGGCCGAGCCGCGCCGCCCGCCGAGGAGGGCCTGCAGCGAGAGGTCGAGGTCTTCGTCGTAGATCCCGCGGGTCATCCTCAGCTCGCCGCGCGCGGACCGGACGTCGTCGTCTCCGAGGAGGACGAGGTCTCCCGAGACCGTGGCCCGGAGGCCCGGGAAGGGCTCGCTCCTCACGTCGTCGAGGTGGACGTTCAGCCTCAGCCCCGACATCCGGAGTCCGTCGAGGGTGACGGCCCCTGCCACGGCGACGTTGCCGTTCCACCTGAAGGACAGGTCGTCCGTCGTGATGCGCCCGGGCGTGAGCTGGAGAGTCCCGGTGATCCCCTCCACGGGCGTCTCCCCCGGCGAGGTCGCCAGCTCGAGGCCATCGAGGCCGACCCGCCCCTCGAAAACGGGCGCCTCCAGCGTCCCGGAGGCCGTCGCGCTGACCGCCATGCGCCCTTCGAGCTGCAGGCCCTCCAGGAAGGGCGTCAGGATCGCCGCCTCGACAATCCCCTCGGTCTTCACCGATATCGCCCCGTCGCCGCCCGTCTCGAGGCTTCCGCTCAGCGAGACCTCCCCTTCCGGGAGGGCGCCGCCCCCTTCCATCGTCTGGCGGGCTCCCACCCGGACGTCCTGCCAGGTGAGCCGGCCGGCCGACCAGTCGAAGGTCGCCGCGGAGGGAAGGAAGATCCGGTGGGAGCCGACCGAGGCGTCGAGCGCCGTGATCCGCGCCCGGGCCGACGACGGGCTCGCGCCGGAGCCCGGCAAGAGCGTCGCTTCTGCGACCGCCGTGCCGTCCAGGCCCGTCCCGGCCGGGACGCCGAGGAGCCCCCGGTAGGCGGCGAGCGACCGCACCTCGAGGACGAGGTCCGTCTCCCCTCCCTTTCCCCTCGCCGTCAGCCTCGCCGCGCCCGGTGCGTCCAGCTCCGCGTCGAGCTCCCCCCCGTCGAGCGAGAGCCGGATCGTCGCGGGATCGCCGGGAAGCGAGAGGGCGGCGCCCTCCCAGGAGGCGCCGGCGACGCTCCCGGCGAGCTCGAGCTCCGGGAGGTCGAGCGTTCCCCTCCCGCTGAGGGAGCCGGTCAGCCGGCCGGCGAGACCGGGAGCCCCCTCCGCGAGAGCGCCGAGCCTTTCGACCGGCAGGGCGTCGGCCCCCGCCTCCACCTCGAAGGCGTCGTCGTCGTACCGGTAGAAGCCGTCAAGCCGCGCGACCCCCTCGCCGAGCGTCCCGCGGACCGCAGAGAGGCGGAGCCGGTCGGCCTCGAACCCGAGTGTCCCTTCGACGCGGTCGAAGGACTGGCCCCAGAGCCTCGCCCCGGTGAAAGAGAGCTCGCCCTCACCCACCATCCGCGGCGTCACGCCGTCGAGGGGGAGGCGCCCGGTGACGAGTCCCGTGATCGGCAGGTCGAGCGCCAGGAAAGAGAGAAGCCGCTCGACGGGCCACCGGTCCGTCTCCGTCACGAGCCCCGTGAGCCGGTATTCGTCGCCGAGAGCCCCGCCCCACTCGACCTCGCCGCTCACGGCGAGGCTTCCCTCGGCGTCGCGCGCCGAGAAGGAGCGGAGGGAGAGGACGTTTCGGTCGACCCCGAACGTGGCCGTCGCCTGTCCGAACGGCACGCCGCGGAGGACGAAAGGCCCGGCCTCGAGACGGCCCTCGATCCGCGGGTCCGTGAAGCTCCGGTCGAGCCTCGCGACGAGCCGCCCCGCCCCGCCCAGCTTCAGGGGAGGAGCAAGGGGCTCCCCCTGGATCGCGTGGTAGAAGTTCGCTGCGAGCCGGTCGGCCTCCGCCAGGTCGGGCGCGTCGATCGCGATCTCCCAGTCCGGCTCCCACGACCCGATCCTGAGGGTCCCGTCGAGAGTTGCCCTTACCCCGCCCTCCGTGACGAACGGGAGCCGGGGGAAGCGGATCGCGCCGTCCTTCACCCAGAGCGCGCCGCCGCCGGAAACCGGCAGGGCGTGCCGTCCCCGGACGGCCGAAGGGACGCCCGCCTGTGGGACGAAGCGAAGCATCCCCGCGCCGTCGGCGCGTTCCGCCCCCCCCGGCCCGAAGGTGAGGGTCATGTCGAGGTCCGTCTGGGCCATCAGGCCGGTGCCCGGAAGGCCGAGGTCCGAGAGGAAGCTCTCGAGGCCGATTCCGGTCCCCGACACCGCGATCCGCACCGGCAGGGGCGGACCCTTCATCCTGCCGAGCTGCACGAGGGCCTCGAGCGTCCCCCCGGCGTATTCCGCGCGCGCCACGTGTGCGAGGAGGCCGTCGGGGTCGACCCGGATCGACCCCTCCCCGGTCATCGGGAACGGGCCGAACGCCCCGCCCTCTCCGATCTCGAACTTCCCGCGGATCCGGTACCCGCCGCCGCGTGGGACGCGCACGCTCGCGGCGACCGAGACGGGGCCCGAGAGCGGGACGCCCGCGCCGAAGTACCGGTCGAGGTCCTCGCCGCGCATCCGCGCCCTCGCGACGATGTTGACCTCCGGGTTGGCCAGGTCGTCGATCCCTCCGAGGGCGTCGACGACGAGCCCCTCTCCCCTGAGGCGGATCCCCCGGAACCGGACCCTCCCGGGCGAAAGGACGACGTCGATCCCCGTCTCGAGGTCGAGGACGTCGCCGTCGTCCAGCTTGAAGCGCGCGCGGCGGCAGCCGAGCGAGGCTCTCGTCGTCCGCGAGAACCTCCCCGAGCGCGCGGTCAGCGCGGCGTCGGAGAGGATGACGTCCAGCTTCGCCTTCCACTCGCGGAACCGGAACGTCCCCTTCTGGAGGATCGCCTCCCTCACCCTCACGTCCCGTCCGCCGCCGTCCCCCTTCGGGAGGGCCGCTGCGATCGAGGAAAAGTTGTTCGTCCCGTCGCCGAAGACCTCGAAGAGGATCTGCGGGCCGATGAGCCGCACCTTCGGAAGGTCGATCCGTGCTTCGGACACCTGCGGGATTCCGCGAAGGCTCACCTCTTCCGCCGCGAAGCAGGGTCCCGGCAGGCCGCGCGGGTCGTTCCCGACGGAGACGTCCCTGACGAGGAACGCGGGCGGGACGAGCGACAGGTCGAACCCGCCGATCGTGACCGGCCGCTGCAGGCTCCGCGAGAGGGTCGCCTCGGTCTTCCTTCGGAGGATGTCCTGGAAGCGGGCCGACCGGAAGACCGCGTAGAGGACGAGGAGGGAGAAGAGGAAGAGGAGCGCGAAGAGCCGGAAGACCCTGACGTGCTCGAGCGTCAGGTGTGGGAGGTGGGGATGGGGGATCCGCCCGCCGAGCCCCTTCTTCGGCCCCATCGCAGAGGCCGCCTACCCCTTCTCGCCGCCGAACGACAGCTTCTTGGCGAGGACGTCGAAGAAGGTGCTCCCGTGCGACCTCACGAGGAGGGCCGTCTCGCGGGCCCGCGCGACCCTCACCCTGGTGGCCGAGCCGATCGGGAAGCCTTCCTGCCCGTCCAGCGTCAGGTAGACGTCGGGCGGGTCTCCCTCGACCGCGAGGCCGAGCGTCACGTGGTCGGGGAGGACGACGGGCCGGAGCGAGAGCGTGTGCGGGCAGATCGGCGTGAGGATGATCGCCGGCATCGTCGGCGCGAGGATCGGCCCGCCCGCCGAGAGGTTGTAGGCCGTCGAGCCGGTCGGCGTCGAGACGATGACGCCGTCGCCCCGGTAGCGCGACACGGTCCGGCCGTCCACCTCCACCCGGATCGTCGCGATGCGCGAGAGGGCCGACTTGCCGATGACGACGTCGTTGACGATCCGGATGCGCCGCCTCGGCCGCCCGGGCTCGACGACGTCGACGTTCAGCATCCGCCTCGCCTCGAGCGGCGCCGTCCCCGCGAGGGCCTCCGTCAGGAGCGGCTCCCAGGCGTCGGGAGGGCAGGCCGTCAGGAAGCCGAACGTCCCGATGTCGATCCCGAGGATCGCCACCCCCGGCGACGGGTGGCGCGCCACGGAGAGGAGCGTGCCGTCGCCGCCGAGGGTCACGAGGAGGTCGACGTGCCTCGAGATCTCCGCCCGCGGGACGCCCCCCATCGAGTGCCTCGCCCCCATCGACTCCGCGTCGTGGAGCACCTCGACGCCGCGCCTGCGGAGCCACGCCTCGAGCTTCCTCGTCAGGTGGATGGCGTCGCCGCTGGTGGTCCGGGTGACGAGACCGACCCGCCGGACCGCCTTGCGGCGCACCCTCGCTCGCGTGGACATCGACCGATTCTAGTCGGTCGGGGTCGGCGGCGCGCCGAGCCGGAACGCCGCGAGGAGCTCGACGTTGCCGTCGGCGCCGGTGATGGGCGACTCGACGGTCCCGCGGCAGGCGAGCCCGAGAGCCCCGGCCGCGGCGACGACCCGCTCGAGCGCGCGCCTCCGGACCTCGGGATCGCGGACGATACCTCCCCGGCCCACCTCGCCACGCTCCGACTCGAACTGCGGCTTGACGAGGAGGAGCGCTTCCGCGCCGGGAGCGAGGAGCGGGACCGCGGCCGGCAGGATCAGGCGAAGCGAGATGAACGAGACGTCGGCGACGAGGAGCGAGCACGCCTCGGGGACGTCGCCTCGCGAGAGGAGCCTCGCGTTGACCCCTTCGCCGAGGACGACGCGCGGGTCGTGGCGGAGCTTCGCGTGGAGCTGGCCGTGCCCCACGTCGATCGCGTAGACGCGGGCCGCTCCTCGCGTGAGAAGGACGTCGGTGAAGCCGCCCGTCGAGGCGCCGACGTCGAGGCACGTCCGGCCGGCCGGGTCGATCCCGAACGCGTCGAGCCCCGCCGCCAGCTTCACGCCGCCGCGGGAGACCCAGGGATGCTCCGGCCCCTCGACCGAGATCTCGACGCCGGGCCCGACCGGCGTCCCCGGCTTCGGGCGCTCGACTCCCTTCACCTTCACCCGTCCGGCCAGGACGAGCGCCTCGGCCCGGCTCCTCGACTCGGCGAGGCCGCGGGCGACGAGGGCGACGTCGAGGCGGGTCCTCGGCGTGGCCATCAGATCTCGACGACGACCTTCAGCGCCTCGCCGCCCGCCTCGGCCAGCGCGAAGGCCTCCGCGGCCCGCTCCAGGGGGAGGCGGTGCGTGACCAACCTCTCCACGGGGAGGGCGCCCGAGGAAACGAGGTCGAGGGCCCGCCGCGTCTCGAGGGGGCCCGACGAGTAGCTGAAGCGCAGCGTGAGGTCCTTGAAGTAGGGCGTGTGCGGCGCGATCGGCCAGACCGTGTCCGGGGCGACGGGAGAGAAGAAGACGACCCGCGCCGCGGGGGCCGCCGACTCGATCGCCGGAAGGACCGCGGCGGGAGCCGCCGGGATGACGAAGACGGCGTCCGCCCCGCCCGGGGCCGCGGCCCGCGTCGCGTCGGGAACGCTCTCCGCGCCGGGGTCGACGAGGACGTCGAAGCCCAGCTCGCGGGCGAGCCGGCGGCGAACGGGGTCCGGGTCGCTTCCGACGAGGAGGCGCGCCCCTGCGAGGCGCGCGAGCCAGCCGAGGAGGATCCCGTTCGACCCGAGGCCGACGACGAGCGCCGCGTCCCCGGGGCGAACGAGCGCCCGGTCCACCGCCTTCAGCGCGCAGGCGACCGGCTCGACGAACGCCCCCCCGGTGAAGGAAACGTGGGGAGGAAGGAGCAGCGCGTCGCGGGAGACCGAAGGGGCCGCGACCCGGACGTACTGCGCGAGGCCCCCGGGGTGGAGCCGCGACGGCTTCCACTCCGGGCACATGACCGGCTCCCCCGAGACGCAGAAGCGGCAGGCGCCGCAGGGTGCGTGGTGGTGGACGAAGACCCGGTCCCCGGCGCGCAGGTGCGCGACACCGGCGCCGGTCGCGGCGACGACGCCCGCCGTCTCGTGGCCCAGGACGGCCGGGGCCTTCGTCGCCACGTACCACGGGTGGACGTCGCTGCCGCAGAGGCCGACGGCCTTCATCGCGACGAGGACCTCCCCCGGGCCGGGCCGGGGCGTCTCCATCTCGACGACCTCGATCCTCCCCGGGGCGCGGGCCAGCGCGGCCCTCATCGCGGCCGGGATCACGGCCGGAACGCGACCTTCATGTCGCTCCCCCGCGCCACGCGCTCGAACACCTCCCCGTACTCCTCCAGCGGGCTTTCGCCCGTGACGAGGTTCCCCGTCGGGACCTCGCCCCGCGCCAGCAGGCCGAGCGCCTCGCGGGCCTCGGCGGGCGTGTAGTGGAAAGAGCCGACGAGGTTAACCTCCTCGTAGTGGACCCGGTGGGCGAGAAGGGCAAGGCGCGCGTCGTGGGCGAGCCCCGCGAAGAGGAGGACCGTCCCGCCCCGCGCCGCCAGGGCCGGCGCCTCCTCGGCCACCCCCCGATCCCCCGTCGCCTCGATCACGACGTCCGCGCCGTGGCCGAAGGTCCGCCCGGCGACCCCTTCCGCGAGCCCTCCCTCCCAGCCGAGCGCCTCGGCCCCCTCCGCCACGTGCGCCGCGAGCCGGCCGGCGTTGCGCCCCGCCACGAGGACCCGGGCCGCGCCGCGGCGGCGAAGGAGGATCGTGAAGAGGAGGGCGATCGGCCCGGCGCCGAGGACGAGGGCCGTCTTCCCCTCGACGGCCCCGAGCCTCCCGATCCCGCGCAGGACCGAGGCGAGCGGGTCGAGGAGGGCGGCGGAGCTCGGAGGAAGCCCGTCCGGAACGCGAAGGAGCCCGCCGGCCACGATCCGTGCGGGGACCCGGACGTACTCGGCCCACGTGCCCCAGACGCGGTGGTCGAACGCGGTGCCGCAGAGGTTCGGGCGCCCCGCCCGGCAGTCGCGGCAGGTCCCGCAGGCGCCCGTGACCGCCGAGGTGACCCGCTCGCCGACCGCGAAGCCGACGCCCTCTCCGACGCGCGCGACCCGGCCGCAGAACTCGTGCCCGAGGACCGTCGGAAACGGCACCTTCGGGTGGCCGCGCCTGACGAGCTTCAGGTCCGTGCCGCAGGTGAGCGTCGCCTCGACGCGCGCGACGACCTCCCCGGGGCCCGGTTCGGGGACGGGCAGCTCCCGCAGGGCCACCTGCCCCGGACCTTCGCAGACGAGAGCTCTCATCGCGCGCCGGACGGCGTCAGCTCGCGACGCGCGTCCGGATCGGCACGACGTCCGCTCCGGCCGTCTTCTCCCGGAACGTCCTGAAGAGCCCCTCCTCGTCGATCCCGAGGTCGGCCCGCTGCTCGGCCTGGGTCGCGTGCGGGACGAAGCGGTCCGGGATGCCGATACGGTGGACGGACGCCACGATACCGAGCGCGTCCAGGGCTTCCGAGACGGCGGAGCCGAACCCGCCGGCCACCGCGTTCTCTTCGACCGTGAAGACCCTCGTCCCGGGCTTGACGAACTGGGCGACGAGCTCCGTGTCGAGAGGCTTCACCCACCGCGCGTTGACCACGGTGAGGGACGCTCCTCCCTCCGCGGCGAGCCTCTCGGCGGCCGCGAGCGCGGGCAGGACCGGGTCGCCGATCGCGAAGACGACGCCGTCCTTCCCGACGCGCAGGACCTCCCCCTTGCCGACCGGGAGGAGCCTCGGCTCCGGGTCCAGAGCCACGCCGTGCCCGGCGCCCCTCGGGTAGCGGACCGCTGTCGGGTGGCCCGTCGTCAGCGCCGTCGCGACGAGGCTTCGCAGCTCGTTCTCGTCCTTCGGGGCGGCGACCATCATGTTCGGGAAGACGCGCAGGTACGAGAGGTCGTACGCCCCGTGGTGGGTCGGCCCGTCCGCCCCGACGACGCCGCCCCGGTCGAGCGCGAAGACGACCGGCAGGTCCATCAGGCAGACGTCGTGGAAGACCTGGTCGTAGGCGCGCTGGAGGAACGTGGAGTAGATGGCGCAGACGGGCTTCATCCCCTGCGTTGCCATGCCGGCCGCGAAGAGGACGGCGTGCTGCTCGCAGATGCCGACGTCGAACGTCCGGCCGGGGAACTTCTTCTCGAAGCGGTCGAGCCCGGTCCCGTCGGGCATCGCGGCGGTGATCGCGACGATCCGCTCGTCCCTGGCGGCCAGCTCGGCGAGGGTGTCGGCAAAGACGGCCGTGTAGCTCGGGGGCGCGGCCTTCTTCGCGACCTCGCCCGTTTCGACCTTGAACGGCGAGGGCCCGTGCCAGAAGACCGGGTCCTTCTCGGCGAGGGCGTAGCCTTTCCCCTTCGTCGTCCGGGCGTGGACGAGGATCGGGCCGTCGAAGTCCTTCGCCTCGCGCAGCGTCCGGATCAGGGCCGGGAGGTTGTGGCCGTCGATCGGCCCGACGTACTTGAAACCGAGCTCCTCGAAGAGGGTCCCCGGGACGAGCGCCTTCTTCAGGCCGTCCTCGAGGTGCTCGGCCATCTCGGCGAGCTTCTCCCCCTTCGGGAGCTTCTTCAGGACGTGGGCCACTTCGCCGCGGACCTTGTTGTAGAACTGCCCGCGCGCGATCCGGAGGAGGTAGCCCGACATCGCCCCGACGTTCGGGGCGATCGACATCTCGTTGTCGTTCAGGATGACGATGAGCTTCCGCTTGAGGTAGCCGCCCTGGTTCAGCCCCTCCATCGCGACGCCGCCGGTCAGGCCGCCGTCCCCGATGATGGCGACGACGTTGTAGTCGTCCCCCCTGGCGTCGCGGGCCGCGGCCATCCCGAGGGCCGCGGAGATCGAGGTCGAGGCGTGGGCCGCCCCGAAGACGTCGTACTCCGACTCGGTCCGGCTCGTGAAGCCCGAGAGCCCCCCCTTCTGCCGGATCGTGTGGAGCCGGTCCCGGCGGCCCGTCAGGACCTTGTGCGGGTAGCACTGGTGGCTGACGTCCCAGACGAGCAGGTCGCGGGGGGTGTCGAAGACGTAATGGAGGGCGACGGTCAGCTCGACGGTCCCGAGGCCCGAGGCGAAATGCCCTCCCGTCTTCGAGACCGAGTCGATCAGGAACGTGCGGAGCTCGTCGGACAGGGTCGCGAGCTCCTCGACGGTGAGGTTCTTCAGGTCCCGGGGCCAGAGGACCCGGTCGAGGAGCGGGGTCGGACGACTGGTCATGAAACGATGAATGATATCCGGTCAGCGGTCCCTGTGGCCGGCGTACTCCGCGAGGGCCGCCAGGAGGCCCGGGGCCCCTTCCAGCTCCCCGGCCCGGGAGAGGGTCGTCGCGAGGGCCTTCTCCCTCTCGGCCACCGCCCCTGAGACGCCGTAGACGGAGACGTAGGTCAGCTTCTCCTGGGCCTCGTCCTTCCCCGTGCTCTTCCCGAGGACGGCGGCCGTCGCCGTGACGTCGAGGAGGTCGTCGGCAATCTGGAAGAGGACCCCGAGGGAGGCGCCGTACCGGGCCGCGGCCTCCCGGCGCCCCGGGTCCGCCCCGGCCAGGACCGCTCCGAGCTCGCACGCGGCCGAGAGGAGGCGCCCCGTCTTCTTCTCGTGAATCTCCTCGAGCCGTCCGGCCGTCCGCAGGTCCTCCCTGCCGTGCCCGGCAGCCGCGAGGTCGAGGGCCTGCCCGCCGGCCATCCCGTCGGCGCCGATCGCGCGCGCGAGGAGAAGGACCGCTTCGGCACGCCGCCCGGCGAACTCATCTCCCCTCGGCCGCGAGGCGAGGACCTCGAAGCCGAGGGACTGGAGGGCGTCTCCCGCGAGGAGGGCCATCGCCTCCCCGTGGACGACGTGGCAGGTCGGCTTGCCGCGCCGCAGGGCGTCGTCGTCCATGCACGGGAGGTCGTCGTGGATCAGCGAGTAGGTGTGGACGAGCTCGAGCGCCGCTGCGGCCTCCGCCACCTCCTCCCGCTCGGCCCGGCTCCCCCCGAGGACGTCGTGGAGCGCGAGGGCCAGGGCGGGACGCAGCCGCTTGCCGCCGGCCAGCGTGCTGTAGCGCATCGCGTCGGCGAGCGGGTCCCCCGCCGGCGGGAGGACCCGCCCGAGGGCGGCCTCGGCCTCCGCCTTCGCCGCCCTCAGGAAGGCCTCGAGACTCAAGCCTCGTCCTCCCCGTCGTCGTTCTCGTCCGCGGGCGCGTCGAGCGGCTCGGTGACGAGCCCCTCGGGCGTCTCCCGGAGGACGACGTCCACCCTCTTCTGGATCTCCTCGAGCTTGCCGCGGCAGAAGCGCGACAGCGAGACGCCTTCCTCGAAGAGCTCGAGCGAGGCCTCGAGCCCCCGCTCGGGGTCCTCCAGCTCGGCCACGATCTTTTCCAGCCGCTCGAGAGCCTTCTCGAAAGTCAGCCCTTTCGGGAGCTTCGGCTTCGCCGTCATCGTTCACCTTCCTTCGAGGCCTGCGCCACCGTCGCGCGGAGGGTCCCGCGCGCCAGGACGATCCGGAGGGCGTCGCCCGGGGCGACCCCTGCCGCGTCCGTGAGGGGTGCCGTCGCCCCCTCCCGATAGGTCACCGAGTAGCCGCGGGCGAGGACCCGGAGAGGGTCGAGGGCCGAGAGGGAGGCTGCGAGCGCGCCGAGCCGTTCCCGCGAGGCGCCCAGCTTGCGGCCGAGGCGTTCCGTCACGGCCCTCTCGCCCGCCGCCGCGCGCGCGAGACCGAGCGGGAGCGCCGCCCGGGCCGGCCAGGAGGCAACGGACCCCTCCGCCCGGAGGAGCCTCTCCCGGTAGGCCGACGGGAGTCGCCGCACCGCCGAGAGGAGCTCCCGCGCCGCCGACGCCGCCCGGGCCGAGAGGGCCGCCGTCCGGGCGGGAACGCCCGCGAGGGCCGGCGCGTTCACGAGCCGGGCCGCGTCGGCGTGGGCGGCCAGGAGCCGCCCCTTGAGGGTCCGGGCGAGGTCGCGCGAGAAGCCCCCGATTCGGGCCTCGAGGTCGTCCCGGCGGGCCACGACCAGCTCGGCCGCCTGGGACGGGGTGGCCGCGCGAAGGTCGGCGACGAGGTCGGTGAGAGTCACGTCGACTTCGTGCCCGACCGCCGAGATCGTCGGCGTGCGGCAGGCCGCGACGGCGCGGACCACCCTCTCGTCGTTGAACGCCGAGAGGTCGTCGCGCGACCCGCCGCCGCGCGCCACGATGACGACGTCCGCCGCCCCGAGGCGCGAGAACCCGTCGACGGCGCGGGCGATCTCCTCCGCCGCCGACGCCCCCTGGACCGCGACCGGCCAGACCGTCACGTGGGCGTTCGGGAACCGCGCCGAGAGGACCTTCAGGACGTCCCGCACGGCGGCGCCGTGCCGGGAGGTGACGACGCCGATCCGGCGCGGGAGGAGCGGGAGCTTCCGCTTCCGGCCCGGGTCGAACAGGCCCTCGGCAGCGAGCCTCGCCCTGAGCTGCTCGAGGGCGAGCTGGAGCGCCCCGGCGCCGACGGGCTGGATCTCGGCGACGACGAACGAGAGCTTCCCGCTCCTCGGGTAGACGTCGGGGCGCCCTCGCGCCAGGACCTCCATCCCCTCCTCGGGGCGGAACGGGACCCGCGCGACGTCCGACGACCACATCACCGCCGGCAGCGCGGCGGAGGCGTCCTTCAACGTGAAATAGGCGTGGCCGGACGACCAGACCCGCCACTCCCCGATCTCCCCCTTCACCCAGGTGTCGGGGAGCGACGCTCGGAGGACGCCGTTCAGCTTCGCCACGAAGAGCGAGACCGGGATCGCCGACGCCTCCGGGCCCGACGCGCTCCCGAACGGGAGGGTCGGCTCCACGGGCCTCCCAGGCGGGCGCCGGGGCGTCCGGTAACGGAACGACATCGGCCGATTCTAGGGGTCCGCGGGGAGCGACGCCCTCTCCGCCCGGGCCGCGGCGAACGGGAGCGCCAGGACGACGAGCATCAGCCGCAGGATCTCTGAGTCGCCGAAGTTGTACTCGAAGAGGCCGGCGGTGAAGAGCGCGGCATTCGCCGCGAGGGCGCCGCGGGCCAGGGCGCGCACGGCCGGCCGGGAACGGTCCCGCGCCAGGGGCCACGTCGCGACGAAGGCCGCGACGACGATCGCCAGGTACGCGAGCGCCGACGGAAGGCCCGTCTCGGCGGCGACGTTCACGACGTTGTTGTGGAGGTGGCCGACGCTCGCTTCCACGAAGCCGGGCTGCCGGTAGACGGGATAGACCTCCTTGATCCGCCCCGGCCCGACCCCGAAGAAGGGCCGCTGGGCGACCATCTCCGCACCCGAGGCCCACATCGCGAGACGGTCCCTCGCGGCGGCATCGGTCCGGTCGAACGTCGAGGCCGCTCTCTCCTTCACGCCGGCCGGCAGGACGAGGAAGAGGAGGAGGCCGAGGGGCGGCAGGGCGAGCGAGAGCCGGGGGCGGGCCGTCAGGACGAGGACGACGGCCCCCACGGCGAGGCCGAGATACGCGTTGCGCGTGAAGGTGAGCCCGACGAGGGCCACCCCGGCCACCGCCAGGGCGCCGTCGGCGAGGCGCCCGCCGCCGGGCCGCCCCGGCGTCAGGGCTCGCGCCGCGAGGACGAGCGAAAGGACCATCAGGAGGCCCGCGTAGGTCATGTAGATCGAGAGCCCCCCCGAGAGCCTCTCCCACACGTTGTCGAAGCCGAGGACGAAGTAGTCGACGAGGCCCCTCAGGACGAGGTAGAGCGTGGTGAGCCGAAGGGCGTCGACGACGAGATGCGCGTCGTCCGCGTCGTCGACGAGGCCCGCCACCAGGGCGACGAGGAGGAACGAGAGGAGCCCCTTGACCTCGACCATCGACTGGAACGCGTCGGTCGAGAACGGGACGGCGAGGAGCGAGAGGAGGACGAAGAGGGCCACCGGACCGTGCAGGGGAGACGTCCGCCCGAAGGGGCCCGGCAGGCTCTCCCCCGCCCTTCGGGCTCGCCAGCGCCAGACCAGCGCAGCCAGGAGCGCGAGGGCGATGGCGATGTTCGCGGGCGCGTTCCGGTGCGTCGTCGCCGCGCAGAGGACGAGCGCCGCGAAGGCCGCGCGCGGGAGCGCCGGCCGGAGGGCGAGCGGCCGCGGGAGGAGGTTCAGGGCTCAGAGGCCCCGGCGGGGAGGGCCTCTTCGACGAGCATCACGGGGATGTCGGAGACGATCGGGTAGACCCGCCCGCACGTCGGGCAGCGGAGCCCTTCCGTTACGACCGGCTCCTCGTCGCGGAACCTGTCGCGGTACTTCTCGACGACCTGCGCGGCCGCCGACGCCTCCAGCTTGCAGAGGGTCACGACGGGCCTCGGGTCGCAGGCCGGGCAGGCGAGGATGGCGAGGAGCTCGGGGTCGACGGCCATGCCCCGGATGCTAGCAGGAGGCGTCGCCCCCGGGAGGCGCCCTCAGGCCCCGAGCTTCTCCTGGAGCGGCGTGATCGACCGGGCCTTGCCCGTCGCCTCGTCCACGTCGACGACGGCCCCGCAGAGCCGCACGTCGCGGGTGGCCGTCTCCATCCCGCGCGGCGTCTGGAACCGGAAGCGCTCGAGGATGTTCTTCGGGTCGAAACCGATGATCCCCTCGTAGGCGCCGGTCATCCCGGCATCCCCCTGGTAAGCCGTCCCCCTCGGCAGGACCCGCGCGTCGGCGGTCGGGACGTGCGTGTGCGTCCCGATGACGAGCGAGGCCCGGCCGTCGAACCACCAGCCGATGGCCTGCTTCTCGGAGGTGGCCTCGGCATGGATGTCGACGACGACGACCTTCAGCCCCGGGCAGGCGGCCCTCATCTCCTCGAGGCACGCGTCCCCGACGCGGAAGGGCGAGTCGGTCGCGGCCATGAAGACTTGCCCCTGCAGGTTCAGGACGCCGACCGGGATCCCGGCGGGTGTCGGCTGGATGGCCCAGCCCCGCCCCGGGTTGCCGGGAGGGTAGTTCGCCGGGCGGATGAGGTTCGGGATGTCATCGAGGAGGGGGACGAAGTCCTTCTTGTCCCAGATGTGGTTCCCCGACGTGAAGACGTCGATGGGGAGCTTGGAGAGGTCCGCGAAGATGTCCACGGTGACCCCGAACCCGCCGGCCGCGTTCTCGACGTTCACCACGGTGAAGTCGATCGCCTCGCGGGCGATCACCTTCTCCAGCAGACCGAGGGCCTTGCGGCCCGGCTTTCCGACGACGTCTCCGACGAACAGGAGCTTCACGACCTGGTCCTTTCCGGGGGTGCGGACGACGCCGCCCCGGGGAGGCCCCGGGGCGGTGCGCCTGCGTGGGTCTTCGCGAGCCTACTTGGCGTACTCGACCGCGCGGGTCTCGCGGATGACGGTGATCCGGATCTGGCCGGGGTACTGGAGCTCGGACTGGATCCGCTTGGCGAGGTCCTTCGACATCCAGAAGCAATCGGCGTCGTTGACCTGCTTGGCGTCGACGATGACGCGCAGCTCGCGGCCTGCCTGGATGGCGAAGGTCTTCTCGACCCCCTTCATCCCCTGCGTCATCTGCTCGAGCTTCTCGAGGCGCTTGACGTAGGTCTCGATGATCTCGCGCCGTGCGCCGGGCCGGGCGGCCGAGATGGCGTCGGCCGCGTTCACGAGGACCGCCTCGATCGTCCGCGGCTCGTAGTCGCCGTGGTGGCACTCCATGCCGTGGATGACGGCCTCGCTCTCGCCGTACTTCTTCAGGAGCTGCCGGCCGAGCTCGAGGTGCGTCCCCTCCTGCTCGCGGTCGATCGCCTTGCCGATGTCGTGGAGGATGCCGGCGCGCTTGGCGACCGCGACGTCGACCTTCAGCTCGCTCGCCATGTGGCAGGCGGCCCAGGCGACCTCCTTGGAGTGCTGCAGGACGCTCTGCCCGTAGCTCGTCCGGTACTTCAGGCGGCCGAGGAGCTTGACGAGCTCGGGGTGGAGGTCGGCGATGCCGAACTCGTAGGCGGCCGCCTCGCCGGTCTTCTTGAGGTCTTCCCAGAGCTCGGCGCGGACCTTCTCGACGACCTCCTCGATCCGGCCGGGGTGGATCCGGCCGTCCTGGATGAGCCGCTCGAGGGCCCGGCGGGCCACCTCGCGACGGATCGGGTCGAACGAGGAGAGGAGGACCGCCTCGGGGGTGTCGTCGACGATGATGTCCACCCCGGTGGCCGCCTCGACGGCGCGGATGTTCCGCCCCTCGCGGCCGATGATCCGCCCCTTCATCTCGTCGCTCGGCAGGTCGAGGACGGTGACCGTCGTCTCGGCGACGTAGTCGGAGGCCATCCGCTGGGTCGTCATCGCCAGGAGGCGCTTGGCCTTCATCTGGGCGTTGTCGACGGCCTCCTCCTCGATGCGCCGGATGAGGCCGGTCGCCTCGAGCCGGGCCTCGTTCTCGAGCTCGCGGATCAGGTCCTTCTTCGCCTGCTCGGCCGTCAGCCCCGCGATCTGCTCGAGCTTGGACCTCTGGGCGGCGAGGAGCGCGTCGGCTTCCTTCTGCGCCTCCTCCTCGATCTCCTCGACGCGCTTCTCGCGCTTGTCGAGGTTCTTCGCCCGGTTCTCGGCGTCCTGCTCGCGCTTCTCGGCGGTCGCGATCTTCCTGTCGAGGCCCTCCTCCTTCGAGAGGAGCCTCTTCTCGAGGTCGACGAGCTCGTTGCGCCTTCGGGCCACCTCCTCGTCCACCGCCTCGCGGGCCTTGAGGAGCTGCTCCTTGGCGTCGAGCTCGGCCTTCTGCGCGGAAGCGGCGGCCCGCTGGACCACCGCCTCGGCCTTCCGGACCTCGGCCTCGGCCTGGAGCCTGGCCGTTTCCAGGACCTTCTTCGCCTCGAGCTCGGCGAGGGCGCGAGACTGCTCCGCGGTCCCTCTCGCCTTCGTCGCAAGGACGAAGAACACCACCCCCGCCACGAAGAGGATCGCGGCTACGGCGATGGCGATGTAACTGGCTGGATTCACCTGTAGTCCCCCTCGTCTCGCATGTCGTCGAGGGTGACCCTGTGCCGGGAAGCCGGAGCGAGAGACCGGGGGAAGTTCCTGCCGCTAGGACACCTTTGCGGGGAAAAGGCCCCCGCCTCGGCCGTGTGAGCCAGAGTCTTTGAACCCTCGCCAAACCAGGGAGAACGCCCCGGGGCGACCCGTCAGTTCCCCGGCCGGAGCCGGGGCGTCACAGGGTGGCCGGGCTTCGGGGCGTTCGGGGTTCAAAATACGGTTCAAGGACATTTGCTCAATCACGCACCGCGCAGGGTGCCAGACGTTTCCGTTCCGGCTCGGGCCGGGACTTCAGCAGGCAGGATCCCGAGGATCTCGTCCAGTTTCTCGACGAGGCGACCCGCCACCGGGAGGAGCCGCCCCGGATCACCCATCCGGGTCTTCAAACGGTATTGATGAAACTCGTCGGAGACGTTCAGGGCCGTCAGGATGGCGATTTTCGTCGAGTCGACGGTCGGGGCGTGGGCCGCCACCTCCCGCATCTTCCGATCCACGAAGTCGGCGAGGTCGCGGATGTACTCCGGCTCCCCGGCCGCGCGGACCGAATACGTCTGTCCGAAGATCTCCACCTGGATGACGGTCGGCCTGTTCTCCATCGTGGCAGCTCTCCTTCTCTGCTGCCGCGGGAGAGGATAGCACGCGGTGCCTCAGGCTTCGGTGCCCGGCTCCTCCAAGCTCTTGACCAGACGCTCGATACGAGCGCGGACCTCTTCCCGCTCGGAGGCCATCCGGGAGAGCTTCTCGTTCAGCTCGGCCACGTGGACCGCCCCCTCCAGGCTGTCCGAGAGCTCCGCCTTCAGCCGGTCCCGTTCCGCGGCCGTCTCCTCGAGCGCCCCCCTCAGGCGGGCGTTCTCGGCCGCCGAGGCCTGGACCGCCGAGAGGAGGCGGGCGACACGCTCCTCCATGGCGGAGAGAAGCTGCTCGAGCTCCATCACGGCCGGGGCGGCCTCCTCGGCGGGAGCCTTGTCCTTCTTTCCGCTCATCTCGTTCTCCTTCAGGGAATTCCGTCCACGGCCGTAGCCGGCACCTGGAGCAGGCGCCGGGCGGCCTCGTCCCGCCAGCGGTTGATCTCGTCCCGCTCGAGCGAGCGCTCCGCGGAGCCGAAGCCCACGGTGAGGGTCGTCTTGACGCAGCCCTCGGGGACCCCGGCGCCGCGCCAGAGGTACTTCGCGTCAACCCGGAGAAGCTCGGGCGGGGCGCCCGCCAGGACCGCCGCCGAGAGCGACTCCCAGGAAACGGACAGGGGGTGGGTCACGGTCAGGTCGACCTCGCTCCGCGGGAAGCGCGACGGCATCTCGACGGCCGAGGGCGGGGGCGGGACGGGGATCGCGGCGAGGTCGACGTCCACGACGACCGCCTCCGCGAGATCCCATTCGGCCGCCAGCCGGCCCGCGAGGACCCCGACCCATCCGACGACCGCCCCTCCCGCCACCACTTCGGCCGAGCGGCCGGCGGCCAGGAACGGGAGGGAGGCCGGGCGGAACGTGGGCGCCCCGGCGCCGAAGCCGGCAAAGAGCGCCGCCACCGCGCCGGAGCCGTCGTGGAAATCGGCCTCGCGGGCCTCCGAAGCCCAGTGGACCCCGCGGCGGCCGTGGAGGAGGACCGCCGCCCGCCGGCTCTCGACGGGCCGGCCGTCCACGAGGGCGTACGAGCGACCGACCTCGAAGAGGGCGAGGTCGGAGAGGCCGCGACGGACGTTGTGGCGGGCCGCGCGGAGGAGGCCGACGACGGGCGTCGCCCTCATCGTCGTGAAGGGCTCCCCGAGGGCGTTCTGGATGCGGGGGGCCGTCCCGGCAACGCACGGCTCGAACGCCGAGTTCTCCGCGGCCGAGACGAAGGAGTAGGTGCAGGCCTCCACGAAGCCCGCCGCCGCGAGGACGTCGCGGGCGCGCTCCTCGCGCGCCAGGATCGGCTCGGACCAGGTCGGGTTGAACGCGTGAGGGAGCGTCTCGGGGAGGGCGGCGTACCCGACGACCCGGATGACCTCCTCGATCAGGTCGCACTCCTTCTCGACGTCGACCCGCCAGCTCGGCACGGTGACCTCGAGGAGGCCGGGCGCGGGCTCGGCGACGCCGAACGAGAGCGCCCCGAGGATCGCGACGCACCGCTCGAGCGGGACGTCCATCCCGAGGAAGGAGACGAGCCGCGCGTGGCGGAGCCTCACGACCTTCCGCGGGACCTCGCGCGCCACGACGTCGATCACGCCCCTCGCCACCGTCCCGCCGCAGTCGGCCACGAGGAGGGCCGTGACGCGGTTGAGCCCTTCGACCGTCGTCGCCGGGTCGGCGCCGCGCTCGAAGCGGTGGGAGGCGTCGGTGTGCATCCCGTGGCGGCGGGCCGTCCGCCGCACCGCCGTCGCGGCGAAGTGGGCCGACTCGAGGAGGACGCGGGTCGTCGACGGGGTGATCGCCGTCGCGAGGCCGCCCATGACCCCCGCGAGGGCGACGGGCCTTTCGGCGTCGGCGATGACGAGGTCCTCGGGCGAGAGGGTCCGCTCGACCCCGTCGAGCGTGACGAGCGTCTCCCCCGCGCGGGCCCGCCGCACGACGATCGCGGGGCGGCCGTCGGCGCCCTTCGCGAGCGTGTCGAGGTCGAAGGCGTGCGTCGGCTGCCCGATGTCCCAGAGGACGTGGTTCGTGGCGTCGACGGGCGCGCTGATCGGGTTCATCCCGAGAGCGCGGAGGCGCCCCTGGACCTTCGCGTCCGCCTCGCGAACCCGGATTCCCTCGATCACCCGCGCCGAGTAGCGCGAGCAGAGGGCCGGCTCCTCGATCGTCACCGTCGCCAGCGAGGCGGCGTCGGCGGGCCCCCCGGCGGGCGACGGGGCCGGCAGGTCGCGGAAATCCCTCCCGAGGGCGCAGGCCGCCTCGCGGGCGAGTCCGCGGTGGTTCATCCCGTCGGGGCGGTTCGCCGTCAGCTCGACCTCGAGGACCGCGTCCGCGCCTTCCCCTTCCGTCCCCTCCACGATGAAGCCGACGTCGGTCAGCCGGCGGCGGACGGTCGCGAGGTCGGGAAGCTCTCCGGGCAGGTACCGACCGAGCCACTCGAGGCGGAACTTCATGGCGTCAGCTCCACGTCCTGTCGAGGAACCTCGCGTCGTTCTCGAAGAGGAGGCGCAGGTCCGGGATGCCGTGGAGGAGCATCGCGATCCGGTCGATCCCCATCCCGAACGCGAAGCCCGTGTAGCGCTCCGGGTCGATCCCCGCGTTGGCGAGGACGTTCGGGTGGACCATCCCGGCCCCCATGATCTCGATCCAGCCCGAGTACGAGCAGATGCGGCAGCCCGTCTCGCAGAAGGTGCAGCTCACCGCGCAGTCGACGCCCGGCTCGACGAACGGGAAGAACGTCGGAGCGAGGCGCACCTCGGCGCGCCCTCCGAAGAAGCTCTTCGCGAACGCCGAGAGCGTGCCGCGCAGGTGCGCGAACGTGATCCCCTCGTCGACGACGAGCCCTTCCATCTGGTGGAAGACCGGCGAGTGCCGCGGGTCGATGTCGTCCTTTCGGTAGACGCGCCCCGGGCAGAGGACGCGGATGGGCGGCTTGCGCCCTTCCATCGTCCGCATCTGGACCGGCGACGTGTGGGTCCTGAGGAGGAGCGCGTCGCGCCCCGTCCCGCCCCCCTCGACGAAGAAGGTGTCGACGGCGTCCCGCGCCGGGTGGTCGGGCGGGAAGTTGAGCGACTCGAAGTTGTACCAGTCGGTCTCGATCTCGGGGCCGTCGGCCACCTCGTAGCCGAGGCCGCGGAACGCGTGCTCGATCCGGCGCCTCACGACCGTCAGCGGGTGGAGGCGACCGACCGGGGGGACCCGCGGCGGGAGCGTCACGTCCACGGCCTTCGCCGCCTCGACGAGGGCGGCCTCGCGGGCCAGGGCCTGCGCCTCGAGGGCGTCCAGGCGGGCCTCGACCTCCTGCTTGAGCGCGTTCACTCCGGCGCCGAAGGCGGCTTTCTCCTCCTTCGGCACCTCCTTGAGGCGCGAGAGCAGGGCCGTGACGACCCCCTGCTTCTTCCCGACCCAGCGGACCTTCAGCGCCTGCACGTCCGCCGTCCGGAGGCCGCCGCGCGAGGACGCGGCAGCCTCCGAGGCGGACAGCTCGTCGGCGAAGAGCCTGCGGGCCTCCTCGACGGAGACCGGGCTCCCGGGGGGCGCTGTTCGCGGCCCCCCGGACCCCCCGGCCTCGGGGCGAATACCGCTCATCCCCCCCCGCCTCAGGCGGCGGCGAGGGCGCTCTTGGCGGAGGTGACGAGCGCCGCGAAGCCCTTCGGGTCCTGGAAGGCGATCTCGGCGAGGACCTTGCGGTTCACGTCCGAGCCGGCCTTCTTCAGCCCCGCCACCAGCTGCGAGTAGCTGATGTCGTTCATCCGGGCGGCGGCGTTGATGCGTACGATCCAGAGCCCCCGGAACTCGCGCTTCTTCTGCTTGCGGTCGCGCGTGGCGTAGGCGAGCGAACGCTCGACCTGCAGCTCGGCGATGCGGAAGCAGTTGTGCTTCGTTCCGTAGTAGCCCTTTGCCAGGTCGAGAATCCTCTTCCGGCGATCCTTCCTCTTGGTTCCGCGCTTGACGCGAGGCATGGCCTTATCTCCTCTTCCTTCTTACGCGTAGGGAAGCATCTGGCGGACGGTGGCCTGGTCGGCCTTCGCGACGAGGGTCCCCTGGGCGAGCTTGCGCTTGCGGCCGGAGGCCTTCTTCGTCAGGATGTGCCGCTTCATCGCCTGGCCGCGCTTGAACTTGCCGCTCGCGGTGATCTTGAAGCGCTTGGCGGCGCCGCGGTGGGTCTTCCTCTTGTGGGTGGCCATGGGCCGGGTCTCCTTGCTCCGTGGTGGCGGTGGTCGTCAGTGCTTCTTCGGCGGCCCGAAGATGAGGTGCATCCGGTTGCCGAGCATCTCGGGGTTGCCCTCGGCGTGGGCCTTGCCCTCGAGGTCCTTGGTGAGCCGCTGGAGGACCTTGCGCCCGTTCTCGAGACGCGACATCTCGCGGCCGCGGAACTGGATCGTGGCCTTGACCTTGTCGCCCTCCTCGAGGAACCGGACGATGTTCTTGATCTTGAAGTCGTAGTCGTGGTCGTCGATGTTCGGGCGGAACTTGACCTCCTTGACCTGGGTCACCTTCTGCTTCTTCTTCGACTCGTGCTCCTTCTTCTTCTTCTCGAAGGTGAACTTGCCGAAGTCCATGATCTTGCAGACCGGAGGCTGGGCCTGCTCCGCGATGATCACGACGTCGAGGGCCGCCTCGCGCGCCCTCGCGAGCGCGTCCTGGGGGCTGACGACCCCGAGCTGCTCGCCGTCCGCGGCGATGAGGCGCACCTCGGGGAAACGAAGGATGTACTCGTTGATCGGGGAGTTCTTCTGGGGGGGGATCCGTGGACCGCCTCGAAAGAAAATGGCGCTTCCTCCTGTTCGTTACGACGACGCGTTACTTCTTCGCGGGCGCCTTCGCGCCCCACGTCGCCGCACGCGCGGCGACGGCCTGTTTCATCTCGGAGACGATTTCGCCGAGCGGGCGCGACCCGAGGTCGCCCTCGTGGCGCTTGCGGAGCGAGACGGCGCCCGCCTCGCGCTCCTTCTCGCCGACGACGAGGAGCGCCGGGACCTTCTCGAGCTCCCCGTGGCGGATCTTGGCGCCCAGCTTCTCGTTCCGCTCGTCGACCGTCACCCGGAGCCCCGCCTCGCGAAGCGCTGCGGCGACGGACCGGGAGTAGTCGAGGAGCTTGTCGGAGACGGGGATGACGCGCGCCTGCTCGGGCGCGAGCCAGAGCGGGAAGTCGCCTCCCGTGTGCTCGACGAGGATCCCGAAGAACCGCTCGAGCGAGCCGAGGACCGCCCGGTGGAGGACCACCGGCCGCTTTTTCGTGCCGTCCTCGGCCGTGTACTCGAGGTCGAACCGCTCGGGGTTGGAGAAGTCGACCTGCAGCGTCCCGAGCTGCCAGGGCCGTCCGATGGCGTCGGTCACCTGGAAGTCGAGCTTCGGGCCGTAGAAGGCGCCGTCACCGGCGTTGACCTCGTAGGCCCTCCCGCGCCGCTCGAACGTCGCGGCGAGCGCCTTCTCGGCGAGGTCCCAGTTCTCGACCGTCCCCATGAACTTCTCCGGGCGGGTCGCCAGTGCGACCTTCACGTCCGTGAAGCCGAAGGTGCCGTAGACCTCGTCGATGAGGTCGATGAAACGGTCCATCTCCGCCGGCATCTCCTCGAGCGAGACGAAGAGGTGCGCGTCGTCCTGGCAGAAGGTCCTGACGCGGGTCAGCCCCTGGGTCACACCCGAGCGCTCGTAACGGTGGAGCCGTCCGAAGTCGGCGTACCTCACCGGCAGGTCGCGGTAGGAGAAGGCCTGCTGCGAAAACATCAGGAAGTGGCCCGGGCAGTTCATCGGCTTGACGCCGTACTCCCGCTCGTCGGCCACGGTGAAGTACATGTTCTCGTGGTAGTTCTGGTAGTGCCCCGAGCGCTTGAAGAGCTCGACGTCATAGACCTGCGGGGTCACGACCTCCGTGTACCCGTACTTCGGGTAGAGGCTCCGCATGTAGTCGACGAGGAGCGTGTAGACCGTCGCCCCCTTCGGGAGAAAGAAGGGCGAGGCCGGGGCCCACGGGTGGAAGAGGTAGAGCCCCAGCTCCTTGCCGAGCTTGCGGTGGTCGCGGGCGCGGGCCTGCTCCATCCGGAGCAGGTGCTCGTCCAGGTCCTTCTGGGTGAGGAACGAGGCCCCGTAGATGCGCTGGAGCATCGGCCGGGTCTCGTCGCCCTTCCAGTAGGCGCCGGCGGCGTGCGTCAGCTTGAAGACGCCGAGCTTACCCGTGGACGGCACGTGCGGCCCGCGGCAAAGGTCGATGAAGTCGGCCTGCCGGTAGCACGAGAGGGAGCCCTCGGGGATGCCGGAGACGATCTCCACCTTGAGGTGGTCGCCCTGCTCCTCGAAGACCTTCACGGCCTCGGCCTTCGACATCTCGATCCGCTCGACCGGGGCGTTCTCCGCCACGATCTTCCTCATCTCGGCCTCGATCTTCTCGAGGTCCTCGGGCGTGAAGGGCCGGCCCGGGTCGAAGTCGTAGTAGTAGCCGTGCTCGATGGCCGGCCCGATGCCGATCTTCACGCCCGGGAAGAGCCGCTTGACGGCGTGGGCCGTCAGGTGGGCGGTCGAGTGGCGATAGACCTCGAGCGCGTCGGGGTGCTTCGGGGTGATGACCTCGAAAGCCGCCGACTCCGTGATCGGGCGCTTCAGGTCGCGGACCTCTCCCCCTACCTTCACCGCGAGCGCGTCCTTGGCGAGGCGCGCCCCGATGGAAGCCGCCACGGCCTCGCCCGTCGTACCCGCAGCGACCTCCCGGACGGAACCGTCGGGAAGGGTCAGGCGGACGACCTGTTCGGCGATGGCAGACATGGCAGAGACCTCCTCCATTCGACCTAGCGGGGCACTGAGATCGGATTTCGGGAGGAGGGGGGAGCGGGATGGTAGGCGCTAGCGGACTCGAACCGCTGACCCCTTCCGTGTGAAGGAAGTGCTCTACCGGCTGAGCTAAGCGCCTGCGAACGCAGCGGAAAGCAGGATGGTAGGCGCGAGCAGGATCGAACTGCTGACCCCTACCGTGTCAAGGTAGTGCTCTCCCACTGAGCTACGCGCCTACGTGCTTTCCAGGGCTACCGGCAGGGGACCTCGTCAGAGGTACTTGGGCCCCACCCTCGACCCGGATCTGATTCTCAAAAGACCCGCTCCGGCACACGTGCCGGAGCGGGGGAGGATACGAGGGGTTCCGAAGGGCGTCAAGCGGGAGGGGGAAACCACAGGGGGTCAGGTCTGCCTTCTACACTCTGCGCTTCCGCGCAGAGTGTAGAAGGCAAACCTGACCCCCACCCTTTACTGGCCCTACAGGAGGTATGGATTATGGGTAATGTGTCCTTGACAGAAGGACACAGCGGGCACAACCTCTTCCCATGGGCCTCCACCCCGTCCTCGCCGAGAAGCTCAGCGCGACGGTGCTCCCTTCGCCGGCGGCGTCATTCACGCGCCGGGACGCCCGCCTGCCCGGCATCTCCGGGAAGGTCCAGGCCGTCATCGGAATGCGGCGTGCCGGAAAGACGACATTCCTGAGGCAGCTCTGCGAGGAACGACGCCGGGAGCGTCGGCCGGAGCAGGTCCTCTTTCTCGGCTTCGACGACGACCGGCTGGCCGGTATCGACGCGCAGCAGCTGTCCTTCCTCCTGGAGGAGCACTACCGGCGGTACCCGGACCTGCGGGGACGGGAAGCCGTCTCGTGGTTCCTGGACGAGATCCAGCTCGTCCCCGGCTGGGAACGGTTCGTTCGGCGCGTTCTCGACACCGAGCAGGTCGAGCTGGTGGTGTCCGGCTCGTCGGCGCGGATGCTCTCCCGCGAGGTTCATACGTCGCTCCGCGGGCGCGCGCTCGCGACGGTCATACGGCCCTTCAGCTTCCGGGAGTTCCTGCGCCATCGCGGCGAGGAACCGGGCAAGAGGTCGGCCCGGCTGACGAGCGCGGAGCGGTCGCTGGTGGAGAAACGGTTCCGCGAGTACCTCGCGGCCGGAGGGTTCCCCGAGGCCCAGGGACTGGGCCCCGCGCTCCGGACGGAGCTCCTGCAGGGCTACGTCGACACGGTCGTCTTTCGGGACGTCGTCGAACGGCACGGCGTCTCCCAGGTGGCCGCTCTCCGCTGGCTCGTGAGGCAGTGCCTTCGCAATCCCGCAGGCGGTTTCAGCGTCCACCGCCTCTACAACGACCTTCGATCGCAGGGTCACGCCGTCGCCAAGGACACCGTCCACGCGCTCCTGGGTCACCTCGAGGACGCTTTCCTCCTCCGTCCCGTGGCGTTGGCGACCGAGTCGGAGCGCCGGAAGAACTCGAACCCCCGGAAGCTCTACCCCGTCGACCCCGGGCTCGCGGCCGCCTTCGACGCGAGCGGCCGGCCGAACACCGGGCACGCGCTGGAAACGGTGGTCCTCCACGAGGCCGATCGACGGTCCGCCGACGTCGGGTACGTGAAGACGACCGAGGGCTTCGAGGTCGACTTCCTCCTCCGGAATCCAGGAACGGCGCCCGAGCTCGTCCAGGTCTGCGCGGACGTCTCGGGTCCCGTAACCCTCGAGCGAGAGCTCCGGGGCCTTCAGGCCGCCTCCGTCGAATTCCCACGGGCGACGCGCCGGCTCCTCGTTCTCGACCGGGACCAGGTTCCGTCGCGGCCGGTGGCGGGAATCCGCGTGCAGCCCGCGTACGAGTGGCTCCTGGACGGACCGGGCGGGGAGTAGGCGGGAACCTCGACCTTTATCGGAGCGAAACCGCGCGGCCCTTCAGCCCGCCGCCACGGTCGCGTGGGTGTACAGGGGCCCCGGCATCGGTTGCTCCAGGCGCCACACGATCCGCATCGGCCGCTCCCCTTCCGAGGATTCCAGCGTCACCTTCCCGAGGAACGTGTAGGCCTCCGCGACGCCGTTCGCCTGGTCCTGCACCTCCCGCACGAAGAGCAGCACGTGGCTCGACCCCGCGAGGTAGCGCTTCCCCGTGACCGTGCCGGGATGGGCCGAGTTCTGGCTTTCCCAGTGGAAGCGGGACGGGGAGATCGCGTAGTCGCGGTACATCGTCGTCGGGGAGAAGCTCCCCTCGGACTTTCGGAGGGTGACGAGGAGGACGTCGGCGTTGCTGACCGGCTCGTAGTAGACGCCCTCCCGTGAAGGGGGAATCCCGCCGGCTCCCCCTGCCCTGAGGGCGGCGAGGACCTCGTCCCTCCGGTAGCGCGCGTGGAGCTGGAGGGGCGCCGGCCCGAGCTCGCGCCAGTCGAGCACCCCCTCGCGGCGGCTGTCGTCGAGGTACTCGACGAGCTGCCCCAGCTCTTCCCGATATCTCGAGTCCGCCCGGGCCGTCTCGAGCGCCGCCCGCGCTTCCGTGGGCCTTCGGACGTCGAGGAGCGCTGCCGCCGCCATCGCAGCGAGCCTCTCCTCGCGCTCCCCTTCGGGCAGAGGCTTGCCAGCGGCAAGCTCCGCGAGGAACTCGAGTCGAAGGGGGTCGTTCACGTGGAGGATCCGGGCGAGGCGCCCGTGCCTGCCGCGAGCCTCGCGGCTCAGGTCCTCTCCGCCGAAAGCGTCGTGCCGGAGCGAGGTGAAGCTCCGCCCGCCGGCGCCGCCCGAGTAGAGCTCGACCGGGTCCACCCCCGCCTCTCTCAGGAACTCGCCGACCGTCGCCGCGGGCCCGAGCGCCTGCAGCTCCTGCCTGAGCCACGGCTGCCCTGCGCCGATGCTCCGCCGGATGTTCTCGAGGACGACCTGCATCGCCCTCGGGTCGAGCTGCATCGCGCAGCCTGGCGGCAGGTACGGGAACCCCGTCTCGATCTGCCGCTCCACCTGCCGCGTCGCCCCGCCGAGGACCGCGCGGAAGCGCCTGTCGAACCGGAACTCGCGCCGGGCGTTCCCGATGAAGTCGAGGACCGTCAGGCACAGCTTCTCGCGGTGGAGGCGCAGCCCGCGCCCGAGCTGCTGGAGGAAGACCGTCGCACTCTCCGTGGGCCGGAGGAAGAGGACGGTGTCGACGGTCGGGATGTCGACCCCCTCGTTGAAGAGGTCCACGGTGAAGAGGGCCTGCAGCTCTCCCGACTCGAGCCGCCGGACGGCCGCCTCCCGCTCCTCCGTCGGCGTCTCCCCGACGACCGCCTCGCTCGCGATCCCCGCCTCCCCGAATCGCTCCGCCATGAAGCGGGCGTGCTCCACCGAGACGCAGAACCCGAGCGCCCGCATCCGCCGCGGGTCGGCGACCCGCCGCTCGACCTCCTGCAGGACGAGCCGCGCCCGCGCCTCGGCGCCACCGGCCACGACGTAGCGCCGCGAAAGCTCCGCGCGGTCGTAGCCCCAGCTCCGGCTCCACGCCACGTCGTCGAGGTCGACCGAGTCCTTCACGCCGAAGTACTGGAACGGCGCGAGGAGCCCCTGCTCGAGGGCCTCCCAGAGGCGCATCTCGTACGCCGTCCGCCAGTCGAACCAGCGGCGTACGTCCTTCCCGTCGAACCGCTCCGGCGTCGCCGTCAGGCCGAGGAGGACGCGCGGCCTCACGTGCTCGAGGAGCCTCTCGTAAGTCGGCGCCTCGGCGTGGTGGAACTCGTCGACGACGACCACGTCGTAGTGCTCCGGCGGCAGCTCCTCCGCGAACGTCATCCGGGAGAGCGACTGGATCGTCGCGAAGACGTGCTCTCCCCGCGCCACCTCGTGCTCGCCCGTCAGCAGCTCGCCGAAGCCGGGATCCCTCAGGACGGCCGCGAAGGCGTCGCGGCTCTGCGTGAGGATTCGTTCCCGGTGCGCGACGAAGAGGAGCCTCGCCCGCGGCAGCTTCGCCCGCAGCGCGCGGTAGTCGAACGCCGCCACGAGCGTCTTGCCGGTCCCCGTCGGCGCGACGACGAGGTTCCTCCAGTGGCCGTGCTCCCGCTCGACCCGCAGCGCCTCCAGCATCGGCTCCTGGTGCGGGTGGGGCGCGAGGTCGAGCCTCAGCGCCAGGCCCCGTTCCCCTCCGGACGTCCTCTGCGCCGCCAGCGCCCGCACGACGCGCTCGCGGTCGCGGCCGGGCTCGTACGGCTCGAACTCGTCGGCACCCCAGTACGACTCGAACGCCGCCCGGAACTTCGAAAGGAGCGGAGCCGCGTCGCGCCAGGAGAGCCTCACGTTCCACTCGAGCCCCTCGTGGAGCGCGGCGCGGGAGAGGTTCGAGGAGCCGATGTAGGCCGTGTGGCTGCCGCTCTCCCTGTGGAAGAGCCACGCCTTGGCGTGGAGGCGCGTCCGGCGATCGTCGTAGGAGATCCGCACCTCGGCGCCGATCTCCGCGAGCGCCTCGAGGGCCCGCACTTCGCTCGCCCCGATGTAGGTCGTCGTCAGGACCCGGACGGGCGTCGCCTCTCCGCGCGCTCTCCCCCTCTCCACCACGGCGGCGAGCGCCTCCAGCAGGACCCGCAGGCCGCTCCATTTCACGAAGGCGCACAGGAGGTCCACCCGGTCCGCCGTCGCCAGCTCCCTCCCGAGCTCGCTCGCGAGCGACGGCTCGCCGGTGGCGTTGACGAGGAGGGCGCTCTCGGCAAGCGGCGTCTCGGGGAGTATCGGCGCCGGGGAAGCGCCGAGCACCGGGCGGGGCCTCACGAGGCGCAGGTGCGTCGGTTCCTGAACCCTCAGCTCACCCGGCCCGAACGGTGATTCCGCGCAGTGCTCCTCGGCGGCCGCGTCGAGCGCGGAAAGGAGTCGGTTCAGGATCTCGATTCGTCGCCGCTGCCGCTCGGCGGGCTCGCCCTGCACCGACGCGAGCACCCGCTCGACGAGAGGCCTGATGTGGGCGGCGACGAAGGAGGGCGTGCGGCCCGGTTCGAGGTCGTCGATCCCGACCTCGCGGTCGGCCCCGACGTCCCCGGCCAGCGCCGCCAGCGCGTCGTCGAGAAGGTGGTCGTAGACGCCGTCGGCAAGCGGCCCCCGCACGGCGCCAGGGTACTCGAGGGGGCGGCGAGATCCACTCCCGAAGTTCGAGACCTCCTTGCGTCTTTGCGGATTGCGGTGCAAGGCGCCCTCCGCAGCGACCGCTACTCGTGGCTTCGAGCCCGCCCTCGAGGATTCTCGGCTCGTCAGCGTGGGATGCGATCCTGGACAGGCCTGGACCGCCACGGCTCTCGTCCGCGCCTCCCCGCACCGCCCGAGCACCCCGCGTAGAATCCCCGCATGACGCTGACCGTAGAGCTCGAGCGAGCCGTTTCCTCCGGAGAGTGGATCGCCGAGATTCTGGAGCTGCCCGGCTGCATGGCCGTCGAGGCGACCGAGGACGAGGCGCTCGCGAAAGTTGAGGCGCTCGCCTTCCGCGTCCTGGCAGATCGCCTCGAACACGGCGAGGCGATCCCGCACGAGATGAGCGTCTCCTTCGTCACGCGCGCCGCAGCGTGAGCGTCTGGCCCTCGGCGAGGGCAGGGAAGGTCCTCGCCGCCCTCCTCCGCGTCGGATGGCGCGTGAAGCGCCAGGTGGGGACCTCGCATCGAATCCTCGCGCGCGACGGCTGGCCGGACTACGTCTTCGCCTTCCACGACGGGAAGTCCCTCCCGCCCGAGGCGCTCGCCCGAATGGGGAAGCGCACGGGTCTCCGTCCAGAGGACCTGTAGTCCGGCGGCACGTCCGCTGCCCCGCTCTCGCCTCGCGAGCTCCCGCGTCCCCGCCCCTCCATCTCGGGGCTCTCGGCCGAACGACGGACGACGCACGCGGAGGGCCACGGCGCGGGAGCTGTCTGGAGCCTCCGGGAGCTCGCTTCTCCGCCGGGCTCGCTTCGCTGAGACGAATGCCACGACCCTGCGCCGGCGCCTCGACGAGCCCCACGTCGCCGCTCCTCGCCCTACTCTTCGACCGGCCGAATCTCCCGACGACGCGCCTCACGATCCCGACCCCTTCGGACTCTTCACGTCCGTTCTCCTCGGTGTCGACCCCTTCCGCGACCTCTTCGCCGCCTTCGGCCCGGCCCGGCACTTCCCCGAGGACGAGCCACTCCGCGTCTCCATCAGCGCCGCCCCGCTCCGGCGTGTCCTCGCGCGGGGCTGGCATGCGTGGGAGCGCGAGGAGCACGAACGGGACCGGACTGAATTCGCCGAGACCCTGGTCGGCTTCACCGCGCCGAACCTCGTCCGCCACGTCCTCTTCGAGCGGCTCGCGTCAGGCCTCGACACCGGCCACCGCCAGCTCCTGGCGGAGAGGTTCTACTCGGACGTCCTGCGCAGGCGCGGTTGAGAACGCCGCCGTCGGCGAGCGGCCTCCTCTTTGTCGCAGAAGGGAAGGCAGACTTTCGATATGCCGGGCTATCTCCTCCGAGACGCGAAGAAGGGGGGCCTCCTCCGGCTCCGGTGAGTTCCCGTCGTCGCCCTCGTCGGCCCGCGCCAGTGCGGCAAGACGACGCTCGCGAAGAAGGTCCTGTCGCACCTGCCGAAGTCGCTCTGCGTCGACCTCGAACGGCCCCCGGATGCGGCGAAGCTGAACGAACAGGAGGCACTCTTCGCTCTCCACGCCGACGAGACGGTCTGCCTCGACGAGATCCAGCGCGTTCCCGACCTTTTCCCGGTCTTCCGGTCCCTGGTCGACGCTCAGGCTCGCACGGCCAGGTGCTGGTCCTCGGCTCGGCCTATCCCCTACCTCCTACGACCGAGCTCCGAGACGCTCGCTGGCCGGGTGACCTTCCTGGAGCTGACCCCGTTCCTCCTGCCCGAGCTGGCCGGTGCCGGGATCGACGAGGCCTGGGTTGTCGCGCCGATCGCCTCGCGCCTCCCTCTCGGTCCGGTGTCGAGGCCGTCCCACTCGGAGACTTCCTCACGCGCGCGGCGCGCCGCTGAGGGAGCGCTCGCGAGCGCGGTGAACGTAGAGGACCTCGCCGCCACCCCGGGTAGGCGTCCGGCGGGATGATCTCCGTCCTCGTCCACGTCCCGTCTTCGCTCGTGCATCGCGCGTAGATCGGGCGGTGGTTCGGGCAGTCGTAGCTGTAGATGCGGAAGGCCGCCGGGAGGCGCTCCGGATCACCATGCGCCTTCCGGTACTCGGGCCGGCCGTCCAGCGCCGTGCCGACTTCTCCGAGCACCCCCTGCCGGAAGACGAGGCCGAGCCTCGGGCCCTCCTTCCCCTGCCACTCCCGGAGCGGCGCCGAGCACGTGGGGCAGGTCCGCCCAGGAACCGGCTGGTACACGTCGAACATCCCCGATCGCCGCGCCCGCCGCAGGTAGCACCCTGCAAGCTCCAGTCGTTCGTCGGCCGGCAAGGCCTGACGCTTCCACGCGACCCCTGCGGCGGATCGGTCGTCGTGGACGACATGGCATCCCGACCCGGCCGCTTACCCGCTCATTTCGTAGCGCCACGGACCGCTACTCTCCCGCGATGCCCCGCCTCGTTCCGAGCGACTCCACCCACGCCTCGCCGACCGACCTCGAGACACGCGCCCTCGCTGCGGTGATGGGCTCGCGACCTGTCGGCGAGCTCTTCATGGCGGCGCTGCGACGGGCGAACCAGCTCTTCGGCGCAGCGCTCCTGCTGCAGATCGCCGACCTTCGGCGGGCCGGCGACCCCGTCGAACGCGCCCTCGCGCGCTCGAAGGAGCTCGAGCTCCAGCTCGCCTTCGCATTCCAGACGATCGACGTGCTCCTCGAGCGCCTCAACCGTGTGCCCCCGGCCCACAGGCCCCGCTACCGGAAGACCGATCGCGGCCGGATCCTCCATCACAAGGACGTCTTCCACCTCTCCTGCCGCGAGATCGCCCGCCTCTACGCCCTGACCCGCTCCACCGTCCATCGCTGGGTCGTCGACTGTGTGGCGCCGAAGCGGCCCGACCGGCCCCTCGTCGCGCCGGCGCCGCCCGACCGCTCGTACTCTGCCCTCGTCCGGCAGCAGGTGCTCAACCTCTCGATGGCCGGCTTCGGTGGCTCTCTCCGGATCGCCCAGACGCTTGCGCGCGAAGGCATCCTCCTCTCACGCAGCACGGTGAGGCGCTGGACGAAGGCGCCCTCGCCCAGAGGCGACGGCCCCTTCCCGAAAATCTCCGCGGCTTCGAACGGAGCGGGCGGCGACGTCCGTCCCTACCAACCGACCGCCGTGGCGCCACACCCCGTCGAGCGGGCCGTCCGGGCGCGCGGCCCGAATCACGTCCTCATGGTCGACGTCACCCTCGTCAAGGCGCTCATGGGCTTCCTCCGGTTCCGCCTCGCCGTCGTCATCGACGTCTTCTCCCGTTTCCCCCTCGCCTGGCGCCTGTTCTCCGACGAGCCGTCGGCCGAGGAGATGGTGTCCGTCCTCGATGAAGCCGTCGCCCGCGCGAGGAGACTCCACCCCGACCTCTCCCTCTCGCACTTCGTGACCGACAAGGGCGCCTGCTTCACCGCCGAGGCCTTCCAGGATGCTGTCGCCCGGCACGGCCTGAGAGCACGCTTCGGTGCCGTCGGGCGGCACGGGTCCATCGCCCTCATCGAGCGCCTCTGGCTCGGCCTGAAGGACCTTCTTCACCTCCGGCTCGACCGCTGCCTCTTGCGGGACGACCTCGAGAACCGAATCGGCCTCGGGCTCTTCTACTACTCCGTCCTCAAGCCTCATCAGGGCCTCGGCGGCGCGACGCCCGCCGAGGTCTACTTCCGGAAGGACCCGACCCGGAACCACGCGGCTCCGCCACCGCGCGAAGGCGACCCGATCCCGCCCCCAGCCTTCGACGTCCGCTACCTCGACGCCGCCCGCCGCCTGCCCGTCCTCTTCCGGAAGGCCGCGTAAAGAGGCACGCCGGAGCGCCGGCGATCCAGCCCTTCACTGACTCGGTCGTCCTCGGCCAACGCGGTCCGCGGGGCCCGCGACGCCGTTCCGGAGCGTCGCGGACACACGCCCGCCCCATCGCGATTCCAGGAGGAGTCGCACGGCTCGAGGCCGTCCCGGAGGCCATTGGACTAGGACAGAGCGCCTCATTTCAGCCGGCGCGGCCCAAAGCAGTTTTGGGCCGCGGGGCGCTGCACGGCGCGTGACAGGAGGAGGTCCGAGGAGGTGCCTCTGGCGCGCGCCGTGCTCGCGCCCGTACCTTCCTCGCCCCGCGCGCCGGAGCCGCCGGGGGCGTCTCCCCCGTTCCCACGGCGCCCGCTGGCGCCGTGTCGTGCTCAGCTCCGGGCGGGCTCTTTGCAGGGGTCGTAGGCCACAAGTGCAGATACGGCCCCGGATCGACGCGCCTAATCATTCGTGATCGTGCTTATTGGCAGGCCACGTTGGCCGCAGGCGAGCAAGAGATCCGCCGGCAGGCGCAGCTCGAGCTGGTCTTGATCGATCCAGAGGTCTAAGAAGAGATCCACATTCAAGCCGGATCCGGCCAGGCGTTCGAAGAGATCCGCAGGACGGGCGGACAGCCATCGTGCTGCACTGGCAAGGGCGATTCCGATGGCATCTTCCAGCGCCGCAGCAGGCGACAGATCGTCGACGCCGGGGAAGTCCTCCTCCCGTCCCTCGAAGAACGAGATCAACGCCGAGTACCCCACGCCCCTATCCGCAGTCACGGCAACGACCCCGTCCACTCCGACTGCAGCACCGAGCAGATCCAGAAAGCCCAAGGAGGTGACTCCGCTTCCACCCTGCGGAGTAGCGCGTAGACCAACCCATGCGTACTTGATTGCCACTCAGCGCACCTCCTCTACCTTGCGTCGATTACACCACCGCCAAGACTCCTCAGCATGGCCTCGCGGTCTATCAGGAGACGCTCGGGTTGCGAGGCCTGGGTTCCGCCAGGGTGCCCAAGGACCATGTGCTCCTCTCCGCTTCCCTGCCGGGCGAAGACGATGTTCCTCGGATCGCCTCGCCAGTCATTTCTGTCGCGGACTCTGTTGATATGGTGCCCCGTATACCCGAGGTCTGAATAGCTGGCTCCGTCGCGGATACGCTGGATCTCTTCAGCGCTCCATGGCCTCGTTCCTCGACCCGCTCGCAGGACGAGATCCACTTCGAGTTTCCAGGCTCGATCGATCGCCTGCTGTCTCGTTCCGGACAGCGGCGGATAGGGAGCGTTGTTCATTCGGTACTGGATCAGATTCAGGGGAGTGCTCGCCGGCGACACGTCTCCGCGACGAGGACCGAGAACACCCGGGTTCACTCCGACTGGCCGCGACGGCTTTCTGTTCCTTGCCCATGCCCGCTGCCCGCCCCTCCCGGGGCGAGACGCTCCTCCAGCAGCCGCACCGACGAGGTTCTGGAACGTCTGCCGAATGCCTCGCCACCCCTCCTCTGGAGTTTCGGCAAGCGGCGGAGGGTTCGCCGAGACGTAGGCCTCCTCAACCACGGGCTCTGCTGGCGCACGAGCCGGAGCACTCATGCAAGGAGAAGTCGACGGGAAACACGGGTCTCCTGCTGCCGCACTCGTCGGTGCGGGGCGTCCCGCGGGTAGGTTCGGAGTCTGTAGCTCCGGAGGGAGCACGAGTTCCGGATACTCCGAGCTATCGAGACCCCGATTGTCTTGACTGAGGGTCA
>JASNYI010000001.1:1170000-2363948 GCA_048500275.1 Thermoanaerobaculia bacterium | reverse complement strand
TGCTGGGTTAGGTGGCTTTGCTTTCGAGCCATGACAGCGTGATGCGTTTGACGAAGAGCTGGGCCTGGGGAAGGGAGAGGACGCCTCTAGGTGGAGTGAGCCGGCGGGAGTGGCGGTGAAAGTCGGCGGAACGTTTGAAACGTTTGACCTCGGAGTGTGCCGCCCAGCCGCGAATAGAGATGGGAAGCCAGTCCATGCCCTTGAGACCCTCCGTATCTTCGAGATCAACCACGATGTGCTCCAGCAGGACGTAGAGGTCAGCCCAGCTCGGATCGTGGTTGCCGACTACCTGTAGCGCCTTACTCACGCGCGCATCGGATTGAGCGAGGGCCAGCAGGCGACCGCCAAGCGTTGAAGCGACGCGGGGCTCCGAGAGGCGATGAAGCTGATCGTCGTGGACGACGCGGGCCGTGCCTCGAACGCTCACGAACCCATGAAGGATGCCGGCCTCATCGCGCCACTCTGCGTCAAACGCGAACACGTCGCCGACGCGATGGCCGTAGAGGTTCACGAGGGCTATGGCGCTTCGGAGCAGACCATCGGCGCCGTTGACGGCTTCGTCGGCATTCAAGAAGCGTTCGAGATATGTTGACCTGAGGTAGTGCCGACCACCTTCGGTGAACACCCGGAGCGAAGGCGTGGTGAAGGCGACTTCGAGAGCCCTGAGGACATCAGTATCGCCGTCGATGCGGACGAGCCAGTCGGGTTTCATGCTACTGCGAGAGACACCTAACCGTGGCATCAGTGGCGAGCGCAGCGAGTCCGCTGGATGCCGGGTTAGGCAGCCCCCACCGGTTCGAGGCCCGCCTGGGTACGCCTCGCGAAGGTCCTGCCGAGCTTCTCTTCGAACGCGTTGAGGAAGGCGCCGATTTGCGATAGGGACGGCATCGATTCATGGAGGAAGGCAGCATCGGCGCGACGATCAAATAACCCGAGAGCTTCAAGGGCAGCGAACAGCTTCCAGGCTGCCTGTACGGGCGACGCATCTAAATCAAAGGGGATGCCAGCAAGGGATCCGTGGCGCCAGGTACGATGGATAGTGAAGCCCGCCTGCACAAGACGGGGTTCGCCGCCATGAGCCTCAAGAATGCGGCGATTGAAATACGCGATGTGGCCGACGATGCAGCCGTAGGCAACGCTAATGGCCCGGGTGACTTCACATCCAGGTGTTTGCAGCGATACTGCTTCGTTCTCGAATGAAGCGTCCGAGAGGCAGCCCAGCTGCTCAAGCAGCGATGTGAACCCGACGATCGCTTGCTCCGCTTTGAAGGTGCCCACGGACGCGAGCCATGTCGCCGGAAGCGTGGCGGCTACGAAATTTAGGTCGCCCAGGAATGCGCGTGCTGGGTTTGTGAAATAGACGTCAAGCGTCGGCGCACCACGCTTCCGGGATTCGCGAAGTGTCACATACGCTTCGTTATCGAGCCGTCCGAATCTCGAACGCTCCTCGAGAAACGACGCATCCGGGGTTCTCCCGGGGCCCTTGTTCGAGAATGACAGCATGGGGATCGCGAAGTGGGCGTTCCAGCCCGCCACGATGCGGCAAAGAGCATCTCCGTGATCGCGAACATCAAGAAGGTGGACAAGGAGAGCGTATTGCATCGATTGTGCCTGGTCTGCCTAACCGGGGCTTCAGCGGCGAGCGAAGCGAAGTCCGCTGCAAGCCGGGTTAGGCTTCCGGTGGGGTGCTACGAGTGCTTCCTTCGCTGAAAGAACTTCGCACCCTTCGCGACCTTGGATGTGTAGTACGCCCTGTCGGGATCGGGCATAGCTATGGGCTCGTCGGTGATTTTCTCGTTCAGCGGATCGGCTTCCCAGCGGAGACGGGCGCTGTACTTTAGCCATACGCGCTCGAACTCATTCTGGGCGGGGCCGCCGGCCTGACACGCAGCGACGAACTGCTCTTGAACAGGATTCTCGGGAACGACCGAACCTTCGGCCAGACCCTGAAGAAGAACGCCATACTCCTGAAGGAGTGTACTCTCCTCCGGGGGGAAGAGCTCGGCCCTCCTAACACGAAAAACGAACGCTGTGTCGGTAGCCCGAGCAGACGGATGTGTGTCGTCGCTCGGTGAGATAGGGATCGAAGGCGCGGGGTCCTCGGACGACGGCGAGGTGTCGGACTCGGCAGGCGGAAGCGGTTCGGTTCGCGAGGGCTTCACCGGCTGTGTGACGTTGGCCGGGGGCGTCGCCAGGAGGCCGAGTCGTCCGAGTCGAGCGGAGATGGCGCCAGTGCTGCGGCTGTGGAGCTTAGCGAGTCGGGTGACGCTCTTCTCCGTCACGAACTCTGTTCGGAGGGCCTCGTCCTCAGCGACGCTCCATGGGGCCCCTGCTTTGTCGGGCAGGCGTCGCGGCGGACGCGAGGGCGGCACGGTTAAGGGCTCCTGGAGCGCAGCAAGCGCCGTGAAGAGCGCTCTAAGGACCAGGGCATCAGTCCAGAGTCCTGAGGGCGGCAGCTGCTCCCCCGTGCGTGGATCGTAGCCATCGGCGATGGCGGATAGGACGGCGTGGGCCTCTTCGCGGGTCATGTCAGGAAGACCGCTGTTGATTATGCGGCGAGAAGCCTAACGTCTGGCGTCAGTGGCGAGCGCAGCGAGTCCACTGCACGCCGGGGTTAGGCCGCAGATGATGAGTTCGAGACCGGGGCCGAAGTGGCCGAAACCGCGCTGGGAACGAGTGCGAGAGCGCGCTGGGCCCTGCGGCGCTGAGGTGGGAACGAAGAGGGCTACTGGTCGATGGGGCGAAGCTGCGCGACGGTCGGGAGAATGGAAGGCGTCGCTTGCCCGTCGATCGACCAGACCTCGAGACCGGCGAGAAGGTCGTGGCGAGCAAAGACGAAGGCGCCGAAGAGATGGCCGTCGGCGTTGTCCCAGCGAAAGTCGGCGAGGATCTCGATGCCGCCCTCAGGGGATGGCGTTCGCCCCGCCACTGCGAAGTCGATGCTCGCGCAGCCGCAGATACACCGGGAGACGACAGTTGTAGACGGCAGCTGTGCGAGGAACGTGAGGGAACGCTCGCTCCCGTGCTGGAGCAGCCAGGCGACGAGCCGGCGCTCGGGTTCGGTAAGAGGGCGTACGTCGGGAACTGGTGGCGTCATGATTGCGGAGGGCTGCGGCCTAACCGTAGCGTCAGCGGCGAGCGAAGCGAAGTCCGCTGCACGCATGGTTAGGTGGCGCCGCGCCAACCGGGGCCAGCTATTGGCGGCGGCTCGGTAAGGCCGAGTCGCTGAGGAAAGAACTGAACGTCTAGCCAGGACTCCGGAGGCGTCTCGATGACGGCAGCCATTTCCGATGCAATCGCGGCGGGGGACTGGCCTCGCCAGGGGATATGCAGCAGCACTTGGAAAGGACCTGGTGAGAGCTCGAGCGAGACTGTGAAGGTGTAGTCGCGCACTCGGCCGGACGCCCACAGGAACCGGAGCTCGTGCCCGGCCAGTATCTCCTGATTGACCGATGCGCGAAGCAGGCGCGCGGCTGTGCGTTCCGGGGTTTCCCATGAGGTGTCCGCGGTGGCCCGCCCCAGCTCGCGCATGTACGAGGCTGCCGCAAACCGAAGAATGGGTCCGGTACCGCTCTGCTCTTGGCCGAGTGCCCACGTAACGACCTCGCCGACAAGCGTGATTTCGGCCTTGATATCCCCGCAACCTATGACACCGCAGTCGCACCGCGCGATTACGGCGACGTGAGGCGTGTTCGATGCAGCGAGAGCGCCAGGGAGAAGCACGTCGTCAGGGTCGAGGCCGATCGAGCCTTCACAGAATGAGTCGATTAGATCGATGCCGTCGACGATGAAACGGACTTCATGGTCGTTCGTGTCGGGCGATGGCAGGACGACCAGCTGGAAGGACGTGTACTCGTGGATGTGGGCCGGGATCATCTTCGGATTCTGCGGCCTTTCGCCAGCGAAGACGTTACCTGCGCCGCCTAACCGTGGGCGTCAGCGGCGAGCGAGCGTAGCGAAGCGAAGTCCGCTGCACGCCGGGGTTAGGCGGCCGCGCGGTCCGGCCCGGTATCGCCGAAGTGACTGCGGACGGTGGGATGTAGGGAGACAGCGTGCGCGAGTACGACCAGTGCGGATCGCACGAGCTCCCGATCGCGCTCGGAGAAAGGGGAAGTGAGCTCTTTGCCTCCGTGAAAGAGGTTGTTACGGACAGTCGTAACCGACTCGATAACGAATGCTTCTGGCGACTGGCCGTCCCTACGGCGGCGGGGCCGCCAGCAGAGCTGACCATCTTTGAAGACATGCCGGTGAGGAGGGCGGGTGTTCAAGACCTGGTAGGCATCGGCAAGAGCTGTGTCGTTCAAGGAGTTCAGACAGCCAGCGAGACTGTCGGCGAAGCTGGACCAGCGCATCTTCGGCGCGTCGTTTCGATCAGGCTCCGCGAAACCGGCCGCTTTCAAGGCGAACTCGGCTCGCGAGAAGAAGAAGAGGAACTCTGTAACCAGCTCGCGGTCGAAACGAGAGGGAGCGAAGAGGCGCTCAGCCTCCGGGAGGATCTGATAGTGCATACGGGACATCGCCTGCCTCCCCTTGTGCCAAAGGGATCGAACGGAGATTGTTGAGAGTCTTCAGCTCGTGACGCTGGTGGTTCGGCCCGCCTAACGTCTGGCGTCAGTGGCGAGCGCAGCGAGTCCACTGCACGCCGGGGTTAGGCATGCGGCGTTACGGCTGAATGAGGATGGGTGTGCCGTTGGGAACGACGCGGGCAAGTTCGTCGATTTCGGGGTTCGTGAGCGCGATGCAGCCGTTGGTCCAGTCGGCGAGGCGATGAAGCCGGCCGATGAAGCCGATGCCGTTGCGGAGGCCGTGGACCATGATGAGACCGCCAGGGCTGACGCCCCGAGCCGCGGCAGCACGGCGATCGTCGGTGGATGGGTAGGAGACGTGAAGCGCGAAATGGAAGGCGCTTGAAGGGTTGCGGTAGTCAAGTGTGTAGAGACCCTCTGGCGTACGGCCGTCGCCTTCGCGCTGCTTTGGACCGACCGGCTGTGACCCGAGGGAAACCCGATACGTTCGAACCACAGTGCCGGCGCGCATGACTTCGAGCACTCGGGCGCTCTTGCGGACCACGACGCGGTCGGCGACAGTGCCGGCCGGAAGTGACGTGGGGCCTGGCCAGTTGGCCCAAGTGAGCGCTGCGGCGAGGAGCGCCGGAACGCTGAAGATGACGAGACGTGTCTTACGCATGCCTAACCGGGGCATCAGCGGCGAGCGCAGCGAGATGGAATGAGAAGGCCGGTCTCCCGCCGCAGTCTGAAGATCAGCTGCAAAGAAGACGGGCTCGAGGCCCAGAAGGGAGACCGGCCATGAAGAAGCGTAGCACCGAGGCGACGAGGAGGACACGGGAGACGAAGGGGGCGGGAGGGATCAAGGGTGCGGATTCGGCGTCGGCGGGAATGGCGAGGAGCCTGACGATCGGTCTGGACCTCGGGGATCGGATGAGCCAGCTCTGCGTGCTGGACTCGATGGGCGAGATCGTCGAGGAGACGCGGGTGGCCAGCGACGAAGAGCGGCTTGACGCGGGTTCGACGGAGCGGCTCGGGAAGCGCCGCATCGCGATGGAAGTGCGGGGACGCACTGCCGTGGTGAGCCGGTTGCTGAGGGAGATGGGGCACGAGGTGCTGGTGGCGAACTCGCGAAAGCTGCGGTTCATCTACCAGAACCGAGGCAAGACGGACCGGTGGACGCGCGGTCGCTGGCGCGGTGGCTCGGATGGATCCGGCGCTGCTGTCGCCGGTGAAGCACCGCACGAGGAGTGTCGCGCAGGACCTGGCGGTGCTGCGGGGCGAGGACCTCTGGTGCGGACGCGGTGAAGCTGATCGGGCATGCCCGAGGCGCGGTCAAGTCGGCCGGGCATTGTTGAAGGCGAGCTCGACGAGGAGCCACGGCCGAGACGGAATCGATGCTGCCGGAGTGAGCTGAAGCGGAGACGCTGGGCGCGGTCTTCGGCGATCGACGCGATCTCGGAGCAGAGATCCGTGCGCTGAACCAGAGAGTGCGCGAGATGGCGAAGACGAAGTACCCCGAAACGGGCCTGCTGCGGCAGGTTCACGGGTGGGGTTCATCCTGTCGCTGGCTCAGCGTCCCGACGCTGGAGACGCCGGACCGGTTCGAGAAGAGCCGGATGGTGGCCCGTACACCGGGTTGGTCCCGGCCCGACGGCAGAGCGGGGACAGCGACCCGCAGCTGAGATCACGAAGGAGGAGGAGACGGCTTGGCTGCGCAGCTCAGCTGCGCAGGGGTCGCAGTACATCCTGGGGCCGTTCGCCGGACTGCGACCTGCGCCGGTTCGGGCTGGCGCTGGAGGGTCGGGGCGGCAAGTACGCCAAGAAGCGGGCGGTCATCGCCGTGGCGCGCAAGCTGGCGGGTGCTGCCGCACGTTTCGTGGCGCCTTCCTGGGAGGCCCTACGAGGCCGACGACGTCTCAAGTGCTCCTGCCCGCAGACGGCGAAGGCGTAGGAGAAGAGCCAACATTTATATTTTCTTAGAAGTAGTGTTCCGGAACTCAGGCACCGACGGGACTAGCGAGACGAAACGGAATGCCCAAGGAACGGATCGACGCCCTGTCTGGGCGACTGCGAAGCGGACTCGGGTCCGGAGAGCCAACCGGTCTCTCCAGGAAAACCGATAGCGAGATGGCAGCGCCCTTTCAGCTCGGACCCCCTCATGCACCTGGACCGTCGCGAGGCGCCTCCCAGAGTGCGAATGGAAGCATGGCGATCGAACCGGGTCCGACGGGAGAGAGCACCCCTCGTCTCACTTGACACGTCCGGGCCTTCTCATGGAAGTCCGCTGCATGCCGGGTTAGGCACCGCCCGAAGTTTGCCAGAAGGTAGCGGTGTGGGAACTGACGTATGCCCAGAAGGCAGCGTCGTCTCGGTGCGAGAAGACGGCGGCGGCCTGAAAGGTGGCCCCAGCAGAGCGAAGCCGACGAAGTGCGACCTTCGCCCGATGGGCCCAACCGGAGTCGAGCAGGACGGCATCGCAGTAGGCCAATGGGACCAGCGTGTGCGCGAAGTCGAGCCAGTCGTTGCGCGAAGGCGTGAAGCGCGTATCACGAATGACGCCACGCCAGAGTTCTTGGAGCAAGAAGCGGGTGCCAAGTGGAAAGGGCCGGACGGGAGGGACGCTTCGAACCTGTGAACGAAAGCGCGCGTCTGACAGGAGGCGGCGGCGGGACCCGGCAAGGAGGCGGTTGAGAAACCGGGCGTGGCGACCGACTGCGTGTTCAAAGGCGGCGAGGCTGCGCGGATCGGCCAGTTCAGAGAAGACAACGGCGAGATCGGGAGGCCAGGGCTCGGCCGTACGAACAGCCGTTCTAAGGAGGTCCATAGAGAACGGCCCTGTGGTTCGAACACCGCGTGACAGCAACTCTTCGCTCCGCAGCACGACCTTCGGGCGGGGATCGAAGAACGTGAGGTGAGGGCTTGCGGCCTGAAGGAGAGCGTGGACGCGGCCGAGAGTGATGGGGCTGGTCCTGCAGAGCTCGCTCAACTGAACTGGCGAAACCACGACCGTCCCTTGTTGCTCGGACAGCAGAGCGAGAAGACGAGCGGCCTTGTCGGGGACTTCCGCGTGCTCCATCAGCGCCCATGTGTCCAAGTAGATGAGCGGAGGCCGGTGCTCCTGGCGGAGTCCGACCGTGCCATCGGGGAGCTGCTTAAGGTAGAGCACTGGGTGACAGCGAGTAGGTGCCTAACGTCTGGCGTCAGTGGCGAGCGAAGCGCAGCGGAGCGAGTCCACTGCACGCCGGGGTTAGGCCTCGCGGATTCACATACTAAGTGCAACACCCCGACAGGGAAGAGGGCGAGCGGTGATACTGGCCGCCACCTCAACCGGCAAGAAGGGGTTGCGACCATGCTGTATCACCAGCTCACCCAGGAAGAACGATATCTCATAGCGGGAGGCCGACGATTGCTCCGGAGCCAGCGTGAGCTGGCGGAGGAGCTGGGGCGGGCGCCGAGCACGATCAGCCGCGAGGTGCGGCGAAACGTGACGCCTCATGACGGAGGGTATCGAGGCGAGAAGGCCCACGGGTACGCGGTTGCGAGGAGGCGTCGATGTCGACGGGGACCGCAGTTCAGCGAAGCGGTTCTGGGGGAGGTCGAGATGGCGCTGCGCCAACGTTGGAGCCCTGAACAGATCGCCGGCGCCTTCCGGGCGCAGGGAAAGGCCGTTCCGAGTCACGAGACGATCTACAGGCTGCTCAGGCGAGATAGGCGCAGCGGAGGGACGCTGTACCGGTACACGCGAATCATGTCGAAGGTCGGGCGGAAGCGGTATCGGAGCCGGCCCACGAGAGGTGTGCTGCTGGGGAAGCGGCACATCAGTGAACGTGCCGCGGTCGTGGAACGACGGGGCCGAATCGGCGACTGGGAGGTGGACACAGTCATGGGCAGCGGCTCCTCGAGCTGCCTTCTGACGCTTGTGGAGCGAAAGAGCGGCTTCACGCTGGTGCGAAAGCTGAAGGCCCGAACGATGGCGGAGGCGACGAATGAAGCCGCCGTGGTGATCCAGCGGATGCGCCACAAGTTTCAGACGATCACCTTCGACAACGGGACGGAGTTCCACGACTACGAGCGGCTCGAGCGGCTATTCGGCGTGACCTGCTACTTCGCGACGCCCTACCACTCGTGGGAGCGGGGCTCGAACGAAAACCTCAACGGCCTAGTGCGGCAATACCTCCCGAGGGGGCTCAATCTGAAACGGACCACACAGGAAGACTGCGACAAGATAGCTGCCGCGCTGAACAACCGCCCTCGAAAGCGCCACGGCTTTCGGACGCCGCTGGACATCTTTCTCAGTCCCGATGGGTGTTGCACTTAGAGGTTGAATCTAGGCCTCGGGACGTTACGGAAGGTCCGGGAGGCGCCGGAGGGCCGCGGCGTACGCGCGCTCGTCGTGAGGGCGCCTGGTTTTGAGGATCTCGTACATCTCGGACGCGAGGACGGTAGCGATGAGTTCAATGGCGTTCTCGTGGGAATGGCCCTCACGAATGAGGCGTTCGTACGTGACTTTCGCGATGGGTGGCTCGCCCGTCCGAACCTGGGTCTGGGCCACCTTGCGAAGCTCTTCGCCGACCGCGAGACTGTCGGGTGTGGGCGGAATGGCGCCCGGTTCGGGAGGTGGAACGGACCGTGGGTGCCTCGTCTTCATACGGCCTCCGGACTTGAGGAGCGGCTACGCACGGGGAATGCGCCCAAGAGGGGTGTGTTTGCCATGCGCCGAAGGATGCGGTGCGGCGAAGTGTGGTGCGGGCGGGGGCGAGGCGTGCGAGTGCGCCGGATCTGTCGGCCGAGGCCTAACGTCTGGCATCAGCGGCGAGCGAAGCGAGTCCGCTGAATGCCGGGGTTAGGCGTCGAGGAACGGCGGGGCTAGGAGCGTGGTGGCGGGGTCGGACGGATAGCCCGGAACTTATAGGAGCGCCGTATCGAGCCACGGCCACTGGCTCCCTCACCGCCGGCGGAGAAGTCGATGGTCCCGACGCCAAATGTATCGACGAAGACGACAGCCGTGGCACCGACCTCAGAGGCCTTCTTGCGAACGACGCGGAGGATGGCCTCGTCATCGGGAGGGCCCTTCCACTGTAGGACGATGTCGCCGAGCTCCTGAAAACCCGAGGCAGGAGAAGACTTCAAGACGACGACTGCGTCGGGCGGGACAGCTTGGGCGACGGGAGGGCCCTCGGCGGAGATAGGAACGAACTGAGCGCTGGTGCAGGCCAGGGTAGCCACAGCCAGCACGACCGTGAGAGCGGGAGTGACCTGACGGGTGGACATAGCGTTACCTCGTACGGGCTCACGCAACAAGCGCGCCGCGGCCGGCGACCTTCGAAGAAGACGCCTAACCGTGGGCGTCAGCGGCGAGCGAGCGTAGCGAAGCGAAGTCCGCTGCACGCCGGGTTAGGTGGCGCCTAGGAACGCGGCTGCGCCTTCCGGAGTTCCTTCGCGACCAGTCGGGATACGGTCTTGAGCTCCTTGGGGGACAAGGCTGCGTTCCGGCGGTCGATCCTTGCAGACCACAGTTCACGATCTGCGGTCAAAGCCCAGAGGCGTGCGCTGTAGGAGACACGATGTACTGGTCCTTCGTCTACGCCGTCGAGCGGGGGAAGGGTCTTTGAAGTCGATGAGTCGTACGAGACGAAGAGCAGGCCGTCGTAGCCTCGTTCCCTTGCCCAACGCTTGAGGCTTGCGGGCTCGAGAAGCGTTAGAAGCGTCTCTGATGGAAGGACGTGAGACGTCTCATGCAGGTTGAACGCGGGCAATAGCTGTAGCAGGGCTGTCTCGCCAGTGGTTCGGGCAGCCTCAAAGGATGGGCCCGTGTCTGGCGAAACGACTACTGCGGCGCTACGAAATCGCATGCCCGTAAGACCGGGATCCGAAGTGCTCGAAACCTGGGTGGTGCCGCAGCCTCCGGCGGCGACCATCAGGAACAACAAGAGACTCCGCGTGGTGCGGGCTGTTGTCATGACTAGTTCCTCCAACACTAAGGCATTTAGCGCATGTCTTGGCGCGAGGGGCCGTGGGGGCGTCAGGACTGGTTCTGCGGCGAGACGTGAAGGGCGCGGAAGGTGTAGTTGCGTCGGACGGTCCGTGTGGCGGACACAGCCGAGGCGTCGGGAGGCGTGGACCGATTGCCGTCGAACTGCCATGAGTCGATGCCGAGACTGTCCACGTAGAGGACCGCGTTGGCGCCGACCGCCGCTGCCTTCTCCCGAACCAGCCGGAGAACTGCCTCGTCGTCCGCCTTGCCCTTGCACTCGAGCGTGATGCTGCCGAGGGCCACGTAGGCTGTCTGAGGAGGAGCCTTGAGAACGAGGACGGACGAGGGGGTCGCCTGCGACGTAGAAGGCGCGGCAAGACCGGGAGTGGCCTCGAAGGTGGCCTGTGGAGTGGCCGCACTGCATGTGGCGACAAAGCCGGCGAGAACGCCAACGCCAAGGAAACGCCTGATCTCAGAAGTGGACATCGCTACACCTCGAACCGAGGGATGCAAGAAGAACGCCCGGAGGGACGAACGGGTCAGCCACCTAACCGTGGCATCAGCGGCGAGCGCAGCGAGATGGAATGAGAAGGCCGGTCTCCCGCCGCAGTCTGAAGATCAGCTGCAAAGAAGACGGGCTCGAGGCCCAGAAGGGAGACCGGCCATGAAGAAGCGTAGCACCGAGGCGACGAGGAGGACACGGGAGACGAAGGGGGCGGGAGGGATCAAGGGTGCGGATTCGGCGTCGGCGGGAATGGCGAGGAGCCTGACGATCGGTCTGGACCTCGGGGATCGGATGAGCCAGCTCTGCGTGCTGGACTCGATGGGCGAGATCGTCGAGGAGACGCGGGTGGCCACGACGAAGAGCGGCCTGACGCGGGTCTTCGACGTGGAGCGGCTCGGGAAGTGCCGCATCGCGATGGAAGTGGGGACGCACTCGCCGTGGGTGAGCCGGTTGCTGAGGGAGATGGGGCACGAGGTGCTGGTGGCGAACTCGCGAAAGCTGCGGTTCATCTACCAGAACCGAGGCAAGACGGACCGGGTGGACGCGCGGTCGCTGGCGCGGGTGGCTCGGATGGATCCGGCGCTGCTGTCGCCGGTGAAGCACCGCGACGAGGAGGTCGCGCAGGACCTGGCGGTGCTGCGGGCGAGGGACCTCTTGGTGCGGACGCGGGTGAAGCTGATCGGGCATGCCCGAGGCGCGGTCAAGTCGGCCGGGTATCGGTTGAAGGCGAGCTCGACGAGGAGCTTCACGGCCGAGACGGAATCGATGCTGCCGGAGGAGCTGAAGGAGACGCTGGGCGCGGTCTTCTCGGCGATCGACGCGATCTCGGAGCAGATCCGTGCGCTGAACCAGAGAGTGCGCGAGATGGCGAAGACGAAGTACCCCGAAACGGGCCTGCTGCGGCAGGTTCACGGGGTGGGGTTCATCCTGTCGCTGGCCTACGTCCTGACGCTGGAGACGCCGGACCGGTTCGAGAAGAGCCGGATGGTGGGCCCGTACCTCGGGTTGGTCCCGGCCCGACGGCAGAGCGGGGACAGCGACCCGCAGCTGAGGATCACGAAGGAGGGAGACGGCTTCATGCGCAGCCTGCTGGTGCAGGGGTCGCAGTACATCCTGGGGCCGTTCGGGCCGGACTGCGACCTGCGCCGGTTCGGGCTGGCGCTGGAGGGTCGGGGCGGCAAGTACGCCAAGAAGCGGGCGGTCATCGCCGTGGCGCGCAAGCTGGCGGTGCTGCTGCACAAGCTGTGGCGCTCTGGGGAGGTCTACGAGGCCGATCGACGTCTCGCGCTCCTGCCCGAGACGGCGAAGGCGTAGGAGGAGCACGACGAGAGCTTTCTTAGAAGTAGGGGAACCGGAACTCAGGCACCGACGGGACTAGCGAGACGAAACGGAATGCCCAAGGAACGGATCGACGCCCTGTCTGGGCGACTGCGAAGCGGACTCGGGTCCGGAGAGCCAACCGGTCTCTCCAGGAAAACCGATAGCGAGATGGCAGCGCCCTTTCAGCTCGGACCCCCTCATGCACCTGGACCGTCGCGAGGCGCCTCCCAGAGTGCGAATGGAAGCATGGCGATCGAACCGGGTCCGACGGGAGAGAGCACCCCTCGTCTCACTTGACACGTCCGGGCCTTCTCATGGAAGTCCGCTGCATGCTGGGTTAGGGCCCTCCGCGTACGGTGCAATCAGCTCGTGCGCGGGAAGTTGAATGCTTCCCGGTCCGGGGCGGGCGGCGCGGCGGCGGGAACTCGGGGTTTGAGACAGCAGGGGCCAGTGGAAGCGAGGCAGGGCAGGAGCATGAGCGCCTACTTTGGCCAAGCCTGGAAGGCCTCCTTCATCGCCTGCTTGTGACTCTCATACGAGTGATCCTCGCCCGGGGTGCCGAGATGTTGCTGCAGCCAGGCCAGCGTCTCCGGCAAGCCCAGGTCGTGAGCGCTTAGCGGATGGTCGTCGCCAGGATAGGTGACGAGGCGGACCACCTTCCCCGCGTTGGTCAGCAGTTCGGCGAGCCGCCTGGACTGCTCCACTGGTACCTCCTGATCCGACTCGCCGTGCTGAATCAGGAGCGGCGCGTTGATCAGCTCCGGCCAGAAGACCGCCGAACGCTCCCGATAGGGGGCCTCATCGGGCCATCGTCCGATGAGGTCGAGGTAGACCTGAACCATCTCGGGGCGTGCGTCGACCAAGGCGAGCAGGTCGGCGGCGCCACCGATCACGGCTGCGGCCTTGATGTCGTGCCGTCCTCTGAGCATCTCCTGTTTCAGCGCAAGGAAGGTCATCATTCCTCCCCTCGAGACCCCCAACATGCCGATTCTCTCGGGATTCACCTTGGGGAGGTGCTTCAGCAGGGGCACCAGGTTGAGAACGTCGGCTACGTCGGCGCCTCCGAACTCCTCGGTTCCTTCCCCTCCTGAGTTGCCGCGGTACTGCGACGCGACAGCGACGAAGCCGGCCTCCACCAGCGGGACGATCTCTCGCCCTACGAGGGCGCTGAACTCCCGGTTGCCGCCTCTGTTGAAGATCACCGCTGGCAGGGACGCGCCGTGACGGGGGCTCCCCAGGTAGCCCTTGACCCGCAGGCCGTCGCTCCAATAGGTCAGCCTGAAGTACTCCGACCGCTCAGTGCGGAGAACGAGGGCCAGCGACTCGATGGTTCCGTCGTCGTGGGCAGGTTGCGACGGCACCGCCTCGGTGGCTCGCGCGACGCTCCGGCACCCGGCCACACTCGTCGCCAACGCTATGCCGCCCGCTAGACAGAGGAGCAAGAGCGGAGGTGTAACGGCCACCCTCTGGGCCCCATGTCGAATCTGAGCGCGCGAATGTGCCATCACAGGTGCATGCAACCGGGCGTTCCTACTGTTGTGCTCTCAACGTGCGGTGCACGACTGAGGGGCCTAACCGGGGCTTCAGCGGCGAGCGAAGCGAAGTCCGCTGCAAGCCGGGTTATGCAGCAGTGTGGACTTATGGAACGGGCGGAAAGACTGCGCCGAGGCTGAAGGAGCGTGGGCCTTCGGTGGACTGGAGGGAGAACTGCGGAAGAGTGCCTGCGGGAAGCCGCGAGGCGGGTGATCCGACGGGTATGGGTTCGACGACGATGCGGTTCTCGGGAGAGGAGGGACTGGCGCTGTAGGCCACGGGCGACCCGATGGGAACCGTGCCGATGAACTCGGCACGAGGGGTGAGGGAGGCTTCCCAGCGGAGACAGTCGGCTTGAATGTCGAGTTCAGATGCGAGGCGGCTGAAGGAAGTCTGGACTGCCGAGGTGGCGCTGACAGGGGCGGCCTGGGAGACAAAGGCCGGAACGTGCTGCGGCTGCATGGGGCGAGGAGAGCACGGCTCGACGGCTTGGGCTGCGGCGGCGACGAAGGTCGCGGCGAAGACGAGGGCGGCTGCTGAGCGGTGCATAGGAGTCCTTTCGAAGGATGTGCCTTGCTGCTGCATAACGTCTGGCGTCAGTGGCGAGCGCAGCGAGTCCACTGCACGCCGGGGTTAGGCACGGCCGAATGGACACGGGGCGGTGAGAAGAAGACAGGGACGGCCGAAGCGCGTGGGAAGGCCCGTGGGCGGCTCGGCCGGTGCGCTGACAAGGCGATGTTGAGCCGGCAGCCGCTGGTTGAACGACGCCCCGACATCGCGAGCCTCTCGGCGAGACTCGATGTGGCGCGAGGGCCGAAGCTGTGCCTGTGGTGAGTGGACCCGAGACGCCCTGAAGAACGGGATGTGCTGGCAGCGACGACGCGGTGGGACGGCGAACCAAGGTGGGCGAGCCGTCAAGGTCGTTTGACGCACGTGGTTGTGTTCGGGGAAGACCCGGTAGCTACCCTGGCGAAGGAGCGATGCCTGACGGCACGCGGGTTGTGAGCGGGAAAGCCGTGAGGCCTCGATGTAGAGGCGGGGTCCGTGACGCGCCGACTCGATGGATGTGCCGTAGAGGCCGAGGCCTGCCAGAGCCAAGGACTGCGCCGCGCAGCCGTGCCTAACGTCGGGCGTCAGTGGCGAGCGCAGCGAGTCCACTGCACGCCGGGGTTAGGCTGGGCGGCAATACGAGGGGACATGCACGGCGAGACGTGACAACAGGGCCGACCGGAAGACGCCGCTGCGTTCTTGAGGGAGGTTCGCGTGGGGAGGAGAGCCCGCACCGGCCGACGGATAGAGAGATGCGGCTCGGGAACCGCAGCAAAGGAGCGATGCCCCGAAGCCTCGATGCCTATGAATAGAACCCGTCCCAGTAGCCTTCGGGGCCGTGAGTGAAGCCATCTGGCCGGGTGGCGCGAAGGAAGGTGTAGCGGTCTCGAAGACGGAGGAGTGCGGTCTCGAGAGGCAGTTGCGTGCGGGTCGCGAGCTCTTGAAGCGCGAGTAGGCGTTCGCCGGCGTAGAGATGAGCGTCGACGACGGACCAGTCGGAATCGGTCGTGTGGTGCGTCATGTGCGTCAGGTGTGGCGCGTTCGCCGGCAGAAAGGGCGGTGGGCACTCGATGATGGCAAGGCGTGTCCTCGCACAGCCTAACCGTGGGTTCAGCGGCGAGCGAAGCGAAGTCCGCTGCAACCCGGGTTAGGTGGGCCGTTGTAAGGGCTACGAGCTTAGTGGGAGAGTAGGCCGAAGAGCCCGGAACTTGTAGGAGCGCCGCATGGAGCCACGGAGGCTGGCCCCCTCGCCGTCGGCGGAAAAATCCATTGACCCGACGCCGAAGCTATCAACCAGGACGACAGCACTTGCTCCGACCTCAGAGGCCTTCCTGCGTACGAGACGGAGGATAGCCTCATCGTTCGGGGCACCTTTCCATTGCAGAACGATGTCACCGAGCTCCTGAAAGCCAGACGGGGGTGGGGCTTTCAGGACGACGACGGCGTCGGGGGGGACGATTGAGGCGGACTGTGGTGCGGCCGAGATCGGAACGAAGTGTGCGGTAGTACAGGACGCAGAGAAGACAGCCAGGGCTACGGCGAGAATGAGGCCGACCTGACGTGTGGACATCGATTCACCTCGTTCCGGTGCAAGCAATGACCGCGCCGAGGCCCGAGACACCCGGAGGCGACGCTCGCGAAGGACGACGCCGGATGCGGAAGCACACCTAACCGCGGGCGTCAGCGGCGAGCGCGGCGAAGCAGCGCGAGTCCGCTGCACGCCGGGTTAGACGCTGGCCGACTACGAGATCCAGGCCATGAGGCGATAGACGGATCTCGGTGGCCCGCCGAACCAGACATGAACCTCCCAGCCACCCCAACCGTTGAGGGACGCGACCTGATATTCGTGGTACGAGAGGATGATGCCCGGCAGGAGCGGAAGAGCGGCTTTGAGGCGGATGACGGGATGGACGGGCCAGACGTCGCCCGAGGCAGCACGATCGTGCCTTGCAGCCTTGTAGGCTGAAAGTGCATCTGCCGTCAGGGCCGATTGAACGGCGGGTACGCCGAAGATACTCGTGATCGCATAGCCCAGAAGAACCGCAAATGCAGCTGCCCGAACAGCGATGCCTGGATGCGGACGCCCGTCGGGCGAGATGGCTGCGGCACGGATGACCGACCGCGCGGCGTAACACGCCAATGCAATGGAGAGGCCTGCCCCGATGACGAGGGCCACGGCCGCATAGAGCGGCTCGCCGTCGAAATCTGAGAGAGGTGGCGCGAAAGCGAGGTAGACGGCGAAGGCGCCAGCCGCGACGAGGGCCCCGATGAGGGTCGCGGCTACGGCGCGGATGAGGAGGGACAGCTTGTGATTCATGAATGCGTCACGCTCTGGGATGGGCGTCTGCAGCACCGAGGACTTCTCCTCCAGCGTCTAACCGTGGGCGTCAGCGGCGAGCGCGGCGAAGCAGCGCGAGATGGAATGAGAAGGCCGGTCTCCCGCCGCAGTCTGAAGATCAGCTGCAAAGAAGACGGGCTCGAGGCCCAGAAGGGAGACCGGCCATGAAGAAGCGTAGCACCGAGGCGACGAGGAGGACACGGGAGACGAAGGGGGCGGGAGGGATCAAGGGTGCGGATTCGGCGTCGGCGGGAATGGCGAGGAGCCTGACGATCGGTCTGGACCTCGGGGATCGGATGAGCCAGCTCTGCGTGCTGGACTCGATGGGCGAGATCGTCGAGGAGACGCGGGTGGCCACGACGAAGAGCGGCCTGACGCGGGTCTTTCGACGTGGAGCGGCTCGGGAAGTGCCGCATCGCGATGGAAGTGGGGGACGCACTCGCCGTGGGTGAGCCGGTTGTTGAGGGAGATGGGGCACGAGGTGCTGGTGGCGAACTTCAGTGAAAGCTGCGGTTCATCTACCAGAACCGAGGCAAGACGGACCGGGTGGACGCGCGGTCGCTGGCGCGGGTGGCTCGGATGATCCGGCGCTGCTGTCGCCGGCAGAAGCAATCGCGACGAGGAGTGTCGCGCTATGGACCCGGCGGTGCTGCGGGCGAGGGCCTCTTTGGTGCGGACGCGGGTGAAGCTGACGGGCATGCCCGGCGCGGCCGTGTCGGCCGGGTGGTCGGTTGAAGGCGAGCTCGACGAGGAGCCTACGGCCGAGACGGAATCGATGCTGCCGGAGTGAGCCGGAAGGAGTCTTCCGGCGCGACGACGCGACCCGGAGCAGATCCAGTGCTGAACCAGAGAGTGCGGAGATGGCGAAGACGAAGTAATTCTCGAAACGGCCTGCTGCGGCAGGTTCTCACGGGTGGGTTCATCCCATCGCTGGCCTGTCCTGACGCTGGAGACGCCGAACCGGTTCGGAGTAGAAGAGCCGGAATGGTGGGCCCGTACCTCGGGTTGGTCCTGCCCGACGGCAGAAGTGGGACAGCGACCCGCAGCTGGAGGATCACGAAGAGGGAGACGGCCATGCGCAGCTTCAAAGGTGCAGGCCGCAGACATCTCTGGGGCCAGCCTGGCCGTGGACTGCGACCTGCGCCGGTTCGGGCTGGCGCTGGAGGGTCGGGGCGGCAAGTACGCCAAGAAGCGGGCGGTCATCGCCGTGGCAAGCTGGCGGTGCTGCTGCAATGCTGCGGCGATCGGGGAGTGTCTACGAGGACGGACGTGCCTCGCGCCCCTGCCCGAGACTATGAAGGCGTAGAGGGCACGACGAGAGCTTTCTAGAAGTAAGTAGGGAACCGAACTCAGGCACCGGACGGGACTAGCGAGACGAAACGGAATTGGCGGAACGGATCGGACGCCCCTGTCTGGGCGACTGCGAAGCGACTGGGTCCGGAGAGCCAACCGGTCTCTCCAGAAAACCGATAGCGAGATGGCAGCGCCCCCTTTCAGCTCGGACTCCCTCATGCACCTGGACCGTCGCGAGGCGCCCTGGTGAGTGCGAATGGAAGCATGGCGATTCCAAACCGGGTCCGACGGAGAGAGCACCCCTCGTCTCACTTGATGTGTCGTCCGGCCTTTCTGATGGAAGTCCGCTAACGCCGTGGGTTAGACGGACCTGGCCCGAAGCGCTGTGAGAAAGCGCCAGCTCAATGCTGGCGGGCAACGACAGCCGAGATAGGAGCCTCTGGCGGCAAGCCGTGCGTCCACATTCCCGTAGACGTCGAAGACGCTGCGCTGAATGCTGCGAAAGATGGTTTGCTGGAACCTCGGCATCGCGAAGAAGTCACGATAGAGGGACCGCTTGATGGGGTATGAACGGACCAGACACAGGCAGGACGCGCCTCGAGGAGATCGCGAGATGGTGTGGAAGCGCGGTGACGGCGCGCCAGGCCTCCGCCACGGTGTGTCAGGGTTCTTTCGAAGTAGTCGCACCATAGACAGTAGAGAAGCGGCTGCCGAATAAGCGGGTCAGGCTCACGAGCCGGGTCCGAACGTGGCCCCCACCAAAAGCGAGAGCGATCGGAGGCGTCGAAGTAAGGGTAAGTGGTGTACGGAGTATTACGAGATGCCCGTAAGCGGGCATGTCGTCATAGACCGCGAAGAAGAGTTCGATCCGGTGATGAAAGCGACCGATCGGGTGCCCGGATGAAGTCCGTGATCTCGTGGGGAAGGTCGCTTGGCGAACCGGCGGGACCCCGGCTGTGCCGGTGCGGGCGGGAAGTCGGCTCGAGCGACCGTGCCGCGCGCGTCGTACCTCTCAGCACCGGACGGACGCGATTAGAGCCTGCTTGTTCATTTGAGGTTCCGGCTCCAACCGACCGCGCCGCAGCGCAGCGCAGCGGAGCGAGTCCCCTGCACGCCGGGGTTAGACCGCAGCTCGGGAGGCGGGAAGGACGCCAGCCGAGAGCGGAGGGCCGAAATGGCGATGCCACGGCTGAATGAGTCGATGGCTGCGGGGACGATTCCAGAGAGGCGAGGCGTTCGAGCCAGGGGCTGTTGAGCGCGCCTCCGTGAAGCGTTGAGGAGCCGAGGCGGTCGAACAAGCGACGGGACCTGTCCGGAGCCGAGACGTTGAAAGGCTGCGATCTAACCGACCGCGTCAGGGGCGAGCGCAGCGCAGCGGAGCGAGTCCCCTGCACGCCGGGGTTAGACCGCAGCTCGGGAGGCGGGAAGGACGCCAGCCGAGAGCGAAGGGCCGAAATGGCGATGCCACGGCTGAATGAGTCGATGGCTGCGGGGACGATTCCAGAGAGGCGAGGCGTTCGAGCCAGGGGCCGTTGAGCGCGCCTCCGTGAAGCGCTGAGGAGCCGAGGAGGTCGAACAAGCGACGGGACCTGTCCGGAGCCGAGACGTTGAAAGGCTGCGATCTAACCGGGGCTTCAGCGGCGAGCGAGCGCAGCGAAGCGAAGTCCGCTGCAAGCCGGGTTATGCGGCCGGCTCCGGTCCGAGGGCGCGGTTGGCAGGGTGAACTGCGAACGGAGATGTGCGGAGGAAAGTCTGGTGGTGAGGGTGGGCCGCCGAACCCTGGCCGTGGCGCCGGAACTTATCGGAAGCACGAGGCCGAGCGGAAGACGCGAGACGCAGGCCCCCGGCATTGCAGAACGAGACGGCCGGGGTGCCCCCCTGCGGGTTGAGCGCCGTTGGACGGTGAGAGGCGCGATGACGCTACCGAGGACAAGCGAGAACGGAGGACCACCGGAGGCCGGGAGCGCTCTCGCCGGAAAGGCGCCAGCGTGGACCCTGTAGATGCGGTGGTTAGTCGTGATGAGGACGAGATGTGTGGAAGAACGAGAAGGCCTCGAGCGCCTTGGAGGTGCCGCAGGGGGCGGCGGTCCACCCGGCCTGCACGCCGGATGGTGCGACCGCGCGGCACGGGACCCGAAGCTTCTGAAATGAAATGGCACGAACGGAGGAGCCGAGAGCCGCATAACGTCTGGCGTCAGTGGCGAGCGCAGCGAGTCCACTGCACGCCGGGGTTAGGCCGCGCTGTGCCCGTGACGCCAGGGGCGCGCGGCGAGAAGGCGGGCGGCCTCTGTGCGTATGTCGTCGAGGGTCTCGCGGATCAGTTCGGCGTTGGTTCGGGGCGGCTGAAACTGATGAGCGGCTTCGCGAAGGTCGTCGATAGAGTCTCTCTGGCTGTAGAGAAGTTCGATCCCTAGCGAATCTCCGACAAAGCGGACATTGCGGTCGTCCCAGCCGCCCTGCCGGTAGACGTCACTGACGATCCGGTCCACGCCGACGTCTGGAGCGACCTTGCCCGAGACGATGTCTGCGAGAAGCGCCTCCAGAAGGCAGAACGCGGCCTCTTGCCGAGACGGCGCGAAGTCGGGGAGCTCGTGACAAACCTGGCGATAGGCAGCCTCTATGCCGTATGGGTCGAGGGGAACAAGGGAGTAGGACGCGAGGATCCGAAGGCCAGGCGAGTCGATGCCGCGTTCGAGGGCGTCGACGGCCACGTCGGGAAGCACGTCGGCCCGCGCGAGACCGAGTTCGAAGCGGAGGAGGTCAGAGTGGAAGGGCATATGGGTGCGACGGCCTAACGTCTGGCGTCAGTGGCGAGCGCAGCGAAGCGGAGCGAGTCCACTGCACGCCGGGGTTAGGCGGCGACTGGGGCGAAGGAGAGCTACCGAGGCTGTTGCCGAGCCCACTGGAGGATCGCGTCTCGGCGCCTGGAGTCATAGGCGTGTGAATGAAGGGTAGGCGGATAGGTGCCGCCCCGAACGCCATCGAGCAGAAAGAGTGCCTCCTGACCGACGGTGGAGCGCTCGAGTGGAACAGTTGAAGCGGACGCCATGACGACGAGGGCGCAGGGTTCGCTCGAGCTCACGTGCGCTAGAAGTACGGGAACGTCGCTCGGGAGCAGCCAGCCCTTATGTAAGCCTGCAACAGAGAACGGGGTGGTGGAGTTGCGAAGGAAGGCGAGGAAGGCGACTGGACCGTTGCGCTGGAAGTCGAAGGTCTCCGCGCAGGTGGCGCCGGCTGTCGGCGGAATGCAGATGACTTGATGCGCGCGAGGGGGCTGCGGCGACTGGCCCGAAAGCGGAGACGAGGCCAAGACGACGAGGGTAGCGAAGACGCGGAACGCTGAGCGAGACATGTGTGGTTCCTGGAGCCGCCTAACCGGGGCTTCAGCGGCGAGCGAAGCGAAGTCCGCTGCAAGCCGGGTTAGGTTGCGCGCGAGGTGCGGCGAGAACGGAGAAGGGCGCGCAGGAGGCGGACCCATAGGGACCAAGTGGGTGGCGCTTCTTGAAGGCCGGATGCGAGGGCGGCCCTGTGAAGGGAGTCCTCGAGAAGGGCGTCGTGGAGTGGACGAAAGACGAGAAGCCATGACAGCGTGCCCGGGCCGGTGGTGTTCATTCGGAGGTCATGCGAGATGCGAGAACCGGAAAGCGCCGGACCGACGAGGAAGCTGTGGGTGCCGTTGAAACCGGGAGGCGCTGTGAACCGAAAGGAAATGGCCTGGCCGGGAACGTAGGAGTCGACGGTGTAACGGACTGGCCCGTGACCGCCGGTGGCCCCGACCTGGAGTGGCCGATCGAAACGCATGGGAGGCCACGCGGCGATGGGCCACAAGCGATCGTTCGGCGCGGCCAATGAGTCGAGGAGCGAACCGAGGACGTCGGGCGGCACGGGAAGCTCTCGGTGATGGACGTTGTGGACGCGCATTACGTGGACGAACGCAACCTAACGTCTGGCGTCAGTGGCGAGCGCAGCGAGTCCACTGCACGCCGGGGTTAGGCGGCGCTTGAGCTGTGGAAGCGGGGGGCGGGGATCATGTGGATGTCGGAAAGGCCCCCCGTACTGCCTTACCAAGGATCCGGTCGTGCACGGATTCGTGAAGGACGACCGGGCCAGCCTCGTCAAAGGTGAAGTACGCGCCCTTCTCGACGCGGAGCATTCGAGTTATGGCGTAGTTGTGTGCGGCTAGCTCAAGCCAGCAGGTGCTCGTCTCCGCGAAGAAGCGGCGCCAGGACTTGAAGCCGGCTGCCACCTGTGCCGAGGAGGGTCGGTTGACTTCCGCGGAGGAAGCCTCTAGCGGAACGCCTGGGCAGCGCGCGAGGGCGGTACGGCAAGCAAGACCCAAGGCCTCGTCGGAGGTCGCGGCGTGCAACGACAGGGGCACGTCGGCGTCGATGGACCCACCACCGATCATCTCTCGGGTTGGGACCAGGTGGAAGACGGTGCGGCAAAGGTAGATCTGGATGGCCTGCATGGCGTTCAGGATTGAAAGTGAGGGCGTGAGTGGGTGGCTAGAGTTCCAGAGAGCAGCCAGACGTGTGATGCGGCTGGCGTGGCGAGAAGGATCGGAGTGCGTAGTGGTGCGAACACAGCAGTATCGATGGATGCTACGGGAGGATCGCGTGCACGGTCCGCCGCCTAACCGATGCATCAGCGGCGAGCGCAGCGAGTCCGCTGCATGCTGGGTTAGGTGGGCCCGCCGATGGCGTTGACTTCGGGTGTGAGGATCACCGGCCCATCCGCGGTCACGCGAACCATGTGGCTGAATAGCACCGAAGAGGAGCCGTCAGCGGTAAAGACGTTCCAGCCGTCGGCCGCGACCCGAAGCTGCGGCCGTGCTGCGTGAGCGAGAACGACTACGGAGAGGAGCGTGTCTTCGGCCAAGACTGGTGTTATGCCGATGTCGGGTGGCGCGGTGCCTGGGATCTGCGGGTCCATGTGGAGCGAGGTACCGATACCGTGGCCCACATAGTGCTCGGATGGCCAGTGGCCGGCGCGCGAGAGGACATCGTTGATGGCGAAGGATATCTCGCCGACATGGGATCCGACGTGAGCCACGCTGACACCCGCTGCCAGCGCCGCGCGTGCTGAGGCTAGCAGCGGCTGAAGCGATGACTGCGCCTCTCCAACGACGTGAGTCCATGCTTGATAGGCGAAAGCCGCCGTGCCTGTGCGAAGGCCATGCTGGACCTTCACGAGATCGCCGCTTTGCAGGCGCCGCGTAGACGGCAACGTGTTGATTACTTCGCTACCAACGGAGATGGTGATATCGCGCGGGAAGGCTCTGTATCCCGGAAAGGCTGCCGTGAGGCCTCGGGCAAGCACAGCCTCCCGGTATGCCAGTTCCGCGTCTTCGGTCGTTGCGCCGGGTACCAGTGCGTCGGCGACAGCTTGCCAGAGGAAGGCGAGATGCCCTGTGAGGGCTGTGACCCGCTCGACGGTCGGTAGCGAGGGAGGGCGGGTGACGGCATGCCTCCGATCCGGAGAGAAGACACGCGTTGGCGCTATCGGCGTTGGCGGTGCGGGACGGAACCGGTCCACAAGGGACCTGAAGAGGCTCATGTTGCTGTCAGGCACACCTAACGTCTGGCATCAGCGGCGAGCGTAGCGAGATGGAATGAGAAGGCCGGTCTCCCGCCGCAGTCTGAAGATCAGCTGCAAAGAAGACGGGCTCGAGGCCCAGAAGGGAGACCGGCCATGAAGAAGCGTAGCACCGAGGCGACGAGGAGGACACGGGAGACGAAGGGGGCGGGAGGGATCAAGGGTGCGGATTCGGCGTCGGCGGGAATGGCGAGGAGCCTGACGATCGGTCTGGACCTCGGGGATCGGATGAGCCAGCTCTGCGTGCTGGACTCGATGGGCGAGATCGTCGAGGAGACGCGGGTGGCCACGACGAAGAGCGGCCTGACGCGGGTCTTCGACGTGGAGCGGCTCGGGAAGTGCCGCATCGCGATGGAAGTGGGGACGCACTCGCCGTGGGTGAGCCGGTTGCTGAGGGAGATGGGGCACGAGGTGCTGGTGGCGAACTCGCGAAAGCTGCGGTTCATCTACCAGAACCGAGGCAAGACGGACCGGGTGGACGCGCGGTCGCTGGCGCGGGTGGCTCGGATGGATCCGGCGCTGCTGTCGCCGGTGAAGCACCGCGACGAGGAGGTCGCGCAGGACCTGGCGGTGCTGCGGGCGAGGGACCTCTTGGTGCGGACGCGGGTGAAGCTGATCGGGCATGCCCGAGGCGCGGTCAAGTCGGCCGGGTATCGGTTGAAGGCGAGCTCGACGAGGAGCTTCACGGCCGAGACGGAATCGATGCTGCCGGAGGAGCTGAAGGAGACGCTGGGCGCGGTCTTCTCGGCGATCGACGCGATCTCGGAGCAGATCCGTGCGCTGAACCAGAGAGTGCGCGAGATGGCGAAGACGAAGTACCCCGAAACGGGCCTGCTGCGGCAGGTTCACGGGGTGGGGTTCATCCTGTCGCTGGCCTACGTCCTGACGCTGGAGACGCCGGACCGGTTCGAGAAGAGCCGGATGGTGGGCCCGTACCTCGGGTTGGTCCCGGCCCGACGGCAGAGCGGGGACAGCGACCCGCAGCTGAGGATCACGAAGGAGGGAGACGGCTTCATGCGCAGCCTGCTGGTGCAGGGGTCGCAGTACATCCTGGGGCCGTTCGGGCCGGACTGCGACCTGCGCCGGTTCGGGCTGGCGCTGGAGGGTCGGGGCGGCAAGTACGCCAAGAAGCGGGCGGTCATCGCCGTGGCGCGCAAGCTGGCGGTGCTGCTGCACAAGCTGTGGCGCTCTGGGGAGGTCTACGAGGCCGATCGACGTCTCGCGCTCCTGCCCGAGACGGCGAAGGCGTAGGAGGAGCACGACGAGAGCTTTCTTAGAAGTAGGGGAACCGGAACTCAGGCACCGACGGGACTAGCGAGACGAAACGGAATGCCCAAGGAACGGATCGACGCCCTGTCTGGGCGACTGCGAAGCGGACTCGGGTCCGGAGAGCCAACCGGTCTCTCCAGGAAAACCGATAGCGAGATGGCAGCGCCCTTTCAGCTCGGACCCCCTCATGCACCTGGACCGTCGCGAGGCGCCTCCCAGAGTGCGAATGGAAGCATGGCGATCGAACCGGGTCCGACGGGAGAGAGCACCCCTCGTCTCACTTGACACGTCCGGGCCTTCTCATGGAAGTCCGCTGCACGCCGGGTTAGACGGACCTGGCCCGAAGCTGTGCTGTGAGAGCGGCCAGCTCATCGCTGGCGGGCAACGACAGCCGAGATAGGAGCCTGAGTGCGTGCCGTGCGTCCACATTCCCGTAGACGTCGAAGACGCTGCGCTGAATGCTGCGAAAGATGGCTTCATGGAACTCGGCATCGCGAAGAAGCTCACGATAGAGGGACCGCTTGATGGGGTATGGAACGGGACCAGACACAGGCAGGACGGCCTTGAGGAGATCGCGAGAGCGGTGTGGAAGCGCGGTGACGGCGCGCCAGGCCTCCGCCACGGTGTCAGGGTCTTCGAAGTAGTCGCACCATAGACAGTAGAGAAGCGGCTGCCGAATAGCGGGGTCAGGGCTCACGAGCCGGGTCCGAACGTGGCCCCACCAAAAGGAGCGATCGGAGGCGTCGAAGTAAGGGTAGTGGTGTACGGAGTACATGAGATGCCCGTAAGCGGGCATGTCGTCATAGACCGCGAAGAAGAGTTCGATCCGGTGATGAAAGGACTGATCGGGTGCCCAGATGAGGTCCGTGATCTCGTGGGGAAGGTCGCTTGGCGAACCGGCGGGACCCCGGCCAAAGTCGGTGCGGGCGGAGTCGGCTCGAAGCGACCGTGCGGCCGCGTCGTACCTCTCAGCACCGACGGACGCGATTAGAGCCTGCTTGTTCATTTGAGGTTCCGTCTAACCGACCGCGTCAGGGGCGAGCGCAGCGCAGCGGAGCGAGTCCCCTGCACGCCGGGGTTAGACCGCAGCTCGGGAGGCGGGAAGGACGCCAGCCGAGAGCGGAGGGCCGAAATGGCGATGCCACGGCTGAATGAGTCGATGGCTGCGGGGACGATTCCAGAGAGGCGAGGCGTTCGAGCCAGGGGCTGTTGAGCGCGCCTCCGTGAAGCGTTGAGGAGCCGAGGCGGTCGAACAAGCGACGGGACCTGTCCGGAGCCGAGACGTTGAAAGGCTGCGATCTAACCGGGGCTTCAGCGGCGAGCGAGCGCAGCGAAGCGAAGTCCGCTGCAAGCCGGGTTATGCGGCCGGCTCCGGTCCGAGGGCGCGGTTGGCAGGGTGAACTGCGAACGGAGATGTGCGGAGGAAGGTCTGGTGGTGAGGGTGGGCCGCCGAACCCTGGCCGTGGCGCCGGAACCTATCGGAAGCATGGGGCAGGGCGGAATGCGCGAGAGGGCTGCACCCGGCATTACAGAGCGACACGGCCGGGGTGTCCCCCTGCGGGTTGAGCGCCAGTGGATCGCGAGAGGTGCGACGACGCTGACGCTGAGAGACGAGAACTGAAGACCGCCAGAGGCTCTGAGCGCTCTCGCCGGAGAGGCGCCTGCGTGGACCCTGTAGATGCGCTGGTTAAGTCGGGAAGAGGACGAGATGCGGAAGAGCGAGAAGGCCTCGAGCGCCTTGGAGGTGCCGCAGGGGGCGGCGATCCACCCGGCCTGCACGCCAGATGATGTGACCGCGCGGCACGGGACCCGAAGCTTCTGAAATGAAACGGCACGAACGGAGGAGCTGAGAGCCGCATAACCGTAGGCGTCAGTGGCGAGCGCAGCGAGTCCACTGCACGCCGGGTTAGGTGGCAGGTCGCATGCGCGAGAAGGCGTCCGGAGCCCGGGACGCTGCGGGTGCGCCCGGCGTGTGACGGCGAAGGACTTTGGAATGCGATGGTGGAAGATGGGGAATAGGCGCATGGGCCTACGTGATGCCGTGACCATCTCGGATGAAGTGCGACTGCGCACCGGCGAGCTCGAGAACGAGCCGATCGGGTCCAGGGAAGAAGAAGCGTGTGCGCGTCTCCGAGGGGTGGGACGGCTGATTCGTGACGATGACGTCGCCGACTACGACCCACGTGAGGAAGATGAGCTGCTGGGTGTCGCCTTCGTGAATCGTGTAGGTGAGTCGCCCGTCCGAGGTGAACTCGGCGGTCGTGCCACGTCCAGTGTCGTAGTCGCCGTCGGTTTCAACGAGGCGCCATCGGCCAAGGAGCGCGGCCGGATCTGGACCGGGGCGGTTGTGGAGGAACATCGATGTTCCGACTGCCGCCTAACGTCTGGCGTCAGTGGCGAGCGCAGCGAGTCCACTGCACGCCGGGGTTAGGCCGCGACAAGGACGGCAGAAGGGCGGCCAGAGGGCGGGAGGGCTAGCGGAAAGGGTGACCCTCTGGGAGCAGGGCCTCGAAGCGGGGTACGAACTCGGCCCGAATGGTGCTGAGGCCGAAGGCAAAGTTGCCCTGACTTCTCCGGAATGCCTTGAACCAGTCGAGGTCGGTGAGTGGGACTGGAGGGAGGCGAGGCGGGGCATCGAATACGATGCGCGTTCGGCCGCGGACGAAGTTCTGCAGGGAATCGCCCGAGCCCTCGGAGCCGACCTCGTCGACGAGGAAGACGTAGCGCAACTCGTATACACGCGGCGTACCGCGACCGGAAACGCACCAGACCATTGAGCCACGGAGATGCGCCACGGCTTTGTTGGTTGCGACCTGCGCGTAGTCGTCAGGATGCGACGCCTTGCGACGCGAGGAATGATTTCGCGGAAAGTCGTAACCCTGAGCCTCCACGCTGTGGTACTGAACGAGATGCTTCATGATGGCTCCTGAAGAGCGGCCTAACGTCTGGCATCAGCGGCGAGCGTAGCGAGTCCGCTGCATGCCGGGGTTAGGCTGTGCTGTTCGGCCGCTCACCGCTGGCCAAGCGAACCGTAGACGGCCCGCCAGAACGTGCCCCTCGCTATGGCTGGCTCGTCAACGTCCTGGATGGTCTCGGCGAAATGGACGGCCTGGGCGTCAGAGACCCGACTTGGGCGGAACACGCCATGAGCGCCAACGACGTCGTCGACAAGGACATTGAACGCCGCGAGCGACTGGACAAGCTGCATGGCGGACGAGTTGAGGAGTTGAGGCGGCGCGCCCTCGAGAGCGTTGACCAGCACCACTGCGCCCGAAGACTCGGCGATGCAGATGTGCGCCTCCGAGCCGTCCCCGCCTATGACCCTAAACCCTGCCAGACAGGCCACGGCGGCCGAAGAAAGGACGCTGGCGACCAAGTCGGACAGCCGCGGCAATGGACTTGCGGAGAACGGGCCGAAGTCGAGGTACGGAGGAGACGAGCGAGGAAGGCCGACGTTGAGAAGGAATGCCGCCGACTCGGCAGGGATGGACACGCCTTCGAGCGCTGCGGCAGGCAGCGGGATCAACGGAGAGTCTTCGAGCGGCCAGGATCTGCGGGTTGATTCGAAGTGTGACATCGGAAGGTGGGGCGGCACAGCCTAACGTTCGGCGTCAGTGGCGAGCGCAGCGAGTCCACTGCACGCCGGGGTTAGGCGTTTCCGGGGCGGAAGCGCGGGCTCGGGTCGAGAGGCGGCGAGGAGTTAGCGGGGGCCGGCGCTGGACATGCAGGCGGCCGGTGGATCGGTGACCACAACGGAACCGCCAGCAGGAACCTGGACCTGGCCGGATGCAGCGAAGGTCTCCTGGCCGCGCACGAAGGCGAGGGAATAGGAGCCCGCGGGAAGGGAGAACGTGCTGGAACCGGGCATGACGAGAGGGCCAAGGGGGGTAGTGCCAGCGAGAACGGTGACGCTACCGGGAAGCGGGCAGGGCTGGGTGAGGCTGATGACGAGGCTTCCGGTGGCAGGCACGGACGACGACTCGGTAGGCGAGTTGCCGCACGCAGCCGCGAGGACAGATGCCACCGCGAGAGAGAACGCCGAGACCGTGCGTGACTTCATGAGTGCCTCCGAGGCGAAGACTGCTGTCCCAGAGTCTAGCTCCAGACGAGAGCCCCGGTGCCAGAAACGCCTAACGTCTGGCGTCAGTGGCGAGCGCAGCGAGTCCACTGCACGCCGGGGTTAGGCAGCGCTGAGCGTGCCGATGGAGGATCGAATGCGAGATGTGGTGCCGTGCTGGCCGGAGGCTACGAGCGTGCTTCGGCGGTTGAGATGCGCCCTCGACGAGTGCGTGCGAGGAGACGCTCAAGGGACGACCTGCCCTTTGCTGTCTTTGCCTGGCTTGTGGCGACTACGGTGAGCCACGCGGTTGAGCCCCTGACAGGGATACCGGCGTGCCATACGTTTCGAACGCCTTCGATCGGCGTTGGATCGAGGAATAGCTCGTCCTTGAGCGCGCGGGAAGGGAAGGCGGGGCCGATGCCGGGGATGCCGAGGGACGGTGCCTGAAGCGCCCAGGCCCGGAGCGCCCGAATTACTGATGGCGCGGAGACTTGAGCGATGTAGGTGCCGCCTGCATGCTCGACGACGACGGTGAAGAGCGGCATTAGTGTGGACTCCAACAACGAGGCGACGGGATAGCCCGAGACCGCGAGGGCGGCCGTCGCTGCCTAACGTCTGGCATCAGCGGCGAGCGTAGCGAGTCCGCTGCATGCCGGGGTTAGGCAGCGCCGCCGCATGCTGGGCTGCGCCTTCCGGAAACGAGCGTGCGAAGCGCGGGCGTGAGTCGGCGGCAGCCAGGGCTTGGCCGAGGACAACGCGGACTGCGTGAACGCCTATGGACGGCGAAGGAGAGCATTCTCTTCGGCCACGAACTCTGCTGCTGAGGTTGGTTTGATGTCGTTTGTGACAGCGAAGACGTTGGGATCGAGAGCCTCGGTACCGAGGAGCTGCAGTAGATCGGGCACGGCTGCGGCCTCGACGAGGATCTTGCCCGAGCCGGCGGAGTGGCGGTTTGTGCCGCGCCTCTTGACGCCCGACACCCAGTACTCAGCCCGGGTCGCGGAGTCGATGTGGTTCCCCTGCACGCCAGAGGCCCGCTTGAGGGCCATGCCGTTGAAGTAGATAGTCCTGCCGGACTTTGATTCTGACACGCGCCCGATCCACGCGGGACCGTTGTCGGAGAAGCCGGACTTCAGTTCGACGTACCTGATGGAAGCCATGAGAGTGTCCTTGCGATGCCTAACGTCTGGCGTCAGTGGCGAGCGAAGCGAGTCCACTGCACGCCGGGGTTAGGCGCTGGGGGGTGGACCGTACTGGTAGCGCGGTTCGACTATCAGCGTGGCATCGCCAATGCCGACGTCGCGTAAGGAGCGTAGAAGCGATCGGACCCTTTCGAATGGAAGGGAACGATCGACTTTGAGGAAGACGCGGGAACCCGGATACGGAAGGGACACCCGTGCGACCGACTGGAACATGGCGGAGAACTCGGAGTCGGGGTACCACTTTGAGTCGAGAAAGACGGATCCGTCTGACTGGACGGTGATGTAGGAGTCGTGGGCTGTGTCACCGACACGGGGCGCCGAATCGACGACCGGCAGAAGGACGGGACGGCCGCCGCAACGGTTCTGGGTCCAGGCGGCCTCACCTGGGTAGAGCCAGAGCGACAGGAAGAGGGCCGCGGCAACGAGCGGGAAGACGCCGACAACGAGCGAAGACTGAAGGGGCCCGTGACGAGGCGCTGTCATGACCACTTTGACCTGGCTCCTGGCGGGAAGTTCCGGGCGGGGCAGCGCCTAACCGCAGCGTCAGCGGCGAGCGGCGCGAAGCGCCGCGAGTCCGCTGCACGCCGGGTTAGACGCCACCGTTCCAGATGACGAGGTCCAGGACGCGCCGCCGAAACCATGTCTCACGGAGCGGCCGCTTGACGGACGTCTCTGAGAGGCCCGTCGGAAGCTTAAACGTGAGCGATGCACGGGAGAGCCTCGTGCACGCACTCGCGATGGCGTCTTCATTCGTTAAGTACCGGCGCTCCCAGGCCGCGACATAGGCTGGATAGTCGCCGCGTGGAGTGCCGAGGCTTTCGCGAACGACGCTGTCGTAGATGATGAAGGGATGAAGGAAACGGAGCCACAGCAGCTTTGATGCTGCTGAGAGGTAGTTCTGGCCACCGTAGCGAGAGGCGATCGCGCGCGCTGTGGCTGTCGTGGCCTCCACAAAACGGCCCTCCGACGCATTCGCGGGGGAGACCCGGGAGAGGCATTGCCGAAGCGGTTCGAGCCGTGGCATGCCGCGACCTTCGTCGAAAGACCGCCGCAAGCTACGGACGACCGTGAAGTACGAGGCTGCCTCGCGAAGCGCGAGCCGCTGAGCCTGACGTGAGGCGCTCTGAAGCGCGATGTGCAGCGGGCGCTCGCGAAGCCACCATCGCTCGAGAAGCGTCTCCGCTGCGCGAGCCGGGTTGAATGTGGGTGTGGTCATCGTTCGTGGCGCCTAACCGTAGTGTCAGCGGCAAGCGGAGCGTAGCGAAGCGAAGTCCGCTGCACGCAGGGTTAGATTGGCCTCGCCCGGATCTCAGATGAGCTGTTTGATGGCCTCGTGAATTGCGATCTGTCGAAAGGCCAGGAACTTCTCGAAATCATCGGCCAGCGCGGCGTTGAAGGCGTCCATCGAAATGAGGTGAGAACCCAGCCACGATTCGAGGGCCGGGCCCGCCGCGGTCTGAACGTCCTTGAGGTAGTCCGACGGCGCGCGGTTTGAGATGGTCTTATTCGTAGCCGAGGTCAGCATCACGATATTCGCTAGTACGTTTGCGCGCGAAGCCGGGACCTTCTTGCCCTCGAGGTATGCCCGCGGGAAGAAGTGGTGGAACTCCTTCGCGTTCACCCATGCAAGGGCAGCAGAGGCGTCGATTTCCTGGCCAGAAAGGAGATCGATGGGCTTGTGGTACGCGAGGACGATCGCGAGGGTCTTTGAGTGCGCGTTGTTGGAGCGAAACGTTCGACCACTCCAGATTTCTGGGCGTGCCTCGCCTGCCGACACGACGATCTCGGTAGTATCGCCGGCGGCGAACTGCTCGACTGCACGCTGATCAGAGGCCATCATGCCGGTGTTCCAGCCACTGAAATAGCCGGCTGCGGAAGTGCGCCAGAACCAGCGTCTGATGGCCGCATACTGCGCAGCGGTAGGTGTGGGGAGCCTTCGAAAGACCTCGGCGAGAACGACGAGCTGGTTCGTATAGGGAACGATGGCGTCTGATGGGATGCGAATCTGAGTGACCAGAAAGTCCACCGCCCGCTTGTAGCCCTCCTCCGCGTCAGCGGTGGCGTTCTTCAGTACCGCTGCATCCAGGTTGCGTAAACTGTCGATGCTCTCTGCCGAAAAGCCGCCGCCGGCGGCGGCTGACATCGTTCGAAGGACGATCTTCCGATCAAGGCCTCCGAAGTTCTTCGCGGCTAAGGTCTCGAGGACCCCATCAATCGCACCGACGAGATCGAACTCTTGGCTCCAGGTCGCTGCACGCATCAGGTCAACGATCGTCAGGCGCGTGCCCGTGCTGTTAATGCGCTCAAAGATCGGAGCCACGTCCTGGATCGTCATGTCGCCCAGCGTCACGACGGCGATCTTGTAGTCCTTGAGCCGATTGAAGAGCTCGTCTGCATTCTTCTTCAGGGTGTCCTTGTCCGCCGCGCCAAGAGCGTCGAGTGTGGCGACGTACTTGTAGAAGACAGCGGCATCCGACAGCTTGCTGAGGCGAACCTGATGCTGCGGAGGATCAGCGAGCGTGTCGAGGTGAAGGAACTTCTTCTCGCGGAGATCGTAGGCGATGTTCCAAACGCTCTGGGGATCGCCTCCATTCCAGTACAGGGCACCGCAGATAGACGACAGCCGCTGCTGTCCATCGAGTAGGTAGTTCACCGGGTAGTCAGGCTTCGGAAGCTGGATCTCGAGGTCGGCGATCCGGTTCTCGCTACGAAGCTCCTGCCGACTCTGCCACAGGAGGATGCTACCGATCGGGTAGTTCCTGACGATGGAGTCCCAAAGCTCGAGGATCTGTGACCGCTCCCAAACGAACTCGCGCTGGAACTGAGGAAGGAGAATGTCCCCGGAGCGAATCCGCCGAGCGAGTTCGTCGATTCGGTCGACCGTCGGCTGCGGATCCTTCGGAACTGGCGCGGTGGGACCGGACGTCAAGGGCATTGAACCTCCGATAGTCGGGTGTGCCGCCGGAGAGGCTCGGGGAAGTGTATAGGGCAATCTAACGTCTGGCATCAGCGGCGAGCGTAGCGAGATGGAATGAGAAGGCCGGTCTCCCGCCGCAGTCTGAAGATCAGCTGCAAAGAAGACGGGCTCGAGGCCCAGAAGGGAGACCGGCCATGAAGAAGCGTAGCACCGAGGCGACGAGGAGGACACGGGAGACGAAGGGGGCGGGAGGGATCAAGGGTGCGGATTCGGCGTCGGCGGGAATGGCGAGGAGCCTGACGATCGGTCTGGACCTCGGGGATCGGATGAGCCAGCTCTGCGTGCTGGACTCGATGGGCGAGATCGTCGAGGAGACGCGGGTGGCCACGACGAAGAGCGGCCTGACGCGGGTCTTCGACGTGGAGCGGCTCGGGAAGTGCCGCATCGCGATGGAAGTGGGGACGCACTCGCCGTGGGTGAGCCGGTTGCTGAGGGAGATGGGGCACGAGGTGCTGGTGGCGAACTCGCGAAAGCTGCGGTTCATCTACCAGAACCGAGGCAAGACGGACCGGGTGGACGCGCGGTCGCTGGCGCGGGTGGCTCGGATGGATCCGGCGCTGCTGTCGCCGGTGAAGCACCGCGACGAGGAGGTCGCGCAGGACCTGGCGGTGCTGCGGGCGAGGGACCTCTTGGTGCGGACGCGGGTGAAGCTGATCGGGCATGCCCGAGGCGCGGTCAAGTCGGCCGGGTATCGGTTGAAGGCGAGCTCGACGAGGAGCTTCACGGCCGAGACGGAATCGATGCTGCCGGAGGAGCTGAAGGAGACGCTGGGCGCGGTCTTCTCGGCGATCGACGCGATCTCGGAGCAGATCCGTGCGCTGAACCAGAGAGTGCGCGAGATGGCGAAGACGAAGTACCCCGAAACGGGCCTGCTGCGGCAGGTTCACGGGGTGGGGTTCATCCTGTCGCTGGCCTACGTCCTGACGCTGGAGACGCCGGACCGGTTCGAGAAGAGCCGGATGGTGGGCCCGTACCTCGGGTTGGTCCCGGCCCGACGGCAGAGCGGGGACAGCGACCCGCAGCTGAGGATCACGAAGGAGGGAGACGGCTTCATGCGCAGCCTGCTGGTGCAGGGGTCGCAGTACATCCTGGGGCCGTTCGGGCCGGACTGCGACCTGCGCCGGTTCGGGCTGGCGCTGGAGGGTCGGGGCGGCAAGTACGCCAAGAAGCGGGCGGTCATCGCCGTGGCGCGCAAGCTGGCGGTGCTGCTGCACAAGCTGTGGCGCTCTGGGGAGGTCTACGAGGCCGATCGACGTCTCGCGCTCCTGCCCGAGACGGCGAAGGCGTAGGAGGAGCACGACGAGAGCTTTCTTAGAAGTAGGGGAACCGGAACTCAGGCACCGACGGGACTAGCGAGACGAAACGGAATGCCCAAGGAACGGATCGACGCCCTGTCTGGGCGACTGCGAAGCGGACTCGGGTCCGGAGAGCCAACCGGTCTCTCCAGGAAAACCGATAGCGAGATGGCAGCGCCCTTTCAGCTCGGACCCCCTCATGCACCTGGACCGTCGCGAGGCGCCTCCCAGAGTGCGAATGGAAGCATGGCGATCGAACCGGGTCCGACGGGAGAGAGCACCCCTCGTCTCACTTGACACGTCCGGGCCTTCTCATGGAAGTCCGCTGCATGCCGGGGTTAGGCGCGTGCCCTCTTCGGCGGCCCGACTTGAAGTGCAGGGTGCTGATCGCCACGGTATCGCGGCGTGCATGACAGCACCGTGCCGGGCGGAAGGCCGGCGGGATCGCCGTACGCGTCGGCAGCCCAACGGTAGGAAAGCCAGACGTAGTTCGTGAGGCCGATGGCCTTGGCGAAGGCGTGCGCGGCGTCCTCGCCGACGGCGGTGGCGAAGTGGGTGCAGTTGATCAGGGTGACGAGTCTTGCCAGCGTGGATGGGCGGGAGCGGGGAAGAAGGAGCGATAACGTCTCGGCGGAGCACGCCTTGGCGAGGGAGACCCCTCGAAGACTCCACGACACCTCAAAGCTGCCGGCAGGAAAGGCGCCCCGGTGTACTGAGAATCCCCACCCATGATCCTCGGCAAAGAAGTAGCGCAGGAGAAGGCCGTGGTTTTGAGCCAACAGGGAACGGTGCGGAACGAAGAGTTCGCCGGCGGGGAGAATCGTGACCCAGTCCTTGGAAGGAGGAAAGAGAAAGCCGGCGAGTCGAGCCGACTGAAGGAGTTCCAAGCCAGCATCGATCGTGCCGGAGCGCAGGTGATAGCTCTCGCTGAATTCGCTCATGTACGTACGGTCGGGGAGCGCCTAACCGTGGGCGTCAGCGGCGAGCGAGCGCAGCGAAGCGAAGTCCGCTGCACGCCGGGTTAGGCTCGTTGGCCTACGCCGTGTGGGTCTGGATCGCAGGCCAAGAAGATACGGAGAGGGCTAGCGTGCTGGGCGGATCGGAGGTCAATGCCTGAGCATGGCTGACAGCCTCCGAAGCGCTCAGCGAAGCAACGGCGAACGCGCTGTTCCCGGACGGATCGTGCGAGCTTGGCACGTGGACCTCAATGGCCCCACATTCTCGGAGGACGGCTAAGAGGTCCTCAGGAGACGCAAGGTGGACAACATCGACCCGCCCAGAAACATGGGCGCGGAGTTCGAAAGTGCTGTCGGACAGGCGATACAGAAAGAGATCAATGGCCATTGACCCGACCTACGAGGCTGGCGCCGCGGCGGGCGCTTGCGGCGCGCACTTGTAGACCTCAGCTACTCCACGAGATGAGCCGCCGTAACCTCCGGCCTTGTTAGAAATCAAGAAGACGACGTTGCCGCCCATTCGCGCCGCCTCGTTCTGTAGCTTTGTCTGCACCTCGTCCTCTCCCATGTTGCCGCCAGCCGGACCACCCCAGCCGCTACTGGCCTTGGCATTGCCAAGGAACTCACAACCGCGAACCACATCGGGGTTTTGCGTGACGCGGACACGGGCCCCCTCCGGGGTCAAGGAGGCGCAGGCGAGACAGACCACGAGCGCGAGGAGGAGGACTGCGAAAGGCATCTTGCGCATGCGACGATTCTCCCATACGAGCCTAACCGTAGGCGTCAGTGGCGAGCGCAGCGAAGCTGCGCGAGTCCGCTGCACGCCGGGTTAGAAGGCCGGGGCTTTGAGCGAAGGACGGTGGATGCGCCCGTGAGCCAGTCGCCGGACGTTGACGGACGACGAATGGCACGGAACGCGCCGGGGGCACAGGAGCGTCGGGCAGTGGCGAGCCTAGATGAACGACGGGACCGCGGCGCGACGCTTGCCCGTGGAGGGTGGGAGGCGCAAGCAAGCGGCGTGACGCGCTGATGGACCGATGGCCTTTCGTCTCGGTCTAGAACGGAACCTTTTCGGCCCCGTGTCCTTCTAACCGACATGGCGTCAGCGGCGAGCGAAGCGAAGTCCGCTGCACGCCGGGTTATGCGGCAGCGTGTGCCTACCGGGGAGCTACGAGGGAGACGCCGAGCGAGAAGGAACGCGACTTCTCGGGGGCGGTGGGGCTCTCGTGCGGAACAGGGCCGATGGCCGTAGGAAAGAACGGCAGCGGTGGTGCCTGAACTGCGAGTACGGTGACCGAGGGGCCGAGGGAGGAGATAGCGCCAGAGGGAGAGACTGAGCCGAGGGGAACGGTACCGATGAACTCGGCTCGGCGGGCGTGAGAGGCCTCCCAAGCAAGACAACCCGTTTGAACCGCGAGCTCGTCGCCTGACCGGGCCGAGGGCGGTGGCGTGCCGGGAACAGGGGGCTCGGTGGCGGGGCCTTGCGTGGCGAAGGCGGCGACGTGAACCGGGCGGGTCGGCGGTGGAGCGCACGGGTCGCTGGCGAAGGCCGGGATGCTCGTGAACCCCAGGGCGGACGCGAGGATGAGTGCGGTGAGACGCATACGTCCCCTTTCGCGCGAGTTCAATTCTGCCGCATAACCGTGGGCGTCAGCGGCGAGCGAGCGCAGCGAAGCGAAGTCCGCTGCACGCCGGGTTAGACGCCGACGGGAAGTGCCTCGACTGCCCGAAGAAAGGCGCCGGCCTGAAAGAAGAGCGGGATAGGGCCGGCATTGTCGTGAGGCAACGCCTCGATAAGTGCGGCGGCCTCCTCGGGTGAAGTGCCACGATCGGCGGGGGAAGCGGATGTGCCCTGAAGGCCGGCTGAGGAGAGGAAGGTGAGGAGAACAGCGGTGTCCGAGACGCAACGCACGACCCGAGTGTTCGACCCGGCGAAGTACGCGACCTCAAAGCGGTAGGGTCGTTCGTCGGGAGCCCGATAGAAGTGAGCGAGGATCATACCGAGCCCCAACTACTGGTCCTTGGGAAAAACGAAGAGGACAGTGCCGCGGCCCTTCACTCGCTGTTGTGAGTAGCCGAAGCCGGAGTGATAGCCCGTTTCGCCGTCACCGTGAAAGATGACGGCGTTGCCACCGTTCGCGCACGCGCAACGTTGCAACTCCGCGATCGCATCGGGCGTGTTGTCGGTTATGACGCCGCCGCCGGGCACCGAGGTGGTACAGAACCCAAGCTCGATGTACTTGCGATCTGTCGGTGGATGCTGCAGGACAACGGCAGTGCAGGGCCCGGCCGGTCGCGGTGGTGGCGAGTCAAAACCGGTCTTCGTGAAGCTCGTACTCGTGCAACCGCAAAGAACCAGTGCGAACGCGAGGGGAGGGAGTCGTCTCACGATAGCCTCCGACGCAAGGACCACGTTGAAGATAGCACGGTGTTTCAATGAGGCGTCTAACGTCTGGCGTCAGTGGCGAGCGCAGCGCAGCGGAGCGAGTCCACTGCACGCCGGGGTTAGGCCCCGGTGCGGATGATCCGGGCCGTGGTGTTCCACGGGTCAGTGGCGATCCGGTGCGCGGTTGCGCGTTGCGCGACGGTATGTGACCGCTTGAAGAACGGACCACACCCCGACGAACTGGCCGAGACTGATGACGACTAGCGCGACCGGCCAGGGCGGCGAGGAGGTGAAGAGCCCCACGGTACAGGCACTGAGGAAGACGCCCGGAAGCAGGACAAGGCAGTACAGGAGGAAGAAGCCGAGATTGCCGTCGTGGGGCCTGAGGTAGACCGGAAGACCGGCTGCCGCGAAGAGCCAGAAGGGGATGACGATCCAGAACGCCCTGCGGACGAGGTGTAGGCGAGGGGGAACGGGTTCGCTTGGGTTCTGACTCACTGGTCGTAGAAGCAGCGATGGCCTACGAGGCTTGATTGGCGTTGTGGTGACGCCGATGCTGCGACGGCCCGGGGCCTAACGTCTGGCGTCAGTGGCGAGCGCAGCGTAGCGGAGCGAGTCCACTGCACGCCGGGGTTAGGCCGCACCGTCAGTGCGACCGTGGCTGCGAATGATGGCGGTGATGCCAGTGAGGTCTTCGGTGGCTGCGTGGGCCTCGTATGCGCTCTCGAGAGCAGCCTCGAGCGAAGAGGGCCCGATGGCGACGGCCAGAGCGGAGACGGCCCGAGCACGAGAGAAGGCCTCGAGAACTGCGCCAGGAGACACCGGCAGCGAAGCCTCTTGCTCGGCGAGTGTGAAGTACGCCTCATCGAGGGTTTCGACGAGTGCGTCGAGTGACGGAAGGACGGCGCTGCGGCCATCCGCGGCAGCCTGGGCGCCAGCCAGAACCTCGTCGACGAGGGGATGACGGAAGGCGATGGCGAGAAGGGCGTGACGAGCGACAGCGATGGCGATGCGGCGCTGCTCGGTTGGAGATGCGTTCCGAATCTGCTCCGACAGGGCTGAGGAGACCGTATCGAGGCGGGACCACGTCATGATGCGTTGACCGCGAGATGGGCGGACCAGTGCGGCCTAACCGTGGCTTCAGCGGCGAGCGAAGCGAAGTCCGCTGCAAGCCGGGTTAGGTGGGCGAGCCACATTCGGATGCCAAGTCTTCGGCGTTGATCGAGTGGGTGTGCCAGAAGAACGGGCCCTCTGAAAGGGGGAGGTGGGAGAAGCGGCGCATGGCGGGCAAGGGCTTCATGCGTTCGCGAAACGCCGCATCGATTGTCGCCAGTGCGCGCTCAAGCCGGAGCCGTGACTCTGGACCCAGATGCTCGAGAACGAACTGGAGCGCGTCTCGAACACCGAGATCGTGTCGATAGTCCTCGGCGTTGATCGAGTAGCCGGCGACAAGATGAACCCATGCCTCGAGCAGGTCATGAACCCGGGCACCGGTGAAGCCGTTAGGTGGGCGCCATTCATGGCCCGCGAGTCGAAAGGCCTCGTCGATGGCTTGCGCCTCTGCGGCGAGGATCCATACATCGGGGAACCGAAGGGCGTCGATTTCCATGATCGCTTCCTGATACGGCACCGCTCTGGCAAGGCCGTGCGCGGGGCGGGAGTACACGGGGGCGCGCGACGCGCCCACCTAACGTCTGGCGTCAGTGGCGAGCGCAGCGCAGCGGAGCGAGTCCACTGCACGCCGGGGTTAGGCGCCGCGCGTGGGAATGACGCGGTTGGGGGAGCGTCGGTGGACCTTGCGTTCTGGCCGTCATTCGGGGCCTTCGTTGCCGTGATCGACGCCGACTCCGGCGTTTGCCAGGAAGTCGCGGACGAAGGACGTGAAAGCCTCGGGCTCGCCGCGTGCCTCTGACCACTGCACGATTCGTGTGAGCTGCTCCGCGATGCGTGCGTGGTCGCCTGCGGTTACCCGCTGAAGGTAGAGGGCCACGTGCTCCATGGCTTCCACCGCCCAGTCGGGATCGCGGTCTTCGTCTCCCGAAAGCTCAAGAAAGGACATGCAGTGCAGAAGACCGGAGAGCAGCGGGTCGATACCGAGGTTGTCGGGGAGCACCGGCATGACGAAGGCCGTCTTTGTCACCCAACGTACCTGGCCCTCGCGGTCGTTCGATGTCATGAGCCTTCTCCTGCGATGGAGGAACCCGCGAAGCTGATGCTACGGCGCCTAACGTCTGGCGTCAGTGGCGAGCGCAGCGAGTCCACTGCACGCCGGGGTTAGGCGTGGCCGAATGGAAGCGGGGCGGGTTGAGGAGGCCCAGGGGCACCGAAGCACGAGGGAGGGCCCCAGGCGGCTTCGCAGGTGCGCCGACACGCCGGTGCTGAGCCGGAGGCCGCCCGTGGTGTGAAGCTGGGCATTGCGAGTCTCTCGGTGTGTTCCGACGTCGTGCGCATGCGTGAGTTGTGCCTGAGGCGAGGGGACCCGACGGGACGACGAGAACCGGCTGGCCTGGCCGCGACGGCGCGGGGGTGCGGCGAGCCAAAGTGGGCGAGCCGTTGACGGCGTTGGATGCGCGTCGATGTGTCTGCGGAAGACGCGAGAGCGATGCAAGGGCTTGAGGGACGACGAAGGGCGCGCGGGATGGGAGCGGGTAGCGCTGTGAGCCGTCGACGATGAGGCGGGGATGTGCCGGTTCGCGAGGATGCCTGCTGGAGGCAATGGACTGTCAGAGCCGGGAACTGCGCCGCGCAGCCGCGCCTAACGTCTGGCGTCAGTGGCGAGCGCAGCGCAGCGGAGCGAGTCCACTGCACGCCGGGGTTAGGCAGCCCCTGATCCCGGTGGGTGTTGAATGATTCGCGTGCGGAGGAAGGCGAGGAGTTCTGCGTGTTGCTCCGCTGGCACCTGTGCGAGGGGGATCGTTAACGCCTTGACCGGGCCAAGGACCAGAAATACATGGGTGTTCGTTACCGCAAGGCGCTGAAAGGCCGACCATGAGAGGCGTGACTCTGAGGAGGCGTTGCTTGCGATCAGCGCGTCATCGCTGAAGGAGAGCTTCTGTGGCCCGAGGGCCGTATCGCTGCCCGTGGTGAATAGCTTCTTGAGCGCCTTGGCCTGCTGATCTCGCTCGACGCCAGGAATGGCGTAGAGGTATAGGAGCGTGACCGGAATGGCAACGCAGGCAGATGCGATGTGGTGATGGGTCATGAAGAAGGTCATAGCGTAGAGCGCGGCTCCGACGTAGAGCGAACCAAGAAGCCGTCGTCTTAGCGCTGCCGAACGATAGGTGGTCGCCTGCTCGTGCTCCACGAGGGCCTGGAGATCAGCCGCAGACACGCTGTAGGTGATGTCAGGAATCATGTGACTGCGCGTGAGTGTACTGTCTCGACCGTTTGAGATGGAGCGCTGCGGCCGCCAGGGCTGCCTAACCGGGGCTTCAGCGGCGAGCGAGCGCAGCGAAGCGAAGTCCGCTGCAAGCCGGGTTATGCGGCCGGCTCCGGTCCGAGGGCGCGGTTGGCAGGGTGAACTGCGAACGGAGATGTGCGGAGGAAGGTCTGGTGGTGAGGGTGGGCCGCCGAACCCTGGCCGTGGCGCCGGAACTTATCGGAAGCACGAGGCCGAGCGGAAGACGCGAGGCGCAGGCCCCCGGCATAGCAGAACGAGACGGCCGGGGTGCCCCCCTGCGGGTTGAGCGCCGTTGGACGGTGAGAGGCGCGATGACGCTACCGAGGACAAGCAAGAACGGAAGACCACCGGAGGCCGTGAGCGCTCTCGCCGGAGAGGCGCCTGCGTGGACCCTGTAGATGCGCTGGTTAGTCGGGAAGAGGACGAGATGCGGAAGAACGAGAAGGCCTCGAGCGCCTTGGAGGTGCCGCAGGGGGCGGCGGTCCACCCGGCCTGCACGCCGGATGGTGCGACCGCGCGGCACGGGACCCGAAGCTCCTGAAATGAAATGGCACGAACGGAGGAGCCGAGAGCCGCATAACCCTTTATTAGACGGCGGTGGGTGCGGGGGAAAAGACGGCGGTGGGAGCCATCTAATCTGGAGATGGTATCGAATAGGACCGCTGCGGGAGCCATCTAATCCGATAAACGGGGGGCTGCGCCGGTTCGGACGGCCCGCCCGGAGGCGCTCCGGACGACGGCTCTCGAAGCAGCGACATCCTCGCCGGCCCTGCGGTGGTTTCCGGGATCCTCTCGTCGGCGGCTCGGGGCGGCGGCCAGGTTCGCGCTACGAAGACGGAACGACTTGCGTGGCTTTTCGGCGGGTTCCGGCGACACTCCGCGCCCTTCGGTGGCAGCCACCGACGGGAACGGCGGACGGTCCGGGGCGGGTCATCTCGTTTCCGGGGGCGACGGGTCTCCGGGGTCGGGCGCCGGCCGTTGCCGGTCTTCCGATGACAAGGCTGCGCGAGAGGGGCGAAATCACCACAGGGGCGGTGAAGAAAAACAGGGGACCTTCAGCCCTTTCGGCGTCCCTGCCGCTTCGGGCGCCTCACGAGGATGAGGCGCGAGGGTCTCCCCTTCCCTTCGCACGAGGCGCAGAGGCGCGCACGGCCGAAGGGGCTTCGGCGGGTCCACTCGCCCGCGCAGCCGACGCAGCGGTAGGTGTAGCGGGCGTTTCGGGCGCGGATGGTGGCGAGGCGGTCGGTCTCGGGGGCGCTCTTGCGGGTGACGCCCAGCTCGCGGGCGACCTCCCAGAAGCGGGACGAGTGCCCCTCGTCGACGCCCCAGCGGTCGTGGCAGATGGCGTGGGCCGTCTCGTGGAGGAGGGTCTGCCGTCGGTCGGCCGCCGTCATGTGCGCGGAGATGCGGATGACGTGCGGCGGCCCGTACTGGATGACGCCGCCGGTGGCGCGACGCCCCGAGAGCTCGACGCGCGCGGGCGGGAGGCGGTACGCCTCGGCGAGGGCGTCGTAGAGGGCCTGGAGGGCGGCCTGGTCCGCGGAGAGCTCGGCCCGCGTGGGCGGCGGGTCGGAGAAGAGGTCGAGCTGGACGAGGGATTCGATCTTCACGACAGTCCCTCCAGCGCCTCCCGGTGGGGCGCGAGCGGCCGGTGGAGAACGAGCAGGACGACCCCCACGGCGAGGAACGCCGCGAAGATCTCGAGGGTCGGCACGGGGCTCCCGCGGAAGAACGGGACGACGACGACGCGCGCGGTCCAGAGGAGGAAGAGGGCGGCGGCCCCGGGCTGCCAGCGCCCCGTGCCGAGCGCGAGGATGCAGAGGGCGAGCGAGAGAGGCAGCTCGACGACGACGGCCTGGGCGAGGACGAGGGGGAACGGGACCGCGGGGAACGGGAAGAGCCAGAGCCGCGCGGCGACCGGGAGGAGGAGGCCGGCGAAGGCCGCGATCGGGGCGCCGAATCCGGGCCGCACGCGGGCGCGCAGGGCGCCGTAGAGTCGCCCCCTCACGAGCGCCTCGTGGAGGAGGACGACCGGCAGGGCGAGGAGGAGGCCGAGGTGCCACTCGGCCGGGCGGGTGAAGAAGGAGACGGTGGCGTAGCGGAGAGCCCGTGCCACGGGGATGAACGAGAGCGCCGCGGCGACGAACGCGACGACGGCGAGCGCTGGCAGGATCGTCCGCTCCCCCGTCCGCATCATGGCGGAATGGTAGCGAACGTTGACGCCTTCCGACAGGGCGTCGACACTCGGCGGATGAACGCGAACGCATCTCTGCGCGCCGGCTTCGCCGGCCTCGGCACGATGGGCCTCGGCATGGCCCGCAACCTCGCCGCGAAGGGCTTCCCCCTCTCCCTGACGAACCGGACGATGGAGAAGGCGGTGCGCCTCGCGAGCGACCTCTCCGGCGGCCCCGCGCCCGTCGCGGCGCTGCCGAGCCCCGCGCGCGTCGCCGCCGAGTCGGACGTCGTCGTGTCGTGCGTCTCCGACGGTCCCGACGTGGAGGAGGTGCACCTCGGCCGCCACGGGACGATCGAGGGGGCGCGTCCCGGCACGGTGGTCGTCGACTGCTCGACGGTCGGCCCCGACGTGGCGCGGCGCGTCGCGGCGAAGCTCGCGGAGAAGGGGGTCGCGTTCCTCGACGCGCCGGTCTCGGGCGGTCAGAAGGGGGCCAGCGAGGGAACGCTCTCGTTCTTCGTGGGCGGCGAGGCGGAGGCGCTCGGGAAGGCGCGGCCCGTCCTCGAGGCGATGGGGCGGCGCATCACGCACCTCGGCCCTTCCGGCGCGGGGCAGCTCGGGAAGGCGACGAACCAGGTGATCGTCGCGGGGACGCTCGCGGCCGTCTCGGAGGGGATGGCGTTCGCGAGGGCCGCGGGGCTGCCGATGGAGGCGATCCACGCCGCACTCACCGGTGGCGCCGCGAACTCGTGGGCGCTCGAGGTGCTGGGCCGGAAGATGCTCGACCGCGACTTCGCGCCCGCGTTCGCGATCAAGCACCAGCAGAAGGACCTCGCCATCGTCCTGAAGACGGCGCGCGCCTGCGGCGTCCCGCTCCCGGCCGCTGCGCTCGTTCACCAGCTCCTCTCGGCGCTCGAGGCGAAGGGGCGCGGCGAGGAGGGGACGCAGGCGCTGCTGACGCTCTACGAGGAGCTCTCGCGCTGAGGGGGCGTCAGCCCGGCGGGGGGACGATCCGGGACGGGACCGCCACCGTGGCGGGCCGCCGGCCGTCGGCGAGGCCGACCCACGACGCGGCCGCCGGGTCCCGGACGATCGCGTGGACGCCCCCGAAGGACGCGCTGTTGCGGCCCGGCTCGGTCAGGGTGAAGACGTTGCCGTAGCCCATCTCCCGGAGGGCCTCGGCGTCGTCGGCCGTGAACGGCGGCGCGATCTCGAGCATCACGCGCGGCCCCGCGCTGTCGTCCTCCCAGAGGAGCCTCGGCCTCGCGCACGCCTCGGCCGGGCCCTCGCCCGCGTCGACGATCCCGGCGAGGAAGCTCAGGAGGATGGACGGGATCCGGCTGCTGCCGCCGGTTCCCGCCACGAGGACGGTCCGACCGCCCTCCACGAGGACGATCGGCGCGACGGGAACCGGCTGGGCCGCGCCCGGGCCGAGCCAGGCGGGGGACGCCTTGTCCGCCGAGTCGAGCGGCTCGACGAACGCGTTCAGCGGAAAGCCGAGGCTCGGAGCGGCCCACGCGGCGCCGAAGTAGCGCCCGAGGCTCTGCGTGAGGGAGACGGCGTTGCCGGCGGCGTCCACGACCGAGACGTGCGACGTGCCGCGGGCGGGAGGCAGCCTGCGGCCGCCCGGCCGGAGCTCCTCCTCGGGAATCGCCCGGCCCGGCCGGATCCGCGCGGCCTGCGCGGCCGCCCACCGGGGCGTGAGCCACTCGGAGACGAAGGGCCCCTCGGTGACCTCGGTGGCGAGGCTCCGGGCCGCCGACTCCGCGCGGGCGAGGCGCAGGGCCTCGACGATGGCGTGCCCGCGCGGCAGGCCCGGCCTCGCGAGGGCGGAGGCGGGCAGGGCGTCGAGGATCTGGAGGGCCATGACGAACGTGCTGCCTCCCGCCGGCGCCGGGATGGAGAGCGCCGTGAGCCCTCGGTACGAGCCGCGGACCGGCGCGACGTCGAGGACGCTCGCCGGCACGCGGGCGAGGTCCTCCCTGACGAAGAAGCCCCCTTCGGCCCGCAGCTCTTCGACCAGCTTCGCGGCGATCTCGCCGGCGTAGAAGTCTTCCGGCCCGGCCTCGGCGAGGCGTCGGAGGGTCCCGGCGAGGCCCGGGATCCTGACGCACGTCCCGACCGGCGCCGGGTCGGGGAACCCCGACTCGCCGATCGGCCCGGTGAGGTAGACCGGGTAGAGGACCCCGGAATCGAAGAGCCTTCCCTTGTAGTCGCCGAGGAAGGAGTGCTCGGCCGACTGGATCCGGTATCCCCCCTCTGCGGCCTCGATCGAGGGCGCGAGGACGTCGGCGAAGCTCTTCGTCCCGTAGCGCCGCAGGGCGTGGGCGAGCGTCGCGACGGTCGTCGGGACGGCGGCGGCCTTCGGACCGTGGAGGTTCGACCCGAGGCGCGCCGCCCTCACCTCGTGGGGGTCGAGCCTCATCGGGGCCCGCGACGGGCAGAGGAGGGCGCGCTCCTCGCCCGAGGCGAGGCGAACGAGCATCCACGTCTGCCCCCCGAGGCCGGAGCCCCCGGGGTCCGAAGCCGTCAGCGCGAAGGCCGCGGCGACGGCGGCGTCCACGGCGTTCCCGCCGGCCTCGAGCATCCTCACCCCCGCCCACGAGGCCTCGGGCGTCGAGGTGACGACGACGCCGAGCGGGGAGGAGGCGACGGTGCGGGTCCGGAGCGAGTCGGCCAGCACGGCCGGGGCCGGCGGAACGGCCTGCGGCGGGGGCGCGGCGAGGAGGAGAGCCGACGGGAGGGCGGCCGCCGCGAGGGGGAGCCGGGCGCGTCTCCACGAGCCGGGCCGGGTCTGCGGGAGCGGCCTCACGGGCGGGCACGCCTCCCTTCCTGCGCGCGCGCCGGCACCTTCGCGGGAACGGCCGCGAAGCCCTGCCGGCGGGGTTCGGCAGCGGCCTCCCAGGCCCCCGCGCGAGCATTCCAGCCCACCGCGTTCAGGGCCCCCAGGGAGGCCCCTCCCGGCTCGGTGGCGTAGGCCTCGAGGTCGGGGTATCCGGCGGCCCGGAGGAGATCGGCGTCTTCGAGGCCGTAGGGAGCGGCCAGCTCGAGCATCAAGCCTCGATTGGTTCGCCCCTCCGACCAGGCGGCGCGCGGCGCCGCGACCGCCTCGGCCACGCTCAGCCCGGCGTCGAAGGTGCCCACCGCCACGTTGGCGATCGCCGAGGGGATCCTCGAGCTTCCGGCGGCCCCGAGGACGAGGGCGGGCCGCCCGTCGCGCAGGAAGATCGTCGGCGCCACGCTGACCCGCGCCGGCGCGTTCGGCCGGAGGTAGGTCGGGTCGTTCGGGTCGTCCACGTCGAAGGCCTCGAGGAACGCGTTGTACGGGAACCCGAGGCCCGGGGTGACGTGCATCGAGCCCCAGGTCCGGCCCAGGCTCTGCGTGAGGGAGACGGCGTTGCCGTCGCGATCGACGACGGAGAGGTGCGTGGTGTCACGGTCCTGGAAGCGCGTGCCACGCCTCCCCTTCGGAAGCCGTTCCTCCGGGATCGCCCGGCCGAGGCGGATCAGGCCCGCCTGCCGGGCTCCCCAGGAGGGGTCGAGCCAGCGCGACCGGTCGGGGCCGTCCGGCACTTCCTCCTCGATCCCGGCGAGCTGCGCGTCGGCGAAGGCGATCCGGCCGGCCTCGACGAGCACCTGGGCCCTCGCCCACGGCTCCCCCGCCAGCTGGGCCGGGGGAAACGCCTGGAGAATGTGCATCAGGCGGAGGACGACGCTTCCCGCCCCGGGGAGGGGGAGGGAGAGGACCTCGAGGTCCCGATAGCCTCCGCGAAGGGGGCGCGCCTCCACGATCGTCGCCGGCACCCGGGCGAGGTCCTCGGCGCGCAGGAAGGCCGAGTGCCTCGCGAGGTCGGCCGCCATCTCCGCGGCGATGGCGCCCCGGTAGAAGTCGTCCGGCCCGGCCTCGGCGAGCCGCCGGAGCGTCCGGCCGAGGCCGGGGAAGACGACGCGATGGCCGACGGGGACGGGAACCAGGAGGCCCTCCTCGTCACAGTCGTTCGTCAGGTAGATCGGTTGGAGGGCGGGAGAGGCCTCGAGGAGCTCGCGGTATTGCAGCAGGAACGCGTGCTCGGCCACCGAGACGACGTGCCCGCCCTCGGCCAGGGTGGCGGCGGGCGCCACGAGCCTGGCCCAGGGGAGGGTGCCGAAACGGGCGTGGGCCTTCGCGAGGGTGGCCACAGAGCCGGGGGCCGTTGCCGAGAGAGGGCCGGTCATGTGCCGGCCCTGGTGCGCGGCCCTTGCCCGGGAGAGGTCCACCCGCAGCGGCGCTCGAACGGGGGAGACGAAGGCGACGTCCTCGCCGCCGGCCGTGTGGACGACGATCCACGTGTTCCCGCCGAGCCCGGAGGCCCCGGGAGCCGCCGCTCCGATCGCGAACGCGCCCGCCACCGCGGCGTCGACCGCGTTGCCCCCCTCCTCGAGGACGGCCGCGGCGACCCGCGAGGCGTCCTCCGAGTCGGAGGCGACCGCGCCGTGGGGCGAGAGGGCCCCGATCGGCGCGAAGGGCTGGCCGGTCTGCCCCGGTCCGAGCGGCTTCTGCTTGGCGTCGGCGGGGTTGCGGAAGGGGATCGGCGCGGCGAGGAGGGCGAGGGCGAGGAGCGCCGGGGCGAGGCGGACGGACGGCCGGGCGCGGGACGGGTGGCGGGAAGGCATCGTGCCGTAGAAGAGACTCTCGCGCCGCGGGTGTCAACCCGCGCCCCGGCGTCGCACGCCTCCGGCGGCGTCCTAGAATCTTCCATCCCCCCCACAGGAGGCCCCATGAAGCGGACCGCCCTCGCCTGCCTCGCCGTCGCGCTCCTCCTCCCGGCCGCCTCGGCCGCGGACCCCGGCGACCGCAAGAGCTACGTGAAGTCCCACCCGTTCGGCCCCGACAAGTCCGCGAAGGTCGGCATCCGGCAGGGGCCGGTGACGATCGATGCCGTGCGGATCCGCAACTGGCCCGACGCCGACGACTTCGCCGACGGCGAGAAGGACCTGAACGAGACGCACGTGATGGTGGTGGAGTTCGAGTACTCGAACCGCGACGAGGTGCGCGACTGGAAGTGCCGCTACACGGTCACGATCAAGGGGAAGGACGGCGCCGTATGGGCCGAGAACGACCGGACCGCCACCCTCGACGCCGGCAAGATCGGCGACACGAACAAGATGTTCGTGCGGATGAAGACCCGCTACTACAAGCAGGTCCGCTCGTTCCAGGTGAAGTACGAGATCTGGCGGAAGTAGCCCGGCGGCTCAGCGGCCGCCGCTCGCGTCGGGAAAGAGGAGCTCCTGCGGCCTGAGGACCGGGAGGAGCGACTCGATGGCCCGCTTCGCCCAGCCCTCGCGCGTGGAAGGGTCGAGCGTCAGGAACGGGACCCCCCACTCCTCGAGCGTCGCGAGGAGGAGCGCGTCGATGTCGTGCTGGAAGGCGAGGTCGGTGTCGCGCACGCCGTCGAAGCTCGGGTCGCCGACGATCGGGACGCGGAAGAGGGCGTCGTAGGTCGGGAGCCAGGCGCGGACGAGCGCCTCGAGGGTCTTCACGTGCGGCTCGCCGGGCGCGGCGCGCTTCAGGTAGCAGTAGTTGTCGAGGACCGCCCGGTCGCAGACGACGACCTCGGCCTTGGCCTCGGCCTGGAGCTCCCACGCGATCTGCGTGTGGAGGATCCAGGCCTGCGCCTTCACCGTCGTGTCGCGGTTGATCGGGAGCGGGCACTCGCGCGCCACCTCGCGCACGAGCTCGACGGTCAGGTCGCGGCGCTTCAGCGACGCGGCGAGGTCGTAGCAGAGGGTCGTCTTGCCGACGCCGTGGGTTCCGATGAACGCGATCTTCATCCGCCCCGATCCTCGCACGAACCGGGCGCGCGGTCCCGTTGCGACGAGATTCAGTCCACGAGCAGGCGTCGAGCGGACTTGCCGACGCGACCTGGGGGGTCCGGGGGGTGGCGAACAGCACCCCCCGGAGAGCGCAGCACCCCCCGGGAAGCGCGCGCCTCAGGACCAGATGGTCCGGCGGACGACGACGAGGCTCGTGTCGTCGGCGGGCTCCCCCTCGCCGACGTGGCTCCGCCAGTCGCCGAGGAGCGCCTCCACGATCGACTCCGCGGGCCGGCGCCAGAGCCCGACGCGCTCGAGGACGGCGCGCGGCCGGTCGTAGCCGTACGGCTCGTCGAAGCGGTCGGGCCCCTCGAAGAGGCCGTCGGAGGCGAGGACGAGGCTCGCGGCGCCCGGCAGCTCGAACTCCGTCTCCTCGTAGACCCGCGCCGGGCCCTTGCCGAGAGGAAGGCCGGAAACGGTCAGCTCGCTCACCCTCCCCTCGACGAGGAGGAGAGGGTACGGGTGTCCGGCGTTCGCGAGGACGCCACGGCCGGTCGAAGGGTCGATCCTGGCGAGGACGAGCGAGGTGAAGAGGCGCCCGGTGTTCGCCGCGCGCAGGACGCGGTCCACCTCGACGAGGATTTCCCCCGGCCGCCGTCCCGCCTTCACGAGCGTGAGGAGGCAGGCCTTCACCATCGCTCCCTGGATGCCGCACGAGAAGCCGTGCCCGGCGACGTCGCCCGTCGCGACCCAGAGCGCCCCTTCCTCGTCGACGAGGAACTCGTAGAGGTCTCCCCCGGCCTCGGTCGCGAGAATCGTCTTCGCCGCGATCTGCAGGCCCGGCACGTCCGGCGGGTGGTCGGGAAGGAGGGCCACCTGCATCCGCGACAGGAGGTCCATCTCGTGCTTCACGCGCGTCTCGCTCTCGATCCGCTTGATGAAGTCGGGCGCGTCGAGCCTCGCGTCGTCTTCCCGCTCGGGCCTGCGCGTCGCCGCGACGCCGGCCCAGGCGAGGGCCGCGAGGGCGGCGGCGGCGAGGAGGAGCGGCGCGGGAAGCTCCCCGGGGAAGCGAAGCGCGGCGAGAAGGTCGCGCAGGAGCGCGGGCGCCGTCGCGGCGACGAGGAGGCCGGCCAGGCCGTAGCCCCGGAAGGCGAGGAGGAGGAGGACCGCCTCGGCCAGGGTGAGGGCGAGCGTCGCCCCCCACGGCGCGTAGAGGAACGAGCAGGCGTAGAGGAGGGCGAAGCCGAGGGCTCCGAGCGCGTCGGCCCTCTCGCGGGGCATCACGAAGCGGAAGAGGGCCGCCCCGAGGACGAGGGTCGCGGCGGCGTACGGCCCCTCGAGGAAGGCGTTCGCGATGCCGCCGAAGAGGGGGAGGACGTAGGAGGGCGCCTCCGGGTGGACGCCGGGGACCCCTGCCGCCGCGACGCCCGTCGCGACCAGGAGCCGGAGCCCGGCGAGGGCGGCGCCGATGCCGAGGCCGCCCAGGATCGCCCGGCCGAGCCGCGGCGAGAGGCGCCCCGCGGCGAGGGCGTCGAGGCTCGTCCGGAAGGAGGGGACCGTGTCGCGCAGGAGCGACTCGGCCACGGCCCAGTAGCCGACGAGGGCGATGGCCATCAGGATCCGGCCCGTGACGACGATCCCCGCCACGAAGCCGCCCTGGCCCTGCAGCTCGAAGAGAGAGCCGGAGAGGACCATCGCGGCGAAGCCGAGGAGCCCGAGGCCGATCGCGATCCGGAAGCCGAGGCGGCGCCGGAAGAGGAGGACGCCGAAGAGGACGGCAACGAGGAGGCCGACGAGGGCGAAGAGAGGGATGGCGATGACGAGGCCCCGGAACTTGAGCCGTTCGTAGCGGGCGCCGACGTCGGGGTCGGCCAGCTCGCGGGCCACGACGAGCATCGCCGGCGACGGGGAGAGCCGCGTGAGGACCTCCCGGGGCCCCGGTCCGGTCCCCTCGAGCTCGAAGACGCGGACGATCGCGTTGCCGCCTTCGTAGTCCGCCGTGCGGCCGATCGCCTCGCCACGGGCGAGGCGCGCGAGGAGGGCGTCGGCGAGCTTCTCGCGGGCGCCGTCGAGCTCTCCGGTCGGCGCGGCGACGCGGAGGAGGCTCCCCCTCGTGAACTCGACGCGCCGGAGCGTGCCGTCGCGCCCGAGGGCGACTTCGACGGCGCCCGTCCCGATCCCCGGGACGCGCAGCGAACCCGAGACGACCCACGACGCGATCGCGCCGTGCCGGGCGAGCCACGTCGGCGCCTCCCGCCCGAGCCGCCGGTAGGCGCGTTCGATCTCGGAGCTGGCGAGCGCGTTCCTCACCTTCGCCTTCGGGTCGAGGAGCGTCGCCCCGGCGGCGGCCATCTCCTCGCCCGCCGTCCTCAGCGCCGCCTCGCGCGTCACCCCGAGGGGCTGCCACTCGGGGAGGACGAGGTGCGCGCCGACGGCGCCGGCCAGGAGGACGGCGAGCCCCGGGAGAAGCGGGGCCCACGGGATGCGCGGGCGCGCGCGGCCTGCGTTGCCGGTCACGGCGTGGGGAAGCTCACGAGCGCCCGAGCGCGGGGACGAACGTCTTCCCGGCCGTCAGCTCGAGCATCCGGTCGAGCGAGCGCTGCGCTCCGGCCCGGACCTTCTCGTCGACCTCGATCGCCGGGCTGAGGTCGCGCAGGGCGAGCCAGAGCTTCTCCATCGTGTTCCGCTTCATGTGCGGGCAGGCGTTGCAGGAGCAGCCGTCGTCGGGCGGGGCCGGGATCAGCTCCTTGGCGGGAGCCGCTCGCCGCATCTGGTGGAGGATCCCCTCCTCGGTCGCCACGATGAACGAGGCGTGCTCCGACTCTGCGACGTGCCGGAGGAGGGCGGACGTCGAGCCGACGAAGTGTGCGTGGGCGAGGATCCGCTCGTCGCACTCGGGGTGGGCGACGAGGCGCGACTTCGGGTTCCTCACCATCAGGTCGAGGATTCGCTTCTCGGAGAAGGTCTCGTGGACGACGCACGTCCCCGGCCAGACGACGAACTTGCGGTCGAGCTTCTTCTCGAGCCAGGCCGCGAGGTTCCGGTCGGGGGCGAAGACGACCGGGTCGGGGAGCTGGCGCAGGATCGCCTCGGCCGAGGAGGAGGTGACGATGACGTCGGAGAGCGCCTTCACCGCCGCCGAGCAGTTGATGTAGGAGACGACGGTGTGCCCGGGGTACTTCCGGAGCCACTCGGAAAAGAAGGGCGCCGGGCAGCCGTCGGCCAGCGAGCAGCCCGCCTCGAGGTCGGGGACGACGACCGTCTTCTCCGGGCTCAGGATCTTCGACGTCTCCGCCATGAAGTGGACGCCGCAGAACGCGATGACCTGCTGCGGCGCCGCGAGTCCCTTGCGGGCCAGCTCGAGCGAGTCGCCGACGAAGTCGGCCAGGTCCTGGATCTCCGACTCCTGGTAGTAGTGGGCCAGGATGAGGGCGTCGCGCTCCTCCTTCAGGCGGAGGATCTCGCCGGGAAGGTCGTCGGGAAGGGGCGGCGCCGCCGGGGCGGCGGGTTGCGAAACGCTCACGTGAGGGATATTACGGCTCCTCCCGGTGCCGGGTTCCGGTTCCGGGGCCTTACCATGGGAAGCCTCGTGAAGACCTTCTCCCGCGTCATGGCCCTCGTGGCCGTCCTCGCGCTCCTCGCGGCGACGGTTGCGGGTCCGGCCGAGGCCGCCACGAAGAAGAAGCGGGCCGTCCGGAAGAAACCGGCGGCGATCCCGATGGTCCCCCGTCCGCCCGACCCTTTCGAGGTGTCGTTCACCTCGAGCGACGGCGTCCGGCTCGTCGCGTCGTGGAGGCCCTCGCCGGCCGGCGCCGCGGCCCCGGCCGTCCTCCTCCTCCACGCCTTCTCGCGCGACCGGCGGGAGCTGGCGGGGGTCGCCGAGGAGCTCGCCGCCCGCGGCTTCGCCACGCTCTCCCTCGACCTGCGCGGGCACGGCGACTCCGTGAAGAAGGGAAGCGCCACCGTGGGGCTCTCGCCGTCGCTCCAGACATCCCCGAACGGCTTCCCTCGCGACGTCGAGGCCGCCTGCGAGTGGCTGCGCGAGCGAGCGCCGCGCGTCGGCGTCGTCGGCTTCTCCCTCTCGGGGAACCTCGCCGCCCTCGCCACCGCCTCCGGGTGGGCCGACGCGGGCGTGGCCGTCTCCGCGAACGCCGAGCGCCTCGCCCCCCTCGCCGGGGCCCGCCCCACGGCGCCGCGGGGGCTCCTCGTCCTCGCCTCGGAGAGGGATCCCGGCCGCGCCGAATCGGCGCAGGCGCTCGACGGCTCGGGTCTCGATCCGAAGTCCCTCCTCCTCTACCCGGGCGCCGCGCACGCGCTCGACCTCCTCCGGAACGAGCCCGAGGCGAGGACCGCCGTCCTCTACTGGCTGGACGCGCGCCTCGGCCCGGTCTCCCCTCCTCCCGCCCCGGTCGCGACCGCGCCTCCGGCCGGGGAAGCCGACGCGAGCCCGGCGGAAGAGAACGGGCCGTGAGAACCCTCGGCCGCCCGGGGGGCCTGAGCTTCGCGCGGCCCCCCGGACCCCCCACCCGCTCGACGGAGGTCTGAGGTGAAGACGCTGGTGTTCGACATCGAGACCGTCGGCCTCCCCTGGCTCGGCCTCGACCCGCTCCTGCGCGAATGGCTGACGCGGGGCGCCGAGGACGGCGAGAGCTATCGGTCGAAGAAGGACTGGCGCTCGCTCTCCCCCTACGCCGCCAAGGTCATCGTCATCGCCGCCCTGAACCCCGACACGGGCCACGGGAAGGTCTGGTACGAGTCTCCCGCCCCGTCCTCGCGGACCTCGGGCGACGGCCTCTTCGAGGAGATCGGCGGCGAGGAGAAGGCGCTCCTCTCCGGGTTCTGGGAGACGGCGGCCCGGTTCGACCGGCTCGTCTCGTTCAACGGCCGCTCCTTCGACGGGCCCTTCCTCTCCGTGAGGAGCGCGATCCACGGGGTGACTCCGTCGCGAAACCTCTCGGGCTACCGCTACTCGGTCGACTCGCACGTCGACGTGATGGAAGTCCTCACCTTCCAGGGCGCCTCCGGCTCGCGCCCGTCGCTCCACGCCGCCTGCGTCGCGTTCGGGATCCCCTCGCCGAAGTCGGCCGAGATGCACGGATACGCGGTCGGGGAAGCGTACGAGGCGGGGCGGCTCCCGGAGATCCTCGACTACTGCCGCCGCGACGTCGACGCCACGGCAGCCCTCCTCCGGCGCCTCGAGCCGACGCTCCTCCCCCTTTTCCGCCGCTGAGGGGCGGTCCGAGCTGCGCCCGGCGGTCGGGCCTATACTGGCCGCGTCCCTGCCGTGCGGAGAGGCAGCGTCCGCGGCCGGTTCCATCACTGCCCCGAGGAGGCCCCGATGAATCGCAAGGTCATCGCCCTGGTCGAAGACCCGTTCTGGAGAACGAAGATCGACACCGCGGTGAAGTCCGTCGGCGCCTCGACCGTCTTCCTGTCGGACCCCGCTGGAACCAGGGCTGCCGTCGACCCGAGCGCGCCCGTGATCGTCGTCGTCGACCTCGCCCTGAAGATCCCCCCCTTCGAGGCGATCACCGCCCTGAAGAAGGCGAAGGCGACGGCCGCCGTGCCGGTCGTCGGCTACTTCGACATGGCCCGCAAGGACCTGAAGGAGAAGGCCCTCGCGGCCGGCTTCGACGAGGTCCTCGCCCGCTCCTCGTTCGCCGAGCGGTTCGCCGACCTCGTCCTCAAGTACCTCCTCCCCGGGGGCGTGAGGATGGAGCCGGAAGACAACGAGCTCCCGGAAGAGTAGGGGAAGGCGCTCCGCGGGGGCCGGCAGGCCCCCTCCCGGGCCTACTTCTTCCGAAGCTCCATCAAGACCTGCTTCGCGACGGCTTTCAGCGTGTCGAAGACGCCGACGCCGGTCGGAGCGGTGGCCTCGAAGGTGGGCTCGCCCTTGTAGTTCAGCTGGCGGTACATCTCGTCGGCCGCGACGGCGGTCGGGAGGTCGCGCTTGTTCAGCTGGAGGACGTACGGGATCGTCGCCAGGTCGAAGCCGTGCTCGCGGAGGTTCTTCTCGAGGTTCTGGAGCGACTCGACGTTGGCGTCCGCCCGGGCTTCCTGCGAGTCGGCCACGAAGACGACGCCGTCGACCCCCTTGAGGATCAGCTTGCGGCTCGCGTCGTAGAAGACCTGGCCCGGGACGGTGTAGAGGTGGAACCGCGTCTTGAAGCCCCTCACCGTCCCGAGGTCGAGCGGGAGGAAGTCGAAGAAGAGGGTCCGGTCGGTCTCGGTCGCGAGGGAGATCAGCTTTCCCTTGGCCGCCGGGTTCGTCCGGTCGTAGATGTACTGCAGGTTCGTCGTCTTCCCGCAGAGACCGGGACCGTAGTAGACGATCTTGCAGTTGATCTCGCGGGCGGCGTAGTTGATGAACGTCATCGCTTCGGCACCCTCAGACAATCCCCCGCGCGACGGGGGGCTCCCTCAGGGCGTCGACGGGGCTCGGCACTCATCGTCGCTCCTCCTCACTCCCTGAAGAGGCTGTCGATGTCCTCGTCGGTGATCTCGGCGAACGGGGAGTCGATCCCCTCGTGCCGCCGCTCCTTCTCCTCCTCGACCTTCCGCTGGATGGCGACGAAGATCCTCTCGAGGTCCTGCGTCGCCTTGCGGACGCGGAGCCTCACGAGGCCGAGCGACGAGTGTTCGTCGAAGATGATGACGAGGATCACCCGCTGGTCGACGATGGCGATGTAGACGTTGTCCTTCTCTCCCTCGTGGAAGAGGACGGGGAACTCCTTCTCGCCGATCAGCTTGGCGAGGCCGTCCGTCGCCGCCACGTTCCCGGCCGTCAGCGACGCCAGGGAGGTCGTGTCGAGGGACTCCAGGTCGCCCTGTGCGGCGATCTGCTGGCCGTTCTTGTCGACGATGAAAACGACCTTCGCCTGGGCGTCGGCCTTGAGCCTCCCGATGACTTCCTTTATCTGCTGAAACTCTTCGTCGAAGAGGACGAAATCCGTCATATGGCGCCGATCCTCGCTAGTGTACCCGATGCTCCGGCATCGCCTTCTCCCTAGACCTCCCGCCGCCCCGAGAGGGACCTGCCGAGCGTCACCTCGTCGGCGAACTCGATCGCGGCGCCGACGGGAAGCCCGAACGCGAGGCGCGTGACGCGGACCCCGAGCGGCTTGAGCCGGCGGGCCAGGTAGAGCGCCGTCGCCTCCCCCTCGACGTTCGGGTTCGTCGCGAGGACGACCTCCGAGACGCCGGACGCGACCCTCTCGAGGAGCGAGGCGACGCGGAGGTCGTCGGGCCCGATGCCGCGCAGCGGGGCGAGCGCCCCGCCGAGGACGTGGTAGCGCCCCCGGAACTCCCTCGTCCGCTCGAGGACCTCCACGTCGAACGGCTCCTCGACGACCGCCAGGAGCGTGGCGTCGCGCGCGGGGTCGGTGCAGAGGACGCAGGGGTCCTCCTCCGTCAGCGCGTGACAGGAAGAGCACGACCGGGTCTTCTCCCGCGCCTCGAGGAGGGCGTTCGCGAGGCCGGCGGCCTCGGCCGCAGGCGCCACGAGGAGGAAATGGGCGATGCGCCGCGCCCCCTTCGGGCCGATGCCGGGGAGGCGCTCCAGGGCGGCGACGAGGCGCGCGAGGGCCGGGAGCGCCGTCACGGCTTGCGCTCGTCGGGCTTCACGTCGGCGATCTCGCCGTCGAAGAGGTTCAGGATCTTCTTGACGCGCTCGTCGGCGGCGGCCCGCTTCTTCAGGTTCTCGCGCTCCAGCTTTTCCGGGTCGGCGGCGGCGGCGGCGGCGGTCAGGTCGCCTCCGGCCGGCTCGGCGCTCTCGACGACGACGGTCGCCTTCGGCCCGAGGACGGCGACCGCGGCCTCGTCGAGGACCTTCTTCATCGCCGCTTCCGCGAGCCGCTTGCCGAGCGGCGGGCTCGGCGGGTCGAGGACGAGGCGGACGACCCTCCCCTCAACGGTGACCGAGACGTCCTCGAGCGCGGCGCCGAGGTTCCCGTGGCGCTTCTCCACCGCTTCCCGGAAGGCGGCCGCGGCGTCGGCGACCGGCGCGGGCTCCGGCTCGGCCACCTCGAGGGGCGTCAGGCCGACGAACCGCGGCACGTCGGGGGCCGACGCCGCGGGGCGGGGCGCCGCCGGCGCCGCGCCACTCGCCGGCTCGGGCCCGGGGGCCGCCGGGCGGGCCGGAGCGGGCGCGGATGCGGGCGGGGCCGAAGGGGCGGCCGGCCTCGCGGCCGGCATCGGGAAGGAGGCCCCGGAGGCGAGGATCTCCTCGATCGGGACGAGGCGCGGCAGCTCGGCGAGGCGCAGGAGGAGGACTTCCAGCGCCAGCGACGGGACGTCGCTTCGTCGCAGGTTCCCCTCCGCCTCCGAGAGGAGCGTCAGGACCCTGAGGAGCGTGGAGTAGGGCGTCGCGCGGCCCAGCTCGCGCAGGGTGGCCGAGCCCTCCTCCGAGATGCCGGGGACCGCCGGGGCCGACGGGTCGGCCGCGAAGCGGACGGTTCCGCGAACGAGGACCGTCAGGTCGTGCGCCGTGGCCCGGGGGTCCGAGCCGGCGGCTTCCAGCTCGGCGGCGCCACGGAGGACCGCCGGCCGGTCGCCCGCGAGGATCGCCGCGAGGAGGGCGACGAGGGCCGTCCGGTCGGGCGATCCGAGGAGGAGGGCCACGTCGGCCTGGGTGACGCGGCCTCCCGTCTGGGCGACCGCCTGGTCGAGGAGCGAGAGACCGTCGCGCAGGCTCCCCGTGGCCGCGGCCGCGAGCGCCGCGAGCGCGGCGGGCTCGACCCAGGGGGCCGGCTTCTCGGCGGCGTCGACGGCGTAGCCCTCGCGGCGGGCGATCTCGGCGAGCCGGTCGGCGACCTCGGCGTCGGTGAGGCGCCGGAAGTCGAACCGCTGGCAGCGGGAGAGGATGGTCGCCGGGATCTTGTGCCGCTCGGTCGTCGCGAGGATGAAGACCGCGTGGGCCGGGGGCTCCTCGAGCGTCTTCAGGAGCGCCTGGAAGGCCGCCGCCGAGATGGCGTGGACCTCGTCGATGATGAAGACCTTCCGGCGGTCCCTCACGGGGGCGTAGCCGACGATCTCGATCAGGTCGCGGGCCTGGTCCACCTTGCCGTGCGTGGCGCCATCGATCTCGAGAGCGTCGATGGAGCGCCCCTCCAGGACCTCGACGCACGACTCGCACGTCCCGCAGGGGTTCGGGGTCGGTCCCGCCGCCGCCCGGCAGTTGATGCCTGCGGCCAGGAGGCGCGCCGAGGTCGTCTTGCCGACGCCGCGCGGCCCGGAGAAGAGGTAGGCGTGCGCCATCCGGTCCTGCGTCAGGGCGTTCGCGAGGGCCCGGACGATCTCGGCCTGCCCGACGACGTCGGTGAACGTCCGGGGGCGCCACTTCCGTGCGAGAGGAACGAAGGCGTTCGTCGTCATGAGAGAGATCGAGCCCCTCGATGAGTCCGGGTGATCCGCGGCGCCCGGTCCGGTCCTCTTAGTGCTGCTTCCTTCCGGACCTGACACGGTTCGAGGGGGCACGTCGCGCGGGACCCGGACTCACCCAGGGGCCCGGGCCGGGGATTCTAGCCGAGGGAGCCGGGGCGAGGGCGAAAAACGGGCCGGTCGGCCCGGAGCGAACGTGGCGGACAGGGTGGGATTCGAACCCACGGTAGCCTTTCGACTACACACGGCTTCCAACCGTGCTCCTTAAACCGCTCGGACACCTGTCCACGTCCGCGGGGACCGAGACTCTGCCCCGGCCCGCGCTTCCCGTCAAGCGGGATCTCCTCGTCGGATCTCCTCGACTCCGGCCCCTCCTCTCCCCGGGTCTCCCCCCGGAATCCCCGCCCGGGAAGCTCTCGCGGGCAAACGCGGGCGCCCCCGGCGACGTAGAACGGTACGTGATGTCTCGTACCTTTCGCCGCCTCGCCCCGTCCGCTCTCGCGGCGGCCCTCGCGTTCCTCGCGGCCGCCCCCGCCGCCGCCCAGGGGAAGCTCGCCGAGGAGACGGCCGCCGTCCCCCGGGAAACCCGCGTCACGCTGGACCTCTCCTTCGAGAAGGCCACGATCTTCGCCGTCGAGTCGCAGAACGACCCGAAGGCGGCCGACATCGAGGAGGCCCGGGCGAAGGACCCCGAAGACAAGACGTGGGTCCTCCTGCGCTTCTTCTACCGCAACGACGGGTACACGAGGCAGAAGGCCCGGATCCGCGCGTTCCTCCTCGACGAGAGCGGGGGCGTCCTCGGCGAGGGGGGGCGCTCGGCCACCCTCAAGAAGCAGAAGGCCGAGGACACGGTCACGTTTCCGATCCGCGTGAAGACCCTCGACTGGGAACGCGCCGCCCGGCTGAAGGTCCTCGTCACCTTCTCCGAGTGACGGCCGGCGCACCGGCCCGGGGGGGGTGGCCCCGGGGCGGGCTTTCCCGATCGGGGGGGCTTGCGTTATCCTCTCGCCCCCGCTCCGAGGCCTGACGCGGTGAGGTGCTGGAGTGGTTTATCAGGCCAGTCTCGAAAACTGGTGTAGTCGAAAGGCTACCGTGGGTTCAAATCCCACCCTCACCGCCATTTGACCCGCCCGGAGGAACGGAGCCGCCCGCGAGGGCGGCCCTTTCGTTCTCAGCGCTTCAGGAACCAGCCCGCGAGCGCCGAGAGGAGGCCCACGATCCCGCCGAGGGCGTCCAGCCCCTGTTGCTGGCGGTCCCAGGTCGAGGTCGGCATCCCGGTCGCCCGCGCGAGCGTTCGCTTGCTCTCGAGGGCCCGCACCTCCTCCGAGAGGCGTTCGCGCTCCCGGGTGCGCACTCTCTCCCACCCCCCCTTCTCGAGGAAGTCGACGATCGCAGCCAGCTCGCCCTTGTCGAACCAGAGACCGTGATCGCGGCAGGCGTCGAGGACGATGCCCGAGCCTCCGCCGTAGTTCGTCCGGTTCATCAGCTTCGCGCAGCTCGGGCAGGCCCGGTACCGGACGGGCGGAAGGCGGCCGCCCGCTCCCGGCGCCGGCCCCGCCGGCGAGGGGTTCGAAGCCGTCGCCGGCTCGGCAAGGCGGACCTTTGCCCGCGTGTCGGCGTCCTTCGTCACCGCCTCGAACGCCTCCCGCTTCAGGAAGAGTCCCGAGCAGCGGGGGCATTCGGAGTAGCCCACCGCCCCGAAGGCGTGGGCCACGAGGTCGAGGCGGCAGTCGGGGCAGCGCCCCGCCCCCTCGGCGACGAAGGCCGGGGCCGGGAGAAGCGCCCCGCACTTGACGCACCGTTCCGCCTCGCGCGGGGAGAGGGCGAAGCAGGAGATGCAGCGGTTCGTCGCGAGGAGTCCGCCGCAGTGGACGCAGGCACGGGCGTCCTTCGCGGCCGGGCCGCCGCAGGAGGGGCACCGGAACGTCGGGGCCTCGGGTGCGGAGAACGCCGCTCGTTCAGGGGGTCTGCTTCCTTCTGCGTTCACGGAAAAACTCCTTCAGGATTGTCCCGCACTCCTCGCCCAGGACGCCGGCCTCGACGTGGACCCTGTGGTTGAGCCGAGCGTCGCGGCAGAGGTCGCCGAGAGAGCCGACGAACCCCGCCTTCGGGTCCGCCGCCCCGTAGACGAGGCGCGGGAGACGGGAGAGGACGATCGCCCCCGCGCACATCGCGCAGGGCTCGAGCGTTACGTAGAGCGTGCAGCCGTCGAGCCGCCAGGACCCCAGCCGGCGCGCGGCCCGCCTGAGGACGAGGACCTCGGCGTGCGCCGTCGGGTCGTGGTCGACCTCGCGCCGGTTTCGGGCGCGGGCCACGACGAGGCCGTCCTTCACGACGACCGCCCCGATCGGGACGTCGCGGTGGGCCGGCGCGCGGCGCGCCGCGCGGAGGGCCTCACGCATGAACCGCTCGTCGTCGGCGCGGGGGGCGTGCCTCATCGGCCCGAGGTTACGGGAATTCGGCGGGGGACGGGATCCTCCCGGCCGGGCGCGACCCGCGACGTGCCGCGCGTCAGGCGCGCGTCCCGCGGCTGGCGGCGAACGCGAGGATCGCGGAGCCCGCCGCGAAGAGCGCCCCCGCCGCCCAGGCCCTTCGGGCGCCCTCGGCGAACGCCGCGGCCTGCTCCGGCCCGAGCCCGACGTCAGCCAGCGCCGCCGCCGGGACGAACGCGTGGAGGACCGCTCCCGCCGCCGCCACGCCGAGGACCATGCCGAGCGTGCGCGACGTGCCGAGGAGGCTCCCGACGACGCCGAGGTGCGGCCTCGGCGCGGCCCCCATCACGGCGCTGTTGTTCGGCGACTGGAAGAGTCCGGTCCCGACGCCGAAGAGGGCGAGCCTCCACGCGACGTCCGCCTCTCCCGCCCCCGCGGGCATCGCCGCGAGGAGCCCGCACGCCCCCGCGGAGACGAGGGCCCCGGCTGCCGCCGGGAGCGCCGACCCGACCCGGTCGGAGAGCGCGCCGGCAAACGGCGCGACGCAGAGGACCGCGAGCGGGAAGGCCGTCAGGACGAGCCCGACCCGTCCCGGCCCGGCGCCGAGGAGGCGGCTCAGGAGGAACGGCGTCACGAAGACGACGACGTACTGCGCCATGAAGTTCAGGACCGCCGCCGACGCGCCGAGGGCGACGCCGCGGTTTCCGAACAGCGAGAGGGCGACCATCGGCTCGACCGCGCGCCGCTCGAGCCGGACGAAGAGGAGACCGCCGAGGACCGCGACGGCGAGGAGCGGGAGCGTCCGCGGGGAAAGCCCCTCCACCTGGGCGCGGTTCACGAAGAGGAGCAGCGAGACGAGCGCGGCGAGCGCGGCCGCGGCGCCCGGCACGTCGAGCCGGCCCGGCCGCACCGGCACGACCGGCAGGACGCGTCGCGCGTACGCCCACGCCGCGAGGCCGATCGGCAGGTTCACGAGGAACGCGACCCGCCAGCCGAACGTCGCCGCGAGGAAACCCCCGAGGCTCGGCCCGACCGCGAGGCCGACGGAGATGCTCGCCGCGAAGAACCCGATCGCCCTCCCGCGCTGGGTGGGAGGGAAAGCCGCCGTCAGGATTGCGAGGGGGACCGACATCATCGCCGCCGAGGCGACGCCCTGGAGCGCGCGGAACGCGATCAGCGCCCCGACCGAGGGCGCCGCCGCGCACAGAGCCGACGCCCCGACGAACGCGAGGAGGCCGGACAGGAAGACCCGCCGGTGCCCGTGGAGGTCCCCGAGCCGTCCGAAGAGGAGCGCCAGCCCCCCGCTCGAGAGGAGGTAGGCCATCGGCACCCACTGCACCGAGGCGAGGCTCGCGGAGAAGGAGCGGGCGAGCGTGGGGAGGACGACGTTGACGATGCTCGCGTCGATCGGCCCGAGGATCGAGCCGGCCATCACCGCGGCGAGGATCGCCGCGGGGCGGGGTGACCTATCGGCTCCCGGCGGCCCGGTAGCGGACACCCGCGAGCCCCTCGAAGTGCGCGTCCTGCGTCCAGACCGTCGCGTCGTGGGCGCGGGCCGTCGCGAGGATCACCGCGTCGGCCAGGGAGAGCTTCCGCTCGACGCCCAGATCGGCCGCGTGGAGCGCGATCGCCGTGTCGAGGTCCACCACCCTTCCCTGCTGCATGAGGCCCGCGACCTCGAGCGCCGCCTCTTCCCCCCTCTGCTGGAGCGTCCGCTTGAAGACCTCGAGGAGGCAGATCGTCGGGACGAGGAGCTTCTCCGGCTCGCCGAGCGGCCGCGCGAAGAAGCCGGCGTTCGGGCCGTCGGCGAGGAACTCGAGCCACCCGCAGGAGTCGACGAGGTTCATACCCGGTCCGGCTCCCTCGCGACGGTCGTGTCGATTCCCTTCAGGAAACCGCGCATCGTCTCGATGCCCCGGACGGGCACCAGCTCCAGGCGGTTCCGGAACCGGAACACCTGGACTTTCTCGCCCGCCTTCAGCTTCATCGCTTCCCGGATCTCGCGGGGGATCACGACCTGGAACTTCGGGGAAACCGTCACCGTGGGCATGGCGCCTCCATCGACGACGCCATCGTACAACGACTTCGCGATCGATCGACCCTGCCCCTTCCGCCGGGCCGGGTACGCCCGCGGGCCCCACGAAACGGAACGGCCCCGGGATTACCGGGGCCGAGAAAGGCTAAGACTTCTTGTCCGAGTGGGATAAGAGTGGTGCGCCCAGGAGGACTTGAACCCCCAACCTTTTGATCCGTAGTCAAACGCTCTAATCCAGTTGAGCTATGGGCGCAGCTTGTCGAAAGACCGGGGAGGCGCGGGGGCCTCCGGGGGGCGGGAAAGCTACCATCCCGGTCCGCGGCGGTCAAGGCGGCTGCGGGCGCCTTGCAGGCGGTTGCGGGGAGACGATTGAGGGGAGGCCGGCGAGCGGAGCCCGCCGAACCACCACCTCCCGGCCTGCGGCCCGGTCCGAGAAGGGCGTCCCGACCGGGGCTTGCGGAGCCGCCCGATAAACTCCCCCGCTGCCGCACCGTACCAATAGGCTCAGGAGGGCGACCCAGGATGACCTCTGCCATCTCGATCTCCGGCGTGACCAAGCGCTTCGGGAAGTACACCGCCGTCGACCGGCTCGACCTCGAGGTCCCGGTCGGGGTGACGTTCGGCCTTCTCGGGCCGAACGGGGCCGGGAAGACGACCACGATCCGGATGACGATGAACATCACGAAGGCCGACGAGGGGACGATCCGGGTCCTCGGCGTGCCCCTTGCCGACGAAATGCAGGAACGGATCGGCTACCTCCCGGAGGAGCGCGGCCTCTACCGGAAGATGACCGTGATCGACCAGCTCCTCTTCTTCGCCGCCATCAAGAGCGTGGAGCGGAAGACGGCCCTCGAGCGCCTCGAGCGGTGGATCGACGTCATGGACCTGCGCCCCTGGCTCGGAAAGAAGACCGAGGAGCTCTCGAAGGGGATGCAGCAGAAGGTGCAGTTCCTCGGGACGATCGTCCACGACCCCGAGATCCTCATCCTGGACGAGCCGTTCTCCGGCCTCGACCCGATCAACGTCGTCCTCCTGAAGGACTTCCTCGTCGACTTCAAGAGGCAGGGGAAGACGATCGTCTTCTCGACGCACGTCATGGAGCAGGCCGAGAAGCTCTGCGACCGCATCGCCCTCATCTACCGCGGCAGGAAGCTCCTCGACGGGACGGTGAGGGAGGTCAAGGCGGCCTACCGCGACCGCGTGCCGCTCCCGCCGCCGGTCGAGCCCGAGCCGGAGCTGGAGAAGATCTTCATCAAGGCCGTCGAGGAATCGGGCCTTCAGGCCCCGACGTCGGAAGAGCTGCGGTAGGGAGACGGCGATGAACAGGAAGCTCTTCCACGTCATCCGCCGCGAGTACCTGCAGCAGATCAAGACGAAGGGGTTCTGGATCGGGACGATCCTCATCCCGGCGCTCGGCCTCGTCTTCGTCTACCTCCAGGTGATCCTCGCCTCGACCCTCATCCCGGAAGGGAAGATCGGCGTCGTCGACCTGACGGGCCGCCTCTACGAGCCCCTCCTCCTCGAGCAGAAGACCGTGTCGGAGGTCGACGACAAGGAGACCGGCGCCGGGGCCGGGAAGGAGCCGGCAGAGGCCCGGCCCGAGAATCCCCGTCGCGCCCCGACGAAGATCACCTTCTTCGACGTCGCGGCGAGCGCCGAGACGCTCCCGAAGCTCCGCACCGAGCTGAACGAACGGGTGCAGAAGAAGGAGATCAAGGCGTACATCGTCATCCCCGCCGACGGTCTCGAGAGCGGGAAGGTCGAGTGGCGCGCGCGCTCCGTGAAGGCCGACATGATCCTGCGCGAGTCGGTCGAGCGGGCGCTCGCGCGCGCCGGGACCAAGGAGCGCCTGAAGGACCAGGGGGTCGACCCCGCCGTCTACGAGAAGGCCCGCCTCACGGTGAAGCTCGACCCGCACGAGGCGACGGCGAAGGAGACCTCGGAGGACGCCAAGAACGTCGGCGTGAACCTCGCGGTCTCCGGCGTCCTCTTCTTCCTGATCTACATCTCCATCTTCATCTACGGCGCCTTCATCATGCGGGGCGTCCTCGAGGAGAAGAACAACCGGATCGTCGAGGTCATCATCTCGTCGGTCAGGCCGACGACGCTGATGCTCGGCAAGATCATCGGGATCGGCTTCGTCGGCCTGACGCAGTACGCCGTCTGGGGGCTCTTCGCCTTCGCCCTGACCCTTCCCGGCATCGTCGGCCTCATGGGGGTCGCGGGCGGGACGATCCCGAGCATCCCCGGGGCGACGATCCTCGCCTTCGTCGTCTTCTTCCTCCTCGGCTACTTCCTCTACGCCGGGCTCTACGCCGCCCTCGCCGCGCCGTTCAACACGGAGCAGGAGGCGCAGCAGCTCGTGATGATCCCCGGGATGATGCTCATCCTGGCGTCGATGATGTGGTTCTTCGCCTTCAACACGCCGGACGGGACGCTCGCACGCGTGCTCTCCCTCTTCCCGTTCACGAGCCCGCTCCTGATGTTCATGCGGATCTCGGTCCAGCCGCCGCCGGCCTGGGAGATCGCCCTCTCGATCGGGATCCTCCTCGTCTCGATCTGGGGCGTCGCCTGGTTCGCGGGGCGGGTCTACCGGGTCGGGATCCTGATGTACGGCAAGAAGCCGACCCTCCCCGAGATCATCCGCTGGGCCCGGGCCGCCGACTGACCTTCCCTCTCGCCGGCCCCGGCGCACCCGGGGCCGGCCCCCCGGGAAACCGGAGGCCGGGGCAACGCTTGCGGAGCCCCTCGGACCCGTGGTACAAACTCCGCCCTCGCGCGGAGAACCCTCCGCCGAACGGGACCGGAACGGCGCATTCGTCTAGGGGTCCAGGACGCCGCCCTCTCACGGCGGTAACACGGGTTCGAATCCCGTATGCGCTACCAACCCTTTCTGGTCCTTCCTGCTGGCATCGAGTTCCGTGCGGTTACCGCCGCGAGAGGGCGGCGCGGCCGGGCTGTCTTTCAGGCGGGGGGAGACCCCCCGCACCCCCCCGCACGGCGGAACACGGGTCCGAATCCCGTATGCGCCCCGGCTTCCCGCCGACGCCCTGCGAAGAGCACCCCGTCGCTTCGCTCGCGGGGTTAGTCCCCCCTCACCCTCCGCACGGCGGCCTTACTTCGCGTCGGCGGGCGGGGGCTTCTTCCAAGCGCCGATGCGCTCCTGGAGGTCGAAGTACTGGTGGCGGACGATGAAGGCGTCCCGGTAGTACATCGACGTCGGGAACATCAGGGGAACGAGCCAGGACCCTTCGGCGTTCCCTTCGACCGAGGACTTGTTGTGGCCGCTCCGGCCGTCGCGGTCGATGCGGAAGCCCTCGATCCCCTCGTACCAGTGAACCGGCTTTCCGCCGTTGGCCCAGGAATGGTTGCGCAGCGCCTCGAGGATGGAACGCTCGTTGCCGGCGTCCGGGCCCACCTTCAGGTAGGGGAGGTGCTCGAGCCCGAGCGTGTGGGCGATCTCGTGGACGACCGCGAAGACCCACCGGTCACGGTGCTCGGGGACGTCGTCGAGCGTGAGCCGGATGATCGCCGGCGCCTTTTGCTCACCGATCTTCGTCACCGCCCCGCCGCCCATGTAGGACTTCGAGGCCGGCATGAGGCCGATGACGACGTCGGCGGGCGCTCCCGAGGTCTCGAGTCGGAGGATGCCCGCGGCGCAGTCGGCGTCGCAGATCGGGGGGGGCGGCGGGTCGCCCGGTTCCCGGTAGACGGGGATCGACAGGACGCCGCCGTCCTCGAACTTCACGCTCCGGAAGGGGAAGAGCTGCTCGGCGTATCGCTCGGCCTCGGCGAGGATGTCGGCGGCCACGGGAAGGAAGCGAGCCCTCGTCTCCTCGTCGGCCCACGCGTTGATGGCCAGCATGTAGGTGCGGACCTTCAGGGTTGGCGCGTGCTCCCACATCGGCGTGGCGCAGCGGGTCCAGTAGGCCTCGCCGTGGCTCGCGGACGGGCTCTGCGGCACCTCGAGGCCGACCGTCAGCGAGGCCGGAGTGGAGGGGCCGGGCGTGAAGAAGACGTTCGCCGTGTGCTCGGCCTTCGCGCTCGAGACGCCGTAGGCCTTCCGGAGATTGGGCCTCACGAAACGGTGGAAGGCAGATGCCGTTTCCGGGCTCCCCGTGCCGATCGTCTCGCGGAGGATCACCCGGGCCGTGAACTCGCGCACCTGGGCGTCGGGGAGGACGTCGGGGTGATCCGTCCAGTCGGCGTAGATCCGGGCGACGGTCGGCTTGCCGGCGACGAGCGGCGCGTCGCGGACGGTCTGGAAGACGTGACAGGAGAGGTTGTCGGCGGAGCCGGGCTTCGAGACGAAATCGACGCGGGTCGTGAAGTCCCACGTGCGCCAGCCGGAGCCGTCGGAGTCCTCGAGCGGGACGCCGCCGCGGGAGCGGACGCCGTCGGGGCCGGTCTTCACCCGCGCGGTGTGGCGCACACCTCCGCGGAGCGGCCGGGTCGGGACGAGGAGCGCCCGCGAGCCCCGGCGGTGGACGCGCGCCTCGACGGGGACGAGATTCCCGGAGGTGTCCGGCCAGGTCAGCTGGAAGGTCCCCTCGTTCAGGGTCGCGGGATCGAGGTCCGCCGAGAAGCGGACCGAGACCCGGCGGTCGTCGGTGTGGGAGTGCCGGGTGCCGGGCTCCGGCTGGACCTCCTCGATCGCGAACGCGGCGGGCTTGCAGCGGTCGTAGAGCATCACCCCGTCGCGACGGGCGGCCGCGAGGTCGAGCGCGAAGCTCCCCTCGAAGGAGAGGACCTGGTAGGGGCTCTTGCGGTCGAGGTTCGTGAGTGTGAGGTCGAAGCTCGCGGTCGCGCGGTCGCGCGGCACGAAGGTGAGCTCGACCTTCCCGCTGCTGGCGCGGAAGCCTTCGTGGTCGTCGAGCCCGAGCGGGGAGACGGCCGGGGCGGGGCGCGGGTCGGCCGGTGCCGCCGGGGGCGCCGGCTCGATGCCGATCGTCTCGCCCATGGCCTTCCGGGTCTCCTCCGGCAGGACGCTTCCGGGGAGCGAGAGCCGCTCCGCCAGCGTCGAGCCCGCGAACCCCTGGAGGAGCCCGCGCCGGGTGAACGCGTACCGCTCGGCAGTGGCGTCGAAGTTGAGGTCGACGCGGCCCGGCCGGAAGGTGTAGCGGGCGCCCTTGCCGTCAGGGAGACCCGGGAGATCCAGGATGACCGCGACCGAGGCGAGGTGCGAGGGGTCCCAGGCCGTCAGGAGGAAGCGGCATCGATCTCCGTCGTCGACCGGGGAAAGGTGGAGGCCTGCAAGCGGCCGGACCTCGCCCGAGAGGGAAGCGGCGAGGCTCCCGGAGACCGTCGCCTCGAAGCGGGTGACCGTGTTCCGGGTGGTCGGCACGTCCTCGACTTCGTCCACGGCCGTGTCCGGGCCGGCGGAGCCGCCGGTCGAGACGACGTGGCGCGTCGCTTCGCGCGTCGCCCCGTCGCCGTCGGAGATCGTGACGGTGACGGGATACCGGCCCGGAAGGGGAAAGGCGTGCCGGACGCGCCAGAGTTCCGACAGGGGGCCCTCGGTCTTCTCCCCGTCGCCGAAGTCCCACTCGATCTTCAGCGGGTCGCCCTCGACGTCGGACGTCTCGGCCGAGAGCTCGAAGAGGGACTCGGCCGGCTCGACCTCGGCCGCGAAGAGCTCGACGCGGCGAGGCGGACGGTTCGTCACGGTGACCGTCTTCTTCCCGACGACCTCCCGCCCCTCGGTGTCGACGGCGTGGACGGTGATCGTGAACTCGCCGTCGTCCTCGTAGCGGTGGCTCGCCGTGGTCCGCTCACCGGTGACGACGTGCGTGCCGTCGCCGAAGTCCCAGTGGAAGGCGACCGGGCGCTCCCACGTCGTCGGCAGCGGGTCGCCGCCGCCGGGCGAGGCCAGGCCGTTCGGCCTGTAGCCGTCCGGCCCTTCGCTGACGTGGCGCCGCGGCATGAAGACGGACCAGTGGTGAGGAAATCCTTCGGAGAGCTTCGCCGGTCCGACGATCTGGACGGAGGGTGCGGCGCTCTGCTGTGCGTGGGTGCTGCGCGCGCCGGGGAACGCCAGCGAGCAGGCGAAAAGGGAAAGCAGGGCCGCTCGGCGCGGGGCCGCTCCGCGGGCGGCCAGGGCCTTGCGAGAGACGCCGCCTGCGATCACCGCTCGAGCGCCGCCGCGACCCGCCGGGCCAGGTCGATCGCGCGGGCCTTGCCCTCGGCGGCGTCGCCGAAGCCGCGGACGGCGACGGCGAACCGCACGCCCGCGTGGGCCACCGAGAGCTCGCGGGGCTTCGGCGCCCAGGCCGCCTTGTCCCCCACTCCGTCCAGCCACCCCTCGAACTCGACCCTGCTGGTGTGCTTTCGCCCCTGGACCTCGACGGTGACGCCCTTCGACAGCTCGGCCACGGTGCTTTCGAGGCTCGCGACCGCGGCAGCCGGAGAGGCATAGGACTGGGCCAGGATCGTCAGGCTCACCTCGTGGCCGGACCCGGAGGCCGCGCCCGTCGCTCCGCCCCAGCTCGCCGTGCAGAGGACGTTCGGGACGTAGCGGGAGCCCGGCCGGTAGCTCGCCGAGGCCGCCGCGACGCCGAAGGCGTCGGTCAGGAGTCCGGACCGGAGGAGGTCGCACGCGGCCTCGCCTCGAGCCGTCCCTTTGCCGGCGAGGATCCGGTCGACCTCCCGCTGCGCGCCTGTCCGGTCCTGCGCCGCCGCGTTCCCGGCGAGGGCCGCGAGCGCGCCGAGGACCACGAGAGGGAGGAACCGCCGCGTCGTCGTCATGCCACCGTCCCCTGGGCCGGTCGAGTGACTGACTCCCCAGGTTACCGTAGCACATCGCCCCCCGCGGCGCGCACGAGCGCCCCGGCGAGACGGAGCTGTGCGGCGGAGAGCCGCGCGTAACGGAGCTCGTCGGGGGCGGCCTTCGCGCGGACGACGGCGGCGAGCGAGCGCCTCTCGGCGCGGGGGAAGGACGCCAGTCCGTCGACGAGGTCGAGCGCGGGCGCGAGGGCGAGGAGCGCCTCGCGGGCGGGGCCGTCGAGAGGCGCGAGGCCGAGGGCGCGCGACACGCGGCGCTCGGCACGTGCGCGGAACGCCTCGGGCGAGCGGCTGGAGGCGGCCATTCGACGGGCGACGGCGAGGCCGAGGTCGCGGAGGTGGAAGGAGTCGGGGAGGGCGCAGACCTCGCCGGGGACGTCGAGGAGGAGCGGCGCGGCCGCGAGCCGGCGGAGGGTCGCGGGGGGCGTCCGGCGGCCGCTCGTCGCGGCGAGGCGCGCCTCCTCGCGCCGGGCGAGCTTCTCGAGCCCGGCGTCGGCCGAGCGGAAGCCGAGCTTGCGGTAGAACCAGAACGCGCCCGAGGCGATCGCCTCCTCGTTTCCGAGGCCCACCTGGTAGGGGTCGACGGAGAGCTGCGCGGCGCCGGTCGCGGCGCGGCAGACGGCGAGGAGGCGCGCGTAGAGCCATGCCGACTCGCCGTCGCGGAAGGCGTAGAAGACGTTGAAGCTGACGTCGGCCCGGCCGAGGGCGGCGTGGAGGTCGCCGTAGCCGACGAGGACGCCGTTCCTGGCGAAGAGGGTCCCGAAGCCGGCGCGCAGCGGGAGGCGCGCGTCGCGGGCGAGGCCGGTGACGAAGATCGTGACGCCGCGACCGACGTCGGCGCGGAAGACGGAGGAGGGGTCGCCGGCCGAGAAGGCGGGGAGCTCGCGGTAGCGGACGGCCATCGCCGCGCGAGCCGCGTCGAGAAGGGCCGCGCCTTCGGTGCGGGAGAGGCGGACGAGGGGAGGCGGCGGCGCGGCGAGCTCCGCCGCGACGGCGACGTCGCGGCGCGCGAGGAGCGGCTCGTCGGAGCAGAAGGGGGCGGGCGACGGGAAGCGCGCGAGGCCGCGGGAATCGGCGGGACGCGGCGTCCAGGCGAGCTGGAGGCCGAGCGCCTCCCAGAGTTCTGCCTTCACGGCGCCGGGAAGCGGCAGGGCGTCGAGGCGGCCCACGAGCCAGGCGGCGTCGGGCGACGGGCCGCGGGCCGCGTCGACGTACTCGCGGAACGGGACGTTCGCGTCGACGCGGGCCTGCTCCTCGAGGAGCGGGACGAAGCGCGGGAGGAATGCCGCGAGGCGGTCGGGGAGGTCCTCGGCGTCCCAGTCGACGCGAAGGCTCTGCGGGTCGCGGGCCGAGAGCCACGAGGCCGCGGCCCACGAGAACGGCAGCGCGACCGGGACGCCGGCGATTCCCGAGACGGCGGGGTCGTCGAGCGGCGAGAGGTCCTCGCCCGACTCCGCGAGGTGCGCCACCTGCGCGCCGACGCGAGCGAGCGCCTCGTCCGCGAGGGCGAGGGCCGGGGGCGAGGGCGGGTAGGCGCGGAGGAAGAGGAGGGCGTCGTGGAGGCGCGCGAGCTCCTCCGCGTCGCGCGGCTCGAAGGCGGCGGCCGATTCCAGAAGGGCCTCGGTCTCGCCGGCTGCGGGGCGGAGCTTGCGGATCGCCTCGAGGCGGGAGAGGAGGTCGGCGCGGGGCCGGGGTCGGCGTCTCATGTCTCTTGCACCTCAGAGGAGCGGGGCGAGGAGGCGGGCCAGGCCGAGCCGCGCCCGGTCGGGGAACCCGCGGCGCTCGACCTCGCCGCGGGTCACCTCGCGGCTCTCGGCGAGGTCGCGCGCGAAGCGCTCCTCGAGGAGCGCGGCGAACGGCTGGTCGAAGACGAGCGCGCCGAGCTCGAAATTGAGGGAGAAGCTCCGGAAGTCGAGGTTCGCCGAGCCGACGAGCGCCCAGGAGCCGTCCACCACGACGGTCTTGGCGTGAAGGAAGCCGGGCTGGTACTCGAAGACCCGCACCCCCGAGCGCAGGAGCGGGGCGTAGAAGAAGCGGCCCGCCGCCCGCGCGATCGGGACGTCGCTCTCGGCGGGGACGAGGAGGCGCACGTCGACGCCCCGGTAGGCGGCGTTGGCGAGGGCGCGCACCGTCGGCTCGTCGGGGACGAAGTAGGGGGTCGTGATCCAGCATCGCTCGGCGGCCCCGGAGAGCGCCGCGAAGTAGGTGTGGGCGTTCGCGTTCGCGGCCTGGTCGGGGCCGCTCGGGAGGACGGCGACGATCGACCCCGCCGGCCTCGGGAGCGGGATGCTCGAAGGGACGAGGCGCTCGCCCGACGCGAAGGTCCAGTCCTCGGCGAAGATCGTGGCGAGGTCGAAGACGGCGGGCCCCTCGATCCGGAGGTGCGCGTCGCGCCACGGCCGGCTCCCGGCGCCGCCCGCCGACCCGGACCCGCCCGCGTAGTCGTCCCCGACGTTCATGCCGCCGGTGAAGCCGATCTCCTCGTCGACGACGAGGAGCTTGCGGTGGTTGCGCAGGTGGGTCGACCATCGCTTCCGGAGCGGGTTGACGGGGAGGAAGGCCACGGTCCTCCCCCCCGCCTCGCGAATCGCCCGGAGCCCCTCCTCGGGGATGCCGGCCGAGCCGACGGCGTCGTAGAGGAGGCGGACGTCGCAGCCGGACCGCGCCCGCTCCGCAAGGGAGGCCAGGAAGCCCCTCCCCGTCGCGTCGTCCTCCACGATGTAGTACTCGGCCCAGACCGAGCGCTTCGCCCCGGCCAGGGCCTCGGACTTGGACGCCACAGCCCGCCCGCTGTCGACGAGGAGCTCGACCTCGTTGCCCGCCCGCGGCGGGAGCCCCGTGAGCCTTGTGCCGAGGAAGAGGACCGACCGGGCGAGCGGGGAGGCCTCGTCCACCTCGGCCGGGAGCGGGTGGCTCCCGAGGCTCCGGCGGATGGCGGCGCGGACCGCCTCCCCCGCGAGCCGCTTCCTCCTCCGCGTCGTCCGGATCCGGGGGCTGGCGAGGAGGAAGTAGGCGAGGGCGCCGACGCCGGGAAGGAGGAGGATGAAGAGGATCCAGGCGAGGGTCGAGAAGACCCCGAGGTGCCGCGTGACCGCGTGGACGAGCGCCACGACGTCGAGCACGACGGCGGCGAGGACGAAGATCTCGGTGGGGCTCATGCCGCGGCGTCCCCCGCCATCTTAGGCCGGTGCGCGGCCCCGACGGGCGGATGTAATCTCGCGGGATCGCGGCGCGGGGTCCCGCGCCGCGGGGAGAACGAGATTGACCCTCACGCGGACGTTCAAGGTCTCGGGTGTCGCCCTCCTGGCGGGGATCGTCCTCGCCAACTTGGGCGCCGACCGGGGGCTCTTCGAGGCGGTGAAGGTGCTCGGCGTCCTCGCGATCCTCGTCGCGGCGCCGGTCTTCGCCGTCAGCGCCCTGCGCCACCTCCTCCGCGGCCTCCTCTGGCGGGTCGGGAGCCGGCTCTTCGTCTCCTACCTCCTCATCGGCGTCCTGCCCCTCTTCCTCGTGGCCGGGCTCGTCCTCGCGGCGCTCTTCATCCTCTCGGGCCAGTCGGGGGCCCGACGGGCCGAGACGCGCCTCCTCGCGCGGTTCGACGCGCTGGAGGCCAAGGCGCTGGAGTTCGCGGGGCGCGGGACGTCGCGGCGGCCCGAGACCGTCACGGGGAGCGGCGCGTTCGACGGCTGGGCCCTCCTTCCCGACCGCGGCCCCGCAGAGGGGGACGGCCCGCTCGGGACGGACCTCGCCGCCGTCGCCGTGCCGGAGGAGGGGCTGCGCGCGTTCGTGAAGAAGGACGGGCGGGCGTTCCTCCTCGCCGGGCGCCGCACGAAAGCGGGGACGCTCTACCTCTACCGCACCGCGGATGCGACCCTCGAGGACGAGCTCTCCGCCGAGGCGGGCCTGAACGTTCGCTTCGCCCTCGGCCGGACCGTCGCTTCCGCCGAAGCGAGGGCCAGCGGCGCGGAAGGGTCGACGTCGGGCCTGACGATCGAGTCGTCCGGGAGGAAGACGAGCTTCTCGACGCTGAACACGACCGAGCGAAAGGCGCGAGCCGGCTCGACGCCCGGATCCGGCCACGGTGGAGCCGTCCACTGGTTCCTCCCGCTCGGGATCCCCGTCCTCGGCGCGGCCACCGGGGAGCCGGTGAAGGACGAGGGGGCCGCCCTCCTCGTGCGGACGTCGATGACCGCGGAGTTCCGGAGCCTCTTCGGGGGCGCCGAGCTGGCCACGTCGGGCGCGGGCGCCGGCGCCATCGCCCTCGGCGTCCTGAAGGGGCTCGGGATCGCGACCGGCGTCGTCTACCTCGTTGCGCTCCTCGTCTCCTCGCTCCTCGTCTCCCGCATCGCCCGGGCCGCGCGGCGTCTCTCCCACGGTTTCGCCGAGGTCGAGCGGGGCAACTTCGCCGTCCGCGAGAAGCTCCGCGGCCACGACCAGCTCGCCGGCCTGGTCCACGGCTTCAACGAGATGGCCGGGCACATCGAGGAGAGCGTGGCCGCGCGGGCCGAGGCGGAGGCCCTCGGGCGGGAGCTCGCGATGGCGCGCGACCTGCAGCGCCGCCTCCTTCCCTCCCCCGACTTCGTCTTCCCCGGGGTCGAGCTGGCGGCCGACTTCCGCCCCACGGCCGCGATCGGAGGCGACTTCTACCACTTCCTCGGCGAGGGGGAGACGGTCCTGACGGTCGTCATCGCCGACGTGGCGGGACACGGGCTGCCGGCGGGGATCGTGATGGCCTCCGCCCTCGCGAGCCTCTCCGCGCTCTCGCGCGGAGGGACGGACACGCCGACCCTCCTCTCTCACCTCGACGAGGAGGTGCGGAGGACGACGGAGCGGCGCGCCTTCGTCACGCTCGCCCACGTCCGCTTCGACCTCGCGGCCCGGACGGCGGCCTTCACGAACGCCGGGCACCTCTATCCCTGCCGGGTCGCCCCCGACGGCTCCGTCTCGTGGGTCGAGAACCCGGCGAAGCCGCTCGGCGCGGGCCGCCCCGCCGCCCGGACGACCGTCACCGTCCCGCTCGTCGAGGGCGAGTCGTGGGTCTTCCTCTCCGACGGCGTCGTCGAGGCGATGTCGCCCGACGGGCTCGAGGCGTTCGGGTTCGAACGTCTCGAGAAGGCGATCGCCCCCTGCGGCGGAAGAGGGGCGCGCGAGGTCCTCGACGCGGTCCTCGCGGCGTGGAGAGCCCACACGGGGGACGACGACCCGGAGGACGACCGGACCGTGGTCGTCGTGAGGGTGCTCGGCCCCGCGGCGCCGGCCGCCTGACGACGCCGGCACCCGCGCCGACGGTAAGATCTCCGGTCGGACCACGCGACGGGAGGTCGACCATGACGAAGCGTTACGGAGTTCTCGGCCTGGCGCTCACCCTCCTCGCCGGCGCGCCCGCGACGGCGCAGTGGGACGGGCCCGCCGCCGGGCAGAGGAAGGGAGAGGGGGCCCTCGTGATCCGCGAAGGGGCCCCGGGGTACGAGGAGAAGACCGGCACGAGCGTGAAGCGGACCTTCACGCGGGGCGAGGCGGTCGCCGGCTTCCACAAGGAGTTCCTGGCGACCACCTACGAGTTCTTCGAGGAGGAGGGGCGCGTCCGCGTCCTCTTCCCCAAGCCGGGCTCCGCGCTGATGCTCGACGCCTGGATGGACCCGGCCGACCTCGCGATCTTCGTCTACGACTGCTGCGACGACGAGTGCATCCCGGTGAAGGGCTCGTTCAAGCGCGCCGAGTGGAACGCCTGCTTCCGGGAGGGGATGGAGCGGGCCCGGGTCGCGCTCTCCGCCTCTCGCCCGGCGGCCCCGCCCGCGGCGAAGGGCGCGGCGAGACCCGCGGCGAAGGGCCCGGCCGGCGCCGGGGAGAAGCCGCTGACGAACGCCGACGTCGTGGCGATGGTGAAGGCCGACCTCGGCGACGACCTCGTGGTCTCGAAGATCCGCCAGGCCCCGCGGGAGGCCCTCGACGTCTCCTCCGACGCCCTCGTGAGCCTGAAGAAGCAGGGGGTCTCGAAGGCCGTCCTCGACGCCATGCTCCGCCGCGCCGAAGAGCGCTGAGCGGGCAGGCTCGCCGGCCCCGGGGGCCGTCAGCGCTTCGGCAGGAGCTCGCGCAGCCGCGCCGCGCCCGCGCGGCTCACGGGGACGCGCTCGCCGTCCGCCATCACGGCCGTCTTCCCCTCCTCGAGAGAGGCGAGCTTCGCGACGTTGACGAGCCAGGAGCGGTGGACACGGACGAAGCGCTCCGCCGGGAGCTGCGCGGCGAGGTCCGAGAGGGTCTGGTGCTTCAGGTGCCCCTTCCCTCCCGAGCGGATCAGGACGTAGTCGTCCTCGGCCTTCACCCACTCGACCGAGCCGACCGGCAGGAGCGTCACACGCGTCCCGTCCCTCACGGCGATCCGCGCGAGCGGCGCGCCGGCGGGCCGGGCCGCGGCGGCGAGGAGCGCCGGGTCGGGGCCTTTCGCGCGGGACTCGAGGAGGGCGCGCGCCCTGGCGAGCGCCGCGTCGAAACGCTCCCTCGAGAAGGGCTTCAGGAGATAGTCGACGGCGTTCACCTCGAACGCCCTCACGGCGTGCCGGTCGTACGCCGTGACGAAGACGACGGCCGGGCGCGGGTCGAGGAGCTCGAGCGTCTCGAAGCCGGTGAGGCGCGGCATCTGGACGTCGAGGAAGAGGAGGTCGGGGGCGTGCGCGGCGACCGCCTCGATCGCCTCGAGGCCGTTGGCGCACTCGGCCACGACGGTCACGTCGGGGTGCGCCGCGAGGTGCTCGAGGACGACCGCGCGGGCCAGCTCCTCGTCGTCGACGACGGCGACGCGGAGGCTCACGCCCCCTCCGGCGGCGCGCTCGGGACGACGAGCGCAACCGAGAAGCGCGCGCCGTCGCCCCTCTCCTCGATCTCGGCCGCGCGCCCCCAGGCCGCCGCGAGCCTCCGCCTCACGATGGAGAGGCCGAGGCCGCTCCCGGCGGGGGCCGGCGTCTCGGGGTCGTAGGGGTTCTCGACCGAGACGCGGACCCCGTCCCCCGCCCGCTCGACCCGGAGCGTGACCGTCCCCCCCTCGATGAGCGTCGCGACGCCGTGCCGGACGGCGTTCTCGACGAGTGGCTGGAGGAGGAGGGGCGGGACGGCCGTTCCGAGGAGGGCCTCGTCGACCTCCTCCTCGACCTCGAGCCGGCGGCCGTAGCGCACCTTCTCGACGGCGAGGAACTGCCGCGCGAGCGCCAGCTCCTCGCGGAGCGGGATGAGCGTCCGCCCGCCCGAGGAGAGGCTCCGGCGGAGGAAGTCGGAGAGGAGGACGCACATCTCGCGGGCTCGCGCCGGGGCGGTCGTCGTCAGGGCGCTCACGGAGTTCAGGGCATTGAAGAGGAAGTGCGGGTTCAGCTGCGCCTTCAGCGCCTCCAGCTCGGCCTCCCGCGCCAGGACGCGCGCCTCCATCGCCCGCCGCTCGGCCGCCTGCGACGACTCGAGGGAGAGGAGGATGTAGTGGAACGTGACGGCGAGGAGGTAGAGGAGGAGGCCGAGGACGAAGAGCGGCAGCACCGCCTTCCCGAAGCGCTCGGGGAGCGTCGAGAAGGCGGGGAACGTGCCGTAGAGGCTCGCGAGCGTGGAGCCGGCGAGCGTGAGGAGGGCGGCAGCGATGACCGCGCCGACGAGGTGGACGCCGAGGACCGACGCGGTCCTCGCGCGGGTGAGCGGGGCGCTGCGGCAGGCGTAGAACGAGGAGAGGCAGAGGAACGCGTAGACGAGGGAGAGCGGCGCGGCCAGGGCCGCCGCCTCCCCGAGCGAGAGGCTCCCGGGCAGCGCCATCAGGTACGCCTGGATCGCCGCCAGGGGGATCCAGGCGAGGAGGTAGGCCAGTAGCCTCTCCCTGCGGGCGAGGATGGGGTGCACGTCAGTTCTTGATGTCGAGACCGCCGAAGACGACGAAGCCGTCGATGACGAGCCGCTTCGGCGGGACGTCTCCGTCCAGCGGGGGGTGGAAGCTCTTGTCGTCGGTGCCGCCGAAGATCGCGAAGGCCTTCACGTCCACGGCCCAGTCGCGCGGGACGCGGATGTCCCCGCCGCCGAAGGCGATGAAGACCGTGATCGACGCCTGGTCGTCCGGGATCCGGCAGTTCGTCAGGTCCAGCTCGAAGCCGCCGAAGATGGCATTGATCTCCCCCCCGAGGAACTCGTTCGTCGTGACCGAGCGGTCCCAGCCGCCGAAGATCGCCGTCTCGTCGAGCTTCGCGGACGTCCGGCTCTCGATCGTCCGGTCGGGGTAGGTCCGCCCCCCCGCCTTCTGGACGAGCCGGATGCCGATGGCCACGAGGATGAGGGGCATCAGCTTCCAGACCGGGAACCTGAGGACGCGCAGGTTGTCGAGGAGGAGGAGGACGCCGGCGAGGGCGATGACCGCTCCCCAGAAGCCGTTCCAGAAGCCCTGCCTCTGGAGCGCCTTCGTCAGCCCGACCGCCACCAGGGCGACCGGCCAGAGCCGGAGGAGGAACCGGGCGTCGACGAGGCCGAAGTTGTCGAGCGTGAAGAGGAGGCCGGCGACGATGACGAGGATGCCGAAGATCAGCCTCACCGCTCCCGCCGCCGCCGGGAAGCTCGGGTTCTTGCGGATGGTGTTCATGTTCATGGCCTGCCTCCGCGCTCCCCCCGGGGGAGCCTCTGCCCGAAGTTACGGCCCCCGGGGAGATCCGGCCCGCCCGATTCGGCGAGCGGGCGCCAGCCTTCGGCGAGCGGCGTCAGAGGGCGGGGCGGCCGAGCCGGAACGTCGCCGCGAAACCGTCGGACGGGACGCGGATCGTCACCTCCACCGCCCCCCCGTCGCCGCAGGTGTAGACCTCCTCCACCTCGGGCCCAGCCTCGGCGAGCCGGCGGACGGGGGCGCCGTCGAGCGGCAGAGCGCGGAGGGCCGGAAGGAACGGGAACCGGACGCCCTGCCAGGGCGTGACGTCGCCGTCGGGGCGCCCCTCGACGATCCGGCTGCACTCGACGAACCGGAAGAAGCCGACGTCGTGCGCGGCGCGGTAGCGCCTCACGGCCGTCAGCGGCGCGCCCCCCGGCGCGGGCAGGGGAAGGTCCTTCGGGAAGATCGGGTCGAAGACGACCTCCTCCCCCGCCTCGGCCTCGCGGAAGACGCCGAAGTGCCGGGTTAGCCGGTCGGCCAGAGAGAAGCCCGCCTCGCCGTCGAGGAAGAGGGCGAGGCCGACCGCCGTCGCCGCGAACGGGTGTGGCGAGCGCTTCACCCGCTTCTCCCCGAACCTCTCCCGGAGCCGCCGGCCGACGAGAGGGAACGCCCCCGCCCCGCCGACGACATAGACCCCCGCCAGGTCCCCTTCCTCGACCTCGGCGGCCGCGAGGACCGGCTCGGTGGCGGCGATCGTCCGCTCGACGAGCGGCGCGCACGCCTCCCAGACCTCGTCGATCGGGACGGCGACGGGAGGGAGGTCGAGGGGCGAGAGGTCGAGGACGAGCTTTCGCGTGTTCGGCCCCACCGCCTCCTTCTGCCGCGCGCACTCCTCGAGGAGGAGGTCGCGCGCGTCGGCGCCGGGCTCGCCCGCGCCCGACCTCGCGAGGACGGCGGCGAGGATCGCTTCGTCGAAGTCGTCGCCGCCGAGGCGCCTCACCCCCTCGCTCGTCACGACCTCGTTCGTCTTCCCCGTCATCCGGAGGAGCGAGGCGTCGAACGTCCCGCCGCCGAGGTCGTAAACGAGGACGTGCTCGCGCTTCGAGGTGATCGTCGAGCGGAAGCGGTGGGCGTACTCGAACCCCGCAGCCGACGGCTCGTTCAGGAGCGCGACCGGCGTGAAGCCGGCGGCGCGGAACGCCTCGAGCGTCAGGAAGCGCTGCGCGCTCGAGGAGTTCGCCGGGACCGAAATCGCGGCCTCGAGCGGCTCGCTCTCCCCGGCGCCGGAATTCGAGCGGGCGAGGAGGTCTTCCCGCACCTTCGAGAGGAACCCGGTGAGGAGGTCGAGGAGGAGCACCGGGCGCCCCCCGACCTCGACCTCCGCGCGCGGGCCGGCGTCGGCGAGGAGACGCTTGAACGAACGGACGGCCTTCACGCCCGGCTCGTGCCTCACGGCGGCGGCGTCGAAGCCGAACCGGAGCCCGCCGTCGGGGAGGAGCGCGGCCAGCGACGGGTAGGGGTCTCCCCCCTCGAAGGCGACCACCGGGTAGTTCCCGCGGTCCACCATCGTCACCACCGTGTGGGTCGTCCCGAAATCGACTCCGAGGCGCATCCTGGCGTGGAGTTTACGGGCATTCTTCGGGGCGGGACGCCCGCCGCGAATCCCGGAGTCGAGAGGTCGCTCCCGCCAGCGATGCGCGGGCGCCGGGGGACGTCAGCGGGTCAGCTCGAGGCCGGTCGCCTCGAGGGCCGGCCCGCCCCCCGCGCCCTTCGCGCGGAAGGTCCCCTCGGCCACGGCCGAGGCGCCGGTGGCGTCGGCCGGGAGGGCGGTGCCGTCCTTCATCGTCACGACGACGCCGGCCGCGCCCTCGGTGAGGCGGAAGGCGCCGTCGGCCACCTTCACCTCGCCGCGCACCTGGATCGTCTTCCCGTCGAAGGCCGCGGCCTTCTCGTGGAGCTCGGCGACCGGGACCGGCGTCAGGCCGCGGAGCGGTCGACCGTACAGCTCCGCCCCCGGGGCCGAGAGGGTCAGCCCGGCGAGAGAGAACGCGGCGAAGAGCGGCGGCAGCCTCACCCCTCCATTGTAGGCCCCGCCCCGAGCGGGTAGGCTCCGCGGCCCATGGAAACGTTCGACACCGTCCTCAAGGCGCTCGTCGGAGCCGTCGGCGTGGCGAGCGGCGCGGCCTACCTCCCCCAGGCGGTGAGGATCTGGAAGCGGCGCTCCAGCGACGACGTTTCCATCGTCACCTACCTCCTCTTCCTCCTCGGCCAGGTCATCTGGCTCACGTACGGCATCCGCTTCGGGCTCGTCGAGATCGTCCTCGGGATGGCGGCGAACCTCGCCGGCAACCTCGCCGTCATCCTCTCGGCCGTCCGCTTCCGAACGCGCCCGACGTGACGCTCCGCCCCCTCCCCGTCCCGCCGGGCGCGGAGAGCTACCTCGCCTTCGACAAGGAGGCGGGGCAGCTCGCCCACGGCCCCGGCAGCCTCCTCGAGGAGGCGCGGCGCGACCTCGGCGGCGACCTCCACCTCGTCCACCGCCTCGACCGGATCACCTCCGGCCTCCTCCTCCTCGCCCGCGGAGAGGAGGCGCTCCGCGCCGCCCACGCGGCCTGGGGGGCGAACGTCTCGAAGACTTACGTCGCGCTCGTCCGCGGCGTCCCTGCCGAGACCGATGGGACGATCGACTATCCCGTCCTCGAGCACCGGTCTGGAAAGCCGTGGCTCCTCGAACGCGCCGTCCGCGCCAGGTACGACCCCGACAGGGCGGCGCGGCTCCTCAGGGGAGAGGGTCTCTCCTTCGTACCGCCGCTGCCGCCGCCCGCCCGCTCCGCGGTCCACCCGGCCGGGCGGCCGGCGCTCACCCGCTGGAGGCTCCTCGCGACCCGCGGGGAGGACGCCCTCGTCGAGCTTTCTCCGGAAACGGGCCGGATGCACCAGCTCCGAGTCCACCTCGCGGCCGTCGGCCACCCCCTCCTTAACGACCCGCTCTACGACCCCGCCGCCGACGCCGAGGGCCCCGTCCCTTTCCTGCGCGCCGTCCGGATCGCGTGGGCGGATCCGCCGGGGGCGGCGGGGACCGTCTGGACGTTCGAGGCGCCGGCGTCTGAGATGATGTCGCCGTGACCGATCTCCTTCCCCCCGCGACCCTCGAGGTCCTCCGGAGCCTCTGCCAGGACGCCCCCCTCGTCGTCTTCGACCTCGAGACGACCGGGCCCGACCGCCTCACCGACCGGATCGTCGAGGTGGCCGCGCTGAAGGTCTCCCCCGACGGGAGCGTCTCGACCTTCGAGTCGCGCGTGAACCCCGGCGTGAAGATTCCTGCCGAGGCGACCGCCGTCCACGGCATCACCGACGCCGACGTGGCCGACGCCCCGCCGTTCTCCGACGTCGCCCCGCGCCTCGCCGCCTTCTTCGAGGGGTGCGACCTCGCGGGCTACAACCTCCGCGGCTTCGACATCCCGCTCCTCGGCCGCGAGCTCGATCGCGTGAAGGTGCCGTTCTCCCTCGAGGGGCGGCGGATCGTCGACGCCCAGGTCGTCTACTTCCGCAAGGAGCCGCGCGACCTCTCGGCCGCCGTCCGCACCTTCGTCGGCCGCGAGCACGTCGGCGCCCACTCGGCCCTCGCCGACACGATCGCCGCCGCCGAGGTCCTCGCCGGCCAGCTGACGCGCTACGACGACCTCCCGCGCGACATCGACGCCCTCGCCGCCTTCACCGCGCCCGTCGAGGGGCGCTGGGTCGACGCCGACAAGCGCTTCGTCTGGCGCGACGGGGCCGCCGTCTTCAACTTCGGCGGCAAGCGCGGCCAGGCGCTCGCCGACGTGGCGGCGAAGAACCCCGAGTACCTCGAGTGGATGCTCGACGCCGACTTCCCCGAGGAGGCCAAGCGGATCGTCCGCGAGGCCCGCGAGGGGCGCTTTCCGAGCCGGAAGTGACCCAGCCGCCCCCCTCCAGCGGGCGCGGCCTCGCGCGGACCCGCCATCACCTCGTGAGGCTCGCCCTCCTCACGCTCGGCTGGGGCCTCCTCGCCGTCGGCCTCGTCGGAGGCCTCCTCCCGTTCATCCAGGGGTGGCCCTTCGGCGTCGCCGGCGCGGTGATCCTCTACGTCGAGAGCCGCTGGTTCCAGAGGAAAGTCCGCCGCTGGCGCCAGCGTCACCCGCGCGTCGAGAACGTCTGGCTGAAGCTGAAGGGCTGGCGGAACCGGCGCAAGAAGCCCCGTCCGGGCGCGGCTCCCGCCCCGCCGCCGGACGAAGCCGGCTGACGGGACGGGGCTGACTCGAATCCCCGTAAGGGCGCGGCCTTCGGCTCCTGGCGGAGGGGAGGGCTCTGCTGTCGAGGACGATCTCCACTTCCGTGCACGGCGCCGGCAGACGCTGCCGTTCGTCGTTGGACACCGGCGAACCCCTCGGCCGATACTGCCGTTCTTGCGGCGAAAGCCGCCCGGAGGTCGAATGAACCGGAAGATGCTCTGGCTCGGCCCCTGTCTTCTGGCCCTCCTTGTGGCCGCGCCGACAAAGGCCACAGGCAGGACGGCCTCTTCTCGCTCGCTGGCTCCGACGATCGTCGGGGGCCAGTGGACCTGGGTCAACGGTTTGGACCATACCCCTCAGTCGGAGCCCTACGGCGTCTACGGCGCGAAGGGCGTGCCGGCGCCGGAGAACGCCCCGGGAGCACGGCACGCTTTCGTCTCCTGGACGGACGCGAGCGGGAACTTCTGGCTCTTCGGTGGCGAGGGGTACGGCGCGACGGGGGACGGACGTCTCAACGACCTGTGGAAGTGGGACGGCGCGAACTGGACCTGGATGGCCGGCTCCGACGAGCCGGACGGCTACGGGACCTACGGGACCAAGGGCGTCCCGGCGCCGGGGAACGTCCCCGGCGCTCGGAGCGCCACCGTCTCCTGGACCGATGCGAGCGGCCATGTGTGGCTCTTCGGGGGAAACGGCTACGCGGCGAACGAATTGGGATCGCTCAACGACCTGTGGAAGTGGGACGGAACGAGCTGGACCTGGGTGAGCGGTTCGAACGCGCCGGGCCAGCTCGGCATTTACGGGACGAAGGGAGTGGCCTCTCCGGGGAACGTCCCAGGGGCAAGGTGGGGCTCGGTCTCGTGGACGGACGCGAGCGGGAATCTGTGGCTCTTCGGCGGCCGAACCTACCATTTGGGTCTGGAGTTCGACCTCAGCGACCTCTGGAAGTGGGATGGTGCGAGCTGGACCTGGATGAGCGGCTCGAACGGGCAGAATCAACCGGGGACCTATGGATCGAAGGGCGACGCAAGCCCGGGCAATGTCCCCGGGGCAAGGCACTCCTCCGTCTCCTGGACCGACGCGGCAGGGAGCTTCTGGCTGTTCGGCGGCTACGGCTACTCGGCGACCGTGGCGGGCTTCCTCAACGACCTCTGGAAGTGGGACGGGACGAACTGGACCTGGGTGAGCGGATCGGACGTGCCCGACCAATTCGGCTCGTACGGAACGAAGGGCGCAGGCGCGCCGGGCAACGTTCCGGGAGCGAGGCGCGGGTCCGTCGCCTGGAGAGACACGGCAGGAAACCTGTGCCTCTTCGGCGGCGTGGGCTTCGCGGCCGAAGAGTCCGAGTACAGCGGGCTCCTCAACGACCTGTGGAAGTGGGACGGCGCGACCTGGACCTGGTTGAGCGGCTCCGATGCTCCCGACCAGATCGGAACGTACGGGACGAAGGGTGTTCCCGCGCCGGCGAACGTCCCGGGAGCGAGGCACGGGTCCGTCGCCTGGAGCGACACGGCTGGGAATCTCTGGCTGTTCGGCGGGGCGGGTTTCACGGCCATCGAGTTCCGGAACCTCAATGACCTGTGGAAGTGGGACGGGACGGCTTGGACCTGGGTCGGCGGGCCGAACGGAGAAAGCAAAGTGGGCGTGTTCGGCACGAAGGGGGTCCCCGCGCCGGAGAACCTCCCGAGGCCACGGTACTCCTCCGTGTCCGGAACGGATTCGAACGGCAACTTCTGGCTGTTCGGGGGATCGGCCTTTGCATTCGCCGGGTCTGGGGACGCCTTCTTCAACGACCTCTGGAGGTGGGACGGGACGAACTGGACGTGGATGAGCGGCTCGGGCAACCCGTACCAGGCCGGGCTGTACGGGACGAAGGGCGTCGCGGCGCCCGAAAACGCGCCGGGGGCACGGAGAAGCTCGGTCTCCTGGACGGACGCGAGCGGAAACCTCTGGATTTTCGGCGGGTACGGCTCCGCCGCGGCCGGTATCGGATACCTCAACGACCTCTGGAAGTGGGACGGGACGAGCTGGACCTGGGTGAGCGGCTCGGACGCGCCGACCCCGGCCGGCGTCTACGGGACGAAGGGCGTTCCCGCGCCAGAGAACGTCCCCCCGCCGCGGTCGGGCTCCGTCTCGTGGACCGACGCGGCCGGAAGCCTCTGGCTCTTCGGCGGCTACGGCGCCGCCGCGGCCGGGATCGGAGACCTCAACGACCTCTGGAAGTGGGACGGGACGAACTGGACGTGGGTGAGCGGCTCGGACCAGCCGTATCAGTTCGGTGTCTACGGAACGAAGGGAGTCGCGGCGCCCGGCAACGTGCCGGGGACACGGTCTCACGCCGCCTCGTGGACGGACACGAGCGGGAACCTCTGGCTCTTCGGCGGGAATGGCTTCGCCGCGGCCGAGTCCGGATACCTCAACGACCTCTGGAAGTGGGATGGCACGAACTGGACCTGGGTCAGCGGCTCCGATCGATCGAACCGGGGCGGTGTCTACGGAACGAAGGGTGTGGCCGCCACGGGGAACGTCCCCGGCGCAAGGGCGCAATCTCTCTCGTGGACGGATGCGAGCGGGGCTTTCTGGCTCTTCGGCGGCCAGTTCCTGAGCGGATTCTCCGGCGGGTACTTCAACGACCTCTGGCGATGGGACGGCACGAGCTGGACCTGGATCGGCGGATCGACCACGCCGAACCAGGTGGGCGTGTACGGGCCCCTCGGCGTTCCGGCTGCGGGGAATGGCCCCGGGGCGCGGAAGCTCTCCGTATCCTGGGTGGACCCGAACGGGAACCTGTGGCTCTTCGGCGGGTTCGGCATCGGCCAGTCACCCGTCGACAGATCGCTGGGCGGGAGGCTGAACGACCTGTGGGTCTTCGGGACGACCTGTGGTTCAGTGGCGCCGCCGACGGCCGGAAACGGCGGCCCCTACGGCACGGGTGCGACGATCCGGCTCACCGCCTCGTCGGTGGCGGGCGCCACCTACCTCTGGACGGGCCCGAACGGATTCGCGTCCGCGGACCAGAACCCGACGATCCCGAACGCGACGCTGGCGATGGAAGGGACCTACAGCGTCGTGATGATCGTCGGCGGCTGCGCTGCGGCACCGAACGACACGACCGTCGTCGTCGTGCCCGGGCAGCAGCTCACCGTCTCGAAGGCCGGCGCAGGCGGCGGCCTCGTCTCGTCCGTTCCGTCTGGAATCGACTGCGGGAGCGACTGCGCCGCCTGGTTCCCGAGTAATTCGCCCGTGACGCTCACCGCGGCGGCCGAGGTCGGCTCGCGCTTCGCCGGCTGGTCCGGTGCGGGCTGCACCGGGACCGAGCCCTGCTCCGTGACGGTGAGCGGCGCCACTTCCGTCTCCGCGACGTTCCTTCCGGCCGACGGCGCGGGATTCCACACGCTCGCGCCCTGCCGCGTCGTGGATACGCGGGGTGCGCCGGGGCCGCATGGCGGCCCGGCGCTCGAAGCCGGCACGGCGCGCGCCTTCGAAATCCGCGGACGTTGTGGCGTTCCCGCCGACGCGGCGGCGGTGGCGCTGAACGTCACCGTCACCAACCCAACGGCGCCCGGTAGCCTCACGGTTTATCCCGGGACGGGGATGGCGCCTGGATCCAGCACTATCGCCTTCCCTGCAGGAAAGACCCGCGCGAACAACGTGACGATCGGCCTCGTCGACGGCACGGTAACGGTTTTCGACCTGCAGGAAACGGGGACGACGGACTTCATCGTCGACGTGAGCGGCTACTTCCGCTGACAGGGCTGGAGGGGGGAGCCGCCGGGGCTGACACCCGGCTGCCTTCCGCTTCCGCTGGTTCGCCCGTCCGACCCTGGCTCGATCCCACGAGCGGCAGGAAGAAGTCGAATCGACTCGTCAGGTCGACGGTTGCCCCCCTGCCCGCGAGGGCTCAGGGGGCGACTGAGCCCGCGACCGCAGACACTCCCGACGAGGCGATGGATCGTTCTCGGGAATCGGCCCGAGGGTCAGTCCATCTGCCTCCTGAGGAACGTCGGAATGTCGAAGATGTCGTCCTTCGGGCCCCTCACGTTGACGAGGTTCACGCCGTAGCCGGAGTCCTCCGGGACGAGCTCCTCGGCGATCGGGAGGCGCGGCCGCTCGGCAACCTGGGCGGCGGCGCGGCGGGCGGCGACGGGGGCGTCGAAGCCGGTCGCGATGACGCTCACCTTCACCTGGTCGTGGAGCGCCGCGTCCTGGACGAGGCCGAAGATGATGTTCGCGTCGTCGTCGGCCGCCTGCTGGACGATCTGGCACGCCTCGTTGAACTCGGCGAGCGTGAGGTCCTCGCCGCCCGTGACGTTGATGAGGATCGCGCGGGCGCCCTGGATCGACTGCTCCTCGAGGAGCGGGTTCGAGATCGCCTTCTGGGCCGCCTCCACCGCGCGGTGCTCGCCCGTCGCCGTCCCGGTCCCCATGAGGGCCATCCCCATGTTCTCCATGACGGTCTTCACGTCGGCGAAGTCGACGTTGACGTAGCCGGGGACCGTGATGAGGTCGCTGATTCCCTGCACCGCCTGCCGCAGGACGTCGTCGGCGATCTTGAACGCCTCCCACGCCGTGATGTTCCGGTCGACGAAGGCGTAGAGCCGCTCGTTCGGGATCGTGATGAGCGTGTCGACGTACTCGCGCAGCTCGGCGATCCCCTCCTCGGCGTAGCGCAGCTTGCGGCGCCCCTCGAAGGCGAACGGCTTGGAGACGATCGCCACGACGAGGGCGCCCGCCTCGGACGCGATCTTCGCGACGACGGGCGCGGCGCCGGTCCCGGTGCCGCCTCCCATGCCCGCAGTGACGAAGACCATGTCGGAGCCCGAGAGCGCCTCGGCGATCCGCTCGGCGTCCTCGAGGGCGGCGGTGCGGCCGATCTCGGGGTTCGAGCCGGCCCCCATCCCCTTCGACGTCGCGATCCCGAGCTGGATCTTCTGCGCGGCCCGGTTGACCTTCAGGACCTGCAGGTCGGTATTCGCGGCGAGGAAGTCGACGCCCCGGATGCCCGCCTGGATCATCCGGTTCACCGCGTTCCCCCCGCCCCCGCCGACGCCGACGACCTTGATGCGCGCCGGGTTGACGACGTCCTCTCCGATCGTGATCGCCGGCACGTGGCTCCCCTCTTCCTCGAACAGAATCATCTCTACCTCCCGGTCCCTTTCAAATGGCCGACGCCGGGGTGAACATCCGCCCCAGCGAGTTCTTCAGCTTCGACAGAAGGCCCCCGTGCGCCGCCGGGCGGCCCTTCGGCGCGGCCGCGCCGCCGCGCCCGACGAGGAGGAGCCCCGCCGCGCAGGCCCACTCGGGCCCGTTGACGATGTCGGTGAGCCCCGAGAGGCCGCGCGGCGAGCCGATCCTCACCGGGACGCCGAGGACCTGCTCGGCCTCGTCGGCCATCCCGTCGAGCGCGGCGCCGCCGCCCGTCAGGACGAGCCCGGCGCGCAGCTCGCGGGCCGGGACGTCGGCCGTCGCCTCGCGCCAGAGCACCTCGAAGAGCTCTCTCGCGCGCGCCTCGAGGATCTCGGCGACGTAGCCCCGCTTCACCGGGTGGACCCCCTGCCCCCCCGTGCGCGGGACGTCGATCGTCTCGTCGGCGTTCACGAGCGCCGTCACCGCCGCCCCGAACTTCTTCTTCAGCCGCTCGGCGTCGGGGACGGGCGTCTTCAGGAGGACGGCGAGGTCGCTCGTGAAGAGGTCTCCGCCGATCGGGATGACGGCCGTGTGGGCGAGCGCCCCCTGCCTCCAGACGGCGATCTCCGTGGTGCCGCCGCCGATGTCGGCGAGGACGACGCCGTGGTCCTTCTCGTCGGGCGTCAGGACCGCCTCGCTCGACGCGAGCGGCTCGAGGACCATCTCGGTCACCGAGACGCCGGCGCCGTTGACGCACTTCAGGAGGTTCTGGGTCGTGGCCACCGGGACGGTGACGACGTGGACGTCGGCCTCGAGCCGGCTTCCCACCATGCCGAGCGGGTCGGCGACCCCGTCCTGCCCGTCGACGACGAACTGGCGCTGGAGGACGGCCAGGATCTCGTAGTCGGAGGGGATGGGGCAGGAGCGGGCCGCGTCGAGCGCGCGGTCGATGTCGTCCCTCGAGATCTCGCGGTTGCGGGCGGTCACGGCGACGACCTGGCGGCTGTTGAACGAGCGGACGACGGGGCCGGCGACGCCGACGACGGCGCGCTCGATCTGGACCCCCGCCATGATCTCGGCCTCCTCGGTGGCGCGCTTGATCGCCTCCACCGTGGCCGGGACGTCGATGATCGCCCCCTTGCGGGTCCCCTTGTGCGTGGCGATTCCCTTGCCGACGACGTCGACACGCCCGTCGCTCCCGGTCTCGGCGACGAGCGCGCAGACCTTCGAGGATCCGATGTCGAGGCTGACGAGGTACGGGCTGGTCTTCGGCACGGGTGGTTCCTCAGGTGGCCCCCCGGACGCCTTCGGCGGCCGGGGCTTTCAGGACGATGCGGTTCTCGAATCTCAGGTCGACCTCGCGCGAGAGGAGGCCGAGGCGCGTCAGCTCGGGAGAGAGGGCGAGGAACGCGCGCCAGCGGGCAAACGCCTTGCCGGGCCCGAGGGCGTCGGAGCCGAGGAGGAGTCGGAGGCGCGCGGGGGCGTCGACGACGGCGAACCCGTCGTCGAGGACCTCGACCTCGGAAACGCGCGACAGGAGCTCGGGGTCCTCGGCCCCGAGGCGCGCGAGGAGCCGCGCCCCGAGGGCGGCGCCCTCCTCGGGCGTGGGGGCCCCCGACGGGTCGAGGACGACGAAGCGGGGGGCCGCGGGCCCTCCGGCGAAGGGGGCGAGCCACCGGCCGTCCTGGTCCACGGTCCAGAGCCCGTCGCCCCGGCGCACGAGGGCGACCGGAGAGCGCGGCTCGACCTGAAGCGTGATGGTGTCGGGGACGATCCTCCTCGCCGCGGCCCGGGCCACCCATGGGCGCGAGGAGAGGTCGGTGATCGCGGCGTCGAGGTCGGCCGAGAGGAGCGGGCGGCCGATCCAGGGGTCGGAGAGGCTCTCGACCTCGTTGCGGTGCGCCTCGGGGACGCCCGTCAGGACGATGCGCCGGACCAGGAAGCGGGGGTGCCGCTGGACGGCCGCCCAGGCCGCCGCCGCGCTCCCGCCGAGGAGGACGAGGAGGACGCCCCCGAGGGCGAGCCTCCGCCTCGTCTCGCGGCGGCGCGGGGGGCGCGGGGGCCGGATGGTGCCGGGGCGGTAGTAGGCGCCGTTCACGCCGGCTCCCCCGCGGCGAGGTATTCCTCGCCGAGACGGTTGACGTCTCCCGCGCCCATCGTCACGAGGAGGTCGCCCGCCCGAAGCTCCGAGAGGAGGCGCGGCACGACCTCGGAGCGGACGTCGACGTCGACGACGCCGCGGTGGCCGCGGGAGCGGGCCGCGTCGGAGACGAGGCGGGAGGTGATCCCCGGGATCGGCGCCTCGCGCGAGGGGTAGACCGGCAGGACGTAGACGACGTCGGCCGCGAGGAGGGCCGCGCCGAAGCCGTCGGCCTGGTCGCGCGTGCGGGTGAAGAGGTGCGGCTGGAAGAGGACGACGAGCCTCCGCTCGGGGTGCGCCTGCCGGGCGGCACCGAGCGTGGCGGCGACCTCGGTGGGGTGGTGGGCGTAGTCGTCGACGACGAGGACGCCGTCCCTCTCGCCCTTCCTCTCGAAGCGCCGCACGACGCCCGCGAAGGTGGCGAGGGTGGAGACGCACGCCTCGAACGGGACCCCGATCTCGCGCGAGACGGCGATGGCCGCGAGGGCGTTCTTCACGTTGTGGAGGCCCGGCAGCGCGACCGCCACCGGGCCGAGGACCTCTCCCCCCTCGACCGCGAGGAAGCGCGAGCCGTCGCGCTCGAGGGCGAGGTCCCGCGCGGTCACGTCGGCCTGCGGCGTCAGGCCGAACGTCCCGACCCTCACGCGGGCCGAGAGGAGCGGCCGGATCTCCTGGACGTTCGGGTCGTCGAGCCCGAGGAGGGCCACGCCGAAGAACGGCACCGTCGCGGCGAACTCGGTGAACGTGGCCTTCAGGTCGGCGAGGTCGCGGTAGGTGTCGAGGTGCTCGAGGTCGATGTTGTTGACGACCGCGACGACGGGCCGGAGCCTGAGGAACGAGCGGTCGAACTCGTCGGCCTCCGCGACGAGGTACTCCCCCTGGCCGAGGCAGGCGTTCGTCCCCATCGCCCTCACCCGGCCGCCGACGACGATGGTCGGGTCGAGGCCCGCGGCCTGGAGGATCGCCCCCGTCATCGAGGTCGTCGTCGTCTTGCCGTGCGACCCCGCGATGGCGATGCCGGCCTTCACCCGCATCACCTCTGCGAGCATCTCGGCCCGCTTGATGACCGGGACTCCGGCCGCCCTCGCCGCCACGAGCTCGGCGTTGCCCTCGGCGACGGCGGAGGAGTAGACGACGACGTCGGCGCCCGCCACGTGCTCGGCCCGGTGCCCGGCCGCGAAGACCGGGATGCCGAGCGCGCGGAGCCGGCGGGTCTCCTCCCCGTCGCCGAGGTCGGACCCCGTGACGGTCAGCCCGACGCTCGAGAGGATCTCGGCGAGGCCGGACATGCCGACCCCGCCGATCCCGACGAAGTGGACGCGGCGGACGCGGAGGAAGTTCACGGCGCGTGCTGCGAGACGTTCAGGAGGATCCCGACCGCGACGAGGTCCGCCCAGAGGGCGGAGCCGCCGTAGGAGAGGAACGGCAGCGGGATCCCCTTGGTGGGAAGGAGGGCGAGGACGACGGAGACGTTGACGAGGGCCTGGGCGACGATCATCACCGCGAGGCCCACGCCGAGGAGGCGGCCGAACATGTCGGGGGCGTTCTCGGCGGCGCGCATCCCTCGGGCGAAGACCATCCCGAAGAGGCCGAGGACGATGGCGCAGCCGACGAGGCCGAGCTCCTCGCCGACGATGGCGTAGATGAAGTCGGTGTAGGGGTACGGGAGGAAGAAGAGCTTCTGCTTGCCGTCGCCGAGGCCGAGCCCCGTGACGCCCCCGGTGCCGACGGCGATGAGCGACTGTAGCGCCTGGTAGCCGCTCCCCTGCGGGTCCGACTCGGGGCTGAGGAAGGAGAGGATCCGCGCCCTGCGGTACGGGGCCGACCAGGCGTAGGCCACGAGGGCCGGCAGGGCGAGGAGGAACCCCCCCGCGAACCAGCGGATCCGCAGGCCGGCGTAGAAGAGCATCGCGGCGGCGATCGCGAAGTAGGCGAGCGCCGTGCCGAAGTCGGGCTGCAGGAGGACGAGCCCGCCGAGGAGGCCGAGGAGCCCCACGACGGGGAGGAGCGTCCGCTTCACGTCGTCGAGCTCTCCCTGCCGGCGCGAGAGGAGGGCCGCGAGGGCGACGACGAGGCCGATCTTCCCGAACTCGGAGGGCTGGATCGTCGTCACGCCGAGGTCGATCCAGCGCCGGGTCCCGTTGATCGGCGCGCTCAGGAGGGCGAAGACGAGCGTCGCCACGAGGAGGACGAGCCCGGCCGTCACGAGGCGCGGGTCGTTCAGGCGCCGGTAGTCGAGCCGGGCCGCCCCGATCGTCAGGGCGGTGCCGAGGAGGAGCGCGACCCCCTGCTTGAAGACGAAGAAGAGGGGCTGCGACGGCCCCCCGGCCGACGGGAGGTAGATCTGCAGGGCCGAGGCGCTGTAGATCATCAGGAGGCCCGTGGCCACGAGGAGGACGACGGGCGCCACGAGGAAGCGGTCGACGGCGAGCTTGCGCGCCACGTCAGGCCCCCGCCTCGGGAAGCGCGAGGACGAGGCCCTCGAAGTGCTCGCCCCGGTGCTCGTAGTTGCGGAACTGGTCGTAGGAGGCGCAGGCGGGCGAGAGGAGGACGACGTCGCCCGCCCGCCCCTCGGCGGCGGCGGCCTCGACGGCCCGCGCGATCGTCCCGGCCTCCTCGCACGGCGCCCCGCCCGCGAGGGCGCGCATCACCGCGGGCCCCGCCGCGCCGACGGCGAGGACCTTGCGCGCCTTCTGCCTCACGAGGGGGAGGAGGCGGCCGAAGTCGTCTCCCTTGTCCTTGCCGCCCAGGATGAGGAAGACGCGGCCGTCGGGGAAACCGTCGAGGCTCTTCAGCGTCGCGTCGACGTTCGTCCCCTTCGAGTCGTTGTACCAGGCGACGCCGCCCCGGGTCCTCACGAGGACGGTCCGATGCGGGAGGCCCTTGAAGCTCCGGAACGTGAGGACCGCCGTCTCCGGGGTGACCCCGAGGGGAATCGTCGCGGCGAGGGCGGCGAGGGCGTTCTCGGCGTTGTGCGAGCCGGGGAGCTGGAGGTCCTCGCGCCTCGCGTAGACGCGCGGCCCCTTCCCGGTGACGTCGGCGAGGAAGACGCCATCCTTCAGCCACGCGCCGAGGGGGAGGTCGCGGCTCCGGCTGAAGGCGAGGCGGCGGGCGCGCGTGCGGATCCGGGAGACGAGCGGGTCGTCGGCGTTGAGGACGGCCACCTGCGCCTCTCCCTGGCTCTCGAAGATCCTCGCCTTGGCCGCGCCGTAGTCGTCGACGGAGCGGTAGCGGTCGAGGTGGTCGGGCGTCAGGTTGAGGTGGACCGCCACGTCGGGGGCGAAGCGGCGGAGCCCCTCGAGCTGGAACGACGAGAGCTCGACGACCCAGACCCGGGTCGGGGGAGCCGGGCTGCCGGCCGGGGACGAGGCGTCCGCGGCGAACTGGATCCAGGGCGTCCCGAAGTTCCCGCAGGCCACGGCGTCGCGCCCCGCGTCGCGCAGGAGGGCCGCGGCGAGGGCGGTCGTCGTCGACTTGCCGTTGGTCCCCGTGATCCCCACGACGATCCCGGGCACGAGCCGGGAAGCCAGCTCCACCTCTGCGATCACCGGGATTCCCGAAGCCCGCGCGGCGTCGAGCGCCGGGATCGACATCGGGACGCCGGGCGAGACGACGCAGAGGTCGACGCCCGAGAGGAGCTCGGTGGGGTGCCCTCCCAGGGCGAGCTCGAGGCCGGCGTCTTCCGGGAGCGGCCCGAGCTTCGCGGCGGAGGCGGCGTCGGTCCCGACGACGGCGACCCCGCGCTGGAGGAGCGCGCGCACCGTCGCGAGGCCCGACTTGGCGAGGCCGAAGACGGCAACGCGGGAGACCTCGGGGAGATCGGGGCCGAGGGAGAGGCTCACGGCTCCCCCTTCCCTGCGTCCCGGGTCGCGGTGAGGGCCTCCCGGGCCACGACCCGGTCGTCGAACGGTTCCTTCTTCCCCGCGGTCACCTGGTACGTCTCGTGCCCCTTCCCCGCCACGACGACGACGTCGCGCTCGGCGGCACCCTCGAGCGCGCGGTGGATCGCCTCCCGCCGGTCGAGGACGACGAGCGGCTCGCGCCCGGCGGCGGCCGCGCCCGCCGCGACCTCGCCCGCGATCGACGCCGGGTCCTCGGAGCGGGGGTTGTCGGAGGTGACGACGACGCGGTCGGCCAGCTCAGCGGCGATCCGCCCCATCTCGGGGCGCTTGCCGCGGTCGCGGTCGCCGCCGCAGCCGAAGACGACGTGGAGCGCCCCGCCGCGGGCGGCGGCGAGGGCGCGCGTCGTCTTCAGCACCCCCTCGAGCGCGGCCGGCTTGTGGGCGTAGTCGACGAGGACGAGCGGGCCGGCGGGGGCGGGAATCCTCTCGAGGCGGCCCGGGACGCTCGAGACGGCCGAGAGGCGCGGGCCGATCTCGCCGGGCGGAAGGCCGAGGGCGAGGGCCGCCGTCGCGGCCGCGAGGAGGTTCTCGGCGTTCGGCGCTCCGAGGAGGGGCGAGGCGATCTCGAACGCCTCGCCCGTCGCCCGCCGCTCGACGCGGAGCGCGAGCCCGTCCGCCGAGGGACGGGCCTCGCCGGAGACGTCCGCGCCGTTGCCGGAGGCCAGGGAGAACGAGAGCGTCCGCTCCCTCGGGAGGCGCGCGAGGAGCCGCGCGCCCCACGGGTCGTCGGCGTTGACGACGGCGGCGCCTCGTGGCTTGAGGAGGGTGAAGAGCTTCGCCTTCTCCTCGAAGTACTCCTCCATCGTCCCGTGGTCGTCGAGGTGGTCGCGCGTCAGGTTCAGGAAGACCGCCACGTCGAACGCGCACCCGGCGAGGCGCTCGAGCCAGAGGGCGTGCGAGGAGCACTCGAGCGTGGCCGCCGTGCCGCCCTCCGCGACGAGCGCCGCGAGCATGGGCTGCAGCTCGGTGGCCTCGGGCGTCGTCCGCGAGGCGTCCACCGTCCCGGCAACCCCTTCGCCCCAGCGGTAGACGAGGGTCCCGAAGAGTCCGCGCTTCGGGTGCGCCGCCGCGAGGACCGCGTCGACGAGGAGCGTCGTCGTCGTCTTGCCGCTCGTCCCGGTGACGCCCGCCATCACGAGGCTCCCGCTCGGGTCGCCCGCGAGGCGCGCGGCGAGGAGGCCGGCGGCGCGGCGGGGATTCTCGACCTCGAGGTACGGCACCTCGACCCCTTCCGGGGCGGGAGCCTCGCCGAGGGCCGCGGGGGCGCCGGCGAGGACGGCCTCGGCGACGAACGCCCGCCCGTCGAGCTTCTTCCCGGGGAAGGCCGCGAAGAGGATGCCGGCGCCTGCGCGGCGGGAGTCGTGGGTGACGCCCTTCAGCTCCGGGTCGCCGGGAGGCCCCGCGAGACGGTGAGGGATCCCCTCGACGAGGGCGGAGAGCTTCACGGCTCGAGCCCCCGCGTCGCGAGCGGGAGGCCGCCGAGCGCGGCGTCGTTCACCGGCGGGTCGAAGGAGAGCGTGACCCGGACCGCGCTCCCCCGCGCAAGGGGCGTCCCCGCCGCGGGCTCCTGGGCCACGACGAAGCCGTGCCCCGCGAGCTGCGCGCGGAACCCGCGCCGGGCCAGCTCCTGGACGGCCTCGCGCGCGGGGCGGCCCGCCACGTCGGGGACGAGGCGCTCGCCCGAGGCGAGGCGGCCGAAGTCCTCCGGCTCGAGAGCCGGGCGGAGGGCGGCCGGGACGAGGCCCGGCGGGAGGGCGCCGGAGACGGGCCCCGCGCCCCGCGACAGGTCCGCGGTGAGGATCGTCGGCGTGACCCGGTCCTCGGCCGGGAGGCCCGGCTCGCCCAGGACGCGCATCGCCTCGGCCGCGATCACGGAGAAGACCGGGGCGGCGACGTCGCCGCCGTAGGTCTTTCCCCTCGGTTCGTCGACGAGGACGCCGATGACGACGCGCGGCCGCTCGGCCGGGAGGAACCCGTAGAAGGAGGCGACGTAGCGGTCGGGCGAGTAGCCGGCGCCGGGAATCGCCTTCTGCGCGGTCCCGGTCTTTCCGGCCACCGTGAAGCCCGGCACCGCCGCCTTCCGCCCCGTCCCCGCCTCGACGACCTTCACGAGGAGGCGGCGCATCTCGGCCGCGGTCGTCGCCGAGAGGACGCGGGGGCCGGGCGCAGGGGCCCGTCGCATGGGCTCGGCGCCGGGGCGCACGACCTCGGCGACGAGGTGCGGCGTCGGGAGGACGCCCCCGTTCGCGATCGCCGCGAAGGCCCGCGCGAGCTGCAGCGAGTTCACGCCGATCTCCTGGCCGAAGGAGATCGTCGGGAGGGAGAGGGCGCTCCACGAGGACGGGTCGCTGAGGAGACCGGGGGTTTCGCCTTCCAGGTCGACGCCGCTCCGGCTGCCGAAGCCGAAGGCGCGGATCGCGCGGTGGAAGTTCGCCCGGCCCATCGCGAGGCCGATGTAGGCGGCGCCGACGTTCGAGGAGTGGGCGAGGACGTCGATGAGCGGGAGGGCGGCCCAGGCGGCCCGCCCGTGCTCGCGGATCGTCTTGCGCCCGATCGTGAGGGACCCGCCGCCGCAGTTGACGACGTCGTCGGCGCCGAGCGTCCCCGCCTCGATCGCGGCGGCCGCCGTGATGACCTTGAACGTCGAGCCCGGCTCGTAGGCGTCGGCGATGGGGCGGCAACGGCGCTGCTCGGCCGTCGTGTCCGACCAGCGGTTCGGGTCGAACGTGGGAACGGTGGCCATCGCGAGGATCTCGCCCGTCGCCGGGTCGAGGACGACGGCCGAAGCCGTCCGGGCGGAGGTCTCCGCGCGGACCGCCGCGAGCGCCTGCTCGGCGACGTGCTGGAGACCGGCGTGGAGCGTCAGCCGGAGGGAGGCCCCCTCGACCTCGTCGCCGGACCGGCGCGCCGCGCCTCCCGGCGTCCCCGGCTGGATGGCGTAGGAGCGCTGGACCGCGTCGCGCAGGACGGTGACCCGGGCCGGCCGGCCCCGGACCTCGTCGTCCCAGCGCGACTCGAGGCCGCCGAGGCCCTGGCTGTCGGTGCCGACGTAGCCGACGACGGAGGCCGCGAGCGTCCCCTCGGGGTAGCGCCGGGCCGATTCCTTCAGGAGCCTCACGCCCGGCAGCGCGGCCGCCTTCACGGCCCGGGCCGTCTCGTCGCTCACGCGGCGCGCCACCCAGACGAAATCGCGCTCGCGGTCGGAGAGCCTGCGGGCCAGCTCGGCGGCGGGCATCTTCACGAGGGGCGCGAGCTGGCGGGCCACGGCGCGCGGGCTCTCGATGTCGGACGGGATGGCGAAGACCGACTCGACGTTCGTCGTCACCGCGAGCGGGCGGCCTTCGCGGTCGACGATCGCGCCGCGCCGCGGCGCCAGCTCCACCGTCCGTTCGTGCTGGCGCCTGGCCCTCTTGACGAACTCGTCGTGGCGGACGACCTGCAGCTCGACGAGGCGGGCGAGGAGGACGAGGATCCAGAGGCCGGCGAACCCGACGAGGACGTACGCGCGGCGCGCGGTCGGGCGCCCGGGCGAGGCGTTCAGAAGCCCTCCTCCGTCCGGATCGGCGCGGGCGGGCCCTGCATCTCGGGGAGCGCGGGAGCCTCGCGGCGGGGGGCGGCCGCGGGACGGGCGAGGACCCCGTCCTTCACGAAGACGAGCTGCCCCCGGCCGGGCGTCACGAGGCCGAGCTGCCTGCGGGCGACTCCCTCGACGCGGGCGAGGGCCGAGGCGCCCGCGCGCTCCATCTCGAGCTGGCGCTGCCTCTCCGCGAGGCTCTCCTTCTGCTTCTGGAGGCGCTCGATCTGGTACCCGAGCCGGAACGTCTCGAGGTTCGTCCAGATGGCGGCGAAGAGGACCGCCATCGGCGCGAGGGGGGTCAGGACGAGGGCGAGGAGCTCCCGGGTCCGCCGTCGGTCAGGCTCGCGGACGAGGTAGACGTTCTCGACGGGGCGCCGGACAGCGTACACGGCCCCTCAGCCGGACCTCGGCGGGCTCGCGGCGACCCGCTCGGCGACGCGCAGGCGCGCCGAGCGCGAGCGCCGGTTCTCGAAGACCTCCTCGGGCGAAGGCCGCACGGGCTTCTTCGTGAGGAGGGCGAGGACCCGTCGGCGCGAGCAGACGCACACCGGGAAGGAGGGTGGGCAGCTGCAGCCCGCCGACCGGTCGCGGAGGGCGTTCTTGACGATGCGGTCCTCCAGCGAGTGGTACGAGAGGACGGCGAGGCGCGCCCCGAGGGAGAGGCGCGAGATGGCGTCGTCGAGGAAGCGCTCCAGCTCGACGAGCTCGCGGTTCGTGGCGATGCGCAGTGCCTGGAAGACCTGCGTCGCCGGGTCGCGGCCTTCCTCGCGCCGGCCGCCGACGGCCTTCGCGACGAGGCTTCGCAGCTCGCCCGTCGTCCGGATCGGCGCCGTCTCGCGCGCCGCGACGACCGCACGGGCCACCGCCTTCGCGCGCGGCTCCTCGCCGAAGTCGCGGAAGACCCGGGCGAGCTCGTCGGCGGAGAGGTCGGCCACGAGGTCGGCGGCGGTCGGGCCCGACGGGCCCATGCGCATGTCGAGAGGTCCGTCCTTCATGAATGAGAAGCCCCTCTCTGCCCGGTCGAGCTGCATCGAGGAGACGCCGAGGTCGGCCAGGACGCCGTCCACCTCGTGGAGGCCCAGCCGGTCGAGGTGGAGGGCCAGCTCCTCGTGGCGCCCCTCCACGGCGACGAAGCGGTCGCCGAATCGCGCGAGGCGCTCGCCGGCGACGGCGAGGGCCTCGGGGTCGCGGTCGATCCCGACGAGGCGGACGTCGGGCGACGCGTCGAGAATCGCCTCGGCGTGGCCGCCGAGCCCGAGCGTGGCGTCGACGAAGACCCCTCCCCGCTCCGGCCGCAGGGCGTCGAGCACCTCCCGGAGGAGGACGGGGACGTGCGTGGGCCGCTCCACACCGCCTCGGCGTCAGAGGGAGCGGGCCAGATCGTCGTAGTCCTCATCGGTGATCGGCACGGAGGCGAGGGCGGCGAAGTGCCGGGTGCGGTCGACGACCTTGAGGGAGTCGGCCTGGGCGAGAACGAGGACCTCGCTCCCGATTCCCGACGTCTCGCGCAGGAGGGAGGGGATCAGGATCCGGCCCTGGGCGTCCATGCGGACCGTCTGGCCGTACGTGTTGTAGCGCTCGAGGAACTTCTGCCGGGCGCGGTGGACGAACGGGAGCGCGGCGAGCTTCTCCTCGAAGGCCGCCCAGACGGGCAGCGGATAGACGAGAATCTCGATGCCCGTGACGGACGTGACGAAGAACTCGCTCCCGAAGGCCGACTCGATCGGTTCGCGAAAGATCGCTGGGACCTTGATCCGGCCCTTCTCGTCGACCGTCGACTCGGCACTGCCGCGGAGGCGCTGCATCTGTCGTTTCCGGAAAAGGAGGCGGGGTGGCGACCGGGGCATCCGTTACGCCCACGATCGACCACTCTCGACCACTTTTTTCCACACGTAGTATCGACCCCCGTTTCTCGGCGCGTCAAGGAGAAAGGCTTCCGGAGTGCTACCCTAGCGACCGCCCGTGACTTCCGACCACGCAGTGACTTACGCCTCTGAAACGCCCCTCCTCGTCGCCAGCGCCGACACCCTCGCCCGGCTCGTCGACGACCTCTCGGCCCACTCCCTCGACGCCGTCGCCCTCGACACCGAGGCCGACTCGTTCCACCACTACTTCGAGAAGGTCTGTCTCCTCCAGCTCGCCCGGAACGGGCGCGCATGGCTCGTCGACCCGCTCGCCGGTCTCGACCTCGGCCCCCTCTTCGCCGCGCTGGCCGAGCGGACGCTCCTCCTGCACGGCGCCGACTACGACCTGCGCCTTCTCTCCCGGGGCTACGCCTTCCGCCCGCGGACGATCTTCGACACGATGCTCGCCGCCCAGCTCCTCGGCCTCCGGGAGATCGGCCTCGCCGCGCTCCTCTCCGCCCGCCTCGGCGTCACTCTCGACAAGTCGAGCCAGCGCGCCGACTGGAGCCGGCGCCCGCTCTCGCCCACGCTCGTCTCGTACGCGGCGTCCGACGTCCTCCACCTCCACGCCCTCGTCGCCTCCCTCGAGGCCGACCTCCGCGCGAAGGGCCGGCTCGACTGGCACGCCGAGGAGTGCTCCCGCCTCCTCGCGCAGGACCTCTCCGCCGCGCCCGACGACCCGGAGAACGACTGGCGGATCAAGGGCTCCAACAGCCTGTCGCCGAAGGAGCGCGCCTTCCTGCGCGAGCTCTGGCGCGCCCGCGACGAGCGGGCCCGCGCGCTCGACCTGCCGCCCTTCCGCGTCCTCCACAACGAGGCGCTCCTCGCCCTCTCGCGCCGCGCCGCCGGAGGCGAGCACGACCTCGCTGCGCTCTTCCCGCGCCCCGTTCCTCCCGCCTTTGCTTCGCGCCTGAAGGAAGCTCTCGAGACCGCCCGCGCCCTGCCGCCGTCGTCCTGGCCCCCTCCGCGCCGGGGCGAGCCGGTGCGCCCGGAGCCGCAGCTCGAGAAGGCCGTCCACGCGCTCAAGGTCCGCCGCGACGCGGCGGCCCAGCGCCTCGGCATCGACCCCGGGGTCCTCGCCTCGCGCGCCGCCCTCCTCGACGTCGCCCGCGCCGAGCTCGCCGCCCGCCGTCCCCTCCCCGCCGACGACCTCGTCGCGGCCACGGGGATGTCCCGCTGGAAAGCGGCGCTCCTGGCGTAGCGGCCGGCGCCGGCCCCGGGGCACCCGGAGCACGGGATCACGGGAGCACCAGGGCGCCAGGGCACCAGGGCACCAGGGCACCAGGGCACCAGAAAGTACGGACTTCGAGGATCGTGCCTTGAGCCCGCGGGCGGGAGGGGTGTCCCACGGCTCGCTCTGCGCGCGCGCGACCCGCATCGGCCCCGCTCCGCGTGCCATCGGCGCGGCCGCGAACTCCTCACTTCGTTCGTCAAACAGCGCGGCCGCTTTTTCCGATGGCCTGCTCGCGGAGCCGTGCGGGGCCCCGCGCGTGCTCGAACGCTCGCTCGCGGGACACCCCTCCCGCCCGCTCACCTCCCTCGATACGGTGGCACACGCAGAAGAAGGCCTCAGCCCCCGCTTGAGCAGGCGAGGCCGAACGCGCCGCTCAGTCCCGATCCGGCAGGGGCAGGCCGTGGGCTCTCAGGAACGAGAGCTTGTCCCAGTAGCCCCTCTGGAACGCGATCCGGCCACCCACGACGTGAAAGAAGCCGCACCCGCGGAGGCCGAGCGGGTCGCGCCACTCGAGAATGGCCCACTCCCCCTCTTCGAAGAGGTTCTCGACGATGCAGACCATGTGGGCTGCGGCGAACTCTTCGACGAACATCCGACGGATCGCCTCGCGGCCCACGACGGGTGATTCCGCGACCTGGTGGTTCACCGCGTCCTCGGCGTAGAGGGCAGCGAGGGCTTCGACGTCCGCGGCGTTGAAGGCCTCGACCCAGGAGCGAACGAGCTCGCGAGGTGTCATGCGTTCGACCTCACACAGCAGAGTGTAGAACGTAGACCAGACCCCGTTCGTGTTTGTCTGACGCTCGCCAGGCCGCGGGCGGGTCGGTGCGTCTCGCGAGCCGACCTCGAGCACGGCCGGGGACCCGTTCGCGCCGGACGGCCTGCGAGCGGATCAGGCCCGCGCGCTGTTTGACGAGCGAAGCGAGGAGTTCGCGCGGGCCCCGCTCGCGGGCCGTCCGGCGCGGTAACGGGTCGGCCGCGCGCAGGCGGAGGCCGTGAGACGTACCGACCCGCACGCGGCCCCCGGAGGAATCGACGAGACCCCGAAGCACCCCCCTCGTGCTCTCGTGCTCTCGTGCCCTCGGTGCGCGCTCTCCTTCGGCGCGGCCCTGGAAGCGAAAGCCCCCGCTCGACGCGGGGGCTCTCGGTTTCCGGTGGCGAGAAAGCCTGACCGGGGTTACTTCTTTCCCTTCTTCGCGGGCTTCGCCCTCTTCGCGGGGGCCTTCCTGGCCGCGGGCTTCTTCGGGGCGGCCTTCTTCGCCGCCGGCTTCGCCGGGCGCGGGCCGGGCTTCGCGATCGAGGACGGCTTGCCGAGCGAGGCGACCTCGGCGAAGTAGCGGGTGAAGGCGGCCATGCCGCCGGAGGCCTGCTCCCAGTCGAAGTTCTCGTTCGGGGCGTGGTAACCGTGCTCGGGCAGCGAGAGGCCGAGGAAGATGACCGGGCACTTCAGGACGTTCTCCATCGTCACGACGGCGCCGATGGAGCCCCCCTCGCGGACGAAGACCGGCTCGCGCTTGAAGGCGAACTTCACCGCGCGCTTCACGGCCTCGGCGAGCGGCCCCTCGGTCTTTCCCTTGTAGGGGTCGAGGCGGTTCTTGACGTGGACGACGACGTCCCTGTTCTTCGATTTCACGAACTTCGTGACGAGCTTCGCGATCTTCTCGCCCGTCTGATCGGGGACGAGACGGCACGAGACCTTCACCTCCGCGCTCGGCGGGATGACCGTCTTCACGCCCGGGCCCGTGTAGCCGCCGATCATTCCGTGGATCTCGAAGGTCGGCTGCGCCCAGATCCTCTTCATGACGTCGAGCGCGTCGTTCGTCCGGAGCGACCGGAAGAGGTGGTCCTTCTTGAACCCGGCGACGGTGAAGCCCGAGCGCCGGAAGTCCTCGAGCTCCCTTTTCGTCGGCGGGATCACGTCGTCGTAGAAGCCGGGGATCTTCACCTTCCCCGTCGTGGCGTCGAAGCACTCGTTCACGAGCTTCATCAGCTCGGCCATCGGGTTGCGCGCCGCGCCGCCGCAGACGCCCGAGTGCTGGTCGGTCTCGCCCGTCTGGAGCGTGAAGAGGAAGCCCTGCAGGCCGCGCAGGCCCGCCGGGCAGGCCGGCTTGCCGCGCGCGATCCAGATCGTGTCGGAAACGAGGACCGAGTCGGTCGCGAGCTCGGCGGCGTGCGCGGCGATCGCTTTCTCGAAGTTCGGCGAGCCGATCTCCTCTTCGAACTCCCAGAGGACGCGGAGGTTCACCGGGAGCTCCGCGTCGAGGGCGGCCCGGATGCCGAAGAGGGCCGTCAGCGCCGGGCCCTTGTCGTCGGTCGTACCGCGGCCGAAGTAGCGGTCGCCGTCCTTCGTGAACGTGAAGGGCTCCGTCCGCCACGGCTCCGTCTCCATCGACGCGGGCTGGACGTCGAGGTGGTTGTAGACGGTGACGGTCGGCCAGGCGGGGTTCTTCCCCCACGTCCCGGAGACGATCGGGTGCCCGTCGGTCTCGAGGATGCTCGCCTCGCCTCCGAACCGGCGGATGACGTCGGCCGCGAGCTTGGCGTTCTCACGGATGGCGTCCCGTTTCGTCGGGTCGACGGAGATGCTCGGGAGCTCGACGAAGTCCTTCAGAAGGGCCTCGAACGCCTCCCGGTTCTTCGCTGCGTACTTCTTCAGGGCTTCGCGCGACAGGTTCTCGGTCTTCATGACGCGAAGTCTAGCGCCGCCGGGCGGCCGGCGCTCCTCCCCGGGGGGCGGCGCGCGCCCGGGGTCCCGGCGGCTCAGCCGGCCGCGCCTCCCGCCGGGCCGCCCTTCCCGCCGTTCCCGCCTGCTCCCCCGCGCTCCGTCCGCGCCTTGCGCCGGCGGAACTGGCGCTCCTCCTCCTCCTTGTAGAGGTACTTGATGGCGCTCTTCTGGAGGAGGAGGTTCGGGCCGGTGTCCCGGTTCAGCTTCAGGGCGTCCTTGTCGTACCACTCGATCCAGCCCCGCAGCTCCTCGCCGTCGACCAGCTGGACGACCATGAGCGTGCGCGCCTGCATCTGCTTGAGGTAGTAGAACGACTCGGCGTTGGTCTGCTCCGGCGGGGCTCCCTTGCGCACGCCGCGGGCGCCTCCCGGCTCACGCCTCACGTCCGAGAGGGACGGGCGGATCAACTTCCGCGGCCCCATCTCGGGGGCGGGGTCCGGAGCGCCCGAAGGGGCGCCGGGCATGGGGGGCTTGCGTAGCGGCGGCATGAAGGCTCCTTCCCGAGCGGGGAGGCCGTCTCGATGAGCGATCTTTGGGCGGAGTCTAACCGAGCAGGGGCGGCCGGCTCACGCCGCTGGAGGAGGCGCCTTCTTCTCGGCGTCTCTCCGGTCCGGGCCCTTGCTCCCCATCTTCCGGGCCGCCTCGATCCCCCCCTCGAGCTCGTAGGCGAGGCAGCACTTGAGCCGGCCGCACATGCCGGTCAGCTTCGAGGGGTTCGGGGTGATCCCCTGGAGCTTGGCCATCCGGATCGTGACCGGGTGGAAGCCTTTCAGCCACGTGGAGCAGCAGAGCGTGAGCCCGCACGGGCCGATGCCGCCGACGATCTTCGTCTCGTCCCGCACGCCCACCATCCTCGCGTCGACCCGGAGGCGGAAGCGCTCGGACATCTCGCGGCAGAGGTCCCTCAGGTTCGCCCTCTCGTCGGACGAGTAGAGGACGGTGATCCGCCTCCGGTCGAACGGCACGGCGCACTTGACGAGGCTGACGGGAAGGCGCATCTCCGCGATCCGCTTCGAGGCGAAGCTCGCGGCCTCCTCCTGGAGCTCGAGCCGCTCGGCGAAGTCGGCCGACTCGGAGTCGGAGGCGAGCCGGAGGAGGCGCTTCGCCTTCTTCTGGGAACAGGCCTTCGCGAGGACCGGGCTCAACGTCGTGACCTCGGCGAACTCGGGCCCCTCCTCGGTCTCGACGACGATCCGCTCCCCCTTCCGGAGCGAGACCTCCCCCGCGAGGACGACCGTCACCTTCCCGTCCATCGCGTCGGCGAGGCGGGCCCCGACGTAGTTGCCGCCGGGGTTGACGAGGGTGCCGAGGGAACAGGAGGAGCAGCTCACGAACCTTTGATTGTCACGATCCCGTCCCCCGAGGTCAAACGGGGGCGGGCCCGTCGGGCCCTTCCCTCGCCAGGACGGCGGCGCCGAGGACTCCGGCGTCGTCGCCGAGGGTCGACCGGACGATACGGACCCCGGCGAGGTCCGTGAAGAAGGCGTAGCGGCTCGCCGCGACGCGGACCTGCTCGAGATAGCCCTCCCCGACGTCCTCCGCGACGCCTCCCCCGAGGACGAAGAGATCGGGGGAGAAGACGTTCCAGAGGTTCGCCACGGTGACGCCGACCGCCCGCGCCGACCGCGCGACTGCCCGCTCGACGAGCCCGTCGCCGGCCGCGAGGGCCTTGCGCAGGTCCGAGCCCTTCAGCCGACCGTCCTTCTCGAGGACGGATCGCGCCACCTGGCTCCTCTCCCCCTTCTCGACCCTGCGGCGCATGAAGGAGGTCATCCCGACCTTCGCGCCAATCCCTTCCAGCGTCCCGTCGAGTGTCCCGTTCCCCGCCTTCTTCAGGTCGACGAAGCACTGCCCGATCTCCCCCGCGTTGCGGTTGCGGCCGAGCCAGAGCCTCCCGTCGAGGACGACCGCGCCGCCGATCCCCGTCCCGACCCAGATCGCCACGACGAGGCGCTCCCCCTTCGCCGCCCCGAGCCGCGCCTCCCCGAGGGCCGCGACCCTGACGTCGTTCTCGAGGCGCTTCGGGACGCCAGGGAAGGCCGGCTCGAGGGCCGATGCGACCTCCCACCGCTCCACGCCGAGGTTCATGGCGCGCAGCAGCGTCGTCCGCCCTTCGTCGAGCGGTCCGGGCAGGCCGAGGCCCAGGGCCGCGACGTCCGCCCGGCCCGCCCCGGCCTCGGCCAGCGCCGCGTCCGCCGCGGCGACGAGGGCCGCCGTCATCTCCGCCGGGCCCCCGCGGAAGGGGCTCTTCACCTTCCCCCGCCCGAGGATCCGGCTCGTCTCGTCGACGACGCCCGCGAGGATCTTGGTCCCCCCGACGTCGATTCCGAGGACCAGGCTCTTCCCGTCGGCCATGGGATGCTCCTTTCCGGTTAGTCTAAGGTGGTCCCAGCGTCTCGACCGAGGTGCATCGTGACCGACTCGTCCCTGTCCAGGCTTCGGAGCCTCTCCGCCCACGTCCCTTCCGTCCCGCTCCTCGTGGACGTCTCGCGCACCTGCCTGCCGACGCACGCGCGGACGAGCGACCCGCTCCTCTCCGAGGCCTTCCCGGCCGCGTTCTCGGCGATGGCGGCGCTCGAGGCCGGGGCCGTCGCGAATCCCGACGAGGGGCGCCGGGTGGGGCACTACTGGCTCCGGGCTCCCGAGCTGGCGCCTGAGCCCGAGCTCGGCCGGGCCATCGAGGAGACCGTCGCGCGCATCAAGGCGTTCGCGGCCGACGTCCACGCGGGGAAGATCGCGACGGAGTCGGGCGGGCGCTTCAAGAACCTCCTCCTGATCGGCATCGGGGGCTCAGCCCTCGGCCCGCAGCTCGTCTCCGACGCGCTCGGGAGCTCGGACGACCGGATCCACCCCTTCTTCTTCGACAACACCGACCCGGACGGCCTGGCGCGGGAGATGGACCGGATCTCGGCCGCCGGCGGCATCCGCAGCACGCTCACGGTCGTCGTCTCCAAGTCGGGGGGGACGAAGGAGACGAAGAACGGAATGCTCGTCGCGCAGGCGGCCTACACCGCCAAGGGGCTCGACTTCGGCCGGCACGCGGTCGCCGTGACGCAGGAAGGGAGCGACCTCGACAAGCGCGCGGTGCGCCAGAAGTGGCTCGCCCGCTTCCCGATGTGGGACTGGGTCGGCGGCCGCACCTCGCAGCTCTCGGCGGTCGGCCTCCTCCCGGCGGCGCTTCAGGGCTTCGACGTCGACGGCCTCCTCGAGGGGGCGCGCGCCTGCGACGTCGCCACTCGCATCCCCGACGTGGGCCGGAACCCGGCCGCCCTCCTCGCGCTCGCCTGGTACCGCGAGACCGGCGGGCGCGGCCTGAAGGACATGGTCGTCCTCCCCTACAAGGACCGGCTCCTCCTCCTCTCCCGCTATCTCCAGCAGCTCGTCATGGAGTCGCTCGGCAAGGAGAAGGACCTCTCGGGGAACACCGTCCACCAGGGGATCGCCGTCTACGGCAACAAGGGCTCCACCGACCAGCACGCCTTCGTCCAGCAGCTGCGCGAGGGGGTGCCGAACTTCTTCGCCACGTTCGTCGAGGTCCTGAAGGACCGCCGCGACGGCCTCCCGTCGCTCGCCGTCGAGGAGGACGTCACCGCCGGCGACTACCTCCACGGGTTCCTTCTCGGGACGCGGGAAGCGCTGACGGAGAAGGGCCGGGGCTCGGTGACGATCACCGTCGGCGACGTCTCGGCCCGCTCGATCGGGGCGCTCGTCGCCCTGTTCGAGAGGACCGTCGGCCTCTACGCCCTCCTCGTCGGGATCAACGCCTACCACCAGCCCGGCGTCGAGGCGGGGAAGAAGGCAGCCGCGGCCGTCCTCGACGTGCAGAAGGCGCTCCTCGGCGCCCTGCGTTCTTCGCCCGGCTCGTACCGGACGGCCGAGGAGTGGGCGAAAAAGGCGAACGTGGGGGCAGAGACGGCATGGAAGGTCCTCGAGCACCTCGCGGCGAACCCGGACCACGGCGTCTCGCGCCGGCCCGGCGAGGACCCGTTCGCGTCGACCTACGGGACGTCCTGAGCCGCCGGGATCACCCCTTCTTCAGCGACTTCAGGAGAGCGTCGAACGCGGGCGTCGCGGCGACGACCGTCTTCTTCGGGCCGACCATCTTGAAGAAGACGGGCCCCTGCGGGCCTTCCGCGATCCCGCCGCGGAGGGCCCAGCCCGGCTTCGGCGTCATCGCGCCCCCCGGCATGCCGGAGGAGTAGGTCCCCTCGGTCGTCACGATCGTGACCGGAATCGTCCCGGCCTTCATCGAGATCGGCTTGCCGGGCCCGGCGCTCCCCTTCTCGGCCTTGAACTGCGCGATCCAGCGGTCGACGTTGGCCTGCGTCGAGCCCCCCTGCCCGGGTCCGAAGAAGAAGACCGCGACCTCGCCCCCCTCCGAGTCCCCCGCGGCGGCCGGCACCCGGTAGGTGACCACGCGCATGGTGGAGGTCGAGGGAACCGTTGTCCACGCCTTCGGCGCGGTCCACGTCAGCCCTCCCGCCGAGGCCGTCGCCACAACAGGAGCGTGCGAGGAGACCATCTGGAAGAGGACGAGCGAGGCGGCGAGAGCCGTGTTCATGTCCGCGGACTTTAGCAGCCGCCGCGAAAGCATCGCAGCCCCGCGGGCGGGCCTCTCCGGCTCGCAGAGTGTAGAAGGTAGACCTGACCCCGACTCCGTGGTCAGGTCAGGCCGGAGCCGGTCCGCTCGCGGAGGATCTCCATCGCCTTCGTCCCCATGTCGCGGCGGAAGTGCTTCCCTTCGAAACGGACCTTCTCCGCTCCCCGGATCGCGCGGGCGAGCGCTTCGGAGAGGCCCCGGGCCCGCGCGGCGACGACGACGACCCGGCCGCCCGCGGTGACGAGCCGGCCGTCGGCCGACTTCGCGGTCCCGGCGTGGAAGACGAAGACGCCGTCCTCGGCCGTCGCCTCGTCGATCCCCTCGATCGGCTTGCCGCGCTCGAACGGGCCCGGGTAGCCGTCGGCCGACAGGACGACGGCCGCGCCGGCTTCCTTCTTCCAGACCGGCTTGGCGTTCTCGTCGAACTTCCCGCGGGCCGAGCCGAGGAGGTAGGGGAGGAGGTCGTCCTCCATCCGGATGACGATGCACTGCGTCTCGGGGTCCCCGAAGCGGACGTTGTACTCGAGGACGTAGGGCTTCATCCCGTTCTCGAGCATCAGCCCGACGTAGAGGACGCCCCGGAACGGCCGCCCCTCCTCGGCCATGCCGCGGAGCGTCGGGTGGACGATGTCGGTCAGGATCTCCCGGGCCGTCGCCGCGTCGACGAAGACCGAGGGGCTGTGCCCTCCCATCCCACCCGTGTTGGGCCCGCGGTCGCCGTCGAAGACCTTCTTGTAGTCCTTCGCCGTCGCGAGCGGGATCGCCCGCTCGCCGTCGCAGAGGACCATGAAGCTGACCTCGTCGCCGGTGACGCACCGCTCGACGAGGACCCGGTCCCCCGCGCTGCCGAAGACGCGCTCGCCGAAGAAGAGCTTGAGCGCCTTGTCCCTCTCCGCCTCGTCGCGGACGATGACGACGCCCTTGCCCGCCGCCAGGCCGTCGGCCTTGAAGACGCACGGGAGCCCGAGGGCCTTGACCGCCTTCTCCGCCTCCGCGCGCGTCGTGCAGACCTCGGCCTCCGGGGTCGGGATCTCGTACTTGCGCATGAAGGCCTTGGAGAAGACTTTCGACCCCTCCAGCTCGGCGGCCAGCTTGTTCGGGCCGAACGCGAGGAGCCTCCTCTTGGCCAGCTCGTCGACGAGGCCGAGCGTGAGCGGGAGCTCCGGCCCCACCACCGTCAGGTCGACCTTCATCTTCTCGGCGAAGTCGGCCAGCTCGACGATGTCGGTCACGCCGATCGGAAGGCAGGTGGCGTGCTGCGCGATGCCGGGGTTGCCGGGGGCGCAGTAGATCTCCCGAACGTCCGGTGACTGGGCGAGCTTCCAGACGAGGGCGTGCTCCCGACCCCCCGAGCCGACGACGAGGACTCTCATTGGGGCGCAAGTCTAAACCAGCCGGCGGTTCGCATGTGCGCCGCGTCACGGGTCGGCCCGTCCGGCCGTCGACGGCCCGCGTCGCCTCACCGGCGCGTCCGCCGCCGCGCGTCCGCCACCTTGACGACCCGAAGCGGGCTCCCTTACGCTCCGCCCGGTTCTTTGAGTCCGGGTTTCATCACGAGCGGCGGAGGGACGGGCCCTGCGATGCCGCGGCAACCGGCTTCTCCCCTCGGACGCCCGCGGCGTCCTGAGGGGGTGGTGACAGGTGCCAATTCCCGCTCCGGCACGGCCGGGGAGAGATGAAATCGAGGCCGAACGGAAGCGAATCGCACGAAACGCCCCTTCGTCCTCGGAGGGGTTTTTTCATGAAGCACGACATCCGCGACCGCCTGAAGAGAGAGATCCTCCTCGCCGACGGGGCGATGGGGACGCTCCTCGTCTCCCGCGGCGCCGCCCCCGAGAGCCCGCGTTCCCCGCTCTCCATCGCCCAGGCCGGTCTCGTCCGGGAGGTCTACGACGACTACGTCGAGGCCGGGACGCAGATCCTGACGACGAACACCTGGGACGCGAACCGGGTAAAGCTCGCCAAGTTCGACTGGGCCGACTCCTTCGAGAAGATCAACCGCGCCTCCGTGCGCCTCGCGCACGAGGCCGCCGCGGGCGAGTACGTCCTCGTCGCGGGCGACGTCGGGCCTCTCGGCCAGCTCGTCAAGCCCTACGGGCCGCTCACGAAGGCGATGGTCCGCGAGCTCTTCTCCGAGCAGATCCGGATCCTCCTCGAGGAGAAGGTCGACCTCCTCCTCTTCGAGACGTTCTCCTCGACGCTCGAGGCGATCGAGGCGATCCGGGCCGCACGCGACCTGTCGAAGGTAGTCCCGATCCTCGCCTCGATGACGTTCCTCGCCGACGGCAAGACGACCTTCGGGACCGAGGTCGCCGGCGCGTTCGCCCGGCTGGAGGAGGCCGGGGCCGACATCGTCGGGCTCAATTGCACGATCGGCCCGCAGGAGACGCTCGAGGTCTTCCAGAAGGTGGTGTCCGAGGTCGGCGTCCCCGTCGCCGTCATGCCGAACGCCGGCTACCCCTGGAACGTCTCGGGGCGGACGGTCTACCCCGCCACCCCCGACTACTTCCGCGAAGTGGCCCGCGACTTCGTGAAGGCGGGCGCCGCGATCGTCGGCGGCTGCTGCGGCACGACCCCCGCCCACATCGCCGCGATGGCGAGGGAGGTCGTCGGGAAGAGGCGCACCGAGGTCGCGCGCGTCGCGAGGGCGGTCGTGACGGCTCCCGCCGCCCCTCTGCCCGAGGCGACGCTCGAGACCTCTCCTCTCAAGAGAAAGCTGGCCGACCCGAAGGCGTTCGTCGTGACGGTCGAGATCGAGCCGCCGAAGGGGACCGACGCCTCGGCCGCCCTCGACGGCGCCCAGCTCCTCCGGAGCTACGGCGTCGACGCCGTGAACGTCACCGACAACCCGATGGCGCGCCTCAGGATGTCCTCCATCGCCGTCGCTCACATGATCCGGCACGAGACCGGCGTCGACACGGTCTTCCACTTCTCCCCCCGCGACCGCAACGTCCTCGGCATCCAGTCGGACCTTCTCGGCGCCGCGGGCCTCGGCATCAAGGCGCTTCTCGTCGTCGGCGGCGACCCTCTGAAGATCGGCGACTACCCGCAGGGGCGACACGTCGGCGAGGTCGACACGCTCGGCCTCCTCCGGATCGTGAGGGGGCTGAACGCCGGCGTCGACATCGCGGGAGCCCCCATCGGGACCTCCACCTCGTTCGCGATCGCCTGCGCGGCCAACCCGGCCGCGCCCGACCTCGACGTCGAGGTCTCCAAGCTCTCGGCCAAGATCGAGGCGGGGGCGACGTTCGCCCAGACGCAGCCCGTCTACGACGTCGCCGCCCTCGACCGCTTCTTCGCCCGGCCCGAGGGCCGGCTGATCCCGGTCCTCGTCGGGCTCATCCCGCCGAAGAGCCTCAAGCAGGCGCTCTACTTCGCCAACGAGGTCCCCGGGATGGTCGTTCCCGAGGCGATCCTCGCGCGGATGCGCAAGGCGGCCGAGAAGGGGCCCGAGTTCGAGGCGGAGGAAGGCCTCGCGATCGGGATCGAGCTCGCGAAGGCGATCTCCGAGCGGGCGCGCGGCCTCCACCTGATGCCGATGGCCCGGTACGACGTCGTGAAGCGGGTCCTCGCGTCGCTCCCCGCGCGCGAGGAGACGGCCCGGGCGGCCGAAACGGCGGCGGGGGGCCGGTGACGAGACCCGCGGCGGTTCCCGAGGCGCTCGCGCGGGCCCTCGCCGAGCGGATCGTCGTCCTGGACGGCGGGATGGGGACGATGATCCAGCCCTACCGGCTGGACGAAGCCGCCTATCGCGGCGCGCGCTTCGCGGCGCACCCGCGCGAGCTGAAGGGGTGCGCGGACGTCCTCCCGCTCACGCGGCCCGACGTCGTCGGCGAGATCCACCGCTTCTACCTCGACGCGGGGGCCGACGTGATCGAGACCTGCACGTTCAACGCGCAGGCGATCTCGATGGCCGACTACGGCCTCGAGGCGCACGTCCGCGAGCTGAACGCCGCGGCCGCTCGCGTCGCCCTCGAGGCGGTCCGTTCGTTCGAGGCCGCGAACCCGGGCCGGCATGCGTGGGTCGCCGGGTCGGTCGGCCCGACGAACCGGACCCTCTCCCTCGCCGTCGACGTGAACGACCCCGGAAAGCGGACGAACGTCTTCGCCGACTTCGTCTCCGCCTACGCCGAGCAGGTCCGCGGCCTCCTCGACGGCGGCGTCGACCTCCTCCTCGTCGAGACCGTCTTCGACACGCTCGTGGGAAAGGCCGCGCTCGTGGCCGTCGAGGAGGTCTTCGCCGAGCGCGGGACGGCCGTCCCCCTCATGCTGTCGGTGACGATCACCGACCGGAGCGGCAGGACCCTCTCGGGGCAGATGGTCGAGGCGTTCTGGAACTCCGTCTCCCACGCCCCGCTCCTCTCCGTCGGCATCAACTGCGCCCTCGGCCCGAGGGAGATGCGGCCGTACATCGAGGAGCTCTCCCGGATCGCGCCGGTGCTCGTCTCGGCCTATCCGAACGCGGGGCTCCCGAACGCCTTCGGCGGCTTCGACGAGACGCCGGAGTCGATGGCGAAGGACCTGCGATCCTTCGCCGAGGCGGGATGGGTGAACTTCGTCGGCGGCTGCTGCGGCACGAATCCCGCGCACATCCGGGCCATCGCGGAGGCCGTGAAGGGGGTTCCGCCGCGCTCCGTCCCGACGGTCGACCGGCTCACACGCCTCTCCGGCCTCGAGCCGCTCACGATCCGCCCCGACTCCAACTTCATCGTCGTCGGCGAGAGGACGAACGTCACCGGCTCGCCGAAGTTCGCCAGGCTCGTCGCCGCGGGCGACTACGAGGGGGCGCTCGGCGTCGCGCGCCAGCAGGTGGAGGGGGGCGCGAACGTCCTCGACGTCTGCATGGACGAGGGGATGCTCGACTCGGCCCTCGCGATGCGCCGCTTCCTGAACCTCCTCTCGGCCGACCCCGACATCGCGCGTCTCCCGGTCATGATCGACAGCTCCCGGTGGGAGGTCATCGAGACGGGCCTGACGTGCCTCCAGGGGAAGTCCGTCGTCAACTCGATCAGCCTGAAGGACGGCGAGGCCGCCTTCCGCGAGCGGGCCCGGACCGTGCGCCGCCACGGAGCTGCCGCCGTCGTCATGGCGTTCGACGAGGCGGGGCAGGCCGACACCGCCGAACGGAAGGTCGAGGTCTGCCGCCGGGCCTACCGGATCCTCGTCGACGAGGAGGGCTTCCCTCCCGAGGACGTGATCTTCGACCCGAACGTCCTCACGGTCGGCACGGGGATCGAGGAGCACGCCGACTACGCCCTCGCCTTCTTCGAGGCGACGCGGCGGATCAAGGCCGAGCTGCCCTACGCGAAGGTCTCGGGCGGCGTCTCGAACGTCTCCTTCGCCTTCCGCGGGAACAACCCCGTGCGCGAGGCGATGCACGCCGCGTTCCTCTACCACGCCATCGCCGCTGGGATGGACCTGGGGATCGTCAACGCGGGCCAGCTCGCCGTCTACGAGGAGGTCCCGAAGGAGCTCCTCGGGATGGTCGAGGACGTCCTCCTGAACCGCCGCCCCGACGCGACCGAGCGGCTCGTCGCCTTCGCCGAGGGGCTGAAGGCGAAGGAGGGAGGCGCCGCGCACGCCGTCTCCGTCCACGCCGAGGCGTGGCGCTCCGGCACCGTCGAGGAGCGCCTCTCGCACGCCCTCGTGAAGGGGAACGCCGACCACGTCGAGGTCGACACGCTCGAGGCTCTCGAGAAGCTCGGCGCGCCGCTCGCCGTCATCGAGGGGCCGCTCATGGCCGGGATGAACGTCGTCGGCGACCTCTTCGGCTCGGGGAAGATGTTCCTCCCGCAGGTCGTCAAGAGCGCCCGCGTCATGAAGAAGTCGGTCGCCGTCCTGACGCCCTACCTCGAGGCGCAGAAGGCGGCCGGGACGATGAAGGCGGCCGGCAAGGTCCTCCTGGCGACCGTGAAGGGGGACGTCCACGACATCGGCAAGAACATCGTCGGCGTCGTCCTCGCGTGCAACGGCTACGAGGTGATCGACCTCGGCGTCATGGTCGCCGCGGACCGGATCGCGAAGGCCGCGCGCGAGACGGGAGCGAACCTCGTCGGCCTCTCGGGCCTCATCACGCCGTCCCTCGACGAGATGGTCCACACCGTCCGCGAGCTCTCCCGCGAGGGGATCGCCGTCCCGATCCTCATCGGCGGCGCCACGACGAGCCCCGCCCACACGGCCGTGAAGATCGCCCCCGCCGCTCTCCAGCCCGTCGTCCACGTGGCCGACGCGAGCCGCGCCGTCGGCGTCGCCGGGAGCCTCCTCTCGGACGAGCTGCGCCCCGCGTTCCTCGCGAAGAACGCGGCGCTCCAGGACACGCTGCGCGGGGACCACGCGGGGCGGCAGGCGAGGCCACTCCTCCCGCTCGCCGGGGCGCGCGCCCGGAAGCGGACGTTCGACTGGGCCACGGCCGACCTGCCGGTCCCGTCCTTCACCGGCGTCCGCGTCGAGGAGGACGTCCCGCTCGCCGACCTGGTCCCGTTCGTCGACTGGTCGCCCTTCTTCCACGCCTGGGAGTTGCGCGGCCGCTACCCGCAGGTCCTCGACGACGCCGTCGTCGGCGAAAAGGCGCGCGAGCTCTTCGCCGACGCCGAGGCCCTCCTCGCCGAGATCGTCGAGGGACGGCTCCTTCAGGCCCGCGCGGTCTGGGGCCTCTTCCCCGCCAACTCCGTCGGCGACGACCTCGAGCTCTATTCCGACCCGAAGGGGGAGCACCTCCTCGCGACGTTCCACACCCTCCGCCAGCAGCAGGAGAAGAGCGGCGGCGCGCCCTACGAGGCCCTCGCCGACTTCGTCGCCCCGCGCGAGTCGGGCCGCCGCGACCACGTCGGACTCTTCGCCGTCACCGCGGGGCACGGCCTCCCGGCGCTCTGCGAGCGCTTCGAGAAGGACCACGACGACTACCGCTCCATCCTCGCCAAGGCCCTCGCCGACCGCCTCGCCGAGGCCTCCGCCGAGCGCCTCCACAAGCGGGCCCGCGAGGCCTGGGGCTTCGGGCAGACCGAAGCCCTCACGAACGACGACCTCATCCGCGAGCGCTACCGCGGCATCCGCCCCGCCCCCGGCTACCCCGCCTGCCCCGACCACACCGAGAAGAGGACCCTCTTCGCCCTCCTCGACGCCCCCGCCAACGCGGGCATCACCCTCACCGAGAGCCTCGCGATGTTCCCTGCGGCGTCCGTGAGCGGATTCGTCCTCGCCCACCCCGATGCGCATTACTTCGCCGTCGGCCGCCTCGGCCGCGACCAGGTTGCCGACTACGCACGCCGCAAGGGGATGCCGCTCGCCGAGGCCGAGCGCTGGCTCGCCCCGAACCTCGGGTACGAGGCGGAGGTTATGGGGGGCTGACCTTCCGACCTCGGTCAGGCAGCAGACCGTCCCCTGACGGCGGTGCGTCCTGCCGTGGCCGAGGACCTGCTCGCCCGGCAGCCCGGGTGATTTCCGTCCCGGCTCCTCCCATCTCGAGGAGGCGGAGCGCCCGCCCCGATCTCCGGGTCCGTTCGCGAGCGACGCGCTCCGAAGGTCCTCCCCGGCGCTTTTCCCCAGGCACAGAGCGGGTCGCCGTTCACCCGCCGCCCTTCGCCGCGCGGCCCCGCGAACCTGGACTCCCCATCCCTTAGAATTTCGGAAAGGAAGCAGACAGAGTGGACGCCGGGACGCACCTCGGCCCCTACGAGATCGTCTCCCGAATCGGGGCGGGCGGGATGGGGGAGGTGTTCCGGGCCCGGGACCACCGCCTCGGAAGAGACGTCGCGATCAAGGTCCTCCCGGCCGTCTTCGCGGCCGACCCCGGCCGGCTCCGCCGCTTCGAGCAGGAGGCGCGCGCGACGGCCGCGCTGAGCGACCCGAACATCCTCGCCATCCACGACATCGGGACTCACGACGGGCAGCCCTTCCTCGTCGAGGAGCTCCTCGAGGGGCAGAGCCTCCGGTACCGCCTCCACGAGACCGTCGTTCCGCTCGGCACCGCGCTCGAGTGGGCCGTCCAGATCGCGAACGGCCTCGCCGCCGCCCACGCCCGGGGCATCGTCCACCGCGACCTCAAGCCCGAGAACCTCTTCGTCACCGACGGCGGCCACGTCAAGATTCTCGACTTCGGCCTCGCCAAGCTCGTGCAGCCCGAGTCGGGGCCCCGCCGCGGCTCGGACCTCCCCACCGTGCGCGCCGAGACGATGGAGGGCCAGGTCCTCGGCACGCTCGGCTACATGGCTCCCGAGCAGGTCCGCGGGCTCCCGTGCGACCCCCGATCGGACGTCTTCGCGTTCGGATGCGTCCTCTACGAGATGCTCGCCGGCGAGCCGCTCTTCCTCTCCGAGACGTCGGCCGACACGATCGCCGCCATCCTCTCGAAGGACCCGCCGCCGCTCTCGCGGCCCGGCCGGCCCGTCCCCCCCGTGCTCGAGGCGATCGTCCGCCGCTGCCTCGAGAAACGGCCCGCGGACCGCTTCTCGTCGGCACACGACGTCGCCCTCGCCCTCCGGGCGGCGGCCTCGGGATCGACCTCGCGGGCGTCCGGCGCCCTGCCGCCCGCGGCGGCGCACGGGCTTCGGCGCCCCGCGAGAGTCGCGGCCTTCGCGGCCGCGGGCGTCTTCGTCGTCGCGTCCGTCCTCGCGCTCGCCCACTTTCGGCCCTGGAACGTCCTCGCCCGCGCCGCCGCGCCCGGAAAGCCGTCCCTCGTCGCTCTCCCCTGCCGGGTCCTCGGCGCGCCCGGCCTCGAGTACCTCTCCGACGCGGTGCCCCAGACGATCTCGACGCTCCTCGGTCAGGTCGAGGGGCTCGACACGAAGCTCCCGCCGTCGAGCCTCGAAACGGAGAAGCTGGGGAACGACGCCTCGAAGATCGCCGCCCTCTACGACGTTCCGTACGTCGTCGTCACGTCGCTGACGGCGTCGGGAGAGACCTTCGCCCTCAACGTCCAGCTCGTCGAGTTCCCCGGGCTCAGCGTCCGCTGGAGCCGGCGGCTCGAGGGGCCGCGCTCGGGGTACAACGACCTCGCGCGGCGCGCGGCGGACGGCATCCGCGAGGCCCTGCGCCCCGCGGAGGCGGCGCTTCCGGCGAGCGCGACGTCCTCCGATGTGGAGCTGGCCGTGCGCCAGGGGGACTTCTTCTCGAAGCGCTTCGGGAACCTCGGCGAGGACGGCGACTACGAGGCCGCGATGACCGCCTACGGGCGCGCGCTCGAGCTCGACCCGAAGCTCGCCGTGGCCGTCGCGCGGACGGGCCTTCTTCTCGCGCAGAAGTCGATGGCGACCGGAAGCGTCGAGCCCGGCCGCACGGAGATGGAGACGTGGGCCCGGCGCGCCCTCGGCCTCGACCCCCTCTGCGCCGACGCGTGGGTCGCCCTGAGCGCCGCGGAGATGTCGGCGGTCCACCCGGACGCCGAGCAGGGGATCCGCTTCGCGCTCAAGGGGGTCCGATACGGGCCGCGCGAGCCGCTCGCCCACAACCTCCTCGGCTCGTGGCTCGGCGGGCCGGGGTCGCTCGGGCTCTTCGTGGCCGGGAACCTCCGCGCGTTCGAGCTCGACCCGTTCCGGCTCTTCGGAGCGGGGAACGCCGCCATCGGCCTCGTCGAGGAAGGACGGCCGGACGAGGCGCTCGCCGTCCTCGAGAGAGCGCTGCGCATCGAGCCCGGCCACCCCTGGCTCCTCACCGCGAAAGCGTACGTCCTCGTCCGGCTCCGGCGTCTCGACGAGGCCGGCCGGGAGCTCGCCGCCGCCGAGGCATCGGCCGCCTCGGGGAGCACGACCGGCCCGGTCTGGCGCTTCGTCTCCTTCGCCCACGCCGTCGAGGCGAACGACACGGCGAAGGCCGAGGCACTCGCGAGGGAGATCGTCGCCGAGATTCTCGCCCCCGACGCCGACGCGACGCTCGTCTCGAACTCGGGCGGTTTCGCGGCTCCCGCACTCGTGCGGATGGGACGCCCCTCCGACGCCCTCGCGATCCTCGAGCGCTCCGTCGAGGCCGACGTGGCGCCCGCCCTCGACTGGCTCCTCCGCGAGGCGGCGTTCGAGCCCCTGAAGGGTGACCCCCGTTTCCGCAAGGTGGTGGCCGCCTCCCGCGAGGGGGCCGCCCTCGTTGCGCGCATCCTCGGCGAGGCCCGAGACCGGGGCGAGCTCCCCGCCTACCTCGACGAACCCCTCGACGACCTTCTCTCGCTCGTCCATGCCGCTGCCGCCGCGGGGCCGGGAGAGCCGGGCCAGGGCGTCGACCTCGGCCGGAGCGCCACGGGCCGCACCTCGACGACCCGGCGCGCGGAGTAGCCGGCCAGGCCCTCGTCGTTGCGGAGCGGAACGCGGGGGCCGTGCGCCCTTACGGCGGCCGGGGCCTCGCGCGGTAAGGAACCGTCCTTCCGCCGCCGCACGAGGTCGGAAGCGCCCCTCGTTCCTCCCTCCGGCTCCCGTCCTCTGGACGACGCCCGCGAGGGACGAGAGACTCCGGCCATGATCGACTCCCTCAAGCGGTTCTTCCAGGAACGGGTCCTCGCCGCGGCGCCGGCGGAGTCGGGCGACCCGGGCCGGCGCCTCCGCCTCGCGGCCGCCGCGCTCCTCGTCGAGGTGATGCGCGCCGACCCCGAGGTGAGGGACGAGGAGCGGACGGTCGTCCGCACCGCGCTCCAGGGGACGTTCGGCCTCCCGCTCGACGAGACGGAGGAGCTCGTCCGCCTCGCGGAGGCCGAGGCGGACGCGGCGACCTCCCTCTACGAGTTCACGAGCCTCGTCGACAAGGGGCTCTCCCTCGAGGAGAAGAAGCGGATCGTCGAGCTGATGTGGCTCGTCGCCTTCGCCGACGCCGAGAAGCACCCCCTCGAGGAGCACCTCATCCGCCGCATCGCGGGCCTTCTCAACGTCCCCCACCCCGACTTCATCGACGCTAAGATCCGGGCGCGGGGCGAGAGCGGGGCGTAGGGACCGCCCCGCTCCGCTCCGATCAGTCGAAGTACCCGCTCACGTCGACGATGACGTGGACCGTCCCGCCGCCCGGGACCGTCGCCTCGAGCCGGGCCTGCCCGGTGCCGTCCTCCGAGAGCTTGAGGATCGTGTTCGAGGCTCGCGTCCGCCCGGCGGCGAAGGAGACGACGTTCGTCCCCGTCGACGCGACGTCGGCCGGGTAGGCGGAGACCGAGCCGGCGAGGGAGGGCTGCGTCACGGTGAAGTTCGAGGCGAGGGCCCGGGCCGAGGCCGGGATCCCGCAGGTCCCGTGGAACGTCACCACGCGCGGCACGCCGTCGACCATCGCGGCGTCGAACCGCGTGTCGAGGACGCGGCAGGGCGTCAGCGAGTGGAAGCGCCCTCCCGTGCAGGCCGTTCGGAAGCTCGCGTCCTCCCCGGTCGTCGTGCCGCCCGCGCTCGTCGCCTTCGCGCGGTAGTGGTACGTCGTGCAGGGGGCGAGGCCCGTCAGCGCGGCGGAAACCGCCTGCGCCGTCGTCCCGGCGCCGACGGCCTGTCCCGGCGTCGTCTGGCCGTACGCCGTCGTCGTCCCCCACTCGAACGACACCGTCGTCGCGGCGCCGTTCGGGTTCACCGTCCCGTGGAGCGTCGCTCCGGTCGTCGTCACGGCCGTCGCCGGCTCCGTCGTGACCGTCGGGGCGGGCGTCGGCGCGGGAGCATCCCAGTGGAGCTCGACGAACTCATTGGCGAAGGCGCTCGCGTCGCTGAACTCGTTGATGACGAGACCGGTCCCGCAGCCCGGTCCTGCGCCCGAGCCGGGCGTGGCCGTGGCGAGGGCCCCCCACGTCCAGCTCCCCGTCGAGCCCGCGGGCTGGCAGGGGTCGTTGCGCCGGACGCTCTGGGAGGTCGCCGGCAGCACGATCGTCGGGCCGTCGAGGACGACGCCGGAGGCGTTCTTCAGCGTGAAGGTCTCGGAACCGTTGATCACCGGCGGACCGCCCGAGTTGTTCGCGTTCAGGTAGACGACGTTCGGCCCGAGGGTCACGCCCCAGTGCGTCTCGAAGGCGGACTTCTCCGCGTACCGCCCGATGACGACGTAGCCGCCCGCCGGGACGGTCGTCCCCGGCGGCAGCGTGAAGGTCATGTCCGGGCTCGTCTGGACGAGCTGGTAGCCGCCGACGTCGAGGGTCGTGGCGACGGCCGCCGTCGTCACCGTGGCGTCCGAGGACCACGCCGGCCCGTTCCCGCAGGGGTCCGTCGAGCCGACGCGGAAGTGGTACTCCGTCGTGGCCGAAAGGCCCGTCACCGTGAGCGAGTGCGCGGTGACGGGCGTCGCGTCGTACGCCGTGAAGCCGTAGGAGGCCGTGAGGCCGTACTCGAGGCGGCTGTCCGACGGCTCGTCGGTCGTCCAGGTGACCGTGAACGACGTGGAGACGGTCGACGAGACGGACGGTCCGGCCGTGAGGACCGGCGGGAGGTCGTCGTCGGTCCGGTCGGCGGCGGAGATCGACTTGTTCCCCGTGCTCGTCTCTCCCTCGTCGTTGAAGGCCTCCACGGCGAAGGCGTAGGAGACGCCTGCGGTCCCGGACGTGTCGGTACACGAGGTCGCGGAGGCGGGGAGGGGGTCCGCACAGCCGCCCGTCGTGACCGGCGCGCCGTCCCGGAGGACCCGGAACCCGCGGTCGCAGCCGGACGTGCAGTCGTCGTTCCAGGCCGACGGCGCGCCCCACGCCACCTCGACGCCCGCGGAGGCGCAGAGGTCCGGGTCCGTCGCCGACTGGACGCCGGAGAACAGGATGGACGGGTTGCCGCCGCAGATCCCCTGGAAGACGCACTCCACCCACTCCGGGTGGTCGACGAACGGGTTCCGGTTCCCCTGGAAGCTCTCGATCACGTCGTTCCGCGCCCGCTCGTCGTCGTCGACGGGGTCCGCGAGGTGCCACTGGAGGAGGACCCCGAGGCGGCCCATGTAGGCGGTGCCGCCCGAGGTCCCGGAGATCAGGGAGAGGTTGTCCGTGAGGATCAGCTCCGGCTCGGACTGCCCGTTGACGGCGTGAGTGCCCCCCTCGTACCGGACGTCCATGTAGAGCTGCGCCCGGGCGAGGTCGCCGCGCCGGTGGTTCCAGACCTCGTAGGTCCTCGTCGACGGAGAGGACCAGTTCGAGTTGCCCGGATACGTCCCGCTCCCGCCGCCGAAGCCGTAGTTGAGGTCGGTCGGGTCCTCCGAGCAGCCGCTGCTGCAGGTCCCGAAGGGGTCGTTCCCGCGGTTGCCGTTGTACTGGGTGTTCGTCGCGAAGAGGTGGTGGCAGTCGGTGTAGGGGATGTCGCCGTTGCTCGGGAAACCGTACGAGTTGGGCCAGGAGTGCTCGCGGTTGTAGATCCCCGTGCCCCCGGTGATCTTCGTGTAGCGCGCGTTCTTGTACTTGTCGAGGATCATCCCCGGGTCGACCGGGTCCTCTTCCGCCAGGTTCAGGATGTCCCACGTGTCGATGGAGCCGGTCGCCGTGGAGGAGTACGGGAACATGATGTGGTTCTCGATCGCCCCGTGGACCGTCGTCCGGAGGGCCGACGGAGTGCTCGCGTCGACGCCGGCCCAGTAGTCGGCGGCGGTCACGCGCGTCACCGACCCGGGGGTGTTCCGGGCCTCGCCGGGCGCGAGGGTTCCCGTGAATCCCGGCAGCCCCTCGCCGTCGAAGTCGTTCCGCTTCCAGTCCGTCGCCGAGTCGGTGTCCCGCCAGTACGGGAAACGGGACGCGCCGCCCGGCGCCGCGGCGATGCCGTCGAAGCCGGGGTCGAGGACGGGAGCCGCGTAGGTCCGCGCCCCCGCGTCGCCGTCGGAGAAGGCGACGCCGTCGAGGACGGACGTCCAAGGGGTCGCGTCGAGGACGCCGTCGTTGCCGGCGTCGAGGTCCTGCCCGACCGTTCCCGTGAAGCCCGCGACGAGGAGGAGCGTGAAGGCCGGCCGCTCGAGCGTCGACGTCAGGAATCCCGTCGTCCAGAACCCCGCGGCGTTGGCAGTCGTCGGCGTATAGACGTGGAGGAGCTTCCCGGGGTCTCCCCCGGCGCTGCCGTCCAGCTCCACGAGCGAGTACGCCGAGAGGTCGGCTCCGGGGCTCGCGTAGATCTCGACGTACTCGTGCGTGTCCGCCCCCGCGTGGTCGAAGACGACCTCGGTGACCTTCTGCCCCGCGGCCGGCCCCGCGAGGGCGGCCGCGAAAGCGATCGCGGCCGTCGCGCGGAGGGAACGGCAACGCAGGGCGCGAGAGGGTCCTTCGGATCGTCGGGTGTTCGTCTCGGGCATGTGTCGATTCCTCGCACGGGCCGGGCCGGCCGAAACGGGGATTCTAGTTCCATCCGCGCCCCTTCCGCTGCCGCGTCCCCCGGCGTGTTGACCGCCGGTCCGCCCGCCGGTACCGTGAACCCCGACGAGCGGCGACGCCTTCCCGCAATCGGAAAGCGTCGCGCCTTCGCCGGAACCGACGCGAGGAGATCTCCATGGTCTTCGTCGGCGGGAACCTCGCGAGGCTCGGCATCGGAATGGAGGAACGGCGCACCTCCGTCGACGACGCGGCGGACCGCCCGGACGGACACGCGACGGAACGGACACCTCCGGAAAGGAGACCCATGCAGATCACCGACATCCTCGCCCAGGTGGGCGGCCTCCAGTCGATGGCGCGGGAGCTGGGAATCAGCGAGTCGCAGGCGGCGCGCGGCGCCGAGGCCCTCGCCCCGGCGATCCTCGGCGGGTTCAAGAAGCAGGCGCAGGCGCAGCCCACGGGCCTCGAAGGGCTCGGCGGCCTCCTCGGACAGCTCGGCGGAGGAGGCCTCCTCGACAACGTCCTCTCCCCGGAGCCGACCGAGGTGAACCGCGGGAACGACGTCCTGGGGCAGATCTTCGGCGGGAAGGACGTGAGCCGCGCGGTCGCGCAGAACGCGTCCTCGGCGTCGGGGCTCGACGCGGGCGTGCTGAAGAAGATGCTGCCGATGCTGGCGATGCTCGTCGCCGGGTACATGGCGAAGCAGGGAGGCGGCGCGGCCGCAGCGCCGTCCGCCCCCGCGGGCGGAGGACTCGGCGGGCTGCTCGGCGGTCTCATGGGCGGCGGGGCCACGGGCGGTCGCGGCTCGTCGGCCGGCGCCGCCGCGCCGGGGGGTCTCGCGTCGATCCTCGACCTCGACGGCGACGGCAACCCGCTGGACGACATCCTGAAGATGGCCGGAAAGGCCCTGCGCTAGGCCGGCCGGAACCAGCCTTCGGCGACCTCCACCGATGCCGGAGGCCGAAGCAGCACCGTCGTCGAGCTGGCCGGCCGGAAGGCGGAGAACCTCTTCGAGAGGATGAAGCAGGTCAGCGCCGAGAAGAGGCTCGTCCGCCAGCTCCCGGCGCTCGCGAAGGTCAGGGACTGGATCGCGCAGTCGAAGAAGCTCCTTCGCAGGGTCTCCTACTGACGGAGCGGGCTCGCGGCGCTTACCTCACCCGGACCCGCGCCGCGGATCGCGCGAAGCCGCTCGCCTCGCGGACGAACGGCAGCGAGGCGCTCCGGATCACCGGGAGAGGACGCGGGACTCCGGCACCTTCTTTGCGTCGCAGCAAGGGGCAGTCGCCATCCCTCCGGAATCGTCCCCCGAGGAGGCCGAATGAGAGTCAGGCTCGCCCATGTCGCCCTTCTGGCGCTCCTCTTCCTTCCGGGCTGCGACAACAGCAGCCCGACCGAGCCGGCCGCCTGCACGAACCTGGGCGGAACCTGGCGAATGAGCGTTCAGTACGGCTGCGGCAGGGGGTGGGCCGACCAGGTGGTGATCACGCAGCGGGGCTGCGCCATCTCGGGCGCAAGCACGCTCGTGCCGGTCTCGTTCGAGGGGACGGTTGCGGGCAAGTCCGTCACGATCCGGTTCACCATCGCGGGCGCCTGCCCCGGCAACGTCGCGGGAACCGGCTCGATCACCCTCGACGGGGTCATCGGGAGCTTCCAGGGCGAGTCGACCGGCGGCCCCGGGTGCTGCGCCGGAACCGTCAACGGCACGTTCACCTTCCTCCTTCCGCTGTAGGTCCTCACCCGGCGCCACGTTGCCGACGTCGAGCCCTCGGATCTCTCCGCAGGAGGACTCGAGCGCCCCTCCCCTTACAATCCGCCGGCCATGACCGAGGCGGTTGCGGAGGCGCCGGCAGGAGCACGAAGGCGGACGCTGTCGCGGGTGGCGGCGGTCGTCGCGCTCTCGTTCTCGTCGGGGTTGCCGCTCGGGCTCGTCTGGATCGCGATCCCCGACTGGATGCGCTCGATCGGCGTCGACATCCGCGTCGTCGGGCTCTTCACCCTCGCGCAGGCTCCCTGGTCCTTCAAGTTCCTCTGGTCGCCGCTCATGGACCGCTTCCGGCTGCCGTTCTGGGGCCGGCGGCGGGGCTGGATCGCCGTCGCGCAGGTGGCGCTCGCCCTGACGGGGCTCGGGCTCTCCGGCGTGGGGAACCGTCCCGAGACGCCGTGGGTCGCGCTCGCCCTGACGCTCGCGATCGCGCTCGCGGCCGCGACGCAGGACATCGCGATCGACGCCTACGCGGTCGACGTCCTCCGGAAGGAGGAGCACGGTGTCGCGGTCGGCCTGCGCACGGCCATGTACCGGGCGGCGATGACCTTCTCGGGTGGCCTCGCGATCTGGGCCGCGGCGAGCCTCGGCTGGGGCGCCGTCAACCTCCTCCTCGGCCTCGCCTACCTGCCCCTCGTCCTCGTCACGTGGCGCTCTCCCGAGCCGGAGGAGCCCACGGCCGGTCCGAGGACGCTGCGCGACGCGGTCTGGCTGCCGTTCCTCGAGTGCCTCTCGCGCCACCGCGCCGTCGAGATCCTCGTCTTCGTCGTCCTCTACAAGATGGCCGACGCTCTCTCGCAGTCGCTCCTCAGGCCCTTCCTCATCGACATGGGGTACGGCGGGTTCGACCGCGGTTTCGTCCTCGGCACGGCGGGCGTGGCGCTGACGATCACCGGCACGTTCCTCGGCGGCGTCGCGTGCACCCGGATCGGCCTCGGGCACGCCCTCTGGGCCTTCGGGTTCCTCCAGATCTTCTCGAACATCGGCTACATCGCGATCACGTACTGGCCGGGCAGCCGCCCCGTGATGTACGGCGCGATGGCGTTCGAGATGATCACGAGCGGCCTCGGGATGGGGGCGTTCGGCGTGCTGCTGCTGCGGATCACTGAGAAGAGGTTCTCGGCGACCCAGTACGCCCTCTTCTCCTCGCTCTTCGGCCTGCCCCGCATCCTGGGCGGCCCGATCACGGGCCTGATCGTCGACGCCGCCGGCTGGCGGACGTTCTTCTGGTTCACGATCGCCGCTGGAATCCCGGGGCTGATCCTCCTCCAGCGCTTCGCGCCGCTCGGCGTGCGCGAGCCCCGCTTCACCGCCGAGACGATCGTGGCGAGGCGGCGGATGACCGGGCGGCAGATCGCCTGGCGTGGCGTGTTCGGTGCGGTCGTCACTGCGGTCGTCGGCGGCGCCTGGATGATCGGGCTCGTCGCGGTCAAGGCGTATCGGAAGGAGCCGGCCGCCGGCTTCGACCTCGGCGGCGCTGCCGCGGCGTTCTTCGACCCGGTCACGGTCGGCGGGTGGACGCAGCTCGTCGCCGTCCTCGTCGTCGGGGTCCTCGGCGGCCTCGGCACCGCGGCGCTCCTCACCGCGCGCCACGGGGACCGGGAACCGGACGGCCGGGAGAGCGGGGAATAGACGTCCGCTCAGAGCCCCGAACGGACCCGCGCCTCGTAGAAAAGGACCCGACCGGTGGCCTCGGCGGCGAAGGCGAGGACGAGGGCCGAGACGACGGGCCACGCCGCGTCCGGATCGATCCGGGTCACGAGGCCGGCGGCGACGGCGAGCGCCGTCAGGGCGACCCGCGCCGCGACGAGCCCGCGCCGCTCGCGGCCCGTCCGCGCAAAGGCCTCGCGCGGGGCTCCGCTCCCCCCGGCGAGCCGACGGAGCCAGAGGAGCCCCGATACGAGGGCGACGACGAGGACGACGAGCCCCGTCGCGAGGAGCGGGATCGGCCCCCGGGCGGGGTCCGTCGAGGCGGACCCGCGGAGCGCGAGCCCCCCCGCGACGGAGAGGGCCCCGAGCGCGACGGTGGTCGCGAAGAAGGCGACCGGCGTCGCGCGCTGATCCCAGGCGGGGACCGTCCGGAGGCCGTAGGCCCGCGCCATCGTCACCACGAGGCCGAATCCCGCGACCGCCGCGAAACCGTGCGCGAGGCCGGTGGCGAAGCCCGCCGGGCCGGGCCGGAGCCGGAGGAGGGTCGCCGCGGCGAGGGCGGCCGTGAAGAGCGCCGCGAGGAGGATCTCGCGGCTGAGCCAGGAGGAGCGGAGATTCCCGAGCGCGCGGACCGCGTTGCGGGGGTTCCCGAGGTGGAGGAACGAAGCCGCGAGGCCGAGGAGGGCGGCGACGAGCGCGGACGCGAGGATCGGCAGAGCGGCCGCCTCCACGGAATCGCCCGCGCCCGCGCGGACCGCGCGGACCTCGAACGCGAGGAGGAACGCGCACGTCCCCACCGCCGCCTGCGTCAGGAGCGTGAAGGCGACGAGGGAGCCTTCCCTCACGGCTCGACCTCCTCGACGTTCGCGATCTCGCCGTCCGCCTCCGAGCGTGGCGCGGCCGGGTGGGGCGTCAGCCGCAGCGCTGGCTCCGTCAGCCGCGGGTCGGGGAGCGGGAAGCCGGCGGCCTCTCCGCACCGGCCCGCCATCTCCTCGCGCGACCCGAAGTCGAGGGCGCGCATTGGGCAGGCGGCGACGCACGATGGCGCGAGCCCCTCCTCGAGGCGGTCGGCGCAGAGGTCGCACTTCGTCATGACGCCTTGCGCCGCGTCGAACCGCGGGGCGCCGTACGGACAGGCCCATTCGCAGTAGCGGCACCCCATGCACTTGTCGGAGTCGAGGAGGACGACGCCGTCCTCGCGCCTCTGGACGGCTCCCGTCGGGCAGACCTCTGCGCAGACGGGCCGCTCGCAGTGGTTGCAGGACATGGAGAGGTTCCAGGCGAAGACGTCGTGCCTCCACGCGGCTCCCGCTCGCGCCCACCCTCCGCCCGAGACCTCGTAGACCCGCCGCCAGAGGATCCCGGCGGGGAGGTCGTTGTGGTCCTTGCAGGCGGCTTGACAGGCCTTGCAGCCGGTGCAGGACGAGGCGTCGAAGTGGACGACGAAGGGGCCGTTCACCGGCGCCCCTCCCGGAGCCGGAACGCCGCGGCCGCCGGGCGCGGCCTTCTCTCCTGCGCCGTCGCCGCGCTCCCCGTCTCCGCCCGTTCCACCTCTGCCATCGCCGTGTGCTGCGCGGTGCCGAAGGCGAGCGGCGTCCAGCGTTCGCTCGTCAGGACGTTCACGTTGCCCCGGCGGTCCTCGCCCCGCTCGTCGGGCGTCCACCACGCCCCCTGCGGGATGTCGATCACGCCCGGCAGGATCCGCGGCGTGACGCGGCACAGGAGGACCACGGCGCCGCGCGCGTTGAAGACGCGGACCTCGTCGCCGTCCGAGATTCCGCGCTCCCCGGCGTCGAGCGGGTTGAGGAAGACGCGCTGCGGGAAGGCCTCCTCCAGCCAGTCGACGTTGTCGTGCGTGGAGTGGACGCGGTGGAGCGTGTGGTGCCCGATGACCTGGAGCGGGTACGCCTTCGCCTCGGGGCTGAACGGGCTCTCCCACTCCTCGACGTACTTCGGGACGGCGGGAATCTCGTCGGGCCTTCCCTTCTCGTGGAGCGGCTTCGAGAAGATCTCGATCTTCCCCGACGGGGTGTCGAGCGGGTGCCCCCCCGGGTCTCTCCGAAACTCCTCGAAGGCCACCGCGGGGCGGGTCACCGGCTTCGCCCAGACGCCGACGTTCTTCTCGAGGAGCTCGTCGAGCGGCGGCAGGTCGGGGAAGCGCGTCTCCCGGTATCGGTCGAGGACCCACTCGACCCAGCCGCGCTCGTCGCGCCCCTCGGTGAAGGCCTCCTCGACGCCGAGGCGCTTCGCGAGATCGGCACAGATCCGGTAGTCGCTCCGGCACTCCCCGGGAGGCTCGACGACCTTCGGCATGAGGATCACTTCGTCGCCGTACTTCCAGCCGTCCTCGACGCCCCACGTCTCGAACTGCGTGCAGGCGGGGAGGACGACGTCGGCGAAGCGCGCCGTCGGCGTCAGGAAGTTGTCCTGGACGACGAGGAACTCCACCTTCGACTCGTCCGCGAGGATCCGCGCCGTCCGGTTCACGTTCGCGTGCTGGTTGACGAGCGCGTTCGTCGCAACCGCGTAGATCAGCTTCACGTCGGTCCCTAGGCGGCGCGACGGAGGCGGTGCCGCCTCGGCATCGCTGGGGGGTCCGGGGGGTCGCGAAGAGCCCCGCCTGGAGAACAGCGCCGCCGCGTCGCGCCCCCGCGCGACGCTTCGCGAGAAGACGACGCCATCCGCCTCGCCCATCTCGCGGCCCCCGAGGACCGCCTCGGTCCAGAGGAAGCACGGGATCGCCGCGCCGAAGGGGTTCTCGCCGGTCGGAAAGACGGTCCAGGATGGGCCGCCGTCGGGCGCCTGGTTCCCGAGGCCCGAGGCCCAGCCGCCGGGGATCCCGACGTTCCCCGCGAGCGCCGCCAGGACGCAGCCGGCGCGGACGACCTGCTCGCCGTAGGCCCGCCGCTGCATCCCGTAGCCCTGGTAGAGGACGCCCGGGACCATCGTCGCGTACTCCCGCGCGAGGCGGGCGATCGTCTCGCGCGGGACGGCGGTGATCGGCTCCGCCCACTCCGGGGTCTTCGGGACGCCGTCCCTCGCGCCTTGGAGGTAGTCGCGGTAGCTCTCTTCCCCCTCGCACCCGGGCGGCATCTGCGAGGCGTCGAAGCCGACGCAGTGGGTCCTGACGAACTCCGCGTCGTAGAGCCCCTCGGTCACCATCACGTAGGCCATCGCGGTCATGAACGCCGCGTCGGTTCCGGGGCGGATCGGGACCCACTCGTCGGCGAGCGAGGCGGCCGAGAGGCTGTGCCGCGGGTCGATGCAGACGACTCGGGCGCCCCTCTGCCGCGCGAGCTTCAGGAAGAAGTCGCTGTTCGTCCCGTCGCGCATCTCCGCCGGGTTCCAGCCCCACATCAGGATCAGCTTCGCGTTCAGCCAGTCCTGTCGCTGGTTGCCGGTCGTGAGGGTGCCGTAAACCGTCGGAGTCGCGACGTTGATGGCCGCCCAGGAGTAGCTGTTCCAGATCCCGAGACAGCCGCCGGCGACGTTCATCAGGCGCCGGGCGACGTGCGAGCCGTTCGTCTGGTTGTACGAGCCCGTCCCGTAGGGGACGAAGAGGGCGCCGGGGCCGTACGTCTCCCGCACCCGGCGCATCTGGGCGGCGACGAGGTCGAGCGCCTCGTCCCAGGAGACTTTCTCGAACTTCCCTTCCCCACGCTTCCCGACCCGCTTCAGCGGGTGGAGGAGCCGGTCGGGGTGGTACTGGCGGCGAAGGTAGGCCCGCCCGCGGGCGCAGGCCCGGAGTTGGGGCGCTTCGAGGAGGTCGGGACGGTCGTCGGCCTCGAGGCGGACGATCCTCCCGTCGCTCACGGTCGCGAGGAGGACGCAGCGCCCGCCGCAGTTGTGGGCCGGGCAGCCGACGCGGACCATCGACTCCCTGCGGCTCGCCTCGTTTCGCCGTTCGTGGCCCGTCCGGGCCGGCCCCCAGGCCATGGCCACCGACCTCCGACCGGTCATGGTACTTCGGACGGGCCGCACCTACCGGCGGCGATCTCGCGGGAAGGTCGGCGCGCGGCCCTCCGTCCCCGCCCGCCCGTTCGCCGTCAGCCCAGCCGGACCGTCCCGAGGAGCCCCGCCGGGTCGAGGCGCGCCTTCAGCAGCCGGCAGACCTCCTTCACGAGCTCCGGCGTGTAGAGGTCGTAGAAGGCCTGGTTGTGCGGTCCGACGCCGTGCTCGGCGCTGTAGCTGCCACGGAAGCCGTTCACGGCGAGGTCGTAGAGCCGCGGCTGCAGCTCGGCCTTCAGCTCGGCGGCCGCCCGCGGCGCGTCCTCCGCCCTCCAGACGAGGTTCACGTGGACGCCGCCGTCCCCCCAGTGGCCGTAGTCGCAAAAGCGGACGAAGGGCCAGCCGGCGGCGACGGTCTCGCGCGCGGCGTCGACGAAGGCGGCCATCGACGAGCGCGGGACGGAGATGTCGAACGCGAGGACCTCGCCCTCGTTGCGGAGGCTCTCGGAGACGCCGTGCCGGATCTCCCACAGGTCCGACGGCTTCCCCGGGAAGACGTCCGTGATCCCCGCTCCGTCGGCGGCTTCGAGCCGCTCGCCCAGCGCCGACTCGAGGAGGTCGTCGAGCGCGAGGCGCGACGGGTCGAGCGTCGAGGAGAGCTCGACGAGGACCGCGTAGGCCGGAGGTCGTCCACCGAACGGGTCGCGCAGACGCGGCTGGTGGCGGAAGACCGGGGCAAGCGCGGCGGCGCCGATCGCCTCGAAGGCGGTGAGGACCTCCCCGAGCCTCCCCTCGAGGTGCGCGAGGAGGCCGAGGACGGCGGCCCCCGACGAGAGGCCGACGAGCGCCGTCACCCTCTGGACGGGGCGCGGGACGACGCGTATGACGACCTTCGTCACGACGCCGAAGACCCCCGAGGTGCCGACGAAGAGCTGGCGCGTGTCCAGCCCCGTGTTGTTCTTGCGGAGCGGCCGCATCAGGTCGAGGACCGTGCCGTCGGCGAGGACCGCCTCGAGGCCGAGCAGGTTCTGGCGGACGTCGCCGTAGCGCAGGAGCCGGGTGCCGCCGGTGTTCGTCGCGACCATCCCGCCGATCGAGGGGTCGGCCCCGAGGTCGATCGGGAAGAGGAGGCCGTGCTCGGCGAGGGCGGCGTCGAGGCTGCTGAGGAGGACCCCGCCGTCCGCGGTCACGGTCCTGTCCACGGGATCGACCTCGACCGTCCGGCTGAGCCTCTCGAGGCTCAGGACGAGCATCTCGCCGCTCCCGTCCGGCGTGGACGCCCCGACGAGGCCCGTGTTGCCGCCCTGGGGCACGACGCGCAGACCGGCCGCGGAGGCGTGGCGGAGGAGGCGGGAGACCTCTTCCGTCGTCGACGGCCGTACCGCCGCCAGCGCCCTTCCCCGGCCGTAGCGCCAGCCCTTCTCGTAGCGCTCGAGCTCGTGCGGCTCGACGACGACGGCGCTCTCCCCGAAGAGAGCGCGGAGAGAGGCGAGGACCTCGTCGCGCGTCGTCTTCACGCGAGGACCGGCTCGGTCATCTTGAAGATCGCCTGCGCGTTGCTCGTGTCGAAACCGAGGTCGAGGCGGCCGCCTTCGTGGTGGTGCCTCGTGATGAACTCGAAGAAGGAGCCGGGCACCGAGCGGAGGACGAGCTCGCCGTCCGGCCCGACGAACGGCCGCTCGACGCGGGCGGCGCGGTAGGCCGTCTGGAGGACGCGCCCGCTCGCGGAGACCTCGACGCGGTCCTTGATCGGCCGCCCGAGGGCGAGCTCCTCGACGGAAAGGGCCGCCACGTCGGCGACGCGGTCCGTGGCGTGGTTGAAGGCGTTCCCCTCGGTCGCGATCCAGGCGGCCTCGGCGCTCTCCTCGAGAAGGCGCTCGTAGTCGACGAGCGCCGGGACAGGGTGCTGGCGGTCGAAGGCGGCGGCGAGGTCGGGGAGGATGCGCCGCGCGGTCTCGGCGGGGAGCGCCCCGGCCGTCGCGAGCTCCTCGAGCGCGGCGAGGGTCGATTCGGGTAGCGGGTCGCGAGAGGCGCCGAAGGCCCTGGCGGCGGTCTCCCCGAAGCGGGGCGAGAAGCGGTCGACGTGGAGCTCGCTCACGAAGAACTGCGCGATCGTCTCCGGGAGGTCGCGGTGGCGCCAGGCCCGGCCGGTCATCCCGAGGCGGTCGAGCGGGTAGACCTCGCCGACCTCGTAGCCGAGCGGCGCCAGGACCCGGGTCAGCGCGCTCTCGCCCGGAGGGAGCGCCCCGGTCTCGCCGAGGACGGTCCGGACGGCCCCGTGGTCGTGGAAGACCTTCTCGCCGCGCCGGACGCGGTCGAGGACGTAGAGCGCGCCCGCGGGGACCCGCCGGAGCAGGTCGTCGAAGAGGAGAAGGTTGAGGGCCTGCGCGAGCTCGGCTCGCGAGACCGTGCCGGAAGGCAGGCGGAGGAGGGACGGGTCGACCTCGACCGACGCCACGAGCGCCTCGGCGCGCGCCCGCCCCAGGATCCCCTCGACCAGCCCGATCACCCTCGACCCCGCCGGCCTCGTCGTCTCCATGGCGCCCTCCTTCCTGCCGGGGCCGTCCCGGGCCCCGTGCAGATTATTGCAGCGCAGCAGGAGACGTGTTCCGGGCCGCGACGGCCGGCCCGTTCAGCTCCCCGAACCGTCCACCAGGAGCCTCCCGCGCATCCGGTCGGCAAGCCCCGTGAGGGCGAGGTAGAGGCACGGAACGACGAAGAGCGTCAGGAGCGTCGAGAGCGTCAGGCCGCCGATGACGGCGACCGCCATCGGGTTCATCAGCTCGCCCCCCTCGGCGTGGTTCAGGGCGAGGGGAAGCATGCCGACGGTCGTCGTCAGGACGGTCATGACGATCGGCCTCACGCGGAGCGGCGCGGCGGCGAGGACGGCGTCCAGCCTCGACGTTCCGCCGGCCCGGCGGATCTCGAAGTACTCGACGAGGAGGATGCCGTTGTTGACGACGATGCCGGCGAGGAGGATGACCCCGAGCATGACCGGCGCCGACATCGGCAACCCGGTCAGCGTCAGCGCGAGGGCGACGCCGACGAGGGCGAGCGGGATCGCCGCCATGATCACGAGCGGGTTGACGAGCGACTCGTACTGGATGGCCATTACCGCGAAGACGAGGAAGACCGCCAGGAGGACGACGGTCACGAGGACGCGGCGGTTTTCGTCGATCGCCTCCTGCTGGCCACCGAAGCGGACGGAATAGCCGTCCGGCAGGACGATGTCGGCGAGGGCCTTCCGCGCCTCCTCCGTCGCCTCGCTGATCGACCAGACCTGCGGGAGGACCGAGGCGCCGACGGTGACGAGCCGGTTCTGGTTCTCGCGCTGGATCGTCTGAGGCGCCGAGCTCTCGCGAACGTCGGCCACGTCGCGCAGGCGCAGGGCCGCGCCGCTCCGCGGGAAGAGGGGGAGCGAGGCCATCTCGGCCGCGTCCCTCACCTTGGCCGGGTCGAACCGCACCCTCACGTCGAACTCGCGGTCCCCCTCCGTGAGGCGCGTGGCGACCGACCCGCCGACGGCCGTCCTCACCGTCCGCCCGACCTCCCCCACGTCGAGGCCGAGGTCGGCGGCACGCCGCCGGTCGACGACGACGCTCAGCTCGGGAGCGGTCTCCTTGAGGCTCGTCTCGACGTTCGAGAGCCCCTGGAGCTTTCCGAGACGCGCCTCGACCTCCTCCCCGAGCCGCTGGAGCGTCGGGAGGTCGTCGCCGAAGACCTTCACCTCGAGGTCCTCGGTGCCGGTCGAGGTCCGCAGGCCGCGGATGCGCGGCGGCTGGACCCTCACGCGCGCGTCTGCCAGCTCGGGCAGGGCGGAGAGCCCGGCCTGCGCCCGGCGTACCCACTCGGAGGCCGTGAGGCCGCGGCTCCGCCGCGGCTCGACCTCGACCTCCATGCTCGCGTAGCGTGGCCGGACCCACATGCCGCGCCCCCAGACGCCGCCGCCGGCCGCCGCGAAGACGTGCCTCACGGCGGGCAGCTCGCGGACGACCTTCTCCGCCGCGAGGGTCGCCCGGTTCGTCACGTCGACCGGCGTGCCGACCGGCAGCTCGATCGAGACGCGGAAACGGCCGTCGTCCACCTGCGGGAGGAACTCGTTACCGAGGCGGGCGGCGAGGACGGCGCTGCCGACGAAGGCGAGGACGGCGACGACGAGGACGGCCGCCCGGTGCCGGAGGACACGGGGGAGGACGGCGCCGTAGGCCCGGGTCACGGCGTCCATCGCCGCGGGGACCGCCCGGAGGAGCCGCGCCCGCTCGAGGCCCGAGGAGGCCTTGAGCTTGAAGAGCTGGGCCGCGAGCATCGGGACGAGCGTCAGGGCGACGACGAGCGAGACGACGATCGCGAAGGAGATCGTCAGGAGGAGCTCGCGGAAGAGGAGAGCCGCCAGGCCGGTGATCAGGAGGAACGGCGCGACCGAGGCGAGGTTCGTGATCGTCGAGGCGACGACCGCCGAGGAGACCTCGCCGGCGCCGACGTGCGCCGCCTCGACCGGGTCGGGATGCTCCCTCTGGTGCCGGTCGATGTTCTCCAGCATGACGATGGCGTTGTCGACGAGCATCCCGACGCCGAGGGCGAGCCCGCCGAGCGACATGATGTTGAGCGTGAGGCCCGAAGACCCCATCAGGGCCACGCAGCCGAGGATCGAGATCGGGATCGCCGTGCCGATGATCAGCGTCCGCCTCACCGACCGGAGGAAGAGGAAGACGACGAGCATCGCGAGGCCGCCGCCCAGCGCCGCCGCCTGCCCGACGCCGCTCACCGAGGCGCGGACGAAGAAGGCCTGGTCCTGCGTCACCTGGGTCGTCACGTCGGGCGGGAAGAAGCCGTCGCGCTTCAGGCGCTCGAGCACCCGGTTGCAGCCGTCGACGACCTGCACGGTGTTGGAGTCGGGCTGCTTGGAGATGGCCACCTGGACGGCCGGCCGGCCGTCGAGCCGCGCGAAGACCCGGTCGTCGACGTGCGTGTCGCTCACCTCGGCGACGTCGGAGAGGGCGACGTCGCCGCCGCCGGGCAGGGGCAGGCGGACGGCCGCGATGTCGGCCGGGGAGCGGAACTTCCCCTTCGTCTTCGACACGACGTCACGGCTCGTCGACTGGAGTCGCCCCGCCGCGATGTCCTGGTTCTCCTCGCGGACGCGCGTCAGGACCTCGGAGACGGTCAGCCGGTAGGAGCGGAGGCGCTCGGGGTCGAGCCGGACCTGGATCTCCCGGTCGAGGCCCCCCGCCACGTCGACCGAGGCGACCCCTTCGACGGTCAGGAGCTGCCGGGCGAGCTGGTCCTCGCTCCAGCGCTTCAGCCACCCCTCGTCCCGCGTGGGCGAGGAGACGGCAAAGTTCAGGACGGGGATCTGCGAGGGATCGCGCTTGCCGATCGTCGGCGGGTCGGCCTCCTCGGGGAGCGCCCCCCGGGCCTGGTCGAGCTTCGTCGAGGCGTCGCGCAGCGCGATGTCGACGTCGGTCCCGTAGGAGAAGTGGATGTCGACGTCCGTGTCCCCCTCGGACGACTCCGAGGTGATGAGGATCGCGTTCTCGGTCGTCGCGAGCCTGCGCTCGAGGAGCTTCGTGACCGTCTGCTCCATCACCTCCGGGTCGACGCCCGGGTTGCGGACGCCGGCGCCGATCTGCGGGTAGACGATCCGCGGCAGGAGGTCGACCGCGAGCCGGCCCACCATCGACACGCCCACGATGCAGATCGCGAGCGCGACGATCGACGTGCCGACCGGTCGGGTGATCGACCAGTGGACGAGGCCCCGGCGCGCCCCGTTCCCGTTCCCGCTCACGACCCGCTCCCGCCGTTCGCGCGCCGGGCAGGGCCGCCGTCGCGCAGGCGGACGAGCCCTTCCACGACGACCTCGTCCCCGGCCGCGAGGCCCACGCGGATCACGACCCGGCCGTCGACCCGTTCGCCGGGCTCGACGGGGCGGACCCGCGCCGTGTCGCCGTCGAGGACCCAGACGAAGTGGGCCGCCTCCGACCCGCGCTGCAGCGCGGCCTCGGGGACGAGGAGGACACCCCTCCGGCGCTCCAGCGCCATGACGGCCCGCGCGAGGAAGCCCGGCCGGACCGCGGCCGGAGGACCTTCGAGCGCGAGCTCGACCGTCACCTGCCGCGTCGTCCCCTCGGCGGCCGGAAAGACGCGTGCTATCCGGGCCGAGAGCGAGACGTCCGGGAGGGCGTCGACCCTCACCGTCGCCGCGTCCCCGGGACGGAGGTGAACGACCTCCAGCTCGGAGACCGGGACGCGAAGCAGCAGGCCCGGTCCCGCCGCCAGCTCGACGAGCGGCGTGCGCGGCGAGGCGAGGTTGCCCACCTCCACGTGCCGCGCGAGGACGACCCCGTCCACGGGCGCCGTGATCCGCGAGAAGGAGGCCCGGGTCCGCAGGAGGTCGGCCCTCGCTTCCGCCATCGACTCGGAGGCCCGGATCGTGTCCGCCTCCGACGGCGAGATGAGGCCTTCCTCCTCGAGGGCCTTCGCGCGCCGCGCCTGGGCGCGGGCGTCGAGGAGCCGCGCCTCCGCCTCCGCGAGCTCGGCCCGGATCCGCCGGTCGTCGAGCTGGACGACGAGGTCCCCCGCTGCGACCCGGTCCCCTTCGCGGACGGCGACCGCCGTGACGACGCCCTCTTCCTGGGCCGCGACGACCACGCGCGCCGAAGGCTCGAGCGTGCCGACGACGGTGGTCGAGAGGACGACGTCCTCGGGGACGACGCGGATCGTCCGGACCTGGGGCGGCGGCGCGGCGGGCGCGCTCGCGCCGGCGCCCGGCCCGCAGCCGGACAGGATCGAGAGGACGGCGATCACGGGGAGCATCAGGGACAGGCGGGTCATCGGGCCTCCACGCGACTACGTGCTGCACCCCGAATCGGATGCGGCGCGGCCGCGGCGTGAGGCGAGGCTAGCAGGGCCGTCGGACGGTGTCGAAGTCGCTCGGCCACGCTGCGGCTTTCGCGGCGGAGGCGTGACGTCCCGGCCCGACCCGGTCGGGACCGTGCGCCTCGGGCCCTTCGACGTCCCGCCCCCCGCCCCCCCTCACTCCCTCGCGGCGAGAGCCGCCGGCACGAGGACCGCGTCGTTCGTCCCCTGGTCGAGCGACGTCGCGTAGGCGCCGACGAGACCTCCCGCCGGGGAGACCCGGATCAGGGCGGCGGCCGGGCCGTCGCCGAGGCCGCGAACGCGGAAGAGGTCGTCGACCTGGATCCCGCCGGCGACCGGGACGTTGACATCGAAGGCGTCGAGCGTCGCGCCGCCGTCCCCGACCACCTCGACCCGCGCGCGGACGCTCCGCCCGTCCGCGAACGGCGTCAGGTCGACGAGGGCGAGGTTCGTCCGGAACGACGCCCCGCCGAGGACGCCGAAGAGCTCGATCGACTCTCCCGCCCCGGCCATCTGGAACGCGTTGAGCGGGGGAAGCGGCACGCCGTAGGTGCCGCCCCCCGGAAGGACCGTGTAGGCGCGGGACGTGACCCTCACTCCCGAGTCCGCCCCGGCGCCCGTCGAGACGAAGCGCAGCCGGGCCACCCCCTCGAGCCCGAAGACCGCCCGGAGCGCGTCCCTCACGACCTTCGACTCGCGCGGGAAGAGCGTCAGCGTGACGACCTTCTCGTCCGCGATCGAGTCCCAGGTCTTCGCCGCGAGCGTGACGCTCGTCGGCTCGTCCGAGTCGTTGTAGAGGCAGAGGTCGCTCCGGAAGCGCGCTCCGTTCCGGCCGTCGGCGTGGACGAGGGCGGGGATCGCCCGCGCCGCCGAGGCCGGCAGGTCGGGACGCCAGAAAGTCGGGTCGTTCGTGAGCTCGTCGATCACGGTCACGAAGGGGACGACCTCGCCCCGCGCGGGCGCGTAGTCGAGCGCCCCCGCCCTCCAGGCCTCCACGCCGAACCACGCCGCGAGGCCGTCGAGCTGCGTCGTGCCGCCCGCCTCGGTCCCGAACCTGAGGTCGGGCCGGCCCGCCCACCCCGACTCGGAGGCGAACCGCAGCGCGACCGACGCCCCGCGGCCCGCGACGTCGACGCCCCCGGCGTTCGTCCGGTAGCCCGATCCCGCAAGACCGCCCGCGAAGGTGACGGGGAAGCGGGAGCTGGCGGCGGCGAAGACGTCGACCGCCGCGATCGACGTCCCGTAGGTCCCGCTCGCGGCGGCCGTCCACGTGCGGCTCGTGGCCGAGACGACGCGGGTTCCCTCGGGCGAGAGGAAAAGGGCCCCCGAGCCTGTCGAGACGCCGAACAGGGAGCCGAGGACGTCGCCGACGACTCGGATCTCGCGCGGCGAGAGGGACACGACCGCCTCGACGGGCTCGCCTCGATCCGACGGGACGAACCGGAGGTCGACCCGGAGCGCCTCCGCGCCCGGGTTCCGAAGGAGGAGGTCGCTCTTCCAGAACGCGCCGTGAGCCCCGGGCGCCCGGGCCACGGCCGGGACGACGAGGCGCTGGCGGAGCGAGGCCTTGACGACCCCCCACTCCTGGACGACGTCCGCCCCGCCCGCCCCGCCGTCGCCCGCGGGAGCCCCGCCCAACCAGGTCGTGACGGTCCCCGAGTCGAAGACGAACGGCGCGCCGGCGCCCGCGGTCTCGACGTCGAGGTGGACGAAGCCCTTGTTCGCCTCCTCGTTCAGGAAGAGCTCGTCGTACGCGCGGGGCGCCCCTTCCCCCACTTCCCAGAGGGCGAGCGCCGGGTCCTTGAAGAGCCGCCCGTCCATCTGGGGCCGCGGGCGGTGGACCTGGACGAGGAGACGCCGGCCCGAGGCGCCCGCGTGGAGCGCCTCGACCTCGGGAGCCGTCGGGTCGCTCCACATCTCCACGAGGCCCGTCGCCGCGCCGTGCCGGGCGAGGACCGTCGGCTTTCCCGGTCCCCGGCGCAGGACCCAGGAGCCCTCGTGGTCGGCCGTCGGTATGGCGAAGAGCCCGGAGAGGTGCAGGCTCCAGTCGTTCGACGGGGAGGGCGAGACGGCGATCTCCTGGAGCGATCCCCCCTTCAGCAGGTAGAGGGCCCGCGTCGACGCGAACGGGGCCGGGACGGCGCCCTTCGGGGCGAGGACTTCGAGGTAGGCAGAGCCGCCGGCCGTGAGCCACCCCTCGAGGAGAGGGCTTTCGGCCGTCAGGTCGAGGAGCTTCTCCACCCCGCCCGCCGCCCGGACCTTCCAGAGCGCCTGCGGGGGCTTCGCGGGTCCGGCGGCGCCCGGCGCCCCGATCCTGCCTACGGCGAGGACCTCGTGGCCGGAGAGGCTCGTCCCGACGAGCCGCGCGCCCCCGGTCCCGTCCCCCTCGCGGGCCGAGACCTCGGCGATCGTCCGGACCGCGCCGTCGTCGTCCACGGCGAGGATCGACCCGGAGCCGTCCCGTCTCGCGTCGCCGAGGACGAGGACGAACGGCGTGACGTCCGGCCCGAGCCGGACGACCGGGTCCCTTCCCCGGGCCAGAGGCCCGCCGAAGTCGACTCCCCCCCACGGGCTCCAGCCGTTCGACGCGACGGCCTCGGCCGACTCGGGCGGCACGTCGAGAGGGCTCCACGTGACCCCTCCATCCCGGCTGAGAAGCGCCCGCATGGTCCCCCGGGGAGCCTTGCCGGACGGGTCGGTGTCGGTGACCGCGAGGATCCGGAGGCCGCCGTCGGTTCCGGGGCGGCAGGCGACCGCGAGGAACCGCGCCTCCTCGCCCTCGACCGGGAGGACGACGCGAGGCTCGGTCCGGCCCGCCACGTCGTGCACGACGAGCCTCCCGAAGAGCCCCGCCTGATACGGGAAACCGTCGGTGAAAGGCCCGCCCCAGGGCCCCCAGAACGTCCCGGCTTCCGACTCCACGAGGACGAAGAGAGGGCTGGTCCGCGGCTGCTGGACCGGGACGGCGACCCGGTTGGTCACGGGAGCGTAGGAGACGACCCGGGCCGCGGCCGGAATCGACGTCGCCGCCAGGAGGAGCACGGGCAGCGCAAGGCGCATGACGAACCTCCACGTCCCCGTCCCGGACGGTTCCCCAGCGCCGAAGCGGAGACTTCGGCAGGAAGTGTCGCCCGGCCGGGACTCCTCACGCGAGGGCGACGCCGGACGGCGCGCCCTACCGACGGCGCCTCACTTCCGGGTGACGGCCCGAGCGATTCGGCAAGGGGCGGTGAGATCATGCGCCGGCTCGTAGGCCGCGGTCTCGACCCGCAGAAGGCCCAGCAGGGTGTGCGTCAGGTCGTCGTGCGAGGCGGGGCGCGCCGCCCGCGCGGCGAGGCACCCGGCCGTCACGCCGGCCTTCTCGGCCAGGCCCGGCGACAGCCACATCACCATCGGCACCGCGGTTTGCTCCCTGGGCGCGAGGAGGTAGGGCAGCCCGTGGAGATAGATGTTGTGCTCGCCCAGGGACTCGCCGTGATCCGAGACGTAGATCAGGCCGGTGTCGCGCCCCTCGACGCCGGCGAGGACGTCGATCGCCCGGCCCAGGACGTGGTCGGTGTAGAGGATGGCGTTGTCGTAGGTGTTGACCAGGGCCTCCCGCGAGCAGTCGGAGAGCTCCGTCGAGTCGCAGGTTGGCTGCCACCTGCGGAACGCGGGCGGGTAGCGCTCGAAGTAGGCCGGCCCGTGATTCCCGAGCATGTGCAGCACGATCAGCGCGTCGCCCCGGGACGCCTCGACCCGCTCCTTCAGCCCCCGCAGCAGGACCTCGTCGTACCGCCCCCCGGAAGGGCTGACGAGTGTCGGCTCGTCGACGCGGGTGAGGTCCTCGGTCGGCAGGCCGTCCGCCACGCCCTTGCCGCCCGACTGGTTGTCCCGCCACAGGACCGAGACGCCGGCTCGATGGAGAACGTGCAGGACCGAGTCGCTGTGCCGGATGCGGTCCTCGTCGTACGAGCCCCGCCCGAGAAACGAGAACATGCACGGCAGGGACGTCGCCGTGTCCGTGCCGCAGCTCGTGACGTCCGCGAAGTTGACCACGCCGCGCCGCGCCAGCTCCGGCGTGGTCTGCCGCCGGTAGCCGTCGAGCCCCCAGTTGGCGGCGCGGACGGTCTCGCCGACGACGAGGACGAGCGTCGTGGGCCGCGCCCCGGGTGCGGGAGACGCGTGCGCATGCGCGTCGGCGCCGACCGTCTCCCGGACCCTGCCCGCGGTCCTGGCCTTGTCCGACAGGACCCGCCCGAGGGAGACGAGGTAGTTGTGCGGCGCGACGAGGTTGCGCAGGTTGCGCTGCTCCCGCGCCAGGGGGACCAGGGTGGGCGAGATGAGCCACAGGTTCCCGAAGGCCAGGGCCGACGCGAGGGTCAGGAAGGCGAGCCTGCGTGGGACCGCGGCTCTCAGGCCGACGTGGCGCACCCGGACGAACCACAGCAGTCCCGCCGGAAGGACGCCGAGGAGGAGCAGGTGCGGCAGCATCTGCCAGGCGAGCAGCTCCGAGGCCTCCCGGACGTCCGTCTCGACGAGGTTGCGCAGCATCGCCTTGTCCAGGTAGACCCCATGACGATCCATGAAGTAGGCGGCCAGCGCCGTCGCCAGGAAGAGGACGGTCAGGAGCGGCTTCACCGTCCAGCGGTTCAGCACGACCAGGAACAACACCCAGTTGACGCTGACGAGCGCTACGGCTGTGCCCGCCAGGAACAGCCAGCGGTCGGTCGGGCTCGACGACAGCGTGCTCGACAATGACGTCCAGAATCGGTGGTTCACGGCGAACGCGAGGAACAGGCTGGCCACGAGGGCCACGGTCTCGGTTCCGAGCGACGGGCGGCGGTTCGCGAGCCTGGCGGGAAGTTCCAAAGTGGCGCCTGCGGGTCCTGTATCAGCAAGGACGCTGCCAGCAGCAGAGGGGGCCGGGGCGCGGCCTCTCCGCAGACGGCGGCACGCGGGCCGCGTGCCCCTCCGTCAGATCAGGGCGAGGATCCTGTCCAGGGCGGCCCCGCGGCCTTCCACGGTCCTCACCTCCCACGCGCGCGCCGCCGCGAGGCGGTCGCGACTGGTCCCGGCGTGGCGGGCCTGCTCCTCGAGCGCGGCGCGGACCGGACCGGGTCCGACCTCCCCGCGTGGGGTCTCGACCAGCGGGCGGGCCAGTCCGAGCTCCTGGCACCTCGCGGCCAGGGCCGGCTGGTCCCAGAACATCGGGTACGAGAGCATCGGGACCCCGTGCCAGATCGCCTCGTGGGTCGAGCTGAGGCCGTGGTGCGTCAGGAAGACGTCGGCCTCCCCGAGGATCGCCCACTGGTCGACGTACGCCGCCACGGTCACGCCCGGCCGATCGAGGGCCTTCAGCTCCGCGGCCCCCGGCGCGGCGCGCCCGAGGCTCAGGACGGCGCGGGCTCCGGGAATCGACGCGGTCGCCTCGGCGACGGCGGCCAGCGCGGCGAGCGCGACCGCGGGCCAGTAGCGCCACACCACGGTGCCGAGCGAGGCGTAGAGCTTCAGGCCCGCGCCCTCCTCGCCGAACGAGCCGAGCCCTTCCCCGCGGCGGCGGGCGCCGAGCTCCTCGGCCGGGGGGAGCGAGCCGAAGAAGACGACGGGCTCGAGGGCGCGCCGTTCGTCGGCCGTGAGGAATTCCTCCGGCTCGCCGTAGACGTTGAGCCAGGGGCTCGGGAAGGCGACGTACGAGAACGGCGAGGCGTCGGCCACGCCGTGCCGTTCCCTCAGGGTGTCCACGGCCTCGAGGCATCGGCTCGACACTCGCACCCTCTCGTCGGTCGCGAGCGCCGCCCGGGTGCGGGCCGGGTCCAGGGCGTGGCCCGCGCACATCTGGACGTGCGGCAGACCCAGCGCCTCGGCGGCAAGCCTCCCCGCCACGGCGAACGCGTCGTGGACGACGATCGCCGGCCCGAGGGCGGACAGCTCGCTCGCCACCTCGGCGCCGTGCTCCCCCGCGAAGGTGACGTACCGGCAGGGCACGGGCATCGAGGCGTCGGGCCCCTGCTCCAGCTCCCGCCCGGCGAAGAGGTCCACGAACGCGGCCCCGGCCCGCCTCACCTCCGCCGCGTAGCGCTCGTCGGTGAAGACGTGCACGGAGAGCCCCCTGCGGACGAGGCCCGCCAGGACCGGCCGCAGCCGCTGGAAGTGGCCGTCCTCCGCCATGCAGAAGACCGCCGCGACCCGCCTCATCCCGTGGGCGGCCGCGGGCGCTCCTGGCGGCCTTCGAGCAGCGGTCCCGGCGCGCCGCCGGCCTTGCGGACGAGCGTGAGCCCGGTCCCGAAGGGGAGGTCCAGCACCTGGAGCGCGGCGTCGAGCCGCAGCTCGTCCATCAGGTCCTTCACCGTCATCCGGTAGACCCGGTCGGCTCCGTAGATCGCCGACTCCCGGAGGACGAGGCTGTCGTGGAAGAGGGCGATGCCGTAAGGGCCGAGGCGAGCCTCGAAGGCCTCCCAGTCGAAGCGGGCCTGCTCGGCGGTGTGATACCCGTCCACGAAGAGGAGGCCGATCTCGCCGAGGCCCGCGTACTCCTCCGTGCCGACGAACTCCTGCGTCGTCATCCGGAAGTGGCGGACGTTCGAGACGCCGAAACGCTCGAAGTGCGCGCGGACGGAGAGGGGGTCGGTCCAGAAACCGTCGACCATCGAGGGGTCGACGAACGTGACGCGCCCCTCTTCCCGGTTGTCCTGGAAGGCGCGTCCGAGGACGAGGGGGACGAAGCCCCGGTACGACCCGATGACCACCGCGTGACGCGGCCGGACGAGGCGGCAGAGCGCGTAGTAGACCCAGCCGAGACCGAGGCTCGCGTCCTCGCTGCGCTGGTTGTGCCCCATCGAGAGGAGCGCGGGCTCCTCGAAGAGCCGCTCGATCCAGGGGCCGAGGCCCGGGTCGGCGTCGCGTGAGGCGGGCGGCGTGCTCAAGGCCCCTACAATAAACGACGACCCCGCGCGGGACCCGGCGTTCTCCGGCCCCGGGGCGAAAGAGGATGAGCAGGAAGCGGAAGCTCTCGGGCAGCGGGTGGGCCTTCCCCGGCCTCTGGGCGGGGATGGCGCTCTGGGACACCCTGCGGAACCTGCGCTACACGTGGGGCGAGCGGCGCTTCCTCGTCGTCCACCACCCGTCGAAGCAGCCGTTCATGTACGACACGCTCCTCGACTGGCTCGCCGCGTACCACCCCGACGTGCGCGCCCTCTTCGAGCTGCACCTGCTCCCCTGCGCGGTCCGGGACTGGTCGCGCTACGCCCTCCACGTCCCGTGGCTCCAGGACCCGGTCGAGGCCTGGTCGCCGGCGACGTACCGGTTCGCGTCGCGCCTCGCCGCCGCCTGCGATCGGCACGGCGTGCCGGTCGTCAACCGCGTCGACCGGCTCGCGAACGCGGTGAAGTCGACGGGAAGCCGGCTCATCGCCGGGGCGGGCTTCCGCACGCCGCGGATGGCCCGGATCACCGACCCGGAGGAGTTCCGCCGGACGCTCCTCGGGATTCCCGTGCCGCTCTTCGTCCGCGAGGACGAGGGCCACGGCGGCCCGATGCTGCGCGCGGACACCGAGGAGGAGGCGCGCGCGCTGCCGGTCCTCTCGCTCCGGCGGCCGGTGGCCGTCGAGCTCGTCGACGTGCGGAACCCCGCGGACGGCCTCTACCGTAAGTACCGCTACGTCGTGGCCGGGGACACGGGAGTCCGCCAGAGCCTCCACGTGTCGCGGGAGTGGGCCGCGCGCGGCGCGGCCACGGAGTTCACCGAGGAGCTCAGGGACGAGGAGGTGGCGTACCTCGAGGGTCCCGAGCCGGAGCACGCGCGATTCGTCGCCGCGGCCCGCGCGCTCGGCCTCGACTTCGTCGCCTTCGACTACAGCTTCGACCCCTCGGGGCGGATCGTCGTCTGGGAAGCCAACCCCTTCCCGTTCCTCCACTTCGTCGGCGGGAGGCGGCGTTACCGGGCGGCCGCCACCGAGCGGACGTTCGCGGCGATGGTCGCGCTCTACCTGACGCGCGCGGGGATGGATGTCCCCGTGGACTTTCTCGACTCTTCGGCCTCGCCGCCCCGCGGGGCCGCGCCGTCCGTCGCCCGGTAGGTCCCGTCCAGGAGGATCGCGACCATGAACCCGCTCCCCGAGCGGACGTTGGCGGCATGCCGCACGCCGGCCGGGATGAGCACGGTCGCCGGGGCCTCGAGGACGAACGTCTCGCCGTCCAGGTCGACCTCGACCTCGAGATGCGACGTGGTGTGGAAGACGTTGATCTCGTCGTGGTCGTGGCGGTGCGGCCGGCAGTAGTCGCGCCGCGCCGGCTCGACGCCCGAGAACTCGTGCAGGGCGATGAAGACGCCCGCGCCGGGGGCCATGGCCTCGCTCGCGAGGAGCCAGCGCGTGAGCGGCCCTTCGGAGTGGAACGGCACTCCCTCGAGCGGCTCGAGTCGTCCCTGCACGATGGCCGGACGCCGCATCCACGCCCGCCCGGTCGGCTTCTGCGCCATGGCCGGAGGCTAGCAGCCCACCCGGGAAACGGGAACGAGCGGCCGCGAGCCCGTCTATAGTCCCGGCCGGGAACCGGCTCGCGGTGCGCATCCTCTACCACCATCGAATTCGCGGAATCGACGGTCAGGCGGTCCACGTCCGGGCCCTGGTGCAGGCTCTCGTCGCCGAAGGCCACGAGGTGCGGGAGGTGGCGCTCGAACCGGTCCTCACGACGCGGTCGTGGGCGGAGGGAAACGGCGCATCCGCACCCACCGAAGCCGGGCCCAGGGAGCGGCCGTGGCGCGGGATCGACCGGTTGCCGAGGCCCCTCCTCGAGCTCGCCGAGGACGCCTACTCCCTGGTCGGGTGGAGGATGGTCGCGCGTGCGGTGACACGGTTCCGGCCCGACTTCGTCTACGAGCGGCATGCCTTCGGCAACGCCGGAGGCGTTCATGCGGCCAACCGGCTCGGCGTCCCCGTCGTCCTCGAGGTGAACTCCCCCCTCGTCGACGAGCTGGCCGGCACGAGGGGCGTCTCGTTCCCCGCCCTCGCACGCCGGCTCGAGGCGTTCGTCCTCCGCCGGGCCGACCTCGTCGTCGTGGTGAGCGAAGAGCTCCGGAAGTTCGCCCTCTCGCGCGGGGCGCGCGACGGGAGGGTCGTCGCGATCCCGAACGCGGTCGACGCCGAGGCCTTCCGGCCGCTCGACGAGGAACTGCGGGGAGACGCCCGCCGGAGGCTCGGCCTCCTCTCGAACGGGAGCGGGCCGGGCCTCGTCCTCGGGTTCACCGGCTTCGTGCGCGAGTGGCACCGGCTCGACCTCGTCCTCTCCTGCCTCGCCCGCCCGGAGCTCTCCAGCGCCCGGCTCGTCGTCGTCGGCGAGGGGCCTCGCTCGCCCTGGATCGCCCGCCGCGCGGCCGAGCTCGGCGTCGCGGACCGCGTGCTGCAGGTCGGGGACCGGCGGCACGAGGAGATGCCCGCGCTCGTCGCGGCCTTCGACGTCGCGCTCCTGCCCGGGGCGCCCGCCTACGCGTCGCCGCTGAAGCTCTACGAGTACCTGGCTGCCGGACTGCCGGTGGTGGCTCCGGACCAGGAGAACCTGCGGGAGGTCCTCCGCGATCGGGACAACGCCTCTCTCTTCGCCCCCGGCGACGCCGACGCGCTCGCCTCGGCGCTGATCGAGCTGAAGGACGATGCCGCGCTCCGCGCGCGGCTCGGCGCCCGCGCCCGGGCCACGGTGCTCGACGAGCGAAGGACCTGGCGCGGCGTCGCCCGCCGGGTCGTCGACGAGGTGAAGGCCCTTCCGGCGCCATGAAGGGCCTTCCGGGAGGACCGTTCGACCCGCCCGGGGAGCGGAGAACCGTTCCCCTGCGGGAGGTCCTCGCCGACGCGCGCTGGGCGTTCGGCCTCGCCCGGAGGACCGCGGCGAATCCGCTGCGGCTCCTCGTCGTGGCGGTTCTCGTCAAGGGCCTCGCTCCCGCCGGGCTCGCCGTCGTCTTCGGCGGGCTCCTCGAGGCCGCGGCCGGCGGGCGCGGCGACGCCCGGCCGTTCGTCGCGTGGCTCGTCGCGGGCCTCCTCCTCGCCGTGGCGGGCGGCGTGGCGAGAGTCGTGGAGCGCGACGCCGGGGAGAGCCTCCTCGACGAGCTCAACCTGCGCCTCACGGGCGACCTCCTCTCGCACGCGGCCACGCTGGACACCGCCTTCCTCGAGGACCCCTCGTCGCTGGACGTCCTCCAGCGGGCCCGCACCGCGCCGGCCGAGAACTTCCGCGAGTTCCTGCTCCAGGGCGTCAGGGTCGCCTCCGGCGGCCTGCAGGCCGGGCTGCTCGGCGCCCTCCTCGCCGTGATCTCGCCGGTCGTCCTCCTGCCCGTCGCGGCGCTCGCGGTCCCGTACGGGCTCTTCCAGTGGCGCGTCGCGTCCCGGCGCTACCTCACCGAGACCCGCCGCACGACGCGCCGGCGATGGAGCGAGTACTTCGTCGACCTCGCGACCCGGGCTGCGAGCGCGGTCGAGGTCCGGCTCCTGGGCCTCGCGCCGCTCCTCCTCGAGCGGTTCCGGGAGGTCGCCCTGCGGATCCGCGACGAGAACCGGGCCGCGCTCCGGCGCCGCGCCGCGGTCGGAAGCCTCTACGTCTTCGTCACCGCTCTCGCGGTCTTCGCCGTCCTTCTCCACCTCGGGCTCGACACGGTGGCCGGCGAGGTCTCGATCGGGCGGCTCGCCGTCTTCGTCGCGGCCGCGGCGCGCCTCCGGGCCGTCGTCGAAGAGACGATGTACTTCCTCGGGCTGGCCCTCGAGAAGGCGCTCTTCGTCGGGACGCTCCGCCGCTTCTTCGAGGTCCGGCCGCTCCTTGCCGGGACCGGCGGGAGAGCCCCGGACGAGCGGCCCGCGGTCGCGGTGGAGCTCACCGACGTGACGTTCACCTACCCGGGAGCGGGCGCGCCCGCGCTCTCGGGCGTGTCGCTCCGCGTCGAACCGGGCGAGGTCGTGGCGCTCGTCGGCGAGAACGGCGCCGGGAAGACGACGCTCGTGAGGCTGATCGCGCGCCTGTACGACCCCGAGGAGGGAGTGGTCCGCGTGGACGGCGTGGACGTGCGCGACCTCGACCTGGCCGGCCACCACCGCCGCCTGGCGTGGGTCCTCCAGGACTTCACGCGTTTCGAGGGAACCGCGGCGGAGAACCTCGCGTTCGGCGACTGGGAGCGGCTCGCCGGCGACCCGGACCGGATCCGCGAGCTGGCAGCCGCCACAGGCGTGGCGCCGTTTCTCGAGTCCCTCCCGGAGGGCTACGACACCTGGCTCGGGAAGAGGTTCGGGCGGCACGACCTGTCGACCGGGCAGTGGCAGCGCCTCGCCGTCGCCCGGGCCTTCGCCCGCCCCGCCTCTCTCCTCGTCCTCGACGAGCCCTCCGCCAGCCTCGACGCGCGGACGGAGGAGGAGCTGTTCTCCCGGTTCCGCGAGCTCGCCCGGGGACGGACCGCGATCCTCGTTTCGCACCGCTTCTCGACGGTCTCCATGGCCGACCGGATCGTCGTCCTCGCGGGGGGCCGGGTCGCCGAGTCCGGCAGCCACGACGAGCTCCTCGAGCGCGGCGGGGCCTACGCCGAGCTGTTCCGCCTCCACCAGCGGATGGCGTGACGGGCCGCGGGGAGCCTCCCCCTCAGGCCTTCTTGCGAAGAAGCCGGGCTCCCGCCTTCACCACGACGACGGCAAGCCCCCCGGCGGCGACGCCGACGAGGGCGCCGAGGAAGGCCGGGCCCAGGCCGGCGACGAGGCCGGTCCCGGCCGCCAGCCGCTCGGAGAGGTGGTGCAGCGCCGGAATCCCGTGGACGAGGATTCCGCCCCCGACGAGAAACATCGCCGCGGTGCCGGCGATCGAGAGGAGACGCATCAGCCAGGGCGCGGCCCGGAGGATCCCGTCTCCGAGCGCCCGGCGCAGGCGCGCGAGCCCCGCCCCGCCCTCGCTCCGGCTGAGGTGGAGGCCGAGGTCGTCGAGCTTCACGATGGCCGCGACGAGGCCGTAGACGCCGACGGTCATCGCGAGCGCGATGCCCGAGAGGACGGCCACGCGCGTCACGAACGGCGCCGTGGCCACGGTCCCCAGCGTGATCGCGATGATCTCGGCCGAGAGGATGAAGTCGGTCCTCACGGCGCCCTTGATCTTCCCCTTCTCGACCGTGGCGAGGTCGACGGCGGGGTCGAGGAGCGCGGCGGCCAGCTCGGCGTGGCGGGCCTCGTCCGCTTCCTTCCCGTGCAGGAGCTTGTGCGCGACCTTCTCGAAACCCTCGAAGCAGAGGAAGAGGCCGCCGACCATCAGGAGCGGGGTCACCGCCCAGGGCGCGACCGCGCTGACGGCGAGCGCGGCGGGGACGAGGATCAGCTTGTTGACGAGCGAGCCCCTGAAGACGGCCCAGACGACCGGCAGCTCCCGGTCGGCCCGGACGCCGGTCACCTGCTCGGCGTTGAGCGCGAGGTCGTCCCCGAGGACGCCGGCCGTTTTCTTCGCCGCGACCTTCGAGAGGACCGCCACGTCGTCCGCGACGGCGGTGGCCTTCTTCGCGGCGACCTTGGTGAGGATCGCGACGTCGTCGAGGATCGTGGCGATGTCGTCGAGGAGGGCGAGGAAGCCGGATGCCGCCATGAGCGCGGGATGCTAGCAGCGCTCCGCCCGGGAACGCCGTCCCCCCGGGACGCGCCGCGGCGTCGTACCATCCGCCGCACGCGACCCGGAAATCCGGTCCCGGGCGGGCGGGCGCGGCCCGCCCTCGAAGGGAGTGCTCCATGAGCGTTCGACGACGCCTCGTCCACGGGCTCCTCGCCATCGGGTGCGCGGTGGCGCTTCCCGCGGTCTCCGCACCGCCCGGGTCGCCCGGGGCGGCGCGCGCTTCGGGGAGCCTGACGCTGCGTTTCGACGGCGTCGACTATCTGCACCGGTGGTCGAAGGACGGCCAGAACGAGTTCACCCCGAAGAGCGACCCCGACCTCTCGTCGTGGAAAGACATGCTCACGGTCAACGTCTTCGAAGCCGTCCGGACGGGCGAAGAGCTCGCGGAGGTGGCGAACAAGGTCCTCGGCAACTACCAGGCCCGCGGGAAGATCCTCAGGACCGACTCGAAGCCGAGGACCGCGGACCGCCCCGCCGAGCACCTGATCGTCGCCGCGCTCGGGGACCCCGCCTTCCTCGAAGCCGCGTTCGCCCGACTGCTCCTCGTGGACGGCGCCGGGTACGTCGTCGTCCGCTCCCACCGGGTCTACGGCAAGGCGGCGGGGCCGGCGATGAGCGACTGGCTGAAGGCCAACGGGCCAGGGGTCGAGAAGGCCCTGATGGAGTGGGGACCGCCGCCCTCGCGGGACGCGTTGAGAAAGCTTCCCCAGGCGAAGTGACGCCGCTCCCGGCGGCCGGCGCGGAGCCGGCCACCGGAGAAGCGCTTCTCGCGGTCAGTCCGAGAGGACCTTCAGCTTCCCCGTCTCCCCCTCGATGCCGACGTGGAAGACCTCCTTGTAGTCGTCTCCGGAGTAGGAGACGTGCCACAGGGTCGTCCCGGGCTTCACCGTGCTCCCGACGATTCCGAGAGTCACCTTCGCCCCCTTCGCCCGGTGCGCCGCGCCTCCCGCCTCGTCCGCCATCCGGACGAGCTTCTTCGAGTCGAGGATCGTCTCCGGCTTCACCGGGACGACGCGCCCCCCGGTCCCGGGCATCTCGAACGTCGTCAGGACGCCGTTCGTGACGCTCATCATGTTCATCTTCCCGGCGGACTTCGACGACCACTTGAGGTTCCAGGCCGTCGACCGGCCCTCCGCGTCCACGGGGCCCGTCGAGAGGTTCCCGAAGTCGAAGAGCTCGGCGTCCGCCTGCCACTTCACCGCGGCCGCCTTCGCCAGGTCGTAGGCCGTCTTCGCGTCCACCGGGACGGGCTTCGGAGCCCCCTTCGGCTGGGCGGCGGCCGGGAGCGCCATCGCGACGAGGAGCGCGGCGAGCGCGGGGAGAGAGCGGGAGTGTCGGTTCCTCACTCGGGACCTCCGATCAGAAGAGCTTGAAGTTGAGGCCGATGGTGGCCGTCCAGAAGTCGCCGTTGTAGTCGGAGGCGACCTCGTCGAGGACGTCGTCGACGCTGTCCGCGTCGAGGAAGACGTAGCGGACGTCTCCGTTCAGGGAGATCCTGCTGCTGAGGCCGATGTCGAGCCCGGCGCCGGCGTGGGCGGACCACTTCTTCTCGGTCACCTCGCCCGCGCCGACGGTCGCGCCGTTCACCTTCAGGCTGCTGTAGGTCCCGCCGCCGAGGACGTAGAGGCCGACCTTCGGGAGCTTGATCAGGTAGAGCATTCCGGAAGCCTGGAACGGGATGTTCTCGACGTCGACCGAGCCGATCCCCTCGAGCTTGTAGGTGTCGCTGTAGTACGACGCCCGCGCCTCGGCCCCGATGATCCAGAAGAGGTGGAAGCGTGCCTGGGCCCCGCCGAGGAAGGTGTTCCCGTCTCCCCCGTCGGTCCCCACGGCGCCGCCGTGGATGCCGAGGTCCATGCCGAACCCGTCGGCCGCGGCGGGCGGCGCGGCGAGGGCGAGTGCGAGGAGAGCGAGGGCCGGGAGGGCCAGGAGCTTCTTCATGCGCGCGGATCTCCTTCTTCCGGAAGTGCGTCAAGCTAACACGGAGACGGGCCACCCGGGCGTGACCCGCGGGGAATCCCGGGAACTGCAGGGGTCGAGTGCGGGCCTGCCGACCAGAGACGGGACTAAGATAGGACGTCCCGTAAGCGCTGTATGCAAATGCCTCCCCGCCTGGTGGTCGTCGCGGGACCGTCCCGGGGCGCGCAGGTCGCCCTCGAGACGGAAGAGGTCGCGCTGGGTCGCGACTCCTCGTGCGGGGTCTGCCTCCCCGACGCCACTCTTTCCCGGCGGCACGCGCTCCTCTTCCGGAGCCCGGACGGCTGGCGGATCCGCGACCTCGGAAGTCTCAACGGCCTGAGGGTCAACGGCCTCTCGACGGCGGACCACGTCCTGTCGGACGGCGACCGGATCGAGCTCGGCGCGAGCGTCCTCGTCTACCGGCCCGAATCGGCAGGCGCGGAGGGAGGGGCCGACGAGCTGGAGGCCGAGGTCGTCTCGACGATCCGGGTCCCGGTCTCGCGGGCGGTCTACGCGGGGGACGCCGCGGCCCGCTCCTCCCGGAAGGTCGAGAAGATCCTCGGCCTCCTCCTCTCCGCGAGCCGGCAGTTCGCCGCCGAAACGACGATGGAGGGCCTCGCAAGGGCGCTCCTCTCCTCCGCGCGCGACGTGGCCGCGGAGACGGCCGGGGCCGTCCACGTGCACGACGAGGGGAACGGTCTCCGGGAGGTCGCCGCCGCCCCGGGGGGCTCCGGCTCCCCGCGGGTCCCCCTGGGGGCCGCGGCGGAGGCGCTGGAACGCCGGGAGGCGGTGGCCTTCGGTCTCGACGGTCTCCACGGAGCCGCGATCCCGATCCTGAACGGCGACGAGCGCCTCGGAGCCCTCAGTCTCGTCGGGAGCGCCACGCCGCTCCCGGAGGACGACCTGCAGTTCCTCTTCGGCCTCTGCGCCTCCGCGGGCCCCTCGCTCGCGCTCCTCAGGCACCTCGCGTGGCTCGAGGGGGAACGCCAGCGCCTCGAGGCCCCCTCCGACGACGAAGAGCTCCGCGGAGACTCGCCCGCGATCGCGCGGGTCCGCGCCCTCCTCGCCCGCGCCGCCGGGAGCGAGGCGAGCGTCCTCCTCGCGGGAGAGAGCGGCACGGGCAAGGAGCTCGCCGCCCGCGCCCTCCACGCGCGAAGCGGACGGAGTGGAGGCCCCTTCGTCGCCGTGAACGCGGCCGCCCTCGTCGACACGCTCGTCGAGAGCGAGCTCTTCGGCCACGAGCGGGGCGCGTTCACGGGCGCCGTCGCGCGCCGGCGCGGCCGCCTCGAGATGGCCCACCGCGGGACGCTCTTCCTCGACGAGGTGGGGGAGATGGCGCCGCAGACCCAGGCCAAGCTCCTCCGGGTCCTCGAGACGCGCTCGTTCGAGCGGGTCGGCGGGACCGAGAGCGTCAAGGTCGACGTCCGCGTCATCGCGGCGACGAACCGCGACCTGCCGGCGGAAGTGAGGGAGAAGCGCTTCCGGGAGGACCTCTACTACCGCCTCGCCGTCGTGACGATCACGCTCCCGCCGCTCCGGGAACGGCGGGAGGACATCCCCGGCCTCGCCTCTTTCTTCCTCTCGCGCCACGCGCAGCGCCTCGGTCGCCGTTTCGAGGGCTTCTCTCCCGCCGCCCTCTCCCGCCTCGTCTCGTACGGCTGGCCGGGAAACGTCCGCGAGCTCTCGAATGCCGTCGAGAGGGCCGCCGTCCTCTCCGGCGGGCCCCTCGTGAGGCCCGAGGACCTTCCCGAGGCGCTCGTCGAAGGTCCGGCTTCGCACGGCGACGAGATCCTGCCCGCGTACCACGAGGCCGTGAACCGGGCGAAGCGGCAGGTCGTCGCGGCGGCCCTCGCCCAGTCGCGCGGGAGCGTCACCGAGGCGGCCCGTGCACTCGGCCTGCACCCGAACTACCTCCACCGTCTCCTCAACCAGCTCGGGCTGCGCGAGGGCCCCGTCGCTTGAGGTTCGGCCCGTGACGTCCGAGGCGAGCGGCATCCACGCCGGGGTCCGGCTCGGCCCGTACGAGGCCGTCGACCTCCTCGGCCGGGGCGCGCGGGGCGAGGTCTGGCGCGCCCACGATCCGAGGCTCGGCCGCCACGTCGCGATCAAGCTCCTGCTCGAGCCCCGCTCCTCCCCGGACGCCCTCCGCGAGCTGGAGCGGGAGGCGAGGACCGCCTCCGCGCTCTCCCACCCGAACATCGTCACGGTCCTCGACGTCGCGCTCGACGCCTCGCCCCCCTTCCTCGTCCTGGAGCTCGTCGGCGGGCGGACGCTCGCCTCTCTCGTCTCGGCGGGGCCGCTCCCCGCTCCGCGCGCCCTCGACCTGGCGGCCCAGGTCGCCGCGGGCCTCGCGGCCGCGCACGAGGCGGGTCTCGTCCACCGCGACGTGAAGCCGGCCAACGTCCTCGTCACGCGCGAGGGGCACGCGAAGATCCTCGACTTCGGCCTCGCCGTCCTCGCGGCGCCCGTCGTGGCCGCGCCGGACGACGCGACGATCCCGGGGCCCACGGGGACGATGCCGGGGTCGGCCGTCGGGACGCCCGCCTACATGTCTCCCGAGCAGGCCGACGGCCGCCGCGCCGACTTCCGGGCCGACCAGTTCGCCCTCGGGGCGATGCTGTACGAGCTCCTCACCGGGCGGCGGGCCTTCGCCCGCGGCTCGCTCGTCGACACCCTCGCCGCGGTCGTCCGCGAGGAACCCGAGCCGGTCCCGCCCCTCCCCGAGGCCCTCGACGCGCCGGTACGATGGGTCCTCGCCCGCTGCCTCGCCAAGGACCCCGACTCCCGGTACGCCGCGACGCGCGACCTGGCCCGCGACCTTCGCGACCTCGCCACGCTCGCGGGCGGCGGGGGGGCTTCCGCGACCGCGACGCCCGGGACCGGGCGGCCCGTCCCGCGCCGCCGGGTCGTGGCGGCGATCGCGACCGCCGCCGCGCTCGTTCTCCTGGGCGTCGGGGCCCGCCTCCTCTCCCACCGGCCGCCGCTCCCCTCCTTCCGCCAGCTGACGTTTCAGCGCGGCACCGTCTGGGCTGCCCGCTTCACGCCGGGCGGCGAGGACGTCGTCTACGGCGCGTCGTGGGCGGGCGCCACCCCTCGCCTCTACACGGTCCGCGCCACGGGCGGCCCCTCGAGCCCCGTCGGGGAGACCGCGGCGAGCCTCCTCTCCGTCTCCCCGTCGGGCGAGCTCCTCGTCTCGCTCGACGCGCGGCCGTGGCTCCCCCACGTCTCGGTCGGCACGGCCGCCCGGATGCCGCTCGTCGCCGGCGCCCCCCGCCCCCTCCTCGACGGCGTCGCCTCCGCCGATGACGTCCCCGGCACGACGGACATCGTCGTCGCCCGCCGGCAGGACGGTCTCACGCGACTGGAGATCCGGGATCGAGGCGCCCTGTTCGCGACTCCCGGCTGGATCAGCCACGTGAGGTCGTCCCGCGACGGCCGCCACGTCGCGCTCCTCCACCACCCGGTGACCCCCGACGACGGCGGCGAGGTCGTCCTGGTCCCTCTCGCCCGCGGCGATCCCCGGGTCCTCTCCGCCGGCTGGATCAGCCTCGCGGGGCTCGCCTTCAGCCCCTCGGGCGCGGAGGTGTGGTTCACGGCCACCGGAGAGTCGGGCTCGAGGACGCTGCGCGCCGTCTCCCTCGAGGGCCGGCTCCGCGAGATCTACCGGGCCCCCGGGAACCTCACCCTGCACGACGTCTCGAAGGGGGGGCTCGTCCTCCTCGCGCACGACACGATGCGGATCGGCGCGAGCCTTTCGTCGGCGGAGCGCGGCGAGCGGGACGTCTCCTGGCTCGACGCCACGCTCCTCACCGACCTCTCGCCCGACGGCGCGACGCTCCTCTTCACCGAGTTCGGCGAGGGGGGCGGGGCCCGCTACTCGGCGTCCCTCCGGCCCGCCGCGGGAGGACCCGCGGTGACGCTCGGGACCGGTTTCGCGACGGCCCTCGCCGCCGACGGCAGGCACGTCCTCTCGCTCGGGCCGGGCGCATCGGTCGGCGTCGGCCTCGTGCCGACGGGGACGGGACCGGCGAGGCCCGTTTCGATCGACCCGGTCGTGGCGCCTTCCTGGGCGGGGTTCCTTCCCGGTGGCGAGTCCTTCCTCGTCGCGGGAGCCGCGCCGGGCGAGGGGGTCCGCCTCTGGCACTTCGCTTCGGCCGCAGGGCCGGCGCGCGCCATCTCCCCGCCCGGGGTCGACGCCCGGTTCTCCTCGGGCGTCCCCTCGCCCGACGGGCGGATGGCCGCCGTCGCCCTCGACGACGGGCGCCTCCTCCTCTGCCCCGTCGCGGGGGGCGAGTCGACGCGCCTCGCGACGGCTCCGAGCGCCCTCGTCCCGATCTCCTGGGCCGAGGACGGGAAGCACCTTCTCGCCTTCGCGCGTGAGGGACCCGGAGCGGACATCGTGCGGCTCGACCTCGTCACCGGCGCGTCCGTTCCGGTCCGGCGGCTCGAGCCGTCCGACCCCGCGGGGGTCATCGGTGTCCCGACCGTCCGCGTCACGCCGGACGGCCGGCAGTGGGCCTGGTCGTACGCGCGCCTCCTCTCCGAGCTCTACGTCGCCGAGGGGCTGAAATGACGGGCTCCCGCCCTCTCCGGCCGCCCTCGCCGATCGGATAGCCCCTCTCGCCGGAACGCGTGCGCGCGCCGCTGTCGCGTCTCGCCCCGGAGGGGACGGGCGCTCGCAAGTCTCTTCGCCCCTGCAAGATCCCGCGCGGCGCGTTTCCTCCCGACCTCCCGGCCCGGGCGTTGCAGTCAACGGGGTGGCCCGGGAGAACGAGACCCGGGCCGGGAGGATCGCCATGAGCAGCCCCGTTCCGGATCCCGCTCCCGTCCCGGCGTCGATCGCCGGCTTCCGCAGGGGCGGGTCGGGAGACCTCCTCGCGCGCTGCCGCGACTTCTCCGCGATGCTCGAGACGCTCCGCGCGGAGGGCGACTACCCGACCCAGTACCGGCTCGAGCTCCTCGGACCGCTCGACCACGAGATCGTCGTCCGCGATCCCCTCACGTCCAGGCCGAAGAAGCTCGTCTGCTTCGACTCGAACAGCTACCTCGGCCTCCACCTCCACCCGCGCGTCGTCGCCGCCGCCCACCGGGCGCTCGACGAGGCGGGCTCCGGGACGCCGAGCGCCCCCCTCCTCTCGGGGACGAGCCGGTGGCTGCGCGAGCTGGAGGACGTCGTCGCCGCCTTCCACGGGAGAGAGGCCGCGCTCGTCTTCCCCTCGGGCTACGCCGCGAACATCGGCATCCTGACCGGCCTCCTCCGCCCCGAGGACTTCGCCGTCCGGGACCGTTACGTCCACGCGAGCCTCCACGACGGCTGCCGCTACTCGGGTGCGCGGGGCGGCGTCTACGCGCACCGCGACCCGGAGTCGGCCGCGCGCGCCCTCGCCCGCGACGAGGGGCGCGGAGGGAGGCTCCTCGTCACGGACGGCGTCTTCAGCATGCACGGCAGCGTCGCGCCGCTCCCCGGGCTTGCCGCGGTGGCCCGCGACGCCGGGGCGCTCCTGATGGTCGACGAGGCGCACGCGACCGGCGTCGTCGGCCCGACCGGACGCGGCACGGAGGAGCTCTTCGGCCTCCCCGGCCGGATCGACGTCCTCATGGGGACCTTCTCGAAAGCCTCGGGAGCGGCGGGCGGCTACGTCGCCGGGCCTCGCGACCTCGTCGACTACCTCCGCTTCTTCGCGCGGTCGGCCGTCTTCACCGCCTCGCTTCCGGCGCCCGTCTCGGCGGCCGTCGCCGAGGCGTTCCGGCTCATGGACGAGGACCCCGCCCCGCGCGAGCGCCTCCGCCAGAACGCGCGCCGGTTCACGGCCTCGCTCGAGACGCTCGGCGTCGCGCCGCTCGCCACCGGGACCCCGATCGTCGCGGTCCGGGTCGGGACCCAGGCGACGCTCCTTCGAGCAGGGCGCGAGCTCTACGACGCCGGCATCCGCTGCGGGAGCGTCTCCTACCCGGCGGTCGCCGCCGACTCCTGCCTCCTGCGCTTCACCGTGAACGCCCGGCACACCGACGAGGAGCTCGACCGGACGGCGGAGACGCTCGCGCGCGTCGCCGCGCGGCACGGGTTCCTCGGGACGGGCGTCCCGGGCGCCGCCCTCGAGGCCGCGCCGGGAGAGTCGTCGTGAGCGCGGTCCCCGCTCGGGCCGGGCCGACGCCTCGCGTCCGGCCTTCCGACCGCCGGTTCTGGAGCGCGTTCCTCGTCACGACGCGTCCCTACCTCCTGCCCGTCTCGGGGGCCGCGGGTCTCGTCGGCCTCGCGATCTCCCCGCCCGCGAGCGGGGCAGTCGCCACGCTCGCGTTCGCCGCGCTCTTCCTCTCCTACGGCCTCGGGCAGGCGCTCACCGACGTCTTCCAGACCGACACCGACGCGCGCTCCGCGCCCTACCGCCCTCTCGTCCGCGGTCTCGTCGGCAGGCGCGACGTCCTCGTCGCGAGCCTCGCGGGGCTCCTCGGCTGCGGCGCCGCGCTCGCCCTCGCGAACCCCTGGAACCTCGCCCTCGCCCTCCTCGCCGTCCTCGGCCTCCTCGCCTACTCGCCCCTCAAGAGGACGGCCTGGGGAGGCCCCCCCTGCAACGCCGCCGTCGTCGCCCTCCTTCCCGCTATGGGCGTCCTCTCGGGCGAGCCGTCCCCCGTCCACGCGCTTCGGAGCCCGCTTCTCCTCCCCGCGATGGCGAGCGCGTTCCTCTCCTACGCCGTCTTCGTCCTCCTCGGCTACCTGAAGGACGTCGAGGCGGACCGCGCGACGGGCTACCTCACGCTCCCGGTCCGCTCTTCCCGCCGCGCGACGGTCGCCGTCAGCGTCGTCCACGGTCTCGCGGCCGTCGCGGCCTCCCTCCTCCTCCTGGCCCGCGGCGGGATCGCGCCCCCGTCCTTCCCGCTCCTCGCCCTCTGGGGGGCCGGCGCGGCGGGCCTCCTCGCCTCGCACGCCCTCGCCTGGAACGTCCGCCGCGACGCCGACGCCAGCCCCGCCGTCACGGCCTCGGTGGTCTCGTTCGTCGCCCTGCACCTCGGGGAGGCCGCGCTCCTCCGCCCCGCGTACGGCCTTTTCGCACCGCCCGTGCTCGTGTTCCTCGCCGTCGCGCTCCTCGCGCGCCCCTGCCGGGAGCAGGTGTGAGCCGCCCCGAGGCGCTCGTCCTCCTGAACCCCGGGGCCGGGCACGCCTCCGACCCACGCCGCCTCGCCGTCGCACGGCGGGAGATCGCCGCGCGGTTCGACGCGGTGGAGACGACTCTCGACGCGGCCGGCGCCTGGAAGGCGGAGGTGTCCGCCGCCCTCGCCCGCGGCGTCGCGACCTTTGTCGCGGCCGGCGGCGACGGGACCGTCCACGCGCTCCTCGAGGCGCTCGTCGAGTCTCACGCGAGCCCTCTCGAGGAGCTCACGCTCGGCGTCGCCGCCCTCGGCTCGAGCAACGACTTCGTGAAGCCCCTCCGGCCCGGCGACGGCCCCGTCCCCGTCCGGCTCGACGCGGCGCACGCCAGCCCGCGCGACCTCGTCCGGGTCCGGCTCGTCGCCCCGTCGGGCGAGCGGCGCACGAGCCTCCTCGCCGTGAGCGCCTCGGCCGGAGTCGTCGCCGAGGGGAACGCCCTCTTCGGAGCCGGTCGCCGCAGCCGCCGCCGGACCGGCACCGCCATCGCCCGCGCCGCCCTCGGCGCGATCCTCTGTCACCGCGACTTCACGGCCCGCCTCGGGCACGACGGGACGGAGGACGTCGTGAGCCTCTCCTCGCTCTCCGTCCTGAAGAGCCCGTGGCTCTCGGGCGCCCTCCGCTACGACCTCCCCGTCGCCCCCGACGACGGCCTCCTCGGCGTCGCCGCCTGCGTCGCGATGGGAAGATGCCGGCTCCTCGCGACGGTCGCGGGACTCCTCTTCGGCCGCTTCCGCAACCGGCCCGGGACGAGGTCTTTCCAGACGACCGCGCTCCGGGTCCGCGCCGACGCGCCGTTTCTCCTCGAGGTGGACGGCGAGGTGGAGCCCGTCGTGGAGGCGAGCTTCGACCTCCTCGCCTGGAGGATCCGCGTGTGCGCCTGACCGACGACGTCGCAGAGAACCGGAGGCTCACGCGGTGGGCCGACCTGCTGCCGCGCGCTCCCTGGCAGAGGGGGGGCGTTCACGAGACCGACGCCGAGCTCGTCCCGCTCGGCGACGGGCGGCTCCTCGCCCTCACCGTCGACACGGTGTGCGAGGAGATCCGACTCGGCCTCTACCGCGACCCGCGGACCGCGGGCCGGCTCGCGGTGGCCGCCTCCCTCTCGGACCTCGCCGCCGTCGGCGCCGAGCCCCTCGGTCTTCTCCTTTCCGTCACCCTCCCGGTGCGCGACACCGACGCGGTCCAGGCCGCCGTCGCGCGGGGCGTCGCCGAGGCCGCCGCCGCCGCGGGGACGTTCGTCCTCGGAGGCGACACGAACGAAGGGGACGACCTCTCGGTCGGCTGCACGGCCGCCGGAACCGTCCCCGAGGGCCTCGCGCTTCGGCGTCTCGGGATCTCCCCCGGCGACCTCCTCTTCGCGGCGGGCCCGCTCGGTCTCGGCGCCGCCCTCGCCGCCTCGAGCCTCCTCGCCGGCGGGGCGCTCGTCCCGGAGGACGCCTTCGCGCCGCCGCCCCGGATCGCTCACGGCGTCGCGCTCCGCGGCCTCGCCTCGGCGGCGATGGACACGAGCGACGGCCTCGTCGCCACGCTGGACCAGCTCGCCCGGCTCAACGGCCTCGCGCTCCACCTGACGCGCCCGCCAGAGGATCTTCTCCACTCGCTCGCCCTCTCGACAGCTCGGCGGCTCGGCCTGCCGCCGCTCGCCCTCCTCGCGGCGGCCCAGGGAGAGCAGGAGCTCGTCTTCGCCCTCCCGCCGGAGCGCGTCCCGGACCTCGAGGCCGCCGCCGCGCGGCTCGAGTGGACGCCGGTTCCCATCGGACTCGCCCTGGCGGGGAACGGGATCGCCGTGAACGGCGTCCCCTTCGACGGCGCCCGCGCCCGGAACCTCCTCGGCGCCTCCGGCGGCGACCTCCGCGCCTACGCCTCCGCCCTCGTGGCGATGACGAGGTGAACGCGCCGCGTTTCAGAACTCCCGCGTCACGGAGACGAAGAAGCCCGATCGGCCCTTTTCGACGACCCCTTCGACCGTCTTCTCGAGACCGAAGCTCCGCGATGCTGCGAACTCCATCGAGAGGTTCCAGGGGAGGCCCGTCGTGAAGCCGGCCGTGAGCGCCGGGAACGATCCGGTGCGCGTCTCGAGGCCGGCCGCGCCCCGGACCGGCACGTCGGCCCACGCGAGGGACCCGCGCAGCTGCAGGTAGAGGAAGAAGAAGACCTCGTAGCGGACCTCGAGGTCGACCGTCAGGTAGCGGGACGTCACGATCTCGTCGACGCCCGCCGCGGGGAGGACGACGCGGGAGAGCGTCTCGAAGTCGCCCCACGTCGAGCCGCTCCCGAGCCGGAACGCGGAGAAGCGGTCGAGGTCCGAGCCGGTCCCCGCGTGCGCCGACGCGACGAGCGTGTGCCGCTCCGAGAGCCCCGGCACCCCCGTCGCGAGGACCCCGAAGGCGCTCGCCGCGAGCCAGCTCTGGCCGGTGGTCACGAGCCCCTCGGACGGCAGGCCCCAGGGTTCCCACTTCGTTCGCCGGCCCCAGACTAAGTCGAGGCCCGCCGACCAGCCCCGGTGGGGCAGCTCGACAATGTTCCGCTCGAGGAGGTCGGCCCGCGCGCGCAGGTGCCCCCTCGCCTCGAACGTCTTCACCGGCAGGACGAAGGCCGGGTCGGTGTGGTCCCCCTCGTCGAACCAGAGGTTCCCCGTCTCCAGCGTCAGGGCGACGTCGAGGGCGTTGTCGATGGCCGGGCCGATGAGCGAGTGCGCCGCGACGCCGATGCCGAGCCGCGCCTGGTTCCACTCCAGCTCTTCGTTCCGCAGCCGCCCTCCCTGGACGTACTCCGACCGCGCCCACGGAAGGATGAGGCTGTCGAAGGTCGTGACCGCCGCGACGACCTTGTTCTCGGAGACCGCGAGGTCGTGGCGGACTTCGTTCGCGAGCCCCGCGACGATCGCGCGGAGCCGGCTCGCGCCCTCCTCGGGGGCGCGCCAGAAGTAGGCCCCGCCGGACGGCCCGAGCTCGAGACCGTCGGGGCCGCCGGGAAGGAGGACGGCCCCGACGTTGAGGTAGGTGATGCGGCCCCGGTCGCGCCTCGGCGCGCGCACCTCGTGCCCGAAGACGGTGCCGGCCGCGGCCTGGCCTGCGCGGGGAGTCCGGTAATCGTCTCCGCGCACGGGAGCGGCGGGCAGGAGCGCGGCGGAGAGGAAGACGAGGAGACGCGCGACGGGAGGTGCGGGAACGGGCATGGCTTCCTCCGCGCTGTCGACGTCGCGGGAGATGGCGACGACGGGGTCAGCGACCTCCCCGTCGTCAGAACCGATAGCCGAGACCGAGCGCGACGAAGGCGTGGGAGAGGGGAACCTGCACGGGTCCCGCGAGCGACACGCCCGCCGCTCGCGGATCGAAGGTGGCCTCGGCGAGCCAGCGGTACTGGCCGAGGAGGAAGACGTAGCCCGGCTTTCCCGCGGGAAAGGTGAGGGCCGCCTCGACGAGAAGCCCCGCCCTCCAGATGGGGTTCTCCCCCTCCGGGGGCTCCGCGTCGGGCTGGTCCGAGACGCCGGGGTCGAGGTCGACGGAGTGCACCGCCGGGCCCAGGCCCAGGCGCAGCACAGGGGCCGCCTGGAGCCACAGCATCGGGGCGAAGGTGAAGACCGTGGACTTCACGCTCACGAAGACGCCGTCGCTCCCGTACGGGCCCGCGCGGTGCCCCTCCGCGATTCCCAGCCCCGTGATCCCGGCCCCGAGGCCGAGGGACCACGGCCGGCCCCGCCGCCCCTGGCGAAACCCGATCCAGTAGGAGACCCGGTCGGGAAAGTCGTGGATCCGGGGATACGAGACGGTCTGGGAGCCGAGGAAGCCGCCGCGGCCGGGGTCGTCGAAACCCGCCTCGAACATCGCGTCCTGGAGGGGCGACACCGGTCCCCAGAGGGACGTGCCCGCGGCGAACTCGCCGGAGGCGGACCACCGCGCCCGCGTCTCCGGCGTCACCCACCCGGGACCGGGCGGCGGCGGGGGGTCGTCGGCCTGCAGGGAGGGCGGGAGGAGGAGGAGCGCCGAAATGGCCAGTGCCCGAAAGTTCCGGTGCGGGCTCATGGCGTTCCTCCTCTCTCCTCGCCTCCCGGGCGCCGGCTCAGCGGGCGGCTCCGCGCTGGTGCCGGTAACGCGCGAGGTGGACGCGACTCCTCGCGACGTCGCGGATGCGTCCCTCCGAGCGGACGTCGACGACGCCCCCCATTCCCTCCACGTGCCCGAGGAGGGCGGTGTATTCGAAGACGTCTCCGAGGGGCGCCACGTCCTCGACCTCGACGCCGAGCGACGAGAGGAAGTACGCGACGACCTCGTTCATCGTGAACGTGTACCGGCCCTCGGGGTCGATCGGCTCCTTCCCGAACCTGATGCTCGAGACGTCGACCCTCTCGAGGGGGGGCCTCGAAGAGTCGAAGGCGAAGCTCAGGCCGGAGACGTGCGGAAAGAAGGCGTCCTCCGGGCCGGGTCCCGCGACACCGATCTCGAGGGTGGCCACGAGGGCCGTCGCGGAGAGCCGGCACGTCACGAGGCGGAAGCCGAGGCCGGTCGACTCCTCGTATCCGTAGCTGACGACGCGGAAGAGGTCGGCCGGGACGAGCGGCCCGCGCGAGATCCCCTCGCTCAGGAAGCCGGTGCTCGTGAAGGCCGCGTCGGTCGCGCCCGCGGCCCGGAACGCGTCGGCGACGAGGTTGCCGGCCGGGGCGTCCCGGAGGGGCCCGGTCCCCCGCGGGAGGATCGGGAGATCGCGACGCGCCACGCCCACCTCGCGCGAGAAGAGGCCGTCTCCGTACGAGCCCTCGATGCCCGCCTTCAGCTGGGCGACCACGGCGGCGACCGTCGGTTCGGCCGGCACGTCCTCGTCCACCGGGAGGAGCTCGTACCCGGCGAGAGAGACGATTTCACCGTCCACCTTCAGGACGAGGCGCCCGACGCGGGCGAGGTGCGGCCCGGGCTGGAGGACGAGGACGTTGCGCCCGGAGGGCGAGCGGACGACGGCCGGATCCTCGAGGAGGACGTGGTCGTGCCCGCCGAGGACGACGTCGATCCCGTCGACGCTCTCTGCGAGGGCGAGGTCCCGGGCGAGCCCGAGGTGCGAGAGGAGGACGACGACCTCGGCCCCCGCCTCTCGGAGCCCGGCGGCCTGGGCCGCCGCCACGGAGACGAGGTCGGGATCGAGGACCACCGGATCGGCCATGCAGAGGGGGTCGTCGGGGACGGTGAGTCCGAAGACCCCGACCTTCACGCCGCCCGCGTCCTTCAGGAGCGAGGGCGTGACGAGGGTCTCGAGCCCCGTCCCGGCGAGGTTCCGCGCGTTCGCCGAGAGGAGCGGAACCGTCCCCTCGTCGAAAGCCGTCGCCAGGATTCCGGCCAGGCCCCACGGCCCCGGGTCGAACTCGTGGTTGCCGACGGCCATCGCGTCGAAGCCCACCGCGACCATCCACTTCAGCTCCGGAACGCCGAAGTACACGTTGAAGAAGAGGTCGCCCTGGAGGACGTCCCCGGAGTGGAGAAGGAGGGCGGCGGGGTCCTTGGCGCGGGCCCGGCCGAGGACGGTCGTGGCCTTCGCGAGACCCCCGACGGTCCCCGACAGGCTCGCGTCGCGCGGGCCGGTGGCGTCGAGGTGGGAGTGCGTGTCGGCGACGTGGAGGATCGTGACGGTCCGTCCGGCGGAGTGGAGCGGAAGGGCGAAGACGAAGGCGGCGCACAGCGTCAGGGCGAGTCGGGCGACGGGTTTCATCGGGGTTCTCCTTGCTGCGCCTCGGCGAGGCGCACCGGATCGAGGCGGAGGACGATCTCGTGGCGGGGAAGCGCGTACGTGCGCGGGGAGGCGGAGTCGATGGCGATGCCGGCGCCGGTGACGACGGCCGCGGCGAGGGCCGTGACGAGGGTGGCCTCCTGGCATTCCGGCCAGGCGATCGACTCGCAGCCGTCCGCGGCCAGGGCCGAGACGGCGATCACGCCGAGGCCGAAGCTCCACGGCTTCATCGGAAGCAGGTGGTTCCGGGCGATGACGATCTCGCGCGGCTCGTACCCCTCCTTCTCGACGCGGACGACGACGGAGTCGGTCTTCCGGCGCGAGATCCGCAGCGTTCCCGGCGTGACGACCCGGGCGCCGCCGCAGGTCGCCGTGGCGCCGGGCGGGTCGGTGACGACCTGGACGTCGTCGTGCGAGGGGTACACGAGCGACGCGCAGCCCGTCGAGAGGAGCAGGGCGGAAAGGAGGAGGAGCGGGCTCCGGCGGCTCACCGGAGGGCTCCTTCCCCGGGGTCCGCCGCACCCACGGCCGGGTTCCGGGGCTCGAGACGGAGGACGAGGTCGTCGCGCTCGAGTGAGTGCTTTTTCGAGCCGGAGAGGTCCACCGCGAGGCCGACGGCGGTGACGGCGGCGCCGACCAGGACTGCGGCCCTTGCGTCGGCCCTCGTCTTGTCGTCGTCGAGGGCGCTTCCCCAGAAGCCGGCGACGGCCCCGACAGCGCTCCCGGCCGACACGCCGACGACGTTCGCCCACACCGCCCCCGACCGGGACCACCGGACCGTGACCTCGCGCGGCAGGAAGCCCTCCTTCTCCACGCGGACGACGACCGGCTCCTTTCGGCGCTCGATCTTCAGGACTCCGGGAGTGACGACAGACGCGTCGCCCGCCCGGGCGACGGCCCCCGGGGGGTCGGTGACGACCTTCAGCTCGTCGTGGGACCGGAGGAAGACCGTCGCGCAGCCGGACGAGAGGAGCGTCGTGGCGGCCATTGCGGCGAGGGAGAGGACTGTCTTCTTCATGGCGGCCTCCGTCGGGGTGTCCGCCCTCTGGAACCGCAACCTCGGTGCCGGCCCCGCCCGGAGAGACCCCGGAGCGGCCGGCGAAACGCAAGTGACTCTGGCTGAGCGATTCAGGAACGAATCAGCCCCGGAGCGGGGGAACTCGCTCCGGGGCTGGACTCACCTTTCGGCGAGACTCCCCCGCCCGAAGGCGAGGGTCCGGGGCGAGTCTGGCGCCCCGCGGAAGAGGCCTGTCAGCAGGGCGGTCCCATCGCGGCCAGCCGCTTCTCCATCTCCTCCGGCGAGACGTCCTCGACGTGGGTGGCGAAGGCCCACTGGTGGCCGAACGGGTCGGTCACTTTCGCGAATCGGTCGCCCCAGAACTCGTCCTTCGGCTCCTGCGTCGCCGCGCAGCCGGCGTCGACCGCCCGCTTGAACGCCGCGTCGCAGTCCTCGACGTAGAGCATCATCGTGCAGGTCGTCCCGCCCCTCGAGATCGGGCCGAGCTGCCCGAAGTCGGGGAACTCGTCGGACACCATGACGATCGAGCTGCCGATCTTCACCTCGGCGTGCATCACCATGTCGCCCGGACCCGGCATGCGGAAGAGCTCCTCGGCGCCGAACGCCTTCTTCCACAGCTCGAGCGCCGCCGCGGCTCCCTTGACGCAGAGGTAGGGGGTGACGGTGCCGTACCCCTCGGGAATCGGATTCACCTTGTCGGCCATGGTCGTCTCCTTTCGCTTCCGCCCCGAAGGGGCTCCTGTCCTGGCCGCGAGCGCCCCCGCGGACGGTGTTCTCCCGGTGTGTCGTTCCGTCGTTCTACGCGGGGCGGGTCGCGGGGTTTCACCCCGCCCCCGTTCCTCCCCTCGGACGGAGCTTCTTCAGGACCTGTACCTGCCCGCAGTGGTAGAGGTCGTGGGCCGCGACGCCGCGGACGAGGTGGAGCGCTTTCGCCCTCGCAGCGCCGGACAGCCCCGGGAGCGTTTCGGCGACCGCCGCGACCAGGGCCCGGTGCTCCGCGGCGAGGAGGGCGAGGTCGGCTCTCCACTCCGCCTCGACGGGCTCGCCGTCCGGGCGCCGGAACCAGTTGCTCCCCTCGAGCCGGAAGGAGCCGCGCTTCTCCCCCGTCAGCTTTCGCCGCACGGCGTACTTCCAGTACGCCGTGTGGAGCGCGAGCTCCCAGGCGTTCGGCCGCCCCCCGCCCGGCCGCCATGCGGCCTCGGCGGCGGTCATCCCCCGGAAGGAGCCGCGCAGGTTCGTGCCGTGCCACGACTTCCTCTCGAAGGCCTCGGCGAGGAGGTCGAGGAGGAGGTACGTCTCGGGATCGCGCGGGCTTCGCGCCATCGGGCCACCTCTCGGACGGGAATGGCGGGAGTCTAGGAGAATTTCCCGGAAGCGCCGCGGGGGCCGCGCGTGACAGGCGCCCGTTCTCCGGGGCATCGTCCGACCGACGGAGGCCCTCATGCCGACACCCCTCGACCGCCGACGCTTCCTCGCCCGCTCCGCGGCGTCCGCCGCCGCGCTCCTCGCCTCGTGTGAGGGGTTCGCAGAGGCCGCCGCGACGGAGGCGCCCGCGGCCGCCGTGCCTGTTCCGCCGCCGGCCCCGGCCGCCTCGCCCCGCGTCGTCCGCCTCGGCCAGAACGAGAACCCGTGGGGACCCTCCGAGGCGGCCAGGCGCGCCGCGGCCGAGGCCGTCTCGGCCGGGAACCGCTACGTCCACGGCGTGGCCGAGCTCGAGAGGAAGCTGGCCGCCCGCGAGGGCCTCGCCCCCGACCAGGTCGTCCTCGGCTCCGGCTCCCACGCCCTCCTCTGCATGGCGGCGGCGGCCTGGGGCGCGGCCGGCGCCGAGGTCGTCACGGCCGAGCCGACCTACCCGGGCCTCGGGCTCTACGCCGAGGCGCTCGGCGGCAAGGTCGTCCGCGTCCCGCTCGACGCCGCCTTCCGGACCGACCTCGCCGCGATGGAGGCGCGCGTCGGCCCGGCGACCGGCCTCGTCTACGTCTGCAACCCCGCAAACCCCTCCGGAACCGTCGTCGACCCGGCCGCCCTCCGCGGGTTCTGCGAGCGGGTGTCGGCAAAGGCCGTCGTCGTGGTCGACGAGGCCTACCGCGACTACCCCGACGCCGCGCGCTTCGCCTCGATGCTCCCGCTCGTGAAGTCGGGGGCGCGCGTCGTCCTGACGTACACCTTCTCGAAGCTCCACGGCCTCGCCGGCCTGCGCATCGGCACCGCGATGGCCCCGCCCGCGCTCGCGGCCGCCCTCCGAAAGGTGCGGATGGGAGGCGCCCCGCTCGCCGTCTCGAACGTCGCCGTGGCGGCCGCCGCGGCGAGCCTGGACGACGCGGCGTTCCTCGAGGCGTGCCGGAAGAGGACGATCGCCGGGCGCACCGCGCTCGCGGCCTTCCTCCGCGAGGAGGGCTTCGAGACGCCGCCCTCGGAGACGAACTTCGTCTTCGTCCCGATGACGAAAGGCGTCCCGGAGCTCGCGAAAGCGCTCGAGGCGCGGGGCGTGCGGGTCTCCGCGCGCGACCCGCAGCACGGCCTGAGGGTCACGGTCGGGACGGAGGAAGACATGGCCCTCTTCCGCACGGCGTTCCGGGAGGCGCGGGCCTCGCTGGCCCGGGCCTGACCGCTACAGCCCCCCGTCGTACACGGCCTTCCCGCCGACGAAGGTCGCGACGACGCGGGTCGAGAGGATCTCCCCGTCCGGGACCTTCGAGAGGTCCTTCGAGAGGACGACGACGTCGGCGAGCATTCCCGGCGCGAGCGTCCCCTTGATCTCCTCCTCGAATGCCGCGTACGCGTTCGCGACCGTGTAGGAACGGAGCGCCTCCATCCGCGTCATCCGCTGCTCGGGGAAAAAGGCCGGCCCCTTCGCCGGCTGGCGCGTCACCGAGGCGTGGAACGAGGCGATCGGGTCGACGTCCTCGACGGGCGCGTCGGTTCCGTTCCCGATCCTCGCCCCGGCGTCGAGGACGCGCCTCCAGGCGTACGCCCCCTCGCGGGCCCTCTTCTCGCCGAGGCGGGCGGCGACGAACGGCGCGTCGGACGGGCAGTGGATCCCCTGCATCATCGCGAGGACGGGGAGCTTCGCGAAGCGTGGGACGTCGGCCGGGTCGAGGTGCTGCGCGTGCTCGATCCGGAACCTCAGGTCCGTCCTCGGGTGTCGCGCGAGGACCTTCTCGAAGACGTCGAGGACCTCGCGGTTCGCCCGGTCCCCGATCGCGTGGACGCCGAGCTGGTAGCCGCTGGCCACGGCGATCTCGGCCGTCTTCTCGAGGTCCTTCATCGGGTAGGTGTTCAGGCCGGTGCCGGCCGCGTCGGCATAGGGGGCGAGGAGCCACGCCCCGCGCGAGCCGAGCGCCCCGTCGGCGAGCCGCTTGATCGCGCGGACCGTCAGGTGGTTCTTCCCCGCGCCGACGACCCTCACGCGGGCCGCGTGCGCCTCGAGCTCCTCGTTCGAGGCCGAGAGCATCGCGTAGACGCGCAGGCCGAGCGTTCCCGCCTCGGCCCGCTGCCGGTAGCGCGCGACGACGTCGAGCGAGGCCCCCGCGTCGTGGAGCGTCGTCACGCCCTTCCTCAGGCACTCCTCGACGGCGAGGTCGATCCTGCGGTCGAGGTCCGCGGTCACCTCGGCGGGCGTCCGCTTCGCGAGGTCGGCCCTCAGCGCGGCCTCCACGAGCTCCTCGGCCGTCTCGCGAAGGAGCCCCGTCGGCTCGCCCGAGGCGTCGACGAGGATCTCGCCGCCGGCCGGCGGCTTCGTGTCGCGGCCGACCCCTCCGCGCCTCAGGGCGGCGGCGTTCGCGAACGCCGCGTGGCCGCTCGCGTGGGAGAGGAGGACCGGGTTCGCCGGGGAGACGGCGCTGAGGCTCGCGTGGAGAGGGAAGCCCTCCACGTTCGGCTCGGGAGGCGAGGCCCAGTCCTTCTGGTGCCAGCCTCGCCCGAGGATCCACTCGCCCGGCCGCGCCTTCCTCACGGCGGCCGCGACGCGCGAGACGACCTCGTCCCAGCTCTTCGCCCCGCGCAGGTCGAGCGCGATCCGCGCGTCGCCGATGCCGACGAGGTGGGCGTGCCCGTCGATGAAGCCCGGCATCGCGGTCCTGCCGGCGAGGTCGATCACCCTCGTCCCCTCGCCCCCCAGCTTCGCGATCTCCTCGTCCGATCCCACCGCGAGGACCCGGTCGCCGGAGACGGCGATCGCCGTCGCGTCCGGCCGTGCCGGGTCCATCGTCAGGACTCTCCCGTTAAGGAAGACGAGGTCCGCCCGTTTCTGAGGCAGCACCGCCATGAGCATCCCCGAGGCGAGGACCGCCACGACCGCCAGGATTCCCTTCACGCCCGCACCTCCGTCGCCGGATACCGCGACGGGCGCATTCTCACCCCGCCTGCGCTCGCGGCGTTCGGCCGACGGCCTCCGGAGGCGGCCCTCCGCCAGGAGCGTTGCGACGGGTGCACCCGCCCGGGGAGGAATTCCCTCATGATGACGGCTCCCGGACCGAATCCCGCGCCGCGGGAGGCCGCGAGCCCCCCGCCGGGCGCCCTGGAGGCCGTCGTGAAGACAACGCTCGCCATCCTCGCCGCCGTCGCCCTTCTCGCCCTCCTCGTCGTCCCGCTCATCGTCACCGCGGCCCCGCCCGAGGAGGCCGACCCGGCCGTCCGCGCGCCGGTCGAGGCCTACCTGCGCGGACACGCGACGGGAGACGGCGAAGAGTGGCGGAAGGCCTTCCACCCCGCCGCCATGGTCACGGGCGTTCGCGACGGGAAGCTCCAGTCGATGACGGCTCCCGACTTCGTCTCCCGCGCTCCCGGAAAGCCCCCCGCCGACGAGGCGCAGAGGAGGCGCCGGATCGTCTCGATCGACGTCTCCGGCGACGCCGCCGTCGCGAAGGTGGAGCTCGACTACCCGAAGGTCTTCTTCGTCGACTACCTGTCGCTCCTCAGGATCGACGGCGAGTGGAAGATCGCCCAGAAGACCTACACGGGCACGTCGAAGACCACGCCCTGACGCCCCCCCGACCGAGGCACGCCCCCGCCGCGCCCGACGCCCCGTCCGACGGGCTCCCCGAGACGGCCCGGCGGCCCTTCGGCTACCATCCGCGGCACTCGCCATGAAGACGCTCCTCCCGGGCCTCGGCACCGTCGCCCTCGGCCTCGCCGTCCTGCTGACCCTCGCCCTCGCGCTCACGACGAAGGTGTTCACCCTCCGTCCCCCGAGCGGTCCGGACGCGATGGGGCTGGTCGTCGTCTTCTTCCTCCCCGTCGCCGCGTGGGTCCTCGTCCTCTTCGCCGCGCTCGGCGGGGTCGCCCGCGGGGGGTTTGACTGGGTGAGCAGATCGCCGGGAATACCGACTCTCGCCGTCCTCGGTACGGTCGTCGGGCTGGCCGGGCTCTCCGTCGCGGCGGCGATGTTCTCTCTCGAGGTCCGGTACTCCTCGCGGACCGTCGTCGGCCTCGCCGGCGGCCTCCTCCTCCCGCTCGCGGTCATCGGGCTCACCGGCTTCCTCCTCTGGTCGGAGCCCGCGGCGGTCCCGGCCGCGCGCTGGCTGCGTCCCGCGGCCACCGGCCTCGCGGGTCTCGCGGGGGCCGCGCTCGTCGGCGGCCTCGTCCTCCTCGCGATGCAGTCCGCCGAGCGCGCGCGGGCCGCCGAGGAGTCGCGCCGCTGGTACGACGAGAGCGCGGCCCGGATCCGGGCCGAGAACGCCGAGCGCGAGCGGACGCAGGCGGAAGAGCTCGCGGCCCTGCCCGACGACACGCCGGTCGAGGAGTTCCTGACGCACCTCTTCATCGACAAGAGCGAGGAGCACCACCGGAAGGCCGTCGAGCGCATCCGGGCGCTCCCCGACCTGACGGCCCGGCTCGCGGCCCGCCTCGAGCACCCCGACCCGCTCCAGCGCGAGTACGTCCTCAACTTCGTGAAGATGGCCGGCACGCCGGACCCGGCCTGGGAGCCGCTCGTGCGACGGGCGATCGTCCGACTCGCGGCCGACTACCGGGCCGAGGCGAAGGACCTCTCCCTCGGCCGCATCACCCACGTCAAGGGGCTGTCGTGGGGCGCGCTCCTCGCCGCCCGGACCTTCGGTCCGAAGAGCTTCGAGGCGGAGGTCCGCGACCTCCGGGAAGCCGTTTCGACGTGGCCCAACGAGGGGCCGAGGAACGACGCGCTCGAGATCGTCGACCTCTACCTCGCGGGCGAGCCCCTCCCGGAGTAGGAGCGGCGAAGGGAGGCCGCCGCCGGCGCCCGGCGGTTCGCCGGCCCGGGTCGGGACTCCCCGTCAGCCGAGCTCCCGGGTCCGTCGCCCTGCCTTCCGGCCCGCTTCGCCCGCTCGCGGCTTCGCCTCCCCGCGGCTCGCGTAGTCGGGGAGGACCGGGTTGCGCGACATCTCGAAGATGAGCGACGTCTCGATCTGGGCGACCTCGGGACGCGCCGTGAAGAGGTCCATCGCGAGATCCCGAAGGTGGTGAGCGTCCCGGGCCGCGAGGTGGACGAGGAAGTCGTGCGCGCCGGAGACGTGGTAGACGGCGAGGACTTCCGCGAGGGACCGCGCGTATCTCCAGAAGCTCGCGACGCGCGGGCGGCTGTGCTCCCTGAGCCTCACGGAGACGAGGGCCTGCAGGCCGATGCCGAGCGCTTCGGGAGAGACCTCGGCGTGGGCCCCGAGCAGGACGCCCGCGGCCCTGAGACGCTGGATGCGGTGCAGGCACGACGACGGCGCGAGGCCCGCGCGGGCAGCGAGCTCCTTGTTGGAGAGCCGAACATTCTTCTGTAGAGCGGCAAGCAGAACGAAGTCGATTCGGTCCAGGTCGAATTTCATGCGCGTTCTTCGAAATCTATTCGATGGAACCGAAGGAGGGAAGGCCCTACCTTCGTCCCCGCCAGGGAGGGACGACGATGGACCGAACGGAAGCCGGCGCCAGGACCTCGGGTTTCGAGACGGACGGGGAGGGCTCCCTCGCGGGCGCCGGAGGGGACACCCGGGCGGTCCACGCGGGGCGGGACGGGCTGCGCAGGCTCGGGGTCCACGCTCTCCCGATCGACCTCTCCTCCACCTACCCGGTCACGGACCTCGCCCGGGGCGGCGAGAGCCTGGAGGAGATGGCCCTCGGGGGCCACCCGCAGGGCTCGTCCGTCTACTCCCGGCTCCACAACCCGACCGTCGCGCGCTTCGAGCGGGCGCTGGCGGCCCTCGAGGGGGCCGACGAGGCCGTGGCGTTCGCGAGCGGGATGGCGGCGTTCACGGCCGTCCTGATGGCGGCGAGGCAGAAGGGCGGCCACGTCGTCGCCGTCCGGCCCCTCTACGGCGGAACCGACCACCTCCTCTCCTCGGGCCTCCTCGGGCTCGAGGTGACCTGGGCGACGCCGGAGACGCTGCGCGAGTCGCTCCGCCCCGACACGGCCCTCGTCGTCCTCGAGACTCCCGCGAACCCGACCCTCTCCCTCGTCGACCTCGAGCGGGCCGCCGAGGCGGTCGGCCCGGTTCCGCTCCTCGTCGACAACACTTTCGCGACCCCCGTCCTGCAGAACCCGATCCGTCACGGCGCGACGCTCGTCCTCCACAGCGCGACGAAGTTCCTCGGCGGGCACGGGGACGTCCTGGCGGGCGCCGTCGCCGCCACGGGGGCGTGGGCGCGGGAGCTGCGGAAGGTCCGCGTCGTCACCGGCAGCGTCCTCCACCCGCTCGCGGCCTACCTCCTGCACCGCGGCCTCCCGACGCTCCCCCTCCGCGTGAGGGCCGCCCAGGAGAACGCCCGGTTCCTCGCCGACCGGCTCGCCGGCCACCCCGGCGTCGTCTCGGTCCACTACCCCGGGCGCGACAGCGGCCCGGACCGCTCCCTCCTGGGCCGGCAGATGCGCGGCCCGGGGGCGATCCTCGCCTTCGAGGTCCGCGGAGGCTTCCCGGCGGCCGCGAGCGTTCTGGCCTCCGTCCGGCTGATGACGCCGGCGGTCTCCCTCGGCTCCGTCGACTCTCTGATCCAGCACCCGGCCGGCCTCACGCACCGCGTCGTCGAGGAGGGGGCCCGGAGCCGGTCGGGGATCTCCGCGGGCCTCCTGCGGGTCTCCGCGGGGATCGAGGATCGCGAGGACCTCTGGAGCGACCTCGAGCGGGCGCTCGACGCCGCCGGGGAGGGAACCCCGGCCGCGCGGAGGGGCGCGGTCCGGGAAGCCGTCGAGGAGGAGGCCGTCGTCAGCGCGGCGTGAGCCCGAGGGCCTTCGGCCAGGTTCCCGTCGGCTCCCAGGGCGCCGGGTGCAGCGCCCGCTCGACCAGGAACTCCGCCATCTCGGTCACGATCCAGCGGAAGTTCTCCTCGCCCACCGAGTGGAGGTCGGCGTCGGGGGCGCAGTTCATGAAGTCGATGGCGTAGGGCACGCCGTCGCGGACGGCGAACTCGACCGTGTTCATGTCGTAGCCGAGGGCGTCGCAGAGGGCGAGGGCGTCCTTCGTCACCCGGAGAGCCATCTCGTCGGGGACGACCGTCCCCGCGACGGCCGAGTAGCGCGCCTCGTGCGGCTCCTTCGGCGCGTAGGGCATGATCTTCACCTTCCGTCGGCCGGCGACCCAGCAGCGGTAGTACTCGGTGAAGTCGATCGCCTCCTGGGCCATCATCGTCAGGTCGCGCGTCTGGTCGTAGGCCTCGAAGAACTCCTCGCGGCTGTGGACCTTGTAGACGTCCTTCCAGCCCCCGCCGTACGCCGGCTTCATGAAGACGGGGAAGCCCAGGTAGCGGAAGACCTCGTCCCAGTCGACGAGCGTCAGGTTCCGGAACGACTTGTCGGTCGTCCCCGCCGGGTGCGCCTTGTGGGGGAGGAGGACCGTCCGCGGCACCGCCACGCCGACCGCCCGGGCCACGACGTTGTCGAGGAACTTGTCGTCGGCCGACCACCAGAACGGGTTGTTGACGACCTCTACGCCCCGCGCCGCCGCGCACTTCAGGAACGTCCGGTAGAAGGGGACGTCCTGGCTGATCCGGTCGAGGATGACGTCGTAGGCGAAGCCCTGCTCCTGGGAGATGTGCCCGATCTGGACGGGCTCTCCCTTCACGGCGAGACCGCGACGGCGGGCGAGCTCGTTGATCTCGTGGCAGAGGGCCCACGGGAAGGTGTCCTCCATGCCGAACAGGACGCCGATCGTCTTCACGCTCACGCTTCCCTCCACGGATCGAGGTCTCTCCGTGGCCGGATCGTATCGGAGGCCCCGAGGAGCCGCAAAACCGTACGTCTCGATAGACTCCGCGGCATGAGGCGCGAATACCACTCCTGGGTGAGCCACCACCTGGGCCGGCCGATGGAGTTCCTCTGGTTCGGGGACCGCGGCTACCCGGTCCTCCTCTTCCCGACCTCGATGGGCCGTTTCTGGCAGAACGAGGACTTCGGCCTCACCGGCGCCCTCGCCGACAAGGTCGACGCCGGCTACCTCCAGCTCGTCTGCGTCGACTCGGTCGACGCGGAGAGCTGGTACAACAAGAACGCTCCTCCCGCCTACCGCGCCCGCCGGCACGACGACTACGACCGGTACCTCCGGCACGAGCTCGTCCCGTACGTCCAGCACCGGGCCGGGCGGGGCGACCTCGGGGTCTGCGGGGCCTCGTTCGGCGCCTACCACGCGGCCAACTTCGCGGGGCGCTACCCCGGCCTCGTGACGAAGGCGGTCCTCTTCTCGGGCCTCTACCACGTCGGGCAGTTCCTGGACGGCTACTGGGACGACCTCTGCTACTTCCACTGCCCGGAGGCCTACGTCTCGAACGCCGACGAGGGCCTCGTCCACCGCCTCCGCCAGGTGGAGTGGTTCGTCGCCACAGGCGAGCACGACTCCCTCGTCGGCGAGAACCGGCACTTCGCCGGCGTCCTGCACGGGAAGGGAGTCGGGGTCCACGCCGAGTTCTGGCCGGGAGTCTTCGGCCACGACTGGCCCTTCTGGCGCGACGCGGTCCGCCGATTCCTCTGACGCGCGGGTCGAGGGAGTCCCCGCCGGCCGCCGCACCGCCGTGCGCGAACGGCTCGGAGGCGCTTCTGCAAATCGTTCTCACAAAACGAGATGGAGCGGCCCGGAAAACCCCGGCCCGGTTCCGTTCGTACCAGACCGACAAGGTGAGGTGTCCATGACGATCCGTAAACGAACCCTCGTCGCCGCCGCCGCCGCGGCCCTCCTCCTCGGAGGCCCCGCCGCGGCTCAGGAAGTCAAGGGCGAGGAGCACGTCCTCCCGAACGGGATGAAGCTCCTCCTCGTCCACCGTCCCGACGAGCCCTCCGTCGCCGCGGGCTGGGTCGCGAAGGTCGGCAGCGCCAACGAGCGCGTCGGCATCACCGGCATCAGCCACCTCTTCGAGCACATGATGTTCAAGGGGACGACGACGCTCGGCTCGAAGGACCCCAAGCGGGACCTCGAGATCATCGCCGAGCAGGAAAAGCTGCGCGACGAGATGCGGGCCGAGGAGTCGAAGATGCGCGTCGCCTGGCGGCGCGGCGAGATCGACGACATCTCGAAGCCCGAGAACCGGACTCCCCGGTACAAGGAGCTCGAGGCGAAGTTCGACGCCCTCGTCAAGGAGCAGCGCGACCTCCTCGTCAAGAACGAGTTCGACCGGATCTACACCAAGAACGGCGCCTCGGGGATGAACGCCTTCACGTCCTACGACATGACGGCCTACTTCATCACCGTCCCGAAGAACAAGCTCGAGCTCTGGTTCTGGATGGAGTCCGACCGCCTCCGCGACCCCGTCTTCCGGGAGTTCTACGCCGAGCGGGACGTCGTCTACGAGGAGCGCAGGCTCCGGGTGGAGTCGACCCCGACCGGCAAGCTGGACGAGGCGTTCGAGTCGATCTTCTGGCACTCGACCCCGTACACCTGGCCCGTCATCGGCTACCCGTCCGACGTGGCGAACATCACGAAGGCGCAGGCCGACGAGTACTTCGCGACCTTCTACGCCCCGAACAACCTGACGGCGGTCCTCGTCGGCGACTTCGACAAGGCCGAGGCGCTGAGGATGGCCAGCGACTACTTCGGGCGGATCCCGCGCGGGAAGACCGCGCCGCCCGAGGTCATCACCCTCCCGGCGAAGTGGCAGTACGACCTGCGCTTCGAGGGGGAGGCCGACACGAACCCGACGGCCGAGATCCGCTGGCACACGGTCCCCTTCCAGCACAAGGACTCCTACGCCCTCTCGATCCTCGCCGAGCTCCTGAACGGACGGACGGGCCGCCTCTACAAGTCGATGGTCCTCCCCGCCGACGCCGTCGCCACCCAGGCCTCCGCCGCCCACAACTCCTTCGTCGGGCCGGCGAAATACGCCGGGTCGTTCACGATCGGCGCCGAGGCGAAGGAGGGGAAGACCCCCGCCGAGGTCGCCGCGGCGGCCCTCGCCGAGATCGAGCGGCTGAAGAAGGAGCCCGTCCCCGCCGACGAGCTCCAGAAGGTGAAGAACAACGTCGCGGCCAACTCGTTCCGCCGCCTCTCCTCCAACTTCTTCATCCTCCTGCAGCTCATGGTCTCGGAGGCCTACGGCGACTGGACCGAGCTCAACAGCGGGCCGAAGAAGCTCGACGCGGTCACGGCCGCCGACGTCCAGCGGGTCGCCCAGACCTACCTCGTGAAGGAGAACCAGGCGACCGCTCTCGTCTCGCGCAAGGCGGGGTCGGCCCCGTCGGCCGACGACTCGGCTCTCGCCGACGTCCCGGAGCAGATGCGCCCGATGATCAAGCAGTCGCTCCAGCGCCTCGCCGCGGAGACCGACGCCGAGAAGCTGAAGCAGGCCGTCGCGCAGATGGAAGGCCAGGCCTCGCAGGTCCCGCCGCAGATGAAGAAGGGCCTCGACCTCCTCGTGACGAAGGCGAAGGAACGCCTGGCCGAGCTCGAGACCGCCGGGAAGAAGTGAGGAGCGGAGAGTGAAGACCAAGGTGAAGACGATGAAGACCCTCGCCCGGACCTCGGCCCTCGCCCTCCTCGGCGCGCTCCTCCTCGCCCCCGCGGCCCAGGGAGTCCCGCCCCACCCCGACAAGCTCACCTACCCGAAGTTCACCTACCAGCCGCCGTCCGCCAAGGAGTACCGGACCGTCCTGAAGTCGGGCCCGGTCGCCTACGTCGCGGAGGACCGCGAGCTGCCGCTCGTCTCCATCAGCGTGACGCTCCGCGGGGGCACGTATCTCGATCCGGCCGGGAAGGAAGGGCTCGCCAGCCTCGCCGGCTACCTCCTCGCCCGCGGAGGGACCGCCTCGAAGACGGCCGAGCAGCTCGAGGAGCGGCTCGCCTTCCTTGCCGCCTCGCTCAACTCGACGTACGGGACCGACAGGGGCTCGGTCTCCCTCAACCTCCTCGCCAAGGACCTCGACGAGGGGCTCGCGATCCTGCGCGAGGTCCTTACCCAGCCCCGCTTCCAGGAAGACAAGCTGAAGCTCCGCAGGGACCAGCTCCTCAACGACATGAAGTCCCGCAACGACGACACCGCCGACATCGAGGCGCGTGAACGGGGCTTCCTCGCCTTCGGCGAGTCGTACTACACGAACCGGTACGAGACGAAGGCGTCGCTCGAGGGGATCACCCGCGAGGACCTCGCCGCCTTCCACCGCAAGTGGGTCGACCCGAAGAACGTGATCGTCGCCGCCGCCGGCGACTTCGGAAAGGGCGTCACGCGGGCGCAGATGATCGCCAGGCTCGACGCCCTCTTCGCGAAGTGGCCCTACAAGGGCGAGGAGGCGCCGCCCGTCCCGAAGCCCGCCCACACCATGGCGCCGGGGCTCTTCCTGGTCGACAAGGACGTCAACCAGGGCCGCGTCTCGGTCATGCTCCCCGGCCTCGAGCGCACCGACCCCGACTACGACGCCGCGCTCGTCATGAACGACATCCTCGGAGGCGGCGGCTTCACGAGCCGGATCACCAACCGTGTCCGCTCCGACGAGGGGCTCGCCTACTCGGCCGGCTCCGGCCTCGTCGGCGGGGTCTGGTTCCCGGGCACGTTCCGGGCGTCCTTCCAGTCGAAAGTCCGCACGTGCGCGTATGCGACGCAGATCGTCCTCGAGGAGATGAAGAAGGTCCGCGAGGCCGACGTGACCGACGAGGAGCTCCAGACGGCGAAGAGCTCGTTCGTCGACACGCTCTCGCGGCGCTTCGCCTCGAAGGCCCAGACGATGGGCGTCTTCGTCGACGAGGAGCTCACGGGCCGTTTCGCCCGCGAGCCCGAGTACTACAGGGGCTACGCGGCGCGGTACGAGAAGGTGACGAAGGCCGACGTGAAGCGCGTGGCCGAGCGCCTCCTCGCGACCGACAAGGTCACGATCCTCGCCGTCGGCAAGAAGGCCGACCTCCTCGACCCCGACCCGAAGCACCCGGTGCAGTTCCCCGCGCTGGCCGGCGGAAAGGTGACCGACCTCCCGCTCCGGGACCCGTTCACGATGCAGCCGATGGCGGCCGCGGCGAAGTAGCCGCGAGCTCACGGTCGCGGGCCCTCGCCCGCTCGGGCGCCCCCCGGCTTCCGGGGGGCGCTTCCTTTTCGGCTATCGTCCGGCGCGATGCGCTCCCCCCTGCCGATCGCCCTCGCCGTCGCCCTCCTCGCCGCCTCTCCCCAGGCCCCCGCCGCGGACGCCGGACCGAAGAAGCCGCTCACGCTCGAGCGCGTCTACGCCGCCGAGCCCCTCGTGGAGCCTTCGCCGACCGCGCTTCGGTGGAGGGACGCGACGCGGTTCACGTACCTGAAGAAGGACGGGACCGGGCCCGGTGCGAGGTCCGTCCTCTGGGAGGAGGACGCCGTCTCCGGGAAGGCCGCGCTGCTCCTCGAGTCGATCCCCGCCGAGGGGCTCGGGCCGGACGGCCAGCCCCGGGCGTTCGCCGTGGACGACGCGGCCTGGAACGACGCCGGTACGGCCCTCCTCGTTTCCGCAGAGAAGGACCTCTGGGTCTACGAGATCGGGGCGAAGGCGGCGCGGCGCCTGACGAACGACGAGGCCGAGGAGGAGGTCCCGCTCTTCTCCCCCGACGGCACGAAGGTCGCCTTCGTGAAAGGGAACGACCTCTGGACCGTCGACGTGGCGACCGGCAAGGCGACGCGGCAGACCACGGACGGGAGCCCGACCGTCCTCAACGGCCGGCTCGACTGGGTCTACGAGGAGGAGCTGGCCGGCCGCAGCGGCGGGCGGGCCTTCGTGTGGGCGCCCGACTCCTCGGCGATCGCCCTCCTCCGCCTCGACGTCTCGAACGTCCCGGAGTTTCCGATCGTCGACTTCCTCCCGACCAACGGCAGGCACCTGCCGCAGCGCTACCCGAAAGCCGGCGACCCCAACGCCGTGCCGTACGTGAAGATCGTCTCGTGGGGCCCCGGCAGCAGCGGCCTCCGCTCGAAGGGGGTCGGCTTCGACGGCGAGGACGTCCTCCTCGGCCCGGACCTCTCGTGGACGCCCGACTCCTCCGCCGTCGCGTTCACGAAGATGAACCGGACGCAGACGGAGATCACCGCGTTCCTCCTCCCCCGGTCCGGGGAGGCCCCCCCGCGGAAGCTCCTCTCGGAGTCCTCCGCGTCGTGGATCAACTCCCACGAGCCGCCGGTCTTCCTCCCCGACGGCTCCGGCTTCCTCTGGCTCTCGGAGCGGTCGGGCTTCCTCCATCTCTGGCGCTACCGGATGGACGGGACGCTCGTGGGGCCTCTCACGCAGGGAGCGTGGATGATCACCGACACGCCGAAGCTCGACGCCGTGTCGGGCTCGGTCTTCTTCACCGCCACCGCGAAGGACCCCCGCGAGAGGCACTTCTACCGGGTCGGCCTCGACGGCTCCGGCCCTGCGCCGCTCACCTCCGAGAAGGGGACGCACGAGGCGATTCCCTCCCCCGGCGGCCGGTTCTTCCTCGACTCGTGGTCGAACGTCGTCACCCCTCCCCGCGTCGCCCTGAGAGGGCAGGACGGGAAGGCCGTGAGGAGCGTCTTCGAGCCGAAGACGTCGCTAGCCGAGTACGCCCTCGCGACGACCGAGATGGGATCCTTCACCGGGTCGGACGGGACGCTCTTCTACACCCGCCTCGTCAAACCCGCGGACTTCGACCCCTCGCGGAAGTACCCGGTCGTCGTCTACGTCTACGGCGGGCCGCACGCGCAGCTCGTCCAGGAGCGCTGGGGGGGGACGTCCCTCCTCGACCACGTCCTCGCCTCGAAGGGGTTTCTCGTCTGGGCGATGGACAACCGCGGCTCCGGGGGGCGGGGTCTCGCCTTCGAGTCGCCGATCCTCAGGCGCCTCGGCGAGGTCGAGCTCGCCGACCAGCTCGAGGCGGTCGCCCGCCTGAAGAAGCTCCCGTTCGTCGACCCGGAGCGGCTCGGGATCCACGGCTGGTCCTACGGCGGGTACATGACGCTCACGGCCGCGACGCGCGCGCCGGAGGTCTTCCGGGCCGCCTTCGCCGGGGCCCCGGTGACCCACTGGAAGTACTACGACTCGATCTACACCGAGCGCTACATGAAGCTCCCGAAGGAGAACCCGGAGGGCTACGAGGCGACGGCCCCTCTGACCCACGCGGCGAAGCTCGGCCCGAAGCTCCTCGTCGTCCACGGCACGGCGGACGACAACGTCCACATGCAGCAGTCGATCGCCTTCGCCGACGCCCTCAACAAGGCCCGCAGGGAGTACGTCTTCGTCCCCTTCGCCGGCATGAAGCACGGCCCCCGCGACCCCGCCACCCGCCACGCCGTCCACCACCGCCTCGTCTCCTTCTTCGAGGAGCACCTCCGGTAGCGGGGTCAGGTCTTGATTTTCCATTATAGTAGCGTCGCGGCCCCGCTGTTGCGGTCCCCGCGACGGGAGCCCGCGCCTCTGTCAGGATGCGCACGGAGGTTTCCATGGCCCACCTGGTGAAGGACCCCGTCAGCTGGTTCTACCCCGAGATCGAGCCGTACCGCACGGGGCGGCTTCGCGTCTCCGACCTTCACGAGCTCTATTTCGAGGAGAGCGGGAACCCGGCGGGCAAGCCGGTCGTCTTCCTCCACGGCGGGCCCGGCGGCGGGACCGACGGCAAGCAGCGCCGCTTCTTCAACCCGGAGAAGTACCGCATCGTCCTCTTCGATCAGCGCGGCTGCGGCAAGAGCACCCCCTACGCCAGCCTCGAGGCGAACACGACGTGGGACCTCGTCGCCGACATCGAGAAGCTGAGGGAGCACCTCGGGATCGCGAAGTGGCAGGTCTTCGGCGGCTCGTGGGGGTCGACCCTCGCCCTCGCCTACGCCGAGACGCACCCCGAGCGGGTCACCGAGCTCGTCCTCCGGGGAATCTTCCTTCTCCGGAAGAAGGAGATCGACTGGTTCTACCAGTCGGGCGCGTCGATCATCTACCCCGACGCCTGGGAGCCCTACCTCGCGCACATCCCGGAAGAGGAGCGGGGCGACCTCGTCACGGCCTACAACCGGCGCCTGACGAGCGACGACCCCGCCGTCCGCCTCGCGGCCGCGAAGGTCTGGAGCGGCTGGGAAGGCGCCACGTCGAAGCTGATCCCCGACGCCGCCTTCACCGGCCACTACGAGGAGGACGAGTTCGCCCTCGCGTTCGCGCGCATCGAGTCGCACTACTTCATCAACCGGGGCTTCTTCGAGGTCGACGACCAGCTGCTCCGCGACGCCGGACGGATCCGCCACATCCCCGGGGTGATCGTGCAGGGCCGGTACGACGTCGTCTGCCCGATCGACAGCGCCTGGGCGCTGCACCGGGCCTGGCCCGAGGCCGACCTGATCATCACGCCCGACGCCGGGCACAGCGCCTTCGAGCCGGCGAACAGCCGGGCCCTCGTGGCCGCCACGGACCGCTTCGCCACCCTCTGAACCGCCGGCGTTCCGCTCCCCGGGCGGCCTCCGCCCGGGGAGCAGAACGTAGTATGCAGACCTGACCCCGTCCTCGAATCATGCTCTGGGCCTCCCTCGCCCTGGCGTTCGGCGCCCTGCTCTTCCGGCTCGTCTCGCCTTCCGAGATCCGCGCGCTCCTCGACCTCCACCTCCTGTCGCTCTTCCTCGTCCTCATCCTGGCGGTCGAGTGCCTGAAGCGGTCGGGGCTCGTCGAGGCGGTCGTCGGTCGGGTCCTCTCGCGGGTCCGCTCGGAGCGGACTCTCGCCGTCGCCGCGATCCTGACGACGGGCGTCGTCTCGGCGATGGTGACGAACGACGTCGCGCTCCTCCTCGTCGTGCCGTTCACGCTCGCCTTCGAGAAGGTCGCCCCGGAGTTCGACCCGATCCGCGTCGTCGTCCTCGAGATCCAGGCGGCGAACCTCCTCGGCTGCCTCACGCCGACCGGGAACCCGCAGAACCTCCTCCTCTTCTCGCGTGGCGGCTTCACGACAGCGTCCTTCTTCGCCGCGCAGCTCCCATGGGTCCTCGGGATGACGCTCGCGACGCTCGCCGTCGTCCCGCTGCTCGTTCCGAAGAGGGCCCTCCCTGCCCCGCCGGAGGCGGACCGGACCGTCGAGCCGCGCCTCGCGACCGCCGGCCTCTTCCTCCTCTCGCTCCAGCTCCTCGCGATCTCGCAGGCGATCCCGCGCCTCGTCCCCCTCGTCGCGGCCGTCCCCGCGGCCGCCCTCCTCGGGAAGGGGCTCCTGAGGACCGACTTCACGCTGATCGGCGTCTTCTCCGCCCTGTTCGTCGGCGTCGAGGGGCTCCGGCGCTCGGCGGTCTTCGAGGCGCTCGACCCCGTGGCGCTCTTCGGCGCAACGCCCCTCGGCTTCGTCCTCTCCGGCGCGCTCCTGTCTCAGGTCGTCTCGAACGTCCCGGCGGCGATTCTCCTCGCCCCCGCAGCGGCCGGGGCGGGAGGAGGGGCCCTCTTCACCGCGCTCCTCTACGGCGTCAACGCCGGGGGCTGCGGCACGCCGATCGCCTCGCTCGCGAACCTGATCGGGGCCGACCTCTACCTGCGCGGCCGCGCCCACCGGCGCCCGTTCTGGCGCCTCTTCCTCGCCGTCTCGTTCGGGCTGCTCGGGGTCGCGGTCGCGCTATCGCTCGCCCTGATGTAACGGAAGGGGTCAGGTCCGCCTTCTACGCTATACGGCGCGCCGTATAGCGTAGAAGGCAGACCTGACCCCTCCGTCCTTGACCCCTCAGTCCTGGCTCTACTCCCAGCGGAGGGCCTCGATCGGATCGAGACGGGCGGCCTTGAGGGCGGGGTAGAGGCCGAAGAAGAGGCCGATGGAGAGGCTGACGCCGAGGCCGAGGAGGACGCTCCAGAGGGGCGTCGCGGTCCGGAGGGGCGAGACGGCGCCGACGACGAGGGCCGTCGCGACGCCGAGGCCGACGCCGATGGCGCCTCCGAGCCCGGTGAGCGTCATCGCCTCCGTGAGGAACTGGAGGCTGATGTCGCGCCTCAGCGCCCCGACGGACTTGCGCAGGCCGATCTCCCGGGTCCGCTCCGTCACGGAAACGAGCATGATGTTCATGACGCCGACCCCGCCGACGAGGAGCGCGATGGCGGCGATGAAGACCATGACGCCGGAGATCGCGTTCGTCACCGCGGTCATCTGCGTGATCAGCTTCTCGGCGGTGAAGATGGCGAAGTCGTTCGGCTTGTCGAACGGCACCTTCCTCCGGGTGCGGAGGATGTTCGTCCCCTCCTCGATCGCCGCCGGGATCAGCTCGGGGGACTTCGGGATCGTCGCGATGTGGAGCGTGTCGCCGCGCGAGTTCTTGATCTGCGGGAAGAAGACGTCGAACGTCGTGATCGGGATCAGGATGATGTTGTCCGGGCTGCCCCCCATCTGCGAGCCCTTCTTCTCGAGGACGCCCACGATCAGGACCCTGCGGCCGTTGATCGTGATCGGCTTGCCGAGCGGGTCCTTCCCCTCGAAGAGCGCCTTGACGACGTCGTCGCCGACGACGGCGACGCTCGTGCCGTGCTGGACGTCGACGTCGGTGATGTTCCGGCCGTCCTTCATCGTCCAGTTGTTGCAGACGAGGTAGTTCTGGTTCCCGCCCGTGACGGTGGGCGAGTTCGCCTCCTTGCCGTTCCCCTTCACTTTCGATCCGCCCCAGAGGTAGCGCTCCGGGGAAACGGCGGCGATGGACGGCGCGAGGCGGGCGATCGCCTCGGCGTCCTCGATCGTGAGGTCCTTCCGGTTCCGCTCCTCCTCGGGAGGACGGTGGCCTCCGCCGAAGAAGCGGGGCTCGAACTTCTGGAACTGGACGAGCGTCGTCCCGAACGACGAGAAGGCCTCCGTCGTCGACCGGTTGAACCCGGTGACGAGGGCCACCATCGCGATGACGGTCCAGACGCCGATGACGATGCCGACGATCGTCAGGAACGCCCGGAGCTTGTGGGCCCGGAGGGCGATGGAGGCGAAGCGGAGGTTCTCGCCGAACGTCCGGCGGAGGCCGTCGAGGAAGCGCTCACTCATAGCGGAGAGCCTCGATCGGCGGCAGGCGCGACGCCTTGACCGCCGGGAAGACGCCGGCGAGGAGGCCGGTGAGAGTGGCGAGCGTGAGGCCCGTCGCGATCAGGCCCGGCGTGACGAGCGTCGGCAGCGGGGTGAAGGCGTTGATGAGCGACGAGATGACCCACCCGAGAAGGACCCCCACGGCGCCGCCGCCGAGGGAGAGGAGAGCCGCCTCGAGGAGGAACTGCCGCCGGATGTCGCGCTTCCTCGCCCCGATGGCGAGGCGGATGCCGATCTCCTTCGTCCTCTCGACGACGGAGACGAGCATGATGTTCGCGATGACGATCGCCCCGACGACGAGCGAGATGCCGCTGATGAAGACGAGGAGGGCGAAGGCGCCTGCCGAGATGGAGCGCCAGACGACCTGGATCGCCTCGGCCGTGACGAAGGAGACCGGGTCGGGCCCCGACGCCGGCGTCCTTCTCAAGGCCCGGAAGATGGTCCGGGCCTCGTCCATGGAGGCCGGGATCCCCCCGACGCCGCCGCGTGCCTTGACGTAGATCGACAGCCCCCGCTGGGCGCCCCAGGCCTTCGCGAGCGCCTCGCGGGGGACGTAGACGACGTTGTCCTGGCTCTGGCCGAAGACGGAGCCCTGCTTGACGAGGAGGCCGATGACGCGGAACGGGATCCCGTCGATGGAGATCGTCCGGCCGACCGGGTCGAGTCGCGGGAAGAGCTCGTCACGGACCTCCGTCCCGATGACCGCGACGAAGGCGCGGCGCTCGTTCTCCGACTCGGTGAAGAAGCGGCCGAGGTCGACGTCGAGGTTGGAGAGTTCGGCGACGTTCGCCGTCACGCCCGAGATCTGGACGTCGGAGAGGCGCCGCGCGCCCGACCGGACGGGACGTGTCGTCCCCGAGCGGGCGCCGACCATGACGGCCGTCCTCGAGAGGCGCTCGAACGCCTCGAGGTCCCTCTTCTGGATCCTCTTCCGCTTGAGCGCCTCGAGGAAGCCCTCCCGCGTGGTGATGATGCCGAAGCGCTCTATCGTGTAGACGTCCGGAGAGAGAGAGAAGAGCTTCGTGGCGACGTAGTTGTTGAGCCCGGAGATGACCGACACCACTGCGATGACGGTCATGACCCCGATGATGACCCCGAGGAGCGTCAGGAAAGACCGCAGCTTGTGGGCGCTGATCGCCCGCCAGGCGACGCGGAGGAGCTCCCCGTTCAGCATCGAGCGCCTAGCTCTTCTCGTCCCGCGGGACGGCGCTGTTGTCCACTTTGACCCGGTCGCCGATCCGGAGCGCGCGCAGCGCGCGGAACGGTCCGGAGACGATCTCGTCCCCTTCCTCCAGACCCTCGACGACCTCGATCTGGAGCTCGGCCGTGATCCCGGTCTTGACCTTCCGGAACTCGACCTTTCCGTCCTTGGCGAGGACGAAGACCCCCTCGACGTCCTTCTTCCTGTCCTTGTCGGACGCGGAAGGGGTCGGGGTCGGGGCCGGCTTCTTCCCCTTCTCGGGGCGTGTCAGGGTGGACTCGTCGGCGACGACGAGGGCCGGGATCGGGATCGCGAGCGCGCCGGGGCGGCGATCGGTTTCGATCTCCCCGGAGACGGAGAATCCGGGCCGGATCGCGGCCGGCGGGTCCTTCAGCTGGACCTTGACCTTGAAGTTGACGGCGGTCGCGTCGGTCCCGAGGGCCGATCTCGTGATCGGGCTCCCGCCGATCTCGGTGACGACCCCCTCGAACTTCCGGTCTGGCCACGCGTCGAGCGTCATCTTCGCCTTCTGCCCCAGCTTCACGTTCGGGATGTCGGTCTCGTCGACCTCCATCTCGGCCTCGACGATCGACATGTCGGAGATCGTCAGGAGGACCGTCCCGGGGTTGTTCATCGTCCCGACGACGGCGTTCTCTCCCTGCTCGACGGGACGCGCGGTGACGATCCCGTTCATGGGGGCGACGAGGGTCGTCTTGCCGAGCGAGTCCTTGCTCGCGAGGAGCTGGGCCCGGGCCTGCTCGATCCGGCGCTCGACCGCGTTGAGCGCGGCGGCAGCGGCGTCGAGCTGGAGCTTCGCCTTCTGCATCACCTGCTCGGAGGTAATCTTCGCCTCGAAGTTCTTCCGTTCGCGCTCGTAGTCGCGCTTCGCCTGCTCGACCGTGGCCCGGTCGGACTCGCGCTGCGCGAAGAGGGCCTCGAGGTTCGCCTGCTGCGCCTTGGTGGTGGCGTCGTACTGGGCCTTGTCGATCTGGAGGAGGAAGTCTCCCTTCTTCACGACGTCCCCTTCCTCGACGGCGAGGTTGACGATCTGCCCCATGACCTGGGACGAGATCTCGACCTTCGTCTTCGCCTGGACCCGGCCGTTGCAGCTGACGGTCGAGACCAGGTCGGCCTTCCCGACCTTCGCCGTCGTGACCCGGGTCAGGTTCCGGTCCTTGCCGGCGACGGAGGCGACGACGACGAGGACGACGACGAGGGCGGCGACGACGCCGAGAATCCATTTCAGCCGGGAGCTCATCTCTCTCGCGTTCCTTTCGAAAGGGGCGCCCTGGGGGGACACCGGAAGTTGAATACGCGCGAACCGGCTCCCGAGTTTCCCGGCGGGACCGTTCCGGACACCGAAACTCCAGCGCTGCGAGGCGGTTGCCGGGTCCGGACCCTGCTCAGCCCGCCGCGACCCGGTTGCGTCCCTCGGCCTTGGCCCGGTAGAGGGCCGCGTCGGCCCTCCGGAGGAGCCTCGACACCTCGAAGGCCTCGGTGCCCTCCTCGGTCGAGGCGACCCCCACGGAGACCGTGACGGGAACGGAGACGGTCTGTCCCAGGGCGTGGCCCTCCGTCGCGCGACGGATCCTCTCCGCGACGAGAGTCGCCGGTACCCTCCCGGTCATCGGGAGGAGGACGGCGAACTCCTCCCCCCCGATCCGAGCGGCGAGGTCGCCCCTTCGGCAGCCCCTCCGGAGGACCGCCGCGAACCCCGACAGGATCTCGTCCCCGGCGGCATGGCCGTGGGAGTCGTTCACCGCCTTGAAGTGGTCGAGGTCGAGAAAGAGGAGGCTCGCGGGGCGCCCGTGCCGTCCGGCGCGGGCCAGCTCCGCCTCCAGCGCCTCCTCGAAGGCCCGGCGGTTGGCGAGGCCGGTCAGCGGGTCGGTGAGCGCCAGCTTCTCGAGGATCTCGTTCTTGGCGGCCAGGTCCAGCAGGGCCTTCTGAAGCCGGAGGCCCACGCGGACCCGCGCTTTCAGCTCGACCGGCTCCACCGGCTTGACGAGGTAGTCGTCGGCGCCGGTCTCGAGGCCAGTCACCTTGGCCTCCGTCTCGCCCCGCGCCGAGAGCATGACGACGTGAGTGAACCGGGTCTCCTCGGTGCCCTTGAGGATCCGGCAGAGGGTGAGCCCGTCCATGACGGGCATCTGCCAGTCGGTGACGACGACGTCGGGGCGCTGCTTGCGGACCTTCGAGAGCGCCTCCTGCCCGTCGGCCGCCGACTCCACGTCGCAGCCGGCCGAGAGGAGGACCTGCTCGAGGATTCTCCTCGAGAGGGGATCGTCGTCGACGACGAGGACGCGGGGGCGAAGCTCGCTCACGGGGTCGGCGGAATCTTCACACGGGGGGAGATGGCGGAGGAGGAGGGATTCGAACCCCCGGAGCCTTTCAGCTCAACGGTTTTCAAGACCGCCGCCTTAAACCACTCGGCCACTCCTCCGGAGGAGGAACTGGCGGACAGGGGGGGATTCGAACCCCCGGTAGGCTTTTAAGGCCTACGACGGTTTAGCAAACCGTTGGATTAAGCCACTCTCCCACCTGTCCGCTTCCCGCGGGCCGGAAAGTTTACATCAGGGTTTCCGGATCTCCGAGAGGCCTCCGCAATACGGCCGGAGGGCCTCCGGGATCGCGACCGACCCGTCCTCCCTCTGGAAGTTCTCGAGGATCGCCACCAGCGTCCTCCCGACGGCGAGGCCCGAGCCGTTCAGTGTGTGGACGTACTCGTTCCGCGCCCTTCCGTCGACGGTCCGTTTCACGCGGATGGCGGCCCGCCGGGCCTGGAACGCGCCGAAATTCGAGCAGGAGGAGATCTCCCGGTAGGCGTCCTGCCCGGGGAGCCAGACCTCGAGGTCGTAGGTCTTCGCCGACGAGAAACCCATGTCCCCCCGGCAGAGGACGACCCGCCGGTAGGGCAGGCCGAGCCGCTCGAGGACCGCCTCGGCGTCCCGCGTCAGCTTCTCGTGGGCCTCGGCCGACTCCTCGGCCCTCGCGAACTTCACGAGCTCGACCTTGTCGAACTGGTGCTGGCGGATGAGGCCCCGCGTGTCCTTCCCCGCCGCCCCCGCCTCGGCGCGGAAGCAGGGCGTGTAGGCGCAGTAGGAGATGGAAAGCTGCTCGTCCCGGAGGACCTCGTCGCGGTGGAGGTTCGTGACGGGGACCTCGGCCGTCGGGGCGAGGTACCAGTCGGTCCCCTGGAGGCGGAAGAGGTCGGCCTCGAACTTCGGGAGCTGCCCCGTCCCGAAGAGCGAAGCCGCGTTGACGATGAACGGCGGCAGGACCTCCCGGTAGCCGTGCTCGCGGGTGTGGAGGTCGAGCATGAAGGCGATGAGCGCCCGCGACAGAAGAGACGCCTCCCCCGAAAGGACCGTGAAGCGCGCCCCGGTCACCTTGGCCGCCCGCTCGAAGTCGAGGATCCCGAGGGCGGGGCCGAGCTCCCAGTGGGGCTTCGGCGCGAACGGGAAGGCCGACGGCTCGCCCCAGGTCTTCAGGACGACGTTCGCCTCCGCGTCCTCCCCGTCCGGGACGCTCTCGTCGGGGACGTTCGGGAGCGTCTGCTCGATCGCGAAGAACTCCCCCTCGATTTCCTCGACCCTCTTCTCCAGCGCGGCGACCTCGACGCCGAGCGCCTTCGCGCGCTCCATCTCGGCGGCCGCGTCCTCCTTCGCCTTCTTCTTCCGGCCCACCTCGGCCGAGAGGGTGTTCCGCTCAGCCTTCATCGCCTCGACGGCGGTCAGCGCCTTCCGGCGCTCGGCGTCGAGCTCGCCCCAGCGAGAGAGGGACCCGGCGTCGTACGTCCTGTTCCGGAGGAGGTGCGGAAGCTCGGCGAAGTGCGTGCGGAGGAAGTCTCTGGCCAGCATGGGAGGGGAATTCTACGGCGGCGCCGATAATCCCTCCGATGGAGAGGCTCCCCGTCGGGGTCGTGGTCGTGAACTGGAACGGGGGGGCGCTCCTCGAGTCCTGCCTCGACGCCCTCGACGGGCAGGAGGCGGCGAGGGTCCTCGTCGTCGACAACGGCTCGGAGGCCGAGGAGGTCCGCCGGATCGCGGGGCGGAAGGGGGTGTTCGTCCTCCCTCTCGGGGCGAACCGGGGCTTCGCCCCCGCCTCGAACGCCGGGGCGGCCGACGCGCGACTGAAGGCGCTTCCGTTCCTCTCCTTCGTCAACAACGACGCCGTCCTCGAGCCGGGCTACCTCGCCGCCTGCGTGGCCGCGCTCGAGGCCGACCCGGGCCTCTCGGCCGTCCAGGGGGCGGTCCTCGACTCCGACGGGAGGCTCGTCGACGGGCTCGGTATCGGCTGGAACCCCCGGTCCGAGGCGGTCCAGCTCGCGCACGGCGACGCGCCCCCGCCGCCCGACGCCCCCCCCTTCCCCGTCGCAGGGGTCTCCGGAACGGCGCCCGTCTTCCGACGGGCCGACTTCGAGCGGGCCGGCGGCTTCGCGGGCTCGTTCTTCGCCTGGTACGAGGACGCCGACCTCTCCCTTCGCCTCCTTCGCGCCGGGGGGCGTTTCGCCTGCGTTCCTGCCGCCCGGGCGCGCCACGCGGGGTCGGCCACGGGCCGGCGTACCCCGGAGCTGAAGTGGCGCCTCCTGCTCGGCAACCGCGCCCGGACGCTCCGGCGAAACCTCTCGGCGCCGGCGCGCCTCGGGGCGCTCCTCCTCCACCCCGTGCCGCTACCGGCCCTCAGGGACGCCCTGCGCGAGCTGGGACCGCTCAGGGGGCTCCGGGTCCTCGCCGGCGTCGTCGTCGGCGTCCTCGCCGGCCTCCCCGAGGACCGCGCGGCCCGCCGGGAGCCTCCGCTCCTTCCGAGGCTCCCCGGGTGAGCGCGGGCCTCGCCCGCGTGAGGGCGGTCGTCGTCACCTGGAACTCGGAGGGGCTCGTCGGGCCGGCCGTCAGCTCCGTCCCGCGTCCCGCCCGCGTCGTCGTCGTCGACAACGCCTCGTCCGACGGCTCGGCCGACGAGGCCGAACGGGCCGGCGCGACCGTCCTGAGGCTCCCGCAGAACGCCGGTTTCGGCCCCGCCTGCAACCTCGGCGCGGGGGAGGTCGAGGGCCTCCCGTCGGCGGACGCGCTCCTCTTCCTCAACCCCGACGCCGCCCTCGTCGACGGCCGGGCCGCCCTCCCGCGTCTCCTCGCCGAGCTGGACGCCGACCCGCGGGTGGCGGCCGTCGCCCCGGCGCTCGAAGGAGATGGCCAGGAGGCGTTCCAGCTGCGGCGACTCCCGACGCTGGGCTCCCTCGCCCGCGAGGCGCTCCTCGTGAACCGTCTCTTCCCGCGGAGCCGGGGGTTCCGCCGCGAGAGGTACCTCGACCGGGACAGGTCCGTCCCGTTCGACGTGGAGCAACCCGCCGCCGCCGCGCTCCTCGTCCGCGCCTCCGTCTTCGTGGAGGTGGGCGGCTTCGACCCGGCCTTCGCGCCGGCCTGGTTCGAGGACGTCGACCTCTGCGCGAAGATCCTCGAGTCGGGGTACCGTATCCGCTTCGTCCCCGCGGCTCGCGCGAGCCACGTGGGCGGGACGACGATGCGCGCGCTCCCCTACGACGACTACCTCCCGCTCTACACGCGGAACCTCCTCCGGTACCTCGGCCGGCACGCCGGGCTTCCGACGCGCGCCGCCGCGAGGGCGCTCCTGGCCGCCGGGGCGCTCCTGCGTCTCGCGCTCCTCCCGGTCGCGACGGGGGACCACTCGCGCCCCGAGGCCGCCCGGGCCTGGCTCCGCGTCCTCGGGGGCATTCTCGGGCTCGGCTTCAGGAGCGCACTCCTCCCGGGGAGGGGTTGAGTGGCGCGGGTCCTCGTCTCCCTCGTCACGCACAACGAGTCCAGGGACGCCGAGCGGCTCCTGCCGACCCTCTTCGCGCAGACCTTCCGCGACTTCGAGGTCGTCGCCGTCGACAACCGCTCCGAGGACGGCACCCGCGCCTCCCTCGCGGCGGCGCAGAAGGTGGCGCCGGTGCGGATGGAGATCGTCGCCTCGCACGAGAACCTCGGCTTCACCGGCGGCCACAACATCGGGATCGGGAAGGCCGTCGAACGGGGCGCGGAATGGGTCCTCGTCCTGAACGCCGACGTCGTCCTCGCCCCCGACTACCTCGAGAGGCTCCTCTCCGACGCGGACCGCCCCGGCCGCGAGTGGGTCGGCGCGATGACGGGGAAGGTCCTGCGCGCCGAGGGCCCCGAGCTCGTCCCTACGACCGTCGTCGACACCGTCGGCCTCCGGATGACGCGAGCCGGGAGGCACTTCGATGTCGGGGCCGGCGAGCCCGACACCGGGCGGTGGGACCGCCCCGCCGAGGTCTTCGGCGTCTCCGGGTGCGTCGCCCTCTACCGGGTCGCCGCACTTCTGGACGTGAAGGTCTCCACCGGCTTCTTCGACGACGACTTCTTCGTCTACCGCGAGGACGTGGACCTCGCCTGGCGCCTCCGCGGGCGCGGCTGGGCCGCCCGCTGCGTGCCGGGGGCCGTGGCCTGGCACCGCCGTCGCAGCCTCCCCGAGCGGAGGCGGGAGATGACCGCCGTCGCGAACCTCCACTCGGTGAAGAACCGCTTCCTCCTCCGGATCAACAACGCCGGCCGCGACCACCTCCGGGCCACCTTCCCCCTCACGTTCGCCCGCGACCTCGTCGTCGTCGGGGGGTGCCTCACCGTCGAGCGCACCTCCTTCGAGGCCCTCCGGTGGCTCGCGAAGAACCGGGGGCGCCTGATGGCCAGGCGGCGCGAGATCCTCTCGAGGCGCACGGTCTCCGACCGGGCGCTCCTGCGCTGGTTCGGCCCCGACCCCGGCGGCGCCCGGATCCCGGACCTCGACGCGTGAGGGTCGCCCTCCTCGGGACGCGCGGCGTCCCCGCGGCGTACGGCGGGTTCGAGACGCTCGCCGAGGAGCTCGGGGCGAGGCTCGCCGGCCGCGGGCACGACGTGACGGTCTACGCCCGGCGGGGGGCCGTCCTCGAGGAGAGGGCCGCGTGGCGGGGCATGCGCGTCGTCTTCACGCCGACCCTCCGGCACAAGTACCTCGACACGGTCGTCCACGGCGTCACGTCGGGACTCCACGCGGCGACCGAAGCGTACGACGCCGTCCTCGTCTGCAACGGGGCGAACGCCCTCGCCTGCCGCCTGCCGCGCCTCCTCGGCTCCGGGACCCGCATCCTCCTCAACGTCGACGGCCTCGAGCGAAACCGGCGGAAGTGGAACCGGCTCGGGAAGCTGGTCTACGCCCTTTCCGAGCGGCTCTCGTGCGTCCTTCCCGACGTCGTCGTCACCGACGCCGAGGAGATCCGGCGCTACTACCGGACTCGCTACGGGAAGGAATCGGCGTTCGTCCCTTACGGCTCCGACCTCCCCGCGCCCCGGGACCTCTCCGTCCTCGGACGGCTCGGCCTCGAGCCCGAACGCTACGTCCTCTACGTCTCGAGGTTCGAGCCCGAGAACAACCCCGACGCCGTCGTCCGCGCCTGGCGCTCCGTCCCCGGCGACGCCCGCCTCGTCCTCGTCGGGTCGGCGCCGTACGCCGAGGGGTTCATCGCCAGGCTGCGCGAAGAGGCGGCCGGGGACCCGCGGGTCATCCTCCCCGGGGCGATCTACGGCGAGGGGTACCGCGCCCTGCTCGCGAACGCGGCGGCCTACGTCCACGCGACCGAGGTGGGGGGAACGCACCCGGCGCTCGTCGAGGCGATGGGTTACGGACGGCCCGTCCTCGTCCACGACACGCCCGAGAACCGCGAGGTCGCAGGCTCTGCCGCCCTCTTCTGGGACGCGCGGGAGCCCGCCACGCTCGCCCGGCAGCTCTCGGCCCTCCTCCCCGACTCCCCCCGGCGGGAGGCGCTCGGCGCCGCCGCCCGGCGGCGCGCGGCGGCCCGTTACCGCTGGGACGACGTGGCGGCCGCCTACGAGGCGCTCCTTGGGGGGCTCGGGCCCGACGGGCTACCATCGGGGCCGATGGCATGCTGAAGCAGCAGGCGCGGGCGGTCGCCGCCTCACTCTACGCCGCCGACCTCGCGTCGACGCTCGCGGCCCTCGCCGCCGCGTACCTCGTGAGGAGCGAGCTTCTGCCCCTCTTCTTCCCGGAGCGGCTGACGCCGCTCTACCCGTTCACCTGGTACCTCATCCTCGTCGGACCCGTCGTCGTCATCTGGACCGGCCTCCTGTTCCTGGCGGGGGCCTACCGGAGCCGGCGGACGTCGGGCCTCAAGGACGAGACCCTCCTCGTCGGCAAGATCGTCCTCGGCGGGACGGTCCTCCTGACGATCCTCGTCTACGGCCTGCGCCTCGACTTCATCTCCCGCCCCTTCCTGCCGCTCTTCGCGATCCTGAACACGCTCTTCCTCGTCGTGGAGCGGCTGACCGTGAGGATCGTCGCCCGGAAGGTCCGCGCGCGCGGCTACAACTACCGGACGGTCGTCATCATCGGCGACACGCCCCGCGCCCGCTCGATGGCCCGCCTCATCCACGACCACCCCTGGTGGGGGCTGAAGCTCCTCGGCCTCGTGAGGGAGCGTCCCGCCTCATCGGAGGCCGGGACGACGGCGGGCGGGCTCCCCGTCCTCGGCTCGCTCGAGGATTTCCCGACGATCCTCACCTCGCTCCCCGTGGACGAGGTGATCCTCGCGGTCGACCGGGGCGACATCGAGCAGCTCGAGGACGTCTTCCTCCTGTGCGAGGAGATGGGGGTGAAGACCCGGCTCATCCTCGACTTCTTCCCTCACGTCTTCGCCAAGGTCGAGCTGGAGGAGTTCGACGGCACGCCCCTCCTGACGTTCTCGACGACGCCCGCCGAGACGGGCAGCCTCCTGGCCAAGCGGGTCCTCGACGTCTCGCTCGCCACGACCCTCGGCCTCGTCTGCCTCCCCGTCGCGGCCGTCCTCGCGCTCCTCATCAAGGCCACGTCGCAGGGCCCCGTCCTCTTCCGGCAGGTCCGGTGCGGCCTGAACGGCCGCCCCTTCACCTTCTACAAGCTCCGGACGATGGTTCGCGGAGCCGAGGAGATGCTCCCCGAGGTCGCGCACCTCAACGAGCACGCCGGCCCCGTCTTCAAGTCGGCCCACGATCCCCGGGTCACCCGCTTCGGCCGCCTGCTGCGCCGCTTCTCGCTCGACGAGGTGCCTCAGCTCTGGAACGTCCTGAAGGGGGAGATGTCCCTCGTCGGCCCCCGCCCGCCGCTCCCGGAGGAGGTCGCGCGCTACGAGAAGTGGCAGCGCCGCCGCCTCTCGATGAAGCCCGGCCTGACGGGCCTCTGGCAGGTCTCCGGGCGCAGCGACCTGCCGAGCTTCGACCAGTGGATGGAGCTCGACCTGGCCTACATCGACAACTGGTCGCTCCTCCTCGACCTCAAGATCCTCCTCCGGACCCTCCCGGTCGTCCTCAGCGGGAAGGGCGCGCGCTAGCGCGCCGGGGCCTCAGAAGCGGAGCGTCAGCCCCGTGTGGAGGTCCCACTGGAGGAGGTAGTTCGAGTCCCAGTAGGAGTAGCAGCCGTACCAGGGGTCGCAGGTGGTGTAGCTGCTCGTGGAGTTGAGGTAGACGGGCATGAACCGGAGCCCGAGGCGGGCGCTCAGGGCGTCTGAAAGCAGGAACTTGGCCCCGCCCCCGACGCTGCCGGAGAAGCGCAGCACGTCGTCGAACCCGGAGCCCAGCGTCAGGTAGCTCGCCCCGAGGAGGAGGTCGAGGTAGGGGCGGAGGCGGGCGCCGTCGTAGCCGAACATCCAGAGCGCGCCGATCTGGAACGTGTCGACGTTCACCGAGGTGATGCGCTCGGAGCGGCCTTCGGGCGGCGTCTGGAGGAAGTTGGCCTTCAGCTCCGAGCCCTGGTGGCTCCAGATGAGCTCGAGGTTGAGGTTGCGGCTCATGGCGAACTCCAGGGCCAGCCCGTAGCTCAGAGCCGGGGGGACCTCGAGGCTCTCGATGAACTCGCTGGAGTACGTCGACGCCGTCCCTCCGAGGCGGTAGCCGACCGTAGGGGTGATCTCGAACCTCTTGTCCTGGTAGTACTTCCCCGCTTGCCGGGCCGGCATGCCGGCCGGCCCGGGCGCTCCGGGCTCCCCCGGCGTCCAGGCTTCCTGGGGAGGGGGAGCGGGCACCGGCGGCTGGTAGTAGGCGGCGGCCTCCTCCGAGACCTTGATGATCGCCACCTGCTCGAGCTGCTCGATGTACTCCTGGAGCTTCTTCTGGAACTGGGTCTCCTGCTCGGTCTTCAGGATCTCCCCCTTCACCTCCGAGTAGGGACGGTAGGCCGCGGGGAGCTTCTCGACGATCTTCAGGACGTGCCAGCCGGACCGCGTCTCGATCGGATCGGAGATTGCGCCCGCGGGGAGGGAGAAGGCGGCGGAGTCGAGGGCCGCGGCGAGCTCGCCCCTGCCGACCGTCCCCATGTCGCCCCCCTTCGAGCGGGTCGGGCCGTCGGAGTAGCGCAGGACGACATCCTCGAACTTCGTTCCGCCCCTGGCGAGCGTGGCCGCCTCGCGGGCCTTCTCCTCGGCGCCGGGGCCGGCGTTCACGAACACCTCGGCCAGGCGCACCTTCTCGGGTATCGCCCACTTCTCCTTCCCGCTCTCGTAGACGAGGCGGAGGGCGTCGTCGGAGAGGTCGACCTTGCTGTTCACCTCGCGGCCCACGACCCGCTGGATCGTCGAGGAGCGCTTCAGCTGGTCACGGAGCCCTGCAGGCGTCAGGCCCGTCGTCGCGAGCGCCTTGACGAACTCCTCGTCGGAGGTGATGTTGTTCTGCTCCCGGAGCCGCTTGATCTGCTCCTCGACCTCCGCGTCGGTCGAGACGATGTCCAGCTCGCGGGCCCGGTCCTCGAGGAGCGCCTCGTTCACGAGCTCCTTCAGGGCCGCCTTCCGGACCTGCTCCCGCGCTGCCCGGTCGAGGCCGGGAGGGGCCTCCTTGAGAGTGGCCTCGATCCGCTCGTCGAGCTGGTGCTCGGTGACGATGCGGGCGTTGACGTGGACGAGGATCCGGTCGATGACCTCCGCGGCCGCCGGGAGGGCCGCGAGGCAGAGGGGCGCGAGGAAGGCAGTGCCGAGGAGGCGTCGGAGCGGCGTCACGGGGCGGAGTCTAGCGAAAAGCGGGCCGCCCCCTCCCCGACGTACGGAAACGGGAGGTGCTCCTCGACGACGGTGACGGCCCAGCGGCGCCGCGAATCGGCCAGGAGAGCCGCGAGCGCCTCGGCGCTACGCTTCTCGGCGAGGGCGAGCCTGAGGGCCGGCCGCGCCTCCTCGAACGGGACGACCCGGCTGTCCGCCCTCTCCTCGACCCGGAACAGGTGGACCCCGTGCCCCGCCGGCAGGGCGGCGCTGACGCCCCCCGCCGGGAGGCCCCAGACCGCCTTCTCGAACTCGCTCGGGAGGTCGGTTCGGGCGAGCCAGCCGAGGCCTCCGCCGGTCGCCGCGTTCGGGGCGCGGCTCCGCTCGGCCGACACGGCCACCCAGTCCTCCCCCGAGAGGACCTTCCGCCGCGCGGCCTCGGCCTCCTGTCTCGTCGGCAGGATCATCTGCGAGAGCCGTACGAGGGGAGGGTGCTGCCAGCGCTCGGGCTGCCGCCGGTACTCGGCGTCGAGGTCGGCCTCGGTGACGGCGTCGAGGCGCGCGAGCCTCTCGAGGACCTCCCGGCGCCGCTCGGCCGCCGTCCTCCCCGCCGGCTTCGGCTCGGCCGCGTCGACCGCCTTCTGGAGGAGCCTCTCCTCGAGGTACTGGTCGAGGAGGCTCGAGGCGACCTGGGGAGAGACCTGCGCGAGGGGCTCCCCCGTCGCCTCCCGGACGTAGTTTCCGAAGTCTTCTTCCTCCACCGGCTCGTCCCCGAGCATCGCGATGACCGAGGCCCTCTCGGCGGCGCGCGGCCCCTTGCGGGCGCAGGCCGGGGCGAGGGCGAGGAGGAGGAGGAGAAGGAGCCAGGAGACGAGGGGACGCCGGGAGAGGAGGGGCGGAGCGCCGCGGCTCACGACGGCCCCCCAGAAAAGGCGGCGAGGAGGCCCGGGGCGTTGAGGGCGGACGGGCGCGCGAGGGAGACGAGGAGCCGGCCGGCCACGCCGCAGACCTCCTCCGTGTCGGGAGGGAGCCCCCGGAAGAGCTCCGGGGCACGGAACGCCTCCGGCCCCGACGCGGTGAGGGACTTCGCGCGGAGCGCCGCGAGGAACCGGTCGGGGTCGAGGCGGTGGCCCTTCTCCAGGGTGACGGCCAGCTCGGCCCCGCGCCGCTGGATCGACCGGACGCCGAGGTCGAGGGCGACGAGTCGCAGGCGGGAGAGGCCGAGGAGTCGCGCGAACTCCGGGGGCGGCGTCCCGTAGCGGTCTTCCGCCTCCCGTGCGAGGTGGTCGAGGGAGTCGACCCCGTCGGCGGTGGCGAGACGCTTGTAGAGCGCCATGCGAAGGCTCTCCTCTCCGATCCAGCTCTTCGGGAGGCCGAGCGGCAGGCCGAGCTGCAGCGTGACCTCCCGCTTCTCGGCGACCGGCTCGCCCTTCAGCTCGCCGATCGCCTCCTCGAGGAGCGAGACGTAGGTCTCGAAGCCGACGGCGTCGATGTGGCCCGACTGCTGCCCGCCGAGGACGTTGCCCGCGCCCCGGATCTCGAGATCCTTGGCGGCGATCCGGAACCCGGCGCCGAGGTCGGAGAACTCCTGGATGGCGCGGAGGCGCCGGCGGGCGTCGTCGGTCAGGGGCGCCCCCGGCGGGACGAGGAGCCAGCAGGAGGCCGGCTTGTCGCTCCGGCCGACCCGGCCCCTCAGCTGGTAGAGCTGCGAGAGGCCGTAGAGGTCGGCCCGGTCGATGATCATCGTGTTCGCGGCCGGGATGTCGAGGCCGTTCTCGACGATCGTCGTGGCGAGGAGGAGGTCGGCCGCGCGGGTCGTGAAGGCCCGCATCGTCCGCTCCAGCTCGCCTTCCGACATCTGCCCGTGCCCCACGACGACGCGGCACTCGGGGACCAGCTCGGCGAGGCGCTCGCGCCAGGCGCCCAGCCCCTCGATCCGGTTGTGGACGACGTACACCTGCCCCCCCCGGTCCAGCTCGGCGCGGATCGCCTCGCGCACCACCTCGTCCCCCTGCGGGACGACGTGGGTCGCGATGGCCAGGCGGTCCTTCGGCGGCGTCTCGATGACCGAGAGATCCCGGATTCCCCCGAGGGCGAGGTTCAAGGAGCGGGGAATCGGCGTGGCCGACATCGAGAGGACCTCGACCGAGGCGCGCAGCTCCTTCAGCTTCTCCTTCTGGGCCACGCCGAAGCGCTGCTCCTCGTCGATGACGACGAGGCCGAGGTCCTTCCACGAGACGTCCTTCGAGAGGATCCGGTGGGTGCCGACGACGACGTCGAGCGTCCCCTCGGCGAGGCGCCGCGCGACCTCCTTCTGCTCTTCCGGGCTCCGGAAACGCGACATGAGGTCGATCGTGACGGGGAAGGCGGCGAAGCGGCGGCGGAACGTCCGGTGGTGCTGGTCGGCGAGGATCGTCGTCGGGGCGAGGACGGCGGCCTGCTTGCCGTCGAGGACGCACTTGAAGACGGCCCGCATGGCGACCTCGGTCTTGCCGTAGCCGACGTCCCCGCAGAGGAGGCGGTCCATCGCTTTCTCCGACTCCATGTCGCGCTTGATGTCGCGGATGGCGCCGAGCTGGTCGGGGGTCTCGGTGAACTCGAATGCCTCCTCGAACTCCTTCTGCCAGGGCGAGTCCTTCGAGAAGGCGTGCCCGGGCGTCGTGGCGCGGCGCGCGTAGAGCTTCAGGAGCTGCTCGGCGATGTCCTTGACGGCCTTGCGGACCGACGCCTTCCTCTTCGCCCACCCGCTCCCGCCGAGCTTGTCGAGGGGCGGGAGGGGCCCCTCGCCGCCGCTCTGGTACTTCTGGAGGAGGTCGAGGCGCTCGACCGGGACGAGGAGCTTCGCGTCGCCGGCGTACCTGAGGTCGACCATCTCGCGGGCGACGCCGGCGTCCTGGATCGTGACGAGGCCCCGGAAGAGGGCGATGCCGTAGTCGCGGTGGACGACGACGTCCCCGGGCTTCAGGTCGCGAAGGTCGGAGAGGAAGGCCTCGGACGCGGCCCGCCGCCGCGGCGCGGCGGCCCGGGGCTCGCCCAGGACGTCGGCCGCCGTGAGGAGGAGGAGACCTCCGGAACGGAAGAGGAAGCCCGAGGCCGGGCCGCCGTCGGCGAGGCGGCAGGCCCCCGGCGCGAGCGGCGCCGTCGCGTCTCCCTCCAGGCCCGCGAAGTCGATCTCGTACTCGGCGAGGATGCGGCCGAGGTGCTCGCGCTCCCCCTTCGTCGGGGACGAGAGGACGACGGAGAGACCGTCGCGCCGGGCCCTCTCGATCTCGCGCGGGACGTCCGGCAGGCGGTCCTCGAACGAGAGGACCGGCTCGGCTCCGAGGGCGAACGTCTCGCCGGCCGAGACCGCCGCCGCGAAGGAGACGAGGGCGCGGCCGCGGACGAGGTCGGCCGTGCGGTCCGGGTCTCCCGCGAGGCGGAGCGGGTCGGGGAGCGACTTCCCCTGGCGGCGCACCTTCTCGTAGTCGAGGCGGAGGAGGTCCGCGGCGTGGCCGAGCTCCTCGGCGACCGCGTCGGGATCGTCCACGGCGAGAGCGAAGGAGCCGGCGTGGTCGAGGATCGAGGCGGGCGCTTCGTGTCCGGCGAGGAGCGGGAGCAGCTCCTCGAGGCCGTCGTTCCTTCGGGGCGCGTCGGGGTCGCGCGGCACCGGGGGTTCGTCGTCCTCGGTCCGGCAGGCGGCGAGGACCGCGATCGCCTTCTCGCGGCTCCCGGCCGTGTCGGGCGTCGCCGTCATCGGCGGCAGGAGGACCCGGGAAAGCACCCCGGTCGAGCGCTGCGTGTCGGGGTCGAACGTCCGGACCGACTCCACCTCCTCGAAGCCGAGCTCGATCCTCACCGGCTCGGCCAGGTTCGGGGGAAAGACGTCGACGAGGCCGCCGCGAACCGCGAGGTCGCCGCACTCGGTCACGAGGTCGGCCCGCGCGTACCCCTCGGCCACGAGCGCCGACACGAGGCGACCGACGTCGATCCGGTCTCCTTGAGCGACGGCGAGGCTCCTCTTCCTCACGTCCGCGGGGCCGGGCAGGATCCGGAGGAGGGCCCGGGCCGGGACGACGAGGAGGTCGACCTCCCCCTCGGCGAGGCGGGCGAGGGCGCCGTACTCCTCGCGCCTCACCTTCAGGGACGGCGGGATTCCCTGGTAGGGCGTCAGCGACGGGGCCGGGAAGAAGGCGACGCGCCCCGCGCCGAAGACCGCCGACGCGTCGCGGTGGAGGGCCGCGGCGTCGCGCTCGTGGGCGCAGACGACGGCCCACTTCAGGCCGAGCGACGCCGACGCGGCGGCGAAAAGGTAGGGCAGGAGACCGGGCGGGACGCCGACGAGCGACACCCCTCCCGCGGCGTCCTCGAGGACCCGGGCCTCGAGACGCGAGAGGAGGCTCGCCACGGAGGGCGCGGCGGCGACCTTTTCGAGGAGGGGGTCCCTCCGGCCCTGCACGGGCAGGATTATCCGGGAAGCGACGCCGGGACGCCGGAGGACACTAGAATCCCGCTTCCCGGCGCCGGGCTATCCCGGCGCGCACCCCGCACCGAGAAGAGGAACCCATGGCCGCTCTCATCGAAGCCATCGACGTCAAGCGCAAGAGTTTCTTCGAGCACGAGGGCGAGCCCTACGCCTGCCTCGACGTCTCGATCTCCACCCCCACCGCCCGGGGCGGCCAGACCCTGGTCCGCATCAAGATGCGCAACCTCGTCACGCGCGCCGTCTTCGACAAGACCTTCAAGGCCGGCGAGAAGTTCAAGGAGCCCGATCTCGGGAAGATCTCGGCGACCTACCTCTACTCCGACGGCGACGGGTTCCACTTCATGGACCAGGAGTCGTTCGAGACGCTGACGCTGCAGCCCGAGATGGTCGGGGAGAACCGGCTCCTCCTCGTGGAGAACACCGTCGTCGGGATGCTGAAGTTCAACGGCAACCCCATCGACCTCGACTTCCCGCCCCACGTCGAGCTCACCGTCACCTACACCGAGCCGGGCCACCGCGGCGACACCTCGAGCGGCGGCGTGACGAAGGCGGCCACCCTCGAGACGGGCCTCGAGATCCGCGTCCCCCTCTTCGTCAAGGAAGGCGACCGCGTCCGGGTCCACACGGAGACGCGGGAGTTCGCCGGCCGGGCCTGAACCATAAATACACGATTTCATGCCTGGCACGAAGTCGGGGCCCCGACTTCGTGCCAGGCATGAAATCGTGCTGTATTGAGGGCGCTCGGGATCGGACGGCCCGAGGTCACGGTGCCGGCACGGCCGGGTGGAGGAGGTCCTCCACCGTGCGCGCCAGGCCTTCGAGGTCCAGGGGTTTCGTCAGGTAGCCGCTGGCGCCGGCCGAGGCGCACCGCTCGCGGTCTCCCGGCATGGCCAGGGCCGTCACGGCGAGGATGGGGACCTGTGCGAGGCGCTCGTCCTCGCGGAGGCGGCGGATCGTCTCGAGGCCGTCCATTCCCGGCATCTGGATGTCCATGAGGATCAGGCCGGGAGGGGCCTCCTGCGAGAGGCGAAGCGCCTCGAAGCCGTTCCGCGCGACGGTGACGTCGTAGCCGCGGTGAGAGAGGTACTCCGAAAGGACGACGGCGTTCGCCTCGTTGTCCTCGACGACGAGGAGGCCGCGCCGGTCGGACAGGGGTGCGGCGGACGCGCCTCGCGGCGCGTCCGCCGTCGCCGGACCGGGCTCCGGCTCCCTTTCGCGCCGGGCCTCCCCGTTCCCCTCCGGCCTTCGCCACGGCAGCGTGACGGTGAAGCGGCTCCCCTCACCGGGCCGGCTCGAGACGTCGACCCCGCCGCCGTGCAGCGTCGTCAACCCCAGGACGAGGGAAAGCCCGAGGCCCGAGCCTGCGTGGAGGCGGGAGAGGCCGCTCTCCACCTGCGTGAAGGGCTTGAACAGGCGGGGGAGGGCCTCCTCCGCGATCCCGATTCCGTCGTCCGTCACCGAGAGCCGGACGGTCTTCGCGACGGGGTCTCCCGCCACCGCGAGGCGTACGTTTCCCCCCTCGGGGGTGAACTTGACGGCGTTGCTCAGGAGGTTGACGAGGATCTGCTTGATCCTGCGGCCGTCCCCGACGATCGTCGGAACCCCCGGGTCCTGCTCGAGGGCGAGGCGTATCCGTTTCTTCTCCGCGAGCTTCTCGACCATGTGGAGGCACGACTCGCAGAGCGCGCGGACCGGGACCGGGCCCATCTCCAGGCCGAGCCGGCCGGCCTGGACCTTCGAGAGGTCGAGGATGTCGCCGATCAGGTCGAGCAGGTGGCGGGCTGCGTCCTCCGCGAGGCCCGCCGATCGGAGGAGCCTCTCGTTCGTGGCCCCGTAGACGTCGCCGCGGACCGCCTGGAGGAACCCCAGGATGGCATTCAGCGGGGTCCGCAGCTCGTGGCTCATGCTCGAGAGGAACTCGTCCTTCAGGCGGAGCGCCGCCTCCAGCTCCGCGTTGAGGGAGACGAGCCGGTCCTGCAGGGCCTGGCTCTCCCTCTCCGCCTTGCGACGCGCCGTGACGTCTGCCACGGCGCCGACGATCGCGGTCGTCCTCCGGTCCTCCCCGTCGCGGACGGCCTCGACCAGGACGTGGACGCACCGGTACGCGCCGTCGCCGCGTGGAAAACGCCCCTCGAACTCCCCCCGCCCCCCTTCGGCGACGAGCCTCCGGAGGAGCTCCAGAAGCCGCTCCCGGTCCTCGGGGTGGACGAGCCTCTCCCACTGCGGCAGGTTCCGGACGTCGTCGATGGAGCGGCCGGTCGCGCGGTGGAGACCGTCCGTGACCATCGTCATCTCCGCGGAGCCGTCCGGGGCGACGTCCAGCCGGAAGACGTACTCCGACGTCATGCGGGAGACCGTCCGGTAGTTCTCCTCGCTGAGACGCAGGGCCTCCTCGACGCGCTTTCGCTCGGTGACATCGATCTCGACGCCGTCCCAGCAGGTGGTCCCGTCGGCAAGGCGGCGAGGGCTCGACGCGAAGGCCGACCAGCGAATCCGCCCCTCCGGGTCGATCCGCCGCACTTCGGTCCGGAAGACCGAGAGAGCGGCGTTCGCCGCCTCCTCTTCCACGGCGACCCGGGCCCGGTCCTCCTCGAGAATCGTCCCGTAGACCCGGCCCGCATCCGCCATCGCCTCCTCCGGCGAGCAGCCGTGGAGCCTCCGGACGGCCTCGCTCAGGTAGGTGAACCGCCGCGTGCCGTCCGGCTCCCTCACGAGCTGGTAGATCATCCCGTCCGGAAGGTTGTCGCCGATCGACCGGATGAACGCCTCGCGCTCCCGGAGCGTCTCCTCGAAGCCGCCGGGGTCTGGCGGAAACCCCGGATCCGGATGACCCGTCACGACGCCGGCATCATAGCGGCCCGCGCCGGCGGCAGCCCGGCGGCCGGCGAGTTCAGAAGCCTGCGCGCAGGGTCACGAGGAGCTCGTCGGGGTGGAGGACCTGCGCCCACACCTTCATCTCGTGCCGGGCGTACTCGACGGTCAGGTCGACGTTTCTCACGATCCCGAAGCGCAGGCCGAAGTCGAGCTTCGTCCAGTCCCAGGCGAAAGACGGGGCGAGGAAGCCCGCCGGGACGTCGAAGTCGTTGTCGATGCGCGAGACGCGGACGGCCGGCTGGATCCAGTTGATCCAGGGCTGGTCCCCGACGGCGAAGAGGCCGTTCGTGGGGAAGCGGTACGACGCCTCGACCTCGTAACCCTTCCTCACGAGCCCCGCGATCTCCTGGCGGACGTACTGGCCGAAGACGGAGAAGCCTCCCAGTCGCGCCTCGAGGTTCACTCCCGCCTCGATCTTGTCCCGGCCGTCGAGCCAGTCGGTCGTCCCCGGCGCAACGTCGTCGAGGAGGTCGAGGTCTCCTCCGTAGATCGTCCCCTCGATCCTCACGCTGTCGGCGAGGTCGCGCTGGTAGACCCAGCCGAGAAGGTCGATCCCCTTTCGCCCGTCGTCCGAGACGACCCGGAACCCGAGACCGCCTCCGACCTGGGCCTCCCCGGAGAGCCGCGTGTCGTTCGCCTGCGCGTCATAGAGGATCGGGAACCCCGAGTTGTACGGGGAGTCGTCGAGACGGTCGAAGTCGATCCGGTCCGGCGTGCCGTTGTCCCCCGCCAGTGAGTTCGGGTCGCGCATGAAGAGGGGGTTCGCGTTCGCCGCGGCGGCCCGCCAGTAGACGTACTTCCCGAGGCTCCCGCCCGCCTCGACGCCGATCTCCTCGAAGCGGTTCACGGCCGTCCCCCAGAGACCGTAGCTCTCCAGGCGGCGCGTCAGCTGCTTGGCGAATCGGGGCGCCTTCCCCGCCTGGACGTAGGCCGACGTGCCGTCGAACGCCTTCAGGCCGTCGATCCGCTTGCCGAACCTCAGGTAAGCCTCGCGCACCCGGACCTCGTCCGACGTGGACGTGGGGTTGCGGTTGTAGAGGTCGATGAAGTGGATCTCGACCTTCGCGAAGAGACCCTTCGTCAGCTCCCCTTCGCCGATCAGGTTGACGGTCGAGACCTCGAACGAACCGCCGGGATCGGGGGTCCTCTCCTGAACGAGGATGTCCCCCATCTGCCCGAGAGTGACGGCGACATCCTTCGAGTCGCGGAAGTGGGCCTTCACCTCTCCCTTGAGGCGGAAGCGGCCGTCTGCCGTGGAGATGCCGCTCGACTCCTGGGAAGGCGCCGGGAGCGACGCGATCGCAAGGAAAGCCGCAAGGATGAAGAACGACGTACGGCGAGCAGATGCGCGCATGTGGGGACCTCCTTCCGACGGGTGCGCGGATGCTAGCAGGGGCGCCCCGCCGGGCGGGAGCACCCCGCGGAGGTCTCCCGGCGCCCCCCCTGGCCCCTACGGCAGCTCGACGACCGTCCGCCCCCCTTCCGTCACCGTGAAGCCCTTCGGCGCGACCCCCTCGACGGCGAGGGTGTAGCTGCCGGGGGCGAGGTTCTCGATGGTGGCGACGCCGGCGGCGGAGAGAAAGACCCTTCCCTCCTCGCCGAAGGCGCGGAGCGGGTGCGGCTGGCCGAGGGCGTTTCTGAGCGTCGCGACGCCCTTCCCGCTCGAGGCCTCGCCGGCCCGGATCTCGACCGAGCCGCCCGGCGTGAGCGACACCGGAAGGGGCGCCCCGGGGACGACGACGCCGTCGAACCGCTGGGCCGCGTAGCCGCTCGAGTCGACGACGAGGCTGTAGCGTCCCGGCGGAAGCGAGGGGATCTCCCCCGTCCCGTTGCCGTCGAGCGAGACGCTCGTCGCCGTGACGCTGGCTCCCGCGCCGTCCTTCACTCGGACGCCGACGCCCCGGAGAGGAATCCGGTAGAGCCCGTCGAGGACGCGCAGCTCGAGCCCTTCGCCGCGGGTCATCTCGACCTCTCCCCCGTCGCCGCCGCTCTCGGAGGCGGTGGCGCTTCTCTTCTCCTCGAGGTACCCCGTCCGGCGGAAGGTGAGGTCCCAGGTCCCCGGCTCCACGTCGTCGAGGAACCAGCGCCCGTTCGTGTCGGTCGTGGCGCCGGCGAAGCGCCGGCCGGCCTCCACCGCGGCCCCTCCCTGGAGGTTCGCGGTGACGCGCGCGCCTTCGAGCGGCTGCTTCGTCGAACCGGAGAGGACGATCCCGGAGAGGCTCGCCGTGGGAATCTCGAAGTCGAGGCTCGTCTCGCCGGAGACCTGGACGGTCTTCGAGAGCCCCGCACCTCCCCCCGCGCCCGGCGTCGGCTGGACGCTGACCCTGTAGTCCCCGTCCTCGAGCCCCTCCATCCGGTAGCGGCCCGCGTCGTCGGCCCGCGTGGAGGCGTTCGCCCCGCCGCGCTGGGGCCCGGCGAAGACCATTGCGCCGGAAACCGGCCGGCCTCCGCGGGTGATCGTCCCCGAGAGCGCCGCGGTTCCCTCGAAGGCGATCTCCACGTCGGCCTCGAGCTGCCCCTCGGCGACGGTGACGCTCCTCGAGGCGCCGCGCAGGCTGCCGCCGAGCATGTCCCCGGCGTTCGCCGTGACGGTGGTCGTCCCGACGGGGAGGCCCGTCAGCTCGAACCGGCCGTCCGCCCCGGTCCGCGTCGAGCCCCGGAACTGCTGGGGTCCGCTCGCGAAGATCGCCACGCCGCCGGCCTGACCCTGCGGCAGACCGGTCACGACGCCCCGGAGGGTCGCCCCGCCGGCGAGGACGAGGACGAGGTCCTCCTTCGACTCGCCAGCCGCGAGGACGGCCTCCTGCGGCTCGCTCGACTGCCCCGGGAGGTGCGCCGACGCCGTGTAGCGGCCCGCCGAGACGTGGGAGAACCGGAAACGGCCCGAGGAGTCGGTGACGGCCCCCTGCAAGGCCCCTCCGAACGGGCCGCGCCCGCCCCCGCCGTCGCCCGCGGCCTGGAGCGTCACGTCGGCCCCGGCCACCGGCTGCCGCGTGGGGGAGAGGACCGTCCCGCCCAGGGTGCCGCCGCGCGAGAGGGCGATCTCGACCGTGCTCCCTCCCTCCTTCAGCTCGACCGTCTCGGTGCGGTCCTCGTAGTCGGGGTGGTCGACGCGAACGGTCACCTTCCCCGGGGCGAGGCCGTCCAGCTCGAAGCGGCCGTCGGCGTCGGTCGGCTGGCCGCTGTCGTCGAGACCGAGGAGGCCCGGCGGGGGGCCGCCCCGGCCAGCCGAGGTGCCGGCCGAGACGATTGCCTCGACCACCGGCCGGCCCGACTTCGCGTCGGTAACCCGGCCCTTCAGCGCGCTGCCGGGGGGGACCTTCACCTCGACGCCTTCGGTGATCGTCGCCTCCTCGACGACGACCCCGCCGGCGCGGGCGGTCTGGTAGCCCTTCGCCTCGACGACGACCGACCACCTCCCGGCCGGGACGTTCTCGAGGAGGAACCGGCCGTCCTCGGCCTCGACCCGCACTTTCTCCGCCGCACCGCCTCCGAGCCCGGCGCCCCGGCGCGCCACGCGGAAGACCATGCCTCCCATCCGTTCCTGTTCGTAAGAGACGTCGAACGTGGTGAGGGGCTGGCCGGTCCTCGCATCGACGACGTTCCCCTCGATGCTCCCGGTCCCGGTGACGACGATCTCGAGGCCGGCCGCGGGAGCGACGACCCCCTTCTGCACCGGCCCGGGTCCCGCGCCCCCGCCGAGGACCTGCAGGTCGTAGGCGGCCCCGGCCCGGAGCCCGTCCAGGACGAAGGTCCCGTCCGGACCCGTCGGGAGGAGGTCGCGGCCCGCGCCGGGCGCCCCGCCCGAGGCGCCCGGCGCCCTCGGGAGGACGAGGAAGCCCTCGGCCCCGCCGCCCGTCCGGCGAACGACGGTGCCGGAGATGGACGCGCCCGGCGAGAGGACCACGTCGAGGGGCTTCGTCGCCTCTTCGCGCGCGAGCTTCACGGGGTCGATCGTCTCGGTGGCCCAGCCCGCGGCCGCCACGCGGACGGTGTAGTCGCCGGGCGCCACTCCGCGGACCTCGAAGCGCCCGCCGGCGTCGCTGTGCCCCCGCGGCATATCGGCCACCCCGCCCACCATCGTCAGCATGGCCCTGCCGACCCCCCGGCCGCCTCCCCTGCCGCCGACGACCGTGACGGACTGCGAGAGCGAGACCTCCGCGCCCGGAATCGGGTTCCCCTCCGCGTCCCGGACCGTCCCCGCGAGGACGAGGCCCCGCGGAAGGGTCACGACGAGGCCCGCCTTCGTCCCGCCCGGCGTCAGCGCGAGGCCGCCGAGGAGGGTCTTCTCGTGCTCGGGGTGCGTCACGGAGAGGCTCTGGTTCTCGCCCGGGGCGAGGCGCGTCGCGACGAAAGTGCCGTCGGGCCGCGATCGGAACGCGGCCGTGCCCGGACGAAGGCGGGCGAAGAAGGCCGCGGCGCCCGCGGCGGGCCGGCTGACGACCCCCTTCGCGTCGGCGACCGGGTTCCCGCGCTCGTCCACGACCCGCCCGGAGAGCGTCGCGCCGAGGGTCAGCGGGACGTCGAGCGCTCGCGCCTCGCCACGCGCGAGCTTCAGGTCGTCGCGCGACCAGGGGACGTGCCGCGGCTCCTCGGCCCTCAAGCCGAGGTCTCCGGGGCGCAGCCCGCGGACCCGGTACTTCCCGTCGGGGCCCGAGCGCTCGACGCGCGTCCCTCCCGCCGTCGTCACGACCAGCTTCACCCGCGGGACCGGCCGGAGAGTCCCGACGTTCACGGTCTTCCCCTCGAGCGAGGCCGGCGGCGCGAGGGTCAGGACGACGGGCTTGCCCGCCGTGCCGGGCGTGACGCCGGCGGCTTCGGCCCACCCCTCCTCGCCCGCGTCGACGACCACTCGCCCGGCGCGCGCCGGGGCGTCGGCGATCCGGAACGCGCCGTCCGCGCCCGCCTCGACCCACCGGGTCGCGAGACGGCCCTCCTCGAAGCGGACGAGGGCGCCCGGCGCCGGCTTGCCGTCTCGCTTCTTCACGCTGCCGGAGAGGGTCGCGGCCGGGGAGAGCCGGAACGGCGCGCGGAGGGCGCCCCCCTTCGGCGCGTCGACCCTCTGCGCGGCGAAACCGGCGGCCTCGACGAGGAGCTCGTTGGCCCCGGTGCCGGCGGCGTCGAACCGGAAGGTGCCGTCGGCTCCTGTCGTGGCGAAGAGCGGGACCGGGGCGAGGTCCGGGGAATCCCCCGGGCGCACCCGCGGCGTCAGCGTGACGCTCGCGCCGGGAACGGGTCTGCCGTCCGGGCCGAGGACCCGGCCCGCGAGCGGGCTCCCCGGGGCGATCGCGACGTCGCCGAGATCCTCCTTTTCGGCCGGCTCCCAGGCACCAGGAAGCTCCGCGGCGACGATCCCCTTCCCCTCGACCCGGACCCGGAAGTGCGTCTCGCTCACACGCTCCGGGACGGCGAGCGAGAACGCGCCGTCGGGCCCTGCCGTCGCCGTGGCGAGCGGCTTCGGCGGGTCGCCTCGCCGCGCCTGCCGGCGCGCCGCTTCCGTCGGCCCCTCGTGCGGGACGGCCGAGACGGAGGCCCCCGCGACGGGTGAGCCGTCGGAAAGGAGGCGCCCCGTGAGATTTCCGGCCTCGGCGGGGAAGGGGAGGAGAAGCAGTGCGGCGGGAAGGGCGACGAGACGGAAGAGGGACACTCGGGCCTCCGTGTGGCGGGACTTCGATCGGGAACGGCCTTGCAAGGGACGCGCCGAAAGCGTCGACAGTTTACGGAGGTCCCCTTTCCTCGAAAGGGAAACCGCTTCCCGTTTCGGGGAGGATTCCTCTCTCTCGGTCCTACAATCGCCGGCACAACCCGGAGGGACCGTCATGACCCAGCCCATCGTGGTCCGGAAGTACGAGAACCGCCGTCTCTACGACACCTCGTCGAGCCGCTACGTCAACCTGCCCGAGATCGCCCAGCTCGTGAGGGAGGGGGCCGAGGTGCAGGTGGTCGACGCGAAGTCCGGCGAGGACATCACGAGGGTCATCCTGACGCAGATCATCCACGAGGACGCGCGGCAGAAGAAGGGAGAGCTGCCCCTTCCCTTCCTCAGGGAGCTGATCGTCGCCTCCGACCGGGCGTTCCGCGATTTCGTCGTCTGGTACGCCGACGCGGCGCTCTCGGCGCAGCGCGGCGCGAAGGAGGTCTTCCCTCCGCTGGGCAGCGCGCTCCCGTTCCTCGAGCGGACCCTCGAGACGCTCAAGCAGAAGGCGGCCCCGGCGGACTCCGGGAGGGTCTCGGCGCCGGCGGGCGAGGACGTCGCGGCGCTGAAGGCGCGGATCGCCGAGCTCGAGGCCCGCCTCGAGGGGCGGCGCGTGCCGAGGCGGAAGTCGCCGAAGGCCGCCACCCCTCCCCGGCGCGTGTCGCGCCGCGCCGCCCGCTGAGCGCCCGGCTCAGCCCCGGCCCGGCACCACGACGCGCGTCAGGGCGCCGTAGAGCTCGGCAGCCCCGGCCGGCCTTCTCTCCGGGCGCTTGGCGAGGCAGGCGAGGATCACCCGCTCGAGGTACTCGGGGATCTCGGGACGGAGGGACGAGGGGCGTGGCGGCTCGGCCGACACGTGCTTGTGCATCACGGCCACCGCATCGTGGCCCGGGAAGGGGCGCTGCCCCGTGAAGAGCTCGAAGAGGACGACGCCCACCGTGTAGAGGTCGCTCCGCGCGTCGAGGGCGATGCCCATCGCCTGCTCGGGGCTCATGTAGTAGGGGGTCCCGACGGTCTGGCCGTCGAGGGCCGAGGGCTCGCCTTCCCCGGCGGTCCGCGCGATGCCGAAGTCCATCAGCTTCACGACGCCGTTCGGCAGGACCATGACGTTCTGGGGCTTGATGTCGCGGTGGATGATCCCTGCGTCGTGGACGGCCCCGAGGCCGCGGCAGAGCTGCTTGGCGATCTGCAGGCCGGGCGCGAGGGCGAGGACTCCCCCGCGGTCGAGGACTTCCCTGAGGGTCGTCCCCGGCACGTACTCCATCGTGAGGAAGCGGATGCCCTGCGCCTCGCCGAGGTCGTGGGTCCTCACGACGTTCGGGTGGGTGATCTTCCGGGCGAGGCGGATCTCCTGCCGGAGCGTCTGCACCGCCTGCGTCCCCTCGGCGAAGGACTCCGGCGTCAGGACCTTCAGCGCGACCTCCTCGTCGAGCTCGCGGTCGAGCACGTGGTAGACCGACCCCATCCCCCCGCGGCCGAGGACTGCGAGGACGTCGTACCGCCCCGCGAACGACGCGCCCACCCTCGGCCCGTGCGCGACGGCGCGGATGGTGTCGGCCGTCACGGTGGCCGCCGAGGTCGCGGAGGTCGGGGCGACTCCCCGCGTCGCGTCGGCGGGCTTCCTGCGGATCTCCGCGAGGAGCTCCTCGAGCTGCCGTTTTTCTCTCAGCTCCCCCACGAGCGCCTCGAACGAGCGCGCGAGGAGCCCCACCTCTCCGCTCCCGCCCGAGGGGAGCTTCACGTCGAGGTTCCCGTCCCTCACGGCGATCGCCCCGGCCGCGAGCTGCTGGAGCGGGCCGGCGATCCTCCCGCCGAGGACGAAGCTGACCGGGATGGAGAGGACGAGGACGCCCAGGCCGACGAGGAGGAGCGTCTCGCGGATCCTCCGGAACGCGGCGGTCTCCTCCTCGCGCGAGCGGGAGACGACGACGGCGCCGAGCGCCTCGCCCGAGGCCGAGAGGAGCGGGATCGCCTTCACGACCCGGCGCTCGCCGCTCACGACGAGGTCGAGCGGGCCGACGTCCCTCCTCTCGCCGAAGAGCGTCGCGAGGGCTGCCGGGTCCATCTTCAGGGCCGGGACGAGCATGTCGCCGCCGAACTCGTCGGTGGCCGCCCCGATCTCGACCCGCGGCGGATCGCCCCTCTTCGCCGTGTCGGCGACGAAGGCGACCTGGCCTCCGGTCAGCTCGCGCAGCTCGCGCGCGCGGGCCTCGTCGAGGGAGATCGACGCCGCGACGACGCCCACGAGGCGCGCCTCCCCCTTCTCAGGGTCGCCCACGACGACCGGCGCCGAGGCGACGACGGCGAGGGCACGCCCCTCCCGGATCGTCGCGGCGGCTTCCTTCCACGACTCGATCGGCTCGGCCACCCAGGGGACGTTCCGGAACGACCGTCGCCGCTCCTCCTCGGGGGGCTCGTCGCTCCGAGCGAGGAGCGCCCCGCCAGCGTCGAAGAAGAAGAACGTCCTGGCCTCCAGGATCTGGGCCTTGTCCTTCGCCAGCTCCCAGACGGTGGCGACGCTCGAGTCGAAAACCGCCTTGACCCCCGGCTCGTCGGAGACCGACCGGAGGGTCGCCTTCAGCTGCGATTCCAGCCCCGAGCGGTAGGCGACGACGTCGCCCGGGATCTTCAGGAGGGCGGTCCGGATGCTCTCCTCGGCGATCTGGTTCGCGCGCCAGGTCGAGAGGGCGACCGCGAGGCCGAGCGTCACGAGGACGAGGAGCGCGGCCGAGAGGAAGTACTGGGTCTGCAGGCGCAGCCCCTTCGGGCCGGGGGCCGTGGCGCCGAGACCGGCGCTCTTCGGGCCGACGCTCTCCGCCCGGGGGGCGACGATCGTCGGGGCAGACTGCGAGGCGGGGGCGTCAGTAGCGGTTTTCATCGTCGTCCGGCGGCGGGTAGTTCTTGCCGTGCTTGTTCTTGTGCGGCGCGAGCTTCCACTTCGAAACGTCGAGAGGGACCGGGACCTCCGCGGTCCCGCCGGGCGTGACGACGACCGTCCCGGTCCACTCGCCCCCCTTCTCGTCCCAGACCTTGAGCGTCTGGCGGCCCGCCGGCACGGCAGGGATGAGCGCGACGCCGTCCGTGCCCGTCTGCGCGTAGAGGCGTCCGTCGAGGACGACGATGTAGGCCGCCATCTGGGGGTGGATGTTGCAGTAGACGCGGACGACCCCCGGCTTCTCGAAGCGCGTCGTGCGGGAGGCGCCGTTGCGGTAGAGGCCGAGGTCGAACGCCGCCGCCTCCGAGAGGCTGAAGACGTTGTGGAAGATCTTGTCGTAGTTCGGGAAGGTGACGGTCGTCCCCTGCGGCACCGCCAGCACCCGGGGCTCGAACCGCTTCTCCTTCGACGACATGCTGGGCATGGACGCCGGCGCGGGCCCGGGCAGGCCCGGGAACCAGGCGATGGCGTCGGGCGCCGGGACGGCCTTGCCGTCGGCCCCGGTGGCGAGAACGGTGACGCGCACGGCACCCTTCGGGATCGGCGTCGGCGTCGGACGGGGGGTTGGGCGGGGTGTCGGAGAAGGTTCGGGCGTGGGGGCGGGTCCGGGCGTCGCGGTAGGCGTCGGCTCCGGCTCCGGTTCCGGAGTCGGTTCCGGAGTCGGATCGGGAGTCGGAGTCGGCGTCGGCGTCGGCGTCGCCGTCGGCGTGGGGGTCGGGGTCCCGCGCTTGCGCTTCCACCATTGCCCTTCCGCAGGCGCCGCGGAGAGGGCCAGCAGGAGCGCTAGGGCGAGGAGGCGTCTCGGCGGCATCGGAACGCCGCCGATTCTAGCCCCGGAGCGACTCCATCTCACCCCGAAGCCGGCCGACGGCAGAGACGACCGATTCTGCCGCGAAGTCGACCTCGGCCCGCGTCGTGAAGCGCCCCAGGCCGAAGCGGAGGGTCGCCCTCGCGAGCGCCTCGGGGACGCCGAGCGCGCGGAGCACGTGGCTCGGCTCGCCCGAGGCCGTCGTGCAGGCCGACCCCGAGGAGACCGCCACGTCGCGAAGCGACGCGACGAGGCGCTCCCCGTCGACGCCCGCGAAGGAGAGGCTCAGGTTCCCGGGGAGCCGGTCGGCGACGGCTCCGTTGAGGGTGACGCCGTCGAGAGCCCCGCGGATCGTCCCGTCGAGCCGGTCGCGCAGGGCCGTGAGGCGGAGCGCCTCCGCTTCACTTTCCCGCAGCGCCAGGCGCGTGGCCGCGCCGAGCCCGACGATCCCCGGCACGTTGAGCGTCCCCGACCGCAGGCCCCGTTCGTGCCCCCCGCCGTGGACGATCGGCGCGAGGGGGACGCGCGGGCGGTTCCGCACGTAGAGCGCCCCGACCCCTTTCGGCCCGTAGAGCTTGTGGGCGCTGATCGAGACGAGCGCGACGCCGGAGGCGACGTCGAGGGGCACCTTGCCGAACGCCTGCGCCGCGTCGGTGTGGAACGCCACGCCTCGCGCCGCGCAGAGGGCGGAGAGCTCGCCCACGGGGTTGAGCGTCCCGACCTCGTTGTTGGCGGCCATCAGGGAGACGAGGACGGTCCCGTCCGTGAGGGCCGCCTCGAGCGCGGCTGGGTCGACCCGGCCTTCCGGGTCGGGGTCGACGACCGTCACCTCGAACCCCTCGGAGGCAAGCTGCCTGCAGGGGTCGAGGACGGCCCGGTGCTCGACGGCCGAGGTCACGACGTGGTTTCCCCGGCCTCGCGCCGCCCGCGCGGCCCCCAGGATCGCGAGGTTGTTCGATTCCGTCGCCCCCGACGTGAAGACGATCTCCCTCGGCTCGGCCCCGAGCGCCGCGGCGATCTCCTCCCGGGCGGCTTCGACCGCGCTCCCGGCGGCCCATCCCCAGGCGTGCTGGCGCGAGGCCGCGTTCCCGAACTCCCCCGTGAGCCAGGGGAGCATCTCCTCGAGGACGCGCGGGTCCAGCGGCGTCGTCGCCTGATGGTCCAGGTAGACGGGCCGCCGGCGCGTCACGCCGCGGAGCCCGTCGAGGCCCGCCCCGGAGGGGTCGGCGCGCGAAGGATGTCGTCGAGGGAGACGGCGTCGAAGGCCCCGTTCACCAGATGGTTCAGCCGGCGCATGGCGTCGGAGGCCACGCAGAGCGGGCGGGTCCGGCATCGCCCGCTGGCCGTCCCGCTCGAGCAGAAGGTGAGCGAGATCGGGCCCTCCAGGGCGGTGACGATGGCGCGGAGCGAGACGTCGGCCGGCGGCCGGGCGAGTCGGTAGCCGCCCCGGCTCCCCCTCTCCGACGTGACGAGGCCCGCCCGGGCCAGCTTCTTCAGGACCTTCGCGACGATAGTCGCGGAAACGCCGTACACGGCAGCGAGCTCGGTGGTCGAGACGCACGCGTTACGCCGGGCGATCTCGGTCAGGACGAGGATGCCGTAGTCGACGATGCGGTTGAGCTTGAGCATCGCGGACCCCCGATCGGCCAGTATAGGCCCGCGAAGGAGGCGGGTTCAAATCCGGAGAGGCTTCCGGAGAGGCCGCGGAACGACCTCGGAGAGGCCCGTAGCGGCATCCCGGGGAGCGCCCGGGACGCTTCCGCCTCCTCCCGCTAGACTTCGCCGGCGTGCCCCCGTTCCTCTCCGCTCCTCCCCGCGTGAGGCTCGTGAACGCCTTCGCGCGCCCTTTCGACGGCGTCGTCGCCGCCGCGCGGACGTGCTACAGCGCGAAGGGGATCGTGACGCCCGAGGAGGTCGGCGGGGACGGCCTCTCCGATCCGGCCGAGCGCGAGCGGCGGCGAGGTCGTCGCGACGCTCTCGCGCGCGACGTCTACCTCGCCGGCCACCACACGACCTTCCAGCACGCGCACGTCCAGTTCACGCTCGAGAACGTCAGCCGGCAGCTCGTCTGGTCCTTCCTCCACGCCCACCCCCACTACAACTCCGAGCAGACCTCCCAGCGCTACGTCGAGGTGAAGCCAGGGGCCTTCGCCGTCCCGCCCCTCACCGGCGAGGCGCTCGCGGTCTATCACGAGGCGTGCGAGCGGCAGACGGAGGCGTACCGGCGCCTCGGCGACCTCCTCGTCCCGGTCGCCGCGCGGGCCTTCTACGCCACCTTCCGGGGCCGTGAGACCCAGCCCGCACGCTGGGAGAAGGCGATCCGGAAGCGCGCCCTCGAGGTGGCCCGCTACGTCCTGCCCCTCGCCACCTTCACGACGCTCTACCACACCGTCCCGGCCGTCACCCTCTTCCGCTACCGGCGGCTCGCGGCGACCTTCGACGCGCCGACCGAGCAGCGGATCGTCGTGGAGGCGATGACCGAGGAGCTCCTCCGGCACGACCCGTCGTACGCGGCCGTCCTCGAGGAGCCGATCCCGCTCGAGGAGACGCCGGAGTTCGCGCTCGCCCAGTCCCTCTTCGCCTCGCCTCGGACCGACCGCCCCGGCGACGCCTCGTTCCGCGCCCGCTTCGACGCCGGGCTCGGCGGGCGGGTCTCGCGGCTCGTCGACCGCAAGGCGCGGAACGAGGAGGTCCTCGCCGAGGCCGTGCGCGAGGTCGTCGGCGCCTCGCCCGAAACCCTCTCCGACGACGAGGCGATCGCCCTCGCGATCGACCCGGCGAGGAACACGCTCCTCGGCGAGGCGCTGAACCTGACCGAGCACGGAAAGCTCGCCCGCGCCCTCCACCACCCGGCCTACACGTTCAGGAAGAGGCTCTCGCACACCGCCGACAGCCAGGACCAGCGGCACCGGACGACCCCCGCCTCGCGCCCCACGCTCCACGCCTACCTCGCCGACGAGCCCGACTACGTCACCCCGATGCTCCTCGCCGAGCCCGGGGAGGCGAAGTCGCTCTACGAGGAGACGATGTCGCGCAGCTGGGAGGCCATCGCCCTGCTCCGCGCCCTCGGCGTCCCGGACGAGTTCCGGGCCTACCTCCTCCCGAACGCCGTCGCCCTGCGCTTCACCGAGTCCGCCGACCTCGCCGGCCTCCGGCACAAGCTCGCCATGCGTCTCTGCTTCAACGCCCAGGAGGAGATCTGGCGTGCCTCGCTCGACGAGGCCGAGCAGGTCCGCGAGGTCGAGCCGCGCATCGGCCGCTGGCTCCTCCCCCCGTGCGGCCTCAGGGCCCGCGCCGGAGCGAAGCCGGTCTGCCCCGAGGGCGAGCGTTTCTGCGGCGTCGTCGTCTGGAAGAAGGACCTCCCCGACTACCGCCGCCTCTTCTGAACCGGAGACCCCCGTTCCCGCGCCCCGACTGTTCCCGATCGCTGTGCCACCCGATTGCGGTGCCAGGCATGAAAGCGTGTATTGCAGTAGCAATACACGCTTTCATGCCTGGCACGGAATCTTGCGCTGGCACGGAATCTTGCGCAGCGCGGGATCGGACGGCCCGGTCGGATCCCGGGGCTTCAGCCCCCCCCGAGCGCCTCCTCGACTCGCCGGAGCGCCTCGCGCGCCGGGACCCCCGGCGGGACCAGGACGACCGGGAGGCTTCCCGGAACCTCCTCGCGGATCGCGACCTCGACCTCCCGGTCGTCGGTGACGACGGCGTCGACACGGGCCGACCGCGCGAGGCGCTCGAGCGTGTCGTCCACGCCGCGGGCCGAGAGGAGGACGGCGTCGGCGGGAAGGAGCCGCCGCACCGCCTCCGCGAGGGCGTCGTCGCGGGAGGAGACGAGGAGGTGGCGCATTCGCCTATTCGGCGACGACGAGCGGCGCGGCCACCGGGAAGAGCTTCCGCCCGGTCGCCGTCCCCTCCGCCGCGTAGACGACGAGGTAGTAGTGCCCCGGTCCACGGTCGAGGGGGACGACGATCTCGACCCGGCCCCCGGCCGAGGCCTTGAAGTTGCCGGGCTCTCCCGACGCCCATCGGGCTCCCGGCGGCGGGTGGGGGCGGAGCATTCGCCACGCGGGCGGAAGGCCGTAGGAATCCCGCGCGGCGATCTCACGACGAGACATCGGCTTCGGGAACTCCTCCCAGGCCACCTCGACGCCCCCGATGCTCCAGCCGCGAGGGAGCCCGAACGCGACGCGCGCTCCCTTCCCGGCCTTCACGGGGCCGGAGGGCAGCTCGGCCCACTCGAGGACGCGGCGGCTGTACTCCTCGGTCATCCGCATCTCCCCGCCGACGATCGCGAAGCCGATGCCGACGTGGGTCCAGATCGGGTCGAGGACCGTCCGCCGGTGGCCGTCGTCCGGCGGCTTCTCGGCCATGAAGAGGGCGTGCATCTTCTTGAGGAGCACGGCGGGGGATTCCGAGAAGGCGTAGCCCGTCCGGCTCTCGGCGGCGAAGTTCTGGGCGTGGTGGTCGATCCCGCCCGCGAGGGCCCAGCGCAGGTAGGGGGCGCGGCCGGCGAGGTCCCAGTGCCCGCTCGTCCGGTTCAACGCCGCGTCCTCGCAGAACTCGTCCCCCACCTTCGCCCCGAGGAGGTCGTAGGCCAGGGGCCCGGCCCCGTGCGCCTTCCTCTCCTCGTTGATGACGGCGAGGAGCTCGGCCTTGGCCGCGGGAACCGTCTCGACGTAGTCGGGCGCGAGGCTCGACATCACGACACGGCGCACCGGAGCGTCGCGCGACCCCGCCAACGGGAGGGCGGCGGCGACGAGCAGCGCGGCGAGCACCCGGCGCGCCGTTTCCTCGGGGAGGTGCCTCACGGCTAGAATCTTACGGGTCCGAAGGAACCCGGTTTCGATGATCCGCTCCGGAACACCCGTTTGGGGAGCCGTCCCCGCCGGGGAGCTCGTCCCGGCCGGAACCCGACGCCGCGCCCCGGAAGGCTGATTTTTCACCGCCCCCGTGCGGGGAGGAAGGAACCCTCATGTACGCCATCGAAGAAATCCACGCCCGGGAGATCCTGGATTCCCGAGGGAACCCGACGATCGAGGTGGAGTGCCTCCTCGAGTCGGGCGCCTCCGGCCGCGCCGGCGTCCCGTCCGGCGCCTCGACCGGGACGCGCGAGGCCCTCGAGCTGCGCGACGGCGACCCGAAGCGCTACGGTGGCAAGGGGACCCTCAAGGCCGTCGACAACGTCAACAAGACGATCGCCCCCGAGCTCCTCGGCTTCGACGCCCGCGACCAGGCGGGGCTCGACCGCCTCATGTGCGACCTCGACGGCACCGAGTACAAGTCGAACCTCGGGGCCAACGCGACCCTCGGCGTCTCGATGGCCGTCTGCCGCGCCGCCTCCGAGGGCTGCGAGCTGCCCCTCTACCGCTACCTCGGCGGGACGGGCGCCGTCTCCCTCCCCGTGCCGATGATGAACGTCGTCAACGGCGGGGCCCACGCCGACAACCCGCTCGACCACCAGGAGTTCATGCTCGTCCCGGCCGGCTTCGACTCGTTCCGCGAGGCGCTTCGCGCCGGGGCCGAGACGTTCCACGCCCTGAAGTCGATCCTGAAGAAGAAGGGGCTCGCCACCTCCGTCGGCGACGAGGGCGGCTTCGCGCCGGCCGTCGGCACCGCCCGCGAGGCGCTCGACGTCATCGTCGAGGCGATCGGCAAGGCGGGCTACAAGGCCGGGGAGCAGGTCTTCATCGCCCTCGACCCGGCCGCCTCGGAGTACTTCAAGGACGGCGTCTACGTCCTCGACGGCGAGGGGCTGAAGCTCACGCCCGAGCAGATGGTCGCGTTCTGGGAAGGGATCGTGAAGGACTACCCCGTCGTCTCGATCGAGGACGGCTGCGCCGAGGGAGACAAGGCCGGCTGGAAGCTGATGACCGAGCGGCTCGGGTCGAAGATCCACCTCATCGGCGACGACCTCTTCGTCACGAACCCGAAGATCCTCGCCGAGGGAATCCGGGACGGCATCGCCAACGGCCTCCTCGTGAAGGTGAACCAGATCGGGACGATCACCGAGACGCTCGAGGCCGTGCGGATGGCTCAGGTCGCCCGCTACGTCACCGCGGTCTCGCACCGCTCCGGCGAGACCGAGGACACGACGATCGCCGACCTCGCCGTCGCGACGAACTCCATGTTCATCAAGACCGGCTCGGCCTCCCGCTCCGAGCGGCTCGCGAAGTACAACCGCCTCCTGCGCATCGAGGAGGAGCTCGCCGACGCCGGCCGCTTCTTCGGCCTGGCGGTCAAGAAGTGAAGAAGTGACGAAGGCCTGAGGAGCCTGACGAAGCGTTGAGGTTCGAACGGATCTCCGGCCCGGGAAAGGGCCTCGTGTCGAGGACGGGGGGGCGGCCCGCGCCGCCCCGCCGTCCCGCGCGACGCGCCGAGGAGCCCTCCGTCACCGGTCCCGCGGCCCGGCCGGAGCGTCCGCACGTCCACCCGCTCTCCTACGTCGGGTTCTCGCTGGCCCTCTCGTTCCTCCTCTTCGTCTTCTTCCTCGCCGGCGATCGCGGCTTCCTCCAGGTGCGCAAGCAGCGGGCGCAGGTGGGCGCGCTGCAGGCCGAGATCACGGCGATCGACGAGCGGAACCGGGCCCTCGAGAAGGAAGTCGCCCGGCTGACGAACGACCCCGCCGCCGTCGAGAAGATCGCCCGCGAGAACCTCCAGCTCGTCGCTCCCGGGGACGTCGTCCTCGTCCTGCCGGCCGGGTTCGAGGAGAAGGTGACGCCCCGGCGGACCCCCGAGGCGGACGGCCGGAACCGCTGAGCCTCCCCCGACCGCGCCCCGCGGGGGCCGGGCCCTCCCTCCGATCGTCCCTCCGTATGACGTCCGTCATACGGCCGGGCGAACCCTCCGCAGGGAGACCTCGTATCCGCCGGCATCGAGAACGGGCACGGAGCGCGGAGACGTTCCCGCCCGGCACACCGGAGGTGCACCGATGTCCTGGTTCCTGCAGTTCGCCCATCTCCTCGCCACCGTCGCCTGGATCGGCGGGATGATCTTCATGAAGGCGATCCTCGTGCCGAGCCTCGCCGTCCTCGAGCCGCCGCAGCGCGGCCGGCTCATGGGAAGCGTCGCGAAGCGCTTCACCGCCCTCGCGTGGTCCTCCGTCGTGATCCTCGCGCTGACCGGCCTCGCGAAGGCGCCGGAGGGGCTCCTCGGCGACACCACGACGGACGTCGGCGTCCTCCTCACGGTCAAGCTCGCCCTCTTCGCGGGCATGGTCGTCGTCGGCCTCGTCATCACCTTCGGCGTCGCGCCGAAGCTCGTCGCCCTCGCCCCCGCCCCCGGCGCGGGCCCGAGCCCCGCGTTCCTGAAGGCGCAGAAGGCGCTCGACGCCCTCTCGGCCGTCAACGCCCTCTTCGGCCTCGCGATCCTCGGAATCGTCTCGGCCTTCTGACAGCCGGACGCGGCATGCGGCCCCCCCCCCGCTCCCGGGGGCGGCCCCGGCACGCGGCTCGGCTGCGGGACACTGAGGGGACGTTGACAAGGGCCGGGGCCGTCACCATCTTCAACGGGAACGAGAACTGTCGCTCTACCGACGCGGAGGCCGACATGAGGCGAGCCGCGGGCTCCTTCGTCCTGTTCCTCCTACCCTTTCTCGCGCTCGCGGGTCCGGCGGAGCCGGCGACGTACCACGTGGCCCCGAACGGCAGCGACACGTCTCCCGGGACTCTCGCGGCGCCGTTCGGCACGCTCCAGCACGCGGCCGACCTCGTCCTCCCGGGCGACACCGTCCTCGTTCGCGCCGGCACCTACCACCAGGTGGTGACCGTCTCCCGCTCCGGGACGGCGGGGGCGGAGATCGTCTTCGCCGCCTACCCGGGAGAGCGCCCCGTCCTCGACGGAGCAGGGCTCCTGGGGAGCGAGTGGCTCGGCGGCATCGTTCACGTCCTGAACGCCGCCCACATCCGCGTCCGCGGCCTGACCCTGACGAACGCCGGCCCGGGGATCCAGGCGGCCGGGATCCTCGTCGAGGACTCACAGCACGTCACGGTCGAGGACAACGTCACGGACGACACGACCTCCTCCGGCATCGGCGTCTGGAACTGCGAGGACGTGACGCTCCAGGACAACGAGGTGATCCGGGCCTGCACCACCGGCATCCAGGAGCAGATCTCGGTCGGTGGGACGCGCGGCTTCCGCGTCGTCGGGAACAGGATCCACGACGCCGGCGGAACGGACAACGGCGGGGAGGGGATCTGTCTCAAGGACGGTTCGAGCGACGGCGTCGTGCGGGGCAACACCGTCTGGAACCAGCCGAAGAAGCCCGGGATCTACGTCGACGCCTGGGACAAGCACACCCACGACATCGAGGTCGACGGCAACGTCGTCCACGACTGCACCGACGGGATCGGCCTCGCCTCGGAGATGGGGGGTCTCCTCGAGCGCGTTCGGGTCACGAACAACGTCTGCTACCGGAACGCCTATCTCGGTCTCGTCGTCGCCAACTACGGGGACTCCGCGACCCACCCGATGAACGACCTCCGGATCGTCAACAACACCTTCGCCGGGAACGGCACGAGCGGCTGGGGAGGCGGCCTCGCCGTCGACAGCCGCGAGGCCCGGAGCGTCGTCGTCCGGAACAACGTCGTGAGCGGCCACCCCTCCTTCGGGATCCTCGTGGCCCTCGCGATTCCCGCCGGGGTCGTCACGGTCGACCACAACCTGATCGACGCGTTCATGGGAGACGTCGGCGAAGGGGAGACCCGGGGCACCGACGCCGTCGAGGCGGAACCCCGGTTCGTCGACGCGGCCGCGCACGACTACCGCCTCGCCGCCGATTCCCCGGCCCTCGACCGCGGGAACCCCGCCCTCGCCCCCTCCCTCGACTTCGACGGCGTGTCCCGACCGCAAGGTTCCGGTATCGACCTCGGCGCGTTCGAGCGGCCGGCCGGCCCGGTCACCTTCACGACGACCCTGTTCGTCCCGGTCGTCCTCCGGAGCGAGGGACGGGGCGGGTCGTACTTCACCTCGGAGCTGACGCTGACGAACCGCGGCGACGGCGCGGCCTCGGTGAGGCTCGACTACACCGGGGTCGGGGGCTCGCCCGCCGGGAACGCGACGACTTCGCTCGGCCCGCGGAGGCAGGTCGTCCTCCCCGACGCCATCGCGTGGCTCCGGTCGAACGGGGTTCCGATCCCGGCCACGGGGAACGCCGTCGGGACGCTTCGCGCCACCTTCGGCGGCCTCGCGGCCGCCCGCGATGCGGCGGTCCTCGTCCGGACGACGACGCCCGTCCCCCCCGCCGCTCCCGTCGGTGCCGCGGGCCTCTCCTACGCCGGCGTCCGCCTCGAGGACCTCCCGTCCGGCCCCGTCTTCCTCGGGGGCCTCCGGAGCGACGCCTCCGACCGTTCGAACGTCGCCGTGCAGAACGCCGGCGCGGCCGGGGACGGCGACGCGACGCTCCGCGTGACGCTCGTCTCCGGCGGCGCCTCCCCGGGGACGACCGTCGCGACGGAGACGGTCACCCTCGCCCCGGGAGGCTTCTTCCAGCTCGCCGTTCCCGACGGCTTCGTCGGCACGGCCCGGGTCGAGCGGATCGCGGGGAGCGCCCCCTTCTACACCTACGGCGTCGTGAACGACAACGCGAACTCCGACGGCTCCTTCGTGGCTCCGGTGACCGTCGCCTCGCTCGGCGGGAGCGAGCGGATCACCCTCCCCGTCGTGGTCGAGACGGCAGTCTTCTCGACCGAGGTCGTCGTCTCGAACGCCTCGGACGCGGCCCGGCGCGTCCACCTCACCCTCCACACCGAGGAGCTCGGAGACGACGGCGCGGGAATGACCCTCGACGTCCCCGCGGGCGGCCAGGTCTCGATCCCCGGCTTCGTCGCGGCGCTCCGCGCCCGGGGCGTCCAGGTGCCGACGCCCGCCGTCGGCCCCCTTCTCGCCACCGCCGACGGCGACTCCACGAGCGGCCTCTTCGTCGGCGGGCGGACCGGGAGCCCGGGAGGGGGCGGCCGCTACGGCCTCTTCTGCTCGGGGGTCCCGACGGGCCGGGCCGCGACCGGGGCCGTCTGGCTGAACGGCCTGCAGCAGACCGCGACGACGCGGACGAACCTCGCCGTCGTGAACACGGGAGAGGAGGACGGCAGCACCGACGTCCTCCTCGTCGAGGTCTGGGACGGCGCCACCGGGGCCAAGGCGGGCGAGACGACCGTCGAGGTCGGCGCGCTGAGGCAGGTGCAGGTGAACGCCCTCCTCACCCAGGTCGCCCCGGGAACGACCCAGGGCTACGCGCGCGTGACCCGGATCTCCGGCGCGAATCCCTTCGTCGCGTACGCCGTCCTCAACGACGGGGCCGTCCCCGGGGCCCGCAGCGGCGACGGGGCCTGGGTGACGAGCGACTGACGCCGCCACGGCCACCGGCTCCGATCTGCGACGATACCGGCGTGACCACGCGCAAAGACGCCGAGCGTCTCGACGCCGCCGACCCGCTCGCCCCCTTCCGCGACCGCTTCGTCCTTCCCGACGGCCTCGTCTACCTCGACGGCAACTCGCTCGGGGCGCTGCCGAAGGCGGCGACCGCGCGAGTCGCCGAGGCCGTCTCGCGCGATTGGGGCGAGGGCCTCGTCAGGAGCTGGAACGACGCGGGGTGGATCGACCTCCCGCGGCGAGTCGGCGACAAGATCGCGCGCCTCGTCGGCGCCGGTCCCGGCGAGGTCGTCTGCACCGACTCGACCTCCGTCAACGTCTTCAAGGTCCTCTCGGCCGCGCTCGCCCTCCGGCCCGGACGCTCGACGATCCTCTCCGAGGAGGGGAACTTCCCCACCGACCTCTACATGGCCGAGGGGCTCGCCCGCCTCGCCGGCGACGGCCGTCGGCTGAGGCTCGTCCCGAAAGGCGAGGTCCTTTCCGCGCTCGACAACGACACCGCCGTCCTCCTCCTGACGCACGTCGACTACCGGACCGGCGAGCGGCACGACCTGGCGGCCGTGACGCGCGCGGCGCACGCGGCGGGCGCGCTCGTCGTGTGGGACCTCGCGCACACCGCCGGGGCGATGGCGGTCGACCTCACGGCCGCCGGCGCCGACTTCGCGGTCGGCTGCGGCTACAAGTACCTCTCAGGCGGCCCCGGCGCGCCGGCGTTCCTCTACGTCGCGCCCCGGCACCAGGAGGCGTTCGTCCAGCCTCTCTCGGGCTGGCTGGGCCACGCCGAGCCGTTCGCGTTCGAGCCCGGCTACCGGCCCGCTGCGGGGATCTCGCGCTTCCTCTGCGGCACCCCGCCGATCCTCTCGATGACGGCGCTCGACGCCGCGCTCGACGTGGTCCTCGATGCCGACCTCGCGCTCGTCCGCGAGAAGTCGGAGCGGCTCACCTCGTTCTTCGTCGAGGCCGCGGAGCAGGAGTGCGGCGACGCCGTGCACCTCCTCTCGCCGCGCGAGCCGTCGCGTCGCGGAAGCCAGGTCTCCTTCTCGCATTCCGATGGATACGCCGTCATGCGGGCGCTCGTCTCGCGGGGCGTCGTCGGCGACTTCCGCGCCCCCGACGTCCTGCGCTTCGGCTTCGCGCCTCTCTACGTTCGTTACACGGACGCCTGGGACGCGGCAGGGGCGCTCGCGGAGGTGCTCTCGTCGCACGCCCACGAGCGCCCCGAGTTCCTTCGCCGCGAGGCGGTGACGTGATCTACCGGTAGCGGGGCCTCGCCCAGTACCCGGGGATCCAGCGGCCCCAGCGGTCGTAGTACCCGTTCACCCAGACGGCGCCGCGAAAGGGCCGCTTGACCCAGTAGCCATCGATGTAGGCCCAGCGGGCACGGTCGCGGTACCGGCGGTCGTTCTTCCAGTGGTCGTTGCGGTGACGGTTCTCGTAGTTCCACCTCTCGCCGTAGACGCTCCGGTAGCCGAAGTCGACGACCGGCGGCGGTGGCGGCGGCGGGAGGTGCTTGAGGACCTTGTGCGGCGGAGGCGGCAACGGCAGGTTCACGTGAATCCGCACGTCCGCCAGGGCCGACGGGGCCATCGCGAGCATCCCGGCCGCGACGGCGGCGAGTGCGATGTTCCTGCGGGCGTTCTTCATGTCGGACCTCCTTCGGACGATCTCGGGAGCTCCTTGCTCCCACGCCATCCTTTGCAGACCCGATGCCAACCCTCCGGAGCGTCCGGGAGTGCGGCGAATCACCCTTTCGCCCGTGCGAAGCGGACGTTCGCTCTCGATCGCGCCCCGGATCGCCCTCCGGAGAGGACGGGAGGCCTCCCGGCGAACGCCGGGAGGCCCCTTGAAGCGCTACGCCGCGTGAATCCGGTCCTCGAAGGCGGCGAGAGCCGCCTTCGCCCCCTCGCCCATCGAGATGATGATCTGCTTGTAGGGGGTCGTCGTGACATCGCCCGCCGCGTAGATCCCCTTCGTCGACGTCCGGCACTTGTCGTCCACGACGATCTCGCCGAAGCGGTTCACGTCGACGAGCCCCTTCACGAGGGCGGAGTTCGGGACGAGGCCGATCTGGATGAAGATCCCGTCGACCGGGATCGTCTTCTCCGCGTCGGTCCCGCGGTCGACGACCTTGATCCCCGTGACCCTGCTCCCGTCGCCGACGATCTCCGCCGTCCGGTGGTGCAGGACGATCTCGGTGTTCGGCAGCTTCTTCAGGTTGTCGACGAGGACCTTGTCGGCCTTCAGCTCGTTCATGAACTCGATCACGGTGACGGAACCGCAGATCCCGGCGAGGTCGATCGCGGCCTCGATCCCCGAGTTGCCGCCTCCGACGACGACGACCTTCTTGTCCTTGTAGAAGGGACCGTCGCAGTGGGGACAGAAGGCGACGCCGCGCCCGATGTACTCCTTCTCGCCGGCGACGTTCAGCTCGCGCCACTGGGCGCCCGTCGCCACGATGAGCGACTTCGCCCGGAGCACCTCGCCCCCTGCGAGGCGGACGGTCTTGAGCTCGCCGTTCTCGATCGCCTCCACGCGCCGGTTGTCGAGGATCTCGACCGGATAGCTGCGGACGTGGGCCAGGATGTCGGCCGCCAGCTTCTTCCCCTCGGTGTGCGTCGTGCCGATGAGGTTGTCGATGCCGACCGTCTCGAGGACCTGTCCGCCGACGTTCTTCGCGACGAGCGCCGTGCGGAGCCCCTTGCGAACCGAGTAGATCGCCGCGGACGCGCCGGCCGGCCCGCCCCCGACGACGACGACGTCGTAGGGCTCGCGCATCGGGAGGTCCCGCGCCGCTTCCGACGTCTCGACGCCGTAGCGCTCCTCGAGCGCGTCGATCAGCTCCGCGAGGCCCGCCCTTCCGACGGAAACCTGGGCGTTCTCGTGGATCGTGGAGATGACCGTCGGGACGCCCTGGATCCCCAGCTTCTCGACCTCGCTCTCCGCGAGGCCGCCGTCCACCATCTCGTGAACGAAGTCGGGGTGGATGAGCGCCATCTGGTTCAGCGCCTGAACGACCTCGGGGCAGTTGTGACACGAGAGGGAGACGAACGTCCGGAGACGGACGGGCCCCTTGAGGTGACGGATGCGGTTCTGCAGCCCCTCGTCGGGACGCTTCCCGAGCCCCGCGGCGTTGAGGACCGCGAGGACGAGGGAGGAGAACTCGTGTCCCCCCGGGATCCCCTTGAAGAGGATCGACGCGGAACGCCCTTCCACGGCCACCTCGAACGAGGGGATGGCGGCGGGCTCGCCCTCGATGCGGTGAATGACCTTCCCCGGCGCCGTCGCCGCGATGTCGGCGAGCATCGAGGAGAGCTCGTCCTGCTTCGCGTGGCCGGAGGGCCTCTGGCGGAGGACGATCGTGACCGGGAGGTCGCGGTAGAGCTGCTGGAGCTGCGCGGAGAGGGATGCGTCGAGCATGCGGTGTCTCTGTTTCCTGTTCGGGTGGGCGCGGGGTCGAGCTCCGCTCCTCGCAGGAACCTCCGCTCGCGCCGGAGTCGGTGGGCTCGGACGGCCCGAGGAGACGCGGTGCCCGTGGGGCCGCGTCTCCTCGGGACCGGGTCCGGATCAGATCTTGCCGACGAGGTCGAGGCTGGGCTTGAGGGTCTCCGCGCCCGGGGTCCACTTCGCGGGGCAGACCTCGTTCGGGTGGTTGGCGACGTGGACCGCCGCCTGGACCTTGCGGAGGAGCTCCTTGGCGTCGCGGCCGATGCCGTTGTCGTGGATCTCGACGATCTTGATCTTCCCCTCGGGGTTCACGACGAAGGTGCCACGGTAGGAGAGGCCGGCCTCGTCGATGTGGACGCCGAACGCCTTCGAGAGGTGGTGCGTCGGGTCGGCGAGCATCGGGTAGTGGATCTTCTTGATGGTCTCGGAGGCGTCGTGCCACGCCTTGTGGGTGAAGTGGGTGTCGGTCGAGACGGAGTAGATCTCGGCGCCGAGCTTCTTGAAGTCGGCGTAGTTATCAGCCAGGTCGCCCAGCTCCGTGGGGCAGACGAAGGTGAAGTCCGCCGGGTAGAAGAAGAAGACCGACCACTTGCCGGCGAGGTCCTTGTTCGAGACCTCCTTGAAGGCGCCCTCGTGGTAGGCCTGCACCTTGAACTCGGGGATCTGGCTGTTGATAAGGCTCATTCTGTTTCTCCTCGTGATATTCAGCGGGCGATCGCCTCGCTATTTAGACTACGTCCAATATATACCAGGCGGATTGAAAAGGGAAGCCCGGCGTTTCGAGGACCCGCCGAACGACCGAATCGAGCGCGCGGCGCCCCCGACGAGCCCGGCGCCGGGCGATGTGACGCGGCCCGTTGACGCGGCCCGGCGCTTGACTTCCCCCCTCCTCCAAAGTATCTTCCCCCTCCCTTGGCGCGGGGTGGAGCAGCCTGGTAGCTCGTTGGGCTCATAACCCAAAGGTCGCAAGTTCAAATCTTGCCCCCGCAACCATACATAAGTCCGCGAGAATAAAGCGGTTACGGGAACCCGGCGGAAACGCCGGGTTCTTCGTTTCTGTGCGAATCCCTAGGTCATCCCTAGGTTGGACGCGTTCGGGCTCCTGTTGATGTGGGTTGAGCCCGTCGGAATCGCTGACGCCTACCGGCCTAGGAGCGCGGCCGTCCCACTCACTCACGTCCGCCGTCCCCGGCGTCCCGCGAAAAGGCCAACCGGCCGACACCGCCGGCATTCGACAGGCACCACCTCTCCCTCGAATGAGGCATAGGTCCGCGCCGCTTCTCGAATGCCTCGCCCCACCGGCCAAGTCTGCAAGAATCTGAGGAATGAACGAACGGGACTTTCAACGCCACGCGTGGTGCGCGAGAGGTTAGCGGAATGCGAATCCTGGTCGCTCCCGGACCGTTTAAGGAAAGCCTCGCCGCAGATCGTGCAGCTTCTGCGATGGCGAAGGGGCTTCGCGTCGTCTTTCCTTCTGCGACCATACGGGAACTCCCGCTCTCGGACGGTGGCACTGGTCTCACGGATAGGCTGGTGGCGGCCCAAGGAGGGACGGTCGAGATCCTCTCAGTGCGGGGTCCGTGCGGCGACCCGGTACAGGGCAAGGTCGGGCGTCTGGCGGACGGGACCACCGTCGTGATCGAAAGCGCCTCCGCCTGCGGGCTAGCGCTCGTCCCCTCGAGCCAGCGTGACCCGCTGAAGACCTCCACGATAGGCGTTGGGGAGCTGATTCATGAGGCATTAGCCCGCTATCAGCCAAAGGACGTAATCATCGGATGTGGCGACAGCGCCACGAACGATGGCGGCTTAGGCGCCGCCCAAGCACTTGGCGTGAGCTTTCGGCGCCAAGACGGAACCGACTTGCCGTATGGCGCTGGGGGTGGCGCACTTCAGTCCATTGCCGCCATTGACTCCGAAAGCATGATTCCGCTAGGCGATACCACGTTCACAGTGGCCTGCAATCTCTCAAGCATCCTGTGCGGCCCTGAAGGCACCTCCAGGGTATACGGGCCTCAAAAGGGGGCGACACCCGCAGCGGTCGTGGAGCTTGAAGCTGGCCTTTGCCACTGGGCTGACCTTCTACAGCCCATCTCTTCGCTCGATCTTCGATATCTGCCTGGCGCGGGAGGCTCTGGCGGCCTTGCATCCGCTCTCGTGACGTTCCTGCGTGCGCGGCTCCTTTTCTCATTCGATGTCGTCGCCGCATTCATCGATATCGACGGCGCCCTCGAAGGGTCTGACATTGTCTTCACCGGCGAGGGCGCTCTCGACGATCGCACCGCCAGCGGCAAGCTCGTATGTAGCTTGGCTCTTCGCGCCAAACGCTTCGGCCTGCCCGTGGTCGCGATAGTCGGGAATTTGGCCGCCAAGTCCGAGGAGATCTTCTATAACGGCCTCGATGCCGCATTCTCGATCGCTCCCGGCCCTATGTCACTCGAACACTCCATCCGCGACGCTGAGGCCCTTCTTGAGGCGGCCGCGACCCTCGCTGGCCGGTCCATTCGCTGCGGAGCCGGAGTAGCCGTTGGAGACTAGGCTCTTCCCTTCTGCCAGAGCGGGCCTTCCCAAGGTCGAAGCCTTCATTTTCGACCTTGGAAACACCCTGATGTCCATACCCGACGAGGATGATGAGGAGTTCCTTACCGCCGCCCTCATTGGAACCGAGCCCAGCACGGTCCGCTCTATCGCCTATCGCATCTGCGCTGGTAATCACAGATTGTCCCCCTCCGAGTTCCTGGTCAGACTCGCCAAGGCGCTAGAACCTCTAGCGGGAGGCCCTTGCGACGTACCCATTAGGGATATTTGGATGAAGAGTGTTCAAGCCGCTCGCCTCACGCCGGGAGCCCACGACGTTTTGGGCGCGCTGAGAGGACGGTGCTCCAAACTCGCTCTCGTCTCGAACACTACCCCTGTGAGTTGGCTCATTCTAGACAGGCTCGGGCTTCGCCCGTACTTTCGCTCGATCGTCTTCTCCTGTGACGTCGGCTACCTAAAACCCGACCCGCGGATCTTTCAAGAAGCCATTTCCTGTTTGGGAGCACGCCGCGGCCCGAGCACCTGCGTAGTCGGTGACAAGATCCGGACAGACATTCTCGGCGGGCGCATCCTTGGATTGAGTTCCATACTTCTTGAAACGCGCGCCACATCAACCATGGTTGACGAACGCCTTCCAGTCGATGCCATCATTTCTGATCTTCGCGACCTTCTTCCCCTTCTAGGAATCAAATCGTGACTTCCCGACCATCCCCCTTGCTTAAGGACCCGTGGGACCGGCTCCTACAGAGGCAGCCTTTCTCCGAAGCCTACACGCCAGAGGAGCAAGCGAAGCGGCTTCTTGCAGCTCTGTCCGCGCTACCGGCCCCGAGGCTCCTGGACCTCGGCTGTGGCAGTGGGCGTCACGCCCGCTGGCTAGCTGAACAAGGAGCTCGGATCGTAGCCCTGGACTCGTCTCACGTTGGCCTTCGCCTTACCCGGCGCGCCTCTGCCCATGTTCGCTGTCGCGTGTCCTTGACTCGTGCCACCTTCGAGGCGCTACCTTTTGCGGATCGTGTTTTCGATGGCGTTCTCGCTTACTGCAGTCTCAGCCACGGACTTGCCACAACCTGCGGTCGATCAATCGCTGAACTTGTCCGCGTACTACGGCCAGGCGGCGTTGCGGTCATCTACGTCCTATCCGACCGAGACTTCCGCCTCGGCTGTGGCGCGAGGCTTGAAGACCGAACCTACATCTTCTCCGAAGGACCTGAAACTGGAATCCCTCATCACTTCTTCCCTGTGCACGAGATCTGCGACAGGCTACTTGGAACGGAAACTGTTGACTGGAAGCTCGATCTCGAGACCGCCTACCCCCATCACCCCCACTTTCAGTCCTGTGCCCGCGCCTCTTCCGACCCTCAGTTTGCATATCACGATGTGACGATTCGTCGCTCGACCACCGGCGGCGCGGAAGGCCCTCAATGCGAATAACCAAGTACGCTCAGTCTTCCTTTCTGCTCGAGGACAGCGCGGGGTGCCGGTTGCTGATCGACCCCGGCCGATACTCGTTTGAAGGTGCCTTCACGCCCTCGGACCTTGGCCGCGTTGATGTCCTAATCGTAACGCACAAACATGAGGATCATTTCGATCGCAGCGCCGTCGAGACGATTTGCCGAACGCACTCGCCGCGCGTCGTTACGAACCACGAACTCGCCCCTATCCTCAAGCAAATCGGCATCGAGGCCACCGTTCTCAATGTTGGCGCCACACTAGCGCACAAGGGGTTCACGCTTACCGGGATAGTCACAGACCACGTGGTTCGCTGGGAGGGCGTCGTCAATTTCGGTGTACTCATAGCGAGTGATGGGCGTCGCCTTTATCACACAAGCGATACTCGCTACATCGAGCCGCAACTACTGGGCCTCGATGGACCGCTCGATGTGCTCTTCGTCCCAATCGGTGGTCGCGGTGTCGTCATGGGAGTCGATGACGCTGCGTTGTTCACAGTTCAACTGGCGCCGGCCCTTGTCGTTCCCATGCATTTCGACAGTCCGAAGGACCGGGCGCGTGTCGACCCCTCGGCCCTAGCCCTCGGCCTTAGCCAACATGCTCGAATCGCTGTACGTACCCTAGGCTTTGGCGAGAGCTTCGCCCTTCCGTGAGCTCTGTTTCGGCCACCTAGGCTCGCCCGGTCTGTCGCATCTATAACTCCTGAGCCCTCACAAACTCCCTGGCGGACTCGAAGTCGCCAGGCACATTCAGATTGTGAATCGGCAATTCGACAACCCTTGCGTGGATGTCTCGCCCACCCGTTGCCAAGGTCTTCAAGAGAAGGGTCCACCCAGTCTGAAAGCCCCGAAGCTCTGGAGGTATCCCTGCCTCAGCGACCGGTCTCGGCAGCCGATTGCGACAATACTGCACCGTTTCACGGCTCAGAATCATCGCCACTCGCTCCTCATTTGTGTTCACGTCTTCTCTTACGACATCTTTCAGCCTTTCGTCCTGGACAACGAAGCGCCACTTCTTGTGCCCCGGTTCAGCAAGTTTCGTGAACAAAGCGACATCTTCATTGGCGCACTCCGTGTGCATTCGGACGAGGCTGTCAATCAATCCTCTCGGGAAGACTACATCCGAGCTAAGGCCCAAGAAGGCGCTTGCATCGTCGCTAGCCGCAGCTGTTAGAAAGGCCTCCGCCATTGTGACATCGGGCAGCGTCAAGAAGGTGGCCCGCGCCCCATCAAAATACGACTGGATGAGTTCCGCTTTGTAATCCAACGTGACGATTGGCGGAAGGAGGCCTCCGAGATTCACCGCCTCCAGCACGTACCAGAGGAGAGGCCGTCCGTCGATTGGCAGCAGCGGTTTCGGAAGGAGCAAAGTTCGAGGCCGCAGACGCGTGCCGAGTCCCCCGGCAAGGATGACAGGACGAATGCTACCCACAGGCGATCGCCTTGGCACCTGCGCGCCTATGGAGTTGAGGGCCGCGTTTCGGGCCTAGGCCACCGCGACCGCAGGAAGCGCCTCAGGTCGGCGAACTCGCTTGCGTTGAGCGACGCGCACTGGTCGAGTGCCGGGTGTTTTGGCCAACCGGCATCTTTGAACACGACGCCACTCCAAACGCGATCCGATTCATACCTTGGAATCACGTGGAAATGCACATATCGATCGACCATCATCAAGAGCAGGTAGTTGATCTTGTCGAATGCGAACGCAGAACGCAATGCGGCTTCTAGGTCGGTCGTTACCGTTTTCAACTCTGCGAATGCCTCGATCGAGAGATCCGGGACCTTCTCGATAGCGTCCGTACACGCCAGCACTAGGCTGCCAGCAGTAACCTGCTTTGGGCGAAGGAGTACGGCCCAGTGTTCGTACTCGGCAAGCAGATTCTCAGGATAACCGAACTTCGTAAGCGTTTCCGTCGGCATTGTTTACTCCCGGTGAGGGTTCCAACTGACACGGCTTCGTCGGACGAAGCCGATCGTGCCTTTTCCTTGTCGATAGTAGCCCATAGACGTCAGCGTCTCAAATCTCCCGTCGACTTGCTTCGCCAGCTTTCCCACGGGCTCGCCCGATCCGATTCGCGAATGGGGACCACAACGATCCACACCGCAGCTGCTCGCGAGTTCATCGGTCAGCCTGGACCCACACCGAGGGGCGATCTCGAAGGCGTCACGCTGGCGGTGCGCTCGGCACCAGAACGACGCGGGAGTGATCCTCCCTCAGCAGCACTTCACAGCCATCGACCTCCGGCACGACGAGCACTCGTCCGCCGCGCCGAGTTCCCTTGTCTTTGTCCTTCTCCTTCACAGTGAGGAACGCGGTCACCTTCTCGGGGAGCCGCTTCAGGATCGTCTGGAGCAGCGTGGCGTAGGGCGAGAGATTCAAGATCTCGTCGCCGCGCCCCTCTGCGGACTCCTTCCTCAGGGCCTCGTCCATCTCGCTGAGTTCAACTCGAAGGGCCTTCATGAGGTCGGCGATGTTCTGCGCTAACCGCACTCGATCCCGTGGAAGTTGCCTCGCATCCCAGTGTCGTTCCACGAACCCCAGGACCTCAAGCACATGGCTGGTCTGGTCATCGCACATCTTGAGGTCAGGTAGGGCCGCTAGCTCTTCCGCACCCAAGATCGAGGCCTCCGCGTGCTCGAGCATCGCCTTGATCTGAAACGCAATGCGCGCCTTGGGCCAGCTAGGCCGATCCGTCTTGTAGACCAGGTCGTGCGTCGCGATCATCCACGCGTGTTGCAGGAATGTCTTTATCTGGATCTCGAATAGGATGCCCTCCACGCCGGTGCGCGGATAGGCATCCTCCTCCTTCCAACGTGCATAGACACGCAGGTCGTCGAAGGGGAAATCCGTGGCTCGCTTGCTCGTCCGCTCCATCGATTCGGGCCGCATGTAATCCACCTGAAACAGCTCTCGGACGAGCTCCAGGGCCTTGCCGATAGCCTGCCGATTTTCTACTACGATCGTGCACGCGAAGAAGTCCTCGAGGTCCTTGACGCTTGCGACTCGGCCCGTCTCGAGCTTCAGCGCGAAGCTTTCCAGCTCCTTTAGTCGGCTCTCGTAATGCCAACGCACCTGCTTCTTGCCGCTAAAGAGAGCGTCGACTTGCCCCTTAAGGAGAGTCTGTCGCTCCAGCAGCTGTCCGTGCAGGCTGCGGATCGACGCCGGAATCTTCACGCCGGTTCACTCACGGTCTTTGAAAGAACAGCGAGCAGCACTTCGTGTCGAGCTTGTCTCTGCTGCGGCTCCGTACTCGCGCCAGTTGCATTCTGCACGTACCGGAACGCGCGGGAGAACTCGCCACCCGTCTCCTGCACCTTAGCCTCCTGCGCCTTCAGGAACGCTTCGAGGTCGTCCTCGTGCTTCTGGAGCTCCTCTTTGAGAACGGCGACACTCTCCATAAAGACCCCGTACGCTTCGGCGACCTTGGGCGCATCTGTCAAAGGCGGATTGCTGACTACCACCCAAGCCCAGAGGGAGTAGAAGTTGTTCAGGGTCGTGGCGAAGCGACGCACGCAGCCGTTCGTCCGGTCCATCGCCGCCAGGAACTCCTTTGCAGCGCCGAAGCGCGCCGCGACCTCGTCTGGATCGAAGTCTGGATTCAGTTCCTCGGGCGAATCGTAGTTTGCTGACGCGGCGTCCAGAACCTCTTGGTCGAACCCGATGACCTTTCCATCCAACACCACGAGTAGCAGCTCCGAGATGAACTGGACGTCCTTCATGCGCCGTGATCGGGCCGTGGTGGTGATTCTGAAGGTCTTCCAGTATTCCTCCTGCTCGGCCTCACGCTCCGCGAAGGAGATGAACCAACCATCATTCCGTGCGTGTCTGATCTCCTGGGGCTCGAGCTTTCGAGAGTTGCGGTTCAGCCGCGCGAACACTTCGTTCAGGACATTACCTTCGATGATCTTTATGAACTCGACGGGCAGTTCGTAGTTCCAGAGCTTGTGCTTCAGATCATCGTCGAGATTGCGCCACTTCTTGCCGTCAAGCCGGCTGTCCCCGTAGTCCGAGGCCATGGCAATCTTGCCATCCACGAAGAGAAAGAGCGTCTCAAGACGCTGCTTGCCATCGACGACGTCGTAGACCGCCTTTCCTGCCTCATCGAGGCGTTTATAGAGAAAGATCGCCGGGCTCGGGTAGCCCCGAAAGATGGTGTCGAGGAAGTATCGGCGGTCTCGCGGACTCCAGACGCTGCGGCGCTGATACGGCGGATCAAGTTCCAGCTGGCCGTTCCGCCGCTGGTCCAGAAACCAAGTTACGTCTTGGGGCCGAGCGCTTCTGTCCATGCACCAACTGCCTTTCTATTCCTAAGCGAGATTAGCCCCTGTCAAACGGAACCTCGGCCATCGCCGGCACCGTCAGATGGCGACATCGGATACGTCGGTCGAGCCAGGCATCCGTCTCCGGTCGCCGAAGAGCGTCCACTGCGGCGCGACACGTTCTTAGTGTTCCGTCCCGAGGCACGAGCACGAGCAGGTGATTCTCGACCGCAACTGCCCGATCCGTGGCGATGATCGTCGCGATTGCCCTACCACTGTCTCCAGGACGTGATGTCCGACGAACGACAACAAACGGCGGCACAACCGTCCGTCCGGAGAAGCGCCGCCTGACGGTAATCTCCCGGACGATGCTCCAGGCCGGGAGTCCCTTCGGATAGACGGTCGGCGTCCAGGGACCGCGCCTAGGTTCTCGATAGGGAACAAGCGAGCCGACGCTAATCTCGAAGAGCTCTCCGAGGCGTTGACGCGTTGTGCCGACCTCTTCTGACTTAAGCCAATCTGTTAAGGCGGACGCTATCGCGGGCTCGCGCACTCGCCCATGGAGAGCGAAGACGTCGATGTCGACGTCCGGAGCAAACTGGCCGAGCACTTGAATCTGATCGACATCGCAACGGCCTTCGATCATTCGACGCCATGCTCTGTATCGTGAACCACTTCGCAAGACTTCCGGAAGGATTGCCGCCACACGCGCACCCACTGGCGCTCGGCGAAGCCACGTCTCGAAAAACAGTGCCGCAGACGTGACGCTACCGGTTCCCCACGTACAGCCTGAAGGCGCCAGGACCGGGACGAATGGCGGGTTCACGACGATGTGGGTCGCCGGTACTTGCAAGGCATCGGCGGCCAGACCAGAGGCAACCGTTAGCTGAGGGAATAGCCTGGCGATCGGGGGTACAGATTCGCCGTGGAATCCTCCGAGGCGGACCGCCTGGAGGATGAGTCTAAGTTTCGCGGCTTCCACGAACTCCGCGTGGATGTCCCGTCCGATTAGCTTCGTGGCCCAGTCCTCAAGCGTCTGGGCGAGCGTGGGATGCCGCCGCAAACGCGGCGTGCACGCGAGGAGAAGATCGCCGGCGCCGCAGGCGAGGTCGACTATGACGGAGTCGTGAGAGATTGTTTGCAGCATCGGACCCAGAGCGACCTCTGCGAGTCGCGACCCGGTGAAGAAGGCTCCCGAGGATCTCCGGGTTGCGACATCTACCAGCCTTCTGAGTTCCGATGCTGGCTGGCCGTCGAGGACGGCGTCGATTCGATCGCTGCATTGGCCTCCCGAGGAGGATTCTGCTCTGAGAATGACATGGAGATAATCAACGTACGGTCGGAATGCCTTCACGTGAATCGAGGATACCCCGCCTCGTGGAATGGACTTGGACTCCGGCTGCGTCCGCTGGCACTGGACGACTGGATCAGGATGGCCGAGGGTGCTGCCGCACCTGCTGCCCTATAATCCAGGGGTCGCAGGTTCAAATCTTCGCCCTCCGGCAACTACCCATAAGATCCTCGGAATCAGGTGGTTACGAGGCCCGACCGAATCGCAGCCTTCCTAGTTTCTGGGCGCATCCCGACGTCATTTCTAAATGGGGCGCACCTGGACCTCTGTTGATACGGGTTGCGCCCACGCGGTCCGCCGCCGTCCGAGTGGAATGAGCGCGAACCGTCTGCTTCCCGAGGCCACCGTCAAATGCTGCGCTCCGAGGGTTCGTCCTGGAGCGCGGCGCGAGCAAGGCAACGACGACGAATCGCCGCTTCGATCGTCAGCATCGGCTCGTGGGCGTCGCCCGACAGCTGCACCCCGCTTCCGTGGCCGGTCCTCGAACAAGGTTCCCTGTCTGAAGGGCTCACCGCTCAGGTCCTTCCCTTACAGCGAGCCGAATTCACAAGGCCAGTGGCTTCCTATTTCGCATCCCGGCACTCCCTCTTTCGCGCGTCCGCGCTAGACGGCGCGGGTTCTGCGCTGAACAATGACAGTGATGGTCGAGCCCCCACCAACTACGAGCCCAGAAGCCACCGGCGGTTCCGGGGTAGCCTTCGAGTTCCAGGTTGACGCGGCCTACCTCGCATTCCTTCTCGTTGGCGGCACCCCACCCCTGCTCCGCGGGTGCCGCCTCGAGTCGGTACACCTCCAGTCGCGTCATCTCGACTGGAGGACGGACGATCTCCTGCTCGTTGGGAAGGATCGATCCGGTATCGTTCATAAGGCTGCCCTCCAGGCGAAGCGGCAGTTTCACTTCCGGCAGTCAGACGAAGAGAGCGTCGCCGCGCTCGGGAGCGCTTGGGCTGACTTCTCCGAAGAACGCTTCGACCCAGCGCGCGACACGCTCGGATTCGTCCTCCAGCGCGGCTCAAGTGACTTCTTCCACGGATTCCGGGCTCTCCTCGACTGCGCCCGTGCGTCCACCGACGAGATGGACCTTGACCGTCGCCTGAAGATTGACGGGTACCTGCCGAGGCGGGCGCTGCAGTATCGCGACGCCTGTCGCGAGATGCTGAAGGAGGCTACGAAAGGGATCATTTCGGAGGACCGCCTCTTCCGGTTTCTCCGGGTCCTGGATTTCGTGTACTTGGACTTCGGATCGAGGGCTGGCGCCGCAGAGGCGTCAATTCGGACGATCGTACAGGTCGCGGCCGACACCACAGCTGGCGCGCCACAGACGGATGCCTGGTCCGAGCTCGTCACGGTCGCCCAGTCCTGGGATGGCCGAGCGCAAAGCGTCACGGCTATCGAGGTCGCGAAGGAGATCGGGTGGCCCGTCCTCCCCCGGAGTGCGCCGTTCCAGAAGGAACTCGAGTCGCTCAGGAGCACCTCAGATGTGGTCCTCCGCCGCGTCACGACCTCGATCCAGGGCGTCGAAGTCCCGCGGGCAGAAGCCGAAGCGCACCTTCTGAGCTTGGTAAACAGCGGAGGCTTCGTCGTCGTCTCTGGTGAGCCAGGCGTCGGGAAGTCGGCTCTCGCCCGACGAGTGTTCGAGTCCTTCAGACAGGACGGAATTGCGCTCGCGTTCCGACCTGGGATGCTTGCGACGGCCGGGGACATTAACCAGGTGCTCCTCCCCCACGGGCAGACCGCGGCGCGACTCCTCTCGACCGGTGCCCTCTACCCCAGGAACGTGATCCTGATCGAGAGCGCCGAGCGCTTCCTGGAGACGGCCGACTCCGAGCGAGACGCGTTCCGAGATCTCCTCGCCACGCTCGGCGAGGATCCGAGCTGGGTCGTCGTGATCACCTGCCGGAGCTTTGCGGTCGAGACCTTCCGGAGCGCCTTCCTGGAAGGCGCCGCGCGACCCGTGAGCGTTCTCCAGGTACTGGAGTTCGACGATAAAGACCTCGACGTGGTATCGGCTGCAATCCCGGCGCTCACGGCGCCGCTCGGCCAAACGAGGCTTCGGAAGCTGCTCCGGAATCCCTTCTACCTTGGGATGGCAGCGAGGATGACCTGGGCCGCGCCCTTGCCGACGGACGCCCGCGGCTTCCGCCAGAGGGTCTGGAGTCAGGTCGTGCGCTGCGATGCGTACCAGGGAGGCGGGATGCCAACGCGTCGCGCCAACGCCTTCCTCGAGATCGTGAGACGTCGGGCTCGATCCCTCGAGGCCTACGTGCTCTGCGACGACCTCGACGCTGAGGTTATCCAGGACCTCCGCCGGGACATGCTGGTCGCCGGGAGTCCCGACAATCCGGACGCTCTCGCGCCCGCCGACGACGTGCTCGAGGACTGGGCCCTCCAGCACTGGATCGAACACGAGTTCACCCTCGCCGCGCGCAACCCGACGATCTTCTTCGGAAGGATCGGAACACAGCCAGCAATCCGACGGGCGTTCCGGGTCTGGCTGAGCGAGTGGCTCGACGTCGCCTTCGCCGAGGCTTCCGCCTGGGCGCTCGGGGTGATCCGGGGCGCCGCCTATCCGAAACACTGGGTCGATGACACGCTCGCTGCCGCTCTCCTCTCGGGCGCGGGCGAGCGGTTCGTCCTGCAGATCGCGGGTGAAGAGGGATTCCGACCGAGCGATCTCCTTCACAAGCTGCTCCACCTGACCCGCGTCGCGTGCCGGCGCCTCCCGAGCGCGGCACGCGAGCCGCACTTCGTCGGGACGCAGATACTCCTCCCCGAGGGAGCGGCGTGGGAGGGGCTCCTCGCCTGGCTCGACAAGATCCCGAGCGAGAACCTGCCGACGCCGGCGATTCCCCTGTACCTAAACTTCCTCGAAGACTGGGCGCTGCAGGTGACTCCCCGGTCACCGTACCCGAGCGGTTCCGACGCCGCCGGGAGGACGGCACTCCGGCTCGTTGAACGCGCGGCGGCGCTCTCCTACTCGAATCGTGAGCGGACGAAAGAGCGCGCCCTGAGGGTGGCCCTGAGCGTTCCGCTGGTCGTCAGCGGCGATCTCCAGGCGCTCGTGGACGCAGCGGTCGCGCCGGACGCTGACCGCACAGATTCGATCGTTGTGAAGATGGTGCTCGGAATCGCGAGCGGCGCCTCGGCAGCGCGCGACATCCCGCAGCTCGCGGTCGCTTGCGTCGAGCACGTGTTCGGCATGAGCCCGGCCGTGCAGGCCGCGGCGAAGGAACAGGACTGGCACGGCGACGACATGCACGCCGTTGAGACTGCATTCGCCATCCCTCCGTATGGCCGGGAGCTCGGGTTCCCTCCGAGCGGCCTCCACGGTCCGTTCCGCCACCTGCTCGCCCATCACCCCGTAATCGCGCTCGACTTGATCGTCCGGATAACGAATCACGCTTGCGACGCGTACGGGATCGCGGACGTTCGCTTGCTGGAGCGCCCCGGACGAATCTCGTTCCCCCTCCCGAACGGGAAGACCGCGGAGCAGTGGATCAACGAGCGACTCTGGGGGCTGTTCCGGAGCGCGACAGTCGGCCCGTACCCGCTCCAGTGTGCTTTGATGGCGCTCGAGAACTGGCTTCTGGAACGCGCCGAGGCCCAGGATCCCTCCCTCGAAGGGGCGCTCCTCGACCTGCTCGCGAAGTCGAACAACGTTGCGATCACCGCAGTCGTGCTAAGCGTGGCGCAGGCGTGGCCGCAGCAGACGCGGCGGGCGATCCTCCCGTTTCTCGCGCACCGGGTGTTCTTCGACCTTGATCGAAATCGCTGGGCGACGGATCAGACGGGCGCGGGGCGAGTCCTCGAAAACGTCGCGTTTGGCCGCACCCCAGAGGACACGCTCTACGCGACGGAGCGGAAAACGTCGAACGCTCGTGTCCACAGGCAACAGATGCTCGAAACAACGGCGACCCGGCTCCAGCTGACCGAGGCTAGAGATGAGGTGTGGGCGCTTATTGACAGACTTCGCTCTGCGTTACCTCCCCAAGCAGCACGCACCGACGAGGACAGGCTATGGGAGCTCGTCCTCCACAGAATTGACCTACGAGTATTCGTCCCGGCTGGACCCATCGAGGACGGCAGAGTCCTGATACAACCGAGCCCGCCCCCTCCGGAGGTCGCGAGGATGCTCGACGCGAGCCGTCCGCTCCTGGAAGCGCGGACCCAGCGTTTAGGTCTCTTCGTGTGGGCCAAGGCGGTATTCGACGGGAGCAGCACGGCGGGGCACGATCCGAATGCTTGGCGGGGGAAGCTTGTCGAGGCACTACGGTTTCACCAAGAAGGCGCCTACGAAGAGGAGGGCTTCGATCCAAGCGCTTCGGCGCCAGCGTACATCGCGGCGCTCTGCGTTCGGGACCACCTGGCTGAACTGAGCGATGCCGAACGCGACTGGTGCATCGGTGCTGTGTGTTCTGGGGTCGAAGCCACATCTGACGATGAGTTCTCTCTCGGCGGAGAGAGCTCGCACGCACTCGATGGAGGCATGGCTGCGGCGAGCGTGCTCCCCGGTCTCGTGCCGAGGATGCGCGGGACACCGGTCGAAGACCGCCTCCTCCACGCGCTTGCGTGCTGTGTGCTTCACGCGAAAGCAGGATACGTTGAGACGACCTTCGCTGGGATCGGTCGCGAGCTACTGGTTTCTGATCGCGACCTCGCCCTCTCCTGCCTGAAGGCGCGAGTCGCGTACTCGCACCTCTTAGAGGAGAAAGGGCGCGGGTGGGCCTGGCAGGATGATGCTGGGAAACACCAGGCAAGGGTGGCGCTCCGAGGGATCATCGAGCGCCGAGAGCACTGGGAGGATCCGCAGATCCTCGCTACGCTCAACTACACGCGATGGCCCTGGTTGGGACTCGTGAAGGAGCTGCTTGCGGTGTTCCGTTGGCAGCCAACCGACGCTCTCGGCCGCCACTACCTCCAGCGGCTTGCTCAGCTCCTTGCCTCGTCATGGACGGAAGCGGCACGTTCCACCCGGAGCATACCCAGCGACGACGATGACAGACTGGTCCGGTTCGAAGGCGGCACGGAACATGACATCTCTCGGTCGCTTGCGTCGATCGCGCTCGAGCAACCACCTGATGTCGCGCTCGTGGTCACCGATCCGATACGGGCTTCGATGAAGGTGGCAGGCAGGGAAGTAGCTGACTTCGTCCGGTCTCTTATCTTTGCTCAGGATGGTCGCGGTCCCAGCGAGACCTTCACGACTCTATGGACATCGTTCGCGACGACGTACGAGGAGATCGCCGGCGGCCCCGGACACGAGAAAGATGAACTCCTGCGATCTCTTTTCTTCGACATCCCATGGAACCCTGGGGTCCGCGAGTGGGCACCGCTGCAGGGTCACGAACGCGAAGTCTGGTCGCTCTTCAAGCGATTAGCGCCCTCGGCCGAGCTCATTGAGGTATTCACCGGATTCCTACGGACCGTCGGATCGGTACTCGTCCTGGACGCCCTGCCCGACGTGTCGGAAAAGCTAGCTGACGGCAGCGGGAAGGGGCGCCTTACGGCCAAAGCGATCCAGCGCCTTGAGCCGGTCCTTTCCCGCCTCATCTACGGCGGCTCAATTCCTATACGGAGAGATGAGCCTCTCCGTACCGGGACCCTGACCCTCCTAGACGCGATGATCGATGGTGGTTCGTCGTCCGCGTATCGGATGCGTGACGACTTCCTGACGCCGCTTGCCCCCCGAACATAGCGCGGCCGCCTTCAACGCAAAGCGTCGGAGGGCGACCGGGAGGAGGCGGCGTTGACGTTCGGGCAACGTGAGGCTGAAGGGCCGCCCCGGGCACTCCCCGGGGCGGCCCCGACGTCGAGTCACTGCTCCATAGCCGCCCGCATCCGCACGGGCTGAAGCTCGTCCGGCGAGAGTGTGCCGTGGAGCCACCGCGCGATCGCGCAGGCCGACCAGCGCGGGTTTCCGCGGCCATTTCGGACCGGCTTCGGAAGGATCCCACCGCGGGAGTGGTAGGTGTAGATCGAGGAGAGGGCGTACGCCGTGAGGTACGCGACCTCGCTCGGCGTGAGTGTGGGCTTCTTCGGGTGGAGAAGGCCGCAGCCCGGGCACTCTCGCAGGTCGAGCGCCGCCGGGCCGGATTCGGTCGGAGGAGTCGCCATGGGGGCCTCCCTTTGTACTGAGCGATTCCAGAAAGAGCTACAAGGAGAGACCGATGAGCTCCTCGCGTTCAGCAGTGCGCCAGACGGCCGAGAAAAACCGGTCGGCTTTCGCACGAAGCGCCTCGGCGCGCTCCGCTCGTGTCGTCGGTAGCACGGGCGGATGCGCCAGATCCAGGGAGGTGAGCAGGACCAGCTCGCGGTCCCGCGGGTTGAGAGCGTCCACCGCTCGCCGTACTCCTGTTGCGAGCCGAGCCTCGAGGTTCGGCGTCGCCGCGACGTAGAGGAGACGGAAGGGGCGGACCGCGGTTAGCCCGTTGCTCCCGAGGAAGGTCGGGACGGCCTTGGTCGCTCGCGCGGCGTACGCTCGGAGCGCAGCTGCGTGCGCCAGTTCCTCGAAGACGGTTTCCTTTCGTCCAGTCTCCACTTCTAGAAGAAACGGCTGCACGTGAACCTCGCCGTGCGCCTCTGACCGAACGACGATCAGGGCATCGGGGCGAAGCGTGAGGCGGTCTTGACCGTCCGCGAGGAAAAGGCGCGACCGCAGTGCGGGCGTCAGGTGCTGCTCGATCGGGGCGGTCGGGATCTCGAGGCTCACTTCCTTGTCGAACCTCGAGAAGACGATCTCGCCCTTGGGGAGCGCGCTCGCTCCGGAACTCGCGAGGGCGAGCAGGTTCGCGATCGCGAGCTGATGGTGGAGCTGCCCGAGTTCGATCCTCTCGACGGCCGTTCGCGTCTTCGCCACGTTCTCGACGACGCGGAGGAGCGCCTGCTCGTCCCTCGTCGTAAGTGAGGCGAGCGCTTGTGCGCCTCGCCGACCGAGGAGGTAATAGTTTGGCTGCGATCCCGTTCCGCGCGGTGCCGGGGGCTGCAGCCGGTCCAGGAGCCCGGCCTTGTAGAGGGCCTGCACGCGGTCAACGAGACCGCTGTACCCGCCGAAGCGCTCGGGGTCGAGGCGGAGGCTGTCGAGGGCGACGAAGTGCCAGTCGGCCGCGGCTTCGAGGATCGCCTGATCCCGGGCTCCGAGCGCCCGGCGCGTCCCGTCTGCTCCGTCCACCATGAGGAGTCGATCCTTCGTGCTGGACGGAGGCGGAGATGATGGCGACGGAGCGGCAATAGGCGTTGTCGCCTCAGCTCTTGGGACTACCTGCGGCTCCGCTGGCTTCGGGGCTAGTGGGACCGCCGCGACCCCTGCCGTTCCGCCAGGTTCGAACGGGAGGCGGCCGCGTCGATTGGCCCGGGCCACGTCCTGTTGAAACGCGCGCGCTTGCTCTGCGACAGGAACGCCGAAGAGCTCCGATGGATACTCCCGCTGCCTGTCGAGGAGGACCCTGCGAGTCTTCCCGCCATAGGAGAGGAAGAGCACGTGATCCGGGGTGCGGAGAATCTCCTGCGCCTCGACCATCGCCTGCTCGGATACCGGGGTGAAGTGGAGCAGCTTCGACCATGTCTCGCTCGCCTGCTTCGAGCGCGTCGATTGCTCCTGGTGTCCCTTCGAGTCGGCTGTCCCGCTCGTGATGCTCTCGGTGTTTCCAGTCGAGTTCGCCGAGCCGGAGTTCCGTCCGCTCCCCTCCCCGCGACTGATGCCTCGGGGCGTCTCCAGATCGAGGGGGTCGAATTCTCCGCGTTCGTCGCTGCTGTAGCTTCGTCCGGCGCTCTCGGAATTCGACTGAGTCGACCCGAAGGTTTCCGCGCGTGACCGCGTCTCGCTCCACGACTGACCGAGCGATTCCGCGAGCCCCGCTGTCTCGCCGCGGCTCGTCGTCTCGTACGGGATGAGGAGGCCGTCCGGCTGGAACTTCCGAAGTCGGTAGGCGAGATCCGTCGCCGTCTTCAGCGCGTCCACGCCCTCGGGCCGGAACTGCCCGCGGAGCTTCGCGAACGAGTACATGAGATCCGAGAGGCCAGGCGAAACGCTCTCGAGTTGAGCAGCGCGCTGGTGCAGGAGGACGACCGACCAGCGCTTGTTTCGCTGGATGGCCCAGTCCTGGGCCACCCCGCTGTCGACCCAGAACGGTTCGTCGATCACCTGGAGTCCGTACGCGGTCGGCAGGCGATTCGGCTCCCGCGCCCGTACCCACGTCCGAACGATGGAGTCATACGCGCGGAAGAGGACAGTCGCGAGCGTCAGATCCGAGAGGACGTGGGAGATGAGGAGTTTCCCTCCCGAACCAAGGAGGCGCGGGAGATCGAGAGTCTGGTCGTTCACGTAGTCGGCCCCGGGGGATACGTGAAAGTAGTTGAGGGCGTTGTCAGTGCTTTCCGTTTCCTGGCGGTAGGTCGGCTTCGGGAGGCGCTGGAGGGCCAGGAAGATCTGCACTTGGTCTCGATGGAAGCCGACTTCCTCCGGGAGAAGGCCGATCCGCTCGGCCTCGGTGAGGCAGAACGGAAGGAATCCCTCGCGTCCGAGGAGAAGCTCCTTGTACTCGCGAATCGGACGGCCGGCGGCGGCGAGGATCGTGATGACGCTCATGGCCACTCGACGGAAGCGCACGCGCTTGTCCGCGTCGTCGGCGAAGAGCCGGTTGAAGACCTGGTAGGTGCGGGCCGCAACCTGCTCGAGCGTCTCGCGTCGTCCGTCTGGCAGCATCTGCCTCCGGAGAAGGTCGATCGAGATCTGTCGTTCCTCGCCGCCGAAGACGAGGAGCGGATGGCGGAGGACGAACCGGGCGGCTTGTTCCCGGAACTCCGGGAACCGGTCCGCGTAGACCATGCGTCGCGTCGCGAGACATGCGACTGCGTTGAAGACGTTCGTCGCGAGCGTCCCCGCGCCGTCGAAGACGACAGTGGGAAGCGGGGCCCGCAGTGCCTGGTAAAGCGGCCCGAGGATGTGGTTGCTCTTCCCTATCCCGATCTCCCCGACGCACCAGTAGGACGTCAGGAAGTGGCTGAGGGAGAGGTCCATCCTCTGGCCGGTATCAAGATCCGTTCCGAGAGGAAACGTATGTTCGAGCGGTGAGGCTCGCACAGGCGGCGTGAGCGCGGTCTTGTCGTCGGGCATGGGAAACCTCCTCCTGAGAGTTGCTGTTAGAACCGAGCAGCCGGGAAGGGCTCCGTTCCGCTGAAGACGCTCTGCTCGCGGTCGATGAGGGTGCGGAGTTCGCGGGCTTCCTTCGCTGCGATCTCACCCTCGAGTCGCGCGAGACGTTCGCGGTATCGGTCGGAGAGGTTCGAGTTCCACTCTTCCCGGGGCATCGCGAGGAATGTCAGTGCCGTCTTCGCGGCCTCGCGAATCGCGTCGAGTTCGGGCTTACCCTGAAGACCGCGCTGCTCCCGATAGACGAACCGAACGACGGGGGCGATCGGGTGGCAGGCGTCGTCGCCGTGCAGAGCCGGATAGAAGAACCGCCGGAGTTCGCTCTGCGTCGCCGCTGTACCGACACTCTCGATGACGGCCTCGGCGTCCGCCTCCGTGGCTCCGGCCGTTGTCGCGGGAGAAGGACGGCTGCGTGCGAACGCGGTGTCGTACCGATCGCGTTCCGTCTTCGCTCGAACGTCGAGACGCCTCGTTCGCGCCTGGTCGTAATCGAGCTCGGCCTCTTCGAGGAAGGCACGCGCGCGGACGTCAGTCGCCAGTATCTCGAGGCGAGCCTCCTCGCGGGCGTTCCGTTCCTCGCGGTTCCGTCCGAGGTTGATGGCCGTTCGCTGCGCTTCCGCTGTCGCGGCGGCAAGGTGCTGCTGGGCGCAGATCGCCGATGAGCGTGCTCGGAGTTCTTCGACCTCGAGTGTCGCCTTCGCGTGCTCGAGCCGCGCCTTCGCGACAGCGACTCCCACGCGATCCTCGCGTGTGGCTTCGCGAATGTGGGCGCCGTCGTGGATATCGTGGATCTGGTCCATCGCGCGGGCGTGGTGGACGGCGGCGTCATCACAGGCCTTTCTCGCCGCCGCCCCGATCTCTGCCGCCCGCTGCATCGAGAGCGCCACGGCGTTTCTTGCGTCAGCCCGAGAGTGCGCCGCGCGGGCGAGGTTGGACCAGCCCTGGGCTACTGCTCGCGACGTCCGCTCGAACTGGCGGGCGTTTCGTGGGGATCCCATGCTCTGGCTCATGAGCTCTGAGCTTGAGGAGCCATCGTGGATCGGGCCGGTGATCTCATCGGGCTGCAATACCCGCATCGACGAGGACGACGGCGAGCTCGGGACGAGCCCGGCCTTCGGGCTGGCCGGCTCTTCCGATTCGATGCGATCGACTGCGCCGGTCGCCCGTGGCCCAGTCGGGACACTCTGGAAGTGGGGGCGGCTGTACTTCGGTACGTTCATGATTAGCTCCTTCCGGTGATCGCGCTGACGCGCTGAATGAACCGTGCTTCTTCTTCGTCGACGGCTGATGAGAGACGCTGGATTCGCACTGCATCGGCGCGGAGCCGCTGCTCGAGGGCGGCCGCTGCTCTTGCGTGCTCCTCCGGGCTGATGACGATCTGGCGGGATCCGCTCCCTCGGGTCGCGAAGCCCGCGACGATTCCGATCACAAGGACTCCGAGGAGCAGCCAGCCGAGCCTTGACTCCACGAACCCCGCGAGGCGACTCGGTTCAGGAACCTGTACTTCGCGGTAGACGGTCGTCACGAGGGGTGCTGCGGTGGGCGACGGAGCCTCGGGCTGGAGTGCCGGGCTCGCCGCTTGCGCTTCCGCCGCGGGCGCCGAGGCAGGCGGCGCGTATGCGCGGGTCGCCTGCTTCTTCACCTGCTCTTCTTGCTTTCGCTTCACGGCGAGCCGCGATAGCCCCAGCTTCAGGGCCTGGATGGTCAGGTTCTCGTTCGCCGTTTCGCGGTCGACCGTCAAGGGCGCATGGTGATAGCGGAGCCCGTTCGCGACATCGGTGAAGGTCGACGTGTTCTCATCCCAGTAGTAGATGCCGGTGCATTGGCCGGGGACGTTCACTCTGAGAAACCCTGCGAGCCTCGGCTCATAGCCCTCGGGCCTTTCCGCTGTAATTACCAGCGCTCCCGAGAGAGCCGGGCCGGTCTCTCCGACTCGGAACGACTTCGGTGGCGACGTGTACCCCGCCGCTTCACAGGAACCGGTACCGACGTTGGCCTTGATGGCTGCTCGCATCTCTTCGATCGTGGGATTTCCGCCCCCTCCGGACGCGGCAAGCGCAGTCGGCACTCCGGCGAGCAGGCTTAGGCAGAGAAGGTGGGTCAGCGTCATGAGGGGACGAATGAAGCGCTTCACGCCTCACCTCCCGCCGTCTTCACAGATTCGGAGGCACGCGGGCGGCCACGACGGGGCGCTGCGGAAGGCTCACTCGGCACGTCGCCAACGAGCGAGCGGAGGAAGGTTTGGATGAGGGCGAGCGTCTGGCGCAGGCCCTCGGTGTCGGTCGGGGTATGCGTGGCGGTCAGGGTGAGCCGCGGAGACTCGATCGAGACCTTGATGGTGTCGTTCATAACCTCTTCCTTTTCTGTTTGGTGGAGAGCACGAGGAGGGAACCCTCCTCGCCCGTCGGCGCGGCGGGTCTCCGGACAGAGCCGGGACCCTTCCGCGCCAAAGCGAGCACCGCGGGGCTTCCGCGCCCCACGGTTGCGTTCGAGGGGACATTGCCCCTCGGCGACCGCCGCCCGCCGGCTGCGGCCGCTACCTTCGATTCGGTTGTCGAAGACCGTCTCGCGCTCATTCGCGCGGACTTCCGGGAAATCCCCCCGGCAGGGTTATTCGCGTGTCGTTCTGTCGTGCGAGATGGGCCGGTGCCGGAGTTCGGGAGGTGACTCAGCTGGCGACTGGCGACCCGGAGAGAATCGAAAACGGCGACGCTTGCGCGCTGCCGTTCAACTCCATCTCCGTGGTTCCTAGAAGTTAGAACCTCTTTTTCGAGAAGTCAAGGACTTTCTTGAAGAGATTTTCGATGAGTCTCGCCGCACTAAACGCACGGTCACGCGACGTCGCTCTACCCCCCGGCGGCCGAACCGCAACGTCCGCTTATGACAGCTGCCGGCGCAACCACGCCAGGTACGTGTCGGCGACAGCGAGGACGTCTTCACGCCGTTCCAGCAGCTCGCGACCTTGAACAGCCGCCTTCAGGGCAACGCACGCGAGAACGGAATCCTGAGTTCCGCTCCGCTGCCGTCCGATCGTCGGCATCGGTTCTGGGATCGTGACGGCGGGCACCTCAGCGGAACCCATAAGTTCAATCCTCGGGATAACCCTCCCTTCCGGACTAATGCGCTCCGTCGCGCGGACCTGAAGCTTCGAGCCACGGCGAATCTGGAGCCGGTCGAGCTCGAGAAAGAGGGAGCGCGGGGGAAAGAACGTGTGCTGTTCGCCGTCGGGCGTGGCGACACGGTAGGCCCGGTACGGTCCGTACTGCGACATGCCCTCCTTCGGGGTGTCGAAGAGGACGGTCAGTTCCGTGGTCGCGCCGGACGGGAGAAAGGAATTCGACGCCATAGGCTTCAGGGATTAGGGACCAGAGGTCGGGCGTGGATATGACGGGCTATGGAATGCCCGCTCAGACGATCCGTCGCTCGGGAGCGTCAGGTGGCGGGCATCCCACAGCCCTTGGAAAACGTTGCGGCGTTCTCCTCAGATCCACGCCCGCTGCTAACGAGAGTTCTTTCTCTTCTCGAGTAGAAACCGGGACCGGGAGCCGCCCTAAGCGTCCGGCTTTGCGTCCGGCTCGTCGAGACTCACGGAGGCGACGCCGCCCTTCTTCTTGAACGTCAGGAGGTTGATCTCTGCTGCGCGGATCTCCGTCATGTATTTCCGCTCGCCGTCTTTCTCGTAGGCGCGGTTCAGGATCGTGCCTTCGAGGTAGATCCCGGTGCCCTTTGTCAGAAACTTCATGCAGATCTCCCCGAGCTTTCCCCAGGCGACGACGCGGTGGTAGTCCGTGACTTCCTTCCTCTCGCCGTCCGACGTTGTGGATCGGTGGGTCGCGACGGGGAAGGTGGCGCGCACGGCTCCGGTCTTCGTAGCGAAGGTCTCGGGATCCGCGGCAAGGTGTCCGACGAGGATGACTTTGTTGACGCTGCGCATAGTGGTGGGTTGTCAGGAAATGAGGGTAATTCGGGATAACCGCGAACTTCGCTTACCTGTCTGTGTCGGTCGCGTCCGTCCCGCTCTGGCGATCCGCTGGCCTCCCGATGCTCCAGCCCTGGCCTTGAATCGCCCTGAGCACATGACGGAGGACCTCTTCGTTCTCGGCGAAACCGCCCGCGAGTGCGTCGAGCGAACCGCCCTGGTAGAAGCCGCCTTCGTCGTGGATCAACAGACGGCCGTCGAAGACTTCTCGGTTCAGACGATCGAGAAGTGTGATGATGCCCGCGTGGACGCGGACGCGGTCGTCCGCGTACTGCGTTTTGACGAAGGCGTAGGGAAGAATCCCCGTACCTTCGACCCACTCGAGGCCGAAGGTTTCACAGCCGGGGTCCGGATCCCAGAGCGCCATTCGAATCGTTCCCGTACCGTCCCGAGAGCCGCCCTTCGGCGCGAATTCTGTATACCGCCGGTTCTCCTCCCGAAACCTTCCTCGGAACTTCCACCCCAGCCGCGTTCCGATTTCCGTCGTGAGGGCGACGGCGCGTTCGAACTGGCCTTCGGCGGTCTCCGGGCTCAGGCCTCGGCCGGCCTCCGTGTAGTAGTGAATCGTGACACCCATCGGAGGCAGGAGTTAGGGGATGGCCGGAGTGAGCACCGACGCGAGACGGTCGAGTTCCGCGACCGACGGGCCGACGGGAACGAGGTCGTACCCACGCTGAATGAGGCGCACGACCTCCGTCGCCTGGACGAACAGCGAGCGCGTTTCCGGATCGAAGGCGAGCGCTCCCTCGACGCGAAGGAGAGAGCCCTTTTCCGCGCCGGCGATCGCGGCGGCCTCGAGGCCGAGACCGACAACGGTGATTTCGGTTCGAGGCAGGTCCTCGATCTCCAGGTCGACAGTTGCGACGACGGGACCGTTCGCCGTGAGTCGGACCGTGGGAGCCCTCGCACGACCTTGGAGCGTTACGTGGTTCTCGGTGTTCCGCATGGCGGGTGGATTAGGAATTGGGACGGACCTCCGCGCGCCAGCGCGGTAAATCCGCCCATAAAACGACGGGCCGTTTCGGGAAATGCTCGCGGCGGGTCGGCCCTAATGCCGAGAGGCAGGCCGGTCGTTCAGCGCTGTTCGCCTGGCCTTCTCCAATGGGCCTTCCCCGAACAGGCCGGAGCTGGACCGTGGGGCCGTGGCAACGGGAGAGGCGTGGCCAGGTCGGGAGGACCGTGGCAGGGGCACACCCCCAAGGGAAGCGGGAAGCTCACGACTCCCCTGCTCTCGCGCCCGTTTCGAGCGGATCCGTCTGGCGATTCGTGGGTTCCATCGAGATCAGGGAGCTCCGCTTTCATGAGATCAGGGGGTGATCTCAGAGATGAAGGGGTCCACCGGCTCGCTCACCGTGACTCTTCTCAGTTCGGGTCCCACCCAACAACACGGACGGGCCCTCGTAGTCGTGTCGTTCTTTCGACCGAGGACTTGCGCTCCACGCAACTTGTTGTGCAGTATGGATACGACACATACCCCCCACCCTCCATGTCCCGACGCCCCACGAGTGCGCTGCTCCTCGCTGCGCTAGTTCTTCAGCTCGTCGGTCCCGCGGTTCCGCTCTCGCTCGCGAGACTCGCGCCATCGGACACGGAGGGGCAGGCGCCTCTCACCTTCACGACCTCGAAGACCCTGCCAACGGTGGAAGAGCGGTTGGGCCAACGTGCGACATCGGCGCGGGAGGAGCACTACATCGCCCCAGATCCGGCGGATGAACCGAGTCCCCTCGCCGAAGACGGGACGTACACGCTCGGGAAGAACACCGATGTAAATCCGGATGCCCCGGGACGCATCACGGCGAGTACCGACCCGTACCGCAGCGAGCATCGTTCCGCCCGGGCCACCGAGAAAGTCAGTCGAGACGCTCCTGTCACGCTCCTTCGAACGGACGTCTCCGGGCAGATCACGACGAATACGACGTGGGCACTGGCAGATAGTCCCTACGTCGTCACGGGCGCGATGACGGTCGTTTCCCCTGCGGTCCTCACGATTGAGCCGGGGGTCGTCGTGAAACTCGACGGCGGCGCGAGCCTTGTCGCCTTGGAGGGCGCGACGATTCTCGCAGCGGGCTCAGCGCAGAACCCAATCGTCGTGACCTCGTTCAAGGACGACTCGGTTGCAGGGGACACGAACGAGGACGGAGACGCCACGAGTCCCGCGTCTGGCGACTGGGCGACCTTCGGGTCCGAAGGGCGGAATACCGGCCAGACCGTGATTGCGGCGTACGGCACGTACCAGCATATCCAGATCCGCTACGGCAGCATCTTCACGGGACGGTTCTCGCTTCTAACGCTCACGGACGCGCTCATCGAGAACATGAGCCAGTACGGGCTCAATCTCGAGAAGAACCCGTCCACAACGCGGAGCTTCGAGCGCCTCACGATGCGCAAGAACACGACGCACGTGAACATGTACGGCGTGCCGTCCGCGATCACGATCAAGGACAGCGTCCTCACGCAGTCGTCGTACTGGGCCGTGCTCGCGTCCAGCGCGACCGCCGTCCGCCTCACGAACAACCGCATCGACCTCAATGACTCCGGCACGCGCTACGCGATTAACGCGTCGTCGTCGCCGATGGTGCTTCGCTACAACTCCATCGCGTGGAATGGCAACCCGGACACCGGCTTCGTCTATGGCCTCTCGAGCACCGGCAGCACGGTGGATGCACAGTACAACTGGTGGGGTTCCACCACGGGGCCCGAGGTGGTGGGGGCCTCCGCTACAGGTGGCGGGAGTCGCATCACGTCGCTCGTGACCTTCACCAACTGGCTCGGGAAGGCGTACGAGGCCGAGCATAAGAAGGGCAACCTCCCCTGGTCCGCGAAGGCCGGCGTCGGCGTCGATGTCGCAACCGGGAACCTCGTTCTCACCGAGACCGACATCGCGATTCCCACCGTCGGCTTCCCTCTTACCGTCTCGCGCACCTACAACAGCCTGACCGCCTCGACCGTGACAGGCGTCTTCGGCAATGGCTGGACGTGGAACTACGGCGTGAACCTCGACGTCACGACGGATACCTACGGCGCGCTCCTGACGTCCGCGGACGGGGCGAAGCACTACTTCAAGCGAAACGCCGATAACACCTTCACGGGCGAGTACGGGCTCTTCAGTCAGCTCTCCTACGACAGCACCGCGCAGGAGTACACGCTCCTGCACCCAAACCAAGACCGCGAGATCTTCGACAGCGCCGGACGGCTCGCGCGCCAAGTGGACCCCGACGGCAACACGACCACGCTCACACGCGACGGATCGGGAATTCTGACGACGGTCACCGAACCGACCGGTCGCATGCTCACCTTCACCTACGCCTCGGGGCGGATCGCGACCATCACGGATCCGCTCGGGCGTGTGTACCGCTACACGAATAACGGTACCCTCACGAAGCTTGAAAAGGAGCTGCCGGCGACGACGGTCTTCGCGACCTGTACCTACACGTACGGCGCGAATAGCGTCCTGACGAAGCGCGTCGGGTGCGACGGCGACACGCTCGAGCAGACCTTCAACGCGACCACAAAGAAGGTCGAGACCCAGACGCTGAACGGGGTGCAGGTGCGTCTCGCGTACGGCCCCGTCACCGACAGCCTCACCGGAGTGACCTTCCCGCAGTACACGACGGGCGTCTGGGACACGTTCGGAAAACTCCACCTCTACTACTACACGAAGAGCAACGCCGTCTTCGAACATGACCGAGAGAACTTCCAGGACGCCTACGGCACCTACTACTTCTACCAGGAGGACCGCTGGGAGTACGCGACCTTCGTCTCGTCCTCGTACACCGACATCCTCAGCCGTGAGACGAGCACCGAGCGCAACTGGCGCCGTGGCACCGTCCTCGCCTCGACGGACGAAAGCCTGAATCGGCGGACGGAGTTTACGTACGACGCCTTCAACAACCTCCTGACGACGACCGACCCGCTCGACCGCGTCCAGACGAACACGTACGACGCCGAGCACCACCTCGTCTCGACCGAGGACGCGCTCGGGAACGTGACGACCACGACCTACACGCCGGCCGGTCTCGTCGCGACCGTCACTGACGCACGCGATGCAGTGTCCTCGTTCACCTATGACACATACGGCTACCCGGAGACCGTGACCACCGCGACGAGTGAAACCGTCACGTTCGACTATGACATCGCAGGTCGGAAACTCTGGGAGGAGACACCGGACGGTGAGCGCACAACGTACACGTACGACGGACGCGACAACGTCCTCACGGTCACCGACCCGCTCGGAAACGTGACCACCACCGTCTACGACACGAAGGGCCGGAAGGTCACGGTCGAGGACGCCGACGGGTACGAGACGACGTTCGCCTACAACGACACGAAGAACGCGCTTGCGACGACGACCGACGCCCTCGGGGGCGTCGTGACGTACACCTACAACCCGAACAACACGCTCCAGAAGGTCACGGACGCCCTCGGGCACATCACGAGCTTTACCTATGATGCCTTCGGCCGCCAGGCGAGCGTGACCGATCCGTTGAACCGGACGACGCAGACGATGTACCGCGCCGACGGGAGCGTCCTGTACACGATCGACGCACGCGGGAACCGGACGGACTACAGCTACAACTATGGTGGCGAGCTCACGACCGTGACCTACCAGGACGACTCCACGGTCACGTTCCTCTACGACGGCGTCGGCAACCGGACGCGCATGGTGGACACGGACGGGCAGGTCGACATCACCTACGACGACCTGAACCGGCCTCTCACCCGGACCCGTACGAGTCCGGCCGGAACCGAGACCGTCACCTACGCCTACGACGAGGTCGGGAACCTCGAGACGCTCGGCTACCCGGGGGGATTCTCGGTCACGTACGCGTACGACGATGCCCGGCGCGTCACGACCGTCACGGACAGTCAGAACCGCGTGACGGAGTACGACTACGACGAAAACGGTCGGATCCTCACGGTCGCGCTGCCGAACGGAACGAACGCGACCTACTCCTACGACGACGCTGGTCGCATTGCCTCGGTCACGCACGCGCTCGGGCAGACGCCGTTCGCCACAGTCGGGCACACCTACGACGAGCGTGGGAACCGGCTCACCCGCACCGTGGACGGAACGACCGAGAGCTACACCTACGATGCCCTGGCCAGAATCACGGAAGCCGCCTATCCCGGGAACCGAACGGTCGGCTACATCTACGACGCGACGGGCAACCGGACCCAGAAGACCGACCCACTCGGGGCGACTGCCTACACCTACGACACCGCCGACCAGCTCCTGAACGCGGGCGACGGTCTTCGGACGTACGACCTCGACGGACAGCTCGCGCGCATCGGGGTGAGCCGCAGCTTCACCTGGAATGACCGCGGCCAGCTCACGGGCGTGGCTGCTGCCACGACGAATGCGGCGCCGACCGCGCGCGCCGGAGCCGACGCATCCGGGAACGTGGACTGGTTGATGTTCCTCGACGGGAGTACCAGCACCGACCCCGAGGGCATCGCGCTCACCTACGCCTGGACGGAAGTCGCCGGAAACCCCGCGACCGGGGTCCTTCGCGGAGTGCACGCACCGAAGCCGGCGCTCCTCGCGAGCGTGGCTGGCACCTACCAGTTCGACCTCGTGGTTTCCGACGGGGTGCAGACGAGCCTCCCGGACCGCGTGCAGGTGACGATTGCCGCAGGACCGCCGGCCCCGGTCACCCAGACGATCGTCCCAGCTTCGGGGATGAGCGGATACGTGGTCTCGAGCTACCCGACCGGACGGTACTTCACCTCCGACATGCTCACGGGTCGCTCCTCGAGCGTCACGTACCTCGGTGCCGCGCAGTTCGCGCTCCCCACGCCGCCTCCGCAGTCCACCCTCACCGCCGCGACGCTCACGCTCACCGGGAAGTCCGTCACAGGCAACACGGTAACGGACCAGTGGTCGGTGCAGCTCCTCCCGACGACGCTGGATCCGAACTGGGCACAGGCCACCTACACGACGATTAGCGCCGCGACCCCCGACCGGACGCTAACCCCGGTCCTCGTTGGGACGGGCCAGGTGGTCGCGAACCAGGCGAACCTCTGGACGTTCACGGAAGACGATCTCGCAGTTCTCGCCGACCGCATCGCAGGATCCGGGAAGCTCTCGCTCCGGACGCGCGGCGACACCCTCGGCACCACGTCGCGCGTGACCTGGTACTCCGGGAGCGCGACGGTCGCGTCGAAGAAGCCCACGCTCACCCTCTCCTACACCCCAGAACCCCTTCCGGACCAGGCCCCTGTCGCTGATGCGGGGCGGAGCCAGACTCTCGACGCGCTGGGAACCGTCACGCTTGACGGCCGCGCCTCGTTTGATGCCGAGGGTCCGGCGTCCCTCCTCTGGACAGCGCATGCGGGCAACCCGGCCGCGGTGACATTCAGCGATGGGACGGCCGCGGAACCCTCGGTCACGTTCACCGCTCCGGGAACCTACCGCTTCGACCTCGCAGCTACGGACAGCGCGAACGTGACGACCACCGCCTCGACGTTCGTCGTCGTCCGCACTGCCCCCCTCCCGACCGCGGCTGCGTTTACCTACGACGGGGACGGTGACCGCATCGCGATGACCGTGGGCTCTGTGACGACGCGATTCGTCGTGGATCCCCTTCCCCAGAACGCGCGCGTCCTTGCCGAGCGCACGGGCGAGACCTGGACCTACCACGTCTACGGCCACGACCTCCTCTACTCCGTCACGGGAACGGCACTCACCGCGCTCCACGGCGACCCGCTCGGCTCGACCATCGCGACGACGGATGGCGCCGGAGCCGTCACAGCCCGGATGCGCTACGACGTCTTCGGCGAGCGCCTGGATTCTGACGCCGCCACCACCGCCTACACCTTCGCGGGCGAGCGCATGGACCTGACCGAGCTCCAGTACCTCCGTGCGCGCTACTACGATCCCGCGGTCGGCCGGTTCCTCTCGCGCGACCCCTTCCCGGCCCAAGCCGCCGACACGCAGACGTTCAACCGGTACGTCTATGTGAAGAACAACCCGACGAACTACGTGGATCCGAGCGGAGAGTGGCTTGAGACCGCATGGGACGTCATCTCGGCCGGCTACAGTCTTTACGACGTAGGCAAACGCCTCTGGAACGGCGAACCCGTCGGGGAGGCCCTCCTGAACCTCGGTTTCGACGGCCTATCCATCGTCGTTCCCGGGCTTCCCGCAGGAATTACTCGTGCCGCGAGCAAAGCGGATGATGTCGTTGATGCCGCCCGCGGTACTGGGAGAGCGATCGAGAATGCCGACGACTTCAAGCGCACCTATAACCTCAAGAACGGAATGGAGATGAGTACCGATGATGCACTCCGCAAGTCCGAAGAGGTGCTCGGGCCGGGCTACCGCGAAGTGGATAATGGCGTCTTCCGTTCCGCAGATGATAGCGTTCAGGTTCGCATGAAGCCCAGCGACTTGTCGCCCATTAGCAATCACGCCGGACGACCGCACATCAACCTTGAGCTCCTGCCGACTAGCGGGAAGGGCAAGATGCGGTGCATCATTCACTTGTTCTTATCTGACTGCTAATCCCTATGATCATCAAACGAGCAAAGGTTGTGCGTTGGCTGGCAGCCTCGGACCCTGATCGTCACAAGCACGAGACGGAGAAGGCCTACGACCGGGTTCGCTACTTGGCCATAGAGCAAGGCGCGGGGGACACCGACGTGATCGTCATCTGCTCGGAAGAGAACGGCAACTACATTGATGAAATCTGGTACCACACGCTCGAGGAGGCTCTCGAGGACATCCCTACTGGTTTCGACTTGTCGCCCGAAGGGTGGGTAAACGAACCGCTTGCCGAATAGCCTTCCGCGACGCTTTGGAGTGCTGTAGCCAGTTCCCCCCAATGCCTTCCCGACACTGGTCAGCAGTTCACCCCATTTGAACAGTCCCGGTTAGCGCCGATACAGTGCTCCGGCCAGATCCAACGGCCGGAGATCGAGGGAAGCCGCCATCCGGAACCAGCCCGGGCGGCGTCTTCCCTCAGGCCCGCGCGCGTCGCCGCAAATCGCTCGCGCGGCAATCGCATCGGTCGCGATACTCTTCGATCGCATGGCCACCCATGATTTCCTCGCCCCTGAGATCCGGGCACTCCTCGCATCACATCGCGAACTTCAAGAGCGGCTCCTTGGACCCACGCAGCGCATCATCGAGGACTTTCGTCGACAGAACGACGACCTGATCCGTCCTTTCGCTCCGCTCCTCTCGATCCTCGAAGACACGCGTCACCACTACGACCTGACCCGGTTCGTCTCATCTCCAGCGATTGATGAGGCGATGCGCCGTACTGAGATCCCTGTGCTCGAAGAACTGCGGCGATCTCTCGCGTTCCCTGCGCTCGCGACCGGAGCCCTGTCCGGGGACGTGGCCCATCGTCTCGCTGAGGAGCTCTCCGGGCTTCCGGCCATCGCTCGCGTTACCTCCTGGTACACCCTCCCCCCGCTCGGTGGACTCGACCCCGTGACGCTTCACGCGCTCCTCGTCCCACTGGAACTCCACGCCTCTTTTGCCGCTGACACGTTCGTCCGCCTCGAGGCCGAAGCGAGTGACACGCGGAGGGCGGCCCTTGCGACTGCGCTTCGTCATTCAGCCATCGAGCGCGACCTCTACGCCGACGTGCTCGTTAGCCTCCCTCCTCCGCTCGATCCGGTCACTGCCGAGGACCTGACGTACTCCATCGGGCCGGATGGGCGAGAGGAACTGCTGGCCCGGGCCGATTCGCTCTCGGTCGCCGATGCGTCCATCGCGGCCAGTACCACTGCCCACGACGTGGCTCTCCTGGGTGGCGAACTCCTGCAGCTCCTTGGCCTCATCAATGCCGCGGCAAGAGCCGCCGGACGCCCCGAGATCTTTCCTCCGACCTCGCGGCTGTACGCCGAGTGCCCTGTCGTATGCCTCACCATCGCCCGCACCGTCGCCGATGTGGCCCGCATCGTGAACGCCCTCTTCCTCCTTCTCTACGAAGGTGGCGGCTCTGGATCACTGCGCCTTCTCACCCCGAATGGCGGCCCGCTCGAGCCCGAGCAGTGCGACGCGATCTGGTGGTTAAAGGAACTCCGTCGTATCGAGTTTCACGATCTGGATCACGGTGACCCGACCGAGAGCCGCCGGAAGTGGCGCCAGTACGGCGAGACGCTCTCCGCGATAGGGCTACAGCACATGCCATCGACGCCAGAAGAGTTCGCCTTTCTGCAGCGTCGCCTCTACGAAGGACTCGTCGCCGTTCTGCGACGAGCGCTCGCCGCGCTCCCCCTCCCCTCCGCGTAGAGGGTTCCGGGTACTCACAGTCCCTGGCGCTTCCCATTCACGGGTCGGGATCCATTGCGCCGAAGTACCCGGATGCCTGGTTGTCCTCCCAGCACTTCCGGGTTATCGGGAAGGTGTTTCCCGCCGCGAGCGCGGCCACGCGCTGAAGGAGTCGCACGAGCGGACGCCTCCCGTCTCCCTTCTCGTCGAGCTCTGCCTCTCCCGCGGCAATCATGCGACTCACGAGGACTCGAAGCAGGTCGGGTTTCGAGAGCCCGTAGTTCAGCCGCGCGCTGTAGAGCGCCGCGAGCGGATCGCCCTTGCCCGCGTCATAGCTTGCCATCGCGTCCCGAATCTCCTGTTCGGAGAACTGCACTCGCCCTTCGGCCACGACTGAAAGCGCCTCTGCAATCTCGGCGGGGCTGAAGTTGTCGAACTCGATGCTTCGTTCCCAGAGGTGAACGTACTCCGGACGCGTCAGAGCGCGGCTCGGGTTGAGGCGGGATCTCGCCCCCCGCAGCCGCTCCGCGACGCGGGGCACGTCATTCTCGCTATCGAGCACGATGACGACCGGCGTCCCCCGATGGTGGTAATCGTCGATGAGCTTCTCGAGGGTGCTGTACGGGTGGAGCTTCCTCTGCCCCGTGAACTCGCCCACTCCTCCGAGCGTTCGCACCTCGATCCCGAGCACGGCTGGCCGCTCCCCGAGAAGGACCGCAAGGATGCGCGGGAACTGCTCTGCCTCGCCCTCACCCTCCACGACGAGCAGAAGGCGCGGTCGCGGGTTCAAGTGGTACTGGTTCGCGATGCACTCAAGATGCGCGAGCGTGTCGTTCGTGATCCCTGGTCCGTAGAGACTGTCCCGCGTCCACGTCTGGCCCTCGTCAGGAGGAGAGAGCGCGGTGCCGGTTAGCTCGGCGTAGAAGAGCCGTCCCATGTGCTCCATCGCGTACAGGTCCTGCGCCCGTTTCGCGTCGCCCTTCAGGCGTTCTCGTTCGCTGAGGGCGACGAAGCAAACGAAGTCGTACCACGCCGCGAGTGGGTCGGCGTGCCGAGCGGTCGTCTGAAGGTGCGAGACAAACAACCGCACGGCCTCCGCCGTGGTGCCGAGTTCGGAGAGGATCGCGGACGCAGCCCACGAGCCCGCGTACTTCCACCAGTCCCACGGATCGAGACCGATCGACGACCGCACGCTGATCGTCCGGCGGTCGGTCTGCGTGTGCGGGTAGTACCGCGACGCGAGCGCCTGCGCGAGGAATGCCACGGCGTCGTCGTACGGGACGTCTCGGACGAAGTCGAGATCGCGCTTCACGCTCTGTTCGAGGTTTTCAGCGAGCTTCCGAAATCCCTCCGCGTCCGTTTCGGCGAACGCGTCCAGGTGAATCTCTTGCGTGAACAGATCCTGGCGCCGCGCGAGATCCTGCACCTGGAAGCGCGAGTAGAGGGCGAGGTCCACTGGTCGGTGTGGCTCGTCCCGACTTCTCTTCTCCCACGGTAGGTATGGACGTTCGGCCGGGTGCCACAGATGACCGTTCTCCCGGTACCACTCCAGCGTCTCGCGCTCCTGCGCGAAGCGGGCATGTCCTTCGCGCAGAGGCCCGTTCCACTCCTCACCCTCCGCGAGAAGACCAACCGTCTCCATGCGCCCGTTCGGCCGCTGCTCCTGCTTCTCACGAATCCACGGCCGCCGGACCCGCATCATCGGCCGAAAGATGCCGAGCCGATCGAGTCGCTCAAGGCGCTTCACGTCCGTATCGACGCCGCGTTCCTTCGCGTAGGACGCGAAGTCGTCAGGCGCCAGGAGCGCGCAGATCTCAAAGCAGTCGTGCTGAATCAGAAACCGGATGCGATCCGCAGGCGCGAGAGTGATGGGAAGCACCCCGGTAGCGTAGCCGGTGCGGTGCTCTCCTGGCCATCGCCGCGTTGAGCTGCATCGGCTCCTCTGTGCCGGCGGCGTGGCGTTCGCTGAGGCGCTGCCGTACATACGAAGTGGCGCACGCGGATGCGAACCACCCGCGGATCACACATGAAAATGGCCGGCGGGGACGCTCCCCACCGGCCAGCCAAAGAATTGAACCCTACCCTCCCCGGAGTCTTGCGACCCCCAAGCGGAGTTTGCCCCTGGACGGGCTCTCCGTGAGAGCTGGCGCATCGGATCAACTGCCTTCGTGCGCAATTGAATCCTTAGCAACACCGCGAAGCGATGTGGGGCGCCTTTCGGCGACCCTCCAGTCTGGGCTGCAAGCAGAGTAACTGCTCGCTCCCTCACGTCTCCTGGTGCCCCCGGTCTCCCTCCCTTCTGTGCGAGGCGAGACCAAAGTGCTCCATGCGCGTTTCCAGACCAGCGTAGAGACTATCGGGTTCAATATCGAAGATCGACGTGCGCAAACTCTACCCGCTCGTTGTCCGGCGTCAAGCGCGTCCTGCGCGCCCTGGTGCACACGATCCTGCATCGGCTGCGTGTCGCGCGTGCGGGAACGGGTCGCAGGCGAGGCCCGCGCCGCTCGCTTGCTCACTCAACCTCGTCGATCCGACGATCCACCCACACGCAGCGGTGGCCGAGGGCGAAGCCACGCTGCTCCATGAACCCGAGGATCGCGGGACTCTCGGCGTTGGCCCACGCGTAGAGGTGCGTGATGCCGCGCCGGCGCAGCTCGGCCATCGTCGCATCGCAGAGTTGACGCGCCACGCCCTGTCTGCGAAAGGCGGGAAGGACCACGAGGTACACGAGGCACGCCCACTTGTTCCTCGTGGAGCGCTCGACGTCATTCGTGGTCGCGTAGGCGAAGCCCGCGAGTTGGCCTCCATCGCGTGCCACGAGGAAGACGCTGGACGTGTGCGTGAGCGCGACCCGAAACTCATCCTCGTCCATGAAGGGCTCGGAGGCACTCACTTGGAACTCGGGGGTCGCGCGCCCAAGCGCGTAGAGCTCCTCGAACTCGTCGAGGGTGGCAGCAGAGACAGTCATATCGACGTGGTGAGTGAGTACTGAAGGCATTGTGCCTCGCCGCGCAATGGGCCTACAAGCATCAGGGGCAATCCACGATCGCGCGACCAATCGAACAGTCCCGGGTCATAGAACCAGCACTGTGTCAGACAAGAAGAAGTGCCACCCCCACAGAGAATTGCGATTGCGGCACAGAGACGCGTCTCGTGCGCGCCGTCCGTCGCGCTTCACGCGTCTTGAGTCTCCGCCCGCTTCCTGCTTCTATAGGAGCGCACCACGTCCTTTCCATTGCCACGTGAATATCTGGCCTTGAGCACCCCCGCTTGGGGCCAAAACCGGTTCCGCGACGAGCATTTCGTCGCATATGGAAGCCATAAACACCCCTTTTCCGCCTGGCTCTGGGCTTGCGGAGCTTGAGGCCACTGGTTCGAATCCAGTCGGGTGCACACTGGCTTACAGATGCGCTGAAGCGCGAAGGGCCCGTTGCCTTTCGCTTGGGGCCATGGCCCCAAGCGGGGTAAGCGCTCTGCGGCCTGATTGGCCCATCGCCGGCGGGGCGTTCACGAGGTATGGAAGGGCTGGAAGCTACCTCCCACCCCTATGGTTTCCCGTTCCCCCCAGTGGCCCCAAGCCCGAAAAGCTGGAGTGCGGCCCCCTGCTGAAACGCTTGAGGCCGCTCCCTCGTTCGTCACCGAGGACGATCGCGTCTTCCTGGAGCGCCTCGATGAAGCGCAGCGGCGGTTCCGTGACCATGCCGAATACGTCCTGAACCACAGCCGGGCCACCATCAAGACCTACAAGATCTCCTACGACGTGTTCCGTCGGTTCCTCCTCGACCGCGCGGGGGATCCCCCGCGCCTCTCCCTCGCCGCGAAAGCGTTTCTCCTCGAAACCTGGATTCTCTGGAACCGCAAACGCGGACTCTCTGCGATCACGACGAACACCTACTGGCGGGCGCTCCGGCCCTTCTTCAACTTTCTCGAGCGCACCGAGGGGTTTGCGAACCCCTACCACGGTGCCAAGGCGCCCCCGTTCCAGCTCCCTCTCCCGAAGGCGCTCAAAGCGCCTGATCTCCTTCGCATTCTCGATGCCGCGCGAAACTACCCGTGGCCGACCGTCTACCAGCGCGAGCGCGCGGTCGCGCTCTTCGCGACCATGATCTACGCCGGCCTTCGTCGGAGCGAACTCCTCTCCCTCCAGTTCGCGGACGTGAACCTCGCCGACGGAACGATCCTCATCCGTCGCGGCAAGGGTCGCTACGGTGGGAAGGACCGGACCGCCTACATCTGTCCCGAGCTCCGCGTTCTCCTCGCCACGTTTCTCCGCGAGAGGGCGCGGTCCGGCTTCTCGTGTCCGGAGCTCTTCGCGAGCAGAGCGAACCGCGGCCTCTCAGTGAACCAACTCAAGCGCTTCACGCTCCTTCTCCGGCGCGCTTCGGGGGTGAAGTTCTCGCCCCACGCCCTCCGACACTCGTTCGTCACGATGCTCCTGCGCTCTGGCGTCGCCATCAACGTCGCCCAGGAGCTCGCAGGCCACGCCAGCATCACGACGACCGCCGGGTATCTGCGCGTCTGGGACGAGGACAAGAAGGCGCAGATCGGACGACTCAGGCTCCGGTAGGCGCGTCACGCCATGCGGCGTAGCCCTCCGTTTCGTCGCCCGGGAACGCGACGTCGAGCGCGATCCGTTCGGCCGCGTCCCGGGCCTCCCGCGATACAACGTGCGAGTAGCGCTCCACCATGTTGAGCGACGCGTGCCCTGCGAGTACCTGAATGATCCGGCTCGGCACGCCCCGGAGGGCGCAAAGGGTGACGAAGGTATGGCGCAGCGCATGCGGGTGCACCCAGACCCCAGACTCCCGGCTGATGCGCCGGAAGAGCCGTGTTCCCCGTCGGCCCAAGCGACGCCTTGCGCCCCGGCGAGAAGAAGAGCGACGGCTCCGTCCATCCGACGCGCCCCCGTTCCACGAGATAGGCACGGACCAGTTGCCGCAGCTGCCGAGGCATGTAGGCCGGCCGATCCCTCCCCCCGTTCTTTCCCTTCCCTTTCACGATGTGAATGACGCCCTGGTCGAGATTGATGTCGCCGTGACGGAGCCGCACGACCTCACCTCGCCGTAGCCCGGCGAAGAGCATCAGCCCCACGATGAGAAGGTTTCGCGTTCTTTCGAGTGCGCTTGGCCACGGCGCGTGCGCGACCCAGAGCAGCACCCGTTCCGCTTCCGGCTGGGAAAGCCACCTCGGTTCCGATCGACCGGGTGGCGGCGCCGGACAATAGTCGAGCGGATTTACCCGCCGACTCCGCCGAGCCACGCGGCGAAGAAGGCTTCGCGCCGCACGCCACTGGCCGTTCACCGCCGTGAATCCGAGCCCTCGGCCGCGCATCTCACGAACCCAGTCCTCGAGCACCCGCGCCTGCCTATCGAAGTCACCCGAGAGGAAGTCGCGCTGGGCGCGCGGCGTCTCCACGTGGCGTCGGAGCGCCCGGTACCCGCCCGCCATCCACGCAGCAGTCGACGCCTGGATTCCGTCGGTGCCAACGGCGTGCGTGAGCGCCTCCTCGACAGCGGCATCGAGTTCCCCGAGTGACCCCCACGCGAATGGTCGCGGCGCGTCCATGCGCCCATGCGGTACGCGAGGCCCACCCGCACCGGGTCGCACCGAGGCGGGATCCCACAGGGAACTCCCCTCCCGCCGCTCAGCCTCCGCCGGCCACCCCGACAACTCAGGCGTCATATTCATCGATCGTGAAACCGGTGGAGATGGGCCGCGTCGGAAGTGCCGGGGGCGTCTCCGGCGGGAGCACCTGGACGCGGCGCGCCTTGAACCGCTTCCCCCGGAGCGCCCAGTAGCAGGCCCCCCGCGGGAGATCTGCGAGTTCGTGGATCCGCGCCCGCAGCTCCTCCTCGGGAGTCAGGAGCGGGTCTTCGATTGAGTCGTAGGGCCGCACCCGTTCCCGTCGGAGGTTTCCTTGGGGTTCGAGGATGTCCGGGCCGAGGAGCCGCGCCTCCGCGTACGGCAGCCGGAAGAAGTACTGGCGGGCCGTGTTTCCGGTCAGCAGCGTCCGGAGCCGCGCGGGAAAGAGCGAGAGCCCCTGCGCAGCGAGGACGAGCGCGACCTTGTACTTCCGGCCCACGACGAGGAGGTCGGCGAGACCTCCGTCTTCTCCCGCGAAGCTATGGGCCTCGTCCACGAACAAGGTCACCGGGCGACGGATCTCCGGCACGAGGCGTTCCCGCCGGAGCGCCGCGAGAAGAAACGAGCTCGTGAGGAGTCGGCCGAGAACGTCCGCCGCGGCGCCCAGCGACCCGCGCGCGAGGTTGACCACGATGGCGACGCGCCGATCGATGCTCCCGAGCAGGTCGAAGGTCGTCTCGGTCCGCCCAAGGAAAGCTCGCACGGCCGGGGCATCCAGGAGAGGCGCGAGCTTGTTCAGGACCGCCGAGACGTACATCTCCTCCCTCGCACCGAACCGGTCCCGAAAGTAATGCTGCACGTCCGGCCCGGCCGTCTGAAGCACGTCGAGCCGGAACTCTTCGTCCGTCAGGAACCGCTCGAGGTCGAGGAGCGTCAGCGGCATCGCGCTCTCAATGAGCGCCCGGAGACTGACGCGGATCAGCTCTTCTGTTTTCACACCCCACGACCAGGACGCGGCGGCCTCCCCCGCGTAGAGGCGCTTCAGGACGGAGACGAGGAGATCGACTTGGCGCGACGGCGCGACGTCGTCCATCCGCGCCAGCGGGTTCCACGCTGGGAGCGACTCCGGTCGCGTGAAGTTCAAGGTCACGAGCTTCAGCCCGCCGGTGGCGCGCACCCACCGGCCGACCCGGTTCGCGAGATCTCCGTGCGGGTCGATAAGGACGAACGAACTGCCCCGGTCGAGCTGGGTCCGACACATCGCTTCGAGGAGCGACGACTTCCCGCTCCCCGTGGCGCCGAGCACGAGGCTGTGCAGCGCGAAGTCCTGGCCGATAAGCGGGCAGCGGACATTCGCCCCATCCGGTGCCCGGTAGACGGCGAACGACCGCCCCGTCCCGGCGCGCTTCAGCATCGCGTGGAGGAACCGGTCGCGCGCGAGGAAGAACTCCCGGGTTTGGGACCAGTCCCGGCTCTGCCGGGTGTCGTAGCTGAGGTGGACCACTGTCTCTGCGTTCATCGGATCAGGAGCAGAAGGGCGAGGACGATCACAAGGAGGGGAAGCGTGAGCCAGAGCGCGAGACGTACCCGCCCGCTTCGCGTCGGAGGAAGCGCCCCCGCGCTGAGCCACCGAAGGTACATGCGCTGCAACCGTGTCGGTGGCGGCGGGTCGGTCAGGACGTAGCGCCCATGCCCGCCACCGTCGGCAGAGAGGCCCGCTCGACGAAGGCGCGCGAGGGAGCGCTTCGCGCCGCCCGCCGACTGCCCCGAGGCTCGCGCGATCATTCCGAGCGTGAGCGGCGCTGTTAGGCCCGAGAGGCGCTCCCGGCTCCGAAGGTACAGGTAGACGAGGAACGCTCGGCGCCCGACGAGTGGAAGCGACCGCACGAACCAGTGGCTCGGGATGCGGTGAAGCGCCCCCGGCGCGTCCTCCGGCCCGAAGAGCGTGCGCTCCGTTTCTGTCGCCGCGACCTCGAGGATGATTGCCGTGCCCCGCGCCTGCCAGATGGCGAGTCCCGAGTCTTCGAGGAGCGTCAGCCAGCGGAGGATCTCTCGTCGCTCCGCTCCGAGCACCCACGACAGCTCGGCGAGCGGCACACCGAACGGATGCCGCAGCATGAGGGCGCGCATCGTGAGGAGCAGCATTGCGGGATCAAACCCCACGTCCCGCGCCGTCGCGAAGAACGCTCCGAGATCCAGCGTGAGCCCGGACTGCCCGATCACGCCCTCTTGGATCGGGCGCGCGACCCGGATGTAGCTTGGGAGTTCACGCATGAGCAGGCACCGGAATGGAGTCGAGGGAAAGCTGGCAACTTTTCGCGCGTAGCTCGCGCGCTAGTCGGGCTCCGAGGACGCCTTCGAGATCGTGGGCGCTCGTCACGACGACGGGATGCTCGGCCGCGAGCTGCTCCGCGACGAGCCGCATGGCCGTCGCCTTTCCTCCGTCCACTCGTTCAAGGATCAGGAGACGGCACCGCGAAATGGTCGCGTGCTCCGTCGGTCCGAGCGGATCGCCTGCCACCCGACGGTGGACGCGGACACCCGCGCAGACGAGCCCTTCTTCGAGGAGGTGCGTTGCAAGGGAAAGATCCTTCGCTGACGATCCACTAATGACGAGACCGCTTCCATCGACGAGATGGAGAGGGAACGTCCGAACGTACCGGCGGAGTGCCAGCATCGCTGGCTCCGATAGCTCCGTCGGCTGCTTCACTGCGACCTTCAAGCACCCGCGCTCTTCCGGGCCAGAAGGGAGGTCGTAGCGCAGGTACGTCCAGATGAGTTCCTTCATCTCCGGCACGTCCCCAAAGCTCCGCACGATCCGCGCGAGGACGGGACTCGTGAACGCCCGGCGGCCTGCTCGCACGTGGACGAGGATCGAGCGGTGAATGCCGAGGTATCGGGCAAGCTCTGCCTGGCTCCACCCACGCCTGGAGGCGATGCGGTGAATCTCCTGAACGAGATCTGGAGCGCGTTGCATGGGAGGGGTTGGGCGGGGTTCGCGCCAAGATCCTGTCCATGTTTCGGTCGCCGTTCGAGTGTCGGTCGATGTGTTGTGACGAGTCGTCCCGCCCGGTTTCACCGTCGCCTGCGAGCAGATGCCGCCTGGGTGGGACTTCGCGTCCCTTGTGCGACCGGAGCCGGAGGATGAGAAGCCGTCGAGAAGGTGTGTGCTACTACCTACTTAGCCACAGAATCCCTCGTCTGTCCACAGTCACCCGCGGAACTCGGGGCTTCTGGACGTCGTTCGAACCGTGACCGCACTGGCGACGTCCACTCGTGACAACCCCGGCGTCCCATCGTTGACGCGCACCCTCGCGGTCGTCTCTGCGTCTTCGCGTTCCGTGCTGTCCCAATGTCGGATGCAGAAGGTGCGCGCCGGAGTCCGCCGACTCACGATGGCGACACCTTCCCCGACCCCTTAGTGCCGACCTTTCCACTGCCGCCCAGCACTATCTTTCGCCCGGAACCGTCGCCGGCCGAGCCGCAGGTGGAAGCCCACGGCCCGGCTCCGGACCGCACGCCTAGGCGTGCGGGGCCAGGCCCCCTCCGCGTGCGCCCGGAGCCCGCCGCACACGGAGCCGACGGTCCCGCTCTTCCTCGAGACCGCGCCATCCTTCTGAGGCTCGCAAAGCTCCGGGTCCTGTCCCTCGACGAGCTCCAGGCCCTCGTCTTCGTCGGGAAAGACCGATCGCGCCTCAGCCGCCGGATCTCATCCCTCGAACGCCACGGATGGCTCCAGCGTTGGGAAGAACCACGCGTCCGCGGCGGACGCTTTCGCCTCGTCGTCCCGACCGCGGCCGGCCTCGCCTGGGCGCTTCGGCGTCTCGAGGAGGCGATAGTGGCCTCTCCGGACGAACGTCTCCTTCGAACCATGTTCCGTGCAGGGCACATGGCCCCGCTCGTGCTCCCGCCCGGACGAATCCCGTCGTTTCTCCCGCACCTCCGGGAGGTAAACAGTTTCCTCGTCAGCGCGCTCCTCGAGATTGCCCTCCGCGTCGTTTGGGCCTCGAGCTGGCCCCGGTCGTTTCCGGGCGCACGGGGCCTGCGCCTTCCTGCTCCCGACGGCGTCCTCGTCCTCGCTCCAGAGGGTGGTCAGCGTCAGCTCATCTTCCTCGAGCACGACCGCGCCACAGAGAGCCTCCGATCGTTCGTTCGGACGAAGGTCGATCGGTATCGCCTCCTGGTGTCGCGACCCGGGACACTCGAGGAACTGACCGGGTATCGGTCCTTCCGAGTCCTCGTGACCGTCGGGGGTGATGCGACGGCTGTTCCAGGGCGCCTCCGCGCGCTTCGAAGGATCGTGCGGGAGACCTTCGCCGAGCGCTTCATCCGAGTCGTCGAAGCCAAGCAGGTCCTCGAGCGGCCGGACCTGGCCTTCCTGGGCGAGGGACGGGGCGTCCCAGCCGCAGCGCGCGACGAAGCGATGCCTCCTCGGTCCCCCTGAGACTCCCCGTCCCGGTCAGCACCGCGACCCTCCCAATCCGCCCCGGTTCCGGGCTTTACTCCAGGCGTCATCGCCCGGCAGCGAACGCCCCTTTCCAACCCGGCCCACGCGTCGTCCCCAGTGCACGGGCAGACGACCCTCTCCGGCGGCTGACGTGGCGCCCATCGCGGTCTCCCTCGTTTGAGGGGCGGCCCCTGACCACTTTTTCGGTCAGTTGATGCGTGCGTCGGTCGCCTGAGGGCGTCCTCGCCCTGACTCCACACATTCGGAGGACGACGTTTCTAGTGCATCACGTTCATACCGGCGTCAGCCTCATCTCCCGCCTCCGCGATCGCCTCCTCGAGGAACCTACCCTGCGTCGCCAGTCGCACCCGGGTTCACCGGCTTGAAGTCAACGCGTTCCTTCCACTTGTTCAGGCGCTCTCGTTCTTCGCCGCACTCCTGCACGAGGATCTCGCGCCACATTCCGAATTCCGAGTCCTCAAGCGCGGCGAACTCGACGCAGAGCGTCCCGTATTCCCCCTCCCTCCGATTCACGGTCTGCCCACTCACTTCGACGATGGCCGCGCCGAGCCTCCTATCCTTGAATCCCCCGTTTCCCTCGATAAACGACTGAAGCGTGAAGGAGTCCCAAAGAACCTCCTCGCCGAGGATCGCGAGGTTCTGCATCCACGCCGCGAGGATTGGCATGTCCTTCGGCTGTTCACGTCCCTCACGCACGTCGTACCTCTCGAGAACACTCCGAACCTCAGCGAGCATGTACTCCTCTTTTGATGTTCCCGACGGCCTCACGCTCCAAACGACGAGCGCGACGATCGCCAGCAGACTTACCAGGTAGAGGAGATACCTCACGTCACAAGTCGTTACATGACCTTGTCACCGTAACGTCCGCAGCTCAGATCGTCCAGCTCATCGACCGCTCAGTTTCGTGCCGAGATCGAAGGCGCCTCGGTTCAACCGACACCGGCTCGACCTTGGTCTACGCATACGGAGGACGACGTTGTGCCATGCCCCGACATCCAGGTCTCGCCCGACCCGCCCGATCAGACCGTTCCGTGCCCGGAGCCGCCTCCCCTCCAAATCCTCACCCAAACCTCCGCGATGCCCGGGAGCTCCTACAGTCTCCCAGCCCGCACCACCTGCCCCGGGGCAGTCCTCACCCCTTCCTCGGTCTGCGCCTCCTGCTACGCCGACGGCCGGAAGCGCTACCGCTGGAAGGGGGTGAAGGACGCCCAGGCCCGTCGACTCACCTGGACGCTCGACGCCCTCGAGCACGGCACCTTCATCCCCGTCCTCATCGGCCACATCCTGGCCCGGGCCGATCGCTACTTTCGCCTCCACGACTCCGGCGACTTCTTCCGCCCCGACTATGTCGATGCCTGGACGGAAATCGCCCGCAGGCTCCCCCGCGTCCTCTTCTGGGCACCGACCAGGAGCTGGGCGCGAGGCGGCCTCCCGCGACGCTACGGCGACCTTCTCCTCACTTCCCTCCATCGGCTCGCCTCCCTCCCGAATGTCACGATCCGCCCGAGCGCGCTCCTCATCAACGAGGCGCCGCCCGTCCTCCCCGGCTTCGCGGCCGGGAGCACCGTCACCACGAACCGCGCCGCCGTCACCTGCCCGAAAGCCTTCCAGACGCCGGCCCGCTGCGGCGACTGCCGGCACTGCTGGGACGAGCCGCAGCTTCCCGTCATCTACCTCAAGCACTGAGCGCCCGAGCCCCGGCTCGGCGCTCCCATTCGAAAGGAGCGCTCCATGCCCTCGGAGTTCTCGCCGCGCTGGTCGGAGCTTCTCTCCAGCGCGGTCTCGCGCCCCGGCCTCCTCCTCGAGGCCTACAGCCGCTTCCACGGCTACAGCCTCGGCAACCAGCTCGCGGCCATGTTCCAGTGCCAGCTCCGCAATCTGCCGCCCGGCCCCATCGCGACACTCCAGAAGTGGAACGCCCTCGGGCGCTCGGTCCGCAAGGGCGAGAGAGCGATCGTCCTCTGCATGCCGGTCACCGTCCGGGTGCGGGAAGACGCGTCGTCCCCAACCCCGCCCGGCCCACCCCGCCTGAAGACGGTTTTCGCCTGGAAGCCGCGGTGGTTTGTGCTCGGGCAGACCGACGGCCCGAACCTCCCTGCCGCCGTCCCGATCCCCACGTGGGACGAAGCTCGCGCGCTCGGCTCGATCGGCGTTCGCAGAGTCCCCTTCGCCCACCCGGATGGCAACGTGCAGGGCTACGCCCGCGACCGCACCGTTGCCGTGAGCCCGATCGCCGCGCTCCCCGCCAAGACCCTCTTCCACGAGCTCGCACACATCCTCCTCGGGCACACGACGGAGCCCGGGACGGACCAGACCGACCTTCCGAAGTCACTCGTCGAGGCGGAGGCCGAGGCCGTCGCCCTCCTCTGCCTCGAAGCCCTCGAGCTTCCCGGAGCGGACTACGCCCGCGGATACATCCAGTCCTGGTACGGCTCCGGCCAGCCACTCCCCGATGGGTCGGCCGCACGCATCTTCAAAGCCGCCGACACGATCCTCCGGGCAGGCAGAGAGGACGCGACCACCGTCGCCGCGCCCGAGCGCAAGGCCGCCTGAAGCCCCGCAATCCCGACAGACAGAAAGGAGGTTCCCCGTGGAGATCGCCACGAAGCGCACCTGCGAGGACTGTGGCTCTACCGATGCCGTCCGGCTCCTGGACGACCCCGGCTCCGCGAAGACGTTCGCGCTCTGCCCCCGCTGCGCGCGCGCCCTCCTCGACGACCCGCCCGATCCGACCGCAGGCCTCACGAATGCCGAGGAGGACCCGGACGAGGAGTTTCGGGACACCTGCATCACCGCCGCCGACTACTACCTCGAGGGGGACTACTAGATGGAGTCGTCCGATCCCCGATTCCCCGACGACTTCGTCTCGCCGAACGGCTCGTTCCGTTCCACCGTCGCCGACACCCCCATCCCCGTCATCTACCTCATGGGCGACGGGAACCGCCGCTGCGCCGACTGCGTCAACCTGATCTCCCTCGCCCTCGACCCGCTCGCCACTCCCGAGCCCCGGTGGCGCATGGTCGACGCGGAGCTCATCTACGACGGGCCGCCGCGGGTCTGCGCCTACTGCCACTCCTCGATCGCGAGTCTCTTCGGCGAAAGCTCCAAGGACACTACCGAGGAACTGATCGCGTGAGCGGCCGCGTCCGCCTCTACCAACCGCTCCTCGAGGAGCGGAACGTCCGCCGCCTCTACCGCCTCAAGGTCTGGTTCCGGGAACAGAATGGCCGCCGGATACCGATGACCGTTCTCCTGAACCGGATCCTCGACGACTTCTTCATCCTCTCCGAGTCACCCGTCGACGCGCCTCCACGGCCCGCGTCTTCCAGCACCAGGAGGACACCATGACTTCCGGCCTCCCCTTCGCGCTCGGCGTCTCTCCCGATCTCAAGCGCTTCCTCGATCTCCTCGAGAAGGTCGCCGACGTCGTCGAACTCCTCTACCAGCTCGGTGCCGCGAAGGACGCTCGGGAACTCGAGACCCAGATCACCGAGTTCCTCCAGGCCGTCGAGACTCCGGAGCCGTCCTCGAAGATCCCATTCCTCGTCGTCCGCGCGTAGCCCTCTCCGTTTCTCCAGTCCCCTCTCCCTTCAGAGGCCAGCGATTCCGCTGGCCTCTTTCCGTCATCCCCGCTTCCTCACGAGCCGCTTCAAGAGGTGGCCGGTCGGGAGCGTCAGCACCTCGAGATGGACCGGCCGCACTCGCCGCACTGCCCCTCCACTACGGCACCGGACCGACCTTGCCTTCCGCTTCTCCCACGGCCTGCCGCCCCTGGCGGCCGCCGATCCCGGTGGTTGCCTGATCATTACAGTTCTTCTCGGGCGGGGTGGCGTTTGCCGCTCCGCCCGACTTCGTGTTCCCCGGTTGGTGATCGCCTCCGCTTCTCTGGTGTAGCGTGAGACCCTCAGCTGGACGGGCTGCGAGTCTGCGACCAGAATCCAGACGAACCCAATGAGCCGCCCCGTGACAGTGCGAATGAAAACCCGCCGCCCCCATTCGGATCCCGCTCCTCAAAGCCGATCGAGAGGTGGCGCACAGCCGAGTGGCGCTCCCGCCACCCTCGCCGGGATGAATCGCCTCCGTGCGAGCGGCGACAAGAGCTTTGAGGAGCTCATTGCGCGGCTCATGTCGAAATTGTCGGGAGAGCGCATCCGGCGCTGCGCCGCGGGCGCGCAAGAGGGCGTGGACGCGCTCTCCGACACGCCGTTCGGCATTGAGGACAAGCGGTACGGAACGTCGCCTCTCGATTCCCGCGACCTCCTTGGTGGGCTCTCCCAGGCGGCCCAGAAACATCCGGAGCTCCAGCTCTGGATCCTCGTGAGCACGCGTGGTCTGAAAGCCCTCGACGCTCATGACCTGCGTGAGGCGGGCGCCCGGCAGGGGATATCGGTACTCATCCTCGACCCGCAGGACACGACTTCGGAACTCGGGAACGTCTCGCCGCTCGAAGCACTTGCGGCGACGGACATCGAGACCACCGTGGCATGTGTGACAGATCGGGCCTGGCAGAGCTCGAACGCGAAGGGACCACTCCCGGAGCCGCAGGTGATCCGAAGGGAGCTCAAGGCTATCCGCCGGAAGCCGGGATTCCAGCAGTGGGAAGATCGACTCCGGCAGGAGCTTCTGGACCTTCCGACCTGGCGGCATCTTGTGCGTCGCCAGAACAGTAGCCTCCTCAAGTCGATTCAGGTGGATGCTGAGGTGGAGTTCGGCGTTCCCTTCGACCCCAGCAAGGCGGTCCCGCGTACCGCGGAAGCGCGCCTCACCGAGTGGTGGGGTCGCGCGAACTGCGCTGCCTCACCGGCCGTTGGAGTGGTCACAGGTGACCGCTACGACGGTAAGACGTGGCTCCTCTACCGCTGGCTCTCGGAGAATCTGCCAGCGCTCTCCGTGCCGGTGTTCTTCATCTCATCGAGTCGTGGGAAGGAAGCCCGTGGGGACATCGGGACGCTCGTTCTTCGCCTCGCGGGGACGGCCCTCGGGTCCTTCTCGCGTCACGCAGGAGCAATCATCGAACGCCAGCGCACACGGGCCGGCATCGGCCCGTGGTGCCTTGTTGTGCTCGACGGCGCCAACGAGTACCTCACGGATTCTCATGCACTCTCCTCGCTTATCAGATGGGCGGCGCCCATACCCATGGAGGCCACCCCGGAGTATCCGCATCTCGGCCGCGACGACAACCGCGAAACGCTCCTTGAACCGAAGGAACGGTCACCGTCACTCCTCGTCAGTGTCCGAGCACGCGAGTTCGACGACGACGCGTCCTGGCTCGGTGGCCGCACGATCGAGCGTCTCCCACTCGGCGCGTTCGACGACGCGGAACTCGCGGAAGCGCTCCGTCGCCGCAACGTCGGGCCCGACGTCCTCGAGACGATTCCGCCGTCGGCGCGCGCGATGGTCGCTCGACCGCGCTTCCTCGACCTTCTCCTCCGTTACCGTACCGAGGTCGGCCGCTTCGCCGGCAGCACCGAGTCCGTCCTCTACTACCTGGATGCGAGCGACAAAGTGCGCTCCCGCGCCGCGATCGGCACGGGAACTGCGGGTGCCGACACCTTTAAGGAAGTGCTGCTTGAGCTTGCGCAGAGCTGGCAGAAGGATCGACGACTATCGCGTGCCGCCGTACGCAAGAAAGTCTCGCACCTGACGGACCAGGTGAACGCGGCGGTCATGGAGCTGCACTCGGAGGGGGTAGTCCGGTCCGAGCCAGACGGGATGCTCACGCTCGATCCCGCTCGGCTCGCGCTCGGAATGGGCCTCTTCATCCGCCGCGAGCTTCTTCACCCCGCCGGCAAGCGCCTGGATGAAGTCCTCGCCGACATTCTCGACCCGAACGCGGACGACGACGAGAAGATCCGCTGGCTCCGCGCGGCGACGACGGTCTCGCTACTCGCCAACGACGGGCGAGATAGGCCGGAGGTCCTCGATTCGCTGCTCTCGAGATGGTTTTCGGCTCGCAACTTCTCTCGCCAGGATGTCGAGGAGGTGCGAAGCCTCGCACTGCTACTTGTCGAGCCGACGCTCAGGCTCGTCCCCAAGCTCCTCACACGCCCCGACGCGCACGCCCTCGTCGCGGTTGCGCAGCTCGTCATCGAAAAGGGCCTTGACGACGCGAAAGCGGCCATCACCGCGGCCGTCTGCCAGTGGTTCCGCACCGTCCCTGTGGGCGCCCGGTGGTACCTCGGAGGTAAGGAAGAGAAGCCCGAGGAGGTGCAGCAAGTCCTCGGCGATCCGTCCCTTCGGGACCTCGACCTCGTGCTTGGCCACGCGACGGTGGGAGAGGCGACGCGACACCTCCAGCGCTTCGGCCTCTCCCTTGCCTCCAGGTGTCCCGGACTCATCGCGCCACGAGACATTCTCGCGCTCCTCGCCTCAAGGAAGGCTGTCTCCGGCTACCTGACCGCTGGAGAGGTGTTCGCCGTCCGCGCCGCGCTGGAGACCTCCGAGCACCTCGCGTACGAGCGAGAGGTCGACGGGTGCGAGCGGACGCCCGGCTCCCGACGCACCCTTCTCGTCCGAAGCCTGATCGACCTCGCCGAGCGACGGGACCTCGCGGACGTGGCGGCGCACCTCCCGAAGCCTGAGCTTGGCGTGTGGCGCAGCGATGCCCTCGAGGCAGAGGAGTTCCGTACCCTGACGAGCAGTGCGGTGCCGGCGGGGACGGACGTGCTCAAGGTGTTCAGGCGTGCCCGCGAGCTGGCCCTGGAGCCCGAGGCGCCTCGGCCGAGTCGTGCCTGGCGCGCGGCCCTCGCGCGAGCGGCGCTCGCGCAGTTCGCGCCCCCCACGCGACTCGCGGCGCACCAATGCTCCACAATCGACGACAGCGACCATGAATCCCTAGAGCCAGCACTCGCGGCCTGGGCGCCGACTGCGGCAGCTGCGATTGCCCGCGCAGTCCTCGACGACATCCCCCGGCGCATCCGTGCGAACGAACAAAGCTGGTCGTGGGACCTGGAGGGGCACGCGGCACTCGTCGATACCGCTGCGCGGACGAGGCTGCTCCGTGCCGTCCGTCAGGGTTCCAAGAACCACGATCGTCGCCACGCGCTCGAGCGGGGCTATCTATGCGCCATGGCTGGAGCCAGCGCGAAGGACCGCCTTCGGCTGCTCTTGTCCCACGGATTCGGCTTCGAGTGGACAGGCTACTACGAGGTCCTCGGGGCAGCCGCAGATGAGTCGCTGCGGTCGCTCGCCCTCGCCGCAACGCGGACGGAGCGGCGAGGGCTGCAACTCCGGCGGGCCCGTTACCTCCTCGGCTACTTGAACGCAGATCTCTGCGAGGCAGATGTAAGGCGACTCGCTGTGGACGCATCGCGACGCGGCCCCGACGAGGATGCAGCCCGTTTCCTGCTGCTCCGTTGTCGCGTGCCGTCCGACATACCCGCATCGGCCTTCGGCCGATTCGTATCCGCTGCAAAGGACGCGGTGACCGCCGCTTGGCAGTACGCTGGGTTTCTCAATCGTCGTCGGCATCCCGACAACAGGAAGAGCCTGTGGGTCACGCGTGCACTCGCGGCGCCGCTCACGGCGCGGATGGCCGTTCCACGGAGCGACGATTCGGATGATGTCGTGGTCCGGACGGCGATCGCAGCGCTCCAGGAACAGTTCCTTGGAGAGCTCCAGGCGCTCTCCTCAGAGGGCGGGAGAAGGAGTGTCGACGAGACCCGGCAGCTTCCCGAGAGCATCGTGGGAGAGCTCGACGCCGAGGCGTTCGAGGCCTGGATCGACGCGATCCTCGCCGCGCCGCGGTATGCACGGCTGTTCAGCAACGGGCTGCTCCCTCCTGTCGTGCGCCGAGCATTCAGGAGCGCGCATCCGAAGACGCACAGGCTGTGGGCGGTCGTCTACCCGTTCAAGCGCGATGCGGCGTCCCAGGGGAACCGTATCGTCGTCAGCGGTGGGCTCGATTGGGCCCTCGCTGCGATTCACGAGGCAGCCGCTAACGACGAGATCGCAGCGGAGCTCCTTCGAGCGCTCCTGCAGGATTGCCGTTCGGACTCCGAGCTGGTCCAGGTGGCGATGGCAGCACGCGTGACGTGTGATCGTCGTCTGATTGCAGCCGTTTCCGAAGGGCTTCACAGCCCGCGCGAGCGCGATCGAGCCCGTGCCCGCTTCATAGCGGGCTGGCTGCCACCGGACGCCGGATTCCGGGAGGCGCTTGCCGCTTCCGACCCATCCGTCTGGGTGGAGCGAATCGGGGCCACCGCGCAGCGCCGGCTCGACCACGAGGTCTTCGCGCGCCACTGGCTCGAGCGCTTTCTCGTGTCGCGATCGCGACACGAGCGCTGGGCCGCCGGTCGCCTCTTCCTGGCATGTAGCGACGCCGCAACTGCCTTCTGGGCGCACGGGCTGATCCCCGCATCAACGGCGCCATCCTCCGTACGCGGTGAAGCGCACCTCCTCCTCCGCCAGCTGAAGAAGAAGTGGGACGACTCGGACCTCAAAGACCAGTACCTGGAGTGTCCGGTGCGGGAGCTCGCCGATGTGGTCGAGCCGTGGCGCGGCCGTCTCGACTGGGATCAGATCGACCTCATGCGCGACCCCCCTGGGGCGGCGTCGTAGCGTAGAGCGCCCGAATGGGAGCACGTCAGCCTAGGGCTAGACGGCAAGGCCGCGGCGCGCCAAACTGCATCTGCGTATCCCGCAATGGCAATCTCTGAGAATCCCGGTCCCCGTGACGACGGCCCATACCGCATCGCTGACCCTCGGCAGCGACAGATTCACGAACGCCTCGAGCGCCTTCTCGGACCCGGACCGGCAGCCCACTACCGTGATGCGTGTCGGCTCATGGACGTCCAGGAGATGTTCGCCTCGACGACTGCCCTGGTTGCGCACTTGCTGCGAGAGATCGAGTCCGCGATTCGCTCTGCTGTGACCTCGTTGCCCGCAGATGGGCTACCTGCTGCGGAGGAAGGCGGGGCTCCTTCTTCGGAAGATGCCCCGACCTCGTTCGTGGCGGGAGACCGCCGCGCTGAAGCCGAATGGCGAGAGGCGGATGCGGACGATGAACGGGCAGACACAGGCTCATCGCAACGCGAGGAGATCCTTGCGGTCCTCGTCGCCCTGGGGATACCGCCTGCGGATGACATCACGACAACGTGGCTCGCCTTTGCCCGTGGCGACTTTCGCCTGATCCGCTATGTCCACCGGAACAACTTCGAGGCGCCACGTCCTGTGGATGCGCGGTTCCGCGCGCTCTGGGACGGGATGACCCGGATTCTCGACGTCGTCCTCGCACGCTTCGAAGCACGGTACGACCGGATCTTCGCTGTCCTGGCTACGTTGCGGGAGCTACCCGCCCCGACGAAGGCGGACGCAGCGCGCCTCGTCGCTGTGATGCCGCGAAACGAGGTGGCGCACCGCTTCTTCTTCGAGGCGCTCACGAACCCGGCTTGGGTCCCGATGCTCCGGAGGAAGGGCATGTTCCAGACCCCGCCCGCGCCCATCGTCGACGTGGAGCGACGGACGACGACGTACTTCGCGTGGCCGGAGTCGCGTTTCCTGGCGCGAATGGCGCGCGAGAGCGGGGCTCAGCAGGCAGTCGCGTCGGCCCTCGACGCGATGGATGACACCGAAAACGTCCGCGTCATTGGGGACGTCCTCGAGGCGCTGACGGCCATGCCCATCGGTCTGGCGCAGAAGGCCCGTTCGCGCATCCTGGTGTGGGTGGAGCGGCAGGACCGTCTCTTCACCCTCCACCCCTCCGAGCTTCAGACCCTCGCCGCACACCTGCACGAGGGCGGGGACGACGCGACCGCGCGACGCATCCTCCGGCTCCTCCTCGAACTCCGGAGGCGCCCGCGTGGCCACGGACGCGAGGTGACAGCGCGACTCGAGCCGTGGGACTACCGGCGGCTCGTGGGAGAGGTCCTCCCGAAAGCGGAGTTCATCCCTGATCCCTACGAGCGGTTCCTGTTTCTCCTTGAACTTCTCGAAGCGGCAGATGATGCCGCCGGGGAAGGGGGCGTCTCGAACCACGCAATGCGGCCTGCGATCGAGGAGAGCGACCAGAACGAGTCGGAGAGCGCGTTCGATGCACTGCTCTCCGGGATACGCGACGCCGCGGCTGCGGCTCTGGCCGCTCCGGATCGCCTGGCGACCGTCGTGGCCCGGCTTCGACAGGGGGAGGCTGCGCAGCCGCTGAAGCGCCGCCTGGAACTGAATCTCCTGCGGACGACCGAGCCGCCGGATCGGGAGCGGATCCGGAAGGCACTCCTCGACCGTGAGCTCCTCACTCGAAACGCCTACTACCACGAGTACCACACGCTCCTCCGGGACCGCTTCGGTGTGCTCGCGATCCATGAGCAGGAGGAGGTCCTCGCGCTCCTCGAGCACGCCCCCGCCGTGGACCGCATGCGCGACGAGCGAGCGAGCAACGGCGAAACGCCGTTGTCGCCGGAGGAGGAGCGAGAGCTGCGGGAGCGGATTGCGCGGAGAGCGCTCTCCCTCATCGCGCCGCTCCTGCCACTGGAGCATGCAGAACGCTACCGCCGTCTCGTTGCGCAGCATGGCGAGGCCCGCCACCCGGAATTCCTGATGTACACGAAAGCCTCGTTCGGTACGTGGGGATCTCGGACCCCCGTCCAGGCCGACGCGCTTGCGGCCTTGAGCATCGCCGACTTACGGACGTTCCTCGATACCTGGGTTCCATCTGCGAATCCGTTCGAAGACCCAACGCGGGAAGGACTATCGGCAGTCCTTACGCAGATCGTGGCGGCGCGGCCGGCCGTCTACGCCGCGAGCGTTGAAGCCCTTCAGGTGATCGAGCCCACGTATGTGCGTGGAATCCTCGCAGGGTTCCTCACCGCGCAGAAGGAAGGGCGGGCCATCCCGTGGGCGGAAGTGCTGAGCTACTGCGAGTGGGCGATACGGCAGGAATTGGTCGAGAGCGCGACCGCCGAAGCGGCCCTGGGACGGGATCCCGGGTGGCGCTGGGTCCGGGACGTGGTCCTGGACGCCCTGCGCGACGGGTTAGCTCCGGGCGAACGCCGAATCCCGCTCGCTTCCCGCAGCAGCGTCTGGGGCATCCTTGAAACGCTCGCGCGAGACCCGACATCGCCCACCCCAGAGATGGACGGCAAGGCCACCGACTTCGTCGAGAGCGCGATCAACAGCCTTCGAGGCCGTGCGCTGGAGCTCGCGATGGAGTACGCCCTCTGGGTGCGTGAGGAAGAAGGCCCGAATGCGGAGGTGGGGTTTGCTTCCATGCCCGAGGTGCAAGCGCTACTCGAAGAACGGCTGGACTCCACCCTCGAGCCGAGCCCTTCAGTGCGCGCGGTCTTCGGCCTGCAGATCGGGCGACTCGCGTATCTGGATCTACCGTGGCTCGCGGCGTGGAAGGAGCGGATCTTCCCGGCTGCACCGCACGAAGAGACCTTGCGCCGCGCCGCGTGGGACGCGTATCTGCGGTACTCCCCGGCCGACGCTCGGGTCTATGCAGCCCTCGCGGACATCTACGAGGGGGAGGTGGCTCGGTTCCTTGAACACCCGGGCGTACGCGCCGAGGAGGAACGGCGTCTCTGCGAGCGGCTCACCTGGCTCTTCGTCCACGGAGCGCTCACCCTCGCGCCGACGAGCCCCCTTTTGAAAATCCTCGCTGTCGCGCCGGATGCCCTGACGAGTCATGCGATTGAGTCCGTTGGTAGGGCGCTCCACCGCGAGAAAGGAACCGTTCCGCCCGATGCGCTCGCCCGGCTGAGGGACCTCTGGGATGCTCGCCTCGATACGATCGCCGCACGACCGGAGGCGTATCCCGAGGAACTCGAGGCGTACAGTTGGTGGTTCGCGTCGAAGCAGTTCGACGCAGCGTGGGCGGCGGATCGGCTTCTCCGGGCAGCGAAACTCCGCGGAGGAATACCAGCGAATCACTGGCTCCTGGAAGCGCTCATGGCGCTCGCGCCGGTGATTTCCGTGGCGGCCGTGCTGATTCTGACGTGGGTCGTGCGAGGCGAATCGGAACCAATGACCCTCTCTTACGAGGCTCCCGCGATCCGCGGCGTGATCTCGGGAGCGCGTTCTCAGCCCTCAGCGGACCTCGAAGAGGCGATTCAGGAACTGCTCGGGCTCCTCCCGGCGAAGGGATGCACGGACCTTCTCGATCTCGGCGTCAAGGCGGCGCCCCGTCTTGCCGACGAGCCTCCCGGATCTCACCCTGCGGGCGAGTAGATTGCTCGACGGCAGTGCCGTTTCTAGGCCCTGCATGACCGGTCGACGCTCCGCTTCGCCGGGCCGCTGGCGGAGTACACCAGGGTGAGGTCCACCCGGTGCGACGAGCGGGCGAGATTCGCGAGGGCGGTAGGAGTGGCCACGGGAGGGGGCTACCTACTGAACACGTCGTCGAGTGACTTCGCCTTCAGGATCTCGGCGAGCGCGGCGTACCGGGGCGCCTGGGGCTTCAGGTGGGCGTTCTTCCCGATACCGACCGGATGGGAAAGAGCCACGGGGTCGCCCTTCAGGACGACGCGGAACTTCCCCTGGGGCTCGTCCGTCCCGGTGTAGGGCTCGACGCGCTCGATCTCTCCGTAGTGCGTGATCGCAGAGGTCGGCGCGACACGGTAGATCGCGATGTAGCGAAGCTTCGGGATGTTCTCCTCGCGAATGCGGATTGCCCACCACGCCCGCTGTCCGAGGAAGGCCGACTCAAACCCCTCGTCCCGCGCGGGACAGACGATCGTGTCGAAGCTCTTTCCCGCGGGAAGGGGTACCGGTTCCGGCACGGCGTCCGAGCCGGAGGCCGCGGCAGGAGCCTCCGCGAAGAGGTTGTAGCCGAGCACTGGCATGATGACCGTGACGTTTTTGAGGAAGACCTCGAGGCCGCCGATGTCCTCCTCGGGGACGCTCGGGAGCGCGGGATCGTTTCCGTTCTCGAGGCTGCACCAGCCCGCAGCCCGGAGGAGCGCTACGGCTTTGCTCTCGAGGTACTGGATCCCCGCCTTCGTGAGCGAGCCGTCGGTGCTGTAGAAGACGACGAGGGCGCGCCACCAGTCCTTCGTGCCGACATGGGTCATGATCCGGGCGCGGAACCCGTCCGCCTCCCCGACGTAGACGCGCGGTGCGGCAGCGGTGCCCGACTGCGCGATGAGGAAGTAGAGGCAGGGTCCGTCCAGCTCCTTGCGCTTCAGGACCTCGTCAAGGTCTTCGCGGGGGACGCAGAGGGCGCGCCCGCTCCACTGGTCGATCTTCGCGATCCGCGGCCCCGTCGGGCGGTGATCGTGCAGGAGATGGAGTGTGAGTTTCATGTGTCGGACGGGGTACGGATGCCCACTTCTATCGTACCCCTGAATCGTAGCCGCGTGAATCGGCAGCGCCCCTCCGCCAGTGTCAAACACTCGGCGCGCGTGGCATACTTATCGTACTGGCGCGGCGCGACTTACCGTCTGGTCCTAACGCTCGACCGAGGTTTCCCACACATGTTCGAACAGGCATTCAAGAACATCGACGATGTCCTCTGGAAAGAGGCTGGTTGCACCACGGAGCTCGACTACACCGAGCAGACGTCGTGGCTCCTCTTCCTGAAGTACCTCGAGACCCTGGAACAAGAGAAAGCCATGGAGGCGGAACTCGCGGGGCGGAAGTACACCTTCCTCCTCGAGAAGCAGTTCCGCTGGGATGAGTGGGCGGCGCCGAAGGGGAAGGACGGGCAGATCGACCACAACCGGGCGAAGACGGGCGACGACCTCCGCGACTTCGTGAACCTGAAGCTCGTCCCGTACCTCCACGGCTTCAAGGCGAAGGCGAGCGGGCCGAACACGATCGAGTACAAGATCGGGGAGATCTTCGCCGAGATCAAGAACAAGATCAGTAGCGGCTACAACCTCCGCGAGATCATCGACCACATCGACGAGCTGCGGTTCGGTTCGCAAGCCGAGAAGCACGAGCTGTCGCTCCTCTACGAAGCGAAGATCAAGAACATGGGGAACGCGGGCCGAAACGGCGGCGAGTACTACACGCCTCGCCCGCTCATCCGCGCGATGGTCCAGGTCGTGAAGCCGAAGGTTGGCGAGAAGGTCTACGACGGCGCGTGCGGTTCCGCGGGCTTCCTCTGCGAGTCCTTCGTCTACATGAAAGGGAAGAAGAACCTCACGACGAAGGACCTGAAGACGCTCCAGGAGCGCACCTTCTACGGCAAGGAGAAGAAGTCGCTCGCCTACGTCATCGCGATCATGAACATGATCCTGCATGGCATCGAGGCGCCGAACATCCTCCACACGAACACGCTCTCCGAGAACCTCGCCGACATCCAGGAGAAAGACCGCGTCGAAGTGATTCTCGCGAACCCGCCCTTCGGCGGGAAGGAGCGGAAGGAAGTTCAGCAGAACTTCCCTATCCGAACCGGCGAGACGGCGTACCTCTTCCTCGAGCACTTCATCAAGATGCTGAAGGTCGGCGGGCGCGCAGGCGTCGTCATCAAGAACACGTTCCTCTCGAACACCGACAACGCCTCCGTGAGCCTGCGGAAGCTTCTCCTGGAGTCCTGCAACCTCCACACCGTGCTTGACTGTCCGCAAGGCACCTTCCTGGGCGCCGGCGTGAAGACGGTCGTTCTCTTCTTCGAAAAGGGCACGCCTACGAAGAAGACCTGGTACTACCAGCTCGATCCGGGCAGGAACCTCGGGAAGACGAACCCGCTCAACGACGATGACCTCGTGGAGTTCGCTCAGCTCCAAGAGACGTTCGCGGTGTCGGCGAAGTCGTGGACGGTGGACGCGAAGTCGATCGACCAGACGACTTTCGATCTCTCTGTGAAGAATCCTGACGGTGGTGAAGTGATCGCGCACCGGAGCCCGCAGGCAATCCTGAAGGAGATCGCGGCTCTCGACGCCGGAAGCGCGAAGGTGCTGAAGATCAAGGCGCTTCTATGAAGGGCCTTGAACACAGCCACTCGGCAAACGTGCGACGTTCTCGATAGCCTGAGAACGACCCATAGCGAAGCACGACAGAGTCTCGGGGAATACCGTACTTACGGGGCGACCGGGATCCTCGATTACGTCGCGAGGCTATCTCTGTTCGATGAACGGCTCGTCCTTGTCGGTGAGGATGGGGCGAAATGGGGGCCGGGTGAAAGCAGCGCGTTCGCGGTGGAAGGGTCGCGTGTGGGTGAACAACCATGCCCGTTCTAAGGCCCACCGAGAGACAAGCTCCTTGATCAATGGCTGATCCTCACCTCAATCACTCTGACCTGCGTGAGTTCGTTTCAGGTTAGCGCGAAGCTCAACCAGGGAACATCTCAGAGTGATTCGGTTCAGTTCCGCGTGTTGAGGAACAAAAAAGGCGAGATCGTAGGACTCATGACGACGCGTTCGCAGGGAATCACCGCCGCGGCAACGACTGCGGAACGAAACGCACGGAACGCCCGGGCAGTCTTTGAGAGAGTTATCGCGACTCTGTCATCCACCAGGGCTGGGAGCTGAAGACGCTCGGTGACCTCTGTGAGGCTCAGGTCGAATACGGCACATCGGCGAAGTCAAGCCAATGGAAGAATGCTTGCCGTCCTCCGGATGAGGAAGCATTCAAAACGAAAGGCTGGACTGGACTAACCTCGTCTACACAGACGACGACGCCGAGATCGCCAAGTATCGTCTGAAGAAAGGGCGACGTCCTCTTCAATCGGACGAATAGCGTCGAGCTCGTCGGCAAGTCGGCGATCTACACTCGGCGAGCGCCCCGCCTTGTTCGCCGGGTACCTCATCCGGATTCACCGAAGAGAAGGTCTCGTAGACGCAGGCTATCTGAACTACTTTCTAAACAGTTCCGCTGCTCGCGACTACGGCCGGACCGTGATGATCGAGCGTAAGCCAAGCGAACATCAATTGGCACAGAGTACTCACCTACGTGATGCCGACGCCGCCGCTCTCGGAACAAGGCGATCGTGAAACTCGACGCGCTCCGCGATGAAATCGCACGCGCCTCGGGAATGTACGAGAGCAAGCTGACCGCGCTCGCTGCGCTGGAAACAGTCTCTCCTCCACCGCGCCTTCACCGGCCAGCTCTAACCGCCTCCCATGAACGAAGCCGAAACCCGCGCCGAACACATCGACCCGCTCGCCGCCCAGGATGAAGGGCGTCGTGAAGGCAGCAAGATCGCGAGTGCCCGTCCTCTCGGCCGGCTCGAGAGCAGCAGCAAGCGCGAAGCCTTGCAAACTACGTCCTCCTCTACCACCGGAACACGAAGCTCGCGGTCGTGGGCGAGAAGGCGTGGGATGAGCCGCTCACGAAGGGCGTCCGGACAGGCAAAGGACTACGCAGGGGAAACTCGCGGTGCGATTTACCTACGCGACGAACGGGCAGGGCATTTACGGCATCGACATGGAGGAAGGGACCGAGGCGAGCTGACGTCGTACCCGACGCCGGACGAACTCTGGAACCACCTTCGAGAAAGAATGCCTGGCGCGACCGCTTCGCCGCCGTTCCATTCGAGGATCGGGGTGGGTACTTCGAAGGACGCTACTACCAGGAGATCGCGATCCAGCGCGTCCTCGAGGCGCTTTCGCCGAGGGCAGTCCGCATCCTCCTCACGCTCGCGACCGGCACGGGCAAGACCTTCATCGCCTTCCAGATCGCCTGGAAGCTGTTCCACGCCCGCTGGAACCTGAGCCGCAGCGAGCCGCACCGCCGCCCGCGCATCCTCTTCCTCGCCGACCGGAACATCCTGGCCGATCAGGCCTACAACGCCTTTTCCGCCTTCCCCGAGGACGCCCTGGTCCGCATCGCGCCGGCCGACATCCGCAAGAAGGGCAAGGTGCCGAAGAACGGGAGCGTCTTCTTCACGATCTTCCAGACCTTCATGAGCGGCCCACCGGACGGGAAGCCCTCTTATACTTTGGCGCGTACCCTCCCGATTTCTTCGGCTTCATCGTGATCGACGAATGCCACCGCGGCGGCGCGAACGACGAGAGCAACTGGCGCGGGATCATGGGTACTTTGCCCCAGCAGTGCAGCTCCGGACTCCACTGCGACGCCAGCCTGGGACAACGTCGGCACGTACGCGTACTTCGGCGAGCCTGTGTATCTCCCTGAAGGAAGGCATCAACGACGGGTTCCTCACGCCGTTTCGGGTGAAGCGCATAGATCGCGACGACCACTCGATGAGTACGTCTACGCCGGACGACAAGCTCATCGAGGGGCGAGGTGGAGGTCGGGCGGCGGTACACGGAATCCGACTTCCAGCAGATCACATCGAGATCCAGGAGCGCGAAGCCCGCAGGTGAAAGCTATTCCTGGAGCAAGATCAACCAGAAGGAGAAAAGAACCCTCGTGTTCTGCGCGACGCAGGAACACGCGCTCGCCGGTCGCGACCTCATCAACCAGATGAAGACGAACAAAGGATCCGAACTACTGCCACCGCGTCACGGCGGACGACAGCGCGCTCGGCAGGCTGGTACCTCCGGGACTTCCGGGACAACGAGAAGGCGATCCCGACGATCCTCACGACGTCCCAGAAACTCTCGACCGGCGTCGACGCGCGGAACATTCGGAACATCTCGTCCTCATGCGCCCGATCAACTCGATGATCCGGATTCAAACAGATCATCGGACGCAGGACGCGCCTCTACGACAGGAAGGACTACTTCACGATCTACGACTTCGTGAAGGCACACCTCCACTTCAACGATCCGGAGTGGGACGGTGAGCCCGTCAGTGGAAACCTTCAACGACGAACCCGCCTACCCGCCCATTCCATCACGCCCTCCAGAGCCGGCGAAGGGCGGTGGCGAGCGAACCGCGCCAGAGGAAGATCGCGTGAAACTCGCGGACAGGAAGGCGCGGACGATCCAGCACATGATGAGCACGACCTTCCTGGCACCCGGACGGGACGCCGATGTCCGCGCAGCAGTTCATAAGAATGCTCTTCGGGGGCTCCGGAGTTCTTCAAAGACAGCGGAGCTGCGGGCGCTCTGGAACTCGGACACACGCCGGAAGCTCCTCGAGAGTCTCGCCGAGAAGGGCTTCCAGGAGGACCAGCTCGCCGGATGCAGACGATCATCGACGCGCAGAACAACGACCTTCGATGTCCTCGCCCACGTCGCCTATGCGTTGCCGCCCGAGACGCGGGAGCAACGCGCCGCCCTGCGGGAAGCGATTCGCTCTCGGTTCGACAGCAAGCAGCAGGCGTTCCTCAGTTCGTCCTCGCCCACTACGTTACGGTCGGCGTTGAGGAACTCGACCGGGAGAAGCTCACACCGCTCCTGCGGCTGCGGTACCACGACTCCCTCAAGGACGCCGTTGCAGGCCTTGGGCAGGCCGAGACGATCAGGAAGGTGTTCTCCGGCTTCCAGCGGTTCCTGTACCAGCAGGTTGCAGCCTAGGTGCGCCGGCGCTCCCTCGGCCTGACGCTCTCAGGCACTTCACCGCAGGCGTCACGGCTCGGTTCAGGCGTGCCGGCCTCTCTTATAGGCGAGGGTTCTTTGCGCCCGGCGTCGCAGCTCGTCAACGCCCGAAGCCGGGTCACGCCGCGTCCCGCAGGTGGGTTCGGGCTTAGGGGCGCGGCAGCACGAGCGATGCTCTCCCTGCCGTGATGACAACCGCTTTCGCTCTCGCGAATCTCACTGATCGATCGCTTTTCGAGCTCTTGGCAACCAATGTCTTGCGTGCCGCGGTCCCGAAGTACGCGGGCATCGTGCATACCGGCCTCAATTCGAAAGGCGAGGCCGTCCCGTCGCCAGTAGACGGTATTCACAGGGTTCTCGGCTCCTCGCCCCCAGAGTGGGTGTTGGTTCAGCACACAACGACGGACCGCGCAGCACTCGCCTCCAAATGGCTCGATTCCAAGGACGGTGACATCGCGAAGGCCGCGACGGAGGCGTCGCACGTCCGCGCGAGTGAGCCCAATGCGCTCGTCACCCTCGTCTTGACCTGCAACCAGTCGCCTTCCGACAAGCTCGTGATCCGCGCTCAAGAGGCCGGGCGCCAACATGGACTCGAGGTCGATATCTGGGACGCGTCGCGTCTCGTCGCTTTCCTCGACACCGAAAGGCATGGCCACTGGCTCCGAAAGCAGTATCTCGGCATCGAGGCGGAGCGGCTGTCCGTCGCTCTCCTTCTAGAGATCGGGCAACGAAGCCTCGAGGCCTACCGCAAGACGGCGCTCTTACAGTCCCTCGTCGCTCCCCACGAGCGCCCGCATGCTGGGCGCCTCCTCGAGCAGGCCGCTGCGCGCTCCCGCAGCCTTCTGCTTCTTGTCGGTGAATCCGGATATGGCAAGTCCGTGCTCGCCGCGGAGGTCCTAGAGCGTTGGCTGGGTAGCCGTCGAGTGGGACTCTGGATGCCTCCGAGCTATCTGCTTGACGGGCTCGAGGCTGGTCTCGACCGTTGGCTCCATGTCCTCTACCCCGGAATCGAAGTCGACGCCGGGCGCATCGCTTTGGGGCTCGCCCCCGAGGGCTCTGGTTTGCTGCTCTGCGTTGACGATCTTCAACAGACCGCCGATCCGGATGCCGCCCTTCGGACGCTCCTCGGCGCAGCCGCCCCGCCGTCAAAGAGACCTGGGGACGCTACCACCGGTGTCCAGCACTCACCAGTGACCATGCTCGCGCCGGTTCGACCAGAGCTTCTCCGTGCGGTTCTTCCAAAACCAGAATGCGAGCCGTGGATCCATGTCGAGCTGGTGGGGCGCTTTCTCCCAGAGGAATCGCGGGCCGTCCTTGCCGCATCGTTACCCGCCGCCACGACCGCACATCTTGAGGAGTACCGCTCGCGCCTCGGCGATGACCCGTTTCTCGTCGGCCTGTTCGCTCATCATCTCGGCGGCACGTCCGATCTGAGCGATACCGTGCATCTTCTGGACGACATCGTGGGCGAGTTCATCGCCGGGACCGCCCGCCTGGCGTCCCGTCAGGGCTCGCGGTCGATCCTGCCGCAAGAAATTGAAGACAGCCTCGCACTCCTCGCGGACGAGATGCTCGCCCGACGAGTGCTTCGCCCCTCCTGGAGCGACGTGTCGGCTTGGTTCTCCACACGAGAGACGGCTCTCGCCTCGCTCCGCGCGCTCGTAGCACAGGGCGCGCTCTGTCGACTCGATTCGGCGCATGGCTTCGTCTTTCGCCACGATCGCCTGATGGAGCACATACTGGCCCGGGCCGCGGCTCGAATGCTGACCGCCGTCGCACCACCCATGAGTATCCTCGCCGATCCGTACTTCGGGCCGGTCGTAGGCGAGGCGCTTACCTGCTGCCAGTATCCCCTCTCGGCGCTCGCCACCCTTCGCACGAGTGCGCCGTGGACGGTCTTCTCGGCGCTTCGGTTCTTGAACGGACGATCCGGCCCCGTTGTCGATGAGCTATTCGGATCTGCACTTGAATGGGCCCGGAGCGAGAGCACCAACGCATGCGACTCCGTGCGCGCCGCGATCGGCTGGAGTCTTCTCGAAACGGATTCGGCTCGCGTCGCCCCTATCGTCGAGGCGCTTGGGCCTGATCCCGTGTTGTGCCTCGCGGCGCTCAGGAACGGGTCGATCCGCCTTGCTCTACCGTACTTCGAGCGCTTGAGCGGGAGCCTGTTCGAGCCCGGCATGGACGACAAGCAGCGAGAGCGCGTAATCGAGCACGCCAAGACTCACCACACCCCGGTACTGACCGAAGCACTCCGCGCTCTCGCTACCTGCCCCGAGATCTCGTTGGCTCGAGCCCGCGCTCTCCTCGGCCTCCTCGGCCACTTCGCCTACCCAGGGTTCGACGACGTGATTGCTCTGCTGTTTCAGCGCTTCGGGTCGGCCGTCCTTCAGCACGCGCTGTGGGCCGCCGTTCGGTGCCCGCTCATAGCGCCCAGCGGGACGCTCGCGCCTCTGCTCGGCCATCTCGCAGAGATGCCGGTCCGTTCTGCTCCCACTGAGGAGCTTACGGATCGACAGAACATCATGGTCGAGTTCGCCTTCGCGTGTCGTCATGGAGTGTGCCCCTCGACCCTGCCTGCTCTACTGGGCGCAGCCACGGCCGATCCCCGAGTGGCGCCCGAGATCGCCTCAATCGTGGAGTACAACGACGACCCCGATGCGCTTGAGTACGTCGTCCGGCGCGGCGTCGCCGGGATCGGCCCTGGGCCGTGGGATCGCATCGGAACTATCAGTGACCGCGATATCGAGTTGGCCCGGCGATCTGAGACCTCCACGCTCCGGCTGAAGGCACTGTGGACGAGCGACACTGAGGCTCTCGACGTCCGGAGTACGGCGTTCGAAGTCTGGCTTCGCGCCGGAGGGTGCGACGACCCGACTTCGCTCAGCACCCTCGCCGCTGAGCGTCCGTTCGGTCCGGCCGCATTGCAGTATCGACTGAAGGTCGGCGATCTGACGGCTGCGCGGGAGCTGATCTCGCTTCTCCGTCGGGAGGGGCCAAGTTCATTCTGGTGGTACCTCGCGCATCGAGTCTGGTGCGGAGAGCTTCGGGCCTTCGCTGGTGAAGTTCTCGGAGCCCTCGCGGGCGAGACGCCCGCGGGCTTCAGAGCAGGGAACACGTTGTCTCTCGCTGCAACGCTCGCGAAGATCCCGGTAGCGGAATGCGAAGACCTTCTGCGGGAGCACTGGTCCCGCCTGAGGTTCGACACTCAAATGATCCAGGTCGCACTCCGACTTGGGACGCCTTCCGCCTTGGCGCTCGCGCGCGAGGCCATCGCCGATTGCCCCGCCGATTTCGACATATTCCAGCATGCGTTCAGCTTCGGGCCCTGGTCGCAGGCGCGTGCGGACAATCCCGTAAGCATCAAACACCTTCGCGGGATAGAGCCCTACCTCGATCGGATGGCCGACGACGTTCTTCTCCGCCTCGTGTGGCTGGTCGACCGCTTCGCCAAGTCGGATCCTTCTCTGGCCGACTGGATTCAAAGCCGTGTGGTTCCCAGGCTTTCACCTGAAGCCCGCACGAGCGTCGGCTCGGCGCACGAAGCACTCATCAGCGCCCTCGACGCCCAGCACGAGCACACGAGCTTTCCCCCACACCTCGGCTTCGTGTTCGACAGAAGGCACTCTGGCCTCGGCCTTGTCGACCACGAGGCAGTCGACGTTCTACGCTCTTGGCTCCGCGAGCACTCGACTCTCCGGGGGCTTGAGGTCGCCGGCGAGTGTCTGCGCTATGTCGGCGGACGAGGAGACCTCGCGATTCTCGATGGGGTCAACATCGACGGTGACGCCCGTGCGGTGGAGTTGATCAAGGCTGATGCGCGCTTCGCCGTTATGCGTCGCAGCCTCCTTTAGGTTCGAGGGTACTTCCGAGAGTCGACATCACGCCACGTCGCCCGGGCACCGCACGGGGCCGGTTTGCCACGGCACCGCCCGACCGGACGAGCCCGTCATCGGAGATCGGAGCGGGCAGGTTGTAGACGGTCTTCCGTCCGGCGCGGATTCTTTCTCGGCCAGGTCGGTTCAGGCCGGCCCGGACCGGCCCGGCTCGCGTCAGACCTTCTTCGACTGCGCCATCGCAATCGCCGCCTCGACGCCCTGCGCGGCGAGGACCTTCTTGACCTTCGCCTTGTTCGCGGCGGAGAGCCCGCGGACCGCGGCCATGTACTTTCCCTGGAGGGCGAGACGAGGGTTGGGCGTCTTCGTCTTCCGGCGCGCCGTGGGTGCTGCAGCTGTCTTGCGCGCTGCAGCCGAGCTCGTCGACGTCCTCAAGGTCCGTCGCGAGCCTTTCTTTTCCCTCGGCATCTTCGCTGTCGGCGTCGTCGGGGTGAGCGCTTCGCGCAGTGCCGTGAGTGTTGAGGCAAGGGTGTCGAGGAGCCGGGAAATCGGACGCGCCATGAGTCCTCCTGATTACGGGAGTCTATGGCGGGGCCTGCTGAGGGGGCCTGGTCCTGTCGGCCGTCGGGATCGAAGGAGTGCTCGCTTACGCCTCTTCGGAATCGGGGTCTTCGAATTCCTCTTCCTCGTCGTCATCAAGGATGTCGGCGAAGGCGGCGTAGGGAAGTCGGACCACCTCTCGCTCGTCCGCATCGCGAAAGACCAGATTCCCGTCGTCATCCACGATTCGGCAGCAGGCCACCGAGACCGCCAGGGACTCGGCTTCCTCGGCAGGAATACCCGTGAGCTCGACGAGTCGGGCGCCGACCGCCTTCGTCAGCGCTTCAAACTCCTCAGGACCGATGTCGTAGCTCATCAGTGTGTCAGCGTCCACGACTCCGACCAGACGCATTCGCTCCGGTCGTAGCTGAGGATCGAGACGGTGGAGCACTCCTCGCGCTCGACGAAGTGCACCGCCTGCCACTTCGTGTCGTACTTCCCGACGGCAATGAGCACCGCCGTGAGGAGCCCCGGGTCGACGCGCTCCTCGACGAGGCGCGCCTTCGCCTCCTCGATCGGGACGAAGCGCGGCGTCGCGTCCTCGAGGAGCTGCACGACGAGGCCTCGGCCGACGCGGAGGCACGCATCGCGGGCTTCCTCAATCAGGGCGATCCTCTCCGCACGAGTCATGGACGAGGATTATGCGGAACTCGGTACAGATTCGACGCCCGCCTTCGCTCTCGCCTCCGTCCCGCGAGATGCCCCGAAAGTCGAGGCTGGGGAGGAGGACGGAGGACCCGATCCATCTCAACCTAGGGAACCTCCATCACGCACATGGCGGTCTCCTCGTGGTGAGGTGTGCAGCTTCTCTGGGCGGTCCGTCAGTCGGAAGGGGCACCGACGCTTTTCGGACGCCCGCGAGAGCGGACCGAATGCGATCCGGCCTCGCGCCACCGGGATCGCCATTCCCGAGATCGCAGACCGTCACGTTCCTCCCGAGGACTTCCCGGAGCAGCGTCGCCCCACGCCGGCCAGCATCGTCGGCATCGAAGAGCGAGACGACGTGCCGGGGAGAGGACAGCGCCGCAAGCTGATACGGCGAGGCCACCGCCCCGAGGAGGGCCACGACGTTCGCAAAGCCGGCCTGGATCACCGCGAGGGCGTCGAAGATCCCTTCAACCACGATGAGCGTGTCGTTTCGCCGGTCGGTCCGCTCGTTGAAGAGGAGAAGCGACTTCCGAAAACCCCGCTCGCAGAAGTACCGCGGCTCGACACCAGGATCGATGGCGCGTCCGATGTGACCGACAAGCTTCCCCTCGGGGGTCCAGACGGGGAAGACGGCCCGGCGATGGAAGGGGCCAGGTCCTGCGTAGACGCCTCCCCCGAGGGCCGACACAGTGGACGAGGCGGCGCCGCGAGAGACGAAGTACGGGTGCGTGGCGTCGCGGGGGTACACCGGCTCGACTTCGGGGAGATCTTGGAGGAGAGCGTCTCGAAGACGGGCCAGTCGCCGGAGTTCGAGGGGACTTGGCCCGAGCCGATGTGTGCGCGGACCTTCAGGGGCCCGACCGTCTCGACCGGCGCCGGCGCCGCCCTCCATGAGGTGGACGAACGTCCCGAGGCCGCCCCCCTGGCCGCAGGCGTGGCAGAAGAAGACGCCCCCTGAAGGCTCGACAACGAACGCCGTCGAGTTCTGCCCGCCGTGGAGCGGGCACCGACCGCGGAGCTGCCTTCCCTGGGGCCGGAGCGCGAGACCGTAGCGGACGGCGATTTCGTCCCAGGTGGGTTCGGCTGGACGCACGTTGCACCTCCTCTTGCCGTGGTGGCAGCTGCTCTGCTCTCGGAGTGGACGGCCCGAGAGGGAGTGGGGAGAGCTGGGCAAGCCTCCCGGTGTGTGTGTGTTTCTGTTCTAGCGACCCTGCGCGAGGACGACCGTAAGGGTCATCCCGATGGTGATCAGGGCGATCACCTCGGCGACGGCCGCGACGGCGAGACGGCGAATGGTCTTTCGCGACTTGAGGAGCGCGCTCCGCGTCGCGAGTCCAAACGCCCCTGCGCGGGTTTCAACGAATCCGCAGTCACGTCGGTTCGAGCATCGGACCTGGAAGAATGAAAGATCTCCTTCGTCCGATACGTAATAGTAGAGAGGGTTTTCGCCTCGCCCTGCTCCGGTGCACTCCGGACAGGAACGGCGCGAGGGCACCTCTGCGAAACGGCCGCTCATACGACGCGAGCAGTCCGCCGATGGGAGAAGCCCGGGTAGTCAATTTCCAGGGCTTCTTCCAGTTCGGGGTTGAGCTCGAGGTATGGCGCCATTGCGCCTACTGCCGCCGGTCGCTCGTCGAGCGATGGCTGGTAGGTCTCCGGGATTACCTCCCGGGCGTGGCGCTCTTCGTCGAGCGCCCGATAGAAGCTCTCTCGTCGCTCTTCTGGCGTCTGCGGGAGCCCCGCAGTTCTTGGGAGGCGCGTGAAGCGCCACCCTTGAAACGCAACGAAGAGTCGCGACAAATGGACGTACGCGTCCTCCGGCGAGAGTTGCCCGCACGACTGCCGCGCAGTGTGCAGCGCGAACCACTCCGGAGTGCGCCCGAACATCCGTTCGAGCCGCTCGTGGAGAGCGTGTTGATGGATCGTCATGGCCGTATGGGTCAGGGATTCAGTTGAGAAAGATCGGCGTCCCGAGCCCCGCCGCGGGGGTGTGACCACAGGCTTTGCCCAGCCTCATCCGAGACCTTCTCGCGAATTCCGACCGCGGGCGATTCCTGATCTCGTCGGGGACGAAAGGTCATGTTGATGCGTTTCGACGGATCTTGATTGCCCGTCGCCTCACCGGGCGTGCGACGGGTGACGTCGCCGGCCTACGACTTGACGACGCCGCCCGTCTGGCCGTAGCTTCATGCCTCCGCGCCACTCCCCTCCCCGCTCTACGAAGAATCCCGAATACCACGACGATCTCCGCAGGGGCACGGACTATTTCGCCGTCCTCGGTGTTCCTGAGACGGCCAGCCATGCCGAAATTCTCTCGGCCTTCCGCACGCGGATTCGTGCTGTTCATCCGGATCTGAATGACGGAAAGGGTGATCGGGAGACGCTTGAGCTGCTGGTGCGCGCCCGACAGATGCTCACCGGACCGGACCGCGTCGCCTACCTTGATGCCCGCGCCCATCGGGCCGCCACGGCATCACCGCCGCCGAGCAGACCGCGCCCAAGCGCTCCTCCGAGACCCCACGAGCCGCACCTCGACTTCTCTGAAGTGTTCCGGCGAGCCCGCGCGGCACAGCGCCGGCAGCCCGCCCCGCCAGCTCCCGCATCTCGACGGACGGTTCACGACGACGCTGTATCGGAGGGAGCGCGCCAGGCCGAGGCGGTGCGGAACCAGGTGCGCCAGACAGTCCGTCCCAGCGTGGATGTTCCCGATACGGCGTCGCGCGTCGATCAACCGCGCCCGTGGTCCGACCCTCCGTCTCGCGCCCCCGGGCAACAGGTACCCCGGCCCGAGAGGCCGCACTTCACGATGCCGCACTTCACGATGCCGCACTACGAGCGGCCCCACTTCGTCCCGACGCCGTATCGGCCGACGCGACTACACCCCGGTCCGAATCGATCCTCGTCAGGAGGACCCGCGGGCGAGGGGGCGTAACACCTCCCGGGCGGAGACCCGATCTCGCACCGGAGCCCTGCGCATCTTGTGGTTTCCTCGGTTCCCGCTCTCGGGGAGAATGGCCGGTCTGCATACCGTGGGGGCGAGGGAGGCCGTGAGGAGGAGATGATGCAGGGACGAGAGGTCGCAGCGTGGGTTGTCGCAGCTCTGGGTTTCGGTGTTGCTATCGGTGCATTCGTGAACGCCAAGAGGCCGGCGGCGCCCATCGTCGTTGCAGCTCCGACGCCAGCACCGTCGTCCCCCGCTGTTGAAATCCTGCTGAAGATGGAAGAGGAAAGTCACAGGGCTCGGATTGTCGAGGCGACGCGACTGGTGCAGGTCGCCTCGACTGATCGCTCTGCCGGCCACTTCGAGGCGCCGTTCTATAACCGTCAGGATCTTGTCGGCTTCTTCCGCACTGCCTGGGGACTGCGCTGGGCGAGAGACAGGCGGATCTCGGCCGAGCAGCTCGCTCTAGTAGAAACGGCCCCGTTACTGGAGCTCGGTGCAGGGTTCCGTGTCATCGATATCACTGGTTACGGACGCCCGGTCGTTCTCCGCCTCGCCCCCGAACTCTGGAAGCAGCCAGAGGGAAAAGCGATCACACCGCTTGCGAAATAGAGACCTTCGGGCCTCCCCTGCCCTTCCGCAACAGCACCTCCTCGCCGAGTCCGGCACCCCCCTTCTCGAGCTTTGGGTCTGACCTAGGGATTCGCGATAGAATCGAGGGCATGCCGAGAGGCCAGAAGGTCGGATGGAAACTCGCACAGAAGCTCCCGAAGGAGGCTCCGCTCCGACGGATGAAGGTCGCGACGGGCGTATGGATGACGCCGCACGGAACCTTCGACACGTTCGTCTACCACCACGGCAAGAGCGCCTTCGTCGGAGCGTTCTCTACCATCGAGGAGGCCGTGAAGGCTCGGGAGAAGCGGAGCCTCGAACTCGACGGGGGCGCGCCCCTCGTGGATCGTTCGGCGTCGCGGGTTCGCTTCGCCGACTTCGTTGAGAAGGTCTACTTCCCGGAAGCGATGGCTGGACGGAAGGACTCCACGATTCGGTCTGCGAAGTCCCGCTACCGTCAGCACCTCGCGCCCGCCCTCGACGAATGGCCGCTCCGTGACGTCACGTACGAACGTCTGAGCCGCCTTCGGGCCACACTCATCGAACGGAAGGTATCGGGCCAGACGAAGCGCGAGGCGATTCTCCTCCTCCGCGCCATCCTCCAGGAGGCGGTGAAGCGAGGGATCCTCGCCCAGAACCCGGCCGCCCTTCTCGAACTGCCACCAAAGCGCTCGAATCCTGTTCGCGTCCCCTCCTACGACACAGCGCGCAAGGTCGTCGCCGCGATCACTGCCCCGGGCCCGCGGGCTGCGGCCGAGGTTCTGCTCTTCACCGGGATGCGGCTCAACGAATGCCTCGCGCTCCAGTGGAACGACATCGATCTGGACGGCCGCCGTATCACCGTCTCGCGCTCAATTGACCAGGTGACGGGGAAGCTCGGCACGCCGAAGACGGAGCGCGGGAAGCGGAACATCGTGATTCCGGATGGCCTCGCCGAGAGACTCAAGGCCTATCGCGCTCAACAGATGTCGGGGAAGGCTGTTCGCTCGGACCCCTGGGTGTTCCCGGTGGCCCGCTCCCCGAAGAAGGAGACGGACGCGACACAGGCGAAAGGGCCGACGACCGAGGAGCCGCGGGTCGAACGACCTCCGGTTCTAAACGACCGGAACTTCGTCCAGCGCCACTGGGTCCCCGCGCTCAAGGCCGTCGAAGGGGCCGACTTCACGCCGCATGCCCTCCGCCACCTCTACGCCTCGCGCCTTCTTACGCAGGGAGCACCCGTCGCCTTCGCGGCCGACCAGCTCGGCCACAGTTCTCCGGCCTTCACTTATCGGCAGTACGTTCACTTCCTCGAGGATCGCCCGGACCAGGCGAAGGAGTACGTGAACGGTGCGTTCGGCACAGCTGAGAAGACCTAGGTCATCCCTAGGTTGAAGGCGTAAAGGTCGCTCGAACTCCATCGAAACCGATCCAAATCTCGGTCGCCGTAAACGTGCCGAAGCGACTGAAGACAAATGGTTTACTATCGATCCTTTGAAACCGTTCATGATTCGTCAAAAGACCCCGGAACGGGCTCATAACCCAAAGGTCGCAAGTTCAAATCTTGCCCCCGCAACCATACATAAGTCCGCGAGATGCAAGCGGTTACGGAAGACCCGGCGGAAACGCCGGGTTTTTCGTTTTCGGGACCGCTCCCCGGGTTCGACCTCGGTAGAGTCCGGTGGATCCGGTTTGACCTTCAGCGAACGGCACCGAAGGACCGAGACGTCGGGACACGCGGCCCATACACGGCTCAGGTCCGGCCCGCGCGATGACCGGGCCGGGCGGTGCCCCCGTCGTCCCGGACGCGGGGTCCGCTCTTTCCGCGCTCCGCGCGCCCCGTCCCGACACCGGCCGCCCGCGGGGCCGGGATGGAGACGGCTGGTACGCATCTTGAGGCGCACCCGACGCTCCCCGACAGGGTTCCCGGTTCGCCGGCGCGGAGCCGGTAGGCCCGGGGTTCCCTCGCCCGAATAGCGTGGACCCGGATCGACGACGCCTGGAAGACAAGGGTCGCCTCGAAGGGAAACGCGCGGAGATCCACGTCACCGGGTTCCTCGGCGGCGCGGCCGTCTGCGGCCGGATCACCGGGTGGTTCCGGTACATCGGCGCCCTCTCCGGGGCCGGGAGCCTCCGTTCCCGCCACGAGCGCTGCGCCTCGAGAGGCCACGACGAGCGCCTCCGGGTGTTCGACCGGGAGTGAGACCCCCCGCCCTCCCGTTGACTCCTCGCCCGCGCCCCCCTACGGTGTCCGGCCGGAGGACTGCCATGAGCCACCCGCGCGCCGGCCGGCCCGCCGAGGCCGCAGACCTGGTGAACGTTCCCCGCCTCCTCGCCGCCTACTACACCGAGCGGCCGGACCCCGCCGAGCGAGGCCAGCGGGTGGCCTTCGGAACGTCGGGGCACCGGGGCTCCTCGCTGAAGTCGAGCTTCAACGAGGCGCACATCCTCGCGACGACACAGGCGATCTGCGAGTACCGCGAGGCGCACGGGGCGACGGGGCCGCTCTTCCTCGGACAGGACACGCACGCCCTCTCCGAGCCCGCGTTCCGGACGGCGCTCGAGGTCCTCGCCGCCAACGGAGTCACGGTGCACGTCGACTCGGCGGACGGCTTCACGCCAACTCCCGTGATCTCGCACGCGATCCTCGCCTGGAACCGCGACCACGACGGCCCCCGCGCGGACGGCATCGTCATCTCCCCGTCCCACAACCCGCCCGAGGACGGCGGTTTCAAGTACAACCCGCCGCACGGCGGGCCCGCCGACACCGACGCGACGAAGGCGATCGAGGAGCGCGCGAACGCCCTCCTCGCCGCCGGCCTCGACGGCGTGAAGAGGGTCCCGTACTCCCGTGCGCGGAAGGCCGGGACGACCGTCGCGCACGACTACCTGACGACCTACGTCGACGACCTCGGCTCCGTCGTCGACCTCGAGGCGATCCGCTCGGCCGGCGTGAGGATCGGCGTCGACCCGCTCGGCGGCTCGGCCGTCGACTTCTGGCCCCGGATCGCCGAGCGCTGGAAGCTCGACCTGACCGTCGTCAACCCGCGCGTCGACCCGGCCTTCGGCTTCATGACGCTCGACTGGGACGGCCGGATCCGGATGGACTGCTCGTCGCCGTCCGCGATGGCGTCGCTCATCGCGATCCGCGACCGTTACCAGGTCGCCGTCGGCAACGACGCCGACGCCGACCGCCACGGCATCGTCACCCCCGCGGGCCTCATGAACCCCAACCACTACCTCGCCGCCGCGATCCAGTACCTCTACGGCGCGCGCGACGGCTGGAGGAAGGACGCCGGCGTCGGCAAGACGCTCGTCTCCTCGAGCCTGATCGACCGCGTCGCCGCGGGCCTCGGCCGCAAGCTCGTCGAGGTGCCCGTCGGCTTCAAGTGGTTCGTCCCCGGCCTCCTCTCGGGCGACCTGGGCTTCGGCGGCGAGGAGAGCGCGGGCGCCTCGTTCCTCCGCCGCGACGGGACGACCTGGACCTCCGACAAGGACGGCCTGATCCTCGGACTCCTCGCCGCCGAGATCACCGCCGTCCTCGGCAAGGACCCGGGCGAGCTCTACCGCGAGCTGACGGCGCGTTACGGCGAGCCGGTCTACGAGCGGGTGGACGCCCCGGCGACCCCGGCGCAGAAGGCGCGGCTCGGGAAGCTCTCGCCGGACGACGTGAAGGCGAAGGAGCTCGGGGGGGCCCCGATCACCGCGATCCTGACGAAGGCCCCCGGCAACGGAGCGTCGATCGGCGGACTGAAGGTGACGACGGCCGACGGCTGGTTCGCGGCGCGCCCCTCCGGCACCGAGGACGTCTACAAGATCTACGCGGAGAGCTTCCTCGGCCGCGACCACCTCCGCCGGATCCAGGAGGAGGCGCGGGCCCTCGTGTCGTTGGCCCTCGCAGGGGCATAGACGCCGCGAGGTTCTCCCCGAGGGGAGGAGGAGAACCTCCGGGACGGCTCCCGGGAGCGACGGCCCTCTGCGGCGGCGCGTGTTGCATCGCGGCGGGCGTCCAGGCCGGCCCCGTAGAATCCGCGGACATCTCCGACGGACATCCCGGGTGAGCCCGGCAGGAGGCCTCCATGCCCCGAGCCTTTGCTCTTCTCTCCGCGTTCCTCGTCACCCTCCCGTCCGCCGCCGCGACGTGGACCGTCCCCGGCCTCGCGAACGCGCCGGGCCGCAACGGCACCTTCTTCGCGAGCGAGCTGAAGCTCCGAAACCCGGGGCCTGAGACCGCGACGGCGACGTTCGCGCTGCTGCCGATCGTCGGGGGCGCCGCGCCGGACGCGACCCGGACGGTCGCCGCCGGCGAGACGCTCGTCCTTCCGAACGCCCTCGCGGAGCTCTTCGGCGCCGGGGACCGCGCCGGGGCGGTGCGCGTCTCCGCCGATTCGGAGATCCTCGTCACGGGCCGGACCTACAACACCGCCGACCCGACCGGCACGTTCGGTCTCGGCCTCGACGCGGTCCGCGACGGGGAGCTCCTCGGGGCGGGGACGACCGGGCACGTCGCCTGGGTCTCGGAGTCGGACGACGGGGCGAAGGGCTTCCGGACGAACGTCGGCGTCGTCCTGGGCGAGGCCGGCTCTTCGGTCGACGCCGTCGTGATCGGCAGCGACGGCGGCGAGCTCGGGCGGCGGACGTTCTCCGGCGGGCCGCAGGCGTTCCAGGTCGGCGTCCGCGAGATCGCCTCGGGGGGCCTCTCGGTGGCGCGGCTGGAGCTGCGCGTGACCGCGGGGAAGGCCACGGGCTATGCCGCCGTCGTCGACAACGTCACGGGCGACGGCTTCACCGTCTCCCCGAGCCGTATCGTGCCGGGCCGGTGGGCGGACCTCTTCCTGAACGGCGCCTCGCGCGGCGCGGGGCGCTTCGGCACCTTCTACCGGACCGACGCGAGGATCGTGAACCCCGGCGACGTCCCGCGCACCGTCACCGTCTCCGGCGTCTCGCTCGTCGCGGGCGGCCAGGGCCTTTCCGCGAGCGCGACGATCCAGGTCCCGGCGCGCGGCGTGCGCGAGATCGTCGACGTCCTCGGCGCGCTTCTCCTGGCTCCCGAGGGGACGAGCGGCTCGCTGCGGTTCGAGACGGACGGCCCGCTCCTCGTCCTCGGCCGGACCTCGAACGTGAGGCCCGACGGCGCGACATTCGGCGCCGTGCAGCGCACCTCGGAGGCCGCCGCGTTCCTCGGCCCCGGGTTCACGGGCTCGTTCGTCGGGCTCCTCCAGGGAAGCGCCGTCCCCGGTTTCCGGACGAACGTCGGCTTCCTCGCCGGGCACGCGGGCGCCCTCCTCGACCTCACGCTTCGCGACCGCGCCGGGACCGCCGTCGCGACCCGTCCCGGCGCCGTCAGCCTCGGGTCGCGCGCCTTCTGGCAGCCTCCCCTGTCCGACCTCTTCCCCGGAACGACGATCCCCGAGCAGGCGACGCTCGAGGTCTCGCCGACCGAGGGGACGGTCGACGTCTACGCCTCCTTCATCGACAACGGCACGGGCGACCCGGTCATCTACCCCTTCGCCCTCGGCACCCCGGTACTCCCCCCGAACTTCTCCGTCACGAGCCCCTGCGCCCCGAACCCCGGCGCCGCCGGCCTGATCAACGCGGGGACGGTCCTCTCGCGGGTCGACCTCGACGCCGCCCACCACCCGGACGCCGTCTGCAACGACGGGACGCCGGGCGTCTTCTACGTCCGCCGCGGGACGGGCGCCGGCCTCCACCGCTGGGTCCTCTTCATCGAGGGGGGCGGGTCGTGCAGCTCGGCGGACGCCTGCGCGAAGCGCTGGTGCTCGATCGACACGGCCTTCGGCGCGATGAAGATGTCGAACCGCTGGGTGCCGGAGAAGGGGATCGGCGGCGGCGGCATCCTCGCGACGCGCGAGGACAGCGCCTTCCGCGACTTCACGAAGGTCTGGGTCCACTACTGCAGCTCCGACGCGTGGTCGGGGAGAGCCGGGAACCGGCCCCTCGTCGACTCGACCGGACGGGTCTACACGATCCACTTCCAGGGGGCGCGGATCCTCGAGGCCGTCGTCGACGAGCTGCGGGCCGGCGTGACCTACACCGACGCGGCGAGCGGCGCGACGGCCGTCCTCCCGAGCCTCGACGACGCGGAGGTCCTCCTCTTCGTCGGCGAGTCGGGCGGCTCGGTGGGCGTCCAGCGCAACGCCGACCGCCTCGGCCCGTACTTCGAGGCGACGAACCGCAACCCCGGGGGCCTCTTCTTCCGAGCCCTCCTCGACGCCGCGAACACGCCGTCGAACGAGGCGTACGCCGGCTACGAGGAGAACACCGTGAACGCGTACCGGAGCGGCGCTGTGCTCCACGGGGGGAGGGTCGACGAGTCGTGCCTCGCGTTCCACGCCGCAGACACCTGGAAGTGCGGCGACGCGGCGCACGTCCGCGAGCACCACCTGACGACGCCGTTCTTCGTCCGCCAGGACCTCCTCGACCCGAACACCCTCGACAACTTCGGCAGCCCCGAGTGGCCCTACGGGACGCAGGTCTTCGAGTTCGGGCAGCTCACGCGCGACCACCTCGACCGGCTGACGCGAATCCGTTCGACGGCCGAGGAGAAGGACGCGATCGCGGCCGATCCCGGCATCTACGGCCCCCACTGCGACGAGCACACCGCGCTCCGCGACAACGGGAAGTTCTTCGCGGACAAGGTCTCCGTCGGCGGGTCTCTCCTCTCGTACCACGACACGTTCCGGAACTGGCTTCTCGGGAGCGGGGTCACGGTGGCCCTGGAGCCGCGCCCGACGGCCGACCCGATTCCGAGGTCTGCCGTCTGCGGGCCGTAGGGACGGCGCCGGGCGAATTCCCGTCGGTCTCACGGGGGCGCTGAGAACATCAACACCCCCGACACAGCCGCCCCGGAGCGAGGGGATCGAGCGCAACCCGTTACCTTCAAGTGGTTTGGACCATTTCTACGGCCGGGTTACGGCGTTGAGGACTTCACCACGGCCCTCGCGAGGCGGGAACCTCGCAGACGACCACAAAACACTCGTTTTCAGTGATTTACGCAGTCAAGCCGAGGTCTGGCAGCGGCCTTGCGATGTCTACTGGTGAAACGGGGCCGAGAGAAATCGGAACCACCCCGCAGGAGGCAACAAATGGTCGCACTGCTCGTCATCCTCACCATCGTCCTCGCGCTCGCCGTCGACAGCCTCGTCCTGGCTCGCCAGCGCCGGACGTCCGCCGCCCTCGAGCCGCTGCCGGTCGTGGCGATGAAGGTGCCCCAGCCTCCCCAGGGCGTCTTCCTCGACACCGCCCACACCTGGCTCCGCATCACCTCCGACGGCCGCCTCCGCGTCGGCATCGACGACTTCCTCGCCGAGGCCGTCGGCCCCATCGACAAGGTCGAGGTCCCCCCCCAGGGCGCATCCGTCGAACGCGGCGCCCCCCTCTTCACACTCACCGTCAAGGGCCGCAAGCTCGTCGTCCCCTCCCCCGCCTCCGGCACCTTCATGTCGGCCAACGACAGGACCCAGCGCGACCCCTCCGCCATCGCGAAGGACCCCTACGGCGCCGGCTGGCTCGCCTCCATCTGGACCCGCGACCACCACGCCGCCATCTCCCCCCTGCGCATCGGCGCCGCCGCCACCCACTTCCTGCGCGAAGAGCTCCAGCGCCTCGCCGACTTCATGGTCCCCTCGCAGTCCATGGCCAAGGTCCCCGTCATGGCCGACGGCGGCCTCCCCGGCAAGGGCTCCGCCGCCAGCCTCGACGACGCCGCCTGGGAGTCCTTCTCCCGCCAGTTCGTCAACGCCGCCGAAGAGACCCCGAAGGCCTGAGCCTCCCGCCCCTCCCGTTTCCGGGCCCCGGCCGCCGCGAGGCGTCCGGGGCCTCTCGGCTTTCGGGGCCTGGTCCTCGCTCCCCCGCGAGGCGGGTGCCCCCGGCCCGCGCCGCCGAAACCCCGTATCCTCTCGCCCCCGATGAACGCCGACCGCCCCGGAACGGCCCCCCCCGCCGAGCCGGCCCCGCAGCTCGCCCCGCAGGACGTCGTCCTGCGCTTCCTCGAGAGCACGGGGCGCCCCTCCGAGGCGCGCCTCTACCTCGACCTCTTCCGCGCCCGGCCGCGGGAGCAGTTCGCGGCGATCGCCGTCGACGCCAACGTCATGGCCGACGCCGAGGACGCCGTCCTCCAGGACCTCCGCTTCCTCGCCGCGCTCGACCTCTTCCCCGTCGTCGTCCTCGGCGTCTTCCAGCCGGCCGAGGCCCTCGACCACGCGCGGAGCCTCCGGCGCCACCTCCAGGCCGAGGGGGTTCCCGCCGAGGTGCTGCGCGCCCGCCGCCGCAGCTTCACCACTCGGGTCGCGGCCTCGGCGCGGAGCGGCGCCGTCCCCGTCGTCGTCTTCGAGCCCCGCGGGGACGAGGCCCCCGCCGAGCGGCTCGACCGGCTCGGCGCGCTCCTCCGCGAGCTGCACGCCCGAAAGCTCCTCTTCCTCCATCGGCCCGGCGGCCTCCGGCAGGGAGGCGCCCTCGTCCCGATCGTGAACCTCTCGACCGAAGCCCCCGCGCTCCTCTCGAGCGGGGAGCTCTCGCGCAAGGAGGCTCTCATCCTCGAGGGCGCGCGCCGCCTCTGCGAGGCCGCCGCCCCGCTGCCGTTCACCGTCGCCGTCACGTCGCCGCTGAACCTCCTCCGCGAGCTCTTCACCGTGAAGGGGGCGGGCACGCTCCTGCGCCGTGGCGCGCGCGTCGTCCGGCACGAGGGGTGGGAGGGCGTCGACGTCGCGCGCGTCCGAGACCTCCTCGCCTCCAGCTTCGGCCGCGCGCCGGCCGAGGCCTTCTTCGCGAGGACGCCGAGCCGCGTCTGGCTCGACGAGGGCTACCGCGGCTGCGTCATCCTCGAGGAGACGCCGCCCGGCGCCTACCTGACGAAGTTCGCCGTCTCGGCCGAGGCCCAGGGAGAGGGAATCGCCCGCGACCTCTGGGACGCCGTCGTCGCCGAGACGCCCGTCGTCTTCTGGCGCGCGCGCCCCGCCAACCCGATCAGCGACTGGTACGCGAAGCTCTGCGATGGCCTGATGCGCCTGCCGGAGTGGACCGTCTACTGGAGGGGCCTCGCTCCGGCCTCGATCCCCGCCGCCATCGGGTGGGCGCTCGCCCAGCCCGTGGACATCCCGCGCGGCGACGGATAGCGCGGAGCCGCTTCAGCCGCAGGTTCCCGGTCTCGCCGGGGGCGGCGGTGAGCCTCGTCCCGGGCGCAGAATAGAAAATCAAGACCTGACCCCAATCTCTCACGATACGATGGGACGTTCGGGAAAGGAGGCGGACATGAAGAAGGTCCTCCTCTTCGCGGTCTGCGGGGCGCTCCTCTCTTCCGTCGTCGGCGCCGGGGGAGCGGGCAACGGCAGAGGCGACGCCGGTCCCCGCCGGGACCGCCCGCCCCGGGCCGTCGTGGACGACGGGGGAAGCGTCTGGCCGGAGGCGCTCCTCTCCCTTCGCGAGGTCGTGCCGCAGCCCGGGCAGGCTCCCGGCGGCTCCTCCGCGGCGAGGCGGCTCGGAGCGGTCGTATCGGCGGACCGGATGCTCGACGACCTCGGGACTCTGACGCGCATCGGCGCACCCCGCCTCTTCCGGACCTCGGGGACGAGCGGCGAGAGGGAGGCCTTCGAGTGGCTGGCGGGGCGCGTGGCCGGCCTCGAGTGGCTCGCCTCGATCGGCGCGACCGTCGAGCGGATGCCGTTCCGGGTGCCGCTCGCGAGCGAGGTACGGCGGGCGGAGGCGTCGCTCACGGTGAACGGGGTCGACGTGGCCGTCACCGCCCACGCCCTCCAGGGGCACCGGGACGTCCTGGCGCTCGCCCTGAGGTTCGATTCCGACGGCGCGCCGAACGACGACGCGCCGGACCCGGTCGTCGTGGAGGGCGGCGTCCGCCTCCTCCGCTCGCTCGAGGACTACTCCCTCCTGCCGAACGGTGCCTTCGAAGGGACGGTCGCGGTGGCCGACTACTCCCTCTTCGACCGGGGCGTGGTCACGAGCGCCGAGGCGACGTCGGCCGCGGCCGCTCTCCTCCGGCTGTCACCGGCCGCGATCCTCCTCGTCACGCGCGACTCGAACACGCGGGGGGCCGCCCACGGCTCCTTCGCCGGGGACGTGAGCCCGTTCGCGTCGCTCGCGGACCCGCCCCCCGTCCCGACGCTCTACCTGAAGGTCGAGGACCTCGGCGTGGCCGGGATCCACGGCCTCGCCGATCTCGGCCGGATCGACCGAGCGCGGGTGACGTGGGACGCCGACGTCGTCTCGCCGGGAGACTCCGAGCTCCTCGTTCTGAGGATCCCGGGCGAGGACTCCTCGAGGGTCGTCATCGTCGGCGCGCACCTCGACTCGCCGAACTCGCCCGGGGCGCTCGACGACGGGAGCGGCTCGGTGGCGCTCCTCGAGGCGGCGAGGGTCCTCGACCGCACCGGCGTGAGGCCGCCGGTCGACACCGTCCTGGCCTGGTTCGGGAGCCACGAACGGGGCCTCTACGGCTCTTCGGCCTTCGCGAACGCGCAAGCCGGTCTCCTGAAGCGGGCGGTCGCGATGGTGCAGCTCGACTGCCTCACGCACCTCCTCGACGGGTTGACGGGACACTGGGCGAGCGAGGCGCAGTCGTACCGCGCGTTCGGCGACGCGCGGATCCCGATGCCGGTCGCCCTCTCGGGCCTCGCGGCGCGGGCGGGAGTGAGCCTCGCGCCCTGGGAGATCTCCGGGGCCGTCTCGGACAACAGCTCGTTCGACGGCTTCGACGTCCCCGCCGCGAACACGTACTTCCTGGACGAGCGGATGGCCGAGGCCCACGTCGACGGCCACCTCCACAGCCCCTACGACGACCTGCCCGCCGTGGAGCTCCACAGGGACGACCTCGCCGACCTCGCTCGGATCGCCCTGACGGCGGTCGTGGAGCTCCCGCGGGACACGCCCCCGCTCCGGACGACCCCGGCGAAGACGGCCCGGGCCGTCTTCGTCGCGAGCCACACGGAGGCCGTGCACATGACCCTCGCGCACATGGGCGCGCTCGGGATGGCCCTCGCGTGGGAAGGGTGGGAGGTCGACGTCGTCCCCTACGGCACGCCGGTGACCGAGGCCGCGCTCGCGGGCGCCGGGATGGTCGTCGTCCTTCCGGTCTACGACTACCCGACACCCGCGGGGGGCCCTGCCCCCTACGACGAGGCCTTCTCGGCGGAGGAGGCCGCGGCCCTCGGGGCGTACGCGCGAGGCGGAGGGTTCCTCGTCCTCGTCAACAGCGGAACGCGCCTTCGCTACGGCACGACGCCCGTCGACGACAACGAGGACGCCGAGGACCTGAACGCGGTGGGAGAGCCGCTCGGAGCCGTCTTCGAGTCGCGGCGGCTCCCGGGGAACCAGGCGATCTCCACGGGGCCCCACCCTCTCTTCGAGGGAGTGGGGGCCATCTCGCTGACGCTCGGCAACGGCGTCGTGGTGCGCCAGGGCGGGGGGCGGCTCCTCGCGCGCGCGAGCTACGACGCGGCCGTCGTCCTCTTCGCGGCGGGAGAGCGGGGAGAGGTCCTCGCCATCGGGGACGCCGGGATCCTGGGCGGCCGCGGCGCGGCGCCGAACCTCGCTTTCATGAGGAACCTCGCGCGGTACGCCAGGACCCGCCCGTGAGCCGGGAAAGGAGACGCCGATGAAGAACCTCCCCCTCGCCGGCCTCGCTTTCGTCCTGGCGGCAGCGCCCGCCGCGGCCGACACTCCCGCGACGACGCAGTGGGTGCTCGCCACGGCGAAGGCGACGGGCCGAGGAGGCGAGGAGTTCGTCAGCTCCCTGCGGATCGCCAACCCGTTCTCGAGGACCGCCCGCGTCGACCTGACCTACCTCGCACAGAGTCCGCTCGACGCGTCGTACGCCGCCACGGGAGACAACGGCGCCGCCCCGTCGGTGCGCCTGACGATCGGACCGGGGGAGACGCTCGCGATCGAGGACGTCCTCGGGACGAAGTTCGCGGGACAGGAGGCCCCCTTCGGCATTCCGGCCGGCGGGATCCGGGTCGATTCCGACGTCCCGGTCTCGGTCCTCTCGCGCACCTTCGTCGCGAACGCCCGGAGCGCGGCGGGGGTCCCCGGGACGTTCGGCTTCTCGATACCGGCCCAGAACGCCTCGCAGGCCGTCGCGGCGGGCGAGACCGCCTGGCTCACCCACGTGTCGACCTCTCCGTCCGCGACGAGCGGCTTCCGGACGAACCTGATCCTCCTGAACACCGGGACCTCGACCGCGGTGGCGACCGTCGCGCTCCTCCGCGGCGACGGAAGCGTCGCGGGCCAGCGGGACTACACCCTCGGGCGCGGCTCGTCCGCCCAGCAGACCGACGTCGGCACCTCGTTCGCGATCGCCGGAACCGGGACGAACCTCCGGGCCGTCGTCACGGTGAAGAGCGGCGGGCCGGTCGTGATCGGGGCCTCGCTCATCGACAACGCCATCTCCTCGATCGCCTACCTCCCGCCCGTGAAGGTGGACAGGCCCGACGACGGCGCCTACGGGTGGGTCGTCACGCGCGGCGACCCGGCCCTGGCCTCGGCGGGACGGCTGGACCTCCAGGACGGCAGACCGAATTTCCTGAGCGGCCTCCTCGCCGTCGACTGCGCGACCGGCTCGTTCCTCTACGACCTCCTCGCCTACGGGCCCGGCTCCGGCGTCCCGGCGCCGGACACGGCCTTCACCGACCGGCCCGAAGGAGGATGGACGTTCGAGGGCTCCTCGAACGCCTTCGGAAGCTGGACCGGGACGATCCTGCCGTGGGTCGACGGGTCCCTCTCCGGCACGATCCGGTTCACCACGCCGGCTTCCGGCCCGTGTCCCTCCGTGACCAGGGAGTACGACTTCGCCGGCGGGAGAGCCTTCGGAACCGCGGGAGCACCCTGAGAACCGCCCAGGGGCGGTCGAGACGAAAGCGAGGTCTCATGCGAGGAAGCTGGGCTCCGGCCCTCGGAATCGTCGCCCTCCTGACGCTGGCCCCTCACGCCGCGACCGGCGAGCCGCTCGCGAACGCCGAGACGGTCCGAATGACCTCGAAGGTCCTCGGCGAGGAGCGGACGATCCTCGTCTCGACGCCGCGCGGCTACGGGCAGACGAGCGCCCGGTTCCCCGTCCTCTACCTGACGGACGGGGACACGCACCTCCTGCACACGCGCGGCACGGTCGACTTCCTCGCCCGCAACGGCCTGATGCCCGACGTGATCATCGTCGGCGTCACGAATACCGACCGGACGAGGGACCTGACCCCGACGTTCGCCTCGCGGCAGCGGGCCGACGGGACGACCGGACCCGTCCCGGGAAGCGGCGGCGCGGCGAAGTTCCTCGACTTCTTCGAGAAGGAGCTGATCCCCTGGGTCGAGGCGACCTACAGGACCGCCCCCTACCGCGTCTTCGCGGGGCACTCGTTCGGCGGCCTCTTCGCCCTGACGCAGTTCGTCGACCGGCCGGGCCTCTTCGGCGCCACCATCGCGGCGTCGCCCTCGCTCGACTGGGACGACGACTACATCCTCCACCGGACGGCGAAGTTCCTCGACGGCCGCAAGGAGCTTCGGCACACCCTCTTCGTGACCATGGGCGACGAGGAGGAAGGGGACCCGACCCCGACGCGGCTCGATCGCCTTCGGAAGATGCTGAAGGGGTCGAAGGCCGCCGGGTTCTCCTGGGGCGTAGAGCGGATGGACGACGAGGACCACGGGAGCGTCGTCCTCCGCTCGCACTACGCCGGCCTCAGGAAGGTCTTCGACGGCTGGCGGCTTCCGAGGGCCCGGGGGGCCGGCGGCTACCAGGGGACGGTCGACGACCTGAAGAAGCACTACGCCCGGCTCTCGGAGCGTCTCGGCTTCGTCGTGCCGCCCCCGGAGCAGACCGTGAACCAGGTGGGGTACCAGCACCTCCTCCGGAAGGACGTGAAGGGCTCCCTGCGGTACTTCCGGTGGAACGTCGAGCTCTACCCGGATTCCGCGAACGTCTACGACAGCCTGGGAGAGGCGCTGGAGGCGTCCGGGAACGTCGCGGAGGCCCTCGCCAGCTACGAGAAGGCCGTCGCGATCGCGAAGGAGCGCTCCGATCCCCTCCTCGGCGCCTTCACGAGGAACCGGGACCGCCTCGCCGCGCCGGCCGGCAAGGGACCGGACTGAGGTAGCCCGGCCCTTCCCCAAAGGGCAATCGCCCGGGAGGGGCGGCGGCGTGTCTCGCGGTGGGACAATCCGGTCTCGCGACGGCCGGCGGGAGACCCGCGGACGCAGGCGGACCGAGAGGGCCCGCAGCGCCGACCGCCGCGAAGAAGGAGCCCCGATGAAACCGTACCGCGGAATGGCCCCGCTGGCCGTCCTCGCCTTCGCCGCCGTCCTCGCACCCGGCCTCGCCGTCGCGCAGGAGAAGGTCCCGACCTCGATCTCCGAGGTCAAGATGCCCGTCGCCACGGTGCCGCAGGTCGCCACTCTAGAGGGAGAGTTCGTCCGCGTCGCCTACAACAACGAGGGCTACGCCATCCTCGGCTACCGCGCCGCCAACGGCTCGGTCGGCGAGGAGTGGATGCTGCTCGACTTCGGCGTCACCGTCCGCGCGGGCGTGAAGCCGTACGACTTCAAGCGCGGGGCCCTCTCGCTGAAGACGCCCGACGGCAAGACGATCCCGCTCGCCACGCAAAAGGAGTACGCCGACGCGGGCTACCTTCCCGCCCTCAACAAGCGCGCGCAGGTCACCCGCGACAACCTGAACTACTTCCCGCTCGAAGCCCGCCGCGCCTGCGCCCTCCTCTTCTTCTCCGACCTCGGCCGGCCGGGCGCCCCGCCCTCCTTCGACGAGCTCGACCTGACCGACGGCCGGGCCTGCGTCGGGCGCCTCTTCTTCAAGGTCCCGGGCGGCATCCAGACCGGGCAGCACTGGCTGCACGTGAAGTTCGCCGAGAGCGAGCTCCAGCTCCCCTTCCGCATCCTGACGAAGGAGGAGGAGAAGTTCCTCCGCAAGAACTGGGACGACCTGAAGAAGGCCCTCGAGGAGGGGATCGCGCCGTAGCGCGCCCCCCCCGCACTCCCCGGGGCGACGGTCAGCCGGCGAGGCCGACCGTCGTCCCCGGGTAGTAGTGCGCCAGGATCTCCCGGTAACCGAAGCCCCTTTCGGCCATGACCGCGGCCCCGATCTGGCAGAGGCCGACCCCGTGCCCCCAGCCCGCGCCGATGAGGACGAACCGGCCCGCGGCGTCGCGGTCCACGACGAAGGCCGAGCTGTAGAGGTGCGAGCGGGAGAGCGCACGGCGGATCTCCAGCTCCTTGCCGACGACGAGGGTCCCGCGGGCGCCGGTGATCCGGAGGCGGAAGAGGCGCCCAGAGGGGCCGCGCGCGAGGGGCTCGAGCGCGACAATCGGCCCGAGGTCGACGCCGAGCCGAGCGGCGACGATCTCGCCCAGCTCCTCCGTCCCGTACGTCACGCTCCAGCGGTAAAAGTCGCGGGTCTCCTGGTCGAAGCCGGGGAGGATGCGCGCGAGGAGCTCCGGGTCGGTCGTGTTGCAGAAGGCGGGCGGGCGCGACCGGATGAACGCCTCGAGGTCGGCGGGAACCGGCGCGCCCTCGCCGTCCGGGAAGGAGACGAGGTAGGGAATCTCCTGATCGTCCCAGGCGGTGTCGTAGCGCTCCGTCAGGCCGCCGCAGCACTTGGAGAAGCGGGTGTCGCAGACGGCCCCGCCGTGGAGGAGCATCTCCCCCGCGGTCGCGCGGACCGCGCCGGCCGCCGCCGGCGAGAAGGCCTTCGTGATTCCCTGGTAGCGCTGGCAGTGGTCGTCGGCGCAGACCTCGAAGTCGGGGTGCGCCTCGCGGCCGTACCAGCGGCGGATCTCGCCTTGCGTCTCCGGTCCCGACGGGGCGACGCCGGCCGCCGACGGGCCCTTCAGCCAGCTGCGCGAGATGACGGCGTGGGCCTTCAGCAGCTCGGCGGGGCAGGTGGCGCTCATCTCCGACGAGACGACGCTCGTCACGTACTCCTCGAGCGGGACGTCGTTGACGACCGTCAGCCCCGCCGGGCGCCTGAGGACGCGGAGGGCGCCGCGGAAGACCTGGCGCTCGGTGCGCTCCCAGTGGAAGCCGATGCCGATCGTCACCGCGTCGAAGGCGAACGCGCACGCCGCGGGGTCTTCCGGCGTCAGCGTCACCTCCGAGTCGAAGCGGTGCCGGCCGGGGCCGAAGGCGGCGCCCGCGGCGTCGGTGAAGGCGCCGGTCAGCTCGACCTCCACGGCGTCGCGGCCCTCCATGAGTCCGACGGCGACCTTCATCGCGACTCCATCCTCGCGACGACCTCCCGGAACGGCTCCTCGGGCAGCGTCACCTCGCGGAAGACGGCCTCGACGACGTCGCCGGAGAGGCGCTCGAAGTCCGCTTCGAAGGGGGCCACGAGGAGGCCCGAGAGGTCGATCCCGGCCGGGCTGACACGGAGGTCGCCCGAGTGAAAAGCCTCCGGGCGGTGCTTCTCGCGCGGGAAGAGGACGAGCGCAAAGGAGCCGTCCTCCTCGCGGAACGCCACCACGTTGCACCACGGCTCCGGCCCGCGGCCAGTCACCTCGGCAAGGAGCGCGAGCGCGCGGTGCGTCTCGTCGAGGAGGCGCGCGCGATCGCCGCGCAGGAGAAGGACCCTCACCCCCCAGACCTCGAACGCCGGTCCTTCCCGCCCCGCGACCGCCCTGACGAGCGGCAGCTCGGTTCGCGAGCCGGCCTGAAGGTGCAGGTGGTCGGGCGCGGAGGCGCCGCACCGCGGCCCGTTGTAGAGGACGAAGGAACCCGGGAGCGCGTCCGCGAGGTCGAGCATCGTCCCGACCTGCCCGTCGAGAAGCTGCGGCCGGTGCTCGCGGTGGACGACGGTCAGGTGGCGGTCGACGACGGGGAAGGGGTTGCAGAGGAGGGTGAAGTCCGCTCCCCACCCGAGCCCTTCCTGCTCGGGCGGGAGGTTCCCCGCGCAGAGGAAGCAGGGGCGGGCCGCCACGGAGGCCGGGTCGACCTTCGCCGTCGTCGAGGCGACGCGGTGCGGGACGTGCCTCACGCGCACCTCGGCGCCCCCGGCGCGGACGGCCCGCGTGCGGGCCGTCCCGAGGCCCGCGAGCCCCGCCGCGAGGAGGGGCCAGGCGTCCCGCTGCCGGCGGAAGAGGGCCTCGACGCGGAGCTCCAGCTCCGTCATCGGGATGTCGCGAGCATCCGCTGCCGGGCCGCGATCTCCACCGTCCGGAGCCAGTCCTTGTAGGCGTCGTAGCGGTTCTGCGTCTCGAGCGGCAGCGCGCTGTCGGAGTTCCCCTCCCAGCGCCGGCAGAGGTAGACGGAGTCGCGGATCCGCCCCACCTCGTACTCGCGGCTCAGCCGCAGGCAGACGGCGTAGTCCTCTCCGTAGCTGACGTTCGGGAAGCCGACGCGGCGCAGGACCGAGACGTCGAAGGCTCGCGGCGCGCCGAAGCCGGCCACGCGCAGGGCGTTGTTCCGCCCGTTCTCGCGCGTCCACTCGGCGTGGTCGACGAGGCCGGGCGGGATCTCGTTCAGCGCGAAGTCGACCATGGTGTACGACGCGACGACGAGGGCGTAGGGCCCCTTCTCCAGCTCCCCGACGACGCGGGCGAGGACGTTCTCGCCGGCGTAGAGGTCGTCCGAGTCGAGCTGTACGGCGTAGCGGCCGCAGCGCGGGTGGAAGAGCGCCTCGTCCCAGCAGCCGCCGATGCCGAGGTCGCGCCGCTCGGGGACGACGAGGACGAGCCGCGGGTCGCGGACGCCGCGAAGCATCTCGGTCGTCCCGTCGGTCGAGTGGTTGTCGACGACGAGGACGTTGAAGGGGAACGGCGCCTGCTGCGAGAGGGCGCTCGCCACGGCGTCGAGGATCGTCCGCTCGCGGTTTCGAACCGGGATGACGACGCTCGCCGCCACCGGGAAGGGCTCCTCGCAGGGCGGGACCGGCGCGAAGACGGGCGGAAGGAGCGCCCCGATGCGCGCGAGGTGCCCGGTCGCGACCTGCTCCCGCTCCACCTGCACCTCGCGGTTCCTCGGGTCGACGTAATCGAACTGCGCCTCGCCCGAGGGGCGCGTCTCGAGCGGGCCCGACGCGTAGAGCGGCTCGGGGACGCGGAGGACCGGCGCGACCTCCGAGAGGCGGAGGCGCAGGTCGTAGAGCGCGCTGAACCGCAGCCCCGGCGCGAGCTCCGCCGCGCGGGCGAGCGGCACCGACAGCGCCACGACCGGCCCGAAGTCGAACGTGTCGCGGAGGCTCCCGGGGCGGTAGTCGATGCGGGCGTGGCCGGCCGAGTCGGAATAGACCCACCCCGCGCCCGTGTCGCGAAGCGCCTGCGCCAGCCGCTCGAACATCCGGGGGCCGGGGGTCACGGCGACGCGGGGGTCGGAGAGGAAGAGGACGTCGCCCTCGGCCGCCCCGAGGAGGGCCGACAGGCGTTCGGTCGTGGCGGGCATCGGGAAGAGGACGCTCACGGGCGCTCCTTTCCGGGTTCTCCGGCCGCGGCCTCGAGCGGCCGCGCGACGATCAGCCCGGCCATCCGGTTGGCCCGGAGGAACGAGGAGAGCTCTTCTTCGACGACGCGCCCCGCGCTCCGTGACGCGTGGCGGAGCCTCCAGGCCCCGCCCCCCTTCACGAGGAAGCCGCAGTGGAAGACGTCGAGGCCCGGCTTCGTCGAGGCGAAGAGGACGACGTCGCCGTTGGCGAGGCGCGGCGCCAGGGCCGCGAAGCGCGCCTTCGGGACGCAGGCGAAGCGGGCGCGGCGCGGCGGCAGGCCCGGCACTACGTCGAGGAGCTTCTCCTTCGGCGCCGCCAGGGCCCCCGCGGGCACGCCTTTCACGACGCCGGCGCGGGCGTTGTTCCGCACCCAGCCGGTCATGTAGTGGTTCCGGCGCTCCCACGCCACCTCGCCCCCCTCGTAGCGGATCCGCCGCAGCTCGTGGGCGAAGCCCTCCGGGTCTCTCGACCGCGCCAGGGCGAGGACCGTCTCGACGTAGGTCACGCAGTCGAACGTCTCGAGCGGGGCGACGAAGACCTCCGGGTCGTCGGCCGAGCCGACGAGGCCGTTGGCCTCGTAGCGGCAGCCGAGGAGGCTCGCCGAGAGCGCCTCCACCCGCGCCGGGACCGTCCGGTGCGGCCGGACCCGCGAGAGGAGGTGTCGGGCGCGACGAGGGTCGACGCGGCGGGGGCGGGAGGTCTTCATCGGCCGGCGATGTTACCCGCCGGGAACGGGCTCGGTTTCCCCTCGCCGCACCCTGCGGCGCACGACGCGATGTTGCCGGGCCTCTTCCCGGCGCATATCCTGTCCCGTCGCCCCCCTTTCCATTTCGTCCTTGCGCCAATCGGAGGAGGAATCGGATGAAGGTCCTTCGGACCGTCCTTTTCGCGGGGACCGTGGCGGCGCTCGCCGCGGCAGGTCCCGCCGCCCTCGCCATCGGCCCCACCGAGCAGTGCGCCGCCGTAACGGCCGACAAGACCTTCACCGACGGCCGGCCGCACCTCTGGCAGCGCTCGCGCACCTACGGCACGCCGTCGTGCACCAACGCCTGGGTCGTCGACGTGACCTACTCCACCCTCGCGCCCCTCCCGGGGACGTACCTGAGCTGGGGCGACGACGAGCCGACGACCGAGACGGCCTGCGGCCAGTCGGCCCTCCGGCTGTACGCCTGGGACATGACCGGGGCGATCCCGTCGTACCTCGGGACCGTCTCGAGCCAGGGGACCTGGGTCGAGAACGACGATCTCCTGCGCAACCCGGGCGTCTCGAAGGTCTGCCACGTGCCGCCGCTTCGGGCCGAGTCGACTTTTCAGCTCGTGAGCGGGCGGAAGTACCGCTTCGCCCTGCGGGCCGAGCAGGCCTCCCAGAACCGCGGGCTGGTCCTGGCCAACGCCCCCGTCCCGAGCCGGAAGGGGGGCAATGCGGCCGGCGGGGCCGAAGGGCTCTTCCTCGCGATACCCGCCCTCTCGGGCGAGCACGACGCGCGGGGCTGGCCTCTCTCGCCCTTCTCGGTGAGGCTCGAGAGCCCCGACCGGCGCGTCGCCCGCGGCGGCGACCTCGTCCTCGACGGGATCGGCTTCGTGAAGGCCTCCGAGGGATTCGCCTCTGCTCTCTCGCCGGCCTTCGGATTCTCCAACGCCATGCTCCTCTACCAGGGGGACACCGGCGGCCTGACCGACATCTCGTGCCCCGCGTTCTCGATCACCGAGACCGAGCGGAAGTACAACTACACCCCCGGGTGGGAAACCCACCCCACCGCGTCCGGCTCCCGCTACTGCCTCCTCGGCGAGAAGAACGACCGGATCTACCGGCTGAAGCTGTGGAAGACCGACTCGAGCCAGGGGCTCATGCTCCTCGGCTATCTCCCGGGCCCGGAGACCGGCCGGAGGACCTGGGGCTGCATGGACGGGCTCTGCGACGACGAGGTGCGCCTGGGCGCCCAGTACACGCAGCCGACGCAGACCGAGCGCGACGACTTCGTCGGCACCGCCTTCGGCCTCCTGCGCTCCACCCGCTCCTGCCTCGACTCGTACCTCGGCCGCCCGCTGCCCGTTCCCCTCTCGCTCGCGATCCATGCCGAGAAGGCCTCCCCCTGCGCGACCGGATGCACGAACTACGGGCTGGGCGGACCACAGGTGACGACCGCCGGCTTCGAGGGCTACATCCGGCCGGGCCAGAAGCGCGTGAACGACCCGCTCGACCTCCGCTACGAGCTCCACGAGCCGATGCACGTCTACAACTACTACTTCTTCGCCGACTCGCTCCCGAGCTGGCTCGACGAGGGCTTCGCCATCCAGGCGGAGGTCCACGTCGGCTGCGGCGGCGACTCGCGGCTGATGATGGGGCCCTGGCGGGGCTGGAAACCCGGCGATACCAGCGGTCACACCGTGGGGAGCGAGCTCTTCAAGCGGCTCGACAGCGACTACGGTTGCGCCGGCGGCTGCGCGGCCCAGGTCTGGCGCGACCTCGTCGACGGCCTCGGAGACGACACCTACCTGACGAACGCCAAGATCAAGGCCGTCTTCGAGCGGCGGGTCGGCGCCGACCTCTCCTCGCTCTTCACGGCGGTCGGCATCCCGTACCAGCGCACCTGGATCCTCCCCTCGAGCGCCCGGGTCGGGGGCCAGGGCGGCTCCTTCTACACCACCGACCTGACCGTGGCGAACCCGACCGCCGCCGCGGCCGACGTCACCATCAAGTTCCTCGGCCACGACGTGGACGGCCAGACCGGCGCGGAGAAGACGGTGACCGTGGCGGCCGGGCAGTCCGTCACGTACGAAGACGTCCTCGGCTCCCTCTTCGGCATCGCGAGCGGCTACGGCGCCCTCCGCGTCTCCTCGGCCACCGCCCTCAACGTCCTCGGGCAGACCTTCACCCCCGGGCCGTCGGGCGGGACGTTCGGCCAGAGCGTCCCGGCGATGGGGGAAGACGACCTGATCGACGGCCTCAACCCCCGCGCCATCGCCGCCGTCCGGGAGGACGCCCGCTTCCGGACGAACCTGATCCTGGCGAACGCCTCGACGATCTCGGTCAAGGTCTACGTCACCCTCGTCGACGCCGACGGCGTTTCGCTCGCCACCAAGAGCTACACCCTCCCTCCGCTCGGAATGACCCAGGTCACCCAGGTCGTCCGTGACCTCGGCGTCTCGGCCGACGTGGCCAACGCCGTCCTCCTCGTCTCGAACGTGAGGCGCGACGCCGCGATCGCGGCCTACGCCTCGGTCATCGACCGGATGACGAACGACCCGCGGACCCTGCTTCCGGCCCGCGACGGCCAGCGCCCCGGCGGCAGCTGGATCCTGCCGTCGAGCGCCCGGGCGTCGGGCCAGGGGGGCGCCTTCTACACCACCCGCCTCACCCTGGCCAACCGGACCCAGACCCCCGCCACCGCCACCCTCCAGTTCCTCGGGCATGACGCCGACGGGAGAGGAGGGGTCGTGAAGAGCTTCCAGATCGCGGCCGGGAGAGCCACCTCCTGGGACGACGTCCTCGGCGGCGTCTTCGGCGTCTCCTCCGGCTACGGGGCCATCCGGGTCAGCTCACCCGACACCGCCCTCGCGGTCCTCGGCGAGACCTCCACCCCCGGCCCCTCGGGCGGCACCTTCGGCCAGAGCGTTCCGGGCTGCGGCGCCGTCGACCTCGTGGAGAACGGCACCGGCCGGTCGATCGTCGCCGTCCGCGAGGACTCCTCGTTCCGGACGAACCTCGTCCTCACCAACGCCTCCGAGGCGCAGCTCGTCGTCGACGTGCAGCTCTTCTCGGCCGCCGGGGCACTCCTGGCCAGCGGCAGCTACACCCTCCCCCCGCTCGGGATGCGGCAGGTGACGCAGGTCGTCCGCGACCTCGGCGTGACGGCCGACCTGAAGAACGCCCGCCTCCTCCTCTCGACGCCGACCCCCGGCGGCAGGCTCGCGGCCTACGCGACCGTGATCGACCGGACGACGAACGACCCGAGGACCCTCCTGCCCCGCTGAAGGAGACGCCCGGCCCGCCCTCAGCCCGGCCCCCCGAACTTTCTTTCGCGGGGCTGTGGTGATTTCTCCCCCCTCGCGCAGCTTAGGTGCAGGGAAGGTCTCCGCCGGGGCCCGCCCCCGGCCAGTCCGGCGCGTGGATACGCCCCGGACCCTCCCCCGGGCCCACGGGCTGCGCCCAGCCCCGGCCCCGAGGCGCGGGACGTCGACCGGAAGTCGGCTTCTGCCACCGAAGGGCGCGGAGTGTGACCAACATGGACCAACGAAGCACCGTCCTCCTCCTCGTGTCTCTCTTCCTCGCCGCCGGGGCGCTTCACGCCGCCGACGAGCCATCCCTCCTGGAGCCGCTTCAGCCCGGGGACGTCCCGCCGGGTTGCGGCTGCACCTTCTCCGTCGAGGCCCCGAACGGGGCCGATTCCGTCTTCGCGCTCGACCTCGCCAGCGGCGAGGGTCTCGTCCGCCTCGAGGGCTCGCTCCTTCGGTTCACGCGGATCTCCACCACGGAGTCGAGGAGGTCGAAGACCTGGGACTCCGTCGGCGACCGCACCACCGAGGTCTGGGCCTCGGGCGAGACGGAGCTCACCCTCAAGTACAGGACCACGTTCGTCTGCCCCGAGAGTGACACCGCCTGCACTACCACCACCTACGAGGGGCAGCTGACGGTCAGGCACGGCTCGGCCCGCCAGCGCCTCACGGTCAAGGGAAGCTGCGGCTGCCCCGGAGGCGCCTGAGCGATGGGGAACGCGTCGAGAACCGCCGTCGCCCGCACGAGCCTCCGGGGCCGGAGCGGGACCTCGTACGACTTCGAGGTCTACCTCACCCCGGCCCGGTTCCGGGACGTCGAGGCCGTCTACGTCTACGCGCGGTTCGAGCCGAACCTCGGCGAGGGCGCCCGCTACGCCCCCCTCTCCATCGGCCAGACGGCCGAGCTCGGGAAGGAGACCTCGAGGCGCCCCAGGTGGAGCTGCCTCGAGGCCCGGGGCTGCAATTGCATCTGCATCCTGCCGGCAGCGGCCGAGGAGAAACGCCTCGCGATCGAGGCCGACCTTCGAGCGGCCTATCCGGCCCCGTGCGACGAAGAGGGGCGTTGACCCGGCGGTCTCGCAGCCCGAACGCCGACGGAATCGGGCCAGAAGCAACTCCCTCGCAACAGAGCCGCCCATCCTGCCCCCGGCGGCAGCGTCTTACACGGCGCCTTCCGCAGTGGGCGGCCGGGAATCCTTGTGGGCCCGGCGGATTAGACGGCTCTCGGAGCCGTCTATCGCCGTCCGACTCGCGACGTGTTTAGGCGGCGATTCCGTGCCAGGATGGCGGGTGGCAGCCGTCTAATAATCGGTTAGACCACCCCGGACAGCATGCGCGTAACATCTACGGGTCGTGCCACCGCTCAGCATCGCGCTCCTGCGGCAGCTCATCCGATCCCGGCAGTACGTGGTGTCTCTCCACGCTGCCGACGAGCTTGAAGACGACGGGCTGTCTGTCCTTGACCTTGAGAGCATCGTCCTCACCGGCCGCATCGTTGAACGCCAACGCGACCGCACATCGCGCGAGTTGAAGGTTGTCGTTCGCGGGCAGGACCTCGCCGGTGCCACATGCTGCACAGTGGCCAAGCTCGGCCCGACCGGCCGCGCTATCATCATCACGGTCTATGTCGAAGGCTAAGGCTCCCGCATGCGACTTCTGCGGCCATCCGGGCCTGCAGACGAAGCTCGTCACACGTAGCTATGGCAAGGGTGCGGCTCTCCTCGTCATCGAGGGCATTCCCGTCCATTCGTGCCCTTCCTGCGGCGAGTCCTACCTCACGGCCGACACCCTTCACGAGATCGAGCGCATCCGGGCACTCCGGAAGGCCGTCTCGGTTGTCCGCCCGGTCGCCGTCGCAACGTTCGCGTAGGGTGGTCTAACCCGGCGTGCAGCGGACTTCGCTTCGCTGCGCTCGCTCGCCGCTGACGCCCACGGTTAGACAACCGTGGACCATCGGGCGTCGCCAACTCATACTGTGCTTGGAGGCATCTCATGAAGCACGCGGCTTTCGCAGGGCGGCTCCTGGCGCTCGCCCTTCTGGCTCTCCTCGTACCTTTTGCCGTCTCCGCTGACGGACCGGCTGTTCCCGAGCCGAAGGTAGTGGCGTCGATCGGGCCGCACCCCGACAGTCCGACGTCCTGTGTCGCCACGGTCGAGGTGGGGCTTCCCGACTCCGACGAGATCCTGGCCGCTCCCAAGATTGCTCTCGTAGCTGGTCAGGACGCGACCGCCACCACGACCGACGGCGCTCGCAAAGTCGAGATCACGGTAAAGGCAGCCGCTGGATGCGCCGGCGGCACGTACGACGTCAAGATTCTCGCGAAGGGGGCCCTCACCCACGCTAAGAAGGGCAGCTTGCAGTCTGCGGCGAAGTAGTCAGCAGCGGTTGTCTAACCCGGCTTGCAGCGGACTTCGCTTCGCTCGCCGCTGAAGCCACGGTTAGACGCCGCTCGTAACACATGTCCTCAGCCTCATCTCTCGCCCCCCGCTTTCGCGCCACGTTCGCTAGGAACCGCGCCTTTCTTGAGGCCCAGGCCGATTCACGCCGTCAACCCGACCCGGCTAACACGCAGAGCCTAATCGGCGCGACCGCGCTCGGCGCGTTCTACAACCTCACGGTAATCCATGCAGCGGGTGAAGCCGATCTCTTCGAGCGTGCATTGTTCACGCAGGCGGCCTGGATCACTCGTGCGTCGGACCTCCATCTGGGTACTCCTGATCTGCCGGCCCTCGACCGGCTCGAGCTGGCCCTCGCATACGACCTGGGCTGCGTCCTGTCCCCGTCTCTATTCCCTCCGCGCCCATTCGCCTTCTCCGGACTTCCAGACGGTCTTGTCGAGGCGCATGATGGCGGGGACGCGCGAACCGCGCTTTTGTGTGTTTGGGGCTTCTACGCCACCTTCCGGGACCGCGCAGATCAGCACAGTCTGGCGACTCATCATCCTCTCTTGTGTCGGCGTCGCCTCCCTCTGGAAGTGGCGCTCCTCGCGAGCATCCCTGCATTCATCGACAATGTGCGTTCTCCGCGTTGGGAAGACGTAAGGCGGCTGCTTGAGCGTTGGCTACCGCCAGAAGGGCCGTACAACACCAGCGCCGATGATCATCATTCTTCAATGCGCGCTGTACTCGTCCTCCTCTGGTGTCGCTTTCGGCTACTTCGCCTTGACTCCACGGCCCTGCTTGAGACTTTCCTGGGTCACACGTTCGACGGCAGCCTCGGCGGGTAGCGGCGCCTAACCCGGCGTGCAGTGGACTCGCACAGCTTCGCTGTGCTCGCCACTGACGCCCACGGTTAGACGCACGCAAGGACGCACATGGCCCTTCGAATCACGCTCGTCGCCGCTGCCGTCGTAGTTCTGCTCGGTACCTTCGTCTGGTGGCGGTACACGTCTGTCGCCCGCGGAGCGGCCACTCGCGACGAGGCCCTCCTGTCGGTGCTCGATCCAGTCGCGACGCAGCTCGATGCTGGCACGCCCATCCAGGCCGAGGCCATTGCCTCTCTCGCGGCCCGCCCCGAGCTGCGTGTCATGCTTCATGCACTGCTCTCGCACTACAACCGTCTCGACCTCTTTCCCCCTGCGTATCTGAAGCGCTCATCCGAAGCCGAGAGCGCATTCGCCTACTGGGCGTTACACCCGAACGAACTCAAGGCTGTCCCCGCCTCTATTCAGCCTGTAGCCACCTTTACCCGCCCCCTTGGGGGCCGGAGTGCCGAGTTCGAGGTCCTGCGGTATCAGATGCCGCCTGGCCACTGGGCTGGCTCTGACTGGCAACTCGCAATCGCAGGGCCGTTCTTTCCAGAGGACCCTCCATATCAAGGCACCGCGGGCGCCTTCTGCCGCTCCGGCGACCGTGAGGGGGCCGTATCGCCGGAGGCTCTCGCGGACTGGTACGTTGGCGTTCTTGATCAGAAGCTCGGCGGCGGCGTCTAACCCGGCGTGCAGCGGACTTCGCTGCGCTTCGCTTGCTCGCCGCTGACGCCCACGGTTAGGTGTCTTCTCCACCGCCTCCGCCGCATTGAGGTCCGACACGTGAATCCCGCCGCAGCACTCGGAGTCGCACTACTCATGACGCAGCCACCCCCTTTGCCAGCAGCCCCACAGTTCTTCGGCATAACTGACCTCTCGCGTACGGTCGTTCTCTTGCAGAACGCCGTGCCGCAGTTCATGAACGCCGACGGCGTTCAGAAGGAGATCTGGCTCAAGGGTCCGTCCGACGCAGCTCCCGTTCGGCATGCCGTACCTGTCAGCGGCACCGGGTTCCTCGTCGTCTCACGTGACCGTCTCATCCTCGTCACTGCTTCACACGTCGCCGAGGCCATGGGGCCCACAACCACAGTCACGCTCGCGGGTCCAACTGATCAACCCGCTAGTCTCTCGTTAACTGAACTGGCCGGAACGCCGCGCCCCACCTGGCTCATACACCCCTCTGCCGACGCTGCCGTCATGCAGCTTCGTCCCACGCAGTCCTTGGTCGATGGTCTACTGAAGGGGCGATTCGCCCCCGATGTCCTGCTTTCGACCTCGACTGAGGCTCCTTCCCGCGAGGCACAGCTCACCGTCATAGGCTTTCCGAAGGGCCTCGGCGTCGGCGCACGCTTCTCGCCTCTCACGCTCCAGACGTTTGCGGCCAGCGGTCTCTTCAGTCATCGCCGGTTTGACAAGGCTATCGACACGCCCTTCTTCTTCTTGCAGGATCCCTCCGTCGGCGGCTACAGCGGTGCGCCCGTATACGACGTATCCATTAGGAATCTCGGTGGCGCCGTTGTGACCGGAGAGGGCACCCGGTGCTACGGCCTCGTCCACGGCACGCTGGGCGACGAGACCGGCGGCAAGCTATCGGCCGTCGTTCCGATCCAGGCAGTCCTCGAACTTCTAACCCAACCCACCTTGCCTTAGCCACCTAACCCGGCTTGCAGCGGACTTCGCTTCGCTCGCCGCTGAAGCCACGGTTAGACCACCCCGGACAGCATGCGCGTAACATCTACGGGTCGTGCCACCGCTCAGCATCGCGCTCCTGCGGCAGCTCATCCGATCCCGGCAGTACGTGGTGTCTCTCCACGCTGCCGACGAGCTTGAAGACGACGGGCTGTCTGTCCTTGACCTTGAGAGCATCGTCCTCACCGGCCGCATCGTTGAACGCCAACGCGACCGCACATCGCGCGAGTTGAAGGTTGTCGTTCGCGGGCAGGACCTCGCCGGTGCCACATGCTGCACAGTGGCCAAGCTCGGCCCGACCGGCCGCGCTATCATCATCACGGTCTATGTCGAAGGCTAAGGCTCCCGCATGCGACTTCTGCGGCCATCCGGGCCTGCAGACGAAGCTCGTCACACGTAGCTATGGCAAGGGTGCGGCTCTCCTCGTCATCGAGGGCATTCCCGTCCATTCGTGCCCTTCCTGCGGCGAGTCCTACCTCACGGCCGACACCCTTCACGAGATCGAGCGCATCCGGGCACTCCGGAAGGCCGTCTCGGTTGTCCGCCCGGTCGCCGTCGCAACGTTCGCGTAGGGTGGTCTAACCCGGCGTGCAGCGGACTTCGCTTCGCTGCGCTCGCTCGCCGCTGACGCCCACGGTTAGGCAACCTTAGGGAGGCTCCCGTGTTCCTTACGCTGCTTGCCCTCGCCACCGCCGCCGTTCACACTGCCGGCATGCCTCACCCGACAGAGCCTGACTCCGTTACCGCACGGTCGCGGCAAGCCTGCGTCCGCATACTCCAGGGCGGTCAATCAGTCGGCACGGGCTTCTTTCTCGATGGACGCCACCTCGCAACCTGTTTCCACGTAGCCGCCGACGACTGGACCCTGAAGGTCGAGGGTGGCGTCGTGAAGCAACTCGCCTTTCGCTGGCGCAGCGAGCTATCCATCCAGCTCCACGACGGCCGTGTCGTCCCCGTCGAGCCCCTCTCAACGCCAACGGCCGACGACTATTCTCCGATTCAGCACGACTTCGCTGTACTCAGGCTCAAGGCCCCTCTTTCTGCTGCGCCCCCGCCACTCGCTCTGCATGGTGCGTCCGCGCTTCCGCCCGTCGGGTCGAGAGTGTCGTTCACAGGCTTTCCCCTTCGCGCGCCGGTGATGCTGACACACTATGGCCACATCTCCGGCTACGGCCCCGCGAACGACTTCCTCTGCATTCAGGCCTCCGTTAACAAGGGCAACTCCGGCGGGGCTCTCGTTTCAGAAGCTGGTCTCGTGCTCGGCATCATCAGCAATCGCGAGGGCGACCTCTCTACAGAACTGCGCGCCACACGTGACCAGATGCGCGCCATGGGCGAACGTATGGGCTCGATCTCCCTTGAAGTCGACACGCCAACCGGGCGAAGGCCTGTCAATCAGAACGAGCTACTACTGAACACGCTCGATACACTCGAGGCCTACATCAGCACTGGCATCGGGTACGCCCGATCCAGCCGCCACCTCTCAGCGTGGCTTTCGCGCCATCCCCTCACGTCGCCGTAGCGGTTGCCTAACCCGGCGTGCAGCGGACTTCGCTTCGCTTCGCTCGCTCGCCGCTGACGCCCACGGTTAGATCGCACCAGTGGAGTAAGAGCCATTGACTGACATCGGCCCGGAAGAACCCAAGCTCTATCTCGCGGACCTCTTCAGCCGAGCCGTCCGGCGCGCTCTTCCAGAACGTCTTCGGGCAACGCTCGTGACACTCCTACTCGGCGTCACTCCATCCGTGCCAGTGACGCTTCGCGATCTGCCGAGCTCAGCGTCAGCGCGTCGTGCGTTCACCGCCGGGAGCCTCGTGGCATTCGTGTTCTGCTTTCTCGGTACACTGTCGCTCACCTTTCTATCGGGCACCCACTTCGGGTCTGATCCCACCCGTGTCTACTTTCTTAAAGACCTGCCGAATCTCATTAACTACATTGCTATTTGTCCCCTCTACTGCGGTCTCGCCACAGCATTCATTGTTCTGGTCTTGCAAACGTGGCACCGGCTCTACGTGAGTTCTCCCACGTGGTCGACCGTTCTCTCCGGCCGCCGAAGCGTACGACTGGGCGCCGTCGTGTTCATCGTCCTCGCCGCCTCCGCCGTTCTTACCGTGCGATACATGACCGAATGCCTCGATCCGGCGATCTACCCGGCCGCCGCCTGGTACATTCAACTCACCGGGGCGGAACACAGTCGTTCCTTGGGGTCGGTCGGGGTCTACTACGCCCTCCTGAACTTCTGCCTCCTAACCACCTGCCTCGCGGCCCTGGCGTTTGTGGGGCCGTACCTTGCAATTGGCGCCGACCTTAGCAGGGCATTGCGCAGCACAAAGCTCGGTAGTTCGATCACGTTCGCGGAGTTCAGGGCCGGCCTAACCGAGTTCACACACTCGTACATCGCAGCGAAACTCCTCGCTGCAGTGTTGATGGCCAACGCCTACACGTGGAAGTGGGAGCGCCCGATCGGTTCTCTCAACTTCTTCCTACTCGCGGCAGTCTTGTCTTCGATCGGGGTCTTCGTGGTGTCCTTCCCGCGCTACTACGTCGAACTCGAGTGGTACTACTTCGAGGTGCGGCGTAGTTCCGAGGCGGGCCTACCGCTCCCAACCCACTGTGATGACCTACGGAGTCGTAGCATCCGGCTTCTCGCGCACGCTCTCGATGTCGTCTTTGGCGTGAGCTTCGTGTGGTCGATCTGGCCGTAGCGCAATCTAACCCGGCGTGCAGCGGACTTCGCTTCGCTCGCCGCTGACGCTGCGGTTAGGTGCCGCAAGCAGGAGTCGGTTTGATGGAAGACGACAGTATCGACGTTACTGGCCCACCGAACGACACACTCTTCCATGACTTCGGCGCTACGGTCTGGCTTAGAGACGACGCGCTTGAGCGGTGGGGCCAAGCTGTCACGAAGCTGTTCCGCCACCTCGAGGTCACCGAGGACGTTCGTGCGCTGGTTGTTGTTGGCGCTCTTGCGGTCGAGTACTCTGTCGACCAAGTGCTACTCGGCCTACTCCCAGGCTACAAGGCGCTACAGGATAACCGTGATTTCACGTTCTCCGTCAAGATTGCCAGTGTCCGAGCCGCCCGCATTCTTCCGTTCCGCGTTCTGGCCGACGCGGATCACATACGCGCTATTCGGAACGCCTTTGCCCACAACCTTGAGGTCTCTCGCTTCGAACAGCTAGATTCACGACATTCTGCTTCTCTGGCGACGCGACTCAACCAGTATCAACGACCCATCGCGCAGCCTCCGACCGCCATGTACAGAGACCTCTGCCTGGACGTGTCGGTGGCGCTACTCGGCTACGCGGAGCGCGCCCGGGCGGCCACTCAGGCGCTTTGGTCCACCGAAGGTAAGCGCCTGTGAGAGAGGTGACGAGAGATCTCGCGGCACAGTGGTCGTGCGGCGCTCCGGACGGACGCTGGCTCTTACGTCGCAGTCGCGCTGTCGCGGACTGGTGCCCCATAGCGCTGTGCCGGACGACCGCGAAGAGCACGGACCAGGCTCGTTATCGTATTTCGTTGCAGAACACCCCGCGTCCATCCGCCACTCGCCGCCTCGAGGGGCGTGGCGAATAGCGACGAAAGGCACTCTCAGTGCTAAAGAAGCTACTCACGCTGAGACACTTTGGCATTTTCGACAACGGGGTACCGACGCCCGCTAATTTCGGGCGCGTCACTCTGCTGTACGCGGAGAACGGACGCGGCAAGTCTACAATAGCAACGCTGCTACGCGCCTGTGCCGCCGGCGACGCGACGCGAGTGCTCGCCAAAACGACTCTGGATTCCTCAGAACGGCCAGAAGTGGCGCTTCTGTTCGAGCTGGACGGAAAGAGCGTACCGGTTGCATTCGCAGATGGCGCGTGGAATCGGGCGGTGCCGCAGCTGGCGGTGTTCGATGCGGAGTTCGTCGAGCAGAACGTCTATTCTGGGCAGGAAGTCCGGCCCGAACAGCGAGAAGCCCTACTTGAGTTCGCTCTCGGGGAGGAAGCCGTGAGGCTGCGCCGGGAAATAGGCGCGCTGACGGACGCGATCGCGGCCTGTACGTCTAATCGCGCCGACGCCGAGAGGCGCATCACGGCTATTTGCCAGGGCATGGCCCCGCCGCGCTTCATCGCTCTCGAACCCACTCCGGATGCGCCGTCACGAATCATCGCTCTCCGAAGGCGCATTGATGCGGCTAGGAGCGCCCCTGCGCTCGCCGCCCGCCAGCCTCCGACCACGCTGGAGTGGACTAGTTTCAATATCGACGAGTGCTTCGACGTCCTAGCGGCCACCCTGGCCGACGTCGAGCGGAGCGCCGAGACCGCAGTGGCACAGCACTTCGCCAGGCACAGTGCGTCGCCGGGCATAGAGGCGTGGGTCAGTGCTGGCCAGCCGTATCTAGACGCCACCACCTGTCCCTTCTGCGGGCAGCCTCTCGAGGGACTCGCCCTCGTGGACGCCTACCGAGCCTTCTTCGGCGCGAAGTACTCGGAGCTAAAGGAGCGTGTGCACACGCTCGCGCAGGAGGTATCGGTCGCGCTCGCCGACGAGCGCATCGCCTCTCTGTCCGCCCACGTCGCAGCCAACGCGGCGCGCATCGAGGCATGGAGAGACCGCCTGACTCTCGCCGAGCCGGTCTGGTCGCCGCAGGACGCGGAGGCGGATATCAAGGCCGCGCGCGTGATAGCGGAGCGCCTCGCTCTGAGAAAGCAGGGCTAGCCGCTGGAAGCCGTCGGAAACTGCGACGACAGGGCGACCATCGCCGACTCGCTGGCCCACATCGGCGCCGCGGTCGAGGCATACAACGAGCAGGTCAGATCTGTGTCAAGGACCATCGACGCCTTCAAGGAGGAACTGAGCGGTGAGAAGGAGCCTGCGCTAGAGGCGGAGGTGCGCGACCTCGAGATTGCGATCGCCCGGCAGCGCCCTGAAGCCATTCAGGCCGTCACTGACTACAGGGCTGCGGACGCCGAGCGCAAGACGCTCGACAAGAAGAAGACCGAGGCGCGAGCGAAGCTCGATAAGCTAATGGCGACGACGCTAGAGCAGTATCAGGATCGTATCAACGCGCAGCTCGACCGGTTCGGCGCGGGCTTCTCGGTCGCGCAGCTTAAGGCGACTTATCAAGGCAGCGGTCAACCGCGTACCGAGTACGTGCTGCGGCTTCGCAGAAAGACCGTGCCCCTGGGCACGCGGAGAACCACTGGTGCCCACTTCGGTTCGACCCTCAGTGAAGGTGATAAGCGCACTCTCGCATTCGCGTTCTTTCTCGCGAGAATCACTGCAGATTCTGAGGCCCTGCGTGGGCAAGTACTCGTGATCGACGACCCGGTCTCCAGTCTGGACAGAAGCCGGCGTGCCCAAACGGTTGAGTCGCTAGCACAGCTCGCGACGGCCTGTTCACAGATGATCGTCATGTCCCATGACGCCTTCTTCCTCAGGGAACAGAGGGACAAGCTCTTGAAGGTACAGCCTCGCATAACACCGATCATCGCGGCCATAGAGCGCACGCCGGGCGACTCGTCGGCTTTCGGACAGTGTTCGCTCGACGAGCTCTGCGCCTCTGACTACTACCGTCACCACAGGCAGCTAACGGAGTACGTTGAGGGCAGACACAAGGGGCACCTACGTGAAGTGGCAAAGGCGATTCGGCCGTTTCTTGAAGGCTTCTATCACCGCCGCTTCCCAGGTTTACTTCCGTCTCAAGCTACGTTCGGAACCGTCATCACCGTGGTTTCGGAGGCTCCCGAGGGCTCACCGCTGAGCCACCTGCAGCCGCGCGTCCCAGACCTTCATGACTTGAACGACTATGCCAGCCGCTTCCACCATGATACGAATCCCGGCACCGCCGAGACCACGCCCGTGACAGACGGCGAACTCAAGGTTTACGTCGGCCGCGCACTCGAACTCGTCTATCGCGGATGACCGCCCTATCGAGGCCCGACTTTCGACACCATGCCTCGAGCGGTACCTAACACGGCGTGCAGCGGACTTCGCGCCGCTCGCCGCTGACGCTACGGTTAGGCGAACCCGGACCGATCACGACGAAAGAAGGTCTTCCCTCGGGTCACTTCTGAGGGATCGAGGTACTCCATGCGCCCGAGCCATCGCCTTCCTCGCTCTCTCCTTCTCATGGCCCTCGCCCTGGTCCCTCTTCCGGCCACCGGCCAGAATCTGCTCGCGAATCCGGGGTTTGATCGAGACCTGGCGGGGTGGCTCACGTCGACCGTGCCCGTCGCGCCCTCGCCCGACGGTGGGCTAGCCTCGATCGCCTGGAACATCACCGACGCATCGAGCAGCAGCCTCTCCGGAAGCATCTCCCTTCACGCGAAGGCAACGGCAACGACAAGCTCCGCCAGAGCGTCCGCTGCCCAGTGCGTCGCCGTGGCGCCGGGCACGCTCGCGACGATCTCGGCAAGGATTCTTACGGCACGCCAGATCATGGCCGCAGGAGCCTCCGTCACGGTGGCCTTCTTCTCGTCGCCCGATTGTTCCGGGACACAGCTCGCGCGAGCCTCTGCCGACGCGCTGCCATTCGTCACACCTCAGACGAGTTCAGACGGACGCTGGTTGTACACAACGACACAGGCGCTGGCATCACGTGGCGCGCGCTCGGTGCTCGCTGAGCTCTCTGCCCGAGCCTCGTACACGAGGGTATATGGCAGCGCTGAGGTGGAAGCGATCGCGGATGACGCGGTCTTCACGCTCGCGCCGGTCACAACGACGACCTGGATTCTCCCGTCTGCGGGCTGGGTTCACGGCGCACAGGGGAGCTACTGGAGGACGCGGCTGACTCTCAGCAACCCCGGTCCCGTTGACGCCGCTGTCACCCTCAAGTGGCTCGGCCACGACACCGACGGTCGAGGCGGATACGAGTTCCCCTACTTCGTTCCTGCCGGCCACACTCTCTCTCCGCACGAAGGGACCTGGGAAGCTAACTTCCCCGAGGACTGGGGCGCGATCCTAGTCAGTTCGTCTTCGCCCGCCGTGCTCCTGCAGAGCGAGACATGGACGTTCCTCTCTGGTGGGTCTGTGGGTCAGGCTGTACCAGCGCTGGGACCGACGGACTTCGCGAGCGCCACCTCGAAGACCCTGGCTCCGATCCGCGAGAACGATGCCCATCGTACGAACCTCGTCCTGGCGAACCCAACCGGGACACCTCTTACGGTTCAGGTGGCACTCTACGACGAGCTTGGAATGCTGGTGGGCACTCGCAATGTCGCACTCCAACCGCTCGGCATGACACAGTTGAACAGTGTCGCCGCGGTACTCGGCGTCCCAGTCCTTGACCTTGGCCGCATAGCCGTCTCCACATCGACTCCTGGCGGTCTCGTTGCGGCCTATGCCTCGGTCATCGACAACGCGACGAACGATCCTCGTACCCTTCTTCCACGCTGAGGCCATTTCCCAGACGAGCCTCCCAGCCCCTCGGACTACCGAGAACCGCCGAGCATCCAAGCGTATTCTTCCCGATAGCCTGTCTTCAGGGGCCGGGAGGAAAGGCGCGGGATGTTCCGAAGGGCCGACGCGTTTGGCGCGCGCATCTACGATGCCCTAAACTTCGTTGCGGAACGGAACCGGTATCAGCGGTTTCTCGTCATCTAGGGCTCTCGCCAATGGAGAACGGCTACTGGCTTCAACGGCGGTGACTCGTGCCAGGCTTCGCGTTTCTCGAAATCACCGATCCCGACCTAAACCTGCTCTTCGCAGGGATTTCACAGGCGATCTACGGCCGTCGTCCGGATCGGGCCCCTCACCTCACGAGTCGAGGCCCCTACCGCGGGCCCGTTCCCCGCGCGACTCTCGAGAGGGCTCAGAAGGCCATGACGGGGGAGGTTCTCGTCATCGGCGGTGGAGGTCGCTTTTCAAATCCGAACGAGCACGTTGTCTTCGTGTCAGTGGAGAGCCGCGCTCTTCGTCGCATCTGGTGGAAACCGGACTACTCCATCAGGCAGTACGGGTTTAACCCCCACATTTCACTGTATCGTGGCCCCGACCGAGACTAGCCACCGCCCTCGAGCAGTTTCTGCGCTGGGAGAAGTTGAAGGTTTACTGCGCCGAGTATCGAATCGTAAGCATGGTTTCGAAGCAGGAAGAGATGTTCCCGCGTGAAGTACCAATGGCCCGCTATCCTTTTCACAAGATCCTGCGCGGGAACATCCGGCCGCACTTCCTATCCCGCCTCGATGTCGTGGTCGCGCGGACGAGGCGCAGGCGTACTCGTCGCTCAGCCGCCACTACCGGAACCTCCGTCTAACCCGGCGTGCAGCGGCCTTCGCTTCGCTCGCCGCTGACGCGTCGGTTAGACAACACGAAAGGTATCCCTAGGGATGAAAGTACTGCTCCTGACCGCGAATCCTAAAGGCACAACTCCCCTCCGGCTCGATGAAGAGGCGAGAGAGATCGAAGGCGGCCTTCGGCGCAGCGCTCTCGGCGCCCGATTCGACGTCCGCTCTCAGTGGGCGGTGCGGCCACGCGACATTCGCCGCGCACTTCTCGACTACGAACCCGACATTATTCACTTCTCAGGCCATGGCTCCGAGGACGAGGGCTTGGTCTTCGAGGATGACGCTGGCGACCTCGCGGTCGTACCGACCGACGCGCTCGCCACCCTCTTCGAGCTCTTTGCGGATCGCGTCAAGTGCGTCCTACTAAACGCCTGCTACTCAGAACTGCAGGCTCGGGCGATAGCGCAACACATTGACTACGTCGTTGGAATGCGGTGGGCCATTGGCGATCGCGCAGCGATCGAGTTTGCGGTCGGATTCTATGACGCACTGGGCGCCGGCAAGCCAGTCCCTCTCGCCTACCGCTTCGGCTGCAACGGCATTCGCCTCTCCGGCTCCGACGAACATCTGAATCCCGCACTGCTCACGAGAGACGGCTCATTCATTCCTGCTCTTTCGTCTTCTGAACCGACGGGACCCGCCCTCTCCGTTCGGAGCGCAGCGCACAGAGAGGCGACGCCGCGCTGCGGTCCGCTGGAGGTCGGCACAATCGACGATGTTGTGCGATGGGGTTGGGACGGTACGCGGCTGCTGCAGGAGCTTATACGCCTGGACTACGAAACCACTGACGGGCTCACGTCCTCGCATGAGGGAGATCCGACGCAATGGGGTCCCGTGTTCATGACGCATCCGGAGACCTGGCGCCTGCTCACTGCCGGCCCAGAAGCGATCGTCGGCTACTGGCATTGGGCACCTCTCTTTCCGTCGGAGTACGAGCAGGCGAAGTCGGGGCGTCTCCTCGACAGTATGATCACAGTAGACACTGTCCAGTACTTCGAGCTCCCCGGCATCTACGACCTTTACTTTGTTCAGATCTGTCTTCTTCCCGAGCATCGGCGCCCCCATACGCTTCAGCTGCTGTTTCACACGATCCTCGACGTCTTGGACCAGCTCTCGCAAGAGAGCATCGTCATTCGCGAGATCACCGCGAACGCATACACGCCAGCCGGCGAAGCTCTCTGCAAGAGCTTTCGCATGCTGCCCGTCTGCCCGCATCTCGAGCACGGGACCATCTACACGGCTCCGATTCGTGACATTCTTAAGCATGTGCTAGCGCAGCAGCGTATGCCTCTTCAACGGCTGTACAGAAGCCGGGGTCTCGTCTGACACCCATACCCGTCTAACCCGGCGTGCAGCGGACTTCGCTTCGCTCGCCGCTAATGCGTCGGTTAGACGGTGCCCCGAGGGTCCTCATGGCTTCGCTGGAAGGGATTCAATGCTCAACTCGTACTTAAGGAGGCGACAATGCTTGCGTGGTTCTTGGCGCATCTGGACATTCTTTCCCGTGCAGCCGTTCTCATCGGCATCCCGGTAGGCTTGTTCCAGTTCTGGCTGAAGGTCCGCCAGGAAAAGCGCGATCGTGACTACGGCACCTACAACGCTCTCGACGATAAGTACATAAGCTTTCAGCAACTGTGTCTCGCACACCCTCAACTCGATATCTTCGACATCCCCGACGCCCCGTCTACAACCCTGACGTCCGAACAGCGGAAGCAGGAGTTAGTTGCCCTAACGCTCTTGTTCTCCATCTTCGAACGCGCATTCCTTATGTACCTCGACCGTTCCAAGGCGATACGTCAAAGGCAATGGACGGGCTGGCAGACCTACCTCACTTCTTATTGCGCTCGGTCCAACTTCCGCCGGGCGTGGGAAATCAGTGGCCACACCTTCGACGCGGCCTTTCAGGAACACATGAAGGCGTGTATGGCCACTGCTCGTAGGGCGGAGCCTGCCGCGTAGACGGCGCCACCATGCCTTCTCAGCGGCGTCTTCGACGCCTTCCGAGCAAGGCGCCGAGATTCGCCAATCCGCTCCCTACTTATCAGCCAGGCGACAGCGGGCGCTCCGAGATGGCCCCACGCTTCTCGCCCATGCACACGCGCCGCCGCCTGTGCCGTCCAACCGGCGGTTGACTCGAAGTGGCGCAGGGCCAGGCAATTCCAGGCCGCAGGACGTCTAACCCGGCGTGCATCGGACTCGCGGCGCTTCGCGCCGCTCGCCGCTGACGCTGCGGTTAGTTGTCGCTAGGCTTTCGGACCTTCACTGATCGAGAGGAGTACTCTTCATGGTCCTCCCTGCCGACTCCTACTGGCCGAAGATCATCCGGGCGGTGAGAACACCTCTCGGTCTGGTGGCACTGCTGTTTCTCGTTCTTGGGTCAGTCCTCACCGTTACTGCGCCGCGTTTCAATGATACCCAGCGTCTTGTTCTTCTCGTCGGTGTTCTCGCCCTCTTCGGCGCGGGCCTCTTCGTCGCTATTCGCAACTCCGCAAGCTCCACGCGTCCCAGGACTCCAGCCGCGCCGCGGCCTGACCCTGCCCGGCTTCCTGAGTCACCGACGGCTCCGAGGGAGCCGGCTGAGCTCAGGTCTCCAGTCACGGCTTCCCACGTCGTAAGGCCTCTGGGCCCGCCCGAGGTTCGCAACGCGATTCAATGCTTACGAAGAGACCTGGAGAACGCGAGAGAGCGCGGAGAACAGCGGACCGCAATCATCCGGGCACTCGATGCCGGTCTGAGCTTTGACTCCGTTGTATCCGTCGTGATTCAGTTCGGGCGGGGCACATACCAGGAGAATGAGTTCGCGGACCTCTTGAAGGACATACACGAGTCGCGTCAAGGGGCGCAGAGACAGGGCGCCCGGACCAACGCCTAGCACGACAGGCAGGGGCTTTCGCCTCTCTCGCCACTGACGCCCACGGCGACCGAACCGGCGAGCGGTCGCCTCTCCCTCCTCCCCATTCGTCCTACAGACGGTGCCCCCACCAGTGTTTGAAAGGAGTGTCTCAACGCAATGGCACAATCCCCATTTGCACGCAGACCATCGGCAACGTGGAAGCTGAACCGTTTCCGTGAGTACCTGCTCATCGAGCTTCTGAGCGACCTGAAGGCCCTCGAGGTCGATGGGCTGTCGTTTCAGGAGTGCAGCCACGTTCAGTCGTGCCTCGATCAGCTTGTGAACGAGTGTCGTACGCACTCCCATGGACCCCTTCTCGAAGGTCCATTGACTAGCCATCTCACTGAGTTTGCCAGGCTCTACCATGACTGGAACGGTCCACAGGGCCGCACAGCCGAGGCGACGATTCAGCGCGAGAATCACCTCCGTCGACTAACCCGCCGCCGCCGCCGAATGTCATCTCAGATTGGACGCCACCAGCTGAGGCTTTCCGGGATCGTCGACGATCGCTTCTGCGACGAGCTCTGGAACCGGCTCGAGGCCATCCCGCGGGCATTCCCGGGCGACTTCCCCCGGCTCCAACGGGGCTTCAGACGAGTGCGGGCCGCCATGGAGCCGTAAGATGACACACGTGCCGACGCCCGCCCGGTGGCGCTTTGCCGAGGCGGCGCCCCGTCGCGTTCCAGCAGTGGCTGTCATTTTCGACCTCGAGGGGTTCACGCCGTTTTGCAGGCAGCCCGAGGTGGCGCACCGCCTTCCTGCACTTCTCAACGGCATGTTCGAGGTGTTGTGCAGCTCCCTCGATGAGCACTGGACCGAAAGTGCAGGCTATACGTTTGTGGTGGACGGCAAGACGCCATCGCACGTGAAGTTTCTCGGCGATGGGGCCCTACTGGTATGGGTCAGCCCGCCGCCTCCAGTCGATCGTACCTTTATCAAGCATCTGATATCCCGCCTCTTCATTGCGCGAACGACTTACCCGGACTTCGCCGCGAACTTTCGGGAGCAGTATGGGCTTCTCGGTCTTCCCACTGCCTTGCGGATCGGAATCGCGGCCGGAGAGCTTCTCGAGTTGTCCCTCAACGGGCAGGCCGAGTTCGTAGGCTTCTCTATCAATCTTGCCAGCCGGCTTCAGGGCTATTGCGGCTCCTCATTGGGCTTCCTTGTGTCGGGCCGGACCGGACTCGATGTCGACGAGCTCGCGGCCCTCGGGTTTCAGCGCGTTCTTGCTCCGAAGCTGAAAGGATCCGAGACGGAAGTGGTCCTTGTCGACTCGGAGGACTTTCGTGGGGTGCCCGCGCGATTGCGGAGGCAGCTGTTCTCCGACCTGGACGGATAGGGCCGTCCTCAAGGCCCCGCGGTCGGTCGAACCCTGCAAGGGTCGGAGACGTAGCGCTCGCCGCTGATGCCACGTTCAGGCCGTACACCTCAGGTCTCGCCGATGTTCGTGGTCTCCCGGGAGAGGCAGGAGCACCCGTGCCATTCGCTCCTTCGCCGTGCCGACCAGACCGGCCTGCCGTTCGGGACCGTCAGCAGGGGCGCTCAGCTTCATCCGCGTTCCCCGGCTGTCTGGCGTCAACTGAAGATACGGGAGGCACGTCCGCGTGACGCTGTCATCTCGTCGTCGGACTCAAGCGAAGAGAAGGGAGAAGCCATGGCTATGAAGACCCCCAGGTCGAAGCTCACGAAGAAGATCTCGAGAGTCGGCGTGACGAAGAAGGCCGCGAAGAAGGCCGTACGGAAGGCCGTGAAGAGGGCTGCGAAGAAGGCGAAGGGTCCGGGTTTCCCCTCCCCCGAGGGGGTCGGCCCGGGGCACTGAGGATGAGCGGCCAGACGAGCGTGCCCGCCGCCCCGACGCCGAACGTCGCCGGAGCGTCTTCTCCCTGCCGGCTCTTCGATACGGCCCATGGCGCGCTAGGCGCCATCCGCGAGGACTTCCACTACTGGACGGGACGCCTGACGGATACGAGCCTCCAGCTCTCCTACGCCATCATCGCAGCGAACTGGGCCGTTTTCGGCTCCGTGGAGCGGATTGGGAACGAGCCGCTCGCGAAGCTGTCGGTCGCGTGCGTGGTCGTCAGCCTCGGCCTGAACGTGCTCGGAACGAAGGCGATGAGCGAGCTCCTCCGGGTTCGAGTGGAGTATGCGGAGGGGAATCCGGAACGCTGGACGGACGAGTTCCGGAGGGCCGGGGGCTGCACTGACCCGTGGCCCTACACGTCGCGGATCGAGCGCCTGGGGCGCGGGCTGCGGGAGCTGAAGACCTGGCTCCCCATCCTGGCGGGCGTGCTGTTCTTCCTGGCGCTCCTCATGCCCTGAGCTCGCAGAGGCGGGGACGAGGGGCTTCCCACTTCGCCGCGATCTCGTCTACGGCGGCTTGCGCTTCCCGCTGGCCGCGTCAGCTGAGGACGCGTGCCGTCGTAGCCGGAAGCTGGCGCCGTGGGATCTCGAGAGACTCGCAAGGTCGTTCGCCAGCGCGTATCAGAGATGCGCGCCGCGCGACACGCGGCGGACTGGAACCCTTCGCCGCCGACAGACTGGAGGCCCAATGTGAGCGCGGACCTGGAAGACAGAATTCGAGCGGTCGAGCGCCTGGTGCGCGTGTTCCGACTCGAGCGAATCGTGTACCTTCTGGTGACGGGTCTAGCCCTGGTGATGCTGCTGACCGCCGCGGTCGTGATGCTCGTCCGCAGCCAGGCCGACGTGACGACGCTGACGCTGCTCTTCGGGTCGAGCGGTCTCATTACGTTCTCGATCGGCCGAGTCCTCAGGATGTGGGACCAGGCGCTCCGGATCGTGAGCGGACGCGCGACCCCGGGGGTCTCGGAATGAACCCGACCGAGCTCTCGGAACTCGCCCGCCGATCCCATTCGTCTGCCGCTCTGAGCGCCGGCGGCGCGTTCCTCGTGGTCGCGGCACTTGCCTTCGCCGGAGCGAATCTGAGTCGTCTCCGTAACGAGACCGACGCGCTGCAGGAACGTCGGCTCGATCTGACGAACGAGATAGCGAATCTCGAGACGGAGCTTGACCGGAAGAGATCCGAGGTGAAGCAACTGGCTCCACTCGCTCTTGCGGGCCTTGGACACAAGTCCCCGGAGACGTCGACGCCTGAGGTTCTCTCCCTGAGTCTTGACGCTACGGCGCACGCCAAGCACCTCGCCAAGAGCGGCGTGGATCGAAGGGCCCGGGTGACGGTCCGCTACTACCCCAGGGACTTCGAGAGGGACCTCAACGAGGGAGTCGTTCTTCCGAAACTCCGGGAGTATGGCTTTCGACTGGAGGAGGGACAGCCGAGGGTCCCAGGCGTGCCGACTAACGCGGTCTGGACCGGAGCGGCGGTGCACCCTGACGACGTGCGGCTCGTCGTCGTGACGCTTCAGGCGGCGGGACTGCAAATCAAGGCCGTGAGGCAGTTCCGCGAGCCCGACGGGGCCAAACGTCAAACAATCGAGATCGGCTCGGATGCGGCGTTAACCACGCGCGCCCCTCTGCGCGTCAATGAGGTCATGGCGGCATCCGATTTCGCCAGGCGCTAGATCGAGAAGCACGTCCTCAAGAGACCTTCCCGCTGGAGCGGGTCACCCGTTTCTCGCAACCCGACCCGACCGCTCCAGATCGGCGGCTTGTCCGCCGGCTGACCACAGAGGAGGGTGCCATGTCGACCCTGAACCGAGATTCGGTCCTGCAGGCTTCCGAGTCGGCCACGATGCCGCCGGAGCTGGAGGCGCTGGAACGCACCGCGATCCGAGCACGGAGAGCGGCGGCGGGGCTCGAGCCGGACGGCGGCCCTCCCGTGGGCCTCGCGCTCTCCGGCGGGGGCATCCGGAGCGCCACGTTCTGCCTCGGAGTCCTGCAGGCGCTCGCCGAAGCGGACCTCCTCCGGCGCTTCGACTACCTCTCTACCGTCTCGGGCGGAAGCTACATCGGCGCCTTCCTCGGCCGGCTCTTCTCCCGTCGGAGCGAGGAGCTTCGCAAGGCGCTCGTCCCACCGCCCCGATCCGAGGAGGTCGCCACCTCTCCCGCTCCCGGCCTCGTCGGCCGGATCCTGACGGAACCGAGGTCGAAGCCGCTCGCCTTCCTCCGGGAGAATGGGCGCTACCTTTCGCCGAACGGGTCCGGCGACTACTCTCTCGCCGCCAGCGTCGTCGTCAGGAACCTCGCGGCCGTCCACGTCGTGCTCGGGACATGCCTCCTGACGGCCTTCCTCCTCGCCCAGTCCATCCGGATCCTCGTCCTTGCGCTTACCGTTCGAATCGGCGGACCCGGGGCGGCCTTCGGCCCGGCCGGCTGGTTCCTCCCGGCGGCCCTCGTTGGAGTCCTCTTCGTCGTCCCCCTCGGTTGCGCCTACTGGCTCGGCCAGCCGATGAGCCGCCGCGAGCCCCGTTCCATCGCGCCGGCGACCGGCGGGGCCTGCGCTCTCCTCGTCTCGGTCGTCCTCATCGGGCTCCACTTCGCGGCGATCATCGTCCTGCCTCCGGTCTGGATGTGGCTCCTCATCGCGCTGGCCGCCGTCTCTCTCGTCGCGTTCCTCGCCTGGCGCCTCGCCGTCGTCCCGAAGAAGCCCGCCGCGCACGGGGGCGACGGCGAAGCCGCCCCGCCCCTCGACTCGAACCCGGACCGCATCCGCAACAACCGGCTCTCCCGCTGGCTCACGACCGCGATCGTCGTCTGCCTCGCGTCCCTCGTCTTCGCGATCGTCGACCTCGCCGGGCTGAAGCTCTACCGCGCCGTCGCCGCCGCCGGATGGAACCCGCTCGCGCTCCTCGATTCCTGGCCGCGCGTCACTTCGGCGGCGGGCGTCGGCGGGCTGATCGTCTTCGGGCGAAAGCTCGCGACGTTCCTCGCGGGGAGGGCGAAGGCGTCCCGGCTTTCGTTGCCGGCAGAGGCGGTCGCCTCGCTCGCCGCCCTCGCTCTCGTGGCGGTCGTCCTCGTCGCCGCTTCCCTCCTGTCGTGGGCGCTCGTCTCGGACCCGTCGGGACGGACGTCGAGCCTGTCGGCCCCTCTCCTCTCCACGCTCGGCGCCGGGCTCGTCGCATCGATCTTCTTCGGCAACACCCTGCCGTTCCTCAACCAGTCGTCCCTCCAGATGCTCTACGCGGCCCGGCTGGCGCGGGCCTATCTGGGCGCCTCGAACCCGGCGCGTTGGACCGACAACGGGATGAACGTGACGGAGCCGATCGACGGCGACGGCACGCCCATGGAGACCTACAGGCCGGACCGGAGCGGCGGACCGCTCCACATCGTGAACGTGACCCTGAACGAGACGATCGGTGGGAAGAGCCACGTGGAGCAGCGGGACAGGAAGGGGCTCGGCATGGCCGTCGGGCCGATCGCGACGAGCGTCGGGCGGCGAGCGCACGCGCTCCACCTGAAGGAGCCCGGCAAGCAGCCCACGCTGAAGCCTCTCGACCCGCCGAAGGGTGAGTTCGCCGTCTTCAGCTCGCCTTCCGGCCGCGACTCGATCCCCGCCGAGCCGCTGTCCCTCGAAACGTGGGTCGCCATCTCGGGCGCGGCCGTGTCGACCGGACTCGGCGCCCGCACGAGCCTGGGGCTCTCCGTGCTCTGCGGGTTCTTCAACGTGCGGCTCGGATACTGGTGGGACTCGGGAGTGGACCCGGCCGCGCGGGCCGGCGCCCTTCCCCCCTCGGCGCTCGGCCGGGCCCGCCGCCGTCTGGAATGGCTGCTTCCCGTGCAGATGCACCTCGTCGACGAGCTTCTCGCGCGGTTCCGGGGGCCGAACGCGAAGCGCTGGTACCTCACGGACGGAGGACACTTCGAGAACACCGGTGCCTACGAGCTGATCCGCAGGAGGCTGCCCCTCATCGTGGTCTGCGACGACGGCGCCGATCCCGAGTATCAGTACGCCGACCTCGCGAACCTCGTCCGAAAGGCCCGCCTCGACTTCTCGACGGAGATCTCGTTCCTCGGGCCGAAGGAGCTCTCGGACGAAGGCCTCGACTGGTCCTTCGGGACGCTCGAAGACGTCCGTCGGGACTCACCCGGGACGTTCGCGATGAGGCGCGCCGCGCTGGCCCGCGTGTCGTATCCCGACGGAAGCGAGGGACGTCTCGTCCTCCTCAAGCCCTCCCTCGACGGCAGCGAGTCTCGCGACCTCATCCAGTACCAGGTCTCTCACCCGGCGTTTCCGCAGGAGCCGACCGGCGACCAGTTCTTCGACGAGGCCCAGTGGGAGAGCTACCGGAAGCTCGGAGAGGTGATCGGGCGCGACGTCGCGCCCGCCCTCGGGCGGCTCCTGGCCGCGTGCGCGCGATCGCGTGATGCGGCCTCGTCCCCTCCCACACCCTGAGGCGGCTGATCCCGACTGCCGGCCCGGCTCCTTAGACCGGCCTCCGAGACCGGCCGTCCCCGGTACAGGACCAATTCCTTCATTGGGAGGTGTCGTCATGGCCATCGTCTCGACCGTCGAAGAGGTCCTCGCGCGGGCACGGAGCCAGAAGGGCCTTGGCATCCGCTACAGGCTCGGAGGCGGAACCGCTCGCGCCGGGCGTCACACTTGCGCCGACGCGCGCGGCGCCTGCGACTGCAGCGCGTTTGCCTGCTGGGCTCTCGGTATCGACAAGCAGGGTTCCTATCCGTTCCTCGTGTCGCCCGGCCAACCCGTCGAGCCCGGCAACCAGTGGTACGGAACGGACAACATCTGGAACGACAGCGTCCACATCGCCCTCGGTCTCTTCTCCAGGATCCACGACCCGGCTCCCGGCTGCCTGATCCTCTACCCGAGGCAGCGCCTCTCGGGGAAGAAGAGCACCCCCGGGCACGTCGGCGTCGTCACCAGGGTGGACGCGGGAGGCACGCTGTCGGTCCTCCACTGCAGCTCGGGGAACTCCAAGAAGAGCGGAGACGCTATTCAGGAGACCGACGATGCGGTGTTCCGCGGGAAGGCGGGCCTGATCTACTCGTGGTGCGCCGAGATCGCCGTTCCCGCCGTACCCACCAGCCCCGGGGCACCCGGGGTCTCCATGGTGCATCCGGTGCTCTTCTGCGTCGTCGCGGGTGGTCCGGACGGAGATGCCATCCGGCAGGTCGCCGAGCCGGTCGCTGCCGACAACCCGTTCGGAAGACGCGTCGTGGTGCCCGGCGACGCCGGATACCCGGCTCCTCAGGACGTCGTGACGTGGACCGCGGGGGTCGCCGAACCCGGAGCCGTCGTCCTCACCCCGGGGGGAGCGTTCTTCAAGGTCCTCACGGTGAAGCAGGCGAAGAGCGAGATGGTCGTCGACAAGGCGTTCGCCGACGCCGCGGCCAGGGGTTGACGGCGATGAGAAGGACGGGCACCAAGACCCTCTTCCTCGTCTTCCCCCTCGTGCTCGGCGTCCTCGAGCGCGGCCCTGCGATGGCCGCGGAGAGGACGCCGCCGGCGGCGGCACCCCGGGTCCTCTCGATCCTGGAGACGGACTCGCGCGGCAGGCCGGTTTCGGGCTCCTGCCCCGACGCCTCTCCGTCGTGCTCGGCCGACATCGCCAGCACCCTCGTCATCACCCCGGACCTCTCGGCGCTCTCGCGGCGCGCTTCCGACAGGGCCGCGATTCCGCCGGCCCTGACCGACCGCACGCGGGAGGCCCGTGCGGCCCTGCAGGACGCTCTCGCCTCGCTCGAGCGTTCCGGCGAGCTGAGCCTCGAGCTCCGCGAGGCGTTCGAAGCTCTTCGCGTCGGCGCGATTCGCGTCGATACGGCCGAAGAGGCCCTGCGAATACGGCAGCTGAACTCTGCTTTCGAGAAGGAGAGACGGGGCGCGTACGCCGCTCTCCTTCGTTACGCACACGCCGAGCCGGAGCAATTCGGCCTCGACTCGAGGACCCTTGCGAACGACGACGACACCCTGGCCCGGATCAACGAGAGAGTCGGGCGGGATGGGCTGGGCGCCTGGATCGCCGCCCGGGCGAACGAGCTGCAGCGGGAGGCCCGGGACAACGCCGCGGAGATCCGGGCGGCCGCCCCCACGCTCCTGCTCCGCATGGGGGCTTTCCGAGTCCGCCGGGGAGCCGCTGTCGCCGTCCACCTTCCAGGCTACGACTCCGTGGAAGCGCGCACGCCCAGGGACTTCGACCGAATCACGACGTCTCTCACGGACGCCCAGCGCGCCCGGCTCGAGGAAGAGGGACGGTTCACCAGGGACGTCATCCGGAGCGCCACGGTCGTCGTGTCGGAAGGAAGAGCGGCTGCCGCCGACCTCGAGCGGACCCGCCGCGAGCTGGCCGACGGCCTCTCCGCCGCTCGCGCGGAGTTCCAGACCCTTCTCCCGGTGCTGAAGACGGACGTGGTCGGGGCGCTCCGGAGCCTCGCGGCCGACGTAGAGGCGGAGGCCGGCCTCGCATCGCACGCGCAGGCCGTAGGAGCCGCCCGCGAGAAGGCCGAGAAGCTCCTTGCCGCCCTGGAGCGCGCAAAGGCCGACCTCGGCACGCTCGAGCAGGCGCTCCAGGAAGGCTCCGGCTCCGGAACGCGCCCGGACCAGCTCCTCGAGCGGATCCTCGGTGCCGTCGGGAGGCTGAAGACCTCCGCGACGTCGGCATTGTCGGAGCTCGAGAGTCTCCCGGAGACGGTACGGAACCTCGTAGGGGCCGTGAGCGATCTTTCCGCCGAGCCCGCGTTCCAGGACGCTCTCGCCGTACGCCTCGCCGAGCTGAAGGGGGTCCTCGTCCGCGACCTCGGGCCTTCCGTCGAGCGAGTGATCGAGAAGAGCGGAAACGTCGGCGCGCTCCTGCGGGACGGCACCGGGTTCCTTGCACTCCTGCGGAACCAGGTGACTCAGATCTCGAACGCGAAGGCGCTGGAACGGATCGACCTCGCCTCCCCCGACATCTTCTCGATTCCCCAGGACAGGGTCGCTCCGACGCAGCTCGAGGTCCTCCGGACCGACGCCGAGGACGGCGACCGCCTCGAGATCGTCGCCGAGGTGAGAAACGACCCGGCGGCGGATCCGATTCACGAGGAACGGCGATCCATTGCGGTGCGCGCCTTCGGCTGGTCGAGCAACGTCTCGGGGGGACTGATCTTCGTCAAGTCGATCGACGTCGACACGTCGAACTTCAAACCCGAGCCGGTGGCCACCTGGCGGGTCGGCTACCTCCCGAGGCCGGACGATGAATCGTTCGGGGGAACCCTGGGCCGCGCCCTGAAGCCGGGGTTCGGCATCCACGTCGCCACGCTCAGCTTCTCGAGCGACACCTCGGTCGAGATGGGCGCCGGGGTGAACGTCCATCTCTTCTCGGACCTCGTGCAGGTCGGCTACGGATGGAACCTCACGGTAAAGGAGAGCCGCTCGTACTGGTACCTGGGAATCGGGCTCTTCGAGCTGCTCGAGGTCGTCCGGTAGCCGGCGAGCACCGGGACGCCAGCCTTCGACGCCGCCCGGCAGGGCACACGTCCACGGAAGGTCCACCTGTTCCGAGGCGTGCGATCCCGATGCCCATTCCGCCAACGTGAAACAGGAGGAAGGAGGTCGTGACCATGCCCACATGCTCGCCTGGCATTCGAATGTCCCGGGGGGCGAGTCACTCCCATCGGGGCGCTCTGTCCCAACGATTTCACGAGAAGCGCCCGAGTTCCGGAGCCTCGAGCGGGCACCCGCTCGGCGCACTCGGCCTCATCGTCGCCATGGTGCTGGTCTGCCGCGCCGCCGCGGGCCAGGACCCGATCGCGATCGGTGAGCCGCGACCGAGCCTCGACCTGCGCGGCCAGGTCGTTCTGGACGGAGGAGGGATGCCCGGCGTCGAGGTCTCCGTCCGGAGGGTGGGAGGACCCGAGGTGCGGACCACGGTGACCGACCTGGACGGGCGGTTCCGACTGCGCGACCTTGCGCCCGGCACCTACTCGGTGAGCGCGTCCGCAGCGGGATTCGCAACGACGAGCAGGCAGGTCTCTCTCGCACCCGGAAGCGCCGTGAACGTGATCCTGGCCTTCGGGGGGCCCGTTCCGGTTTCCGAGCCGATCTCGCCGGTCCCCGTCCCCGAGCCGATCTCGACCGGCGAGCCGACGACACCGACCCCCGTGCCCACCGCACCTCCCGCAGCCGTCGTGGTCCTCGAGAAGGCCGAGACGGACGACCTGACCCTTCAGCAGTGGCTGACAGAGCAGGCGACCGGCGGCCTTCGGCTGGAGCTCGTCACGCCGCGGCGAAACGGGACGAGCCTCTTCGTCTTCCGGCCGACGGACGAGGCACCGAGGGCGCCGCTCGTCTTCCTCGTCTCCGGGGCTCCCTCGGCTTCGGGCCTCGAGGCAAGGCTGAGGGCGAACCCCGCTCGCCGCTGCCTCGGCATCCACCTGGTCTCGAACCAGGCCTACCTGCTGGTGGTCTCAGATGACGACAGATAGCGGATCGCCCCTCCTCACTCCGGACGAAGAGCGGCTCCTTCGTCACGAAGAGCTCGTCGCCCGCGTTCTCGCCCTCCGCTCGAGACCGGAGCCCGGGGCGTCGCCCAAGCCCTGGTGGCAGCGTCTCCTCGAATCGACCGGGGGGACCGCGCTCGTCACGGTTCTCGTCGGGGGGATCGCCGGGAGCGTGATCACGGGTGTCATCCAGACCGGCCAGAAGGACCGCGACTTCCAGCAGGAGTGGCTGAAGGCGCGTGGAGAGCAGGCCCGGCTTGCCTACAAGGAGTACGCGGAGGGCGAGCTGAAGACGGTACAGGCGGCCTACGAGCAGGTGGGCGCGATGCTCGCCTCCGCGCAGGACCTGATCGTCCTGACGGAGAGCCGATTCGACCCCGCTCGGTACGAGGGCGCGGAGAGGGACAAGGTCCTCGAGCAGCGACGGCAGCTGCGGGAGGCGTTCAACACGGCCGACGCCGCGTGGCGGAGACGGCGGGAGACGCAGGGCCTGATGATGAGCTACTACCACCGCGGGAGCCCGGCGATCCAGGAGAGGTGGCGGGCGGTGGAAGTGGCCGTGGACGCTTTCGTCGACTGCGCGAGGACGTGGCACGGGGCGTCGTCGTCCGGCGACGACACCGCCCGGGCCTGCGCGGCGGAGCGCGCAGAGGGAAGCGCCGCCCTCGACCGGCTGAACGAGGCGCTGGGCGCCGAACGGCGGTACCTGTGGGCCGGCTGGGAATCGCCCGGAGAGCTGAAAGAGCAGCTCGCCGGAAGGGCGCGGGAAGCCGGGGCCGCGGCAGGCGGTCGACCCGATCTCGTGCAGGTCGTTCGGACTTCCGGTCCCGGCGCCGGACCGAACCCCTGATCCTTGCGGGCCCTTCGGATTCGCGCGTTCGCTATGATTCGCGTTTGGAGGTCCACATGAGACGCTCGTTCCTCGCAGCGACGGTCCTTCTTCTCCTCGCCGCTCCCGGCCTCGCGGACGAGGCGGCCGCAGTCAAGCAGGCCCAGGCCGCCGCGACCGACTGGCTCGCGCTGACCGACGCGGCCAAGTACGGGCCGAGCTGGGACGAGGCGTCCTCGCTCTTCAAGGCGGCCATCACGAAGGCCGACTGGGAGAAGGCGCTGAAGGGAGCGCGTGGGCCTCTCGGCGCCCTCAAGGCACGCACGCTGAAGGCAGCGACGTTCACGCGCACGGCCCCCGGCGCCCCGGACGGCGAGTACGTCGTCATCCAGTTCGACACGCAGTTCGAGAACAAGGCCGCGGCCGTCGAGACGGTGACTCCCATGCGCGAGAAGGACGGCTCCTGGCGCGTCAGCGGCTACTTCATCAAGTAGACGCGGGGCGTCCGCGCTCCTCGTACGACGAGCCTGGCGGGCGGGCCCGAGGCAGAGTCGCCACGCTCGCCGCCGATGCCCCCGATTCGGCCGACCCGGGGAGGCACGGTGGCACGGGCAAAGCCGGGCTCGGTCTCGTCAGCCGGTCGGCGGCCTGCGCCATACTCGCCCCGGGCTCTCGACGGGAGGCGGACAGATGGAGAACGTTCTCGCGGGGAAGCGCGTCCTCATCACCCAGGCCACGGAGTTCATGGGCCCCGCCCTCTGCGAGGTCTTCGCCGAGCAGGGGGCGGACGTCGTCGCCAGCTCCGAGGCCCTCCTCGACCCGGGCGCGGCCGCGCGTGTCGTCGGCGAGGCCGGCCGAATCGACGTCCTCGTCGCGAACCTCGCGCTGAAGGCGCCCTCAACGGCGGCGGTCGACGTGACCGAGGCCGAATGGAGGGGGGTGTTCGCGGCGCTCGTCGACCCTCTCCCCCGGCTTCTCGCCGCCGCCCTTCCCGGCATGATCGCGAGGCGGGAAGGGAAGGTCCTCGTGATCGGGAGCGCCTCCGGCCTGCGCGGCATGAAGAGGGCGTCTTCCTACAGCGCCGCTCGGGGAGCCCAGCTGGCGTACGTGCAGGCGGTCGGGGTGGAGGTGGCGCCGCACAACGTGCAGGTCAACGCCATCGCCCAGAACTTCGTCGACAACCCGACGTATTTCCCCGCCGAGGTCCAGGCGAACCCGCGGTTCCAGGAGCGCCTCGCGCGGGAGGTGCCGCTCGGCCGCCTCGTCTCGGCTCGCGAGGACGCCCTCTTCGCGGCCTACCTCTGCAGCAGCGCCGCCGACTGCTTCGTCGGCCAGGTGTTCCCGGTGTGCGGCGGCTGGGTCGCGCGTTGACGGCGCCGGCAGCCCGGACTCCCGAGTGCCGCCCGGCACACCCGCCGGGTAGAGTTGCCGCGTGAAGTCCCCCTCACCCCTCGAAAGGAGTCGACGCGTGATGCCTCGCCTGCCCCGCGCCGTCCTTGCGACCCTCCTGCCGCTGCTCCTGGCCTCGTCGGCCCTGGCGAGCGGCTCTCGCGGCGTTCGCTTTCGCACGATCGCGGAGGGCTTCGCCGAGGCCCGTGAATCGGGCAGGCCCCTGCTGCTCTTCTTCACGGCGGATTGGTGCCCGCCCTGCCACAGCCTCGAGCTCGAGTTCTTCTCGTCCTCGCACTTCGTCAAGCGGATCGAGAAGGACTACGTTCCCGTCAGGGTCGTGGACCGCACGCGTGAGGAGGGGAAGAACACCCCCGAGGTCCAGGAGCTGATCACGAGCGCGAACGTCACCGGCTTTCCGACCCTCCTCGTCGTTCGGCCCGACGGCAAGGCGGCGGTTCGCAGCGTCGGCTACTCGTCGCGCAGCGCGACGCTCTCGTTCCTGCGCGAAGCCCCTTCCAGGCTCGAGCGGGCGGAGAAGAGGAAGCAGTAGGCGGAAAGCGGGACCCAAGCCTCCGTATACCGCACGCCAACGGACGCACGCCCGCATCCGTAGACTCTTCGCAATCCACGTCCCTGTTCCGGGTCCGCGCCCGGCCGACCCGGAGAACGCACGGAGGCCTCTTGACCCGAAGCCGACTCGCCTTCCTCGTCGCCGGTGCGCTCCTCGCGGCGCACTCCCCTGCCGCCGCCGCCCCGTTCCGCGGAAAGGTCGTCCTCGACGGCAAGCCCGTGGCCGGCGCGACCGTCGTCGCGGCGCCGGAGGAGGAGCCTCTCGAGGCCGCCCGCCGAATGGCGCGCGGCGAGCCGGAGCCGGGCCCGCTCGCGACGGTGACGACCTCGGCGACGGGAGAGTTCGCGCTCGAGGTCCCCGCGCCGCAGGGGCGCGACGTCGTCTTCCGCGTCCGGGTGTCGGCGGCGGGGGCCGTCCCGGTGGAGGTGCCGGAATCCCGAGACGCGGCCGAGCCGGACGACCTCGGCGACCTCGTTCTCAGGAAGGCCGAGCCGCTCGCCGGCCGCGTTCAGGGGCCCGACGGCGCGCCCGTCGCCGGGGCGCTCGTCCGGCTCTTCGCACAGGGCCGGCCGGGTGCCAGCGGCTCGCTGGCGACCCTCCCGCAGGAGACGACGACCGGGGCCGACGGCCAGTTCCGCTTCGCCACGGCCGCGGCGGAACAGAACGAGATCCTCGTCCAGGCTGCCGGCTTCGCTCCCGTGCGCGTCACGGGCCTGAAGGGGGGCGCGATGCCGCGCGGCATCTCCCTCGCGCCGGGCGCCGCCCTCTCCGGCACGGTGAAGAAGAAGGACGGCCGCCCCGCACCGGGCGCCCTCGTCCGCTTCGAGGCCGACGGCCTCGAGAGCCGGTGGGTCGAGGCGGGGGCGGACGGAAGCTTCCGCCTCGCCGACCTGCCGAAGCGCCGCGGCGCGGTCGTCGCGGACGGAGGCGACGACGGCTTCGCCGAGCTCTCCGCGGCGACGCCGGGCGCAACGACGGCCGTCGCCCTCGTCCTCGCGCCTCCTTCGATCCTCGAGGGGCGGACCCTCGACGCGTCGACGCTCAAGCCGGTGCCGCGCGTTAGGCTCCAGGTCTCCGCAGGAAGCCGGCTCACGGCGCGCTCCGGAGCCGATGGCCGGTATCGCTTCCGGGGGCTCCGGCCGGGCAGCGCCTGGGTGCGAGCCGACGAGCCGCGGCACGTCCTGTGGATGCGCGGGCAGGTGCCGGTGGAGAAGGGGGCGACGCGCACGCTCGACGTCCTCCTGACCCGGGGCGCAACGCTCTCGGGAAGGGTCGTGGGCGAGGACGGTCGTCCCGTGGCGGACGCCGCGATCGCCGTCCTGTCGTCCTCGGAGAGCCCGGTGGAGGCGATGATGCGGAGCCGGACGGGGCCCGGCAGCCGCCTCCGCACGCGGGCCGACGGCACGTTCACAGCCACCCGCCTTCTGCCCGGCGAGAACCAGCGCCTGACGGTCCAGCATCCGGAGTTCGAGAAGGCGACCGTCGGCGGGATCTCCCTCGTCGCGGGGGGAACGCGCACGGGTGTCGCGGTCACCCTCCGCCGCGGCCTCGTCCTCACCGGAACGGTGAAGGACCCCGAGGGGAACCCGATCGCCGGGGCCGAGCTCTCGACGAGCCGCTCGCGCGTCGTCCGCTCGTCCGAGGGGAACCGGTTGACGCAGGTCCGTTTCGGCACGGGGGACGAAGCGCCTCCCGCGCGAAGCGGACCGGACGGGACCTTCGAGATCCGGGGCGTCGCTCCGGGCGACGTCGCGCTGACGGCGAAGGCCCCGGGGCGCGCGACCGAGACCGTCGACCCGATCCGCCTCGCGCGCGACGTGAGGCCCGATCCGGTCGACGTCGTCCTCTTTCCCGGGGCGTCGATCTCCGGGTCGATCCTGCGCCGGACCGGGGGAGGGGCCCCGGGGTACCTCGTCTCCGCGAACGCCCAGGGCCGGCCGGCCGCCGGGCTGGTTTCTCCGATGAACCCCGCGGGTCCCGACGGGACGTTCGAGCTCGAGGGGCTCCGCGCAGGCGAGACGTACGACCTGCAGCTCTACGGAGGGGGAGGCTTCGCCATGGGGCCGGGCCCCACGAAGAAGGGAATCGTCGCCCCGGCCACCGGCGTGGAGTGGGTCGTCGATGGGACCGGGCGGATCGAGGGAACGGCCGTCGACGGGAAGACCGGCCAGTCGCTGGGCGCGTTCGAGGTCTCCTACCACCCCGACAGGCCGGGCATGGGAGAAGTCTTCCGCGTCGGCCGGGGTTCGGGGCGGTTCACGGGGGGAGTCGGCGAGACCTTCCCCGTCGAGGCCCCGGACGGGCGGTTCGCGCTCGAGGACGTGCCGTCCGGAAAGTGGCAGGTTGTCGTGACGGCGAAGGGCTACCAGGTGGGTCGGGCCGCCGGCGTCGTGGTCGAGGAGGCGACGACGACGGAGGGCGTCGAGATCCGCGTGGCTCCGGGAAGCCTCCTGCGGGGCTTCGTGAAGGACGCGCGGACGGGGCGCGGCGTGCCCGACGCGAGGATCTCGGTCCGGGGCGAGACGGGCTCATCGGCCTCGCTACCCGGATCGGGCACCCTCTACACCGACCTGGACGGCCGGTTCGAGGTGGACAGCCTCGCGCCCGGGAAGGTGACCGTCTCGGCCGCGCACTCCGACTACACGACGCGGACCGAAAGCACCCTCTTGGAGGAAGGCGGGGGGAGCGTCGAGATCGCCCTCTCGCACGGAAGCGCGATCGCGGGAGTCGTCCTCTCCGAGACGCGCCAGCCGGTGCCGGGGGCCGGGGTCCTGCTCGAGGGGGGCGCGGCCCGGTTCGGCGGAGGCGACGAGACGGCCGCCGACGGGTCGGGACGGTTCCGGTTCGACCGGCTCTCCGCGGGGCGGTACACCCTTCGCGCGAGCGTGCCGGGGCAGTCGAGCGAGCCGGTCGAGGCGGTCGTCGTGGAGGGCGAGCCCTCGCGCGAGGTGACGCTCGTCCTCTCGGGCGGCGCCACCCTCCGCGGCAGCGTGTCGGGTCTGCCGGAGGCGCTCCGCGGCCTCGTGAGCGTCAACGCGAGCGGGCCGCGCAACTACTGGGCGACGGTGAAGGCCGGCGCCGACGGGCGTTTCGAGCTCGCGGGCGTGCCGGTCGGGACGATCCGGGTTCGCGCAGCCGCCGGCGACCTCGCCTCGGGGGCGATGCGCGCGGCCAGCGCCACCGTCGTCGTCGAGGAGGGGCAGAAGGAAGCCGAGACCGAGATCGTCTTCGAGGGGAACGGCGCCCTCTCGGGACGGGTGACGAGGGGCGGCCGGCCAGTGGCCGACGCGCGCGTCGTGGTCGGCTCGCAGCGCTCCGGGCAGAGCGGCTCGGGCCGGACCGACGACACGGGCGCCTACCGGATCGAAGGGCTCACTCCTGGCGACTACGAGGCCTGGGTGCACGCCGAGGTCTACGGCATGGGGAGGGGCGTGTCGCGCAAGGTGAAGATCGAAGGCGAGACGCGCCTCGACGTGGACCTCCCCCTCGCGAGCCTTTCCGGCGTCGTCGTCGACGCGTCGACGAAGCGGCCGCTCTCCGACGTCCTCGTCGTCGCGTCGCTCGACGACGACCCCGCCGCCCGCTCCGGAAGGGCGACGAGCGACTCGAACGGACGGTTCTTCGTGGAGGAGCTCGAGGAGAAGAGCTACACCCTCACGCTCCGCAGGAGCGGCTACCGGGAGGCGCGCGGCACGGCGAGGGCCGCGGAGGAGGGGGGCGACGCCGGGTCCATCGAGATGACGCGGGGCGACGGGCTCGAGGTGCGCGCCCGCGACGGGGTCTACGGCATCCCGCTCCGGGGCGTGTCGGTGCGGGTCAAGGACGGCGCGGGGGCGGTCATCGCCTCGGCGTGGGTGACGCTCGACGGGGACGGGAAGGGGGAGATCGCCTCACTCCGTCCGGGCCAGTTCTCGATCGCCGTCGGTGCGAGCCGCTACGCGACCCGGACGTTCGAGGGCGTCCTCGTCCCGGGGCCGCCGCTCGAGGTCTCGCTCACGCCGGGAGGGACCGTGGAGGTCAGGTCCGGGCCGGCCTCGAGGGAGAAAGGCCTCGCGACCCTCCTCGACGCGCTCGGCCGGCCGCACGCCTGGCGGTCGAGCGACATGGAAGGGCGGCTGACCCTCACCGCCGGCGGGATCGACCTCGTCGAGAACCTCGCCCCGGGCAGCTACTCGCTCGCGGTCGAGGGGATGGAGCCGAAGGCCTTCACGGTGACGGAGGGCGGGAAGACGGTGGTCGTGCTTCCGTGATGTGCCTTCGACAATCCTCCGATCCCGTTCTTCCCCGGCAATTCTGCCGCCGGTCCGACGAATCCGGAGGCCCGGAGACATATACCTCCTGTTCCGAGGCCATGCCGGGCGCACCGTGCGGCGGGCTTCGCTTCGCTCGCCGCTGATGCCAGGGTCCGGCCGCTTCTTACCTTCGCAGATGACGAACACCGCCGAGATCACCTCGAGTCTCATGGAGCGCCCGTCCGTACCGCTCCTCTCGACTCCGACGCCCGCCACAAGAGCCGAGGCCTCACGAGCTCCGGTGACACCGACCGGTTCGACGCTCGGGCCGGCCGTGGCCATCACCGGGGCCTATTTCGGCGCCCCGTCGACGCTCTCCGTTCTGGTGGGTGTCACGCTCGGAGCGGTTTCGGGCGTTCGCGCGGCGCTCGACGGCCGGACCCTGGACGTTCTCAGCGTGCAGATGGGAACGCTGGCCCCCTCCCTGGCGCTCTCGATGGTCTTCGGTCCCGGAGCGCTCGTCGCCCTCCTGCTCCTCTGGTCGCACCGGCTCCCGCCCTTCAGCGGACCGTCCGGGCTCGGCTTCGTCGCGCCCTCCCGAGTGTCCGTTCTCCTGGGGCTCCTCATCGGGGTCTCCATGGCGACACTGTCCATACTCGTCTCGCCGCTCCTCTCACCCACGCCGACACCCGAGTCCCTCGGCCTCCTGGCGGTCGCGGTCTCGAAGCCGGGGGTCACCAGGACGCTCTGGTGCGTCTTCGCCCTCGCTATCGCCCCCGTCACCGAAGAGGTTCTCTTTCGTGGCGTGCTCTTTGCCGGCCTCCGCGAGCGCCTCAGTCCCCTGGCCACCGCCTCGGCGGTCACGGTCGTCTTCACGGCGGTTCACGTGACGGCGTACTGGCGGTATTGGCCGGCCCTTCTTTTCGTGTTCCTCCTCGGCCTCTGCCTCGCGGCCATTCGGCTCCGGTACGCTTCGCTCGGGCCGGCCGTAGCCATGCACTTCGCTTTCAACGCCATCGCCGTTGCCGCGGTGCTCATTGACTAGCTTCAGGCACGAGCCCCGGCACGGCATGGCACCGGTTCGCAGCGTCGGCACCTCGTCGCGCAGCGCGACGCTCTCCTTCCTGCGCGAAGCTCCTTTCCGGCTCGGGCACGCGCAGAGAAGAAGGCGCCCGGCAGCCGGATGAGACGGTCGACGGGTCACTCCGGGTCGGGGTAGCAGGTGGCATCGCCGAGTCTCCCGGAGCGCGCCGACGCGAAGGACCGCCGCAGAAGCCCGCGCATCTCGCGGGTCGTCCCCCTCACGCTCTCGCACGGCGACAGGTCCTTCCCCGCCGAGACGATCGTCATCAACGCGCACGGCGCTCTCGTCGAGAGCCCGTTTCCCCTCTACGCCGGCGCCACTCTCAACCTCTCGAACCGCAGGACGCGAGAGACCACGACGGCATGGGTCATTCGTTCCGTGCCCTCCGACACCCCGGATCGCCACCAGCTCGCGCTCGAGTTCCTGAGCCCCTCGCCTCAGTTCTGGGGACCGGACGACCCGCCCTGAATGGCGTTGGCCGCGCCGGGCGCCGGATTCGCGCGGCCCGCGCGGCGCCCCGCGACGAGCGGGTTCGGCGACCTCCGGAGCCTTGGCCCCTTCCGGCGCCCTCCATCTCTCGACGGCGCCCCCCCCGACGAGTCGCCCGCGGCCCCGGTGCGGCCCTCGAGTTCATCGGATCGGTCTTCGTCATCGACGAAGCCATCGCGCCGAAGGGCTCCATCAGCACCCGGGACGACGTCGGGGGAACCGCCGCCGAGTTCGCGCTTCGGAATCTCCGGATCGTCCGTTCGACGACAAACGGCCGGCCGTACAAAGGAGGACGACGATGAAGGACTTCAGGAACCCCGTTCTCAACTTCTCCTGGCAGACCCACCGGGGAGTTCCGGAAGGGGTGGTACCACCGACGATCGCCGTCGATCCGTCCACCCCCGCCGTCGACGTGGCGAAGATGGCGGCGCTCACGGGAGCATCGATCGTCGCCATACAGGGCTCCGACAAGACGACCCTCGGGTTCTTCCTGCCCGACTACCTCGCCGAGGCTCTGCCCGATCACGATCTGCCCCGAAGGCATGGCGTGCTCTTCGGGCCGGACGCGGGCCTCGCCGAGATGATCGAGGCGATCGACGCCGCAGGTGTGGAGTTCCACTCCGAGCTCGTGAACATCGTTCCGAACCTCAGGCGCTGCCCGAAGGGACATCTCGTGATGGGCGCCTACTGCCAGACGCACAAGGCGAAGACGGAGCCCTGGTAGCAGGGAACGCTGATGTTCGGAGCTCTCTACACCAGGGCTCTCGAGCTGTTCGGGAGGGCCCTCCTCCTTTCGAGCTTCGTCCCCTGCCTCGTCGTGACGTCGGGCGTCTACCTCTCCGTCGACACGGGCGGCTTCCTCGCCCTTCTCGACTCGTGGGCAGCCGAGACCCTGGACGTCAAGGCTTCCCGGGCTCTCCTCCTTCTCGTCGGCATCTACCTCTTCGCCTACGTCCTCTACGGGCTCCGGGACGCCGCCACGGAGCTGCTGCGCTCCGGTAGGCTCTGGGTTCTCCCGTCGGTCCGGGCGGCGCGAAGGCGCCACTTCCTTCGGGCTCGCCTCGCCCGGCAGGAGAGCTTCGACGTCAGTCTCGGCATCCCGCAGGCCGCCGTCTGGGCCGAGGCCGGATTCGGAGCGCCGGACCCTGCGAGCGTCGTCTTCCAGAAGGACGTCTCGGCCGATCGGCTCCTGGAACGCGCGAAGCACCGCCTCGAGCGCCTGGGGGAAGCGAAGGCCCGCGGCGGGATGGACCGCGTCCTCACCGTGGGGGAAGGCGAGGACCTCGCTCAGCTCCTCTGGGCTCTCCATCAGCTCTCCGACAGGAAGCCCGCGGCAGTCGCCCCGCTGGTGGAACAGCTGGGGGCCATGGCAACCGACGAGGTCCTCACCGACTGGTACCGGGCGATTCAGCACCGGTCGTACGGAGCCCTGGTCGACGCTTTCCAGCCGATGCACGCCGAGCCCGCCGAGCGGGACATCCAGCCCACCGCGCTCGGGAACGTCCTGGCCTGTGGAGCTTCCTACTCCAGAGTCCGCTACGGTATCCAGGCTCCGCTCCTCCATCCCCGCCTCGCACAGGTCGTCGACAAGGATTACCAGGCGAAGCTGGACGACGCCCGGACCTTCTTCGACTTCGCGGTCCTGGCGACGTTCCTCTGCGCCATGGCAGGGCTCTTCGTGGCCGTGTGGTCTGCATGGCCGCCCCGAACGCTCTCGCCGGGCCGAGCGCTCGTCGCCCTGGGCTGGTTCGGAGCGAGCCACCTCTTCTACCGTGTCACCGTCGCCGGCGCCCGCACCTACGCCCTCGCCCTCAACAGCGCCATAGACCTCTTCCGCCTGAAACTGCTCGACGCACTGGCCGTCGCCGCGCCCGCGGACGTAGCGGCGGAGCGGGAAGTCTGGCGTGAGCTCGACGGCTCGTTCCTCGACGGCACGCCGCCCCGGGTCACTTTGAAGACCGCCACGCCGCTGACGGCCCGGATGGAGTAGGCGCAGCCGCAGTCGCCCCGCCTCCTCCAGAGGTCGGCTCGGCCGAACTACGCCCGACTCGTCGGACCGGGCTCCGCCGGCGTCCTGACGACGCTCGAGGAGAGCTCGAACGACCGGGTTTCGCGGGAGGGCGTCGGCGAATTCCTTCGCTCGGGCCCGGTAGGCCGGAAGATCGTCGACGTGGACAGGGGCCTCATCGGAGTCGACGGAAACCCGGAGACACGCGCGCGCTCCCTCTGGCCTCTTCCAACCGCCCGGTCCGCTCCCACGGGCCCGTGAACCGAACACACCCTCACCGCCGCAGTCTCGCCTCCCCGCCCTCGTCGCCGCCTCCAGCCGAAACGTGTCGACGCCCTCCCACTCTCCGGCACCTCAACGGAGGACCCCATGCTCGTTCTGTTCAGCGACATCCACCTGACCGACGAGAGCACGGCGCGAAACGTCCCCGACACCGCCTTCGAGCTGCTCGGCGCGACCATCGCGGCCTGCGCCGACAAGAAGAGGGCCAAGGAGGTCCACGTCGTCCTGCTCGGCGACACGTTCGACCTGGTCCGAACCGACTACTGGTTCTCTCACAAGGGCCTGAAGGACGAAGACCTGCCCTGGAACGGAAAGCTGGACCAGAGCTCCGCGATCAACAGGGCTGGCAAGCAGCCGTTCCAGAAGGTCGAGGAGTCCCTTCAAGCCATCCTCGCCCGCATTCTCCTGAGGGAAGGCCCGAAGGGTTTCGTGACGATGGTGAAGGACCTCGCGAAGTCGGGGCCTCCGCTGAAGCTGACTTTCGTCGTTGGGAACCACGACCGGATGCTGAACAACTTCCCCTCGCTGCAAAGTGCGATCATCGGTGCCTTTCAACCCTTCAAGGACGTGAGCTTCTGCCAGGAGGTCCATTTCCACGGGTCGTCCGGGTACGGAGCGATCGGGCGGCATGGCCACGAGTGGGACGAGCACTGCCACGGGTTCGAGCTGTATCGGAGGGTCCTCGCGAAGGGGAGCAATGTCGGGCGCTTCGACCCGATCGTCTACCAGGTGCAGACGATCGGCGAGGTGATCACCGCCGAGCTCCTCTCGGGCTTCCTCTTCCGGATGCGCGTCGCGCTGGAGAAGGAGGGCAGACCTCACCATCCGCTTTTCGAGGAGCTGAAGGACATCAACAACCTGCGGCCTCTCAGCGCGGTCTTTTCCTGGATCGCCTGGGTCTCGCAGCAGCCGCTCGCGGCCAGTCACCTCGAGGCGATTCGACGCGCTCTCCGCGATTCCGTCGAGAGGGTTCTCGACTCTGCCCTCGCCCGGATGTGGGACAAAGTCCGCGCCGACCTCATCGTCTCGGGCGACCTCACGGACTACCTGGGCAAGCTGCTCATCGTCCTCAAGCAGAAGAACGGCCTCGAGCTTCTCGGCCAGCTCCTGCCTTATGTCGACACGTACCAGAGCATGCAGCGACTGGTCGCTGGCGGCGAAGGCGTCGACCAGCTCTCGAAGGGCGCCGAGTACGAGCTCACCGACGGCAGGGGGGCGGGAGACGACGTGCAGTTCCTCTTTTACGGCCACTCGCACGACGCCCGCAGCCTGTGTCTCAGGGCCCATCCGAGCGGGCGAGTCAAGATGTACGTAAACACCGGGACCTTCCTCCCCTTCATCGAACGAGCTCGCCGTGGCAGCGGGTTCTACTCCTCCGGCCGTATGACCTACGCCTGTGTCTACCTCGAGGGCGAGGGCCGTGACCCGAAGCGGTCACCCGGCCCCGCTCTCGACGTCTGGAACGGTCTGCGTCAAGCCCCCTCGACGACCAACCTCCTGTCGAAAGGCCTCCGAGGTGGCCATTGAGCCCCTCGGCAACGCCGGGGGGCAGCGGCCTTCGCGCCGTCGACCTGCACGCCCACCCGTCCCTCAAGACGACCCTCTGGCGACTCGACCTCGCCCGACGCCATCGTTCCGGGGGTGCATGGAACCCCTTCACCCTGCGTGTGGACCTTCCGAAGCTCCGTGAAGGCGGGGTCGGGGTCGTCGTGTCCTCCGTCTACCTGCCCGAGAAGGGACTGCTCGAGGAATGCGCCGTCCTGAGAGCCGCACGAGCTCTCGCGCCTTCCCGCATCCGCGACCTCTTCGGCCCGGATCCCCTGAAGCGAACGCTCGGGATCATGGAGAGCTTCGAGGCGGCGGTTCGGCGGGCGACCATGGACGGGCAGGAAGTCGCGCGCGTCGCCCGGTCGAAGTCCGAGCTGGACGCCGCCCTGGCCGATGGCAGGATCGCCGTCCTGCACGCGATCGAGGGCGCTCACAGCCTCGGCGCCGACCCCGGAAACGCCGCCCTCCTCTTCGAGCGTGGCGTGTGCATGATCACCATCGCGCACTTCTTCGAGAACGACTTCGTCGCCCCGGTCCACGGCATTCCCCGCGCCCAGCGCCCTCTCCGCTGCTTCCGCAAGGAGAAGGACCTCTCCCGGGGCCTGACCGCGAAGGGCGCCGAGCTCGTCGAGGCGATGGTGGACCTCGGCATTCTCCTCGACCTCGCTCACTGCACTCCCCGAGCCCGGGAACAGGTGTTCGAGATCGTCGGGACTCGCCGTCCGCTCCTGTTCTCACACGTCGGCGTGCGCGCTCTCAAGGAGGACCCGATGAGCCCGACCGACGACGAGATCCGCAGGGTCGCCACGACCGGGGGCGTCATCGGGATCATCTTCATGTCCTCGTGGCTCAGCGATACGCCGCACAAGAACGGGCTAGAGGAAATCGTCGCCACCGCCCGCCACATCCGAAACGCCGGTGGCATCGGAGCGGTCGCCCTGGGCACCGACTTCGACGGCTTCACCGATCCTCCGGACGACGCGAAGGACCCCGCCGATCTCCCCCGCGTCGCGGACGCGCTTGCCGCTGGCGGGTTCTCGGCCGCCGAGGTCGACGCGGTGCTCTCCGGCAACGGGCTCCGAATCCTGCACGACGGCTGGGGGCGGGCGTGAGACCGCTGGCCTCCCGACTGCCGGGGGAACTTCCCGGACCTCCACGTGACCCACCTTCCCGGCCTGCTTGAGCCGGACTTGTCCGGAGGGCGCTCGTCCTGGTTCCGGCCGAGAGCGGTTCGGCCGACGTCCCGCACTCCACGGACGGCGGCGGACCGGTTCGGGCGCCCCCCGGACGGGAGGTAGTCTCCATCTCCAGAGAGCGAGCCGTGACCGATCCCATGCAAGACGCGTGGCTTCGAGACGCTCCCCGAGCGTCAATCGTGGCTCGTCTCCGACGGCCCCGAGGCAGGCAGAGCCGCTGTCTCGTGTTCGCCGTCGCGTCGGCCCTCTTGGCCTTCGAAGCCTCGGCCTCGGAGCCGGCTCCCCCTTCGCCCGTCCTGCGCTTCGCCGACGGCCGGCCTCTCGCCCGCGCGAAGGTCGCGTTCCTCCGCGCAGCCGATGGGGGCCTGGAGGTGGCGGGCGAGGCGACGACAGACGGCGAAGGGCGGCTCGGGGCGGGGCCGGAGGGGTTCGAGGCCTCCCTTCTCCTGGCAGGGCCTTCGTGGCCGCCGCGCGTGTGGGACGTGGACGAGCCTCTGCCACGGGTGGAGAGCGCCGGCAGCTGGCGCATCAGGGTCGTCACCGCCGTCGGAGGGAAGCCCGTCGAGGGCGCGGAGGTCGTGGCCGTGACGAGGGAGGCGGCGGCGCGCCTGGCGGGGCTCTGGCCGGGGACGTCGGGCACGACGGGGAAGAGCGGCGAGGCGCTGGTGCCGTTTACGCTCGCCTCGGACCTCGTCCTCGTCCGCGCGCCGGGCTTCGCCACGTCGGCGAGGGGGCGCGGCGGGGCTGTGGCGCTCGCGCGGGCCGCGCCGCTCGAGGGCCGGCTCGTCGACGGGGAGGGGCGGCCGATGCCGCGACGGATCGTCCGCGCGGCCGTGCTCGAGCCGAGGGGGACGAGCGTGGCCGTCTCGTGGGCGCGCACCGGCGAGGATGGCAGCTTCCGTTTCGGAGATCTCGACGAGAGCGTCCGGGTGGAGTACGACGGCTCCTCCGCCGCTCCGGTCTCGGTCGAGAGGCGGGGGCCGGTCGCGAGGGTCGACCTCGTCGCGCCGGCGCCGGCCCGCCTGCGCGCGCGCTTCGTCGACGGGGACGGCCGCCCCGTGGAAGGCGTGGAGCTCTTCGTCGACCAGTTCGGCGCCGACGAGACGTTCACGATCTCCCGGGTGGCGGTCTCGGGAGCGGACGGAGTCGCCGAGTGCCGGCCCCTCTCGGCGACGCTGGAGCGGAGCCGCATCGTGGTGAGCGCGCCCGGAGACCGGTTCGATTCGCGGGTCTTCACGCAGCCGATCGGCGCCTCCAGGGACCTGGGCGACTGGGTCCTCGCGCCTGTGACGCGGGCCTCGGGCACGGTGGTGGACGACGCCGGGCGCCCGGTGGCGAGGGCGAGCCTGCGGTACCCGCGCACGGGAGAGACGCTCGCCACGTCCGACGGCGAGGGCCGGTTCTCGATGCGTCTCATGGAAGGGCAGTCGGTGAGCGTCACGGTGTCGGCCCGGGGCTTCCTCGACGAGCAGGCCCTGGTGCGCGCCGCGTCGCCCTCGACGATCCGCCTCCGCCGGGGCGCCCGGCTGAAAGCCACTCTCCGCCTCCCCGACGGCAGCGCGCCGAGGGCGGTGCTGGCGATCAAGAAGTACGAGCGAGGGACGGAGATTCCGGTGGCGATGCGGGCCCGGGAGGACGGCACCTTCACCGTCGAGACCTCCCCCTTCTTCGCGAGGCTCGCCCTGCGGGTGGACGACTTCGAGGAGGCCGACCTCGGGTTCGTCTCGATGGCGGAGGGAGAGAGCCGCGACTTCGGCGTCGTCGAGCTCCGCGAGGGGCCCTTCGTCGCCGGCGCCCTCGTGGATGCCGAGACGGGCGAAGCCCTCGCCGGCGCCAGGGTGACGGCCCAGCCGGTGCGGGAGAGAGACCTCCTCGACTCCCTCGAGACCGCGCGCCTGCCGGAGACGACGACCGGGGCCGACGGGACGTTCCGGCTCCGCGGCCTTCCGGAAGACGACGTGCGCCTCTGGATCGAGGCTCAGGGCTACGCCGTGAACCGCCGCGACGTCGAGGTCCTCCCGGAAGGAGTCGACCTCGGGCGGGTCGGGGTCTTTCGGGGCGAGCCCCTCGAAGTCGTCGTCGTGCATCCCGACGGCACCCCGGCCGTGGGCATCTCCGTCGTCATCCGCCCTGGCGGCTTCGACGGGACGCTGAAGGAGGCCGCCTTCGTGACCGACGGCGAGGGACGGTTCGTCGTCCCCCGCATCGCGCCGGGACGGGCGGCCGTACGTGCAACCGTGAACACGCGATACGTACGGCGGCTCGTGACCGTGGACGGAGCCCCGAAGCTGACGTTCCGCCTCACCGGGGCGCGCGTGGAAGGGCGCGTCACGGTGAACGGCGAGCCGTTCGCGGGGGTGAGGGTGACGCTCTGGTACGGGCCGCCCGGCAGCGTCATCGCGACGCCCGACGAGCGCACGACGCCCGACGGCATCGCGCTGCCGGTGAGGAGGCTCGGCGACTGGCCCCTCGAGCCGCCGACCTCGACGGACGCCGCCGGACGCTACGCCTTCGCCGAGGCGGGCGAGGGGAAGGCGTGGCTTCGCATCGAGGGGAGCGGCTGGGGGGCGGAGGGGCGGGAGATCGAAGTGCCCTCGTCGGGCCGGCTCCGGGTCGACTTCCCGCTGGGCGCCGTCGAGCTGAGGGCCCGCCTCGTCGATTCCGCCGGAGTTCCCGTCGCTCCCGGGCAGCTCGGCGTCTACGGAGACGGGGGGCTTCGGCTCGCCGCGTCGTCCGTCGACTCGGAAGGGGTCGCGGTCTTCTACCTCGACTCGACCACGACGGCCCGCTACCTTCGCGGCACCGACAACGGTCGTCGCAGGGGCTACGCCCTGCTGTCGGAAAGGGACGTGACGGGCGGAGAGATCGTCGATCTGGTTCTCGACGAGGGGCGGGGGACGGTCGTCGTGGAGGCCGTCGACGGCGACCGGCGCCCCTCGCCGGGAGCGTCAGTCCACCTCGTGAACCGCGCGGACGGCACCGTGACCCGCGGCCGCTGCGACCGCGAGGGGCTGCTCGTGACGCCCGACCTGCCGGAGGGCCGCTATCGCGTCGTCGCGCGGGGGCGTGAGGGGGGTGCGGGGGAAGCCGAGGTCACGGTGCCGAGGACGGGCGAGACCCGCGTGACGGTGCGGATGGAGGAGGCGGGAAAGCTCGCCCTGCGGGTCGAGGCGCCGCCGGAGATCGACCCGACGTCGCTGAAGGTCCGGGTCCTCGACTCCCGGGGCCGCGACCTCGCCGCCGAGGAAGAGAAGCTCGGGCGCAAGGCCTCCCCCGACGACCGCGGGCGCTACACGCTTCCGGCGCTCGCGCCGGGCCGCTACCGGGTGGAGGTGGCCGGGAAGGGCGTGACGACGGAGAGCGCGCCGGTGACGGTCGATGGGGGCGGGAGGGCGACGAAGGTGATTCGGGTCGAGTAGGGCGGACGGGCGGGGTCGGAACCCGCCCTTCTCACGGCTCTCCTAGCATTTTTCGCACGCCCTGTAGTGAAAAGGGCCCCCTCGCGCAGCTTAGTCACGAGGGGCTCCTGCCGGCCTGCCGGCGGCCCCTCGGGAGGGCATATGTCGATCGCCGTCGGCCCCTTGCCCTGGCTCATCCCTCTGTCGGGGGTAGGGGCTAGGCCTGCCCCGCCCCCAGAGGATGCCGACGACGGCATCCATGTCGTTTCCGCCACAACCGTCGAACGCCCGGACGGACCCGTCTTCCTCGTCGTCGTCAGCTGGTTCGAGGACGGGCGGTGGGTGGAGCGGGAGGTGGAGGTGGAGGGGTGAGGTCACATCGGGGCGTAGCGCCGAGGGGGCGAAGTCCGAGTTCGCAGCCGCGACCCTCCGGGTCGGCGCGGGCGGAGGCGCGGCAACGGTCCGCCTCGGCCCAACGGGAACGCTCCTCCCTCGCCTCAGGGCCGACGAGGCCGGCTACGACGCGGCGCGCCTCCGGATCCGCGTTCTCGACGCCGACGGGCGCGACCTCGCGGCGGAAGCTGCGGCCCTCGGCCGTCGCGCCCGGTTCCGCGACGACGATCGCTACGTCCTCCCGATCCTCCCGGCCCGCTTCTATCGCGTCCAGGTCGACGACGGTAAGAAGTCGCTCCTCGACGAGGCCGTGAGGATCAGCGCCGGGGATCGGACCGAGAGAGCCCTTCGCTAAAGGGGGCCTGTCATTCTGACGGGGTCCCATCGCCCTCTCGGCTCGCCCGCCAACGCAATCACGCCGCCACACCCGGTCTCGTCGGCCGGTCACGAGAGAGCCTCTCGACAGTGCTGGCCAGGAAGTGCTGGTTTCCGTGAAGTGCATGTGACGGCACGGGTTGCGGCCGCGGCAAGCCACAACCCAGGAGACTCATCCGCCGCACTTCTCCTGCTCTCGGGCTACGCGACCCGCCTTCTTCGCCCTCCATCGCACTTTTCTTCCTTCCCCCTGTGGTGAAAAAGTCCCTCTCGCGCAGCCTTGACTCCAGGAGAGGCCGTCGGCCATGCCGTCGGCGGATCGGGAGGAGGGCGCATGTCGATCGCGGTCGCCCCTATGCCTCGGCTCAGCCCCAGCCGGCGGGTGACGGGTGGAACCCAGCTCCGTCCAACGAACGTGACCGCATCCGCGTCGCCTCTGTCACCCCCGTCGACTCCCTCTACTGCACCGTCCTCCTCGTCGCCCTCCTGTGATTCGAGGGAGGGCCGTGAGTGGAGCTGGAAGTGAAGATCGGAGCCGATGTCCGCCGTCTGCCATGGCAGCGCGCGGCACTCAACGAGGCACCCACCCCCCGTCGCGGTCTCTCTGATCGTGCCCCTCCCAAAGGGTCGCAGTGCTAACCGCCCTTCAATAGCGCCCTCAATCGCCCGCTCGCGCGCCCACATCCACTGCGAGGTTCTAGATGCCTTGGATTCCGGCCCGGGACGCATCAATTCAGAATCACTCCACGAATCGCCTTTGGGCTTCGATCGAAAGCCTCTTTGACCGTGTTGTGCCAACGACTCCCCTACCGCGCAAAGACGACGATCGGCTGCTACGTTGGTATGTTCGTGTCCGTCGAAACGACAGTCCGTTCGTTGCTGAGATGCGCTCGGCGATTCCCGGCCTACCCGCCTCCGTGGCAGTCGGCGCTACTGACCTTGCCGTCCTCGACTTCATTGTCAATCCAGAGTCGGATCGGGTTCTTTGCCTCGTCGGCCCGCGCGGCGCCGGCAAGTCCACCCTAATCCACTTCGTTGAGGCGATCCTCGAGAAGATGGAGTCCAGCTCACCCCGCTCTGTGCTCCTTCTCGACGGAGCGAATCTCAAGTCGGACTGCACGCTTTCCGACGTCAAACGGCTTCTTTGTTCCAAGCTTACGAAACGTGCGCGGAAGCCGGGTCCGCATCAGGGCTGCTTTGCCGATGCCCTTCAGGCACTCCGGTCGGGCCGCGGCCTGGAAGGCATTCGAAAGGCGGCTCAGGTTCTCGGCACCGCTGGCCCGTCGAGCATGACTCTCGTCTTCGACAATCTCGATCAGCTCTCTCCCACCTCTGCGTCGCTCCTGCTAGAGATCTGCCGTGTCGCCCACCGCTCCTCCCATCTCGCCGCCATTCTCTGCCTTCGCCCGGCCACCTTCTTCGCTCTTTCAAGCAGGGACGGCGCGAAAGCCTTCGTCACCACGTGGCTCTCCGTTCGTGCCCCGTCCGCTCTCTACTGGCTCCAGCAGTTGGCCGTCCGCATCCGGCAGACCGTCGATGCCGACGTTGCGACAGGAAAGACCTGTCGCCGCTTCGGCGATACCGCGCTGACAGGAAGCGTTCTCGAAGGTGTCTTCTCCGGGCTCATCGAGCTCTTTGTGAACCGGAGGGTCGGCGAGGATGTCGTCGGCGCCATGGAGGCGATGGCTGCCGACAACATGCGCAACTTCGCCCTCCTTCTTCGGAGGATCCTGGCCCACCGGGATCTCCCGGTCGCCTGGCTCGTCGAGAGAGCGGGTTCCGCTCCGCGCTTCCATCCGCTCCGCGCCGCGATGGAGGGGGCTTCCACCGCCTACACCCATTCGGACCTGGTCCCGAACCTCTTCGCGCTGACACCCGAGGACGAGCCGCCCGACTTTCTCGTCCTCTACCGCACTCTCACGCTCGCCGGAACCGATCGTCGTCCCGTCACGATCGCGACCATCCTCCAGCGTGCCAGTGCTCTCGGTCATTCTGTCGAAGCTGTCCAGGCTGCGCTGCGACGCCTTCTTGCCGGCGGACTCCTCGCGTCGCCCGACTGGGAGTGGTCTCTCAACGGCACCCTCCCCTCCGGGAGCCTCTATCGGACCGAGGCTGGCCTCTTCTTTCAGAACACTCTGCTTCGAACGCGCGAGTACGCCACCGCGGCTGCATTCGATACCCCTCTGAACCACGATTCTGTTCGCCCTGAGACCGCCGCGCGTTTTGGGCCTCGCCTTTCTTCTTACCTCGAGTTCATGCGCAGGGTTCGGCTTGCAGAGGAGGTCCAAGTAGCGGGTCTTCTTTCGCGTGACCGCTCGCCTCAGACGGCCTATCTCGCCTATGCACTCGGCGCCGGAGGGCTGTTCTCGAAGCGCCTCTTGGACGCCCTCCGGGACGTTCAAGGAGCAGCAGAGCGGAGCAAGAGCCTTGAGGTGCGCGAGATGCTCCCCTTGCTTGCCCGCGAACTTCAAGCGGCAGCCAGCTGGCTCACGGGATGCGAGGAGAAGCTGCTACAGGTCGCTACCGGCAGTCGCGTGCCAGGAACCTCCGCTGCGCCGACGGCGCTTCGCCTCCATCCTGACGAGCTCGTTCGCGTGGACCTCGTAGACGCGGGAGACAGAGCGAATGCGGTTGTTTCGCTCTCGCGCCCGAATCCGGATCGTTGCGAGGTGATTCTAGTCTCCGGGACGAACCCCCGGCCCTTCCTAGCAGCCTCGATTCACCCACCTCGCGCCCATCCTTCCGGCTCCGATTCGGGCGTGTCGGAGGCCGAAGCAGCCGCCGCCATTCCGTTGAGACGTTTCGACCATCAAGAGGGTCTCACGGGTATCCAGACCCAAACGCGCGTCGGGCGCGTCTCCTTTTCTGCCGCTGCCGGTACGCCCCGCGACGGCTACCTTTGCTGCGAGGAGCGAGACGGCCTTCTGACGACCCGCCTCGTCGTACCGGGCGTCACGGTCGCGCCGATCGACCTTGGGCAGCGCCGCATCGAGGATGTCGAATCCTCTGTGAAGGCGGCGTTAGAGAGGATCAACGCCACTGTTCTCGCCCCTTCGTCGGCGCATCCTCCCCTCGCGGAGCGTGTGATAACGGAAGGTTTGGAGCTGGCCACTGCCCTGTGGGACAGGGCTGGCTTCAATCAGGTCTGGGCGCTCCGTCAGGCGATTGCAAACCTCGTCGTTCTTTCTCGACAGGCGCGAGTACCGTACGATTGGTTTGGGCTTCCCGTGGACGGCACGTCGGGTATGGCAAGTCGTCTCTCGGAACACTTCGACGTCTTCCATCTCCCATTCGACGAGCTTGCGGACTTCTTCACGCTGATCGAATCGCGGAACCATCGTGAACGACATCGCCGCCTAGGAGTGACCGCGGGTCTAGGTGCGTCCCCGTCTGCCGAATGGCGGTGCCTCGAGCCTAGCAGTTTCTCGGAACTCGCCAGCGCCGTTCGGACTGTCGATGTGCTGCATCTCGTCGGGCACAATGCCAATGGCGCCATCGAACTGCTTTCGAACAAGCTGCGCCTCTCCGCGGGAGATGTGCGGGCTCATTTGCGCTACGTGCCGCGTGTCGTGGTCCTGTCGTTTTGCAAGGGGGCAGGCATCGGCTCCGCCCCTAGGCTTGCCCGGGAACTGGCGCGGATCAGCCAGGGCCAAGTCTACGCCCCGGTGGTCTCGATCACGTCCGCGCACGCAGAGGCAGTCGACCGCGGGCTTCGTTCTTGGGGCTGCGCTTCATCGCAGCTTTCGCTAAGCGCGCACCTCTCTTCAGATGCTTCCCTTGCGGGCGTCTGGCCTGTTTTCATCCGGGTCGGCGTCCCCACCAGCGATACCCGAGTCACGAGACAACATGGAGGTCAAACATGATTCCTGGTTCCGCAGCTCAACTCGTACTCACCCTCACCGAGGCCGATTTCCCTCCTGAGATCGGGGCGGCCGTTCGGACGACAGTGCTGGACCGTGAAACAGGGAGCCCACTGGATGCTCTTCGCGAAGCGCTTCCCGCAGCCGTGGCGAAGAAGATCTCGGCTATGGTGCCGGACGGCTTCCAGATCGACCAGCTCGAGTTCTCTCTCAACCTCGGAGGAGCACCGTTCGGAATCGGCGTGAGCGGGGAGGTCCGGGTCGTTCTGCGCCCTGGATCTTGAGAGCAGGCATGTCTGCAGGCAGTCTCAGCTGCTTACGAACCCGCTCATCCCCCCCCACCCGCTCACCACCGCCGACTTCTTCGCCCTCGTCAGGGCCACGTAGAGCAGCGCCCGCTCTGCCGTCTCCACGTTTCGGCGCGCGACGGGGTCGTTGCCGACGTTCACGGCCTTCTCGAGCGGGATGACCTTGTCGTTCGCGGAGGCGACGAGGATGTGGTCGAACTCGAGGCCCTTGACCCGGTGCATCGTCGCGACGCGGACGCCGGGGCGGTTGCGGTTGTCGGTGGCTTCGCGCTTGATCTCGTAGAGGTCGAGGGAGGCGGCGCGGAGAGCTTCCTTGACGTGCTCGATCACGGTCTTCGTGCGTCCGACGATGCAGATCGACTCCGGGGCCGTGCCGGAGTCGATGAGCTCCTTTACGTGTTTGCCGATGAGGGCTGCTTCGGCAAAAGCGGTCTTGAGCCCGTGGACCTCGACTTTCGGCCCGTGCGTCAGGGACATGTAGCCCTGCTGGTCGTCGAGGCCGCCATCGAGGTCGTCGATGGGGCGGCCCTCGAGGAGGGCGACGGCGAAGCGGCGGATCTCGTCGGTCGTCCGGTAGTTGAGGCGGAGTTTCCGCGCCCGCCCCCGGATGTCGATGCCGCACTTCCCGAGAGTGGCCCGGTGGCGGTAGATGCGCTGGTGGGCGTCGCCGACGATGAAGAGGTCGTTCGGAGCGGGTGGAACGAGCGCCCGGATGAGCCGGTAGGCTTCGGCGTGCATGTCCTGGGCCTCGTCGACGACGACGGCCTTGTAGGGGAGCCGGACGCCCTGCTTCTCGATGAGCTGGCGGGCGTCGCGGACCATGTCGATGTACTCGCGCTTCCCGCGTTCGGTGAGCTGCGAGCGGTACTCCCGGAAAACGGGCCAGGCCGCCTCGCGCGTCGCGCGGCCGATCTTCGTCCCACGGCCGAGACGGGGAGCGCGGAGGTACTCGGCGAGAGTGTCGATCCCCTGCGGCTGGATGACCTCGTCCCACTCCTGCCGGTAGAACTCGCCCGAGAGGCCCGTCTCGGATGGCGCGAGCGCGAGGGCGTTCTCCCAGAGCTCGTTGTTCTCGCCGTCGAAGACCGGTTCGAACCGGTAGCCGCGCCCCTTCAGGAAGTTCGAGACCCAGGCGTCGAGATTGACCACCTCGATCCGCGAGAGAAGGTCGGGGCCGCAGAGCGTCTTCAGGTTCTCGTGGATGTCGGTCGCGAGGTTCCGGGTGAAGGTGGTGAAGAGGATCCGGTCGTTCCGACCGGGAAACACCGTCTCGACGAGGTGCTTCGCCCGGTGCATCGCGACGACGGTCTTCCCCGTTCCCGCCCCTCCGAGGACGCGGTAGGGGCCGCTCGCCGACATCGAGACGAGCTTGCGCTGCTTCGGGTGAAGGAAGACCCGCCACAGGTCGAGCGGCGCGTTCAGCAGCTCGGCCAGCTCCTTGGCATCGGAGACGACGACGAAACGCCGCTTCGAGTCGTCGTTCGCGAGAGCCGCCTCGAAGTCGGTCGGGTCGGCAGCCACCGGCTCGAGCGGCTTCTCGAGCTCGCGCAGCACCGCGTCGGAGTCGTACCCCGCCGCGAGAAGGAAGAGCGCCTCGTAGGCCTCCTGCGGGAGGTCGGCGCGTTGCTCCTCCAGCCCTGCCTCGTCCCCGATCGCCCGCACCGTCGGAACGAGCTCGGCCGGGACGCCGAAGCGCAGGAGGGCTTCGTCCTTCACCTTCCGGAAGAGGCCGGCCTTCGGCGCGGCGGCCGCCTTCTTTGGTCCCACCTCCGCCGCTTCGACGGCGTCTGCGGCGAGCACCTGGAGCGCACCCGTCATCGGGTTGACGCGGAAGACCTTCCTCTCGGCCCACGCGTAGGCTTCGTCGTGGTGATCAACCCACGTCAGCAGGTAAAGATCCGTGTCGGCCGGGTGGAAGACGATCGCCCGGTAGGCCTGGTCGATCCGAACGGAGTAGAGATTCGGGTCGCGGGCCTTCTTCACCGGGTGGTACTGGATGCCCCCGGCTTCCGGGTTTTCCCGGAAGAGCTCGATGAACTCCCTCACCTTCTTCTGGTGGGTCTTCTGGACGTTCGAGAACGCCAGCAGGAAGTCGTCCGAGATCGCGACCTTCATTCCCGTTCCTCCGCTCACTTCCCGCCCCCGAGCGCCTCGAGAACCGCCTCAGGGTTCGTGCCCGTCTCCCCCGCGAGGAAGACCTTCCACCCGGCCCCGTCGAAGGCGGCCCGGAACGGCTCCTCCCGCGGCAGGAGAACGGCAACCCGCTGCTTTTCCCACCCCAGCTCGGCCATCGCGACGATCTCCCCGCCCTCCCCGGTCAGCTCGTAGCCCATCTCGGGCGCCCTGGCCCCGGCTTCGAGAAGGGCGAGGAGGAGGTCGCGGACGGCCACGTCGGCATGGAGGAGGAGATCCTCGGTCGCCGGAGCGAGGGCCTTCTTCGGCGGAACGGCTCCCAGCAGGTCACCCAGGAGGTCCGCATACCGCCCCGCGGCGAGCCCCTCCGCCGTCACGAACTCGTATCGCCCCACGAACTGGGCGACGTTCATCGCCCAGAGAAACTTCCGCCAGGCGTCCTTCCACTCGACCGGGGAGTTGACGCCATAGGCCTCGTTGAGGCGCAGCGAAACGGCCGTCCCCTCGAAGCTCCCCCGCCCGAGCGCCTCGGCCTTGCCGAAGACGAGCCCCTGGATGACCGGAGACGTCCCGAGGAGGAGGTGCTCGAGCCGCCCCGTCTGCCACTCCGAACCCGGCACTTTCGGGCCGTGCTCGAGCGAGCCTCGCTGCCCCGATCCGAGGAGGTCGTCGCGGAGCCCCTCGGCTCCGCCGAGCGTCGTCCCACGCCCCTGCTCCAGGAACGAGAGCGCCCACGCGCACGCGAAGCCGTTCCAGTCGTGCTCCCGCGTCCTGTCGAGGCGCTCGAGGAGCATCTCGAAGGTCGACGCCTCCGCCAGCGCCATCCAGTCCTGCGCGGCGCCCGCCGCCACCCTCCCGGCGAGGGCCGAGAAGAGCGGCCGACGGTCGGCGCCGAGAGGCGACAGCTTCGGCGTCTTCGGGTCGAATCGCTCCATCACGTCGTCCCAGGTGAGCGACCAGACCCGGTAGCGCCCCGAGCGAACGATGGCGAGACGCTGGGCCGTGTCGAGTCCGAGCCGCTGATTTCCCGACGCGGGGTCGGCGTGATACTCGAATCCGTCGGTGAAAATGGCGATCGGCAGGGCCGAGCCGCCCCCTTCCGGGTGCAGGACGAAGTCCGCCCGTGACGGCACCGCGACGCCCTCTTCCGGGCACAGGTCCACCTGCGGCTCGACGAGCCAGCTTCCGGCGGCGCACTTCAGGAACCAGCCCGTCTTCCCTTTCACCACGGTCTGGAGAAGCTGCACGGGGTGGTCGCCGATCCGGCTCCGCCGGAGCGCCTCCACGAACCGCGCTTCCAACTCGCTCTCGAGGAGCGACCCGAGCGGAATCGTCGAGATCTGCTCCACCCGCTCGATCCGCCCCCGCTCCCGGAGGATCGACCCGAGGATGTCGATCGCCTCCCGCCTCGACGTCCGGAGCTTGTCGTGTCGCCCTCGGTACGCGAGGAGGCAGCGGTAGCAGCCGTCCTTCGCAGGGTCGTGCTGGCACGAGCAGGCGGTCAGGACGTCCAGCGCCTTCTGCAGGACGTCGAGGATGCCGTTCTCGTCCCGCATCAGCTCGTCGAGGTAGCCCGTCCCCCCGGGCACTCCGTCGTAGAGAACGAGGAACCGCTTCCTCACCCCCGAGCCCTTCACAGGCTCGCTGGTGACCGTCGTCAGGAGGTGCCCCGGGTCTCCCCGGAAGTGCTTCCTCAGGCCGAGGTCGAGCGCCGCCACGAACGACTCCACCTTTCGCTCGACATCGAACGTCGCGACGGGGAGGAGGATCCGGATTCCCTCCGAGACGAACTCCCGGTAGAGGAACTCCGTGTGGAAGGCCGTCTGGGCATCGGGGGGCGGCGTCGCGCTCGGTGTCGGCCGAAATCGGCAGTGAAGAGCGTGGTCGATGGAGACGGCCTGGCCGTTCGACCACCCCTTCCGGATCCCCTTCACCTTCCCGCACGACTGGCAGACGACGAACCCCGTGTCTTCGAAGTCCTCCCCGGCGATCCGGAGCGTCGCCTGACCCGTCTCGCGCTTCCCGAAGTTCACCTCGCGGAGCGTGAGCTTTCCGAAGAACTCGAAGCCGAACGGCACCCCGTCGACCGGCAGCGAATAGGCCGCCTTCACGTCGGCCGGGGCCGTCACCACGAACATGTTCCGCTGGAAGAACTGCGGCTCGCGGTCGTCGCTCTCGTCGTACGAGCGGCTCTCCTTGTCGTTCTCCGTGGAGAGCACCTGTTTCATCCGGAGCATCGACCGCTTCTGCCCCGCGTCGGGCCAGAGGGGGCTGTCGCATCGGGGGCAGGCGGCCGAGAGCTCCTTCTCCCCCTCCTTCTCCATGTACGAGCACTCGGCGCAGAAGCGCCACGGCTCGGGCCTCGAGAGGTCGACGTTCACCTGGTCGACGAGGAGCTTGCGCCCCTGCGCGTAGAAGCTGCTCGCGGGGGCCAACTCGATGATGGCCGACGCCGCCGGCCGTTCGTAGACGTACTGCTTCGTCTCGTACTTCTTCTCGGCGTCCTTCGCCTTGTCGTTCCGCCGGTAGATCACCGACTTGAGCTGCACCCCGTTCTCGGGAAAGGCGTAGTTGGGGAGAAGCCCCGCGTCGGTGAGGAAGTTCAGGACGTGCTTGCCGTTGATGTCGGCCACGAGGCGCATCAGCGCGTGCTTCTCCTGGCGCAGCTCCGAGAGCTCCTTCTCGCGCTCGTCCCCGCCGGCCGGCTCGGCCTCCACCTTCTCGACTCGCTCCGCGAGGCGACGGACCGCGTTCTTCAGGCTCTTCCTCTCCTTCACCACCCCCTGAAGCTCCTCGACCAGGAGAACGGGGAGCGCGGGGACCGCGGGGTCCGTCCCGCGGACGAACGTCCGGAGCCGCTCGCGCGAGTGCTCCGTCACCTCTCCTTCGAAGAGCGCCAGGAAGTCCTCTTCGAGCGAGGTCCGGTTCAGGTCGAAGAACTGGATGAGGTTGTTCGGAAAGGCGTCGCGCGCGGCCGTCCCTTTCTCCACCGCGTCGAGAACCGGGCCGAGCTTCTCGGGAATCGCCCCTTTCGTCAGCCCCGTTTCGACCCAGCGATCGAAGACGTAGCCCGTGAGCTGACGCTCGAGGACGGCCGAGGCGTTGAGGAAGCAGCCCGGCGGCTCGACGAGGCCCTGGATCATCTCCTCGGGCTCGAAGTAGAAGAAGAGGTCGTGCGGGCGGCCGTTCGCCACGGCGAGAACGAAGGCGTTCCCGTCGCGCCGTCCGGCCCGCCCGGCCCGCTGGAGGTAGTTGCTCGACTTCGGCGGCACGGAGCAGAGCGCGAGCGACGACAGGTCGCCGATGTCGATTCCCATCTCGAGCGTTGGCGTGCACGAAAGGAGGTTCGGGTCGCCCGGCTTCCGGTCTTCCGGCCTCGCCTTGAAGGCGATCTCGATCTCCTCCCGCTCGGCCCGCTCGAGAAGCCCCGTGTGCTCTTCGGCGAAGAGCCGGGTCACGTCTCCCGTCGCGTAGAGGCTCCGGTAATAGTCCTCGCGCGGAGGCTCCGGCGCGAGCGCCCCGGCGCACCGGTAACGCAGGCAGGAGGCACCAGCCCACGCCTCCGCTTCCGAGGCCGCCACAGAGACGTTCGAGCCGCAGCGCCCGCAGCGCATCTGGGCGACCGTGTCGACGACGAGGAAGAGGTCTTCGCGAAGGCCCCAGATGGAAGCGCCCTTCGGGCCCGGCCGCTGGAAGAGGACGCCGGCTTCGATGAGCCCCTCGACGACGAGCTTCCAGATCTCGGCCGCGTAGGCCCCCGCCCGCCCGTCGACCGCCGCGAGCGACCGGGCGAGCCAGTCCTCGAACCAGGTGGGCGCCTGCTGCACGGTCGACCGGAGAAGCGTGTTGAAGCGCGAGAAGCCCTGGCTCGCGAGGAAGGCCGGCGCCCGGGTGTGCTTCGAGAAGCCCGGCAGGTGCTTCGTCCTGTTGAGAAGGTAGACGTTCCCGCCCGACTCGACGTACGGCCCGAGGTCCGCCTGCTGCACGGCGCCCTTGTTCTTCAGAGTCACAAGGTAGCCCTCAATCAGCCTGCGGAGAGTTGCGCCGTCGAGGTCGCGGAGGACGCCGATCTCCTCCCGAAGCACCGGCAGGAGCTTCGCCACGGCCGCCTCGACGACCTCGGGGCGCGGCAGGAGAACCGAGCTGCCCGACTTCTCGAGCGTTCGCCCGATGCGGCCCTTGAACGTGTACTCGCTCCAGACCTCCCAGGCGATGCGCCTCTCCACCAGCTCGACGAGGTCCGAGCCCTCGGGGACCTTCCCGTCGGCGCGCAGCGCCTCCCAGTCGTGCAGCCACTCCATGTCCGGCGGCAGGAAGGTCGCCACGAACGGCCCCTCGGTCAGCTTCTCCCGCCAGAACTCCACGACCTTCCGCGGAAGCTCGGCGAGGGGAACCGGCCCCCCGAGCGAGGCCACGACCTTCTGCACCGCCGTCCGGAAGTTGAAGGCGTACGTCCGCGCCCCGAAGAAGCCGGCCCGATGCGAGGCGTCCTGCACCGAGTCCGAGAAAGCGAGGAGCTTCTTGTCGTCGTTGAAGCGGGAGGCGAAGAGCTGCGAGAGGGCGACGCTCGTCAGGCTCGCCGCGCGCGAGCCGACGATGGTGAGGCTGTTGTGGCCGCCACACGACGTGCAGCTGTGGTGCCCGTGCGTCTTCCCCTCGCGGTCGCGGTACGTGTTCTCGCCCACGCGCACCCTGAGCGACGCCTCCGGCCCCGCCCCGCAGCCCGGGCACGCCCCCGCCTCGTTCGCCTGCGCCAGGCGCAGGCATCCGGTGCAGAGCCACCACGCGAAGCCGCGCTGGTCGCCCGGGGCTCCGTCCTCCTCCGGGTAGACGAACGCCACCGTGGGGCTGAAGCGGAAGAACGCGTCGTAGAACCCCTTGAGCCCCGCCTCGAGCCTCTGGTCCTGCGCTTTGGTGACGGCGCCCCAGCCGGTGACACCGCACTCCCGGCAATGGACGATCGGCAGCGCCCTCTTTGCTTCGTCGGACGCGAGGTCGTCGAAGAAGGCGAGGCGGGGCGAGCCTCCCGCCGGCGGAATCTCCACCATCGCTGCCAGCCGGCTCAGCTCGCGCAGCCAGAGCTGCAGGCGCACCTGCACCAGCGGCCGGGGCTTCCCGTCGGGCCCCTTCACCCGCGCCGCCGAGACGAGCGCGAGGAAGCTCCCGAGGAGGCGGTCGAACGTCTCCGCGTCGGCCCCGGCGAATCCCGGCACCTGGCGGGCCAGCTCGTCCTTCACGGCGCGCAGCTCGCGCGCCTTCCCGTCCAGGATGACGAGGAGGTTCCGGAGGAAGGCATGCCCCTTGAGCCGTTCGCCTAAGGCCACGAGGGCCTCGTCTCCACCTGCCGCGTTCAATCCCTCGTCGAACCAGAGCCGGTGCTGGGCCTCGAGGAACTCGACCTGGCCCGCGTACGCGTGCGGGTCGAGCGCTTCCCGCTTCTCCGGCCCCGGCACCCCGAATCGCGTCACGAGGTGCCCCTTCAGGAACTCCTCGGTCGTCTCCACCGTCTCGCCGACGATCGAGTCCTCCCCGAACGGCTCGCCGAAGAGCTGCGACGCGTAACCGCTCAGCGCCTCGGCGTTCATCCCCTCGGGCCCTTCGCCGAGCGTGGCCGACGTGCCGATGCCGCAGAGGTGTCGCTCCGGCGTCCTGAGCCGCGCCTTCAGCCGGCGGATGAGGCAGGCGAGGTCGGCGCCCTGCGCCCCGTCGAAAGTGTGCAGCTCGTCGACGACGAGGAACCGGAGCGTCTCCGGCCCGTTCCCCTGCCAGAGCCGCGCGTCTTCCGGGCGGATGAGCAGGTAGTCGAGCATCTTGTAGTTCGTCAGGAGGATGTCGGGCGGCGAGGCCCGCATCGTCTCGCGGTCGGAGATGACGTCGTCGGGCCCCATCGTCTTCCGCGTCTCCAGCCCGATTCCCCCGACGTAGAGCCCTGCCGTCACCTTTCCCTTCAGGGCCGGGCTCGCCTCGATGGCCCGTGCGAAGCGCTTCGCCTGATCGGTCGCGAGGGCATTCATCGGGTAAACGACGACCGCCTTCACCCCCGGCCTTCCCACCTCGCGGGCGCAGTGGTCGAGGATGGGGTAGAGGAAGCACTCCGTCTTTCCCGAGCCGGTCCCCGTCGCGAGGATCGTCGAGAGCCGGTCCGGCCCGGCCAGCCGCTCGAACGCCCGCTCCTGGTGCCGGTGCGGCCGGAAGCCCTCGGGAAGCACCTCCGGGAAGTACCGGACTCCCTTTTCCCCCGTCCGGAACGGCAGCTTCAATGAAAGATACGGCCCGCGGAAGACCGACCCCTCCCTGCGGAGCAGCTCCTGGAGGCTCTGCTGGAAGAGCGGCGTCGTGACCGGGAACGTCGTGAGGAGGAACTCCTCGATCCCCTTCCGGACCTGTGTGGAGAGGACGGACGGGATCATCGGAGCCCCCTCACCCAGTCCCGGCGTTGGTTCGGGCGGAACCAGGCTGGTAGGATTGAATCGTGGTCGAGACCGTCGTTGCTCTCCCCGAGGACCTCAAGGCCGCGCTCGACCGGCGCGCCCCGGCCGGGCCTGCGCGCGACGCGCTCGTGGCCGCGGCGCTCAGGGCGTACCTCTCCCGGCCCGGGTCCGGCGAGGATGCCGCCGACCTCGCGATCATCAACGCCCACGCCGTGCCGCTGAACGCCGAGGCCGAGGACGCCCTCTCCTACCAGATCCCTCTCTGACGGAGCGATGCCGTGACGAGAGGGGAGCTGTACCTCGTCCAGCACCCTGGTTCCGGCGATCCGCGCCGGCAGCGTGTCTTCGTGGTCGTCAGCCGCCAGCTCCTCCTCGACTCGGCGTTCTCCACCGTGATTTGCGCACCCGTCTACACCCGACGGGACGGTCTCCACACCCAGGTCGACATCGGGATCGAGGAAGGGCTCAAGCACGAGAGCAGCATCCACTGCGATGAGCTGATGAGCCTGCCGAAGGCTGCCCTGACGAACTACGTCGGGTCCCTCTCTCCCGCGAAGCTCGCTGTGCTCGACCGGGCGCTGGCCTTCGCCGTGGGGCTCGCCGACGATCGTTCGAAAGTCCCTTCCTGAGGTCACTCCGACTCCTCGCCCGAGGCAGATCCCCTCGTCCCCATCAGAACGACCTCTTCTCCCACCCGTAGTCGTTCTCGGCCTGGTCCATGCACTTCCCGAAGAACGCCTTCGTCCGGAGGAAGGCGTACTTCTGTTCCGCGAGCGATTCGGCGTAGGGGCTCTCGGAGGCCGTCCTCTTGATGACCGGGACGACCTTCGAGAAGAGGAGGTTCTTCAGGACCTCCGTGTAGTCCGTCTCCATCGAGGTCGTTCTTCCGAAGCGATCGAGCCAGGACGGCAGATCCTTGTGGTTGAAGAGCGCCTGGACGAGGAGCGCCTGGACGAGGTTCCAGCCCCTCTGGATGAACTCGAACGACGGCCCCTTGTTCTCCGCCAGGTGGCGCATGAGGGCCCGCCGGCGGAGGTGGATCTTGTAGACGAGGACGATCTTCCTCGGGTCGACGCGGAGGTACGACTCGGGGAACGTTCGGCGAAAGACCTTCTCGTCCTCGAAGACGTCGCCGAGGCGCGACATCCGGTCGAGCTCGCCCTGGACGGCGAGGAACGTCTGGGCGAGCGGCCGGATCTGGATCGGCTTCTGGTTCCCGTCGACCTCCATCTCCTCGAGGTCGGCCAGCCGGTAGCTCTCCCAGCTCTTCTCCTGCCGCTCGTAGAAGAGCCCCAGCTCCTCCCGGAACCGGTCCGCCAGGTCGAGCTGGATCTGCTCGCTCGCCCGGAGGTTCCAAGGGTCGACCGGGTTCTGCTTGTTCGTGCAGATCGTCACTCCGACGACGAAGCGGTACTCCGCTTCGTCGATCACCTTGACGAGGACCTCCAGGTCCTCCAGGCCCTGCAGTCGCTTGCGGAACTCCGGGTGCTCCCGGTTCTTCTCGATGAACCGGGCGAGCGTCGTCAGCGTCTGGGCGCCGTTGAGGATCCGCGGCTCGGTCACCCTCGCCGTCCCGTCCTCCACGACGAGCTTCTCCACCGAGAGCGTCACGCCGTTGTGGTTGAAGGCGAAGAGGCCGGCCGGGTCGGCCCCGTCGATGACGATCTTCTCGAAGGCCCTCCGGAGCGAACGGTTCGCCCCCTCCTCCTCCCCGAGACCGAACCGGATGTTCCGCTCGAAGAGGCGCGGCCCCATCGCCTGGTGGATCCGGTAGAGGTCCATCAGCCGGACGAAACCGACGTGCAGCCTCTCGCCCGACTCGAGCTGCCTCTCGTGGGGCGCCTCGAGCCGGAGGTCGTACTGGTGCGTCTTCTTGACGTGCGTCGCCGACTTGCCTCGCGTCTCGTTCGACCGGAACTCGAACGTCAGGTCGACGGAGCGGTCCTCGCCGAAAAAGCCGTTGATGAAGTGCTTCTTCGACTCCAGCTCCTCCCGCAGCGCCTCGAGCCCGCTGCTCTGGTCGGCACGCTCCGGGTCGCCCTTGAAGACGAAGAGGATGACGACCCGGTCGATGCTCGCCTGCTTCTCGTAGATCTCAGCCCTCAGGCGCCCGAGGAAGTCGTTCTCGTTCCGGGAGGCCTGCGGGTTCCCGAAGACCCGCTCCATTCCCGACTCGACGAGCCGCTTGAGTGACCCCTTGAAGAGGTTGTGGTCCTCTGACCACTTGAACTGGTAGAGGTAGATGTTCTTCCGGCTCTCGTCGACGTGGTACGCGTCGAGTCCGTAGTCGTTCGACCCGAACGCGCACTGCGCCAGGAAGTCCTCGACGGACCCGCTGAACTCCTTCGCGAGGTAGACGGGGCCGAAGTAGTCCTCGCGCTTGCCGCCGTGGGTCTCGTGGTGGCGGTTCCAGGCGTCCCGAAGATCGTTCTCTGCCACTGCTCTCATCGGCCGTCCTTTAGACGCATGTCGCATCGTGCACTCAGGAAAACGTAACTGGCCATCCACCTGGCACCCTATAGCCCACCTGCGTAACCGCGAATCGGCGGCGTGCCTCTGCCCAGCGCTTGTCGATTCCCCTCCGCTCCAGAACGTCTGCGTGGAGTCGCCTCGCGATCTCGTCCATTACGAATGTCTGGTCGATAAGGGCGGTAGCCGCGAGGCTGGTCTGCTCCTCGATAGGTCGTCCTCGATCCAGAGAGCCCACGGCACTCTCGAAACGCGTCAGGATGCTACCGAAGCGGCTGCCAGGGTCGACCTCGATTCCGCGAAAGACACCCGCCGGTCCCATTCGTCTGACGACTCCGTATCCCACTCCCGGTCTGTAGTTCAGAAGATTTCTCAGATCCCCCGGCCAGGTCGGGCCGAGTCGTGCCGCGCCCTCCTGCAGTGTCAGATACAGTCGCGCCTCATCGTCAGGACGTCCGCGAATACCAACAGCAAGTTGACTCACCACTTCGAAGAATGCACGCCACATCACATCGTGAAGCCTGCCCTGCGCAAGCCGCCGCACGATGACCTCACGTTGCGTCGCCGAGAGCGTTGGCCCAAGGCGAACGTGGTACGCGCCTGCTCCCGCTCTGCTTCCTGAACCAGCGAGACTGTCGAGGATTGCAACATCCTCTTTCGAGAGATACCACGGGCTGCCTCCGGTACTCCGGAGGATACTTGCCGCGAGAAAGAAGGCCCAGTAGTAGAAGGTAACAACGAGCCACGCCGGACTGAACCACCGTCCGCACGCCAGCTGGTGCCGAATGCCAGCTGAGTGCTCCACCGCATGGTCGAGGTGCAGCGCCGCTTCGGACAAGAACAGCGTCGCCGTTTCCGCCGTCGATGCGGTAAGTGTGAAGGATCCCCCCGACTGCTTCGCAACCGAGAACGCTCCCTCCCTCAGCCACCTTCGGAAGGTAGGCGGTTCAGCGCTCTTTAGAGCCACCGCGTGCGGCACGGTATCAAGAGCGCGACGGCGCAGCTCCTGCCAGGCGGAACCCTGCGGAAACGTCACAGCATCTCGGTAGAGATCGGTGTCTTCACCCTCAGTGTTGCCCGCATTAGCTGGACGATCTCCTTCTTCTCGAGAAGGGTTCGCCCGCCCGAACCGAAATAGTCCAGCCGTGCAAGGGGGGCAATGATCTTTGAGATGGTCTCCTTCCGCGCCGCTCTGTGTTGGTCGACCGCACTCTGCACGATGGCGTCGAACACCTCCATGATCGCCTCGAAGAAGGAAGCCCGCACGAGAAGTCGCTTGTCCGGCATCTCGGCCTCAAAGGCATTTAGGTAGTTTCTAACGAGTCGATACCGGCCGTCCGGATCGGTGTCGGACATGATGTTACTCGTCAGAACGGCGTCCATCGCACGATTGAAGGTCACCCTCGAGATCCGACCGGCTGTGCTCCTCGCCGCACTCAGTCTTCCTGCCAGCGGCGACTCAGGATCTTGATTCAACTTATCGAACAGATCCCGGAGCACCTGCTCCTTGCGCGACTCCATTTGAGCGAGTTGCTTGATGTCCAACAAGAGAGCGGCCGGCACGCCTCTTTGTGTTGTATTAATATCGATGAAGAGCCGCGCTTCCTCAGCCCGAGTGAGCCCCTCATAGATCGCCACGGGCACCCGATGCCGTTCACGGCACTTCTGATAGCCCCACAGCCGATGCTGCCCGTCCAGGACTAAGAACGCCCCACGAACTGCTCGGAAGAAGATCGACTTCGACTTCCGCTCGTATCGGAAGGCCGCCGGCGCTTGGGCGGAGAGGACGATGTTGCTAGGAATGGAGCCCGCGCCATCCGCCAAGTATCTGGCGATGTCGTCCGCTCTCGACTCGTTCAACGCCCGCTGGAACCCAGTCGCCGGATCCTCGTCTCGTCTCGCGACGAAGCAGCTCTCGAACAACGAATCCACAGGAATCGTCGAAAAGTAGAATCGGTGCTTGTTCTGCGCGAGCAGGAGCGCCGGGTATGAGAGTTCTGAGGGGTGTTTCTGACGTTGCGCCGTCATGCTCTCCTCTTTCGTTCTCTAGCTCGCCGAGCCGACTTCACTCGGGAATCGCTTCCTAAACGACTTCCATGCTACACGGTAGTCGTCCTCTCGATCGCACCGATCGAACGGCGCGATGTAGGAAATAGTTCGCTCGCGGGGTCCGCCAGGGAGGGTCTCGTCCACGATGGTCCGAGTGACAGTTCCGGACTTCATCTCCTTGATCTCGTTCCACCGAGCGCGGTCGAAGCCGACACCCGGAAGGCCCTTGTTGACGGTGAAGACGATGCGGCCGCACCTGTCGTACCAGGTGTCTCGTTCATTCTGCTGAAGAACCGGGAATTGAATGCGGTAGATGGTCAAGAGCTCAGAAAGGGAAAGGCCGAGAGCCGACGCCGCTAGAACGTCCAGTTCAATCGCGAGTTGTCGCCTCTCATAGTCGGTCTTCGCAGGAATCGTTGAATCCCACCTTGCTCGCACTCCCGCAAAGCGCGCCTCCGGTAGCCGCTCGTCTCTCTTCGTCCAAGCATCGCCCTCGAACTCCGAAGTCCAGCAGCTATTCCAGAGTCCCGCGAAGTGAGTTGTCTGAGCCGACAGAAGGAGCGTCCGAAGTCCAGTGGCGTTTCTCTCAACCCGATCCGGCACGGGGAACCGTCGAATGAGCTCGCGAAGGTCTCCCTTTCCGGAGCTCTTTACAAAGAAATCGTAGACAAGCGACGCCACCAATCCCGCTCGAACGACGAGCTCAGCGAGGCTTTCGCAGGTGTAGGCCACGCTCGAATCGATGTGGCCCGGCCCTGGCGGCAGGATCGCTGCGACTAGCGTCCGTTCCCCCGCCTGACTTAGGGCACGCCGAAACAGAAGCCTATAGTGAGCCGTGCAAGGCCCCTTGTCACCCCAGGGCACCGATGGGATCTTTGCCTGATAAGCGACACTATGCCCTGGACGGAAAATGGTCCGTGGAAGGTAGTCAGGCGGGACCGCTGTGAGGTCGATTCGCGAGTAGTCCGCGCTGCTTCTCGGATTCTCGTCTGGGCATTTGTAGAGGGCGTTAAGAATATGAAACTGAGGTCCGGTGACGATCCATTCCGCTTCGCAGTCTGGGAAGCCCGGTGCTTTCCGGATCAGCCCAGCGCTCTGCGCACGGCTTTCGTGGAACAGCTCGACAGCGATGAACTCGTCACTCCTATCGAGGAAGCGAACTTCGCCGGCGCCGATCCGACGAAGCGGCCCCAAGAGCTCAGAGGCGTGGAGACAAGGTAGGCGGGCCTGCAGAGCATCGTTCTGGGACTCATCGAAAAGCCTCGCAAAGAGCTGTAGTTCATCGATAGTCACCGAGATCGTTCTCGATGGATGACCCCTCACGCACCACCGGCCGTCCTCGCTCTTTATTCCAGGCACGGCCTGTTCGGTAGCGCCTGAGTCCTTCGCTCCCTCGCTTGAACGAGTCAGTCTGTCCTGAGCCATATTCAAGCTCGAGGTCACTGTTGTCGGTGCGAAGACATTTGACATGTGCGTGAACGCAGGCAACGCCCGTGCACTGCCCAAAATATTCACGCTAAACGTCTTGGCGTCGTGGATCTCGGGAAACAGAAGCAGCTCGTTCTGGAACTGAAAGTGATACTTAAGGCGTGAGTAGATCGCGCGCCTAAGGCCCGCCCCGTGCGGGTCGTCGTATACGCCTTCGGGGTGAAGGAACCCAGAAATTCCGGGGTGATTCGAAGCGCTCCACGCTTGAGTGAGGAAGCACTTGTAGAGATTCGGTTGTGTTCCAACGAGAAGCGGGAAGTTCTGCGCGCTCCTTAGAAAGCTCTGGAGGCCTGCCGACTCGTGAAACTCTAAAAGATAGGCACTCCGCAGGTCGTCCCGTTCCAAGATGGCGCCCTTGCGGATTCCGGCGAGGACGCTCGCCGAGTGCCCCCGGAGCACGAACAGCGGTTCGAAATCCCCCATCACTCCGCCCTCGTCCCACTCCACCTTGATCCACGGCGGATTCCCGACGACGAGGTCGAATCCTCCCTTGTCCGCGAAGACCTCCGCGAACTCCAGCTCCCAGTGCAGGAACCGGTGCCGCTCGGTCAGCTCCTTCACCGCCGCCAGGCGTGGCATCTCTCGCGTCAGCTTGTCCACGTCCACGAACCCGAATTCGTCGACGAGCTTGAGCGCCTCCTGCTTCGGCGTGTCGTCCGGGAAGAGGGTCGTCTGGTCGGCGCCGCCGACGAGGGCGACGCCCTGTGACGTCCCCTCGAGGAGAACGGCGAGGTCGAGCAGGAACTCCTCGCGGCTCGGGAGGAGGCTCGCCTTCTCGATCGGCCAGAACCAGAGGGCGCACCAGTAGTCCATCGCCGTTCTGAGGCGGCGGTAGGGGCTGGAGGCGCGGACGCCGTCGGCGAGGAAGCGCTGGCGGTAGAGGCGGTCCTTGTCGCGGGTGGATAGGCGCTTGCCGGACTCGGGGGCCGCGAAGACGGGGTCGCTCTCGTGGCCGAAGACGGGAAAGGTGTTCCGGGTATCGGCCCGGAGCTTCCGACGCTCCTCGACGTGCTTCTGCCAGAGGCGGTCGATGGCGGAGGAGAGCTTCTGGAGGGTCTTCAGCTCCGAGGCGCTGAAGGGCTGCCCGAACTCCTTCTTCCACTCCTTGATCGCCTTGATCTCGTCGGGGGCGAGCTCGCGAACGACCTTGTCGTCGTAGTCGCACATCCCCGGGTCGGGGGCGAGGAAGTGATAGACGGCGCCCTCGGGGCGGGCCTCGCCGAGCTTCACCCGGTCGGGGACCCCCTCGAAGACGAAGTGCCCCTTCTTCTTCGGCGCGGGCTGGGGCGTGAAGACCTGCCGCCGCGCGCCGACGAGGCTGTTGCCGGCGACGAGCTGGTTCCCGAACCAGGGAATTGTGTGCCCGGCGTAGATGGTGTTCAGCCAGAGGGAGATCTCGGCGAGCTCGACGGCCGTGGGGTTCAAGTCAACGCCGTGGACGTTGTTGTCGGCGAGGTAGGCCTTGATCTTCTGCTTCTCGAGGAGGAGCGCGTCGTGCGGGATGGAGCGCATCAGCTCCGCCTGCTTCCTCTCGAGGTAGGCCTCGGCGAGCTGGTTGACGGCCTCGTTCGCGAACGCGCCGCTCCCGAGGGCGGGCTCGCAGATGGTGAGGGAGAGGATGTCGTCGGCCGTCCGGTCCTTCAGCAGCTCCTTGAGGGCGTACTTGACGACGCAGCGGGTGAGGACCTCGGGGGTGTAGTAGGAGGCCGACTTCTCGCGGTTGCGGCCGGAGAGGCGGTAAATGAAGGTGCCCTTCGCGTACTTCCGGAGGCGCCCGTCGAAGAGCTTCTCCTCGTCGGTGTACTTCCCGAGGTCGGCCGCCTTCACGAACCAGGCGTTCTGCAGCTCGTCGGGCGTCTCGCCCGCCCGGTGGACCTCGTAGAGGTCTTCCTCGGCGAAGAAGCCGGTGTAGGAGAGGAGCCCCTCGTAGACGGCGCCGAGCTGGTTGATGCCGAGCTGGGCGTAGCTGATGCGGCCGCGGCGCTTCTTCGCCCCGCCCTTGCCCCCCTTCTTCGGCCTCGAGAGCGAGAGGCACTCGAGGACCTTCTGGAGAACGTGGTTGCGGAAGCGAACGCGATTGAGGAGGGGAGTCCGCTCGGGGTCGAAGAGGTGGCTCCGGAGCGGCTCCATCCGGAAGGTGTGGCGGTCGGTGCCCTGGTCGGCCCCGAGGACGGTCTGCTTCTCCTCGTGGCTGAAGCCCTCGTAGACGAGGCGGAAGAGGGTGGCGACGGAGTCGCTGAGGAAGAAGCCGTTCTTCGACTCCTCGGTCGTCAGGTCCTGGAGCTCAAGGTCGCGGAGGGCCTCGAGGCTGTAGCCGGTGCGGTACTCCTCGCTCTTCATCGGGGCGTAGCCGAGCTCGGGACGGGCCTCGACGTAGAAGCAGAAGAGGAGGCGGTAGAGGTAGCGGAGGCATTCCTCGGTGAGGGGCTTGGCCATCTCCCGGCCGTAGACCCCCTCGCGGAGGCGCTCGCGGAGGTCGTAGAGGGCCTCGTTGCCGAGGAGCTCCACCGCCTCGCGGACGCTGTACTTGAGGTCGTCGGAGACGGCGAAGGCGTGCTTGTGAGAGCTTTCGTCGAGGGTGTCGAGGAGGGAGAGGCCGCCGTCGGGGGCGAGGCTGTCGCGGTGGAGGAGAGCCGCGAGGGCTCGGAAGGTGCCGGGGCTCCTCCGGCCGTAGATCTCAGCGAGGTCGAAGCGGAGGTAGCGCTTCTGGGTCCACTTCGTCCGGTCGGCGAGGACGACGAGGCCGTGGTTGAGGGCGATGACCCAGCGGGGCGGCTCGGGGAGGGCGAAGACGCCGTCGGTGAGGATGTCGTCAAGCGCCACCGGCTCGCCGCCGTCGGAGGGGAGCCGGTGGGGCTCGGCGCCGGGCTCGGGAGAGGGGAGCTGCTCGGGGAGGAAGGGCTGCGAGAGGGGGTCGGCGGCGCCGGCGTCGGCCTCGGCGGTCTCGACGGTCTCGAGGACCCAGAGGTCGGGGGCGCCGTTCTTCTTCGTCACCTCGGCGAGGACCGGGATGGCGCTGCCGTCGCCCAGCTCCTTGACGGTGGGGGCGTGGGTGTGGGCGAGGGTGTAGCCGAGGGCGGCGAGGAAGGAGGCGAGGAAGGGGCGCTGGAGGTCGAGGCGGGAGGCGGCGTCGCGCTCGCGGGCGAGGTCGCTCCGGAGACGGGCGTAGTCGCGCGAGAGGGAGAGGAGGAGGTCGGCCGGGGGCTTGCCCTTCCCCTCCTCCTCGGCCTTCGCCCAGGTGACGAAGAGGTCCTTGAGGTCGTCTTCGAGAATCGCCGCGAGGTAGTGGCTCGTGTAGAACTCGTTCTCGTTCGAGATGCCGGTGAGGTCGAGGGCCATCAGCGAGCCTCCCCCACGAAGAGCGCCGCGATGCGCAGGTACGGCTTGTCTTCCACGGTCATCGTCTCGCGCACCCAGCCGACGTGCTCGTCGAAGGCGGCGCGGATCTGCCTCTTGCGCCCTTCCTTCTTCTCGCGTTCGCGCCGGTTGAGGGCCCCTTCGGGGAGGTCGAGCTCGAGCTGCTCGGTCTGCCGCCCTTCGAGGTGCTTCAGGTTCTCGAGGTGGGTGGCGAGGGCGGGGCCGTAGCAGGTGTTGAAGGAGGCGCGGCGATCGGAGAGGAAGGCCCGGGCGCGGGCGACGACGTCGGGGACAAGCGACTGGAAGGGGATGAGGTCGGGGGTCGTGCCGGGGTTGGCGTGGACGGCCGTCGCGAGGCGGGTCTTCGCGAGGAGCTGGCCGAGGTCGAGCGTCTCGCGGAAGACGCCCTTCTCGTAACGGACCCCGAACCAGGCGTGGACGGCGGGCTGCCCCTTGAGGTTGGGGATCTCGCCCTGGACGAGGAAGAGCGACTCCCCCGCCGGGAGGGTGCCCCGGAGCGTGACGACCGGAGCCTCGCGCCGCTGGAAAGCGACGAGAACGCGGTGGCCGAGCCACTCGAGGAAGGGGTGAAGGTCCCAGAGGAGGTGGACGTCGGGCCAGCGCTGCTCCTCGGCCCGGCAGTCGCGGATGGCCTTCTTCACCCGCTCGCGGTCGGTGGTGAAGACGAGCCGGCCGTCGCCCGGGAGGGCGTCGGGCGGGAGGGCGCGGAAGGCGCGCTTGAGGTCGGGGCTGAGGGTCACCTCGAGGGCGCTGTGCTCGGGGTCGGGAGTCCACTCGAGCCGGCTCTCCCCCTTCAGGGACTCGAGGGCCTGACGGGCGTAGGCGAGGTCGTCGGGGAAGAGGCTCGGGAGAGATCGGGTGCGGGCCGTGATCTCGGCTCCCGGGGCGGCTGGCGTGGAGCCGAAGAGGACGTCGAGGAGGTTGACGGGGGCGGCGGCCATCCGCTTCTCGCGCTTCTCCTCCACCCAGCCGTCGAACCTCTCGGGGGTGACGCCCGACTCCATCGCCTCGGCCGTGATCCGCTCCTCCTCCAGCTCGTCGTTGACGCCGTAGAGGGCGGTGGGGTCGCCGAGGTTCTTCTGGGCGGCGTCGTCCTTCTCGGCGAGGAGCTCGAGGATGCGGGTGTCGCCCTTTACGCGGGCCGTCTGCGAATCGACGAAGAGGTAGGCGATGAGGGGCTGGTGGGCCTGGCCATAGCGGTCGATGCGGCCGTTCCTCTGCTGGAAAACGATGAACGACCAGGGCGTGTCGAAGTGGACCATCTTCCGGCAGAGGAAGTGGAGGTTGATCCCCTCGGAGGCCATGTCGGTTGCGAGGAGGAGCCGGACGGGCGACTTCTCGCGGCCGAAGTCCTCGACGATGCGCTGCTGGTCGACGTCGGAGCCCTCCTGCCCGTGGAGGACGGCGACCTGCTCGTCGCGGAGGCCGAAGTCGCGCTGAAGCTGTTCTCGGAGGAGCTTCAGCGTTTCGATGCGCTCGGTGAAGACGACGAGGCGGTCTTTCGTGTCGCGGCCGTCCCAGGCGAGCTCGGCGGGGCTCCGGAGGAGCTGGAGGAGGCGCTGGTAGCGGCTGAACCGGGCGGGGGTGATGGGGAGGAGGGCGGCCTCGAGCTTCCGGAGCCCTTCCCGGTCGCGAGTCGCCTCCTCGGTCGTCACGGATTCGAGCTTGCGGAGCCTCTCGCGGACGGTCTGCAGGCACGCGGCCGGGCTCGAGAAGAGGGCCTTCTCGAGGACGGTGCGGAAGAGGTGCTGGCCGGGACGGCGGCGGCGGTCGAACGACTCGAAGGTGAGGCCGGCGAGGACGTCGAAGGCGGCCTCTTCCTCGGGAGTGGCCGCGGCCTTCGCCTTGATGAGCTTCCGCGGCTTGACGGCCGCGCCGAGCTGGGCGGTGACGTCTTTCTTGAAGTGGCGGACGTGGAGCCCCTGGATGTCGTCCTTCGTGTAGTCGCGGGGGTTCGCGATGGCCGTCGGGTCGAGCATGTTCATGAGGCTCGCGAACGACTCGGGGCGGCCGTCGTGCGGGGTGGCCGAGGTCATGACGAGGGTGTCGGACCGGGTGGAAAGGAGGCGCGCGAGCTTGTAGTTGAGCTTGTTCGTGTCGCCGCGGAGGGCGACGCGGTGCGCCTCGTCGATGACGATGACGTCCCACCAGGCGTTCTCGAGGGAGACGCGGTAGACGGAGTCCTGCTTCAGGGTGTCGATCGAGATGATCGTCTTGTCGTAGTAGTGGAAGGGGTTCGCGTTCGTCGGGAGGTCGCGGTTGACGCGCTGGATGACGCTCGAGTCGAGACTGACGAGCGGGATGGTGAAGCGGGACCAGAGCTCCTTCTGGAGCTGGCTCATCATGCTGCGCCCGCAGACGACGAGGATGCGCCGCCCCTTCCCCCGCTTGATCAGCTCGGCGAGGAGGATGCCGACCTCGATCGTCTTCCCGAGGCCGACCGCGTCGGCCATCAGGATTCGCTGGCGCGGGCGTTCCAGCGCCGCGAGCGCCGGCTCGAGCTGGAACGGAAGTGCGTCGATGGCGGCCTTGTGGCCGATCCAGACGTCCGAGGTCGTCGGCGGCGATTGGCGGAGGAGCGCCTCGAGATAGAGGCGGGTGTCGCGGTACTGCGGCGAGGCGTCGCCGACGAGGCGCGTCTCGGCCGGGTCGAGGACGACGATTCCCTTTCCCTCGATCTCCGTCAGGAAGCGGGCTTCGCGGCTTCGAACGAGCTCGGAGACGCCCGTGACGGCGACGGAATGGCCGCCCGTGGAGGTCGGGTCGACGCGGCGGACGATCCACTCCACGCCGCGGATCTCGACGCGGGCGCCGGGGGCGAGGGGGGACGAAGTCAAGGTCGCGGGAGCTGCGGCCTCCGGCATCAGGCGACCTGCCGGAAGGCCGCAGCCCGATTGTGCTTCGTCATCTCCGGTCGAGGTTGCCCACCCATGACCACCTCCGCGACGGGGGGATTGTCGCGCAGGGACTTCGTTCCGAGGCGGAAGCTTCCCGCCTTTCCCCGCGCGACCACCGTAGGGAGGTTGGGGCGTCGAGGGGACAGATGGTGTCCTACTTCCTCATGCGCACTCGAGAGCCAGGCTCTCGGCTCCATTCCCTGCTTGTTCCCCTTTTCACGAAGTCCCGGCTCACTTCTTCACGTCGATCGACAGGGTGATGTGCAGATAGACCCCGGCCTTGAAGCGCTTGGCCGTCTTCAGATCGGACTCGGCAGCGATCGTGTCGCCGAGCGAGAGACCGGGCGAGAGCACGTCTACCTGCTGGAAGGCGATACCTGCACCAAACGAGGCGATATCGAAGAGCCGAATCCCCGCTCCGGCGATGAGGCCGAGGTCATCGGTGGGCTGCACGCCGACCTCGAAGAAGCCGCCGAACGTCGGATCCGTCCAGCCTCGAGGCGTAATCGTCAAGACCGCCGCGATCCCTCCCTCCTGGTACTGTTTCTGATCCGGGGACTCCACGATGCGAAAGCCCCCGTCTACGGGCTGGGTCGTGTACTTCGCGTCGCTGACGAAGCTGTAGATGGCGGCTGCTCCAAGCCCGAGCCTCACGGGGGAGTAGGGGACGAAGCGGAGCTTGAAGTCACCGGTCGCCTTCTTGAAGCTCTCGCCCTTCGCGTTGTCATCGATGCGCTCGATCTGCAGGGACCAGACCTGGTCGTCCTCCGGCAAGTAGCTGACGTTTCCCAGGTCCAGGGGTTCTTGCATCTCCACGAGCTGTTCCCTGAGTATCCTGACCTTCCGCGCTCCTTCGAGGAGGTCCTTCTTCTGGAACTGAAGCAGCGTCGAAGCCACGAAGAACGGCTGATCAGCTATGCCGGGCGCTCCGGCGCTCACCATCTTCAGGAGCTCCGCCTGGCCGGCATCGATCTTCTTGAACACATCCGTGAGGTCCGTCTCGAGTGCCTCGGGCTTGTCGCTCGGGCAGAGGGCCTCGGGAGGGACCTTCTTCCCCTCCCCGAGACCCTTCACCGCGGCTTCCATCGCGGTAAGGCATCGCTCCAGGCGTGAGAGTCGCTCCTGAACCTCGGAGAGGAAGTTCCCTGTGTTGGCGATTACACCGGCCAAAGCCCGCTCAGTCTCGAGCCGCAGCTTGATGCCTGCACGTTCCTTCGGGTCGATGGTCTCGGCTGAGAGGCTCCTGTAGACGGCCTTCTTCGTGGCTTCGGCCCTCGCCTTTTCATCGGCGACGACCGGCCCCAGGCCCTTGATCAGCGTCTCGAGAGCGCCCGCGAAAGCGATCGCGGCCCCGTAGTTCTCGCTCTTTCCCTTCGATTCCTGCTTCCATGTGTATCGGTAGAACACTGGATTCTGGCCTTCGAGTTGAATGCACTGTTCGCCGTCGCTCGATCGCAGTGAGAGCGGTTTCGACACGCTTCCGCTCTTGAGGACGTCTGCGTATTGGGGGGAAAGGGCGGTATCCGTGAGCTTGAGCTCCTTCCCATGCTGAAGGACGAACCGGCATTCGGCTCCGTAGCCGGCGTTCGCGAAGGCGCACGAGGACATCACGAGGGCAACAGGCAGTAGGCCGGGTCGGGTGGACATCGCGTTCCTCCAATGCTCGAGCCCGGACGGGGCTCTACCGTCGGGCTTCGTCACGTCGCAGGTCGAGCCGGCTTCACTGGGCGCGGCCGGAGTCCTGACGCCGTCAGTAGCCGAACTCAGCCCACTGGGCAGTGTCCCCGTTCCGGCACGCAGACCTCGTCGGTCTCGTTCGGGCCGGCGTCCGGCGCAGGCGCCGACTTCGGCGTGGGGACGACGGGCAGGGGCATCGGGACGGCCATCCCCTCGCTCAGGCGGCGGGCGAGCCATCGGGCGAAGTCGAGCGGCGAGGAGGCAGAGGTCCTCTCGGGGCGGATGCCCCAGCCCGGCTCGGCGTGGCGGCTCTGTTCGGCGTTCGCGATTCCGCTCGTGGCGAGCAGGGCACAGCCAAGGACGATGGTGACGACGACTTTCTTCACGACGGCCTCCTCCTGCCTCTTTCGAGGTTTCGGTGAGGGCGTCGGGGAGCGCTCTCCGATCTGCCTCGGCTCCTAAGCTGCGCGAGGAGGCCGGAATTACTACAGGCGAATCAAGAAAAGTGTCAGACCGCCCTGCGGAGGCGTTCCGCGATCTGCTCCTGCGCCCGGTTCCGGAGGGTTTCCAGGAGATCGACGTCTGGGAGGTCGCCCTGCAGCGCCGCTTCCAGCGAGGCCAGGAGGTCGGGTTCGACGATCCCGAGCGCTTGGACCTTTCCTGCCAGAGCGCCGAAGGTATCGCGGGCCTGCGAGAACGCCCCCGTACGAGTCAGAGCCTCCACCCTGAGGAGGCGCATCGTCAGCTCGTCGGCGGTGGCTCCCTGGCTCGCGAAGAGGCCCGCCGCTGCATCGAGCGCCCGGGCCGCCTCCGTGTAGCGTCCGGCCTCGAAGAGGGTCCGGGCCAGATTCGCCCTAATGAAGGCGTGGACGGCAGGACGTGCTTCACGGCCCACCTGCCGGAGGGCCCGGGCGTATTCCCTCCGGGCCTCGTCGATCTTCGATAGCCGGACGAGGCTGAACCCGATCCCGTTCAACGTCGAGACGTAGGCATTCCAGCGCTCGTAGCTGGCGAAGACCGGCAGAACCTTCCGGAACTCATCCACCGCCTCTTCGTCCCGGTCGAGATACGAGAGGGCGATGGCGTGGGCCGCACCGGCCCTCGCCGCCTCGTCCTCCAGCCCCAGGGCCTGGAACGTGAGCCTCGCCCGGTCGGCGAGGTGGAGGGCCTCGGTGGCGCGGTCGAGGAAGGCGCGGCGCTGGGCCTCGGTGAGCTCGACGGCGGCGAGGCGGCGCTCGGAGAGGGAGCCTCGGCCGAAAGCTCCGTAGGCCCGGCGGAGGGCGCGCCCGCCGCGGAGGAAGTCGCCGGTCCAGTTGCAGGCGGTGCCTTCCACGAGGAGAGAAAGGCCGAGGAGGTCGTCGAGAGGGTAGGCGCGCTCGGCGGGGGCGTCGGTGGCGCGGGGGTCGACCCGGGCGGCGAGGACGGTGTCGCGCGAGGCGCGGCCGAAGCGGGCCCAGCGGGCCGGACCTTCGACCATGGAGTAGAGCGCCTCGTCGAGGGCGTAGCCGAGGCCGTATCGGTCGCGGAGGGCGAGGAGATCGAGGGCGGCGAGGGCCTCGCGGAGGTCCTCCTCGGGGGCGGCGGCCGCCGAGAGGAGACGCCCCTTCAGCTCCGCCGCGGCGCGGCTGGCGGCGAAGACCTCGCGCACCGCCTCGTCGCTGCCGTGCCCCGGTCGGCGGCGCGGCCGGTCGCAGTCGGGCCGGCACCGGAAGGGGTCGCCTTCGGGCAGCTCGGGCTCGGCGAGGGCGGCCTCGAGGTCGGGGAGGGTCGACCTCAGGGTCCGGTCGAGGGCCTCGATGTCGCGGCAGGCCGAGGCGCAGGCGGGGCACCCGGCGAGGTGGCGCTTCAGGCGGGCCGCCTCCAGCTCCGACATCTCGCCCTCGAGGTAGACGAGGAGGCTGAAGTCGTCGGGATGAGGCGCGTTCATCGCATCGCCCCCAGGGCGGCCCGGAGGCGCCTTACGCAGCGGTCGAGGAGGGTCCAGACGTTGTTCGGGGAGGAGTAGGAGAGGATCTGGGCGGTCTCCTTCAGGGTCCGCCCCTCGAGGTAGTGGGCCCGCAGGAGACGCCGGCAGGCGGGGGTGGCCTGCCGGAGCGTCTGTTTGACGAGGACGAGGAGCTCGACCGGGGCCGGGCCCGTTCCGGCCCGATCGTCGAAGCTGGCCTCGTCCTCGACCCGGGTCTCGCGGCGGACGGCCTTGTACCTGAGGACCTGGAGGCTCCGCAGATGAAGGATCCGGAAGGCGAGGGCGTCCGAGTCGCGGACCGGCTCGTCGTACCTCATGAGCTCGAGGAGCACGTCTTGCATGATGTCTTCCACCTCCGATGCCGAGAGGCGGAACCGCTGGCTGACGTGGGCTTCCATCCGGGAGCGCAGGTCACCGCCCGCCGCGATCGATTCGGCGAGCTCCAGCCGGGTCCGGGGGGTCCGGGGTTCGGCATCCATGACAAGGCTCCCTGAGAGGCCCGATTTTCTTACAGGCCGGTGAAGAAATCTCGCCGAAAGTCGGCCCGGCGTCGGCCAGCCCCCCCGGGACCTCGCCGCCCTCTCCCTCATTGCTGCGCTGCGGTAACCTCGCCCGTTGGCCCCGAGGGCGCCCGCCGCGGCGACCCGAGGGACACGAAGGAGCGACGATGGCCGGAAAGATGGCGGGGACGAAGACCGAGAAGAACCTGAAGGAAGCCTTCGCGGGCGAGTCGATGGCCCGCAACAAGTACACGTTCTTCGCGGGCGAGGCCCGCAAGGCGGGGCTCCTCGAGATCGCGAACGTCTTCGAGACGACGGCGAACGAGGAGAAGGAGCACGCCAAGCGGATGTTCAAGTACCTCGACCTGCTCGCCGCGACCGACGCGAACCTCGAGACGTGCATCGCGGGCGAGAACATGGAGTGGACCGACATGTACGTGAGGATGGCGAAGGAGGCCGAGGAGGAGGGGTTCACCCCGGTCGCCCGCTTCTTCACGCAGCTCGCCGAGGTCGAGAAGCACCACGAGATGCGCTTCCGGAAGTGCCTCGAGGAGCTGAAGGCCGGCGCGGTCTTCAGGAAGGGGAACGAGGTCTACTGGTACTGCACGAACTGCGGGCACATCGAGAAGGGGCTGGAGGCGCCGAAGGCCTGCCCCGTCTGCGCGCACCCGCAGTCGTACTTCCGGGCGATGCTCGAAGGCGAGGTCTGAGGCCACGCGCCGGGGGCGTCCGGCGCGGCCTGGTCCGCGAGTGGAGGTGGCGGACGCGGCGGGCGCCTGGGCTGCGGGGAACGCGTGGTTCTCGGCAGCCGGCAGGACTCTCCGCGCAACTGGGAGGAGGTCTACCCGGTTGTTATCGTAGACTTCGTCTCAGAATCGTCGACCGGCCCAGGGAGACGCCATGGCCGCCTGGACAGTGGAGCGCAAGGACTCCGGTTCCTTCGATTCGCGGATCGACCCGCCGGGCGAGTCGCCTCACTTCACGCTCTCGTTGAAGCTCAGGCTCCGTTTCGTGCCGGCGAACCCGCCCGACGGCAAGCCGACAGGCCGGTACGCCGACTTCGAAGGGTCGATGGTTCCGGTGGTGCGTTGGAGCCGGGCGGAGTGGATCCGTTTCCGGACCGAGTTCCGAATCCAGATCCACTCGACCTGGGACCGCGCCTTCCTGCTGACGCCGCCGGCCGACTACGGCGGCTTCGTCTGGCCGGAACGGGGCGGGACACGCCGCCGCGTCCTCTGCGCCATCCAGGTCCCCGTGCAGGACGAGCCGGGAGACGTGCACGCCACGATCACCCTCGTCCGCCTCGCCCATCCCGGCCGGCACTCCTTCCGGTCCGACAGCTTCACGCTCGAATCCACCGACGTCCTGCCGAAACGCACCGGCGGCTTCGGCGCAACCTGGACCCGGCAGACCGCCGTTCACGAGATCGGCCACCTCCTCGGGCTCGGCCACGTGAACCAGCGCTCCCACGAATGCCGGCAGGCGCCGGGCTCGCAGATCTGCTACGGCGCGAACCTCCAGCAGGCCGTCAACGTCATGGGCCACGGGGGCGTCCTCGACCACGACAATGCAAAGCCCTGGACCGAAAGGATCGCCTGGCACACGAAAACCCGAGCCGAGGACTGGGAGGTCGACTGGGCTTCCGACGAGGCCTCGCTTCGAGGGACCGCTTCGATCGTCACGAAGTAGGGCCGCCGCTGGGAGGCTCGTGGCGAGCCTCCCAGGTCCGTTTCAGTTCACCTCGTCTGCGGAGGGGCCGTAGAGCGCCGGGACGGGGACGTCGCGCAGGCGGAGGTAGACGCAGAGCTGTGCGCGGTGGTGGATCAGGTGGTTCATCACGAAGCTGCGGACGACGGCGACGCGCGGCATCGTGAAGAGCGGGGTCGCGTTCTCGAGGAGCGACCAGCTCGAGAGGAAGGTGCCGTCGGTCGCGGCCTCGAGGGCCGCGCGGGCCGACGCGACCCCTTCGTCGTGGAGGGCGAGGGCCTCCTTCGTCGTCGCCGGCTTCGGGAACTCGGCCGGGACGCCGCCGGGAGCGACGTCGAAGCCGTCTTCCGTGAGGGTCGAGGTCATCCAGCCCGGGATGCTCGCCACGTGCCCGGCGAGCTCGCCCATGGAGAAGGACTTCGCGTGCGGCTTGAAGCCCCAGTCGGCATCGGGGACGCGCTCGAGGACCTTGCGGGTGTTCGCCATCTCGAGGTCGAACTCGGGGAGGAGGGACTGGGCGATCCGGTGGGAACCATTGCTCATGGGAGCCTCCTTGTCGGTGAGACGTAAGTAGAGCGTAAGTCTTTTCGTCCGTCAAGCCCCCCTGCGCCCGGCCGGGAGGAAGCGCGCCCCCCAGGCCCCGGAACCGGCGTAGGCTTTCCGCCGATGGCCCGCATCGTCGTCGTCGGCTCCGTCGCCATCGACGAGGTCGTCTCGCTCCGACAGCCGCTCCGCGCCGGGGCGCACCTCGACGGGCGCGAGCAGGGGCGTCGGGTGGGCGGGGGCGCCGCGAACACGGCGATCCCGCTCGCCTTCGCCGGGCACGCGGTGACGGTGGTCTCCGCCGCCGGGACCGACCCCGAGGGGAGCGCGATCCTCGCGCGGCTCACCGAGGCGGGGGTCGACACGTCGCAGATCGCGCGCCGGCCCGGCCCGAGCACGCGCTCTCTCGTCCTGGCGGACCCGGAGGGGGAGCGGACGGTCGTGAACCTCCACCGCTGCCGGGAGGACGGCCCGCCGCGCCGGCTCCGCAGGCTCCCCGCCGACGCGGTCTACGCGAGGAGCCGCGAGCTCGACCTGGACCGGCTCCTGGCGGAACGCCTCGAGACGGCGCTCGTCGTCGCGCACGTCCCGCCGTCGGCGGCCGGCTCGAGGCCCGCGCACGTCCTCGTCGCCTCCTCGGCCGACCTCTCCGCGAACGAACGCCGCGACCCGTGGGCGACGGGGGTGCGCGCCGCCGGGGAGGCGCTGCGGTGGGTGGTCGTGACCCGCGGGCCCGAGGGCGCCGAGGCGTTCTCAGCCGACCGGCGGCTCCACGTCCCCGCGCGGGAGGTCGTCGTGGGCGACACGACGGGGGCCGGCGACGTCTTCGCCGCCGGCCTCGTCCACGCCCTCGTCTCGGGAGCCCCGATGGAGGCGGCGCTCGTGACGGCCGTGGCGTGGGGGACGACGGCGGTCGAGTGCGAGGGCGTCCCGCCCCGCGAGCGGGTCCGGGCGCTCCTCTGAACGCCCGCCGGGCTCACTCCTCCCTGATCCGCACTCTCTGGTAGCTCGCCCGGTGGAGGTCGCGCACCTCCACGCTGATCGCGCCCCGCCCGCCGGCCACGAGCTTGGGGAAGGCCCGTATCAGGACGTCGAGCGCGGCCTCGGAGAGCGCCGCCTTCACCTCGTCGGGGCGCCCCTCCAGGATGGCGATGGAGAGGGCGACGAAGGCGCGGTCGGGGGCGCCGTCGGCGACGGCGTAGACCTCGTGCCTCACCGCGCGGCTCTTCAGGTCCTTCCGCTCGAAGAGCGCCGAGGCCATGAGGGCGCCGTGGAGGTCGAGAAGGACGCGGCCGAGGTCGGGGCGGTCGGGGACGTTGGCCGAGTACTCGAGGACGAGGTGCGGCATGCGGCGATTCTCCCCCCGGCTCCGCTCCGACGACGGACCGCCGGGGTGCAGGGGGAGGCGGGGGCCGCCGCGGTCCGCGGCGACCCCCGGGGACGACCCTACTTCAGCGTGGACATGTCGATGACGAAGCGGTACTTCACGTCGGACTTCAGCATCCGCTCGTAGGCCTCGTTCACCTTCTGGACGGGGATGATCTCGATGTCGGCCGGGGTCTTCTTCTCGGCGCAGAAGTCGAGCATCTCCTGCGTCTCGGCGATGCCGCCGATGAGGGAGCCGGCGATGCTCTTCCTCCCGAAGATGAGGTTGAAGACGCCGGGCGAGGGGTGGGGCTGCTCGGGCGCCCCGACGAGGCAGAGCGTGCCGTCGCGGCCGAGGAGCGCGGTGTAGGCGTCGAGGTCGTGCGAGGCGGAGACCGTGTCGAGGATGAAGTGGAAGCTGCCGGCGTGCGCCTTCATCGCCTCCGCGTCCTTCGAGAGGACGACCTCGTCGGCGCCGAGCCGCTTCGCGTCGTCGACCTTGCCCGCCGAGGTCGTGAAGAGGACGACGTGCGCCCCCATCGCGTGCGCGAGCTTGACCCCCATGTGACCGAGGCCGCCGAGGCCGACGATGCCGACCTTCTTCCCGGGGCCGGCGCCCCAGTGGCGCAGGGGCGAGTAGGTCGTGATGCCGGCGCAGAGGAGCGGCGCGGCGCCCGCCGGGTCGAGCCCGTCGGGGATGCGGAGGACGAAGGCCTCGTCGACGACGATGACGTTCGTGTAGCCGCCGTAGGTCATCCCGCCCAGGTGGGCGTCGGGGCTGTTGTAGGAGAAGACGCAGCCCTTGTGGCAGAACTGCTCGTAGCCGTCCGTGCAGCTCGGGCACTCGCGGCAGGAGTCGACCATGCAGCCGACGCCGGCGGTGTCGCCGACCTTGAAGCCCTTCACCTCGGCGCCGACGGCCGACACGCGCCCGACGATCTCGTGCCCCGGGATGCAGGGGTAGGTCGTGCCGTGCCACTCGTTGCGCGCCGTGTGGAGGTCGGAGTGGCAGATGCCGCACCAGAGGATGTCGATCCTCACGTCCTTCGGGCCGGGGTCGCGGCGGTCGATCTCCATCCGGTCGAGGGGGAGGGTGGCGGCGGCGGTTCCGTAGCCGAGGGCCTTGATCATGGGGTTCGTCTCCTTGCGGCGCGGCGGCGCCCGGGCCGCAGCGTATACGACGGCCCCGGGCGTTTCGTAAAGCCGCAGAGATCGAACGTCCGGGGAGGCCTCCCCGGCGAGCCGGCCGTCGATCCCGCCCTCAAGGGACCCTGAGGGGACGCCCCTTCACGAAGACGGAGTCCTGGGACTGGTTGTCGATGACGGTGGCGTAGGTGAAGAAGCCGCGCACACCGTCGCCGCTCACGAGCGCCCAGGCCGCCGGGACGTCCTGCGTGACCCCCGCGGCTCCGAAGACGTCGTTGACCTGGAGCGGAAGGAACGGCGGAACGGTCCGCGAGAGGACCGCGAGCTGGGTGCCGTCGGGCCTGCGGAGCGAGATGGTCACGGCGTGCGGCTCCGGCGTCGGGTTGTAGACGCCGACGTTCGTCCGGAAGCCCAGACCCGGCGCGGCGCTGTGCGAGAGGGAGAGGAGCGCCGCCTGCGTCGTCGCCTCGGCCGCCGGCTGGCCCGGAATGCTCGTCCCCGTTGTCGGCGCGCCCCGCTCCGGCGTGTAGACGCGGCTCTCCACGTGGACCCGCCCCACGAGGTCGATCGCCCCGGCCGTCTCGGGCGCCGAAAAGAGCGTCGCGACGACGTCGTCCAGGACCTTCATCTCGCGCGGCGCGACCTCGAAGCTCTTCTCGAGCCCCGCCGGGCAGGCGCCCGTGAAGCAGCGGTAGGTCGCCGTCACGGTCGCGGCCGCGTCGGGCGACGGGTTGAAGACGCGGACGTCGGAGTGGAAGAAGGCCGGGGGGACGCCGTGGATCGACGCCGCCGCCGGCAGCGTGACGCGGTCCGGGTCGGCCCCGCGCGCGTTTCGTCCCTTGACGAAGACCGAGTCCTGCGAGCGGTTGTCGATGACCGTCGCGTAGGAGTAGAGCTCGCGGACGCCGTCGGCCCTGACGACGGCGTAGGCGTCGGGCACGTCCCCGGCGATCCCCGCCGCGCCGAAGACGTCGTTGACCTGGACGGCCGAGCGGCCGGCGACGTCGCGCTTCACCTCTCCCAGCTTCGTTCCGCCGGGCGCGTGGAGGGTGACGGTGACGGCCGCGATATCGGGGCCGGGGTTGTAGACGCCCACGTTCGTCCGGAAGGCCCCGCGGGAGAGGGAGAGGAGGACCGACTCGGCGAACGCCTCGTCCACCGGGAGGCCCGGGACGTCGGACCCGGTCGTGGGTGCGGGGAGGGTCGGGGTGTAGACGCGGCTCTCCGCCAGGACGGGGCCGGTCAGCTCGATGGCGCCGGCGGTCTCGGGGGCGCCGAAGAGGGAGACGACCGCATCCTCGAAGACCCTCAGCTCGCGCCCATTCACCGTGAAGCTCTTCTCCGTCTCGGCCGGGCACGGACCCGTGAAGCATCGATAGCGCGCCGCGACGGTGACCGTCCCGGAGGAGGCGGGGTTGAGGACGCGCAGGTCGGAGTGGAAGAACGCCGGCGCCACGCCGTGGATCGAGGCGGCAGCCGGGACGGTGACCGTGTCCGGGACGGTCTCCTGCTGGATCGCGAGCGCCTCGTGCACGGTCCTTCCGACGAGCGAGGGAAGGTCGAACGCCGCCCTCTCCCGTGCGAGGACGGCCGCCAGCTCCGGGCTCCCGAGGCTCTCCAGCTGGGCGATGACGCCGAGGAGACCGTCGACCTGCTCGCTCGTGAGGACCGCGGTCGCGGCTCCCTCCCCCGTCACGAGCGCGCGCACGTGCGGCTGCCAGGCGAGGACGTTCGCGAGCGTCGCTGAGAGGAGGGAGGGACTCGCGGCGACGAGGGTCGCGACCTCCCTCGCGTGGGCGTAGTAGAGCTCCGTGGTGCGCCTGCCCGCCGCGCTCCGGCTGAAGACCTCGTCGCGCAGGCGCCGGTAGATGGAGGTGTCGACGGCGTCCTCGGCCAGCGAGCGGAGGAGGCGCGCGGCGAGCCCGGCTCCCGGAAGTCGCGGGCCCTCGGCGAGTCGGCTCGTCGTCGCCTGGCAGGCGAGGTCGACGAAGAGGCAGGCCGTGCCCGCGCGCTCGAAGCAGCTCTCGACCGTCTGGCGATCGAACGCCTCGTTGTTCGGCAGGTAGACGTCGACCGACGCCGTGGCGACTCGGGCCGACAGGTCGGCGGAACGATCGTGGTTCCGCCCCAGGTTCGTGGAGACGACGAGCTTCCGCTCCTCGCCGGGCGCGATGGCGCCCAGCCCGCAGGCCGGAGAGAAGGGAGAGCCCGGGAGGCACGCGGGCTCGACCTTCAGGACGGTCGACTGGCTCCAGAGCGTGAGGCTTGCGTCGTTCGCCGTGGCGCCTCCCCGGTTCCGGACGGTCACGTCCCAGACCGGCGGATCGTTGACGGGCCGCTCCCGGTGCGCGAGCGTCACCGAGAGGTCCACGCCGTCGTCCCGCACGTAGAAGGCCTTGACGTTCAGGCTCTGACAGCCGGTCTCGCCGCTCGTAAACCGCTGCTTGAACGACGAGTGCACGTTGTACTGGATGGCGAAGCGCGACGCCCCGCCGATGCTGCCTCGCCACTCCGAGCACGAGATCGCGGCCTGAGGCGTGATCGTCGACCCCGCGGGATATCCGTCGACCGGCGAGTCCCGATAGTCGCGGCAGGCCAGGACCGGCTCGAGCTGCGAGACGAGGAGATACGCGTCCTTCTCGTACGGGCTCGGGAGGCTCGCCCAGGACCACTCGACCGAGACGGTGGCCGGCTGGTCGAATGCCCACTGGTCACTGGTCCCCGGCTTGCGCGCGACCGTCTGCGGGAAGCTGAACGCGGCCGTTCCGCTATGGACGCCGAAGCACTGCCAGGGGCCGAGGGAAACCACCACCGACCTCGCGTCGGGCTGGATCGGGCTCGTCGACCCGGTCGGCGGGACCCCGGGGCCGCAGGACCTGTTATGGGTGACTTCGCCCCCGTCGAAACGGTAGACCTCCTGTGCGAGGCCGCGTCCTGCCGACGCGACGAGCGAGAGGGCGATTCCGGCGGGGAGGAGGGCGCGACGGGAGAGCGGGTGTGACATCGCGGGTCCTCCGTCCGATGCCCGAGGGCCAGCCCTGAAGATGAGAGGCGATCTCGATTTCTGGTCGGATCATAGGCCGTTCGGTCCGCGACGCGAATCCGAGCCGGAGACGGGTCCTGCTCACGCCCCGGGGTCTCTCCTGCGGCACGCGGGCGATAGGCCGATCCGGTTCTCGAGGCGCCTGAGGTCTGCCTGCGGCAGCGCGGGACCCGGCCTCTCGTCGTCGCCGACGCCGGCCGGAGCGCCGGGCTCTCAGCGGAAGTAGCCGGAGACGTCGAGGATGGCGTGCGCGGGCTGGGCGGAGTCGTTCCTAACCGTCAACCGGCCGAGCGCGCCCGGCGTGGCGATGGCGCTCGAGGCGCGCGTCTTCCCGGCGGCGAAGCCGAGGACCTGGGCCGTCGGCGGCGGCCCGCCGGCGCCCCAGAGCCTGAGGACGCCTCCGGCCTGTGGCGCGGCGACGGTGAGGTTCACCGCAAGGGCGCGCGCGTCGGCCGGGACGCCGCACGTCCCCGCCGCGCCGAACGAGAGCGAGCCGTTCGCGGCGACGGGCGTCGCGGCGCCGAGGCGCGTGTCGAGGACCCGGCACGGCGTGACGGTGTGGAACGCCGTCGGCGTCTCCGCCCCCTCGAACGCCCCGACGTCGCAGCGGACCCCGGCCGGGCGCGCGGCGCCGCGCGCGTCGACGGCGGAGGCGCAGCCGGCCCACGCCGCGTCGATCGCCGGGCTGGCGGGCAGGAGGGAGACCGTCTCCACGAGCCCGCCGTGGTCGGCGAGCGGGCCGAGGAGCGGCTCGACGACGACGGGTGCGGCGACGCAGTTCTCGTCGTTGCCGTCGCCGAGGTTCCGCTCCGGGTACTCAATCACGTCGCCGCCGTTCGTCATCCGGGGCGACCCGACGTCGCAGTTCTTCCCGATGTTCCAGGGGTTGCCGCCGTTGGCGGCGGTGTTGTGCGCCACGATCGAGGCGCGGAGCGTGACATTCGAGGCCGGAGAGGCGACGGTGATCCCCCCGCCCGTCCAGCCGGCGTGGTTGTGCGCGACCGTGAGGTGAGAGAGCGTGACGTTCGGGCCGGAGGGGTAGATCGAGAAGCCGCCGCCGATCGCGTAGCCCGACGGCGCGACGGCCCCTTCGGCGCGGTTTCCGGTGAATGTGACGTTCGTGACCGTCGCGCTGGTCGGGTGGTAGAGCCAGAGGCCGCCGCCCTGGGTGAAGGCCCGGTTCCCCGCGACGAGCGACCCGGTGAAGGCGAACGCGCCGTCCTGGTGGTAGATCGCGCCGCCGTTGCCGCCCGTCGCCCGGTTCTCGAGAAAGGTCGAGTCGGAGATGACGAGAGCCTGCGGGCTCAGGTACATGACGGAGTGGATCGCGCCGCCGGCCCAGGCGACGTTGTCGCGGAAGGTGCAGCGCTCGATCCGCACCTCCCCGTCCCCCGCGCCGTCGACGTAGAGGGCGCCCCCGGTCGCCCCGAAGCTCGAGACGCGGGCCTGCGTCTCGTTGCCGACGAAGACCGAGTCGCGAATCGTCAGGCCGTTCGCGGGGCCGGTCCCGTCGCCGCCGAGGTAGCCGACGGCGCCGCCGTTGCCGCCACGGTTCCGGAGGAAGGTGCTGCCGTCGACCGTCGAGACGCCTCCCTGGATGTAGAGGGCGCCTCCGCCGACGTCGTCGCCGGCCTGGGTGCAGACGTTGTCCTCGAAGCGGACGTTCACGATCGTGAGGGCCGCGGTCCCCCGCTCGTGGTAGTGGCTCCTCACGGCGGCCCCGAGGTCGGCGACGCGCCCGCGCCGGAGCGTGAGGTTGCGGAGCGCCAGCCGCCGCTGGTAGTCGACGTAGAAGAGGCGGACCGCGTCCTGCCCGTCGAGCGTCACGAGACCGCCGCCGTCGACTTCGGTCGGCGTCGCGGACGAGATCGTCTTCGTCGTCGTGACCGGGATCGTGACGGCCCCGCCCCCGCAAGAGAAGGTCACGACGCCGCCGCCCGCGAGCGCCGCGTCCAGCGCGGCCTCGGTGCACGACGCCGGCGTGCCGCTCCCGACGACGCCGGCGGCCACCGCGGGGCCGCCGAAGAGGACGAGGGCGAGGAGGAGAGCGCGACGCACCGGGGAACGATCCCGCGGCGGGAGGCCGGAGACAACCCGCCCCGGGTCTAGACTTCCCTCTCCTCGTGAAGGGAGCCCGGGCCCCGCGGCCGCGCCCTCTCCTCCGCCTCTGCTACCGTCGCGCCATGCCGCCGCTCGTCGCCGCGCAGCGCCTCGGGAAGGCGTTCGGCGCCCGGAGCCTCTTCTCCGGCCTCTCCTTCGGAATCGAGCCGGACGAGCGGATCGGCCTGATCGGGCCGAACGGCGCGGGGAAGTCGACGCTCCTCTCGATCCTCGCCCAGGAGACCCCGCCCGACGACGGGACGGTCGTCTTGCAGGGAGGCGTCTCGGTCGGCCTCGTCCCCCAGATTCCGAGCTTCTCGGAGGGGGCGACGGTGAGGTCCGTCGTCCTCGAGGGGGCTCTCGCCCACGTCTCGCACGGCGAGGAGGTTGCGTGGGAGGCCGAGCTGAAGACGGACGAGGCGCTCGCGAAGCTCTCTCTGACGACAGGCGGCATCGGCCCCGACAGCCTCGTGGCGACGCTCTCGGGCGGGCAGAAGAAGCGCGTGGCCCTCGCCCGGGAGCTGGTCCGCCAGCCCGACCTCCTCCTCCTCGACGAGCCGACGAACCACCTCGACGTGGAGAGCATCGTCTGGCTCGAGGAGCTGCTCTCGCGCGCCCCCTTCGCGACGGTGACGGTGACGCACGACCGACTCTTCCTCACTCGCGTCGCGACGCGGATCCTCGAGCTCGACCGGCGAAACCCCGGCGGGCTCCTCTCGGTGCCCGGAGGCTTCGAGAAGTGGCTCGAGGCCAAGGAGGCGCTCCTCGCCGCGCAGGAGAGCCGCGAGAGCTCGCTCAGGAACGTCCTCAGGCGGGAGACGGAGTGGCTCCGGCGCGGCCCGAAGGCGCGGGCGACGAAGCAGAAGGCGAGGATCGAGAGGGCCGAGGCGCTCGGGGAGGAGATCGAGACGATCGCCGAGCGGAACGTCTCGCGGACGGCGAAGCTGGACTTCGCCGGGGCGGGGCGCGCCCCGAAGCGGCTCCTCGTCGCCGAGGGGATCTCGAAGGCGTACGGCGAGAGAGCTCTCTTCTCGGGCCTCGACCTCCTCCTCGGGCCGGGGAGCCGGGTCGGCCTGATCGGCCCGAACGGCTGCGGGAAGTCGACGCTCCTGCGCGTCCTCCTCGGCTCGGAGCGCCCCGACACGGGGAAGGTGGCGCGCGCCGAGGGCCTCACGGTCGCCCTCTTCGAGCAGGGGCGCGAGTCGCTCGACCCGGAGGCGACGGTGAGGGAGACGGTCTGCCCCGAGGGGGACCAGGTGGAGTACCGCGGGCGCTTCCTCCACGTGAGGAGCTGGCTCGACCGATTCCTCTTCGCGCAGGAGCAGGCCGAGATGAAGGTCTCGCGCCTCTCGGGGGGCGAGCAGGCCCGTCTGCTGATGGCGCGCCTGATGCTGCGGCCCGCGCAGCTCCTCGTCCTGGACGAGCCGACGAACGACCTCGACCTGCCGACGCTGAACGTCCTCGAGGAGAGCCTCGCCGACTTCCCGGGCGCGCTCCTCCTCGTCTCGCACGACCGCGCCTTCCTCGACCGCGCCACCGACTCGCTCCTCGCGTTCGACCCCGAGGGAGGGAGCGGCGTCACGGCGCTCGCCGGCCTCGACCAGTGGGAAAGGTGGAGGAAGGAGCGGCGGGAGACGGCGGCCGGCGGCGCCGGGGCAAGGCGCCGGGACACGAGACGAGACGCCGCCCCGGGCGCTTCGGCGCCCGGCGCCCCCGCGGCGAAGCGGCGGCTCGGCTATCTCGAGCAGCGCGAGCTGGACGGCATCGAGCCGAGGATCCTCGCGGCCGAGGAGAGGCTGGAGGCCCTGAAGGCCGAGTGCGTCCGCCCCGGGGTCGTCAGCGACGGACCGCGGCTGGTCGCGCTCGCGAAGGAGATCGAGGAGGCGCAGGCGGAAGTGGATCGGCTCTACGCCCGCTGGGCCGAGCTTTCGGCCTGACCGGCTGACGGGCGTTCCTCGCCCGCCCCTTGATCTGCTAGCGTCCTCGCCGGTGCGAGTGTCTTCCCGGTCGCCGGTCGCGCAGTCCGCGGCGCGCGTCGCGTCGGCGCTGCGGGCGCATTCCTTCTGGCGCGAATCCCTCGTCACCGTCGCCCTCGTCCTGCTCTGGCTCGCTTCCTGGACCCTCGGGCGGATCCAGGAGTTCGCCCCGCACGCGAGCCTCTGGTTCCCTCCGGCGGGCCTCACCTTCGCGGCCTTCGCCGTCCTCGGCGTTCGCGCCGTGCCGGGGATCGCCGCCGCGTCGATCCTCGTCACGCTGGGGCTGGGAGACGTCTACGGCGCCGACTACCCCGTCCGGGCTCTCCTCCTCGCGGGGGTCCTCTTCGCCGCCGCGCACATCGCGGCGTGGGGCGTCGGGGCCGCCGCCCTCCGCCGGTGGATGGGAGGGACCGTCCCGCGGGCCGTGACGACGTTTCTCCTCGTCGTCCCTGCGTCCGCGGCCCTCGCGGCCCTCGGCGGCGCCTCGGCCCTGGCGTTCGCGGGCCTCATCCCCTGGACGGAGGCGCGGGCGATCCTCTTTCCCTGGTTCGTCGGCGACTTCGTCGGCGCCGTGGCCCTCGGCCCCGCCTTCGCGGCTTTCCTGGAGCGGCTCGCCGGCGCCGCGGGCGTGAGGACGGCCGGGCTCCTGCGCGCCGCGAGCCGGCTCGGCCCGTCCCGTCCCGGCTGGCGGAGCTTCGCCGGACGGTTCCTCCTCTGCCTCCTTCCCCTCGCCGGTTCGCTCCTCCTCCTCGCGGGGGTCGGTCGGCGCGACCTCGCGTCGGCGTTCCTCGTCTTCTTCGCCATCCTCCCCCTCATGTGGATCGTCCACACCGAGGGCGCGCTGCGGACGTTCCTGAGCGTGGCCGCCCTGAGCGCGGCGATCGCCGGGGCGGGCGCCTTCGTGGGCCCCGGCGAGCACACGACCGCGTACCAGTTCGCGATGATCGTCCTCGCGGGCTCGGCCTACTTCGGTCTCGCCGTGCCGTCTCTCTACCTCGACAACGAGAACCTGCGGCGGCTCGCGACGACCGACGCGCTGACCGGCGCCGCGAACCGCGGGGCGTTCCTCGAGGCGGCCGCGAGAGAGACGGAGAGGTCACGCCGGTTCGGCACGCCCCTTTCCCTCGTCCTCCTCGACCTCGACCGGTTCAAGCCGGTCAACGACACGTTCGGCCACCCGTTCGGCGACGCGGTCCTCGCCGAGGTCGCGAGGCGCCTCCAGGCGGCGCTCCGCGAGTCGGACGTCCTCGGGCGAATCGGCGGGGAGGAGTTCGCCATCCTCCTCCCGATGACGGACACGGCCGCGGCCGGCGAGACCGCGAGCCGGCTCGGCTCCGCCGTCCGCGGCGCCCCGGTGACGGACGGCCTCCACGCCGTCACCGTCACCGCGAGCTTCGGCGTGGCCGCGATCGAACCGGCCCGGGGCTTTGACGCCGCCCGCCAGCGCGCCGACCAGGCCCTCTACGAGGCCAAGCGCCTCGGGCGCGACCGGGTCGAGCTGGCTCCTCCCGGCTGAGCCCGGGCCCGGCCCGGGCGTTCCGCCGCCGGGCGAAGGCCCGTCCGCGAACGTGGGGCGCGCCGCCGTGGTGGAGAATGCGCGCGAGGCCGGCACGGCACGGGGCCCGCGCCCTGAACGCCGCGGGGGCAGCGAGAGGGACGGATGCAGCACGTCTTCGAGGTCGTCAACAGCCTCTTCGCCTTCTTCGTACCCGTGTCCGACTTCCTCTGGGACTTCCCCAAGAACGTGGCGGCCTGGGCCGCGATCCCCGTCCTCGGGCAGTTCTCGTTCGCGATGCTCCTCCTCGTCGGCACCGGGCTCTGGTTCACGTTCCGGACGGGCGCCGTCCAGCTCCGGCGATTCGCCGAGAGCGTGAGGATCGTCACGGACCGCAAGGCGTCGGAGACGGGCATCAGCCCCTTCGCCGCGTTCATGCTCAGCTCGGCGATGCGGGCCGGCCCGGGGAACATCATGGGGGTCACCGGCGCGGTGACCGTCGGCGGCCCGGGGGCGCTCTTCTGGATGTGGGTCGCCGGCACCTTCGGCATGGCGACCGCCTTCGTCGAGGCGACGCTCGCCCAGCTCTTCAAGGAGAAGAAGGAAAGCGAGTTCGTCGGCGGCCTGCCGTTCTACGGGATGCGGATCCTCGGGAACCGCCGCTGGGTCGGCGTGACGCTCGCGGCGCTCTTCATCACCTACGCCCTCCTGAACGTCCCGAGCCAGACGTTCCACCTCTTCACGGCGCTCGGCTCGGTCGCCAGCACGATCGCCGGGACGACGTACGGGAGGACCTCCGCGGTCTACTACGCGATCGGCGCCCTCCTCGTCGTCTCCGTGGCCGCGCTCGTCCTCGGCGGCTTGAAGCGCGTCATCCGCTTCACCGATCTCTGCGTGCCGTTCATGGCGGTCCTCTACTGCGGGATCGTCTTCGTCCTCGTGGCCGTGAACTGGCGGCTCGTCCCCTGGTTCTTCGGGTCGGTCTTCGCCGGGGCCTTCTCGCCCGAGGCGATCTTCGGAGGGAGCTTCGGCGTCGCCCTCCAGCAGGGGATCAAGCGGGGGCTGATGGTGAACGAGGCGGGGCAGGGGACGATCACGATGGCCGCCGCCGCCGCGGACAACCGGCATCCCGTCGAGCAGGGGCTCGTCCAGTCGATGGGCGTCTGGTTCGACACCGTGATCATCTGCTCGATGGCCGGCTTCGTGACGGTGATGGCGCGGCTCTGGACGGTCCCGGAGGCGTTCGCCTGGGAGACGACGATGCACGACAAGCTCGTCGTCTTCATGTCCTCGGCCCGGCACCTGGCGCCCGGAACCGCCTTCGACCCGACGGTCCAGGCGCTCCTCTCGGTCAGCTACGCCCTCTTCGCCTTCACGACGCTCATCGGGATGATCGTCTTCGCCGAGATCAGCGCGAACATGATCTCGAGGACGCCCCGCTTCATCATGGGCGTCCGGTCGCTCGGGGCCCTCTTCTTCGTGCCGTTCGGCGTCCTGACGGTCCTCGCGGACCTGCAGCTCGGCAACATCTGGTACGTCACGGACCTCGTGAACATCCTCGTCGCCTCCGCGAACGTCCCGATCATCCTGGCAGGCGGGAAGTACGTCTTCGCGGCGCTCCGGCACTACGAGAGGACCGGCGGGAGAGAGGGCTTCGTCTCCGAGAGGGACATCGGCCTCGCCACGCCGTTCTGGACGGAGGAGGCCCGGAGGAGCTGAACGGCAACAGGGAGAGACCCGAGCCGCGGAAGCCCCGTCTCGCGCCGCCGGACGACCCGGGGAAGAGGCGTCCGGGAACCCGGACGGCGCCGCCTCCGTATCAGGCGGAGTCCCCGTACGACGGAAAGAGAGAGGTGTCCCGATGATCCGGAATCCCTGGCGTGTCGCGGCCGCATTCGCCCTCCAGACGACCCTCCTGTCCACGGCCGGCGCCGCCTACGGCGCCAGGCCGATTGCGACCGCCGAGGCGATCGACGCGATGCTCGCGGGCGCGATCCCGGCCGACGGCCCCGGGGCGGCGGTCATCGCGGTGAAAGACGGGAAGACGGTCTTCCGGAAAGCCTACGGGATGGCGAACCTCGAGCTCGGCGTCCCCCTCTCCCCCGATTCCGTCTTCAGGCTCGGGTCGATCACGAAGCAGTTCACGGCGGTCGCCGTCCTGATGCTTGCGGAGGAGGGGAAGCTCTCCCTCTCCGACCCGATCACGAAGTTCCTCCCGGACTACCCGACGCAGGGCCACGTCATCACCGTCGAGCACCTCCTCAACCACACGTCGGGCATCCGGAGCTACACCGGCATTCCCGGGTACATGAACACCCGCATCCGGGCCGACCTCACGACGCAGGAGCTCGTCGACGCGTTCAAGGCCGAGCCGATGGACTTCGCGCCGGGCGAGCGGTGGCAGTACAACAACTCGGGCTACGTCCTCCTCGGCGCGGTGATCGAGAAGGCCTCGGGGAAGAGGTACGCCGACTTCGTCGCCGAGCGGATCTTCCGGCCTCTCGGGATGAAGGCGACGGCCTACGGCGACGACGGGCCGATCCTTCCGAAGCGGGCCTCGGGGTATTCGCGCAACGGCGAGACGGTGGTCAACGCCCGGTACCTGAGCATGACGCAGCCCCACGCCGCGGGCGCCCTCGTCTCGACCGTCGACGACCTCGCGGCCTGGGACGCCGCCCTCTCCACGGAGAAGCTCGTGAAGAAGGCGTCGCTCGAGAAGGCGTGGACCCCGGCCGTCACGCGCGACGGCAAGCCGACGCGCTACGGCTACGGCTGGGCCGTCTCGACGCTCCGCGGCTCGCCCGCCCTCGAGCACGGCGGAGGGATCTTCGGCTTCTCGACGTACGGCATCCGGCTCCCCGGCGAGAAGGTCTACGTCGCCGTCCTCGCGAACACCGACGGCCCGAAGGCCGACCCGGGGATGCTCGGCAAGAAGATCGCCGCCCTCCTGATCGGCAAGCCGTTCCCCGCCCAGGCCCCGGTCTCCGTCGACCCGAAGGTCCTCTCACGCTGGACCGGCGTCTACCGGTTCGACCCGCAGACGACGAGGACCGTGTCGGTGGAGGGGGGGAAGATCTACTCGCAGCGGTCCGGCGGGCCGCGTCTCGAGGTGAAGCCCACGTCGGAGAGGGAGTTCTTCTTCGAGGGCTCGCTGACGCGCCTCGCGTTCGTCGCCGGACCGGACGGAAGGGCCACGGAGGCCCTCTTCTACCCCGAGGGGGCCGACGAGCCCGAGAGGGGGGTGCGCGAGGGAGACGTCCCCCTCGCCCCGGAGGAGGTGAAGGTCGACCCCGCTCTCTACGACCTCTACGCGGGCGAGTACGAGCTGGCGCCCGGCTTCGTCCTGACCGTCCGGCGCGACGGGGCACGCCTCCTGACGCAGGCGACCGGCCAGCAGGAGCTCGAGGTCTTCCCGGCGTCCGAGACGGAGTACTTCCTGAAGGTCGTGGACGCGCGGATCACCTTCGTGAAGGGCGCCGACGGGAAGGTGAACGCGCTGGTCCTCCGGCAGGGCGGGCGCGAGATGCCTGCCAGGAGGAAGAAGTAGGGAGCCGCCCCTACTCCTTCGCCGCGAAGGCGACGTCGAGGAGCTTGTTCTCGAGGACCTGCGGGGCGGCGGGCGACTCGAGGCGCAGGTAGTGCTCGGCCGCGCCGACGAGCGCCGCCTGCGGGACGAGACCGACGATCTCCGACCCGACGACCGGCACGCCGAAGCGCTCGGCCTCCGAGCGAACCGTCTCGAAGACGCGGTGGAGGGGCGTCTTCTCGAAGTTCGTCATGTTGATGGAGACCTGGACGATGCCGCGCGCCTCGAGCCGGACCCCCATCGCCTTCACGAACCGGAAGCCCCCGGAGAGGTGGCGGATCGACTTCGCGATCCGGTCGGCGACGGAGAGGTCGGCCGTGCCGAGGTTGATGTTGTAGGCGACGAGGGGCGAACGGGCGCCGACGACCGTCGCTCCCGCGGTCGGGTGCGGCGCGTCGGGCCCGAAGTCGGGCTTCCAGTCGGGGCTCTTCATCTTCTCGGCCAGCCCCTCGAACTCCCCCTTGCGGATCGTCGCCAGGTTCCGGCGGGACTCGCTCGTGGCCGCGTCCTCGTAGAGGTAGACCGGGAGGCCGTGCTTCTCCGCGAGGCGCGCGCCGAGGTCCTTCGCGAGGGCGACGCAGTCGGCGGCGGTGACCCCGCGGATCGGGACGAAGGGGATGACGTCCACGGCGCCGAGCCGCGGGTGAGCCCCTTCGTGCTTCGTCAGGTCGACGTGGACGAGGGTCTCGGCGACCATCGCCTCCATGGCCCGCACCAGGGCGGGGCCGTCCCCGAGAAACGTGAGGACGGACCGGTTGTGGTCGGCGTCGGAGGTCCAGTCGAGGAGGAGGACTCCCGGGCCGGCCGAGACCGCGGCGTTGCGGATGGCCGCAACGACCTCGGGACGGCGGCCTTCGCTGACGTTCGGGATGCATTCGACGAGTGTCGTCATCTGAACCTCTCCCCCGTCGGGGGCTGGAGATCTTACCCCGGAGGCACCCGGCGCTTGCCGCCGGAAAGACAGCTTGTTACGCTGACTTGGAGAGGTTCTCATGGCCGAGCCCGTTTCCTACCCGGGGAGTCCCTCCCTCTCCGCCGAGGCCCGCGACAAGGTCCTCCAGACTTTCCGCCACACGCTCGAGATGGCGCGGGCGGGCCGGAACGAGGACGCCCTGCTCGGGTGCGACTTCATCCTGAAGATGGACACGCGGTTCACGCCCGCGCGGCGGCTCCTCGCGTCACTTCGGGGCGTCGCCGCCGGCACGGTCGTCGATCTGTCGGAGTTCGAGGCGTTCGGCGGAGCGCCCGGGTCGGCACCTTCGGGCCCGCCCGCTCCCGGACCCTCGCCGGCTCCTCCCGTCACGCCCTCCGCCGGCTGGGCCGTCCCCGCCCCTGCCCCCGCCCCGACCCCGGCGTCTGATCCCTTCTCGTCCCCCGGCTCCGGCCTCGACGGCCTCGGCTTCGGCGACCTCGGGGCCAACCCGTTCGCCCCGGCGCCCTCCCCTGCCGGGGCCGACGTCGGCCTCGGCGCCACGGCCCCTGACCCCTTCGGCGTGGCCGAGCCGGGGCTCTCGTTCTCTCCGAGCCCGGCTCCGGAGGCGAACGCCTTCGCGGCAGCCGCTCCGGACCCGTTCGCCCGCCCCGCCGTCGATCTCTTCTCCGGCCGCTCCGCGTTCGACGAGGCTGCAACCTCGGTCGGCACGCCTGTGTTCGGCGAGCCCCCCTCGGAGGCCGCGGCGCCCCTCCCCGCGCCGGCCGACCCGTTTGCCGGGGTGGCCTCCGCCGCGTTCCCGGCTCCCGGGACGGGAGCCGCGGCCGACCCCCGCATCGTCCAGTTCCTCCGGCAGGGGGACGAGGCGGAAGCCCGCGGGCAGCTGCAGGAGGCCATCGATCTCTGGAGCCGGGTCTTCCTGATCGACCTCTCGAACGAGGAAGCCTCCCGCCGGATCGACGGCGCGAGAGAGAAACAGAGCGAGAGCGCCCGGCAGCTCGACGTCCTCCTTTCCGAGGGCGTGCAGCTCTACGAGTCAGGAGACCTGCCCTCCGCACGGCACGCGTTCCTGAAGGTCCTCACTCTTTCGGAAACGGACGCGACCGCACGGAACTACCTGAACCAGATCGACGCCGCCCTCTCCGCTCCGGGCGCGGCGGTCGGCCGGGCCGAACCCTCTCTCCCCGACGAACCTTACCTGCGCGACGAGCTCGAGTCGCCCATCAGGCCGGCGTTCGCCGAGGACCTCCCCTCGCTGGAAGAGGAGGCCGGGTCGGCGGAAGCTCGAGGGGAATCCCGGCTGTCCTCGTCTGCCCGGCGGGAAGAGGCCGCGGCGAGGGGTGGGAAGATCGACGGCCGGCTCCTCATCGGCGCCGCCGTCCTCGTCCTGATCGGCGTCGCGCTCGCCGCGTGGCTCTTCTTCAAGCCGAAACCGGCCCCCCCGCCCGCCGGGGCCGACGACACGCCCGCCGCCACGACCGCGCCCGCCCTGAACCCTCTCGACAAGGCCCAGGCCCTCTTCAAGCAGGGCAAGGTCGAGGAAGCCCTCGGAATCCTGACCGCGATCCCGGCCGACGATCCCCGCCACGACTCCGCGCTCGTCCTGATCGACCAGTTCAAGTCGTCGGCCGCGCCCAGGCCGGCGGCCGGACCGGTGGCGAGCGAGGCCGAGGTCGACGAGGCCCGCCTCTCGGGCTTCGCGAGCCTCGGGGCGGGCCGCTACATCGACGCGCTGAAGTCGCTCGACCTCGTCGTCAAGGCCCGGCCCGACGACACGGAGGCGGCCGTGGCCCTCACGAAGGCCCGCGATGCGGTTTCGGCCGTGGGCTCGGCGATCCGGGCCTACAACGAGCAGGACTACGAGAGCGCGCAGCGCCTCCTGTGGGAGCTTCGAAAGGCCGACCCGAAGAACAAGGACGTGGAGGACTACCTCTTCAAGAGCTACTTCAACGACGGAATCCTCAGCCTTCAGTCCGGGAGCACGAAGAGAGCCGCCGAGGCGTTCAAGGAGGCAGCCTCTCTCAGGCCCCAGGATGTCGAGACGCAGCGGCACCTGAAGTTCGCGCGCCGGTATTCGGGCGGGGTCACCGACCTCGGCGCCCGCATCTACGTCCGGCACGTCACGCCCCGGCCCTGACCGCCTCCAATGACCGAGAAGAGCCGAGACCCGCTCGCAGAACATCCTCTGGGCGGCGAGCCTGCCGCCCCCGCGAAGCCCAGGGGACGGACCCTGAGCCTCTTCCCCGACGTCTCCGAGACGCCGCTCTCGCCCCCCGCGGGAACGGCGGAGCGCTCCGGCGCGGTGGCGGACACCCAGACCCCGCCCTCGGCCGAAGAGATCGACGAGCCGGGCGAGCTCTTCGAAGAGACCGCGTCCGGGATGCCCGTGGCGTTCGCCCGCCGGTTCGCCGCCGGTCTCGCCGACATCGTCATCCTGGGACTCTTCGGCGCCCTCGAGCTCGCCTCCGGGGCGCTCCTCCTGGAGCTGCGCTTTCCCCCGGCGGCCCTCCTCGGCCTCGGGGCCTTCCTCTTCCTGGCGGCGCTCGTCCTGATGGTCCTCGTCCCGTTCGTCTGGGGTGCAACCCCGGGAATGGCGCTCGCCGACCTCAGGGTCGCGGCCGAGGACGGCGGGTCGCCCACCCTGGCCGCCGCCTCCCTCCGTTTCCTCGGCGCTCTACTGACGGCGGCGCTCGCCGGCGTGCCGCTCCTCGTGGCCGCCTTCGACCGGAAGGGGAGGACCCTCTCCGACCTCCTTTCCGGCACCACTCTCGTCCCGGCCCGCTGAGCCGGCGGCGAGGCGGCGTTACCATCCTGCGGATGCGCCTCGCCCTCGGCCAGATGAACGCCACGATCGGCGACTTCGCGGGGAACGGGGCGAAGATCGAGGCCCTCTGGAAGGAAGCGGAGGCGGCGAAGGCCGACCTCCTGCTCGTCCCGGAGATGGCGCTCTGCGGCTACCCGCCCCGCGACCTCCTCGACCGACCCTCGTTCCGGGCGGACGCCGCGCGGCTCCTCGCCGCGCTCGCGCGCCGCGCCGGCCGGACCGCCCTCCTCGCCGGGACCATCCTTCCGAACCCGGCCCCGACCGGAAAGCCCCTCTTCAACGCCGCCGTCCTCCTGCGAAACGGACGCGTCGCCGCGGTGGCGAGGAAGAGCCTCCTGCCGGCCTACGACGTCTTCGACGAGGTCCGCCACTTCGAGCCGGCGAAGGCGCCGACGCTCGTCCGCCTCGCCGGGCGGAAGGCGGGCCTGACGATCTGCGAGGACCTCTGGAACGACAAGGACTTCTTCCGGACGCGCCGCCTCTACGCCAGCGACCCGGGCGAGATCCTCCTCTCGCGGGGGGCCGACCTCGTCGTCAACGTCTCGGCGTCGCCCTTCTCGGAAGGCAAGCCCCGCCTGCGGCGGCGGATGCTGGCCCGGCTCGCCCGCGACGGCGGCGTGCCCGTGGCCTACCTGAACCTCGTCGGCGGAAACGACGAGCTCGTCTTCGACGGCGGCTCGATGGTCCTCGACGGGACGGGGCGCGTGAGGGCGCGGGCCGCGCTCTTCGAGGAGGACTTCGTCGTCGTCGACCTCGACGGCCCGCGCGCGACGCCCGTCTCCGGCTCCGAGCCGGCCGACCTGCCCGACGACGCCGACGGGGAGCCGCTCGAGTCGCTCCGGCGGGCTCTCGTCCTCGGGATTCGCGACTACGCGCGCAAGTGCGGCTTCGCCACGGCCGTCGTGGGGCTCTCGGGGGGCATCGACTCGGCGCTCGTCGGCGCCCTCGCCGTCGACGCCCTCGGGGCGGCGAACGTCACCGGGCTCGCCCTTCCGTCCCGCTACTCCTCCGAGGGCTCCCTCGCCGACGCGCGCGCCCTGGCCGACGCCCTCGGCGTGAGGCTCGAGGTCCTCCCGATCGAGCCCCTCTTCGCCGCGGCGAAGGCGACCCTCTCACCTCTCTTCGCGGGCCGGCCCGAGGACGTGACAGAGGAGAACCTCCAGGCCCGCATCCGCGGCATGCTCCTCATGGCCTTCTCGAACAAGCTGGGGCCGCTCCTCCTGACGACCGGCAACAAGAGCGAGCTCGCCGTCGGCTACTGCACGCTCTACGGGGACATGTGCGGGGGCCTCGCCCCGATCTCGGACCTCCCGAAGATGCGCGTCTACGCGCTGGCGAGACACCTGAACCGGCGCGCGCGGCGCGACCTCGTCCCCGCCTCGACGCTCGAGAAGGCTCCCTCGGCCGAGCTTCGCCCCGGCCAGACGGACCAGGACTCGCTCCCCCCGTACGAGCTCCTCGACCGGATCCTCGAGGGGCTGGTCGAGCGGGGGCGCCCCGCCGCTGCCGTGGCGCGCGAGTCGGGCGCGGCCCCCGACCTCGTCGCCGCGATCGCGCGGCAGATCGACCGGGCCGAGTACAAGCGCCAGCAGGCCGCCCCCGGGCTCAAGGTGTCGACGAAGGCGTTCGGGAGCGGACGCCGCATCCCGATCGCGCAGGCCTCCCGCCCGTGAAGTACGCCGGCGAGCTGGAGCGGGGGAGGTACCCGTGGAAGGAGATTCCCGGCTCCTCGCACGACATCCTCCTCTCGAGGATCGTGGCCCGGGGAGGGGGGCTCTCCGTCCTCGACGTCGGCTTCGGGGCCGGCCACCTCGCCCGGAGGATCCGCCCCTTCTGCCGCTACCTCGCAGGGATCGAGCTCGACCCGGAGGCCGCGCTCGAGGGAGCCGCCTTCTTCGACGACCCGCTCGTGGACGACGTCGTCCGGGGGCTCGCCGGCCCCTGGCGCGAGCCTTTCGACGTCATCGTCGCCGGGGACATCCTCGAGCACCTCCCCGAGCCGGGGCAGGCGCTCGCCCTCTTCCGCCCGCTCCTCAAGCAGGAGGGGCTCCTCCTCGTCTCCCTTCCGAACGTCGCGAACGTGACCGTGAGGCTCGGCCTCCTTTTCGGCCGGTTCCCCTCGACGGACCGGGGCATCCTGGACCGGACGCACCTGCGCTTCTTCACGCGTCGCACCGGCCGGGAGCTCCTCGTACGCCACGGCTTCCGCGTCGTCAGGGAAACGCCCACCGCGATGCCCGTGGAGCTCGCGCTCCCCCTCCTCGGCCGCCCCCCGCTCGCGACCCCCGTCCGCGCCGCCGTCCGGCTTCTCGCCGCCGCCTGGCCAGGGATGTTCGGCTACCAGTTCGTCTACGAAGCGAGGCCCGCGTGACGACCACCCCCGCACTTTCCCTGGTCATCCCCGCGTACAACGAGGAAAAGCGGCTGCCCGTCTCACTCGCCCGGATCGCCGAGTGGATCGGCTCTCGCAAGCCGCCCCTCGCGGTCGAGGTGCTCGTCGTGGACGACGGCTCCTCGGACCGGACGGCGGCCGTGGCCGAGAAGACCGCCGCCGGCCTCGGCCTCGAGTTCCGCGTGATCCGGCTTCCGCGGAACCGTGGCAAGGGCGCCGCCGTCCGGGCCGGAGTCCTGGCGGCCACCGGGGAGCGGATCCTCGTGACGGACGCCGACCTCTCGACCCCCATCGAGGAGGTGGAGAAGCTCCTCGCCTCCGGCGCCCCCGTCGCCATCGGCTCGCGCGGGATCGACGCGACGCTCGTCAAGCAGAGGCAGTCGCTCTTCCGGGTCGCGAGCGGCAAGCTCTTCAACTTTCTCGTGCGGGTCCTCGCCGTCTCCGGCATCCGCGACACGCAGTGCGGTTTCAAGCTCTTCCGGCACGACGCCGCGCGGGAGGTCTTCTCCCGCGCCACGGTCGACCGCTTCGCCTTCGACGTCGAGGCGCTCCTCCTCTCACGGCGCCTCGGCTACCGGATCGCCGAGGTCCCCGTCCTCTGGTTCAACTCCCCCGACACCCGCGTCGGCCTCGGCGCCGGCCTCGAGGCTTTCGTGGCCCTCTTCCGGATCCGCTGGCGCGTCGCCCGCACGATGCGGGCCCGGCCGGCCCCTCCGCCGGACTGAGCCCGCCCCGCCCCCTGCGGGCGTGCGTCCCCGGCGTCTCCGTTCCCTCCCGGCGCGACTCCCGATACGATTCCCGGCCGAGACCGGAGGTGCAGCATGAAACCGAAAGTCGGAGTCGTCCTCTCGGGCTGCGGCGTCTACGACGGCGCCGAGATCCACGAGTCGGTCCTGACGCTCCTCGCCCTCGACCGGGCCGGGGCCGAGGCCGTCTGCCTCGCGCCCGACGTCGCCCAGAGGCACGTGGTGAACCACCTGACGGGTCAGCCCGCCGCGGGCGAGACGCGAAACGTCCTCGTCGAGGCAGCGCGGATCGCCCGCGGGAAGGTGGCGGACCTCGCCGGGTTCGACGCCGGAACCCTCGACGCCCTCGTCCTGCCGGGCGGGTTCGGCGCCGCCAAGAACCTCTGCGACTTCGCCTTCAGGGGAGCCGACTGTGAGGTCCACCCCGAGGTCGCGCGGGTCGTGCGAGCCGTCCACGCCGCCGGCCGGCCGGTCGGCGCCGTCTGCATCGCCCCGGTGATCCTGGCGCGGCTCCTCGGGGACGAGAAGCCGCAGCTGACGATCGGCAAGGACCCGGGCACGGCCGCCGCCATCGAGAAGATGGGGGGCGCCCACGTCTCGTGCGGCGGCGGCGGCGCCGTCGTCGACGAGGAGAAGCGCCTCGTCACGTCGCCCGCCTACATGCTCGACAGCCCGATCTCGGAGGTCTCCGCAGGGATCGAGAAGCTCGTCGCCGAGCTCCTCCGGATGGCGCGGGGCTGACGCAGGACCCGGCGGGCCGCCACCCCCGAATCCGGTGCCAGGCATGAAGTCGTGTATTGTTTTCAACAATACACGACTTCATGCCTGGCACCGAAATCCGCTGGCGCGACATCGCGCAAGGAGCCGGTCGGCTCCGGCCCCCTGCCAGCCGCTCGCGAAGCGAGCCGCCTTGCCGCCGCGGAAGGGTTCGGGAAACCCGGGCGGGCCCCGGTTTTCCCGAGAACGTCAGTAGATCGGGAAGGCCGCCGTCAGCTCCTCGACCCTGGCCTTGACGGAGGCCTTGACCGTGTCGTCCTCGGGCGCGGCGAGGACCTCGCCGATCCAGGCGGCGATCGTCTTCATCTCGGCGACGCCCATGCCGCGCGTCGTGACGGCGGGGGTACCGAGGCGCAGGCCCGAGGTGACGAGCGGCGGGTTAGGGTCGAACGGGATCGCGTTCTTGTTGACCGTGATCCCGGCGCGGTCGAGCGCCTTCTCGGCGACCTTTCCCGTCAGGCTCTTCGGGCCGAGGTCGACGAGGAAGAGGTGGTTGTCGGTGCCGCCGGAGACGATCCGGAAGCCCTGGGAGGCGACGGCCTCGGCGAACGCCTTTGCGTTCACGAGGACGGCCTCCTGGTAGGTCCGGAACTCGGGCGCAAGCGCCTCGAGGAACGAGACGGCCTTCGCGGCGATGACGTGCTCGAGCGGCCCCCCCTGCAGGCCCGGAAAGACGGCCTTGTCGATCTCCTTGGCCCACTCGGGCGCGCAGAGGACGAGGCCGCCGCGCGGCCCGCGGAGAGTCTTGTGGGTCGTCGACGTGACGAAGTGGGCGTGGCCGACCGGCGACGGGTGGAGGCCCGCCGCGACGAGCCCCGCGATGTGGGCCATGTCGACCATGAGGAGGGCGCCGACGGAGTCGGCGACCTGCCGGAAGCGCGGGAAGTCGAGGACGCGCGGATAGGCCGAGGCCCCCGCGATGATGAGCTTCGGCTTCTCGGCCTCGGCGATCCGGGCGAGCTCGTCGTAGTCGATCGTCTCGGCCTCGCGGGTCACGCCGTAGGAGACGACGCGGTACTGCTTGCCCGAGATCGAGAGCGGGTGCCCGTGCGTCAGGTGCCCGCCGTGCGCGAGCGACATCCCGAGGAGGGTGTCGCCGGGCTTCAAGCACGCGAGGTAGACGGCGGTGTTCGCCTGCGATCCGGAGTGGGGCTGGACGTTCGCGTGGATCGCGTCGGGGTTCTCGGGAGCGAAGAGCTTCTTCGCGCGGGAGATGGCGAGCGACTCGGCGACGTCGACGTTCTCGCAGCCGCCGTAGTAGCGCCGTCCCGGGTAGCCCTCGGCGTACTTGTTCGTCAGGACCGAGCCCATCGCCTCGAGGACGGCGCGGGAGGCGTAGTTCTCCGAGGCGATCAGCTCGAGGCCGTCGCGCTGGCGGGCGAACTCGGCGTCGACGGCGGCCGCGACCTCGGGGTCGACGGCGGCGAGGGAGCGCCCCATCAGGCGGGGGCTCGGGGTGAGGGTCGTCGTCATGGGGGTGCTCCTTACGCGCGCGGCGGGGCGGCGTCGAGCTTGTCGACGCGCCTCTGGTGGCGCCCGCCGGCGAACGGCGTCGCGAGGAAGGCCTCGAGGATCGCCATCGCGAGGGGGACGGCGGTGACGCGTGCGCCGAGGCCGAGGACGTTCGCGTCGTTGTGCTCGCGCATCAGCTGCGCGGAGAAGAGGTCGGTCGCCACGCCCGCCCGGCATCCCCGGACGCGGTTGGCCGCGATGGAGATGCCGATGCCGGTGCCGCAGACGACGACGCCTCGCTCTGCCCGACCCGAGACGACGGCCTCGCCGACGGCGAAGCCGAAGTCGGGGTAGTCGACGGACGCGGTCGAGGAGGTGCCGAGGTCGAGGACCTCGTGCCCCAGCTCGGACGCCCGCCGGGCGAGCAGCGCCTTCAGCTCGAAGCCGGCGTGGTCGGACCCGAACGCGATGCGCATCGGCGGATCCTAACCCGCCGGGGTCCCCGCCGGCCTCCGCGGGTAGGGCGCGAAAAGGGCGTCGTACTCGGCGAGGGCGTAGCTGTCGGTCATGCCGGCGATGTGGTCGGCGATGCAGCGCAGGACGGCGGGCTCTTCCCTCCATCGGCCGGCGATCACGGCCTCGACCCTCTTCAGCGGGACCTCCCGGAGGAACGGGAGGCCCGAGAGCTCGGCGACGCGGGCGAGGACGGCGTCGGGGAGGAGGCGGGGGTTCTTCGCGTAGGCGTCGAAGAGACGGTTGACGACGAGCTGGGCGCGCGCGTCGTGCTGCGAGACCGCCTGGCTGTGGATGATGTGGCGGTAGACGAACTCCTTCAGCTCGAGGTATCTCTTCTCCCCTTCCCTCGAGGGGGCGACGAGCGAGCCGGGGAGCTTCCCGCGGTGGGCCGCGAACTCGGCCGGGGTCGTCACCTTCCGCGCCGTCAGCCAGCGCTCGATCGCCGCGCGCGAGGCGCGGATGAGGTCGGTGACGAGGTGGTGGATCAGCCCGCGGATCAGGAGGGCGCGCTGGACGGCGGGGTCGCCGGCCTCTCGCCAGCGGGCGCCGAGCCCGGCGACGATCTCCCGGGCGAGCGGGATCTCCTCCGCCCGGCCGATGCCGACGAGCCCGAGGCCGTCCTCGAGGTCGTGGGCCTGCTGGGCGATCTCGTCGGCCCAGCCGACGGCCTGCCCCTCGAGGTGGCAGCCCGAGCCGAGATGGAGGCCCTCGGGGCTCGTGACGGGAAAGGGGAAATCGCGCTTCCAGGTCGTGTGCTTGAGGATCCCCTCGCGCGTCTCGTCCGTCAGGTTGAGGCCCGGCTCCTCGTAGCGCTTCTCGAGGAGGTCGACGACGCGGACCGACTGGTAGTTGTGCTTGAAGGCGCCGACGAGGGCCACCGCCTTCGGCGAGAGCGCAACCGCCGGCTCGCCGCCCGTGAGAATCCGGTTCAGCGCCTTTTCCCCCGAGTGGCCGAACGGCGTGTGCCCGAGGTCGTGCGCGAGGGCGCAGGCCTCGGTGAGGTCCTCGTTGAGGCCCAGCGTCCTCGCCACCGTCCGCGCCACCTGCGTCACCTCGAGGGTGTGCGTCAGGCGGGTCCGGTAGTGGTCCCCCTCAAACGGGATGAAGACCTGCGTCTTGTGCTTCAGCCGGCGGAAGGCCTTGGAATGGACGATCCGGTCTCTGTCGCGCTGGAACTCGGTCCGGTAGTCCGTCCCGTCGGCCTCGGGAGAGATGCTCCTGCGCCGTCGGGCAGACGCCGCGCGAGAGGCATAGATCGCGAGCCGCGCGTCCTCGAACGCCTCGAGCTCCTTCTTGGTGTAGGCGACGGCCCCCGCGGGCCTCCCTGCGGCCATCCGAACCTCCGGGAGGCCGTCCGCTTCAGGGGTCCCGGCGCTCGGCGAGAGCCAGGGCCTCGCCGGCGAGGACGAGCGACCCGGCGACGAGTATAGGGGCGTCCCCGTCCGCATCCTCGAGCGACGCGAGGGCCTGGGCGAGGGTTGCCGCGCCCGGCAGGTCCGTTCTCGCGAGGCGCGCGGCGAGCGTCTCCGGCGGCATCCCGCGTGGCGAGTCCGGCGCCACGAGGACGACCCGCCGGACCCGGGAGGCGAGGGGCGCGAAGATCTCCCCGGCGGCCTTGTCGCCGAGGACCCCGAAGACGAGGTCGACGCGCCCCGAGAGGCCGGCGGCGTCGAGGTGGGCGGCGAGGGCCGCCGCGCCGGCCGGGTTGTGCGCGCCGTCGACGAGAAGCGGGCGGCGGCCCGGCCGCGGGACGTCCTGGAGGCGCCCGGGCCAGCGGATCGCGGCGATGCCCCGGCGGACGGTCGCCTCGTCGAGGGGCGCGAAACCCCGCGCCGCCGCCACCGCGAGGGCGAGGTTGGAGCGCTGGTGGGCGCCCCGGAGGGGCGAGACGTCGTCCCACGAGGAGGACGGCGGCACCTCGACGAGCCGGGCGCCGGTGCGCGCGGCTTCGGAATGCAGGACCTCGAGAGCCTCTCCGGATGCCGCCGTGAGCGCCGGCTGGCCCCGCCGGAAGATGCCTGCCTTCTCGCGCGCCACGTCCGCGAGGGTCGGTCCGAGGGTCTCGAGGTGATCTTCCGCGACGTTGGTGACGACGGAGACCTCGGGGTCGAGGACGTTCGTGGCGTCGAGCCGCCCCCCGATCCCGACCTCGACGACACCCACGGAGACACGCGCGCGCCGGAAGAGCTCGCACGCCGCGACGACGAGCGCCTCGAAGTAGGTCGGGCGCAGCGCCCCCTCCCCCGAGACCGCCGCCACGAGGGAGAGGGCGTCGTCGAGGGACCGGTCGGAGACGTCGCGTCCGTCGAGGCGAACCCTCTCGTTCACCCGGACGAGGTGAGGGGAGGTCGTCAGCCCGACTCGCAGGCCCGCGGCCTCGAGGATCGAGGCGGCCGCCGCCGCGGTCGAGCCCTTCCCGTTCGTCCCGGCGACGAGCAGGGTCCGGAAAGACGCCTGCGGGTTCCCGAGCGCGGCGAGGAGGGCGCGGGTGCGGGCGAGGCCGGGCCGGATCTTCTGGGGCCCGAGCGCGTCGAGCCAGCGAAGGCCGTCTCCGGGGGTCACGCCGCGAGGAGGCGGAGGACGTTCGCGAGCGCCGCCTTCAGCTCGGGGCGGGGCACGACGACGTCGACGAAGCCGTGGTCCAGGAGGAACTCGGAGCGCTGGAATCCCTCTGGCAGCGTCTGCCGGATCGTCTGTTCGATGACGCGCGGCCCGGCGAACCCGATGAGCGCCCTGGGCTCGGCGAGGGTCACGTCTCCGAGCATCGCGAACGACGCGGTGACGCCCCCGGTCGTCGGGTCGGTCAGGATGGTCACGTACGGGACGCGGGCCGTCCCGAGCCGGCCCAGAGCCGCGGAGACCTTCGCCATCTGCATGAGGGAGAGGATCCCCTCCTGCATGCGCGCCCCGCCCGAGGCCGTGACGACGACGAGGGGCACCTTCTCGTCGCACGCCTTCTCGGCCGTGCGGGTCAGGACCTCGCCGACGACGGAGCCCATCGAGCCCCCCATGAAGGCGTAGTCGAGCGCCGCTACGAGGGCCCTGGCCCCTTCGATCGTGCCGTCGCCGGCGGCGATCGCGTCGAGGCGGCCCGTCCGGGTCTCGTATTCCCGCAGGCGGTCGCGGTACCGCTTCGAGTCCCGGAAGCGGAGCGGGTCGGCCGGCCGCACGCCTTCGAAGAGGGGCTGCCAGGTCCCGGCGTCGAAGAGGAGCTTCAGCCTCTCGTCGACCGAGAGGCGGAAGTGGAACCCGCACTTCGGGCAGACGCGCTGGTTCCGGTCTACCTCCTTGGTGTAGAGGGTCTCCCGGCAGCCGTCGCACCTGAGGAACAGCCCCTCGCCGAGCGAGGTCGACTTTCGCATGTCCCGCAGCGCGCGGGGCGCCTTGTCCTTCCGGAACCAGAGGGCCATGGGGGCCGGATCTTACCCTTTCCCGCCCCGGGGGCCCCCGGGCGGAGCTCCGAGCGTGACGAGGGGCGCTCCCCCGGGGAGGGACGTGACGCAGGCCGGGATGCCGAAGAGCTCCGAGAGCGACTCCTCGGTGACGCTCTCGGGGACCGGCCCGGCCTCCTGGACCGCACCGGCGGAGAGGAGGACGGCATCGTCGGCCGCGCGGGCGGCCAGGTCGACCTCGTGCGTCGAGAAGACGCACGTCAGGCCCGCCTCCGCGCGTCGCCTGAGGACTTCGAGGACGAGGAACCGGTGGCGGGGGTCGAGGCTCGCGGTCGGCTCGTCGAGGAGGAGGACGCGCGGCTCGCCGGCCAGGACTCGGGCGAGGTAGACCCTCTGCCGCTCGCCGCCGGAAAGGCTCCTCACGTCCCGCTCCTCGAGCCCGCCCGCGTCGACCTCCTCGAGCACGTCCCTCGCCAGCTTCACGTCGGCCCGGGACGGGGTGGCGAAGGGGCCGAGGTAGGGGGTGCGGCCGAGAAGGACGACGTCGAGCGCCGAGGCGGGGAAGAACGGCTCGAAGCCCTGCGGCAGGTAGCCCAGGACTCGGGCCGCCGCACGGCGGGGGAGGCGCGCGAGGGGCGTCCCCTCGAGGAGGACCTCTCCCCGGGAAGGGGGGAGGAGGCCCGCGAGGACCTTCAGGAGCGTCGACTTCCCCGAGCCGTTTTCGCCCAGGAGCGCGACGAGGCGTCCCCGTCCGAAGGCGAGCGAGACGCCGTGGAGGACGTCTCGCCCCCGGGCGTAGCCGGCGGAGACCCCGTCGAGGGCCAGGGGCGTCAGGGGCGCCTCCTGAGGAGGACGAGGAACGCCGGCGCTCCGAGGAGCGCCGTGACCGCTCCGACGGAGACCTCGTTGGGCGCGAAGAGCGTCCGTGCGAGGAGGTCCGAGGCGACGAGGAGGACGCCCCCTCCGAGGAACGACGCGACGAGGAGCGCCCGGTGCCCTCGCGTCAGCCGCCGCACGACGTGGGGGACGAGGAGCCCGACGAAGCCGATGATCCCGGCGTGGGCCACGGCCGCCGCCGCCAGGAGCGAAGCGGCGACGTACGCGACCCGCTTGGCGGTCTCCACGCGGACGCCGAGGGTGAAGGCGGTCTCCTCCCCGAGGGTCATCGCGTCGAAGGCGCGCGCGTGGGGAAGGAGCACCGCCAGCCCGACCGCGGCATAGGCCACGAGGGAAAGGACGGCTTCTCCGGTGGCGCCGGCCAGGGACCCGAGCATCCAGAAGACGAAGCCGCGGGCGCCCGCCGCGTCGCTGAAGGAGAGGAGGAAGAGGAGGACGGCGGACGCGAGCGCGTTGACGACGACGCCCGAGAGGAGGAGCCGCCCCCGGTCGAGCCGGCCCCCGACGGACGCGCCGAGACCGACGAGGAGGACCGCTCCGAATGCCCCGGCCAGCGAGGCGAGGGGAAGCGCGAACGAGCCGAGGAGACCGCCCGCGCCGAAGCCGAGGACGACGGCGACGAGGGTGCCGCAGGCCGCCCCCCCCGAGACGCCGAGGAGGTAGGGGTCCGCGAGGGGGTTTCCGAGGAGGGCCTGCAGGGCCGCGCCCGAGAGCGCGAGCGCGCCCCCGACGAGGAGCCCGAGGAGGGCTCGGGGGAGCCTGAGGTCGCGGACGATGGTGACGGTCGAGGCGTCGCCCGTCCCGGCGAGCGCCGCCAGCGCCTCGCCGGGGGCCAGAGGGACGCTGCCGACGAGGACCGAGGCCAGGACCGCGGCGGCGGCGAGGAGAGCGAGGCCGAGGAGGAGCGGGCCGGTGCGAATCACGGGCGGGCCTCGCGGGCCTTCTCGACGAGGGCCTCGAGGGCGTCGACGAGGCGCGGCCCGGGCCGCTCGAGCCACTCTCCCGGCAGGACGACGACGCGCCCCTCCCTTACCGCCGGGAGGAGGAGCCACCGGCTCCCCGGTGCGAAGGCGGCTTCGAAGGCGGTCGAGTTCTCGGGCGTGCGGGGCCGCACGAGGAGGCGCGGGTTCCACGACACGAGCGTCTCGTGGGAGACGCGCGGCCACTCGCCGGCCGAGGCGGGGACGACGTTGGTCAGTCCCGCCCGCGCAAGGAGGTCGCCGACGAACGTCGCGGGGCCCGCGACGATCGGAGGGTCGGGCCAGATGAGCGCGAGGGCGCGGGGACGCGCGGCCCCGTCCCGGCCGGCCGACCGCGCCTCTGCCGCCGCGGTGCGCCGCTCCAGGGCGGAGACGAGCCGCTCGGCCTCGCCGTCCCGGCCGAGCGCGGCGCCGACGCGGCGGACGTCGTCGAAGACCCCTGCGAGAGAGGTCGCATCGGTGACGACGACGCGGATGCCGAGCGCGGCGATCCGCTCGGCGGCCCGGCGGTCGGTGCCGTCCCGGGAGACGACGGCGAGGTCCGGCTCGAGGGCGGCGATCCGTTCGAGGTCGGGGACGAAGCCGCCGAGGCGCGGCTTTCCCTTCGACTCGGGAAGGTCGGCCGCGAAGTCGGAGACGCCGACCACGCTCCCGGCCGCGCCCAGGGCGTAGACGATCTCGGCGGCCGAAGGGGCGAGGGCCACGACACGCCGAGGCGGGGCTGCGGCCCCGGGCGCCGCAACAGCGAGCAGGGCGAGAGCGAGCGGCAGACCGCGGGCGAGACGCACGAGAGCAGGAGAAGCCAAGGGCCCCGGCGCCATCACGAAAGGCAGGCGCCGGGGCCCGTCAGCCGGTCGGAAACGACGGGCGCCGGGCGTCCGTCAGGACTCCTCGGACTCCTCGAGGTCGTTCTGGATGCCGAGACGGAGGCAGGCCGCCGCGTACATCTGGCGCGCCGCCTTCTGCCCGTTCTGCAGCTCGGCGAGGCGCTCCTTGACCTTGGCCAGCTCTTCCTGGATCTGGGCCTCCAGGTCGCTGATCTCCTTCTTGGTGACCCGAAGCGTGTTCTCGTAGAACTTCCTCTGTTCGTCGCTCAGGCTCATGCAGAAACTCCTTCTCGGATTTCCTTACCGCTTGTCGCAGGGCGCGGGTGGCGCCTTGTCTCGCTTCGGAAAATCGCCGCTCCGCCTCACGGCCTCACGTCTACGGTGAACGTCTTGTACATCTTCACCCGGACGCCCCCCTTGGTGGCGGGCTCGATCTGCCCGGACTTGAGAGCGGCGACGGCGGCGTCGTCGGCGATCCGGTTTCCGGAGGACCGGAGGACGCGCGTCTCGGTGACCCGGCCTCTCTCGTCGACGAGGCCGATGACGGTGACGACGGCCTGGATGCGCCTCGCCTGCGCCGGGAGCGGCGGGAACGGTCCGAGCTTGACCAGCCTCGGCTCGACGACACCCGGGCCTGCGCCGACGAGGTCGCCTTCGCGAACGACGGCCGCCTGGGGGGGGGCGGCCTGCGCCGGCGCCGCGGCGACGGGAGGCGCCGGAACGGGGGTCGCGGCGACGCGGACCGGCTCCGTCGGCCGGGGCGGGACCGCGGTCGGCTCGGGCGCCCGGGTCGGCTCGGGAGCGCGGGTCGGCTCCGGAGCGGGCCGGGGCGGCTGGAGGGGCTGGTTCGGAGCGAGAGACACGCCGCCGGCGGGAGCGGCGGCCGGGGCGCCGGCGGGAGCGGCGGCCGGCTTCGCCTGCTCGGCGGCCGCCTTCTGGGCCGCCTCGCGGAGCTTCTGGGCCTGCTCCGCCGTCGCCTTCTTCAGCTCGGCCTCGAGAGCCTTCGGGTCGATCACCTTCTCCGGGGCCTCCGGCGCCGAAGGGGTCTCGGTTGTCGGGGCGGCGGCGACCGGGGTCGGGACGCCGGCCGGAACGGGGGCCGGCTCCGGCGATTTGCCGCGCGTCATGAAGACCGCGACCGCGATGAGGACGACCGCGGCCACACCGATGCCGGCGAAGAGGCCCGTACGGCTCTTCCCGGGCTCCTCGGCCACGATCGCCGCGGGCTGGGAGACCTCCACCGGGGCCGGCACGGGCGCCGGCTCGACCGCCTTCTCCTTCTTGGAGATGACGAGTCCCTTCCCCTTCTTCTTCTCCTCGGGGGCGGGCGCCGCGGCGGCCTGCGCGAACGCGGCGTCGATCTGCGCGTCCGACGCGGCGACGGACGCCTCGACGAGCCGGTGCATGAAGATCGCGAGGTCCGCCGGACCCGGAGCGGGCTGGAAGGAGTAGAGGACCGAGTTGATGTCCTTCTCCATCTCCGAGGCGTTCTGGTAGCGGTCCTGCGGGTTCTTCGCGAGCGCCTTGAGGACGATCTGGTCGACCCGCTTCGGCACGTCGGGGTTCTTCACGGAGGGCGGCTCGGAACGCGCGTCCCGCACCTGTTCCAGGATCGTCAGGTCGGTGTCGCCGCTGAAGAGCCGCTCGGCCGTCAGCATCTCGTAGAGGACGACGCCGAGCGAGAAGATGTCGGTCCGCCGGTCGACCTTCTTGCCCCACGCCTGCTCGGGGGACATGTACTGGAGCTTGCCCTTGAGCGCTCCCGCCTGCGTCTGCTGGACCTTCGTCGCCGCCTTCGCGATGCCGAAGTCGCAGAGCTTGATGTCGCCCTCGAAGCTGATCAGGACGTTCTGGGGCGAGACGTCGCGATGGACGAGGTTGAGCTCCTTGCCGTCGAGCCCCATCCGCCGGTGGGCGTAGTCGAGCGCGTTGGCGACCTTCGAGGCGACGAAGAGCGCCAGCTCGACGGGGAGGGGATAGCCCTTCTCGGTCGCCGTCTTCAGGATGGAGCGGAGGTCCTTGCCCTCGACGTACTCCATCGCGATGTAGTGGTAGGCGTCTTCCTTCCCCAGGTCGTAGATGTGGATGATGTTGTTGTGGGTCAGCTGCGCCGCGAGCTTGGCCTCGTCGATGAACATCGTGATGAAGTCATCGTTGTCGGCCATGTGCGGGAGGATCCGCTTGATGGCGACGATCTTCGCGAAGCCTTCCTCCCCGCTCATGCGGGCCTTGTAGACCTCGGCCATGCCGCCGGCGGCGATCTTCTCGAGGAGCTGGTAGCGGCCGAAGCTCCCCGGGCCGCTGGCGACGGGCCGGGGCCGCGGAGCGGCGGCCGCCTTCGGCTCGGGTTTCGGGGCCGGGGCCGGCGCGGGGGCCGGCTTCGCCGCCGGAGCGGCCTGCGGCGCGGGTTCCGGCTTCGGCTGCGGGGCCGGCGCAGGTGCCGGCTTCGGTGCCGCGGGCGCAGGCGCGGGCGCGGGCGCGGGCGCGGGCTTCACCGGGCGGAGCCCGGAGAGGGTCTCGGTGAGCATCCGGTCGACGGCCGTGTCGACCTTCGGCTTCGGCGCCGGTACGGGCGCGGGCGGAAGCGAGGCCGAGTCGACACGGAGCGTCCGTTCGGAGGGGACCTCGGGGGCGGGGGCGGGCGTCTTCGGGGGCGGGGCGGCAACCGGAGTCTTCGTGGACGGGCGGGAGAGGATGCCGGAGAGCGTCTGCTCGAGCTTCCTGTTGATCCCGGGGTCGGTCCCCGCCGGGGCGGCGGCAGGCCGCGCCTTCTCCTCGGCCTCGACGCCGGAGATGACGTCCGAGAAGATGTCGTCCGAAGAGAGCAGCGGCTGTCCTCCCGCTCCCGGGAACGGGTCCTGGGCCTTGCCGCCGAGCGCGGCGGCGATCTCTCCGAGGAGCGCCTCCTCGGAGAAGGGCTTCTCGAGGATGCCGGTGGCGCCTTCCCGCGCCGCGTCGGCCTTCTTGTCTTTTCCCTTGTAACCGGAGGCCATCAGGAGGATCGGCGGCGTCGGGCCGACGGCCTGCATGCCGCGGATGACGTCGCGCGTCCGGAGCTTCGGCAGGACGGTTGAGATCAGGACGAGGTCGGGACGTCCCCGGCGGTAGGCCTCGAGACCGTCTTCGCCATCCTTGGCGACCACGAGCTCGAAGTCCTTCCCGGTGAGATAGCCCTTGATCCGGTCGAGGTATCTCGGCTCGTATTCGATAAGGAGAATCGTCTTGGCCATACGTCCTGGGGCCTGTGGCCCGGTCCCCCCCGCACTCCGAAGTCTCCTCCGGAAAGTCCCCTATTATCGCCTCCGAAGTGGGTCTGTCAACGAAGTTTACCCGCTCCCGAGGCCTCTCGGGAAGTGCGCTCCGAACGTTCGAAGTGAACGTCCTCGGCTGCAAGGTCAGCCAGGTCGAGGCTTCGCAGCTGGGCCGGGCGCTGGAATCGGATGGGCTCTGCCGGACCCTCCCCGGAGAGCCGGCCGACGTCGTCGTCCTCCACGCCTGCACCGTCACGGCGCGCGCCGACCGCGACGCGCTGCGCCTTCTCCGGCGCCTCCGCCGCGAGAATGCCGGCGCCCTCCTCGCCGTCACCGGCTGCCTGGCGGAGCGCGCGCCGGACCTCCTCGCCCGCCGGCCCGAGGTCGACCTCGTCGCCGGGCACGGTGCGGCCGCCGCCCTGCCGCGCCTCCTCGGCGAGGCGGCCGCGGGGCTCCTGCCGGGCAAGGTCGCCGCGCGCGCGGCCTCGCCCGAGGAGGTCCTCCTCTCCGCCACCGCGGGGGCGCCGGAGCCCGGGAGGACGCGCGCCTTCCTCAAGGTCCAGGACGGCTGCGAGCGACGGTGCGCGTTCTGTATCGTGCCGTCCCTCCGGGGGCGCGAGAGGAGCGCGCCGGCGGACGAGGTGGAGGACGCCGTCCGTGCCCTCGGCGAGTCCGGCGTCCCGGAGGTGGTCCTCTGCGGGGTTCACCTGGCGGCGTACGGAACCGACCGCGGCGAGAGTCTCGTGTCGCTCCTCGAAAGGCTGGAGGCGCGCCCCCCCGCGTGCCGGGTCCGGCTCTCCTCCCTCGAGCCGATGGAGGCCGGGGAAGGTCTCGTCGACCTCGTGGCGGCCGGGCGTGTCGTGGCGCCCCACCTTCACCTCCCGCTCCAGTCGGGCTCGGACGCCGTCCTCCGGCGGATGCGCCGCGGGATGACCGCCGCGCGTTTCCGCTCGCTGCTCGCGCGCGCCGCCCGGGCGAACCCTCGGATCCACCTCGCGACCGACGTCATCGCCGGCTTCCCGGGCGAGACGGACGCCGAGTTCGCCGAGACCGAGGCGCTCCTTCGCGATCTCCCCCTCGCCTCCCTGCACGTCTTCCCGTTCTCCCCGCGTTCCGGCACCGCCGCGGCGGACCTGCCGGGGGCCGCCGTCGTCCCGCGAGCCGTCGTCGCGCGACGAGCCGCGGGGCTGCGGGCCCTGGACGCCGACCTGAGGCGGCGCTTCGCGCTCGCGCACGACGGCCGGGAGGCCGAGGTGGTGGCGCTCCACGGGGCCGTCGGCCTGACGGAGACCTACGTCGAGGCCGCCCTCGGGGCCGGGAGCCCGGCGCCCGGCGCCCGTTTCCGGGCCCTCCTGGCGCTCCGGCGCGACGGGTCTCTCGAGGCCCGCCCGACCGTCGGGGCTCCTGCTAAACTTCACGGTTCCTGAATCCCGGCCCGAGAGGCCCGCATTCCTCCGAGGTGAGCCATGTCCGGACACAGCAAGTGGAGCACGATCAAGCACAAGAAGGGCGCCGCCGACGCCAAGCGCGGGCGCCTCTTCACGAAGCTGATCAAGGAAATCACGATGTCGGCCAAGGTCGGGGGAGGCGTCGTCGATTCGAACCCGCGCCTCAGGAGCGCGGTGCTGGCCGCCAAGAAGGCGTCCATGCCGTCCGACAACATCGACAAGGCGATCAAGCGGGGCACGGGCGAGCTCGAGGGGATCACCTACGAGGAGATCACCTACGAGGGCTACGGACCCGGGGGCGCGGCGATCCTCATCGAGGCGATGACCGACAACAAGAACCGGACGACGGCCGAGATCCGCCACCTGCTCACGAAGTACGGCGGCAACATGGGCGCGGCCGGCTCCGTCGCGTTCCAGTTCTCGAAGAAGGGCTACATCGCCGTCGAGAAGGGCGCGGCCTCCGAGGACGCCCTCATGGAGGCGGCGCTCGAGGCGGGCGCCGAGGATTTCCAGGCCGAGGACTCCGACGTCTTCGAGATCTACACCGACCTGGCGTCCTTCGAGACGGTGAAGGCGCAGCTCGAGGCGAAGAAGTTCGTCCTCCAGACCGCCGAGCTGCAGATGATCCCCGCGACGACCGTCGCCGTCGGCGACAAGGCCCCCGCGCTCCTCAAGCTCCTCGACATGCTCGAGGACAACGACGACGTCCAGAAGGTCTGGTCGAGCGGCGACATCGACGACCAGTACCTGCAGGACGCCTGAGCGCTCTCCGGGGGGCGCTGTTCGCCGCCCCCCGGACCCCCCGAAGGCGAGGCAAGGCACGTGCGGTCGATTCCCTCTCACGCTCTGAGCTCCGCGCGGCGTTGAGGATTCTCGGCGTCGACCCGGGGAGCCGCGCCGCAGGCTGGGCGGTCGTCTCCTTCGAGGGCCCTCCGCGGCTCGTCGCCGCGGGCGTGCTGCGCCCGTCCACCGCCACCCCGTTCGCCCAGCGGCTGCGGGCGCTTCACGACGGGCTCCTCGAGGTCGCCGAGCGGGAGCGGCCCGACGAGGCCGCCGTCGAGCGGGTCTTCTCGGGCGTGAACCCCCAGAGCCTGATCACGCTCGGCGAGGCGCGGGGGGTCCTGCTCCTCGCCCTGGCCCGCGCGGCGATCCCGATCCACGAGGTGACCCCGGCCGAGATCAAGAAGACCGTCACGGGGACGGGGCAGGCCGGCAAGGAGCAGGTCCGCCGGATGGTCGTCGCCCTTCTCGGCCTGACCGCCGGGGGCTCGCGGCTCGCGCTCGACGCCGCCGACGCGGCGGCCGCGGCCCTGACTCACGGGTTCCGGACGGCGGCCGGGAGGCGCGTCGCCCGGTCCGCGCCCGCGTCCTCCGCGGTCCGGCCGCGCGTGTCCGGTTGAGCAACCGCGGGGCGGGTGCTATCGTCCCGTCTCGCGAGAACGCGCAGAGATGTCTTTCCAAGGATCCCTCAAAGAACTCCCGCTCGCGGACATCGTCCAGCTCGTGGCCGTGTCGGGGAAGACCGGCATGTTCTCCCTCACGCGGGGCCCCGAGAAGGGCGCGGTCTACATCCAGAACGGCCAGATCACCCACGCGAGGGTGAACGACATCGAGGGCGAAGACGCCATCTACGCCCTCGCGCTCTGGAACGACGGGCAGTTCCAGTTCTCCGCAGGGGTCGACCCGGAGGCCCGCACCATCACCCGCTCCAACACGAACCTCCTCATGGAGGCGGCGCGGCGGAGCGACGAGTGGAAGATCCTCTCGAAGAAGATCCCGACGACCGAGGCCGTTCCCCAGCTCGTCTGCCGGGAGGGGCTCAGCGAGCCCGTCACGCTGACGCCGATGGAGTGGCTCGTCGTCACGGGCATCGACGGCTCGCGCTCGATCGAGGAGATCGCCCGGGCGTCCCGCGTCTCGGCGTTCGACGTCGCCAAGACCCTCTACGGCCTCATCACCGCCGACCTCGTCGAGATCCGGTCGAAGTCCGACCCGCGCCCCGGCTCCGGCGTCGCCCCGGCCCCGTCTCCCGTGCCGCCCGCGGTCGGGCCCGTCGTCACGACGCACAGCGGCGTCTTCAACGCCGTCACCCGGGGCGACGAGCGCCGGAGCCTCCAGATCCTCTGCACGAAGGTCAAGCAGGAGGCCGAGAGCGCCGCGCTGGCCCCGGGAGACCCCGCGATCGACCGGCTCTACCGAGCCGCGCTCGCCGAGGTGGACAAGGGACGGGGGCTCGACGTCGTGCGGGAGCTGATCCGGAGCCTCGAGCAGACGGTCGCCACGCTGCGCGGGCGCGACGCGAGCCTCGCCTTCCGCGAGAAGATGGCGCCGCTGCTGTAGCCGGCCGCCAACCTTCCTATACTGCCGGGGCGTGAAGCGCGCCCTTGCCCTCCTCCTGATCGTGGCGGCGCCGCTCGCCGCAGAGGAGCCCGCGGCGGGGGAACTGCCGGGGTACATTCCCCGCGTCGCCGTCTTCGTCCCGGAGGGTCAGGCCGAGATCCGGCTTTCCAAGCTCGTCCGCAGCTCGCTCTTCGAGACGCAGTTCGACTACGACTTCGTCTCCGGGGACATCGCCGCGTTCCTGCGCTACAAGTACTACGGCTCCCGGCAGAGCTTCACGCTCACCGCGTTCGACCGGGTCTCCTTCGACGCCCTCGAGACGCTCTCCCTCGGCTACGACAGGGTCCGCGGGCTGAGCGGCTTCGTCCGCCGCCCCGTCGGCCTCTACGGCCGGCTCGTCCTCCTCGCCGAGGTGGACCGGTTCAACGTCTCCGACCCCGACGAACCCCAGGATGCGAGCGACGACGGCAAGGTGAACCTCTTCGGCAAGGTCGGGTTCCAGTGGGGGACCGAGGACGACGACTTCGGGAACCGGATCTCCGGCGACCCGAACGACCGGGTGAACAACCTCTTCACGGTCGCCCGCTCGTTCGGCCCGGGCGGACACGGGCTCTCGCTGGGCGTGACCTACGGGGCGCCGGTCCGCGACTTCGAATACGTGAGGGTGGAAGGGGAGGCGATCCAGTCCCTCCGGGCCGGCCGCGGACAGGTCGTCGGACGCGTGCACGCGGGCTTCTTTCCCTACAAGCCGCCGGGGTCTCCGGACGAGTCCTCGGCCGGCCTCCCGTTCCAGATACCGGCCCGCGAGTACTTCACCCTCGGCGGACGCAACGCCCTGCGGGGCGTGAGGGACGCCCCCTACGGGACCGACGAGATCCACGCGACGGTCGAGGCATTCGTGCCCGTCTTCGTCGGAAAGCACGCCGAGTTCCTGAAGGCCTCCTGGGACACGCTCTACGCCGTCGTCTACGCGGGGACGGGAAACGCGGGCGTCGGCCGGGAGGTCTACACCCGTCTCGGAGAATGGCGGCACGACGCCGGCGTCGGTTTCGAGGTCTCCTTCCGGATCAGCCGCTACCGGGTCTTCGTCGCCGCCCTGGCGGCCCGCGAGCTGGGAAGGCCGGCTTCGCCCCGATTCCTCATGAACCTCCGATCTGTCAATTGACTTTGCCGGGAAATCTCGTCCTGCTAGACTCTTGACAACTGATCCGAGCCCAGGACGCGGAGCGGCCTCACCTTCCCCGGACGGGGGTGACACGTCCGGTCCCCGGCTGGAAATAAGGAGACTCGATGCGACGGATGCGGACCGGACTCCTCCTCGCGCTGGCCGTGGCACTGATGGCGGCCTCACCCCTGGGCGCTCAGGTGGCTCCTAGCCTCACCGGCGAGACCGGGCTCTTCACCATCTACGACGACCAGACCGTGCCCCACGGTCGGTTCGCGTTCTCGCTCTTCTACAGCATGTGGGATCGAACGGCCGCGCCGGTGCCCTTCCTCGCACCGCAGCCGGACGACCCCCTGCGGTACAGCAACGACAAGATCGGGCTGTCGATCACCTACGGCCTTCTCCCGAACTGGGAGGCCTCGTTCACGGCCGGCCAGCGTTCCTACTCCGCCGACGACCGGCTCTGGGCCGGCAACGTCAACGGGCGGAACCGCTACGGAGAGGTCGACCACGACGAGACCGACAAGTTCAGGATCGGCACCAAGTACGTCCTGAACCCGAAGGACCCCCTGAAGGTCGCCGCCTTCGGCGCCGTCTACATCCCGACGCAGGGACGGGACGACGACCAGGCCTACTCCACCTACCGCTCCGACTGGGAGTGGGGCTTCTCGGGCACCTACGGGATCTTCACCGGCCAGTTCTCCTACCTCTGGACCGGCGACCTCGGCGAAGACTTCGACGTCGCGAACGAGATGCGCTTCGCGGCCGGCCTGAGCATCCCGATCGTCCCGGACAAGCTCCGCGGCATCTTCGAGATCGACCGCACGATGTACGACGGCGGCACGACGAAGCCCCCCGACTTCACCGACGTCGTCCTCGGCGCCCGCTTCGGCCTGGGAGACGCTTTCGTCGCGAGCGCCGGCGTGAGGGCCAACATCGACCGCTGGGTCAAGGAAGGCAGCTCGCCGAGCAACATCGGCGGCATCGTCCAGCTCGCCTGGTCGCCGCAGCCCGCCAAGGTCGTGAAGGCCCCGGTCGTGGCCCCGACGCCCCACGAGCCGCCGCCGGTCGAGCCGGCGCCGGCCCCGGCCCTCGTCGTCGAGCCCGCCCCGGCACCCGTCGTCGAGGCGCCCCCGGCCCCGAAGCCGGAGACGTCGACGACCGACGAGATCCTCTTCGACGCGGCGAAGAGCCGCCTGACGAACATCGCCAAGGCAATCCTGGACGGCGTCGCCCTCCGGCTGAAGAACAACCTCTCGGCCACCTGCACGATCGTCGGGCACGCCGACCCGAAGGAGAAGGGCGACCTCGCCGCACTCGGCACGGCCCGCGCCGAGGCCGCGAAGGACTACCTCGTCAAGCGCCACGGCATCGACGCCTCCCGCATCCAGGTCGACGCCAGGGGCGTCGCCGAGGCCGGAGACGACGCGACGCGGAACCGGCGCGCCGTCGTGACGGTCACCTTCCCCTGACCTTCCTCTTTCCCTCACGCCTCCCGAACGGCCGGCCCCGCGCCGGCCGTTCGCGTCCCGGCCCGCCGCGCTAAACTTCCCGCGCTTGGACAGCAGCGGCGCCTTCACGACCGGAACGAGCCCCGCACTCGGCGGGGCTTTTCGTTCGCGCGCGCTCGTCGTCCTCGCCACGGCGGCCGTCGTCGGACTCCTCTGGGCCGGGAAGGTCCTCTTCGTCACGATCTTCTTCGCCCTCTTCCTCTCCTTTGCGCTCCACCCGTTCGTCGAGCTGCTCGAGAAGATCCGAGTCCCGCGCTCCGTCGCGGCCTTCGTCGTCCTGCTCCTCCTCTGCGCGCTCGTCGCGTTCTTCATCGTGAACGCCCTCGACCAGGCGCAGGCGTTCGCCCGCGACTGGCCCGCCTACGAGAGGAAGATCCAGGGGCTCACGGCGCAGGCGCGGGGCCTCTTCTCGCGCATCGAGGAGGGGACGCGGCGCCTCCTCTCGGACGACGGGAGCGCCGGGGTCCGCGCGGTCCGCCTCGAGGAGGGGACTCTCGCCTCGGTCGGCCGCGTCGTCCTCCAGGTGAGGACGGTCTTCGCGCTCGCCATCTACACCGCCGCCGTCCCGATGCTCGCCTTCTTCATGCTGAAGGACCGCGAGAAGTACGCCGGGGCCCTGTCGCGGATCCTGCGCCGCGCGGGGGGAAGGGCCGCCTCCGACTTCGCCGTGAACGTGGCGCACGTCCTGTCGGGCTACGTCCTCGGCGAGCTCTTCGTCGTCCTGATCACCGCCTGCATCACGACCGCGGGCCTCCTGATCCTGCAGGTCCCGTACAGCTACGTCCTCGGCCCGCTCGCGGGCCTCTGCGTCCTCCTCCCCTACGTCGGCGTGATCCTCTCGACGACGCCCGCCGTCTTCGTCGCCTTCCTCGGGACCGACGAACCGTTCCTGGCGCTGAAGGTCGTCATCTTCTACTCGGTCGTCCAGTTCCTCGAGGGGAACGTCCTGACCCCGTTCATCGTCGGCAGCCGCGTGAAGCTGCACCCGCTCGCCGTCCTCGTCGCGTTCCTCTTCTGGGGCATCCTCTGGGGCCTGCCCGGCGCGATCCTCGCGGTCCCCCTCACCGCCGCGGTCAAGGTCGTCGGGGAGAGGTTCGACCGGTTCGCCCCCTGGGCCGCCCTCCTCGGCGAGAGGACCCCGGACCCGGAACCCGAGACGGCAGAGGAGTCGCGGGAGACGAGGGAGAAGAAGAAGGACCACGACGACAGGGGCGGGTGACGCCGTGTGCGGCCGCTACGTCCAGACCAGCCCGGCCGACGCCCTCGCCGCCCGCTTCGGAGCCCGCCTCCCGGAGGGGCTCGCGTGGACGCCCCGCTGGAACGTCGCACCTTCCACGCTCGCGCCCCTCGTGAGGGACGACGCGGACGGCCCCGCCCTCGCGCTCCTCTCGTGGGGGCTCCTCCCTTCGTGGGCCAAGGAGGGGGGCGGCCTCCGTCCGATCAACGCGCGCGCCGAGGGGATCGCCGGAAAGCCGATGTTCCGCGACGCGCTGAAGCGTCGGCGCGCCCTCGTCCCGGCCGACGGCTTCTACGAGTGGAAGGCCGAGTCGGCGGGGAAGACGCCGTGGCTCTTCCGGCTCGCCGGAGGATCGCCCTTCGCCTTCGCCGGGCTCTGGGAGCGCCGCGCCGCGCCGACGGGGGGCGCTCCCTTCGAGAGTTTCGCGATCGTCACGACCGCGGCGAACGACCTCGTGAGCCCGGTTCACGCCCGGATGCCGGTGATCCTCGACGCGGAAGCGGAGGCTCTCTGGACGCGCCCCGGGCCCCTCACGCCGGCCGACGTGGAACGGTGCCTCCGGCCCTTCGACGCCGGGGCGATGGAGGCGTGGCCCGTCTCCTCCTGGGTGAACGCCCCCGCGCACGAGGGGCCGCGCTGCGTCGAGCCCTCGCGCTGACGCTTTCCCCGGGCCGCGGCGCCCGCCCCGCCTCCCTTCCCATCGCCCGGGAGGGCTCCTACACTGCGCCGCCATGCACCCCGCCTACCGCGACGCCTACAACCGCGCGTTCTCTCCCGAGCTCGTCCGCCGGCAGGCGGAGGACCTCGTCCGGCGCGCGGGCGCCGAGGCGGGCTTCCGTCTCGCCGAGACCCCCGTGTTCCTGACACGCGAGCTGGAAGAGCGCCTCGTCAGGGCGGCGCACGAGATCCTCGCCCAGATCTCCGGCCCCGGAACGATCGCTCGCCTCCGGCGGTTCGTCCCCCCGGAGTGGGACACGCCCGGGATGGACTCCCTCCCCTCCCTCGCGCAGGTCGACCTCGCCGTCACGCGGGCCGCCGACGGGTCGCTCGAGCCGAAGCTGATCGAGCTGCAGGGCTTCCCCTCGCTCTCGGCGTTCGAGGTGCTGCAGGCCGACGCGTGGAGCGCGGCGCTCGAGGGAATCCCGGGGCTCCCCGGCGGCGGCTTCACCCCCTACTTCTCGGGCCTGACGCGGGACGGATTCCTGGACCTGTTCGGCCGGACGGTCCTCGGCGGTCGCGACCCCGAGACCGTCGTCCTCCTCGAGCTCCGCCCGGAATCGCAGAAGACCTTCGTCGATTTCGCGGCGACCAGGGCCCTCCTCGGCGTCGAGACCGTCTGCGCGACCGACGTGGAGAAGGAGGGACGGAGGCTCTACCGCCGGAGGGACGGCCGGCGCATCCCGATCGAGAGGATCTACAACCGCATCGTCTTCGACGAGCTCGCGCGCTTCGGGGAGAAGCTCCCGTTCGACTTCCGCGACGACCTCGACGTCGAGTGGGTGCCGCACCCGAACTGGTTCTTCGCCTGGTCGAAGGCCGCCCTCCCGCTCCTCGACCACCCCGCCGCCCCGCGCGCGGTCACTCTCGCCGACCTCCACGCGCTCCCGCCCGACCTCGAGACCGCCTGGGTGCTCAAGCCCCTCTTCTCGTTCGCCGGCGGCGGCGTCAACGTCGACCCCACCGCGGCCGACGTCGCGCGGGTCCCCGAGGCCGAGCGGGGCGCCTGGTGCCTCCAGGAGAAGATCTCCTACGAGCCGTGCCTTCGCGCCGTCGACGGGGGCGGGGTGAAGCTCGAGATCCGGATGATGTTCTTCCGGCCCGACGACGAGCCGTCCTTCACCCTCGGGCTGAACCTCTGCCGGCTCTCCCGGGGCCGCATGCTCGGCGTCGACTTCAACCGCGACTTCACCTGGGTCGGCTCGTCCGTCGCCCTCCGGCCGCTCTCCGGCTGGTGAGGGGGGCCCACAGGCGCCCTTGACAGCGGGGGCGCGGGCGGAGATCGTGGCCAAAACGCCACGGGAGGCTCACGTGCCGCAGTCGCTGAAGGGTCTGAAGGTCCTGTTCCTCGTCGCTCCGAAGGGGTTCCAGGACGAGGAGCTCGCGAAACCGAGGAAGGTCTTCGAGGCGGCGGGCGCCGAGGTCGTCGTCGCGTCGACGGTCGCCTGCACCGCGGCCGGGACCGGCGGAGCTGCGGTCGAGTGCGCGGGCATCATGGAGTTCCGTCCCAACGACTTCGCCGCGGCGGTCGCCGTCGGCGGGCCGGGGGCCGCGGAGGTCTGGGACAACGGCATCGCGCAGAAGTTCTTCCGGATGGCCCACCTCGACGGCAAGCCCGTGGGCGCGCTGTCCCTCGGCGTCGTCTTCCTCGCGAAGACGGGCCTCCTCGAGGGGAAGTCCGCCACCGTCTGGATGACCCCCGACACCCTGAAGGCCCTCAAGGACGGAGGCGCGCGCTACGAGAAGAAGCCGGTCGTCGTCGCGGGGAACGTCGCCACGGCCGACGGGCCCGCGTCCGCGGAGACCTTCGCCAACATCTTCGTCGAGCTCCTCGAGGCCTGGCGGATGAAGTCGGGGCGGATCGTCCGCTGACCGCGACGGCGGCCGTCAGATCCGGGCGACCGCGGCCCCCCAGTGGAGCCCCGCGCCGAGGGCCGTGAATCCGACGAGGGACCCCGGGCCGATGCGCCCCAGGGTCGCCGCCTCGTCGTAGACGAGCGGGAGCGTCGCGGCGGTCGTGTTGCCGTACTTCTGGATGTTGTTGAAGACCCTCTCGTCGGGCAGGCCGAGGACCTTCTGCACCGCCTCGTTGATCCTCAGGTTGGCCTGGTGCATCAGGAGGACATCGAGCTCCTCGAGCGAGCGCCCCGTCTTCGCGAGGACCTCCCGCACCGCCTCCGGCATGAGCTGGCTCGCGAGGCGGAACACCTGCCGCCCCTCGACGATCGGGATCGTCGCGAGGCTGTCGAACATCGCCGGCGTGAAGTAGGGGCGCGACTTGCAGCCGCCGCCGGGGACGTAGAGCTTGTCCCAGTGCGCCCCGTCGGTCTTCATCACGAAGCCGAGGAATCCGCGCCCGTCGCCGGACTCGTTCGCCTCGAGGACCATCGCCCCGGCGCCGTCGCCGAAGAGGACCGCGCGGTCGCGCATCCCGGTCGCGCACCGGTACCAGAACGGGTCGCACGGCCCCTCGCTCCGGCCGAGCATCACGTCCCACACGGACTCGGGCCACGGCATCAGCCCCGAGTGGACCTCGGCGCCCACCAGGAGGACCCGGTCGTACGCACCCGACCGGATGAACGCGTCGGCGGTCTGGAGGCCCGCGAGGTACCCGGCGCACTGCATCCGGATGTCGAGGGCGAGCGTCGTCGACAGGCCCAGGCGGGCCGCGAGGAGGCCGCCGCTCCCGGGAAAGTAGTGGTCGGGGGTCATCGTCGCGAAGATGACGAGTCCGATGTCGCGGGGCGTCAGGCCGGCCTTCGAGAGGGCCTCCCGCGAGGCCTGCTCGGCCAGCTCGGCGGGTCCGACCCCCGGCGTCACGAACCGCCGCTCGCGGATCCCGGTGCGCGGGACGATCCACTCGTCGGTCGTGTCCATGATCCTCGAGAGCATCTCGTTCGTGACGACCTGGGGGGGGAGGTAGCTGCCGGAGCTGCGGATGACGGTCGTTCTGCGGGTGGCACTCATGCGAGGGGAGCGAGTCTAGCCCGGGCGAAACGGCGGCGCGAGCCGGGCGCACCGGAATCCCGGCCGGGCCTCGCTCACTCCCCGGGCGGTCCGGGCGGCCGCAGGTGGACGACCGTCGCCCCCCAGCCTCCCCGGCCGGGCGGGGCGTCGCCGAACTCCCGGACGAACGGCGAGCGCGCGAGGACCGCCCGGACCGTCCTTCTCTGGGCGCCGATCCCGCGGCCGTGGACGATCCGAACCTCCCGGAAGCCGCGGGCCGCGGCCTCGGCGAGGTACTCCTCGACCACGGAGGCCGTCTCGGAGGGGAGGAAGGAGTGGAGGTCGATCACGTCCTCGACCGGAATCGCCACCGGACCGTCCTCTTCCGTGCTCACGGGCACAGTGTAGTGGCGGCACGGGTGTTGAAGGAGCCCTCGCGCGGGCGGAGAATCCCCGCAGTACGGAGGGTCGTTTGATGAAGAAGTCCATCGTCGCGGCGCTCGGCCTCGTGGCGGTCCTCGCCTCGGTCGAGGCCCTTGCCCAGAAGCCCCGGGTCGCCGTCATCGAGTTCAAGGACAAGACCTCGCGCTACACCTGGTACCAGGCCGGTCAGGCCGCGCAGGACATGTTCGTCACGGAGCTCGTCAAGAGCGGGAAGTACCGCGTCATCGACCGCGAGCAGCTCGACGCGATCCTGCGAGAGAAGAACCTCTCCCTCTCCGGCGAGATCGACCCGAAGACCGCCGTGAAGGCCGGCAAGCTCCTCGGCGTCGAGTACCTCGTCACGGGCGCGCTGACCGAGCTCGGCGTCGCCGACCGCGGCGCCCGCGTCCCGGGGGCCTTCGGCCTCCCCTCCGTGCGGGTCGGCTCGCAGAAGATGGACGCCTCCATCGACGCCCGGATGATCAGCACGACGACGGGCGAGATCATCTGGGCCGACACCGCCAAGGAGACGACCTCCGACGCGAGCGTCTTCGTCGCGGGGGCCGGCGGCGGCGTCGACGACAGGCGCAAGCTGGACCGGGTCCTGAGGCCCGTCGTCGTCAAGCTCGCCGAGTCGATGGGGAAGGCGTCGGCCGCGACGTCCGGCCTCGGCGGCGCCAGCGACGCCTCGGGCATCGCCGGCAAGATCGCCAAGGTGGAGGGAGGGTCCGTCTACCTCAACGTCGGCGCCGAGGCCGGCATCAAGGAAGGGGACACGTTCGACGTCTACCGCGTCGGCAACGTGATCAAGGACCCCGACACGGGCGAGGTCCTCGGCTCGGACGAGTCGAAGGTCGGGAGGGTGAAGGTCACGAAGGTGATGGGCGCTCGCCTCTCGACCGCGTCCGTCGTCTCCGGCTCCGGCTTCAAGCCGGGGGACATGATCAAGAACTGAAGCGGCGCGCGCGGCGGCGAGACCGTCAGGGGCGAGGCGGGCTCCGGCCCGCCTCGCCCGTTCCCGCTGCCGGCTAGTTCCGGCCGAGGAGCTCGCAGGCCTCGGCGACGCCGTCCTCGCAGCCCCGCCTGAGGAGCCCCGTCGCCCTCTTTTCGTCTCTCACCTCGACGGCCCTGAGGGCGCGCGCGAAGAGGACCATCCTGTTCCCCGGCGCCCGTTCCGCGGCTTTCTCGAGCTCCTCGTCGAGGTCGCCGCGGACGTCCCCGAACGCGAGGCCGAGGATCCAGTCCGCGTCAGGCCCCGGCCGGCGCCCCTTCGCCCTCATCACCCGCCTGACGAAGCGCAGGACCCGGCCCCCGGCGGCGCCGGCCGAGTCGGCCTCGAAGGCCAGCGCGAGCTGCTGCCAGGCCGTGGCGGTCTCGCCGCCGAGGAAGGCGATCCCGGCCCGCGTGTAGAGGTCGATGAAGCGGGCCTCCGGCTCGTCGCTCGTCGCCGCGATCTCCCTCGCGAGCCCGCCGGCCTCGGCGAGCGCGGCCTGCGTGAGCTGCCCTTTCGTCCGGGTCGTGTCGAGGGCGGCGTAGGCCGCCTCGAGGCGCGTGTCGAGAGCCCAGCCCCCCCCGTCGACGAGCGCCTCCCTCGGGGGCAGGGCGAGCGCCCCGCCGCCGGCGCCCCCCGTCTCGCGAACGGCTCCCTCCGAGCGCCCGGGTTCCGGCCCGGCACGCGGGCCCCGGGGGCTTCCGCCGCCCCCAGCGACCGCGCCGGGCCCGACGGGGACCGGCGGCGGAGGCGTCGTGACGACCTGGCCCATCGGAGAATCGCCGGCCGCCGGTCTCTCCGGCTCGGCGGTCTCCCCGGCTCCGCCGGGGCCGGAGAACGGCGTCGAGACGGGAGCCTCGACGGCCGCGGGTTCCGTGACGGCTTCGGCTGCCGGCGCCCCGGTGGCTTCCGACGCCGCCCCGGGACCCGTCAGCGCGGCCGCGACCGGCGGCGGGGCGGCGTCTTCCTTCGCCCCGGACAGCCACGACCACGCAAACCAGCCTCCCCCTCCGAGGACCGCGAGGGCGAGCACCGCCGCGACGCCGAGGAGAGCCGGGCTCGGTCCCTTCTTCGCCGCGACGGCAGGGGGCGGAGGGGGGAACGACGCGGCCGCGGCCATCTTCGCTTCGGGGCCGGAAATGCCCGCACCCGAGATCACCGCGGCCTCGGGCGTGACGACGGTGGGAAGGTCCTCGACCCGGCCCTGGCCGCTCTCGAGAACGGTCGGGGCGCCGTGGATCGTCGGGACCGGGGGGGGAGGCGGAACCGCAGGTCGCGACGGAGCCGAGGAGACGACGGCGCTCCCGAGGGAGAGCCCGAAGACCGCCGCCAGGGCCGAGACGAGCTCCGTGCAGCTCGCGTAGCGTTTCGCGGGGTCCTTCGCGAGGGCGCGGGCGAGGACGTCGTCCACTCCCGGCGGGAACCCGCCGACGAACGACGTCACCGGGTCGGGAGGAACGGCGACGTGCTGGTGCAGGACGGCGAGCGGCGTGTCGGCCTTGAAGGGGACCCGACCCGTCAGCATCTCGAACGCGATGCAGGCGAGGGCGTACTGGTCGGCCCGCGCGTCGAGCGCCTTGCCCATCGCCTGCTCCGGAGCCATGTACGACGGGGTCCCCATGACCGTCCCCGTGGCCGTGAGGCCAGAAACGGAATCGGCGCTCCGGGCCAGGCCGAAGTCGGCGAGGAGGGGCCGGCCCGCCCCGTCGAGGAGGACGTTCCCCGGCTTGACGTCGCGGTGGAGGATCCCCTTCGCGTGCGCGTGGTCGAGGGCGGCGCCGATCGCGGCGAGCCACGGAACCGCATCGGAGGGCGGCACCGGGCCGCGGATCCTCTCCTTGAGCGAGCCCCCGGGCACGAGGGGCATCACGAGGTACGACACGTCCTTGCCGTCGAGAGGCGCCGTCCCGAAGTCGTAGACCGCCAGGATGTGCGGGTGCTCGAGCCCGGCCACGAGACGGGCCTCGCGAAGGAAGCGCTCGGCGAAGGTCGGGTCGGCTGCGATCGGGTCGTGGATGACCTTGACGGCGACCGTGCGGTGGAGGGTCTGGTCCTCGGCCCGCCAGACTTCCGACATCCCGCCGGTCCCGGCGCGTTCTAGGAGGCGATATCGACCCAGGAGGGTTCCGGGGGTTACGGCCATGGCGTCCTCGTTTCTCTCCCTTAGGATACGACCGGGGAGCCCCCGTGAGTGAGAAGGCCGTCACGCATCGCCACGATCGCGCCGCCTCCGGGCGGCGTTTCGTCTACGTGGTCCGCTCGCGGCGCTCCGGCGGCCTTTCCGTTGGGATCAACCTCGACCCGCAGAAGAGCTGCAACTTCGACTGCGTCTACTGCGAGGTCGTCGACCGCCGGGCGAACGCTCGTGGCGCGGGCCGCCCGGCGATCACCGTCGCGCAGGTCGCCGACGAGCTCGCGGCCGTGCTCGACGAGCTGCGCCGCGGGCCCGAGGCGCCGCGAGACATCGCCTTCGCGGGCGACGGCGAGCCCTCCACGTTCCCCGGGTTCCTCCCCCTCTCGCGGCTCGTCTTCGACGCGCGCGACGCCTCGGGCCTCGGCCGTCTTCCCGTCATCCTGATCACGAACGGGTCGGGCCTGGCGCGCCCCGAGCTGCGCGAGGCCCACGACCTCTTCGCGTCCCGCGGAGGGGGGTTCTGGATCAAGCTCGACGCCGGCACGGAGCCGTTCTACCGGGCCGTCTGCCGCACGTCGGTCCCGTTCGAACGGATCCTCTCGAACCTGCTCGCGGCCTCGCGCCGCCACCCGGTCGTCGTGCAGTCGATGTTCTTCCTCTCCGACCGGGTCGGCGCGCCGCCGGCAGGGGAAATCGCCGCCTGGGCCGGCCGCCTCGGGAGCGTCGTGGACGCCGGGGGCGCGATCTCGGCCGTGCAGGTCTGCACCGTTGCCCGGGAGACCACGGAACCCGGCGTCCACCCCCTCCCCGCCCCGGCCCTCGAGAAGATCGCCGCGACCGCCCGCGCCCTGCTTCCGGGCGTCCCGGTCGAGACGTTTCGATGAGAGCGAAACCGCTCTAGAGCGGCTCGCCGAGGTCGGCGCCGGCGAGCGCCCCGTAGAGCGAGATCGAGCCGGCACCGGAGCGCGCCGCGTCGTCGAACGCCTCCTCGGCGCGGGAGAGGAGGCTCGCGGTGTCGAACGCGTCCTCGGGGTACGCCGCGAGCCCGATCGTCAGCGAGAACTTCAGGCCCGACGCCTCGAGGCGCGGGTCGAACGCCGAGGAGAAGTTCTTCCCGATCGCCTCGGCGGCCCGCCGGCCGTTCGCCTTGCTCGCCTCGAAGATGAGGATCCAGAAGCGATCGCCCTTGCCGCGCCCGACGATGTTCACCGAACGCGTCGCGCGGACGAGCTGCGCGGAGAGCTTCGGGAGGAGCGTGTCGCCGTAGGCGGCGCCGAAACGCTCCGAGGCCTCGGCCAGGCCGTCGAGCCTGAGGTGGGCCACCGTGAGGGGCTGCCCGCTCCGCTCCGCGCGCTTGAGCTCCGACTCGAGGCGCCTGAGGATCGCCGCCTGGTTGTAGAGCCCGGTCACGCCGTCGCGCTCGGTCTGCTGCTCGATGATCTTCATGAGGCGCGCGTTGTGCAGCGCCACGGCGGCCGCGTCGGCGAGGAGGGAGAGCCGTCCCCCGAGCTCCGTGGGCCACGCCTCCCCCGCCACGCGGAACGAGAGGGTGAGGACGCCGATCTGCTCGTCCTGGTACAGGAGCGGCACCGCCACGGCCCGGAGTCCCGCCGGGGGAGACCCGCCCCGCGTCGGCAGGTGGAGGGCCGCGACGTCCTTCTCGGCGATCAGGACGAGAGACTTCTCGAGCCAGGCGCGGACGACCGGGTGCCCCACGTTCTCGGTCGGCACGACGGGGGGCGCCTCGCCTCCGGGGTCGCCGCCCCAGTGCGCCAGGACCCGAAGCGATTTCGTCTGGGCGTCGGCGTCCCAGAACTGGGCGCTGGCGCCCCCGAGGAGCTCCACCGCGTGCTCGCAGAGCGACCGCTTGATGCGCGCCCCGTCGAACGTCGTCGTGAAGGAGCGTCCGACCTCCCGCAGCCTGTCGAGGAAGCGGTAGGAGTCCCGCTCGCTCTTGAGGAGACGGGCGGAGGTGACGGCGAGGGAAACCTCGACCGCCAGGGCCTGGAAGGAGCGCAGGAGGGCCGGCGAGAAGGCCCAGGGGCGGCCGGCGGCGAGGCCCACGAGGGCGCCGAGGATCTCGCCGCGGGAGGCCAGGGGTACCGCGACGAGGCCGAGGGGCTTCGGGAGGCCTTTCGCGACGTCCGGCACCGGCACGAGGTCGAGACCGTTCGGATCCGCCGTCACGTCCGGCAGGAGGGCGCAGGAGCCCTCCGCCGTGAGGCGCTCGAAGAGGGCGCGCGGGATCTCCTCGCGGGCCGGAGCGCGGGAGGGACGCTCCTTCCAGTGGAACGAGGCCGGTCCGGGGAACGGATCGCGAGGGTTGAGCTGCACGGCGCACAGGTCCAGGTCGAAGTGCGAGCCGATCTCCTGAGCGGTCCTCTCCAGGATCGCGTCGAGCTCGGTCAGGCCGCCGAGCGCGGCGTGGACCCGGTTCACGAACGAGACCCGCTCCGCGTTCCGTCGTTCGGCCTCGATGAGGCGGGCCCTCTCGAGAGCGCCGGCGGCGAGCCGGGCGAGCTCCTGGACGAGGCGCATCTCCTGGGGTGTCAGAACGAAGGCGCCCCGCCGCGACATCGTCAGGAAGCCGTAGACCGCGTCCCCCTGCTCGAGGGGAATCGCGAGGCGCCTTTTTCGGCGCGGCCCCTTGCTGTCGTCCGCGTCGTCGTCGTCGAAGGCGGGCCCGTGAGCCGAGAGCGCCCGGAAGAGGATGCCGTCCTCCTCGATCGGGCGCCGCTGGCCCGGGACGAAGCCGCCGCCGGACCCCGGGGACGTCCCCTGGCCGAGGATGTGCTCGACCTCGCGGTGCTCGGCGTGGAACCGGAACGCCTGGACCTGCTCGAACTCGAGCTGCCGCTGGAGAGAAGCCGCCGTGAGGCGGACGACCTCGTCGGCGTTCAGCGTGTGCAGGGCGCCGGACGCCAGCTCGAACAGGGCGACGGCCTCCTCCCGCCTCTTCACGAGGGTCGCCACGTTCCGCTCGCGCTCGAGGAGCCTCGAGAAGACCTGGGCGAAGGAGCGGAGGCTCTCCTCGAGGTCGACCCCCCTGCTTTCCGACATCGGGAGGGCGATACCGAACGCGCCGCTGACGTGCTCGCCCAGCCTGACCGGGGCGCAGGCGAACGAAAGCCCCGACTCGGCCACGCGCTTCTCGAGCCCGTCCGAGAGGAGGCCGGCGAGGGCGCGGGCGAGCCTCTGCTCGGCGGCGGCCGCCACGATCGACGTTCCCGCGCGGGAGATCGGGGGCGAGCCCCCGGCCGGGAGGAGCGCGACGGCGACGGCGTCGAAGTACCGTAGCGCTGTGTCGAGGACCGTCCCGATCGACTCGTCGAGGAAGCGACCCTCGGCGAGGATGGCTTCGAAGGCCTTCAGGAGTGCGAGGTCACGTGTGGTCGGCACGGCGTCAACGGTCTCCGGGCTTTGCTCGGAACGGGATCATAACCGGTCCGGCGCGCCGAGGCAGCCAGTCGCCTACGCCTGCGGTGAGCTCTCCGCACGGCGCGCGCCGAAGAGGCCCTGGACCACGAGGACGAGCATGCCGACGTCGCGGACGATGGTCATCCACATGTCGCGGAACCGCTCCTCGACGCTCTTGCCCGCGTCGGCCACGTCGAAGCACCCGCAGTCGATCGCGTTCCCTCGGAGGAGGTTCACCGAGATCGCGACGATGAAGACGAGGAGAAGCACGCCGACGAGGAGGGCCGCCGTCCGCCTCCAGATCCCGCAGATCAGGGCCATGCCCATCAGGAGCTCGGCCCAGGGGAGGGCGAGCGCCACCAGGTTTACGAGCGGTCCGGGCACCAGCCTGTAGTTGTAGATCATGTGGGCGAACGAGGGAGGATCCGCGATCTTCGGGAGGGCCGCCACGATGAAGAAGACTCCCAGCGCGATCTGAGTCCGCACCGTGAGCCACGGGTGGGTGAGCGCCTCGCCGACCGTCACGACGGTCCCCCGGCGGAGACCGCCCCCCCACGGGCGACCCAGTCGGGAAATCCGTCCCGGTAGACGAGGAGGTTCTCGAAGCCGGCGCCGAAGAGGGTCTGCGCGAGCAGGTGCGAGTCCTCGCAGTCGCCGCCCGAGCAGTAGAGGACGACCGGCAGGTTCCCCTCGCGCCCCTCGGCCACGAGCGATTCGACGCGCTCCTTCACGACTTCCGACTCCCAGATGGGGAAGGACCTCGAGCCCGCCACGTGCCCCTGGGCGAAGTCCTTCGTGCGGCGGGCGTCGAGGAAGAGGGCCCCCCTGGCGTGGAGCCACGCCGCGGCCTCGCCCGAGATCTCGACGAAGGGCTGGCCGTGGGCGGGAAACCGGGCGAGGAGGTCGGCGGGGGAAGCCGGGGCCGCCGGCGCCGGCGCCCTCGACGGCGGCTCCGCCGGTGAGGTGGAGATCGCCGGCACGCGGGTGGCGGCTCCGGGGGTGGCCGGGGAGGAGGCGGTCGCAGGCGCCGGCGCGGCCGGAGAGGGTGCCGCGGCGGGATCGGGACCCTCCGCGGCGAGCGCGACGGCCGGAACTTCAGGCCCGGTCTCGAAGGGCGTGAACGGAGCGGGTTCCGGGCGCGCGGTGAACGTCGTCGCGTTCGGGTAGTCGCCGGGCAGCGCGAGGCTGCGCTCCTTGCCGGCGAGGGCGTTCGAGACGAGGGCGCAGACGACGGCGAGGCCCGCGAGGGCCCCGGCCTCGGCGAGGAAACGTCGGAGGTTCATTCGTGCTCTCCGTCCGGGGCGCACGGCCCCGGAGGATTCTATGCAAGGCGGCGGCCCTCGCCGGAGTGCCGGAAGGGCGCGCGGCGGGCCCGAGGATCGGCGATCTCGCGATGCGAAAGAGACCCCGCCGGGGCTAGAATGCCCAGTCCAGTCCAGCGTGCAGGAAGGGGAAAGCATGAGCGAGAACAGCCTGACCATTCGGGACAACCGAACCGGCAAGGAGTACGTCGTTCCCGTCGAGAACGAGACGATCCGGGCCATGGACCTCCGGAAGATCAAGGTCAACCCGGAGGACTTCGGCCTGATGACGTACGACCCGTCGTACCTCAACACGGCCTCCTGCATCTCGCGCATCACCTACATCGACGGCGACAAGGGGATCCTCGAGTACCGGGGATACCCGATCGAGCAGCTCGCCGAGAAGTCGTCCCACCTCGAGGTCGCCTACCTCACCCTGCACGGCGAGCTCCCGACGGCCAGGCAGCTCGACGACTTCGTCAACCACGTCAAGATCCACACCTACGTCCACAAGAACGTCGAGAAGTTCATGGACGGCTTCCAGCACGACGCGCACCCGATGGGGATGCTCCTCTCGACCATCGGCTGCCTCTCGACGTTCTACCCGGACGCCAAGAAGATCCACGACGCCGAGAACCGCTATCACCACATCGTCCGGCTCATCGCCAAGATGCCGACGATCGCCGCGTTCGCCTACCGGCACATGGTCGGTTTCCCGTACGTCTACCCCGACAACGACCTCTCCTACACCGGGAACTTCCTCGCGATGCTCCGGAAGATGTCGGAGCCGAGGTACGCCCCGAACCCGGTCCTCGAGAAGGCCCTCGACGTCCTCTTCATCCTGCACGTCGACCACGAGCAGAACTGCTCCACCAGCACGATGCGCACCGTCGGCTCGGCGCACACGGACCCCTACTGCGCCGCCGCCGCCGCGACGGCCGCCCTCTACGGGCCGCTCCACGGCGGCGCCAACGAGGCCGTCCTGACGATGCTCCGTGAGATCGGGAGCATCCAGAACGTCCCGGCCTTCGTGAAGGAGGTCAAGGAGGGGCAGGGCGAGAAGAAGCTGATGGGCTTCGGCCACCGGGTCTACAAGAACTACGACCCGCGCGCCAAGGTCATCAAGGGTCTCGCCGACCAGGTCTTCGAGGTCACCGGGAAGAACCCGCTCCTCGAGATCGCCGTGGAGCTCGAGCGGATCGCGCTCCAGGACGACTACTTCGTCAAGCGGAAGCTCTACCCGAACGTCGACTTCTACTCCGGCCTCATCTACGAGGCGATGGGCTTCCCGACGTCCTTCTTCACGGTCCTCTTCGCGATCCCGCGCGTCGTCGGCTGGCTCGCGCAGTGGCAGGAGATGGTCGTCGACGCCGAGCAGAAGATCTCCCGCCCCCGGCAGGTCTTCCTCGGATCCCCGCGCCGCGACTTCGTCCCGATCGACAAGCGCTGAGCCCGGAGCTCGCGAACGAAGGGGGAGGCGGAAACGCCTCCCCCTTTTCTCGTTCGATGCTGGCCGCGAACCGGCCGCCCGGGCCTACCGGCAGCCGGTGCAGAGCCCGTCGAGGGTGAGCGAGAGGGTCCGGACGGCCCGCCCGTCGGGGAGGATGCCCTCCTCGGCAACCCCGAAATCTCCCCACGCGACGTCCTCCACCCGGCCGCAGGAACGGCAGACGAGGTGGTGGTGGGGCGCCACGTGGGCGTCGTAGCGGGCCGGCCCGTCCTTGACGCTCATCCCGGCCACGAGCCCGACCCGCGACAGGGAGTGCAGGACGTTGTAGACCGACGCGCGGGAGATCACCGGACCGTCGGCGTTCACGGCCGTCTCGACCTCCTCCGCCGTCGGGTGCCGGTCCGTCGACGCGAGGTAGCCCAGGACCGCGACCCTCGGTTCCGTGACGCGCAGGCCGCGCTCGCGAAGCTGGCCCTTCACCATCTCCGGGTCGACTCTCACGAGATTTAGAATAGTTCCAGACGATTGCGAACGCAAGCGCTCGCCCCGAGCCGGCCAGGCCGGCCGGACCGGGTCAGGGTTTCGCTTCGGTGGCCGAGGTGATGAAGGCCCGCCCGAACCGCGAGAGCCGCGGCCCCTCCGTGAACGTGGGGCTCCAGCTCCACATGACCCCGACAGCCCGTCCGAGAAGGTCGATGACGGGCCGGGTCCCGAAGAAGCGCGCGTCGCGGCTCTCGTCCCGGTTGTCCCCCATGAGGAAGACCTCCCCCTCGGGGACCGTGATCGGGCCGAAGTTCCGGAGCGCGGGCTTCTCCGGGAGGATGCGGATCGGGTGCGTCCGGCCGTCGAGCCCCTCGGTCCCGAGGATCTCGATCTCGCCGTCTTCGAGCGTTCTCGGCGCGAGGAACTCGACCTTCTGCGGCTTTCCGTTGACGAAGAGGGCCTCGTTGCGCAGCTCCACGACGTCGCCCGGCAGTCCGATGAGGCGCTTGACGAACGGGACGCTCCCGCCGTCCGGGTTCCGGACCACGACGACGTCGCCCCGGCGGGGAATCCCCGTCTTCGCGAGGCGGACCTTCGTGAACGGCAGGCGGATCTGGTAGGCCGACTTCCAGACGAAGACGCGGTCCCCTTCCAGGATCGTCGGCTTCATGGAGCCGGTGGGGACGACGTACCAGTCTGCGAGGACCGACCGGCCCGTGAGGATGATCGCGGCCATCAGGACGAGCTGTCTCACGTCCTTCAGGATCTGCTTGCGTTTTTCCGGTGAAATGGCCATCGGGCGCGGAGTTTCGCACATTCCGGGCCACCCGCCGGGCGGGCTATCCTCGGGTCATGACGACCGGCTACACCGACGAACACGCCTCCGCGGGGACGACGGCGAACCTCCCGGAGCTGGAGACCTGGCCCTCGCAGTACGCCGACGACTACGAGGTGACGATCACGATCCCGGAGTTCACCTCGATCTGCCCGAAGACGGGGCTCCCCGACTTCGGCGCGCTCGTCGTGACGTACGTTCCCGACACCCTCTGCGTGGAGCTGAAGTCCTTCAAGGAGTACCTCCTCGCCTATCGAAACCTCGGGATCTTCAACGAGAACGTCGTGAACCGCGTCCTCGCCGATCTCGTGCGCGCGACCAGGCCGCGACGGATGACCGTGAGGGGGGTCTTCACGCCGCGGGGAGGGATCCAGACGACGGTCGAAAGCCGCTGGCCGAGCCTCCGCGGGGCTTGACTTCGGCCCTTCGAGAACCCAGATTTAGGACAGGCGCAAGGGGCTCTTTTCCAGGCGAAGACGAGTTCTTTCCGGGGCGACATCGGTTCGGCCCCGCGAAGGAAAGACGGGCCGCGGACGCGGCTCAAACGAAAGAGGGCGGCAGTGAGTTCGGAGGACCCTTCGCCCTCTCGCCCCGTCCCGGCCGGCCCGATCAGCCGGCCGGGATTCTCGTTTCCGGGAGGCCCCCGCCGTCAGCGCTTCGCGGGAACCGGCGGGAGCGCCACGGGGGCGAACGTCCCGTCGGGCTGCATCCGGCGATAGAGCGCGAGGACGTTCGCGTTGTCGGACTGGGTCGGGCAGTAGTCGCCGATCTTGAGGATGGAGAGTTCCGCCGCCACGCGGGCCTCCGGCGCGTTCTTCACCTTCTGCTCGGCCAGGAACCTGACGACGCGGTCGAGGTAGAGCCTCGTCGCCTCGAGCTCCTGGAAGACGAGCTTCGTCGGCTCTCCGCGGGAGGTGACGAGGCCCGCGGGGTTGAGCTTGCGGACCCGGTCGAGCATCTCGAGCCAGCCCGTGGGGTCCGCCGCCGCGCCCATGAGGTTCGGGCAGCGCCCCACCGTCACGAGGTCCCCGACGAACGCGAGGCCGTTGTCGTTGCAGAGCACGACGAGGTCGTACTCCGAGTGCGCGAGGCCGGGAGAGGCGACGAGCTCGATCCGGCGGTCGCCCGCGTGGACGACGAGCTGGTCGGTGACGCCGACGATCGTCGGCTTCTTCTGCCCGGGGGCGCCGGCGAGGACCCCGGCCGAGAGCGGTCCGGCCGCGCGCGCGTTGACGAAGATCGTCGCGTCGGTCGGGAGGAACGCCTCGATCCCGCCGTTCGAGTCGAGGTCCGTCTGGGTCATCACGATCCAGCGGATCGGCTTGCCCTTCGTCTTCTCCTTGATCTGCGCCTTCAGGTTCTCGCCGTCCGCCTTCGTCCAGCCCGTGTCGACGACGAGGACGCCGTCCCCCATGTCGATGAACCCGCAGTTCGTGAAGCCGAACCGGCCGTACCAGGTGAACGCGTTGTACTGCGCCACCTCGAACGCCGGGACGCCGGCCGGGAGCTTCGGGGGCGCCTGGGGCGCGACGGGCGCCTGGGCGAAGGCGGTCGTCGCGAGGACGGTGAGCGTGAGGGCGGCGGCGAAGAGGGTGCGGCGGGTCTTCATGCGGGCTCCGGGACCCCGTCGGAAGGGAGGGCGGCGGGCGTGTCGCGCCCGGGGGGCCCGCCGGTCCAGGTCGGGGCCGTGGGTTGTCCGGCGTCGCGCGCGGCGGCCGGACCGGTCCGGGCCGCGCGAGCGTCGTCGATGGTTTCGGGGCGGGGGGAGCGGGAGCCGGCGGGGGCCGACTCCCGCGAGGCGAAGGCGTGCGCCGCGTCGAGGAACTCCCGGAAGAGGGCCAGCTGGTCTTCCCGGTCGACGAGGTTCTCCGGGTGCCACTGGACGGCGGCGAGGAACGGCCCGCCGCCGGCGGCGAACGCCTCGACGAGCCCGTCTGGCGAGGTCGCGAGCGGCACGAGCCCGGGCGCGAGGTCCTTCACCGCCTGGTGGTGGCGGGAGTTCACGAACGCGCCGTCCGCGGCGGCGAGCGTGGCCGCGAACGGCAGCGGGACCCCCGCCCCGCCCGGGGCGCGAAGAGTGTGCGCGGGCCGGGCCGGGTCGTGCCCCGCCCGGCGCGAGTAGGAATGCTCGACACCGCGGGGACGCTGCGCGGGAAGGTCCTGCCAGAGCGTCCCGCCGAGAGCGACGTTGACGACCTGCAGCCCGCGGCAGATCCCGAAGACCGCCGCTCCGCTCCGGCGGGCGCGGTCGAGGAGCGCGAAGTCGATCTCGTCGCGGCCGGCGTTCGTCTCGACCGTGTCGTTCAGCTTCGACTCGCCGTAGAGCGACGGCTCGACGTCCGATCCGCCGGAGAGGAGCAGCCCGTCGAAGGTCTCGGGAAGCGCGTCCCCGGGCTCCACGACCTCCACCTCCCCCGAAAGGGCCCCGGCGGCGAGGAGGGCATCCCGGTAGGCGGCGACCGGCTGGCCCGGGTCGATGGCGAGGATGATCTTCATGCTTCAGCGGGGAGGCCGTTCCGGCGGGCTCGGCCCGAAGGGGCCGAGTCTAGCAAGACACGTTCCAGCATCGGGCCGGCGTCAGGCCGGAGGTTCCCAGAACGGCGAGAAGACGTACCACTGCTCGCCGTTCTCCCGGATCGTCTTCTCGAGGATCGCGACGAACGACTCCATCGCGGCCCGCTCCGCGCCTCCGCGGTCTCCCCGCGTCGCCGCCTCGACGCGCAGGGGCGCCTCGACGACGGTCCGGTAGGTCCCGTCCTTCTCCCGGAGGATGAAGACCGGCAGGAGCGGGACTCCGGCCGCCGCGGCGAGCCGGAACGGCCCGGCGGGGAACGAGACGCTCCGGCCGAGGAACGGCATCTTCCGCCCGTTGCCGGCGTAGTCGCGGTCCCCCTGGATCGCGACGAAGTAACCCTCGTCGAGGGCCCGGAGGATGTTCACGGCCGAGAACTCCGACGTCAGCGGCAGGGACCGGATGCCGAGGAGGTCGCGCGCCGCCCGCCGGTCGCGTTCCACGACGGGCGAGGGGTCGGGCAGGTAGACGACCGCCACCTTCAGGCCGATCACGCCGAGGAAGAAACCGCCGATCTCGAAGTTCCCGACGTGCGCCGTCAGGAGGATGGCGCCGCGGCCGGCGTCCCGGGCGGCCACGAGGTGCTCGGTCCCGATCCGCACGGGAACGACGCGCTCGAGGTCAGCGGGCGGGCGGGCGGAGAAGCGGAGGAGGTCGATCCAGGAGCGCGAGTGGTGGCCGAGCATCGCCCGGGCCGACTCCTCCACCTCGCGCCGCCAGGCCGGCAGGCCGAGGAGGGCGGCGTGGTTCTCGAGGATCGCCTTCCTTACCGGCTCGCGAGCCCAGATCGCCCTCTCCGCCGTCGCCGCCGCGAGCCTCGCGACCCACTCCGGCGGGAACCGGAGGACGAGCCACCGGAAGAACGGGAACCAGAGCCCGAACGTGGCGTTCGTCAGGCGCGAGACGATCGGCGGAGCGTCGCGCCGGCGCCCCGGGGCGTGCGGAACTGCGGTTGGGGTGCGTGGCATGGGAGTGGGCGCCTCGCGGCGCCGCGGCCGCCGATTCTAGCCGCACGCCCCGCCGCGGCCCGCGCGCGCTCCTCCCGGCGGGCCGGTCCCGCGTAGACTCCGCGGCCATGCGCGACGTCTCCGAAGCGCGGCGCGACCTCTCGCCGGAAGAGCTCTCCTCCCTCTCCGCGATCGTCGGGAAATCCCACCTCCTCGTCGCGGCGGACGACCTCGAGCCCTACGGCCACGACTGGACCGAGGACTTCCGCGCGACCCCCTCCGCCGTCGCGCGGCCGCGCACCGTGGAGGAGGTCTCGGCGCTCCTTCGCTTCTGCTCGGCGCGGGTCATCCCCGTCACGCCCCAGGCGGGGCGCACCGGCCTGTCCGGCGGCGGCCTCGCGGTGCGGGGCGGGCTCGTCCTCTCGGTCGACCGGATGACGTCGATCCTCGAGATCGACGCATCGAACCTCGTGGCCGTCGTCGAGGCGGGGGTCGTCACGCAGGCCCTCCACGAGGCGGTGGAGGCGCTCGGCCTCTACTACCCGCCCGACCCCGCCTCCCGAGGCTCCTGCTGCATCGGCGGGAACGTCGCCGAGAACGCGGGAGGGCCGCACGCCGCCAAGTACGGCGTGACATCGAAGTGGGTGATGGGGCTCGAGGCGGTCCTCGCCTCGGGCGACGTGATCGCGACGGGCGGAAAGACGCGGAAGGACGTCGCCGGCTACGACCTCACCTCCCTCCTCGTCGGGAGCGAGGGGACGCTCGCCGTCGTCACGAAGGCCTGGCTGCGGCTGATCCCGAAGCCGCGCGCCGCGGCGGTCCTCGTCGCGCCGTTCGCCACGCTCGAGGAAGCCGCCGCCTGCGTGGCGGCGATCTCGCGCGCGGGCCTCGTCCCGGCCGCCCTCGAGATCGTCGACAAGCCGTGCGTCGACGTCTCCTTCCGGAAGAAGGGGCTCCCGGTCCCGTTCCCCGACGCCGAGGCGCGGCTCCTCGTCGAGCTGGACGGCGGCGGCGACGAGGAGGTCGAGCGCGACGTGACCCTCTGCGGCGAGGTGGCGCTCGAGGCCGGCGCGCTCGACGTCGTCCTCGCCATCGACGAGGCGAAGCGGCGCGACCTCTGGGAAGTCCGCCGCGGCATCGGCGAGGCGGTTCGCGAGCTCGGCTCCTCGTGCGAGCTCGACCTCGCCGTCCCGAGGACCGAGCTGGCCGCCCTCGTCCGCGGCGTCCGCCGCGTGGCGGCCGGGGCGGGGCTCTCGACCGCCGCGTTCGGGCACGCCGCCGACGGGAACCTCCACGTCCACGTCTACCGCGACGGGAAGGGCCCGGACGACGAGGCCCGCTTCGCGACGGCCACCCGGGCGATCTACGCGGAAGCGTGCCGCCTCGGCGGCACGGTGACGGGCGAGCACGGCGTCGGCCTCGCCGCGCGCGACGTCCTGGCGCTGCGCCTCGCGCCGGCGGCCCTCGCCGCGATGAAGGCGGTGAAGGACGCCCTCGACCCGCTCGGCATCCTGAACCCCGGGAAGGTCTTCCCCCGCGCCGGGTCCGGCCCCGCCCTCGGCTAGACTCGACCCCGGATGTCCACGAACGCGTTCGAGCCGGTCATCGGGCTGGAGGTCCACGCGCAGCTGAAGACGCGGACGAAGGCGTTCTGCGCCTGCCCGGTCGTCTTCGGCGCGAGCGCCAACACCGCCGTCTGCCCCGTCTGCCTCGGCTACCCGGGCGCGCTGCCCGTGCCCAGCCGCGACATGGTGGAGCTCGCGCTCCGGCTCGCCGTCGCCACGGGCTGCACGGTTCCCGCGACCTCCGTCTTCGCCCGGAAGAACTACTTCTACCCCGACCTGCCGAAGGGGTACCAGATCTCCCAGTTCGACCGTCCCCTCGCCACCGGCGGGTCCGTCGAGGTGCGCGGCGCCGGGGGCGGGGCGCGGACCGTGAGGCTCCACCGGATCCACCTCGAGGAGGACGCCGGCAAGCTGATGCACGAGACGCCGTGGGACGACGTCCCCTCCGGCGTCTCCCTCGTCGACCTGAACCGGGCCGGCACGCCGCTCGCCGAGATCGTCACCGAGCCCGACCTCCGTTCGCCTGAGGAGGCGTACGACTTCCTCGTGCGGCTCCGCCGCCTCGTGCGCTGGGTCGGGGCCTCCGACGGGAACATGGAGGAGGGCTCCCTGCGGTGCGACGCGAACGTCTCGCTCCGCCCGGCCGGCGCGGAGGCGCTCGGCACGAAGGTCGAGGTCAAGAACCTCAACTCCATCGCCCACGTGAAGAAGGCGCTCGAGCACGAGATCGCCCGCCAGGAGGAGGTCCTCCGCGCGGGGGGCGAGGTCGTCCAGGAGACCCGTCTCTTCGACCCGGCCAGCGGCGCGACGCGCCCGATGCGGTCGAAGGAGGAGTCGATGGACTACCGCTACTTCCCCGACCCCGACCTCGGCCCTCTCGTCGTCGACGAGGCCTGGCTGGCCCGGGTCGCAGCCTCCCTCCCGGAGCTGCCCGAGCCGCGGGCGGCGCGCTTCGGCGCCCAGCTCGGCATCCCCGCTTCCGACGCCGCCACGCTCTGTTCGACCAGCCCGCTCGCCGACGCCTTCGAGGAGGCCGTCGCCCTCCACCCCGGCAACCCGAAGGCGATCGCGAACTGGTTCCTCGGCGACCTCCTCGCGCGGATGACCGACGCCGACCGCCAGGAGGGGCGCCTTCCCGCCGCGCCGTCCGCCGTCGCGCGCCTCGTGGCGAGGATCGACGACGGGACCATCTCGGGGAAGATCGCCAAGGAGCTCTTCCCTCTCCTCTGCGAAGGGACTCTCGACGTCGACGCCCTGATCCGGGAGAAGGGGCTCGTCCAGGTGACGGACGAGGAGGAGATCCGCGCCGCGGTCGGCGGGGTCCTCGCTGCGAACCCGGCGCAGGTCGCGGCCTACCGCGGCGGCAAGGCGGCCGCGTTCGGGTGGTTCGTCGGCCAGGTGATGAAGGCGACGGGGGGCAGGGCGAGCCCCTCCCTCGTGAACCGCCTCCTGCGCGAGAGCCTCGACGCGTGATCGAGTTCTACCGCGTCGCCAAGGAGTACCACGGCCGGCGCGTCCTGAAGAACCTCTCGTTCAAGATCGCCCAGGGGGAGTTCGTCTTCCTCACCGGCCCCTCGGGCGCCGGGAAGACGACCGTCCTGAAGCTCCTCTACCGCGAGGAAGGGCCGGGCGAAGGGCAGATCCTCGTGAACGGACGGAACGTCGGCGCGATGGCCCCGTCGCGGATCCCCGAGCTGCGGCGCACGATGGGGATCGTCTTCCAGGACTACAAGCTCCTTCCCACGCGGACCGTCTTCGAGAACGTCTCGTTCGTCCTGAAGTTCCTCGGCGTGCCGCTCTCCGAGCGCCGCCGCCGTGCCTACCAGGTGCTGCGCCTCGTCGAGCTCCACCACCGGGTCAACGCCTTCCCCGAGGAGCTGTCGGGGGGCGAGCAGCAGCGGGTCGCGCTCGCCCGCGCGCTCGTGAACGAGCCGGAGCTCCTCATCGCCGACGAGCCGACCGGGAACCTCGACCGGCGCCTCGCCCAGGAGGTCATGCGGCTCTTCTCCCAGATCAACGTCCGCGGGACGACCGTCCTCGTCGCCACGCACGACGTCGCGCTCATCCGGGAGACCGGGCGTCGTTGCCTGACGCTCGACCGGGGGGGCGTCCTCGAGGGGCTCGTCGAGGCCGCGCTCCCTCCGCAGGCCGGGTGGCGCCGCGACGGCGGCGTCCGCCTCCCTCCCCACGAGGACGGGGCGCCGTGAAGCGCGGCGCCGCGCTCGCGTCCCTCCTCGACGAGGCGCTCACGGGCCTCTGGCGCGCGCGCCGGGTGACCGTCGTCTCGATCCTCCAGATCTCCTTCTCCCTCTTCCTCCTCGGCCTCTTCCTCCTCGCCGCCGAGAACCTGGGCGGCGTCGTCGACACCCTTCGCGAGGAGACCGCCGTCACCGTCTTCCTGAAACCGGGCGCCGACGAGGCCGCGAAGGCCGCGCTCGAGCGGACCGCGCTCGAGTCGCAGCTCGTCGCCGCCGTCCGGCGCGTCTCCGCCGAGGACGCGCGGGGCCGCTTCGCCCGCTCCTTCGGAAGCCTGGCCGGCGCCGCGGGGTCCCTCTCGGCGAACCCCTTCCCCGCCTCGGTCGAGCTCGACCTCCTCCCGGGCGCGATCTCCTCCGGCGCTCTCCGCCCGTTCCTCGCCAACCTCGCGTCCCACCCCTCCGTCGAGGACGTGCAGTTCGACGTCGACTGGATCCGCCGCCTCCGCGGCGTCGTCCGCCTCGTCGCCGCCTCCGGCTTCGCCGCCGGCGTCCTCCTCGCCCTCGGCGCCGCCTTCACGATCGCGAACGTCGTGCGGCTGACGATCCTCCTCCACCGCGACGAGATCGACATCCTCCGCCTCGTCGGGGCGCCGGAGGTCCTCATCCGCGGCCCGTTCCTCCTCGGCGGAATCCTGCAGGGGCTCCTCGGCGGCCTCCTGGCGCTCGGCCTGCTCGCCCTCGCCTTCCGCGGGCTCCTTCTCTTCGTCGCCTCGACGGAGAACGTCCTCCTCGGGGTCTTCGTCGTGAGGTTCCTCGCCCCTTCGACCTGCGGCCTCCTCGTCCTCGGCGGGGTCCTCGCGGGCCTCCTCGGCGGCACGATCGCCTCGCGCCGCGAGCACGTCTGAGGCAGCCGATCCCGCGGCCCGGGCCGCGCCGGCTCAGACCGGCTTGCCGCGCTTCAGCCGCGAGAAGACGGCGGCACCGATCTTCGGCGGGAGGGTGCGGGGGACGAGGCGGCCGGTGAAGATCCAGGCCGAGTCGAGGAGATTCGGGACGACGATCGCCTTCCCCCGCTCGAGGCCGCGGAGGCCGGCCTCCGCAACCGTCTCGGCCGACAGAGACGGGAAGGGGTTGCTCGTCCCCTGCGCGAGGCCGGCGACGCGGTGGAAGTCGGTCCGCGTCGTGCCGGGGCAGAGCGCCGTCACGACGACCCCCTCCCGACGCAGCTCCTCGTGGAGGGCCTGCGAGAGCGAGAGGAGGAACGCCTTCGTGGCCGCGTAGACGGCCATGTAGGGGACGGGGAGGAACGCCGCCGTGGAGGCGACGTTCAGGACGAACCCGCTCCCTCGCGAGCGCATCGGACCGAGGAACCGGTCGGTCAGCTCGACCGTCGCCGTCACGTTCAGCCGCAGCATCCGGAGCGTCCGCTCGAGGTCCTGCTCGACCTGCGGGCCGTAGAAGCCGAAGGCGGCGTTGTTGACGAGGAGGCCGACGGGTTTCCCGGCGCCTTCCGTCGCGGCGAAGAGCCTCTCCACGGCCCCGTCCGAGGCGAGGTCGAGGGCGAGGGCGTCGACCTCGACCCCCGAGAGCGCGCGGAGCTCGGTCGCGAGGGCCTCGAGCTTGTCGCCCGAGCGGGCGACGAGCAGCTGCGGGACCTTCCGCGCCGCCAGCCCCCGCGCGATCGCCTCGCCGATGCCGCCGGAGGCGCCGGTGACGAGGGCGAAGGTGCCGGCCGGGAGCGCGATCACCCGATGTGGTCCTCGGTGCCGTCGACGCCGAGGACGTTCCCCGTCAGCCAGACCGTCTCCGGCCGCGCGACGGCGACGATGACGTTCGCCACGTCCTCGGGCGTCGTCAGGCGGCCGGCCGGGTGGACCGCGAGGACCCTCTCGATCATCTGCGCGTTGCCCGGGATCTTCCGGAGGGCCGGCGTGTCGGTGACGCCGGCGCGGATCGCGTTCACGGCGATCCCCTTCGGGGCGAGCTCGACGGCGAGCTGGCGGCAGTGGCTCTCGAGGGCCGCCTTCGCCGCGGAGACCGCGCCGTACGAAGGCCAGATCCGGTGGCTTCCCGCGGACGTCATCGCGAAGACGTGCGCGCCCGCCCCGAGGAGGCCGGCGGCGAGGAGGTCCTGCGTCCAGTAGACGAGCGAGTGGGCCATGACGTCGAGCGTCATGTCCATCTGCGCCTGGGTCATCCGCTCCTTCTCGTCGCCGAGGAACGGCTTGAGCGTCCCGAAGGCGAGGGAGTGGAGGACGACGTCGACCGCGGGCCCCCCGGCGTCGGCCGCGAGCGCCTCCGTCATCCCCGCGATCACCTCGGCGCGCTTCTCTGCATCCGCGGCGTTCACGTTCCAGAAGATCGCGCGCCCCCCGGCGGCCTCGATCTCCCCGGCGATCCGCTCCACGTTCGGGAGCGTGGCGCGGCGGTCGAGGTGGACGCCGAAAACGTTCCGCCCGGACTTCGCGAGGGCGATCGACGCCGCCTCGCCGAAACCCGAGGACGCTCCGAGGACGAGGGCCCAGTTCCGCTTCGGATGTGACATGGCGCGGATTATCTGCACACCCCTCCCACCTGTATAGTCGGAGGAGAGCGCGCCCGGATGAGGTTCGAGGCTGTCCGCAGGCTTCTCGAGAGGCTCCAGAAGAGCGGGAAGAAGACGCTCGAGGCCGAGGCGTACTCGGGCGACTACACCGACAGCGAGCTGGCGTTCGGGCGCCTCGTCCTGCCGCTCCTCGAGGACATGGAGACGATGAAGAGCCTCCTCGAGGACCTTTCGCGGCGCGCCCGCGCGATGCAGGTCGTCCTCGACCGCCTCCCGGTCGCCGCCCTCGTCCTGGACCGCGAGGGGAGTCTTCTCGCGATGAACGCCGCCGCGAGGAAGCACTTCGGCGGCCCGGCCATCACCTCGGCCGTCCTCCGGGCCGCCCGTCACGCCCTCGGCGGCGACGACGAGTCCGCCGCCTCCGTCGAGGACCCGCGCCGCCAGGGCGGGACCCTCCGTCTCGTCGCGGCCGACGTGGCCGAGGAGGACGGCGCCGGCCCCTCGGAGAAACCCTCCGTCGTCTTCGTCGTCTCCAACGACGCGCCCCCGCCGGTGGACGAGGGAGCCCTCGTCGAGAGGTTCGACCTGACGAAGGCCGAGGCCTCCGTCGTCGCCCTCGTCGCGCACGGCCTCTCGAACCGGGAGGCCGGCGAGGAGATGGGAATCTCCGTCGAGACGGTGCGCTCGCACCTCGCGAGCGCCTTCCGGAAGACCGGCGCGCACAACCGGGCCGGCCTCGCCGCGCTCGCGTACGGCGCACGCTTCGGGCAGGGGCCGATCTCCGGCGCCTTCCCGGCCGCCGGAGAGTGAGAGCCCCGGGACTCCTCGCGCGGTTCCGCGAGGCGCCGCCGCTCCTCCTCGACGCGGCCCTGGGGACCGAGCTCGCGCGCCGTGGCGCCCCGTCGGCTCCCCCGCTCTGGAGCGCGCGAGCCGTCCTCGAGCGGCCCGAGCTCGTCCTCGCCGTCCACCGCGAGAACGCCGCCGCCGGGGCCGACGTCCTGACCGCCGGCACCTTCCGCACGCAGCCCGGCCTCCTCGGCCCCGCCGCCTCCGACGCCACCTGCCGCGCCGTCGCGCTCGCCCGGGAGGCCGCGTCCGCGCGGCCCGGCGTCCTCGTCGCCGGCTCCGTCGCGCCCGTCGCCGACTGCTGGCGCCCCGACCTCGTCCCTCCCGAACGCGACCTGGCCCGGCTCCACGCCCTCCACGCCGCGGCGCTCGCCCGGGCGGGCGTCGACCTCCTCCTCCTCGAGACGTTCGGCACCGCGCGCGAGTGGCTCGCGGCCGCGCGCGCGGCGGCCGCCACGGGCCTGCCGGTCGTCGCCTCGGCGACGACGCGGGAGGACGGCGCGCTCCTCTCCGGCGAGCCTCTCGGGGAGGCCGCGATCGCGCTTCTCGACCTTCCCTCGCCCCCCGTCGCCCTCGGCGTGAACTGCGTCCCGGCCCGCCGGCTCGCCGCGAGCCTCGCGCTCCTCGCCGCCGCGGCGCCCCGCGTCCCGCTGGCCGCGTACGGCAACACCGGCGTTCCGACCGACGAGGCGGCGGGTCTCTTCGCGGAGCCGATCGCCCCGGGCGTCTACGCCGAGGCCGCCCTCTCCTGGGTGGGCCTCGGCGCCCGGCTCGTCGGTGGCTGCTGCGGAACGCGTCCGGAGCACGTCGCCGCCCTCGCGGCGCGGCTTCGCCCCGGCCCTGACCCGTCGGCCTACGGGAAGTAGCCGCGGATCGTCTTCGCCCTGAGGTCCGGCTTCGTCATGCGGACCTCGACGAGCCGGTACTCGTCTTCCTTCTTCTTCGACTCCGTGAGGTAGCTCAGGAAGTACTGGGAGCGGACCTCCGTCTCGATCTTCCGGTAGATCTCCGGCAGCTCCGCGGCCTTGCCGACGAGGAACATCTCGCCGCCGGTGTCCTCGGCGAGCTCCTTCAGGCGCGACTTCAGCCCCACGTCGAACATCGAGAGCTCGAGGCCGATGACGAAGATCGGGACGCCGGCCGTCCGCGCGTAGCGCTTCAGCGTGGGGAAGTCGGTCGAGGAGTGGTTGTCCTTGCCGTCGGTCAGGACGACGAGCGCCTTCTTGCCGGCGAGCGACCGGAACTGGTAGAGGCCGAGGATGACGGAGTCGTAGAAGGCCGTCGCGCCGCCGGGGCGCGTCTCGCCGATGGCGCGGATCAGGTCTCCCCGGCGCGACGTCATCGGCGAAAGGAGCGTCGGCCTCTCGCGGAACTCGATCACGAACCCCTTGTCCTTCTCCCCGATCACGTTCGTGACGAACTCCGTCGCCGCCTGCTTGACGAGCGGCATCGACTTGTCCATCGAGCCCGAGCCGTCGATCACGAGGCCGAGGGCCATCGGGAGCGACTCGGCGAACTCGAACGCGGAGAGGCCCTGCGGGACGCCGTCCTCGAGGACGGTGAAGTCCTCCTTCGAGAGGCCCTTCGCGAAGCGCCCCGCCGCGTCGAAGACCGAGACGTTCAGCTCGACGAGGTTCACGTCGACGGCCGCCAGGAACCGGTCGTCTCCCTTCAGCATCCTGAAGTCGGAGTACTCCTTGCCCTCGGCGTCCCAGGCCGAGGCGCGCATCAGTGTCGCCTTCGCGACGTCGGCCGCGGGCACCGTCGCCCGGTAGGGCGGCGAAGTCCACTCCGCGACCTTGCGGTCGTCGAGGAAGAGCTCCACCCTCCTCGCCGCCGCCCCCGCCACGCCCTGGACCGTCACCTTCACCTCGGCGTCCTCCCGGCCCTTCGCCTTTGGCAGGTCGAGGACCCTCACGACGAGCCTGGCCTCCTTCTCGTTCAGGGCCCACGCGTCCGCGTCGACGAAGTTGCCGAGCCGGTCGTAGCCGAGGGCCCGGAGCGTCTGCCGGCGCGGGACCTTGCCGAGGTCGAGCTCCACCGTGAACGGCGGGCGGTTGCGGGCGAGGATGAGCTTGTCTCCGAGGTGGAACTCGACTCTCGTGATCGGCGGCTTCGCCTCGCACTCGATCCGGAGGAGGCCGACCGGGACCTCCCTCTGCGGCGGGAGGAACCGGAGGAGCTCCCCGGCGCGGGCGGCCGGCTCGTCGCGGTTGGCGTCCTCGAGGAGGATCGACGAGGCCGTCACGTCGCCGGCGTCCTCGGCCCGGAACTCGGACGTCATCTTCGGGACGGTCAGCGTCACGGCCCTGAGGGCCAGCGCCTTCCCGGTCGCGGCCTCGAGGCGGAGGCTCAGCGTGACGTCCCCCGGCGGGAGGGGACGGAGGAACGAGGCCGTCAGGGGCTTCTGAAGGTCCGTGTCGCCGAGGTCGACGTCCACCGGCTCGCGGAACGAGTCGACGACCTCTCCCCCGGCCCCCTTCGCCTCGCCCGCGACGAAGAACGCGTAGACCCGCGGGGCCAGCTTCGCCGTCTCCCTGAGATCGGCCCGGGAGAAGGTGAGGGTGAAGCGGACGACCGTCTTGCCGGCGCTCGTCCCGAGGAACTGCTCCCTGAGCTCGAGCGGGATCGTGACGCCGAGCGCCTCGCCGGAGGTCTGCTGCACCGTCTGGGCGGGGGCGGGGGCCGTTGATGCGGCCACGAGGAAGAAGAGGAAGGCAGAGACGACACTTCGCACGGAGAGGACCTCCCGGAGAGTCTTACGCAAGAACCGGGCTGGCGGGTGGGGTTTCGGGGACCTCCGGAGCGGACACCTTCCCGTCCCGCTCGTCGATCCGGAGCGCGAAGAACGCCTCCACCGCCTCGAGAAAGGCCTCCGGGCTCGGCAGGGACTGGATCCGGCGCCGCAGCTCGGTCCCCTTCGGGACCCCGTGCGTGTACCAGCCGGTGAAGGTCTTCAGCTTTCCCATCATCCGCTTCGGCACGTCCTCCTCCGCCTCGCGGATCAGGCGGAAGTGCTGGAGGATGACGTCGCGCCGCTCCTCGAGCGTCGCGACCCGGTAGGGCCTCCCCGCCAGGAGGTCCGCCGCCTGGCGGAAGATCCAGGGGTTCTTCATCGTGGCCCGGCCGATCATCACGGCGTCGCAGCCGGTCTCGCGGAACATCCGGGGGACGTCCTCCGGATGCTCCACGTCGCCGTTGCCCACGACCGGGATCCGCACGGCCTCCTTCAGCCTCGCAATGCGACTCCAGTCGGCCCGGCCCGAGTACATCTGCTTCGCCGTCCGCGGGTGGAGGGCGACGGCGGCGACCCCCTCCCCCTCGCAGATCCGTCCGAGCTCGACGAAGTTCGTCGTCTCCTCCGTGATCCCCGCCCGGAACTTCACGGTGAGAGGCGTCGTCGGGAGCGCCTTCCTGCAGGCGGCGATGATCCCCTTGGCCCGGCCGAGGTCGCGCATCAGCCCCGCCCCGGCGCATCCCTTGAGGATCTTGTTCGCCGGGCAGCCCATGTTGATGTCGCAGACGTCAACCCCCTCCTCCTCGACCCGGCGCGCCGCCTCCGCCATCCGGGCGGCGTCCGCGCCGTAGATCTGGATCGAGAGGGGGCGCTCCTCGGGGTCCCACCGGAGGAGCCGCTCGGTCCGGCGGTTCCCGCGAGTCAGCCCCTCGGAGGAGACGAACTCCATCGTGACGAGGCCGACGCCCCCCATCCGGCGAAGGAGGAGGCGGTACGTCCCGTCCGTGATCCCCGCCATCGGCGCGAGGACGAGCGGCGGGTCGACGGCGCAGGGCCGGGTGCCGGGGCTTTCGTAGACGAGCGGCATCGGGAGCGGGAGCGGGACGAAGGGTCCCGCGCCCGGAACCGGGAATGCGTCAGCCGGCCGGAGGGGCCTGCGGGGCGGGGGCGGCAGCCGGCTGCGCTCCGCTCGCCGGAGCCGCGGCCGGAGCCTTCTTCTCGGCGACCTCGAAGAAGCCCTGGGCCAGCGAGAAGGGAGACTCGATCCGCTTCTCCCCCTTGTAGAGGGCCGCGACGAAGCCGTGCTTGCCGACGGGGATCTTCTCCCAGAAGACCGGCTCCCACTCCGTGAGGACCACCTGCGGGTCCTGGTTCAGCCGGTAGACGACCTGGCAGGCCTCGGGGTCGGTCGCGGGGCCGAGCTTGCAGCCCGTCACGAAGAAGTCGAAGAGGACCTTCGTCGCGTCGGCCGGGTCCAGCTTCCCGCGCGGCGCGGTGACGGTGATCGAAGGCTGGTTCACGTCGAAGGCCGGCTTGGTGCTCTTCTCGCCGACGTGGAACGTCACGGCCGCGAACGCGCCGGCCTCGCGGATCGTCTCCTGCCAGGGCCGCTGGACGAACGCGAGAAGGGTGTGCGTCCCCTTCGGAAGGGCCGGGAAGATCCACGGCTTGTCGACCTGGTACCAGGCCGGCAGCGCCCTCCCGTTGAGGACGAGCTGGACGTGCTGACCCTTGCCGGTCGCCTCGTCCTTCCAGAGCTCGAAGTTCTCGACCGCGACCTTCACCTCGACCCGAGCCCCCTTCGGCGCGGGCTGGCCCGCCTCGGCGGCGGGCATGGGGAACAGCTCGTCGGCCGCGGGAGAGAGGATCTTCACGCTCACGGGCCCCTTGGGCCCGCGCCCGTCCGGGTAGCCGGGGATCGGGGATTTCGGATCGACGGGCGTCGCGCCGGCCAGGGGAAGGGCTGCGAGGAGGGCGGAGGAGAGCAGGATCGCGTACGACTTCATCGGCACTGGCTCCTTGAACGGGTTCCCCGTTCCGTGACGACCCGGGAGGAGCGCGAATTTACCAGAACGGGACAGGGGCGTTCCGGGGATTCCGCGCTAACGCGCCAGGCCGCCCTCGCGCCGATACCCTTCCGGCACCCGGAAGAGTTCCGGCGCGGCGCCGAAACGGACGAGCGTCAGCTCGACGAACCTCTTCTCGTCCGTGCCGTCGGACCCGGGGATCCGGCGGATCTTCCGCACCACGATCCCGTCGAGGGCGGGCGCCGTCCAGTAGGCCGTGGACGGGGAGTTGAGGGCGTCCGGAACGTCGTCGTAGCGCCAGATCGCGCAGGCGTTCCCCGCGAAGACGGCGTCCGACTCGCGGTGATAGTCCCTGACCCCGCGGCGGTTCGCCTCGGCGGCGTGGTTGAAGTCGGCCCCGAGCGGGAGGTCGTCGAGGTGCGCCAGGAGCGCCTCCGCGTTTCCCTCCCGCCAGGTCTTCGCCGCCGGGTCGACCTCGAAGACGGGCCCCTGCGAGGTCTCCCGGACGAAGTACGTCGAGTCTTCGGCGTCCGTCGTGCTGCGCCGGACGGCCTCGCCGCGGACCCAGAGCCGGAACTTCGCGAGCTCGGCGCCGTCGGCCCGGACCGTCACGAGCGCGGAATACCCGTCGGTCCGCGGGCGGGGCGGCGGCCCGAAGAGCTTGCCGCAGGCCGGGAGGAGGAGCGGGACGACCAGGAAGAGGAGAAAGGGGATTCGCCGTCTCATGGGACCCCCGTGATCGTCAGTCCGAGGAAGTGCTGCATCACCCCGAGGGCGCGGATCGTCACCCAGCGCGAGAGCTCTCCTTCCCGCTCGAGCGGGACCGGGAGCGGGACCCCGATCGGACGCTCGAGCTTCCACCGGGCGCGGTGGTCGGCGCGCGCGGCGAGGCGCGAGAGCGCGGCGTCCACCTCCGGCGAGCGCGGGGCCCCGGCCGCGGCGAGCGCGCGAAGGAGCTCGAGCAGGTCGGACGGGTCGCCGACGCCGAGGCCGCACGCGAGCCGTTCGTTCGGCATGGCGGAGAGCTCGACGCCCCGGGCCCTCTCGACGCAGAAGGAGAGGGCGTTGCGCACCACCGGCGACCGCCCGTCTTCCGCGACGGAGGTGAGGACGAGGAGGTCCCCCGCCACGCTCCCGTCGGCCTCCGACGTGACGCGCCGGCGGGCCAGGAGCTCCGCCGCCCCGAGGAGACGCGGGTCGGCGGCGTAGCCGAGGAGGACGAGGGCGCGGCAGGCCGCCACGAAGCCGCTCCCCACGGGTGGCAGGTCGCCCCGCTCGATCTCGACGAAGACCCGCTGCCAGCGCGCGAGGAGGAGGTCCGCCGCGTGTTTCAGCTCGGGCACGTCGGCGTCGCAACCCACCTCGAGGAGGAGGAGGACGAACGACGTCCCCGGGTCGACGGCGGCGGCGGAGTCGGGCGCCGCGCCGGTGGGGAGCATCCCGCGCAGGTGCGACAGCGAGTCGCGCAGGAACGTGTCGCGCAACAGCGCCTGGCGGGCCTTTCGCCGCTCGATGTCCTTGGCCGGGCGGTGGAGGATGTCGCGCAGCGCGACGTATCGCGCCGCGGGGGTCTCGCGGGAGAGGAGCCAGTCGAGCGTGGAGAGCGGCAGCGGGAACGGACCTGCCGGGAGCGGCCGGTCCGGGCGCGCCTTCAGCTCGCGCCGGACCGTCGCCGGCATCGCGTCGGCGACGACGGCGGTCCGGCTCTCGGCCGCCGGCCTCTCGCGACGAACGGGCGGCCGGCCTCCCGCCTCGGGGCGGCGGGGCGCGAGCCGCGGCGCCGGGGGCGCGCCGTCGCGGCGGAAGGAGGGGCGATCGTCGCGGGCCCGGAACGCGGGGCGGTCCGGGCGCGGCCCCGCAGGACGGTCGTCCCGACGGAACGGCGGCCTCTCGGGGCGCGGTCCCGCCGCGCCGTCGTCACGCCGGAACGGCGGGCGCGCGCCGCGCACGAACGGCGCGCGGTCGTCCCTTCCGCGGAACGGCGGACGATCCGGACGCGGCCCGGCAGGCCGGTCGTCACGGCGGAACGGCGGCCTCTCGGGACGTGGTCCCGCCGCGCGGTCGTCACGCCGGAACGGCGGACGCTCGTCCCGCACGAACGGCGCGCGGTCGTCCCTCCCGCGGAACGGCGGCCGGTCCGGACGCGGCCCCGCGGGCCGGTCGTCACGGCGGAAGGGAGGCCGGTCGGGACGGGGACCCGCGGGCCTGTCGTCATTCCGGAAGGGCGGCCTCTCGGGACGGGGACCCGCCGGGCGATCGTCCCGACGGAACGGCGGACGGTCGTCCCTCGCGCGGAACGGCGGGCGGTCCGGACGCGGCCCGGCAGGCCGGTCGTCGCGTCGGAAGGGCGGCCTGTCGGGGCGCGGTCCTGCAGCACGGTCGTCCCGACGGAACGGCGGGCGCGCGTCGCGCACGAACGGCGGGCGCGGGCGGTCGGCGGCGCCCCCCTCGGCGCGGGGAGCGGGACGGTCGTCTGGCCTGAACGGAGGACGTGCGCCGGGACGGGCCGGCGGGCGTCCAGTGGGCCGCCTCGGCGGCCCGGAGCGTGAGCCCCCTCGCGGTTTCATCGTCCGCGAGGATAATCCTTCGCGGAATGAACGTCTTCCGCTCCGGCAGCCCTCTCGTCGTCGCCCGCCGCGGCTCCACCCGGGACGCCGTCGAGAACACCGTCGAAGCCTTCGACCAGGCCGAGGCCGACGGCGCCGACGCCCTCCACCTCGACGTCCGCCTGACGGCCGACGGCGAGGTCGTCGTCTCGGCCGACGCGGAGGTCGTCCTCGGGAACCAGCGCGTCCCGATCGCCTCCCTCGCCCTCCTCGACCTCCTCCGCGTCTCCCTCGTCCGGGGAGAGAAGACCGGCTCCGTCCCGCTCCTGCGCGACGTCCTCCAGCGCTACGGCCACGACGGCCGCTTCCTGGTCGAGCTCAAGCCCGGCCCCTCGCCCCGTCCGGGCCTCCTCGAGTTCCGCGTCGCCGCGCTCCTGACGCAGCTCAATGCTCTCGAGCGGAGCGTCGTCGCGAGCAGCGCGCCCGAGCCCCTCCGGCGCACGCGCGAGGCGCAGCCGGACGTCGAGACCGCCTTCTGCTACGACGCCACGGTCTACCGCCCGGAGGGCCGCCTCTGGCCGAACCTCCCGAACGGGTGCCGCGGCGTCGCCCCCGCCGTCGCGCTCGCCTCCGAGCGCCTCTTCGCCGAGGCGAAGGAGGAAGGGGTCGCCGTCCATGTCTCGCCGGTCAACGACCCCGCCGAGGCCGTCCGCTTCGCCGGCCTCGGGGCTGCTTCCCTCGTCACCGACGACGTCCCCGCCGTCGTCGCCGCCCTTCGCGCCGCCGGCCTCTCGGCCCCGAACGCCCTCGCGCCCGCCTGACCCGGCCTCGCGCCCCGGCGTCGGCGACAGCGATCCCCGGCCGTCAGCCCCCGTCGCGCTCCTCGAGCGCGATCTCCCCGTCTATCTCGAGCGCGAACCGCCCCCGCCGCACCGGGACGATCCGCACGTCGGGGCACTTGGCCTCGAGCCGCCGGCGCAGCAGGATGAGCCGCGTCTCGAGGTTGTCCTTCACCGCGGGGAGGCCGAGCGAGGCGTCGAGGCGAAGCTCGCGGTTCGTGAACTCGCGCCGCCCCTCGTCGCGGCGGGCTCGGAGGAGCTTCCAGAGGATCTTCCCCGGGACGTTGCGGATCAGGTACTCCCCGTCGACGAAGACGCAGTCGTCGGAGCGGTAGTAGACGAACGACCGCGGCGCTTTCGCGGGAACCGCGGCGGGCGCGACGGAAGGCGCCGGCTCCGGGGCCTCCTCCTCGGGCGACTCCGAGAGGCGGTCGATCCCGATGGCGACCTGGTTCGCGAGGACGAGGAGGAACTCCTCGTGCCACTCCTCGAACGCGAGCGGGTCGCGGCTCTCGAGGGCGAGGACCCCCACGAGGCGGTCTTCGACGAGGAGCGGCAGCGCGAGCTGGCTCTCGGCGTCGGGGAGGCCCGGGAGGGGGATCTCCCGGCGCAGCCCCGCGCCCCCTCCCGCCGCCTCCACCGTCCCGCGCACGGCCCGCGAGTAGCGCAGCAGCGACTCCATCCCGGAGAGGCGCAGCGGGGCTCCGGTGGCGGCCACCGTCCCGACGAGCCCCTGCGCGACCGCCACCTCCGCACCGACGCCGTTCTCCCCGTAGCCGTGGCTCGCGATCGTCGTGAGGGTCCTCCCGCTCTCGTCGAGGAGGAGGACCATCGAGTGCCGGAAGCCGAAGACCTCGTCGAGCGCGTCGAGGGAGTCCGCGAGAAGAGACTCGAGGTCGGCCGCGCGGTTGACGCGGCAGGAGACGATCGAGAGCGCCCGGATCTCCGTCATCGGCCCGGCGGCTGCGGGCGCCCCGACGCAACCCGGCTCCGCCGGCTCGAGGAAGCCCTCGACGGGCCGAACCCACTCGACCTCGCAGACGTCGGCCGAGAGGAGCCGGAAGATCCCCTTCATCCCGGTGTGCGAGGCGATCGCCTCGATCCGGAGGGCCATCTCTACGAAGAGCGGCGTGTCCGTCTCCGACCTCACGTACCGGAGGCCGAGCTTCCACTGCTCGAACGTGACCGGGTCGAGGACGGTCGCCGTCGCCTTCGGGTTCGCCTCGAGGTTGCGGCTCGTCTTGTTGAAGAACTGGCGCGAGAGGGCCACGTGCCGCTCGTCCACCTGGCGGATCTGGCTCAGGTACGTGACGTTCGGCGTCCCGTCCGGGGCGCAGGTGGCGAGCGCGCCGGGGACGATCCCCTGGAAGCAGCGGGCGAGACCGGGGAGCCTGTGGATCATCGGTCGTCCCCCGGCGCGAGCGGCTCGCCGGCGCGGGGCCCCGGCGTCTGCTCCCAGGCTTCCGAGATCGCGAACGTCACCGCGTGGCAGGGCCACTTCGTCCGGCGACGCACCATCGCCGGCGGGAGCCCGATCGTCTCCACCTCCGCGTCGAACGCCGCCGCGAAGGCGAGCAGCTCCTCCCGCTCGTCCTCCCGGGCCGGGCGGATCTCCTCCGCCCGCCCCTTCAGCTGCACCGTCCGGTGCGTGAGCGGCTGCGAGAGGACGACCGCGATCGCACCGTTGTCGCGCAGGTTCGCGAGGCTCGTCTGCGACGTGGCGACCGGCAGGTAGACGGTCAGCCGGCGACCCTCGGCGTCGAGTGCGGCGGCGGCGCCCATCACCTCGTCGGGGACGAGCGACGCGTCGCGGGTCGCGACGTGCACCGCAACCAGCCCCCCGAGAAGGGACGAGAGGTTCTCCGGAACTCCCACGGTGGGGCGAGGGTACCGCAGCCCCCGTCGCTTAGTGAATTCTTAGGAGGCGTTAGGCGGTTCTTAGGTGGCCGCGGCCGCGCCCGCGCCACATCTTTCCGTTCGACCGAGCAGCAAGACCGAAACCCCGGGAGCCCGGCGACGTACCAGACCCGGCTCGCCGCAACCGATCGAAAGGGAGACTCCGATGACCGCTTCGACGATCTCCGTCCGCGCTTCTCTTGCCCGTCCCGTCCCGGGGACCGTCCGCCGAGCCGCCTTCGCAGGCGCCGCGGCGGCGCTCCTCGCCTCCGCGACGCTCCTCGGCGCCGACGCCCCGAAAAAGCCCCTGACGTTCGGCGTCTCGCCCGAGATCGCGCGCGGCAAGTACCTCGTCGGCATCATGGGCTGCGACGACTGTCACACCCCGATGAAGATGGGAGCGAAGGGCCCAGAGCCCGACATGTCGCGCCGCCTCGCCGGTCATCCCCGCGAGATGAAGCTCCCGCAGGCGCCAGTGCCCGACCCGAAAGGCTGGCTCTGGGCGGGCAACGCCACGAACACCGCCTTCGCCGGCCCATGGGGCGTCAGCTACGCGATCAACCTCACCCCCGACGCGACCGGCCTCGGCCCCTGGAGCGAAGCGAACTTCGTCAAGGCCCTGAAGGAGGGCAAGCACCTCGGCGTCGGCCGCCCCATCGCCCCGCCGATGCCGTGGCCCGCCTACCGCCACGCGACGGAGGAGGACCTGAAGGCCGTTTTCGCCTACCTGAAGACGGTTCCCCCGGTGAAGAACCAGGCCCCCGAGTACGAGCCGCCGAAGGTGGCGAGGAAGTAGCGGCCGTTCGAGCCGCGGCGCGCGACGGCGCGCCGCGGCTCAGCTCCCGTCGCTCACCCCCCAGGTGAAGCGCTTCGCGACGAGGCGAGGGACGAGCTCCTCCGTCGCGATCGACGGACCGGCGAGCTCCTCCCGGATCACCCCGAGCGCCGCGGCCAGCGCCTCCGCCCCGCCCGACCCCGGAAGGTGCAGGACGAGCCTCTCGATGCCCGCCGCGCCGGCCGCCACCACCTGGAGCAGCAGCATGAGGACGCGGTTCCCCCCGAAGGCGCCGCATCCCCAGAAGCCCGAGTGGACGACCGCCGACGCCCCGCCGCTCTCGATCACCGCCGCGCGGAACCCCGTGTACGCCGTCGCGAGGATCTCGTCGACCTGGCTCTTCGTGTAGGCCCCCGACCCGTAGCCGGGCGCCGCGATCGCGATGAGGTTCGTCACCGTGGGCGGCTCGATCCGCGACGTCGCGCGCCTCACGGCCTCGCGCGTCGCGCGGGCGAACGCGTTCCCGTAGAGTCCGTGCGGCCGCCCCTCGCCCACGTCCGGCCCGGTCGCCACGTGGCACCGCCGTTCGGCCCCCTTCACGAGGACGGGCGTCGGCTGCCCCTCCTCCTCCGTCTTCGGGGTGCCGTCGCCGGCGTCGAGCGCCTCCTTCAGCGCGGCGAGGACCGGGTGCTCGGCGACCTGCATCTCGTCCTGCGCGAAGAGCCCGCCCCCGTATCCGAAGAAGAGGCGCGGGTCGGCGAAGTTCACGTGCCACTCGACCGCGCCCGGCAGCACCGGCGCGTAGTCGTAGAAGCCGTCGGCCCGCGCGACGCGCGCGGTCGCCTCCTCCGGCGCGACCGTCTCCGGGAGCGGCATTCGCGCCCACCGCGTGAAGACGACCTCGCCCGCGTGCCTCGCCCCTTCCGGGCAGGCGAGGTCGTAGACGACCCTCTTGTTCGGGTCGTGGATCACCGGCGGGTGCTCCGCGAAGAGGCGCTGCGCGTCGTAGACCCGGCGCTCGAGAGGATTCGTCTCGACGGCCATCTTCGCCCCCTCTTCCCCCCTCATCCTGCCCTCCGGCCGCCCGCCGGAGGGCTACCGAGCACGGCACCGCCGGCCGTCCCCGCCCCTCCCGCCTACCGGTACACTTTCGCGAGCGCCGTCACGTGCTCCGTCACGTCCGCGACGAGCTCCCCGGGGGAGAGGACCTCGGCGTGGCGGCCGAAGGAGAGGACGAAGCGGCGCGCCTCGAGGAGCGAGCCGGCCGGCAGCTCCAGCTCGACGCCGCCGTCCGGCAGGCGCGAGAGCTTCTGCTTCTCGTGCCAGCGCACCTCGGTGATCCACTCGGCGACCTCAGCCCCGAACCGCACCCGGAACCGGAACCGGGGCTTGCCGACGTAGAGGCCGATGGTGTCGCCGAAGTGCTCCTCCGGCCGGAACCCCTTCGGCGGCGTGAAGCGGCGCCGGCCGACGCGGGCCGCCTTCATCCGAGAGAGGTAGAACGTCTTCGCGGCGTCCCCCTCCGGGTCCTTCGCGAGGAGGAACCAGTCGGTCCCGAAGAGGACGAGGTGGAGCGGCTCGAGTTCGCGCCAGCCTCCGCCGCCGCCCGGCTTGTGATAGTCGGCCTCGAGGACGGTCTTCTCCCTCAGGGCGGTCGCGACGGCCTCCCAGACGCGCGGGTCCACGGGGCGCTGCGCGAGCGGGCGGATGTAGAGCTTCTCCACGAAGGAGGACGGCGCGATCCGCACCTCGGGCGGCATCAGCTCGGAGAGCCGGTCGTAGATCGCCCGCATGTCCTTCGCCACCGGCGTCCCCTCGTACATCCGGAGGACCTTCATGGCGACGCCGACGGCGAAGAGGTCGGCCCCGCGCATCGAGAGCCAGGGGAGGTGCCAGGACTCGTCCGAGTAGAAGTAGGTGCCGCGGCGGGCGTCCCACTCGAGCGGCGCCCCGAACTCGTCGCGGAGGTTGTCGACGAGGCGCTGGACGGTCTTCGTCGAGGTCTCCCACCGGGTCGCCAGGGTCGTCGCCGTCACCTTCTTCCCCGAACGGATCAGGTCGTCCAGGTCGAGGATCCGACGGAAGTACGGGCGGTCCTTGAAGGCCATCGCTCCCCTCCGGGCGGGATTATGCGCGTGCCCACAGGGTCGGACACCGTTCGTCCGACCCCCTGCGCGACATTGCCCCTCGAAGGGAGGGCGCCATGGGCACACGGCTTCTTCTCGGCCTCGTCCTGCTCGTTCTCGGGAGCTTCGCCGAGGGCCCGTCCGCCGGAGCGCGGCGCCTGCGCAGGCTCGACCCGGGCGGGCGGAGCGACTTCGGGGGGCGCTTTCGGTGAGGCGGGCCGGGCGGATCCCCGCGCCCCCGACGGGGCCGTTCGCCTCGCCGGACGCGTGCCTCGAGGCCTGGTTCCGGGCGCTGGGCCCGATGACGGCCGCGAGCGACCGGCACGTGACCGGCGTCTTCCCGATCGAGGAGTTCGGGCTCCCGCCGACGCCCGGGGGGCGCCTGCAGGCCGCCTTCAGCGCGGCCGCCACGCTTCTCGACCGCGCCTCCCCCGACCCGGCCGAGCGCTGCACCGTCTGGGCCTATCCCGTACCGGACGGACCCGGCTGGGACTCCGCGGCGCGCGTCCGCCGTGCGCTCGCCTGCGCGGTCGAGGGGTACGTCGCGGCCGACGGCCCCGCGTCGGCCGACCCTCTCGCCGTCCTCCTCCTCTGCCGGGCCACGGCGGCCGCCCGCCTGCGGACCGTCCCCTCCGGCCTGCCGGTCACCCGGGCGGCGCGTTCGTCGAGCGGCCCGGAGTCGCCCGGGAACCCCACCCTCGTCGAGCGGATCGAGCCGCGCCTCGACCTCGACGGCCTCGTCCTGCCCCTTCCGACGCGCCAGCGCCTCGCCGAGGCGCTCGCCGTCCCGGCGGCGCTCGCCTCGCTCGCCGGGACCGGCTGGGGCGTGGAGGAGACCCTCCTCGGCGCGCCGAACGTCGCCCTCCTCCTCTACGGACCGCCCGGCACGGGGAAGACGCTCTTCGCCGAGGCGCGCCGGTCGGGCGACGTCGTCCTCCTCGACGAGGCCGACTCGTTCCTGACGACGCGCGAGAGGGCGGCCCGCGCCTGGGAGGCGACGATGACGAACGTCCTCCTCCAGGAGATCGAGTGCTTCCGCGGCGTCGTCGTCCTCACCACGAACCGCGACGCCGTCCTCGACCCGGCGCTCGAGCGCCGCCTCGCGGCCCGGCTCGCCTTCCCTCTTCCGGGCGCCGCCGAGCGGCGGCTCCTCTGGCTGAGACACCTGCCGCCGCGCGCCCCGCGCGCCGTCGAGGCCGCGTGCGCCGCCTCCCGCCGCCCCGCCGTCGGCTTCGCCGTCGCGGCGGCCGCGCCCCCCAGGCTCGCCCTCGTCGCGGAGCACCGCGACGGCGAACGAAAGGAGAGACCGTGAGCGACTACCCCGAGCTTCTCGACGAGCCCGAAGAGACCGCCTTCGAGCCCGAGGCCGAGGAGGCCGCCCCGCCGCCTCCCAGCGCCGACGACGAGCCGTACTTCGACTTCCTCGCCGCCGAGGGCTTTCGCCCCGAGGTGGACGAGGAGGGCGACATCCGGTTCCGCCACGAGGGGCGCACCCTCTTCCTCTTCCGCGACGAGAAGGACCCCGACTACTTCCGCATCGGCCTCCCGGGCGCCTGGGAGTGCGAGAGCGCCGAGGAGGAGGCGCGGGCCCTGGCGGCGGTCAACGCCGTCAACCGCGACCTGAAAACCGTCAAGTGCGTCCTCGTGGACGGCGTCGTCTGGATCACCGTCGAGCAGTTCTACGACCCGCCCGAGTCGTTCCGGCCCGTCTTCCCCAGGCTCCTCGACGTCATCGGGTCGGCGAAGTGGCAGCTGAGGGAGCGGATGCGCTCGTCGGGCTGACGCGACGCGAACGCGAGGCGCTTCTTCCCGGGCCGTCGCGGTGCTGAGCCACCGGCCGCCGGGGCTGGCCGGCAGGCTCCCCGCAGCCGCGCCCCTCGACGCGCACCGGCCCGCTCTGCCAAGATCCCGCCCCAAACGGGCGGACGCCCCGGCGCGGGGCGGGAGAGGCCGGCGGCATGCGTCGACGGGAGCGGACCTCGGGAGGAGTGGTCGGGGCGGGCGGATTTGAACCGCCGACCTGTTGCTCCCAAAGCAACTGCGCTGCCACTGCGCTACGCCCCGGCGAACGGGATTCTCGGCTCGCTACGGTGGGATGTCCACTTCCGGGAGCCGCGGCGTGAGCCGGACGGTCCTCCTGCTGCACGGCCTCGGCGGCTCGGCCGCCGACTGGGCCGGCGTCGCCGCGGCGCTGCCGAAGGGGCTCGAGGCGGTGGCGCTCGACTTCCCGGGCTTCGGGAAGGCCGTGCGCCCGCACGACAGCTACGACCCCGCCTCGCTCGCCCGCTGGGTCCTCGGCGAGCTCGACGACCGCGACGTGGAGACGGCCGTCGTCGCGGGGCACTCGCTCGGCGGGCGCGTCGCCGGCGAGCTGGCGTTCGTGGCGCCGAGGCGGGTCGCCGCGCTCGCCCTCTTCTCGCCTCTCGGGGCGGTGGCCTACGGATTCACCGACAGGCTCAAGTGGAAGGCGATGTCGCGGGCCGCGCTCGTCTCCGCCGCCTCGGACGACTCGCTGAAGAGCGCTCTCGGCTACGGCTTCTCCGTGGACGGGCCGGGGAGGAAGGCCTTCGTCGCGCGGGGGATGAAGTCGCGCAAGGGGCCGGGCGCCGCCGCCGCGCTGCGGGCGCTCGAGCGCTCGGTCGACGGCCTCCTCTCGGCGCCTCCCCTCTCCCGCCAGCTCGCCGGGACCTCCGTCCCGCTCCTCCTCGCGACCGGGGCCGACGACCCGCTCGCCCCGCCGCGGGACGTCGAGACGATCCGCGAGGCGCGCGACGACGCGAGGTACGTGAAGCTCCCCGGCGTCGGCCACTACGCGCCGATCGAGGCCCCGAGGGATGTCGCGAAGCTGATCGCGGAGCTGGCGAAGAAGGCCTGAGAGCCGGTCAGGCCGGCGGCAGCCAGTCGTCGGGAACGCGGCCGAGGAGCGCCTTCCTCTGCGCCCGGAAGAGCCGCCTGAGCCCCTTCTTCGCCACGCCGAGCATCTCCCGGAGGCGCCGGTCGTCGAACGGCTCTCGCTCGGCCGTCCCCTGCACCTCCACGTAGCGCCCCGTCGAGGTGCCGACGACGTTCAGGTCGACGTGGGCGGTGGAGTCCTCGGCGTAGTCGAGGTCGATCGCCACGATTCCCTCGGGCCGCTCGCGATCGGGCAGGACGCCGACCGAGATCGCGGCCACGGCCTCGCGGAAGGGACGCGGCCTTTTCAGCCCCCCCTTCTTCCGGAGGCTCTCGAGGGCGAGCGCGAGCGCCACCCAGGCGGCCGTCACCGAGGCGCAGCGGGTGCCAGCATCGGCCACGAGGACGTCGCAGTCGAGCGTGACCGTCCAGTCGGGGAACGTCGTCCGGTCGGCCACCCCGCGCAGGGCGCGCCCGATGAGGCGCTGGATCTCGAGCGTGCGCCCCGCCTGCTTTCCCCGGGCGGCCTCGCGCGGGGTCCTCTCGAGGGTCGCCCGCGGGAGCATCCCGTACTCGGCGGTGACCCACCCCTCCCCCGTGTCGCGCAGGAACGGCGGGGTCTTCTGCTCGAGCGTCGCGACGACGAGGACCTTCGTCCTCCCCTGGACGACGAGGCACGACCCCTCGGCGTGCGGCACGACGCCGCACTCGAGCGATACGGGGCGGAGCTGGAGGTGCGGGCGGCCGTCGGGGCGAGTCATCCCGCCGGAGCTTACGGCAGGTCGACGAGCTCGAGGGCCGCCGCCTCGCGGCCGAGGAACCGGCCCGCCACGCGGCGGAGGCGCTCGGAGGCGTCGGTGACGAGGAGGTGCGTCTCCCCCGCGCCCCCCTCCCGCCGCGCGCGCCCGCCGAGGAGCGCCTCGACCTCGGCCGCCGTCGAGGCCGCCGAGTCGACGAGGAGCGTCCCCCCGGGGAGCGAGGCGGCGATCGTCGAGGAGAGGAGCGGGTAATGCGTGCAGCCGAGGACGACGATGCGAGCCCCGGCCCCGACGACGGGGGCGAGGTAGAGCGCCGCCGCCGCCCGCGCGACCTCGTTTTCCGTCCACCCCTCCTCGGCGAGCGGGACGAAGAGCGGGCAGGCGACGTTCATCACCGTGCGGAACGGGTCGAGCGAGCGGATGGCGCGGCCGTAGGCGTCGGAGGCGACCGTCGCCTCCGTGGCGAGGACGGCGATCGGCGCCTCGGCGTCCGGGCCCGTCAGGCCTCGCGCCTTCCGGAGCGCGGCGCGGGCCCCCGGCTCGACGACGCCGACGACGGGAACCGCCCCCGCCTCCTCGACGATGGCGTCGAGGGCGAGCGCCGACGCCGTGTTGCACGCCACGACGAGCGCCTTGACCCCCCGCGAGAGGAGGAGCGATACGGCCCGGCGCGCGTAGCGGCGGACCGTCTCGGGCGACTTCGTGCCGTAGGGGAGGCGCGCGGTGTCGCCGAGGTAGAGAAGGTTCTCGGAAGGGAGGCGGCGGGCCACGGCGTCGAGGACGGTGAGGCCGCCGACGCCGGAGTCGAAGAGGCCGATGGGACGGTCGTCGTTCATGCGAGGTCGAGGTGCCGCGCGGGACGCGGCGTCGGGCGCGGGGCGCGGACCTCGTCGGCCTCCGGCGGCGCCGGGGTCGGGAGCGGGGTCGGCATCGGCGCGACCATGGGCGCGTCGCCGGCGACGCGCGAGGTGTCGGGGAGGAGCGGGTGCGTCAGGTCGACGTGCCCGGCGAGGGTCTCGAGCGGCTCCCCGCCGACGAGGAGGATGACGCGCGTGACGGAAGGGAGGTTCCTCGTGACGGTGAGGACGAGCGACTGCACGGCGCCCACCTCTTCCGACGAGCCCGTCTCCCACCTCTTCGGCGGCTCGATGGCGACGGGCGGCGGCGTGGCGGTGTGGGTGGGGGCCGGCGTCCCCTTCGCCGCCGCCGCTCCACTCTCGGGCGCCGGACCGGGCGAAGGCTCGGGCGAGGGCGGCGCGGGCGGAGCGAGGTCGAGGACGGCGAGGCCGTCGGCGAGGCGGTAGGCGGCGCGCAGCGTCCAGCCCTCGGGGAAGGGCCGGAGGAGGGCCGGGTGGCGGGGTCCCTCGAGGACTGCGGCGCCGAGGCTCCGAAGGAACGCGATGTCGTCCACCGCCGCCGGGACCTCGCGCGCCTCGGCTCGGAAGAAGCCGTCCTCGGCCGACTCGAACCAGATGCCGACGAGCCGCGCCGGGATCGGGGTCGGCGGGGGCGGGATGGTGCGCGTGGGCGTGGGCCGCGCCACGACCTGCTGCTTCTTCTGCCGGGCCTCGTGGACCTGCCTCCCGACGACGAGCCCGAGCAGGAGGAGGACGAGGAGCGAGAGGAGGGCGAGGGCGAAGCGGCGCGGCATCGGGCGGACGTCAGCGCCGCCCGCCCGGCGGCGGCGCGAACGGGACCGGCGCGACGCTGTCGGCGGCGACGCGGAAGAACGTGTCGAGCGACCCGGCGAGCGTCTCGGCCACCGCCCTGCGGAACTCGGCCGAGCCGATCTTCTCCTCTTCCTCGGGGTTCGAGATGAAGGCGACCTCGACGAGGACGGCCGGCGCGTTGACGCCGATCAGGACGCGGAAGGGGGCCTGCTTGACGCCGCGCGTCGTGATGCCGAGGAGGCGGTTGAAGTCGCCCTGGATGATCTCGGCGAGGCGGCTCGAGGCGGTGATGTGCTGGTTCTGGGCGAGGTCCCAGAGGATGAGGTCGAGGTCCCGGAGCGCCGCGTTCGTCTCGGCCGACGGGGTCGCGTCGGGGGCGTCCCGGTTCTCGGCCTCGGCCAGGGCGGCCGCGGCCCGGTCGGAGGCGTCGAGCGAAAGGTAGTAGACCTCGGTCCCGTGCGCCGAAGGGGAGCGCGAGGCGTTCATGTGGAGAGACAGGAAGACGTCGGCCTTCGCGGCGTTCGCGGTCGCGACGCGGTCCTGGAAGCCGACGGAGGCGTCGCTGTCGCGCGTCGTCACGACGCGGTAGCCGCGCGCCGTGAGAACCTCGCGGACCGTCCGCGAGAGAGCGAGGACCGCGTCCTTCTCGAGAAGCCCGCCGGGCCCCTTCGCCCCCTCCTCCGTCCCGCCGTGGCCCGGGTCGAGGACGACCACCTTCGGCTCCGGCCTCGGGGTCGGCGTCGGCACGGCGAGCGCGCCCGGGACGCGGGTCGCCCCGGGCGAGGGGCCGGGCGCGGCCGGCGGCGGGGGCGGGGCGCCCCGAGTCACGTCCACGACGAGGCGGGGCGGGCTCGCGAGCGGGTAGACGTTCGTCGAGAGGTTCTTCCCCTTCAGGAGGACCGCCAGCTCGGCCGGGCGGAGGAAGAGCCGGGCGACCCGGCTGTCGTCCACCGCCATCTCGGGCAGCGCGGGGACGAGCTTGACGCCCGGGAAGCGGAGGACCACCTGGTCCTCCCCCTTCTCCACGCGGAACGGCGCCGCCTGCGTGAACCGGAAGACGACCTTCGTCGTCCCCTCGAACGCCGAGACCGTCGCCTCGACGCCGATCTCGGGCGTCTCCACGCGGCGCGCCGCGAGGGTCCGGCTCGCGCGGTCCCACACGAACGTCACGCCGAAGAGGGGTGAGAGGACGCGCGAGAAGAAGTCGGCGTCGGCGAAGGCCGCCGGACCTTCGCTGCGCACCGGGGCGGCGAGGGGGACGAGCTTCGTGTCGACGACTGCGATGGCCGTCTCCGTCCCGAAGACCGCCGTGTGGGGCCCGATCTTCAGCTCGAACGAACCGGTCGCCGCCTCGAACGCGAGCGTTCCCCCGAGGACGGCCGCCACGTCGCCCACCGAGACGAACGTCCTCCCGTCGGCGTCCGCCGCCGCGACGGCGACCGGAACGCCCGAGGGCGGGACGAACGTCGCCGGCAGCGCGGCCAAGGCCCGGCCGGCAGAGGCGAGCCCCAGGACGCAGGCGAGGACGAGGCGAAGGGCCGGGCGGGGACGGGTCACGTCCGGGGATTATCACCGCTCGGCGCCGGAGGCCGAGGAGGACGAGATGACCAGGGCTCTGCGAGAGGCCCAGGTCCACGTGGCAGCCGATTCCCTTCGCGATCCGGAGACGCCCGCGCTTCTGCGCCGGCGGTCGCCGTAGGGGTCGCCCCGGCGGGGGCGGCGGGGAGCGAGTCTCCGGAATCGTGGCGACATCGCGACCGACGAGGTCACCCCTACGAAAGGGCTCGTCGGGCAATACGACATCGTCGTTCCGGTCGTAATCTCGCAGGAACGGGAGGAGGTCGCGAATGCCGTCGGTCCTCGTCACGGGCGCGGGGAGGGGCTTCGGAAGAGCGCTCCTCGAGGAGTACCGGCGGCGGGCCTGGACGACGTTCCCGCTCGTCCGCGACGCGGGCGTCGCCGGGGAGCTGCGAGAGGCCGGGGAGCGCTGCCTGCCCATCGTGGCCGACGTCACGTCCGACGGGGCCGAGGCCGCGATCACGGCGGCTCTCGGCGAGGCCGACCTCCCTCTCGACCTCCTCGTCAACAACGCCGGGATCGTCCGGAAGATCCGGGGCCTCGCCGCGGCCGACCCGGCCGACCTCGAGGCGCACTTCCGCGTCCACTGCGTCGGGGCGCTCCGCGCGACGCGCGCCGCCCTGCCGTGGCTCGCACGGGCCGGGCGGCCGCTCGTCGTGAACGTCTCGTCGCGCTTCGGCTCCATCGCCCGGACCGCCGCCGGCGAGTTCCGCGGGCTCTACGCCTACCACTGCGCCAAGGCCGCGGAGAACATGCTGGCGGCGTCCCTCGACGCCGAGCTCAGCCCCTCCGGCGTGCGTGTCGTCGCCGCCCACCCCGGAAGGCTGAAGACGGCTCTCGGGGCTGCCGACGCGGACATCGACCCCTCCGACGCGGCGCGCGCCTTCGCCGACTGGGTCGCCGCGTTGCCTCGCGACGCCCCCTGCGCCCTCTACGACGTCACTGCAGGCGGGGTCATCGACTGGTGACGGGAGGCGGGCCCGGCCCGCGCCGCGGCGGGTGCCGGAGGATGACGCCTCCGACTCCGACCGCGAAGAAGCCGGCCTCTTCCGAGCCCCAGACGCCGTAGAGGCCCTGGTTCGGGGGCGCCGGGCTCGGGCGCCACTCCTCCCCGTCGAACCGGAGGATCTCCCCTTTCATGCCGACCGCCCACACCTCGCGGGGTCCGCTCCCGTACACGCGGGAGAGGTGCTGCGTCGTGCCGCTCTCCATGCGGCTCCAGGAGCTCCCGTCCCAGCGGGCGATCGTCCCGCCGGCGCCGACCGCGAAGACGTCGCTCGCGGAGGAGCCCCAGACGCCGGTGAAGTGGGCGTCGAGGGAGGACGGCACCTTCGTCCAGCGCGCGCCGTCGTAGTGGAGGAAGGTCCCGCTCATGCCGACGGCCCAGACGTCGGAGGGTCCGCTTCCCCAGACGCCGAAGAGAGGCTGGGTCGTCCCGGACTCCACCCGCGCCCAGGTCGCGCCGTCGAAGTGGAGGAGCGTTCCCGCGTCGTCTCCGACGGCCCACACGTCGCGCGCCGAGGAGCCCCAGAGGCCGTCGAGGTTCGCCTTCGCCCCGGTGTCGGTCCGACCGAAGGAGGTCCCGTCCCAGCGGAGGACGACGCCTCCGTCAGCCCCCGCCAGGACGTCCCGGGGCGAGGCCGCCCAGACGCAGGGCATGTGGAGATCGGAACGGCTGTCCAGCGGCTTCCAGCTCTCCCCGTCCCAGCGGAGGACCGTGCCGCCGCTCCCGACGGCGAACACGGCCTCGGGACCGAGGCCGAAGACGCCCACGAGGGTCTTGTCGGTCCCGGACTCCATCCGGAACCACCCGGCCGGCGGAGCGGCGCGGGGCGCCTCCTCGGCCGGGGCCGGGAAGACGGCGGCCGCAGCGAAGACGAGGCCGAAGAGATGCGGTCGGTCGATTCTCATGCGCCTCTCCCGGACCGGCGCCTCCCCGCCCCGCGGCGTCGGCCTCTCCACGGGTACGCCGGCGGCGTCTCCCGTGTTGCACGAAGGAGCGGCCGGAGTGCGCCATGGCCATCGCCGCCGCGTCCGGCGAGCCTGCGGAAGGACGCCGACTGCGACCGCGTATCACGCGGGCGACGCCGGCTTCTTCCTTCCCCCGCCGCGGCCGCGTGCCGCCTTCGGCTCCGAGGGCATGCGACCGCCGAGCGCGTCGTCCGCCTCCAGGGAGAGGAACCCCCTGGGGTCGAACCGCGCACCGTCCACACCGAGGTCGTCGCGAACGACGGCCAGGACCTGCTCCTCGAGGCTCGCGGGAACGTCGGCGACGGCCTCCCTCTTCGGCCCACGGGGCGACCGCTTTCCGCAGCTGCCGTCGGCCGGAGGTTGCCATTCGAGCTGAGGGGGGCCGGGACGAACGCGACGCGCTCCAGAGCCTCGGACACCGTCCGTCCGACCCCGTGCGTATCTTGGGGGAGGGAGGAGGACGCGATGACCGAAGCGAAGACCGAAGGCCCGGGCACGATCCCGTCGGCATCGGCCGCCGCCGGGCCGGGTCCCGCACCCTTCCGCGACGAGAAGGAGGGACTCGACGCCTGGTTCGCGGCGCTCGGGCCGATGAACGGCAACAGGTCGAGCGGCCACGCCTCCCTCATCCAGCCCATCTCCGAGCGGATGCCCGCGCTCCGCCTCCTCTCGGCCCGCAGCCGCGCCACCCGCAGGGCTGGCATCCCGCTGCGCTTCCTCGACGCCTTCGACGGCCTCGGCCTCGATCTGCTCGACCGGCTTCTTCTCCTCGCCCTCCTGCGCGACTCCGTCGACATCCGCGCCGGCCGCGGCATCACGCTCGCCTGTCTCTGCGACTTCGCCGGCGCCGCCGAGTGGAGCCACCAGGACGTCCTCCGCTCGCGCCTCGAGGTGGCGGGCACCCTCCGCCGCCTCCGCATCGTCCAGTCCGACGCCGATCCCGTCGCACAGGAACGCTGCTACCGCCTGGCCCCGCGGTGGAAGGCCGCCCTCTTCGCCGGTCTCACGGAGCCCGGCGAGGAGAGTCTTCCCGAGGCCGGCACCGCCGCTGCCCGGCTTCAGGCCACGCTCTACCGGGCCGGGCACCTCCTCTACCTGGTCGGCCCGCCGCACACCGAGCGCGTTCAGTCGTGGTCCGACGCGCGTCCCGACGCTCCCGGCTGGGACTCCCTCTCCCGTGCCCGCTTCGTCCTCTCCGCCTCTCTCCGCTCGTACCTCTCTCCGGACGGCGCCGCCTCGTCCGAACCCCTGGCCGTCGTCCTCCGCGAGGCCGGCGTCACGTCGCCCGCCGAAGCCGCGCTCTTCGCCGTCCTCCTCTCGCGGGACGCCGACGACGAGCCCGTCGCGTGGGCGCTCCTCTCCGAAGCCCTCGAGGGTCTCCCCGGCTTCGGTCCGGACCGCGCCGCCATGGCCGGGCCGGGCTCGCGACTCGCGAAAGCCGGCCTCGTCGAGGGGGCCGGGGACGGCAGCGCCTGCGACGTCACCCTCCGCGCCTCTCGCGCCGCCCGGACGCGCGTCGTCCCCTCGGGCCTCGTCCCCGCACGCCCGAGGGATGCCGAGGCCGCCGCGAAGGCCGAGAACGGCGAGAGCGTGGAGAAGGTCGCGCCGCGCCTCACCCTTTCCGGCCTCGTTCTCGCGCCTCCCGTCCGCGCCCGCCTCGGCGACGCCCTGGCCGTGCCCCGCGCTCTCGCAGCCGCCGCCGAGTGGGGCGCCACCGAGACCCTCCTCGGCTCGACCGGCGTCGCGATCCTCCTCTATGGCCCTCCCGGCACCGGCAAGACGCTGGCGGCCGAAGCCATCGCCGGCGAGCTGGGGCGGACCCTCTGGCGCCTCCGCACCGACCAGCTCCTCGGGAAGTACGTCGGCGAGACCGAGAAGCGGCTCTCGGCCACCTTCCGCGCCGCGCGCGAGGCGGGCGACGTCGTCCTCATCGACGAGGCCGACTCGCTCCTCTCGTCGCGGAGCGGCGACCGCCAGCGCTGGGAGATCTCCGCGACGAACCTCCTCCTCCAGGAGATCGAGCGTTTTCCGGGCGTCGTCGTCCTCACCACGAACCGCGACGAGGCCCTCGACCCCGCTCTCGAGCGGCGCCTCCTCGCCCGCCTCGAGATCGGAATGCCCGGTCCGGACGAGCGCGAGCAGCTCTGGGAGAGGCATCTCCCGCCGCGGGCGCCCCGCGCCGCGGACGTCGACCTTCCCGCCCTCGCCCGCGCCTACCCGCTCAGCGGCTCGCACATCCGCACGGCCGTCCTTCTCGCCGTCGCGAAGGCCTCCTCCCGCACCGACGGCAGGCGCCTCCTGACCCGTGCCGATCTCCACGACGCCGCCGCCGCCCAGCTTGCGCGCGCCGCCGAGGGGAAGCCGGTCGTCGGCTTCGCCCCGGCGCGCGTCCCCGCCCCCCGCCTCGCCCTCGTCGCAACGCACAAGGACGCATAAGGAGCCGCCATGCCCGACTTCCCTACCCTCGACGACCTCGAGCCCGCCCCGGGCTCGACGGTTCCGGCCCCGGCGGCGCCTCCGCGCCCGCCTGACGCTTCGCCGGCGCAGCCAATCCTCGAGTGGCTCGAGCGCGAGGGCTTCCGGGCGCGCCTCGACGAGGACGGCGACGTCCACCTCCGCCACGAGGGGCGCGACGTCTTCGTCGTCTTCGACGCCGACGACCCCTCGTACGTCCGCGTCATCGCCCCCGAGTTCTGGAGGTGTGACGACGCCGCCGAGCAGCGCCTCTTCGCCCTCACCGTCGCCAACCGCCTCAACGCCTCGCTCAAGGTCGCGAAGATCTCCCTCCGCTCCGACGGCGCGACCTGCGTCGCCGTCGAGCTCTTCGTGAACGGCCCCGAGGCCCTCCTCGGCGTCCTCCCCCGCTGCCTCGACCTCATCGGGGCTGCGACCTGGGAGTTCCGGGAACGGATGAAGGATGCGATACGGAAAGCCGCCGCCGAGGACGTCGCGATGCGGGAGTTCGTCGAGGCCGACCCGGAAGGGGCCTCCCGCTAGCCGCGGAGGTCCGCCAGGCGCCGGAGGAGCTGACCGCCCGTGACGAGCTGGCAGAAGCGCAGCGCGACCGGCACGGCACCATCGAAGTGGCTCCCCTCCTCGTACCAGTCGATCAACGACAGGAGCCCCGTCTCGCTCTGGAAGAGGACCCTGGCGGGCTGCATCTGATGCCACCGCCCGGTCAGGACGAGGCGCCTTCCGATCGTCCAGCGATAGACCCCGCCGGCGTTCGGATCCACCGAACGGACCTCGTCCTCGAAGACGGCTCGCGCGGTGAAGGGCTCCCGGTAGGCGTTCCCGGTCAGGTAGACGGGCGGCAGCTCCAGCTCCGTCGGCTTCACCACTCCCGCCAACCTCCCTCGCGCCTCCAGGAGACGGTCCCACTCCGGGGATTCGAGGAAGGCCCGGAGGACGGGCGCCGCCGCCTCCACGGCTTCGCGGAACGCCGGCCGCAGCGCGTCCCGCGCCGCCAGCTTCTCGCGATCCGCCTTCTCCACGGCCTCCTCGGCCTCCGCCGTGAGCCGCTCCCGATCGACCTCGGCCTGGCGAGCCCTCGCCTCCAGCCGGCTCAGGATCTCCTCGTCTTCTTCTCGCGTCATGGCTTCTCCCGTCGCCTTTCAGCGTAGGGCGAAGGGTCGGACCTTACGTGTCCGACCCTCTGTCCGATCTTGATTCCGGGAGCCGGTGAACCGAACACCAGCCCCCACGAGAGGAGATCGGACATGAGCGACAGCCCCTGGGACGCGTTCCCCGACAACGGCTTCCTCCGCGACTCGCACAACGAATACGTCGGGCGGCTCGAGCGCCGGAGCGACGGCTCCGAGTGGATCACCCAGTACCCCGACAACCAGCCCGTCGGCCGCTACGACCCCGGCACGAACATGACCTGGGACGTGAACGGCAATTTCGTCGGGTACGGCAACCTGCTCACGGCACTCCTGCGGAGAACCCGATGACTGAGGAACCGAAGGAACCGGGTCCGGGCCTGCCGCGCGCTCGCACGGTCCCGATCCTTCTCACACCCTCGCCCGACCTCGCAGACCTCGCCCTCGCCGGTATCGCCGACGGCTCCATCTCCAATCCGGAGACGCCCGCCCTCCTTCGCCGGATCGCCGCCGAGCGTCTCGCCGCCGGCGCGGCGCACGCACTCGAGATCGAGCCCCTCGCTCTGCCCAGGCTCCCGGGCCACAGCGGCTTCGTCCTCGTGGATTACGAGGTCCGGCCCGGCGTCCGTGGCTACCGCCTGGCGAAGATCCCGAAGAACGTCTGGTGGCGAATCCGCATCGGCGCCTTCGAGCGCAACGTCCACCGGTCGCTCGTCGTCCTCTGGCGCCACCTCGTTCGGTTCGTCACCGATCGGACCACGCTCGGCCTGGAGTGGAAGGGCGGATTCCTCGTACAGCCCGCTTCCGAAGGTCTCCGCCGGCCGGTACGACTTCTACCAGCCGATGGCGCCGAACGGAACTGACGACCCGAACGCCGAAACTCCTGGCACCCCGGAGGTTGCGGGTCAGGATCGCGAGCGCCTGCCCACACCTCACCCCGGCAGCTCGACCCCCTGCCGCGCGAAGACGTAGAGCCGGTGCCTCGCCCGCGAGGCCGCGACGTGGAGGTGCACCGGGGTGCAGGCGTGCGGGCTGCCGTCCACGTCCACGAGGAGGACGACGTCGGCCTCGAGCCCCTTGAAGCGCTGGAGCGTCGAGTAGCGGACGGCCCCTTCGCCCGGCGTGAGCCCCGAGTCGTCGATGGTCTCGACCGGCAGCCCCCAGAGCTTCGGCGCGCCCGCGAGGAACGACTTCTCCAGCCTCCGGGTCCCGACGACGACGATCCGGCCGAGCGGGACCTTCACTTCCTCGAGGAGCCACCGGAGCTTCCCCTCCACCAGCCGCCGCTCTTCCTCCGGCGTCGCCCACGAAGAGACCGTCGGCACTTCGCCGTCCGGCACGCCGTACGGGTGGCGCACGCGGACGCCTCCCAGCCTCGCCGCGAAGTCGGCGATGGCCCGCGTCGACCTGCGGTTCGCGCGGAGCGGGAAGACCGGCAGCGGGAGGCCGAAGTCTCCCGACCGGCCGTAGAGGTCCTGCGCCGGGTCGAGAAAGAGCGCCACCGGCGAGCGCTCGGGCTCGGCGAGCGCCCAGTGGAGCGTCTCCCACCAGGTCGTCTCGAAGTCCTGCGCCTCGTCCACGACGAGGGCGTCCCAGCGCTCCGGCACCTGCTGCAGCGCCTCGCCGAGCCGGCGCGCCGTCTCTTCCTTCCAGAACGCGGAGGCCTCCTCAGGCGGGGTCCCGGGCGCCGGCTCGTCCCACACCCGGCCGGCCTTCTCCCACATCTCGCGGGCCAGGTGGTGGAACGTCCGGACGTCGACGCTTCCCGCGTGCGGGCCGCCCGCCGCAACCGCCGCGCGGAGGTGCTGCCCCAGCGGCCGGTTGAAGCAGAGGAAGAGGACGCGCCGGCCCCCGACGGCGAGCCGCAGGGCGTGCTCGACGGCGACCACCGTCTTGCCCGACCCCGCGCCACCGACCACCCGCGCGCGCGGGTTCAGCGCGAGGAACTCCAGGCACTGCTCCTGGTCCTCCGCGAGGCGCAGGAGGGCCGTCTCCTCCCAGGCCATCGCCCCCTCGAGCGTCGGCCTCAGCCCGAAATGCGGCGCGAGCACCTCCTGCGCCAGCTTCTTCAGCCGCTGCTTCCCGAGGGGCTTCACGCTCTGCCCGCGGTTCGCGGCCCAGAACCGCGAAAGCTCCACGAGCCTCTCTTCCACCGCGCCGCCCGCGAGGTCCCGCCGGTCGAGGACCAGCTCTCGCGGCCCGTCCGGGGGCGTCGCCCGGGGCTCCCAGTCGCAGTCGGGAAAGGCGACGCCGTGCCCGCGTGCGAAGTCGACGCTCCCGTCCGGCCAGCGCCCGTCCCTCCCGACGAGAGCCTCCAGCGCGTGCAGCGCCGAGCTCGCCTGCCGGAACGGGTTCTCGATCCGGTTCCTCCCGCCCGCGCGGTCCGTCGAGAAGAAGCCCCCCATCGCCCGCGCGTCGTACTCGACCCCGCCCCCCTTCACCTCGATCGCGAGCATCGCGTGCTCGGGATGGAGGAGGAGGAGGTCGATCTCCCGCTCCGTGGCCGGGTGCGGCCCCGACGGCGGAACGACGAAGCGGACCCCGCTGAAGACCCGCCAGTCGTCCGGCAGTGCCTGCAGCGCCTCGAGCACCTTCCGCTCGGAGAACGGCGCGTCGCGGACGTGGTCGAGCGGCGGGATGAACGTGGCCATCGATTCGCCGAAGCGCCTCCGCCCGCATTCTGCCCGAGGGGCACGACACGCGGTTCACGGGAGGCCATGATCACCACTCGCGCAACGGGCTACAGGGACAGTGGAGGTCCGGAGTCCCTTGTCGGCTCACAGAGGCAGACCCCGAGATCCTCCCCCTCACGCGTCCGCCTCCCGCCCCCCTCGCGCCAGGTGGTCGCGCGCCCACGCCGCGTGGCCGCACGCTCCCAGGGTCATCGCCTTCATCAGCCCGGGGCGGTAGACAGCCGAGGGGAGGAAGAGCGCGTGGACGGGGGTGCCGTTCTCCACGCACCAGGCGCCGAAGCCGTAGGTGGGGGCGGCGTCGGCGTCGGCGCGGTTCAGGTCGTTCGCGGCCGGCCCGTCGAAGCCGGAGACGGGGAGCCGGAGGAGCATCAGGCAGCCGCTGCCGTAGCGGGGGTGCTCCTCCCGCACGGAGACGGTGAAGAGCGCCGTCTCGGGGCCGCCTTCCCGGCCGACGGTCAGCATCGCGGGCGTCGCGCCGTGGAACGGGAACTCGGCGGTGAGCCCGCCGTCCGACGCGTTCGAGAAGACCGAGGGGCCCGCTTCGTCCTCGGCGATCTCGTCGAGCTCGGACGACGGGAAGCGGGAGGGCTCCCGGCCCGCGGGCGCGAAGAGGGTCTCCGCGACGGAGAGCATCTCGTCGGGCTCTTCGCGCAGCCCGGAGACGGGGTGCGCGGACTCGTCCGGCTCGCAGCCGAGGAGCGTCGAGAGCGGGCCGGCCTGGACGTGCGCCTCGGCGGCCTGCGTGGCGACGGCGCTCATGAAGAGGGGCGCGGCCCAGCCGGCGATCTCGCGGTGGACGACCATGTGGCAGGAGAGGAAGAGGCGGCGCTCTTCGCGGTCGAGGACGAGGGCGTTCATCGCGGCGGCCATGTTGATGGCCGCGAGGCCCTCTTCGAAGTGGTCGGTGACGATAAGGTCGCGCGCCACGTCGGTCCGCGCCGAGAGGCGGCAGATGGCGAAGCCGTCGCTGTCGACGGCCGGCGTGGCGGAGACGACCTGCCGCAGCCGGTGCCCCCACCATTCGAAACGGCGCGGCGAAACGACGCTCCACTCGGGGTCGATCGCCATCGACTCGCGGATGAACCGGAGGACCTCGGGTCCGACGTCGTCGAGCTTCTTCATCGATTCACCTTTCCTTCCCTCGCGCCGCCGCTGGCGCGCCGACTCGGGCCGGAAAGACGCGTTCACCTGCGAAGATGCCGCCGGGAGGGGGACAGTTGGCGTCCCTGGCCTTCTTCGCGGACTCCATCTGTCCGTCCCGCGGCCCGATCTTCCCCGGTGGAGGCCGGCCATGACGAGAACCCACACCGGAGAGACCGACAGGAGCGTCGTCGACGGGGTCCGCGCGGCCGCCGAGGCCGGCGACGCGGCGGCGCAGCTCGACCTGGCGAACCGCCACTGGTACGGCGACGGGGTCGAGCGCGACCCGGAGGCCGCCTACCGGTGGATGAGAAAGGCCGCCGACGCGGGCCTCGCCGAGGCGCAGTCGAAGGTCGGCGCTTTCCTGCGGTTCGGGTGGGGGGTGCCCGCCGACGTGCGCGCGGCGATTCCGTGGTTCCGGAAGGCGCTGCGCGGCGGCTGTGCGAAGGCCGGCTACAACCTCGGCGAGCTCTACCGGCGCGGCGGGCGCGTCCCTTACAGTCCACGCCGGGCCTGGTTCTTCTACTCGAAGGCCGTCGAGCTGGGCCAGGAAGCCGCGAACCTCGGCCTCGCGGTCCTCTGCTTCGAGGGGCGCGGCGTGCCGAAGGACGAGGGGAAGGCGCTCGGGCTCCTGCGGCGGGCGCTGCGCGGCGGGGACCCGGAGGCGATCGTCGAGATGGGGCGCTTCTTCCGGGCCGGAGTCGCCGGGCCGGAGGACCTCGCCGAGGCCGAGGCCCGGGCGCTCGCCCTCTACCGCCCGGGCGATCCGGATTCGCTGCGCGCTCTCTTCGCGCTCCGCCGCGAGGCGACTCCCGAGCCGCCGCCCCCTCCCTTCCTCGACGCGCTGAACGCGGAGCTGGACCGACGGCAGGCGATCGGACGGGAGCCCGATCCGCCGGAGCTGGACGAGGCGGGCCTCGCGGCCCGTCGGGAGAAGGCAGAGTCGGGCGACGCGGAGGCGGGCTACCAGCTCGGACGCGTCCTCCTTCGTTCGGCCCGGGCCGAGCATCCCGCCGCGCTCGCCGCCCTCCTCCGGGCCGCGGAGGCCGGCCACGCCGCGGCCGGCTTTCAGGCCGGGACGCTCCTCTGCCACGGCTGGCGCGGCCCGCAGGACGTGCCGAGGGCGCTCGCCCTCCTCGAAACGGCGGCGCGCGCCGGGAACGCCGACGCGGCCCGCTTCCTCGCCCTCTCGTACGACGGCGTCGGCGGGAACGTCCCGAAGGACCCCGAGGTGGCCATGCGGTGGTGGAACGAGGCGGCACGGCTCGGCGACCGGCACGCCTGCTACGTCGTCGGCCGGCTGTTGATCGACGAGTGGACGACCCCGGAAGAGCGGGACCGCGGCTGGGAGCTGATCGAGCGGGCGGCCGAGCGGGGATTCCCCCACGCCTGCGGCCTCCTCGGGCAGCGGAAAGCTCACGAGCTGAGCCCCGACGACGACCTCGTCGAGGAGCATGCCGTTCCTCTCCTCCGCCTCGGCGCGGTGAGGGGCGACTCCGAAGCGGCCCTTTTCCTCGCACGGACGCTCCGACGGCTCGGGGGGCGCGCGGGCGTCGAGGAGGCGTTCTACTGGCTCCGTGAAGCCTCGCGACGCGACTCGGCCGCGGCCCGCCTGCTCGCGCAGCTCTACGGGCAGGAGCTGGACGGCGAACGTGGCGACGCCACGGCCACCGCGTGGCTCGCCTTCGCGGCCGAGGAGTCCGGGGTGGTCGAGCCGGACGGCGAAGCGGCATCGACGCTCGCCCGGTGCTTCCTCGACGGGCGCGGCGTCCCCCGCGACCCCGCTATCGCGATCCAGCTCACCGAGCGCGCCGCGAGGCTGGGCTTCGGCCCCGGGGCGCGGCTTCGCGGTGAGATCGCCGAGGACGGCCTCGGCGTCCCGCGGGACGCCGCCCAGGCCACGGCCTGGTACCGGAGGGGCGCCGAGCTGGGCGACGGCTCTTCGATGAGCCGATTCGGAACCCGTCTCTTCGATGGCCACGCCATCGAGCCCGATGCCCGCCAGGCGGTCGCCTGGCTCGAGAAGGCCGTCGCGGAGGGCGCGGCCGAGGGGTCTCACCTCCTCGCGCTCATGCTCTTCCGGGGCGAGGGCACGAACCCAGACCCGGTGCGGGCGCGAAGGCTCTTCCTCGAGGCCGCCCGCTACGAGCGGCTTCCGGCGCTCTTCACGACGCTCGAGGAGGAGGCGCTCCGCTTCCGCCCGGCCGCGACCCGGCCGCGGGACCTTAGGGACCGGACCGAGGAGCTCGCCGCCGACCCCGGGTCGCTCCCCGGCGCCACGGCGCTCGACGCGGGACTCCTGATCTGGAACGGCGACGCCGGCCTCGTCGTGAACGACCCCCTCGCGGCGGAGCTCTTCCGGGTCGCGGCCGAGAGTGGGATCGCCCTCGCCGCCGCCTGCCTCTCCTATGCGCTCCAGGTCGCGGGCGACGAGGAAGGGGAGCTCGAGTGGCTCGAGAAGGCCGCGGACGCGGGCCTCGCCGGCGCCCAGAGACAGCTCGCGTACCGCCTCGTCCAGATGGGGCGGGCCGGGCGCAACGACCCGCGCCCTCTCGGGCTCCTCGAGAAAGCCGCCAACCAGGGCGACCCTGTCGCCTGCTCCCAGCTGGCCTCGCTCCTCGAGGAGTCCGCCGCCCCGGACGATGGCCGCCTCGCCGCGCGCATCGAGGCGCTGCGGCGCTGCGCGGCGGAGGGAGGGCTGGACGACCTCACCTGACCCCTCTCAGGGCCAGACCGTGTAACCGGCCGCCGCGAAGTGCCGGTCGAAAGTGAAGACGCGAGAGAGCTTGCGCCGGCGCATCAGGGAGAACGACACGCAGTCGGTGAAGCTGACCTCCTGGTCCGCCAGCTTCCGGAAGAGCACCAGGGCGGACTGTTCGTCCGCGGCGTCGGGACGGAGGATGGTCAGGACGCGGGACGCGTAGGCCGCCTCGGCCCGGTCGGCGGCGAAAGCGTACGAGGTGCGCCGCGCGAGCAGGGTGAACGTCTCGTCCAGGACGAAGCTGCTCGTGAAGAGCGGCGCCTTCGCCTTCTCGAGCTCCTTCCACGCCCGCCGGGCCTTCGTGTGGAACTGGTCGTGCGAGACGTGCCGGGCGAGAAAGGCTCCCGTGTCGACGAAGATCACGCGTCCTCGCCGTACAGGTAGCGGTCGTGCGCGGCCGAGAGGTCCCTGGGCGCCTTCCCCGCGAAGACGGCGGCGTCGGCGAAGAGCGGGTCGTCGGCCCGGGTCGGTGCGGCCGTCGGAAGGGCCGAGTCGAGCGACTCGCGGATCAGCTCGCCCAGCGAAACCCCGCGCTCGCGGGCGCGGACGAAGGCCCTGCGACGGAGGTCGGCCGGCAACATCACGGTCGTGCGCTTCATCGGGGGCGTGGGGCGGCGCGACATGACCGCCATAATAGAAGCGCCATATGACCCGGGCAAGGGGCGGAGGCGGATGCCCGGTGGGAAGCTCGGGGGGATGACTTCGGCTCGCCGCGACCCGACGGCCCTCGCTTCCGGCTCGCGATCCCGCGTCCGGGCGTGGCGCGCGGCCGGCGCGTTCCTCGCGCTGGCCTGCGTCGTCCTCCTCCCCTCGTGCCGGGGCCGGGAGGGGCGCGCGCCGTTCGAGGCGAGGGTCGTCGGCGTCTCCGACGGCGACTCGATCACCGTCCTCGACGGGACGACGCGGGTGAAGGTAAGGCTGAACGGCATCGACTGCCCCGAGAGGCGCCAGCCGTTCGGCGCGAGGGCGAAGCAGCTCACCTCGGAGCTGGCCTTCGGGAAGACGGTGACGGTGCGGCCGTTCGGGAAGGACCGCTACGGCCGCGTGCTCGGCGAGGTGGTCCTCCCCGACGGCCGCGTCCTCAACGAGGAGCTGGTGGCCGCCGGGATGGCGTGGCACTACAAGCGGTACTCGAAGGACGAGAGGCTCGCGAGGCTCGAGCGGCAGGCGCGGCGGGCGCGGGTCGGGGTCTGGTCCGAGGCGCGGCCGGTAGCGCCGTGGGAGTTCCGGAAGGAGCGGTAGAGGCCGCGCCTCGAGGATCGGACCTGTCGTTGCGGGTCCGGGCTCAGCTCGCCTTCAGGAGAGGCCTCGGGAGGTTCGAAACGTGTCCGGCGGCCTCGTAGAGGTCCACGGCCCGCTGTGCGTTCATCCAGAAGTCCGGCGAGGTCCGGAACGCCGCCCCGAGCTTGAGCGCCATCTCCGCCGTCACGGCGCACCGTCCGTTGACGATCCTGTTGACGACCTTGACGTCGCAGCCCAGGTGGTCGGCCAGGGCCTTCTGGGTCAGGCCGAGAGGGACGAGGAACTCCTCCCGGAGGATCTCTCCCGGGGAGGTCGGCTTGCGGATGCGGAGTCGGTTCGTCATCTCATGCCTCGGATCTCAGTGGTAGTCCCTGATGTCGACGTCCGTCGGGCCCGTCGGGGTCCAGCGGAAGACCACTCGCCATTGGTCGTTGATTCGGATGCTGTAGAAGCCTTCCAGGTCTCCTCTCAGCGGCTCGAGCCGGTTGCCCGGGGGCGATGCGAGGTCCGCCAGGTAAACCGCGTAGTCCAGCATGTCGAGCTTGCGGGCCGCGACTCTCGCCACGCCGGACCAGCCCACTCCCGGGCGGAGCCGGCCCTGGCGGAAGAAGGCCTCGACGACGACGCTGGCGAAGCTCCGAATCGCCACGGGCGAGATGGTACCGCACCAAGGTATACCGCAGCAAGGTATACGTGGGCATCGGGCGCGGACGGGTTCGATGTCGTGGGGCCCGGAAAAGGTTCGGGGGAGACCCGTTTCCGGATCTCCCCCGAAATGGTGGAGGCGGGGGGAGTCGAACCCCCGTCCGAAGCGACCGTACGTCGAGATTCTCCACGCTCAGTCCCGACTTGTTTTCTCGTCGCCGCGCTTCCGGGTCGGAACGGCCAGACGTGGCGACCAACCTGAAACGTCTCGGACCTCGCCTTCAGGTGGCGGGCTTTGGTCCCAGCCTGGCTTTCTCAGCGGGACGGCGGGGCGCTCCAGGCTGGCTCCCCGCGCCCCGTCACGGCTTAGGCCGCGAGAGCGAGTTCGCTGTCGTTGGCAGCTTTTATTTACCGTCGTTTTTACGGGACAAACGGCATGCCCGGCGTGCTCCTCGATCGCGAGATGCCCCGTCGAAACCGGGTCGCCCCCGTGATCAGCGTCCATTGTAGCGCGGGGGTCAAGGCGAGCCGGCCGGAGGGAACCGCGGGGGGCGTGCGTTTTCGACGACGGTCAAAAACACTCACGGGTATTTTCGACCATGGGGGAAAACACCCGCGTTCGGCGAATCGGTCCCTACGCGACGATCCCCTGCCCCTCGACGGCCTCCGAGCGCGCCTGGCGCTCTCGGAAGTCGAGGACGCGGCGGTCCATCACCCTGAACCAGAGGGGCGGCACCGCGGCGAGGAGGATCATCCCGGCGTAGCCCGTGGGGAGCTGCGGCGCCTCGGGGAAGTTGCGGAGGGTCTGGTAGCGGCGCGCCGGCCAGGCGTGGTGGTCGGAGTGGCGCTGGAGGTGGTAGAGGAAGCCGTTCGTCACGAGGTGGTTGCTGTTCCAGGAGTGGAGCGGCGTGACGCGCTCGTACTTGCCATTCGGGAGGAGGCGCCGCTCGAGGCCGTAGTGCTCGAGGTAGTTGACGATCTCGAGGAGCGAGAAGCCGAAGACGGCCTGGACGACGACGACGATCGCCGCCGACGCGCCCGCGCCGAGTCCGAGGAGGCCGGCCGCTTCCGGCGCGAGGAGCTCGCCCGCGGCGTAGGCGGCGGCGGTGAGCGCGACCGGGAAGAGGACGTTGCGGAAGGTGCGGTTCCGAAGGCTGCCGGGGCCCTTCCCGAGGCGCCTCAGCCTCTCCCGCTCGAGCTCGAGGCTCTTTCGGAACGTGCCGAGGACCGTCCGCGGGTAGAAGCGCCAGAACGACTCGCCGAGGCGCGAGGAGGCAGGGTCCTCGGGCGTGGCGACCATGAGGTGGTGGCCGAGGTTGTGCTCCTCGGTGAAGTGGCCGTAGAAGGTGGGGTGGAGGAGCGCCTTGGCGAGCCTCTTCTCCAGCCGGCTCGCCTTGTGCCCCAGCTCGTGGGCGACGACGATGCCGATGCCGGAGAGGATCCCCATCGACCAGGTGTTCCCGGCGTAATCGGCGAGGGTCCAGCCGCCCGCGATCGCGCCCCACGCGACGTACGCGAGGACGGCCCAGTAGACCGGCACGAAGGCGTAGGTGACGAAGCGGTAATACCGCTCGCCGTCCATCGCCTTCTCCTCCTCGGGCGAGTAGTTCACGCGGTCTTCCCCGACGAGGAGGTCGAGGAGCGGGATGAGGACGAACGCGACGAAGGGGGTGAGGAACGCCGCCGCCCCGCCGAAGCGGACGCCGAGGACGACGAGCGCCGGCATGACGAAGACGATGAGGTAGGTGAACTTCTTGACGTTCTTCCAGGCTCGCTGCACGGCCACTCTCCCTGTCGTCCCGGCTCCCCGGCTCGTCCGCATTCTGGCGAATCGCCCGCCGGGGGCTCAAGGGCGACGTACCCGACGATTCCGTCAACCGCCCCGCCGCTGGTAGCGTTCCCTACATGACCACGCCCGTGACGCTCTGCCTGACGACCGTCGGCTCCGGGGAGGACGCCGCCCGCATCGCCCGCCACCTCGTCGAGACGAAGGCCGCCGCGTGCGTCTCGATCGTCTCGCCCGTCCGGTCGATCTACTCGTGGAAGGGCGAGGTGCACGACGAGGCCGAGTGGCTGCTGCTGATCAAGACCGCGCGGCCCGCCCCGGAGCTGCGCGACCTCCTCCGCACGGTTCACCCCTACGAGGTGCCCGAGTTCCTCGCCTTCCCCGCGAGCTTCGCCGACGAGGCCTACGCGCGGTGGGTGGCGGAGGGGAGCGGGGGACCGGGCGCGTAGAGAGACGGGCTTCGCGTTTCAGGCGCCGCCCGCTCCGTCGGGCCGGATGACGCGGTAGAGGCCCCGGCCGAGCCCGCTGCGCGCCTTCACCGGGACGCGCCCGATCGGCCAGGAGTGGGTCAGCTCCACGAGGACGTACGGAACGCCGCGCAGCCGGACGACCTGGTCGTACGGGCGGGGCGGAAGGCGCAGGCCGACGAAGAGGTGCTTGTCTCCCTCGAGGAAGACGACGTCGCGCTCGCCGGCTGCCGACAGGAGCGACGCGAAGAGGAGGCTCTTCGAGTCGCAGTCTCCCCAGCCGTTGCGCAGCGTCTCGATGGGGAGGGTGATGCCGCCGGTGAGGATCCGCTCCTTCCCGGGACGGACGCGCCAGGTGGGCGGGACGCGGTAGGCGAGGCCCTGGACGAAGGAGGCCATCGTCCCCGAGATCTCCCGCTTCCCGGTGCGCCCCTCCCTGCGGGCGAGGGCCTCGAGCCGGGCCGAGGCGTCGCGCACGTCGTCCCGTCCGTGGCGGACGACCCAGGCGTGGTCGACGTGGGCCCCGCCGCCCCGGCGGGGGAAGGCGACGATGCCCCGGGCCGCGGCGCGGGCCGAGACGGCCGCCGTCTCCTTGGCGCGCTCCTCCTCCGTCCGGTAGCGGATCGTCAGCCACGACTCGGGGATGCCGAACGCCTCGACCGAGCGGTGAAGGCGGCCGAGGTCGACGACGATCTTCTGGCGGTAGAGACGGCCCGCGCCGCCGGGGGCGAGGACCCGCGTGTCTTCCCGCCAGGCGAGGACCCGCTCGGTGTTCGCGTCGGTCCACTCGTACTCGATCTCCTCGACCGCGGAGACGGGGACCGGAGGGGGCGTCGAGACCGGCTTCGGCAGGCCACCTCCCGCGGGCCGTCGCTCCCCGGCGCAGCCCCCGGCGAGGGCGAGCGCGAGGAGGGCCGCCGGCAGGAGGGCGCACGGCTTGCGTCGCGCCGGCCTCACCGCCCCAGCCCGTGGACCTCGATCCGCCCGAAGGCCGGATCGGGCATGAGGGCGGTGAGGAGGCTCTCCACCCCGCGCGCGAGGAAGAGCCCCATGACGAGAAGGAAACCCGCGAGGACGATCGCGACCGCCACGTTGCCCCGCCTGAGCTCGGCGAGCTCGTCGAGGTCGCCGGTGAGCCGGAGGAAGACCTTCGTCCCTGTGGCGATCGCCCCGACGGCGCCCGCGAAGGAGAGGAGGACGTAGGCGAAGCCGCGCAGGGCCAGCGCCGCGATCGCGCCGGGCCCGGGCTCCTCGACGAGGGCCGACTGGAGGGCGCCGATGACGGGGTAGATCGCCGCGCGCGCCACGAGGGCGGTCGACACCACCATCGAGACGAGGACGACCGCGACGGCCACGTTGTTCTTCCGGAGCTCGCCGACCTCGTCGAGGTCTTTCGTCAGCCTCGCGAAGAGACGGAACGCCCCGAACGCCACGAGGATCCCGAGGACGAACGACAGGAGCAGCTCGACGAGGCCCGACACCAGGGGGATGGTTTCCGGCATGGCTTCCCTCCCGGGCCGCCCGCGGGGCATGCGGCTTCCGGATGCTACCGCCGCGCCGTTTTCGCAGGGCCCTGGCCCACCAATGGGGCAAAACCTGTCAAAACAGCCGTCGGATGGTTAAAATGACAGACATGTACCTGCGTCGCGAGGCCGAGAAACGCCTTTCCTCGCTCTTGAAGAGCTCTCCGGCAGTCGTCGTCACCGGGGCGCGACAGGTGGGAAAGAGCACGCTCCTCACGCACGCCTTCGGGGGCACCGCCGATTTCGTCGTCTTCGACCCGGTCGTGGACGTGGAGAACGCCCGTCGGGACCCGGAGCTCTTCCTCGAGAACCACCGGACGCCCCTCGTCCTGGACGAGGTGCAATACGCCCCCGAGCTCCTCCCCTCGATCAAGCGGCGCATCGACCGCAATCGAGCGCCGGGGCAGTACGTCCTGACGGGCTCCCAGCAGTGGGGCGTACTCGCGTCGGTCACCGAGAGCCTCGCGGGTCGCGTCGCCTTCCTCGATCTCGAGGGGTTCTCGCTGGTGGAAGCCGCTGAGCTGACGGGCGCCCGGCACTGGCTCGCGGCCTGGATCGATTCGCTCGAGTCGGTCGTCGAAGCCGGCGTGGCTCGGGCGCCCGGTCCGTTCGCACTCTTCGAGCGCTTGTGGCGCGGGTTCCTCCCGGAGACCCACTTCCTGCCGCTCGATGCGATCGCGGACTTTCACATGGCCTACCAGCGGACCTGCATCGAGCGCGACGCGCGGCTCCTCGCCAACGTCTCCGACTGGCATCAGTTCGGCCGGTTCTTCCGCCTCGCGTCGGCCCTCTCGGCGCAGGAGGTGAACCGATCGCAGCTGGGGCGCGAGATCGGCGTCTCGCCCCAGACGGCCGAGAGGTGGCTCGGAATCCTGAAGGCGACGTTCCAGTGGTTCGAGGTGCCGGCGTACTCGGGGAACACGGTGAAGCGGGTCTCCTCGAAACCGAAGGGGTTCATCGCCGACACGGGGCTCGCCTGCTGGTCCCTCGCGATCTCGACGCCGACCGCCGTGCCGAGCCACCCGGCCTGGGGGGCGCTCTTCGAGACGGCCGTCTACGGCGAGATCCGGAAGGCAATCTCACTCCTCTCGCCGAGGCCGATCGTCCACCACTGGCGCTCGAGGGGCGGGGCCGAGGTGGACTTCCTCCTCGAGAGGGACGGCACGTTCTTCCCCGTCGAAGTGAAGGCGGCGAGCCGCCCTTCTCGGGGCGATACGTCGGGCATCACCGCGTTCCGCAAGACGTACCCCCGGCTGAGGGTCGCGAAGGGCCTCGTCGTCGCCCCGTGCGAGGCGATGATCCCGATCTCGGAGCACGACTTCGCCATGCCGTGGGATGCCGTCGTCCCGGATCCTGCGGGTCCGGCACGCCGCCCCGCGGCGGGTTGATCTCCTTCGACAGGGGAGGCGGGAGAGCAAACTGGCGCGAGCGGAGAGCACCACATGAGGATCGACGAGCTCGAAGCGACCTGGCGCCTTCTCGACCGCCGCTGGCTCGAGAGCGTGGCGCGTCGCGGCCCGGAGCCCGTCTTTGCCACCGTTAGCGGCGCCCACCTCTACGGCTTCGCCTCTCCCGACAGCGACGTGGACCTGCGCGGCGCCTTTCTGCTACCGCTGCGCGACGTCCTCGGGCTTCACTCTTCTCCCGAGACGATCACGGTGGCCGAGAAGAGCCCGGTGGACCTCGACTGGGTCGCCCACGACCTCAGGAAGTTCGCCCGGATGCTCACGAGCCACAACGGCTACGCCCTCGAGCAGCTCTTCTCGCCGCTCGTCGTCCTCTCGACCCCCGCCTTCGAGGAGCTGAGAGAGCTGGGGCTCGGCTGCGTGACCCGGCCGACGGTGCGCCACTACCTCGGCTTCGCCCGCGGGCGGCGAGAGCGCTTCCGCGAGCCGGACGCGACGGTGAAGCACCTCCTCTACGCCTACCGCGTCCTCCTCTCCGGCATCCATGCGATGCGGACGGGCGAGATCGTCGCCGACCTCCCGTCTCTCGCCGAGGCGGTCCCGGTCGACGGCCTCGCCGAGCTCGCGGAGAGAAAACGTGCGGGCGCAGAGGCTGTACGGCTTGCTCCCGGCGAGGCCGAGGAGCACGGGAAACGCCTCGACGCCCTCGAGGAGAGGCTTCGCGACGCCCACGCCAGGAGCGCGCTCCCCGAGGAGCCGACGACGACGGCCGCCCTCGAGGACCTCGTCATCCGGCTGCGGCTGACGGCGCCGAGGGCTCCCGAGAGATGACGGCCTCTCTCGACGGGACCGTCCTCTTCGTCGCGCTCGCCGGGAGCCAGGCGCACGGGACGGCACGACCCGGGTCCGACGTGGACCTTCGAGGCGTCTTCGTCGCGCCCTTGGAGCTGCGTCTCTCGCTCTTCCGGACGATCGAGCAGTACGAGGGTGCGCTCGAAGGGGCTGTCGGGGCGGCCGTCCTGTCGCGGCTGAAGGCGCACCCCTCCGCCTCGGCCGCGCTCTCCGTGAAGACCGAGAGCGTGCTCCTCGACGTCGCGAAGTTCCTCTCGCTCTGCGCCGCCGCGAACCCGAACGCCCTCGAGGTCCTCTTCGCCGACGAGCGGGACTGGATGTACGAGACGCCCGCCTGGCGCCGGATCCACCGCGACCGCCACCGCTTCCTCTCGCAGAAGGTGCGGCAGACCTACCTCGGCTACGCGCTCGCCCAGCTGAAGCGGATCGGGACGCACCGCTCCTGGCTCCTCCGGCCGCCGAAGGGAAAGCCGACCCGCGAGGAGTTCGGGCTTCCCGACGGCGCGACCCTCTCCGCCGACGACCGCGACCGGATCGAGCGGGGCGTCGCGGAGAAGCTCCGATCGTGGGGCATCGACGCGGTCGAAATGCCGAAGGGCGTTCGCCTCGAGTTGCAGGAGCGCCTCCGCAGCCTCTGGCAGGACCTCCTCCAGGCCGGGGACGACGACCTCGACGACCGCCTCCGCGCCGTCGCCACACGATCGCTTCACCTCCCGCCCGAGGTCGAGGCGGCCCTCGACGCCGAGCGGAAGTACCGCGCCGCGATGAAGCACTGGGACGCCTACCGGACCTGGGCGGCCTCGCGCAACCCCGCTCGGGCCGAGCTGGAGCGCCGGCACGGGTACGACACGAAGCACGCGATGCACCTCGTCCGGCTCATGCGGACCGGGCTCGAGGTCCTCGAGACGGGTGACCTCCGTGTCCGCCGGCCGGACTCGGACGAGCTGACCGCCATTCGCGACGGCGCGCTCTCCCACGACCAGCTTCTCGAGTTCGCCGGGAATCTCCAGGCGCGGATGGACGAGGCGGCCGCGCGCTCGGCCCTTCCGGCGGACGTGGACCTCGAGCTCGTGGACGGGCTCGCGCTGGAAATCTCCCTCGGCTACCGGTGAGGCACGGGGCCGGAGGTGCGCCCCCGGACGTGCCGAGAGGCTGCCCGTTTCCTTGTCCCGTCAGACCCCGGCCAACGCCTCCGTCAGGTCCGCTACGAGGTCCCCCGTCTCCTCGATCCCGCACGAAAGCCGCACCAGCCCGTCCGTGATCCCCCTCGCCGTGCGCTCTTCCGGCCCGAGGCTGCCGTGCGACATGGAGGCCGGGTGGCCGGCGAGGGACTCGACGCCGCCGAGCGACTCGGCGAGGGTGAAGAGGCGGAGGGAATCGAGGAAGCGCTTGGCGGCCTCGTACGAGCCGAGGTCGAGGGAGAGCATCCCGCCGAAGCCCGACATCTGGCGCGACGCGAGGGCGTGCTGCGGGTGGGTCGGGAGCCCGGGATAGAAGACGCGGAGGACCTTCGGGTGCGAATCGAGGAAGGCGGCGACGGTGCGGCCGTTCTCGTCGTGGGCGCGCATCCGGAGGGCGAGGGTCTTCACCCCGCGGGTGACGAGGAACGCGTCGAAGGGGGAGAGAACCGCGCCGGCGGCGTTCTGGACGAAGGCGACGCGCGCGCCGTCCTCGGGCGTCGGGGAGACGACGGCCCCGCCGAGGGAGTCGGAGTGGCCGTTCAGGTACTTCGTCGTCGAGTGGAGGACGGCGTCGGCGCCGAGGGCGAGCGGGCGCTGGAAGACGGGCGAGGCGAAGGTGTTGTCGACGGCGAGGCGGACCTTCGCGCCGGCGCGCTCCGAGGCCTCGCGGGCGAGGGCGGCGAGAGCCGCAAGGTCGGAGACCTCCATCGTGGGGTTCGCGGGGGTCTCGACGAAGAGCATCCGGGTGGCGGGGAGGATCGCCGCGCGGACGGCGTCGAGGTCGGCGGTGTCGACCCAGGAGAAGGAGACGCCGAAGCTCGCGAGGACCTTCGTGAAGTAGCGGAACGTGCCGCCGTAGCTGGCGCGGCTGACGACGACGTGGTCGCCCGCGGCGAGGTGCGCGGTGGCGAGGCCCGAGAGGGCCGCCTGGCCCGACGCGAAGACGGAAGCGACGGCGCCCCCTTCCAGCGCGGCGAGGAGGGTCTCGAGGGCGGTGCGGGTCGGGTTCTTCGACCGCGCGTACTCGAAGCCGGCGCGTGGGGAGCCGAGGGCCCGCTGCGCGTAGGTGGAGGTCTGGAAGATGGGGACCGTGACGGCCCCGGTGACCGGCTCGGGCTCCTGCCCCGCGTGGACGCAGAGGGTCCCGAGGCCGTGTTCCTTCGTGTCGCTCATCCCGGCGCCTCCGGGGGGAGTCTCCGCCCGGTTTCGGCCCGAGTCGAGGGGGCGGCTGGCGCGGCGAGTGTCCCGGCGCAGGACCCGGGGGCTCGGGGTGCTTGCAGAGCACGCCTGAGAACGACGAGGGCGGGCCCGAAAGCCCGCCCCCGCGTAAAGCCCGTGTTTCTTAAGGTGATCGCCTGGAGCTCAGCGCCCCATGCCCGTGCGGCGATCGCGGTAGCAATCGCGGCAGTAGACCGGCTTGCCATTCGTGGGGTTGAACGGCACCTGGGTCGCCTTGCCGCACGCGTCGCAGGTGACGCTGTACAGCTGGCGGGAGCCGCCGTCGCCCATGCCGGTGTTCTTGCGCTTGTCGCGGCAGATCTTGCAGCGCTTGGGCTCGTTGGAGAAGCCCTTCTGAGCGTAGAACTCCTGCTCGTTGGCCGTGAAGATGAAGGGGGCGCCGCAGTCGATGCAGGCGATGGACTTGTCGGTGTACATCCTTGTTGCTCCGTGGTCTCCTGGTCTCAGGAGATCGATAAGGCGTGGTACGGGCTCTCCTGGCGCACACCAATAGAGCCCGCGAGCGGGGGAAACGGGGAACTGTTTACCGGCTCCGGGACTTCGGGAGGCTGCGGCGGGGTCGTGTCCCCTGCGGGACCCCTGAAACTGGGAATGGCCTGAACCCTCCTCAAACGCGAGAAATCCTGGAGCCGATCGAGGGTTCCTGGGGTAGGACCAAGGAAGACCACGGGCTTTCAGGGACGATAAACCGGTCGCTCGGGCCAATTCAAGCGGAAAGTGACTGACTTCCTCAGGGTTGGGCCGGCAGGGTGCCGGGAGTCTCGGCCGACTTCACCGTGGAGATCCGGTTTTCCGGATCGACGAAGACGAGCTTCGGGCGGTGGAAGGGGGCCTCTTCTGGGAACATGTCGCAATAAGCGGCAAGAATCACGAGGTCTCCCTTGCCCGCCAGGTGGGCAGCGGCGCCGTTGATCTCGATCGCGCCGGAGCCGGCCTCCCCCTCGATGGCGTAGGTCGCGAGGCGGGTGCCTCGGGTGACGTTGTAGATCTCCACACGCTCGTACGGGAGGATCCCGGCCGCCTCGAGGAGGGTCCGGTCGATGGTGACGGAGCCCTCGTAGTCGAGGTGGGCCCGGGTGACGGTGGCGCGGTGGATCTTGGCCTTGAGCATGGTGAGCTTCACGGTCGCCCTCCGAAGACGAGGTTGTCGATGAGGCGGGTGCGGCCGACCTTGACGGCCGCGGCCAGGAGGACGGGGCGGTCGATCTTCTCGACGGGCCGCATCGTGACGACGTCGACGAGGTCGACCGAGTCGAGGGCGAGGAGAGGCTCGGTGCCGAGGGCCAGCCGGAACGCCTTCAGGACCTTCTCGGCCTTCCGCTCGCCCAGCTCGTAGACGAGCTGCGTGGCGAGGAGGGCCCGGAAGAGGGCCGGCGCGGCCTTTCGTTCCTCCGGCGTCAGGTTGGCGTTCCTCGAAGACATGGCCAGGCCGTCGCTCTCGCGGACGGTCGGGGCGATGCGGACCTCGACCGGGAGGCCGAGGTCGAGGACGAGGCGCATGACGACGGCGCACTGCTGGGCGTCCTTCTGGCCGAAGACGGCGACGTCGGGGAGGACGAGGCCGAGAAGGCGGGCGACGACGGTGGCGACGCCGTCGAAGTGGCCGGGGCGGCGCGCGCCTTCCATCCCTTCCGACACGCCCGCGACGTGGACCGTCGTCGCGAAGCCGGGCGGGTACATCTCCCCGACGGAAGGCGCGAAGAGGAGGTCGACGCCGGCCTCGCGGAGCTTCTCCGCGTCGCCTTCGAGGTCGCGCGGGTAGCTGTCGAGGTCCTCCCCCGGCCCGAACTGCCTCGGGTTGACGAAGACGGAGACGACGACCTTCCCCGCGCACTTGCGTGCGTGGTCGACGAGGGCGAGGTGCCCCGCGTGGAGCGCCCCCATCGTCGGGACGAAGGCGATCCGCTGCCCCTTCTCGCGCCAGGCCGAGACGGCCCTCCGGAGGTCGGCGGCCGTCGTGACGGTTTTCATCTCGTCACCTCTTCACCGCCGCCCCTCGCCCGAGGCGTAGAGAGGCACCGGGCCGGCCTCGGCCGCGTCGGCGGCGAACGACTCGGCCTCCGAGGGGAAGCTCCCGGCTCTCACGTCGGCGACGTACGCCGAGGCGGCCTCGCGGACGAGCGCGCCGAGGTCGGCGTAGCGGCGGACGAAGCGGGGCGAGCGGACGCCGGGCACGGTGAGGCCGACGAGGTCGTGGAAGACGAGGATCTGCCCGTCGCAGCCGGCGCCCGCGCCGATGCCGATCGTGGGGACCGGGATCGCCTCGGTCACCTTCGCCGCGAGCTCGGCCGGGACGCACTCGAGGACGAGGCCGAAGACTCCCGCGTCGACGAGCCGCTTCGCCTCGTCGAGGAGGCGCCGCGCCTCGCTCGCCCGCCGGCCCTGGACCCGGAAGCCGCCGAGGGCGTGGACCGACTGCGGCGTGAGGCCGAGGTGGCCGAGGACCGGGATCTCGGCGGCGAGGATGGCCTTGACCATCGGGAGGCGCTGCGAGCCCCCCTCGAGCTTCACCGCGCGGCAGCCTCCCTCGACGACGAAGCGGGCCGCGTTGCGGACCGCGTCCTCGGGGGTCGTGTGGTAGGTGAGGTACGGCAGGTCGCCGACGACGAGCGCCCTTTTCGCCGCACCGGAGACGGCCCTCGCGTGGGCGACCATCCTCTCGAGCGTGGCGCCGAGGGTGTCGGGCGCGCCGTAGACGACCATCTCGATCGAATCGCCCACGAGGAGGAGGTCGACGCCGGCGGCGTCGAGGAGCGCGGCCGTCGGGGCGTCGTAGGCCGTGAGGGCGGCGATCTTCCGTCGCCCCTTCAGGGCTCGCAGGCCGGGGGCGGTGAGGCGGGGAGCTCTCGGGGTCCTCGTCTCCTCTGGCGTCCCGGGGCTCGTGGCTCCCGGCGCCGGGCTCGTCCGTCCTTCCGTCGTCATGGCAACCTCCCGCACGGGAGGCGACGAGCGGGGCAGGAGCCCGCGCGTGCGGTGAGCGGGAGAGCCTTTCTCTCGGCGGGGGTCGGCCGTCCCTTCCGGGATCGACCGCTTCGCCTCTGTCCGGCCCTTCTCGCGCCTTCCGTGTCCGCCGTCGCGGTCCCTATCGGGATCCGCGCGGCACGTAGAACTGGGTACCGCGGAACGGCCGGGTGATCTGGCGGATCAGGTCCTCCAGGTCCTCCTTCCGTTTCACGAAGTCTATCTGGTTCGTATCGACCACGAGAAGCGGGGTTTCCCGGTAGTGGTGGAAGAAGTAGTTGTAGGCCTCGGTGAGCTGCTTCAGGTACTCGCCCGTGATCGACTTCTCGAACGACCGCCCGCGCAGCTTGATGCGCGAGAGGCAGTTCTCCACGGTGGCCGTCAGGTGGATGACGAGGTCGGGCTTCGGGAGCGCCTCGGAGAGAGGGCCCCAGACCTTCTCGTAGATGCGCATCTCCTCGTCGCTGAGGTTCAGGTTCGCGAAGATCTTGTCCTTGGCGAACGTGTAGTCGGCGATGACGAGCTCCTTGAAGAGGTCCATCTGCGCGATCTCCTGCTGCTGGCCGTAGCGCGAGAGCAGGAAGTAGATCTGCGTCTGGAAGGCCGCTCCCTTTCGCCCCTCGTAGAAGTCGGGGAGGAACGGGTTCTTGACGTCCTCGAGGACCTGCGTGCCGGAGAAGCGCTTGGCGAGGAGGCCGGCGAGCGAGGTCTTCCCCACGCCGATCGGTCCTTCGATCGCGATGTGCCTGAGCGGGAACTTCTCGGCGCTGGGGGCCCCCACGGAGCCGAGAGGTTACCGCAGGAGGACGTCGGCCGCGCCCAGAACGAAGACCGCCACCGAGAGCCAGCCGTTCGCGGTGAAGAAGGCGGCGTTGACGCGGGAGAGGTCGCCCGGGGAGACGAGGCGGTGCTGCCGGATGAGGAACCCCCCGGCGACGACGACCGCCGCGCCGAAGAGCCAGCCGCCGTCGACGGCGAGGAAGACGGCGTAGAGGAGGACGAGCGTCGCCCCGTGGAAGAGGCGGGCGATCTGGAGCGCCTTCGGCGCCCCGAACCGGGCCGGGATCGAGCGCAGGCCGTGCGCCCGGTCGAACTCCTCGTCCTGGAGGCTGTAGAGGACGTCGAAGCCGGCCACCCAGAAGAGGACCGCGAGACCGAGGAGGACGGGCGGGAGGGCGAAGGCCCCCGTGACGGCGATCCAGGCCCCCACCGGGGCGATGGCCAGGGCGAGGCCGAGGAAGAGGTGGGCCAGCGGAGTGAAGCGCTTCGCGTACGAGTAGCCGAGGACGACGGCCAGGGCGACGGGCGAGAGGAGGAGGCAGAGGCGATTCAGCTGGGCGGCGGCGACGACGAAGAGGACCGCCGAGCCGACGCAGAAGAGGGCGGCCGCGGCCGGCGAGACGACCCCCGCGGGGATCTCGCGCCGCGCGGTCCGGGGGTTCTTCGCGTCGATGTGCCGGTCGACGATCCGGTTGAACGACATCGCCGCCGAGCGCGCGCCGACCATGGCGACGAGGATCCAGAAAAGGGTCCGTCCCTCGGGCACCCCGTTGGCCGCCAGGACCGCCGAGAGGAGCGCGAACGGCAGCGCGAAGACCGTGTGGGCGAAGACGACGAGGGAGAGGAAGTCCCGGGCGGTCGGCATCGGCGGGGGAGTGTAAGCGAGGGTGCGGGGAGGGAACCCCCCGAGACCGTGCCAGGCATGAAAGCGTGTATTGATACAAACAATACACGACTTCATGCCTGGCACGGAAGCGTGCGGAAGCGTGCGGTGGCGTGCACACGCGGTCCCCGCCTGGCACTGGGGTGACGATCCTCCGGAAGAAAGAGGGGGGCGGTTGCACCGGCCCGCGCAACCGCCCCGTGCGGAGGAGTGAGAGTCCCTTCGGAGGAGTGCGAGGCTCCCGGCCTCTGGGACCACGGAGAATATGTCTCCGTTTCGCGGTCGTCGCCACGCTCTCCCGGTCTAGGTATCCGCAGAAAATAGTCGAGACAGAGATTCAACCGGGGGCGAGCGCCGACTAGACCCGAGTCTAGTCCGAGGCGGGCCGGTCGCCGCCGTTGCCGCCGACGAGGGCGGGGAGCGTCTCGCTCGCGAAGCGGCCCAGCTCGCGGCGGTCCGCGGCGCCCGTCTTCTTCAGGAGCTTGCCGACGTGGAACTTCACCGTCGCCTCGGTCACGCCGAGGCGGCGGGCGATCTCCTTGTTCGGGAGCTCGTCGCGGACGGCCTCGAGGACCCGCTGCTCCGCGCGGGTGAAGGCGTGGCCGGCCCCGAGGCCGAGCCGGGCGACCCTCTCGACCCACTCGGAGAGGACGGCGCGCGGCGTCCAGAGGGAGCCCTCGCGGATGCAGCGGATCGCGTGCCTCAGCTCGGCGGCGCCCGCCGAGTGCGGGAGGATCCCCTTCACGCCGGCCATCAGGCAGGGGAACGTCGTCCGCGCGTTCACCTCGCGGACGAAGGCGACGACCTTCGCCTCCCGGTAGTGGAGACGGACCCGCTCGATGCGCGCCGTCGGCGAGCCCGGTTCGTCGTCCAGGTCGAGGAACACGAACTCCGGCGCGCGGGCTGCGGGCACGTCCTCGGTGACGACCTCGAACCCCTCGCCCTCGAGGAACGACACGAGGCTCTCGCGCCTCCAGGGATCGCCCTCGAGGAGGAGGAGGGGCGAACGGGCGCGCCGAATCAAGCGCGGCTCCCCGCGCTGCCGGGGCACGCGCCCACGGAGCTGCCCATCTGCCGGGACCCTTTCGGCACTCCAATCCTCCGCTCTGACGAGACCGTCGCATCTTAGCGCGTCGGCCGGCGCGAACTGCCGGAAGCCCGGCGACAGGTTTTTCTGTCGAAACCACCCCGATTCGTCGATCGGGGGCGCCGGCCGCTCGGGAAGCCGTCGCCGGGTCTGGCGCGACGTGCTGCCCGACAGGAAATCCTGTCGCGCGGCTCGCAGCGCAGGCCGCCGGCCAGAAACAAACGATTTCCTTTCAATGGCTTGACCCCTTAGGCGGCCCGGGGCACCCGCGTTGCGATGGACCCGGCATCACGAGTCGAACGCAGGAAGGAAGGGAGGGACGGGATGACGAGGAGACCGTAACCGGCCGCGGCCGCCCGCACGAAGGAGAGACGAATCGACAGAAGCCCCGATCCCGCCACCGCCCCGCACCGGGGCAACGACGCAGAAAGAAAGGGAGACCCCATGTTCGCTCGCACCGCCGCCCGCACGTTCGCCCTCGCCCTCGGGCTCGTCGCCCTCCTCGCAACCGCCTCCGCCGCGCCTGCCGCGGACGAGGCCGCCGCCGCCCCGGCGAAGAAGACCGTCAACGTCAACCAGGCCTCCGCCGACGAGCTCGCCCGCCTCCCCCGCGTGGGGCCGTCGCTCGCCGGGAAGATCCTCGCCCACCGCGAGAAGCACGGCGCCTTCAAGCGCGCCGAGGACCTGATGGAGGTGAGCGGGATCGGCGAGAAGATGTTCGCGACCCTCAGGCCCTACGTCTCCGTCTCGGGCCCCACGACGCTCACCGAGAAAGTCAGCTCGAAGGGGACGGGAACCGCCAAGGCCGCGCCGAAGGCGAAGACCCCCGCCGCCCCGGAGAAGGCCGGACGCTGACACGCCGCGCGGGCCGGGGGACCGCCCCCGGCCCGCGTCCGCCTTCCGACGAACCCCCCGCCGTCCGGAGACGCCGTGCCGACCCCCCGCCGTTCCACCCGGGGCCTCTCGCTCCCCGAGCTCCTCACGACCCTCGCCATCCTCTCCATCGGCGCCGGCCTCTCGGCTGCCGCTCTCCACGCCTACGTCGGGATGGCCACGCTTCGCGCCGCGACGCACGAGGTCGCAACGGTCTTCAACATGGCCCGTGCCCGCGCCATCCACCGCGGCGCCTACTGCGGGGTGAAGTGGGTCGCTCGCGACGGGGACCTGACGCTCCAGGTCCACCAGGACGGTGACGGTGACGGCGTGCGGTCCGACGACATCGACCGCGGGGTCGACCCTCTCGTCTTCGGCCCCCTCTCCGTGAAGAGCCGCTGGCCGAAGGTGACCGTCGCCTTCATACCCGGCTTCCTGGCTCGCGACCCGAGCGGCAACCCGGTCGGCGACCTGTCGGACCCGGTCCGCTTCGGCCGCTCCGACATCGCGAGCTTCTCCCCCTTCGGGGACTGCTCGCCCGGCTCGGTCTGGCTCGGCGACGGGCGGAGCCGCCAGTCCCTGGTCCGCCTCTCGCCCGGGACCGCGACGATCCGGATCTATGACTGGGCCGCCGCGCGCGGGACGTGGGTCCGGGTCTGGTGACGGTCAGGCGAGACCCGCGGCCCGGATCGCCTCTTCGGCCGCCGCGAGCTTCGCCGGCGAGCCGAGGTCGAACCAGAGTCCGTCCCCGGGGACGCGGTACGGGGCGAGCGCGAAGGCGCCGTCCCGTTTCTCGACCGAGGGGCGCAGGACGTGGCGCGCCAGCTCCGACACGCCGGGCGGGATCCGCTCGACGAGCGCGGGCGACGCGAGCTGGAGGCCGGTGAAGAGCCAGGGCCCGGTCGCCCCCGGGAAGGGCCGGTCGTTGCCGAGCGAGACGAGCCTTCCCGAGGCGTCGCCCCAGAGGGCCGTCTCCCCCGGCATCGCGTGCGGGAGGACGCCGAGGGCGGAGACGACGCCGGGGGCCGCGAAGGCGGCGCGAAGCGGAGCGAAGGGAAGCGTCGTGAAGAGGTCGCCGTTGACGACGAGGAAGGCCTCGTCGCCCAGGAGGCCGCGCTCGGCCGCGCACCGGATGGCCCCGGCCGTCCCGAGGATCGGGTCTTCCCGCGAGAACGCCACCGGGATTCCCTCGCACGTGCTGCCGACAGCCGCCATGAGCTCGTCGGCGAGGTGGTGGGCGTTCAGCACCGCGGAGGTCACGCCCTCGGCCTTCAGGTGCCGGAAGAGGCGGACGAGGATCGGGACGCCGAGGAGCGGGAGGAGCGGCTTGGGCGTCGTGAGCGTGGCGGGGCGGAACCGTGTACCGAAGCCGGCGGCCGGGACGAGCGCCTTCATCGGGAGAAGAGCATGTCCTCGGGGAGGGAAGGGTCGCGCTCGCGCGCCGCGACCCAGAGGCCCCAGTAGGAGGCCCTGAGGAAGTCGGCCTCGGCCACCTGAAGCTCGCCGGCGAGGAGGCGCACGGCGCCGGCCTCGCCCTCGATCTCGGCGAAGAGGCCGAGCGGGGTCTCGTCGAGGACGACGAGAGGGCGCACGGGCTCGGCGAAGCGCCAGGGCGTCCGCCTCTTCTCGTAGCGGAAGCGGGGGCGGTAGCCGAGGGCGTCGAGGAGGGAGAGGACCGCGGACGGCTCGTCCACGCCGCTCTCCAGCTCGAGGCGCTCCTTCACGCCCCCGTCGAACGTCGCCGGGCCCTTGAACGTCAGGACGCCGCGCCCGTTCACGGTCCTGACGCGCAGCGCGCGCCCGGCCCGCCGGAGGGAGAGGACGTCGTCGTCGAGGAGGAGGTTCACCTCGTTCTCGAGCGGACCCGGGGCCGCGCCGAGCGCGCGAAGGCGCGCCTCGAGGGCCTCGCGGTTCCCGACCCGGAACTTCGCCTCGATCTCGCGGGGGCCGTCCGTCACCTCCCTAGAATAGCGGCCGTGCCGCGCTACCGCCTCTCGGGCGTCAGGCTCCGCGCCCCGCAGGCGCCGGACGAAGCCCTCCTCGCCCGCCTCCTCGCCGTTCCGCCCGGCTCCGTCTCGGAGGTCGAGGTCGTCCGCCGCTCGCTCGACGCGCGGAAAAAGCCCGACCTCCTCTACGACTACGCCGTCGAGCTGACGCTCGCCGAGCCGCCCGCCACGCCGCCGGAGCCGCCTCTCTCCCTCGAGCCGGCCGCGGCGCGGCGCGCCCCGGAGCTCCTCCTCCCGCCCCTCGAGCGCAAGGCCCGCGTCGCCGTCGTCGGGACCGGCCCCGCCGGCCTCTTTGCGGCGCTCGCCCTGGCCGACGCGGGGGTCTCCCTCGTCGTCCTCGAGCGGGGCGACGCGGCCGAGGAGCGCTACCGGCACGTGATGCGCTTCTGGAAGTCGGGCGAGTTCGACCCGGAGTCGAACGTGCAGTTCGGCGAGGGGGGCGCGGGGACCTTCAGCGACGGCAAGCTGACCTGCGGCAAGCGGCACGACAAGATCGCCGTCGTCCTCGAGACGCTCCACCGCTTCGGCGCGCCCGACACCATCCTCTACGACGGCAAGCCGCACATCGGGACCGACCGCCTCGTCGTCGTCCTGCGCAACATCCGCAGGCATCTCCAGGGCCGCGGCGCCGAGCTGCGCTACCGCGCGAAGGTCGTCGACGTCCTCCGCGACGGCGACGGCGGGCCGCTCCGCGCCCTCCTCCTCGAGACCGGCGAAGAGGTCGCGTGCGACGCGGCGATCTTCGCCCTCGGCCACTCGGCGCGCGACACGGTCGAGCGGCTCCACGCGCGGGGCGTCGCGATGTCGGCGAAGGCGTTCGCGATGGGGGTTCGGATCGAGCACCCGCAGGACGACGTGGACCTGATCCAGTACGGCCGCGTCGCCTCCTCCTGCGGCGTCATGCCGGCCGACTACAAGATGACGGCGCAGACGTCGGGCGGGCGCGGGGTCTACACGTTCTGCATGTGCCCCGGCGGCGAGGTGATCGCCTGCTCGTCGGAGCCGGGGGGCGTCGTGACGAACGGCATGTCGCGCTACAAGCGCGGCTCGGGCTTCGCGAACTCCGGCCTCGTCGTCCAGACGCACCTCTCCGACTTCGCCGCCGAGCCGGGCCCCGAGGTCCTCCGGGGCGTCGCCTTCCAGCGGCGCGTCGAGCGGGCGGCCTTCGAGGCCGGCGGCGGAACGTACGCCGCCCCAGCGATCCGCGTCACCGACTTCCTGGCCGGCCGCGCCCCGCGGGCGCTCCCCCGCGGGACCTACACGCCCGCCTGCGTCCCGAGCCGCCTCGACGCGGTCTACCCCGCGCCCTACCTGACCGCGCTCGCCGAGGCGCTCCGCTTCTTCGACCGGAAGATGCGCGGCTTCGTCTCGGAAGCGGCGGTCCTCGTCGCCCCCGAGTCGCGGACCTCCTCGCCGATCCGGATCGAGCGGAACGAGGCGTGCGAGTCGCCCTCCCTGCCGGGCCTCTTCCCCGCCGGGGAGGGGGCGGGCTTCGCGGGGGGAATCGTCTCGGCCTCGCTCGACGGGCTTCGGGTGGCGCGGGCCGTGAGGGCGAGGCTCGCCGGGGAGGCCCCGCCCCCGTCCGACGCGCGGCCCGTGTCGGGGCCGGAGTACTGAGCCGGCGGGGGCGGCTCGCGCGACACGAGGGGAGGGGGTCGCCTTTCCTTACTTCGGGCGGATCGGGCCCGCGGGGATGTCGGCCGGCGGGTCCTGGGAAGCGCCGGGGCCGGCATGGGGCGCGCGGGCTTGGGGCTTCGCCTCCGTCGCCGTCTCCTGAACCGGGTTCCGGTCGGCAGCGGCGAGGACCTCAGACCAGGTGAGCGGCACCCCCTCGTCGTCGTCCTCGCCGATCTCCTCCCACTCGTCGTCGGAGAGCGGCGCGCGGGTCTTGAGCGGCGCGAGCCTCTCGCCGAGCTTCCGGACGGAGAGGACGAAGTGGCTCGCCTCGCCCGAAGCGACCTCGAAGGCCGTGGCGGGGAACTGCCCGGCGTCCTCCGCCTCGCCGAAGTGCGGCCCCACGAGGAGGACGACCGAGCCGTCGGCGAGCTTCACGAACCAGGTCGTCCCGACGAAGCGGCGCGGGTCCGCGGCGACCTTCACCACCGCCTCCGCCTCGTAGCGGTCGGCGCGGACCCTCCCGTCGGCCAGGTCCTTCCGGATCAGGTCCTCGACCTCGGGCGGGAGGCGGAAGGCGGCGGCGTGCCGGTCGGCCGCCCAGCGGCCGAAGAGCCAGGCCGCGCCGCCGGCGGCCGCGACGGCGAGGAGGAAGCTCACGGCTCCCGCCGAGGGGAGGAGGAGATTGAGGAAGACGAAGACCGTGTAGCCGACCGGGAAGGCCACGAGGAGACCCAGGACGCGGCCGGGGTTCCGCCTCGGCGCGGGGCTCAGGAACGCCTCGAGCCTCGTTCGTTCGTCCGCCGTGGCCGATCGGGTCGTCGTCGTCCTCATGCGCCCGGGATGATGCCATCCGCCTGTCCTTCGGCCTCGCGGGGCCCCGCGGTGACGCCCGCCGCCCCGATCCCGGATACTCCCGGCATGGCGCGCGTTCTCGTCGGCACCGCAGGGCACATCGACCACGGCAAGAGCGCGCTCGTGAGGGCGCTGACCGGCACGGACCCGGACCGCCTCCCCGAGGAGAAGGAGCGGGGGATCACGATCGACCTCGGCTTCGCCCACGCGGAATGGGGCGGGACGGTCTTCTCCTTCGTCGACGTGCCGGGGCACGAGAAGTTCGTCCGGACGATGGTCGCCGGCGCGGCGGGAATCGACGTCGCGCTCCTCGTCGTCGCCTCGGACGACTCGGTCATGCCGCAGACGCGCGAGCACCTCGACATCCTCACGCTCCTCGACGTCAGGTGCGGCGTCCTCGCGCGGACGAAGGCCGACCTGGTGGACGACGAGACCGGCGCCGTGGTGGAGGCCGAGGTGCGCGACCTCGTGGCGGGGACGTTCCTCGAGGAGGCGCCGGTCGTCGCCGTCTCCGCGACGACCGGGCGCGGCCTCGACGAGCTGAGGGCCGCGCTCGCCGCCGCCGCCGCCCGCGCCGCCCTCCGCGACCCCGCCGCGCGCCCCGCGCGCCTCTGGGTGGACCGCTCCTTCTCGATGAAGGGCTTCGGGCCCGTCGTCACCGGGACGCTTGACTCGGGCAGGCTGAAGCCCGAGGACCGCCTCGTCCTTTTCCCCGGCGGAAACGAGCTGCGGGTGCGGCGGGTGGAAGTGCACGGCGAGGAACGCCCCGTCGCCGAGGCCGGAGAGCGCACCAGCCTGAACCTGACCGGCATCGAGACGGCCGACCTGGCGCGTGGGATGTGCCTCGTCTCCCCCGGGAGCCTCGACCCCGCGACGCTCCTGACCGTCGACCTCGTCGCTCTCGCCGGCCTCGGCGCACCGCTCGAAGACGGCCTCGCGGTGAGGTTCCACACCGGGACGGCCGACGTCCCGGCGCGCCTTCACCTCCTCGGCGAGGTCGGGAAAGCCCCCACGCCGCTCCCGCCCGGGAGCCGCGCGGTCGCGCAGGTAACCTGCCGCGAGCCGGTGGCGGCGCGGCGCGGAGACCGGTTCGTCCTCCGGCGCCCCTCGCCGCAGGAGACGATCGGGGGCGGGCGGGTCCTCGACACGGGGCGCCCCCGGGTGAGGCGCCGGACGCCGCTCCACGCCGCGACCGCCGCGGTGCTCCGGGGTGACGACGAGCGGGCCGTTGCCGCGCTCTTCCTCTCCGAGGCGGGCCCGGCAGGGCTCGAGACGGTGGCCCTCGCGCGTCGGCTCGGCGTTCCCGCCCGGGCCGCCGCGACGCATGTCGAGGCGCTCGTCGCCTCCGGCGCGGCGCTGCGCCTCTCGCCCACGCTCGCCGTCGCCGCGTCGGCCTCCGTCGAGATGGCGACGCGGGCCGAGGCATTCTTCGCCGAGCGGCAGAGGGCCGGGGTCCCGACGCTTCTCGTCGGCCGCCGCGAGCTCCTCGGGAAGATCGCGCGCGAGCTGCCCGAGGCGACCGGCGAGGCCTGGCTCGCGACGCTGGCCGCCGCGAAGCGGCTCGTCCTCGCCGGCGACCAGGCCGGGCCCGCCGGCGCGGCGGCGTCGGGCGTATCCGACGAGGCGGGCGGCTTCGCGCGGCGGATCGAGGAGGCGTGGCGCGAGGCCGGGTTCGAGGCGCCGGCGACCGCGGCGCTGGCGAAGGAGCTCGGGACGAAGGCCCAGGTGGTCGCCGGCCTCGTCCAGCACCTCGTGAAGAGCGGGGCGCTCGTGAGGCTCTCGCCCGAGATCCTCGTCCACGCCGCGGTCCTGGCCGGGATCGAGGAGAAGGTCGCGACGCAGAAGGGGCGGACGATGACCGTCGGCGACTTTCGCGATCTCCTCGGCCTCTCGAGGAAGTACCTCATCCCGCTCCTCGAGCACCTCGACCGCAGGCGCCGGACACGGCGCACGGGCGACACGCGGGTCGTGGAGTGAGGCCGGACGGAGGGAGAGGCTGAGCGAGGTCCGGCGGCTTCGCGTCGAGGTGAGGGGGGCGGTCCAGGGGGTCGGCTTCCGGCCCTTCGTCTACCGCCTCGCGACCGGGTTGGGGCTTGCCGGCTCGGTCCTGAACGACGTGAGGGGTGTGGAGGTCGAGGTGGAGGGGCCGGAGGAGGCCCTCCGGGAGTTCCTCGGGCGGCTCGAAGACGAGGCGCCGCCGCGGGCGGTCGTGAGGGGCGTCGCCACCGAGTGGCTGGAGCCGGCGGGGTTCGTCTCGTTCGAGATCCGCAGGAGCGAGGGGGCGGGCGAGAGGAGCGTCTCGGTCCTTCCCGACCTCGCCACGTGCGACGACTGCCTGCGCGAGCTCGGCGACCCGGCGGACCGGCGGCACCGCTATCCGTTCCTCAACTGCACGGGCTGCGGCCCGCGCTTCACGATCGTCCGCGCTCTCCCCTACGACCGGCCGAACACGACGATGCGCGGGTTCGCCCTCTGCGCCGAGTGCCTTCGCGAGTACGAGGACCCGCGGGACCGGCGCTTCCACGCGCAGCCGACCGCCTGCCCCGCCTGCGGCCCCCGTCTCGCGCTCTGGGACCCCTCCGGCGCGACGGTGGCCGAAGGCGACGCAGCGCTCCTCGGCGCGGCGAGGGCGCTCCTCGGGGGGGAGATCGTCGCGGTGAAGGGGCTCGGCGGCTTCCACCTCTGCTGCGACGCGCGGAGCGCCGAGGCCGTCTCAAGGCTGCGCGAGAGGAAGGTGCGGCGCGAGAAGCCTCTCGCCCTCATGGTGAAGGACCTCGCCGCCGCCCGCGCCCTCTGCGAGGTCTCCGGCGCGGCGGAGCGGTGGCTTCTCTCGCCGGAGGCCCCGATCCTCCTCCTCCCGCGGCTCGGGGGCGGCAGCGGCGCGGGCCGCGCCGATACCGGTGCCGTCGCCCCGAACGTCGCCCCCGAGTCTACGCGCCTCGGGCTCATGCTCCCCGCAACGCCCCTCCACCACCTCCTCCTCCAAGCAGTCGACGCCCCGCTCGTCGCCACGAGCGGCAACCTCTCGGACGAGCCGATCGCCATCGACGAGAATGAGGCGCTCGAGCGCCTCGGCGGCCTTGCCGACCTCTTCCTCGTCCACGACCGCCCCGTCGAGCGGCACGCCGACGACAGCGTCGGGTGGCTCCACGGCGACGACCTGCAGCTCCTGCGCCGCGCGCGCGGCTTCGCCCCGCTCCCCGTCCCTGTCGCCGCGAGGCTCCCGGCGGTCCTCGCCGTCGGCGCGCACCTGAAGAACGTCGTCGCGCTCGGGCTCGGCAGCGAGGTCGTCCTCTCGCAGCACATCGGCGACCTCGAAACGCCCGAGGCGCTCGCCGCGTTCGAGCGCGTCGTCGCCGACCTCCTCCGGCTCTGGGAGGCCGAACCGGTCGTCATCGCCCACGACCTTCACCCCGACTACCTCTCGACCCGCTGGGCCGTTCGCGCGGCGGCCGGCGACGAGTCCGAGGGGCCGCTCCCTCCCTCGCTCCTTCGCGCCGCCGGGGACGGGCGCCTCCGGCTCGTCCCGGTCCAGCACCACCACGCGCACCTCGCTTCCTGCCTCGCCGAGAACCGGGCCGAAGGGCCCGCCCTCGGCGTCGCCTGGGACGGCACCGGCTACGGGACCGACGGGACCGTCTGGGGAGGAGAGTTCCTCCTCGGCGACGCCGGGCGCTTCACGCGCGTCGCCTCCCTCCGCCCCTTCCGCCTCCCCGGGGCCGACGCCGCCGTGAAAGAGCCTCGGAGGCCCGCCCTCGCGCTCCTCTTCGAGCTCTTCGGCGAGGCTGTGCTCGACCGCGACGACCTCGCCCCCGTCGCTTCGTTCAGCGCCACCGAGCGCGCTCTCCTCGCCCGCATGCTCGCCACCGGAGCGCGCAGCCCCGTGACGACGAGCGCCGGCCGGCTCTTCGACGCCGTCGCGGCGCTTCTGGGTCTTCACCCGAGGGCCGGTTTCGAGGGGCAGGCCGCGATGGCGCTCGAAGCGCTCGCGGACCCCTCCGAGCGCGGCGCCTACCCGTTCCCTCTCGTTCCCGCCGCCGCTCCTGGCGGCCCCGCGCTCCTCGACTGGGGCCCGCTCCTCCACGCGCTCCTCGAGGACGGAGCGCGCGGCACCGGCGCCGCCACCCGCTCGGCCCGCTTCCACAACGCCCTGGCCGACGGCATCGCCGCCGTGGCCCGGTTCGCCGGCTCCCCCCGCGTCGCCCTCTCGGGCGGCTGCTTCCAGAACCGCCTCCTCGTCGAGCGAACGTGTGAGCGCCTCGCCGCCGACGGCTTCGAGGTCCTCACCCACCGCCTCGTCCCGCCGAACGACGGCGGCATCGCCCTCGGACAGGCGATGGTGGCCGCGGCGGCGCTGTCCTCGCCGAGCGGAAAGGGCTGAGGCGGGCTACGGTGGCAGGGTCGCCTTCATCTTCTGCCGGAGCCTGTCGAGGTACGCCTCCGGGAGCCCGCCGACCACGTGCCGCTGGCCGTCGTCCAGCTCCAGCACCATCTCGTTGCCACCGGTCGTCGTGCCGTTCCCGACGTCGTCGAAGGTGACGCTCTTCACCTCCGGGTTGTCGGCCGCCGAGACCCCGTCGAAGTAGCGGGGCCACAGGGTCTTCCATTCGGAGGGCAGGTAGAGCCTCCCGCCCAGGGTGCCGGGCGAGGCCAGCCACGACGCCTCGTTCAGGTTGTTACGCACGAAGGCCTGCGCGTCGGCTTTCGTGGCGACGTAGCCGTTCTTCTCCGCGCGGACGATGAACGGCGGGTTGGTCCACGTTCTGCCCCTGAGGACTCCGTCCCTGCCGAGAATCGAGCAACCGAAGGCCGGCGCGGTCCCGCTGCTGCCGCCCGCGCCGAGAACGGAACGGTACTGAAGGAACCAGGGGTTCTCTTCCGCGGTGTTCGTGAGGTTGAACTGGAAGTCCGCCGGTATGCCGTACTCGTGAAACCCGCAGGCGACCGCGACTCCGAAAGGGACGTCGATCCGCGCACTGAAGGTCGCTGCGTCGTTCTGTTCGCCGTCCAGCGGGGAGCTGAAGGTGACGTTCGCCAGCGGGTACTTCGTTCCCGAAAGGAGGACCGAGTCCTGGAATCGCGGGTTCACCGTGCTGATCTGAGCGACGACGCTCCACGCCAGAAGGGGTTTGGCGCTGCCCGGCGCGCAGGCGACGCTCGTCTCGAGGACGTGGCCGTACCCGACGGCGGCTCCGACCGCTTCCTCCACGCTGCTCTGTTCGTAGCTTCCTGCCTTGACGTCCTGGGTTCCGCCCGCCTTGACGTTCCCCGACGGGTCGAGGAGCCGATGCGTCACGGCGGCGTCACAGCTCTCGGGCGCAACCCAGGTGAGCGTGTTCTCGCGTGCGTTTCCGGTGGCGCCGGCGAGGATGAACTCGACCCGGTCCCACTGCCCCAGGAGCCTCTGGTCGTTCTGGAGGGTCGCCGCCTCGAAGACGGGGAGCGAGGTTCCCGTCCTGTCTCCGGTGCTCGCGAGGTTGTAGACCCAGGGGTCGTTCACCGTGAGCGGGCTCGTGCTGCGGACCTCGATCCAGGCGCTCAGCGGCTCTGGCGTGACCAGCGACAGGACGTCGACGAGGGGAAGCGTCGAGCCCGACGGCAGGGCGAAGGTGTACGAAGGGTCGGAGGGTCCGGCGACCTGACCCCGCGGGTGGGCTATGAGGATCACGTCCGCAGCCGGGGTGCCGGGAGGCGCACCGTTGCGGACGAACATGTCGGTTCGCCACTGGGAACCGAACGCGCCCGGCGCGCGCGCTCCCGCCGGGACGTACCAGGCGTACGGTGCGCCGGCGAGCTCCTCGGCGTTCGCGAGAGACGGAAGGGGGCCGCTCGCCCGGGCCGCGGCCCCTGGCGGGCCCGGCGCGATCTGGGCCGCGAGCGGGGCGGCCGTGTGCAGGGCCAGGAAGGAGAGCAGCGGCAGGATCCCGCAGCGCCGGCGACTGGGAAGGACCGGACCTGGCATCGTCATGGCGGTTTCCTCGAGGACGATCTTCTTACAGGCCAGGAGAAGCCGGCTTCGCCTCGAGAGAAGCGCCACCTCGAGGGGTATTGTGACGCGTGTGATATGGCCATAACATGCTTATATGGCCACCGTGACCGTCAAGGCAACGTATTCCCTCGACCCGGGCACGGTCTTGCGCCTCGAGGAGATTGCCCGAGCATGGGGCGTCTCCAAGTCCGAAGCGCTCCGGAGGGCGATCCGGGCGGCGGCCGCCGGCCCGGGACAGCCGGGCGGGCCGCTCGCGGCGCTCGACGCTCTCCAGAAGGACGCGGCCCTGTCCGGGCCGAAGGCCCGGGCGTGGGCGGCGGAGGCCCGCAGGGAGCGCCGGGCCGCCTCTTCGCCCGCCGGGAAGCGCCGCGCGTGATCCACCTCGACACGAGCTTCCTCATCCGGGCGCTCCTGCCGGGAAGCCCGGAAGACGCCACGCTCCGCGCCTGGCTCCGGCGCGGCCTCGCGGTCGGCGCCAGCGCCGTCGTCTGGGCCGAGCTGCTGTGCGGTCCGCTCTCCCCGGCGCAGGGAGAGCTCGCCCTCCTCGTCGTCGGCGAGCCGGCCCCGTTCGGGCGGGAGGAGGCCGCGCTCTCTGCTTCCCTCTTCAACGCCTCCGGGCGCCGCCGGGGGTCCCTCGTCGACTGCATGGTCGCCGCCGCCGCGATCCGCGCCGACGCCCCGCTCGCGACGGCGAACGCGGCCGACTTCGCCCGCCTCCTCCCACACGGCCTCCGCCTCGCCCGAATCGGGGTCAGGTCTTGATTTTCTATTCTACGTGGCCGGGCCCGTTCCTCCTCGCCCTCACCCTCCGTACGGACCGGCCCGCTGCGCGCGGGGCGGACCTCGGTCCCCGGCTCTCGGGGCCCGTCCCGGCGCTACGCTTCCGGCATTCCGGCACGGACTCGGCATGAGCGCCGGAAGTGAATACATGATTTCATGCCTGGCACGAAAGCGTGTTGTACCGCGGGCTCGTGCCCTGCGGGGCGGGGCGCTGCTGATGGCGCTCCTGACCGTGGCGTGCGGGCGCGCGCCGGGGCCGGTCGCGCTCGACATCCCCACGCGCTTCCCCGCCGCGCCGCGCGTCGTGGCGATCGGCGACCTGCACGGCGACCTCGCCGCGACGCGGGCGGTACTCCGCCTTGCCGGAGCCGTCGGCGAGAGGGACGAGTGGATCGGCGGAGACCTCGTCCTCGTGCAGACCGGCGACCAGCTCGACCGCGGCGACGACGAGCTGGAGATCGTCGACCTCCTCGACCGGCTGGCGGAGGAGGCCGCCGCCGCCGGGGGCGCCGTTCACGTCCTGAACGGGAACCACGAGTTCCTGAACGTGAAGGGGGACGTCCGCTACGTCACGCTCGACGGTTTCGCGGACTTCCTCGAAGAGCCCGTGCCCGGGCTCGCGGGAGCGGAGCCGTCGAAGCTCGTGGCCGCGGTGCTGGCGAGGATGAAGGCGTTCAAGCCCGGCGGTCCGATGGCCCTGCGCCTCGCGGCGCGCAACGTGGTCGTCGTCGTCGGGGAGACGGTCTTCGTCCACGGCGGGGTCCTGCCGAAGGTGGCCGAGTACGGCGTCGAGAGGCTCAACCAGGAGTCGAGGGAATGGCTCCGCGGTGAGAGGAGCGGCCCGCCGGACCTCCTCCTCGACCGGGAAGGCCCCGTCTGGAGCCGCCACTACTCGAAGGACACCGACGGGGACGACTGCCGACTCCTCGGGGAGGCCCTCGCGAAGCTCGGCGCGTCGCGCATGGTGGTCGGCCACACCGTTCAGAAGGACCGGATCACGTCCGGCTGCGACGGGCGCGTCTGGCGCATCGACGTCGGCCTCTCCCGGCACTACGGGGGCACGCCCTCGGCGCTCGAGATCGTGGGTGACGAGGTCCGGGCCCTCCGGGTGTACGGCTCGCCCCGAAGCCCCGGCGTCGGCTCGCCGCTCCTGTCGGACTGTTCGCGGCCTTGCCCGACATGGGTCAGGTCTCGATTCGCTTCTCTGGAGGCCCGGGCGGCCGCCAGCCCCGATCGAGGACCACAGGCGTCCGTCAGCCGGGCGCCCCTTCCTCCTCGAACGTCACGTTCAGGATGTCCAGCTCGTCGCCCCCCTCGATCCCGAGCGGGCCTTCGCAGCGCGGGCAGAGCCGCAGCCAGCTGCCCGCGGCGCGCTCGGGGATGACGCCGCAGGCGGCGCAGGTCTGCTTTGCGGGGCGGAAGTCGACGTCGAGGCGGGCGCCCGCGTCGGGCGTTCCGGCCGTCACCGCCTCCCACGCGAAGCCGAGAAGGTCGGGCTCGACGGCCGCGAGCTCGCCGACGGCCAGCCGGACGACCTCGAGGCGGCCGCCGCCGCTGCCCTCGACGGCACGCCGCGCGGTGCGGTAGATCTCGGTGACGAGGGAGAGCTCGTGCATGGCGGGTCTCCTGGCGTCAGGACGGAGAGGCGGAACGTGACGGTCCCGGCTCGGGGAGCGCGGCGGGCACGGTCATCTCAGCGGGAAGGGACGCGCCCCTCGTCCTCGAGCCTCCCGAGGAGGCGGAGGAGGCCGTCGAGGATCGTGAGCGGGTGGGGCGGGCAGCCCGGGACGAAGAGGTCGACCGGGACGACGGCCGCGGCCCCTCCGAGCTGCTCGGGCCGGTCCCCGTACGGCCCCCCCGAGATCGCGCAGGCGCCGACGGCGATGACGATCTTCGGCGGCGGGACGGCGGCCCACGTCTTCTGGAGCGCGAGCTCCATGTTCTGCGTGACGGGGCCGGTGATCAGGAGGCCGTCCGCGTGCCGCGGCGAGGCGACGACCTGGATGCCGAAGCGCCCGAGGTCCCAGCCGATCGTCCCGAGGACGTTCACGTCGGCCTCGCAGGCATTGCACCCCCCGGCGCTCACCTGCCGGAGCTTGAGCGACCGGCCGAAGAGGGAGAGGAGCCTTGCGTCGAGCGCCTTGGCGAGAGGGAGAACCGCGCCTTCGAGGCGAAGGTCGTCGCGCGCGCGCACCGCGAGCCGGTAGTCGCCCGTGAACGAGATCGCCTTCTCGGGGCAGGCCGCCTCGCACTCGGGGCAGAAGAGGCAGCGGCCGAGGTCGAGCCGCGGCTTTCCGCCGGGGAACGAGATCGCCTCCGTGGGGCAGACGCTCGCGCAGTCGCGGCACCCCTCGGGGCAGCGCGCGGCGTCGATCGACGGGAGGCCGCGGTAGCGCTCCGGGAGGGCGGGCGCGGGGCCGTCCGGCCAGGCGATCGTCCGGTGCTTCTGGGAGATCCGCTCGAGGAGGGTCCTGATCATCTCGGCCTCCTCACAGGTCGTGCCCGCAGTAGGAGAGGTTGAAGCTCTTGTTGGAGAGCGGGAAGTCGGAGATCTCCTCGTTCCGGAGCGCCATCGCCAGGCCCATCCAGTTGTGGAACGACGGGTCGACGACCTTGTAGCGCGCGAAGCGCCCGTCGGCGCCGGTGACGGCGACGTGGGCGATCTCGCCGCGCCACCCTTCGACGAGGGAGACGGCGACCTGCTCCGGCCGGAGGTCTTTCGGCGCGCTGCGCACGCCCCCCTTCGGGAGGGACGCGAGCTGCGCCCTCACGAAGTCGTACGAGCGCTGGGCCTCGAGCCACCTCACGAAGGCGCGCGCGTTCACGTCGCCGTCGTGGGCCGTCATCACGGGAACGTGCGTGAACCGGTAGATCCCGGTCGGGTGGTCGCGCCGGACATCCTGGTCGATGCCGCACGCCCGCGCCGCGGGGCCGACGAGGCCGAGCGATTCGGCCGTCGCGGGGTCGACGCGGCCGGTGCCTTCGAACCGCGCCAGGACGGTCGCGGCCCCGAAGAGGAGCTCGGCCGCCCCGCGCAGGTCCTTCATCGTCTCTTCCAGCCGGCGTCCGAGCTCGGCGACGAGCGCCTCGTCGAGGTCGACGAGCGTCCCGCCGGGCCGGACGAGACCTCGGCCGAAGCGGTTGCCGCAGAGGAGCCCGGTCATGTTCAGGAAGTCGCCGCGGAGCCGCCCGCAGAAGGAGGCCGTCGGCAGGAACCCGACGTCTCCCGCCAGGGCGCCGAGGTCGCCCGCGTGGTTCGCGAGGCGCTCCAGCTCGAGCGCGATGCCCCGTATCGCCTGCGCGCGCGGCGGGACGGAGGTCCCCGAGAGGGCTTCCAGCGCCTGCGCGAAGGCCGTCGCGTGGCCGATCGTCGTGTCGCCGGCGAGGGTCTCGATCCGCGAGACGGTCTGCCGGTGGGGCCCGCCGAGGAGGGACTCCTCGACGCCGCGGTGCTGGAAGCCGAGGGCGATCTCGAGGTGGAAGACGCGCTCGCCGTGGCACTGGAAGCGGAAGTGCCCGGGCTCGATGACCCCCGCGTGGACCGGGCCGACGGCGACCTCGTGGACCTCGTCCCCTTCGACGCGGAAGAAGTCGCCGACGGCGGGGAGGATCGGCTCGCCCTCCGCCCTACCCCACGCGTCGTGGCCCGCCCGCCAGGACGGCCGGTAGCGGACCGGCTTGAGCCACGGGTGGCCCTGGGGCTTCAGGCCGAGCTGCTCGGCCATCTCCCTCTCGAAGAGGTGGGCCTGCGGGGCCGCCGGGGTCAGCGACGGGAAGCCGTCGTTCTCGAGGACGGTGCGCGCCACGCCGAGCGTCCCCGGCCCGTCGTCGGCGAGGACCGCCCAGAGCGCGGCGGCGGCGCCCGGCTCCGGCGCGGCGAAGAACGCGACGAGCCGTCTCCCCTCGGCGAGCTCGCCCAGGAGCGCGCCGCGGAACGAGTCGAACGGGACGGCCGGTACCTTCGCGAGCCCGAGCGCGGCCCCGTTGCGCGTGCGGCTGAAGACGGCCGCGGTCACGGCCGGGCCTCCAGGCCGACCGAGGCCTTCTCGAGGAGGCCGACGAGCGGCTCGGGCAGCCAGAGACCGAGGAAGAGGACCAGGCCCGCCAGGACGAGGATCGGGAGGGTCCGCGCGAGGTCGTCGCGGTAGGGGGTCCCGGCCGAGGCCGTTCCGGGCCGCCCCTGGACGGCGGAGAGGACGGTCGAGCCCATGCCGATGAAGACGATGCCGAGGAGGACGAGGAGCAGCGTCCCGGCGACGGGGTGTCCGCCTCCGATGGCCGCGTTCACGATCGTGAACTCGCTCACGAACGGCCCGAACGGCGGAGAGCCGGTGATCGCGAAGAAGCCGACGAGGAAGAGGCTCCCCGAGACCGGGAGGCGCGAGATGGCCCCCGAGATCTCGTCGGTGCTCTTGCTCCCGTAGGCGCGGTGGATGTTCCCCGCCGAGAGGAAGAGGATCCCCTTCGTCAGGCCGTTGTTGACGGCGTGGAGGAGCGACCCGAAGACGCCGACCCCTCCGAGGCCGATGCCGAGGACGAGGAGGCCGACGTGCTCGACGCTCGAGTAGGCGAGCATCCGCTTGATGTCGCGCTGCCTCACGACGAAGACGGCCGCGAGCGCGATGGAGAGGAGCCCCATGAAGACGAGGAGCTCGCGGGCGAACGCGCCCTCGCCCGCCGCGTTCACGACGCGGTAGACGCGCAGGAGGGCGAGGAAGGCGCAGTTCGTCATGCCGCCCGCCAGGAGCGCCCCGACGACACCCGGCGCCTCGCCGTAGGCGTCCGGCTTCCAGGTGTGGAGCGGAGCCAGACCCATCTTCGTCCCGTAGCCGACGAGGAGCAGGACGAACGCCGCGCGCAGCCACGGCCGCGAGAACGCGCCCGCCCCCTCGAGGAGGTCCTCGAAGAGGAGCGACGGCTCCCCGCCGCCGAGGTAGGCCGAGTAGGCGAGGAAGAGCGAGCCGAGGAGCGCGATGGCGATGCCGACCGACCCGATCATCAGGTACTTCCAGGTCGCCTCGAGCGACCGGGCGGTCCGGTTGAAGTAGAGGAGCGGCGCCGTGGCGAGCGTCATCGCCTCCATCGCGACCCAGAGGAGGCCGAGGTGCTGGGCGAGGGCGAGGAGCGAGGACATCGCCAGGAAGACGAGGAGGACCCCGCAGAAGATACGGTTGTCGCGGCCCGGCCTGAGCTCGAGGTACCCGGGCACGTAGAACGCCGCCAGGAGGAACAGGACGCTCACCGTCCCGAGGATGACGGTGGCGAGCGGGTCGAGCCTCAGCCAGACGCCGCGCCCGGCGCTGACGCCGCCGGCGAGGATCGCGGCCAGGAGCGCGAAGTGCAGGAGCGCCACGACGGTGACGACGTGGGGCCGCAACTTCTGCGAGGGGATGACGGCGGCCAGGACGGCGCCCGCGAGGGGGAGGAGGACGAGGGCGATCTCCACTCTTCTCTCCTCCCTCTCAGTCCTTCAGCTCCGAGAGGAGGTCCGTGTCGAGGGACGAGAACTCCTGCCGGATGTGGTTGAGGACGATCCCCATGATGAAGATGCCGACGAAGAGGTCGAGGAGGACTCCCGCCTCGACGAGGAACGGCATCGCCTCGATGAGGAGCTGCCCGAAGATGAAGATCCCGTTCTCGAGGATGAGGTAGCCGACGACCTGGGAGATCGCCTTGCGCCGCGTCGTCAGGACGAGGAAGCCCGAGAGGAGCGTGGCGAGGGAGGCGGGGACGATCAGGGTCCCGACGTGCTCGGGCGCGAGCGGCAGGTTCCCGGCGAAGAGGATCGCGAGGCCGGTCCCGGCCGCGCAGAGGAAGAGCGACGTGACGAACCCGACGTACGGCTCCACCTCGTGCCGGATGTGGATGTCGCGCATCGCCTTCTCGAGGAGGCCCGGGATCAGGAGACCCTTGAGCGCCATCGTCGCGGCCGCGATCGCCACGACCCGCCAGCCGAAGCCGCGGTGGACGAGGAGGGGCAGCACCGCGAGGATCGCTCCCTGCAGGGCGGCGGCGCGGATGGTCATCCTCAGAGACGGCGTCCCGAGGACGAGGAAGTTCAGGAGGATGACGAAGACGAGGAGGATGTCGACCGGGTGCGTCATCGCGTCACCTCGTCACCTCGCCAGGAGGAGCATGCCGAAGGCCGAAAGGACGCAGGCCCCGACGAGGAGCTGCGGCACCTTCACGAGCCTCAGGCGGGCCATGACCGACTCGACGACGCCGATCGAGATGGCGACGAGGAGGATGCCGGCGACGAACGCGACCCAGTCGAGTCGCGGGTCGGTCACGTTGAACGGGAAAACGACCCGGAGGAAGAGGGCCGAGAGGACGAAGAGCTTCATCGCCGCGCCGTAGAGGACGAGGCCGAACGCGGGACCACCGTGGTCGAGGACCATCACCTCGTGGATCATCGTCAGCTCGAGGTGGGTGTTCGGGTCGTCGAAGGGGATCCGGCAGTTCTCGGCGAGGAGGACGACCGCCCAGCTCGCCGCGACGAGGACGAGCGGCGCGCCGGCCGTCACCCACCCCGGCCCCGTCCCGAGCATCGTCGAGAGCGAGAGCGACCCGGAGATCCTCGAGAGCGCGACGAAGCCGAAGAAGAGGGCGGGCTCGGCGAGGCAGGAGAAGGCGACCTCGCGCGCGGCCCCCATCCCCTCGAAGGCGGAGCCGGTGTCGAGCGCCGCCGACGCCGTGAAGAAGCGCGAGAGCGCGAGGACGTAGGCGAAGAGGATCATGTCCCCCGCGAAGGAGACCGGCGCCGAGTGGCCGCCGAACGGCAGGAGGAGAGAGGCGAAGAGGGGCGCCGCCACGCCGACGACCGGTCCCGCGAGGAAGACCCAGCCCGAGCCCGCGGGGAGGACGCTTCCCTTTCGGAGGAGCCGGGCGAGGTCGTAGTAGCCCTGCAGCAGGGGCGGGCCGTTCCGGCCCGCGAAGGCCGCCTTCGTCCTCGCGATCACCCCCGGCAGGAGCGGGGGGAGCGCGAGGACGAGGAGGACGTGGACGAGCGTGTCGATCATCGGATCTCCCCGGGTCAGACCCTGAGCAGCAGCGCGACGAGCGTCGCGACGACGTAGAGGAGGTAGAGCTGGAGCCGTCCGCCCTGGAGCGCCCGCCCCTTCTGGGCGAGCCACGCCCCGGCGCGAAAGGCCGGGACGACGGCCCGGTCGAGGACGGTGTCGGAGACGTGGCTCTCGAACTTCGCCCCGGCCGGGAAGAGCTTCGCGACGGCGACGCCCCTGGCGCGCGGAAGGAGGGCCCACCGGAAGAAGCCGACCGGGCCGCGCGCGAACGAGGAGGCCGTGTACTGCATCCGGGCCGTCGGGCGCGCGTAACCGCAGTCCCAGGCCGGCCCGGCGGTGACGGGGGCCGCGGCGAGCCTCGCGCGCAGGAGCAGGGCGACCGCCCCGAGGACGAGGACGAGCGCGAGGGCCGAGAGGCCGAGCGGAACGAGGGAGGCGAGCTCGGCGAGCGGGACGGCCGGGGCCGGCCCGGGCGCGGCGACCGCGGCGGCGTTCGCGAGGGCGGGCGCGATCCCCGCCGGCCAGAGGCCGACGAGCGCGCAGGCCCCGGCCAGAATCGCCATCGGCGCCACGTGCGAGGCGGGCTCGCCTTGCGCGTGCGGCGCCTCGCCGCGGAGGCTGCCGAGGAAGACGGCTCCGTGGGCCTTCACGAAGCAGGCGAGCGCGAGCGCCCCGGTGAGGGCGAGCGCCGGCGCGGCGAACGCGGCGCGGAGCGCGTCGGCCCCCGAAGCCTGCGCCCTCTCGAAGAGGCCGAGGTAGACGAGCCACTCGCTCGCGAACCCGTTCAGCGGCGGGAGCCCCGAGATGGCCACGGCGCCGGCGAGGAAGAAGAACGCCGTCTTCGGCAGGACGCGGCCGAAGCCTCCCATCCGGTCCATCTCGCGCGTCCCGGCGACGTGGACGACCTCGCCCGCCCCGAGGAAGAGGAGCGACTTGAAGAGGCCGTGGTTGACGACGTGGAAGAGCGCGCCGGCGAGGCCCAGCAGCGCCCACTCCGGCCGCCCCGCGGCGCGCCCCGCGAGGCCCGCCCCGAGGCCGAGGACGATGATCCCGATGTTCTCGACGCTGTGCCAGGCGAGGAGGCGCTTGAGGTCGTGCTGCCCGAGCGCGAAGGCGACCCCGAGGACGGCCGAGGCGACGCCGAGGACGAGGAGGACGTCGCCCCAGGAGGCCGGCGGGTCGGGGACGAGCGAGGTGAAGCGGACGATGCCGTAGATCCCCGTCTTGATGAGAACGCCCGACATCAGCGCGGAGACGTGCGCCGGGGCGGCGGCATGCGCGGGCGGGAGCCAGAAGTGGAGCGGGAGGATGCCGGCCTTGAAGCCGAACCCCGCGACCGCGAGGGCGAAGAGCGCCGCGCCTGCGTCCGTCCCGGCGACGCCGGGCGGGAGGGGCACGAGCTCGGTCGAGCCCGCGAGGTGCCGGAGGAGGGCGAAGAAGCCGAAGAGGGTGAGGGTCCCGGCGTGCGTCGCGAAGAGGTAGAGGCGCCCGGCATCGCGCGCCTCGCGGGAGGAGCGGTCGGCCGTCACGAGGAAGAAGGCCGAGAGGGCCATCACCTCCCACGACGCGAGGAAGAAGAGGCCGTTGCGCGCGAGGAGGACGCAGGCGATGGCCCCCGTGCCGAGACCGAAGAAGAAGCGGGTCCGGCGCGCGTCGGAGGGGTGCCCGGCGTCGCCGAACGAGCGCGCCCCGCTGACCGCGGCGACGGCCGAGACGAGGAAGAGCGGGACGAGGAAGATCGCCGAGAGGGCGTCCAGCTCGAGGTGGAGAGCCGCTCCCGGGAGCGGCCAGGGACGCGTCAGGCTCTCGACGCGGCCCGTCAGCGCCGCGCCCACGGCCCCCGCGAGGCCGAGGACCGACCCGCCGACGGAGCCCGCCGTCGCGATCCGCCGCGCCGGGGCGCCGGGCGGGAGGAAGAGCCCGGGCACGCCCCCCGCCACGCAGAGGAACGCCCCGCCGAGGACGAGGACCAGGGTCACGGGAGCGAGAGCCACCCACGCAGGACGCTCCACGCCAGCAACGCGACGAGCGTCCCGAGAACGTAGACGAGATAGAACGTGAGCCGCCCTTCCTGCAGGGCGTGGAGGTCGTGGAAGCGGCGCGCCCAGCGCCGGGCGAACGGCTCGAGGAGCCGGAGCAGGACAGGGTCGCGGGCGGGCGCGGCGGCGGAAACGCGAGCCCGCCGCGGGAAGATCCCCTCCGGCAGGCGCTCCTCGAGGGGCGCCGCGGCGGCGCGGGGCGTGAGCCTCAGCGCGATCCACTCGCCGAAGGAGCTTCCGGTGTACTGCATCCGTGCCGTGGGGCGCGCGTACCCGCAGTCCCAGGTCGGGCCCCGCGAGATAGACCGGCGCCGCAGGAGAAGCGCGGTCCCGGCGGCCACGAGGGCGAGAAGGCCCAGGAACGCGGCACCCCAGCTCGCGACCGTCGCGAGGGGCGCGACGCTCGCGAGCGCCGGCAGCCGGGAGAGGCCCGCCGCCGCCCCCGCCGCGTCCCGCTCGGCCCACGAGCGGATGGCCGCGTCGAGCCCGGGACCGAGGAAGGGCGAGAAGAGCCCGGCCAGGAGGCAGGCGGCTGCGAGCGCGAGGATCGGGACACGCATCGCGAGCCCCGGCTCGTGGGCGTGCTCCGCCTTCTCCGAGCGCGGGCTGCCGAGGAAGACGGTGCCGAAGAGCTTGACGAAGGCGGCGAGCGCGATCCCCCCCGCCAGCGCGAGAGCCGGCGCCGCGAAGCCCGCGAGGAGAGCCTCTCCCGGTCCCGCGAAGGCCCTGAGGAGGCCGAGGTAGACGAGGAACTCCGAGAAGAAGCCGTTCAGGGGGGGCAGGGCCGCGACGGCCGCGCATCCGACCGCGAAGGCGGCGCCCGTCTTCGGCATCTTCCGGAGGAGCCCTCCCAGGAGGTCCATCTCCCGCGTCCCCGTCCCGTGGATCACCGCCCCGGCCCCCAGGAAGAGGAGCGGCTTGAAGAGGGAGTGGAAGAGGACGTGGAGGAGCGCGCCGCCGAGGCCGAGCGCGATCCACTCCGGCCGCGCCGCGGCCCGCCCCAGGAGGGCGACGCCGATTCCCGTGGAGACGATCCCGACGTTCTCGATGCTCGAGTAGGCGAGGAGGCGCTTGAGGTCGTTCTGCGCCGCGGCGAGCGCGGCCCCGTAGAGCGCCGACACGACCCCGAGGACGAGGAGCAGCCCGCCCCACCACGCGGGCGGCGCGCCGTAGAGCGACGTGATGCGCAGGAGGCCGTAGAGGCCCACCTTGAGCATGACTCCCGACATCACCGCCGAGACGTGGCTCGGCGCCCCGGCGTGCGCGCCGGGGAGCCAGAAGTGGAACGGGAAGAGACCGGCCTTGGCGCCGAAACCGACGAGGGCGAGAAGGAAGACGACGTTCGCCGGGCCGGTGGCGGCGAAGCCCGCCGCCGGGGCCTCCCACGCGAAGGAGCCGGTCGTGGCGCCGAGGAGCGCCGTCATGCCGAAGAGCCCGAGCGTCCCCGCGTGGGTGGCGACGAGGTAGATCCACCCCGCCTCGCGCACCGCCGGCTGGCGGTCCTCGGTCGTCGCGGCGAAGAAGGCGGCGAGGGCCATGACCTCCCACGCGACGAGGAACGCGACGCCGCTGCGGGCCACGAGGACGACGGCCATCGAGGCCGCGAGGAGGCCCATGAAGAAGCGCAGCTTCCGCGCGTCGCGCAGGTGCCCGGCCTCGGGCCAGTAGCCGAGGCCGTAGACGGACCCGAGGGCGGGCACGAGGAAGACCGGGAGGAGGAAGAGCGCCGACAGGGGGTCGGCGGCGAAGAGCACGTTCCCGCCCGGGAGGGGGCTCCGGAGCTCCACCCGCAGCCCCGCGCCGAAGAAGAGGATCCTCACGACCGGGACGAGGCCGAGGGCCGAGCCCGCGCAGGCGAGGACCGCCGCGAGCCGCTCACCGCCGGAGCCCCCCTTGCGGGCGAGGAGGCCCGGAACGCCGCTGAGGGCGAGGAGGAGGATCGCGACGAGGAGGAGCGCCCCGTCGGGACTCGCACCCTCCATCAGGCCGGTCCGCCCGCGGGGCGGCGGCCCGCACCCTGCCGTTCGACCTCCGTGACCCGCGCCAGGAGAGCCTCCGCGGGCGCGGCCGCCTTCACGTGCGCGCGAAACGCCTCGTCGCGAAGGAGGTAGGCGAGGGCGGCCAGGAGATGGAGGTGGCCGTGCACGGTCGGGGTGACCATCGTGAAGAGGACCGTCACCGGCTTTCCGTCGGCCGCGCCGAAGGCGACCGGCTCCGCGAGAAACGAGAGGCTGACGATCGCCTCGTCGACGTCGAGGACGATCGGCATCCTCACGTGCGGGATCGCGATTCCGTCCCCGATGGCCGTCGAGAACGACGTCTCCCGGGCGAGGAGGACGGCGAGGAGGTCTTCGGCGTCGCTCCCATCCGGGAGGGGGAGACGGCCGACGGCCTCGCGCAGAACCTCCTCGCGCGTCGAACCCGGCACGGCGTGGTGGACGCCACCCGCCTCGAGCGCGCGCGCGAAGGAGGGCAGCCTCTCGCCTCCCGCCTCCGCCGGCCGGAAGACCCGGGCCGAGATGGCAACGCGGTTCTCGGTCGCCCACTCGAGGACGGCGGCGCGGTTCAGGAGGGTGCGCCCGGCGATCTTCTCGGCCGGGAGCGCGCGTTCCTCGATCCAGCGGTGGACCGTCGATTCGTCGACGTCGAGGAGGGCGGCGGCGTCCGCGGCGGTGAGCTTCAAGGGGCCGGCGTACCCCGGACGTTCTTCTTGATCGACCGCTTCCCCCGCTCCTTCACCCAGCCGAGGGTGTACTCGATCGTCGCGTCGAGCGCGAGCCAGGACGAGACGGGGGAGCCCCCCTTTCTCGCGGCCGTCAGCGCCCAGCCCTTCGCGTTCTCCCGGACCCACTGGAGGACGAACGGCTCGGAGGAGCCGACCGGGACGATTCTCTTCACCGACCCGAGACCGGAGACCTCGACGAGGGCGAGGACCCTCGATCGCAAGGGGGTCGAGTCGAACTTCAGGGGCGTCTTCTCGGGCATCGGGAGGAAGTCGACCTCCTCGACCGAGGTGTAGCCCGGGTCGGGCGGGGTCACCTGGGCCGGGTACCGGGCGACCCAGGAGTCGCCCGGCAGCTCGGTCGCGAGGACCGGGAGCGGGTCGTCCTTACCGACCGGCGAGAGCCTGAACGCGGACCAGGTGGCGTCTTCCAGCTGGACCTCGACGTCGACGCCGTACGTCCCCCAGCAACGCGCGGGCTGCCCGTCCTTCTTCGCCGCCTTGAAGGTCCACCGGGGAGCCTGGGCCGCGACCGCCGCGCCGAGGGCCCGGATCGGCGGCTCGGGGGCGACCGCCTCCGAGACCTTCCCCGTCTCGTCGATCCTCACCGCGACGATCAGCGACGAGGACGCCCGGAGCTTCTCGAGGCGGGGGGGCGGCCCCTTCGGCGCCGCGGGGGATTCGAGGTCCTGCCAGAGCGGGTTGACGAACGGGACCTCGGCGGGAGGGACCCGCGCCGGGTCGGGGATCGTCTCGAGCGGCGCGGGGGCCTGCGCGAGAAGAGCCGGCGCCAGGAACAGGGCTGGCAGAGAGAGGACGAACGGCCGGAGGGACCGGCGGCCGACGATGGCCATCCGCGCGATTGTAGCGCCCGCTACTTCGCCGCCGCCCAGTTGGAGCCGGTGGCCGTGTCGACCGTGAGCGGCACGGCGAGGGCGGCGACGCCCTCCATCGTTTCCTTCGCGAGCGAGGCGACCCGGGGCGCATCGGCGGCGTCGCATTCGAGGACGAGCTCGTCGTGGACCTGGAGGAGCATCCGCGCCGAGGGCGCCTCGGCCCGAAGCCTGGCGTCGAGGGCGATCATCGCCTTCTTGATGAGGTCGGCGGCCGAGCCCTGGAACGGCGCGTTCATCGCCATCCGCTCGGCGTTCGCCCTCACGGCGTGGTTCCTGTCGGAGATCCCGGGGATCGGCCGGAGCCGGCCCAGGATCGTCTCGGTCGCTCCCGTCTCGCGAGCCGTCGCGAGGATGCCGTCGAGGCAGGCCCGGATCGAGGGGAACCTTTCGAAGTAGGCCGCGATGAACGACTTCGCCTCTCCCTGGCTGACGCCGAGCTGGCCGGCGAGGGCGAACGGCCCCATGCCGTAGAGGATCCCGAAGTTGATCGTCTTGGCCCCGCGCCGCTGGTCGGCCGAGACGAGCTCAGGGTGGATGCCGAAGATCTTCGCCGCCGTCGCGCGGTGGATGTCCTCGCCTCGCCGGAACGTCTCGATGAGCGCCGCGTCGCCCGAGAGGTGGGCGAGGAGGCGCAGCTCGACCTGGGAGTAGTCGGCCGCGACGAGGAGCCGGCCCGGCGGGGCGACGAAGGCCTCGCGGATCGCCCGCCCCGCCTCGGTCCTCACGGGGATGTTCTGGAGGTTCGGGTCGTTGGAGGAGAGGCGGCCCGTCGCCGCGACGGCCTGGTCGAAACGGGTGTGGATCCGGCCGTCCCTCGCGAGGTGCCGCGGCAGGGCGTCGACGTAGGTCCCCTTCAGCTTCGAGAGCTCCCGCCACTCGAGGACGAGGCCCGGGAGGGGCCGGTAGCCCTTGACCGCGAGCTCCTCGAGGACCTCCGAGCCGGTCGCGTAGCTCTTCGTCTTCGCCGTCTTCTTCAGGACGGGATAACCGAGCTTCTCGAAGAGGATCCGGCCGAGCTGCGGAGGAGAGCCTACGTTGAACGGCTCGCCCGCGGCCGCGTGGATCTCCTTCTCGAGGGCCGCGAGGCGGGCGCCGAGGTCGACGGAGAGCGCCGAGAGCGCCTCCGGGTCGACGGCGATCCCGGCCAGCTCCATCCGGGCGAGGACCCCGACGAGCGGCAGCTCCATCTCCTCGTAGACGCCGAGCGAGGCGGGGCGCGCGGCGAGGCGGGGCAGGAGGACGTCGCGCAGGGCGAGCGGGAGCAGGGCGCGCGGGGCGAGGTAGGCGAGGCCCGCCTCCGTGGCGAGCTCGGCGGCGGTCTCGAACGCGTCGCTCCCGGCCACGTCCTTCGGCGACGGGACGGTGGACGGGTCGCGCCCGAGGAGGGCGCGCGCGTCTCCCGCGAGGTCGTGGGCGTGGAGGCCCGGGCCGTCGACGTAGGCCGCGAGCATCACGTCGAAGACCCGCCGCGGCGGGTCGAGGCCGAGGACGGAAGCGGCGAGGTGGAGCCTCTTGCTCTCGTGGGCGACGAGCTCGGTTCCTTCCTGGGAGAGAAGCCGCGCGAGGAAGGCGCGGCCGCCCCCCCCGCCCTCGCCGGAAAGGGGCGCCGCGAGGCACGCCCCGCCCGGGAGGGCGGCGACGAGGGCGATCGGCTCGGGCGGGAAGGGGCGCCCCGGCGCGCACTCGACGTGGAGGCCGGCGAGCCCGGCCTTCACGGCCGCGGAAAGGAACAGGTCGAGAGCCTCAGGCGACGTCTCCCACGCGGGGAGATCGCCGCGGCTCGCTCCGGCCGCGGCTCCTGCGGTTCCGGCGGGGAGCTTCCCGGGCGCCTCCGCGGCGCCGGCGACGGCGTCCGAGCCGAAGAGCGATCCCGTTTCCGCCTTTCCGGCGGCCTTGGGCGCCGGGGCGGGTCCCGGCAGGCCCACCGCCGTCGCGGCGAGCCCGGCGCCCTCGAGCAGCTCCTTCTTCAGGCGCGTGAAGCCGAGCTCGTCGAAGAACGTCGCGAGCGCGGCGACCCGCTCCGGATCGTCGGGCGGGAGGCCGAACGCCGCGAGGAGGCTCTCGCCCGTCTCGCCCCCCGGCGCCGGCGCGTCGCGCCGCACCGTCGCGAGCTCGCGCGAGCGGAACGCGTCGGCCATCCCCGCCTCGAGCGCTTCGCGTCGCTTCCCCTTCAGCTCGCCGATCCGCTCGTAGATCTCCTCGAGGGAGCCGAACGCCGCGACGAGCTCTTTCGCCCCCTTCTCGCCGATCCCCTTCACGCCGGGGATGTTGTCCGACGAGTCGCCCATCAGGCCGAGGACGTCGGTGACCCGCGCGGGGGGCGCCCCGAAAAGGCCGGCGACTCCCGCCTCGTCGAGGAGCTTCTCGTGGACCGGGTGCCAGACGGCGACCTCGTCTCCCCGGACGAGCTGGAAGAGGTCCTTGTCGGCGGAGACGACCTCGACCCTGAGGCCCGCCGCCGCCCCCCTCTCCGCGAGGGTCCCGATCAGGTCGTCGGCCTCGAAGCCCGGCTCCTCGACGACGGCGAGCCCCATCGCCCGGCAGAGCGCCTTCACGTCGGCCACCTGCGGGACGAGGTCGTCGGGCATCGCCGCGCGCGTCGCCTTGTACGAGGGGTCCATCTCGTGCCGGAACGTCTTCTCGGGGCGGTCGAAGCAGACGGCGACGGCGTCGGGCTTCCGCTGCTGAAGGAGCTTCCTCAGCATCGTCGCGAAGCCGTAGGTCGCGTTCGTCGGCCGCCCGTCGGGGGCCGTGAGCGGGCGAATGGCGTGGAAGGCGCGGTAGAGGTAACCCGAGGCGTCGAGGAGCGCCAGCGTCTTCTGTTCCGGCATGTCGGCCGGAGTCTATCGAGGCGCGGCGACCGTAAGATCGGGCGAGGTCCGCCCGTGTCGTCCGTCCCGATCCCCGCCGCCCCGCCCGTCACGAACGCCCGGGTGGCATCCGCCCTCCTCGCCCTGGCCGACGCCGAGCCGCCGGGGACCCGGCCGGCCACCGAGTACCGCTCGGCGGCCGCCACGCTCCGGCAGCTCCCCGCCGAGCTGCACGGGAGGCGGATCCACCTCGGTAGCCTCCCCCACGTCTCACCGCGGGCGGCCGACGCCATCGCGTCCTTCCTCTCCTGCGGGTCCGACGAGTCGGTCGGGGACCGGCTCTCGGCCCTCCTCGACCGCGACGACCCCGCCGGGGAGAGGAAGCGCGAGTTCCTCTCCCGCGCCGACGTCGACCGGATCCTCGCCGCCCCGGACGGGATCTCCCTCGCCGACGTGAGAGGCGACATTCACCTCCACACCGACCGCTCCGACGGGAAGATCCCGCTCTCCGACCTCCACCGCGCCCTCGCCGCGCGCGGCGACCGCTACGCTCTCCTGACCGACCACGCGCGCGACTGCGCCGTCGCCGGCGGCCTCCACGCGGGCGACTTCGCCGCCCAGGCGCGCGAGCTGGAACGCCTGAACGCGCGCACGGGGGACGAATTCGCGATGCTCCTCGGCGCCGAGGCGAACATCGCCGCCGACGGCACGATCGACGTCACGCCGGCCTCGGTCCCGTCGCTGCACACCGTCGTCGCCTCCGTCCACACCGAGCTGCGCTCGGGCAAGGACCAGACCGCCCGCCTCGTTCGCGCCATCGAGACCCCCGGCGTCGCCGTCCTCGGGCACCCGAAGGGACGCCTCTACAACATGCGAACGGGCGTCAGGGCGAGCTGGGACCGCGTCTTCGCTGCGGCCGCCGACCGCGGCGTGGCGATCGAGATCAACGGCTGCCCGGAGCGGCAGGACCTCCCTCCCTCCCTCGCGCGGTCGGCCCTCGCCGCAGGCTGCATCTTCGCCCTCTCGAGCGACGCGCACGCCCACCGGCACCTCGACTTCCAGCGCTTCGCCCTCGCCATCGCCCGCCTCGCCGGGATCCCCGCGGAGAGGGTCGTCAACACGTGGCCCCGCGAGCGCTTCGAGGAGTGGCTCGAAGAGCTGCGGCAGGGCTGAACGGGTCACGGGAAGGGGCCGGCTGGTATCGTCGAGGCCTCGCAACCGCTCCCAGACAAGGAGGACACCATGGGTCTGTTCGGAAAGTCGCTCGAGGAGAAGACCGCCGAGGCCGTGAAGAGCCTGCGCGGGACGGTCAAGGGGCTGAAGAGCCTCGACGCCGTCGTCGAGGGGAAGGTCGTCACGCTGACCGGCGAGGCGGAGAACCTCGAGGCCAAGGGCAAGGTCATGGCCGAGTTCAACAAGATGGTCGAGACCGAGAACACGCTCAACAAGATCCGGCTCGCCACGCCGCCCCCGACGGCGGCCCCGGCAGCCGTGCCGGCCCCCGCCGCCGCCGCCGTCGTCGCCACCGGCGCCCCGGCCCCCGTCGCGGCTCCGGCCCCCTCCGCCGCGCGGGTCCACGTCGTCGAGAGGGGCGACACGCTCGGGGCGATCGCGAAGAAGTACTACGGCAAGGCGGGCCTCTACCCGAAGATCTTCGAGGCGAACCGCGACATCCTCGACAATCCCGACGTGATCAAGCCGGGCCAGAAGCTCCGCATCCCGGACTGACGTCCGCGCCCGGGGCGCGCCTCGCGGAAGCCGCCCGCGAGGCGCGCTCTCCCGGCCCCCGGGACGGCCCCGGGTCTACGCGGTCAGGTCCTTCGCCTTCGCCAGGGCGCGGACCTTCCCCATCGCCTCGGAGGCCTTCGCGGCCGCCTGGGCGGCGTCGCCGGCGAAGCCCTCGGCGAGGGCCGGGTCGCCGATGCCCGGGAGGTTGATCCGAACGTTCGCGAGGGCCCCCTCGACGGCCGACGAGAGGAGGAGCGCCGCGACGAAGGCGTCGGACGCGCAATTCGGGTTCCCCTTCTCGAGGACGACGGGCGCCTTCACGATCGCCTCCATCGAGAAGAAGGCGGTCTGCATCGGGACGGTCGTCGCGAGGACCGTCGCGTCGTCGATCGCCTTCTTCCGCGCGGACTTCTCCTCGGGCGTCTCCTTCGGGAGCCTGCGTGCCGCCACGATGGCGTCGTAGGCGCGCGTGTCCTCGTCGACGAGGCCGAGGAGCGTGTCCCGCTGCGCGTCCATCGCGGAGGCGATCCGCTCGAGCTCCTCCCACGAGTCGCGGTACTTCTCCTTGCCGACCGTGAGGCGGCAGACCATCCCGAGAAGGGCGGCCCCCATCGCGCCGGCCGCGGCCGAGGCGGAGCCGCCGCCGGGGGCGGGGGCGTCGGAGGCGAGGGCGGCGCTGAAGTCGCGGACGGCGAGAGAGACGAGGTCGGTCACGGGGGGCCTCCTGTTGCGTTCTGCCGGGCGGTCGCCCGGGCGCGCCTCGCGGGCGCGGGCCGTTCAGCGGGACAGGCGCCGCGCGCCGGAGACGACGAGGCGGCCCGCGGCCACGACCTCGGTCACCGGGTTGACGCCGTAGTGGTAGACGAGGTGCTCGAGGCTCGGGCCGTCGACGAGGACGACGTCGGCCGTCTTCCCCGGCTCGAGCGAGCCGCGCGCGGACGCCTCGCCGACGGAAGCCGCCGCGTTGAGCGTCATGGCGGTGAGCGCTTCTTCCACGGTGAGCCCCATCCCGATCGTCGCGAAGAACGCGACGGCCGGGAGCGACTCGGTGTAGGAGGAGCCGGGGTTGCAGTCGGTGCCGAGGGCGACGGCGACGCCGGCCGAGACCATGTCGCGCGCCGCGGCGTAGCGGTTCATCCTGAGGAAGACCGACGTCCCCGGGAGGAGCGTCGCGACGACGCCCGCCTTCGCCATGGCGTGGATTCCGTCGGGCTGCGCGAAGAGGAGGTGGTCGGCCGACAGGGCGCCGACCTCGGCCGCGAGGCGCGCGCCCCCGAGGGGCGTCAGCTCGTCGGCGTGGAGGCGCGGGAGGAGGCCGACGGCCTTCCCCGCCTCGAGGATCCTCCGCGACTCGGCGAGGTCGAAAACGCCGTGCTCGCAGAAGACGTCGACGAAGCGCGCGCCGTCGGCCGCGAGGGCGGGGAGGATCTCGTCGCAGCACTCCGACACGTAGCGCGCCTTCTGCGCCTCCGAGCCCCGGCGCTCGAGCGGCACCTCGTGCCCCGGCAGGGCGGTCGCCACGACGCCGACCGGGTGCCCGTCGGCGGCGGCCTTCAGGGCGGCGAGCTGCTTCTTCTCGGTCGCGAGGTCGAGGCCGTAGCCGGTCTTCGCCTCGCAGAAGGTCGTCCCGTGGAGGAGCATCCGGTCGAGGCGCGTGCGCGTCAGGGTGGCGAGCTCCTCGACGGAGGCCGCGCGCGTCGCCGCGACGGTCGAGACGATCCCGCCGCCGGCCGCGGCGATCTCGGCGTAGGTCTTCCCCTTGAGCCTCTCGTTGAACTCGTTCTCGCGGTAGCCGGCCCAGGGGATGTGCGTGTGCGGGTCGACGAAGCCGGGGAGGGCGGTCTTGCCCCTCCCGTCGAGGACGATGTCGCCGGGGAGCGGCGACTCCCCGTGGAGCCGCACGAATTCATCGTCCGTCCCGACCCAGGAGACGAGCCCCTCCTCCGCGACGAGCGCGGCGTCCTGGACCCGCGAGATCCGCCCCTGGGCCGCGCCCGTCCGCGCGACGAGCCCGAGGGGAGTGGCGAGCTGGGAGAGGTGGCGGACGACGAGGCGGCTCAGACGGCCTCCCCGTCCTTTCGCTTCGGCCTCATCACGGAGACGGAGCTGTCGAGGTCCTCCTCCTCCTTGTCGAAGTTGAGGACCTGCTGGAACATGTCGAGCATCCCCTGGAGCTTGAGGTGGAAGTTCTTCCTCTCCACCCGCAGCTCGCGGATCCGCTTCTCCTTCTCGGCCGACTTCTCGAGCGCCTGCTGGACGACCCGGTCGGCGTGGCGGTTCGCCTCGACCAGGATCCGCTCGGCCTCCCGCTCGGTGTCCGAGCGCAGGGTCTCCGCGCTCCGCTGCGCGAGGAGAAGCGTCTCCTTGAGGGACGCCTCGCTCGCGCGGTGGCGGTCGACCTCTTCCCTCAGGCGGGAGTTCTCCCTCTCCAGGTCGTCGAGGGCCCGCATCAGCTCCTCGAGGTCGTCGGCGAGGACGTCGAGGTACTGCGTCACCTCGTTCCGGTCGAGCCCGCGGAAACGGAGAGAGAAGGTCCGCTTGCGGATGTCCATCGGGGTCATGCTCGGTCTCATCGCGCTCATTCTAGGCCCTTTGGACCCACCCCTCGCCCCCTTTGAACCCACCCCGCGCCCCCCACCCACCGCCCTGCGGAGCGCGCGCCTTCGGCGCGCGGGCTTCTCAGAAAGATGGACGCGGGGCGGGTCGGGAGCGTTTCCGGCGGGGGAAGGGCCTAGTGCACCCGCCCGCTGCGGTCTTCGACGACGGTGAACCGGCGCCTCTGGAACGGGCTCCAGCGGCGGCGCAGGCGGCGGACGTTCCCGCCCCCTCCGCCCCGTGTCCCTTCCACGAAGAGCCACGCCACGGGAAGCCCGCCGAGGAGGAAGACGAGCTGCGCGAGCGAGCGCGACGTCTCCAGCTCGCCGAAGACGACGAGGACGAGCGCGAGGATCGCAAAGACCTTCCGGGTCATCGGCAGGACGCCGAAGAGGTTCGCCGGGAGGTTCGGTCCGAGGAGGGCCCAGGCCACGATCATCGCAGTGAGGAGACCGGAGAGCCCCGCGCCGGCGACGGAACCCGCCGCCGGGAAGAGAAGCGCCACCGCGCAGCCGAGGACCGCCGCCGCGACGACCGACGAGAGGACGAAGAGGCCGAACCGGCGCGAGCCGAAGACGCTCTCCAGCTCCCACCCGAACATCCAGAGGATGAGGAGGCCGAAGAGGACGTTGAAGATGCCGATGACCGCCATCGGATAGGTCACGAGCCGCCAGAGCTCGAGCGCGGGCCAGACCTTCTCGGGGAAGACCGTGAGGAGGTACATGCGCCCGGGAACGAGGAGCCCCGCGAGGTAGCCGACGGCCGTCAGGACGAGGAGCGCGCGCGTGACGTTCGGGACGCGCGACCAGCCCGGCGGGCCGGCGAAGACGACACGCCTCTCGGCGGGGGGCCAGCTCATCGCCGCGAGCGTAGCAGGGTCAGCCGCGGGGGCCGAAGAGGGCCGTCCCGACGCGGACGACCGTGGCGCCCTCCTCGACGGCCGCTTCGAAGTCGTCGCTCATCCCCATCGAGAGGCCGGAGAGGCCGAGCGACTCCGCGAGCCGGCGGAGGGCGACGAAGTGGGGACGCGTCTCCCCCGGAGGGGGGATCGCCATCAGGCCCTGGAGGTCGAGCTCCGGAAGGGCCCGGACCGCCTCCACGAGGGCTGGCGCCGCCGCGGCCGGCACTCCGGCCTTGGTCTCCTCGCCCCCGGTGTTCACCTCGACGTAGACGGCGAGACGGCGCCCCTCGACGCCCGCGGCGCGGGCGAGGCGACGGGCGATGTCGGCCGAGTCGACGGCGTGGAGGACGCCCGCGACCCGGGCCGCCCGGTTCGCCTTGTTCGACTGGACCGGGCCGACGAGGTGCTTCACCGCCCCGGGCGGCAGGTGCGGGAACTTGGCCTCGGCCTCCTGGACGCGGTTCTCACCGAACTGGCGGACTCCTGCCTCGAACGCGGCCAGGAGGTCTTCCAGGGGCTTCGTCTTGGTGATCGCGACGAGTGTCACGGCCGAAGGGTCCCTCCCCGCGCGCCGCGCCGCCGACTCGATCCGGGCGTTGACGACGGCGAGGTTCGCCGCGATCTCCCCCGCGCGCGTCATCCCCTCGCCCCCTCGGGTCCGGGGACGGGCCGCCCGAAGGTCACGGCAGGCCGTGGCCGTCCCAGTAGAGGATCCGCTTGCAGCTCTCGCACTGGAGGATCTCGCGCGAGAGGCGCAGGTCGGAGAGGAGCTGGGGCCTGAGCCGCACGTTGCACGCCGAGCACGCGGCGGTCTGGCTCGCGACCATCGCGACCCTCGCGACGGCGACGCCGTTGCGCATCTTCGCGATCCGGTCGAAAACGGAGAGGAGGCGCTTGTCGACGGTCGCGCGGAGCTCGGCGGCGGCCTTGCGGGCGGCCTCGATCTCGGCCGAGAGCTTCGCCTGCTCGGCCCGCCACTCGCTCATCTCCGCGTCGTACCCCGCCTCCTCCTGTCCGGAGGTGGCGGCGAGGGCCTCGTCGTCGGCCCGGGCCTGCGCGATCGCCTCTTCGACGTGGAGGAGCTCGTCCTCGCGGGTCCGGATCTCGCGCTGGGCGAAGTCCACCTCGGTGAGGAGCGCGGTGTACTCGTGCTGCCCCTTCACCGCCTTGCGCTTGGCTTCGGATTTCTTCAGCTGTTCGGTGATGCCCTCGACCTGCTCGTCGAGCTCCTTCTTCCGCGCCTCGGCCTGTTCTCGGCGCGACGCCACTTCCCGCCGCTTCCGCTGGAAATCCTGCCAGGCCGCCTCGACGTGGACGAGGTGCTCGGGCGTCCGGCTGCGCTTCTCGTCCTTGGTGCGGGCTTCGAGGAGGAGCTCCTGAAGACGGAAGAGGCGCTCCAGCGCGCCGGACGGCGATTTGTCGGTCAAAGAACGTCTCCCTGAAAAAGTGAACGGGCGCCCATCGGCGCCCGTCCCGTCACTCGGATAGACCCCCGGCGCATCGAGGCGCCGGAGGGAACGTCAAAGTCTCGTGGCACGTCCGTCTTTTTCTCCCGAACCGGTGGGTCCGCTCGGATTCGAACCGAGGACCCGCCGGTTATGAGCCGGTGGCTCTAACCGCTGAGCTACGGACCCACTTCCGGGGCGATCCTAACACGGGCCCGCCGAACGGCTCTTTCGGCCCGAAACGTCAACGCGCCAGACGCCCGGTTTCTTCCCGGCGGGGAAGGGGGGCGGAAAGGCCACGGGGGAAACCCGGCGGAACGGGTTTCCCCTCGCTCCGAGCGAGCGAAGCGAGCTGCCTCACCGCGCGGAAGGGGGTACGGGGGAAACCCGGCGGTCCGGGTTTCCCCTGTTTCACTTCAGACGTTGACGTCGATGAACGGCCGGAGCTTCTTCGCCCGCGAGGGGTGCCGGAGCTTGCGGAGCGCCTTCGACTCGATCTGGCGGATCCGCTCGCGGGTCACGTTGAAGCTCTTGCCCACTTCCTCGAGCGTGTGCTCGGCCCCGTCGCCGACGCCGAACCGCATCCGGAGGACCTGCTCCTCACGGGGCGTCAGGGTCTTGAGCGTCCGGCGGGTCTGGTCGCGCAGGTTCGCGACGATGACCGCGTCGATCGGCGAGACGACGTTGCGGTCCTCGATGAAGTCGCCGAGGTGGCTGTCCTCCTCCTCCCCGATCGGGGTCTCGAGGGAGATCGGCTCCTGGGCGATCTTCATGATCTTGCGGACCTTCGCCGCCGGCATGTCCATCCGCCGGGCGATCTCCTCGGCGGTCGGCTCGCGCCCGAGCTCCTGGACGAGCGAGCGCTGGGTCCGGGTCAGCTTGTTGATCGTCTCGATCATGTGGACCGGGATCCGGATCGTCCGGGCCTGGTCGGCGATGGCGCGGGTGATCGCCTGGCGGATCCACCAGGTGGCGTACGTCGAGAACTTGTAGCCGCGGCGGTACTCGAACTTCTCGACCGCCTTCATCAGGCCGATGTTCCCCTCCTGGATCAGGTCGAGGAACTGGAGCCCGCGGTTCGTGTACTTCTTGGCGATGGAGACGACGAGGCGCAGGTTCGCGACGATCAGCTCCTGCTTGGCCCGGTCGGCCTCCTCTTCCCCGTCCCGGATCTGCCGGAGCGTCTTCTTGATCTCGTCGTGCGAGACGCCGTACTTCTCCTCGAGCTCCTTCAGCATCACCCGGTACTTCGAGACGCGGCGCTTGTAGAACTCGGTCCGGACCTCGTTCTTCTCCTTCTTCAGGTTGGCGAGGTCCTGGCGGATCTGGGCCTCCGGCATCGCGAACTGCCGGTCGATGTCGCGGAGGATGTTGATCATCCTCTGCAGCGTGGCGGGGGTGAAGTCGATCGCGTGGATGAGGCGCGCGATCTCGGAGATGCGCCGGTCGATCGTCGGGTCGACGGCGGGCTGGGGCTTGGCCGCCGCCTTCTTCGCCGAGGCCTTGGCGGGCTTCTTGGCGGCCTTCGCCGCCCTGGCCGCCTTCTTCTTCTCCTGGAGCTTGCGGAGCTCGCCGTCGAGCTTGGCGACCTTCTTGAAGTGGGCGAGGACCTCCTCGATCCGCTTGGCGGTCCGCGGGTCGACCTCCTCGGAATCCTCGAGGGCCGCCGCGGCGAACTCGAGGAAGCCGCGGGCGACGTTCTTGTCCTTCTTGGCCGCCTCGACGATCCGGAGGATCTCCTCGAGGACGATCCGGTTCGTCGAGAGCGCCTGGTAGATCCGCGCCTCGCCCCGCTCGATCCGGCGGGCGATCTCGACCTCGCCCTCGCGGTCGAGGAGCTTCACGGTCCCCATCTCGCGCAGGTACATCCGGACCGGGTCGTTCGTCTTCTCGACGGTCGTCAGGTCGGGAAGCGCCGACTCCGCGGGGGCCGCGGCCCCCTCCTTCTTCGGCGTCGCCTTCTCGGGCACGTCGACGATCTCGATCCCGAAGTCGCCCAGCCGGATGTAGACGTCGTCCAGCTCGTCGGGGGTGTTGGACACGTCCTCGGGGAGGACCTGGAAGATCTCGTCGTAGAGCAGGTAGCCCCGCTCTTTCCCGAGGGCGATGAGCCCCCTCAGCTCCGGATGCTTTTCTTCGACCGTCACGTTTACCCCTGTCAGCCCGGACCTTCGTTCGGGCGGCGTAGCTCCTGCTTCATACGGCGCACCTCCCCGGAAAGCTTCTGCTTTTCCGCGAGGAGGGCAGTCCACCCGTCCCGGTCACCCCGGGCCTCGGCGGCGGCAATCTCTGGCTGCAACTCGGCTCCGCGCTCCTCGAGGCGTCTTATCTTCAGCTGGAGGAGTGGCTTGCGTAGCTTCTCCAGATCGGGGGCGTCGAGGGATTCGTCCAGCCGTGGCGGTTCCGACAGGAGGAGCCGGGCCGCCAGCACCCCCGCGCCGCCCCCAAGATGGGATTGAAGTTCCGAAAAATCAAGGGTATCCATCCCCGGACCCTTCTCCCGGAGGTACTCCGCCAGCTCCCTGGCGTCGGGATGGGAGAAGAGCTCCATCGGCAGGCGGGGCAGGATCTCCACCCCGGCCGGCCAGGTGGCGAGGAGGACCCCCAGGACTCTCTCTTCGGCATCGGAGACGCGCCTCGGGAGCGGGGCGGACGGTTCCGCCTCGGGCCGCCGGATCCGCCCCCCACGGCGCGCGCCGTCGTGGAGGACCTCGAGCGGCACCCCGCTGACGCGCGAGAACGCCGCCAGGAGCTCGTGGCGGTAGACCCGGTCCGGTGCGGCCGAGAGGATCGCCTTCGCCTCGTTGATCCGGGCCGCCCGCTCCGCCGCGTCCCCCGTCGCCGGCGGGACGGCCGCCGCGAGGACGTCGAGGAGCGGCCGCGCCTTCTCGACCGCTTCCCGGAGCGCCTCGGCGCCTCGTTCTCTCAGGAACGAGTCGGGGTCGTGACCCTCCGGGAAGACGACGTGAAAGACCTTCACCCCCCGCTCGACGAGGAGCGGGAAGGTCTTCCAGGCGGCTGCGAGGCCGGGCGGGTCGCCGTCGTAAGCGACGATGACGGCCGGGACCTGCCGCGCGAGGAGGTCGGCCTGGGTCGTCGTCAGGGCCGTTCCCATGGAGGCGACGGCCCACGGGATCCCCGCGCGCTCGAACGCGATCCGGTCGAAGTACCCCTCGCAGAGGACGAGCTTCTCGCTCTTCCTGGCCCCCTCGCGGGCCCGGTCGAGGCCGTAGAGGACCTTCCCCTTCGTGAAGCGGGAGGTCTCGGGGCTGTTGATGTACTTGGCCGGGTCGTCGCCGAGGGCGCGCCCGCCGAAGGCGAGGACCTCCCCGCGCGGGTCCCGGATCTCGAGGGTGAGCCGGTTGCGGAAGCGGTCGTAGACGCGCCCCGTGTCGCTGTTCTTCTGGAGGAGGCCCGCCTCGAGGAGGACCTCCTCCGTGAAGCTCCCCGAGAGGGCCCGGTGGAGGCCGTCCCAGGCGTCGGGCGCCGCGCCGAAGCCGAGCGCCTCCCACTCCTCGCGGGAGACCGCGCGCGCTTCGAGGACGGCGACCGCCGCCCGGCTCTTCGGGAGCTGCTCGCGGAAGAACGCCGCGGCGGCCAGGAGCGCCTCGGCGGCCCGGCTCTCCTTCGCCCGGTCGGCGCGGGAGCCGGAGCGGCGGAGAGGGAGCGGGATGCCGGCGCGGCGCGCGAGGTAGGCGACCGCCTCGGGGAACTCCAGCTTCTCGGTCTCGCGGACGAAGGAGATGGCGTCGCCCTTGGCGCCGCAGCCGAAGCAGTAGTAGAAGCCCTTCTCCGGGTGGACGTGGAAGGACGGGGTCTTCTCGCCGTGGAAGGGGCAGAGCCCCTTCCAGGAATTCCCGGCCTTCTTCAGGCCGGTCACGGCCCCGACGAGCGATACGAGGTCCGTCGCCGCGAGGACGTCGTGCTTCAGGTCGTCGGTGATCTCGTAGGAGGCGTCCACTCGGTCCTTCAGCCCGGGAACGGCACGGGCCCGGCGTTCATTCCGCTAGTCGCTCAGTTCCGCGCTCGCCGGGGGGGCTGGGCGCTGCACGCCCCCCCGGCCCCCCCCGCCACGACTTCGACGCATCAGTCACTCAGTTCCGCGATGGTGGCCGCGTCGCCGCCTTCCTGCGCGTCGCCGGGCCGGTGGCTCGAGACTCCGGGGTGCCCGGCGAGGAACTCCCGGACGGCGAAGGCGAGGCGGCCGGAGCCGAAGCCGTGGACGATCCGGAGGCTCCCCTTGCCCGAGAGGAGGGCGTCGTTGATCGCCCGCTCCACCTCCGGGAGCGCCGCATCGACGCGCAGCCCGACGAGGACGATCTCGCCGCGCGGCGCCATGTCCCTGGCGGGCGGGGCGGTCTTCGGCGCGGAGGGCGCGGCCTCCCTCGCCCTGGGCGCGGGCGCCCACTTCGAGGCGGGCGTCGATGCCGCGGCGCCGGTGACGGGACGCAGGTCGGCCGCCGCGACCTTCATCCGCTTCCCCCCCACCTCGACCTCCGCCTGCCCCCTGGCCTCGTCTAGAACGAGGAGCTTGCCGGTCGTCCCGAACGGGACGACCTTGACCCGCTCGCCGACGGCGACGGGCCCGCCGGGCTCGGACGGCGCGGCCATCTCGAAGAGCGCCTCGGCGTCCTTCCTCGCCTCGCCGACGACCGTCATCAGCGCCCCGCGCGAGACCGCGCGCCCGGCGCGCGCCTCCTCGCGGATCCGGTCCAGCTCGCGGCGCGTCCTTTCGCGGAGCGCCTCGATCGCGCGGTCGATCTCGGTCTTGGCCCGGTCGCGCAGGCGCTGCTTCTCGGTCGCGAGGGCCGCCGCCTCCCGCTCGAGCGCGTCGCGCTGCGCGGCGAGGGCGGAGGCTTCGGCCCGGAGCCGCTCCGCCTCCTCCCGCGCCCTCCGCGTCTCGGACTCGAGCCGCTCGAGGGCCGCGTCGGCCGCGGCCCAGCCCGAGCCCAGACGCTCGCGCGCCGCCGCCAGGACGCGCCGCGGGATGCCGGACCGCTCGGCCACGGCAAGGGCCCGGGAGCGCCCCGTCGCGCCGGGGCGGACCCGGAACGTGGGGCGGCCGACGCTCTCGTCGAACTCCATCGCGGCCGAGAGGACGTCGGCGCGACCGTGGGCCCACTCCTTGACGGAGGCGAGGTGGGTCGTGGCGACCGTGAGGCCGCCGCGGGAGAGGTCCTCCTCGAGGACCGACGTCGCGATGGCGCCCCCCTCGTCGGGGTCGGTGCCGCTCCCGAGCTCGTCGAGGAGGACGAGGCTGCGCGGCGTGGCGGCGGCGAGGGCCGCGGCCGTGCGCGTCATCGCGCCCGCGAAGGAGGAGAGGTCGCCGAGGAGGTCCTGCGCATCCCCCGCCACGACGAGGAGGCGGTCGAAGACCGGGAGCGACGTCCCCGGGTCGGCCGGGACGGCGAAGCCCGACTGCGCGAGGAGCGCGAAGAGGCCGATGGTCTTCATCGCGACCGTCTTGCCGCCCGCGTTCGGCCCGGAGAGGAGGACGAGGCGCTGCCCCTCGTCGAGGACGAGGTCGAGCGGCACCGCGTCGGAGGCGCGCTCTTCGGCCCGCTCGCCGAAGACCTCCTCGCGGAGCGGCGCGAGGCGCCGGTCGAGGAGGGGGTGGCGCGCCCTCTTCAGGACGAGCGGGCCGTCCGTCTCGGGGAAGACGCCGGCCGACCGACGCGCCAGCTCCGCGCGCGCCTGGTAGCCGTCGAGCTCGGTGAGGATCTCGACGGCCGCGAGGAGCGCCCCCTTCCTCGCCGAGAAGCGTGCGGTGAGGGCGACGAGGATCCGGTGGATCTCCTCGCGCTCCTCCTCGAACGCCTCCGAGAGCGCGTTGTTCGCCTCGACGACGGCGAGCGGCTCGACGAAGAGGGTCTGCCCCGAGCCCGACTTCTCGTGGACGATCCCGGCGACGCTCTCGCGCCGGTCCGATCGGACGGGGAGGCAGTAGCGCCCCCCCTTCTCGGTGACGTAGCCGTCGGCGAGGACGTCGGGCCGGGCGCGGACGAGCTCCTCGAGACGCCGCACGACCTCCCGCCGGTGGCGGACGATGGAGGCGCGGATCGCGGCGAGGCGGGCCGAGGCGGTGTCCCGGATGCGGCCGTCGGGCTCGAATACGACGTCCCGCTCGGAGAGGAGGTCCTCGAGGTCGCCGAGCGGCCCGAGGAGGCCGGAGAGGTCGGGGAGGTCGAGCCCCTCGACGGGGACGGCCCGGCGGGCTTCCTCGGATCGCTCGACGAGGCCGAACAGGTCGAGGAGCTCGTCGGACGGGAGGGCCTGCCCCGGGGCGCCGAGCCGGAGGACGAGGGGAGCGCCCTCGTCGAGGCCGAAGATCCGGACGGGCGGGCGAAGGGCGCCGCGCGCCACGAGGTCCCGCGTGACGCCCGCGCGACGGCGGACCTCCGCCGGGTCGCCGGACGGCGCCGCAGCCAGGAGGCGCTCGCGGCCCCTCTCCGAAGAACAGAAACGCCCGGCGAGCCGAAGCACGCCGGGCCAGTCGACTTCCGTGTGGATCATCGAAAGGGTTCCGGGATCAGACTCCCGCGCGGCGCTCCTCGGCGAGCTTACGCAGCATCTTCTTCCTCGCGGCGATCGCTTTACGCTTCCGCTTGGTCGACGGCTTCTCGTAGTGCTGGCGCTTCTTGAGCTCCGACAGGATCCCCGACTTCTCGCACTTCCGCTTGAAGCGGCGCAGCGCGTTTTCGAAGGATTCGTCCTCCTTGACGTGGATCAAAGGCAACTGAGAGTCACCCCTTTCGGGCCCGGAGTGGCGCGGCCGGGTCGGCCGGACCGAGGCGGACCTGCGAGTCTACGGGGGCAGCGGCTCCTCGTCAACCACGAGGCGGCCGCGGGCCGCCGCGGCGGAGGGCGCGTCTATAATGCCGGCTCGCGACCCCGAAGGCATCCAGGAGAGACGCGCCATGCCCGTCGACCCCGTCGCCAACCGCCGGTTCATCGAGTCCCTGTCGACCCTCCTCGAGGATCACCTCGCGAGCTGGAAGTCCCAGCTGGCGGACACCCGGAACGAGGTCAACGAGCTGATCTCGAAGGCCTACGAGAACATCCCCGCCCAGGGCAAGGGGCTGTTCCCCGAGGACCTCATCGCGGCCCTTCTCGAGGACGCCGCGCCGCCGCCGCCCGCGCCCGAACGGGTCGTCGAGAAGGTGATCGAGAAGGTCGTGGAGACGGTGACGGTCACCGTTCCCGGACCGCCCGCGGCGCCCGACTGGGGCCTGGTGAAGGGCTCGATCTCCGCCATCGAAGGGGCCCGGACCCAGGTCGACGTCCTGACCCGCTTCCTCGCCGAGGCGCAGGTCCACGCGTCGCGCGCCGCCCTCCTCGTCCTTCGCAACGAGCGGCTGACCGGCTGGAAGGCGCTCGGGTTCGACGCTTCCGGGGGCCGCGACGACAGCGTGAAGTCCCTCGACCTCGCGGCCGGCGACGACCCGTTCGTCGCGGCGTGCCTGAAGGCCGAGAAGCCGATGCTCGCCGTCCCGCCCTCGGAGGATTCCCCTCTCCGGCGCGCGCTCGGAGGGCACCCGCCCGCCCGGACGCTCCTCGTGCCCATGGTCATCCGCGACCGTCTCGCCGGCCTCATCTGCGCCGACGAGCTGCCGGGCGAGGAAGGCCGCCTGAACGAGGCCGCTGTCGAGGTCCTCACGTTCGTCACCGGCCTCTCCGTCGACCTGCTCGCGGCCCGCAAGAAGATCCCCTCCCCCGCGCTGACGGCTCGCGGGGAGGAGATCGCCGTCTTCGCCGCCGCCGGACCCTCGCCGGCCGGAACCGACGCCGTCCCGTCCGGCACGGCCGTCGCACCCCACGCGGAGCCTCCCCGGCCTCCCGTCTCGTCGGCTTCGATCTCCCCGCCCTCGCCTGCGGCCCCGGCGCCTCCGCCCGTTTCCGCGTCGCTCCCGATGCCGTCCGAGCAGGGAGTCCGATCGCTCTTCGAGCAGACCGACCCGAGCGGCGCGCGGAAGACCAGGCGCATCACCGACGCCGGCGAGGCCCTGCGCGCCCTCGAGGAGTCCGCCGGCCCGCTGAAGAAGAAGGAGCCCGGTGGGCTGTCGGGGGTCGACCTCCTGGCCTCGTCCGGGGCCCTGTCCGCCGCGTCCCTCGGCGTCACGCCGATTCCGCGCCTGTCGACACCGCCGCCAGTCCCCGCCCCTGCTCCCCGGTTCCCGCCCCCCGTCGCGCCGCCGGCCCCGGCCCCCGAGCCCCCGCCGAGCCGCGGCGACCTGACCATGGCGTTCGACCAGATCAAGTCCTCCCTTTCGACCCCTCCGCCGCCTCCTCCTCCCGCGCCCGCGCCGGCCCCGGCTCCCGTGCCGCACGCCCCGGCGCCGGTCAGCGCACCCGTGGCGCCGCCGCCCGCGGGCGGCCTGGACACGCCCCTGCCTTCGGGCGCTCCGCTGGCGCCCCCTCCCGGATTCGTTCCGAGGGGCCGCGCGATGCGCGGGGCCGACGACCCGCAGCGCGCCGTCGACGACGCGCGACGCATCGCGCGGCTGCTCGTTTCCGAGATCAAGCTCTACAACGAGAAGAAGGTCGCCGAGGGTCGCGCCGCGGGCGACCTCTACGAGCGGCTGAAGGACGACATCGAACGGAGCCGGCAGGTCTACTCCGAGAGGACCCCTGAGCACGTCCGCGCCTCCTCCGACTTCTTCCACGAAGAGCTCGTCCGGATCCTGGCCGAAGGAAGGCCGGAAGCGCTCGGCCCGGTTCCCTCCTGACGTTCCGCCGGACCGCCCCGCTCCTCCTCGCCGCCGCCTTCGCGGCGGGCGCGGCCTCGCCCGCGCCCCCGGCCCTTCCTCCGGAGGACGCGCTCGCCGTCGCCCGGCGCGGGGCGAGGGAGGGCGCCGCCGACGCGTTCGCCAACCTTCCGGCACCGGGCCTCTTCGCCCTCCGCGCCGCCCTGGCCCGCGCGGTCGTGGCCATCGAGGAGGGGCGGGACCCGTTCCCCGGCCCGCCTCCCGACGCGGCCCCGCTCGGGCTCCCCGACCTCCCGCGCTGGCTCGAGCTGGAGGCGGAACGGGGCCGCACGCAGCCGGGCCGCACCGCCGGCGCTCTCGTTTCCCGCCTTCTCGCCTTCGCCGGGCAGGCCCGCCACGAGACGTTCGCCCGCGCCGCGCTCCTCTCGGCCTCCCGCGCGGCGCTCTCGCCCGCGGAGAAGAGGGCCGTCCGGATGACCTGGGACGCGTGGGGGGCTCGCCCGCAAGGCGAGCCACGCGCCCGGATCGCCGCCGCGCTCGGCCGCAGCCGCGCCGGGGCGACGAGAGCAGAGGCGGAGGAGTGGATGGCGACCCTGGTCAGGGACCTGCCCGACGCGCCGGAAGCCGCTCCCGACCTCTTCGAACCGGAAGACCGCAGGCTCTTCTGGGAAGTCGTGGTCCGCCGGGGGTCCGACCTGCGGCTCCTCCGGGCCAGGGCTCTCTCGGACCGGCAGCCTTCCGCCGCTGCCGAGCTGGCGCTTCCCCTGGCGAAGGAACCCGCCTATCGGCTGGAGGCGGCGGCCCTCCTCCTGGGCGGGGGGAGGGCGAAGGCCGCGCGGGACGCCCTCACGAAGCCCTCCGCGTTCGCCGGGCGGGACGACGCCGAGAGGCTCCGGGCAGAGGCGCTCCTCCTCTGCGCCGACCTGCGCCTCCTCGACGAGCGCCCCGCCGCCCCCCCGGCCGGACGCAGGACGAAGAGGAAGTCGCCGCCCCGCCCGCCCCCCGTCCCCGGCGCCCGGAGGCCGCCCCCCACCGCGGAGACGAACGCGGCGTTCCGCGCCCTGGCGGATCGCGCCGACGTCCTCCTCGCCCGGCCTCTCCCGGCGCCCGAGAGAAGGCGGCTCCTCTCGGAGGCCGTCCGGGCGTCGGCCCGGCTCGGCCTCGCCGGGGAGACTCTCCGGTACGTCGCCCCACTCCTCACCGTCGAGCCGTCGACGACGCTCGGGGCCGAGGACCTCTTCCTGTCGGCCTTCCTCCCGACGCTCTCGCGCTCGCCCGCGTCGCTGGGCGACGCCGCGGCCCGGCTTCAGCGGCAGGCCGACCTCTACACTGACGTCTCGGTGAGGCGCCGGGCGACCTACTGGGCCGCGCGCAGTCTCGAGTCGCTCGGGCGCGAGGCCGCCGCCCGCGCCCTCTACGCCTCGCTCCTCTCGACCGCGGTCCCCGACCTCTACGCCCGGTGGGCCGGCGCGAGAATCGGGGTCCCGGTCTTGCCGGCCCGGCCTTTCGCGGCGTCGGGGCCGGCGACGCCCCACCCGCTCCCCCCCGACGCGGCGGGACTCCCCTCTCGGGAGCTCCTCGCCGTCGGGCTCGCCTCCCTCGCCGAGGACGCCGCCGAGGCCGAAGGCTCGGCCGAGCCGTTCTTCCTCGCGGCGTGCGCGGCCGAGCGTTTCGAGTTCCGGCGCTCCACGGCCATCCTCAAGAGGCGATGGCCGGCGCTGGGCACCCCGGACGAGGGCGGCCTCCCCCTCGCCGTGAGGCGCGCCTACTACCCCTTCCGGCAGGAGGCGGTCATCGTCCGCGAGGCGGCGGCAAACGGGCTCCCCGCGGCGCTCGTCTACGGCGTCATCCGACAGGAGAGCCTCTTCCAGACCGACGCGCGTTCCGGGGCCGGCGCGACGGGGCTCATGCAGGTCATGCCCGGGACCGGGCGCTACCTCCTCCGGAAGCAGAACGTCCGGGGCCGCCCCGACCTGAGGGACCCCGAGGTGAACGTGCGGCTCGGGGCGCGCTACCTCGCGATGATGCTGCGCGAGTTCGACGGCGAGAGGATCGCCGCCCTCGCCGGATACAACGCGGGCCCGGGCAGGCCGAGACGCTGGAAGCGGCAGGCGCCCGGTCTCTCGGCGGACGAGTTTCTCGAGGCGATGCCGCTCTTCGAGACGCGCGACTACGTAAAGCGCGTCCTCTTCTTCGAGGCGGCCTACGCCGTCCTGCACGACGTCCCGGTGGACCCTCTCCCCCTCGCGGGGGAGCCCGTCAGCCCGAAGCCCTGAGGGTCGCGAAGGCCGCGAGGGCCTTCGCCCGTGCCGCCGCGTGATCCACGACCGGCATGGGGTAGCCGGGCGGGGGCGACGGGGCGCGCCACGGAGCGTGTAGGTCTTTCCCGGCGCCCTTCCAGGCCGCGATCTCGGGGATCCAGCGCTTCACGTAGACCCCTTCCGGGTCGAACCGCTCCCCCTGGAGAACCGGGTTGAAGATGCGGAAGAACGGCTGGGCGTCGGTTCCTGAGCCGGCCGACCACTGCCAGCCCCCGTTGTTCGACGCCGGATCGCCGTCGGCGAGGCGCGCCCGGAAAAGCGACTCCCCGCTCCGCCAGTCGACGAGGAGGTGCTTGGTCAGGAAGGACGCGACGACCATCCGGACCCGGTTGTGCATCCATCCCTCGCGGGCGAGCTGGCGCATCCCCGCGTCGACGAGGGGGTACCCCGTCCTCCCGTCGCGCCACGCCGCGAGGCGCCGCTCGGCCTCTTCCCCCCGGGTCCAGGGGAACCGCTCGAACTCCGGCCGGAAGCTCTCCGAGAGGACCCGCGGGAACGCCTCGAGGATCGACGCGTAGAACTCCCTCCACGCCAGCTCGCCGACGAAGGCGTCGACGGACTTGCGCCCGGCGGGGTCCGCGTCCTTCCAGACGGCCCGCGCCTCGTGGAGGAGCCTCCGGATCCCTACGGTCCCGAAGCGCAGGTGCGGAGAGAGCCGAGAGGTGCCCTCCACTCCCGGCAGGTCCCTCTCGTCGGCGTAGCGCGTCAGGGCGCGTTCGCGGAAGGCGTCCCAGAGGGCGCGCCCTTCGCGCGCCCCGCCCGGCGGGTTCGCGGGGGCGCCCTCCACGCGGAATCCCCGGGGCCTCGACATCGGGATCGACGGGAAAGCCGGGTCCAGCACGCTCGCCGGCGTCGCAACGAGGACCGGCGCCGGAACGGGCGAAGGCTTGTCGGCCTCCCGCCACCGGCGGGCGTAGGGCGTGTAGACGGTGAAGGGCTTTCCGGCCTCGGTGAGGAGCGCCCCTGGCGGGACGAGGTGGAGATCGGGGAGGAGGCGGAGGGTCGTCCCCTGGGCCGAAAGAGCCGCGCGCGCCTCCCTGGCGAGCGCCTTGCCGTGCGGCTCGTGGTCCAGGTGAGCGTAGACCGCGTCCGCTCCGGTCTCCCTCGCAAGCGCAGCGAGCGCCTCTCCCGCCGGGCCCTTCCGGAAGAGGAGCCGGGAGCCTCTCTCCGCCAGGCCCGACTCCAGCTCCGCGAGGCTCTCGGCGAGGAAGCGGAGGCGCGGCGGGGAGAAGTCCTCGTCGAGGTAGTGGTCGTCGAGGACGAAGACGGGGACGACGGCCTCGTGCGCGCGCAGCGCCGCGTCGAGCGGGACGTTGTCGTCGAGGCGAAGGTTCCTCTGGAACCAGGCGATCGCCGGAGCCACGGGGCTCGCCTAGGCCGGCGCCGACCCCCGGGAGGTCCCCTCGCGCGCCTGGCAGTCGGCGCAGACGCCGCGGATCTGGTGGGAGTGCGTCGTCGCCGCGAAGCCGTACCGGCGGCAGACCGCGTCCTGCAGCTCCTCGATGCGCGGCTCGACGAACTCGATGACGGCGCCGCAGGTGGTGCAGACGAGGTGGTCGTGGTGCTCCCCGACGAGCAGGCGCTCGTAGCGGTACTTCTCGTCGTTCAGGCGCACGCGGGAGACGAGGCCGCAGTCGTAGAGGAGGTCGAGCGTCCGGTAGACCGTCGCCCGGCTGACCTTCTTGCCCTTCCCCCGGAGCCTCACGACGAGGTCGTCCGCGTCGAAATGGTGGTGCGTGGCGAAGATCTCCTCGAAGAGCGCGGTCCGTTCGCGCGTCGTCTTGAGCCCGCGCCGCCGCAGGAAGTCGGCGAAGAGTCGGCGTTCCTCGACGGTGTCCGTCATGGGCGAGACGATATCGCAACTGTCGCCTTCCGGGGAGGGGTCCCGGGCGACGGGCGAATGGACCGCTCGCGTCGCGCCCGGAGCGGGGCTAGCCTTCCTTCCTCGGCCGGAGGCGACCATGAAGTCCTATCGCAGGGAGCTGACCTTCCACCTTCCGAAACGGATCGGGTTCGTGAACGTCACGGAGGAGGTCGAGGCTGCGGTCCGCGAGAGCGGCGTCGCCGAGGGGCTCTGCCTCGTGAACCCGATGCACATCACCGCCTCGGTCTTCGTGAACGACGACGAGCGCGGCCTTCTGGCGGACTTCGAGCGCTTCTTCGAGGCGCTCGTCCCCCACGAGCCCGTCCGGTCGTGGCGGCACAACGACACGGGCGAGGAGAACGCCGACGCGCACGTGAAGCGGCAGCTCATGGGGCGCGAGGCCGTCCTCGCGATCACGGGCGGCAGGCTCGACCTCGGCCCGTGGGAGCAGGTCTTCTACGGCGAGTGGGACGGCCGCCGGCCGAAACGGGTTCTCGTAAAGATCATCGGGGAGTGAGCGGACACTCCTTCAGGCCGCTCCTTCTCCCGTCCACCCTTCTGCGGCGAGGCCGAGGGAGATGAGGGACTCGGCGAGACGGCGGGCGGAATCCCGGTCCATGCCCGGCGTGTCGAGATAGCGCGCCGTCACCGTCTCCTCGCGCGCCGCGTCGCGCACCGGGACCCCGGCCGCGCGCTTGGCCTCGGCGACGCGCCGGCAGAGCTCGAGGCGGCGGGCGACGAGGCGCCCGATCTGGCGGTCCACCGAGTCGATCGCCTTCCTCACGCGCTCGATCGACGGCCCGGCCCCCGGCAGGAGGCCGAACTCGTCGCAGAGCCGCTCGAGGTCCTCGGGAAGGAGCGCCTGGGGTCCGTCGCACCACGCCGACTCGGGCGCGTCGTGGACCTCCACGATGAGACCGTCCGCCCCCGCGCCCCACGCCGCCCGCGAGAGGCCGGGGACGAGCTCCTTGCGGCCCGCCGCGTGGGACGGGTCGACGAGCAGGGGGAGGTGCGTCAGCTCGCGCGCCGCGAGCATCCCGCCCAGGTCGAGCGTCCCCCGCGTCGCGTTCTCGAACGTCCGGATGCCGCGCTCGCAGAGCATCACCTCCTCGCACCCCGCGTCGAGGAGGTACTCGGCCGAGGAGAGCCATTCGTCCACGGTGGTGCCGAACCCCCGCTTCAGGAGGACGGGCCGCCCGGCCGCCCCGGCCTCCCTGAGGAGGTCGTAGTTCTGGCAGTTTCGGGCGCCGACCTGGAGGACGTCCGCGACCTCGGCGACCGGCCCGACCTGGGCCGGCGCCATGACTTCCGTCACGACGGGAAGCCCGGCGCTCTCCCCGGCGGCCTTCAGCCAGCGCAGGGCGACGAGCCCGTGCCCCTGGAACGAATACGGCGACGTCCGCGGCTTGAAGACCCCTCCGCGCAACGCCGTCGCCCCGGCCCTCGCGACTGCCCTCGCGAGACGGCCGACCTGCTCCTCCGACTCCACGGTGCACGGCCCGGCGATCACGGCCCGGGCCCCGCCCCCGACGCGGAAGCCGCCGATCGCCACGGTCGTCGGCGGACGCCGGGCGGTTGCGCGAGGGAGGGATGCGACCCTGGGCCGGACGGCCGGGCCGGGCGCCCGCCCGAGCCAGGCGTCCTTCACGCCGGTCTCGCGTACGGCGGCCGTGGCCGCCGTGACGAGACGGTCGGGAACGACGGCGAAGGCCCTCCCCTCGCCGGCCGGCAGGAGCTCGAGTCCCGACTGCTCGAGGTGCGCGGCAAGCCGTCTCGTCTGGACGAAGAGGACCCGCGGGGCCGGCTCGCCGTCGCTCGCCCCGGCCTCGCGGCCGAGGCGCCAGAAGAGGGTCCCGTTCGGCTTCACGTCGGAGACGTCCTCGAGGAGCGGGACGAGGCCCGCCTCGAGGGCGGCCTCCTCCGAGCAGACGGCCCCCCGACGGCCTCCCTGGCGCGCGACGCGCGAGGCGGCCTGCGCCGTGTCCTGCACCTCGAGGGGGCGAGCCACGAGTCTCGCGAGGAGGCCCTCGCACTGCCGGAGGACGGGGGCCTGGGAGACGACCTCCTCGATCTCCTCGAGGCGGACGCCGCGCGGCGCCGCCAGGACGAGACGCATCGGGACCTCGACCTCGCCTAGGACGAACGGCCTCGCCCCCGACCCGACGGCCCGCGCGAGGGCCGAGAGCGCCTCGGTCACGGGGCCGATCACGCGATCGACGGCCGGGAGGAGCGCCTCGTCGACTTCGCCGGCGGCGAGGGCCGCGAGGAGGGCCTCGAAGGTCGGCAGGGCGACCGGCCGGCCGCACCTCGCCGCCGCCCGCGCGCCAAAGGAACCGTCCCGTCCCTGGTAGCCGGCCCTGAGGACGCGCCGCTGGCACCGCCCGTCGGTTTCGTTCGTCTCGGTTCCGTTCGTCATGGGGGCCTCCTCGGGGTCTCTCGAAGAAAACGAAGAAGCCCCCCTCCGCTCGTCGCGGAGGGGGGCTTCGGTTTCGCCCTGCTCTAAAGCCGTGAGCTACGCGCCCACCCCTCCACCCGGCGGCGTATAGAAGCCGTCGAACGCGGTAAACGGGAGGACGGAGGCGCGAACGATCACGACGGTGAAGACGATAACCCGGCCGTCAAGGCTCTCAACGCTTCGAGTCGTCGATCAGGGCCCAGGAGAGGACGATCGAGACGACCGAGACGATCAGGGCGCCGAAGAACGCCGACCAGAAGTCCTGCACCGAGAAGGCGATCCCGAAGAGCTGCCCGACCTTCTCCGTCAGGAGGAGCATGACGGCGTTCAGGACGAGGGTGAAGAGGCCGAGGGTCAGGATGATGAGGGGGCACGACAGGAGCTTGAGGAAGGGCCTCACGAGCGCGTTCAGGACGCCGAAGACGAGAGCGGTGAGGAGCAGCGGGACGGGTCCCCCGGCCTCGATTCCCGGGACGAGGTACTCGGCCGCCCCGAGGGCGAGGGCGTTGATCAGGACGCGCAGGACGAGCTTCATGCGGGGGCCTCCTTCCGGCGCCCGGCACGATACAACGCGGCGGGGCGCGCCGGCGCGGCGTGTCGGCGCGGCGTTGACGCGCCTCGCCCCGCTGCGGCACGCTCCGGCCCGAGGTGACCCCGATGGACCGCAAGTACCGCCAGAGCGGCTACCAGGACAACGCCCCTTCCGCTCCGCGCGGAGATCGCGGGCCTTTCGACGACAGGCCCGCCCGCCTCGAGGGGGCGCCGCGCGGCCGTAGCGCTGGCCGCCCGAGCGAGGAAGTCTTCCGCTGCCGCGCCTGCCACGAGAAGAACGACCCCGAGGTCGGCCCCGCCTCGCTCTGCGTCAAGTGCCGGACCCCGCTCCACGCCTGCTCCCAGTGCCGGCACTTCGACGGCGGAGCCCAGTTCCAGTGCCGCCAGCCGATCCCGGCGCCCGTCCCCGCCAAGAGCCGCGCGAACGACTGCACCTTCTACGAGCCCGCCGTGACGCTCGACCTGACCGGACGCAAGGCGACGGACACCCCCGACCAGGCCCGCTCGGCCTTCGACAAGCTGTTCGGGAAGAAATAGAGCCGCCGCCTCCCCGCCGCGGGGGGGGCCGGGGGACCCGGGCGGTGACGGGTCCCCCGGGATCACCTCTACTCGCCGCCGCGACCGTAGGCCGCCGCTTCCCCGCCGCGGGGGGTCCGGGGACCCGGGCGGTGACGGGTCCCCCGGGATCACCTCGACTCGCCGCCGCGACCGTAGGCCGCCGCTTCCCCGCCGCGGGGGGGTCCGGGGGACCCGGGCGGTGACGGGTCCCCCGGGATCACTTCAGCTGCAGCCGCTCGTCTCCCCGCAGTTCAGGCACTTGTAGCAGGCGCCGTTTCGCACCATCAGGTGGCCGCACTGGTGGCAGCTCGGGGCGTCGGCGCTGTTCTCGAAAGCAAGGGCGGGGGACGACGCGGCGGGCGGGCGGACGGGGATCTGGACGGGGGCCGCGAGGCCCCCGTTGCCGTTCTCCTCGCGCGAGATGACCCCGGCGCGCACCCGAAGGTCGGCCGTCAGGAAGCGCGAGGCGAGGTAGCGGAAGATGTAGTCGACGAGGCTCTTGGCGATCGGGATCTCGGGGTTCTTCGTGTAGCCCGCGGGCTCGAAGCGCATGTGGCTGAACTTCTCCACGAGCGCCTCGAGCGGGACGCCGTACTGGAGCGTCAGCGAGATCGCCGTGGCGAAGGCGTCCATCAGGCCCGAGATCGTCGAGCCCTCCTTGGCCATCGTCAGGAAGATCTCGCCGGGGGTGCCGTCCTCGTAGAGGCCGACGGTGATGTACCCCTCGTGCCCGCCGACGGAGAACTTGTGGGTGAGAGCGCGCCGCTCGTCGGGGAGCTTCTTGCGGCGGGGGCCGGCCGTTGCCGGCGCGGCCGCCGCCGGCGCGGGGGCCGCCGCCCTCGCGGAGGAGACGCCCTTCGTCCCCTTCACCGCGTCGTCGCTCCGGCTCGCGGCGGTGTTCAGCGGCTGGGTCTTCTTGCAGCCGTCCCGGTAGACGGCGATCGCCTTCAGGCCGAGCTTCCACCCCTCGACGTAGACGCTCGAGATGTCCTCGACGGTCGCGTCGGGCGGGAGGTTGACCGTCTTGGAGATCGCGCCGGAGAGGAACGGCTGGACCGCGGCCATCATCCTCACGTGCCCCATCGCGTCGATGGAGCGCGTCCCGCCGACCGCCTTGAAGGCGCAGTCGAAGACGGGGAGGTGTGCAGGGGAAAGGCCGGGGGCCCCCTCGATGGTCCCCTTCTCGTCGATGTACGCGACGATCTCGTTCACCTCGCTCTCGGAGTAGCCGAGGCGCTGGAGCGCGTGCGGGACCGTGTTGTTGACGATCTTGATGTTCCCGCCGCCGACGAGCTTCTTGTACTTGACGAGGGCGAGGTCGGGCTCCACGCCCGTCGTGTCGCAGTCCATCATGAAGCCGATGGTCCCGGTCGGGGCGAGGACGGTCGCCTGCGCGTTGCGGAAGCCGTGCTGCCGGCCCGCCTCGAGCGTCAGGTCCCACACGCCGAGCTGGGCCTCGTAGAGCTCCTTCGGCACGCCCGTCCGCGGCACCCGGGCCGCCGCTTCGCGGTGCATCCCGATGACGTCGAGGAAGGCCTCCCGGTTCGGCTCGTACATCCGGAACGGGCCGACCTCGGAGGCGATGCGGGAGGAGGTGAGGAACGCCTGCCCGTGCATCAGGCTCGTGACGGCCGCAGCGTAGGCGCGGCCGTCGTCGCCGTCGTAGGGGAGGCCGTTGTACATGAGGAGCGCCCCGAGGTTCGCGTAGCCGAGGCCGATCGGGCGGAAGTCGTGGGAGTTCTTCTCGATGGCCGGCGTCGGGTACGAGGCCTCGTCGACGAGCATCTCCTGCGCCGCGAAGACGACGTCGACGGCGTGGCGGAACCTCTCGACGTCGAGGCCGCCGTCCTCCTTCGCGAACTTCATCAGGTTCAGCGAGGCGAGGTTGCAGGCGGAGTCGTCGACGAACATGTACTCCGAGCAGGGGTTCGACGCGTTGATCCGGTGGGTGGCCTTGCACGGGTTCCAGCGGTTGATCGTCGTGTCGTACTGGATCCCGGGGTCGCCGCAGATCCAGGCGGCCTCCGACATCCGGCGCAGGACCGCGCGGGCGTCGTGCGTGGCGAGCGGCTCTCCCGTCGTCACGGCGTGCGTCGTGTACTCGCCTCCCGCCTCCACGGCCTTCATGAACTCGTCCGTCACGCGCACCGAGTGGTTCGCGTTCTGGAAGAGGACGTTGTTGTAGACCTCGCCGCCGAAGGAGCCGTCCCAGCCCGCCTCGATGAGGTCCCAGGCCTTGCGCTCCTCCTTGGCCTTGCAGTCGATGAACTCGAGGACGTCGGGGTGGTCGACGTTCAGGATGACCATCTTCGCCGCGCGGCGCGTCTTGCCGCCCGACTTGATCGCGCCGGCGAAGCTGTCGAAGCCCTTCATGAACGACACCGGGCCCGAGGCGATGCCTCCCGACGAGAGGCACTCGGTGGAGGAGCGCAGGGACGAGAGGTTCGAGCCCGTGCCGGAGCCGAACTTGAAGAGCATCCCCTCGGTCTTCGCGAGGTCGAGGATCGAGCCCATCGAGTCGCCGACGGCGTTGATGAAGCAGGCCGACGCCTGAGGCTTCGGCTCGACGCCGACGTTGAACCAGACCGGGGAGTTGAAGCTCGCCGCCTGGGTCACGAGGATGGCGGCCAGCTCGTCGCGGAAGGCGTCCCGGTCGGCCGCGGTCCGGAAGTAGCCCCCTTTCGACCCGTAGCCCGTGATCGTCTCCACGACCCGCCCGATGAGCTGCCGCACGGAGCGCTCCCGCTCGGGCGTCCCCGCCTTTCCGTGAAAGTACTTCTGCGTGACGATGTTCGTCGCCGTCATCGACCACGCCTTCGGCACCTCGACGTCCTTCTGCTCGAAGAAGACCTCCCCCTTCTCGTTCGTGATCGCGGCGGTCCGGAGCTCCCACTCGATCGCGTCGAACGGGTGCGTCACGCCGTCGGTGTAGAGGCGGCGGAAGATGAGTCCGCGAAGGGCCGGGCGCGCGGCGGCCGGTTCCGTGGCGGCGGGGACGGACGTCTGGGCGGCGGGACGATCGGAGGAAGCGGTCACGGAAGACCCCCTTGTGGAATTCGGATCTGCGGGATGAGGAATTCTATGCGAGGGAAGGAGGTCAACGCAACATCTCGTAGTCGTAGTCAAATCGACCACTAGATTTTGTATGCACTGCGGCAAACTGGTCCGGTTCTTGCTCGCCGGGCCCGCGGAACGCATTGACGGGGGTCCGGACGGGGAGCGACAATAAAAGGTTCGTGACTGTGGTCCCGCGCGTTTCACGCGTCGGGCCCGCGAGGAGGAACCGATGGCGTCCACCACCCTCAACACCGCCACCGTCTCCGTCCAGGAGACGTTCGCCCTCAGCCTCACCGACCGCGCCGTCGACAAGGTCAAGGACTTCGCCGCGAAGATGCCCGACGCCTCGGGCAAGGCGCTCCGGGTCTTCGTCCAGGCCGGCGGCTGCTCCGGGTTCCAGTACGGCTTCACGTTCGACGATGCCAAGGAGACGGACCACGTCCTCTCCGTCAGCGGGATCCAGGTCCTCGTCGACAAGACGAGCGCGATGAAGCTGAACGGCTCGACGGTCGACTGGATCGAGGACTTCCGCGGCGCCGGCTTCTCGGTGGAGAACCCGAACACCGCGGGCGGCTGCGGATGCGGGAAGAGCTTCGCCTGATCCCGGCGTGACCCCGCGCGGTGTCGACGGCCCCCGACCGGGGGCCGTCCCCGTCTCCGGGGCCCGCGGGCCGATCCTCCCGTGAGCCGCCGCCTCTCTCCCCTCGCCGTCGTCTTCCTGACGGTCTTCATCGACCTCGTGGGCTTCGGCATCGTCATCCCGCTCGTCCCGCTCTACGCCGAGGCCTACGACCCCTCGCCCCTCGCCTTCGGGGTGCTGATGGCGAGCTTTTCGGCGATGCAGTTCCTCTTCGCCCCCCTCCTCGGGCGCCTGTCCGACCGCGTCGGCCGCAGGCCCGTGCTCCTCGTCTCCCTCTTCGGCAGCTTCCTGAGCTACCTCCTCTTCGCGTTCGCGGGCTCCTTCGCCGGCCTCCTCGCGTCCCGCACGCTCGCCGGGATCATGGGCGCGAACATCGGCACGGCGCAGGCCGTCATCGCCGACGTGACGCCGCAGGGCGACCGCGCGCGCGGCATGGGGCTCGTCGGGATGGCTTTCGGCCTCGGGTTCGTCTTCGGGCCCGCCATCGGCGGGTTCGCGGTGAAGGTGAGCCCGGCCCTCCCCGGCCTCGTGGCTGCCGGCCTTTCGCTCGCCGCCTTCGTGTGGGCGTTCTTCGGCCTTCCCGAGACGCGGCCCGCCAGCGCGGCGGCCCGGCCCCGTCGGCACGGGATCCCGTTCCGGGCCGTCCTCCAGGCGGTCCGGCGCCCCGTCGTCGGGCCCCTCCTCGTGATCACGCTCCTGAACACGACGGCGTTCGCGAACTTCGAGGCGACCTTCGCCCAGTTCGCCCGGAGTCGCTTCGGGCACGACCCCTCGACCGTCTCCTGGCTCTTCGTCCTGATCGGGGTGACGGCCGCAATCGTCCAGGGGGGGCTGATCCGTCGGCTGGTGCCGCTCCTCGGCGAAGCCCGCCTCGTGGGCATCGGGACGACGCTCCTCGCCCTCTCCTTCGCCGGCCTCGTCCTCGTGCCCGGCAACGCCGCGCTCGTGGTCCTCGTCGTCGCGACGGCCGCGGGAAGCGGTCTGACGAACCCCGCGCTCGCCGGCCTCCTCTCGCGCTCGACGGACGCCGCCGAGCAGGGGGAGCTCCTCGGCGCCGCACAGTCCCTCTCGTCGCTCGGGAGGATCATCGGCCCCTTCTGGGGCGAGCACGCCTGGTTCGCGTGGGGCGCCGCGGGACCCTACGGGACCGGCGCGCTCCTCGAGGTCGCGGCCGTCGTCGTCGTCGTCGTCGGCCTTCGGGCCGTCTCGGCGCCGGAAAGGAGGCCCTCGTGACGCGAACCCCGGCCATCCTGCTCTTCCGCGACTGCCCCGCGGTGCGGGTCCCGAGCGGCGAAGGGGCGCTGCTGCCCGAGGGGGTCCCGGTCTACCTCGTCCAGTCTCTCGGGGGCTCCTTCACCGTCCAGGCGCCCACCGTCGGCGGCCTCTTCCGCATCGCGGCGGCGGACGCCGACGCCCTCGGACTCACGGCTTCCCCGGACGTCCCCGCCGTCAAGCCCGCCGCCGGCGGCCCGGCGACCGAGGAGGACGCCTGGCGCGCCCTCCGGCAGTGCTACGACCCGGAGATCCCCGTGAACGTCGTCGACCTCGGGCTCGTCTACGACCTGACCGTTGCTCCCGCACACGGCGCGCCCCCCCGACGGGGCGGGCCGCCCGCGAAGGACGAGGGCGTCCACGTCTCCGTGAAGATGACGCTCACGGCTCCCGGGTGCGGGATGGGCCCGGCCATCGCCGCCGACGCCCGCGCGCGGCTGCTCGCTCTCCCGGGAGTCGAGTCGGCGGAGGTCGCGCTCGTCTGGGACCCACCCTGGAGCGCCGACATGATGAGCGCGGAGGGGCGGCGGATCCTGGGGGTCTGAGAGGGTGTGAAGCAATCCAGGAGGGGTCGCGATGCGAGCGCCGCGGGGGCGTATGCAGGGCGCCGCGACGAACGCGGCCGCCTCAGGGGGCCTTCGGGAGGGTCAGGATGAAGCGGGTCCCCTTGTCGCCGAGCGACTCGCAGCGGATCGCGCCCCCCATCTGCTTGAGGAACGCGGCGGTCTCCGGGAGCCCGACCCCGGTCCGTTCGGGATCGCGAGCCTGGAAGGCCGGGAGGAAGATCCTCTCCTGGTCCGCCGCCGGGACCGGCAGGCCGTTGTTCGTGAAGACGAGGGCGACGTAGGGGTCCTTCACGAACGCCTCGACGACGACGAGGCGCTTGGTTCCCACGCTCGCCTCGGGGTCGGTCGCCTCGAAGCGGCGCAGGATCGCCTTCCGGGCGTTCCGCAGGAGGTTCACGAAGATCTCCGCCAGCCGCGGCGAGTCGGCGAGGACCCGCGGCGCCGGCTCGTCCATGTCGTTCCGGACCCTGACCCTGGCTCCCTTCAGCAGCCTCCCGAGGAGCTTCTGTGCCCGCTCGAGGACCTCCGAGGGATCGACGGGCTCGATCTTCAGCGGGGGCGTCGCCGCGAAACGCTCCAGCTCGGTGACGACCTCGGAGAGGCGCAGGAGGCCCGAGAGGGCGTCGGCGATCCTGATCCGTATCGCCTCGCGCTCGGCCGGCGGCTCCTCGAACCCGGAGGCGAGGACCCGCTGCACGGAGACGAGCGCCTCCGTGAGGTGGACGAGGAGCGGGCTCACCTCGCGCCCCAGCTCCACGCCGAGCTCCGCGATCGCTTCCTGCTTGCCGCTGTGAACCTGGACCTCGAGCGCCGTCGCGCTGACGCTCGCTTCCCGGATCGTCCAGACGACCTGCTCGAGCTTCCGGTCGGGCCCGAACCGCCCCACGGCCGAAACCCGCACCGCGATCCCGCCGGCCGGGTGGGCCGCCGTGAGCGCGATCTCGCGAGTCGCCCGCCCGCGGAAGGCGTCCTCGAGGAGGCCCGCGAGCTGCCCCCGCTCGACCGCCTCGAAGAGCTCGATGACGCGACGCCCGTCGAGGCCCGGCCCTTCGGCACCGAAGAGGCGGCGCGCCATCGCATTCGCGCTCCTCACGGTCCCCGAGGCGTCGGAAAGGACGATGCCGAGCGGGAGGACGTCGGCGAAGCTGGCCGAACCGGCGACCGGAGTCGAAGGCGCCTCGATCGGGCCGGTCCTCTCCGCGGCCGGCGGCGGGCCGGCCGGCGCCGGCCGGGCGGGTGCGGGCGGCTGGGCGCGGGGCGGGGCTGCCGGCGGCCCGGCGGGCGGCGGCCCGGCGGGCTTCAGCGCGGGGAAGGCCATCGAGAGCCGCGCGCGCAGCTTCTCGTCGATCTCCCCTTCGCCGCGCAGCGCGCGGTCGAGGAGGGAGTCGAGATCGTCTTCGAGATTCGGGGGTCGTGCCACCGCGACCGTATTCTCACCCGAACCGGGGTGCTAGAGTCGATCAGGATGCGCGACGTTCGGCTTCCCGACTTCCCCTGCGTCGTCCCGGTCGAGGTCCGGTTCCGCGACCTGGACGCGTTGGGACACGTGAACAACGCCGTCTTCCTCACCTACTTCGAGCAGGCCCGCCTCGCCTTCTGGCTCGCGGTCCACCCCGGCGTCGCGACGGGAGAAGGGATCGACCCGGGGCGGATCGGGTTCGTCGTGGCCCGGGCCGAGTGCGACTACGCCTCGCCCGTCAAGCTGGGTGAGCGTCTCCTCGTCGGCTGCCGGGCCGGCGACTTCGGCACTTCGTCGTTTGCGTTCGACTACCGCATCGTCGCCGCCGGAGGCGGGGCGGTCGACGCCGAGGTCCGCCTCGTCGCGTCAGGTCGGACCGTGCAGGTCTCGTGGGACTGGGAGGCGGGGAGGAAGATCCACGTCTCGGAGGAGCTGAAGAAGCGGATCGACGCGTTCCAGCACCCCGAGTCCAAGGGGCTGCCCCGCGGGGCGCACGGCGTCACTGGATCCTGACCCGCCCCGCGAACCCCTCCTCGTAGCCATGGTAGTAGTCGAGCGTCTCCTCGGGCCAGCGCCAGCACCAGTAGCCGTCGCCCGAGTCGAAGTCGACGAGCCAGGCGCCCTTCACGTCGATCCCGAGCTCGGTCATCTCCCGGGCCCACGAGAGCATGATGTCCTTCGTCCCGGGCCCGTCCGGCTCCTCGCCCTCGCCGCCGAGCGCCTCGATCTTCGCGATCGCCCGGCGGGTCCTCTCGCGAACCGCGGGGAGGAGCTTGGCGGCCTCCTCGAAGGTGAACGTCCTCTTCACGGAGGGATCGTAACCCGGCGGGAGAGGCCTTGATCCCGGCACTCCTCGCCTACGGTCTCGCGGTCCTCCTCGTCGGGCTCCTCGCCGCGCGACGCGCCTCCCGCTCGCCCGACGCGTTCCTCCTCGGGGACCGCTCCTTCGGGCTCCTCGCGACGTGGGCCGCTCTCACCTCCACGACGGTGGGCGGCTCGACGACGCTCGTCCTGGCCGCCCTCGTCGCCTCGCGCGGCCTCCCGGGGCTGTGGCTCGACCTGTCGGGGACGCTCGGGCTCCTCGCGCTGGGCCTCTTTCTCGCACGCCGGATCCGCGAGACCGGCGAGGTCACGCTCGCGGCCGTCGTCGGGCGCTTCTACGGCCCGCGGGTGCGGAAGGTCGCCGCGCTCCTCGTGATCCTGGCCTCGATCGTCTGGTTCGCCCTCCTTTCGCAGGCGACCGAGACCGTCGTCACGGCCCTGACGGAGTGGGACCCGACCGTCGTCCTCGTCGCGACCGCCGGGCTCTTCATCGGCTACACCGCCCTCGGGGGACAGCGCGCGGTCGTCAGGACCGACCTCCTGCAGCTGGGGCTCATGGTCGCGGGAATCGTCGGCGTCGCCCTCCCCCTCGCCCTCGCGTCCCTCTCGCGGACCGGCTGGCCGACGGAGCTCCTCGTCTTCCCGGTCGGCCCTCGTTTCGGGTGGGCCGACGCCGCGGCGCTCCTCGTTCTCGTCGGCCTGCCGCACGCGGTCGGGAGCGACGTCTGGGCCAAGCTCCTCTCGGCCCGCGACGCCGCCACGGCCCGGCGCGCGGCGCTCCTGGCCGCCGGCGCCAAGCTCGGCTTCGGCGCCGCCGTCACCGTCATCGCGCTCGCGGGCGTGGCGCTCGGCGTCGGAGGGGAGGCGCAGGCCCTCTTCCCCGCCACCGTCCGGGAGCTCTCCGGACCCCTCTCGCCCCTTCTCCTCGTCGCCCTCGTGGCGACGATGCAGTCGTCGGCCGACTCGGTCCTCCTCTCGGCGGCCGCCGCGACCTCTCACGACCTCCTCGGGGGGGCCCCGGCCCGCACGTCGCGCCTCCTCGTCGTCGCCTACGGCGCGCTCGGCCTCGCCGTGGCGCTCGCGATGCGGGACGTCCTCGAGACCTTCCGGCTCGGCTACACGATCTTCGCCTCCGGGCTGATCCTCCCCACCCTCGTCGCCTTCATGCCTCGCGTCACCCTCCGGCCCCGCTTCGCCGCGGCGGCGATGCTCCTCGGGGGCGCGGCCGCTCTCGCGACGAGAGCCTGGGGCCAGGGCCCCGATCCGGTCCTCGTCGGGACCGCCGTCAACGCGCTCGTCCTGCTGCCGGGCCTTTCCCTGCGGGGTGACGCCGGGGTCAGTCGAGGCCGGTGAGGCGGCGGGCCGCCGCCACGACGGCGCGGCGGGCGACCGCGTCGGGGAGGCGATCCGGCTCCGTCGGCTCCGGGCCGGGCAGAACCGCGTCGGTCGGGGTCCGGGGCCGGGAGGAGGCCGCGACGAAAGTCGCGTCGACGAGGGCGACGATCGCCCGCGCCGGCTCCTCGACAGGCCGTGCGGGCCGGCCGTTCTCCGGCGGGAGGAAGGGGCGCAGCCCTTCCGCGAGCCAGCCGACCCTGAGGTCGTGGCTTCCCCCGTCCGGAGCGGGGGGGCCCGAGAGGGCGTCGAGAAGAGCCAGCCTGGAGAGGGTAGGCCGCTCGGCGCCGTAGTCGAAGAGCGCGTCGACGAGGCGCCCCAGCGTCTCCTCTCGGCCTCCGGGCGGGACGGGCGGGAGCGGCTCCCGCGACGCGTCCCTTAGGACGGCCCGGTAGAGGCCCTCCTTGCTGCCGAAGTGGTAGTGGAGCGTCGCCACGTTGACGCCCGCGCGCGCCGCCACAGCCCGGGTCGTGGCGCCGACGAAACCCGCCGCGGCGAACGCCTCGCCCGCGGCCCGGAGGATCTCTCGCCGGGTCTCCTCGGGGTTCCCGTCTCGAGGCCGGCCAACGCCCTTCTTTTCCATCGCTCGCTTTCCGCTCGGCCGCGCCGTCCGGATTTCGACCCTCTCTCGACGTGGCCGCCGGGAGCTAACATCTCCGCTTCCCACGGGAAAGGAGCCCCCGATGAGACGCCTTCCCCTCGCCGGCCTCGCCCTCGCCATCGCCCTCGCGGGGTGCGGCCGGCCGGCCGCGGAGACCCGTTTCCTCAACTTCGACCCGGAGAGCTCCGCCGGCGCGCTGACCTCGGGCTGGTCGGGCTTCGAGACGACCGGGGAGGGAGACACCTTCTCCTGGGCGCAGGCGCGCGAGGCGCGAGCCACGGTCTTCGCGGGCCCTGCGGCCGACCGGCTCGTGCGGTTCCGGACCTGGCCCTTCCGGTGGGATGGGGCGCCGCCCCAGGCGGTCACGGTCGCGGTCAACGGCGTTCAGCTGGCGACGTGGACCCTGTCGGACGGAGCGAGGGTCTACTCGGCGGTCTCGCCCGCGGCGGCGTGGCAGGAGGGGACGAACGTCCTGTCGTTCACCTTCACCTACGCGGAGGCGCCGAAGGACCGGATTCCGGGGAACGACGACTCGCGGACGCTCGCGGCGGCCTTCGACTGGTTGGAGATCGTTCCGGTCCCGCCCGCGCCCGCCGCCGGGAAATAGGCCGGCCCCGAGGTCCGGGCCCGGAAGCGAATCGGGCCGGGGGACTCGCGTCCGCCCGGCCCGTGGGAAGAGACCTTTTCGGGGTGCGCCTAGAGGATGACGCCCTTCAGCGGGATCCGGATCTCCTTCTTCGCCGGGTCGGTCGTGGAGACCGTGACGAACCCGTCGAAGACCCCCTTCTTCACCTTGTCGTCGACCGAGATGACGACCTGCGCCCGGCTCTTGTCGGCCATGACGACCTCGGCCTTCACGCCCGGGACGCTCGACTCGGCCTTCGTCACCTCGAAGGCCTCGTTCTTGAGGTTGTTGTTGATGATCGTCACCGTCCGCCTCACGGGGTCGGCCTTCGGCTCGAAGTTGCCGAAGTTGACGGACTGGGGGGTGATCGAGAGGGTCGGCTTGATGTAGCCGGAGACCGCGAGGCTCATCTCGGGCTGCTTGGCCGAGCCCGTCGCGACCTTCACGTACCCGCCCAGGAGCCCCTCGGGGGCGTCGGGCTGGGTCGTGACCGTCACCTTCCACTGGCGGGCGCCCTTTCCGGCGATCTTCTCGGCGTCCGGCACGGGGGCGAGGGTCGCCTTCAGGTAGCTGTTGGGGGGCTCGACCTTCGTAGGCTGGAAGTCGGCCTCGTCGGAGGAGAGGATCATCTCCGACGTCGCCGTCTCGCCCGTGAGCGCCTGGAGGCGGAAGAAGCCGACCGGGTGGGTGGCGACGTAGGGCTTCACGTTCGCCATCACGAAGACCGTCACCTGCGGCTTCTCCGGGTCGTCGGTGAGGATGAGGGCCGACTTGGAGATCGGCCCCTGGAACGTCTTCGTGTCGACGTTCAGGACGACCTTCCCCTGGGCGCCCGGCTTGATGGTCTTGTCGAACTCCATGGCCGTGCAGCCGCAGGAGGGCTTCACGTCGGTCACGTGCAGGTCGGCCTTTCCGTCGTTGCGGAGGAAGAACTCGGCGTGGACGACCTCACCCTTCGGGACCGTCCCGAAATCCTTCTTCTCCTCGACGAGGACGAGCTTCGGGGCGGCGGCCGCGGTCTTCGTCCCCTGCGCGAGGGCGGCGGCGGGAGCGAAGACGAGGAGAGCCGCGGCGAGGGCGGCGCCCGTCCGGCCGATCCGGGCGATGGAAGCGAGAGACGTCATCGGTGGGGACCTCCTGTCGTGGCGGGCGCGCCGCCACTCGAACCTTGAATTATAGCCGCCGCGGCCGGGGCCATCCCGGCGCGGTTGACGGTGCCGGGAACGGGGAAGCAAACTGCGCGCCCATGCCGCGCACCTTCTACCTGATCGCCGTCGGCGGGACCGCCATGACTCCCCTCGCCGCTCTCCTCGTCGAGAAGGGGGAGCGCGTCCTCGGCTCCGACCTCCCGCTCTACCCGCCGATGTCCGACCGGCTCGCCGCCCTCGGCATCGACGTCCTCCCCGGGTTCGACGCGAGGAACCTCCCCCCCCGTGTCGACCGGGTCGTCGTCGGGAACCTGGCCGGGAAGGACAACCCCGAGCTCGTCTCGGCCCTGTCCCGGGGCCTCCCGGTCTCGTCGATGCCGGAGACGCTCCGGACCGAGTTCCTCGAGGGCCGGCACCCGGTCGTCGTGGCAGGGACGCACGGAAAAACGACGACGACGGCGCTGACGGCGTGGCTCCTCGCGGCGGCCGGGCAGGCCCCCGGGTATCTCGTCGGCGGCGAGCCACGGAACTTCCCCTCCCCCTCGGCCGCCGGGTCGGGTCCCGCGTTCGTCGTCGAGGGGGACGAGTACTCCACGTCGTGGGAGGACAAGGGCCCGAAGTTCCTCCACTACGCCCCCGAGACCTTCGTCCTGACCTCGGTCGAGCTCGACCATACCGACCTCTACGACGGCCTCGACTCCGTCAAGGCGGCTTTCCGCGCCGGCGTCGCCCTCGTCCCGCCCGGGGGACGGATCGTCGCCTGCGGGGACGACCCGAACGTGCGCGACGTCCTCGCCCCGGCCCGCGCCCCCGTCGTCCTCTACGGCCTCGGCGACGCCGCCGACCTCCATTTCCGCGCCGACGGGATCGAGGAGGGGCCTGAGGGGACCCGCTTCGTCGTCCACGCGAGGGGGAGGGCCCCCTTTCCGGCCTTTTCCCCTCTCGCGGGGCGCCACAACGTCGCCAACACCCTCGCGGCCCTGGCGGCGGGAGAGGCCCAGGGCCTCGACCCGGAGCGGCTCGCCGCGGGCCTTCCGAGCTTCCTCGGCGTGAAGCGCCGCCTGGAGGAGCGTGCCACGGCGGCCGGGGTCACCGTCGTGGACGACTTCGCCCACCACCCGACCGCGGTCAGAACGACGCTCGCCGGGGCCCGCCGGCGCTGGCCGGGGCGGCGGGTCTGGGGCGTCTTCGAGCCCCGTTCCCTCACCGCCGGCCGGGCCGACTTCGAGGGGCCGTACCTCGAGGCGCTCCGCGAGGCCGACGCGGTCGCGCTCGCCGCGCCGTATCACGCGGCGCGCCTTTCCCGCCCGGGTGCCCCCGGCGCCCTCGACGCCGGGGCGATCGTCGCGAGGCTCGCCGCCGAGGGGAAGGAGGCGCTCACGGCCCCCGACCCCGCCGCGCTCGCCGAGGCGCTCCTCCCGCGCCTCCGGGGCGGCGACGTCGTCGTCGTCATGTCGTCGGGCGCGTTCGGGGGGCTCTGCGGCAGGCTCGTCCAGGGGCTCGCCGCACGCGAGACCGTGGCGGTCTAGGTCTCCCGCGCCACCCGGACCGAGAGGCGGGGGAGGCCCTCGATCTCGAGATCGAGGAGCTGGCCGTCGGCGAGCGGCCCGACGCCTTCCGGCGTCCCCGTCAGGAGGAGGTCGCCCGGCTCGAGCGTCATCGCCTGCGACACCCACGAGACGAGCGCCGGCAGGTCGAAGATCATCCGCGAGGTCCGCCCGTCCTGGCGCAGCTCCCCGTCGAGGTACGTCTTCAGCGAGAGGTCCGTGGCGTCGACGCCCGACGCCACGACCGGGCCGCACGGGCAGAACGTGTCGAACCCCTTGGCCCGCCACCACTGGCCGTCCTTCTTCTGGAGGTCCCGCGCGGAGATGTCGAACGCGGGGGTGATCCCGAAGACGACGTCGGCGAACTCCTCCGGCCCCGCGCGGCGGGCGCGCCGGCCGACGACGAGGGCGAGCTCCCCCTCGAAGTCGACGCGCTCCGATTCCGGCGGCAGGAGGACCGTCCCCCCGTGCGCGAGGAGGGATGTCGAGGGCTTGAGGAAGACGAGCGGCTCTGCGGGGACCTCGTTGCCGAGCTCTCGGGCGTGCGCCAGGTAGTTCCGCCCGATGCAGAGGACCTTTCCCCCGGGCGGGACCGGCGGAAGGAGGGCCAGTCCTTCGTACGGCCGCGGGTCACCCCCGTCGCGCCCCCCGGCCCAGGGGGCCGCGTCGAGAGGTGTCACGAGGCCGCCGTCGAGGCGGCCGAACCGCGCGACGCCGCCGTCTTCGAACCGAAGGTACTTCATACGGCCTCCTCCTTCAGGAGCCCCTCGAAGACGACCCGCGCGTCTCCCGTGAGGGTCACGTCGTGCGCGAGGCTCCCCTCGAGGCGGAAGTCGACGACGAGGGCGCTCCCCGAGCGGGTCGCGACCGACACGGGCGGCAGCTGCCCCCGTTCGGCCCCGGCGACGACCGCGGAGGCGACGACACCGGAGCCGCAGGAGAGCGTCTCCGCCTCGACCCCCCGCTCGTAGCTCCGCACCGAGAGCCGCGAGCCGCCCCGCACCGAGACGAAGTTCACGTTGGCCCCCTCGGGCAGCGACGGGTGGCGGCGCAGCGGCGGCCCGAGGGCGCCGACGTCGAGGGTCTCGACCTCGAGGTCGCCCGCGCAGAAGACGACGAGGTGCGGTACGCCGACCGTCAGGCTCGCCGCGTGCGGTTCGACCTGCCGGCCCTCCGCGTCGAACGTCGCGACCGAGCCGCCGAGAGCGACCGGCTCGGGGAGGCGGAGCGTGACGTTCCCGTCCGGGCGGACCGTCGCCCCGATCGCCCCCCAGCCGGTGTGCGCGACGAGCTCCTCGTCGGCGAGGTCGCGCAGGACGGCGAAGCGCGCCGCGCAGCGGGTCCCGTTCGCGCAGAAACGGGCCGCGCCGCCGTCGGCGTTGAAGTAGTCGACCCTCACCTCCCGGCGCGGGCCGGTCGGCTCCCGCTCGGAGACGAAGAGGACCCCGTCGGCGCCGACCCCCGTCCCGCGGCGGCAGAGCCTGCGGATCGTCTCGGCCTCGCGCGGCCCGACGGAAGGGGTCCCGACGAAGACGAGGAAGTCGTTGCCGGCCCCCGCCATCTTCCAGAAGTTCCTCGAGAGTCCTCCGATCGTCGCGGCGGTCATCTTTCCTCCCTCGGGCTCTCGTTCCCCGCCGCGTCGTACGCGGTCACCCCGTACCGGCGTCCTCGCGGCGCGCCGGGATCGTAGAAGGACGGATCCGTCAGGCCCTCGGCCAGGAGGACCCACGTTCCCTCGCCGTCGCGCGCCCAGACGCGGTACCCCGCGAGGTCGCGGGCCAGCGCCGGGTTCCAGACGATCCGGTTCCCGCTCTCCTCCGAGAGGACGAGGAGACCCTCGGGGGGCTTCGGCGGGAAGACGTCGCGCGTGTCGGCGAGGACCTCGTCGGCCGCCGGACCGAGGACCGGCGGCAGGTCGGCGGTCGGCGCGGCGCGGACGGTGTAGACGACCCGTCGGCCCGCCGGCACCCCCTCGTCGACGAACGGGGGGCGCGCGGCGACGCCGATCCACGCGTCGTAGGCCTCCTCGGCCTCGTCCCGGCGGTAGACGGCGTACCCGGCGACGGTCGCAGGAGCGGTCCCGTCGAGCATCCCCTCCGGCGCGAGCCACTCGAGGCAGACACGCCCCTCCTCCACCGTCGCGGCCAGGCCGCGAGGCGCCGACGGCGGGACCTTCGGGGCGATCGAGACGAGCGGCGAGAGCGGAGAGACCCTCTTCCCGTCGCGCGTCGCCGTGACGCCGTAGCGCAGGAGAACCCGCCCGATCCTCTTCTCGACGTAGAGCGGCAGCATCGGGTCGCGGACGACGAGCTCGCTCCCGACGGTGAGCTCGTCGAGCGCTTCGCGCGGCACGTCGCGGATCGCCTCGGCCCGCTGGCGGAAGAGTTTCTCCTGCCGCTCCCGTTCCGCCGCCTCCTGCGGCGGCTCCGGGGCCCGGGCGCCGGCCGGGGCCGGGACGATCTCCCGCCAGACCGTGACGCTCGTGAGGTTCGTCAGGGGGGCGCCCTGCACGGTCTTCGACGGGAAGGGGAACCGCAGGACGACGTCGCTCCCCTCCTGCGTCACGCGCAGCGGCTCGGGGCGCGCCGGGATGACGAGGAGCGGCGCCTCCGGGGCGATCTTCCTCCCGCACCCCGCGGCGAGCGCGGCGGCGAGGAGGAGCGGAAGAGCGCGGCGGAGGCTCAAAGGACGAAGCGCGAGAGGTCGCGGCTCGCCACGAGGTCGGCGAGGGCGCGCGTCACGGCCGGACGGTCGATGACGATCCGCGCGCCCGCCGCGTCGGGGCCGGCGAAGCTGACCTCCGAGAGGACCCGCTCGAGGATCGTGTGGAGACGGCGTGCGCCGATGTTCTCGAGGCTCCGGTTCGTCTCGGCCGCCGCCTTCGCGATGTCGGCGAGGCCGTCGTCGCCGAAGACGAGCTCGATCCCCTCCGTCCCGAGGAGCGCCTGGGCCTGCTTCGGCAGGGAGTGCTCCGGCTCGGTCAGGATCCGGAGGAAGTCGGCTTCCGTCAGCGCGTCGAGCTCCACGCGGATCGGGAAGCGCCCCTGCAGCTCCGGGATCAGGTCCGAAGGGCGCGCCACGTGGAACGCCCCGGCCGCCACGAAGAGGACGTGGTCGGTCCTGACGTTCCCGTGCTTGGTCTTGACGGTCGTCCCCTCGACGAGAGGGAGGAGGTCGCGCTGGACCCCCTCGCGCGAGACGTCGGGACCCCCGGTCTTCCCCTCGCGCCCGGCGATCTTGTCGATCTCGTCGAGGAAGACGATCCCCGTCTCCTCTGCCCGACGGATCGCTTCCTGCGGGACCGACGCCTCGTCGGAGAGGAGGTCGGCCTCGCGCTCCACGAGGATCGCGCGCGCCTCGGAGACCGGGAGGCGCGCCTTCTTCTTCTTCGGGCCGCCGAAGAGGTTCGGGAGCATCCCGGGAAGGTCGATCCCCATCTCCTCGACCCCCTGCGGCGTCATGACGGAGATCTGGGGCGTCCGCTCGTCGGTGACCTCGACCTCGACCTCGCGCGCCTCGTGCTTGCCCTCGCGCAGCTCCCGGCGCAGGCGCTCCCTGCCGTCGGGGCCCGGGACGAAGCCCGCGGGGTCGACCTGCGTGGCGAGGAGGTCGACGAGCTTCTCCTCGGCCGCGGCCTGCGCCTTGTCGAGGACCCGCTCGCGCCGCTCGTCCTTCACGAGACGGATCGCCGCCTCGACGAGGTCCCGCGCGATCGACTCGACGTCGCGGCCGACGTAGCCGACCTCCGTGAACTTCGACGCCTCCACCTTCACGAACGGGGCGTCGACGAGGCGCGCCATCCTCCGGGCGATCTCGGTCTTGCCGACCCCCGTCGGGCCGACCATGAGGATGTTCTTCGGCGTGATCTCCCGCGCGACCTCGGTCGGGAGCTGCTGGCGCCGCCAGCGGTCGCGCAGGGCGACGGCGACGGCCTTCTTCGCCTTCCCCTGGCCCACGACGTGCCGGTCCAGCTCGGCGACGATCCGCCGCGGGGAGAGGTCCCTGAGGTGCGCGTCGCGCGGGGAGGCGGGGCGGCTCACGGGAGGGTCTCCACGGAGATCGCGTCGTTCGTGTAGATGTCGATCTCGGCGGCGATCTTCAGGGCGGCCCTCACGATCTCGTCGGCGGGCATCGCCGTGTTCCTGAAGAGGGCCCGCGCGGCGGCCGTGGCGTAGGGGCCGCCCGAGCCGACGGCGAGGATCCCCTCGTCGGGCGAGATGACGTCGCCCGTCCCGGAGAGGAGGAGCGTCTTCTCCCGGTCGGCCACGACGAGGAGCGCCTCGAGGGTGCGCAGCGTCTTCTCGGTCCGCCAGTCGGTGGCGAGCTCGATGGCGGCCCTCTCGAGCTGCCCGCCGAACTCCTCGAGCTTGCGCTCGAAGCGGGTGAAGAGGGTGACGGCGTCGGCGGTCGAGCCGGCGAACCCGGCGAGGACCGAGCCCCCGGCGAGCCGCCGGATCTTCGAGGCCCCCTGCTTGAGGATGGTCGTCCCGAGCGTCACCTGGCCGTCGCTCCCGAGGGCGACGGCGCCGTCCCTGCGGACGGCGAGGACGGTCGTGCGGTGGAAGACGGGCTTTTCGCTCACGGCGGGAAGTCTACCCGCGCCCTCAATCGCCCTCCTCCGCCTTCGGGTGGGCTTTCCGGTAGACCTCCATCAGCCGCTCGACGTCGAGGTGCGTGTACTTCTGCGTCGTCGCCAGGGAAGCGTGGCCGAGGAGCTCCTGGATCGTCCGGAGGTCGGCCCCGGCCGAGAGGAGGTGGGTCGCGAAGGAGTGCCGGAGGGCGTGGGGCGAGGCGTGGCGGGGGACGTCGGCCGCCGAGAGGGCCGAGAGGAGGACCCTCCGCACGCTCCGGTCGGTCAGCCGCCCGCCGCGCGCGTTCAGGAAGAGCGGCTCGCCCCGCACGCGGCGGCCGGCGAGGAGGGCGAGGCGCGCCGGGAGCCACGCCGCGAGCGCCCCCGCCGCCTTCTCGCCGAACGGGACGATCCGCTCCTTCCTCCCTTTCCCCATCGTCCGCACCTGCCGGCCCGGCAGGTCGACGTCCCCGAGCGAGAGGCCGACGAGCTCGGAGACGCGCAGCCCCGTGGCGTAGAGGAGCTCGAGGAGCGCCCGGTCGCGCAGGCCGAGGTCCGTTCCGGCGGAGGGGGCCTCGACGACGGCCGCGGCCTCGGCCACCGACAACGTGACGGGCAGGTGCTTCTCCGTCCGCGGCGTCGCGACGCCGCGCGCCGGGTTCCCCTCGCAGAGCCCCTCCCGCTCGAGGAAGGTGAAGAACGTCCGGAGGGCCGAGAGGCGCCTCACGATCGACGTCCGGGCGTGGCCCGCGGCGCGGAGCGAGGCGAGCCAGGAGCGGACGGCGAGGGCGTCGACGTCTCCCGCCTCCGAAGCGCCGCTCCCGGTGAAGCCCTCGAGGAAGGCCAGGAAACGGCCCACGTCGTCGACGTAGGCCTTCCTCGTGTGCGGCGAGACGGCCCTCTCGTCCACGAGGTGCCGCTCCCACTCCCCGAGCGCCGCGCCGAGGCTCACGTTCCCTCCCGTTCCGTCAGGGGTCCTTCCTCGCGAGATTCCGGACCTCTTCGACGAGGGCCCGGATCTGGGCGCCCGTCAGCTTCCGGCCGAACGGCGGCATCCTGCCGCGGCCGCGGCGGATGGAGGAGGCGAGCCGGTCGTCGGAGACCGTGGCCTGCCACTTCGCGTCGGTGAGGTCGCGGGCTCGCCGCTCCATTCCCTCCTCCGTCCGGCTACGGCCGTCGGCCCCGTGACAGGGGGTGCACGAGGCCTCCCACGCCGCGGAGCGCTTCAGGGCCGCCTCCGCACCGGCGGGCCCGGCGAGGAGGACGGGAAGGGTGACGAGGAGGAGGGGACCGAAGAGCGAGCGCCTCATCCGGCCGCTCCCGGCGGCGGCGGTGCGACCGCCGGCCCCGCCAACGCCCCCGCCGGCCCGGCGCCCGCCCCGAGGGCCGCCTCGCGCCAGGCGGCGACCGCCGCGAGCGCCCGGCGGGCGATCTCCTCGCGCCGCTTCCCGCGGTCGCGGATCGGCGGGACCTCCGCGTCGTCGATCAGGCCGAACGTGACGTTCATCGGCGCGTAGTGGGCCTCGTCGCTCTCCGACACGTGGCGAGAGAGGGCCCCGAGCGCCGTCGAGAACGGGAGCGGGACCGGCTCGCGCCCCTCGAGGAGCTGCGCGATCGTGGCACCCGCCATCAGCCCCGTCGCCGCCGACTCGAGATACCCCTCGACGCCCGTGATCTGCCCGGCGAAGAAGACGCGCGGGTCCTTCTTCCAGCGCAGGAGGCGGTCGAGGTGGGCCGGCCCGTTCAGGAACGTGTTCCTGTGGAGCATCCCGTACCGGACGAACTCGGCGTTCGCGAGGCCCGGCAGCGTCCGGAAGATCCGGCGCTGCTCCCCGACCCTCAGCTTCGTCTGGAACCCGACGAGGTTCCAGTGGCTTCTCGCGAGGTTGTCCTGCCGCAGCTGGACCGCGGCGTACGGCTCGCGCCCCGTCCTCGGGTCCCGCAGGCCGAACGGCTTCATCGGCCCGTGGCGGAGCGTCTCGGCCCCGCGCTCGGCCATCGTCTCGACGGGGAGGCACCCGTCGAAGTGGACCGCCTTCTCGAAGTCGTGGTACGGCACCTTCTCCCCGGCGAGGAGCGCGGCAACGAACGCCTCGTACTCCTCCCGCGTGAGGGGGACGTTCAGGTAGTCGTCCCCGCCCCCCTTTCCCCAGCGGCTCGCCGCGTACAGGATCGAGAGGTCGAGGGAGGCGGCCTCCACGATCGGGGCGACGGCGTCGTAGAAGTAGAGGTGGCTCCCGCCGAGGGCGGAAAAGAGCGCGTCGGAGAGGGACGGCGACGTGAGCGGGCCGGTCGCGACGACGACGAACCCGTTCCCGGGGTCGGGGAGGGTCTCGACCTCCTCGCGGACGAGGTCGACGAGGGGGAGGGCCTCGACCCGCGCCGTGACGGCGCGCGCGAAGAGCTCGCGGTCGACGGCGAGGGCGTCGCCGGCCGGGACGGCCGCGCGGCGGGCCTCCTCCATGACGAGCGACCCGAGGAGCTCCATCTCGCGCTTGAGGAGGCCGACGGCGTTCCCCGGGTTGTCCGACCGGAAGGAGTTCGAGCAGACCATCTCGGCGAGGCGATCGGACTCGTGGGCGTCGGTCGTCCGGACCGGCCGCATCTCGACGAGGCGGACGCGGTGCCCGCGGCGCGCCAGCGCGCTCGCGCACTCGACGCCGGCGAAGCCGCCTCCGATCACGGTCACGCGCGGGGACGTCATGGGAGCCCGATTGTAGGGAACACCTCCCCCGGGGCTTCCGTGACCCCCGGCACGGATCGGGCCTGCTCCCGACGGGCCGCTACACTCGCGCCGTGACGTTCGAGCGCGACCTCTACGACGAGGCGTACTGGAAGGGCCTCCACCCGCACCACTGGTTCCGGAACCCGCCGAGGAAGTACGCCGAGAGGGACCGGGACGTCCTTCGCGTCGTCGACCCGCGCCCGAACGACCTCGTCCTCGAGCTCGGGTCGGCCCGGGGGGACGTGACGTTCCTCCTCGCCCGGCACGCCCGGGAGGTCGTCGGCGTCGACGCCGCCCCCGAGGCGATCGCGATGGCCGAGGCGGCCCGCCGGGAGCTCGAGATCGGCAACGTGCGCTGGCTCGAGGCCGACGTCGCCGACCTCTCGGCCGTCCCGGACGCGAGCGTCGACGCCGTCGCGGCGATCGACCTCGTCGAGCACGTGGACGACCCCACGCTCGCGGCGATGCTCCGCGAGTGTCGGAGGGTCCTCCGGCCGGGCGGGCGCCTCGGGATCTACACCCCCGACCGCGCGCACTACGTCGAGCGGATGAAGGCGCACGACTTCGTCCTGAAGCAGTTCCCGCAGCACATCGCCGTCCGTCGCGTGGCGGAGTACCGGCGCCTGCTCGCCGGGGCGGGCTTCGGGATCGACCTCGAGACGTGGAGCGTCTCGCCGTTCCCCTTCGTCCGCTGGGTCGAGAAGGCGCTCTCGCCGCTCCCCCTCGTCGGCCCGACGTTCCGCTACCGGATCCTGATCCGGGCCGTCGCGCCGTAGCCCGCGGCGGCAGGCCGCCGCCCGGCGACGTACCATCCCCTCGATGGCTCCGCGCCCCGACTTCGCCCCGAACGCCGAGGTCTACGACGAGGCGTACTACGCCGCGATGTACCGGCCGCACTGGTTCTTCCGGAACGCCCGGAAGTACCGCGAGCGGGACGCGGCGCTCCTCAGGGCCGTGAAGCCGCACCCGGGGATGCGCCTCCTCGAGGTCGGCTCGGCCCGGGGCGACACGGCTTTCTTCTTCGCGCCTCTCGTGGCCGAGGTCGTCGGCGTCGACGCGGCGGCGGCGGCCGTCGCCATCGCGCGGGAGGCCGCGGCCGCCCGCGGCCTCCCGAACGTCCGGTTCGAGACGGCCGACGCCCGCGACCTGGCGGGCCTGCCCGACGGCTCCTTCGACGCCGTCCTCCTCGCCGATTTCGTCGAGCACGTCGAGGACGACGTCCTCGCCCCGTGCCTCGCCGAGGCGCGGCGCGTCCTCGCCCCGGCCGGGGCGCTCGCGATCTACACGCCGAACCGCGACCACTGGGCCGAGCGCCTCAAGGCCGCCGTCCCCGGGCTGCAGCAGGAAGACCACATCGCGGTCCGGCCGTCCGCCGAGGTCGCCCGCCTCGTCGCCGCGGCGGGCCTCGCCGTCGAGGACCTCTCCTTCACCGCGAGCCCCTACCCGCTCCTCGGAGCCGTCGACCGCTTCTTCCCGGGCGCCGGGCTCTGCCGCTTCCGGACGGTTCTCCGCGCGCTCCGGCCCGCCTGAGGCGCCCCTCCCGGCGAGGGGAACCGCCCGTGGGAACCTTGCCTCGGCTGCGGCCGGAACGTAGGCTCGGCCCGTCCCGTCGAGAAAGGAGGCCCGATGCACAACCGGACGCCCTCCCGAACGCTCGCCGTTGCGGTCCTCTCCGCGGCCTTCGCCCACGCCCCCGCCGCGACCGGCCAGGAGGCCGGGGCGGTCCTCTACGACCAGACCCGCCTGACCGGGCAGCGGCTCGCCGTCTCCGGGGACGTCTTCGACCTCTCCGAGACCGGCTTCGGCGCCCGGCGGACGAGCTCCGTCGACGTCGCCCCCGGGTGCCGCGTGACCCTCTACGAGCTCTCCGGGTACCGCGGCCTCGGCGTCGAGCTGACCACGGCCACGCCCGACCTCGGCGTCACGCGGCTCGGCCGCCGCTCCGTCGCCTCGCTCCGGCTGGAGTGCAGCCGGACGACCGCCGCGGGCTGGGACGAAAGTGGCGTGGCCGTCACGCTCTTCCGCGACGTGGGCCGCAAGGGACCGTCCCAGGCGTTCCTCTCCGACGTCCCCGACCTCCGGAGCACCTCGCTCGGCGCCCGGCAGGCCAGCTCGATCGAGGTCCCCGAGGGGTGCTCGGCAACCCTCTACTCCGAGCCGGGCTACCGCGGCCGCTCGACGACGTTCCGGGCGGCCCACGACGACCTCCGCCGCACGGACGTGGGCAACGACGCGGCCGCCTCTCTCCGCGTCGACTGCGCCTCCCCCCTCGGTTCCCCGGCCGGGGGCCTGGGCCTCGCCGGCGCGGGCCGGGGCGTCACGCTTTACCGCGACGTCGGCCGGAAGGGACCGTCCCAGGCGTTCTTCTCCGACGTCCCCGACCTGTCGCGGAGCCTCCTCGGCGCACGCCAGGCGAGCTCGATCGAGGTCCCCGAGGAGTGTTCCGCGACCCTCTACTCCGAGCCGGGCTACCGCGGCCGCTCGACGACGTTCCAGGCGACCCACGAAGACCTCCGCCGCACCGGCGTGGGCAACGACGCGGCCGTGTCGCTCCGCGTCGACTGCGGCTCCCCGGGCGGCACGGCGACGGGGGGCCCGGTTTCGGCAGGCCGGGGCGTGACGCTCTTCCGCGACGATCGAAGGACGGGCCCGTCCCAGTCGTTCCTCTCCGACGTCCCCGACCTCGGCCAGACCCTTTTCGGCTCCCGCCAGGCGAGCTCGCTCGAGGTCTCCGAGGGGTGCGTGGCGACCCTCTTCTCCGAGCCCGGCTACCGGGGCCGGTCCACGGCGTTTCAGGCGTCCCACGACGAACTGCGCCGCACCGACGTGGGCAACGACTCCGCCGCTTCGCTCCGGGTCGAGTGCGCGGCACGGCCCCGCCGGCTCCGCGGCGCCGGCACGCCCGCCCCCGGCACGGCCGGCCTTCTCGAGGGCGTGACGCTCTACCGGGACACGGACTTCCGCGGGGACTCCGCGTCTTTCCGTTCCGACGTCCCCGACCTCTCGCGGACCACGATCGGCGCGCTCGCCGCGAGCTCCCTCAGGGTCCCGCCCGGCTGCCGGGCGATCCTCTTCAGCGAGACGGGCTACCGGGGCCGATCCTCCACCTTCGACGCGGAGCACGCCGACCTCAGAGGAACGTCGGTCGGAAACGACGCCGCCCGGTCGATGCGGGTCACCTGCGGCACGCGCGCCTGGTGAAGGGGTGACCGGGAGGGGCGCCGCGCGGCGCCCCTCCCGGGATCAGGCCTTGCGCGCCCTCTTCGGAGAGGGCTTCTTCTTCTCGGAGGCCGCGGTGGCCGCCGCCGCGAGCGCCGCGGCGTCCGGAACCTTGGCGACGAAGGCGTACGCGTCGAGATCCGCGGCCGGGGCGTCGAAGTCGCACCCTTCCTTCTCGCAGACGTAGAACGCTCCGGCCTTGCGGTCCCTCACGAGGAGGTAGGGCGCCCCGCACGCCGGGCAGGCCTTCGGCACGGGGCGGGCCCGGAAGTTCCGCTGGCACGTCGGGTAGTTCGAGCAGCCGTAGAAGGGGCCGAAGCGCCCCTTGCGGACGAGGACCTCTCCCGTCCCGCAGTCGGGGCAGGCGACGTTCGTCGACGTGACCGGCTTCGGCGGGCGGTAGCGGCAGGCGGGGTAGTTCGAGCAGCCGACGTAGTCGCCGAACCGACCGTGCTTGCCGACCAGCTCGTGGCCGCAGAGCGGGCACTTCTCGCCCGTCGGGCGGTCAGGGCGGGCTTCCGCCTTCCCGTTCGCCACCTTCACGGCGACCGTGAACCGGCAGTTCGGGTAGGCCGTGCAGCCGAGGAAGGAGGAGCCGTCGCGCCCGGAGCGCAGCTTCATCGGGCTGCCGCACTCGTCGCACGTCTGGCCCTCGAGCTCGGAGGCGTCGACGGGGTCGTCCTCGATCTCGGGCAGGTCGAGGGTGTAGTCGCAGTCGGGGTACCCGGCGCAGGCCAGGAAGAGGCCGTTCTTCCCCATCCGGAGCCGCAGCTCGTGGCCGCTCTTCGGGCACGCGTCGCCGGCCCCCTCGGGGAGCGGGAAGTCGGGGAGGTGGCGCCGCACGTCGGCCAGGGGCAGCCCCGCCTTCACGGAGACCATCTTCTTCAGCGCCAGGTCGCGGTCCTTCGTGAACCGGCCGTCGAACTCGGCGACGGCCTTGCGCCAGTCGAGCGTCCCTTCCTCGACCTCGTCGAGCTCCGCCTCCATCCGGGCGGTGTACTCCGTCTGGAAGAAGTCGTCGAAGCCCTCCTTCATGAGGTCGACGACGAGCCGGCCGAGGAGCGTCGGGAGGAAGCGGCGGTCCTTCTTCCTCACGTACTCGCGGTCCTCGATCTTCCGGAGGATCTCGGCGTAGGTCGAGGGGCGGCCGATACCGTTCTCCTCGAGGAACTTCACGAGCGAAGCCTCGTTGAACCGGGGCGGGGGCTGGGTCTCGTGGTCCTCGACCACCGCTTCGGCGAGGCGCAGGACGTCCCCTTCCGCGAGCTGCGGGAGGCGGGTCTTCGCCTCCTCGGCCTCGCCGTTCCCCTCGCCCTCGGCTTCTTCCGCGTCGGAAACCTGCCCGTAGACGCGGAGCCAGCCCGGGTCCCTGAGGACCGACCCGGTGGCGCGGACGCCGGCCAGGTCGGGGCTTCCTTCGCGGCGCGCCTCGATCTCGACGGTCGTCACGTCCGAGACCGAGGGGGTCATCTGGGAAGCGACGAAGCGGTTCCAGACGAGCCGGTAGAGCTTCAGCTCGTCGGCGGAGACGTCGCCCGCGACGGCCTCGGGGGGGAGGTCGAGCATCGTGGGGCGGATCGCCTCGTGGGCATCCTGGGCGTCCTTCTTCTGCTTGAACCGGCGCGGCTCGGCGGGAAGGGCTTCGGGCCCGAAGGTGGCGCCGATGTGGGCCCTCACGGCCGCGAGGGCGTCCTCGGAGACCCGCGTCGAGTCGGTCCTCATGTAGGTGATGAGGCCGACCGAGCCGCGCCCCGCGATCGTCTTCCCCTCGTAGAGGCGCTGGGCGACCTGCATCGTCCGGCGGACGGTGAAGCCGAGCGAGCGCGCGGCTCCCTGCTGGAGCTTCGAGGTCGTGAACGGAGGGACGGGGTTCGTCCTCTTCTCGCGCGCCTCGACCGCGGTGACCCGGAGCGACGACGCCTGGAGGTGGGCGAGGACCTCCGCGGCCGCTTCGTGCGTCGCGAGGCGCGGGTCCGACCCGTCGAACCTCAGCTTCTCGCCGCGCCAGGCGACGGTGCGGGCAGGGAAGAGCGCGTCCCCCTTCCCGAGCTGCAGGGGAACCGAGAAGTAGGGAATGGCGCGGAAGCGCTCCCTCTCCGACTCGCGCTCCACGATGATCCGGAGCGCCACCGTCTGCACGCGCCCCGCCGAGAGGCCGCGCCAGACCTTCTTCCAGAGGAGGTCGGAGACCTCGTAGCCGACGAGCCGGTCGATGATCCTGCGCGCCTGCTGCGCGGCGACGCGGTTCGCGTCGATCGCCCCGGGGCTCGCGATCGCCTTCTGGATCGCTCCCCTGGTGATCTCGTGGAACTCGGCCCGGTGGAAGCGCGCGTGGGGCGCCGAGGGGCGGAGCAGCTCCTCGAGGTGCCAGCAGATGGCCTCGCCCTCGCGGTCGGGGTCGCCGGCGAGGTAGATGTCGTCCGCGCCCTTCGCCTGACGCTTCAGCTCGGCGATCGTCTTCTGCTTGCCGGGAAGGACCTCGTAGGTCGGCTCGTAGCCGGCGGCCCGGTCGACCGAGATCCCCTTCTTCGGGAGGTCGCGGACGTGGCCGTAGCAGGCGAGGACGGAGAAGTCCTTCCCGAGGAACTTCCCGAGGGTGGTCGCTTTCGCGGGGGACTCGACGATGACGAGAGACTTCGACATGCGGCCGGCTACGATGCCACGGCTGTCAAGCCCGGGGCGTCCTCCTGGCGAAGAGGGCCCCGGGGAGAGCCTCGGCGAGACCCTCCAGCTCGAGGAGGACGAGCGCGGCGGAAAGGCGCGCCGCGGGGAGGCCCGTGGCCGCCGCGAGCTCGTCCGCGGGGCGCGGCTCGGCGGCGTCGAGGGCGAGGAGGACGCGGCGGGCGTCGGGGTCGGCGGGGGGCTCCGGGGCGCCGGCCGCGCCGGGGAGGCCTCCCGGCCGCAGGCGGCGGAGGTCCTCGTCGGGCAGCTCGCGCAGGACGTCGGCCGCGTCGCGCACCAGGATCGCGCCGTCCTTCAGGAGCGCGTTCGTTCCCGCCGACTGCTCGCCGATCACCGGGCCGGGCACCGCCGCGACGTCCCGCCCCGCCTCCGCCGCGCAGCGCGCGGTGATCAGGGAGCCGCTCTTCGGCGCCGCCTCGACGACGACGACGACGCGGGCGCAGCCGGCGATGATCCGGTTGCGCACGGGGAAGTGCCAGGGCTCGGGCTCGGTCCCGGGCGGCAGCTCGGAGAGGAGCGCACCGCCTTCCAGGATTCGCGCCCGGAGCCGGTCGTGCGCCGCCGGATAGGGGATGTCGACGCCGCAGCCGAGGACGCCCCAGCTCTCCCCCCCCTCCTCGAGCGCCGCAGCGTGCGCCGCCGCGTCGATCCCGTGGGCGAACCCCGAGACGACGACGACACCGGCCCGCGCGAGGCCCGCCGAGACGATCCGGGCCGCCTCGAGGCCGGCGCGCGTCGCGCGCCTCGAGCCGACGACGGCGACGACGGGCGCGTCCGCGAGGAGCCGGCCGCGGGCGAAGAGGAGCGGCGGCGCGTCCGGCGCCTCCCTGAGGAGGGCGGGGTACTCCGAGTCGCAGATCGCCACCACTCTCGCGCCGCATGCCGAGAAGCGGCGGCGGACCTCGTCGAGCCCCGGGGCCGGCCTCGGGTCGAGGATCTCCCCGGCCGCGGCCGCGTCGACGCCGGCGAGCGCCCCCGTCTCCCCGGGAAGACGCGAGAGGAGGCTTTCCACCGACCCGGCGGCGAGGAGGAGCCTCGAGAGGACGCGGGCGCGGGCGCCGCGGGCGCGCAGACTCCACGAGAGGACGGCGTCGGGGGGCATCCGCTGGGACCGCATCTTGCGTAGGGAGCGCTGACTATAATGCCGATCTCCGTGAGACAACGTCGCTTCGCCATCGCCACGGGCCTTCTCCTCGCCGTCGCTGTGTCCCTGTCCGGCTGTGCCTCGACCCCGGAGGAAGCCTCCCGCGCCGCCGACCAGAAAGCCTACGGGGCGAAGATGGCGCAGCAGGGCTTCTGGCGCGAGGCGCTCTTCCGGTTCGAGAGGGCCGCGAAGATCGCCCCCGACGACCCGGAGGTCCTGAACAACCTCGCGGTCGCCTGCGAGGCGACCGGCGAGACCGCCCGCGCCCTCGCCGCCTACAAGCGCGCCCTCGAGCTGAGGCCGGACGACTCCCGCATCAAGAGAAACTACGCACGCTTCGCCGAGTACTACACCTCCCTGCAGCGGGCCTCCGGCCCGACGGCGACACCGAAGTGAGAAGACCCGCCGCCCTCCTCGCCGCGCTCCTCCTCCTCGTCGGCCCCGGCGGAGAGCTGCTCGCCGGAGCCAAGGAAGTCAAGCTGAAGCTCCCCCTCCGCCCGAAGCTCGCCGTCACGGGCCGGGAGCGGATCTCTCTCGCGCCGTTCCTCGTCGCCTCGAAGCTCTCGGAGCGGAAGGAGTCGTCGCGGGTCAAGGACCTCGACCTCGACGGCGAGTTCCGCCGCCACCTGGGCAAACAGATCGGGCGGCGGACGAAGATGAACGTCGTCACCATGCCCGCCGACGTGAAGCTCCCCTCGACCGAGCTGAAGGCCCTGGGCGAGGACACGGAATTCTGGAAGGCGCTCGGCTCGCGCGTGGGCGCCGAGGTCATCCTCTCCGGCATCCTCGATTTCCGGGTCGAGGACAAGTCGGGCTACAAGACCGAGGAGTACGTCAGCCGCCTCGACGGCCAGACCTACTACCGGCAGGTCTTCATCGAGACGACCGGCTTCACCTTCGAGGTGACCGTCCTCGCCTTCGACGGGCGGACGGGCGCGCGGCTCTTCCAGGAGACCTTCAAGGACCAGAAGGAGAAGAACCGGCGGTCCGCGGACGAGATGGTGGGGCTCTTCGAGAACCTCTTCTCGCTCGAGAACCAGCTGCTCGGCCTCTTCGTGGTGAGGGAAAGGGAGGCGAACCGCTATGTGTTCGACTAGGCGGCCCGCCGCCCGGCACGTCCTCGGCGCCGCGCTCGCCGCGCTCCTCCTCGTCCCCGCCGCCTCCGCCCCGGCCCAGGGGCAGAACAAGATCGTCTACGACAAGTTCGACTGGAAGATCTACTCCTCGACCCACTTCCGGATCTACCACTACGGCCGCGGCGAGGAGGCCCTCGGGAAGGTGGCGTCGATGGCCGAGTCGGCCTACGACGACCTCTCCCGGCGCCTGAACTACCAGATCCCCAAGCCGATCCCGCTCCTCTTCTACGTCACGCACGCGGAGTTCGAGCAGAACAACATCATCCTGAACTTCATCCCGGAAGGGGTCGGGGCGTTCGCCGAGGCGGCGCGAAACCGGATGGTCCTCCCGATCGACATGCCCGACGAGAAGCTCCAGAAGCTCATCGCGCACGAGCTGACCCACATCTTCCAGTACGAGATCCTCTTCGGCGGCCGTCTCTCGCGGGCCCTCACGACGAACATCCCGACCTGGTTCATGGAGGGCATGGCGTCCTACTTCGCGGACGACGAGGACGAGAAGGACCGGATGTTCATCCGCGACGCGGTGAACTCCGACCGGATCCCGCCGATCACGCGCGTCAACATCCAGGGCTACCCGGCCTACCGTTTCGGCCACGCCTTCTTCGACTTCGTCGAAGCCGAGTGGGGCAGGGACGCCGTCCGCGAGCTCGTCTTCGAGTTCCGCTCCTTCCTCGGCCGCGACATCTCCCTCTCCCTCCGACGGACTTTCGGTATCGAGCCGGACGACTTCGACCTCAAGTTCCGCCGCTACCTGAGGAGGAAGTACCTCCCGCTCCTGGCCGTGAAGGGGGAGGCTTCCGAGTACGGCGAGCGGTTCCGGGTCGGCCCGTGGGAGCGCCCCTCGTTCGAGATCGGCGCGGCCCCCTCCCCCTCGGGCGACTTCGTCGCCACGCTCACGACCTACAAGGAAGACGTCGACATCGCCCTCCTCTCGACGAAGACGCGCAAGGTCTGGAAGAACCTCTCGCCGGGCCGGACGACGAAGTACGAGTACATCACCGCCCAGTTCCTCACGCAGGGCCCCGAGAGCGGCCGCGACCTCGCCTTCGCCCCCGACGGCGACCGGATCGCCGTCTTCGCGCGGCGGGAGCGGGGCCGCCAGCTCTTCATCTTCTCGGCGCGCGGAGGCGGCATCCTGGAGCGGATCCCCGTCGCCCCCGACATGCCGCTCTCTCCCGCCTTCTCCCCCGACGGGGCGACCGTCGTCTTCTCCGGGATCTCCGGGACCTCGCGCGACATCTTCCAGCTCGACCTCGCGACGAGGGAGCTCAGGAACCTCACCGGGGACGCCGGGTACGACACGGCGCCCGTCTACTCCCCGGACGGCCGGTTCGTCTACCACACGAAGGTCGTCGGCGGGCTGCAGAAGATCGTCCGGTTCCCTCTCGAGGACCCCTCGAAGATCGAGCAGGTCACCTGGGGAGAGGGCAACGACGACGACGCGGCCTTCTCGCCCGACGGCAAGCGGCTCTACTTCGCCTCTTCCCGCGGCGGCATCTTCAACGTCTTCGGGCAGGACCTCGCGACCGGCGAGATCGACCAGTACACCGACGTGATCGGCGCCGCCCTCGGGCCGGCTTCGTACATCGGCGCCGACGGACAGGAGAAAGTCGTCTTCTCGGGCTACCAGGGGGGCCGCTTCCAGCTCTACGTCGCCGACGCGCGGAAGCCCTACCGCCGCCTGGAGGAGAAGGCCCTGCCGCCGGCCCCGATCGTCCGGACCCCGGGGGACGGTTTCGTCCCGGCCATCGAGGTGGCCGTCGACCCGGACAAGCTCGAGGAGAACCGCTTTCGGATGTTCGTCGACGACGTCGGCGGCTACGCCGGCATCAACTCGGACGGGACGTTCGTCTCCTCGATGCGCCTCGGGTTCTCCGACTACCTCGGCGACCGGCGCGCGTTCCTCCTCTGGGACACACTCGCCGGCTACTCGAACATCAACGCGATCTACTTCGACCTCAGGCGCCGGTTCCAGTGGGGCGTCCAGCTCTACGACAACCGGACCTACTTCCTCGGCGTCGACCAGAGCGGCCAGGTCGTCTCGGACCGCCGCTTCTCGCGGGAGACCGGCGCGAGCGTCCTCGGCGTGAGGCCCCTCAACCGCTACACCCGCGTGGAGGGGTCGTTCGGCTACCTCTCCCGGTCGATCGACGCCGCCTACATCATCACGAACGAGGACGGGACGCAGGGGCAGATCTTCCTCCCCCGCAAGGACAACACCATCCAGGTCTCCGCCGGCTTCGGCTACGACGGGACCCGGTTCAAGTCGTGGGGCCCGCACGGCGGCCAGGCGCTCTCGGTCAACTTCCGCTATCTCCCCGACTTCGCCGACGGCGGGACGCTCTCGCAGGAGCTCGTCGCCGAGGCCCGCGCCTACGTGCCGATCTCGCGCCGGTCGGGCTTCGCCTTCCGGGCCTTTGGCGGCACCGCCAGCGGCACCGTGCCGAACGTCTACGCCTTCGGCGGTCTCGACACCCTCCGCGGCTACGACTACAGGACGCTCATCGGGAACCACATCGCCTACTTCAACGCGGAGTACCGCTTCCCCCTCATCGACGCGCTCGTCACCGGCCTCGGCCTGAACGTCGCGGGAGTCCGCGGCCGGGTCTTCTTCGACATCGGGGGCGCCTGGCTCGAGGGGGAGGACTTCACGTGGGCCGACGACGGACGCCTCGTCGACGCCCGATCCGCCTGGGGCGCGGGCTTCACGGCCTACTTCCTCGGCGTCCCCTGGAACGTCGACTTCGCGCGCCCGTTCGACGGCAAGTCGAACCTCGGGGGCTGGAAGACGACCTTCTACATCGGGTTCGGGTCGTTCTGACGGCGCGGGAGGCCGGAAAAGGGTGACGCGAGTCACCCCGGGCCGGTCTCCCGCGTCCTAGAATCACGCCGTGCGGATTCGCGTCCTCGGGGCGTACGGCGGCTCCACGCCGTGGCACCGCCAGACCTCCTTCCTCCTCGACGGGACCGTCACGCTCGACGCGGGCGCCCTGACGCAGTCCCTCACGCTCGAGGAGCAGGCGCGGGTCCGGTCGATCATCGTGACGCACTCCCACCTCGACCACGTCGCCTCGCTCCCCTTCCTCGTGGAGAACGTCTTCTCGCGAACGGAAGGGCCGATCGAGGTCGTGGCGACGGAGGACGTCGCCGCGCTCCTTCAGGCGCACCTCTTCAACGACGCCATCTGGCCCGACTTCACGCGGATCCCGAACCACCTCCTGCCGGCCGTCACGTTCCGGGTCGTCGAAGCCGGCGTCCCGTTCCGCGTGAACGGGCTCCACGCCCTCGCGGTCCCCGTCTCCCACGTCGTCCCGACCTACGGCTACCTCGTCTGGAACGACGAAGCCTGCGTCGTCTTCTCGAGCGACACGGGACCGACCGAGGCGCTGTGGGCCGAGGTCCGTCGAAGGGCCGACCTGAAGGCCATCTTCGTCGAGTGCTCTTTCCCCGACTCGATGTCCGAGATCGCCGAGGTCTCCAGGCACCTGACGCCGCGGACGCTTCGCGAGGAGATGCGGAAGTTCCCCGCCTCGGTCCCGGTGAACCTCTACCACATGAAGCCTCCGACGCTCCCCGCGCTGCGCGCCGACGTCGCCGCGCTCGCGGAGCCGCGGCTCCGGATCCTGGACGACGGGGACGAGCTGGAGTTCTGAGGTTCCCCGGGGGCCCGGCCCTTCGCGCCGGCGGCCCGCGCCCTTTTCCTTTCGGCGCCGCGCCCCGTCCCCCGTCCGGCCGCTTCGCGTCCCGTTGAGGCTGTCGCTCAGCGCTCGCCGGCAATCCGGTCCAGCGCGAGGAGCTCGCTGGCGAGCTCGAAGACGAGACGCCGCCGGGTCCCCTCGGCGAGCCCGCGCGGCGGGACCGGGTCGCGCAGTGTGCCGACGACCCTGAGCCGCGTGCCGGAGGGACGAGGCTCGAGCCGCCACGTCCTCGTCCGGAAGAGGGCGAGAGGCCCCTCGGCTTCGACCGCGACACCGTCCGCAAGGCGCGTCAGCGTCTCGTGGCGGAGAAGGGCGCCGTCCTCCACCAGGCTCCACGCGAACCCGTCCGGGCGGGCTGTCTCCGCCTCCACGACCCACCCTTCGGGGAGGAGCGCGGCGTGCGTCGCCGGCTCGGCGAGGAGCCGAAGCAGGCGGCCCGGCGCCTCCGGCGAGGCGTGGTAGACGGTGAGCGTCGGGACGAGGCCGGTTCGCGAGCCCGGCGCCGGCGTCTCGTCTCGCGGGACGGGCGGGCCGAACAGGGCCTCGAGCCCGTCGCCGTCTCCGGCCGGGAACGGGACGCGGAGGCGGCTCCAGGCGTCGGAGACCTCGAGGGCGCCGCCCTGCCAGCGGAGCAGGCGGTCGTCGAGGAGGCGGAAGAGCGCGGGCTCGAGACCGGCGCGCCTCGCGGGCTCGCCGCCGGCCCGGGCGGCCGGCACCGGCCCGCTCGACCGCTCCTCCCCGTGGCGTCCTTCGCCCGGCACCTCCACGACGAAGAGTCCCCGTTCGTCTCCTCGCGTCTCGAGCCGCACCTCGTGCCGGCCCGCACCGTCCGGCCGGACCGAAAGCGCGCCGTAGCCGGTGGCCTCTCCTTCGGCGGGAGGGTCGAGGAGGAGCGGGGCGGGCAGCGGGAAGCCGGCGTCGAGAAGGAGCCGGCGCCGGTCCGCGAGAAGGACCGGCCGCTGGTCTCCGGCCCCGTCACGGGCGAGGGCCCGCTCGACGTCGAAGCCTGCAGCCGTCGCGAGGTGCGCGAAGGCCTCGACCCGGCTCTCTCCACAGCAGCCCTCCCCGTCCTCGAGCCACGCGGCGAGACACGCCTCTCCCCCGCTTCCTTCCGGCGCGGCCCGGAGCGGGACGTGCGCCTGGAACCGGACGAAGAGCGCCGCGAGGAGCCGGGGTTCCGGGAGGGCGCCGACGGGGTGGCCCAGCGCCTCCAGCGCCGCCCCGGCGGCGTTCACGCCCGCCCCTCAGGCGGCCCGCGCGGCCAGCGCCGCGGCGAACGCGAGGCGGTGGACGCGCGGGTCGGCGGCCAGCTCCGGGTGGAAGGTGGCCGCGACGACGTTCCCCTGGCGGACGAGAACCGGGTGCCCGTCGCGGCGGGCGAGGACCTCGACGCCCGGCCCTAGGTCCGCGAGCCTCGGCGCGCGGATGAAGACGGCCTCGAGCGGCTCGTCGCCGAGCGCGTCGCGGTCGAGGTCGGCGAGGGTCACGACGGCGGAGTCGAGCTGGCGCCCGTAGGCGTTGCGGACCGCGGTCGCGTCGAGGATCCCGAGCCCGTCCCGGTCCGGCCCCGCGATCCGCCGCGAGGCGAGGATCACCCCGGCGCAGGTGGCGAAGACCGGGTCGCCGCGCCGGGCGACCTCGACGATCGCCTCGGCGACGCCGGTCCCCTCCATCAGCTTCCACATCGTCGTCGACTCGCCCCCCGGGAGGACGAGGCCCGCGCCCGCGCGGACCTCCTCCGCCGTCCGGACGGGTCTCGCCGGCACGCCGAGACGCTCGAGCGCCGTGGCGTGCGCCTCGAAGTCGCCCTGCAGGGCGAGGACGCCGACGGCCACCCTCACCAGCCCCGGGTCTGGAGGAGCTCGGCCTCGACGAGCTTGCCGGCCTCGATCCCCTTCATCCCCTCGCCGAGGTTCTCGGAGGCCTTCGCGACGCGCGAGGGGTCGTCCCAGTGAGTCGTCGCCTCGACGATGGCCCGGGCGCGGACGGCCGGGTCTGCGGACTTGAAGATGCCCGAGCCGACGAAGACCGCCTCGGCGCCGAGGATGCGGCAGAGGGCCGCGTCGGCCGGCGTCGCGACGCCGCCCGCGGCGAAGTTCGGGACGGGAAGGCGGCCGTTCTCGGCTACCCAGACGACGAGCTCGAACGGCGCCCCGAGCTGCTTGGCGACCGCCATCCACTCGTCGCGGGAGAGGAGCGTCAGCGACTTCATCTGGCGCGTCACCTCGCGCAGGTGCTTCACCGCGTGGACGATGTCGCCCGTCCCCGCCTCGCCCTTCGTCCGGATCATCGCGGCCCCCTCGCCGATGCGCCGGAGCGCCTCGCCGAGGTTGCGGCAACCGCAGACGAACGGGACCTTGTAGTCGTGCTTGTAGACGTGGTTCTCCTCGTCGGCCGGGGTCAGGACCTCGCTCTCGTCGACGAAGTCGACCTCCAGCGCCTCGAGGACGCGCGCCTCGGCGATGTGCCCGATGCGGCACTTCGCCATGACGGGGATCGAGACCGCCTCCTGGATCTCGCGGATCTTGGCGACGGGCGACATCCGTGCCACGCCGCCGTCGCGACGGATGTCGGAAGGGACGCGCTCGAGCGCCATGACCGCGACGGCGCCGGCGTCCTCGGCGACCTTCGCCTGCCCGGCGTCGACGACGTCCATGATGACGCCGCCCTTGAGCATCTCGGCGAGGCCGACCTTGACGCGGAAGGCGTCGGACGTGAACGGGGAGGAGAAGACGGGGCTGCTGCTCATGGCTCTTGTCCCTTTCAGATCTGGATGAGGGCTTCCTCGCGCCGCTCCTCGGCGCGGGGGGCCCGGCGCTGGGCCCTCCGGACGGCGACGCGGGCCAGCGCGCCGACGCTCTCGAGGGCCTTCTCGAGGTCGGCGCCGGAGCTGCGGGAGACGGAGACGCGGAGGTTCGGGGTGTCGGAACGGTCGGGGGCGTAGTCGCCGCCGGGGGAGACGAGGACCCCCTCGCCGCGGGCGGCCTCGGCGAGCTCGCGGCCGGAGATCCCGCCCGGGAGCTCGACCCACAGGACCCAGCCTCCGAGCGGCCGCTCGCAGCGCGTCCCGACGGGGAAGGTCCTGAGGACGGTCTTGTGGGCCAGCGCGAGGCGCGCCTTCAGGCGCGCCTTCACGCGGAGGAGGTGCCGGTCGTAGTCTCCGCGGGAGACGAAGACGTTCAGCGCGGCCTGCAGGACGGGCGGCGAGGTCAGCTCGCCGATCCTCTTCAGCGCCGCGAGGCGGTGGACGAACTCCCGCGGACCCGAGATCCAGCCGACGCGCACTCCCGGGAAGAGCGCCTTGGAGATCGTCCCGAGGTGGACGACGTGGCCCGGCGCGAGGGCGGCGAGCGGGGGCGGAAGCTCCCCTTCCACGGACAGGTCGGCGTCGAAGGCGTCCTCCACGACGAGGACGCCGGCGTGAGCCGCGGCCGAGACGAGCTCCCGCCGGCGGTTCGCCGTGGCGAGGTGGCCGGTGGGGTTCTGGAAGTCGGGGATCGTGTAGAGGAACTTCGGGCGCTCGGCGAGCGCGGCGCGGAGGGCGTCGGGCCCGGGCCCTTCGGCGTCGAGCGGGACGCCGAGAAGGCGGGCCCCGTGCGCGCGCAGGAGCGTGAGCGCCCCGGAGTAGCTCGGGCTCTCGACGGCGACGGCGTCGCCCGCGTCGACGAGGGCGCGCGTGATCAGGTCGAGCCCCTGCTGGGCGCCGTTGACGACGAGGATCGCGTCGGCGTCGGCCGGGATGCCCCGCCGCTCCAGCCGGGCGGCGAGCGTCTCGCGGAGCGGCCGGTAGCCGAACGGGGAGCCGTAGGCGAGGAGGGCGCCGTCGCGGGCCACCTCGGCGAGGACCTTCGCGAAGGCCTCCGCCGGGAACTCCCTCTCGTCCGGGGCGAGCCGGGCGAGGTCGTGGGCGAGCGCGGGCGCCGCCTCCTGGCTCCCGGTCTCCGCGAGGATTCGGCCGAGGAGGGCGGAGGAGATCCGGTCCCAGGCCGGGGCGGGGCCGACCATCGGCCCGGCGAGCGACCGGCGGGCGACGCGCGTGCCGCCTCCCTTGTTCGTCTCGATCCACCCCTCGCGCTTGAGGACCTGGAGCGCCTGGTGGACCGTGGCCCGGTTCACCTCGTGCGTCCGGGCGAGGCCGCGGGAAGCGGGGAGGCGCGATCCCTCCTGGAACCGGCCGCGCCGGATGTCGCGGATGATCCCGTCCGCGATCGTCCGGTAGAGCGGCACGCGCCCGTGGGCCTCGTCCGGGTGCGCCCCGGGGGGAACGGGTCCCGTCACGCCGGACAGGATGGCACTTGGCCTAGACCAACGGCAAGTCCGGGCCGAGCGGTCACCAACCATCCGGGCCGAACGGCCCGGCCGGTCACTCTCCCCGGGTCGCCCGTTCGTCCCAGAGCCGGCGGAGTTCCTCGGAGAGGAGCTGGTCGAACTCGCGCGAGCCCTCCGCGACGCGCCGGCCCCGGGTGAGGACTCTCCTCCGCGCCTCGGCGGCGAGGGCCTCGTTCTCCCTCTCCCACTCCTGGAGCGCCGAGGCGACCCGGTTGCGGACGTACTCCGCCTCCGCCGCCAGCTCGACGCCCGGCGCCTTGCGCAGCCCTTCGAGGACCCGGTGGGCGAGGTCGTTGACCCTTTCGCGGGAGAGAGACATCTGCGCTGCTACCTCGGAACGGTTCTTCCCGTGGGGGGCGCGGGGGGATCGAGCCTCGCCGGGGGGCTGGGCTTCGCGCGCCCCCCGGACCCCCCGCTCTTGTTTCAAACCTCGTGGCAGGGGCCGCTTCGGACCCCGCGATCATTTCAGTGGACGCGCCGCGGGCCCTCGGCGGAGTGGGCGCGGAGCGCCGAGACGCCCTGCGCGGTGAGCGGGTGGTCGAAGAGGCGGTCGAGGACGGCGAACGGCATCGCGGCCGCGTCGGCCCCCATCGCCGCCGTGTCGAGGGCGTGGACCGGGTTCTGGACCCCGTCGACGACGATCTGGGTCTGAAGGCCGTAGTTGTCGTAGACCCTCACGACGGCGTCGACGACGTCCATCCCGACCTGCCCGGTCGCGTCGAGGGTCCCGACCGGCGTCGAGGCGTAGGCCGCGCCCGCCCGGGCCGCCAGGAGAGCCTGCAGCGGCGTGAAGACGAGGTGGACGTCCGCCGCGATCTGCTCGTCGTTCAGGAGTCGCACGACCCGGAGCCCCTCGCGCGTCATCGGCAGGCGGACGACGATCGCCTTGCCGAGCTTCACGAGCTCGCGCGCCTCCTTGTACATCCCCTTCGGCTCGCCCGCGGCGACCGCGGCGAAGACCGGGCCGTCGCAGACCTGGGAGAGCTCGGAGATCGCCTTCCGGTAGTCGCGCCCCGCGGCGAGGGCGGCGTCGGGCCGGACGACGGCGCCGTCGAGGAGCCCCCACTCCTTCACGCGGCGGGCCTCGTCGGCATCGACGCTGTCGAGAAAGAACCTCATGGCTTCACTCTACTCGCTTTCCGGTTCGTCCCCGGCCGGGGCGGGCGCCGACGGGGCGTCAGGGTCCTCCGGCTCGTCGGCCGGCTCTTCCCGCTCGCCGAGGGAGGCGAGCTTGGCCACCGCGACGACGGCGTCCCCGTCGTCGAGGTCGATCACCTTGACCCCCTGGGCGTCGCGGCCGGTCTCTCGGACCTCTGCCGCCGGGAAGCGGATCATCATCCCCATCCGGGTGATGACGAGGAGCTGGTCCTCCTCGCCGACGGACTTGATGCCGACGACGGGACCGTTCCTCTCCATGACCCGCACGTTGATGACGCCCGTGCCGCCCCGGGTCTGCAGGCGGTACTCGGAGACGTCCGTCCGCTTGCCGAAGCCGAGCTCCGTGACGGCGAGGAGGGTCTGGTCGTCGGCGACGAGGTCCATCTCGACGACCTCGTCGCCTTCCCTCAGCTCGATCCCCTTGACGCCGGTCGTGTCCCGGCCGATCGGCCGCACGTCGGTCTCCGCGAACTTGATTCCCATGCCGTTGCGGGTCCCGAGGAAGACCTGCCGCTCCCCGTCGGTCACCTGGACCGACAGGAGCTCGTCGTCCTCCTCGAGGTTGATCGCGATGATCCCCGCGGCGCGGACGTTGCCGTACGCGGAGAGGACCGTCTTCTTCACGAGCCCCCTCTTCGTGGCGAAGAGGAGGAAGCGGTCCTCCGGGAAGCCGCGGGTCGTCGTCATCGCGGCGACCGCGTCGCCCGGCTCGACCTGGATCAGGTTCACGAGCGCCTTGCCGCGCGCCGCCGGCCCGGCCGACGGGACGTCCCAGACCCTCACGCAGTGGACCCGCCCCCGGTTCGTGAAGACGAGGAGCGAGTCGTGCGTCGAGGCGACGAAGAGGTGCTCGACGACGTCCTCCGCGGTCGCGGCGGCCCCCGTCCTCCCCTTGCCCCCGCGCTTCTGCTCGCGGTAGACGGAGAGCGGGGTGCTCTTGGCGTAGCCGCCGCGGGTCACGGTGAGGACGACGACCTCGTCCTTGATGAGGTCCTCGTCGGCGAGGTCCCGATCGAGGGTCGAGATCTCCGTCCGCCTCTCGCAGCCGAACCGCGCCTTCACGTCGGCGAGCTCGTCGCGGATGATCGCGGTCACCCGCTCGGGCCGGGCGAGGATGTCCTTCAGGTCGGCGATGACGGCGAGGACGTCCTTGTACTCGGCGACGATCCTGTCCCGCTCGAGGCCCGTGAGCCGCTGGAGGCGCATCTCCAGGATCGCCTGCGCCTGGGCCTCGTCGAGGCGGACGAGGTCCCCGTCGCGCCGCGCACGGGGAGACAGGTCGAGCGAGGGCAGGTCGAGGAAGCGCGTCAGCGCCGAGAGTTCGACCTCGACCTCCGTCGTGAGGCGCGCCTTCGCCTCCTCCGGGTCCTTCGAGCCGCGGATGATCGCGATGACGCGGTCGAGGTTCGAGAGGGCGATCGCGAGGCCGAGGAGGAGGTGGGCCCGGGCCTCGGCCTTCGCGAGGTCGAAGCGCGTCCGCCGAACGACGACCTGCCGGCGGTGGTCGAGGAAGTGCCGGAGCATCTCCTTCAGCGGGAGGACGCGCGGCTGCCCCTCGACGATCGCGAGGAAGATGATCCCGAACGAGCTCTGCAGCGGCGTCAGCTGGTAGAGCCGGTTCAGGAGGACGTTCGCGTTCTCGCCCCGCTTCAGGTCGATGACGACGCGCATCCCGTCCCGGTCGCTCTCGTCGCGGATCGCCGAGATCCCCTCGAGGCGCTTCTCGTTGACGAGGTCGGCCACCTGCTCGATGAGGCGCGCCTTGTTGACCTGGAACGGGAGCTCGGTGATGACGATCGACTCGCGGTCGGCCTTCGCCGAGGCCTCGATCTCCGCCCGCCCGCGGACCTGGATGATCCCGCGGCCGCTCCGGTAAGCCTCGACGACGCCGCGGCGGCCGAGGAGGATGCCCCCCGTCGGGAAGTCGGGACCGGGGAGCGCGCGGAGGAGCTCGTCGAGTCCCGCCTCGGCGTTCTCGAGGAGGAGCGTCGCCGCGTCGCAGGCCTCCCGCAGGTTGTGCGGCGGGATCTTCGTCGCCATGCCGACGGCGATCCCCTCGGCGCCGTTGACGAGGAGGTTCGGGTACTTCGCGGGCAGGACCGTCGGCTCCTGGAGCGAGCCGTCGTAGTTCACCGTCCAGTCGACGGTGTCCTTGTCGATGTCGTCTCCGACGAGCTCCTCGGCGAGCGCGGTGAGGCGGACCTCCGTGTAGCGCATCGCGGCGGCGTTGTCGCCGTCCACCGAGCCGAAGTTCCCCTGCCCGTCGACGAGCGTCTCGCTCATCGAGAAGTCCTGGGCCATCCTCACGACGGTGTCGTAGATCGACGCGTCGCCGTGCGGGTGGTACTTGCCCATGACGTCGCCGACGATGCGGGCCGACTTCTTGTAGGCGCGGTTGTGGCGGTTCCCCTGCTCCCACATCCCGTAGAGGACGCGGCGGTGGACCGGCTTCAGGCCGTCGCGGACGTCGGGCAGGGCCCGGCCCACGATGACCGACATCGCGTAGTCGAGGTAGCTGCGGCGGATCTCCTCCTCGATGGAGACGGGGATCCGCTGCTCGGCAGGGGCGGCGGGCTGGTCGGGGGTGTCGGTCATGTCACGTCCTCGCCGCGGCCGCGGCCGCGGCGGAGGGGGGGGCGGGGGAAGCGAGAAGGCCCCTCTTCATTTCAGATGTCCAGGTTCGTCGCCGCGAGGGCGTTGGCCTCGATGAAGGCCCGGCGGGGCTCGACCGCGTCGCCCATCAGGACGGTGAAGAGCTCGTCGGCCTCGACGGCGTCCTCCACGCGGACCTGCAGGAGCCGCCGCGAGGCGGGGTTCATCGTCGTCTCCCAGAGCGTTTCGGGGTTCATCTCGCCGAGGCCCTTGTAGCGGCTCACCGAGAGGCCCTTCTTGGCGCTCTCGAGGACGGCGTCGGCTGCCTCGGCGAGGGTCGCGAGGCGCGTCTCGCCGTCCTTTCGACGCAGGGCATAGGGGCCGTCGAGGAAGCCGTCGAGGGCGGAGGCGAGCTCTCCGGCGCGGCGCACGTCGAAGCCGCCGAGGAAGGCCGCGTCGACGACCGCCCTGCGGACGACGCCGTTCGTCTCCCGCGAAACGTGGAGGGCGAACCCGCCGTGCTCCTCCTCCGGGAGGACCTCCGTCGTCAGGTCGTCCGGGAGCCCCGCGGCGATCGCCTCGAGGGCGGCGCGGTCCCGCGCGGCCTCGGGGCCGGTCCCCGCCTTCACGAGGGCGCGCAGGAGCGGCTCGGGAATGCCGCGGAGGGAGAGGCGCTTGACGAGGGAGAGCCACTCCTGGGCGTCGGAGAAGAGGCGGACGAGGCCGGCGCCGGAGACGGCGGTCCCGGTCGGCTCCGTGACGAGGGAGCGGTCGTCGCCGATCCGGGCGAGGAGGAACCGGGCGTACTCCTTGTCGTCCTTCAGGAACGACTCGCGCTTGCCGTCGACGACCTTGTAGAGCGGCGGCTGCGCGATGTAGAGGTACCCCCGCTCGATGGCGGCGCGCATCTGCCGGAAGAAGAAGGTCAGGAGGAGCGTCCGGATGTGGGAGCCGTCGACGTCGGCGTCCGTCATCAGGACGACCTTGTGGTAGCGGAGTTTCTCGACGTCGTACTCCTCGCCGATCCCGGCACCGAGGGCGAGGATGAGGGAGCGGATCTCCGCGAAGGCGAGCATCTTGTCGAAACGCGCCTTCTCGACGTTCAGGATCTTCCCCTTCAGCGGCAGGATCGCCTGCGTCCTCCGGTCGCGCCCCTGCTTGGCCGAGCCTCCCGCCGAGTCCCCCTCGACGATGAAGAGCTCGGAGAGCGCCGGGTCGGCCTCCTGGCAGTCGGCGAGCTTGCCGGGCAGCCCCGCGCCGTCGAGGGCGCCCTTGCGCCGGACGAGCTCGCGGGCGCGGCGCGCGGCCTCCCGCGCGCGGGCGGCTTCGATGATCTTGTCGACGATCCTCCGGGCGACCTTCGGGTTCTCCTCGAAGAAGCTCGAGAGCCTCTCGTAGGTGACCGTCTGGACCCAGGTCTTCGCCTCCTGCGAGACGAGCTTCTCCTTCGTCTGGGAGGAGAACTTCGGGTCGCGGATCTTGAGCGAGACGACCGCCGTGAGCCCCTCCCGGCAGTCGTCGCCGGAGAGGGTCGTGTCCTTCAGGTTCTTCGTGAGGGCGTTGGTCTCCGCGTACTTCTGGATCGCCCGCGTGAGGGCGGCCTTCAGCCCCTCGAGGTGGGTCCCCCCGTCCTTGTTCGAGATCGTGTTCGTGAAGCAGTAGATCTGCTCCTGGTACCCGTCGTTCCACTGGAGGGCGACGTCGAGGCGCTCCTTCTTGGCGTCGGCCTTCGCGTCCCCCGAGGGGTCCTTCACGTCGGTGAAGAAGATGACGTTCTCGTGCAGCTTCTCGCGGTTCTTGTTGAGGTGCTCGACGAAGGAGGAGATGCCCCCCTCGTAGCGGAAGACGTGCTTCTTCTCGCCCGTCTCGTCGCGCTCGTCGAAGACCTCGATCGAGACCCCCGGGTTCAGGAAGGCGAGCTCGCGCAGGCGCTGGGAGAGCGTCTCGAAGTTGTAGGAGGTGACGGAGAAGATCTCGGGGTCCGCGCGGAAGGTGATCTTCGTCCCGGTCTTGTTCGTCCGGCCGACCTCGCGCAGCGGCTCCTGCGGGATCCCCTTGGCGTACGGCTGCTGCCAGACGCGGCCGTCGCGGCGGATCTCGACGTCGAGGTCGGCCGACAGCGCGTTGACGACCGAGAGGCCGACGCCGTGGAGGCCGCCGGAGACCTTGTAGGCGTTGTCGTCGAACTTCCCTCCCGAGTGGAGGTCGGTGAGGATGATCTCCAGCGTCTCGCGCCCGTGGACCGGGTGGAGACCCACCGGGATGCCGCGCCCGTTGTCCTCGACGGTGACGGTCTCGTCGGCGTGGACGGTGACGGTGACCCGGTCGCAGTAGCCGACCTGCGCCTCGTCGATGGAGTTGTCGACGAGCTCGGTGACCATGTGGTGGAGGCCGGTGATGTCGTCGGTGTTCCCGATGTACATCCCCGGGCGCTTTCGCACCGCCTCGAGCCCCTTCAGGAGCTTGATCGACTCGGTGCCGTAGCTCGTTTCCCGCTCCTCGGCGGGAAGGGCGTCGGGATCAGGAGGCGAGGACATCTTCGGACCTTTCGTGGGGCCACGCGGCCGCGGGGGAGACGGTGGGGACCCGGCCGTCCAGGCGGCCGGCGCGGGAGAGGGTCCCGGCCTCGACGATCCAGACGGCTCCTTCCGGGAGAGGGAGGGCGCGCGCGACGCCGGCGCGCGCCGACGTGAGGAAGACCTGGCCGTCGTCGGGGAGCGTCCCGGCGAACCGCGCCAGGACGGCGGGGTCCCACTCGGAGTCGAAGTCGTCGAACGCGAAGACGGGGAGGATGCCGGTGGCGTCCGCGAGGAGCGCCCTCTCGGCGAGGGCCCACGCAAGGACGAGCGTCCGGATCTCGCCGGAGGACGCCCGGCTCGAGAGGGGGAGACCTCCCGACACGAGGCGGACGTCGTCGCGGTGGGGCCCGAAGAGGGCGCGTCCCGCGCGGCGGTCGGCGCCCTCGCCGGCGCGCAGCCCGGCGCGGAGCGCCCCGGCGAGCGGCTCCCGCCCTTCGCCGGCCGGAAGGTCGGAGACGAGGCGCAGCGCCACGTCGCTCCAGGGCGCGTCGAGGAGGAGCGCGTACTCGGCGATCTTCCGGCCGAGGGGCCCGACCCTGCGGCGGCGCGCCTCGGCGATCGCCGCGCCGGCGTCGGCGAGGATCTCCTCGAACGAGGAGAGGGCGTCGCGGTCGGGCCGGCCGGGGTGGGCGAGAAGGGCCACGCGCTCTGCGCGGGCCTTTTCGTACCGCCGGTAGTCGGCGGCGAGGCCGGGCTCGAAGGCGAGGACGACGCGGTCGAGCGCACGCCGCCGCTCGGCGGGTGCCCCTCCGAGGCGCGTCAGGTCCGTGGCCGTCAGGAGGACGAGAGGGAGCCTCCGGCTCGCTTCCATCCTCGAGACCTTCCTTCCGTTCCAGGCGTGCTCGCGTCGTCCGTTTCCGAAACGCGCGCCGAGCGCGCCGTCCGGCGCTCCCGAAAGGCGGACGGAGACCGAGGCCTCCCGCGCGCCGTCGCGGACGACGTCGGAGAGGTCGGCCGTCCGGAAGGACGGGCGTCCCGAGACGAGGGCGAGGCTCTCGAGGACGTTCGTCTTCCCCTGTCCGTTCGTTCCCACGAGGAGATTCATCCGCGGGTGGAAGCCGAGGCGGGAAGGGGCGAGGTTACGAAAGGCCTCGACTGAGAGGGTTCCGATCTCCACGTGTCGCCGCGCACCCCCTCAGACACGCATCGGCATGACGACGTAGAGGTAGCTCTTCAGGCCGGCCACCGGCTCGGCGGGACGGCCCTGGCACTGCGACCCCTCGTCCTTCACGAAGAGGTGGACCTTCTCGGTCTCGCAGGCCTCGAGGAACTGCTCGAGGTATCGCGAGTTCAGCCGGAGGGTGATGTCGTCGGCCTCGTATTCGGCGACGATCTCCTGATCGCCGTCCCCGACGTCCTGGCTCTCGGAGGAGACGACGAGAGCCCCCTCCTTGAAGGAGAGGCTGACGGCCTTCAGCCTGTCGCCGGAGAGGAGGGAGATGCGGCGCACGGCGCCGAGAAGCTCCTCTCTCACGACGGTCGCCCTCTTGGTGTTGTCCTTGCTGATGACCTTCTCGTAGTCGGGAAAGCGACGGTCGTCGAGCTTGGAGAAGATGCGGCGGCGCCCGACCGTGAAGCCGATGTGGTTCGTTCCCCGTGTGATCGTCACCGGCGTTTCGTCGTCCGCGTCGAGGCGCGAGAGCTCGTCGAGGACCTTCTTGGAGACGAGGATCGCCTCGAAGCCGGGCTCGGCCGTGGCGTCCTCGACCTCGATGAGGGCGAGGCGGTGACCGTCCGTGGCCGCCATCTCGAGCCCTCCGTCCTTCGGCTTGAGGAGGGCTCCCTGGAGCTGCAGGCGGATCTCCTCTGTGGAAACGGCGAAGCGGACCTTCTCGACCATCCGGCGGAGCGCGCCGAACTTCAGGGAGAGGGTGGGACCGCCGGCGGCCTCGGGGCGCGTGGGGAAGTCGGTCGCCGGCAGGCCGTTGAGGCGGATGCGGAGCTTCGGCTCCTTGCAGTCGATCTGGACGTGGTGGTTCTCGAGGACGCGCAGCCTCACCTCGGCTCCCGCCGGAAGGTCGCGTACGACGTCGAAGAGCTTGCGTGCGGGAACGGTGACGGCCCCACCCGTCTTGAGCGAGAGGGACTCTATCTCCGAGACGAACGTCGTGTCGAGATCGGTCGCCGTCAGCGTGAGCGTTGCGTCGTGGGCCTCGAGGAGGACGTTCGAGAGGATCTGATGGGGCGTCCGCCGCTCCACCACACCCTGCATCAGGCTCATCTCTCGGGCCAGGGTGGCTGCCGGAAGTGTCAGCTCCACATCCCCTCCAATGATCTCTTAAATTCTAGCATTGAAAGAGTTACAGAAGTAGTAGTAGGGGGAGCCGGGGCCTGTGGGAAGGTCTCCGAAAGGCCGGGAGGAAGAGGGTTTGAAGCGATGACCGGGCTGTGCAGATCTTCCGTCCTGGCTGTGCAGATCGTCGGGAGGAACGGAATGCGGGAGGGGCGAGAAGGGGGATTGCACAGGAGTCGCACCGCGGTTCTCACCGGAACTGCGCAACGAGAGCGGCGACCTCCCGGTCGAAGGCCGGGTCTTCCTCCCGGCGAGCCGTGATCTTCCGGATCGAGTGGAGCGCGGTCGTGTGGTGCTTGTCACCGAAGAGTCGCCCGATCTCGGGCAGAGAGAGGCCGATGGACTCCTTCAGGACGTACATCGCGACCTGGCGCGGGAAGACGATCGACTCTCTCTTGGTCCGGGCCCTCAGCTCGGCGGGCTTGAGGCCGTAGTGGGTGGCGACGGCCTTGAGGATCTCGGCGGGGGAGGTCTTCTGGGAGTCGTCGGGGAGGATCCCGCGGAGAGCCTCTTCCGCGAGGTCCCGGGTGACGGGCTCGCCGCGCATGGAAGAAACGAGAACGACCCGGTTGAAGTAGCTCTCGAGCTCCCGGACGTGGGTCTTGATCTTCCCGGCGAGGAAGTAGGCCGTGTCGTCGTCCAGCTCGACCTGGGCGAGTTCGGCCTTGTGACGGAGGATGGCGACCTTCGTCTCGAAGTCCGGGAGCTGGATGTCGACCACGAGGCCCCCCTCGAAACGGCTCTTCATCCGGTCGGTCAGACCGGGGATGTCCCGGGGGAGGACGTCGGAGGTGAAGACGATCTGGCTGCCGACCGAGTAGAGGGCGTTGAACGTCTGGAAGAGCTCGTCCTCGGTGGTGGCCTTGCCGGCGAGGAACTGGACGTCGTCGAAGAGAAGGACGTCGGCGTTCAGGAGGCGCTGGCGGACCTGGTCCATCCGGTTGAACCGGATCCCGGTGACGACTTCCTTGACGAAGGTCTCGGAGTAGACGTAGAGAATCCGCTCTCCGGGGCGGCGGGAGAGCCGGCGATGGCCGATCGCCTGCATGAGGTGGGTCTTGCCGAGGCCGGTCGGGCCGCAGATGAAGAGGGGGTTGTAGCGGTGGGAGGTCTGGTCCGCGACGTGGAGCGCGGCGGCGTGGGCGAGCTGGTTCGAGGCGCCGATGACGAAATGCTCGAAGGTGAAGAGGGGGTTCAGGTCGCCGACGCGCGCCCGGGGCGGGGCCTGGGTACGGGCCGCTGAGACGCTCGCCCGGTAGTCGGCCTGCCCCTCGAGGACGAACCGGATCTCGCGGGCGCCGATGCCGGCGAGGCGGGCGGCCTCGCCGATCTGCTCGCCGTACTCCCTGGGGATGTAGTCGATGAAGAGGGGGCTCCCGATGAGGACGTAGACGGAGTCCGCCGTCTCGGACTTCTGCCTCGTCCCGCGGAACCAGGTGTCGAAGTCGCGCTCGTCCACCCGGGACTTCAGGTGTTCGAGGATCTTCTCCCAGGAGGTTGGCTTATCCACAGGTTATCCACCGATGCAAGAGGGGTTTACCGCGTGGCAGAGCGGGGGCGGATGCTAGCATGAGGCCCTCTGCGGATCGGGCCGGAGAGCCGGGGCCGGAACGGACGGGGGATCGTGGCGGGTTGACAGGGGGCGTCGACTCCCGGAGAATCCGCCGCTCGCGCTCCCCGCAGCGGGAGAGGTGGTGCCATGAAGAGAACGTTCCAGCCCAACAACCGACGCCGCCACAAGACGCACGGCTTCCTCGTTCGGATGAGGACGAAGAACGGCCGGGCGGTGCTTGCCCGCCGCCGGGCCAAGGGTCGGAAGCGCCTCGCCGTCTGAGGCGCCCGGGGACGCCGCCTCTCCCGGCGGCACTTCGGATCCGATGATCTCCGATCCCAGCCGGCCCGGGACCGACCCCGTTGGAACCCGGAGCCCGGAGTCGTTCGGGAGGGACCGCCGGATCCTCCGGCGGGTCGATTACCTCGAGACTTACTCCACCGGTCGGCGTGTCGTCGGCCGGTGGCTCGTCGTTTTCGTCAAGCCGGCGGCGCGTCCGGTCTCGCGGCTCGGGGTGACGATCACGAAGAAGACCGGTTCGGCGGTCGTCCGCAACCGGCTCCGTCGCCGCCTGAAGGAGCTGTTCCGGCGGTCGTCCGCGTTTCCCGGCGGCGTGGACGTCGTCGTGAACGTGAGGCCCGGAGCGGAGCGGACCGAGTTCGTCGAGCTCGCCCGGGACCTCGACAGGCTCGCCCGGCGGGCCCGGGCGGGAGACCGGGCGTGAGCGCCGGGACCGCGGCTCGACCGGGCTGGGCCGCGCGGGGAGCGGCAGGCCTCCTCGTCGGGTACAAGCGCTTCCTTTCTCCCCTTCTTCCCCCGGCCTGCCGGTTCCACCCCACCTGTTCGGAGTACGCTCGCGAGTCGATCCTCCGCCACGGCTTCCTGAGAGGGGCGTGGCTCTCGATCAAGCGACTTTCCCGTTGCCACCCGTTCCACCCGGGCGGGTTCGACCCGGTTCCCTGACCCGCTTTCGAGGAGCAGCCTTTGGACTCGAAACGACTCGCCATGGCTTTCGGCCTCTCGGCCGCCATCCTGATCCTCTGGACCGTTCTCTTCCCGGCGCCCACGCCGGCGCCGCGGCCGAAGGCGCGGCCGACGCCGACGGCGACGGCGGGCGAGACACCCGCGGCCCCGGCCGAGGCGGCGGACGCGCCGATGCCCGCGGCCCTCGCCGTGACTGCCGTGGAGCCCGTCGTCGCGACGGAGCCGCGCGAGGTCGCGCTGCGCAACGGCGTCCTCGCGGTGAAGCTCTCCAACAGGGGGGGAGAGCTGGTGTCGGCCGAGCTCTCGCGGTACCAGGGCGCCGAGGGGACGCGGCTGCAGCTCGTGCGCAAGGACCCGCCGTTCGCGGGCCGGACGCTCGTCTACGACCCGTCGGACCCGTTCCTGGCAAGGGCGGCCGCCGCCCTGCACGAGACCACGGTCGAGGAAGGAGTCGCGGGCACGGTCGTCCGTTTCCGGTACCGGGAGGCCGACGGTCAGGGGATCGTCCGGACCTATACGTTCGGAAAGGACTACACCCTCGGGCTGAAGGTCGAGAGAGAGGGCCCCGGGGGGGGCCGGGTCGCCGTGGTCCTCGGCCCGGGAATCGGCAACCCGACGAAGGCGGAGCTGGACAGCCAGTACACCAAGCCCGGCTCGAGCGTGACGCTCACGGCGAGCCGGTCGGTCTCGAGGAACAGCAAGGACGGGCTGAAGGAGCCCGTGGCCGTCGGGACCGGGCTGATCGCAGCGGGCCTCGAGGACAACTACTTCGTCACGGCGTTCCTGCCCGGCGAGAGGGAGACGGTGACGCTCCGCCCGGTGTCGCTCTCCGCGCCCGCAGCCCGGACCTCGGAGGGGACCGTTCCGGCGGCGCCCGCGGAGCCTCTCGTGGAGACCGAGGTCGTCGCCGCCGGGACGGGGACGCTCGAGACCGGAATCTATCTCGGTCCGAAGGACATCGATATTCTGCGCGAGGTCCGCGCCGGGCTGGAGAAGCTGATCGACTACGGCTGGTTCGCGATCGTCGTCACGCCTCTTCTCTGGCTGCTGAAGCAGTTCCACGCCGCGATTCCGAACTGGGGCGTCGCGATCATCCTCGCCACGGTCGTCATCAAGATCGTCCTCTTCCCGCTCACCTGGAAGCAGCTCGTCTCCATGAAGAAGATGAGCGCGCTGCAGCCGAAGATCGAGGCGATCCGCCTGAAGTGGACGCCGAAGCTGAAGACGGACCCGCAGGCGCGCGTGAAGATGAACGAGGAGACGATGGGTCTCTACCGGGCGGAGAAGGTGAACCCGGCCGGTGGCTGTCTTCCCCTGCTCCTCCAGATGCCGATCCTGATCGCGTTCTACAACCTCCTGAGCCACGCGATCGACCTGCGGCACGCGCCCTTCGCGCTCTGGATCCAGGACCTGTCGGCCAAGGACCCGTACTACGTCACGCCCATCCTGATGACGCTGACGATGTGGCTGCAGCAGCAGATGATGCCCGCGACCGGCGACGCGACGACGCGCCGCGTCATGAGCTTCCTGCCGCTCGTGTTCGGATTCATGTTCAAGGACATGCCGTCGGGGCTCGTCCTGTACTGGCTCGTCCAGAACGTCCTCTCGATCGCCCAGCAGCTGCTCCTCGAGCGGTACACCGACCTCGGGATGAGGCCGAAGGCGAAGAAGGCGTGACCGCCGTTCGGACGGTCCGCAAGGAGGGGCCAAAACCGTGGCGCCTCTCGTCGGGGATCCCGGAGGTGGCGGCGACGTCCTCGTAGCGCGGGCGACGCCGGCCGGCGCGGGGGCGGTGGCGATCGTCCGCCTGAGCGGGCCTCCCGGGTCGACCGTCGAGATCGCCCGTCGCGTCGCGCCGCGTCTGCCCCAGCGGCCGGAGCCTCGCCGGGCCTACCGGACGGAGCTCCTCGACGAGGAGGGCCTCGTCGTCGACGACGGGCTCGCCCTCTACTTCCGGGCGCCCGCGTCGGCGACGGGCGAGGACGTGGTCGAGCTCCACGCGCATGGCTCCCCGGCGGTGGTGGAGGCGCTGGTGGCCGCCGCCTCGGCGCTCGGGGCGCGGCGGGCGCGGCCGGGAGAGTTCACGCGGCGCGCCCTCGCGAACGGGAAGCTCGATCTCGCCCGGGCCGAGGGGATCGGGCGGCTCGCGGCCGCCACCACGCGGGGGGAGGCGAGGCGGGCGGTGGGCCTCCTTCGGGGGGACCTCTCCCGAAGGGTCGAAGCGGCGAGGGAGGCCCTGCTCGCAGGGCTCGTCGAGCTGGAGGCGCGCCTCGACTTCGCCGAGGACGTCGAGCTGCCGGGGGAGGACGCGGCCCTCTCGAGCATCGGGCAGGCAAGGGACGCCCTGGCGGTCCTGTCCGGCGACGTGGGGGCCGGCCGGGTCGGGGGGAGCCTTCCGACGGTGGTGATCCTCGGGGCGCCGAACGCCGGGAAGTCCACGCTCTTCAACGCCCTCCTGGGCGAGGACCGTGTGCTGGTGACCGAGATCGCCGGGACGACGCGGGACGCGGTCGCCGAGGAGGTGGAGCTGGGGGGCGAGCGCGTCCGCCTCGTCGACACGGCCGGGCTGAGGGAGACGGGCGAACGGCTCGAGCGCCTCGGCGTCGAGGCGGCGCTCCGAGCGGCGGAAGGGGCGGACCTCGTCCTCTTCGCGCGGGAGCCGGGCGGCGCCGGGGTGGAGGCCTTCTCTCTCCCGGAGGAGCTCCCGCTGCTGGAGGTCGGGACGAAGAACGACCTCGGGGGGCCTCGTCCGGCCGGGGCGGTCGGGGTGAGCGCGAAGACGGGGGCGGGCCTCGACGCCCTTCGGAGGGAGGTCTCGGCCCGCCTCGGAGGGGGAGGCGAGACCGGGCTCTTCGGGCCGCTCCCCCGGCAGCGGGAGGCACTGGCGCGCGCCGCGGAGGCGCTCGCGGGGGTGGCGCCGGGCGAGCCGGGTGAGATCGCGGCGGCGCAGGTCCGCTCGGCGCTCCAGGCGCTTGGGGAGATCACCGGCGAAACTGCGACGGAGGAGCTCCTGGACCGGATCTTCGCGAACTTCTGCGTGGGGAAATGAGGGAGAGGTACGACGTCGTCGTCGTGGGCGGGGGGCACGCCGGGGTGGAGGCGGCCTGGGCCGCGGCACGCCTCGGGCGGAGGACGCTGCTCCTCACGAGAGACCCGGGTGCGCTCGCCCGGATGAGCTGCAACCCGGCGATCGGGGGGCTTGCGAAGGGGCAGGTCGTTCGGGAGGTGGACGCCCTCGGCGGGCTGATGGGGCTGGTCGCGGACCGGACGGGGATCCAGTTCAAGGTCCTGAACGCTTCGCGGGGGCCGGCCGTCCAGGGCTTGCGCTGCCAGTCCGACAAGGCGGCGTACTCGCGTGCGGTGGAGGCGTTCCTGCGCGCGCAGCCCGGCCTCGAGGTTCGGGCGGGGGTCGCGGCGGGTTTCCTCATCCGGGACGGACGGCTGGCCGGGCTCAGGCTGGAGGAGGGTTCGGAGCTTCTCTGCGGCGCCGCGGTGGTGACCAGCGGGACGTTCCTGCACGGGCTGATCCACGTCGGGGAGGAGCGGCAGGCGGCGGGTCGCTGGGGCGAGGCGCCGTGCGAGAGCCTCTCCGGGGCGCTCCGGGGCCTCGGCCTCAGGACCGGGAGGATGAAGACGGGGACCCCGCCGAGGGTCCACGCGCAATCAATCGAACGATCTAAAATGAGCCCGGCCCTGGGAGACGCCGCGCCACGGCCCTTTTCCTTTCGTACGAACGGCGACCCCTTTCCACGCCTCCGGCAGGTCGAGTGCTGGCTGACGCACACGGCGGAGCCCACGCACGACCTGATCCGGCGGAACCTCGATCGGTCTCCGCTCTACTCCGGCCAGATCGTCGGGCGGGGGCCCCGGTACTGCCCGTCGATCGAGGACAAGGTCGTCCGGTTCCCGGCGCGCGACCGGCACCAGGTCTTCGTCGAGCCGGAGGGGCTCGACACGGAATGGACCTACCTGAGCGGCCTGTCGATGTCGCTTCCCGCCGGGCTCCAGGAGGAGATCGTCCGAAGCCTTCCCGGTCTCGGGCGGGCGGAGATCCTCCGTCCGGCCTACGCCGTCGAGTACGACGTCGTCCACCCGGAGCAGCTCGACGACACGCTCGAGGTGCGGGCCCTGCCGGGGCTGTTCCTCGCGGGGCAGGTGAACGGAACGTCTGGATACGAGGAGGCGGCGGGGCAGGGGCTCGTCGCGGGGGTGAACGCCGCCGGCGTCGCCGGGGGGCGGGAAGCGCCGCCCTTCACCCTGGCGCGCCACGAAGCGTACATCGGGGTGATGATCGACGACCTCGTGACGCTCGGGGCCGAAGAGCCCTACCGCCTCCTGACCTCGCGGGCGGAGCATCGCCTCCTCCTCGGGGCCGACACGGCGTACGCACGGTTGACTCCCCGAGCGGTGGCGGCCGGGCTCCTCTCGGAAGAAGAGGCGGAGCCGATCCTCGAGCGCGAGGCCCGGCACCGGGGAGCGCGGGGAGTCCTGGAGCGGACCCGGCTCCGGCCGGACCGGGAGACCCGGGCCCGGCTCGGGGAGGTGGGGGTGACGCTTTCGGAGGAGACGACGGCCGCGGGGCTCCTCCGGCGACCCGACGGGCCGGCGGCGCTCCGGGGCTGGCTGGATTCCATGACGGGCGGTCTGCTGGGGGCCGTCGACGACGAAGGGTGGGAGCGTCTCGTGAACGAGCTGAGGTACGACGGGTTCCTGAAGAGGGAGCGCGACGGAATCGAGAGGGTGCGGCGGTCGGCCCAGCGCCCGGTTCCGGCAGGCTTCCGCTACGAGGGCGTCCCCGGACTCTCGGCGGAGGCGGCCGAGAAGCTGGAGCGGCACCGACCCCGCACGCTCGGACAGGCGGCGCGAATCCCGGGGGTCACCCCGGCTGCGGTGACGCTGCTCCTCGCCCGGCTGGTTTCGGGGGAGCGGGGGGAGGGCGCGTGAACCCGTTCGAGCCCCTGGTCCGGGAGGAGCTCGCTGGAATCGGCTGCGCGGTGGCTCCGGCGGCGGCGAGAGACCTCGCGGGGTACCTCGGGCTGCTCCTGCGGGCGAACGCGGAGATCAACCTCGTGTCGAGGAAGGAGTCGCCGGAGTCGCTCGCCGGACGCCACCTGCGGGACGCGCTCGAGGCGGTACCGCTCCTCCCCGCGGCTTCCGGCCGGGCCCTCCGGCTGCTCGACGTCGGATCCGGGGGCGGCTTTCCGGCGATCCCGATCCTCCTCTGCCGGCGCGACGTGGAAGGGGTCCTCGTCGAGTCGGTCGGGAAGAAGGCGCGTTTCCTGGAGGGCGCAATCGAGGCTCTCGGATTGACGGCCCGGGTCGTGAACGCTAGATTCCCCGATCCCGCGCTGGCGCTGATGAGGACGACCCCGCCCTGCGACCTCCTGACGAGTCGCGCCGTCGCCGGCGCCGGGGAGATCGTGCGGGCGGCGCGGCCGGCGCTCGCGGCCGGCGCGGTGGCCCTTCTCTGGACCTCGGAGCCGCTCGTCGCCCAGATCCGCCGGGCGCTGCCCGGGGCGGACGTCGTCTTCCGGAGGAGCCCGGGGGCGGACCGGCGCGGCCTCGCGAGGCTGGAGTGTTTCACGTGAAACGTCTGGCCGTCGCGAACCAGAAGGGCGGGGTCGGGAAGACTACGACGGCGATCAGCCTCGCCGCCGCCCTGGCCGTCCTCGAGAAGCGGGTCCTCCTGGTGGACTTCGACCCGCAGGGGAACACCACCGGCGGCCTCGGCGTCGACAAGGGCGCTCTCCAGGGGACCGTCTACGACTGGATCCTCGGGAACGCGTCGCTGGAAGAGGTCCTGCGGCCGACGGACCTCCCGCACCTCTCCCTCGTCCCCGCCTCGCGGGAGCTCGTCGGGGCGGAGATCGAGCTCGTCGGCGTCGACGAGCGGGAGTTCCTCCTGGCGAAGAGGCTCGAGGGGCTCGAAGCCGGGTTCGACTTCGTCCTCGTCGACTGCCCCCCCTCCCTGGGCCTCCTGACCCTGAACGCCCTCACGGCCGTCGACGGCGTCCTCGTCCCCATCCAGTGCGAGTACTACGCCCTGGAGGGGGTCTCCGAGCTCGTCTCGACCGTCGAACGGGTCAGGGAGGCGCTCAACCCGCGGCTCGTCATCGCTGGAGTCGTCGCCACGATGTGGGACGAGCGCCTGAACCTCTCCCGGCAGGTCCTCGACGAGATCCGGCGCTACTTCGGCGAGGCGTTTCTCGAGCCCCCGGTCCCCCGAAACGTCCGGCTGGGCGAGGCTCCCTCGTTCGGGAAGCCGATCTTCCTCTACGACGTCCGGTCCCGCGGCGCCGAGGCGTACCTCGCCATCGCGCGCGAGATCCTCCGGCGCGATCTCGCCGGAAGCAACGGAGGAACCCCGTGACGAAGAAGCCCGCCCTCGGAAAAGGCCTCTCGGCCCTCATCCCCTCGGCCCGCCCCACGCCTCCCGAAGCCCGGCCCGGCACCTCCGTCCAGATGATCGACCTCGACCACCTGGAGGCGAACCGCCAGCAGCCGCGGCGCCGGTTCGACGACGACGGCCTCGAAGAGCTGGCCCGCTCGATCAAGGAGACGGGCATTCTGCAGCCTGTCCTCGTCACCCGGGACGGAGACCGCTTCCGCATCCTGGCAGGAGAGCGGCGGGCCCGGGCGGCCCGGGTCGCGGGCCTCACCCGGATCCCCGTCCTCGTCAAGGAGGGGCTCGAGGATCGCGACCATCTCCTCGTCGCGCTGATCGAGAACGTCCAGCGCAGGGACCTCACGGCGATGGAGGAGGCGGACGCCTACTGGCATCTCAAGGACAAGTTCGGGATGACCCAGGAGGAGATCGCCGAGAGGGTCGGCAAGGACCGGACGACCGTCGCGAACGCGATGCGCCTCCTGAAGCTCCCGGCCGAGATCCGGGCCCAGGTCGAAGACGGCCTCCTGTCGGCCGGCCACGCCAGGACTCTCCTCGCCCTCCCGTCCGCGGCGGACCAGGAGCTTCTCGCGAGGGAGTTTCTCCGGCGCGGCCTGTCGGTCCGGATGGCCGAGGCGCGGGTCCAGGAGCTCCTGTCGGGCGTGGCGAAGAAGCCGGCGGCCGCACCCGAGAACGACCCGGATACGCGGGACGCGGAGAAGCGCCTCCAGCGCGCCCTCGGGACGAAGGTCGAGATCCGGCGACGGAAGAAGGGGGGAGAGGTCCGCCTCTCCTTCTACTCGGAGGAGCAGCTCATCGGGCTGTTCGAGCGGCTCGTGGGCGGCGCGGCGTGATCGGCGGAAGGAAGGGGGGGGCCGTCCTGAACGGCTTCCTCGACCGCGGGGCCCGGTTCGAGGGGACGCTCTCCTTCGAGGACACCTTCCGGATCGACGGCGTCCTGAAGGGGAAGATCGTCACGAAGAACGAGCTCGTCATCGGAGAGGGGGCGGCGATCGACGCGGAGATCCACGTCGGGCGCCTCTCCGTTTCGGGAAACGTCCGGGGCATCATCTACGCCCGCGAACGGGTCGAGGTCCACGCCGGGGCCCGCCTCCAGGCCGAGATCAACACCCCCTCGCTCCTCGTCGAGGACGGAGCGATCATCCAGGGACCGGTCCAGACCGGACCGCAGGTCGGGCGCGCGCCGGGCCCCCCCTCGGATCCGGCCACCCCGGCGATCTCGCCCGGTGCACCGGAAGGCCCGCCGAAGAAGAGCTGATCAGCGCGCCGGCGGCGCGAACAGGGTCCCGACGATCGCATGGGCCACCGTCGTCTCCCGCCCCGCCGCAAGCCCGAGCTCCGCCGCCAGCTCCTGATCGACATCGGCAGCCTCGTCCAGGCTTCCGATGTCTATGGCCGCGTCGAGCTGTCGAGCCGCGCCGGCGCCCGGGAGGTTCAGGCCGCAGGGCGGGTGGATCAACGAGCCTTCCCTGGCCCAGGCGAAGCCGTACGTCCGACAGGTCAGGGGGCGCTCCTCGTAGATCCGGCAGCGCCCGGAAGGCAGCTCGAGCATCGGGCAGGCCCGGTCCGCGACGAGCTCGAAGTAGGCGTCGTCCGCCTCCTCGGACCGCCCCGGATCGAGGAGCCCTGTTTCCGCGTCGCCCGGGAACGCCGCAGCCGTCCGGGCGACGATCCGGGTCGCCCGCCCGATCGCGTCCTCGCGATCGGCTGCGGGGAGCCGCTCGAGACCCGCCCGCACGAGGGCGGCCTCGGGGAGGGAGATCTCGAATAGCCCAACGCAGCAGCCGAAGCAGCCCGCCCTGCAGGCAACCTCGCCGCTCGTCGTTCGCCCGGCGGCCTCGTTCCACGCCCGATCGCCGTTGGAGAACGCGTTTTTCAACCGTCCGGTGTATTTGCTCGGTTCCACTCCGCTTCCCTGCCTACGGGCCGAATCCTAGCCCGTCCCGGCGACCGACGTTGACCGCTCCAACGGGTCTGTGGCATAAACACGGCCCCCGTGCGGACTTCCGGCTCGCGGTGCGCCCGGGGTGCGGAGACCGCAGCGCGCCCTCGAGAGCGGAACGAGCGATGCAACTGCCCGACCTCTCCCTTTTTCTCGTCGCAATCATCTTCTGGGCCACCTACCTGGTCCTGAGGAAATTCCTCCTTTCGCCGCTCGGAGCCGTGCTGGCCCAGAGGGAGCGGACCGTCGAGGAGGCGCGCGCGGCGTCGGAGCGGGCGCTCGAGCGGCAGCGCGAGAACGCCGCCGACCTCGACCGGCGTCTCACCGAGGCGCGGCGCGAGGCGCTGACGCACCGCGAAGCCGTCCGCGCCCGGGCGGCCGAGAGCCGCCAGGCGCTCCTCGACGAGGCGAAGGAAAAAGCCCGCGTCGCGGCCATCGAGGCGCAGGCGCGCCTCGACGCCGAGGCGCTCGCCGCGCGCGAGCAGCTCGGCGCCGACGCGAAGGCGCTCGCCGCCGAGATCGCCAACTACGCCCTCGGACGAAAGGTGGCCTGATGCCGGCCTCGCCGATCGCCCTCCTCCTCGCCGGCGCGGGGGGAGACGCCGCGACTTTCCTGGGCCTCCCGTACCCGTTCTGGCAGGCGCTCAACCTCTTCGGCTTCATCGCCCTCCTCGTCTGGCTCCTTCGCAAGCCGCTCGTCCAGTTCTTCCAGACCCGGCGGCACGAGGTCGCCGAGTCGCTGAAGAAGGCCGAGACCGACCGGGCGCGTGCCGAGGAGATCGCGAAGGAGATCGGCGAACGCCTCGCCCGGATCGAAGGCGAGATCGAGACGATGCGCCTCCACGCGCGCGAGCAGGCCGAAGCCGAGGAGCGCGAGATCGCCGCCCGCGCGGCGGAAGAGGCCGAACGCGTCGTGGCGCGCAGCCGGACCGAGCTCGACGCGCGGGTCCGCGCCGCGCGCAACGAGCTGACGTCCTACGCCGCCGACCTCGCGATCGAGCTCGCCCGCGACCTCGTCGCCAGGAACATCACGCCCGACGACGAGAAGCGTCTCGTCGCCGAAGGCGTGAAGAGCCTCGCGGAGAAGGGCCGATGAGCAGGGGCACCGGCGCCGCCTTCGCCCGTCCCTACGTCGACGCCCTCTTCGAGGTGGCCGGCTCGGCCGACGCCGTCGAGGCGCTCCTGCCGCCCCTCGACACCGTCGCCCGCGCCCTCGAGGGGTCGAGCGAGCTGCGCACGGTCCTCGCGAATCCCGGCCTCGGCCGCAGGGAGAAGCGCGCGCTCGTCGAATCGGTCGCCGCGGCGGCGAAGGCTCCCGCGCTCGCCGGGCGCCTCCTGCGCGCCCTCCTGGACCGCGGCCGCCTCCCGAGGCTCGCGGCCGTCCTCGACGCGGTCCGCCAGCGCCTGGACCTCGACCGGGGCGTCCTGGAAGCCACCGTTCGCTCCGCGGCGCCTCTCGGCGCCGACGCCGAGAAGGGGATCCGCGAGACGCTCGAGGCGCGCACCGGGACGCGGGTCCGCCTCCGCACCGAACTCGACCCCTCGCTCCTGTCGGGCTTCGTCGTCCGGCTCGGGAGCGAGGTCTTCGACGCCTCCCTTTCGCGCCGCCTCACGCGGGCGCGAAAGGCTCTGGAGGGCGCCTCCGGGGCCGCGTGATCACGACAGGACGAGGAAAAGAGACGCCGTCATGACCGACATCAGCGCACGCGAAATCACGCAGCTCATCAAGGCGCAGCTCGCCGGGCTCGACCGCGGCATCGACACCGCCGAGGTCGGGACCGTCCTTTCCGTCGGCGACGGCATCGCCCGCGTCTACGGCCTCGACAAGGTCATGGCGGGCGAGCTCCTCGAGTTCCCGAACGACGTCTTCGGCCTCGCCCTCAACCTCGAGGAGGAAGACGTCGGCTGCGTCCTGATGGGCGACACGAAGCTCGTCCGGGAAGGGCAGGAGGTCCGCCGGACGAAGAAGATCATCTCGGTCCCGGTCGGGCCCGCCGTCGTCGGCCGCGTCGTGAACCCGCTCGGCAAGCCGCTCGACGGCAAGGGGCCGATCGAGGCGGCCGCGTACTATCCCAACGAGCGGATCGCGCCCGGCGTCGTCGACCGGCAGCCGGTCAAGGAGCCGATGCAGACGGGGCTCAAGGCGATCGACGCGATGATCCCGATCGGCCGCGGCCAGCGCGAGCTCATCATCGGCGACCGCCAGACGGGGAAGACCTCCGTCGCCCTCGACGCGATCATCAACCAGAGGGGCAAGGGCGTCGTCTGCATCTACGTCGCCATCGGGCAGAAGAGCTCGACCGTCGCGCAGGTCGTCCAGACCCTCGAGACGCACGGGGCGATGGAGCACACGATCATCGTCGCCGCGAGCGCCTCCGACCCGGCCCCGCTCCAGTACATCGCCCCCTACGCCGGCTGCGCGATGGGCGAGTACTTCCAGTTCACCGGCAAGGACGGAAAGCCGGCCTCGAAGGACAACCCGGGCGGCCACGTCCTCGTGATCTACGACGACCTCTCGAAGCAGGCCGCGTCGTACCGCGAGATCTCGCTCCTCCTGCGCCGCCCGCCGGGCCGCGAGGCGTACCCGGGCGACGTCTTCTACCTCCACAGCCGCCTCCTCGAGCGTGCCTCGAAGCTGAACGACGACCTCGGCGGCGGCTCGCTCACGGCGCTGCCGATCATCGAGACGCAGGCCAACGACGTCTCCGCCTACATCCCGACGAACGTCATCTCGATCACCGACGGCCAGATCTTCCTCGAGTCCGACCTCTTCTACGCGGGCCAGCGGCCGGCCATCAACGTCGGCATCTCGGTCTCCCGCGTCGGCGGCTCGGCGCAGGTCCGCGCGATGCGCACCGTCTCCGGCACGCTTCGCCTCGACCTCGCCCAGTACCGCGAGCTCGCCGCCTTCGCGCAGTTCGGCTCCGACCTCGACAAGGCGACCCAGAGCCAGCTGAACCGCGGCAAGCGCCTCACGGAGATCCTGAAGCAGAACGTCTTCGTGCCGATGGACGTCGCCCTCCAGGTCGCGTCGGTCTTCGCCGGCACGAAGGGCTTCCTCGACGACCTGCGCGTCGAGGCCGTCCTCCCCTTCGAGAAGACGCTCCACCGGTACCTCTCCTCCGAGCGCGAGAGCCTCCTCACCGAGGTCCGCACCGCGAAGAAGATGACGAAGGAGCTCGAGGACGGTCTCTCGGCCGCCGTCGGGGAGGCCAAGAAGCTTTACCTCGCGGACAACCCGAGCGCAAAGGTCTGACGCCGGAGGCGCCATGCCCAACCTGATCGACATCCGGCGGCGGATCCGCAGCGTCAAGTCGACGCAGCAGATCACGAAGGCGATGAAGATGGTCGCCGCATCCAAGCTCCGCCGGTCTCAGGAGCGGGTCGTCGCCGCGAGGCCCTACGCCGCGACGCTCGGGGCGACCCTCGCGTCCGTGACGGGCCGGATCCCGCCGCGGGAGGACGGGGCCCCGGCCCACCCGCTCCTCGCGCAGCGCGCCGAGAAGAAGGTCGTCCTCGTCGTCGTCACCGGCGACAAGGGGCTCTGCGGCGCCTTCAACACGAACGTGAACCGCGCCGCGGGCGCCTTCGTCAGGCAGAAGACGCTCGGGGGCGTCGACGTCTCCCTCGTGACGCTCGGCCGCAAGGCGACCGACTTCTGGAAGCGGCGCTCGGTCCCGGTCCTCGAGGCCCGCCCCGGCCTCTTCCAGCGCTTCGACTACGCCACCGCCGCCGAGCTCGCCCGGTCGCTCGCGGCCCGCTTCACCGGGGGCGAGACGGACGCGGTCTACGTCGTCTTCAACGAGTTCAAGAGCGTCATCTCGCAGGTCGTCGGCGTCAAGCGCCTCCTCCCGATCGAGCTCGGCGAGCTCGAGGCGGGAGGAGGCGGGACCGACTACCTCTACGAGCCGGCGCCGGACGTCATCCTCGGGCGGCTCCTTCCGAGGCACGTCGAGTTCCAGCTCTTCCGCGTCCTCCTCGAGTCGAACGCGGCCGAGAACGCCGCGCGGATGACCGCGATGGAGTCGGCGACGAAGAACGCCGGCGAGATGATCGACTCGCTCACCCTCACCTACAACCGGGCGCGCCAGGCGAAGATCACGAAGGAGCTCATCGAGATCGTCTCCGGAGCGGAGGCCTTGAAGTGACGGCCCGCCCCGGAATGATCCGGGGGAACCCGGGCCCGGGATCAGCTACACCTTCGATGGGAACGCCCCTCGGTCGTCCCCATCGGTCCCCCCGGACCCCCTCCACGGCCGCCCAGACAGGCTCAAACCGCCCCGTCTCCCCGTCCCACGAGTGCTCCCGGCCCCGCCGGCCACAGAGGTAGAACATGGCCATCGAAGGCAAAGTCGTCCAGGTCATCGGCGCCACCGTCGACGTGGAGTTCCCGGGCGGGCACCTGCCGTCCATCCTGAACGCCGTCCACATCACCGACCCGGACGGCCTCTCCACGATCCCGATCGACCTGATGACCGAGGTGGCCCAGCACCTCGGAGAGAACCGGGTCCGCTGCATCTCGATGAAGCCGGCGGACGGCCTCGTCCGGGGGATGAAGGCCGTCGACCTCGGCGCGCCGATCTCGGTCCCGGTCGGCCCCGAGACCCTCGGGCGGATCCTGAACGTCATCGGCGAGCCGGTCGACGGCCTCGGGCCCGTGAACACGAAGGAGCGCTGGCCGATCCACCGCCACGCCCCCGCCTACGACGAGCAGACGACTTCCGTCGAGATGTTCGAGACGGGGATCAAGGTCATCGACCTCCTCGAGCCGTACACGAAGGGGGGCAAGACGGGCCTCTTCGGCGGTGCGGGCGTCGGGAAGACCGTCCTCATCATGGAGCTGATCAACAACGTCGCGAAGGCCGCCGGCGGCTACTCGGTCTTCGCGGGCGTCGGCGAGCGGACCCGCGAGGGGAACGACCTCTGGCTCGAGATGACCGAGTCGGGCGTCATCGACCCGAACGACTGGAGAAAGTCGAAGGCCTCGCTCATCTACGGCCAGATGACCGAGCCCCCGGGCGCCCGCCTGCGCGTCGGCCTGACGGGCCTGACGGTCGCCGAGTGGTTCCGCGACACCGAGGGGAAGGACGTCCTTCTCTTCATCGACAACATCTTCCGCTTCACCCAGGCAGGCTCGGAGGTCTCGGCCCTCCTCGGCCGCATGCCGTCGGCCGTCGGCTACCAGCCGAACCTCGCGACCGAGATGGGCGAGCTGCAGGAGCGGATCACCTCGACGAAGAAGGGCTCGATCACGTCGGTCCAGGCGATCTACGTCCCGGCCGACGACCTGACCGACCCGGCGCCCGCCACGGCGTTCGCCCACCTCGACGCGACGACGGTCCTCTCGCGGCAGATCGCCGAGCTCGGCATCTACCCTGCGGTCGACCCGCTCGCCTCCACGTCGAAGATCCTCTCCCCGATGGTCGTCGGCGAGGAGCACTACGCCGTCGCGCGGCAGGTCCAGCAGATCCTCCAGAAGTACAAGGACCTGCAGGACATCATCGCGATCCTCGGCATCGACGAGCTCTCCGAGGACGACAAGCTCGTCGTCGCCCGGGCCCGCAAGATCCAGCGCTTCCTCTCCCAGCCGTTCCACGTCGCCGAGCAGTTCACCGGCATCCCGGGCAAGTTCGTGAAGATCGCCGACACCATCCGCTCGTTCAAGGAGATCGTCGAGGGCAAGCACGACGAGGTGCCCGAGCAGGCGTTCCTCCTGCAGGGGACGATCGAGGACGTCCTCGAGCGTTACGAGAGGATGAAGAAGGCGGGCGAGGCCTGAGGCCGTGTCGGCGCCGGGTCGTCTCACGCTGACGGTCGTGACGCCGGAGCGTTCCGTCGTGGAGCGCGCGGCGTGCGACGCGGTGTCGCTCCCGGGCGAGGTGGGCGAGCTCGGGATCCTGCCGGGCCACACGCCGCTCGTCGCGCTCCTCGGCGTCGGGCGGGTCGTCTTCGTCGACGGCGGCCGGAAGACCGCCGTCGCCGTCCGGGGCGGCTTCGTCGAGGTGGCGGGCGACGCGGTCCGCGTCCTGGCCGACGTGGCGGCCGAGAAGGAGACGATCGACGTCGCGGAAGCGAAGGAGACGAGGAGCGCGGGCGACGTCCGCAGGCTCGCCGTCGTCGGGCAGGAGCAGCTCGACGCCGTCAACGACGACCTCGCCTTCGCCGAGGCGAAGATCGCCGTCGCCGAGGGGCGCTGACGCCGTGACCGACGAGAAGAACGAGAAGGAAGGCCAGGTCCGCGAGGCGTTCGACGCGGTCCGCCGCGACCTCGACGACCGGCTCGGCGCGGACGAGCGGGCGGCCGTCGAGAGGCTCCGGGAGGCGGCGGTCGACGGCGACGCCGGCCGCGCGCGCGACGAGCTCGCCGCGGTGAAGGAGAGGCACGGCTGGCTCTACGAGGAGCTGGTGAAGCACCCCAGCCTCGCGACGCTCATCGACGAGCTGGCGCTCTGGGGATTCTGAGCCGACGGCGATCCGACCCGGGGGCGAACCCGTATCATCCCTTCGTTTGAAGGTCGAGATCGAGCGAGATCCCTGGTACGCGAGCTGGTTCGGAGAGGAGTACCTCGCCCTCTACCCGGACCGTGACGACCTCGAGGCGGCAAGGCAGGCCGAATTCGTCCTGGGGTGCGTGGCCCCGTACGCTTCGAGGGGCCGTGGCGGGATCCTCGACCTCGCCTGCGGCACCGGCCGGCATGCCGTCGTCCTCTCCCGCGGCGCTTCGCCCGTCATCGGCGTCGACCTCTCGGTCCCGCTCCTCGCCCGCGCCCGCGCGCGCCGGGCCGACCCGGCGCCGGCGTTCGTCCGCGCCGACATGAGGCGGCTTCCGTTCGCGGACGGCGCCTTCGGCGCCGTCGTCAACTTCTTCACCTCGTTCGGCTACTTCGACGATCCCGGCGACGACGTCCGCGTGATCGGGGAGATCGGCCGCGTCCTCGCGCCCGGCGGCGCCTTCCTCTCCGACGTCTTCAACGCCGCCCGCGTCCTCGCGACCCTCGTCCCGAACGAGGAAAAGACCGTCGCTGGCGAGCGGGTCTCCATCCGGCGCCGCTACGACACGGCGACCCGCCGGATCGAGAAGGAGATCACCATGGGGCACGGGACGGGCGCGCGCACGTTCCGCGAGCGCGTCCGCGTCTACCTGCGGGCCGAGCTCGAGGCGCTCCACCGGGTCGCGGGTTTCGAGGTGCGGGCCGCCTTCGGGGACTTCGACGGCACCCCCTTCGACCCGGTCCGTTCGCCGCGCCTCATCCTCCTCGCCGTGACGGGAGGCGACCGTTGACCGTCCCGCTCGGCCAGGTCCCGGGCATTCCCCGGCTCGCGCTCGGCCACGCGACGGGCGAGCCCGACGTGTCCGCGTTTCTCGGCGAGCGGGCGACGGCCGCGGCGATCGCGGCCCGTGCGGCAGCGGCCCTCGCCGCCTTCCGCCCGCGAGAAGGCGCCGACCCGGCCCTCGCGCCCCTCGCCCGGGGCCACCGAGCCGGGGTCCTCACGGGGCAGCAGGCGGGCCTCCTGACGGGGCCGCTCCTGACGGCGGTGAAGGCGCTCTCCGCCGTGAAGATCGCCGACGAGCTCTCGACGGCGGGAACGGCGCTCTCCCCGGTCTTCTGGTGCGCCACCGAGGACCACGACCTCGTCGAGGTGACGCGCGTTCCTCTCCCCGGCCCCGACGGCGCCGTCGAGGCGGGACCGGACCCCGAGCCTTTCTCACGGAACCGCAAGCCGGTGGGCGGCCTGCCGATCGAAGTCGACGTGGCGGCGATCCTCGAGAAGGCGCGCGCGGAGGCCGGGGCGCTCGCGGACGAAGAGAGCCTCGGGGCGTTCGCCGCCGCCCATGCGGGGGCGACCTACCGCGACGCCTTCGTCGCGTCGCTTTCGTGGCTCCTCTCCGAGCCGGCGCTCCTCTTCGCGGACGCGGCGCGCCGAGAGGAGAAGCCCGCTCTCGTGCCGCTCGCCTGCCGCCTCGTGCGGGAGAGGGCGGACGTGCGTCACGTCTTCGAAGCCCGCGCCGCGGCGCTCGCCGCCGCCGGCCACCCGCTCCAGGTCGTCTCGGAGCCCGGCGCCCTCCCCCTCTTCGCCCTCGTGGGAGGGGAGCGACTGCTCCTCAGGGAGCGAGACGGCGCCCTCGAGCTGAAGGGGCGCGAGGGAGAGCGCTTCACGCCCGACGACGTCGTCGCCCGGTTCGAGACGAGGGAGTGGCTGCCTTCCTTCGCGGCTCTCTCCCGCCCCCTGGCCGCCTCGCTCCTCTACCCGGTTGCCGCGACGGTCCTCGGCCCGGCGGAGCTCGCCTACTGGGCGCAGATGCTCCCGCTCTTCGACTGGGCCGGGATCGTCCCGCCCGTCCTGGTCCCGCGGCCGATGGCCGCGCCCCTCACCGCCCCGGACCGGCGCGCACTGGAGAAGCTCGGCCTGGGGCTCGGGGACCTCTTCGCCGGAACCGACGCCCTCCTCGCCGCCCGCGGCGCGGCCCGGGAGGGGGCACTCCTCCACGACCTCGCGGGCCTCCGGGACGCCGCGCTGGCCGGCCTCGCGGACCTCGGGCCGCGCCTGGCGGGCGTCGAGGCGGGGCTCGGCAAGCCGCTGGAGTCGACGAGGGAGAACGTCCGGTTCGCCCTCGACAAGCTGATCGAACGGACCCGCGCGGCTGCGGGGCGCGCGAACGAGGCCGAGGCCCGCCAGATTCGCCGCCTCGCCGCCGCCCTCGCGCCGGGAGGCCGGCCGGCCGAGAGGGTCTACGGGCCCCTGCCCTGGCTCCTCCGCCACGGGCGGGCGGGGCTCGTCGGCCCGCTGAAGGAGCAGCTCCGCTGGGACGTCGCGGGGCTGCAGGAGATCGCGCTGTGAACGACAGGGAAACCGTCGAGATCCTGGCGGTCGGGGCGCACCCCGACGACGTCGAGCTGGGCTGCGGAGGGACGCTCGCCCGCCTCGCCCGACGGGGGCGGAGCGTCGGCATCCTCGACCTGACGCGCGGCGAAGCGGGGACTCGGGGGACGCCCGAGACGCGCGCGACGGAAGCGGCCGGTGCGGCGCGAATCCTCGGGGCGCTCTTTCGCGACGGCCTCGACCTCGGCGACGGGAACCTGCGCACCGACCGCGCCGCGGAGCTCGAGGTCATCGAGGTCCTGCGACGCCGCCGCCCGCGCCTCGTCTTCGCCCCGCTCCCGGCCGACCGCCATCCCGACCACGCGCGCGCGGGCCGCCTCGTGACGGACGCGGCCTTCTACTCGGGCCTGCGCTCCCTCGCGACGGGGCGCCCGCCGCACCGGCCGCAGCAGGTCGTCTACTACCCCTCGACCTTCCTCGCCGAGCCGACGTTCCTCGTCGACGTGACGGAGGCGCTCGAGACGAAGCTCGAGGCGGTGCGCGCCTTCCGGAGCCAGTTCTTCGACCCCTCGTCGACGGAGCCCGCGACGTTCATCTCCTCGCCCGAGTTCCTCGAGGGGGTCACGGCGAGGGCGCGCGCCTTCGGGCGCCTCGCGAACGTCGGCGCCGCGGAAGGGTTCGTCTCGCCGCGGCCGCCGCTCCTCGCCGACCCCGTCGCGGCCTTCGACGGGTTCGAGCCGGGGTACTGACCGGTGAAGATCGGCATCGCCTGCTACCCGACGTTCGGCGGCTCGGGCGTCGTGGCGACGGAGCTCGGGCACGAGCTGGCCCTGCGCGGGCACGACGTCCACTTCATCAGCTACGCCCTTCCGTCGCGCCTGAACCTTTTCGCCGAGAGGGTCTCGTACCACGAGGTCTCGGTCCCGACCTACCCGCTCTTCAACTACCCGCCGTACGACCTCGCCCTCGCCACGCGCATCGTCGACGTCGCCCTCCACGAGGGGCTCGACGTCCTCCACGCCCACTACGCGCTCCCTCACGCGATCTCGGCCCACCTCGCCCGCGAGATGCTCCTGCCGCGGCGCCTCGCGGTCGTCACGACGCTTCACGGGACCGACGTGACGATCGTCGGCCAGGACCGCTCGTATCTCCCGATCACCCGCTTCGGCATCGAGCGCTCCGACGCCGTGACGGCCGTCTCCGAGTACCTGGCCCGGGTGACGCGCGAGGTCTTCTCTCCGGCCAAGGAGATCCACGTCGTCCCGAACTTCGTCGACCCCGACAGGTGGCGGCCCGACGACGGGCGGAAGGGGGCGACCTGCTTTGCGAAGGGCGGGGAGCGGCTCGTCCTGCACGTCTCGAACTTCAGGCCGGTCAAGCGGGTCCTCGACGTCATCGAGGTCTTCGACCGGCTGCGCCGGAAGGTCCCGGCCCGGCTCCTGATGATCGGCGACGGCCCCGACCGGCCGGCGGCCGAGGCGCTCTGCCGGGAGAAGGGAATCGCCGGCCTCGTCCACTTCCTCGGCAACACCCCCGCGGTCGAGGAGGTGATGCCGGCGGCCGACCTCTACGTCCTGACGACCGACATGGAGTCGTTCGGCCTCTCCGCGCTCGAGGCGCAGGCCTGCGGCGTCCCGGTCCTGGGCTATCGCGCGGGCGGGCTTCCCGAGGTCGTCGAGAGCGGGCGGACCGGCTTCCTGCGGGAGGTGGGGGACGTCGACGGGCTCGCTGCGGACGGGGTGAGGCTCCTCGAGGACGACGCGGTCTTCGCCGGGACCTCTCGCGCCGCGCGGTCTCGCGCGGTCGCCCTCTTCGACGCCGACGCAATCGTCGCCCTTTATCTCGCTCTCTACGAGCGCGTCGTCTCGGAAACGGGGGGCTGATGGCGGCGGGGGGGCGCAAACGCCGCCCTAAAGCCGTTGCGGGCCACGGCAGCGATCTCCCGGGGCGTCGCCCCGAGCCGGGCCAGCTTGCGGAACTCCGCGAGGAGCGTGGTCCCGAAGAGGCCGGGGTCGTCGGTCGAGAGGGTGACCGCCACCCCCGCCCGGAGGAGGGCGAGGGCCGGGCTCCGGGCGAGCGGGACGGCGCCGGTGGCGTCGTTCGACGTGAGGCAGACGTCGAGCGCCACGCCGGAGCGGGCGAGGCGGCGGACGAGGGCCGGGTCGGAGGAGGCGCCGACGCCGTGGGCGATCCTTCGCGGCTTCAGCCACCGGAGGGCTTCGGCGACGGAGTCGGCGCCTCCGGCCTCGCCGGCGTGGACCACCGGCGCGAGCCCGAGGAGCGGCAGGCGCCGGTAGAGAGGGGCGAAGTCCCGCGCGGGAAGGGCCAGCTCGTCCCCGCCCAGCCCGAAGCCGATGACGCGCGGCCAGGGGTGACGGAGGTGGAGGTCGAGGACGCGGTGGGCCGCGTCGGGCCCGAACTGACGGACGGCGTCCAGGAGGACGCGGACCCGGCCGTGGCCGCCGCGTTCGTGCTCCGCGAAGACGGCTTCGACGGCGTCGCGCACGGCGGGCCACTCGAACCCGAGCCGCTCGACGATCGCGGGAGAGACGTACACCTCCGCGTAGGCGATCCGCTCGCGCCTGAGGCGCGAGGTGAGGTCCCTGGCGAGGAGAGCGAAGTCCGCCGGGCCGCCGAGGAGACGGCAGACGTCCCGGTAGAGCGAGAGGAAACCCGGGAGCCCGTCGAAGGGCCGGCGGGCGCGGACGGACGCGGCGTCGGGGAAGAGGGAGGACCCGCGGGCCCGCGCGAGGCGGACGAGGGTCGCGGGGCGAACGGACCCCTCGAGGTGGAGGTGGAGCTCGGCCTTCGGCCGGAGCCGGAGGGCCAGCAGGGCGGCGGCGGCGGTCACGCCCGCCCATCCTACGGGACGGGCCGCGGGAAGGCGCCGACCCTCGTCCCGTCGGAACGCCTGTGGCTCCGGGCCGCCGCGTTCGGCATCGACCTGATCTGCCTCGCCGGGGGGGCCCTCCTCCTGGCGACCGTCGTCGTCTTCCTCGTCGTCCTCGTCGCGGCAGAGCCCCCGGCCGGCCTTCCGAGGGTCTTCCGGGCAGCCCAGATCCTCTTCGTGACGCTCTTCCTCCTCCGAGACACGACCGGGGCGAGCCCGGGAAAGGCCCTCCTCGGGCTCTCGGTCGAGAGCAGGACCGGACAGCCGGTGGGGCCGATCGCCTCGATCCTCAGGAACCTTCCCCTCCTCGTCCCGGGCCTGAACCTCCTCGAGGCGTTGGCGGTCTTGAATCGGCCCGACTCCCGGCGCCTCGGGGACCGTCTTTCCGGCACGACGGTCTCCGAATCCTGACGGTCCCGAAACTTTCCGGCCGTCCCTTCCGTTTCTGCTGGTGGAGGTCACCCATGGCCCGCTCCCGCCGAGCTTCCCGCCTCCTCGGTCCCGCCGCCCTGCTCGCCCTTTTCGCGCTCGCCTTCCCGGGTCCGGCGTGGGCCGGCGAGGAGCGCGAGGAGAAGTTCGAAAAGACGTACGACGGCGCGGGAATCGACCGCCTCAGGCTCCAGAACGTGAACGGCCCGGTCCGGGTCGTCACGTGGGAAAGCCCCCACGTCCGCGTCTCGGCCGTCAAGCGGGCCAAGGGCTCACGGGCGGCGGAGGCTCTCGAGGAGACGCAGATCCGCGTGACGAAGCAGGGGCCTGCGATCGACGTCGAGACGATCCTCCCGCGGAAGGGCCGCTCCTTCGGCTTCTTCGGCTGGGGCGACCGGGCCGGGGCGGTGGTCTCCTACGAGCTCTCCCTGCCCGCCGGCCTGGAGGTGGACGTCGAGACCGTGAACGGCCGGGTCACGACCGAGCGTCGGCTCGGGGCCCTGACCCTGAACACGGTGAACGGCGCCGTCCGGGTCGAGGCGCAGGGCGGTCCTCTCCGGGTGAACACCGTCAACGGCTCCGTCGAGGTCTCCTTCGAGGGGCCCCTTCAGGCCGCGGACCTCGAGACGGTGAACGGCTCGGTGACGGTGACCTGCCCGGCTGACTCTTCGTTCCGGTTCGACCTGCAGACGGTCAACGGGAAGATCCGGTCCGACTTCCCGATGACGGTGGAGGGCAACTGGGGGCCGAAGGAGGCCCGCGGAACCGTCGCCGACGGGAAGGCCCGGCTCGCCGTCGAGACGGTCAACGGAGAGGTACGGATCGTCGCTGCCGGCGCCACGGACCGTTGACGCGTCCCTCCGGCTAGACTCCGGCCGACACCGAAAGGAGAGCCCGATGCCGGATCAGATGGCCGGAGCCCCGCCCCCGCCGCCGCCCCCGCCGCCGCCACTCCCTGCGGCGGGCTCGAACCGTTCCGTGATGCTCGTCCTCTCGTACATCGGGATCCTGGCGCTCATCCCCCTCCTCACCGAGAAGAACGACCGCGAGGTGCAGTGGCACGCCCGCCACGGCCTCGTCCTCCTCGTCACGTACCTCGTCGTGACGGTGGGCCTCTTCGTCGCGAGCCTCGTCGTCGGCGTCCTGGGTCTGCTCCAGCTCCCCCTCTGGCTCGGCTACCTCGTCGTCGTCATCCTCTGCATCACGAACGCCCTGAACGGGAAGAGGTTCGTCATCCCTGGCCTCTCGGAGCTCACGGAGAAGCTCTGACGGAAGAGGGGCCCCCGGGAAGATCGAAGGCCCGCCTTTCGGCGGGCCTTCGCGTTCCGGATGAGTGGTGCCCTGGGCCAGACTCGAACTGGCACGGATTGCTCCACACGCCCCTCAAACGTGCGCGTCTACCAATTCCGCCACCAGGGCACGGTGGTGAGGGAGGGAGATGATACCGATCCGCGGCGGGGAATCAAGCCTCGGCGCGTCCCGGGCCGAAACTACTTCTGTTCCGGGGCGGTCGGCGAGGCCGGGGCGGGCTCGACGGGTGCCGCGGCAGCGGGCTCGGCGGGCGCGACCGGGGCCGCGTTCGCCGGGGCCGGGGCGGCCGGCGAGGCCGGCGCCGTGCTGGCGGGAGGCTGTTCGCCGAGCTGCTTGATGACCGACGACTTCGGCCGGGCCTGGATGAGCGAGATCGCCACAGCCAGGACGGAGAACGCGACGAACGACCACGTCGTCACCTTCTCCAGGACGGACGTCGCGCCGCGAGCGCCGAAGGTCGTCTGCGACGAGGAGGCGCCGAAGGCGCTCGCCACGTCGGCGCCCTTCCCCTGCTGGAGAAGGACGACGAGGATGAGGAAGACGCAGACGACGATGTAGATCGGGACGAGGACGTAAATCATGCGCGAGTCTCCGGCCCGCCGCCCGGAGGCGAAACGGGCCGGTGAGGATACCCCACCGGCCCGCAAAGGCCAAAATGCCCGCGGGGCTCAGCCGCCGGCGGCCAGGGCGAGGGCGGCGAAGTCGGCCGGGACGAGGGAGGCGCCGCCGACGAGCCCGCCGTCGATCTGGGGCCGGCAGAAGAGCTCCTTCCCGTTGGCCGGGGTGACCGAGCCGCCGTAGAGGATCCGGACGGCGCCGGCCGCGTCGGCTCCGAAGCGGTCGGCGAGCCGGGCGCGAAGGAACGCGTGCGCGTCGTCGGCCATCTCGGGAGTCGCGGCGCGGCCCGTCCCGATCGCCCAGACGGGCTCGTAGGCCAGGACGAAGCCGGGCGGGAGGCTGTCGCCGAAGACGTCGAGCGCCCCCATCTGGACGGCGAGGACGGCCTCGGTCCGGCCCCCGTCCCGCTCCTCGAGCGTTTCTCCGACGCAGTAGACGGGCGCGAGGGAGGCGTCGGCGAGCCGCTTCATCTTCCGGGAGAAGTCGGCGTCGGTCTCCTTCCGGTCGCGCCGGCGCTCGCTGTGCCCGACGAGGACCATCGCCACGCCGACGTCGGCGAGCATCGCGACGGAGACCTCGCCCGTGTGGGCCCCCTTCGGCTCGACGTGGACGTCCTGGGCCGCGAGCTTCACCCGCGTCGGGAGGAGGTGCCGGCCGACCCGTTCCAGCGCCGGGAAGGCGGGGGCGATCGCGAGGTCTACGGACTCCGGGAGCGCCGGGAGCCGCGAGAGAAAGTCGTCGCAGAAGAGAGCGGCCTCCGAAGGCGTCTTGTTCATCTTCCAGTTCGCGATGACGAGCGGCGTGCGCGAGGGGTGCATGGGGCCTCCGGTGAAGGCGGGGCCGGCGCGAGCCGGCCCCGAAGCGGTTCGGTGGTCGGGAGAGGACGGGCTAGAGAAGCGCCTCGACGCCCGGCAGCTTCTTGCCGCTGACGAGGTCGAGGGAGGCGCCGCCGCCGGTGGAGACGTGGGAGATCTTCGGCCCGAGGCCCGCCTCGTTGACCGCCTCGACGCTCTCGCCGCCGCCGACGACGGTGAAGGCGCCGGAGTCGGCCATCAGCTGCGCGACGCCGCGCGTGCCGGCGTCGAACGGCTTCGTCTCGAAGACCCCCATGGGGCCGTTCCAGAAGATCGTCTTCGCGTCCTTCGTCATCCGCGCGAACATCTCGAGCGTCTTCGGTCCGATGTCGAGGGCCGCCTGGCCTTCGGGGATGGCGTTCATCGCGACGGCCTTCGCCTGGCCCGCCGCCTCGAGCGAGGGGGCGACGAGGAAGTCGGAGGGGAGGACGAGGTTCACGCCCCGCTCCTTGCAGCGGTCGATCACTTTCCGCGCGATCGGCACCCCCTCGGGCTCGAGGAGAGACTTGCCGATGCCGAGGCCGAGGGCGACGACGAAGTGGTTCGCCATACCGCCGCCGACGAGGAGCGTGTCGGCCCTCTCGACGAGGGCCTCGAGGGCGGCGATCTTCCCGAGGATCTTGGCGCCGCCGAGGATCCCGACGAAGGGGCGGTCGATGTCGTCCACGACCTTCCCGAGGGCGGTCAGCTCCTTCTCCATGAGGAGGCCGACGCCGCGCGCCTCGGGGGCGAAGTGGACCGCCATGCCGGCCGTCGAGGCGTGGGCGCGGTGCGCCGTGCCGAACGCGTCGTTGACGTAGACCTCGGCGAGGGCGGCCAGGCTCTTCGCGAAGGCGGCGTCGTTTCCCTCCTCGCCCGCGTGGAAGCGGGTGTTCTCGAGGACGAGGACGCCGCCGTCGGCGAGCGCCGCCACGGCCGCCTCGGCGGTCGCCCCGACGCAGTCGGAGGCGAAGGCGACGGGCGCGCCGAGGAGCGCCTCGAGCTTCTTCGCCACGGGGGCGAGCGAGTACTTCGGGTCGGGCGCCCCCTTCGCCTTGCCGAGGTGCGAGGCGAGGACGAGGCGCGCCCCTTTCTCGCGGGCGAGGCGGATCGTCGGAAGGGCCTCCGTGATCCTCGTGTCGTCCTTCACGACGCCGTCCTTGATCGGGACGTTGAAGTCGACGCGCAGGAAGACGCGGCGAGAGGAGAGCGCGAGGTCTCGGATGCTGCGGGGGAGAACGGCCATCGGAAGACTCCTCGGGTCCGTCGTGTGGTGGGGAAACCGGGACGGACCGGCAACTCAGCGGCGAGGATCGATTCTATAGTCCGCGCGTGAAGAGCCCGCAGCCCTCGACGCGCGTCGTCCCCATCGACACCGCGCCCGGCCGTCTCCGTCTCCTCGACCAGCGCCGCCTCCCCGGCGAGGAGGTCTGGGTCGACGTCGCCACGGCCGCCGGGGCCGCCGGGGCGATCCGGAGCCTCGCCGTCCGCGGAGCTCCGCTCATCGGCGTCGCGGCGGCGTGGGGCCTCGCGGTCGAGGCGGCGAAGCTCGCCCGGGAGGAGGACCACGGTCACGACGAGGCCTGGGAGGAGGCGGCGACCCTCCTCTCCTCGGCCCGCCCGACGGCCGTCAACCTCGCGGCCGCCGTCGCGCGGATGCGGGACGCCTGGCGGGCGTCCGCGTCCGAGCCCCCCGCCGCGCGGGCCGCGCTCCTCTTCGCCGAGGCGGCCCGGCTCCAGGACGAGGACCGGGCCGCGTGCGCGGCGATCGCCCGGCACGGCGCCGACTGGGTCTCGGCCGTCCTCGGCGGCGACCCGGCCGCCCCGCTCGGCCTCCTGACCCACTGCAACGCGGGGGCCCTCGCGACGGCGGGCGTCGGCACGGCGCTCGGCGTCGTTCGCGCCCTCGCGGCGCGGCGCCCCGTCGCGGTCTTCGCCGACGAGACCCGCCCGTTCTGGCAGGGGGCCCGGCTGACCGCCTACGAGCTCGCGAAGGACGGGATCGACGTGACGATCCTCCCCGACGTGGCCGCCGCCACCCTCATCGCCTCCGGGCGCGTCTCGGCGGCGATCGTCGGGGCCGACCGGATCGCCGCGAACGGGGACGTCGCGAACAAGGTCGGAACCTACGGTGTCGCACTGGCCTGTCGCGCCCACGGGGTGCCGTTCGTCGTCGCCGCGCCCCGGACGACGCTCGACGCGGCGTGCCCCACCGGCCGCCAGATCCCGATCGAGTGGCGGGACGGGGAGGAGGTCCTCCTCCTCGACCCGACGGGCCGGGAGCCGTTCTCTCTCTCCCCGGCCGGGGTCCCGGCCCTCTACCCGGCCTTCGACGTCACCCCCGCGGAGCTCGTCGACGCGATCGTCACGGAGGCCGGCGTCTCGACCCCGCCGCATTCCGAGGGGCTGACGCGCCTCCTCCGTCTCCCGTGAGCCTCGTCCTCGGCCTCGAGACCTCCTGCGACGAGACCTCCGTCGCCCTCCTCCGGGAGGACGGGGGGATCGCCGCCTCCGTCGTCTCCTCCCAGGTCGACATGCACCGGCGCTACGGCGGGGTCGTCCCCGAGATCGCGGCCCGGGCCCACCTGACGAACCTGCCGCCCCTCCTCGACGAGGCGCTCGAACGCGCCGGCGCCCGCCTCGAGGACGTCGGCCTCGTCGTCGCGACGGCCGGCCCGGGGCTCGTCGGCGCCCTCCTCGTCGGCCTCGCCGAGGGGCGGGGCCTCGCCGTGGGCCTCGGCGTCCCGTTCGTCCCGGGGCACCACATCGAGGGGCACGCCCTCTCCCCCTTCCTCGACCTTTCCGGCGCCCCGGCGCGCGCGGTTCCCCCGCGGTTCGCGGCGCTCGTCGTCTCGGGAGGCCACTCCCACGTCTTCTCGTTCGGCCCGGAGGGGATCTCGGTCCTCGCGCGGACCCGGGACGACGCGGCCGGAGAGGCCTACGACAAGGTCGCGAAGATGGCGGGTCTCGGCTACCCGGGCGGCCCGGTCGTCGACCGCCTCGCACGGTCCGGCCGGGTCGCCGAGCCGTTCGCCGTGGCGCGCTTCAAGGGGGGCTCGCTCGACCTCTCGTTCTCGGGCCTTAAGACCGCCGTGCGCGACCGCCTCGCCGCGCTCGGCTTCTCGCCGAACACGGGGGTCGCCCTTCGGGGGCCGGCCCTCCCCGAGGAGGAGGCCCCGCCCGCCCTCCGGGACCTCCTCGCCGCGTTCCAGGAGGCGGTCGTGGCGCAGGTCGAGGACCGGCTGGAGCGCCTCCGCGGGGCGGCCCCGTTCCCCCTCCTGACCGTCTCGGGCGGGGTCGCGGCGAACTCGCTCCTCCGCGAGCGCCTGACGGCCTGGGGTTCGCGGCGCGGCGTCGAGGTCCTCCTCGCCCCGCGCGCCCTCACCTCGGACAACGCGGCGATGGTCGCCTTCGCGGGGCTTCTCCGCCACCGGGCCGGCGCGCCGCACGAGGGGCTCGCGGCGCCGGCCCGGTCGCGCTGGCCGCTCGAGGGCCTGCCGTGGAAGCCTCCGGCGCCCGCCGCCGAGGATCGACGAGGCTCTCCGGGGGGCGCTGTTCGCCGCCCCCAGGCCCCCCCGGGCTGAACGGGGCGTGATCGTCCCTGGCGTCGCCCTGTCCACGCGAGTCGCCGCCCCCCGGACCCCCCGGGTCCGGAGCAGGCCAGCACTTTCCCTGTCAGTCTTCTAGAATAGAGGGTTCGGACGGCGACCGTCCGGACACCTATGCCCGATCCCTCCCGCATCCGCAATTTCTCGATCGTCGCCCACATCGACCACGGGAAGACGACCCTCTCCGACCGGATCCTCGAGATCACCGGCGCCCTGACCGCGCGCGAGATGCGCGAGCAGGTCCTCGACGACAACCCGATCGAGAAGGAGCGCGGCATCACGATCAAGGCCCGGGCGGTCTCTCTCAACTACAGGGGCGAGGACGGCCAGACCTGGGTCCTGAACCTGATCGACACGCCCGGCCACGTCGACTTCACCTACGAGGTCTCCCGCTCGCTCGCGGCCTGCGAGGGGGCCGTCCTCGTCGTCGACGCCACCCAGGGCGTCGAGGCGCAGACGCTCGCGAACGCCTACCTCGCGATCCACGGCGACCTGACGATCGTCCCCTGCATCAACAAGGTCGACCTCCCGAGCGCGGTCCCCGAGATGGCCCGTGAGCAGATCGAGGAGGTCATCGGGATCCCGGCCCAGCACGCCGCGCTCACCTCGGGAAAGGTCGGGACGGGCGTGCGGGAGCTCCTCGAGCACATCGTCCACGACGTCCCGGCGCCGACGGGGAACGCCGACGGCCCGCTGCGGGCCCTCCTCTTCGACTCCTGGTTCGACGTCTACCGGGGCGTGACCTGCCTCGTGAGGGTCAAGGACGGGGCGATCCGCGCCGGCATGAAGGTGAAGATGCTCGGCATGGACCTCGTCTCGGAGGTCCAGGAGGTCGGCGTCTTCACCCCGAAGCAGCAGGTCGTCCCCGAGCTGACGGTCGGGATGGTCGGCTACGTCATCGCGGGCATCAAGGACCTCCACTCCACGAAGATCGGCGACACGATGACGGAGGCCGAGCGTCCCGCCACGGAGGCGCTCCCCGGCTTCCAGGACGTCAAGCCGATGGTCTTCGCCTCCGTCTTCCCGACGGAGTCGGACGACTACGAGGACCTGCGCGACGCGATGGAGAAGCTCCGGCTGAACGACGCGTCGTTCACGTTCGAGCCGGAGTCGTCGACGGCGCTCGGGTTCGGGTTCCGCTGCGGGTACCTCGGGCTCCTCCACCTCGAGATCGTCCAGGAGCGGCTCGAGCGCGAGTTCGACCTCTCGCTCATCACGACCGCCCCGTCGGTCCCCTACCGGGTGACGACGACGCGCGGCGAGGTCCTCGAGATCTCGAACCCGGTGAAGCTCCCCGAGACCCAGCTCGTCGACGTGATCGAGGAGCCGCGCATCCTCGCGACGGTCATCACGAAGGACGAGTACCTCGGCGGCATCCTCGCGCTCTGCGAGGAGCGCCGCGGCCGGCAGGTCTCGCTCGAGTACGCGGGCACGCAGCGCGCCGTCCTGAAGTACGACCTCCCGCTGAACGAGGTCGTCCTCGACTTCTACGACAAGCTCAAGTCGGTGTCGCGCGGCTACGCCTCGTTCGACTACCAGCTCACGGGCTACGCGCCCGCCGACCTCGTCAAGCTCGACGTCCTCATCAACGGCGAGCCCGTCGACGCCCTCGCCTTCATCGTCCACCGCGACAAGGCCCAGACCAAGGGCCGCTCCCTCGTCGAGAAGATGAAGGAGATGATCCCGCCGCAGATGTTCGAGGTGATCATCCAGGCCGCGATCGGGGCGAAGATCCTCGCGCGGTCGACGGTGAGGGCGCTGCGCAAGAACGTCCTGGCCAAGTGCTACGGCGGGGACATCACGCGGAAACGCAAGCTCCTCGAGAAGCAGAAGGAAGGCAAGAAGCGGATGAAGAAGGTCGGGCGCGTCGACCTCCCGCAGGAGGCCTTCCTCGCGGTCCTGAAGGTCGACTGAGGGCGAGCGCCGTGGCCTCTGCCGCCGGCGACGGCCCGGCGCCCCTCGTCCCGCGCCGCCGCACCACGCCGCGCGAGTACGTGGAGGCCGTTCTCGTCGCCGTCGTCTTCGCCCTCTTCGTGAAGGCGTTCCTGTTCGAGACCTACCAGATTCCGAGCGGGTCCATGGAGGAGAGCCTCCTCGTCGGCGACCACGTCGTCGTCGACAAGCTCGCCTGGGCGCCGCGAGGCCTCCCCTGGGGACCCCTCCTCCCCCGCCGGGAGCTGCGCCGCGGGGACGTCGTCGTCTTCAAGGGGCCCGAGGCGCCGGAGCGCGACTTCATCAAGAGGGCGGTCGCCCTCGGGGGCGAGACCGTGGAGATCCGCAGGAAGAGGCTCCACGTCGACGGGGTGGCCCGGGTCGAGCCCTACGCCGTCCACCGCGACCCGGCGGTCCTCGCCGGGGAGGGGGTGCCGGCCGCACTCCGGGGCCGCGACGAGCTGGCCGCCCTGACGCTCCCGGAGGGGACGTTCTTCGTCCTCGGCGACAACCGGGACGAGTCGAGGGACTCCCGGGCCTGGGGGCCGGTTCCCTGGCGTCTCGTCCGGGGCCGGGCCCTCTTCGTCTACTGGTCCGTACGGCCGCCTCCGGAGCCGATCGGGGGCCGCAGCGCCGGGGTGCGCCGCCTCCTCGACGGCGCGATACACTTTTTGTCGAGGACCCGCTGGGACCGGACCTTCCGAGTCGTCCGTTGAGCCCGCCGGGTGGAAGGGAACAGGAGGCTGAACATGCTCAACGGAAAACGGATCCGGGGGGAAGGGGCGTTCGGGACGATCGTCGGGATCGCCCTCGTCATCCTCGTCGGGATCGCGCTCTTCAAGGTCGTGCCGCTCCACATCGCCGGGAACAAGGTCCTCGACGCGATGACCGAGCAGGCCAACTTCGCCGGCGTGAAGACGTTCGACAAGATCCAGTACGAGATCTTCATCGTCGCGCAGGAGGCGGGGACGCCGCTCCCGCTCCAGGAGATCAAGGTCCGCAAGCACGGGTCCGACGTGATCGTCGAGGCGAAGTACACGCAGAGCGTGAAGGTCCTCGGCTACAACTACGTCTACAACTTCGACCGGCAGGTCCAGAAGCCGGTCTTCTGAGGCTGTCGGGCCGGCGCGGATGACGCGCGAGAAGAAGCGCGAGGACGAGGCGGGCGCCGCGGGCGTCCGCCTCGACGTCTTCCTCGACGTCGCCTGCATCTACCCGACGCGCTCTCAGGCCAAGGAGGCGTGCGAGGGGGGGAAGGTCGACCTGAACGGCTCCGCCGCGAAGCCGCACCGGACGGTGAGGCCCGGCGACCGGCTCCAGGTCACCGTGCCGGGGCGGCGGCGGACCCTCGTCGTCAGGACCGTCACGGAGAAGCACGTCCCGAAGGCCGAGGCGAGGACCCTCTACGAGGAGACGACGCCGGAGCTGACGCCCGAGCAGCTGGAGGCGCGCCGGCTGGAACGGCTCCTCGCGCCGAGGCGCGACGCCAGCGCCGGGAAGCTCTCCCGGCGGGAGCGGGAGGACCGGGGCCGTCTCCGCGGATGGTGAGGCCCGCGGCCGGGGCTAAGATGGCGCCCCTCGACCGATGAGGATCCTCCTCTACACCGGAAAGGGCGGGGTCGGAAAGACGACCGTCGCGGCCGCCACGGGCCTGACCCTCGCCGCCCGCGGCTTGAAGACGCTCGTCATGTCGGTGGACGCGGCCCACTCTCTCGCCGACGCCTTCGACCTCGACGGGCGCCTCGCCGACAAGAGGCGCGGGATTCCGGTCGAGGTCGCCGAGAACCTCTGGATCCAGGAAGTCGACGTGACCGAGGAGATCGGGCGGCACTGGCAGGACATCTCCGGGTACATCTCGACCCTCCTCGCGGTGACCGGGGTGGAGGAGGTCCTCGCGGAGGAGCTCGCCATCTTCCCGGGCATGGAAGAGGTCTCCGCGCTCCTCTACGTCAACCGCTACGCGAAGGAGAACGCGTACGACGTCCTGATCCTCGACTGCGCGCCGACGGGGGAGTCGCTCCGGTTCGTCTCGCTCCCTCCGACCCTCGACTGGTACATGAAGAAGCTCTTCCGGATCGAGCGGTCGTTCCTCAAGGTCGCGCGCCCGGTGGCCGAGAAGATGACGAGCGTGCCGCTCCCGACGGAGCGCTACTTCGACAACGTGAAGTCGCTCGCCGAGAAGCTGGACGGCGTCGACGCCCTCCTGAAGGACCCGAGGACGACCACGGTGCGCCTCGTGACGAACGCCGAGAAGATCGTCATGCGGGAGACCCAGCGGGCGTTCATGTACTTCGGCCTCTACGGCTTCACCGTCGACGCCGTCATCGTGAACCGTCTCCTGCCGGGCTCGCTGGCGGACGCGTTCTTCGACAAGTGGCGCCGGACCCAGGCGCAGTTCCTCGCCGAGGCCAAGAGCTACTTCGACCCCGTTCCGATCTGGACGGTCCCGCTGAAGGACGACCAGGTCGTCGGGGCCGCGGGCCTCGCCGAGCTCGGCGCCGGCCTCTTCTCGGGAGTCGACCCGGCGGCCTCGTTCCGGACGACGGCTCCCTACCGCTACCAGAAGAAGACGGGGCACTACCTCCTGACTCTCGATCTCCCCTTCGTCGAGCGCGAGGACGTCGAGCTCGCGGTCGCCTCGGGCGACCTCATCGTCACCCTCGGGAACTTCCGGCACCACATCCCGATCCCGCGGACGCTGTCGGGCCACGTCCCGACGAAGGCGAAGGTCGAGTCGGGACGATTGACGGTCCGCTTCGAGCGGGCGCGGGAGGAGGCGGAGCGTGGCTGAGAAGCGGACGAGGAGGACGCGGAAGGCCGGCGACGGGCTCGAGGCCGACTTCGGTCCCGGGTTCGACCCGGCGGCCCAGGGCCCTTCCCGGGCCGGCGAGAGCCGGGGAGCAGGGCCGGCGGAGAGCCGCGGCGAGGCGGGGTTCGCGGGGTTCGGCGCCGGGATCCCCTGCGGGAAGGACGGCTGCTTCCTGAAGCCGCTCGGGGACCTCGTGAACCGGTTCGCCCTGGGGCTGGCGAGCCGGGGGCACGCGGAGTCGGCCGCGCGCGCCGCGACCTCCGGGATCGAGCTCCTCCGGGCGCTGCGCGACTTCCTCGACGAGGAGATCGCGTTCGCCGAGCGCGCCGCCGAGGCGCGCCGCGGCAAGGAGCGCTACACGAAAATCCCGGTCGAGTAGCCCTCAGCCGGTGAGGCCGGCCTCGATCTCGCGGGCGATCTCCCTCGCGGCGGCGGCCGGGTCGGCCGCACCCGTGATCGGGCGCCCGATGACGAGCAGGTCGGCGCCGGCCCTGGCGGCCGAGCCGGGGGTGGCGATCCGCTTCTGGTCGCCGGCGGCGCTCCCCGCGGGACGGATCCCCGGGACGACGAGGAGGAATCCCGGGCCGCAGGCGGCCCGGATCGCCACGATTTCCTCCGGCGAGCAGACGACGCCGTCGAGGCCCGACGCCTGCGCCAGGACGGCGAGCCGCAGGGCGGCCTCGCGGGGGGTCCCCGAGAGGCCCACCTCGGCGAGGGCGGAGGCGTCGAGCGACGTCAGGACCGTCACGGCGATCACCCTCGGCGGCGGGAGCGCCGCGGCAGCGGCGGCCTCTCGCGCCCGCTCGCCGGCCGTGCGCATCATCTCGCGGCCCCCCCCGGAGTGGACGTTGAGGATCGAAGCCCCCGTCCGCGCGGCGGCGGCGGCGGCCCCGCCGACCGTGTTCGGGATGTCGTGGAGCTTCAGGTCGAGGAAGACCGGCGCGAGCGCGGCCACCTCGGCGACGAGGGCGGGCCCGTGGGCGCAGAACGCCTCGAGCCCCACCTTCAGGACGCCGGCCGCGGGGGCGACGATGCGCGCGAGGGCGAGGAGCCGGTCCCGGTCCGACGCGTCGAGGGCGACGGCGATCCGGCTGCGGCCGTCAGGCATAGGCCTTCTCCGGGCGCGGGCGGGTCTTCAGGGTCCCGGTGAGCTCGGCCACCCGCGTCACGCCGTGCTGCTCGCACCAGAGGGCGAGGTCGCGGACGAGACGCCCGGAGACGCCGGGGTCACGGAAGTTGGCGGTTCCGACCTGGACGGCGTTGGCGCCCGCGATGAGGAACTCCAGGACGTGCTCGACGGTCTCGATGCCGCCGATCCCGAAGATCGGCACCTGCGGGAGCGCCCGGCGCACCTCCCAGACCATCCGGAGCGCCACGGGGCGGATGGCGGGGCCGGAGAGCCCGCCGGTCGTGAAGCCGATCTTCGGCTCGCGCCGCTCGACGTCGATCGAGAGTCCGACGAGCGTGTTGATGAGGGAGAGGACGTCGGCCCCGCCGTCGACGGCCGCCTTCGCCGCCGTGACGACGTCGGTCACGTTCGGCGAGAGCTTCACGACGAGGGGGAGGCGCGTCGCGGGACGGACGGCCGCGACGAGCGCCCCGAGGGCGGTCGGGTCGTTCCCGAAGACCATCCCCCCCTTCACCACGTTCGGGCAGGAGACGTTCAGCTCGACGGCGGCGACGCGCGGGTCGTCGCCGATCCGCTCGACGACCGCGCGGTACTCCGCCTCCGTGTCCCCCCAGACGTTCGCCAGGACGGTCACGCCCGCCTCGTGGAGCCGCGGGAGCTTCTCTGCGAGGAACTCCTCGATGCCGACGTTCTGCAGGCCGATGGCGTTCAGCATCCCCGCGTCCGTCTCGCAGATGCGGGGCGGCGGGTTCCCGAGGCAGGGCCTGAGCGAGAGCCCCTTGACCGAGATCGCGCCGAGGCTGCCGAGGTCGACGAACTCCGCGAACTCGAGACCGTAGCCGAACGTCCCGGACGCCGTCGCGATCGGGTTCTTCATCGCGAGGCGGCCGAGGTGGACGGAGAGGTCGACGGTCACACGCGGCTCCAGTCGATGGCGGTCGGGGGCATGCACGGCCCCTCGGTGCAGATCGTGTGGAAGCGGCCGTCGCGTCCGGGCATCACGCAGCCCAGGCAGACCCCGAAGCCGCAGGCCATCTCCGACTCGAGGGCGAAGGAGCCCTCGACCCCGCGCGGCTCGAGCATCGCCGCCAGGGTGCGGAACATCGGGACCGGGCCGCAGGCGTAGACGCGGCGGTAGCTCGTTCCCGCCTCGAGCGCGGCGCCGAGGATGTCGGTGACGCGGCCCTTCCTGCCGAGCGAGCCGTCGTCGGTCGCGTACCGGCATCGGTGGGCGCCGAGGAAGCGCTCGAAGTCCGGGCGCTTCAGGACCTCGCTCTCGTTCCGCCCCCCGTAGAAGAGGTCGGCCGGGATCCCGCGTTCCGCGAGCCGCCGGGAGAGGAAGACGAGGGGCGCCAGGCCGATCCCGCCGGCCACGAGGGCGACGCGGTCGGACTGCTTCAGGTCGTCGATGGGGAACGGCACCCCGAGAGGCCCGAGGACCGGGATCGGCGTCCCCTCGGCGAAGCGCCCGAGCGCCTCGGTCCCGACCCCCACGGCCCGCACGACGAGCTCGAAGCCGGGGACGCCGGCCACCGTCGTCACGTCGGCCACGGAGAAGGCTCGCCGCAGGTAGGGCCGCAGGCCGTCGCCGGCCTGGATCATGACGAACTGCCCCGGCCTGGCGGCCGCGGCGATCGTCCCGGCCTGCAGGAACACGGAGAAATGGGCCGCGTCGTAGCGGACGGTGCGAAGGATGCGGAGCGATTCGTTGACCACCATGCGGAAGACGGCGAGACTCGCGGACGCGGATTATGAGCGAGGCCTTCCCGCGCAGCCACCCCGCGCTCCTGGGGGCGATCGCGGGCGTCGCCTTCGGCAACGTCCTCCTGGCCCTGAACCCGGACCTCCTCGCCCCCCTTCCCGCCCTGCGCCTCCTCTCGGGGTGCGGTCTCCTCGGCGCCCTCCTCTTCGCGCCGTCCGGCCTTCTCGTGAAGGAGCCCGGGGCCCCCTCGCCGGGGTTCTGGGGAGCGGCGGCGCTGGTGTTCCTCCTCCTCGGCGTCTTCGCGGAGGCGCAGCGGCAGGGGCACTACCTCTTCCTCGGCAACGGGACGCGGCGGCTCCTCGTCGGCGTCTCGCTCGCGGCCGCGGTCTCGGCCCTCGCGGCCCTCGCCGCGGCGCGGGCGCGGCCGCGAGGGCGGGTGGCCGCCGCCTGTCTCCTGGGGCCGCTCGCCCTCTTCTCGGTCGTCCCGTTCCTCGGCCGAAGGGGCCCCGAGCGCGCCCCTCTCGCGGCGCCGCAGGAGATTCCGGGGACGACGACGCGCAGCCTCCTCGTCGTCGGTCTCGAGGGAGTCTCCTGGGAGCTTCTCTCCCGCGCCGCCTCCGACGGGACGCTGCCCGTCTTCGCGCGGCTCCTCGAGGAGGGCGCGGGCGGGCCGCTCGGCACGCTCTCCCCGCACGACCGGGCGGCGCTCTGGACGACCGTGGCGACCGGCAAGCTCCCGCGCAAACACGGGGTCCTCGCCGGCGAGGCGGTCGACACGCCGCTCGGGACGCTGCGCCTCCTCCCGCGCCTGCCCGGGTCCGCCGGTCCGCTCTCCGTCCCCTTCTTCGCGCCCCGGCCCGAGGGGGGCGCCGGAAGGCGGAGCCTCGCGTTCTGGGAGATCCTCGCGGCCCGCCGCCACGAGGCCGCCGTCCTCGGCTGGCCGGCGGCCGAGCCGCCGCGCGAGGGCCTCGTGCTCTGGGCGACCGAGGCGTTCTTCGCGGGGGGCGCGGCGGAGGGGACGGCCCTGCCGCCGGACGTCGCGTCTCGCGCGCAGCTTCTCCTCCTCGGTGCCGGGAACCTCGACCGGTCGCTCGCGAGGGCGCTCGAGCCGGCGTCGCTGCCCGAGGAGACCCGCCGGCAGGCCGGGGCGGCGGCCGGCGCGGCCCGGGACCTCGGCATCGTCGGCGCGACCCTCGCCGCCGTTCCCACCGGAACCGGGAACGTCTCGGCGCTGGTCCTCTCCGGCCTCTCCGGACCGGCCCGGACCTTTGGTCCGTCCGCGGAGCCTCGGCGCTATCTCGGATCCGCCCGCCCTTACGCCGACGCGGAGGAGAAGGCGCTCCTCGCCTATTACCGCTTTCTCGACGACACGATCGGCGACCTCCTGGAGCGCGAGGGGCGCGAGAGGATTCTCTGCGTCTTCGCCCCTTCGGGCTTCGGCCCGCCGCCCCCGCTCGCCGCCCTTCTCGACCTCGTGCGCGGGCGGCCGCCCGCGGCGTCCCCCGCCGGCGGCGCGGACGGGTTCCTCGTCTTCTGGGGCTCCGGCATCCGTTCGGGCGTGCGGCTCACCTCGGCTGACGCCGTGGACCTGGCGCCGACGCTCCTCGCGCTCGCGGGAGAGCCGATCGCGCGCGACATGGACGGCCGCGTCCTGGCGGAGGCGTTCGACGAGCGGTTCGCACAGGGTGCGAGCATCCCCGTCGTCACGACCTTCGAGCCCGAGGGGCCGCAGTGACGGAAGGAGCCCGCCGCGCCGCCCTCGCGGCGCTGCTGCTCGCCCTCCTGGGGATGGGAGGGCTCCTGCGCGTCGTCCGCTGGAGCGAGGCCCCGCCGGGGCCGTGGATCGACGAGGCCCTCGCTCTCAGGGCGGCCCGGATCGCGGCAGCGGAAGGCGCGCCCCTCCTCGGCACGAGCCCGCTCCAGCCGCCCGACGCGGGCTTCGTCAATTTCTGGGTCACGAACCCGTACCTCCACGCGATCTCGGCCGTCGACCGGGCCGCGGGGGGAGGCATCGCCTCCGCGAGGGCGATCTCGATCGCTCCCTCCCTCCTCCTCCTCCTCGGTGCCGTGGCCCTCGCCGCGGCCGCTGCGCCCGGGCGCCCGCTGCCGCTGCTTCTCGCCACCGCGCTCCTGGCTACGTCCTCGTGGCTCCTCACGACGGGCCGTTGGGGCTGGCTCGCCGTGGCGACGGCGCTCCTCGTCGTCCTCGCGGCGCTCGCGGCCCTCGAGGCCGGCCGCCGCTCCTCGCGCGCCTGGGCGGCCGCAGCGGGCGCCCTGCTGGGCCTCTCGGCCTGGGGCTACCCGGCGGCATGGGCCCTTCTGCCGCTCCCGGCGCTCGTCTTCCTCGACGCCGCGCGCCGTCACCGCAAGGAGGGCCGGGGGCGGTCCCGGCTCGGGCTTGCCATGGCCGGCTTCGCGGCGTGGGCGTTCGTAGCCGGGCCGCTTGCCGTCCTCTACGCGTCTCACCCCGAGCGGGCCCTCGCGCGGACGAGCGAGCTGGCGGCCACGCGGGACGGCGCGGAGCGCCTGCTCCCCAACCTCGCCCGCAACCTCGCCGCCTACTCGAGGCTGTTCGCCGTGGGAGGGGACCCGAACGAGAGGCACGGGGACCCGTCCCGCCCCGCTCTCCCGCCCGCGGTGTCGGGCCTCGCTCTCGTCGCCGTCGCCGGCGGCGTGCGCCGGGACGGGGCCGTGCGCCTCCTCGCGTCCGTCGCGGGCCTGCTGCTCGTAGCGAGCCTCGCCGCGGTCGAGACCGCGGCGAACTCCTTCCGTGCGTCCGTCGCGGCTCCCTTTCTCGTCGTCCTGGCCGGCCTCGGCGCCGAACGCCTCGCCGGGCTCTTCGCCCCGGCGAGGCGCCGGCTGGTCTCGGCAGCCCTCGTGGTCGTCGTCGCGGCCGCCTCGCTTTCCGACGTGGCCGGTTTCCTCCGCTGGCTCTCCTCCCCGCGCCTCTACGGCGCGTTCGGAGGCCCGGAGCGGGACCTCGCCGACGCCGTCGCCGCCGAGCTCGCGGCGCGCGGGCCGGCCGACGTCCTCCTCGCTCCCGGCGCCGCCCGGAACGCGTTCGTCGTCGACGCGCTCCTCCAGCCTCCCGGGAGCCCGGTGCCGGCGATCCGCCAGGCCGCGACGCTCGCGACGCTTCGCTACGTCCCCGCGCGGGACCTCCTCTTCGCCGACGCGGCGACGGAGGCGGCGAGCGCGACGCCGCGCGGCCTCGACGGGTCGCCGGCCGCCTCCGGGGGAGCCCTCCCCGGCTTTCCGGGTTGGACGCTCTGGAGAATTCCCGCCGCTCGGGCGGCGGAGGCGGCCCGGGCGTCCCTCGGGGCGTTCGCTCCCGTCCCGGCGCCCGGGACGGGGAGCTTCGTCGTGCCGGAAGAGGGGCTCTACACCTTCTCGAGCCGCGGGGGAATCGAGGCGAGGCTGGACGGGAGCGTCCTCTTCGACAGGTCCCGCCCGGCCGGCGCTCTGACGGCGCGCCTTGCACCCGGGCGTCACGAGCTCGTCGTCGTCGCGACGTCTCCCGGCGCCGGTCTGAGGGTCACCGGGCCGGACGGGTTCGTCCTGCCGGCACGCTGACGAGAGGCCCTACCCGGAGAGGGCCCTGCGCAGAGTCTCGTGGAAGAGGCGCGGCGCCTCGAGCGGCACGTCGTGGCCCGTCCCCCGGACGACGAAGAGGCGGCCGCCGGGGACTCTCGCGAAAGCCCTGCGGGCATCGGCGAGGAGGCAGATCTCGTCGTCGGCCCCGTGGATGAAGACGGTCCCGGCGGGGAGGAGGGCCTCGCGACCGCGCAGCCCGTCCTTCTCCTCGAGCGCCGCAACCGTCGCGACGACGTTCTCCGCACGGTACTGGCGCCCGAGGGCGTCGAGGAGGAATCCCGACGCGGGAAAGGGCTTCCGGAGGAACAGCAGGTCGTAGAGGTGACGCGCCCCATCCCGGGTCCCGGGGGAGAGGCTCCGGCGGAGCGCCTCCTGGGCGGCGGGGTCCGGCTTCGTGAACCCGGCGGCATCGACGAGGACGAGACGCCTCACCCGCCGCGGCTCGGCGAGGGCGAAGGCCCCGGCCGTCCAGCCGCCGAGGGAGTGGCCGACGAGGTCGACCTCGTAGAGGCGCAGGGCGTCGAGCAGGGCCGACACGGCCGCGACGCGCCCGGGAATCCCCCAGCCCGCCTCCGGGCGCGGCGGGTCGCTCCGACCCGAGCCGGGTGCGTCGGGAACGAGGACGGTCCGCCCCGAGCGCGCCAGGTCGACCGCGGTACCGGTCCAGTAGTGCGAGGCGGTCCCGAGGCCGTGGAGGAGGACGACCGGCACCTCGGCCGAGCGCGGGCCGAGCTCGAAGAGGTGGAGCCGTGTCCCGCCCGGCCCGGGAACCGTCGTCGAGAGGGCGCCGGCCGAGCGAAGCCGGAGGCCGCCGGCCTCCTCGAGGAGGCCGAGGGGGTCGGCGAAGAAGGCGCCCGCGACGAGCGAGGCGAGAAAGAGCGCCGCCAGGGCGAAGCCCGGGCCCGCCCGCCTCATGCGTCAGTACGCGAGGAGCGCCCGGAGAGCGGCCTCGATGTCCGCGCTCTGGGGCAGCGTCGCGTCCTCCAGCTGCGGCGCGTAGCCGCAGAAGACGTCCTTCGCCCCCACCCGCCGCACCGGCGCGTCGAGGTGCTCGAAGAGCTCGTCGGAGGCCCGGGCGGCGACCTCGGCGCCGAAGCCGTGCGTCTGCCAGTCCTCGTGGACGACGAGGAGGCGGCTCGTCCGTTTCACGCTCTCGGCGATCGCGCCGAAGTCGTAGGGGGAGAGGGTGCGCAGGTCGATCACCTCGACCTCCTTCCCCGAGTCCTCGGCGATCTTCCGGGCCGCCACGACGCTCCGGAAGACGGTCGCGCCGTAGGTGACGAGGGTCGCGTCGTTCCCGGGGCGGACGGTCTTCGCCTTCCCGAACGGGACCACGTAGTCGGGCCCGGGGTTGGCGCCCTTGTTGTGCGTCTGCCGGTAGAGGTGCTTGTGCTCGAGGAAGAGGACCGGGTCGTCGCAGCGGATGGCGGTCCGGAGGAGGCCGCTGGCGTCGAGGGCGTTCGAGGGGTAGACGACGCGCAGGCCGGGGATGTGTGCGAACGCCACCTCCCCCGACTGCGAGTGGTACGGCCCGCCGCCCGTCAGGTAGCCGCCGATGGCGACGCGGACGACGACGGGGCACTTCCAGGTCCCGCCGGATCGCCAGCGAACGGTCGCCAGCTCGTCGCGCAGCTGCTGCATGGCTGGCCAGATGTAGTCGAAGAACTGGATCTCGACGACCGGCTTCAGCCCCCGCGCCGCCCAGCCGATCGCGGTGCCGACGATCGTCGCCTCGGCGAGCGGCGAGTTGAAGACGCGGTCGCCGCCGAAGGCCCGCTGGAGGCCCGAGGTGACCTTGAAGACGCCCCCCTTTCCCTTGCACTCGGCCAGGACCTCTTCCCGCGTGGCGTCGGCCACGTCCTCCCCGTAGACGACGATCCGCCCGTCGCGGCGCATCTCGTCCTTCAGGGCGGCGTTGATGAGGTCGACCATCGTCGTCGGGTTCCCGGTGAAGGCGGGGGAGGACTCGGTGTCGAACGCGGCCGACGTCGGGTCGACGTCGGGGGAGTAGACGTGCGCGAGGAGCTCGTCCGCGCCGGGCTGCGCGCTCGCGACGGCCTCGTCCGCCGCGGCGGCCACCTCGGCCTCGACCTCGGCCTTCAGGGCGTCGAGGCCGGCGGCGTCGAGGAAGCCGTGCGTCAGGAGGAGCGCCTCCATCCGCGTCAGCGGGTCGCGCTCGACGTCCTTCTTCCGGTCGTCCTCGGTCCTGTAGAGCCGGTCGTCGTCGGAGAGGGAGTGCGAGTAGGGGCGGACGACGTGTGCGTGGACGAGGGCCGGGCCCTTTCGCTCGCGGCAGTAGGCGAAGGCCCACTTCAGGGCGTCGTAGGAGGCGAGGAAGTCGCAGCCGTCGACCTCGGCGAGGAAGAGGCCGGGGTACCCGCGGACGACCTTGGAGATCGAGCCGCCGGGCGTGTTGACCTCGACCGGGGTCGAGATGGCGAACTTGTTGTCCTCGACGAGGAAGAGGACGGGGAGTCTGCGCGTCGTGGCTGCGTTGAGCGCCTCCCAGAACTCCCCTTCGGAGGTCGACCCGTCCCCGATCGTGACGACGGAAACCTCGTCCTTCGAGAACCCGGACGTGGCCCCGAGAAACCCGCGCGACTCCGGGCGCGCGAGGAAGCGGCCCGCCTCGGCCACGCCGACGCCGGGAAGGCACTCGGAGCCGGTCGGAGAGGAGGTCGTGAAGATGTTGAGGCGCCGCGACCCCCAGTGGGACGGCATCTGGCGGCCGGCGGAGGCCTCGCCCGCCATCGCGCCGACGGCCGTCAGGAGCATCTCCAGGGGCGTCACGCCGAGGCCCAGGCAGAGCGCGCGGTCGCGGTAGTAGGGGAAGAGCCAGTCGACGCCCGGCTTCATCAGGAGGGCCGCGGCGACCTGGACCGCCTCGTGCCCCGCCCCGCTGATCTGGAAGAAGATGCGGTTCTGCCGCTTCAGCTGGATCTCCCGGTCGTCCAGCCGGCGGGAGGTCAGCGCGAGCCGGTAGGCCCGGACGAGGTCGTCGGGCGCAAGGCCGTGGAGCGGCGTCTGGGGCGGGGTCGAGACTTCGGTCGCCATCGGCATCCTCGGGAGGGGAAATGGCCGCGGGGTGGCCGCCCCGGACGGGAGGGGAGAGTAGCAGAGCGGCCCGGGCGCGCTCGCGGCGCCGCCCGGGGGCCCGGGTTCAGGAGACGGCCGTCAGCCCGAGAGCCCGGATGCGCCGGTAGAGCGTCGAGCGGGCGACCTGCAGCCGGTCGGCGGCGGCCCGGACGTTCCCGCCCGCGGCGTCGAGCGCCTGCTGGATGGCGGCGCGCTCGTGATCCTCCATCGTGACGAGGCGCGGCGAGACGTCGACGGACGCCTTCGGGGGGGGCGCGGACGCCGGGGCCTCGGGGCGCGCCGGGTAGGGGCGGGGAAGGTAGCGGGGGGCCCGGTCGGGGGAGATGTCGGGGAAGTCGGCCGTCGTCAGGAACGGCCCGCGCGCCGAGACGACGGCGCGGAAAACCGCGTTCTGCAGCTCGCGGACGTTCCCGGGCCAGTCGTACGCCTCGAGTGCGACGAGCGCCTCGGGGGTGATCCCCTCCACCGGCCGGCCGGTGCTCGCGCGGAAGACGCGGATGAAGTGATGGACGAGGAGCGGGACGTCGTCCGCCCTCTCGCGCAGGGGGGGGAGGCGGAGCGGGTAGACGACGACGCGAAAGTAGAGGTCCTCGCGGAAACGCCCTTCCTGGACGGCGGCTCTCAGGTCGCGCTGAGTGGCCGACACGAGCCGGGCGTTGTAGGGAACCGTCTCGCTCCCGCCGACCCTGACGAGCGTCTTTTCCTGCAGGACGCGCAGGAGCCGCGCCTGGGTCGGGTGGGCCATCTCCCCGAGCTCGTCGAGAAAGAGCGTCCCGCCGTCGGCCTGCTCGAGCTTCCCCCGGTGGCGGGCGGCGGCGCCGGTGAAGGCCCCCTTCTCGTGCCCGAAAAGCTCGCTCTCGATGAGCGTCTCGGGGATGGCGGCGCAGTTGATGTCGACGAAGGGTCCCTTGCCGCGCGGGCCGTTCTCGTGCAGCCAGCGGGCGACGAGCTCCTTGCCCGTCCCCGTCTCGCCGAGGAGGCAGACGGCGATGTCGGTCTCCACGACCCGCTCCATCTCCGCGTAGAGGGCCTTCATCGCCGGGCTCTCGCCGACGAGCGTCCGGCCGAAGGCCTCCTGCCGGACCCGCTTTCGCAGGTTCCGGTTCTCGTCGAGGAGGGCGCGCCGCTCGGCCGCGTGGGTCAGGGCCGTCCGTAGCCGCTCGGGCGTCACCGGCTTGACGAGGAAGTCGTAGGCGCCCCCCTTCATCGCCCTCACCGCCGTCTCGACGTCTTCCATCGACGTCATGACGATGACCGGGACGAGAAGCCCGGCCTCGCGGGAGCGCTCGAGGAACTCCAGGCCGCTCTCTCCCTCGAGGAGGACGTCGAGGAGGAGGGCGACGGGCTCGGGCTCCTGCGAGAGGAGGACCCCGGCCTCCTTCGTCGTCCGCGCCTCGGAAACCGACCAGCCGTCCAGCTCCAGCATCCGCCGGACGACCGTCCGGGCGAAAGGTTCATCGTCGACGACGAGGATTCGGCCACGGTTTTCCGACATCGGGGAGTCGTGGATTCTAGTACGGAGGGGACGCGGGCGAGTTGCCCGAAAGGGAATCCCCCCGCCGGCCTCAGGCCGGTTTCCCGGTCGGGGCGACGGGGGGCCCTCCCGCCGCGGCCCAGTCCGTGTGGGGAGCCCGGTTCCTGACGAACCAGTCGACGAGGAGATCCCGGTAGCGCCGCTCGCGCACCCCCTCCCGCTCGAGGAACGGGGTCAGCGCGGAGTTCAGCTCCCGGAGCCGGTAGAAGGGGACCGTCGGAAAGTAGTGGTGCTCGAGGTGGTAGGACGACCAGAGGTAGACGAAGTCCCAGAAGCGGGAACGGGCCATCCGGGTTCCCCACTTCGCCGGCTCCTCCGGGACGATGTCGTAGTGCTGCCCGAGCCGGTTCAGGGTGAAGGCCGGCGGGAAGACGAGGAAGACCGGGACGGCCCAGAGCCAGGCGAGGCGTTCCCAGCCGCCGAGGAGGCCGATCGCGGCCGCGACCCCGAGGTGGAGGCCGGTCGCCGCGAGCCGCTCGAGGGCGATCGTCTTCCGAAGGGGGGCGGGGTAGGTCGCCGACTCCTTCCGGGCGGCCCGGAAGTAGATCGGGAAGAGAGCCGGGGTCGCGTAGAGGAGCTTCAGCCAGCGGGAGTTCCTCTTCGGCGAGAGGTGGGCCCGCTTCGGGTCGTCCTCGCCGGAGCCGAGCTCGGCGTGGTGGTCGAGGTGCCAGCGGGTGAACTGGGACGGGGAGATCCCCGACGGAAGGGCGTAGAGGAGCCCGAGAAGGCGGTAGGCGAGAGGCCGGTCCTTCCGGAAGACCGCCCGGTGGACCACCTCGTGGAGGAGGACGGTGCCGTCGAAGACGCAGAACCCGAGGACGATGGCGACGGGGACCCGGACCCAGAGGCTCTCGAAAGCCCACCCTGCCGCGAACGCCGCGGCGAAGAAGAGCGCCTGCCGGAGGACGACGGCGAAGTGCCGGGACGGCTCCCTCCGGTGGAGCCTCTTCAATGTCTCGACGGGCACCGCCGCGGCGAGCCGCCGCCTGAGGTCTCCGATCGAGCGGCGGTAGTGGCCGGACTTCATCCTCGGAAGACTTTACGACGGGGAGGGCGGAAAGCGGATTCCGGCGGGAGCGCTTGATAAGATCCCGAATTCGGAACCCTCACCATGAGCGAAAAGAAAAACTGGGGTCACACCGTCCTCGGCTGGTTCGTCGTCAAGGAGGGAGGCGAGGAGAGCCCCTCCCCCCTCGAGCCCGGGGTCTTCCCGGCGGACGCGGGAGTCGCGCCGCCGCCGCCCGAGCCTCCGCCGGTGACCTTCGTGAGGGAGCCGCCGAAGGCCGTGGCGGGGAACGTCGACTTCGATGGGGTCCTCGACGCGGCCGGGGTCGACGCCTCCGAGCGGGACCTCTTCGCCAAGGCCCAGGCCCTCCTCGGCAGCCTCCCCCCGGGAACCGACCCGGCCGTGAAGAGGCAGATCGTCGAGGCCTCGCTCAAGGCGTTCGGCGTCCCGGTCGACAAGATCATCGAGGCGGGGGTCGAGTCGATCCAGGCCCTCGAGGGGTACCTGCGCAGGTCCGCGGCGGACACCGCGGAGACGGCGCGGGAGGTCCAGGCGATCGTCCAGGGCTACGAGCAGAAGATCGCCGACGCGCGGGCCCTGCTCGACCGGAAACTGCAGGAGCAGGTCGCCGTACAGACGAGCTGTAACTCGAAGAAGCTGGAGGTCCAGATGGTCCTCGAGTTCTTCGGGCAGGAGGAGGTGGCGCGGGTGGTCAAGGAATCTCCGCGGCTCATCGAGCCGGCGCCCGCGCCCGAGAGGAAGGACTGAAGAATGGCCAACGTCGGTTTCTTCGCGCGGCTGGGCAACCTCTGGAAGGGGTTCCTCTCGATCTGGATCTCGGACGTCGAGAAGGAGCACCCGGAGATCGCCTACGAGAACGCCATCAACTCGATGGTGGAGAAGTACACGAAGCTCAAGACGGCGACCGCGTCGATCATCCGGCGCCGCGAGGACATCGACGAGCGCCTGAAGAAGGCGACGCGCGAGCTGGCCCAGACCGAGGCCGAGCTGAACGCGGCCGTCGAGACGGCGCAGGACGACCTCGCCGTCATCCTGATCCAGAAGAAGAACCAGCTCGAGGCCGACATCACGGAGATGCGGGCCGACATGGACACCGCCTCGAAGGACGCGGAGGCGGCCAAGAGCTCTCTCCTGCAGGTGCAGGGGGAGATCAAGAAGCTGAAGGCCGAGCGCGACACGATGCTCGCGCGGATGCAGTCGGCCCAGGCCCGGCTGAAGATCCAGGAGCAGCTCGACGGCCTCTCCGTCGACGCCGAGGTCAAGGCCCTCGAGAACGTCCGCGACCACATCAAGACGACGGTCGCCGCCGCGAACCTCGGCAAGGAGCTCGCCGAGACCTCGCTCGACGGGCGCCTCGCGGCGCTCAAGACCCAGGCGGGCGACGTGCAGGCCAAGCAGCAGCTCGCCGAGCTGAAGGCGAAGCGGGCCGCCGCGCAGGCGGCGCAGGGCCAGAAGACGATGTAACCGCCGAACGGCCCCCGTCCGGGGGCCGTTCGCGTTTCGGACCGGAGGGGGACGGGCGGCGCGATGCGGCGTGAACCGGCGCGGCCGTCCTTCCCGCCAGGGAGAGGGACATGAAGCTGACCCCGTTCGCGAAGCTCTTCATCACCGTGATCGTCCTCGGCGTCCTCGGCTACGCCTTCTGGTTCTACAAGGGGGACCAGGTTCGCGAGTGGGCCGGCGCCGGCAAGGGGAGCGCGACCGCCGGCAAGACGGCCGGCGTCGACGCGAACGACTTCGACGCCCTCAGGACCGCCCCGCCCGACGCCGAACGGGGCAAGGGCTCCGCCGGGGTCGCGGGCGCCGCGCTCGCGGGCGCGGGCAAGCTGGGCCGGCCCCTCGTCGTCGGCATCAACACCTGGGCCGGGCACGCCCCGGGCGTCGTCTTCAACGCCGGGATGGACCCCGGCCCCGCGTCGTCCTACAAGAAGAGGTTCGGCCTCGACGTGAAGTTCGTCCTCCTCGAGGACCCGGCGGCCAAGCTCGCCGCGTTCCGCAAGGGGGACGTCGACATCATGTGGAACACGGTCGACAACTGGGCGCGCGAGGCGTCGATCCTCGCCGAGCAGGGGGCGAAGGCGAAGTCGATCCTCCTGCAGGACTGGTCCCGCGGCGGCGACGGCATCGTCTCCCTCTCCTCGATCACGTCGATCGAGGGGCTCAAGGGGAAGAAGGTCGCCTGCACGCAGTTCACCCCCTCCCACTTCCTCCTCCTCTACCTCCTGTCGCAGTCGGGGCTGACCCCCGAGGACCGGGCCGCGGTCGAGAAGGCGATCGTCTTCACGCAGGACGCCCCCGCCGCCGCCGCGATGTTCAAGGCCAGGCAGGTCGACGCCGCCGTGACCTGGGAGCCGGACCTCTCCTCCGCGGTCGAGGCGCGCGGCGACGAGGCGCACGTCCTCGTTTCCACTTCCGCCGCCACGAACATCATCGCGGACACCCTCTGCGCCCGGCAGGACCTGATCGACTCGGCCCCCGAGACCGTCCGGGACTTCGTCCACGGCTGGTTCGAGGGGATCGAGATGATCAAGAACGACCCCGCCGGGGCCTACAACGTCGTCGGCCGGGCGCTCAAGCTCGACGAGGAGACCGTCTCGGGGATGCTCTCGGGCCTGAAGCTCACCCCCTACGCCGACAACGCCCAGTTCTACGGGCTGACCGGCGGCAAGGCGCACTACGAGACCCTCTTCGACACCGCCTTCGTCATCTGGCGGAAGAAGGGGCTCGTCACCCGGCCGGTCGACGCGAAGGACTGGGCCGACACCCGCTTCCTCGCCGCCCTCGCCCCGGCCTACGAGACCCAGAAGGTCGAGGAACCGAAGGTCGCCGCCAAGGCCCCGTCGGCCTCGGACCGCGCGATCATCAACAAGCAGATCCAGATCCACTTCACGCCGAACAGCGACGAGATCATGGGCGGCTCGTACTTCGTCCTCGACGCCCTCGGCGAGACGATGACCTCGTTCGGGAACACCTACCTGCGCGTCGAGGGGAACACCGACGCCACCGGGAAGGCGTCGGCCAACATGCTCCTCTCCGAGCGCCGCGCCCTCGCCGTCAAGAACTACGTCCTCCAGAACTTCCCGAACATCGAGCCCTCCCGCTTCCAGACGATCGGGCGCGGCTCGGCGAACCCGGTCGCCGACAACACGACGGAGGCCGGCCGACAGCTGAACCGCCGGACCGACATCAAGGTCGTCCTGGCGACGCAATGATCGCGGGGGTTTCGCGACCCCCCCGCGCCCCCCACGAAGGAGACGCCTCTCGATGAGGTCTTCCGCTTGAGCAACCGAGGCCTCTTCGCGCTCCGGGCGCCGCTCCCGAAGGGGGCGGCGCTGGCCCTCGGCTTCGTCATGCCGGTCCTCGTCCTGGCCGCCTGGTGCGTCCTGAGCTACGGGGGCCTCGCGCCCGCCGACTTCCTCCCGTCGCCGACGGAGGTCGTCCGCGGCACGCTGCAGCTCTTCCTGAAGTACGACCTCGGGCTGGCGATCTTCGTCTCCACCCGGCGGATCGTCCTCGCCTTCCTCCTCGCGTCCGCCGTGGCGCTCCCGCTGGGCGTCCTGATGGGGGCGTTCACCCCGGTGAACCGCCTCTTCGAGCCGATCGTCTCCCCGCTGCGCTACATGCCGATCTCGGCCTTCATCCCGCTCCTCATCCTCTGGTTCGGGATCTACGAGAAGCAGAAGATCGCCTTCCTCTTCCTCGGCGTCTTCGTCTACCTCCTCCCCGTCGTCGTCACGGCGATCCGGACGGTGCCCGAGGAGTACGTCCAGACGGCGCTCACGCTCGGGGCCTCGCGAGGCCAGGTCGTCCGGACCGTCCTCCTGCCGGCCGCGGCTCCCGAGATCTTCGACTCCTTCCGCGTCATGAACGCGATCTCCTGGACCTACGTCATCCTCGCCGAGGCGGTGAACCCCGAGCACGGCCTCGGCTACATGGTCGAGCTGGCCCGGACACACCAGAAGGCCTCGTGGTCCTTCGCCGGCCTCCTCGTCATCGGCGGCATCGGCCTCCTGACCGACTTCCTCATCCGGTCGGCCTCCCGGCTCCTCTTCCGCTGGCGGGAGGCGACGTCGTGAGCGCGACGGCGCAGGGGGCCCCGCGCCTCTCCGTGAAGGACCTCTCCGTCACCTACGTCGGGCGCGGCGGGGAGAGGACCGAGGCGGTGAGGGACGTGACGTTCGACGTCCTCGACAAGCCGGGGCACGGCGAGATCGTCGTCTTCCTCGGTCCCTCCGGGTGCGGCAAGTCGACGATCCTGAAAGCCGTCGCCGGGCTCCTCCCGCCGACGAAGGGGGAGATCCTCCTCGACGGGAAGCCCGTCGGCGAGCCGGGCCGGGACCGCGGGATGGTCTTCCAGGCCTACACGTCGTTCGGCTGGCTCACGGTCCAGGAGAACGTCGAGTACGGCCTGAAGCTCCAGGGGGTCGCGGCGAAGGAGCGCGGCGAGAGGGCGCGCGAGGTGCTGAAGGAGGTCGGCCTCCTCGAGTTCGCCGGGCGCTTCCCGAAGGACCTCTCGGGCGGCATGAAGCAGCGCGTCGCCATCGCGCGGACGCTCGTCAACAAGCCGCGCGTCGTCCTGATGGACGAGCCGTTCGGGGCGCTCGACCCGATGACCCGCTGGGGGATGCAGGGGCTCCTTCTCGACGTCTCCCGGGTCGAGGACAACACCATCCTCTTCGTCACGCACGACGTCTCCGAGGCGGTCTACCTCGCCGACACCTGCTACGTCCTCTCGTCGCGCCCCGCCCGCATCCTCCAGCGCGTCGACGTTCCCGCCTTCGCGGAGCGCGACGTCCACCTGAAGTCCTCCGACGAGTTCCGGGCGATCGAGAAGCGCCTCCTCGACATGCTCTACGCGCCGCAGCCGGCGGCGTAGGGGCCCATCGCCGTGGCCGAGCAGCAGGTCACCCGACGAAAGGCCGCGGCGCCGCGCCCCGCCACGAAGACGACGGACCGCAAGGACGTCGCCGTCGAGGCGGCCTTCTCCTTCCTCAAGGGCAGGCGCGAGGGGACGGCGTTCCCGCGCCGCTCCTACCTGAAGGCCGCGTTCGCGAACCCCTACAACCTCTCGCTCCTCGGCGGCTCCGTGGCGCTCTCTCTCCTCACGATGAACCCGCTCCCGGCGCTCGCGGGCCTCGGCGCCGAGGCCCTCTGGCTCCTCTGGGCGCCCGACAGCGGCCTCCTTCGCCGACGCCTCTGGGACCCCCGGTTCACGGAGCTCGAGGAGGCGGCCGAGGCCGAGGCGCGACGGCGGCGGATCGCGGGGCTTCCGCCGGCCGACCGGGACCGGGTCGAGGCGCTCGTCCTTCGCCGGGTCGACATCGAGCGTCTCGCCTCCCACAACCCGACCTTCACCGGCGACCTCCTCCGGGCCGAGCTCGCCAAGACCGACCGGCTCGTCGACGCGTTCCTCGACATGGCCCTCACCTGCGCGCGCTACTCCGCGTACCTCGACTCGGTCGACGAGCGGGCTCTCGCCCGCGACGTCGAGCGCTACGCCGCGGACGTGCGCCGGGGAGACCCGTCCGACCCGCGCACCGACATCGCGCAGAGGAACCTCGCGATCGTCGTGAAGCGCCAGGAGCGGATGCGCGACATCCAGCGATACCTGGGCGTCGCGCGCGGGCAGCTCGACCTGATCGAGAACTCGTTCCAGCTCATCGCCGACCAGATCGTCACCATGCAGTCGCCGAAGGAGCTCTCCGGGCAGCTCGACGAGCTCCTCGAGGGGGTCGAGGCGATCCGCCAGTCGGCCCGCGACACGGAGGCGCTCCTCGAGCCCTCCGGCCTTTCGAGCCCCTGAGCCCGACCCGCACCCGCAAGGAGCCCACGATGGCCGACGTTCGCATCCTTCCCCCCTGGGCCGAGGACCTCCGCCGCCGCTACCTGCGCAACGAGGCGGTCCTCTTCATCCTCCACGGCAACGTCCACGACCTCGTCCACGTCGACGGCGCGCTCAGGCCGCTGACGGAGTTCCTGACGGACGTCTTCTGGAAGGACGTGAGGGACACGATCGCCGTCTACAACCTCGCGACCGGGGTGCGCTTCGCGAAGAAGGCGAAGGAGGCGGAGCCGCAGGCCGAGCTGATGCGCGAGGCCCCGCGCGAGAAGGCGCTCGGAGGGCTCGAGCGGCTCCTCGTCACGTCGCGGAAGGTGGGCGTCGTCGTCGAGTACGCAGAGACGATCGCCCCGTCGGGCGACCCGTCGTTCCAGGGGGACCTCGACCGGGCCTCGATCGTCACGCTCCACCGCTGGTCCTTCCTGCCGCAGATCGAGAAGCAGGACAACGTCGTCCTCCTCGTCGCCGAGAACCTCGCCGAGCTCTCCCCCAAGCTCGTCTCGAACCCGAAGGTCGCCGTCGTCGACGTCCCGATGCCCGACCGCGAGACCCGGCTCGCCGCCGCGCGGATCGTCGACCCGCGCCTCTCCGAGAGGGAGGCCGAGCGCTACGCCGACCTGACGGCGGGCCTCAAGCTCCTCCAGATCGAGGCGATCCTGGCGCCGCCGCCCCCGGCCGAGGAGGACCGTTCCGAGCGCGAGGCCTTCATCGCCGGCCTCCTCGGCACGGCGCCCGACGCCGCCGAGAGGGCGAAGAAACTCTCGCAGCTCACGTCGGGCCTCTCGCGCGACGAGATCCGCGCGCTCCTCGCCCCCGGCGCCGCCGACCCGGCGGTCGCCGCGGCCGCGGACGCGGCCGAGCGGGCGCGCAAGGAGGTCGACCGGCTCATCTCGAAGAGGAAGCGGGAGATCCTCGAGCGCGAGTGCTTCGGCCTCGTCGAGTTCGTCGAGCCGGGCCACGACTTCTCGGTCGTCGGCGGGATGGAGGAGGTCAAGAAGGACCTCCTCGTCCTGGCCGACAACATCCGCGAGGGGCGCAGGAGCCGCGTCCCGATGGGGATGCTCTTCACCGGCCCGATGGGGACCGGGAAGACGTTCGTCGCCGAGGCGTTCGCGAAGGAATGCGGCCTCCCGACGATCAAGCTGAAGAACTTCCGCTCCAAGTGGGTCGGCGCGACCGAGGGGAACCTCGAGCGGATACTGACGGTCATCAAGGCGATCGGGCAGGTCGTCGTCATCATCGACGAGGGAGACCGGGCGTTCGGGAACTCCGAAGGGGAAGGGGACGGCGGGACCTCGAGCCGCGTCATCGCGCGGATCAAGGAGTTCATGTCCGACACCCAGAACCGGGGCCGGATCCTCTTTCTCGTCATGACGAACCGCCCCGACAAGCTGGACGTCGACCTGAAGCGCGCCGGCCGCCTCGACCGGAAGATCCCGTTCCTCTACTCGCAGGAGCCCGAGACGGTCGAGGCCGTCGCGAAGGCCCTCGTGAAGAAGAACAGGCTGAAGAGCGACGTCGACCTCGCGACCATCCGCGACACCTTCTCCGCCAAGCTCGTGGGCTACAGCAACGCCGACGTCGAGGCCGTCGTCCTGATGGCGAACGACGACGCGGCCCGCGAGGCGGGAGGCGACGCCCCGGTCACGGCCGCGCACTTCGAGAAGGCCGCGAGCGACTACTTCCCTTCCCGCGACGCCGAGCTCCTCGAGTACATGGAGCTCCTCGCCGTCTTCGAGGCCAGTAGCCGCAGGCTCCTTCCCGCCAAGTACGCCCACATGACGCCGGAGGAGCTGGACGTTCGGCTCCGGCTGTTGCGCGCGACCGTCGGAACGCGGAGGTAGGACCGGGGCGTTTCGCCTCCGCCGGAGGGCTTCGGCTCGGGACCGATGCGGGGCGCGCCGCGCGCTAGACTTCCCCCGTGTCCACGAGCCGGAGCCCGAAGAAGGAGGCGACGTACGCCGACCTCCTCGCCCTGCCCGAGAACGTGATCGGCGAGATCGTCGACGGGGAGCTGATCGCCTCCCCGCGGCCGGCGGCGCCGCGCGCACGGGCCACCTCGGTTCTCGGGGGGGACCTCGGGCCGCCGTTCGACCGGGGACGGGGCGGGCCGGGGGGCTGGTGGATCGTCTTCGAGCCGGAGGTCCACCTCGGGCGGCAGGTCCTCGTCCCCGACCTCGCCGGCTGGCGACGCGAGCGGATGCCCGCCTTCCCGACGGACGCGTTCTTCACCCTCGCCCCCGACTGGGTCTGCGAGGTCCTCTCCCCCTCCACGCAGCGCCTCGACCGGGTGCGCAAGCTCGCGGTCTACCTCGAGGAAGGGGTGACCTGGGCCTGGCTCGTCGACCCGCTCGCGCGGACGCTCGAGGTCTTCGAGAGCCGCGCGAACCGCTGGACGCTCGCGGGGGCCTACGAGGGGGATGCCGTCGTTCGCGCCGTCCCGTTCGACGCGGTGGAGATCGAGATCGGCGGCTGGTGGGTGCCCGGCGCCGAGCCGGCGGGCGACCCGAAGCCCTGAACGGACCGACGGCCGGCTAGTTCGCCGGGAGCGGATCGGCGGCCCGCTCCATCGAGTTGCTGAAGCGCCAGAGGCGGACGGTGCGGCCCTTCTCGTCGACCTCGAAGCGGACCTCCTCGCCGAGGCCCCCGTCGTCGCGGAGCCGCCGGAAGCGGTGCTCCCCGGCGGGCTTGAGCTTCACGAGGGCGTCGAGCGGCTTCTCGGAGGGCGTCGGGAGGAGCGCGAGTCCGTCGTCCCACGGGAAGACGGTCGCCTCGCCCGCGAGCCAGTTGTCGTACCGGCCGGCGTAGCGCGCAAACGCGGCGACGTGGGGCTTCGCCCCTTTCGGGTCGTCGAGCGCCTTCTTCACGGCCGGGGCCACGACGTCGTACGCCGTCTGGGCGTACTTCTGAGCGTCGATGCCGTTCGTGTTCGTCATGAAGACCGTCGCGACCTTCTCCTGCGTCTGGAGGAGGAGCTGGCTCTGGTAGCCGGGGCAATAGCCGTTGTGCCCGACGAACGTCTTCTCGCCGCTGCGCCAGACCTGGAAGGCGAGCCCCCAGCTCGTCTTCCAGCCGGGGTCCATGAACTGGACGCGGTGCATCTCGCGGAGGGTGTCGGCGTCGAGCACCTCGGTCTTCCCGGTCCCGAGGAGCCGGAACTGCCACGAGGCGAAGCGGCCGAGATCCTCGACGGTCGACGTGAAGCCGGCTGCCGGCGCGATGCCGCGCACCTCGTAGGGCGGCACCTTCTCCCGCGTCCCGTCCCGTCGCGGGGCGGTGTAGCCGGTCGCGAGGCGGTTCCCGCGCCAGCGGTCGAGGTGCTCGGTCTCGGTGTCCTTCATCCCGAGCGGGTCGAGGACGTTCGCGCGGACCAGCTCGGCGAACGGGTGGCGGGCCGTCGCCGCGGCCACCTCGCCCGCGAGCGTCAGGCCGAGGTTCGAGTACTGGAAATAGGTCTCGGGGCGGTAGAGCATCTCCTGGCCGGAAACCCGCTCTCGCACCTTCTCCGCGGGGGGGAACGGGTAACCGGGCCCGGTCCAGTAGGGGAAGTCCGACTCGCGGGGGAGGCCCGAGGAGTGGGTCAGGAGGCCGCGGACCGTGACGGGGGGCGCCCCCTCGGGCATCCCTCCGATCGAGAACCACGGGAGGTGCTTCGACACGGGGTCGTCGAGCCCGAGCCGGCCGGCATCCCGCTCCTGCATCACCGCCACGCCGGTGAAGAGCTTCGAGATGGAGCAGATCGAGTACATCGTCTGCGGCGTCGCCGGGACCTTCGTCTCGACGTGCGCGTACCCGAACCCGCGCGCAAGGAGGCTCTCCTGGTCGTGGACCACCGCGAGCGAGACCCCGGGGAGGCGCCGGTGCGCCTGCTCGGCGTCCAGCCAGGCCGTCAGGAGCGACAGCGCCTGGACGACGCGCGGGTCCTTCGCGACCGACGTCGGCGCGGTCGCCGGCGCGGGAGGCTGGGCCGTGGCCACCGGTGCGGCGAAAAGGCCGAGAAGGAGCAGGAGGGCGGGTGTCGTTCGGGTCATCGGGCCACCTCCGCGGGGGCGGGAGGACGATCGGTCTCTCGGCCCCGGCCGTCAAGAGTCGCCGGGCCGCGCTACAGGACGAGGTAGACGGTGAGGAGGATCCCGAGGACGCCGAGCAGCGTCGCGAGCCCCTCGTGGACGCGCGCGGCGCGACCGGCGGGGCGGTCGGCCTCCGGGAGCGTCGCGAGGAACGCGCGGTGCTCGCGCGTGGCGAAGAGGATCGACGCCGTCCCCGCGAGGACGAGGAGGATCCCGATCGCGTTCGACATCGGAGCGAGGCGCGGGGTATGCGCCTCGGCGCCGAGCTGGAGCGCGACGAGCCGGAGGAAGAGGCCGAACCGCGCCACGAGGAAGCCGAAGGCCATCACGGTGAGCCCGGTCCGGATCCAGGCGAGGAGGGTCCTCTCGGCGGCGAAGTAGACGCGCGGGTCTCCCATGGGCGGGAGACTACACGCCTCCGTCGCTCACCCGTCGCCCGGCGGGCAGCGGCGCAGGAGGGCGCCCTGACCGCGGGTCAGGCGTGGACGCCCGGCGCCTCGTGGCCCGACTTCGCGACGTACTCCTCGTAGGTGCCGGGGTAGGTCACGGGCTTGCCCGTTCCGTCCTCGCCGCCGATCTCGAGGACCCGGTTCGCCAGGCCCCGGAGGAACGTCCGGTCGTGCGAGACGAAGAGCATCGTCCCCTCGAAGTCGTGGAGCGCCTCCACGAGCATCTCCTTCGTGGCGAGGTCGAGGTGGTTCGTCGGCTCGTCCAGGACGAGGAAGTTCGGGGGGTCGAAGAGCATCCGGGCCAGGACGAGGCGCGACTTCTCGCCCCCCGACAGGACGCGGACAGGCTTGTCGACGTCGTCTCCCGAGAACTGGAACGCGCCCGCGAGGTTCCTGAGGACGCCGAGCCCCTCCATCGCGAAGTCCTTCTGGAGCTGCTCGATCACGGTGAGCGAGGGGTCGAGGAGGTCGAGCGACTGCTGCGCGAAGTAGCCGAGCTTCAGGCTCGCGCCGAGCTTCACCGTTCCCTCGTCGGGCGCGAGCGCCCCGGAGACCAGCTTCAGGAGCGTCGATTTGCCGGCCCCGTTGCGGCCCATGACGCACCAGCGTTCGCCCCGGCGGACGAGGAAGTCGAAGCCGTCGTAGACGACGCGCGACCCGTAGCGCTTGCCGACGCCCGAGAGCGCGGCCACGTCGTCGCCCGAGCGCGGCGGCGTCCGGAAGTCGAACCGCACGACCTTGCGGCGTCGGGGCATCTCGACCTGCTCGATCTTCTCGAGCTTCTTCACTCGGCTCTGCACCTGCGCGGCCTTGGCGGCGTGGGTCGAGAAGCGCTCGATGAAGCGCTGCTCCTTGGCGAACATCGCCTGCTGGCGGGCGTAGGCCGCCTCGCGCTGCGCCTCCCGAAGGCCCCGCTCGCGCTCGTAGAAGTCGTAGTTCCCGGTCCAGGTGAAGATCTCTCCCCCGTCCACCTCCACGATCCGGTCGGCGACGCGGTTCATGAAGTCGCGGTCGTGGCTCGTCATCAGGAGGGCGCCCGGGTAGTCGTGGAGGAACCGCTCGAGCCAGAGGATCGACTCGAGGTCGAGGTGGTTCGTCGGCTCGTCCATGAGGAGGACGTCGGGCCTGCCGAGGAGGATGCGGGCCATCGCCACGCGCATCTTCCAGCCCCCGGAGAGGGCGCCGACGTCGCCGTCGACGACCTCGTCGGGGAAGCCGAGGCCCTGGAGGATCTCCTTCGCCTTCGCCTCGAGCTCGTACCCGCCCCGCTGCTGGTACTCGTGCTGCACCTCGCCGTAGCGCTCGAGGACCTTCACCATCTCGTCGGCGCGCTCCGGGTCGGAGAGGGCGTGCTCGAGGTCCATCAGCTCGTGGTGCAGGTCGCCGAGCCGGCCGCTCCCGGCGATCGCCTCCTCGAGCACGGACCGCCCCGACATCTCCTCGACGTCCTGCCGGAAGTAGCCGATGGAGACCTTCCTCGGGACGGAGACCTCGCCGTCGTCGGGGTGCTCCTCCCCCGTGATCATCCGGAAGACCGTCGTCTTTCCCGCGCCGTTCGGGCCGACGAGGCCGGCCTTCTCCCCGGGGTTGAGCTGGAAGGAGGCGTCGATGAAGAGGACCTGCCGGCCGTACTGCTTGGAGACTTTCGAGAAGGAGATCATGCGGGCGGCGGACGATAGCAGGCCCGGCGACGGACCGCGCGGCACGACGGGCGGCCGGGTCCGGCCGGCCGCTCGTCGGATCGGGTGGCGTGACGGGCGGTCCGGTGAAGCAGGCCGCCCTCCGCGAGCGGGATTCAGGCCTTCGCGGGCACCTGCCGCATCACCATGTGCTGCTCGGGCACCGGGTAGCCGGCCGCCCCGAACTCCTCCTTGATGACGCGGTTCGTGTCGAAGTAGACCTGCCAGTAGTGGTCCGTGTGCGTGTAGGGGCGCACGGCGAGGACCGGACCCATCGGGTTGAAGTCGAGGATCTCGACGTCGGGCGCGGGCGTGGCGTTGACGTTCGGGATCGCGGCGAGGCGGGTCTTCAGCCGGGCGACCGCGTCCGCCGGGTCGACCCCGTGGGCGAGCTGCGCGGTCCGGTCGACGCGGCGGTAGTCGGAGGCCGAGTAGTTCATGATGTTGTCGCCGAAGACCTTCGCGTTCCCGACGATGGTGTGGACGTTGTCGGGCGTCAGGATCTCGGTGGCGAAGAGGCCGATCCTCACCACCGTCCCGGTGATGCCGCCCGCCTGGATGAAGTCGCCCACCTTGAACGGCCTGAGGACGATGACGAAGACCCCCGCGGCGAAGTTCGAGAGGAGCCCCGCCCAGGCCGCGCCGATCGCGATGCCCATCGCGGCGACGAGGGCCGCGAAGGACGTCGTCTCAACGCCAAAGAAGCCGAGGATCGCGACGACGAGGAGGACGTTGAGCGAGACGCCGATGATCGAGGCGACGTAGCGCAGGATCGTCGGGTCGACCTTCTGCTTCTCGAGCGCGGCGGAGACGAGGCGGACGGCGAGGTGGATCAGCCAGCGGCCGACGATGAAGACGGCCAGGGCGCCGAGGAGCTTCAGCCCGACGTCCGTCGCGGACTTCGTCACGGTGTCGAGGACCTGGTTCCAGTCGATGTTCATGGTTCCTCCCCGGCCGCGCACCACGTCGCCGGCCGTTCACCCTGTTTCCGGAAGAGTCGTGGCGAGTCTATCGAACGGCGGGCGGCCGTTCGCTCCGCGGGCACGGGCCGGGCTTCAGCGGCCGGGGTAGATCCGGTCCCAGCGCGACTCGCGGTCGCAGAGGTCCTCCTCGAGCGCGCACTCGGCGCAGAGGAGGCCCGACTCTTCCCACTCGTCCAGGACGGTGTTCGGGCAGCCGACCCGGGCGCACGGGACCCGGCGCGGGGGACGCGGCGGGGTCGGGCCGCCGTCGGCTCGGCGGAGGAACGGGAGCGAGAAGCGAAATCGCCGTCGGGGCGGGAGGCTCGAGCGGATCCCGGGATCGGAAGGGTCGGTGCTCATCGGAGGCCTTTCAGGAGTCGGCGGCGCGGCGGGCGTCGACGAGGGCGGCCAGGGCGCGGCGGGCACGGTCCTCGGCGGCCGGGTCGTCGAGCAGGCGGGAGGCGTGGTGGTAGGAGAGCATGACGCCGTACAGGTCGTGGGCGAACTGCTCGGGATCGGTGTCCGGCCGGAACGTGCCCTGGCGAACCACCGACCTCACGAGGTCGGCGAGGAAGCCCATCCAGCTCCGCTGGAGCTTCACGAGCAGGTCGCGGCTCGGCCCCGGGCGGTCGTCCAGGTCGGTGGCCATCGCCACGAAGAAGCACCCTCCCGACGAGGGGTCGGACCCGGACCACACGAGCCAGCGGTCGAAGAGCGCCTGGATGCGCGGAACGCCCCGGGGGGCGGCCAGCGCCGGCTTCACGACGCTCTCGACGAACCGGGCGGCGCCGTACTCCAGGACCTGGAGCTGGAGGGCCTCCTTGGAGTGGAAGTGGGAAAAGAGGCCGCTCTTGGAGAGCTCCAGCTCCTGGGCCAGCTGGCCGATCGAGAGGCCCGAGAGCCCGACCCTGCTCGCCAGGCCGACGGCGCGGCGCAGGATGGTCTCGCGGGTCGCTTCGCCCTTCCCCATGGGCCAAAAATAGCACGACCGTTCGTTCTTTCACGGGATTTCCGATTTCACGGCAAGCCCGGTTCCGCGTAGCATCCGCCGACGCTCGCCCGCGGCGGCCCTCCCGGGCCCCCTTCCGCGGTCCCCGGGCCCAGGAGAAAGGAGTCCCCGATGTTCCGCAACCGCACGTCGGCCGTCACGGCCCTCGTCCTCACCGCGTTTCTCGCCGGCTGCCAGAAGGACGCCGGAGCCGTCGCCCCGGTCGCACCGGCGGCCGCGCTCGAGCCGAAGACCGACGACGAGAAGACCCTCTACGTGATGGGAATCGTCATGGGCCGCAACCTCGCCGGCCTCGAGCTCACGGCCGCCGACCTCGAGATGCTCAAGCTCGGGATGACGGATGAGGCCCTCGGCAACGCCAAGAAGGCCTCGCTCGAGGAGTTCGGGCCGAAGATCCAGGCCTTCGCGCAGGGTCGCGCGGGCGCCGTGGCCGCCAAGGAGAAGCAGGCCTCCGAGGCCTTCCTCGCGACGGCTGCCGCCGGACCCGGAGCGCAGAAGAAGGCGTCCGGCCTCATCTACACCGAGGTCGCGGCGGGGACGGGCGCCAACCCGAAGACGAGCGACACGGTGAAGGTCCACTACACCGGAAAGCTCGTCGATGGCACCGTCTTCGACAGCTCTGTCGAGCGCGGCCAGCCCGCCGAGTTCACTCTCGGCGGTGTCATCCCGTGCTGGCAGGAGGGGGTCCAGCTGATGAAGAAGGGCGGCAAGGCCCAGCTCGTCTGCCCCTCGGCCCTCGCCTACGGCGACGCGGGCTCTCCCCCGAAGATCAAGCCGGGCGCGACGCTCGTCTTCGACGTCGAGCTGCTCGACATCCTCGCGGGTCCCACCGCTCCCGGCCGCTGACGAACGGGCTGCGCGCCGCGGGACCGGGATTCCGGTCCCGCGGCTGTTCTCGCGGCTTGACGCCCGGTCGTGCCGAGCGCATCCTACCCATTGGCTGAGATCGAGTTTCACCGTATCCCGGCCTTCCCGAGCATGCCGCACACCCGCCACCCCGCCACCCTCCTCGACCTGCGCAAGGGAGAAGAGGCGATCCTCGACCGAATCGAACTCCCCGAGGACGTGCGGCAGCGCCTGATGGAGCTCGGCTTCCTGCCGGGAAGCCGCGTCGCCGCCTCGTTCCGCGCCCCCGGCGGCGACCCGAGGGTCTTCCGCGTCGACGGAACCGAGGTCGCACTCCGGTGCGAGACGGCGGCCCACCTTCACCTTCGCCCGATCGCGAGGACGGAGCCCGCGGCCACGTCGTGAGCGCTCCGGACGAATCCCCGCCCCAGGCGGGCGCCTCGCCCGCCGACGGCGCGCCTCCCGCGCGCGTCGTGGCCGTCGTAGGCCCGCCCAACTCGGGCAAGTCGACCCTCTTCAACCGCCTCACGGGCCTTCGCCAGAAGGTCGCCAACTTCCCCGGCGTCACCGTCGAGCAGCACGTCGGGAAGCTGAAGATCGAGGACTCCGCCGAGCTCGACGTCATCGACCTGCCGGGCGTCTACAGCCTCACGCCCCGCTCGGAGGACGAGCAGGTCACCCACGACGTCCTCCTCGGCCGGATGCCGGGCGTGCCCAAACCGGACACCATCCTCCTCATCCTCGACGTCACGAACCTGGGCCGCCACCTCGTCCTGGCCGCGCCGATCCTCGCGCTCGGCCTCCCGACGCTCGTCGTCCTCAACATGGCCGACGAGCTGGAGCGGAGGGGGGGCGACGTCGAGGCCGAGTCCCTCGCCCAGCGCCTCGGCGCGCCGGTCGCTCTCATCAGCGCCGCGAGCGGCGAGGGGTACGACACGGTCCTCCAGTTCCTGCGCGGGCGCATCGGCGTGCCCCGCCCGATGGACCTCCTCCCCGCGCTCGGCGACCTCCCCCGCTGCCGCGAGTGGGCCGCGCGGATGGGCGAGGCGGCCAACTACCAGGCCCCGGCGCCCCCGGTCTGGACGCGCCGCCTCGACGCGGTCTTCCTCCACCCGGTGGCCGGCCCGCTCGTCTTCCTCGCCGTCGTCGTCGCCGTCTTCCAGACGATCTTCAGCGCGGCAGCGCCTCTCATGGACCTCGTCGACCGGAGCGTCGGCGCCTCCGGCGCCTGGCTCGGAAGGAGCCTGCCGGAGGGGGTCCTGAAGGACCTCCTGATCGAGGGAGTCTGGGGCGGCGTCGGCTCCGTCCTCGTCTTCCTCCCGCAGATCCTCCTCCTCTTCCTCTTCATCGGCCTCCTCGAGGACTCCGGCTACCTCGCCCGCGCCGCCCTCATCGCCGACCGGACCATGGCGAACGTCGGGCTCCAGGGGAAGTCGTTCATCCCCCTCCTCTCGGCCTACGCCTGCGCGGTGCCGGCCATCATGGCGACGCGCACGATCGAGAACAAGCGCGACCGCACGGCGACGATCCTCATCGCACCGTTCATGACCTGCTCGGCGCGCCTCCCGGTCTACACCCTCGTCATCGCCGCGTTCCTTCCCGAGAGGCCCATCCTCGGCCCCTTCCTCGGGACGCGCGCCGCAGCCCTCCTGGGCCTCTACGTTCTCGGCTTTGCCGCCGCGGTCGCGACCGCGCGCGTCCTGAAGTCCTCCGTCCTGAAGAGCGAGCGGACGCCGTTCCTCCTCGAGATGCCCCCCTACCGGCGCCCCACGGTCCGCCAGGTCGCCCTCCGCCTCTACGACCGCGCGAAGGTCTTTCTCCAGCGCGCCGGCACCGTCATCCTCGGGATGTCCGTCGCGCTCTGGATCCTCGCCCACGTCCCCCTGAAGGACGGCCGGGCGCCCGAGATCGCCGAGAGCTTCGCCGGGACGATCGGCCGGACTGTCGAACCGCTCATCGAGCCGCTCGGCTTCAACTGGAAGATCGGCATCGGCCTCCTCAGCTCCCTGGCCGCCCGCGAGGTCATCGTCGGCACGCTCGGGACGATCTACGGCATCGAGGGCGAGGCGGAGGGGACGGGCCTGCAGGAAGCCCTCCGGCACGACCTGACGCCGGCCGGGGCCGTCGCTCTGCTCGTCTTCTTCGCCTTCGCGATGCAGTGCATGTCGACGATCGCCGTCGTGCGCCGGGAGACCGGGGGCTGGACCTGGCCCTTCCTCCAGTTCGCCTACATGGGCGTCCTCGCGTGGGTGGGCGCCTTCGTCGCCTACCGCCTCGTCACCGCCTTCGTGGCCTGATCTCCCGCCGTGCCGCTCCGGGCCGACCTCCGCGCCCTTCCCCGCGTGGTCTGGGTGCAGTGTGCCGCCACCCTCGTGAACCGGGCGGGGACGATGGTCCTCCCGTTCCTCCTCCTCTACCTGACGCGCGACCTCGGCCTCCCCCCCTCGTCGGCCGGGGCGATCGTGGCTCTCTACGGCGGGACGGCGCTCGTCACGGCCCCCTTCGCGGGGCGACTCTGCGACCGGGTCGGGACGCACCGCATGATGACGGCCTCGCTCCTCCTGTCGGGCCTCGTCCTGCTCGCCTTCCCCGTCGCGCGGACGCCGCTCGCCGTGGCCTTCGCGACGGTTCTCTGGGCGGTGATCTCGGAGGTCTTCCGCCCCGCCAGCCTTGCCGCGATCGCGTCGGCCGTCGGCCCGAATCAGCGCAAGACCGCCTTCGCCGTGAACCGCCTCGCGATCAACCTCGGCATGAGCCTCGGTCCGGCGCTCGGCGGGTTCCTGGCGACCTTCTCGTACGGCGCCCTCTTCATCGCCGACGGCCTGACCTCCCTCGCCGCCGCGGCGATCCTCGCGAAGGCGGGGCGGCCGGACCGCGATCACGCGGCGGAGAGGCTCGACGCCGCAAGGCCCCTCGGCCCCCCGGCGCATCGCGACCCCCGCCTCCTCCAGCTTCTCCTCGGCGTCCTGCCGGTGGCGGTCGTCTTCTTCCAGCACGCCGCGGCCATGGCCCTCTTCCTCGTCCGCGACCTGGGCTGGAGCGAGGCGCAGTACGGCCTCCTCGCCACGCTCAACACCCTCCTCGTCGTCGCCTTCGAGGTCCCCCTCAACGCGGCCATGGCGCACTGGCCGGCGGGGAAGACCCTCGCTCTCGGCTCGGTCCTGACGGGCGCGGGCTTCGGCCTCCTCGCCTTCGCCCACGCGCCGGTGATGGTCGTCGTGTCGGTCGTCGTCTGGACCTTCGGCGAGATCGTCCTCTTTCCCGGGCTGAACGCGGCCGTCGCGGACCTCGCGCCGGAGGCGCGGCGGGGCGAGTACATGGGCCTCTACATGACGGCCTTCAACCTCGCGTTCGCGATCGGGCCCTGGGCGGGAACCGTCGTTCTCGAAACCCGGGGCGGGCCGACTCTGTGGGCAGGGACCTTCCTCGCGGGCCTCCTTTCGGCCATCCTCCTCTCGCGGACGGTCACGCCCCGGGTCGGGGCCGAAGAGGGAGAACCATGAAACACCACCTCAACGCGCTCCTCGTCGCCATCCTCCTCGTCCCTCTCCTCGCCTGCCGAAAAGAGGCGGACCCCGTGCGGGCCGCGATCGACTCCCTCGCCGCGGCGGCCGACGACCGCGACGCCGACGCCGCGGGAGAGGTTCTCGCGGCGGCCTACACCGATGCCGAGCATGCCGACCGCGCCGCCGCACTCCAGACGATCCGCCGTTACTTCGCGGCGTACGAGCGGATCTCCACGTCGTTCTCCGACGTCCAGATCGACCGAAAGCCGGATCTCGCCCGGGCGACGTTCACCGCGACGTTCGACGGCGCGCCGAGGAAGATCGGGTCCCTCGACGCGATGCTCCCGCGGTCGGCAAAGGTGAGGTTCGAGATGAACCTCGTCCCCGAGGAAGGGCGCTGGAAAGTCGCGTGGGCGGGATGGCAGCTCGTGTCGGAGGGGACGGGACCCTGACGCGCCGTCACGGCGTGCGGCCGACGAACCTCGTCCTGGACCCGGGACCTTTCGGACGCCGGGTCGGCGCTACCTGAGCTCGAACGTCTTCAGGTTCAGGACCTCGCCGATCCGCTTCCGGAACTCCGGGGCCTCGAGCGAGCTGGCCTGCCGCCCCGACTCCTTCTCGATCCTCTCGAGCGCCTCGGCCCAGACCCTCTCGCGGCGCGCGATCTCGTCGGGGTCCTTCACCTTCCCGAACTCCTGGACGAGCTTGTTGTGGCGGCAGAGCATCCGGAACGCGTCGTAGGTGTTCGGCCGGCGGAGGGGGAGGCCGAGGAGCCGCACGTCGTTGCCGACGCGGTGAATCGGCTGGCCCCACTCGCCGTAGCCGCCGAAGATCGTCCCGAGCTTCTCGAGCGCGTTCGCCAGCTTCGGCTCCTTCGCCTTCCGGAGGATCGCCGTGATGACGGGAAGCGTGACGTTGCGGAAGAGGGTCGGGTCGGTGAGCCTCACCTCGACGCCGAGCTCCTCCTTCTCGATCTTGATGATGTCCTCGGTCCGGATCCGGTTGTCGGTGGCGAGGTGGACCCGCTCGCCGATCGCCTCGGGGCGGGTCAGGGAGGCGAGGATCCCCTCCACGACCCGGTCGACGGTGACGAGGTTCAGCTCGGCGGAGCGGTCGGCGGGGAAGACCATCGCGACGGAGGCGATGGCCGCGGCCTTCGACTCGCCGAACGGCGTCGACTTGAGCGCGTCGAGCGCCTCCTGCGCGCGCCCGAAGGCGTTCACCGGGGCGTTCACGACCTTCGTGTCGCCCCGGTTGTTCCCGGTGCGCGAGTCGCCGATGACGATCGCGGGGAGGAGCTGGACGACGCGCAGGCCGTCCACGACCATGTGCTGGTCGGTCTCCATCGAGGCCATCGCCTTCGTCAGCTCGTAGAAGTTGTTGTAGAAGTTCTTGGGGAAGACGAGCGCGTCCTCCGCGGCCATCGACCTCTTCTTGCGGCCGTGGATGTAGGAGGTCTCGATGGCCACGTGCAGGACGAACTTCGACCCCTTCGCCCGCTGGAGGCGCAGGGAGAAGGCGAGGGCGTTCTTGCAGCCGAGGACGTTGGCCCGGAACGAGCTCTCGTAGGTGTCGTCGAAGGAGACCGAGGCGGCGCAGTGGACGACGTGCGTGACCGTCTTCTCGAGGGTGGCGAGGTCCTTCTCGCCGATCCCGAGGAACGGCTTCTCGATGTCGCCGTCGACGAACCGGAACTTGCGCGCCGCACGCCCGCCGATGCCGAGGCGCGAGAGGAGGAGGCGGCCCCGCTCGGTCGGCGTGAGGACGCGGATGACCTCCCGCGTTTTCGGGTCGCGGACCGTCTGGGGCCTCACGACCGAGACGACCTCGGCGATCCGGCGGTCCGAGGCGGCCTGCGCGAGGATCTCCTGGCCGAGGAAGCCGGTCGCCCCCGTCAGGAGGACGCGCAGCCGGGGGCTTCGGCCCCGGGCCTCGAGGGCGGCACGGGCTTCGTCCTTCAGCCGGGCGATGCGCGCCTTCACTTCCCGTTCGGAGAGCTTCGTCGGCTCGCGGAACTGGAAGAAGACCTCCCGGTCGACGACGCCGATCAGCTGCCGGGCCCCCCGCTCGACGGCCTTCGAGCCGGTGAGCCTCCCGAGCTCGCCGGCCATCCTGGTCCCGAGCGCGTTGACCCGCTTCATCGCGTCGCGGACGGAGTCCTCGTTCCCGGTCACCTGGATCAGGCGGCTCGCCAGGAAGGAGGCCGAGACCTCGAGCGGGTTCTTGTCGCGGTGCGCCTGGATCAGGAGCTCGTCGGGGTCGATGGGGCGGAGGACCTCGCGTCCCGTCGCGGCGCTCATCCGGGCGATGTAGCGGGAAGGCGAGCTGGCCCAGAGGAACTCCCCCTCGGGGTTCACGCGGGGGGTCCCGTCCACGACCGGGCGGGTCGCTCCGGGGGCGTCGCGCTTCGCGGGGGCGACGGGAGCCTTCGCCGGCGGGGCCTTCTTCGGGCGGGCAGCGGCCTTCCGCGCCGCGACGGCGGGGACCTTCGAGGGAACGGCGACGGCCGCCGGGCGGCGGCGGGAAGTCGGCTTCGGCATGGGCTCCTCCGGGGACCGTGATTGTGACGCGAACGGCCCCCGGGCGGAAATCCCGCGCTAGCGCGGTGCGGTACCTCCCGGCGGGACGGGCGCGAGGTTCCAGATGTCGCGGGCGTACTCGCGGATCGTCCGGTCGGACGAGAACTTCCCCATTCGCCCCACGTTGAGGACCGCCTTCCTCGTCCAGCCGGCCGGGTCCCGCCACTCCTCGTCGACGCGCTGCTGGGCCCCGGCGTAGGCGTCGAAGTCGGCGAGGTGGAAGTAGGGGTCGTGGTTCTCGACGACGTGCTCGAAGAGCCACGCGAAGATCCCCGGCTCGAAGGGTGCGAAGAGGGACGTCCGGAACGCGTCGAGGACGCGCCGCACCCGCGGGTCGTCCTCGTAGATGCGGCGGGCCGCGTAGGCGCCGGGCTCCTTGAGCCGCTCGATCTCGTCGGCGGTGTGCCCGAAGATGAAGATGTTCTCCGCGCCCACCTCCTCCATGATCTCGACGTTCGCCCCGTCGAGCGTCCCGATGGTCAGGGCGCCGTTCATCGAGAGCTTCATGTTCCCGGTGCCCGAGGCCTCCATCCCGGCGGTCGAGACCTGCTCGGAGAGGTCGGCGGCGGGGATGATCCGCTCGGCGAGGGAGACCCGGTAGTCGGGCAGGAAGACGCACTTCAGGAGGCCCTTGACCCGCGTGTCGCGGTTGACCCGGTCGCCGACGGCGTGGATGAGCTTGATGACCTGCTTGGCGACCCAGTAGCCCGGGGCCGCCTTCCCCGCGAAGACGAACGTCCGCGGCGCCGCAGGCGTGACGCCGTCCTCCACGATCCGGAAGTAGAGGTGGACGACGTGGAGGGCGTTCAGGAGCTGCCTCTTGTAGAGGTGGATCCGCTTGATCTGGATGTCGAAGAGCGAGTCGGGGTCGACCCGCACGCGCGTCAGGTCGGCGATGACCCGCGCGAGGCGCTTCTTGTTCTCGCGCTTGACGGCGCGGAAGCGGTCCCGGAACGCGGCGTCCTCGGCGAGGCGGTCGAGCGGCTCTTTGAGAAGGCCGTAGTCGGTCACCCAGCCGGGACCGGCCACCTCGGTCAGGAGGGACGCGAGGCCCGGGTTCGACTTCAGGAGCCACCGCCTGGGCGTGACGCCGTTCGTCTTGTTGTTGAACCGCTCCGGGTGGAGGCGGAAGAGGTCGGGGAAGAGGTTCTCGGTGATGAGGCGCGAGTGGAGCGCGGCGACGCCGTTGATGGAGTGGCTCCCGGCGGCCGCGAGCTGAGCCATCCGCACCTGCTTCGGCTCCCCCTCCTCGATCATCGAGACGCGGGCGAGGACCTCCGCGTCGCCGGGCGCGCGGTGGGCCACCTCGTCGAGGAAGCGCCTGTTGATCTCGTAGATGATCTGCAGGTGCCGCGGGAGGACCGTCTCCACGAGCGGGAGCGGCCACTTCTCGAGCGCCTCGGGGAGCAGGGTGTGGTTCGTGTAGCCGAGCGTGGCGACGGTCATCTCCCACGCCCGCTCCCACACGACGTCGTGCTCGTCGACGAAGAGGCGCATCAGCTCGGCCACGGCGAGGGCGGGGTGCGTGTCGTTGAGCTGGATGGCGATCCGGTCGGAGAAGCGGTCGATGGGGTGCCCCTCGCGCAGGAACCGCCGGAGGATGTCGCGCAGGGCGCAGGCGACGAAGAAGTACTCCTGCAGGAGCCGCAGCTCCTTGCCCTTCTGGACCTTGTCCGAGGGGTAGAGGACCTTCGAGATCGTCTCCGAGCCGATCGACTCCTGGACCGCCTGCACGTAGTCGCCCGAGTTGAAGAACTCCATGTCGAAGTCGTCCGAGGCGCGGGCCGAGTAGAGGCGCAGGGCGTTGACCGTCTCGCCTCCGTACCCGACGACCGGCATCTCGTGCGGGACGCCGACGAGGATCTTCCAGTCCATCCACATCGGGTTGTACTGGCTCCTGCGGTCGACCGTGTCGACGATGCGGCCGTAGACCGGGACGAGGACCGCCTCCTCGGGGCGCTCGACCGTCCACGGCATCGCGGCGTGGAGCCAGCGGTCGGGCCGCTCCTTCTGGTAGCCGTTGTCGATCTCCTGCCGGAAGAGGCCGTACTGGTAGAAGAGCCCGTACCCGAAGCCGGGGAGGTGGAGCGTCGCGAGCGAGTCGAGGAAGCAGGCGGCGAGCCGGCCGAGGCCGCCGTTGCCGAGGCCCGCGTCGACCTCCTCCTCCCGCACCTCGTCCAGCTCGTGCCCGAGGCTCTCGAGCGCCTCGAGGGCCGCGCCGTAGAGGCCGAGGTTGTGGAGCGAGTCGCCGAGGGAGCGCCCGATCAGGAACTCCATCGAGAGGTAGTAGACCCGGCGGGCCCCGGCCTCGCGGTAGCGCTTCTCGGTGGCGAGGAGGCGCTCCCAGGCCAGGTCCCGCACCGCGAGCCCGAGGGCGTTGAAGAGGTCGCCGTTCGTGGCGTCCTCCCAGGCCTTGCCGAGCGAGTGCCCCACGTGCCAGCGCAGGGCCGCCTTCAGCTCCTCGGCCGTCGCCGGGAGAGGCGGGGCGACGGCGCTCAACGGAGCCCCATCGCCGCGGCGGCGTCCTCGAAGGTGTCGTGAAGAGGGAGGACCTTGTCGAGCCGCGTCAGGCGGAAGACGGCGCGCACCGCGTCCCTCGCCCCGGCGATCCTGAGATCACCCCCCTCGGGGAGCCCCTTGACGAGCGAGAGGATCGAGGCGAGGCCGGCGCTGTCGATGAAGGCGACCGGGGAGAGGTCGAGGATCACCTTCGGCGCGGAGCCGGTCAGGGCCCCGGCCATCCGCGACTTGAAGTCGGGGGCGGAGAGGGCGTCGAGGCGGGCGTCCTCGATCCGGGCCAGGATGAAGGACTCCTGGGGCTCGATCGTCAGGTTCATCGTTCCTCCGTGTGGCGCGATTCGGGCCTCGGCCCGAGAGCCGGGAGGGAGACCAGCTCGGCGGGCCCTCGGGAGCGACGGGCAAGGGAGACGTTTCCTTCCGTCACGGACCGCGGCAGCTTGCCACTTGGGTCGGAAGTGTCAAGGCGGACCACCCCCTCCGACGCGGTTCGCTGGTACCTTCCGGGAATGCCGGCCGCCCTTCTTCTCGCCGCCGCTCTCCTCGCCGTACCGCCCGCGCCGGACCCGGCCGCACTCGACGCCGCCTGGGCGGCGGCCCGGCTCTCGCCCCCCTCGGGCGCGTACGCGCCGGAGGCCCTCGCCGCAGAGATCGGGAGGCTCGCCGCGGCCAGCGGGGGGCTCGTACGGATCGTCGAGCAGGGCGCCTCGGCGGAGGGGAGGCCGATCCTCGTCGTGACGGCCGGGACCGGCCCGGCGAAGGCCCTCCTCTGGTCGCAGATGCACGGCGACGAACCGACCGCGACCTCCGCCCTCGTCGACCTCCTCTCCCACCTCGTCGCCTCCCGGGACGAGCCGGCGACCCGGCATCTCCTCGAGAGCCTGACGATCGTCGCCGTTCCCATGCTCAACCCGGACGGCTCGGCGAGGACCGACCGGCGCAACGCCCAGGGGATCGACGTCAACCGGGACGCCCTCCGCCTCCAGACCCCCGAGGGGCGCTTCCTCAAGGAGCTTCGCGACCGGCACGCGCCCGTCGCGGGCTTCAACCTCCACAACCAGAGCCCGTACGTCACGGCCGGCCCGGGGGGAAAGCAGGTCGCGCTCGCCGTCCTCGCCGTCTCCGGTGCCGAGAACGAGCCCGACGGGCCGGCCGTCGCCCTCAAGAAGGGGCTCGCGGGCCACGTGGCCCGCGTGGCCGGGGTCTTCGCTCCCGGGCGCGTCGCCCGCTACGAGACCGCGTACACCGAGCGTGCCTTCGGCGACTCCATCTCCCGCTGGGGGACGCCCACCGTCCTCGTCGAGGCGGGGGGCTGGCACGGGCCGGGGGAGGAGGAGCGCCTCGTCCGCCTCAACTTCGTCGTCCTCCTCTCGGCCCTCCACGCCCTCGCCCGCGCCGAGGCGGAGCGGGACGGAGCGCACTACGACACGCTTCCCCGCAACGTGAGGGGCCGCCTCGTCGACCTCGTCCTGCGCGGGGCCACGGTGCACGGCGGGCGCGGGCTTCCCCCCTTCACGGCCGACCTCGCCCTCGTGAAGCCCCGTGAGTTCGCGGGCGACGGGAGGCGCCTCTCCTCGGCCGCCGTCGTCGACGTGGGGGACCTGGCCCACCTCGAGGGCCTCGAGGAGCTCGACGCCTCCGCCCTCGTCGTCGCCCCCGCGCCGGCCGGCGGCGCGGCCGTCTGGGAGAAGGCCGTCGCAGGCCTCGCCGTCCGCGGCCTCGCGAAGACGGGACGTCTCCTCCTCGACGACGACGCCCTCGCCCGCGAGGCGCGCGCCTGGGCGGCCGGCCGCGCGATCGTCCCGTGGGCCGAGACGGACCTCGTCCTCTTCCGGAGGACGGGCGAGGGGTTCGCCCTGGAGGGGTTCGTCAGGGACGGGGCCTGGACGCCGCAGCCGGCGGGTAACGCCAGCGCCCCGTGACGGGCCAGGCGAAAAGGACGTCCTCGAAGACCGCTCCCCTGCCGACGTTGTGGACGACGAGCGGCCGGCCGTTCGCCGTCCGCTCCGAGACGAGGCCGACGTGCGGCAGGCCGCTCGGGAGCCGCCACGTCACGACCTCCCCCGGCCGGTAGTCGGCCGCGTCGCGCGAGACCGGCAGCACCTCGCCGTGCCGGGCGAAGAACGTCGCGAGGTTCGGCACCCGCCGGTGGTCGATGTTCCGGTCGGGGCGGGAGAGCCCCCACGCCTTCGGGTAGGCCCCGAACGCTCTCTTCAGGTCCTCGTGGACGAGGACCTGCAGGTCGATACCGGCGTTGCGGAACGCGCGAACGAGGACGTCGGTGCAGACCCCCCGCTCGATCGGCACGTCGCCACCCGGGTAGGAGAGCCGCCGGTAGCTCCCGTCGTAGACCACGGTCACGCCGACCTGTCGTTCGGCCCCTTCGAGGACGCGCGCGACGACGTCTTCCGGCGGCTGCGCGACGAGCGGCGCGGCGAGGAAGAGCGCCGCCGCGAACGCCAGGGAGAGGGTCCGCACGACCTCAGCTCCTCGGCTCGCGCACGTAGGAGAGCCGGACCAGACCAGAGGAGAAGAGCTCGACGTCCTCGACCGAGAACGCGCGCGAGACGCCGGAGCGGGGGAAGAGGGGGCGCCCGGCGCCGAGGACGATCGGGTGGACGAAGAGGTCGATGCGGTCGACGACGTCGTCCTCCAGGAACGACCGGGCGAGCTGGCCGCCGCCGACGAGCCAGAACGCCCGCCCCTCCTCCTGCCGCAGCCGCGCCACGAGCTCGCCGGGGCGCTCGCCGGTGAAGACCGTCCCGTGCGCGTCGACCTCCCCGGCCCGCGAGCGCGAGAAGACGAAGACCCTCTTCCCGGCGTACGGGTACTGCGGGAAGGCCAGGCTCGCCTCGTACGTCGCCCGGCCGGCGAAGAGCGTGTCGACGCCCGCGTAAAAAGGCGTGTAGCCGTAGTCCGCGTCGTCGAAAAGCCAGTCGACGGAACCGTCCTCGCGCGCGAGAAAGCCGTCGAGGCTCGCCGCGACGAAGAACGTCACGGGGCGGGCGGGGAGGAGGTCACTCATCCCGGTGGACGGTCGCGGGCGAGAAGGCCGGAAGGCAGACGGCGACGTACTCGGCCCCGTCCGGCGTCGAATAGCGGACCCACTCGCCCGCCCGCGCCACCACCGCCTGGCCGGCCGCGACGTCGAGCGTCGCTTCGCGCGACTCGACGCGAAGCGACCCGCGCAGGACGAGCGTGTGTTCGTCGAACTCGGGTGTCTGGCCCGGCTCGACCCAGCCCGCCGGGCTCGTCATCCGGGCGACGCTGACGCCGGACGTCCCGGTGTTGACGCGACCCACGAACTCCTCGATCCGCTTCGGCAGGTTCCCGGCGGCCTCGACGACGGTCGGTGTCTCGATGAGCTTCGGCATGGGCGGGAGGATACCGGCGCCGTCGGGGCGTGCGGCGACGCGCCGGTTTCGCGCACAATGCCTGGTCCGGCCGTGACCGAGGACCGAGTCGCCCCCGAAGGGAGTCCCCATGCCGAACCCCGGACCGATCCGCGCTCTCGCGCTCCTCGGCGCGGCCCTCCTCGCTCCGCCGGCGCTCGGCGGGCCCTTCCGCGAGACCGTCGAGAAGTGGGACGCTCTCGCCGTCGAGGAGACGAGCGTCGGCGCGGACGGCCTCGTCCTCCGCTCGGGCCGCCTCACCCTGACCCTCGCGAAGGGGCGGGTCACGAAGGTGACGGCCGGGGGCGAGGTCGTCGGCCTCTTCCTTTCCGGAAGCGGCGCGGTCCGGCACCTCTCGGCCGATCCGGTCGAGCACCCGGCCCTGCGCTACGTCGCGAAGAAGAACTCCGACCTCGACGTCGTGCCGGGCGAGGGCGGTCTCGTTCTCACCGGCCCGTTCTCGGAGGCGCTCTGGCTCGCCTCGGGGACCCCGCTTCCCGAGATTCCCGAGACCCCGGACGCCGGGAGCCTCGCCGGGGCGTTCGCGAAGCACCGCGAGCGCTACGGCGACCTCGCCGAGCGACCGCTCGCGCAGCAGTTCGCGCACGCCCGCCGGAACGGGCCGGCGGTCCCCTTCGTGAGGATCGAGGCCGGGGGCGGCAGGGACGACCTCGTTTACGTTCTCGACCGCCTCACGGCGCGCTCCGAGTCCCTCTTCGTCGCGCAGCGCCTTCCCACCATGAGGGAGCACGGGGACGACCGGAAGTTCCTCGCCGTGCTCTCGGACGTGCCGGTCGGGCGCGAGCGGCGCGACCCGCTCCGCCCCGAGTTCCTCCTCACCGACGTCGACCTCACCCTGACCGCGTCGGACGGGACCCGTGCCACGCTGTCCGTCACGGAGACGTTCAGTGCCGTCGCCGGGAACCCGGCGATCCTCCTCCTCGACCTCTACGACGTCATCCGGCGCCCGAAGAAGCTCGGCGGGTTCGAGAAGAAGCCCGTCCGCCTCGTCGGGGCTTTCGACGAGGCCGGCAACCCGCTCGAGACCGACCACCGGCGGAGCTCCCTCGCCGTCGCGCTCCGCGCGCCGCTCGCGCCCGGCAAGCCGGTCAAGGTGCGGTTCGAGATCGAGGGGGAGCTCCTCCACCGGCCCTGGGGCGACAGCTACTGGGAGCTGGGGACGGAGCCGTGGTTCCCGCAGCCCGACATGGGGGGGCAGTACTACACCGTCCGCTCGACGGTGAAGGTGCAGAAGCCCTTCGTCCCGCTCGTGCCGGGCAAGACCGTCCGCCGCGTCGAGGAGGGGGAGTACAACGTCCTCGAGACCCGCATCGGCAAGCCCGTCCAGTTCTTCGTCGTCCTCGCCGGGAAGTACCAGTTCGACGAGGAGGAGAAGGACGGCCTCACGATCCGCGTCGCCTCCTACGCGGGCGAGAACCGGATCGCCTTCCGAAAGCTCCTCGGCCTCTCCCGCAAGGCGATCGAGTACTTCTCCGGCTTCCTCGGACCCTTCCCGTTCGAGGAGTTCAACATCGTCGAGATCAACGACTTCGGCTACGGCCAGGCGCCGCCGGCCTTCATGTTCATCACGACCGAGGCGTTCAACCCGATCGGCGCGGAGCTGAACCAGCTCTACTCGGAGGGGATCAACGAGCGGGTCGCGCACGAGATCGCCCACCAGTGGTGGGGGCACGTCGTGAAGATGCCTGGCTCCGAGGAGCAGTGGCTGTCGGAGGCGTTCGCGGAGTACTCTGCGGCCCTCTTCATCCGCGACCTGCGCGGCAAGAGCGACTACGCGAGGCTCAAGGCCGTCTGGCGCCGCCGGGCGAACGAGTCCCGCGAGATCGCGCCGATCCCCCTCGCGAACCGCGTCATCGCCCGAAACGACATGTCGATGTCGTGGAACCACCGGACGGCCCTTCTCTACTCGAAGGGACCGCTCCTACTCGAGGCGCTCCACCGCGACCTGGGCGACCAGCGATTCCTCGTCTTCCTCGCCTCGGTGCAGTCGAACCTCGCCTGGAAGTTCGGCTCGACCGGCATCGTCCAGCAGGTCCTGAATGCCGTCGGGAAGAAGGAGTACGGCCCGTTCCTCGACGACTACTACTGGGGACTCGCGCTGCCGCCGGCGAAATAGCGGCGCTCCGGCCTCACGGCGTCTTCGGGCAGACGGGGTTCCCCTTGTCGAAGACGATCCGCCACTTCCCCGGGCCCTCGCGTCGCCAGATCGACGTGAACGTCCCGAGCGGCTTCCCCGCCGGGTCGCGCACCGGCCCGGTGCTGAGGGCGAGGGTGCCCGAATCGAGCACCTCCACCTGCTCCGGCTCCCACGAGAAGGGGGCGGCCGCGGCGTCGTAGAACCTCTTCCAGTGCGCCGCCACCGCCGCCGCGCCCCTGATCGGCGTCTCCCCGGAGAAGAAGACCGTCTCTTCCGCGAGGAACGAGGCGAACGCCGGGTGGTCGCGGTCGGCCATCGTCTTCGCGAAGGCACGTTCCGTCTCGAAGACCTCCTGCCGAAGGGCCTCGTTCGAGCCCCCCGGCGCCGCGGTGGCGCAGCCGAGAGACGTGGCGACGGCGAGCGCGGCTGCCGCCCCGGACCGGGAAACACTCATGGCGACCTCCCTCCGATCTGCCGTCGAACTTACCGCGGGCCCGGGCGTGGGGCGACCGCAGGCGCCGGCCCGGGGTGCGGGGTGCGCTTCGGGGCGCAACCGGGCGATCTGTTGAGACATACTCTCGATTACCGGTCCGTCCACAGGAGGTATCCCATGGCCCTTCCCCCCTTCGGCCTGCTCTCGACGGCCTACCCGAACTACTGGCTCTTCCCCTCCCCGGTGGAGGTCCGGAAGCTGATCGGCGGAGAGGTGCAGGACCCGGACATCACGAACACCTGCACCATCCGCCTGAGCCACGGGATGAACGCGGCCGGGGTCCCGATTCCCCGCGTCTGGAGGCAGGTCACGAACCGCCTCGGGGCCAACAAGCGCTACTACATCATTCGCGTGGCCGACTTCCGCACCTTCATGGAGAGCCGCGTCGGGGCGCCGGCCTTCGACCTGCGGAAGAAGGCGGGCGACGCCTTCGACCGGAAGCAGATCCAGGGCCTCCGGGGGGTCATCGCCTTCGAGATCGGCTTCCGCGACGCCACCGGGCACTTCGACCTCTGGTACGGCGACCGTTTCAGCCACGAGGCCTCCGCGGGGAAGGACTACTTCGCCCTCGCGAACCGGGTCTCCCTCTGGCACGACGGGATCCGGACGACGTCGGCGCCGGTCTGAGCGGCGCGGAACCGCATCCGTTCCGGGCGTAGACTTTCCCTTCGGAACCACCGTCACGCCCGCCGCGGAGGAGCCGGATGCCGCTCGCTCGCGGGACACGCCTCGGCCGCTCGCCGGGGGGCTCGCCTTCGGGCGCCCCCCGGACCCCCCGAAAGGTGTCGCCATGACTCTCGTCCCCGGCAAACGTCTGGGCCCGTACGAGGTCCTCGCGCCTCTCGGCGCGGGAGGGATGGGGGAGGTCTGGCGGGCGCGCGACACGAGACTGGCGCGCGAGGTCGCGCTGAAGGTCCTCCCCGACCACCTCTCGGACGACCCGAAGGCGCTCGCCCGTTTCGAGAGCGAGGCGAAGGCGGTCGCGGCCCTCTCGCACCCGCACATCCTGGCCATCCACGACTTCGGCCGGATCGACGGGGTCTCCTACGTCGTCACCGAGCTCCTCGAGGGAGACACCCTCCGCGTGCCGCTCCTCCGCGGCCCGCTCCCCCTGCGCAAGGCCCTCGACGTCGCCGCCCAGCTCGCCGACGCCCTCGCCGCGGCGCACGAGAAGGGGATCGTCCACCGCGACGTGAAGCCCGAGAACGTCTTCCTGTCGAAGGACGGCCGGGCGAAGCTCCTCGACTTCGGCCTCGCGCGGCACGATGCGGCCTTCCGGTCGGGCGAAGACTCGCACGCCCCCACAGTCACGAGGAACACCGACCCCGGAGCCGTCGTCGGCACGATCTCCTACATGTCGCCGGAGCAGGCCCGCGGCCTGCCCGTCGGCATCGGCTCCGACCAGTTCTCCCTCGGCGTCGTCCTCTACGAGATGCTGACGGGGAAGCGGCCCTTTCACGGCCCGTCCTCCGCCGAAACGCTCACGGCGATCATCCGCGCCGAGCCCGAGCCGCTCGGGGCGAACGTCCCGGCTCCCGTGCGCTGGATCCTCGACCGCCTCCTCGCCAAGGACCCCGCCGACCGCTACGCCGCGACGCGGGACCTGGCGCGGGATCTCGAGAACTGCCGAAGCCACTTGTCCGAGGCGGCGGCGAACGTCTCGTCCGTCTCGCCAGCTCGAGGGAGCCGCCGCGCTCCGGCCCTCATCGCCGGGGGGCTGGTTGCGCTGGCATGCCTATCGGCCGCTCTTCTTCTCCCTCGGCGTCTCAGCCCAACGGCACCTCCGCCCTTCCACAAGCTCACGTTCGGGAAAGGAGCCGTCGGGGCGGCGAGGTTCACGCCGGACGGGTTCAGCGTCCTCTACACGGCATGGTGGGAAGGCGACACCGGGCCGCGGATGTTCTCGGCTCGTCTCGATGCGCCCGCGGCGGCGCGGCCGCTGGAGTACGGCGGCGCGCAGGTCGTGGCGGCGATGGGAGGCGAGATGGCGCTGCTCCTGCCGCGACCCGAACAGGCCGAGTCTCCCGGCGTTTCTCGCCAAGTCGCCTCGCTTCTCGCCACGGTTCCTCTCGGTGGCGGGACGCCGCGACCGGTCCTCGCGGACGTCCTCGCGGCAGACCTGAGCCCCGACGGGAAGACTCATGCCGTCGTGCGAAGGACCGACAGGAGAGACCGGCTCGAGTTTCCCCCGGGGAAGGTCCTCTTCGAGACGGCGGGCTGGGTCCGGAGTCTGAGCGTCTCCCCGAGGGGAGACCTCGTGGCATTCACCCATTGGCCGCTCCCCACCTACCCCGGCGGAGACCTCCTCGTCGTCGGCCCGGAAGGGAAAGCCACGGCCCTTTCGGTCGGGTGGGCCCAGATCACGGGCGTGAGGTGGTCACCCGACGCCTCGGAAATCTGGTTCACCGCCGGGCGACCATGGGGCAACCAGAACCTGTACGCCGTTCGGCCGGACGGGAGACTACGGACCCTGGCCACGACGACGAGCAACTACTCGCTTCAGGACGTGCGGAAGGACGGTCGCGCGCTGCTGGCGAGCGGAACCTCGACGGTCGAAGTCTGGGGGCGCGGCCCGGGCGACGTGATCGAGAGACCCTACTCGTGGCTCGACGGCTCGGGGGCGACCGGGATCTCCACCGACGGGAGGAGCCTGCTCTTCGGCGAGTTCTCCGTGGGGGGCGGTGTCGAATGCTCGGCCTACCTTCGTCGTTTCGACGGCACGGCCCCCGTACGCCTGGGCGCCGGGAGGCCGCGCGGCCTCTCGCCGGACGGGTCGCTGGCCCTCGTCGTCGTTCGCAAGCCGGAGGCGGGCCTCCTCCTCGTCTCGGCAGGCCCCGGGGAGCCGAAGGCTCTCCCGAAAGGCCCGGTCGCGGCCTTCCATTGGGCCTCCTTCTTCCCGGACGGGAAGCGAATCCTCCTCGTCGGGAACGAAGCCGATCGGCCGATCCGTCTCTTCGTTCAGGACGTCGCGGCAGGGCTGCCTACGCCCCTGTCGCCGGAAGGAGTCCGCGTCGGCGAGCCCAGCGAAGCCATCTCCCCCGACGGCCGCCTCGTCGCGGCTACGTCCGTGGCGGACGGCACCCCGGTCTTCGTGAGCGTCGAAGACGGGACGGCTCGGACGATCGAGGGGCTCGGACCGGGTGATGTCCCCTTGTCCTGGACGAGGGACGGGAAGTCGTTGTTCGTGAGAGAGCCTTCCTCCTCACGGAGCGCCCGCGTCGTCCGCTTCGACCTCGCGACCCGGAAGAAGACTCTCTGGAAGGAGCTGCGCCCGGCGGATCCGACCGGAGCAAGCCTGGTCTATCAGCCGGTCATAGCGAGGGACGGTGAGATCTACTTCTACACGGTGACTCGCGCCCTCTCGAATCTCTTCCTCGTCGAGGGGCTGCGCTGAGGCGAGGCTCTCGCCGCCGCAAGACGGGCGCACCCGAGAACACCGTGCCGGAAGCCCCGTCGTGGGGCGACCCGGGGAGAGCCCGGGGCGCGACCGCCGCCGACTCCGACCTGCCCTAAGATCCTGCCGTGGAAGTGGCCCATGAGAACCCGGCGCTCGAGCGGATCCGCGACGCGAGAGCTGTGGTCGATGACTTCTGCCGGCGGCATCGAATCCGCCGTCTCTCCCTCTTCGGCTCGATCCTCCGCGGAGACTTCGGCCCCGGGAGCGACGTGGACGTTCTCGTCGAGTTCGAGCCCGGCGGCGCGCCGGGGTACTTCGAGCTCGGCGAGATGAAGGACGAGCTCTCGAAGCTCTTCGACCGCAACGTGGACCTCCGAACACCGCGATCCCTGAGCCTTTACTTCCGCGACCGTGTCCTGCGCGAAGCGCTCCCCCTGCATGACGCGGCATGACCCGCTCCTCGGCCTCCGGCACATGCTCGACGCGGCGCGCGAGGCCGTCGATGCCGCCGCCGGCCTGACGGTCGCCGACCTCGAGGCCGATCGGCTGCGAGAGCTCGCCCTCGAGCGGCTCCTCGAGATCGTCGGCGAGGCTGCGGCGCAGACCCCGCCCGAAGAGCGGATCCTGCACCCGGAGATCCCCTGGACCCGGATCGTCGGTATGCGGAACGAGATCATCCACGCGTACGCGAGCGTCGACCCCGAGATCGTCCTCCGGACGATCGGCGAGAACCTCCCGCCGCTGATCCGGCAGCTCGAGGCGGCTCTGGACGACGAACAGCACGGGAGCCCCTCCCCGGCCCATCCGCCCCGGGCGTAGACTTTCCCTTCGGAACGTCCCCGTCACGACCGCGGAGGAGCCGGATGCCGCTCGCTCGCGGGACACGCCTCGGCCGCTCGCCGGGGGGCTTGCCTTCGAGCGCCCCCCGGACCCCCCGAAGGGTGTCGCCATGACTCTCGTCCCCGGCAAACGTCTGGGCCCATACGAGGTCCTCGCACCTCTCGGCGCGGGAGGGATGGGAGAGGTCTGGCGGGCGCGGGACACGAGGCTGGCGCGCGACGTGGCGATGAAGGTCCTCCCCGACCACCTCTCGGACGACCCGAAGGCGCTCGCGCGGTTCGAGAACGAGGCAAAGGCGGTGGCGGCGCTCTCGCACCCGCACATCCTCGCGATCCACGACTTCGGGCGGATCGACGGCGTCTCCTTCGTCGTCACCGAGCTCCTCGAAGGGGAGGCGCTCCGCGCGCCGCTCCTCCGCGGCCCGCTCCCGCTCCGCAAGGCCCTCGACGTCGCCGCCCAGCTCGCGGACGCCCTCGCGGCGGCGCACGAGAAGGGGATCGTCCACCGCGACGTGAAGCCAGAGAATGTGATCCTGACGAAGGACGGCCGGGCGAAGCTCCTCGACTTCGGCCTCGCGCGGCACGACGCGGGATGGCGGGCAGACGCCGACACGCGGTCGCCGACGGTCTCGGTCGGGACAGAGCCCGGCGCCGTCCTGGGCACCGTCGCCTACATGTCACCGGAGCAGTCCCAGGGCCTTCCCGTCGGCATCGGCTCCGATCAGTTCTCGCTCGGCGTCGTCCTCTACGAGATGCTCTCGGGGAAGCGCCCCTTCCGCGGCCCGTCGTCGGCCGAGACCCTCACCGCGATCATCCGCGCCGAGCCCGAGCCGCTCGGGGCGAACGTCCCCGCTCCCGTCCGCTGGATCCTCGACCGGCTCCTCGCCAAGGAACCGGCCGACCGCTACGCCGCGACGCGGGACCTCGCGCGAGACCTGGCGAACTGCCGCCAGCACCTGACCGAGACCAGGATCGGGTCGACTCCGGGATTCGCGACCCGGCGCAGGTCATCCGTTCTCGTCGCGTCCATGGTGAGCCTCGCAGCCGTGATGGCTCTCTACGTCGTCGTGACTCACGATCGAGGCGATCGAAACCGGGACATGCCCACGTTCCGGAAACTCACGTTCCGGAGCGGGCATGTCAGTGGTGCGCGCTTCACCCCCGACGGATTCAGCTTTGCCTACTCGGCATCGTGGGGAGGCCGGGCGCTGGATCAGCTGTTCTCCGCTCGGCTCGACGCTCCCGCCGCGCCGGGCGTTCTCGAGCCGGGCGAAGGACGGGTCGTCGCAGTCCGAGGCGGCGAAATCGCCGTTCTCGTTCCGGATCCCTCGAGGTCGCCGGGACCGAACAGCGACCGCGCATTCGACACCGCGCTCCTTGCCATCGTTCCGCTCGGAGGAGGCCCCCCGCGACCGGTCGTCGATGGCGCGCTGGCGGCAGACTGGGGTCCGGGGGAGAAGGAGTTCGCGGTCGTTCGGGCTGTCGAGGGCCGGGAACGACTCGAGTATCCGCCGGGGAGGGTCCTCTTCGAGACGGCCGGGTGGATCCGGTTCCTCAGCGTCTCCTCGAACGGGGACCGCGTGGCGATAGCCCACCACCCCAAGCGAGGGTCGATAGGCGGGGAGCTCGTGGTCGTCGAACGCGGCGGGAAGGCCCACATCCTCTCGAGAGGCTGGTCGGCCATCCAGGGCGTGCGCTGGTCGCCCGACGGCTCGGAGATCTGGTTCTCGGCTGGCACGGTCTGGGGCAGTGCAAAACTGCACGCGGCCCGGCCGGACGGGACGCTCAGGACCCTCCACGCCGGATCGCACCCCGTCCATCTCCTCGACGTCCTCTCCGACGGCAGGGTCCTCGCGGCGGCGGGCACCAGGACCGTGGAGGTCTGGGGACGAGGCCGAGGCGACGCCGCGGAGCAGTCCTGGTCCTGGCTCGACGGGACGGGTGTGACGGGTCTTTCCGCGGACGGCACGGTCCTCCTCCTGACGGAGTTCGGGGAGGGAGGAGGAGCGCGCTGTTCGGCGTACGTCCGTCGGACGAACGGTGCGCCGCCCGTCCGCCTCGGAAGCGGCCGCGGGCGAGGCCTCTCGCCGGACGGGTCGCTCGCCCTCGTGGACGAGGGCGTCGGGGACTCCGCCCTCCGGCTCGTTCCGACCGGCCCCGGCGAAACCAGGACGTTCGACAGGGGATCAGTCGACACCTACCACTGGGCGTCCTTCTTCCCGGATGGGAGGAGCATCCTCCTCGTCGCAAACGAGGCCGGAAGGCCCGTGCGCCTCTTCGTCCAGGACGTCGCCGGAGGTCCGCCGCGCCCGCTCTCCCCGGAGGGAATCCGTGTCGCCGAGCCGAGCGCCGCCGTGAGCCCCGACGGGACGCGCGTCGCGGCGGTTCAGGTGACGACGGGGGCGGGCCCGGTGCTCGTCCGCGTCGCCGACGGAACGACCGAGCCCATCGAAGGGCTCGAGGCCGGGGACGTGCCACTCTCCTGGACGGCTGACGGGAAGGCCCTGTTCGTCCGCGTGCCGTCGCCGGCGCGACTCGCGCGAATCGTGAGATACGACCTCTCGTCCCGCAGGAAACACCCGTGGCGCGAGCTTCAGCCGCCGGACCCCGCGGGAGCCCTGCTCCTCTATCAGCCCGTGATCTCGAGCGACGGAGCGACCTGGTTCTACACGGTCACGCGCGCCCTCTCGAACCTCTACCTCGTCGAGGGGCTCCGCTGATCGCCGGGAGCCGTGCGCGAAGCGCCGCCCGATTCCACGGCTGCGAGGCGCTTCGAGCCGCCCGCTGCGAGAGTACTGCACGGTTTCATGCCTGGCACGGTATCGTGCTGTGGCACGGAATCGTGCTAAAACACGATTTCATACTTGGCACTGACTCGTTTTCCCTTGGGAGAGGCACCCGAGGGTTCGCGGGACGTGAGCGGGCGGGAGGGGCGTCCCGCGAGCGAGCGTCCGAGCACGCGCGGGGCCCCGCACGGTTCCGCGAGCAGGCCGCCGGGAGAAGCGGCCGCGCTGTCTGACGAGCGCAGCGAGGAGTTCGCGGCCGCGCCGGCGGCCCGCGGAGCGGGACCGATGCGGGTCGCGCGCGCGCAGGAGCGAGCCGTGGGATGTCCCTCCCGCCCGCGGGAGGAAGGAGACGGGGGCCGGTCCCCGCCCCTACCCCCCGAACGCCCCCACGGCGTCGCGCACGTACCCGGACCTTCTCATCCCGAGCAGCACGCACGTCACGCCCGGCACGTCGGCCAGCCCCTTGAGGGTCCGCTGCGAGAGGGTCCCCTCGGGGGACTCGTGGAGCGTCTTCGTGACGATCTCCGAGAGCTCGGCGACGCGCGCCTCCTCTCTCGGCAGGAGCCTCCCGACGAGCGCCGAGGCCGCCTCGAGGAGGGCGCCGCCCCACTCGTCGGCCCAGCGGCGGAAGGCGGGGTCGCGGTCGAAGACCTCGCGCAGCTCGCCGAGGAGCTCGGTCCTGCGCGGCTCGACGACCTCGTCCCAGACTTCGCGGAACGTCGCGAGGTCGAGCCCGCGCTTCTCGAACTCGGTCAGGAGCGGCGAGACGGCGATCAGCTCCTCCGGCGGGGCGACCCCGTTCTCCACCGAGAGGCGCGGCGCGAAGGCCTGCGCGAACTCCTCCTCCGCGGCCCGCAGCCGGGCGAGGGCATCGGACGAAGGGGACGGCACGGTCGCGAACGGGGCCGCCATCTCCGCGAAGCGGTGGAGGCGCCCCTGCCGGAACCCGTTCAGCGGGCGGTTCACGAGGACGGCGAGCTCGTGCTCGCGCGCCACGTCGAGGACGCTCCGGCCGTCCACCGTGTGGATCGGCTCGCGCGCGCCGAGCTCCACCGGGTTCATCGGGAGCTGGATCGCGGCGAAGCCCGGGCCGGCGAGGTCGAGGACGCGGAGAAGGTCGACGGCGTCGGCCTTGCCGTGCGGGACGACGAACGTGTTCGAGGAGATGCCGTAGGCGCCGATCCGGCCGGCGGCGACCTCCTTCTCGAGCTGCTCGAAGGCGCGGGCCAGCCGGTCGTAGAACGTGTCGCGCGCGTCGGCGAGCGGCATGTTCCGGTGCTCGGCGTCCATCAGGAAGTACTCGGGGTTGTGGAGGAGGAGGAGGTCGACCCGCGGCATCGAGAGCCGGCCGAGCGAGGCGGAGAGCTGGTCCTTCAGGAAGGCCGGGGAGATGCAGTGCCAGCAGTCGCGGGAGTACTCCGTCATCTCCCGCCAGGGGTCGCCGATCTTCCGCCGGTCGAGCGCCTCCTTCAGGTTCTGCCCCTGGACGTACCCCGCCTTCGTGACGACGACGACGTCCTCGCGTGCGACCTCCCCCGAGGCGCCCAGCTCCTTCAGCACCTTGCCGACGAGGAGCTCGCTGTGGCCGTCGCCGTAGTTCGTCGACGTGTCGACGAGGTTCACCCCCGACGTGAGGGCGAGCCGGAGCGCCTCGCGGTGCCGTGGCACCCGGTCGTCCACCCGGTAGCACCCGAATCCGACGGGGGAGACGCGGGCGTGGAGCTTTCCCAGCGGGCGACGGGTCGAATCGGGGAGGCGGGCCTCGCTCATACCCCGACGATATCGGACGCGGGGCGTGCCTGCCCCTTCCCCCCGTGCGCCCCTTCCGGACCCCGTCCGCCCCGGGCTTGCCCCTCCTGCGACAATCGGCCGATGGCCACCACCCGCCTCGAAAAGCCCTGGAACCCGGTCGAGCTCGAGGTCGAGCTCTTCTGCCGGGGTCTCCTCGTCGACGATTCCGCCAGGGCGGGCGTCCAGGCCCGCCGCGTCGCCCGCACCCGCGCCGGCCTCGGCTCGGGCCTCGAGCTCGTGATTCCCGCCCCCCGGCAGGGAATCTGGGTCAACGTCCCGCTCGACGAGCCCTTCGTCGCCGGGTCCCCCCTCACGCTGTACCAGGAGGGGGAGTCGTTCGCCGTCCGCGACGCCCGCCTCCCCGACGTCGTCTACCCGGTCCGCCTCCCCGACCCGCCCGGCTGGTACGCGCGGACGACGAAGCGCGGCGTCCCGATGACCCGCGTCGGCGTCCTGCAGGGGACCTACCTCGGCGTCTACTTCGCCGAGACCTGCATGTACTGGTACAACACCCCCTCCTCGGCGAACTGCCAGTTCTGCACGACCGGCGTCAACGTCGGCAAGAACGAGGAGCTCGCCAAGAAGGTCGAGGACGTCGTCGAGGTCGCGCGGGTCGCGCGCGAGGAGTCGGGCGTCACGTTCACCCACTTCAACACCGGCTACCACTTCGAGGACGACGCGTCGAAGCGGGCGATGCACGGCCTCGTCCAGGCCCGGCCGTTCGTCTCGGCCATTCGCCGCAACGTCGGCGGCTTCATCGGCGTCCAGGCCGTCCCCGTCCTGCGCGACTGCTGGGACGAGTACGACGAGCTGATCGAGCTGGGGTGCGACCACTTCAGCTTCTGCGTCGAGCTCCTCGACGAGAAGTGGTTCCAGGAGGTCTGCCCCGGCAAGGCGACGACCGTCGGCCAGGAGGCCTTCTTCGACGCGCTCGAGTACACGGCGAAGAAGCTCGGCCGCGGGCGAGTCTCGGGGGAGATCATCGCGGGGCTCGAGCCGGTGGAGTCGACGAAGAGGGCGATCGACCGGATCGTCGCGGCGGGCGGCTTCCCCACGGTCTGCATCTTCCGGCCGCTCGCCGGGAGCAACCTGGCTCACCTCCCTTCGCCCGACCCGGACGAGATGCGGGACGTGATGGCCTACCAGTACGCGGCGGCGCGCGAGGCCGGCCTCGCCGTCGGGATCCTCCCGAACATCAAGGTCTCCCTCGTCGTCCAGCCCGAGGAGGGGCGCGAGCTCCTCCCCGAGCGGGGCTGGCTCGACCCGTACGAGTGGAAGCTCAAGGCCCTCCGGACGCTCGCGCGCCCCTACGCCGCCTGGAAGAAGAAGCCCCGGCCCTCGGCGCCCGCCTTCACCCCGGAAATCCCCCCGGCGTCCGCCGTCGGAAATTAAGCGGCGGCCGAAACCGTTGCGGCACGCCGGGAGCCCGTCATGAAGTGGTCGTACTCCGTCGCCCGGGTCTCGGGCATCGACATCAGGATTCACGCGACGTTCGCGCTCATACTTGCCTACGGCGCGTTCCGCTGGGGTTTCCCCCAGGGGATGGAGGGGGCTTCGTCGTTCTCGGGAGCCCTCTTCGGCATGGGCCTGATGGTCCTCCTCTTCGCCTGCGTAGTCCTCCACGAGCTGGGGCACAGCCTCGTCGCGCAGAAGTTCGGCCTGACGGTGCGCGAGATCGTCCTTCTCCCCATCGGCGGCGTCGCGCGCCTCGAGAAGAACCCCGAGAAGCCCCTTCACGAGCTCCTCATCTCGGCGGCCGGGCCCCTCGTCAACGTGGCGATCGCCGTCCTCCTCTTCTTCGCCGGCGGCCTCGCGGTGAGCCTCGGGGCCCTCGAGGGGGGGAGCCTCTTCCAGGCGCCCGGCGGCCCGCCGTCGCTCGCGACGCTCTGGGGCTGGCTGTTCGTCGCGAACGTCGGCCTCGCCGCCTTCAACATGATTCCCGCGTTCCCGATGGACGGCGGACGCGTCCTGCGCGCCGCGCTCGCGATGAAGATCGGCTTCTCCCGCGCCACCCGCATCGCGACCGGCGTCGGCCAGGCCATCGCCTTCGCGTTCGGTCTTCTCGGCGTCCTGTCGGGGAACCTCTTCCTCGTCGTCATCGCCCTCTTCGTCTTCATGGGAGCGGGGCAGGAGCGGGCCGAGGAGCAGGCGCGGACGGTCCTGACGACGCTGCGCGTCGGCGACGCCTACAACAAGCACGCCCTCACGCTCGCGCCGGGCGACCACGTGAGCAAGGTGGTCGACTACATCCTGACGAGCTACCAGCCCGACTTCGCCGTCCTGCAGGGGCGCTCCTTCCTCGGCGTCGTCACGCGCGACGAGCTGCTGAAGACGCTCGCCACGGAGACGGCCGACCTCTACGTCGCGGGCGTCATGAGGAGGGAGGTCCTCGCGGTCGAAGCGAGCCAGGGGCTGGACGAGGTCCGCCGCCTGCTGGGCGAGAAGGGGGAGAGGATCGCCGCGGTGAAGCAGGGCGACGAGTTCCTCGGCCTCATCAGCACGGAAGACATCGCGGAGGCGCTCGTCGTCTCGAGCTTCGTCCAGATGCGCGACCGGCGGCGCGCGGCGGTGGAGGCCGAAGAGGGCTGAAGAGAGCAGAGGAGGGCCGGGGAGGGCCGGGGGAACGGCGCCGGCCCGCCGGCTCACCCCCGGTCGTTCAGCCGGCCAGCTTCGCGAGGGCCACGTTCAGCGCCTTGCGGAGCGCCTCCGGCGGGGCCTCCTCTCGCGCGAGGAGCGCCGCGAGGTGGACGAGCGCCTGCTTCTGGGCCCGCACCGGGACGAACGCGGCGGGGTCGATGGACGGCCCGTTCTTCCAGAGCGCCGTGTTCTCGCCCGCGAGGGCCGCGAGCCACGCCTCGAAGGGCTTCGGGTCGAGGTCCTTGCGGCGGGCCACGGAGAGGAGCGCCTGCGCGAGGCGCTCGTCCTCGCCCCAGGTGAAGACGACCCCCGCCGTCCTCAGGCGCGAGGCGACGGACTCGACGATCCGAGCCTGCCCCGCGGGCGTGAGCCGGGGGCTCCGCGCGAGGAACTTGAGGAGGTCGGCCGTGTGCGCCGTGGCGTGGACCCAGCCGCCGCCCGGCACGAAGCCTCGCACGTCCTTCTCGGCGAGGAGGTAGGCGACCGCGGCGGCGAGAAGGTCGTCGAAGGCCTCCTGCGTCATCCAGGGCCTCTTCAGGTCGGCGGCGGCGAGGATCGAGAGGCCGATCGCCGAAAAGGAGCGGCCGTAGGCCGAATCGGCTGACGTCTCGCCGAGCCCCTTCTTCAGCGCCTCCTGGAGGCGCAGTCGGAGCTTCTCGAGGTCCGCGGGCGGGACGAGGCCGTCCCGCCAGACCCAGCGGGCGAGGGCCTCGTAGGCGACGCCGTCCCGGAGCGCGGGATCGGGGGAGGAGAGGAGGTCGGCCACCTCGAGGGCGAGCGCGCCGGGCGACTCCCCCTCCGGCACGGCGAAGTCCTTCGCGGCGAGGGAGGTCCAGAAGGAACGATCGCGGGCGGGAGGCGGACCGGCGGCGGGAGACGCGAGGAGAAGGGCGGCGGCGACCGCGGCGGCGACGTGCATGCCCGGTGTACGGAAAGAGGAGGGCGCAGGTTCGGGGGATGAGCCGGTTCCGAGGGCGACGGACGCGCCGCGGAAGGTGCCGCCAGCCGGGTCCTCGACGGCCGGGGCGGGCGGGCCGCGTCGCGTTCAGTGCCCCGCGAGGAGCGCCGAGGCCCGCCTGAGGACGGCGTCGAACAGGACCGGCGTCAGCCGCCGCGTGTTCGTGTTCTGCCGGCTCACGTGGTACGAGCCGAGAAGAGTGACCGGTCCGCGGCCCGGGACGTCGAGCGTCGCCTCCGAGGCGTGACCGAAAGCCGGAGCCGGGCGTGGAATGACCACGCCGGCCTCCCCGAGGACCCGGAGCGTCGAGGCCCACGCGAGGCCTCCGAGAGCGAGGAGGACGCGGACGTCCGGCAGGAGCGCGAGCTCGCGCGCGAAGAACGGACGGCAGCGGTCGAACTCCTCCGGAGTCGGCCGGTTGTCGGGCGGCGCGCAGCGGACCGGAGCGAGGACGTACGCGTTCGTCAGCGCGAGGCCGTCACCCCGGCAGACCGACCCGGGCTGGTTCGCGAAGCCGGCCCGGTGGAGGGCCGCGAAGAGGAAGTCGCCCGAGGAGTCGCCAGTGAAGACGCGCCCGGTCCGGTTTCCGCCGTGGGCGGCGGGGGCGAGGCCGACGACGAGGAGGCGCGCGGAGGGGTCGCCGAAGCCGGGAACGGGGCGCGCCCAGTAGGTCTCGCCGGCGAAACGCCTCGGGGGTTTCGCGGCGCTCGCCTCCCGCCACGCCACGAGCCGCGGGCAGGCCCGGCAGGCCTCGACCTCCCGCGTCAGCGAGGCGAGCGGGCGGGTCACGGCGCCGCGGTCCGCCCCCGGTGCCAGGCCCGGGCCGCCAGGACGAGGAGCGTGACGGCCGTCAGCGGGAGGGCGAAGAAGACCATCGCGTTCTGGAACGTCGGGAGGACCGTGGAGTCGGTCGCCTCGAGGACGATGAAGGTGACGTAGGCCGCGTAGTAGAAGAGGAAGAGCGCCCCTTCCCAGCGCGCGATGCCGGGCCCGACGAAGAAGATCGGCAGGCAGGCGAGCGCCACGCCGATCATGACGGGCGTGTCGAAGGCGAGCGCGTCCGGGGAGACCGGGACGCCTCCCGGCGCCACGAGACCCGTGAGACCGAGGACGCAGAGGATGTTGAAGATGTTCGAGCCGACGACGTTTCCGACGGCGATGTCGCGGTGCCCGCGGATCGAGGCGAGGACGGAGGTCGCGACCTCGGGGAGGGAGGTCCCGGCCGCGACGATCGTGAGGCCGATGATCAGCTCCGAGACGCCGAGCGCCCGGGCGAAGACGACTGCGCCGTCGACGAGCCAGCGCGCGCCCAGGACGAGCATCCCGACTCCGCCCACGACCAGGAGGAGGTTCGCCCACCAGGCGCCCGGCGCCTCGTCCGAGGTGCCGGCCGCCATCTCCTCCCGCGTCGCGGAACGCTCCTTCCGGCTCTCGATCACGGAGAAGGCCGTGTAGGCGAGGATCCCGCCGAACAGGAGCGCCCCGTCGATCCGCCCGATCTTCCCGTCGAGGGCGAGGAGCGGGAGAAGGAGGGAGACCCCGACCATGATCGGGACGTCCCGCCGGATGAGCTGCCGGTCGACGAGGAGGGGCGCGACGAGGGCGGAGAGGCCCAGGATGAAGAGGACGTTGAAGATGTTGGAGCCGACGACGTTTCCGTAGGCGATGTCGGCGCTGCCGGCGACCGCGGCGCGGACGCTCACGGCCAGCTCGGGGGCGCTCGTGCCGAAGGCGACGACGGTCAGGCCGACGACGAGGGGCGACACGCCCGCGGCGAGCGCGAGGCGCGAGGCGCCGCGGACGAGGAGCTCGGCGCCGAGGACGAGGAGGGCGATTCCGAGGACGAAGAGAAGGATCGTGAGGGCGCTCATGCCTTGCAGCTCCGGGGTGGCCTGTTACGTCCCGGCCGGGCCGGGCGGTCTCGGGAGGCGCCGCCGTCGCAGGGTCCTCGCGAGCCAGACGAAGAGGCCCACGGCGACGGTCGGCAGGACGACGAAGAGGACGACGGCCTGGAGCTGCGCGAGGTGCGGGCTCTCCTGCGCCTTCAGGGCGAGCCAGGTCGTGTAGAGGGCGTAGAGGAGGACGAAGCCGAGACCTTCGGCGCGCGAGACGCGGCGGCCGCTCAGGAAGACGGGGACGCAGAGGAGCGCCGAGCCGATCATCACCGGCGTGTCGAAGCGCAGGGCGTCGGCCGGGATGGCGACCCCGCCGGGCGCCACGATCGCCGTGAGGGCGAGGACGATCGCGAGGTTCAGGACGTTGCTGCCGACGACGTTTCCGACGGCGATGTCCCGCGCGCCACGAAGCGAGGCGAGGACCGAGGCGGCGATCTCGGGAAGCGAGGTCCCGACGGCGACGACCGTCAGGCCGACGACGAGGTCGCTCACCCCCGCGGCCCGCGCGAACCTCACCGCGGCGCCGACGAGGAGGTCCGCGCCGACGACGAGGAGCGCGAGGCCCGCCAGGACCGAGAGCGCGTCGAGGAGCCGGCCGTGCCGCCGGGCGGGAAGGGGCGCCTCCGCAGCCGCCGTGTCCGGCCCACGCCGTTCCTGCCGGAAGGAGAGGACCGCGTGGGCGATGCCACCCGAGAGGAGGACGAGCCCGTCGACGGCGCCGAGCCGACCGTCGGAGGCGAGGAGCGCGGTGAGAAACGAGAGGCCGAGGAGGACGGGCAGGTCGCGCCTGAGGACGGCCGGCGCGATCTCGAGCGGGGCGGCGAGCGCGGCGAGGCCGAGGATGAGGAGGACGTTGCAGATGTTGCTGCCGACGACGTTCCCGAACGCCATCTCGGTCGTCCCGGCGAGCGCGGCCTTCATGCTGACGGCCAGCTCCGGAGCGCTCGTGCCGAACGAGACGACCGTCAGACCGACGATGAGGGGCGAGAGCCCGATCGAGAGGGAGAGCCGGGACGCCCCCCGGACGAGGAGGTCCGCCCCGACGACGAGAAGGACGATGCCGGCGAGAAAGAGGAGCCCGTTCACGGGGTCAGGGGTCCGGGTCCTCGGCGGAGCCGCCCTCCGGCCGTGGCATCTCGTTGATCTTCGTCCCCGGGAAGAGCGGGACGCCGAGCGCGAACGCGGCGCGCCCGATGGCGTGGGCGGCGAGGGGGGCCGTCAGGAAGACGAAGGCGACCGCGGCGAGGCCGCGCGCCGCGACGCCGAGGTCGTCGAACGCGATGGCGATCGCGAGGAAGACGCACATCTTCACGAGAGTCGACGCCTTCGAGGTGGCCGACATCCGCGTGAAGACGTCGGGCATCCGGAGGAGGCCGACCGCGGCGAGGAGGGCCGTCGCGACGCCGACGAGCACGAGCGCCGCGGCGAGGACGTCGCGGACGCTCACCGCGACCTCTCCAGGTAGGCGGCGAAGGCCACGGTCCCGAGGAACGAGAGCAGGGCGAGGACGATCGCCACGTCGAGGTAGACGGCGTTGCGGGAGGAGAGGGCGACGACGGCCACGACGCTCACGCCGAGCGTCGAGAGGAGGTCGAGGGCGACGACCCGGTCGGGGAGACTCGGCCCGAGCCCGATCCTCACGACGGTCAGGAGGAGCGCGACCCCGAGCAGCGGCAGGGCGACCCAGACGGAGACGAGCTCGAGGAGCGTCACTCGAAGACCTCCTTCACCCGCCGCTCGAACCCTTCCTTGATCTCGCGCCGGAAGGCGTCGGGGTCGTCGACGTGGACGGAGTGGACGTAGAGCGTCCGGCGGTCGGGGGAGACGTCGAGGCTGAGGGTCCCGGGGGTGAGCGTGATGAGGTTCGCCAGCGTCGCGATGCCGGCGTCGCTCTTCAGGTCGAGCGGCACGGCGACGATGCCGGGGGTGAGGGACGACAGGGGGGAGAGGATGCTCCTCGCCACCGAGGCGTTCGAGAGGAGGAGCTCCTTCAGGAAGTAGAGGAGGAGGCCGATCGCCTTCGGGACCTTCGAGATCCGCAGGCGCCGCCTCACGGGGAAGCGGAGGAGGGCGAGGAGGAGGCCGGAGAGGACGGCCCCCTGGAGGAGGTTGGCGAGAGTGACCTCGCCCGTGAGGGCGACCCAGGCGAGGGCGAGGAAGACGAACGTGCCGGGCACGGCTCAGGCCTCCCCGCCTCGCGCGCCGAGGACGGCGCGGATGTAGAGGTCCGGGTCGAGGAGCTGGACGGCAGCCCCGTCGGCGAACCGGAAGAGGACCGCCGCGCCGAGCCCGATGGCGACCGTGATCGCGCCGAGCGAGAGGATCGGCCCGAGGAGCGAGGCGCGTTCCCCTGCGGTCAGCGCCGCGGTTTCCCCCGCACCCGCGGGGGCCGGCTTCCAGAAAGCCTCGGCCCAGATCTTCGTCATCGAGAAGAGGGTGAGAAGGCCGACCGCGAGGGCGACGGCGACGATCGCGCCGTTCTCCGCCTCGAGGCCGGCGCGGACGAGGAGGAACTTCGCCCAGAAGCCCGAGAGGGGCGGAATCCCGGCCAGGGAGAGGGCGGGGACGAGGAACGCCGCGGCGAGGAGGGGCGATCGGGGGAGGAGACCTCCGAGCCGGTCGAGGGAGAAGCTCCCGCCGACCCGCCGCATCACGCCGGCCACGAGGAAGAGGTTCGCCTTCACGACGATGTGGTGGAGGATGTAGAAGACCGTGCCGGCCAGGGCGAGGCGGGTCCCGAGGCCGAGCCCCATGAGCATGTAGCCGATCTGGCTGACGATGTGGAAGGAGAGGACCTTCCGCACGTCGCTCTGGGCCATCGCGCCGAGGACGCCCGTCAGCATCGTCAGCGCGGCGATCCAGAGGACGAGCGGGCCGGTGAAGCCGGTGTCCCGGTTGAAGACGAGCGTCAGGACCCTCACGAGGGCGTAGACCCCGACCTTCGTCAGCAGGCCCGCGAAGAGCGCCGCGACCGGCATCGGCGGCGTGTGATACGAGGCGGGGAGCCAGAAGAAGAGCGGGAAGGCGGCCGCCTTGATGCCGAACGCGACGAGGAAGAGCGACGCCACGACGCTCGGGAGCCCCTGCGCGGGGAGCGAGCGGAGCGCGACCGCGGCGTCGGCCATGTTGAGCGTCCCGACCGAGCCGTAGAGGAGGCCCGCGCCGGCGAGGAAAAGGGCGGAGGAGACGAGGTTCAGGACGACGTACCGGAGCCCCCCGGTCAGCTGCGCGCGGTCGCCCCCGAGCGAGACGAGGACGAACGAGGACATCAGCATGACCTCGAACCAGACGTAGAGGTTGAAGAGGTCCCCCGTCAGGAACGCCCCGCAGACCCCCATGCCGAGGACGTGGAGGAGGGGATGGTAGCCGGCGCGCTCGCGCGCCCGGTCGAGCCCGGCCGCCGAGTAGGCGACGACCGCCGCGAGGAGGACGGCCGACACGACGACCATCGAGGCGGCGAAGCGGTCGGCCACGAGGCTGATGCCGAACGGCGCCGCCCACGCCCCCGCCTGCGTGACGAGGATCGTCCCGTCCAGCGTCGCGCCGAGGAGGGCGAGTGAGGAGACGAGGAGCCCCGCGCTGCCGGTGGCGCTCGCGAGGCGGGCGGCGCGCGGGTGGCGGTAGAGGAGGATCGCGGCGACCGCCGTCGCGAGAGGGACGGCGAGCGGGAGGACGAGGAGGAGGTTCACGCGTCCTCCTCGCGCATCGCGTCGACGTCGTCGGTCCCCGCTTCCTGGCAGGTGCGTTTCAGGAGGACGAGCGCGAAGGCCTGGACGCCGAAGCCGATGACGATCGCCGTCAGGATGAGCGCCTGCGGCAACGGGTCGGCGGACGGAACCGGGGGGGCGAGCGCCCCGGCCGGGACGATCGGAGGCACCTCGCGGACGAGCCGGCCGGCCGTGAAGATCAGGAGGTTCGCGGCGTAGCCGAGGAGCGCGAGTCCGAAGACGACCCGCACCGCGCTCCGGCGAAGGAGGAGGTAGGTCCCGGCGGCGTAGAGGACGCCGATGGCCAGCGCGAGGAGGAGCGTCACGGCTCGTCCTCCTCCTGGAGCGTGAAGAGGATGAGGAGGACGACGCCGAGGACGGTCAGGTAGACGCCCGTGTCGAAGAGGACGGGCGTCCCCGGCTTCCCGATGACCGGGAGCGTCGCGTCGCCCCAGAGCCCGGTCAGGAAGGGGCGCCCCGCGGCGAGGCCGACGACTCCGGCGGACAGGGCGGTGAGGAGGCCGGCGCCAACGAGGAGCTGCGGGCTCGCGGGGAGGAACCGGCGGGACGCGTCGACCCCGCTCGTCAGGGCGAGGAGGGCGTAGGCCGTGGCCGCGACGAGACCGCCGACGAAGCCGCCCCCGGGCTCATTGTGCCCGCGGAAGAGGAGGAAGACGGAGAAGAGAAGGAGGAGCGGGAAGAGGACCCGCGCCGCCGCGGAGAGGATGAGCGACCTCATCGCCGCTCGTCCTCGTCCGGGGCGGCGGAGCCGGGGGAGAGCCGGACCCGCACGAGGGCCCAGACGCCGAGCGCCGCGGCCGCAAGGACGGTGATCTCGCCGAGCGTGTCGAGGCCGCGGAAGTCGACGAGGATGACGTTGACGACGTTGCGCCCCTTGGCCAGAGGCAGGCTCGCCTCGCGGAAGAACGGCGCGAGGCGGGAGCGGAGCGGCTCGGCGTGGACGGCCAGGACGAGGCCGGTCATGACGGCCCCGGTGGCCCCGGCGAGGAGCCCGTCCGTGACGCGGGAGCGACGGAGGGAGCGGGGCTTCAGCCTCGGCAGCCGCCGGAGGACCGCGACGAAGAGGAGGACCGAGAGGGTCTCGATGGCGAACTGCGTCATCGCGAGGTCGGGGGCGCCGAAGACGAGGAAGACGAGCGCGATGCCGTAGCCCGACACGCCGAGGGCGACGACGGCCGCCAGCCGGGAGCCGGCCGCGACCGTCCCGACGGCCCCGGCCACGACGATGAGGACGAGGATCGCCTCCACGGGCCTCACCGACCGGAGGGCGTCGGGCGCGCCGAGGGTGCCCCGCGAGATGAGGAGCGCGCCGGAGAGCGCCACCGTGGCGGCGAGGACGACCCGCACGTCCTGGCGCAGCGAGCCGGAGGTGAGGACGGACGCCGTCCCCTTCGCGAGCCTCACGAGGCCGGCGAGTCCGTCGCGGTAGAGACGGCCGGGGCCGAGCTCGCCGACCGGGGAGAGGCGCGCGGCGAGGGCGCGCAGCCGGAAACGGCCCGACCATAGGGCAACGCCGACGGCGAGCGTGACGAGGCTCTTGAGGAGGACCAGGTTGAAGCCGTGCCAGAGCTCCAGCTTCACGCCGTAGGGGTGCCCGAGGGCGGCCGAGGCCGCGGAGGAGAGGAACGGCGAGATCGCCCCGGCGAAGACGCCGCACGCGAGGCTCCCGAAGCTGAGGAGGACCGGTCCCGCCCACATCGTCGCGGGGGCCTCGTGAGGCGCCTTCGGCGTCTCGCCCCGCGCGCCCGTGAACGGCCCCCACCCGACGGCGAGGGCGACGGCGACGAGGAGCATGTTCGACGCGACCGCGACGGGGACGAGGAGGAGGGGGATCGGCGAGGCCCTGAGGGCCGCGTCGTAGAGGAGCTCCTTGCTGACGAAGCCGAGGAGAGGTGGCAGGCCCGCCATCGAGAAGGCGGCCGCCACCGCCGCGACGCCGGTCGCCGGGAGGAGGGCGAAGAGGCCGCCGAGGCGGGTGACGTCGCGCGTCCCCGTCTCGTGGTCGAGGATCCCCGCGACGAGGAAGAGCGCGGCCTTGTAGAGCGCGTGGGCGAGGAGGAAGACCATCGCCGCGCCGAGCGCGGCGGGCGTGCCGACGCCGATGAGCATCGTCAGCGAACCGAGCGAGCTGACCGTGGAGTAGGCGAGGAGGCGCTTGAGGTCTTTCTGTCCGACGGCCAGGACGGCCCCCGTGAGCATCGTCGCGGCGCCGACGCTCGTCACGATCCAGCTCCACTCGGGAGTGCCGCCGAGGGCCGGGTGGAGGCGGGCGAGGAGGAAGACCCCCGCCTTCACCATCGTGGCCGAGTGGAGGTAGGTGCTGACGGGCGTCGGCGCGGCCATCGCGCCGGGGAGCCAGAAATGGAACGGGACCTGGGCCGACTTCGTGAACGCGCCGAGGAGGACGAGGAGGAGGGCGGGCGTGTAGAGCGGGCTCGCCTTGAGGGCCTCGGAGCTCGCGACGAGAACCGGGATCTCGAAGCTGCCGCCGGCCTGACCGAGGAGGACGAACCCGGCCAGGAGGGCGAGCCCCCCGCCCCCCGTGACGAGGAGGGCCTGGAGCGAGGCGGCCCTCACCTCGGCCTTCTCGCGGTCGAAGCCGATCAGGAAGTAGGAGAGGAGGCTCGTCGCCTCCCAGAAGACGAAGAGGCCGAGGAGGTTGTCCGAGAGGACGAGGCCGAGCATCGACGCGAGGAACGCGACGAGGTAGCCCATCAACGTCCCCCGGCGGGCATGCCCCTCCATGTAGCTGCCGGTGTAGAGGAGGACGAGGGCCCCGATGCCGGTGACGATGAGCGACATCAGGAGAGAGAGGCCGTCCAGGCGGAAGGAGAGCGAGACGCCGAGCTCCGGGATCCAGGCGAGGGCGGCGGTCGGGGTCTCGCCCTCGGCGACCGCCGGGATGAACCGGGCGAACCAGAAGAAGAGGCCGGCCGGAAAGAGCGCCAGGAGCGGCGCAGCGCCCCGCCTCAGCCCCCGCTCGAGGAGCGCCGCGAAGGGTGCGACGAGGAACCCGGACAGGACGGCGAAAATCACGCGAGCCTGTATAACACCGCTCCGGTCTCCGGAATTCCTTTCCTACGGCAGGATCGCCCAGGTCGCTTTCAGGAGGACCTGCCAGGTCGGTCGCTCCAGCCCCTCGCCGGTCGCCCGGTTGAAGACGAGATAGACGTCGGAGGCGGGGCGCCACATCCACCGGACGCGGGCGTTCAGGCTCGCCACGTCGGCGGCGGTGTTGATCTGGACGTAGGCGGTGGCGAGGAGGGAGCGTGAGAAGTTCCACGTCGCGCGAAGGCCGGTGAGCGAGGTCGTGAAGGAGCCGCCCGGAAGCCGGACGTCGTTGTAGTCCTCCGTCAGGTCGAGGAGGAGGTGGGGGTTCGGCCGGTACGACGCCTGGAGCGACCACGTCTCGCGGTGCCCGCCGTAGAAGGTCCCCCACTCCACGCCCGCGCTCGCGGAGAGGACGGCGGCCGGGCTGGAGCCGAGCTCCACCGAGTGGCGGTCGTTCCAGTAGGCGTCGGCCGGAACCACGATCCCGGGCCGGATCTCGAACGCCTCGTCGAGGCGGTCCCAGCTCCTCGCGACCGGCTCGGCGTGGAGGAATCTCGCGTCGCGCCCTTCCGCGGTGATCGCGAGCTCGATCTCGCGGCCCACGGGCTCGCCGGAGGGGTCCTCGAAGTAGTCGACCTCGGCCGCGACCTCCCACTGTCTCACGATCCCCTTCGCGGGGAAGAAGCGTCGCGCCGCGCGGCCGAAGGCGTTCGTGATGCCGGTGCGCGGGACGAAGCCGATGCCGGGGTCGAAGTCCTCGTCGTAGCGCTTCAGGCTCGAGTAGAGCTGCCACGTGCCGTCGTCGAAGCTCCCGGAGACGCGCCAGCCGTCGGTGTCCGGCTTGCCCTGCGGGTCCCGGGTCGTGGCCCAGAAGCCGGTGAAGGCGAGCGTCGCCGTGGGCTTCCAGTCGAGGTCGACGCCGGCGGCGCGGTTCCACTCCTTCCCCGGAGCGCCCCCTTCCCGGTCGGTGAAGATGGCGCCGACGGAGGAGCGCGCGCCGAGCGGGTGCCTGACGCGGGCGACGTAGAAGTCGGTCTCGGGGAGGCCGAAGGCGTCGTCCTGGCGGATGGCGATGACCCCGACCTCGGTCCGCCCGACGTTTCCGGTCAGCCGGGCCCCGCCGACGATCGGGATCGGCTCGCCGTCGGGCGAGAGGCCGATCCGCCGGGAGTAGAAGACCTCGCCGAGCTGCTGCTGGCCGAAGCGCGTGAAGCCGATCCGCTCGAGGAAGAACTCCCGCTTCTCGGGGAAGAAGACCGGGAAGCGGGTGAGGTTCACGCGCTGCGTGTCGGCTTCGACCTGCGCGAAGTCGGTCCGGAACGTCGCGTCGAGGACGAGCGTCGGCGTGACGCCGACCTTCGCGTCGATCCCCGCGTCGAGGACGCCGCCGTTGCGATAACCCCCTCCCGCCTCTCGCACGTCGTGGTCGTACCCGGTGAGGAGGAAGGGCTTGACCACGAGCGGGAGGTTTCGTTCCAGCCGGAACCCGTCCAGCGTCCCGGCCATCGAGACCCGGTTCGGGCCGGCCTCGCGGCGCCAGGCGCCCCACGACGAGGTCTCCTGGCGTCGACGGAGCGTCCGGACGACGTTGAAGCCGAAGGAGGTCGCCCCGGCGGGGGACCGGAGGGAGGAGAGCGGGATCGCGATCTCGGCGCGCCAGCCGTCGGGACCGACCGAGGCCTCCGACTCCCAGATCGCGTCCCACTCGACCTCCTCGGGTCCCTCGTTCGTGACGAGCGCGTCCCACTGGGTGCCGAGCGGGTTGACGCCGAAGAGCGCGCCGTTGCGGCGGTCGAGGTACGTGTCGAGGACGACCATCACCCAGTCGTCCGCGTCGAAGTCGCCGTCCCGTTCGTAGTTGCGGGCCGCGATCGTCCCGGCCTCGCGGTCGAGGCAGACGACGCCGACGACGAGCGTCCTCGGCGTCACGACGACGCGCACCTCGGTCCGCTCCGTCGCCGGCTTCCCCTCGTCGGGCTCCTGCTGCGTGAAGCGATCGAGGACGGGGGCGTCCTTCCAGAGCGGGTCGCCGAGCCGGCCGTCGAGGACGACCTCGCGCGTCGCGACGAGAGCCGTGAAGGGCTCCTCCGGTCTCTGGGCGAGGCCGGAGGAGGAGAGGGCGAGAATCGGGAGGAGGGCCCGAAGGCCCGCGCGCAGGGACCGCAAAGCCCCTCAGTTTACCGGGGCCCGGGCTCCTTCGCGGGTCAGCCGAGGACGGCGTCGAGCTGGTCGACGGCCCAGTCGATCTCCACGCGCGTGATGACGAGCGGGGGCGCGAGGCGGATCGTCTGGACGTGGGTGTCCTTGCAGAGCATCCCGCGGTCCTTCAGCTGGTAGCAGTAGGGGCGGGCGGGCCCCGCGGACACCTTCAGCTGCACGCCGGCCCAGAGGCCGCGGACGCGGACCTCCTCGACCTTGTCGGTCTTCATCGTCCGGAGGCGCATCTCGAGGTGGGCGCCCAGCTCGGCGGCCCGCTCGACGAGCTTCTCGTCGACGAGGACGTCGAGGGCCTCGGAGGCGACGGCGCAGGCGAGGGGGTTGCCGCCGTAGGTGGAGCCGTGGATGCCGGGGGTGAAGACGTCCATCACGGCGTTCGACGAGAGGAACGCGCTGACGGGGTAGAAGCCGCCCGAGAGGGCCTTGCCGATCGTGACGCCGTCGGGGCGGATCCCCTCGTGCTCGAAGGCGAAGAGCTTCCCGGTGCGGCCGAGGCCCGACTGGATCTCGTCGAGGATCAGGAGACAGCGGTGGCGGTCGGCGATCTCGCGGAGGCCCCTGAGGTAGCCGTCGGGCGGGATGACGACGCCCCCCTCGCCCTGGATCGGCTCGACGAAGATCGCCGCGGTCGCGGGCGTGATCGCGTTCTCGACGGAGGCCAGGTCGCCGTAGGGGACGATCCGGAAGCCGGGCGTGAACGGGCCGAAGCGGCTCGTAGAGTCGGGGTCGGTCGAGAAGCCGACGATCGTCGTCGTCCGGCCGTGGAAGTTCCCCTCGGCGACGATGATCTCGGCCTCCCCGTACGGGATCCCCTTCACGTCGTAGCCCCACTTGCGCATCGCCTTGAGGGCGGTCTCGACGGCCTCGGCGCCGCTGTTCATCAGGAGCGCCTTGTCGAAGCCGGTGAGCCTGCAGAGCTTCTCGAGGAGCGGCGGGAACTGGTCGTTGCGGAAGGCGCGGCTCGTCAGGGCGAGCGTGCGAGCCTGCCGGATCATCGCCTCGGCGATCCGCGGGTGGTTGTGCCCCTGGTTCACGGCCGAGTAGGCGGCGAGGAAGTCCATGTACCTCTTCCCGTCCACGTCGGTCAGCCAGACCCCCTCCCCCTTCGTGCAGACGACGTCGAGGGGGTGGTAGTTGTGGGCGCCGTAGCGGTTCTCGAGCTCGATGAGGGCTTCGGATCTCGTGGCGGTCTCGACCATCGTCGTCTCCCTCTGCCGGGCCGTCGGCGGGCCCGGGTCGTCGTCGTGGAGGTCGCCCCCCCTTTCGGGAAGGGAGGGCGAAGGCGTGGGGGATCGTACCGGAGGAGGGGCGAAGGCCGCCCTTCAGCGCTCCGCGGGGGCCGGCGGGACGGTAGACGGCGGCGCGGCCGGTGTCGCGACGCGGCGCGTCGCGAGGTCGAAGACGTCTCCCCGGAGGAGGACGTGGGTCGTGAGGCCGCGGACGCCGAGGAGGACGGAGCCGTCGCCGGGGGCGCGGGTGACCGTCGCGGCGGAAGCGTCGTAGACGACGACGGAGCTGTCGCCGAGGACCTCGAACGTGCCGTCCGGCTTCAGCCAGACGGCGGTCGCCTCGTCGACCCCGATGCCGAGGTACTGCGGGCGTTCCAGGACGGCCGACAGGAGCCGGTTCTGCCGCTGACGCGCCACGAAGTGCTGGTCGAGGATCGCACCGGGAAAGAGGCCGAGGCCGGGCCAGAGCTCCACGTTCTTCGACGAGATGACCTCGAAGTTCCCCTCGCCGGTCAGCATCAGGGGGCTCATGCACGCCGTCCCGGCGGAAGTGCCGCCGATCGCGGCGCCGCGCCTGTACGCCGCCTCGATCGCCCGGCCGACGGGCGTGTCGCGGAGGGCCTGCACGATTCTTCGCTGGTCGCCCCCCGAGAAGAAGATCCCGCCCGCCTTCTCGACCTCCTCGACGAGGAAGGCCCGCTGGGCGTCGAGCCGCGACGCCACGTCGAGACCCGCGACGTTCGTCGCGCCGAGGGCGGCGAGCTCCTTGCGGTAGGCCGCGACGGTGTCCTTCAGCTCGGAGGCGGTCGGGACGACGAGGATTCGCGCCGCCGGGCCGCCGGCCAGCTCGATGAACTTCGCCATGACGGCCCCGGGGCGCTTCCCGCCGCCGATCAGGACGAGGTTCCCCTTCGGGGCGTCCTGGGTGGCCGTCAGGGTCGCGGCGGCGAGGAAGAGGAGGCCGGCGGCGATCGCGGGTCGGAGTCTCATGCTTCGAAGGTCCCCTTCGCGAGGAGGCGGCCCTCGCGCATCAGGACGCGGCCGCGGGCGACGACCGTGTGGACGGAGAGGTCCTCCCTGCGGAGGAGGACGACGTCGGCGTCGTTCCCCTCGGCGAGGACGCCCTTGCGGCTCAGGCCCAGGGCCCGGGCCGGGTTGCGGGTCGCGACGGCGAGGGCGAGCTCGAGAGGGACGCCGCCCGCGAGGACCGCGTCCCTCACCTCGAGAAGGAGCGACGAGACGCGCCCGACGCCGAGCCCCCGGAGGCGGCCCTCTCCGTCGTAGTCGGGAAGGCTCCCCTGGCCGTCGGACGTGAAGGTCACGAGCGACGGGTCGACGCCCGCGTCGAGCATCCGGGCGAGCCCGACGCTCGCCTTGACGACGCCCGCCTCGTAGTCGGCGGGGACGGCCGAGGTCGTCAGGTCGACGAGGCCGCCGCGCCGCGTCCAGGCGATCGCCTCCTCGAAGAGGGAGGGGTTGCGGTTCACGTGGGTCGGGAGGAGCTGGCGGATCGGGATTTCCGTCTCGTCGACGAGCCGCCGGAGGGGCGCGAGACCGGAGGGGCCGTCGCCGAGGTGGAAGTTGACGACGCCCCTCTTGCCGGCGAGGAGGCCGCCGCGGCGGGCGTCGGCCACGATCCGGGCGAGCTCCTCGAACGTCGGCTGCGAGGAGCGGTGGTCGGAGACGGCGACCTCGCCGGCGCCGACCACCTTCTCGACGAGGAGGAGGTCCCTCTCGACGCTTCCGGTGAGCGTCACGAGCGGGACGCCGTAGGAGCCCGTCAGGATGAAGGTCGAGAGTCCCTCCTCCTCGAGGCCGAGCGCCCTGGCGAGGAGCGCCTCGAGGCTCCGGGTGACGCCGTCCGTCCCGAGGCAGCCGACGACGGTCGTGACGCCGCCGCGGATCGCGTCGCCCAGCCCGAGCTCGGGCGTGCGGGTCGCGTAGCCGCCCTCGCCGCCTCCGCCCGCGAGGTGGACGTGCCCGTCGACGAGGCCGGGAACGGCGACGAGCCCCTCCCCGGAGATCACGTCGGCCAGGCCCCCGGGCAGCGCGATCGCACGGGCGATCCTCTCGATCCGCGTCCCCGCGAGGAGGAGGTCCGTCCTTCCGGCGGAGTCCGGCGTGAAGGTCTCGACGTCCTGGATGAGGAGCATCACGTCTCCCTCTCGCGGCAGGCCGCGCCCGGAGGAGTGAGGGCGGACCGCGCCGCGCCTCCCGCCGGGCGGAAAAAAGGGGCCGCGGGCGGCCCGGCCGGGCCGCCCGCGGCGGAGGAGGGAGGTCTAGAACGAGAAGCGGGCCCCGAGCCGGATCTCGCGGGGGCGCTCGATCGCGGTGACCCCGCGGTAGGCCGAGCGCGCCTGGAACGTGGAGCCGGCGGGGTGGTTGCGGTAGTTGTAGCGGTAGGTCCCGAGGAAGCTGTCGACCCCGAGCTCCGTGCCCGAGTTGAGGAGGTTGAAGGAGTCGGCGAAGACGGTGAGGGCGAGCTTGTCCCCGAGCCGGAACTGCTTGGAGAGCTTCAGGTCGACGAGGTGCCGGTCGGGGAGCTGCTCGCTGCCGCGCTCGTTGAGGAAGACGTTGGCCCGGTCGTTCCGGTAGAGGCCGCGGACCTGGACGTACGGGGTCCAGTACTCGCCGGAGTAGAACTGGTAGAAGGCGCCCGCCATGAAGCCCCAGGGCAGGTCGACGGTGCCGGAGAGCTTGACCTCCCACTGGGAGTGGTTGGGGAGGAGGCCGTCGGCGTTCACCTGCCCGTTCCGGTCGGACCACTCGGTCGTGTAGCCGTCGGCGGCGTAGGTGTTCCCCTTGTTCTCCGACCAGACGACGGAGGCGCGGGCGCTCCAGCCGTTGGAGTAGCGCTTCTCGGCGCGCAGGAAGACGGCGTCGTACTGGCGGTAGGCCTGGGCCGGGTTGAGCAGGGAGTAGCTCGGGCGCGAGAGGAGGTCGTAGAAGGGGAGGTCGCCCTTTGCGACCTGGTTCCCGTTCACGTCCTTGAAGACGCCCGCGGGGGCGACGAGGGCGTCGTAGTCGTCGACGACGTTCGTGTTCGCGATGATGTCGGCGTTCTCGCGCCGGGTGTAGTCGAGCCCGACGAGGACCTCGCGCCCGATCTGCTGCTCGACGCTGAGGACGAGCTGCTCCATGTAGGGGTGCTGAATGTCGGGGTCGAGCGTCGCCGGGACGATCGCGGTGCTCGCGCCGGCGGGGATGTCGAACGCCCCGGTGTCGAAGTTGTAGTCCCAGTAGGTGAGCGGCGTGAAGACCTCGCCGGACACCTCGCGGTCGTAGAGGTAGCTGAAGAGCCCCTCGTAGTAGCGGCCCCAGTGCGCCTTGAGGGCGGTCTTCGCGGTGCCGAAGACGTCCCAGACGAGGCCGATGCGGGGGGAGAAGAGGTCGCCGGGGGCGTAGACGCTCTCGTTCCCGTTGCGGAAGCCCCCCTCGTAGCGTGTGTAGCGCAGGCCGGCGTTGACCGTGAGCCGGGAGACCTGCCAGGAGTCCTGGACGAACGCGTTGAGGCCCTTGTTCGCGCTCTGCATGAAGATCTCGCCGCCCCGGTCGGACGAGTAGAGGCCGCACTCCGGGTTCGCGAGGTAGGCCTCGAAGCTGTCGCAGTAGTAGCTGTCGTCGTAGTAGCTGAAGCCGCCGTTGCGCGTCCGGACCTCGTCGGCCTCGGAGTACTCGTAGCTCACGCCGAACTTGAAGCGGTGGGTGTCGTTCTTCGCGAGGAGGCCGTCGGCGAAGAGGCTCCAGGCCGCGTTCACCGACAGGCGGCTGTTGTCGACGGCGTTCGTGTAGCTCGCGTTCTGCCAGACGACCCCGGAGTCGGCGTCCTCGCGCCGGGGGGTGTCGGGCCCGCCGTACGGGATGCGGTCGTCGGCCCCGGTGAAGCCGGTCGCCTTCACCTCGAGGAAGCTCATCGAGGAGAGCATCGACTCCCAGGAGAGGTTGTACGACCAGTTCGGGGAGTCCTGCAGCGTCGAGGCGCTCTCGTAGACGTACTGCGAGATGCCGCGCCGGTCGTGCTCGATCCCGTCGTAGCTGAGGAGGCCGACGAGCTTGTTCGACTCGCCGAGCTGGAGCGTGAACTTCCCGAGGTAGCGCGAGTAGCTCCTCACGTCGGTGTTCTGGGCCCCCTGGCGCTGCCTCTCGTCACGCACCTCGTTGCCCGAGACGAAGTACCAGAGGAGGTCCTGCTTGAGCGCCCCGCCGAAATTGGCGGCGACGTCGACGTACGAGTCGACCTCTTCCGGCGTCAGGCCGGCGTCCGACGTGTTCTCGGAGTTCAGGCCGCCGTCACTGTAGTAGGCGGCGACGTCTCCCGCGAAGGAGTTCCCGCCGGACTTCGTGACGAGGTTGATCGCGGCTCCCGTGAAGCCGCCGTACTCGGCGTCGGCGCCGAGGCCGGACACCTGGACCTCCTGCAGCCAGTCGACGTTCGGGAAGATCCACTGCCCCGTCCCGGCCGGGTCGGAGACGTTCACGCCGTCGAGGTTGTAGGAGTTGGAGGCCTCCTGCGTCCCGCCGTAGGCGAGGCCGTCCTTGACGCCGGGGGTGATGTTGATGATCGCCGCCTGGCTGCGCGAGACCGGCTGGCGCTGGATGACGTCCGCGGTGACGTTGTTCGAGACGGTGTTCGAGACGACGCTGACGACGGGCGCCTCGGCCGTCACGACGGCCTCGGCGGCGACGGTCGGAAGCTCCATCCGGAACGGAAGGGAGAGGGTCTGGCCGAGACCGAGGCGGAAGTCCTCCTTCTTCACCGACCGGAATCCCTGGAGGCTCGCCTCGACGGTGTAGGCGCCCGGCGGGAGGGAGGGGAAGCGGAAGGCGCCGGACGCATCCGTGACGGCCGTGACCGTGCCGCGGACGAGGGCGGCCGAGGTCACGGTGATCGTCACGCCGGGAAGAGGGGCTCCCGTGTTGTCGAGGACGGTGCCGGTGAGCGCTCCGGACGTGGTCTGCGCGGCGAGCGGGGCCGCCGCAAGGACCAGGAGCGCCGCCAGGCCGATGGCGAGGGCGGTGCGGGCGTGGGACATGGCTCCTCCTTGTTCCTCTCGGTCTCGTCAGGCCCGGCGGCCCTTGCGGGCGGGCGCCGGGAGGGTCTCGGGTTCGGCGTGGGGGGGCTCGTGGCGGACGGCCGCCGCCAGGTGGCGCGCGGCCTCCTCGATGTGGTGCCGGATGGCCCTCTCGGCGGCCGCGCCGTCGCGGCGCTCCAGCGCGTCGAGGATCGCGGCGTGCTCGGCCACGTCCTCGGCGTCGCGGTCCGGCAGCGAGGCCGCCGCCGTCTCGTTGAAGCGGGTCAGCAGCATCGTCGGGAACGCCCCCCAGAGCTGCTCGAGCGTCCGGACCAGAAAGGGCCTCCGGCTCGCCATGAAAACGAGCGTGTGGAAGCGGCGGTTCAGCTCGCGGTACTCGGCGAGGTGCCGGGGAGCGAGCCGCCTCTTCATCTTCTCGGCGATCGCCCGCAGCTCGCGGAGCTCGGCGTCGGTGATCGCGGCGGCCGCGGCGCGCGCGGCGAGCCCCTCGACGTGGGCCCGGCAGGCGTAGAGGTCGGCGACGTCGTCGATCCGCACCTCCGCCACGCGGACCCCGCGGTAGGGCGCGTGCTCGACGAGGCCCTCGGCCGACAGCTCGCGAAGCGCCTCGCGGACCGGCATCTGGCTGACGCCCATCTCCTTGGCGATCCGTTCCTGGCGGATCCAGGTGCCCGGCGGGAGACGCCCCTCGAGGATCTCGGCGCGGAGCCGCTCGGCGACGAGCTGGCGCAGCTGGCGGTGGGCGGAGTCGGGGCGTGCGGCGCTCATGAAAGAGATATTAGATCAAATATCTTCGTCAAGGGAAGGAACCCGTCCGCGGCGAGGGGGCCGGTTTCGCCGGGAGGCCCTGGGCTGGCCCGGTGGGTCGTCGGAGCGGGGGCGGGATTCGGGGAGGGGCGCCCCCCGCTCCCGCGGGCGGGCCGCTCCGGGGGCCGCCCCATGCGGACGGAGCCGCCGCCGCGGTCGCGGCGTGCTAACTTGGTCCCTCGCTCCCATGCCCGGCACCGGCGCTCTCCCCGTCCTCTCGCCGGAGTCGTTCCGGCTCGGGGCCGCCTTCCTCCTCGGGGCGGCTCTCCTCTTCGCGGCCGCGCGCGAAGCCCGGGGGCACGTCGCGAGGCTCGTCGCGCTCTGGGGCGGCTCCGTCCTGCTGCGGCTCCTCGCGGCGGCCGCGGCGACGTACGTGCCGAGCGCGGCGCCGACGCTCTCCTTCCTCGGGCTCCTCCTGCAGGGAATCGCGTTCCTCGGCCTGGCGGCGGTCCTCCTCTTCGACCTCCTCCTGCCCCTGGCGCGGCTCCGGATCCCGCGCATCGCCCGGGACGTCGCCGTCGCGCTCTCCTGGGTCGGTCTCCTCCTCTGGCTCTTCTCGGTCCACGACGTGGACGTGTCGGGGATCGTCGCGACGTCGGCGGTCCTGACCGCCGTCATCGGCTTCTCGCTCCAGGACACCCTCGCGAACGTCATGGGCGGGATCGCCCTCCAGATCGAGGGCTCGTTCGCGGCGGGGGACTGGGTGAAGTTCGGCGACACCTCGGGGAGGGTGAAGGAGACGGGCTGGCGGCAGACGTCCATCGAGACGCGCAACGGCGACACGCTCCTCGTCCCGAACAGCGTCCTCGTGAAGACACCGCTCCTCCTCCTCGGGAAGGCCGGGGGCCGGACCTCGCCGATGCAGCGGCGCTGGGTCTTCTTCGGGGTGGACCACCGGGCCTCGCCCGGGACCGTCATCGAGACGGTGCGCGAGGCCCTGACGCGCGAGCCGATCCCGAACGTCGCGGCCGAGCCCTCGCCGAGCGTCGTCCTGATGGACTTCAAGGAGAGCTGGGCTTCCTACGCGGCGCGCTACTGGCTGACCGACCTCCTCCCGGACGACCCGACCGACTCTGTCGTGAGGACGCGGATCGCCGCCGCCCTCCTCCGCGCGGGGATCCCTCTCTCGATCCCGGCGAGCGCGAACTTCGTGACCGTGGAGGAGGAAGGACACCGCGCCCGCCACGAGGACCGAGAAAGGGAAGCCCGCCTCGCGGCGCTCGAGAGCGTTCCGCTCTTCGCCTCCCTGACCGCCGAGGAGCGGGAACGGCTCGCCCCGGGGCTCGTCCGCGCGCCGTTCGCGCCGGGCGAGGCGATGGTCGTGCAGGGGCGCGAGGTGCACGACCTCTACATCCTCACGCGCGGGGCGGGGGACGTCCGCGTCGCCGTCGGCGACGCTCCGCCGCGGGTCGTCCACCGCATCTCGGCCCCCGACATCTTCGGCGAGATGGGGATGCTGACGGGCGAGCCGCGGAAGGCCACGGTGATCGCGGTCGGCGAGACGGAGTGCTGGCGCCTCGGGAAGGAGAGGTTCCGCGAGGTCCTCGAGGCGCGCCCGGCGATTGCCGAGGAGATGTCGCACATCCTCGCGGCGCGCCGGGTCGAGCTGGCCACGGCGACGGAGGGGATCTCCGAGGAGTCCCGCCGGCACCGGATCGAGACCGAGCACGGGCCGCTCCTCGCCAGGATCGAACGGTTCTTCGGCCTCCGGGCGCGGGGCGAGGTCGGGAAGAGGGACGGGAGATGAGAGAGACGAAGCTCTGCCTGGCGGGGCGGTGGGAGGACGGCGACGGGACCACGGTGGTGCGCTCGCCGTGGGACGGAACGGTCGTCTCGCACGTGGCGAAGGCGGGCCCGCAGACGCTCGCACGCGCCGCGGACGAGGCGGCGAAAGCGTCACCGGCGATGGCGGCGCTCACGCCCGAGCGCCGCGCGACGATCCTCGAGTCGGCGCGAGCCGACCTCCTCGCGCGCCGGGAGGAGGTCGCGCGGGCGATCGTCGAGGAGGCGGGCAAGCCGCTCTCCCTGGCCCGGGGCGAGGTCGACCGGGCCGGGGACACGCTGCTCGCCGCCGCGCACGTCGCCCGCTTCCCGGAGCTCGTCGCGCGCGACCTCGGGGGCTTCGCGAGCGGCGCCGGCCGTATCGCGCTGACGAAGCGGGTCCCTCTCGGCCCCGTCCTCGCCATCACCCCCTTCAACTTCCCGCTCAACCTCGTCGCGCACAAGCTCGCTCCGGCCGTCGCGGCGGGATGCGCCGTCGTCCTGAAGCCGGCGAGCCAGACGCCGACGCCGGCGCTCCTCCTTGCCGCGTGCCTCCAGCGGGCGGGCCTTCCCGACGGCGGGCTCTCCGTTCTCCCGTCCCGGGCCGCCGACGCCGAAGCGCTCGTCACGGACGCGCGGTTCGCCCTCCTCACCTTCACCGGGTCGGCCGAAGTCGGCTTCTCGCTCCGGCAGAAGGCGTGGGACCGGCGGGTCGCCCTCGAGCTCGGCGGCAACGCGGCGGTCCTCGTCGAGCCCGACTGGCCCGACCTCGCCGACGCGGCGCGGCGCGTCGCGAGCGCGGCGTACGCCTGGGCGGGCCAGTCGTGCATCAGCGTCCAGAGGGTCCTCGTCCACCGCGACGTGGCGGAGCGCTTCCGCGAGCACCTCGTCGCGGCGGCCGAGTCGTTCCCGGTGGGCGACCCCTCGTCGCCTTCCACCCTGTGCGGGCCGATGATCGACGCGGAGAACCGTGAACGGGTCCTCGCGTGGACGAAGTCGGCCACCGACGCGGGCGGGCGGCTCCTGTCGGGCGGGAATGCCGACGGCAGCCTCCTTCGCCCCACGCTCCTCGAGGACGTCCCCGAGGAGGAGCCGTTCGTCGCGGGGGAGCTCTTCGGCCCGGGCGCGGTCCTCTCGACCCATTCCTCCTTCGACGAGGCGCTCGACCGCGTGAACGCCTCCCGCTACGGGCTCCAGGCCGGTGTCTTCAGCACCGACACCGCAAAGGTGCGGAAGGCCTGGGAGACGCTCGAGGTGGGCGCCGTCATCCAGGGGGACGTTCCCACCTGGCGGACCGACCCGATGCCCTACGGCGGCGTCAAGGCCTCGGGCGTCGGCCGCGAGGGGCCGGCGTCGGCGTTCCTCGAGATGACCGAGGAGAGGATGCTCGTCCTGCGCTGAGCGGCACCCCGCGCCGCTGCAATCGCAGCCTTGGCTATGATGGAAGACGTGCCGGACGTTCTCGAGCCGAGGAGGAACGACGAGGCGCCCTTCGTCGCGGACGGGCTCGCGGCGGGCGCCTACGACGAGAACGGCGTCGACCTCACGCTCATCCGGATGTTCCTGCGGCTGACCCCGGCCGAGCGCCTCGACGAGGCGAGCGCGTTCGCCAACGGGATCGAAAGGCTGCGGGCGCTCCAGAGCCCAGAGAACCGATGACGTTCGACTTCGGGCGTGCCCTGGCGGTGCTCGCCGAGCACGAGGTCGAGCTCATCGTCGTCGGAGGGATCTCCGCGATCCTGCAGGGGGCGCCCGTCGTGACCCTCGACCTCGACGTCGTTCACAGGCGGACCCCGGAGAACGTCCGGCGCCTCCTCGCCGCCCTCCGTTCGATCGACGCACGGTACCGGCACGATCCGAGAGGCCTCGTCCCCGAGGAGTCCCACCTTCTGGGACCGGGCCACAACCTCCTGCAGACGACCTGCGGTCCGCTCGACGCGCTCGGGGCCATCGACGCGGGCCTTGCCTACGAAGACCTGCTCCCGGACAGCGAGGAGGTCCGGGTCGGGCCCGGCCTGTCGACCCGGGTCCTGGCCCTGCGCCGTCTCGTCGAGCTGAAGACGACCGCCGGCCGGCCGAAGGACCTCGCCGCCCTCCCCACGCTCCGGGCGACGCTCGTGGAGCTCGAGAGGAAGCGGGGCGCCTGATCCTCGCCGGGCTCCCGGCCCCGTTCGAGTCGCGGGTCTCCGGCTTCCCCGCCCGGTGTTCGTCCGGCCTGCGCCTCAGCCCGCCGCGCGCCGGAGCTCCCGCGCGACGGTGGCGGCGAGGCGGGTGAAGACCCGTTCCGACTCGGCCTCCTTCCGCTCGGCGGGCAGGGCGAGCCATTCGTCCACCTCCGCGCGTGCCATCGCGAGCGCGACGCCGTTCCCGCCCCGGGCGCCGATGCCGTCGAGGAGCGGGACGTGGGCCCGCTTCCGCTCGACGACCTCCATCCCGTCGAGGATCTGCCGGTGCGGCGTCCCCTCCCAGATGCCCAGGATGATCGCCTCGCGGAAGAGCCGCTCGACCGGATAGTCCGAGAGGATGCCGGCGCCCCCGTGCGCCTCCATCGCCCACTTCGCCGACTGCACCGCCACCTCGGCCGTCCAGTACTTGGCGAGATGGGCGACGAGCCGGAAGAGGTGGTAGCGGTCGGAGTAGCGCGGCGTCTCGCGCCAGACCTCCGAGAGGAGCGTCACGGCCTCCCAGGCGAGGGCGAAGGCGTCGAGGAGAGTCTCGTGCCGCTCCCGCGCCTGCCGGGCGAAGAGGGGCTGCTCGGCCACGGGCCTGCCGAAGGCGACGCGCCCCTCGGCGAAGCTCCAGGCCTCGTGGAGGGCCCGCTGCGTGAGCGCGACGGCCCCGATCGAGTTGCAGACGCGCGAGACGTTGAGCGCCTCGAGGACGAGGTAGACCCCCTGGCCGCGCTCGCCGAGGTGCCAGGCGACGCTGTCTTCGAGCTCGACCTCGCCCGTCGGCACCGAGCGCGTGCCGATCTTGTCCTTCAGGCGCCGTACGCGGAAGTTGAGCGAGCCGTCGTCTAGCCTCTGCGGGACGAGGAAGAGCTCGAGGCCCCGGACGCCGGCCGCCGCGCCGATGGGGCGCGCGGCGGCGATGGCCAGCTCGGCGCCGACGTTGCTCGTGAAGAACTTCTCGCCCGTCAGGAGCCAGCGGTCCCCGTCGGGCCGTGCCATGGTCTCGACGAACGCGCCGAGGTCCGACCCCCCCTTCGCCTCGGTCATCCAGGTCGCCCCCTGCCAGACGGAGGCGTCGCGCCGGAGGAGCTTCGGAAGGTACCTCGCGCGCAGCTCGGCCGAGCCGTACTTGGCGAGCGGGATCGCCGTCGAGAGCGACACGGTGTGGGGGCAGTAGAGCCCGGCGTCGTAGAACGAGGTGACGTAGCCGACCTGGTACGACGCGGCGAGGTCCCCCTCCTCGACGGCGCGGAAGACGACGCCCGCCTCGTAGCCCTTCGTGACGAGCTCGCGGTAGTCGGGGGGGAAGACGACCTCGTCGACGCGGTTGCCGAACCGGTCGAACATCCGGAGCTTCGGCGTGCCGGCCCGGTCCACGGCCTCGGAGATCGCCTTCCCGCGCGTCTCGAAGAACGCCTCGTACCGGGCGAGGGACTCGGGAGCGCGGAGCGGGCCGAGGTGCCCCTCGAGGAACCGGACAGGGGAGGGCAGAAACGGGTCGAGGCTCAACCGAAGGCCTCCTCCACGGCGGTGGAGACCGCTGAGAGCGCCCTTTTCGCCTTCGCCTTCCGCTGCGCGACGGTGCCTCCGGCTCCGGTCGCCAGCTCCTCGAGCGCGTCGGCCAGCTCCCGGGCCTTTCCCGCGGCGGCCCGCAGCGCCTCGGCGTTCTTCGGCTCCGGCGCCTTCGGTGGGGCGACCGGCGCCGGGGCGCCGGCCGCCTCGGGGACGGGGGCGGCCCCGGCCGACCGGCGGACCTCCTCGAGCCCCCAGGTCGTCACGTAGACGTGGTCCCTCTTCGAGGCGTCGGCGATCCACCCCTCCGAGTGGAGCTTGTTGAGGATCATGTCGGCGCTGCCGAAGAGCTTCTCCTGCTTCAGCACGTCGACGATGGAGACCATCTGGCGCGGGCTGCCGCCCGCGAGCTCGTGGAGCCTCGCCAGGACCTGGTGAAAGACGTCGAGAGCCATGGGCCGTGCCCTCCGTGCGGTTTTCCGCCACGTTAATCCCGTCGGCGTCCGGCGTCGAGCGCCGGAGGAGCCCGGTTCGCGGGTATCGTGGGGGCGCGTGACCGGCGACGCCCCCGCCCCGCTCCCCCGCTTCGTCCCGTCGGGCGATGCGTCTCTGCTCGTCGTCCTCGCCGAGGCGCCGTCGGAGGCGGCGACGGCCGCGGTCCTCGCCCTCCGCGAGGCGCTCGCGGCGAGCCCGCCCCCCGGCCTCGTCGACGTGAGGCCCGCCTACGCGTCGCTCCTCGTCGTCTTCGACCCGCGCGTCACCTCGCACGAGGACCTCGAGCGGGCGACGAACGCTCTCCTCCCTCCCCCGGGCCTCTCCCTCGCGCCGCCGCGCCGGACGGTCGAGGTCCCGGTCTGCTACGAGGGGGAGTGCGCGCCCGACCTCGCCGACGTCGCGAGAGGGGCGGGGCTCACGCCCGCGGAGGCCGTCGCCCTCCACGCCTCTGCGGCGTACCGCGTCGCGTTCGTCGGCTTCTCGCCCGGCTTCGCCTACCTCCTCGGCCTCCCGCCCCGCCTCGCGACGCCGCGCCTCCCGGCCCCGCGGCTCGCGGTCCCGGCCGGGAGCGTCGGGATCGCCGGGGAGCAGGCGGGCCTCTACCCGAGGGCCACGCCGGGAGGCTGGCGCCTCGTGGGCCGCACCCCGCTCCCGCTCTTCGAACCGCACCGCGAGCCGCCGTCCCTCCTCCTCCCCGGCGACGCGGTGAGGTTCGTCCCGGTGCCCCGCTCCGAGCTCGACCGCCTCGCGCGGGGGGAGCCGTGATCCACGTCCTCACGCCGGGTCTCCTGACGACGGTGCAGGACCTGGGGAGGCCCGGGCTCGGCGCCCTCGGCGTCCCGCCCGGGGGAGCCGCCGACGCCCACGCCCTGCGCCTCGGGAACCTCCTCCTCGGCAACGACGAGGGGGCGGCCGCCCTCGAGGCGACGCTCGAGGGGCCGGCCCTCCTCTTCGAGTCGGCCGCCCTCGTCTGCCTCTCGGGCGCGCCGTTCGCCACGACGCTCGACGGGAAAGCCGTGGAGCCGTGGAGCGCCGTCGAGGTCCCGCCGGGGGCCCGCCTCTCCTTCGGCCGTGCGCTCGCCGGCGCGCGCGCGTACCTCTGCGTCCGGGGAGGCTTCGACGTCCCCCTCGTCCTCGGGAGCCGGTCGACCGACGTGGCGACGGGCTTCGGGGGCTTCGCGGGTCGCGCGCTCGCCGCGGGAGACCGCCTCGGCATCGGACCGCCTCCCCCCGGGCCGCCGCGCGGCCGCCGCGTCGTCGCCGCCGCGGCGCGCTGGAGCGGCGCGCGCCGGCTCCTGCGCGTCACGCCCGGCGCGCAGGAGGCGTGGTTCGCGCGCGGGGCGGTCGAGGCGTTCTTCTCGAGCCCATTCCGCGTCTCGGCCTCTTCGAGCCGGACCGGCGTCCGGCTGGAGGGAACCGCGTTCGCGGCTCCGTCCCGCTCGCTCGTCACCGAGGGGGTCGCCGCCGGGGCGGTGCAGGTCCCGGCGGGAGGTCTCCCGATCGTCCTCCTCGTCGAGCACCCCTCGACGGGCGGATATCCGAAGATCGCGAACGTGATCGCCGCCGACCTCTCAGCCCTCGCGCAGCTGCGTCCCGGAGAGGAGGTGCGCTTCGCGCAGGTCTCCTTCGAAGAGGCGCGGCGCCTTCTCCTCGACCGCGAGGCGCGCCTCGGCGCGCCGGGAGCCTTCGGGCCATGACGTTCGCCTGGATCCGCGAAGCCACCCCCGACGCCCGACGCGCCCTCTTCGCCGCCACGGCCGGCTGGACGCTCGACGCGATGGACGTGATGCTCTACGCGTTCGCGCTGACGGCGATCCGCGCGGAGTTCGGCCTCGACGGCGCAGAGGCGGGGCTCCTCGCGTCCGTCACGCTCGTCGCGTCGGCCGTGGGGGGGATCGGCGCGGGGGTCCTGGCCGACCGCTTCGGGCGCGCGCGCGTCCTCGTCCTCTCGATCCTCGCCTACTCCCTCTTCACCGGGGCGACGGCCACGTCGCGAACCGTCGCCGAGCTGGCGCTCTGGCGGGCCCTCGTCGGCCTCGGCCTCGGGGCCGAGTGGTCGGCGGGGTCGGTCCTCGTGGCCGAGACGTGGCCCGCCGCGCACCGCGGCAAGGCGATCGGCCTCATGCAGTCGGGCTGGGCCATCGGGTACGTCCTCGCGGCGTTCCTCGCTGCGGCCGTGATCCCCACGTGGGGCTGGCGGCCGCTCTTCGTCCTCGGCATCCTCCCCGGCCTCCTGGCCGTCTGGGTGAGGTGGCGCGTGCCGGAGCCGGAGATCTGGCGGGAACGAGGGGCGCGGCCGGAGAAGGGCGCCGGGCTCGCCCTCCTCCTGCGCCCGCCGTACCTCGGCCGGGTCGTCGCCGCGACGGCCCTCGCGACGGCGCTCCTCTTCGCCTACTGGGGCCTCTTCACCTGGGTGCCGAGCTTCCTCGCGGCGCCGACGGAGGCCGGGGGAGCCGGCCTCGGCCTCGTCCGGTCGACCGGCTTCGTCGTCGCGATGCAGGCGGGAGCCTTTCTCGGCTACACGACGTTCGGCTTCCTCGCCGACCGCTTCGGCCGCAGGCCCGTCTTCCTCGCGTTCGTCCTCGGCGCGGCGGTCGTCGTCCCGGCCTTCGGCCTCCTCGCGCGCTCGGAGGCGGCGGTCCTCCTCCTCGCCCCCCTCGTCGGCTACCTCGGGCACGGCTACTTCTCGGTCTTCGGCGCGCTCCTCGCCGAGCTCTTCCCGTCGAGCGTGCGCGGCGCCGCGCAGGGCTTCTGCTACAACGCGGGGCGGGCCGTCAGCGCGCTCGCGCCGTTCACCGTCGGCGCCTTCGCCGACTCGTACGGCATCGGGAGCGCCCTCGCCCTCACGGCGGGCTTCTACGTGGCCGGAGCCTTCCTGATGCGGTTCCTCCCGGAGACGAAGGGGCAGGAGCTGGCGTGAGGAGGATCGACCTGAACGCCGACGTCGGCGAGCTGCCGGGGCTGGCGGAGGTCGAGGAGGAGCTCCTCGGCGTCGTCACGTCGGTGAACGTCGCGTGCGGCGGGCACGCGGGGGACGAGGCCTCGATGGCGCGCGTCGTCCGCGCGGCTCTCGCCAGGAGCGTGGCGATCGGCGCGCACCCGTCGTACCCCGACCGCGAGGGCTTCGGCCGGCGGGCGATGCCGATGCTCCCCGCGGACCTTTCCGCCGCCGTCGCCGCGCAGGTGTCGGCGCTCCTCTCCGTGACGCGGCGCCTCGGCGGCCGGCTCGCGCACGTCAAGCCGCACGGCGCGCTCTACAACGCCGCGGCGAAGGACGCCTCCCTCGCGCTCTCGATCGCCGAGGGGGTCGCCCGGGTCGCGCCGGGCGTCGTCCTCGTCGGGCTCGCCGGCTCGGCGATGCTCGAGGCGTTCGAGAGCGCGGGTTTCCCGGTCGCAGGAGAGGCGTTCGCCGACCGGGGCTACGAGCGCGACGGGACGCTGACGCCGCGAGAGAGGCCGGGGGCCCTGAAGCGAACTGCGGCCGAAGCCGCCGAGCAGGCGGTCTCGATCGCGACGCGTGGCGAGGTCTACGCGTCGGACGGGACGCCGGTCCGCGTGGATGCGAGGACGCTCTGCCTCCACTCCGACACGCCGGGCGCGGTCGACTTCGCGCGAACCGTCGCCGCGCGCCTCGGGGAGGCCGGGGTCCGGCTCCGCCCGCTCTGAGCGCGAGCGGGCGGAGCGCGCACCCGGGAGCCCTACTTCGCGGGCGTCTCGGCCGGAGCCTCGGCCGGCGGAGCCGGCGGGGCCATGCCGAGAAGGGCCATGACCTCGTTCCCCTTCTGCGTGAGGCCGCTCGCCTTCCCAACCGCCTCGACGAGGTTGCCGGCGGTGAAGGCGGCAGAGGCTTCCTCCCACGCCAGGGAAATGCCTGCGAGGCCTTCCTTCGCCTGGGTCAGCGCGGCGGCGTCGAGCCCTTTCGGGAGCCTCTTCGCCTTGCCCAGCTCCTCGATCTTCGCCGTCAGGGACGCGACCGTCTGCGGCAGCGTGGCGGCCAGGTCGTTCCACGACTTCGTCAGCTCGTCCTTCTTCGCGGCGGTGGCGTCGGCGAGGTCCTTCGCCTGGCCCGCGAGCGCCGTTCCGGCCGCGAGGGCCTCCTTGTACTGGCCCTGGGTGAACTTCTCCTTCGCGGCGGCGAGGGCGGCCTGCGCTTCCTGGAGCTTCTCGGGGACGTACTTGCCGGCCTCGTCGGCGGCGGCCTGGATCGCCTGCTCGCCGGCCTTGATCGCGGCGTCGGCGGGGGCCTTGTCGGTGTTGCAGGCGGCGAGGCCGGCCACGAGCAGCACGCAGGCGAGGAGGGTGACGGTCTTCTTCATCCGGTGTCTCCTTCGATCGTTCGATTCCGCGAAACCCCGCGGGTCAAACAGCTTACGCCCGATTCGCTCAGCGGGTCTCGGTGACCTTGGAGAGGCCGCGCGGAGAGTCCGGGTCGAGGCCCCGGGCCCGGGCCGCGTGAAAAGCCAGGAGCTGTCCCGGGACGACGGCGAGGATGGGCGAGAGAAGCTCCGGGAAACGTGGGACCGGCAGGGAGCCCCTCCCCGAGGGACCCACGAGAAGGACGGGGCTCCCGCGCCTTCGAAGCTCGGCGGCCAGGGCGGCGAGGTCGGCCTCGGTGGCGGTCCCCGGGGGGGAGACGACGACGGCCGGGAGCCCGGGCCCGGCGAGGGCGATCGGGCCGTGCTGGAAGTCGGCGCCCGAAAGCGCCTCGGCGTCGAGGAGGGCGAGCTCCTTCAGCTTGAGGGCGATCTCGTGCGCCGTCGGGTAGTTCAGGCCGCGGGAGAGGACGACGAGGCGCGCGGACCCGGCGAGGCGCGCGGCGGCGCGCCGGGCGGCCCCCTCGACGGCGAGCGTCTCGTCCACGGCGTCGGGGAGGGCGCCCAGCCCCTCCGCGAAGCGGCGGGAGCCGGAGAGGGCCGAGGCGAGGAGCGCCACGGCGAGGAGCTGCGCGGTGTAGGTCTTCGTGGCCGCCACGCTCCGCTCGATCCCCGCGTGGAGGGGGATCACGTCGGCCGCGGCCTTCGCGAGCGGGCTCTCGGGGTCGTTCACGACGGCCAGCGTCGGCGCGCCGCCGCGCCGCGCCGCGGCGATCGTCTCGACGACGTCGGGCGAGCGGCCCGACTGCGAGATGCCGACGACGAGCGCGCCCCGCAGAAGCAGCGGGCTGTCGTAGAGCGTGACGAGGGAGGGACCCGCGAGGGCCACGGGGAGGCGGCACGTCAGGCCCAGGGCGTACTGCGCGTAGCGGGCGGCGTTGTCGGAGGTGCCGCGCGCGGCGACGAGGACGAAGCGCAGGTCGCGCTTCCGGAGGGCGCGCGCGATGCGGCCCACGTTCGCCCCCTCGCGGACGAAGAGGCGGGCCAGGACCTCGGGCTGCTCGCGGATCTCGGCGTGCAGGACGGAGCGCTTCATGAGGTTCCGGTCACTCCTCGGTGTCGTCGACCTGCCCGGTGACCCGCCGCCTCACGAGGGAGAACGAGAGGCCCACGGCGAGGGTCGCCGCCAGGGAGGCGAGGACGAACCAGGTGACGGCCGTCCCCTTCACGTCCGCCCCCCGAAGGTCGACGAAGAGCCAGATGAGGACGCCGAAGAACCCGGCGGCGAGGGCGGTCCCGACGTGCCCGAGCGAACGGAGCGTCGCCCGAACGCAGAAGAGCCACCCGGCGGCCAGGGCGAGCCCGACGAGGATCTTCAGCGGAAGGGGGCCGCCCCCGGACTGCCTCACCCAGTCGACGAAGGAGTACCCCGCGGGGTTGTACGTGGCGAAGACGAGAAGGCCCGCAGCGACGAGCCTGAGGAGGAACCCTCCGATCGAGATGCCCGTTGCGGCCAATTCGACCTCCTCGCTCGAAGAACCGGCGGACAGTCTATCGAAGCGGCGTCACTTCCCGAGGTGCTTCTCGAGGAAGGCCCAGATCTCCTTCCGCGACTCCTTCGCGAAGGCCGTGTCGATCCGGTTGAACGAGTGGCCGCCGGGCGCGTCCTCGTAGATCCTGTGTTCGAAGCTCTTCCCCGCGGCCTTCAGCGCGGCGATCAGGTAGTCGGCCTCGATCACGTTCACGTCGCGGTCGTTCGTCGTGGCGTGGACGAGGAGCGGGGTCTTCAGCTTCGACGCCCAGAAGACCGGGCTCCGCCTCCGGTACTCGTCGACGTCCTCGACGACCTTCTTGCCGACGTGGTGCTTGGCGGAGAAGAGGTCCGCGTAGCCGGGGCCGGCGTAGCCGAGGCGGGCGACGAGGTCGGTGACCGGGACGCCCGCGTAGGCCGCGCGGAACTTTTCCGGGTGCTGGGTCACGGCGAGGAGGGCGATGAGCCCGCCGTGGCTCCAGCCGGCGATGGCCGCCCGCCTCCCGTCGACGTACGGCAGCTCGGAGACGGCCCAGTCGAGGCCGGCGACGACGTCGTCCACCTCGAGGCCGCCGTAGTCGATGGCGTCGCGAAACTCCTTCCCGTAGCCGGTCGAGCCGCGGTACTCGGGGGCCAGGACGACCCAGCCCTTCGCGAGCATCTCCTTCAGGATGTGGACGTGGTACGTCCCGAAGTCGCCGTGGACGCCGCCGTGCGGAAGAACGATGACGGGGTGCTTCCTCCCCCGGTCGAGACCCTTCGGCGTGAAGACGTACTGGGCGAAGCGGAGCGGGTGCCGCTCGTTCGCGATGCCGTAGCGCTCGGTTCCGCGGGGGTTCGGCGGCCCCACGATCGAGACCTTGTCGACCTCGGCCGCGTCGGCGAGTCTCAGCCAGAAGAGGACGTCGTCGTTCGACTTGCGCACCTGGTCGAGCCTGTACTCCAGGTCCTCGATCCGCTTTTCGAGCCTCTCGAGGCGTTCCTCAGAGCCGGGTTCCTGCCCGTGCGCGGGGAGCCCGGAGAGGCCCGGGAACGAGAGAACGAGGATTCCGAGCGCGAGGCGTCGCCGCATGTGAACCTCCCTCCGCCCCTGCCCGGGGCGTGGCGGAGGGGAAGGGTAGCAGCCGCGCGGCCCGGGCGGCCGGAGGGAAGGCGCGTGCCCGCCCGCGGTTCCTCCGGTATCGTCCGCGGGGCGGAAGCAGCATGGCGGGACGAACGATCGCGATCGGAGACGTGCACGGGGACCTCGAGGCGCTCGAGCGCCTGCTGGCGCGCCTTCCTTCCCTCGACGCGTCCGACACCCTCCTCTTCGTCGGCGACTACGTCGACCGCGGCCCCGACCCCGCGGGGGTCGTCCGCCGCGTGAGGGCGCTGCCTTCGAAGACGCCGGCCCGTCTCGTCCTCCTCCTCGGCAACCACGAGGACGCCTGGCTGAGGGCGCGCCGCGAGGGCGCCCCCGAGTTCGTCATCCCGCGCGTGAACGGCTGCTACACCACCTATCGCTCCTTCACCGGCGGCGCCCCGCCCACGCGCGAAGAGGACCCGACCGCCTACGAGCTGCGCTCGATGGCCACGGGCGCGTTCCTGCCCGAGGACGTCGTCGAGTGGATGAGGGGCCTCTCCCTCTTCCACGAGGACGACCACGCCATCTACGTCCACGCCGGGCTCCCGTTCGAGGAGGGGCGCTGGCTCCACCCTTCCGAGGTGAAGAACACCCGTCCGCTCCTCTGGCAGAGGAGCCGGGCCTTCTACGAGAGCTACCGGGGCAAGCGCGTCGTCTTCGGCCACACGCCGGTGAAGAGGCTGCCGCAGGAGCAGTCGTTCCACACGCCGGAGGACGGCCTCGACGTCTACGTCACGGAGTCGATCGTCGGTCTCGACACCGGCGCGGGGATGGGCGGCTTCCTCTCGGCGATCGAGCTGCCGGCCGGACGGGTCTTCGACTCCCGCTGACCCGCCGCCCGCCCGGCGCGACCGGCGGGCGCGGGCGCGGGAGAAGGGAGGGGCGATGAAGGAGAGCGAGAAGCGTTTCCGGGCGCTCTTCGAGACGATGACCGAGGGGGTCGCGCTGCACCGGCTCCTCCTCGACGAGCGGGGGAGCCCCGCGGACTACGTCATCACCGACGCCAACCCGGCCTACGAGACCCACACGGGGATCCGGCGGGCGGACGCCGTCGGGCGCCGGGCCTCGGAGCTCTACGGCGCAGGCGGGGCCCCGTACCTCGACGTCTTCGCGGGCGTCGCCACGACCGGCGAGCCGGCGCGTCTCGAGGTCCACTTCGAGCCGATGGGCCGCCACTTCCGGATCCTCGTCTTCTCGCCGGAGAGGGGAGAGTTCGCCACGGTCTTCGAGGACGTCACGGCCACGAAGCAGCTCCAGGCGGCCCTCACCGCGACGAACGCGGAGCTCGTGGCCCGCAACGAGGAGCTCGACGCGTACGCGCACACCGTCGCCCACGACCTGAAGAACCCCGTCTCGGCCATCCTCGGCTTCGCCGAGCACCTCGAGCAGGGCGGTGGCGCCCTGCCCGAGGAGGAGCGGCGTGAGGCGGTCGAGGCGATCGCCCGAAGCGCGCAGAAGATGCAGGAGATCATCGACTCGCTCCTCGTCCTCGGCGAGGCGCGCCGCACCGGCGTCCCGCTCGCGCCCGTCGACCTGGGCCGGGCGGCCGCCGAGAGTCTCCGGTGCCTCGGCCCGGAGGTCCGGCGACTCGGCGCCGAGGTGCGCCTCCCCGACTCCTGGCCCGCCGCCCTCGGCTACGCCCCCTGGGTGGAGCGGGTCTTCGCGAACTACCTCGGCAACGCGCTGAAATACGGCGGGCGCCCCCCCGTCGTGGAGGTCGAGGCGGCGCTCCATTCCGACCGGTTCGTGCGGATCTCGGTGAGGGACAACGGCCGGGGCCTCGCGCCGGAGGAGAAGGAGAGGACCTTCGTCCCCTTCACGCGGCTCAGCCCGGACGAGGCGGACGGACACGGCCTCGGCCTCTCGATCGTCCGCCGACTCGTCGAGCGGATGGGCGGGGAGGTCGCGGTCGAGAGCGAAGGGACCCCCGGCGCCGGCTGCACCTTCAGCTTCACGCTGCCGCGGCCTTAGTCCGCGGCCCCGGAGCGCGTGCGGCCAGGGCCGCGGCGGGTGTACCCTCCGCGGTTTTCATGCGGACCCGTACGCGCCTCAGGCCCGTTCTCCTCCCCGGCACGTTCTCCGCCCTGGCGCTCCTCCTCCCGTCGACCCCGTCTCTCTCCCAGGCGCCGAAGGAGGCCCCGACCCGGCTCCTCGTCCACGCGGGGCGCCTCGTCGACGGCGTCTCCCCGGCCGCCCGGGAGATGGTGACGATCCTCGTCGAGGGAGACCGGATCGCCGGCGTCGTCGACGGCTACCGGCTGCCGGCCCCGGGCGAGAAGGTCCTCGACCTCTCGGGCTCGACCGTCCTTCCCGGCTTCATCGACCTGCACGTCCACCTCGGGATGGAGATGTCGCCGTCGGCGTATATCGACCAGTTCACGCAGAGCCCGGCCGACCTTGCGCTCCGCGCCGCCTCCCATGCCCGGACGACGCTCCGCGCCGGCTTCACGACCGTGCGCAACCTCGGCGACGCCTACAACACGACCATCTCGCTGCGCGAGGCGATCCGCCAGGGGTGGGTCGAAGGACCGCGGATCTTCACGGCAGGCAAGTCGATCGCGACGACCGGCGGCCACGCGGATCCGACGAACGGCTGGTGCGACCTGATCGAGGGGGACCCCGGCCCGAAGGAGGGGGTCGCCAACGGGGCCGACGAGATGGCGAAAGCCGTCCGCCAGCGTTACAAGGACCGGGCGGACCTGATCAAGATCACGGCCACCGGCGGCGTCCTCTCGCTCGCCCGCAGCCCGAGCGCACCGCAGTTCAGCCAGGACGAAGTCGACGCCGTCGTGAGGACCGCGCGCGACTACGACCTCCCCGTCGCGGTCCACGCGCATGGCGCCGAAGGGATGAAGCGGGCGATACGTGCCGGCGTCGACTCGATCGAGCACGGGACGCAGATGGACGAAGAGGCGATCCGGCTCTTCAAGGAGAAGGGCGTCTGGTACGTCCCGACCCTCTCGGCCGGGATCTTCGTCGGCGAGAAGGCGAAGGTCCGCGGCTACTTCCCCGAGGTCGTCCGCCCTAAAGCCGAGCTGATCGGCGCGCAGATCCGCGCGACGGCGGCGAAGGCGGTGGCGGCCGGCGTCCCGATCGCCTTCGGCACCGACGCGGGCGTCGGCCCGCACGGAGAAAACGGGAAGGAGTTCGGCTACCTCGTCGAGGCGGGGATGACCCCGATGGAGGCGATCCGGGCCGCGACCTCGAGCGCGGCGAAGGTCCTCCGGGCCGAGACGGACCTGGGGAGCCTCGAGAAGGGGAAGTACGCCGACCTCGTGGCGTACCGGAGGGACCCTCTCGCCGACGTCTCCGTCCTCGCGACGCCCCCCGACGTCGTCATGAAGGGGGGCGTCGTGGTGACCGGGGCGCGGTAGCCGCCCGGGTCAGGAGGCAGGACGCGGGGACGTTGTCGGCGCCTCGGCTCCCGCCGCCGGCCTGAGCGGCGTCCAGGCGAGCCCGTCGGGCTCTGCCCCGGTCGCGAGGGTGCGGAGGATCTCGCCGGTCGCGAGGTCGAAGACGACGACCGCGTCGGCGTTGCTGTTGGCGACGTAGGCGACCTTCCCGCCCGGCGGGACGAGGAGGCCGATCGGCACCGGGCTCTTCCCGAAGCGGTCGGCGAAGAGGCGCCCCTCGGTCGTCGCCGCGGCCATCGGCATCTTCACGCGCCTCAGCTCTTTCCCCGCCTTCGTGTCGAAAACCGCCACGTCGCCGGAGCGGGCGTTCGAGGCGAGGAGCGTCCCGCCGTCGGGAGAGATCTCGAGGCGGATCGGGAACGATGCGCAGGGGATCGTCCGCTTCGTCTCGAGCGTCGCCGCGTCGAGGACGACGAGGTTGTCGCTCCCCCGGTTCCCGACCCAGACCTCGCGGCCGTCGGGCCTGACGGCGATCCCCTCGGCCCCCTCGCCGGTCTTCACCGTCTTCGTCCTCTCTCCCCTGCCGAGGTCGATCGCCACGACGCTCCCCGAGCCGATGCTCGAGACGTACGCCGTCTTCCCGTCGGGCGAGACCGCGACCATGTGCGAGACCTTCTCGCCGGTCGGTATGGCCGAGAGCACCTTCTTCTCCACGAGGTCGACGACGAGGAGCGACTGGCTCGCCTCGGCCGTCACGACCGCGCGGCGGCCGTCGGGGAGGACCTGGACCCCGTGCGGGCGCCGGTGCTCGCCGAGGTCGATCGTCCCGGCCGACGCCCCCTTCGCGAGGTCGATCAGCGTGAGCGTCGAGCCGGGGGTCTTCGTCCCGTAGTTCGTCACGACGGCGAGCCTGCCGTCGGGCGTCACGTCGGCCTCGTGCGGCCCGTCGCCGGTCGGCACCGAGGCGAGCCGCGCGCCCGTCTCCGGTTCGACGAGCCAGGCCGTCGCGTCGGACTTGTTCAGGACGACGAGGGTGCCCGCGGGGGTGGCGGCGAGGGGGAGGGCGAGGGCGGAAAGGAGGAGAAGCGGGAGGAGGCGGGCGTGTCTCATGGCCTGTCGGGTACGAACGCGGGAGAGGTGCGGATCATTCCGGGCCGGGCGATCATCCGCGCCATGCCGCTCGTCCCCCTCTCGCCGATCGACCACGTCTTCACCGGCCGGGGCGCCTTCCCGATCGAGTTCGTCTTCGCCTACGACGCCTTGATCGACGCGGGGCGCCTCGAGCAGAGCCTGAAGAGGGCGATCGAGGCCTTCCCCCCCGTCGGGAGCCGCTTCGTCCGCCTCGACGAGGCCTCCCTCGCCTTCGAGCCGTACGACGGCGGGTGCGTCTTCTCGACGGCCTCCTCGCCGACGGACTGGGCGGAGACGGGGCGGAAGGACGTCTTCCTCGACCCGGTGAGCGGGAAGGAGGGGGAGCCGCTGGCGCGGGTCCTCCTGACGCGGACGCCGTCCGGCTGCGTCCTCGGCTTCAGCCTCTCGCACGCCGTCGCCGACGGCTACGCCTACTTCCACTTCCTGACGAGCTGGGCGCGGATCTTCCGCGGGGAGCCGTTCCTGCCGCCGTCGCACGACCGCGCCGCCCTCGCGGCCGGACTCGACGGGGCGGGGGACGCCGTCGGCGCGGGCGGGCTCTTCCGGGCAGGGCCCCGCGTCGACGTCGACCGGGCCCACCTCCGGATCGACCGCCACGTCCTCTCCCGAACCGAGCTCGTCGCGATGCACCGGGCGGCCCAGGATGGGAATCCGGTCCGTTTCTCGCACAACGACACCGCCGCCGCCTGGCTCTGGAAGACCCGTCTCGCCGAGTGGTCCGGCGCCGACCCGGCGCTCGACACGTACGTCAGCTGTCCGGTCGACTTCCGCCGCCTCCTCCCCGCGGCCGGGCCGGCCTACTTCGGCAACGCGGTCGCCCTCGCGAAGGCGTCGATCCCGAAGGGGGAGCTCGCCACGGTCCCGCCCGGCGACCTCGCGACGCGGGTGCGCCGCGCCGTCGACGCCGTCGACGCCGAGGCCGCCCGCCGCTCGCTCGCGGCGCTCGAGGCGTTCCGCCGCTCCGAGGGGCTCGCCGCGATGGAGGAGCTCCACGTCGTCCACCCGCGGCAGGGACTCCTCCTGACGAACCTCTCGCGCCTCCCGGTCCCCGAGGTGGCCTTCGACGCGGGACCTCCCGTCGCGTTCGACATCCTGACCCCGGGCGTGCGCGGCGCCGTCGCGCTCCCGGCCCCGGACGGGGGGATCGACCTCCGCGTGTTCCTCCCGGGCGAGTGAGAATCCGACCGTGATCCACCGCCGCTTCACCCTCGAGAGCCGTCTCGGCGAGCCGATCCACGGAGACGCCCGCCTGCCCGAGGCCCCCGGGCCGCACCCCGTCGTCGTCTGCTGCCACGGGTTCAAGGGATTCAAGGACTGGGGTTTCCACCCCTGGCTGGGGGAGAACCTCGCGGAGGCGGGTCTCGCGGCCGTCCACTTCAACTTCTCCCGTAACGGCGTGAAGGCGGCGGACGGCGACGTCGAGGACCTCGACGCCTTCCGCGGCAACACGCTCTCCATCGAACGCGACGACCTCGACACGGTCCTCGACGCGGTCCTCGCGGGGCGAATCGACCCCGCGCTCGACCCGGCACGCCTCGCCCTTCTCGGCCACAGCCGGGGCGGCGGCATCGCCCTCGTCGGGGCCTCGGAGAGGCAGGAGGTGAGGTCGCTCGTCACCTGGGCCGCCGTCTCGCATTTCGACCGGATCCACGACGAGGCGACGCTCGCCGCGTGGAGGCGGACCGGCGTCTACGAGGTGCTGAACTCCCGCACGGGCCAGCTCCTCCCGATGGGGGTCGCGTTCCTCGACGACGTCCTCGGGAACCTCGGCCGCCTCGACCTCCTCTCGGCGGCGATGCGGCTCGGAAGGCCATGGCTCCTCGTCCACGGGACGGCGGACGAGACGGTGCCGTTCGCCGAGGCGGAGGAGCTCGTCCTCGCCGCGCTCGGAGGCGCGCGCGTCGTCCCGGTCGACGGCGGAGGTCACACGTTCGGCGCCGTCCACCCCTTCGCGGGGCCGACGCCCCACCTCGACGCCGCGCTCGGGGCGACGGTCGCACACCTCCGCGCGGCGTTCCTCGCCGGGGAGGCGTGACGGACGCGGCGGGCGGCGTCGCCCGCGCGCCGGCCCGGCCGGTCGCCGCGAGGGCCCCGCTCGTCGCGGCCGTCTACGCGCTCGCCCTCGCCTGGCTCCTCGCGAAGGCGGCGCTCCTCGGGCAACGGCTCCCGACGAACGTCGCGCCCGACGAGCTCGCCCACGTTTCCTACGTCGCCTACGCCGGGGAGTCGGGGCGGTTCGTCCCGGACTACGGAGAGATGCGGCTCCTCGATGGGGACGGCCGATTCGGCCCGCTCCCGAACTACCTCGCCCACCCGTCGGCCTACTACCACGCGCTCGCCGCGGCCGACCGCCTTCTCCACGGGAGGGAAAGGCCGGGCCTCGAAGCCTTCACGGGGCGCCTCCGGGTCGTTTCGGCTCCGTTCTTCGTGGCGGCGGCGGCCCTCTTCCTCTGGCTCGGCGCGCGGGGCGCTCGCACTCTCGCGTCGCACGCCGCCTGCGCGGCGGCCGTCGCGACGGTTCCCCCGTTCGCCTTCCTCGGCGCGGCCGTCAACAACGACGATCTCGCCTTCCTCGCGGGGGCCGTCGCCCTCCTCGGCCTCGTCCGCCGGCTCGAGGGAAGGACGGACCTCCTGACCGCGCACCTCGCCGGCGCGGGCCTCGCACTCGCTCTCCTCTCGAAGGCGACGGCCGGTCTCCTCGTCGGCCTCGCCGTCCTCGGCGTCCTCTTCCTCGAGCGGCGGCGGCCGGCGGCCACCGGCCGGTTCGTCCTCGCTCTCCTCCCGTGGCTCGTCCTGCCGGCGTTTCACTACGTCGCGGTCCTCCTCAGCTACGGGACGCCGATCCCCTCTCTCGCCGTCGTCGACCCGGAGGCCTTCGCGCGCTCCGCGTTCGTCGTCGCCCCGGGCGGCCCGCTTCTCTCTCTTCCGGAGTGGGGGGCGAGGATGCTGAAGCTCCTCGGCTCGACCTGGCTCTCGCTCATCGGGCACGTCGCCGTTCCCGTCGACCCGGCCTTCGGCCTCGCGGGCCCGGCGCTCCTCCTCCTCCTCGCCGCGTACGGTCTCTTCGCCCGCGCGCGTCCGGGGCCCGACGGCGACGCGGCCGGTCTCCGCCTCGCACGGGTCGCGGCGTTCGCCGCCGGCGCGACGCTCGCCCTGAACCTCGCCTGGGCCTGGAACGCCTACGGGGCGACCGGGCGCCTCGGCGGAATCCACGCCCGCTACTACCTGCCGCTCCTGCCGTGCCTCGGCCTCGCGGCGGCCGCCGGCCTCGAGCGGCTCCGGTCCCCCGCGTGGCCCGCGGCGGTCCTCGCCGCCCTCCTCCTCCTCGCGGACGCGGGGGTTCTGGTGCGGGCCCTGGCCCTCTTTCCGCGGTAGGCAGCGTCTCCGTTCCGGCAGCCGGGAGCGCCGGCGACGGGCGCTCCCTCCTCGCCCGTCAGTCCCCCAGGTCGGTCAGGAGGAGCCCCAGGGCCGCCCGCATGCCGCCGAGGAAGTTCCCCATCCGGAGGTTCTCGTCGAACGAGTGCTGGTTGTTGTCGGCGTTCACGAGCGGGACGATGACGAACGGCTGGCCCAGCGGGGTGACGATCTCGTGCGTCGGCACCGTCCCTCCCATCATCCGGATCCGCACCGGCTTCCCGTCGGCGCCGTCTCCGGAGAAGGCGCTCTCGAGCGCGGCCGTGGCCCAGCGGCCCACCGCCCCGTCGTACGGCTGCCTCGCGGCCCGGCTGCCTCGGCCCAACGCGAGGCGCGCGAGCTTCGGGTGAAGGGCACGCTCCTCGTCGGTCGGCTCTCCGTCGACGAGGTGCCAGCCCTGCTTCTCCACGTGCCTGCGCAGGAGGCCGAAGAGGTGCTCGCCGTCCGCCTCGGGCGTCGTCCTCAGGTCGATCTCGGCGACCGCCTGGTGCGGGAGGACGTTCGCGGCCTTCTCGCCCGTGGCCGCCGACGAGAGGCCCCGGACGTTGAGCGACGGGTGCTGGAGCGCCTCCTGGTAGGTCGCGCCGACCTTCTCCGCCGCGGCGATGCCGAGCTTCCTGCGCATGGCGGCCTCGTCGTCGGGAACTGCGGCCAGGAGCGCCCGGTCGGCTTCCGTCAGCTTCGACCGCTCGTACCAACCCTCCACGGCGACGCGCCCGTCGTCTCCCTTCAGGCTCGCGAGGAGGGTGGCGAGGCGCTGCGCGGGGTTCGGCACCCAGTTGCCGTAGTGCCCGCTGTGGAGAGGGGCGCGCGGGCCGAAGACGGTGAGGGTGACGAGGGCGATGCCGCGGTTGCCGAAGACGAGCGTCGGGCGCCCGCTCGGGTGGACCGGTCCGTCGACGAGGACGAGGGCGTCGGCCGCGAGCGCCTCGCGGTGGGCGGAGACGACGGCCGCCATGCCGGGCGAGCCGACCTCCTCCTCGCTGTCGAGGAGGACCTTCACGTCGAAGCGCGGCGCGAGCTTCCGCGAGCCGAGGAGGTCGAAGGCCGCGAGGAGCATCGCGATCGGGCCCTTGTCGTCGGCCGCGGAGCGGGCGAAGACGCGCAGCTCCGGGTCGAAGTCGGGCCGAAGGAGCGCCTCCCTTCCGGCCTCCTTCCACGCCCCGTCCGGTCCGCGCCTCTTCACGACGGGCCGGAACGGGTCCTTCTGCGACCACTGCCCCGGGATCACCGGCTGACCGTCGAAGTGGAGGTAGAACAGGACCGTCTTCCGGCCCCCCCGGTTGCCGGCGTGCTCGGCCAGGACGAGCGGCCGGCCGCCGTTCGGAAGGAGGCGAGTCCGGAAGCCGCGCCGCGAGAACGCCGCCTCGAGCCACGCCGCGTTTCGCCGAAGGTCGGCGGGGACGGCCGGGTCGTTCGGGAGCGAGAGGAGCTCGAGGTACTCCGGGAAGGCGGCGGCCGCCGCCGCGCGGAGGCTCATGTCGTCGAGGGAGCCCAGCGCGTCGTTCGCGACGGCGGGAGGAGCCGGAAGCGCAAGTGCGAGCGACGCGACGAGGGCGGCAAGCCAGGTCTTCATGCGGTCTCCTCCCGGGCCGGCGGGTCCTACTTCAGGTTCTCCCGGATCGCCTCGAGGTCGGGGTCCGACGCGGCCTGCGCGGCGAGCTTCGGGTTGAGCTCGAGCGCCCGGCGGGCGGCGGCCAGGGCCCCCTCCGCGTCTCCGGCGGCGAGCCGGATGACGGCGAGGTCGTAGACGACCTCGGGGAGCATCGCCGGCTGCGCCTCCGCGCGGGCCGTCGCCTGCTCCTGCCACTTCAACGCCTCGGCGAAGCGCTTCTCCATGAAGGCCGTCCAGCCGCGGTTCCAGAGGTCGTTGACGACGGCCAGGCCGACGAGGCGCGACAGCTCGCCGAAGGGGTCGGCGTGGTCGTCCACGCGCACGTCGACCGCCCGGTCGGTGAAGCCGTTGTAGCCCCCCTTCGCCCGGCAGACGAGGAGCGCCGCCGACTGCTTCCCGCGGCTGTCGCCCCCGGCCGCGTCCCCGGCGGCGAGGGCGAGGAGGAGCCGCTCGGCGAGCGGCTTTCCGGCGCTCCCGAGGAACGCCTTCTCCATCGCGGCGACGACGGGCTCGCCGGTCAGGATGTTCCCCTGGACCGCGTAGTTCGGTCCCCTTCGGCCCCCCGCCCAGGAGTTGCAGCCGGGGCCGGTGAACGTGGCCGAGTCGCCGGACGCGGAGACGAGGCCGACCTGCCTCCGGTCGCGCCCCTCGTCGGTCCGGACGAGGACCCTGAGCGTTTCCTCCGCGGTCGCGCCCCGCGCCATCAGGTCGAGGCCGTTCGGCCCGAACGTGGTGTTCGCCGAGGCCTGCGTCGCCACGGCGCCGACGCCGGCCTTCGCCCACGGAACGACCGTCCCCACCGCGAAGAACCGGCTCGCGACGGCGACCCCGACCTCGCCGGTCGAAGGGTCGGCCGCGGCGATCGAGAACGTCGCCGGGTCGGGCGGCGCGGCGGGAAGCCTCTGTGCGGCCAGGGTGGCGAAGGAGAGGAGGAGTGCGGACGCGATGCGCGGTGAGCTCATGGTGACCCCCGTCGGGCGAGTCTACCGGCCGGCTCCCGCCGCGCGCCGGGCCGCCTGCCGCCTGCGTCCGCGTTCAGGCGTCGAGGAACCGGACCTCGCCCGTCGAAAGCTCCAGGATCGCGCCGACGAGCTTCAGAATCCCCTCGGCCTCCCGCGCCTGCGCCTCGGGGGTCGCGCGGATACGTCGGATCGTCCACCGGACGTTCGCTTCCACGGCGGCGTGCATCCGCTCCTCGGGCGGGAGGTCCGGGTCGACGCCGTCCAGCGCCGGCAGGATGTTCTGCAGGAGCTCCTCGATCCGGCTCCGGTCCCGCGCGCCGTGGAACTTCACCTGCAGCGCGGCCTCGACCGCCCCGCACCCTTCGTGCCCGAGGACGACGAAGAGGGGGGTCCTGAGGTGCGTCCCGGCGTACTGCATCGTGCCGCCGACCTCGGGCGAGAGGACGTTTCCCGCGAGGCGGATGATGAAGAGCTCCCCGAACCCGGCGTCGAAGACGAGCTCGGGCGGGACCCGCGAGTCGCTGCAGCCGAGGATCGTCGCGTACGGGGCCTGGCCCTTCGCCAGGGCGGCGAGGACCTCCTTTTTCACCGTCGGGAAGCGCGCCTCGCCGCGGACGAAGCGCGCGTTCCCGGCAACGAGACGCGCGAGCGCCTCTTCGGCGGTGTACCGGGGGCCGCTCTCCTCGCTCATGCCGTGTCCTCTTCCGGCCAGTCTCCGGCACGCCGCCTGGAGGTGTCAATTCGCGGGAAGGGACGGGAGGGGACGGGAGACGGCGGGGAGAGGCGGGAAACGCGCCGACGCGGCGTTAAGGCCGCGGCGGGAACCCATCGAGCGCTCGCCCCGCCTCGTGGAGGGCGACGTTCGCCGGCTGTATCCTCCCCGCCGAACGACGGGGGGAAGAACGGTGCCTCAGAAGATCGACGTCCTCGTGCGCTCCGCGCGGGCGCTGGCAGACCCGGTCGCCCGCTCGCGCTGGCTCGACGAGGCGTGCGGCGCCGACGAGAAGCTGCGGGCGCGCGTCGAGGCGATCCTCCAGGCGGAGGAGCCGACCGTCGACCACGCCCCCACACCGGGCGGGCTCTCGTCCGAAGCGACGATTCCCGCTTCGGGCGCCGCGCGCCGGGGGCCCCTCCTCGAAGGGCCGGGGACGCAGCTGGGGCCCTACCGGCTCCTGGAGAGGATCGGAGAGGGGGGCTTCGGCACCGTCTTCCTCGCTGAGCAGGAGGAGCCGATCGTCCGCCGGGTCGCGGTGAAGCTCCTGAAGCCGGGAATGGACACGGAGAGGGTCGTGGCGCGCTTCGAGCTGGAGCGACAGGCCCTCGCGATGATGGACCACCCCAACATCGCGCGCGTCATCGACGCGGGGGCGACGCCGGCCGGCAGGCCCTACTTCGTGATGGACCTCGTCACGGGCGCCCCGATCTCGGTCTACTGCGACCGCAACGGGCTCTCGGTCGAGGCGCGCCTCGAGCTCTTCGCCCAAGTCTGCAACGCCGTCCAGCATGCTCACGCCAAGGGGCTCATCCACCGCGACATCAAGCCGTCGAACGTCCTCGTCTCGACCCACGACGGCAAGCCTCACGCGAAGGTCATCGACTTCGGCATCGCCAAGGCCATAGCGGAGAGGCCGGCCGGCGAGACGCTCTTCACCCTCGACGGGGCGATGATCGGGACCCCCGAGTACATGAGCCCGGAGCAGGCCGAGGGGTCCGCCGACATCGACACGCGGACCGACGTCTACTCTCTCGGCGTCCTCCTCTACGAGCTCCTGACCGGGACGACGCCGTTCAGCACCCGCGAGCTGCAGGCCGCCGGCCTCGCCGAGGTGAGGCGGATCATTCGCGAGGTCGACCCGCCGAAGCCCTCGACGCGCCTCAGCCACTCCGCCGAGACGCTCGCGACCGCCGCGGCGAGCCGGCAGACGGCCCCGAAACGCCTGTCGGCGATCGTCCGCGGCGAGCTCGACTGGATCGTCATGCGGGCGCTCGAGAAGGACCGGCAGCGGCGCTACCCGACGGCCAACGCCCTCGCGATCGACGTCCAGCGTTACCTGGGAGGCGAGCCGGTCCTCGCCGCGCCGCCGGGCGCGGCGTACAGGGCGGGCAAGTTCGTGAGGCGCCACCGGGGCGGCGTCGTCGCGGCGGCCGCCGTCGCGTCGGCGCTCGTCGTCGGCGCCGTCGCCTTCGCGTGGCAGGCGAGGGTCGCGCGCGGCCAGCGCGACCGGGCCGTGGCGGCGGAAGCGGAAGCCCGCAGGAGCGCCGAGGAGCTCCGGAAGGTCTCCGACTTCCAGGCGGCGATGCTCGCCCAGGTCGACCCGGCGAGGGCGGGGCGGATGCTCACGAAGGAGGTCACCGAAGGGTTCGAGAAGGCGCTCGCCGAGGCCGGAATTCCCGAGCGCTCGCGCGCGGCGCAGGCGGTTGCCTTCGCGTCGCAGTGGAGCCGCGTCAACGCCACCGACGCGGCCCGGAACCTCATCGACCTCACGGTCCTGAGACCGGCGGCGACGGCGATCGACACCCGGTTCGCCGGCCAGCCAGCCGTCGCCGCGCAGCTCCGGCAAGTGCTCGCCGACCTCTACAAGAGCCTCGGCCTCTACGAGGCCGCGCGACCGCTCCAGGAACAGGCGCTCGAGACGCGCCGGCGGGTCCTCGGCGAGGAACGCGAGGAGACGCTCCGCTCGCTCGGCGCCTCCGGCGACCTGCTTCGCGCGGAAGGGAGGCTGGCCGAGGCCGAGCCGATCCTCCGCGACGCCCTCGAGCGGAGCCGCCGTGCCCTCGGCGCGGAGCACCCCTTCACGCTCGTCTCGCTCAACAACCTGGGCTACCTGCTCCACCTGCAGGGCCGGAACGACGACGCGGAGCGGCTCTGCCGCGAGGCGCTCGGGGCGATGCGGCGCGTCCTCGGCGAGGGGCACCGCGAGACGCTCACGACGCAGGGCAACCTGGCCGTCGCCCTGCAGGCGCTCGGGCGGCTCGAGGAGGCCGAGGCGGTCTATCGCGACTCCCTCGAGCGGCACCGCCGGGCGCTCGGCGAGGAGGCTCCCGAGACCGTCGTCGCCGTCAGCAACCTCGGGAACCTGCTCCTCGCCCGGGGGCGCTTCGTCGAGGCCGAGCCGCTCCTGCGCGAAGCGCTCGAGAAGTCCCGGCGGGTCCTCGGCGAGGAGCACCCCGACACGGTGACGGCCATCAACAACCTCGGCTACGACCTGCAGTACCAGGGGAAGCTGGCCGAGGCGGAGCCGCTTCTCAACGAGGCGCTCGAGAAGTACCGCCGCTCCGTCGGCGACGAACACCCGAGCACGCTCGTGGCGATGAACAACCTCGCCCTGCTGCTGCAGGACCTCGGGCGGTACGCCGAGGCCGAGCGAACCCTGCGGGAGGCGCTCGCAGGGCGCCGGCGGGTCCTCGGCGACGAGCACCCCGACACCATCGCCACGCTCGGGAACCTCGGCCGGTTCCTCCAGGCCGTGGACCGGCTGGGGGAGGCGGAGCCCGTCCTCCGGGAGACTCTCGAGAAGAAGCGGCGCGTCCGCGGCGTCGACCACCCCGACACACTCACGTCGATCAACAACTACGGCGTCGTCCTCGAGTCCCTGGGCCGCTTCGCCGAGGCGGAGACGTACTACCGGGACGCGATGGAGAAGTGCCGGCGCGTCCTCGGGGAGGAGCACCCCAACACCTTCATCACGACGATCAACACGGGAGGGGCGCTCCAGGCCCGCGGGAAGAACGCCGAGGCCGTGAAGCTCCTCGACGGCGTCGAGCCCGCCGCCCGCAAGGCCTTCACCGGCGCCAACGCGCGCTGGGTTGCCAAGCTCCTGACGAGGCGCGGCAAGGCCCGGACGGCCCTCGGCAGCCTCGACGCCGCCGGGAAAGACCTCCTCGAGGCCTGGCCGCTCTTCGTGTCGAGCCGCGGCGAGAAGCACAGGGAGACGCGGGAGTGCGTCGAGGCGCTCGTCGATCTCTACACGGCGAAGCGGGCCGCCGAGCCGGGAGGCGGCTGGGAGCGTGACGTCGCGACGTGGGCGGCGAAGCTGCGGCCGCCCGCGCGTTAACGCAGGCCGGGATCAGCCCGCGTCGGAGCGTGTATAGTCCGCGCATTCCGGGCCGGTCCATCCAAGGAGGCGTTTCGTGGTGTACGCAGAAGCTCCGTTCCAGGGCCGTTCTGAAGGCCGGCTCGTCCCGGCGGATCCCGCGGCAGACCTCCCGGGCGGAACCCGCGTCCCGCGACACCGTGGCGGGGCCCGGCGAAGCACGGAGGTGCCGCGATGAACCTCGCCGAAGCCCGAAGGGACATCGTCTCGCTCGGTCCGCTCGAGAGGCGGATCACGATCGCCGTCGACGTCGTCCTCGCGGTCGCGACGACCGTCGTCATCCTCGCGTGGGTCCTCGGAAAGCCCCTCTTCTACACCTCCACCGCGCCGGTGATGTCGCCGTTCACGGCGTTCTCGCTCCTCGTCCTCGTCCTCGTGCGCCAGGGCCGGATGCACGACAAGGACTGGCCCGTGACTCTCAATTTCGCGATGACGGGCCTCGTCCTCGGCGGGAACGTCTCGTCGATGGTCATGATCGGGCTGATGCCGCCGGGGGTCTGGGACAGCTTCTCGGCCGTCGTCCTGACCTCGGCGATGACGTCGCTGGGGCTCGTCCTCTTCTGCCTCTACGACCTCGCGATCGTCTTCCGCGAGACGCCGCAGTCGCCGTTCCTCCTCGACGACCTGCTGCTCCACCTGGCGCTCGTCCCCGGAGGCCTCAGCCTCCTCGGCTACCTCCTCGCCAACCCGGCGTACCTCAGCGTCCACGCCGACCCCCGGGTCGGCATCTCGCCCCTCGAGATGGGCTTCATGGCCCTCTACGCGGTCGCCGCCGTCGTCTCGAACCCGCGCCTCTTCCTCTGGGGCTTCCTCGCGGCGGGCCGGACGAACCGGCTCGTCTTCGCCGGGCTCTTCGCGAACCAGTTCGTCGCGCCCCTCGTCGTCGCCCTCGTCTTCTCGACCCGCGGCGCCAGGGGGCCCGGGATCGAGCTCTTCGTCATGCTCGCGGGTGTCGTGACGACCGTCTCGTTCCTTCTCCTGCAGGCCCGGGCCCTGCGCCGCCACCCGGCCTGAGGCGGTCCGGGGCCCGGAAGCGAAACGCCGGCCATACGGCCGGCGTTCGTCGATCCGCCGGCCCGGGGCCGGGCTGGCGGGGAAGGTACGATGGCTCCGCAGGTAGGACTCGAACCTACAACCCTTCGGTTAACAGCCGAATGCTCTACCGATTGAGCTACTGCGGATCGTTCTCGAAAGAGCAGCCGCACGGCGAGGTCCGCGCGGAACGCGGAGTCTAGGAGACCGGCGGCCGGACCGTCAAGCGAGGGGTTCCTCTGAGCTAACCTCCCCCCGGAAGCCCTCCGGGGTAGAGGGAGGCCGGTGAACCTCGTGACGATCCCACGACCGAGGGGGCGGTTCGCCCCGTCGCCGACGGGTCCGCTCCACCTCGGGAGCCTCGTGGCGGCGGTCGGGTCGTGGCTCTTCGCGCGGAGCGCGGGGGGCGAGTGGCTCGTCAGGATGGAGGACCTGGACGGTCCGCGCGTCGTCCCGGGGGCCGCGGACGAGATCCTCCGGGCGCTCGAACGATACGGCCTCACCTGGGACGGCGGGGTCGAGGCCCAGTCGGCGCGGACGGGGCTCTACGAGGACGCCCTCGCGAGGCTCCGGGTCAGGGGGCTCGCCTACGACTGCGGCTGCACGAGGGCCGAGGTGGCGCGCGCCGCCGGGGCGCCCGACGCCTCCGACCCGGTCGACGCGGGGGGGGCGGTCTACGCCGGGACGTGCCGGGGCGGCCTCGCTCCGGGGAGGAAGCCGCGCGCCGTGAGGTTCCGGGTCCCGGGGGGGGCGATCGTCTTCGAGGACCGCGTGAGGGGGCGGGTCGAGGAGGAGGTCTCCCGCGCGGTGGGGGACTTCGTCGTGAGGCGCGCCGACGGCCCGTTTGCCTACCAGCTCGCCGTCGTCGTGGACGACGCGGAACAGGGGGTGACGGAAGTGGTGCGCGGCGGGGACCTGCTGTCGTCCACGGCGCGGCAGATCGCGCTCCAGCGGGCGCTCGGCCTGCCGACGCCGGCGTACGCGCACCTCCCGCTCGTCCTCGGCCCGGGCGGGACGAAGCTCGGCAAGCGCGACGGGGCGCTGCCGCTCGAGACGCTCGACGAACGGCGGGTCCGCGAGACGCTGGCGGTCGCGCTCCGCCTCCTCGGGCAGGAGCCGGAACCGGGGAGCCCGCGGGAGATGCTCGGCGCCGCGGCGCGGGGCTTCGAGAAGGCCCGGGTCCCGCACGGGCCTCTTCGCCTCGGGCCGGACGGGAGAGTGACCCGCTGACGGAGGCGGCGCGCGGCGCCCTCGGCGCCGGGCTCTTCAGGCTCGTCGCGACGGTCGACGGGGTGGACGTCTTCGAGCTGCCGGCGCGCGGACGGGCGGGGCGAGGACGACGCGGGCCTCGGCGAGCTTCTTCCCGAACGCGGCGGCGTCGTTTCTCGACACCAGGTCGCGCCACTCGGCGAGCTCGCTCTCGAGGAGGGCGAAGAGGGCTGGCGTCGCGGGGTTCCCCGCCTGGATCGGGAGGGTGAGTTCGGGCGCCTGGTGGAGGATCGGGGCCGCCAGCTCGCAGAGGCGGCGGAAGCTCGTCGAGGCGAGGCCGTCGAGGCTCCTCACCTTCACCCCCTCGCGCGCGAGGACCGAGCCGGCGAGAAGCGAGAGGAGGTGGGCGAGGCCGAGGGACCGCGCGACCCAGGCGTCGTGCTCGCCGATCGGCATCGTCGCGAGCGAGAGGCCGAGGCCGGAGAAGAGGCGCGCGGCCTTTCGCGCGGCGGAAGGGTCGCCGGCGTCGCAGACGATGAGGTTCTGCCCCGCGAGGGAACGGACTCCCGGGCCGAACATCGGGTGGACGGAGGCGACGGAGAGGCCGCGCCGCACGGCCTTCGCGTAGAGAGGGAGGAGCGGCCCCTTCACGCTCGCCACGTCGAGGACGAGGCCGGGAGGAGAGAGGGAGAGGACCTCGGCGAGGACGGCGGGCGTCGCCTCGAGGGAGACGGAGACGACGACGGCGTCGGCCGCCGCGGCGGTCTCGAGCGGGACGGACGGGAAGCCGGCGAGGCGCCGCCCCGGGTCGTGGATCGCGACGGCGTGGCCGGTGGCGCGGAGGGCGCGCGCGAGGAGCCGCCCCATCCGGCCGGCGCCGCCGACGAGGAGGACCTTTCGCGCGCCCCGCCCCCCGGCCGGCGGGACCGCCGGCCTCGCGGGGGTCCTTCCACGCCGGGCGGGGGCGCCGCGCGGGGCCACGATCTACCGCGACACGCGCAGGAAGCGCTTGCCGAGCCTCACCCAGCAAGCGGCTCCCGCCTCGAGCGCGAACGCCTCGGCCGGGTTCTCCACCTTCGCGAAGGCGACCCCGTCGTGGGAGAGGGAGACGGCTCCCTCCTTCACTTTCTGCCGCGCGACGTTCTTGCTCGGGGCGAGGCCCAGAGCGACGAGGAGCGAGGCGACGTCGGCGGGCGCGGGGTCGGGAAGCGCGACGGTGTCGGCCTTGACCGGCCCCTCGGCCTTCGCGAAGCGCCGCTCGAACTCGGCCTCGGCCGCGTCGGCCGCGTCGGCGCCGTGGAAGTCGGCGACGAGCTGCCGGGCGAGGTCCATCTTCACGCGCTTGGGGTGCTTCGCGCCGGAGGCGACGGCGGCCTTCAGCGCGTCGATGTCGTGCGGGAAGAGGTCCGTCAGGAGGGTCCACCAGGTCCACATCATGTCGTCGGAGACGGACATGACCTTCCCGAAGATCTCGTCGGGCGGCTCGTTCACGCCGACGTGGTTGCCGAGCGACTTCGACATCTTCTCGACGCCGTCGAGGCCGACGAGGAGGGGCGTCGTCATGACGCACTGCGGGGGGAGGCCGTAGCTCCTCATCAGCTCGCGGCCGACGAGGAGGTTGAAGAGCTGGTCGGTGCCGCCCAGCTCGACGTCGGCCTCGAGGGCGACGGAGTCGTAGCCCTGGCAGAGCGGGTAGAGGAGCTCGTGGACGGAGATCGGCTGGCCGGCCTTGAAGCGCTTGGAGAAGTCGTCGCGCTCGAGGAGCTGGGCGACGGTGTAGCGCCCCGCGAGCCGGACGAGGCCGTCGGCGCCCAGGGCGCCGAGCCAGCGGGAGTTGAAGTCGACCTTCGTCGTCTCCGGGTCGAGGATCTTGAAGACCTGCGTCTTGTAGGTCTCGGCGTTCGCTTCGACCTCCTCGCGCGTCAGCTGCGGGCGCGTCGTCTTCTTGCCGGTCGGGTCGCCGATGAGGCCGGTGAAGTCGCCGATGAGGAAGACGACCTCGTGGCCCAGCTCCTGGAAGTGGCGCATCTTCCGGAAGACGACGGTGTGGCCGAGGTGGAGGTCGGGCGCGGAGGGGTCGAAGCCGACCTTGACCCGGAGCGGCTTTCCGCTCTTTCGGGAGGCTTCCAGCTTCGCGGCGAGCTCGTCCTTCTGGACGCAGGTCTCGACACCCTTGAGGAGGAGCTCGAGCTGATCGGGGACGGGGAGGAAGTTCGGCACCCGCGGATTCTAGGAGCCTGGCTGGTCGGGTGCTCGTTCCTGCCCGGACCTGGGGGGGGCCGGGGGGCGGCGAGCAGCGCCCCCCGGCGAGCCTAGTGGCCGGGCCGGGAGGGCGCCGCGGAGGCCGCGACGCGGCGGGTCCTTCGTCCGTACACTTCCCCCGTGGAGACGGAGGACCTCAACCGACTGATCCGGTCGCTGAACAGCGTGGGAGAGGCCGCGGGAGACGGGGGGGCGCTCGTCGAGCACGTCCGGGAGGACGACGGTCCGCTCGCGCCGCTCGCCCAGGCCGCCGGGCCCGTGGAGGGCGAGGTCGCGCCGCGCCTGGCAGCGCTCCTCGCCGAGACGGTCCGGCGGGGGGGGACCGACCTCCTCCTCGTCCCGGGCTCGCCGCCGGTCCTCCGCCTCCACGGGGCGCTCGAGCCGGTGGCTTCCGGGGCGGAGCCGTTCGGGGCGACGGAGGCGTTCGACCTCCTCTCCCCCTCGCTCTCGGCCGAGCGCCGCAGGCGGTACGCGGCGGAGGGCGCCGTGGACCTCTCCCTGCGTGCCGGAGATCTCGGACGCTTCCGCGTGAACCTCCACCGGACGCGGCGGGGCGCGGCCGCGGCCGTCCGAGTCCTGCCGAAGCGGATCCCGCCGCTCGCCGAGCTGGGCCTCCCCGAGTCGCTCTACGACCTGACGAAGGGGACCCGCGGGCTCGTCCTCGTGACGGGCGCGACCGGGTCGGGGAAGACGACGACGCTCGCGGCCCTCGTCGACCGGATCAACCGGACCTCGCGGCGGCACGTCGTGACGATCGAGGACCCGGTCGAGTACGAGCACGCGCACGGCACGTCGGTCGTCGAGCAGGTCGAGGTGGGGGCCGACGCGCCGAGCTTCGCCGCGGCGCTCGTCGCGGCGCTCCGCCAGGACCCCGACGTGATCCTCGTCGGGGAGATGCGCGACCTCGAGACGACGCGCGCGGCGCTCACGGCCGCCGAGACGGGGCACCTCGTCCTGGCGACGCTCCACACGAACGACGTCCCGCAGACGGTGAACCGGATCACCGACATCTTCCCCGCCGAGCAGCAGGCGACGGTGCGGCAGCAGCTCTCGCTCGCCCTCTCGGCCGTCCTCTGCCAGCAGCTCGTCCCCCGCGCCGACGGGAAGGGGCGCGTCGTGGCGACCGAGCTGATGATCGCGACCGACGGCGTGAGGGCCCACATCCGGAAGGGGTCGTTCCACCAGCTCCATACCGAGCTGACGCTCGGGCGCCGCTTCGGCATGTCGACGATGGAGGACTCGCTCGCGCGGCTCGTGAAGGCCGGAACGGTCACCGAGGCCGAGGCGCGCCTGAGGTCCGCCCACCCCGACGACCTCGCGGCGCTCCTCCGGTAGCCGCCTCAGTCGGCGTCGAGGCAGCTCTCGAGGACGCGCGTCGTCCCGCCGGGCCTCACGTCGAAGGAGACCGTCATCGCGCAGCCCGACGCGGCGTGCACGAGCCGCGCGCGGTAGCGGCCCGGGGGAAGGTCGAGCTGCGCGGGGAGGGGCTCGGGGCCGCCGACGCGCTGGCCGGCCTCGTCGACGAGGTCGTCGAGGACACCGTCCGGAACGAGCGCCACGAGGAGGCGGCCGGAAGGGCCGCTCGCGGCCGGGCCGGTCTCCTCCGGGAGCGGTTTCGCCGGCTCGGGCGCCGAGATCACGACGTGGAGGGCGAACGCGAGCGCGCCGACGAAGGCCGCGACGCCGAAGAAGAGGACGGCGCGCCCGAGGAGGAGCTCGCGGGTGAGGAGGCGCGCCGCGGGCGCGAGGCCGGGCGGGAGCTCCGCGGGCGGGGGCGCCCCGGCGAGAGGTTCGGCCTCGCCGCGGTCGGCGGCGCCCTCGGCCTTGCGCTCCTCGATCTCTCGGACGGCGGGGCGGACCTCGTCGAGCGCCTGCCAGAGCGTGGCGACGATCTCCTCCCAGGAGGCGGGGCGGTCCTCGCGCCTCCGGGCCGTCATCCGGTCGACGAGGTCGACGAGCTTCGGCGCCGGGCCGCCCCGCGCGGGCGGGATCGAGAGCCTCGGCCAGGCGCGCGCGAGGTGGGCGTTCACGATCTCGGGGAGCGACGACGCCGAGATGGCGGGGCGGCCGGCGAAGAGCTCCCAGAGCGTGAGCCCGAACGAGTAGACGTCGGCCCGGAAGTCGAGCCGCTCGCCCTTCGGCAGGCCGAGGAGCTGCTCGGGGGGCGCGTAGGCGAGCTTGCCGAGGAAGGCGCCGTGCTGGGTGAGGTGGCCGGCGGCCCCGGAGTCGAGGAGGTCCTTGGCGACGCCGAAGTCGATGACCTTCGGCGCGAACCGGCCGTTCTCGAGGGCGACGAGGATGTTGTCGGGGGCGACGTCGCGGTGGACGATCCCGGCGCGCGCCACGGCGGCCAGGCCCTCCGCGACGGGGATCAGGATCGGGATCAGCTCCCACGCGGGGCGGAGCGCGAACTGCGACAGGGGAGCGCCCCTGACGAGCTCGAGGGCGAGCCAGCCGTAGCCGTCGAGCGTGACGCCCCAGTCGTAGAAGCGCGGGAGCGCCGGGTGGGAGAGGCGCGCGAGGAGCCCGGCCTCGCGCTCGAAGCGCTCCTGCGGGCGGAACTCGGGGTCCAGGTCGCCCAGGCTCGTGATCTTCAGCGCGACCTCGAGCCCGTCGGCGTCGCGCAGGGCGCGGAAGACGCCCGAGAGCCCGCCCCTGCCGAGCCGCTCGACGATGGTGTAGCCGCCGACGAGGTTCGGGCGGACGTTCACGGGCGGATCTTCTCAGAGGAGGGCCCGGCCCGGCCCCCCCTCCCGCTCGGGGCGGCAGGATGGGGCCGGGCGGGGAAGGCTCAACGAGTCGGCGGAGGCGTCGTCGGCGCCGGCTCCACGGGAGCGACCGGGGGCGGGGCGGCCGCCTCCTGCCGGAGCTTCTCGATCTCGGCCTGCTGCCGGGCTCGGTCGGCGACGCGGTCCCTCTCCATCTGCGCGAGCTGGCGCTGCAGAGCCTCCTTGTCGGCCTCGAGAGCCGTGAGGGCGCGCTGCATCCGCCCTTCGAGGTCCCTCCTGCGCGCGTCGGCGTCGGAAAGCCGGCCGCGCAGCTCGGAGACGGCCTTCTCGCTCGCGCCGGCGGTCTGCTCGAGCTCGCCGAGCTTGCGGGCCACCTCGGCCGACTCGGCGGCGAGCGCGTCGCGCTCCTGACGCATCTCCTCGACGCGGGTGCCGAGCTCCCTGCGGACCTCCTGGACGTTCGCGTCCGCCTCCTGCGTCACCCGCTCCACGGTCTGCCGGGTCTTCCAGACGTTGAACCCGAGGGCGAAGGCGAGGATGACGAGCGCGGCGCCCGTCAGGAGGAGGCCGATCTTCAGCGATCGCGTCGCGCTCGTGATCGTGTCGGCCACGACCTCGCGGACGAAGACGGTCCCCTTCTCGACGAACCCGGCGTCCCCCTGGTCGCGCGCCTTCGAGAGGGCGTCCTGGATCATGACCATGACCGTTTTCGGGCCGACCGGCTTCTCGCCCGAGGCGGTCAGGACGTTCCGTCTCCGCGAGGCGGTGTCCTCCGGCGCGCGGCGGGAGGCCGAGTCGTCGGGGGAGAGCCGGGCGGTCGCGTCGACGGAGGGCGGCGGGGCGGCCGCCTGGGGAAAGACGGGGACCGGGGCGGTCCTCGAGAGCTCCGGGCCTCCCCGCTTCACGGTGAAGACCGGGCCCCACGCCCCGAACCGCACCTCGCCGCCGTCGGCGACGGGGTGGTCGAGAGGGTAGTCGCCCTGGGCCGAGAGGTCGCGGTTGCCCGCGGAACGGACGCGGAAACCGCTCCCCTCGACGGAGATCTCGATGACGCGGCCGCGCGCGCCGCCGTCGCCGGGCTGCCCCGGGTCGACTCTCAGGTCGACGCCCTCGGCGTCGCCGACGCGGACGATCTCCTTTGGAAAGGCGAACTCGCGGTCCGAAAGGGAGCCGGAGACGAACCGGACGACCATCGACATGCCGACCTCCTCCCCGGGTGTCGGGGAATCGTGTACCGGGATTATCGACCTTCGCCGGTCCCCGGCGTCAGTCGAGGATCTTCTCGAGGCGCGCGAAGAGGAACTCGAGGGCGACCGCGTTCTCGCCCCCTTCCGGGATGATCAGGTCCGCGTAGCGCTTGGAGGGCTCGACGAACTCGAGGTGCATCGGGCGGACGGTCGACTCGTACTGGGCCGTGACGCTGTCGAGGCTTCTCCCCCGCTCGGCGATGTCGCGACGGATGCGCCGGATGAGCCTCACGTCGGCGTCCGTGTCGACGAAGATCTTCACGTCGAAGAGCTTCCTCAGGTCGGGCTCGGCGTAGATGAGGATCCCGTCGACGAGGACGACCTTCCGCGGCTCGATCCGGCGGGTCTCGGGGGCGCGCCGGTGGGTGCGGAAGTCGTAGACCGGGACCTCGACCGTCGCGCCCCCCTTCAGGGCTTTCAGGTGCCTGACGAGGAGGTCGGTCTCGAGCGAGTCGGGGTGGTCGAAGTTCTTCTGGTCGAGGACGTCCTTCGGCAGGTCGATCCAGTCGCGGTAGTACCAGTCGTGGGAGAGGATCGCGATGCGGTCCTCTCCCACGCGGTTGCGGATGGCGTTGGCGACGGTCGTCTTCCCGGAGCCCGTGCCGCCCGCGACGCCGATGGCGATCGGCGAGGCGGTCACGCGCGCGGCCGTCTCACTTGAAGGCCTCGATCATCTCCTTCGCCGTGGCGGCTTCCTTCCCGTTCGGGTCGAGCCGGAGGTACTCCTTCAGGTGCTTGGTCATGTCGGGGATCTTGTTCAGGTTCACGCACGACATGCCGAGGAGGAAGTGGGCGTTGGCGTAGTCGGGGTTCGCCTCGACGATCTTCCGGAGGAGGGGCTCGGCGCCCTTGAAGTCGTTCTTGTTGTAGAGCTCCACCGCCTGGTTGTAGAGGATCTCGGGCTTGTCGGGGTTGGCGGCGACGAACTTCTTCTCGTACTCCTTCGACTTCGCCGCGTTCCCCTTCTGCTTGTAGGCCTCCATGAGCGGACCGTAGAGCGAGGAGTTCTCGGCCTCGAGGGAGAGGGCCTTCTCGCCGTACTCGATGACGAGGTCCCAGTCTTTCTTCGCGAGGGCGACCTTCGTCGCCAGGTCCCAGGAGCCGGCCTTGTCGGCGCCGAGCTCGATCGCCTTGCGGGCGTTCACGAGCGCAGCGTCGAAGTCTCCCGCCTGGAACTTGTCGACGGCGCCGTTGAAGGCCTCGGTGTACGGGTCGACCTCCGACTTGACGACTCCCTTGGCGATCGCCTGGTCGGCCGTGAAGAGCTGCATGTCGAGCTCGCCGGTCGAGGCGATCGCGACCTTGAAGTTGGTCCGGTTGACGCTCAGGTACCCCTTCTTCTCGAAGAGGTAGTCGTAGGGCATGGTGGAGTCGTTCAGGATCGTCCCCCACTTCCCGTCCTTGTCGCTCGTGAGGACCACCTTGAACTTCCCGAGCTTCGGCGTCGTGATCGTCACCGTGACCCCTTCGAGCGGCTTGCCCTCGCCGTCGGTGACCTTGCCCACGATCCGGGCCTGGGGGCCCGCAAGGGCCAGCCCGCTGACGGCGAAGAGGATCGCGATCAGTGCGGCCGAGAGGATCTTCTTCTGGTTCATCTCTACCTCCGGTCGGTGGCCGGGGCCACCAACGGGTCATTCTAGCGAAAGCCGTGCCGAGGTCGCCGCCCCGGGGACGGCGGAGGCGGCCCCGAAAGCGGGCGTCGCGGTCCCGGCCCCCTGCCGGAACGGCCGGCCCCCCGCCTACACTCCGCGGCATGGTGCTGGACTGGCTCTTCGGCCGCCGCGGGAAGGCCGCCCCGGAGGACGGCCTCGCGCCCCGGGTCGCGGAGGGCGTCGACGAACGCCTCGGGCCCGAGCCGCCGCCGCTGCCGACGACGAACCGGCCGGGAGTCACGGTCCACGCCGCGACGGCGGTCGCGAGGCTCGAGCCCGCACCGTCACGCCCGGGCGCTTCCCTCCTCGGCCCGGCCCCCTCCGCGATCCCCGGGGACGACCTCTCGTGGGCGGCGGTCGCCCTCTCGGGCGCGGCGCGCGGAGACGTCCTCCTTTCAGGGCGCGGCCCGATCGACCTTGCGCCGGGAACGCCCGTCCTCCGCGAGGGGGTCGCCGCGAAGGAGGAGGAGGCCCCCCAGCGTCTCGGGCGCGAAGCCCTCGTCGGAAGGGGAGTCCCGGGGATCACCGGTGCGCGCCTCCTCCACGTGACGGAGGGACGCGCCGTCCTGAGGTTCGGTCCGCCCCCCGGCGCTCGCTGGGCCGTCGTCGGCCTGAGGAGCGTCGCGGTCTTCGAGGGGAAGCTGACCCTCGTCGACGGCGAGGAGGCGCGGGACGTGCGGGCGGGGGAGGCGGCCCTCGTCGCGGACCCGGCGGCGACCCTCTACGTCCAGGCGGGGAACGACGCCGCGGTCGCGATCGCCTTCGCCGCGCCCGGCGTCCTGATCCGCCTCCAGTAGGCGGAGCCCTCAGCGGGGTCCGGTCGGGGAGGCGAAGGAGCGGCCGAGGAGGGCCGTGAGGGCGTCGGCGCTGGAGCGGAAGGCGAGCTCGAGACCGTCGACCTCCTCGGGCGTGAACCAGCCGACCTCCAGCGTCTCGTCGGCGGGGAAGGGCTCGGGGCTCTCGGGTCGGAGCGTCGCGCGATAGGCGGCGACGATGACGGGACGCCCCGGGTAGGAGTAGACGCCGACGAGGCCTTCGATCCGGGCGAGGGCCCCGCACTCCTCGAAAGTCTCGCGCAGGGCGGCGGACTCGAGCGTCTCTCCCCGGTCGACGTGTCCTCCCGGGAAGACCCACTTGCCGTAGCCGGGCTCGATGCCCCTCTTCACGAGGAGGACCTTCCCGTCGCGCACGATCAGGCAGCCGGCGGCGACCTTCGGGTCGAGCCAGTGAACGACGCCGCACGCCGGGCAGGCGGGAACCGGCCTGCCGTGGTGCGGCCCGACGAGCCGCTCTTCGAGACGCGCGCCGCACTGGGTGCAGAAGAGGGGGCTCGGGTACACGGGGGCGAGCCTACCGCGTTCCGCGCGCGAGGAAGCGCAGCCCGCCGTCCCGTCCCAGCCGGACTGCCCCGAGCCGTTCCGCCGCGAGGGCCGCCGACATGGCGACCGCGAGGGTCCCCTGCCCGGGGAAGGCGGTGTCGCCGACGACGTGGAGCCCCTCGGTGCCGAGCGTCGGGTCGAGGGCGCTGAGACCGAAGCTCCCGTTCGTCATCCGCAGGCCGCCGACGCTCCCGCCGGCCCTCCGGGTGTAGCGGCGGAACGTGCGGGGCGTACCGAGGTCCTCGTGCACGACGGCGGCCCCGACGCCCGGGACCTCCCGTTCGAGCGCCTCGCGAAGGCGCAGCCGCATCTCCTCCTTCCTCTGCCGGTACTCTGCCCCCTTCAGCTCCGCCCAGCCGCGGGCTTCGACGTGCGTCGAGACCGAGAGCGTCTGGCCGCCCGGCGGCGCCACCGGGTCGCCGGGCGGCGAGAACGAGAGGAAGAGCGACGTCCCGTCGCCGGGGAGGCCGTCGAGGCGCGTCGCGACGAGGCGGTGCAGGCGCCGCGGGTCCTCGTTCACGACGCGCGAGAGGCCGAGGTTGAGGGTCAGCGCGCCCCATCCGTCGCCGAGCCGCGAGGCCTCGCTCCCGGCCCGCGCGGCGGCGGGGCTTCCCGGCTCGAGGAGGCGGGCGACGTCCCGCACGGTGAGGTTCGGGAGGACGGTCCGGGCGCGCAGCGTCTCGCCGGAGGCGGTCCTCACCCGCCAGCCGCCGGGAGCGGGCTCGAGCCGGGTGACGAGCGTCCGGGTCCGGATCTCGCCCCCGGCGCTCACGACGGCGTCGGCGAGCGCCTCGGCGAAGGCGCGCATCCCGCCGCGGGCGCGGGAGACGCCCCGCCGGAAGAGGTCGATGCCGAGGGCGCCGTTCCACCAGGGAGCGTCCGACGCCGGCGACTGGACGCTGATGAGGAGGGCGAGGTCGAGGAAGGCCCGGAAGGCGGGATCGGCGGGAGCGCCCTCCCGCACGAGGATGCCGGAGACGGTCTTCCCGAACGACGGGAGGAGGGGAAGGAGGCGGGGCGACAGGAGACGGAGGTCGCGAAGGGCGTCCCGAGGCGAGAGGAGGGGGAGCACCGGCCAGCTCCGGCTCGTCTCCCAGAGGAGGGAGGCGTCCCGGCGCAGTCTCCGGAGGAAGGGGGCGGCGCCGGGGAAGAGCCGCGAGGTCGTCTCCTCCCAGGCGGCGGCGTCCCGGCCGTGGAGGAAAGAGACGCCCGGGAGCTTCACGTCGACGCCGTCGACGGGCTCGAGGCGGAGGTCCTCTCCGACCCGGATGCCGAGAGCCCCGGCGAGCGCGGCGAGCGGGTCGCCCGGGTCGAAGCCGACGAGCGTCGTCGCGCCCGCGTCGAACGTGAAGCCGCCGGCCTCGTAGAACCCTGCGCAGCCGCCGGGCGTCTCGTGAGCCTCGAGGAGGAGGACGTCTCGCCCGGCGCGGGCGAGGAGGCCGGCGGCGACGAGGCCCCCGACCCCGGCCCCGACGACGATGGCGTCCCGGCCCGTGCGCTCCGTCACGCTTCCCCTACGAGGTCCCCGGTCCCCCGGGTTTGGGCTCCTTGACCTCCGTTCGGGGCGTGACGAGAATACGCGGCCCGTATGGCGTGCCCGGAGGTCGTGGAATGAGCAGGCACTGGACGCAGGACGAAATCCGCTGGCTGCGCGCCAACGAGGGGAGGATGGACCTCCAGAGCGCCTCCCGCGCCCTCGGCGTGCCGCTCGTCGAGATCGAGAAGAAGGTGCAGGAGCTTGCGGCGGAGAGGGCCGTCGCGGCCCGCCGGCCGCCCGCCACGCACCGGGAGGCGGCCCGGGAGCTCTCGCAGGCGAGGAAGCTCTTCGAGAAGGGGATGGAGCACTTCCACCGCCGCGAGATGGAGGCGGCCGCCTCCTGCTTCGCCGAGCTCCTCGAGATCCATCCCGACGAGAACGAGCTCGTCGACCGCGCCCGGACCTACCTCTCCGTCGCGCGCAACGGGAAGCGGGACCGCGAGAAGGCCCTTCGCGACCCGGTCGAGATCTACCACGCGGCCGTCTACGAGAAGAACCGGGGCAACTGCCTGAAGGCGATCGAGCTCGTCCAGTCGGCGAACGGGCAGAGCGACCCCGACGGACGGCTGGCGTACCTCGCGGCCTGCTGCCTCGCCCTGAACGGCAGGAACGCCGAGGCGCTCGCGAGCCTCAGGATCGCGGTCGAGGCGTCGGACCAGAACCGGATCCAGGCCCGGCTCGAGGCGGACCTCGCCTCCCTGCGCACCGAGCCCCTCTTCGGGACGATCGTCGGGAGGGGCTGAGCGTGCCCGTCCCCGTGACCGTCGTCCTCCTCGCCGCGGGCCGGGGGGTGAGGATGAGGTCCGCGCGGCCGAAGGTCCTCCACGAGGCCGCGGGCCGGCCGCTGATCGACCACGTCGTCGCGGCGGCCCGCGCGCTCCTCGCGGGGCGCCCCGGTTCGCGGCTCGTCGTCGTCGCGGGGGCCGGGCGGGAGGAGCTGATTCCCCACCTCGCGCGGACGGCGCCGGAAGCGGTCGTCGTCGTCCAGGACCCGCCGCGCGGGACCGGGGATGCCGTCCGCGCCGCGCTCCCGGCCCTTGGCGACGCGACGCGCGTCGTGGTCCTCGCGGGAGACGTCCCGCTCCTGTCGGCTGCAACGCTCGCGAGGCTCGAGGGGGCGCTCGACGCCGGGTCCGGCGCGGGGATCGCCGTCCTGACGGCGATCCTCGCCGAAGCCGGCTCCTACGGCCGCGTCGTCAGGGACGGCGAGGGCCGCTTCTCGCGGATCGTCGAGGCGAAGGATGCGACGCCCGGCGAGCGCGCGATCGGCGAGATCAACTCGGGGCTCTACGCCTTCGACCGGGCCGTCCTCGAGCGGCAGCTGCCGCGCCTCACCGCCGACAACGCCCAGGGCGAGTACTACCTCACCGACGTCCTCGGCCTGGCGGTGCGCGAGGAGGTCCCGGTCGTCGCGATCCCGGTCGAGGACCCGAACGAGGTCCTCGGCGTCAACTCGCGCGCCGAGCTGGCGGAGGTCGACGCGCTCCTGAGGCGTCGCGCCGCCCGAGCGGCGATGGCCGCCGGGGCGACGCTGATCCGCCCCGAGACGATCACGCTCGACGACGGGGTGACGTTCGGGGCCGACGCCGTCGTCGAGCCGTTCGTCACGATCACCGGGGCCTCGTCGGTCGGCGCGGGCTCGCGGATCGGACAGGGGTGCGTCGTCTCCTCCTCGACGATCGGCGCGAACGTCGTCGTCCGCCCCTACTGCGTCGTCGAGAAGGCCGTCATCGGCGACGGGGCCGTCGTCGGGCCGTTCGCGCGGCTCCGGGAGGGGACCGACCTCGGAGAGGGCGTCCATGTCGGGAACTTCGTCGAGACGAAGAAGGCCCGCCTCGCGAAGGGGGCCAAGGCGAACCACCTCACCTACCTCGGCGACTGCTCGGTCGGCGAGAGGACGAACGTCGGGGCGGGGGTCATCACCTGCAACTACGACGGCTACGGGAAGCACTCCACCGACATCGGCGCCGGCGTCTTCGTCGGATCGGACGTCCAGCTCGTCGCCCCGGTGACGATCGGAGACGGCGCGGTGATCGGCGCCGGGTCGACGATCACGAAGGACGTCCCGGCGGACGCACTCGCGACCTCCCGCGTGCCCCAGAAGACGATCGAGGGGGGCGGGGCGAAGTACCGCGAGCGGAAGCTCGCGGCGAAGGCCCGGAAGGAACAGCCCTGATGTGCGGCATCGTCGGGTACGTCGGGCCTCGCGAGGCGACCCCGATCCTCGTCGACGGCCTGAAGCGCCTCGAGTACCGCGGCTACGACTCGGCCGGCATCGCCGTCCTCGGCGAGGACGGCCTCGTGAGGGTGACCCGCAGCGAGGGGAAGCTCGGGAACCTCACGGCGCGGATCGAGGGGAAGCCTCCCGCCGGCCGGACCGGAATCGGCCACACCCGCTGGGCGACGCACGGCCGCCCCTCCGAGGAGAACGCCCACCCGCACCGCGACGCCTCGGGGCGGGTCGTCGTCATCCACAACGGGATCATCGAGAACTTCCTGCCGATCAAGAGGGAGCTGCTCGCCCGCGGCGTCGCCTTCGCGTCCGAGACCGACTCCGAGGTGATCGCGCAGGCCATCGGCGCCGCGCGCGCCGACGACCCGGCGATGCCCTTCGGCGAGGCCGTGCGGACGGTCCTCTCGAGGATGACGGGGATGTACGCCGTCGTCGTCCTCTCGGCCGACGAGCCGCACGCCCTCTACGTCGCCAAGAACGGGCCGCCGATCGTCCTCGGCCTCGGCGAAGGGGAGAACCTCGTCGCCTCCGACGCGACGGCGCTCCTCCCGCACACGCGGGACCTCGTCTTCCTCGAGGACGGGGACCTCGTGAGGCTCACGGCCACGACGGTCGAGGTCGCGGGCCTCGACGGCACTCCGCGGAACCGCCCCTCGCGGCGCGTTCCGTGGGACGCCGTCGCCGCCGAGAAGGGGGGCTACCCCCACTTCATGGCCAAGGAGATCGCCGAGCAGCCGACGGTCGTCGTCGAGACGGTGGGCCACAAGATCTCGCTCGAGACCGGGCGATTCAGCGAGGATGCGATGGGGGTCTCTCCGAAGCTCCTCGCCGGGGTCGACCGGGTCGTCGTCGTCGCCTGCGGGACGAGCTGGCACGCCGGCCTCGTCGGGAAGTTCCTCCTCGAGGAGGTCGCCCGCGTCCCCGTCGAGGTCGACTACTCCTCCGAGTTCCGCTACCGGAAGAACCTCGTCGGGCCGAGGACTCTCGTCCTCGGCATCTCGCAGTCGGGGGAGACGGCCGACACCGTCGCCGCGCTCACCGACGCGAAACGCGCCGGCGCCCCGACCGTGGGCGTCGTGAACGTCCCCGGCTCGGCGATCGCGCGCCTCGTCGACGGCGTCCTCGCGACCCACGCGGGGCCCGAGATCGGCGTCGCCTCGACGAAGGCCTTCACGACGCAGCTCGTCGCCCTCGCCCTCCTCGCCTACTACGCGCGCGAGGCGCGCGGCCTCGGGAGCCTCGAGCCGGGGGACCCGTTCCTCGAGGGGCTCGCCCACCTCCCGGTCGCCCTGCAGCAGGCCCTCGCCCTCGAGCCGAAGATCGAGAAGCTCTCCCGCACCCTCGCCCACGCCCGCGACGTCCTCTTCCTCGGGCGGGGAGCGCACTACCCCGTGGCCCTCGAGGGGGCGCTCAAGCTCAAGGAGATCTCCTACATCCACGCCGAGGGGTACCCGGCGGGGGAGATGAAGCACGGGCCGATCGCCCTCATCGACGGCGAGCTCCCCGTCGTCGCCCTCGCGCCGAGGGACGCCCTCTACGACAAGGTCGCCTCGAACCTCCGGGAGGTGAAGGCCCGGGAGGGGAAGCTGATCGCCTTCGTCTCGCCCGGCGACGAGGACGTCGCGACCTTCGCCGACGAGCTCCTCGAGGTGCCGTCGATCCACCCGGCGCTCCAGCCGATCGTCTCGGTCGTTCCCCTCCAGCTCCTCGCCTACCACGTCGCGCGGCGGCGCGGCTGCGACGTCGACCAGCCGAGGAACCTCGCCAAATCGGTCACGGTCGAGTAGGGGCGCGGTCGGCCATGATCTTGACCAGGAGACCGAATCGTGTCGCCCCCACGGAGCCGGGGGGTCCGGGGGGCCGCGAACAGCGCCCCCCGGAGAGGCTCCGCGTCCCTTGCTGAACGTCCGCGACGCCGACCTCCTCGAAGGCCTCAACCCGGAGCAGGCCGCCGCCGTCTCGGCCGGCCCGGGCCCCCTCCTCGTCCTCGCCGGCGCCGGCTCGGGGAAGACGCGCGTCCTGACCCGCCGGATGGCCTGGCTCATGGCGCACGGCACCCCCGAGGAGGCGATCGTCGCCCTCACCTTCACGAACAAGGCCGCGGGCGAGATGAAGGAGCGCGTCGCGCACCTCCTCGGCTCCCGCCGCCCCCGTTCCTTCGTCGGGACGTTCCACTCCTTCGGCGTGAGGCTTCTCCGGCGCTTCGCGGCCGAGGCGGGCCTCGCGCCCGGCTTCGTCGTCTTCGACGCCGACGACCAGCTCGCCGTCTTCCGCCAGGCCCTCAAGGCGGCCGGCATCTCCGACAAGGCGCTCTCGCCGAAGGCGGTCGCCTCGAAGATCTCGCGCGCCCGAAACGCCGGCTGGACGAGGGACGATTACCCGCGCCACTTCGGAGACTTCGTCGGGACGCACCTCGCCTCTCTCCACGCGACCTACGAGAAGGAGCTGAAGAAGGCGAACGCCGTCGACTTCGACGACCTCCTCGTGAAGACGGCGAGGCTCCTCTCGGCGAACGCCGGGGTCCTCGCTCTCCTCCGGAAGAGCGTCACCCAGCTCCTCGTCGACGAGTACCAGGACACGAACGGCGCCCAGGACGAGATCGTCAAGCTCCTCGCCGGGGAGACGAAGAACGTCTTCGCCGTCGGGGACGAGGACCAGTCGATCTACCGGTGGCGCGGGGCCGACGTCTCGAACATCCTCGAGTTCGCCCGGCACTTCCCGGAGGCGAGGACGATCCGCCTCGAGCGGAACTACCGCTCGACGGCGGCGATCCTCGACGCCGCGGGGGCCGTCGTCGCCGAGAACCGGCGCCGCCTCGGGAAGACTCTCAGGGCGACGAAGCCCGGCGGCGAGCCGGTCACCCTCCTCGTTCTCCCGGAGGAACGTGACGAGGCGCGCGAGGTCGTCGAGCGGATCTCGCGCCTGAAGTCGATCAAGCCTGGCGCCGAGGTCGCCGTCCTCTTCCGGACGAACGCCCAGTCCCGCCCGTTCGAGGACGAGCTGGTCCGCAATCGCCTCCCCTACCTCCTCGTCGGAGGGACGCGCTTCTACGAGCGGGCCGAGGTGAAGGACGCCCTCGCGTACCTCCGGCTCCTCGCGAACCCCGACGACGACGTCTCGTTCCGGCGCGTCGTCAACGTGCCGGCCCGGGGGATCGGCGCGACGACGCTCGAGGGCCTCACCGCCGCGGCCACGGCCCGCGGCACGTCCCTCTTCGCGGTCCTCTCCGAGCTTCCCGCCGGCCTCACGGAGCGGGCGAAGAAGGCGCTCGCGGAGTTCCGGGACCTCGTCTCCTCCCTCCGCGAGACCTTCGCGAAGGAGGAGACGGGAGCGGGGACGGCCGTCGCGGCGGTCCTGACGGGGACCGGACTCCTCGCGCTCTACGAGGACTCCGAGGACCCGCAGGACCAGGCGCGCCGGGAGAACCTCGACCAGCTCCTCGCCGCCGCGCGCGAGCACGAGCGAGGCGGCGAGGACGAGGACGGGGATCGCTCCTTCTCCTCCTTCCTCGACGCCGTGACGCTCCGCTCCGACGCCGACGACGTCGACGTCCGCAAGGGGATCGTCCTGATGACGCTCCACGCGGCGAAGGGGCTCGAGTTCGACGAGGTCTTCCTCGCCGGGATGGAGGACGGTTCCCTGCCGCACTTCTCCTCGCGCGAGGACGAGGACGAGCTGGAGGAGGAGCGCCGCCTCGCCTACGTCGGGATGACGCGGGCGAGGGAGAAGCTGACCCTCTCACGCGTCCTCAGGCGAATGGTCCACGGGGAGTGGACGAGCCGGGAGGCGTCCCCCTTCCTCGACGCGATCCCCGCGCGCTCCCTCGCCGTCGTCGACCGGACCTTCGGCTCGGGCGCCGGCGCGATCCGCTTCGGGGCGCCCGACCGGGGAGGGAGCCTCTTCCCGGACTACGAGGGCGAGTCGCAGGAGGCCTTCGCGCCGCAGCGGCCCGCGGCCCGCGGGGGCGCGCGACCGGCGGCGCGACCGCAGCGGCCCGCGATCCCTCCGATGCGGCGGACCCCGCCGCCGCCGACGGCGTCGGGCTTCCGGCGCGGCGGGCGCGTGCGTCACCCGGAGTACGGCGTCGGCGTCGTCCTCCTCGTGGAGGGTTCGGGCGACCAGGAGAAGCTGACGGTCTACTTCGACCGCGCGGGGCGGAAGAAGTTCGTCGCGCGCTTCTCGCAGCTCTCGCCGGCGTAGGCCTTCCGCGGAGCCGTCGCGGGCGGCGCGCCTCAGCGCGCCGCGGAGGGCTCCTCCGGAGCGGCCGGGAGGAGAGCGCGCTCGGCGTCGGCCCACTCTCGTTCCGCCGAGAGGAGCGCGCGCCAGCGGCGCCGCGCGGCCGTCGACCCGGGGGACGCCTTCTTCAGCGCGGCGGCGACGAGGGCACGGTACTCCAACAGTCGCACGTCGCGCGCCTCCCGCGGCTGCCTCTCGAGGAACGCGAGGCGAGCGAGCGAAGCGTCGCGGGGCCGGGGGAGCGCGAGGGGCTCTGCGAGCCACTCGCGGAACTCGCGGCGGCCGGCGGGCGTGAGCCGGTACTCGCGCCGCGGCGGGCCCTTCTCCGAGCGGCGGCGCTTCATCGTGACGAAGCCGGCGCGCAGGAGACGGCGCAGCGCGGGGTAGATCTGCGTCAGCTCGGCGTCCCATCCGAGCGAGAGATCGCGCGCCATGCGCGTCTTGAGGTCCCAGCCGCTCGCCGGACCGCGCGAGAGGAGGCCGAGGAGGACGTGGGGAAGGGACACCGCGACAGTATAAAAGTTCTTTTATACCGGGGTGCAAAACCCCTGGCGGCGCCTGTGGAAAACGACGGCGGCCGCCGGACTTCGCCCGGCGGCCGCCTCAAAAAAAGAAAGGGGGCCGATTCGGCCCCCGTATCCCGGAAATCCTTGGATGGGATGAAGATAGCCCCGAGAGGCTTACTTCTTCTTCGCGGCGGGCTTCTTGGCGGCGGGCTTCTTGGCGGCCTTCTTGACGGCCTTCTTCGCAGCCTTCTTCGTTGCCATGGTCTGTCACCTCCTCTTGGCAGATTTGATTGACAGATCCGGAAGCCGCGTGCTAGGTTGATTGTCCCTCGAAGGACGGGTGCCCGCGACCTACGGCCCTGTCGACTGCCTGTCAGTCACTTGTTGCCAGGGTTCCGGTTTTCCCGTTCGCCGGTGAAGTGACTGCCATCGCTTCACCGGATTTTTTTTGCTCCGCGAGGAATTGTAGAAGAACGAGAACCGGATGCAAGGATTTTTTTCTTGACGCGAGAGATTTTTCTCGCCTGACGATGTCGCGATGCCGCGGAGGTGCGCGCGCGACGAACCGGCGCCGCCGCTCGCGTCGCGCCTCGTCGAACGGGTAGCATCTCGCGCGATGTCGAACGCCACCGTCTCCCCGCTCGTCCTCGCCCACTCTCCCGACTCCGACGACGCGTTCATGTTCTACGGCCTGCGCGCCGGCGCCGTCGACACGGAAGGGCTCGCCTTCCGTCACGAGCTCGCCGACATCGAGACGCTGAACTCGCGTGCCCTCTCCCGCGAGCTCGCGATCACCGCGGTCTCGTTCCACGCCTACGCCTACCTCGCCGACGCGTACGTGCTGCTGCCGCACGGCGCCTCCTTCGGCGACGGCTACGGCCCCTGCGTCGTGACGCGCGAGGCGGCCGACGCGCCGGCGACGCTCGACGCGCTTCACGGCCGGCGCGTCGCGATCCCCGGCGCGCTCACGACGGCCGCGCTCGCGCTCAGGATGCGGGTGCCCGGCGCGGTCCCGGTCGTGACGCCGTTCGACCGCGTCGGCGAGGCCGTCGCCGCGCGGGAGGTCGACGCGGGCGTCGTGATCCACGAGGGGCAGCTCACGTGGAAGGAGGAGGGCTTCCGCCTCCTCGGCGACCTGGGCGCCCTCTGGAAGGAGGAGACCTCCCTCCCGCTCCCCCTCGGCGGCAACGCGGTGCGCCGCGACCTCGGCGAGGTGACGATCGGGAAGGTCTCGCGCGCCCTCGGCCGCTCCATCGAGTACTCGCTCGCGCACCGCGAGGAGGCGCTGACCGACGCGATGCGCTTCGCGCGCGGCCTCCCCCGCGAGAAGGCGGACCGCTTCGTCGGGATGTACGTCAACGAGTGGACGCGGCAGTACGGCGAGAAGGGCCGGGAGGCGGTCCGCCTCCTCCTCGACCGGGCGTTCGAGTGCGGCGCGATCCCCGCTCGCGTCGTTCCCGAGTGGGTCGGGACGCCGTGAGCCTCGAGAGGTTCACGCGCGCCTCGGCGCTGCGCACGGCGCTCCTCTTCCTCCTCGGCGCGCTCACGGGCGCGTTCCTCTTCTTCGCGGGGACGGCGGGGGTGGTTCTCCGGGAGTCCCCTTCGCGGCACGCGGGGGGAGGCGTCAACCGGGCGCTCCTCGACGTCCTCGACGTCGCGACCTACGCGGTCGCGGCCGCCGCCTTTCTCCTCGTCCTCCTCCTCGACCGAGTCGAGCCGCTCGGGAAGGTGCAGAAGGGCCTGGCCCTTCGCCTCCTCGCGATCGTCGGGGCGGCCGCGTTCGCGTCGCACGAGGTGATCACCCCGCAGATGATCGCGCTCCGCGAGGGCCTCCCGACCCTCGTCGACCTCCTGCCCGCGGCAGACCCGGGCCGCAGGGAGTGGGCCCGGCTTCACGCGTTCTCCTCCGGCGTTCTACTCGTGAGGATCCTGGCGTCGTCGGCGCTCTTCGTGCTCCTCGCGAGGAGGCCGCGGCGGACGATCGCGGTGCCGGACCGCGCCGTCGCTCCCGAGGGGCCGACGGCCGCCTGACCCGGCGCCCGTCCGGGGCGTCGCGCCCTCGCGCGCGTCGCGGGCTGCCGGTCGGGCGTTCTCAGCCGGCCTTGGCGACCCTGGCGGCCTTCGCGGGCTTCTTCGCGGTGAGCGCGTCGAGCCGCTTCTTCAGCCCGGCGTCGTCGGGGTCGAGCTCGACGGCGCGCGCGTAGGCCTCGACCGCTCCCTTGCCGTCGCCCGAGGCGGCGAGCGCCTCCCCGAGCGCGGCCTGCGACCTCACGTCGCCTCCCTCGGAGGCCTCGACCGCGCGACGGGCGCGCGCGACGGCTCCGGGAACGTCCTTCACCGAGAGGAGGAGCGCGGACGCGCGGGCGAGGTGGGCCGGGTCGGCGGGACCCGAACCGAGGGCGACGTCGACCATCTTTCTCGCCTCCTCGGGCTGGCCGGCGAAGGCGAGCGTCTCGGCGAGGCCGATCTGCCGCGAGACGCGGCTCCACGCGCCGCCCGTCTTCTCGCCGAGCGCCACCGCCTTGCGGGCGGCCGCGAGCGCGGCCTCGGGCTTCTTCGCCGCCCTCTCCGCGGCCGCGAGAGCCGCCCAGAGGTCGGGCGCGAGAGGAGAGTCCTCGGGGACGGCCTTGAGTCCTGCGAACGCGGAGGCGCGGGCGGCCGCGCCGTCGCCCCGGCGCGCCTGCTCGCGTGCGGCGGCGAGCCGGAGGACCGCGACGCGCGGGTCGGCGGAGAGGCGCGGGGCGAGCGCCTCGACGAGGTCGAGCGTCTCGGGCGAGAGCCTGTCGTTGCCGTCCTCGAGGCTCACGAAGTAGAGGAACGCCTCGCGCGCGCCGTCCTCGACGAGCCCCGGGTCCTCCTCCACGGCGCGCAGGGCGATCGGGCGCAGCCGCGCGAAGTCGTTCCTCTGCGCGAGCTGCACCGCGACGGTCCCGGCGAGCGCGGGGTCCCACGTCCGGCCGAGCTTCGCGACCGCCTCGGAGAGAGAGCTCCGCCCGGCGAGGATCGCGTCCGCGGTCCGGGTGAAGTCCGCCGGCCCGTAGACGCCGGTGATCCGGTCCAGCTCGTTCCCCGAGGGGTCGAGGAAGAGGATCGTCGGGAACGCGCGGACCGAGTAGCGGCTGGCGATGCGCCTCCCCTCGCCCTTCTCGGCGTCCACCTTCACGGCGACGACGTTCTTCCTCGCCCACGCGCCGACGCTCGCGTCGGCGAAGGTCATCCGGTCGAGCTGCTTGCACGGCCCGCACCAGACGGCGTACGTGTCGACCATCAGGGGCTTCTTCTCGGCCCGGGCCTTCCGCAGCGCCTCGGCGAAGGGCCGGCCCTCCACGAAGGCGACGCCCTGGCCCGCGGCCGACCCGGCGGAAAGGGTGGCGACGGAGAGGGCCAGGACCGCGAGGGAGGCGAAACGGCGCATGGGACCGGATGTAAGCACGCTCCGTTCCCGGGGGTCAACGCCGTCCCGGAGCCGGAGCCCGTCGCGCCGCTCGGGGGACGCGGAGCGCAGCGCTCCGCGAGCGTCGCGCGAGGCGCGGTCCGTTCAGAACGCGGGGCGCAGCGGGTGGGGCGGGACGGCCTCGGGCTCGCCCGGGTATCCGACCGACTCGAGGAAGAGGCCCGACGGGGGGACCGTCAGGCGCGCGGGGTCGCCCGTCCGCTCGAGGAGGAGCCGGGCGACGGCGGCCTCCGTCATCCGTCCCGCTCCGACCTCGAGGAGGATCCCCACGACGCGGCGGACCATCTTCCAGAGAAAGTGAGAGGCGGCGAGCCGCACGAGGACGAGCCCCTCCGCCTCGGCAGGTGCCGAGACGCGCGCGCTCTCGACGACGACGATCGTCGAGTCGTGCCCCTCGGGGTTCTCGCAGAAGCTCCGGAAGTCGTGGCGGCCCTCCAGGAGCCGGGCCGCGCGGTCCATCGCCTCGACGTCGAGCGCGTCCTTCGCCCAGTAGACGAAGGGCTTCCCGAAGCCCGTGCGGCGCCGGGCGATCCGGTAGCGGTAGATCCGCCTCACCGCGTCGTGGCGGGCGTGGAAGGTCGGGGCGGCGTGCGTGAGCGAGAGGACGTTCACGTCGGGCGGGAGGAGGTCGTTCCACCGCTTCATCGCGTCGGCCGGGTCGCCGACGCGGACCCGGGGCGAGAGGTGGATGGAGGCGACCTGGCCGAACGCGTGGACGCCCGCGTCGGTCCTTCCCGCGCCGTGGACCCGGACCCCGGGGCCCCACACCTCGTGGGCGGCGGCCATCAGCGTTCCCTGCACGCTTCGCGCGTTGACCTGCGCCTGCCAGCCGCGGTAGCGGCCGCCGTCGTACTCGATCGTGGCGCGAAGGACGGGGCCGGAAGGCGCGGAGGTCTTCGAGGGGGCGCGGCTCGGAATCACGGCGTCATTGTCGCAGGGGCCGGGGCCGCGGCACTATGATCGACCCCGGAGCTCATGAGAGGACGCCGTGCGATCCACTTCTCGGTCGAGGCGGACTTCCCCTCGGTCCGCCTCCTGGCCGCGGCCTGCCACGGCGTCCTCGCCGAGTGGGGACTCTCGTCCGAGCGGCGCGCTCTCCTCGAGCTCGCCGTCGTGGAGGCGGCGACGAACGTCGTGCGCCACGCCTACGGCGGACGCGGCGGACGCGTGGAGCTCGAGCTCGCGCGCGACGGGCCCGCGATCACGCTCTCGGTCGTCGACAGCGGGACGGCCTTCGACCCGACGGCCGTCCCGGCGCCCCGCGACCCCGACCCTCGCGACCCGACGACCTGGCCCGAGGGAGGCATGGGGCTCCCGATCATCCGGGCCGCCTGCGACGAGCTGCGCTACCTCTCCGAAGGGGGGAGGAACCGGCTCACGCTCCACCTGACGGTGGCCGAGCTCGGGCCGACGTGACGCCGGCGGAGAGGCCCTTCACGCTCGCGGCCGTCCCGGCCGTCGAGAGGCGGTGCCGGGAGACGCTCGACGCGCTTCTCTCCCGCCTCGCCGAGGCCGCGGGCGGCGCGCTCGCCGGCGCCGCGCTCGGCGGAACCCTCGGCCGCGGAGAGGCGCCGACGACGGTGGACGCCGCCGGGGCCTTCGTCACGCCCGCTCCGTTCGAGCTCCTCGTCGTCCTCCAGGCGACGCCGGGCCGAGTCGCCTCCTTCGCGCCCCGCCTCGCGCGCGACCTCGCCGCGACCGCGCGCTCCCGCCACGCTTCGGTGCGCGCCAACTGCGTGGCACGCGCCGCGCTCGGCCACCTGCCGCCGGCGCTCGAGACGATCGAGTGCGCCGCGGCGAACCGCGTCGTCGCCGGTCCGGAGGACCTTCTCGACCCGCTCGCCCCGCTCGCGACGGCCCGTCCGGCGGCGTCCGAGGCGCTGCGCCTGCTCGTCCGCCGGGGAGCCGCGCTCCTCGCCGCCGAGCGCGCGCTCTCGCGACGCGGCGCGGGCCGGCCGGCCGTCCTCGCGGGGCAGGGAGCGGTGCGGGCCGTGGACCTCGCGCTCGGAGCGGCGATCCTCGTCTCGGCGGGGCGCTTCCGGCCGGCCGACGCGGCGCGGGACGCCGAGCTGCGGCGGCTCGCCGCTCCCGCCGAGGAGGGGCACGCGGCGGAGGGCTTCCACGTCGGCATGACGCGGACCCGCTTCCGCGACCTCGTCGAGAAGCACCACGAGGCCCTCGCCGCGGCTGGGGCCGTCGACCTCCCGGAGACGCTCGTCGACGCGAGAACCCGGGCCGGCCGTGCGGCGGACCGCTTTCTCGAGGTCCTCCGCCTCCTCGAGGAGGAGCGGCTCGGCCGGAGCCTGCCGTCCTGGACCGACTATTTCCGGTCTCTCGCGGCGCGCCACGGCGCCGGCGCGGCGACGGGGCTCTTCGGCTCGCGCGACGACGACGGACTCCCCGGCCGCAGGGCCGTCCGCGACTGGCCGCTCGCCGAGCGGCTCGCGCCTGCCCTCGCGAGCCTCCTCGACTGGGACCCCGGCGACCGCCCGATCGCGCCGGTCCTCCTCGACCTGCCGGACGCCTCCCCTCCCGAGACGCTCGCCGCACGCGTCGCGGCGCTCGCCTCCGGGGCCTGACGCGGGAGCCGGGGGAGCCGGGCCATATACTCCGCCGCCGTGACGTCCGTGACCGAGATGGCGGACGACCCGGGGGCGTCCGGGCGCCTCCTGTTCGTCCTGGCCCTCTTCGCGGGCCTCCTCCTCCGGCTGGTGCAGCTCGGCACGCCCGATCTCTTCGGCCCCGACGAGGGGGCCTGGGCGGTGGGAGCCCGGAACCTCGTGGAGGGGGGGCTGCCGCAGCTCCTCGCGCTGTCGGCGACACCCCTCGGCGACGCGAGCGGCATGCCGGTCTTCTTCCCGGCGCTCCTCGCGCTCATGGTGAAGGTCTTCGGCGCGTACGAATGGGCGATCCGGCTGCCGTCCGTCTTCGCCGGCCTCGTCGCCGCGTTCGTCCTCGAGCGGATCGTGCGACGCGGCTACGGGCAGCCGGCGGGGCACATCGCGGGCGCGTTCGCCGCCCTCGCGCCCCCGCTCGTCCTCGCGAGCCGCGCCGCGACGGTGGAGCCGACGCTGGCGCTCCTCGGCCTCGGCGGGATCATCTTCGGCCTGCGCGCGTTCGAGGAGGACAGCCCCGGCGAGGCGCCGGTCTCGGGCGTCCTCTTCGGTCTCGGCTTCCTGACGAAAGGCTACGCGGTCGGCCTCTTCGTCATTCCCCTCCTGCTCGCGCTCCTCTTCCGTCCGCGCCTCTTCACCCTGGGGCGGACGAAGCGGACGCTCGCCCTTCTCGCCGCCTCCTTCGTCCTGACGGCGGGGCTGCAGTTCCTCCTCGTCGCCCTCCTGCGCCCCGAGGCCTTCGCGCCCCAGGTGGCGCGGGCGTTCGGGAGCGCTCCGGCGGCGCTGCGCCAGCTGACCGGCGCGACCCTCGTCAGCGCCGACCTGCGGCTGATCGTCAAGACGCTCTTCGTCCTCCTCCCTCTCGTCGGCGTCGGGATCGCCTACCTGACGCGCCCGCTCGGGGAGGAGGAGATCGTCTCGGGGGCGACCGGGGGCGAGCGCCGTCTCTCGCACATGGCCCTCTGGTGCGCGTACGGCGTGGAGCTCGTCGTCCTCGTCGCGATCGCCGGCTCCCTCGAGCTCTCCTCCACGCCGGTCCTCCCCGCCCTCTCGGCCCTCGCCGGGCTGGGCGGCGCGGCGCTCCTGACGCGCCCCCTCTCGCAGCGCCGCGCGCGGTTCGAGACGGTCACCGCGGTGGTCTCCGGGATCCTCGTCCTCCTCCTCGCGGTGATCCTCGTCGCGACGGCGAAGGAGCCTCTCTTCAGCGGGGGCCGGGCGGCGCCCCTCACCGCGGCGGGCGCCTTCGCGGCGATCGTCCTCTGCACGGCGGGGGCGGCGTGGCTCGCCTCGGGAGATGCCGCCCGGCGTTTCGGGCGCCGCGTCGGCCTCGTCTTCCTCTCGGTCCTCCTCGTCTCCGAGGGGCTCGAGGCGGCGAGGGCGATCCGGCAGAACCTCCTCGAGCACCGGACGGGCGCCAGGGCCCTCGCCGACCAGGTCGCACCCGCGCTCTTCGCGATGCCGCCGCGCGCGGTCGCGTTCCGCGCGCCCGAGACCGAGACGCTCGGGTTCCGGCTCTTCCGCACCGGCATCACGTGGGCCGACTCCCCGTCGGTGGAGCGGATCGCCGAGGAGGCGCGCCTCGGGGCGACGGTCGTCTGGGCGTACCGCGAGGGGTCGGCGGACGCCGCCGCCGCGCCGCAGGCGGACGTCCAGGCGTGGCTCGTCGAGAACGCCCGGGAGGTGACGGCCGAGGTCGACTCCCGTGCGGGCCGCCCGACCGGGCTCCGGGTCTTCGTCGCGCGCCCTCCTTCATAATCGGCGGCCCATGACGACCGTACTCCTCGCGGACCGCGACGGCAGGGCCCTCGGCCCGCTCGCCGACAAGACCATCCCCGCCCTCCTCCCGCTGCGCGGCGCCCCGATCCTCGAGAGGGCCCTCGAGGCCCTCGTCGCGGCCGGGATCCGCTCGGCCCTCGTCGTCGTCGGACCGCGGAGGGCCGAGATCGAGAAGCGCTTCGGCAAGGGGATCCGCTGGGGGATCGCCCTCGAGTACGTGCGCCGCGACGAGGAGGAGACGACGGGCGCGGTCCTCAGGCGTCTCGAGCAGCGGCTCGACGGCGACACGCTCGTCCTCAGGGGCGACGCGGCCGTCGAGGAGGCCTTCGGCGAGTTCGCGGGACGTGCGGCGAGGCGGGACGAGCCGGTCGTCGCCGGCGTCTCGGGCGACCGCCTCCTCGGGATGTGGCGCGTGCGGCCCGAGGCCCTGAAGAAGGTGGAGCTCCCGCGCGACCCGGCCGGCGAGGACTGGGTCCTCGAGAAGAAGCACGCCCCGCTCGACGTCGGCCCCGACGTGGCGCCGCTCGACGGCCTCCCTCGCTGGCGCGAGCTCGAGCGGAGCGAGGCGAAGCCGGCTCTCTCGCCGCGCGCGATCGTCGCGGCCTCCGCGAAGCTCACCGGAGGGACGACGGTCGCCGAGGAAGCGGTCGTCCTCGGGAAGGCGGCGCTCGACGGCGTGTCGGTCCTCCCGCGGACGGTCGTCCCGGAGGGCGTGTCGCTCGCGGGCGTCTGCGTCTCCCAGAACCTCGTCGTCGACCCCGCGACGGGAGAGGCTTCGCTCCTCACCGACCTCCTGCCGCCGGCCCGTCCGCCGCGCGGCGCCGGCCTCGGAAGCCGCCTGGCGGGGCTCTTCCTCTTCCTCCTCTCCCTCCCCCTCTGGCCCGTCGCCTTCGCCTGGTCGTTCGTCGCGAACGCGGGCCACGCGACGCGCCCCTTCGCGTTCTCCGGCAACGGCCCGGCCCCGGGGACCCGAAGGGTGGTCCGTTCCTTCCGCTTCGAGTCGGCGATCCCGGTCTTCCGGGACCTGCCGCTCCTCCTCGCGGTCCTGGGCGGCTCGCTCGCCCTCTCGGGCGTGGCGCCCCTGGCGCCCGAGGAGGAGGAGAACGCGAAGGAGCCGTGGGCGGCGGTGCGCCGCGAGGCGCCGGTCGGGCTCCTCGCCCGGTCGCGGATGGTCGTCCCCGCGTCGGCGCCTCCCGAGGTCGCGCGCGTCGTCGACGCGTACGACGCCCGCCGGGGCTGCCCGGGGCTCGTCCCGCTGGGCCTCGCGACGTTCTTCTCGGCGCGCGCCTGGACGGCGCCGAAGGGATGGAACCCCGACCAGATCCCGGAAGGCGCAAGCTGAGCGCGCCGCGCCGACGGAGGAGCCGATGTCCACCGAGCACCGTTTCACCGCCACCGTGACCTGGAACCCCGCGGAACGCTCCGGCGACCTCGCGAGCGGCAGCGGCCTTCTCGCGACGCCGTTCGGAGGGGCTCACACGCTCGGAGGCCGCGCGGACCGCACGAACCCCGAGGAGCTCCTCCTCGGCGCGCTCGTCGCCTGCTTCGTCCAGACCTGGGCGATCTTCCTCGCCAAGCGCCGCGTCCCCGTCGAGAGCCCGCGCGTGGACGGCACGCTCGAGCTGGGCGTCGACCCGGCGGGCGGCTACCGCGTCACGCGGGTCGACCTCGCCGCCCACGTCCCGGCGGCGCTTCTGGCGGAAAAGGAGGCCGACATCGCGAAGACGCTTCAGCTCGCCGAGAAGTACTGCATCGTCTCGAAGGCGGTGAAGGGCGAGGGGCGGGAAGTCCACGTCACGACGGTCGCGGTCTGACTTGCCGGGATAGGGCAATAGCGGCCCCGAAGCCAGGGAAGACGGGGAGAAGAGCCCTGTGCCAGTTCACCTGACCGATCCGCACGAGTCGCGGGCAAGAGGGGTGTCCCGCAGCGCCTCCTCCGCGCGCGCGACCCGCATCGGCCCCGCTCCGCGGGCCGCCGGGGCGCGCGCGAACTCGCTCCGCTCAAACAGCGCGCGCGCCTGATCCGGCGGCCTGCTCGCGGAGCCGTGCGGGGCCCCGCGCGTGCTCGGACGGCGCTCGCGGGACACCCCTCCCGCCCGCTCACGCCCCCGGTAGAACAACACCCCGAGAGGGTCTCGGCCTGCTCCTACAGATTCCGTAGAGTGTAGAACGTAGACCAGACCCCATTTGAGGGCGAGGGCGGCTCCCAATCGGACGTCGGAGCGCCCCGGCCGCGGGTGGGGTGGTGCGTCTCGCGAGCCGCCCTCGAGCACCGGCGGGGACCCGCTCGATTTCGCGAGGACCGGACGGGGATCAGGTCCGCGCGCGTGTGTGACGAGCGAGGCGAGGAGTTCGCGCGGGCCCCCCGTCCGGCCGCAGCGAAGTCGGAAGCGGGTCGACGGCGCGCAGCAGGCGGCGGCGAGACGCACCGCACCGCACGCGGCCCCCTGCCGAGAGGACGTGACGGTGAAGCTGGATCTCCGGTGCTCCGGTGCTCCCGTGCTCGGGTGTCCTCGTGCTCCGGTGCTCCCGGTCAGTTCCGGCGGTAGTGGCAGCCCCTCGACTCGGGGTTCTTCAGCGCCGCCTGCGCGATGAGGTGGCTCGCGTGGACTCCGTGGATCAGGTCGACGATCTCCCGTGAGATCTTCGTCTCGTGGTAGAAGCGGGAGAGCCGCTTCTCGAGGTCGCGGATGTCGGCGACCGCGCGGCCGAGGCGCTCTCCGGTCCTCACGATGCCCACGTAGTTCCACATCGTGTTGCGGATCGTCGTCCAGTCCTGCTGGACGAGAGCCGGGTCCTCGTTCTGCGCGTTCCCCGGGGCCTTCCAGTCGGGGATCGCGCGGAACATGGACGGCGGGAAGAGGTGCCCCTTCTCGATCCGGTCGGCGATGGAGCGTGCCGCGTGGGCGCCCCAGACGAGCCCCTCCAGGAGGGACGTGGAGGCCAGCCGGTTCGCGCCGTGCAGGCCGGTGCAGCTCACCTCGCCGACGGCGTAGAGGTTGCGGATCGTCGTCTTCCCCTCGAGGTCGGCCAGGACGCCGCCGCAGAAGTAGTGGGCGGCGGGGACGACCGGGATCGGCTCGGTCGCGATGTCGATGCCGAACTTCGCGCAGGTGGCGGCGATCGTGGGGAAGCGGTCGCGGATCGGGACCTTCCCCTTCCCGTCGTAGTTGTGCGCGAGGTCGAGGTAGACGCACGGCTCGCCGCGGGTCGTCATCTCCTCGACGATGGCGCGCGTGACGACGTCGCGCGGGGCGAGGTCCTTCCGCTCCCGGTCGTAGCGGTGCATGAACGCCCTGCCCGAACGGTTCACGAGGACGGCCCCCTCGCCGCGCAGCGCCTCGGAGATGAGGAACCGGTCGCCGTCGGGGTGGTAGAGCGTCGTCGGGTGGAACTGGACGTACTCGAGGTTCAGGACGGCCGCGCCCGCGCGGGCGGCCATGGCGAGGCCGTCGCCGATGGCCTGCCGCGTGTTCGTCGTGTGGAGGAAGAGGCGCCCGACGCCCCCGGTCGCCAGGACGGTGAAATCGGCGAGGACGGTGTGGACGGCGCCCGCCTCGTCCAGGACGTACGCCCCGAGGCACGGGTCCTGGAGGGCGTAGCGCTGCTGGACGTCGGTCGAGTGGTGGCGGGCGGTGATGAGGTCGACCGCCGTGGCGCCCGTCCAGGTCCTGACGTTCTTCTCGCGCCGCACGCGCTCGAGGAGGGCGACCTCGATCGCCTTGCCGGTCGCGTCGGCCGAGTGGACGATCCGCGCGACGGAGTGCGCCCCCTCGCGCGTGAAGTCGAGGTCGCCCTGCCGCGTCCTCGAGAAGGGGACGCCCGCGTCGCCGATCAGGATCTCCTCCACGACGCGCGGCCCCTCCTGCGCGAGGAAGCGGACCGCCTCGGCGTTGCAGAGGCCGGCGCCGGCCGCGAGGACGTCTTTCACGAGGGCGGAGGCGGAGTCCCTCTTGCCGAAGTAGATGATCCCGCCCTGGGCCCAGGCGGTGTTGCAGTCGGCGGGGTCCTCGGCCTTCGTGACGAGGAGGACGCGGACGCCCCTCTTGGCGAGGGCGAGGGCGGCCGTCAGCCCGGCGATGCCGGTCCCGATGACGAGCGCCGGGACGCGGATCCGCCCGGCGGCGGGGCTCACTTCCGGCTCCGCCGCGCGGCGGCGACCTTCACGTCGAGGGCGATGTCGACCGCCCGGATCGAGTGGGTGATCGCCCCGACCGACACGAAGTCGACGCCGGCGCGGGCGGCTTTCCGCGCCTTCTCGGCGGTCATCCCGCCCGAGGCCTCGGTCGTCACGCGGGCGCCCGTCGCCTCGTTCCAGAGAGCCACGTCGGCGACGGCCCTCTTCATGTCGGCGACGGACATGTTGTCGAGGAGGATCCTCTCGGCCCCCGCCTCGAGCGCCTGGTGGACCTCGTCGCGCGTCCGCGCCTCGGCCTCGAGGAGGCAGCGCGCGAGCGAGCGGTTCATGGCGCGGAAGTCGGCCGCGCGCCGCGTCGCGTCCCAGAGGCTGCCACAGCCGTCGGCGTGGTTGTCCTTGACGAGGAAGGCGTCGGAGAGCCCCATCCGGTGGTTCGTCCCGCCGCCGCAGCGCACCGCGTACTTCTCGAAGATGCGGAGGCCTGGGGTCGTCTTGCGCGTGTCGAGGAGGCGCGCCCCGGTCCCGGCGAGGGCGTCGACGTAGGCGCGCGTCGCCGTCGCAACGCCCGCCAGGCGCTGGACGAGGTTCAGGGCGGTCCGCTCGGCCGCGAGGACCGAGATGGCCGGCCCCTCGACCCGCGCCAGGACGGTCCCCGCGGCGACCCGCGTACCGTCCTCGACGAGCACCTCCACCGAAGCGGGAGGGTGGGGGAAGGCGAAGACGCGCGGGAGGAACGCCGCGCCGGCGACGACGGCCGCCTCACGACAGACGACGTCGCCCGCGACGCGGGCCTTCGGCCCGAAGACGGCGAGCGTGGTGACGTCCTCCCCGTCCTCGGCGAACGCGCGCGCGAGGAGGTCGTGCAGGGCTTCGACGAGGTGTCGATCGATCTTCACGGCGAGAGCATTCTAGACGGGCGGGCGGCTGCGCGCCGGACGGGCCTCCGATAGGATGCCGCGGAGATGGAGGGACCGAAGATGGCAGGACCCGTGATTCCGGACAGGTACCGCGAGGCGCTCGGCGGGGCCGACCCGTACGAGGTGATGTTCGAAACGCCCCGCAAGCTCCGGAAGCTCGTGAAGGGCCTCAACGAAACGCAGCTCTCCCGGCCCCCGGCGCCGGGGAAGTGGTCGATCCGGCAGATCGTCGCGCACCTGGCCGACGGCGAGGTGATCCTCGGCTCGCGCTACCGCTTCGTGGCCGCGCACGACAGGCCGGCGATCCCGGGCTACGACCAGGACCTCTTCGTCGAGAGGCTCGGCGTCGGAAACGCGACGACCGAGGAGCTCCTGGCCGACTTCGAGATGGCCCGGGCCGTGAACCTCGGCCTTCTCACGCGCCTCCCCGACGAGGCGTTCGCGAGGGTCGGGGTCCACGCCGAGAGGGGCGAGGAGTCGATCGACACGATGGTCGCGATGTACGCGGGGCACGACCGGGTCCACCTCGAGCAGGTCGAGACGATCCGCACCGGGCTCTTCCCGCCGAAGAAGAAGAAGACCGGGAAGAAGGGCGCGACGAAGAGCGCCCCGAAGGCCGCGGCGCGGAAGGCTCCGGCGAAGCCCGCCGCGAAGGCCCCGAAGGGGAAGGTCCCCGCGAAGGCCCAGGGCAAGGCGCAGCCGAGAGTCCCGGCGAAGCCCGCCACGGCGAAGAAGGCCCCGAAGAAGAAGTAGCCGGCCTCGTCAGGCCGGGCCGCGCGTGAGGCGGGCCGCGAGGCCCGCCAGCGGCGCCGTCGCCGGGACGACGAGCCGCGTTGCGGCGCCGCCGAGGAAGACGGGCCGGAAGAGGCGGGAGAAGAAGTAGACCGACCCCGTCACGGCCCGCCAGCGGCGGGCCCAGGCGGCGGCGAGGCTCGCGGCGGCGACGCGCTCCGCGGCGTGCTCGGCGAGGAGGGCCCCGGCCGCCTCGCCCGTCCGGAGGGCGAGCGCCATGCCGGAGCCGGTGTACGGGTCGACGACGCCCGCCGCGTCCCCCGCGAGGAGGATGTCGCCGCAGGCGGCTCCGCGCGGGCCGAGGTGGACCGGCTCGCTGACGAGCGCCGGGCCCGGCTCGGGTTCCAGGCCGTCGAGGTCGGCCGCCAGGGCGGGGCTCCCGGCGGCGAGCCGCGCGAGGAGCCGGTCGAAGTCGTGGTGCGCCTCCTGCGCGACGGCGGGGGTCGCGAGCGCGCCGAGGCTGACGCGCCCCTCCTCGACGAGAGAGAGGCCCAGGTAGCCGCCGCGGAAGACGTGGAGGACGACGTGGTCCGAAAGGCGCGCGCCGGCCTCACCACGCAGGAACTTCTTGAAGCCGAAGAGCGTCGCGGGGGCCCCGAAGAAGGGGCGCCCGAGGCGGCCGTCGAGCGGCGAGTAGCGCCCCCAGGCGCCGAGGACGGCGCGGGCCTCGAGCGTCCGCGCGGGCGTCCGGACGGTGAAGCCGCCTTCGAGGCTCCCCTCGACGGACGTCACCGCCTCGCCGAGGTGGGCCGTGGCCCCGGCGCGGGTCGCGCCCTCGAGGACGAGCGCGTCGAGGCGCTCGCGGCTCAGGGAGAGGGCCGGGGCGGGGAGGCGGCCGCGGACGCGTCTGCCGTCGGGGCGGACGAGGGCGAAGCGCCGGATCGTGGCGGCCCCGGCGGCGCGGACCTCGCCGTCGAGGCCGAGCCGCGCGAGCGCGGCGACCCCGTCGGGGGAGAGGAGCTCGCCGCAGGCTTTCGGCCTGGGAAAGACGGCCTTGTCGACGAGGGCGACGCGCACCCCGGCCCGCGCCAGGACGAGCGCCGCGGCGCTTCCCGCGAGGCTCGCCCCGACGACGACGGCGTCGAGCCGCTCGTCCGTCACGGGCGCTTCCAGAGGAGGCCCTGGACGAAGGGGCCGGCGGGCCTCACGAGGGTGCCGGGGAGGGCGCGGGCGGCGAGGGCGCGCAGCTCGGGGATCGTCCAGGCCTGCAGGACGGAGGCGCGGCTGTCGAGCCGGGTGATCGGGCTCCGGTAGGCGAACCGCGCGAGGAGCGCGTTGACGGCGAGCGGGACGCGGTGGCGGGTCAGGTCGAGCGCGGAGACGGCGAAACGCGCGACGCGCGCCGACTCCCTGAGGAGCGCCGCCACGGACGCGGCGTCGAAGTGGTGGAGGAAGAGGGTCGAGGAGACCACGTCGACGGAGCGGTCGGCGAAAGGCAGGCGCAGGGCGTCGGCGGCGAGGCTGCGGCCCTTCGCCGACAGCCGGGCGTGGAGGAGCTGCCGGTCGAGGTCCACCGCGACGAGCTCGCGGCCGCGGCGCGCGAGCTCGCCCGCGAGCCCCCGCCCGACGTGCCCGCTCCCGGCGCCGAGGTCGAGGAGGACGGGGCTGGCGGAAGGGACGGAGAGGAGGAGCGGGACGAGGTGGCGCCTCACGATCGCCCGGCCGCCGAGGGCGCGGTGGATCCACTCGATGTCGGCGAGGCTCTTCTCGGCCTCGGCCGGCGCGACGATCCCGTCGAGGATCTCGTCGGACGGAGCCCGGGGGGGGACGAAGAGGCTCACGGAGGCTCAGGCTCCGAAGCCGCGCGCCGTCCTCACGACGAGGGCGGTGTTCTTCGAGCCGAAGGCGATCCCGTTCACGAGCGCGATGCCGACCTCGGCGGGGCGGGTCGCGAGGGGGACGTAGTCGAGGTCGCACTCGGGGTCCGTCGCCTCGAGGTTCGCCGTGGCCGGGAGGAACCCCTCGTTCAGGGCGAGGAGGGTCGCGGCGAGCCCGGCGGCGCCGGAGGCCCCCTGCGGGTGGCCGATCTGGCTCTTGACGCTGCTTCCCGGGACCCCGTCGGCGTGGGCTCCGAGCGCGATCCGCGTGGCGCGGGTCTCGATCCGGTCGTTCAGCTCCGTCCCGGTGCCGTGGTACTGGACGTAGCCGACGTCCGGGGGGGCGAGCCCCGCGTCCTCGAGAGCTTCGGTCATCGCCCGGGCCGGCTCCACGCCCGACTCGTCGAGCCTCACGCGGTGGTGGGCGTCGCAGGTCGCGGCGTAGCCCAGGATCTCTCCGAGGACGCGCACGCCGCGCGAAATCGCCCGCTCCATCTCCTCGAGGACGAAGAACCAGGCCCCTTCGCCGAGGACGAACCCGTCGCGGCCGGCGTCGAAGGGGCGGCTCGCCGTCTCCGGGGCGTCCTGGCGGGAGGAGGCGAGGATCTGCATCAGGCCGAAGCCGGTCATGATGCCGGGGGTGATGACGGCGTCGGCGCCCCCTGCGAGGACGACGTCCCTCTCGCCGTACCGGATCGACTTCGCGGCGTAGCCGAGCGCGTCGGCCGAGGAAGTGCAGCCGGTGGAGACGACGTGCGACGGGCCCTTGAGGCCGAACCGCATCGAGATCTCCGACGACAGGGTCCCGATGGTGCCGGTCGGGATCGCGTAGACCGACGCCTTCTTCAGCTCCCCCCGGTACCAGTGGCCGTACATCTTCTCGAAGAACTCGACCGGTCCGCCCCCCGATCCGAGAAGGACGGCCACCCTGCGCCGCTCCCCGACGGAAAGACGCTCCGGGTCGATTCCGGAGGAGGCGAGCGCCTCGCCGGCCGCGGCGATCGCCATCGGAACGACGCGGGCGACGTGGCGGGCGTCCTTGGCCGGGATGTGGTCGGCCGGGTCGAAGCCCCGGGCCTCGCCCGCGATCCTCACCGGGAGGGCGGAAGGGTCGAAGAGCGAGATGCGCCGGACGCCCGAGCGGCCGCTCCGGAGGCCATCCAGGAAGGCCGGGGCGCCGGTCCCGAGGGGCGTGACACAGCCGAGGCCGGTGACTGCGACCCGGCGTCTCATTCGAAGAGGTCCTTCATACCGGCACGTTACGCCGGGCTTTCGGGGGCGGACTCGGGGCGGGGCACGGCCGGGGATGGTAGCAGCCGGATCGGGCCGGACCTTCCGTACAATGCCAGCGGTGTCGGACAGCCGCTTCGAGTTCCGCGGCGACCTCTCGAATACCCCGCTTCCCGAGGTCCTCCAGACGGTGCACCATTACAAGGTGCCCGGGGTGCTGGTCGTGCGCCGGGGCGAGGTCGAGAAGAAGATCTACATCTGGAACGGGGACGTCATCTTCGCCTCGTCGAACGACCGGCAGGACTCCCTCGGCAACGTCCTGCTCCGGGCGGGCAAGCTGACGGCGGCCCAGTTCGAGGAGTCCGTGGCCCGCCTCATCGAGGCGCGCGCCTCCGAGGAGACCCGCCGGCACGGCGCGGTCCTCGTCGAGATGGGCCTCCTGACCCCGGAGGAGCTCTTCGCCTCGGTCACGCGGCAGGTGAAGGACATCCTCTTTTCCGTCTTCGACTGGGAGGAGGGCGAGGTCTCGTTCGCCGTCGGCCGCTTCCGGACCGACGAGATCATCCAGCTCGAGGTGCCGACCCGGCAGGCGATCGTCGCCGGGGTCAAAGGGGTCCGCGACGCGCGGCGCCTCGTCTCCTTCCTCGGCCCCTCCTGGACGGTCTTCGACCCGGCCTTCAACCCGACGGAGCTCGGCGACATCGCGCTCGAGACGGGCGAGATCCGGCTCCTCCACCAGGTCGACGGCGCGAAGACGCTGAGGGAGCTCGTCGGCCTGGGGCCGGGCGACGTCGGGCACAACGCGAAGCTCCTGTACGCGTTTTTCGTCCTGAAGCTGATCAGCCGGCGCGACGTGACGAGCCGGACGTCCGTGAAGAAGATCCAGTGGAGCACGACGGGCGGCGGATACGCGCCGCCGTCGTGAAAGGAAGGTCGGTTCCCAGATGCCTCTGTACGAGTTCCGGTGCGAGTCCTGCGGTCACGAGGTGGAGACGATCATGGCCTTCTCGGACCCTCTCCCGACGGTCTGCGAGGCCTGCGGCGGAGCCCTGAAGAAGCTCCTGTCGGCCCCGGCGGTCCAGTTCAAGGGGTCGGGTTTCTACCTGACCGACTACGGACGCTCGGGGAGCGACGCCAAGGGAAAGGAGTCGGCCGCCGGGGGCGACGACGCGAAGTCGACCGGCGATGCGAAGCCGTCCGGCGACTCGAAGGCGGCGGGCGACGCGAAGACGCCGGGCGCTTCGAAGCCCTCGGGCGAGGCGAAGAGCGCGGCCGCCACCCCGGCCGGTTCGGGGGGCGATGCGAAGCCCGGGAGCTGACGCCGCGGCGGCGCTCCTCGTCGCGGTCCTGGCCGGCGTTCCCGCCCTCGGGGCCGGCGGGCCGGCGGCCGACCGGACCGGCAAGTGGCTGCGCTACCCGCTGCCGGGCGCCGAGGTGAAGTCGATCGCCGCCGAGCCGCGCACGCCCGGCCTCTTCTACGCCGGGACGGCCCTCGGCGGCGTCTACCGGTCGACCGACGGCGGGCGCTCCTGGAGCGCGCCGCCCGGCGGGACCCCCTTCCCGGGCTACTCGGTGACCTCGCTCGTCCCCGATCCGCAGCGCGTCGGGACCGTCTGGGCCGGGCTCACGGGCGTCGTGAAGGGCGGGCTCCTCGTCCGCTCCGACGACGCGGCGCGCACCTGGACCGTCGCTCGTCGCTGGGAGGAGCGTGCCGAGGCGCGTGTCGTGGCCGTCGCCCTCCTGGGAAAGAGGAAGGCCGTCGTCGTCGGGGGAGACACGGGGCTCGAGGTCTCCGAGGACGGAGGCGCCACCTGGCGCCCGTCGCGTCCGCCCCTCGACCCGGGGAGCGGGGTCGCGTTCCTCGCGTTCCATCCCCTGAAGCCGGGCGTCCTCTACACGGGCTCCTACAGGCATCCTTTCCGCTCGACCGACCTCGGACGTTCCTGGACGCGAATCGCCGGGGGGATGGTCGAGGACACCCAGGTCTTCCACCTCGACTTCTCGCCGACCGACCCGAACGACGTGTGGGCGGCGACCTGCGGATGGGTCTACCGGACGACGGACGGCGCAGTGAGCTGGAAGCGCTATCGCGAGGGCCTCGCCGACCGGCGGACGCACGTGGTGGCGCGCGACCCGCGGAACCCCTCCCGCCTCCTCGCCGGGACGACCGGGGGGCTCTTCGAGAGCCTCGACGCCGGCGCCAGCTTCCGCCGCATCTCGCGCGAGACGACGGTCGTCAACGGGCTCCTCTTCGACCCGGGGAACCCGTCGGTCGTCCTCGTGGCCACCGAGGCGGAGGGGATCCTCCGGAGCGAGGACGGCGGGGCGACGCTCGGCGAGGCGAACGCGGGTCTCTCGGAGGCGCGCGTCTCGGCCGTCGCCGTGACGGCCTCCGGGGCCGTCGTCGTCGCGCGCGCGGCGGACGGCGCGAGCGGGGGCCTCTGGTCGCTCGACCCGCCGACGGGCCGGGCCGGGAAGCTCGCCTCCTCGCCGCCGTCGACGGTCCGGGCGCTCGTCGCAAGCGGCGAGCGGCTCCTCGCGGGGACTCCCGACGGGCTCTGGCTGGCGGCGGCGCCGGGCCGACCGTTCTCGAGGGTCCTCGGGGTGCCGGTGCACGGCTTCGCCGCGGGGCCCGGGCGGCTCTTCGCGGCGACCGACGCGGGCGCCTTCGAGTCGCGAGACGGCGGCGCCTCGTGGGGCCGCGTCGGCACGCTGCGCACCAGAGTGGACGCGGTGATCTGGAGCCGCTCCGCGGGGACGCGTTCGGAGACGCTCGCGGTCCGCTCGTCGGGACGGACGCTCTGGTGGGACGGCGGGGACTTCGGCCTCGACGCGCGCCGCGGGCCGAACGCCCGGCCGCTCACCGGCGGCTTCGGCCGGCCGCGCGCCTCGGCCTACCGCCCGCCCGAGCCGATCGGCGTCGAGGTCGAGGCGGAAAAGGGACGCCTCGTCTACCGAGCCTCGGAGGGCGGGGGCGACGTCCTCCTGCCGCTTCCTGAGAGAGGCCTCTTCGTGGCGGGCTGGGCGGGAGACCCCCGCCGGGAGGAGGGCCTCTACCTGGCGACGATGGGGCGCGGCCTCTTCCGTTTCGTCCCGTCGCCCGCCGCCGGTGGCGCGCCGGGCAGCGACGTCAGCGCCCCGGCACGCTGAGGAACCTGAGGCGCGCTCCGGGGACGATCCCGTGGCGCGCCGCCTCCCCCGCGGTCAGCTCGACGACCGTGTCGGCCGGCGCGCGGGAGGGGTAGCTGGGGCACGGGTCGGCCTCGCAGGGAGGGACCCCGGCGAGGACGTCGACGACGGTCCCGTCCGCGAGGGTGAAGACCATGTCGAGCGCGAAGTGACAGTTCTTCATCCAGAACGCGCGGGGCTCGGGCGACTCGAAGAGGAAGACCATCCCCGAGGCGGGCGCGAGGGACTCCCGGAACATCAGGCCCCGGGCGATCTGCTCCGGGGTCCTCGCCACCTCGAGGGCGAAGACGGCCCCCGACGGCAGCTCGACGCGAGGGGCGTCGGCGGGCGGCGCCGGGGGCCGGGGCGGCGCCGCGCCGCAACCGCCGGTGCCGGCCAGGAGGAGGAGCGCGCCGAGAACGGCCCCCCGCGGGGCCTCACGCCTCGTCGAGCGGTGGCCCGGGTTCGTCATAGGGCTCCCCTCCCTCGTCCTGGCCGAGGCCGTATTTCTTCGCGTAGTAGCGGAACGAGCGCTCCGACATCCCGACCAGCTTCGCCGCGTCCTTCCTGACGCCGTTGGCCCTGTCGAGGGCCTGCTGCATCAGGCGCTTGCCGATCCACTCGAGGTACGCCTCGAGGCGGAAGTCCGCGAGAGGCAGGTCGAAGGGGCTCTGGAGGGCCTCCGCGGGGACGCCCGCGGGCCTGAGGAAGCTCTCCGGCAGGGAGGCCGTCGTGATGACGGCCCCGGGCTCGAGCGCGACGGTCCGCTCGATGAGGTTCTCGAGCTCGCGGACGTTCCCCGGCCAGGGGTAGCCTTCGAGGATGCGCATCGCCTCCGCGGAGATCTTCTTCTCCGGGATCCCCTGCTCGGACGTCACCTTCTTCAGGAAGTGCCGGACGAGCGAGGGGATGTCCTCCCGGCGCTCCCTGAGAGCCGGGATCTGGAGCGGGATGACGGCGATCCGGTAGTAGAAGTCCTCGCGAAACTCCCTCTCGGCCACCTTCCTGGCGAGGTCCTTGTTCGTGGCGCAGATGATCCTCACGTCGACGGGCTCCTCGACGTTCCCGCCCACCCGCCTCACGACCCTCTCCTGCAGCACCTGGAGGAGCTTCACCTGCATCGCGAGGGAGGTCTCGCCGATCTCGTCCAGGAAGAGCGTCCCCCCCTCGGCCTCCTTGAACAGCCCCTTCTTCTCGCGTACGGCGCCGGTGAAGGCCCCCTTCTCGTGTCCGAAGAGCTCGGACTCGAGGAGGTTCTCCGGGAGGGCCCCGCAGTTGACCGAGACGAAGGGCCCGGAAGCGCGGGCCGAGCTCCGGTGAATCGCCCGGGCGATGAGTCCCTTTCCCGTGCCCGACTCCCCCGTGATCAGGACGGTCGAGGTCGTCCGGCCGATCCGCGCGACGATGTCGAAGACGGCCCGCATGCGCCGGGAGACGCCGACGAGCGGCCCGAGGGAAGGCCGCTCGTCGATCCGGCTCTTCAGGGCGACGTTCTCCTCGGCGAGACGCTTGCGCTCGAGCGCCTTCCCCACGACGTGCTTGAGCTCCTCGACGTCGAAGGGCTTGGAGACGTAGTCGTAGGCGCCGGCCTTCAGCGCCTCGATCGCCGTCTTCGTCGAGGTGTAGGCGGTGATCATGACGACGGGGGTCTCCGCGTTCGTCTCGTGCGTCCGGCGGAGGATGTCGAAGCCGGTTCCGTCGGGCATCCTGAGGTCGGTCAGGACCAGGTCGGGGGAGATCTCCCCGACCAGCCGAAGCCCGTCGGCGCAGGTCCCGGCCGTCCGGACCACGTAGCCTTCCTTCTCGAAGACGATCGCGAGCATCCCGGTGATGCCCGGCTCGTCGTCGACGACGAGGATGAGAGGCCCCGCCGGGCGGGACGGCTCGCCCGTCACGAGCCCGCCTCCGCGGCCGCGGGCCGCTCGGGGAGGGACGGGATCCTCGCGCCGGGGCCGGCGAGCGGGAGGCTGAGGCTGATCGCGGTGCCCTGGCCGGGGGCGCTCTTCACGAGGATCTTCCCTCCGTGCTCCTCGACGATGCGATAGACGATGGCGAGGCCGAGCCCGGTCCCGCCCGGGACCGCGTGGGCGAACGGCGTGAAGAGGCGGTCCACGTCCTCGCGCGACATTCCCCGTCCCTCGTCGGCCACCGTGAGGCTCCAGGCGTCGCCGGCGACGCGGGAGGTCAGGGAGAGCGTTCCTCCCCCCGGCATCGCCGCGAGGGCGTTGCGGATGAGGTTCCAGAAGACCTGCCGGAGCTGCCCGGGGTCGGCCCGGAGCGGGACCGACTCGGGCACGAGGTCGAGCGTGACGGAATGGGCGGGGGAAAGCTCGTCGCTGTGCGTCAGGAGCGTCACGACGTCGCGCAGCGCGGCGGGCGCGTCGACCGTCTCGACCGCCTGCTCGCGGGGGCGGACGTACTTCAGGAAGTCCTCGAGGATCGAGGAGAGGCGATGCGACTCCTGGACCACGATCTCCATGAGGCGGCGTTCGGAGGAGCCGGGACGGGCGGTCGAGGAGAGGACCTGGACGGAGCCGGAGATGGAGGCGAGCGGGTTTCGGATCTCGTGGGCGATCGCGGCGGCCAGCTCGCCCACGGCGGCGAGCTTCTCCTTCAGCCTCACCTCCCCCTCGAGCTTCTTCAGCTCGGTCAGGTTCTGGAAGATGAGGATCTGGCCCGTGACGCGCCCCTCGCCGTCCCTGAGCGGCGTGACCGTGACGCCGAAGTAGGCCCCGGGGCCCAGGTGGGTCTGGCTCCCCTCGAAGCGGAGCACCTCGCGGCCCGGCTCGCGGCTCGCGCGGAGGAGCTCCTCGGAGATGAGCCCCGTCCCGACGAGCGGCTGCCCGACGAGGTCCTCCGGGCGGCGCTGCAGGAGCTCGCCGGCGGGAGGGTTGACGAAGGTGATCCGGCCGTCGGGACCGGCGGTCACGACCCCCGAGGACATCGAGGCGAGGACCGAGGAGTGAAGAGCCTGGAGCCGCTCCACCTCCTTTTTCCGCCGCTCAGCGAGGAGCCGGGCGTCGCGGAGCTTCTCCGAGGCGGCCGCGACGAGAAGCGCGGTGGCCGCGAACGCGCCGACGTTCGTCACGATGTTCCCGGCGAGCTGCCCCGGCGTCCAGACCCGGACCGGGAGCTCGTCGACGCGGGGCGCGGGAAGGGTGCCGGTCTGGATCAGCTGGAGGAGGACGGCGTAGAAGACCGAGGCGAGGCCGGCGGTGACGAGGCCCCCGCCCTTGCCGAGGAGGAGCGTGCCGGAGACGACGACGGCGAGGTAGAGGAAGGTGAAGCCGGAGTCCGGGCCGCCGGAGATCCAGACGAGGCCGGTCACGACGACGAGGTCCCCGAGGAGCTGGACGACGGCGTTCACTCCCGGGTCCAGGAGCCGCCGCGTGGCGACCGCGAGGGCCGAGGTCGAGTAGGCCGCCGCCGCGAAGTAGTAAATGGGGCTGAGCGGCAGCCAGATGCTGAAGGTGAGCTGGATGAGGAGGGCGGAGAGGAGGAGCGTCGAGACGACGACGACCCGTGTGACGACGAGGCCCCGGAGGGCCTCCGGGGCCGGCCGCGGAAGGGCGCGCGCGTTCTCGATCACGGCGGGCCATTGTAGCGGCCGGCGGCGCGGGCAGACGCGCGACGGGCGCCCCGGAGGGCGCCCGTCGTTCCCGGGACCGGGAGGGAGGCTCGTGGCGAGCCTCCCCGGTTCGGCGCCCTTCAGCCGATCTTGGAGAGGAGGTCGAACATCGGCATGTACATCGCGACGACGATGGTGCCGATGACCGTCCCGAGGATGGCGATCATGATCGGCTCCATCAGCTTCATGAGGCCGTCGACGGCGTTGTCGACCTCGTCCTCGTAGAAGTCCGCGATCTTGGAGAGCATCGCGTCCAGGGCGCCGGTCTGCTCGCCGACGCCGATCATCTGGACGACCATCGGCGGGAAGACCTTCGTCTCGGCGAGCGGCTCGGCGATCGTCCGGCCCGTCTCGACGTTCCGCCTCACCATCATGATCGCGTCCTCGATGATGGCGTTCCCCGACGTCTTGGCCGTGATCTCGAGGCCGTCCAGGATCGGGACGCCGGAGGAGGTCAGCGTCGCGAACGTCCGGCAGAAGCGGGCGACGGCGATCTTCTTCAGGATGTCGCCGAGGACCGGCAGCCTCAGCAGGATGCCGTCGATGACCCGGCGCCCCTTGTAGGTCTTGTAGTAGCGCCTCAGGGCGAAGACGACCGCGGCGAAGAAGGCGAGGATGAAGAGGAAGTAGCTGGCGAGGAAGTTCGAGGCCGCGATGACCATCCGGGTGGGCAGCGGGAGCTGGGCGCCGAGCCCGGCGAAGAGCGCGGCGAACGTCGGGATGACCTTCCAGAGGATGATCGTCACGACGAGGGCCGCCACGACGAGGACGGAGACGGGGTAGATCAGGGCCGTCTTGACCTGCCCGGTCAGCTTCACGGCCTTCTCGATGTAGGTCGAGAGGCGCCGGAGGATGGTGTCGAGGATGCCGCCCGCCTCGCCGGCGGCGATCATGTTCACGAAGAGGTCGTCGTAGGCGCGCGGGTGCTTGCGCATCGCGTCGGCGAGGGAGGAGCCCGACTCCACGTCCTGCCGGACGGCGAGGATGATGCGCTGGAAGGCCTTGTCGTCCTGCTGGGTGCCGAGGATCTCGAGGCACTGCACGAGGGGGAGGCCCGCGTCGATCATGACGGAGAACTGGCGGGTGAAGATGGCCAGCCGCTTGGCCGAGACCTTCCCCGCGCCGAACCTCGGGACGGCGAACTCCTTGCCGCGCTCCTTGACGGAGGCGACGTCGATCTGCCGCCGCCTGAGGTCGGCGATGGCGAGGTCCTTCGAGTCGGCGGACATGACCCCGCCGGTCATGACGCCCTGCCGGGTCTTACCCTTCCAGACGAACTGGGCCATCTCTCTCCCTCCCGGTGCGCGTCAGGGCCGGCGGGCCGCAGAGCCGGCGGCCGGCGCGCCCGGCGCCTGCTGTCCGACGATGCCCGCGCCGCGGGCGATCATCTCCGAAAGCTCGTCCGGGAGAGACGACGTCGTCATGGCGAGCTCCTGGGCGATGACCCGGCGGTGCACGAGCGTGGCGAGCGCCTGGTTGAACGTCTGCATCCCGTACTTGTTCTGGCCGGTCTGCATCATCGAGTAGATCTGGTGGAGCTTGTCCTCGCGGATGAGGTTCCGGATGGCGGGCGTCGGGATGAGGATCTCCATCGCGAGGCAGCGCCCCTTCCCGGTTGCCTTCGGCAGGAGGGTCTGGCAGAGGATCCCCTCCAGGACGAAGGAGAGCTGCGCCCGGACCTGGGACTGCTGGCTGGCGGGGAACGCGTCGATGATCCGGTTCATCGTCTGGACGGCGCTGTTCGTGTGGAGGGTGGCGAACGTGAGGTGGCCGGTCTCGGCGATGCGGAGGGCCGCCTCCATCGTCTCGAGGTCGCGCATCTCGCCGACGAGGACGACGTCGGGGTCCTCGCGGAGGACGGCCCGAAGCGCGTTCGGGAACGAGTGCGTGTCGGCGTGCAGCTCGCGCTGGTTCACGATGCAGCGCTTGTGGGTGTGGAGGAACTCGATCGGGTCCTCGATCGTGACGATGTGCTTCGGCTGCTCGCGGTTGACCTTGTCGATCATCGTCGCGAGCGTCGTCGACTTGCCCGACCCGGTCGGGCCCGTGACGAGGACGAGGCCGCGCGGCTTGTTGCAGAGCTGCTCGACCACGGAGGGGACGCCGAGCTCCTTGAAGCCGAGGATCTCGTACGGGATCTGCCGGAAGACGGCGGACACCGCGCCCCTCTGCAGGAAGACGTTGCCCCGGAAGCGCGCGAGCCCCTTGACGCCGAAGGAGAGGTCCAGCTCGAGGTTCTCCTCGAACCGGTGCTTCTGGACGTCGGTCAGGATGGAGTAGCAGAGCTGCTTGGTCTCGGGGACCGTCAGCGGCGGGAAGTCCAGCGGCTGGATGTCGCCGTGGACCCGGATCATCGGCGGCGAGTTCGTCGTGATGTGAAGGTCCGAGCCGCCGCGCTCGACGAGAGTCTTCAGAAGCTGGTGCAGCGTGACTGCCATCGGATCCCCCTGTGGCGATTCTGGAAGGAATGATACCTCAGTGGGTTCGGTGCTTTCCGGGGAGGGGCCCCCGGGGAAGGCGGCCTACAGCACGGTCTCCCGGACGACCTCCTCGATCGTCGTGAGGCCGTCCTTTATCTTCGCGAGACCGGAGCCGCGGAGGGTGACCATCCCCTCCTCGATCGCCTTCCGCTTGATCTCGACGGAGGAGGCGCCGGAGAGGATCATCTCCTTGATCTCCTCGGAGACCTCGAGGACCTCGACGAGCGCAACCCGCCCCTTGAGGCCCGTCCCGTTGCAGCGGTCGCAGCCCTTGCCCTTCATGACCTGGACGGTCTTCGACTCCTCGGCGGTGAAGCCGAGCTGGATCAGGACCTGGGGGGGGACCTCGGTCGGGACCTTGCAGTTCGAGCAGACGCGCCGGATCAGGCGCTGCGCGGCGATCAGGACGACCGACGTCGCGACGAGGTACGGCTCGATGCCCATGTTCATGAGCCGGTTGATCGTCGAGGGGGCGTCGTTGGTGTGGAGGGTGGAGAGGACGAGGTGGCCGGTGAGGGAGGCCTTGACGGCGATCTCGGCCGTCTCGAAGTCGCGGATCTCGCCGACGAGGATGATGTTCGGGTCCTGCCGGAGGAACGACCTCAGCGCCGCCGCGAAGTTCAGGCCGATCGAGTCCTTCATCTGCACCTGGTTCACGCCGGGCAGGTTGAACTCGACCGGGTCCTCGGCCGTCATGATGTTCGTGTCGGGGGTGTTGATCCGGGAGAGGGCGGAATAGAGAGTGTTCGTCTTTCCCGACCCGGTGGGCCCCGTGACGAGGACCATTCCCCAGGGCCTCAGGATCGCCTTCTCGAACCGCTGCAGACTCGACCGCTCGAAGCCCAGCTTCGTCATGTCGAGCATCAGGTTGTCCTTGTCGAGGAGCCGGCAGACGATCTTCTCGCCGAAGAGGGTCGGCAGGACGCTGACGCGGTAGTCGAGCTCCTTCACCTTCCCGGCGAGCTTCATCTTGATCTTGATCCGCCCGTCCTGGGGGAGCCGCTTCTCGGCGATGTCGAGCCGGGCGAGGATCTTGATGCGCGAGGCGATCGCCTCCTTGAGCTTGCTCGGAGGGTTCATCACCTCCTGGAGGATGCCGTCCACCCGGTAGCGGACCCGGTACTCCTTCTCGTACGGCTCGATGTGGATGTCGGAGGCGCCGCGCTTGATGGCGTCGGTCAGGATGATGTTGACGAGCCGGACGACCGGGGCCTCCTCCCCCTCCTCGACGAGCTTTTCGAGGTCGATGGCGTCCTGCTCCTCCTCGTCGACGACCTCGAGCGAGGTGTCGGAGGCGTCGACGGCCGACATCTCCTCCATGACCTTCTTCAGCTCGAGGGCGTGGGAGGCGCCGTAGTTCCGGTCGATCGCGTGCTGGAGGGCGATCTCCGAGGCGACGACCGGCTCGACGTTGTAGCCGGTCATGAACTTCAGGTCGTCCATCGCGAAGACGTTCGTCGGGTCGGCCATCGCGATGGTGAGCGTCGCGCCCGTCTTGTTGACCGGCAGGATGTTGTACTTGCGCGCCACGTCCGCCGGGACGAGCTTCAGGACGTTCGGGTCGATCTCGAAGTGCGTCAGGTTGATCGAAGGGACGCCGAACTGCGCCGAGAGCGTCTCGGTGATGTCGTCCTCGGTGACGTACCCGAGCCTCACGAGCGCCTCGCCCAGCTTGACGCCCGATTCCTTCTGGCTCTTCAGCGCCGTCGCGAGCTGCTCGCCGCTGATGAGCTTCGCCTTCTGGAGAAGTTCTCCGAGCTTGACCGCCATGGGCGCAATGATATCCGTTCGTCCGGGATTCGGCGGGCCGCCCGCCGCCGGTCAGCGTGCGGCGACGGGGACGGCCGCCGCCTGCGGCGGGGGGGCCCCCTCGACGCGCGTGAGGCGGGCCGTGACGGAGCCGATCGGGAGGATCGTCCGGGCCATCACCGGGAGCCGCCTCTCGTCGTCGCTGAACCAGAGGAAGAGCTTCCCCTTGTTCCGGTCGACGCTCGAGGCCGAGGCCGTGTCGTGCATCCGCGGCTGGACCTTCAGCGCGTCGAAGACCCCCATCTCCGTCTCGACCCGCTCCCGTCCGATCACCGCCACGACGAGGCGGTAGAGCTTCCCGCGCGTGTAGAGGTCGACGCGCGTCTCCTCCCCGGGGACGAGCGGGACGGTCCGCATGTAGAAGAAGGAGGAGATGACGTCCTGGAAGCGCTCGGGGATGGGACCGGTCGCGCGGACCCTCTTCTCGTCCCGCCAGACGGCGACGCGCCGACCGAGGTCGAATTCCTCCACCTCGTCGGAGACGTAACGCCCCTCGCGGGCGTGCTTCTCGAAGCGGACGGGGGTGAAGTCCCTGGCGTCGACCCACGTCTCGTACCGGGTGTCGACCGGGTAGAACTTCGAGACGTAGTCGTTCGAGACGGCGGAGAGGCGGATCCGGTGAACCGGGACGCCGTCGGGGCTCGCCTCCCGGGACGTCGAGAGGGTCATCTGGCCCCCCTCGATCTTCAGCCAGGAGACCGTGTAGACGAGGGTCTCGCCCGCCTCGAACGGGACGGCGGCGATTTCTTCCTTCGGAAGCTCCGCGCGGCCCAGGTTCGGGAGGACGTTCGCCGTCACCGAAGCGGCGAGCGGTCCGGCCAGGACGATCGCGAGGAGGGCGGAGAGCCCCCTACGCGCCGTCCGGGGCGCCGGAATGCCCGCCGAGGAGCTCGAGGGAGGCTGCGAGTACGGCATCGGACGTCAGCCCGGGCAGGCCAGGCAGGCCCGCATTGTAGGCGTCCGTCCGGTCTCGCAAGATCCGGACCCGCGGCCCGACCGGCCCGAAGCGGGCCGGGTCGGTGGGCCCGAAGAGCGCCACCGTCGGCGTCCCGGCCGCCGCCGCGAGGTGAGTGGGGCCGGTGTCGGCCCCGACGAAGAGCGCCGCGCGGGAGGCGAGCCGGGCCGAGGCCGCGGGCGGGTTCGGCGGCCCGAGCGAGGCGGCGCCCTCCGAGCGCGCGACGATCCCGGCCGCGCGGTCCCGTTCGCCCGGTCCCCAGCGCACGACAGGGTCGAGCCCCCGGTCCGCGAGGGCGCGGCAGAACGCCGCCGCCGCGCCCTCGTCCCACTCCTTGGCCGGCCGGGACGAGAACGGCTGCAGAAGGGCGAACGGGCGGGCGGGGCGAGCCTCGAGCCAGGCGTCCACCGTCTCGTCCGGCCGGGTCACGAGGTGCCCGACGTCGGGCGTCCTCGAGAAGCCCCCCCGGCCGAGGACCTGCTCGGCGAGGGCGAGCCCCCGGTCGACGACGTGGACTCCGGGCGCGACGTCGACCCGCTCCCTCGTGACGAGGGCGTTCACCTTCTCGGTGGCGGTGCGGAAGCCGAATCCGACCTTCCGCCCTGCGTGCGCGGCGAGGGTCACCCAGGCCGATTTCAGCAGCCCCTGCGCGTCGACGGCGACGTCGGGCCCGAAGTCGCGGAGTCGGCCCAGGAACGTCCGCAGCTCGCCCCGGGTCGCCGCCGAGAAGGGGCGCCTGCGCCAGGCCCGCGTGGTCGCCACGAGCACCTCGTCGACGTAGGGCGCGCCCGAGACGAGCTCCGCGAGCGGGCCCTCCACGGCCCACGCGAGCCGGTCTCCCTCTCCGCGCAGGGCCTTGGCGAGCGGAAGGGTGAAGACGACGTCACCGAAGGAGGAGAGCCGGACGAGGAGAATCTTCATCGGCGTTTCGCTATTCTCTCCTCGTCATGGTGCTCGACGCGCCGGTCCTGGTTCTGAACCGCTCCTTCGCTGCCCTGGCGCTGACGGACGCACGGCGCGGCTTCACCCTCTTCTACAAGGGGCACGTGAAAGCCGTCCTTCCCGACTTCACGACCTACGGCTGGGACGAGTGGCGCGACATCCCGGTCCAGCCCGGCGACTCCGACGTCGTCCGCACGCCGAGCTCGGTCCTGAAGGTCCCCCGGGTGATCCAGCTCCTTTCCTGCGACCGGCCGCCGCGCTACGACGTGAAGTTCTCGCGACACAACATCTACGTGAGGGACGGCACGCGCTGCCAGTACTGCGGAAAGCGCTTCCCGACGTCCGACCTCTCGCTCGACCACGTGGTCCCGCTCTCCCGCGGAGGCGTCTCCTCCTGGGAGAACGTCGTCTGCGCCTGTCTGAAGTGCAACGTGAGGAAGGGGAACCGCCTCCCCGACGAGGCCGGAATGGCGCTTCGACGGCCTCCAGTCAAGCCGAAGGCTTCGCCCCTCGGCCTCCTCTCCCCGGGCCGGATCCATCCGGCGTGGCGGAGCTTTCTCGACGTCGCCTATTGGACCGTCGAGCTCGGCTGATGCACCGGCGCCCCCCGGGACGCCGCATTCCGGTCAGGGTCGGTGCACGAAATGGGTTGCCGGGGATCGACGGCTCCTCCGCGCCGGACCTCCAACGATCGCCGTAAATCACTTTTGTAAAACGCTTTAGCGCATTCGGCTTGCGGCGTCGTGAGGCGTGGCAGGAAGGTTGAACGGTGGGTGGCGACCGGTGTGAGCCATAGGGGCCCCCCGCCGGCCGTGGAGGAGAGCAGGAGAAGCGCAGCACAGACAGCCCGAGCTTCAGGAACCCCGGCCCGAAAGCCGGGGTTCTTCAGTTTTCGGGGGTCAACGGCGCCAGCGATCGTGAAGCCAGAGCCACTGCTCCGGCGCTTCTCGGACCTGGCTCTCGACGAGCGCGGTGACCCTCGCCGTGAGCGGCTCCACCTCGCGTTCGGCCTCGGGCAGCGCGAGCGGGTCGAGCGCCTCGGAGTAGGCCATCCGGTAGCGGCCGGGCGCCGTCCGGAGGCAGACGGCCGGGAGGATCAGCGCCCCGGTCCTGCCCGCGAGCCTCGCGATCGCGGTCGTGGTCCAGGCGGGCCGCCCGAAGAACGGGACGACGACGGCGTCGGGCGGACGGGCGCGCTGGTCGGCCAGGATCCCGACGACGCCCCCCGCACGCAGCGTCTTCATGAGGGTCCGCGCGGCGTCCCTCTTGCTGACGACGCGGCAGCCCGTCTTCTGGCGCATCGCCACGAGCCGTTCGTCGAGAAGGGGGTTGTCGAGGGGCCGGGCCACGATCGTGACCGGGATGCCGCACGCACCCGTGACGAGCGCGGCCCATTCCCAGTTCCCGAGGTGAGGGGTCGCGAAGAAGACCCCTCGCCCGGAGGCGGCGGCCCGGCGCGCGTGCTCGAGGCCGACGACCTCGACGCGCGCGAGGAGCTTCTCGACGGGGTCCGTCTCGGACCGGAAGAGGTCGGCGGCGAGGCTGCCGAAGTGCGCGAAGACGCCGCGGGAAAGGCGCTCGACCTCCGCGGGAGGCTTTCCGGGGAACGCGAGCGAGAGGTTCTCCTCGACGAGCTTCCGGCGGCGGCGGTCGACGAGCCGGTAGAGCTGCCCCACGGCCCGCCCGAGACGGTCCGCGAGGCGGACGGGAGATGCGCGAAAGATGCCCCGGAGCAGGAGGTAGGCCCCGAGCTCGAGCCGGTTCCTGAGGGCGTTCCGCTTCGAGGCCATGGTCAGGAGGGTCTCCGCGAAAGGAGCGACAGGACGTCGGAGACGAAGGAGGCCTCGACGACGCGGGCCTCGACGGCGACTCGGAAGACCGGCGCGCCGAGCCGCGCCTCGAGCTTCACCGCGTCCTTCTCGGTCGTCACCACCGCGGTCGCCCCCGTCTCCTCGAGAGCGCGCTCGATCCTTCCGAGCGTGGCGGGGCCGTAGGCCTCGTGGTCTCGGAACGCGAGGAACGCGGTCGGTTCGATCCCCAGGGCGTCGAGCGTCGCCCGGAAGGCCTCGGGGCGGGCGATGCCTGCGACGGCGACCGTCGTCCCCGCCGGCAGGTCCGCCGGGTCGACGCTCCGGCCCTCGCCGTCGCGCACGCCGAGCACCCCGGTCCGGGCGTGGAAGACGGGGACTCCCGGGGCGAAGCGTCGGGCGAGGCGCGCTGCCGCCGCAGGGTCGGCCTGCTCCGTCTTCGTGACGACGATCAGGTCGGCCCGCGCGAGCGAGGCGAGGGGCTCGCGGAGGAGGCCGGCCGGGAGGAGGGCGCCCCCTGCGTCGGGGGCCGTCGCGTCGAGGAGGACGACGTCGACGTCGCGCGCGAGGCCGACGTGGGAAAAGCCGTCGTCGAGGAGGTGGAGGTCGACGGGGGCGTCGAGCGTCTCCGCGCGGGCGGCGGCCCGGAGGCGCCGGGCGTCGGCGACGATCGGAACGGCCGGCAGCGCCCTCGCGAGGAGGGCCGGCTCGTCGCCCGAGTCCGCCACGCTCGCGAGCGCCCCGCGGCCGTCGGAGACGACGACCGTCCCCCGGCTCGAGCGGCCGTAACCGCGCGTGAGGATGGACGGGTGCCGTCCCCGCCGGAGGAGCTCGCCGGCGAGCCACCTGACGAACGGGGTCTTCCCCGTCCCGCCCGCGGCCACGTTCCCGACCGAGACGACGGGACGCGCCGCGCTCCTCACCCGGAAGGCCCCGCGGCGGTAGAGGGCGAGGCGCCACGCGACCCCGGATCCGTAGAGGTGCGAGAGCGGGAGGAGGAGCGTCCTCACGCTCTCTCTCCGGGGCCGTCGAGGAGGTCGAGGGCGAGGCGGACCGTCCGGCGCGTCGCCCCGCGGTGGCGCGCGAAGAGGGAGCCGGCCGCCTCGCGCGCGGCCTCCCGCGAGCCGGGGTCGGCGAGGAGGCGGGCGAGCGCGTCCGCAGCCCCGCCTTCGTCCGCGACGGAGACGACGGCCTCCCCGCCGGCCAGGACGGCGCCGCGAATGTTCCACGTCGAAGGCCCGACCACGACGGGGAGCCCCGCCAGCAGGGGCTCGAGGACGTTGTGCCCTCCCCGCCGGCCGAACGTCCCTCCGAGGAGAGCGACGTCCCCGAGGCGGTAGGCCGAGGCGAGCTCGCCGATCGTGTCGAGGAGGAGGACGTCGGCGGGCCCGGGCGAGGGGAGGGAGGAGCGCCGGGCGACGAGAAGGCCCGCGGCTGCAGAGCGCCGCGCCGCCTCGTCCCACGTCTCGGCCCGCCTCGGGGCGAGGAGGAGGAAAGGAGGAGTCCCCGTCCCGGCCAGGCGGGCGGGAAGGGAGAGGACGAGGTCGAGCTCTTCCTCGGCGACCGAGCCCGCAACGAGGACGGGCCGCCCGGCGGCGAGCGCGCGCAGGTCGGCCGCGAAGGGCGGCTCGGGGGGCAGCGGCCGGTCGAACTTCATGTCCCCTGCCAGGTGGATCCTCTCCCCGGGCACGCCGACGGAAGCGAAGCGGGCGGCGTCCTCCTCCGTCCGGGCCGCGACGGCGGTGAGGGCCTCGAGCGGGCCCCGGAAGAGGCGCCCCGCGGCGCGAATGCGCCGGGCCGACCGCGCCGAGAGGCGGCCGCTGGCGACGAGGACCGGCAGGCGCCTGCGCCGTGCGGCGTTGAGGAGGACCGGCCAGAGCTCCGTCTCGACGAGGACGAGGAGCCTGGGCCGGGCCGAGTCGAGGAGGCGCCGCACCGAGGGCGGGAGGTCGAGCGGGAAGGGCTGGAGCCGGACGGGCGGCGAGAGGTCGCGGAACCGCCGCCCGAGGAGCCCGACCCCCGCCGGCGTGGTGGAGGTGACGAGGAGCGGCAGGGAAGGGCGCTCGGAACGCAGGCTCAGCGCGAGCGTATGCGCCAGCTCGACCTCCCCCACGGAGACTCCCTGGATCCAGACGTCCGCGTTCCCGGACCCTGTTGGAGGGACGAGCCGGCGGGCGATGAGAGCCGGGAGCCCGGGCCTCTCGGGGGGCGGGGAGGCCCCCTTCAACCGGCCTTCCTGGAGGAAGTTACGTATGGCATCCGAGAGGCGGCATTATACGTGTGCAGCCGGGACGACCATCGCGCCGGCGTCTTTCCGGGCGAGTCCTAGACGGGGCCGGCCGGGGAACCGTAGAACCGTCGGCATGGCCATTCAGCTGGTCCGCGTCCGGCGGACGCCTCAGGAGGGGACGACGATCGAGCCGAGGGACGAACGGCGCCTCGCGGCGCTCGCGAAGGCGGGCGACGAGGACGCCTTCGCCGAGCTCGTGCGCGGCCGTTCGGACTCGGTGGTCGCGTTCCTCAGGCGGATGCTGGGCGATCCCGAGGACGCCCGCGACGTCGCCCAGCTCACCTTCCTCAGGGTCTGGGAGAACCTGCCGCGCTACGACCCGGCGTTCGCCTTCTCGACGTGGCTCTTCCGGATCGCCGGGAACCTCGCCATCGACGCCATCCGGGCCCGCGGCACCCGGGCGCGAACCCTCGCCGAGAGCTTCCGCGTCGTGAGGGGAGGCCTCCTGGCCACCGAGCCGGAGGCTCCGCTCCGCCTCTCCCGCGAGGAGATCCGCCGCGTCTTCGACGCGTGCGCGAAAGTCCTGTCCGAAAAGCAGAGGCTCGTCTTCGTCCTCCGGGAGCTGGAGGAGAAGGAGAGCCGCGAGGTGGCCGAGATCGTCGGCTGCCGGGAGTCGACCGTGAGGAACCACCTCTTCCAGGCCCGCCGCCTGCTCCGGGAGGAGATCCGGACGCGATTCCCCGAGTACGCCCCGGCGCCGGTGCCCGGGGTCGCGGAGGCCGGCTCGTGAGCGCCGCCGCCTGCGACCGCCTCGAGGACCTCCTCCGGCGCCGCGAGGAGGACCGCCTCTCCCTCGAAGAGCAGCGCCTCCTGCGCGCCCACCTCGCGTCGTGCGACGCCTGCGCGGCCGAGGCCTTCCGTCGCGACCCGGTCCTCCTCTTCGCGGCCGACGCCGAGCCGGAGGCCGCCACGGCCGACGCGCGCGAGCGCTTCGTCGCGGACGTCCTCGCGTCGGTGGCCGCGGCGAAGGCGGGGCGCCGCCTGCGCTCCGCCCGCGCGGGCGTCGGCCTGAGGCTCGCCGCGTCCCTCCTTCTCGCCGCCGCCGTCGCGGGCGTGTGGCTCTCGCGGGACCGCGGGGAGACGCCGTCCGGGGGCGAGGCGTTTCCCGTCGCCCTCGCTCCCCGCGCCGTCCCGGAGCCGGCCGAGCCGGTCCCCGCGTTCGAGAGCCTCGGGGGCGCGGGCGCGGTCGTCTACCAGTTCCCGGCGACGACGCCGGGAGAGCCGACGGTCGTCTTCGTCGTCGATCGCAACGCGGACATCTGAGGACGATGCCGGCCTCCCTTCGCGTCGCGGTCCTGCTGGCCCTCCTCTGCGGCGCCTCCGTCCTGGCCGCGACGCCCACCCCCGTCCCCGAGCCGGACGTCGTCCGCGTCTTCACGCTCCAGCACCGGAAGGCCGAGGAGGCCTTCCTGCTCGTCCGGCCGCTCCTGACGGCCCGGGGGTCGATCGCCCTCCAGCCCTCGCTCAACACCCTCACGGTGCGCGACGCGGCGCCCGCCGTCGCGAGGGTCGCCCGGGCCGTCGAGTCCTTCGACGTCCCCCCCCGCGGCTTCTCGGTCTCGGTCTCTCTCCTGCGCGCCACGACGGAGCCGGGTCCGCGCACGGCCCCGACGCCCGTGGCCGAGCAGATCCGCGGCGTCGGCGCGCGGCTCCGGAAGCTCTTCAGCTTCACGGAGTACACGCCGATCGACGAGGTCGTCCTGCAGGGGCTCGAGGGGGACCCCGTCTCCTGGAGCCTCGGCGGGAGCTACCGGATCGACTTCCTCCTCGAGTCCGGGGGGAGCGGCGAGGCCGTCCGCCTCCGCAACCTCGTCCTCTCGAGGGTGAGGCGCGACGAAAAGGGGAGGGAGACCGTCCGCGACGTCGCCCGGACGTCGATCAACCTCCGGACGGGCGAGCCCTTCGTCCTCGGCGTCGGCCGCGAGGAAGGAGGGGCGGCGGCGCTCTTCCTCGTCCTCTCCGCCTCGCCCGTCGGGCCCGGGCCCGGAATCGGGGGCCTGCGCTGATGGCCGAGTTCGTCTGCCGGGTCGGCACCCCGGAGGGGAGCGTGGTGACGCGCACGATCGAGGCCCCGGACGAGGCCGCGGCCCGCGCGGAGCTGGCGCGGCAGGGCGTCCGCCCCTTCTCGCTCCGCGCGGCGGGGGGCGCGCGAAGCGTCCTGGGCCCCGGAGGCCTCGAGGGGCTCACCGTTTCGTTCCGCCGGCGGGGGCGCGTCAACGTCCACGAGTTCCTCGTCTTCAACCAGGAGCTCGTGGCGCTCCTGAAGGCGGGCCTTCCGGTCGTCGCCGGCCTGGAGATCCTCCTCGAGAGGCAGAAGAACCCCGAGTTCCGGCGGATCCTCGCCGACGTGAAGGAGCAGCTCGTCTCGGGGACCGCCCTCTCGGACGCGTTCCTCTCCCACGGCGACGCCTTCCCGCGCCTCTACGCGACCTCGCTCAAGGCGGGCGAGCGCTCGGGGGAGGTCGAGAAGGTCCTGCGCCGGTTCCTCAGCTACCAGAAGATCCTGGGGCAGGTGAAGAGGAAGGTGACGGGCGCCATCGTCTACCCGGCCGTCCTCGTCAGCCTCTCGGTCGGCCTCATCTTCGTCCTCATGGCGTACGTGATCCCCCGCTTCCAGGAGTTCTACTCCGGGTTCGGGGGGGAGATGCCGATGCTCACGGTCGTCGTCGTCTCCTCCGCCGGGTTCCTCCAGGCGCACCTCGTGGAAGTCCTCCTCGGCACCGTCGCCGCCGTGGCCCTCTTCGACCGCTGGCGGCGGACCGACGGTGGGCGGCGTACGCTCGACGGAATCCTGCTGAAGCTCCCGGTCCTCGGCCCCGTTCTCCACGAGTTCTCCCTCTCGCAGTTCGCGCGCGCGCTGGCGACCCTCGTCGGCGCGGGGACGCCGCTGGTCACGGCCCTCGAGATCTCGACGGGCTCCGTCGGGAACCGGAGGGTCTCCGACGCCGTCGCCTCGGTCGTGCCGAAGGTGCGGGAGGGGGCCGAGCTCTGGAGGAGCCTCGAGGACACGGGGCAGTTCACCTCCCTGACGGTCGAGATGATCAAGGTGGGGGAGGCGACGGGCGCCCTCGAGGAGATGCTGACGAACGTCTCCGACTTCTACGACGAGGCGATCGAGGCCCAGCTGCAGACGATCATCAACCTGATCGAGCCGGTCATCCTGATCGTCATGGGAGGCGTCATCGCGACGATCCTCCTTTCCGTATACCTACCGATGTTCACCATCCTCTCCAACATCCGGGGATGACGATGACGACCAGGACCGACTCCCTCGTGCCGGCCCTTCCCCGCGTCCTGGACGCGGCCTCCGAGGAGAGCCGCGCCAGGGACGCCGCGAAGCGGCTCGGGATTCCCTACGTCGACCTCTGGACGTTCCGGGTCGACCCCGCCCTCTTCAAGAGCGTCCCCCTCGAGTGGATGCTCCGCTTCGACTTCGTCCCCGAGCGGGAGGAGGACGGAGTCCTCGCGGTCGTCATGACCGACCCGACCGACGTCGTGAGGCGCGACGAGCTCGAGGCCCTCCTGAGGCGCCCGATCCGGGTGAAGGTCGGCTCGCGGGCCGCGATGCAGGAGATCCTGCAGAAGTCCGAGTCGACGCAGCGCGTCCTAGAGGAGGCGACCGAGGACTTCCGGATGCAGGTCGTGAGGGAGGACGAGGAGGGGCAGGAGGTCCTGACGATCGACCGGATCGCGGCCGACGCCAGCCCGATCATCAAGCTCGTCGACTCCGTCCTCTTCAACGCGATCCAGCGCCGCGCCTCCGACATCCACATCGAGACGCAGGAGAACGTCGTCGTCATCAAGTACCGCATCGACGGCGTTCTCTACCCGGCCATGGAGCCGATCGACAAGAAGCACCACCAGACGATCGTCAGCCGCATCAAGGTCATGTCGGAGCTCGACATCGCCGAGAAGCGGATCCCGCAGGACGGGCGCTTCAAGATCCGGGTCAAGGGGCGGACGATCGACTTCCGCGTCTCGATCATGCCGACCGTCCACGGCGAGGACGTCGTCATCCGCATCCTCGACAAGGAGTCGGCGAACGCCGAGTTCAAGAACCTCCGCCTCGACGTCCTCGGGATGGACCCCGACACGATGAAGCGGCTCCGGAAGTTCATCCGCGAGCCGTACGGGATGGTCCTCGTCACGGGGCCGACCGGATCGGGCAAGACGACGACGCTCTACGCCTGCCTGTCGGAGATCCAGTCCGTCGAGGACAAGATCGTCACGATCGAGGACCCGGTCGAGTACCAGCTCCGTGGCATCACGCAGATCCCCGTCAACGAGAAGAAGGGGCTCACGTTCGCGCGCGGGCTCCGGTCGATCCTCCGCCACGACCCCGACAAGGTCATGGTCGGCGAGATCCGCGACGAGGAGACGGCCCAGATCGCCGTCCAGGCGGCGCTGACCGGCCACCTCGTCTTCACCACGGTCCACGCGAACAACGTCGTCGACGTCCTCGGCCGGTTCCTCAACATGAAAGTCGAGCTCTACAACTTCGTCTCGGCCCTCAACTGCATCCTGGCGCAGCGGCTCGTGAGGAAGACCTGCCCGCGCTGCAAGACGGTCATGGAGCCGACCAAGCAGCTGCTCGACGAGTCGGCCCTCTCGCCGGCCGACGTCGCCGGCGTGACCTTCTACGAGGGACGCGGCTGCATCGAGTGCAACGGGACCGGCTTCTACGGCCGGATGGCGATCACCGAGCTCCTCGACCTCTCCGACCAGATCCGGAGCCTCATCCTCGACCGCCGCCCCGCGGCGGAGATCAAGAGGGCCGCGAAGGAAGAAGGAATGGCGTTCCTGCGCGAGTCGGCGCTGAAGAAGGTCTTCCAGGGCGAGACGACGCTGAAAGAGATCAACAAGGTGACCTTTGTCGACTGACGGCCTCCTCGCGCGCGCCCGCCGCGCGCTGAAGCGGAGCTGGGGCTTCCACAGGCCCCCGCACGCGTTCGTCCTGACGGAGGACCGCCTCGTCCACGTCGCCCTCCCCCGGGACGCGCGGGCGGGGGCGCGGGGCGCGACGGTGGCCTCTCGCGAGCTCCCTCCCGGCACGTTCCTCCCCGGCGCGGCGGGGGCCCCCGTCGCGGGCCCGGGGCTCCTCCAGGCCCTCACGGCGCTCCTTCCCCAGAAGGAGCGGATCGCCGCGGCGTCGCTCGCCGTTCCCGACCGCTTCGTGAAGGCGGCGCTCGTCGACGTCGAGCCGGGGGCGGAGAGGAACCCCCGCGAGCTCGCCGAGGTCGTGAAGTGGAAGGTGGGCCGCCTCTACGGCGACCCGGTCCCGGCCCTCAGGGTCTCGTGGTGCCCGGCCGGGGCTTCCGCCGACGGCGGGACCCGCCTCCTCGTCCTCGCCTCGCCGGAAGAGACGATCGCCTCCTGCGAGGCGGCCTTCACCGCCCGGGGCATCCGCATCGGCGCGCTCGAGCCGGCGTCCCTCGCCCTCTCGGCCGTCGCCTCCCCGGCCCTCCGGGGGAACGGCATCGTCGTCTTCACGGACGGGCCGCACGTCTCCACCGTGTTCCTCGAGGGGGGCGCCGTGCGGTTCCTCAGGACTCGCCCGGCGGCCGCAGACGCCGACCAGGCGCTCCAGGAGATCCGCCTCGCCGCCTCGTTCGTGGGCGGGGACGCGCCGGACGGCCCCGGTCTCGACGTGACCGCCCCGCTCGTCGCCGTCCCGGAATCCTCGCCGGTCTCGGTCCGGCTGGCCGAGTTCCGGGCCGAGAACGGGGGCCCCGGGCCGGTGTCGCTCCTCCCGGTCCTCCGGGAACGGGGCCTGTCGTCGCGCGGGGAGGAGTCGGTCCCGCTCGTCGGGCTCGGGCTCCTCGAGGGAGCGGAGTGACGCCGTGGCGACCGTCCGACCGAACCTCGCCCGCCGCCCGTTCGTCGATTCCCGGCCTGCGAACGCCGCCTCCGTCCTCCTCGTCGCCGCCGTGATCGTCCTGACCGCGGTCAGCGTCCGGACCGTCCACGCGTACCTCGAGGGCTCGGAGAGCTCGCGCCAGGCCATCGCGTCGCTGCGCGCCGAGATCGAACGGCTCGAGGCGGCGCAGCGCGACGCGCGGCAGAAGCTCGCCCGGTTCGACCTCGAGGGGATGCAGGCGGGAGCCGAGGAGGCCAACGCCCTGGCGCGCCTCAGGGCCTTCTCCTGGAGCCGTTTCCTGACGCGGCTCGAGAAGACCCTCCCGAACGACGTCCGCATCGCCTCCATCGGCCTCGCCCGGAACCAGCGGACCGGCTCCGACGCCCCCTCCGACGTCGACTCCTTCGAGGTGACGCTCTCTCTCGTCTCCCGCGACCCGGACGCGCTGCCGAGGCTCCTGAGGGTCTTCTACGCCTCCCCGTGGTTCGACGACCCGACCCCCGTTTCCGAGGACGGCGGCGAGCGGGGGAGCGTCGACGGACGGAGCCTGTCCCTCGTCGTCCGCTACAGCGACCGGGAGGCGAGGCCGTGAGCGGTGCGGCGACCTCCTTCCGGGACCGGAAGGTCCTCTTCGGAATCCTGCTGGTCCTCTTGGCCGCGAACGCCGCGGTCCTCCTCTCCTACCGCACCTTCTACGACGCGCGCCTCGAGGCGCTCGTCGCCGAGAAGGCCGCTCTCGAGGCGCGGCGCGACCTCGTCCGCCGCGGCGCGGAGGAAGCCGCCGCCGCCGAGAGGAAGCTCTTCGAGACGCAGGAGACCCTCACCCGGTTCTTCGCCGAGACGCTCGGCGAGCGCGAGGAGCGCATCGCCCCCCTCATCGAAGAGATCTACCGGACGACCCGCGCGGCGGGCCTGCGCCCCGACTCGATCTCGTACGGCTCGGTCGACGAGCCCGGCACCGACGCCCTGACGATGACCTTCTCCGTCGAGGGGGCCTACGCCGACGTGCGGCGCCTCCTCTCGGAGATCGAGCGGTCGCCGCGCTTCCTCGTCGTCGAGCATCTCGGCCTCGCGGGCGGCTCCGGGGACGACCCGGACCTCGTGCGCGTGGCGTTCACCGTCACGAACTTCTTCCGGCCCGGCGCCCTCCGTCCGATCCGGGCCGTGCGCGAACCGCTGGGCACGGGAACGGCCCGGCGTCCCGCGGCGGCCCGCACGAGGTCGACGCCATGAGCCTCCTCGCCTCGCGGAAGGGCCTTCTCGGCCTCCTCGGCCTCCTCCTCGTCGTCGCCGTCGTCCGCTTCTGGCCCGAGGGGGAGAACACGGCTCCGGCGCTTTCCGGCACGGTGGCTCGCATCGGCCCGCCCGGCGCCGCGCCCGCGTCCCCTGCCGAGATCCCGCCGCTGGCGCTCGGCCAGGGCCGCGGGGACCTCGACGGTCGCGTCGTGAGGAACGTCTTCGCCTTCCACGTTCCGCCCACCCCGACCCCCCGGCCTCTCCCCCCGACCCCGACGCCGCTGCCGGCCCCCGGCTCGGCGGAGTTCATCGGCCCGCGGCTCCCCACCCCGACGCCGACCGCCACGCCGATCGTCCCGCCGGCCATCCCGTACCGCGCCCTCGGGATCTTCGGCCCCCGGGAGAAGCCGATCGTCACCTTCGAGGACGGCCCGCGCCTGATCAACGCCCGCGAGGGCGACATCCTCGACGGCCGCTTCATCGTCCGGCGCGTCGGCCGCGAGTCGGTCGACTTCGCCTTCGTCGGTCTGCCGCCCGACATCACCCGGCGGATTCCCGTCCTGCCGCCGGACGCCCCCCGCTGAAGGAAATCCGATGACCGTTCGCTTCTCCCGCATCCACCGAGCTCTCGCCCTTGCCGCCGTCCTCGGCCTCTTCGCCTCCGGCTGCGCCTCCGAGCGCGCGTTCCGGGAGGCGCAGGGCCACGAGGAGATGCAGCACTGGGACCTCGCCGTCCTCGCCTACGAGAAGGCGGTCTCCGTCGACCCGGGGAACAAGAAGTACGAGTCCTCGCTCTTCCGGGCGCGCCTCAGGGCGGCCCAGGCGCACCTCGGACGGGGCCGGCTCCACCGCAGCGCGGGGCAGCTCGACCTCGCGAAGGTCGAGCTCGAGCAGAGCGTGGCGCTCGACCCGACGAACGACGTCGCCCTCCAGGAGCTGAAGCGGGTCGTCGAGGACATCGAGGTGAGGCGCCTCGAGTCGGAGGGGGGCTCGCCGACGGAGAAGGCCAAGGCCCGGGCCCGGGGCCGGAGGGCCGCGCCCCCGATGCTCAACCCGGCCTCCGACAAGCCGATCGACGTCACGTTCCCCCCCGACTCGCAGATCAAGAAGATCTACCAGGCCCTCTGCGCCGCCGCGGGGATCAACGTCATCTTCGACCCGCAGCTGAAGGACGACAAGTTCACGCTCGACCTCCGGAACCTCTCGTTCCAGAAGGCCCTCGAGACGACCATGCGGCAGGCGGGGCACTTCTACAAGGTCATCGACGAGAAGACGATCCTCGTCGCCCAGGACACCCAGCAGAACCGGAAGGAGTACGAGGACCAGGTCGTGAGGACCTTCTTCCTCTCGAACGGCGACGTGAAGGACGTCTCCCAGATGGTCCGCAGCCTCCTCGACCTCCGGCGGATGGGGACGATCGCCCAGCTGAACGCGATCGTCATCCGCGACACCGCCGACAAGGTCGCCGTGGCCGAGCGCCTCATCGACGTGAACGACAAGGCCAAGGCCGAGGTCGTCCTCGACGTCGAGCTCCTCCAGCTCAGCTCGAAGAAGCTGCTCGACCTCGGCGCGGCGCTCTCGAGCTACAGCATCACCGGCTCGCTGAACAGCGGCGGCTCGGGGACGACGGCTCCGACCCTTCCCTGGGACGAGCTCCTCAAGCTATCGCTGGCCGATTTCAACTTCACGGTCCCCTCGATCATCGTCAACTTCATCAAGACGAACACCTCGGCCGAGATCCTCGCGCGGCCCCAGCTCCGGATCGCCGAGGGGGAGAAGGCCCAGCTCGTCATCGGCAACCGGGTCCCGATCCCGGTCACGACGATCAACACCCAGCAGGCCATCGGACAGGTCGGGGTCGTGCCGGTCACCTCCTTCCAGTACCAGGACGTAGGCATCAAGCTCGACATCGAGGCGCGGGTCCACCACAACAAGGAGGTCTCGCTGAAGCTGACCGTCGAGGTCTCGAACCTCGCGGGCGAGGTCAACTACGGCGGCCAGGTCCAGCCGATCATCGGGACGCGGACCATCACCTCGAACATCCGCCTGAAGGACGGCGAGACGAGCTTCCTGGCGGGGCTCATCGAGACGGTGGACCAGACGACGAAGACCGGCTTCCCGTTCCTCTCGGACCTCCCCCTCATAGGTCCCCTCTTCGCCCAGACCAAGACCCAGAAGGACCGCAGCGACATCTTCCTGACCCTCACCCCGCACATCACCCGGGCGCCGCAGATCGACGAGGAGGATCTCGTCCCGATCTGGGTCGGGACCGAGAACAACGTCAGCTTTTCCGGCCTCAACGTGAGGCTCGAGTCGCCGCAGGCTCCGGAGACCCCCTTCGACGCCCCCGCGGAGCCCCCCGCCTCCCGCCCCGCCGGACCGACCCAGCCCGTCCCGTCCACGGTCCCCGGGTCCTCGCTCGTCCCGTTCCAGGGGAGCGCGCCGAACGACCCGTTCCGGAGGACCCCGACCCCGGCCCCGGCCCCGACGCCGGCCCCGGTGCCGGGCCCCGGCGGCAACGCGGCCCAGCAGTCCTCGAGCTTCGTCGAGACCGCCGGTCCCCGTCCGCTCTCCCTCGGCCTCGAGCTCGAGAACTCCGAGCTGCGTGCCGACGAGACGACGCTCCTGACCCTGAGCGGTCCGCCGGAGCTCGCGGACGCCGGCGCCCTCGAGGTGACGCTCGAGTGGGACCCGGCGGTCGCCGAGCTCGTGACCATCTCGCCCGGGCCGTGGCGGAGCGGCTCGCAGGCGCTGAACATCCGCCTCGACGCGGACCGGGCCCCGGGGAGGGTCCGGGTGGGCCTCGGCGCCCCGACCGGGGTCGTCGGCCTGCCGACCGGAGCCCTCGCCCGCTTCACGCTCCGGGCCCTCGCGCCCGGGGAGACCCTCGTGAGGATGTCGGCCGGCGCCGCGCTCGGGAAGAACGGGGCCCTGCGGCCGCAGGCGGACGCGGTGCCCCTGACGGTGGTTCCCTGAGGAGGAGCCCGATGACCCGCCCGGGGGCCCGCGGCTACTCGCTCGTCGAGCTCGTCGTCGTCGTCACGCTGATCCTCGTCCTGACGGCCATGATCGTCCCGGTGGCCCGGTTCAACTGGACCCGGATGAAGGAGATGGAGCTCAAGGAGGCTCTCCGGACGATGCGCACGGCCATCGACGAGCACAAGCGCCTCTCCGACCAGGGGCTGATCCCGGTCGAGCTGGACACCGAGGGGTACCCGAAAGAGCTCGAGAAGCTCGTCGAGGGGGTCGAGCTCGTGGGGCAGGTCAAGAAGATCCGCAAGTTCCTCCGGAAGATCCCGGTCGACCCGATGACCAGCGAGGCGGAATGGGGGCTCCGGAGCCTCCAGGACGCCCCCGACTCGACGAGCTGGGGACGGCAGAACGTCTACGACGTCTACTCCCTCTCCGAAAAGACGGCCCTCGACGGCACGAAGTACAAGGACTGGTGACGATGCGTCCAACTCCGGAACTCCCGTCCGAGCCGCAGACCCTGGGCGCCGCCGACGCCCGCGGGGACGCCCTCCCGGCCTCCTCCCCGCCGCCTGCGAAGCCCCGTGGCTTCACCCTCATCGGCTCGCTGGGGGGCTTGCCTTCGGGCGCCCCCCAGACCCCCCCCCTGTCCGCAAAGGGCCGTGGGTTCACACTGATTGAATTGCTCGTCGTCATGGCGATCATCGGGGTCCTCGCGGCGATCGGGATCCCGATGCTCCTCTCGACGCCGATCAAGGCGAAGGAAGCGGCCCTCAAGGAGAACCTCTTCACGTTCCGCTCCTGCCTCGACCAGTACAAGGCCGACAAGGGGCGCTACCCCGAGTCGCTCGAGGTCCTGGTCCAGGAGAAGTACATCCGGAAGGTCCCGATCGACCCGTTCACGAAGTCGGCCGACACCTGGGAGCTCGTCTTCGAGGAGCCCGACTCGGCCGAGGCCGCCAGCGAGGAGCCGCCGGGCGTCATCGACGTCCACTCGGGGTCCGACCTGATCGCCCTCGACGGGACGGCCTACAACACGTGGTGAAGAGGGCGGCCTCGCGGCGGGGGCTCGGCGGCTACACGCTCGTCGCGCTCCTCGTCGGGATGACGGTGGCGTCGATCCTGATCGCCTCCGTCCTCCCGCTCGCCTCGGCGCAGGCGCAGCGCGAGAAGGAGGCCGAGCTGATCTTCCGCGGCCTTCAGTACGCCGAGGGGATCCGCATCTTCCGCAGGAGGTTCGGGCGGTACCCGAACTCGCTGAAGGAGCTCGTCGAGGTCAAGCCCCGGAGCGCCCGCAAGCTCTGGAAGGACCCGATGACGAAGGACGGCGAGTGGGCCGTCATCACGGCTGCCGGGACGCCCGTGACGCCGGTGCCGGCCCCGGGCGGCCGCCCCGCGCCGACGCCCCGGCCGACGCCGACGCGGGGTCCGTTCGCGACCCCGGGGGACGGGGGGCCGGGGGTCTCGGGCCCGGTCATGGGGGTCCACTCGAAGTCGACCGAGCGGGGCTACCGGCTCTGGGAGGGGCGCCAGAGCTACAACGAGTGGCGCTTCACGGAGCAGAGCCTCGCAGGAACCGGGACGAGCGGGTCGGGCATGGGCCCCGGCCCGGGCATCGGGGGAGGCGGCCTCGTTCCGGGCCCGGTTCCTCCCGGCGGCGGCGTAAAACCGTGACCTTTCCGGCCCGACGGTAAGATCCGCGCCGTGGAAACCCGGACCCTCGGAGACGGCCTGACCGTCTGGCTCGACCCGATGCGCGACGTGCGCAGCGTCGCCCTCGGCGTCTACGTGGCGGGGGGCTCGGCCGACGAGGACCCCTCGGCCCTCGGGTCGACGCATTTCCTGGAGCACCTCCTCTTCCGTCGCTCCCGCCGCCGGACCGGCGCGGAGATCGCCCGGACGACCGACCGGCTCGGCGGCGACTGCGACGCCTACACCTCCAAGGAGTGGATGGCGGTCCACGCGCGGACCCCCTCGGAGCGCCTCGACGACGCGCTCTCCCTGCTGCTGGACCTGACGGAAGCCCCCGCCTTCACGGCGGAGGACGTCGAGATGGAGCGCAAGGTGATCCTCGAGGAGATGGCCGAGGCGACGGACGTCCCGGAGGACCGGCTCCACGAGACGTTCGTCCGCACCTACTGGCCCGACCACCCGCTCGGGGCGCCGATCCTCGGAACGGTAGAGACCGTCGGCGGCCTTTCGCGAGGGCGCCTCGTCGAGCGTTTCCGCGAGATCTTCCGCCCGGAGAGGACGCTCCTCGTCGCCGTCGGCGCCTTCGAGCCGGAGGCGTTCCTCAGGCTCCTCTCTGCCGAGCGGAGGAAGCGGCGGCACGCCCCGGCGCTCCTCGGCCCGGCCGGCCCCGCGCGCCGGTCGCCCCGGGCGACCCGCTGCGCCTTCCACATCCCGCGCCCCGACCTGAACCAGACGCACCTCCTCGTCGGGACGCCGGCCCCCGCCTACGCCGACCGGCAGGTCCCGGCCGCCTGGCTCCTCTCGATCGTCCTCGGGGGAGGGGTCTCCTCGCGCCTCTGGCGGCGCGTGCGCGAGCGGCACGGCCTCGCCTACCACGTCGGCGCGGGGCTCACGCTCCACCGCGACGGCGGCATGGCGCTCATCGAGGCCGCGACCGCGCCGAAGAAGCTCCCGAAGCTCGTCCGCGCCACCGGCGCCGTCCTCCGGGAGCTGCGCCGGTCGGGCATCACGCGCGCCGAGCTGCGACGGGCCAAGGACCAGGTCCGCGCCGAGATCGCCATGTCGCTCGAGTCGACCTCCTCGCGCCGCGAGGGGGCGGCGAGGGCCTGGTACTTCCGCGGCCGCCCCTGGGAGGCCGACGAGGTGATCGCCGAGATGGAGGCCGTGACGGCTGCCGAGGTGGACGACGCCATCGGCACGCTCCTCGGATCTCCCGACGCCTCCGGCTTCGGCGTCACGGGCCCCTCGCTCGTCGGCATCACCGTCGACGACCTCGCGGGCGAGCTCGCCGCGTGAGCGCCGTGGCGGGCGTCGCCGGGAAAGTCACCGTGAGGTTCCGGCTCCGCCCGGAGTGCGCGGACCTCGGGCCGCCCCACTACGCGAGCGACCTGGCGGCCGGCGCCGACCTGCGCGCGGCGCTCGAGGAACCGGTGACTCTCGCCCCCGGCGCGCGCGCCGTCGTCCCGACCGGCCTGACGCTCGAGATCCCGCCCGGGTTCGAGGCGCAGGTGAGGGCCCGCTCGGGCCTGGCGCTGAAGAAGGGTCTCGCCCTGGCGAACGGCGTCGGGACGATCGACGCCGACTACCGCGGCGAGGTCGGCGTCATCCTCGTGAACCTCGGCGCCGAGCCGGTGACGCTCTCCCGCGGGGAGCGGATCGCCCAGCTCGTCGTCGCGCCGGTCGTCCGCGCGCTCTTCGAGAGGGCCCCCGAGCTGAACGGCACCGCGCGCGGCGCCGGCGGCTTCGGCTCGACGGGGACCGCGTGATCGAGGTCGCCTTCCTCGGCTCCGGCTCCACGGGCAACTGCGCCGTGGTCCGGGCCGGAAAGACGGCCGTCCTCCTCGATGCGGGCCTCTCGCCCCGGCAGATCGGCCTCCGGCTCGGCACGCTCGGGATGTCGCTCGACGACGTCTCGGCCCTCCTCCTGACCCACGAGCACTCCGACCACGTCTCCGCGGCCGCGGCCCTCGCGACGAAGCGGGGTCTCCCGGTCTACGGCACCCGCGGCACCCTCGCGAAGGCGGGCCTGCCGGGCCCGCTCTTCGCCGACCTCCGCGTCGTCTGCGACGGCGAGGAGGTGAGCTTCGGCGGCGGCGACCTGACCGTGCGCGTCACGGCGACGCCGCACGACGGCGTCGACCCGTGCTGCTACGTCTTCGCGAGCGGCGCCGGCCGACGCGTCGGCGTCGCGACCGACCTCGGGCACCTCTCGGAGAAGGTCCTCGCGGCCCTCGCCGGCTGCGAGGTGATCGGCCTCGAGGCCAACCACGACGTCGACGTCCTGCGCGAGGGGGCCTACCCGGCCTTCCTCAAGAAGCGGATCCTCTCGGACGTGGGGCACCTCTCGAACGACGCGGCGGCTGCGGGCCTGGCGCGGCTCCTCGGCGAGCGGACGCGGACCCTCGTGGGGCTCCACCTTTCGAAGAACAACAACACGCCGGCCCTGGCCGAGCGCGCGCTTCGCCGGGGTGTCGAACGGCTCGGGGCGAGGGTCGCGCTCGAGCTGGCGGGGCCCGACGCCCCGACCGGCTGGTTCCGGGCCTGACCCGGGGGAGGAACGAATGAAGGTCCAGGTGACGGTCGTCCCGAAGTCGGGGGTCCTCGACCCGCAGGGCAAGGCGATCGCGGGGGCGCTCGCGCGTCTCGGCTTCCCGGGCGTCGGCGACGTCCGCGCCGGGAAGGTCTTCCGCGTCGAGGTCGACGCGAAGGACGCCGCGGAGGCGAAGGCGCTCGCCGCCCAGATGGCCGAGAAGCTCCTCTGCAACCCGGTGATCGAGGAGTACGAGGCCGAGGTGCTCGGGTGAACGCCTCGGCGCGGCCGCGCGTCTCGGTCGTCCTCTTCCCCGGCTCGAACTGCGACCACGACGCCGTCCACGCCGTCGAGAGGGCGATCGGGGCCGACGCCCGCCTCGTCTGGCACGCGGGGACCGACCTCGGCCGTCCGGACCTCGTGATCCTCCCCGGCGGCTTCTCCTACGGCGACTACCTCCGCTGCGGCGCCCTCGCCCGCTTCTCGCCCGTCATGGACTCCGTCCGCGACTTCGCGGCGAAGGGGGGGCCCGTCCTCGGCATCTGCAACGGCTTCCAGGTCCTCTGCGAGGCCGGCCTCCTCCCCGGCGCGCTCCTCCTCAACTCCGGCCAGCGGTTCCTCTGCGAGGACGTCTTCGTCCGCGTCGAGACGATCCGGACCCCGTTCACCGCCGAGCTGACGAAGGGAGATGTCCTCCGTCTCCCCATCGCCCACGGCGACGGGAACTGGCGGGCCGAGGCGGCGACGTGGGACGACGTGACGTCGCACGACCAGGTCGTCTTCCGCTACTGCGACGCCGCCGGGGAGCGCGTCCCGGGAGCGAACCCGAACGGCTCCCACGACGACGTCGCGGGCGTCTGCAACCGCGAGCGGAACGTCGTCGGCCTCATGCCCCACCCCGAGCGCGCCTCCGAGGAGCTCCTCGGCAACGCCGACGGAGCCCGCCTCTTCCGCTCCTTCGCGAACGGCCTCCTCCTCGGCCGGACGGCCTGACCGCGGGAACGCCGCGCCTCCCGGTGGGGCGGCCGGAGCCGGGTTCCCCGGGCGCCGGAGGCCCCTTTGACAGGAGCGGGTGGCCCCGCCCGGGAGAGCTGGCTTGTGGCCGGGTGAGACACGGCCGAGAGAGGCATGCGGTCGCAGGGGCGTTGACGCCGGCGCGACATGGGGAGAAGATTGCTCGATTCCTACGATTGCGACGAAAAGAGAGGGAGAAGCTCCATGAAAAGCAAGGTACTCGGCGTAGCGATACTGGCCGCGGCGATGGTCCTCGCGGGCCCGGCGGTGGCCGGTCTGAACGGCGGAGCGAGCCCGGAGGCCCCGGTGCCGGGCCCGATGGCTCCGATCACCCCCGGCTCCGGCTGGGCGAACTTCAGCTGGAGTCTCGCGGCCCTCCCGGGCGACGCGGCCCCCACGTTCGAGTTCGACGGGCCGGCGAAGGTGACCGTGGTGGACGCCTTCTGCACGGGCGACCGCTTCCGCATCTACGACAACGGCGTCCTCGTCCTCACGACGTCGCCCGATGCGCCCGATGTCTGCTCGTTCCCCGAGCGCGCGAACGACCCGGACACGGCCCTCACGCTGCCGCAGTTCTACTCGCAGGGAGTCCTCTTCGTCGGTCCGGGGTCCCATTCGATCCGGATCGAGCTGATCGAGAGCTACTTTGAAGGCTCGTTCAGCGGCGCCGCCTTCATCCGCGTGGACGCGGCCGCCGCCGCGGCGATCCCCTTCGCCTCGCCGGTGGGCCTTGCGGCCCTCGTGGCGGCGCTCGCCCTGGGCGGCGCGCTCCTCCTCCGCCAGCGCCTCGTCGGCTGAGCCCGGTCTTTCGCCGGTCCGACAGGTCCCCGTACCGGGACGGCCCCGAGGCCGCCCCGGTACGGGGACGAGCTATTTCTTCGTCGCGTCCGCCTTCGGCTCGCCTTCCTTCTTCCCCTCCTTCTCCTTCCCGAAGACCTCGTTGCGTGCCAGCGCCTTCGGGTCGTACGGGGAGGGGGCTCCGCCGAGGTAGCGGTGGAACCAGTCGAGGTGGGCGGAGTAGTAGAGGACCATGTCGTACCAGCCCGGCCAGTGGCCCGAGTTCTCGAGGACGACGAGGCGGGAGGGGACCTTCATCTTCTGGAGGTCGGTGAAGAAGGCGAGGGACTGCGTGTAGGGGACCCGGAAGTCCTTCTGCCCCTGGCGACGTCGCGGGCGTCTGCAACCGCGAGCGGAACGTCGTGGGCCTCATGCCCCACCCCCAGCGCGCCTCCGAGGAATTCCTCGGCAACGCCGACGGAGCGCGGCTCTTCCGCTCGTTCGCCACCGCGCTGCTTCTCGGCCGGACGGCCTTCGGTCCCGGGCTCGCGGGAGAGAGAGCTACTTCTTCGGCGCCTCCATGACCGCCACGACGCGGGTCGCGGAAGGGAAACGAGACGACCTTCTCGATGGCCCCGTCCGGGCTCAGGGTATGAACATCGCCCGGAACTCCGTTCGGTCGGCGGCCGGCAGGGTCATCGCCCCCAGCGGAACCGCTCTGAGGGCACCGAGCTTCCGGTCATGAACCAGATACGAGACGGCGTATTCGCCGGGCCCGAGGTATCGGGAGAGGAAGCTCTCCTCGTCGGTGAAGAAGCTGTCGAGGATCAGTCCGTTCGCCCTCGCCAGGTCGAAGAGGATGCGGGCAGGGACCGGAATTCCCTGCTTCTCGAAGAGGATCCAGCTCGGAAGGGCGAACCTGCCGGAGGCGGTCACGACCGAGACGCCCGGGCTCGTCGAGGGCGGCGACAAGGCGACGTCGATGCTCTCGGCCTCCGAGCCCCGGGCGGCGATCGCCGAAGGAAGCCACCCCACGAAAAGGCCCGAGCCGGGACCGACGACGTACATGGGTCGCCCGCCGAAGCGATCCCCTCGAAGCTGGAGCCTGCCGTCCTCGGCCGTCACGCCGGCGAGCGTCGGCTCGAGCCAGTAGGCCGGTTGATTCGTGGAGATCGAGTGCTCGAGAACGAAGACCGATGCGCCTCCGACCGGCGAGCCGGAGGCGCCGAGCACGCGGACCGAAAGGCCGCGTGATGCATCCAACGCGAGGCGCGTCCGGGCCAACTCCCCCTCCTCGAGCTCGACGACGGCCTCGTCGGGACGAACGTACCCCTCGCATTCCGCACCCACCCGGACCGCCTCTTCCCCGAAGTCGACGAAGGACGTCGCCTGCCCGTCTCGATCCGTGGTCGTCCCCTCGAGCATGCGTCGATCACGTGTCCGGCTCACGCGAACCGCGCAGTTCGCCAGTGGCCGGCCGTCCTGACGGTCCGTCAGGACGACGCGCACGCCAGTCGCCGTCAGCGGCACCTCGATCCCGCTCGCTTCGACCTCGGGGCCGGCCACGAGGGGCGCCTTCCGTCCCCGTGCCGGGGGCTCTTCCGACGTTGCCATCAGGCCGAATCGCACCCCCTCCTCGGCGATGAAGCTCGCGACGAACCAGCCCGCCTCGTCGGCCTCTGCCGTGAACAGGGCGTCGCTCACCCCTCGGCGGCGTTCGGAGACGAGAGTCGAGCCGTTCACCTTCGCCTTCTGCCCCTCCCCGTCCTCGCGGACGACGCGCCCGCGGATCGTCCACTCGCGCATCGAAAGCGCGACGTGGACCTCGTCAGGATCCGAGGACCGGCTCGACGTCTCGACGAGCTGCGACGACCCGGCCCTTCCCGCTCCCGGGAGAGCCACACCGAGGCGGTAGAGCCCCGCGGGCGCCGCCTTCAGACGTCCGCGCCCGCTCCGGTCCAGCGCGATCTCGGCATGGTGCCGCCACGAGACGCAGGTCTCGCCGAGGAAGTCCTCGCAGCGAGAACACTCGACGAGAGCGCCTCGTCCCTTGAACCTGGCGTATTCGGTCCATTCGACGCCGATCGACTGAAAGGGGGCCAGCTTCACGGCCAGGACCGGGGTCTCCGCGAGGCCGCGAAACGAGACCTCGGCGCTGCGGTATCCGCGCGAGGAGATGTGGATCGAGGGCGAGTCCGGGCTCAGCGGGCCCAGATCGAAGACGCCCGGGTCTTCCGTCTGCCGCATCCTCGTCCGCACCGCGGCGACGAAAACGGCGGCTTCGGGAGCGGCGCCGGGCTCGATCTCCACGCTTTCGATCCTCGAGCCGGTCGCTCGATCCGTCACCCGCAGCTTCGCCGGTCTGGTTCCGGACCCCCACAGGGGCTCGAGGCGCTGCTCGCCTCCGCTCGGGAGCTCGAGCAGATGCGAGGAGATCGGCCCGTCGCCCGGGTCGAGGGCGGCCCGGTACCGGCCGGGCCAGACCGGCACCGGGCCGCCGCCCGGCGGTGGGTCGACACGGATGAGCGGAACCGTCGTCGCTTCCTCCGGCACGAGGAACAGCGACGAGCGCCCGGTGCGAGCGTCGGCAGACGGGAAGCGCACCAGGGCCGCACGAAGGAGCGAGACCTCCGTGGGCACCTCGTCTGCGGGAGTGGTGCGAATCGGCCGGCTGATCAGACCGGACCCGGACAGCTGGAACACGGAGGCGGCCGGGCCGGGGCCGAGCCTCGCCGTTCTCCCGTCGACTCTCAGCTCCTCGCTTCTGACGAATCCGCCCGAGAGGTCCCTCCACTCGACTCGCAGCGGCGGGGTCTCGTTCACGGCGAGGTCGGAAGGCAGGGCGATCCTGATCGTGATGACGGCGCCGGCGAGGAATCCTCGTGTCATGAACGGCCCCTTCTGAGTGCAGGGGTGACGTGGGCGGCCCTCCCGCGAGAGCCGAGAGCGGAGGCTTCAGAGCCGAACCGAAGGCGGGGCGGAACGGGATAAGACGGACTCGGACTTCACCCCGGCTCCGGGCCGGGGTCCGGCCGTACAGACCTGAGTCTCTCCGTAAACGACGGGCCGGAGCGATCCGATCTGTTCGAAGGGCCCGCGCCTTCGGCAGCCGACGGGGTCGTCGTGGATGTCACAGTATGCGTTCGTACCGCCGTCTATCGCTCCTGGGCCAATGTCGCTGCACCCCCCTCCGGGAGAGCAGATCGTGATCGTGGCGTCCGTCTGGATATGACACCAGTCCGTGCCATATGAAAAGCCGGCCCAAGGACAAGTCCAGGAACCGCCGCTGGCTGGAGAACATGTGTAGCAGGCGAGCGAATCTCCCCCTGGAAGAACCAACCCGAGGGCGAGAAGAGCGCCCAGGACGAGGCGAAGACCCAGAGGCCTCTGAAGCATGATCACCCCCCTTTCCAGAAGGCTCAATCGTAGTGTCCCCCCCCCCCCCCGGCGTCAAGGCCGCTCGAGGGACTGGCGGTTCATACCGTGCGGGTCGCGGAGGAACGGTACCATCCTGCCGCAATCGCTTCGGGCCTCTCGAAGACCGAAGACGAAGCTCGTCCGCTCCGGGCAGAACCGGGAAGGGAGCCGCGTCGGGCTACTTCGGCGCCTCCTCCTTCGGCTCTCCCTTCTCCTCCTTCTCCTTCCCGAAGACCTCGTTGCGCGTCAGCGCCGTCGGGTCGTACGGGGAGGGGGCTCCGCCGAGGTAGCGGTGGAACCAGTCGAGGTGGGCGGAGTAGTAGAGGACCATGTCGTACCAGCCCGGCCAGTGGCCCGAGTTCTCGAGGACGACGAGGCGGGAGGGGACCTTCATCTTCTGGAGGTCGGTGAAGAAGGCGAGGGACTGCGTGTACGGCACGCGGAAGTCCTTCTGGCCCGTGACGACGAGCGTCGGCGTCTTGAAATTCGTGACGTACGACGAGGGGCTCTGCTTCGCGTACCCCTCCGGGTTCTGCCAGGGGGTCCCCCTGAGGTCCCACTCGGGGAACCAGAGCTCCTCGGTCATCGAGTACATCGACCTGAGGTCGTAGACCCCCATCATCGAGGCGAGCGCCTTGTAGCGGGTGTCGTTCCCGGCCAGCCACATCATCGCGTAGCCGCCCCACGACCAGCCCATCGCCCCCATCCTCTCGGCGTCCACCCAGGGCTGGGCCGTCAGCCAGTCGGCGACGGCGCCGACGTCCTTCATCACCTTGCCGTCCCAGTCGCCCGAGATGGCGGCGGTGAAGTCCTGGCCCCAGCCGGTGGAGCCGTGCGGGTTCGGGAAGGCGACGACGTAGCCGGCCCCCGGGTAGACCTGCGCGTCGCCCCGGAAGGCGTCGGCCCACTGCATCTGCGGGCCGCCGTGGACGTTCACGATGACGGGGTACTTCTTGGCGAGGTCGAAGCCGTGAGGCTTCACGAGGAGGACCTGGATCTTCTTGCCCGAAGGGCTGTCGACGTAGACCTCTTCCATCGGGCGGAAGTCGACCTCGGCGACGAGGGCCTGGTTCTGGCTCGTCAGGGGCGTCGCCTTCCCGGCCTCTTTCCCGACGAGCGTCACGCGGTAGAGCTCGGTCGGGAGGTGCATCTGCCGGCGGGCGAGGACGGCCCAGGTCCCGTCGGGGGCGATCTCGAAGCCGTCGACGTGCCCGACGACCGACGCGGCCTGGACCCCGCCCGTGGCGAGGTCGAGGTCGAAGAGGGGCGTCCGGCCCTTCATGTCGGCGAGGAAGAAGACCCGCTTGCCGTCCGGGTGGAAGCGGAAGTCCCCGACCCAGGAGTCGAAGGTCTCGGTGAGAACGCGCGTCGCGCCCGAGGCACGGTCGTGGAGGGCGAGGAGGATGCGGTCCGACTCGTAACCGGGCGTCCGCTGCATCCGGAAGGCGATCGACTTGCCGTCGGGGGAGTAGCGCGGCGAGCCGTCGAAGGCGGGGTTCTTCGCGGTGAGGTTCTTCGGGGCCTTCAGCTCCTCGGGCGTCCCGTCCACAGGGACGACGAAGAGGTCGACGTTCGTCGAGGCGGCCGGGAAGGCCTCGCGGTGCGACGTGAAGGCGAGCTCCTTGCCGTCGGGCGAGAGGTCCCACTCCGGGCCGCCGACGGAGAAGGCGGGGGAGTCCCAGTCGCCCGGCGTCAGGTCGACGAGCGGGGCCTTCGGGTCCGCCAGCTCCATCCGGAGGACGTGGGTCCTCCTGCCGTCCTCCCAGGAGTCCCAGCGCCTCACGAAGAGGGAGTCGGCGACGACCGCCTTCATCTTCCCCTTCTCCATCGCCTCGTCCTTCTTCCGGTTGCAGTCGAGGTCGGCGCCGCACTCGGGCCAGACGTCGGCGACGAGGAAGAGCCGCCTTCCGTCCGGCGAGAAGCGGAAGTCGGAGACGCCGCCGGGGACGTCGGTCCTCTTCTCGGGCTCGCCCCCGGCGACCGGGAGGAACCAGACCTGGGGCGTGCCGGAGCGGGTGGAGAGGAAGGCGAGCGTGGCGCCGTCGGGCGAGAAGGCGGGGCTCGCGTCGCGCTTGTCGAGGACGGTCAGCGCGCGGGCGTTCCTCCCGTCGGCGTCGACGCGCCAGAGGTTGGTCCACCGCTTGATCGCCGGAAGGTCGGTCGTCGTGACGGCGTACGCGACGCTCCTTCCGTCGGGAGAGATCGTCGCCTCGCCGACCCCCTTGACCCGGTGGAGGTCCTCGATCGTGACGGCGCGTTTCGCCGCGGCGGCCTGGAGCGGGAGGGAGACGGCGAGGGCAAGTGCGGCGAGGATCGCCGTCCGGACGGGCTTCTGGGTCATCGGCAGGGCTCCTTCGGGCGCGCCGGGAGGCGGCCCGTCACTTCCGGTAGGTGTAGGGGACGGAGACGATCCGCTTCTCCCAGGAGATGCGGAGCGTCCCCTTGAGAGCGTCCGTGGGGAGGAAGGAAATCGTCATCGCCTCGAGGTGGTCGGGCCGGGAATGGGCCTTCGCCGGGATCCTCACGAGATCCAGCTTCGGGTCGTACTCGGTCCCCCACTGGCCGGTCTGGCGATTGACGATCAGCAGCCACTCCTTCTCCCCGGGAACCGTGTAGAGCGTGTAGGTCCCCTTCGGGATGCCGACGGATCCGAGGGCGATGTCGACGTCCGTCGTCAGCGTCGTCGCGGCGTTCGCGCCGGTCCGCCAGACCTTTCCGTACGGGACGAGGCCGCCGAAGACCCTGCGCCCCTTCGCGAACGGACGACTGTACTCGACGCGCATCTTCCCCGGCCCGACCGCGATCTCCTCGGCCGCCCGGGGCGAGAGGGGGACCCGCGGGACGGGCGTGGCGTCCTGCGCCAGGAGGGGCGCGGCGAGGAGGGCGAGGGAGAGGAAGGAGGCGGCTCGGCGCATTCGGTCTCCGCGGCCGGCTCCGGGCCGGCCCCCAGCGGAGTTTACGGGACCGTCCTCTCCCGGCCCGGGGCGGCCCGGAGCCGCGTGCGGGGGGCGCACCTGCTAGATTCCGGCCGCCATGGCACAGCAGTACATCTACACGATGGTCAACCTCCAGAAAGTCGTCCCGCCGCGCCGGGAGATCCTGAAGGGGATCTACCTCGCCTTCTTCCCCGGCGCCAAGATCGGCGTCCTCGGCCTGAACGGGGCGGGGAAGTCGTCGCTCCTCAGGATCATGGCGGGCGTCGACACCGAGTTCAACGGAGAGGCCTTCGCGGCCGAGGGGACGCGCGTCGGCTTCCTCGCCCAGGACCCGTGGCTCGACCCGGCCAAGACGGTCCTCGAGAACGTCGAGGCGGCCGTCGCCCCGGTGAAGAAGCTCCTCGCGCGCTTCGACGAGCTGGGCGAGAAGATGGGGGAGAGCCTCCCCGACGACGAGATGGACAAGGTCATGGCCGAGTACGGGAAGGTCCAGGACGCCATCGAGGCGGCCAACGGGTGGGACCTCGACCGGACGCTCGAGACGGCGATGGACGCCCTGCGCTGCCCGCCCCCCGATGCGGACGTGACGAAGATCTCCGGCGGCGAGAGGCGGCGCGTCGCGCTCTGCCGCGTGCTCCTCGAGAAGCCCGACCTCCTCCTCCTCGACGAGCCGACGAACCACCTCGACGCCGAGTCGGTCGGCTGGCTCGAGCACCACCTCGCCGACTACCCCGGCACCGTCGTGGCGGTCACGCACGACCGCTACTTCCTCGACAACGTCGCGCAGTGGATCCTCGAGCTGGACCGTGGCGCCGGCATCCCGTGGAAGGGGAACTACACCTCCTGGCTCGAGCAGAAGAAGACCCGTCTCGAGCAGGAGGAGAAGGCCGAGAGCGCCAAGCAGAAGACGCTCGAGCGCGAGCTCGAGTGGGTCCGGATGGCGCCGCGCGCGCGGCACGCCAAGGGTAAGGCGCGCCTCCAGGCCTACGAGCAGCTCCTCGCCGAGAGCGGCCCCGAGAACCGCGGCGAGACGAACGAGATCTACATCCCCGCGGGCCCGCGTCTCGGCGACGTCGTCGTCAGGGCCGAGGGGCTGAAGAAGGCCTACGGCGACAAGCTCCTCTTCGACGACCTCACCTTCGACCTGCCCAAGGGGGGCATCGTCGGCGTCATCGGCGCCAACGGCGCCGGCAAGACGACGCTCTTCAAGATGATCATGGGCCTCGAGACGCCCGACGGCGGCGTCCTGACGGTGGGCGAGACGGTCGTCCCCTCGTACGTCGACCAGGGGCGCGAGCGCCCCGACCCGACGAAGTCGGTGTGGGAGGAGATCTCCGGCGGCGAGGAGAAGATCATGGTGGGCCGGCGCGAGATGTCGAGCCGCGCCTGGTGCTCGATGTTCAACTTCAAGGGGGCCGACCAGCAGAAGCGGATCGGCGACCTCTCGGGCGGCGAGATGAACCGCCTCCACCTCGCCCGCACGGTGAAGAAGGGGGGAAACCTCCTCCTTCTCGACGAGCCGACGAACGACCTCGACGTCGACACGCTCCGGGCCCTCGAGGAAGCGCTCCTCTCCTTCGCGGGCTGCGCCGTCGTCATCTCGCACGACCGCTGGTTCCTGGACCGTGTCGCGACCCACATGCTCGCCTTCGAGGGGGACTCGAAGACCTTCTGGTACGAGGGGAACTACCAGGAGTACGAGGCCGACCGGCACCGGCGCCTCGGCTCGGCCGCCGACCAGCCGCACCGGATCAAGTACCGCAAGCTGACGACGGGGTAGGGCGGGGGACGCCGGGGAGGCGCGCTTCCTCTAGAATTCCCCCATGGCCGAAGAGTCCCTCAGGCAGCGTCCGCGACAGGCCCCGCCTTCGATCGCCCTCTCGGGCGACGAGCTGACCGCGGTCCTTCAGGAGGCGAGCCGCCTCCAGGGAGAGGCCCTGAAGCAGGAGGCCGCGGTCCCGGGGCTGAAGAGCGAGGGGAACGTCTTCGCGATCGCGGAGGAGCTCGGCATTCCCGAGGAGCACGTGAGGGTCGCGCTCGCGACGCAGCGGAGGAAGCAGCAGGCGACGGGAAGGGGAGTGGCGGTGCCGCTCCTGGCGGCCGGGGCCGCCGGCCTCGTCGCGGGCGTCGGGCTCGCGCTGATCGGGTTGCCGGTCCTCTTCGCGGCCCCTCTCGGCGTCCTCGTCGCGGCCGGCGTCTTCGGCGTCGGGTTCCTCGCCGAGCTGATGAAGAGGAACCCTGCGAAGGCGGCGGGCCCGCCCCCCGTGGCCGGCACCTGCCGGGTCTGCTTCCGCCCCGCCCACACGCCCCAGTCCACGTTCTGCGAAGAGCACCGTTACAAGCCGCAGGGCTGACACGTCCGCCCGTGAGTAGACCCGGTCGCACGTCGGAGAGCCGCCCGACGCGGCGGGAGCTCCTCCGCCTCCTCGGCTCGGGCGCGATCGCCCTGGCCGCGCCGGGCTGCGCCACGAGCCCGCCCTTGAAGACGAGCCTCACCGGCCCCCTCATGGACGCCGAGCCGTGGGGCGGGCTCGCGACGAGCCTCGCCGAGGAGCGGGCGTACGCGCCGCGGGTCGAGGGGACGATCCCGGCGGGGCTTCGCGGGACGCTCTACAGGAACGGGCCCGGCCTCTTCGACCGGGGAGGGAAACGCCGGCGGGCGCTCCTGGACGGCGACGGCCTCGTCCAGTCGTTCCGGTTCGGCGAGGCGGGGGTCTTCTACCGGGCCCGCTTCGTGAGGACGGAGAAGTTCGCGGCCGAGGAGAAGGCCGGGGCGTTCGTCTTCGGCACGTTCAGCACCCAGGCCCCCGGGGGCTTCTTCGCGAACGTACTTCCCGAGCGGAACATCCGGAGCCAGGCCGGCATCACGGCGGTCCCCCGTTGGGGAAAGCTCTTCGCGTTCGACGAGACGGGGCTCCCGTGGGAGCTCGACGCCGGCACGCTCGAGACGGTCGGCGAGACGAGCTTCGGCCTCCCGCGCGACCTGACCCTCTACGCGGCCCACAGCAAGATCGACGTGGAAACGGGCGAGTGGCTCCACTTCGGCCTCGAGTTCGGGCGGAAGCTGAACGTCCACCTGACGACGTTCGCCGCCGACGGCTCCCTCTCCGGGCACGACGTCTGGCCGCTGCCCCGTTTCTCCTACCTCCACGACTGGTTCGTGACGCGGCGCTTCGTCGTCCTCCACCTCCACCCCGCCACGATCGAGGTCTTCGGCCTTCTCCTCGGCCTCAGGAGCATCGTCGACTCCCTCCGCTGGGACGGGGCCGACGGGAGCCTCCTGATGATCCTCCCGAGGGAGCGGCGGGCCGGCGCGGTGCCCCGCTTCGTCGAGACCGACGCGTCGTTCATGTGGCACTCCTTCAACGGGCACGAGGAGGGGGACGACGTCGTCCTCGACTTCGTCGGATACGAGGACCCCGACCACTTCATCGGCGAGGACCCGCTCGTCACTGCCGTGATGGAGGGCCGCCCGGGGCGGTTCGAGTACCCGGGGCTCGTGAGGCGGATCCGGGTCGTGCCGGGCGCGAGACGCGCGAAGAACGAGGTCGTCGCCGGGGGAAGCTTCGAGTGGCCGCGGATCGACGACCGCCTCCTCGGCCGGCCCAACCGCTGGGGGTACGTCGCGAGCGCCCGGCCGAAGCAGTTCTTCTGGAACGCCGTGGCGCGGGTCGATTTCGAGAACGGGAGCACCGTCGAGCACGACTTCGGCGACCGCGTCTTCACGAGCGAGCCGGTCTTCGTCCACGACCCGGCGCGCTCCGGGGAGGAGGGAGGCTGGCTCCTCGTCGAGCTCTACGACGGCGACTCGAGGCGAAGCTCGCTCGCGATCCTCGACGCGGCCAGGGTCGAGAACGGTCCGGTGGCCCGCGTCCTCCTCGAGCACCACGTGCCGGTCAGCTTCCACGGCTACTGGAAGCCGGGCGCGTAGCGGGGCGCGCTCGCGCGCCCGCCAGCCGCGGGACAGTCCGGCCGCGCCGGCACGGCGTAGAGAGCGGCATGAGGCTTTCGGGCAAGTCGGTCGTCGTCGCCGGGGGAACCGGCGGAATCGGAAGCGAGGTGGCCCGCGAGGTCGTGCGCGAGGGGGGGAGCGTTCTCCTCGTCGCGAGAGACGAGGCGAGGCTCGCCGAGCGCGTCGCCGAGCTGGACGCCCTCGCGGGGCGGGCGGGGGCCGCGAGCGCGTTCGCCGCGGACTCGGGCTCGCAGGCCGCCCTTTCGTCCGCCGCGGCGGAGGCCGTGGGCCGGTTCGGTCGCCTCGACGGCTGGGTCCACGCCGTCGGCTCCATCCTCCTGAAACCGTTCTCGGCGACGGGCGAGGAGGACTTCGCCCGCCACCTCGACCTGAACGCGGGCTCGGCCTTCCGAGCCCTGCACGCCGCTCTCGGTCCGATGCGGAAGGCGCGGGCCGGCTCGATCGTCCTCTTCGGCTCGGCGGCGGCCTCCCTGGGCCTGCCGAACCACGCCGCGATCTCGGCGGCGAAGGCCGCGGTCGTCGGCCTCGCCCGCGCGGCGGCGATGGACCTCGCGCGGTATGGCATCCGCGTGAACGTCGTCTCCCCGGGTCTCGTGCGGACGCCGATGTCGGCCGCGATCACGGGGAGCGAGGCGAGCCTCAGGGTGTCGCAGGCGATGCACCCGACGGGCCGCATCTCCGAACCCGCCGACGTCGCAGCGGCCGTCCTCTATCTCCTGTCGGACGGCGCCGCGAACGTCACGGGCGCGGTCCTTCCCGTCGACGGTGGGATGGCGGCGGGGCGCCCGCCGGCGACGGTTCCCTGAGCGGGGAGCACGCGCGCGCGAGACCCGTTCCCCGGGGCCGTCCCGAAGGCGGACCGGCGCGCGAGCCGGGCTCGCCATCTCGAGGAGTCGTGGCGGCGCCCCGACGCCTATGATCGGCGCGCATCGGGAGGAGGGGGCGCGCATCTCGAACCAACCATCGGAGACCACCGGGACTTCTCCTCTCGCGGCCCTCCTCCGGGAAAGGGCGCCGGGAGACCAGCTCGCGTTGAAGGACCGCGCCCTCGACGTGGCGGCGGAGGGGGTCACGATCGCCGACGCCCGCCACCCGGACCGTCCCCTGATCTACGTGAACGAGGGCTTCGAGCGCGTGACGGGCTATGCCGCCGTCGAGGTGCTGGGGAGGAACTGCCGGTTCCTCCAGGGAACCGACACGGACCCGGTCGCGGTCGAGAGGATTCGCTCCGCCGTCGCGGGGGAACGCGAGTGCGTCGAGGAGATCCTCAATTACCGCAGGGACGGGACGCCGTTCTGGAACCGGCTGTCGATCACGCCCGTCCGCGACGAGAGGGGAGAGGTCACCCACTTCATCGGAATCCAGTCGGACGTCACCGCCCGAAGGAACGCCGAGGAGGAGCTTCGGCGCGCCAAGGAAGCGCTCGAAACCGAGGTGCGGCTGGCGGCGCGCGTCCAGCAGTCCCTCCTCCCGCCGCCGGAGATGAACCTCCCGGGTCTCCGCGTCGCCCGCGCGTTCCACCCCTGCACCGACCTCGCGGGCGACGCGATGGGGGTCGTCCCCCTCCCTCGCGGCTCGGTGGGGCTCTACCTCGCGGACGTCAGCGGGCACGGCGTCGGGGCCGCCCTCCTGTCGTTCACGCTGAACCACCTGCTGTCTCCCTCCCGCGAAGGCTCCCTCCTTGTCGAGGTCGCGGGAGACGGCCCGGCCACCGTCTCTCCCGCGAGGCTCGCGGGGCGCCTCAACCGGCAGTTCCCGATGGAGAAGACGCGGCAGTACTTCACCCTCGTGTACGGGGCGTACGACGGCTCGGAGGGGCGATTCCGCTACGTGGTTGCCGGCCACCCGTCGCCGTTCCTCCTGCGCCGGGGAGAGCCGCCCGTGGAGCTGCCGGGGCGCGGCCTGCCGATCGGGATGATCGAGGGCGCGTCGTACCGGGACGAGGCCGTCACCCTCGCGCCGGGGGACCGGATCTACTTCTACACCGACGGCGTCACGGAGGCGCAGGACGCCTCGGAGGTCGAGTTCGGTTCGGCGCGGCTCATGGCCGAGATCGAGCGGACGCGGGAACGGCCTCTCCTCGAGGGGCTCGAGCTTCTCGCGGACGCCGTGCGCCGCTGGGCGGACGGCAGCCCTCGGGACGACGTCTCGCTCCTCGCGATCGAGAGGGGAGTCCAGGGTCCCGGCGCCGGGACGGCGAAGGCCCCGGAGTCCGCGTGGTAGCCTTTTTCCACAGGAGATCGAGCCCATGTCGAGCCAGGCCGGGGCCGTAGGGCCCGCGAGCCGGATCGCAGACGGAAGGACGCCTGTCGCCGACCGCATCCGGGAACGCATCCGAAAGGCGCGCGGCCGCTTCTGCGCCAACGACAACATCGCCGCCTTCATCGAGGAGGGGGAGCTCGACGAGCTCCGGCTGGAGGTCGCCGAGAAGATCGAGGGGGTGCTCCAGGCGCTCGTCATCGACACGGCGAGCGACCACAACACGCGGGACACGGCCCGCCGCGTGGCCAAGATGTACCTGATGGAAGTCTTCGCCGGCCGCTACGGGGCGCAGCCGCCGGTGACCGAGTTCCCGAACGTGGGCCGCCTGAACGAGCTGATGATCGTCGGCCCGATCAAGGTGCGCAGCGCCTGCTCCCACCACCTCTGCCCGATCATCGGCAGGGTCTGGGTCGGCGTGATGCCGAACGAGCACTCCGCCCTCATCGGCCTCTCCAAGTACGCCCGTCTCGTGGAGTGGGTGATGGCCCGCCCCCAGATCCAGGAGGAGGCGATCACGGAGCTCGCCGAGCTCCTCCAGAACAAGATGCAGCCCGACGGTCTCGCCGTCGTGATGGAGGCCGACCACTACTGCATGAAGTGGCGCGGCGTGAAGGACTCGGACTCGAAGATGACGAACAGCGTCATGCGCGGCTCGTTCCTGAAGAACCCCGACCTGAGGCGCGAGCTCCTCTCGCTCCTGGCGGGCCGGACGAGCTAGGGAGAGAAGAGATGCTCGTCCGCCTCCTCTACGCCAGCCGCTCCGTCGCACCGATCGACGAGAAGCTCGTCGCCTCGATCCTCGAGAAGGCCCACGAGTACAACGCGGCGCACGGCCTCACCGGCATCCTCTGCACCTCGACGGAGGGGAACGTCTTCCTCCAGGTGCTCGAGGGGGGCCGCGCCTCGGTGAACGAGCTCTACGGCCGCATCCTGCGCGACCCGCGACACGAGAACGTAACGCTCCTCGACTACGAGGAGATCGGAGAGCGGCGCTTCGCGACCTGGCGGATGGGGAACGTGAACCTGAACAGGGTCAACCGTGGCACCGTCCTGAGGTTCTCGGAGACGCCGGTCCTCGACCCGTTCCGGATGAGCGGCAAGTGCGCCCTCGCGCTCCTCGAGGAGCTGATGGCCGGCGCGGCGATCGTCAGCCGCGACGGCGCCTGACGCGACGGCGCGTAGCGCGTCATACGCTCCGTCCCGCCCCGGGGCCTTGCACCGCCTCCGTGCGAACGCGGCGGGCCGCGGCGGGAGCTCCCCGGGAGCCCCGGTGCGGGAACAATGCGGCTCCCGGGCGCGTTGAGGCTGGGACGCCGCCCCATCGGACGCGGGTGGCCAGGAGGCACGGTGGACCCCTCTCGTCTCGTCCTCGACATCGCGCGCACCGCTCTCGGCGGAGGGAGGAAGAAGACCGGAAAGGCCCGCGGCTTCCTCGCCTCCTCGGGGCTCATGACGCCCGCCGGCCTTATCGGCGCGGCTGGTCTCGCCTGGGGCGTCTGGGAGACGCTCCAGGCGAAGGGGGGAGCGCCGGGGGGCGGCCCTCCCGCCCCCCCGCCCCTCGCGACGATTCCGCCTCCGCCAGGGCCAGCCTTCGCGGCCCCCGCCCGCGCGTCCTCCGTCGCGGAGGCGTCGTTCCCTCCGGAGGCGCTCCGGCTCGTGAGGCTCGCGCTCTCGGCGGCCCGCGCCGACGGCGTCCTCTCGGACGGGGAACGCGAGGCGCTCCTCGCCGTCGCCCGCGCCGAGGGGGCCGAGGACGCGGTCGCGGCGGAGATCGCGCGACCGACGCCTCTCTCCGAGATCCTCCGCGACGCCCCGCCGTCGAGCGCCGAAGCCCTGTACGCACTCGCCTTCACCGTCGTGCGCGCCGACGAGGGGGTCTCGGGCCCGGAGAGGGTCTACCTCGCGCACGTGGCGAGCCGCCTCGGGCTCGCGCCCGACCGGACGGCGGCGCTCGAGGCGAGGACCGCGGCGGCGATCGACGCCGCCCCGGCTTCCTGAAAGGAAGCGGAACGATGTCCGAAGCTCGCTGGCACCTCCTCATCGGCGGCCACTCCGTGGGTCCCCTCACGGCGGACGAGGTCCGGACGAGCCTCGCCAGCGGCAGCGCCGACCGCGCGACGCTCGCGTTCGGGCCGGGCCTCGCGAACTGGACGCCGCTCGGCGGCATCCCCGAGCTCGCCGGGCCGTCCGCCCCGGGCGCACCCCCGCTTCCTCCTCCTCCTCCGCGTCGGGCGCACGAGATCGACTTCGAGGTTCACGGCTCCGAGATGCAGTTCGTCGAGGTGACGCTCGACCCGGGCGAGGCCGTCGTCGCCGAGGCGGGCTCGATGATGTTCATGACCTCGGGGATCGCGATGGAAACCGTTTTCGGCGACGGCTCCTCCGCCGCGCCGCCGGGCGGGTCGAAGCTGATGGGGGCGCTCCTCGGCGCCGGGAAGAGGCTCCTGACGGGCGAGAGTCTCTTCATGACCGTCTTCACGAACGCCGGCCGCGGCCGCGAGAGGGTCGCCTTCGCGGCCCCCTACGCCGGGAAGATCCTACCGATGGACCTCGCGAGGCTCGGCGGCGAGCTCGTCTGCCAGAAGGACTCCTTCCTCTGCGCGGCCCGCGGCGTGTCGGTCGGGATCGCGTTCCAGAAGCGGCTCGGCGTCGGTCTCTTCGGCGGAGAGGGTTTCGTCATGCAGCGCCTCACGGGAGACGGCCTCTGCTTCGTCCACGCGGGAGGGACGATCCACCCGGTCGACCTCGCCGCCGGGGAGACGCTCCGCGTGGACACGGGCTGCCTCGTCGCGCTCTCGCCGTCCGTCTCCTACGACATCCAGTTCGTCGGAAACGTGAAGACGGCGCTCTTCGGCGGGGAAGGTGTCTTCTTCGCGTCGCTGGCCGGGCCCGGGAAGGTCTGGCTCCAGTCGCTCCCGCTCTCGCGCCTCGCCGACCGGATCGTCTCGGCCGCTTCACGCACGGGCCGCTCGGAGGAGGGGTCGGTGCTCGACGGCGCCGGCCTCGGCCGCCTCTTCACCGGGGGCTGACCGATCGTGCCGCCAACCTCCTCTCACCGGCTTCGCCGGGCTCTCGGGACGCTGCTCGGCGCCGTCGCCGTCTTCGCGGCGGCGGTCGCGACGACGGGCTGCCTCCTCTCGGCGCCGGGGTACGAAGGGCCGCGGACGGCGTATTTCGACGGGAAGCGGTTCCAGAACGAAGTCCCGGAGAAGCACGGCTTCGGCGCCTTCCTGAAGTGGATCACCGACCGCGACCGCGGGCCGTGGCCCGAGGAAAAGCTCGCCGTCGCCCCCGCCGCGCCTCCGCCCCGGCGCGTGGCGGGGGGCGCGCTGCGCGTCACGTTCGTGAACCACTCCACCGTCCTCGTCCAGGTCGACGGGCTGAACCTCCTCACCGACCCGGTCTGGTCGGACCGCGTCGGGCCGGCCTCGTGGCTCGGCGTGAAGCGCCTGAAGGAGCCGGGGTTGCGCTTCGAGGACCTCCCGCCGATCGACGCGGTCCTCCTCTCGCACAACCACTACGACCACCTCGACCTCCCGACCCTCCGGCGGATCGAGGAACGCTTCCGCGCCCCCGTGATCACGGGGCTCGGGAACGCCGAGTACCTCCGGCGCAAGGGGATTCCCGGCGGCGTCGACCTCGGCTGGTGGGAGGGGCACGACCTCGCGCCGGGCGTCCGCGTGACCGCGGTGCCCGCCGCACACTTCTCGGGGCGCGGCCTCTTCGACCGCGACCGGACGCTCTGGTGCGGCTTCGTCGTGGAAGGGCCCTCGGGACGCGTCTACTACGCGGGCGACACGGGGTGGGGGCCGCACTTCGAGGAGGTGCGGCGCCGCTTCGGGCCGATGCGCCTCGCGCTCCTGCCGATCGGCGCCTACCGTCCGCGCTGGTTCATGAAGCCGGTCCACGTCGACCCGGCCGAGGCCGTCGCCGCCGCCCGGGTCCTCGAGGCGGAGACGAGCGTCGGCGTCCACTTCGGGACCTTCCCCCAGGCTGACGACGGGATCGACGAACCGGCCGCCGACGTCGCCGCCGCGCTCGCCCGGCTCCGCCACGACGGGGTCCCGCCGCCGCGCTTCGTCGTCCCGGCGAACGGCGAGGCGCTCGAGGCGCCCACGGCGCCGGTCATCCAGCCTTGGACCATCCCGGGAACGAGGAACGAGAAGAAGATGCAAAGGCGGTGGCCAGACCCGCGACCGGATGACACCCCACCGCGTGGAAAAGGGCGGCCGGAAGAGCCGGGAGAATGACGTCGCCCGCGTCGCTCGCCACGGCCGCACTGGCTCCGACCTCACGGAGAGCCCGGCGAGCGTCGTGACGAGGCCGGGTCGGTGCCCCGCTGCACCGCGAGCGCGAGGTCGGCCATGTTGAGCGTGCCCGCGACGGATTAGAGAGCACCCACGGCGGCGAGGAACACGGCCGAAGAGAGGAGGTTGGGCGTCACGTACCTGACGGCGCCCTCGAGCCGGGCCCGCTCCGCCCCAGGGACAGCAGCACGAACGAGGCCATGAGCATGACCTCGAACGTCACGTAGAGGTTGAAGAGGTCCCCGGTGAGGAAGGCCATGCTCACGCCCATGAGCAGGACGTGGAAGAGCGGGTGGTACCCGTGGGCCTCGCGTCCCGCGTCGATCGACCCCGGCGAACAGACGGCGACGGCCAGCCCGGTGACGCCCGTCAGCGTCACCATGATCGCGGCCAGGAGGTCGGCCACCAGGCTGATCCCGTAAGGTGCCGGCCACCCACTCCCGCGACTCCTCGAGGGCCTACCCGGAGGCCACCGGCGCGAGGAAGCGCGCGAAGTGCGCGAAGAGCAGCCCCGGCGCCATCGCGAGAACGACACCGGCCCGCCGCCCGGGCGCGCGATGCGCCGCCGGGGTTCTCGAGACGTCCCCCACGCCGTAGGAGCGCTGGGGGGACTCTTCGACGCCCTGGGCTTCGCGCTTCAGGTCGTCTCCGTCGCCGAGATCGCGGTGCGCCTCTTCGCGCTGGCTCCGCGAATCCACCGCTTCTTCTTCGACGGCTGGAACGTCTTCGATCTCACGATCGTCGCCCTCTCTCTCTGGAGCTGGCGAGCGTCGCGAGGGTCGGGACCGCCGACCGTCCGATCCAGCCTCAGTGCACCAGCCACCACGCGTCGCTCACGAGGCACATCCCGCCGAAGCGGGAGAGGAGGGGGCGGAGGGCGGTGAGGAGGGGCTGGAGCTGGGCCTCGTCGCAGGCGACGACGATGTAGGCGTTCCGGTGGGTGTCGACGAGCTCGTCCTCGAAGCGCTCGCCGTGGCTTCCCTTGCCTCCGGCATTGCGGATGACGGTGTGACCCTTGATCCCGGCGGCGTCGACGATCTCCGTGACGCGCTGTAGGACGAGGGTCTCGACGACGATCTCGACACGCTTGACGGGCTTCATCTCGTCACCCGATGAGGAGGCGGATGGCTCCCCAGTAGAGAGGGATGCCGACGCTGATGTTGAAGGGGAACGTCACGGAGAGGGAGAGAAGCTCGAAGAGGCCGGGGTTCGCCTCGGGGACGGCCTGGCGCATGGCGGCCGGGACGACGATGTAGCTGCTCGAGGCGCAGAGGATCGCGAAGAGGAGCGCGTCGCCCCGGCCCATCCCCATCGCCCAGGCGAGGAGGACGCCGACCGCGCCGTTGAGAAGCGGCGCCCCGATACCGAAGAGGACGAGCTTCGGGCCGACCTTGAGCAGCGTCTTCGCGCGACGCGCCGCGAGCATCCCCGTGTCGAGGAGGAAGAAGAGGACCATCCCCTTGAAGATCCCGACGGTGAACGGCTCGAGCCCCTTGCCGGCGCTGTTCCCCGTGAGTACGCCGACGACGAGGCTCCCGAGGAGGAGGTAGACCGTCCCGTTGAGGATCGACTCTTTCAGGAGGTGGCCGATCCCGGGCCGCTCTGGCGAGTCCTTGCCGCGCGGGGCGAAGAGCCTCACGAGGAGGATTCCCATGATCACGGCCGGGGACTCCATGAGCGACATGATCGCCACCATGTAGCCGCCGTAGGGCTCGGAGAGGCGCGTGAGGAACTCGGTACCGACGATGAACGTGACGATGCTGATCGACCCGTAGGTCGCCGCCATCGCCGCCGCGTCGTAGACGGACAGGATCCGCCGGAGGACGAAGAACGTGTAGAAGGGCACCGCGAGCGCCATCAGCATCGCCACGGCGATGTAGAGGGCCACGCTCCAGGAGAGGCCGGCGTGGGCGAGCTTCTCGCCCCCCGTATAGCCGATGGAGAGGAGGAGGTAGAGCGAGAAGAACTTCGGGAGGGGGTGGGGGATCTCGAGGTCGGACTTCAGGAGCACCGCCCCGAAGCCGAGGAAGAAGAAGAGGAAGGCCGGCGAGACGACGTTCTGGACGATCGACGAGAAGTCCATCAGGGCTCCGCGGTGGTCTCCTTCGCTTCCTGGTTCTCGACCCAGCGATTGAAGAGCCACCCGGAAGCGGCGGAGAGGAGACCGATGGTCGTCAGGAGGCGCCAGCTGCGCGTGGCGGCCGCGCGGTTCAGGCCGGGGAGGCCGTCGGGCCGCGTCGTCGCCCCCTTCGCCATGACGTCCTGCCCCTTCGGCGCGAGCGCGCCCGCGTACCCGTACATCCGGGGCGAAGTATAGAGCTCGCCGAAGGCGGCGAGGCCGTGGCGGCCGCCGCGGTTCGGCCGGCCTCCCGACACGCGCCGCTTCCCCGCGAGAGTCGCGCGCGACCGCGAGCGGGGGCGCACGGCCCCCCGCGCCTGCGAGCCGGCGTCGCGAGGAATTCAGCCGTCCTGATGCGCTCGCGCGGCGATCCCCCGGAGCATCCCCCTGAAGACGAGGACGTGCAGCGGGTAGACGCCGTACCAGTAGAGGAGGCCGGCGAGCCCGGCGGGGTCGAACTGGGCCGTCTGCCGGATCGTCGCGCCCCCCTCGTCTTCGGTGACCTCGAACTCGAGCCAGGCCCGCCCGGGCAGCTTCATCTCGGCCGCGAGGCGGAGCCGCCGCTCGGGCTCGAAGGCCTCGACCCTCCAGAAGTCGAGCGCGTCCCCCACGGCGAGGAGCTCCGGGTGGCGCCGGCCCCTGCGGACGCCGACGCCGCCGAAGAGGAGGTCGAGGAAGCCGCGGAGCCGCCAGAGGACGTTGGCGTAGTACCAGCCGCTCTCGCCGCCGATCCGGCGGATCGGCGCGAACGCCCGGGCCGCCGTCGCCGGGACCGTCGTCGTGCGCGAGTCGACGAGACGGGTTCCGACCCTGAGGCCGCCGTAGCCGCCGGGCGCCGTGCCGCCCGAGGAGAGCGCGTCCGACCAGCGCGTCGCGGCGAACTCCTCGTCCTCGTTCGCGAGGGCGCGCTCGATGGACCTCGCCAGGCCCATCGGCACGATCTCGGGGAAGAGCCTGCGGGCCGCGTCGTCCCTGACGACGGTCGGGTTGCTCACCCCCTCGATCAGCTTGCGCCCGACGCGCGCGTAGACCGGCGTCGTCAAGCCGAGCCAGAGGCTCGAGAGGCGGGGCGTCAGGAGAGGCACCGGGATGAACCAGCGCTTCAGGCCGCGCCGCGCCGCGTACTCCCGCATCAGGTCGCCGTACGTCACCGGGTCGGCGCCGCCGATCTCCACGGTGAGCCCGTCCCCCGGGTCGAGGCCGAGCGCGCCGAGGAGGTAGGCGACGAGGTCCTCGATCGCTATCGGCTGGGCCTTCGTCTCGACCCAGCGCGGGCAGATCATGACCGGCAGCCGCTCGACGAGCGCCCTCACGAGCTCGAACGACAGGCTTCCCGAGCCGACGACGACTGAGGCGCGCAGCTCGACGACGGGGAGGCCCGAGGCGGCCCGCAGGACGTCGCCCGTCTCCTGCCGGCTGCGCAGGTGGGCCGAAAGCCCCGCCCCCGCCTCGCCGAGGCCGCCGAGGTAAACGATCTTCCTCACCTCCGCGGCGCGGGCCGCCTCACCGAAGTTGCGGGCGGCGGCGCGGTCCTGCTCCTCGAACGCGGCGCCCGCCGCCATCGAGTGGACGAGGTAGTACGCCGTGTCGACGCCCGCGAGCGCCGCGTCGAGCGTCTCGCGCCGGAGGCAGTCTCCCGGCACGACCTCGGTCCCTGCGGGCGCCCGGGCGGAGAGGGCCTCCGGCCGCCGCGCGAGGCAGCGGACGCGGCGGCCCCGCTCGGAGAGCGCGCGCAGGAGCCGGCCGCCGACGTAGCCGGTCGCCCCGGTCAGGAGGACGAGGCCGGAACCGGCGTCGTTCGGGGCGTTCGTCACGCCGCCATCGTACAGGCGGTGCCGCCAGGCGACGGTTCGTCCGCGGCGCGGGGAGTCGTCGTCCTCGGGAAGTGCGAGGGGCGAAGCCGAGCTCGGGTCACTCCTCCCGGAGGGTGACGGCCGGGTTGACCGCCGCGGCCCGCCGGGCGGGCACGTAGCTGGCGACGGCCGCGGTCAGGAGGAGGACGACCGCCGTGACGAGGAGGCTCGCGGGATCGAAGCGGCCGATCCCGAAGACGAGCCCTTCCAGGAGGCGGCCGCTCCCCAGCGCAAGGAAAGTGCCGAGCACGAGCCCGAGCCCGGTGAGGGCGAGCCCCTTCGACAGGACGAGCGCGTGAAGCTGCCGGGGTCGCGCTCCCATCGCGAGGCGGATCCCGAGCTCCCGCCGGCGGAGGCCGACCGACTGGGCCAGGAGGCCGTAGAGCCCGATCGCGGCGAGAACGAGCGCGAGGACAGCGAACGACGCGAGGAGCGTCGCCTGGAATCTCTGGGGGCCGAGCGACGCAGAGACGACGCTTCCCATCGTCTCGACCTTCGACACCGCCAGGTTCGGGTCGAGCTCCCAGATCGCCGAACGCAGCGCCGCGCCGAGGCTCGCGGGCTCGACGGTGGTCCTCAGCGTGACGCTGACGTTCCGCGTGACGCCCCGGATCTGAGTGACCGCCTGGGAGAGGGGCAGGTAGACCTGGGGCTGCACCTCGGTGCCGAGGCCGGCGGCGGGCACGTCGCGGACGACCCCGACGATCTCGAACGACGGCTCCTTCGGCTCCGCCTGGACGATCGACAGGGGCTTGCCGAGCGGGTTCCCTTCGCCGAAGAGAGCCCGGGCGGCCGTCTCGTTGAGGGCGGCCACCCGCGCCGCGCCCGAGCGGTCGGCGGCGCTGAACGGTCGCCCGCGGAGCACGGGATTTCCCAGAGTCTCGAAGTACGCCGGGGTCACCATCATGACGACGGCGCCGAGCGGCTCGGCGCCGGGCGGCTGCCACGGTCCGCCGACGAGGATCAGGCGCATCTCGTCGCGCATCGGCAGCGAGTTCACGAGGGCCGTCGAACGGACCCCGGGCAACGCGACGGTCCGCTCGAGAAGGCGGTCGTAGAAAGCGAGGACGTCCGGGGCCTCTGCGTAGTTCGCGGGCGGCAGGCTGACCTGGGCCGCGAGGACGCGGTCGGGGTCGAGGCCGGGATCGACGCGCGAGAGCGTCCAGAGACCCTTGACGAGGAGGGCCGAGCCGGCCACGAGGACCACCGCAAGGGCCGTCTCGGTCACGACGAGGAGGCTTCGCAGCCGCTGGCGGCCCGAGGCCGAAGCCGTCCGTTCGCCGCTCCCCTTGAGGATGCTCGCGAGGTCCGGCCGCGACACGCGAAGGGCCGGGACGAGGCCCGCGAGGACGCCGGCGAGGATCGACACGGCGAGGGCGAAGAAGAGCACCCCGCCGTCGAGGCCGATCCCGTCGACCCCGGGCAGCGCTCCCTCCTGCAGGGAGAGGATCGCCGTGAGCCCGACCTTCGCGACGAGGAGCCCGAGGAGGCCGCCTGCGGTCGCGAGGATCACGCTCTCGCCGAGAAGGCTCCGCACGAGCGAGAGCCGCCCGGCCCCCATCGCCGCCCGCACGGCGAGCTCCCTCTGCCGCGTCTCGCCCCGGGCCAGGAGGAGCCCGGCGACGTTCGTCGCGGCGACGAGGAGAACGAGCGCCGCCGCGGCGAAGAGGATCGACAGCGGCCTGCGGACCCCGCCGACGACGAGCTCCCGCATGGGGATGGCGAAGAAGGGATGGGAGTGCGAGTAGAGCTTCGCCCAGCGGGCGACGATCGCGTCCATCTCGGGCTGCAGCATCCCGAACGAGGTGCCGGCCTTCATCCGGCCGATCACCAGCAGGTGGTGGTTGTCCCGCCGGACCGGGTCGAGAACGAGGGGGAGCCAGAGGTCCGGCGCGGCCTGAGTGAAGTCGAAGGCGGGCGGGAGGACCCCGACGACCGTCCGGGGCTTGCCGTCCAGCTGGATCGTGCGGCCGATCACGGCGGGATCGGCGCCGAAGCGGCTCTGCCAGAGCCCGTGACCGAGGAGCGCCACCGGTTCCGCCCCCTTGACTTCGTCGTCGGGCGAGAGGCCCCGACCGAGCGTCGGGCGGATTCCCACGACGGTCCAGAGCGACGCGGTGGCGAGGCCCGCCTGGAGCTTCGCCGGCTCGCCGGCGCCGGTCAGCGTCGCGGGGCGCGTGGTGTACGCACCCACCTCGTCCATGAGTCGCGTCTCGGCGCGGTAGTCGAGGTACTCCGCGTGGGCGGAGGGGAGCTGGTCGATCCCGGCGTCCGGCATCCGGGTCCAGACGGTGACGAGCCTCTCCGACTCGGGCAGGGGGAGGGGCCGGAGCAGGACCCGGCTGACGACGCTGTAGATCGCCGTCGTGGCGCCGATGCCGAGGGCGAACGTCGCGAGGACGACGAGCGTGAAGCCCGGCATCCGGCGGAGGGAGCGAAGGACCTGCCGAGTCTCCGAGAACATGCCGCACGAGGCAGCAGGAGCCGTGCCATCGCCCGGGCACTCGCCGCGCCGCGAAGCGACGCCGGGAAGTCACCGCCGCTAGGGCCGAGAGTGTCCGGTACCGGACGGTCTCGTCCCAGGAGCGGACACCCCCGCCCCGGCCGCCGCGGCGTAATCCGGGCTGCGAGCCGGCAGGAAGCGCTCGCTCCCGGATCCCGCCGCATGGCACGGATCTCGCCTTCTGTCCGGCCGGAGGATCGGCTCATGGACGTCCCCCGGACCGGAGTGGCCGAGCAGAAGCGGAGGCGGCACGCGGTGTGGGCGGTCGTGACGGCCTGCACCGTCTCCCTCGCGGCCTTCGCGCTCTCGCGTCTCGAGCCGGCGGCCCCGTCGGTCGAGCGGGCCACCGTGTGGATGGGAAAGGTCCAGCGGGGTCCGATGGTCAGGAGCGTCCGCGGCTCGGGAACGCTCGTGCCCGAGGTCGTCCGCCTGATCCCGGCCGACACGAGCGCCCGCGTGGAGCGCCGGGTCCTCCAGCCGGGAGCCGTGGTCGAGCCGGACTCCGTGATCCTCGTCCTGTCGGACCCCCGGGTCGAGCAGGAGGCCGTCGACGCGGAGATGCAGCTCCGACGTGCGGAGGCCGAGCTCGTCAGCCTGCGCGTGCAGCTCCAGAACCAGGCGCTCGACCAGGAGGCCGGGGTCGCCTGGGCCGAGGCCCAGTACGAGCAGGGGCGCCTCCGGGCCGAGGCCGACCAGGAGCTGGCGCGGGAGGGGCTCATCCCCGACATCACCCTGAAGAGCTCGATCGCGGGCGCCAATGCGCTCCGGGTCCGGGCCGAGATGGACAGGAAGCGCCTCGCGGCCGCCGGCGCGGGAATCGAGGCCCAGCTCGCGGCGAAGAGCGTCGAGGTGGACCAGCGCCGGACGATGTTCGAGCTGAGGCGGCGGCTGCGCTACTCGCTCCAGGTCCGGGCGGGCCTCGCGGGGGTGCTGCAGGAGATCGCCGTCGAGGTGGGCCAGGTCGTCACCCCCGGCCTCAACCTCGCGCGCGTCGCGGACCCCTCACGGCTGATGGCCCGCGTGCAGGTGCCGGCGACGCAGGCCCGCGACCTCCTGGTGGGCCAGCGCGCAGAGGTGGACACCCGCAACGGAATCGTCGCGGCGAGGGTCGCCCGCCTCGACCCCGCGGTCCGCGACGGGACGGTCACCGTGGACCTGACCCTCACGGGGGAGCTGCCGCGCGGCGCCCGGCCCGACCTCAACGTGGACGGCACGATCGAGATCGAGCGCCTCGAGGACGTCGTCTACGTGGGGCGCCCGGCGTCCGGCCAGGAGGGCTCGACGGTCGGCCTCTTCCGCCTCGAGAAGGACGGTGCGCAAGCGGTGCGCGTGAAGGTCCGGCTCGGTCGGGCGTCGGTCAACACGATCGAGGTCCTCTCCGGCCTCGTCCCCGGCGACGAGGTGGTCCTCTCCGACACGTCCCGCTGGGACGACAACGAACGGATTCGCCTCGAGTAAGGCGGGAGGAGCATCGATGACGACCCAACAGGACACGCTCATCCGGATGGCCGGCGTCGGCAAGGTCTTCGTCACCGACGAGGTCGAGACCCACGCGCTCGCGGACGTCCACCTCGACATCCGCCGGGGCGAGTACGTCTCCATCGCGGGCCCGTCCGGCTGCGGCAAGTCCACGCTTCTCTCGATCATGGGCCTGCTCGACGCGCCGACCACCGGGCGGTACGAGATCGGCGGGGCGCCGGTCGAGTCGCTGACGGCCCGCGAGACGGCGAAGCTGCGCAACCTCACGATCGGCTTCGTCTTCCAGAACTTCAACCTGATCGGAGACCTCACCGTCTTCGAGAACGTCGAGCTGCCGCTCGTCTACCGCGAGATGCCGGCGGCCGAGCGGAGGGAGCGGGTGCGCGAGGCCCTCCGAAAGGTCGGCATGGAGCACCGGACCAACCACTACCCCGCGCAGCTATCCGGCGGCCAGCAGCAGCGGGTCGCCGTGGCCCGGGCCCTGGTCGGCAGGCCCCTCGTCCTCCTCGCCGACGAGCCGACCGGGAACCTCGACTCGCGCAACGGCGACGCCGTCATCAAGCTCCTCTGCGAGCTGCACGCGGGCGGCGCCACGATCTGCATGGTGACCCACGACCCGCGCTACGCCGACCACGCCGACCGCACCGTCCACCTCTTCGACGGCCGGATCGTCGACGAGAGCGTCGCCAGGGCCGCGGCCGCGACGGCCTGAGGCGGGGTGGACCGTGGGAGGGCTCTGGTCCGACCTGAGATTCGCGTTCCGCGGCTTCGCGAGAGCGCCCGGGTTCTCCACCGTCGTGGTGCTGACGCTCGCCCTCGGGATCGGCGCGACGACCGGCGTCTTCAGCGCCCTGAACGCCGTGCTCCTGGCCTCCCTGCCGTACCCGGAGCCGGACCGGCTCGTCTTCGGGATCGCCACTTTCAAGGAGCGGACGACGGGCCTCTCGGCGCACGACCACTTCGACTTCCGCGACCAGGCCACGAGCTTCGAGTCGCTCGGCGCCAACCTCCAGTACTCGCTGAAGCTCACGGTCACGGGGGGGGACCGGCCGGAGAACGTCAACGCCACGTTCTCCTCGGTCGACCTCTTCCCCACGCTCGGAGTCCACCCCGTCCTCGGGAGGCAGTTCACGGCCGAGGAGGGAAAGCCGGGCCCGGTCGTGGGCCAGGACGAGCCGACGCCGTTGCCCCCGGTGGCCCTCATCAGTCACTCCTACTGGCAGCGGCGGTTCGGCGGCTCGCGCACGGTGCTCGGCGAGACGCTCACCCTGGCGGGTGACCCGGTGACCGTGGTCGGCGTGATGCCCGCGGGCTTCCGCTTCCTCGTGGACGTGGACGTCTGGCTGCCGATGCGGCTCAACGGCCCCGCGGCGTCGCAGCGCCGTTTCCACAACTGGGCGCAGGTCGGGAGGCTCCGGAAGGGAGTGACGATCGACCAGGCGCAGGCCGAGCTCACGGCGATCGCCCGCCGCCTCGAGAAGACCTACCCCGAGTCGAACGCGGAGGTCGGCCTGCGCCTTCACGGACTGCACGAGGCCCTCGTCGCGCGCCTGCGCCCGCAGGTGCTCCTGATCATGGCCGCGGTGGCCCTCATGCTGCTGATCGCCTGCGGAAACGTCGCGAACCTGCTCCTGGCCCGGGGGATCACCCGGAGGGGCGAGATGGCGATGAGGGCGGCCCTCGGGGCGTCGCGCGGGCGTCTCGTCCGCCAGCTCGTGACCGAGAGCACGGTGCTCGCGCTGGCCGGCGGTGCGGTCGGCCTGGGGGTGGCCTGGGTGCTCCAGCGCCTCCTTCCGACGTTGCTGGGCCTCGGTGGCAGCAGGCTGGGCGTCACGTCGCTGCCGATCGATCTCCGAGTCCTCGCGTTCGCCGCAGCCGTCTCGCTCGCGACGGGCGCCGGCGTGGGGCTCCTCCCGGCGCTCCGGAGCACCCGCGTCTCCCTCTCCGACGAGCTCAAGGCCTCGACCCGGACCGTCACCTCGAGGGGAGGGGCGCGGTTCAGGATGGCGCTCGTGGCCGCGCAGGTCACCCTGTCGCTCGTGCTGCTCGTCGGCTCCGCGCTCCTCGTCCGGAGCTTCGCCCGGCTCGTCGGCGTCGACCTCGGCTTCGATCCCCGGAACGTCCTCACCGCCGAGCTCGCCCTGCCGGGGGCGGTGGACGACGAAGCGGCCGCCCGGTTCTTCGACGGCCTCCTCGCCGACCTGCGCGCCCTCCCGGGCGTCGCCGCCGCGGGGATGACGACACGGCTGCCGATCCTCCACGGGGGCGGGTCCACCGAGGTCTGGACCCCCGAGCATCCCGAGAAACGGTCGTTCTCGCAGCAGGCCCTCGGCCGCCGGGTGCTGCCGGGCTACTTCGGGGCGATGCGGATGCCTCTCGTCGCCGGACGGGACATCGAGGAGACCGACCGGACCGGCACGCCGAAGGTCATGGTCGTCAACGAGACGATGGCGAGAAGTCTCTTCCCCGGCGAGAACCCGGTCGGCCGGAAGGTGGTCGTCGACACGGGGGACACCGAGCCCGTCACCTTCGACGTCGTCGGCGTGGTGGCTGACGCGAAGCTGAACTCGCTCGACGAGGAGCCCCTCTTCACGATGTACCTCTCCTACCACCAGTACCCGTCGGGCCGGATGAACGTCGTCCTGCGCAGCACGGTGGACCCGCAGGGAGTCACCCGGGCCCTGCGGGAGATCGTCGAGAGACGCGACCGGAACGTCCCGGTCGAGGAGCTGGCGACGATGGAGGGGATCGTCGAGGACTCCACTCTCGCGCAGCGGGCCCTGACCGCCACCGTGACGAGCTTCTCGGTCCTCTCGCTGCTCCTCGCCGCGATCGGTCTGTTCGGCGTCCAGGCCTACCAGGTCAACCAGCGGCAGCACGAGCTCGGCATCCGGATGGCGCTCGGGGCGCGGCGTCGCCACGTCCTCGCGACGGTCCTCCGCCAGGGGCTGACCGTGACCGGCGCCGGCCTCGGCGCCGGGCTCGTCGCGGGCCTGGCGCTGACGCGGCTCCTGTCCGGTTTCCTCTTCGAGGTGGCGCCGACCGACCCGGCGAGCTTCGTGGGGGCGGCGGCCTGTCTCCTCGTCGTCGCTCTCGCCGCCTGCCTGGCGCCGGCGCTCCGGGCCCTTCGCATCCCGCCGATCCGGGCGCTGAGGTACGAGTAGGCGCCCGGCGTGGCTTCGGGGCGCCGGCGACGACGGGGCGTTACCATGCCGCACGAGGTCCGGTGAGGATGGTGGACGCGAGCGCTTCCCCCCGTCTGCTGGTGGCCGACGACAACGCCGACGTCCAGCTGTCCCTTCAGCTCCTGCTGAAGCCGGCCGGATACGCCGTGGAGAGCGCGGCCTCGCCGGCGGCGGCGCTCGCGGCGGCGGAGTCCCTCGACCTCGACGTCGCCCTGATCGACCTCAACTACACCCGCGACACGACCTCCGGCGAGGAGGGGCTCGACCTCCTCGCCCGCCTGCAGGCGCTCGATCCCACGCTGCCCGTCGTCGTGATGACGGCGTGGGGGAGCATCGAGGTCGCCGTCGAGGCGATGCGGCGCGGGGCCCGCGACTTCGTCGAGAAGCCGTGGTCGAACGAGCGGCTGGCCGCGATCCTCCGCACCCAGGTCGAGCTGAGCCGGGCCCTCCGGCGTGGCCGGCGCCTGGAGGAGGAGAACCGTCTCCTGCGCGACGAAGGCGCGGAACCCGACCTGATCGCCTCCTCGCCGTCCATGCGTCCCGTCCTCGAGCTGATCCGCCGCGTCGCCCCGTCGGACGCCAACGTCCTGATCACCGGCGATCACGGCACCGGAAAGGAGGTCGTCGCCCGGGCGATCCACGCCCGCTCGTCGCGTTCCGGCCATCCCCTCGTCACCGTGAACGTCGGCGGTCTCTCCGAGGGCGTTTTCGCCAGCGAGCTCTTCGGCCACGTGAAGGGGGCGTTCACCGACGCGAGCAGCACGAGGGTCGGACGTTTCGAGCTCGCGCACGGAGGGACGCTCTTCCTCGACGAGATCGCCAACGTGCCCCTGGCCCAGCAGGCCAAGCTCCTGCGCGTCCTCGAGACCGGGGAGCTCGAGGCGGTGGGCTCCTCCCGGACGAGGGTCGTCGACGTCCGCATCCTCTCGGCCACGAACGCCAGCCTCGGCGCCGAGGTCGCCGCCGGGGCTTTCCGCGAGGACCTCCTCTTCCGCCTGAACACCGTGGAGATCCGGCTGCCGCCGCTGCGCGAGCGCCCCGAGGACATCCCGCTCCTGGCGATGCTCTTCCTCGGGCGCTTCCAGCGTCGCTACAGGAAGGAGATCGCGGGGTTCGACCGGGCCGCGACCGAGGCCCTCAGGACCCACCGCTGGCCCGGCAACGTGCGGGAGCTCGCCCACGTCGTCGAGCGGGCGGTGCTGATGGCGACCGGGCCGCAGGTGAGGGTCGCCGACCTCGGCCTGGCGCCGGCCGGCGGTGGGGACGCGCGCCTCGTCGAAGAGATGAGCCTCGAGGACGTCGAGCGGCTGCTGATCCAGAAGGCGCTCAAGCGGCACGAGGGGAACGTCAGCCGGGCGGCTGACGCGCTGGGGCTCTCGAGGAGCGCCCTCTACCGGCGCCTCGAGAAGCACGGCCTGTGAGGCGCCCCGGCGCCGAGCGCAGCCTCCTCCTCCTCGCGCTGGCCGGGGGCCTGCCGGCGCTCCTCCTCGCTGCAGCGCTCGTCGCCGGCGTCTCCCTGCCCCCGCCCCTCGGACGCCTCCTGGTCGCGCTCTGCGCCGCCGCCTGGGCCGCCTCGGCCCTCGCCCTCGTGAGGAAGGCCGCATTCCGGCTGCGCACGCTCTCGAACCTCCTCGCGGCGCTCCGCGAGGGCGACTACTCCTTCCGGGTGCGCGGCGGGAGCCGGGACGACGCCTTCGGCGAGCTCGTCCTCGAGCTGAACCTCCTCGCGAAGACGCTGCGCGCCGAGCGCCACGGCGACGTGGAGTCGACCGCGCTCCTCGGCAAGGTGATGGCGGAGGTCGACGTGGCCGTGCTCGCGTTCGACCCCGAACGGCGCCTGACCCTGGCCAACCCCGCCGCCGGGCGGCTCCTCGGCGGGCCGGAGGCGTTGCTCCTCGGGAAGAGCGCGGAGGAGCTGGGCCTCGCCGACTGCCTGGAAGGACCGGCGGCCCACACCGTGAACGTCCCGCTCGGGTCCGGCTCCGAGCGCTGGGAGCTGCGCCGGGGGGCGTTCCGGCAGGGGGGGCGCCGGCACCAGCTGCTCGTCCTCTCCGACGTCTCCCGTGCGCTTCGCGCGGAGGAGGTGGCGGCGTGGCAGCGGCTCATCCGGGTCCTGGGCCACGAGCTGAGGAACTCGCTCACGCCGATCATGTCGATCGCAGGGAGCCTCGAGGCGCTTCTGGCCGGGGACGACCTCCCTCCCGACTGGCGAACGGACGCCCGCGCCGGCCTGAAGGTCATCGCCACGCGGGCCGACTCGCTGAACCGCCTCATGAGCTCCTACGCCCGCCTCGCGCGGCTGCCGAAGCCCCGCCTCTCGAGCGTGAACGTGGAGGAGTGGGTGAGGAGGGTGGCGAGCCTGGAGACGAGGCTGCCGGTGACCGTGGCCGGAGGCCCCGCGATCGTGCTTCAGGCCGACGCCGACCAGCTGGACCAGCTCCTCATCAACCTCGTCCGAAACGCCGTCGACGCCGCGCTCGTCACCGGCGGCGGCGTGAGGATCGAGTGGGCCGAGCGCGAGGGCTCCGTCGAGCTCCACGTCGACGACGACGGTCCGGGGCTGGCGAGCGACGCCAACCTCTTCGTCCCTTTCTTCACGACCAAGCCCGGCGGGACCGGCATCGGCCTCGCGCTCTGCCGGCAGATCGCCGAGGTCCACGGCGGGACGGTGTCGCTCGCCAACCGGCAGGGGGAGCGCGGCTGCCGCGCCACGCTCCGGTTGCCGCGGTCCGCGTAGCGGGCTCAGGAGCCGGCCGCCGGCGTGGCCGGTCGTCCCCGTCAGGAGGACGAGCCCGGAACCGCAGTCTCCCCGAAAGGCCGTCAGAAGGGTGGCGGGGCGTCCGGATCGCCGCGGAGCCGCGCGAGCCGCACCTTCAGATCCCTCACCTTCGTCCGGCTCACGGGCACGGTTGCGCCGTCGCTCATCGTCAGCGTCGCCAGCCGCCCGTCGGTCTTCAGCTCCTTCACGTGGGCGAGGTTCGCCCAGTACGAGCGGTGCGTCTGCACCCCAACGTCCGGCGGCAGCTCGAGGATCGCGTCGCGCAGCGTGTAGAGGATCAGGCTTCGACCCTTCCGGGTCGCCACGCTGAGGTAGTGCAGCTCCGACTTCATGTGGAGCACCTCGCCCCGGCGCGCCGTCGGCAGGAGGCTCATGAAGAACGGCTCTCCGGGTGGCTCGGCAGGCGGGAGCGTCGGAGGCGTCGGTGGCTCAGGCGGGGCCGCGGACGTGTCGACGTCCGCGCGGCGGAAGGAGTAGCCGAGCTGGAACGGCGCGTTGACGGCCACCCAGGAGAGGACGATCGGCGCGGACACCGAACCCAGCTCGTCCAGCCATCCGTCGAGATGCGAAGCGCCCGGCCCGGGCGACTCGCCGAGAAGAAGGTCGATGCCGTAGGCGACCGGCGAGAACAGGAAGGCGCCCAGACCCCCCGAGATCAGGAGCTTGGCCCAGGGGTTCAGCCGATCGAACGCGGCCGATCGGTGAAGTGCCAGGTGGCCGAGGACACAGGCCGACATGGGAATCATCGTCTGCGCCTGCCACTGAAGAAGCGTGAGGACGGGGCCGCGGTCGCCGGATCCCTCAGGGCCGAGGGCCGCGAAGACGACCCCCAGCCCGACCGAGACGGCCAGGAAGTACTTCCAGGGTGACGGGTCCCCGACGCGGAACACGCCGTTCACGGGCGGAATCTAGCTGACGCCTCGATTCCCTCTCAACCGGACCGGGCTCCGGACGGGCTCGGCAGCGCCCGTTCCCGGGAAGGCCGTCCCGTTCGTGCAAGAACCGTCCCGGTCGTGCAACGGTCGTCCCGTTCGTGCAAGACCCACAACCGCAGCGAGTTCCGTCGCGTAGGGACGCCGTGCGAGCAGCTTGCCGCACGGAGAAGAAAGGTGAGAAGGAGCCGAGCTATGACCACGAAGTGCGTGAAGGGGATCGGAGTGCTGCTGCTGGGGCTGGCGATGGCGGGACCGGCGTCTGCCCAGAAGCTCGTCGGCGATCGATACGTGTCGGGACGCGTCGTGGTCGGTTCGCACAGCTTCGAGGGGCCCGCGATCACGGGTCCGGTCGACGACGCTTTCGAGGACTCCGACGACGGCGGTCTCGGCTTCCAGCTGGAGGCCTCGCTGCCCCTGGGCGGCCGCTGGTTCGCCCGTGGCATCGGCGAGCGGATGAGCTACGGGGACGGCGGGGCGGGCTTCAGCACCCTTCAGCTCTCGCTGGGCCTCGGCTACGCGGCCGACCTCGTTCCGCTCGCGAACGGCGCGATCTACGCCTACGGCGTCGTCGGGGGCGAGTACTACCGGACCGACGGGCTGGACGAGTTCCGGGGGAACCCGGCCTACGGTGGCGCGGGCACTGGCGAAGACGGAGACGACACCGGGTTCTCGGCCGAAGCGGGCATCGGGGCGACGTTCCTCGGCCGGTGGGAAACGACGCTGTACGGGAAGTACTACAGCTTCGGCGACGGAAGCGGCCCCGGCTTCGGTGCGCGCCTGAACTACGCGATCCACCGACAGTGGACCCTGGTGGGCAGCTGGGACGGGATCTGGGTGGAGGAGGCCGGCTACAACGTCGACATCGACACCCAGCGCTTCACCCTCGGCGTCGCCTGGTCGTTCTAGCCCGTGCTTCCCGGAGCGTCCGGGAACGGTGCGCAGCCGAGCCGCGGGTAGAGGGGCGGGCCGGACCAGACGGACCGGCCCGCTTTCCTGCGGCAGCGAGCCGGTCCCGAGCGGTACGCTTGCGCCGTGAATCGTCCGCGCGGCAGTCCCTCGCCGGTCCTCGTCGTCGGCGCCGGGGCCGCGGGGCTCGTCGCAGCGCGCACGCTGGTCGAGCACGGCCTCGAGGTCATCGTCGTCGACAAGGGGCGCGGCGTCGGCGGCCGGCTGGCGACGAGGCGGCTCGGCGACGGCGCCTCGTTTGACCACGGCGCGGCGCTCTTCGAGCCGGTGACGGCCTCCTTCCGGCTTCGCCTCGCGACCTGGGAGGCGGACGGGCTCGTGGAGAGGGTCGCGGCCGCTCCCGTCGGCGGGGGCGAGGCGAATGCCTTCCGCGTCCGCGGGCCCGCGACCACCCTCGCGAAGCACCTCGCGCGCGGCCTCGACGTCCGCCTCGGGGCGAAGGCCGTCTCCCTCGCGCGCGACGGGGACGGCTTCGTTCTCGCCCTCGAGGACGGCGCCGCCCTGCGCGGCGCGGCGGCGATCCTGACGCCGCCGGTCCCTCAGGCGCTCGATCTCCTCTCCGGCGGAGGCCTCGTGGGAGGGCTCCCCGACGAGCTCCGCTCCGCGCTCGCGGCCGTCGCCTACCATCCCGGCCTCGTCCTCCTCCTCCGCCTCGACCGGCGCGCCACGGCGGTCCCTCCCGCGGGCCTCCTCGCCCTTCGCGACGGCGGCCCCGTCGCGCGGATCGTCGAGAACGCCCGCGACGGCGGTCCGTCGCGCCTCTCGGTCTACGCCCGCGAGAGCGTCGCGGCGGAGCACCTCGAAGCCCCGGCGGAAGAGACCGCCGCAGTCCTCGAGGCGGCGGCCCTGGGCGCCCTGCGCCTCGGGGCGGACGCGGTCGTCGAGATGGACCTGAAGCGCTGGCGCTACGCCCGCCCGTCGGTCCCGTTCCCCGGCGAGGTCCCGCTCGTCGATCTCGACGGCGCGCCGCTCCTCTTCGCCGGGGACGCGTTCGGGCAGGTCGAGGCGGTGTCGCCGACGGGGGACACGGGCCTCGAGCGGTCCGTCCTCGCGGGCCTCGCGGCGGCGGGGCGGCTCCTCGGCTTCGCGGCGCAAGGACCTCGGGAACCGGGCGTCTGACGCAGATCCCGGCCGGACCACCCGCGCAGGCATACCCTACCGGTCTAGAATCTGCATCGAGAGGCAGACGATGAGGACCACGCTGAACCTCGACGACGCGGCCCTCGAGGAGGCCCGCCGGGTCGCGCCGGGGATGACGAAGACCCAGCTGATCAACGAGGCGCTCCGGGCCTTCGCTCGCCGGAAGCGCCTCCGGGGGCTCCTCCGCCTCGAGGGGAAGGTTCGCTGGGAGGGCGACCTGGACGCGCTCCGGAGACGCCGGGTCCCGCGGTGAGGGTCCTGGTCGATACCTCCGCCTGGGTCGAGTTCCTGAACGAGCAGGGCTCGGAGACGGGCCGGCGGGTCCGCGAGCTCGTCGAGGGGGACGACGAGATCTGCACCTGCGGGTTCGTCGTCGCCGAGCTCCTCCAGGGCCTCCGGTCCGACCGGAGCCGGCGGCAGGTCGAGGAGATGCTCGGGCAGATGACGTTCCTCGAAGCCGTGGGGCTCTCGCCGTACGTCCGGGCCGCAGCTCTCTACCGATCCCTGCGGCGCCGGGGCGTGACGGTTCGCTCCACGATCGACTGCCTCGTCGCGGTGCTGGCCGAGGAGAACGGCTGCGCCGTCCTCGCGCGCGACAGGGACCTCACCGCGATCCTCTCGAGCGGCCTGGTCGCGGCGCGCTCCCTCCCGGCAGGGCCCTGAGGTGCGTCCCGCGACGGATGAGGCACTTCGGCTTCACCGCGCGCTGAGCGCCCGGGCCGTGTCCGGCACGCCCCGGTGTCAGCCCGCCGCCGCGCGGAGCAGAGAGGCGCGGCGCCGGATCTCGCGCAGGGTCTCCCCGGAGAGCCGGTCGAGGTTCTTCCCCTGCAGGAGCATCCGGGCGTTCTTCGCGAGGAACGCCCGGTGGCGCGCGAGGAAGTCCCAGTAGAGCGTCGTGAAGAAGCAGGCTTCCCCGCCCGTCGCCTTCGCGGGGTCGAACCGGCAGGAGCGGCAGTGGTTCCCCATCCGCTGGAGGTACTTCCCGGTCGCGACGTAGGGCTTGCTCGCCATGAGCCCGCCGTCGGCGTGTTGCGACATCCCGATCACGTTCGGAAGTCGACCCACTCGACGGCGTCGACGTAGACCGCGAGGTACCAGCGGTGGCCCTCGTCGGGACGGACCCCGAGGAGGGGCGCGCAGAGGCCCGTCACCATGAGCCGCTGGATGTGGTGGGCGTAGCCGAGGTCGAGCGTCCGGCGCAGGACGTCGGCGAGGCAGGCCATCTCCGTCTCCCCCGTCCAGTAGAAGGGGGAGGCGGGCGGTCGGCGCCGAGCGCGTTGACTTCGAGGTACCCGGGCATCCGGAGCCAATAGACCCCGCGGACGTACTCCCGCCAGCCGAGGACCTGCGTCACGAACCCCTCGACCGACTCGATCGGCGCCTCGCCCGCCCGCCACGCCGCCTCGGCCCCCCGGAGGGCCTCCCGCGGGGCGAGGAGCTTCAGGTCCATCGCGGCGGAGAGGCGCGAGTGAAGGAGGACGGGCTCGCCGGACCACATCGCATCCTCGAAGCGGCCGAAGGCGGGGAGACGGTGGGCAAGGAGGTCGTCGAGGGCCCGGAGCGCCTCCGCGCGGGTCACCGGCCAGTCGAAGCGGTCGAGGCTCCCGGGGTGCGAGGGAAAGCGACGGGCCACGCGGTCGAGGACCTCGCGCGTCGTCGCGTCGGGCGGGAAGGCGAGGGGCGGGCGCACCGGCCCGGGGCCCTTTGCGCCGAAGCTCTCCCGGTTCGACGCGTCGAAGTTGAAGGCGCCTCCCGCGGGGAGCCCGTTCTCCATCAGGAGGCCCGTCTTCTCCCGCATCTCCCGGTAGAAGAGCCCCATCCGGAGCTGCCTTCGCCCCTTCGCCCACGCCCGGAGATCCGCGGTCGAAGAAAGGAAGTGCCGGTCGGGGCGGATCTCGAGGGAGGGGACGGCTCGCAGCAGCTCCTCCCTCACCCGCCACTCGCCCGGCTCGACGACGACGACCCGCTCCGGCCGGAGCCTCTCGACGGCCTTCGCGAGCTCGGCCCCGAGAGTCGACTCGGCGAGCTCGACGTACGCGACGTCGAGGCCCCTCGCGCGGAGGTCGTCGCGGAAGTGGCGCATCGCCGAGAGGAAGAGCGCGATCCGCGCCTTGTGCGAGAAGACGTGCTCGCCCTCGGCGGAGACCTCCGCCATGAAGACCCGGCCGCTGTCGGGGTCGAAGCCGTCGAAGGCGGACGACTCCGCTTCGAGCTGGTCCCCGAGGACGACGACGAGGCTCCGCGTTTCCGTCAAGAGAGGGCCCTCCGTCTTCCTCGGGCCGGAGCCGGCGCCGAGTCATCCCTCCTCACGCGTTCGCCGCGCATCAGCCTCGAGGCGGGAGCGGCACGAAGCCTGAGGTCCGGCGCATGTACTCCCCGTACTCGGGGCGTTTCGCGGCCATGTGGGCGTCGAGCATCGCGACGCCGGAGACCTTCACGAGGAGGAAGGTCATGAACGCCGGGGCGAAGGCCGTCGCCCAGCCCCACGGCGTGTCGAGCGCGGCGACCCAGAAGCCCCACCAGAGGAGCGCCTCGCCGAAGTAGTTCGGGTGGCGGGTGTAGCGCCAGAGACCGGTGTCGAGGACCGGCCCCGGCGCGCCGGTCCCGCCGCGGGCCTTCGCGCGCCGGTACGAGGCGAGCTGCGCGTCGCCCACGACCTCGATCACGAACCCGGCGGCGAAGAGGGCGAGGCCGAGGAGGTCGAGGGGCGAGACCGGGTCGGGCGGCGCGGCGGCGCCCGCGAGCTGGAGCGGCGCGGAAATGACCACGACGAGGACGCCCTGCAGGAGGAAGACCTGGAAGAAGCTGAACCACCAGTAGCGGTCGGCGCCGTACTTGGCGCGAAACGCGGCGTAGCGCGGGTCCTCGGGCTTGCCGCGGCTGCGCAGGAGGAGGTATCCCCAGAGCCGGAGCGCCCAGGCCGCGACCATCGCGAGGAGGAGCGTCTTGCCGGGCGTCGGGCCGGTGCGCGCGGCGGTGTGCGCGAGGACGAGGAGGAACGCCATCGACCACCAAGGGTCGACGATGCTCGCGTCGCGGAGAAAGACGCCGGCGACCCACAGGAGGCTCATCAGGCCGAAGACCAGCGCGGCATTCCAGGCCAGCAGCTCGAAGCTCACGGGTCGCTCCCTCCGGTCTCTCCGTCGGCCGCCGCCGAAGAGATCCACTCGTCCATCTCGGCCCATCTCTCGAAGAGCCAGCGGTCGCGTTCCGCGGCAGGGATCCCGGAGGCGGGGAACCGGCGAAGCCGGATTCGCAGCGTCCCTCCCACGAGCGATCCGTTCCAGAACTCGGGGAACGACGAGGCCCCTTCGAAGCCGGTGTGCTCGAGGAGGACGACGTCGACCCCTTTCGCCGCGTCGAGGAGCGCGAGCGGCCCCCGCAGCCGCGGCGGCAGGACGTTTCGGAAGCCACGGGCGATCGACGCGAGCCCGGCCTCCCCCTTCTCCCCGAGCGCGGCCACCGCCGCCTCGCGCCGCGAGGCGTTGAAGCGCTTCCCCTCCGGGTAGATGAGGACGGCAGAGCCCTCGTCGAGCCCGGCCGCGAGGCTGGCGACGGCGGCGACCTCGGCGTCGAGGCCGGGCCCGCGGCGCTTCACGAAGGCGTTCGGGAGGCGCCGGCCGACGAGGTCGATCGAGGGGTCCCAAAGCAGCTCGCGCTTGACGACGTAGCGCAGGAGGAGCCGGCCGGGGTTCGCGACGAACGCCGCCGCGAGCACCGTGTCGGCGAGGCTCGCGTGCCGCGCGAAGAGGAGGAACGGGCCGCGCCGCGCGAGGTCGAGCCCCTCGGTGGCGACCCGCATCGAGAAGAGCCGCCGGCTCCCGAAGAAGAGGGCGTCGGTCCACCCGCGCTGGAGGGCCGCGTTCCGCTCCCGCCAGCGGCGAGGGCCGCCGAGGCGCCCGCCGAGCGTGACGATCCAGAGCCCCGTGGCGGCCAGGATGCCGGCGGCCTCGCAGGCGAGGTAGAGGGCGAAGAACGCCAGCGCGCGCGTCCTCGGTCGTTTCCGGGCGGAGCCCGCCGCCGCGTCCCACGCGAGGCCGGCCGCGGCCCACGCGGGTGCCGTGATGAAGGAGAGGGCGGCTGCGAGGAGGTAGGCGGGCACGGTGACCGCCCGTCGGGACCAGACCGACAGCAGCGACTCGTCCCGCGTCGTCAAGGGGCCCCTTCCCGTCTGTTCGGAACGTCCCGGCCGTCCGGCCCGCGCCGGACGGCGCGCTGCGCCGTCTTCCCGGCCAGGGCGGCGACGGCGGTCAGGGCGACGCCCCAGGCGATGTCTACCGGGACGATCCACGCGGGCCAGTCCCTGAGGACGGCCCAGTTCGTCAGCTCGTAGGTCGTGTAGGCGACGAATCCGAGCCCGGCGCCCCGCCGGGCCGCGGCGGCGGGCGCCTCGGTGCCGAAGACCGCCCAGGCCACGATCACCGACACGTAGAAGACGTAGAAGAGGAGGGCCGCGGGCCAGAAGGCCTCCGGCGCCATCAGGGGACCGAGCGCGGACGTGTAGAGGCTGCGGGCGACGACGCCGAGCCACGCCAGATCGAGGACGAGCATCGTTGCCGCGCTCGCCAGGATCGCCGCCACGGCGGCCGGAACGGGAATGCCGGTTTCTCGAATCTTCACGGTCGTCTCCCCACGCTACAACGACGCGCCGCCCCGGTTGGACTTCTCTCTCGGCAAACTCTCGGCGAAGCGTGCCGGAAAGGGACCGGGCGGCGCGATACTGGGGGGCGGAGGACGGAGGTTGGTTCCTTCGGGGCAGAGCATCTTTGCGGCCGGGGCGAGATCGGGGGCGGGCCTCGCCCTCGCTCTCCTCGCGGCAGGAGGGTTCGGGACCGCTGCGGCCTCCTCCCCCGCATCTTCCCCGACCCCCGACCGCGAGGCGTGGCGAAAGGTGGAATCGGGAAATGTCACCGTCGTCGGCACGGCGTCGGACGCCAGGCTCGTCGAGACCGCCATCACGATTCGCGCCCTCTCCGGCCTGCTTTCCGGGCTCGTCCCGGGGGCCTTCGGCCCCCCGCCGCCGCTCGTCGTCGCCATGGTCCACGACGCGGCCCACCTCGGGTACGTCGGTCTTCCCGTGGGGCTCCCGCCCGGCGGGCCGGCGGGCGCCCGGGTCGTCCTCCCCGCGACGAGCGACGAGGAGGCGCGAGCGGACCTTCTCCGCGCGGCCGTCCGGTCGATCGCACTCCGCGCGAATCTGCCCCTGCCGGCGTGGTTCGTGAGCGGTCTTTCCGAGTACCTCTCGACCTTCACCGCGGCCGGAGGGCGGGCCACGTTCGGGCACGTCGTCCCCGAGCACGTCGCGCGCCTCGGCTCCTCGCCCCTCCCTGCCGGGCGCCCCGCTCTCTTCGCGCTCCCCGAGCCCCGGGGGAACGAGGCCGCGGCCGACGTCAGGCGGGCCGAGGCGTGGGCCGTCGTCCACCTCCTCCTCCACGCCCTTCCGGACGGCGGGGAGCGCATCGCCCGATACGCCCGGCTCCTCGCGGAAGGCCGCGGGACCGAGATCGCGTTCCACGAGGCCTTCGGCGAGCCGGAGCGGGCGTTTCTCGCCCGGGCGCGCGCCCGGGCCGTCGGGTCGCGGCCCATCGCCCGGTTCGTCGCCCTGCCGCCGGAGGACCCGGCGGCTCCCGAGGGAGTGGGGCGCATCCTGCCCCTGACCCGCGCCGGCGCCGCGGGGGTCCTCGGCGGAATCCCGAGAGGGCGCCGGGCGCCGTCGACCGGGGCGCCGACCCCCGCGAGCGCCCCCGGGCGGGAGGCGAGGTCCCAGCCCGCGCTCTCCTCGGGCACCTTCGGCTCCGGCGCCGCCCGTCCCGGTGCCCCTCGCTCCGTCACACCCGACGTCCCGGCCGAGGTCGACCTCGTGAACCGGCTCATCGACGAGGGGCGGGAGGAAGAGGCCCTCGCGCGGCTGGAGGCGCTCCACGCCTCCCTCGGGCGCGACCCCGAGATGCAGAGGGCGCTCGGCTGGGACGTCGCGGAGGTGCGGCGCGTCGTCGTCCACAACCGGCTCGTCAAACGCTACAACCTCGCGATCGGCCTCCTCAATGCCGGCCGCCTGGGCGAAGCGCTCGCGATCTTCCGCGAGGTCGCGGGGGTTGCCGAGGACCCCGGCCTGAGGCGCCTGGCGTGGGAGCGGGCGACGGACCCGGCCGGCGGGCGGCGCTGAGGTCGGGAATCTGCCGGGTCGCTCCCGGCGTTAACCTCTGACGCCGGGACCCCGGCGGAGGTGTGCCATGGCCGAGCGCGACGAGACGAAGGGAAAGACGGGGATGGAACGGCGCGACCTCCTGAAGCTGGGGGCCGCGGCGGCGGCGGGCCTCGCGGCCGGACGGCTCGCAGCCGCGGAGACGGCGCCGTCGAAGCCTCCCGCGCCGAAGGCGCCGGCCGCCCCGTCCGGGGCCCACCCCTCTAACCCGCGCACGGCGGACGCGATGCCGACGAGGAACCTCGGAAAGACCGGCTACCGCGTCGGGATCTTCAGCCTCGGCGGCCAGGCGGCCATCGAGAAGCCCGAGAACGACGCCGTCGCGGTCCCGCTCATCGAGCGCGCCCTCGACCTGGGCGTCAACTACGCCGACACCTCGGCCCGCTACGGCGGCGAGGCGCGCTGGAGCGAAAGGTACTTCGGCCAGGTGATGGAGAAGCGGCGCAGGGAAGTCTTCCTCGCCACGAAGACCCACGACCGCGGCCGCGACGGCTCGCTGAAGCTCCTCGAGACCTCGCTGAAGCTCCTCCGCACTGACCACGTCGACCTCTGGCAGCTCCACGCGATGAGCACCATGGAGGACGTCGAGAAGGTGACGGCGAAGGGGGGCGCCCTCGAGGCTTTCGTCGAGGCGCGCGAGCAGAAGATGGTCCGCTTCCTCGGCCTCTCCGGGCACACCGACCCGGACGTCCTCGCCGAGGCGATTCGCCGCTTCCCGTTCGACGTCATCCTGATGGCGGTCAACGCCGCCGACCCGCACCACCTTCCCTTCGGGAAAGACCTCCTGCCGCTCGCGGTGGAGAGGGAGATGGGGATCGTCGGGATGAAGGTGCCGGCGCGCGGCCGGATCCTCGCGGGGTACGTGCCACCGCCCCTCGAGGAGCAGCGCGGCCGGATCAAGGCGACCCGCTCCGGGACCCTCACGATGGCCGAGGCGATGCGCTACGTCCTCACCCTCCCGGTCTCGACGGTCATCGTCGGCTGCGACTCGGTCGGCCAGCTCGAGGAGAACGTGGCGATCGCGAAGGCCTTCACGCCCCTCTCCGGGACGCAGATGGCCGCGCTCGAGACGAAGGCCGAGCCGGTGGCGCGGCAGTCGCTCTGGTTCCACCGCTGGGAAGCGTAGGAAGAGGCGTGGGCAGCCGGCTCGCGCCGGCCGCCCACGCGGATTCCCACGACGGAGGGATGCGCTACCGGAAGTAGCCGTTCACGTCGACGATCAGGTGGATCGGCGCGGTGGAGTCGTTCCTCACGGTGACGCGCCCGGCGTCGGCTCCCTCCGAGACGAGGAGCATCGCGTTGTTCGCCCGGGTCCGGCCCGCGCCGAAGGAGATCGTCGTCGCGACAGGGAGAGCCGTGCCGGCCGGGTAGAAGCGCAGGTCTCCGGCGGCGCCGCCTCCCGTCACCGTGACGTTCGCCGAGACGACCCTGGCGTCGGCGGGAATGCCGCAGCCCGGGACGATCGCGAAGTCCCTCTCGGCCGGCGAGGCGCCGAGGATCGGCCCGGCGAGGGGACCGTCGGGCTGGTTGCGCGTGTCGACGATCCGGCAGGGTGTGACGGGGTGGAACAGGAGGGCGGAGCCGCCGCCGGCCACGTAGGTGAAGGCCGCCGCTTTCGTCCCGGCGGCGCCGTCCGGGTTCGTGACGACGACGTCGACCGTCCCGGCCGCGCGGGGTCCGGTGACGACCTTGAGCTGCGTCGAAGAGGGGGGGCCGGGAACGCCGGAAGGGCCGGCGGCGACGCCGCCGATCGTGACCGTGGCGCCGGCGACGAACCCCGTCCCGGTGACCGTTACCGCCGTCCCGCCCGCCACGGGGCCGGAGGCGGGGCTGATGCCGGTGACCGTGGGCGGCGGGAGGGAGCCGGCGATCGTGAAGGCGGGGCGGGAGATCGCGAAGAAGACGTTCCCGACGCAGGCGACCTTCACGCGGGCCGTCGCGCCCGCGGTGGGCGTGGCGGGGACGGTGACCGTCTCCGACCCGTCGTTCGGCGTGGAGGCGAGGAGCGTCGTCGCGAACGTGGAACCGTTGTTCGTCGAGAGGGAGATCGCGACGTTGGCGCAGGAGATCGGGGCGAGGTCCGAGCCGGCGACGTTCCAGGTCACGCTCTGCGTCGACCCCACCGCCCAGGTCACGGCGGACGCCGGGGCGGTGATCGCGAACGGCCCGGCCGCCGCCACGGAGGTGACGGTCGTCGTGTCGGAGTCGACCCCTCCGCCCCCGGCGCGGTTGTCGCGCGCCGTGAGGCGGAAGTTCATCGTCCGGCTCGTCGTCGGCAGCGTCTCGCCGTAGACCGTCGTGCCCGAGAGGACGTCGGCGAGCTTCGGGAAGGTGCGCGTGGGGCTGACGGTGGGGTTGAAGCTCCGGAAGATGGGGCGGTTGCCTTCATCGAGGAGCGGGGTCCCCGACTCGACCGTTCCGAGGTCGAACTGCTCCCAGCCGAAGACGAGCCCGTCGCCCTCGGGGTCCGTCGCCGAGCCGGTGAGGGCGAAGGGAGTGCGGGAGGGAATCGTGTAGGTCGCGCCCGCCTCCACCGCCGGCGCCGAGTTCCCCGTCGCCGTCGCTGCCGCGCAGCTCGCGCCGCCGCCCGTCGTCACGTGGGCCACGATCTCGTCGAAGCTCTTGCCGTGGAAGTAGGGGTCGCTGTTCGGCTGGAGGTTCTGGGCCCCGCAGATCCCCGCGTAGGCCATGATCGTCGACCCGCTCCCCGGCTCGTAGGCGGTCGACGCGTTGCGGTTGCTGCCGCCGCAGGAGCCGAGGTTCCCGTTGAACGTGTGATTGCCGCCGTACTGGTGCCCCATCTCGTGGGCGACGTAGTCGACCCAGAAGGGGTCGCCGGTCGGGTTCGACTGGCCGGTGACGCCGCGCGCCTTGCCGCTCGCGCTGCAGATGACCCGCAGGCTCGCAACCCCCCCGCCATCAGTCGAGAAGACGTGCCCGACGTCGTAGTTCGCGCTCCCGATGACGCTGTCGAGGTTCGACTGGTTCTGGCCGAGCATGGCGAACCCGTCGTCGTTCTCGTAGGGGTCGGTCGCGCCGTTCAGGTAGATGACGAGGTCGTTGTTGGCGACGAGCGTCATCCTCACGGCGACCTCCCGCTCGTAGATCCCGTTCACGCGGTTCATCGCCGTGACGAGCTCGGCGGCGACGCACGGCTTCGTCGGCGAGGGGCCACAGACGGCGACGGAGTACTCGCCCGTCGTCGCGAGCGCGAGCCGGTAGGTCCGGAGCGTCGGGCCGACGGAGGCGAGGGGCAGGGGAGCCGGCCCCCGGTCCGTCCCCGCGGAGCGGCGCCCGGCCTCTTCCTCGCCGTCGGCGGCGTCGGGGACGCCGCACTCGAACGGGCTCTCCGGGTCCCTCTGCGCGTCGCGCCGAAAGAAGGCCGCCACGTGCGACGCGTCGTCCCTCGTCCAGGGCTCCACGTACCAGGCCCCGAACGCCGAGAGGACCATCGCCCGGAAGCCGCGCGGCGACACGTCGAACCTCACCGAGGCGGTCGGGTCGTCGACGCCTTCCCCGCGGTAGGTGCGGATCTCGGGGAACTTCGCCGCGAGAACGGGCGCCATCACCGGCGACTCGAGCACCCGGAAGAGGACGAGGCCGCCGTCGGGGTGCGGCAGTTCCAGGAGCGTCGACGGCGTCCCCACCTGGTCGGGGCGCTCCACTGCGACGCCGCGCAGGGCGTCGGCGAAGAGCGCGGCGTCGAAGTGGAACGGGCGCGCCGCGGTCGCGCGGACGCCGGCAGGGCCGAGGAGGGAGGCTTCGGCGGCCGTCCCGACGGGACGGAACGGGCCGGCGAGAGCCGCGGACGTCGAGGAAACGGTGACGGCGAGCCCCAGGAGGAGGACGGAGAGACGCATCCGAAGACTGTATGTGAAAACCCCGGCGCGAGGGAGAATGACCCGATGCCGTTCCCCGGGGCCCCGGCGGCCCTCGTCCTCGCCCTCGTCGCCGGCCTCGGGCTCGCCCTCGGCTCGGTGAAGTTCCGCGGCGTCGGCCTCTCGACGGCGGGCGTCCTCTTCGTCGGCCTCCTCCTCGGGCACCTCGGCGTCGCGGTCGAGCCGGAGGTCCTCGAGTTCGTCCGCGACTTCGGTCTCATCCTCTTCGTCACCTCGATCGGCCTCCAGGTGGGGCCGGGCTTCGTCGCCTCGCTCCGCCGGAGCGGCCTGAAGCTGAACCTCCTCGCGGCGTCGGTCGTCCTCTCGGGGGTCGGCCTCGCCGCCGCCGCCCACCTCCTGCTCGGCGTCGAGCTGCCGGCCGTCGTCGGCATCCTCTCCGGCGCCACGACGAACACGCCGAGCCTCGCCGCCGCGCAGCAGGCGCTCGCCGAGGTGGCCCGCGACCCGGCCGCCGCCGCGCGGGCCGCCACGGTCCCGCCGCTCGGCTACGCCGTCGCCTATCCCTTCGGCGTCGCGGGGGTCATCCTCGCGATGGTCGCGCTCAAGCTCGCGTTCCGCGTCTCGACCCCCGTCGAGGAGAAGCTCCTCCAGCGGTCGCGCCGGAGCGAGGCGCCGACGCTCCATCGGGCCAATCTCGAGGTGACGAACCCGAACCTCGACGGCCTCCTCCTCGAGAAGCTCCCCTTCACCGACCGGCCCGGCCTCGTCGTCTCCCGCGTCCACCACGACGGCGCGCTCCTCGTTCCGGGGCCGGGGACGCGGCTCGCCGTCGGCGACGTCCTCCTCGCCGTCGGCCCGCGGAAGGACCTCGACGACCTGAAGCTCCTCGTCGGCAGGGAGAGCGACCTCGACCTGGCGAGCCTGCCGACGCCGATCACGAGCAAGCGGCTCATCGTCACCCGCAAGGAGGTCGTCGGCAAGACGCTCGGCGAGCTCGGCTTCGCGGCCCGCTTCGGCGTGAGGATCACGCGCGTCTCGCGCGCCGAGCTCGAGATGGGGGCCTTTCCCGGCTTCGAGCTGAGGACCGGCGACGCCCTCCTCGCCGTCGGCGCGCCGGACGACATCCGCAAGGCCGCCGCCGAGGTGGGCGACTCCCCGCGAGACCTGAACTACCCGCACCTCGTCCCGGTCTTCCTCACGATCGCCCTCGGCGTCGCGGTGGGCCTCTTCCCGATCCACCTGCACGGCATGCCGGCGCCGGTGAAGCTCGGCCTCGCGGGCGGGCCGCTCCTCGTGGCCATCCTCCTCAGCCGGATCGGGCGCGTGGGTCCGCTCGTCTTCTGGCTCCCCATCAGCGCGAACTTCATGCTCCGCGAGATCGGGATCGCCCTCTTCCTCGCGGCGGTCGGCCTGCGGTCGGGGGCGGGCTTCGTGGAGACGCTCGTGAAGGGACCGGGGCTGACCTGGATGGCCCTCGGCGCCGCGATCACGCTCGTCCCGATCCTCCTCGTCGGGGCGGTCGCGCGGGCCGCGTTCCGGGTCAACTTCCTCACGCTGACGGGGGTGATCGCCGGGAGCATGACCGACCCGCCGGCCCTCGCGTTCGCCAACGGCCTCGCCGGCTCCGACGCGCCGACGCTCGGCTACGTCGCCGTCTACCCGCTCACGATGATCCTGCGCATCGTCTCGGTGGAAGTGCTGGTCCTCCTCCTGGCGCGGTGAGTCAGGCGGCCGTCGCCTCCAGCGGCAGCGCGAGCGGCGCCGACCCGCGGTCGGAGAACCAGCAGACCCCCTCCTCGACGACGTCGACGAAGAGCTCGTAGAGCCCAGGCGCCTCCGGGAGCGGCACGTCGGCGTCGACGGAAACCGTGGCGCCGGCGAGGAGCGCCGGCGGCGCGACCGCAACGCCGGGCAGCTCGCGAAGGAGGCGCCCGCCGGGAGTCCTGAGGCGCAGGCCGAGGCGGACCGGCGGCCCCGACTCCCCCCACGCGAGGCGGCCGTCGTTGCGGACGTCGACGGAGAGGGCGACGCGGCCGCCGGCCGGGCCCGAGAGTGTGCGGGGCCGGCAGGAGAGGCCCGCGCGCCAGCGGTCTCCCGCGACGCCGCCGTGCCGCCAGAGGTGCTTCATCCGCGCGTCGCACGTCAGCGCCTCGTACGGGTCGCCTCCGGAGAGGAGCCGGGCCGTCTCGGCGCTCCCGTCGAAGTAGCGCCGCGAGGCGCCGGCCGTGTGCGTGACGACGAACGAGAGGCGCGCCCCCGCCTCGGTCGCGAGGGCGCGGGCGCGGGCGATCTCCTCGTCGCCGTCGTTCCACTCGAAGAGGATGTACTGCCAGACGACGTCCACCTTCTCGCGCGTCCCGGCCCGCGCGCACGCCTCCGCGAGCGCGGCGAGGGCTCCGCGCGCCTTCGAGAACGATCCGCCCCGCCGGTAGCGGCGGTACGTCCCCTCGGAGGCCCCGTCGACCGAGAAGACGACGCGGTCCGCGAGCGCCTCGCCGGCGACGGCGGCGATGGCCTCCGCCGAGAGCGCGAGGCCGTTCGTCGACACGTGGATCGTCACGTCCGGGCGGCGCCGCCGCACCTCGCGCAGGAACGGGACGGCGTCGGGGTGGAGGAACGGCTCGCCGAAGTCGTAGAAAAGAAGCTTCTCGAGGTCGGGGAGCTGGTCGACGACCGAGAGCATCGTCGCGAGCGGCAGCGTCGCGGTCCGGTCGCGCCGGTAGGCCGGGTCGACGCGGAAGTTGCTCACCGGGCAGCCCGGGCAGCGCAGGTTGCAGCGGGAGGTCGGCTCGAGCTGGAGGACACGGATCGCGCGGCCCGCCTCCGTGTCGGCCGCGGTCGCGCGCGAGACGCGCCCCCCGCAGCGCGACCTCACGACGGGGCAGAAGGAGCCGGGGGCCGCCGAGAGCTGCCAGCGGCGCATCCGACGGTAGCGCCGGCCGCGAAAGACCTCCTCGACGCGCTCGCGGTGGACGTTGCCGTAGACGGCGAGGCCGGCCGGGTCTCCGCACGAGCAGACGATCTCGCCGGTGGAAAGGACGCAGAGCTCCTCGAAGATCATCCGGCAGACGACGGGGGCCTCGCCGGGAGTCCTCGCCGCGCTCTCGTGCGGCGGCAGGACGGGAAAGCGGTGCCGGTCGAGGAGCCGGTCGAGGAGCCCCACGGGAGGGAGTGCCCCGGCGCGGCGCGAACCCACGGGTACGGGCCGGCCGGGACGGCCGATCGGGCCGTTCCGCGTACGCCGGAGGCGTGAGCCGGGTCACCGGACCTGCGGGGAGACCTTGCAGTCTCTTCCGGCAGACACCATTTTGCCGGGATCCAGAAGCTGAGGCCCGGGAACCCGGCCACGGGCCTCGAAGGAGTCCGCCATGGCCCTGTCGTCTCCCCGGTTCCAGTCGAGCACCACCCTGCAGCGCGTCGATTCGGGCGCCGCCCTCCTCACGACGGGGTCGTCGGGAAGGGCCGTGCACCTCGTCCAGTTCGCGCTCCTCGACCTCGGCTTCGCCATGCCCCGCTCGACGGGGAACGCCTCCTCCAGCCCCGACGGCGTCTACGGCGAGGAGACGAAGGCCGTCGTGAAGCTCTTCCAGAAGGGGGTCCCGGGCCTCTCTCAGGACGGGGTGGTCGGCCAGAAGACGCTGCGGGCGCTCGACCAGAGGATCGGGGGCTTCACGCACCGGGTCCGGCTCCACTTCCGCTCCATCGCGATGACGAACGTCCCGTTCAACCGGAGCTTCTCCAACGCGGAGACGGTCTTCGCCCAGTACGGCATCCGGATCGAGTTCGGGTCGGGGGAGTCGATCAACCTCACCCCGCAGCAGCGGTCGATCTTCGACAAGATCGACCAGGAGTGCGACTGGGACCTCACCGACGGGGAGTTCCACATGCTCCAGGGGCTCGGGTCGCGCGCCCCCGCCAGCGACATCCTCGTCTTCCACGTCAGCTCGTTCGCCGACGCGAACGTCCTCGGCTGCGGAGGGCACGCGCCGAACCGCCCGGCGTGCACGATCACGGCGGGCGCCCTCGCGTGGGACACCGCCCACGAGGTCTGCCACGTCCTCCTCGGCTCGGCCTTCAACCCCGTCCACATCCAGGACCGGCGGAACCTGATGCACCCCACCTCGCGCAGCGAGGCGTCCATCCCGACCCTCACGCTCGCCCAGGTGAACCGGGTCCGCGCGAGCCCCTGCTGCCACGCCGCCTGAGGCGGCCGGCTCGAGCCTGCGGTCCGGGGCGGCGACGACCGTCTCCGGAGAAGGCGAAGTCCTCGGCGGCGGCCCGGGTCGCCCGTGCCGAATCGGGCCGTCTGACCCGGGGTTGCACCGGACGCGCGGCGCTCGCCGCGGACGCCCGCGGTGTGGCGGAACCGAACCTCGCCTTCGCGTGATTCCGCTCACCCCCGCAGGAGCGCACCGGTGCGACACTGGCCGGGCGCGGTGGAGGCGCATGGAATGGCCGGTTCAGTGCCGACGGTCGAGGACCCGCTCCTTTCATGGCTGAGGCGGGGCGCTTCCGACCTCCCGTCCGAACGCGAGCGGTGGAGGCGACTCCTCACCGACCCCTCCCCTCGCATCCGCCTACAGGCCGAGGCCTTCCTGTTCCCGGTTCTGCACCAGACACAGGCGCCCGCCAGCGTCTCGACACGAAGCCGGAGCTTCGTCGACCTGCCCCCTCCCCCCTCGGTGCGTGAACCTCCCGAGCCCTGGCGCCACTGTGCGCGTTGCTATCACTCCGAGTTCTGGTTCACCTTCACGGGCGAAGCCGTTTGCGCCCGTTGCCATCCTGCTGCGAGTTTCGCCCCCGTAGTGCCCATGTAGGGCGCGGCAGCCTGGAGTCGTGCCCCCGAACCCGGCGTGCAGCGAACCTGGCTGCGCCGTGCGCGATCGCCGCCGAAGCCACGGTCAGAATTCACAAGCGGCGCCCCCGCGCGCCCGGAGGACCGAACGATGGGGAAGTACCTGATCTCCTTTCCCGCGCCCGCAATGAAAGTGCCCGAGGAGGAGTTGGCCGAAGTCGGCGACGCGGCGCGCGCGGTCATCCGCGAGGCCAGGCAGGCCGGCGTCTACGTGTTCGGTGGCGGAATCAACGAGCAGGTCGCGCCGCTGATGGTCGCCGCCGACGGGACCGTGACGAACGAGACCTACCCGCAGACCAGGGAGTTCGACGGCGGCTTCTGTGTCCTGGAGCTCCCGTCGCGCGACGCCGCGGTCGAGTGGGCCGCGAAGATCGCCGGGGCTTGCCGCTGTTCGCAGGAGCTTCGCGAGTTCCTGTACGACCCCGAGAGCTGACGGCCGAGGCGACGAGCCCGACGGGCGCCCCGTCGCCGTCGCGCGAAGCAGGACGACGCGACGGAGCCGCGAACACACTCGCGCCGCGATGTCGACCGACCCTCTCGACCAGCGCCTGGCCTTCCTGCACGAGATGGACGGGCTGAAGACGGTCCTCCGGCAGTCCCCCCTTCTCGACGGCGGCCGCAGGGAGAACAGCGCGGAACACTCCTGGCATCTCGCGCTGTATGCGCTCCTCCTCCACGACGTCGCGAGGAGCCCGGTCGACCCTGCGCGCGTGATCCGGATGCTCCTCATTCACGACGTCATCGAGGTCGACGCCGGCGACACGCCGATGCACGGGGGCGTTTCCGCTCGGGAGCAGGCGGAACGAGAAGCGAGGGCGGCCGAGAGGCTCTTCGGGATCCTTCCGCGACCCGAGGGCGACGCGCTTCTCGCGCTCTGGCGCGAGTTCGAGGCGCTCGTGAGAAGCCACTTCGCCGGGCCATCCGACCCGTCTGGGTCCCGGGCTTCGCCGCGGCGTCCGCCCGCCCGGTACGATCCGGCCATGACCTTCGACCCGCAGCCGACGCTCGAGGGCCGTCTCCTCGCGCTGCGGCCTCTCCGCGCCGAGGACTGGACGGACCTCTTCGCGGTGGCGTCGGACCCGCTGATCTGGGAGCAGCATCCCGAGCCCGAGCGCTGCCGGGAGGACGTCTTCCGGGCGTTCTTCGCGGCGGCCCTCGCGTCCGGCGGCGCGCTGGCCGCCGTCGACGTGCAGAGCGGCCGCATCGTCGGCTCCTCCCGTTTCCACGGCTACGACGAAGGGCGAAGCGAGGTGGAGGTCGGCTGGTCGTTCCTGGCGCGCTCGCACTGGGGCGGGGCGTACAACGGCGAGATGAAGAGGCTCATGCTCGAGCATGCCTTTCGCTTCGTGAAGAGCGTCGTGTTTCTCGTCGGTCCCCGGAACCTGAGGTCTCGCCGGGCGATCGAGAAGGTGGGCGGCGTCCTCGTCGGTCCCGGGTTCGAGCGCGGGCACGAGTGCGTGGTCTATCGCATCTCCAGGGAGTCCTGGCCCGGCTCCGCCGCCGGGGCGGGAGGGAATCGCAAGGGAGAGACGCCATGACGAACGTCGCGAAGAACACGGTCTGCCTCTGGTTCGACGGGGACGCCGAGGACGCGGCGCGGTTCTACGCGGAGACCTTTCCGGACTCTTCGGTCGACGCGGTGTACCGTGCCCCGGGGGACTTCCCGTCCGGGAGGAAAGGGGACGTGCTGACGGTCTGGTTCACCGTGATGGGCGTGCCCTGCCTCGGGCTCAACGGAGGACCGGGGTTCCCGCACAGCGAGGCGTTCTCGTTCCAGGTCGCCACGGCGGACCAGGCCGAGACGGATCGCTACTGGAACGCGATCGTCGGCAACGGCGGTCGGGAGAGCGCCTGCGGGTGGTGCAAGGACAGGTGGGGACTGGCGTGGCAGATCACGCCGCGAGCGTTGACGGAGGCGATCAACGACCCCGACCCCGCGGCGGCCCGGCGCGCGTTCGAGGCGATGATGACGATGGGGAAGATCGACGTCGCCGCGATCGAAGCGGCGCGCCGCGGCTGAGAGGCGGGCGCCCTGCCGCGCTCCGCGCCCCCGGCGCTCCTCGAAGAGCCGCGACGGGACGCAGGCGAAGGCTCGGCGGGCCGGCGAACGAGGAGGTGGCGATGCACCCGGACACGAGGAGGTACAACGCGGCTCTTTCGGCCGCCGACCGGAAGACCTGCGATCTCCTCGCGAAGGAGATCGACCGGCAGCTGCCCGAGGCCGAGAACAGGGTCTGGCACGCTCACCCGGTCTGGTTCCTCGACGGGAACCCGGTCGTCGGCTACAGCAGGCTGAAGGACGGCGTCCGCCTGCTCTTCTGGAGCGGACAGTCCTTCGCGGAGGGCGGGCTCCGGAAAGAGGGGAGCTTCAAGGCGGCCGAGGTGCGGTACACGTCCGCCGGCGACGTCGACACGCAGAAGCTCGGACGCTGGCTCGCGGAGTCGCGGAGCGTCCAGTGGGACTACAAGAACATCGTCCGCCGCAAGGGCCGGCTGGAGCGGCTGAACGTGGAGGCTCCCGCGTCCGCGTCCGCGTCCGCGCCGGCGCCGAGGAGGAAGGCCTCTCCGGCGCGCCCGAGGCCGAAGCCCGAGGAAGGGGCCGACTGGAAGAAGCGGACGCTCGCCCGCGTCCGCGCGCTCGTCCTCGAGGCGGTGCCGGGGGCGGTCGAGGACGTGAAGTGGCGGAAGCCGTCGAACCCGGACGGGGTCCCGGCCTGGTCCTCGAACGGGCTGATCTGCACGGGCGAGACCTGCGGACGTACCGTGAAGCTGACCTTCGCGAGCGGGGCGGCGCTGCCGGACCCGAAAGGGCTCTTCAACGCGGGCCTCGGCGGCGGGACGCGCCGCGCGATCGACATCGGCGAGGGTGACGTCCTCGACGAGAGGGCCTTCAAGGCGCTCGTCCGCGCGGCTGCGGCGCTGAACGGGCGGCCGAACGCCGCAAAGGGGCCCGGAACGCCTCGAGTCGACGATGCGAGAGCGCCCGGCCCGAGCCGACGCCGAGCTGTCCCGGAGGCGACACCGGCCCCGGGGCCGCGCGGGCCTGTATCCTGCGCGCCGACCGGAGGAGGCACGATGCCCGGCCACCGCATCTTCACCACGAGCGTCGCGAGCGTCTACCCGCACTACGTGAAGAAGGCGGAGCGCAACGCCCGCACGAAGGCGGAGGTGGACCGGATCATCTGCTGGCTGACCGGCTATTCCGAGCCGGAGCTGCAGCGGCAGCTCCGGCAGGGGACGGACTTCGAGACCTTCTTCGCGCAGGCGCCGGCCCTCCACCCGAACAGCGCGCTCATCAAGGGTGTCGTGTGCGGCGTTCGCGTGGAGGAGGTCGAGGACCCGCTGATGAGGAAGATCCGCTGGCTCGACAAGCTGATCGACGAGCTCGCCCGGGGCAGGGCGATGGAGAAGATCCTGCGTTCGTAGGCGGGTGGAACGCGGACGGCGCCGCGCTCAGCGCCCCCGCAGCTCCCCGAAGAACCGCTGCACGAGCCTGACGGCGACGTGCCTCCGGTAGGCGGCCGTGGAGCGGACGTCGTCGATGGGGGAGACGTCCGCGAGGACGGCGCGCTCCACGTCGGCGTCGGTGACCTCCGCGAGCGGCCTTCCGAGGCCGAGGGCGAGCGTCGCGGGGAGGAAGGCGACCGTCGGGGCGACGGAGGCCATGCCGAGGCCGAGGCGCGTGGCGCGGCCGTTCTCGATGACGGCGACGCCGGCGAGGGCGACCTTGGAGATCGCCTGCGCCTGGCGCGTGCCGACCTTGCGCCAGGCGAAGGGGGATCCCTCCGGCGGGAGTGCGATCTCGACCGCCTCGATCAGCTCGTCGGGGGCGAGGACGCTCCTGCGGTAGCCCGTGTAGAAGGCCGAGAGCGGGACGCGCCGCGCACCGCGGACGCTCGCGAGGACGAGCGTCGCGTCGAGGGCCGCGAGGGCGCAGGCGCCGTCCGCGGCGGGGGAGCCGGAGGCGAGGTTGCCGCCGAGGGTGCCGCGGGCCTGGATCTGGAGCGCGCCGACGTCGCGGGCCATCGCGGGAAGGAGCGGGCAGCGTGCGGCGACCCGCGGGTCCTTCCGCAGCTCGAGGTAGGTGACGGCGCCGCCGATGCGCAGCGTGTCGCCGTGGAGCGCGTCGCCCTCGAGGGAGATCGCGCGGAGCGCTTCGAGCCGGGAGACGTCGAGGACGAGGGGGAGCGTCTCCTCCTCCTCCGGCGGCGCGACGTGCCGCTCGACGAACCAGTCGGTGCCCCCCGCGAGGAGGACGGTCTTCTCGCTCCGCCCGGCGCGTTCGGCGAGGATCTCGAGCGCCTCGTCGAGCCCCTTCGGCGTGGCGAACGGGTGGAGGGCGAGGCCGGCGACGCTCACGAGCGCGCCTCCCTCTTCCTCGCGGCCTCGTTCACGGCGTTCACGATCCGCTGGTAGCCGGTGCAGCGGCAGACGTTGCCGGCGATCGCCTCGCGGATCTCGGGGTCGGTCGGCTGCGGCTTCTCGCGCAGGAGCGCCTCGGCCGAGAGGAGCATGCCGGGGGTGCAGATGCCGCACTGCGCGCCCCCTTCCGTCACCATGGCCTCCTGGAGCGGCGTCAGGTGCTTCGTGTCGCCGAGCCCCTCCACCGTCGTCACCTCGCGCCCGGCGCACTGGCCGAGGGCAACGAGGCAGGAGTTCACCGGGACGCCGTCGAGGAGGATCGTGCAGGCGCCGCACTCCCCCTCGCCGCAGCCTTCCTTCGTCCCCGTCAGGCCGAGCCGTTCGCGCAGGACGTCGAGCAGGCGCGCGGCGGGGGGCGCCTCGAGAGTGAGGAGGGAGCCGTTGACCGTGAGGGTGACGCTCATCGCGCGCCTCCGTTCCGCGAGGCCTCGAAGAGGTCTTCCGGCAGCATCGGGACGCGGTTGAGGACGAGGCCCGTCGCGTGCTCGATGGCCGCGGCGATGGCCGGCGCGCCGCCGCTCATCGGCAGCTCGCCGACCCCCTTCGCGCCGCCGGGGCCGTGAGAGTAGGGGGCCTCGACGAGCATCGTCTCGAAGGGCGGCGCGTCGAGGCTCGTCGGGACGATGTAGTTCGTCATCCGCGGGTTCAGGATCTTCCCGTCTCTCGTCACGAGCTTCTCCGTCAGCGCCCAGCCGATCGCCTGGAGCGTGCCGCCCTCGACCTGCCCCGCGCAGAGGACGGGGTTCACGACTCGCCCGACGTCGACGGCCGACCAGAACCCGGCCACCTTCGTCTCGAACGTGTCGAGGTCGACCTCCACCTCGGCCACGTCGCAGGCCCAGCCGAAGGCGGGGTAGGCGTCGCCCGAGTAGGTCGCGTCGTCCCAGACGACCCCCGGCGGGGGCTCGTACTGGACGAGAGCCGTCCCGCGCGCGGGGTCGGCGGCGAGGCGGTCCCAGGCGACGGCGCGCGAGAGGCCGTGCAGCTTCGCCTCGGCCTCGACCCGCGCGTTGAGCTCGGTTCCGGCGCGATCGACGATCGAGCCGACGACCATCACGGTGCGCGAGGCGACGGTGGGTCCGGAGTCGGGGACGCTCCGCGTCGAGGGCACGGCGAAGTCGACGGCGTCGACCTCGACGCCGAGGGCGTCGGCCGCGATCTGGCGGAAGACGGTCTCCGTCCCCTGGCCGATGTCGGTCGAGGCGGTGCGCACCCGGGCTCGCCCGCCCGGGAGGAGGTCGACCGCGACCTTTCCCTTCAGGTACTTCTCGCCGGAGCCGGTGAAGCCGGCGCCGTGGAGGAAGACCGAGGCGCCGACGCCGCGCGCCGTGCGCCCCGTGACGACCGGCCCGCGGGCGCGCTTCTCCAGGTACCCGCTCGCCGCCGTCGCCTTCGCGACGCACTCCGCGACGCCGACCGACTCCTTCAGCACCTGACCCGTCGCCGTCGTGTCGCCGAGGCGAAGGACGTTCTTCTTCCGCAGCTCGAGCGGGTCGACGCCGAGCGTCCGCGCGACGCGGTCGAGGTGCCGCTCGATCGCCCAGACGGTCTGCGGGGCGCCGAAGCCGCGGAAGGCGCCGCTCGGCGGCGTGTTCGTGGCGACGGCGAGCGCCTCGACGGTGACGTCCTCCCAGCGGTAGGCGCCGCAGGCGTGGAGGGCGCCGCGCGAGAGGACGACCGGCGTGAGCGTGACGTAGGCGCCGCCGTCGAGGATGGCGCGGATCGAGACGGCGCGGAGCGTCCCGTCCCGGTCGCACCCGGTCGCGATCTCGACGCGCGAGGGGTGCCGCTTCGTCGAGGCCTCGACGTCCTCCTGCCGGCCGTAGACGAGCTTCACCGGGCGGCCCGACTTCTTCGCGAGGAGGAGGGCGTGGAGGGCGACGAGGGTCGGGTACTCCTCCTTGCCGCCGAAGCCGCCGCCGGTGACGGCCTGCGTCACGTCGACGCCGTCGTCGGGGAGGCCGAAGACCCCCTTGATCCCCTTCTGGACGTAGTAGGGGCACTGGAGCGAGCCCTCCACGTGCGCCCCCTCCTCGTCCCAGAAGGCAATCATTCCGTTCGGCTCGATGTAGACGTGCTCCTGCGCGCCCGTCTCGTAGACGCCGCGGACGACGACCTCGCACCCCTCGACGGCCGTCCCGCCCCGCCCCTTCGCGATGAGGTAACGCTTGAAGACGTTGTCGGGCGGGCGGATCACCTCGCGCGCCGCGAGCGCGTCGTCGATTGTCAGGACGGGCGGGAGCGGCTCGACGCGGAGCGCGACGTGCCGGAGGGCCTTCTCGAGGCGCAGCCGGTCCTCGCACGCGAGGAGGGCGACCGGCTCGTAGGCGTGCCGGATCTCGTCCTTCGCGAGGACGGGCTGGTCGCTCTCGATGAGCGGGACGGCGTTGACGGGGACGTCGGCGGCGGTGACGACGGTGATCCCGGTCCAGTCGAAGGTGGGGTCGAGGTCGACGCCGAGGAGACGGCCGCGGGCGACGTCGCTGCGGACGGTCGCGCCGTGGAGCATGCCCGGGAGGACGAGGTCGTCGACGTAGCGCGCGGAGCCGCAGACCTTGGCCGGGCCGTCGACGCGCGGGACGGAGGTTCCGATCGAGGGCGCCATCGGGGGAGTCTAAGCGGGACGGGGCGGGGAGGTCACGGCCGAGATGGCGGGTGTCGACACGGCGGGTCTGCCGAGCGAGCGGGGCGCCGCATCGAGCCGCGCGCCCGGGTCACTCCGCCGGCGCCGGACTCCGGGAGCCGGCCCGTCAGCCGCGCGAAGGGTCGAGGAGGTCGCGCAGGGCCGGCTCGAGGGAGCCGAAACGGAACCGGAAGCCGAGGGCGGTGGCCTTCGCCGGGAGGACCTTCTGGCCGTCGAGGACGAGGGAGGCCATCTCTCCCATCGCGGCGCGTATGGCGAACGCAGGGGCCGGGGCGAAGGCGGGGCGCCGGAGGACCCTCCCGAGCGTCGACGCGAAGTCGCGCATCGTCGCGGGGGCGGGAGAGACGGCATTGACGGGCCCCTCGTAGCGGGAATCGTCGAGGGCCGTGGCGAGGAGAGCCACGAGGTCGTCGCGGTGGATCCAGGGCATCCACTGCTTCCCGTTCCCGAGCGGGCCGCCGAGGCCGAGCCGGAAGGGGAGGAGCATCTTCGCGAGAGCGCCCCCCTCCTCCCCGAGGACGACCCCGATGCGGGGGAGGACGAGGCGGACCCCTTCGGGGGCGGCGCGGCGCGCGGCCTCCTCCCAGGCGACCGTCGTCCCGGCGAGAAACCCTTTGCCGGCGGGGCTCGACTCGGTCAGCTCCTCGTCCCCGCGGTCGCCGTAGAAGCCGACGGCCGAGGCGTTGAGGAGGACGCGGGGGCGGCGCTTCGCGGCCCGGAGCGCCCTGCCCACCCTCTCGGCCGCCTCGGCGCGGCTCGAGACGATCCGGGACTTCGCCGCCGCGGTCCAGCGCTGGGCGATCGTCTCCCCGGCCAGGTTGACGACCGCCGAGGCGCCGTCCACGGCCGACGGGAGCCCGTCCCAGGAGACGGCCTTCGCTCCGCCTGCGACGCGGGCCCGGGCGGGGTCCCGCGTGACGACGACGACGTCCCTCCCGCTTCGGAGGAGAGCGGCGACGAGGGCGCTCCCGAGGAATCCGGTCCCGCCGGTGACGACGACGCTCATACCCCCTGGTCCGTCATTTCTCCCCTTGCCGGATTCGATCGATCGCCCGATCGCGGTCGGCCTCGATGCGCGACCGGTCGATCCGGTACTCCTCTTCCGCCTTCTCCCGCTCCGCGGGGTCGTAGACCTTCCTCAGGGCGTCCTTGAAGAGGATCTCCCGCTCGGCGAGGCGGGAGACGGCAATGCCCCGGGCCTCGGCGATGGCGGCCTTCTGGGCGTCGGTGAGCGGGGATTCCTCCACGCCGGCCTCTCGGTCGGCGGCGCGGAGGCGCTCCATGGCGAGCTCGAACGAGGACCTGGGTGCATTCGACATGCGGGCATCGTAACGTTGCACGGTGATGCGGCGAAGCTCGGTCCTCCTCGCGAGCCTGGGTGCGGCGCTTCTCCTGGTGGCGCAGCCCTCCGACGGGGCGCCCGCCCGGGCGGAGTCGCGGAGCGCCGCGCCTTTCTCCGCCGAGGAGCTGATCCGCGCCGTGGCGCGCGCGCAGCGCCGCGCCGACCTCGCCGTCACGGCCTCGACTTTCGACCAGGTCGAGGTGCGGACGGACTACGGCAGCGACGGGAAGCCGAAGAAGATCCGGCGCCGCCGCTTCGAGTACTTCTCGGGCGACGAACCGGGCCGGCCCACGCGCGAGCTCGTCGAGGTCGACGGCCGCCCCGCGACGGAGGCCGAGAAGCGGGCGGACGCCGAGGAAGAGGCGAAGGACCGGCGCCGGCGCGATGAGCACGAGGCCGAGGCGCGCGCGGCGACGCGCGCGGGCGGGGGGACGGACGAGGATCCTCTCATCGGGGCCCGCAGGCTCTCGGACCTGATCGACCGCTTCTCCTACGGGCCGGTCGAGGAGGTCTTCGTGGCCGGACGGCCCTCCTACGCCCTCGAGTTCTCGCCGCGGCCGGGGCTGCATGCGGCCACGCTCGGCGACCGGGCCCTGAACGCGCTCGCGGGCCGGGTCGTCGTCGACGCCTCGGACCTGCAGGTCGTCTCGGTCGAGGCGCGCCTCGTCACGCCGGTGAAGGTCGGGATGGGGGTCGCGGTGAACGTGAAGAGCGCCGGGATCTCCTACCGCGCCCGGCAGGTGGCCGCCGGGGCCTGGCTGCCGTGCGTCGTCGAGCTCCGCGTGACGGGCCGGACGGCCGTCGTCTTCCGGCTCGACAGCGCGTTCCGGTTCGAGTTCTCCGGGTACGCGCGCTTCTCCGTCGACGTGGAGTCGAATGTGGGCCAGACCCCGGCCGCCTCCGTACAATCCGCCCCGTGACTCCCAGAAAGCGCCGTCTCGTCCTCGCCGTCGTTCTCGTCGGGGCCTTCGCCGGGGCCTTCCTCGCCTACCGCTCCTCCCTCGTCCCGGCGACCCACGCCGACCATGACCACGGGATCCTGAACCTCGACGCGGGGGGATACCTCGAGGTCAAGACGCGGGACGGCCGGGGACGCAACCTCGTCGGGGCGCCCGGAAAGGTCCTCGTCGTCACCTTCGTCGACCCCGCGGACCCTTCGGCGGCCGACGAGCTGAGGCGGCTCTTCGCCTTCCAGGAGACGCGGAAGGGGAACGAGGAGGCGGAGGTCGTCGTCCTCGTGAAGACCTCCTCGTTCGAGACGCTCGACGGCTGGCTCGCGAAGAACGGTCTCGTCCCGCCCGTGCCGGCGTCGCTCACGGTCGACCCGGATGGGAAGACGACGCTGAAGTTCAACAACCGGCGCCCGGTCGAGACCATGCTCTTCGGCCCCGACGGGAAGCTCGCCTCGCAGGCGAGAGGCCGGCTCGACTGGACGCTCGACGCGCCGCGACGGATCGCCGCGGCGGCGGCCGGAGAGGGCATTCACTGAAACGGATCGGGGAGGCTCGCCACGAGCCTCCCCGCGGCGCCTGACGGCGCCTCCCCTCGCAAGGGGCACCGGGGGCGGATCGGGGAGGCCCGGAAGCCTCCCCGCGAAGACCTCTGGCCGGCCCCTAGCGGATCTCGGGCACCGGCGCCGTGAGGACCCCCTGCCGCTCGGCCTCGATCTGGCGGAGGAGCGGGCGGACCGGCTCGAGGAGCCTCACGAGGGCCGTGAAGGAGCTCTCGTCCTCGTCCTCGCCGGAGAGCTTCGCCGTCAGCGCCTCGAACGGCGTCCTCTCGCGGGGGAAGACGGCGACCCTCACCTTCTCGCCGGCCGGGATCTTCGCCGCCTCCCTCGCGAGCCTCAGCGCGGTGGCATAGCCGCCCAGCTCGTCCACGAGGCCGATCGCCTTCGCGTCCTCGCCCGTCCAGACGCGCCCCTTCGCGATCTCGAGGACCCTCTCCTTCGGGAGCTTCCGTCCTTCGGCGACCCTCGTCGTGAAGTCGTCGTAGATCCGGTCGAGCCAGGCGTTGAACCTCGCCCACTCGGCGGGGGAGAAGCTCCGCGAGGCGTTCCACAGGTTCGCGTTCGCCCCGACCTCGACCTGGTCGAACGTGAGACCGACCTTCTCCCACATCGCGGGGGTCACCATCTTCCCGGCCAGGACGCCGATGGAGCCGGTGATCGAGGCGGGCTGGGCGACGATCTTGTCGGCGTGCATGGACACCCAGTAGCCGCCCGAGGCCGCGACGTCCCCCATGGAGACGATCACCGGCTTGCCCGCCTTCTTCGCGAGGACGACCTCGCGCCAGATCGTGTCGGAGGCGACGGCGGAGCCGCCCGGGCTCGAGACGCGGAAGAGGATCGCCGCGACGTCGTCGTCCGCGACGGCCGTCCGGATCGCCTTGGCGACCGTCTCCGAGCCCATCGTCTGCCCGCCCGTGAGCGGGTTCGTGGAGCTCTTCCCGCGGGCCACGCCGCCGACGCCGTAGACGAGCGCGATGGTCTTCTTTCCCTTCGCGTGCGGGCGGCCCTCCTTCTTCAGGTAGGCCTGGAGGCCGAAGAGCTTCGCCCCGGCGCCCCCCTTCTCCTTCAGCTTCGCGTGGACCTCGTCGCGGTAGGCGAGGCCGTCGACGAGCCTTGCCTCGAGCGCCTCGGGGCCGAGGAAGGGGCCGCGGTCCACCAGGGCGCGGACCTCAGCTTCCGTCATCTTCCGCCCCTCGGCGATCCCCTTCACCATCTGCCCGTAGAGCGACTCGACGAGCGTCTTCGTCGCCTCGCGGTGGGCGTCGGTGAACTTCGTCTCGGTGAAGGTGTTCATCGCGTTCTTGAACTCGTGCCGCTGGCCGAACTCGGGCGTCACGCCGAGCTTGTCGAGGGCTCCCCGTACGAACGCGCTCTCGGCCACGAGGCCGTTCAGCCCGAGGTCGCCCGAGGGCTGGAGCCAGATCTCGTCGAATGCGGTCGCGAGGTAGTAGGCGCCGTTGCCGGGCGCGAACTCGCCGAACGTCTCGGAGTAGGCCGTCGCGAACTTCCCCTTCCCGCGGAACGCCGCCACCGAGTCGCGGATCTCCTGGATCTCGGCGACCCCGATCGGGGCGGCGCCGAGGCGTGCGACGAGGCCGACGACGTTCGGGTCGTCGCCCGCCTTCTCGAGTGCGTCGACGACGTCCCGGAGCGTCATCGGGCGCTCTCCGCCGAAAACGGCGAACGGGTCGTCGGGCGCCATCTCGGGGATTCCCCGCTCGAGGTCCACCTCGAGGATCGCCCTCTTCGGGACCGAAGGCTTCCCCCTCCCGCTGACGAGGATGCCGGCCCCGACGAAAACCGCTCCGAAGACGGCGATGACGAGAACGAGGACGAGGAGACCTTTTCCGCCCTTTGCCATGTGACCCTCTCGGCCGCCCGGCTGTGGCCGGGGCGGCGTGGACGATTATCGTCCGCGGTGGCCGACGGTACGGGAATCTCGCGAGGCCCGGAACCGTTGGGTCGTCGGATGGGCCGGTACGACGAGCTGATGGACGCCTTCGCGGCGTGCCGCGAGGTGGCCGCGTCGCGCCCCCTGACCCTCGGCGAGGCCTTCGCGAGCCTTCAGGAGTCGGGGTTCGTCTTCGTCTGTGTCCTCCAGACGCTCCCGTTTCTCCAGCCGATCGCCCTCGGCCCGCTCTCGCCGGTCCTCGGCCTCTCGCTGGCCGTTCTCGGCTGGCAGATGGCGCGCGGCCGGCCGTCGCCGTGGCTCCCCGCGAGGGTCGCCGCCTGGGCGCCGGGCCCGACGGCCTGGCGGAGGCTATTCGGCGCCGCGGTGACGGTCCTGGGTTTCTGCCGCCGCTTCACGCGCCGGCGGCTCACGTCGTGGGTGAACGGCGAGAGAGGCCGCCGGGTCGGCGGGCTGACGATCTCGGCGGCGGGGCTCCTCATCTCGCTTCCCCTCGCCGGCATCCCGTTCAGCAACGCGCTCCCCGCGCTGGCCGTCATCTTCGTCGCCCTCGGCGAGCTGGAGGAGGACGGGCTGATGCTCGTCGCGGCGCTCGCCGCGCTGGTCCTGACGGTCCTCTACTTCGCCGCGCTCGTCGTGCTCCTCCTCTGGGCGGGCGGAGCGGTCTTCGACCGCTTCGGCGCCTGACCGCGCGCGGCCGCCCGTCCCGCCCCGGGCCCTAACCCGCGTCGCGGGGCCGGAAGAAGAAGAGGAGGGCCGCGCCCGAGGCGGCGGCGCCCGAGACGGCGGCGAGGAGCAGCGCGCCGGTAGCGCCCGGAGACAGGACGGCGATGAGGGTCCCTCCCGCGAGAAGAGAGGCCGTTCCGAGGAGAGCCGGGCCGGTCACGGCGGGGAGGAAGGGGCGGAAGGCCCGCGACCGGAACGCGGAGCGGTGGAGCAGGAGGCCGCGCAGGAGCCCCGACCCGAGGAGGGCGGCGGCCGCCCCTTCGCCGCCGAAGGGGGGGACGAGCGCGGCCAGGAGGAGGACGAGGGCCGCGGCGCCGCCCACGCCGGCCCGGAAGACGTCCTCAGGCCTTCGCTCGGCGATCAGGACGAGGTCGAGGTAGTCGAAGAAGGAGGTCGCGAAGCTCGCGAGCGCGAGGAGCCGGAGCGCGGGGGCGGCCGCCTCGTACGTCTCTCCGAAGAGGAGCCCCAGGAGCGGCGCGGGGGCCAGGACGCAGACCGCGAGGACGGGCCAGACGAGGGCGAAGGCGAAGCGGCGCGTCGCGACGTGGAGCGCCGGGAGGCGGTCCTCCTCCCCGTTCGCGCAGGCCGCGGACGCCGACGGGAGGTAGCCGTGCGACGAGGCTTGCCTCACGAGGTCGAGGACTCGCGTCAGCCCCCTCGCGACGCCGTACAGGCCGACGACGGCGGGCGGCGCGAGAGCGCCCAGGACGACGACGTCGAGCCAGAGAGAGGCCTGGGTGAGGACCTCCGTCGCCGCGTAGGGGCGAAGGGCGGGCAGGAGCGCCTCGGGAGGCGCGGGCCGCGCCGTCGAGAGCCATCCCTTCACGGCGACGTAGGCGACGAAGAGGAGCTCTGCCGCCAGCGAGCCCGCGGCGAAGCCGACGGCGACGCCGAACGACGTCGGCGAGCCCGCGAGGAGAGCGGCCCCGACCCCTACGACGCGCAGGAGGCCGCCCCCGGTGTCCCTTACGAGGGCGCGCCCGAGGGAGTCGCCGAAGCCTCGCGAGACCCCCAGCGCGGCGCCGCCGGCCGCGAGCCCGAGCGCGACCGGGACGAGCGGCAGGAGGACGCGGTCGAGGCCGGGCTGGTGGAGGAGGAGGGCGAGCGGCCCGGCGAGAACGGCGAGGAGGGCGGCCGCGAGGAGCCCCGCGGACGCGGCGACGACCTGGCCCTTGCGCCCGACGGCGCGGGCGCCCGCCTCGTCTCCGCGCGCACGCCGCTCCGAGACGCTCTGCGCGAGGGCGGAGTTCGTGCCGAGGCCGGCGATCGAGCCGACCGGCGTGACGATCGCGATGGCGAGGAGGACGAGGCCGAGGGCGTCGGGCTCGAGCGCGCGAGCCATGAGGACGCGCAGGACGAGGCTCCCCAGGAGGGCGGCACCTCCTCCCGCGAGGACCGACACGGTGGAGACGAGGATGGCGCGGCGTGCGCCGGGGCCGGGCGGCACGTCGCGAGGGTACCCCGTCGCCTCGCAGGGCGGTAGCGTCGGCCGTGCCGGCGGCGCCCCCGCGACGGCCGTCGCCCGGCCGCGCCTCAGGGGGCGATCATCGCCTCCCAGACGGCGCGGGACATCTTTCGCGTCGTCTCGATCACCTTCGTCCGTCCTTCCTCGTTCGCCCCGAAGTCGGTCGCGAGGAGGACGAGGACGTACTCTCGCCCGTCGGGGAGGCGGACGACGGCCGCGTCGTGCTGCACCTTCGAGATGCTCCCGGTCTTGTGCGCGACGACGGCGCCCGACTGCTTCGGGATGCCGGCCGGGATCTGCTCGTTGAACTCCTGCGCGGCGAGGATCTCGAAGGCGAGGCGTCTCGTCTCCGGCCCCAGCTTCGGCGACCTCACGGCCGCCTCCATCAGCGCGGCCATCCCCTCGGCGTCCGTCTCGTTCGAGAAGCCCGCCTCGAAGGCCTTCTCGTCGGCCACCCCGCGCTTCACCTTCACGCTCGGGGCGCCGAGGGCGTCGACGAGACGCTGGACGTCCGCGGGCGGGCAGAGGCCGAGGAGGAGGTTCGTGGCGACGTTCGAGGAGCGGACGACCATCTCGCGCGCGAGGAAGTCGAGGCGCGCGCTCTTCCCGAGGTAGGGGGCGAGGCGCCCCTCGCTCGCCGGGTCCATCTCGACGTCGTAGGGCGAGCCGTCGAAGGCGCTCGGGAAGCAGGTGACGACGGGGACGCCGGTCGAGAGCGAGAGCGTCCCCTCCTCGACCCGCCGCAGCACCTCGAGGAGGACGGCGGTCTTCATCGTGCTCGCCGCGTGCATCACCGTGGTCGCGTTCCGGCGGACCGCCTCTCCCGTCTGGAGGTCCTTGAGCACGATCCCGAACGTCGCTTTCGTCCCGGCGGCGAGAGCGTCGAGCGCCTCTCCGAGCGACGCGGCCTTCGCGGGCGTCAGGCCCGCGGGGCGCGGGGCGATCGGGAGGGAGGCGAGGCGCCGGGCGTAGCGGAAGCGCGGGGCCAGGCGCTCGTTCGTCCACGGGGTCTCCTGGGTCGACGGGACGCCGCTGCTCGTGGCCTGCAGGACCCTCCCGTCGCCGGCCCAGAAGCCGACGTGGTCGATCTTCTCCTCCGTCCCGAAGAAGACGAGGTCGCCGGGTGCGAGCTCTTCGAAACGTATCGGGACGAGCTGCGGGTCGCGGAAGCACATTTCCGAGCTGTTGCGCATCACGAGGACTCCGTGCCGTTCGAGGACGCGCCAGACGAGGCCCGAGCAGTCGAAGCCCCACGGCGTCGTGCCGCCCCAGGTGTAGGGGGCGCCGAGGAATCGGCGCGCCATCGCGAGCCAGGAGGCGGGGTCGAGGACGGGCGGGGCCTCGCGCGGCCGCGGGGGGGCGAGGTCCTCGCCGGCCACGAACCCGGTCCGGCCGTCGGGGAGGAGGACCTCCCGCCAGACGTACCGGCCCTTCGAGACCGTCCCGAGGCCTCCGAGGCGGGCCCCGAGCGGGGCGGTCGTGATCGGCGCCGACATCGTGAAGTCGGGCTCGCGGTAGACGTGGGCCAGGCTCGAGGTGACCTCGAGCGGCTCGGCCGACGGGTCGGGGAGGCCGGGGCTGAGGGCACCGGCCTCGATCCAGCCCCGCGACCCGGAGCGGGTCCTCACGTAGAGAAAGCCGCCCTCGGTCCGGGACGTCCCGACCGTCTCGCCCAGGATCGCCTGGTCCTCGACGGGCGCCGTCGCCTCGGGGCGGACGAGGACGTTCGCCACCGGGACGGCGACGACGGCGGCGGCGGGCGAGACCGGGGCCGCCGGAGGCGGATCGCCGGCCGCGGCGAGGCTGCAGACGAGGGCCGGGATCGCGAGGAGCCGGAGCGCGCGGCGAGGTCTCATCGTGGGGATAATCGTCGCATGAGCGCCTCTCTCTCGCGCCGCGACCTCCTCGCCGCCACGGGCTCCGTCGCCGCCTCCGCCCTCCTCCCCGGCCTGGCCGCGGCGGCGCCGCCGAAGGTCGCGGAGGCGAAAGGCGCTTCTCTCGCCCTCGAGCCGATGATCCTGAAGCTGCGGCACACCTGGACGATCGCCCGCGGCTCCGCGGACGAGAAGAAGAACGGCCTCCTCTCGCTCACCGCGGCCGGGATCACCGGCTACGGCGAGACGGCGGCGAACAAGCGCTACGGGCAGAGCTGGGAGAGCGGCGAGGCGGCCTTCGCGAAGGTGAAGTCGGCCTGCGCGGGCCTCTCGCCGTGGGAGCACCTCGCGTGGCTCGAAAGGGCCGAGGAGGCCTGCGGGGGCGACTCGCAGGTCGTCGCCGCGCTCGACATGGCGCTCTGGGACTGGAAGGGGAAGGCGGTGGGCCAGCCGGTCTGGAAGCTCCTCGGCGTCCCGGCGGGGCGGATGGCGCAGACGACCTTCTCCATCGGCATCGACACGGCCGAGGTGATGAAGGAGAAGGTGAAGGAGGCGGAGCCCTACCCGCTCCTCAAGGTGAAGGTCGGCCTGGCCAGCGACGAGGAGAACATGGCGGCGATCCGCTCGGTCACGAAGAAGCCGATCCGCGTCGACGCCAACGAGGGGTGGGCGGGCGCGGAGCAGGCGATCGCGAAGATCGCCTGGCTGAAGACGATGGGGATCGAGTTCGTCGAGCAGCCGCTCCCCGTGGCGAAGAACGCCGAGATGAAGGCCGTGAAGGCGGGGTCGGTCCTGCCTCTCGTGGCGGACGAGTCGGTCCTCCACGTGAAGGACGTCCCCGCGCTCGTCGGCCTCTTCGACGGCCTGAACGCGAAGCTCTCCAAGTGCGGCGGCATCACCCGGGCCTGCGAGCTCGCCGCCCTCGGCCGCGCGCTCGGGTTCAGGCTGATGCTCGGCTGCATGATCGAGTCGTCCCTCGGCATCGCCGCGGCCGTCGCCGTGGCACCCCTCTACGACTGGCTCGACCTCGACGGCAACCTCCTCGTCGCCAACGACCCGTGGAAGGGGCTCGTCCTGAAGGACGGCCGCTGGGAGCTGCCGCCCGGTCCGGGCCTCGGCGTCGTCCCGGCCTGACGGGGCGGGGCGGTCGCGCGGCCTACGGGCTCTCGCCCGGAGGAAGCGGGACGGGCGGGCGGAGCTCCTCCGCCAGGACGAGCCCGCGCCGGACGACCTCGTTCCAGGGGAAGTGGACGCCCGGGTCGACCTTTCGCCCCGGCGCCACGTGCTCGTGCCCGGCGATTCCCGGCGCCTCGAGGCCGAGCTGGGCGGTCAGGACGCCGACGAGCCTGGCGACGGTCTCGACCTGCGCTCGTGTGAAGGGCGTGCGGTTGCCGTCTCCCGTGATCTCGACGCCGACCGAGCTCCGGTTGAGGACCGACCGGCCGTGGAGGTACGACCAGCCCGCGTGCCAGGCGCGGTGCTCGAGCGAGACGAGCTGGTAGAGGCGGCCGTCCCGCCCGACGAGGAAGTGCGACGAGACGAAGCTTGCGGGGTCGAGGAAGAGGGAGAGGCACGCCTCGTCGTCGTCCATCGCCGTGTGGTGGAGGAGGAGCGTCGTGAGGGGCTGGATCCGGAACGGATCGAACCCCTCCCACCAGGAGTTCGGCATCGGGACGAGGCAGGCGTCCGAGAGGTCGCCTCCCGCCTTCTCCCACAACTCCCAGAAGAGGCGGTCGGCGTCGCGGTACACGCGCTCGAGGTGCGGCCCCGCCCCGGCGCGTGCCTCGAGCGGCGTCAGCTCCACCCTCGGGAGAGCCGGCTGGAGCGGCCGCTCCTCGTCGAGCCGGATCGGGGCGCGGTCGGGGAGGTCCTCCGACCACGCGTCGACGACCTCGCGCGCGATCTCCCCCATCGCGCGGTTCGCCGCGAGCGAGGCGCCGGGGACGTCCGGGATCCGGTCGGCGAACATCGCGAAGACGAACGTCCCCTTCGGCGTCGTCAGGACACCCGAGTCGGCCCGCACGCCCCGCATCGTCCCGGTCTTCCCGGCCCAGGCGTGGCCGGGGCGCGAGGCGAGGAGGCGCGGGATCCGGTCGGCCGTGCGGGGCCCCGCGGCGAGCCGCAGTGCCCGGACGCTCGACCCGCGGTCGAGGAGCGTTCCGGTGGCCGCCCGGCGCCAGAGCTCGGCGGTGTCGCGAGGGGTCATCCGGCCGAGCGGTTTCCAGGGAACCTGCGCCTCGGGCGAGCCGAGGTCGGGGATCCGGCCGGCGAGGCGGATGCCGTCGAGCCCCAGCCCGCACATCCTCGCGTTGACGGCCTCCTCGCCGAAGGCGTCGATGAAGCGGTTCGCGGCGGTGTTGTCCGAGAGCGCCAGCATGAGGCGCAGCAGGTCCCGCTCGGTCGGGGCGAGCCACGGGTCGAACTCGTCCAGGACGCCGGACCCGGCGGCGACGGCGCGGCGGGGCATCGGCCAGCGTTCCCCGAGGTCGAGCGTCCCCTCGCGCTCCCGCGCGAGCGCCTCCACGAGGAGCGCGAGCTTGACGACGCTCGCCCCCTCGAACACCTCGGTGTCCCGCAGGCGGAGCTCGCGGCCGCTCTCGACATGGAGGGCGACGATCCCCATCCGCGCGCCGCTCTTCTCCGCGTGCCGCGCCACGCGCAGGGCGAGCGGCCCGGACTCGGGGACGAGGCGCAGGTCCGGGGACGGGGCGGTCGCGCAGGAAGCGAGGAGCGGTAGGAGCGCGGCGAGCGCCGCGGCCGGGGCCCGCCTCACGCCACGGGATCCTCTCCGGGGCGGTGAGAGACGACGCGGTTCTTGCCGCTCGCCTTCGCCTCGTAGAGGGCGGCGTCGGCGCGGCGGACGACCTCGTCCGGCTTCGGCGAGGCGGGGCGAACCGCGGTCGCGATGCCGACGCTGATCGTCACCTGGAGCCGGATGCTCTCGGCCTCGCCGCCCTCGTCCGCCGCGAAGCGGGGAACGTCGTAGAAGGCGTCGGCCTCGACGGCGCGGCGGAGGCGCTCGGCCACGATCTCCGCGCCGGCGGCGTCGGTGTCGGGAAGGAGCGCGAGGAACTCCTCGCCCCCCCAGCGCCCGACGAGGTCGCAGGAGCGAAGGGCGGCGCGCAGGACGAGCGCCGTCCGGCGGAGCATCTCGTCCCCGGTGTGGTGGCCGTGCTCGTCGTTGAAGACCGAGAAGTCGTCGATGTCGATCATCACCACCGAGAGCGGGGGCGCGGGCCGCAGCTCCTCCGTCTCGCCGTGCGCGAGGGCGAACGCCCCCGAGCGGCGGCGCAGTCGCTCCCACTCGCGGGCGAGGGCCTCCTCCGTGGCCCGCCGGTTCGGCAGGCCCGTGAGGAAATCGGTCCGGGCCGAGGCGACGAGCGTCGTCACGTCGTGGAAGACGGCGAGCTGGACGAGCCCCTCCGGGAGGTCGACGGCGCGGATCGCCATCTGCACCTCCCGCCTGCGTCCCCCCGGCAGGGCGAGCGCCGTCTCGAACGGCTCGGGAGAGGGCGAGGCGAGGACGCGCGCGAGGCGGGAACGCTCGGCGGGGGGGAGGAGCTCGAGGAGGAGGCGCCGCCCGACGAGCTCGTCCGCGGTCGTTTCGGCGAGGCGGAGCGCGGCGTCGTTGGCGTTGACGACGAAGCCGTCGCGGAGCGTCACGAGCGCCTGGCCGGCATCGGAGAGGGCTTCCATGAGAGCCGTCTTCTCGAGGAGCTCCCGCCGCCTCCGCGACTCGTCGCGGCCGCGCTGGAGCGCCTGCCCCACCTGCGGCGCGAGGAGGCCGAGCAGGTCGGCATCGGCCGCGTCGTGCCCGACTCCTCCCGAGGCCCAGACGACGAGGGCCCCGAGGTCGTTGCCGAGGGGGGCGCCGAGCCACGACGTGGACGGGACGGGCGAGGCCGCGATCCGGCCCAGAGCACGCTCGGACTCCCAGGCTGCGTCGCCGAGGCAGACCGGGAGGCCGGAGGCGAGGACCCGGCCCGCGACGGTCCAGAGAGCCTCCCTCACGTCGTCCCCGAGCTTCTCGGGAGCGGCGTAGAGGAGATCGACGCGCGCCGATTCGGGGTCGAGGCCGACGACGGCGAAGCAGGGGGCGGGAAGGAGGCGAGCGAGAAGCGCGTGGACCACGGGGAAGAGCTCGGCCGGGGCCGGGGTCTCGCGGACGGCCCTGAGGAGGGCGAGCAGGCACTCGTGGAGAGCCGCCGCCCGGCGCTCGGCCGTCACGTCGCGGGCCGAGACCGCGAGCCCTCCCGCAGCCGGGGCCACAGAGAGCTCGACGAAGAAGATCGAGCCGTCGAGCCGGCGGTGCCTCACGACGCCCTGGAACCCCTTCGAGAGGGGCTCGGGAAGGGGCGACGGGGCGCCGGGTCGGGTCACGACGAGGTCGCCCAGGAGGACGTCGTGGAGGGCGCCTTCGGGGACGCCGTGCAGGGCGTGGAAGGCGGCGTTCGCCCACGTGATCCGGCCCGAGGCCTCGGCGAGCGCGAGGGCGGCGCCGGCGGCGCCGAAGGCCCGGGCGAGGATCTCGCTGGAGGCACCGGACCCGTTCGTCGCGAGCACGAGAGAAAGGATAGAACGTTCGCCTCTCGAACGGATCATTAGAATGGGCGCCTGGCCTCTCCGGCAGCAACCCCCGGGCCGCCCGCCGGCCGTCTCGCAGCCCTCGACCTCTTCCGGGGGGCGACGGTCGCCGCCATGCTCTTCGTCAACAACCCGGGGAGCTGGGCGCACGTCCTCGCGCCTTTCGGCCACGCCGAGTGGCACGGCTGCACGCCGACCGACCTCGTCTTCCCGTTCTTCCTCTTCATCGTCGGGACGGCGTCGGTCCTCTCGCTCGGAAAGCGGGCCGCCCAGGGGGCGGGCCGAGGCGAACTGGCGCGGCACGCGCTCCGGCGGGGGGCGACGATCGTCCTCGTCGGGTGGGCGCTCGCCTGGTTCCCGTTCACGATCGAGCGGCTCCTCCGGCTCCGACTGCCCGGCGTCCTGCCGCGCATCGGCGTCGTCTACGCCCTCGGCGCGCTCGTCCTCCTGGCCGCCCCCGCCCGGAGGAGGCCCGCCTTCCTCGCCGCGGTCGCGGCCCTCCTCCTCGCGATCCACACGGCGCTCCTCTTCCTCCCGGGCTTCGACCTGACGCTCGAGGGGAACCTGCAGACCGCGATCGACGTCGCGCTCCTGAAGGGGCACCTCTGGAAGCCGGCGTGGGACCCGGAGGGGATCCTCTCCACCCTCACGGCCCTCGCCACCATGCTGACCGGGGCGCTCGCGGGGCTTCTCCTCACGTCGAAGATGCCGATGCGGTCCCGCCTCGCGGCGCTCGGCCTCGCGGGCGCGGCGGGCGTCGCGGGAGGCCTCGCCGGGCAGGCTCTCGGCCTGCCGCTCAACAAGGGGCTCTGGACCGGCTCCTACGTCCTCTACTCGTCGGGTGCGGCCTGCCTCTCGCTCCTCCTCGCCCTCGTCCTCGTCGACCTCCTCGGGGTGAAGCGCCCCTTCGCGCCTCTCTTCACGTTCGGGACGAACCCGCTCCTCGCCTTCGTCCTCTCGGGCCTCCTCGCCAAGGGGATGGGCCTCGTGAAGTGGACGGGCGAGGACGGGAGGGCGATCTCGGTCACCCGCTGGCTCTTCGAGAACATCTTCTCGCGCGTCGGGGAGCCCTACCTCGCCTCGCACCTGCAGGCGCTCGCGGCCCTCGCGGTCTGCTGGGCGGTCCTCCGGTACTGCGAGAGGCGGGGGTGGTACTGGAAGGTCTGAGCCGCGCTACCCCGAGGCGAGGAGGCGGAGCGGCGTCTCGGAGGCCGCGCGGCGGGCCTCCTCCGCGGTCGCGACGCCCAAGGAGACGAGCCGGTCCACGCAGTCGGGGAGGAGAGCCGCGCTCCCCGCGAGGCCGCCCGAGGCGTTCCGGACGGCGCCCCCCGAGAGCGTGAGCGTCTCGCCCCAGACCTCGTGGTCGCCGTCGTTGAGGCCGGCGCAGGGGGCCGCGTCGCTGATCAGTGCGAAGCCGTCCGGGCCCTTGCAGCGCAGGACGAGCCCGAGCATCTCGGGCGAGAGGTGGTGGAGGTCGGCGATGACGTCCACCGTCACGCCGTCGCGGAGGAGGCCCCAGCCGACCGGCCCCGCGTCGCGGTGGTGGAGAGGCTTCATCGCGTTGCCGAAGTGGGTCATGTGACGCGCGCCGCGGCGCAGGGCCTCGTCGAGCGTCGGCACGTCCGCCTCGGTGTGCCCGAGCGAAACGAGGAAGCCGCGGCGGACGAACGCGGAGACGAGGTCGAGCCCGCCCGGGATCTCGGGAGCCATCGTCACGACCGGGCGGCCGGGGAGCTCTCCGACGGCCTCGAAGAAGGCGTCGACGCGGCGCGGGTCGCTCCCGTCGAGGAGGCACTCGCGGTGGAGGGCGCCCGAGCGGCTCGGCGAGACGAACGGCCCCTCGAGGTGGATGCCGAGCGGCATCGCCCCGCGCCCGTCGCCGGGGCGGCGCGAGATCAGCCACGCCGAGAGGCGCGAGAGGATCGGCGCGAGGTCGGCGAGGGGCACCGGGACGAGGGTCGGGACGAAGCCTCCGACGCCCCGCGCCTCGAGGCCGAGGGCGAGGCGGTCGAGGGCGGCGTCGTCTGCGGTCAGGACGTCGACGCCGAAGGCGCCGTGGATGTGGAGGTCGACGAGCCCCGGTGTCGTCACGAAGGCTCCTCCTCGAGCGCCCGCGCCACGTTTCCGTTCCGCGAGGCGAGCCACTCGCTCGCCCGGCCGGGCGAGAGGCCCCACTTCCCCGCCACGAGCGCGACCGGCAGCTCCCATTCCGCGCCCTCGAGGAGCCGCTCGGCGGGCTCGGGCGGGAACCCGAGGAGGCGGCCGACGATGTCGACCGCGCGCCGCTTCAGCTTCGCGTTCGTCGGGCGCATGGCGACCATCTCGTCCCCGTAGACGAGGCCGCGCCGCGCCATGACGGCCGTCGAGAGCATGTTGAGGACGAGCTTCTGCGCCGTCCCCGCCTTCATCCGGGTCGAGCCGCGGAGCACCTCGGGCCCGGTCTCGACGACGAGGGCGAGATCGGCGAGCGCCGCGAGGCGCGAGCCCGGGACGCCGACGAGGGCGAGCGTGAAGGCCCCGGACTCCCGTCCCTGGCGGAGCGCCCCGGCGACCCAGGGCGTCGCGCCGCTCGCGGCGATGCCGAGGACGACGTCGGCCGCGCCGACGCCCGCCTCCCGAAGCTCTTCGGCCCCCTTCTCCTCGTCGTCCTCGGCCCCCTCGATCGCCCGGACGAGGGCGGCGGGGCCGCCGGCGACGAGGCCCGTGACGAGGCGCTGCGGCACGCCGAACGTGGGGGGCAGCTCGGAGGCGTCGAGGACGCCGAGGCGGCCGCTCGTCCCGGCCCCGACGTTCCACCACCTCCCGCCCGCGTCGAGGCGGGCAGCGATCGTCTCGGCGGCGTGAGCGATCTCGGGCAGGACGCGGTCCACCGCGCGGACCGCCTCGTGGTCGGCCTCGTGGAGGCGCGCGACGTAGGCGAGCGTGTCGATCACCGCGCCCCCTCGGCGAGCGCGAGGCGGATGGCCCCGATCTCGGGGACGTGGGCCGGGGGGCCGAGCCGGGCCCGGGGCGCGCCGTCGAGGAGCCGTTCGCGAAGCGGGTCGAGGACGAGGCTTCCCGCGACGAAGACCCCGCCGACCGTCGCAACGGTGACGTCGTCGCCGGCGATGCCGAGCTTGCGAAGGACGGTGAGCGTCGTGTGGGCCAGCTCGTCGCCGGCCTGGCGGAGGATCCCGAGGGCGATCTCGTCCCCCTCCCGCGCCGCCTCGAGGACGACCGGGAAGTAGGCCGCCGTGTCGGTGGGCCCCGCGTCGGGGCGGAAGAGCCTCCGGATCATCTCGACGGCCGAACGCGTCCCTTCGGTGGAGTGAAGCGCCTCGCGGATCTTCGTCCGCGGGCCCCGGCCGTCCACGTCGCGCGCCACGGCGGCGAGGCCCCGGCGGGCGATCTCCGAGGCCGAGCCCTCGTCCCCGATGAGCGCGCCCCAGCCGCCCGCCCGCTCCTCGAGGCCGTGGGAGTTGCGGCCGAAGCAGATGGCGCCGGTGCCGGCGATGAGGACTGCGCCCGAGTCGGCCACGGGGTCGGGAAGCGCGCCGGCGAGGGCGATGCGCGCGTCGGTCGTCACGCGAACCCGGCCCGCCCCGTAGACGGCCTCGAGCGCCGCGACGAGGCGGCCCTTCGTGGCGGAGGCCTCGACGCCGGCGAGGCCGCAGGAGACGAAGGCGACGTCGGGGCGGCCGGCCCCCGCCGACTCGAGGGCGTCGTCGACCGCCTCGGCGACCGACTGGACGAGGCGGGGGACGGGGACGGTGGCGGCGTTCGCGGGACCGGAGGCGCCGCGGCCGAGGGTGAGGAGGTCGGAGGCGGTGACGACGGCGCGGGTTCGCGTGCCGCCGCCGTCGACGCCGACGAAGAAGCTGGACATGCGGGAATCGTACCGCCGCGACCCGGCGAGCCCGAGCGCCGCGCGCTCGAGGCGGGGCCCGGACGCGAAAGGGCCCGGCGTCGCCGCCGGGCCCTCGAACCGCAGGAGGGCCGGGGCCGCGCGAGGGCGGCCCCGGCGGGGGTTCGGAAGCCGGGTTCGCTAGAACTCGAGCTTGAGGGCGACCTGGAGCCGGCGCGGGTCGTAGAACGACTGCGGCGTGCCGGGGTTGGCCGAGTGGACCTGCCTCTGGATGTTGTAGCCCGTCTGGTTGTCGAAGACGTTGAAGAGGTCCAGCCGCGCCTCGAGCTGGAGGCTGCCGCCGAGCGGGATGACCTGCGTGTAGTTCAGGTCGAGCTGGTAGTGGTCGTCGGTGACGCGCGAGCCGGCCGGCTCGGCGTAGCGGTTCACGTCGCTGACGCTCGTCGTCAGGGCGATGTACGGCTCGTAGCTGTGGAACTCCCACGGCTGCCCCGACTGGTAGATGGCGTAGGCGCCGACGGAACCCTTCCACGGGAGAGCGTAGTAGCCGTAGACCTTGAACTGGTGCCGGCGGTCGCCGCGAAGGTTGCCGTACTTGAAGTCCCAGAGCTGGCGGCCCGCGCCGTCGCCGATGAACGACGAGCCGATGAAGGTGTTCTGGTCGTTCGCGGTCGTGGTGTTGTCCTGGTCGAAGTTGCCGTAGTAGTGGCTCCAGACGTAGGAGCCGCGGACGTAGGCGTTGCCGCCGCGCCACTCCGCCTCGAGGCCGGCCTCGTAGTACTTCGTGAAGGCGCCGTCGAGGGCGGCGATGACGTACGACGACCCGCCGATCTCGGCGCGGATCGCGGCCAGGTTGGGGACGTAGAGCTCCCTCGGAATCCCCTCCGGCGGGTTGAAGAGGAGGCGCGCGTCGTTGTTGGTGTCTTCCCAGAAGTTGTCGGACTTGCGGTAGCGGCCGTGGAGGCGGCCGGTGAAGCCCTTGCCGAGGTCCTTCGTCGTCCCGAGCATGAACTCGTCGGTCGTGCGGGGCTTCAGGCCCTCCTGGAAGATCTTGCCCGAGGAGCCGGCCTCCGGGGTGGAGCCCATGAACCGGCCGTTCGCGTCGAAGTAGACGTTGACGGTCGTCGCCAGGTTGCGCGCCCAGGAGGCGGCGCGCGGCAGCGAGCCGGCCGTCGGGATGTATCGGGCGAAGTTCCCGTAGACCGTGTTCGACCCCTGGTACGCCCAGACGATGCCGAGGCGCGGCTGGAGGGCGTCCTCGAAGTCGATCTCGTGCATCAGGTACCGGTTGCCCTTGGCGACCTCGAACCCCGAGACGGTCCCCTCCTTCTCCCTCAGGCCCTGGCCGTAGAGCTTGTCGTTGCTCAGGAGGAGGCCGACGTTGACGGTGACGTTGGCCCACCGGATCGAGTCGTTCAGCTCGATGTTGTGGGACACGTACTGGGAGTTGATGGCGGGGACGTCCAGGATTCCCTGCTGCTGGACCTGCGCCTGGTAGTAGTAGGGCTGGCCGCCGCAGCCGGCGCTGGCCGGGCAGTTGAGCCGGCCGCCGGGCACGCTGACGAGCCCCCACCCGTTCGACGTCCGGTAGAGGTCCTCCTCGTCCTTCGAGTACTGGTAGCCGACGTGGAGGTTGTGGAGGACCTTCTTGCCGAACGAGAGGTCGTAGCCGAGCTGGTAGCTCTGGCGGTAGAAGTCGTTGTTGTCGTACTGCTGGCCGGCGCCGATGATGCCGCCGCCCTTGCGGACGCCGTCCTGGAGGTAGCCGTAGCGCTCGATGATCGGCGCGATGAAGGCGTTGAAGGCCGTCTGGCCGGCGATCGGCACGGGGACCGAGACCTGCCCCATCTGGTCGAGCGCGAGCGGGTTGATGTTCACGCTGCCGTCGAGGGCGGGCACCAGGCCGAGCGCGGTGTCCGGCTTGCCGACGTTCGGGTTGCGGAAGTCGGTGAACTTGGCCGTGGCGTAGCTCTTGTCGTTGATGATCCAGGAGCCCTCGAGGATCGCGATCTGCTGCTCGGCCTGGTAGCCGTTGCTCGTGGAGGCGGCGCGGGCCTCGCCCGAGACGCTGGCGTTCTTCTCCTCGCGGTCCGAGGTCCGGTACGAGGCGTTGAGGAGGATGGAGTCGGTGGGCGAGAAGGTCAGCTTGCCGAAGATCTCGTCCCGCGTGCTCTCGTAGTCGGGGACCTCTCCGTAGAGGTTGGCGCGGTTCTCGCGGCCGCTCGTCGGCCGGTAGTAGGAGGCGTAGAAGAAGAGCCGGTCCGGGACGATCGGGCCGCCGAGGTTGGCGACCGCCCAGGTCCGGTCCTCGTCGAAGACGGCGGAGCTCGTCGTGTCGCGCTCCGCGATGAAGCTCTCGGGCTGGATCTGGTAGGAGAGGAAGCCCCGGAACGCATTGGTCCCCGAGCGGCTGACGGTGTTGATCGTGATCCCGCCGGCGCGGTTGAAGTCGGTCGCGTCGGCGCCCCCCTTGACGACCGCGACCTGCTCGATGTCGTGCGAGGAGGGCTCGGTCGAGAGGGTCCCGAAGAGCGGCAGCGTGACGTTCACGCCGTCGAAGCTGTAGACGTTGTCCTGGCCGCTGCCGCCGGCGCTCGGCCCGCGGACGGCGTCCTCGGTGTACTGGACGCCGGGGACGAGCTTCACGAGGTCGCGGTAGTCCTGCCCCACCGGCAGGGCCTTGACGACGTCGGACTCCACCGCCGCCTTGAGGGCGGACGACTCCGTGTCGAGGAGGGTGGCCTGGGCCACGACCGTGGCGGCGCCCGTGACCCCTTCGAGCGCGAGGGAGACGTTGACCATCGTGTCCTGGCGGAGGACGACGGAGGCGGTGCGCTTCACCGTCGCCATGCCCGGGAGGGAGACCGTCACCTCGTACGAGCCGGGCGGCAGCTGCGGCAGGCGGTACTCGCCGCCGCTCCCCGAGACCGTGTTCCGGGGCTGCGGCAGGACGTTCGAGGTCGCCTGGATAGACGCGCCGGGCAGCGCCGACCCGTCGGCCATCGTCACTTTCCCGCTGATCGACCCGACCTGCTGGCCGAGCGCCGGGGTCGCGATCAGCACCAACAACAACCCCCTCAAGAGCCACTTCATTCGCCTCTCCTTCCTTCCTGGAGGTCGCGTCTCTCGACGCGACACGAATCGAACCGGGGAACACGGGTGGGGAATCGCGAGGAAGTGTAGACCCGATTCCCGGGTTTTTGGGGGGCGGCGCGCGCGCCGGAGAGGCCGGGAACGGGAACGGTCGGGAGGGGGCCGGGCGCGGCGCCGCCCGGCCGCGATTCAGGGGAGAAGTCCCGCGAAGAGCTTCTCGCCTTCGATCAGCCGGCGCGTGGCCGGGTCGGCGCGCTCCCACGCGGCGCGGACGCGCCCGCGGCTGTCGGGCTCTCCGAGGAGGACGCTGACCTGGGCGCGCTTGAACAGGGCCATCGGCGCCGCCGGGTGGCCGGGCGGGACGCGGTCGAGCGCGGCGCGGGCGTCGTCGAGCCGCCGGACGGAGAGGTAGAGGACGCCGAGCTCGAGGTGCCTCTGGAACGCCTCCCCCTGGATCTCGCGCGCCCGCTCGAGCGCGGCGAGGGCGGGCCCGGTCTCGCCGAGCTGCATGCGCAGGAGGCCGGCCTCGACGAGGCGCGCCCCCGGGTTGCGGGAAAGCGGCACGGCGCGCTCGAGGAGCGCCGCGGCTTCCCCGGTGCGGCCCTGGTGGACCCGGACCTGGGCCAGCCCCTCGATCGCCGCGAGGCGGTCGGGCTGAGCTTCGAGGACGGATTCCAGAAGCGGCGCGGCGAGGTCGTGCTCGCCGTGGGTCAGGTGGTGCAGGCCGCGGTAGTGGCGTACCTCGACGGAGCGGGGGTCGATCCGCCGCGCGGCCTCGAAGCCGGCGAGGGCCTCCTTCTCCTGCCCGAGGAGCGACCGGCAGGCCGCGAGCTGCACGGCGGCCATCAGGTTCCCGGGGTCGCGGGAGAGGACGCGCTCGAAACGCTCCGCGGCGAGGGCGTAGCGCCCGCCGCCGAAAGCGAGAGCGGCGGCGTCGAGGTCGGCGAAGAGCGCCGTCATGTCCGCCGCGCGCGGCGCCCCTTCGGGGACCGCGCCGGGCGCCTCCCCGGAGACGAGATAGCCGAGGCTCGCGAGGCGGCGCCGCTCCTCCTCGCCCGACGGCGACGCCGCGGGGGCGGCGGCCGCGCCGGGCATCGGATAGCCGGCGACGGCGCGGGCGAGGGCCCGGTCGGGGGCGACGCTCCCCGCCAGGTCGCGCGTCTCCCCGGGGTCGTCGACGACGTCGTAGAGCTCGAGACGCCCCGAGCGGATCAGCTTCTGGCGGCCGGCGACGCCCATCACCTGCGGCTGCCAGCGGTAGTTGAGGAACGGCTGCATCGCCTCGCCGAGGACGGGCCCGGCGCCGGGCGAAAGGAGGCTCCCGTCCGCGCCGTCGCCCGCCAGGCCGAGAAGCGTCGCGCGAACCTGGCGGATGCTGACCGGGTCGGAACGGGTCCCCGGCGCGAGGCCGTCCCCGGCGACGACGAGCGGGACCCGCATCACGCCCTGGTAGAGGAGGTTCCCGTGCAGCATCTCGCCGTGGTCGCCGCGCCCCTCCCCGTGGTCGGCGGCGACGACGACCCTCGTCCCGCGCCTGCCGCCGGAGGCCTCGAACGCGGCCAGGAGCCTCCCCAGGTCGTGGTCCATCGCCGCGACCTCGCCCTGGTACGGGTCGTCGGGGAAGCGGCTCCGGAACGGCTCCGGCGGCTCGTACGGCTCGTGCGGGTCGTAGTAGTGGACCCACAGGAAGCGCGGCCGCGACTCGGCCTTCGCCAGCCAGGCGAGCGCGCGGTCGGTCGTCTCGCGGGAGCTGCGCTCCGTCTTCCCGGCGTCGAACTCGTCGTCGTAGAGGTCAAAGCCCCGGGCGAGGCCGAACGGGCTCTTGAGCGGGAACCCCGAGACGAAGGCGGCCGTGGCGTAGCCCAGCTCGCGCAGGCGCTCGGTGACGAGCGGGACGCGATCGGAGAGGCGGCGCCCGTTCTCGTGGACGCCGTGCTCTCCCGCGTAGAGCCCCGAGAGCATCGAGGCGTGCGACGGCAGCGTCGTCGGCGCGGTCGCGTAGGCCTGGGTGAAGCGGACGCCGCGGGCGGCGAGCGCGGCGAAGGCGGGCGTCGTCGCGGCGTCGGCCTCGGGCGCGAGGGCGTCGGCGCGCGTCGTGTCGAGCGTGACGAGGAGCAGGGACGGGCGCGCGGGAGGCGGTGCGGGGCGCTCGGCCGGGCGCGCGCAGCCGGCGACGGTCGCGAGCGTCGCGGTCGCGACGATCCGGAGGAGGAGGGGACGGCCGTTGCCCATGAGGCCCGGGAGTTTACCGGGCGAGCCCTCGGAGCTTCCCGGGGCCGGGTCCGGGAATCGTCGCCGGGAGCGGTCCGGGAGCGGATCCGGCTCGCCTTCGGGGCTGACAGAATCGCCGGCGGATGAACGTCTCGCCTCCCGGCCGCCCCGCGCCGCCGCCCGGCCTCTCGCTTTCCCTGCCGGGCCGGGTGAAGCCGTACGTCATGGCCCACCGCGGGAACCGCCTCGCCTGTCCGGAGAACACGCTCGCCTCGTTCCGCCGCGCGATCGAGGACGGGGCGGACGTCCTGGAGACCGACCTCCACGTCTCGACGGACGGCGCGTTCGTCTGCATCCACGACGCGACGCTCGACAGGACGACGGACGGCAGGGGGCCCGTCGAGGCCCTCTCGCTCGCGGAGCTGAAGACGTTCTCGGCCTCGTTCGGACGGCCGGAATTCGCCGGGGAGAGGATCCCGGCCCTCGCCGAGCTCGCCGCGCTCCTCCCTCCCGACCGGGGCCTCGCCCTCGAGCTGAAGAGCGACCGGTTCCTCGACCCCGGCGTGGGGCGGCGGCTCGGCGAGGAGCTCGCCGCCCTCGGCGTCCTCGGCCGGAGCGTCGTCCTCTCGTTCTCCCGGGCGCGGCTCGAGGCGACGCGCCTCGGTGCGCCCGCGCTGCCGGCGGGCTGGATCACGCTGAAGGAGGCCCGGCCGGTGCGGGGCCCGGAGCTTCTCGGCCCGTTCTGGCCGCTCCTTCTCGCCAACCCCCTCTACGTCGCGCTCGCCCACCGGCGCGGGCAGGCCGTGGCGCCTCTCGACCCCTCTCCGGACGACCGCCTCTGGCTCTACCGCCTCCTCGGCTGCGACGCCGTCCTGACGGACGACCCGGAGACGACCGTCCGGAAACTCGGCAGGGCCCCGGCGCGTACCAGAAGCTGACGCCGCCGGCCCGCGGCGGGATAATCCGCGTCCCGGCCATCCCGGATGGAGGATTCCACTTGAAGAAAACGTTCCGAATCACCGTCGTCCTCGTGACGGCCCTCTGCGCCACCCTCCCCGCCGTCGCCGACGAAGGGATGTGGATGTCCCAGCAGATCCCCGACCTCGCCCCGCGCCTGACCGAGCTCGGCTTCACGGGCGATGCGAAGATCTGGGCCGACCTGACCGGCTTCCCGATGGGCGCCGTCATCTCGCTCGGCGGCTGCAGCGCGTCGTTCGTCTCGCCCGACGGGCTCATCGCGACGAACCACCACTGCGTCCAGGGATCGCTCCAGTACAACTCGACCCCGGAGCGGAACCTGATCGTCGACGGCTACCTCGCGCGCACCCGCGAGGAGGAGCTCTCCAACGGCCCCGGCTCCCGCGTCTGGGTGACCGTCTCCGTGAAGGAGGTCACCGACGAGATCACCGGCAAGCTCGCGCCGAAGCTGACCGACCGGCAGCGCTACGACGCGATCGAGCGGCGGATCAAGGAGCGGACGGCCGCCTGCGAGAAGGACGGCCTGCGCTGCCGCGTCGCCTCCTTCTTCGAGGGGCTGCGCTACTTCGAGATCGCCCAGCTCGAGATCGACGACGTCCGCCTCGTGTACGCCCCGCCGCAGGGGATCGGGAACTACGGCGGCGAGACCGACAACTGGCAGTGGCCCCGCCACACCGGCGACTTCTCGTTCTACCGCGCCTACGTCGGCAAGGACGGCAGGCCCGCGGCGTACTCGAAGGAGAACGTCCCGTACAGGCCGAAGCACTTCCTGAAGATCTCTCCGAAGGGGGCGAGCCCCGGAGAGCCGATCTTCGTCGCCGGCTACCCCGGCCGGACGCAGCGCCACGAGACCTTCGCCGAGGTGAAGGAGCGGACGGAGTGGGGCTTCCCGCGGTACGTCCGCCGCAACCGCGAGATGATCGCGATCCTCGAGGAGACGACGAAGGGCCACAAGGACCTCGCCATCAAGGCCGAGCCGAGGATGCGCGGCCTGCAGAACGGGATGAAGAAGAACGAGGGGGTCCTCGCCGGGCTCCTGAAGGGCGGGATCCTCGCGCGCAAGGAAGCGAACCAGAAGGCCCTCGAGGCCTGGATCGCCGCCGACCCCGCGCGGCAGAAGGAGTACGGCGACGTCCTCCCGGCCCTCGCGGCGATGCAGGCCGAGTCCGAGAAGACCCGCGAGCGCGACGCCGTCCTCGCCGGGCTCTACCAGGGCTCGACCCTCCTCGGCACGGCCGACAGCCTCTACCGCCTCTCCCTCGAGCGCCCGAAGAAGGACCTCGACCGCGACCCCTCGTTCCAGGAGCGCAACTGGGCCCGGACGAAGGAAGGCCTCGAGCGGATGCAGAGGACCTACGACAACCGGCTCGACCGTCCGATGCTCCGCTATGCGCTCCTCGAGGCGTCGGCCCTCCCGGCCGACCAGCGGATCGCGCCGGTCGACGCCCTCGTCGGCCTCGCGGGCGGGATGCCGAAGGAAGACGCGGCGAAGAAGATCGACGCGTACCTCGACGCCCTCTACGCCGGGACGAAGCTCCCCGAAAGGGACTTCCGCCTCTCCCTCTTCGAGAAGTCGACGAAGGAGATCGTCGCCACGAACGACACGGCCGTCCAGCTCGCCGTCGCCCTCCACCCGATGGCCGAGGCGAACCGCGAGCGCGCCAAGGCGAACGACGGCAAGCGGTCGCTCCTTCGCCCGCGCTACATGCGCGCCCTCCTCGCGCAGGGCGGCGGCCTCGTCGCCCCCGACGCGAACTCCACCCTCCGCGTCACGTTCGGCCGCGTCCAGGGCGTCGACCCGCGCGACGGCATGCGCTACCTCCCGCAGACGACGCTCCAGGGCGTCGTCGACAAGCACACCGGCGAGGGCGAGTTCGACTCCCCGGCCCGGCTCCTCGAGGCCGTCAAGGCCCTTCGTGCCGGGAAGAAGACCCCGTACTTCGACGAGAAGCTGGGCGACGTCCCGGTGAACTTCATGTCCGACGTCGACACGACCGGCGGCAACTCCGGCTCGGCCGTCCTCAACTCGCAGGGCGAGCTCGTCGGGCTCCTCTTCGACGGCACGCTCGAGACGGTCGCCTCCGACTTCCTCTTCGACACCGAGAAGACGCGGTCGATCCAGGTCGACAGCCGCTACCTCCTCTGGGTCTGGAGCGAGGTCGAGGGGGCGAAGAACCTCCTCGACGAGGTCGGGATCAAGTAGGCCGCAGGCCCTTCCGCCGAAAGTCGAGCGGCCCGCGGCCCCTCGGGGGGGCGCGGGCCGCATCTCATTGAGAGGCGCCGCGGGGAGGCTCGTGGCGAGCCTCCCCGATCCACTCCCCCTTGGAGGGGAGGCGCCGGAGGCGCCGCGGGGAGGCTCGTGGCGAGCCTCCCCGATCCACTACTGCAGCGAGGCGTAGAGGGCGACCAGGGCCAGGACGGCGAGGATCGCGAGGGTGATCTTCACGGCCGAGAACGGCGCGTTCCCGTCGACCTTCCCCGTCACGCCGTTGACGAGGAAGCGGAAGGGCTTGCCGCCGTACTGGTACGCCGAGATCCAGATGGGCAGGAGCGCGTTCTTGCACGTGAGCCCCGACCAGGAGGTCGAGACCGAGAGGTTGCGGTGGGTGTCGCCGGGCACCTGGCCCCCGCAGGCGGCGTAGATCTCCTTCGTCATCCGGTCCCGGGCGGCGGCGGCCGCGTCGGGGAGGTCGACGGCGTACTCCTCGGCCAGGAATCCCGAGAGGTACTGCGGGTCGTACGGAACGAGGCCGCCCGTGGGGAACGGCTCGATCCCGCGGGCCAGGCCCGGCGGGAGCCCCTTCGAGGCGGGGACGGGGACGTCGTCGAAGAACTTCTCGAGGAAGCCGGCGGCCGGCTCCCAGCGGATGCGGGTCTCGGTCCGCATCGCGGGCTTGCCGTTCACGATCGTGGGCACCTGGACGGTGTACCGGTAGCCCGCCTCGGCCGTCCAGCGGTTGTGGGTGAGGGCGTCGAACGTCCAGAAGGGGACGTAGACCCCCTGCATCTCGGTCACCGAGGACTTCGTCTTCAGGTCGTTCGGCCGGAACCAGAGGCCCGAGACCCAGCTCCGGAAACGCTGCGCGGCGGTGTTCCTGTCGACCGCGAACGCGAGGAGGCCGGCCGGTCTCACGTGGTCCGTGTGGACCGGCGCCTCGACGACGGCGGGCGTCGCGCAGAAGGCGCAGCGCGAGGCCGAGACGCCCGGGTCGAAAGTCGTCTCCGCCCCACACTTCGTGCAGCGGATGCTCTTGCGCTCGGCGCCCCAGCCGAGGCTGCGCGGCGCGTTGAGCGCCTCCTCGAGCGGCCGCTCGACGACCTGGTCGGAAGAGGTCGGGAGCGCGGTCGCGTTCCCGCAGTAGGGGCACTTCAGCGCCGCGGCGCCGGGATTCCAGACGACGTCGGCGCCGCAGGTGCCGCAGGGGAACTTGCGCGCTTTCGCGGAAACGGGCTCCCCGCCCGGGGGGCGGGGAGCGGGAGGCGGCGGCGGGGGAGGAGGCGTGGGCGTCAATGACGCCCCTTCTCAGCGGGCCGGGGGCGGGGGAGGGGGCGGGGGCGCGAGGCCTGGGTTCGTTCCCTCGAAGCCGGGGAACGTCTGGACCGGGGCCCATCCGGCGGCCCCCGGGTGCCAGGCGAGCGTCGTCGGGGCGACCTGCCCGGCGGCGATCATCTGACGCAGCGCCTCCTCGGTGTAGGGGCCGTAGGTCTTGCCGTCGATGGCGAGGGACCAGCGTGGCGCCGCGGGGGCCTGCGGCGGCGGCGGGGCGGCCGCGCCCGGGTGGGGGGGCGGAGCGGGGGCGGCGTACGCGGGCGGGGCCGCCTGGGGCTGCATCATCGGCTGGAACGCCTGGCCCATGACGCCGCCGATCGCCATCCCGGCGCCGAGGCCGGCGCCGGCGCCGGCGAGCCCGCCGGACGGGTTCGCCGCGGCGATCTTGATCGCCTCGGCGGCCTGCATCTGGGTGAACTGCCCCATCTTGTCGCCGAGGACGCCGAGCTTGGTCCTCTGGTCGATGGCCGCCTCGACCTCCTCGGGGAGGGAGACGTTCTCGATGAAGAACTTCGCGAGGTCGAGGCCGAAGCTCCCGAACTCCGCGCCGAGCTTCTCCTTCCCGAAGGCCGACAGCTCGTCGTACTTCGCGGCGATGTCGAGGGCCGGGATCTTCGACTCGGCGATCGCGTCGGAGAGCTTCGACAGGATGATCGACCGGAGCTGGCCGGTGACCTCGTCCGTCGTCGTCAGCCCCTGCGTCCCGACGATCGTGTTGAAGAAGAGCTTCGGGTCGGCGATCTTCATCGCGTAGGTCCCGAAGGCGCGGATGCGGATCATCCCGAAGTCGGCGTCCCGCATCATCACGGGGTTCGTCGTCCCCCACTTCAGGTCGGTGAAGAGACGCGTGTTGAAGAAGTAGACCTCGGCCTTGAACGGGGACTGGAAGCCGTACTTCCACCCGCGCAGGGTGGTGAGGATGGGGATGTTCTGCGTGGAGATCTCGTAGCGGCCCGGCCCGAAGAGGTCGGCGGCCTTGCCCTCGTTGATGAAGAGGGCCGCCTGGTTCTCGCGCACCGTCAGCTGCGCGCCCATCTTGATCTCCTGGTTGTAGACCGGGAACCGGTAGACCAGCGAGTCGGGCGACTCGTCGAGCCACTGGATGATCTCGATGAACTGCGAGCCGATCTGCTGCTTGATGTTGTCGAAGAGGCCCATGCTTCTCCTCCTATGCCTGTGCCTGCACCGGACGGTCCCGAGGGCGGACAGTCTAGCGCGATGATACGCAGTCGCCCGGAGAAGGGTTGTCCGTCCCGGGGGAGGAGGGGGAGGGCGGGCGGCGCCGGCCCCCCCGCAGCTCAGCCGTGCCGGCGGGGCGGCGGGCCGCCCGGCCGCCGGCCGGGGTTCCCGGAGGGCGGTCCGCCCGGGCGGGCCGGAGGACGGGGGCCACCGGCGGGGCGCCGGGCGGGCGCTCCGGGCGCGCCCGGCCTGCCCGCCGCGGCCTGCCTGCGCGCCTTCTCGTCGATGCGGGCCTTCATCTCGGCCTCGGTCTGGACGCGGCGCTCGGCCTTCTCCTTCGCGCGGGCCCTCTCGGCGGCCTTCTGCGCACGGATCTGGGCGATCCTCTCGCCGATCGGGATCTCGAGCCGCTCGGCGGCCCGCTTCGTGTAGTCGAAGCCGGGAAGCGTCACGCGCGGGAGGCGCTTGCCCACCGCCCGCTCGATGGCGTGGAGGTCCCCCTCCTCGTCGGGCGCGACGAACGTGAAGGCGTCGCCCGTCGCCTCGGCGCGGGCCGTGCGGCCGACGCGGTGGATGTAGTCCTCCGGGACGTGCGGGACGTCGAAGTTCACGACGTGAGAGAGCTCCTCGACGTCGATCCCGCGGGCGGCGATGTCGGTCGCGACGAGGACGCGGTACTTCCCGTTCTTGAAGCCGGCGAGGGCCTCGGTCCGCTGCGCCTGCGAGCGGTTGCCGTGGATGCGCTCGCAGTTCACGCCGTTCTTCTTGAGGAAGTCGGCGAGGCGGTTGGCCCGGTGCTTGGTCCGCGTGAACGCGATGACGCTCCGGATGTCGCCCCGCGACAGGAGCTCGAGGAGGAGCTGCGACTTCAGCTCCTGCGACACCGGGTAGACCGCCTGCGTGATGCCGACCGCGGGCGCCGACTTGCGCTCCATGTTGATCGTCACGGGGGCGTGCAGGATGTCGCGCGAGAGCTCGGCGATGGGGCCGGGCATCGTGGCCGAGAAGAGGAGGTTCTGCCGCTTCGCCGGGAGGTGCCGGAGGACCCGCTTGATGTCGGGGAGGAAGCCCATGTCGAGCATCCGGTCGGCCTCGTCGATGACGAGGACCTCGAGACGGTCGAGCTTCGCGTAGCCGAAGCGGAAATGGTCGAGGAGGCGGCCGGGCGTCGCGACGAGAATGTCGACGCCGGCGCGGAAGGCGTGCTCCTGGGGGCCCATGCCGACGCCGCCGAAGACGGCGGCGCTCGTGAGCGGCGTGTGCGTCGCGAGCTCGCGGGTGTGCTCGTCGATCTGGGCGGCCAGCTCGCGCGTCGGTGTGACGACGAGGGCGCGCGTGACGCCGCGCGGCTTCCCGAGGAACCGGTGGAGGATCGGGAGGATGAAGGCGGCGGTCTTGCCGCTCCCCGTCATCGCGCAGGCGAGGAGGTCCTTGCCGGCGAGGGCGGGGGGGATCGCGTCGTTCTGGATCGGGGTGGGCCGGGTGAAGCCCAGCTCCTTGACGCCGCGGAGGAGGTCGGGGTGGAGACCGAAGGACGAGAAGGGCATTCCAGTTCACTTTCCGGCGGCCCGAAGCCGCGCAACCTTTCACCTTCTCACGAGGCCCCGGCGAAGTAAAGCCACCCGTGGAGGCTACCCGTGGGGGCTCCCCGGGGCTGCGCCGCCGCCCGTTCCCGGCCGCTCCCTCCTTTCAGAACGCCAGGATCGCACCTGCGGCGAGGTCGGCCTGCAGCGTGCCCCAGCCGGTGAAGCCGATCGTGCAGCCCGACGCGCCGCAGAGCCCCGCGGCCGAGCTCCCGCCGAAGATCGCGAGCGCCCGCGCCTCGAGGCGGACGCCGAACGTGTCGCTGGCCATCAGCTTGACGCCCGCCCCGAGCGCCGCCGAGAAGCGCGTCGTGGCGCTCCCGGGGGCGTCCATGCGCGTCGCGCCGACGAGCGCCGAGAGGAAGGGCCGGACCGGAGCCCGGGGAGAAGTGACCCACTGCCCGCCGACGAGGAGGCTGTCGAGCGTGACGTCGTGGAGGCCCGTCCCGAACGCGTCGTCGAAGGGGACCCGCGATTCCTGCCTCGTCCAGGCCACCTCCAGGAAGAGCCCGGGCGCTCCGAGCGACACGTCCGCGACGGCGCCCCACGACGAGGCGGCCTCGATGTCGTACGTGGCGCCGGTGGCCGAGTCGCGAAGCTCCCCGCCCGTGCGCCACCCCACGGTGGGGGCGATCTCGAGGCGCTGAAGGGCCTGCGCGCGCGCGGCGGAGGACCCGAGGAGGAACGGGACGGCCAGGAGGAGGAGCGCGAGGTGCCTCACGCGGACGATTCTCGCGCAGGAGGGCCGCGGGCCCCGGGTCCGGCTCCGCCGGGGGGCTGCGGGGAACCGCAGCGTATCGTGCCAGGCGTGAAACCGTGTATTGTCGAAGACAATACACGGTTTCACGCCTGGCACGGAAGCGGGGGATCAGGGGGACGGGAGCTGCGACGGGTCCGAGAGGAGGAGGGCGGGGTCGACGCGGGCGCCGCGCCAGCGGAGGCCGAAGTGGAGGTGGGGGCCGGTGACGCGCCCGGTGGCCCCGGAGAGGCCGACGCGCTCGCCCCTCGCGACGCGCTGCCCCTGTTTCACGTCGATGCGTGAGAGGTGCATGTACATGGAGAGGAGCCCGCCGCCGTGGTCGAGGTAGACGCTCCCGCCGGCGTAGAAGTGGCGGCCGGTGAGGACGACGAGCCCCGCCTCCGTGGCGAGGACGGGCGTCCCCGTCGCCGCGCGGTAGTCGGCGCCGCCGTGCGGGGAGCGCGGCTCGCCGTTGAAGACCCGCCGTTTCCCGAAGTTCCTCGGCAGGGGGGCGTTCGCGAGAGGAGGGCCGAGGGGGAGGGAGAAGGCGGGCTCCGTCCGGATGGAGAAGAGCGGGACGACGAGCTTCCTCTCGCGCTCGGCCCGGAGGCGGTCCTTCTCGGAAAGCGTCACCCTTCGCGGGTCGACCCGCAGGCGCTCCTCGTCGTAGGGGAAGGGGAGGACCCGGAGCCGCACGGTCTCGCGGAGGCCGTTCCTCACCCGAAAGACGTCGAGGACCGTCCCCTCGGCGAGGCCGAGGTCGGCGGCGTAGTAGCAGGCCTCGTCGAGGGGCTCCCAGGTCTCGTGGACGTCCCCGCAGAGCGAGGTCCCCTCGCCCGTCCAGCGGACGACCCCTCCCGGGACGACGCCGGTCGCGGGCGCGTCGGCCGGCGGCGCGGCCGGGGCGGCGAGGGCGGGGAGAAGGAGAAGGAGAACGGAAAGCCCCGTCACGACTTGGATATGAACCCCCAGGGCGCGGCCTGCCGGGAGGCGAGGTCGAACGCGCCGCGCCGGGCGGCGTCGACGCGGGCCGCGGGCCGCGCCACGGAGAGGAGCGTCTCCCGGTGCTCCCTCACGAGCGTCCTCACGGGCGTGCCCGCGGCCGCCTGCGCGAGGATCGGCCCCGACTCGAGGCCCATCTTCGCGAGCCAGGCCTCCCAGATCGCCTCCGTGACGGGCATCCCGCGAAACGTCACGTTCGGCATCGAGCGGAAGGCGGCGTCGAGCTTCTTCATCTTCCGGGCGAGCTCGTCGGGGTCCTCGAGGACCTCGGTCTCGAACGGCGTGTGGGGCTTCGGGATGAAGGCGTTCACGCTCGGGACGAGCGTCCCGAGCCGGCCCAGCTTTCGCCCTTCCTCGAGCATCACCCGCCGCAGGTCGTCGACGAGCCTCACGAGGTCGTCCACGTCCTCCTCGGTCTCGCCGGGAAGGCCGACCTGCAGGTAGAGCTTCAGGTTCGAGAAGCCGGCCTTCGCCACGAGCCGCACCTTCTCGCGGAGCATCTCGTCGGAAACCTTCTTGTTGATCGCCCTGCGGAGCCTCTCGTTCCCGGCCTCCGGCGCGATGGCGAGGGACTTCTCCCCCTGCCTGGCGAGGATCGCGAGGAGCTCCTCGGTGATCGCGTCGATCTTGATCGACGAGAGCGCGATGTGGAAACCGAGCCCGGAGAGGCCGTGGAGGATCGGCAGGATCTCCGGGTGGTCGGCGACCGCGGTCGCCACGAGCCCGATGCGCGAGGTGAGCGGCCGGCAGCGCTCGGCCACGGCCAGGATGCTCGAGGCGGGGATCCGCACCTGCGGTGCCATGGCGTAGGCCGCCCAGCAGAAGCGGCACATCTCCGAGCAGCCCCGGGCGATCTCGACGAGGAGCTTGTCGGAGAGCTCGGTGTGGGGCGTCAGGATCGTCGTGTGCGGCGGCTCCCGCGTCGCCCCTTCGGAGGCCCGGAACTGGTCGACGACGACCTTCCCCTCGTCGGCCGCCTCGGCGCGGTCCCCGTGGACGGCCGGGACGTACATCCCCTTGAGCGCCGCGAGCCGCTCGAGCGCCTCCCGCCGCGGGAGCTCGGCCCGGAGGACGTCGGCGATCCCCGGGACGAGCTTTTCGCCGTCGCCCATCGCGAAGGCGTCGACCCATGGCGTCAGCGGGAGGGGGTTGATCCGCGCGCAGTCCCCGCCCACGAGGACGACCGGGTCGCTGTCGGCCCGGTCGCGGCTCTCGAGCGGGATCCGGGCGGCCGGCAGCATCCGGAGGAAGTGGACGTAGTCCATCTCCCAGGAGATCGAGAAGGCGACGAGCGGGAACGCGGCGAGCGGCGTGTCGCTCTCGAGCGTCCGGGGCCCGCGCCGCACGAGGTCGTCCGCGTCGTGGAAGAAGCGCTCGCAGCTGAGGCCCTCCTCCCGGTTGAAGAGGCGGTAGACCCACTGGAAGCCGAGGTTCGACATCCCGATCTCGTAGGAGTTCGGGAAGCCGAGGGCCACCCGGTGCCGCCCCGGCCGGCCGAACGTCTCCGTCGCCCGCTCGGAAGCGAGGAGCTTCGAGCGCCGGTCGGCGCCGGAGGAGACGGGGGCGGGCTTGCGGCGGTTCATCGTCGGGTCGTCCTGCGAGGACGTCTCATGCTACCCCGGCTCCGCCGGGAGCCTGCGCCCGCCCGAATCGCGCGCCGGAACGGCCCGGCATGGCCCGCGCCCTCTTTCCGGTACGATTCCGCCCGGCGCGGAAACCTTATCCGCGCGTTTGACGTTTCGGGGGAGTGAGAGGGACGCCATGTACTACGTGATCGGCGGCGACGGACAGCAATACGGACCGATCGACGAGGCGACGGTCCGCGGGTGGCTCGGAGAGGGCCGGGTCAGCGCGGCCAGCCTCTCCTTCAAGACGGGCGAGGCGCAGTGGATCCCGCTGCGCGACCGGACCGACTTCGCGGACATCCTCGCGGTCCCGGCCGCGGCCCCCGCCGCGGGGGCCCCGCCGTATGCGCCCCCGGCGGGCCCGATGCCCGTGACGCCCGACGCGCCGAAGGAGTGGCTCGTCGCCCTTCTCCTCTCGATCTTCCTCGGGACGTTCGGCGTCGACCGCTTCTACCTCGGGCACGTGGGGCTCGGGATCGGCAAGCTCCTCACGTTCGGCGGCTGCGGCATCTGGTGGCTCATCGACGTCATCCTGATCGCCGTCGGCAACGTGACCGACTCGAAGGGCCGCCCGCTCGTCAAGTCGTAGGGCCGGCCAGCCGGCCGGCGACGAACTCCGCCGCGCGCTCCTCGGCCCAGTAGCGGACCCGGAAGGGGCTCGGCCCCGTGATGAAGCCCGTGTGCCCGCCGTGCCGCGTCGCCACGAGGCGGACCGCGCCGGAGGCCCTGGCCGCCACGCGGCCGAGGACGTCGGCGGGGAGGAACGGGTCGTCCTCCGCCGAGAGGCAGAGCGTCGGCGTCGCGATCCGCGCCACCCAGCCCAGCGAGCTCGAGGTGTCGTAGTAGTGCTTCGCCCCGCTGAAGCCGTGGAGCGGCGCCGTGACGGCGTCGTCGTAGTCGAAGAACGTGCGCGCCCTTCTCATCCGCGCCAAGTCCAGCCGCGAGGCGGCTTCCGGGTGCCGCCGGAGGAGCTGCCGCACCTTCCGCCTGAGACCCCGGAGGAACGTGGCGGTGTAGACCGGCCCGAGTCCCTTCTCGAGCTTGCGCGCGCCGGCCTCGAGGTCGTAGGGGACCGAGATCGTCGCCGCCGCCCGGAGGAGGTCCTGCCCCGGGTTCTCGCCCAGCCACTTGAGGAGGACGTTGCCGCCCAGCGAGATCCCGATCGCGCCGCGGGGGACTCCCGGCTCGGCGGCGGCGAGCGTCCGGACGAGGTGGTCGAGGTCGGTCGTCTCGCCCGAGTGGTAGAGCCGAGCGGCCCGGTTCGGGATGTTCCGGGAAAGGTCCGGCAGGGCGCGGGCGCAAGAACGGAAGTTGAGCGCGGTGGCGCGGAAGCCCCGGGCGGCGAGTAGACCGAGAAGCCCCTGGACGTAGACCGAGTGGGCACTCCCCTCGAGGCCGTGGAGGAGGAAGACGCGCGGCGCGCCCTCGGGGCCGTCGAGGTGGTCGAGGACGAGCTCGTCGCCGTCCGGGGTCGGGAGGAGCTCGCGCCGGAGGGGGACGAGGAGCCGCGGCCGGGTGAGCCGCCCCCAGAAGGTCTGGACGTGCCGGTGCCCGAGCGCGGGTGCGGGGTCGAACGGGGGAACGGACTCCTTGCGGTACATCGTCGGGCGCCCTGGCGAGGGCGGAGTGTAGCGGTGCCGGGCCCGTCGCGGGCCGGGGCCGCTAACATCGCGCCTCCATGCCGCGTCCCCCGCACCTCTCTCCGGCCGCCGCGTCGATCAAGGGCTCCGTCTACTCCTCGGTCCTCCACCGCCTCGCGGCGTGGGGCGGAGAGGTCTTCCCGCTCCACGTGGGCGACACCTTCCTCGAGCCGGCCGAGGGATGCCGGATGGAGGACTTTCCCATCGCGGACCACCGGGGCGTGAACCGGTACGCCCCGCCGCAGGGTCTCCCGGCCCTGGTCGACGCGGTCGTCGAACGCCTCCGGGCCCGGACCGGCGTCCCTCTCGAGCGGGAGAACGTCTTCGTCACCGGGGGCGCCACCTCGGGCCTCGCCTCGATCGTCGGGGCGGTCGTCTCGCCCGGCGAGGAGGTCCTCCTCCTTTCGCCGCACTGGCCCCTCATCGAGGGGCACGTCCGGATGGCGGGCGGCGTCCCGGTGGACGTCCCGTTCTTCGGGACCGCGACGTCGGCCGAGACCGCGGTCGCCTCGGTCGAGGCCGCCGTCACGCCCCGGACCGTCGCGCTCTACGTCAACACCCCGAGCAACCCGACGGGCCTCGTGATCCCGCGCGCGTGGCTCGAGGCGCTCGCCGCGTGGGCCCGCCGCCGCGACCTCTGGCTCCTCTTCGACGAGGTCTACGAGGACTACGTCTACCGGGGCGAGCACGTCCCCGGCCTCTCCCTCGCGCCCGAGCGGTCGTTCGGGGCCTGGTCCTTCTCGAAGGCGTACGGCATGGCGGGCTACCGGGTCGGCTACGTGGCCGGGCCGGCGGGGCCCCTTGCCGAGGCGCTCAAGCTCTCGACGCACACGGTCTACTCGGCGCCGACGGCCGCCCAGCTCGCGGCGCTGAGGACCCTCGGCGGGGCCGGCGGCGCGTGGGTCTCGAAGGCGCGGGAGGTCTACCGCGCCCTCGGCGACGCGGCGGCCGACCGCCTCGGCGTCCCGAGGCCGGAGGGGTCGACGTTCCTCTTCCCCGACGTCGCCGCGCGCCTCGACGCGCGCGGCCTGCCCGGCTTCCTCGAGGACGCGGCCGACCGCGGCCTCCTCGTCGCCCCCGGCCCGAGCTTCGGGGCGTACCCGACGCACGTGAGGATCTGCTACACGTCGGCGCCGCCGGACGTCGTGCGGCGGGGAGTCGAGGTCCTCGCCACGCTCCTCGGACGGTAGCGCCGGGGGCCGGTGCTATCGTCTCCGTTCCGAACGGAGGCGAGGCAGCAGATGGCGCTCGAGCCCGGGCGCGAGGAGCCGGCGAGCCGGGAGCACCCCGGGGCGGCGCTCCTCGTCGTGGACGACAACGAGTCGAACCGCGACCTCCTCTGTCGGCGGCTCGTCGCGGCCGGCTACGCCGTCGCCACGGCCGCCTCCGGAACCGAGGCGCTCGCGGCGCTCTCAGAGGGGCGGTTCGACGCGGTTCTCCTCGACGTGATGATGCCGGAGATGGACGGGCTCGAGGTCCTGCGCCGCATACGCGCCCGTTTCGGAGTGACCGAGCTCCCGGTCGTCATGGCGAGCGCGCTGGGCGACACGCGAGACCTCGTCGAGGCGCTTCGCCTCGGGGCCAACGACTACGTCACCAAGCCCCTCGACATGCCGGTCGTCCTCGCGCGCGTGGGGACGCAGCTTGCCCTGCGCCGGGCCAGCGAGGACGTGTCGCGGCTCGCGGCGCAGCTCCGCGCCGCCCAGGAGAGGATCTCGACGCTCCTCTCGACGGGGGGCGAGGCGTTCCTCGATTTCGGCCGCTGGGCGCGCTCGATGTCCGAGGGCGTCGCGGGGACGCTCGGGGCCAGGGAGGTCTCCGTCTGGCTCCTCCAGGAGGATGCGTTCGTCTCCGTCGCCGGCTCGCCGGCGGCCCCGCCCTCGCCGGCTGCGGTCGCGCTCCTCCCCGCGGGGGCCAGTCTCGCGGTCCTGGGGACGCGCGCCGTGGCGCCGGTCCGCGGACCGCGGGGCGACCTCCTCGGGGCCCTCGTGGCCGACGGGAAGAGCGGCTGGGATGACGTCGAGAGAGGGCTCCTCCTCGGCTTCGCCTACCAGCTCGGCGGCGCTCTCGAGCTGCAGCGGATGAAGGAGCAGCTCGCCGCCGCGCGACAGAAGTCGTCCCGGCTCCCGGGGACGACGCAGGCGCTCGAGATCCTCTACGTCTGCCCGGTCTGCGCCCGCTGCTGGGGCCCGTCGGTGCGCCGGTGCGAGGCCGACGGCACGCCTCTCGCCGAGCCTCGCGGCCTGCCCCTCCGGATCCTCGACCGGTACGCGCTGAGGCGGGTCCTCGGCGAAGGGGGGATGGGGACCGTCTTCGAGGCGTTCGACGAGAAGCTCGACCGGGTCGTGGCGGTGAAGGTGGTCAAGCCGGAGCACTTCCAGAACGCCACCGTGAGGCGGCGCTTCGTGCAGGAGGCCAACGCGATCGCCGCCATCCGCCACCCGAACGTCGTCGACCTCTTCGACTCGGGCGACCTCGGCGACGGGTCGATGTTCCTCGTGATGGAGCGGCTCCACGGGCGGGACCTCTCCGACCTCACCCGCATCTCGGGGCGCGGCACCCCGGTGCAGGTCGCCTCGCTGGTGAGGCAGGGGGCGGCGGCGCTCGGGGCGGCGCACCGGCAGGGAATCGTCCACCGCGACATCAAGCCCGAGAACGTCTTCCTCTGCCCGGAGGGGGGCTCCTTCCGCGTCCGGCTGCTCGACTTCGGCCTCGCCAAGCGGGTGGACGGCGACCGGAGACTGACCCAGAGCGGCCTCATCGTCGGGACGCCCGCCTGGATGGCGCCCGAGCAGATCGCCGGGCGCGAGGTGGACGAGCGAACCGACGTCTACTCGTTCGCCGCCGTCTGCTACCTCGCTCTCGTCGGCCGGGGCGTCACCGTGGAGACGGATCTCGACCGGGTCTTCGCCGACGTCGTGAGGACCCTTCCCCCGCTCGCCTCGACCCTCCTCCGGGGAATCCCGCCCGCCGTGGACGAGGCCTTCCGCTCCGCGCTCGCCAAGCACCCGGCGGACCGGCCGCGCGGCGTGGAGACGTGGGGGCTGCCGCTCGCCGCGGCGCTCGAGAGGCTCCCGGCGCGAACGCCGGGCTGGATCTTCCCGCCCCCCGGCGAGGTCTCCGCCGGGCCGACGGCCCCGACCCTCATCACGGAGCGCCCCCCGGATCCCCCGGGTCCGTGAACGGGGGTGGTTATCCCGGGACCCGCTGTTCCCGGCGCCCCGGACCCCCCGGATCCTGGAAGGGGTCACACCGTTCCCACAGGGCTGCTAGGATGGAGCCACCATGCACGTCGAGGTTCGAAAGAAAGGCGACGTCGTCGTCGCCGACCTGACTGGCCGGCTCGTCGGCGGAGTCGGGGACGAGATCCTCCGGGAAGTCATCAACGAGCTCCTGGCCGAGGGGTGGAAGAAGATCCTCCTCAACCTGTCCGGGATCCAGGTCGTCGACAGCGCCGGGATCGGCGAGCTCGTCGCGAGCCACAAGCTCTGTCACAAGTTCGGCGCCCAGCTCCGGCTCCTGCGGCTCCCGAAACGGGTCAAGGAGACGCTCCACCTGGCGGCCCTCCTTCCCGTCTTCCACGTGTTCGAGGACGAGAAGGACGCCCTGCACGACCTGGCCGCTCCGCCTGCCCCCTCCGCCCCGCCCGCCTGACGGCGGACGGGGCTCGCCCCCCTAGGGCGTCTTCGGGAGAAGGGCGACGACGGGGGCGACGCCGGCCGCGGTCAGGACGGCGTTGAATCCGGCGACCCCGGCGGTCATCGCCTCCCTCGCCCGCTTCTCGGACGCGGCGAGCGTCCCCTTCAGCTCGGCCCAGTAGGCGAGGGCGCCGGCCGTCGGCGGGGCATCGGCGCCCGAGACGGCGCTCACGAGCCCGACGACCTGGTGGTCGAGGGCCGGCGGGAAGTTCAGGACGTCCTGGGAGCTCTTGAGCTTCGGGTTCACGAGCTCCGACTCGGCCGCGAGCAGCCGGTTCTCGAGCGCCTTCGCCGCTTCGGCCACGCTTTCCGGGGCGCCGGCCTTCTTCGCCCTCGCGGCGACCGCCGTGACCTGCGCGCGGGCGTCGCGCAGGGCGCGGACCGTCTCGTGCGTCCGCGAGAGGGCCGCGGTCAGCTCGGCGAGGAAGGCGGCCTGCCGGGTAAGGTCCTCGCGGCTGAACCGCGCGGCAGGGTTCGGAACGACCTCGACGCTCGCCGTCCGCGTCTCTCCCGCGGCCGTGAGGCGGACGTCGTAGCGGCCGGGTGCCACGAGCGGGCCGGATCTCGACCCCCACAGGACGGCCTTCGGGACGAGCGAGGGCGGAAGGCCCCGCAGGTCCCAGGCGAAGCGGTTAAGGCCGGCGACGGGGGCGAGCGGCTTCTCCACGGGGCCCTCGACCTCCGCGGCCGCCTTCTCGTCCCGCTTCTCGCTCGTGAATCGCCGGAGGACCTTCCCGCCCTCGAGGACCTCGAGCGTCACGACCTCGCCCTCCTTCGGCGCCTCCTTGAGCCAGTAGTAGAGGATCGCGCCGGCCGGCCGGTTCTGCCCGGCCCCCTTCGGCGGCTTCTCCGCGTCGCCTCCGCCCGGGAACCTCACGGCGGCACGGGGCGCGAAGAGGTGCGTCTCTGCGCCGGCCACGTCGTCCTTCCACTGCCTCAGAGGGGAGAGGTCGTCGAGGATCCAGAACGCCCGCCCCTGAGTCGCGACGACGAGATCGCCCTCCTTCACCGCGAGGTCGGTGACCGGCACGACCGGGAGATTCCTCTGGAAGCGAGTCCAGGACGCCCCGTCGTCCAGGGAGAGGTAGAGGCCGGTCTCCGTTCCCGCGAAGAGGAGGCCGCGTCGCTCGGGGTCCTCGCGGACGACGCGGGTGAAGGCGTCGCGCGGGATGCCGGCGTCGATCCGCGTCCATGTCGCCCCGTAGTCCGCCGTCTTCCAGAGGTGGGGCGTGAAGTCACCGAGCTTGTAGAGCGTCCCGGCGAGGTACGCCGTCCCGGCGGCGTGGGGCGAGGCCTCGATCGAGTTCACCTGCGTCCACTCGGGAAGGCCTTTCGGCGTGACGTTCTTCCACGTCGCACCGCCGTCTCGCGTCACGTGGACGAGCCCGTCGTCCGAGCCGGCCCAGAGGAGCCCCTTCTCGAGGGGCGACTCGGCGAGGGCGAAGATCGTCCCGTAGACCTCGACGCCGGTGTTGTCCTTCGTGATCGGGCCGCCCGAGGAGCCCTGCTTCGTCCGGTCGTTCCGGGTCAGGTCGGGGGAGACCTCCTTCCAGCTCTGCCCCTCGTCCCGCGACTCGAGGAGGACCTGCGCGGCGTGCCAGAGGACGTTCGGGTCGTGCCGCGAGACGAGGATCGGGGCGTTCCACTGGATGCGGTACTTCAGGTCGCTGGCGGGCCGCCCGATCGCGAGCTGCGGCCAGGCCGTGATCTCCCGCTCCTCGCCGGTCCGGTGGTCGTACCGCGTGATCGACCCGCCGTAGCAGCCCGCGTAGACGACGTCGGGCTCGCCCGGCTTCGGGGCGATCCAGCCGCTCTCGCAGCCGCCGACGGCGTGCCACTCCTCGCGGTCGATCGACCGCCCGCGGGAGCGGCTCGCGATCGCGACGGTCGTGTTGTCCTGCTGGGAGCCGTAGACGCGGTACGGGAAGCGGTCGTCGACGGTCACGCGGTAGAACTGCGCCGTCGGCTGGTTGTCGATCGTCGACCAGGTCGTCCCGCCGTCGAACGTCACGTTCGCGCCGCCGTCGTTGCCCTCCACCATGTGGAGCGGGTCGTCGGGGTCGATCCAGAGGTCGTGGTTGTCGCTGTGGGGCGTCGGCACGGCGGTGAAGCTCTTCCCCCCGTCGACCGACTTCCAGAACTGGACGTTCGTGACCCAGACGGTGTCGGCGCTCCCGGGGTCGGCGTAGACGCCGGTGTAGTACCAGGCCCGCTGGCGCAGGTCGTTCTCCTCGTTCACCTTCGTGAAGCTCTCGCCCCAGTCGTCCGACCGGAAGAGGCCGCCCTTCTCCGCCTCGACGAGCGCCCAGACGCGCCCCGGCTTCACGCCCGAGGCCGCGACGCCGACCTTCCCCCACGTTCCTTCCGGCAGGCCCTTCGCCAGCTTCTTCCAGGTGTCGCCGCCGTCGTCCGAGCGCCAGAGGCCGCTCCCGGGGCCGCCCGAGACGAGCTCCCACGGGCGCCGCACCACCTGCCACATCCCGGCGTAGAGGACGCGCGGGTTCGACGGGTCGAGGACGAGGTCGCTCGCGCCGGTCGCCGGGTCGACGAAGAGGACGCGGGTCCACGTCTTCCCGCCGTCCCGCGTCCGGTAGACGCCCCGCTCCTCGCTCGGGCCCCAGACCTTCCCCTGCGCGGCGACCCAGGCCGTGTCGGGGTCCTTCGGGTGGATGCGCAGGGCCGAGATCTGCTGCGTGGCGGCGAGGCCCAGGTGCTTCCAGCTGCGCCCCGCGTCGGTCGAGCGCCAGACGCCGTCGCCGTGCGAGACGTTCCCGCGGATCGGCGACTCGCCCATCCCGGCCCAGACGACGTTCGGGTCCGACTCGGCGACGGCCACCGCGCCGACGGAGCCGGTCCGGAAGAATCGGTCGGACACCGGCTCCCAGCTCGCTCCGGCGTCCGTCGTCTTCCAGACACCGCCCCCCGTCGCACCCTGGTAGGCGACATTCCGCTGGCCGCGCACGCCCGCGACCGCCGTGACGCGCCCGCCGCGGAAGGGCCCGATGTTGCGGAAGCGCATCCCCTCGAAACGGCCCTCGAAGGAGGGGGCCTTCGCGGGCTCCGGCCTCGCGCCGGGCGCCGCGGCCAGGAGGGGAAGGGCGGTCGCGAAGAGGAGGAGGGCGAGGGCCGGATGCGTCGGGTTTCTCACGGGGGCCTCCGGCCCGCGACGATACCGGAGAGAGGCGCCGGTCAGGGTCTCCCGCGGGCGCACTGCCGGCGCGGAAGAAGAAAGGGCGGCGGCCGGACCCGGCCACCGCCCCTTCCCGGTCGAACGCCTGCGGCGCCTAGGGCTGAAGCTCAGTCGTGACGACCGCGCCGCCCATCTGGGGCACGATCGCCGACGTCTTCACGACCTTTCGGGTCGCCTTGTCGACCCAGACCGTCGTGGACCCGGGCTCTCCCTCGGCCGAGGTCAGCTCGACCTTCCAAGCCTGGAACGTCCCCGCGGGGACCTTCACCTCTTCGGCGCCGGTCACCTTCGCCTGCTTGAGCGCGGGCTTCTGCTTCTGGACGTCGAAGTTGCGGTAGGTCGCCGCGTAGCCCTCGGCGAGGGGGAGCGCCGCGACGGAGACGTGCGCGGCGTTGCCGTCGGCGAAGAGCGGGCCGCCGAGGTCGGCGGAGACCGGCTTCGGCTCGGCCCCCATCGCCATCGTCCCGGTCGCCTTGCCGTCCGCGAAGGCGAGCTCGATCGAGACCGGGCCCTGCTTGACGACCCGCTTCACCGGGACGAGCGTTCCCTTCGCGACGGTCGTCTCGTCGGCGGCCTCGCCCATCGGCATCTTCATGGTGTCGGTGACGACCCAGGTGTCGCCGTCCGCCTTCACGACGCGGGTGGAGGAGATCTGCATCGTCTGGCCGGCGGCGGCGATCGTCCCGGCGTAGGCGTACGTCCCGGCCGCGAGGTCGGCCGCGGGCTTCGGCGCCCCGACGGCTGCCGCCTCGACCTTCTTCTCGAGGACGACGGTCTTCGGGTCGACCGTGATCTCCTTCAGGCGGGCGACGACCTCGGGCGTCCCGCCTTCCTGGAACCGGCCGCCGAGGTGCTTGGCGAGGAAGGCCTCGGAGGCGGCCATCGCCGCCATGTTGTTGACGGGCCGGGCGAAGCCGTGGCCCTCGTCGGGGGCGCAGATGTACTCGACCGGGAAGCCGCGGTCGCGCAGCGCGATGACGATCTGGTCCGACTCGGCCTTCTTCACGCGCGGGTCGTTCGCGCCCTGGATGACGAGGAGCGGCTTCGTGATCTTCGTCGCGGAGTTGAGCGGCGAGGCCGCCTCGAGGAGCTTCTTGCCTTCCGGGGTGTTCGGGTTCCCCATCCGCTCGTGGAAGATGATCCGGATCGCCTCCCAGTAGGGCGGGATCGTCTCGAGGAGCGTCAGGAGGTTCGACGGGCCGACGATGGAGACGCCGGCGGCGTAGACGTCGGGGGTGAAGGTGAGGCCGGCGAGGGTGGCATAGCCGCCGTAGGAGCCGCCCATGATGGCGACCCTCTTCGGGTCGGCGATCCCCTCCTTCACGAGGTGCTTGACGCCCCACGTGATGTCGTCCTGCATTTTGAGGCCCCACTCCTTGTTGCCGGCGTTCAGGAACTTCTTGCCGTAGCCGGTGGAGCCGCGGAAGTTCGGGGCGAGGACGGCGTAGCCGCGGTTCGCGAACCACTGGGCGTAGGGGTTGAAGCCCCAGGAGTCGCGGGCCCAGGGGCCGCCGTGCGGGAAGACGACGAGCGGGAGGCCCTTCGCGGGGACTCCCTTCGGGAGCGTCAGGTAGGCCGGGATCACCAGCCCGTCGGAGGACGGGTAGGAGACCGGCTTCATCGCCGCCATGTGCTCGCGGGGAAGGTCCTCGCGGGAGACGTACTCGAGCGTGAGCTTCTTCGTCTTGCGGTCGAAGAGGTAGCGCGTTCCCGGGTCGACGTCGGAGTAGGCCGTCACCATCCAGAGCCGGTCGTCGGCCGTGGCGCCGGCGGGGAGGATCTCGCGGTTCGGGAGCTCCTTCTCGAGGAAGCGGTAGTCGGCCTCCCACGCCTTGTCGCGGAAGTAGATGCGCGTTCTCTCGTCCTCGTAGGTCGTGGCGGCGAGCTCGTCGGTCGCCTCGGAGAAGATCGCGTTCCCGAAGTCGACGCGCCCCTTCGGGTCGGTCTCGACGGGCTCTTCCTTCCCGGTCGCCGGGTCGAAGAGGAAGAGGGCGGCGAGGTCCGGCGCGCCCTTGTTCGACTCCATGTAGACCCGCTTGCCGTCCTTGTGGAAGCGGACCGGGCCGCAGCTCTCGAAGACGCTGCACGAGTAGACCTTCGTCAGGGCCTCCGGGTCGACCCGGAGGACCTCGGTGTCGCCCTTGTCGGAGATGCGCGCGGCGAGGCGCAGCTGGCCGGCGAGGTCGAAAAGCCAGCCGGAGATCTTCTCGGTGTTCTTGCGTACGAGGGTCCGCTCGCCGGTGGAGATCTTCACCTTGTAGACGTCGTGCCAGGCGGCGTCCCGGTCGTTGAGGCCGACGAAGACCGTGTCGGGATCGCCCTTCGGCACGTTGTAGATCAGGGCGCGCGCCCCCTTGGCGTCGGTCAGGTTGCGGGGGGCGGGGACGTCCTTGCCGGCCTCGGCCGTCGCGGCCGGGTCGACGGCCCAGACGTTGTAGTTCTCGTCGCCGTCGTTGTCCTTGACGAAGAGGATGTACTTCGAGTCGCGGCTCCAGAAGAAGCCGGCCACCGGGCGCTTCGGCTCGGCGGTGACGAGGCGGGCCTTGTCGTACGGGTCGCCCGTCTTCTTGACCCAGACGTTGCGGGTCTCCTTCCAGGGCTTGAGGAAGGCGGTCCACTTCCCGTCGGGGGAGAGCTGGGCGCCGGCGATCTCGGGGTTGCCGAAGAAGAGCTCGCGGTCGAGGAGGGGCGGCAGGCCCGCGGTGGCCGGGGCCTTCGCCGAGGGGGCCGGCTTCGCCGGGGCGGCGGCAGGGGTCTGGGCGGTCGCGGCCATCGGGACCGCGAGTGCCGAAACGAGACAGAGCCGCGCGAGGCGCGGCCGGTACGACGGATGGGTCATCTGAGAGGCCTCCTTGCCCTGGGGAACGTGATAAATCACCCTGAGGGGGTTTTACGTCTTCCCGGCCGGGAAGTTCCCGTTTCGAAGGGAGACGGCGTCTCCTTTTCCGGCCGCGGTGATCAGGCGGGCCGACTTCGCCCAGGTCAGGTAGCTCCAGGCCCACTGGACGAGGACGAGGACCCGGTTGCCGAACTGGACGATGTAGAGGAGGTGGATGAAGAGCCAGGCCAGCCAGGCGAGGTACCCGCCGAACTTCAGCCCCGCGACCTCGGCCACCGCCGAGGCCCGTCCGATCGTCGCCATGCTCCCCTTGTCGACGTAGCGGAAGGGCCGGGCGGGGCGCCCCTCGAGCCGCGAGCGGATCGCCCGCGCCACGTGCCGCCCCTGCTGCATCGCGACCGGCGCCACGCCCGGGAGGGGCCTGCCCGTCTGGTGGGCGAAGAAGGCGAGGTCGCCGACGACGAAGAGCTCCGGGTGGCCGGGGAGCGTCAGGTCGGGCTCGACGACGACGCGCCCGGCCCGATCCGTTTCGGCGCCCGCGGCTGCCGCGAGGAGGCGCCCGAGCGGGGAGCCCTCGACCCCCGCCGCCCAGAGGACCGTCCTGGCGGGAACGACCTCCTCCTCCCCGCCCCGCCGGAGGGTGACGCCGTCCTCCCGGACGTCGGTCAGCATCGTCTCCGTCCGCACCTCGACGCCGAGGCGGGCGAGGTCCGAGGCGGCGCGCGCGGAGAGGGCCGGCGCGTAGGCGCCGAGGACGCGGTCCGCCCCCTCGACGAGGAGGATCCTCGCCGCCGAAGGGTCGATCCGCCGGAACTCGTCCCTCAGCGTGTGCCGGGCGATCTCGGCGAGCGCCCCCGCCAGCTCGGCCCCCGTGGGACCCGCCCCGACGACGACGAATGTGAGCGCCGTCCGTCGCCGTCCCTCGTCCTCCTCCCGCTCGGCCGCCTCGAACGCCCCGAGGACCCGGGCGCGGATGCCGGTGGCGTCCTCGAGCGTCTTCAGGCCCGGGGCGCGCGCCTCCCACTCGGGCCGGCCGAAGTAGGAATGGCGGGCGCCCGTCGCCAGGACGAGGGTGTCGTAAGGCACCTCGCCGTCGACGAGGAGGAGCCGCCGCCCCTCGACGTCGACTCCGGTCGCGTCCGCGAGGAGGACGCGGACGTTCGGCTGCCGCTTCACGAGCGCCCTGAGCGGCGTCGCGATGTTGGCGGGCGAGAGCCCTCCGGTCGCCACCTGGTAGAGGAGCGGCTGAAAGAGGTGGAAGTTCCTCCGGTCGACGAGCGTCACGTCGACCGGTGCGCCCCGCAGCGCGCGGACGACCGTGAGGCCGGCGAAGCCTCCCCCGACGACGACGACGCGGGGCGGGCGGGGCTCGTTCGGCTTCATCGTTCCTCCGGCTCCCTCTCGTACGCGTCGATTCCGAGGAGGGATGCGAGCGCGGCGCGGCAGGAGCCGGAGCCGGCCCGGTCGAGCGCGCGGCGGGCGGCCTGCCCGGTCGCCGTCGAGGCGGCCCTCGCGATGCCGGCCGCCACGGGCTCGCCCGGCCGGAGGCGCGAGCGGTCGCAGCCTCGCGTCTCGAGCGCCGAGAGGAGCTCCGGGAACGGGTCGATCCCGTGCGCGAGGAGCGCGGGCAGGAGCGGCTCGGGGACGCAGCCCCTCGCGAGGGCCGCGGCGAAGGCCCCCCGGGCCAGCTCCCCGGCGAGCGTCTCGTCCAGCTCGAAGAGCGCCTCCAGGGGCGAGACCCCGAACGGAAGGGTCTCTTCCGCGAGCCGCGAGAGCGCCGCGATCCCCTCCGCGCCGAGCGGGCCGAAGAGCCCCGCGAGGGCCTCGGGCGAAAGGCACGCGGGGCAGCTCTCGAGAAGCGCCTTCGCGAGCGGGCCGGCGGAGTCCGGCTCGCCTGCGCGAGCCAGCGCCGAGGCGGCCTCGAGGCTCGCCGCGGGGAGCTCGCGCGCCCGGCCGAGCGCGGCGCGGAGGGGCTCGCTCTCCCGGACCCTCTCGGGGGACAGGGCCCTCGCGAACGCGCCCGCCTCGCCGTCGGCGGCGTCCAGAGGGACGGTCCCGCGCACCCAGGCCTCCGCCGCCACCCGGTCTCCCGCGGCCGGGTCGAGGCGCGAGAGGGCGTCGAGGAAGGCGCCCCGTTCCGCCCGGGCCACGCGCCCCGACGAGAGCTCCCGTTCGAGGTGCGCCGCGACTCTCGGGGAGCCCGCGTAGAGCTTGCCGAGGACGATCCGGCGGAAGACGGGGGCGAGGTCCCTTTCGCCGAGGACCTCGAGGACGTCCTCCTCCGAGGCCGTCCCCCGCATCGCGCGGCCCAGCTTCAGCTCGAGCCGCAGCTCGGGCGGCGCCGAGCCCGACCGGGCGAAGTCGCGCAGGAGGCCGATCCGCGCGCCCGAGACGAAGGACGGGTCCTCGTCGTCACCCAGGTCGAGCGCGGCGAAGTGGACGATGGCGAAGAGGTTGCAGTACCTGTCGAGACTCCCCTCGCCCTCCGCCTGGAGGATCGGCCAGCCGGAGAGCGTGCAGGCCGAAGGGTCGCGCGAGGCGGAGCGGGCGCCGAGGAAGAGCTCGGTGAAGAGGCCCGTCCACGCGCGTTCGGGGAGGCCGCGGTCGGCCACGAGGGCGAGGAAGGCGAAGGCCGAGAGGTGCGGCCTTCGAAGGACGTCGGCGCGGAAGCTCGCGGCGTCGACGGGAAGGCCGAGGAGCGGCCCGACCGCGAGCGCCGAGGCCCGGAGCCCCGCGTCGGGCGAGCCCTGCGCGGCGAGGATCGTTTCGGCCAGGGCGCCCCGCGTCTCGGGGACGGCCTCGCCTCGCGCGAGCCCGGCCGGGGAGGGCGAGGCCTCGAGCGCCGCCTCGACGACCCGCCCGAGCGCGAGGAAGCCGGCGGCCGAGGGCGGGCCGGCGGTGCAGTCGAGGAGGGTGCGGGCGAAGCGGCCCGCCGGCGCGTGGAAGCGCAGCTCGTCGAACGAACCCGACAGGGCGTCGTCGAGGCTGCCGGCGAGGAGCCCCTCGGCCACCTCGGGCCGCTCCCGGGCGATCCGTTCGATACGCGCCCGGTCGACGGCGGTGACCAGCTCGGCGAGCTCGAGCGTGAACGCCTCCTCCGGGAGAGGGACGGCCTCGTCGGCGGCGCCGGCGGCGATCGCCTCCGCGACCGCCGGGAGCGCCCAGGCGGGCGCGCCGTCGGGCGAGGCGGCGACGAGGGCGAAGGCGGCGGAGCGCCGGAGCCAGGCGGAGCCGCCTTCCTCGCCGAGCCGCCGGAGCTCGTCGAGGAACGCGTCCCGGTCCCCGGGCCGCAGGGCCTCGAGGAGAAGGGGAAGGGCCCGCGCCGCCTCGATCGCCTCCGTTCCGCCGTCGGGCACGCCGGCCAGCCGCTCGAGGGCGCCGGCCGGGTCGCTCCGGGCTTTCTCGAGATGCCTCGAGGCGGGGGCGCCGGGGAGGAGCGCCAGCTCAGCCCAGTCGGCGCCCGTCGCCCGCGAGCCGAGGGCCTCGACGCGCCGGAGCTGCTCGACGATCCGCGCGGCCGCCGCGGGGTCGGAGCCCTCCTCCAGAGGCAGGACCGCGCGCGAGACCTCCACGAACCTCTCGTCGAAGCGAGCGACCTCCCTTCCGTCAAGGCCGAGGAGGCCGCCGTCGGGGAGAGGCAGGACCTCGCTCCACGGCCCGAGGGGCACGGACCGGGCGAGGCGGCCCTCCCCGTCGACGATCTCGGCCACCGCGAGGGGTCGGCCGTCGTCCTCCTCCCCCGCGGGAGGCGCGGTGCGAACGGAGAGGAAGAAGACCCCGTCCGGGTGGGGGAGGACGAGCCGGGAGCGCCCCTCGCCGCAGGCCTCGAGAGGGCTCGGGGCGAAGACGGCGTCCGGGCGGTCGAGCCGCACCGCCGCGTCGCCGCGCGCGCCGGGGAAGAGGATGGCGACCCCTTCCGCCCCGGCGAACAGCTGCGGCGCCGACGGCCGGCCGACCCGCCTCTTCACGCTCGCCTCCGGCACCGACCCGCCCGGCGTCTCCCCCTCGGGCGCGATCCGGACCACCTGCCAGCTGCCGCCCTCCCGCCGCAGGATCCAGGCCTCGTCCCCGCGGAAGGCGGGCTCGGAGCCGCGCAGCGCCGTCGTCGCCACGGTGGCCCTCACCGAGCCGTCGGCGAAGCGGAAGACGTACCGGGCCTCGACGGTCCCTTCCTCCCCGCTGCGGGCGGGCCGGCGCCGGAACCCGTCGGGCGTCGGTGCCGTGACCCGGTTGCCCGAGTCGGCGACGCCGAGGACGTGCCCCTCGTCGGGCGCAAGAGGGAACGCGCCCCGGTCGGAGCCGTCGGGGTCGCGAAGGACGAGCCGCCGGGAGGAGGGCTCGACGATCCAGACGAGCCCCCCCGGCGTCACGCCGAACCCCGGCTCGACCCGGCCGCGAGAGGCCGCGGGCGCGCCGGACGCGGCGGACGCGAGGAGAAGGAGTACGCCCACCGCGGCGGCGCGGGCGGCGGCGCGGGGAGGTGCGGGAAGGAGGTGCGTGCGGGAGGCGGACACGATCGACAGACAGGATAGTGCCGTCGCCCTCCCGGCTGCCGCAGCGCGGCACGACGCCGTAAACTGGGCGGACTCCGGGAAAGCTCGCGGACGAGGAGGTCCCCCGTGCCCGAAGACACCGCCACCGCCGCTCTCGCCCCCGAAGGGATCGAGCTCCTCGGCCCGATCGGCCCCCAGTACGACGAGGTTCTCACCCCCGAAGCGCTACGGTTCGTCGCCTCCCTCCAGCGGGCGTTCGGGGCGCGCCGGGAGGAGCTCCTCGCGCGCCGCGTCGAGACGCAGCGGAGGATCGACGCGGGCGTCCTCCCCGACTTCCTCGCGGAGACGGAGGAGATCCGCAGGGCCGAATGGAAGGTCGCCCCGATCCCGCCGGGCCTCGAGGACCGGCGCGTCGAGATCACCGGCCCGGTCGACAGGAAGATGGTCATCAACGCCCTCAACTCCGGGGCGAGCGTCTTCATGGCCGACTTCGAGGACGCCAACTCGCCGACCTGGGCCAACTGCGTGGAGGGCCAGCTCAACCTCCGCCACGCCATCGACGGGACGATCGACTACCGCGCTCCCGAGACCGGCAAGGAGTACCGGCTGAACGAGAGGACGGCGATCCTCTTCGTGAGGCCGCGCGGCTGGCACCTCCTCGAGAAGCACCTCCTCGTCGACGGCAAGCCCTGCTCGGGGAGCCTCTTCGACTTCGGGCTCTTCTTCTTCCACTGTGCGAGGAGGCTTCTCGCGAAGGGGGCGTGGCCCTGCTTCTACCTCCCGAAGCTCGAGCACCACCTCGAGGCGCGTCTCTGGAACGACGTCTTCACGAAGGCGCAGAAGGACCTCGGCGTCCCGCACGGGACGATCCGGGCCACGGTCCTCATCGAGACGATCCTGGCGTCGTTCCAGATGGACGAGATCCTCTTCGAGCTGAAGGACCACTCGGCGGGCCTCAACTGCGGCCGCTGGGACTACATCTTCTCGTTCATCAAGCGGCTCGGGCGGCTCCCCGGCTTCGTCCTGCCGGACCGCGGCCTCGTGACGATGGAAAAGCACTTCCTCGCCTCCTACGTCACGCTCCTCATCCGCACCTGCCACCGGCGCGGCATCCACGCGATGGGCGGCATGGCGGCGCAGATCCCGATCAAGGGGGACGAGGAGGCGAACGAGGCGGCGCTCGCGAAGGTGCGCGCCGACAAGCTGCGCGAGGTGAAGGCGGGGCACGACGGCACCTGGGTCGCCCACCCCGGCCTCGTCCCGATCGCGAAGGCGATCTTCGACGAGCACATGCCCTCGCCGAACCAGATCGCCACGGCGATGCCGACGAAGGAGATCACCGCGAAGGACCTCCTCGCCGTCCCCGAGGGGCCGGTCACCGAGAAGGGGCTTCGCCAGAACCTGAACGTCGGGATCCTCTACCTCGAGGCGTGGCTCCGGGGGAACGGCTGCGTGCCGCTCTACAACCTGATGGAGGACGCGGCGACCTCGGAGATCTCGCGGACGCAGGTCTGGCAGTGGCTGCGCAACGGCGTCACGCTCGCCGACGGCCGGGCGCTCACCCCCGGGCTCTACCAGCAGATCCTCGACGAGGAGGTCGGCGCCGTCCGCGCGCGCCTCGCCGAGGAAGGGGTCGGCAGCGGCCGCTACGAGCTCGCCGCGCAGCTCTTCGACCGGATGATCCGGAGCGAGGAGCTGCCGGAGTTCCTGACGCTGTCGGCGTACGAGGAGCTGATGAGGATGGGGGCGTAGGGGGCGGCGTCGCGAGCGCCGTCGGGCCGGGTCGGGGGCGTCAGAAGGCGAACTGACCCAGCGACGGGCGCGCCCCGGCCACCGGGGTCCACGCGCGCCCGTCGCGCGGGACCCAGAGGATCCGGAAGACCGCGGGCGGTCCCTCGTATTCGACCGAGTGCGATCCGGCCCGGAGCGGGATGAACGCCGAGGCCGCCGGGCTGCCGTCGATCGTCAGGCTTCCCGACTCGAGGAGCTGCGGCGGGTCGACGAGGTACGTTCCGCCGCGCGGGGCGAGAAACTCCCCGGCGAGCGGTCCGGAGCGCGCGTCGTATTCGGTGCCCCACAGGTGGAGGTCGTCCGAGAAGGGGAAGAAGTGCGCCCTCAGGAACGCGTCGAGGCGTGGGGAGAGGCCCCGCGAGCGCTGGTCGGGGATGCGGCTCACGCATCCCGTTCGGAGGATCGAGCGGGGGACCTCGGTCTCGAGCCAGTCCCGCAGGAGCTGCCGCGTCAGGGTGCTCGTGCAGAAGTGGAAGACGACATGAGGCCTCGCCACGGCGCAGCCCGTGTTGTCGTAGACCGGCTCCCCGGGGGCCGTCTGCCGACCGATGAGCCGGAGCGACGCCAGCTGCCGGGCGTTCCCCGGATGGAGCTCCGTCCCGAGGTCCACCGCCGCCGCCGCGAGGAGGACGAGGCCGAGGACGGCGGCGGCAGGCTGGTACCACCTCCGCCGATCGAGCCGCGCGAGGAGCGTCCAGGCCGCCGCGGCGCCGCGGCTGGCGTAGACGCACGCCGTCGTGAGGAAGGGGAGGAGGTTGTAGGGGAAGTGGGAGGCCTGCGCCGCGTAGCAGACCCAGCCTCCGATCGCCAGGGTGAGGAGGGGGAGCTCCCTCCGGAGCCGGGCCGGCCGGGCGCGGACGGACCGGCGAAACGAGAGGCCGGCCCCGAGGAGGGCCAGGGCGAGGAGCCACCCGCTCTGGGTGAGGACCCGCTCGAGTCCGTAGAGGAGCGGGGCCCCGGGGTAGAGCCGCTCGTGAAGCCGGACGAAGGTGAAGGTCCAGTAGACGAAGGCGCTCGCGCTGCCGGTCGAGAGGACCCAGACGAGGGCGAGGCCGATGACGGAGGCGCCGCCGGCGACGAAGGCCCCGCGGTGCCGGATCCCTCGCCCGTCGGTTGGCGGCCGGACGAGCCAGGCCGCGAGGAGCGGAGCGGCCGGGGCGAGGAAGAGGAGCGCCTTCTGGTTGCTCCAGACGGCGAGCGCGAGCGCGGCGCCGGCCGCGAAGTCGCCCCGGGCCGAGCGGCCCCCCCGGCGGCAGAGGATCGAGAACGACCCGAGGCAGAGAGTCGTCATGAAGAGCTCGGGCCGGACCTGCGTTGCGAAGACGAGCCATGCCGGGCACGCGAGGAGGAGGACGGGAACCCAGCGCCGCGCCCTCGGGGAGCTGCCCGCGAGGCTCGGGGCGAAGACGAGGGCACCGATGATCCAGGGAAGGAGCCAGAGGCGGAGGGCGAGGATTCCCGTGGGGTCGTCGCCCAGGGCGAGGAAGACCGCAGCGCCCGTCTGGTAGAAGAGCGGGAAGTGGTGCTCGGCGAAGTCCCTGTAGGGCACCGACCCGGAAGCGACGAGCCACGAGGCGTGGGCGTACTGGAACTCGTCGATCGTGAACGCCTGCCGGACGAGGAGGGCCGCGCCCGCGACGAGGAAGACGAGGAGGACCGCCCGGAGGGCGGTCCTCTCGACGGCCGGGAGCCCGGCCCTCTTCCGTCGACCGACGTCACGCCCCGCCGCGGGCCGGGGCGTGGCCGAGGGCTCGGCGCCCGGGGTCAGAGGCTCTTCGCCATCAGGGCGGCCAGGTCGGCCGTCCGCATGCTGTAGCCCCACTCGTTGTCGTACCAGGTGACGACTTTCACGAAGTCGCTCGATTCCTTGCCGAGGACCATCGTGAACGGCAGGTCGACGGACGAGGAGTGCGGGTCGCCCTTGAAGTCGACGGAGACGAGGGGCTCGTCGACGGCGGCGAGGATCCCCTTCATCGGGCCGGCGGCGGCGTCGCGGAACGCCTGGCGAAGCTCGTCGGTCGTCGTCGGCCTGGCGAGCTGCGCGGTGAAGTCGACGATGGAGACGGTCGGCGTCGGGACGCGCAGGGCGTAGCCGTCGAACCTCCCCTTCAGGTCGGGGATGACGAGGGAGACGGCCTTCGCCGCCCCGGTGGTCGTCGGGATGATCGACAGGCCGGCGGCGCGCGCGCGGCGCAGGTCGCTGTGCGGCAGGTCGAGGATCTTCTGGTCGTTCGTGTAGGCGTGGATCGTCGTCATGAACCCGCGCTGGATCGTCCAGTTGTCGTGGACGACCTTGGCCGCGGGGGCGAGGCAGTTCGTCGTGCAGGAGGCGTTCGAGACGACGTGGTGCTTCGCGGGGTCGTAGGCGCCCTCGTTGACGCCGAGGACGATCGTCAGGTCCTCACCCTCGGCCGGCGCGGAGATGATGACCTTCTTCGCGCCCCCCTTCGTGATGTGGTTCTCGGCCCCGCGGACCGTCTTCCCCTTCTTGTTCACGCCGTCGGACTTGATCGTGAAGAGGCCGGTCGACTCGATGACGACGTCGACGCCCAGGTCCTTCCAGGGAAGGTTCGCCGGGTCGGTCTCCTTCAGCATCTTCAGGTGCTTGCCGTCGACGAGGAGGTCCTCGCCGGAGACCTCGACCGTCCCGTCGAAGCGCCCGTAGGTCGAGTCGTACTTGAGGAGGTGCGCCATCGTCTTCAGGTCGCCGATGTCGTTGACGGCAACGACCTCGAGCTCGGTGGGGTACTTGTCGCGGATCGCCTTCAGGACCTGGCGGCCGATGCGGCCAAACCCGTTGATTCCGACTTTCGTGGCCATCTTGGGCGTCTCCTTCCGGGGGATCTCCCCGCGGGTGATGGGTAGTTATACGACGGAGCGGCCGGGCCGGCGCGCCGCCGGGCTCAGCCCCCCGCCGGAAGGCCGGCGTCGGGCCGGGCGGAGGCCGGGACGGCGGTGGCGCCGGCGCGAGCCGCGCAGCCCCGATGCCAGAGGGAGGCGCCGAGGAGCAGGACGACCCCGCCCGCCAGGACCGCGACGGCCGCCTTCTCGCGCGTCCTCTTCGCGGGCTGGATCGAGAGGGTCTGGGTGATCGAGCGCTGGATCTTCTGGCTCGCGGTGAGCGGCGTCTCCGGCTCCTCCTCGAACCAGGAGGGGACGCTCCCGAAGCGGATCGCGACGCCGCTCGGGAGGCGGGCCTCGTCGACGCGCCGGGCGTCGAGGAACGTCCCGTTTCCGCTCCCGAGGTCGCGGACGAGCCAGCCCTGGCCGTCGCGGGCGAGGAGGGCGTGTCTCCGCGAAACGGTCGGTGAGCCGAGGAGGACCTCGCACCCGGGTTCCCGCCCGACCGTGACGGTCCCTTCGAGGGGGATCGTTCGCCGGACGCCGTCTTCCTCGACCGTCAGGAAGGCCCGGGGGGAAGCGGATTCGAAGGCGGGGGGGGGCTTCGCGGCCACGCGTCAGATCCTGTCGGGGAGGGGGATTCCCTCTTCGTCGGGATCGGACGCCACCGGAAAGGGCTCGCCTCCCGGCGCGAGGACGAACGCCACCTCGCCGACGCTCGTGCCCGTCGGGCCGGGGGAGAAGGCGTCTCCGAGGGCGGCGAAGAACGGGCCGGAGTCGTTGTTCTCGAGGGCCGCCGCGGCGTCGAGGCCGAGGGCGGCGGCGCGGGAGAGAGTGGTGTCGTCCACGAAGGCGCCCGCCGCGTCGGGGGTGTTGTCCACGCCGTCGGTTCCGGCGACGAGGAGGCTGGCCCCGCGGACGCCGTCGACGTGGAACGCGGTCGCGAGGGCCAGCTCCCGGCTCCTCCCGCCCTTTCCGTTTCCCTTCACCGTCACCGTCGTCTCCCCGCCGAAGAGGGTGACGACCCTGCGCTGCGGAGCTCCCGCCCGCCGGACGAGGTTCCCGGCGCAGGCCCCGGCGACGGCCAGCCGGCGGGCGGCCCAGCGGGCCTCGCCCTCGAGGAGGTCGGGGAGCGTGCGGACGTCGGCACCGAGCCGGAGCGCCTCGCGGCGAGCCCCTTCGAGGGCAGTCCGGATGTCGCCGAGCAGGACGCTCCAGCGCTGGCCGCCGTCCCGCGGCACGTCCTCGTTCTGCGGCGAGAGGAGGCACGCGCGGACGGCCGGGGGAACGAGCGAGAGGAGGCGCCAGGTGTCGAGGATGGCCACGGCGTCGCGCCGGGACGGGGCGGGGCCGAGCGTCGGCCCCGAGCCGACGAGGTGCCACCCGGAATCGCCGAGGTCCGACAGGACGAGCGTGACGACGTCTGCAGCGCGGGCGGCGGCGGCGAGACGCCCGGCCTTGACGCGCGAGAGGGCGCCCCGCACGACGTTGACGTCGGCCGCGGGGGCGCCGGCCGCCGCGAGGAGGGAGGCGGTGAGGGCCTTCTCCGCGAGGGAGACCTCCTCGACCGGGCAGGCCATGAGGCTGGAGGCGCCGCCCGAGAGAAGGACCACGAGGAGGTCCTCCGACCGAAGGCTCGAGGCGAGCGCGAGCGCCTCCCGCCCCGCCGCGAGACTGCGTTCGTCGGGAGCCGGGTGCGCCGCCGGGAGGAAGCGGCAGCCGGACGGCAGCGACTCTTCGGGCGTCCCGGCCGGGGCGATGACGACGGACTCGGTGACGAGCGAGCCGAGGGCCCGATGGGCGGCCGAGGCCATCGCGGGCGCGGCGCGACCGACGGAGAGGAGGACGACGCGCCGGGGGACGAAGACGAACTCGCGCCGCCCTGGATCGGAGACGGACCGGACCACGACGGCGTTTCCCCGCCGGGCGAGGGCCTCGGCGACGAGCCGTCCGGGTTCCACGGCGAAAACCGCGGCACGGTAGAGGGCCCTCAGGAACGAGCGCGAATCCAAGGACCGGAATTCTATCGAATTCGGGACGGGGTCCGCCTCTGCGAGAATCGGAACGGCCCGCTCCGGGCCGAGGAGGTGACCCGTGCCGAAAGTCGATGTCGACCAGATCGTCGGTTCCATTCGCGAGAGCGCCGCGAACGTGAGGGAGAAGACGGAGGACGCCGTCGAGGACGTCGCCGACAGGATCGAGGACGCCATCGAGAAGGCGGGCACCGAGGGGCGCAGGCTCCAGCGCGAGGTGAAGCAGGAGCTCGCCCGCCGTTGGAAGCAGGTCGACCGGGTCGGCCGCGACAACGCCTTCCTCATGGCCGCCGGGGCGCTGGCGGTCGGAGTCCTCGTCGGCTGGCTCGTCTCCCGCGACCGGCGAAACTGAAGCGCGCGTGGAGCTCGCCTCGAAGCTCTCGGAGCTGAAGTCCGGCTTCGCCCGCACGTTCTGGGTCGCCAACGTCCTCGAGCTCTTCGAGCGCTTCTCGTTCTACGGCTCGAAGATCGTCCTGGCCGTTTTCCTCGCCGAGACGGTCGGCCTCGGGCCCTTCGGCGTCAGCCTCGTCGGCCTCTACGGCTTCGCCGTCTACTTCCTGCCGATCCTCGCGGGGCCGCTCGTCGACCGGTTCGGCTTCAAGAGGAGCCTCGCCGCCTGCTTCGGCATCTTCTCCCTCGGCTACTTCCTCATCGGCCTCTCGGGCATGCCGATCGGGCAACCGCTCGTCCAGGCCGTCGGGACGAAGACCTGGGTCGTCTGCGCGCTCCTGATCACGGCGATCGGCGGCTCGCTCATCAAGCCGTGCATCGTCGGCACCGTCGCGCGGACGACGACGAAGGACACCAAGGCCCTCGGCTACTCGATCTACTACACCCTCGTGAACGTCGGCGGCTTTCTCGGGCCGATTCTCGCGAGCCAGGTGCGCGTCTCCCTCGGCATCGCGCAGGTCCTCGTCGGCGCCTCGCTCGTCTCGTTCGTCCTCTTCCTCGCCACGCTCGTCTTCTTCAAGGAGCCCGAGCGCGAGCCCGGGTCCGAGGAGCGGACGCTCGGCAAGGTCGTGAAGGACGCGGCGCTCGTTCTCGGAAACGGTCGCTTCATCGGCTTCCTCGTCATCTTCACCGGCTTCTGGGTCATGTTCTGGCAGATCTACGACCTCTTCCCGTTCTATGTCCGCGACGTCCTGAAGGTGGAGCGCTTCGAGTTCATCGCCTCCCTCGAGTCGTTCTCGGTCATTTTCCTGACGGTCCCCGTGGCGGCGCTGATGAGAAAGGTGCGGGCCGTGCCGCAGATGACGCTCGGCCTCGCCGTCGGGAGCTGCTCCTGGCTCCTCCTCGTCGTCTCGCAGACGTGGCAGGCGGCCGCCCTCGCGATGTTCCTCCTCGCCCTCGGCGAGGTCCTCCAGGCCCCGCGCTACTACGAGTACATCGCGGACCTCGCCCCGAAGGACCAGGTCGGCACCTTCATGGGCTTCGCCTTCCTCCCCATCGCGCTCGGGGCGCTCCTGGCGGGCCCCCTCGGCGGATTCCTCCTCCAGAAGTACCTGAAGGAGTCGATGCAGCCCGAAAAGGCCTGGATGATCCTCTCCAGCCTCGGCTTCGTCTCGACCGCCGCCCTCCTCGCCTACGACCGCTGGGTCGGAAAAAGAGCCCGGTCCTAGGGGAACGGGGTCAGGTCTTGATTTTCTATTCTGGCCGTCGGCCAGAATAGAAAATCAAGACCTGACCCCGTCCTCGTCCCAGGCCTTCAACCGGCGGTGAAGGGTCGTGCGGTCGAGGCCCAGGCGGTCGGCGGCGCGGGAGACGTTGCCGCGGCAGTCGGCGAGGACCCGGGCGACGAGGCGGCGCTCGAAGGCGTCGCGGGCGTCGGCGAGCGTCTGGCCCGGGAGGAGGCCCGCCTCGGGCCCGGCCTCGGCGCGGGGGATCCGGAGGACGTCTCCGGGGAGGTCGTCGGGGCCGACGACGGCGCCGTCGGCGAGGAGGAGCGCCCGCTCGACGACGTTCTGCAGCTCGCGGACGTTTCCCGGCCAGGGGCGCCGCTTCAGCTCCTCGAGGGCCTCGGGCGTGAAGGCGGGGGGGCGCCGGCCGCGCCGCCGCGCCAGCTTCCCGGCGAAGTGGGCGGCGAGGGCCGGGATGTCCTCCGCCCGTTCGGCGAGCGTCGGGACGCGGATGGGGACGACGGCGAGGCGGAAGTAGAGGTCTTCGCGGAAGCTCCCCGCCGCGATCATCTTCGGGAGGTCGCGGTTCGTGGCGGCGACGATCCGCACGTCGGTCGAGATCGTCCGCGTCCCGCCGACGCGGGAGATCCTCCCGTCCTGGATCGCGCGGAGGATCTTCGCCTGCGTCCGTGGCGACATGTCGCCGATCTCGTCGAGGAAGAGGGTTCCCCCGTCGGCCGCCTCCCACTTCCCCTTGCGGTCCTCGGTCGCCCCGGTGAACGAGCCCTTCACGTGCCCGAAGAGCTCGCTCTCGATGAGGTCCTCCGGGATCGCCGCGCCGTTCACCTCGACGAACGGCCCGCCCGCGCGGGGCGACGCCCGGTGAAGGGCCCTCGCGACGACCTCCTTGCCGACGCCGCTCTCGCCGGTGATCAGGACGCGCGCGTCGGAAGCGCCCGCCCGCCGGATCTCCTCGCGCAGGCGGCTCATCGCCGGCCCCTCCCCGAGGAGCGTCTCCTCCTCCTCGAGGCGCTCGCGCTGGCGGGCGACCTCGCGGGCGAGGACGTCGCGCTCGCGGGCGAGGCGGCTCCGCTCGAGCGCCCGCTCGAGCGTCAGGAGGACCCTCTCGAGGGCCAGCGGCTTCTCGAGGAAGTCGTCGGCGCCGCGCTTCACAGCCTGCACGGCCGTCTCCACGGTCCCGTGGCCCGAGATCATGACGACGGGAAGGTCGTGGCCCCGGGCGCGGATCTGGTCGAGGACCGTGAGCCCGTCCACGTCGGGCAGCCAGACGTCGAGGAAGAGCGCCCCGGCTCTTCCTCCTCCCGGCTCGGCGAGCCGCGAGAGGAGCGAGGAGCCGTCCTCGAAAGCCTCCACGCGGTACCCCTCGTCGCCGAGGATCTGGGAGAGCGTCTTTCGGATACCCGGGGCGTCGTCGCAGACGAAGACCGTCACGCCCCTCGGTCCGGGGGCGCTCACGGTCTCCTCCGCGCCAGAGGCGTCAGGCTGCAGGCCATTCGAGGACGAAGCGGCATCCGCGGGGCGAATTCTCCTCCAGGAAGACCCGCCCGCGGTGCTCGGCGGCGATGCGCGCGGTGATGGAGAGGCCGAGCCCGAAACCGTCGGGCTTCGTCGAGAAGGTCGGCTCGAAGACGAGCGCCCGCTCCTCGGCCGGGATCCCCGGCCCGTCGTCGGTGACGACGACCCGGGCCGTCTCCCCGTCGACGGCGGCGCGAACCGCCACGACGCCCCCCGGCGGCGTGGCAGCGACGGCGTTGTCGACGAGGTTCACGAGGGCGCGCTTGATCTGCTCCCCGTCGCCCCTCACGGCCTCGAGCCCGGCGGGGACCTCGGAGCGGATCTCCACCCCGGCCTTCGTCCCGTCGTAGAGCTTGGCGACCTGCCCGACGATCGCACCGAGGTCGAAGTCGCCGAGGCGCGTCTCGGGGAGCCGGGCGAACCGGTGAAACGCGTCGACGAGGGCGGCCAGGGTCCTCACCTCCTGGACGATCGTGTCGGCCCCCTCCTCCACGACCTTCGCGAGCGCCGGGTCGCACCCGGCCGAGAGGCGGGCCTTCTTCCGGATCCGCTCCGCGGCGAGGCGCACCGGCGTGAGGGGGTTCTTGATCTCGTGGGCCATGCGCCGGGCAGCCTCCTCCCAGGCGGCCGCGCGCTCGGCCCTGACGAGGGCGGTCGTGTCCTCAAGTGTCACGACCCAGGCCGTCCGCTGCCCGGCGTCCCCCGGCACGTGGGTGACGTGGGCCTCGAGGACGAGGGCCTCGCGGGCCCCGGGCGCCGAGAGGGAGATCGTCGCCTCGCGCGGGCCGGTCCCGCGGAATGCGCGGTCGAGGAACGAGAGGAGCGGCCCCCTCCACTCGCCGGCGAGGAGCTCCGGCATCGGCGTCCCGGGTGAGGCCTCGGCCGAGCGGAGCATCCGGAGCGCTGCGTCGTTCATCCCCTCCAGCCGGGCCTCCCCGCGCCCCTCGTCGGGCACGGGGCCGAACGCGAGGACTCCGACGTCGAGGTGCGCGAGGATCGTCCGGATCCGGAGCCGGTCCTCCTCGAGCGTCGCGTAGGCCGACCGCAGCTGGGCGTTCGCCGAGACGAGCTGCCCCCGGCTCTCCCGCAGCTCCTCCGTCATCGCGTTGAAGGCGCCGCCGAGCGTGGCGATCTCGTCCGTCCCCTCCACCTCGACGCGCGCCTCGAAGTCCCCCGCGCCCACGCGCCGCACCGAGGCCGCGAGCGCGGCGATCGGACGCGTGACGCGCCGGGCGAGAAGGAGGCCGACCCAGACCGCTGCCAGGAGGACGACGAGCGCGAGGAGGAGGAAGAGGAGGACCTGCACCGCCTGCAGCGAGGCCCGCTCGGCCTCGAGCTGCGCGAAGGCGGCGGTGGCGCGCGAGAGCGTCCGGAGCGGGCGCGCCTCGGAGGGCGGGTCGTAGGTACCGAGGACCAGGAACCCGTCGGGGAGGGCGAAGACCGTCCGGCCCACCTGCCCGTCCCCCTCGACCGCGTCGATCCGCCGGACCGGCCCGCGCGCCCGGGCCGAGGAGACCCACTCGGCCGAGGGTTCGGAGACGTCGCGCAGCGGCCAGCGCGGCGCGGTGACGGCCAGGACGCCGGCGCCGGCGCGAGCGCCGGAGAGCCGCAGCTCGAGGTAGTCGAGCCCCGACTCCTCCCGCGCAGAGGCCAGCAGGGCGAGCCGGGAGGCGTCGCCCTTCGCGGCCGCGAGCGAGGCGGCGAGCCGGGTCGCCACCCGGAGCTCCCTCTCGGCCGCACGCTGCCTCACGAGCTCCACCACCTCGCGCCCCGAGTCGACCGTCTCGGTCACCGGCGGCCGGAACCAGATCTCGACGCTCCGCTGCAGGAGGCCGGTCGTCGGGAGGATGAGGAGGGCGATCGGAAGGAGGGCGAGGCCGACGTGCGTGAGGACCACGCGGACACGGAACCGCGATCCGAAGACGCCGCGGCGCGACTCGAGGAGGAGGCGCACGGCGCTCCGCCCGATGACGAGGAGGAGCGCGAGGATGAGGACGAGGACGATGTAGAAGAGGAAGAAGAGGAGGACCCTGTTCGTGGCGGCGGACGGCGAAAGCTCCCGGGCCCTCAGGACGAGGGAGTAGATCCCCGCGAGGGCGACGCCCAGCGTCAGGCCGACGCCGAGGAGAACCCGGTTGTCCCGGGCCCACGGCGTCCTCACGGCCCCCCCGGACGCCCGTTCCAGGAGAAGACCGGCGAGGTGCGCCAGTCGGTCATGGCCCGCGTCGGGACGAACCCCAGCGCCACGCCCGTCCCGTAGAGGCTGCGGACCCTCACGACGAGCGGCGCTCCGGCGAGGGCGGGACCCGAGGTGAAGCCGGGGATGCCGGGGAGCCTCGAGAGGGCGGCGACCGCCTCCTCTCGGCCCGGGACGACGACGGTGTCGAGGAGCCGCCCGTCGAGGCGGCGCTCGATCGCGTAGTCGCCGGAGACGGGGCGCCAGGTGGCGGTCACCTCGTACCGGCGCTCGTCCTTCAGGCTGTCGAACCAGTTCCGGCGCTTGACGAAGAGGCGCATCTCCCACGCGACCGTCGTCGGGATGCCGGCAAGGAGGCGCCGGACGACCTCCTCGGGAAGGCCCGGGTGAAGGTGCGCCTCGACTCGGACCTCGGAGCCCGCGAGGGTCGTGCGGACCTCGGGAATCCCAAGCGGCTCCTCGGCGGCGAACAGGCGGGCCGCCGCCAGCAGGGGCGCGGTCAGAATCACGGCGAGGATGGGCATCCGGGGCGGGAGCACCCGCGCATTGTGGACGGAATCGGCGGCAACCGGCGAGGACCGCCCGCGCGGGGCCGCGGAGTCGGGGAAGAGGGGCAGGCCGGCTACCGGAAGACGCCCGAGACGTCGAGGACGACGTGAAGGGGCCCTTCCGAGGCGTTGTAGACCCTGACGGCCCCGCCCGTCCCGAGGAGGACGACGGCCGACGAGGCCCGCGTCCTCCCGGCGCCGAACGAGACGGTCTGCGCGACGGGAGTCTCCGCCCCGGCGGGGAAGACCGAGACGAATCCCGCGGCCGAGGTCTGGGTGACGGTGACGTTCATCGTGGCGGCGATCGCGTCGGCCGGCACGTTGCACGCGGTCGCGACGACCGGCAGGTCGCGGACCTCGCCGGCCGCCAGCGGCGCGCCGCTGCCGGCCCGCGTGTCGGCGACGCGGCAGGGAGCCACGGGGCTCATCGAGGATCCGCCCTCGGGAAGGAAGACCGCGGTGACGCGCCGGTCGTCCGTCATCGTCAGCGCGCAGGGGCCGATCCCCGCGCAGCCCGCTCCGCTCCACCCGGCGAAACGCGAGCCCGCCGCGGGCGCGGCGTGGAGCGTGACCGGGTCGCCGCCCGGGAACTCCGCCGAGCAGGCCGCTCCGCAGCTCAGGCCCGGGGGGGTCGATGTCACGAGGCCGCTCCCGGCCCCGACCGTGTTCACCGTGAGCGCCCGGGGTGTCTCGTGGACGACGACCGGCTGCGCGAGCTCGTGCGAAAGCCCGGACGTGTCGTAGGCCCGGCAGGTCACGGCGAACGTCCCTGCCGCCGCCCAGGCGTGGCTGGTCGAGGGCGAAGTCCCGGTGTAGACCGCTCCGTCGCCGAGGTCGATCCGGTAGCTCGCGATCGGCGAGGTCCCCGCAGAGGCGGCGCAGCCGACCGTGACGCTCTCGCCGACCTCGGGGGCCGGCGGGGAGAAGCTCACGCCGGTGACCGTGGGGGGCGTCCCCCCGGGGTCGACGGGCAGCGTGCAGCTCAGCGAGAGCGCCCAGGTCTTCAGCGCGTCGCCGATGTAGAGGTGGGCGTTGCCGCCCGAGCTCCGGAACCCCTTCATGGCGTTGACGACGCCGGGCGTCGCGAAGACCGGGACCGTGGCGGCGAGGTTCGTCGTGAAGGCCGTCGACGAGCGGACCTGGAGCTTCAGGCCTCCCGTGCTCATCCGGTGGACGACGAACGCGACGAGCTCGGAGTCGAACGGGAGGAGGACGCTCTCGGCCTGCGGCCACTCGCCGGTCGGCGGCGCGAAGCCGCCCAACTCGGCAGGGTCGCCGGTGACGGGGTCGATCCGGAAGAGCCGGACCCCGGTCGACAGGAGGGTCCCGCTGAAGCGCACGCCCTCCACGAGAACGTGGAGCGCCCCGTCGACCGGATGCGCCGCGGCCGAGACCGAGGAGACGGTGCCTCCTCCCGTCACGCCGAGCGCGGTGGCGAGGTGCTCGCGCTTGACGATCCCCGTCGTCAGCCCCGGCACCGACGGTCCGGCGTTCGTCACGTCGAGGACCCAGACGCGGGTCGGGGACCAGGTCACCACCCACGACCGCGCCGCCGTGTCGACGGCCGTCGCGCCCGTCAGGTCGTTCGGGGGGCCGGTCACCCTTTCCGACGGGATGCCGTTCTTCAGCGAAGGGCCTGCCGTCGGGATCGTCGTGACGTCGGCGGCGAAGAGGCCCTGGTTCGTCGCCGTGAAGCCGAGATAGCGGTTCCCGACTTTCGCCACGGCGCTCTGGGCGGCGCTGTTCCCCGGCGGCGGGAAGTCACCGCCGTGACCGAAGGCGCCGATTACCCAGGGCTGGACGATGGTCCCGTAGCCGACGTCGTCCGTCCACGGAACGAGGACCCTCTGGCCGTCGCCCGAGAGCGCGACGAGGCCGGTCCGCGACTGCCCGTCACCGCTCTTCGGGTAGCCCTCCTGGTTCCAGAGGTCCTTGACGGCCGTGGCGAAAGGTGCCGAGGGCGTCGCGAGGCTGTAGGTGACGAAGCCGTAGTTGTAGCGGACCACGAGACGCTGCGCGCCCGCGGAGATGCCGAGCGAGTTCGCCGAGCTGCGAAGGGGCTCCGGTATGCCGGACGCAGGAGGGTCGAAGGCCGCGGGCATCGACACGACGTGGCACTGGGCCGACGCGCCGGCAGCCGGGACGAGCGTCCACGCGACGAACGCGAGCGTCGCCGCTCGGGCGACCGCGGGAGTCGAAGTCCGCTGCATCGGGAGGCCGCAGCATAGAGAGGCCTCCGGCCGGGATCAACCGGCGGAGCCGGGCGGGCCTTCCGGGTCGTGAAGGTGGCGGTCGGAGCCCTCAGCGCCCGGCGAGGGCGACCGACTCGGGGGCCGGCTCGACGCGGCGGAGGTGCTCGCCGGCGACGGCCTGGCGGATCTCCCTGGCGAGAGCCGTGTGGAGCGCGTGCCCGGCGCGGTGCGCGACGATGTGGCCCACGACGGGCCGGCCGACGAGCGCGAGGTCGCCGAGGAGGTCGAGGACCTTGTGCCTCACGAACTCGTCCCCGAACCTCAGGCCGCCGTTCATGACCTCGCTGTCGCCGACGACGATGCAGTTGTCGGTGCTGGCTCCCTGCGCGAGGCCCTTCGAGCGGAGGTAGTCGTACTCGGCGAGGAATCCGAACGTCCGGGCCGGGGCGAGGTGCTCGGCGTAGGTCTCCGGCGTCAGGACGAGCGAGATCGACTGCCGGCCGACGGCCGGGTGCGGGAAGTCGATGGAGTAGGAGACCCGGAGGTCGCTCGCGGGGCGGATCTCGATCCACTTGCCGTCGGGGCCGTTCACCGAGAGCGTCTTCGTGACGCGGAAGGGGCGGGACGCGGAGCCGAGCGAGACGAGGCCGGCCTTCCGGATCTCGGCGACCCAGGGGGCCGAGCTGCCGTCGAGGATCGGGACCTCGGGGCCGTCCACTTCCACGGTCATGTTGTCGAGGCCGAGGCCGACGGCGGCGGAGAGGAGGTGCTCGACCGTCCCCACCTCGCGTCCGCGCTCCCCCAGGGAGGTCGCGTAGTCGAGCCGCCCCGCCTCCTCGGCCAGCGCCGGAAGGGTGACGCCGACGTCGGTCCGGACGAAGACGATGCCGCGCCCGGCCGGGGCGGGACGGAGGGTGGCGTGGATCTCGCGCCCGGAATGGAGCCCGATCCCGGAGACCGAAATCGTCTTCCCGAGCGTCGTCTGCAGCCTCATCACGCACCCCTCTACGCACGGAAGGTGCCAGACGGACTCCCCGGAAATCGATGAAAAGAAGGGGTTTGAGGCGCCTGGAGAGGTCATCGGTGTCGAGCCTGTGCATCACAGTGTGGCATTGGCGCCACAGTCCCTGCCGCGCCGCGCCGAGGTCTCCTCCCGGGAAATCGGGCCCTGCCGGCGCCGCCACGGCCGGCACGGGCATACTCCGGACCGTGGAAGAGCCGCCGTCTGTCTTTGACGCCGCGCCCGTAGCGGGCGGGGCCCGCCGGCCGGATCGCGCCCCGGGAGGCGCCCGGTGACCGCCCGCCCCGCAACGCCCGCCGGCAAGGGAGAGAAGAAGGACACGGTTCGCCAGGTCGCGAAGAACCGCAAGGCGTTCCACGAGTACTTCATCGAGGAGAAGCTGGAGGCCGGCGTCGAGCTGACGGGCACGGAGGTGAAGTCGCTCCGCGAGGGGCGTGCGAACCTCACCGACGGCTGGGTGGAGCTGGCGGGCGGGCAGGCGTGGCTCCACGGGGTCCACGTTTCTCCCTATCTCGCCGGCTCGTGGAACAACCCCGACCCGGTGAGGAAACGCCGCCTCCTCCTCCACAAGCGCGAGATCCTGAAGTGGGCGACGAAGGTCCAGCGCTCCGGCGCCACCTGCATCCCGCTCCTCCTCTACTTCCGCGGCCCGCGCGCAAAGGTGGAGATCGCCCTCGTCACCGGCAAGAAGCTCCACGACAAGCGGGAGACGATCAAGCGGCGCGAGGCCGACCGCGAGAGCCGCGCGGCGATCAAGGCGGGGCGGACGCGGTAGCGGGGCCTCCTGCCAGAGTTCCGCGAGGCTCGCTATTCGTCCGTGCTCAGACGGCATCTGCCATGATGGGCGGATGAGCTCTCGACAGAGGTTCCTTCCGATCGCGTTCGTCTTCGTTGCGCTCCTCTGGCCGGCAATCCTGGGCGCCGGAACGGACGGATCGGACGGAAGCAGCGGGCGGGCGCACGACGTGTCGATCGGGCGGACGATCGAAACCAGTCCGGGTCAGTGGACCTGGGCGGGCGGACCGAGCCGCGTCGCCGAAGCGGAGCGATTCGGCGTCTACGGGACGAAGGGGATTGCGGCGCCCGAGAACGTCCCCGGAGCCCGAGAGGGGTCGGCCCTCTGGATCGACGCGGCCGGGACCCTCTGGCTCTTCGGTGGAAGCGGCCACTCGGCGACGGGGCAGAATTGCGTCCTCAGCGACCTCTGGAAGTGGGACGGAACGAGTTGGACCTGGTCGAGCGGCTCGGACACCTGCGGAGCGTACGGTGTGTACGGCGAGCGCGGTGTCGCCGCGCCGGGCAACAGCCCGGGCGCGCGGCATGGCGCGAGCACGTGGAAGGACGCATCGGGGAACCTCTGGCTCTTCGGAGGCTTCGGCTTCGCCTCCGTGGCCTACCAGGATCGTCTCAGCGACTTGTGGAAGTGGGACGGGACGAACTGGACCTGGATGGGCGGACCGGACGTCATCGCGCAAACGGGGATCTACGGCACGAAAGGCGTGGCCGCAACCTCCAATTGGCCTGGGGCTCGGTCGGACGCCGCGGTGTGGACGGACGCCTCAGGCGACTTCTGGCTCCTGGGCGGGTACGGCCTCGGCGCGAGCGCGTTGCCGGCCGGGCGCCTCAACGACGTCTGGAAATGGAACGGAGCCGCCTGGACCTGGATCGGCGGATCTGACCAGCGCTTCGCGCGCGGCCATTACGGCACGAAGGGCGTAGCCGACCCGTCGAACCAGCCGGGAGCGCGTTACGGTGCGACGGCGACCCTGTGCCCGGACGGAAAGGTCTTCCTGTTCGGTGGAGTCGGGGATGCCGAAAACGAGACGGGCAGGCTCAACGACCTCTGGAGCTGGGACGGAAGCCAGTGGACCTGGCTCAGCGGCGCGAAGACCGCAGGCCAGGAGGGCGTGTACGGCACGAAGGGGGTTCCCGGCGCCGCGAACAGACCGGGTGCGAGGGAGGAGGCGGCATCCTGGGTCGACGCGACAGGGAGGCTCTTCCTCTTTGGAGGAGGGCGCGACACGGACCCCTACGACTGGTCCACGTGGAACGATCTCTGGATGTGGGACGGCACCAACTGGACCTGGGTCGGCGGCGCGAGCACCCTGGATCCGACGGGGGTCTACGGCACGAAAGGCCTTCCGGCTGTGGGAAACGAGCCCGGTGGCCGTCTCGGTCAGGTGGCGGGGCAGCAGACTTCCGGGGCCGTCCTCGTCTTTGGAGGAGCCGGCTCGTCGGCCACCGGTCGTATCGGGACACTGAACGACCTGTGGCGGTGGGACGGCGCGCAGTGGGCCTGGCTGAACGGCTCGACCGGCGAAAGCCAGGCGGGGGTCTACGGAGTCAAAGGAGTCGCCAGCGCCACCAACCGCCCCGGGGCGCGCTACGGCGCCGTCACCTGGAGTACGGCCAGCGGCGAGACCTGGCTCTTCGGAGGGTATGGCTACTCCTCGCGCGGTCTCGGATACCTCAACGACCTCTGGCGTTTCGACGGCGTGGCATGGGCCTGGATGAGCGGCTCGGATCTGGAGGGGCAAGCCGGGGTCTACGGGGCGAAGGGCGTCGCGGCGTCGACGAACGTCCCCGGTGCGAGGTATTCCGCGGCCTCCTGGGTCGATGCCGCAGGGGACCTGTGGCTCTTCGGCGGAACGGATGACGGGCTCACCAGGATCCTCCGGAACGATCTCTGGAGGTGGGACGGCTCGAACTGGACGTGGGTCAGCGGAAGCGCCGCGCCCGGCGACCCGGGAAACTACGGTACGAAAGCGGTTCCGGCCGAATCCAACGTGCCGCCTTGCCGGTTCGAAGCCGCCTCGTTCACGGACGGCGCCGGGAACCTCTGGCTGTTCGGGGGGGACGGATGGCCGATCAGCCCAGGCTGGAAGCTGAACGACCTCTGGCGCTGGGACGGCACGTACTGGACCTGGATCTCAGGTGCGAACGGCGCTGACGTCGAGGGGTACTTCGGCACCCGCGGGGTGGCGGCGCCGGCCAACGTGCCTCCCGGCCGAAGCGCCTCCTCCTCCTGGGTCGACGGGAACGGCGGATTCTGGATCTTCGGTGGCGCGGGAGGGTACACCGCAGGTCTGCGCAACGACCTCTGGCGCTGGGACGGCACGTACTGGACCTGGATCAGCGGCTCCGTCTGGGGATATGACCCGGGCGACTACGGCACCCTCGGCGTTTCGGCGCCCGAGAACGAGCCGCCCGCCCGGACCTCCGCCCGCTCGTGGACGGACGTGACCGGGAAGAACTGGCTCTTCGGTGGGTTCGGATACAACGCTGACCTGAACGACCTCTGGCGATGGGACGGCGCCGCCTGGACGTGGATGGGAGGATCGGCATCGCCGAAACAGCCCGGGGTCTACGGGGAGCCGGGCGTCCCCGCCCCCTCCAACGTGCCCGGCAGCCGCTGGCTCGGCGGATCGTCGACCGACTCCCTCGGCCGGTTCCGACTGCTTGGAGGCATGGGTGCGGATTCCATCGGAGCGCGCGGCATCCTGTCGGACCTCTGGGTCTACGAGCCCCCGGCCTGCTCACCCCCGGTCGCTGCGATCTCGGCACCTGATTCCGTCCCGGGCGGGATCGGGCAATACCCTGCCTCGGTGCCGGAAGCAGGGGCGGGTGCCACCTACGAGTGGACCATCGCCGGCGGGGCGATCGTGTCGGGGCAGACGACGCCGACGATCACCTTCGAGGCGGCCCCTGGAGCAACGAACGTCGTCCTTCGCGTCCTCGTGAGGGAAGGCGATTGCGCGGCATCGTTCCAGAAGTCGATTCCCGTGGGCCTGCATTACCGGCTCGACGTCGTCCGGAACGGATATGGAAACGTCCGGCTCGAGATCGGAGGCGTGCTGGAGACATGCGCCCGGGAGTGTAGTGCGGTCGTGGCGTACGGGGCCTCCGTCTCGCTCGCGGCGTCGCCCGACCCGGGCAGCCGCTTCGCCGGATGGCTGGGCGGCGGCTGCTCGGGGACGGGCGCCTGTACCGTCACGATGGACGGGGCGAAGACCGTCTCCGCTACCTTCTTCCCGAGCTCGCCGGCAGGCTTCTACCCCGTCACCCCCTGCCGAATCGTCGACACGCGCAACGCGGCCGGACCCTACGGCTCCCCGCCGCTCGCGGCGGGAGCCTCGCGATCCTTCGTGATCGGCGGCCAGTGCGGCGTGCCGTCGGACGCCACGGCCGTAGCGCTCAACGTCACCGTGACGGCACCGACCGACGCGGGTTCGCTGTCGCTCTATCCGGGAACGGGCCCGCCGCCGGACACGGATTCGATCTTCTTCGCCGCCGGACGGACCCGCGCGAACAACGTCACGATGGGGCTGGCAGGCGGCGCGCTGAGCGTCCTCGATGCCCAGGTCGCCGGAACCGTCGAGCTGATCCTCGACGTGAGCGGCTACTACCGCTGAAGTCGCCGACGACCGGAAACAGGACCCGCAGCGCCGACCGACGCGCTGTCGTTCTCCGTGACGTTTCCGCCCGTGGTTCTCGCGGTAGGTGGAGGGACCCGTGCGCGCCTCCGGCCGGCAACGGCGCCGGCGTCGGAGACGCTCAGTCCGGCCGGATCCAGAGCCCCGTGAGCGTCAGCTCGATCGCGTCGAAGGGCTCGGCCCTCACGACGTCGTCCCCGCCGGCAGTGAGGACGAGGAGCCAGCCGCTTTCGTGACGCCGGAAGACCTCGAGCGTTTCCAGGGCGGGGTCGACGAGCCAGGCGTGTCCGACTCCCTCGCGCCCCTAGATCGCGAGCTTCTTCAGCCGGTCGAGGCGGGCCGTCGAGGGAGAGGGGACCGCGCAGACCCAGTCGGGTGCGAGCGTGAAGAACGCCTCGCGGGGCAGGGCGGGGAGCCGCTCCCTTCGCCATCCGGCGAGGTCGGGGACGAGGACGTCCCTGCCGAGGTGGATCTCCGGCTCATCGACGATCCACCAACCGCCGGGATCGCCCCCTCCAACATCGAACGGATCCCCGAGTCGCACTCCCAGGATCGACGACGCGCGCTGGTGATCGATCGCCGGCCGGGGCGTTGCGTGAAGCTCGCCGTCGACGATCTGCCCCAGGACGTCCTCGGGCAGGGCGACGAGGTCCTCATACGGCGCGCCCCTGCACTTCGGGAGGCTGGACACGCAGGAAGTCTATAGCGCCGGGCCCGCGCGCCGAAGGCGAGAGCCGCGCGGCGGTCAGGCCCGGGCGTCGGCTTCGGGGCCGAGCATCCACTCCCATGCCGGTCGCGCGAGCACACCCTCTGGCGTGTCGCGGGGCAGGGCGTCCGCCGTGAGAGTCAGGAGGAGCCGCTTCGCATCCGGGTGCTGCGCTGCGGCCTCGGCGAGGGCTCGGAGCTCTCGCTCGGCCGTCGCGGGCTCGGTGGCGTCGGCGCAGACCTGGATCAGCTCGAGCGCGCCCTCCGGGGTCCGCGCGAGGAAGTCGACCTCGTTGCCTCCCGGCGTCTTCACCCAGGTCACCTCGCAGCGCCGTCGCTCCAGCTCGAGGAAGACGGCCGTCTCGAGGGCATGGCCGACGTTCGACCGGCCGGTCCGGTCGAAGACCGGGATGAGGCCGGGATCGACGGGGTAGACCTTCCTCGGGTTGACCATCCTCTGCCGCTCCGAGGCCGCCTCCATCCAGACGACGCGGATGAGGAACGAGTCCGCGAGGCGGGCGATCAGGTCGTGGACCGTGTCCTTGCCGACCCGGAGACCCTGGGACTTGAGATCGCGGTAGAAGCGCTCCGCGCTGAAGGGCGCCGCGGCGTTTCCCAGGAGGTATCGCACGAGCCATCGCAGCGCCGCGAGGTTGGCGACTACGTGGCGCTCCAACACGTCCCGGAGCATCGCCACGTCCACGTAGTCGCTAAGGAGACGGCGTCGAGTCGCGCCGTCGAGGCCCTGCGCCTCGGGGAAGCCGCCGCCCTCGAGGTACTCCACGAACGCGCCCTCGAGCGCCGACCTCTCGGCTGCCGGGATCAGGCCGGTGGCCTCCGGAACGGTCAGACCGCGATGCCGGAGAGCCTCCTCGAAGCCGAAGGGATGAAGGACGACCTCCCAGCCGCGTCCCCTCATGGCCGTCGCCACCTCCCGGCTGAGGAGCGCCGCAGAAGAGCCGCTCAGGAAGACCTCGACCTTCTCCGAGTCGAGCAGGCGGCGGACGAACCGCTCCCATCCGGGGACCGCCTGGATCTCGTCCAGGCACCACGTGACGACCTCCTGCTGGCGCAGGGCGGGGAAGCGGCGGTAGTACTCCTCCGGGAGGAGGCGGAGCTGGTCGGCGCCCATTCCTGCGAGCTGCTCGTCTTCGAATCCGACGAAGACCAGCCGCTCACGCGGCACACCCGCCCGCAGGCGCTCCCGGCGAATCTGGTGAAGGAGCGTCGTCTTCCCCGCGCGCCGCATCCCGACGACGGCGGTGGCCTTGCCGGGCAGGCTCAATCTCCCGTACACGCGCCTCGGGGTGGAGTCCGGAATCGGCGACGCGATCCCTTCGCCGAGCTTCTCGACGAGGCGCGTGCGGAACGGGGATTCGGAGGCGGAGCCCATGCGTGGTCACTCTCTCACGCTCAGAAGGAGAGAAATGGCACGATTTCGACTTCTCTCCGGGATAGATCCGGTGGTTGCGGCCCTGCCGACGATGTTGGGCTTCAGGCCGGCCGGATCCAGAGCCCCGTGAGCGTCAGCTCGATCGCGTCGAAGGGCTCGGCCCTCACGACGTCGTCCCCGCCGGCGGTGAGGACGAGGAGCCAGCCGCTTTCGTGACGCCGAAAGACTTCGAGCGTCTCGAGGGCAGGGTCGACGAGCCACGCGTGTCCGACTCCCTCGCGCGCGTAGATCGCGAGCTTCTTCAGCCGGTCGAGGCGGGCCGTCGAGGGAGAGAGGACCTCGCAGACCCAGTCGGGAGCGAGCGTGAAGAACGCCTCGCGGGGCAGGGCGGGGAGCCGCTCCCTTCGCCACCCGGCGAGGTCGGGGACGAGTACGTTCCTGCCGAGGTGGACTTCCGGCTCGTCGACGATCCACCAACCGCCGGGACCGCCCCCGCCGACGTCGAAAGGATCCCCGAGTCGCACCCCCAGGATCGACGACGCCCTCTGGTGATCGATCGCCGGCCGGGGCGTGGCGTGAAGCTCCCCCTCGACGATCTGCGCCAGGAGGTCGTCCCCCACGGCGAGGAGGTCGTCATAGGTCGCGTCGCGCCCCTTCGGAAGGCTGGACATGCCGTGAGTCTATAGCGCGAAGCCCGGTCGCCGAAGGCGATGCGGACCGCAAGGGCCGCGCGGCGATCGCAGCGGGGCGGGCGCGGTCGGGGCGGAGTGCCTGCGTCCTGGCGTGACTCGGTTCGGTCGTGTCGGAGTGCATGCCATCGTGGCAGACTCGGTCGATGCGCCGAGCCACATCGTTCTCCCTTCTTCTCCTCTGCACGTTCGGCTCGGCTCTGGCCGCATTCGCGAGCCACGCTCCGGGCATCGTCGGATCCGAGGCAGCTCTCCCCGCGGGCCTCATGCAGACGAATTCGGGGCAGTGGACGTGGATCGGGGGAGACGAGTTCGTCGCGGAGAAGGGACGCATCGGGGTCTACGGGACGAAGGGCGTCGCGGCGCAGGAGAACGTGCCCGGTGCGAGAAGGGACGCCTCGGCGTGGCGTGATGGGCAAGGGAACCTCTGGCTCTTCGGCGGATGGGGCTACGGGCGGTACGCCGGTGAAAGCACGCTCAACGACCTCTGGAAGTTCGACGGCGTGAACTGGACCTGGGTGGCGGGCTCGGACCTGTACGCTCGGACGCCGATCCACGGAACCAAAGGCGTGCCCGATCCCGCGAACGACCCTGGGGGGCGCTACGGGGCCGCGTCCTGGATCGACGCGAGCGGCCACCTCTGGCTGTTCGGCGGAGCGAATCGCCTGGATGAGGAGTTCTCCGATCTCTGGCAGTGGGACGGCACAGCCTGGACGTGGGTCAGCGGCCCCAATGTCCCGAAACAGATCGGCGTCTACGGGACTCGAGGTGTCGGTGCGCCCGAGAACCGACCGGGCGCCCGTCGTTCGGCCGCTTTCTGGACCGACGGAAACGGCGCCTTCTGGCTCTTTGGCGGACGAGGTTTCGCAGGGGTCCCCACAGGCGCGAGCGGGCATCTCAACGACCTCTGGAAATGGGACGGAGCGACCTGGACCTGGATGAGCGGGTCGGGTCTGTTCAGTCAGGCGGGGGTCTACGGCACGAAGGGCGTCGCGAGCCCCACGAACACTCCGGGGGGACGCATCTGGGCCACATCCTCGGTAGGGCCGGACGGCCGCTTCTGGCTGTTCGGCGGTCTCGGCCCCGGATCGACGGGTTGGGGCCTCTTGAATGACCTCTGGGTTTGGGATGGAGCCATGTGGACGTGGGTGAGCGGCTCCGACGTTCCGGGGCAAGCGGGGGTCTATGGCACGAAGGGAGTTGCCGCTGCTTCGAACGTACCCGGCGGGCGGAGGAGCGCGGCCTCGTGGGTCGACGCGAGCGAGAACGTGTGGATTCTGGGCGGCACCGTACTCCTGAATCCGGCAGCACGGGCGGACGAACTCTACAACGACCTCTGGAAGTGGGACGGAACGAACTGGGTGTGGATGCGGGGCTCCGAGACTCCCGGCGCCCCCGGTATCTACGGCGAGGCGGGAGTTCCCGCGCCGGCAAACGGCCCAGGGGCGCGGTACGCGGCGATGGTCTTCGCCGGGGTCTCGGGCGACGTGGCGATTCTCGGGGGGAACGGCTCCTCGGAAACTGGAAACATCGGCCCGTTGAACGACCTCTGGAGCTGGGACGGAACGCAGTGGGCCTGGCGCTCCGGCTCGCGAGGAGCGAGCCAGGCGGGCGTTTACGGAACGAGGGGGCTGCCGGGCCCCGCGAATCGTCCGGGCGCCCGACAGGAAGCCACGGTCTGCCGGGCTGCGAACGGTGAGGTCTACCTGTTCGGCGGTTACGGCTTTTCCGGCGCAGGGCAGGGCTACTTGAACGACCTCTGGCGATGGGACGGCTCGAACTGGACGTGGCTGGGCGGATCGAGCGAAGAAGACCAGCCGGGCGTCGCGGGAACGAAGGGGGTCCCCGCGCCCGGGAACGTCCCCGGCGGGAGGAGCGCGGCGGCCTCGTGGATCGACGCCACGGGAGACTTGTGGGTCTTCGGGGGAAGCTGCCCTCCCAGCCACGACGAAGGAGCCACGAACGACCTCTGGCGGTGGGACGGCGCGATGTGGACCTGGATGAGCGGAGCGACGTCCCGCTGGGAGTTCGGCCGGTATGGCACGAGGGGAGTCCCTGATGCCTCGAACGTCCCGGGCGCTCGACACCTCGCGTCCGCCTGGAGGGACCCGGCGGGGGATCTCTGGCTTTTCGGGGGCTATGGGGTCGGGCAGACCGGCGGCGGGACGCTCAACGACCTCTGGCGCTGGGACGGCGCCGCCTGGACCTGGATTCACGGGTCGAGCAGCGCGGGAGCCCTCGGGGAGCGAGGTGCCCTCGGAGTGCCCGCTCCTGACAACTCGCCGTCGTCGCTGGCGGGTGCGACAGCCGCTGCAGGGCCGGACGGTGTCGTCTGGCTCTTCGGCGGTTGGCACCGCTCTCAAATCCAGAACTACGACCTCTGGCGGTGGGACGGTTCGTACTGGACCCGGTTCACCGACGGCCAGGGAGGCCTCAACCACGGGGTCTATGGAGAGAAGGGCGTCTCGGCGCCCTGGTATACGCCGGGGAGACGGATGTACGCGGCATCGTGGGTCGACGAACGAGGCCACTTCTGGGTCTTCGGGGGCCAGGGAAGCACAACCGGAGGAGTCGGCTACCTGAACGACCTCTGGCGCTGGGACGGGGCCGGCTGGGCCTGGATGCACGGATCGAACGACGTCTTCGACCCGGGGGTCTACGGCGACGGGGGAGTGCCGGGGGAGGGAAACGGCCCGGGCGGGCGGCATTCTTCGGCCGCAACGAGCGGCGCGAGCGGAACGCTCCTGCTCCTCGGTGGATTCGGGACCGACTCCACCGGAACGCGCGGGACCCTGCCCGACCTCTGGTCCTTCTCCCCTCCGGCCTGCTCGCCTCCCGCCGTGTCGATCGTCGCTCCGGACTCGGTCCTCGACGCAGGTTCCGCGCATGCGGCCTCCGTGCCCGACGCGGGACCGGACGCCACCTATGAGTGGTCGGTCGAAGGAGCGAGCCTCGACGCCGGGCAGGGATCTCGCGAGATCACGTTCACGGCCACGGCGGGCGCACCTTCGATCGTCGTCGGCATCGTCGTGAGGAAGGGCGACTGCGCCGCGGAAGCGAGAAAGACGATCCCCGTCGGCCTCTACTACCGCCTCGACGTCGTCCGAAACGGCACGGGCGGAGACATCGTGACGGCCTCCGGGGGCAGCATCGAATGCGGTCTCAGGTGTTCGGCAGTCTTCGCGAGCGGTACATCGGTCAATCTGGGGAAGATGCCGAGTCCGCGATCCCGCTTCGCCGGCTGGCTGGGCGGCGGCTGCTCGGGAACGGGCAACTGCACCGTGACGATGGACGGCCCGAAGACCGTCTCCGCCACGTTCTTCCCGACCTCGCCGGCAGGCTTCTACCCCGTCACTCCCTGCCGAATCGTCGACACGCGCAACGCTGCCGGATCCTACGGCGCCCCGCCGCTCGCGGCGGGAGCCTCGCGGCTCTTCGTGATCGGCGGCCAGTGCGGCGTGCCGTCGGATGCGGCTGCCGTCGCCCTGAACGTCACCGTCACGGCGCCGACGGAGAGCGGCTCGCTCACGCTCCACCCCGGGAGCGGGCCCGCGCCCGAGACAGCCTCGATCCACTTCGCGGCCGGGCGGACGCGGGCGAACAACGTGACGATGGGCCTCGCGGAAGGAGCGCTCAGCGTCCTCGACCGGCAAGCGACGGGAACGGTCGAGCTGATCGTCGACGTCAGCGGCTACTACCGCTGAAGGGCGAAGGACCGCGAGAGCGCGCGGCGATCAAGGCGGGCCGCACGCGGTCGGGCGTTACCCCCGGAGCGTTCGGAGAGGCCGGACCCTCGCAATCGCGTCGAAGTCCGCGTCGTCGTGGAGCAGGACGTGCCCGCCCTCGAGCGCGAGCGCGGCGATGAAGCAGTCGGTCGAGCTCCGAACGGTGAGACCTCGCCGGCGGCACTCGAAGTAGATTCGGGCCGCTTCGACGTGGACGGCGAGGGGATCGGCGGGTGAGACGACCTCCTGAGACTCGAGCGTCTGTCGAAGTGCCTTCCACTCCCGTTCGTCCTTCGCGCCCTGGAGGATCTCCTGGAGGCAGACGAGGGGAAGCGCCCATCCGGCCGCCTCTCCTTCGCTCTCGATCTCCTCCAGACGCCGCACGGCCGGCGATTCCCCGCCCCGCAGGAAATCGATCAGGACGGAGCTGTCAACGAGGATCAAGATCGCGCCCCCGGAGCGCCTTGTGGTCGTATCCGTCGGCGAAGCGCACCTTCCCCTTCAGGGCGAGGATCGACCGGCGCTTCTTCGTCTTCACCAGGAGCCGGAGGGCCTCGTCGACGAGGGATCTCTTCGTCCGGATGCCGGTGAGGCGGGTCGCCTCGCGGACCAGGTCGTCGTCGAGGACGATGTTCGTGCGCACGAATACACCTTCAAATACATACTAGCAGGTGTAGTCGTAGTTCCCTCCGGCCTCTTCGGCCACCCGGCCGCCTACCGGAACGTGCCCGACACGTCGACGATCACGTGGACGGCGCCGGTCTCCTGCCGGTTCGTCACCGAGAAAACGCCGCCCGCGAGGCCGATGAGCACGTTGTTCGCCCGGGTCCTCCCGGCGGCGAAGGAGACGGTGTTCGTCCCCGGAGCGACACCGCCGCCGGGGAAGAGCGTCAGCGAGCCGGCTGCGGTCGGCGCGGTCACCGTCACGTTGATCGCCACGCCTTTCGCGTCGGCCGGGACGCCGCACGCGCCGCTGGCCACGGTGTACGACCTCGTCTCGCCGGCGGCGAGTGCCGGCCCGCCGAACGGTCCCGCGGCGTTGCGGGTGTCGAGGAGGCGGCACGGAGCGAGCGTGTGGAAGGTGGAGGGGCTCGGCGTCACGCCATCGGGTGCGACCTCCACGAGCCGCGCCGACCGCGGCGGCAGGTCGATCGTGAGCGCGCCGCCGGAGAGCGCCGCCGTGCCGAGAGCGGAGAGTCGCGTCGCGCCGTCGAAGCCGAAGAGCCGGACGCTCCGGCTCCCCCCGCCCGCGAGCGTCACCGTCGCCGGGCGCTGCACCGTGTCACGGTTCACGAGGACGACGCGGAGCGGCCCCCCCGGGGCCGCGACCGCATAGCCGCTCACGGCGTCGGCCTCGCTCGAGACGGCCCGCACGCTCGCACCCGCCACGCGCGTCCCCGCGCCGTCGTAGTCGAGCCAGAGCCGGAAGGCGTCCTCGACGAGCGAGCCCGCGGCGGGCGCGACCCATCGCGTCGCCACGTCGACTCCCTCGCGGGCGAAGATGCCGAGCACCTCCACCTGCGCGAGTGCGCTCGAGAGCCCGTGGTCGTTCCCCCAGCTGTACTCGGTGATCGCGAGCTTCGTGCCGGGCAGCTCGGCCGCGATCCACTCCTTCATCCGAGGGATGAGCCGGACCGGCGTGCCGATCCACGACTCGTCGACGTACGAGGGGTCCCAGAGGCTGCGGAGCGACCGGAGCCGGCGGGCCGAGGTCGCGGCCGACTCGTCGTCCGAGAGGGCGACGCCCTGGGCCTGCGGGTAGTAGTGGACGTCGAGGACGTCGACGAGCCGAACGCCGTTCGCGATCTCGTGCGCCCTCACCTGCCGGAGGTACCACTGCGTCAGCGGGACGCTCCCGTGGGCGATGAAGTCGGCCCCGTTCGGCGAGCAGTCGTCCGCGGCCGAGTAGAAGTACTCGCACCACCCCCACGAAACGGGTCCGAAGACGACCGCGGCCGGGTCCTTCGCCTTGATCGCGGCGGCGACGTCGCGCGACTTCGTCCAGAGCTCGTCGAACGTGAGCGGCTCCGGGTGGACGTCGCGGTGAGTGGAGTTCCAGAGGGCCGGCTCGTTGTCGAGGGCGTACCAGCGGATGCCCCCGGCGCCTGCCGTCCCGAACTGCGTGGCGAGGTGGGCCATCCAGGCCGTCACGAAGGGCGGCCCGACGGCGACCGACGTGTCGAGGGGGTCGTTCCCCGTCACGAAAGCGCCGCCGGGGCGGACGCCGCTGCCCGCGTCGGGCTCGCACCAGAAGGCGCCGCCCGTCGCCGTGCACTCCGTCTCCGTCTGGGCGCCGTACTTGGCTACCGAGAAGCCCCAGTCCTTCTGCCGCGCCTTCGGCGTCCACCCGATGAGCGGCACCGTGAGGATCGGCTCGCCGCCGGCGGCCCGCGTCGCGGCGAGGAAGCGGTCGGCCGAAGAGCCGAACGGGAGCGCGCCGGGGTCGGGGTTGTCGTCCGGCACGTTCATGAAGAACCAGTCCATCCCCTTGTTCGACGTGTCGTTCTGCCAGTTGTAGCGGGTCACGGCGTTACCGCCCCAGCGCCGCGCCGGCCAGCGGAGGGCCGCGGCCTGGGAATCGGAGCCGAAGTTCACGCCGAAGATGTGAGGGCTGACGGCGCGCCGGTCGAGCGAGGGATCGACCGAGACCGTCACGGGCGCGCCGACGGGAGGAGGAGGCGGGGGAGACGTGCGCGGCAGGAGGCGAACGTCGTCGACGTAGAGCGTCGCCTGGTTTCCGCCCGTCGCGTCCTGGAGCCAGAGGCCGTCCCAGCTCCCTGTCGAGAGTCCCAGCGCCGAGAACGGCACGGTCGCCTTCGCCCAGCTCCCCGCGGGAATCGCGCCCCCTTCGACGAAGCCGGCGAGCGCCGCCGATCCGGCGGGATTCCCGCCGACGAGGATCGCCACCGTGACCTGCTGTCCCCCGGCGCCCGCGCCGCGGACCCAGAGCTCGAGCGCCTCGTACTCGGCTCCCGTGAACCCGGCGTCCCGGTGGAAGAAGAGCCCGGCCCAGCCGTCCGGCTCGAACGAGATCGCCGCGGAGCCGCTCCGGACGACGGCGGTCTGTGCGAGGTCCCTCGTTCCCCACGACCAGTCGGCGAAGCCGCTCTGGAGGGAATCGGTGTAGACGGCGAGCTGGGCGGAGGCGGGCTGCTCCACGGCGAGCGCGAGAGCGGCGAGCGCGGCGAGGAGGACGGCCCGCATCGGGCTCCTCGGGGCGGCGAACGGGGAGAGACGCATCTCGTTCGGCACCGTACGCCCGGATCGGACCGGCGCCAACTCGACCGGGGGCCAGGCGCTCCCCTCCCGGGTCGCGCCGGGCCTCGCCTCCGGGACCGTGGTGCTCCCGGGCGTGAGTCACCGACACTCCCCAGGGGGAAGGAGCGCCCGCCGTGTTGAGCGCCGCTGGAAAGCCCGATCCGGAGGGACTAGATTCGAAGGTGCGAAGGGCCGCGTTCGCCAGGGGCGGCGGCCCGGAGGGGGTCCGAATGAGAGCTGCTCGATTCCTGGTCCTGACCGTTCTCGCGGCCTCCTTCTCCGCGGCGAACGGGATGGGCGGTGGCGTGCCCGGGCGCGAGGAGCCCCTGCGGGCAGCGACCCCGGGGCCGATCGAGGACGTTCCCGGCGGCAGCGGGGAGATGGAGTCCCTCCGGTTCGGCGAGGACGCCACCGCCGCGCTTCTCGCGATCGGCATGAACGACGGCCTCCGTCTCGCCGGCTGGCCGGTCGCTCCCGGCGTCCGCCGGCCGGTCGTCCTCACCCGGTTCGACGTCTACTCACCGGACGCCCGGATCGTCCGCTTCGTCGGGGGTCGCGAGGTCGAGCTGCCGCGGTCCCCGCTCGCCTTCTTCAAGGGCGCGACGGCGGACGGAGGGGAGCCGGTCCGGGTCGTCACCTGGGTCGACCCGGTGGCCGGGGTCAGGGGTGGCTTCGCCTTCGGCGACGACGGACTCGTGGAGATCGAGCCGGACCCGGACCCGAGGCGGCCGGGCGCCCTTCGCGTGCTCCGCCCCGACGCGAAGTTCGCCGAAGGCGGGGAGCCCCGCCCCGCGTGGACCTGCGGGCAGGACCAGGGCGAGGCCGCCCTGGTCGACGGCCCTCGCCACTCCGGCGAGGAGCCTGCGGACGAGCCGTCCCCGGCCCTTCCGTCCGGCCTCAGGGCGCTCGCGCCGCCGACGAAGACCGCCGTCATCGCCTTCGACACGGACGCGGAGTGGGTCAACGCCGCCCGTCACGGAGGCAGCGTCGCGAACGCCATCAGCTACATCGCCACGCTCGTCGCGGGCGTGAACACCATCTACGAGCGCGACGCGGGGAGCGTCGTGAACCAGGGGGTCCGCGTCCTGCAGGGGTACACGATCATCCGTGCGACGGAGGGCGAGGACCCCTACGTGGACACGACGGGGAACGCCGACGGCACGAAGCTCGACGAGTTCACGAACTACTGGGAAGCCAACTACCCGAGGACGGTTGTGAGGCGGGCCGTGGCCGCCTACCTCTCGGGCCGCCAGAGCTCCTCGAACTCCGCCTCCGGCATCGCCTGGCTCTCGGGCCTCTGCAACGGCGTTGGCTACAGCGTCAACCAGCTGTTCAAGGTCAACTATCAGGCCGGAGACCTGCTCATCCTGGCGCACGAGATCGGGCACAACTTCGGTGCGCGGCACACCCACAACTGCGCTTACGGCACCCCGCCGATCGACACCTGCCTCGCGTCCGAAGGGGGATGCTCCCCGCAGGGGAGCTGCCCGTCGCCGCAGACGATCAACGGGGTCACCAACGTCACCGGGACCCTCATGAGCTACTGCCACATGAGGGGGGACTGCGATTCCGCGCTCGTCTTTCACCCGTCCTCCGTCGCCGGCGTCCCGGCGGGGAACTCCAACGGAATCCTGGACAACATCGCTGCCGGGTCCTGCCTGGCGACCGTGGTCGGCGGCGTCGTCCCGCCGCCGCCGAGCGGCATAGGCATCTCCCCAGGCTCCGGCCCGCTGGGCGGCGGGCAGGCGGTCACCATCACGGGAAGCGGCTTCACCTCGGGCGCCACGGTCGCGTTCGTCGAGCTCCCGTCGAACAACGTCTTCGGCGGTTCGCCGAACGCGAAGGCGCTCACGGGGGTCAGCGTCGTCAACTCGACGACGATCACGGCCACCACCCCCTCCGCCACGAACACCGGCCTCGTCGACGTCGTCGTCATGAACGCCGACCAGCAGACGGCGACGCTTCGGAGCGGCTACACCTACTCGGCCGCCGCCGCGCCGCCAACGGTCACGGCCGTCTCTCCCAACTCGGGCTCGACGGCGGGCGGGACGAGCGTGACGATCACCGGCACGGGCTTCGTCGCCACGCCCACCGTCACCTTCGGTGGCACGGTCGCAACCCGCACCTTCGTCAACTCGACGACGCTCACCGCCACCACGCCCGCGCGTGCCGCCGGCCTCGTGAACGTCGTCGTCACGAACCCCGACGCCCAGGCCGGCACCCTGACGAACGGCTTTGCCTACCTCCCGCCCCCCTCCATGACGCGGTACTTCGCGATCACGCCGTGCCGCCTCTTCGACACGCGCAACGCGACGGGGCCCGACGCCGCGGCGCCGGCCCTCGTGGCGGGCGCGACCCGGACGTTCGACGTCTCCGGCCGCTGCGGGGTCCCCGAGACCGCCGTCTCCCTCGCCGTGAACGTCACGGTCACGGGCCCCGGGGCGGCCGGCGAGCTGCGGATCTTCCCGGGGAACGGTATCAGCCCGAATCCCCCGGCGAGCGCGATCTTCTACGCCCCCGGGAAGACCCGGGCCAACAACGCCGTCCTCCGCCTCGCGACCGACGGGACGGCGACCTACAAGGTCCAGAACGTCTCGGCAGCGAGCACGCATTTCATCCTCGATGTGTCGGGCTACTTCCTCCCGTAGCCGCGGCGCGCGCCTTCCGGCGCTCGCCCTCGGGCTCCTCCTCGCTGCTCCCGCCGCGGGGCAGCCGGTGCGGGGTGGCGCCCTGCCTCAGCTCTTCCCTCCGGACAACTGGTGGAACGTCGACGTGAGCGCCGCCCCGGTCGACCCGGGGAGCGCCGCCTTCATCCAGTTCGTCGGGCCGACCCGGGGGCTCCACCCCGACTTCGGCGGCGACGACACCGGGAACCCGCCCGCGATCTACGGGATGGTCTACGTCACCGTCGGCGGCGACCAGCCGCTCGAGCCGATGGCGTTCGACTACGACGACGAAAGCGACTACGGCGCGCCGGGGCGTCCGCCGGGCTACCCGATCCCGCCGGAGGCCAAGACGCAGGCGAAGTGGATCGAAGGCGGTTTCGCAGGCAACTCGGGCGCCGGGGGCGACAAGCACATGCTCGTCGTCGACCGCGACAACCGGATCCTCTTCGAGACGTGGGACACGCGCTGCATCCCCGCCGGGTCGCCGTCCTGCACCTGGAGAGCCGGCTCGGGGGCGGTCTTCCTCCTCGACTCCAACCAGCGTCGGCCGGAGACCTGGACGAGCGCGGACGCCGCGGGCCTCGCCGTCCTCCCCGGCCTCGTCCGCTACGACGAGGCCTTCGACACCGACCCGATCCGGCACGCGTTCCGGGTCACGGTGCGGGCGACGAACGGCTACGTCTGGCCCGCCTCGCACCAGGCGGGCAGCACCTCCGGCGCCCTGCCGATGGGCGCCCGCCTGCGGCTCAAGGCGTCGAAGGACCTCTCGGGCTACCCGGCGCACGTCCAGCGGATCTTCCAGGCGATGAAGACCTACGGCCTCATCGTGGCCGACAACGGGTCCGACATGTACGTCCAGGGGGCGTACGACACGCGCTGGGACAACGGCGTCCTGAACCCGGCCTTCCGCGCGCTGACGGCCTCCGACTTCGACGTCCTCCAGCTCGGCTGGAGGCCCCCCGTCGCGACTTCCGCCCCGGCCGCGGGCCTCCACACCCTCCCGCCCTGCCGGGTCGTCGACACGAGAGACGCCTCCGGGCCCCGCGGAGGGCCGGCGCTCTTCCCGGGCTCCGAGCGGGTCTTCGTCCTTGCGGGGCCCTGCGGCGTTCCGGCCGACGCGAAGGCGGTCTCGGTCAACCTGACCGTCACCCAGCCGCAGGCGGGGGGCGTCTTCCGCGCCTTCCCCGGGGACGGGACCCCGTCGGAGGCGACCGTCCTGCCGTTCGCGGCGGGGCGGACCCGCGCCAACAACGCTCTTCTGATGCTCAGCTCGTCGGGGAGCGGCGCCCTGGCCGTCCGGAACGACTCCGCCGGCACCGCCCACCTCCTCATTGACGTGAACGGCTACCTGAAATGAGAATGCCCCGATCGGCTCGCTAAGGAGACCGCCATGAACAGCCTCGCCAGAATCGCCCGCACGCTCGGCCTCGGAGCCCTCGCGGCCGTCCTTTTCCTCCCGAGCCTCGCCGAGGCGCAGGCCGGGCCGTACGAGTTCTTCGCCATCACGCCCTGCCGCGTCTACGACACGCGGACGGGTCTGCCCTCGGCGGGTGGGACGGGTGGTGGGATCATCAACTCCGCGACCGTCAGGACCTTCGTCCTGCGAGGGCTTTGCGGAATCCCCACGGATGCCACAGCGGTCTCCCTCAACCTGACGATCGTGACGCCGAACGCCGAGCAGGGTGATCTTCGGATCGCGCCGTTCCCCGGGACCTTCCCGGAGGTTTCGACAACGAACTACTACCAGAACGAGACGATTGCGAACGGGGCCATCGTGCCGCTCGGAACGGTCGCGAGTCCCGGCACGAATCCCGATTTCCAGGTCCTCGGCGCCGGCTGCGCCGTGATCGGCGGCGTCTTCCAGTGCCCGAACACGTTCACGTATCACCTCCTGATCGACGTGAACGGCTACTTCCGCTGATCCGGAGGTCTTTCTCGGGCTCCTTCCGGGTGCGTCCGCGGGTCTCCCCGTGAGTTCGCTGTTTCAGCGCGGCCGGAGATCTCGATGAAGCGGAGGTTCTCCGCACGCCTCTTCCTCGCCGCGCTGGCCACTGCCGCGGTTTCCGCCTGCGAACCGGCATACAGCACGGGGAGAATTCGGGAAGTCGACCTGCCGAGAGGGTACGTGGACGTACCTGCCGACGGTTCGGTCGTAGATGGCGAGATCCTCGTCGCGGGGTGGGCGCTTGCCGAGGACGGGATCGAGGACGTCGCGATCTACGCCGACGGCCGCTACGTCGACAGCGCGGTTCTCGGAGGCGCCAGGCCCGACGTGGAGAGGGCTGAGGCCGGAAGAGAGGGGGCCGCGACCAGCGGGTTCCAGGTGCTCCTGCCCGCGCACCGTCTTCCTGCCGGAGAGGTGACTCTCGTCGTCCAGGCTCGGACGCGTAAAGGCGCGACCCGTGATTTGAGAGCCGTGCCCGTGTACGTGCCGAGCCCGTAGTGAAGACGAGGCGCGCCGGCCGAGGAGTGTCGCCGGGGTCGAGGAGCCGAACCTCGAGGAACCGCGTCGAGGCACCGCCGTCGCCCGAATCGATGCCCGAGGAGCGTCGTCTCGACTGGAAGCGTGCCGCAGCGCTCTTCCTCCTCGCTTTCGTCGTCTACAACGCGAACCTCAGACCGATCTCGGCAGGAGACTGCTTCCCCGCCAGGTTCCTTCCGTTCAGCCTCTGGGGTCGCGGCAGCCTGACGCTCGATCCGGTGCGAGACGTGGCTCGTGTCGGGCAAGCCGGGCCCCACTCGTTTCCCTACTGGATGATGATTTCCCGACAGGGCTGGACCGTGTCGTCCTACCCCGTCGTCACGCCGATACTGGTCGCCCCACTGTATGCGCCGGCTGCGGCGGTCCTGCGCCTGAAAGGATGGAGCCGGGATCACCTCGCCATCCTGGCCCCCGTCATGGAGAAGCTCTCTGCCTCCTTCGTCGCGGCGATTTCGGTCGGGCTGATGTACCTCCTCCTCCGCCGAAGGCTCGATCGAGGGCTTGCGACGCTTTTGGCCGCGGGGTACGCATTTGCGTCCAACACGTGGGTCACATCGAGCCAGGCGCTCTGGCAGCACGGAACGACGCAGCTCCTGTCGCTCGTCGCCCTGCTCGCACTGACCGCAGAGGTCGGCCGGTGGCGTCTTCCGCTCGCGGGTGCAGCCTGCGGCCTCATACCTTTCAACCGTCCGCCTGACCTTCCGCTCGCCCTCGCAATCGGGATTTCCGCACTACTCATCGCACGGCGTCGCGCCTGGCCGTTCGTTCTCGCCGCCGCCGCGTCTGCGGCGCCGTTCGCGGCGCTGAACTGGCACTTCTTCGGGCACGTCGGAGGGGGCTACTTCCGCATGCACGCCATCTCGGGTTTCTTCTCCCATCCCATCCCGCAGGGCGTCGCGGGGCTCCTCTTCAGCCCGGGGAAAGGCCTCTTTGTCTACGCGCCGTTCCTCGTCTTCCTCGCAGCCCGGTTGAGGCGACCCGCGACCGGGGATGGCTATCGGGTCCTGGACGCTTGCCTTGCCGCCGGAGTCGCCCTGACGGTCCTCCTTCTCGCTAACGGGGACATCAGCGGGGGATACAGCTACGGCGCCCGCTTCCTCACTGGAGCGCTGCCAGCCCTCGTTTGGCTCGTGGCTCCCGTCGCGCGGACCGCCTCGCCCGCCGGGCGGCGGGCACTCGCCGTCTCGATTTTCCTGGGAATGCTCGTGCAAGCCGCAGGAGCGTTCTGCTACCCCTATGGCAACAGCGTTCACGGCAATCTCTGGTCGCTCCGCGACGCGCCGTTCCTGGTGGAGCCTCGGGCTGGACTCGCCCCCGCGGAGCTCCTCGCGCGTCCGCCGGGGCGATGAGCTACTCGAAGTAGCCGCTCACGTCGAGGATGACGTGGACGCCTCCGGAGGGCAGGTCGGCCTTTACGGAGATGTTCCCGCGCCCGTCCGGTGAAAGCCGAACGATCGCGTTGTTCGCGCGCGTCCGGCCGCCGGCGTAGCTGATGCTCGACGCGACAGGCACGGTCTCGCCACCCGGGAAGACGCGGAGGACGCCCGGTGTCGACGGCTGCGTGACCGTCACGTTCAACGCGACGGCTTTCGCGCCGGCCGGAACGCCGCACGCGTGCGGCATGCTCGGGTTGTCCGTGACCGTGATGTCGCGGGTCTCGCCCGCGGTGAACGCCGGGCCTCCGTAGGTCAGGACGGCATCCCACCGTGTGTCCACGAATCGGCAGGGGGTGAGAGCGTGAAAACTCGACGGAGGAGGAACGGGCGCGCACGACGGCGGAGTCGTCTTCGGGGGGGCCCATCCGGAGTGCCGCTCGTCTTGCTGGAAGGCGGGCCAGGGCAGGGCACCGGCGGAGCCGAGGTCCCAGGCGTAGACCCCCGCGTCGGAATCCGATCCGAACAGGACCTTCGAGGCGGCGACGAGCGTGAGCGTGCCGGAGCCCGTCAGGTCGACGACGAGGGGGTATCGCACCGGCGATCCGGTGACATACCGTAGCTTCCCGTCTGCGGGCGGCCCATCGTCTGAGAGTTGGACGCCGGCCTTCGAGAGGATCGTCACCTGCCAGTCGACCGAACCCAGCAGGATCGCAGGGTTCTCGGAGCCCAGCTGCGCGGCGATCGGGCCGCTGGCCGCGACCGCGCTCGGTCCCTGGTAGGACTTCGGCAGAGTCGTGAAGAGCTTCGTTCCGTCGCCGTCGATGCCATAGACACGCCCGGTGTCGTCAGTCGCGACGACCTCGAGCGCGGCGTCGGAGTCCAGGTTTGCGAGAGCGGGGTCTCCCGACGCGTGGCCGGAAAGAGGAACCGGCCAGCCGGCGACCGTCCCCCCATCGTTGTGCCAGGCATAGATCAGCTTCTGTGCCGGCGAGGAGGAGTGGTCGGTGCCGGCGACGATCTCGGGGCACCCGTCGCCGTCGATGTCTCCGACGACCGGTGCGGTCCCGATGCCGACCGGGGTCTGTCCGGCAGGCGGCGTGACGAATCGTGGAAAGCCGGGGTAGATCGTTCCGTCGGTCCGGAGCACCCAGAGCGCGCCGCCGGCCTGGGTGTTGATGGGCGGACCCTGCGGGTTGCAGTCCGCCCCCACTATGATCTCGAGCCGGCCGTCGCCATCGAGGTCGGCGAGCGCCGGTGCGCCCCGGATCGTGTCGTAGACCAGAACGGGGAAGCCCGCAATCGCCTGTCCGTTCGTTCCCTTCAGCGCGTGAACGCTCAGGTCGAGCGCTCCGAAGACGACGTCGAGGAGGCCGTCCCCGTCGATGTCGCCGAGGGCCGGAGAGGACAGGACGTGGGTAGAGACCCCCGGACTCGAAACCTGGAACTGCCAGAGCAGCGACCAGGTGTTCGGGCCGCTCTTCTGATAGGCCCTCACGCCTCCGGGCGCGGGCTCGTCCGAGTAGCCGCCGTAGGCGACGACGATCTCCGGGACTCCGTCTCCGTTCAGGTCTCCGATCGCCGGCGTTGCGTGGGGCTCGGCGGTCAGGTCCGTGAACCAGCGGATCGCTCCGGCGGGGTCGGCCGTCCCGTTGGGACGGATGATCCAGAGCCTCGGGAGGCTCGTGTACGAAGAACCGTTCCAGATGCCCGCGGTGCCGACGACGATCCCCCTGGTGCCGTCGTTGTCGAGATCCGCGACGACCGGAGAGCTGAAAACGACGCGGCCGTGCCCGGGGAGGGTCACCGGGAATCCGTTTCTGGGCGGGGCGTCCTGAGCCGCGAGGCGCAGCCCGTACCCCACGGCGAGGACGGAGAGGAGCGCGATCCGGCGGGTGCAAGTCACGGGTTTCGCCTCCTTCTGCCGGGGCGAAGGGCTCCGGACCACCGCCGTGAGTCCACCTCGCACCCAGGTGGCCAGCCTCAGCCTAGCACTCCGGCCTTCGACTGGAGCCGCTCCTCAAGGCGTCACTTCGACCTCGAGGAACGGCGGCGCGATTCCGCGCCACTCGAACCAGGTCACGTGCTCCTCCACCATGTCGATCGTGAGCCGGTACTTGCCGGGAACCACCGTCACGGGGATCCATAGCGTAGCCCTGAAGTCTCTCTTGGGCCACCGGGCCGAGGGGAGAGGAGTTCGAGATCCCTCGAGGCCGAAGTCCGACCCGTCCACAGCTCGCCACCGGGGCGCGAGGCGAACCTCGGGGCCGGGCGAGACGGGGCCGTTCACGCGAAACGCGACCCGGTAGGGAAGCCGTTCTCCCTTCCGAACCGTGCTCGGGCCCTCCATTCGGAGCCATTCCACGTAGCCGGGCCCGACCGCGGTCGGAATGCAGCCGCAGCGGCGGACGATCTCGAGAGCCTCCTCCGGAAGATCGGACACGACCGTCAACCCGAGCCCGGTGAGAGCGGTGCGTCGGCTCTCCCAGCCGCGGCTCTTCACGAATGCCGCGAGGCGGGCGGCATCGAGGCTGGAGAGCAGGAACCCGGGCCGGATGGACGCGTCGACGACTTGCTGAAATGCCGGGTTCCTGACCATCCCGGCGGTCCCTGTTCCGAAGGAACCGGGAACGACGTCGCCCCGTCCGAGAAACGCCAGTCGGTAGGTGTGCCAATAGCTGCCGTAGACCTCCCTCACCCCGAGTCGCCGGAGGGCGTCGACGGCCTCCCGCGACTCCCGGAGCAGCCCGTCGTGAGGCGCCTCAAAGCGAGGCGCGCGGAACTGGCTGCCGGGACCGAGAGCCGCGAGGACGAATCCGAGAGCAGGAGCGAATGGTCCGCGCCCGGAAGCGCCGAGCCTCGTCACCGCGAATGCGACGAGGGGAGCGAGACCGAGATACGAAGGGATGAGGAACCTCACGTCTGTTCGCAGGTCCGTCCGCGCGACGGAGACGGCGAGGGCCGGAGGCGTCAAAACGAGGAGCAGCGATGCCACGAGGAGGAAGCGCGACGGTCCCGGCTCGGATCGACGCAGGTGCCTGATCGCGGCGAGCGACAGGCCGACGATCAGGATGAGCGCCGGCACGATCGCCCCGGGAAACGTCGGCGATTCCGATCGCGCCGAACGGGCGCCCACGAGCATCGGCCAGCCGTGTGAAAGCAGGTCCCCGATTCTCTCGAGCACGCCGATCGCGGACGCACCCGCGAGCTCGGGCATCGAGAGGCTCGGGAAGTCGAGACGGAAGTTCTCGATCCACCAGGGCGAGCTGCCGAAGATAAAAGCGACGACGAGCGCGGCGCAGACGGTGAAACGGGTGGCGGACCGCTTCTGCCAGATCACGGCGAGGCCGGCCACGGGCGCGAAGGCCGCGGCGACCGGATGCACCCACCAGGCGAGCCCCGTGAAGAACCCGAGGGCCGCGACAGGCGCCAACCAGCGTCGACCGTTCCCGGCGACCAGCGTGGCCGCGACGAGTGAGGCCGCGAGAGTCACGAGGATGGCCGCGTACGCGCCGTCCGAGGTCAGTCCCTTGAAGTAGAAGAACGAAGGCCCCAGTCCGAGGTAAGCCGCTCCCGCAATCCCAGCCTTCCGTCCCCAGGTCCTTCTGCACGTCTCCCCGACGAGAACGATCGTCGCGACGAGAAGCGTCGCGAGGAAGAAACGGTACGTGAGGACGCTGGCAGGGAGGACGCGGAAGAGAAGGGACAGGAGGTGTGGCTCGAGGGTGCCGGCGTAGTGGACCCCCCAGTGGAATGCGGGGTGGTTGCCGCTGTCCTTGATGTCGATCGCCATGAGGGCCGGGACGGCTTGGTCCGACGTGAAGGGAATCCGTCCCTGAGTGGTCATCCAGGCGGCCGAGAGAAGGGAAGTGCCTGCAGACACCGCCGCGACGAGGAGCCGGTCCCTGTTCGGCGAGGTCGAGGGAAGCGGCGGGAGACCGGGGCTGCACCCGTCCGGAGCCGTCAAGCTCCCTCGTCTCCCATCCTCTCCACGATCCGCCGCGCCGCGTGCCCCCAGGTCCACCTCTCCCTCATCTCCGCGGCCGCCGCGCGACCCTTCGCGGCCGCTTCGTCGCGGTTGTCGTAGACGTGCCGGAGGAGGTGCGCGAGGTGGTCGGGGTCGGGGTCGGCCCAGGAGAAGCCGGCGTAGTAGGGGCACTTGGCGACGGCCTTCACGGTGCCCTTCACGCGGAGGGGGTAGGAGATGCCGTCGTGGACGAACTCGGTGTGCGCTCCCCAGTCCGTCGCGATCGAGGGGAGGCCGCAGGCCATCGCCTCCATGAGCGGCATGTCCCACCCTTCGCCGCGGCCGGCGGAGACGTAGCAGTCGGCGGAGCGGTAGAGGACGCCGAGCTGGTGGTAGGGGAGCTCGCGGTTGTGGAGGAACTCGACGCGCCCGCCCGACGGCGAGAGGCGGAGGCGCGAGACGAGCTCGGGCAGGCGCACGCCCGGGTCGCGGTTCATCACCTTGCAGAGTAGGAGGACGGGCTCCTTCGCGCGGAAGACGCGGTTGAACGCCGTGAGGAGGAGCTCGGGCTGCTTCCTCTCGCCCCACTCGAAGCTCGCGAGGAAGACGAAGTCGCCGCGGGGGTTCGGGACGGCCTTGATGCCGGGGTGGAAGTGGTCGACGTCGACGCCGAGGGGCATGACGTGGACGGGGCGCGTCACGCCGCACGAGAGGAGCCCCTCGCGGTTGAAGCGGCTCGGCACCCAGACCTCGTCCATGAGGTTCGACTGCCGCACCCACTCGCGCGGGAAGCCGTCGACCTCGAGCATCGTGTAGCCGATCCGGCGGCGCCCGCGGCCGCGCTCGAAGACGTCGCCCTGGGCGTAGACGACGGTGAGGCCGTTGCGGCGGTCGGGCGGGCGGGCCGAGAGGACGTTCAGGAGGTAGTCGCCGCTGTTCTCGGGCTCGAGGGGCGGGAACGGCGAGCCGGGGCCGTAGACGTAGGAGTAGGCGGCGCGAACCCCCTCGGCGTCGAGCGCCCGGAGCAGCTCGCGGCTGCTCATGGCGTAGCCGGTGGGGAAGTTGAGGATCGACTGCCAGGAGAGGGAGCGCGTGTAGCGCTCCTCGAGGCGGGCCTTCCACTTCCGCTCGAAGACCTTCCGGCTCGTCTTGAAGAGGCCGTCGAAGAAGGCGGGGTCGCCGTTCGTCGAGCCGTGCTCGTCGTGGACGAGCGTCACCGAGCCGCAGCAGACGGTGCGGAAGCCCGCGTCGCGCGCGCGGAGGCAGTAGTCGGTGTCCTCGAAGTACGACTCGAAATCCTCCGAGAGGCCGCCGATCTTCTCGATCAGCTCGCGCCGGAGGTAGGCGCAGGCGAAGACGATCCCCTCGACGGTGCGGTCCGCGGCGTACTGGCCCACCTCGGTCTCGCCGGCGCCGATCTGCTGGCCCCAGAGGGTGTCGGGCAGGACGTAGGTGCCGGCGTGGAGGAGCCGCCCGTCGGGCATCGTGAGGCGGCAGCCGACGACGCCGGCGTCGGGCGCCGAGAGGGCGCACTCCTGGAGGCGCTCGAGCCAGTCGTGCTGCTCGACGAGGACGTCGTTGTTGAGGAGGACGACGTCGGAGCCGGGGGGCGTCGCGGCGAGGCCGGCGTTGTTGCCGCGGACGAAGCCGAGGTTCGCGGGGTTTCTGAGCGTGCGGACCCACGGGTAGGCGGTGAGCGCCTCGGGCGTCTCGTCGGTCGAGCCGTTGTCGACGACGAGGACCTCGGCGCGGTCGAGGTCGGTGTGGGCGCGGAGCGAGTCGAGGCAGCGCCGGGTGAGGTCCCAGCGGTTCCAGCAGAGGACGACGACGGTGACGGGGCGCGCGAGCGGGGGCACCTCGGCCGCGCGTTCGGGGGCGGCGCTCATCCGGCCTGCGCCCGCGCCCAGACCTCGCGCAGGGCCGTCTCGACGTCGCACGGGACGAACTCGACGGAGTCGGAGAGCCCCTGCACGAGACAGGCGCCCGCGACCTCGGCCTCGAGGTCGTCGAGGTCGGCGTCGAGAAGGCGGAGGTGCTCGACCGGGAGGAGTCGCGCGAGGACGACGAGGCGGCGCCTCAGGTCGCGGAGAGCCGCGGCCGGGTCGCCGGCTTCGCCAGGCCCCGTCACCAGGCCCTCCCGACGAGCCGGCGCAGCGCCTGGGCGGCCCTCCAGACGCGCGAGCGCTCGATGGCGCCGATGTACCTCTCGCGCTCGGCGAGGACGCCTCGAAGGTGGGCTGCCTCGGCCTCGACGGCCCCGACCCGCGCGCCGAGGCGGCGGATCTCCCCGTCGAGCCTCCTGCGGATCTCGCGGCCCAGCTCGAGCTCGTGCTCGAGCGCCTCGAGCCGCTCTCTCTCACGCCGACCCGCTTCGGGCGAAGCGGTCGCCCGCTGCACGTCGTCGATCACGGCGTGAGATTATCGTAGACACAGGCTCCCCCGCGGCGCCCGGAAGCCCACCCGCCGAATCGAATGAAGAGCGACCCCCGCCTCCCCCTCGCCCCTCCCGCCGGCGTACCCGTCTACGACTCTGCCCGCACCGGGATCCCGTTCTTCTCAGAGGCGCGGGCGCTCTGGGAGTACCGCCACCTCGTCCGCGAGCTGATCTCCCGCGACGTCAAGGTGAGGTACAAGAGGTCGGTCCTCGGCGTGGCGTGGACGATGCTCAACCCCCTCCTCAACATGGTCGCCCTGACCGTCGTCTTCTCGGTGATCCTCCGGCAGGGAATCGTGAACTTCCCGGTCTACTTCCTCGGCGGGATGCTCTTCTGGAACTTCTTCGCCCAGTCGACGGGCCACGCGGCGTCCCTCTCGGTCGACGCGGCGGAGACGACCCGGCGCATCTACGTCCCCCGCTCGGTCTTCGTGGTGGCCGCGGTCGGCGTCGGCCTCGTGAACCTCGCCTTCTCGCTCGTCCCGCTCGTCCTGATCGTCGTCGTGATGGGGCACCCGTTCCACGCGACCTGGCTCTTCCTTCCGGTGGCGGTGGTCCTGGGCGCGATGTTCTGCACGGGGGTCGGCCTCGTCATCTTCACGCTCGCGTCGCGGTTCGTCGACGTGCGCGACACCTACACCACTCTCCTGACGCCCTGGTTCTTCCTGACGCCCATCGTCTACGTGCCGTCGCTCGTCCCCGAGAGCTACCGGTGGCTCGTCCGCTTCAACCCGATGACCTACCTCGTCGAGGTCTTCCGCGCCCCCATCTACGACGGCTGGCTGCCGGGGAGGAACACCCTCGCATTCGCGGTCGTCGTGGCGGTGGCTTCGCTGGCTCTCGGGTGGGCGTTCTACGCGTCGAAGATCGAGGAGTACGGGCGTGGCGCCTGAAGCGCCCGAGTTGCCGGAGGCCGCGGAGGTTCCGCCGGCCATCCGGCTCGAAGCGGTCACCGTCCGCTACCGGGTGCCGAAGGAGGTCGTGTCGTCCATCAAGGAGTACGCGATCCGAAGGCTCCAGGGGCGGATCGAGCACGACGAGCTGGTGGCTCTCCGGGGTGTCACTCTGAGCGTGGCCCACGGGGACCGCGTCGGAGTGATCGGCCCGAACGGGGCCGGCAAGAGCACGATGATGAAGGTCATCGCGCGGGTCTGCCGGCCCACCGAGGGGCGGGTCGTCGTCCGCGGCCGGGTGGCGCCGCTCCTGCAGCTCGGCATCGGCTTCCACTCGGAGCTCTCGGGGCGCGAGAACGTCGTCCTGCAGGGGACGCTCCTCGGCCGGTCGCGGGCCGAGATGGAAGCACGGATGGGCGCGATCGCGGCGTTCGCGGGAATCGAGGGCTTCCTCGACGCGCCGGTGAGGACGTACTCCACCGGGATGTCGGCGCGCCTCGCCTTCGCGACGGCGACCGACGTCGACCCCGACATCCTCCTCGTCGACGAGATGCTCGCCGTGGGCGACGAGCGTTTCGTCGCGCAGTGCCAGGAGCGGATGGCCGGCTTCCGTGAGAGGGGAAAGACGTTCTTCCTCGTCAGCCATTCGCTCCCGGTGGTGGAGAAGACCTGCCACCGGGCGATCTGGCTCCTCGACGGCGAGGTCGTGGCCGACGGCGAACCGGGGGACGTCTGCGAGCGGTACCGCGAGTGGGCGAGGAACGGCGCGGGCGCGCCGCCGCGGCGGATCCCGGACCGGGAGAGGCCGGAAAAGGGCTGAGGCTCCCGGGAGACCCGGTCGCAGGCTGCGTCGCGGAGGGCCTCGAGGCCCCCGGCGGAACCCTCCCGCAGGAATCTGCGGTCGAGGAAGCGATCGTGCTTGACGGGGTCCGCGATAGGGGAATACTTTCCCCCGGTGATCCAGTCAGCAAGGGGTTCCGGGTCGGGAGATGGCGTTGGCCATGAGGGTCCGTCTGCCGTCGCCCGGGCGGATAACGGCTTCCCGGTACTCCGGTAGGCCCGAGGGGAGAGAGTCCTGCCGAATCCAGAGATCGAGGCCGGCAACGTCAGGCGGGAGCGTCGGTCGATGCCCGTCCGGCCCGCGACCGCACGCGCCGCGATGACGAGCCTGCCGAGCGGGCGCGCCGCGCTCTCGTCGATATCCGGCCGGTTCCGGCCCGGGAAAGGTCTGGTCGTCGCGGTCCTTCTTGCCCTGTTCTCTCTGGCCAACGGCGCGGCGCGTGCGGACGAGCTCGCCACGACGCTGAAGAAGAAGGTCGAAGAGGTCCTGGCGGGCCAGCGGCCTCTCTCCGAGGTGCGGCTCGAGGTCGTGGGCGGCCGGCCGAACCGCCGGGGCCTCGTCGTCTACGGCTCGGGGGTCGGGGTCTGGAACCAGGAGAAGCAGTTCGTCCTCGCGCCCGACGAGCACAAGGAGCTGCTGAGAAGGACCCTCGCCGCCGGCCTGTTCGAGATGCCGGAGCGGCCGAGACCGGAGAAGAGTGTCGAGCCAAGGCCGAACGCGCCCGTCATCGTCCGGGCGGTCGCCGTCCGGGTGGGCGAGCTGGAGCGGATCGTCGCCCAGAACGACCGGGTCTGGACGTTGCCTGCGCTGGAGGCCCTCGTCACGGAGCTTTTCGGCCTGTGCGAGAAGAAGGCGAGCAAGGGAACGGGCGCGTCCAGCCTGACCGACGGTCTCCGGAAGATCGCCGATGGGAAGCTGGCCCTCGAGACCCTGCAGCTCGTTCTCAACCTTCCGCCGGTCGCCGCGGGCGCGGCGGAGAAGGCCATGGAGGGCGTCCTCGTCGTCCTCGACGGCGGCGTCGTGACGTGGACGGAACAGGCCCCGGGAAGCGCCGGCGTGGCCGTGCCCGTCCCGGCCACCGGCGAGCGCCTCCGGTCGCTGGTGACCTCGCTGGCCGAGTCGGGTCTCGAGGGCTTCCCCGTGAACCTCTACCGGGCGCGGTACGTCGACCTGAACGTCAGGGTGCTGGGCCGGGCACGGTCGGTCCAGGCGCGGGCGTTCGTCGGGATGGACCCCGCGAAGGACTCCAGGCAGCAGGCGGCGCTGGAGAGGGTGATCCAGTCGATCCTCTCGCTCGGGCCCGAGGGCTCTGGCGAAGCCGCGGAGTTCTCTCCGGCAGTGAAGCCGGCGGGAGATGGGCGATGAGGTCCGTGCCCCTGCTTCGTGTCCCCGGCGCGTCCGGAGCGCCGATGAGGTTTCTCATACAGGGCAGGTCTCCGCCCCCAGTTCGAGTTCGGAACGTCATCCGCCCCGGAACGACCACCCCCGGAGTCCTTATCAGCTCGCGAGAAAGGTAGGAGAGGAGGAACAGTGAGAATCACCCAGAAGAGTCTGCTGTCCGTGATGGCGATCGCCAGCCTGGTGCTGGCCGGTACGCTGTCGGCGGAGGTGCTCCCCGAGAGGAACGGCCGGGCCGAAGCGCTGTACCCGGTCAAGGTCGACGTCTCGCCGGCCCTGCGGAGCATCCCGATCCCGGCCGCCAAGCCCGTCGCCAATCGCGAGGTCCCGAACAAGACGACCTCCATCCGCAAGGAAGTCCCGGGCACGTCGGAGAAGGTCCAGACGATGCCTGGCGTGCCGAACACGCCGGACCCGCTCGCCGGCTGGCCGGGGCTCGGCAGCGACGAGAACCAGGCGATCATCGGCGGCCGCCTCATGCCGCCCGACACCCAGGGGGACATCGGGAAGGACCACTACATCCAGTGGAACAACCTGATCTTCGCCATCTGGGACAAGGCCGGGAACAAGGTGTTCCCGCCGCAGCCGGGCCCGGTCGCGGCCCCGGGGGACATCCTGTGGGACGGCTTCGGCGGCCCGTGCCAGGACTTCAACGACGGTGACCCGATCACCCTCTGGGACCCGCTCGCCGAGCGCTGGGTGATGAGTCAGTTCGCGATTCCGGCCTCGGCGCCGTTCTACCAGTGCGTGGCGGTGTCGCAGACGTCGGACCCGACAGGCTCCTGGTACCGGTACGCGTACGCGTGGCCGAACAACCGCTTCCCGGACTACCCCAAGCTCGGGGTCTGGACGGACGGCTACTACATCACGACGAACGACTTCAACTCGTCGCTGACGGCCTACATGGGCATCACGGCCGGCGCGTTCGAGCGCGACAAGATGCTGGCGGGTCTTCCGGCCGCCTTCATCTACTTCCAGACGTCCGGTGATCTCCACTACTCCGCTCTTCCGGCCGACCTGGACGGCAACATGGCCCCGCCGGTCGGCGCCCCCGGGTTCATCGCGGAGTTCCAGGACAAGACCTGGTTCAGCCCGCCTCTGCCCGCTGACCAGGTGTGGGTCACCGAGCTCGTCCTCGACTGGACGAACCCGGGCAACTCGACGTTCGGCGTCGGCGCGACGAACGACCCGAACTACGCGATCGACATCACCGACGTGAGCGCGAACTGCGGCGGGCGCGACTGCGTCCCGCAGGGGCCCTCGGCGCAGAAGGTCGACGACATCGACTTCCGCCTGATGCACCGCCTCGCCTACCGCAACCTCGGCTCGTCGCAGGCGCTCGTCGCCAGCATGACGGTCGGGGCGGGCGCGGGCCGGGCCGGCGTGTGGTGGGGCGAGTTCCAGAACTCGGGAGCGGGCTGGACGCGGCGCCAGGACGGCGTCTACGCGCCGGCCGACGACGTCCACCGCTGGATGCCGTCCATCGCGATGGACACCAACGGCAACGTCATGCTGGGCTACTCGGCGTCCTCGACGACCATCTACCCGTCCGTGCGCTACACGGGCCGCCTGTCGGGCGACCCGCTGGGCCAGATGGGCGACGAGAAGGTCATGGTCGTCGGAGCGGGAGCGCAGTCCGGCGGCAACCGCTGGGGCGACTACTCGATGATGACGATCGACCCGGTGGACGGCTGCACCTTCTGGTACACCCAGGAGTACGTCGCCGCCAGCGGGAACTTCGACTTCGACACCTGGGTCGGCAACATGAAGTTCTCGACCTGCTCGGCGGGGCCGGCGGGAGTCCTCGAGGGCTACGTGAAGAGCACGGCCGGCGGCGCTGCGATCGCGGGCGCCACGGTGCAGATCGGCGGCCTCTACTCGACGACGACGAACGCGTCGGGCTTCTACCAGATCACCGTGCCGGTCGGCACGTATGACCTGACGGCGTCGAAGTTCGGCTTCGACCCGGCCACCGTCCTCGCCCAGGAGGTCCTGGAGGGTGCCACGACGGTCGTTCCCGACCTGCTGCTGACGCCGGTCGGCACGTACGCGGTCGACGGCTACGTCACCGCGGCCGAGCACGAGTGGCCGCTCTGGGCGAAGATCGAGGTCCGGCAGGCCGGGACCCTCGTTCAGACGCTCTACACCTCGCCGTGGAACGGGTACTACGAGATCCCCGAGCTGCCCAACGGCTTCACCTACGAGTTCACCGTGATCTCGATGTACGAGGGCTACCAGACCGAGGTGCGCCCCGTCACGATCGCGGCCGGCGACCGGATCCAGAACTTCTCCCTCCTCGCCGGCTCGGGCAACCCCGCCTACAACTGCTACCTGCAGGGCGGGATCAACGAGGACTTCAACGGAGCCTTCCCGCCGCTCGGCTGGACGGTCAAGAACTTCGCCTCCAACCCCAACAATCTCTGGAAGCGTAACGACCAGTGGGGCCGCGCGAACCTGACCGGCGGCACGGGCTTCTCGGCCGCCGCCGACTCGGACCTCGCGGGCAACGGCTCCGGTCCCTTCAACACCGAGCTCTGGTCGCCCCCGATCCAGATGCCGGCCTCTCCGCGCAACCTCGTGTTCCGGAGCGCCTACACGCAGTTCACCGGCCAGACGGGGACGCTCGAAGTCTCCACGAACGGCGGGAACTCCTGGACCACCCTCATCACCATCACGACGACCTCGTCCGGAAACCGGACGGTCGACATGACGGCCTACGCCGGCCAGACGATCGTCCTCAAGTGGAAGTTCGTCTCGCCCAACTGGGCCTACCACTGGCAGATCGACGACGTGCGGACGGAGACCATCCCGCCGCCGCCGCCGCCGCCGCTCCTCTCGGAGACCTTCGACGGGACCACGTTCCCGCCCACGGGCTGGTCTGCGGTGAACGCGGACGGTGCCGGGACGGCGTGGGCTCGCACCACGACGACCGTGCACTCGGGCGCGGGCGCCGCCTGGCACAACTACTCTGCGGCCGGGATGCAGGACGGCTGGCTCATCGCGCCGTCCATCGCCGTGCCTGCGGGCGGCGCATCGCTGACCTTCTGGGAGTACACGTCGTTCCCGACCTTCTACTACAAGCACAGCCTCTGGGCCTGCACGGCGACGTGCGGCGCTCCGCCGACGAACTTCACCGAGATCGCCGCTTTCCCGGCGCCCGTTGCGTCGTACCGGCAGCAGACCGTGAACCTCGCGGCCTACGCGGGCGGGAACGTGACCCTCGCCTGGCGCTACGAGGGGAACGACGCCGACGCCTGGCGCATCGACACCATCCTGGTCCCGTCGGCGCCGCCGCCGCCGGTCCAGGTCGACACCCCGACCCTCCTCTGTGACGCCGTCGGCGGCAGCCTCGTCGCCGGGTTCGTCACCGACGCCAACACCGCCGCGGGCGTCTCGGGCGCTCAGGTCGTCCGCGACCTCGGCGGCCTCGCCAACTCGATGCCGGCCACCGGCAACCTCCCGGCCGGCTTCTACTACATGTTCTCGCCGGCCCTGCCGACGACCGGTCCGTCCACGCGGACGTTCACGGCGAGCAAGACGGGCTACGGCGACGTGGCGCACGCCGTCAACCTCGTTCCCGACACGGTCAACCGGCTCGACTTCGCCCTCCCCTCGGCGTCGCTCAGCCTCGGCGGCTGGCCGTTCGTCATCGACGGACGCCTGACGCCCGACGGCGCGCCCGCCTGGGACAAGACCGATGCCTTCTCCTTCCTCAACAGCGGCGGCCTGCCGGCCGAGGTCAGCATGAACGTGCTGCCCGTGGTCCAGACGTGGCTCCGCAAGTACCCGACGTTCACGCCGGCGGCGCCCACCGGGCCGACGAAGCACTCGATCGGCCGCGCCCCGACGGCTCCGGTCCTCTCGGCCGCGAAGAAGTACCCCGGCCTCGCCGGCTCGCTGGCGGGAGTCCCCGCGTACGGCGTCGACGTCTACCCGGGCGGGAACTTCGTCAGCTGGGCTGACGCCTCGGTTCCGGGCACCTGGAACGTCGTCGCCCCCGCCGCGACCTACTTCGCCGGCGACTTCCTCAACGGCGACTTCACCACGCTGTACGCCATCAACTACGACACGAACGCCCTCGCCACGATCAACACCGCGACCGGCGCGGCGACCGTCATCGGCGCGGCGACCCCGAATGCCGGCGAGTCCTGGTCCGGCCTCACGGGTGCCCCGGGCGGGATCCTCTACGGTTCCGCCACGACCTGCTCGGCCTCGACCCTCTACACGGTCGACCCGGCGTCGGGCCACGCGACGGTGATCGGCCCGATCACCAACGGCGCCTGCATCATCGACATCGCGGCGAACGCCGCCGGTGAGATCTACGGCGTCGACATCGTTTCCGACAGCCTCGTCCAGATCGACCCGGCCACCGGTGCGGGCACCGTCGTCGGGCCGCTCGGCGTCAACGCCAACTACGCCCAGGGCCTGGATTTCGACGAGGTCACGGGGACCCTCTACTGGGCCGCTTACTCCGCGAGCGGCGAGCTCCGCACGATCGACCTCGCCACGGGTAACAGCTTCCTGATCGGCGCCTTCCCCGGCGGCGCCGAGGTCGACGCCTTCGCCATCGCCACCGGCGGCGGCGGCGGCGGTCTCCCGTGGCTCACCCTCACGCCCACCGAGGGGACGGTCCCCGCGGCCGGCCAGCTCGACATCGACGCCGAGTTCTTCCCCGAGGGAGTGAACCCGGCGCACTTCGGGCTCTTCCGCGCGGTCATCAAGTCGACGAACGACACCCCCGCGGCGCTCCCCGACATCCCGGTCTTCTTCACGAAGGCGTTCTGGGACGTCCCGCGCGGCCACTGGGCCGACGCGCACATCCACGCCCTCGCCGGCGTCCGCGTCACGCGCGGCTGCGGCGGCGGGAACTTCTGCCCCGAAAACACCCTCACCCGCGCGGAGATGGCGGTGACCGTGGTCCGTGCCATGTACGGTCCGGATTACGCGCCTCCGCCGGCGATCGGCATCTTCGCCGACGTCGAGATCTCCGATACCAACACCACCGCCGACTACATCGAGCAGCTCTACAACGACGGCGTCGTCAACGGCTGCGCGGTCGGTCCGCCGCTTCTCTACTGCCCCAACGACATCGTGAACCGCGCTCAGATGGCGAAGTTCCTCGCCCTCGCCTTCGAGCTCCCGATCCTGCCCCCGACCGGGTACTTCACCGACGTGATCGGCGTCCACGAATGGGCCGCTCCGTACGCCGAAGCGCTCTTCGAGGCCGGAATCACGCTGGGTTGTGGCCCCAACATCTACTGCCCGGGGAACAACATCACCCGTGCCGAGCTCGCCGTGATGCTCGTCCGGGGCCTCGGGCTCGACATGTACACCCACCCGGCAGCTCCGTAACTCCAAACCGGCCGGGGGGAGAATCCCCCCCGGCCCTCTGTCCTGACCAGAGCCGGGCGCGCAAGCGCCCGGCTCTTTTCACGGGAGCGCGCCCTGCGCGGACCTCGGTCAGCGAGCGGGAGCCGTGGGGACCGAGGGAGCGGGCGGAGCGCTCGGCGTCCTGGCGCCGCTCCCCGCGGTCAGCTCGCGCCGCGGCGGCGGAGGACCTCTCGCAGCCCGACGAGCAGCGCGAGCGCGTGAGCCGCCAGGAGCAGGAGAAGCTCCTCGGCGGGCCAGCGAAAGCGGGACGAGGAGAGGAAGACGGCGGCAACCAGCGGAAAGTACGCCGCCGTACCGAGCAGAAGGAGCCCGGCGCCCGGAACGCCGGGTCGTCCCTCGAGGCCTGGGCGCGAGACGGTCGCGAACACCGCCCCGGCGAGAGCGAGCGCCACGGTGAGCGCCCAGGTCCAGTCCATGAGCTTCTGGAGGACGGGCGCCAGCGCGATGGCGGGATGGCCGGCTGGCAGCGCGCTGGTCCCGCCGAACGGCGGCCAGAGATCCGTGCCGGTGATTGCGTAGGTGGCCAGGTAGCCGTCCCCACCGAGGATCTGCCCGAGCTTGCGGACGTACAGGCGGGCCGCCGCTGCCGGGTTCTCTCTCATCCACCGCAGCGCGGTCCGGCGCGCGAGGTCGTCGACGGCGAAGCCGCCGTGGCGCGCTCCCCGCGCCGCCGGCTCCATCTCCTCCAGGACAGGCCGCCAGGCCATCCAGCCACCCGTGGCTCGGGGGTTGTTGCCGATGAAGAGGTCGACTCCTCCGACGGAGGAGAGGAAGGAGGGCTTCTCCAGCGTGACGTGGTTGCGGATCGCCCAGGGCAGCATGACCGCGTGCTGCATCCCGACGAGGAGGGCCGCCTCGGCGAGGACGAGCTTCCAGCGTCGCCGCCCGGCGAGGACCTGCGCGAGCCAGAGGAGACCGAGGAGGTACCCGACCGGGCGCACGAGCGCCAGGAGGCCGGTCACGCAGCCGGCGAAGGCCGCCAGTCGCCAGGCGACAGGACGGTCCCACGCGATGACGAGGATTGTCAGCAGGAGAAGGAGGAGAGGGAGGAACAGGTGTTCCGAGAAGAGCACCGCGGACTGGAGGACGTGCCGCGGGTAGAAGGCCAGGAGACCCGCGGCGAAGAGGCCCGCCGTGGGGCCGAAGAGGCGCCGTCCGAGGAAGCCGATGAGGAGAACGGCGGCGAAGCCCAGGCCGCAGCTCAGGAGCCGGGTCGCCTCGAGGGCATTGGCGTTCGGAGCCACGGCCATCGCGGCGGCAAGGGCGAGGGGGTACCCGGGAGGGTAGGAGGCGTCCGATAAGCCCGGAAGGGCCTCGTAGCGACCGTGATGAAGGAGGTTCGCCCCGCGCTGGAAGTACGACCACGAATCCGACGTGGGCTGGGTCGGGACCGTCAGGACTACGGCGACTCGAAGGGCGAGGCCGGCGAGCGCGAGCAGGACGAGCCGCCGCCGGAACGATCCCGAGGCAGAACCGGCGCCCGGGTCAATGCGGGCGGGCATCACGGGGGGCGCGGGACGAGCTGAATTCTCCGGAGCGTCCAGAGACACCACGGCAGTGTCGAGCCGGGCTCGCAGCGGCGTCAAGCGCGCGGGCGCTTCGCGTCCCGGAGGTCCCGGCGGAGCGCAGGGTGAGCCCGCTCGGCGGAGGATCGGAGGTATCGTCCCCGAGTCGAACGTCATGGATGAAACAGTGAACCCGTCCGTCTCCGCGAGGCCCCGCAGGATCCTGTTCACCGGCTACTTCGGAGGCGGGAACCTCGGCGACGAGGCCATCCTCTCCGTCGAGCTCGGCCGGTTCCGCGAGGCCCTGAACGGGCGGCTCGAGCCGGTGGTCGCCACGGTGGACCCGGCCCTGACGACGCGCCTCCACGGCGAGGTCGAGACCGTTCCCTTCTTCGACGTGAGGGCGCTTTCCGCGGCGATCGCGGGAAGCGATCTCGTCGTCTGGGGCGGAGGCGGGCTCCTGCAGGACCACTGGCCCGTTCCCGCAGAGCAGCTCTTCCTCGACCCTCGTGGAGACCTTCCCGCGTACCTCAGGGTCCCCTTGCTGGCGGCGGCCCGGGGCCGGCCCTGCGTCGTCTACGGCCAGGGCGTCGGGCCTCTGACAGAGCCCGAAAGCCGGCGGCTCGTCGGCCTGGCGCTTTCGCGGGTCGACGCGATCGCGGTCCGGGACGCCGCTTCGGCCGAGCTGCTCCGGGAGTGCGGCGTCGCGGGGCGTCCCATCCTGACGACGGCGGATCCCGTGGTCTCGATCCGGCCGGCGTCCGTCGACCGCGGAAGAGCGCTCCTCGCCGGCGCGGGGCTCGACCCGGCGCGCGGTCCCGTCCTCGCGGTGATCCCACGGGTCCCTCCCGGCGGCGACGAGTCGTGGCTCGATCCGTCTTGCGCCGCGCTGAGAGAGGTCGCCCTCCGGACCGGAGCCTCGGTCCTCCTCGTTCCCTTCGACCCGGAGAAGGGGGGCGACGCCCGCACCTGCCGGGACATCGCCTCGAGGCTCACACCGTCGCGTCCGGTCGCGACCCTCGAAGGGTGGCACGCGGCGGAGGACGTGGCCGCGTGCCTCGGCCTCTGCGCGCTGACGGTCGCCACGAGACTCCACGGCCTCTACCTGTCCGTCCTTTCGGGGACGCCCGTGGTCGCCCTCGACTACGACCCGAAGGTCCGCGCGGCCGCTCGGGAGTTCGGCGACGACGTTCCGGTTCTCTCTCTTTCCGGGCTGGACGCGGGGGCGCTCGCGGCCGCTCTCTCGAAGACCCTGGAGGACGCCGCCGCCTTGCGCCCGCGCCTGCTCGCGGCGCTCGAGGCCCTGCGGCGCCGGGAGGCCGGGAACCTCGAGAGCGCACTGGCGCTCCTGAGGGGCGGCGTCGAAGGCGGCGCGGCGGCGCGGCGGGAGCCGGAGGCCCGGTGCCGGCAGCTCGAGGCGCAGCGCGACGCCCTCGTCGCGGAGCGGGACGCTCTCGACCGCGAGCTGAGGACGCTGAAGGGGTCGCGCGGCGTTCGGCTCGTCCTCGGCTACTGGTCGGTCGCGAACCGCCTCCTGCCCCACGGAGGCGCGCTGGGCCCGCTCCGGCGCCTCCTCCACGGGAGGCCCGTGGGGCCCGCGCCGAGGCCCCCTGATGCGCCGGAGGCGCCACGGGAAGGCCCGGCGCCGGACGCACCGATGCGGGATGCCGCGGCGCCAGTTGCGCCGATGCCGGGCTCGCCGTCCCCGGCCCCGCCGGACCCGCCGGCTCCCGCGCCGAGAGACCCGCTCCTCGACTTCGACGCGCTCGTCCGCGAGACGGCGGGCGAGAAGAAGGGGCTCGTCGTCCTCACGTCCGGGACCTGCCTCGACGTCGACGAAGGACAGCGGCCGACGCAGCTCGCGCTGAGGCTTGCCGCGGAGGGCTACCTCGTCGCCTTCGTCTACTGGCGCTGGACCCGGGAGGAGTGGCGCCCCCAGGACCAGCTCGAGCGCGGCATCGTCCAGATCCCGGTCGACCTCCTCCTCGAGCGCTTTCCGAAGGTCTTTCGGGACGTGCCCTTCCGCAGGAGGCACCTCCTGCTGTGCTTCCCGCACGCCGGGTTCTTCGAGCCGATCGCGCTGGCGAGAGCGAGGGGCTTCACCGTCGCGTACGACGTCATGGACGACTGGATGGAGTTTTCCCGCGTCGGCCAGGCGTTCTGGTACGACGAGGCGTTCGAGAGGCACCTGCTCGGGACCGCCGACGCCGTCTTCGCCGTGAACGAGCCGCTCGCGCGACACCTTGAGAATCTCGGTTGCGAGGCCCCGGTGGTCGTCCCGAACGGGGTCTCGCCGGCCATCGTCGAGGTGGACGAGGAGCGTCCGCTGGAGAGGGGAACGGTCACCGTCGGCTACTTCGGGTACCTGGCGGGAGCCTGGTTCGACTGGGACCTCGTCGCCGGCGCGGCGCGAAGCCGGCCCGACTGGAGGTTCCACCTCGTCGGATACGGGGGCGGGCCCGAAGGCCTCGAGCTTCCCCCGAACGTCGTCCTCCTGGGAAAGAAGCCGCAGAGGCAGCTCGCGGCCTTCGCGCGGAACTGGGACGTCGCCGTCGTTCCCTTCAGGGCCGAGCGTCTCGCGGCGGGCGCCGACCCGATCAAGACCTACGAGTACCTCGCGATGGGGCTGCCGGTGGTGACGACGGGGGTGTTCCCTCCGGCGGGCGCCGAGCGCCTCGTGCAGAGAGCCGCGGACCTCGCGGAGTTCCTTTCGTTCGTCGAGGAGGCGGCGCGGACGAAGGAGCGGGGACGGGAGGAGCGGGTCGCGTTCGCCGCGGGCTGCACCTGGGAATCGCGCGCGCTCCGCATCCTCCGGGAGCTGGAGGGCCCGCGAAACGAGAAGGTGGCTCTCCAGCAGGCACTCCTCGGGAACCCGCGATGAAGGTCCTCTTCGTCTACAAGTACTTGACGTTCGGCGGGTGCGAGACGGTCCTGAAGACGCGCATCGAAGGGCTGCGCCGCCGCGGCCACGACGCCCGGGCCTGGTTCTTCCAGGACTTCGGGGGGCGTCCCCTCTTCGACGAGCTCGGCGACGCCGTCTTCGTCGGCGACGCGGAAGCGTTCCGGGCGGCCTGGGGCTTCCAGGGCTGGGACCTGGTCTCGACCCTCGACTCCGAAGAGGTCTTCGAGGGCCTCGCCGGCGAGGCCCTCCGGCCACCGCTCGCCGTCGAGTGCCACACGTCCTACCCGGCGGCGCTCGGCTACCTCGGGTCGCTTCGGCGCGAAGACGTCGTCGCGATCGCCGTTCCCTCCGTGCACCAGGCCGCCCTCGTTCGCGGCCTCCTGCCGTTCGAGGCGCCGGTCCACGTCCTCCCGAACCCCATTCACGGGATCTTCCTCGGCGAGCCAGGCGAGTTTCGGCCCCGTCCCGGAAGACCGCTCGTCTCCTGGATCGGCCGGCTCGACGCCCACAAGAACTGGAGCGGTTTCCTCGAGATCGGCGAGAGCCTCCTGAAGCGACGCGCGGACCCGGAGTTCTGGATCGTCGCGGAGCCGGGCGAAGGGTCGATCGCCCAGCGCCTCTTCGCGCAGGCCAGGGACCGTGGCCTCCTCTCCCGGCTCCGGTGGTTCCGGGGAGTGCCGCACGAGAGGGTCCCCGCCTTCCTCGACGCCACCCGCGCCTCCGGGGGCGTCGTCGTCTGCACCTCGAAGGCCGAGTCCTTCGGGATGGCGGTGGTCGAGGCGATGGCGCGGGGCTGTGTCGTCGTGGCGCCGAAAAGGGGACCCTTCACCGAGTTCGTCACGCACGGCGACACGGGGCTCCTCTTCGAAGAGGACGGCGGCGACGATGCCGCGAGCCTGATCCACGACGCGCTGGCGGACGAGGACCTGATGACGCGCCTCGGACTCGCCGCGCGCCGGACCGTCCTCGAGCGATTCACGCCGGAGAAATGCGTCGACGCCGTGGAGAGCTTCCTTTCGGCCTGCGTCGCCCGCTCCTGAGCCGCCTGCCCGCGGCGAGCGCGCCCGAGGCCGAAGGTCCGCGCCGCGCCGCGCGAGCCTGCTAAAGTCGCGGACCGTGGCCGACTCGCGCGCCGTCGTCCTTCTCGTGGTCGGCACGCGGCCGGAGGCGATCAAGCTCGCGCCCGTGGTCGAGTCGCTGCGCGGGTCGACGCTCTTCCGGCCCGTGATCCTCGCGACCTCCCAGCACCGGGAGATGCTCCGCCAGGCGCTCGCGCCGTTCGGCCTCGAGCCCGACACAGACCTCGAGGTGATGACGGAAGGGCAGTCGCCCACGGCCGTGGCGGCCCGCGTCCTCGCGCGGATCGAGCGGCCGCTCGCCGAGATCGCGCCGGCGTTCGTCGTCGTCCAGGGCGACACGACGACGGCGCTGGCCGCGGCGTGGGCCTCTTTCCACGCCGGAGTCCCGGTCGCGCACGTCGAGGCCGGGCTCCGGAGCGGAAGGGTCGACTCCCCGTTCCCGGAGGAGTTCAACCGGCGCGGCGTCGCCGTCGCGGCGTCGCTCCACTTCGCGCCGACGGTCCGGGCGCGCGAGAACCTCCTCCGGGAGGGAGTCGACCCGGCCGCCGTCTTCGTCGTCGGGAACACGGTCGTCGACGCGGTCGCGCGGATCCTCTCGACCGCGCCGCAGCGGTGGCCCGAGCCGGGCCGCGCGACGATCCTCGTCACGCTCCACCGCCGCGAGAGCTTCGGCGCGCCGCTCGAGCGGGCGCTCGGCGCGATCCGCAGCCTCGCGCTCGAGAGGGGCGACACGGTGCGGATCGTCTTTCCCGTCCACCCGAACCCGAACGTCTCCGTCCCCGCGCGCCGGCTCCTCGACGGCCTGCCGAACGTCGAGCTTTGCGACCCGCTCGACTACCCCGGGTTCCTCGCGGTCTTCTCCCGCTCGCGCTTCGCGATCTCCGACTCTGGCGGCGTCCAGGAAGAGGCGCCGTGCGTCGGGGTCCCCGTCCTCGTCGCCCGCGAGACGACGGAACGCCCGGAGGTGATCGGGTCGGGTTGGGGTGTCCTCGTCGGGACCGACTCCGACCGGATCCTCGCCGAGTCGCGCCGCCTCCTCGACGACGAGGAGGCCTGGCGGGCGCGGCGCGCCGGCCCGAACCCCTTCGGCGACGGCCAGGCCGCCCGCCGCATCGTGGACGTCCTCTCGGCCGCGCGGGGACGGCGATTCGCGACGGGCGCAGCGGCGGCTGCACCCGGCCGCGCGGGGAGCGCCGGGGGATGAGCGGGGCGTCGCCCGGCTCGCTCGTGCGCGCGAAGGCGGCCCTCGAGTCCGACCTTCTCCGCACGTCGCTCGAGCTGCGCCGCGCCTCGGAGGAGTACGCCGCGCTGGAGGCGGCGTTCCGGCTCTCGGCCCAGCGCCTGCGGGAGGCGGGCGATTCGGTCTCGGCTCTTCGCGACGAGGCAGGGGGCGTGCGCCGGGCGGCGGCGGCCCTTGCGGCCGATCGGGACGAGCTGCGGAGAGTGACGGCGTCCCTTCGCGAGGAGCGGACGACTCTCCGCGCTGAGCTGGAGGCGGCCCGCGCGGAGACGGCGAACCTGGGGTCGGACCTCGCGAGGACGCGGCGGGAGAGGGACGATGCGAACGCCAGGCTCGCGGAGGTGTACGCGACGCGCGCCTGGCGCCTCGCGAACCTCTACTGGCGGACGCTCCGGAGGCTCGGCCTGCTCCCGGCGAGTCCCGAGGCGGCGAACGCGCCGATGCCTCCCTCGAAGCCGGTGGCCGCGCCGCTGCCGCCGGCCTCCGCGTCAGACGTCGCGGTCCCGGAAGGCCCGGCGCAGGAAGGCCTGGCGACGGAAGACCGGGCGACGCAAGGCCTGGCCCCCGCCGAACCCGTCGAGGACGACCCCATCCCGGCGCCCCGCGCGATTCCCGGACCTCCGTCGCCCGTCGAGCCGCCTCGCCGGACCTTCGGGGCGCTGCGGGACGAGGCCGCGCCGGGCCTCCCCGACATCGTCTGCTTCTCGATCGTCGAGTGGGAGTTCCTCTTCCAGCGCCCGCAGCAGCTCCTCTCGCGGCTGGCCGACCGCGGCCACCGCGTCTGGTACGTCAGCCAGTTCTTCGAGCCCGTCCCCGGAGCGCCCACGGTCCACCGGCTGCGTTCGCGCGTCTCCGCCCTGCGGCTGTGCGGCAGCGCCCGTCACCTCTTCTCGGAGGAGCTGCCGGCGGACGAGGCGGAGGCCGTCTTCGCGTCGCTCTCGTCGCTGCGCGACGCCGAGGGGATCGCCTCGGCCGTGTCGTTCGTCCACCAGCCGTTCTGGTGGCCGCTCGCCGAGAGGGCGAGGCGCGCCTTCGGCTGGAAGGTCCTCTACGACTGCATGGACGACCACGCGGGCTTCCAGACGAACGCCCGCCCGGTGGAGGGGCCGGAGCGGGGAATCCTCGAGGACGCGGACGCGGTCGTGACGACGGCGCGGGCCCTCGAGGGACGGCTCCGGACCGCGGGGAGGCCGGTCGCGCTCGTTCCTAACGGATGCGACTTCGAGTACTTCGCGTCGATCGCGCCGCGCGCGCGGGGCGGGCGTCCGACGGTCGGCTACTACGGCTGCATCGCCGACTGGTTCGACTCGGACCTCGTCGCCGACGTCGCCGCGAAGCGGCCCGACTGGGACTTCGTCCTGATCGGCCCGACCTACCTCGCCGACCTGACGCGACTTCCCGCCCTGCCGAACGTCACGTTCCCCGGGCTCGTCCCGTACGGGCAGCTCCTCGAGCGACTCGACCGGTTCGACGCCTTCCTCCTCCCGTTCCGCCGGTCGCCGCTCACCGACGCCGCCAACCCCGTCAAGGCCTACGAGATCATGGCGACGGGTCGGCCGCTCGTCTCGGTGCCCCTTCCCGAGCTCGAGCCGTTCGGCGACCTCGTCCGCTTCGCGGGAGACGCGGCGGAGCTCGAACGGCAGCTCGAGGTCGCCCTCGCGGAGGACGACCCGGCCCTCGAGGCGCGGCGACGCGACTTCGCCCGACGGAACTCCTGGGACGCGCGCGCGGAGGTCTTCGAGCGGCTCGTCGCGTCTCTCGGGGGCCGCTCCGTTCCCGGCGCCGCTCGCGCGCCGGGACCCGGGAACGTCTGACCCTTCGAAACAGGTCCGCGGAAGGTCTCGAAAGGGGACGTCCCGGGGCCGGGTTTCGGACCGCCCCGGCGCTATCATCGAACGTTCGCGCGAATCCCAAGACGCACGAGGCTCGGTTCCCCTTACGGAGGTCTGATGACCCGGATCCGGCTGTCGTCCCTTCTGGTCCTCGCCACGCTTCTCTTCGCCTCTCTCGCCGAGGCCGACGGCCCGGCTCTCCTTCGTGTCGAGAGGAAGGACGCCGCCGACCGCGACGCCCTTATCGAGGCCGGAGTCCCCCTCGTCCTGGAGCACGAGAGCGTCTTCCTCGCGCTGGGCGACGCGCCGGCGATCCGGCAGCGGCTCCAGGCGCTCGGAAGGGCCGGCGTCGTCGTCGACGCCGACACGACGGGCGCGTCGTACTTCGTCGCCGGCCTGAGAACCGGTTCGTCGGTCGGCGACCTCGCGGCCTCCTGCGGTGAGCTCGTCCTGGTGGAGGAGGGCTGGGTCCTGCTGCGCGCGGTGGGCGAGCCGGCAGCGGCGTGCCTCGAGTCGAGCGGCTGGTTCCTCCGCAGGCTCCCGATGGAGCCGCTCCGGCCGACGGCGCCCCTGCCCGAGCCGTACGCCTCGTGGCAGCGGGGAGAGATGCCGCTCCTCGACGTCCAGCCCGTGGTCCAGACGATCGTCGACAGCCTCACGCCCACCTCCGTGGTCGGCACCTGGGACGAGGTCATCGGCTCCTCGACGACCCGCTACTCGCTCTCGGCGGGCTGCGTCACGGCCGCCGACTTCGTCTTCGACCGGTTCCAGGCGCTCGGCCTCGCCCCGGTGCGGCAGAGCCACACGGCCGGGCACGCCCCGAACGTGATCGGGAAGATCACCGGCCTGACCCACCCCGAGCGGGTGGTCATCGTCATAGGCCACCTCGACGACCTTCCGTCGAGCGGCCTCGCGCCCGGGGCCAACGACAACGCCAGCGGCGCGGCCACGGTCGTCGCCGCGGCCCAGGCGATGGCCGGTTACACCTTCGAGAACACGGTGAAGTTCCTCGCCGTCACCGGCGAGGAGCAGGGACTCTACGGGTCGACGTACTACGCGGCGCAGGCGCTCGCCGCGGGCGAGCAGATCCTCGCGGTCCTGAACGCCGACATGACGGGGTGGCAGGGAGACGGCCTGCCGGCCACGGGGGAGAACCTCGACGTCAACACCAACGCCGCCTCCGCCTGGCTCGGCACGCTGATGCAGCAGGCCGCGACGGCCTACGGAACGGGCTGCGTCGTGAACAGCTTCTCCTGCCCGGGGATGGTCTACAGCGACCACGCCCCGTTCTGGAGCCGCGGCTGGTCGGCGATCTGCGGGATCACCGACAACGAGGGGTCCTGCGGGCAGGCCGGCAACTACCCTCACTACCACAAGGCGACCGACACGCGTGCCAACTGCGGGGACCCGGCGTTCTACGTCGGCTCCGTGAAGGCGTACGTCGCCACGGCCGCCCACCTCGCCGTGCCGCTCTGCGGCGGCGGCGCCTTTCCGCCGGTCCCGACGGGCGTCACCGCGGCGGCCACGGGCGTGAACCAGATCACCGTCAGCTGGACGAGCGGCGGCGCCGACCTGCAGTACGAGGTCCTCAGGGGCCGCGGGGGCTGCGAAGCGGGCGACTTCGTCCCGGTCGCCACGACGGCCGCCACCCACTTCGTCGACACGAACGTCTCCGGCGGCGTGACCTACGCCTACCGCGTGCGGGCCCGGCGCGGCGAGTGCGTCACGGAGGAAAGCCTCTGCGCCGCCGCCGTGACCACCGGGAGCTGCCAGGAGTACCCGGTGTTCGCCGGGGCCGCGAGCGCCGGGAACGGGGCAGTGCCGGTCTGCACCGTCCAGGTCGCCTGGGCGGCCGCCACGCCCCTCTGCTCGGGGCCGGTCACGTACAACGTCTACCGGGGGAGCTCTCCCTCCTTCGTCCCCGGGCCGGGGAACCGGATCGCGACCGGCGTCGCCGGCCTCGGCTTCTCCGACTCGGCGGGCCTCCCGCCGGGGACGACCGCGTACTACGTCGTCCGCGCCGTCGACGCCAGCAACGGCTCCGAGGACGGGAACACGGTGGTGCGCTCGGCGGTGCCGACCGGCCCCGTCGCCTCGGCGACCTTCAGCGACGACGCCGGAGACACGGGCGGCGCCGCTTTCTCCGCGGGCGCCCCCTGGACGGTGGACGCCACGGGCGGGCACGCCGGCCCGAAGACGTACAAGTCGTCCCCGGTGAACGGGGCCTGCGGGGCGCTCACGTCGCCGCCGCTTCTCCTCGGGAGCGGCTCGCAGCTCACGTTCTCGTCGAGGTGGTTCCTCGACATCAGCGGGGGCGACAAGGGCCAGGTCGAGATCAGCACCGACGGCGGAGTCTCGTGGGCGCGTCTCACGATGGCCTATCCCGCGACGTCGAACAAGACGGGCGACGGCTGCGGCCTCCCGTCCGGCCGGGCCTACTTCACGGGAATCAACACGAGCTGGACGCAGTTCACGGCGAGTCTCGGCGCCTTCGCCGGGCAGACGGTCCGAATCCGCTTCCGCATCTCGACCGACACCAGCCCCACCGGCGAGACCTGGTGGATCGACGACGTCGCGGTCACGAACGTCGAGACGCCGGGCGCCTGCACGACGGGGGTCGCCGGGCTCGAGCCGCGCGGTCTCACGGTCGACGCCCTGTCGTTCGGGGCGGGGACCTCGAACGCGAACGGGGTCCTCGAGCCGGGCGAACAGGTGCAGGTCTCGCCCGCCTGGCGCAATGCCTCTCCTGCGGCCATCGAGGCGACCGGAACGGCGAGCGGCCTCGCGGGGCCGGCGGGCGCGACGTACGCGCTCCTCGACGCCGCGGCCGGCTACGGGGCGATCGACGCCGGGGCTGAGGGCACGTGCGCGGCCGACTCCTACGCCCTCGGCGTCGACGACCCGGCGACGCGGCCTGCGGCCCACTGGGACCTGACGTTCGTCGAAACCCTGAGCACGGGCGCCACGCACACCTGGACCGTCCATGTCGGGCGAAGCTTCGACGACGTCCCTCCGGAGCACTGGGCCTACCGGTTCGTCGAGACGATCTTCCACCGGAGCGTCACCCTGGGGTGCGCCCCGGCGTCGTACTGCCCCGAGCTGCAGCTCACCCGGGCGGAGATGGCGGCCCTTCTTCTCCGGGCCAAGCACGGTCCGGGCTGGGCGCCCCCGCCTCCGACGGGTACCGTCTTCGCGGATGTTCTCGTCGGCCACTGGGCGTCCGGCTACATCGAGGCGCTGGCGGCGGAGGGCATCACGAACGGTTGCGCCCCTGGCCTCTACTGCCCGGACCAGCCGGTCATCAGGGCCGAGATGGCCGCGTTCCTTCTCAGGACCGAACACGGGCCGGGGTGGTCGCCGCCCCCCGCCACGGGGACCGTCTTCACCGACGTGCCAGTGAGCCACTGGGCCGCTGGCTGGATCGAGGCGCTCGCGTCCGAGGGGATCACCCTCGGCTGCGACGTAGGGCGGTACTGCCCGGACGCCCCCGTGAGCCGGGCGGAGATGGCCGTGTTCCTGACGAGGACGTTTCGATTCACGCTGCACTAGGGAGGGTGCCAACGGAGAAAGATCCGGGACCGCCGCGACACTCCCTCCTGCAGATGGAGAAGTCCGCCCCGGGGGCGGGAGGAGGTCCCGGATGAACGTTCGCGCGACGCTGGTTGCGTTCGGAGTCACCATTGCCGTGGCCGCTCCCGCGGAGGCGGCGAGGCCCGAGTACGCCTGTCAGCTGCTCCCGGTCGTCCTCGACGTGACGGCCTCGGGCACCCGCTACCTCACCGAGATCTCCTTCTCGAACCCGAACGAGGCGGCCCTGGGGGTCGCTGTGAGGTACACGCCCTCGATGGGACGCGTCGAAGGAGCCGGGGACGGCGAATTCAGCGTTCCCGGCGGGGAGCAGCTCTTCGTCCCGGATGGCATCGAGTTCCTCCGGCAGCTCGGGATCGCGGTGGAGGCCTCGGGACCCGACTCGCCCCAGGCGGGGACCCTGAAGATCTGCGGCCTCGACCCGGCGCGGGCCCCGGTCGGCGTCATGGCGAGGATCACGGCCCCGACCCGGCCGCCCCACCCCCCCGGCAACGCGGGAGTCTCCTTCGGCGCCGTTCCCGCCGACGAGGGGTTCACCGGGCGCGCCACCGTCTTCGGGTTTCGCCAGAGCGTCTCCGACCGCACCAACGTCGCCGTCTACAACCCGGGCGCCGATCCGGTCGCGGTGAAGGTCACCGTGGTTTCCGCCGTGAACGACCGGCAGGCCGTCCTCTCCGAGAGGGAAGACCTGGGGCCGTACGGCTGGAGGCAGTTCTCGAACCCGTCCGGCCTGGCCCAGGACTTCGACAACGGGTACGTCCGGGTCGAGAGGGTCTCCGCGGGAGGTGTCTTCGGGGCCTACGGCGTCGTCAACGACAACGCCACGAACGACGGCTCCTTCGTGCCGGCCGTCGACGAAGGGAGCCTCGGGACGTCCTTTACGATTCCGGTCGTCGTCGATTCCCTCGCGTATCGGTCCGAGCTGATCGTGGCGAACCCCGGGAACGCGGACGCGACGTACACCCTGACGTTCGTCGATTCGATCTCTCGTCCGAGCGTGCCCCTCTCCGCGACTCTTCCGATGCCCGCTCGCCGGCAGGCGATCATTCCAGACGTCTTCGAGCTCTTCGGCGTGGGCGTGTGGATGGGCGGGACGCAAACGCGGGCCGGGACCCTCCGGATCACGGCTCTCGAGGAGGAGGCGCTCGGAGCGTTCGTCGGCGTCCGTGTCCTCACGAGGCAGGAGGAAGGGCGCTTCGGCGTCTTCGCCCCGGTCGTTCCCGCCGGCTCCGCCGACGCCGAGCTGGGGTTCCTCTGGGGCCTGAGAGCCGACGCCGAGACCCGTTCCAACGTCGCCGTGCTGAACGCAGGAGAGCCGGGAGGCGAGGACGTCACGCTCCAGCTCCAGGTGGTCGACGGCGCCACCGGACGTCCCGCGGGCGCGCCCCTCACGATCACGCTCGAGCCGGGGCAGTGGGCCCAGCCCGACGCGTTCTTCGCGAAGGCCGGGGTGGCCCACGGCGACGTGAGGGTCGTCCGCGTCGGCGGCGAGGGCCCATGGTGGGCCTACGGCGTCGTGAACGACGGCGAAGCGCCCGGGAAGGGGACGGGCGACGGGAGCTTCGTCCCGGTCGTCTTCACGGGGGTCCCGCAACCCCTGCCCGAAGGCGCGTGGGGGGATCCCGGCATCAGGATGTGGGTGGACGGGACCGGGGTCGCCATCGAGGCCGACTGCGCCCACGGGCGGGTCGACGGGCCCGTTTTCCTCGACCCGCAGGGACGCTTCAACGGTTCGGGGACCTGGGTCTTCGAGGGTGGCCCGACGCCCGTCGGGGGGTTCCCCGAGCACCCGGTCCTCTTCACCGGGCAGGTGCAGGAGGACCATCTGGTCCTCACGGTCCATTTCCCGCTCCTGGCCGCCTCCGAGTCGATCCGGCTGGCCGCGACCCGGGGGCTCTTCCCGCAGCTGAACAAGTGCCTCTGACGAGGGCCTGATGCGTGCGGCCCGCGCGGTTCTCGAGGCGGGCCGCGCCCCGGGCTGGCGGCTATACTCGCCCGGTTCGACAGCGCTTGGGATGAACCGGGAGGGAAGCGAGTGGGCAGACCGAATCGGAGCGTCGTCCTTTCTCTGGTAGTCGGTTTTCTCTTTCCGGTCTGGGGCCGGCCCGGCGAGGCCCTCGCCGGGGAGTGGCTGGACAAGGTCGACCCCTGGGTCCTCTCGACCGCCGACGCCGAGGGGAGCGTGGAGTTCCTGGTCTTCCTGCGCGAGCAGGCGTCCCTCCGGGAGGCCGCTCTCCTCGTGTCCAAGGAGGAGAAGGGCGAGTTCGTCTCGCGCACGCTGCGGGAGACCGCGGCCCGCACGCAGGCTCCCGTCCTCTCCGAGCTAAAGGGTCTGGGCGCCGAGTTCCGGCCCTACTGGATCGCCAACATGGTCTGGGTCCGGGGCGACCTCGAGGTCGTCCGGATGATGGCGGAGAGGGACGACGTCCTGCGCGTCTCGGCGAACCCGAGCGTCCCGCTCCAGAAGCTCCCGCCCGAGCCGCCCCGGGATCCCGAGGCGCCGGACGCGATCGAGTGGGGGATCACGAAGACGGGTGCGCCGTCCGCGTGGGCCCTCGGCATCAAGGGGCTCGGCGTGGTCGTCGGCGGGCAGGACACCGGGTACGACTGGGACCACCCGGCGCTGAAGGGGAAGTACCGGGGCTGGAACGGATCGTCCGCCAGCCACGACTACAACTGGCACGACGCGATCCACTCGGGAGGCGGCGTCTGCGGCGCCAACTCTCCCGTCCCCTGCGACGACGACGAGCACGGCACGCACACCATGGGGACGATGGTCGGGGACGACGGCGGGACGAACCAGATCGGGATGGCTCCCCAGGCGAAGTGGATCGGCTGCCGGAACATGAACCAGGGGAACGGCACGCCGGCGACCTATTCGGAGTGTTTCCAGTGGTTCGTCGCCCCGACGAATCTCGCAGGCCTGAACCCCGACCCGGCAAAGGCGCCCCACGTCATCAACAACTCCTGGGGATGCCCGCCGAGCGAGGGGTGCACCGACCCGCTCGTCCTCAAGACCGTCGTCGAGAACACCCGCGCCGCGGGGATCGTCGTCGTGGTCTCCGCCGGCAACAGCGGGTCTTCCTGCAGCTCCGTGAGCGACCCCCCTGCGATCTACGAGGCCTCCTTCAGCGTGGGCGCGACGGACTCGTCCGACGGCATCGCGTCGTTCTCGAGCCGCGGTCCGGTGACGGTCGACGGCTCCGGGCGGCTCAAGCCGGACGTGTCCGCGCCGGGGGTGGGCATCCGCTCCAGCGTTCCCGGCGGCGGATACGGCTCGTTCAGCGGGACGTCGATGGCCGGCCCGCACGTCGCCGGGCACGTCGCGCTGCTCCTCTCGGCGAGGCCGCAGTGGAAGGGACAGGTGGGCCTGGTCGAGGACCGGATCGCCCTCTCCGCCGTGCCGCGCACGAGCGCGCAGACCTGCGGCGGCGTGCCCGGGACGGAGGTCCCCAACAACACGTTCGGCTGGGGGCGCGTCGACGTCCTCGCCTCCGTCAGCATGGTCGACCTCGGGATCCAGATCCAGGACACGCCCGACCCCGTGGCCGTCGGCGGGTCCCTGACCTACCGCGTCTACGCGAGCAACACCGGCGTCGTCGCGGCAACGGGCGTCAGCGCCACCGTGGCCCTCTCCCCTCTCGTCTCCTTCACGTCGGCCTCGTCGGGCTGCGCTCACGCCGCCGGCGTCGTGACCTGCAACTTCGGGACGGTGGTGAAGGGGACCTTCCCGTTCCGGGACATCGTCGTGACCGTGAACGGGGCCGGGACCATCCAGAGCTCGGGCAGCATCTCGGGCACGCTCTACGACTACGACACGGGCAACAACCAGATATGGGTCACGACGTTCGCGGGGAGCGGCTCGGACCTCGAGCTGACGATGGCCGAAGCGTGGGACCCCGCGCTTGCCGGCGCGCCGTTCGACTACACCCTGACCGCGAAGAACCTCGGGCCGTCCGCGGCGTCCGCCGTGACCCTCGTCGACACCCTCCCGGCGGGAGCGGCCTTTTCCTCGGCTTCCCCGGGCTGCTCGGAGGCGGCGGGGACCGTCACCTGCGCCCTCGGCACCCTGAGCGCCGGCGCCTCGGCCGTCGTGAACGTCACGGTCCTCCCGGGAGCCGGCGCACCGTCGATGACGAATGCGGCCGTCCTCACCGGGGGGGGCGTCGACCCGAATTCCGCGAACAACTCCGGCGTCGTGACGACGGCCGTCGTTTCGGCGCTCCCGGCGGGCCTCGTGGTGGACGCGCAGGCGCCGGGCGGCGGCGGATCCGACGTCAACGGAGTCTTCGAGCCGGGGGAGCGGGTCGTCGTGAGCCCGTCCTGGCTGAACCCGTCCGGAGGCGCGGCGCTCCTCACGGGCACCGTCTCCGCGTTCGGCTCGTTGCTGGCGCCGGGGGCGACCTACACGATCGCGGACGGCAGCGCCTCCTACGGAAGCGTTGCTGCCGGGACGACCGCGAGCTGTGCGGGAACGACGGGCGACTGCTTCGAGCTGGAGATCCCCGGTCCCGTTGCGCGCCCGGCGATGCACTGGGACGCGACCGTCACAGAGACTCTCTCGACCGGCGCGGAGAGAACCTGGGTCCTCCACCTCGGCGACTCGTTCACCGACGTCCCGCGGAGCCACTGGGCCTACCCGTACGTGGAGACGATCCTCCACGCGTCCGTGACCCTCGGCTGTGGCGTCGCGACGTACTGTCCCGACGTCGCGCTCACGCGCGCCGAGATGGCGGCCCTCCTCCTCAGGGCGATCCACGGCGCGGGATGGGTCCCTCCGCCTCCGACCGGCACGGTCTTCACCGACGTCCCGGTCGACCACTGGGCCGCGGGCTACATCGAGCAGCTCGCAGCCGAGGGGCTCACGAACGGGTGCGCCCCGTCGCAGTACTGCCCGGACCGGCCCGTCGACCGGGCCGAGATGGCCGCCTTCCTGCTTCGTGCGCGCAACGGGGCGACCTGGGTTCCGCCAGCGCCGACGGGTACGGTGTTCGCCGACGTCCCGGTCGACCACTGGGCGGCGGGCTACATCGAGGCCCTCGCCCAGGCCGGGATCACGCTCGGCTGCGCGGAAGGGCTGTACTGTCCGGCCAGTCCCGTGACCCGCGCCGAGATGGCGGCGTTCCTGACCCGGACGTTCGATCTGAAGCTCTATTGACAGCCAGTGCCACGACTTCCGTCCCGGGCGCCTCGACGGCGTCCGGGAGGCGCGGCACGACCAGCGCGGCCTAGACTCCGGGGAGACGCAGGCACGGGACCCATGACGCGAACGCTCATCACCGGGATCACCGGACAGGACGGCTCGTACCTCGCCGAGGCGCTCCTCGCCGACGGGCACGAGGTCCACGGGCTGGTGAGGCAGTCGAGCCTCGTGCAGCGGAGCCGTCTGGACTCCCTTCCCGCCTGCGCGGCCGCGCGGGCCGAGGGGCGGCTGAAGCTCCACTACGCCGACCTGACCGACTCGTCGAGTCTCCAGTGGCTCGTCCGTCAGATGAGACCCGACGAGATCTACCACCTGGCCGGGCAGAGCCACGTGAAGGTGTCGTTCGACCTGCCCGAGTACACGGCCGACACGACGGGGCTCGGCACGCTCCGGCTCCTCGAGGCGATGAGGCAGAACGTCCCCGGGGCGCGGTTCTTCCTCGCGGCCACGAGCGAGATCTTCGGAGAGCCGGTGGAGAGCCCGCAGAGCGAGTCGACTCCGGTGTCGCCGGTCAACCCCTACGCCGCGGCGAAGCTCTACGCCCTGAACCTCGTCCGGGTCTACCGGCGGGCCTACGGCCTCTTCGCCTGCTCCGGGATCCTCTTCAACCACGAGAGCCCGCGGCGGGGCGAGAACTACGTGACGCGCAAGATCGCGCGCGGCGCGGCACGGATCGCCAGGGGCCTCGAGAAGGAGCTGCACCTCGGCACGCTGACGCCGCGCCGGGACTGGGGCTGGGCTCCCGACACCGTGGAGGGGATTCGGGCGATCCTCGGGGCCCCGGCGCCCGACGACTACGTCCTCGCGACGGGAAAGACCCACTCGGTGGGCGACTTCTGCGAGCTCGCCTTCCGGACGGTGGGGCTCGACTACCGGAGCCACGTCGTCCTCGACGCGGAGTACGTGCGGCCGGTGGACATCACCGAGACCTGCGGCGACGCGGGGAAGGCTGCCCGCGAGCTGGGGTGGAGGTCGCGGACGACGTTCGAGGAGCTCGTCCGCCGCATGGTGGAGGCGGAGCTCGCCGCCCTCGAGGGCCGGGACGCCTGACGAGGTGAGGGAGCCGGCCGGAGACGGGCGGGGAATGGGGACGGCACGCGCCGTCACCGTCGTCGTTCCCGTCCACGGCGCCTCGCCCGACCTCGAGCGCTGTCTCGCTGCGGTCCTTTCGCACACGGACCTTTCCCGGCACCGGCTTCTCGTCGTGGCGGACGGACCCCTGGAACCGGAACCGCGGCGGGTGGTGGAGGCCGCCGTCGCGGCGAGCCCGGCTGGAACGTGCCTCCTGGAGCGGCCCGCGCGGGAAGGGTTCCCGGCCGCGGCCAACGCGGGAATCCGGGAAGCGGAAGGGGACGTCGTCCTCCTCAACAGCGACACCGAGGTGACGGAGGGGTGGCTCGGGAAGCTCGGAGCCGCCGCCCGCCGCCGCCCGCGGATCGCCTCCGCGACCCCCTTCTCGAACAACGCGACGCTCTGCTCGCTGCCGAGGCCCTTCGCGGAGAACGCGCTCCCCGCGGGGCACTCGGTCGCCTCGTTCGGGCGTCTCGTGGAGGAGCGCTCGGCCCGGCTCGCGCCGGAGATCCCCGTGGGGGTCGGCTTCTGCCTCTACCTCGTGCGCGAGGCGCTGGAAGAGGTCGGCCTCCTCGACGAGAGCGGCTTCGGCGCGGGATACGGCGAGGAGGTGGACTGGTGCCTTCGCGCGTCGGGTCGCGGCTTCACGCACGTCCTCGACGACGCGACGTTCGTCTGGCACCGGGGAGGCGGGAGCTTCGGGAAGGAAGCGGCCGGCCGGGCGAAGGCGTCCGAGCGGCTCCTCGCGCGGCGTCACCCGGGCTTCCTGCCGGGGCTCGCGCGGTTCATGGCGGAGGACCCGCTCGCCTCCGAGCGCGCGAGGGTCGTGGACGGTCTCCGGCCGGCGCGGCGGCCGGGTCCGGCGAAGGGGCCGGTCGTCCACCTGGTTCACGGCTGGCCGCCCTTGGCCACGGGCGGGACGGAGGTCTTCGCGCGGACTGTGGCGCTCCACCAGGCCGGGCGGAGAGAGGTGGCGGTCTACGCCCGGCTCTCGGCGCCGGAGCGGGCGAAGGGGGGGGCGATCGAGCTCGTGGACGGCGGGGTCCGCGTGCGGCTCGTCGTGAACGACTTCCGCCAGCGGGACCCGCTCTCGCGAAACGCGATCCACGACGGGGCGCTGGCGGCGGACTTCGGGAGGTTCCTCGAAGCGACTCGGCCGGAGGTCCTCCACGTGCACCACCTCGCCGGTCACGCGGCGACGCTCCCGGGGGTCGCGAGGCGACGCGGCGTGCCGGTCGTCTTCCAGCTTCAGGACTGGTGGCCGCTCTGCGCGCGGGTGAACCTCCTCCACGCGGACGGCGCGGCCTGCGCGGGACCGTCGCCTCTGAAGTGCGCCCGATGCCGGCCCCTCACGGGCCTCCCGCCGGCGACCCTGACGAACCCCGCCCTCCACGCGCTGCGCGCCGGGATGATGAGACGGGCCCTCCGGGCCGAGCGATACATCGCCGGGTCCCGCTTCCTCGTCCGGAGCTACACGGAGGCGGGGTGGCTGCCGGCGGACGCGCCGGTCGAGGTACTCCCGTACGGCTTCCCGTACGCGCGGCCCGAGGTGGAGCGGCGCGACGAAACTCCGCGGCTCCCCCTGCGATTCGGATTCGTCGGGGCGCTGATGCCCCACAAGGGGGCGCACGTGGCCGTGGAGGCGTTTCGCAGGGTGGCGCCTGCCGAGGCGCGGCTCCGGCTCTGGGGAGACGCGGGCGCCGACCCGGAATACGCCGCGGGGCTCCTCCGAGGGCCGGGCGCGGAAGCCGTGACCCTGGAGGGAAGGTTCGGGGAGGGAGAGGCGGCGAGGGTCTTCGCGGGGATGGACGTCCTCCTCGTGCCGAGCGTCGGGCTCGAGTCGTACGGCCTCGTCGTCGACGAGGCGATGGCGCACGGCGTGCCGGTCGTGGCGAGCCGCCTCGGGGCGCTGCCCGAGAGGTTCACGGAGGAGTGCGGCGCGTTCTTCCCGGCGGGAGACGCGCGCGCGCTGAAGGCCGTGGTGGAGCGGCTCGTCGCGAGGCCGGAGACGGTGGCCGGGTGGCGCCGCGCGCTCCCCCGGGTGCGGACGCTCGAGGAGGCGGCCACTCGAATCGAGGAGGTCTACGAGGAAGTCCTCGGGAATGCCGCGGTCGGCGAGGGAGCGGGCGGGTGAAGGGCGTCCCGCGCCTGTTGCGCCTCGCCCTCGAACTGCTCCGCGCGGAAGGGCCTCGCGGTCACGCGGAGCGGCTCGTCGAGCGCGTGGAGGCGCTCAAGGAGAGGCTCGCGGAAACCACGCTCCCGCCCGAGCGCTTCTCCGGTGCCGTGGGCAACGTGCGCGTGCTCGACGTCCTCGCCTCGCCGCCCGCCCCGCGCTGGGGCGGGGTCCCGACCCAGCTCCTCGCTCGGCGCGCGGAGGAGGAGCGCCTGGGGCCGACGGCGCTCCTCGCGCCAGGGGCGGGCCGGTGGACGCTGCGCGCGACCCGGGACGGCGCGCGGCTCAGGACGCGGCTCGGTCCGTGCGGAGACGTCGCGAGGAGCGGCTGGGTGGGCGGCGGGCCGGGTGCGGACGGCCTGGCGGCGGTGGAGGCGGTCGTCGAGGCGGCACGGCTCGTCGGGGCCGGGGTCGTGAACGTCGAGGGCGCCGCCGGGTGGCCGCCCTCGGCGCTGCGGGCCCTCGCGGGGCGGGGGCTCCGCCTCGTCCTCTCGCTCCACGACTTCGCCCTCTTCTGCCCGCGCCCGAACCTCGTCGAGGAGCCGCAGGCTCGCTTCTGCGGCTACTCGACGGAAACGGAGCGCTGCCGGGCCTGCCTCGCGGCGACATGGGGCCTCCCCGCGGCTTTCGTGGAGGGTTGGCGGCGAGAGGCGTCCGCCCTTCTCGAGGAAGTCGACGCGGTCGTCTATCCCTCGGAGTTTCTCCTCGCGAGGTACGCGGCGCTCTTCCCGCGCGGAAGAGGGGGGCACGAGCGGGTCCTCGAGCCGGTCGCGCCGGGCGTGGACGGGGAGGCGCCCGCCGCGGGCACGCGGCCCGTCGGGCGCGAAGGGGCGGCCCGCGTCGCCTTCGTCGGGGCCTTCCGGCCGCACAAGGGCGCCCTCGTCTTTCTCGAGCTGGCCAGGAGCGGGAGGATCGGCGGCCGGCCGGTCCGGTGGTCGATCCTCGGGAGCGGCGACGCGACGCTCTCGAGAGAGGCCCGCAGGTGCGGCGTACGCGTCGCGGGGCACCACCGGGCGGGGAGCCTCGCGCGGCGGCTTCGGGAGGAGGCGGTCGACGTGGCGCTCCTTCTCTCCGTCTGGCCCGAGACGTACTCTCTCACCCTGACCGAGTGCCGTGCCGCCGGCGTGCCGGTGCTGGCGTTCGGCCACGGGGCGATCGCCGAACGGATCGCGGACGAAGGGGGCGGCGTCGTCGTCCCGGTGGAGAATGGGGCCGAGGGAATCGCGGGAATGCTGGAGAAGATCCTCTCGGGAGAGCTCGCGGTGCCGCCGTTTCGCGGGGGCCCGGCGGGAGCCTCCGCCCGCGGGGCCGCGGCGAAGCGGGCGGAGCTCTACCGGGCTCTCCACGGAGAGGCCCTCTGAGGTCCGCCGATCCGCCCCCCGCGGCCGGGCTCCTCTCGGTCGTCGTTCCGACGCTCGACACGAAGGAGATGACGCTGCGCTGCGTGGACGCCGCCCTGGCGTCGCAGCTTCCGGAAGGAACGGCGCTCGAGGTCGTCGTCGTCGACGACGGTAGCCGCGACGGCACGGCAGAGGCCCTCTCGGGGCGCGCGAGGGTCCGGGTCGTCCGCAACGAGGAGCCCACGGGGTTCGCGGGGGCCGCGAACCGAGGCGTCGCCGAGACGAGAGGAGAGGTCGTCGTCCTCCTCAACAGCGACGCCGTGGTCGAGCCGGGAAGCCTCGCTGCCGTGGCCGCGGCCTTCGCGGCGGACCGGACCCTCGGCATCGCCGGCGCGGCCCTCCGGTATCCCGACGGATCGCCCCAGTGGAGCGCGGGGCGGGAACCGGGCCTGCTCTGGCTCTTCGCGCAGGCGAGCGGCCTCCCGGCCCTTCTCGGGAGGCTTCCCGGCTGGCGCAAGGTCAAGCCGCTGCACGTGGAGGAGCCGGCGGACGTGGGGTGGGTATCGGGAGCCGTGATGGCGATGCGGGCTTCCGTCTGGCGAAGCCACGGGCCGCTCGACGTCTCTTTCGCCTTCTACGTCCAGGACCTCGACTTCTGCCTCCGCGCGCGCGACGGCGGCTGGCGGGTCCGTCTCCTTCCCGACTTCCGGGCGATGCACCAGCAGGGCGCCACGATCTGCTCGAACGGGAGCGGGTCGATCGGCAGCCTCGACCTGGGCCTCCTCTGGGCCGACTTCGTCGCGTGGGCCGGCAAGAGGCGAGGTCCGGCGTTCGCCGCGCGGGCCCGGGCGGCGATCCTCGCGGGTTCGTCGCTTCGGCTCGCCGCGCGGCGCGTGGTCCTGCCCTTCCGTCCCGGGAGGCGTCGGCCGGAGTGGAAGGCCGACACCGATCTCCTGGTGGCTGCGCGAGCCCGGCTTCTGGAGCCGTCTTCCTGAGGCCGGGTCGAACCCGTCAGCGACCGGCCGGGACTCCCCCCTCCCCCTCCCCCGCCTCCGGCGGCGCGTGGACCATCGTCCCCCCCACGTGCCCCGTCGCGGCCATCAGCGCGCAGGCGAGGAGCGTGGCGAGGAGGGCCGGGAGGACCGAGCCACCCCGCTTCCGCGCGGCGAGCGCGAGCCCCAGGCCGAGGGCCGCCGCCGCGACGGCCGCGAAGGCGAGGAGGGCGTGCCTCCGGGCGAGCCCCGCGACGGCACGGGGGCCCGGAACGGGCCCGAACCCTCCCGCCAGGTACGCGAGGTCGTCGGCCCAGAGCCACCCCGTGAGCGCCGCCGCCATGCCGCCGGCGACCGCGGCCGCGAGGAGGAGCGCCGCCCCCGCGAGGGCCTCGTTCCGGTGCAACGGCCTCGCGAGCGCCAGGACCAGGGCGCCGGCCGCGAAGAAGACCCCCGCGACCGGGAAGTGGGCGAGGGCGGGGTGGATCGGTACGTCCATCGTTCCTCCGGGGGCCCGGGAGGGGGTCAGGTCTGCCTTCTACACTCTACGGCCCCCCGTAGAGTGTAGAAGGCAGACCTGACCCCCGGGCGGAACCCCGGGGTGATAATCCGCTCCCTTCGCCCCGGGCGGAAGTGAGACACGACATGGACTCGATCGTCATCCGCGGCGCGCGGCAGCACAACCTCAAGAACGTCTCCCTCTCGATCCCGCGCAACGCGCTCGTCGTCCTGACCGGCGTCTCGGGGTCGGGGAAGTCGTCCCTCGCCTTCGACACCCTCTTCGCGGAGGGGCAGCGGCGGTACGTGGAGTCCCTGTCGGCCTACGCGCGGCAGTTCCTCGAGCAGATGGAGAAGCCCGACGTCGACTCGATCGAGGGGCTCTCCCCGGCCATATCGATCGAGCAGAAGACGACGTCGAAGAACCCCCGCTCGACGGTGGGGACGGTCACGGAGATCCACGACTACCTGCGGCTCCTCTACGCCTCGATCGGCCAGCCGCACTGCGTCTCTTGCGGGCGCGAGATCTCGGCCCAGACGATCCAGCAGATGACCGACCGGATCCTGGCGATGCCGGAAGGGACCCGCTTCCTCGTCCTCTCCCCGTTCGTCCGCGGGAAGAAGGGGGAGTACCGGCGGCAGATGGCCGAGCTCGCGAAGAAGGGCTTCGTGAGGGCCCGGGTCGACGGCGAGACGGTCGACCTGGCCGAGCCGCCGGAGCTCGACAAGCAGAAGAAGCACTCGATCGACGTGATCGTCGACCGCCTCGTCGTCCGGCGCGACGACGAGACCCGGCGGCGCCTCGCAGACTCGCTCGAGACCGCCGTCCGCGTCTCGGACGGCCTGGTGACGATCTCGGTCGTCGACGGAAAGGGGGCGACGGCCTCCGAGGAGACCCTGTCGACCTCCTACGCCTGCCCCGACTGCGGCACGTCGCTTCCCGAGATCACGCCGCGCCTCTTCTCCTTCAACTCTCCCTACGGCGCCTGCGCGGCCTGCTCGGGCCTCGGCGCGGTGCCGCGGGTCGACCCCGACAGGCTCGTCCCCGACCCGTCGCTCTCGATCTCCGAGGGGGCGATCGCCCTCTGGAAGCCCGGCTCGGCGAACTGGCGCCTCCGGCAGGTCGAGCAGCTCGCGAAGGCGGCGAAGTTCTCGATGGACGTCCCCTGGAAGAAGCTCCCGGCCGACGTCCGCGACATGATCCTCCACGGCTCGAAGGACCGGGAGATCAAGTGGAAGTGGAAGTCCGAGAAGGGGGAGTACGTCTGGTCCTCCTCCTACAAGGGGCTCGTCCCGCTCCTGACCGAGAAGTACAAGGAGGTCGAGAGCGAGGAGGCGCGGCAGGAGCTGGAGAAGTTCATGTCGGCCACCCCCTGCCCCGACTGTGGCGGCCGCCGCCTGAAGGCGGAGGCGCTCGCCGTGAAGGTGCGCGGGCAGGCGATCGACGCGCTCACGGGGATGACCCTCGAGGACGCGAAGGCCTTCTTCGTCTCCTTCGACGCGGCGCCGCGGGAGAGGGAGATCGCCGGGAAGATCCTGAAGGAGATCGAGGACCGGCTCGGCTTCCTGAACGACGTCGGCATCGGCTACCTCTCCCTTGGCCGGGCGTCGGCGACCCTCTCGGGGGGCGAGGCGCAGCGGATCCGCCTCGCCACGCAGATCGGGTCGAAGCTGATGGGGGTCCTCTACGTCCTCGACGAGCCGTCCATCGGCCTTCACCCGAAGGACAACAGGAAGCTGATCGACACGCTGATGGCGATGCGCGACCTCGGGAACACGGTCGTCGTCGTCGAGCACGACGAGGAGACGATCCGGTCGGCCGACCGCGTCGTCGACCTCGGGCCCGGCGCCGGGGTCCACGGCGGCGAGGTGGTCGGGGAGGGGAAGGCGGCCGAGCTGGTGAAGTTCCCGCGCTCGCTGACGGGGAAGTACCTCTCCGGCGAGCTCTCGATTCCCGTCCCCGAGACGCGCCGCCCGGGAAGCGGAAAGAAAATCTCGGTCATTGGCGCCCGCGCGAACAACCTCCGGAACGTGACGGTCCGCTTCCCCCTCGGCTGCCTGACGGCGGTGACGGGGGTCTCCGGATCGGGCAAGTCGACCCTGGTCAACGACATCCTCTACCGGGCCGCGGCTCGGGCGCTCCACGAGTCGAACGAGAAGCCGGGGGCCCACGAGCGGATCGAGGGGCTCGAACACGTCGACAAGGTCATCGACATCGACCAGTCCCCTATAGGGCGGACCCCGCGCTCGAACCCGGCCACGTACACGAGCCTCTTCGGCCCGATCCGCGACCTGATGGCCCAGGTGCCCGAGGCCCGGATGCGCGGCTACGGCCCGGGGCGCTTCTCCTTCAACGTGAAGGGGGGGCGCTGCGAGGCGTGCGGCGGGGGCGGGCAGATCGCCATCGAGATGCACTTCCTGCCCGACGTCTACGTCACCTGCGACGTCTGCGGCGGCCACCGGTACAACCGCGAGACGCTCGAGGTCCGCTACAAGGGGCTCTCGATCGCCGAGGTCCTCGACCTGACGGCGGAGCAGGCCGCCGAGATCTTCACGAACGTCCCGTCGATCCGGAACGTCGCCTCGACGCTGGTAGAGGTGGGGCTCGGGTACATCAAGCTGGGTCAGCCGGCGACGACCCTCTCCGGGGGCGAGGCCCAGCGGGTGAAGCTGGCCCGTGAGCTTTCGCGCCGGGCCACGGGGCGGACGCTGTACATCCTCGACGAGCCGACGACGGGCCTCCACTTCGACGACGTGAGAAAGCTCCTCGGTGTCCTCCACGCCCTCGTGGAGAAGGGGAACACGGTCATCGTCATCGAGCACAACCTCGACGTCGTCAAGACGGCCGACCGGGTCGTCGACCTGGGGCCGGAAGGAGGCGTGAGGGGAGGCCTCGTCATCGCCGAGGGGACCCCCGAAGAGGTGGCCGGGGCGTCCGGCTCCGCGACCGGCGCCTGGCTCGCGCCGCTCCTCGGGAAGCGGCGCTCCGGCAGGGGTCGGTAGATCGCGGGGCCTCTGGGCCCTAGAATCGACAGTCTGTCGTGATCACGGGCTTCAACACCGACATCAAGCATGGGGACCGCGTCTTCCACGTCCAGACGGAGGACCGGGGGCTCGCGAACCCCATCGTCGAATCCCTCGTCTACGTCGGCGGGCAGATCCTGCTGTCGAAACGGAGCCCCTACAACGACCTCGTGGCCGACGGGAAGGTCGACGAGAAGGCCGTCCGGCAGGTCATGGACCTCCAGCACCGGAGGATCATCGAGGCGATCCGCCGCGGCCGGTTCGACGAGTCCGCCCCGTTGGCAGCCTCGGCGGAGCCGGGTCCGGCGAGCGGCACGGTCCGGCTGTCGCCGGCGGCGGCCGCCGCCGCCGCGGCGATCCTGGCGGGGGGGCCGTCGTCGGGAGCCATGCCGGCCCCCGCGTCCCAGAAGCCGCCGACGACCGCCCAGCTGGCACGGCCTCCCGCGTCGGGAGCGTTGCCTCGGCCCCCCGGCTCGGGCGCGACGCCGCGTCCCCCGGCCTCGGGGGCCCTGACCGGCGGCAGCCAGGGAGCAGAGCGTTCTCTCGACCAGGTCATCATCGAGTACCTCGCGGCCGAAGCGGCGGCCGAGAGGCTCGAGCTGAACCTCGTCAAGGGGGGCGAGCTCGTGTCGGGCGAGGCGGTCGCCCTCTCCGTCCGGGCCTCGACCTCGCTCACCGACCGGGCCGTCCCGGGAGCGCACATCACGCTGCGCGTCGTCTCGAACGTGGCCCCGACCCAGGTCCTCTACCGCGGAGTCACCGGGGGCGACGGGCTGGTGAAGGTCACGGCCACGATGCCCGACGTCGGGAACGGGAACGCCGCCCTGATCGTCTCGGCGACGTCCCCCCTCGGGAACCAGGAGATCAAGCACCTCATCCACCGGAAGGCGGTATGAGCCCGGTCGGGACGCGGGGCTTGAAGTTCGGACCGCTCCTCGTATAATTCGCGTCCCGCGTCCGGGTCGGCCGGCCGTGGTCCACGGGCCGTTAGCTCAATTGGTAGAGCAAGAGACTCTTAATCTCTGGGTTCGGGGTTCGAGTCCCTGACGGCTCACCAGAACATCCCCGGGGGTCGGCGGAGACGCCGGCCCCCGGTTCGTGTTTGTGGACCCCTGGTTCCGACGTTGAGTCCGCCGCGTGGGGAGCCCACACTATGTAATCGGGACCGTGTGCGGCCCGATGGATCGGACCGCGGGGGACCCGGGAGGTCGCCATGGAGAAGCTCGAAGGATTCGGCCCGGGACGCGGACGGGGAACCGGGCTTCGTGCCCTGGTCCTCTGCACCCTCCTGGCGGCCGTCGGGCCCGGGGCTTGGGCGGCGACGTATCTCCCGATGCCGGACCCGGCCCTCGCCGGAGACGCGCCCGTCGTCGTCCGGGTCCGGGCTGGCGAAAGCTCCTCGCGCCTGGTGGGTCCGGGCGCGGGGCCGGCCATCGTCACGGTGACGGACCTGGACGTCGTCGAGGTCCTCAAGGGAAGGGTCCCCGCCTCGCCGATCCGGCTCGTCCTCCCCGGCGGCCAGGTCGACGAGCAGGTCGTCTGGATCCCCGGCAGGCCGACATTCGTCCCGGGCCAGGAGGCGATCCTCTTCCTCGTTCCGGTACCGGGCCGACCCGGTGAGTACGAGCCGACGGAGTTCGCCCTCTCCGTTTTCGACATCCTCGAGGATCCCGAGGGCCGCCGTTTTGCCGTCCGGACGATGTTCCAGGCGGGCGAGCAGGAGGTTCTGGCCCCCGACGGCGCGGAAGCCCCGGCGCCGGACCACGTCAGGGAGCTGGACTCGTTCCTCGCCGCCCTGAAGGCGGTGGGGCGCGGCGAGCCGATGCCGCCGGCCGCGAAGGCGTCGCCCGCCGGCCCGCTCCGGCTTCCCGTGGGGCCGGGAGGAGGTCCCCGTGCGCTCTGGGTCAACCTCGGAGGCCCGGAGGGAGGCAACCTCTTCCGCTGGAACTGGAGCGGTGCGCCCGGCTGCGCCGTCTCACCGAACGGCGTGGTCCACCCCGTCGGCACCCAGACGAACCTCACCGACGGCAGCAACGGGCTGACCCACGTCCAGAACGCGGTGACCCAGTGGGCCGCCGTTCCCGGCACGGACGTCCGGTACTCCTATTCGGCGTCGAGCGGGAACATCGCCGTCAACCTCGACGTGGACAGCGTCAGCGGGGGGTGGTCGACGCCGATGGGCTGCGGCTTCGGCGTCCTCGGCCTCGGGGGCGTCACGTCGGCCTTCGGGCCCGCCTGCTCGTTCAAGGGGCAGAGCGGCTACTTCAGCGCGGCCGTCGGGGAGGCGTGGATGCGCAGGTCGACCTGCGCATCCGGGTACACCGTCGCCGTCTTCCGTTCCGGGGTCCTTCACGAGGTGGGGCACACGGTCGGCCTCGGCCACCCGGACGAGGGAGAGAGCAGCTTCAGCACGACGACCCCGGCGGAGTGGGACGCGGCCGTGATGCGCTCGACCCTCGCGCCGTCCCATCCCGACGAGCCCCAGTCGGACGACATCGCGGCGATCCAGTACTACTACGGCACCGGCGCCCCGCCCGCGGCGCCCGTCGCGAACTTCGCCTTCTCCCCGGGCAGCCCGGCGGTCGGGCAGACGGTGCAGTTCACCGACACCTCGACGAACACTCCCACCTCCTGGTCGTGGACGTTCGGCGACGGCGGGACGTCGTCGCAGCGGAACCCGGTCCGCGCGTACGCCTCGGCCGGGACCTACACCGTGACCCTGACGGCCACGAACGCCGGCGGGTCGGACTCGGAGTCGAGGTCGATCACCGTCGCGGCGGCCACGGCGCCGGTCGCCGCCTTCGGCTTCAGCCCCTCCTCCCCGGTCACGGGGCAGGCGGTCTCGTTCTTCGACCAGTCGACGGGCGGTCCCACCTCGTGGTCCTGGACGTTCGGGGACGGTTCCTCCTCGACCGCGCCGAACCCGGCGAAGGCCTACGCCGCCGCCGGCACGTACACCGTCACGCTCCAGGTGTCGAACGCGTCCGGTTCGGACACGGCGTCGAAGCCGGTCACGGTCTCCACGGCCGGGGTCGCCCCGGCGGCGAGCTTCACCTTCTCCCCCTCCTCGCCGGCGCCCGGGCAGACGGTGCAGTTCACCGACACCTCGACGGGCGGGCCGACCTCCTGGAGCTGGGACTTCGGCGACGGGACCTTCTCGGCCGCGCAGAACCCGACGAAGGTCTACGGCGGCGCGGCGACCCTCACGGTCCGCCTGACGGCGACGAACGCGTTCGGATCGGGCACGACGACGCGGCAGATCACGATCACCGCCGCGAACCGCGCGCCGACGGCGGCCCCCGACGCCTACTCCGTGGCGAGCGGGGCGACCCTGTCGGTGGGCGCTCCGGGGGTCCTCGCGAACGACACCGACCCGGACGGCGACCCGCTCGCGGCGAGCCTCGTCTCCCCGCCCCCGGCAGGGACGTTCGGCCTGCAGCCCTCCGGCGCCTTCGCCTTCACGCCGCCGGCCGGGTTCGTCGGCACGGCCTCCTTCACCTACCGGGCGACGGACTCGAAGGGGGCGGCCTCGAACACCGTCACGGTCACGATCGCCGTGACCTCCTCCGAGACGGAGCGGGTCGTCCCGATCGTCCTCGACGCCTTCGGCCTCGGCTCCTCCCGCTTCCGGAGCGAGCTCGTCCTGGCGAACCGCGGGACGACGGCCTCGACCCTGGAGCTGACCTACACCGCCGCCACTGCACTGAACGGGAGCGGCAGCGGCACGGTGAGCGAAACGCTCGGCGCGGGGCGCCAGCTCGTCGTCGACGACGCCCTCGCGTACCTGAGGTCGAAGGGACTCCCTGTCCCGCAGGCCGCTCCCGGCTCCTCCCAGGGGGGGACCCTTCGTGTCCGCTTCCGGGGCCTCTCGTCGCTCGACGCCGGGGCGGCGTTCGCGCGGACGACGGCCCTTCTCCCGGAGGGCCGGGCGGGCGTGGCCTACCCGGCGTTGACGCCTGACGAGTGGGTGACGCCGGAAGGGCAGCACGTCTTCGGCCTGCGGGAGACGGCGGAGGCCCGTTCGAACCTCGCGCTCGTGAACCTCTCCTCCACGGCCGACGTGGGCCTACGCGTCACCCTCAGGTCGGGCACGGCCGGAGACACGAGGAGCTACGTCCTGCCCGAGACGATCTGGCTGGCGCCGCTGCAATGGACACAGCTCGGCGCGGTCCTCGCCAGGGCGGGCTTCACGAACGGGTGGGCGCTCGTGGAGCGCAGCTCCGGGAGCGGGCCGTTCTACGCCTACGGCGTCTTCAACGACTACGGGACGAACGACGGCTCCTTCATCGACCCGATCCCGGTCGCCTCGGGCGTCCCGGCGCGGACGGTGCCGGTCGTCCTCGAGCTCGGGATCTACTCGACCCAGCTGATCCTGGCGAACCCGACCGCGTCGACCGTGGCGGTCGACCTCGGCTACGTCGAGTCGCTGGCGGCGGCGGGCGTCCCGCGCCGGACGGGAACCGACCTCCTCCAGCCTCGCGAGCAGAAGGTGGTCGAGGCGATCCCGCACCTGCGGTCGCTCGGGGTCGACGTCGGCCCGGTCGGGAGCTCCTACGCCGGGTCGGTCGTGGCGACCTTCTCCCGGTCGGGCCAGCCGGAGAACGGCTTCGCCGGGGCCCGGACGAAGTCGCCGGGCCAGCCGCAGGGCTCCTACGGCGTCTACTACTCGGGGCTCGGGGCTTCGGAGGTGGCGTCGACCGAGGCCTGGGTCTTCGGGCTGAGGGAGGACGGCGGGTCCAGGTCGAACGTCGCGGTCGTCCACGCCGGGCCCGGGGGCGGACCGATCGTCGTGCAGGCGCAGGTCTTCGACGGGGAGACCGGGGCGAACGCCGGAGGCACGGGGAACGTGACGCTGAAGGCGGGACAGTGGTTCCAGTGGAACCAGCTCCTCGGGAGCGTCGGCATCCGTCAGGGGTACGTCCGGGTCTTCCGGGTCTCCGGCGCGAGCCCCTTCCTCGCGTATGGGGTCGTCAACGACGGCGGGGCCGAGCGGCCCGGGACCAACGACGGGAGCTACGTGCCGATGCTCGCGCCGAAGTGACGCCCGAGCCGCGCGGGCCGGCCGCGCCCCTGTGGTAACGTCCCATTCCCCGTCCGCTCCGCGGGAGTGGCGGAATGGCATACGCGCCGGACTTAGGATCCGGTGGGGCGACCCGTGAGGGTTCGAGTCCCTCCTCCCGCACCACGCCGAAACGAGAGACCCCCCATGAACATCACGTCGTACGTTGAAGAGTCCCCGACGAAGAGAACGCTGTCGCTGGAGATCCCCCTCGAGGAGGTTCTCGAGGCGACGGAGAAGGCGGCGAAGTCCCTCGCCCGCCAGGTCCGGCTTCCCGGTTTCCGCCCGGGAAAGGTCCCGGCGGCGATCGTGAAGAAGCGCTTCGCCGACGAGCTGAAGAGCGAGGTCCTCGAGTCGCTCCTCCGCGAGTCGCTGCGGGAGGCGTTCCGGGAGAAGGGGATCTCGCCGGTCGGAGAGCCGAAGATCGACGACCTGAAGTACGAGGCGGACGCCCCGCTCACGTTCAAGGTCGAGGTGGAGCACCGCCCCGCCGTGACGCCGAAGGACTACCGGGGCCTCAAGGTCCCCACAGAGCCGACGGACCCGAAGGAGGAGGAGATCTCCGCCGCCCTGGAGAGGATCCGGGAGGGGCGCGCGAGCTTCGAGCCGATCGAGGACCGCCCCGCTGCGGACGGCGACTTCGCCCTCGTCGACATCAAGGGGGTCTTTCCCGCGGGCGACGGGAAGGACTTCGAGCGGCCGAAGGTCCTCGTGGAGATCGGCGGGGAGGAGACGCTCCCCGAGATGTCGGCCCACCTCCGGAACGCCGAGCCGGGCGTCACCGTCAGCTTCCAGAAGGACTTCCCCCAGGAGGGGGTCGACGCCGACTTCGCCGGGAAGTCGGTCCTCTACCACGTGCAGCTCCACGCCCTGAAGAAGCGCGTCCTCCCCGAGTGGGACGACGAGCTGGCCCGGCAGGTCCTGACGCCGCGGCAGGGCGAGGCGCCCGAGGGGGCCGGGATGGAGATGCTGAGGGCCGAGCTGGTCCGGGGGATGACGCGGGAGAAGGAGCAGGCGCTGAAGGAGAAGCGGCGTCGCGCCGTCCTCGACGCCCTCCTGGCCCTGAACCCGGTCGACGCCCCGGAGACGATGGTCACGGCCGAGGTCGACTCCTCCCTCCAGCAGTACGCGCGCTTCCTCGCGTCTCAGGGTATGGACCTGAAGGAGGCGAAGCTGGACTGGAACAAGCTCCGCGAGGAGGCCCGCCCGGCGGCCGTCCGGCGGGTGAAGGAGTATCTCCTCCTCGACGCCATCGCCGACGCCGAGGGCCTCGACGTCAGCGAGACCGAGCTGGACGCCGACCTGAAGCGCCGGGCCCGGTCGATGGGAGCATCCTTCTCCGAGCTGAAGGGCCAGCTGGCCAAGAACGACCGCCTCGACGGGATCCGGGAGGAGCTCCGGATCGACAAGGCCCTCGAGCTGCTCCTGACGGAAGCCGTCGCGGCTTCCTGAGCGGAGAGAGGAGAGGAGGAGACCGATGCTGGTCCCGATGGTGATCGAGCAGACGAACCGGGGAGAACGGGCGTACGACATCTACTCCCGGCTCCTGAAGGACAACGTCATCTTCCTCGGAACCGCGATCAACGACGAGGTCGCGAACCTCGTCATCGCGCAAATGCTCTTCCTCGAGGCCGAGAACCCCGAGAAGGACATCACCCTCTACATCAACAGCCCCGGCGGGTCGGTGACGGCCGGGCTCGCCATCTACGACACGATGCAGTACGTCAAGCCCGACGTGGCGACCTACTGCATCGGGCAGGCGGCCTCCATGGGGGCCGTCCTCCTGGCGGGCGGAAAGAAGGGGAAGCGGGCGGCGCTGCCGAACGCGCGGGTCCTCATCCACCAGCCGCTCGCCTACGGCCTCGAGGGGCAGGCCTCCGACATCGAGATCGCCGCGCGCGACCTCGTGAGGATGAAGAAGAGGCTCAACGAGATCCTGGCGACCCACACGGGCCAGGCCTTCGAGCGGATCGAGCAGGACACGGACCGCGACAACATCTTCGAGGCCGAGGCCGCGCGCGAGTACGGCCTCATCGACATGGTCCTCAGGAACCGGGACTGACTCCCCTTCCATCCGGCCCCCGGCGGCCGGGGGCGCTAGAATTCCCCCGGGAAGGATCCACTCAGGGATGACGAAGAAAACCGGCTCCGGCGAAGTCCTCCGTTGCAGCTTCTGCAACAAGTCGCAGCGCGACGTGAAGAAGCTGATTGCGGGGCCCACGGTCTACATCTGCGACGAGTGCGTCGACATCTGCCTCGACATCATCGCGGAGGACCGGGTCCTCGACCAGGCCAAGCCCGAGTCCAAGCTCCCCAAGCCCCGCGAGATCAAGGAGTTCCTCGACGAGTACGTCGTGGGGCAGGAGCAGGCGAAAAAGAAGCTCGCCGTCGCGGTCTACAACCACTACAAGCGGATCGACTACTTCGAGCGGAACCGCAAGCTGGACGTCGAGCTCCAGAAGTCGAACATCCTCCTCATCGGGCCGACCGGGACGGGGAAGACCCTCCTCGCCCAGACCCTCGCCCGGATGCTCTCGGTGCCGTTCACGATCGCCGACGCCACGACCCTCACCGAGGCGGGCTACGTCGGAGAGGACGTCGAGAACATCATCCTGAAGCTCTACCAGGCGGCGGGGCAGGACAAGGAGAAGACCGAGCGGGGCATCGTCTACATCGACGAGATCGACAAGATCGCCCGAAAGGGGGAGAACCCCTCGATTACTCGCGACGTCTCCGGCGAGGGGGTCCAGCAGGCCCTCCTGAAGATCCTCGAGGGGACCGTCACGAACGTCCCGCCGCAGGGCGGGCGCAAGCACCCGCACCAGGAGTTCATCCAGATCGACACGACGAACATCCTCTTCATCTGCGGAGGGGCGTTCGTCGGCCTCGAGGACATCATCGGCCGCCGGCTGACCGAGAAGGCGATGGGCTTCGGGGCGAAGATCGAGTCGAAGAAGCAGAAGCGCTCGGGCGACACGCTCGAGAAGGCCCACCCGGAGGACCTGATCAAGTTCGGGATGATCCCCGAGCTCATCGGCCGGGTCCCGGTCGTGGCGACCCTCCACGACCTCGACAAGGCGGCCCTCGTCGCGATCCTCAGGGAGCCCAAGAACTCCCTCCTCAAGCAGTACCAGACCCTCCTCGAGCTCGAGAACGTCGGCCTGCGCTTCACCGACGACGCGGTGGAGGAGGTCGCCGACGAGGCGATGAAGCGCACCCTGGGGGCGCGCGGCCTGAAGGTCATCCTCGAGGAGATCATGCTGGACGTGATGTACCGCGTCCCCTCCGAGGAGGAGATCGAGGAGTGCGTCATCACGAAGGAAGTCGTCCAGCGGCGCGCCGCGCCGATCCTGTCGCTCAGGAAGGCCGGTTGACGGCCTTCTCCCCGGCGTCGCCCGGCCCTGCGCTCCGTGCGCCGGGCCAGAGCCCCCGTCCCACGAGGTAGACCCGAATGACTTCTCCCGCGGCCCCGCCCCAGAAGAGCGCCCGACGGACCCTTCCGCTGGTGCCGCTCCGGGACATGGTCGTCTTCCCCAGGATGATGGCCCCGTTCGTGGTGGGCCGCGCGTCGTCGATCGCGGCGCTCGAGGCGGCTCTCCTGACGCCCGAGAAGGCGATCTTCCTCGCCGCCCAGCGCGACCCGAAGATCGACGAGCCGGCCTCCGGCGACATCCACGACGTCGGCGTCGTCGCGACGGTCGTCCAGTCGCTCAAGCTTCCCAACGGCCACATCAAGGTGATGGTCGAGGGGGCCTCCCGGGGCGTCATCCGCTCCTTCGCCGCCGCCGGCGGCCACAAGGAGGTCGAGGTCGAGCCCCTGGAGGCGCGGCCGCTCGGGGGCGGCGGCGCCGAGGTCGCCCCGTACATGCAGAAGGTGCTCGGCGTCTTCGAGCAGTACGCCAAGCTCTCGCACCAGCTCGCCTACGAGGGGCTCCTCGCCTCGCTCACGCTCGACGACCCCGACGTCTTCGCCGACATGCTCGCGGGCCACCTCCCGGCGTCGATCGCGACGCCCGAGAAGCAGGGCCTCCTCGAGACGGTGAACCCCCTGGAACGGCTGCAGAAGCTTCAGGACCTGCTGGAGATCGAGATCGAGAAGATCAACATCGACCGGCGGATCAACAACAAGGTCAAGAAGCAGATGGAGCGGGCCCAGAAGGAGTACTACCTCAACGAGAAGATCAAGGCGATCCACCAGGAGCTCGGGAGGAAGGACGACAAGTCCGACGAGCTCGAGGAGCTGAGGCAGAAGATCGAGAGCGCCGGGATGCCGAAAGAGGTCAAGGAGAAGGCGCTCGCCGAGCTGAAGAGGCTCGAGGCGATGCCGAACGTCTCGGCCGAGGCGACGGTCTCGAGGAACTACATCGACTGGCTCGTGAACGTGCCGTGGAAGAAGGCGTCGCGCGAGTCGAAGGACATCCGGAACGCCGAGAAGGTCCTCAACGAGGACCACTACGGCCTCGAGAAGGTCAAGGAGCGGATCCTCGAGTTCCTCGCGGTGCGCCAGCTCGTGACCGAGACGAAGGGGTCGATCCTCTGCTTCGCCGGCCCCCCCGGCGTCGGCAAGACGTCGCTCGCCAAGTCGATCGCCCGGTCGATGAACCGCAAGTTCGTGAGGCTCAGCCTCGGCGGCGTCAGGGACGAGGCCGAGGTCCGCGGCCACCGGCGGACCTACATCGGGGCGTTCCCGGGCCAGATCATCCAGCTGATGAAGAAGGCCGGGACCGTCAACCCGGTCTTCCTCCTCGACGAGGTCGACAAGATGTCGATGGACTTCCGCGGCGACCCGTCCGCGGCGCTCCTCGAGGTCCTCGACCCCGAGCAGAACCATGCCTTCGTCGACCACTACCTCGACGTGGAGTACGACCTCTCGAAGGTCATGTTCATCGCGACGGCGAACGTGATCCACCCGATCCCTCCCGCCCTGAAGGACCGGATGGAGATCATCAGCCTCTCGGGCTACACGCCGAACGAGAAGCTCGCGATCGCGAAGCAGTTCCTCGTCCCGAAGCAGGTGAAGGAGAACGGCTTGAAGCCCGAGCAGGCCGTCTTCGACGACTCGGGTCTCTACGGCCTCATCGAAAAGTACACCCGCGAGGCGGGGGTGAGGAACCTCGAGCGCGAGATCGCCTCCGTCTGCCGGAAGATCGCCCGCAAGGTCGTCGCCCAGGAGCCGGGAGCGGCGACGGAGGGGATCACGGTCACCGCCGAGAACCTCCCCGACTTCCTCGGCAAGCCCAAGCACCGCCCCGCCAGGAAGGGGGACAAGGCCGAGGTGGGCCTCTCCACCGGCCTCGCCTGGACCGAGGCGGGGGGCGACGTCCTCCACATCGAGACGACGCTCATGAGGGGCAAGGGGAATCTCGTCCTGACCGGGCAGCTCGGCGACGTGATGCAGGAGTCGGCCCGCGCGGCCCTCTCGTACGTCAGGAGCCGCGCCGAGATGTACGGCGCCGAGCCCGACTTCTACGAGAAGAAGGACATCCACGTCCACATCCCGGAGGGGGCGATCCCCAAGGACGGCCCCTCGGCCGGGATCACGATGGCCACCTCGATCCTCTCCGCCGTCACGAACATCGCCTGCCGCAAGGACGTCGCGATGACGGGGGAGATCACGCTCCGGGGGAAGGTCCTCCCCGTCGGAGGCGTCAAGGAGAAGCTCCTCGCCGCCTACCGCGCCGGGATCACGACCATCGTCCTCCCCCGGGAGAACGAGAAGGACCTCGACGACCTCCCGGAGGAGATCCGGGCCGTCCTCGAGTGCCACCTCGTCGACGAGGTCGACGAGGTCGTCCGCCTCGCCCTGGAGACCGAGCCCGTCGCGACGCCGCCGAAGGGCGTCCCCGCCGAGGCCGGCACGGCCCCCCCCTCGAACCTCGCACACTGACCCGACGGGCGGCCCCCCTCGCGGGGGCCTCCCTCCCAGGTCTCATGACCCTCAAGAACCTATGACCCGGAAAGTGACGCCCGTTTCCCGCACGCCCAAGTCCGCGCGAGCGGTCCCCGTGAAGAGTCCGCTCGGGAAGAGCGTGCGGCTCGAGCTCGCCGCCCACGCGGCGGGCGAGCGGCCACGCGGCCTGCCGCTGCCGGTGGTCGTCGTCCTGGGCCGCTCCAACGTCGGCAAGTCGAGCCTCCTGAACGCCGTTCTCGACACGACCGTCGCGCGGGTGTCGCAGACCCCCGGCCGGACCCAGGCCCTCCACTGGTACCGGGTCGACGACGCCTTCCACGTCGTCGACTGCCCCGGCTACGGCTACGCGAAGACGGCCCGCGAGTCGCGCGAGCGGTTCGCGGGGCAGATCGAGGAGCTCCTGACCGGGGAGCGCCGCCCCGACCTCGCTCTCCTCCTCGTCGACGGCCGGCTCGAGCCGCAGGCCTCGGACCGCTCGATGGCCCTCTTCCTCAGGAACGCCGGCGTCCCGACGGTCGTCGCGGCGACGAAGTGGGACGCCGTGAGGCCCGCGCAGCGGTTCCGCCAGCTCCGGGCCCTCGCCGCCGAATACGAGGATTCCGACCGCCCCCTCCTGCCCGTTTCGTCCGAAACAGGCGAAAATCTCCCCACCCTCGGCCGTCTTCTCAAGGACCGGCTCACCGGAAGGACCCGGGAGGGCGCCGTGCCCGCGGCGCCAGAGGGTCCGCCACAGAAGGAGTCCTGATGCCCCGCCGCAAGGTCCCCGGCACCGATTACGTCAACCCCACGATCGACCCGAACGAGCTCCCGAACGACCTGGAAGAGCAGGTCCCGGCGGACCTCGACGATCAGCCGATGCTCGACATCCGGACGCTGCACAACACCCCGATGCCGCAGCTCCTCAAGATCGCCGCGGAGCTCGAGGTCGAGGGAGCGCCGGCGCTGCGCAAGCAGGACCTCATCTTCAAGGTGCTGCAGGCGCAGACCGAGAGAGCGGGCCTCATCTTCTCGGAAGGGGTCCTCGAGGTGCTCCCGGACGGGTTCGGGTTCCTGCGGGCGCCCGAGTACAACTACCTCGCCGGGCCCGACGACATCTACGTCTCCCCCTCCCAGATCCGCAAGTTCGGCCTGAGGACGGGCGACACGATCTCGGGGCAGATCCGTCCGCCGAAGGAAGGGGAGCGCTACTTCGCCCTCATCAAGGTCGAGGCGGTCAACTTCGAGCACCCCGACGTGGCGCGCGAGAAGATCCTCTTCGACAACCTGACGCCCCTCTACCCGCAGGAGCGGATCCGGCTCGAGACGCCGAACATGTCCTCGCGCGTCCTCGACCTGATCGCGCCGGTCGGCAAGGGGCAGCGCGGCCTCATCGTCGCCCCGCCGCGGACCGGCAAGACGATGCTCCTGCAGGCGCTCGCGAACTCGGTCACGACGAACCACCCGGAGATCACGCTCATCGTCCTCCTCATCGACGAGCGGCCCGAGGAGGTCACCGACATGCAGCGGTCGGTGAAGGGCGAGGTCATCAGCTCGACGTTCGACGAGCCGGCGACCCGCCACGTCCAGGTCGCCGAGATGGTCATCGAGAAGGCCAAGAGGCTCGTCGAGCACAAGCGCGACGTCGTCATCCTCCTCGACTCCATCACCCGCCTCGCCCGCGCCTACAACACGACCTGCCCGCCGTCGGGCAAGGTCCTCTCCGGCGGCGTCGACGCGAACGCGCTCCAGAAGCCCAAGCGCTTCTTCGGCGCGGCGCGCAACATCGAGGAGGGGGGCTCGCTCACGATCATGGCGACGGCCCTCATCGACACCGGCTCGCGGATGGACGACGTCATCTTCGAGGAGTTCAAGGGGACGGGCAACATGGAGGTCCACCTCGACCGGCGGCTCGTCGACCGCCGCGTCTTCCCGGCCATCGACATCAACAAGTCGGGGACGCGGAAGGAGGAGCTCCTCATCGAGAAGGGCGAGCTCAACCGGATCTGGATCCTCCGCAAGGTGCTCACGCCGCTCTCGACGGTCGAGGCGATGGAGCTGCTCCTCGAGAGGCTCGAGAAGTCGAAGACGAACCTCGACTTCCTGGGCTCGATGTCGGCGGGCTGAAACAGAAGTGAATCGGGGGGGACCCTGGCCCTGCGGGCCAGCGGCCGGTCCCCCCCGAGCCCCCCTCCGCGCCGGCGGAAAAGCGTTCGGGTCCGTACCGGGTCACGGCCCTGCGGGCCAGCGGCCGGTCCCCCCCCGAGCCCCCCTCCGCGCCGGCTGGACGAACTCCGGACCCGTGCGGGGTCACGACCCTTCAGGGCCGCGCCAGCCGCGCGACGAAGTGGAGGCCCCGGCCGAAGAGGGCCGAGAACGGGAACGGGTAGAGCCCCGGAACGCCCTCGCGCCGCTCTTCCCCGAGACCCGCCGCCGAGACGGCGGCCGCCCAGGAGGCCGGCGAGAAGTAGCGGTACGGCAGGACGACGCCGTGCGGGCGGTTGCCGACCCAGTCCATGAAGGCGAGGACCCGCTCGTCGAAGGGGCCGCGGGAGAGGTGGTCCTTCACGACGACGACGGAGGCGACGCGGGCGCACTCGGCCAGGAGCGCGACGGGGTCTTTCGCGTGGTGCAGGACGTCGACGAGGAGCGCGGTGGCCGCCGAGGCGTCGGGCAGGGGAAGGTGCCGGCCGTCGAACTCCCGGGCCGGGATCGCGCAGGAGGGGCGCAGGAGGACGTCGAACCCCTCGGGCGCGACGTCGGGCTTCAGCGCCGCGATGCAGGCCGAGAGGGTTCCGCTGCCGCAGCCGACGTCGACGAGCCTTCCCGGGGGGAGGAGCGGGGCGAGGGCGCCCGCGAGGACGCGGACCCTGCGGCCGAAGACGAGGGCGCCGTGCACGGCCGCGACGGCCCCGAGCCCGGCCGGCGGGCTCATCGCCTCTTCAGCCCGAGGATCGAGAGGAAGAACGACGAGAGGAGCCCGTGCCCGCCGAGGACGAGGAGGAGCGCGCCGGGGATCATCCGACGCATCGAGTCCGAGTAGTCGAGGTAGTTGAAGAGCGAGGCGGCCCAGTCGGCCGCGACGGACGCGCAGAGGGTCGTCCCGGCGACGAAGAGGACCGCGCTCGCCACGAGCCCCGTCTCGAGGGTGACGAACCTGAAGAGGCGCTCGAGGCGCGCGTCCTTCGGCAGGAGCCCTTCCGTGACGGCGAAGACCTTCGCGAAGACGCCGAACGTCATCGCCTCGACGCCGACGAGGACCATGACAGCGGCGCCGAGCATCGCGTGGACGTCGAGCGTCGCCGCTCCGACGTGGCGGGGCCGCGGGAAGAGCCAGGCGAGGAGGCCCGCGCCGAGGAGGACGAGGAGGAGCCCCGGCCAGAGGTAGAGCCAGCGGGGCGAGTAGACGAGGAGGAAGCGCAGGTGCCGCCAGCCGTCCCGCCAGGTGCGCAGGTGGGGCGGCCGGGACCGCCCGTCCTTGCGGAGCGTCACGGGGATCTCGCCGATCCGAAGGCCGAAGAGAGAGGCCTTCACGACCATCTCGCTCGCGAACTCCATCCCCGTCGTCTTCAGGCCGATCGTCTCGAACGCCTCCTTCCGGAAGCCCCGGATGCCGCAGTGGAAGTCGGAGACGGGGACGCGGAAGAAGAGTCGCCCGAGGAACGAGAGGACCGGGTTCCCGAGCCAGCGGTGGAGGAAGGGCATCGCGCCCGGCTCGATCCGCCCCCGGAAGCGCGAGCCCATGACGAGGTCGTGCCCCTCCTCGAGCTTCGCGACGAAGGCCGGCACCTCGCCGAAGTCGTAGGAGTCGTCGGCGTCGCCCATGACGACGTACTTCCCCCGCGCGGAGGCGATGCCTCCGAGGAGCGCGGCGCCGTAGCCCTTCTCGGGAACGGGGACGACCCGCGCCCCGGCGCGCTCGGCGATCTTCTGCGAGCCGTCCGTCGAGCCGTTGTCGGCGACGATCACCTCTCCGGCGAGCCCCGCGGCCGCGAGCGAGTCGACGGCGCGCCGGACGCACCGCTCGAGCGTCTCGGCCTCGTTCAGGCACGGCAGGACGACGGAGACGAGGAGCGGCGGCGAGCTCACCTCCCGATTGTCGCCCGAGTCCGGAGCGGAGCCGCCGTCGTAAGATCGACGTGGCCATGACGCCCGCCATCCCCGTCTCCGTCGTCGACTTCGTGAACGCCTGGCCGGTCACCTGGGGGTTCCTCCGGGGCGCGGTCGAGGGGTTCCTCCCCATCACCGACGTGCCGTCGGCCTGCGCCGAGCGCCTCGCGCGGGGAGAGGTCCAGGCGGGCCTCGTGCCGGCCATCGAGGCGGCCCGCATCCCCGGCGTCCGCATCGTCCGCGGCGTCGGCATCGCCTCGTACGCCAGGGTGAGGAGCGTCCTCCTCGTCTCGCGGAAGCCCCTCGGGGAGATCCGGACGGTCGCCCTCGACGTCAGCTCGCGCTCCTCGGCCGCGATGGCCCGGATCCTCCTCGAGGACCTCTACGGCCTGAAGCCCGAGTTCCACCGCGCGCTCCCCGACCTGCCGCGGATGCTCGAGACCGACGACGCCGCGCTCGTCATCGGCGACCCGGCGCTCAGGGCCGACCTCGCGGGGCTCCACGTCCTCGACCTCGCCGAGGGGTGGGGCCGGCTGACCGGCCTGCCGTTCGTCTTCGCCGTCTGGGCCGTGAGGCGCGACGTCGCCCCCGAGCCGTTCCTCTGGTCGCGCGACTACGCGCGGCACCGGATCGGCGAGATCGTCGACGCCGCGGCGGCTCGCACGGGCCTCGATCGCAGGACCGTCGCCGAATACCTCGAGATGAATCTCCACCACGACCTCGACGAGGCCGACGAGAAGGGGCTGGCCGAGTTCTACCGGCGGGCCGCCGCGCGCGGCCTCATCTCGTCGCCCGACCTTCCCCCGTTCTCGGGGGTGCCGCTCGTCCCGAGGTCCTTCTCCTGATGTCTTCCGCCGCCCCGGCCGTCTTCCTCCCGAACCCTCCGACCCCCGGGCTCGGGGGCTCCGCAAGGGCCGCGACGATCCTCGACCGCGCGGCCGCCGGCGGCCGGATCACCCCCGCCGAGGCGCTCGTCCTCTTCGAGGAGGCGCCCCTCCTCGAGCTGGGCGCGGCGGCCGCCGCCGCGCGCCGCCGCCTCCATCCGGGGAACGTCGCGACGTACCAGGTCGACCGGAACGTCAACTACACGAACGTCTGCATCTACCGCTGCAGCTTCTGCGCCTTCTACCGGAAGGCGGGCGAGGAGGACGCCTACGTCCTCCCGCTCGAGGAGATCGGAGCGAAGGTCGAGGAGACCCTCGCCCTCGGAGGGACGGGCGTCCTCCTGCAGGGGGGCGTCCACGCCGACCTGCCGTTCTCCTTCTACGAGGGGCTCCTCTCCTTCCTGCGGGACCGCTACCCCCGCATCCACCGCCACGCCTTCTCGGCGCCGGAGATCTTCTTCCTCGCCAAGAAGGAGAAGCTCTCCGTCGCCTCGGTCCTGGCGCGCCTGAAGGACGCCGGCCTCATGTCGGTGCCGGGAGGCGGCGCCGAGGTGCTCGAGGACGGAGTTCGGAAGCGGATCTGGGCCCTCGCCAAGGCGCCGACCGAGAAGTGGGCCGAGGTCCACCGCGAGTCGCACCGCCTCGGCCTGCCGACGACGGCGACGATGATGTTCGGCGTCGGCGAGACGTACGCCGAGAGGGTCGCCCACCTCGACGTCGTGAGGCGGGTCCAGGACGCGTCCCTCGCGGAGGGAAAGGAGTCGTTCACGGCGTTCATCCCCTGGACCTTCCAGGAGGAGAACACCGCGCTCGACGGGACGGTGGAGGTCTCGACCGGGCACGACTACCTGCGGACGCTGGCCCTCTCGCGCCTCTACCTCGACAACGTCGAGCACCTGCAGGGCTCGTGGGTGACCCAGGGGAAGAAGATCGGCCAGGTCTCGCTCTTCTTCGGCGCCGACGACCTCGGCTCGATCATGATCGAGGAGAACGTCGTCGCCGCGGCCGGGGCCCACAACCGGATGACCCGGGACGACATGGTCGCCCTCATCGGCGACGCCGGCTTCACCCCCGCCCAGCGCGGCTCGGTCTACGACCGCTGCCACTCCCCCTGCTGCGCCTCTCTCTGACCGGCCGGACCCCGCCGCGCCCGTGGGCTCACTTCGCGGGCGGCGCGGCCTCGAGCGCCCTGCGGGCGGCCTTTCCGAAGCCGGGCTCCTTCGTCTTCCGCGTCACCTCGGCGTAGAGGAGCGCGACGGAGCGGGGGCCCGCGGCGAGCGCCTCGAGGTACCGGGCGTTCCCGGCCCGAGCCAGGAGCGTCTCCGTCCAGCGGGCGCCGACGACCGCCGCGTGGCGGCTCCAGAATTCGCCGCGCCCCGACGCCGCGGCGAGAGCGGCCCGCCGGGTCTCCTCGTTCGACTTCGGGTCGAGGAGCGTCTCGGCGGCGGCGTTCCACCTCTCGAAGCTCCGCTGGATCGGGTCCTCGAACATCGTCCCGAGCGGGAAGAACTCGTCGGCGAAGAGGAACATGGTCTCGGGTCCCTCGGCGACGGTGAGGGCGAGGAGGGCTTCGAAGCTCGCGTCCTTCACCTCCGGCCAGGCGGGCGGGGCGCGAAACGGGGCGAAGAGGCGCTTCCACGACTCGGCCGCCGAGGTGCGAAGCAGGGAGAGGACGGTCTCCCTCGGGATGAAGTCGACCGTGCCGTCGGGCACGAGGCCGGGCAGGTCGGCGAAGAGCCACGTCGTCTCGCCGTCGCTCTCGGCGACGACGTCGGCGAAGTTCCCGAGGCCGAAGAGCGGCACGATTCGCAGTCTCGCGGTGACGGTCGTCGTGGCGGGGAGGAGCCCGGCGATCCGCCGGGCCTGCACCATGGCGAGACGTGTCCCGTCCGCCTCGAGAGCGTCGAGGACCCGTGTGAACGCCTTCTCGCGCCGGGCGTAACCCGAGAGGAGCGGGTCGGGCGTGCCGGCCGCCACCGAGACGAGGCGGCCGAGGAGGTCCTCGGGGTTGCCGCCGGCCCGAGACAGGGCGAGCTCGAACGGCCGCGAGGTCCTGAGCCGCCGCAGCGCGGCGGGCGCATCGGGGCCGCCCGAGAGGAGCGTCATGACGTCCCTCGCGGGGCCGACGTCGACGGACATCGTCACGTCGTGGACGGGCGGTCGGGAGACGTCGACAGGCGGCCCGAAGCCCGGAGGGGGCGCCGGCACGGCCGGCGGGGCGGACGCGAGGAGGAGGAGGAGGAAGGCGGAGTCAAGCAAGGATGGCCTCGCAGGCCGACGCGACGTCGGCGAAGCTCGGGAGGACGACGTCGGCGCCCGCGTCGCGGAGCTCCTCTGCGCTCGTGCGCCCGGTCGCGACCGCGACGACGCGGGCGCCGATCGCCCGGCCGCACTCCACGTCGGCACGGGCGTCGCCCACGACGACGGTCTCGGCCGGGGAGAAGGCCCGGCCCGTCTCCTCGAGGGCCCGGGCGAGCGCGATGGGGCCGAGGTCGGTGCGCAGGGACGCCTCGTCGCCGAAGACGCCGAAGCGGAATCGGTCCCAGAGGCCGGCCGCCGAGAGCTTGATCCGAGCTCCCCGCCTCACGTTTCCCGTCAGGAGCGCGGGCACCACGGACGGGAACGAGGCAACGCGCGAGACGAGCTCGGCGGCGCCGGGCTTGAGCGCCGGAGGGGTTTCGGCGAGAGCCGCCTCGAGGAGGTCGAGGTAGAGGGAGAGGGCCGCCTCCCGGCGCTCGGCGACGACGTCGCCGGGAATCCCGGCGGCGCCCATCAGGTCGGCGACGATGACCGGGTCGAGCCTTCCCTCGAAGCGGTACGACGCCACGTCCCCCGCGGTCCCGAAGGTGAGGCGGAGCGCCTCGGAGAAGGCGTCGAGGCCGTGCCTCCCGGAGGAGAGAAGGGTCCCGTCGACGTCGAAGAGGACGAGGCGGGCGCCGTTCACGAGACCTCCCCGGCCCGGTCGAGGCGCCGGACGAGACCGGAGGCGAAGGGGAGGAAGGCGGAACGCCAGTAATCCCAGTCGTGACCGCCGGGCTCGAGGACGAGCTCGCTTCGGCCCCCGAGCGCCGCGACGAGCTTGTGGAAGTACGACGAGACGTCGGCGAGGAGGTACTCGTCCTCGGTGCCACAGCGCAGGAGGAGCTCCGGCGCCCGCGCGGCGAGGCCCGGCGAGTCGAGGAGGATCGACGCGAGGTCGTGCCTCCGGTAGGCGCCGGCCGTGCGCCCGTCGCCGAAGACCCGGCGGAACGCGGGGCGGACGAGGAGCGGGATGGTCTCCGTGGACCGGCGGGCGAGCTGCTGTACCGCGGGAGAGAGGCCACCGGTCACCGCGAAGAGCTCCGGGGCGCGCAGCCCCCACCTCGCGGCGCCGTAGCCCCCCATCGAGATGCCGGCGGCGGCACGGGCTGACCGGCGGGCCAGGGTCCGGAACTCGCCGTCGATCCGGGGGACGAGCGCCTCGTCGAGGAAGGCGCCGTAGCGCACCTTCCCGTCGTGCGAGTCGGTGAACCAGGTGCCGACGCCCCGCGGCGAGACGACGAGCATCTCGGGAAGGCGCCCCGCCGCCATCTCGGTGTCGAGGCGCGCCGCGAGCCCGCGGCGGGAGAGGACGTTCTCGTTCCCGAACCCGTCGTGGAGGAAGTAGAGGACCGGGTAGCGGAGGGCGGGGGAGGAGTCGTAGGAGGGAGGGAGCTGGACGACGACGCGTACGTCCGCGGGAAGGGCGGGCGAGGAGACGAAGAGCGTCTCGAGGCGAGGCGCCGCGGCACCCGGGAGGGCGGCGAAGAGGAGCGCTGCGAGGATCGGGATGGGTTTCAGCTGGGCCTCCGGCCGGCATTGTAGGTGCCCGACATCGGATGTCCGCCGTGCTAGCCTCCCCGGATTCGGGACCGGCATCCGCGAGGGACCTCCCGGCGAAGAGAGGGAGGCGCCGCGGTGAGACCCGGCGCGGGAGGCGTGCAGGGATGAGTATCGCGGGGGAGAAGCCGCTCACCGGGAAGACCGTCATCGTGACCGGGGCCGGCCGCGGCATCGGCCGCGCCATCTCGCTCGACGCCGCCCGGGCCGGGGCCCGCGTCGTCCTCGCTTCCAGGACCGCGGCCGAGATCGAGGACGTCGCCCGCGAGATCGGGGCGGAGGGCGGATCGGCCTTGGCCGTGCCGACGGACGTGACGAACCGGGCCGAGGTCGAGCGCCTCGTGGCGCGCGCCGTGGAAGAGACCGGCCGGCTGGACGCCGTGGTCTGCAACGCGGGCGTCTTCGTCTGGAAGCCTCTCGAGAAGCTCGCCGAGGAGGAGTGGGACCGGGTCCTGGGAACAAATCTCAAGTCGGCCTACCTCCTCGTCCACGCCGCGCTCCCCGAGCTGAAGAAGAGCCACGGGCGCGTCCTGAACGTCGCCTCGATCCACGGCACCGCGGGGGACGCGAACGTCGTCGCCCACTGCGCGGCCAAGTTCGGCCTCGTCGGCTTCACGAAGGCCCTCGCTCTCGAGCTCCGACCGTTCGGTGTCGCCGTGAACGCCCTCTGCCCCGGGTCGACCGATAACCGGACCCGAAACCTCGAGGCGGTCTCCCACGAGCGGCCCCTCGAGGAGAAGCTCGACCCCTTCGACGTCGCCGCCTCGGCGCTCTTCCTCCTCTCGCCCTCGGCCGGGACGGTGACCGGGGCCGTCCTCGACGTCTGGGGCGGGACGCGCCTCGAGGTGAAAGCGTGACGAATCCGGCCCTTTGGCGGCCGCGTAGAGCGAGTGGAGTGCAGAGTGGCCTCAGGTAGACCCCGCGTCGTCACGTCCCGGGCGAAGGGACCCGATCTGTCGGACCTTTCCGGGCCGTTCCTCCTCGCCCTCCTCGGAGGGGACGAAGCGGCCGTCGAGGGGCTGGTCTCCCGCTCTCGCTCCCTTGGCGCCGACACGGCGATCGTCGTGAGAGACCTCGTCATGCCGTCCCTCGCCGAGATCGGCCGGATGTGGGCGCGGGGGGAGGCGTCGATCGCCGAGGAGCACCTCGCGACGACCCTCCTGAGCCGCGTCCTCTCGCGTTCCTCGGGGGGGGTGGCAGCCCCGCCGGGGACTTCCCGCCGGATCGTCTTCGCGTGTCTGGCCGGCGAGTTCCACGACCTCGGGATCCGCTTCCTCGCCGACGTGGCCCGGGAGGCGGGCTGGGACGCCGAGTCGCTCGGAGCCAACGTTCCGCGGGAGGCGCTCGTCCACTTCGTGGCCCAGCGCCCGCCGGCGGCGCTCGCGCTGTCGGTCTCGCTCGCGGGGCACGTGCCCGAGGCGGCGAAGACGATCGCAGAAGTCCGCGCCGCAGCGCCGGGGATCACCGTCCTCGTGGGCGGTCTCGCGTTCCGCGAGGACCCCGAGAGGGTCGCGCTGACCGGTGCCGACGCAGGAATCGCGGACGCCGCCGCGCTTCGCGACTGGCTCCGGGCCGAGGGGAAGAAGAGCCACGCGAAGGCGCCGAACGGCGCCGCGCCGCCCGGGATGCCCTCCGAGATGCCGTCGGCGCTGCGTCGCCGCGTCGCCCGGTCCCGCTGACCCGGCGCCTCCTGCTACAGTTCCGCTCGGTCCGGCAGAGCGCCTGCCCGTAGCTCAGCTGGATAGAGCATCGGCCTTCTAAGCCGAGGGTCGCCGGTTCGAGCCCGGCCGGGCAGGCCAGTTTTCCCGTTTCGTCGGGGCCAGGAGGGTTCCGGTCCCCGTCCGGACCGGGAGGATGGGGGATACGGGCGCCGCGCGAAGCCGGCCCCTCGAGAGGGCCGGCTCCGGCGCGACGGGCTGTCAGAGGATCCCGACGACCTTCTTCGCGGGGGCGGCCTTCTTCGGGGCGGCCTTCTTCACGGCCTTCCTGACCGCCTTCTTCGCCGGGGCCTTCTTCACGGCCGCCTTCGGGGCGGCCTTCGCGACCGTCTTCTTCGCCGGGGCCTTCCTGGCCGCCGCCTTGGGGGTGACCTTCTTCGCGACCTTCTTCACGGCCGCCACGGCCTTCTTCACGGCCTTCTTCACGCTCTTCTTCGTCGCCATCAGGGCTCCTTTCGTCTCCGCCTTCCCGGCGGTGGTTCAGGGGATGTCCACCTTTCCGCGACGATTCGCGGAGAGGCGGGCGGGGGTCGTCGATTCCGGCTTGCGGATTCGGCGGTGAGCGAGACTCGCCCGTCCGTCGTCCGCACGTGGTGTTCGGGACGCCACCAGCGCATTGTGAAGGGAAACGACGATTCCGTCACGCCCCTTCCTCCGCGTCCACCGCGACGTCTTCTTCGCCGACACGCGCGACGAGTCGAAGCGCTCGCGCGCGCGACGCCATCGCAGGACGAACCGTCGCCGCGCCGGCACGTACACGGGGGCATGAGGGCCTCTCGTCGCGTCCTCGCCGCCCTCGTCGCGGTCCTCCCGGCCACCGTCGCCGTCGCCGAGCCGGGGACGTTCGAGAGGATCTCCCTGGCGCAGGGGCTCTCGCAGAGCATCATCGAGGGGATCCTCCAGGACCGGCGCGGATACCTCTGGTTCGCGACCGAGGACGGTCTCAACCGCTGGGACGGCCATCGTTTCACCGTCTTCCGAAACGTCGCGGGGAACTCGCGGAGCCTGTCGTACAACGACCTGAAGTGCATCCGGGAGGACCGGGCCGGGATGCTCTGGATCGGGACGTTCGAGGGAGGGCTGAACCGCCTCGACCCGGCCACGGGCGACGTGACGCGGTTCCGGCACGACCCGGCCGACGCGACCAGCCTCCCCGCCAACATCGTCCGCTCCCTCTGCGAGGACCGCGACGGGAGGATGTGGGTCGGGACGCAGGGCGGAGGGCTCGCGCGCCTCGACCCCGGCACGGGCCGCTTCGAAAGGTTCCGGCACGACGCGGGAGACCCGGCCAGCCTCGCCAGCGACGACGTGAGGGCGCTCCTCCTCGACCGCGACGGCGTCCTCTGGGCCGGCACCTGGGGCGGCGGCCTCGACCGGTTCGACGCGGCGCGGCGCACCTTCGTCCACGTGGAGGACGAGAGGAGCGGCCCGGCGCCCCTCCTCGTCGGCGCGCTCCTCGAGGACCGCTCGGGGACGCTCTGGGCGGGGACGTACGGCGAAGGCCTCTTCGCCTACGACGCCGGAACGCGGCGGCTCGTGAAGCGGCCGAAGGGCGCGATCCTCCCGAGTCTCCTGGTGAAGGCCCTCGCCGAGGACCACGAAGGGCGCCTGTGGGTCGCCACCGACGGCGGCGGGCTCGCCCGGCTCGACCGGAAGTCGGGTGCGGTCTCGGTCCACCGCCACGACCCCTCCGTGCCGGGAAGTCTCGCGACGGACCGGGTCTGGTCGGTCTACGAGGACCGGTCGAAGGTCCTCTGGGCGGGGACCTACGGCGGAGGCCTGAACGCCCTCGACCTGGGACGAAAGAAGTTCCTCCACGTGAAGCACGACCCGCGCGACCCGGACTCGCTCGGGCACGACATCGTCTGGTCGTTCCACGAGGACCCCGACGGGACACTCTGGGTCGGCACGGATTCGGCCGGACTGCAGCGCTGGGACCGGAGGAGGAACGTCTTCCGTGGCTACCGCCACGATCCCGCGGACCCGTCGAGCCTGTCGCACGACACGGTGCGCGCCGTCTACGGAGACTCCGGCGGCAGCCTCTGGGTGGCGACGAACGGCGGAGGGCTCGACCGGCTCGACCGCGCCACGGGGCGTTTCACGCATCACCGCCACGACCCGCGCGACCCCGGGAGCCTCGCCCACGACGAGCTGCGCGCGGTCTACGAGGACCGCGCCGGGACGCTCTGGGTCGCGACCTACGGCGGAGGGCTCGACCGGCTCGACCGCGACACGGGGCGCTTCGTCCACCACCGGCACGACCCGTCCGACCCGTCGAGCCTGTCGAACGACTTCGTCCGCTGCGTCCTCGAGGATGCCGCCGGCGGGCTCTGGGTCGGGACCCAGGGGGGCGGCCTGAACCGTCTCGACCGCGGCACGGGCGCCTTCACGAGGTGGCGAGCCGACCCGTCCGACCCGGGCAGCCTGTCGAGCGACTACGTCTTCGCCCTCCACGAGGACGGGGCCGGGAACCTCTGGGCGGGAACCTACGGCGGCGGGCTGAACCGGCGGGACGCGAGGACGGGACGGTTCGAGCGGGTCACGGCCGCCGACGGCCTCTCGAGCGACGCGGTCTACGGGATCCTCGAGGACGAGCGGGGCCGGCTCTGGGTCTCGACGAACCGGGGGCTCACCGAGTTCGACCCTCGCGCGAGGGCCTTCCACACCTGGGACGTGCGCGACGGGCTGCAGAGCGACGAGTTCAACGGCGGGGCGTTCCTCCGGAGCGCGCGGGGAGAGATGCTCTTCGGCGGCATCGGGGGCTTCAACGCGTTCTTCCCCTCGGAGATCGTCGCGAGGACCGACCCGGCGCCGGCGGTCCTGACGGAGCTCCTCCTGGCGAACCGGCCGGTTCCGGTCGGCGGGAAGGCCGGCGGGCGGGTGCTCCTCTCCCGTTTCGTCGGGTACGCCGACGAGGTCGTCCTCTCGCACGAGGACGACCTCGTCTCGATCGAGTTCTCGGCGCTCCACTTCGCGGCGCCGAGGAAGGTCCGCTACTCCTACCGGCTCGACGGCTTCGACCGCGACTGGGTCCCGGCGGGCGCCGAGCAGCGCGTGGCCACCTACACCGGCCTGCCGCCCGGGGGGTACGTCTTCCGCGTGAAGGCCTCCAACCCGGACGGTGTCTGGGGCGAGGAGGAGGCGCGGCTGCGGATCGTCGTCACGCCCCCCTTCTGGGGAACGTGGTGGTTCCGCGCCCCGGCGGCTCTCGCCCTGGCGGCCCTCTCCGCCGTGCTCCTGCGCCGCCGGATGCGGACGGTGAGGCTCGAGGCGGCGATGCGGGCCGCCCACGACGCCCAGATGGCCGTCATGCCCCACGAGGACCCGGTCGTGGAAGGGTTCGAGGTCTCGGGCGTCTGCATCCCGGCGTTCGAGGTCGGCGGAGACTTCTTCGACTTCGTGAAGAGCGGCGCGGACGGGGCGAGCCTCGGCATCGTCGTCGGCGACGTCTCGGGGAAGGGGACGAGGGCCGCGATGACCGCGGCGATGTCTGGAGGAATGGTGAACGCGCTCGTGCGGCGCGGCGGGCCGCTCGAGGAGGTGGCCGGGCAGGTGAACGCGGCCCTGCGCGCCAAGATCGAGAAGCGGATGTTCGCGGCCGTCTGTCTCGCGACGCTCGACCCGGCCCGGCGGGAGCTGACGTTCGTGAACGCCGGGCTCTGCGAGCCGCTCCTTCGGGCCGGGGACACGGCCACCTTCCTCTCGTCGGAAGGGACGTCCTTCCCGCTCGGCGCGGGGACGCGGGCGAGCTACCGGAGCCGGAGCGTCGTCCTCTCCGCCGGGGACGTCGTCGTCCTCTACACCGACGGGGTCCCGGAGGCCCAGGGGCGCGACGGCGCGCCGTGGGGCTACGACGCCTTCGCGGGCTTCCTGCGCGGTCTTCCGGCGGTCTCGATGACGGCACGCCAGCTCCGCGACGCCATCGTGAAGGAGGTGGCGCGCGTCACGGCGAGGCCACGGCCCGCGGACGACGTCGCGGTCGTCGTGGTGAAGGCCTGCTGAGCCTCGGGCCCGAGGCCCGGGACCGGGCTCCCTCCGGTCGCGGCCGGCGAGGCGTCCGGACGGCTCAGAACGTACCGAGAGCCACGTCGCGCACGACGGCGACGATCCCGGCGAGGGTGTCGGCCCCGGGCCGGCTCCCGCCCGCGGCGAGCCGAAGGGCGGCCTCCTTCAGCGCCCCGTCCTCGGCCTCGGCGTCGCCGAGGAGGTCGACGAGCGCCGCGACCGGTCCCGGAAAGCCGCCCCGGGCGGCGTCGTCCAGGACTCTCTGCGCGCTGCCCGCGTCGCGGCCCGCACCGGCCGCCGGGAGCGCCGCCAGGAGGGCCGCCACTGCGGCCTCGGGGAGGAGGCGCCAGGCCGCGAGCCGGCGGGCCGCTGCGGCCAGGCCGACGAGGATCTCCTCGCCGGCGGGCGCCGGGTCGGGGCCGAGGGAGGCGAGGCCGGCGGCCTCTCTCCGGAAGGCGGCGGGGGAAGGCTCGCCCGCGACGAGGCTCGAGGAGAGGGCGCGCAGTCGCGTGGCGACCCAGCGGACGAGGACCGCGTCGGCCGGGAGCTCGCCGGGGGCGTTCCCCGTCACGAGCGCGAGGGTGCGGGCCGGAAGGGGCAGGACGGCCAGGTGGTGGGCGAGGACCGCGCGCTCCACGGGGCGCCCGGGAGAGGCGAGCTTCCTCGCGCCCGGGCCGAACGCCGGTGCGGCGACGGGAGAAGCCGGGGGGGGAAGGGAAAGGACGCTCACTCGAAGCTCCCGATGGCGGCCCCGCTTGGCGCGCCGGGCGCGGAAGGGGCTGCCTCCGAGCCCATGTTACCCGGATTTCTGCGTTGCAGCACGGGTGCGGGCCGGGCCGTTCTACGATTCGTCCCCGATGACGCCCGCCCGCAGGGCTCCCACGGACGCCCTCCGCGTCGCCGCCGGGAGCTTCACCTTCCTCCTCTTCGCCCTCAACACGCTCTTCTGGTGCGCGCTCCTCTACGTCGCGACGGCGCTGAAGCTCGTCGTCCCGCTGGCCGGCTGGCGGCGCGCCGCTTCCCGGCTCCTCGTCGCCATCGGCGAGGCGTGGATCGCCGTGAACACCTTCTGCCTCCGCGTCACGCAGCCGACGGTCCACGACGTGGCGGGGCTCGAGGGGCTCCGGCGGGACGCCTCCTACCTCGTCGTCTCGAACCACCAGTCGTGGGTCGACATCCCCGTCCTGCAGGGGCTTTTCCTCCGGCGGATCCCGTTCCTGCGCTTCTTCCTCAAGCAGCAGCTGATCCGGGTCCCGCTCCTCGGCGCGGCCTGGTGGGCGCTCGACTTCCCGTTCATGAAGCGCCACTCGCGGGAGGCCCTCGAGAAGAACCCCGGTCTTCGGCAGGAGGACCTCCTCGCGACGCGCCGCGCCTGCGAGAAGTTCCGGCACGCCCCGGCCTCCATCCTCAACTTCGTCGAGGGGACCCGCTTCACCCCGGCCAAGCACGCGCGGGGAGGCGGGGAGTTCCGCCACCTCCTCCCGCCGAAGGCGGGCGGCCTCGCCTTCGCGGCGAGCGCGATGGGGCCGCAGCTCGCCGGGATCGTCGACGTGACGATCGTCTACCCCCACGGCAGGCCCACCTTCTGGGACCTCATATCGCGAGGTCTCCCGGAGGTCGTCATTCGGGTGCGGGAGAGGGAGATCCCCGCCGGCTGGTTCGCGGGCGACTACGTGGAGGACCCGGTGTTCCGCGAGGGGGTCCAGGCCTTCGTGAAGGAGCTCTTCCACGAGAAGGACGAGGAGATCTCCTCCCTCCTGGCCGCACGCGGGGCCCCCGCCGGGCAAGCCGGGCGCTGACGGGCGTCCTGGGCTAGACTTCCGCCGCGTTGAAGTCCGACTCCGGCGAGTCCCCGGGCTCGCGCCCCCCATCGCGTTCGCCCTCCGGGGCATTCGACGCCGCCCCGGCGGGGACGGAGAAGACCCACCTCCCGGCCGCACCGCAGGGGAAGTACCTCGCCGTCCTGACGCTCGGCGCCCTCGGCGTCGTCTTCGGCGACATCGGGACGAGCCCCCTCTACGCCCTCCGCGAGTGTTTCGTCGGGCACCACCCGCTCCCGGCGACGCCCGGCAACGTCCTCGGAATCCTCTCCCTCATCCTCTGGGCCCTCGTCCTGACGATCTCGATCCAGTACCTCGGGATCGTCCTGCGCGCCGACAACCGGGGAGAGGGCGGAATCCTCTCCCTCATGGCCCTCCTTCGCCCTCCCCAGGGACCAGGCGTCTCCCGGCGCGTCGTCCTCGTCGTCCTTGGCCTCTTCGGGGCCGCGCTTCTCTACGGCGACAGCATCATCACGCCGGCCATCACCGTCCTCTCCGCCGTCGAGGGCCTCGAGGTCGTCACCCCCGCCTTCAAGCCCTTCATCCAGCCGATCGCGATCGTGATCCTGATCGGCCTCTTCTCTTTCCAGAAGAGGGGGACGGCCGGCATGGGCGCGATCTTCGGGCCGGTCATGCTGGTCTGGTTCGCGGTCCTCGCCGTCCTCGGGGTCCTCCACATCGGGGACGCGCCCGAGGTGCTCGGCGCCGTCAACCCTCTCCACGCGATCCGATTCTTCGTGACGAACGGGACGACCGGCTTCCTGATCCTGGGCTCGGTCTTCCTCGTCATCACGGGCGGAGAGGCGCTCTACGCGGACATGGGGCACTTCGGCGCGAAGCCGATCCGGGCGGGCTGGTTCGGCCTCGTCCTCCCCTCGCTCCTCCTGAACTACTTCGGGCAGGGGGCGCTCCTCCTGACGAGGCCTGAGGCGGCCGCCAACCCCCTCTTCGAGATGGTCCCGAAATGGGGCCTCATCCCGCTCGTCGCCCTCGCGACGTCGGCGTCGGTCATCGCCTCGCAGGCGGTCATCTCCGGCGCCTTCTCCCTCACCCGCCAGGCGATCCAGCTCGGCTACATGCCGAGGCTCCGGATCGACCACACGTCCGAGAGGGAGATCGGGCAGATCTACCTGCCTGCGGTCAACTGGGGCCTCGCGGTGGCCTGTATCTGGCTCGTCCTCTCGTTCCGCAGCTCCGGCGCGCTCGCCGGGGCCTACGGGGTCGCGGTGACGATGACGATGGCCATCACGACGACCCTCCTCTACTTCCACGCGCGCCGCAACTGGAAGATCTCCCGGGCCGTCGCCCTCCCCGTCGCCGCCCTCTTCCTCTCGATCGACCTCTCGTTTCTCGGCGCGAACCTCGTCAAGATCCCCCACGGCGGCTGGTTCCCCCTCGTCGTCGCCGCGTTCCTCTACTTCGTCATGACGACCTGGAAGCGGGGCCGGGAGATCCTCTCCGACCGGCTGAGGGAGGGAACGCTTCCCGTGGACGCCTTCCTCGCGGACGTCGAGAAGCGCTCGCCGACCCGCGTGCGGGGGACGGCCGTCTTCATGAACCGGCTCCCGGAAGGGATTCCCCCGCCGCTCCTGCACAACCTCAAGCACAACAAGATCCTGCACGAGCGCGTCGTCTTTCTCACCGTCGTCACCGACGAGGTGCCTCGGCTGAAGGAGAAGGAGCGGATCCGCCTCGACTTCCTCGGACCGGGCTTCTGGCGCATCTCGCTGCACTACGGCTTCATGGAGAACCCCGACGTGCCGCGCGCGCTCCGGAAGGTGAAGCTCGACGGGAAGGGCTTCGAGCCGATGGAGACGACGTTCTTCCTCGGGCGCGAGACCCTCATCGCGAGCAAGCGCCCCGGAATGGCGCTCTGGCGCGAGCACGTCTTCGCCTGGATGGCCCGCTCGGAGGGGAGGGCGACGGCCTTCTTCAACATCCCGCCGGGGCGGGTCGTCGAGCTGGGCCTGCAGGTCGAGCTCTGACCGCGCCCGGTCAGCGCAGCAGCTCGTCCCGGCGCCTCCGCGCCTCCGCCTCGTCGACCCTCCACAGGAGGACGAGCCCCGCGACGAAGAGGACGGCCACCGAGAGGATGGCGAGCCGCGACGTCCCCGTCGCCTGCCTCACCGTCGCGAAGAGGAACGTCCCGGCGACCCCCGCGAGCTTGTTGAAGACGGAGAAGAAGCCGAAGAGCTCGGCCGAAGCCTCGCGCGGGATCATCGCGGCGAAGAGCGAGCGCGACAGGGCCTGGACCGCGCCGAGGACGAGTCCGGCGAGGGCGGCGAGGACGACGAAGCCGGCCGGCGTCGTCAGGACGTACGCCCATGCCACCGCCACGAGCCAGAGCGCCACGGCGAGCTGGAGGGCCTTCTTCGTCCCCCACGCGCCGGCGAGGCGCGCGAAGCCGAGCGCGCCGACCATGGCGAGGAGCTGGATGCCGAGGAGCGTCCCCATCATCAGCGGCATCCCGACGCCCACCTCCTCGGTGCCGTAGAGCGAGGCCATCTTGATGACGGTCTGGACGCCGTCGTTGTAGAGGACGAAGGCGAGGAGGAAGAGGAGGACCGGCTTCACCTTCGCGACCCGCCGGGTCGTCGCGAGCGTCTCGGCCACCCCCTCGCGCACGGCTCGCAGCAGTCCCGGGACCGGCCCGTGACGCTCCGGCTCCCTCAGGCCGAGGAAGGTGATCGTCCCGAACCCGGCCCACCAGAGCCCCGCCGACCCGAGGGCGATCCGCGCCGCGGCTTCCGCGGAGAGGCCCCAGCGCGCGTGCGTCGCCATCAGGACGAGCGCGAGGACGAAGTGGAGCGACCCGCCGACGTACCCGACCGCGAAGCCGCGCGCCGAGAGCCGGTCCAGTTCCTCGTCCTTCGCCAGGTGGGGGAGGAACGAGTCGTAGAAGACGTTCGCCGAGACGAACGCGAACTGCGAGAGGGCGTAGATCCAGAGCGTCGCCGCGACGTCCCCGGGCCCGCACGTCGCGAGGAGCATCGTCAGCAGCCCCCCCGCGAGGCCGAACGCCGAAAGGAGGAGTCTCCGCGCCCCGAGGCGGTCGGCGATCGCGCCCAGGACGGGAGCGGTGAGGAAGACCGCGAGCGTCGACGCGCTGTTGACGTACCCCCAGAGCACGGTGGCGTCGAGCCGCATCCCCAGGACGTCGACGCCCCCCTCCGGCACGACGGTCGTCGCGAAGTAGACCGGCAGCACCGCGACCGCGACCGTCATCGCCCAGGCCGAGTTGGCCCAGTCGTACGCGAGCCACGCCCGCACCTGCCGCCGGTCCGCCGCCATGGCGCGGGAGTCTGCCACGGGGCCCCGCCGGGAGCCGGGCCCCCGTCGGGCCTAGGGCGCCGGGGGCTTGCCCGCGACGGCGTCGACGGGCGACTCGAAGGCGATGAAGAGGACGCAGGGGGCGCCCTCGGCGCAGGTGGCGTCGTGCGGCTTCTTCGCGGGGCCGTACGCGTAGGTGCCGGTCCGGAGAACGACGGGCTTCTCTCCCTCGTAGCGGACGTGCATCTCGCCGGAGACGAGGACCATCCGTTCGGCCGAAGTGTGCCAGTGGAGCGGGATGGCGGAGCCCGCGGGGACCTTGAAGAAGACGTCGGCGTTGCTCTTCCCGGGATCCCCGTGGAGGACCGCGATCCCGCAGCCCTGCGGCATGAACTCGGGGCACGGGCCCCACTTCAGCGCGGCGTCGTCGTGCGCGAACGCCACGGACGCCCCGCCGGCGTGGGCGGGCCACGCGAGGAGAGCGAGGCCGAGGGCGAGCACGGCGGGCGCGAGTCGATGAAGTCGGTGTCCGAGACACATGGGTGGCCTCCGTCGTCGGGTGAGCAGGCGTCCGTCACCGGCGCCTTCGTTGAGGGCGGCCTTCTTCCGGCGGACAGACCTATCACTACCGGGGATCGGGCCGGGTTGCAGCAAGTTGAGATACGTTCCCAACAAGATGGGACCCTGCCTGCCGCGTGTCAAGGCGCGGGGTGAGGAAATCGAGGGAATCGAAGTCGAGGGGGAGATGCGGAAACGGCCGGTCCGAGAGGACCGGCCGTCGGGTTCGTTTCGGAGAGGGACCGGGGACTCGCCTCCGGGCGGGAGCCTTTCAGACCCCTGCGAACTGGACGCCCTCGAAGACGAGGGTCGGGGTCTTCATCGAGGAGTAGGGGAAGGGGTCGTTGCCGACGGCGGCGAGCCTCTTCCAGAGGTCGAGGTGGTTGCCTGAGATGTTCATCTCGCCGACGGGCTCGGCGAGCTTCCCGCCGCGGACGCGGAAGCCCTGGACGCCGAGGGAGAAGTCCCCGGTGAGGCCGTTGGAGTTGCCGCCGAGGAAGCCGGTGACGAGGATCCCGTCCTTCATCGCGGCGAGGAGGGCCGCCTGGTCCTTGTCGCCGAGCGTCCAGACGAGGTTCGACGGGCCGGCCGTGGTCGGCGCCATCTGGAGCTTCTTCCCGTAGTAGGTGTCGATGAAATAGGTCTTGAGGACGCCGGCCTCGAGGACCGGCATCCGCTTCGCGGCGATCCCCTCTCCGTCGAAGAGGCGCGAGCCGAAACCCTTCGGGACGAGCGGGTCGTCGACGAGGGTGACGAGGGGGCTCGCGATCGTCTCGCCGAGCTTGCCCTCGAGGAAGGAGCGCTTCTGCTGGAGGGCCCCGCCGGAAAGGGGCCCGAGGAGGTAGGCGGGCAGCCGGCCGGCCGTGCGGTTCTCGACCGCCATCGTCAGGACGGCCGAATCGCCCTTCTTGGCCCCGAGACGGGAAAGGGCCCGCTCGGCGGCCTCGCGGCCGACGTCGGCGGACTTCGGGATCTCGGCGACGAAGCGGGAGCCGCCGTAGGAGTAGTCCTCGGGCTTGCGGCCGTCGGGATCCTTCACGCTCACCTCGGCCGAGATCCAGAACGAGGTGTCGCGGCGCGAGCCGGAGAAGCCGTTCGAGGTGACCCGCCAGGTCTCGGCGAGCGTGTCGCTGAAGCTCGAGGTGACGGAGAGGATCGCGTCGGCCCCCTTGACGGAGCGCGCCGCGGCCTCGATCTCCTTCGCGACGGCGCGCCGCTGCTCGGGCGTGACGGTCGCGTACTTCGGGTCCTCGAGAAGGAGGTCGACCTTCGCCTGCCCCTCGTAGAGCTTCGGGTCGGGGAGCGTGCGGAAGGGGTCTTTCGTGAGGGCCCGCGTGAGGACGACGGAGTCGCCGATGAAGGTGTCGAGCGCTTCGGGGCGGAGGTCGCTCGTCGAGACGTTCGCGTAACGGCCGTCGACGTAGAGGGTGAGGCCGAGACCGCGGGTCGTCGCCTCGTGGATCTGCTCCAGCTTCCCGTCGCGCCACTTCACCTCGACCTCGCGGACGCGGTAGGTGCGCGCGGCGGCTTCCTGGGCCCCCTTGCCGAGGGCGGCCTTCACGGCGGCGTGGGCGGCGGCGAGCATGTCCTGCTGTGCCATGGCGCTCACCTCAGCCCTGCTTCCCGCGTCCGCCGACGGTGATCGACGCGACGCGCACGGTGGGGATGCCCTGCGATACGGGGACCGACTGGCCGTCCTTGCCGCACGTCCAGCCGCCTTCGTCGACGGCGAGGTCGTCGGCGACCATGTCGATCTTCTCGAGGACCTTCGGTCCGTTCCCGATGATGTTGACGTCCTTGATCGGGGTCGTCAGCTTGCCGTCCTCGATGAGGAACCCGTTCTTGACGTAGAAGGTGAAGTCTCCCGCGCCGATCTGCACCTGCCCGTTCGTGAAGTTCGTGCAGTAGATCCCCTTCTTGACCGACGCGACGATCTCGTCCTTCTTGTGGGGCCCCGGGAGCATGTAGGTCGCGCGCATGCGCGGCATCGGCGCGTAGCGGTAGCTCTCGCGGCGCCCGTTGCCGGTGGGCTTGACCTTGTAGTGCTTCGCGGAGATCGAGTCGTGGAGGTAGGTCGTCAGGACGCCGTTCTCGACGAGCATCGTCTTGCCGACCGCGTTCCCCTCGTCGTCGACGTTGATGGCCCCGCGCGCGGCGGGGAGCGTCCCCTCGTCGACGATGTTCACGAACTTCGCGGCGACGTTCTTGCCGATCCGGTCGGAGAAGATGGAGACCCCCTTCCGGTTGAAGTCCGCCTCCATGCCGTGGCCGATCGCCTCGTGGAGGAGGATCCCGGACGCCCCGGCGCCGAGGACGACCGGCATCTCGCCGGCCGGCGGGGTGACGGCGTCGAAGAGGACGACCGTCCGCGAGACGGCTTCCTTCACCATCCGGTCGAGCCGTTCGGGCGAGTAGAAGCCGATGTCGGCCCGCCCGGCGACGTTGTAGCCGTTCGTCTCCTTCTTTCCGTCCTGCTCGGCGACGCAGGAGAGATAGAGGCGCGTCATCGGCTGGAGGTCCTCGACGACCCGTCCGTTCGAGTCGGCGATGAGGATCGCGCCCGCTTCGTCGCCGAAGCTGACGTTCACCTTCCGTATCCGCTTGTCGGCCGCGAGGACCTTCTCGTTGAGGTCGGAGAGGAGCGGCAGCTTCTGCTGCGGCCGCACGTCCTCCCAGCGGGTCTTCACGGGGTAGCGGGCCGGCAAGGCGGCGCCGACCTTCAGCCCCTTCGGGCCGGGCCTCGCGGGGCCGTCCGCGATGGCGGCCGCCGTCTTCGCGGCCGTCACGAGCGCCTCGGGGGTGAGGTCCTCGGTGTAGGCGTAGCCGGTCTGGTCGCCTTTCACGGCGCGGACGCCGACGCCGAGCTCGACGCTCGTGAAGGCGCGGTTCACGTCGCCGTCCTCGAGGCCGAGGCTGTTGCCGACCCGGTGCTGGAAGAAGAGGTCGGCGTAGTCGGCGCCCCGGGAGAGGGCGGCGGAGAGGCCGTCGCGGAGCATCTTCTCCGTCACGCCGAAGCGCGCGAAGTAGCCGATCCCCTCGGTGGGGCCGGCGGCCGCCGCGGCGGCCGAGCTCAGGTTGAAGAGGGCGTCGGGGAGTGCGGCCCCGGCGAGCGTGGCGGCTCCCAGGCCGATGAGCTTTCGTCGCGACATTCCCGGATTCTCAGGCATCGGGCAGATCCTCCTCCACCGCATGTGTGGCGGATCGTCACAGCGACGTCCTCCGGGCCATGCAGCGTCCCCTTCGCTACGCGCGAGCGAAGGGAAGGTTTCGAAAGGGGACGCAGACCCCGGCCTGCGAGGCGATCACATTCTCCCTCCGGCGTGGTAGCGTCCGCCGCAGCCATTCCCGGCAGGATCCAGCCCCGTCCCCCCTCGCCCCCGCGGAGGTCCCTTCTCGTCCCGCAGGTCTCCTGCGTCGTCGCCGTCCCGCGTCGCTCCCGACCGAGCGCCGCTGTCCATTTCGAGAGGCCAGAAACATGACGATCCGAGCCGCTCTTCGCGTCACCCTGTCGCTGTTCCTCGGGACCGCGGCTCTCGCAGCCGCAGAGACCACCTATCTCCCGGGCGCGGCAGAGGTCACCGGCCTTGCGGGGGCCCGGTTCTCTTCGACCCTCGAGATCTCGAATCCGGGCGGAAGCGCGACGGTCGCCACGATCGGCCTGGTCCCGATGTCCGGAAAGGCCGCGCCTTCCCCCGTGACGCGGACCCTCGCGGCGGGCGAGAGCCTCAGGATTCCGGAAGCGCTCGAGACTCTCTTCGGCCTCTCCGACGGCGCCGCCGGGACCCTCACGGTCACGGCCGACGAGCCGTTGCTGGCGAACCTGTCGACCCTCAACGTCGCGGCTCCGGAAGGGGCCTACGGTCTCGGCCTCCTCCCCGTCGCGTCGTCGGACCTCCTGGGCGCCGGCGAGACGGGGCATTCGATCTGGGTCAGCCAGTCGGCCGACCCGAAGTCCGGCTACCGGACGAACCTCTCGGTCACGCTCGCCGAGCCCGGTACGGTGGTCGAGGTGCGGGTCCTCGACGCCGAGGGGCGGGTCGCCGGTACCGCGACCGTGACGGCCGCGACCCCCGAGGTCTGGCAGCAGCCGGCGGCAGCGCTGATCGGGGCGGGGACCGACCTGCCGGTCGGCCGGGTCGAGTTCGAGGTGAAGGCGGGCCGGGCCACGGCCTATGCCGTCGTGAACGACAACGTCACGTCCGACGCGATCGCGCTCCAGTCCGAGCGCGTCGTCCCCGGCCCGACGGACCGCCTCATCTCGGGCGCGGCCCTCGCGCCGGGTCACCTCGGCTCCTTCTGGAGCACCGACCTCAGGCTCTTCAACCCGGGTTCGGCGGCCGTCGACGCGACCGTTCTCGCCGTGGGCGCGTCCCGCGAGGCGAGCGTCGTCGTCTCCGTTCCCGCGAAGGGAGTCGTCGAGGCGTCCCGGGTCCTCGCCCTCCTCGAATTCCCCGAGGGGACGGCCTGCGCCCTCCGGGTGACCGCCGGCGCCTCGCTCCTCGTCGCCGCCCGGACGAACAACGTGGACCCGGCCGGCGTGAGGAGGGGGACCTTCTCGGCCCAGCAGTTCGTCACCGCCTGGCCGGACGGGCTCCTCGGAGCGGGCTCCGTCGGCTTCTTCAACGGCGTCGACCAGACGCTGAACGTTCCCGGCACCCGGACGAACCTGACGATCGTCGGCGGGCCGGAAGGAGCCGCCGGCGAGCTCGTCCTGCGCGACGCGACCGGTCTCGAGCAGGCCCGCAAGGCATTCTCCCGCGGCCCCGGCGAGTGGGGCCAGCTCGGGGTGGCCGACTGGTTCTCGTCGCCGGCCGCCGCGGCGGCCGGCTTGCGGGGCCTTGCCGCCACGACGATCCCGGAGAACGCACGGATCGACGTCTCCGTCGCGAGCGGCGCGCTCGACGCCTTCGTCAGCCGCATCGACAACGGCTCGGGCGACGCGGTCACGCGGCCCGTGACCCTGCCGGGAGGCGGCGACTGCTCGAAGGTCGCCATCACCTCCTTCGGCGCCGAGCCGCAGCCGGTCCTTCCGGGCGTTCCCACGACCTTCTCCTGGACGGTCGCGATCGACCCGCCGTCGGCGGAGCTGACGTCGCAGTCGATCCGCTTCGACGGGGAGGCCGAGATCGACCTCGGCAAGGACGCCCGTTCCTACACCCGGAGCTTCGACTCCTCAGGCGCCCGCTCGGCGACCCTGACCGTCCGCAAGGGCAGCTGCCTGAAGACGCGCTCTGTCTCCTTCTCCGTCTGCGGGAATCTCGCCCTCGAGCCGACCGTCCTGCCGAACGGGATCGCTTTCGCGGCGTACCCGTCGCGCCAGCTCACGATGCCGGGGGCCGCGGGCCCTGTCGCCTTCGCCGTCACGGCGGGCGCCCTCCCCGAGGGGCTTTCCCTCTCGCCGGCCGGCGTTCTGTCGGGCGTTCCCGAGGAAGTCGGCACGTTCGACGTCACGATGCAGGGCACCGACGCGAACGGCTGCAAGGGCTCCAGGACCTACACCTTCAGCGTCCTCTGCGCGTTCCTCGAGATCTCCCCGTCCACGCTCCCCGACGGGACCGTCGGGATTCCGGCGGCGCCGGTCCAGATGAGCGTCTCGGGAGGCTCGGAAACCGGCACGTGGAGCGCCACGGGCCTCCCGCCGGGCCTCACGCTGTCGCCCTCCGGTCTCCTTTCGGGCACACCGACGACGGCCGGGCGCTTCCTGGTCGCCGTCCGGTTCGTCGACTCGATCGGCTGCGAAGGAACGGCCAGCTACACCGTCGTCGTCTGCGACACCCTCGTCGTCACCCCGGGCACCGTTCCCGCCGCCACCGCGGGAACGCCCTACGGTCCCTTCGGCTTCGCCGTCGCCGGGGCGACCGGCGCCCCGACCTGGGCGGTCACCGCGGGCGCGCTTCCGGCCGGCCTCGCCCTCGACCCGGGAACCGGGGCGCTCTCGGGGACGCCGACCGTCGTCGGGACGTTCCCCTTCACCGTCACCGCCACGGACGGCCTCGGCTGCAACGGGAGCGTCGCCGTGTCGCTCGTGGTGAGCTGCCCGAGCATCACCGTGAACCCGGCCTCCCTGGCGAACGGGACCGCGGGCGTCGCCTACGGGCCGGTCGGCCTGACCCAGGCGGGCGGCCTGGGTGCCGTCACGTGGGCCGTGACGGCGGGCGCGCTCCCGGCCGGTATGACCCTCGGCGCGGACGGCGTCCTCTCCGGAACACCGACCGTGACCGGGACCTTCCCCTTCACCGTCACGGTCACGGACACGAACGGCTGCACCGGCTCGCGGGCCTACTCGCTGACGATCGACTGCCCGGTCATCGGCCTCAGCCCGGCCTCCCTCGGGAACGGCACGGCGGGCGTGGCGTACGGCCCGGTCGCGCTGACCCAGACGGGCGGCGTCGGGGCCGTCACCTTCGCCGTCACGGCAGGGGCGCTGCCGGCCGGACTCGACCTGAGCGCGGCGGGCGTCCTTTCCGGGACGCCGACGGTCGTCGGCCCCTTCGGCTTCACCGTCACGGCTACGGACGCGAACGGCTGCACGGGGACGAGGGTCTACAGCCTCGTCGTCGACTGCCCGGTCATCATCGTGAACCCGGCTTCGGTCGCGGACGGGACGGCCGGCGTGGCCTACCCGGGCGCCGCCTTCACGCAGGCGGGCGGCGTCGGGACCATCACCTGGTCCGTCTTCGCCGGCGTCCTCCCGACCGGAATGTCGCTCGACGCGGCCACCGGCCTCCTCTCCGGGACGCCGCTCCAGACCGGCGCGTTCCCGATCACCGTGAGGGCCACCGACGCGAACGGGTGCTTCGGCGAGCGTGCGCTCACGCTGACCGTTCTCTGCCCGACGATCGTCGTGAACCCCGCCTCCGTCCCGAACGGGACGGCCGGCGTCGTCTACCCGGGTGCGACCTTCACGCAGACCGGGGGCGTCGGCGCCGTAACCTGGTCCCTCTTCGCCGGGATCCTCCCGAACGGCATGTCGCTCGACGCGGCCACCGGCCTTCTCTCCGGCACGCCCCTCCAGACGGGGGCCTTCCCGATCACGGTGCGCGCGACCGACGCGAACGGATGCGTCGGCGACCGCGCTCTCACCCTGACCATCCTCTGTCCGACGATCGTTCCCTCCCCGAGCGCTCCGCTCGGCGGCGTCGAGGGTTCCGCGTTCGGGCCGATCACGTTCTCGCAGACGGGCGGCGTCGGCGCCGTCCTCTGGAGCTCCACCGGGACGCTTCCGGCCGGCCTGACCTTCAGCGCCGCCGGCGTCCTCTCCGGCACGCCCGAGCCGGGGAGCGCCGGGGAGTACACGGTCACCTTCACGGCTACCGACCAGAACCTCTGCGCCGGCTCGGTCCAGATCACCTTCCGGATCTGCCCGGTCGTCACGGTCGGGCCCACGCCGTTGGCCGCCTTCCTCCAGGGCCAGCCGTACGCCGACACCCTCGCCGGCGCCGGCGGCGCCGCCCCGTACACCTTCGCGGTGACGGCGGGCGCTCTCCCGGCGGGCGTCCTCCTCGACGGCACGACGGGAGCCCTCTCGGGAATCCCGACGACTCTAGAGGTCTTCGACTTCACGATCACCGCGACCGACGCGAACGGCTGCACCGGGAGCCGTACCTATACGGGCCGTGTCTGCCCGGTCATCACCGTCACGACGAACCTCCCGAACGGCGTCGTGGGCGTGGCCTACAGCCAGGCGCTCGCGGCGTCGGGCAGCCCCGACCTGCCGTACACCTTCTCGCTCACGGGCGGGGCCCTCCCGGACGGCGTGAACCTCGTCGCCGGCGTCCTCACCGGGACCCCGACGACGTCGGGCACGTTCCTCTTCACGATCACGGCGACCGACACGAACGGCTGCACCGGGAGCCGCGTCTACACGGTCGAGGTCTGCGTCGCCCCCACCATCACCCCGACGCCGACGGCGGTCTGCGCCGCCTCGACGGGGAACACGGCCGAGGGGCCGGCGGGCGCGACGACCTACCTCTGGACGATCGCGAACGGGACGATCACCGCGGGCGCCAGCGCTCAGACGGTGACCTACACGGCAGGAGCCTCCGGCAACGTGACCCTCACCCTGACCGTCACGAGCGCCTCGAGCTGCACCGCGTCGACCTCGGTCGACGTGCCGATCAACGCGAACCCGGCGACGCCGACGATCACGGGCGTTCCGCCGGGCGGGGTCTGTGCGGACTCTACGGGGAACACGGCTTCGGGCCCTGCGGGGGCGACGACGTACGCCTGGACGATCACGGGCGGGACGATCACGTCGGCGGCGAACCTGCAGACGGTGACCTACACGGCGGGGCCGTCGGGGAACGTCCAGCTGACGCTGGTGGTGACGAACGCATCGGGCTGCTCGGCCTCGAACAGCACGACGGCGGCGATCAACGCGAACCCGGCGACGCCGACGATCACGGGAGTGCCGGCGGGTGGCGTGTGCGCGGACTCGACGGGGAACACGGCGTCGGGCCCTGCGGGGGCGACGACGTACGCGTGGACGATCGCGGGCGGGACGATCACCTCGGGAGCGAGCGCCCAGACGGTGACGTACACGGCGGGCGCCACGGGGAACGTCCAGCTGACGCTGGTGGTGACGAACGCGTCGGGCTGCTCGGCCTCGAACAGCACGACGGCGGCGATCAACGCGAACCCGGCGACGCCGACGATCACGGGCGTTCCGCCGGGCGGGGTCTGTGCCGACTCGACGGGGAACACGGCGTCGGGGCCTGCGGGCGCGACGACGTACGCCTGGACGATCACGGGCGGGACGATCACGTCGGCGGCGAACATCCAGACGGTGACGTACACGGCGGGCGCCTCGGGGAGCGTGAACCTGACGCTCGTCGTGACGAACGCGTCGGGCTGCTCGGCCTCGGGCAACGCCACGGCGGCGATCAACGCGAACCCGGCGACGCCGACGATCACGCCGGCGGCCTCCGCGGTCTGCACCCTCTCGACCGGGAACACGGCGTCGGGCCCTGCGGGAGCGACGACCTACCTCTGGGGGATCACGAACGGGACGATCACCGGAGGCGGAAGCACGCAGACGGTGACCTACACGGCAGGGGCGTCGGGGAACGTGCAGCTGACACTCGAGGTGACCAACGCCTCGGGCTGTAGCGCGACGAGCTCCGTGTCGGTGCCCATCGACCCGCTGCCGACCCTCGACCCGGCGACGGGGACGGGATTCACCGGCACCTTCGGCACGGCCTTCTCTCAGGCCTTCACCGCCTCGGGCGGGACGGGGCCCTTCACTTACACGATCAACCCGTCGACTCCGCCGGCGGGGCTGAGCTTCGTGGGCGGCACCCTCTCGGGCCCGCCGAACGCCACGGGGACCTTCACCTTCACGGTGACGGCGACGAGCGCCGTCGGCTGCGCCTCGACGACTCAGAGCTACACCCTCGTCGTGCGGCCGAACCTCGCCAACGACTCCTACTCCGGAGTCGGAAACACGCAGCTGTACATCACGGGCGTCGCCGGAACGCCGGCGACCCCGGCCGTCGCCAGCGCCACGACCGCCCTCGCGAACGACCTTCCCGCGGCCGGCGTAACGGTCACCGGCGTCGTCTCGCCGTGCGTCGGCCTCGGCGGCACCATCACGATCGACTCCGCGGGACGGTTCGTCTACACCCCCCCGGTCGGCGTGACCGGGAACGACGCCTGCACCTACACCGCGACGAGCGACACGGGCGGCACCGGGACGCCCGCGAGCGCCACGGCGACGATCACGATCGGCCTCGCGAACCGGGTCTGGTACGTGAACGGCGCCGCCGGCGCGGGAGACGGCCGGTCGCACAGCCCCTTCAACACGCTCGCCTCGGCGAGCACGGCGCACGCCTCGAACGACACGGTCTTCGTCCAGAGCGGGGGGACCGCCACCGCGACGCCGGGTGCGATCACGATGAAGGCCACCACGTGGCTCTGGGGCCAGGGAACGGCCCTGCCGCTCGTCGGCGGGATCGCGGTCCAGAACACGGGCGCGACGACGAAACCGAGCCTCACGGGGACGGTCACTCTCGGCGGCAGCTCCGTCACCGTCAGCTCGCTCGACATCACCACCAGCGGGGCGACCGGCTTCACGGACGACCAGGCGGCCGCGATCACGGGGATCACCGTCCAGAACAACGTCACGGTGACGGCGAACGCCGCGGCCGTCGACCTGACGAGCGTCTCCGCGAGCGCCTCGGGGATCGTCTTCTCCAGCCTCACCTCCACGAACAGCGCCGGCAAGGGCCTCAACCTCACGGGGATCGGCGGCTCGTTCACGTCGGGCGCGACGACGGTCACGAACCCGGCGGGCATCGGCATCGACGTCCAGACCTCCCTCGCCGGAGGGACGATCAGTCTCGGCCCGACCTCGGCGACGGCGTCGGGCGGGACGGGCGTGAACCTCGCCTCCAACGCCGGGAACGTGACGTTCGGGGCGCTGACCGTGACTCCGGACGCGAACCAGCGAGGTCTCCTCGCGACGGAGAACGCCGGGACCCTGACCGTCCCGAGCGGGACGGTCACGACCACGGGCGCCACGGCCGTCGAGATCACGAGGTCGGCCGGGGCGACGCCGCTCTCGGTCAGCCTGACGACCGTCAACGCGAACGGCGGGAGCAACGGGATCTACCTCCGGCGCACGTCGGGGAGCTTCGCGGTCGTCGGGTCCGGTACGGCCGGTTCCGGCGGGACCATCCAGAGCATGACCGGCGCGGACGGGGCCGTCGCCGGATCGGGGGTCTACCTCGACAACGCGACCAACGTGTCGCTGAGCCGCATGCAGCTGAACGGCTTCCAGAACTTCGCGATCCGCGGGCTCACGGTGAGCGGATTCACGCTCGCGAACTCGGTCATCAACGGGGTGAACGGCAACAGTGCCGCTGCCCGCGAGGGGAGCGTCTCGTTCTCGGAGCTCACCGGCTCGGCGTCGGTGTCGAGCACGGACATCAGCGGCGGCTTCGTGGACAACTTCCGGGTCGTCAACACGTCGGGAACCCTGAACCGGATCACGTTCTCGAGCGTGACGATCGGGGCGAACAGCGCGGCGGACGGAAACGACGGGATCCTCCTCGAGGCGCTGACGGGAGCCGCGATCCTGAACGCCACGATCCAGAACAGCACCTTCACCTCGGCCCGGGGGGACCTCTTCAACTTCATCAACAACGGGACGGCGACGTGCGACCTCGTCTTCACGGGGAACACGCTGACGAACAACCACCCGGCCATCGCCACGGGCGGCGGGGGCGTGACGATCAGCGGAGGCGACCTCGGCGGGAGCCTCACCTACAGCATCTCGGGCAACACGTTCCGCGACTCGGACGGAACCGCCGTCCTGATCGTCAAGTCGACCGGAGCGGGGACCTACTCGGGGTCGTTCGCGAACAACCAGATCGGCGTTTCCGGCGTCCCCAACTCGGGATCGAAGGCGGGCTCCGGGCTGAAGATCCAGAACGCAGGGCTGGGCGCTGTGACGGTGAGCGTCACCGGGAACCAGATCCGCCAGTACAACAACTTCGGCATCGAGCTCCTGACGGGGGGCGGCGCCGCGCCGACGGGCGGTGCGCTGAACGCGACGATCACAGGGAACACGATCAAGGAGCCCGGCACGGGCGGCCTGCCGATGAACGGGATCCACCTCAACGGCGGCACCGTCCCGGGAGACACCTACCAGATCTGCGCGAGCATCGGGGGGGTCGGAGCCCTGGCGAACGACATCACGGGATCGGGGGCGAACGTCGGAACAGACTTCCGCCTCCGTCAGCGCCAGGCGACGACGGTTCGCCTTCCGGGCTACGGGGGCGCAAACAACAGCGACGCGGCGGTCGTGGCGTTCGTCCAGGGTAACAATGGCGGCGCCTCGGGGCTCGCCTCGAACACGGTCCCGACGGGCGGCGGTTTCGTGGGCGGCGCGGCCTGCCCGACGCCCTGAGATGGAGGTGAAGTGATGGCGGAACCCTTCCTGTCCGAGATCCGGGTGATGAGCTTCGTGTTCCCACCGAAGGGCTGGGCCCTCTGCAACGGGCAGCTCCTTCCGATCAACCAGAACCAGGCGCTCTTCTCGCTCCTCGGGACGACGTTCGGAGGGGACGGGCGCGTGAACTTCGCCCTGCCGGACCTCAGGGGGCGAACCCCGATCCACGTCGGGAGCGGCCACACCCTGGGGGAGAGGGGCGGCGAGCAGGCGCACACGCTCTCCATCTCGGAGATCCCGACCCACACGCACGTCGAGGCGGCGTCCTCGTCGGCGACGGGAGGGAACGCGAACCCCACCGGCAGGTTCCTCGGCGGTGGCAACAACGTCTACCACGCGCCGGTCAGCCTGACCTCCCTTCATCCGGGAACGGTCACGAACACGGGGGGGAGCCAGGCGCACCTCAACATGCAGCCGTTCCTGACGCTCAGCTTCTGCATCGCGCTGCAGGGCATCTTCCCGAGCCCGAACTGAGGAGGCGACGATGGCGCAACCCTACGTCGGCGAGATCCGGATGTTCGCGGGGAACTTCTCCCCCGCGGGCTGGCAGTTCTGCGAAGGCCAGCTCCTGCCGATTTCCGAGAACGAAACGCTCTTCCAGCTCATCGGGACGACCTACGGGGGCGACGGGCAATCGACGTTCGCCATGCCCGACCTCCGCGGCCGGATCCCGATTCACCAGGGGAACGGGTTCATCCTGGCCGAGGCGGGAGGAGCCGAAGAGATCACCCTGACGGTGAACCAGATCCCGGCCCACTCCCACGCGGCGCTCGCCTCCACGGCGACCGGCGACCAGGTCAGCCCGACGGGCGCCCTGCCGGCGACCTCGTTCAACGTGACGCCGTACGTCAACGAATCGCCGAACGGGAACATGAACGCCGCGGCGATCTCCGCCGTCGGCGGCTCGCAGCCCCACACGAACTTCCAGCCGTATCTCTGCGTCAACTTCATCATCAGCCTCTTCGGCATCTTTCCGTCCCCGACCTGATCCCAGAGAGAAACAGGAGAAGCCGATGGCCGATCCCTTCGTCGCCGAGATCCGTATCTTCCCGTTCAACTTCGCCCCGAAGGGCTGGGCCTGGTGCGATGGCCAGCTCCTCCCCCTCTCGCAGAACACGGCCCTCTTCTCCCTCCTCGGGACGACCTACGGCGGCAACGGCAAGAGCAACTTCGCCCTGCCGGACCTGCAGGGGCGAGCCCCGATGCAGCCCGGGCAGGGACCGGGACTGAGCCTCCACGACCTGGGGGAAACCGGGGGCAGCGAGACCGTGAGCCTGCTGGAGAGCGAGATCCCGGCGCATTCGCACGCCCTCAGGGCCGACGTCCTCGACCTCGCCGACACGAACGTGGTGAGCCCGAACGCGTCCTTCGCACTCTCCTCGGGGGGGACGCTCTACCAGGACTCGTCGAACGTGCAGCTCGCCCCCGAGGCCCTCGCCCCCGCCGGCGGCGACCAGCCGCACAACAACATGCAGCCCTACCTCACTTTCTACTTCAACATCGCGCTGCAGGGCGTCTTCCCGCCGAGGACGTGATCGGGGCGTGACGGGCATGGAGGCGGCGGTGGGAGAGGAAGCTCTCGGGATGGCGGCGGGCGGCGCGCGCGAGGTCGCACTCCGCCCCGCCACGCCCGCCGACCGCGACCTCCTCTTCCGCGTCTACGCCTCGACCCGGGAGGAGGAGCTGGCGCCCGTGCCGTGGTCTCCCGAGGCGAAGGAGGCGTTCCTGCGCCAGCAGTTCGACGCGCAGGACACCTGGTGGCGGACCCACTACGCGGGCGCGACGTTCGAGGTGGTCGTCGTCGACGGCCGCGACGCCGGGCGGCTCTACCTGTGGGAAGGGCCTTCGGAGATCCGGGTCGTCGACGTCGCGCTCCTTCCGGAGGCGCGGCGCGGCGGCGCCGGGACGAGGCTCCTGCGAGACGTTCAGGGGCGGGCGGCGACGGCCGGCAAGACCGTCACGATCCACGTCGAGCGGATGAACCCCGCGCTCGCTCTCTACGAGCGGCTCGGCTTCCGCCTCGTCGAAGACAAGGGTGTCTACCTCTTCCTCGAGTGGAGCGGCGGTGCGCTCAGTTGAAGACGGCCTCGTAGCGCATCCGGCCGTCCTTGGGGCCGATCGGTACGAGGAAGACCTCGAGGTTGCCGAGCGCCGGGTGCGTGAGGTTCCAGGTCCTCTGGGGAAGGACGGGCGCGAGCGACCCGAGGAAGACGAGGGAGAAGGGCTCGGTGCGCAGGTCGGGGACGTCCGGCCGCGGAGCGCGGGTCTCGTGCGGCTCGACCGCGCCCAGCACCAGCTCGAGGACGCCGTCCGGGAACGGGACGGTGAACGTCGTCCCGGCGTGAGGCACGAAATCGGAGAGTTTCAACGGCTCGGGCAAGGCATCCTCCGCGAGGCGGAAGGATGCCCGTGCCGGGGCGAGGCGTAAAGAGCGTGGAAGAGGGAGGGGGGCCGATCCGGCGCCGCCTCACCGATCCTCCGCGCGGCGTGAGGAGTCCCATGGAAGTCACGAGGAAGTCCTTCATCTCGAGCACCGCGGCCGGCCTCGCGGGGCTCGGCCTTCTCTCCGGCCGCGCGTTCGCGGAAGCGCCGTACGAACCCGCCGAGGGGCCCACGTACCTTCGAGGGGCGGTCGGCGAGACGTTCTACGCGGTGGGAGCCGGCGGGACCTGGATCCCGCTCGAGCTCGTCCGCTCCGACGACGTCCGCTCGGACGCGCTCTCGGAGCAGTACAGCCTCTACTTCACGCCCGACCCGCGCTACACGCTCGCGCAGGGGACGTGGAGCCTGGTCTCGTCGAGCGGGCGGCGGGTCCGCGACGTCTTCCTCGTCCCCGCTGGCGCCAGCGCCGCCGGCGACCGCCTCTATCGCGCCGACTTCTGCCTGCTGCGCGAGACCGTCCCGTTCCAGCCGCGGCCCTGAGCGCGGGTCAGAACGGGCGGAGCGCGAAGACGAAGCCGTCCTCGAGGAGGACGTAGAGCCGCCGCTCGGGCCCGGGGACGAGGTCGACGACCGCCGGGACGGCCGCGTCCTCGTCCTTCCCCAGGAGGAGCGCGAGGGCGAGGCGGGAGAAGGCGGCGAGGGGCGTACCCTCGCCGCCGAACCGAGCCAGGACCGTGCTCTCGGGAGAGCGGGGCAGGGCGGCGACCCAGAGCGCGCCGTCGCCGTCGAACCGGCACGCGGACGGAGCCGCGAGGGCGTCGGCCCCCTCACCCTTCCGCCCGGGAAAGGGCGTCGGACCGCCCCGTTCGGCGACCATCAGACGCCGGGAGGCCTCGTCGCGGACGACGGCGTGAACTGTCCCTTCCGCGTCGCTGTCGAACGACGCGACGGTCGAGCCTTCCGGCCCGAGGGCGCGCAGGGGCCCCGGCATCGCCTCGTCGAAGGCGAGGACGCCGTTCCCCGAGGCCGCCCGGAGGACTCCCTTGCCGTCGATCCGGAGCACCGAGACGGGTCGCCCCGCGTCGAGTGTCGTCGGCTTCTCGCGGCCGGGCCGGAAGACCTCGATCCGGCGGTCTCCCGAGGAGACGAGGAGGTCCCCGTTCCTCCGGCGGAGGGCGACCCCGGCGGGAGGGGAGGAGGGGCGCGCCGCCTCCGCGGGTGTGCCCGTCGAGGGAGGGGTGGTGCGCAGGACCCGGCCGATGCCGCCGGTCGCGACGTAGAGCCGGCCGGAGCGGTCGGCGTCGAGCGCGACGGCACGGGTCGCCCCCTCCACGACGAAGGGCGGCTCGGCGGCGAGTCCCCGGACCGCCCCGAGGAGCGTCGTGAGGGCGACGCCTCCGCCCAGGGGGACGGGAGAGAGCTCGAAGGGGACGCCCGGCGTCTCTTCTCCGGGAAGGAGGTCGCCGAGAGCGAGCGGCGCCGCCAGCGCGAGCGGGACGGGGGCGGCTTCGGGCGGGGCGGTCGTCTCGCGGCGGACGGGGGTGGCCGACTCGAAGTCGAGCGAGAGGCCGGCGAGGAGAAGGCCCGACTCGTTCCGCAGGCGGACCTCGCCCCTGAGCCGTGCGCCCTCGACGGCGAGGCGGAGGAGCTCGAGGCGGAGCGGCCCGCTGCCTCCCGGGATTCTCAGCTGGTAAGGGCCGGCGGCGAGAGGCTCGCCGGAGCCCTTCAGCGTCACGGCGAAGGCGAGCCCGCGCGCCGGGGCGGGCGCGCGGTCCGCGCCCGTGGCCGGTCCGGCGAGGGCCGCGGCGAGGAGAGCGAGGGCGGGCGCGGCGGGGCGGGACACGGGGCGATGGTAGCTGCGGAAGCGTCCGGTCGTGGGATGATTCCCGCCCCACGGTGATGATCACCCTCCCTCAGGAGCGTCCCCGCATGAAGCAGATCCCCCTCGAGGTCGTCCCCGCCTTCCTCCTCGTGTGCGCGCTCGCCTCGGTCCTCGTCCCGCGCGTCGCCGTGGCCGAGGGCCGCCTCCCGTACCCGGCCACCCCTACGGTCGGTGCGAAGGACGTCCTGCACGACGTCACCGTCCCCGACCCCTACCGCTGGCTCGAGGACGAGAGGGCGCCCGAGGTGCAGGGCTGGATGAAGGCGCAGGACGACCTGACGCGCGAGGAGCTCGCGAAGAGCCCCGATCGCGCCCGGCTCCTCGCCCGCCTGAAGGAGCTCGCCTACCTCGACTCGGTCTCCGCGCCGACGAAGCGCGGGAACCGCTTCTTCCTGACACGCCGGCACGCGACGAAGGAGAAGTCCGTCGTGTACTGGAAGGAGGGGAAGGCCGGGGAGGAGAAGGTCCTTTTCGACCCGAACACCTGGTCGGAGGACGGGAGCGTCTCTCTCGGCGACTGGCAGCCGAGCCAGGACGGGACGAAGGTCGCCTACCAGCTGAAGGAGAACAACTCCGACGAGGCGACGCTCCGCGTGATCGACGTGGCGACCGGGAAGGTCTCTGAGGTCGACGTGATCCCCGGCGGCAAGTACGCGAGCGCCTCCTGGACGCCGGACGGCACGGGCTTCTACTACACGTGGCTCCCGACCGACCCGAAGATCCCGGTCGACGAACGCCCCGGGTACCAGGAGGTCCGCTTCCACCGGCTCGGGGAAGACCCGGCGAAGGACCGCGTCGTCCACGAGAGGACGGGCGACCCGACGGCGTTCCTCGGGGCCGGCGTCTCGCGGAACGGGCGCTGGCTCGTCCTCTCGATCCAGCACGGCTGGACCTCGAACGACGTCCTCTACCGCGACCTCGCGGACCCGCGGCAGGCGGACCGCTGGACGCCGCTCGTCGTCGGGACGGAATCCCAGTGGGGCGTCGAGGTCTTCGGAGACCGCTTCTTCGTGACGACGAACGACGGCGCTCCGAGGAGCCGCGTCCTCGAGGTCGACCCGCTCCGGCCGGCGCGGAAGGAGTGGAAGGAGGTCGTCCCGGAACGGAAAGACGCGACGCTCGTCTCGGCGTCCGTCCTCGGCGGGCGCCTCGCCCTCAACTACCTGAAGGACGCCGCCTCGCTCCTCGAGGTGCGCGAGCTGGACGGCACGCTCGTCCGCGACGTGACGCTTCCCGGCCTCGGCACGGTCACGGGCCCGTCGGGCCTCTCCGACGACGACGAGGCCTTCTTCTCCTTCGAGTCGTACACGACGCCGCGCGAGATCCACGCGATGTCGATGAAGACGGGCGCGCAGGAGCTCTGGTTCCGGCTGAAGGTCCCGGTCGACCCGTCGGCCTACGAGGTCGAGCAGGTCTTCTTCCCGTCGAAGGACGGCACGCGCCTCTCGATGTTCCTCGTCCACCGGAAGGGGATGAAGCGGGACGGGACGGCCCGGGCGATCCTCTACGGCTACGGCGGCTTCCAGGTGAGCGAGACGCCCTACTTCTCCGCGATGCTCTACCCGTGGCTCGAGGAGGGGGGCGTCTGGGCCGCCGTGAACCTCCGGGGCGGCGGCGAGTACGGCGAGGAGTGGCACCGGGACGGGATGCTCCTGAAGAAACAGAACACGTTCGACGACTTCCTCGCCGCCGCCCGCTGGCTCTCGGCGGAGAAGGTGACGAGCCCGGGCCGGCTCGCGATCTACGGCGGGTCGAACGGCGGCCTCCTCGTCGGCGCCGCGATGACGCAGGAGCCGAAGGCCTTCTCCGCGGTCCTCTGCGCCGTGCCCCTTCTCGACATGGTCCGCTACCACCTCTTCGGCTCGGGGCGGACCTGGATCAGCGAGTACGGCTCGGCGGACGAACCGAGACAGTTCGAAGCGCTCCGCGCCTACTCCCCCTACCACGCCGTGAAGAAGGGGGTCGCCTACCCGGCGACGCTCCTCCTCTCGGCCGACAGCGACGACCGGGTCGACCCGATGCACGCCCGCAAGTTCGCCGCGGCCCTCCAGGCCGCGACGACGGGCGGGCCCGTCCTCCTCCGGATCGAGCGGAACGCGGGCCACGGCGGGGCCGACATGGTGAAGGCCTCCGTCGAGTCCAGGGCCGACGAGTACGCCTTCGTCCTCGCGCACACGAAAGGGAACTGAAGAGATGAGAACGCTTCCCCTCCTCCTCGCTCTCTCCCTCGCAGCGCCGCTCCCGATCGCCGCCCAGGAGAAGGCGGCGAAGCCGGTCTCCGCCTCGAAGGCCGCGCCCGGCAAGGACGCGAAGGCGGCTTCCGAGAAGCCGAAGGACCCCTACTCGGCCGAGACTTTCGCGGGCCTCGCGCTGCGCGATCTCGGGCCCGCCCTCACCTCGGGGCGGATCGGCGACCTGGCCGTCGACCCGATCCGAAAGGGGACCTACTACGTCGCCGTCGCCTCGGGCGGCGTCTGGAAGACGACGAACTGGGGGACGACGTTCGAGCCGGTCTTCGACTCCGAGGGCGCCTTCTCCATCGGCTGCGTCGCGCTCGACCCGACGAACCCGCTCGTCGTCTGGGTCGGCACCGGCGAGAACAACAGCCAGAGGAGCGTCGGCTACGGCGACGGCGTCTACCGCTCGCCCGACGGCGGGAAGACCTGGCAGAAGATGGGGCTCGAGGCGTCCGAGCACGTCGCAAAGATCCTCGTCCACCCGAAGGACGGCAAGACCGTCTACGTCGCCGCGCAGGGGCCGCTCTGGGCCGACGGCGGCGACCGCGGCCTCTACAAGACGACCGACGGCGGGAAGACGTGGAAGGCCGTCCTCTCGATCTCGCCGAAGACGGGCGTCAGCGACGTCTGGATGGACCCGCGCGACCCGGAGGTCCTGTACGCCACGGCCTATCAGCGCCGTCGGCACGTTTTCACACTGATCAACGGCGGCCCGGAGGGCGGGATCCACAAGACGACCGACGGCGGGGCGACCTGGACGAAGCTGACGAACGGCCTCCCGAAGGGGGACATCGGGCGGATCGGCCTCGCCATCCCGCCGACCGCGCCCGACACCGTCTACGCCCTCGTCGAGGCGCGCGGGAAGGACGGTGGCTTCTACCGCTCGCTCGACGCCGGGATGAGCTGGGAGAAGCGGGGCGAGTACGCGACGGGCTCGGCGCAGTACTACCAGGAGCTCTTCCCCGACCCGCACGACGCGAGCCGCGTCTACTCGATGGACGTCTACATGAAGGTGACCGAGGACGGCGGGAAGACCTGGACGAACGCCGGCGAGAAGGCGAAGCACGTCGACAACCACGCCCTCTGGATCGACCCCGAGAACCCCGACCACCTCCTGAACGGCAACGACGGCGGCATCTACGAGACGTGGGACCGCTGCGCGACGTGGCAGTTCAAGACGAACCTCCCCGTGACGCAGTTCTACCGGGTGGCCGTCGACGACGCGGCGCCCTTCTACAACGTCTACGGCGGGACGCAGGACAACTTCACCCTCGGCGGCCCCTCGCGGACCGACAACGCCCACGGCATCCGCAACGAGGACTGGTTCGTCACGCAGCAGGGGGACGGCTTCTTCGCCGCCATCGAGCCGGGGAACCCCGACATCGTCTACTCCGAGGCGCAGCACGGCGTCCTCGTGCGGTTCGACCGGAAGACGGGGCAGCAGGTCGACGTCCAGCCGCAGGCCGGCCCGGGCGACGCGCCGCTGCGCTGGAACTGGGACTCTCCTCTCCTGATCTCGCCGCACAAGCCGACGCGCCTCTGGTTCGCGGCGCAGCGGGTCTTCCGGAGCGAGGACCGCGGCGACAGCTGGAAGGCCGTCAGCCCCGACCTGACGCGCCAGGTCGACCGCAACCGGCTCCCCGTCATGGGGCGCGTCTGGAGCGTCGACGCCGTCGCCAAGAACGCCTCCACCTCGTTCTACGGCAACATCGTCTCCCTCGCCGAGAGCCCGAGGAAGGAGGACCTCGTCTACGCCGGGACGGACGACGGCCTCGTCCAGGTGACGGAGGACGGCGGGGCGAGCTGGCGGAAGGTCGCGACCTTCCCGGGGGTCCCGGAGATGACCTACGTCGCCGACCTCGCGCCGTCGCCGCACGAGGCCGACGTCGTCTACGCGGCGTTCGACAACCACAAGCGGGGCGACTTCAAGCCGTACGTCCTGAAGAGCGCGGACCGCGGGAAGACGTGGGTCTCGGTCGCCGGGGACCTCCCGGCGCGCGGGACGGTCTACACGGTGGCGGAAGACCTGAAGAAGCCGGGGCTCCTCTACTGCGGCACGGAGTTCGGGCTCTTCTTCACGCACGACGGCGGCAAGCGGTGGCTCCAGCTGAAGGGCGGGATGCCGGTCATCAACGTCCGCGACCTGGCGATCCAGGAGCGCGAGGACGCCCTCGTCGCGGCGACGTTCGGGCGCGGGTTCCGCGTCCTCGACGACCTTGCGCCGCTGCGCCTCGCGACCCCCGAGACGCTCGCGAAGGATGCGGTCCTCTTCCCGGTCCGCGACGCGTGGGCGTACGTCCCCCGCGTGCCGTACGGCCTGAAGGGGAAGGCGTTCCTCGGCGAGTCGTTCTACGCGGCCGAGAACCCGCCGTTCGGCGCCGTCTTCACGACGTACCTGAAGGAGGAGCTGAAGGGGCGGAAGAGGACGCGGCAGGACGCCGAGAAGGAGAAGGCGAAGAAGGGGGAGGACGTCTTCTACCCGACGTGGGACGAGCTGCGCGCCGAGGACCGCGAGGAGGAGCCGACGCTTCTCCTGACGGTGACCGACGAGGCCGGGAACGTCGTGCGGCGGCTCGCGGCCCCCGCGAAGGCGGGCTTCGCGCGGGTCGCGTGGGACCTCAGGTACCCGGCGTCGAACCCGACGGAGCTGAAGGAGCGTGAGGAGAGCCCGTGGTACCCGGGACCGCGGGGGCCGATGGTCGCCCCAGGGACGTACCGCGTCTCCCTCGCGAAGAAGGCCGACGGGGTCGTCACGCCGCTCGGCGAGCCGCAGGCGTTCCAGGTCGTCCCGCTCGGCGCGTCGACGCTCGGCGAGGCCGACCGCGCGGCCGTCCTCGCGTTCTCGAAGAAGACCGCCCGCGTCCAGCGCGCCGCCCTCGGGGCCGTCGAGGCCGCGAAGGAGGCGAAGGGTCGCGTCGACCACCTCGCGAAGGCGATCCTCGACACCCCGTCCGCGGGCCCCGAGCTCCTCGCCGAGACGCGGCGGCTCGCGCTGGCCCTGGCCGGTCTCGACGTCGTCCTGAACGGCGATTCGACGCTCGGCAGGCGCAACGAGCCGGCGCACGCGGGCCTCGTCGACCGGGTTCAGTCCGTCGTCTACGGCCACTGGTCGACGACGGCGGCGCCGACGGCGACGCAGGAGCGGGAAGTCGCCGCGACCGCCGCGGGCGTCGAATCGGCCCTCGCGACGCTCAGGTCGATCGCGAAGGACCTCTCGGCCCTCGAGGCGAAGGCCGAGGTGCTCGGCGCGCCCTGGACGCCGGGGAGGGTCCCGGTCCTGAACCTCGACTAGCCCGGACGGCGTCGCTCCGGGGCGCGTGAGGCATCCGGCTTCACGCGCCCCGGACGCGGCGCGCGAGCTTGCGCAGGGCGCCCGTCCAGAGCTCGGCCTCCCGCGTCGTCAGCCTCGCGCGAAGGAGCGGGGAGACGAGCTCGGGGAGGACGGCGTCGTCGGCCCGTCCCAGGTACCCGGAGGAGAGGAGCGCGGCGGCGAGCTCGTCCCGGAGACGGCGCAGGGACCGGGCATCGGCGACCTCCCCGGCGTCCGTGACGGCCTTGCGTCCGAAGCCGCCCGCGTCCTCCGGGCCGCTCGCGCCGATCCTCACCGCCCTGCCGGCCGCAAGGAGCGCGAGGGCCGCCGCAACGGCCTGGGCGAGGTTGAGGACCGGGAACCCGGGCCCGGTCGGGATCGCGAGCCGGCCCGCCGCGCGGCGCACTTCTTCCGTCGTCAGGCCCGAGCGTTCCGGCCCGAAGGCGAGGACGAGCCGCCCTGCGCCCGCCGTGCGCCGGGCCGCGGCCCAGGTCCATGCGGGGGGGAGGCCGCGGGTGTTCCGGCCACGAAGCGACGTGAGGGCGAGGACGGCGTCCGCCCCCTCTTCGGCCTCCTCCCAGCCGGCGAGGCGGGGGGCGGAGTCGAGGAGGTCCTCCGCCCCGGAGGCGAAGGCCCGGGCGTCCTCGTGGGTGGCTTCGGCCCTCGGGTCGAGGAGGAGGAGCCGGGCGCCGAACGCCTTGCAGGCGCGGGCGGCCGAGCCGAGGTTGCCGGGACTGTGGGTTCGGACGAGGACGACGTCGACGCTCACGGTCGCATCATCTTCCAAAGGAGAGCGCGTCTCGTCCAGAATGCCGCCCATGGCACGAGAGAGAACCGAAGGGGAGCAGAAGGCCGTCGAGACGATCCTCAGGGCCCTCGCGCACCGCCTCCAGCGCCTTCGCGACGAGGCGGCGATGCAGGCGCTCCGCGGCGAGACGGACCCCGGGGTCGAGCAAGGGCTCGAGATGGCCCTTCGCGAGCTGAACGACATGCTCCCGCGGCGCAAGAGGGTGAAGTGAGACGAGCGGGCGGGTCGGCATGAACGAGATGAAGAGAAAGATCGGTGCGGTCGTCGCGAACGGGGACCTCCCTCACGCCGGGGGCGCGGAGGAGCTCGTCCCCCTCGACCCGGACCACCCGGGCTTCAAGGACCCCGTCTACCGGGCCCGGCGCAACGCCATCGCGAGGCTCGCGCTCGAGTACCGCGAGGGCGACCCCCTCCCGCACGCCGAGTACACGGAAGAGGAGCACGCCGTCTGGCGGACGGTATGGGAGCACCTCGCCCCGCTCCACGAGCGATCGGCCTGCCGGGAGTGGAGGGAGAGCTCCGCGGCGCTCGCCCTCGACCGCGACCGGGTGCCCCAGCTCGCCGACGTGAACGAGGCGCTGAAGCGGGGCGCGGGCTTCCGGATGCTCCCCGTCGCCGGCCTCGTCTCGGGGCGGATGTTCCTCGGGATGATGGGGAAGGGGGTCTTCCTCTCGACCCAGTACATGCGCCACCACTCGGTGCCGCTCTACACGCCGGAGCCCGACGTCGTCCACGAGCTCGTCGGGCACGCGGCGAGCCTCTTTCATCCCGGCATCGTGAAGCTCTCCCGTCGCTTCGGCGAGGCGGCGTGGCGGGTCGACGACGAGGCGCTGAAGCGGCTCGAGTACCTCTACTGGTACACGCTCGAGTTCGGGCTCGTGGAGGAAGACGGCGCGCGCAAGGCGGTCGGCGCCGGGCTCCTTTCCTCGTTCGGCGAGCTCGGGGACTTCGAGACGAACGCCGAGATCCGGCCGCTCGACTGCGACGAGGCGTCCTCGATCCCGTACGACCCGACGCAGTACCAGAAGGTCCTCTACGTCTCGCCCTCCTTCGAGCGGATGGTGGAGGACGTCTCCGCCTGGCTCGAGCGGCAGTGACGCGGGCCCGATGCCGCGCCTGATCGACCTCTCGCCGCCGCTGTCGGCACGGCTGGCCGTCTGGCCGGGCGACGTGGCGTTCTCGCGGGACGTCACGTCGCACGCCGACGGGACGACCTTCTCCTCGATCGCGACGACGCTCCACCTCGGCTCCCACGCGGACGCGCCGCTCCACATGGTCGCCGGAGCCCTCTCGATCGACGCCATCCCGCTCGAGACGTGGATCGGGGCGTGCCAGGTCGTCGAGGCGCGCGTCGCGCCTCGCGGGCGAGTCCGCCTCGAGGACCTCTCCGAGCCCCCGTCCGCGCCGCGACTCCTCGTGAAGACGGGGACGTTCCACGACCGCGAGCGCTTCGCGGGCGACTTCGCGGGGCTCGACCCGTCGCTCGCCCCGGAGCTCGCCGCGCGCGGCGTCGTCCTCGTCGGCATCGACACGCCGTCCGTCGACCCGTTCGAGGACCAGGCCTTTCAGGCGCACCGGGCCCTCGTCCGCTCCGGTGTCGCCTGGCTCGAGGGGCTCGTCCTCGCGCACGTCCCGCCGGGGCGCTACGACCTCGTCGCGTTTCCGCTCCGGATCGAGGGCGGGGACGCGTCGCCCGTCCGCGCCGTTCTCGTCGCGCCGTGACGGCCGGGGCCCGCCTCCGGGCGGCCCGAAACCTGCGAGAATCGCAGCCCGTCCATGCGGAACGCCGACCGCCTGAAGAAGCAGATGCTGCGCGACGCCGTCCGGGAGAACCTGGCGGTGATCGAGGGGCGCCCGCCCGACGGGATCCGAAAGGGAGGCGCCTGGGTGCGTCGTGCCGTGCGCGCCGTGGCCTTCGTGACCGTTCCCCTCGCCCTCTTCGCATCGATCAACGCGTTCTCCGGCGGAGGCCCCTCCGCGCCCGAGGTCGTCGTCGTCCCGCAGCGCACCGTGGCGCCGGCTCCCTCAGAGCCGGCGATCGAGAACGTCGCCTGGCCCGCGCCGCGGACGATCGACCCCACGCTCTTCCACCTCGACGTGAAGACGATCGTCCTCGACGCCGGCCACGGCGGCGCGGACCCGGGCGCGACGACGGCCGACGGCGCCCCCGAGAAGGAGATCGCCCTCGACGTGGCCCGGCGCGTCGAGGGGAAGCTGGGTGGCGGCCTCTTTCGCGTCGTGATGACCCGCACCGGCGACGAGACGGTCTCGCTCCGGGAACGGGCGCGCCGGGCGCGCGAGGCCGGAGGGGACGTCTTCGTCTCGATCCACCTCAACTCGATCCCCCGGGTCGACCGCCGAGGGATCGAAACCTACTACCTCGGCCCCACCGACGACCCGGCGATCCGCCAGCTCGCGAGCGCCGAGAACCGGTCCTCGGGCTATTCCCTGGCCGACTTCAGGGGCCTCCTCGAGGGGGTCTGGGTGGACGTGCGGCAGGCGGAGTCGCGGAAGCTCGCGGAGTCGGTCCAGCGGGAGCTCGTCGCCTCGGTGCGAAGGCTCTCGCCCCAGGTCGGGGACCGGGGCGTCAAGAGCGCGCCGTTCCTGGTCCTCGTCGCCTCCGAGATGCCGGGGATCCTCGCGGAGGTCTCCTGCCTCTCGCACGAGGAGGACGCGCGCCTGCTGCGCGACGGGTCTTTCCGGGAGGCCATCGCCGACGCGCTCGCCCGGGGCGTGCGCGCCTGGGCGGACGCACGGAACCACGCGGAAACGGGAAGGAGCGGGAACGGATGAGCGGGAAGAAGGACGTCCTCCACGTCGGCATCGACCTCGGCACCTCGCGCAGCGCGATCGCGGCCTCGAACGGCGAACGCCACGTCGTGGAGAGCTACGTCGGATGGCCCGTCGACATGGTCGCCCGCAAGGTCGTGAAGAAGGCGGTCCTCTTCGGGCACGAGGCGCTGGAGAACCGGCCGATGCTCGACCTTCACCGCCCGCTGGAGCGGGGCCTCATCAAGGAGGGCTCGCCGAAGGCCGAGGCCGCCGTGCGCGAGCTCCTGGGCCACCTCATCGAGAAGGCGGGCGGCGCGGGCAAGACGGTCCACGCCGTCGTCGGCGTCCCGGCCGAGGCGATGCGGGTCTCCCGGCAGCACCTCCGGAACGCGGTGAAGGGGATCGCCGACAGCCTCCTCCTCGTCTCCGAGCCGTTCGCGGTGGCCTACGGGATGGACGCCCTCCTCCACACGATGATCGTCGACATCGGTGCGGGGACGAGCGACTTCTGCGTCATGAACGGCCGCTACCCGACGGACGACGACCAGCGGACGCTGACCCACGCCGGCGACTCCGTCGACGAGCAGCTCGTCCTCCAGATCCGCGCGCGCCACCCCGAGGCGAACTTCTCCATCCACATGGTGCGCGACTGGAAGGAGAAGCACAGCTTCGTCGGCGAGCCGAAGGGCCCCGTCGTCGTGGAAGCCCCCGTCCGGGGCAAGCCGACGGGCCTCGAGATCACCGCCGAGATGAGGAAGGCGTGCGAGAGCCTCGTCGGGCCGCTCTCGGAGACGATGCTCGACCTCCTGTCGAGGGTCGACCCGGAGTACCAGCAGCGCGTGAGGAACAACGTCGTCCTGGCGGGCGGGGGCTCGCAGATCCCCGGCCTCGCGGCGGCGCTCGAACGGACGCTCGAGGACGTCGGCGGCGGGAAGGTGCGCTCCGTCGAGGACCCGCTCTTCGCCGGCGCCAGCGGCTCCCTCTCCATCGCCACCGACGCCCCCGAGGGCGACTGGGAGCGTCTCGCGGGATGAGCCCGGAGGAACGCGAACCGCCGCGCATCCGACGGATGCTGCCATCGGTCTCCGAGGTCCTGAAGGAGCTGACGGCGCGCGCGCCGGTCGAACCGGACGTGGCGTTCCGGGCGGCCCGCGAGGTCTGCGCCGAGGAGCTCAAGCGGATCCGCGACGCCGGAGGCGACAGCGTCCCTCTCGAGGAGCTCGTCCAACGGGCCCTCCTCCGCGTCTCCGGAGGAAGGCGGCCGGCGATGCCCGATCCTCCACCGGCTCCGCAGCCCCCGGCCCCCGCGCCCCCCCTGACCGCCGAGGTCTTCGAAGAGGGCCCCGAGCCGTCGTTCGTCCTCGGCCCCGAGGCGGCGGACGAGCCGTTCAGCGAGACGACGGGGGCGATGGACCTGCGCTGGGACCCCGAGCCGCACGAGCCCTTCGCCGACGCCGGCGCCGCCGGGCCGCTCCTCTCGGACGCCGCGACGGCCCCGGAGCTGCCGCCGGTGCCACCCGGGCCGGTCGGGCTCCGTCCCGGAGCTGCGGCGGGCGCTCCCGTGCCCTTTGCGCTGCCCGCCGAGGCGGACGTGTTCGGGGAGTCCGTTCCCGGCGGGGAGGCCCCGACGGCGATACTCCCGCCCGAACCCGAACCCGAGAAGGGTCCGGGCGACGAGACCCTGACCCGCCTTTCGCGAGAGGCCCAGTCGATCGACCTGCAGTCGGTCTTTCCGAGGTCCTCGCCCGTCGTGCCCGCCCGGCCGGAGCCTCCGGGCCCGGCGGAGGAGCGGCCGGACGTGGAGCCGTTCCCCCCGCCTTTCGAGGACGACGAGGACACCGTCCTGACGATTCCGAGGGGAGGACGTCGACGCGCGAAGGAGGGCGGCCCGCGGATCGGCCTTCTCGTCGGCGTGGCGGCGAGCCTCGTCGCGCTCGCCGGCCTGGGCTATCTCCTCGTCGGACTCTGGGTCGAGAGGGAGGATGCGCCGCCCCCGGTCGCCGTGGCGCGACCCCGGCCGCAGGCCACTCCCGCACCCCTCGCGACGCCGGTCAGCGTCCCTTCGCCGGAAGCGGTCGAGAGTCCCGACGCCGTACCGGCGGCCGCACCCGTTCCCGTCGTTCCGCCGGCTCCCGCCGCGACGGCCGCGCCGGCGCCGGCCGTGACGGCCGCGCCGACGCCGGCCCCTCCCGAGCCCGTCCAGGTGAAAGCCCTCGAGGCCGGGCCGGCCCCCGCGGCGACGGCTCCCCGAACGAGGGACGGCCTCGTCGTGACGAAGGACCGGGACGGCCAGCCGCTGGCCTTCTCGATCCACTTCACCTCCTACCGCGACCGGGCGTCCGCCGAGAGAGACCTGAAGAGGATCGAGGGGCTCGTCGGCCGGGAAGGCTTCGTCGCCGAGGTCGACCTGGGCGAGAAGGGCGTCTGGCACCGGGTCATGATCGGAGCGTTCCCGACGGCGCAGGAGGCCCGGGCCGTGCGCGAGGAGCTCGCCGCGAAGGGGACCCGCGACATGGGCTGGGTCTACCGCGTCATCGGGCCGGAGGCGCCGGACCCGCGATGAGCCCCGGGGCGGGGGCGGCGGCGAGGCCGCGCCCGCCTCCCGAGGCCTACGGGTTCGTCTGCCAGAGCTCGAGCGACACGGGCAGCACCCGCGCGTCGAGCCGGAGGAGGCCGAGGACCGCCTCGGCGACGTCTTCGGGCCGGATCGCCTTGTCGGCGTCCTTCAGGAACCCGCCGCGCCGCGCCATGTCGGTCGCGACCGTCGACGGGAAGAGGCAGGTGACGCGGACGTCGTGCCCGCGGACGTCGTGGAGCATCGCCTCCGAGAGGCCGGCGAGGCCGTACTTCGAGGCGCAGTACGCCGCGCCTCCCGCGAACCCCCGCCGGCCGGCCGTGGAGGCGATGTTGACGACGTGGCCGCGGCGGCGGCTCTTCATGCCGGGAAGGACCGCGCGCGCCAGGAGGAACGGCCCGCGCAGGTTCACCGCGAGGGTATGGTCGAAGACGAGGGCGTCGAGGCGGTCCACCGAGCCGTGGGCGAAGACGCCGGCGTTGTTCACGAGGACGTCGATCGGGCCGAGCTTCTGCTCGGCTGCGGCCACGCAGCGCGAGACGCTCCCCTCGTCGGAGACGTCGCCCACGAGGACGGCGGCCCTGGCGCCGAGGGCCTTCACCTCGCTCTCGACGGCGAGGAGGTGCGAAGCGGTCAGGCCCATCAGCCCGACCTGCGCCCCTTCGCGGGCGACGGCGAGGGCGAGGGCCCGCCCGATGCCGCGGCCGGCACCGGTGACGAGGACGACGGAATCCTTCAGCTCCATGGGTGTCCTCCGGCGACATCTTATCCGGGCGCCGGCGGGACCGGACACCCGGACCGTCCGGTCCCGGAGCGACGACGAGCATTGATCCCGGCGCCGACCTGCGCCATGCTGCCTCGAATGCTCCGACGGGCCGGCATCCTCGTCGTCGTGGCCCTGGCGGCCGTGCTGAGGCCCACCGCAGCCGCGGGGCAGGACGCCGCCGAGGCGATCCGGGTCGAGCGGCTGCCCGCGAGCCTCGCCGGCACCTGGGAGTTCGCGCTCGGCGACCCGCCGGGCGGAGCCTCAGAGCTCGACGGCCTGGCGTTTCGCCCGATCCCGGTGCCGGGTTCGTGGCAGGAGGCGGGGTTCGCGGGGCACGGCACCGGGTGGTACCGCGTGACCTTCGACCTCGACCCGTCCCTGGCGATCGTCCCGCTCGCCTTCGCCTGCCCGCAGATCCGGGACGTGGACGAGGTCTTCCTCGACGGTCAGCCGATCGGGCGCACGGGCGAGTTCCCTCCCGACTACGACAAGGGGACCGTCGTCGAGAGGATCTACGAGCTGCCCCCGTCGCGGACGGCGGTGCCCGGCCGCCACACGCTCGCGGTGAGGGTCTACAACGCGGGGCCGCGCGCGGGAGGGATCACCGCCACGCCGCGCATCGACTCCGTCTCCACGGCCTTCCACTCCCGGGCGCTCCGGGAGGCCCCGAGGGCGCTCCTCGCCGTCGCCTTCGCCGCCCTGGGGCTCTTCTCGCTCTTCTTCTACCTCCGGGACCGCGGCCAGCCCGACTTCCTCTACTTCTTCCTCACGACAGCCGCGACGGCGTCGTTCCTCGTCTCCTGGCTCTCGGTCTGGTCGATCTCGGGGCTGCCCCTCACGTTCCTTTTTCGCGTCGGGCACGCGGGGCTCTTCGCCGTCCCGGCGATGACGCTCCTGCTCTTCCTGAAGTTCTTCGAGCGGCCCGTCGCGTGGTTCCACCGCACGCTTCTCGGGGGGCAGGCGGCGGGCACGGTGGCGTGCTTCCTCTGGCCGCGCGCCGACGACCTCTACCACATCCTGCCCGGCGCGTACCTTCTCGGGGCCCTCGCGGCGGCGGACGTCGTCCTCCACCTCGTCGTCTCTGCGCGGCGGCGCGCCCCCCACGCGCGTCTCCTTCTCGGGGTCACGTCCCTCGCGATCGCCGCCGCGACCTTCGACAGCGCGAGCGTCCTCGGAATCGGCCCCGGCGCCCCCCTCGACTTCCTCCTCTCCGGGCCGGCCTTCTTCGTCCTGATGGTGGGCTTCCTGGTGGCGATGGGCGACCGGCTCGCCCGCCTCCGGCTCGCCGCCTCGACCGACCCCCTGACGGGGCTCGCGAACCGGACGGTCCTCTTCGACAGGCTCAGCCTCGAGATCGCGCGCGCCCGCCGGCACGCGCACCCGGTCGCGCTCGGGATCCTCGACCTCGACGCCTTCAAGGAGTTCAACGACCGCCACGGGCACGTCGCCGGCGACCGTCTCCTCGTCGCCGCGAGCCGGGCGCTCACCGACTCGATCCGCGACACCGACCTGGCCGCGCGGTTCGGAGGGGACGAGTTCGTCGTCCTCCTCCCGGAGACCGACGCGGCCCAGGCCGTCGTCTGCCTCGAGCGGATCCGCCTCGGCGTGGCCCGCGCGCGAATCGCGGGGGCGGACCAGGGAGCCACGGCCTCGGCCGGCGTGGCCGTCTTCGACCCGGCCGTGAGGACGAGCGTCTCGGTGTCGGCCTGGCTCAGGCAGGCCGACGCCGCGCTCTACGCCGCGAAGGCGGCCGGCCGCAACCGGGTCCTCGTCGCGCACGGCGCGCCCCCGCCGGCCTCCACCGCCGGGAGCTCGGGGGCGGGGAGCGTCGCGTCGGGGCGCGCCCCGCGATCGCCGGCCTGAGGCGCGGGGCGCTGCCGGACGGTCGGGGATCCCACCCCGCCGGCCCCTCGCCGTCCGCGGGGGCGCGCTACTCGTACCGGAGCGCCTCGATCGGGTCGATCGAGGCGGCGCGCAGGGCCGGGTAGAAGCCCGAGAGGAGCCCCACGGCGCCCGAGACCCCGGTCGAGAGGAGGAGCGACCACGCCGTGACGACCGTCGGCCAGCCGGCCGAGGCGGCGACGACCTTCGCGATGAGGACCCCGAGGACGACGCCGAGGAGCCCGCCGAGGGCGCTCAGGACGAAGGCCTCGACGACGAACTGGACGAGGACGTCCTTTCGCCGGGCGCCGATCGCCCGCCGGATGCCGATCTCCCGCGTCCGCTCGAGGACGGTGGCGAGCATGATGTTCATGATCCCGATCCCGCCGACGAGGAGCGAGATCCCGGCGATGCACCCCATGACGACGTTGAAGAGGCGCTGAGTCTTCCGGCTCTGGGCCAGGAGCGCCTCGGGGACGACGAGCTCGAAGTCGGCCGCGCCGCCGTGGAGCCGGTCGAGGAGGGCCGAGGCGAGCCGGGCCGCCTCGGACGGGGACGCCCCGTCCTCGAGCTTCACGACGAGCTCGGAGAGCGGCGACTCGAGCGGGTCGCGGTCGAGCTTGCGAAGGACCGTGGTGAAGGGGGCGAGGATCTCGTGCGACGTCGAGCCGACGGGAACCCCCTGGAAGGAGTCGCCGCCGGCGCCCGAAGGGGCGAGGACGCCGACCACGGTGAACCAGACGTCGTTGACCTTGACCTCGCGGCCGAGCGCGGGCTCCCAGCCGAAGAGGTCCCGGCGGGCGCCGTCCCCCAGGACGCAGACCTGGGCGTGCCGCTCCTCGTCGGACCTCGCGAGGAACCGCCCCGCGGCGAGCGGCAGCTCGACGAGCTCGGCGTGGCGATGGGAGACGCCGGAGACCTTCGCGTCGCTCCTGCCGCCCCTTGCGCGCACGGCCCACGGGTTCACCCTCACGCGGGGGCCGGTGAAAGCGACGCCGGGGACCGCCTCCTCGAGGCCGGCCGCGTCGCGCAGCGAGACGCCGATCGACTTCTTCCGCACCTCCTGGAGCTCCTCGGCCCGGTACTCCTTCGCGCGCACGAGGAGGTTCGAGATCCCGAGGCGCCGGATCATCTCGAGCGCCTGCCGTTCGGCCCCCGCCCCGATGGAGAGCATCGCGATCACGGCGCCGACCCCGAAGATCATCCCGAGCATCGTCAGGACCGAGCGAAGCTTGTGCGCCGAGAGGCTCGCGAGGGCGCGCAGGAGGGACTCCCGGAAGCTCACGACGCGCCTCCGACGGGAGAGCCCGCGGCCGCCGGCGAGGGCGCCGCCTCCGGTCTCGCCTCGGGGTCGACGAGGGCGATGACGTCTCCCTCGTCGAGGCCCCCGGCGATCGCGACCCGCCCGAGGGCCGAGGCGCCGAGGGTGACGGGGACCGCCGTGAACTCCCCCTTCGTGAGCCGGAAGACCACGGTCTTCCCGCCCCGTTCGAAAACGGCGTGGCGGGGTACGACGAGGGCGTCCTCCTCTCCGCCGAGGTCGAGCGTCGCCGCGACGCGCTCCCCCGGCTTCATGCGCGCCGGGTCGGTCGTGGAGAGAGAGAGGACGGCCCCGAAGTACTGGATCGGGACGTTTCGGAGGCGAGGCCTCGCGAGGGCGTCGACCGACTTCACCGTGGCGGGAACGGACGTCCCGGCGTGCGACTCGAGCGAGACCGTAGCGGGGCGGCCGGGGGCGAGGCCGCCGGCGTCGGCCTCGAGGACCCAGACCTCGGCCTCGAGGTCGGTCAGGTCGGGGATCTCCGCGAGCGTCTGGCTGCTCCAGACGACCTGCCCCACCTGCGGAAGCTCGCCGCGCCAGTTGCGCCGGAGGACGACGATGCCGTCGTGCGGTGCCCTCAGCTCGAGGGCCGCGAGCTCCCTCTCGGCCTTGTCGATCTTCAGCTGGGCCTTCTTCCCGTCGAGGGCGACGAGGTCCCGGCTGGTCCGGGCGAGCCCGACCCGTTCGCTTCGGGACGCGACGGCGTGCCGCTCCTTCTGCGTGGCGAGGTCGACGTCTATGTCGGCCTCGATGATCTCGTGGCGGGAGAAGAGCTCGGGGTCGCGGCTCTGGAACGACTCGGCGGTCGTCCGCTCGCGTCGCGCCTGCTCGGCGTCGCGCCCGAGGTTCGCCACGACGGCGCCCGACTCGGCGCGGTCTTTCTCTCCACGGTAGTCCGCTGTCGCCCGCTCGGCGCGGCCGTTGGCGAGGAGCTTGACCGTCGCGGTGGGGTCGAGGCGGACGACGACGTCGCCCGCCTTCACGGGGCTGCCGTCCTCGATCATCCAGCCTACCTTCAGGCTCACGTCGTTCCCGGGAACGCGGACCGGGGTGGCGTCCACCGCCTTGAGGACTCCCTCGGCCACGACGGTCCTCACGAGGGGCGACCTGGCGACGACGAGGGTCGGGACGGCGGCGCCGGGCCCCGACCGAAGACGGGCCGTGCCGAACGCCGCGACGCCGACGGCCGCCAGGGACAGGGCCGCGACGAGCGCGCGCCTCACGGAGCGGACCCCTGCTGCGAGGGGCGCGCGACGCGAAGGACGACGTCCCCCTCGGCGAGCCCGGAGCGGATCTCCACCCATTCCTCGTTCCGCTGCCCGGCGGCGACCGGGACCCTGCGGGCGCCGCGCCCGCCCGGCACCCAGACGACCGGCCCCGCCTCGGTCGGGACCACCGCGTCGGACGGCACGGCGAGCGTCCCGGAGACGCGGCCCGTCTCGACCCGCCCCCTCACGCGCATTCCCGGCTTCATCTTCAGGGGATCGACCTCGTCGAAGTCCACCGAGAGGCGGGCGACTTTCAGCGGGACCTGGGGCGAGGCCCGCTGGACCGTGCGCTGAATCGTCCGGACCCTCCCGCGCACCTCGGTGTCGGGCTGGGCGTCGAGGCGGAGAGAGACGGCCGCGCCTTCCCGGACGAACCCGGCGTCGGCCTCGTCCACCTCGCCCTGGACGCCGAGGCGGGACAGGTCCGGAACCTGGAGGACCTTCTCCCCGACCCAGCACCGGTCGCCGACCTTCTTCTTGTCGCCGCTCCAGTTCGGGACGTAGAGGACCGTGCCGGCCCGCGGGGCGGGGACGGTCATCCGGGCGATCGCCGTGGAGAGCTCGGCCGCCTGGAGCGCGGCTCGGCGCCGGCGTCCCTCGAGGACGGAGAGCTCGGCGCGGGCGGCGCGGGCGGCGGCGTCCAGCCGGCGGGCCACCGTCTCGGTCTCGGCCTCGGCGAGAGCGAGGTCGAGGCGCGCCTTTCGCAGCTCGTTCGCGCCGGAGACCTCGGCGGGGACGTCGACCTTCAGGGCCGCCTTCTCCCGCTGCGCGCGGGCCTGTGCGAGCTGCAGCTCGAGGTCGCCCGTCGCGATCGCGAGAAGGCGCCGCCTGCGGTCGATCTCCTTCCCGGCCGACTCGGCCTCCGTCCGCTTCTCCTCGAGACGCTGGCGAAGCTGCGTCGTGTCGAAGCCGAGGACGGGCTGGCCCTTCTTCACCGCCGAACCCTCGGGGGCGAGGAAGGCGATCCGGTAGTCCCACACCTCGGGGAGTCGCACGGGGCCGAGGGCTTCGGCTTCGAGGGCGGCGAGCTCCCCCTTCAGGCCGACGGAGAGGACGAGGTCCCTCCGTTCCACCTTCGCCCTCCGGGCGCTCGCGAGGTCCGGCTCGGGAGCGAGGCCAGGGCGAGCGGCCGGGGGGCTCGCGGGGGGCTCCGGCGGCACCTCGACGCGGACCGACATCCCGGGCCGCAGGCCCTCGAGGTCTCCGCCGGTGATCACGACGACGACGCGAAACGCCATCCGGGGCGAACCCCGGCCGACGGGCTGGGCAACCGGGGCGACGGAGGTGACGCGCGCGGGGAGGCGCAACTCGGGAAACGTGTCCGGGACGACGGCGGCGGCGTCGCCGGCGCGAAGCCGACCGTCGTCGACGTCGAAGAGGAGGGCGTCGACCTGGAGTGCGGAGAGGTCGGGGATTCGGGCCAGGGTCAGGCCGGGCCAGAGCGTGTCGCCCGTCAGGAGCTTCTTCCTCTCCCGCGGACTCTCGGCCACGACGAAGACACCGTCCTTCGGGGCCCGGAGCGTGAGCGAGTCGACGGCCGCCTCGAGCTTGTCCCGCTCGCTCCGGGCCCGGTCCAGGGAGATGACCTTCGTCGCCCGGTCCGCCTCCGCCGCCGCCCTGTAGGCGGCGAGGTCCGCCTCGGCCTTGGCGACCTCGGTCTCGGCGCGCCGGAGCGCGAGCTGCATCTCCTCGTGCTCCCGCCGTGAGCGCAGCTCCGCGGGGATCCCCGCGTCGACGAGGGCCTTGTCGAGGTCGGTCCGCCGCGCGAAGAGGGCGTGCTCCCGGGCGAGGAGCGCCCCCTCCCGGTCCGCGTCGAAGCGGACGAGCTCGGTCTCGGCCTCGACGGCGGCGATCCTCCCCTGCTCGAGGTCGGTCATCAGGCTCGTCCCGTCGAGCTCGGCCACGCGGTCGCCCGCCTTCACGAGGGCTCCGTCCTCCTCGAGGAAGCGCAGCTGGAGCTCCCAGAGTGGCGTCTCGGGGACGAAGAGATCGACCGAGCGGACGGCCGCGAGCTCGCCGGTCAGGAGGAGGCGGGGAGCGTCGGGGCCCCCCTCCGCGCCCGCCGGGAGAGGCGCCCCGCGGGCCGGGGCGCCTCGGCAGCCGGTAAGTGCGATCGCGGCGGCCAGCAGGAGAACCGCCGCGATCGCGTGCCGTGAGAGCTCGTCCCGTTTCATGCCCCGCCCTCGTGTACGGAAGAGGGCGCGGAATCGTTGCGGCGTTCCGGTACGATCGTCCGCCATGCGAACGCGCGCCGCCGGAATCCTCCTCCACCCGACCTCCCTCCCCGGCCGGTTCGGGATCGGCGACCTCGGGCCGGAGTGCGACGCCTTCCTCGACTGGGCCGTCTCGGCCGGGCAGACCGTATGGCAGGTCCTCCCGCTCGGCCCGACGGGGTTCGGGAACTCGCCCTACGGCACGCTCTCGGCGTTCGCCGGCAACCCGATGCTCCTCTCCCCGGAGCTCCTCGTGGCGGACGGACTCCTCCCGGGCTCGGCGCTCGCGGACGCTCCCGGCTTCCCGGAGCACCACGTCGATTTCGAGCGAGCCGTCGCCTGGAAGGAAGGTCTCCTGCGCGAGGCGTGGCGGCGCTTTCGGACCGACGGCCCGTCGGAGCTCCGGGTGGAGCTGCAGGGTTTCGGGGAGGCCCCGACCCAGGCGTACTGGCTCCCCGACTGGGCTCTCTTCATGGCGCTCAAGCGGAGCTACGGGGGCGCCGCATTCCGGGAGTGGCCGGAAGAGCTGCGCCGCCGCCGGCCGGAAGCCCTCGCCCGGGCCGAGCGGGAGCTGGCCGACGAGGTCTCCTGGGAGGTCTTCCTGCAGTTCCTCTTCTTCCGCCAGTGGGACCGCGTGAAGCGGGCCGTCCACTCGCGCGGGATGCGGATCCTCGGCGACATCCCGATCTACGTCTCCCCCGACAGCGCCGACGTCTGGGCGCACCCGGAGATCTTCGAGCTGGACGACGAGGGCGACCCGGTCCGCGTCGCGGGCGTGCCGCCCGACTACTTCAGCGAGACGGGGCAGCTCTGGGGGAACCCGCTCTTCCGCTGGGACGTCCTCGAGTCCGACGGCTTCCGCTGGTGGGTCGAGAGGGTCCGCGCGAACCTCCGGCTGACGGACCTCCTTCGCCTCGACCACTTCCGGGGCTTCGCGGGCTACTGGGCCGTCCCCGCGGGCGAGGAGACGGCCATGGGAGGCGCGTGGGTGACGGGCCCGGGCCGCGGTCTCTTCGACGTGCTCCGGGCCGAGCTCGGAGAGCTCGACCTCGTGGCGGAGGACCTCGGAGAGATCACCCCCGACGTGACGAAGCTCGTCGCCGACCTCGACCTCCCGGGGATGAAGATCCTCCAGTTCGCCTGGGACGGCGACGACCAGGACTACCAGCCGCACAACCACGTCCCCAACGGCGTCGTCTACACCGGGACGCACGACAACGACACGACGCGGGGCTGGTGGGAGAAGGCCGACGACGCGACCCGGCACCGCGTGCGCGCCTACCTCGGGGGGGACGGGACCGACCCGATCGGCATCCTCGTCCGGGCGGCCTACGGCTCCGTGGCCCGGCTCGCGATCCTCCCCGTGCAGGACGTCTTCGGTCTCGGGAGCGACTCGCGGATGAACACGCCGGGGAAGGGCGCCGACAACTGGGGCTACCGGGCCCGGAAGTGGGATTTCGACGGAAGCCGCGCCGCCTGGCTCCGGGAGCTGGCCACGCTCACGGGGAGATTCCAGCCCCGAAAGGCGGAGGGGGCGAACGGAAACGGGAGCTGACGCGAAGACCGTTCAGGCGGTCCCGCCGCTCTCGTCGCCTCCGCCGGCCGGAGCCGGCGCGACCTTCTTCCCGCGCCGGCGCCCGGACCTCTGCGCTCGAGCCTGGAGCCGGAAGTGCTTCACCGCGCGCCCCGGTGCCACGTCGTCGCCCCAGCGCGCCCTGAGGTCGTGGAGGTGGCGGGCCGTGAAGAGGTAGAGGTCGGCCTCGGTCCTTCCCGGGAACTCCGCGAGGACTCCGCTCTCCCGGATCGTCGCCGTCATCGGGAGGAAGAGGGTCTCGTACCAGGATCGGACCGCCTCTTCCCACGAGACGTCCCGCGAGAGGTCGAGCCCGAGGAAGTAGCGGTGGACGGCGACGTGCTCGAGCATCTCGGCGTAGTCGCCGGGATGCGTCACCCGGAACTCGTCCGGCGCCGAGGGGACGAGCCCCGTCGCCTCGAGGAAGTCGGCGAGCCCCTCCTTCTGAAGGACGTCCTCGAGCGAGGCGTCCGGGCCGAGCGGTACGGGGGTGAGGAACTCGAGGACGTGGGCCTCGATCGTCGGCGCCCCGAGGGAGCGCGCGACCGAGACGCGGTGGTGGCCGTCCACGGCGAAGTAGACGTCTCCCACCTGGTAGAGCTCGACGACCGGGAATCCCGCCGCTCCCTCGGCGAGGTCCTTCACGTCCTCCCACCGCTCGCGGAGCGCCTCGGAGCGGGGGAGGAAGACCCGGTTGAACTCGCCGCGCCGGCCGAACGTCCCGACGATCCGGCCGATCGGGACGTCCCGAGTCCCCCGGTCGACGACCCGGCGCAGCTTCAGCCGCTCGCGCACTTCCTCGAAGGGGAGGAGGTCGCGGGGCCGCTGGCGGACGAGGGCGAGGAGGTCGGACATGACGGCGCCGAGGCGCGCCGCGTCGAAGCCGCTCACGGCGCGCTCCGTCCGATATCCTTCGCGAGGGCCGAGGCCCGGAGGTCCGGATGCGCTCTGTACGTTTCTTCTTCGCCCTTTCGATGGCCCTGGCGGCGCTCACCTGCGCGAGCGTGTCTCCGGCCGAGCGCGAGGTCGTGCCGGTGCCGGGGAGACCCTCGGAGGCCGGGTGGCAGCTCGAGTGGGCCCGCGGTGCGGTCTTCTACGAGGTCTTCGTGAGGAGCTTCCAGGACTCCGACGGGGACGGGAAGGGGGACCTCGACGGCCTGATCTCCCGTCTCGACTACCTCAACGACGGGGACCCCTCGACCGGCACCGACCTCGGCGTCGACGCCCTCTGGCTCATGCCGGTCTTCGAGTCTCCGAGCTACCACGGCTACGACACCATCGACTACGGGAAGATCGCCTCCGACTATGGCACGAACGCCGGCTTCCTGAGGCTCCTCGACGAGGCGCACCGCCGGGGGATCCGGGTCATCGTGGACCTCGTCGTCAACCACAGCGGCTCGGGGCACCCCTGGTTCGTCTCGGCCGCGGCGTCTCCCTCCTCGCCGTACCGCGACTTCTACGTCTGGAGCGCGACGGACCCGGGGTGGAAGCAGCCCTGGGGCGGCAACAACGGCACGTGGCACCGGAGCGGCGACCAGTACTACTACGGCGTCTTCTGGGGAGGGATGCCCGACCTCAACTGGCGGTCGCCGGCGCTCAGGGAGGAGATGAAGCGGGTCGCCTCCCTCTGGCTCGAGCGCGGCCTCGACGGTTTCCGTCTCGACGCCACGCGCTACCTCGTCGAGACGGGGGCGGGGGCGGGGCAGGCCGACACGGCGGAGACGCACGCGGCGCTGAAGGAGCTCTCCGCGCACGTGAGGCGCGTGAAGCCGGGCGCTCTCCTCGTGGGCGAGAACTGGGCCGACACGAACGTCATCGCGACCTACTACGGCTCGCCCTCGATCCCGTTCGGCGACGAGCTGCCGGCCAGCTTCAACTTTCCGCTCGCGGAGCGGGTCCTGCGCGCCGTGACCGAGAGCAACGGGGCGCCGATCGCCGCCAAGCTCGACGAGATGCGGAGGGTCTACCCGGCGGGAGCCCTCGACGCGCCCTTCCTGACGAACCACGACCAGGCCCGGCTCGCCACGCAGCTCGGGCGGAATCAGGGACGCCTTCGAAACGCGGCGGCGATCCTGCTGACGCTTCCGGGCGCGCCGTTCCTCTACTACGGGGAGGAGGTCGGGATCGAGAACGGGCCGACCGGGGGAGACGAGTCGAAGAGGACCCCGATGCCCTGGGACGCCTCGCCGGGCGGCGGCTTCACGACGGGGACGCCCTGGTTCGGCTTCGCCCCCGGGCGCGAGACCGCGAACGTCGCGACGCAGACGGGAGACCCGGCTTCGCTCCTCTCCCGCTACCGGAGTCTGATCCGGGCTCGAAAGTCGGCCCCCGCCCTGGCGAAAGGGGACCTCACCCTCCTCTCGCCGCTGGCGGGCGTCTCTCCGGCGCTCGCCTTTCTCCGTCAGGCGGCCGGCGAGACCGTTCTCGTCGTCCACAACCTCTCCGACGGCTTCGTCGTGGCCGGTCCTTACGCCGTGAGCGGGACCTCGTTCGAGAAGGTCTTCGCCGACGGCTCGGCCGGGGACCCGAGCGGGAGCCCGGGGGCGATCCGCGTCACGCTTCCCGCGCGCGGGACGGGGATCTGGCGCGTCCGTTGAGCGTGGGGGGGCGCGATCCCTGGCTTCGACTCGCCTGGGCGTTCGCGCTCCTCCTCCCGCTCCTTGTCCTCCACCGGACGTTCCTCCGCCCTGCGACCCACCTCGTCGCCGCCCGGCCGGACGCGCACGTCCTGGACGACCCGACGACGAACGCCACAGCGATGGCGCGGGCGTGGGCCCGGTTCGACCGCGGGGACTTCTCCGCCCGCGACGATCGCGTCTTCGCTCCCGCCCCGAACGCGATTGCCCTGGGGGAGTGGTATCCGCTGCCGTCCCTGATCGGGTACCCGTTCGCGCGCCTCTCCGGATCCGTGCCCCTGGGTGTGAACGTCCCTTACTACCTCGCGCTCGTCTCGTTCACCGTCGCGCTCTACGCTTTCTACGCACGCGTCGCCGGTCCGGGCCTCGGGGCGCTCCTGGCGGCCCTCCTCGTCTCATGGGGGCCATCCCGGATGAACTCGCTCGGCGTGCTCAACACGCTTGCGACCGGGCTCGGCCTCCTTGCCCTCTCTGCCGCTCTCGATTGGCAGCGGTCGGGGCGGGCGGGCCGGCTCGCGACGTTCGGCGCGCTCGTATTCGCGCAGGGGTTCACGAGCCTTTACGGTACGGCCCTGACCGCTCTCTTCGGAGTCGTGGCGCTCCCGTTCGCCGCCGGAGCCGACTTCCGAAGGCCCCGGCGAGTCGCGGCTCTCGGCGGCACGGCGATCGTTGCCATCATCCCGGCCGCTCTCTACAACCGCCCCTACTTCGAGGTGGCGGACGGGTTCGGCGTCGTCACGGACGGGACGACCTTCGAAGCGCACGCCGCGGACCTGCTCTCGGTCCTCCACGGCGGGATCTTCGGCGGCCCCGTCCGCGACCTGCTCGAAGCCGCGGTCCCGGGCTTCCCCCTCGGCGCCGCGGCCTTCTTTCCGACCCTGACGGTTCTCGCCGCTCTCGTTCTCTGGGCGGTCTTTTCCGCGAGGAACCGGTACGAGACGGCGCGTTCCCCCGTCCCGTGGGTGCTTGCGGCCGCCGTGTTCTTCCTCGCGGCGCTGGGGCCTGTGGTTCGGGCGGCGGGCCGGCCCGTCGGACCGGGCCCCTACGCGGCGGCCCGGCACCTGCCGATCCTGAAGTCCCTTCGCGGGATCCACCGGTTCGACCAGCCCTACGGAATCGCTCTGGGAGCGGCGGCGGCCCTCGCGTTCGGCCTGCTCCGGAGGCGCTTCCCGTCCCGGGCCACGTCCGTCGCGGCCTGCGCCCTCGTCGCCCTCGACTCCTGGCCGGCGGACGTCCCCTCCTACCGCTTCCCGGACGCCACGCCGGCGGCGGCGGCCGTGCGTTCGGCTCTGCCTCCCGGCGCGATCGTCGCCCACTACCCGATGGGGCGAGACGAGGCGACCCGGGCCTGGGTGGACCAGCTCGCCCACGGACGCCGCGTCGTCAACGGCTGGTTCACGTTCGAGCCGCTGCCCCACCGGTGGGCGGCGAAGCTCCAGGCCTCGGTCGACGGGGTCGTCGCGCTGGCGATGCTGCGCGACTTCGGAGCGGAGGTCGTCGTCGTCGACCCTGCGCGCCTCGACCCGGGCCGTCGGGCCGGTCTCGAGGCGCTCCGGGCGCCGGATGCCGCGCTGGGTCTCCGCGCCCGCTCGCGGGCGGGAGGGCTCGATCTCTACTGGTTCGACCCGCGGCCGCCTCGCGTCCTCTCTCTGTCCAGCCTGGAAGGGCTCGTCTTCGAAGGCCGCGAGGCGCGTGTGGCATCGACCCCAGGCTCGCTCGTCCTCTTTTTCGGCCCCGAGAAGCGGGACGTCGAGGTCGTGACGTCGAGGGGGCGAGGCCAGGACGCCCTCCGCCTTCCGCCGGTCCAGCCGGCTCCGTTCCGCGTGTCCCTCGAGCGGCCGGTGCCGCCGGGGGGCGAGGTCCGAGACGCCCGGACGGGACGGGTCATCGGAACGGCGGAGAGACGGGCGCCGTAGTCCTCGCCCGTCCTACACGGTCCGCCGCGAGCGTGCGTACAGCGAGATACTCCACCTTCGTGGCACGCATCGTCATCGGCGTCGGGAACGACCTCCGGGGAGACGACGCGGCGGGCTGGGAGACGGTCCGCCGCCTCGCCCCCTCGATGACGCTCGTCCTTCACGAGCACGGGGGCGACGCTCCGGGCCTCGTCGGGCTCTGGGGTCCTCACGACGACGTCGTCGTCGTCGACGCCGTCGTTTCGGACGACCCGGCCGGCACGATCGTCGAGGTCGACGCCCTCGCCGCGCCTCTCCCCGCCGACGTCTCCTGGGCGACGACCCACGGCGCGGGCGTGGCGGAGGGAATCGAGCTCGCCCGCGCTCTCGGGCAGCTCCCGCAAAGCCTCGTCCTCGTCGGCATCTCGGCGAAGCGGTTCGACCTCGGCGCGCCGATGACCCCGGAGGTGGAGCGCGCCGTCGCGGACGTCGTCGCCAGGCTCTCGGCCTAGCACCGGGGGTCTGCCCTGCGTTCCACGTTGTACGTTCTGCGGGAAGGCCGTCGGAGTCGAGGAGGGCGAGTGCGGCCACGGGGTCGACCGAGGCCAGGGCGACCGGTTTCTCCTCCTGACGCGGCGCGTCCGGAGCTAACCTTGTCGTCAGGCGAGCCGGGGCGCCCGGTTCCGTGAGCGGCGATCCCGCGGAGGTGCGCAGATGAACGACCTTCAGGTGACGTGGTTCCTCCTCGTCGGAGTCCTCTTCGCCGGCTACTCGGTCCTCGACGGCATCGACGGCGGCGTCGGAGCCCTCCAGCTCGTGAGGAGCCGCGACGAACGCGAGCGGCGCGCCGCCCTCGGGTCTCTCGGCCCGGCCACGTTCGGCAACGAGTTCTGGCTCGTCGCCGGGGTCGCCGCGCTCTTCTCCGCGTTTCCGCCGGTCCGCGGGACGGTGCTCGCGGCCTTCGGTCCCCTCCTCGTCGCGTTCGTCCTCGTCCTCGTCCTCAGGGCCGCGGCCCTCGGCCCCCGGAGGGTGTCGGACGACTCGGACAGGCCGGGGTGGCGCGACACCGCCTACGGCGCCCTCTGCGTCCTCGCCGCGTTCCTCCCCGGCGTGATGCTCGGGAACGTCCTTCGCGGCCTCCCGCTCGACCCGTCGGGAGCCTACACGGGTTCGCTTCCCGCGCTCTTCAACCCCTTCGCGCTCGTCCTCGGGCTCGAGGCCGTCGCGCTCTTCGCCCTGCAGGGCGCCTGCTGGCTGAACCTCCGGGCCGGCTCCATGCCGGACGAGTATGTCCAGGACACGGCGCTGAGGGCCTGGGTGGCCGTCGTGGGGCTGCACGGGGCCGCTGCCGTCCTCTCCCTCTGGGCCGCCCCGCACCTCTGGACGTCCTACCACCACCCGCTGACGTGGATCGCCCCGGTCGCCATGCTCGTGTCGCTCCTCGCCGTGCCGTTCCTCCTCAAGCGGGGGCGGCCGCGTCAGGCTCTCCTGGCGTCCTCCACGGTCCTCGTCTCGCTCTGGGGAATGGTCGGGCAGGGGCTCCATCCCCGCGTCGTCCCCGCGCTCGGCGAGCCGTTCCGCGGCCTGACCATCGCGAACGCGGCCGCGTCCCCGACGGTCCTCACGTCCCTTCTCGTCGTTCTCGTCACGGCCGTATCCCTCGTCGCCGGCTACTCGCTCTTCGTCTTCGTGCGCTTCCGGCGCCCGGCGGCCTGAACCGTCCCGGTCCGGGTCCCCCTCGCGCCCGCGGGTCAGACCTTCAGCGCGTAGCCTTCCTTCTTCGCGACGTAGACGGCGCAGCTCGCGTCGCCCACGACGTTCGGGACGGTGCGGGCCATGTCGAGGAGGCGGTCGACCCCGATGATGACGGCGATCCCCTCGGCGGGGACGCCCACGGAGGTGAGGACGAGGACGAGGAGCGGGATCGAGCCTCCCGGGACGCCGGCGGCGCCGATGGCCGTGAGGACGGCAAGGAGGATGACGAAGAGCTGCTGTCCGAGCGAGAGCTCGATGCCGAAGACCTGGGCGAGGAAGACGCAGGTGATCCCCTCGAAGAGCGCCGTCCCGTTCATGTTCATCGTGGCGCCGAGAGGGAGGACGAAGCCGGCGATCTGGGGCGGGACGCCGAGGTCGCGCTCGGAGACCTCGATCGTCGTCGGGAGGGTCGCGGCCGAGGAGCTCGTGGAGAACGCCGTGACCATCACCGGGCGCATCTTCTTCAGGAAGGCCCAGGGCGAGACGCCCGCGCGGAACTTCAGGTAGAGCGGATAGACGACGAGGATGAGGATCGAGAGCCCGAGGAGGACGGTGAAGACGAAGAAGAGGAGCTGCCTGAGGATGTCGAAGCCGAACCGGGACGTGACGGCGAAGATGAGGCCGAAGACGCCGAAGGGCGCGACCTTCAGCGCCATGCCGATGATGACGACCGTGACGTCGGCGAGCCCCTCGAGGAGCTTCATCCAGAAGACCTGCTTGTCCGCGGCGATCTTCGTGACGCCGATGCCGAAGAGGAGGGCGAAGAAGATGACCGGGAGCATGTCCCCCTTCGCCGCGGCGTCCACCGGGTTCCTCGGGACGATGTTCACGAGGAGCGAAGGGCCGAACTCGGCCTTCCCGGCCGCCTCCATCTTCGAGGCCGCCTCGCCGCGGTAGGTCTCGAGGAGCCGCTCCCGCGTCTCCGCCGGGAGCCCCTCGCCGGGCTTCAGGACGTTCACGAGGACGAGGCCGATCGCGACGGAGAAGGCGGTGACGGAGAAGAAGTAGCCCATCGTCCGGCCGCCGACGCGCCCCAGCCGCTTCAGGTCGCCCAGGCTCGCCACGCCGAGCGCGAGCGAGCTGAAGACGAGGGGGATGACGACCATGAAGAGCATCCGGAGGAAGATCTGGCCGACCGGGACGAAGAGCCAGCGGTTCGCGGCCTCGACGGCCTCGGGGACGCGGGGCACGAGGAAGAGGTTCGCGCCGATTCCGCAGATCGCGCCGAGGAGGAGCCCGAGGAGGATCCGGTTCGAGAGGCTTCCCTCGGCGGGAGCCGGGGAAGGCGTCGGGGCGCCGTCGGTCGTCATGACCGGGAAGGATGCCACCCCGGGGGGAGTGGCGGGGGGAGGCATTTCTGATATCCTCCGCCGTCCGAATGAGCGCGGTGAGAGTAGCTCAGTCGGTAGAGCGCCGGATTGTGGTTCCGGTGGTCGCGGGTTCGATCCCCGTCTCTCACCCCATCATCACCGCTCTTTCGAAAGAAGCGCCCGTAGCTCAGCCCGGATAGAGCGTTAGACTCCGGATCTAAAGGTCCCGCGTTCGAATCGCGGCGGGCGCACCACCACTTCGACGAAGGCCACGGAGACGTGGCCTCTTCGTTTGGGGCCGCGGAGGGGTGCGGGGAACCCGGGCGCGGGTTCCCCGCCGAAGAGATTCCGACCGTTAGACGCAGGTACTAAAGGTCCCGCGTTCGAATCGCGGCGGGCGCACCACCACTTTGACGAAGGCCGCGGGAACGCGGCCGTTTTCGTTCGGGGCCGCGTTCCGCGCCGTCCGCGGACCGATTCCGCGCCGCGGCTACGGAGCCGTCTTGTGCGCGTGGACCTTCGCGAAGAAGGCGCGATCCGCCGTGCCGGAGTGACACCGGGCGCAGAAGCCCGCGTCCGGTTCGACGAGGCCCGCCGCCCTCGCCTTCGCCGGGTCCTTCATCACGGCCATCGCCCGGTACTCGCTCCCGGGACCGTGGCAACCCTCGCAGTCGAGGGGAGGCATGCGCTTCGCATGGCCCGAGGCCGCCCAGGAGGCGTGCTGGACCTTGTGGCAGACCTTGCACTTGTCGACTCCCACGCGCGTCACGCCGGCCTTGCCCGGCGGGACGACGATCTCCCCGCCGGGGTCGACGAGGCCCGAAGGGGCTGCCCGGGTGGGCGCGGGCGCGACAGTCGGCGGCGTCGCCGGAGGCGGCGGTGGGGTCGGAGGCGTTGTCGCCACCCGTGAGGGCGTCGCGGCCCTCGCGGGCTCCGCCGCCGGCGCCTTCGCCGGGACGGCCCGGGTCGGGTCGGGCCGGGGGGCGGGGACCACCGTCCCGACCGGCCCTGCGACGTCGGTCGCCGCCGTCTCGGGCGCCGGGGTGGCCGGCGGCCGGGATTCGACCGGCTCGAGTGGAGCCTCGGTCTCCGCGTTCGTCGCGGGAGCGATTTCGACCGCAGGCGGCGGCGTCGGACGGGCCTCCTCCCGGGCGCCGCACCCGCCGAGGAACGGGCCGGTGCCGGCGAGAAGCAAGAGCACGATCCACGGCTTTCTCATGGCGAACCCTCCTTCGACGCGCGATCTCTCCCGAGACTACGCTTCCTCGCGGCGGCCCCGAGGGAGGAGTCGGGTGGAGGCCGGGCCCGCTGCCGAATATCGACAGAAGGGGCGCTGGGAGTGTCCGGGGCCTAGAATTCCTGGTTGCAGGACCCGCTACAGGGCAGCGACCCGGGAGCCCCGCTTCCGGTCGGGGGTCGTCCCCAACCGGCAGACCGAGTCCGACCCGCCGAACCTGCCCCGTCGAGGGGCCGCCGAGAAAAGCCGATGACGTCGATCCCGCGCAGAGTCACGCCGCTCGTCCTTCTCCTCCTCTTCGCCGCCGGGGCGCTCGTTCCCGCCGCCCTCGCGGCCGCGGGGCGCGACTTCTGGCGCCCCGACGAGCCCGACTACGCGCAGCACACCATCGAGATGGTGGAGCGGTCCGACTTCCTCGTCCCGTACCAGAACGGCGTCCCCTTCCCCGAGAAGCCGATCCTGACGTACTGGGCCGTCGCCGCGACGACGCCGTTCACGGGGGGCGAGGTGACCCCCTTCGGAAGCCGTGTCCCGTCGCTCCTCGGGGGGCTTCTCCTCGTCCTCGTGGCCGTCCGGGCGGCGGCCTGGCTCGGCGCATCCCGCGACCGCTGGCTGGCGGGGGCTGCGGTCGCCGTCGCGCCGATCGCCTTCTGGCAGGCACAGTTCCTCCAGATGGACGCCCTCTTCTCCGGGCTTCTCGCGTCGGCGCTCCTGATTCAGCTCCGGCTCGAGAACGACGACGAGCCGCGGCCGTGGCTGGCGTTCGGAGGGCACGCCCTCCTCGGTCTCGCCGTCCTGACGAAAGGGCCGCTCGCGCTCGCCATCTCGGTCCTCGTGGCCGGCGCCTCGTGCCTTGCGGCCCGTTCGTTCCGCCCGGTGCGAGTCCTCTACCCGGTCCGGGCCGTCCTCGTCGTCGCCCTCGTCGCCGCCCCCTGGTACGTGCTCTCCATCCACCGGTTCGGGTGGGACTACGCCTACGAGCTGATCGTCCGCCACAACCTCGTGAGGTTCGCCGCGGCCTGGGACCACATTCACCCCTTCTGGTACTACGCCGTCGAGAAGGTCTGGGCCGACTTCTTCCCGTGGACCCTGCCGGCCCTCGCGGCGGTCTTCTTCCTCTGGAAGCGGGGCGAGGTCGCCGCGAACCCGCGCCTCGGCTCGGTCCTTCGCGCGGTCGGCCTCGTGTTCCTCCTCCTCTCGATCTCCCGCTCGAAACAGGGGAAGTACCTCCTCTTCCTCTACCCCTTCCTCGCCGCGGTCTTCGCGCTCCTCGTCACGCGCCTGAGGGAGGCGGACGACGCGGCCGCCGCCCGCGCGCGCCGCGTGGTGCGGGCAGTCCTGGGCGTCTCGGCGGCCGTCCTCGTCGTGGCCGCGCTCGCCCTTCACCCCGCCGTGGCGCGGAAGTCCCCCGCCGACGCGGGGCTCGCGCCGTGGATCGCCCTGCCCCTGGGGCTCGGCGGGGCCACGGCGCTCGCCCTCCTCGCGCGGCGCAGGCGCGAGATCGCCCCGGCCGCCTTCGCCCTCGCGGGCGGGCTCTGGCTCGCCGAGGCGGCGCTCGGAGCGAAGGGCCTCCCGGCCCTGAACGACGACAAGACGGCCCGCGCGCTCTACGAGCGGCTCCGGCCGAACGTCGACGAGGGTGAGCCGGTCGCCTACGCGAGCAAGCGCTTCCGCTGCTACCCGCTCATCGTCCTCGACCGGGGCGTCGACTGGGTCCGGACGCCCGGCGACCTGCTCACCTGGCTCGCGAAGCACCCGGACGGCTGGGTGATCACCGAGAAGAGCGAGTTCGACGGGTGGCTGGCCGCAAAGCCCGCGCTGAAGGCGCTCTCCCTTCGCGACAGCCAGCCGGAGGGGCGCGACACGGGCCTGGTCTACCGGCTCGCGCCGCCTCGGGGCTGACCACCGGGCGGGCCGGGCGGTCGTTTCCCCGCCGGGGCCCTGCGTCGGGGCTCGCGCGACCGCCCCGCGGGCTATCCTCGCGGCATGACGGACACGACGCTTCGACTTCTCTGCCTCCACGCCTTTCCGCTCGACGGCCGGATGTGGGGAGCCGTGAAGGCCGCGGCCGCGACGGGCCAATTCGGGGAGGGGGTCGGCGTGACGGCGCCCGACTTCCGCGGCCGCGGCGCGTCGGGCCTGCCGGCCGAGCCCGTCCACGCCATGTCGCTCCTCGCGAAGGACGTCCTCTCGACGCTCCCGCGGGAGGAGCCCTTCGTCGTGGTGGGGCTCTCGATGGGCGGGTACGTCGCTCTCGAGCTCCTCGCGCGGCTCGACCCCGAGCTCCGTGGGCGCCTGAGAGGCCTCGTCCTCTGCGACTCGCGGGCGAACGCCGACGACGAGGCGGGGAAGAAGGGTCGCGCCGACACGGCCGCCGCCATCGAGGCGAACGGGATGGAGCCCCTCTTCGAGGGGATGCTCCCGAAGTTCCTCGCCCCCTCCTCGAGGGGTGGCGCGCTCGAGCAGCTCGTCCGGACGATGTTCCTCGCCACGCCCCCGGCCACCGCGGCGGCCGACCAGCGGGGGATGGCCGAGCGGCTCGACCGGTTCGACGTCCTCGGGACGCTCGCCGTGCCGTTCCTCGCCGCCGTCGGGGAGGACGACCCGCTGACCCCGCCCTCCGCCTCGGAGGCGATGGTGGCGGCGGCGGAGAACGCCCCCTTCGTCGAGCTCCTCACCCTTCCGGGGGCGCACATGGCGCCCCTCGAGCACCCCGAGGCGTTCCTCCCGAAGCTGCGCGCCTTCCTCGACCGCTGCCGGGGCTGAGTCAGCCCTTCACGCAGACGACCTGCTTGAGCGTGTGGAGGACCTCGACGAGGTCCTTCTGCGCGGCCATCACGGCGTCGATCGGCTTGTAGGCGCGCGGCGTCTCGTCGAGGACGCCGTCGTCCTTGCGGCACTCGACACCCGCCGTCGCCTCCGCGTGGTCGGCGAGGGTGAAGCGGCGGCGCGCCTCGGTCCTCGAGAAGACGCGCCCCGCCCCGTGGCTGCACGACTCGAAGCTCTCCGGGTTGCCGAGGCCGCGGACGATGAACGAGCGGGCTCCCATGCTGCCGGGGATGATCCCGAGCTCCCCCTTGCCGGCGCGCACCGCCCCCTTGCGCGTGAGCCACACGTCCCTCCCGTAGTGCCTCTCGCGCCTCACGTAGTTGTGGTGGCACGAAACGGCGAGGAGCCGCGATTCGAACGGAGGCAGGGAAGGCACGCCGGCGAGGGCCTCCTCGACGGCGAGGAGCATCAGGTCGCGATTCGTCCGCGCGTAGGCCTGCGCCCAGGAGACGGCGTCGACGTAGTCGCCGAAGCTCTCCGTCCCCTCGGTGAGCCACGCGAGGTCGCGGTCGGGGAGGTTCCTCCGATGGACCCGCATCTCGTCGCGGGCGATCTCGATGTAGTCGGTTCCTATCCGGTTCCCCACGCCACGCGACCCGCTGTGGAGGAGGACCCAGACGCGGTCGGACTCGTCGAGGCAGAGCTCGATGAAGTGGTTCCCGGTGCCGAGCGTCCCGAGGTGCCGCGCGGGGTGGTTCCCCCTCTCCAGCTCGGGTCGCGCATCGAGGATCCGGCGGTAGCCCGCCTCGAGGCCGAGCCACGCTTCTGCGACGCGCTCCGGGGCCGCTTGCCACGCGCCCCGGTCGTTCCTCCCTCCGCCGTCGGTCCGTCCGTGCGGCACGGCTTTCTCGATCGCCGTCCTGAGCGGCGCGAGGTTCGTCGGCAGGTCGCTCGCCGAGAGCGACGTGAGCGACGCCGCCATGCCGCAGCCGATGTCGACGCCGACGGCCGCGGGGATGATCGCCTCGACGGTCGGGATGACGGCGCCGACGGTGGCGCCGATCCCGACGTGGACGTCGGGCATCGCGGCGACCCAGCGGAAGACGATCGGGAGCGACGCGGCGTTCTTCAGCTGGGTCTCGGCGGCGGGGTCGCACGGGACGCCGAGCGTCCACGCCTTGACCGGCACGCCGGGGGTCTCGAGGACCCGGTAACCCTTCGCCTCGCGCTTCACCTCCGGAACATGGGGGACCCGGCGGACGAGGTCAAGCGGGGCGCCGCGCGAATCCCGCCTTCGCGTCCCGCCGCCGCGCGAACCGGGGGCGCGCCTATCATTCCCGGGTGCTCCGGAGAAGCGCTCTTCTCGTCCTTCTGGCCCTCGGGCTTCCGACAGTGGCCCCGGCGGCGACGCTCGATCCGGGCAAGCGCCTCACGCAGTACGTCCTGGATGTCTGGCAGGAGGAGCAGGGGCTCCCTCAGGACACGGTGCAGGCCCTCCATCGCGGGAGCGACGGTTACCTCTGGCTCGGCCTCCAGGAAGGCCTGGCGCGTTTCGACGGCGTCCGCTTCGTCCTCTTCGACCGGGGGAACACGCCGGAGCTGAAGCACAACTCGATCCTCGCCCTCGCCGAGGCGCCCGACGGAACGCTCTGGGCGGGGACGAACGGCGGAGGGATTCTCCTGCGCCGGCCCGACGGTACGTTCGGCTCGATCGACGGGGGGGAAGGGCTGGCGACGACCATCGTCTGGGCGATCGCCTTCGACGCCGCGGGCGACGCCTGGGTGGGCGGCGACGGGAACGGCGTCCAGCGCTTCTCGGGCGGGCGCGCCGTGGAGAGGATCGGGGTGGCCGAGGGGCTGCCCATCGACCAGGTCCGGACTCTCGCGTTCGACCGCGAAGGCGCGCTCTGGGTCGGGACGACCGGCAAGGGCGTCGCCGTCGTGAGGAGCGGTCGCGTCGAGGCGGTCTACGGCGAGGAGGTCCTCGGCTCCGGGCTCGTCCGGAGCCTCGCGGCCGACCCCTCGGGGGGCGTCTGGGCCGGCACCTCGGGAGGCGGGCTGACGCACTTCCTGCACGGCACCGCCACGCCGTACCGGAGGAAGACCGGCTTCCCGTCGGACCAGGTCGCCGCGGTCCACGTCGACCCGGCCGGGACGGTCTGGTTCGGGACGTGGGGCGCGGGCGTGGGGCGTCTGCGGAACGGGGTCGCCGAGCTGATCGGGACCCGGGAAGGGCTGTCGAACGACCAGGTCTGGGCCCTCGCCTCCGACGACGAGGGGAGCCTCTGGATCGGCACCTGGGTCGGCGGCCTGAACCGCCTTCGAGACGGGAGATTCCTCACCTACACGACGCAGGAGGGGTTGACGAGCAGCAACGTCCGATCCCTCGTCGAAGGGAGGGACGGTGCGGTCTGGATCGCGACCGCAGGGGGAGGGCTGAACCGGCTCCGGGACGGGAAGGTGGATTCGTGGGGTCCGAAGGACGGGCTGCCGAGCGACCAGGTTTCCGCCCTCCTCGAGGACCGGAGGGGGGCGCTCTGGGTCGGCACGAACCTCGCCGGCGCCGCCCGGTTCGCGGGGGGGCGGTTCACGCCGCTGGGGCCGGCCCAGGGGCTGCCGCACCACGACGTCCGAGCCTTTCTCGAGGACCGGGCCGGAAACGTCTGGATCGGCACGATCGGCGGCGGGCTGACCCGGGTGGCCCCGGACGGGACCCTGCGCGTCTTCGGCGTCGCCGACGGCCTCGCGAGCGAGCGGGTCATCGCCCTGGCCGAGGCGCCGGACGGGGCGATCTGGATCGGCAGCTCCGGGGGCGGCCTGACCCGGATGGCCGACGGGCGGTTCCGGGCTTACACGACGAAGGACGGGCTCTCGAGCGACCGGGTCATGTGCCTCAGGATCGACCCGGACGGGACGGTCTGGGCGGGAACCTCCGGCGGCGGCCTGAACCGGGTGCGCGAGGGAAAGGTCGCCACCGTGACGACCCGGGAAGGGCTCTTCAACGACCTCGTCCAGGTGATCCTGGACGACGGAAGGGGTTTCCTCTGGATGACCTCGAACAAGGGGGTCTTCCGGGTCGCGCGCGCCGAGCTGGAGTCCGTCGCCGACGGGAGGGCGGCGAAGCTCCGCTCGGTCGCCTTCGGCACGTCCGACGGGATGCGGAGCGCCAGCGCCGCCGGTGGCCAGCAGCCCGCCGGGTTCGTGGCCTCCGACGGGCGCCTCTGGTTCCCGACCTACCGCGGAATCGCGGTCCTCGACCCGGAACGGGTCCGGGCCTCGGGCAAGGACCCGCGGGTCGTGATCGAGGAGGTCCTCGTCGACGGCCGCCCGGCCGACCCCGGGCAGCCGCTCGTCCTCCCTCCCGGGGCCGAGCGGCTCCAGGTCCACTACACGGCCCTCACGCTCCTCGCTCCGGACCGCGTCAATTTCCGCGTGCTCCTCGAGGGCGTCGACAGCGAGCCCGTCGACGTGGGCCGGCGCAGGGTCGCCTACTACACCAGCCTCCCGAGCGGCAGCTTCGTCTTCCACGTCACCGCCTCGGACGCCGGGGGCGACTGGAGCGACCAGAAGGCGACGCTGCCGTTCCGCAAGAAGCCGCACGCGAGGGACGCCTGGTGGTTCCGGACGGCGGCCGTCCTCCTCGTGGCGGCGGCCGCGTGGGGGGCGGCGAGGCTGCGGATCACGCGCCTGCGGGCGCGCGAGGCCGAGCTCCTCGTCCTCGTCGAGCAGCGGACCCGGGGCATCTCCGAGGAGAAGGCGCGGGCCGAGGAGGCCCGGCTGCGGGCCGAGGCGTCGAGGGCGGAAGCGGAGCGCCACCGGGAGGTCGCGGAGCGCGCGACGGCGGAGGCCGAGGAGGCGAGCCGGGCGAAGAGCCAGTTCCTCGCGAACGTCTCCCACGAGCTCAGGACGCCGCTGAACGCGATCATCGGCTACTCGGAGATGCTCTCCGAGGAGGCCGCGGAGGAAGGGCGCCCGGTCCTCGTCCGCGACCTCGAGAAGATCCGGAGCGCCGCGCTCCACCAGCTCGAACTCGTCAACTCGGTCCTCGACCTCGCCAAGATAGAGGCGGGCCGGAACGACCTCGACCTCGAGACGTTCCCGGTCGCCCCGCTCGTCGACGAGACGGCGGCCATCGTCCGGCCGCTCCTCGAGAAGAACCGGAACACCCTCGTCGTGAGCCGGCCTCCCGACGAGGAGCTGACGATGACCTCCGACGCGATGAAGCTGAGGCAGTGTCTCTTCAACCTCCTCTCGAACGCCTGCAAGTTCACCGAGGGAGGGCGCGTGGAGCTGGAGGTGCGGCTCCTCGAGGAGGGCGGCTCCCGCCAGGTCTCCTTCCGGGTGGCGGACACGGGGATCGGGATCGCGCCGGAGAAGCTCCCGCGGCTCTTCGAGCCGTTCGCGCAGGCCGACCTTTCGACGGCGCGACGTTTCGGCGGAACGGGCCTCGGCCTCTCGATCACCCGCCAGCTCTGCGCGCTGATGGGCGGGACGGTGACGGTCGAGAGCGAAGCCGGGGCCGGCTCGACGTTCGAGATCCGCCTTCCCCAGAGACTCCCGGCCTGAACCGGCGCCTCAGGGAGCGGCGGAGAGGGTCACGGCGACGCGCTGCTCCACGCCGTCGCGGACGACGAGAAGGACGAGCGTGTCGCCCGGCTTTCTCTCCTCGAGGGCGGAGACCAGGTCGTCGGCAGAGCGGACGTCCCTCTCCCCCGCGCGCGTCACGAGGTCGCCGAGAAGGAGCGAGCCGTCGTCGGTGCGAGCGGTCCCGCGCAGCCCCGCCTCGGCGGCTCCCGTCCCGGGCTCGACCGAGAGGACGAGCGCCCCTTCGAGGCCGAGCCGCCGCGCGACCGCGTCGTCGGCGAGCGTCACGCCGAGCTGAGGCCGGATGACGCGCCCGTGCTGGATGAGCTGGGGCACGATCTGGTTCACCGTGTCGACCGGGACCGCGAAGCCGATCCCGGCGCTCGAGCCGCTCGTCGACGCGATGGCCGTGTTCACCCCGATGAGGCGCCCCGCGCTGTCGAGGAGGGGGCCTCCCGAGTTTCCCGGGTTGATCGCCGCGTCGGTCTGGATGACCCCCTCGATCTGCCGGCCCGTCACCGACTCGATGGACCGTCCGAGGGCGCTGACGACGCCGGTGGAGAGAGACTGGTCGAGTCCGAACGGGTTGCCGATGGCGAAGACCTTCTGCCCCACGAGCAGGTCCTTCGAGGTGCCGACGAGGATCGGCCTGAGCGTCTTCCCGGTCGGGAAGATCCGGAGGACGGCGAGGTCGCGATCGGCCGCGGCACCGACGAACGAAGCGGGCCAGGTGGAGCCGTCGGCGAGCGTGACGCGGGCCGAGGAGGCCCCCTGGATGACGTGGAAGTTCGTGACGACGTGGCCGTCTCCGTCCCAGACGAAGCCCGACCCTTCGCCGCGAGGGATCTCGGCGATCCGAAAGAGCCCGCCCCGGCGGCGGGCGAGGCTCGTGATGAACACGACCGACGGGCTCGCCTCGCGGAAGAGGGCGATCGTCGCCATCTCGTCGGCGGCGAGGTCGCCCCGGGCCGACACCGGGCGCGGCTCGGGATTCGGAGCGGGTGTCCCCGGGCGCCGGCAGCCCGCGGGGGCGAGGAGCGTGGCGACGAGGAGAGGCAGGAGGCGAAGGAGCCGGCGTCCGCGGGGGAGCATGCCCTGGGGGTACTGATCCATGCGAGCCTCGGTCGACGAGTATAGGAGCCCCGCCGGGGCCCTTTTCCCAGAGTAAGATTCCGAGGAAGCTCGAAGAGTGCCCCCCTCTCGGACAGGGGGGCGTGCGGACACGCCAGATGAACGCGGAAGCCTCCCGCCCGCTCGCGCCCGGCACCCTCGTGGGGCGGTATCGCATCCTCACCTCCGTCGGCAGCGGGGCGATGGGGGAGGTCTATCGGGCGGAGGACACGTCGCTCGGCCGGGTCGTCGCGCTGAAGACGCTCCCGGGAGACCTCGTCGGTACGCCCGACCGGCGAGCCCGGTTCGAGAACGAGGGGCGGGTCATGGCCTCGCTCTCGCACCCGAACCTCGTCCACGTCTACGACGTCGGCGAGGTCGGCGGGACCCCTTACCTCGTGCAGGAGTTCATCGAGGGAGAGACCCTCGAGGACGTCCTCCTCTCGGGCCCCGTCGCGGCGCCGAAGGCCGCGCTCTGGATCGCGCAGGCGGCCGAAGGGCTCGCGGCCGTCCACGCGGCGGGGATCCTCCACCGCGACATCAAGCCGTCGAACCTGATGGTCGGGCGCGACGGGAGGATCCGCGTCCTCGACTTCGGCCTCGCGAAGGTCCAGGCGGTCCCGGAGGACGGGAAGCGAAGCCAGCCTTCCCTGACGACGGACGGCCTCGTCGTCGGAACGGCGCAGTACATGTCCCCGGAGCAGGCGAGCGGGAAGAAGGTCGACGCGAGGAGCGACATCTTCTCCCTCGGGATCGTCTTCTACGAGCTCCTCGCGGGGAAGCTCCCCTTCGAGGGGGAGACCGCGGTCGACGTCATGTACGCCATCCTCCACCTCTCTCCCGCGCCGCTTCCGGGCTTCGGGACAGGTGTCCTGAAGGGGTTCTCCGACGTCGTCCTCAGGGCCCTCGCCAAGGAACCCGGCGAGCGCTTCGCGACGATGCGCGAGATGGCGGACGAGGTGGAGGCGATCCTCGACGCCGGCGGCTGGGAGCCCGCCGAGCTGCCGGCGCCGCGCACGACCAGCGCGAGGGTCTCGAGGCTCCCGTCGGGACCACCGGCGCGGAAACGACCGAAGCGAGCCCTCGTCGGCGCCGCCGTTGCCGCCGCGCTGGCCGTGGCGGCTCTGGCGGCCGTCTTCGTCTGGCGGGGGCGCGTCGGCCCTGTCGCTTCGGACCAGGCTCCGCTCCGCCCGGCCCAGCTCACGTCTTCGGCGGGCCTCGACGTCTTCCCGGCCTTCTCCCCCGACGGAAAGGCCCTGGCCTACGCCTCGGACCGCTCGGGCCGCTTCGAGATCTACCGCCGGCCGCTGGCCGCGGGCAGCCGGGAAATCCAGCTCACGACCGACGGGCTGCAGAACGTCACGCCGGCCTGGTCGCCCGACGGCGAGACGCTGGCCTACCACGCCAAGAACGTCGGCGGGGTGTGGCTCGTCCCGGCGCTCGGCGGTGTGCCGCGCCAGCTGACGACGTTCGGGTCGCGCCCGTCTTTCTCGCCCGACGGGAAGTCCCTCGTCTTCGAGTCGGGCTCGGTCATCGACTTCGCCGCCAACTCGCTCGGCACGCTCCCCCCCTCGGTCCTCTGGGTCGCCCGGCTGGACGGCTCGCCGCCGCGTCCCCTGACGCAGCAGGGTCGGCCGGGCGGCGGGCACGGCGCGGCCTCCTGGTCGCCCGACGGAACGCGGATCGCCTTCGCGAGCTACGACCGGACGGCGTCCGAGATCTGGACCGTGGACGCCGAGGGCCGTGACCCGGTGAAGGTGAGCGAGGGGAACGGCCAGTGCTACGACCCCGTCTGGGGGCCCGACGGCGAGTCGGTTCTCTTTCCCTGCTGGTCGGACACCTGGAACGTCGGGATCTTCCGAAGGAGGATCTCGAGGTCGACCGGGAAGGCCCTCGGCGGGCCCGAGGAGATCGCCAGCTTCGGCGTCGCCGGCCTCGGCTGGGTCAAGCAGCTCGCGGTCTCTAGGGACGGCACGAAGCTCGCCTACGCCGGCCTCACCATGGCCAGCAACATCTGGAGGATTCCCGTCGACCCCCGCGGCGAGCCCGCGGGGCCGGAGACGCCGTTGACGCGCGAGACGGGGCGCAACTCTCGCCCGGCCGTCTCCAACGACGGCACGCGAATCGCGCTCAGCCGCTGGCGGCCCGGAGCCAACCAGGACGTCTGGATCGTCGACGCCGACGGCGGGAACGCCGTCCAGCGGACGACGAACCCCTCCGACGACGACTACCCCCACTGGTTCCCGGGAGACGGCCGGCTGGGCTTCATGTCCCTGCGGCGCGGCCACCGAGCCTACTTCGCGCTCGACCTCGTGACGGGGCGCGAGGAGGTCGTGGCCGACTTCGGCCCCGGGCACGACGCGATGCGGGTTTCCCCCGACGGGACGAAGGTCGCGTTCCACTCGAACCGCGGGGGGACGACGCTGAACGTCTTCATTGCGGACCTTCCGGCCGGGCCGCCTCGGCAGATCACGTCCGACCCCGAGATGGCCGCCTTCCCCTGCTGGTCGCCCGACGGCGCGACGCTCGCCTTCGAGGCGAAGAGGGAAGGGGACGTGCACGTCTTCACGGTGCCCGCTACCGGGGGGACCCCGGTTCAGCTGACGCGCGGGGCGGGCCAGAGCTGGCCCTACTCCTTTTCCCCCGACGGGTCGAAGATCGCCTTCGCGGGCCTGCGCGAGGGCGTCTGGAACGTCCTGTGGGTCTCGCGCGACGGGAAGACGGAACGGGCGGTGACCTCGAACCAGCGGCTCAACAGCTACGTCCGCTACCCCGCCTGGTCGCCGGCCGGGGACGCCATCTACTACGAGGTCGCCGAGACGACGGGGAACATCTGGCTCGTCGAGATGGCCGAGGCGAAGGAGACCCCGGGGAAGGCGGGAGGGAAGCCATGAGCGAGACGCTCTTCACGCGGATCATCCGGGGTGAGATCCCGAGCCACCGGGTCTACGAGGACGAGCGGGTCTTCGCCTTCCTCGACATCGCGCCGCTGGCGCCCGGGCACGTCCTCGTCGTCCCGAAGGAGCCTGCGGCCACGCTCGACGCCCTCTCCGAGGAGTCGGCCGCGGCGGTCGGCCGCATCCTGCCGCGCATCGCCCGCGCGGTGATGGCCGCCACCGGGACCCGCGACTACAACGTCCTCCAGAACAACGGCGCCGCGGCCCACCAGGCCGTGCCCCACGTCCACTTCCACGTCATCCCGAAGCCCGACGAGGCGCGCGGCCTCGGCATCGGCTGGCCGGGCGGCCGGCTCGACGGCGACGAGGGGAAGCGGATGGCCGCGGCGGTTCTCGCGGAGCTCGCGAAGGGCTGACGGACCCGCCCGGTCAGGACGGCGGCGTTCCGCCGAGACGCCGGAGGATGTCGCGGGCGAGGGCCGCCGAGACCTCGTCCCAGACGCCGTCGAGGACCTCGGTCGGCGTCGGCGGCGCGCCGCCGGGCTCGTCGGACGAGTAGTAGGACTCGCTCCACCGCGCCGCGCCGTCGTCCACCTCGACGCGCAGGGCACACCGGCCTCGGTCGATCGTGTGCTGCTTCGCCCTGGCCGAGTAGGCGTAGGAAGACTTCGCCTCGACGACCTGGATCGTCACGACCCGGCGGGCCCCGGCGTCGACGCCGACCGCCGTCTCGAGGTATTCCCTCACCCGCGTCGCGATGGCGACGCCGGTCGGGATCCTCGTGCGGGAGACCGACCCGATGTAGCCGCTCGCTCCCTGGATGTCGACGCGCTCCGGGAAGTCGGCCGGGACCCACCGCAGGGCGACGGGGCCGCTCGCCGCGCCGCGCGCCGCGGCGGCCTCCGCGGCGACCTTGGGCGCGAGCTGGAACCGGAAGGGCATGTGGACCTTGCACCCGGCCCCGGCCAGGGCGGCGAGGAGGACGATCGCGGGAAGGCGTTTCACGGAACCTCCTACTCTTCGACGCGAAGGGTTGCGGAGAAGGAGAAGCCGGAAAGGACGGCGCGGACGGAGACGCGGTCCCCCTCGACGAGGCGGAGCGCCTGCAGGGCGTACGCGTCGGCGGGGGGCGGGACTCGGCACTCCGCCCTCGACGAGCCCAGGCCCTTGCAGAGGAGGCGCAGGGGAAGGCGGGCTCCGGGCAGGAGCGGGGCATCGCCCCGGGTCGGCACCGAGATCGTCCCGAAGAAGCCGATGCTCTCCCCACGGCCCTCGAGGCTCTCCGTGAACCGGAAGACGAGAGTGTGGCTCCCCATCTTCTCGACCTCGACCCAGGCGTCCTTCACGCGCATGTCGGCGGGATAGGGGCGGCGCGGGATGTCGGCGAGCGGGTCCGCCGGGGCGGCGGGCCTCGCCGCGGCCGGAGACGGGCGCGTGGCCGGCGGCTGGGCCGGAGGAGCGGTCGGCGGCGGGCTCGGGGACGGTCGGGGGGAGGCGGTCGGGCTCGGTCGCGGTGACGGCGTCGGCGTGGGCCACGGCGACGGTGTGGGGGAGGGCCACGGGGTCGGCGTCCGGGTGGGCGTCGCCCGAGGCGTCGCCGTGGGACGCTCGGTCGGGACGGCGGTGGCGATCGGGGTCGCGAGAACGAGCGGGACCTCGGTTGGAGACGGAGACGCGCCGGCTGCTTTCTCGGGTGGCGTCGGACCGTGCGGGGCGGCCGTCCCCCGGACCGGCGGGACGGCGTCCGGGACGCTCCCTTCTCCGACCGCGGGCGTCGGCGACGGAGACGCCGGGCCGCCGTTCGAAGGACCGGAGCCTGGCCGGAGGACGATCCAGAGCGAGACGCCGAGGAGGACCGCGAAGAAGCCGCCCAGGAGAGCCAGCCCGGCGGGAACACGCCCGGAGCCCGCCGCGCGGGCGGCCTCGGGCGGCGAGGACGGGGGCGTCGGGTGGGGCGGCAGGGGAGGCGGGGAAGGGCGCGGCGTCGAAGAGGGAGGCGGTGGCGGAGGGGTGCGACGTTCGGGCGTCGGGTGCGCCGCCGGGGAGGGTCGTGCGCCGAAGACCGGGCGCACCGGCTCGGGCTTCGTCGCGTCGGGCTCGAGCCGGGCCGTCCGGGAGCCGGCGCGGGCGCCGATTGCACGGGAGAGCGCGTCGACGAAGGCCGTGCAAGACGGGAACCGCCCCTCCGGGGCCTTGGCGAGGGCCCGGGCGAAGACGGCGTCGACTCCTGCCGCCAGGCCGGGCCGGATGCTCGAGGGGGGAGGCATCTCCTCGAAGGCGGTCTTCCGGAGGAGGACGGGCGTCGGCTCCTTCTCGAACGGAAGGCGGCCTGCGAGGAGCCGGTACCCGACGATGCCGAGCGAGTACTGGTCCGCGGCGGGCCCGGCCGGCGTCCCCATCGCCTGCTCGGGCGACATGTAGAGCGGCGTCCCGAGGATCATCCCCGTCTGGGTCAGCTGGGTCGTCTCGTCGAGCCCCTTGGCGAGGCCGAAGTCGGAGAGGTGCGGGGAGCCCGCCTCGTCGAAGAGGACGTTCAGCGGCTTGACGTCGCGATGGACGACCCCCTTGCCGTGCGCGTAGTCGAGCGCCGATGCGAGGGTCCGGAGCCAGGAGAGGGCGGTGGTGTCGTCGACGGGCCCGGCGAGACGTTCGGAGAGGGAACCTCCCGACAGGACCGGCATGACGACGAAAAGAGCCTCCCGGTCGAGGCCGACGTCGAAGACGGCGACGACGCCCGAGTGCTGGAGCTGGGCGGCCAGCCGCGCCTCGCGCAGGAAGCGGCTCGAGAACTCGGGGGACTCCGCGAGCGCCCCGCGGACGATCTTGACCGCGACCCGCCGCTTCAGCAGCTCGTCGGTCGCCTCCCAGACCTCGGCCATCCCGCCGGCGCCGAGTCGCCGCGTCAGCGTGTAACGTCCCAGCTTCTGTCCTGAGACCGGCTCCATCGGGAACGCCTCCGGGCCGAGAAGTGAAGCACTTCAGTCTACGTCCGGAGCGACGGGAACGGAGGGGATCCCGGCGTCAGCGGCCGCGTGCCGCCGCGCCGAACAGGAAGCCGGCGACCGTCTCGGCCAGGACCAGTCCTCCAAGCGCGTGACGCTGGGCCGCGAAGGCCGGGTCGTGGAAGGCGAGGCCGAGCCAGGCGGCGGTCCCGAGGCCGACGGCCGCGCCGCGCACGGCGTCGAGGAGGCGGCCCCCCCGTGCGGCGCGCGCGGCCTGCCCCACGAGGAGGAGCGCCGTGAGCGCGAGGGCGGCAGGGGGATACCACCGGAGGAGCAGGGCCTCCGCCGGCCACGTCCCCGCCGCGACCTCGCCCGGGGCGAGCGCCGCGGCGAGGGGAAGGGCGAGCCAGAGCGCGAGGAGGGAGGCCTTCGCGGCGCCGGAGAGGGCGCGCCGAAGGCGCCGTGCGGGCCGGGGGGAACGCCCGCTCTTCCCCATCGCGCTCTTCACGTCGCGCGCTGCCGAACGGGTCAGGCCCGTCCCCGCGGCGAGCCGCGAGGGGTCGATGAGGTCGGCGATCGAGAGGCGCAGGAGGAAGAGGGACCAGAACGCGAGCTGGACGGGAAGGGTCCGACCCGAGAGAAGGAACGCGAGCGCGACACCGGAGAGCGAAAGACCTATCGCTTCGAGCAGGAGGCGAACGCTCGAGACGAGGCGCGAGGCCGCCCCTTCTCGCCGGAGCGGCGAGAGCGCGCGGTGGGTGACCGACGCGAGGGCGACGAGGCCGATCGCCGCCCCGCCGAGCGCGGGACCGCCCGGTCCGGGAAGCAGGCGGATCGCGGCGACCGCGAGCATGCCGGCGACGAGGACGTTCGCCGCGCGGAACGACCTCACGCGCGTGTCGGGCCCCGAGGCGAGGGCGGCGTAGAGGAGGAGGATCGCGACGGCGGCGAGGAGCAGCACCGCGACGGGCCGCTCGCCGGGGGCGAGCGGGAGAGGAAGCGCAGCAAGCCGTGCCGAGGCGCCCGTCCTCTCGAGGACGTGGGCGTAGAGGGCGAAGGCGGCGACGAGGAAATCGGCGGCGGCCGGCACCCCGGGGAGGTTACAGGGCTGCCGTGGAGCGGACGCGCCGCTCCCGGGCTCCCGTCCGGCGCTGCGAGAGCCGCGCCCTGCCGGGGGCGCGGGATTTGACGGGCTGCCTGCCGGTAGGTACCGTCGGCCGCCCGCCATGGCGTCCACGAGCTACACCGCGTCCGACATCACCGTCCTCGAGGGGCTCGAGCCCGTCCGCAAGCGCCCCGGCATGTACATCGGCGGGGTCGACTCCCGCGGGCTCCACCACCTCGTCTGGGAGATCGTCGACAACGCCGTCGACGAGGTCATCAACGGCTACGCCTCGCGCATCGACGTGAGGCTCTTCGCGGACGCGCGCGAGGTCGAGATCTCGGACAACGGGCGCGGCATCCCGGTCGACGTCCACCCGAGATACAAGAAGTCGGCTCTCGAGCTGATCCTCACGACGCTCCACGCGGGGGGCAAGTTCGAGCACGGCAACTACGTCCACTCGGGCGGGCTCCACGGCGTCGGCTCCTCGGTCGTCTGCGCGCTCTCCTCGGAGATGACCGTCGACGTGAGGCGCGACGGGAACGACTGGCGGCAGACCTACGCGCAGGGGAAGGCCACCTCGAAGGTGACGAAGGTCTCGAGCGAGAAGGTCCGGGGCAGCGGGACGACCGTCCGCTTCCGGCCCGACCCGGAGATCTTCGGGAAGCTCGCGTTCGACGCCGAGGAGATCCGCGACCGGCTCGAGGCGAAGACCTACCTCCACCGCGGCCTGAAGGTCGTCTTCGTCGACGAGACGAAGAAGCCCGCCGTCCGCGAGGAGTACGCGCACGACGGCGGCCTCGCCGACTACCTCCTGAAGGTCGTCGCCGAGCGGGGGAAGACCCCCACGCACGCCGGCGGCTTCGTCCTCGTCCGCGAGGCCGAGCCGCGGCTCGAGCTCGCCCTCCAGTGGACCGAGTCGACGGACGAGCACTTCCGCTCGTACGTCAACGGCATCCCGACGCCTTCGGGCGGGACCCACGAGAACGGCCTGAAGGCGGGCGTCGTCAAGGCGGTGCGCAACCACCTCGCCACGCACGAGCTCCTGCCGAAGGGGGTCAATCCCTCGGCCGAGGACGTCCGCGAGGGGCTCGTCGCGCTCCTCTCGGCCTACGTCCTCGAGCCCCAGTTCCAGGGGCAGACGAAGGACCGGCTCAACAACCCCGAGGTCGCCGCGCAGGTGGACGGAGCCGTCCGGCCCGCGCTCGAGAACTGGCTGAACGAGAACCCCTCCGTGGCCGAGCAGATCGTCGGCCGCATCGTCATGGCGACCCGGGCCCGCGAGGCCTCGCGCGCGGCGGCCCAGCAGGTGACGCGCAAGACGGCCGTCTCGCACCGCCTGAACCTCCCCGGCAAGCTCGCCGACTGCGCCTCCACCGACCCGTCGGAGTCCGAGCTCTTCATCGTCGAGGGGGACTCGGCGGGCGGCTCGGCCAAGCAGGGGCGCGACCGGCAGACGCAGGCGATCCTCCCGCTCCGGGGCAAGGTGCTGAACGCCGAGCAGGCCAACTCGGCCAAGGTCGCCGGCAACAAGGAGCTCACCGACATCGTCTCGGCGCTCGGCTGCGGCAGCGGCGCGAGCTTCGACCTCACGAAGCTCCGCTACGGCAAGGTCTTCCTCCTGATGGACGCCGACGCCGACGGCCACCACATCTCGACGCTCCTCCTGACGTTCTTCTGGAGGCACCTGCCGAAGCTCGTCTCGGAGGGGCACGTCTACCTCGCCCAGCCGCCGCTCTACCGTATCGACGCGGGCAAGGAGACGTACTGGGCGCTCGACGAGCGCGAGCGCGACGCCGTCTTCGCGAGGCTGCCGAAGAACGTCAAGCCCGAGGTGATGCGGTTCAAGGGCCTCGGCGAGATGATGCCCGAGCAGCTGAAGGCGACGACCCTCGACCCGCGCCGCCGCCGCGCCCTGCGCGTGACGGTGCCCGACGTCCTCGAGGTCGAGCGGACCCTCGGCGACCTGATGGGCAAGGACGCGAGCGCCCGCTACCGGTTCATCACGGAGCGGGCCCGGGAGGCAGACAGCCTCGATGTCTGACGCCCCCGAGCGCGGGCAGGGGCCCGGGGGCGCGCGTGCGCGCCTCGCCCTCGAGGCGGCGCTCCTGGCGCTCCTCGTCGCGCTGTCGGTCGCGGCCGTCCGCGACCACCAGCGCGGGGACTCTCCCACCTTCGACGAGGCGATCCACCTCTTCTCCGGCGCCGAGGCCCTCGAGGACGGCACGGGCTGGCTCAACCCCGAGCACCCGCCCCTCCTGAAGCTCGCCGGGGCGATCGCGCTCCGCCCGCTGGGCCTCGCGACGCCCTGCGAGCTGCTGCCGTGCACGGCCTCGCCGTTCAACGCGTACCTCCGGTGGCTCTACGGGAACGCCGCGCCGGCGGACCGGATCGTCGCGGCGGGGCGGCGCCCGTTCCCGTGGGTCCTCGCCCTCCTCGCCGTCGCGCTCCACCTCGGCGTGCGGCGGTACGCCGGCCCCGCGGCGGGCCTCCTGGCGGCGGGCGTCGTCGCGCTCGACCCGACGTTCGTCGCGCACGCGGCCTACGTCCACACCGACGTCGGCGCCGCGCTCGCCTTCCTCGGTGTCGTCGCGCTCGCGCTGGCGGCCGCGTCGGGGACGTCGCTCTTCCGGTGGCTCGCGGTCGGTCTCGCCCTCGGCCTCGCGCTCGCGACGAAGTTCTCCTCCGTCCTCCTCGTCCCCTTCGTTCTCGCCGCACCGCTCCTCGCCCTCCTCCCCGCAGGCCGCGCCTCCGAGGAGGGACGGCCTTCGTGGGGCGTCACGCGGGACCGGCTCGCCGGCGCGCTCGTCGCGCTCGCCGTCGCGGCCGGCGTCGTCTTCGGTCTCTCGTCCTTCGTCGTCCGCCGGATGCCGGCCGAGGCCGTGGAGGCGTCGGTCCGGAGCTACCTCGAGAGCCGGGACGCCCGGCCGGACGAGGTCGAGGCCTGGTCCCGCCTCGCGCGGCTCTCGCCACCGGTCGGGCACTACCTCGGAGGGCTGAAAGGCGTGACGCTCCTCAGCGAGAGGGGGCGGGGGGCAAACTGGTTCCGGGGCGAGACGTCCGAGCGGGGCTTCCCGCTCTACTTCCCGGCCGCGTTCCTCCTGAAGTCGACGCCGGCGTTTCTCGTCCTCCTCGCGCTCGCCGCGGGGGCGTGGGTCTTCGGGCGGCGTTCGGGCGGCGTCCCGCGGGAGGTCGTGCTCGCGCTCCTCGTGCCGCTCGCCGTGGCCGCGGCCTACTTCGCGACGGCGACGCGCTCGTCCTTCAACATCGGCGCGCGCCACCTCCTTCCCGTCTGGGCGCTCCTCGCCTTCGCGGCCGCGGTCGCCGCCGGGCGGGGGCTCGCCCCGAGGCCGCGCCTCCGGGCCGCCGTCTCTCTCCTCCTCGTCGCGGGGACAGGCCTCTCGCTCCTCTCCGCGCGACCGTCGCCGCTCGCCTGGTTCAACTTCCTCGCGGGCGGCCCGGAAGGGGGGCGGCGCTGGTTCTCCGACTCGAACGTCGACTGGGGGCAGGACCTCCGCCGGCTCCACCTCTTCCTCGGGGAGCGGGGGTGGGAGGAGACGACGACGATCGTGGCCTACTCGGGCGTGGCGACGAACTACTACTCGCGGCGCTGCCGACTCCTCGACCCGTCCGTCCCGTTCGGCCCGGGGCGCTACGCCGTCTCGCACATGATGGAGACGCTCGGCTACCCCTTCACGAAGGGGATCGAGGGGGAGGCGGCGGCCCGCCAGGTGCGGGACCTCGTCGAGGCCCTGCGGGCGCGGGGGCGGAGGGTCGCCCTCGTCGGAGGGTCGATCACGGTCTGGGAGCTACCGGGCTGAGGGAGGTCCGCCGGGCGGCTCCGTCGGGGTGCGGCGGCGGACAGCCGGGAGAATCAGGAGCGCGGCGACGGCCGCGGCGGCGACGGCGGACGCGGCGCGGGCCGCGACGAGGAGCGGGAACGGCTCCCAGCGCCACCCCACCTCGCGCCGTCCCGGGGGGACGTCGACCGAGAGGAGGCCCGTCCCGGGGTCGGGGCGCGCCGGTCGCTCCACTCCGTCGACCGTGACCCGGAAGCCCGGGAACGAGAGCTGGCGCAGGAGGAGCGCGCCGCCGGGCGCGTCGACGACGAGGCGCCTCGAGAGGGCGCCCCACTCCACGGCCTCCCACTTCACCGGGCCCGAGCGGGACGCCGCTGGCGCAGCCGCGAGCTGGGGAAGGACGGCGGGGCCCGTCGCGACGAGCGCGCTCCAGAACGGGGGCGGGACGGTCCGCGGGACGAACCAGACGTCGAGGAGGGACGGGTTGCGCGCCCACGGGTGGGACGAGAGCCCCGCGGCGTCGTGGACGACGCGTGGGTCGGGGAAGGCCGTCCCCGGCGGCGCGGGCGCGGGAGCCGCCGCGGGGGCGGTCGCGTGCGGGACGACCGAGCGGCCCCACCACGGCACGGCGGCGAGGGCCGCGGCGCTGGCCAAAGCGAGGGCGGCGCGGCGGGGGACGAGCGCCACGAGGGCCGCGAGGGCGAGCGTGAGGACCGTCGCGAGCCTCCACGGGAACTGGAGGCGGGAGAGGACGGGGAGGGCGTCCCAGAGCGGGCCCGCGGGCGGCAGGAGCGCGAGGAACGCGGCGGCCGCGATCGCGCCCCACGCGCCCCGCCGCCGGTCCGGCGCGCCCCGCCAGGCGCCGAGGAGGAACGCGGCGAGGAGGAGCGCCGCGAGCGTCGTCACGGCCGTCGAGACGCTCCGCCCGAACTCGGGGTTCAGTGCGGCCGGGCCGAAGAGGACGTGCTGCGAGGGGCGGAAGAGCGGCGAGGCGCCCGAATAGAAGAGCTCGGTGGCGCACCAGCGGCCGGAGAGGGCGGCCGGGACGAGGGCGAAAGCGGCGAGCCCAGCGCCCAGCGCAGCGCCAGCCGCCGCGACGGCGTGTCGTCCCGCCCCGGTCGGCGGGCAGAGGACGAGTACGGCGAGCGTCGCGCCGAAGAGGACCGCGGCCGGGAGGTTCGAGAGGAGGAGGCCGGCGACGGCAAGCGCGACGAGTGCCGCGCGGCGGGCAGGCGAGGCGGGGCGGGCGGCCGCGAGGGCGGCGAGGACGAGAGGCGGGAAGAGGAACGCGAGGTGCTCGGAGAGAGCCGTCCGCTCGTAGAGCGCGACGAGCCGGTACGGCGAGGCGACGTAGACGAGCGCCGCAGCGAGGGCGCCCTCGCGAAGGCCGGACGCCCGGAGCCACGCGAGGACGGCGAGGCCGGAGGCCGCGAGCGCCGCGACGGCAAAGAGGCCGATGCCGGCGGCCGCCGGGACTCCGGCGAGGAGGAGCAGGACGTGGGGGAGCTGGACGAGCGGCGGGTAGAAGAGGAGGCCGGGCCCGCCGAAGCCGGCGTTCAGCTCCGCCGCCCAGGTCGGGAGGAAGACCCCCTCGCGCGCGAGAGCGGCGCCCTGCGACGCGTACATCAGGTAGGTCGCGACGTCGTGGCCCCCGAGGAGCCGGCCCGAGAGGAGGGGCAGGCCGGCGACGAGGGCGGCGAGGACGACTGCGCCGGCCTCGGCCGCGGGGGCGGTCGGCCGGGAAGCGCCCCGGTCGCGGGGGAGCGGGAGGAGGTTCATCGACGAGGACTCAGCGTGGGTGGAACGTTAGCAGGCGCGGGGCCGCGTGGGATGATCCCAGGCCGGAGCGACGCCCCCATGAAGAAGTCCCGCCTCGTTCTCTCCCTCCTTCCCTTCGTTCTCGTCCTCGCCCCGGCGGTCGCCCGGGCCGAGGTCCCGACCCCCGCCGACGCGAGGGCCTTCGTCGAGAAGGCCGAAGCGGAGTTCCTGAAGGCCTCGATCGCTGCCGAGCGCGCGAGCTGGGTCGCCTCGAACTTCATCACCGGGGACACCGAGCTGATCGCCGCCGAGGCGAGCCAGCGCCGGATGGAGCTCCTCGCCGCGCTCGCGAAGGAGGCGACCCGCTTCGACGGCCTCGCGCTGGACGCCGACACGGCCCGCAAGCTCCAGCTGCTCAAGCGCGCCCTCGTCCTCGCCGCCCCCGCCGACCCGAAGGCGAGCGAGGAGCTCGCCCGGATCGCCGCCGGGATGGAGGCCGCCTACGGCCGCGGGAAGTGGACGCCCCCGGGCGGCGAGCCGCTCTCCCTCGAGGAGATCTCGAAACGCCTCGCGACGAGCCGCGACCCGAAGGAGCTCGCCTCGCTCTGGGCCGGCTGGCACGAGGTCGGCGCGCCGATGCGGAAGGACTACGCCCGCTACGTCGAGCTCGGCAACGCCGGCGCGCGGGAGCTCGGCTACGCCGACATGGGGGCGATGTGGCGGTCGAAGTACGACATGCCGCCCGACGCCTACGCGAAGGAGCTCGACCGCCTCTGGGAGCAGGTGAGGCCCCTCTACGTCTCGCTCCACGCGTACGTCCGGATGAAGCTGCGCGAGCAGTACGGCAAGGACGTCGTCCCCGAGAAGGGGCCGATCCCGGCGCATCTCCTCGGGAACATGTGGGCCCAGGCGTGGGGCAACCTCTACCCGACGCTCGCTCCGAAGGACGCCGACCCGGGTTACGACCTTTCGAAGGTCCTCGTCGGGAAGAAGACGGACGCGCGGCAGATGGTCCGCTACGGAGAGGGCTTCTTCACCTCGCTCGGGTTCGAGCCGCTCCCGGCGACGTTCTGGGAGCGCTCGCTCTTCACCCGCCCGCGCGACCGCGACGTCGTCTGCCACGCGAGCGCCTGGTGCGTCGACTGGGTCGACGACCTGCGCCTGAAGATGTGCATCGAGATCAACGCGGAGGACTTCGCGACCGTCCATCACGAGCTCGGGCACAACGTCTACCAGCGCGCCTACAACCGCCAGCCCGTCCTCTTCCGCGACAGCGCCAACGACGGCTTCCACGAGGCGGTCGGCGACGTCGTCGCCCTTTCGCTGACACCGGAGTACCTCGTGAAGGCGGGGCTCCTCGAGAAGGCGCCGCCGGCGGGGAAGGACGTCGGCTACCTCCTCAACATGGCCCTCGAGAAGGTCGCCTTCCTGCCGTTCGGCCTCCTCATCGACAAGTGGCGCTGGCAGGCCTTCTCCGGCGAGGTGCCGGAGGCGAGGTGGAACCAGTCGTGGTGGGACCTCAAGCTGAAGTACCAGGGGGTCGCCCCGCCCGTGGCGCGGACGGAGGCGGACTTCGACCCGGGCGCGAAGTACCACGTCCCGGCGAACGTCCCCTACTCGCGCTACTTCCTCGCTCACGTCCTCCAGTTCCAGATGCACCGCGCCCTCGCGAAGCAGGCGGGATGCAGGGAGCCGATCCACACCTGCTCGATCTACGGCAACAAGGAAGCCGGGGCGAACCTGATCAAGATGCTCGAGATGGGGCAGAGCCGGCCGTGGCCCGACGCCCTCGAGGCGCTGACGGGCCAGCGGGAGATGGACGCCACCGCCGTCCTCGAGTACTTCGCGCCGCTCCAGAAGTGGCTCGACGAGCAGACGAAGGGGGCCCCGAAGGGCTGGTGACCACGGGACGACGAGGCTCCCTCCCCCGACCCTCGAGGAGCTGGGCGGGGAGATCCTCGGGAAGACGGGGCAGGGAGTAGGGGGCAGGGGAGCCGGGGACCCGGGGCACCGACCAGATTCAGAGTCTCGTCGATTCCTCGGGGGGCCGCGTGCGGGGCGGGGCGTCCCTGCGGCGCCTGCTGCGCGCGGCCGACCCGCTTGCGCGTTCCCTGCGGCCGGGCGGGGCGCCCGCGCGAACTCCTCGCTGCGCTCGTCAGACAGCGCGCGGGCTTGTTCCCCGCCCGGTCCTCGGGATCGCGAGCGGGTCCCCGGCCGTGCTCGGGGTCGCCTCCGGGACGCCCCGCCCCTCCCGCGGCCGGCGCGCATCGAAGCCCGCGGAAGCGAGTCCCGGAGCAACGCAGACCACCGGTTGCGGCAACGCCCCGGAGCGCTCGCGTCTGAACGCTTGCATTCAGTGAATCGAATGCCTGCATTTTCTGCATGCAGTATTCGCTGAGAGGAATCGCCCCGGAGCTCGACGAGGCTCTCCGGGCCCGGGCTCGGGCGGAGGGGAAGAGCCTCAACGCGGTCGCTCTCGAGGCCCTCGCGGAAGGAGCCGGGCTCGGCGAGGCGGCGGTCGTCCGGCGCGACCTCTCCGACGTCGCCGGGACGTGGCGGAAGGACAAGGCCGTGGAGAAGGCCCTTTCCGACCAGAGCCGGATCGACGAGGCTCTCTGGAAGTGAGGCTCGCACTCGACACGAATGCGTACGTCGACCTCTGCAAGGGCGTGGAGAGAACGGTCGAGCTCGTCGCGACGGCCGACGCGGTCTACCTCCCGTTCGTCGCCGTCGCCGAGCTTCGGGCGGGGTTCGCCATGGGCCGGCGGTCGGCCGAGAACGAGAGGACGCTACGGCGATTTCTCCTGAAGCCGGGCGTCGGCGTCCTTTACCCCGACGACCAGACGGCCCATCACTACGCCTCGGCCTACCGCCAGCTCCGCCACCAGCGGACGCCGGTTCCGACGAACGATCTCTGGATCGCGGCTCTCGTCCTCCAGAACAGCGTCGTCCTTCACTCCCGCGACCGGCACTTCGACCACCTGCCCCAGATCCTGAGGGCGTAGTTCTTCGACCATCGACACGACCGCGGAGGAGCCGCCTCCCGGTCGCTCTCCCCCGCACATCCTCGCGATCTTCGACTCCGGGAGTGCCAGGCGCCTCGACTTCGACCTCGCGAGCGGCTCCCTGGACGGCCATCGGCTCGGCGGCTATCCGACGGGGGTGCCAAGCGGCGTGCCACGGCCCCTCCTTCTCCGTGACGTCACGAAGAGGACGTACGAGACCCTCGTCGAGCTGGAGTCGAGCCGTCCGTGCGCGTTCCTCCCCGACTCCCAGAGAATCCTCCTGCGCCAGCGTGGCCGGCTGGAGGTCCTCGACCGGGTCACTCGGAAGATGACGCCGGCGGGTGCGGTCTCGCCGCGTACCTGGGACGTCGGGATTCCGGCAGACGGCCGGTCCCTCTTCACGCTGAGAGCGGACCGGGACGGCGACATCTGGATGCTCGACCACGGGAAGGAGCGGTGACCGGCCGCGGCATCCCAAGGGGCCGTCCGTACGTCGAGATCCTTCGGTCGGGTCCCAAATGACACGCGCGACGTGAGCGGGCGGGAGGGGTGTCCCGCGAGCGAGCGTTCGAGCACGGGCGGGGACCCGCACGGCTCCGCGAGCAGGCCATCGGGAGAAGCGGCCGCGCTGTTTGACGAGCGCAGCGAGGAGTTCGCGGCCGCGCCGATGGCCCGCGGAGCGGGGCCGATGCGGGTCGCGCGCGCGCAGAAGCCGCCGTGGGACACCCCTCCCGCCCGCGGGTTCAGGGCAAGAACGTCGAAGCTGGTTCCTCTCCGGTCCTCCGGTCCTCCGGTGCCCCGGTGCTCCGGCTCCCGCCTACGCCTTCCGCCGCGCCAGGCGCCTCAGGGCGGCGAGGCCCTCGCGGTCCCAGCGGCCGTCCTCGTCCTTGGGGGTCTCGAGGATCTTCGGGACGGCGGCGAAGACGGGTTCGGTCATCAGGTTCGCGAAGCCCTTCTCGCCGATGGCGCCGTGCCCGATCCGCTCGTGGCGGTCGACGCGGCAGCCCCGCTCCTTCTTCGAGTCGTTCGCGTGGATGACCTTCACGAGGCCGAGCCCGCAGGAAGAGTCCAGCTCGTCGAGCGTCCTGCGCCAGCCGTCCTTCGAGACGACGTCGTATCCGGCCGCGTGGACGTGGCACGTGTCGAGACAGAGCGCGAGTCGGGGCCGGCTGTCGGCCCGCGCCAGGATCGCGGCGAGGTGCGCGAAGTCGTGCCCGAGGCAGGCCCCCTGGCCGGCCGCCGTCTCGAGGAGGACGGTCGTCGCGGAAGCGGGCGTCTTCGCGGCCGCCTCGTCGAGGCCCCGGGCGATCCGGTCGAGCCCCGCCTCCTCGCCGTCCCCGCCGTGCGAGCCGGGGTGGAGGACGAGGTACGGGATGCCGTTCGCGTCGCAGCGCCCGATCTCGTCGGAGAGCGCCTCGACGGAGCGGGTCCTCACGACGGAGTCGGGGGAGGCGAGGTTGATGAGGTAGGCCGAGTGGGAGACGAGGGGGGCCAGGCCCGCCGCGGCCGCGGCGCTCCGGAAGGCGGCCGCCTCGGCCGGGACGACGGGCTTGCCCGCCCACTGGTTCGAGTTCTTCGTGAAGACCTGGAGCGTCCGGCAGCCCGCGTCGACGGCCCTTTCCACGGCGCGGACGAGGCCTCCCGCGGCGCTCATGTGGGCGCCGACGAGCGGCCCCGCTCCCGCGGGGCGCTTCGTCACCCCTCCCTCGGGCGGGAGAGGCCCTTCTTCGCGAAGTGTCTCTTCAGGTTCTTCGAGAGGGCGACCTGCTTGGCGTAGTTGAGGCCGAAGACGGCCGCGGGGACTCCGGCGGCGAAGATGGGGACCGACATCAGGGAGAAGAAGAGGTGCTGGGCCTTCTCCCGGCGCGTGTAGTCGGGGTTCTTCAGGTCGGCGACCTGGCGGTAGTGCTTCCCGATGCTCCGGTAGACGTCCCCGAGGACGTTCGTGAAGCCCATCTCCGAGCCCCAGGAGAGGCACTCGCCGCGCCGGATCGACGCCAGGAACTCCTTCCAGGTCTTCCCGGGGGCCATCGTGAAGACCGAGGCGATGGGCGGATACGTGTGCGCGTCGGAGCCGCCGACGAGCGCGAGGTTCCCCCGCTTCTCCTTCGCCACGACCAGGAGGTCCTCGACGAGGGCGTTGTGCTGGTAGGCCATCGAGCCGTTCTTCACCTCGAAGACGTCGAAGAGGGTGAGCATCGTCTCGAAGAAGACCTCGGGGGCCTGGCGCATCCGGTACGACTGGAAGAGGTGGTTCGCCGAGAAGAGGAGGTCCTCGGCGCGCAGGTAGTCCACGAGGTCGAAGATGCTCTTCCGCTTGCGGTCGATGACGGCGTGCTGGTGCCGGTCGAGGTCGAAGACGTTCACGTGGATCCGGTGCCCGGTCTTCGGGAACCAGGTTTCCACCTCGACCGAGACGAAGAAGTCGGCGAGGTCCGGGTGGCGGTCCTGGAACCTCAGGCACCCCTCGACCGTGTCGTGGTCCGAGAAGGTGACGAAGTCCATCCCGCGCGCCTTCGCGAGCCGGTAGACCTCCTCGGGGTCGTTGTAGGAGTCGTGGCTGTTGGCGGCCTTGAAGTACTTGAAAACGGAGGCGTTCGTGTGGACGTGGAGATCGGCCCGCGAGAGCGGGAGGGCGGGCGCCGCGGCCGCCGCCTGGGATCTCGTCCCCCGGGAGTGCTCGGGCATGGGGGTGGAGTCTCCCCGGCGCGGGGGCCGGGGTCAAGGCACGGCCCCTGCTAAAGTCCGCCCGAATGGGTGGCGTTCTGGCACGGGTCCTCTACGCGCTGCTCCTCGCCGGGATCCTCGGCGTGGTGGCGTGGATCTCCTTCTCCCGCTTCGTCCTCGGCAAGGCGGAGGAGGTCCCGGACCTGACCGGAAAGTCGGTGGACGAGGCGGCCGCCCTCGCCGCCGAGAGGGGCTTGCGCGTCGTCGTCGACGCCTCGCAGGCCGCGTTCCACGAGGAGATCCCCGCGCACGCGATCAGGGGCCAGAGCCCGGCTCCCGGCATGGCGGTCAAGGCCGGCCAGGACCTCCGGGTCTTCCTCTCTCTCGGCCCCGCGATCGTCAGGACCCCCGACCTCGCCGCCCTGACGCCCCGGACGGCGTCGCTCGCGCTCGCCCGAGAGGGGCTCAAGGAAGGTTTCGTCTCGGCGGTCCGCCTCCCCGGCCCGACGGGGGTGGTCGCCCAGGGGGTCGTGCCGGGGGCCTCGACGGATCCCGACACCCCCGTCGACGTCCTCGTCAACCGGGGGCCCGGAGACATCCTGTACGTCATGCCCGACCTGATCGGCCGCGACTTCGAGCGCGTTCGCCTCGCCTTCGAGGCGCGGGGTTTCCGCCTCGGTGGAGTCCGGGAGCAGTCCTACGAAGGGGCCGCCGCCGGGACGATCCTGAGGCAGTTCCCGCTCGCGGGATACCCGGTCGGCCTCAGGGACACCCTCTCGTTCGTCGTCGCCTCGCCCGAGCCCGCGCCGGGCTGAAATCCGGAGAAGAACATGTCCCGAACCGCCCTTCGAAACGCCCTCGCGCCCGCAGCCCTGGCCCTTGCCGTCCTCGGCGGCGCGGCCTGCTCCTCCACCGACCCGTCGGCCGTGACCCGGGAGCTCCTGACGATGTCGAAGGAGGAGGCCTACGCCCGGGGCGACTCCCTCGTGGCGAAGCGGAAGTACGAGCAGGGGCGGCAGTACCTTCGCTTCGTGGCCGAGAACTACGCCAACGACCCTCTGGGCAAGCAGGCGGCGCTCCGCCTGGCCGACTCGTTCTTCGAGGAGAAGACCGTCCTCGGCTTCGTGGAGGCGCAGGGGAGGTTCAAGGACTTCCGGAGCCGCTACCCGTCCCACCCCCGCTCGGACTACGCCCTTTACCGCCTCGCCCAGGTTTCCGACAGGCAGGCCGAGAAGCCGGACCGCGACCAGGCCAACACGCGACTCGCGGCCCAGAGCTACGGCGAGCTGCTGCGGGACTACCCGACCTCGCCGTACGCCGCCGAGGCCCGGGCCCGCTACCGGGCGATGCTCGACCTCCTGGCCGAGCACGAGTTCCTCGTCGGGCAGTATTACGGCAAGCGCGGCGCGTGGGAGGCGGCGAGCAAACGCTTCCAGGGGCTCTTCGCGGCCTTCCCGGAGTACTCCTCGATGGAGAAGGCCCTCTACTGGGCGGGCCTGGCCGAGCTGAAGCTCGGCCGACCGGCGGACGCGCGGGCCCTCTTCGACCGCCTCCGGCGAGATTACCCCGAGGGGAAGTTCGTCCGGAAGGTGCCGAAGATGCCCGAGGAGCCCCGAACGGCGACGGCGGGGCTTTGAGAAACGCCCCCGTTGCGGTAACTTAGCGTCGAAAGTCCGGAAGAATCGAGCCGAGGCCGTCGGGCGCGGTCGCACCGCGGCGTCCTCGAGGAGGTCGGAGCCGTGAAACGCGCGTTCCTCGTCCCCGCGATCGTCGTCCTCGCCGCAACCGTCATCTCGAGTCCGGCCGCCGGGTCCGGCGGAGCCCGGATGCCGGAGGCCGCACCCGTGCCCGTCCCGCAGGAGGTCGTCCCGGTCCCCGACGTGATCGAGGAGGCGCCGGTCGAGAGGATCTCGAGGTCCGCGCTCTTCCCGGTCGGCTGGGAGGACGACGTCTACTGCGCGGGCTGGATCGGCGAGATGGAGGAGCCCGTCACGGGCCGCTTCATCGCCGCCGAGTACGAGGACTCCCGCCACATGTTCGGCGTCGGCGACATCATCTACTCCGACGTCGGAGCCCGGGACGGCCTGATGCCGGGCCAGGAGTTCCAGCTGATGCGCCCGGGGCACGAGGTCTACGAGACCGGCTCCCTCTTCTCGACGATCGGCCGCTTCTACACCTCGCCCGGAAGGGCCAGGGTCGTCTGCGTCCAGGAGCGGACGGCGATCCTGGAGATCCTGGAGTCCTGCGAGCCGGCGTACATCGGAGACCTGCTCGTCCCGTTCGAGCCGATCCCGATTCCCATGGTGCGCGCGAGCGCGCCGTTCACGCAGTGCGACCCGCCGTCGGGCCGCGTCATCGGCCGCATCGTCGAGACGAAGGACCGCGCGATTCCCGTCGGCACCGACTCCGTCGTCTTCATCGACCTGGGAGAAGAGGACGGCCTCTTCCCCGGCGACTTCCTCACGGTCTTCCGGAGTCGCGGCGACAGCGGCGAGATCAGGACGCTTCTCGGTGAGGTGGCGGTGCTCTTCACGAAGGGGCGCACGAGCGTCGCGAAGGTCACGTCGATGGTCGACACGATGGGAGTCGGCGACTTCGTCGAGGTGAAGTAGCGCGGGCCTCGCGGGGCGCGCGCGACGCGCCCCGCGACGTTCCTCTCCGCGTTTCCCCGTGATAAGGTCCGGTCCCTTTCGCCCCGAGGGGGGTTCGCATCCACGAGGAGGGTGAGGCCAGCGTGACGCTCGACGGACAGCTTCAGAGGATCATCGACGAGCTCGTGTCCAAGGGGATTCCCCTCGAGACCGCCCGGAAGGAATTCGAGCGGAAGTACGTCGCCACCGCGGTGACGCTCGCCTCGGGCAACATGGGGCAGGCGGCCCGGTCGCTCGGGATCCACCGGAACACGCTCAGGGCCAAGATCTCGCTGCTCCGCCTGAAGCCGCCCCTGAGACGCCGCGACCACGCCTGACGCGCCCGGGAAGGGCTGCCGGGCGCCGACGCCTCGAAGCGAGGGCGAAGAGCCGGCGAGGACCGCCGGATTCCGTGGAGGATGACCGGGGGAGGCGCGCGCGCCTCCCCCGAGCGTTCTCGGCACGTCCTTCCGCTTCGGAGGGGGGCTCCGGTGCGATTCCCGACGGCCCGACCGGATCGGCCGGCCCTGGGTTCCGGCGCGGGGAAGGGCCCGGCGTTGGCGGCCTGACGCGGCAGGTCCCGGGTTGGTGAGCGTGGCGGCGCGGAGCTAAGATGGCCCGTTGCGGTGTGCCGGTCTTCGCCACCGCGGGGAGGCGACCCATGTCACAGGCTCTCGGCGACGTGAAGATCGACGAGGAAGCCGTCTTCCGGGACCTCTCGGCCGGCGCCCGGCACGATGCCGTCCGGGTCCGCGAGCTCCTCGCGAAGGCCCGCGAGCTGAAGGGCCTTCGCGGCCCCGAGCTCGCCGTCCTGATGGGCATCTCCGACCCCGACCTCCTCGGCGAGCTCTTCCAGACCGCCCGGGACGTCAAGGAGGAGATCTACGGCAAGCGCCTCGTCCTCTTCGCCCCGCTCTACGTCTCGAACCTCTGCGGCAACGAGTGCCTCTACTGCGCCTTCCGGGTGAAGAACCGGGAGGTGAAGCGGCGCGCGCTGACGCAGGAGGAGATCGCCCGCGAGGTGCGGCATCTCGTCGAGGAGGGGCACAAGAGGCTCCTCCTCGTGGCGGGGGAGGCCTACCCGGCGGAGGGCTTCGACTACGTCCTCCGCTCGATCCGGACGATCTACGCGACCGCGAGCGGCCACGGCGAGATCCGGCGCGTGAACGTGAACATCGCGCCGCTCGAGGTGGAGGAGTTCCGGAGGCTGAAGGACGCCGGGATCGGGACCTACCAGCTCTTCCAGGAGACCTACCACCGCGAGTCCTACGCCCGGGTCCACGTCGGGGGCCGCAAGGCCGACTTCGACTGGAGGCTCGGCGCCGTGGACCGGGCGATGGAAGCGGGGATCGACGACGTCGGCATCGGCGTCCTCTTCGGCCTCTACGACTGGCGGTTCGAGGTCCTCGCGCTGATGCAGCACGTCGAGCACCTCGAGCGTCGCCACGGCGTCGGGCCGCACACGATCTCGGTGCCGCGCCTCGAGCCGGCGACCGGCTCGGAGGTCGCTCTCCACCCGCCGCACGCCGTCCCCGACGTCGACTTCCGCAAGCTCGTCGCGATCCTGCGGCTCGCCGTCCCCTACACGGGAATCATCCTCTCGACCCGCGAGACGGCCGAGATGAGGCGCGAGACCTTCGCGCTCGGCGTCTCGCAGATCTCGGCCGGCAGCCGGACGAACCCGGGGGGCTACGAGGTCGACGACACGGTCTCGGCCGCCGAGCAGTTCTGCCTCGGCGACCACCGCCCGCTCGACGAGGTAATCCGCGACGTCGCCGCGCTCGGCTTCATCCCGTCGTTCTGCACGGCCTGCTACCGCCTCGGGCGGACCGGGGCCGACTTCATGGACCTGGCGAAGCCGGGCGAGATCAAGGCCCACTGCGGGCCGAACGCCATCGCGACGTTCCAGGAGTACCTCGAGGACTACGGCTCCGAGGCGACGCGCCGGGAGGGCGAGTCCTGCATCGCGCGGTCGCTCGAGGAGCTCGAGCCGTCGCTCCGCGCGAAGACCGAGAAGATGGTCCGGATGGTCAGGGAAGGGCGCCGCGACGTCTACTGCTGAGGGGGCCGCCCGCCCCGCGCCCGGGACCCGGGTCGAGCGCGACGCGCTCGGCGAGATGGAGGTCCCGGAAGGGGCCCTCTGGGGAATCCACACGGCGCGGGCGCTCGAGAGCTTCCGCTTCGCGGGCCGCCCGGTCCACGAGGAGCTCGTCCGGGCGTACGGCGACGTGAAGGGGGCCTGCGCCGCGACGAACCGCGCGCTCGGCCACGTCGAAGGCCGGAAGGCCGACGCCCTGGAGGCCGCCTGCCGCGAGATGGCCGCCGGGCTCCTGACCGGCTCCGTCGTCGTCGACGCCCTGCAGGGAGGAGCCGGGACCTCGACGAACATGAACGTCAACGAGGTCCTCGCGAACCGCGCTCTCGAGCTCCTCGGCGAGGCGCGCGGGCGGTACGACCTCGTCTCGCCGCTCGACGACGTGAACCGGCACCAGTCGACGAACGACACCTACCCGACGGCGCTGAAGCTCGCCGCGATCCGGCGCCTCCGCGGCGTCGAGCGGGCCGTCCTCGCGCTCCAGGAGGCGTTCCAGGCGAAGGAGAGGGAGCTCGCGCACGTCGTCAAGGTCGGGCGGACCGAGATGCAGGACGCCGTCCTGACGACGCTGGGCCGGTCGATGGGCGCCTTCGCCGAGGCCTTCAACCGCGACCGCTGGCGGGTCTCGCGCTGCGAGGAGCGCCTCCGCGTCGTGAACCTCGGCGGCACGGCGATCGGAACGGGGCTCGGCGCGCCGCGCGCCTACGTCTTCGGCGTCGTCGACCGGCTCCGCGAGAGGACCGGCGTCGCCTTCGCCCGGGCGGAGAACCTCGTCGACGCCACGCAGAACGCCGACGTCTTCGTAGAGGTCTCCGGCACCCTGAAGGCCTGCGCCGCCTCGCTCCTGAAGGTCTCGGGCGACCTCCGCCTCCTCTCCTCCGGGCCGGAAGCGGGCCTCGGCGAGCTGCGGCTCCCGCCGCGGCAGGCGGGCTCCTCGATCATGCCGGGGAAAGTGAACCCGGTCGTCCCCGAGGCGGTCTCGCAGGCAGCGCTCCTCGTCTTCGCGCACGACCAGGCGATCGCCTCCGCCTGCAGCCTCGGCTCCCTCGAGCTGAACCCCTTCCTCCCGCTCGTGGCGCACTCGCTCCTCGAGAGCCTCGACCTCCTCGAGCGCTCCGCCTCCGCCCTCGCCGAGCTCTGCGTGGCGGGCCTGGCCGCCGACGAGGAGCGCTGCCGGCGCCACGTCGACGGCTCGACGGCCGCGGTGACCGCCCTCGTCCCGCTCCTCGGCTACGACGGCGCCTGCGCCCTCGCCGTGGAGGCGGCCCGGTCGGGGCGGAGCGTCCGCGAAGCGGTCCTCGCGAGCGGCGCCATGACGGCGGAGGCGTTCGACGCGCTGACGAGCCCCGAGGCGGTCTGCCGCCTCGGCTCGCCGGAGACGGGGCGATGAGCGCCGCCGCGCCGCGCGGCCTGCGGCTCCAGATCGCCTTCCTCGGCCGGAGGAACGTCGGGAAGTCGAGCCTCCTGAACGCGGTGACGCGGCAGGAGGTCTCGATCGTCTCGGCGACGCCGGGGACGACGACCGACCCGGTCGAGAAGCCGATGGAGCTCGCGCCGCTCGGGCCGGTCCTCTTCGTCGACACGGCCGGCGTCGACGACGAGGGGGCGCTCGGCGCGCTGAGGATCGAGAAGACCCGCCGCGCCCTCGACCGGGCCGACCTCGCTGTCCTCGTTTCCGAATCGGGAGCGTGGGGCCCGTTCGAGGAGGGGCTGCTCGAGGAGCTGGAGCGGCGCGGGACCCCCGCCGTCGCCGTCTTCAACAAGGCCGACCTCGCCGCCGTGCCGCCGGCCGAGCGGGAGGCGCTCGCGACGCGCGGCGTCCCGGTCGTCGAGACGGCGGCGACGGAAGGGAGAGGGATCGCCGAGCTGAGGCGCGCGATCCTCCTCGCCGCGCCCGCCGAGGCGCTCGAGGCGCGGCGGATCGTCGGCGACCTCGTCTCGGAAGGGGACCTCGTCGTCCTCGTCGTCCCCGTCGACAAGGAGGCGCCGAAGGGGCGCCTCATCCTCCCGCAGGTCCAGACGATTCGCGATCTCCTCGACGCCGACGCCTTCTGCGTCGTCGTCAAGGAGCGCGAGCTTCCCCTCGCCCTCGCGCGGCTGAACGGGCCTCCGCGCCTCGTCGTCACCGACTCGCAGGCCTTCCTGAAGGCCGCCGCCGACACGCCCCCCGGGACGCCGCTCACGTCGTTCTCCATCCTCTTCGCCCGCTTCCAGGGCGACCTGCCGACGCTCGCCGCCGGGGCCTTCGGCGTGGAGAGGCTCCGGAGCGGCGACCGGGTCCTCGTCGCCGAGGGGTGCACGCACCACCCGGCGGGGGAGGACATCGGGCGGGTGAAGATCCCGCGCTGGCTCCGGCAGTACACGGGCCTTTCGCTCGAGTTCGAGCACGTTTCGGGGCGCGACTTCCCGGACGACCTCGGCCGCTACGCCCTCGTCGTCCACTGCGGCAACTGCATCGGGAACCGCAAGGAGATGCTCTCGCGGATCCTGAGGTGCCGCGAGGCGGGCGTCCCCGTCACGAACTACGGCCTCGTCATCGCCTACTCGCTCGGGATCTTCGAGCGGGCGCTCGAGCCGTTCCCCGCGGCCCTCGAGGCGGCGTACGGCGCGCGGAAAGGCGTCCGGACGTGAGCCCCGGCTGGCGGACCGCTCTCGTCACGACCCTCAAGGAGCGGTGCCGCGTCTGCTTCGCCTGCGTCAGGGAGTGCCCCGCGAAGGCGATCCGGATCTCGGGGCGGCAGGCGGAGGTGATCCCGGAGCGCTGCATCGCCTGCGGCAACTGCGTGAGGGTCTGCAGCCAGGGGGCCAAGCAGGCGGTGAGCTCGATCGGGCAGGTCGAAGAGCTCCTCGCCGCGGGAGGCCCGGTCGCCGCCTGCCTCGCGCCGAGCTTCCCGGCCGAGTTCCCCGAGCTCGACGCCCCGCGGCTCGTCGGCGCGATCCGCGCGCTCGGCTTCTCGTTCGTCCAGGAGGTCGCCTTCGGCGCCGACCTCGTCGCCCGCCGCTACCGCGAGCTCCTCGAGGAACCGGACGAGAGGCGCTACATCGGCACGACCTGCCCCGCGGTCGTGAGCTACGTGGAGCGCTACCACCCGGGCCTCGTCGGGGCGCTCGCGCCCGTCGTCTCGCCGATGGTCGCGACGGCGCGCGTCGTCCGGCAGCTCCACGGACCCGACCTGGGCGTCGTCTTCATCGGTCCCTGCATCGCCAAGAAGGGGGAGGACCGCTGGCCGGGAGTCGACCCGGACGTCGACGAGATCCTCACGTTCGGGGAGCTCCGGGAGATGTGGCGGCTCCGGAGGATCGACCCCGCGCACGCCCGGCCCGCGGAGGTCGATCCGCCGCGGGCGGGGAGCGGCACGATTTTCCCGGTGAGCCGCGGGATGCTCCAGGCGGCGGGCGTACAGGAAGACCTCACGCTCGGGGAGGTCGTCTCGGCGGACGGGCGGAGCGCGTTCGTCGAGGCGGTCTGCGAGCTGGAGTCGGGGGACCTCGACGGGGCGACGCGCCTCCTCGAGCTCCTCTGCTGCAACGGTTGCGTCATGGGATCGGGCATGACGTCGACCGCCCCGCTCTACAAGCGCCGGGCCCTCGTCACACGCGCGGCGCGGGAGAGGCTACACGACCTCGACCGTGGCCGCTGGGAGTCGGACCTGGCCGCCTTCGCCGATCTCGACCTCGGGCGCTCCTTCGTCCCTCGCCCCGTGCGCGTCTCCGCCGCGACGGGGGAGGACGTCGACGAGATCCTGCGGCGGATGGGGAAGCGGTCGGCGGCCGACGAGCTGAACTGCGGGGCGTGCGGATACGACACCTGCCGCGAGCACGCCGCCGCCGTCCACGCGGGCCTCGCCGAGTCGGAGATGTGCCTGCCGTTCACGATCGAGCAGCTCCGCCGCGCCGTCGAGGAGATCGCCGTCTCCCACGACCAGCTCGCCTCCACGCAGCAGGCGCTGATGCACTCCGAGCGGCTCGCGAGCATGGGGCAGCTCGCGGCGGGGATCGCCCACGAGGTGAACAACCCTCTCGGCGTCGTCCTCCTCTACTCCCACCTCCTTCTCGAGGGGGTGCCGGAAGGCTCGCCGCTCCGCAGCGACCTACAGACCGTCGCCTCCGAGGCGGACCGCTGCAAGAAGATCGTCTCGGGACTCCTCGACTTCGCCCGGCAGAACAAGGTCTCCCTCTCCGACGTCCGGGTCGACGAGCTCGTCGCGCAGAGCGTCCGGGGCGTCGTCCTGCCGGAAGGGGTCGAGGTCGAGGTCGTTCACGAGGAGCCGGACCTCGTCGCCGAGCTGGACCGCGACCAGGTCGTCCAGGTCGTCTCGAACCTCGTCCGCAACGCGGCCGAGGCGATGCCGGGGGGCGGGACCGTCTTCGTGAGGACGCGGGCGGTGAGCGGCTCGCTCGTCCTCTCGATCGCCGACAGCGGTTCCGGCATCTCGAAGGAGAACCTCTCCCGGGTCTTCGAGCCGTTCTTCACGACCAAGCCGATCGGAAAGGGGACGGGTCTCGGCCTGCCGGTGAGCTACGGCATCGTGAAGATGCACCGGGGGGACATCGACGTCGTCTCGAACGCCGATCCCGCTGCGGGGCCGACCGGCACGGTCCTCACCGTGAGGCTCCCGCTGCGCGGCAGGAGCTCCTGAGGCGTGGGCGGCGCGCTGAGAATCCTGGTCGTCGACGACGAGCCGGGGATCCGGGACGCGGTGTCGAGGGTCCTCGCCTCGCACCGGACGACGCTCCCCGACGAGACCGCGGAGACGGTCTTCGAGGTGGCGCAGGCCGGGACCGGCGAGGAGGCGCTGGCGGTTTGCGCCGCGGGAGCCCCCGACATCCTCCTCCTCGACTACAAGCTCCCCGGCCTCTCCGGCCTCGACGTCCTCGAGCGGCTCGGCCCGGCGGCGGCGGACACTCTCGTCGTCATGATCACCGCCTATGCGACGATCGAGACGGCCGTGACGGCGACGCGGCGGGGCGCCTACGACTTCCTCGCCAAGCCCTTCACGCCGGCCGAGCTCCGGACGACGGTCAGCCGGGCCGCGACCTACCTCGCGCTCCAGAGGAAGGCGCGGCGCCTCGCCGAGGAGAAGCGCCAGGCCCGGTTCCAGCTCCTCTCGGTCCTCTTCCACGAGCTGAAGTCCCCGCTCGCGGCGGTCGAGGGGTACCTCGACCTCCTGCGCGACGGGGTGCTCGAGCCCGGCTCCGGCCGGTACGAGGAGATTCTCGACCGCTGCGGGGTCCGCCTCGGCGGGATGCGCCGCCTCATCCTCGACCTCCTCGACCTGACCCGCCTCGAGTCGGGGCAGAGGAAGCGCGACCCGATCGCCCTCGACGCGAGGGACTTCGCCCGGCGGGCCGTGGAGACGGTCCAGCCCGCGGCCGCGGCGCGGGGAATCGCGGTCGCCCTGGACGCCCCCGAACCCGTCCCGCTCGTGTTCGACCCGGGCGAGCTCGAGATCGTCCTGAACAACCTCCTGTCGAACGCGGTCAAGTACAACCGCGACGGCGGGCGGGTCGACGTGCGCCTCGTGCGGGAGCCGGGCGCCGTCCGCCTCGCCGTCGCCGACACGGGGGTCGGGATGTCGAGGGAGGAGGTCGGCCGCCTCTTCGGCGAGTTCGTGAGGATCAGGAACGAGAGGACCCGCGACATCCCGGGGAGCGGTCTCGGTCTCTCGATCGTCCGGAAGATCGTGGAGCTTTCCGGGGGAGAGGTGGCGGTCGAGAGCGAGCCGGACCGCGGGACGACGTTCGCGGTGCGGCTCCCCTCCGGCGAGCCGCCGGCGGACGATCCGGCCCGCCCTCCCGGATCGTGAAGCCGCCCCGGGCGGCCCGCGGGCGGGCCGGATCGGGACCGCATACAGACCAACAAACGTCCTGTTTGCAGACACTTCCGGCGTGACTCCCCACGCGCGCCGGTGATACCCTCGTCGGTCGATGCGACGGGAAGGCGGCCCTCCTGGAAATGGCCTGGCGACGACGGCGCCGCCCCCGCTGCACCCCACTTCGACAGCTTCACACCTCGGACCGGGACAAGGAGGTCACGATGGCGAGGATCCTGATCGTCGATGACGACAAGGACATCGTCGAAGCCTGCCGCCTCTTCCTCGAGAGAGAGGGGCACACGGTAGCGGCCGCCTACAGCAGGGGCGGCGGGATGAGGGCCCTGGCCGACTGGCCGCCGGACCTCCTCGTCCTGGACGTGATGATGGACGAGCCGGACGACGGCATCGCGATGGCGCAGGAGCTGCGGCGCTCGGGCTGGAAGAACCCGATCGTGATGCTCACGAGCATCGGCAGGGTCACCGGCCTCGGGTACGGCGCCGACCCGGACGTCCTGCCCGTCGACGCGTTCCTCGAGAAGCCCGCCCGGCCCGCCGTCCTGGTGAAGACGGTGGCCGACCTGCTCGCCCGCGCGAGCGGAAAGGAGGAGAGCCATGCTGGTCACGGAACGACGCCGGCTGCACGATGACATCGGCGGATGGGTCGAGAAGCACGGCGCCACGCGCGCCGCGCTGATCCCGGTGCTGCAGGAGATCCAGCGTCGCTACAGGGAGATCTCCGAGTACGCGATGCAGGAGGTCGCCGACCACCTCGACATCCACCCCGTCGAGGTCTACAGCGTCGTCAGCTTCTACAGCTTCCTCGACACGAAGGCGCGCGGCCGCTTCGTCATCCGTCTCTGCCGGACCGTCTCCTGCGACATGATCGGGAAGGACCGCGTCGCGCGGCAGCTCGAGAACGACCTCGGCATCGGGTTCGGCGAGACGACGCGGGACGGCAACTTCTCGCTCGAGTGGGCGAGCTGCCTCGGGATGTGCGACCAGGGTCCGGCGCTCCTGATCAACGACCAGGTCTTCACCTCGGTCACGCCGGAGATGGTCCACGACCTGATCCTCGCGTGCAGGAAGAGCTTCGGCCCGCTCGCCGTCCAGGGGCAGAAGGAAAGGGCCCACTGATGGACGCCGTGAAGAAGGGCCTCGTCACGTTCGCCGCCGCCGTGCCCGGGGAGGGGCTCAAGGCCGCACTCGGGAAGTCCCGCTCCGACGTCATCGCCGAGGTGGCGGCTTCGAAGCTCCGCGGGCGGGGAGGCGCGGGTTTCCCGACCGGCGTGAAGTGGAACCTCGCCGCCGCGGCGTCCGCACCCGCGAAGTGGGTCGTCTGCAACGCCGACGAGGGGGAGCCGGGGACGTTCAAGGACCGGGTGATCCTCGCCGAGACGCCCGACCTCGTCCTCGAGGGGATGACGATCGCCGCCTGGGCCATCGGTGCCGCGCGCGGGATCCTCTACCTGCGCGGCGAGTACGCCTACCTGCGCGACGGGCTCGAGAAGGTCCTCGCGCGGCGGCGGGAGAGGGGTCTCCTCGGGGAGGGGATCCTCGGCAGCCCGCTCTCGTTCGACGTCGAGATCCGGATGGGGTCCGGCGCGTACGTCTGCGGCGAGGAGACTGCCCTCATCGAGTCGCTCGAAGGGCAGCGCGGTGAGCCGCGCAACCGTCCCCCCTTCCCGGTCGACTGCGGATTCCAGTCGCAGCCGACGATCGTGAACAACGTCGAGACGTTCGCCTGCGCCGCGATGGTCCTCGGCAAGGGGGCCGAGTGGTTCCGGGGCATCGGGACGGAGGTCTCGACCGGGCCGAAGCTCTTCAGCGTCTCGGGCGACTGCCGCGAGCCCGGCGTCTACGAGCTCCCGCTCGGGATCACCATCGCCAGGCTCCTCGCCGCGGTCGGCGGGGAGGGAGCCAAGGCGGTGCAGGTCGGCGGCGCCTCGGGCCGCTGCGTGCCGGCCTCGGAGTTCGGGAAGACGCTCGCCTTCGAGGGGATCCCGACGGGGGGCTCGATCATCGTCTTCGGGCCCGGCCGCGACATGCTCCACGTCGCCGAGAACTTCCTCGAGTTCTTCGTCGAGGAGTCGTGCGGGCAGTGCACGCCCTGCCGCGAGGGGAACGAGAAGCTCCTCGAGGGGGTGCGGATGCTGCGCCAGGGACGCTGCTCCTGGGCCTACCTCCAGGAGCTGACGAAGCTGGGTGAGATCATGCAGCTCGCCTCCAAGTGCGGCCTCGGGCAGTCGAGCCCGAACGCCTTCCTCTCCATCGTCGAGCACTTCCGGCCCGAGATCATGGGCCGGACGGCTGCCGGTCCCGCCTGAGGAGAAGAGCCGATGTCGAGCCGCATCGAACGCACCGCCTCCATCTCCCGCGCCCCCGTCAGCCAGCGCGGCCACGTCGTCCCCGTCTCGCCGGACGGAGAGACGATCGGCGGGACGGTCGCCGCCACGATCGACGGCCTCGAGGCGAAGGTCCCGCTCGGGACGACCGTCCTCGACGCCGCCCGCTCCCTCGGGCTGAAGATCCCGACCCTCTGTCACCACCCCGACCTCGAGGTCGCCGGCGTCTGCCGCATCTGCGTCGTCGAGGTCGAGGGGCAGCGGACCCTGCAGGCCGCGTGCGCCTTCCCGATCACCGCCCCCATCAGGGTCCACACCCACACCCGCAAGGTGCGGCAGGCCCGCCGGCGGATCCTCGACCTGATGCTGTCCAAGCACGTCGGCGAGTGCTACACGTGCTTCCGGAACCTCAACTGCGAGCTGCAGACGCTGGCGAAGGAGTACGGCGTCGACTACTTCCGGTTCGGCCACGAGGCCACGCCCCGGCACGAGGTCGACGACTCGTCCTACTCGGTCCGGCGGAACATGGACAAGTGCATCCTCTGCCGCCGCTGCGTGAGGACCTGCATCGACCTGCAGGAGGTCGGCGTCCTCGAGGCCGTCGGGCGGAGCGACGAGACCCGCATCGCCACGTTCATGGACAAGCCGCTCAACGACGTCGTCTGCATCAACTGCGGCCAGTGCATCAACCGCTGCCCGACGGCCGCGCTCGGCGCGATGGACCCGACGGACGAGGTCTGGATCGACATCAACGACCCGAAGAAGCACGTCGTCATCCAGACGGCCCCGGCGCCCCGCGCCGCGATCGGCGAGTGTTTCGGCCTGCCGCCCGGCACGCCGCTGACCTTCGAGATGAACACGGCGATGAAGACGATCGGCTTCGACCGCGTCTTCGACACGAACTTCACCGCCGACCTGACGATCATCGAGGAGGGGACCGAGCTCCTCCTGCGCCTCCACAAGGCGCTCGTGGCGAAGGAAGAGGTCGCCCTGCCGCAGTTCACGAGCTGCTCGCCGGGCTGGGTGAAGTACCTCGAGCACTTCCACCCCGAGATGATCCCGAACCTCTCGACGGCCAAGAGCCCGCAGCAGATGTTCGGCGCTCTCATCAAGACCTTCTACGCGAAGACGGCCGGAATCGACCCCTCCTCCATCGTCACCTGCGCCCTGATGCCCTGCTCGGCCAAGAAGTACGAGTGCAACCGTCCCGAGATGTGCGACTCCGGCTACAAGGACGTCGACTACGGGCTCGTCACCCGCGAGCTCGGGCAGATGTTCCAGGAGGCGGGGATCGACCTCCCGAAGATGCCGAAGGGGGCGTTCGACGACCCGTTCGGAAGCGCGACCGGCTCAGGGGTCATCTTCGGCGCCTCGGGCGGCGTCATGGAGGCGGCGATCCGTACGGTCGTCGAGCTCGTCACGGGGCTGAAGATCGAGGACGTCTTCGCGAACGCCGACGTCCTTCCGGTCCGCGGCTTCGAAGGGGTCCGATACGTGGAGATCCCGATCCCGGCGATCGGCGAGGTCCCCGAGCTCCTGAAGATGAACGAGGCGCTCCCCTTCTCGGACTGGAAGTGGCTCGAAGGGGCCGTCCTGAAAGTGGCGGTCTGCCACGGCACGGCGAACGCCAAGCGCGTCGTGGAAGACATCAAGGCGGGAGGGCACTTCGCGCAGTGCCACTTCATCGAGTTCATGGCGTGCCCGGGCGGGTGCCTCGGCGGCGGGGGGATGCCGATCCCGACCTCGCCGGAGATCCGAAAGGCGCGGGCGAAGGCGATCTATGCCGAGGACGCCAGCTACGAGATCCGCAAGGCCCACGAGAACCCGGCGGTCCTCCGCCTCTACAGGGAGTTCCTGACGGACGGCCCGTGCGGCGCGAAGAGCCATCACCTCCTCCACACCCACTACACGCCCCGCGGGAAGTACATCGCCTGAGCCCCGCGAGAGCCTCCCGACCCTCTTCCCGGAGGAGCCCGCGCCGCGGGCTCTTCCGGGGGGGGCGCCCATGAGCGCCGGAGGCCCGGTCCCGCCGTTCGCTCCGGGACGGAGGGAGGCCGAGGTCCTCGACCTCGTCAACCGGAAGGTCGCCGCGGGCCGGAGCCTCGAGGAGGTCCTGGACTTCCTCTTCCGGGCCACGCGCGACGTCTGCCCGTGCGACCGGCTGGGCGTCGCGTTCCTGGAGGAGGGGGGGCAGCGGGTCGTGGCGCGCCGGGCCGTCGCCGACTACGAGCCGCTTCTCCTCTCGGCCGGCTGGGCCGAGGACCTCGCGGCGACGTCGCTCGGCCCGGTCCTCGAGGGGGAGGAGCCCCGGATCCTCGGCGACCTCCCGGCGTATCTCGAGGCCCGCCCGACGAGCCGTTCCACGCGGCTACTCGTCGACGAGGGGGTCCGCTCGAGCCTGGCCGCGCGACTCGTGGTCGAGGGCCGCGTCCTCGGCTTCCTCTTCCGGAGCTCCCGGCGGCGGCACGCCTACGACGCCCGCCAGGCGGGCCTGCACCTCGCGGTCGGCGAGAGGCTCGCCCAGGCCGTGGAGAAGGCATGGCTCCTCGACCGGCTCGCCGAGGCGAACGCGGGCTACCTCGAGATGCTCGGCTTCGTCAGCCACGAGCTGAAGGCGCCGCTCGCCTCGCTCGCGATGGACGGCGAGACGCTCCTCGGCGGCTACGCCGGCTCCGTCGACGACGTCGCCCGCGCGGCGATCGAGAGGATGACGAGGAAGGCGGCCTACCTGGGCCGGCTCGTGAAGGAGTACCTCGACCTGGCGAGGGTCGAGCAGCGCGACCTCGCCGTCCGGCGCGTCGCCTGCGATCTCCTGGCCGACGTCGTCGAGCCTGCGCTCGACGTCGTCCTCCCGGTCCTCGGGGATAGAGGGTGTCCGCTCGTCCGCGACGTCCCTCCGGCTCCCGTCGGGGCGGTGGTCGACCCGGAGCTGATGACCGTCGTCCTCGTCAACCTCCTCGGGAACGCCGCGAAGTACGCGCGCGAGGGGGGGGAAGTGAAGCTGAGCGTCCGGCGCGACGGCCCGTCGGTGCGCGTCGCGGTGAGGAACGAGGGACCCGGCTTCCGTCCCGAGGAGCGGGCGCGCCTCTTCCGCCGGTTCTCGCGCCTCTCCGACCCGGAACTCGCGGGTCGGCCGGGCTCCGGCGTGGGGCTCTACACCTGCTGGAGGATCGTGAGGCTCCACGGGGGGCGCATCGAGGCCCTCTCCGAGCCGGGGCGCTGGGCCGAATTCCGCTTCGAGGTCCCCGCGGAAGGGTAGTCCCGGACGCCGTCGGGCCGTCCGGGGCTACACGATCCGGCCGGAGAGCCGGGGGGCTCAGACGGACGTCTTCAGGCGGGCGATGCGCGTCTCGAGCGGCGGGTGCGTCGAGAAGAACCGCATCAGGCCCGTCGGGTGCCCGGAGATCTTCAGCGTCTGGACGGCCGCCTGGCTCGAGGCGGGGTCGACGATGCCGTAGGTCCGCTGCAGCGCTTCGAGGGCGCCGATCATCCTCTCGCGGCCGGCGAGCTGCGCCCCGCCCGCGTCGGCGCGGAACTCGCGAAGGCGCGAGAACCAGGCGACGACGATCGAGCCGAGGATCGAGAAGAGGATGTCGAAGACGATCGTCGCGACGAAGTAGACGAGGCGGGAGACGCCGCCCTCCTCGCTGTCCCGGCGCAGGAACTGGGCGACGAAGAAGGCGAGGACGCGCGCGAGGAACATCGTGAAGGCGTTCACGACGCCCTGGACCAGCGTCATCGTGACCATGTCCCCGTTGGCGACGTGGGCGATCTCGTGACCGAGGACTCCTTCCACCTCGTCGCGGCGCAGGCGCCGCAGGAGGCCTGTGGAGACGGCCACCAGGGAGCGGTTCCGCGTGGGTCCGGTCGCGAAGGCGTTGACCTCGTCGGAGTCGTAGATGCCGACCTGGGGCATCGTCCTGAGGCCCGCGGCCTGGGCGAGGCGGTGGACGGTCGAGACGAGCTCCTGCGCCGCCGGGTCGGCCGTGGACGGGGCGACGAGCTTCACGCCCATCATCCACTTCGCCATGACGCGCGAGAGGCCCAGCGAGATGAAGGCCCCGCCGAAGCCCCAGACGAGGCAGAAGACGGCCAGGGACGGGAGGTCGAGGCCGTACGCCGTGAGGTAAGGGCGGACCCCGAGGACGCTCAGGACGATCGAGATCGTGGCGACCACGAGGACGTTGACGGCGAGGAAGAGGAAGACGCGCTTTGCGATTCTCATGATGACCTGCTCCCGCGGGATCGTTCCCCCGGCTCCGGGCCCCTTCCGGGCCGGTCACCGGGCGATCACGACGAGTTCGAGAACGTGTCCGGGTCGGCCGCTATTCCGCGACCCCGGCCGGCCGGGGTTACTTCGGCGAGGAGGGCGTGTTTCCCGAGCCGTTTCCCTGGGGAGGGTCCTTCTTCTCGGAGTCCTGACCGCCGTCCTTCATCGCCGACTTGAAGTTGCGGATGCCCTCGCCGATCCCCTTCCCGAGCTGCGGGAGCTTCCCGACGCCGAAGAGGAGGACGACGATGGCGAGGATGAGGAGAAGCTCAGGGATTCCGAGATGTGGCACGGGGGCCTCCTGAAGGCGGGAATGATAACCCGTCAGCCGCGGAGGAGCTCGAGGAGCGGCCGAAACGGGCCGTCGGGCCGGGTCCAGCGGCGGATCGCCCGGACGGCCGTGTCCCGGTGCGGACGGTAGACCTCCCGGCCGAGGGCCAGCATTTTCTCGAAGGTGCCGAGGACCTTCCAGGCCCGCTGGAGGAGGACGGCCTCCCGGTACGGCTCGCCGTCGCCGGGAACGAGGGCCCCAGCCCTCTCGAAGCGGAGGGAGACGGGGTCGTAGTCGGGGGGGCCGAAGCGCAGGTCCTGGAAGTCGATGACGGCGAGGGCGCCGTCGGCGGCGCGCATCAGGTTGTTGGCGTGGAAGTCGCGGTGGGTCGGGACGGGATCGCCGACGAGGGCGGGGTCCGCGGCGTCCCGGGCGAGCCTGTCCGCGAGCTCGTCCCAGAGTGCGGCGCGGTCCGCCGGGAGCGGGGTCGCGCCGTCCCGTTCGAGGGCCCAGCGCCGCGTGTGGGCCAGCTCGGTCGCGAAGAAAGGAGCGTCGAACGGGGGGTTGAGGAGGGCGGCCTCGCGGGAGACCCGCCGGATGCGCCCCAGGAGCTCTTCCGCCTCGTAGAGGAGGCGCTCGCGCTCCGGGGCTCCGGCCTCGGCGAGGTCGGCGGCGAGGTCCCGGTCCCCGAGGTCCTCCACGAGGGAGGCGCCGGAGGCCGGATCGTCGTCGAGGAGCGCCGGAACGCGGAGGCCCGCGGCGGCGAGGGCGGACCCGATCTGGCGCCACCGCTCCTGCGGAGCGGAGGAGGGGACCGGGTAGAGGACGAGGACGACCGACGCCCCCGACCCCGATTCGAGGCGGAAGTAGCGCCGCTGCCCGACATCGCCCGCGAGGGGCCGGACCGGGCCGCCGGACGGAAGCCCGAAGCGGGAGCGCGCGGCCCGGAGCCGCGCGCCCTCGGCGGCGGGTTCGGCGGTCGTCACGCCGGGTCGGGGGCCTGCTCGACGAGCTCGACCTTCAGGATCTTCTGGTAGGCGCGGGGCCTGCCGCCTGAGCGGGGGTCCGCGGTGTCGGAGTTCGACGCGCCGACGAGCCGGTCGACGACGTCCATCCCCTTCACGACCTCGCCGAAGACGGTGTATTGGCGGTCGAGGAACGGGGAGTCCTTCACGACGATGAAGAACTGGGACGAGGCCGAGTCCGGGTCGCTCGCCCGGGCCATCGAGAGGACGCCCCGCCTGTGGCTGATCTCGTTGAACTCGGCCTTCAGGGTGATCGGCTTCCCGGTCTTGTCGGTGTAGCCGCCGGTGCCGTAGACCTCGGCCTGGGCCGGGTCCTTCGTGAGGGGGTCGCCGCCCTGGATCATGAAGTCGGGGATCACCCGGTGAAAGAGGGTCCCGTCGTAGAAGCCCCGGGCCGACAGGTCGACGAAGCTCTTCACGTGCCCCGGGGCCTTGTCGAAGAAGAACCGGATCGTCACGTCTCCCTGGGAGGTCTTGAGGACGGCGAGGGTCTTTCCGTAGTCGCGCGGCTTGGACGACACCTTCTTCTCCTTCTTATTCGGTGCGACCTTCTTCTGCTGGGCCGCGTTCGCCTCGACCGCGGCCAGAGAGGCCCCGGCGAGCGCGAGGCCGAGCCAGAGAGCGAGGGCGAATCGGGTGCGTCGGTTCGCGAGCACGGGGACCTCCTTCTCCGTCCGGGTCGCCGGCGCCGCCTTGTTCCGGCGGGCGGACGCGGGGGATGATACTGCGCGGGAGCCGTGGTGAAGATCGCCGATTCCTTCCTCTCGCTCGTCCGGCGCGCGTCGTCGGACCTCGACGTCGCGAGCATCGGCGAGGACGTCCGCGCGTTCGCCCTCCGCCACGAGGGCCTCCCCACGCGAGAGCTGGCCGCGGTGATGATCGCCTCGACGGCGCGCAGGGCGGCCCTCGTCGGCGCCGCGGCGAGCGCGCCCCCGGGCTGGGCCTCGGTCGCGACGGCCGCTCCGGAGATCACGACGCTCATCGTCCTGCAGAGCCGGATGATCGTCGGCCTGCACCTCCTCTACGGGGGCGACCTCGACCCCGAGGAGCGCGCCCTCGAGGTCGTCGCCGGCCTCGCGGCCGGGGCGGGCCTCTCGGTGGGAAGGCGGCTCACGACGCGCCTGGCCGAGGAGCTCGCGACGCGCCTCGCGGCGAGGGCCGTCGGGCGCTCCCTGTCCCGCTTCGTCCCGCTCGCAGGCATCGCCGCGTCGGCGGCCCTCAACTACGTCGCCGTGCAGGCTGTCGGGCGGGCGGTCGTGGCCCGGGTGGAGCGCAAGTGGGGCCCGCCCGGGATCCCCGGGCGGGGCCCGGTCCTCGAGGTCGAAGGACGCATCGCATGACGCGGGGCCTGGCTCCCGTGGACGTCGCCGTGGCCGGCGGAGGGCTCGTCGCGACGGCCATCGCCCTGGAGCTGGCCCGCCGCGACCTGACCGTCGAGCTCCTCGCCGGGGGAAGGGCGGGTCTTCCCACGGGGCCCGGGGGTCCCGTTGCCGCCCAGGCGATCGTGGAGGGCGTCCCCGAGGCCCTCGCGGACCTGGCCCTCCTCTCGCGCCACCTCTTCTCCGACTGGCTCTCCTCCCTCGAGGAGGAGACCGGGCTCCCGTGCGAGTACGACGAGCGCGGCGCCCTGAACGTGGCGCTGGACGAGGCCGAGGAGGTGGCGCTCGACCGGTCCCTCGACGCGCAGCGCGCCCGCGGCCTCCACTTCGAGGTCCTCGACCCGGAGGAGGCGAGGGGGCGCGAACCCGCCCTCTCGGCCGCGCTGCACGCTGCATTCGCGTTCTCGCGGGACGGCGTGGCGCGGGCCGGCCGCGTGGGGAAGGCGCTCGTCCTTGCCGCGCGGGCGGTGGGCGTGAGGGTCCGCGAGGGGACGACGGTTCAGGCGATCGCGGTCTCCGGCGGGCGGGTCTCGGGAGCGAGGCTGGCGGAGGGGACCCTGCCGGCGGAGGCCGTGGTCCTCGCCATCCGGGGAGGGCCGGACCGCATCGACGGCGCCCCCCGCCTCTCCCTCGCGCGTTCCTCCCGGCCCTGGCTGCGCCTGGACGCATCCTCCGACCCGGACCGCCCGGTCCGGCTCCTCGTTTCCCGCGGGGCGCGGCTCCTGCCCCGCCGCGACGGCAAGACCCTCGCGCTGGGGCCGCCCGGTCCGCCGGAGCCCCCGGCGCGGGCGAGCGCGGGTCGCGTCGCGTCGCTCCTCGCGGAGCTGCGCCGGCTCGTGCCGGCGTCGCCGGCCTGGGTACTCGATGAGGCCGGGTCGGCCTGGGAGCACTCGGCTCCCGACCGCCTCCCGGTCCTCGGCGAAAGCGGGACGTCCGGCCTCTTCCTGGCCACCGCCTGGGGCTCCGACGAGCTCCTGCTCGCTCCGGCCGCCGCCGCGGTCGCGGCGGACCTCGTCACGGGAAAGGCGCCCCCCCTGGCGGCGGCGCCCTTCTCTCCCGGCAGGGTGGGAGGAGGGGGGAGTCGGGATGCTATTCTGCCCGGCTAAGTGTTCGAGGCGGCGGGCTTCTCTCCGGGACGAGGCCCCTGTGCCGCCCTTCATGGAGGACCCGAGATGATGCGTCAGGCTTTATATTCGGCGGTGCGGGGAGCCGCAGACGTCGCCTGGAGGGGTTTCCAGTGGGCCAACCGGAAGGTGCCCGCCCGTTCCTTCCAGCCGGCGTGGTCGCCCGAGCCGCTGCCGAAGAGCCACGAACGCACGAAGCCGCCGCTCGGCTTCCCGCGGCGAACCGACTCCCTCTGCCCGGCCTGCACGCGCGAGGTGCGGGACGCGATCGTGAAGGGGCAGGAAGACCTGCGGGCCCTGATCGACGGCCACCCGGGCGAAATCCCGGCCGACATCGTCCAGCGGGGACAGGAGATCTGGATGGTCAAGACGTGCCCGAAGCACGGCACGTTCGAGGACCTGATGTCGAGCGACGTCGATTTCTACCGCCGGCTCGAGGGGAACTTCTTCGGGCGGGACGTGAAGCTGGGGAAGGACAAGCTCCACGACCACGGCTCCTCGTCGATCCGCTACGGCCGCGGCGCGGTCCTCACGGTGGACCTGACGAACCGCTGCAACATGATGTGCAACCCCTGCTTCATGGACGCCAACCAGGTCGGCTACGTCCACGAGCTGACGTGGGACGACGTGAAGCAGATCCTGGACAACGCGGTGTCCATCAAGCCGAAGAGGCAGGTCTCGGTCCAGTTCTCGGGGGGCGAGCCGACCCTCTCTCCGTTCTTCCTCGAGGCGATCCGCTACTCGAAGGAGATCGGCTACTTCGCCACCCAGTGCGCCTCCAACGGCATCCGCTTCGCGCAGGAGCCGGCCTTCGCGAAGGCGGCTGCCGAGGCGGGCCTGCGTCTCGTCTACCTCCAGTTCGACGGGGTGGGCAACGAGCACAACCAGCACAGGGGCGTCGAGAACCTCTACGACGTCAAGCTCAGGGCCCTCGAGAACCTCAAGGCCGCCGGCGTCGACGTCACCCTCGTCATCACGATCGTCAACGGCGTCAACAACGGGCAGGTCGGCGACATCATCCGGTTCGCGATCCGGAACATCGACAAGATCAACGCCCTCTCCTTCCAGCCCGTCTCCTTCACCGGCCGGGACGAGGAGATCGACGACGAGACCCGGAAGAAGCAGCGCTACACGCTCTCGCACCTGGCCAGCGACGTGAAGACCCAGGCCGGTCTCGGCGAGCCGATGCGCGACTGGTTCCCGCTCTCGGCGTCGGGCCCCTTCTCCGACCTGCGCGACCTCCTCGGCGGCCTCGAGGCCGAGTGGGGCTCGCTGAAGTGCGGCTGCCACCCGAACTGCGGCATCGCGACGATGGTCCTCGTCCACGAGAAGACGGGCGACGCGGTCCCCGTGACCCAGCTCCTCGACGTCGACCAGCTCCTGCGCGACCTGACCGTCATCACCGACGCCGCCCGCGGGCGCTTCCTCACGGTCCTGCAGGCGGCCCTCGCCACGGCGCGCAACATTCGCCCCGCGGGCGTTCCGAAGAACCTCGGCGTCCTCGAGACGCTGAAGATCATGGACGGGCACACCGGCAAGTCGATGGGGATCGCGAAGGAGGGGCGCTACCCGTGGCGCGTCCTCCTCGTGGCCGGAATGTGGTTCCAGGACCTCTTCAACTACGACTTCCGCCGGACCGAGATGTGCATCATCCCGTACGGCACGCAGCTCGGCGAGATCTCCTTCTGCGCCTACAACACCGGCGCCGGGTGGAGGCAGATCATCGAGGAGATGCACCAGACGGCCACGCTCGCCGACTGGTACCGCGACAAGGGGCGGCACCCGATCTACGCCGGGGGGAAGTCGGTCCCGCTGCCGACGTACCGGCCGCGCCCCGCGACCCCGGAAGAGCTGCCCGAGGCCGCCCGGGAGGGCTTCGGAGTCTCCCTGCCGTCGTTCGGGACGGCGTCGGGCAGGTAGGGAATTCGGCTCGCGGGCGGGGCGATCCGGCCCCGCCCGCGACAACCTCGGGAACCGAGGGGCCGGGTCCGGCCGCAAGCCCGGACGGGGGGCTTCAGGGTCGCCAGGTCACCGAGTTCCTCGGCCCCTCCCAGACCGTCACCTCCTCGAGCCGGGTCCCGTCCTTCAGGTGGCCCGAGGCGCGGATCTCGTCCGCCACCCAGAGGGCGACGTTCTCGGCCGTCGGGTTCTTCACGTCGAACGGCGGCACCGTGTTGATGTCGCGGTCGTGGAGGCGGGAGGCGAGCTCTCTCACGAGCCGTTCCGTCGGGACGAAGTCGACCGAGAGGGCGTATGCGCCGAGCGCATCGGTCCCGAGCGCGACCTCGATCTTCCAGGAATGGCCGTGGACGGGCTCCGGCCCGCCCACGTAGTCGCGCAGATGGTGCGCGGCCTCGAACGTCGCGTGGCAGCGGATGGTGAACGGCACGGCGGCTCCGGGTCCTCGCGCGTTCAGCGCGTCAGGACCGTTTCCTCGCGGACGACGCGGATGGCGTGCTGGTCCTCGGCGGCGAGGCCCCAGGTCGTCTCGATGAAGCGCTTCGGGGTCGTGGCGCTCTCGCCGGAGAGGGAAAGACGCTGCGTCATCTCCTCCCCGTTCGGGAGCGTGAAACGGTAGACGGCCTCGGTGGCGGCCTTCCCGAGCGACCGGGCCCCCGCGGGGAGCTCGTGCCAGCCGAGGAGCCGGATGCCGGGCGGGAGGCGGTCGTTGACGGCGGCGAGGTGCTCGGGCGCGAGGGCGTCGACGACGTCGAGGTCGAAGAGCTCGTGCCTCGATTCCTGCCCGAGCGGGAGCGCCGGGCCCATCGAGAGGCGGATGTGGGGGTTGAAGCCCTCCGTGTAGCGGACGGGGACCCCGGCGGCGCGCAACGCCCGCTCGAGGACGTCCATGACGTTGCGGTGCGAGAGGTAGCGGGCGTCGCCGAGCTTCTCGAAGGAGACGCGCCAGGTCCGCGCGATCGCGGCGCTCTCGCTCGCCCCGCCGCGGGACCTGCGGCGTTCGCGCAGCGGCAGGAGGTCGGGCGTCGCCTTCATCCGGTAGGCGGCGCCCTTGGCCTTGTCGGCGTAGGCCGCGCCGCGCCCCGCGTCCCGCGCGTCGGAGACGCCGCTCGCCACGCCCGCGGCGGAGGGAAGGACGGGGCCGGCCGCCGCGACGGGAGGCCCGTCCGCCGGCGAGGCGCCCTCGGCGGCAGCCGCCGCCTCCCGGGGGACCGGCGTCGCCGCGGAGCCGGCAGCCCCGGGCACGCCGAGGGACGGGAGGGCGAAGGAGAACTCCGCGGGCATCCCGTTCGCGAGGACGGTGTCCTCGCCGTTGCCGGGGACGCCGCAGGCGTAGCAGCGGCCCCACTTGCAGTCCTCGGTCACCATCTCCTGGAGCGCCTTCTTCCACTCGACGACGAGGAAGGGCTTCTTGATCGAGGCGTCGACGACGTCCCAGGGGAGCGTCTCCTTCAGGTCCTTCTCGCGCAGGTGCCGCGCCTTCGGGATGCCGGCCGCCTCGAGCGCCTCGGTCCACCGCGGCCACGAGAAGTGCTCGGACCAGCCGTCGAACTTCCCGCCGCGCTTCCAGACCTCGAGGAGGGCCTTCGACATCCGCCGGTCGCCGAGCGAGAGCATCGCCTCGATCTCGGCCTCCTTCGGCTCGTGCCACTTCAGCTTGGCGCCCCGGACCGGCCGGAGCTTCTCCTTCAGGTAGGCGAGCTTCTCCGTGAGCCGCTCGACGCCGTCGAAGGCGGACCACTGGAACGGCGTGAAGCTCTTCGGCACGTACGAGCCGACGGAGACGTGGACCGTCGCCTTGACGCCCTTCTTCCGCCCCTCGGCGAGGAGGTTCGCGACGAGCGTCACGAGCTCGTCGAGGTCGGCGGTCGTCTCCGACGGGAGGCCGATCATCGTGTAGACCTTGATGAGGTCCCAGCCCCGCTCGAAGGCGACGCCCGCGGCCTTCACCATGTCGTCGTTCGTGAAGGTCTTGTTGATGACGCGGCGGAGGCGATCGGACCCGGTCTCGGGGGCGAACGTGAAGCCCGACTTCCTGACCTCGGAAACGGCGTCGGCGAGGGCGACGGAGAAGGCCTCGGCGCGGAGCGACGGGAGGGAGATGGAGACCTTGGTCTTGGCCAGCTCGGGCGCGAGGCAGGCGACGAGCGGCTCGATCTGCGAGTAGTCGGCCGAGGAGAGGGAGAGGAGGCCGACCTCCGACCACCCCGCCTCGTCGATGAAGGCCTTCGTCATCCGGGCGGCGTCGGCCGGGTCGAGCTCGCGGACGGGGCGGTACCAGTAGCCGGCCTGGCAGAAGCGGCAGCCCTGCGTGCAGCCGCGCATGATCTCGAGGCCGAGGCGGTCCTGGACGATGTCCACCGACGGGACCATCGGCCTGTCGGGGTAGACCGACGGGTCGAGCCTCTCCACCCAGACCCTCTTCGCCCGCTCGGGGACGCCCGGCGCGTTCGGCGTGTACGAGACGACCCGGTCGCCGTCGCCCTCCGGCCCTTCGTAGGCCACGTCGTAGAGCGAGGGGACGTAGATGCCGGGGCAGGCCGCGAAGGCGAGGAGCCGCTCGCGCCGGGGCATGCCGCGCGTCGCCTTCACCGCGTCGAGGAAGACGCCGAGGGCCTCCTCGGCGTCGCCGATCAGGAAGACGTCGAAGAAGTCGGCCACCGGCTCGGGGTTCGCGACGCACGGCCCGCCGCCGATGACGACCGGGTCCGCGTCGCCGCGGTCGGCGGCGAGGACCGGGATCCCCGCGAGGTCGAGCATGTTCGGGACGTTCGTGTAGTTCAGCTCGCTCTGGAGGGAGAAGCCGACGACGTCGAAGTCGCGGACCGGCGCGCACGACTCGATCGAGAAGAGGGGGAGGGCCTCCCGCCGCATCACCTCCTCGAGGTCGACCCAGGGCGCGTAGCTGCGCTCGCAGGCGAAGCCGTCGCGTCGGTTCACGATCTCGTAGAGGATCTTCGTCCCGGTGTGGCTCATCCCGATCTCGTAGGCATCGGGGAAGGCGAGGCAGAGGGTGACCTCGGCGGTCGCGAGGTCCTTGCGGACGACGTTCCGCTCCAGGCCGAGGTAGCGCCCGGGGCGCTCCACGCGGATGAGGAAGGGCTCGAGTCGGGGGCGGACGGAGGCGAATCGCATGAAGGACCTTTCCGAAAACCACGCAGTTTAGTCCCCGCCGGCGCGGCGCCGGGGACGGGGCCGTGCGGGCGCGGGTCGATCGACCGATTCGTCCGGCGGACCTGGGGGCCGCGGGCCCCGCGATCCGCAATAATCGCCTTCTCGCGTGAGCGCCCCTCCTCCCCTCGTCATCGCCGGCGCCGGTCCCGCCGGTCTCGCGGCCGCGACCCTGCTGGCCCGGGCCGGCCGGAGGACCGTCGTCCACGAGCGGAACGCCACGGTCGGGGCGCGTTTCGTCGGCGACCTGCAGGTCGTCGAGGACGCCTCCGACCGCCTCGAGACTGTCCCGGCGATGTTCGCCCGCCTCGGCCTGCCGGCGCCGGCCTGGGTCCCGGCCACGACGGCCGAGTTCTTCGACGCGAAGATGCGCCGCTTCGAGGTCTCCTCGAAGGAGCCCTACGCCTGGTTCGTGACGCGGGGGCCGGGAGAGGGGACGCTCGACGCCACGCTCCTTTCGGGCGCCCTCGCGGCCGGCGCCGAGGTGCGCTTCGGCTCCCGCCTCGAGCCCTCCTCCGCGGACCTCGTCGCCACCGGTCCGCAGACGCCCGACGGCCTCGCCCGCGAGACGGCGTTCGAGACCGACGGCGTCACGCGAGTCCGGGTCCTCTTCGACCCGACCGTCGCCCCCGGCGGCTACGCCTACCTCTTCACGGTCGGCGGGCGCGGGACGTTCGGCTGCGCGATCGTGAAGGACCTGGGCGGTATCGACCGCTACTTCGGGAAGGCGAGGGAGAAGCTCTTTTCTCTCGACCGCGTCCCCGTGGAAGGGGCGCGCGACGCCTACTCCTTCATGAACTTCGCCCTCGCCCCCGGGCCGTCCCAGGGCGGGCGGCCCGCGGCGGGGGAGGCAGGGGCCTTCCAGGACTACCTCTTCGGCCTCGGGATGCGCTACGCGATCTCCTCCGGCGCGCTCGCGGCCGAGGCGCTCCTCGAAGGGCGCGACTTCGCGTCCCTCGCGCGGGAGCGCTTCGCGAAGAGGCAGCGAGTCTCCCTCGTGAACCGATTTCTCTACGAGACGGGGGGCGCCTTCGGCCTCTCGCTCTTCGCGCGCCTGGCCGCGGGCGCGGACTTCCGCTCCGTCCTCTCCGCGTTCTACCGCCCCGGCCCGGTGCGGCTCGCCCTCGCGCCGTTCGTCGCCGCCCTCTGGAGGAACCGGGGGCGCTGCGCGCACCGGCTCCCGGCGCACTGGTGCCGGCGGCGCGAGCGGGAGATCCGTGACGTCGCGCTCGGGAGGATCGGGTGAGCGCGGGGTCTTCCGGCGCGGGCGCGCCGGGCCTCTCTTCCGCCCACCGCGAGAATCGCGCCCTCACCCACCGCGCCGGCGCGAACTTCTCCGTCGGGTTCCGATTCCTGCCGAAGGAGCGGCGCCGGGCCGTCTACGCGGCCTACGCCTGGTGCCGCGGGGCCGACGACGCGGTCGACGAAGGCGACCCCGCGGGGGCGCCGGCGCGTCTCGACGCGTGGGAGAAGGAGCTCTGCGCCGTCTACTCAGGGCGGCCTTCGACCGCCGCCGGCGTCGCCCTCGCCGAGGCGCTCCCGCGTTTCCCGATCCCGAAAGAGGCGTTCGAGGGGCTCCTCGCGGGGTGCCGGCAGGACCTCGTGAAGGCGCGCTACGCGACGTTCGACGAGCTCCTCGGCTACTGCGACCTCGTGGCCTCGACGATCTCGACGATCTCTCTCGCGATCTTCGGCGGCCTCGGCAACGCCGAGGCCGAAGCCCGCGGCCGCGAGCTCGCGACGGCGCTCCAGCTGACGAACGTCGTCCGCGACGTGGGCGAGGACGTGGCGCGCGGTCGGGTCTACCTCCCGCGCGAGGACCTCGCGCGCTTCGGCGTCGAGGAGGCCGACCTCCTCGCGCGGCGCCCGACGCCGGCCGTGGCCGACCTCGTCCGCTTCGAGGCGCGCCGCGCCCTCGGCTTCTTCCGCGCCGCCGAGCCGGTGAAGGACCTCGTCGACCCCGAGTGCCGCTTCGCGGTGACGATGATGGGCGGCATCTACGCGGAGGTCGCGCGCGAGGTCCTCGCCCGGCCGCTCGACACGCTCCGGCGCCGCATCGCGCTGTCGAGGCCGCGCAAGGCGCGCGCGGTCCTCGTGCGGCTCCTCGACCGCCGCTTCGACCGCGTCGACGACTGACGGGAACGGATTGACTCGCGCTCGGCCGCGGATCTAGAGTCTCCCCGATGTCACTCGACGCGAACGCGCGAGCGGCGCTCCGCGAGCTCGGAAGCGCGCTGAACGAGGCGATCTCGTCCTCGTCGCGCGTGCACGAGATCCTCCAGCGCCTCCGCGAGGAGGGGCACGAGCCGTACCTCGTCCTCGACGCCACGGTCGCGCTCGAGAGGCGCGGCCGCCGGGCGGAGGCGGCGCTCCCCTCCATTCGCCGCGGCGGTCACGCCCGCCGCGAGGAGGGCGAGGGGACGCCGTTCAAGATCGACGTGAAGGACCTCCACTTCCTCCGCTCGGTCGGCATCGACCCGACGCGCGCGCCGCGTGCGCCGCGGGGGCGGCGGCGGCCCGGGACGACGGTCAAGCTCCGCTCGACCGTCGCGAAGCGCCCCTGAAGACGCCCCTCCTGGGCCTGTCCCTCCCGGAGCTGACGCAGGCGATCGCGCCGGTCGCGCCGCAGCGTTTCCGGGCCGCGCAGCTGATGCGCTGGATGACCGGGAGGCGGGCCGCCGCGTTCGCGGAGATGACCGACCTCCCGGAGTCCCTGCGCGCGGCGCTCGACGAGCGATTCACCCTCGGCCTTCCCGAGGTCGAGTCGCGGACCCCGGCGGAGGACGGCGCGGAGAAGTTCCTCTTCCGCCTCGCGGACGGCGCGAAGGTGGAGGCCGTCTGCATTCCCGCGCCGCGCCGACGCGCCTCGGGCGAGGGGGAGCGCGTCACCGTCTGCGTCTCCTCGCAGGCGGGCTGCGCGGTGAACTGCGCCTTCTGCGTCACCGGGCGGCTCGGCGCGGGGCGGAACCTGACGGCGGGGGAGATCCTCGGCCAGTACCTCGTCGTCGCGAGGGAGAAGTCCTTCGGCCCCCGCGCGGCGAACGTCGTCTTCATGGGAATGGGCGAGCCCCTCCTGAACGTGGCGAACGTCTCCCGCGCGCTGGACCTCCTCGAGTCCGAGGTCTCGCCCCGCCGGACGACGCTCTCCACGGCGGGCGTCGTCCCGGGGATCCGCGAGCTCGCGAAGAGGGACCGGCGCCCGAACCTCGCCGTCTCCCTCACCGCGGCGGGAAACGCCCTCAGGACCCGCCTCATGCCGATCAACGCGCAGTGGCCCGTGGAGGAGCTCTTCGCGGCGCTCGCGGATTGGCCGCTCGAGCCGGGCCGCCGGATCACGTTCGAGGTCGTCCTGATCGCCGGCGTGAACGACTCCCCGAGCGAGGCCCGGGCGCTCGCGCGTCTCGTCAGGCGCGTCCCTTCGAAGGTGAACCTGATCCCGCTGAACGAGTCGCCCGAGTGGCTTCCGGGGCTCTGGCGCCCGTCGAAGGACGCCGTGGACGCGTTCGGGAGCCTCCTGGCCGCCTCCGGCGTCGACGTCACGGTCCGCTGGTCGAAGGGGCTCGGCGCGGCGGCGGCCTGCGGGCAGCTGAAGGGGCGCGAGACGCCGGGGCGACTCCCGCGCACGCCGGCGCCGTCCGTGCGATCCTGAGGCGAATTCGGATCCAGGAGGCTCCCATGTCCCGACACCCGCTCCCCGTCGCCGCCCTTTCCTTCGTTCTCTCCCTCGTTCTCCCCGCTCCGGTCGCCCGTGCCCAGGAGAGCGTCCCGGCGCCGGCGAACCCGGCCCCGCCCACGGCCGCGGAGGTTGCCCGAGGGGCTGAGAAGAAGCTCGACGCCTTCCAGACGAAGGAGGCACGCGCCGCCCTCGAGCCGGTCGCCGCTCAGGCCTCCGGCAACGCCGACGTCGCCGTCGCGCTCGGGCGGCTCCTCGAGCAGGAGAGGAAGTACGAAGAGTCTGCGAACGTCCTCCGGAAGGCCGCGGCCGCCGCCCCCGCCGACGCGCGGATCCCCCTGCAGCTCGGCGAGACGCTCCTGCGCGCGCGGAAGACGGCCGACGCGGAGGTCTCGTTCCGCAAGGCCCTCGAGCTCTCGGAGAAGGCCGCGGCCGCCCGCCCGGCCGACGCCGGCGCACTCCTCGTGAAGGGCACCGCCCTCTCGAGGCTGCGTCGCTTCGACGAAGCCATGACGGTCCTCGAGAAAGCCCGGGAGCTGGACGGCGGCAACGCCGAGACTCTCTACCAGATGGGCTCGACGAGGGCGTTCCAGCAGAAGTGGGCGGACGCCGTCGCGCTCCTCACGCAGGCGGTCGAGAAGGACACGGGGAAGGCCCTCGGGTACTACTACCGGGGCCTTTCGCACGAGAAGCTGGGCCGGAAGGACCTGATGGTCATCGACCTCGACCGCTTCGTGAAGCTGGCTCCTTCGGCCCCGGAGGCCGACCGGGCCCGCGCCCTCCTCGCGGCAGCCTCCCGCTGAAAGCCGAATCGCCCGCGGCCCGTTCGGGTCGCGGGCGATTCTCACCGGGCCGGACGGGCTAGGCCGCAGGGGCCTCGCTCTTCACGAACTGCAGGTCGAGCTGGATCGTCACCTCGTCGCCGACGACGAGCCCTCCTCCGTCGAGGCTCTTGCTCCAGTTCACGCCGAAGTCCTTCCGGTTGATCTTCCCCGTCGCGGAGGCGCCTACGACCGTCTTGCCCCAGGGGTTCTTCAGGGGCGAGGTGTACTCGACGTCGAGGACGACGGGTCTGGTCACGCCGCGCAGGGTCAGGTTCCCGGTCACCCTGGCCGTCGTGGCCGAGGTCTTCTCGACCTTCGTGGAGGTGAAGGTCATCTCGGGGAATTTCGCCGTGTCGAAGAAGTCGGCCGAGCGCAGGTGCTCGTCCCTCTTGGCGTCGCGGGTGTCGACCGAGGCGACCTGGATCGTGGCGGAGATCTTCGCCGTGGCCGGGTCGGCGGGGCTCCCGTCGACCTTCGCCGCGAACTTCCCGAAGCTCCCCTTCACGTTGGTGACCATCATGTGCCGCACGGAGAAGCCGACGGTCGAGTGGGACGCGTCGATGCTCCAGCTCTCGGCGGCGGCGGGAAGGCTCGCGGCGCCGAGGACGGCGGCGAGGGCGAGGGAAAACAGGCTCTTCTTCATTCGGCTCCTCCGGAATCTCTCGGGGCGAACCCCGTTCACGTCCGTTTCGCTCTCTCTACGTCGGGAACTCCCGGACGGATCGGTCGACCGGTTGCAGCGTGCGGGCCAGCCCCGGATCGCCCGAATCGGTGCGAAACGGGCCGGTTCGGGGCCCGGACCCCTCGGAATCGAGAGGTCGCGTCAGAAGATGTTGCCGAAACCGAACGTGACGCTCCACGACGGGTCGCCCTCGCGCCGGTTCAGCGGGACGGCTCCGTCGAGGCGCAGGACTCCGAGGGGGGTGAGGGCCCGGAGGCCCAGGCCGATCGACGTGGCGAGGTCCGTGCCGAAGTCGCCCGAGGAGGCCCAGACCTGGCCGACGTCGAAGAAGCCGACACCGAGAAGCCGGGGGTGGAGCGGAACCCGCAGCTCCTCGTTGACGACGAGGAGCGTCGAGCCTCCCGTGGCGAAGAGGCTCCCGCCGAGCTCCTCCTGCGGGCCGAGGCTCTCCCGCGGGTAGCCGCGGACCGAGTACGACCCGCCGGCGAAGAAACGGACGTCCGGCAGGAGCTCCTGCCCGTCGAACGCGCGGGCGTACCCGGCCCTCACCGACTGGGCCCAGACGACGCGCCCCGCCGCGAGGGAGAAGACCGGGCGGTAGAGGTTCGCCTGGCCGAAGGCGCGGACGAACGAGAAGCTGGACCCGAGCCAGCCGCCGCTTCCCTGCACGTCGAGGCTCGCGAGGAGGCCGCGCGTCCCGAGGAGCGGGTCCTCGCGGGTGTCCCTCACGACCTGAGCGCCGACGTAGGGGAGCTGGATCGTGACGTCGAGGGGGAAGAAGGGGTCGTCCTCGAAGACGCGCGTCTCCTTCCAGCGGCCGTAGAGGCGCGCCGAGACGGACCTCCCGATGCTCCGCGAGAGCTGGAGCGACGCCTCCGTCGAGTCGGTCCGGATCTCCGAGAGGAACCCCTCCTGCTCGACCCGGCGCTTCTCGACCCAGAAGTCGAGGGCGGCGCCGAGGACGCGCTCGGGGACGCCGGCGAAGGCGCGGATCGCGCGGTCGTCCGGGTCGTAGAGGGCTCGCGCCCCGAGGGTGAGGCCGCGCCCGAAGAGGTTGCGGTCCGCCACGTCGACGACGGCGGCGAATCCGCGCTCGTTCTCCCACCTCACGCCGTACGCGAGGCTCAGCGGCGGGAGCTCCTCGGCGGTGAGGACGACGTCGACCCGGCCGTCCGGCCCGGGGACCGCCTCGCCCCTCACGCTCCGGAAGAGGCCGAGCGAGGAGAGCTCGCCGCGCGCCTCGTCCACGTCCTCGCGCCGGAAGCCGCCGCCAGGCTCGAGGCCGGCGACACGGCGGGCCCAGGCCTCGCTCGTTCGCGAGAGACCTTCCAGCCTCACGCTCCCGAGGTGCTCGGCGACCCCCTTCTCCACGTGGAAGCCGACGGCGAGCCGCGGCGGGTCCTCCGGCGTGGCGGGGGAGAGGACGGTGCGGACGCGGGCCTCGGCGAAGCCCTCGGCGCGGAGGGCGTCCTCCATGGCGAGGGCCGAGATCGCGGTCCGGTCGGCGTCGGCCGGCTCGCCCGGCGAGAGGCGGACGAGGCGCGAGAGACGCTCGGCCTCGTCGGCCGGCACGCCGTGCACCGCGAGGGTCTCGACGAGCGACGGCAGGCCCGGGTCGAGGCTGAGGACGAGCCGGTGTTCTCCCTCCAGGGTGCGCGCCAGGATCCGTCCTCCCGGGTAGCCCATGGACCGGAGCGTCTCGAGGAGCCTGCGGTCGGCGCTCGGGAAGGCGCCGGCCAGCTCGATCCGCTCGAGCGTCGAGGAGAATCGCCGGGCCAGAACGGCCGCCTCGCCCGGGCTCGTCCCGTTGAAGACGACCTCGCGGATCTCGACCTTCGGGCCCGCCGTGGCCGTCACGACGACGCGGCGGGCGCCCTCGGCCGCCTCGACGGCGATCCCGATCTCGGGCGAGAGGTGGCCGAGCGATCGCAGGATCCGGAGGGCCTCCCGCCGCATCTCGTCGAGGGCCACCGACTCGAGCGCCCCGGTCCGGTAGAGGCCCGCGACGGCCGCGCGAGAGGCGGACGGGAGACGGTCGCCCGCGAAGGAGACCTCGACGCGGGGGCCGAGGTCGACCCCGGCCTCGACGTCCACCCTGCCGGCCTTGCGCGCAGGGACGGTGTGCAGCGTGACCTGGGCCTCGGGCCAGCCCCGGTCCCTCAGGAACGCCTCGGCGTCGATCTCGGCCTCGAAGAGCGCGGCCCGCCCGGCGGGGTCCCCCTTGCGGAGCCGCAGCGCGGAGACGAACGCGCGCCGCGAGACGCCGGGCGGGGGCGTGGCGCGGATCGTCGAGACGAGGGGCGCGTCGACGTCCTCTCCGGTCCCGCGCCGGGTGCCGCCGATCTCGATCCTCTGCTGGAGAGCCCCTCCCCACCGGCCGAAGTCCTCGGTGAAGACCTGGGCGGCGAGCGGGGGGAGCCGCCGCAGGCCGTGCACGTCCACGACCCACGTCTGCCGCTGGGCGTTGCGGAGGTCGAGGCCGACTGCGAGCGTGACGTTCGGGGAGAAGTCGCGGGAGAGGGTGAGGCGGGCGGCGGGGTCGACCTCGCCGAGGAGGAGCAGCGGCCTCACGGAGAGCGAGACGCGCCCGAGCGCGGCGCCGAGCCGGGACGCGAGGCGGTCGCCGTAGTACCCGGCGAGCCCGTGGGCGAGCTCGGCGGCCGCGTCGACCTCCTTCTCCTCGCCGGGGTCGACGAACCGCGCGCCGGCGAAGAGGTCCCCCCCGGAGGAGCCGGCGCCGACGGAGCGGTCCTGGAGCGAGGAGGTCGTGACGAAGTCGAGCCGCGGGTCCGAGGCGGGGTCGCCGGTGTACGTGACGGCCCCCTTGTCGACGCGGAAGGTCTGGCCGTAGGCGAAGACGAGGCCGCCCGGCGCCACGTCGATCCGCCCGCGGATGACGGGGCTCCGCGCCGTTCCCGTGATGTCGAGACGCGTCCAGGTCGCGGAAAGGTCGGCGACGTTGTTCCGGATCCGGACGCCGGAGGCGGTCGCGAGGCCGACCTCCAGGGAGAGAGTGTCGAGGATGGACGTCTCCGTCCCGGCCGAGTCGGGGGGGGCGAGGATCCTCGCGAGGACCTCGCGGTCGAGGTCGACGTCGCGGTCGAGGAGTCCCCGGTCGACCATCACGTTGCCCCGGACCCGTCTCTCCTCCCCTCGCGCCGTGAAGGTCAGGTCGCCCGAGAGGACGGCCGCGAGCCCGTAGGCGAGCCGGTAGCGCACGTCCGCGAAGAGCGCCGTCAGCGCGACCCCCTCGTTCTCGGAGGCGCCTCCCGACAGGAGGAGGGCGCCGCCGTTCAGGATCGCCTCTCCCCGCGACAGGACGGCCTTTCCCGGCGCCAGGTCGACCTCGAGCAGGGGGTCGCGGATCTCGGTGGGCCAGGCCAGCGGCCAGGAGAAGCGGGTCCCCCGCCCGTCGAGGAAGACCCTCCCCTCGATCGCGTCCGGCGTGCCCGAGGCCCTCGCGTCGAGGACGACCTCCCCGGTGGCGGTCCCGCCGGCGAGGAAGGGGTCGAGGAGTGCGGCCTCGGCACGGCCCTTCGCCGAGGCCTCGAGCCGGCCGAGGAGGTCCGGGAGCGACCCGCCGGACAGGGCCGACGGCAGGACCTCGGCGGACGCCGAGGCCGTGAACGAGGTCCGGAGCCCCTCGACGGCGAGATCCTCGACGGAGATCCTCCCCTGGCGAAGGGCGATCCGGGCCGGCCTCGCGAGGGCGAGCGGCCCCGCGCCGGTCTCGGCGGTCATCTCCCGGACCGCGATCTCGGCCGACCCGCCGAGCGGGTCGGAGAGGTCGAACGTGGCGAAGCCGCCGAGGCCGGCCACCACGGGGACGAGCGGCGTCCCGGCGGGCAGGAGCGTCGCGAGGGCGCACGAGTCGAGGTGTGGCGCGTCGACCGTCAGCTCGAGCGGGCCGCGGGGCAGGCCGGCCGGAAGGCTCGAGGCCAGGGCGGGAAGGGCGCGTAGCGCGCCGAGGGGGAGCCGCGCGGCAAGGATCGCCTCGAGGCCGGGGGCTCCCGCCCGGGGGACGTGGGCTTCGAGGACGCCATCGCGGACGGAGGCGTCGAGCTCGGCGGAGACCCCCGCGGCGAAGGCGGTGGCGTCGAGGTCGGCGTCGTCGAACGGTTTCCCGAGGGCGACGCGTCCCGTCGCCTCCAGCCGGGCCGGCGTGGCGGGGGACGCGAAGGGGGCGCCCGTCGTCTCGGCGGCGAGCTCGAGGAGACGCGCCTCCTCGAGGTCGACCTCGCCCCGGGCGTGGAGCGTGTCGAGGAGGGGCGACGCCCCGGCGAGGCAGAGGCCGGTCGCGTCCAGGGTGAAGCCTACGTTCCTCCTTCCCGGCGCGAGGGTGAACGAGGCGTCGAAGAACGCGAGCCCGCTCGCGCCGGGGCGGAACGCCCCGATCGAGACCGAGGCGCCGGCGGCCCGGCCCTCGGCGAGGCCGCGAGCGGCGTCGGCCGTCGCGGAGAGGGAGAGGGAGCCGCCGCTCGCCGGCTCGAAGACCGCCTCGACGAGCGCCTTCGGCGACGCGAGCGGGCCCGAGGCCCTGAGGTCGACGGAAAACGCGCCGGCGAGGTCGAGGTCGGCCGGCGCGGCCGGGACGAGCGAGGGGAAGAGGGACTCGAGCTCGGCCAGCGCGGACGCGAGGTCGGGGCCCGAGGCCTGCACGCGTCCGCCGACGATCCTGCCGGAAGGGAGCGTCGCGAGCGAGCCCGCGCGGAGCTGCCCGCTCGCCCGTCGCTCCCCGGGAGAAGCGGGGAGGAGAACCGAAGTGACGTGAAGGGTCGCGGGGCCCCGGGACGAGAGCCGTGCGGTCGCCGTGACGAGGGGAGTCCCCCCACGCCGCAGCGAGAGGTCGGCGTCGACCGTGAGCGGAAGAGGCTCGCCCGGGCCGTGGCTCACCGTGGCGACGGCGTCGAGCTCGGTGCCCAGAAGACCCGTCCGGCGGCGGGCCGCCTCGTCGAGGCGCCGGTCGAGGAGCGCGTCGGGGAGCTTCTCGGCCCGGACCGTCCAGGTCCCCTCCCCGGTGGAGAGGTCGTACCGGCCGCTGGCGCCGACGAGGCCTCCCGGCAGGAGCCGCGCGATCGCGTCCTCGACGAGGAGAGTTCCCGGAAGGAGACGGGCCTTCGCGGAGACGCTGTCGAGGGACGTCTCCGGGGTGACGATGTCCTTCCCGTCGATCGCGAGGTCCGCCGAGATCGCCGAGCGGCTGCCGTGGAGGTCGGCCGAGAGGGTGAAGTCCCCGGACGTCCCGAGCTCGGGCGCGACAGTTTCGGCCGTCACGCGCACCCCGGCGTGGAAGGCGAGAGGGGCGTCCGGCGAGAGGCCGCCCGTGCCGGAGGCCGTCGCGGAGAAACCGTTTCCGGAAACGCGCAGGTCCTCGAGGAGAACGCGTCCGTCCGGCGTCAGGGAGAGGGAGACGGCCCCTCCGGCCGTGAGCCGGAGCGGTCCGGGGCGCTCCACGAAGACCGAGGGGAACTCTCCCCGGAGGGTCAGCGCGCCGCGCCGGAGGCTCCCGGTGAGCCGGGCCTTCTCCACCTCCACCGCGACCGCGAGCCGTTGCAGCTCCGTCGGCAGCGGGCCCGAGACGATCGAGGAGATCCCGACGTCGATCTCGTCGATCTCGACCGCCGGGAGATACGGCGGCCCGGCCGCCTTCGACTTTCCGGGCGAGGCCGGAAGCGGGGCGCCAAGGTCGATCCTCACGTCCTGAAGAGAGAGGCGCCTCACGCGCAGGCGCCGGCGGACCGCCTCGCCGAGGTCGAGGTCGACGCCGGCCTCGCCGACGTCGAGGAACGGCCGCGAGCCCGGGACGGCGGCGACGACGTCCCGGAGCCGGATCCGTCCTCGGAGAGGGTCCAGCGAGAGGCCTCCGGCCCGGAGCGAGACCCCGGTGGCCTCCTCTCCCTTCCTGAGCGCGACGGCGAGGACCCTTCCCTGGACCGCCGGGAGGCGCAGGAGGAGCAGGAGCGCCACCGGGACCAGCGCGAGGGCGGCCAGGACGAGCGCGACGGTACGGCGCCGGACGCGGAGCCGGGAGAACATTGCGCCGCGGGTCACACCTCGATTCTAGGTGTCCGGCGCGACGGGGCCGTCCGCGGGGGCGCCGGTCTCGCGGAGCCCTAGAATCGCCGGCTCGGGGAGGTGGGAGCCATGGGCGTGAGAGGGGGGAGGTCGTCGCGGACGAGGAGGGCCGGGCTGCTGACCCTGCTCGCGGGACTCTCCCTGCCGGCCCCGGCCACCGAGACCTGGCTCCACCCCGTCCTGCCCGAGGCCGTCGTGAAGGCGGCGCCTCCCTCCCGCCGTGGCTCCCGCGCGGTCCGTCCCGCCCCGACGGTGCCAGCGAGACCGTTCCCGACGGCCCTCTCGGGCGACAGCTCGTTCGTCGAGCTGACGACGGGGGAGCGCTACCCCGAGCCGGGCCGCGCGGTCCCGCCGGAGCGGATCGACCGGTCGTTCGCGAGGCTCGGGGAGGGGAGGCCGATGCCGCTCACCTCCGCGAAGACGGACGGGGCGGTGACGCGCCTCGAGGCGACGTGGATCGGGCAGGGGCTCGCGACGCTCGCGGTCCTCCTCTCCCCGGAGTCCCGGACCCTCGAGAGCGCCGAGCTGGAGGCGTTGCTCCGGGAGGCGGGCGAGGAGGCGATCCTCGCCGAGAGGGCGCGGAAGAAGCCGTCGAAGAAGGCCGCGAGGGTCGTCGCGACCGAGAGCGCGCGGGCCTTCGCGGGAATCGTGGCGCCTCCCCGCTCCACGGTCACGGCCGACCCCGCCGCGGGGAGGGACGAGCCCCTCGGCCTGCCGCTCGAGATCGTCGTCGGCGCGCCGCCCCTCCTCCTGCGCGCCGGCGACTCGCTTCCCGTCTCGGTTCTCGCAGGCGGGAAGCCGACCCCGGGCGCCGTCGTCCGGGCGTACCTGCCGGGAGGCGGCGAGCCCGTCGCCGTCACCACCGACGAGCTCGGAAACGCCTCGGTCTCCCTCGCAGAGGCCGGGCGCGTCCTCCTCTCGACCGCGTCCGTGAGGCAGACCGGCAAGGCGGACCGGGCCCGGGGCGAGATCTGGAAAAAGGCCGAGTGGGAGGTCCGGCGCACCACGCTCGAGCTCCTCGTCCTGCCGAAGGCCCCGGACCCGAAGCCGACGGCGGTGCCGAAGAGGAAGGCCGCACCGAAGCCGAAGCCGAAGCTCCGCTGAGCGGCCCCTGCCGGCGTCCCGCTCAGCGGCTCGTGGAGACCGCGCGCGCGAGCCGCGCGGCGCCCTCACGGAACGTCGCCTCGGGCGGCAGGAGCGAGACGACGACGAACGCCTCGTGGGGAAAGTCGAAGAAGTAGCCCGGGTGGACGAGGAGGTCCTCCTCCTCGAGAAGGCTGAGGACGAGCTCTTCCTCGGGCTCGACGGCCGGGAGACGCAGGAGCGCTGACCACCCGGCCGAGAGCGGCGAGACCGTCGCCTCGGGGTCGTCCGAGAAGGCCGCGGCGAGCGAGGCGTGGTTGGCCCGGAGGCGGTCGCGGAGCGCGGCGGCGGCCTTCTCTCCCCAGGCGAGGAGGCCGGGGAGGGCGACCTGGACGGGGGAGCCGACGGAGAGGTACGAGTCGGCGATCCAGGCCAGGCGCGCGAGAGCCTCCGCGAGGAGCGGCGGCGGGCCGTTCGCGAGGATCCAGCCCAGCTTCAGCTGCGGGAGGGCGGCCGACTTCGAGAGCCCGCCGAGAGAGAAGACGAGCGCTTCCCCCGGCTCGGCCGCGGCGATCCGGGCGTCCCCGGGTCGGCCCTCGAAGCGAAAGTCGAGGAAGACCTCGTCGGAGACGAGGGCGAAGCCCCGCCGCGCAGCGAGCGAGGAGAGCTCGTCGAGCTCGGTGCGGGAGATCGACGTCCCCGTGGGGTTGTTCGGGTTGACGAGGACCGCCGCGGCGACGCGCCGCCCGGAGGCTGCGGCGCGCTCCGCCGCTTCCGCGACGAGGCCCGCGTGGACGGCCCAGCGGTCCTCCTCGGGGAGCCGGTAGCGGACCAGCTCCACCCCCTCCAGCGCGGCGAGGGCGTCGAGGAGCGGGTAGCTCGGCGCCGGGACGAGGACGACGTCGCCCGGCTCGGCGAGGAGCTTGAAGAGCCAGGAGTAGGCCTCGCTCGAGGAGGCGGTGAGGACGAGGCGTGCAGGGTCGGCGGCGGCCCCCCGGGCCCCGTAGTACGCCGACACGGCCTCGCGGGCCGAGGGGAGGCCGCGAGGGTCGGGGAGGTAGGTCCCGCCTCTCGCGTCGGCGAGAAGGGCGAGGGCCGGCGCGGGATCCACCGGGAGGGCGGCGGCCGTCGGGTTCGTCGACGTCAGGTCGAGGACCCCTCGGCGGTGCGCCGCCAGGGCCTTCGTGAGGCGGTTCTCCACTCCGGGGCAGGGAGTCCTCGTCGAGAACATCGCGCGGAGGTTACCCTCGCCGGCGGCGCGGAGGGGCGCGGGTAAACTCCCGGCCCATGGGACCCTCCGCCCCGCCGATCACCCCCGGGCTCCTGGCCGAGCACAAGCTGACCCCCGAGGAGTACGAACGGATCCTCGCCGCCCTCGGGCGCGAGCCGAACCTCGTCGAGCTCGGCATCTTCTCGGCCCTCTGGAGCGAGCACTGCTCCTACAAGTCGTCCAAGGTGTTCCTGAGAGACCTGCCGACGACCGGGAAGAGGGTCGTCCAGGGACCGGGCGAGAACGCGGGGGCCGTCGACATCGGGGAGGGGCTCGCGGTCGTCTTCAAGATGGAGTCGCACAACCACCCCTCCTTCATCGAGCCGTACCAGGGGGCGGCGACGGGGGTCGGCGGGATCCTGCGCGACGTCTTCACGATGGGGGCGCGCCCCATCGCCGTCCTCGACCCGCTCTTCTTCGGCGACCCGAAGGCGCCGCGGATGCACGGCCTCGTCGACGGCGTCGTCCGCGGCGTCGGCGGCTACGGCAACTGCATCGGCATACCGACCGTGGGCGGGTCGACCTTCTTCCACCCGTCGTACAACGGGAACATCCTCGTCAACGTCATGGCGGTCGGCCTCGTCCGTCACGAGCGGATCTTCAAGGCGAAGGCCTCGGGGGTCGGCAACCCGGTCCTCTACGCCGGCTCGAAGACGGGGCGCGACGGCATCCACGGCGCCTCCATGGCCTCCGACGTCTTCGACGACGAGAAGGCGCAGCGCCGCCCGACGGTCCAGGTGGGCGACCCGTTCACGGAGAAGCTCCTCCTCGAGGCGGTCCTCGAGGTCCTCGAGGGGGACGCCGTCGTCGCCATCCAGGACATGGGGGCCGCCGGGCTCACCTCCTCCTCGTTCGAGATGTGCGCGCGGGGCGATGTCGGGATGCGCCTCGACCTCGACCGGGTCCCGATGCGCGAGGCCGGAATGACGCCCTACGAGCTCATGCTCTCCGAGTCGCAGGAGCGGATGCTCCTCGTCACGAAGAAGGGGCGCGAGCGCGAGGTCATCGAGGTCTTCGAGAAGTGGGGCCTCGACGTCGCCGAGATCGGCGAGGTGACGGGCGAGCCGAGGATGGTCCTCCTCTGGCACGGCGAGGTCGCGGCCGACCTCGCCGTCGCGCCGCTCGTCGACGAGGCGCCGGTCTACCGCCGCCCGTGGACCCTCGCCGAGCCGCTCCCGCCGCTCGAAGGGGCGATCGACCTCTCCGGCGCGCCCGACGAGGCGACCGCCCTCCTCGCGCTCCTCGCCTCGCCGAACCTCTGCAGCAAGGCCTGGATCTGGCGGCAGTACGACCGCAGCGTGAGGACGAACACGGTCATCGGCCCGCCGGGGGACGCCGCCGTGATCCGCGTGAAGGGGACGACGAAGGGGCTCGCCCTCACCGCCGACGTCAACCCGCGCTACTGTTTCGCCGACCCGATGCGCGGCGCCGCGCACGCGGTGGCCGAGGCGGCGCTGAACGTCGCGTGCACCGGCGCGCGCCCGCTCGCCATCACCGACTGCCTCAACTTCGGAAACCCCGAACGGCCCGAGATCATGGGCCAGCTCGCCGCTGCCGTGAAGGGGCTCTCCCTCGCCTGCCGGGCGCTCGAGACCCCCGTCGTCTCGGGGAACGTCTCCCTCTACAACGAGACCGACGGCGAGTCGATCCTCCCGACGCCGACCGTCGGGATGGTGGGCCTCCTCGACGACGTCGCGCGCGCCGTCCCGCACGCCTTTCGCGCCGAGCACGACGTCGTCGCCCTCCTGGGCGAGACGCGCGACGAGCTGGGGCGGAGCGAGTACCTCGCCACCGTCCTCGGACGGGACGAGGGGCCGTGCCCCCTCCTCGACCTCCTGGCCGTCCGCTCGATGGTCGACCTCCTCGTCGACCTCGCTGCCGACGGCCTCCTCTCCTCGGCGCACGACGTGTCGGAGGGCGGCCTCGCCGTCGCCCTCGCCGAGGCGGCGATCCCGAACGGGCTCGGGGCCGACCTGAACGTCGAGACGGCGCTCCTGCCCACCGTCTACCTCTTCTCCGAGAGCACGCCGCGCGTCGTCGTCTCCCTCCCCCCGGGGAACGCGAAAGCGGTCCTCGAGGCGGCGCGGCGGCACGGGGTCCCCACGGCATTCCTCGGCCGGGTCACCAGGGACGTCCTCCGCCTCGGCGTGAGCGGGAATGCCGTCCTCGACATTCCCGTTCCCACGCTGAAGAAGGCCTCCGAGGAAGCCTTCGAGAAGATGATGGAGATAGCCGAATGAAGACCCCCCGCCTCGCCCTCGCGCTACTCGTCCCCGCCGTGACCTTCTGTCTCGCGGCCCCCGCCCAGAAGCCCGAGGCGCCGAAGATCGGCGCCGCCGCCCCCGACTTCACCCTCCCTCCCGCCGCCGGCGGCGAGGCCGTCGCGCTGAAGGGCCTCCTCGCGAAGAGCAAGGCCGTCGTCGTCGTCTTCGACGCGACGAAGTGCCCCTACGCCATCGGCTACAAGGAGCGCGTCGCGAGGATGGGGAAGGAGTACGCCGCCAAGGGCGTGACCTTCGTGACGATCAACAGCAACAAGACGGAGCCGGCCGCCGAGGTCGCCGAGGACGCGAAGAAGCACGGCTTCGCCTTCCCCGTCCTGAAGGACGAGGGGAACAAGGTGGCCGACCTCTACGGGGCGCAGAAGACCCCCGAGATCTACGTCCTCGACCCGAAGGGGACGCTCGTCTACCGGGGACGGATCGACGAGACCCACGAGGAGCCGAAGAACGTGAAGTCGCCCGACCTGATCAACGCCCTCGAGGCGATCCTCGCCGGCAAGCCGGTCCCCGCGGCCGAGACGAAGGCCTTCGGCTGCACGATCAAGCGCGTCTGACGGTGAGTCCTTCCCCGGCCCTCGCGCGCGCGAGGAGGGCTGTTCCCGCCCTCCTCGGCGCGATCGTCCTCGCGGCGCTCGCCCTCGCGGAGGCGCCGGCGTCCGCCGAGCCGGTGAAGCACCTGAAGCCGGAGGACTACCAGAACCGGATCGTGGCGGGGCGCAAGGGAAGGGTCCTCCTCGTCAACTTCTGGGCCACCTGGTGCGAGCCGTGCCGCGAGGAGATGCCCGACCTCGTCGCGGCGGCGAAGAAGTTCCCGTCGAGGGACCTCGCCGTCGTCCTCGTCTCCCTCGACTCGCAGAAGACGGGCCCGACGCAGGTCCCGAAGTTCCTCAAGGAGAAGAAGGTCCCCTTCGTCTCCTGGCTCGCCAAGTCACGCGACCCGCAGGTCTTCATCGACACGGTGGACCGGACGTGGGACGGGTCCCTCCCGTACACGCTGATCTACGGGCGCGACGGGAAGATCGCCACCCGCCTCTCGGGGCTCCAGACCGAGGCCTCCTTCACGGAGGCGATCCGGAAGGCCGTCGGCGCCAGGTGAGGCGGCGCCCGCTCCTCGACGCCCTCTTCCTCGACCGCGACGGGACGCTCATCGCCGAGCGGGGCTTCCTCGCCGACCCGAAGGGGGTGCGCCTCGCGCCCGGCGCCCCGGCGCTCCTCGCCCGGTTCGTGGAGGAGGGGACGAAGCTCTTCGTCGTGACGAACCAGTCGGGCGTCGCGCGCGGCCTGACGCGCTGGGACGAGGTGAACGCGGTGAACGCCGAGGTGGAGAAGCGCCTGCTCGCCCGCGGCGTGCCGATCGCCGGATGGCTCGTCTGCCCGCACCACCCCGAGGGGCGGGTGAAGGAGTACGCCGTCGCCTGCCGGTGCCGCAAGCCCGGGACGCTCCTCCACCGGAGGGCTCTCCGCAGGCACGGTCTTTCCGCTGAGAGGTCGGCCGTCGTCGGCGACAAGTGGGACGACGTGGGGGCCGGGCTGGCGCTCGGGGCCCTCGCCGTCCACCTCCTCTCGGGGCACGGGCGCGAGCAGCGCGCGGCGGTGCGGGAGAAGGGCGGGGACCGCGTGGTCCTCGCCGGGGGGCTCGCCGACGGCCTCCGGAAGCTCCGGGCCGCGGCGGAAGGAAGGGGACGATGAAGAGGGCGACGCGCCGGCGCGAGACCGTGAAGACGTATCCGATCGCGACCCGGTCGTTCAAGGTGAAGGTCGACGACTTCGCGGCGAAGCCGGCCACGAGCGGGTCCTTCGCCGACTTCTGGAACGGCCTCCCGAAGATCCTCGCCGCCCAGTCCCTTCGGAAGGTCGCCGCGGCGATCCACGCCGCGCGGCGGAAGGGCAAGCCGGTCGTCCTCGCCTTCGGGGCGCACGTCCTGAAGACCGGTCTCGGACCGGTCCTCGTCGACCTCGTCGAGCGCGGCTTCGTGACGGCCCTCGCGACGAACGGCGCGAGCGGCATCCACGACTTCGAGGTCGCCTTTCACGGGAAGACCTCGGAAGACGTCGGCGCCGTCCTCGAGACGGGCGAGTTCGGCATGAGCCGCGAGACGGGAGAGGGGGTCTTCCGGGCGCTCAGGGCCGGGAAGAAGAAGGGCGTCGGCTACGGCCGGGCGCTCGGAGAGGCGATCCTGCGGGGCCGCCTCCCGTACCGTCACCTCTCCCTCTTCGCCGCGGCGGCGAAGGCGAACGTCCCTCTCACGGTCCACGTCGCGCTGGGGACCGACACGCTCGTCCAGCACCCGGGGATGGACGGGGCGCTCGTCGGGGAGATGTCGATCCGGGACTTCACGACGATCCGCCGCGTCATCTCGGACCTCGGCGAGGGCGGGGTCTGGATCAACGCCGGCTCGGCGGTCATCATGCCGGAGGTGTTCCTCAAGGCCCTCTCGATGGCGCGCAACCTCGGCCACGACGTGAGGGACTTCACGACCGTCGACCTCGACATGATTCGCCACTACCGCCCGAACGAGAACGTCCTGAAGCGCCCCGTCCTCTCGGGCGGGGCCTCCTACGCGATCACGGGCCACCACGAGATCCTCCTGCCGCTCCTCGCGCAGGCGCTCGTCCTCGGCCTGGAGGAGGGGAAGTGAGGAGGCCGCGATGACCCCGCGCGAGCTGGCGGCCCTCGCGGCCGCGGCGCCGAGCGTGAAGGCGGTCGTGGTCGGCGACCTGATGCTCGACGAGACCTGGCTCGGAGACGTCTCCCGCGTCGCGCCCGAGGCGCCCGTCCCGCTGCTCGCGCTCTCGTCGATGTCCCGCCGCGCCGGGGGCGCCGGCAACGTCGTCGAGAACCTTGCGGCGCTCGGGGCGCGAACGGCGGCCGTCGGCGCGGTCGGGCCGGAGGAGGAGGGCGCGTGGATCGCGCGCCACCTCGGGAGCCTCCCGGGCGGCGAAGGGCGCGTCGTCGTCGACCCGCTCCGGACGACCCCCGTCAAGCGGCGGATGGTGGCCGACGGCCGCCAGCTCCTCCGCGTCGACCAGGAGCTCCCGGCGGTCCTCTCGGCGGCCGCAGAGGAGGAGCTGATCGCCGCGGGCCTCGCGGCCCTCGAGACGGCCGACGTCCTCCTCCTCTCCGACTACTCCAAGGGAACGCTCGCGCCGCGCGTCATGGAGGCGCTCCTCGGCGAAGCGCGCCGGCGGGGCGTCCCCGCCCTCGTCGACCCGAAGGGGAAGGACTACTCCCGCTACCGCGGCGCGACGTGCGTCACGCCGAACCGCAGGGAGCTCGAGACGGTGACGGGCGAGAGCGCCCGCGACCTCGGGACCGTCGCGCGCCTCGCGACCCGCCTGCGAGAGGATCTCGGCCTCGACGCCATCCTCGTGAAGCTCTCCGAGGAGGGGATGCTCCTCCTCCCGAAGGGGGGCGAGCCGCTCCGGATCGCAGCCCGGGCCCGGGAGGTCTACGACGTGACGGGCGCGGGGGACACCGTCCTCGCAACGCTCGGCGTCGCTCTCGGGGCGGGGCTGCCGCTCGCCGACGCGGCCGAGGTCGCGAACCGGGCCGCGGGCGTCGTCGTCGGCCGTGCGGGCACGGCCTCCGTCCGCTGGGCCGACCTCCTCGACGGCCTCACGTCGTCCCCGGCGGAGAAGCTCCTCGAGAGGGGCCACGTCGCGGCCGTCGCCCAGATGCTCCGGCGCGCGCACCGGCGCGTCGTCTTCACGAACGGTTGCTTCGACCTCCTCCACCCCGGGCACGTCACGCTCCTCGGCGCGGCGAAACGGCTCGGCGACGTCCTCGTCGTCGGCCTCAACAGCGACGCGTCGGTGAAGCGCCTCAAGGGGCCGGAGAGGCCGATCCTCTCGGAGACGGACCGGGCGCAGGTCCTCGGCGGTCTCGACGCCGTCGACTTCGTCGTCCTCTTCGACGAGGACACGCCCGAGGCGCTGATCCGGGAGATCCGGCCGCAGGTCCTCGTGAAGGGGGGCGACTACACGGAGGAGAGCGTCGTCGGAGCGCCGTTCGTCCGCTCGTACGGCGGCGAGGTCGCGCTCGTCCCTCTCGTGCCGGGGCGCTCGACGACCTCCATGGTGACGAGGATGACGAAGATGACGAAGGGGAAGGAGACCTCGTGATCCACGAGCACCTCTCGGCCCTCGCGGCGGCCGCGCTCGCCGCCCGCGACTCGATGACGCCGGCCCTCGAGGCCGCCTGCGCCGCCGTCGCGGCGGCCGTGGGCGCGGGCCACAAGGTCCTCGCCTTCGGCAACGGCGGCAGCGCGACGCAGGCGCAGCACTTCGCCGCCGAGCTCGTCGTCCGCTACAAGGACGACCGGCCTGGCCTCCCGTCCGTCGCCCTCACCTGCGACGGGGCGATCCTGACGGCCTGCGCGAACGACTATTCCTACGACTACGTCTTCGCGAGGCAGGTCGAGGCGCTCGGCCGCCCGGGGGACGTCGCCCTCGCCCTCTCCACCTCCGGCACGAGCCCGAGCGTCGTGAAGGCGCTCGAGGCCGCCCGCGCCCGCGGCATGGTCACGCTCCTCGTCACCGGCTCCCGCGGCGCCGCCGAGGCGGCGAAGTGGGACCACGGCCTCGTCGTCCCCTCCGCCGAGACCGCCCACGTCCAGGAGGTCACCCTCGCCGTCCTCCACCTCCTCTGCGTCGCGATCGAGGAAGTGGTCGCCCGGAATGGGGTCAGGTCTTGATTTTCTATTCTGGGTGCGCCGCGTAGAGTGTAGAACGTAGAACTGACCCCACGCCGAGGCCCGTCATGCAGGCGTGGTCGAGGGGGCAGCGGGTGAAGCGGCAGGGGGCGCAGAGGACGCGGTCCCGCGCGATCCGGAGGCGGACGGGGCGGCCGTCGGGGCGGGGGCCGTCCCAGGGGCGCGTGGCGTCGGGGTCGGTGGGGCCGAAGACGACGGTGGTGGGCGTTCCCGCGGCGTTGGCGAGGTGGGCGAGGCCGGAGTCGTTCCCGACGAAGAGCTCCGCCTCGGCCGCGAGACCGAGGACCTGGGGCAGCGAGGTTCTCCCGGCGAGGTCGAAGACGCGGGCGGAGGGGGCGAGGGAGGCGACGCGCGCGTTCATCGGGGCCTCCGCGGCGCTCCCGAGGAGGACGATCGGGAGGCCGCGCTCGCGGGCGATCTCCCCGAGGAGGGCGGCGAAGCGCTCCTCGGGCCAGCGCTTGGCCTCGTGGGCGAAGGAGGCGACGTGGGCGGCGGCGAAGGGGCCGTCGGGGACGCCCGCTTCCCGCAGCATCCCCCGGGCTTCCCGGCGGAGGGCGTCGGGGACCGGCCAGGTGGCGTCGGGGATCGCGGGCCGCGGGACACCGGTCGCCGCCACGAGGTCGAGGTGCCGGAAGAGCTCGTGCCCGCCCGGGCGGGGCGAGAACGCGACCGGGTGGGTGAGGAGAGGGGAGCGCAGCTCGCCCCGGTAGCCCCAGCGCTCCGGGATGCCGGCGCGGAAAGCCGTCCAGGCGGTGCCGAAGCTCCTCGGGAGGAGGACGGCCCTGTCGAAGCCCCGTTCCCGCAGCTCGGCGGCGAGGAGATCGCGGCCGCCGGCGCCCGCGTGCCGGCCCCGGGGCTCCTCGACCAGCACCTCGTCCACTTCCGGGAGCAAACGGTAGAGGGAAGAGACCCAGGGACGGGCGAGGACCGAGATCCGGTCGCCCCGGTGGTGGGCGCGCAGGGCACGCAGAGCGGGGAGCGAGATGACGACGTCGCCGACCCAGTTGGTCGCGCGCAGGAGGATCCTCAACCCTTCGAGCATAATCGACCGGTGCGGCCGGCCGTCTCCGTAGTGATCATCGTGAAGGACGAGGCCGACCGCCTGGGTCCCGCGCTCGAATCGGTCGCCTGGGCCGAAGAGGTCCTCGTCGCCGACACCGGCTCGACGGATGGCACGGAGGACCTGGCCCGGGCCACCGGGGCTCGCGTCGAGACGGTACCGTGGGAAGGGTACGTGTCGGCCCGCAACAGGGCCCTCTCTCTGGCCACGCACGACTGGGTCCTCGTCCTCGACGCCGACGAGCGCGTCTCGCCCGGCCTGCGCGAGGCCATTGAGGCGGCCGTCGCCTCGCCCGGGACCGCGGCGGGATTCCGGATGCCGCGCCTCTCGCACATCGGCGGGCGGCCGATCCGGCACGGCGTCTGGTGGCCCGACCGGAAGATGCGCCTCGGCCTGCGCTCCCGGGGTCTCCGGGCCACGGGGGGCCGGGTCCACGAGGCGATCGAAGTGGACGGGGAAGTGACCGAGCTCTCGGAGCCGCTCCTCCACTACCCCTATCGCGACGTCTCCGACGCGGTCCGCAAGAACGTCCTCTACGCGCGCCTCTCGGCCCTCGACCGCTTCGAGAAGGGCGCGAGGGGGGGTGTCCTCCCCGTCTTCCTCCGCCCGCCGCTGGAGTTCCTCAGGTGCTGGGTGCTGAAGCGGGGCTTCCTCGACGGCCGGTACGGCGTGGCCGTCGCGCTCCTCCACTCCTGGTACTACCTTCTTCGGGCCGCGTTCCTCGCGGAAGAGACGGAGAAGGAGAGGGCGCGCCGGAGAAGCTGAGCCTCAGGGCGCGGCGACCGGAAGCGGGGCGAGTCCGGCCGGGTCGTTCGACGCGTTGTCGATCCGCGCCACGGATGCGACGACCGGCCCTCCCTCGGCCCGGACGACGAGCGTCGCCCCCTCGACCGCGCCTCCCGGAAAGCGCGCCGCCACCGAGTCGAGCTGGACGACGCCGCCGGCGCCCACCTCGACGACGAGCTCCCCGCGGACGCCGTCGGCCGCGTAGAGTGCGAGCCGGACGCGCGAGGCCGTGGCCGGAGCCGCGAGGACGAGGTTCGAGCGGGCGGAGGGAGACTCGTCGACACCCGCGAAGGCGACGGGTCGTCCCGGAGCCGCCTCGGTCCCCCGCGGAATGCACGAGAGGTCCTGCGAGGAGGGGCCCGTCACCGGCTCGCTCCGCGTCACGGCGAGAGGAAGGAGCCCGCCGCTCGAGGAGAGGACGAGGGCCCCGGCGCCCGGGGCCTTCGAGGGGAAGAGCGTCGCGAGGATGTCGGGGACGAAGCGAGTCTCCCCCGCCTCGAGGAGCAGCCGGGTCGTCTCGGCCGCAGAACCGTCGCGCGCGAGGAGCGACGCGTCGAGGGTCGAATCCTCCCGCGAAAAGAGGAAGAGGTCGCTCCGGAAGAACGCCCCGTTTCGTCCCGGGGCCGAGGCGACGGCCGGGACGGTCCAGTCGGGCGCGGCGTCGCCCAGCGGAAGGGCCGGGATGCGCCACGGGTCGTTCGTCGTCGAGTTGGAGACGGCGGTCCCGTAGGCCTGGACGCGGCCGGCCAGGACGGCGACGCGGATCGAGACCGGCTCCTCACCGCTTCCGGCGAGGAGGTCGTCCAGCTGGACCCGGCGGAGCGGATCGAGGTCGACGCGCCGCGAGCCGCGGATCGCGCCTGTGGAGTCGAGGAGGCTGACCTCGGCCGCCGACGCCTCGAATGGCGCGAAGAGCGAGACGTTCGTCCGCTCCTTTCGGGAGTCCGCAGGAGCGAAGAGGTGAGCGGTCTCGCCGCTCCCGAGAACGCTCGCGCCGGCGGGAAGAGCAGGGAAAGAGAGTCCGTACGTCCCGGCCACCGTCGCGTTGAAGACCCGGGCCGACGCCGCCACGGCCCCGGCGTCGCCGGAGACGACCCGGAGCCGCAGGGGCGAGGCGACCGGCCCGGCGGGGGCCTGGGCGAGCAGCTCGTCCGACGTGAACGCCCGGCTCGAACGGGCGGGGACCGCGAGCGGGAAGGGCCGCGAGACGCCGTCGAGGAGGAGGGCTTCGAGGTGGAGGTCGCTCTCCGAGACGTTCCCGACGGTGAGGACGGTCGCGTACCTCGCCCCGTTCGCTCCCTCTGCGCGGACGAGCGCCGGGAGAAGCAGGTCGGCCCCGGCGACCGGTCCGGCGGGCGCGGGCGAAACGACGAGGAGGGAGCCGGCCGGACGCGGCCGAAGGGCGGAGAAGAGCGCCCCCTCGGTCGTCCGTTCGAAGGCGAGGGGTACCTCGTCGAGCGTGGCCTCGAGCCCGGGCGCGAAAGGGCCGGCGAGCGCGAGGTCGAGGAGCGCCTCCCCGGAGAGCCGGATCGCCAGCGGCGACGCCGCGTCCAGGCCGGCACCGGGCAGGTCGAGGCGAACGCGGACCGGCCCCTCGACGGCGAGGTCGAAGCGGTTCGTTGCCTTGTCGGCCCGCACGTCGAGAAGAGCCCTCGTCCCGTCGGGAGCGGCGGTGCGCGCGAGGCGCGCCCAGTGGAAGGTCCGCTCCCTCGATCCGAAGGAGACCCCGACGACACGGCCGGGTCGCGCATCCCGGGCCTTCCCGAGCGCCGCGTCGAAGAGGACGTCCGGCGGCAGCAGCCGGAGCTGCTCGTGTCCCACGTCGGCGGGGAACCAGGTCGTGAAGGAGTAGCCGCCGGGGTCCGCGGCCCCCAGCTCGGCGAGCGTCGGGGCGGGCCCGCGCGCGTCGGCGAAGCCGGGGCTCACGGAGACGTGGTGCCCGTTGCGGTAGGGGAAGAACGAGGTCGAGTCGGGAACGACACCGTCCGCCTGGCCGTGGAGGACGGCGACGAAGAGGTTCCTCGCGTTCGGCAGCAGGAACCGGGGAGAGAGCTCGAACCAGCGGGCAAGGATCTCTCCGCCGAGCGACGCCGGGCCGCCCGCCGCGGAAAGGTAGTCGGGGAAACCCGGAGACCAGAGCTGACCCTGGAAGGCGTCCGTCGGCCCGGCGGCGTCGACGAGGGCGGCGAAGCGGGCCGGGTTGAGGAGGCCGATGCCCAGCGCCCCGCGCCCGCCCTGCGAGAAGCCGGCGAGGGCGACGCGGTCGGGATCGATCGGGGCGCGCGAGAGGGCGTCGTCGAGGCAGGCGAGGACGTCCGTCTCGTCGGGGACGCCGTCGGCGCCGTCCACGTAGTGCGTCGACGGGACGCCGAGGCCTCCCGGCACGACGCGCCCCTCCCAGAACACGAGGACGGCGCCGCGGGCGTCGGCCTCGGCGAAGTGCTCGGGGCGCTGGAACTGGAGCCGGGTCCCGCCGCGCCCGTGAAGGAGGAGGATCGCAGGGAGAAGGCCCGCCCCGTCCCAGGTCGCCGGGATGCGGAGGGCGTAGTCGCGCGGTGCGCCGTCGGCGGGCGAAACGTACGAGAGGGGGACGACGGCGCCGGGCGGCAGGGCCGCCGCGGCCGCGGAGACGACGTGAGGAGTGAGCGACAGGACGAGGAGGGCGATCCGGCACCGCACGCGCCTCACTCCCCGAAGACGTGGACGACGAGCCTGCGGCGGTGCGGCGCCGTCCGGTGCTCGGCGAGGAAGAGCCCCTGCCACGTGCCGAGAGCGAGGCGTCCTCCCGAGACCGGGATCGTCTCGCTCGAGCGGGTGACGGAGCTCCTGAGGTGCGCGGCCATGTCGTCGTCCCCCTCGGCGTCGTGCCTGTAGCGCGGGTCGCCGTCGGGAGCGAGGCGGGCGAGCCAGGCGAGGAGGTCGGCGCGCGCCGACGGGTCGGCGTTCTCCTGGAGGACGAGGCTCGCCGACGTGTGAGGGCAGAAAACGACGCAGAGCCCGGTCGCCACACCGCTCGCCGCGACGACGGCCGCGACCTCGTCCGTCACCTCGTGGAGGCCCCGGCCCGGCGTCTTCAGCTCCAGTCGCTCCTGTCGCTGCCTCACCCCGGGGACTCTACGCCAGGGACGCCTCGACCCCTGTGACCGTCTCCAGGTCGCGGACGAGCCCGCCGTGCCGCCGGTCGAGGCGGAAGCCCGGAAGCGCGAGGCTCTGGAACGCGAAGTGGGCGAGGAGAGACTTCACGCCGAGCGCGGCGAGGCGCGCGCAGAGGTCGTCGAGGAGCGCGGTCGAGAGCCCCCTCCCGCGCAGGCTCGGGGCGACGACGAGGCCGTCGAGCTGCGCGGCGTCGGGAGCGATCTGGGACCAGGAGAGCCCGCCCGCGATACGGCCGCCGGAGTCGAGGACGACGAGGTATCGCCGCTCGGGAGAGAAGGTCCGGGGGAGGCCGGCCCTGACGAAGAGACGGTAGAGGCGCCCCACCTCGGCCGCGTCGAGGGGGTCGCGGACGACCCAGGCCGCGTCCTTCCGGTCGACCAGCTCCGTCGCCAGGACGACGTGCTTCACGGCGTCGCCCACGACCGAGACGTCCACGGGCCGGCTCGTCCGCGAGGAGGGGAAGACGAGGCGCGTGAAGGCGTGCCGCTCCTCGTCGGTTGAGAGGGCCGCGTGGAGCCCCTCGAGCTCGACGAGGTGGGAAGGACGCGCCCCGGGCCGGGCGCGCAGCGCGGCGAGGAGGTCGTCGAAGGCGCGGAGGACCTCCGGGGCCGACCGCGCGAAGACCGTCTGCCGGAAGAGCCGGTAGCGCGCCTCCTCTCCGAGGGCGTCGACGTGGTAGAGGCGCAGGAGCGACTCGGCCGACCGCTCCCGGTCGGCGAGCGAGGCGGCGGGGCGCTCTCCCTCCCACGCCTCGAAGCGGGCGATCGCCGTCTCGAGGGCGAGGGGGACGCGATCTCCCGGCGCGGTCGCGAGAGCCGCGTCGACCGCGGCCAAGAGCTGGACCCACTCTTCCGTCGACGGCCGCCCCGCCGAGGCCTTCAGCTCGGCGAGGAACGCGCGGGCCCCTTCCTCGCCGAGCGCCTCGAAGGCGGCGTCGACGATCCAGGCGGGCCGGAGGGCCGGGGCGAGCCGCGGGGAGAGAGCGGCCGTCTCGCGAAAGACGTTGCGGAGCATCGGCTCGACGAGGTCGAGCGGCCCGTCGCAGGGCCGCGAGCCGGAAATCGAGAGGAGGCACGCCCCTTCCCGGTAGTCCTCCGAGGGGACGGCGACGTTCGACGGCGCGACCGCGCCGGGGACGACGAGTCGGCCGCTTCGCTCCCAGGCGGTGAAGAAGGCGGCGAGCGCCCTCACGACGAGGCTCTTGAGCGACCGTCCGTCGGCGGGCCGGGCGCGCCCCGGGGCCGCGGCGTCCCGCAGCCGCTCCTCCAGCGTCAGCTCGTCGACCCACGCGAGCGTGAGGGCCCCGAGGTCGGGGCGCCACGACCCGACGCGCGGCACGACCGGCGGCCCGAAGGGGTGGCCGGCGAGCGCGATCATCCGGAGCGTCGTCGAGCGGACCGCGTCCGAGTCGAGATCGCGGCGAACGGTCAGGAGGAGGTCGTGGTGCGCACCCGCGGCCGTCCTCACGGAGAGGCGGTAGAGGCGGTGCCGGTGGAGCGCCAGGACGGGAGTGACCCAGATCCCGCCGTCGGGGATGTCCGCGAGCTCGAGCGGGTCGGTCTCGAACGCGAGCTCGACCGACTCTCGCAGCAGCGACGTCCCGAGGAGGAGCCCCTCGACCGCGCGGACCTCTTCCTCCGGGAGCCCGTCGCGGAAGCAGAGCTTCCTGCGGCCCTCCGAGACGGGGGGTAGGAGGGCCGCGGCGGCGGCCGTCTCCTCGTGCCAGGCGCCGAGGGAGTCGAAGAGCGCGCCGGCGCGCTGGGCGAGGGCCGGGTCGCCCGTCTGGATGGCCCACGAGGCGAGCTCCGCGCGGACGGCGGCGTGGTCCTCGGGGTGGTGACGGGCGAAATTGCCGAGGAGCTCGAGGACGTCTCCGAGCGTCAGCCGGGCCACCTCGGGGAGCGGCCCCCCCATCGCGGCGCGATAGGAGTGGAGGCGCCGCCGGAGGGCGGTGAGCCGTTCCTCGCCGAGGTCGGCGCGGGCGATGGCCGCCACGCTCTCCTCGGTGAGGAACGGGAGCCCGGAGTGGAGGAACGCCGGGAGGATCTCCCCGGTATCCACGAGCGGGTCGTCGAGGAGGAGGACCCTGTAGGCCTCGCAGCGGAGGCGAACTTCGGGGTGCCGCGCGAGCGCCTGGAGGCGGCGGCGGAGGAGCTCGGCCGTCCGCCGGTCGCCCTGGCGGAGCAGCGCCTCCGCGCGCGACACCGCCTCGAGGGCCACGTCGGGAGGGCCGAAGAGGGCGGTCGTGGCGAGCCGGTGAAGGGCGGCGAGCTGGGCGGACGGCAGAGGCCCGGGCGCCGGCTCGCCTTCGGGGACCTCGTCCCTCGGGGGGAGGAGGACCTCCGCCTTCGACCCGGCGAGCGGCGTGTCCCAGCCGTCCTTCACGGGAAGGAGGGAGACGAGCTCGGGGTTGCCGAGCCAGAGGAGCGGCTGGCGGGCGAAGAGGCCGAGGTCGAGCCGCCGCCCGGCGCACCGGTAGACGAGGCTCCCGACCCGCACCTCGTCGCCGCCTGGCCGGGCGGCGAGCGCGGCCGAGCGCCCGTGCCGACGGTCGACGAGGCGCCCGCCCGAGAGAGCGAGGTCGCCCTCGAGGAGACCGAGGTCCCGGAAGAGCCAGCGAGGAACGCTCACCGCGACCCCGTCCCCTTGCAGCGTCACGACCCGGCTCCGATAGAGCCCGTCGATGACGCCCGCGAAGGACTTCTCGATCGCCTTTCTCCTGTACGACCCCTTCGGCGTCAGCTCCCCTTCCTCGAGGGAGAAGTCGCGCGGGAGGACGGCGAAGTCGACGACCCGTTCGTAGGTCGCGAGGTCTGCGTTGGCGGCGGCGACGATCCGTCGGAGGTAGTCGAGGGCCGTCTCGCCCTGCGGGTCGCCGGCGAGGACGGGGTCCTCGGCGTCGGGGACGACGAGGAGGACGTTGTCGTCCCGCCCGTCCCCCGCGAGGAAGACGCGGCGGATTCCCGGCACCCCCTCGAACCTCTGCTCCACGCGGCGCGGCGCGATCGTCCGGCCCCGGCTGTTCTTGTAGATGTCCTTGACGCGGTCGACGATCTCGAGGTGGCCGTCCGCGCGCGCGCGGAACACGTCGCCCGTCCGGAGCCAGCGCTCCTCGCCCTCCGCCGGCTCCGGCTCCCCGAGGTAGCGGGCGACGTAGGGACCCGAGATCTGGAGCTCGTCGTCTTCCCCGAGCCGGACCCCCACGCCGGGGAGCGGAAGGCCGACCGACCCCTCCACGTACTCGCCGGGCGGCGTCATCGTGATCCCTCCCGTCGCCTCGGTCATCCCGAAGCCCGAACAGAGCTCGACGCCGTTCGACTGGAAGTAGCGGAAGACCTCGGGAGCCAGGTGGCCCGCGGCCGAAAGGCCCCAGCGCAGGCGCCCGCCGACGACCCCGCGGAGCGCGGCCCTCGCGGTCTCCGGCGACGGGGCCTCTCCGGCAGCCTCTCTCGCGCGCGACGCCAGCTGCGCCCAGCGGATCGGGATCGAGACGAGACCGGTCGGCTCGACTTCCCGGAGCCCCGCGGCGAGCCCGTCGAGCGACGGATTCCCCGCGAACACATACGTCCCGCCCCAGAAGAGCATCCCGAGCATCTCGAGGTAGCGGCCGAAGGTGTGGTAGAGCGGGAGGAACGCGAGGAGGACCTCCTCCTCGCCGACGAGAGGCAGCGCCGCGGCCCTCGCGAACCTCTTCGTCACCAGGTTCTCCATCGAGAAGGCCACTCCCTTCTGCCCCCCGGTGCTGCCGGAGGTGAAGAGGACGGTGCAGGTCTCGCGGAGCCCGCGGCGCGGCGCCCGAGCCAGCGCGGCCGTGGCCGCGGCCTCGTCGAGCGCCGCGAGCGACTCCCCGAGGACGACGTCCCCCTCGCCCGCGAGGCTCGCCGCGTCGTCGAGAAAGACGACCCGGAAGGGGCGGGCCACGTGCCGCGCGGCCTCGCGAAGTCGCCGGAGGCTCTCCTCCGAGGAGACGACGGCGAGGTTCACGGCGAGGGCGTCGAACGCGTTCGAGAGCTCGGCGGGGGTGAGGTGAGGGGACAGGGGAGAAACGAGAAGGCCGTGGAGGAGGCACGCGAGGTCCACGCAGGCCGGGTCGACGCCGTTCTCCGAGACGATGGCGACCCGGGGCTCCTCCTCGAGGGAGAGGAGCGCGGCGGCGATCGCCCTGGCGCGCCGGGAGACGAGCGAATAGCTCCAGCGGGGCGCGCCCGCGAAGGGGCCGTCGACGAAGAGGGTCCTCTCCGGGTGGGACTCCACGCGCTGGGCGAGCACGTGAGCGAGCGAGTAGCCGGAGACGGCGACGGCCCGGACGGCGGCCTCGGCCCACCGGTGGCGCGTCGCCCGGTCGGGGAGGGCGAAGAGGTGCTCGCGGCGCCGCGTGGCATCCAGCCAGCGGTGCCAGACCCCCGGTGCGACGCCACCGGACGCGAGCGCCGCCTCGGCCGCCTCGAGGAGCAGAGCGGCACTCTCGTCCGAAGGGGCCGCCTCGAAGCGGGCGAGAGAATCGGGGAGCCGGGGGGAAGGGCTCATCGCGGGGCGCCTTTCGGCGCAGGGGAAGGATAGCCTCTTCCGCGAGCATGGACGGCGGGCGCGGCTCCCCCTACGATCCGGAGTGTCGACATGGCGGCAGACGAACGGCGCCTTCGAGCGGAGCTTCCGGAGTTCCTCGAGCTGCTCGGGAACGTCTCCGACTGGGTCGGAGGCCTCGACCTCCGGAAGAGCGTCGAGGTCCCCGCCGAAGACCTGGAGGCCTTGCGCGACGGCCTCCTGCGCGCTCTCGCCTTCCTCCACGACCTCTTCGCCTTCCGGGGGGAGCCACCCCCGGCCCCCGTGCCCGGGATCGCGTACGGGTCTCTCGGGCCGTCCCTGAAGAGGACCCTTCCCCAGCGCCTCGCCGCCCAGCTGGCCGACGAGCTCAACGCCGTCGGGGGGAACCGGCTCGAGGACCTCTCCCAGTTCACGGCCCTCGGTCTCTTCTCGCGCGTCTCCGACCTGCTCCGCTTCGTCGGCTTCCTCGAGGCGGAGAGGGCGGCTGGCGACCCCCGGGCGGCGCCGCCGACCGTCGTCTCCGCCCGGGTCCGGAGGTCGAAGGCCGCGGCCGCCCCCGCGGTTCCGCCGCCCGCCCGGGCGGCTTCCCCGGCCGCGCCGAAGCCGGCCGCCCCCGCACCTCCGGCGGGCCCCGGTCCCGACCTCTCCGCCTACGACATCCGCATCGACGAAGCGGGCGAGCGGATCGACCAGGGGAGCGCGACGGTCTGGTTCGCGTCCGCCGCGGGGCCCGGCAACGCCGCCGGCGGGCTGGCGTCCGCGTTCGCCGTCCCCTTCCCGGGGGGCGTCGTGCTCGCCGTGGCCGACGGGGTCGAGTCTTCTCTCGGGGCGCGCCTCGCGTCCGTCGTCGGCGCCAGGGCCTTCTGCCGCGCGGCCGCGGCGAGCCCCGCCTGCCCCGAGGCGGCCGTGGGCGCCGCCCAGGGCCACCTCGACATGCTCCTCGCCGCGCTCCTGTCCGCGGGGGACGAGTCGGAAGCGCTGCGACGGGTCCGCGGGGCCGTCCCGCCCGAAAACGCGCGACGGATACTGGCCCACACGAGAGAGCCGGAGGAGGCTCTTCGGAGAATCGCCCCCGCGCTCGCGACGGGCCTCCTCGGCGTCGTCGCGGTCGAGGCGCGGAGCGGTTGGCGCGTCTCGATCGTCCGGCTCGGACCGGGCTTCGCCCTGGTGCGCGGCGGCGGACGCGTGGAGGGAGTCCTCGAGGAGGCGAGAGCGGGAGCCTCCTCCTTCCTCGGTCCCGGTCCGCGGGGCCGGGAGGAGCTGGGCCGGCTCCAGACGGGACCGCCCCTGACCCTCTCGCCGGGCGACGGCCTGCTCGTGGCGACGCCCGCGCTCGGGAGAGGCGTGCCGGGCCCGTGGACGGGTCTCGTTTCGCTCTGGGCGCCCTTTCCGGACGGCCTCTCGACCGGCGAGTCGGCGCGCGACCTCCTTCGCAGGGCCGAGCGCTGGGGCGTCGCGGAGCCGCCGAGCTTCGGCGGGCCGCTCGCCTTCGGCTTCCTCCTCGTCCGCTAGCGAACGGGGCGCCCGGCGCCGCGCCCCGCGTTACGACGCTAGACTCCCCCGGTTGGAGGTCTCCCGATGCGAATCGCCTTCGCCGCGCCCGTTCTCGCGGCCGTGCTCGCCCTCGATGGCTCCGTGAGCGCGGCCCCCTCCGCCCCCGTCTCCGCGGAGACCCTCGCGTCCCTGGAGAACGAGCTCGTCTCCCTCCACGGCGAGGAGTGCCGGCCGCGGGCGAAGCGCGGGCTGGCTCAGGCCTCGGCCCTCTGGAGGGCCTCCGACGGCGACGAGGCCGCCTTCGGCGAGGTCGCGCGGACCCACTTCCTCGCCGATCCCGAAAGGCGCGACGCGCTGTTCGCCCGGACGCAGCGCATCCTCGAGTCGGTCGACGGGCACCTCCTCGAGGTGATCCGCGACCTGAGGGAGCACTCGGACCTCGACCGGGGCGAGATCCTCCCGTTCGACGAGGTCATGGCGGGGTGGGACCCCTCGGCCCACGTCCTCGACGACCTCTTCGGCAACCGCCTCGCGTTCGCCGTCCTCCTCAACTTCCCGCTCACGACGCTCCCGGAGCGCCTCGAGATGGGGCCGTCGTGGAGCCGGAGGGAGTGGGCCGAGGCGCGCCTGGCACAGAGGTTCGGCAAGCGGATTCCCGCCGAGGTGAACCAGGCGGTGGCGGAGGCTTCGGCCGAGGCCTCGCGGTACATCGCCGGCTACAACCTGAGGGTCCATCATCTCCTCGACGAGAAGGGGCGGCGGCTCTTCCCGCCGGGCAAGCGTCTCCTCTCGCACTGGAACCTGCGCGACGAGATCAAGGCCTGCTACGGCGACGCGGAGGACGGCCTGGCGAAGCAGCGGACGATCGCGAGGGCGATGGAGCGGATCGTCAACCAGACGATCCCCGCGTCCGCGATCGACTCGCCCTGGATCGACTGGAACCCCTTCACGAACGAGGTGAAGGCGACGACCTCGCTCGAGCCGGGGGCTCCGCCGGTCCCGAAGGACCTGCCCGTCTTCGTCTCGCCCGAGTCCGTTGCCCGGTACGCGAAGCTCCTCGCGACCTTCCGGGCCGCACGCCTCGTCGACCCGTACTCCCCGTCCGCCCCGTCTCTCATCGCGCGACGCTTCCAGGAGGACCGGGAGCTCCCCGAGGCCCGGGTGCGGGCGATGCTCGAGGCCGTCCTCTTCTCTCCCGTCTTCGCCCGGGTCGGCGCGCTCGTGAAGGAGCGCCTGGGCCGTCCGCTCGAGCCGTTCGACATCTGGTATCCGGGGTTCCGCGACCGCGGGCCGTACACCGAGGCCCGGCTCGACGAGATCACGCGGCAGAAGTACCCGACGCCCGAGGCGTTCGAGAAGGACATCCCGCGGATCCTCCGCGACCTCGGCTTCCCGGAGGAGAGGGCCCGTGCGATCGCGGCCAACGTCGTCGTCGACCCGGCGCGCGGCTCGGGCCACGCGTGGGGAGCGGCCCGCCGCGGGGACAAGGCGCACCTGCGGACGCGCGTCGGCCCGGACGGGATGGACTACAAGGGCTACAACATCGCCGTCCACGAGCTCGGGCACAACGTCGAGCAGACGGTCTCGCTGAACCAGATCGACCACACGCTCCTCGCCGGCGTCCCGAACACCGCCTTCACGGAGGCGATCGCCTTCGTCTTCCAGGAGCGCGACCTCGAGCTCCTCGGCCTCGAGAGGGCGGACGCGAAGAGCCGCGCGCTCGCCACGCTCCACACGTACTGGGGGACGGCGGAGATCGCCGGCGTCGCCCTCGTCGACATGGCCGTCTGGCACTGGATGTACAAGAACCCCGAGGCGACGCCCGCCCAGCTTCAGCAGGCCGTCCTCGCGAGCGCGAAGGGCGTCTGGAACCGCTTCTACGCCCCCGTTTTCGGGGTGAAGGACTCGCCGATCCTCGCGATCTACTCCCACATGATCGACTCCTTCCTCTACCTCCCGGACTACCCGCTCGGGCACCTCATCGCGTTCCAGGTCGAGCGGCACCTGGAGAAGGCGGACGCGGTCGGTCCCGAGATCGAGCGGATGACGCGCCAGGGGCGCCTCACGCCCGACCTCTGGATGAAGGGAGCGGTGGGCGCGCCGGTGGGTCCGGAAGCGCTCCTGTCGGCCGCGGAGGAGGCCCTCGCCGAAGTGAAGGCCGCGAAGGCCGCCCGCTGAGACCGGTTCCGGGGCGGGGGAAAGGCTTCGACGGGGTCGTTCCCCCGCCCCGCGGTGTATCCTGCCCTTTGGCCCCGGCCGGTCCCGCATCGCGGGTCGCGCGACGGCCCGGCCGGAGCCGGGCGGACCATGCGCTGGCCGACACGCCTCTCCTCGAAGCTCATCCTCTCCCTCACGGTCGTCGTGACGCTCGTCGTCGTGGCGAACGGCTTCTTCGCCGTCCGTTCGGCCGACACCCAGCTCCAGGCGACGATGCTCCAGAGCGTCGACCAGCTCTCCGGGGCGATCGCAAGCGCCACCTGGCACGCGATGCTCATCGACAACCGGGAGGCGGCCTACGAGGTGATGCAGACGATTGCGTCCAAGCAGGGGATCCGGAGCGTGAGGATCTACAACAAGGAGGGGCGGGTCATGTTCTCGACCCCTCGCTCCGAGAGGCAGGTCGTCGACAAGAGGGCGGAGGCCTGCTACCTCTGCCACGCGTCAGAGCAGCCCCTCGTGAAGGTCGACCGGCCGACGCGGGCGCGGGTCGTCCACCGCCCCGACGGCGGCCGGACCCTCGCGATGGTGACGCCGATCTACAACGAGCCGGCGTGCAGCAACGCCGCCTGCCACGCCCACCCCGAGTCCCAGAACGTCCTCGGCGTCCTGGACGTCGGGCTCGACATGCGCCTCGTCGACGAGCAGGTCCGGCGGATCGAGGTGCGGACGGCCCTCTTCACGTCCCTGGCGGTCCTCCTCGTCGGGATCTGCGCGGCCGTCTTCACGCGGCGTTTCGTGGCGACGCCCCTGGCGCGCCTCGCCGACGCGACGCGGCAGGTCGCGGAGATGAAGCTCGACCAGCCCATCGCCCTCACCTCGAGCGAGGAGCTGGAGGACCTGGCCCGCTCCTTCAACGAGATGCGCCGCCGCCTCTCGGTGGCCATGGACGAGCTGAACGCGCTGACGCGGGGCCTCGAGGAGAAGGTCGACGAGCGGACGGAGCAGCTGAAGGTGGCCCAGCAGAAGCTGATGCAGGCCGACCGCCTCGCCTCCCTCGGCCAGCTCGCCGCGAGCGTGGCGCACGAGATCAACAACCCGCTCTCGGGGGTCCTGAACCTCTCGATGCTGATGCAGAGGATCCTCAAGGAGGACGGCATCCCGAAGGGGCGCGAGGCCGAGTTCCGGAAGTACCTCGAGCAGGTCGTCGCCGAGACGTCGCGGACGGGCCGCATCGTCTCCGACCTCCTGTCCTTCTCCCGGCGGGGGACGCCCCAGCGCACGGAGACCGACCTGAACTCCATCGTGGGCACGACCCTCTCCCTCGTCTCCCACAAGCTCAAGCTGATGAACGTCCTCGTCGAGTGCTTCCTCGACGCGGGGCTGCCGCGCGTCCTGGCCGACGGCTCCCAGCTCCAGCAGGTCGTCATGAACCTCGTCCTGAACGGCGCCGAGGCGACGCGCAGGAACGGAAAGGGGCACATCAAGGTCACGACCCGCGCGACCGCCCTGAAGAAGGACGTCGTCCTCGAGGTGAGAGACGACGGCGAGGGGATGTCGGCCGAGCTGAAGGACCGCGCCTTCGAGCCGTTCTTCACGACCAAGGACGACGGCAAGGGGGTCGGCCTCGGCCTCGCGGTCGTCTACGGCATCGTCCAGGCCCACGGCGGGGAGATCGAGGTCGAGAGCACGCCCGGCGTGGGGACCCTCTTCCGCGTCACGATCCCCGTGCGCGGCGAGGCGGCCGCCCCGCAGGCGTGAGCGCGCTCGCCGTGGTCGCCCTCGGCCTCCCCGACGACGGGGCCCTCGCCGCCGTGGAGCGCGCCGTCGCGGACGCCTTCGGCCGGGAGGTCGTGCGCCTCGCCCCGCTCCCGGAGCCGGAGAAGGCCTTCGACGCCTCCCGCGGCCAGTGGAGCGCGCCCGAGATGCTGAAGACGCTCCTTTCGGCGCGGCCCGCCTCGGCCGAGCGGATCCTCGGCGTCACGCGCCGGGACCTCTTCATCCCGGTCCTCAGCTTCGTCTTCGGCCAGGCGCAGATGGAGGGCCCGACGGCGGTCATCTCCCTCGCGCGGCTCTCCCAGGCCTTCTCGGGCTTCCCCGAGGACCGGCCGCTCCTCCTTTCGCGCGCGCGCAAGGAGGCGCTCCACGAGCTGGGCCACACTTTCGGCCTCGTCCACTGCCCGGACGCGGCCTGCCCCATGTCACTGTCGACGGGCGTCGTCCAGGTGGACCGCAAGGGAGAGGCGTTCTGCGCCTCGTGCGCGGCGCTCGTCAGGGAACGGACCCCGGCGGCCGGGCCGGAAGGGAGGACACGATGAAGGCGACGTGGCGGATCCTCGTCATCGACGACGAGGCGGTCATGCGCGAGTCGCTCGCGGCCTGGCTCCGCGAGGACGGCTACGAGGTGGACACGGCCGCCTCGGGCCGCGAGGGGATCGGCAAGGCGCGGGAAACCGACTACGCCATCTACTTCGTCGACCTGAAGATGCCCGGCGGCATCGACGGCATAGAGACGATGATGGAGGTCAGGAAGCTCCGGCCCGAGGCCTCCATCGTCATCATCACGGCCTACGCCACCGTCGACACCGCCATCACGGCGATGAAGGAGGGGGCGCTCGAGTACATCGTCAAGCCCTGCAACCCGCAGGAGATCTCCCTCCTCGTCACCCGCATCATCCGGGTGAGGAAGCTCGAGCGCGAGAACGAGATCCTGCGCCGCCGCCTCTCCGGCCGCTGGCGCTTCCAGGACATCCTCTCGAGGAGCCCGCGGATGCAGGAGGTCTTCGCCCTCGTCCGTGACGTCGCGAGCCTCAGGAGCACGGTCCTCGTCACCGGAGAGAGCGGGACCGGCAAGGAGCTCGTCGCGCGCGCCCTCCACTTCTCGGGCGAGAGGGCCGGCAACCCGTTCGTCGGCGTCTCCTGCGCGGCTCTCTCCGAGACGCTCCTCGAGTCGGAGCTCTTCGGGCACGAGAAGGGGGCCTTCACAGGGGCTTCCGAGCGCCGCAAGGGGAAGTTCGAGCTCGCCGAGGGGGGGACGATCTTCCTCGACGAGATCGGCGACATCTCGCCGAAGGTGCAGGTCGACCTCCTCCGGGTCCTGCAGGAACGGCGCTTCTTCCGGGTCGGCGGGAGCGAGGAGGTCTCGGTCGACGTGAGGGTCGTCGCCGCGACGCACGTCGACCTCGCCGAGGCCGTGCGCCAGGGGCGTTTCCGCGACGACCTTTACTACAGGCTGAACGTCGTCGCGATCCACCTCCCGCCGCTCCGCGAGAGGCCGGAGGACATCCCCCTCCTGGCCCGCTCCTTCCTCGAGCGCCTCGCGCACGAGCTGAGGAAGGAAGCCGAGGACCTCTCCGAAGGGGCGCTCAAGGCGCTCCTTTCCCACCGCTGGCCGGGGAACGTCCGCGAGCTGGAGAACGCCGTGGAGCGGGCGCTCGTCACCGCGAAGGGGCGGGTCCTCACCGAGGAGGACTTCGCCTTCCTCCGCCCCGTTTCCGAGGCGGCGCCGGGCTGGAGCGTCCCGACCCACCTGCCGCTGGCGGACGTCGAGAAGTCCGTCATCGCGGCGACCCTCCGGAGGAACGACGGCAACGTGAAGGAGACGGCCGCCGTTCTCGGCATCGACCGCTCGACGCTCTACGACAAGCTGAAGAGGTACGGGATCGAGAGGCCCTGAGAGGCACCGGGGCGGCGTAGACTGCCTCGAAGATGGGCGGCATACCGGGTGTCGTCGAGCGCCACCTTCGCCACTGGCGCGAAGCGGGCCTCGTCTCGGCTGAGCAGGCCGAGGAGCTGCGGCGATCGAGCGCCTCCCTCGACGACCGCGGTGCCGGGGTCGGGGCACGGGCCGCACTGGCCTTTCTCGGGGGCGGGCTGGTCCTGGCCGGGCTGATCCTCATCGTGGCTGAGAACTGGATGGTCATCCCGCGCCTCGCGAAATTGGCCGCCTGGGGCCTTCTTCAAGCCGGGTTCGTCCTGGCGGTTCCCGCGGCGGAGAGGCGCTTCCCCGGGCGGGCGTTCGTGGGAGAGTCCTTCGCCGTCCTGGCGGGAGGCTGGGTCCTCGCGGGGATCGCGCTCGTCAGCCAGATCTACCACCTGAACGCCCGGCCCCCGAACGGCGTCTGGCTCTGGGCGGCGCTCGTCCTGCCGGCCGCCTGGCTGCTCGCGAGGCGCGCCACCGCGGGAATCCTCTTCGTCGCCGTCGTGACGGGGCTGACGATGGAGCTGGGCTCGGACGACTCGTGGGTCCGGGCCGCCTCGACCGAGGGGCCGTGGTTGTGGTTGGCCGTCCCGCTCCTGGCGGGCGTACTGGTCTCGCTCCTTCCCCGCCCGGTCCCCCGACTCGAGGGATGGATCGGGGCCTGGGTCCTCGGCAGCTCGCAGCTCTTCCTACTGGTCTTCGGAGCCACGCAGGATCTGGATCGGTCCGACCTGGGGCGGGCCTGGCTCGTCGCCGTGCCGGGGCTGATCGCGGCGCTGGCCTGGCCGGGGCGTGTTCTCCCTTCCTCCTGGGACCGGCGGACCTCGAGGCTGGTCCTGGTCCTGTCCCTCCTTCCCTGGGTCCTCGCGGGCGAGAGGTTCGAGGACGAGCGCGTGCTCGACCTCGTCGCGGTCGGGCTCTCCTGGGCCTTCCAGCTCGCCGTGGCCGTCCTCGTGATCCGGGCCGGGGCCCGCTCCGGCGCGCGGGTCTGGGTCAACCTCGGATACCTCGCGGTCCTTGCAGGTCTGGCCACCCGCTACTTCGACTTCTTCGGAAACTACCTCGACGGCGGCCTCGCCCTCGCTCTCTCCGGGCTTCTTCTCCTCGTCGTCGTTTTCGCGCTGGAGAGGGCGCGGCAGAAGACCCTGGTGGCGGGCGGGGCGTGAAGAAGGCGCTCGTCGTCGCCGCGGTCCAAGTCATCGTCCTGCTCGGGTGGGCGGCTCATCACGAACGGGTGCGCGCCACGGCCCCGACATTCAGGATTCCCCTGCGGCCCGTAGATCCCCACGACCTCCTGCGCGGCCGGTACCTCGTCCTGAACCCACGTGACGCCGACGTGACGACGGGAGGGGAGGACGCCGCCCTCCGGGCGTCGGAGGTGGAGCGGTTCCTTGCCGGGGCGGCCTCTTTCGATGGCCCCTCGCGGGTCGGCTTCTGTGCGGTGGACGGGGAGGAGCGCCTCTGCGCCCTCGCGCCGCCTTCGGGCGATCTTCCGGAAGGGCCGGCGCGATTCTGGTCCCGGGCGCGCCTGAACGTCTTCGAAGAGGCCGTGAACGAGCGGGCCGGAGAGGCTCGCCGGGACGTACGGGGGCGCTCGTATCGCGTCCACGTCGACCTGGGAGTCGACCGCTTCTTCCTGCCCGAACGCCTTCGCCTACCTGCCGGCGAAAACGAGCCTGGATGGGAGCTCGAGCTCACCCATCGAGACGGCCTCGCGCCGCTCCCCCGGCGCCTCTGGTTCCGGGGGAAGGCGATCGACACCGAGGGGCGCGGCGGGCCCTGACGGGTCGCGGAGGAAGGCCGAAGCGCTCATCCGACGCGGCCGCGGCGCGGCGCCATCGAGACCAGCCGACCCCGAATGCTCCCTCATCCCCCGGCCATCAGCAGGACGACCGTGACCCGGTCCCCCGCCTCGAGGCGGGTTTCGGGGCCGTCGAGGGTCCGGAGGTCCACGCCGTCGCGGACGAGGCTCACGCCGCGGCGGGGCCGGTTCGCCTCGTCGAGGACGAGCCGGGCGACGGCGGGGTGGCGCTCCCGGAAGGACGCGAGGGCGGCGGCCAGGGTCCCGCCCTCCACCACGACTTCCCCCGAGCCTCCGGCCGCCCGGTGAAGCGGCGCGGGAAGCGAGAGGGCGACGGAGGGCATCGGGCTCTTCTCCTTCCGCAAAGCTAGCACCCCGAGGGCGGCTGTCAACGGCTCGGGCTCGACGGCTCCGGGTCCCGGACTCCGGTTCCACGAGGGCCCCGGCTCCAGCCTCGCTTCCCGACGATCGCCTGTTGACATCCCGAAAGGCCGCGCCTAGCTTGAAGGGTACGGTTCGGCCCGGTTGAGATTCGCTCGCGCAATCGCGCTTCACAGAAGGGGCGGCGCCGGGTCGCCCTCGTTCCGGTCCTGAGGGGAGAGAGGAGCTGGACAGCATGGGCGGCTACGTCGGCAGGTACCTCGAGGTCGATCTCGCGAGCGAGACCATCACCGAGCTCTCCGTCTCCCCGGAGGTCCAGAGGAAGTACCTCGGCGGCAGCGGCCTCGCCGCGCACCTCTTCTTCCTCCGCGGAAAGCACACCGCCGACCCGCTCGGACCCGACAACGACCTCTTCGTCCTGACCGGCCCCATCTCGGGCACCCTGGTTCCCGGCAGCTCGCGGTTCGCCGTGGCGGCGCGCTCGCCTCTCACCGGGATCTGGGGCGAAGGGAGCTGCGGGGGCGACTTCGCCCCGGCTCTCAAGCGATGCGGCGTCGACGGCCTCGTCTTCGTCGGGCAGGCGTCCCGGCCCGTGATGCTCGTCCTCGACGGCGGCGAGGTCGCCCTCCGCGACGCGGGCGACCTCTGGGGGCTCGACACGTACGAGACGACCGACCGCCTCCGGGAGACGATGGGCGGCAAGAAGCGGCCCAGCGTCCTCTCCATCGGCCCGGCCGGCGAGAACCTCGTCCGCTTCGCCTGCATCGCGAACAACAAGCACGACTTCATCGGGCGCTCCGGGATGGGAGCCGTGATGGGCAGCAAGCGCCTGAAGGCCGTCGTCTGCCGCGGCGAGGGGAAGATCCCGATCGCCGACGAGGCGGGCTACAAGGCGATCTGCAAGGAGATGCTCGGGCGCATCTCCCAGTCCGTCCCCGCCCAGGCGCTGAAGGAGATGGGGACCGACTCGGCGATGGACCTCGGGATGATGATCGGCGACATCCCGATCCGGAACTGGTCCCGCGGGGAGGACTTCGACCTTTCGAACGCCCTGTCGGGGCCGACGATGTCGGAGACCTACCTGAAGCGGGGCCTCGCCTGCTACGCCTGCCCGATCGCCTGCCGGCGGGAGGTCGAGGTGAAGGAGGGGCCCTACCAGACGGCCGTCGGCCCCGGCCCCGAGTTCGAGACGTGCGCCGCCTTCGGGGCGATGCTCGACCAGAAGAGCCTCGCCGGGGTCATCAAGTCGAACGAGTGGTGCAACCGCTACGGCGTCGACTCCATCTCCGCCGGGTGCACGATCGCCTGGGCCTACGACTGCTTCGAGAAGGGGCTCCTCACGCTCGAGGACACGGGCGGTCTCGCGCTCGAGTTCGGCAACGTGGACGGGGCGATCGCCCTCCTCCACAAGATCGCGCGGCGGGAGGGCGTCGGCGACCTCCTCGCCGAGGGGAGCCGCGGCGCGGCCCGGAAGCTCGGGCGCGGCTCGGAGGAGCTGACGGCCGAGATCAAGGGCCTCGAGATCCCGATGCACGACCCGCGCGCCTCGCACGGCCTCGCCCTCTCGTACATGACCTCCTATCGCGGCGCCTGTCACAAGGCGCACCTCGTGGAGGCCATCGAGCACGGGCTCGCCGGCTACACGGGCGTCGGCCTCGAGGAGAACTACGACGGGATGACGAGCGAGGGGAAGGCCCCGATGGTGCGGATCGGGGAGGACCTGGGCGTCCCGCTCAACGCGCTCGCCCTCTGCGAGTTCGAGATGTGGTGCTACCAGTTCGACGACCTCGTCCGGGCCATCCGCGCGGTCACGGGCTGGGACGACTTCTCCCTCGAGGAGTACCGCGCGACCGGCGAGCGGCTCTGGCTCCTGAAGCGCGCGCTGAACAACCTGATGGGCGTGACGCGCGCCGACGACCGCCTGCCGGCGAAGATCCGCACGCCGGTCCCCGACGGGGCCGCGGCCGGGATCGTCCCCGACGAGGCGCTGCTCCTCGGCGAGTACTACGAGGTCCGCGGCCTGGACGAGACCGGCAGGCCGCTGCGCGCCGTGCTGGACGCGGCCGGGCTCGCCGAGGTCGGCGCCGTCCTTCACCCGGGAGCCTGAAGATCGAGACGAGAAGCGGTGCGGCCCGGGCGGGCACGCACCTCATGGAGGAGAGCATGTCCATCGCGTTCCCGTCCCAGGAGTGGGTCGAGGCCTTCTACACGGCCATCAACGAGAGCCCCGAGTACAAGGAGGGCGGCAAGCCGTGGACGCACGGCGTGACGGCCCTCGTGGTGAACGCCCAGCCCGAGATCGGGCTCCCCGAGGCCTACGGCATCTGGCTCGACCTCCACGAGGGGGTCTGCCGGGAGGCTCACCACTGCACGGTGGAGGAGGCCCAGACCGCGCCCTTCTGCATCTTCGGCGACTACGCCCGCTGGAAGCAGGTCATCCACAAGGAGCTGGAGCCGGTGAAGGGAATGATGCAGGGCAAGCTCAAGCTCAAGGGGAACCTCCAGATCATCGTGAGGAACGTCAAGGCGGCCCAGGCGCTCGTCACCTGCGCGACGCGCGTGCCGACGAAGTTCCTCGACGAGGCCTGAGCCGGCGCGACCCACGCCCGCAGCGGAGGACCACCGTGACCTACGATTCCAGCCTCTCGTTCATCTTCATGAACACCACCCGGGTCGTCTTCGGCCCGGGCTCGTCCCGCGACGTGAGGGAGGAGGTCCGCGCGCTCGGCTGCGCGCGGGCGGTCGTCGTCACCGACGAGGGGCTCGCGAAGGGGACGGACGTCCCCGCGCGCATCGAGAAGGCGCTCGGCGACTCGTGCGCAGGCGTCTTCTCGGACGTGGTCCCCGACTCGGGCGTCCACATCGTCGACGCGGGCGCTGCCTTCGCGCGCGAGAGGGGCGCCGACTGCATCGTCAGCGTCGGCGGCGGCAGCGCCATCGACACGGCGAAGGGGATCGCCATCGTCCTCAGGGAGGGCGGCTCCCTGCGCGACTACGAGGGGTTCCAGGTGCTGAAGCGCCGGGCCACGCCCCACGTCGCGATCCCGACGACGGCCGGCACGGGGAGCGAGGTGACCTACGTCGCGGTCATCAAGGACCACGAGGCGCACCAGAAGCTCCTCTTCGGCGACTACAACATCATCCCGAACACGGCGCTTCTCGACCCGGAGCTGACCGTCGGCCTCCCGCCGCACCTGACCGCCGCCACCGGGATGGACGCGATGTCGCACGCGGTCGAGGCGATCCACTCGCAGCAGAACGAGCCGATCGCCGACGGCCTGGCGCTCCACGCCATCCGCCTCATCGCCGAGTTCCTGCCGCGCGCCGTGGCCAACGGGAAGGACCTCGTCGCCCGCGGGCAGATGCTCATCGCCTCGAACATGGCGGGGGCCGCGTTCTCCAACGCCCAGGTCGGCCTCGTCCACGCCATGGCCCACACCGTCGGCGCGCGCTACGGCGTCCACCACGGCCTCGCCAACTCCATCGTCATGCCGCACGTCGTCCGCTTCAACGCCGCCGAGGTGGCGGCGACCTACCGTCCCGTGGCCGCGGCGCTGGGAATCTCGATCGACGCCCTCTCGGACGAGGCCTGCGCCGAAGCGGTGGCCGCGCGCCTCTCGGACCTCGCGGGCCGGGCGGGCCTGCCGCAGACTCTCGCCTCCCAGGGCGTCCCCGAAGCCGCCCTTCCCGAGCTCGCCGAGGCGACGCTCGACGACGCCTCGATCATCTACAACGGAAGGGCCGTCCTCGGCGCCGACGAGGTGCTCGAGGTCTACCGGGCCGCGTTCTGAGCCCGGGAACGGAGCATCGGAGGGACCTCGTGGGCGAGCCGCAGATCACGGTCGACGACGGCGCCGCGGAGAACGGCCTCGCGAACATGGTGGCCGGCCTCCTCGAGGCCAATGTGGGGTCGAGCCCTTACAAGGCCCGCGTCTTCTCCCGCATGAAGGGGGCCGTCGGCCTCGTGGCGACCGACGCCGAGGTGTCGCTGACGCTCGTCTTCGACCGGGGCCGCTGTGTCGTCCACGACGGCCTCCTCGAGGGCGCCGTCGCCACCGTCCGCGCCGACTCGGACTCGATCATCGAGCTCTCGAACGTCCGGCTCGTCGGCGGCCTCCCCTGGCTCTTCGACCCGACCGGCCGGAGCGTCGCCGGGAAGGTCCTCGGGAAGACGATTCGCATCCGCGGGCTCCTCCGCCATCCCGTGACGCTGACCCGGCTCGCGATCGTCCTCTCGGTCAACTGACCCCGGAGGACTCCGGCTTCACCGAGAAACGGAACTGACCCTCTCTTTGGAGAAAGGCCCGCCCGGCCCTGTGCGTGAGGACCGGGCGGGCCCGGGAATGCCGGCGCCCGGAGGCGGAAGGGGGAGGACGCCCCCGGGGCCCCGGCTACGCTTCGAGGAGCATCTCTCCGAGCACGCGGTCGCGGTCTTCCTCGGGGATCGCCTTCGAGAGGTCGCCCACGGGGAGGCCGCCGTCGGCCAGGGCGGGGACGCCGCGGGCGCCCGAGATGGCGAGCTGGAGCCGGTCCAGCTCGCGGGAGAAGAAGGCGGCCGCCTCGGGGCCCGACAGGAGCGCGCGGGTGTCGAGCGGGCCGTCGGGCTTCACGCGGAGGAGGAAGCCCTGCGCGAGGCTCCCCCTCTCGACGACCTCGCCGGTGACCGGGGAGGCGACCCTCACGCGGGCCTTGCCGGCGGAGAGGCGGAACGCGGGTCCGTTCTCGGCGAGGCGCTCGCCGACGGGGGGAAGGTCGAGCGCGGAGGGCTTCCCGACGAGGCGCGTCGCCAGGTCGTCGAGGCCGAGGGTGACGGTGCCGTCCTCTTCCGTCTTCAGCCACGCGTGGCCGCGGTGGTACCAGCGGTCGGCCGGGACGTCGAAGCCGCCGGTGTCGGCGAGGGGCAGGGCCTTGGCGTCGGCGACGAGCTTCGCGTGGGTCTCGCACCCCCTGCAGTCGAAGGCGCGGTCGCAGTGCCGGCCCGGGAGCTCGCCCGTCAGGGCGTGACGGCACTCCTTCGCCGAAGAGGGGAGCTCCTCGAACTCGTGGTGCCAGAGCATCGAGGCGGCCTGCCCGCGGGCGACGGCGCGCCGGGCCGAGACCGCGGCGACGACGAGCGTCCCGACGACGGTCACGAGGACGGCCGCGAAGACGCCGAGGAAGACGAGGTGGAACGGGTCGAGGATGAAGTCGGTGTTGCCGGGAAGCATCTCGAAACCTCCGTCAGCCCTTCGCGGCCAGCTCGCGCTCTTCGGGGAAGAGGTTGAGCCAGCGGAAGGAAATCGAATAGAGAAGGACGCCGTAGCCGAGGACGGCGAGGAAGGCGGCGGTCTCCTGCCAGCTGGGCGAGTAGGTGAGGAAGCTGTCGAACGGGAGGGAGGGGAGGGCGAGCGTCTGGATCGTCATGACGTAGCGGTTCAGGACGACGCCCGCGCAGGCCATCACCGCGGCCAGGACGAGGAGTCCCGTCCGGGCGCGGACGCGCCGCGAGAGGAGGAGGACCGCCGGCACGAGGCCGAGGAGGACCACCTCGGCGAAGAGGATCCAGGTGCCGAAGGGGGGGTGCGCGTAGAAGGACGACACCTGGATGCCGGTCTTCGGGCTCGTCGCGTTGATCCAGACGAGGGAGTCGATCCCCTTCAGGACGACGTAGACGAGGAGGAGCCAGCCCGAGATCTTTCCGAGGGTCTGGAAGATCTCAGGGGAGACGAGGCGCTTCCTCGAGACCTTCCCGACGAGCCAGGTCGTCAGGAGGATGAAGCTCGGGCCGACGGCCGCGGCCGAGAGGATGAAGAGGAAGAACGTGGTCGGCCAGATGAAGAGGTGCTCGCGGAAGGCGAACGGGTTGCCGCGCAGGACGCCGTAGAGGCCGCCGAGGGAGCCCTGGTGGAAGAAGGAGAGGAGCGTCCCGATGCCGGCGAAGACGACCATGAGCTTGTGGAGCTTGTGCTCGAGGACGAGGAGGCCCGGGACCTCCTTGAGGCGCCGGTTCTTCATCACGAGCGGCGCGTACTCGACCGCGAGGACGCCGAGGTAGAGGGTGATGCAGAACGTCACCTCGGTGAGCATCGAGTGGACGTTCGGGTGCCAGAAGGTGAACCAGGCGCGGAGCGGCTGGCCGACGTCGACCATCAGGATGCCGACGGCGCCGCTGTAGCAGATGAAGCCGATGACGACGGCGCTGTTGATGACCGACTTCAGCTCGTCCCGCTTCAGGATGTAGAGGAGGAAGCCGGTGAAGAAGGCGCCCGCGCCGAGGGCGATGACGGTCAGGTCGAGGTAGATCCAGAGGCCGAACGCGAACCGGTTGTCCATGTTCGTCTGGTTCAGACCGTGGGCGAAGCAGAGGTACGTCGCGTAGAGGCCGAACGCCAGGAGGCCGGCCCACGGGAGGAGCCAGAGGAGGAAGCGCGGGAGCGGGGTGCGCTTGAGGCCGCGGCCGATCAGGGTGTCATCCACGCGTCACCCCCGTGCGGGAGAGGCGCTCGCGGACGACGGGGTCCGACGAGCGGTACACGACCTTCGGGTGGGTGCCGAGGGCGGCGAGGAGGCGGAAGCTCTCCGGGTCCTTCGCGATCTTCGCCACCTCGCTCTCCGGGTCGGCCGCGTCGCCGAAGACGAGCGCCCGCGAGGGGCAGGCCTCGACGCAGGCGGGGACGTAGTCAGCCGGGTCGATCTCGGTCTGCCCGGCCGCCGCGGCCTTCGCCCGGGCGGCCTGAAGGCGCTGGACGCAGAAGTTGCACTTCTCGACGACGCCGCGCTGGCGGATGGAGACGTCGGGGTTCAGGGACGCCGCCATCCCCTCCGGCCACTCGGGGCTCCACCAGTTGAAGGAGCGCGCGTGGTAGGGGCAGGCGACCATGCAGTAGCGGCACCCGAGGCAGCGGACGGGGACCTGCCCGACGATGCCGGTGCGCGGGTCGTACTCGACGGCGCGCTGCGGGCAGACGTCGACGCAGGGCGGGTCGTCGCACTGCTGGCAGGGAATCGGGACGAAGCCCGTCCGCTCGCCGGCCGTGGCCGGGGTCGTCACCTCGTGGACCCGCATCCAGACGACGCCGGTCCGCTCGGTCGACCGCTCGGGAGCCGGCGGGATGTTGTTCTCCACCGCGCAGGCCGTGCCGCACGAGCCGCAGCCGGTGCAACGGTCGAGGTCGACGACCAGCGTGTAGCGGTGCGCGGGGAGGTTGGAGGGGTGCTTCTGGGTGTGCATGACGTCACGCCTTAGCGGTCGCGGCGGCGGGCGGGGTGAAGAGCGCCGTCTCGCGGGTCAGCTTGGAGAGGAGGGGGGAGGGGGGCGCCGCCGAAGCCACCTGCCGGGGGAGGGAGGCCACGAGCGCCGGGGGCGCGGACGGGGAGCCGAGAGCGGCCTCGAGGAGACGCGGGGCCTCGCCTTCGCCGAGGAGGGCGAAGCGCCCCTTTGGCTCTGACGCCGGGTCGTCGACCCAGCAGCCGCCGCGCGCGAGGAGCTCGCCGAGGGCGTCGGGGGAGGAGAGGTCGCCGAGGGCGACGAACGAAGCCGCGGCCGGGTCGTAGACGCGGCCTCTCTTCGCGGCGAGGAGCGCCGCGGCGCGGCCGGCCGGGGGGGCTGGCAGCGAAAGGCCTGCGGCCTCGGCCGCCTCCCGCAGGACCTCCTCGGGAAGCGCGAGGCCCTCCGGGGGCGAGAGGAGCGCGGGGGCGACGGCGAGAGTGGCGACGGCCGCGTCGGCCGGGCCCTCCAGCTCGGCCGCTTCCTCGAGCGGCGCGGGGCCGGGAAGGAGGAGCGTCGCCTTCTCGCCGAGACCGGCGCGGAACGGGGACGTGCTGACGACGACCGCGCCTCCTGCGAGGAGCCGTTCGAGGCGCTCCCACGGGACGAGGCCCTCGGCGACCGTCGCGTCGAGGAGGAGGAGGCCGACGGAGCCGTCGGGGACGGCGTCGAACGAGGTCGCCGACGCCAGCGGCGCGCCGGCGCCGGCCTCGCGCGGGGCCTCGTGCCTCGGAACGAGCGGGCCGAACGGGGCGCCGAGGAGGAGGTTCAGCGCCGCGATCGCGGCCTCGGCCTCTCCGGAGAGGGGCGCGGCCGCCGGGTCGCCGCCGAGGACGACGGCCGGGCCGTTCGCGGCGAGGTCGCGCGCGAGCGCTGCGACGACCCCGGCGGGGACGCCCGTCTTCTGCTCGACGAGGGCCGGCGCGAACCGGGCCGCCAGGGCCTCGAGCTCGGGGAGGCCGGTCGTCCGCGCCGAGAGGAACGCCGCGTCGGCGAGCTTCTCGTCGAGGAGAACGTGCACGAGGCCGAGGGCGAGAGCGGCCTCGGTCCCGGACTCGAGGGGAATGAACCGGTCGGCCAGGGCTGCGCTCTTGCCGCGCACGGAGCCGGCGTGGATCACCTCGATCCGCTCCTCTCGCGGCCGGCGGCGGCTGTCGGCGCGCAGGCGCGCGAGGAGCCCCGGAGTCCCGGCGTCCGTCAGGACGGGGACTCCGAAGGAGACGACGCGCCGCGCCTTCCCGTAGTCGACCCCGAGCGCGAGCGGACCGCCGTCGAAACGCTTCGCGAGCGCCTCGAGGGATCGCGCGGCCCCCGCGGCCCGGGGCGTCACGTAGTGGCCGCCCGTCGCGGCGGCGAGCGCCCGGTAGGTGAGCGAGAGGCCGCGGCCCGGACGGCCGTCGACGACGGCGAAGGTCCGCTTCTCCCTCGTGCACGCGCCGAGGGCGGCCGAGAGGGCGGCCACGGCGGCGGCACGGTCGATCCGCTCGCGCCTTCCGCCCGAGACCTGCTCGGGATGGGTGGCGCGGAGCGTGTGATTCGCGAGGTGATGACCCGTCAGGCCGAGCGGGCAGAGGCCGCCCTCGCTCGCCGGGTGGCCGGGGACCGGGGCGAAGCGGACCGGCTGCGCCCCGAAGCAGCGCGCCTTCAGGCCGCAGGAGGCGGGGCAGAGGCTGCACGACGTGAAGCGGAACGCGAGCGGCCCGGCCGGCCGGGGGGTCGGCGTCGGCGGCTGCTGCGTCCAGATCGAGAGGTCGTCGAGGAGCTTCCAGGGGACGGGCGACAGGGCGATCCCGGCGACGGCGCCGGTGCCGGCGAGGAGGAGGTCGCGGCGGTTGAGCTCGAGCTTCATCCCGTCCTCCTCACTTGTGGCAGTCGAGGCAGGCGCTCTCGCGCCCGCCGGCGCGATGGCACCGGATGCAGTCGGCCATCTTCATCCCCTGCCACTCCTCGCGGCCGAGCCGGGAGATCGAGGGGCCCCAGATGTCGCGCGGGTAGCCGGAGAGGCGGTTGACCTCGTACGGCCGCACCTCGGTCGACTCGCCGTGCGGACCGTGGCAGCGCTCGCAGGCGACCTTCCCTCCCGCGACGTGAGGCGCGTGGGGGAAGTAGGCGTTGTCGGGCTGGCGGGCGTGGACGAGCCACGGCACCTCGCGCCCCGGTTCCACGTAGCCGGCGACGAGGGCGTTGATCCCCTCGTTCTCGCCCGCCTCGGCGTGGCACCCGGCGCACGACTCCGTTGCCGGGAGGCCGGCGAAGCGGCCGTCCGGGAGGAGGGCGTGGCAGTCCTCGCAGCTCATGCCGGCCTCGGTGTGGGCCTGGTGGTTGAAGGGAAGGGGCTGCGCCTCCGTGCGATAGAGGAGGCGGGGGAAGAAGAGCCAGCCGGCCGCGAGCGCGGGGACGAGGCCGATGGCGAACGAGACGGGGGCCGGAAGCTTCACGGGAACCTCTCTTCGACGTTGCTTGTGGAGAGGAGAAGGTGGGAGAGCCGGAGCGCCTCCTCGTGCGGGAGGGTCCGGACGAGGCCGGGGGCGGGGAGGCCGCCGTCGGCCGCGAGGCGAGTGCCCGAGAGCCGCTCGGAGGCCGCCTCGGCGAGCCCGCGGAGGCGCAGCCCCTCGCGCCGCATCCAGGCGGTCGCCGCGTCGCCGCGGAGGAGGCCGTCGGTGACGCGGGAGCTGCCGTTCGGTCCGCCGGCGCGGTCGCGGACGATCCCCTCGAAGAGCCAGCCGAGGCCGTAGGGGTCGCGCGCGAGCCGGGCCGGGTCGGCGCGGAGCGCGCCGTTCACGCCGGTGATGTGAAGGGCGTTGGGGAAGGAGACGGTCACGTCGACGTCGCGGACGGTCAGGACGGCGGCGGGGCGCTCGAAGCCCTTCGTCGTGACGAACTGGACGCGGTCGATGCCGCCGAGGGTCCGGGCGAGGAAGGCGTCGACCCCGAGGTGGCAGACGCCGTCGGCGGCGACCGAGAGCCACGTGTGGCTCGGCGCGAACCAGAGCCACTGAGGCACCGGAATCCCGTCGGCGTCGCCGACGCCCGGCGCGGCCTCGCCCGGCGCGGCGGGGGGAGCGGGGGTGTGCGCGAGAGCGAGGTAGAGGTCGCAGTAGCGGTGGGCGTCGCTGCCGCAGCGGGAGAAGGCCTGGTCGCTCCAGGGGATGAACTTCTGCACCGGGGCCGCGGAGCAGTACTGGACGAGCGACTCCACGTGGAACGGGCACGCCCCGGCGCTCGGGTGCTCCTCGTTCAGCTCGCGGGCGACGGGGCACTCCCGCCACGCGGGCGAGCCGCACCTCTCGTCGGAGGTCGTCCCCGTCCGCACGATCTGCTTGCGGATCGGGGAGGCCTGACACGACTGGACGTGCGCCTCGCGGAGGAAGGGGCAACGCACGGGCGGTTCCTCGGCCGCGAAGCGGCTACTTCTCCTCGTCCTCGTCGACCTTCTCTCCTCCGTCGGCCATCGTCAGGCCGAGCTCGGGGATGAAGGCGGCATGCGGATCGAGGTCGCGCGTGGCGACGCGGCTCTTCGCGCGCTCGGCCAGCTCGCGGACCGCCGCCCAGGCCAGGACGGCGATGCCGGCCAGCGTCGCGAGGCCGAGGCCGACGTTCGTCAGGTTGAACCAGAGGATCTCGGAGTCGGTGGGCTGCATTGGAAACCTCCTCGCGTCGGGATTTCCCTCGTTGGGAACCGGCGCACCTCGTTAAGTGCACGGGGCATGCCGAAGGCGAGGCGGGGCCGGTGGCCGCGCGCAAACCCATGATGAGAGGAGGTTTACGGACGAGGGGCCGGACGGGGCGCGGGGCGGAGACGCTGGTTCGTGCCGGAAATCCCGACGGCCGCGTCGGAATCTCCGACGCGGCCGTCCGCCGGCATGAAGCGCCCGCAGGGCAACGGGGGAGCGACGGCACCGAGGTTAGACTGAAGTCGAATGCTCCTTTGGACGGTCGTACCTGCCGGGTTCGGATCGCTCTACTTCCTGTTGAGGTGCCTGGCACGCCACGGTCGACTCCCTGCCGCACGCCCCTACGCCGTTCTCCTCGGAGCGGTGGGTACAGGCGTCTTCGTAGTCACCACGTCGGAGCTGGCAAGCGTGTTCGGCTGCTTTCGTCGACCCGTCATCGCAGCGGCGTGGGTCGCCCTTTCTCTTGCCGCATGTGGGGCTGCGTTCCGGTTGTGGAGGTCCGCTCCCCGACCCCTTCCCGTCGAGGACCGTGAGCCGGACCTTTTCTCGAGGAACCTCCGGGTCCTGACCTTCGGTAGCTGGGCACTTCTCCTGCTGCCCGGCCTGCTCCTCCCCCAGACGAACTTCGACGTCGTCACCTACCACCTGCCTCGGGCCATGGCATGGCTCCAGCAGGGGAGTCTTGCTCCGTTTCCGACCCTCGACTACCGGCAGCTCGATTTCGCTCCGTTCGGGAGCATGGCGGTCGCGCAGCTGTACGCGCTTGCGGGAGGGGACGCCCTTTCGGGAACGGTTCAGTGGGCGGCGCTAGGGGGCTGTCTCGTCGCCGCGGGCCTGCTGGTGCGGCTCATCGTGGCCGGGCTACCATGCGTGGAGAACCCGTCGCGTGCCGAGGCCGTGGCCCAGGCCTTCTCCCTCACGATCCCGGCCGGGATCCTCCAGGCGACGACCTGCCAGAACGACTTGACGGCCGGGTTCTGGCTCGTCACCGCGGTCGGCCTGGGTGCCGGGGCCCTGAAGGAGGAAGGGAACGGCCTTCTCGTGGCAGGTGCGGCAGGGGCCCTTTCCCTGGCGGCGCTCTCGAAGGAGACGTCGCTGTTCTTCGGCGCCCCTTTCGTGGCGGTCTTCGCACTCATGATGTTCCGTCGGGGCCGGACGGCGGGATCACGGGTCTCCTGGACCGTGCCGATCATCCTCGCCTTCGCCCTCCTTCATGCCGGGCACCTCGGTCGGAAGTGGGCCGTGTTCGGCAGCCCCCTCGGCTCGAATCTCGCCAGGGAAACGCTGCTCTCGAAGGACCGGTCGCCCTCTGCCGTCGCTTCGAGCGTCCTGAGAAACGTGTCGCTCTACTCGGCAACCGGAGTGCCCTTCCTCACCGGAGCGCTCAACGACGTCCTGACGACGGCGCACCGATGGACCGGTCGCGATCCGAACGACCCGGCCACGACCTACGGCGGGGCACGGTTCAGGCCCCAGGTCGCCGTCAGAGTGGATGACAGCTTCGTGAACCTGCCCTCGTCGCTCGCCGTCGTGCTGTTGGCGGGCGTTCTGCTCTTTCGGCTCGATCGCGGGAGCCGGGAGCGGATCGGGATCTGGGGCCTTCTCGTCCTCGCAGGCGGGCTGATTTTCTGCGCTCTCGTACGTTGGCAGGTCTTCAACGTGCGTTTCCATCTCGTCGGGTTCCTTCTCCTCGCACCCGCGGTGGGAGTGGTCCTGTCGCAATCGCTCCGCCGTGCTGCGCTGGGGGCCGTCGTTTCGGGCCTGTTCCTCGCGGCCGGTTACGCCGTGGCCACGAACGAGACGAGAACACTCGTCCCGTGGGACCAGCTGCTGAGCCTGCCGCGGGAGCGGCAGGCGTTCGTCGCAACCCCGGACCTCTATCCCGACTATCGGCTTCTGGTCGATGCCATTCAGCTGGTCGGCTGTCGCGACGTCGGCCTCGCGCTGTCGTTTCTCGAGCCCGAGTACCATCTCTGGAGCCTCGCGGGGGGCCCTTCGGGACCCATCCGCTTCCGGTACGTCGGGCCGGACAGCCTCGTTCCGGTGCGGGAGGAGGAGCCCCCGCCGTGTGCCGTGGTTACCAGCGAGAGGGCGATGCCGGACGCCTCCCTCGGCTACATTCCGGGACTCCAGAGGAGATCGCAGCTGGATCGGAGCCGCTTCGGATCCATGCGACTCTTCCTGGATCCGTCCACCTCGGGAGGGCACTTCCTCTTGACGGGCGCTCCCGCGCAGAGAGTCGTCCTGCTCGAAGCCGGCGAGCGAATCTCGGCTGGCCCGAATTCCTCTTCGTATGTCCTCTGGACGTTCCGGCCTGGTGCCGCCGAGCTCTCTTTCTCCGCAGAAGGGGCTTCGCCAGGGGACGTCCTGTACGTTCGGGACGGTCGGGGCGGCCGAGTCGAGGCATCGGCGTCTGCCGGAACGGTCGTCTACAGGAATCCGCTACCGGGCGGACCCTGGCCTCTCGTGGCGGGCCTCCGGAGCGGTACTCCGGGGGCCCGGTTGCGTGTCGAGGAGGTTCGCTTCGAGCCGGCCACGGATACCTGGTGCGCGGTTCGTGTCGACGGGCTCGTGCAGGCGAGCGGGTCGGAGTCCGGATTCGAGGTCGGAGTGGTCCCGAAGCGTCTCGACCTCGTCTCTCGGTGGGGCGGGGCCATGAGGGTCACGGCCCGACTCGTTCCGGTGGGGGAAGGCGGCCCGAACTCCTCGCTGGTCGCTGAGTGGCCAGGAGGTCGGGAGGTCTTCGGCGTTCCGGGCCGCCTTGTCCTTACCGTCCGAACGGGAGCGGACGTCCTTTCCCTCCGGCTGCGTGCGGGGGCGGAGGCGGTCAGCGTGGAGAATCTCGCAGTCATGATGACCGACGAAGGGGCGCCGTCATCGAACCCTGCCTCTCCGAGCCGCTGACGCGCAAGCGAGAAACAAGGTTCGCTGGCGACCCTCGCCGGCTCAGGCGGCCTTGAGCCAGCGCCAGAGCTCGGGAATCGTCGGCCGCTTCCCGGTGGCGAGGAGGCCGGCCCGGAAGACCTTCGCGGTCGCCTTCAGGAGGAAGGCGATCGTCGCGACGGAGAGGAGGAGCGAGAGCGCGACCTGCCACGCCGGCGGCTCCGAGACGAGGATCCGGATGAACATCGTCATCGGCGTGTAGATCGGGACGAGCGAGAGGACGACCGAGAGGGTCGAATCGGGGCTGGAGAGGATGGGGAACATCAGGAACCAGGGGACGAGGAAGATGAACATGACGGGCGTCAGCACCTGCTGCGCCTCCTTCTCCGAGCTCACGATCGCCCCCCCGGCGGCGTAGGCGCCGACCGTGACGAGGTACGACAGCAGGAAGAAGACGACGAACCAGATCGCGACGGAGGGACGAAGGGCCGCCGACAGGTCGAGGCCGGCCGCCTGCGACTGCGCGAGCCCCGGCCCGGCGAGGAGGCCGGCCATCGCCATCCAGACCGCCATCTGGGTCAGGCCGACGGCGGCCATCCCGAGGATCTTCCCGGAGAGGAGCTCCATCGGCGTCATCGACGAGACGAGGATCTCGACGATGCGGTCGGTCTTCTCCTGGATGACCCCCCGCATCACCTCCTGCCCGTAGACGAGCGACGGGACGAAGAGGAGCGCGAGGAAGAGCATCGCGACGACGAGGCTTCCCTCGCCCCCCGTCCTCTCCTGCCCCGACTTCGTGACCTGGACCGTCCGGACCGGGAGCGGGGCGAGGAGGAGGTCGGCGTCCACGGGTGCCAGCCCGAGCGCGGCGAGACGGGCGCGCTGGAGCGTGCGGTTGACGACTCTCCCGAGCCGCTCCTGCGCGAGGAGGTCGGAGGCGGAGCGGCTGAAGTAGGTGAGGCCCGTGGAAGGCCGTTCGAACGCGTCGGCCGGGACGAGGAGGATGCCGTCGAGGAGCTCTTCCTCGGGCGTCGATTCCCTCGAGAGGCGGGCGAGCCAGGGCCCGACGGCGTTCTTCGGGTCGACGCCGAAGAGGCTGACGTACTCGGGCACGACCCGGGCCGTGGGACCCTCTTCGCCGCCCATCCGCCTCCGGCCTCCCGCGAGCGGGGAGGCGCCGCCGGAGGATTCGCGGCCGAGGGCCTCGACCACGCCGTCGAGGCGGCCGGTGCCGTCCAGGATGGCGACCTTCCGCTCGCCCACCCCCTTCACAGCGAGGAGGGCGGGGAGGATCATCATCCCCGCCATCAGGAACGGCGCGAGGACGGTCATGACGAGGAACGACGGCTTCCTCACCGTCTCGCGGTACTCGCGCTTGAGGACGGCCCAGAGCTTCCTCACGCCGCCACCTCCTCGGGAGCCGGGCCGCCGACCGCCTCGAGGAAGACCTCCTCGAGAGACGGCGCGACGACCTCGAACCGGAGGACGCGCAGCCGCCCGACGGAGGCGGCGAGGATCGCCTGCGCGTCGGCCCCGGGCTCGAGGCGCAGCTCGGCGCGGTTCGTGTCGACGCGCGCGGAGGCGACGCCCGGAACGTCCGCGAGGAAGGCGGCATCCCCCTCGAACTCCAGGTGGACCGCGTCCCGCCCGCCGGAGGCCTTCACCTCGGCGAGGGGGCCGGCCTTCACGACCCTTCCGTCGTGGACGAGGACGATCTCGTCGCAGAGCTTCTCCGCCTCGCCCATCTGGTGGGTCGAGAGGAGGATCGCCCTCCCCTCCGACGCCAGCTCGAGGAGGAGACGGCGGACGAGGACGACGTTCACCGGGTCGAGGCCCGACCCCGGCTCGTCGAGGACGACGAGGTCGGGGTCGAAGAGGAGCGCTCCCGCGAGCTGCACCTTCTGCTGGTTCCCCTTCGAGAGCTCCTCGACCTTCCCGTTCCGCTTCTCCCAGAGCTCGAAGCGCTTCAGCCAGCGCTCCGCCGGCGCGCGCATCGCCGCGGGAGAGCGGCCCTTGATCTCGGCGAGGAAGAGGAGGTGGTCGAGGACGCGCATCTTCCGGTAGAGGCCGCGCTCCTCGGGGAGGTAGCCGAGCCGGTCGCGGGCCGCCTCGACGCCGGCGCCGAAGAGCTCGACCCGGCCGCGGTCGGGGTGGAGGACGCCGGTGATCATCCGGAGGGTCGTCGTCTTGCCGGCGCCGTTGCGGCCGAGGAGGCCGGTGATGCTCCCGGCGGCGACCTCGAAGGAGACGCCGTCGACGGCTTTCACCTTCCCGTAGTGCTTCACGACGTCGAGGACGGAGAGGACTCGGCTCACGGCGGGGGATCTTACGCACCGGAATGCCCCGGCGCTCGCCCGGCTTCGCGTATCCTCGAGGGCCGGGACTCCATGAGGCGATCCTGCGCCCTCCTCCTTTCCGTTTTCCTGGCGACGGCCTGCGCCACCGGCGGGGACGTCGACCGGGCCCTCGTCGAGGCGGGCCGGCAGCTGCGTCGCGAGCAGCCCCCTCCCACCGCCGGGGAGCTGCGCCTCGAGATCGACTCGTTCCTCGAGAACGAGCTGCCTCTCGAGAGGAAGAAGGCCGAGCGGGCGCTCGGCCGGGAAAAGAAGCTCTGGCGCGCCACCTTCCTGACGGGGGCGGCGCTGGGCGTCCTGGCCGCCACGTCCGGGAGCATCGAAAGCTCGGACGGTGCGCTCAAGCCGGTTCTCACCGGCCTCGGCATCGCCGGGGCCGTCGTGGGGGGCGTGGTCTACGCGGTCCGGACTCCCGAGCTCCGGGCCTGCATCGCCTTCCTCGATTCCGCGGCCGCGGACGTCGACTCCTTCCGGCGCAATGGGATACCGCCAGGGGAAGGGCCGGTAGGGGTTTCCGTCTGGCACGCGTGGGTCGACCGCGTCGCGGCGATCCGCGGGCGCGAGGAGTGCGCCCGGACCCGCTGACGGCCTCCCGTCCCCGGCGGGTATCGCCGCCCTACGAGTTGTAGTGGCTGGTGAGGTAGCTGATGCCGACGCCCATCACGGCCTCCCAGGCGGCGTCGACCTCTTCGGACCAGGCGGGATCGCAGGCCTTCACGGACTTCAGGAGGCTGTCGAGCCAGAGGTCGTAATAGTCGGACCCGATCTGGAGCTGACGGGCCCCGTGCTTCTCCGCGAGAGGGCCGAGCCACTTCCCGGGGCCGTTCTCCTCGTCGCGCGCGGCGGCCAGCATCGTGTCGAACGAGGCGCGTAGAGCGGCCTTCTGCCGGTCGAAGTCGACACCCGCGAACTTCTCCCGGACCTTGGGGGAGGAGCCGAGGAAGTTCCCGTAGAAGATGTCGAGGAAGTCGGGGTCGGCCGAGCAGCGCTCGAGACTCTCTTCGAACGTCCGGAGCGTCCCGGCATCCATGGTGCTCTCCTTGGTGCCCATGTTAGCCGGAACGGCCGCTCCCGGCTGGGGAGACTCCACCGTGCCGCCCCAGCTCCGGCTCCGGGACTCCCGGCCTCAGCTCCCGGCTCGCGCCGCGATCGCCTCGCTCAGCCCGACGACCCGCTCGGCTTCGGCCGCGTGCAGCTCCTCGACGAGGCGCCCGTCCACGACCGTGATCCCGCGCCCCTCCGCCCGGGCCGCCTTCCACGCCGCCAGCACCCTGCGAGCGGCCGCCACCTCCGCCGGGTCGGGGGCATAGACGCGGTTCGCAGTCTCGATCGTCCTGGGGTGGACGAGGGTCTTTCCGTCGAAGCCGAGGGTCCTCCCCTGCCGGCACGCCGCCTCGAAGCCCGCCTCGTCGTCCAGGGCCAGGTGGACGCCGTCGAGCGCGGCGAGCCCGTGGGCGCGGGCCGCCAGGACGACGGTCGAGAGAGAGAAGAGGAGCGGCTCGCGGCCGGGAACGTGCCGGGCGCGAAGCTCCTTCGTCAGGTCCGACGTCCCCGCCACGAGGCCCGCGACCCACGGGTGCGAGGCGGCGAGGTCCGCCGCGCCGAGGACGCCGCGGGGCGTTTCGATCGTGAGCCAGAGGGTCAGGGTGGCCGGGGCGCCGGAGGCCGCGAGGAGGTCCGCCGCCTCGCGGACGGCCTCGGGCGTCTCGGCCTTCGGCAGGACCACGCCGTCGGCGCCTGCTCGCGCGAGAGCGTCGAGGTCGGCCCTGAACCACTCCGTACCCCGCGCGTTCACCCTCACGAGGACCTCGCGCGGGGCGAAGCCGCCCTCCGCGAGGGCGGACGCGACCGCGGCCCGCGCGGCGGGCTTGGCCTCGGGCGCGACGGAGTCCTCGAGGTCGAGGATCAGCGCGTCGCAGGGGAGGGTCCTCGCCTTGGCGAGGGCCTTCGCGTTCGACCCGGGGACGTAGAGAACGGACCGGCGGGGCCGGGGGTTCACGCTCCGCCCCCGGCGGCCCTCCGGCTCTCGGCGAGGGGCACGAGGATTTCGTTCTTCCGGAGGAACCAGGGGGTCCAGGGCGGGTCGTAACGCGCGTAGACGGGCGGGCCGGCCGGGGCGAACCCCGCGGCGTCCAGCTTTCCGAGGAGCTCCCTCGCGATCGCGTCGAACTTTTCCTCCCCCCAGGTTCCGCTGAACGTCACGGCGGCGACGCGCCTCGCGGGGACCTCCCGCAGCGTCACCCGCGGGTCGTCCGGCTTCGGAAGCGTCGCCATCGTGTGCTCCGACGGCATCACGAAGGCGACGGTCCATCCCTCCGGCGTCTTCTCCTGCGCCACGGGGGCGGTCATGGCGATCTTCGTCCCGTCGCGCGAGCCGGCGCGGCGCTCCTGGGCCACGGGGGCCGTCATGGCGATCTTCCGGCCTCCGTCGTTGCCGCCGAAGATGTAGCCGGCGATCCGCCGGAACCCCTCGTTGCCGCCCCCGCCGAACTCCCCCTCGACCCGCGTTTCGGCGACGACCATCGGCTCGTACAGCCTCACCTCGAAGCCGTCCCGCTTCTCGAGGACCCTGTGCTTGGGCTCTTCCGTCGCCATGGCCACCTCCGCGGCGGTCGCGAAGGAGAGGAGGAGGAGGGTCGCGGCGCGCCAGGTCGTTCTCATCGGTCGTTCTACGACGGGGGAAGGAGGGCGGACTTCCGGGGCGGGCCGTAGACTCACGTCCGTGACGGGCTTCGGTCTCGCTCTCGTGGTCGGGGTTCCCCTCCTCGTCCTCCTCGTCGTCCTCGAGGGGAAGCGGCAGGCACGGATCTACGGCCGGCCGAGCGCCCGCCCGAACCTCGCGGGCGTCGGCTTCCTCGAGCTGCAGAAGCACCTGCAGGCCGACCGCCGCGTCGACTCCCTCGTCGAGCAGATCAGGGACGAGGCAGGGGAGACGCGGGCGGACCCGTCGGGCGAAGGGTCGGAAAAGGGAAGGGGCGCCCGTAGGAGCGCCCCTTCGAGCTGACCCGGGTTCGCTGAGGCGCGCCGTTCTCAGCCCTTCGCCTGCGCCTCCAGCATCCGCTTGCGCGTGAAGGCGATGAGGCCGCCGGCGTCGATGATCGCCTGGCGGGCCGGCGGGAGCGGGACGACGTCCCACGACTTGCCGGTCGTCCGGTTGTGGACCTTCGTCCCCTCGACGACGACCTCGTCGCCGATCGAGGCTTCCACTCCGGGCGCCGTGATGATGTTGAGGCCGAGGTTGATCGAGTTCTGCAGGAAGATTCGCGCGACGTCGCTCGCGACGATCGTCAGCTCCCAGCCCTTGAGGCAGGAGACGGCCTGCTCGCGCGAGGAGCCGCAGCCGAAGTTCCTGCCGCCGACGAGGACGGAGCCGGGCGGGACCTCCTTCGCGTTCAGCTTCGCGTTGAGCGCCGGGTCGTTCGCGAACGCGAACTGCGGCGTCTCGGTCGGGAGGACGGTGGCCATGTAGCGGCCCGGGTAGATGACGTCGGTGGAGACGTCGTCCCCGACGACGAATGCGACCTTGCCCATGTCAGTTCCCCTTCCGCGGGTCGGCGAGGACGCCGGCGACGGCCGACGCGGCGGCGACGGCGGGGGAGCAGAGGTAGACCTCGGACTTCGGGTTCCCCATCCGCCCCTTGAAGTTCCGGTTCGTGGTGGAGACGGCGACCTCGTTGTCGCCGAGGGCCCCTTCGTGGACGCCGAGGCACGGCCCGCAGCCGGCGTTCATGACGACGGCGCCCGCCTTCATGAAATCGGAGACGTAGCCGCGGTCGAGCGCCTCCTGGAAGACGCGCCCCGAGGCGGGGAAGACGAGCATCCGGGTCCCCTGGGCGACCTTCCTGCCGCGAATGATCTCGACGGCGGCCTCGAGGTCGTCGATCCGGCCGTTCGTGCAGGAGCCGATGACGACCTGGTGGACCTTCACGCCGGCGACCTCGGAGATCGGCTTGACGTTGTCGACCGTGTGCGGGCAGGCGACCTGCGGCTCGAGCGTCGAGACGTCGACCGTGACGACGCGCTCGTAGACGGCGTCGGAGTCGGGGACGACGAGCTCGAGCGGGTCTGTCACGCCCGCCTCCTCGCGGAGGTAGCGGACCGTCTCCTCGTCGGCCGGGACGATGCCCGACGTGGCGCCCGCCTCGACCGACATGTTGCAGACGGCGAGGCGCCCGGAGGTGGACATCTTCCGCATCGTCTCGCCGTGGAACTCGAGGACGCGGAAGTTGGCCCCCTGGGCCGTGAGCTTGCCGACGAGGTGGAGGATCAGGTCCTTCGGGCCGACGTGCGGGCCGAACTCGCCGGTCACCTCGACCCTGATCGTCGGCGGGACCTCGACGTTCAGCGCGCTGCCGAGCGTCCAGACGGAGGCCATCTCGGTGGCTCCGATGCCGAACGAGAACGCGCCGAGCGCGCCGTGGCTGGTGGTGTGCGAGTCGGTGCCGACGACGACCTGCCCGGGGCGCACGTAGCCGTACTCGGGGAGGATCTGGTGGCAGATGCCGCCGACGTCGCCCCGGATGTCGTGGAAGCGGGAGATCCGGTGCTTGTCGACGAACTCGCGGATCTTCTTCTGGTTCGACGCGGTCTTCGGCGACTCGGCCGGGACGCGGTGGTCGAAGATGATCGCGATCTTCGAGACGTCCCAGGGGTGCGCCTCGACGCCCGTCCCCTCGTAGATCTCGAGGAACTGGTTGATGACGAGGGCGGCGTTCTCGTGGCTCATCGCCACGTCGACGCGCGGCTCGACGACGTCCCCGGCGCTCACCTCGGGCAAGCCCGAGGCGCGCGCCAGGATCTTCTCGACGACGGTCTTGCCCATGGGGGTCTCCTTAGACGGCTCCCTCGGCCTTCAGCCGCGCCACGTCGTCCGTGGAGTAGCCGATCCGGCCCAGGATCTCTGCGGTGTGGGCGCCGAGGCGCGGGGGCGGCGCGTCGATCGACCCGGGGGTCTTCTCGAGCTTCGCCGTCAGGTTGAAGAGGGGGAGCTTCCCGATGCCCGGGGTCTCGACCTCCGCGAGGGTCTTCCGGTGGACGACCTGCGGCTGGTGGAGCGCGGCGTCGAGGGTGAGGATGTCGCCCGAAGGGACGTCCTTCGCGTTGAGGAGGTCGACCCACTCGGCGGTCGGCCTCTCGGCGAGCTTTGCCTCGAGGAGCGGGGTCAGGGCGTGGCGGTTCTTCTTCCGCGTGTCGCGCTCGGCGAAGCGCTCGTCGGCCTTCAGCTCCGGGACGCCGAGGACGTCGCAGACCGCCTCCCACTGCTCCTGCTTGTTCGCGGCGATGTTCACGAAGCCGTCCTTCGTCCGGAACATCCCCGACGGTGCGGCGGTGAAGTTGTCGTTGCCGATGGCGACGGGCGGCTGCCCGCCGATGAGGAGGTTCGCGGCGACCCACCCCATGAGCGGCATGATCGAGTCGAGGAGGGCGACGTCGATCGCCTGACCCTCGCCGGTCCGCTCGCGGTGGTAGAGAGCGGCGAGGATGGCGAACGCGGCGTTCATCCCGCCCACCGTGTCGCAAACCGGGAAACCGGCCCGGAGCGGGTGGAGACGCTCGTCGCCGTTGACGTCCATCTCGCCCGAGAGCCCCTGGATGATCTGGTCGTAGGCGGGCTTGTCGGCGTCGGGGCCGTCCTGGCCGAAGCCGGAGATGGCGCAGTAGACGAGACGTGGGTTGATCTCGCGGAGGACGTCCCAACCGACGCCGAGCCTCTTCATGACGCCGGGGCGGAAGTTCTCGACGACGACGTCGGCGGTCGCCGCGAGGCGCTTGAAGATCTCCCGCGCCTCGGGCTTCTTGAGGTTCAGGGTGAGGGACTTCTTGTTCGCGTTCTGCGCGAGGAAGCTCGTCCCCATCAGCTCCTTGTTGAGCTTCGGGACGTTGCCGAGCTTGCGGGCGAGGTCGCCGTCCGTCGGGTTCTCGACCTTGATCACCTCGGCCCCGAGGAGGGCGAGGTGGAGCGTCGCGAACGGCCCGGAGAGGACGTTCGTCAGGTCGAGGACGACGACGCCGTCGAGGACCTTCTTCGTCATGCGGGAGACTCCTCTTTCCTCAGCTGGGGGACGGGGCCGGTCCGGTGGACGCGGCCGGGCATCTCGCGGCCGAAGAACGCCTCGACCTCCTTCGCGACCGCGATGAGGCCGGCGAGGTCGACGTCGGTCCGCTTCCCGTCGCGCTGGAGGGTGTGGACGAGGTCCTCGGTTGCGACGTTCCCGGCGGCGACCTTCGTGAAGGGGCAGCCGCCGAGCCCGGCGAACGAGGATTCCAGGGAGACGGCGCCGGCGCGCAGCGCCGCGTAGACGTTCGCCATGCCGGCGCCGTAGGTGTCGTGGAGGTGGCAGGCCGCCTCGATCCCGGGGTGGAGCGACAGGAGCCTGCCGTAGAGGCGCTCGACCTGCTCGGGGTAGGCGTGCCCGGCCGTGTCGGCGAGGGCGATCGTCAGGAGGCCGGCGTCGACGTAGGCGCGGGCGATGTCGATCACCCTCTCCTCGGGGACGTTCCCCTCGAAGCCGCAGCCGAAGGCCGACTGGACCGAAACCTGGACCTTGCGCCCCGCCTCGAGCGCCTTCTTCGCGGTCGCGACGATCCGCTCCGTCGCCTCGGCCGTCCCCATCCCCGTGTTCTTGCGGGAGTGGGTCTCGGAGGCCGAGACGCCGAGGCAGACCATCTCGACGCCGCAGGTGAGCGCGCGGTCGAGCCCCTTCTCGTTCAGGACGAGGCCCGAGTAGAGCGCGTGCCCCTTCCTCTCCGCCCCCGGCGCGGTCAGCGCCCGGAAGAGCGCGTCGGTGTCGGCCATCTGCGGGACCTTCTCGGGGTGGACGAACGAGCCGACCTGGACGACGTCGAGGCCCGCCTCGCAGAGCGCGCCGATCCATCGGAGCTTCGTCTCCGTCGGGACGACCGCCTTCTCGGCCTGGAGGCCGTCGCGCGGGCCGACCTCGTGGAGGACGACCCGCGCGGCGGACGCGGTCACGTCAGAGCGCCCGGGCGATGGCCTCGCCCATCTCGAGCGTCGTCGCCGAGCCGCCCATGTCGTAGGTGCGGACCTTCCCCTCCGCGATGACCTTGGCGACGGCCGCCTCGAGCCTCGTCCCCTTCTCGGTCTCGCCGAGGAAGTCGAGCATCATCTTGGCCGCGAGGATCGTCGCGATCGGGTTGACCTTGTACTGCCCGGCGTACTTCGGGGCCGACCCGTGGCTCGGCTCGAAGACGGCGAGATTCTTCCCGATGTTCCCCGAGCAGCCGAAGCCGAGGCCACCGACCATCTGGGCCGCGAGGTCCGAGATGATGTCGCCGTAGAGGTTCGGGGCGACGAGGACGTCGTAGCTCATGGGGTTCTTCAGGAGCCACATGCAGATGGCGTCGATGTTCGCGTCGTCGACGGCGATCTCCGGGAAATCGGCCGCGACCTTCTTCGCTTCCTCGAAGAAGAGGCCGTCGGTGGCTCTCACGACGTTCGCCTTGTGGACGATCGTCACCTTCTTCCGGCCGAACTTGCGCGCGTACTCGAACGCCGCGCGGACGATTCGCTCGGAGCCCTTCCTCGTGTTGATCTTGCAGGAGATCGCGAGCTCGTCGCTCCGGTACCCCGCGAAGCCGCCGTACGGCTTGCTGATGGCGCGGAGCGTCTCGGAGAGGACCTCGGGGACGGGCGAGAACTCGACGCCGACGTAGAGGTCCTCGGTGTTCTCGCGGAAGATGGTCAGGTCGATCGTGTCCTTGAAGTTGAGGGGGTTTCCCGGGTAGGCCTTGCAGGGCCGCAGGCAGATGTAGAGGTCGAACATCTGCCGCATCCTCACGATGGGGGAGCGGTAGGTCAGCCCGGTCCCCTTCAGCTCGGGGACGAGCTCATCCTCGGCGGCCTTGACCGGCTTGGAGGTGATGGCCCCGAACATGGCGGCGTCGGAGGCCTTGAGGAGGTCGATCGTCCGGTGCGGGAACGACTCTCCCTCCGTGCACCAGAACTCCCAGCCGATGTCGCCGTGCGTGTAGACGGCGTCGAGCTTCAGGGCGTCGAGCGTGAGGCGGGCCGCCTCCATGACTTCCTTGCCCACCCCGTCTCCCGGCAGCCATGCGATCTTGTAAGCGCTCATCGGAATACTCTCCCGGCGCGAGCCCTCGGGGGGCGACCGCGCATCGCGTAGTCTAGCGTGCGCGCGGCCCCCCTCCGCCCGCCGGAGGCCGGCTCAGGAGCGGCCGTACTCGCCGGTGTCGAGGGAGAGCCGGACCCCCTCCTCCGTCTCCCCCAGGCCGAGGGCCGAGAGGAGCGCGGAGCACTCGGCCCGGAACGAGGGGAGGAGCGCCGCCGCCTCGGGGAGCGTCGCGACCGTGGCGGAGAGGGCCTCCATCCGCACCGCGAGCGCCTGGACCCTCGCCCCCCCCAGGGACGCGGCGCTCGCCTTGAGGCTGTGGGCCGCCCTGCGGAAGGTCTCGGCGTCCCCCGCTCCCGCGGCGCGGTCCATCTGCTCGATCCTCACGGGCGTGTCACGCCGGAAGATGTCGAGGAGCGACGCGAGGAAGTCCTCCTCGCCCGGCCCCGCGAGGCGCCCCAGCTCCTCGAGGGGGCCGGTCCGGAGGACCGGGAGGCCGGAGAGGGCCTCCTCCGCCGGCGCCGCGCGCGGCGCCCCCCGTGGGGCCCGGCGAAGGGCCGCGGCCAGCTCCTCGATCCGGACGGGCTTGGAGAGGTAGTCGTCCATCCCGGCGGCCGTGCACCTTTCCTCGTCCCCCGTCATCGCGCTCGCGGTCAGCGCGACGATCCAGGGGCCCGTCCCGGCGGGGAGGAGCGACCGGATCCGCTGCGTCGCCTCGAAGCCGTCCATCGCGGGCATCTGGACGTCCATGAGGAGGACGTCGTAGGCCTCGCGTCGGACCGCTTCGAGGGCCTCGAGGCCGTTCGCGGCGACGTCGGCCCGGTAGCCCATCCGCGAGAGGTAGGCGAGGGCCACCTTCTGGTTCACGGGGTTGTCCTCGGCCAGGAGGATCCGGAGGGGGTGGCTCGCCGCGAGGTCGCGCGGCACGCCGGGAGCGCCGCCGCGGCGGCGCCGGCGCGAGACGCTGTCGTCCCTGAGGCCGGCGAGGACCGAGGCGAGCGAACGGGGCCTGAGGGGTCTCGCCACGACCGCGGAGAACGTGCCGCGTGGCCCCGCGGCCCGTCTCCCGCGGGACGTGACGAGGACGAGGGGGAGCGTCTCGGCGTCGCGGAGCCGGCGGATCGACTCGGCCAGGCGCCGGCCGTCGACCTCCGTCATCTCCTCGTCGATCAGGCCGAGGTCGAACGGCTCCCCCGCCTCGACCCAGGAGAGCGCCTCCCGGGCCGAAGCCGTGGCGCGTGGGAGCATTCCCCAGGCCGCGAGCGTCTCGGCGAGCGTCTCGCGCGAGGCGGGCCCGTCGTCCACGAGGAGGACCCTCTGCCCGGCGAGGCGCCCGAGGCCGGGGACCACTCCGCCGCTCGGGGGCGGTGGCCCCTCCGGAACGACGATCGTCACCCGGAACGTGGACCCCCGCCCGGCGCTCTCGGCCGAGATTCCTCCCCCCATCTTCTCTGCGAGCCGCTTGCAGATCGCGAGGCCGAGGCCCGTCCCGCCGAACTGGCGGGTCGTGGACGGGTCGACCTGGCTGAAGCTCCGGAAGAGGCGGTCGAGGCGCGGGCCGGGGATGCCGATCCCGGTGTCGCGGACGAGGATCTCGACGCGGTGGCTCCGCTCCCCGTCGCGGCGCGCCGACGCGCGGAGGAGGACCTCTCCCGACTGCGTGAACTTGACGGCGTTGGAGAGGAGGTTGAGGAGGACCTGGCGCACGCGCGTGACGTCCCCGAGGAGGAAGGCGGGGACCGACGGGTCGACCCGGTAGGCGAGGTCGAGCCCCTTGCGGGCGGCGTCCGGGGCGACGAGGTCGAACGAGTCCTCGACCGCGTCGCGCAGGGAGAAAGGGCGGCTCTCCAGCTCGAGGCGCTCGGACTCCATCTTCGAGAAGTCGAGGACGTCGTTGAGGAGGGTCAGGAGCGTGTCGCCGCTCGTCCGAATCGTCTCGACGTAGTCCCGCTGCTCGGCCGTGAGCGCGGTGTCGAGGAGGAGGCCGGCCATGCCGATGACGGCGTTCATCGGCGTGCGGATCTCGTGGCTGATGTTGGCGAGGAACTCGGTCTTCGCGCGGCTCGCCGCCTCCGCCGCGTCCCGGGCGGCGGTCAGCTCGTCCTCCACGCGCTTCCTCTCGTCGATGTCGCGCGAGACGCAGACGAATCCTGCGGCCTCGCCGTCCCGGCGGAGGATCGACGTCCGGAGGGCGACCCAGAACTCCTCGCCCGACCTCGTCACGTTGAGGAGGTCGCCCCGGAACCCGCCGGCGAGGGTCTCGGCGGCGATCCGCTCCGAGAGGCCGGGAGGGTTCGAGGGGGCGAGGAAGAGCTGCCAGGGGCGCCCGAGGAGCTCCTCCCGGGTCCAGCCGGAACGGGCGAGGACCGCCTCGTTCACATAGGTGATCCGCCCGTCCCCGTCCGTGACGAGGACGAAGTCGCCGATGGACCGCGCGACGTGCTCGAGGAGGGCGAGCTCTTCCTCGGGGCCGTAGGGGTCCCGCCCCCCGGGGCTCACCAGGCGAGCTCGAAGACGCAGGCCGGCGCGCCGAGGGCGGCGCAGGCCGGGTGGCGGACGTCGACGGGGCCGGGGGCCTGAAGGAGGCGGAGCGCCTCCTCGTAGTAGCCGCGCCCCGAGGTGCAGTAGACGGCGGAGAACGCCGAGGGGCTCTCGAGCCGGATCGTTCCCGCGCGCTCGCCGGTCCGCTCGTAGACCGACCGGCCGAACGTCTGGAACTGGTGGTGCAGGACGGTCATCCGCTCGAAGAAGCGGTGCGGCTCGCCGCTGATGAAGCTCCTGTAGACGCCCGTCAGGTTGAGCGCCGCCGAGTGGCGGCCGAGGGCGAGCCAGGTCTCCTCCGGGGCGCCGCCCACGGCCGCGGCGATGGCCCTGTCCAGCGCGACGAGGTCCGAGAAGGGGATCCAGTCGGTGGGGAGGACGAGGCGTGTGACGAAGGCCGGGACCGGCGGCGGAAACGCCTCACAGACGGCCTCCAGGCCGGGTCCGAAGCGCTTGGCGGCCCAGCCCAGGTGGGCGCGGAGCATCGTCCCCTTCACCAGCGCCCTTTCGTCGAAACGGTCGATCGGCTGCACGCTCATCTCGCGCGGAGGTTATCTCGATCGGGACCCGGCGGCGCCCGGTCGGTCAGCCTTCCCGCCCGGGCGACCCCCGTCTCGGGTACTTCGTCGCGACGTAGTCGTCGACGAGCGCCTGGAACGCCGCCGAGAGCTCCTCGTACGAGCCCTTCAGCGTCGCGAACTTCTGGCCGTCGACGTAGACGGGGCAGCTCGGCGCCTCGCCCGTCCCGGGGAGGCTGATGCCGATGTTCGCGGCCTTCGACTCGCCGGGGCCGTTCACCACGCACCCCATGACGGCGAGCGTCATCGTCTCGACGCCCTCCCGCTCGGCCTTCCAGAGGGGCATCTTCTCGCGCACGTAGCCCTGGATTCGCTCGGCCAGCTCCTGGAACGTCGTCGACGTCGTCCGCCCGCAGCCCGGGCAGGCGGTGACGCTCGGCGCGAAGGACCGGATGCCGAGCGACTGGAGGAGCTCGCACGCCGCGTAGACCTCCTCGCGCCGGTCGCCCCCCGGGCGCGGCGTCAGGGAGACCCGGATCGTGTCGCCGATCCCTTCGGCGAGGAGGATCCCCATCGCCGCCGACGACCAGACGAGCCCCTTCGTCCCCATTCCCGCTTCGGTCAGCCCGAGGTGGAGCGGCTGGTCGGTCCTCGCGGCGAGGTCGCGGTAGAGGGCGATCAGCTCCTGCGGGCGCGAGACCTTGCAGGAGATGACGACCTGCTCCTTCTGAAGCCCGCACTCGAGGGCCAGCTCGGTGGACTGAAGGGCCGAGAGGACCATGCACTCGTTCAGGATCTCCCCCGAGCTCCTCCCGAGGTCGTGGTCGGTGTTCTCCTGCATCTTCGCGAGGACGAGCTCCTGGTTCAGCGAGCCGCCGTTCACGCCGATCCGCACCGCCTTGCCGTTCTCGCGGGCGACGGCGCAGATGGCGGCGAACTGCTCGTCGCGCCGCTTCCCCGTCCCGACGTTCCCCGGGTTGATCCGGTACTTGGCGAGCGCCCGCGCCATCTCCGGGAACGCGGTGAGGAGGGTGTGGCCGTTGTAGTGGAAGTCGCCGACGAGGGGGACGCCGCATCCCTCGGCGTCGAGACGTCTGCGGATCTCGGGGACCGCTGCGGCCGCTTCGGGGAGGTTCACCGTGACCCGGACGAGCTCGGAGCCCGCCCCGGCGAGCTCGAGGCACTGCTTCGTCGTGGCCGCCACGTCGGCCGTGTCGGTCGACGTCATCGACTGGACGACGACGGGCGCCCCGCCGCCGACCGTCACGTCCCCCACCTTCACCGCCACCGTCTCGTGGCGCTTCACGCTCGTCGTCACCCGGGACCTCCCGCGGGGCCCGCCCCGCACACGCGCGACGTTAGCAGAGCGGCCCGGCTCGCCCCGCCGTCCCGGGGTCCGGCAGGGCTTCCGGCGCGGGGCGCGGCCGACCGGGCGGCCCGCCCCGTCACCTCGCGGCGTGCATCAGGAGGCGCTTGAAGGTGAAGAAAAAGGGCTTCTCGTCCGCGAGGCGAGCGAGGAGGCGCTCGCGGTAGAGGGCGAGGAACCTCACGTAGAGCGCCGGCGGCATCCGCGCCTCGAGCTCGGTCAGGATCGACCCCTTCACCCACTCCACGACGCTCTCGGGCGACTCGAGGAGGTGGCCGTAGACGGCGAGCCTCACGGTCTGCCGGGCGAAGCCGAGCCGGTGGAACAGGCCGGCGTACGCCTCGACGGGAAGGAGGTGGGCGGGGAGGCGGTACTCGCCGAGGGCCGCGGCGAACGGCTCCTCGGCGGCCAGCTCACGGGCCGTGACGTGCGTCGCGTGGTCCTGGTTGGCGGGGAGGTGGATCGCCAGCTGCCCCGACGCCGAGAGGAAGGACGCGAGCCGGGTCCAGAGCGCCTCGTGCCCCGCGACGAAGTGGAGCGCGGCGTTCGAGAAGACGAGGTCGAAGGGGGCGCGGGGGACGAAGTCCTCGACGGTCCCCCGCTCGAACCGCAGCCCCGGGGCTTCGAAGGCGGCGCTCTTTCCGAGCATCTTCGCCGAGCGGTCGACCCCGAGCGTCTCGCGGGCGCCGAGCCGGTCGTGGAGCTGCCGCGTCAGCTCCCCCGTGCCGCAACCGAGGTCCACGACGCGCATCGCCGGCCGGGGCTCGACGAGGTCGAGGAGGTCGAAGAAGGGGGCGCTCCTCTCGCGGAGGAACTTCGCGTACTGCCCCGGGTCCCAAGCGTCCGCCGCCATGCCCGGGATCGTAGCGGAAGGCGTACGATCGGGCCGTCCGTGTCCGCAGCGAAGAAGCGAATCCTCCTCTACGGCGCCAACGGCTACACGGGGCGGCTGATCCTCGAGACCGCCCTCGGCCGGGGTCTCCCCGTGACCGTCGCCGGCCGCAGCCGCGAGGCGATCGAGCCGCTCGCCAGGGAGCACGCGGTGCCGTACGAGGTCTTCTCCCTCGAGGAGCCGCCTCGGCGCCTCGCCGAGCGTCTCGCCGGGTTCGGCGCCCTCCTCCTGGCCGCCGGGCCCTTCTCGCGGACGAGCGCGCCGGCGGTCGCCGCCTGCCTGAAGGCGCGCGTCCCCTACCTCGACATCACGGGGGAGATCGGTGTTTTCGAGGCGGTCTTCGCCCGGCACGCCGAGGCCGTGACGGAGGGCGTCGTCCTCCTCCCCGGGGTCGGCTTCGACGTCGTCCCTTCCGACTGCCTCGCCGCCTCCCTGGCCCTCGCGCTCCCCGGCGCCATCCGGCTCCAGCTCGCCTTCCGGGGCTTCGGCATCTCGGCCGGGACGGCGCGGACGATGCTCGAGGGGCTCCCGAAGGGCGGCGCCGCGCGTGTCGACGGCAAGCTCGTCCCGGTGCCCGCGGCCTGGAAGGCGCGGACGATCCCCTTTCCCGACCGTCCCCGCCACGCCATGACGATCCCGTGGGGGGACCTCTCCACCGCCTACCGCTCCACCGGGATCCCGAACATCGAGACCTACATGGCGATGGCGCCGTCGCACGTCTCGGCCGTCCGGTGGGCGAGGCCGCTCCTCCCGCTGGCCGGCTTCGGCCCGCTGCAGGCGCTCCTCGCGGCCTGGGTGAAGAAGGGCGTCGCCGGGCCGACGGCCGAGGAACGGGCCCGCGAGCGATCGCTCCTCTGGGGGCGTGTCGAGGACGGCGAGGGGAGGGCCGTGGAAGGGACCGTCGAGACCCTCGAGGGGTACACGCTGACCGCCGAGACGGCCGTCTCGGCCGTGGAGAGGGTCCTGCGCGGCGCGGTGAAGCCGGGCGCCTGGACTCCCTCGAGGGCCTTCGGCCCGGGCTTCATCGAAACGGTCCGCGACACGAAGCTGACCGTCCCGAGCCGCGCGGACGGCGGGCCGCCCGTGCGGAAGGGGAGCGCGCGAAAGGGCTGACGGGCGGGGGCTCTCGCCTACCAGAGGAGGAAGTCCAGCGTCTCGCCCGCCGTCTCGTGATAGGTCCCCTCGATCCGGAACGCGCCGTCGGCGTCGTTGAGGACGACGACCTGCGGCTGCTTCCCGCCGGGATACGAGAGGTCGTAGAGCAGGTGGACCTCCCGGGTCTTCGAGAAGAGCGTCCGGTGCAGCGAGTGGCGGAGCAGCTCGGCGCCGCCGAGGCGGCCGACCTCGGCCCTCCTCTTCTCGTGCGCCGCGACGAACTTCTCTCGAGGGACCTCGTCGCGGTAGCTCTTCGCGAGGCAGCTCTCCCACGCCTCGGCGTACCTCCCCTCGCCCACGAGCCGGACGTACTCGGCCATCACCGTCCGGTCGATCTCGCGGATGACGTCCCCTTCGGCCGTCAGGCCTCGGCGGGTGAGCCAGAAGACGCCCGCGCCGACGGCGAGAAGAAGGACGAGGACGAGGATCCCGGACGACGGTGCCGTTTTCATCGCGCCTCCTGCCCCGGGTTCACCCCGGTCCCGGCCGGACGCCTTCCGCCGTGTCCCTGGGTGGATTCGAGGCCCTTGGAATCCTAACGCCGGGGAGGCGGCTCGCGCCCGGTGCGAAGGCATCGCAGAATCAGGGCGTGCAGGGCCGGGAGGCCCTCGAGGAGGTTCCGCATGCCCCGTCCCGACCCGCACCCGCCCGAGGTCTTCGCCCTGCTCCGCCGCCGGGGTCCCGAGACCCGCATCGCCGTCGTCGGCGCGAGCAACCACCCGGAGAAGTACGGGAACATCATCGTGAAGAACCTCGCGGCGAAGGGGTACACCGTCCTTCCCGTGAACCCCCGCGAGACCGAGATCGCCGGCCTGCCGGTCTTCCCGAACCTCGAGTCCGTGCCGCTGCCAGTCCACATCGTCAACGTCGTCACCCACCCCGAAGTGACGAAGGGGATCCTGGAGAAGGCCGCCCGGCTCGGCCTCTCTGCGGTCTGGCTGCAGGACGGGAGCTACGACGACGAGGCCCTCGCCGTGGCGGCCGGCGCCCCGTTCCGTACGGTCCACGAGGCCTGCATCATGGTCGCGAGCAACTTCGCCTGACCTCCCTCCCGGGAGGAGCGCCCGGGTGGGGCGTTCAAGTCGCACGGCGCGAACGGCTTGGGTCGCACCGGCCCGCGGGACGGTGTCGCGGCCCGGACGGCCGGATAAACTCCGCGCCGTGAGCGACCAGGAAGAGTCGACCGGGCCGGACGGCTTCCGAGAAGAGTGCGGCGTCTTCGGGGTCTACGGGCACCCCGACGCCGCCAACCTGACCTACCTCGGCCTCTACGCCCTCCAGCACAGGGGCCAGGAGGCGGGCGGCATCGCGGCGTGGAACGGGCGGCGGATCGCCGTGGAGAAGGGGATGGGCTACGTCGCCGACGTCTTCGACGAGGCGCGGCTGGCCCGCCTCCCGGGACGGTCGGCCGTGGGGCACGTCCGCTACTCCACGGCGGGGGGCTCGCTTCTCGAGAACGCCCAGCCGATCGTCTACAAGACCAACAAGGGCCCCCTCGCGATCGCGCACAACGGGAACCTCGTCAACGCCGAGGAGATCCGCGCCGAGCTCGAGGAGGAGGGGTCGATCTTCACGACGACCTCCGACACCGAGGTCCTCCTCCACCTGATGGCGCGCTCGAGGGCGGAGACCCTCGTCGAGGCGCTCCGCGACACGCTCGGGCGGGTGCGGGGCGCCTACTCGATCGTCCTGCTGGCCGGGGAGAAGGTCCTCGCGGCGCGCGACCCCCAGGGGTTCCGGCCGCTGACGATCGGCCGCCTCGGCGACGCCTGGCTGGTCGCCTCCGAGACCTGCGCCTTCGACCTCCTCGACGCGGAGCCGCTGCGCGACGTCGAGCCGGGGGAGATCGTCATCCTCGACGCGGGCGGCGTCGCCTCGTCCTCCTTCGCGATGGGGCGCCGCACGGCCTTCTGCGTCTTCGAGCACGTCTACTTCGCGCGCCCCGACTCGACCGTCTTCCACAAGTCGGTCGCGGAGTCGCGGCGGGCGTTCGGACGCCGCCTCGCCCGCGAGCACGCCGTCGCGGCCGACGTCGTCGTGCCGGTTCCCGACTCGGGCGTCTTCGCCGCGCTCGGCTACGCCGAGGAGAGCGGGATTCCCTACGGCATGGGGCTCGTGAGGAACCACTACGTCGGCCGGACGTTCATCGAGCCGAAGCAGTCGATCCGCAACTTCGGGGTCAAGGTGAAGCTGAACCCCGTCCGGTCCGTCGTGGGGGGCAGGAGGGTCGTCCTCGTCGACGACTCGATCGTCCGCGGCACGACGTCGAAGAAGCTGGTGAAGCTCCTCAAGTCGGCCGGGGCGACGGAGGTCCACATGCGGATCTCCTCCCCCCCGACGACGAACCCGTGCCACTACGGGATCGACACGCCCCGCCGCCAGGAGCTCATCGCGGCGACCCACGACCTGGAGGAGATCCGGGCCTACGTCGAGGCCGACTCCCTCGGCTACCTCTCCCTCGAGGGGATGCTCCAGGCGTTCGGGAAGGGAGAAGGGGAGGCGTGCGCCGCCTGCTTCTCGGGGCGCTACCCGGTCCCGTTCGCGGTCGCTTCCGAGCAGCAGCCGCTCTTCGGAGAAGACGACGTCCTTCCTCCCTCGGGAAGCCCCGAGAAGCGCTGATACCATCGCGCCGCCGCGCCCGGGGCGCGGCGGACCTTTCGCGAGGAGGCGCGCCATCCCGAACGACACGCCGCTCACCTACGCCGCCGCCGGCGTCGACATCGACGCGAAGATGGCCGCGGTCGCCCGCGCGAAGGACGCGATCCGCTCGACCTTCACCCCGGGCGTCGTCGGAGACGTGGGAGGCTTCGGAGGCCTCTTCCGGCCCGACTTCGGCGGGATGGAGGACCCGATCCTCGTCGCCTCGACGGACGGCGTCGGGACCAAGATCCGCGTCGCCATCGCCGCCGGCGTCCACGGCACGGTCGGGCAGGACATCGTCAACCACTGCGTCGACGACATCCTCGT
>JASNYI010000001.1:0-1165000 GCA_048500275.1 Thermoanaerobaculia bacterium | reverse complement strand
CTGCGGTGGTAAAGCGCTGGATGGACTAGGGGCCTTACCCGGTTACTGAATCCAACTAAACTCTGAATGCCGCAGCGTAATATCCGGGAGTGAGACGGCGGGGGATAAGCTTCGTCGTCAAAAGGGAAAGAACCCAGAGCGCCAGCTAAGGTCCCTAAATCAGTGCTCAGTGGAAAACGATGTGGAGACGCTCCGACAGCCAGGAGGTTGGCTTAGAAGCAGCCATCCTTTAAAGAAAGCGTAATAGCTCACTGGTCAAGTGGCTCCGCGCGGACAATACAACGGGGCTCAAGCACTGTACCGAAGCTGCGTATGCACGGGGGATGCGTCCCCCGTGCGTGGTAGAGGAGCATTCCGTGCGCGTCGAAGGTGGACCGTAAGGATCACTGGAGCGCACAGAAGAGACCCTGCCGGCACAAGTAGCGATAAAGCAGCTGAGAACGCTGCTCGCCGAAAGACTAAGGTTTCCTGAGCAAGGTCAATCCGCTCAGGGTCAGTCGGGACCTAAGGCGAGGCCGAGAGGCGTAGCCGATGGACATCCGGTCAACATTCCGGAACCGCTCTTCGAGCGACAAAGACCGATGGGGTGACGCAGGAGGCTAGTTGGACCCACGCGTTGGAGTTGACGTGGGCCAAGCCCGTAGGCGGAGGGGATAGGCAAATCCGTTCCCTCGCTAACGCCGAGAGGTGATGGGGTGGCCGCAAGGCCAGAAGTCGATGATGCCACGCTGCCTAGAAAAACCTCGTTTCGGAGTTCGAAGGGCGTCCGTACCGTAATCCGACACAGGTAGTCAAGGAGAGAATCCTAAGGCGCTCGAGTGAAGCGTTGCGAAGGAACTCGGCAAATTAACACCGTAACTTCGGAAGAAGGTGTGCTTGCGTTCGTGTAGGGGCTTGCCCCCGAGGCGATCGCGAGTTGCAATAACCAGGCCCAGGCGACTGTTTAGCAAAAACACAGGACTCTGCAAAGTCGAAAACGACGTATAGGGTCTGACGCCTGCCCGGTGCTGGAAGGTTAAGGAGAGGGGTCAGCCGCAAGGTGAAGCTCTGAACCGAAGCCCCAGTAAACGGCGGCCGTAACTATAACGGTCCTAAGGTAGCGAAATTCCTTGTCGGGTAAGTTCCGACCTGCATGAATGGCGTAACGATCTGGGCACTGTCTCCGCAACGCGCTCGGCGAATCTGTACTCCCGGTGAAGATGCCGGGTACCCGCACGTAGACGGAAAGACCCTGTGCACCTTTACTACACCCTGGCCCTGAACTCTGGTGCTGTCTGCGCAGGATAGGTGGGACGCTTTGAACCTGGGGTTTCGGCCTCGGGGGAGCGGACGGTGAGATACCACCCTGGCGACACTGGAGTTCTAACCTAGGCCCGTCATCCGGGCCGGAGACACGGTCAGGCGGGTAGTTTGACTGGGGCGGTCGCCTCCTAAATTGTAACGGAGGCGCTCAAAGGTATGCTTAGGCGGTTTGGAAATCCGCCGTAAAGTGTAAAGGCAGAAGCATGCTTAACTGCGAGACGGACAGGTCAAGCAGGTGGGAAACCAGGACTTAGTGATCCGGTGGTTCTGTATGGAAGGGCCATCGCTCAACGGATAAAAGGTACGCCGGGGATAACAGGCTGATCTTGCCCAAGAGTTCACATCGACGGCAAGGTTTGGCACCTCGATGTCGGCTCATCGCATCCTGGGGCTGAAGCAGGTCCCAAGGGTCCGGCTGTTCGCCGGTTAAAGCGGTACGTGAGCTGGGTTCAGAACGTCGTGAGACAGTTCGGTCCCTATCTCGTGTGGGCGCAGGAAATTTGAGGGGCCCCGACCCTAGTACGAGAGGACCGGGTTGGACGAACCTCCTGTGCACCGGTTGTCGCGCCAGCGGCACACGCCGGGTAGCGGAGTTCGGTAGGATAAGCGCTGAAGGCATATAAGCGCGAAGCCGACCCCAAGATTAGATTTCCCTGGGGGCAACCCCCTGAAGGACCGTGGGAGACGACCACGTTGATAGGCTGGGTGTGGAAGCTGCCAAGCTACGGCAAGGCGCGAAGCTGACCAGTACTAATCGTCCGTGAGGCTTGGCCATAAAATTCTTGAGGCGCGAAGATGAGAGAACGCGCGAAACGAAATGACGACTCGATTCTGGGACTTGGTAAGTAACCGAGTTTTCCGGTGGCCATATCGAAGGGGCTCCACCCGTTCCCATTCCGAACACGGCAGTTAAGCCCTTCGGAGCCGATGGTACTGCACGGGTCAACTGTGTGGGAGAGTAGGACGCCGCCGGGAATTTATGAATCGCCCGGGCGTAACAGCCCGGGCGTTTCTCTTTTCCGGGACCGGCCCCCTGACCGGCTCCGGGAACCAATACAATCCTGCGGATGTCCGTCGACCTCACGGGAGACCGAGCCGCCCGCGGGACCGCGCTCCGCGGCGCCGCCGTGGGACTGCTCCTGGCCGCGGCCCTCCTCGCGCCGCTCCTCGCCTCGGGAGAGGTTCCCGCCCGCGGGGACCTCGCCGACTTCTTCTGGCCGATGAAGTCCTACACCGCCGAGCGGTGGGCGTCCGGGTCTCCCCCCCTCTGGAACCCGCTCTCGGGAGGGGGCGAGCCGTGGCTGGCGCAGCTCCAGAGCGGCGTCCTCTACCCGGGGGACCTCCCGTTCCTCCTCGGCTGGAGGGAGGGCGCGTTCCTCGGGATCGCCCTCCACCTCGCCCTTGCCGCGGCGGGCGCGGCCTACTGGGTCTGGAGCCTGGGGGGCTCGCGGCCGGCGGCCCTCCTCGCGGCGGGGCTCTACTCCGGCGGGGGCGCGTTCCTCTCCCTCCTGCCCGTCTACAACAACGCCTGCACGGCGGCGTGGCTCCCGTGGCTCTTCGCCTGCGCCCGGCGCGTCGCCGTCGGCCGCTCGCGGGGTGTGGGCTTCGCCCTCGCCGTCGCGGGGGCGTTTCTGGCGGGGGAGCCGGCCCTCGCCGCGGCCGGGACCGCGGCAGCCCTGCTCCTCGCGCTCTTTGCCGGGACGGAGGGCGAGGCTCCCGAGGCCGGGAAACGCCGCGACCGCGTCGCGGCCAGCGCGGTACTACCTCTTCTCGCGGGGCTCCTCGTCGCCGGCGCGGCTCTCCTCCCGTTCGCCGGTCTCATCCTGAGCTCGGAGCGCCTGCAGCGGACGACCCGGGAAGAGGCGCTCGCCCGGGCCATCGGGCACTCGGACCTCACCGACCTCGTGGCCGCACCCCGACCCGAGGAAACGCGGAATCCTTCGCCGGGCCGCGGCGGCTACCTCGTGACCCTGGCCCTCGGCCCGCTCACCCTGCTTCTCGCGGCCGGGGCCGGCGCGGGCCTTCCGGGCCGCCGCCGCCTTCTCGCCGGTCTCGGCCTTCTCGGGGCAGGGGGCTTCCTCCTGGCCCTCGGCTCGGCGGGGTACCTGGCGCCCCTCCTCTTCGACGGGGGACTCCTCCGCGGGATCCGTTACCCGGCCCGCTGGATCGTCTTCGCCCATCTCGCCCTCGCGGTCGCGGCGGGAGTCGGCCTCGACGGATGGCTCTGGGGACGCTTCCGGCCCTCGCTTCCCGAAGGTCCGGAGGAGGCCGGCGACGCGGCCTTCGCCGAATCCCGGGCCCGGCGAAAGGCGGCTCTCGTGGCGCTCGCGGTCGGGCTCCTCCTCCTCGCCGGCCTCGCGGCCCTGGCGGGCCTTCGCCCCGCGATTCGCGAGACGCGCGACCCGGGCCGTACGTGGGCCGGTCTCGCGGCCGCCCTCGCCGGAGCCGCGGTCCTTCTCGCGGCCCGTCGCGGGACCGCGCCGCCCGCGCCGCGGGCGGGAGCGCTCGTTGCGGCCCTCGCGGTCCTTCCCCTTCCCTGGCTCGCATCGGAGCCCCTCGCCGGCGTCCCGGCGGCGGCGGTCCTCTCCGCGGAGTCGCTCCTCTCCGACGTCCCCCGCACCCCCGAGGCCGGGCGCGTCTTCGCCCCCGCCGGGCAGGACCGGAGCCTCGCGCTCCGATGGCGCTACGCCGCCGAGCCGGGATGGGGAGAGGGCTCCGTCGCCCGCGCGGGGGCTGCGCTCGCCGGGTACTCGAACCTCTACCACGGGGTCGCCACGACCGGGTCGGGCTCTCCCCTAGGAAGCCCGCGGCCGGAACGGCTCGTCGGTGCCGCCCTCGAGGGCGGCGACGCCGCACGCATCCTGGCCCTCGTGAACGTCAGGCACGTCGTCTCCCCGTTCCCGCCGAGGATTCCCGGCCTGCGCCTCTCGGCCGAGAAGAAGGGCGTGCGCCGCTACGACGCGCCCGGGGCTTTCGGCCGGTCCTACTTTCCGGCGGCCAGCCGGATCGCGGACGACGACGAGACCCGGGAGGCGCTGCGAAGCCCGGGCTTCGACCCGGCGCGCCTCGCCCTCGTGGCCCCGCCCCCGCGCGGCATCGACCTTCCCTCGCCGCGCCCGGCGGGAGCCTGGGCGGCCGCCCGGTTCGTTGCCGACGAGCCGGAAAGGGCCGAGCTGACGACCTCGGCCTCTGTGGCCTCCCTCCTGGTCCTGACGCGCAGCTGGGACCCCGGCTGGGAAGCGCGGGTCGACGGCGAGGCGGTGCCGGTCCTCAGGGCCCAGCTCGCCCTTCTCGCCGTGGTCGTTCCGCCCGGGGAGCACCGCATCGAGATCGCCTACCGCCCCCGGTCGTTCCGCATCGGTCTCGGCCTGTCCGCCGCGGGCCTCCTCGCCGTCCTGGCCCTCGCCCTGGCGGCTCCCCCGGGGGGACGCCGCCGGTGACGCCCGAGGACGTCGTCCTGCTGCCGTTCGTCGTCGCCCTCGGAGCGATCGTCGGCTCGTTCGCCAACGTCTGCATCCACCGCCTTCCCCGCGGCGCCTCCGTCGTCGCGCCGCGCTCGGCCTGCCCCGCGTGCCGCACGCCGATCCGGGCCGTGGACAACATTCCCATCCTCTCCTGGCTCCTCCTGCGCGGGCGCTGCCGGACCTGCCGCGCCCCGATCTCCCCCCGGTACCCGCTCGTCGAGGCGCTCGTCGCCGCGATCTTCCTCGCCGCGGCGCTCCGCCACGGGGTCGGGGAGGTCGCGCTCGCCGGTGCGGTCCTCGCAACGGCCGCGGTCATCCTCGCGGCGACGGACCTGGAGGCGCGGATCCTGCCGGACGAGGTCACGCTCGGGGTCCTCGCTATCGGTCTCCTCCTCGCGGCGGTTCGGGACCTGCCTCGCTTCGAAGCCCGGGGCATCGCGGCGTTCTCGACCCACCTCCTGCCCGCCGCGGCCGGGGCCGCCTTCGGCGCCGTTCTCGTCTGGGGCGTCGGGGCCGTCTACGAGCGCGTCCGCGGCGGCGAGGGAATGGGCCTCGGCGACGTGAAGATGATCGCCATGATCGGCGCCTTCGTGGGGCCGGGCGGGGTCCTCCTCACCCTCTTCGCCGCGTCGGTCACCGGCACCGTCATCGCGGGCCTCCCGGCGCTCGGGAGGGCGGCCGCGTGGCGCCGCGCCTTCGCGCGGGCGCGCCGTTCGGAGGCGGCCGCACGCGAGGAGGCTGCCCGCCACGGTCTCTTCCTCGAGGCCTCGGACCTCGTCGCGGAGGCGGGACGGCGCTGGGCGGAGATCCCGGGCGCCCCGGCGGCGGGAGCGAGCCTCGCCGGCGTCGGGCCGGTCGTGCGCCCCGTCGCCGCGTTCGTGCGCCTGGCGCGACGACGGGCCGCGGCGGGCCTGGCCACGGCGACGGGCCGCCTCGCCGTCGAGGACGAGACGGGCGAGTTCTTCCGCGTCCTTGCGGCCCGGGCCGAGTCGGTGCCGGGCGGCCTTCTCGTCCTGCTGGCCCGCGTGGACGTCCCCTTCGGCGTCTTCCTCGCCGTCGCGGCGGTCGTCGTGCGCGAGTGGGGCGGTCCCGTCGTCGACCTCATCGCCGCCGGGATGCCGGTTCCCGGCCGGGGGCTCCTGCCGTGACCACCGGGACGGGGCCCTGGGAACGGGAGGTGCGCAGGTTCGTCCTCGCCGGCCTCGTCTTCGTCTTCTTCCTCGCGGGGGCCTCGCTCGTCGCCCTCCGGATGACGACGGGCTGGGCCGTCGCGCAGACGGAGCGCCGGCTCGCCGCGGAGACCCGGGCCATCGCCGCACGCGTCGAGCAGGCGCAGGACCTCTCCGGGGCCCTCGCCGGCGACGCGAAGGTCGTCGCCCTCCTCCGCGAGTTCTGGCCTCAGCAGGTCGCCCTCTTCGATCCGGCGGGGACGCTCCTCAGGAGCGTCTCCTGGCTTCCGGAGGCCGCAGCGGTCCCCGAGCGCCTTTCTCCCGAGGAGCAGCCCGGCTCCCTGGAGACGCGGGTCACGAGGGGTGCGGCGCGCGGGACGCCCGTCGTCGCCGTCGCCGTCCGCGTGGACGGGGGGAGGGCGGTCCTCCGGGCCGTCTACGACGCGACGCCCCTCGTCGCAGCGGAGCGGACCCTCCGCATCCTTTCCCTCGTCGTTCCCGCAGGCGTCGCCCTCCTCGTCCTCCTCGTCCTCCCATTCCTGCGGCGCCTGACGCGCCCGATCGACGCCCTCGCCGAGACCGCGCGCAGCGCCGCGGCGCTCGTCCCGCCGGGCGCCGGGACCGAGACGGTCCCGGACGCTCCCGTCGCGGCCTTCTCGAGGACGATCGACGAGCTCCGCGGCCGGACGGCGGAGCTGGAGGCCCTCCGCCGGAGGGAGAAGGAACGGGCGGACGCCCTCGCCGTCACGGCGGAGACCCTCATCCGGTCGCACCCCGGCGGCCTCCTCGTCCTCGGTGAGGCGGGGACGCTGGCCGACGCGAACGCGCCGGCCCTCTCGGCGCTCGACCTCGGCCGCGACGCCCTGGGACGCCCGGCCGCCGAGGTCCTCGCCGAGTGGCCCGTCCTCGCGCAGGCGGCGACGGCGGCGTTGCGGGGGGAGCCGACCCTCGGAGCGGACGCCGCGCGCGGCGAGGCGACGGGCGCGCGCCTCCTCGCCGTGACGGCGGTCCCGGTCGCCGATGCGGGCGGGAGGTTCCTCGGTGGCCTCGTCTTCCTCGAGGACCGGACCGCCGTGAAGAGGCTCGAGCGGGAGCTCTCCTTCCGCCGCGAGCTCGCCTCCCTCGGCGAGATGTCCGCCGGCATCGCCCACGAGTTCCGCAACGCGACGGCGGCCATCCTCGGCTACGCCCGGCTCGCCGGGACGACGACGGACCCCGAGGCGCGCACGCGGCACCTCGCGCGGATCCGTGCGGAGGCCGAGCACGTCGCCCGCGTCACGGGCGACTTTCTCCTCTTCGCCCGCCCCGAGCGCCTGCAGATCGGGCCCGTCGACCTCGCGAGCCTCGTCGCGGACGTCGTCGCGGAGGGGCGGACCACGAACCCGGGGGTCGCGTTCGCCGTGGAAGGCGACCTCCCGACGGTCGCCGCGGACGCGGCCCTCCTCCGCCGGGCCCTCGTGAACCTCGTGAGGAATGCGACGGAAGCCGCCGGGGAGGACGGCCGGGTCCTCCTGCGGGGTGAGCCGGGCCCGGCGGGCTCGGCCCTCACCGTGGAGGACAGCGGCCCCGGGGTCTCCGCGGAGGCGCTCCCGAAGCTCTTCGTCCCGTTCGCCTCCACGAAGGAAGGGGGGACGGGACTCGGCCTCTCCCTCGTCGCGAAGATCGCCGCCCTTCACGGCGGCGAGGCTGCCGCGGGCCGCTCCGAGCGCCTCGGCGGGGCCTCTTTCCGCATCACCCTCCCCGGCCCGCCGCTCCCGCCCGGCGGCTGACGGCGCCGGGGGCCTTCTACTCCTGCGGAACGAGGCCGGCGCGTTTCTTCTCGACGAGCGACCGGAAGTAGTCCTTGTCGACGGCCTTCTCGAAGGCCTCCTCCGCATCGGCGAGGTCGCGCGAGACCAGGTCCGCGAGGAACTGGTCCATCGAGACCATCCCCTGGGAGCGTCCCGTCTGGATCAGGGAGGCGATCGTCGAGGTCTTCCCCTCGCGGATGGCGTTCGCCAGGGCGGCCGAGCCCCGGAGGACCTCGAACGCCGGGATGCGCCCGCCCCCCTTCTTGCGGAGGAGGACCTGGGCGACGACGGCCTTGAGGACCTCGGAGAGGACGATGCGGACCTGCTCCTGCTCCTCGGACGGGAACCCGTCGATGAGGCGGTCGATCGCCTTCGAGGCGGAGTTCGTGTGGAGGGTCCCGAAGACGAGGAGGCCCGTCTCCGCGGCGTGGAGGGCCATCTGCATCGTCTCGAGGTCGCGCAGCTCGCCGACGAGGATCGCGTCCGGGTCCTCGCGCAGCGCCGCCTTCAGCGCCGCGGCGAACGTCGGCGTGTCGGGGCCGAGCTCCCGGTGGGACATGATCGACTTCTGCGAGACGTGGACGAACTCGACGGGGTCCTCGATCGTGACGATGTGGTACGCCTTCGTCCGGTTGATCCGGTCGACGAGCGCCGCGAGGGTCGTCGACTTCCCCGAGCCCGTCGGGCCCGTGATGAGGACGAGTCCCCGGAGCGTCCGTCCGACGGCGGCGACCGGCTCCGGGAGCCCGAGGTCCTCCACCGTCAGGACGCGGGGCGGGATCATCCGGAGGACGGCCGCGGGCCCGTGCTCCTGCCGGAAGAGGTTCACGCGGAATCGCGCCTTGTCGCCCATGGCGTAGGCGAAGTCGGCGTCTCCGCGCCGGGCCCACTCCTCCCAGACGCGCGGCGGCGAGATCGGGTGGAGGAGGTTCTCGAAGTCCTCCTCCCTCACCGAGCGCCAGCGCAGGTGCGTCAGGTCGCCGTCGACGCGGATCATCGGGGGAGACCCGCAGACGACGTGGAGGTCGGACGCCTTCTTCTCGAGGACCACCCGGAGAAGGGCGTCGATGCGGTGGCCGGTTCCGGCCGGGGTGCCGGCGCTCATGCGTCCTCCAGCCGTTCCTCGGCGGCGAGCTTCTCGAACGGCTCCTTCTTCAGGGCCCGGTCCATCGCGACCTCCGCGTCGATCTTCCGCTCCTCGGCGAGCTTCAGGAGCGCCTGGTCCATCGTGTTCATGCCGGCAAGCTGGCCCGTCTGGAGGATGCCGGGGAGCTGGAAGGTCTTCGACTCGCGGATGAGGGCCCCGACGGCCGGGGTCCCCCGGAGGATCTCGAACGCCGCGATCCGCCCCACCCCGCCGCGCCGCGGGAGGAGCGTCTGCGAGATGACCGCCTTCAGCGACTCGGAGACCATCGTCCGGATCTGCCCCTGCTGGCCTGCCGGGAAGGAGTTGACGATCCGGTCGACGGTGGCGGGCGCCGTCGTCGTCGAGAGCGTGCCGAAGACGAGGTGACCGGTCTCCGACGCGGAGATCGCGAGGGCCATCGTCTCGGTGTCCCGCATCTCGCCGACGAGGATGACGTCGGGGTCCTCGCGGAGCGCCGCCTTCAGGGCGCGGGCGAACGAGGCGGTGTGGTGCGGCACCTGCCTCTGGTTGACGAGGCACTCCTTGTTGGTGTGGACGAACTCGACGGGGTCCTCGACGGTGATGATGTGCCCCTTCCGCGTCTCGTTCACGCGGTTGAGCAGGGCGGCGAGGGTCGTCGACTTGCCGCACCCCGCGGGCCCGGTCACGAGGACGAGCCCCTGCGTGTACCGGGTCAGCTCCCAGGTCGACTCCGGGAGCTCGATGTCGAGGAGCGTGGGAACCGTCTGCGGGATGACGCGGAAGCAGGCGTCGAAGCCGAGCCGCTGGGAGAAGAAGTTCGCCCGGAACCGGCCGAGCCCGGGAACGCGGATGCAGACGTCGAGGTTCCGTTGCGCGACGAGCTCCTCCCATTCCGCCGGCGTGAGGACCGACCGGATGAGCCTCTCGGCCGCTTCCGGGGTCGTCGTCGGGGCTTCCAGCGGGACGAGCTGGCCGTGGATCCGCCGGTGAGGGACGAAGCCGGTCGCGAGGTGGAAATCGGAGGCGCCTTTCGCCACCGTGTCGGCGAGGAAGTCCTGGAGGGTCGGAGCCGGGTTTCCCTTTATCTCGGCGGCGACGACCGGCACGAGGACAGGAGGGAGCGCGTCGCGGGCGGCGTCTCCCTGGAGCTTGCCGACGAGGCGGCGGGCCTTCTCGCGGACGCTCCGGTCGAGCTCGGCGACCTTCGAGACGCTGGCGAGGACCTCGGCGACCTTCGGCAGCTTCGTTCCGAGCTGGGCGAGGGCGTCCAGGATCTCGAGCTGGTCGTCGGGCTTCTCGCGACAGGCCTTGAAGAGCTCGAAGAGCGGCCCGGCCGCGCGGGGGTCGCCGAGGGCGCCGAGCGCGCCGACGGCGGGCAGGACGGTCAGCCGGTCGTTCAGGAGCGCGAGGATCCTCTGGAGGACCTCGTCTCCGCTGCCGTGCTTGCCGAGGTTCTCGAGCGCCCTCGACCGGATCCACCAGTCGGGCTCCTCGAGGAGCCTCATCCAGGCCGGGACGGCGCGCGGGTCGTCGATGAGGAGGGCGAGCTCCTTGGCGGGCCGGGCCAGAGACGGGTCGGGCGATTCCGTGAGCCGGAGGAGCGCCGGGACGAACTCGGGGTTCCCCTTGACGACCGTCTCGAGGGCGCGGTCCCGGATCCAGACGAAGGCCCCCTCGAACGCCTGCAGGAAGCGCGGGGCGAGGGTGTCGGCGGGCAGCCGGGCGACGAGGCCGAGGGCCCCTCTCCGTACCGACTCGTGGCCGTCCGCCAGGAGCGCGAGGACCTCCTTCGTGTGGTCGGCCTTCGCGGAAGGGAGGAGTCGCTCGAGGGAGGCGAGGGCCCGGGCGGCGACGCGCCCTCCGCCGCCCGACCGGGAGAGGTCGAGGAGGTGCGTGACGAGCTCCTCGTCCGGCGCCTGCTCGAGGACGGCGAGGGCCTGGATCCTCGTCTCCTCGTCCTCGTCCTTGAGCGCGGCCCGGGCCAGGGTGCGGGCCTGCGGCGTCACCGAGATCTCCCGCGTCGCCGCGACGGCCTTCAGGGCCCGCGAGCGAAGGAGAGGGTCGCCCGCGACGAGGACCTTGCGATAGACCGCGAAGGCCCGCTCCGGGGGGAGGTCCTGGGCCATCTCGAGGGCCGTCAGCTTCGCGAAGTCGTCGCCCCTCTCGGCCAGCTGGAGGAGGAACCCTCCGAGGTCCGCTCCTCCCGCGAGGTCCCTGAGGAAGCGCTGGACGGCCCGGCGGGCGGCCTCGGAGCGGGTCCGGGCCATCGCGACGACCGCGTCGAGGGCGGCCCGGTCGGTCCCCCTCCGTTTCAGGATCGCGAGGCCGGCCGCGCGGATCTCCGGCGTCGGGTCGGCCGCGCACCAGGCCACGTCGTCGACGGAGAGGTCGGTCAGCGCCTGGAACCTCTCGACGAGGTCCTTCTTCTGGGCGTCGCTCGTCCACTGGTGGGCCCTCAGCTGCGCGACGACCCCGGAGTCCGAGCGGAACCCCTTCTTCATCATCTCGAGGACCACGGCGTTCCCTCCGTTGCCCAGAATCGTAGCCCAGGGGGAAAAGGAAAGGGGCGGGAAGACCCGCCCCTTTCACCCGGTTGCGCGCCCGGAGCGCGTGCGCCGAAGCCTACTTCAGCTCCCTCCACCAGCGGACCCGCGGGACCGCGACGCCGCCGACGGCGGCGGTGATGTTGGGGGGCTCGTAGAGGCTCGCCCGCTGGCCCTCGCCGATGCCGCTCTTGGAGACGAGGACCTTGTCGCCGGCGATCGTGAAGCCGCTGGCGGCGCCGACCCCGGCCGGGTAGGCCATGTAGGTGTCGTTCCCGGGCTGGCAGGCGTCGTCCCCCTTGAACTCGATGACGACGACGTAGGAGAAGCCGTTGCAGCCGATGTCCGGGTCGTAGAGGAGGAAGAGCGCGGTCGTCGTCCCCTCGCCCGACTTCGGGACGAGCATGAACGGCGGGGCCGTCAGCTGGGTCCGCCTTCCGAAGGTGACGGTCGTGACGGTGCCGTCGGTCTCCGTCAGGGGCCAGGTGGAGGCGATGACCCTCGAGATGATGTTGTCCGCGGGGAGCCTGGCGGTGAAAGAGGACTTCTCGCCCGTCGCGACGTAGAGGCGAGGCACGAACGCCGGGTGGGTCCCGATGCTCGAGCCCGTGATCCTGTCGCTGCGCTCGTAGAGGGCGCCGCTGCCGAACGCGTAGGCGACGCACCCCGCGGTCGGCCCGGTGCCGTACCCGCTCGCGGCCGGGTTGTAGTAGAGGGGCTGCGACTGCGAGGGGGTCACGTCGGTGGAGACGTCGATCCCGACCGTCGCCCGGTCGAAGAGAGGGCTCCCCGGCGTCGTGGAATAGTGGAACCAGATGCGGCCGTTCAGGTCGGCCTGCAGGCCGAGCCTCGCGACGTTGTCGTCCTGGTAGGCCTTCGCCTTCGGGTCGAAGAGGACCGAGTCGGCGAAGGCCTGGTTCCCGACGAACGGCGCCGGGGTGGTGGGAGACGAGAGGGAGTGGGTCTGGATCACGGAGCCGTCGACCGGGTTGAGGACGTACGTCCTCGGCGCGACGAAGGTCCCGAGCCCCTGGTTCGCCGCCGTGTTGGTGGGGTTGAACCCGCTCCCCCCGATGAGGCGCCAGGTGTCCGACGCGACCGGGGCCATCGCCGGGATCGAGAACGTCTGGGCGAGCTGCTCGAGCGCGCCGCCCGTGCTCGACGGGCCCGTCGTCTTGGTCCAGAGGATCGAGATCGGCGCAGCCGGGTAGGCGGCGTCGTCCGGGCGCGGGACCGTCGTGACGTCCATCGCCAGGAGGTCGGACCCGCCGGCTCCGAGGGTCACGACGCCGATCGTCTTGTACCCACCGGCGGAGCCGTCGTAGACGTCGCCGAACCGGAACGAGTTCGAGACGCCGTAGATGTGCTCGAGGACGTCCGGCGGCTGGCCTGTCGGGAAGGTGGGGGCGGCGGTGTAGTTGTTGTAGAGCGTCACCTGCTTCCAGAGGAGGCTCGGCGGGATGAGCGCGATCTGCTCGGCGCCGTCCGTCGAGCGGAAGGCGTGGAGCATCCCGTCGTTGGACCCGACCCAGAGGAGAGGGTCCCGGGACGCGTAGGTGGCCTGGAACGACTTGTGGTCGACCACGTTGTTCTGGACCCACGCCGAGGGCGCCGCCACGAGGGCGGGAGCCGAGTTGATCATCGGGCCGAGGCGCCAGGCGCGCGGGTTGCCGGACCCGTCATTGCCGCGGATGAAGTCCACGACCTGTGCGGTGAGACCCGGGACGCCCGAGAGCGGCGCTGTCGCCAGGTTCGCCACGGTCACCTCGACGAGGGCGTTCGTGGCCGGGTTCCAGGTGAAGATCTTTCGGCCGCTCGAAGGGGTGGCGTTCAGGAGCGCGCCCGCGTCCCACTTCAGGTAGTCGGCGTCGGCCGGGTCCTTGTTCGTGTCGAAGGCGTAGAGATGCCCTCGCCAGTTCGGGAAGCCGGTCGACGGGAGGAAGACCATGTTGGACGCCGCGGCGGACATCCCCGAGACCGGGGCGTTCGTCGCGTAGTCGCCGGTGGCCGTCGCGTTGACGATGGCGACGAAGGCGTCGCCGATCGCCCTGGCGCTCTCCGCGAAGTACGCGTTGTGGCTCGCGCGGTCCGTCGGCGGTGCGGTGATGTCCGTCGCCGGCACGCTCGCGAGCCACGGGAAGAGCGGGTCGTTCGCCGCCTTGAACCACTTCGAGGTGTCCCGGTTCCAGCGCCGCTGGCCGTTGGGCCCGACGAAGTTCCCCGAGAAGGTGCCCACGGGGTTCGCGTCGACGGTCGCCGCCGGGTCGGGGAGATTCGGGTTGTTGACGGCGTCGTAGCCGCCGAAGCCGGCGTCGCCGACGGGGCTCGAGGCGTCGGTCCGGCCCATGTAGGCGATGAAGTCGAGCTCGCAGGGCCCGACGGCCGAGCTCATGCCGATCACCCACGTCCGCGGGTTGATCGTGGGGGCGCCCCCGCCCGGGTCGAGCTCGTCGTTCCAGATCTCGTCCGCGATGCCGGCGGCGTGGACCGCCCAGTCCCGCGGGCAGTCGACCCCCGCGCCGCTGTCGCACTGGCGGCCGTCCGCCGCGCTCCCGCACGGGTTGACCCAGTTGCGGTTGTCCGGGTTCTGGTAGTTCGACATCCCGTCCGTCGCGAGGATGACGCCGTAGGGGCGCTTGCACATCCCCTTCGCGTCGGCCGGAAGGCTCCAGCTGGAGCTGTTCGAGGTCGTCAGCGGGACGGCCGACGTGCCGGCGAACGTCGACGCGATGATCGCCTTGGCCTGCCCGAGGGCGCCCCGGGTCGGCGTCGAGCCGCTCGCCCCGAGAGGGGAGACGTTCTCCCGGTTCGTGGCGTTTACCGGGACCAGTGCCCTGGGCACGGAGAACGAGAGGCCCGTCCCGTTCGGGCTGACCCTCTGGGAGAGGTAGCCGAGGAGCCGCTCGACGTTCGAGCCGTCGGTGGTGTCGATCGGCGCGAGGAGGGGGAACGTCGTCGCGGTCGTGCCGGCAAAGGTCTGGATGCCGAAGTTGATGCGGCTGGCGTTCCTCGCGATGATGTCCTGCGGCGGGTCGAGGACGGCCGATCCGAAGCCCGGCCGGGGAAGGCCGACGCTTCGCAGCTTCGCGTCCTGGGCCGCCGGGATCGTGGCCGGCAGCGGGCGGAGCGGGGTGTAGGGCAGCGCCGGGTTCCCGGCGGAGTCGACCGGCACGTAGAGGTCCGAGTCGGCCGAGCCGTAGAAGGCCTTGAGCGGGGGGCCCGGCTGCTCGATGTAGGTGGGCGTCGCGGCGTTGGGCTTCGGGATCGCGGTGGCGACCCGCGTCGTCGGGTTGTAGATGACCGTCCGGTCCTCCAGGTTGTAGCCGGGCTCGATCGTGAACTCGTAGTCGTGCTCGTGGCCGGGCAGCCTGTAGCCCTCCCGGTAGGTGAACCAGCGGCCGTCCGTGCCCGGGAGGGAGTTGCGCCGGCCCGCGGCGGCGGCGTCGTCGGCGAGCCAGGTCGTCCAGGGGTTCGAGGCGTAGTTGGAGGTGTCGAACCGCCAGGTGGACTCGGCCGGCCAGCGGGTCACGGGCGATCCCGCGACCCGGATCGGGGGAGGCGTGTACTCCTGCGCCACGTAGACCGAGTTCCCGAGGGCGTTCTTCAGGAGGCTCATCCGCGAGGGAGGGTCGAACTTGAGCTGCCAGGTGAAGGCCGAGCAGTCGTTCGTGTCGAAGCTGGTGTTGTACTGCCAGTAGATCCGGCCCGCGCCGGAGCGGTCGCTGCTCCAGGGGACGAGCCCCCCGTCCGTCCAGGTGCCGACGGGTCGGCAGCGGTAGACGAGCCGGTACCGGGTGGAGGAGTAGTAGCTCATGACCGGGAGGTTCGTCGCGTAGACCCACGGGGCGCCGGCGCGGCTGTAGTCGCGATAGCCGAGCTTGTTCGGTGCCGTCTTCGAGTAGGCCGAGTACGTGTAGATCCCGGGGTAGCCGACGCCCCGGACGTTGCTGGTCCGGACGTTCACGACGGCGTCGTTGTTGTACGTGGTCCCTCCGACGGTCTGCCTCCCGTCGACCCGGGCGTCGAAGCCGAGCGTTCCCGTGCTGCCGCCCTGCACGTTGGAGCTCGTCGGGAAGCTGCTCACCCAGAAGAGACGGCCGGTGACGGCATCGCCGTCGACGTTGGCCCCGTCGTACTTCGTGAAGGCGTCGGTGTCTCCCAGCGTCGTGCCGGCCATGTCCCACGCCATCGAGCCGGAGGTGTCGAGGACGATGAGGAGGTTCGCCTTGACGAGCTGGGCGGTGATCTGCCGCATCGGGTCGTAGCCTTCGGTCGGCGTCTGCCCGGCGAGGGGCGCCGGCAGGGCCGCGGCGACGAGCGCGGCGAGGGCGAGCGCGAGGGGGCGGTGGGTCTTTCCGGGGTTCCTCATCTCCGTGGTCTCCTTGACTCTCGTCTTGACTCTCGTCGTCGTGTCGCCTGTCGGTGCGGGGCGCGGGTGCGTCATCGTCGGCCCCTACTTCGCGCCGGCGCTCGTGCCGCCCGTGTTGGCGCCCTTCTGAGTCGCCGCGGCCGAGCCTTCCGGGCTCGAGTCGATCTGCTCCTCGAGGACCTTCGTGATCCCGACCGTCGGGTTGCCGTCCCCGTCGAGGACCGGGTTGCCGGACGCGTCGACGAGGACCATCTGGCCGACGGCGATGATGTTGACCCGGCCGTCCGAGTCGAGGTTGTCCCCGCCGGAGTCCTCCTCGTTGTTCCGGATGAAGAGGCTGTACATCGCCCGGCTGCGGTCGTCGCCGAGCGGCTGGGCGAGGACGACGTTCCGGTAGGAGACGCCGGCGATCGTGAGGAGATAGGCGGGCCGGCCGCCGCCCGGCGGGGCGTAGATGTTCGCGCCCGTCCCGCTGAGGAGGCTCGACGCGTTGCCGCCGAGGGTCGTCGTGAAGTTCGTCACGAGCGACTCGGCCTGCCGCAGGCCGGCCTCGGCCGCGTAGAAGCCGACGCGGCTCATCCTCGCGTTGCCCGAGATCCTGTCCTCCGTCGAGGTGAAGAACGCGACCCCGATGCCGATGACCGTCAGGGCGAGGACGACCAGGAGGACGGTGATGAGGGCGCTCCCCCGCCGGCGCCGCGCGCCCGGCGGAAGGCGGTCGGGCTGTGTCTCGATCGCTCTCATGGCTCAGTTCCCCAGCATCCGGTTCCGGATGAGGACGGTGGACGTGATCCTGTGGTGGTCGAAGTCGCCGACGCGCGGCCCCGAAGTCGCGGCGGGCGCCTCGAAGTCGTCCGGCCCGGCGTCGGCGCGGTCCTCCGAGCGAGGCCGGACGTTCGTCAGGGTCTCGTTGCCGCGGCGGACCGAGATCTTCCGCGACTCGAAGCGCAGCGGGGCGGATCGTGCCGTCACGGAGACGCGGAGGCCCGAGACGTTCGCCACGTCCCAGAGGCTCCCGGTGCCCTGGTAGGGGACCCCTCCCGACCCGGTCGGGATCGACCCGTCGGCCGGGATGCCGACGGCCGAGGCGGTGGCTTCGTCCCAGGCGTTGAAGATCGTCCGTCCCGATCCGTCCGGGGACTGCGAGTAGAGGTAGGCGACCTGGAAGTCTTCGACGTCGGGCATGATCGGCGTGAAGGCGTTCCCGGGGTTGTCGGTGGCGGGGTCGAAGAGCCCCGCCTTCTGCTCCAGGTTCAGGACGCCGTTGCCGTCGCGCCGGACGCGGAACGAGAAGAAGCGCATCCCCGCGCAGAGGAAGACGGGAGGCGCCAGCGTGGGCTCGCCGGTCGTGGGGTCGACGCGCGCGGCCGCCGCCGGGTTCGCGACGACCTGGACGGGGTTCGGGTCGCCTCCCCCGGAGACGCTCCCGCAGGCGAAGGGGCCGTATGCCGTGATCTGGTAGTAGGCCCACGAGCCGTTCGCGTCGACGACCGTCAGGACGCCGCTGGTCTCGGACCCCGACGCCCCCGTGGCTCCTGTGAGCTGCAGGAAGTTCTGCGTCATCGTCGCCGTTCCGTCCGTCCCGACGCATCCGTCCCTGTAGTCGAGCCAGTCGGTCGTGTGGGCGGTCCCCGACCATTGCGTGAAGGGGACCTTCTCGGCGCTCACGGGAAGGGCGATCGTCAGGATGTCGGTCCCGGGCTCGCCGAGGGCGCTCCCGACGGGGAGGTTGTTGAAGCTGGCCTGCTTGACGGCGGGCCCGCCCGCGCCCGGAACGGAGTACCAGGTCACGATCGCGTTCGGGTTCGGGGGGGTCGCGTCGTCGTTCAGGTCGGTCGCGCCGGCGATGAAGGTCGAGAGGTAGTCGACGGCGCGCCGCGCGGTCTGGCGCGGAGCCGTCTTGGCCTGCTGCCGCTCCGCGAACGACTTCATGGTGAAGAGGAGCGTCAGGGCCACGATCATCACCATCGTCAGGATCAGGAGCGAGACGAGCGCCTCCGAGAGGGTGACGCCCCGGAGACGGCTACTGCGGGACCTGGCAGACATAGTCGACTCGCTTCACTCGGGCGCTCGTCCCGAGGTAGGTCAGGCCGGCCGGGGCGTCCTCGGAAACGACCGAGACCGTCACGAACCAGTAGTTCGGGGTCGCCGACGTGGCATAGGTGTAGGAGACCCGGTAGGGTGGCCGCGTCTGCTCGAATACGTTCGCCCCGCCCGGGCCCCAGTACGCCCAGGTGGCCTCGGTCCCGTCCCAGGGGAGGTCCGTCGTCAGGCCGTCCGAGGGGGAGGCCGGGATGCCGGTGCCCGCCGGGATCGTCTCGCCCCGGCTCCTGAGGAAGTGGAGGTAGCGGAGGTTCTCGGCGACCTGCTGGGCCCGGAGCGTCATGTCGGTCCGGGCGGCCGACCCCGAGTCCGTCAGGAGCGAGAGGGAGAAGAGCTGGAGGATCCCGACCATCAGGAGGCCCAGGAGCGCCATCGCGATCAGGACCTCGATCAGCGTTCCCCCGCGGGTCGGTCGCCGGCGGGAGAGTCGGGCTCGGGTCGTCATGGGAGAGCTCCTTCCTGACTTCACGGGACCCTCGCGATGGAGGCCTTGAACAGCGGCCCGACGGAGACGGTGTAGGTCACCTGGGGCGTCAGCGAGCCCGTGATCATCTCCCTGTGGGACAGCTGCACGGTGGCCGGCCCGGTGATCATCGCGGGGGTGGCGCCGGGGATCATCGCCCGCCCCATGAAGTCGCACATGAGGGCCGCCGAGACGGGGCCCGACGAGGGGCGCGCCCACTGGGTGTTGAAGGCCTGGGCGGTCAGCGCCGTGTTGGAGAGCGCCACGTCGACGGGGACGCGGGTCCGCCAGAGCACCTCGTCGTCGTTGTCGGGGTCGTCGAAGAGCCCGTCGGAGTCCTTGTCGACGTCCCACGCGCCGTTGCCGTTCGTGTCGATGACGACGGCGACGTCGGTCCCGACGTCGGCGATGTAGTTTCCGAAGACGAGGAAGGTGGGGACGTTCCGGTTCTGCATCTCGGTCAGGGCGCGCCCCGCGAGCGTCTTGAGGTCTTCCGCGGCCGTGTTCAGGCGCTGGCGCTTGAAGGCGGAGTTCAGGCCGGAAAGCCCGAACGTCAGCGCGAGGCCGAGGATGGCGAGGACGACGATCAGCTCGATGAGGGTGACCCCTCTTCGTCTCGATCGCCCCGGAGCCTGCCGGCTCGCTGCCATTCGCTGCCCTCCTTTGTTCGCCCCGGTCGTCGGAGCAACGCATAGAGGTAAAAGCAAGGCACGTGCCGCGTTTGGTCCGGCGGCGTAAATACATTTCCGGGAGTGGTTTGCCTTCTAGCGGACGGGGAACGTGCCGGGCGGAGTCCTCGTGAAGTGTTCCCTTTCGTAACGCCCGGAGAGCCGGATGCGATAGAGGGTGACGTCTCCCTCGGCGAACACCGGCTCGAGCAGGTCGGGGAAGGCCCCGAGGAGAGCTTCGTGCCGCGCGCCGTAGGCCTCCCGCTCCTCGGCTCCGGACACCACGAACCCCGCGCCGAGCTGCGAGAGGGCCCTGCCCGGGTCGCCCGGGAAGAGGGGGTCGTAGACCCGCGCCACCTCGAGGGTGCGCCGCTCGACCTCCGCGCGGCCCTTTCCGCGCTGGAGGAGGTGGTACTCCCAGCCGACGGCCGACGGCAGGCCCGTGTTCGAGCCGAACCGGGTGAAGTCGCGGTAGGGGGGGCCGCTGGCCTCGACGACGGCGGGCAGGCCGGCCACGTTCCGTTCGAGGAACGCGAAGGCCGCGGCCTCGGCCGGGCGGTAGGCCGCGCGGTAGGCGAGCCCGTCGAGCGTGCCGCGGGGCGTCACGACGCGGCGCGTCGAGAGGTGCCCGCCCAGCGCGAGGGCCGAGGTCGCGAGCGCGGCGGCCCCCGCGACGCCCGCGAGGGCGCGGCGCGCGGCGCGGGCCGGGCCCGGTACGGAGCGCCTCGCGAGGAGGCCGTCGAGCGCGGCGGCGCCCGCGACGGCGAGGAGGAGCGTCGCGTCGAGGCCGAGCTTGAAGACGGTGTTCATACGGTCCCACACGAAGACGACCTCGCAGGCGAGGAGGACGAGGAAGCCCGCCGCCGCGAGGGCCGGGGCGGTCCGTTCGCGCGCCGGAAGGCCCCGGCCGAACGCGAGCGCGAGGGCGAGGAGCGCGAGGCCGGCGAGGAAGGCGCGGATCGAAGGGGCGGGGGCGAGGCGCCCGTGAAGGAGCGCCGGCAGTTCGAGGAGCGAGAGCCCGAAGAGGAGCGAGAGCCCGCCCGTGAGAAGCGCCGCGCGCCGGGGCCGCGCCGGGTCGCGGCGCGTCTCGTGGAAGAGGGCGAGGAGGAACGGGACGACGATCGCGAGGGCGAGGCCGTGGACGAGGCCGAAGGAGAGCGCGTCGTAGCCCGGCCCTCTCTCCCAGCCGAGGTGCCGCGGCGGAGGCTCGAAGCTCCTCCAGAAGGGGAGCGTGACGAGAATCGCCGGGAGGGCGATTGCCACGGCCGGGACGACGACGCCGGCGAGGAGGCGGCCGAGGCGTTTCGCCGGGAGCGGCGGCTCGGGCCGGGGCGTGGCGGCGAAGCCCGAGGCCGCGAGGAGGAGCGCGAGGAACAGAGCGGTCGCCGGGAGGCTCCAGCCGTTCGTGATCGCGAGGGCCGCGAGGAAGAGCGAGGCGAGGGCGAGGAGGATCGACCTCCCGAACGGGGGGACGTAGAGGTCGGGGCTCGTCCGCTGCCGCGCGAGGAGGAGGAGGACGGCGAGGAGGCCGGTGAAGAGCGGGAAGGCGAGGACGTGGGCGTGGAGGTCCGCGAAGAGGAAGCTCCAGAACGGGAACTCGTTGATCTCGTTCTGCCCCTTCAGGACCCGCGAGACCGACCAGAAGAGGTCGAAGTCGACGGCCCGGCGGCGGGTGAGCTCGACGAGCCCCGCGAGGTTCCCCGCGAAGAGGCCGAGAAGGACGGCGAGCGCGCCCGTCCGGAGGCGGCGGCCGAGGAAGGCTCCCGCCGCGAAGAGGGAGGCGGCGGCGAGGGCGGCGGCGGTCGCGAGGCCGAGGTTGAACGCGAGGGCCGGGTGGATCCCGAGCGCCTTCGCGAAGGCGGCGACGAGGAAGTGGCCGAAATACGTGTAGGAGAGGGTCGTCCCCGAGAACCAGGGCTCGGGGGGCGGGAGGAGCTCGGACCTCAGCAGCGAGTTCAGGATCGCGAAGTCCATCGGCTTCTCGCCCCAGTAGATCTCCGGCGACCACGCCCTCACCGCCGCGAAAAAGAGGAACGTCCCCTGGACGGTCGTCTCCGTCAGGAGGGCCTCCCTCCGGGGGAGCGTTCGCGGGAGCCGGCCCGGGAAGACGCCGAGGAGGATCACGCCGACCGCGGCGGCGAAGGCGAACGAGGGGACGAACGCGAAGAGGCCCCAGGCGACGAGGGTCCAGGCGACGAGGCCGAAGAAGGCGACGCCGGCCACCTTGGAGAGCGCGTAGACGCCCGGGACGGCGGGGAGGCGAGGGCCGAGGAGGCGCCACGCGGCGAGGCCGAGGGCCTGGAGGAGCGCGGCCTGGAGGAGCAGCGCCAGGGGCGTCGAGCGGGTCCCGCCGATCCGCTCTCCCGAGTCGGCGTGCGGGTCGTCGGGACGGGCGAGGAGGAGGTCCCTGCGCGAGAGGTCCCGCGAGGGGACGGCGTCGCGGAGCCTCCGCGCGAGCGCCTCCGGGTCGAGGCGGGAGACGTTGCGGAAGACGACGACCTTCGGGTGGTCGTAGACCGAGAACGACTCGTCGGCCAGCTCGGTGGGGAGGCTGAGGCCGAGGAGCCCCGGCGGCGAGGAGAAGGTCCTCGCGAGCGCCCAGCCGAGGTCGCCCGAGAAGAGGAGGCGGAAGAAGCGGTCGGTGTCGGGGAACTTCTCGCTCGCCTGCGACACGGCGCCGTAGAGCCGCTTCGTCGGGAAGACGAGGAGGTCGCCCGAGGCGAGGGCGCGGGCGAGCGCCTCGGTCTTCTCCGGGGCGTCGGGGGCGTAGAGGGAGAGAGTCGCGAAGCGGAACCGGTCCGACGGGAGGCCCGGCAGGGAGAAGGGGAACCCCTCTTCCCAGTCGGGCAGGAGGACGGTCGCCCCCGGCGCGACGTTCTCGTGGAACCACCCGGAAGCGGTCCGGACGGAGTGGGGGCGCGTGTAGACCGAGAGGAACGCGAGGAGGTACGCCCCGGAGAGGCCGACGACCCATCGCCGCGCCAGCCTCCTCGCGCCTCCCTCCGCGTCGCGCCGGGCGAGGAGCTGCGCGGCGGCGAGGAGGAGGACGGGGTAGACCGGGAGGAGGTAGCGGGGGAACCTCACCTCGAAGGAGGCCGTGAGGAGGAAGAAGGGGACGGCCCACGCCCAGAGGAGGAGCTCGCGCCTCTCCCGCTCTCGCAGGGCGGCGCGCAGGCGGACGGCCGCTCCGAGGAGGGCGGCGAGGCCGAGCGCCGGTCCGAGTCCCCGGAGGACGATCTCCTTCAGCTCGTAGAGGCCGTGCGGCGTGCCGACGTACTGGTTCGTGTAGGGGACCGAGCCCGCGTCGCGCACCATCGCCCCCTGCTCGGCGACGGCCGCGAGGAGCTCCCGCCAGGCAGCGAGCGCCGAGGGCTGCCCGAGGAGGAAGGCCGCGGCGAAGGCGAGTCCCGTCGCCCCGAGCGCCCCGGCGAGGGGGAGGAAGCGGCGCGCCGGGAGGAAGACGAGGAGCGGGGCGAGGCCGAGAGGGAGGAGGAGCGTCGCGGCGCTCGCCTTCGTCGCGAGGGCGAGGCCGGCGGCGGCGCCGGCGAGGGCGAAGGCGAAGACCGTCTTCCGCTCCACGGCCCGGGAGAGGAGGAGGAAGGTCGCGAGGACGAGCGTCGTCAGCGGGACGTCGTTCGTCGCGAAGTGCGAGTTCTGGACGTGGAAGACGGCGATTGCGAGGAAGGAGCCGGCGAGGAGGCCCGTCCGCTCGTCGAAGAGCCTCCTCCCGAGGAGGGCGAGGAGGACGCATCCGAGTGCGCCCCAGAGAGCGGAGAGGGCGCGGCCGGTGAGGAGCGTCCCGTGCCAGGTCTCGAACCAGGGCGAGGCACCGGAGAGGAGCGAGGTGGCGGCGCGGGTGACGAGGAGCGGCAGCGAGCCGTAGGCGTGGAACTTCGGGTCGAGCTGGAGCGGCGAGAAGGAGAGCTCGCCGACGGCCTCGACGATTCGCCGCTCGTCGGGGTGGAAGAAGTGCCCCTGGTCCCAGTCCAGGCCGAAGAGGCGCAGTCCCAGCGCCGCCGCGAAGAGGAGCGCGAGGGCGAGGCGGAAGGGGAGCGGCCTCGCCGGGAGCATCAGATGGGGAGCCTCCGGAAGACCGGGGCCGGCAGCGCGCGGAGGAGCGCCATGACGGGGCGCCAGAACCACGGGGTGTAGACGACGCGCCGGCGGCTCTCGAGGGCGGAGAGGACGTCGCGGGCGACCCGCTCCGGGGAGACGAGGAGCGGGGAGCCGGGAGGGAAGACGCCCCACGACATCGCCCCGTCGGCGGGGCCGGCCTTCACGCAGAGGACCGTGACCCCCTTCGGCGAAAGGCGCGCCCAGAGCCCCTCCATCGCGGCGGAGAGCGCGGCCTTCGTGGCGCCGTAGGCGTAGTTCTTCCGACGGCCGCGGTCGCCGGCGACGGAGGAGAAGGCGCAGAGGAAGGAGCCGGGGCGGCTCTCGAGGCGCGCCGCCGCCGCCTCGAGGAGGGCGAGCGTCGCGCGGACGTTCACGTCGGCGAGCTCGAGGAGCGCGCGGGGATCGCGCTCGACGTCGGCCTGGTCGGGCATGACGGCGAAGGCGACGAGGACGCCGGCGAGGCCGCCCGGCAGCGCCTCTTCCGCGCGGGCCGGGAGCGCGGCCGTGGCCCCGGCGTCGCGGGCGTCGAAGCCGAGCGCGGCCGTGGCGACGCCGAAGCGGAGCGCGAGGTCGGCGGCGGTTCGTTCGGCCTCGGCGGCGTCCCGGGCCGCCAGGACGAGACCGAAGCCGCGGGCGGCGAGCCCCTCGGCCACGGCCCGCGCGAGGGCCGAGCCGGCGCCGGCGACGAGGACGCTCCCCTTCACCGGGCCTCTCGTCGCGTCTCTCATCGGGCCTCCGCGAGGCCGAGGCGGCGCGCCTGAGAGGAGGAGAAGCGGCCGTTCGGGTCGAGGCGCCGCTTCACGGCGAGGAACTCCGGGAGGCGCGGGTACATCGCGGCGAACGTGGCGGCGTCGGTGAGCGCGTCCTTGGCGAGGTAGAGCCTCCCGCCGAGCGCGAGGAGGATCTCGTCGAGCCTGCGGGCGAGCGGGCGGAGCCGCTCCCCGACGTTCGGGACGTCGAGGCCGAGCGTGAAGCCGGGCTTCGGGAAGGAGAGGACGCCGCGGCCCGCGGGGCCGGTCGTCTTCAGGACGGCGAGGAAGGAGGCGGCCCGCTCGCGCGAGATCTCCTCGAGGAGGCGGCGGCACCCCTCGGCCGCCGTTTCGCGCGGGAGGAGCGCCTGGTACTGGACGAAGCCGCGCCGCCCGTAGAGGCGGTTCCAGGAGCCGAGCGCGTCGAGCGGGAAGAAGAAGCTCGCGGGGCCGGAGAGGCCGGTCGAGTCCCGCCCGGCGGCGTAGTAGAGGGCGTCGAAGGCGGAAATCGTGACCGGGCTGAGGAGGGCCGACGGCGCGTCGAACGGGACGTTCGGGCCGGGCCGCTCGGGGAGCGACCCGCGCAGGGCCTTCCCGCGCGGCAGCTCGGCCGCGAGGACGTGGTCGCCGCGCATCAGGACACCGCGCCCGAGCGCGCGGCCGCGGGCGAGGCCGTCGATCCAGGCGACGGAGTAGCGGCTGAGGCTCTCCTCCTCCTCGAGGCGCGCGAGGATCTCCTCCAGGCATTTCCCGCGCCGCTTCACGACGCGCACCCACGGCGTCTCGAGCGGTCGGAGCGCCAGGCGCGCGGAGAGGATGACGCCGGTCAGCCCCATCCCGCCGATCGTGGCGTCGAAGGCCTCGGCGTTCTCCGCCGGGGAGCAGCGGAGCGTCTCGCCCGAGGCGAGGAGGAGCGTCAGCTCCTCGACGTGGCGGCCGATCGTCCCGTCGACGTGGTGGTTCTTGCCGTGGACGTCGGCCGCGAGCGCGCCGCCGACGGTGACGAATCGGGTGCCCGGGACGACCGGGAGGAAGAAGCCGCGCGGTAGGAGGAACGCGAGGAGGCGCGCGAGCGAGATGCCGGCCTCGCAGGTGACGCTCTTCCCCACGGGGTCGAACGCGAGGATCCTCTCGAGCCGCTCGGTCAGGACGACGGCGCCGGCCCCGTTCAGAGCCGAGTCGCCGTAGCTCCTCCCGAGGCCGCGCAGGGCGAGCGTCGGCTCCGGCGCGGAGCGGACGGCCGCGGCGACGGCGCGCCACGTCTCGGGACGGTAGGCGGGGCCGGTCTCGACGGCGAAGCGCCCCCAGCCCGAAAGCGAGAGACGCGCCGGGCGAAGGGAGAAGGCGCCGTCGCCGGAGGGGGGCGCGGCGCGTTCGCCGAGGGTGTCGAGAGAGCCGCTCAACCCCGCGATGATAGACGCGCGCCGCGGCGTCACCGGAGGTCCTCGAGGATCGCGGCGGCGGCCTCGCGCGCGATCTTCACGGCGTAGTTCTGGCCGCGGTCCTCGGGGTAGACCTGCGCCATTGCCGCGGAGTAGAGGCCGCGGACGCCGGTTCGCACCGGCGGGAGGACCTTCGAGTAGTGCGTCCCGACGATCGGCTGCGCGTACTCGGCCCGGAAGAGGTGCCGCTCGAGGACCTTCGCCTTCTCGAACGCAGGGGCGAGGCGCGCGACGGCGGGGAGGTAGAGCTCCCAGAGGTCGCGGTCGGGCATCGTCCACTTCGGGTCGTCGGGGAGGACGTAGTCGGAGAGGTAGACGACGTGGCGCCCGCCGTAGCGCGCGGCCGAAACGTAGTTCGTGTGCTCGATGAACCCGCCGAACGGCATCGCCACGTCGCCGACGTTCGTCCAGTAGTACGGCGTGAGCGGCCGGTCGAGGACGAGGACGGGGCAGAGGGCGTGCGCGTAGGAGATCGTCCCCCAGAGCGCTCGCTCGGGCGCGGGGAGGTCGGGGACGAGGCGGAGGAGCTCGGGGATGGCGACGGTCGAGAGGACGAGGTCGAACGTCTCGGAGCCGCCAACGAAGTCGACGCGCCAACGCCCGTCGGCGCGGGTCGCGAGCTTCACGGGGCGCGCGGGACGGATCTCCCCGCCGCGTTCAGCGATGCGCGCGAGGAGGGCGTCGACGACGCGCCCGAACGACCCCTTCATGTAGCCGAGCCGCTCGCCCAGGCCGCTCCGGTCGCGCGAGCGGGTCCTGAGGGCGATCTTTCCCCAGAGCCAGACCAGGCCGACCTCGGCGGCCCGCCGGCCGTACTTCTGCTCGAGCAGGGGCCCCCAGACGACGTCGAGGACGCGCCCGTAGCCGTTCTTCTTCAGCCAGCCGACGGCAGTCTCCCCCTCGAGCGCGCGCCAGTCTCTCCGACCGCGCAGCTTCAGCGTCGAGAGGACGAGCTCGGCCCTCCCGCGCAGGCCGAGCGGCGCGAAGGAGAGGAGCGACAGGGGCGTGCCGAACGGGTAGAGGAGGCCGCCGGCGAAGAAGCCCATCTTCGACGGGAGCCACTCGATCTCGCCCGCGAGGCCGAGCTCCTCCGCGAGGGAGACGTAGTCGACGTCGCTCGTGAAGAGGTGGTGGTAGAAGCGCTCGAGCGCCTCGCCGCCGACGGAGAAGGTGCCGACGAGGCCGCCCGCCTCCGGGTACTTCTCGAAGACGGTGACGGAGAGGCCCGCGCCGAGGAGCCGGTCGGCCGCGACGAGGCCGGCGAGGCCGCCCCCGACGACGGCCACCCGGCGCACCTCGGAGGCGGGGACGGATGACGCGCCGCTCACCCCCCGATTGTGGGGCGCGGAGGCGTCCCGCGATACCCGCTCGCGGGCCGGTCGCCGCGGATCGCTGTGCTACCGTTTCCCCGCTTCGTGAGCGGCCTTTCCACGATCCTCCTGGTCGTCCTTCTCGCCGGCCTCTGGGCGGCCGGAACGGCTGTCCTCCTGCGCACCGGAAGGGGCGACGCCGACGAGGGCGGCCTCCGCGACGGGGCGACCGTCCTCGGGCCTCTGATCGGCCTCCTTCTCCTCGGCTTTCCCGGCTGGATCGCGACGCTCGCGGGGCCCGTCCCCTTCGGCGTCGCCCTCGGGCTCGGCGGCGCGGCGGCCCTCGCGGCGCTCGGGGCTTTCGGGCGCGAGCTCTCCGTCCTGCGCTCGCGCCGCGCGCTCCTCCCGGCGCTCGTCCTCCTCGCCCCCTTCGCCGCATTCCTCTGGCTCCGGCTCGGCTGGCCCGACGCGAGGCTGACCGAGAAGCCGATGGACCTGGCGGTCCTCTCCGGGCTCCTCGCCACGCCGCGGCTCCCGTTCGAGGACCCCTGGTTCGCCGGGGAGGCCTTCCCCTACTACCACTTCGGGACGTACCTCCTCGCGCTCCCGTTCCGCCTCGCGTCGGTGCCGCCGGGCTACGCCTACAACCTCGTCGCCGCGCTCGTCGCGGCCCTCGCGGCGGGCGCGGCGTTCGGCGTCGTGAGGCTCCGGGGCGGGGGGCGCGGGCCGGCCCTTCTGGCCGCGCTCCTCCTCGCCTTCGCCGGGACGTTCGACGGCGCGCGGCAGCTCCTCGCGGGAGGCTCCCTCGCCTCGGTCGACGTCTGGGCCTCTTCGCGCCGCGTCGCCCACGCGATCACCGAGTGGCCCCTCTTCACGCTCTGGCTCGGCGACCTCCACCCTCACGCCGTCGCGCTCCCGCTCCTCCTCGCGCTCGCGGCCGTGGCGGGCCGGTTCGCGGGCGGGCCGGGGCTGCTCCTCTCCGCGGCGCTCGTGGCGGCCCTCGTCTCGGCGAACCCCTGGGACCTCGCCGCCGCCCTCCTCCTCCTCGCCGCCGGGACGCTCTCGACGCGGCCCCTGCGCCCCGCGCTCGCCACCGGCGTGGCGACGCTCGCCCTCGCGGTCCCGTTCCTCCTTCCGTCCCTCCTCGCGGCGAGGCCCGAGTTCCTCGGGCTTCGCGGCGTCGCTGCCCGGACGACGAGCCCCGAGGCCTTTCTCCACCTCGGAGGCCTCCTCCTCGTCCCGGCGCTCGCGACCGGCATCGCGCTCCTGCGCTCGCGGGACGACGACGAGGAGTCGTTCCTCGTCGCGAACTTCTTCCCGGCCCTCGGAGTCCTCCTCGCCGTCGTCACGGGAAGGCCCGTCCTCGGCCTCGGAGCGGCGTTCCTCCTGGCGGTCCTCAAGCTCCTCCCCCGGCTTTCGGGGGCCCTCCGCTCCGGGTTCCTCCTGGCCGGCGCGGGTGTCGCCCTCCTCCTCGTCCCCGAGCTGGTCGCCGTGAGAGACCCCTACGGCGAGGAGCTCCACCGGATGAACACGGTCTTCAAGTGCTGGGCCGCGGCGGCGGCGCTCCTCGCCCCGGCCGCGGCGCTCCTCGCGCCGCTCGCCCTCGCCACTCGCCGGGCACGGTGGCTCGTCCGGGGAGCGATGGCCCTGGCGGCCGTGGCGCTCCTCGCGCACCCGGCGAGCCTCCTCGTCCAGAGGGTGCGAGCGCCGCGGACGGCCCTCGACGGCCTCGCCTGGATGGAGGCCGAGGCGCCGGGAGACCGCGAGGCGGTGGAGTGGATCCGCCGGAACGTCCCGCCCGGGGCGCGGCTCGTGGAGGCCGTGGGGGGCGCCTACACCGACCACGGCCGGATCGGGGGCGCCTCCGGCCGCCCGATCGTCCTCGGCTGGACGAACCACGAAGGGCTCTGGCGCGGCGCGACGGCGGCGCGGGAGATCGAGGCCCGCCGCCGGGACGTGGAGACGGTCTATCGCTCCCGCGACCGGGCGGCGGTCCTGGCGGCCCTCGCGCGCCGCGGCGCGCGGTACGTCGTCCTCGGCCCGCTCGAGAGGAAGGACCACGGCGAGGACGCCCTCCCGGCCCGCGACGCGCTCGTCCGCGTGTTCGGGTCGGGCGGGACCGAGGTGTGGGAGGCGGCTCCGTGAGCGCCGACGCTCCCGCGTACGGCCGCCGCGAGAGGTGGGCCTGGGGCGCCCTTCTCCTCCTCGCGCTTCTCCTCCGCGTGTGGGACCTCGGCTCGCGGGCGTTCCACCACGACGAGTCGATCCACGGCTGGTTCACCTACCAGCTCGCGTACCAGGGGCAGTACAGCTACGACCCCGTCTACCACGGGCCGGTGCAGTACTACGCGGTGGCGGCGGCCTTCCGGCTCCTCGGCGACTCGGACCTCTCGGCCCGCCTCCCGGCGGCCCTCGGCGGCACGGGCCTCGTGGCGATGGCGATGCTCCTGCGCGCGCGATTCGGGCGCCGCGCCGCCTTCGCCTCCGGCGTCCTCCTCGCCGTCTCCCCGAACCTCCTCTACTACACCCGCTTCTGCCGCGAGGACGTCTGGAGCCTCCTCGGGACGTTCGGTCTCTTCCTCTGGCTCGACCGGTGGTGGAGGACGCGGCGGGTCGCCGACCTCGCGCTCGCCGCGGTCTGGGGGGCGGTCGCCTTCGCCGCCAAGGAGAACTTCTACGTCCTCGGCGCGCTCATGGTCCCCTCGGTCCTGGCGGCGGCGTGGGAGCCGGGACGCGGCCTCCCGGTCTTCCCGAAGCTCCGGTCCCTGCTCGACGTCCTCGAGCGGCACGGGGCCGCCATCGCGGGGGCCATCCTCCTCTTCTTCACGCTCTCCGAGGTCGCCTACACGTTCTTCCTCGTCCACCCCGAGTCGGGCAACCCCGTCTTCCAGGCGGTCTCCTACTGGTGGGGGCAGCACAAGGTCGAGAGGGTGGGCGGCCCGATGAGCTACTACCTCCCGCGCATCCTCCAGTACGAGTTCGCGATCGTCCTGCCGGCCCTCGCCCTCGTGGCGGCGCGCTGGCGCCGCTTCGGCCCGGCGGAGAGGTTCGTGGCGGCGCTGTCGGTCTCGTCGGTCGCGATGTACGCGTGGCTCGGCGAGAAGACGCCGTGGCTCCTCGTCCACCAGGTCCTCCCCTTCGTCCCTCTGGCCGGCGTGGCCTGGGCCGCGCTCTCGGCCTCCCGCGCGAGGGCCCTCGCCGTCGCGGCCCCCGCGTTCGCCGCGACGCTCGTCTCGGCCCTCTCCCTCTCCTTCTGGAACCCGCTCCTCTCGCCGGCGCACCCGCGCGCCGAGTCGGTCGTCTTCACGCAGACGAGCCCGGAGCTGATGCCCGTCGTCGCGGAGATCCTCCGCGCCGGCGAGGCGGGCGCCAGCCCCGCCGCGGCCGTCTCGGGAGAGGCGGTCTGGCCGCTCTCCTGGTACCTCCGCCGGGTGCCGGTCCACTGGGCGCTTCCGGGCGCGGGCGAGAGGCCGCCGGTCGTCGTCGTCGACGAGGCGAAGGTCGAGGAGGCGCAGCGTCTCCTCGGCGGGGACTACGAGGTCGAGACGGTCCCGCTGCGCGTCTGGTGGCTGCCCGAGACGTCCCTGTCGCCCCTTCGCCCGACGCCGGGGGAGCTCCTCGACTACCTCTTCACCCGCCGCCCCTGGAGCCCCGTGGGCGCGCAGAACGTCGTCGTCCTCAGCCGCCCGGACGATTCGAGGCAGAAACGATGAACGCCCCCGAGATTTCCGTCGTCCTCCCGTGCTTCGACGAGCTCCCGAACCTCCCCGAGCTCCGGCGGCGGGTCGTCGCGGCCCTCGAGGCGACGGGGCGTACCTTCGAGGTCCTCTTCGTCGACGACGGGAGCCGCGACGGCTCGTTCGAGGCGATGGCGGCCTTCGCTTCGGAGGACCCGCGCCTCAGGGCCCTTCGCCTCTCCCGCAACTTCGGGCACCAGATGGCCCTGACGGCCGGCGTCGACCGGGCCCGCGGCCGCCTCGTGGCGGTGATGGACGCCGACCTGCAGGACCCGCCGGAGCTCCTCGGGGAGATGCTCGCGAAGCTGGACGAGGGGTACGAGGTCGTCTACGCGCAGCGGACGGCGCGGGAGGGGGAGAGCGCTTTCAAGAGGGCGACGGCGCACCTCTTCTACCGCCTCATGCGCCGGTGGACGAACGTCGACATCCCCGTCGACACCGGCGACTTCCGCGTCCTCGGGCCGCGCGCCGTCGCCGCTTTCCGGTCGCTCCGGGAGCGGCACCGCTTCATCCGCGGGATGACCTCCTGGGTCGGCTTCCGCCAGGCGGCCGTCTCCTACGCGAGGCCCGCGAGGCGGCTCGGCGAGACGAAGTACCCGCTCCGGAAGATGATCCGCTTCGCCCTCGACGCGCTCACGTCGTTCAGCCACGTCCCACTCCAGCTCGGGACATGGCTCGGCTTCAGCGTCTCCCTCTTCGCCTTCCTCTACATCGTCGTCGTCGTCGCGCTGAAGGTCCTCGGGATCAACGAGCGCGGGTGGACGACGCTGATGGGCTGGATCCTCCTGCTGGGGGGCGTGCAGCTGATGCTCATCGGGGTCCTCGGCGAGTACCTCGGCCGCATCTACGACGAGGTGAAGGCGCGCCCCCTCTACATCGTCGCGGACGAGGTCGGGGGCGGCGGCGAGGACGCGGAACCGCCCCGTTGACGGGAGGCCCGGCGGTGGCCCGGTGCTATGCTGTGGCAACCGGAGGTATCCCATGCGGCGCGTCTCAACGCTGATCGTGCTCGGGCTCGTCGGCCTCCTCGTCGGGCCGCTCGCGGCCGACAAGGTCGTCCTCAGGGACGGCCGGACCCTCGACACGAAGAAGCCGCCGCAGATCCGCGGGAGGCAGGCGGTTCTCACCCTCGCCGACGGTCGGCTCGTCTCGATTCCCGCCTCGGAGATCGACACGGAGAAGACGGCCGCGCTCGCCAGGCAGGCCGCAAGGCCCGGGCCGACCCCCGAGCCGACGCCGGTCCGGGCCCCGTCGCTCGCCGACGCGGCGCGCGCGGCGCAGACGGCGAAGAAGGCCACCGTCACCCTGACCGACCAGGACGTCCGGCGCGGCGACCTCCTCGTCGAGGTCGGCCCGCCGGAGGGGGGCGAGGGCGACGTGAGGATCGGCCCCGTCACCACGACGAAGGGCGAGAAGGGCTGGACCGTCGAAGGCTCCGTCCTGAACGCGGGCCAGACCCGAGTCCTCGGCGTAGCCGTGACGATCGTCGCCCTGACCGAGGAGGGCAAGCCGATCGCGACGACGTTCGGGCAGCTCGCCAAGGACGGCCTGGAGCCGGGCGAGCAGTCGACCTTCCGGTCGCAGATCGAAACCGACCAGGCGGTGGACCGCTTCACGTACCTGCCGCGCTGGAAGGTGGTCGCGGTCGCGCCGACGCCGAAGGAGGGAGAGCCCCGGGCGGAGGGACGAGAGGAGAGCGAGGGCCGCGCGGCGGCCGGCGAGGAAGGGCAGGAGGCTCCGCCCCCGCCCCCGGCGCCGACTCCCGCTCCCGAGCCGGAGGCCCCGACCCGGCCCGGCGACATGGCGGCCCCCCCGGCGAACGCCCCGGTCGGATCACCCGCCAGGCCGGGCGGCACCTACCTTCCCCCGCCGTCCTCCAGCCAGCCGAAGCCGCCCGGCGGCGGCTCCTGAGCCGGAGGCGACCCGGGCCGAGATGGCCGCCGAGATCCTCCTCGTCGAGGACCGGGAGTCGCTCCGGTCGATGCTCGCGGAGACCCTCGGGCACGAGGGCTACGTGGTCGAGGCGGTCGCCGCGGGCGACGAGGCGGTCCGCCGCCTGGGCGAGGGCCGGCGCTACGCTCTCGTCCTGACCGACCTCAAGCTGCCCGGGGCCGACGGGCTCGCGGTCCTCGACGCGGCGCTGGCGAACGACGCGTCGATCCCGGTCATCGTCCTCACCGGCTACGGCACGGTCGAGACCGCCGTGGCCGCGATGAAGAAGGGGGCGGCCGATTTCCTCGGCAAGCCCGTCGACGTCGACCTCCTCCTCATCCTCGTCCGGAGGCACGTCGAGGCCCGGCGTTCGGCGGTCGCGCGGGCGCTTCTCGCCGAGGAGGCGGGGCTCGCCGGCATGCCGCGGATCCTGGGCCGGGCCCCCGCGCTGGCCGACGCCCTCGAACGGCTCCGGCGCGCCGCGGCGGGCGACGCGACCGTTCTCCTCACGGGCGAGTCGGGAACGGGCAAGGAGCTCTTCGCCCGCGCCCTCCACGCCCTCTCGCCCCGCCGGTCCGGGCCGTTCGTCGCGGTCAACGTCGCGGCCCTCCCGGAAGGGCTCGTCGAGAACGAGCTCTTCGGGCACGACCGGGGCGCCTACACTGGCGCGTCCGTGCGCCGCGCGGGCCGTTTCGAGCTGGCCGACGGCGGGACTCTCTTCCTCGACGAGATCGGCGAGCTGCCGCTCGGGGCGCAGACGAAGCTCCTCAGGGTCGTCGAGGAACGGACCTTCCTCCGGGTGGGGGGGACGGTCCCGCTCTCCGTCGACGTCCGCCTCGTGGCCGCGACGAACTGCGACCTCGCCGCCCGGGTGAGGACGGGGGCCTTCCGCGAGGACCTCTTCTACCGCCTCGACGTCTTCCCGGTCCGGCTCCCGCCGCTTCGCGCGCGAAAGGAGGACGTCCCCGAGCTGGCGCGGGAGTTCGCGCGCACCTCGGGCGAACGGGCGCGCGGGCGCGCCTTCGACCTCAGCCCCGCCGCCGTCGAGAAGCTCGTCTCGTGGGAGTGGCCGGGGAACATCCGTGAGCTCCGGAACGTCGTCGAGCGGGCCGTCCTCCTCGCACCGGGCCCGCTCATCCGTCCCGCCGACGTCGTCCTCGGCAACCCCGGGGAGGAGGCCGTGCCGATTCCGTCCCTGGCGGGAAGCCTGGAGGAGACCGTCGAGCGCTGGAGGCGCGCGGGCGAGGTCGCGCGCATCCGGCGGGCGCTCGAGGAGGCGGCCGGAGACCGGGCGGTCGCCGCCGCTTCGCTCGGGATCCCGCTCCGTCGGCTCGCCCAGAGGATCCGCGAGCTGAAGATCTGAGCCGCCCCGGCGCCGGGCGCCCCTGGAACGGCGAGACCCGGGTCCCGCGTCCCGTTCCGGCGGCGCGTCAGGACGAGGGGAAGGCCGCTTCGAGCGCCGAGACGAGCTCCTCGTCCTCCTCGGGCGCCACCGCGCGGAGGTCGAGGACGAGGCGGCCCTCCGAGAGGCGGGCCAGGACCGGCCGCTCGCGCCCGCGCAGCCGGGCGGCGGCCTCGGCCTCTCCGAGCGAGGGGTGCCGGAGGAGGACGCCGAAGGAGGGAAGGGTCGACTCCGTGCCCGCGCCGCCCCCCGCGATCGCGACGAGAGGCGCCGCTTGCGCGTCCCAGCCGATCGCGCCCGCGGCGGCCGCGAGGAGGCGGGCGCGCGCCTCGAGACTCTCGACGGAGGTTTCGAGCATCCCGTGGAAGGGGACCTCGGAGGCCCGGCCCGACAGGTGCAGGTCGAGCGTCGCCGCGAGCGCGGCAAGGACGAGCTTGTCGGGGCGCAGGGCCCTCGCGAGAGGGTTCCTCGCGCAGGCGCCCACGAGCGCCGCCTCGCCGAGGAGGATCCCCGCCTGCGGCCCGCCGAGCGTCTTGTCCCCCGAGAAGCAGACGAGGTCGGCCCCCTCGGCGAGCGCCTCCGAGGGGACCGGCTCGTCGGCGAGGCCGGGCTCGGCGAACCTTCGGGGGGAGCCGGCGCCCGCGTCGTAGAGGAGAGGGACCCGGGCCTCGCGGCAGAGACGGGAGAGGGCGGGGAGAGGGACGTCTTCGGTGAAGCCGACGATCCGGTAGTTCGACGGGCGCACCTTGAGGACGGCGGCGGCCCCCGCGCGGAGAGCCTCGGCGTAGTCCTCGGCGGTGGTCTTGTTCGTCGTCCCGACCTCGAGGAGCGAGGCGCCGCTCCTCGCCAGGATCGACGGGACGCGAAAGTCGCCGCCGATGGCGACGAGCTCGCCCCGGGAGACCGCGACGGGGCGGCCGTTGGCCAGGGTGTCGAGGGCGAGGAGGAGCGCGGCGGCGGCGTTCGTCACGGCCAGCGCGTCGAGGTCGTCGCGGCCCGGTGCGAAGAGGGCGAGAAGGAGCGGACGGACGTGATCGCCCCTCTTTCCCCGTCCTCCCGTCGCAAGGTCGAGCTCGAGCGTCGAGTACCCGCAGGCGCGGAGGACAGCCTCCCGCGCGGCCAGGGCGAGGGGGGCCCGGCCGAGGTTCGTGTGGAGGAGGACGCCCGTGGCGTTGACGACGGGCTTCGGGCCCGCGGGGGGACGCCTCGAGAGGACGGCTTCGGCCGCGTCGAGGAGGGCCCCGGCCGGGTCGGGGCCGGCCGCGAGGGCGCCGCTCCGGAGGCGGGAAGCCGCGTCCCGGAGCACCTCCCGTGCCCGCAGGCGCCCGTGGCGGCGAGCCAGCTCCTTACCCCTCTCGCCGGAGAGGAGCGTCTCGATGGAAGGCGGGACTCGGAGAGGGCGCGCCAAAGCCCTTACAATCTAACGCACCGATGGGCATCTCGATCGAGCGGGAGCTCAACGACCTGGAGAAGGGGATCACGGTCCTCAGGGTCGACTACGAACGGTTCTTCGGCGGCGAGCTGAAGGCGCCCCCGGTCCAGTCCCGCCGCGCGCTGGAGGCGACTCTTCGCCGGCTCGGCAACGCCGACGTCGAGAAGGCCGCCGAGCGCTTCCGCCTGCAGTCCCTCCAGAGCCGGTTCAACTCCTTCGCCGAGCTGTGGGAGAAGAGACTGCAGCTGAAGGAGGAAGGGCGGACGGGGCCGGTCCGCCGCCTGGCCAGGACGGCGCCCGCCGCCGCGGTCGAGCCGAAGAAGGGCCGCCCCGCGGCGGCGGCCGCCGGTCCCGCCGACGTCGCCGCCCTCCTCGCCGCGGCCGAGGCGGCCGTCGGGCGGGCCACGCCGTCACCCGTACCCGCCCCTTCCCGCGACGCCGAGGCCGCTCCTTCCGTAAAACCGAGGAGCCGGGTCGATTTCACGCCCCTCTTCCGGAGGTACGTGGAGGCCCGGCAGGCCCTGGGAGAGGACGTGTCGAGGATGAAGTACGAGAAGTTCGAGGAGGCGGTGAAGCGGCAGGCGGAGGAGATCCGCCGGAAGACCGGTTCGTCGCGCCTCGTCTTCGAGGTCCAGACGACGGACGGCCGGGTCCGTCTCGTCGGCCGTCCGGCAGCTCCCGGGTCGAAGGGGTGAACATGCTCGGTCCGATCCGCAAGGCGCTCCTCCCGGGGGTCTTCGTCGCGGCGCTCGCCGCGGCGCTCCCGGCCGTCGGCGCAGACGCCTACAGGTCCTCCCTCGACGCGGGGATCCCCCACCACGCCGCCATCCTCGACACGCTCGCGAGGATCGAGAAGGACCCGTCGGACGCGCAGCTCTACAACGACCTCGGCTGCCTCGTGGCCTGGGACGGTTTCTGGCGCGACGCCCTCCGGAGCTTCGACAAGGCGTCCGAGCTGGCCCCGAAGGACACTCGCCCCTGGTTCAACGGCGGGCTCGTGGAAGCGCTTCGCGGCAACTGGCGAGGCGCCCGGTCGCGCTTTCGCAAGGCCGTGAAGGTCGACCCCGGGAACTGGCCCGGCTGGTGGATGCTCGGTCTCTCCGAGGAGTCCCTCGGAAACCGCAACGCCGCCGTCGCGGCCTACTCCCGCTCCCTGCGCGTCGACACGTCGCTCTTCGACCCGAAAGTCAACCCCTTCGCGGTCGCGTCCCGACTCAAGTCCAGCGCCCTCCTCGAGACCTACGACCGTCGGCGCGTCGACGCGGCTCTCCCCTTCGCGAACCAGCTGTCGCAGCCGTCGCGCGTCGCCGCGTTCTTCCAGGCCCGTCCGCGGACCCCGGCGGGGACCGTCGAGATCGAGGAGCCGCCGAGGACGGGTCCCGTCGTGACGACCGTCCCGCCCCCTTCGACTCCGCGGGCGGTGACCGCCGCTCCCGCTCCCGCTTCGCTCGAGTCCGGGAGCCGCAGGCGGAGGGCCTACGCGGCGCGCGAGTCGAACGAGCGCGAGCTGCCGTACGAGGTGTCGCCGGCGGCCGCGCAGCCGCCCGTGGAAGAGGAGAAACCCGCCCCCGGTCGTCAGACGGCCGGGGCGGGGAGCGGAGCTCCGGGGGCCACCGACCCGCCGCCGCCGGCGAACGCGGAGCCGCCACGAAGGGTTCCGGGCCCCGGAGGCCCTCCCGGGCCTCCCGACGGCGAGTAGCGTTTCCGGGGTCAGCCGGTCTTCCAGCGCGGGACGAGGAGCGTCGGCGAGCCGGCGCTCCCGCTCGCGCTGAGCGTGAACTTCAGGTCGTCCCCGATCCCGGCGATCCCGCGGAGGAAGTCGGAGAGCCGGCCGGAGACCGCGCCCTCCGAGACCCGTTCCGTCGCCCGCCCCTTCTCGACGGCGTAGCCCGCCACCACGAGCCGGAACCGGTCGGCCGAGAGGTCCACCTCCGGCCTCTCGAGGAGGACCGCCGCGTAGAGACCGTGGCTCACGCCGCCCAGGAGATCGAGGGGAGAGACCCCGGGCGAGGGATCGACGAAGAAGTTCGTCACGCCGATCCGGGGCAGGGCGCTCCAGGTCAGGCGGACGGCGTTTCCCGAAGGGGCGCGAGAGAGGCGGCCCGCCGCCGCGACGTCGGTGAGGCGGCCGAACGGCAGCCCCCGGTCGACGAGCCGGGTCCGGCCCTGGGGGGTCCCCTCGCCGTCGCGGATCCCGCGCACGAGCCCGCCCGGGGCGGTCGCGTCGTCGACGAGGGAGACGAGGGGCGCGGCGAAGGCGTCGCGCCCCTCGCGGGTGCGCGCGGCGAGCAGGGCCTCCTCCTCGTCGCCGAAGAAGAGGGGCGCGAGGCGGCCGACGAGGTGCGCGGCCACGAGCGGGTCGAGGAGGACGTCGGCCCGCGCCGCCTCGAACGGCCGGCCGCGGAGGGGGAGGAGGACCCGGTCGGCCGCGTGCCGGGCGAGGCGCGCCACCGGAAGCTCCTCGGCTCGGGAGGCGGCGCCGACGACGCGGGCCGAGAAGCGCCCGGCGGCGGAGCGCCCGACCACGGTCGCCACGAGCGTGGCCATGCGGCTTCCCCACGCCGCGTCGCGCCCCGACGAGGTCGCGAGCCTCTCCACCCGTTCCCCGAGGGAGAGCGAGGCCTCTCGCACCGCGACCGATCCCTGCCCGGCGGCGGTGAGCGCCTGCCGGAACGCCGTGAGGAGGGTGCGGGCGAGGTCCGCGTCGGGCGGCGGGGGGTCGGAGAGGGGGCGGCTCTCGCCCGTCTCTCCCGTCGCGGGCGCCGGAAGACGCACGCCGCGCCGGGTGCGGGCCCTCGGGAGCCGTCGTCGGGCTTCGGCGGGAAGGTCCGCGGCGCGTTCGGCGCCCGAGGCGGCGAAGGCCGAGCGGCCCGCCTTGAAGAGCCGGAGCGCCAGGCCCCGTTCGTGGGTCTCGAGGAGCGTCGAGCCCTCCTCGTCTTCCGTCAGCTCGAGGAGCGCCCCGCGCCGCTCGTAGAGCTCCGCCCCGGCGCCGTCCGCGGTCGCCGCGTCGAGGACGCGCTCGAAGAGGCCGTCTCCGGCCGGGTGCGTCATCGCCGGGCCGTCCGCGCGGCGAGGCCGCGGACGAGGAGCGCGGTGGCCGCCCCTCCGACGGGGACGGCGTCGCCCCCCTTTACGCAGACCGAGAGGCCCGTGGCCGGCAGGATCTCGCTCCCCCAGACCTCCTCGAGGGAGGCGAGCGCCGACAGGATCTCTCCGGAGAGGGCGAACGGGGAGAGCGGCGCGCCGCGGCGGCCGCGCCGCACGGCGTCGGCGGCGGAGACGAAGAGGACGAAGCGGCCCGACTCGGGGTCGGCCGAGCCGCCCGAGACCTCCCTCACGTAGACCCCGTCGCCGCACCGTTCCAGGAGCTCCTCGAGGGACGCCTCACCCGCGGTCGTGACGAGGTTCGACATGCGCGCCCTCGGGGGCCGGCGGAAGCTCGAGGTCCGGCCGTGCCCGTTCGAGTCGAGCGGGTAGGAGCGCCGGTCCGAGAGGAGACCCGTCACGACGCCCCCCGAGAGGAGGGGGACGGCCCGCGCGAGAGTCCCCTCGTCGTCCACCCCGTAGGCGCCGGGCAGGTCGGCCCGGCCCGGGTCGTCGACGACGTCGAGGCCGGCCGGAGCGACCGCGGCCCCCTTCACCCGCGACAGGACGGAGCCCCGCTCGCCGGTGTCCGCCTCGAGGGGGTGGCCGACGACCTCGTGCCAGAAGACCGAGGCGGCCGACGCGGAGAAGACGACGTCGACGGGACCGGGTGCCGGCGGAAGGCCGGTAACCGGTCGCGAGGCTTCACGGAGGGCGGCGGCGAGCGCCTCGGCCGCCTCGCCGAACGGCCTCGCGGACTGGAACGAGAACGGGCGTTCGGAGCCGGTTCGCCGGACCGTGCCGGAGGCGACGAGCCGCGTCCTCACGCCGCACGACAGGAGGGCGCGTGGCGTGACGACCGTCCGCTCGGTGACGACGCGCGAGACCTCCACGGAGACGGAGAGTCCGCGAGGGTCGGGGAAGGCGCGGGCGAGGGCGGCGGCGAGCGCCGCCGTCCGGCGCTCCTCCTCCTCGGGGGGCTCCCGGGGCGGGGGAGGGGCTGCGGGCGCCGTTCCGCGATGCGCCTTGAAGAACGGCGCGTTCCCCGCGCGCCGTCCCGCCTCGCGCACCGCGTCGCGCAGCGCCTCGGGGCCGGCGCCGGAGCGCGCGACGAGCAGAAGGCTCCCCTCGCGGCGGATCCGCACCGCCGTCCCGCTCTCCTCGGAGACGGACGGCGCGAGGAGGCCCGACTCCGAGGCGGTCCAGCTCTCGCTCCTCACCCGCTCGCGGAACGCCTCCCCCGACTCGCCCCGGCGCAGGAGTCCCGAGACGAGCTTCACCGCGTCGTCCGCGTCGCGCGAGAGATCTGACGGCTCCTTCGTCACCGCCCCGATTCTAGGCACGAGACGGCCGGTCCGCTCCCGGAGGCTGCGGTATCCTCCGCGGCCATGGCTGCGCCGGACGCCCGTCTCGCCGCGTGCGCCGCGTTCGTGGCGCGGCGCCTCCTCGACTCGGGGCTCGTGAAGGCGAAGTCGCCTGCCGACGTGCGCAGGGTCGTGGAGGGCGCCCTCGTCTTCGACCGGGACCGCGAGCGACAGCTCGAGGCCGACGTCGAGAAGCTCCTCCGGGACCACGGCGCCGCCCGCCTCGGCGCCGACGTCGACTACTCCGAGATGTTCCGAAAGGCGAAGAGGCTGCTCGCCGAGAAGAAGAAGATCCCGCTATGAGCGGCGGAGCGACGCGATGAAGACGATCGAGGAGAGGATTCGCCACCTCGACGGGCTGCGCCAGGCGGCCCGGCTCGGCGGCGGCGAGGCGCGCCTGAGAAAGCAGCACGACGCGGGCAAGCTCTCCGCGCGCGAGCGCGTCGAGCTCCTGGGCGACCCGGGCTCGTTCGAGGAGACGGACCCCTTCGTCGTCCACCGGTGCCGGGACTTCGGCATGGACGAGGCCGGGAACTCGATCCCCGGCGACGGCGTCGTCGCCGGCGCGGTCCGCGTCGAGGGGCGCCCGGTCTTCGTCTTCGCACAGGACTTCACCGTCTTCGGCGGCTCCCTCTCCGAGACGAACGCCGCGAAGGTCTGCAAGGTCATGGACCTCGCGATGAGGGCGGGCGCGCCGGTCGTCGGCCTGAACGACTCCGGCGGCGCGCGGATCCAGGAAGGGGTCGCCTCCCTCGCCGGCTACGCCGACATCTTCCTGCGCAACACGCTGGCCTCCGGCGTCGTCCCGCAGGTCTCGGCCATCATGGGCCCCTGCGCGGGAGGTGCGGTCTACTCGCCTGCCATCACCGACTTCGTCCTCATGGTGCGCGGCACCTCCTCGATGTTCGTCACCGGCCCCGACGTCATCAAGTCGGTCACGCACGAGGAGGTGACGAAGGAGGCGCTCGGCGGCGCCGAGACACACGCCTCGGTGTCGGGAGTCGCCCACGTCGTCGCCGACTCCGACGCCGACTGCATCCTGAAGATCCGGACGCTCCTCGGCTTCCTCCCCTCGAACAACCGCCAGGACCCGCCGCGGAGGGAGTGCGCGGATCCCTGCGACCGGGAGGACCTCGAGCTCGACACGCTCGTCCCCGCGAGCCCGAACCAGCCCTACGACATGAAGGACGTGATCCGGCGCGTCGTCGACGACGGCGACCTCTTCGAGATCCACGCCGACTTCGCGAAGAACCTCGTCGTCGGCTTCGCGCGCCTCGGCGGGCGCCCGGTCGGCATCGTCGCCAACCAGCCCGACTTCCTCGCCGGCGTCCTCGACATCGACTCGGCCACGAAGGGGGCGCGCTTCGTCCGCTTCTGCGACGCCTTCAACGTCCCCCTCGTCACGTTCGAGGACGTCCCCGGCTTCCTCCCCGGAACCCAGCAGGAGTTCGGCGGGATCATCCGGCACGGCGCCAAGCTCCTCTTCGCCTTCGCCGAGGCGACCGTCCCGAAAGTCACCGTCATCACGCGGAAGGCGTACGGCGGCGCGTACTGCGTCATGTCCTCCAAGCACATCCGGACCGACTTCAACTACGCCTGGCCGACGGCCGAGATCGCCGTCATGGGCCCCGAGGGGGCCGTGAACGTCCTCTACGGCCGAGAGCTGGCGCAGAGCCCCGACCCCGCCGCCGCCCGCAGGGCGAAGGTCGAGGAGTACCAGGACCTCTTCGCCAACCCCTACGTCGCCGCCCAGAAGGGCTACGTCGACGACGTCATCCTCCCCCGCACGACGCGCCGCCGCCTCATCCGCGCCCTCGACCTCGTCGAGAACAAGCGCGACGTCCTCCCCCCCAAGAAGCACGGGAACATCCCGCTGTGATCGCCGGGGGGGCAGTCCCAGAAGCTCGGGGTCAGGTCTGCTTTCTACACTCTGCGGGGTTCGCGTGACGGATAGCTCTCTGCTCGAAGGGCTCCCTCGGAGTGGTGGGGGGCCGGGGGGCGCGCGCGGGGACGACCGAACCCCGAACGGATCTCTCGACGAGTTGGGGGTCCGGGGGGCGCGCGAAGCTCAGCCCCCCGGGCAGGCAGCCCCCCGGGAAGCACGTCTGCTCATCGCCAACCGGGGCGAGATCGCCGTGAGGATCGCGCGCGCCTGCCGCGACCTCGGGATCTCTCCCGTCGCCGTCTTCTCCGACGCCGACCGCTCCGCGCTCCACGTCCGGCTCGCCGACCACGCCGTCGGCATCGGCCCCGCCCCGGCGCGGGAGTCGTACCTCGTGGCGGAGAAGCTGGTCGACGCGGCGAAGCGCACCGGCGCCCGCCTCGTCCACCCCGGTTTCGGCTTCCTCGCCGAGAACGCCGCCTTCGCGAGGGCCGTGCGCGACGCCGGGCTCCTCTGGGTCGGACCCGACCCGGAGTCGATCGCCGCGATGGGCTCGAAGACCGAGTCGCGCGCGCGGATGAAGGCCGCCGGCGTCCCGATCGTCCCCGGCATGACGACCCCCGCGAAGGATCCCGCCGAGATCGCCGCCTTCGGGCGAGAGAACGGCTTCCCCCTCCTCCTCAAGGCCGCGGCCGGAGGCGGCGGGAAGGGGATGCGGATCGTGAGGAGCGAGGAGGAGGTCCCGGAGGCCTTCGAGAGGGCGCGAAGCGAGGCGCGCTCCTTCTTCGCCGACGAGGCGGTCTACTGCGAGCTCTACGTCGAGCACCCGCGCCACGTCGAGGTCCAGGTCCTCGGCGACCGCACGGGCCGCGTCGTGGCGCTGGGGGAGCGCGAGTGCTCGCTCCAGCGCCGGCACCAGAAGGTCCTCGAGGAGTGCCCGTCCCCGGTCGTCTCCCCGGAGCTTCGCGCCCGGATGGAGGAGGCCGCCGTCGCGGCCGCCCGCTCCGTCGACTACGTCTCCGCGGGAACGGTCGAGTTCCTCCTCGCCCCCGACGGCCGGTTCTTCTTCCTCGAGATGAACACGCGGATCCAGGTCGAGCACCCGGTGACCGAGATGGTCTACGGCGTCGACCTCGTGGCCGAGATGATCCGCATCGCCCTGGGCGAGCCGATGAGCTTCGGGGACCGCCCCGAGCCCCGCGGGCACGCCGTGGAGTGCCGCATCTACGCGGAGGACCCGTCCCGCGGCTTCGCCCCCTCGCCCGGCACCATCGAGCGGCTCCGCTGGCCGCAGGGCCCCGGGGTCCGCGTCGACTCCGGCGTCGAGGAGGGGGACACGATTCCCCTCGACTACGACCCGATGGTCGCCAAGATCGTCGCCTTCGGCCGCGACCGGCACGAGGCGCTCCGCCGGATGCGGCGGGCCCTGCGCGAGACGCGCATCGACGGGATCGAGACGTCGATCCCCTTCTTCCTCGCCCTCCTCGACGACCCCGACGTCGTCTCCGCGAACGTCTCGACGCAGTTCCTCGAGGCCTGGACCTACGAGCCCGCGACCCCGTCCGACGAGTCCGCCGAGCTCGCCCTCGTGGCGGCGGCCGTCGCCTCGGCGCGCGCGAGCCTCGCCGTCCGCGGCGCCTCCCAGCCCCGCCCGCCGTCCGCGTGGAGGACGGCGCGCCCCACGTTCGGACACCGCGAATGAAGTACCGCGCGAAAGTCGCCGGCCCGGCCGGAGAGCGGAGCGTCGAGGTCGAGGTCCAGCTCGACCCGGCGGGAGTCGTCGTCACCCTCGACGGGCAGAAGGCCCGCTGGGACCTCGTCGCTACGCCCGGCGGGGGCTTCTCGGTCCTTCGCGCCGACGGGCGGCAGGCCGAGGCGGTGCCCCGGCGCTTGGCGGAAGGGGCGCTGACCGTCCGCGTGGGGGCCGACGTCGTCCCCCTCGAGCTCCTCGACGAGCTGACGGCGAAGGCCCAGGCCGTCGCCGGGAAGGGCGCGTTTCGCGGCTCGGGAGACGTGAAGGCCGCCATCCCCGGCCGGGTGCTGCGCATCCTCGTCGCCCCGGGCGACCCGGTCGCTCACGGGCAGCCCGTCGTCGTCCTCGAGGCGATGAAGATGGAGAACGACGTCCGCGCGCCGCGCGACGGCGTCGTCCGCTCCGTCGAGGTCGCCGCCGGCCAGGCGGTGGGCACCGGGCAGGTCCTCCTCCGCCTCGAGCCCGCAGGTTGAGCCACGCGAGACCGCGCGGGCCCGTCGCACGCCCTTCGCTATCATCCCGCCCGAAGAGGAGGCTCGTCCACCCGATGAACCACTCCCGTTCTCTCGCACTCGCAGCCGCCGCAACGCTCCTGGCCTGCCGCGCCGGCGGCGCGCCCCAGGCGCCGGCCGCGGAGAAGCCGGCCTCCGCGGCCTCCGCCCCCGCGGCCCCCGCCGCGGCCGCCCCCGCAGCGCAGAGCGCGCCCGGCGCGCCGCCCGCGGCGATTGCCCTGCCGAAGAGCGCCGACCCGCGGACCGAGGCCCTCGTCGGATGGCTGGAGGAGTATTTCCCCTGGGGGCCGGGAGCGACGACGCTCGACGCCCTCGACGCCGTGAAGATCCCGGGCTGGCGGCTCTATCGCGCCGCGAAGAGGTTCGACGGCGACCAGCGCGCCAACGACCAGACGTTCGTCCTCGCCGAGGACACGGGGAAGACGGCCCTGCTGGGCGACGTCTTCGTCGACGAGGCGCGCCTGAAGGCGCCGAAGCCGGTCACGTCCGAGGCCGACCTCGACGGCCTCCGCGAGCTCCTGGGGCGCTTCCTGCGCGGCCGGTTCCGGCTCGCGTTCGACCCGACCCTCGACCGCCGCTCGTTCCGCGGCCTGAAGATCCGGCACGAGAGCGGCTACGGCAGCTACGACATCTCGGCCTACGTCTCCTCGGGCGACGGCGCGCTCCTCCTCGTCGGCCGCGCCTGGGACCGCGGGCGGAGCATCGCCGAGCAGCGGCGCGAGCTGATCCGGCTCGACGGCGCGCCGGCCCAGGGGCCGGCCGACGCGACCGTCCACATCGTCGAGTACTCCGACATGCAGTGCCCGTTCTGCAAGAAGCGGGCGGCCGACCTCGACGCCCTGGCCGCGAAGATGTCGAAGGAGCTGAAGATCCGGCGCGTCTCCAAGGCGTTCCCGATCGCCGACCACGCCTGGGCGTTCCGCGCCTCGGCGGCGGGGCGCTGCTTCTTCGAGAAGAAGAAGGACCTCTACTTCCACTGGAAGTCGAGCGTCTACGGCCGCCAGGAGACCCTCTCCGTCGGCGAGCTCGACACTTTCGCCCTCGACTTCGCCGTCGCCAACGACGTCTCCGAGGAGGCGTTCCGCGCCTGCTACCTCCAGGGGAGCGCCGTGGCGAGCGTCCTTGCGGACCTCTCCGAGGGTTTCGCCGTGAGGGTCCGTTCGACGCCAACGTTCTTCGTCGACGGCGTCCCGATCTCCTGGTTCGCCGACGGGCTCATGGAGGAGTACCTCCGCAAGACCTACCTCGGCGGGACGAAGCCCGGCACCGCTCCCGCGAAGGCTGCCGCCGCGAAGTAGTTGCGGACGGACCCCGGGGGTCCGCGGAAGACGCGAAGGGCGGGACGCCGGCTGGCCTCCCGCCCTTCCTCATGCTCCCGGCTCGGGCCTACCTCAGGACGAACGGCAGCGGGACGACGATCCAGGTCTTCACCTTGACCCCGTCCTTCGTCGCGGGCTTCCACACCCACTGCTTCACGGCCGAGACGCTCGCCTCGCCGAGGCCCGCCTTCGGCGTCGTGTCGCGGTAGACCTCGGCCTGCGCGGCGCGCCCGTTCTCGTCGACGAGGACGCGGACGAGGACCGTGCCCGAGACCTTCCGCTGGCGCGCGAGGGCGGTCGCCTCGGGTCTCACGACGGTGACGGCCTGCGGCGGCGTGCTCACCTGCCCGATGTCGACGAGATCCCCCTGCTTCACCTTCGGGACGGCGGCCTCGGCGACCCTGCGGGCCGCCTCCTCGCGGGCGCGCGCGTCGGCGGCCTCCTTGGCGAGGCGCTCGGCCTCCTCGGTGTCGGCGCGGTCGCGGGCGATCCGGACGGCCTCCTCGGCCTCGCGGGTCCTCCGGGCCGCCTCCTCGAGCTGGGCCTGCTCCTCGGCGCGCTTGCGCGAGGCCGCGGCCTGCTCGCGGGCGATCTGGTCCTCGACCTTCTTCATCTCCTCCTGGAGCCGTGCCTGGAGCGCGGCCTGGAACTCGGGGTCCTCCTTGCCGACGATGACCGGCGTCGGCGCGGGCATCGGCGTGGGCGTTGCGACGGCGACGGGCGTCGGCGGCGGCGCCTCGGGCTGCGGCGGGGCGCTGCGGCCGAAGAGGAGCCAGCCGGCCACCGCGAGGACGACGACGGCCCCTCCCGCGACGAGGGGAACCGGAACGCCGCCGAGCCCCGCCTTCTTCGGGATCGGCGTGCCGCCCATCGTCGTCGTGCCGGGGAGGGTGCCGGCGCCGAACGAGGGCGTCGGGATCGCCGCGGCGACGCGGGCCGCCTGCGCGCGCGCGGCCACCTCGCGGTCCTTCCTCTCCTCGGCTGCCGCGAGCGGCTTCGGGTCGATCGTCTCTTCCTGCGCCAGCTCCCGGCGCTCCTTGTCGATCGCCTTCTCGAAGCGCTGGTGCATGAAGAAGGCGAGGTTGAAGGTGGAGGGGGCGTATGGTCCGCCGTAAAGGAGCTTGCCGAGCGTCTTGCGGTACGCCACGACGTCCTGCTCGCGCTGGGCCGGGTCCTTCGCGAGGCCGCGGGCGACGAGCCTGGCGAGGTCCTCCGGCATCGGGCTCCCGTCCACGGCGAGGGTGGCGCCCGCGAGGGCGTCGGCGCCGGCCCCGGGGGCGGGCGGTTTTCCCGTTAGGGACTGGAAGAGGATCGCGGCGGCGGAGTAGATGTCGCCGGCGCCGGTCGGCTTGCCCGAGGCGAGGACCTCCGGGGCGATGTACGAGCCGAACGCGGCGTGGACGGCGGGCTTCTTCAGCGAGGGGAGGAGCCCGGAGCCGAGGCCGGCGCCGTAGACGCGGATGTCGCCGTCGTTGGAGATGGTGACGAAGCCGGGCGTCAGGAAGCCGTGGGGGGCGCCCATCTTCTTCTCGAACGGCTTGCCGGCCTCGAGGGCGACGAGGAGCTTCTCGGCGATCAGGAGCGCGTGCTCCACCGGGAGGGGGATCGAGCCCTGACCCTCGCCCGAGAAGAGGCGGTCGAGCGTCCGCCCGGGCACGTACTCGATCCCGGCGAACGGCACGTCCTCGACGATGCCGAGGACGGCCCCCTTGGCGACGGCGGGGCCGCGCACCACCTCCAGGTACTCCGAGGCCTCCTCCATCGCCGGCACGAGGGCGGCGTGGTCGATCTCGGCGCCCTCGAAGACGCGCACCAGGAGGAACGGCGAGAGGTGGGTCCCGGCGGCCGTCCCGGCCCGGTAGACGCTCCCGAGAGGGTCCGTGCCGAGGTGGCGGGTCAGGACGTAGGGTCCGAAAAGCCTTGGAATCGTGCCGCTGCTGCTCATCTGCGCTCCGCCTTCGGGTGACATCCGGGGGAGGAAAAGTCTAACTCAGCGCATGAGCAGGAATAGAGCGTAAGTGCGCGGGGTCCGGGGGGTCCGGGGGGCGGCGAGCAGCGCCCCCCGGAGAGCGCACCCCCCGGGAAGCCTCAGCGAGGGGCGCGGGACGCGGTTTCCTGGGCGGCCCGGGCGCGTCGGAAGAGCGCGACGTTCGCGAGGTGCTCGTCGTAGGTGACGGCGAACCGGTGGGCGCCCGAGCCGTCGCCCACGGCGACGAAGTAGAGCCAGGGGACATCCGCCGGGGACACGGCCGCCTCGAGGGCCGCGGCCCCCGGGCTCGCGATCGGCCCCGGGGGAAGGCCGCCCCGCGCGTAGGTGTTGTACGGGTCGTCGATCGCGAGCCCTTCCCGCGTCAGCGTCCCGGCCCAGAGCCCCCGGCGCCGGAGCGCGTAGACGACCGTCGGGTCGCACTGGAGCGGCATGCCGATGCGGAGCCGGTTGTGGTAAACGGCCGAGACGAGGGCCCGCTCCGCCGGCACGCCCGTCTCCTTCTCGACGAGGGACGCGAGCGTGACCGCCTCGAGGGGCGTGAGGCCCAGGGCCCGGGCGCGCTCCCCGAAGCCCTCGGGGAGCGAACGGCCGAAGGACTTCACGAGCGTCGAGACGATCCCGCGCGCCCCCAGCGAACGGGTGAAGACGTGGGTGTCGGGGGCGAGGAACCCCTCGAGGCTCGGCGCGTCCGCCGGAACCCCCGGGAAGAGGGCGGGCTGCCCGAAGTAGCCCCGGAGCTCCTCCACCGTGGCCAGTCCGGCGCCGGCGACGAGCTCGAAGATCTCGTCGGCCGTGAGCCCCTCCGGAATCGTCACCCTGTAAGTGACGACGTTCCCCTCGACGAGGTCCCCGAGGACGTCCCGAATCGATCGCGGACCCTCGAACCGGTACTCGCCGGCCTTCAGGCTCCGTCCGCGGAAGTGGACCCGGAGCGACGCGAAGGCGAGGTGACGGCTCCGGACGATCCCCTCCCGCTCGAGCGTCTCGAGGATCGTCCGGGTCGCGGTCCCGGACGGGATGTCGACGACCTTCGAGTCGCCCGGGTAGGCCTTGTAGGGGGTCCGGATGAGGAGGAGCGCCCCCGCCCAGGCCAGGAATCCGGCGGCGGCGAGGAGGAAGAGCCCGCCGGCCCATCTCCGGAGGCGGCGGCTCACGTCGCGCTCCCGCCGGGACGCGAGGAGAGCCAGTCGCGGAGGAGCTCGGCGGCGGCCTCGGCGTCCAGCGCCGCCGAGCGGCGCTCGTGGGAGAGCCCGGCCTCGCGCAGGAGCCCTTCGGCCGAGACGGACGTCAGAGCCTCCCCGTGGAGCTCGACGGGAAGGCCGGTGAGCGCGGCCAGCTTCTTCGCGAAGCTCCGCGCCCGCGCCGCGAAGGGGCTCTCCCCGCCGCCCAGCCGTACGGGGAGGCCGACGACGAAACCCTCCGCGTCCCGCTCACGGGCCGCCGCGGCGACCTCCGAGGCCGCCTGGGCGTCGCTCCGGCGCAGGACCACCCCGACGGGGACGACGATCGCGCCGGTCGCGTCGGAGACGGCCAGCCCGACCCGTTTCTCGCCGAAGTCGACCGCCAGGACGCGCACCGGGCGAGGATAGGGGGGGGGGAGGGCGGTGTCCAACCGCCGCGAAGCCCCGTGGACTCCGGGTAGGTAGAATCCACCGGCGCCCCGGAGGCCCTCTCGTGGCCCAGGGGTCCTTTGGAGCGAGTGAACTATGAAGAACGTCCTCGTCCTCTCGGCGGCCCGCACGCCGATCGGGTCCTTCCTGGGCAGCCTCTCCACCCTCAGCGCCGCCGAGATCGGCGCCCGGGCGATCAAGGCGTGTCTCGAGCGGACCGAGGTCCCCGGCTATCGGGTCGACCAGGTCCTCCTCGGGAACGTCCTGCAGGCAGGCCAGGGGCAGGCCCCCGCCCGGCAGGCCATGATCGCCGCCGGCCTCCCCAAGTCGACCGGCGCCGTGACCGTCCACAAGGTCTGCGGCTCCGGCATGCGGGCGGTGATGGACGGGGCCAACTCCATCCGGACGGGCGAATACGACGTCGTCCTGGCCGGGGGGATGGAGTCGATGTCGAACGCCCCCTACCTCGCCCCGAAGGGGCGGCTGGGGATGCGGATGGGGCACGGCCAGCTCCTCGACTCCATGATCCACGACGGCCTCTGGGACCCCTACAAGAACATCCACATGGGCAACTGCGCCGAGCTCTGCGCGGGGAAGTACGCCTTCACCCGCGAGGCCCAGGACGCCTTCGCCCTCGAGAGCTACCAGCGGGCCCGTCGCGCGAACGACTCGGGCGACTTCAAGGCCGAGATGGTCCCGGTCTCGATCGAGGGAAAGAAGGGGACCGTCGTCGTCGACCGCGACGAGGAGCCCTTCGCCACGCCGCTCGAGAAGCTCGAGAAGATGGGGTCGCTCAAGCCCGCCTTCCAGAAGGACGGGACGGTCACGGCGGCGAACTCCTCGAAGATCAACGACGGGGCCGCGGCGCTCCTCCTCGCGGGGGAGGGGGCGGCCCTGGAGCTGGGGGCCAGGCCGATCGGCCGGATCGTCGCCTTCGCCTCCCACGCCGGGGAGCCCGAGTGGTTCACGACGGCGCCGGCCTTCGCGGCGAAGAAGGCGCTCGAGAAGGCGGGGATCCCTCTCTCCCAGATCGACCTCTGCGAGGTGAACGAGGCCTTCGCGGTCGTCGCGATGGCGTTCGTCAGGGACATGGAGATCGACCCGAACCGGGTCAACGTGAACGGCGGTGCCGTGGCTCTCGGCCACCCGATCGGGGCGTCCGGAGCGCGCATCCTCGTGTCGCTCCTCCACGCCCTGAAGGCCCGGAAGAAGAAGTACGGCCTGGCCGCCATCTGCATCGGCGGGGGCGAGGCGACGGCGATGGTGGTGGAGGCGCTGTGATCGACAAGGTCATCCTGTCCTCCTCGCACCACGAGGCGGCCGCCCGCGCCGTGGCCGACATCCCGTCGGGCGCCACGCTCGCCGTCGGCGGCTTCGGCCTCTGCGGCATCCCGGAGAACCTCATCCAGGCGCTCGCGGACCGGGACGTGAAGGACCTCACCTGCGTCTCGAACAACTGCGGCGTGGACGACTGGGGCCTCGGCGTCCTCCTCGGGAAGAAGATGATCCGGAAGATGGTCTCCTCCTACGTCGGCGAGAACGCCGAGTTCGAGAGGCAGTACCTCACGGGCGAGCTGGAGCTCGAGTTCTGCCCGCAGGGGACGCTCGCCGAGCGCCTCCGGGCCGGGGGCGCCGGCATCGCCGGCTTCTACACGCCGACCGGCGTCGGGACGGTCGTGGCGGAAGGCAAGGAGACGAAGCTCTTCGACGGGCGCGAGTACGTCCTCGAGCGCGGCATCGTCACCGACTTCGCCCTCGTCGCCGCGTGGAAGGGGGACCGCCTCGGGAACCTCGTCTACCGGAAGACCGCGAAGAACTTCAACCCGATGGTCGCCACCGCGGGGCGGATCACCATCGCCGAGGTCGAGCAGCTCGTCGATGTCGGCGAGCTCGACCCCGACGAGGTCGACACCCCGGGCGTCTACGTGAAGCGGCTCGTCGTCGCCCCCCGCGCCAAGCGGATCGAGCGGCGCACGGTGCGGAAGGGCTGAGGGGGCGGCGATGGCGAAGCTCGACAGGGACGCAATGAACGCGGGGGTTTCTCGATCCCCCCGCGCCCCCCGCCGGAGCTCCCGCGTGGCGGGCAGGTAGGCGGCGATGGCGAAGCTCGACAGGGACGGAATCGTCGCCCGCGCCGCGCAGGAGCTGCGCGACGGGATGTACGTCAACCTCGGCATCGGGATGCCGACCCTCGTGGCGAACCGGGTCCCCGCCGGGATGGAGGTCGTCTTCCAGTCGGAGAACGGCATCCTCGGCATGGGCGCCTACCCGACGGAGGCCGAGGTCGACGCCGACCTCATCAACGCCGGCAAGGAGACGGTCACCGTCATCCCGGGCGCCGCGTTCTTCTCCTCCGCCGACTCCTTCGCGATGATCCGCGGCGGCCACATCGACCTCTGCATCCTCGGGGCGATGCAGGTCGACGCCGAGGGCTCGCTCGCGAACTGGATGATCCCCGGCCGCCTCGTGAAGGGGATGGGGGGCGCGATGGACCTCGTCGGGGGGGCCCGCCGCGTCGTCGTCACGATGGAGCACGTCGCGAAGAACGGCGACCGCAAGGTCCTCCACCGCTGCACGCTCCCCTTCACGGGGAAGCGCTGCGTCCACCGGATCGTCACCGACCTCGCCGTCCTCGACGTGAAGCCCGGCGGGGCGGGCCTCGTCCTCGTCGAACGGGCGCCGGGCGTCACCGTCGAGGAGATCGTGGCGGCGACCGAGCCGCCCCTCGAGGTCACGGGCGACGTTCCCGAGATGAAGCTCTGAGCCACGGCGCTCGCGGAGCGACCCGGCCGCCGCGGCGCGCGTCCCTCGCGGGGCTCGCCGCGGCGCTGCTTCTCTGCGCGCCCCCGGCCGCCGGGCAGTCGTCGTTCGAGACCGACCCCTTCGCCTCTCGATTCCGCGAGCGTCCGAACCTCGACATCAAGTTCCGGGTCCCCGAGGCGGGGGGCGTCATCAAGGTCAGCGTCTCCGACGGCAAGGGGGGGCGGCAGAGCCTCCTCTCCGAGACCGTCTACGAGGTGACGGCCCCGGAAGGGGGCCTCGTCACCGTCGAGTACCAGGACATCCGGCTGACCGCCCGCTACGTGAGGGCCGACACGAAGACCCGGATCGTCGTCGCGGAGGGGGACGTCGTCCTCGAGCAGGGGCCGTCGCGCATGACGGGGATGCGCCTCGACCTCGACCTGTCCGACAAGACCGGCATCCTGACGGACGGGAGCGCCGAGCTCGCGGGGATCCTCCTCAAGGGCGCCGTCCTCGCCAAGACGGGAGCGCGCACCTTCGAGGTCCGCGACGGTACCGTCACCGCCTGCGAGGGGGACGACCCCGCCTGGGTCTTCCAGCTGAAGGACGGCTCCGTCACCCTCGACGACTACGCGAAGCTGAGGACGGTCGTCTTCCGCCTCGGCGGCGTGCCGCTCCTCTACACGCCCTATCTCCTCTGGCCGGCGCTGCGCGACCGGGCCTCGGGCTTCCTCATCCCGGGCATCGGCTACAGCAGCACCCGGGGCGGGTTCCTCGGCCTCTCGTACTTCCAGACCCTCGGCCGCTCGGCGGACGCGACCGTCACGACCGACCTCTACACGAAGGAGTTCTTCGGCGTCGGCGCCGAGCTGCGCCTGCGCCCGAGCGAGGGGACGAGCTTCACCGGCTCCTACTACACCGTCATCGACCCCGCCCGGCGGTGGCAGTGGAAGACCTGGGGGACGCTCACGGCGGACGACCTCGCTCCGAGGACCCGCGCCGTCGTGAACTGGACCGACTACTCGAACCTCGCCTTCTTCCAGACCTACGACCGCGACTTCAACCTCACCTCGACCCGGACCGTCGGGCAGAAGGCCTTCGTGACGCGCTCCGAGGGGCCCTTCACCTTCAACCTCCGGCTCGAGAGGGAGACGGCCCTCTACGGCCCGACCGAGGTCGTCCTGGAGAGAAAGCCCGTCCTCGAGGCGCGGCTCCGGCCGACGGGGCTCTTCGGCAACAAGGTCTTCGTCGAGGCGCAGGGGTCGGGCGGGTTCCTGCGCTCCATCCGCCCCCCGGGGCAGCCCGCGGGGGACTACGAGCGTTTCGACCTCTTCCCGAAGGTCTCGGCCCCGGTCTCTCCCGTCCCGTGGCTCTCTCTCAACGTCGAGGCGGGCTACCGGGTCACGCAGTACGGGGCGTCCGTCTCCTCCGACGGGCGCACGCTCTCGGACGACCCCTACACCCGGGGCACGGCGCAGGCCGGCGTCGAGCTGACGGGCCCCTCCTTCGCGCGCGTCTTCGACGTGAAGCTCGGGAGGTTCACGAAGCTCAAGCACGTCATCGAGCCGCGGGCCGACTACCAGTACCAGACCGACCCGGGAGACCTCTCGAGGACGCCCGTCTTCGACGAGGTCGACACGATCCTCCCTTCGCACGCGGTCCGCTACGCCCTCGTCCAGAGGCTCCTGGCGAAGGAGAAGTCGGGGGTCTCCCGCGAGATCGCCTCCTTCGAGCTCTCGAGCCTCCACTACCTCGAGCTCCCGGTCGGGGTCCCCGCGACGACGGCGCGCGACGGGCCGCTCGACGCGGTCCTGCGGGTCAACGCGGGGTCCTCGCTCAACTTCGACGCCCGCGCCGCCTGGGACCTGAAGGCGGGGGTCGTCACCTCCACGAGCGTCTCGGCGAACGTCGGCTCGGCCGCGCGCTTCCTCCGCCTCTCCTACTACGACAGCCGCCCCGTCGGCGCCCTCACCCCGTCCACGCAGCTGCGTTTCGGGGGCGGGACGGCGATCTTCCCGAAGCAGCTGCGCCTCGACGTGGAGGCGAACTACGACATCGAGCGGGGGCGCATGCTCGAGTGGAGGAACCTCCTGACCTGGGAGGCGTCCTGCTTCAAGATCCTCGCCGAGTACCGGGACCTTCGCCTCGGGGCGATCCCGACGCGCGACTTCCGGATCGGCCTCAACCTGAAGAACATCGGCAGCTTCCTCGACTTCACCGGGCGGTTCTCGAACTGATGGGACCCGCGGGGGAGCCGGGGAGCCCGGGTGCCGACGTAGACTGACCACGACCCCGGAGGAAACGGAATGAAGAGAGTCCTCGTCACCGGCGGCGCCGGCTTCATCGGCTCCTGCTTCGCCCGGACGCTGCGCGCCGAGCGCCCCGACGTCGGGATCGTCGTCCTCGACAAGCTGACCTACGCCGGGAACCTCGAGAACCTGAGGCTCTTCGACGGCGACCCGCTCTACCGCTTCGTCAAGGGCGACATCGCCGATCCCGAGGCGGTGAAGGACGCGATGGCCGGCTGCGACGTCGTCCTCAACTTCGCGGCCGAGACCCACGTCGACCGGTCTCTCCTCTCGGCCGGGCACTTCCTCGACACCGACGTGAAGGGCGTCTTCGTCCTCCTCGAGGAAGCGCGACGCGTCGGCGTCGAGCGGTTCGTCCAGATCTCGACCGACGAGGTCTACGGGCAGATCCTCGAGGGGGCCTTCACCGAGACCGACCCGCTCAACCCGCGAAACCCCTATTCGGCGGCCAAGTGCGGCGGCGACCGCCTCGCCTACTCCTACTTCGCCTCTTTCGGCCTCCCGGTGATCGTGACGCGCGCCTCGAACAACTACGGGCCGTACCACTACCCCGAGAAGCTCCTCCCCCTCTTCGTCACGAACGCCATCGACGACCTTCCCCTCCCGCTCTACGGCGACGGGAAGAACGTCCGCGACTGGCTCTACGTGGAGGACCACGCCCGCGCTCTCCTCTTCCTCCTCGAGAAGGGGACGCCCGGCGAGACCTACAACATCGGCGGCGGGAACGAGGTGGAGAACATCGAGATCACCCGCCGGGTCCTCTCGCTCCTCGGCAAGCCCGAGAGCCTCATCCGCAGGGTGGCCGACCGGCCCGGCCACGACCGGCGCTACGCCCTCTCGACCGCCAAGCTCGAGGCGCTCGGGTGGAAGCCGCGCTTCGACTTCGACGCCGGCATCGAGTCGACGGTCCGCTGGTACGTCGAGAACGAGGCCTGGTGGCGGCCGATCAAGGAGCGCGACGTCCAGTTCAGGGAGTGGTACCAGAAGAACTACGCCGAGCGGCTCGCGGCGTCGAAGCCGGCGTGACCGAGCTGATCCTCGGCGCCGGGGGGATGCTCGCGCGGGGCCTCGCGAGCGAGCGGCCCGGGGCTCGCGCCCTCGGGATCGCCGAGCTCGACGTCACCGACTCCGCGGCCCTCGCCCGGGTCGTCGTCCCGGGCGTCTCCGTCGTCTGGAACGCCGCCGCCGACACGCGCGTCGACCTCTGCGAGAGCGACCCGTCCCACCTCGCCGTGAACGACGTCGCCGTCGGCGAGATCGCGCGCCTCTGCCGCGACGCCGGCGCCCTCCTCGTCCACGTCTCGACCGACTACGTCTTCGACGGCCGCCCGGGCCGGCCCTGGCGCGAGGACGACCCGGCCGAGCCCGTCAACGCCTACGGCCGCGGCAAGCTCGGCGGCGAGCGGCGGGCGCTCGCGAGCGGCGCCGACGTCCTCCTCGTGAGGACCTCCTGGGTCTTCGCGCCGGGAGGGGTCAACTTCGTCGACACCATCCTCGGCCTCGCCGCCACGGGGCAGGACGAGCTCCGGGTCGTCGACGACCAGCGCGGGCGGCCCACCTTCGCGCCCGACCTCGCCCGCGCGCTCGTCAGGCTCGTCGACGCCGGCGTGCGCGGGGTCGTCCACTTCGCGAACTCCGGCGAGACGACCTGGCACGGCCTCGCGAAGGAAGCGCTCGCGCGCGGCGGCTACGGGCACGTCCGCCTCGTCCCGTGCGCGACGTCCGAGTTCCCGCGCCCCGCCCCGCGCCCCGCGAACTCGGTTCTCGACACGTCCCTCTACGAGCGCCTCGCGGGCGAGACGCCCCGTCCCTTCACCGAGGCGCTCGACGAGCACCTGAGGCTCCGCCGGGAGACGTCGCTCAAGTGACCCTCGACGCCGCCGAGGCGAAGCGAAAGGCCGTCCACGTCGGGATGGCGGCCTTCGCGCTCCTCCTGCGGTGGCTCGACTGGCGGGGCGCGGCCCTCTGTGCCCTCGCGGCGCTCGCCTGGAACGTCTTCGTCCTCCCGCGCCTCGGCGGCCGCGCCCTCTTCCGGGAGGACGACCGCGCCCGCGGCTACCCGGTCGGCATCCTCCTCTACCCGATCGTCGTCCTCGCCCTCGTCCTCGTCTTTCCGGACCGCCTCCACCTCGCGGCCGCGGGCTGGGGCTTTCTCGCCTTCGGTGACGGCTTCGCCACCCTCGCGGGCCTCGCGCTCGGCGGGCCGCGCCTCCCGTGGAACCCGCGGAAGAGCTGGAGCGGCTTCGCCGGCTACGTCGTCTTCGGAAGCCTCGGCGCGGCGGCGCTCTTCTCGTTCGTCCTCGGCCGGTGGCCGGTGCCCGTCGAGGGCCTGGCGCTCCTCCTCGCCGCTTTCGCCGGCGCCGCCGTCGAGAGCCTCCCCTCGGAGCTCGACGACAACCTCGTCCCGCCGCTCGTGGCCGCGGGCGCCTTCGCCGCGCTCCTCGCGGCCCTCCCGAACGCGGCCCTCCTCCTCGCCCCCGAGGCCGTCCGCCAGCTCCTCGTCGGCGTCGCCGTCAACGTGGCGGCGCCCGCCCTCGCCGTCCTCCTCCGAGTCGTCCGCCCCTCCGGCGCCCTCGCCGGCGGCGTCGTCGGAGCCCTCGTCCTCGGCCTCGGAGGCTGGGCGCCCTACGCCCTCCTCTGGGCCTTCTTCGCGGGGGGGACCCTCGCGACCCGTTTCGGCCGCGGGCGGAAGGAGGCGATGGGGAAGGCGGAAGAGGCGGGCGGCCGGCGGGGCGCCGCCAACGTCCTCGCCAACTGCTCCGTCGCCGCGTTCCTCGTCGCCTGCGCCGCCCTCACGCCGGGGGCCGCCCCCGTGCTCCTAATCGCGGCGGCGGCGGCCTTCGCCACCGCCCTCATGGACACCGTCGGGACGGAGGTGGGGCAGGCGCTTCGCACCCCCACGGTCCTCCTCCCCGACTTCCGCCGGGTCCCTCCCGGCACCGACGGCGCCGTCTCGGTCGGCGGCACCCTCGCCGGCCTCCTCGCGGCCCTTCTCCTCGGGTCCCTCGGCGCCGCCCTCGGCCTCTACGCCCCTTCCGGAATCCCCGTCGTCATCCTCGCCGCCTTCGCCGGCACCGTCGTCGAGAGCCTCCTCGGCCGCGACGGGGCCTCCTGGCGCGTCACGAACGGCCACGTCCTCAACTTCCTCAACACCCTCGCCGGAGCCGCCCTCGCACTTGGGGTCAGTTCTACGTTCTACACTCTGCGGTGAGCCGGGAAGGAGAGAGGGAGAGGAGGGAGAGGAGGGAGAGGGTCCGTTCCGTACTTCGTGGATTTCCACGAGAAACGGAACCGACCCCGGACTCGTCGGACTCGTGCGGACTCGGACCCCGGACTCGGACCCCCGACTCCGGTCTTCCCGGTCAAGGTCATCCCATGGCGGATCGCTGCGCCCGGCAGCCGACCCCCTTGATGTAGAATAGAAAATCAAGACCTGACCCCAAGCTTATGACGCTGCGCACCGCCGTCCGCCTCACCCGGCCCTTCACGCTCCTGCCACCGCTCCTCGGCATCGTCTCCGGGGCGGTGTGCGCGTTCGGGAGCGTCCACAACCCCGACCCGGAACACCGGCTCACGTGGGCCGTCGTGGGCGCGATCGCCCTCGGCTCGCTCTGCGCGTCGTTCCTGAACGCGGCCTCGAACGTCCTGAACCAGATCACGGACCTCGAGGTGGACCGCGTCAACAAGCCCGACCGGCCGCTCGTCACGGGCGAGGCGGGGATACGCGAGACCTGGGTCCTCACGTGGGTCCTCTACGCCCTCGCGATGCTCCCGGTGTGGTTCGTCGTCGTGCCGCCCCGCGAGGGGCTCGCGGCACGCCTCCTCGCGCCCCTCCCGACGCACCAGACGTTCTTCCTCTTCCTCGGCGGCCTCGTCTTCACGCTCGTCTACTCGCTCCCCTCGTGGGGCCGGACGAAGAGGCTCGGCCTGTGGGCCAACATCACGATCGCCATCCCGCGGGGCGCGCTCCTGAAGGTCGCGGGCTGGACGATGGTCGCCCCCGCGTTCGCCCTCGAGCCGTGGGTCATCGGCTTCCTCTTCTTCCTCTTCCTCGTCGGCGCCGCCTCCACGAAGGACTTCTCCGACGTCCCGGGGGACCGGGCCGGGGGCTGCAAGACGCTGCCGATCCTCCACGGGAACCGGAAGGCCGTGGCGATCATGTCGCCCTTCTTCGTCCTCCCGTGGCTCCTCCTGATCCCGCTCGGCTTCCTCCCCGACCCGCTCGCCCCGGAGCACCGTCTCCTGACGGGGAACCCGTGGCTCCTCGCGGGGCTCGGCGTCGTCCTGTCGGCGTGGGGGCTCTACACGGTGAGCCTCCTCCGCCGGAACCCGGACGAGCTCTCGACGACGGAGAACCACCCCTCGTGGACGCACATGTACCTGATGATGATGGCCGCGCAGGTCGGGTTCGCCCTGGCCTACGTCCTCTGATCGGGCGCGGGCGCCGCTTCGGGTAGGATCGTCCCGGCATGAGAGACCCGATGACGCAGCGGCCGACCGTCGACGTCCCGTCCCTCTCGGTCCGCTGGGAGGGCCTCGTCGTCGTCATCGACGAGCAGACGATCAACACCTTCCTCCATAGGGCGACGAGGCGGGTCCCCGAGGTCTCCGGCATCCAGGTCGAGGCCGACGGGGGCGTCCTGAGCCTCACCATCAAGGTGAAGAAGGGCGTCCGCTTCCCGCTGAAGAGCCGGGTCACCTCGATCCGCTTCCGCGACGGCTGGCTGGGCTTCGCGCTCGAGGAGCTGAAGGTCTTCGGGTTCCTGCCGATCCCGCCCTGGGTCGTCAAGCGGATCGTCGACCGGCAGCCTCCCGGCTTCGCCTTCTTCTACCCGCACGACCGCGTCGTCGTCCTGAACCTCTCCACGGTCCTCCCGCCGGAGCTCTCCCTCGAGGTGCGCGAGGTCCAGTGCGAGAACGGCGAGATCCGCGTCGCCTTCGGCCCCAGCCGACTGCGCCTCGACCGCCTCGTCGAGACGCTCGACCGCGACCCGTTCGACCTGGATTAGGCCGGCGCCGTCCCCGTGAGCGACCGCCCGCCGGACGTGACGGCGCCGACGCCGGACAGGGCAATCCCAGGGTCGGCCCGCCAGATCGTGAGCGGTGCGAGTCTCGCCGTCGTCCTCGTCGGGAGCCCGGTCGCGGCGATCCTCCGGGCGGCCGTCGTCGAGCGGGCAGAGGCGGCCGGGCTGGGTCGGCCCGCCGGGTCCGTCGGGCCGGTCCTGCTGGCCGATGCCCCCCTCGTCGGGGCCGTCCTCGGTTTGGCGCTCGTCGGCTTCTTCCTTCCGGTTTCCTCGTCCAGGCTCCGGGGGCTCGTCGTCGCGGCGCGGGTGGCCGCCGTCGGCCTCTTCCTCGTGCAGGCGCTCGACGTCGGTCTCTGCGCGTCGCTCTCGATGCGCCTGAAACTCGAAGACGTCGCCCGTTTCTGGCACGAAGGGCAGGCCGGGCTGAGCCTCGCCGTCGGCCTGCAGCGCTGGCTCGGGAGGGGGATCCCCCCGACCGTCCTCGGCGCCGCCGTCGCCTTCCTCCTCGCGGCGTGGGTGACGGCGGTCCTCTCCTTCCCGTTCGCCCGGTGGACGCGGAGCCGGCTCGCCGGGTCCGGCGCGGTCGCCTGCCTCACGCTCGTGTCGATGGCGGCGGTGCCCGCCGACGGCACCCGCTTCCACGGCTGGGCCTACCCGAACGTCGTCGTCGCGAACCTCCCTCCCGCGACGGCGAGACCCTACTCGCCCGCCTACCTCGCGAGGGCTGCCCGGCCGCGGCGGGAGGCGGACGTCGGGACCGGCCGGGACCTGCGGGCGAACGTCGTCCTCTACATCGTCGAGTCCCTCTCCTCCGTCCAGAGCGCCCGGTTCGGCGGCGTCCACGACTTCACGCCGGAGCTGGACGAGCTCGCGGAGCGCTCCTTCGCCCCCGCGGAGTTCCACGCGAACGGCTTCACGACGAACCACGGCCTGATCGCGCTCCTCACGGGCAGGGTCCCCCTCCCGCCGGCGGGCAGCGGATTCGGGGAGTCCTTCGCCCCGTTCCTCGACGGCCCGTCGCTGCCGCGGGCGCTCGCCGCGCACGGCTACTTCACGGAGTTCCTGACGACCTCGGACCTCGGCTTCACGCGGAAGGGGGAGTGGCTCGCGCGGATCGGTTTCGAATCCATCCGGGGCAGCCGGGACCCGGCCTTCGAAGGGTGGCCGAGGTTCGCCTTCGACGCGGCTCCCGACGAGGCGCTCGTGACGGCCGCCGCGGCGCGCGAGCGGGAGCTGCGGAAGGACCCGGGAGCGAGGCCCTTCCTCCTCGTCGTCGAGACGGCCACGAGCCACATGCCCTTCGTCCACCCCGGCGGGAGCGACCACACGGAGGAGGGGGTCTTCCGGTACGTCGATGCCCAGGCCGCGAGGCTCGTCCGCCTCCTCGAGGAGAGCGGCTTCTTCGAGACCGGCCTCGTCGTCGTGACGTCCGACCACCGGAAGATGGCGCCGCTCGAGCCCGAGGAAGCGACCCGCTGGCCGTTCGGCGCGTTCTCGCGCGTCCCGTTCGTCGCGCTCGGGCGCGGACTGAAGCCGGGAGCCCCGGCCGGGGCGTTCCAGCAGGCCGACCTCTACGGGTCGCTCCTCTGCCACCTGACGCCGTCATGCCCGTCGGAGCCCTTCCGGGGCTCGCTCTTCGACGATCCTCCCCGGTCACCGGCGTGCGTTTTCTCGCCCATGGCCAACGACCGGGGGCTGGTCTACGTGAGGTGCGGCAGGGACGAGGCGAGGGTTCGCCTCGACGGTGACGCCACGCGCGTCGCCCACGGGAGGCTCGCGCCGGCGCTCGAGCGGGAGGTTCTCCGGGAGATCGCGGTCGTCCGGTCCGAGAACGCGACGGTCCCGTGGCCCTGAGGAGGCGGGCGCCCCTCAGTCGATGACGACCCGGACGTGGGCGTCGTCGCTCGTCACCTCCAGGACGTCGCCCCGCGAGGCCCTCTTCATCTCCGCGAACAGGGCCTCGACGTCGAGGTCGCGGTCGCCGGAGACGGCGGCCTCCATGAAGCGCGCGGGGAATCGGATCGTGACCACCTCCCGCGGGGGGCCGCCGTCCTCGTCGAGACCGTCCTTCACCGTGAGGCGGATCTCCCCCTTCTCCTTTCGGAAGGTGAGCTCCGCGTCGTCGTGCCGCTTCACGACGTCGGTCCCCTCGGGCTGCGCAGAGAGCTCGGTCCACGCCTCGCGGACGATCTCGGAGGTCACGGTGTCGTCGAAGTGGAGGTTCGCCTCGCGCTCCAGCTTCCCGGCCGAGACGGCGTGGAGGCCGCTCCGGAAGAGGAACCACGGGACCGTGATGTGGACTCTTTCCGTGTGCCCCCGGTGCCCGGTGTCCTCGATGACCATCCGGAGGAACCTGGGCCGGCTCCCTCGCGCGGACCCCTCGGGCGGGGGGACGACGAGAGCCCACCCGACGAGGAAGAGCGCGAACCAGAAGAAGGCGTTGGCGGCGGACCTGAGTTCCCTCATGGCGGTCTCCCCGCCCTGAGAAACGGAGCCGGGCCGAAAAGGTTCCGGAGCTTCCCGGGTCAGGAGGCGGCCGTGCGGGGGCCGAGCGCCCTCTCGGCGAGGGCGTCGAGGGTCGTTCGCGAGCCGGGGTCGTTCCAGTCGAGCGGCCCCACGTGATGCAGGAGCACCTCGCCCGACGGGGAGAGGAACCAGGTCTCCGGGAACTTCTCGGTCCCGAACGCGGAGGCGGCGCTCTTCTTCGGGTCGAGGGCGAGCGGCAGGTCGGTCGCGTCGCGCTTCGCGAGGAAGCCGTCGACGGTGGCCCAATCCTCGTCCACGGAGACCGCCACCAGCTCGATCCGCGGGTCGGACTTCGCCCCCCGCCACCAGGCCACGAGGCCGGGCAGCTCTTCCTCGCACGGGGCGCACCAGGTCGCCCAGAAATGGACGACCAGGAGCTTTCCGGAGGGGGTGGAGAGATCCCGCATCTCGCCGTCCTTCATCGCGACGGGGCTCGGGCCGGGCTTTGCGGCGGCCACCGGCGGCGGTTCGGTGACCTTCACCGGTCCCTTCCGGAGCGCGTCCCTGTAGGCGACGCCGAGGAGAAGCGTGAGGATCGCCGCCAGGGCGACGAGGGCGATGCGGCTCCTGGAGAACGTCATGCGGCGAGAGCTCCTGTCGCGCGGGATGGTACAGGCGGGCGGCCGTCCCGGGTGGCGGCCCGGCAGACGGGGCGTACGGCGCACCCCCCGCAGTGGGAACGGCGGGGGTCGCGCACGCATTCCGCGAGGATTCCGAGACGGGAAAGGGCCCAGTCGAACCTCACCGGGTCGAGGGGGTCGATCCGGGAGAGCCACCCGGTCGCCTCGCGAGCGGCGCGAAGGTCGGCCGTCGGCCGGGCCGTGAGGCCGAGGTAGCGGGAGATCCGGTGGACGTGGGTGTCCATCGGGAGGAGGAGTCGGGCGGGGGAGAAGCGGCCTCCCCGCCAGAGGCCGAGATCGACGTCGCCCGTCCTCACCACCCAGCGGAGGAAGAGGTGAGCCCTCTTGCAGGCGCTCCCGTCTCCGGGGGCCGGGAGGAGGAACCGGAGGCCCTGCGTCCGGCGGGCGGGATGGACCTCCGTCCGTTCGCGGAGCACCGCGAAGAAACGATCGAGGGCCGGGAGGAAATCGGCCCCGCCCTCGTCCCCGGCGGCGAAGAGGGCGCCGAGGGAGCCCTCGGCCCTGAACGTGGCGCCGACGGCCCGGAGGAAGGGGCGGAGGGATCCGGCGTCGACCCACCTGTGGACGAATCCGTCGAGGCCCGGCACCTCCCCGCCTCTCGCGCGGAGGGTCCCGGCGGGGTGCTCCCCCAGCGCGCCGAGGAGCCGCTCGAGCGAGGCGCGGATCGAGGCGACGCGCCCGAAAGCGAGCGAGGAGGCGAGAAACGCGGCGGCTTCGCGGTCTTCCGGCCGGGAGTAGCGGTGCGGGAAGAGGAGCGGGTCGGAGTCGAGGCGTCGGCCGCGCCACTCCTCCTCGAGGGTGAGAAGTCGCGCCCCGAGCTCGGGAAGGTCCGTGGTCCTGAGGCGCCGTCGCATCCGACGACGAGGATACCCGGTACGGGGGTCTCTTTCGGACCCTCCCGGCGGCGTTGCTTGGTAGCATGCGTGGTTGTGGCGGAAAAAGACCCGGACGGTCGCGCCGAAGGCGTCGCGGACCGGCCGAAGACCAACAAGGCGATCCTCGTCGGGGTCTACGGGAAGACGCTCGGTCGCGCCGAGGCCGAGGACCACCTCGACGAGCTGGAACGTCTCGTCGACACGGCGGGGGGCGTCGTCGTCGCCCGCGCCCTCCAGGAACGCGGGTCGCCCGACCCGGCGACCTACGTCGGCAAGGGGAAGCTGAAGGAGCTGGTCGAGGCGGCCGAGGCCCTGGAAGCGGGGATGGTCGTCTTCGACGACGAGCTCTCTCCCTCGCAGACGCGCAACCTCGAGAAGGAGCTGCCGGCGCAGGTCCTCGACCGCCCGAACGTCATCCTCTCCATCTTCGCCTCGCGGGCCCGGAGCCGCGAGGCGATGACGCAGGTCGAGCTGGCGCGCCTGCAATACCTCCTCCCCCGCCTCACCGGCGCGCAGACCGGGATGGCCCAGCAGAGGGGCGGCGGCGCCTTCCGCGCGGGCGGCGGCGAGAAGAAGCTCGAGCTCGACAAGCGGAAGATCCGCCGCCGCATCGCGACCCTCAAGGAAGACCTCGAGAAGATCGAGACGAGCCGCAACGTCCGTCGCCGGCACCTGCGGAACGTCGCCACCGTCTCCCTCGTCGGCTACACGAACGCCGGCAAGACGACCCTCTTCAACCGTCTCACCTCCTCGAAGGAGTTCGCCGAGGACCGCCTCTTCGCGACGCTCGACGCGCGCCACGCCCGCCTCCACGGCGTCGGCGGGAGGGCGATCGTCGTTTCCGACACGGTCGGCTTCCTGCGCAAGCTCCCGCACACGCTCGTCGCCTCCTTCCGCTCGACGCTGAAGGAAGTCGAGGAGGCCGATCTCCTCGTCCACGTCGTCGACGCCTCCTCGCCCCACGCCGAGGACCAGCGCCGGGTGGCCGAGGAGGTGCTCGCCGAGCTGGGCGTCCCGGCAGACCGGGTGCTCGTCGCCTACAACAAGATCGACCGCCCCGGGGCCGTCGCGCCCGCGGGGGAGATCGCGATCTCGGCCGTGAGCGGCGCGGGCCTGCCCGACCTGCGCCAGTCGCTCGTCGCGCGCCTCCTTTCCCTCGGCGTGACGGTTCCGATCCTCGGAGCCCCCTCGACGGCATGACCCGCCCTTCCGCCGCGCTCCCGCCGCGCTTCGAGGCGCGCGCGGAACTGTCGGAGGGGACGTCGCCCCGGGTCGTGGCCGCGTTCGACCGCGAGACGGGGAGGAGGGTCGTCCTCAAGCTCGCGGCGACGGCGGCGAGCGAGGAGATGCTGGCGCTGCGCAAGGAGTTCCGGCTCGTCGCCTCCCTCGACCACCCCTCCATCGTCAAGGCGCGGGACTTCGGCGTCACCACGGACGGCCGGGCGTGGTTCTCGACCGACGAGGTCGACGGGCCCGACCTGGCTACCTTCGCCCGCTCCCACGCCCTCCTCGAGAACCTCTCCGCCCTCGCCGACGTCGCCCACGCCCTCGACTACGTCCACTCGCGCGGCCTCGTCCACGGCGACGTGAAGCCGACGAACGTGCGCGTCCTCGGCGAGCGGGCCTTCCTCCTCGACTTCGGTCTCGCCTTCGCGCGCGGCGAGGAGGTCGCCGGCATCCGGGGCACGCCCGCCTACCTCGCCCCCGAGGTCCTGCGCGGCGGCAAGCCCGACCGGCGGGCCGACCTCTACGCCCTCGGCGTGACGTTCTACGAGGCGCTCACGGGGGTCCTTCCCACGGCCGGGCGCGACCTCGGCGGCGTCCTGCGCTTCCACCTCGAGGAGGACGTCCCGGTCGCCTCCCGCGTCACTCCCGGCATCCCGAGCCGCCTCGACCGGATCCTCTCGCAGCTCATGGAGCGCGACCCGGCGGCGCGGACCCCCTCGGCCCGGACCCTCCTCGACGACCTGGGGCGCGACTTCGGCCTCGTCCGCGGCTCCACCTGGGACGCCCGCCCCGAGCTCCTGACGCCCCCCTTCTGCGGGCGCGTCGAGCTTCTCGGGCGCTTCTCCCAGGCGCTCCGTCACGCCTCGGAGGGCTCGGGGAAGGCGATCGTCGTCCTCGGACCCGAGGGGGCGGGCAAGTCGCGCCTCCTCGCCGAGTGGCGGGCCGTCGCACAGTCGGAGGGGGCTCTCGTCGTCGAGGGGCGGGCCGTGGCGGAGGACCGGACCCCGTACCGCCCCGTCCTCGACGTCCTCGCGGCCCTCACCCGCCGCGGCGGGTCGGCCGGGGCCCCGGCGCGCGCGGCCCTCGCCCGCGTGGCGCGCCTCGCGGCCACCGGCGCCGACGCTCCCCCCATCTCGCGCCTCACCGAGGAGTCGAGCCGCCTCGCCCTCTTCGACGAGGTCCTCGCGGCGCTCGAGGCCACGCGCCGCGCCGAGGCCGGGGAGAGGCCGCTCGTCGTCCTCGTCGACGACCTCCACCTCGCCGACCGGGCCACCGCGGCCCTCCTCTCGTTCCTCTTCAAGGCGGCGGAGTCGAGACCCCTCGTCGTGGCGGCCGCCGCCGAGCCCGCTCCGCCCCCCGGGCCGGGGACCGACCCGAACGAGGCTCTGACGCCGCTCGAGGACCTCTCCCTCCCGCCCTGGACGCTCACCCCCCTCTCGGAAGGGGAGGCGGCGTCGGCCACGGCGGGGGCGCTCGGGAGGAAGGACCTCCCGGAGGAGCTGACGAGGCTCGTCCACCACGAGACCCTGGGCTGGCCGGGGCCTCTCGTCTCGCTCCTCGAGCAGCTCGTCGAGCGTCGCGTCGTCTCCCTGCGCGACGGCCAGCTCGTCGTGGACGCCGAACAGCACCGCCGCCTCTCCCGGCCCGGCGCCGCGGCCGAGTGGGCCGACGCCCGCCTCGCCGCGCTCTTCCCGGCGCGGCGCGAGCTCCTCGCCGCGCTCTCCGTCGTCCCCGCCGACCTGACGTTCGAGCTGGCCCTTCGCCTCTCGGCGGTGGCCCTCGGCGAGCGGTCCGGCGGCGTCGTGAGGGAGGCCGACGCCCTCGCCGACGCGCTCGGCGCCTTCGCCGCGGCGGGCCTCCTCGTCAAGCGCGAGCTCTCGGGGGAGTCCGTCTGGGAGTTCGCCCTGGCGAGGACGCGCGAGCACCTCGCGGCCACGCTCCCCGACGACAGGCGCCGCGCCCTGCACGACGCCGCGGCGGGCTACTTCGAGGAGCGCGTCGCAGCCCGCCCCGACCTCCTCCCCTCCGCCGCGCTCCACGCCCTCCGCGGGAGCGACGCCCAGAGGGCCATCCGCCTCGGCCTCACGTCGGCCGCGCAGGCCGAGCGCCTCTTCGCCTACGACCAGGCCGCGCAGTCGTACGCGGGCGTCCTCGAGTTCCTCGACCTGGCGGGGCGGGCGGGGGAGAAGGCCGCGGTCCGCGAGCGGCTCGGCGACGTCCACTTCCGGGCCGGCAACTGGCGGCGGGCGCTCTCGGCCTACCACTTCCTCCTGAAGGAGCTGGGCGCCCGCCCCGACGCCGACGAGCCCGCGATGAGGCGCCACGCGGCCCTTCTCACGTTCAAGATCGGGATGATCCGCCTCCGCCGGGGCGACGTGGAGGCGGCCCGCGCCCTCTTCGACCGGGCGGAGGGGGAGCTCGGTACGGTGGGCACCACCGAGGAACGGGCGCGCCTCCTCGACGCCTCCGCGCGGGCGCGCCTCGAGAGGGGCGACCCGGGCGGCGCCCAGACGAAGGCCGAGGCCGCCCTCGCTCTCGCGGGTCCCGAGCTCCCCGACGACCTCCGCTCGCTTCTCCTCGGCACTCTCGGCTCGGTGGCCTTCCTGCGAGGCGAGCACGAGGCGGCCGAGGAGCGCCTCACCGCCGCCGTCGAGGCGGCGCGCCGGAGCGAGCGGCCCGAGCTCGTGAGGCGCGGCCTCTCCTCCCTGGCGGCAGTCCTCGCGAGGACCGGCCGCTGGGAGGAGAGCGAGGCGATGGAGCGCCAGTGCCTCGAGGAGGCCGAGCGCTCGCGCGACCTCTGGGGGATCACCGCCTCCCTGGCGAATCTCTCGGCCCTGCAGTACGGCCGCGGCGACTACGGGGCCGCCCGCAGCGGCTTCGAGCGCGCGGTCGAGATCCACCGCCGCCTCGGCTCACCCCTCGGGCAGGCCCAGTCGGCGGTCGGCCTCGGCGCCTGCGACGAGGTCCTCGGCCGCTGGGACGAGGCGGAGGCGAGCTACCGCCTCGCCCTCGACCTCGTCGGATCCGACGGCCCGGGCCGTGCGACCGTCGACGCGAGCCGGGCGCTCGGGAACCTCCTCCGGAAGAGGGGCGACCTCGACCGCGCCGAGCGATCCCTCTTCGAGACCCTCGACGCGGCGCGGGGAACCGGCGAGGCGCCGCTCGTGGCGGCAGTGACACTCCCGCTGGCCCTCCTCGAGCGCGACCGCGAGCGGCTCGACGAGGCGCGGCGGCACCTCGACCAGGTCCTCGAGACCCTCTCCGAGGCGGCCGCCGCCGACGGCCTCGGGCGCGCCCTCGTCGAGTCGGCCGAGCTCGCCCTCCGGATGGGAGAGGTCGAGCGGTGCGAGCGGGAGTCGGCCGAGGCGGGCCTCTTCGCCCGCCGCCTCGGCGACCGCCACACCCTCGCGCGCATCCTGGGGCTCGAGGCGCGCCTCGCGCACCACGGGAGGCGCGGGCCGGAGGCCGACCGCCTCTTCGAGGACGCCGTCCGCGCCCTCTCGGACATCGGCGCCGTCTACGACCTCGGCCGCTGCTACTACGAGTGGGGCGTCAGGACGCTCGAGAAGGTGCGCGCGGCCGCCCGCCTCGGAACGGCGGCGCGCCTCTTCGAGAGGATCGGCGCGCTGCGCGAGCTGGAGCGCACGCGCGGCGTCCTCGAGCGCATCGCCAGCAAGGCCGCCTCCGAGGCCGCGGGCGCCGTCCCGCTCGGCCTCGGGGTCATCGGCCTCTACGAGGTCTCGCGCATCGTCAACTCCACCCGCGACCTCTCGGCCGTCCTCGAGGACATCGTCGACCTCGCGCTGAAGAGGCTCAACGCCGAGCGGGGGATGATCCTCCTCGCCGACCCGGTCACGGGGCGCCTCTCCGTGCGCGTGGCGCGGAACCTGAAGACCGGCCGCGAGGACGAGGCCGAAGCGATCTCGCGCTCCGTCGTCGAGCGGGTCGTCGCCGACGGCCGCTCCGTCAGCTCGGCCGACGCCCGCGTCGACCCCCGCTTCCAGGGGCGCGAGTCGATCCACGCCCACGCCATCGTCTCCTTCCTCTGCGTCCCGCTCGTCGTCAAGGAGCGCGCCTCCGGGGCCATCTACGTCGACCATCGCAACGCCCCGCGCCTCTTCTCCGAGGGGGACCGCGCCTTCCTCGAGGCCTTCGCCGACCTCGCCGCCGTCGCCATCGAGAACGCCCGGCTCGTCGAGGAGCTCCTCGAGGCGCGCCTGCGCCTCTCCGTCGAGAACGAGAGCCTGAAGGCGAACCTCGGCCGGGGCTGGAACCTCGACGCCCTCGTCGGCGACTCCGACGCGGCCCGGAGGGTCAAGACGACCCTCCCGCGCGCGGCGGCCGGGCCGGTCACGGTCCTCATCCGCGGCGAGTCGGGGACGGGCAAGAACCTCGTCGCCCGCATCCTCCACGCCCTCTCGCCCCGGGCGCACGGGCCGTTCATCCAGTTCAACTGCGCGGCCCTCCCCGAGACGCTCGCCGAGTCGGAGCTCTTCGGGCACGAGAAGGGCTCCTTCACCGGGGCCGACCGCAAGAAGCCCGGCCGCTTCGAGCTCGCGCAGGGGGGGACCATCTTCCTCGACGAGATCGGCAAGACCTCGCTCGGCATCCAGGCCAAGCTCCTGCGCGTCGTCGAGGACAAGGAGTTCGAGCGCGTCGGCGGGACCCAGACCCTGAAGACCGACACCAAGATCATCTCGGCCACGAACCTCGACCTCGAGGAGGCGATCCGGCGGAACGAGTTCCGCGAGGACCTCTTCTACCGGCTCAACGTCGTCCCGATCGAGCTCCCGCCGCTCAGGAGCCGCCTCGAGGACCTCCCCGACCTCGTCGAGCACTTCGTCCTCAAGCTCTCCCGCGACCTCGGCGCCGAGACGCGCCGCCTCGACCCGGAGGTCCTCGACCTCTTCTCCCGCTACCCCTGGCCGGGGAACATCCGCGAGCTCGAGGCGACGCTCCACCGGGCCCTCGTCCTCACCCCGGGAGAGAGGCTCGGCGTCCAGGACTTCCCGTGGATCGTCGAGTCCCCGCTCCTCGCCGCCGGGCACGGTCCCGTCCGGCGCGCCGCGGAGGCGGCGGAAGAGGACCACGGAGACTCCCCCGTCGACCCCGACTACTTCGAGGCGCGGATGTCGGGCCTCGAGCGCGACCTCATCGAGAGGGCCCTCGGCGAGTCGGGAGGGAAGATCCGGGAGGCCGCCCGCCGGCTCGGCCTGGCGCGGAACACGCTGAAGGCGAAGATGGCGCGGTACGGCCTCCGGGGGCACGACACCGGCGCGGACTGACGCCGGGGCTTCCCGCCGCGGCCGCGGGCTTCTGCCGCCCGCCGGGCCGGGGGCGTTCCCTCCCTTTCGACTATGCTCGCGGCCGATGCCCGGCCCGTCCGCGACGTCGCGTCCCGCGATCTGGGCGGCCGCTGCGGTCGCTCTGCTCCTCCTCGCGACGGTCGACGAGCGGGGATTCGCGCTCGTCAACGACGGCCACCAGATGCTCTCGACCGCCTTCGCCCTCGTGCACGACGGGGAGGTCGGCATCTCCCGGAACACGTGGCAGGGGGTCCCCCGGGGCTCCTTCGAGTGCGTCTCCCGCTACGGCATGGGCCAGTCGCTCCTCGAGGCCCTTCCGGTCCTCGCGTCGCGCGCTCTCTGGGACCGCCACCCGGGGACGCCGACGGCGCCGCTCTTCGCGCTCGTTCCGATCGCCTGCCTCTCCGCCGCGGCCTGGGGGGCCGCCCGGGCCGCCCTCGCCCTCGGGGCGGGCCCCCTCGCCTCCTTCCTCCTCGGCCTCGCGCTTCCTCTCGCGACGCCGCTCCTCGGCTACGCGGCGTCGGGTCTCTCGGAGCCGCTGCAGGGCGCCGCCGTCTCGGTCCTCCTCGCCGCCGCCATCGTCCTCCGGGCGGAGGAGCGGCCCGGGGCGGGCTGGGAGGTCGCCGCGGGGCTCGCGGCGGGCGCCGCGATCCTCGCCAAGAGCTTCCTCGTCGTCGTCGTCGGGCCCCTCGCGCTCGTCGCGGCGCTCCGCGGGGGGGGCGCCGCCGCCTCTGGCCGCGTCCGCTGGCGCGTCGTCGTCTGGGGCGGCCTGGCCGGGAGCGCCTGGGCGCTCTTCGAGGTCGTCCGGTTCGGGAGGCTCTTCGGCGGCTACGAGGGCTTCGGCTTCTCCCACCCTCTCGTCGACGGCCTGCTCCGGCTCACCGTGTTCCCGAACAAGGGGCTCCTCTGGTACGCGCCCCTCGCGCTCCTCGGTCCGGTCGGTCTCGCCGTCCTCTGGAAGAGAGACCGCCTGCTCGCGGCCGCTCTCCTGCTCGCCTCCGCCGCCGTCCTCGTCCTGGTCGCCCGCTGGTTCGCGTGGGACGGCCAGGCCGGCTGGGGGCCGCGGCTCCTCGTCCCTCTCCTGCCGATCCTCGTCGCCCTCGCGGCCGCCGCGTCCCTCCTGCCGCGGCTGCGACTCGGCGCCCTCGCCCTCGGCGCCCTCGGGGCCGTCGTCAACGTCCTCGCCCTCCTCGTGCCGTTCCCGTCGGTTCAGGCCCTCGCGGCCGCGGCCGCCACGACGGAGCTGGCGGCCTCGCGCCTGGCGTCCACGGCGTCGTGGAGTCCGATCCGGCTCCACGCGCGGCTCCTCGTCGAGAAGGCCCGGGGAGGCGACGTGGCAGGGCGGCTCCGCGCCGGCGCCCTCTCCGACCTGACCCCGCCGCTCGTGCCGGCGGGCGACCTCCCGCCGTTCTGTACCGAGCCTCTCGTCTGGACGTACTGGGGCCGCTCCTGGCTCGCCCCGTCGGACGCGGTCGACCCCTACAGGCTCGCGCTGATCGACCAGACGGTGCGCGCGCTCGACCTCGGGCGCTTCGAGGCCGCCCTCGAGCGCGGCCGCGTCCTGGTCCGCACCGGGGGGCCGGTCCCCGACCCCGGGGAGGTCGCGGCGGCCGCCGACGCGGCCCTGCGCCTCGGCCGGACGGCCGAGGCCGACCGGCTCCTGTCGCTCGTCGCCGGCTCGTGCCACCCGGCTCTCGCGTTCGTCAGGACCGGGCGGGGACTCCACGACCCCTGCGTCCCCGAGCTCGCGCGTCCCCGTTTCCTCGCCTCCGTCGCGGAAGCGAGGAAGCGGGGGCTGCCCGTCACGGGCTGGTCCCGGCTCGTCGCGGACCGCTGACGCGGCCCGGCAGCGCACGCCGCCTGCTCACGACGCCTCAGGGCGCCTCGCCCTCCGGCGCGCCACCCGCGCCTCGATCATCTCGTAGAGCGTCGGCAGGACGACGAGCGTCAGGAGCGTCGACGTCGTGATCCCGCCGATGACGACCGACGCGAGGGGCCGGCCGATCTCGGCGCCAGCCCCGTGCGAGAGGGCCATCGGGAGAAAGCCGAGCGCCGCCACGAGCGCCGTCATCATGACCGGCTTCAGCCGCGTCGAGGCCCCCGTCAGGATCGCGAGGCGCAGCCCCATTCCCTCCTCGCGCAGGCGGTTCACCGAAGTGATCATCACGACGCCGTTGAGGACCGCGACGCCGAACAGGGCGATGAACCCGACCGATGCCGAGAGGTTCAGGTTCAGGTCGCGCAGCCAGAGCGCCGCGACGCCGCCGACGAGGGCGAAGGGGACGTTCAGGATGACGAGCGCCGCCTGCCGCGCGAGGCGGAACGTCAGGTAGAGGAGCGAGAAGATGATCGCGAGCGAGAGAGGGACGACGATCATCAGCCGCTTCGTGGCGCGCTGCTGGTTCTCGAACTGCCCGCCCCACTCGAAGTGGTACCCGGACGGCACCGTCACCATCTCGCGGACCCGCTTCTGGCCCTCGGCCACGAAGCTCCCGATGTCCCGTCCGCGGACGTTCGTCTGGACGACGAGCCGCCGCTGGCCCGACTCGTGGCTGATCGCCTCGGGGCCCGGGGCCGTCGCCACGCGCGCCACCTTGCCCAGCGGCACCTTCTCGCCGCCGGGCGCGGTCAGGAGGATCGACGCGATCGCCTCCGGGCTCCGGCGCAGCTCGTCGGGGAGGCGGACGACGACGGCGAAGCGCTTCGGCCCGTCGAGCACCTCGGTCGCCGTCTTCCCGCCGACGGCCGTCTCGACGACGTCCCTCACGTCGGCCACGTTCAGGCCGTAGCGGGCCATCCGTCCGCGGTCCAGGTCGATCTCCACCTGCGCGGCCCCGGAGAGCACCTCGACCTGCAGGTCCGCGGCGCCGCGGACCGTCTCGAGGACCCGGCGGACCTCCTCGCCCAGGCGTTCGAGCGTCGCGTTGTCCGGCCCGAACACCTTCACGGCCACGTCGGCCTTCACGCCCGAGACGACCTCGTCGAGGCGCATCGCCATCGGCTGCGTGAAGTTGATCTCCACTCCGGGCAGGTCGGCGAGCGCGGCGGCCATCGCGTCGATCAGCTCCTCCTTCGTCCACCCGCTCTTCCAGTCCTCGCGCGGGTGGAGGTTGACGTAGACGTCCCCCTGGTAGATCCCCATCGCCTCCGTGGCGACGTCGGGGCGGCCGATCTTCGTGACGACCTGCTTCACCTCGGGGAACGTCCTCACGATCCGTTCGACCTTCGTCGAGATCTCGACCGACTCCGGCAGCGAGACGGACGGGAGCTTTCTCGACTCGATCAGGATCGCCCCCTCGTCGAGGCGCGGCATGAACTCGCTCCCGAGGAACGGGATCGAGGCGAGCGCGACGACGACGACCGCGAGCGCGACGCCGAGCGTCCGCGCCCGGTGGTCCATCGCGTCGGCGAGGTGGACCGCGTAGTAGCGGCGCAGGCGCTTGAACCACCCCTCGTCGTGCTCGTGCATCGTCTCCTTCAGGACGAGCGCCGAGGCGACGGGGACGGCGGTGAAGGAGAGGAGGAGCGAGCCGAGGATCGCCGAGCAGACGGTGATCGCCATCGGCTTGAACATCTTCCCCTCGAGCCCCTCGAGCGTGAAGATCGGCAGGTAGACCGCGATGATGATCAGGACGCCGAAGAGGATCGGCCGGGCCACCTCGACGGCGGCCGCCCCGATGATCGTCTCGTGCTTCTTCCGCGGGTCCTCTCCGGGAGCGGGCTGGGCTCCCTTCTCGGTCTTCCGACGGATGAAGTTCTCCATCATCACGACCGCGCCGTCGACGATGAGGCCGAAGTCGATCGCCCCGAGCGACATCAGGTTCGCCGAGACGCCGAAGACCTTCATCCCGAGGAAGCCGACGAGCATCGAGAGCGGGATCACGGCCGCCACGACGAGCGCGGCGCGGAGGTCCTTCAGGAAGACGAAGAGAACGAGGACGACGAGGAGCGACCCCTCGAGGAGGTTCTTGCGCACCGTGTGCGACGTCCGGTCGATGACCTCGCTCTGGTCGTAGAACGGGACGATCGAGAGCCCCTTCGGCAGGCTCTCGGCGATCTCGGCGACCTTCGCCTTCACCCGCTCGGCGATCCGCTTGCCGTTCTCCCCCTGGAGCATGATGACCATCCCCGCGACGCTCTCGCCCTTCCCGTCGCGCGTCACGGCTCCGCTCCTCGGCATCTCGCCGACCGTCACGTCGGCCACGTCGGAGACGAACACCGGGACGCTGTCGACCGTGGCGACGACGATCCGCTTCAGGTCCTCGATCCCGGTCGCGAGGCCCAGCCCGCGGACCGTGAAGCGCTCGGAGCGGTGCTCGATGAATCCGCCGGAGAACGTCGCGTTGTTCTCGGAGAGGGCCGTCACGACCTGCCGGAGCGGGAGGCCGAACCGGTCCAGCTTCCTCGGGTCGACGAGGACGTGGAACTCCTTCGTCTGCCCGCCCCACGAGTTGATCTCCGAGACGCCGCGCACGGCGCGCAGGCGCGTCCGAACGTCCCAGTCCTGCAGCGCCTTCTTCGTCATCGGGTCGGCGACGTCCCCCTCGATGAGGTACTGGTAGATCTCGCCGAAGGCGGTCGCCACGGGGCCGAGGGCCGGCTCCGTCCCCTCGGGGAGACGAGCGCGGGCGTCGTTCACCCGCTCGGCCACGAGCTGCCGGGCGAAGTAGACCGGCACGTCGTCGTCGAAGACGATCGTCACGATGGAGAGGCCGAACTTCGAGAGCGAGCGGACCTCCTGCGAGCGCGGCACCCCCATCAGCGCCGTCTCGATCGGGTAGGTCACCTGCTGCTCGACCTCGGTCGCCGAGAGGCCGGGCGCCTCGGTCACGACGACGGCCTGGTTGTTCGTCAGGTCGGGGAACGCCTCGACGGGGAGCTCCTGCCAGGCCCAGAGGCCGGAAAGGACGAGGAACCCGACCATCGCGTGGACGACGAGCCGCCGCCGGTAGGCGCCGGCCACGAACCGCTCGATCCCCTTCGGACGCGGGCCGGCCTCCGCCTCGGCGGGGTGCCGGTGGCCCCGTTCACCGCCGCTCACCTCACTCCTCCGCCGGCGCGGACGCCGAGAGGAGCTGCGACTTCAGGAGGAAGCTCCCCAGGGTCGCGACCCTCTCGCCGGCCGCGACGCCGGAGCGGACCTCGACGAGCCCCTCGCTCGACGCTCCGAGCGCGACCTCGCGCTTCTCGAAGCGACCCTTCTCTCCCGCCACGAAGACCGAGGGCTTGCCGTCCATCTCCTGGATCGCCGCCTCGGGGACGACGACCATCGGGCGCGGCGCCGACTCCCCGAGGGCCACGCGCGCGTACATCTCGGGCTTCAGGAGGCCGCCCGGGTTCGGCACCTGGCAGCGGACCGTCACGCGGCGCGTCTTCGGGTTCACCGCGTCGCCGACGAACGTCACCTTCGCGTCGAAGGCCCGGTCGGGCCACGCGGCCACGTGGACCTTCGCGGGGCGTCCCGCCGCGACGAGCGGGATCCGCGTCTCGTCCACCTCGGCCATCGCCCAGAGCTCGGTCAGGTCGCTCACGACGAAGAGCGGCGTCCCCGGCGTCACGGCGGTCCCGGCCGTGACGAACTTCTCGAGGACGACGCCGGCGAGCGGCGCGCGGACCGGGATCGACTCGCCGCTCTCGCCCGTCGGGTCCTCCGCGTTCGTGACGCCGAGGTGCTCGAGCGCCTCCTCGGCGCGCCGCACCTCGGTCCTCGCCCTGTCCAGCTCCTCCCGCGCGGCGACGAGGTCCACCTCGGCGCGCTGCCGTTCCTGCAGCGAGAGGGCCTTCTCCTGATGGAGGCGCCCGGCCCGCTCGGCCGCCTGCGTCGCCCACGCCAGCTCCGTCTCGCGGCGGCGGCGCTCGGAGACGGCCTTGCGGTAGTCGGCCCAGGCGACGTGGACGACGACGCTGTTCATCTCGGCGAGGACGGCGCCGCGCCCGGCACGGTCGCCCACCTCGGAGAGGACGCGGACGACGTTCCCCTCCACCAGCGACCCGATCCGCGCCGTCCGCGTCTCGTCGAGGGCGAGGACGGCGGGAGCGTCGAACGTCGCCGCGCGGGTCACGCTCCTGGCCTCGACCACCTCGATTCCCGCGAGAGAGACCGACTTCTCGCCGAGCGTCACGGCGTCGGTCGGCGCCGCCGAAGGGGCAGGCTCCTCCACCGGCTTCGCCGTGAAGATCCTCACCACGACGACGGCGGGGACGAGGAGGAGGCCTGAGGCCAGGAGGACCCGCGGGAGGCGGCGCGGCATGTGCCGCTGGTGGCGTTTCCAGAAGCCTTCGGGACCGGGCGTTTCGGGGCTGCTCACGGGAGAACCTCCTGTCCGAGGGCGAGGCGGGCGGCGAGCGTTGCGAGGCGGGCGTCGACGGCCAGGTCGAGCGTCTCCCGCACGGCCTCGGCGGTGACGCGCTCGGCGTCGACGAGGGGAAGGACCTCCGAGGCCCCTTCGCGAAACGAGGCGCGGGCGGCGCCGCGGGCGCCCAGGGCGGCGCCGAGGAGGCCCGGGGTCGCGGCCTCGGCGCGGGTGGAGAGCGTGCGCGCGGCGCGGACGAGCCCGGCGGTGCCGGCGGCGGTCTCCAGCTCGACCGACCGCAGGACGGCCTCGGCGGCCCGGACGTCCGCCTCGCCGCGGGCCACGCCCGACGCGTTCGTGTCGAAGAGCGGGAGCGGGAAGGAGATCCCGGCGAGCGCGGTGTCCAGCCCGCCCGTCCGCTTGTAGCCGGCCGTCAGCGAGGGCTCGGGGGCGCGCAGCGCCTTCTCGAGGCGCAGCGTCGCGCGGGCCGCCTCGAGCCGTTCGCGCGCCTCGATCACGGCGGGGCGCGTGGAAGCCGCCTCCCGGCCGAGCGCCTCGGCCTCTCCCTCGGGCAGGGGAGGAATCGGGGGCATCGCGAGCCGGGCCGGGTCGACGGGCGCCTCCTCGCCGAGGAGCGAGGCGAGCCTCGCCGCCGCCTCGTCCCGCTCCAGCGTCGCGCGGGCCAGGAGCGCCTCGGCGCGGGCGTGCTCGGCCCGCAGCTTCAGGAGGTCGCCCTCGGCCGACCACCCTTCCGCGACGCGCCTCTCCATCGTCCCGACCATCGTCCCGAGGGCGTCGCGGCTCTCGACGAGGGCCGCGACGAGGTCGCGTCCCCGCACCGCGGCGAGGTAGAGGCGCGCCGCCTCGAGGACGACCCCCTCGATCTCGCCGCGCGACGTGGCCCGCGCGGCCCGCGACAGCGCGGCGGCCTCGTCCCGGCGCGACGTGAAGGTCCCGAAGACGGGGAGCGGCTGCGACAGCTCGGCGACGACGTCGAGGTCGGCCTGCGCGTCGAACGGGTGCGAGTCGGTGCCGCGGCGCCAGTTCTCCACGCGCACCGTCGCCTCCGGGTTCGGCAGGCGGCGAGCTTTCGCGGCGGTCGCCTCCGAGGCGTCCCGCCGCGCGGCGGCGGCCGCCGCGAGCGGTGCGCTCCCGGCGGCGGCCCTCAGAACGTCCTCGAAGGGAAGGGGCGGGGGGGCTGGGGCGGCCGGCTCCGCACCCCGGACGGGGGAGGAGACAGCCGCCGCGAGGAGGAGGGAGAGAGCGAGCCGGCTCATCGATCGGCAAGCGTAGCGCGGATCTTCGATTGAGTATCGATCGAACGCCGTTCCAGGCGGGGCGTCCCGGACAGGGGGCGCGGGAGACGATAGGATGGGACGAAACCGGGGACGGTTCGCCCGTTCCGAATCCCAGGAGGTTCCGCATGAACCGCTCCGTCGATTACCGGAAGCGTGGCCAGGCCGTCTGGCTCGACAGCATCTCGGCCCGGATGATCGCCACGGGAGAGCTCGCCGAACGCATCGAGGCGGGGGCCATCTACGGTGTCACGTCGAACCCGACGATCTTCGCGAACGCCGTCTCGAAGAGCGACGGCGACTACGAGGAGCGCATCACGATCCTCGGCGAGGAGGGGAAGGACGCCTTCGCGGTCTACGACGAGCTGACGCGGGGCGACATCGCTGCCGGCGCCGACCTCTTCGCCGCGCAGCACGCCGCCAACCCGGAGGACGGCTGGATCTCCCTCGAGGTCCTCCCGAGCCTCGCGTTCGACATCGAGGGGACCGTCGCGGAGGCCAGGCGCCTCCACGGCCTCCTCGGGCGGCCGAACGTCTTCATCAAGGTCCCCGCCACCCCGGCCGGCTGCGTGGCCATCCGCCAGCTCGTCGGCGCGGGCGTCTCGGTCAACGTGACGCTCATGTTCAACCGCAAGCACTACCGCGACGTCGCGAGGGCCTACCAGGACGGCGTCGCCGCCCTCGTCGCCTCGGGGGGAGACCCGTCGAAGGTCGCCTCGGTCGCCTCCTTCTTCGTCTCCCGCGTCGACACCCTCGTCGACAGGCTCCTCGGCGAGAAGGCCCAGACCGCGTCGAAGCCGGAGCACGACAGGCTCGAGGCCCTCCGGGGCAAGGCCGCGCTCGCGAACGCGAAGGTCGTCTACCAGGACTACCTCGCGGCCTTCGGCACCGACGCGTGGAAGGCGCTCGCGGCGAAGGGGGCGCGCGTCCAGCGCCCGCTCTGGGCCTCCACCGGCACGAAGAACCCGGCCTACCCCGACCTCCTCTACGTCGAGAACCTCGTCGGCCCCGACACCGTGAACACCCTCCCCGAGAAGACCCTCGAGGCGCTTCTCGACCACGGTCGCGACCTCGGCGACACGGTCCTCGAAGGGGTCGACGAGGCGCGGAAGACCCTCGACGAGCTGAAGGAGCACGGCCTCGACGTCGAGGCCCTCGGCGAGAAGCTCCAGGGCGAAGGCGTCGTCCTCTTCGAGAAGTCGTACGACGAGCTTCTCGGCGTCGTCGAGGAGCGCCGCCGTGCCACGCTCCTCGAGTCGGCGCGGACGGTCAAGCTCAAGACGATCTGACGGCGGCCGCGTGAGCTCCACCTCCGCTCCCGCGGCCACCATCGTCATCTTCGGGGGCTCGGGCGACCTCGCGCGCCGAAAGCTCGTCCCGGCGCTTTTCGAGCTCCACGGACAGGGCCAGCTCGCGCCGGAGACGGCCGTCGTCGGCTTCTCCCGCTCCGTCGACTCCGACGAGGCGTGGCGCGAGGACCTCCGCGCCGCGCTTTCCGAGTTTGGCCGGACGGCCCACGGCGACGAGGAGTGGCGGGGCTTCGCCGCGCGACTCTTCCACTTCAGGGGCGACCTGCGCCAGGCGGAGAGCTTCGCCGGGCTGAAGGCGAGGCTCGAGGCGATCGAGGCGGAGCGGGGAATCCCGGGGAACCGGCTCTACTACCTCGCCATCCCGCCGTCGGGCATCGGCGACGCGGCGGCGCGTCTCGGCGAGGCGGGGCTCGTCCACCCGGTCGAGGGCTCGGGGCCGTGGTCACGCCTCGTCGTCGAGAAGCCCTTCGGGCACGACCTCGCCTCGGCCCGCGCCCTCAACGAGGCCGTCCACGCCTCCTTCCGCGAGCGGCAGGTCTTCCGCATCGACCACTACCTCGGCAAGGAGACGACGCAGAACATCCTCGTCTTCCGCCTCGGCAACGGCATCTTCGAGCCGCTCTGGAACCGGCGCTACGTCGACCACGTCCAGATCACGGTCGCCGAGACCCTCGGCGTCGAGGGGCGCGGGAAGTTCTACGAGGAGGCGGGGATCCTCCGCGACGTCGTCCAGAACCACATGCTCCAGCTCCTCTGCCTCGTGGCGATGGAGCCGCCGGTCGCCTTCGAGGCCAACGTCGTCCGCGACGAGAAGGTGAAGGTCCTCCGGTCGGTGCGGCCGCAGGCGCCCGACGAGATCCTGCGCGACACCGTCCGCGGCCAGTACGCCCCCGGGTCGATCGACGGCGCGCCCGTCGCCGGCTACCGGCAGGAGCCGGACGTTTCGCCCGGCTCCACCCGCGAGACCTACGCCGCCTGGAAGCTGCACGTCGAGAACTGGCGCTGGGCGGGGGTCCCGTTCTACCTCCGCGCGGGCAAGCGGATGCCCCGGCGCGTCACCGAGATCGCCATCACCTTCAAGACGCCCCCCATCGCCCTCTTCCGCCGGGCGGGCGTCCTCGGAAAGGAGCCGAACGTCCTCGTCCTGCGCATCCAGCCCGACGAGGGGATCGCCCTCAGGATCGGCGCCAAGGAGCCCGGCCCGACGATGCGCGTCGAGACGGTGAAGATGGACTTCCGCTACTCCGAGCACTTCGGCGGCAAGACCCCCGACGCCTACGAGCGGCTTCTCCTCGACGCCCTGAACGGCGACTCCACCCTCTTCGCCCGGCGCGACGAGGTCGAGGAGGCATGGGAGCTCGTCACGGCCGTCCTCGACGTCTGGCGCGAGAGCCCGCCGCGGGACCTGCCGAACTACGAGGCCGGGACGTGGGGCCCCGAGGCCGCCACCGAGCTCCTCGCCCGCGACGGCCGCCGCTGGCGGCGCCCGTAGGAGAGGGCCGACCGCCGTGGCCCGCACCCAGGTCACCGTCTTCCCGTCGGCCGTGGCGCTCGCCGACGGGGTCGCGGACCTCTTCGCGGCCCGCGCCGCAGAGGCCGTCGAGGAGAGGGGGCGCTTTCGCGTCGCCCTCGCCGGAGGGACCACGCCTCTCGCCGCCTACCGCCGCCTCGCCGCCTCGCCGTGGGCCGACGTCGTCCCGTGGGGCTCGGTCGAGGTCTTCTTCGGCGACGAGCGCTGCGTCGGCGAGTGCGACGGCGACCGCAACGACGCCGCGGCCCGCGAGGCGCTCCTCCTCCACGTCCCCGTTCCCCCGGAGAACGTCCACCCGGTGCCGTCGCTGGCGCCCGACGCCGCCGAACGCTACGAGGCGCTCCTGCGCGAGCGGCTCGGGGCGCCGGCCCCGGCGGTCCCGGTCCTCGACCTCGTCCTCCTCGGCCTCGGCGAGGACGGCCACACCGCCTCCCTCTTCCCCGGCCACCCCGCCGCCGCGGAGACCCGGCGGCTCGTCGTGAGGGTCGACGGCGCCCCGAAGCCGCCCCCCTCGCGCGTCTCCTTCACCCTTCCGCTCCTCAACGCGGCCCGCACCGTCGTCTTCGTCGTCTCGGGAGACGGGAAGCGCGGGGCGCTCGCCCGCGTTCTCTCGGGCGACAGGGGCCTGCCGGCCGCTTGCGTCGACCCGCCCCTCGGGGAGAGGCTCTTCTACCTGGACCGCGCGGCCGCGGGGGAGGACTGACGATGCTGCTCGCCGGAGACGTCGGCGGAACGAACATGCGCCTCGCCCTCTACGACGAGGAGGGAGGGAAGCTCGTCGAGAGGCGCCGCGCGCGCTTCCCGACCCGCGACTACTCGACCCTTCACGACGCCTTCGACGGCTTCCTCGCGGGAGAGAAGCACCTCGAGGCGGCGGCCTTCGGCGTCGCCGGCCCCGTGCGGCACGGCCGGGCCGAGGGGACGAACGTCGCCTTCTCCATCGACGCCGCCGAGATCCGCGCCGACCTCGGCGTCCCCTCGGTCGTCCTCAACGACCTCGCCGCGAACGCCTGGGGCCTCGCCGAGCTCGGCCCTTCCGACTTCGAGGTCCTGAACCGGGGCGAGGACGACCCCGAGGGCAACGGCGCCCTCATCTCGGCCGGCACCGGCCTCGGCGAGGCGCTCCTCTTCCGTTCCCCGAACGGCTTCATCCCGATGCCCTCCGAGGGAGGGCACGCCTCCTTCGCGCCCCGCAACGACGAGGAGATCGCGCTCCTCCAGACCCTGCGCCTCCGGCACGGGCACGTCTCCTGGGAGCGGGTCGTCTCCGGGCCGGGCCTCGCGACGCTCTACCGCTTCGAGCGCGGCCTCTCGGGCCTCCCCGAGCCGGAGTGGCTGACGCGCGACATCGCCGCCTCGGGAGACCCCGCTCCCGTCGTCAGCCGGGCGGCGCTCGCCGAGACCGACCCCGTCTGCCAGCGGACGATGCACCGCTTCGTCTCCCTCTACGGCGCCGAGGCGGGCAACCTCGCGCTGAAGACCCTCGCCACGGGAGGCGTCTTCGTCGGCGGCGGCATCGCGCCGAAGATCCTCCCGCTCCTTCGCGACGGCTTCTTCACCGCCTTCGCGGCCAAGGGGCGCTTCGGGTCGCTCCTGGCGCGCATCCCGATCAGGGTCGTCCTCAACGACTCCTGTGCCATCCTCGGGGCCGCGAGGGCCGCCGCGAGGGCCGCGCGAGAGGAGGTGTCGCCGTGACGCAGCACGGAACGATCGGGACCCGGCTCCACCGCCACCTCTTCGAGACCGAGCGCCGCTACCCGCAGGCCACGGGAGAGCTCTCCGCCCTCCTCTCGCAGCTCGCGCTCGCCGGCAAGCGGATCGCCCGCCTCCTCTCCCGCGCGGGCCTGGCCGAGCAGCTCGGCCCGTCGGGGCGGACGAACGTCCAGGGCGAGGAGCAGCAGAAGCTCGACGCCCTCGCCAACGAGGTCTTCCTCGAGGCGTTCGCCTGGGGGCAGCTCGTCCCCACCGTCGTCACCGAGGAGATGGACCTCCCCGCCCGCCTCCCCGAGAACGAGGCCGTCGCCGCGTCGGCGGGGAAGTACGTCGTCTTCGTCGACCCGCTCGACGGCTCCTCGAACCTCGACATCAACGGCGCCGTCGGCTCCATCTTCTCCGTGAGGCGCATCGGCGGCTCCGGCCCCATCCACTCCGAGGCCGAGCTCCTCGCCCGCATCTCGCAGGAGCAGGTCGTGGCGGGCTACTTCGTCTACGGCCCGGCCACGATGCTCGTCTACACCGCCGGCCCGAAGGCGGGGGTCCAGGGCTTCACCCTCGACCCCGGCATCGGCGAGTTCCTCCTCTCGCACCCCGACATCCGGATCCCGCGGCGGGGCGCCTACTACGCCTGCAACGAGGGGCTCCTCGCGAGCTGGCCCGAGGGGCCGCGCCGCTTCGTCGAGGCGCTGCGCGCGCACGATCCCGCCCGGGGTCGCCCTCTCTCCACGCGCTACTCCGGGGCGCTCGTCGTCGACGTCCACCGGATCCTCCTCCGCGGCGGCGTCTTCCTCTACCCCGGGACCGACGGCTCGCCGGAAGGGAAGCTGAGGCTCATGTACGAGGCCGCGCCGCTCGCGGCCGTCGTCGAGGCGGCCGGGGGCATGGCCATCGACGGGAGAAAGCGGATCGTCTCCCTCTTCCCCGAGGAGAACCACCAGCGGACCCCGCTCTACATCGGCAGCCGCGAGGACGTCGAGGAGCTGGAGAGGACGATCGCGGCCGCGCACGGCGGCTGACGGGCAGCCTCGCGCCGCGGCTCCGGCGGCCCTTCCCATTCCCGGGAGGCGCCCCTAGACTCCGCGTTCCCGGCCGCGTCCGGGGCACCCAGGAGGATGAAGATGAAGAAGACCACGGCGCTCCTCTGCGCCCTCGCCCTCGCCGCCCCGGCGGCGCTCTCCCAGGAGAAGACCGCCCCGAAGGCGAACGCCCCGAAGGCCGCCGCCGAGGGCAAGGCGGCCCCCGCGGCCGCGAAGAAGGAGTCGAAGATGGTGAAGACCGAGAGCGGTCTCGGCTACGAGGACCTCGTCGTCGGAACCGGCCCCTCCCCGACGACGGGCCAGACCTGCGTCATGCACTACACCGGCTGGCTCTGGGCGAACGAGGCGAAGGGCGCGAAGTTCGACAGCTCCGTCGACCGCGGCACCCCGTTCGAGTTCCCCATCGGGCGCGGTCGCGTCATCAAGGGCTGGGACGAGGGCGTCTCCACGATGAAGGTCGGCGGCAAGCGGACCCTCCTCATCCCGCCGCAGCTCGGCTACGGCGACCGCGGGGCCGGCAACGTCATCCCGCCCGGAGCGACCCTCCTCTTCGAGGTCGAGCTCCTCGGCGTCAAGTAGGCCCGGGAGACCTTCTCCAGAGGACGAGCGGCCCCCCTTCGGGGCGGGCCGCGATCGTCTCTCCCCCGGGCGAGCCGCAGAGGAGCGAGAGCCCGGCGCCGAACGGAAGCTCCGTCACCTCGCGCCCGTCCCTCTCGACGAGGAGCGCGCCCCTCTTCCCGAACGTCCTCACCAGGATGCTCCCGTCCTCGGCCACCGCCGGCCGGCCGCCCGGGTCGAGGCGCACGTCCGGGCCGAACGGCAGAGGCGTCCCCTCGGCGAGGCGGACCGTGAACAGGACTCCCGACCCGGCGAGGGGGCCGCTCCTCTCCACCCCGTAGAAGAGCAGGCTCTCGCCGTCGACCGAGAACGCGGGCCACGCCCAGCGCGCCGATTCCCCGCGGGCGACCCTCCGCGGCTCGCTGCCGTCGCGCTTTGCGACCCACAGCTCGCTCGACCCCGCCTCCCTCCTCACGAACGCCAGGAGCGTCTCGTCGGGCGAGAGCGCCGGCTCGACCGCGCCGGCCGCGAGGGTCCGGGCGGGGGCCCCCTCGGGCAGCGGCACGTCCACGACGCCCGCGTCCGTCGTCCCGACCGCCGCCGCCCCGGAGCGGCCGACGACCGGTCCCGAGAGCGGCCCGCCGAGCCCGCGGGGCCGCAGGGCCCCGGTCTCCGTGTCGAGCACCTCGCCGCTTCCGAGGAGCGCTCGCCGCCCTTCCGGAAGGAGGGCGACCTCGGTCGCGGCGGGAGCGGGGAAGGGGACCGGCCAGCTCGTCCAGGCGGCCGCGACGCCTGGCCCGGGGCGCGCGGCGGGGCGCATCCGCCCGGCCGCGAGGCCGGCGCCGAACGCCACGAGGATCGCGAGCGCGGCGCCGAGCCAGGCGAGCGGCGGCAGGCCGCGCCGCCGCTCGGGCCCGGCGGAAAGAGCGGGGAGGCCGGTCGAGGAGCGGCGTGGGGGGCCGGCGAGGTCGCGGTGGAGGTCCTCGACGTACGGGAGGAGCGCGCGGGCCGACGGCGGGCGCTTGTCGGGGTCCTTCTCGAGGCACCACGCCACGACCCTCGCGAGCCGCTCGGGCACGCCGGGGACGAGAGCCGTCAGGGGAGAGGGCTCGTGGTTCAGGACCGCGTCGAAGGCCGCGTCGGTGCTCGTGCGCGCGAACGGGGAGCGCCCCGTGAGCACTTCGAAGACGAGGATGCCGAACGCGAAGAGGTCGCTCCTGCCGTCGACCGGCGCGCCGCGCACCTGCTCGGGGCTCATGTAGCCGAGCGTCCCCACCACGTACCCCGCGTGGGTCAGCGTGTCCGGGCCTCCCGGGGCGCCGTCGCGGGCCGACGGGGCGGCCGACTGCGGGTAGATCCACCTCACCAGGCCGAAGTCGGCGATCTTCGCGTTCCCCTGCGAGTCGACGAGGACGTTCTCGGGCTTCAGGTCGCGGTGGACCAGCCCCTTCTCGTGCGCGGCGGCGAGCGCGCGGAGGATCCCGACGGTCCAGCCGAGGACCGTCGCGACGCCGGGCCGGTCCCCTCCCTTCAGGACGCGGCGGAGCGAGCCCCCGTCGACGTACTCCTCCACGAGGTACCGGATCCGGGACTCCTTGCCGACTCGGGGCCCCGGGAGCGTCACGGCGGCGTCGCCCACGTCGTGGATCGCGACGATGTTCGGGTGCGACAGCGCCGCGGCCGCCCGCGCCTCCCGGAGGAACCGCTGCACCGCCCGCTCGTCCTCCATCTGCCCGGGCGGCAGCACCTTCACCGCCACGTCGCGCATGAGCCGCGCGTCGCGCCCTCGGTAGACCGACCCCATCCCCCCCGCCTCGATCGGCGAGAGGATCTCGTAGGGTCCGAGACGTGTACCGGCCGGCAGGCTCATCGTTCTTCCCGTCGTCGACGCTCCGCCGATCATGCGCAAGGAACGTGCGGGAGGCAACGCCGGCCCGGGGACACTAGAATCGCCCCGCGATGCTCCTCATCTCGCGGAAGCTCCACTTCAACGCCGCCCACCGCCTCTACCGCCGCGACCGTTCCGACGACTGGAACCGGGCCACCTACGGGGCGGCCTCGAATCCCGCCGGCTACGGGCACAACTACGATCTCGAGGTCTCCGTCGAGGGCGACCCGTCCCCCGACCACGGGATGGTCATAAACCTGATCGACCTCGACCGCGTCCTCAAGGAAGAAGTCGACCGCCCCCTCGACCACAAGAACCTCAACGAGGAGATCCCCGGCTTCCGCGACACCGTCCCGACCGCCGAGAACCTCGCCCGCTGGATCTGGGACCGCGTCGACGCCCGCCTCGAGAAGGAAGCCTGGCCCTGCCGCCTCGCCGTCCTCACCCTCACCGTCACCCCCACCTTCCGCGTCGAGCTCCGGGGGTAAGGGGGGGTCAGGTCTACCTTCTACACTCTGCGCGCGCGCAGAGTGTAGAAGGTAGACCTGACCCCCCACCCCGGGGGGGGACGGGGTCTGGTCTTCACTCTACGTTCTGCTCGGGCTCGGGGGAATGTCCGGCGGGCGACGGTATATTCCGGCCCGGTGAACGATTCCCGTCCGGACGGCGCGGGCCTCGGCGACGAGGCCACGCTGCTGCGTTCCCTCCTCGAGGGGACCGCCTCGGCGACCGGCGAGCGCTTCTTCCGCGCGCTCGTCGAGCAGCTCGCCCGCGTCCTCGGCGTGGCCGGGGCCTGGGTGACCGAGCTCGACGCCGCCTCACGGAGGATGACGTCGCGGGCCTTCTGGCTGAACGGCCGGTTCGTGGACGAGTACGTCTACCTCCTCGAGGGAACGCCGTGCGAGCCGGTCATCGACGGCGCGTGTCTCGTCCTGATCTCCGAGCGTGTCGTCGACCTCTACCCTCGCGACCCCGACCTGAAGGCGCTCGGCGCCGTCAGCTACGCGGGCTACCCGACGACCGACGCCGCCGGGCGCGTGACCGGGCACCTCGCGGTCTTCGACACCCGGCCCCTCGCCGCCGACCTGCGCGTCGAGGCGCTCCTTCGCATCTTCGCCTCGCGCGCCGCAGCCGAGGCCGAGCGCCTCGCGGCCGAGGCGCGTCTCGCGGCGGAGCGCGCCCGTCTCGAGCGCCTCGTCGAGGGAGCGATGGACGCGATCCTCGAGCTGGACGGGAACCTCGTCGTCACCCGCGCGAACTCGGCCGCCGGGCGGACCTTCGGCGCGCCGCCGTCCGCGCTCGCCGGCCTGCCGTTCCTCGACCTCTTCGCCCCCGAGGGGAGGGCGCGGCTCGAGGCGGCGTTCCCCGAGTTGGACGCGCGCCCGGCGGGGGAACGGTTCCTCTGGCTTCCCGGCGAGCTCGCGGCGCGGCGGTGCGATGGCACGCCGTTCCCGGCCGAGGCTTCCCTCGCGCGGCCCGGCGGAGCCCGCAACCCGGCCACCGTCGTCCTGCGCGACGTGCGCGACCGGCGGGAGGCCGAGGCGCGCATCGGGCGGCTCCTCGAGGAGGCGGAGTACCTCCGGGACGAAGTGCGCGACCTCTCCGGGGGCGGGGAGATCGTAGGGTCGAGCCCGGCTCTGCGCCGGGCGCTCGTCGAAGCCGCGCAGGTCGCGCCCACCGGGTCGACGGTCCTCCTCCTCGGGGAGACCGGCACCGGGAAGGAGCTCTTCGCGCGCGCCGTCCACGAGCAGAGCCCGCGCCGGGAGCGCCCCTTCGTCCGCGTCAACTGCGCGGCCATCCCGGCCACGCTCCTCGAGTCCGAGCTCTTCGGGCACGAGCGGGGCGCCTTCACCGGGGCCGTCAGGACGCGAGAGGGGCGCTTCGGCCTCGCCGACCGCGGCACCCTCTTCCTCGACGAGATCGGCGAGATGCCGCTCGACCTCCAGCCGAAGCTCCTGCGCGTCCTGCAGGAGGGGGAGTTCGAGCCCGTCGGCGGGACCCGCACGCGAAAGGTCGACGTCCGCGTCGTCGCCGCCACCCACCGCGACCTGGCCGGCGAGGTGAAGGCCGGGCGCTTCCGCGAGGACCTCTACTTCCGCCTCGACGTCTTCCCGATCCGCCTCCCCCCGCTCCGCGAGCGGGGCGACGACGTCCTCCTCGTGGCCGAGCGGGTCCTCTCGCGCCTCTCGCGGACGCTCGGCCGTCCCCTCGCCCCGCTCGGCGAGGCTGACGCGGACCTCCTCCGCCGCTACCCGTGGCCGGGCAACGTCCGCGAGCTGGCGAACGTCCTCGAGCGGGCCGCCATCACCGCCCGCCACGGTCGCCTCGACCTCGTCCGCGCCCTCGGCGCGGCGGTTCCCGCCGAGCGGCTTGCCGAATCGCCTCCCGACGCGGCCCTCCCGGCCCCCCCCGAGGGCCCCGTCCGCGTCCTCACCGATGCCGAGCTGCGCGACTTCGAGCGGGCCAACCTCCGCGCGGCCCTCGCCGCCTCCGGCGGCCGCGTCTCGGGCCCGGGCGGCGCCGCGGAACGCCTCGGCGTCCCTGCCTCCACCTTCGCATCGCGGATGCGCGCCCTCGGCGTCGAGCGCCCGGAGTCGCCTCGCGAGATCTCGCGAAAGAGCTGACGGACTCTCGTGATTCACGAGATTCCGGGATTCGACGAATCGCCGTAAATCATTCCTTTTCATGAGAATAGTCAAGCCCAATCGCGTGGCACGGGTCTCGCGATTCCTTCCGTCGAACCGGGACGACGAGCCCGGAAAAAGACGAAGGAAGAAGGAGACAGCCATGAAGAAGAACGCCGGAATGATCAACGGGGTCGACGTCGACCGCCTCTTCGCCACCATCGACGCCGTCGGCAAGGACACCTCCCTCGCCGACTTCCGCTTCCGGGCCGAGAACCGCTGGATGCGCGGCGGCCACAACCGCTCCACGATCCAGGGCTTCTACGGCGCGGGCCAGGAGGACCCCACCCGGACGAAGCCGTTCGTCCTCGACAACGACGAGCCCGCCGTCCTCCTCGGCGAGGACCACGGCGCCAACCCCGTCGAGTACGTCCTCCACGCCCTCGCCGGCTGCGTCACGACCTCCCTCGTCTACCACGCCTCCGCTCGCGGCATCCGGATCGACGAGGTCTCCTCCACGCTCGAGGGCCAGCTCGACCTGCGCGGCTTCCTCGGCATGGACGACTCGGTGCGGAACGGCTACGAGAAGATCCGCGTCACGCTCCGCGTGAAGGGCGACGCCACCGACGAGCAGCTCGAGGAGCTCTGCCGGCTGGCCGAGCGCCGGTCGCCGGTCTTCGACATCGTCTCCAACCCGGTCCCGGTCGAGGTGAAGCTCGAGCGGGCGAAGGCGATGCAGCCGGCGGCGTGAGGACCCGGCCGGCGGTCCCGGGGTTGGGGTCAGGTCTACCTTCTACACTCTGCTCCCGAGCAGAGTGTAGAAGGTAGACCTGACCCCTCCCTTCTCAGAGCGGGTGCCGGGTCGCCCTTCGCCTCCGGAACGTGACGTGTCCGGTCGCCCCCGCGGCCCTCGCCGCGGCGACGACCCGCTCGCGCCCCCAGGCCACCTCGGCCGGGGCGTGACTGTCGGAGGAGAAGACGAGCGGCACCCCCGCGGCGACGAGCTTCGAAAGGAGCGCCGGCCCGGGATACTCCTCGCCCACCGCCTTGCGCAGCCCCGCGCTCGACACCTCCACCGCGACGCCCGCGGCCCGCGCGGCCTCGACGGCGGCGTCCTCGGCCGCCTCGCACTCGGCGGGGCGGTGGTGTCCGAACTTCTTCGGCAGGTCGAAGTGCGTCATCACGTCGAAGAGCCCGCTCGAGGCGGCCTTCGCGAGGAGCCGGTAGTACTCGTTCCAGAGGTTCGCGGAGCCCTCGCTCTCGTGCCGGGCGCCGGCCCCCGGCGCGTCGATCCAGCCGCCCGCCACGAAGTGGACCGACCCGAGGACGACGTCCCACGGCCACGGCGCGAGGAGCTCGCGGAGCCCCTCCTCGTGACCTTCGGCGTAGTCGGCCTCGAGGCCCAGCAACACGTCGATCGTCCCTTCGAACTCCTCCCGAAGCGCGAGCACCTCCTCCACGTAGCCGGGCAGCTCGGCCCGCGTCATCGCGAGGCCGGGCTCGGGGTCCTCTCCCTCGAGGAAGTAGAGCGGCACGTGGTCGGTGATCGCCACCTCCGTCAGCCCCCTCGAAACGGCGTGGAGGACGTAATCTCGGGTCGCGCCGCCGGCGTGCCCGCAGCGCGCGGTGTGAACGTGGTAATCCGTCACGGCCATCGCGGCGGAGGGTAGCAGCCCGTCCGTCCGGCAGGGAGAGGAGCTTCGAATGGCGATCCGGATCAACCGTGTCTACACCCGCGGGGGCGACCGGGGCGAGACCAGCCTCGTCGGCGGCCAGCGCATCGCCAAGGACTCCATCCGCATCGAGAGCTACGGCACCGTGGACGAGCTGAACGCCGTCCTCGGCCTCGCGCGCGTCGCCAACCGCGACCTTCCGGGCGCCTCCGAGGACGACCGCGAGAAGCTCGACGCCCTCCTCTTCCGCCTCCAGAACGAGCTCTTCAACCTCGGCTCCGACCTCGCCACCCTCCCGGGCGACCGCCACCCGAAGCAGCCCGTCGTCGAGCCGCGGCACGTCGCCTGGCTCGAGGCGACGATCGACGAGCTGAACACGAGCCTCCCCGAGCTCACGTCGTTCGTCCTCCCCGGCGGCGGCCTCGTCGGCGCCCACCTTCACCAGGCTCGCACCGTCTGCCGCCGGGCCGAGCGTCTCGTCACCACCCTCGGCCGCCACGAAGCCATCGGCGAGCAGTGCCTCGTCTACCTCAACCGCCTTTCCGACCTCCTCTTCGTCCTCTCCCGCTGGGCCGCGAGGGCCCGCTCCGAGCCCGAACCCCTCTGGCGCCCGGAGTAACCCGGACCGGGGGTCAGGTCTACCTTCTACACTATACTGGCGGCATGAGCCGCCCTCTCCGCCTCGACCACGCCGGCGCCCTCTGGCACGTCACCGCCCGCGGCAACGAGCGCCGCGAGGTCTATCGCGACGACGCGGACCGGCGGGAGTTCCTGCGTCTCCTCGGCCGCTCGGTCGAGCTCTTCGGCTGGAAGCTGTACGCCTGGGTGCTGATGGGGAACCACTACCACCTCCTCGTCGGGACCCCCGAGGCGACGCTCTCGCGCGGCATGCGGCAGCTCAACGGCGACTACGCCCAGCACTTCAACAAGCGCCACGGGCGCGACGGGCACGTCTTCCAGGGCCGCTTCAAGGCGATCCTCGTCCAGCGCGAAGCGCACCTCCTCGAGGTCGCGCGCTACGTCGTGAGAAACCCGGTGAGGGCCGGCATGGTCGCCTCGCCCGGCGACTGGGAGTGGAGCAGCTTCCGCGCGACCGCGGGCCTCGAGCCTTCGCCCGACTGGCTCGACACCTCGTTCCTCCTCGAGGCCTTCGGCTCCCGCAAGGCGGCCGCCGTGGCCCGCTACCGCGAGTTCGTCGGCGATCCCGCCGCCGCCTCGTACGATCCGTGGACCCAGGTCGTCGGCCAGATCTACCTCGGCTCGGCTTCGTTCGCCGAGGCGGCGCGCGGGGGCAGGATGGTCCCGGGGACGGCCCGCGACGTCCCTCGCGGTCAGCGCGATCCCTCGCCCCCCTCGGTGCCCGAGGTCCTCCGCCTCTTCGAGGAGGCGTTCGGACTCACCCTCGAGGAGCTCCGCCAGCGGCCGCGCATCCTCTCGCGGGAGCGGGCGCTCCTGGCCGCCGCCCTCCGCCGGCACGCGCGAGCCACCCTGCCCGCCATCGGCGAGGCGCTCGGCGTCGAAGTCTCGCGGGCATCGGCCCTGGCCCGCCGCGACGCAGGCGAAGGAGCGACCAAGGAAATGCGCCGGAAAGCCGCGGCCTTCGAGAAGCTCCTCGCGGAGCGGGCCGCGTAGGGAGCGGTGGAGGGTCCGACGGGTCAGGGGCGCGCCCTCCGGCGCCGCGTAGAACGTAGAACGTAGAACAGACCCCCAACCCGGGAGACCCCCCGACCCGGGGGGTCAGAGGCGCTCGAGGAGGCGGGGGGGGATGAGGGCCTTGAGCTCGGCCCGGTCGGCGCCGAGGTGCGGGTGAATCTCGAAGATGGCCAGGGCGGCCTTCTTCATCGGCAGCTCCACGTCGCGGCGGCCCGAGGCGAGGCGGCCCACGAGGCGGCCGAGGTTCGGCTCGTGGCCGACGACGAGGACCGACTTCCACTCCGCCGCGCCCAGCTCCTCGAGGAGGTTCGACGGGTCGGATCCGGGAACGAGCGACTCCGTCACCCGGGACGCGCCCTTGAAGTGGCACGCCGCCATAACCGGCTCGGCGGTCTGCCGCGCGCGCAGAAGCGGCGAGACGAGGACGGCGTCGAAGTCCGGTTCCATCTTCGCGATGGCCCGCGCCACGGCCTTCATCCTCTTTGTGCCGGCGTCTGTGAGCGAGCGGTCCGCGTCGAGACCGCTCGGGGAAAGGGCTTCGGCCTCAGCGTGGCGCAGGACGTAGAGGAGCATTAGAAAAATCTACCACACGGCGAAATCCGGAAACGGTCGGCCCCGGCGCCTCCGGTCAGGCGACGCCGGGACCGCCGGGCGCGTGCTCAGTCGGCGGCGAGGTCGCTGGCCAGCTCCCGCCGCGTGTCGGGCGGGACCTCGGCGCGGTGGCGGTAGCTCGGGTGGTCGACCACGATCGCCACCGGGACCGACGGGTTCAGCAGCGCGTCGCGCACGCCCTCTCCTTCCCCGACCGGGAACCTGACGAACTGCACCGCCGAGATGCGGTCCTGGCGCCCCTGCCCCTCGAGGAACTGCGCGTAGGCGCGGCTGCCGCCGATCTCGAGCCAGAGGCTCCTGCCGTCGTCCATCCCGATGAGCCGGTCGAGGCCGGGCTGGACGTCCTCGATCCTCGGGATCTCGACGAAGAGCGTCGCGGCCACCTCGCCGGTGCGGGGCAGGAGCTCGTTGTAGACGTCGCACTCCGCCTGGACGGCTTCGGGCTTCACGATCCGCTCGGCGCGGCACATCTCCTGGATCTGGTTCAGGACGGTGAGGCGGTTCTCGAAGACGAGCGACATCGTCGGTCCGACGAGGACGCGGCGGCGCGCCTTCACCGCGATCAGCTCCCTGCGCCAGTCGTCGCGGATCAGCTCGTACTCGTGGAGGTTCTTCAGGTCGGGGATCTCGATCTTCTTCATGGGCTCCGTGTTTCTCCGTGTCGGCGGGTTCGACCGGTCGTCAGGCCGGCACGAGGCCGTAGGCGTCGCGCAGGACCTCCACCGGGTGCTTCACGGGGCGCTTCGTCCCCTGTGTGATCTGTACGCCCGCGAGGGCGCAGTCGGACGCGATGACCTCGGCGTTCGCGGCCAGGAGCGGGTCGAAGAGCTTCTTGCCGACCTTCATCGACTCCTCGAAGTACTCCACCTTCATCGCCCACGTCCCGTCGTGCCCCGAGCATTTCTCCACCGTCGTCACCTGCGCGCCCGTCAGGGCGAGGAGATCGGAGGCCTTGAATCGGATCCGCTGCACGTTCAGGTGGCACGGGAGGTGGTACGCGACCGACTTCGGCGGCGTCGGGAAGTCGAGGTTGAGCTTCCCCTCCTGCTTGAGCTCCATCAGGAACTCGCACAGGTCGCGCGCCGCCCCCGCGAGCGCCTTCGTGTCGGCGTCGTCGGGGGCGAGCCAGGGGTACTCCTTCTTCATCATCAGCGAGCAGGACGGCCCGGGCGTCACGACCTTGTAGCCCTTCTCCACCCAGCCCTTCAGCGCGCCGACCATCCCCTCGCGCGCCTTCCTCGCGGCGTCGAAGTCGCCCACGTCGAAGAACGGCATCCCGCAGCAGTGCGGGTAGTCGACCACGACCTCGACCCGGCTCGCCTCGAGCACCTGGACGGCGGCCTTGCCGATCTCCGGGCGATTCCACTCCACCGTGCAGGTGGGGAAGAGGACCACCTTCGCGACCGGGTCCTTCACCTTCGACCCGCCTCGCTTCTCGAACCAGCGCGTGAAGTTCTCCCAGACGAAGCTCGGGAGCGCCTTCTCGCGGTGGACGCCGAGCGTCTTCTCCATCGCCCAGCGGGCGATCGGCAGCGTGTTGACGAAGTTGGCGACCGGCGCGACGGGGCGCGACATCCTCCCGATCCTGTCGGGCTTCGTGAGCAGCTTCTCGCGCATCGAGAGCCCCTGCTCCTGCATCCGGAAGCGGCGGCTCTCGAGGACGGCGTGCGGGATGTCGAGCATCCACTTGTGGGGCGGGACGTAGGGGCACTGCGCCGGGGAGACGCAGATCTTGCACTCGTAGCAGAGGTCCACGAAGTCGTCGAGGACCTTCTTCGGAAGCTTCTCGGCATCGCCGTCCACCTCGTCGGTGTCGAGGCCCTTGAAGAGCACCTCGAACGAGGGGCAGAGCGAGAAGCAGCGCCGGCACCCGTGGCAGATCTCGGCGATGCGGTAGAGCTCGGTCTGGAGGGACTTCGGGTCGGTGATCTTCGCGGGGGTCAAGGAGATCATGGCGCTCACTCCTCGAACGGAAACGGCGGGGCCGGAGGTGTCTCCGTGCCCCGCCGTCCGTTCATCGCCGGCGACGAAAAGACCGAGTGGGGCTTACGCCTGGATACTCGCGAGCATCTTCGAGAAACGGTTCGCGTGCGACTTCTCGGCGCGCGCGAGCGTCTCGAACCAGTCGGCGATCTCGGTGAAGCCCTCCTCGCGGGCCGTCTTGGCGAAGGACGGGTACATCTGCGTGTACTCGTACGTCTCGCCCTCGACCGAGGCCTTGAGGTTCAGCTCGGTCGAGCCGAACGGAAGGCCGGTGGCGGGGTCGCCGGCGGCCTTGAGGTAGTCCATGTGCCCGTGCGCGTGGCCCGTCTCGCCCTCCGCCGTGTCGCGGAAGTTGCCGGCGACCTCGGGGTAACCCTCGATGTCGGCCTTGTCGGCGAAGTAGAGGTAGCGCCGGTTCGCCTGGCTCTCGCCGGCGAAGGCGTGCAGCAGGTTGTCGTGCGTCTTCGTTCCCTTGAGCTCGGCCATCTGGACCCTCCTGTCGTGAGTTTCTTTTAGAATAAATCTAATTACTGTTCCTGTCAATCGGGGGTGGAGGGGGCGAAGGGTCACGCTGGGAGCACGAAGTAGACTCCATTTCCCGGGGTCAGGTCTACAGCGAGGAAGAAATGACGAACAAGAGCCACTACCAGGTCGCCATCATCGGTTCGGGCCCCGCGGGCCTGACCGCAGCCATCTACGCCTCCCGCGCGAGCCTCGAGCCGGTCGTCTTCGAGGGGGTCCAGCCCGGAGGCCAGCTCACCACCACCACCGAGGTCGAGAACTACCCCGGCTTCGAGCACGGCATCCAGGGTCCGGAGCTGATGGACGTGACCCGCAGGCAGGCGATGCGCTTCGGCACCGAGATCGTGAACGACACCGTCGTCGACGTGGCCCTCGAAGCCAGGCCCTTCACCCTCACCCTCGAGAGCGGCGCGAAGGTCACCTGCGACGCCCTCATCGTCGCCTCCGGCGCCTCGGCCAAGTACCTCGGCCTCCCGAGCGAGAAGAAGCTCATGGGGCACGGCGTCTCGGCCTGCGCCACGTGCGACGGCTTCTTCTTCCGCGGCAAGGAGGTCGCCATCGTCGGCGGCGGCGACACCGCGATGGAGGAAGCGAACTTCCTCACGAAGTTCGCGACGAAGGTCTGGCTCGTCCACCGCCGCCGCGAGTTCCGCGCCTCGAAGATCATGGCCCAGCGCACCCTCGACAACCCGAAGATCGAGGTCGTCTGGGACTCGACCATCACCGAGATCCTCGGCGAGCCCGAGACGGGCGTTTCCGGCATTCGCGTGCAGAACGTGAAGACGAACGAAGAGCGCGTCATCCCGGTCCAGGGCTACTTCTCGGCCATCGGCCACGAGCCGAACACGAAGATCTTCCGCGGCAAGCTCGAGATGAACGACGTCGGCTACCTCCACGTGAAGCACCCGACGACCTGCACCTCGGTCGAGGGGGTCTTCGCCGCCGGCGACGTCGCCGACCACATCTACCGCCAGGCCGTGAGCGCCGCCGGCGAGGGCTGCAAGAGCGCCATCGACGCCGAGCGCTGGCTCGCCAGGTAAGAATGGGGGTCAGGTCTACCTTCTACGCTATACGGTAAACCGTATAGCGTAGAAGGTAGACCTGACCCCGTCTGTCTCCCCTCCGTCCGCCGGGTGTAGGCTTTCCGTTCGAAGGAGAGAGAGATGAGCATCGAGCTGCTCCTCTACGATCGCTCGACGGCGGGAACGGGGAACGTCTGCCAGCGAATCGACCTCGACGTCGGGAGCCCCTGGGGCTGGCGCCTCCTGAAGCCCTTTCACAGCGAGATCCTCAAGGACGGCTACGGCGTGTACAAGCGCGCCACCTCCGTCGTCCAGACGTTCACGGGCCCCCAGCAGGGGGAGACCGTGACCCTCTGCACCCCCGACGGGAAGAAGCCGCTCGTCGACCTTTTCGCCTTCTACTGGGGCGGGGGCGCGGCGGGCTTCGCGAACATCCGGCGCGACTACGCCACCATCGGCACCTCCACCTCGAACGGCAACGCCGACTGGGTCACCCTCGGCACCGCGTACGACTGGTCGAAGGTCTGGCTCGGGGCCGGCGCGAAGTGGGGAGGACAGTGCGTCATCGGCGGCGTCGAGACGACCGTCGCCTGGATCTGGAACGCGGCCGACCCCGAAAGGCGCTGCCTCCTCAACGTCCAGGGCATCCGCCTCGGCCCCGGGCTGGGAGCCTCGGCAGGTGCGACGTTCGTCCTCGCGGTGAACCTCGAAGACCCCGTCGACCTCCTGAACGTTCAGGCCTCCGGCTTCGACTTCAGCCTCTCCCTCGAGGAGAAGTGGAGCGCGGTCATCAAGTTCCTCGGCGACCAGAGCTACCTCCCCGCACTCGGGATCCTCGTCTCGACGATCGTCAAGAAGGGCGGCGTCATGGAGATGGGGCAGTGGGAGAGCTTCGCGAACTACGGCAAGCTTCTGGCCTCGGCCGTCGGTGTCGGGCGGGACCTGAGCCTCTCGGTCTTCGACGTCCCCTATATGTCGAAGGGCCTTGAGCTGACGCTCTGCTACACGTGGAGCACGGTCACCTCCGTGGAGCGCCACTAGGAAACGGGGGGTCAGGGGTCAGGTCTGCCTTCTACGTTCTGCGCCGCGGCGCAGAACGTAGAAGGCAGACCTGACCCCCGGGCGTTGACTTTCTGGACCACCGGGGGTATGTTCATCGGCCCTTTTGACCCGAGGTCGGGGGAGGAATCGATGTACGCCGTTATCCGCACCGGTGGGAAGCAGGTCAGGGTCGCCAAAGGCGACGTCATCCAGATCGAGCGCTTCTCGAAAAAGACCTTCACCAAGGGCGATGCGCTCGAGCTGCCCGAGGTCCTGGCCGTCGGCGAGGGGGAGACCCTCCGCCTCGGCTCTCCTCTCGTTTCCGGCGCGTCCGTGAAGGGCGTCGTCGTTCGCGAGATGAGGGGCCCCAAGCTCATCGTCTACAAGAAGAAGAAGCGCAAGGGGTACCAGCGGAGCCACGGCCACCGCCAGGACCTCGTCGAAGTCCGGATCGAGTCCATCTCGGTCTGAGAACGGCCCGAGGACGCTGCTATGGCTCATAAAAAAGGTCAGGGTTCTTCCCGCAACGGCCGCGACTCGAACGCCCAGCGCCTCGGCGTGAAGCGGTTCGCCGGCCAGTGGGTCACCGGGGGCTCGATCCTCGTTCGGCAGCGGGGAACCCCGCTCAAGCCCGGTCTCAACGTGGGCCGCGCCAAGGACGACTCGCTCTTCGCGATGGTCGACGGCATCGTCGACTTCAAGGACCGCGGGCGCCTGGGCCGCTTCGTCAGCCTGAAGCCCTGCCCCCGTCCCGGCTCCGAGCCCGAGGCCCCGGCCGCCAACTGATTCCGGGCGGGGCGCCCTGGCCGGCGCCCCGAACCAGAACCTTCGGCGCGGCAAAACCCGATGTTCCTCGACGAAGCGTCGATCCAGGTGGTCGCTGGCGACGGGGGGAACGGCTGCGTCGCCTTCCGCCGCGAGAAGGGCGAGCCTCACGGCGGCCCGAACGGCGGCGACGGGGGCAACGGCGGCAACGTCGCCATCACCGCCGACGAGGGCCTCAACACCCTCTACCCGTTCCGCTTCAAGAGGCGGTTCGCGGCCGGCCGCGGCCAGCACGGCATGGGCTCGAACTGCACCGGGAAGAAGGGCGGCGACGTCGAGATCAGCGTCCCGGTCGGCACCGTCATCAAGGACGCCGACTCGGGCGAGGTCCTCGGCGACCTCGCCGAGCACGGCCAGCGCCTCGTCGTCGTGAAGGGGGGCCGCGGCGGACGCGGCAACCAGCACTTCGCCACCCCCACCCACCGCACTCCCCGCCGCGCCGAGCCCGGCACCGAGGGCGAGCGGCGCGCGCTCGCGCTCGAGCTGAAGCTCCTCGCCGACGTGGCCCTCGTCGGCTTCCCGAACGCCGGCAAGTCCACCCTCATCGCCGCCATCTCGGCCGCGCGCCCGAAGATCGCCGACTACCCGTTCACGACGCTCGTCCCGAACCTCGGCGTCGTCTCCTGGGAGCGCTACAAGACCTTCGTCGCCGCCGACGTCCCCGGCCTCATCGCCGGCGCCAGCGAGGGCCACGGCCTCGGCATCCGCTTCCTCCGGCACGTCGAGCGCTCGCGCCTCATCTGCCACCTCGTCGACACGGCGGCCCTCGACCCCGAGGCCCCCGAGGCCGCGGCCGAGGAGGCCGTGTCGGTCATCGAGGGCGAGCTCGAGGCCTTCGCCCCCGAGCTGGCGGCGCGCGAGCGCGTCCTCTGCGCCAACAAGATCGAGATCGCCACCGAGGAGCAGGTCGCCGCCGTCAAGGCCGCGGCCTCGCGCCGGGGCCTGCGCTTCTTCGCCATCTCGGGCGCGGCCCACAAGGGCCTCGACGCCCTCGTCACCTGGCTCGGCAGCCGGCTCGAGGCGATGAGCGCCGTTCCCCGGCCCGTCGTCCCGGTCGGCGGCCGCCCCGCCCCCGCCACCGAGCCGTCGGCGGAAGCAGAGGACCCCGATGCGTAATCGCACGCACCTCCTCGGCGTCTACGGCGGCTCCTTCGACCCGATCCACCTCGGCCACCTCCTCCCCGTCGAGGAGGCCCGCGCGGCCACCGGGCTCGACGAGATCCTCTACGTCCCCGCGTTCGCGCCGCCGCACAAGCCGTCGGGCCCGTCGGCCTCGGCCTTCCACCGCTTCGCCATGTGCGCCATCGCCCTCGAGGCCTACCCGCACCTCCTCCTCTCCGACTTCGAGGCCTCCCGCGGCGGTACCACCTACACCGTCGAGACCCTCCGCCACGTCCGCGCCAACCACCCCGAGAGCGAGGTCTTCCTCGTCCTCGGCTCCGACTCCATGGCCGGCCTCCACAACTGGCGCGAGTGGAGGGAGATCGTCGCCAACCACCGCGTCGTCGTCGTCTACCGCGAGGGGGTCGACTATTCCCGCCTTCGCGAGACGCTCCCGCCCGACCTCGCCGCGCGCCTCGCGCCGGTGGGGGCGCGGCCCCACGACGAGCTGCCCGACGACCAGACCGTCTTCTGGGCCGGGAACGCCCCGGTTACAATCTCCTCCACGTGGATAAGAAGCGCACTCCCGAGCGTCCAAAGCCTGAGCGAAAGCCTTCCCCCGGCGGTGGAGCGGTACGCAAGGCGTCACCGCCTCTACGTCGCGCCGTAGCCGCCGCGAAACCAGCCGGCAAGCCCGCGCCGGCGAAGAAGGCCGCCCCCGCCTCCCGGCCCCCGGCCGCCGCGAAGCGGCCCGCCGCGGCGGCGAGGACCACGCCCGCGAAGGCGCCGGTCGCCCCGCGGAAAAAGCCCGCCGCGCCTCCGCCGTCGCCCCCCGCCGGCGCCGTCGACGAGATCCTCGCCGACACGCTCACGAAGGGTCGCGGCAAGCGCGCCCCCGCGGCCACCGCCGCCGCCGAGAAGGCCCGCGCCGACCGCAACGCCGAAGCCGACGCGCGGATCCAGAAGCAGATGCAGCGAGCCGTCCAGGCTCTCCTCGACAAGAAGGCCGAGAAGCTCGTCGTCCTCAACCTCAAGACCCTCAACGCCTTCGCCGAGTACTTCGTCCTCGCCTCCGCCACCAACGAGCGGCAGGCCCAGGCGATGTCCGACGCGGTCGAGCGGGCCATGAAGGAAGACGGCCGGCGCCCCTTCTCCCACGAGGGCTACAGCAAGGGCGCCTGGATCCTCCTCGACTACGGCGACGTCGTCTTCCACCTCTTCCACGAGGAGGCGCGCCGCTTCTACGGGCTCGAGCGCCTCTGGGGCGACGCCCCGGAGGAGACCCAGGCCTTCACGAAGTAGGCCCGGAGCGGCGAACGGCTTGACGCTCTTCGCCACGCGTCACCGCGGCCTCGCCGCCGACCTCGACCGGCTCGAACGGAGCCTCGACTCCGACGCCACCGTCCTCCTCCTCGGAGCGCCCGGCACCGGCAAGGACCGTCTCGCCCGGCTCCTCCACGACCGCTCCTCGCGCGCCGCCGAGCCCTTCGTCCGCGTCGACCTCGCGGCCCTCGCCGACGACCTCCTCGAGAGCGAGCTCTTCGGCCACGAGAAGGGCTCCTTCACCGGTGCCGTCGCGGGCAAGCCCGGCCAGCTCGAGGGAGCGGGGCGCGGCACCCTTTATCTCGACCACATCGACGTCCTCTCGCCGCGCGCGCAGGGCAAGCTCCTGCGCGTCCTCGAGGAGCGCGTCGTGAGGCGCGTCGGCGGCACCCGCGAGACCGCCGTCCTGGCCCGCTTCGTCGCCTCCTCCGCCCCCGACCTCCCGCAACGCGTCCGCTCCGGCGAGTTCCGCGAGGACCTGTTCTACCGCCTCGCCGTCCTCACCGTGAAGCTCCCCACCCTCGCCGAGCGGCGCGGCGACCTCCTCCCCGCCGCGCGCGCCCTCCTGCGCGAGGCGGGCGGGCCCGCCGCCCTCACCCCCGCGGCGCAGCAGGCCCTCCGCGCCCACCCCTTCCGCGGCAGCTTCCGCGAGCTCGAGAACGTCGTCCGGAGGGCCGCTCTCGAGGCGCGCGCCGCCGGCGCCGCCGCCGTCGACGAGCCCCACCTCGGACTCCTCTCCGCCTCCCAGCCCGAGGCGCTCCTCGCCGCCGCCGCCCGCCAGGGCTGGACCCTCCGCCGCCTCGGCGACGCCTACGTCGCCCTCGTCCTCGCCGAGACCGGGGGCAACATGGCCGAGGCCGCCCGCCGCCTCGGAATCTCCCGCAAGACCCTCTACGAGAGAAGGGGGTCAGGTCTGCCTTCTACACTCTACGGCGCGCCGTAGAGTGTAGAAGGCAGACCTGACCCCGGGTGAGACGACCCCGGCTCCTGTGCTAGAGTCCCGCGATTCCGGAAGGGCACATTGAGGCGTTCCGGGACGTTGGAAGGGGGAGGTTCCCCATGGCGACGAAAACTCCGGTCGCGGCCAGGAAGGCACCTGCGAAGACCGCGGCGAAAGCCCCGGTGAAAGAGCAGGTCAAGGCCCCTGCGAAGAGCACCTCGAAGGCCCCCGCGAAGGCGGTGGACAAGGCGCACGCCAAGGCCCCCGCCAGAGTCGCCGCCAGGGTTGCCGAGTCGGCTCACGACAAGGTCTCGAAGGACCCCAACGAGAAGTTCCGCAAGCGCCTCCTCGCCAAGCAGGAAGAGCTCGTCCACGACCTCGCGCGAAACCGCCAGGTGACGGAAGAGACGGTCGAGGAGCAGGCGCAGGACATGGTCGACCGGGCCACCTCCGCCTACACCCGCGAGTTCGCCTTCTCCCTCTCCGAGTCCGACCGCCGCACGCTCCTCCTCATCGACCAGGCCCTCCTCCGGCTCGACCAGGGCACCTACGGCATCTGCGTCCACTGCCAGGGCCACGTCCAGGACAAGCGCCTCGAGGCGGTTCCGTGGGCGAGGCACTGCATCGACTGCCAGGAGCTCCAGGACAAGGGCCTTCTCTGAACCTGTAAGGCAGCCCGGTGCGCGACGACCCGTTCGGGCCGCTGGCCCCGCTTCTCTCGGCCGTCGCGAGCGCCCCTCTTCCCCCGGTCCTCACCGTCCTCGGCGACGACGAATGGTTCGTCGGCGAGGCGGCGCGCCGCCTCTCGAAGGCCTTCCTCGCCGCGTTCCCCGACGGCGAGGTGAGCGAGTACGACGGCACGGGCAACGGCGTGAGGGAGGCCGTCTCCGACGCGGCCACCATCGCCCTCTTCGCCACCAACCGCCTCGTCTCCCTCGACGTCACCGACCTCCTCCGGACGAGGAAGCTCACCGCCGACGAGATCGACTCCCTCCTCGACGAGGCCTCCGACGCCGGCCTCGGGGCCGCGCCCGGCGCCCCCTCCGAGCCGCGAGTCCTCGACCGTCTCGCCCGCAAGGCGCGGGGCCTGGCGCGCGACGCGGGGACCCTCGTCGAGGGCGACGCCGCCGAGACGGCCCGCAAGCTCACCGGTCGCGTCAAGCGCAGCGACCGCGCTCCCGAGCTCGCCCAGCTCCTCTCCCTGCCCGTCGACGACGGCGAGGCCGCCGAGACCGCCCTCGGCCGCCTCCTCGACTACGCCACCCGGGCCCGGCCCGGCGACAACGTCCTCCTCCTGCGCGCGATCTCGCCCGACCCCGACCACGCCGCGCTCGCCGAGCTCCGCCGCACGCCCCTCGCGCGCCTCACCGCGGCCGACGACGCCGCCCGCCGCGCGCGCCTCCACGCCCTCGGCCTCGAGCGCGTCCTCGAGCGGGGCAAGACCGCCGAACCCGACGTCTTCGAGACCCTCACCGAGCGCGGCCGCCTCACCGCGCGCGCGTTCCTTTCCGAGCTCGACCGCCTCGTCGACACCGCCGCGGGCAGCCGCGTCACCGCCGAGGCCGCGGCGCGCCTCATCGCCGACGAGCGGAAGGAGTACGGCTCCGACTTCGTCGAGGCCGTCGCGAGGAAGCGGTTCCTCGAGGCCATCCGCATCGCCGAGCGCCTCTTCTCCTCCGACGACTTCACCGCCTTCCGATCCTTCGGCAAGGACGCGCCCGCCGCCCCGGCGAAGAAGGGGCCGAAAGGGGAGGCCGCCTTCTTTCCCCTCCTCGGCCTCCTCGCGGCCGACATCCGCCGCATGCTCGCCCTCAAGGCGGCCCTCGCCGAGCCGGGCGCCGACGTCCCGGCGCGCCGCGCCGACTACCGCGTCTTCGTCGACCGCCTCCTCCCGAGCCTCAAGGCAGCCCGCCCCGGAGCGGCGCCCGTCCCCGTCGACGGCCACCCCTTCGTCCTCCACAAGGCCTACCTCGCCTCCTTCGACTGGACCCTCGACGAGCTCGCCGCCGCCCTCTCCGCCCTCGCCGACATCGACCGGGGCGTCAAGACCGGACTCGGCACCGGCCCCGACCTCCTCCAGTCGTGGCTCCTCGCGGGCGCGGGGTCAGGTCTGCAATCTACACTCTACGGCCCCGGCCGTAGAGTGTAGATTGCAGACCTGACCCCCTGTCCCCTGCAGTTCCACCCGTTTGTTGACGATCTGGCTCGGGCGCGCCTATCCTGCGACGGCGATCGGCCACCGTTTTCGCTGGTTTCTGCCGGGCCGGAGTCCGGACCAGGTGAAAAGCGAAGGCTGCGAACGGTCGAAAGAGGGGTGTCCGGGCTCTTCCCGGCATGGCCACCCAAGGGGCCGGAGGCTGCCCGGTCGTCCCGATAACGTCTCGCAAACGTCGTTGCTGCAATAGTTTAGATTTAGGGAGCTCCGCTTCGCTCGAAGTGCCGACCCCATTTGGCGCGTGCCGGCGCACGGCCTCCGGATCCCCTCCACAGACATGACAGACACCCGCACGGGCCGTCTTCTCGTCCTCCTCTCCGACCGCTCGGCTCGCATGTCCGTCGCTGCGCTGCGGCGCGCGGCGGGTCCGCGCATCGCCACGACGCTCGACGTCCGCTCTGGCATCCTCTCCCCGGAAGACGCCGAGGGTGCCGACGCCGTCTACTTCGACCGCCTCGGCGTCGCCCTCGTGAACGTCGACCCTCGTGACGAGGCCCGCACCGCCCGCATCCGCGCGGCGGCCGACGAGAACGCCGGGCGCATCCTCGTCGTCGAGCCCGAGCGCTACGTCCACGCCTACGGCGCGGCTCCCCGGAAGGCCCCGGCCCGTCGCGCCGCCGCGCCCCGCTCCGCACGGGCCGTCCCGCACGCCCGGAGCTCCCGTCGCTCTCCCGGAGCGCCGGCCCCGCGCGGCTCCGAGGCCGACTTCACCTGGGGCCTCCAGGCCACCAGCGTCCCCTACACCGACTACACCGGCAAGGGCGTCAAGGTCGCCGTCCTCGACACCGGCTTCGACCTGCGCCACCCCGACTTCCCCCACCGCTCCGTAACGGCCGTCAGCTTCGTCGCGGGCAGCAAGCCCCAGGACGGCCACGGCCACGGCACGCACTGCATCGGCACCGCCTGCGGCCCGCGGTCGCCCTTCCACCCGCCCCGCTACGGCGTCGCGTGCGAGGCGGCCATCCTCTCGGGCAAGGTCCTCGGCGACAACGGCGGCGGCGACGACGGCGGCATCCTCGCCGGCATCAACTGGGCCATCGCGCAGGGCGCCCGCGTCATCTCCATGTCGCTCGGCGCCGAGGTCGAGGCGAGCGAGCCCTTCAGCGACGTCTTCGAGGCGGTGGGGCAGCGCGCCCTCGCCGCGGGCAGCCTCATCGTCGCGGCGGCCGGCAACGAGAGCGACCGCCGCGGCGGCTGGTACGCCCCCGTCGGCCACCCGGCCAACTGCCCCTCCATCCTCGCCGTCGGCGCCGTCGACTCGCGCATGCAGCTCGGCAACTTCTCCAACCGCGGCCTCGTTCCCGACGGCGGCCAGGTCGACCTCGTCGGCCCCGGCGTCGACGTCCTCTCGGCCTTCCCCATGCCCGCGCGCAGCCGCCGCCTCTCCGGCACCAGCATGGCGACCCCGCACGTCGCCGGCCTCGCGGCCCTCTGGGCAGAGGCCCGCCCGAAAGCCACCGCCACCGAGCTCTGGACCCTCCTGACCCAGCACGCCCGCCGCCTCCCGCTCCTCGCCACCGACGCCGGCGCGGGCCTCGTGCTGGCACCCTGAATGACGGAAGGGGTCAGGTCTACCTTCTACACTCTACGCGCGCGTAGAGTGTAGAAGGTAGACCTGACCCCGAAACCGAACCGTGAAGCGCATCCTCGTCACCGGCGGCGCCGGGTACATCGGCTCCCACACCTGCCTCGAGCTCCTCCGGGCGGGGTACGACGTCGTCGCCCTCGACAACCTCTCCAACTCCTCGCGCGTCGCCGTCGAGAGGGTCGCCGAGCTCGCCGGCCGCGACCTCCCCTTCGTCGAGGCCGACATCCGCGACCGCGCCGCCCTCGACGCGCTCTTCCGCTCCTCCCCGTTCCACGCCGTCGTCCACTTCGCCGGCCTCAAGGCCGTGGGCGAGTCGGTCGAGAAGCCCCTCGAGTACTTCGACAACAACGTCGGCGGCACCGTCACCCTCCTCCACGCGATGCGGGCGGCCGGCGTGAAGACCATCGCCTTCAGCTCCTCCTGCACCGTCTACGGCGACCCGGCCTCCGTCCCCATCCGCGAGGACTTCCCCGTCGGCGCCGTCACGAACCCCTACGGCCGCACCAAGCTCGTCGTCGAGCAGGTCCTCACCGACCTCGCCGCCTCCGACCCCGGGTGGAGCGTCGCGCTCCTGCGCTACTTCAACCCCGTCGGCGCGCACGAGTCGGGCCGCATCGGCGAGGATCCCGCCGGCATCCCGAACAACCTCATGCCCTTTGTCTCCCAGGTCGCCGTCGGCCGCCGCGACTTCCTCCGCGTCTTCGGAAGCGACTACCCGACGCCCGACGGCACCGGCGTGCGCGACTACATCCACGTCGTCGACCTCGCCCTCGGCCACGTCAAGGCCCTCGAGAAGCTCGGCGGCCTCCGCGGCGTCCGCGTCTGGAACCTCGGCACCGGCCGGGGCTACAGCGTTCTCGAGGTCGTCCGCGCCTTCGAAGAGGCGACGGGCCGCCCCGTCCCCTACCGCGTCGTCCCCCGCCGCCCAGGGGATACCGCTCAGGCCTGGTCCGACCCCGCGAAGGCGGCCGCCGACCTCGGCTGGAAGGCCACCCGCGACCTCCGCCGCATGTGCGAGGACGCCTGGCGCTGGCAGTCCGCGAACCCGGACGGCTACGCCGAGCCGGCCGCGGCCGCCACCGCCGCCACCGGCCCCGTCGTTCAGGTCCCCGAGCCCGTAGAACGTAGAACGTAGACCAGACCCCCATTGTCCAACGCGCGTAATTCCTAAACCTCTACCTTAGAATTCCCAAAGTGCAGTACGTTCCCCGCCGCATCGAGCCCGTCCTGCGTCGAGCCGCGCTGGATTTTCCCGCGGTCATCCTGACGGGGCCGAGACGCTCGGGGAAAACGACCGTTCTGCGCCGGGTCTTCCCGCGGGCGAGCTACGTCCTGCTGGAGGATCCCGATGTCCTTTCCCGGGTGAAAGCCGATCCGCGTGGCTTCCTCGAAGGGCTGAAGCTCCCGGTCGTCCTCGACGAGATTCAGAACGCCCCCGAGCTCCTGGGGTTCATCCGCACCCTCGTCGACGCCGCGCCGCGCGGGAAGGGAAAGTGGCTCCTCACGGGTTCGCAGGAGGCGCCTCTGATGCGCGGGGTCAGCGAGTCTCTCGCGGGCCGGGCCGCCGTCCTGCAGCTCTGGCCGCTCTCCGTCGAGGAGTCGCCGAAAGTCAGCGCCCTCCGCGGGGGCTTCCCCGAAGTTCTCGCCCGGCCTCGTTCCGCGCGCACGTGGTTCAGCTCCTACGTCCAGACGTACCTCGAGCGCGACGTCCGGGCCGTCGCGGCCATTCGAGACCTCGGGACCTTCCGGCGTTTCCTCGGCCTCGTCGCCACGAGGCACGGGCAGACCGTCAACCGCACCGACCTCGCGGCCCCGCTCGGCGTCTCGGTCCCGACGATCTCCTCCTGGCTCGACATCCTCGAGCTCACCGGCCAGGTCCTCCTCCTGCCGCCCTACTTCGAGAACTTCGGCAAGCGCATCGTCAAGAGCCCGAAGCTCTACCTCGCGGATGCGGGCCTGGCTTGCTTTCTCCTCGGCATCGAAAGCGAGAAGCAGCTCGACGCCTCGCCCTTCCTGGAGCCGATCTTCGAGGGGTACGTTGCGTCGGAGATCGTCAAGAGCCAGCTCAACCGGGGGAAGCGACGGGAGCTCTACCACTTCCGCGACCAGAAGGGCCTCGAGGTGGACTTCGTCGTGCCAAACGGGGAGGGGCGCGTCACCCTCGTCGAGGCCAAGGCGACGCGCACCGTGAGGCCGGAGCTCGCCCGCAGCCTCGCGGCCCTCGGCGCCGCGGCGGGGGGCGCGCGCCCGCCTGCCGCCTTCGTCGTTCACCGTGGCCCGGCTGCGGGCGTCGAGACAATGGCCCTGCGACCGGGCGTGAAGTCGGTCCCCCTCTCCGGGCTTCTCGCCACACTGCGCTGAGCGAACCGCAGAACGTAGAACGTAGACCAGACCCCCATCCCCATCCGCCGCCTCGGAGCTCGTCCGCGAGGCAGTCCTGGCGGGTCTGCGCATGCGCCACCCCGCCTGGGACGAGCGTCACCTGCGCGAGGCCCTCCTCGAGCGGTTCTACGGTCCCGACCTCGCTGCTCGAGCGGTCGCGGCCTCGGGGAACGCGCTGTGACCTCCCCGCGAAACCTCCTCGTCCGCCTGGCCGGCGCCCTCAACGCCTCGGGAATGGCCTGGATGATCACGGGCTCGACCGCCTCGGCCTTCTACGGCGAGCCCCGTGCGACCCAGGACATCGACATCGTCGGCGTCCGGTGAGGCTCTTCGACGTGGACGTCTTCGTCATCTCCCCGGAGGGCTCCGTCGTTTCCAAGCTGCGATGGGCCGCCACGTCGGGATCGGAGAGGCAGCTCCGCGATGCCGCCTCCGTCCTCGCCGGGTGCTCCGGCGAGCTGGACCTGGGCTACATCCGAAGGGAAGCGGAGTCGGCCGGTGTCACGGATCTCCTGGAGAAGATCCTTCCGCCGGATGCCGAGGGGAGCCGGCGATGAAGAAGTCCGGCGTCTCCTCCGCCGTCCCCGTAGAACGTAGAACGTAGACCAGACCCCGTTTTCCGGAACATCTCTTCCGGGACCTCTGCGGTCTGCTCGCAGCCCTCGGCTTCCATCTCAGCAAGAAGGGGAGCCATCACATCTACCACATGGATGGTGTCGCCGAGATCCTCAACCTGCAGCCGAAAGGCAGCAAGGCCAAGGCTTATCAGGTCAAGCAGGTGCGTGGAGTTATCGTCCGCCATAAGCTCGCGGAGCGCGCATGAGCACGAAATCCGAGGTCATCATCTATTGGAGCGAGGAAGACGGGGCCTTCGTAGCCGAGGTTCCGGAGCTGCCGGGCTGTGCCGCGGATGGCCCTACCCACGCCAAAGCCCTCGCGAACGCCGAGATCGTTATCCAGGAGTGGATCGAGACGGCCAACCTCCTCGGCCGGCCGATTCCCCAGGCCCGCGGCCGTCTCGCCTACGCATAGGGTCGCGCTGCCGCGGGGCCGGGTGGGGCAGTGCTGGCCCCGTAGAACGTAGAACGTAGAACGTAGACCAGACCCCAATCCCCCAGGAGTCGCCCTTAGTCCACGACTAAGTCATAATCGACCCATGAGCGCCATCGTCAACGTCCACGAGGCGAAGACTCACCTCTCCCGGCTCCTCGAGAGGGTTCGCCGAGGGGAAGAGGTCGTCATCGGGAAGGGGGGGCGCCCCATCGCCCGCCTCGTCCCGATCGAGCAGGCCCAGGCCCGGCGCAGCCCCGGCAGCGCCCAGGGGCGCTTCCGCCTGGCCCGCAACTTCGACGCCCCCCTTCCGAAGAACCTCCTCGACGCCTTCGAGAAGTGAAGCTCCTCCTCGACACCCACGCGTTCCTCTGGTGGATCGGAAACGACGCCCGGCTGTCGGGCCCCGCCCGCGAAGCCATCGCCGACCCCGGGAACGAAGTCTCGTTCAGCGTCGCCAGCGCGTGGGAGCTCGCCATCAAGACGGGACTCGGGCGCTTCGAGCCGGACGAGGCCCTTGGCCCGTTTCTCGAGGAACAGATCCAGCGCAACGCGTTTCGGCTTCTTCCCGTGAAGCTCGAGCATGCCGTCTCGGTTTCGAGCCTGCCGGCCCACCACCGTGATCCCTTCGACCGGCTTCTCGTCGCCCAGGCCGCCATAGAGAGCCTGACCCTCGTCTCCCGAGACCCGCAGCTCAGGAAGTACGACGCCCCCATCCTCTGGTGACCGCTCCCGCTGAATCCGTCGCCCGCGCCACGGCCGCCTCAGGCCCTGGACCAGACTCCCGAATCCGATCAGTAGAGGTCCGATGACAACCCGATACCTCGTCACCGGCGGCCACGGCTTCCTCGGGAGCCACCTCGTCGAGCGCCTCCGCGCCGTTCCGGGCAACGTCGTCTTCGCGCCGCCCGTCGAGGAGTTCGACCTCCTCGTCCCCGACGACGTCGAGATGCTCCTCGAGCTCTCCCGCCCGCACGTCGTCATCCACCTCGCGGCGAAGGTCGGCGGCATCGGCGCGAACCGCCTCCACCCCGGCAGCTTCTTCCACGACAACGCCCTCATGGGCATCCAGCTCATCGAGGCGTGCCGCACGCACCCGGGCGCGAAGGACCTCGTGAAGTTCGTCCAGCTCGGCACCGTCTGCGCTTACCCCAAGTTCGCGCCGGTCCCGTTCCGCGAGGACGACCTCTGGAACGGCTACCCCGAGGAGACGAACGCCCCCTACGGCATCGCCAAGAAGGCGCTCCTCGTCATGCTCCAGGGCTACCGGCAGGAATACGGCTTCCCGGGCGTCTTCCTCCTTCCGGTCAACCTCTACGGCCCGCGCGACAACTTCGACCTCGCCTCGAGCCACGTCATCCCCGCCATGCTCCGCAAGTTCCTCGAGGCGAAGGAGCGCGGCGATTCCACCGTCACCCTCTGGGGCGACGGCACCCCCACCCGCGAGTTCCTCTACGTGGAAGACGCCGCCGAGGGAATCATCGCCGCCGCCGAGCGCTACGAAGACGCCGACCCCGTCAACCTCGGCTCCGGCGAGGAGATCTCCATGAAGACCCTCGCCGAGACCGTCCGCACCCTCACCGGCTTCCCCGGCGAGATCGTCTGGGACACCTCCCAGCCCAACGGCCAGCCCCGCCGCAAGCTCGACACCACGCGCGCCCTCGAGCGCTTCGGCTGGAAGTCGACGACCCCCCTCGCAGAGGGCCTCCGCAAGACCCTCGACTGGTATCTCGCTGAAAGGGTTCGTTCTTGAAGAAAGCCCTCGTCACCGGCATCACCGGCCAGGACGGCTCCTACCTCGCCGAGCTCCTCCTCGCGAAGGGCTACGAGGTGCACGGCCTCATCCGTCGCTCCTCCTCGTTCAACACCGCGCGCCTCGACCACATCTACCAGGACCCGCACGAGACCGGCCGCCGCCTCGTCCTCCACTACGGCGACCTGAACGACGCCTCCTCTCTCAACCGCGTCCTCAGGAACATCGCCCCCGACGAGATCTACAACCTCGGCGCGCAGAGCCACGTCAAGGTCAGCTTCGACGTCCCCGAGTACACCGGCGAGGTCACCGGCCTCGGCGCCGTGCGCATCCTCGAGGCGGTGCGCGAGACGGGCCTCGCCACGCGCGTCTACCAGGCGTCCTCCTCGGAGATGTTCGGAAAGGTCCTCGAGACCCCGCAGAAGGAGACCACCCCCTTCTGGCCCCGCAGCCCCTACGGCGCGGCCAAGGTCTACGCCTACTGGATCACCGTCAACTACCGCGAGAGCTACGGCCTCTTCGCGTGCAACGGCATCCTCTTCAACCACGAGAGCCCGCGCCGCGGCGAGACCTTCGTCACGCGCAAGGTCACGCGCGCCGTCGGCCGCATCGCCCACGGCCTCCAGGACCAGCTCTGGCTCGGCAACCTCGACGCCAAGCGCGACTGGGGCTTCGCCGGCGACTACGTCGAGGGGATGTGGCGGATGCTCCAGGCCGAGACGCCCGACGACTACGTCCTCGCCACCGGCGAGACCCACACCGTCCGCGAGTTCTGCGAGAAGTCGTTCGCCGGCGCGGGCATCACCCTCGAGTGGGAAGGGGAGGGCGTGAACGAGACCGGCCGCGACGCGAAATCGGGTAAGACTCTCGTCCGCGTCGACCCCGGCTACTTCCGCCCCTCCGAGGTCGAGCTCCTCCTCGGCGACCCGACCAAGGCGAAGAACGCGCTTGGCTGGCAGCCCACCGTCTCCTTCGAAGGCCTCGTCGAGATGATGACCAGGGCCGACCTCGACCTCGCCGCGGGCGAGGCGAAACAGAAGACGCAGCGCTGACCCGGTCCTTGGAAGGCGTGACCCGGACCCCGGGTTCCCCCCGCCCCTCGATCCTCGTCCTCTACCACTTCCTTCCCCCCGACGACGTGGTCAGCGCCCAGGTCTTCGGCGGGCTCTGCGAGGGGCTGGCGGCACGCGGGTGGAACGTCACCGCCCGCCCTTCCAACCGTTCCTGTCACGACCCTCGCGCGCGCCACCCGAGGAACGAAACCTGGCGCGGCGTCACCCTGCGGCGCGTCCGCCGCCCAGGCTTTCCCCAGTCGTCGTCCAAAGGCCGCGTCCTGAACGCCCTCGCCGTCACCGCCGCCTGGAGCCTCGAGGCCCTGCGCCCCGGCGCGCGCTACGACGCCGTCCTCGTCGGCACCGACCCCGTCCTCTCCGTCACCGCCCTCCGCGCCTGGCGGCTCTTCCGCCCCTCGGTGAAGCGCGCCCACTGGTCCTTCGACGTCTACCCCGACGCCGCGGTCGCCGACGGCCTCCTCGCCCCCGGCTCGCTCGCCGCCCGCCTCCTCTCCCGCGCCGCCACGTCCGGCGTCCGCGCAGCCCAGCTCGTCGTCGACCTCGGCCCCTGCATGCGTTCGCTCCTCCCCGCCGCCCCCGGCGCCCGCCGCGAGACCTTCCCCCCGTGGGCCCTCGTCGAGCCCCCGGCGCCGCTCCCCGTCGACGAGTCCGAGCGCCGCTTCCTCTTCGGCGACGCCCGCCTCGGCGTCCTCTACTCCGGCAGCTTCGGCCGCGCGCACTCCTTCGACGAGATCCTCGCCCTCGCGCGCCGCCTCCGCGGCACCGGCATCCGCTTCGCCTTCTCCGTCCGCGGCAACCGCGAGGCCGCCCTGCGCGCCGCCGTCACGCCCGCCGACGACAACGTCTCCTTCGCCCCGTTCGTCCCCGAGGGCGACCTCTCCCGCCGCCTCGGCGCGGCCGACCTCCACGCCGTCTCCCTCCGCCCCGAGTGGACCGGCGCCGTCGTCCCGTCCAAGTTCCAGGCGGCCCTCGCCGCCGGCCGTCCCGTCCTCTTCGCCGGCAGCCCCGCCGCCGCCCCCGCCCGCTGGATCGCCGAGCTGGGCCTCGGCTTCCACCTCACCGCCGACCCGGCCTCCGTCGAGGCCGCCGCAGAGGGCCTCCTCGCCCTCGCGGCCGACCCCGCCGCCCTCGCCGCCCTCCGCGCCCGCTGCCACGCGGCCTACGCGGAGAGGTTCTCGAGGGAAACCACGGTGGGGAAGTGGGACGCCGCTCTCCGGGACCTCTGCGGCCTCCCCGCCGCGCCGGCCGTGCCGGCACCGGCGTAGAACGTAGAACGTAGAACAGACCCCCAGCCGTGTCCGTTCTTATGCCGGGCAGCATTATGCTTCGGCGCATAATTAAGTCATGCGATTCGTGAACCGGACCTCGGAGCTCGCTCGCCTCGACGCCCTCGTCGAGAGGGGCCAGTCCGGCCTCGTCGCGCTCTGGGGTCGCCGGCGGGTGGGAAAGACCCGGCTTCTCCTCGAATGGAGCAGCCGCCACGGCGGTCTCTACTCGGTGGCCGACCTCTCCTCGGAACCCGTGCAGCGGGCCTACCTGGCGGACGCCCTCGCCCTCCGCTTCCCCGGATTCGGCGAGGCCGCCTGGCCGGACTGGCGGACGTTGCTTCGGGCGCTGGCCCGCGAAGCCACGCGAGCTCTCTGGCGGGGGCCGTTCGTCCTCGACGAGCTGCCGTACCTCGTCGAGACCAGCCCCTCTTTCCCCAGCATCCTCCAGGGCTGGCTCGATCACGAAGCGAAAGGCGCTCGACTTCTCGTGGCCGTCTCCGGCTCCACCCAGCACATGATGCAAGGGCTCACCCTCGGCGCCGACTCGCCCCTCTTTGGCCGAACCGTCGCGGCCATGCCGATCGAGCCGATGACTCCGCAGGCGCTCGGCAAGGCGCTCGCCCTCGGCGACGCCGTCGGTGCCGTCAGGGCGTTCGCAGCCTGGGGTGGCATCCCGCGGTACTGGGAGCTCGCCGAGCCCTTCGGAGCCGATCTGGAAGAGGCGCTGGACGAGCTCGTTCTCGACCCGCTCGGCCCGCTCCACCTCGAGCCCGACCGGCTCCTCGCAGAGGAGCGGCCCTCGGCAGTTTCGCTCAGGCCCTTGCTGGACGTCATCGGGGCTGGCGCGCACCGTGTTTCCGAGATCGCGGGCCGAATAGGGCAGCCAGCGACCTCTCTGGCCCGTTCGCTGGCACGGCTCGCCGAGCTCGGGCTCGTCGTCCGCGAGCTGCCCTTCGGCGAGCCCGAGAAGGGCGGAAAGCGATCCCTCTATCGCATCGCCGATCCCTTCTTTCGTCTCTGGTTCCGGGTCGTGGCATCCCACCGCGCCCTGCTCGCCGTGGCCGAGCGCGGGTCGAGGCGTCGGCTCCTTCGTGATCATCTTCCCCGGCTCCTTTCGGAGACCTGGGAAGACCTCTGCCGTCGCGCGGTCCCCCGCCTGGGCTCGGCAGCCGGTGGAGACCGCATCAACTGGGGGCCTGCCCGCCGATACTGGCGCGGCTCCGGCTCCGAGTGGGACGTCGTCGCGCTCTCCGAGGACGGTCGCCGGCTCCTCGTCGGAGAGGTGCGCTGGCATCACCTGCCCGTCGCCGCGGACGCGCTCGAGCGCATCCACCGCGAGCTCGTCGCCAAGGGTCGGCCGCCCGTTGGAAGCGGCCACGAGGACGTGGTCCATGCCGTCTTCGTCCCGCGTACGAAGGCCAGGACCGGGGCGCGGCTCCCGTTCCGCGTCTTCGACGCCGAAGCCGTCGTCGAGGCCATCGGGTAACCGCACGGCTCGTCTACCGGGGACCCGCGAATCGCCCGGTCAGCGGCAAGCCTACGTAGAACGTAGAACGTAGAACAGACCCCCATCCCCGCTGACCGCGGGGGTAGAATCCCGCCAGTTCTCGACCAGGTCGTCGACAGCGTACAGATGAAGCCTCTTCTCCTCGGTCTCCCGTTCCTTGCCGCCGCGTTGCTTTCCCTCGGGCTCACGCCCCTGGCGAAAAAGCTCGCCGCGCGGCTGGGGGCGATGGACCACCCCAACGAGCGCAAGGTCCACAAGACGCCCATCCCGCGCCTCGGCGGGGTGGCCGTCGTAGGGGCGTTCGCCATCGTCTGCTCGGCGGTGCTCTGGGGCCTCATCCCGGTGCCCCGGGCGCTCCAGCCGAGCGTCGTCAACGGTCTCTGCCTCGGCCTCCTGCCGGTCTTCCTCGTCTCACTCCTCGACGACGTCAAGCCCCAGCGGGCCCTCACCCGCCTCGCGGCCCAGTCGCTCGGGGCGGTCATCGTCATGGCGAGCGGGTTCGTCCTCAACCCCGCCGTCCACCTCTTCGGTGAGCAGATCCACCTCGGCCTCCTCGCGTGGCCGCTCTCGTTCCTCTGGATCGTCGGCATCACCAACGCCTTCAACCTCATCGACGGCCTCGACGGCCTCTCCGCCGGCCTCGCCTTCATCTCCTCCGTTAGCCTCGCGGGCGTCTTCCTCCTCGCGGGCCGCATCGACGTCGCCGTCATCCCGCTCGCCCTCGCCGGGGCGCTCCTCGGCTTCCTCCGCTACAACCTCCACCCGGCGTCGGTCTTCCTCGGCGACTCGGGCGCCTGCACGGTCGGGTTCGTCCTCGCGTGCCTCTGCCTAAAGGGGGGCGCGCTCCTCTCGGCGGGCCTCGCCGTCCTCGTGCCGGTCCTCATCGTCGGCGTCCCCCTGGCCGACACCCTCCTCTCCATCCTCCGCCGCGTCCTCGGGCGCTTCGCGAAGGCCTCCGGCCGCGGCGTCATGGACGCCGACCGCAGCCACATCCACCACAAGCTCCTCGGCCTCGGCATCACCCAGCGCCGGGCCGTCCTCGTCCTCTACGGCTCCGCCCTCGTCGGCGTGGCCGTCGCCTTCGGCTCGCTCTTCCTCTCGGCCTCGGGGTCCGCGCTCTTCCTCCTCGCCCTCCTCGGCGCCGCCGTCGTCGGCATCTCGCGCCTCGGGTACGACGAGCTGGCGTTCATCCGCAACGGCAGCGTCCTCAAGCTCTACGACCTGCCGGCCCTGAAGACCGGCTTCTTCGTCGTCTTCGCCGACCTCCTCATGGCCGTCGCGGCGCTCTACCTCTCCCTCGGCCTCAAGTGGGACGACTGGGGCCTCGTCGAGCACCGCGGCCTCGCCCTCGAGCTGGGAGCAGCCGTCCCGGTCCTCGTCTTCGCCACCTTCCACCTCTTCGGCCTCTACAAGGGCCGCTGGCGCCACGCCACCATCGAAGACTTCATCCGCCCCACCTGGGCCGTCCTCCTCACCGGCCTCGGCGCCCTCGTCCTCGACCGCTTCACCATCGGGGCCGCCACGCCCCTCTCCTTCTTCGTCCTCTTCACCCTCGTCCTCCTCCTCCTCGTCAACGCCAGCCGCAGCTCGTACCGCCTCCTGGCCTGGTGGCGGGCGAAGGCCTCGGTGCCGGGCGTCCCGGTGCTCCTCTACGGCGCCGGGCGGCGCGGCTCCATGGCCATCCGCGAGCTGACGGCCTACGCCGACGCCCCCCTCCGGCCGGTCGGCTTCGTCGACGACGACCCCGACAAGGCGGGCGTCACGCTCAACGGCGTCCCCGTCGTCGGCACCTCCTGGCAGATCGAAGAGCTGCTCGAGACCCACGGGGCGAAGGGCGTCGTCGTCACCAGCCCCAAGATTCCCGCCGAACTCGTCGACCGGGTGGAAGAGGCCTGCGCCGTCGCGGGAGTCTCCTTCCTCCACTTCAACGTCTCCTTCGAGGGCACCCTCCTCGCCTCTCGCACCGGGGACACCTCGACCCGCGCGGCCAGGACCTTCGTCGAGACTTTCGACGCGACCGTCGCACCGCCCGCCCCCGAACGCTGACAGGGGGGGCTCCCCCCGGTCCGGTTCCTGAACCATAATCAAGGGATTCCAGGAGGAAACAGAATGAAGCGGACCCCTGCCTTCGTGCTCGCAGGACTCCTCGTCCTCGTCGCGGCCCTTCCCGCGGCGGCCCAGGAGGGCCACTGGCTCGGCGTCAAGGCCGGCTACGGCTGGCCCAGCCCCAGCGTCTCCACAGACCTGCAGATCCTGAAGGGGACCGACGACTCCGGCGGCTTCGTCGGCGGCCTCTCCTGGGAGGGCGGTCTCTGGAAGGGCTGGTCCCTCGAGGGCGAGGTCCTCTACGTGCAGCGCAAGGCCACGAACACGTACTTCGGCGGGACGAGCGACACTGGCGGCTACCAGGGCGACGTCACGGCCGAATACACCTTCACCACCCTCGAGATCCCCTTCCACGCCCGCTACGCTTTCTCGGCGGGCGCCACCACTCCCTTCCTCCTCGGCGGCTTCGTCACCGCCATCCCGCTCGAGATCGAGTCGAAGAACAGCGCCAACGGGCAGTCGGCGACCGAGAAGGCGAAGAACCAGTTCGACAAGGCCTGGTTCGCGCTCGAGTTCGGCGCCGGCATCGAGCACAAGATGGGGAACGGAGTGGGCCTCCAGCTCGACGTGAGGTATGTCTACGGCCTCACCGACACAGCCGCTGTCGAGGGCGACAGCTGGAAGTGGCGCGACGTGCGGGTCCTCGCGGGCGTGAAGTTCGACCTGTAGGGCGCGTCCTGGACGCTGGCGGGGCCGGGTAGTTGGCTCCGCCGTAGCATCCTGGATCTCGCCTTCGGCCCCATCCGAATCATCATCGACGTGCGCGGCCTCGCCGCGACAGCGCCCGAAGGCAGGGTGGAGTCGGGAGCCAGCGACGGCACCCGAGGCCCGTGCCCGCGAGGTGGGTCGAGGGCAAGCGATGGCGGACAGTGCCGCGAAGAGGGCCGACGATGAGTTGCGAAAGAGGCCTGGGGCGGTTGGCGCTGAGAGGTCGGACCAGGAAAGCGGGAGCCGGTCGAGGACCGGCAATACGGTTCCGGAGTATTGGCGTCGTACTCGCAAGCCTAGGAAGGTCCTTCATTGGCCTTTTCGGATGAGCCTCCATCGTCTCCTCTGGGTCGCAGCGCTCATCGTCCTCTCGGCGCAGGTATTGCTGGCCTGTTCGGCCGCCCTGGTGCGGGGGGATTCGCTTTCGGGGGATGAAGGTTACTACTTGCGGAAGGCTGACCATGTCCTACGACATGGGACGTTTCCGGCCCAGGCGGAGGCGAAGACTTTCACAGACGGTACTTGGGCCAGCTGGGGAGACGTGCGGCCACCGGGGTATCCGCTCGTTCTCGCGAAGCTAGGAATAGGCTCGGAGAGCAATCGGCAAGCCCGCTTGAAGGTCGCAGCGGTTCAGTCGGGCCTGACGGCGCTCGGCCTCGCGTTCGTCGCGCTCCTCCTTAGACCCGTGTTCGACAACGCCCTGCCGCCGGCGCTGTTCGCACTCGTTCTCGCCATCCAACCGTGGTCGTTTGCGTTTTCCCCCTCCTACTTGCCCGACCCGTTGAGCGCAGCTCTCGTACTCGCCGGGTCCTTAGCGAGCGCGGCCGGCTCGATCGGCGAGTCGTGGTGGAACGGGCTCGGTCGGCTGGCGCTCGGTACTCTTCTCCTCGGATGTGCGACCTTCTTCCGCGTAGAGGACCTGCTCTTCGGGGGCCTGGTGACGGCCACGTGCGTAGGGATCGCAGGCGCTGTCGGGGGGTGGCGCAGCCTCTGGCGCGCTGCCGTCCTGACCGCGGCGTGCTGGGGGGGGGTGGCGGGCCTTCACGCCGCGTACTGGAAGCACTCGGTGGGCACATGGCAAGTCGTCAGGATGCCAGGTCCGAGGCCGGCCCCCGGGCTCTATTCCTGGCTGCAGACCTTCATCCACCCGGAGAGCTCGTTCACGACCACGTACTGGTCAGCGTTGCGAGGTGACAGCCGGTTAGACCTGATCCCGCCGCGCGCCTACTTCAACCGGGACGAGAAGGACCGGATCACGGCGGCGTTTGCTCTCATCGCGGAAGAGGGTCGCCTCTCCGGGGAGGCCGATCGGGTCTTCGAGGCGGTCTCGACGGAACGGCGGGCTCGAAGCTGGTTCAAGGCGGTCGCGCTTCCTGCTTCCGCGCGTTCGATTCAGCTCTGGGCGCATCGCCACACGAACAGCCAGCTACTGGGCGTCCTCACCGGCGTGAGAAGCCCCCTCCGCCGAGCGCTCCTCGGCGCGCTGTTCGTCATGAAGCTCGCCGTCCTCGCCATGGCCGGGCTGGCCGTCGGCTTGTCCGCCTTTCAGTTCTTCGCTGCGCCGACACGTCGGTCGTTCTGGACCGCCACGGTCCTCTGCTGTGGCGTGTTCGTAGCTTCGAAGACCGTCTACGTCGGAGTCGTCGTGGGCCTTCCGGAGCACAGGTACATGCTGGGCGGGTGGTCGCTGGTTCTCGTGATGGCGGGTGCGGGACTGGCGCAGCTGGCGGGTCGCAAGGGCCCAATGGCGGGTTCGGCGTACCTCACCCGCAACAGACGGGGCGCCGCTGAGGCGTGATCGGGCAGCAACCCAACCCTGTCGGTGGTCGGTCGGAGTCTCTGTCCGTCCGCCCCGACGAGGCGGCGCGGCGACACCGGCGTCCGAGCGCTACAGGAGCCTGAAGCCAGCAGGATGGAGCACGGAACACGAGTGAACCAGCCCATTCGAATCCCCTTCAACCGATCTACGCTCGTCGGCGCCGAGCAGGCGTACATCGCAGAGGCGATGGCACGCGGGCAGATCGCAGGTGACCAGGCGTTCGGGCGCCGGTGCGAGGCGCTTCTCCAGGCCATGGTGGGCGGAGCGCGGTCCCTTCTGACGACTTCCTGCACCCATGCGCTCGAGATGGCGGCGCTGCTCCTTCGTGTCGGGCCCGGAGACGAGGTGATCGTGCCGTCCTTCACCTTCGTCTCCACGGCCAACGCATTCGCGCTGCGGGGTGCACGTCCGGTTTTTGCGGACGTGCTGCCGGAGACTCTGAACATCGATCCGTCGAGCGTGGAACGGCTGCTGGGGCCGAAAACGAAGGCGATCGTCGTCGTGCACTACGCCGGCGTCGGCTGCGAGATGGAGAGCATTCTCGAGCTGGCGGCCCGACGCTCTATCCCGGTCGTAGAGGACAATGCCCACGGCCTTCTCGGATCCTGGAACGGCAGGCCGTTGGGGTCCTTCGGTAGCCTGGCGACCCAGAGCTTCCACGAAACGAAGAACTTCACCTGCGGGGAGGGTGGGGCGCTGGTTCTGAACGACGTGGACCTCGTCGAGCGTGCCGAGATCGTCCGCGAGAAGGGAACGAACCGAAGTCGCTTTTTCCGAGGGCAGGTCGACAAGTACTCCTGGGTCGACCTGGGCTCCAGCTGGGTGGTCTCGGACGTCCTGTCGGCCTTCCTCTGTGCTCAGCTCGAACAGCGTGTACCGATCCAGGAACGGAGGCGGAGCATCTGGGAGTGTTATCACCGTGAACTGGCGGAATGGGCGATGCGTGAGGGCGTCCGCAGGCCGATCGTACCGGCTGCGGCCGGACAGGCCTGGCACATGTACTACCTCCTGATGCCGACCCTGGACGTCCGGCAGGCCTTTATCGCGCACCTCCGCGAGCGCGGCATCCTCGCCGTCTTTCACTACCTTCCCCTCCACCTCTCGTCGATGGGCCGACTCTTCGGAGGCATGCCCGGAGACTGCCCGGTAACTGAGGATGTGAGCGACCGTCTCGTCCGGCTACCGTTCTTCTTCTCTCTGACGGAATCGCAGCAAGCCGAAGTGCTCGACTGCGTGAAATCGTTTCGCGCGAGGGCGCTATGACGGTCAGATGAGATGGGAGGCCTCCCGTTGAGGCGGCTCGCCTGGGACAGCGCATTCTTCGGCTTCGAGGTGTTCTCGATCGCCGACGGGGACCTCACGGAAGCGGAGTTGAGATCTGCGCTCCTCGAGAGTCGCGCCCGCGGGGCGAGCCTCGTTTACTGGTTTGCTGACGCGGGTCGCGCGGTCTCGCCCACGTTGCTCGACGAGTTCGGAGGGGCGCTCCGCGACGAGAAGAAGGTCTACGGGCGCAGCTCCCTTCGGGGACCGGGGACGGCTTTGAAGGCGAGGGCCGAGGTTTCGGTGAGACGGGGTTCTGACCCGGACGGGCCACTGACGGCGCTGGCTCTCGCCGCAGGGGAGTACTCCCGGTTCCGAGTGGATCCGAGGATACCCTCCGGTGCCTTCCAGCGTCTCTACGAAACGTGGATACGTCGCAGTTGTGCCGGCGAGATCGCGGACGCCGTGATCGAAGCCCGCGAACCGGGCATCGGCCTTTGCGGAATGGTGACGGTTTCGGTCGACGGGGATGAGGGTTCGATCGGCCTGATCGCCGTCGCGGCGGAGGCGCGGGGACGGGGGATCGGCGCCATCCTGTTGCGTGGCGCGGAGGAGTTCATGGCGGGCAAGGGCGCGACACGCGCAAGAGTAGTCACCCAGGGAGCGAATCGCCCTGCCTGTCGGTTATACGAGTCGGCGTGCTACGACGTGGTGTCGCAGACCGATGTCTATCACTTCTGGCTTGACGAGGGAGCAGATGGGGTCGCCTGACGAGCTTGCCCTGACGGTCGTCATTCCCGTCTATCACGCCGAGCGGACGCTCCCCGCTCTCGCGGGACGCCTCGAGTCCGCGCTGGCGGGAGTCCCGGGCGGCTGGGAGGCCGTCTTCGTGGATGACGGAAGCCTGGATGGAAGCTGGGCGACGATCGAGACTCTGAACGGAAGAGAAACGGAGCGGTTCCGTGGAATCCGCCTCGCGCGGAACTTCGGCCAGCACAATGCACTCATGTGCGGCTTTCGTGCGGCACGGGGGAGAGTGGTCGTTACGATGGACGACGACCTGCAGAACCCCCCGGAGGAGATCGCCAAGCTGCTGAAGGCGCTCGTGGAGCAGGATCTGGACGTCGTCTATGGCCGCTACGATAGTAAGAAGCACCATTCCTGGCGAAACGCAGGTTCCTGGCTCGTCAATACGTTCTACAAGAGGGTCTTCCGGACGAACGTTACGGTCTCCGCTTTCCGAGCGATACGGAAGGAGACGCTCCAGCACATCCTGAGCTACGATTTGAACTTCACATTCGTGGACGGTTTGCTGGCCTGGAACACCCAGCGGATCGGAGAAGTCTCCGTCGAACACCACCCCCGGCGGGAGGGAAGGAGCGGCTACAGCGTCGGGCGGCTCCTGACTCTTGCTTTCAACCTCTTCACGAACTTCTCGTTGTTGCCGCTTCAGCTGGTTGCGTCGGTGGGTCTCGTGCTCGCCGCCTCGGGATTCCTGGTGGGGCTCTGGTACCTGATGGCCTTCTTCCGGGGCGAGATTGCCGTCCCGGGCTACGCATCGACGATCACGGCGATCCTCGTCCTGGGAGGAACGCAACTCGTCGGCCTTGGCGTGATCGGGGAGTATCTCGGTCGCCTCCACATGAACGTGAATCGTCGCCCCCAGTATGCGATTCGCAGTCAACTGTAACGTCCGGGCGGCTCGGCTGCACCGATGTGACGAGCTGTGGAGGGATGTGCAAAGGGGTTCGGCAGCGAGATCACATAGTGCGGAACTGAAGGGTCTGCTACTGCGGCGGGCTGAGGTGCGAGGGGCTGCCGATCGACTCGGAGCCCGAGCCCCGGCCCGTCGAGCATTCCCGGCACTGTTCACAGGCTATTTGAATGCCTGAAGCAACTTGCGCCGGTCCTCGGCGATGAGACCCGATCCGCGGCGAAAGCCGAAATCGGCACTGAAGTATCGGGAACGGTGCCCTCCAAGCAGATGCCGAAGAAAGGCCCTGGTGGCCCTCGAGAGCCCCCCGCGATAGAACAGAGTCCGATCTCCCGCGGAGAGGAACGAGTAGCGGTACTTCGCCGCGATCCACTCGATCGGAGTCTCCGAATAGAAGAACACGTGCCGGCCCGTCAATGGCCAGATGTAACTCCAGTCGGAACCGTGGCCCCGGTACAGAGAAGTGGTGAGAAAGTGGGCCTTCGGCGACAACGCAAAGATCGAGTCGAGGGTCTTGGCGGGTTCTGGAAGGTGTTCCCAAACCTCGAAGGCGGTGACGAGATCGTAGGGCCCCCCCTCCGAGTGGGAGAAGCCGGGAGCGAAGAGGTTCGCCTAATACAGATCGAAGTGGTACGCGTCGACACCGATATCCCGAAGCATGCGAGTCATCAGTCCTGTACCGCCGCGCCAATCGAGGGCCCTGACCGAGGAACGGCCGAACAGGCATCGCACCAGGAACCAGACCTGCATCTGGAGAGTCTGATTTCGAAGAACCGCTCCGGTGTCGAAGACGCGGGTCTGGTCCGCGTACGCCTCCTCGAGCCAGAACGGAGGTGTCGTCTGCAGGGAGCGGCAAGTGAGGCATTCGTAGAAGCCAGCCCTGTGCGGCCGGAGGATCTCCATCTCGAACCGGAGGACGGACCCATCTCCGCAAAGCCGGCAGGGAATCTCCTTATCCATCAGCATGTTCAGCTTTCCTGACGGTAAGTCTATCCGAGCGATGCTGCGCAGCGTACGAAGTGCGGCCAGATTCGTGCGCGAGAGGCTGGTGCAGCTTCGCGACAGGGCGAGCGCGGAGTGGGCGTGCTTCGTCGAGAAGGCGCGTCTCCGGCTGGGAGGGGTCGCGAATCGGCGATCGGGCTCGCTGATCTGCGCCCCGGCGGCCTGGGGAAGCCGCGGCGACGATGCCATCGTTGTCGCGTTGGTGGAAGCGCTGGGCCGTCGGCAGGGCAACGACCCAGTCGAGATCCTCGTCCCGGGCGAGGCGGGACCCTGGGCCAAGGCTGTCGGAACTGCACGAGTGCACAGCATGGGGCCACTCCTCACGGAGGGGGGCACCCGCCATTACAAGAACGTGTTTCGCCTCTTCGGGCGGTTCGATCGCGTTTACGTAATCGGTGCCGACGTTTGGACGGCTACTACGAGGAGGGAAGAAGCCGCCGGCGGATATCGCTGATCCGATCGGCCGCGGCGATGGGCGCAAAGGCCACGGTCGTGGGCTTCAGCGTCAGCGACGAAGCGAAGCGCCGGTGTCTCCTGGAGCTCGGGGCTCTCTCGGGACGAGTGAGAATCCTCTGCAGGGACGAGATCAGCGCAAGTCGTTTGCAGCCGTATGCGCGAGCTTCGGTCGAGCTGGTCGCCGACGTGGCCTTTCTTCTGACACCCAGGGACAGCACGTCGACCGCTCGAGACATATTGGCCTGGATCGTACGCGAGCGCGCGCAGGGCCGGGCCGTAGTCGGCGTGAGCCTTCATCGGCACCTCGTGAAGAAGCACTCGGGCCTGCGGTTCGAAGCGGTTCTCGAGGCCGCTTCAGGTGGACTCGGCGCTTTGGCACGACAGGCTCTGGGGCCGGTGAGCTTCGTCCTCGTGACCCACGACCTCCGACCTCAGCATGGAGACCGGGCGGCAGCCGAAGAGCCAAGAGAGAGCCTCGACGAAGAGGTGCGGCCGCACGACCTCGTCACCAGCGCCGACCTTTCGGCCTCGGAGATCAAGGGTGTCGCGGGGCACCTCGAAGGGTGATCAGCGGTCGAATGCACTTCGCAATTGCCGCGTTGGGGCGCGGAGTACCTTGCGGGTGCCTGGCATACACGGGGAAGTTCGAGGGTCTCTTCGGCCAGTTCGGTCTCGACCCCCTCATTCTCGACGTGAGGGACGCCGCTAAACCCGGCGCATTCGAGGACTTCGTCGTGCGCGTGCTCCGGACGAGGGACGAGATTCGCCGTCAGGTTGCGGCGGCTCTCCCTGGAGTGATGGAACGAGCGGTCCGGAACCTGTAGGGATGTCGAGAAGTCAGACGTACGTGAGGAACCTGGCGACAGGTCGGTTTGAAGAGTGACCACGTCGGTCCGGCCGGAAGCGGGTACAGGGAAGGCGATCGATCCTCCGCCGGGGTTCGCCGTGCAACAGGTGTTGCTCTGTGAGCCTCAGTGGACGGGCGGAACGCATGCGCCCATCAACGCCGCGATGCTCGAAACTACGCGTCTCGCGCTGCCGCGCGCGCGCATCGCGTTCATGGCGGACGATTCCCACCTCTCGGCCGTCGCGGAGATCCTGTCGCTTTCCGGCAGGCCCTCCGCTGACTACGAGTTTCTGCCTTCACCGGTGGGGAGGAGAGACCGCTGGAGTCGGGGGGACCAGCTCTCGGCCGTGTGGAGGGCCTACGCCAAGGCACGCGCCCGGGAAGCGCGGTTCGTCGTTCTGACGTCCTCTCCCTGCTCCAGGTAGCAGCGGCCCGTGCGGCGTTCGCAACGATCGCCGGAAGATGTACGTCTCTCGCCGTCGTTCATTCCAACGTCGAGCACTTGGGTGCAGCGCTCGAGCGAAGCCCCGAGCGCCGGGGGGAGAGGATCCTGGTCGGGTGGTCGCGAGGAAGGCGACCTCCCGGTACAGCCTTCTGCGTCCTCGGAATGAGGCTCCGGGAGGCGCTGGTCCGCAACATGCCGCTCGATTCGGCGCCGGTGTACTCGCTTCGGCATCCCTATATCTTGGATGCGGAGCCCGATGAGACCGTCGTCGAGGAGAGGCTCCGGGAGCCGGTCTTCGCACTCGTGGGTGGTGCGTCCAAGGGCGACCTGCCGGAGTTTCTGGCGGTCGCGAAAATGGTGAAGCGGGAGTTCCGGAGAGCCCGGTTCGTCCTGGCCGGTGCGCTGAACGTGGGGGATGCGCGACTCGAGAAGGAGGCTCGCACGGTCCTCGAGGCCTCACCCGGTACGGGGATGATCCAACGAAGCCAGTTCATCAGGAGATTGACGCACGCGACCTACGCCGTGGTCCACCTCGATCCGCAGAAGTACCGCATTCGCGTCAGTGCGTCGACCCTGGACACGTTGAGCGCGTGCGTACCTGCCGTTCTGAGAGCTGTCCCGTTCAATGAAGCGTGCGTGGCCGATGACGGCATCCCGGGTTACCTGTATCGCAACCGCGACGAGCTCGCTGAGACACTCATGAAGCTGGCGGAGCTCGATCGTCCAGCTGCGTACCGGGCTCTCGTTTCTGACCTCGCCAGGCGAAGGCAGGTCTTTCAGCCGGAGAGGGTTGCGCCGGAGCTGCTCGGGATCCTGCGGGAGCTCCAATGAAAGGCAGAGAGGGGTCAGATTGAACAGCAAGGAGAGGCTCTCCTCCCTCGTGGCGGAGCGGGAGGCCGTGATTGGGGTGATCGGGCTGGGCTACGTGGGGCTTCCCCTCGCCCTCGTCTTCGAAGAGGCCGGGTTCCGCGTCCTCGGGTTCGACGTGGACGACAGGAAGCCGGCCGCGCTTCGCAGGGGGCAGAGCTACATAAGGCACATCGGTGAGGAGCGCGTGGCGAATGCGTTCGGTCGGGGTCGCATCGGCGCGACCTCCGACTTCTCGAGGCTCGAAGCCTGCGACGCCATCCTCGTCTGCGTTCCTACCCCGCTCGGCGAGCATCGCGAGCCGGACCTCGCCTACATCGAGAAGACCGGCGAGTCGGTCGCGCGTACGCTCCGGCCGGGCCAGCTCGTCGTGCTCGAGTCGACGACCTACCCGGGGACGACGCGGGAGGTCCTCCTCCCTCGCCTCGAATCGGGCGGGCTTCGCTGCGGAGAGGACTTCTTCCTCGCCTTCTCGCCGGAACGCGAGGATCCGGGGAATCCGACATTCAGCACCCGGTCGATTCCGAAAGTGGTGGGTGGGGTCGACAGTGCCTCCGGTGATCTCGCCTGCGCCCTCTACTCTGCGGCGATCGACGCCGTCGTTCCCGTCTCTTCCGCTGAGGTCGCCGAAAGCGCGAAGCTCCTCGAGAACATCTTCCGGTCGGTGAACATCGCCCTCGTCAACGAGCTGAAGGTCGTATTCGAGAAGATGGGAATCGACGTCTGGGAGGTCATCGAGGCCGCGAAGACGAAACCGTTCGGGTTCATGCCCTTCTACCCGGGGCCCGGGCTCGGCGGACACTGCATCCCGCTCGACCCCTTCTACCTCTCCTGGAAGGCGGCGGAACACGGGGCGTGGGCCCGGTTCATCGAGCTCGCGGGGGAGATCAATACGTCGATGCCCGGCTATGTCGTCGAGAGGACGATGCTGGCACTGAACGACGACGGGAAGTGCGCCAAGGGAGCTCGCATCCTCGTCCTCGGCCTTTCCTACAAGGCCGACATCGACGACGACCGCGAAAGCCCGAGCTACGAGCTCATCGAGCGGTTCCGCGCCCTCGGCGCCGACGTCGCCTATTGCGACCCCTACATTCCCAAGGCGCGAGCGGGCCGCAAGCACGACATCGGCCTCGCGTCCGTTCCCTGCACGCCCGAGGAGCTCGGGCTTCACGATGTCGTCGTTCTCTCCACCGCGCACCGCGAGTTCCGCGAGCCCTCGCTCTACCGCGAGGCAAAGCTCGTCATCGACACGCGAAACGCCGTGCCGCGCGAGGGCCTGGTCGCTCGCGTCGTCCGGGCGTGAGGCGGCCGGGACGCCACGCGTGGTTCCTGGCGAGATGACGGCGTCGATGGACGGGGGCCGTCGGCCTTCCGGCGGCGCGCACGAGGTCGCCGTCTGCGAGCCGCAGCACCGGGGACCCGTTCACGCCCCGTTCAACGCAGCCATGCTGGAGAGCCTCAGGCTGGCGCTGCCGGCCTGGCGGGTGACGTTCCTGGCCGATCCGTCGCACCTCGATGCCGTCGCCGGGATCCTGCGCGAGGCAGGCAGGCGCACCGACGGCCTCGTTCCCCTCGGAAGTCCGCTCGGCGAAAGGGAGACATGGGGCCGGGCGGACCACGTGCGGCCCATCCGGGCTCTGGCGCGGTTCGTTCGGCGACACCGGGCCGGCCTCGCGATCGTGACTTCTTTCACCGCGTATCAGCTGGCCGCGGCCCGGCTGCTTCTTCCGGGGCGGTGCGGCCTTCTCGCCGTTTCGCACGACAGCGTGGCGGATTTCGCCGGCGGGGGAAGGACGGGGCCGGCGGCCGTCGTAGACGCGCTTCGCTCCGCGGCTCTTCGCTCGCGAGGGTTCGGCCGGACGGTCGTCTGTGTCCTCGGCCGGCAGGCGCTCGACGAGGCCAGGAGGAACCTGCCGGACGCCGGCCTTCCTTTCGCGGCCATTCGGCACCCCTACCTCTTCGCGGCGCCGCCCGGCGAGGAGGAGATCACGAGGCGACTTCGGGAGCCCGTCTTCGTCCTCGTGGGGAACACGCTCAAGGGAAAGCTCGAGGAGTTAGTCGCGGCGATCGGAGCCGTCCGGGCGCGGGATGCGCGGGTGCGTTTCGTTCTCGCCGGGTCCCTCTGGACGGGGAATCCAGCGCTGGACGCCCTCGGTGCGGATGCAGTCGAGCCGGGGACCTCAACGGACATGCTCGACTGGCCGGATTTCGTCCGCCGAATCCGCTCGGCCTCTTTCGGCGTCGTCCACCTCGACCCTGCGACGTACCGGGCCCGGGCGAGCGGCGCGGTCCTCGACACTTTCAGCGCGTGCCTGCCGTCCTTCCTGCGGTCCGTCCCGTTCGTCGACTCCTGCTGCGACGGCGACGGGATCCCGGCGACCCGGTACGAGAGCCGGGAAGATCTCCAACGCAGGATCACGGACGCCGTGACGAGCTTCCCCCCTGCGGCGTACGCCGAGCAGGTGCGCGACATCGCCGAACGCAGGGTCGTCTTCTCCCCGGAGAACGTCGCCCTGGAGATTCGCGCCCTGGTCGCTCGCCAGCTCGGAATCGAGGCCGCGGCGTGAAGCGCCGCGAGTCGAGAAGGCCTTAGCCTCCATGTGCGGAATCGTCGCCTGCTATGCGTACTCCCCCGAGGTGCCCCCGCCCGGCCCTGAGGCCGTCTTGCGCGCCCGGGACGCCATGACGCCGCGCGGGCCGGACGGTGCCGGGCTCTGGAGCGACCCTTCCTGCAGGGTCGTCCTTGGGCACCGGCGGCTCGCCATCCTCGACACGTCGGACCGGGGCGCCCAGCCGATGGTCACCGACGACGGGACAACGGCGATCACCTTCAACGGCGAGATCTACAACTTCCGGGCGCTGAAGGAGGAGCTGGAGCGGGAGGGGCATCGCTTCCGGACGTGGACCGACACCGAGGTCGTGCTGGCCCTCTACCGAAGGCACGGCGCGGCGTTCGTCGACCGGCTCAGGGGGATGTTCGCGTTCGTCCTGTGGGACGGGACGGCCCGGACGCTCGTGGCCGCGCGCGACCCCTACGGGATCAAGCCCCTGTATGTCGCGGACGACGGACGGACGATTCGCCTTGCCTCCCAGGTGAAGGCTCTCGTCGCCGGGGGCGGAATCGACACCTCCCCGGAACCAGCGGGGCACGCGGGGTTCTTTCTCTGGGGGAGCGTCCCCGAGCCGTTCACCCTCTTCCGCGGGATCCGGGCCCTCGCCCCCGGCACCGTCCTCGTCGCGTGCGACGGGGAGGTGCGGGTCGAGAGGCGTCTCACCGTTGCGGCGCTCCTCTCGGCGAAGGCACGTGACGGAGGCACCGACGAGACCGGCGGCCTCCGCGACGCCCTCCTCGACTCCGTCCGCCACCACCTCGTCTCCGATGTCCCGGTCGGCCTCTTTCTCTCCGCGGGCCTCGACTCGCGGGCGCTCGCCCACCTCGCCCGCGACGCGGGAGGCGCGGTGGAGGCGGTGACCCTCGGCTTCTCCGAGCACGAGGGAACCCCTCGCGACGAAGTGCCCCTCGCGGCGTCCGTGGCGACGGCCCTCGGCTTGCGGCACCGCGTCGTCCGGGTCACGCGGAGCGAGTTCGTCGAGGATCTTCCGCACATCTTCGACGCCATGGACCAGCCCTCCATCGACGGCGTGAACACCTGGTTCGTGAGCAAGGCCGCCCGCGGGCTCAAGGTCGCCCTTTCGGGCCTCGGCGGCGACGAGCTGTTCGGGGGGTATCCGTCTTTCCGGTCCATTCCCCGGGCCGTTCGCGCCGCACGCCCCCTCTCCGCGGTGCCCGGGCTCGGCAAGGGCCTCCGCGCCGTCTCGGCGCCGCTTCTCAGGCACGCCGCGTCTCCGAAGTGGGCCAGCCTCGTCGAGTACGGCGGAAGCTGGGGCGGGGCCTATCTCCTCCGCCGCGGCCTCTTTCTGCCGTGGGAGCTTCCGCGGGTGCTCGACGCCGACCTGGCGAAGGAAGGACTGGCCAGGCTGGCGACGACGGCCCGGCTCGAGGAATCCCTCGCCGGGATCGAGACCGATCGCCAGCGGATCGCGGTTCTCGAGTCTTCCTGGTACATGAGAAACCAGCTCCTTCGCGACGCCGACTGGGCCGGCATGGCCCACTCGCTCGAGATCCGGGTGCCTCTCGTCGATGCCGAGCTGGCACGACGGCTGGGCCCGTCGCTAGGCTCGCTTCGGCCGCCCGGCAAGGCGGACTTCGCACGTGCGGCCGACCCCGGCGTGCCGGAGGCCGTCCTGGCTCGGCCCAAGACGGGTTTCGTACCTCCGGTAGAGGAGTGGATCGCGCAGGAGGGCGGCCGATTCGCGGGGCGAGGGCATCGCGGCTGGGCCCTTCGCGTCTACGAGGCCTTCTGCCCGTCGTCGGTCGGGGCCGTCACCGCGTGACCGAACGCGCGCTCCTCCTCCTGACGGGCGCCTACTCGGCCGTCGGAGGTATCGAGGCCTACGGCCGGCTCCTCCTGGGCGCGTTCGACGACCTCGGTCCGGGGATCGGACTCAGCGCCAGCGCCCTGGTCCTCAACGACGCGCCCGCGGACCATCGCATCGGCGCCGCGCCCGCGGGCCTGTCGGTGGAAGGGTTCGGCGGCCGGAAGACCCCCTTCGCGACGGCCGCGGTCGCGCGGGCGCTGACCCTGCAGCCCACTCTGGTCCTCTTCGGCCACCTCCACTTCGCGCCGCTGGCGCCCCTTCTCCGGGCGGCCGCCCCGCACGCGGCTCACTGGTACGTCGCGTATGGCATCGAGGCCTGGCATCCGCCAACTCGTGCGGTCCGCGTCGGACTCGCCTTCGCCGATCGCCTCCTCAGCATCAGCGACTACACCCGCCGCCGTTTCCTGGAGGAAGGGGGGCCGCTCTTTCGCGAGACGACACTCCTGCCCTGCGCCCTCGACCCCGACTGGATGACGCGGTTCGAGAGTGCCGCCCACGACGCGCCCGGCATCGTGAGGAGCGGCGCGCCCACCGTCCTCACCGTCGCGCGGCTCGCCGCGGCAGAGGGGTACAAAGGGGTCGACACCGTGATCCGGGCGCTTCCCGAGGTCTGCCGGGCGGTGCCGGAGGCGCGGTACGAGATCGTGGGCGACGGCGATGACCGCCCTCGCCTCGAGACTCTCGCCCGCGAGACGGGGGTCGCCGACCGGGTCGCGTTCCTCGGGCGGCTTCCCACCCCGGACCTCGCCGAGGCCTACCGGCGATGCACTGCGTTCGCGATGCCGAGCGACCGGGAAGGCTTCGGCATCGTCTATCTCGAAGCCGCCCTCTTCTCCAAGCCCTCCCTCGCGGGCCGCAGCGGCGGGGCGCCGGAGGTCGTGGCCGACGGCGAGACCGGCCTTCTCGCCGCGAACGGCGACGTCGAGGGCGTCGCGCGGGCTCTCGTCCGGCTCCTCGGAAGGCCCGAGGAGGCCCGGAGGATGGGCGAGGCCGCGCGGCGCCGTCTCCTCGAACGCTTCACCTTCCGTTCGTTTCGCGAGGAGCTGGGCAGGCAGCTCACTCCTCTCGTCAAGGGAAAGGCAGCCTGATGGCAGACGGAATCCCGAGCGGCGCCCTCGTCCTCGTCACCGGGGGCGCGGGCTTCATCGGCTCTCACCTCGTCGACACGCTCGTGTTACGGGGCGCCCGCGTGCGTGTCCTCGACGACCTCTCGAACGGGCACCTCTCGAACCTCTCCGACGCCGGGGCAGACGTCGAGTTCGTGGAAGGCGACATCCGCGACCTCGAGGTCTGCCGGCGCGCCTGCGAGGGCGCCTCGCTCGTGTTCCACGAGGCTGCCCGGGGCTCGGTCCCCCGCTCCATGAAAGACCCCGCGGGCACCCTCTCCGTGAACGCGCTCGGCACCGTCAATGTCTTCACGGCGGCCCGGGACGCTGGAGTGAGAAGGGTGGTCTACGCCTCGTCCTCGAGCGTCTACGGCGACAGCTCGGCGCTTCCGAAGCGGGAAGGGGAGGAGGGGCGGGTCCTCTCGCCCTACGCGCTCTCGAAGAGGATGAACGAGGAGACGGCCGAAGCCTGGGTCCGTTACTTCGGCATGCAAATCGTCGGCCTTCGCTACTTCAACGTCTTCGGCCCCCGCCAGGACCCGGCCGGCCCCTACGCGGCGGTGATCCCGCGCTTCTTCAGCGCCTGTCTCCGCGGGGAGGCGCCGGTCATCTACGGCGACGGGCTCCAGTCGCGCGATTTCACCTTCGTCGGCGACGCCGTGGCCGCGAACCTCGCGGCGGCAGCGGCGCCGGATTCCGTCTCGGGGAAGGCGTACAACGTCGCGGGTGGGGCGGCCATTACCGTGCGCGACCTCGCCGAGGCCGTCCGCAAGGCGGCGGGGCGAGGCGTGGACCCGGTCTTCGAGCCGGAGCGCCCCGGGGATGTCCGGCATTCCCTCGCGGACCTGTCGCGCTCGCGAGCCGAGCTGGGCTTCGAGCCGGTCTTCTCCGTCGAGGACGGGCTGCGGCGGGCGGCCGAGTGGTACACGAGGTGACGGAGCCCGTCGTCGGGATCGTGGTCCCCTGCTACAACCATGGCCGCTTCGCGGGGGAATGCGTCGCGAGTCTGGAGGCGCAGACGTTCCGGGATTGGACGGCCGTCGTCATCGACGACGGGTCCGACGACGGGGAGACACCCGGGCTCCTGGAGACCCTCGCCTCGGACCGGGTCCGCGTCGTCCGGTTCCCGGGCAACCGCGGTCTCTCGGCGGTTCGTCGCGAGGGGTTCCGCCTTCTGGGGCACCTGCCGTATCACCTTGCCGTCGACGCCGACGACGTGATCGAACCAGCCTACGTCGAGAAGCTCCTTCGCGCTATGGAAGGAGCGCCCGAATCAGCCGGCGTATTCGGTACCCAGCACTACTTCGGAGAAAGCCGTCTCCGGCCGGAAGGAGGGCGTTGGCCCACCGAGGCGCCGGAGCCCGCGGAACGCTATTTCAAGAGTCCGGCGCCTGGTTCGGGAACGCTCCTGCGCTCGGAGGCCGTTCGAGCCGTACCAGGCTGGCGAGCCGAGCTCTCCGGGCTCTACGAGGACTGGGAATTCGCCCTCCAGCTCCTCGACGCCGGCTGGCGGATCGACTGGATCCCGGACGCCGTCTATCGCTACCGGCGACACGCCGGGGCGCTCCTCGAGTCCTGGTCGCTCGAGAAGACCGCGCATGTCCACTCGCTTCTTCTCGGCCTGCACCTTCCCGGCATCGCGGCCACGGTCGGTGTCCGCGAGTTCCTTTCGCGGAAGATCGTCCCTGTGGCCCTCGGAAGTCTTCGTGCGGGCCGAATCGGCCTTGCGGCCGGGCTTCTCGGGCGAGCGCTTCGGGCGGCACCTCTGGACACCCTGAGTCTGACGACGGGCTACTACGTCGACCGGCTGCGAGGCCGGACTTCACGAGATCAAGAGGGACCGAACGCTTGAGCGCATCTCCCGACTTTCCCGCCGCCCTGATCCGCCCCACGGCCGGGTGGCGCGCCCTGGACCTCGCCGAGTTCTGGCGATACCACGAGCTCCTGTACTTCATCGTCTGGCGCGACCTGAAGATGAGGTTCAAGCAGACCGTCCTCGGAGTGGTATGGGTCGTCCTGAAGCCGCTACTGCCGGCCGTGATGATGACCCTCGTCTTCGGAAAGCTGGCGCGCGTCCCCTCGGACGGGCTCCCCTACGCTGTCTTCATCTTCGCCGCGATGATCCCGTGGAACTACTTCTCAGGGGCCACGAGCGGGGGCACCCTCGCCCTCGTCGGCAACGCGCACCTGATCTGCAAGGTCTACTTCCCTCGCCTGATCATCCCCGTCTCTGTCGTCCTGTCCGGACTCGTCGACGTGATGATCTCCCTGTGCCTCCTCGGCGTCCTGATGGCCTGGTACGGGCAGGTTCCTCCGCTCGCGGCGCTCTGGGGCGTTCCCCTGCTGCTCCTCCTGACCATGGCCATCGCGCTGGGAGTGGGCCTCTGGCTCGGCTCGCTCAACGTCCGCTACCGCGACATCGGCAACGCGGTCCCGTTCCTCCTGCAGGTCTGGATGTACGCGACGCCGGTCATCTATCCCCTCTCGCTCGTTCCGGAACGGTTTCGTCCCTTCCTGCTCCTCAACCCGATGGTTGGCGTCACGGAGGGCTTCAGAAGCGCAATCTTCGGCAGGCCGTGGAGCCTGGACGCACTGGCGGCGAGCGTCGCGATCGCACTCGTTCTCCTTGGCGGCGGCCTCTTCTTCTTCCGCTCCTCCGAGCGGACGTTCGCGGACACCGTATGAAGGGAGCGATCCGGCTCGACGGAATCTCCAAGCAGTACAGCCTGACGTACGACGCCTACTGGAAGGGGACCCTCCGAGGGGCGTTGGCCGGGGCGGCCCAGCGCTTCGGCCGGAGGCTTCGCGGCGCCGAGTCGACGCCGAACGCAAAGGGCGGCAAGTTCTGGGCCCTGAAGGACGTCTCCTTCGACATCGCGCCGGGGGAGGTGGTCGGGATCGTCGGCGGCAACGGCGCGGGGAAGTCGACGCTCCTGAAGATCCTCGCACGCATAACCGAGCCGACGTCCGGCACGGCAGTGGTCCACGGCCGGGTGGCCAGTCTCCTCGAGGTTGGCACCGGGTTCCAGCCCGAACTGACGGGGCGCGAGAACACCTTCCTGAACGGAGCCATCCTCGGGATGCGTCGGCAGGAGATCCTCCGCAAGTTCGACGAGATCGTCGCTTTCGCCGAGGTGGAGCGGTTCATCGACACCCCGGTAAAGCACTACTCGAGCGGTATGTACATGCGCCTCGCGTTCGCCGTGGCGGCGCACCTCGAGCCCGAGATCCTCCTCGTGGACGAGGTGCTCGCGGTGGGCGACGCGACCTTCCAGGCGAAGTGCCTCGGGAAGATGGGCGAGGTGGCGCGCCACGGAAGGACGGTCCTCTTCGTGAGCCACAACATGGCCGCGGTCCAGCGTCTCTGCGCGAGGGTGGTCCTCCTCTCGAGAGGTGAGGTGCGCGAGGTCGGCCCGGCCGTCTCGGTGACGGAGCGGTACCTGAGGGAGGGGTTCCGGCAGTCGATCCGCTGGAACCGGGAGCGGCCTTCCGAGGGGGAACGATGGATCGAGAGCGTCTGGCTCGCGGGGGAGGACGGGACGGAGGCGGGGGCGATTCTCACAGGCGATCCCCTCCGCGTCGCCGTGGACTACCGCCTTTCGAGCCGGTGCTCGGGTGTCCAGGTCTGGGTCTCCGTCCTCAGCGCTGTCGGAGATCCGGTGTTCGGCTCCGTCCCCGAAGACGCCGGTATCGTCACTCCCTCCTCGGGGGGCCGCCACGTAGTCCTGGTCGAGTTCCCGCCCGGGCTCCTCCTGCCGAAGACCTACGGCATCCGGGTCATGCTCAAGCACCCGGTGCTCGGAGTCCTCGACGTCGTCGACGCGTTCCAGTTTCACGCGACGGAGACGGTGAATTCGGAGGGAGCCTCCTCCGGCGCTCGGCAGGGGCTCGTGATGATCCCGGGGTCTTGGAGCGTGGGCCCATCAGAGCGCTCTGGGAGAGTCCCCGTCCGCGCGGCCGCAGATGAATAGGAAGCCTTCATGAATGTAAGTAGTCAGGTCAGTAGCCGGCCGCCATTCCGCGATCGAGGTGAGTTCCTGAATCACCTTAGAGATCTGGATAGCGAAGTGCCGAAAGAAGACCTTGTCGACGAGTACTGCGCCGGGAAGAGCGTTCTCGATATCGGTTGCATCGATCACGATCATCAGACAGCGCTGGAGCTCGGGGACCGGTGGCTACACAAGAGGATTAAGACCGTCGCGAAGTCGGTTGTCGGTATCGATGCGCTCGAAAGCGACGCGCTTACGCTTCGCAGCAGGGGCTTCGACATACGCGCCGAGAACGCGGAGAGCTTTGATCTCGGAGCCACATTCGACGTCATAGTCGCGGGAGACTTGGTCGAGCATCTGTCAAACATTGGACAGTTTCTTGACTCTGTGGCGAGACACATGCACCAAGGTTCGGTCTTCCTTCTGACGACGCCGAATCCATTCAGCATTGAGCAGTTCTTTCTTTGCCTCTTCGAGGGTCGAATAGCTGTCAATCGAGAGCATACCGTCTGGATCGACCCTTGTGTTCTTTGGGAAAGCGTCACACGGCATGGCTTCGAGGTCGTCGATGCGCTCTGGATTTCAACTCGGTTTCGATACCCCCTCTCCCGACGCCCTTGGAAGTTCCTGGCAAACCCGGTAGCACGCCTCGTGATGAGTAGGAGGCCGTTCATGCGCCGCGACTTCGCCGTCGTACTCCAGTACCCAGCGGCGGGGGACAGACGAAGAGAGTCGTCGTGAAGGATGGCCGATATCCCGCTGGCGGAGTAGACCTACGAGTCGTCTAGAGATCGGAAGACGAAAGGACTTCGAGGTGTCGGGCGTCGTGGCTATAGGGCCATGTTAAGGACTATGGCCGATGAGATGCTCGACGAAGGGAGAGCCTACGCAGCCTGATGCGGGGTGAGGGACCGCAGATCGTGAGTGACTCACGTCGTCCTTCGCTTCCCGCTGATGCCCCGTTGCTTGCGGAGGTACTCCGAACAAGAAGCACGTGGAGGCAGGGTGGTGTCCGGATTCCGCTGAGCTCGGGGATCGCACTCGAAACCGCGGAGCGGCTAGCCGCGACCTGCGACCGCAGCCCCGGCCCCACCTCCCGGCAGGGGTTGGTCATGATCCCGGCGACACGGCAGACAGACGTGATCGTGTCGAGCGTGTCCGCCAAGCACCTGACTGTTTCGGCGGCTTCAGCATGACTGCTGAGGGTCCCGCTCAGCGGGCCAGGCCATCGACTGAAAAGATCCGCCCCACCCGTAACTCGTTTTCATCGACACACGCCAGTGGCGCGAGATCGCTGGCAGCAACCCACACCCCTAGAGGGCAGGCCTGATGTCTGCGATCAAGAGTGCCTTGAAGAGGCTGTCTCTCGCCCGATACGCCTATGAACGGGTGCAAACGTGGCGCGAGAAGGAGGAAAGCAAGCGGCTCTTCGAGAACTACGATCTTTATCTGGCAGCGCTTCGTCAGAAGGGAGAGGGAACAGTCGTTCTGCGCACTCATGACGGCCTGGAGTTGACGATCCGACGGAACATCTGGGATGCCCGGATCATCCGGGAGATCTTCTTCGAGAGGCCGTATGTGCGGCACATCACGCTGCCGCCGAATCCAGTCATCGTCGACATCGGTGGTTACATCGGGGATTTCTCCGTCTACGCGGTGAAACACCTCGGTGCGGAACGCGTCGTCGTCTACGAGCCCACTCAGGAGAATTTCAAGCTACTGCAGCAGAACATCGAGATCAACAGGCTCGCTGATCGAATCACTGCGGTCAACAAGGCTGTGAGTGATTCACATGAAGTGATGCTGAATGTCCGGATTCAGGCGAACGACGAGATCCACGTCTCTTCCTACTGGTATCAGGGAGCCGAGCGGCGAAGAACTCAAAGTGTCACACTGCAGGAACTCTTCGAAGAGCATCAGCTCGAGCACGTGGACCTTCTCAAGGTCGATTGCGAGGGGGGCGAGTACGACATCTTCCCTTCGTTGCCGGACCGGGTCCTCGATCGGATCGGGAGCATCGTATTCGAGTATCACCGGGTCGACGGATACGAGGAGAAGCTCGATCTCGTGCTGGATAGGCTCAGATCCGCGGGTTATGCGCTTGCGAGAGACGGAAAGATCGTCTCTGCTTCTCGGGACAGAGTACGTTCGGGAGCCGGTCGAGGCCGAGTACCAGAAGACGACGCACGATTTGAAAGATAGCGGTGCATGGACTGGCCGGCTCCAGGCGACCTCGAGATCGGGAATCGGCGCCTGGAATTCATGAGCACGGTCAATCGGAGACGAGCGACGGGCCTGGCGGCCTGGCTCGCTGCGACCTTCCTGGGAGTGGTGTCCATTCTGGCCATGCCGGACCTGCGCGGCCGAGTGGGGTCGCACGACTCCTTCCGCTATCTCGCCGGCGCGGAGTCGATCCTGAGCGCGGGGCAGTACCGCATGCTATCTGGCGAGGTCGACCTCCACTATCCTCCGGGTACGTCCCTCGTCTACGCGGCGTCGGCGCGCCTTGCGGATCGAGCGCCCGAGGAAGTCAGCCGGCAGGTCAACGTCGTGGCCTTCCTGCTCCTGTCCGTGGTCCTGTTCGGCCTGTTGTCGAGTCTTCCGCTGCCGACCTTCGGGGTTCCGGTCGTGCTCTTCTGCATCCTGACGAACACCTTCCTCACGAGCACGTTCGGGCAGCTTTGGTCCGAGCCTCTCTTCCTCGCGCCGTTCTGCGGCCTGATCCTCGCCATCGAACGGGCGCTCCGGCCGGGGGACTCGGGGTCGTTGCTGCCGTTCGTGGCCGCGGCGTTTCTCTTCGGGGCCTGCTACGTCCTGCGCTACGCGGCCCTTTCGGTGCTTCCCCTTCTGGCGGGAGCCGCGTTGCTCCTCCTCGTTCGTCGGAGGGTAGGGCCTGCAGGTCTGGTTCTCGCGGCTTTCGCCGCTTTGTCTCCCGTGGTGGTGGCGTGGCATCTCGCAGGAATCGAAGGCCTGGGCCCCAGCCCCCGTCGTCTCGGGGCACGACTGCCGCTGGAGGAGCTGGGCCCGCGCCTGGAGGACGGGTGGGCTTCCTTCCTGAACCAGCTCGTTCCGATCCCGGAGGGCAATCGGACCGTTATGCTGGTGGCGACTCTTGCGCTTGTCGTCGTCCCCGTCGTCGCTACGCTCGTCGGGTTTCGGAGGCTTCGAGGTCATGTCAGGCGGAACGGCGATTCCGAGGCGGCGGCGGAAGAGCTCGGCGTTCTCCTGAGTGCGAACGCCGTCTTCACCACAACCCTCTTCGCCCACGTGGCGTTTCTGGGCGTCGTTCAACTGGTTTCCGACCGGTCCACGAATTTCAACCTGCGCCTTATGCTGCCGGCCTTCCCCTGGCTCGTGGCATCCGTCGTGACGACCGTCGGGATCCTCTGGGGAGGACGTCTGGCAACCGGGCCGCTCGGGATCCGGGTATCGAGAACATCCGTGGCCCTCCTCTCGGTGGCTCTCCTGGCTGGCACGGCGCGCTCCGTCCGGTCGTCCGTGCTGCGGCTGGTCTCGCCGACCCGGATCGAGTCTCCGAGCTCTTCGCAGGGGCTCGTCGCAGAGATCCGGATGGCCGCCCGCGAGGGTCGAGTGGAAAAGTCGGACCTTCTCTACAGCAACGCCCAGGGTCTCGCCTGGTACGCCCTCCGCATGAACGTCAGGAAGCTGAGCGAATTGGGTGCCGATGAGAGTGGCGAACACTTCGTGCTCAGCGTTCTGAACTCCCCTAAAGCGGAGGAGCCGGCACCTTCTCTCGAACCTCCTCTGTCCTCGGAGGGCGTTCGCATCGCCTATCGATCGGAGAGGCTCGTGCTCCTGCGTCGAGCGGAATCCGAAGTCCATTCTCCGACCGAACGCTCGAGTTCGTCGAACGGGACTCGGTAGTGAAGCCAATCGGACCGGGCCGTGCGCTCCTTCTCGCGCCTTCTGCCTCCCTCTGGGGAGGCGTGCAGACCTGGCTCGACCAGACTGCGGCTTCGCTCTCCCGGGAGGGTTGGCGGGTCGTCGTCGGGCTCGTCCGCGGGGTGCGCTTTCACGACCCGGAGGCGTACGCCGCAGCCCATCCGGGCCTCGAGGTCGTCGAGGTGCCCTGCTTCACTGGGACGTGGGAAGGCCGCGCTCGGGCGGTGAGCGAGGCGCTTCGCAGGGTCCGGCCGGACGTTCTGGCGGTGATCAACGTGGGGGACGCCCTCGAGGGCGCCCGACGGTGGAAGGCTTCGGCGGAGGGCCGCGGGGGCCGGGTCGCCTTCACGATCCACGGCTTCGGGCCGGCGCAGCTGGCGGAGATCGAGAGATACGCGGGCACGATCGACAGGGTGGTGACGACGAATGGCCTCACCCAGGGGCTCGTAAGGGAGATCTGCGGCATCCACCCGGATCGCGTCGGCTATGCGCCCTACGGCGCCGAGGCGCCGGTGAAGGAGGGCAAGACGGCGGTGGCGTCCGGCCCGCTGCGTCTCGCGTGGGTCGGCCGTGTCGAGCAGTCTCAGAAGCGGGCCGAGGATCTCGGCCGCATCCTCAATCTCTGCGCGGAGAGAGGCCTCGATTTCCGCTGCGACGTCGCCGGGGACGGTCCGGGGATGCCCGCGCTGCGGGAGAGGCTCGCCCCGCTCGTCGCGGACGGGAGGGTCCGACTACGGGGTTTGCTCTCGCGCGAGCAGCTCTACGAAGAGGTCTACCCGGGGCTCGACGTCCTGCTTCTCACCTCTTCGTGGGAAACGGGGCCGATCGTCGCCTGGGAGGCGATGCGGCACGGCGCCGTCGTCGTGTCGGCGCTCTACCGGGGGCTCGTGGAGGAAGGCGCCCTCGTGCACGGGGAGAACTGCCTCCTCGCGCCGGTCGGCGACGTCGCCGCCCTGGCGGAGGCCGTCGCGTCGCTCGCGTCGGACCCGGACCGCAGGCGCCGGCTGGGCGAGGCCGGTCGAGCGACGGCGGAGAGCAGGTACACGGTCGAGACGAGCGGGCGAGCCTGGGACCGCGAGTTGCGCGCTGCCATGGAGGCGCCCGCGATCGAACCGCAGCCCGCGCCGGGTCGTATCCCCTCGGGCCGCCTCGACGCTCTCCTCGGCGCGTCGCTCGCCGAGAGCCTCCGCCGATGGACGGGGAGGAGGCACGCGCCCGCGGAGGACTCCGACGAGTGGCCGCACGCCTCCGGCGGGGCGGGGACGGGCCGCTTCCGCGCGGCCCTCCAGGAGAGAGGCCTGCTGTTCGACGCCTCGGGCGAAGTGGTGAGTTGAGCGGTCGTCCCGGGTGCATCGTGGTCCTGGCGCCGGACGCCGGCGGCGGTGGGAGCCTCGCCTCGGCGGCGCGCCGGCACGCGCACCTCCTCGCGGCCCGTCACGACGTCGTTCTGATGGGGCGTTCCGTCCCCGCGGACGTTCCCGCGGGCCTCGAGACGCGAGCCGTGGAGGCCCGGCGGTTCCCGTGGCTGCGACGCCTCGCGCACGTCCCGGACGAATGGGCGCTCGCGCAGGCCGTCCGCCGGGCTCTCCACTCGCTCGCCGCCGAGCGCCCGATCGCTCTCGTCCTCTGTCACAGCCACTCCCTCGCGGCTCTCGCCGCGATTCCCGCGGGCAGCCGGCTCGGATTCCCGGTGGCGCTCGTCGTCCACGCGAACGTCTTCTCCCATCCGCGCGGCACCTACGACCCCCGCCTGATGAGCTTCTACCGCAAGGTCAGTCCGCGCGCCTGCCGAAAGGCGAGCTGGGTCGTCGCCGTCTCGGGCTCGCTCGCCGCCGCGTCGGTCCGGCTCGGCGCGCGGGCCGAACGCGTAGTCGTCGTCCCGAACGGTCTCGACGCCGCCGAGATCGGGCTGGACGGCCCGCTTCCGGGGGCGGGTCGCCGGGACTCCGGTGGGCCTCTGGCCCTTCTCTACGTCGGAAGGCTCGGGGTCGAGAAGGGGGTCGGCGTCCTCGTCGAGGCTGCGGGCCTCCTGCGCTCCAGGGGAATCGCGTTCACGCTGAAGCTCGTGGGCGAAGGCCCTCTGAGGGCGAGGCTCGAGAGGCAGGCGCGGGCGCTGGGGCTGGGGGAGGTCCTCTCCTTCGCAGGCCCGCTGCCCCGGAGAGCGCTTGGCCCCGTTTACGCGGCGGCGGACCTCACCTGCGTTCCGTCGCTGAGCGAGGGGCAGGGGGTCGTCGTCCTCGAGTCGCTCCTCGCGGGCACGCCCGTGGCCGGGGCCGCGGTCGGGGGGATACCCGAGATGATCCGCGACGGCGTCGACGGTCTCCTCGTGGAGCCCGGTCGCGCTGCCGCATGGGCGGAGGCGATCGGCCGGGTGGCAGGGGATCGCGGCGTCCTGTCCCGGATGTCGGGGCAGGGCCGGGCGCGGGTCCTCGAGCGCTACTCCTGGGAAGCGGTCGGTGCGACGCTTCAGGGCGCGGTCGAGCAGATGACGCTTCCCGGCGGGGCGCCCTCCTCCGTGGGGTCGGGCTGAGGGCGGGCGGAGGATGGTGCCGATCCGAAGCCTCGCCGGCGTCGCGCTCTTCGACCTGCCCCGGTGGGCGTGCGCGCTCTCGGGCCGCACGGGGGCCTGGGTCCGGGCCCGAAATCGCCGCGACCGGCTCGAGCTCCTCCCGGGCGAAGGGGCGCGCGTCGACGGCGAGTTCACGTCGGCGCTTCACGCGGCCGCGGTCGTGCCGTGCCTCGGACGGAGCCTCTACGCCCGGGCCCTCCACGAGCACCCGATCGTCCTCCGCGACGCGCCGGCGCCGGCCGAGGGTAGCCCGAGGCTCAGCGTCGTCATCGGTCATCGGGGCCCCGAGCGCCTGCCTCATCTCCTCCTCACCCTGCGGAGCCTTGCCGGGCAGTCGGCGCTTCCCTTCGAGTGCGTCGTCGTCGAGCAGTCTCCCGCCCGGCTCGCCGACGCGCACCTGCCAGCCTGGGTCCGCTACGTGCACCAGGAGTGGCCGGAGGAGAAGCCCTTCGGGCGTTCGCACGCTCTGAACTCCGGAGCCCGCCACGCCCGCGGCGAGGTCCTCCTCTTCCACGACAACGACATGCTCGTCCCCGTCGACTACTTCGAGCGGACCCTCCGGGCCGTTGACGCGGGCTTCGAGATCGTGAACCTGAAGCGCTTCGTCTTCTATCTCGACGAGGCGACGACCCGCGAGACGCTCGCCGCCGGCAGGCTTCCCGGCCGGCCCGGTTTCGACGCGATCGTCCAGAACCTCCTCGCCGGCGGCAGCGTCGCGGCGACCCTTGAGGCTTACGACCGGATCGGGGGCTTCGACGAGAGGTTTCTGGGGTGGGGGTGGGAGGATAACGAGTTCTGGGAACGGGCGCAGACGCGGCGGGTCTACTCATGGGGCTCCCTCCCCGTCGTCCACCTCTGGCACCCGGCGCAGCCCGACAAGGGGCTCGCGAGAGCAACGTCTGAGAGTCGGGCCGCGGGGTTTCGCTCGATTCCGGTAGAGGAGCGGATCGAGCGGCTCCGGGCCGGCCGCGCCGCCTCGGAAGGGCGGGCCGAGTGAGGGCCGTCGGCGAGCCGGGCCTCGTCTCGGTGATCGTCCCGGTCCACGAGCGGCCGGCGCAGCTTCGGGAAGCCGTCGAGAGCGCCCTCGCGCAGACCTGGGAGCGCGTGGAGGTCGTCGTCGTCGACGACGCCTCGAAGGACGGCACGCCTGTCGTGGCCCGGGAGCTGGCCCGCAGGTTCCCGGAGGTCGTCCGCGTGACGACGAGGGCCGCCCGGGGCGGCGCGGGCCTCGCGAGGAACACCGGCCTCGAGGAGAGCCGCGGCGAGTTCCTCCAGTTCCTCGATTCCGACGACCTCCTCCTTCCTCCGAAGCTGGAGCGGCAGGTCGAGCTTCTCGGTCGCCACCCCGAGTGCGGCGTGGCGTACTGCCGGGCCCTCCGGGGCGCTGATCCCGAACGGCAGGTCCCGTCGCACCGGACGCACGAGGAGTTCGATGCGCTCCTCCCGGGGTTCCTCGTGTCGCGAGGGTGGCCCACGCTCGCGCCGCTCTGGCGACGGTCGGCGTGCCTGAGCATCGGGAGGTTCACCGGGCACGCGGTGCTCGAGGACCTCCTGTGGGACGTCCGGGCGGGGGCTCTCGGCATCCGGCCGTGCTACTGTCGGGAGGACCTCTGCGTCGTGCGGGACCTCGACATACCACGCGCTGGCTACGAGCCGGGCGGCTACACGGCCGCCCAGTGGGCGGCGGCCTTCGAGGTCCGCCGCGAGATCGCCGCGCTCCTCGAGGCGAGCGGCCTGGGGCGGTTCCTTCTCGAATCGGGGTTCGCGAGGTCGACGTTCCAGATGGCCCGCCAGTGCGCGGCCGCTGGCCACGCGAGGGAGGCCCGGGCCGCGCTCGAGCTTGCGGCGTCGATGCCAGCGGGCCGCCGGACGAGGCTCCAGCTCGCGGCCTTCCGCGGCCTCGCCGCCGTGGCGGGCGTCGTGGCCGCGGCGAACGTGGCCGAGGCGGCGTGGCGTCTCGGCCCTGGGGCGGGCCGGGAGGCGCGCCTGGTGCACAATCGTGCCGTTTGAGCAGAAGGGGGAGGCAATGGCCTGGTGGATGCGGCACCTGAGGTGTCCGGCCTGCCGGATTTCGGGTCTCGTGGGTGCGGGCAACGGTGGGAGGCTCGCCTGCCCCGGCTGCGGCGAGGAGTACGCGCCGACAGGCAGGGGCACGCCGGACCTGCGACGGGAAAGGACGGGCGCGTTGCCCGTCGTCGCCGGGCCGCCGGGCGGCGGGCTGGCCCAGGTAAAGGTCGGAAGGCCGGAGACGACCTTCGCAGGGGCGTCCGGTTGGAGGGCGCCCGCGGAGCTTCTCTCCGTGCTCGCCGCGGCGGTGCCGAAGGGTGGCGCCGTCCTCGACGCGGGCTGCGGCGGAGCCGCGTTCCGCGACCCGGTCGTCGCTTCGCTCGGCCTCGACTACGTCGGCATCGACATCGCGGACGGAGGCGCCGACCTTCTCGCAGACCTTCACAACGTCCCGTTCGCCGACGGGTCGTTCGACGCGGTGGTGAGCTACGCCGTTCTCGGCTGCTGCCGGAGCCCCGAGGTAGCCGTCGGAGAGCTCGCTCGCGTCCTGAAGCCGGGCGGCGCCTTCGTCGCCACCTTCTCGTTCCTCGAGCCCTGGGTCGAGGACTCGCACAAGATCACTCACACCGGCCTCGTGGACATGCTCGCCGCCGTGGGAATGCGGACCGAGAGGGTCTGGGCCTGTCGCGATGCCCTGGAGGCTCTCGGTTCCTACATCGGGCCATACCCCGCCGTCGTGAAGTGGGGCCTTCGCTCCCTGGCTGTCGTCGCCCGGTGGGACTTCCTGTCGCCGCGACGGTGGCGCCGCGAGTCGCCCGCGGAGAGGGAGATGCGGCGGCTTTGGACGGCTGGGAGCCTCGGTGTCCTGGGCCGGCGCGAGGGCCCGGGAGAGGGAGAGGGGCGCAAGGCTTGACGGGTCCGGGACGAGTCCTTCGGCGTGCGCGCCTCGTGGGAGGGGCGCTGCTCTTCGACCTTCCGGTCTGGGCTCGGGCTCTTCGCCGTGAGCCCGGCTCGTGGAGGGAGGCGCGGAACCGCGAGGACGTCATTGAGCCCGGGGAGCCAGGAGGCGGCGTCCGGGTCAGCTCGCAGTGGTCCGTGTCCATGCACGCGCCGCGGGTGATCCCGGCGCTCGGGAGGGCTCTCTGGAGGCGGGCCCTCGCCGAGCACCCGGTAGAACTGCGTGACGGCCCTCCCGACGAGGGAGGTGCTGGCACCCCCGAGGCTTCGGTCTTGATCTGCCACCGGGGCCTCGCACGGCTTCCCCACCTTCTCGCCACTCTGTCGAGCCTCGCCGGCCAGAGGGGAGCCCCCTTCGAGTGCCTCGTCGTCGAGCAGGCGCCGGAGCCGGAGGTCGCCGGCCACCTCCCGGCCTGGGTTAGGCACGTCCACCAGCCGTGGGCTCCCGGCGTTCCGTTCGGCCGGGCCCACGCCTTCAACTTCGGCGCGGGGCGCGCCGCCTCGGACCTCCTCGTCTTCCACGACAACGACATGCTTGTCCCGGCCGACTACGTGCGCCGGATCGTGCAGTCGGCCCGCGAGGGGTTCGAGTTCGTCAACATGAAGCGCTTCATCTTCTACCTCTCCGAGGACGAGACACGGCGCTTTTTTGCCCGGAGAGCCCTCCCGTCGGCGCCGGCTCTCGACTCGATCATCCAGAACCTGCTGGGAGGCGGCAGCGTGGCGGCGACCCGAGCCGCGTTTGCGGCGATCGGGGGTATGGACGAGGGCTTCGTCGGCTGGGGGGGCGAGGACGTGGAGTTCTGGGACCGGGCGCTGACGCGGAAAGCCTGCTCGAGGGGGGAGCTGCCCCTCGTTCACCTCTGGCACGAGCCGCAGCCCGGGAGGACCGTCACCAGCAAGGACACTCCGGCGAACCGGCGCCTCTTCGAGCGGCTCGCCGTCCCGGCGGCGGAGAGGATCACAGAGCTGAACGCCGAGGTCGCCCGGAGGGCCGGGGCCGCGTGCTGAAGGTCGTCCACGCCGTGCCGGACTGGTCCTGGAGGGGCACGATCCCGGGCCACGGCGCCTGGAAGGACATCAGCGGCAGGCTCGCGCTCTGGAAGGACCTGGGGCTCGAGGTCGACGTCGTGGACGTCGACGTGACCCGGCGCGCGAGTCTCCTCGACCGCCTCCCGGCCGGTGCGACCGACCTCTTCTTCGAGTTCACTCACTGGCCGGAGCTGCTCGAGGAAGCCAGGCGGGCGCGGCCGCAGCTCCGGATCCACGTCCGGGCCCACGGAGCCGGGGCGCTCGCGGCTCTGCGACGCCTCCGCGGGTCCTGGCCGGGAGCGAGGCCCTGGGCGAAGCTCGCCCTCGGCGCGGCGAAGGCGCTCGGGCGGGACGCGCGGGTCGTCGCGACGGCGGACACGCTCCTCGGCATCTCCGAGTGGGACGACCGTCACTACTGGCGCAGGCTCCCGCGGAGGGCCGCCGTGGAGACGATGCCCTACTTCTGCCCGTGGACCGGGGAGCCGTTCCGGACGTCGGCGCCTCTCTGGAGCGAGCGGCGGAAGGCGGTGGCCTGCATGCCGGCGGCCCGAACCCCCCTCGACTCCGCGCAGATCGACGCGTTCTTCGCGTTCGCGGGCACGGCGGCCCGGATTCTCGCCGGAAAGGGGTGGGAATTCCTGCTGACGAACGCCCTCGCGAGGGAGAACCCGGACGTCGACGTGCCCGCCGGGATCGAGGCGGTCGGGGACGTCAGCGACCCGTTCCTCTTCCTGGAGCGGGTGCGGGCGGTGGCGGTCCTCGCCCAGCAGGGCTTCGGCGCGAAGACGACCGTCTACGATGCGATCGAGGCGGGTTGCCACGTCCTGGTCGGGGGCGCCCTCGTCGGTCGGCTCCCGAGCGAGGTGCGCGCCCGGTGCCTCGTCGTGGACGCCCTCGAGGAGAGGGAGGTCGCGCGCGTGCTCGAGTCGCTCGAGCTCCCCCCTCCCCCCTCGAACCTGAACCACCGTTACAGGGAACGCGCGAAACAGGTGCTGCGCCTTTGCCTGACCGGGGTGGGCCGCGGGTCCGGGGCGAGCGAAGAAGGAGCCGCCGGCCCCGTCGTCGAGGAAGTCCGGATCGTGGAGCCGGGGCTCGGTATCACGTCCTTCGGGTCCCGGTCGGCGGGATCCTCGGCCGTGCACGTCCCCTGGACGAAGGGGGGCGCGAGCGTCCTGATGTACCACGGGATCGTCGAGCCGAAGCGGGACGACATCCTCGACCGTTACGCGATCGACACGGCCACGTTCCGAAGCCACCTGCGTTACCTGAAGCGTCAGCGGGAGCCGGTGAGGCTCTCGACGCTGGTCGAGTGCCTCGCCTCCGGGAAGGCGCCCGACCCGCGCTGGGTCGTGGTGACGCTCGACGACGCCCTTCGCAGCCAGGTCGGCCGCGGCGCGGACCTCCTCGCCGAGGCGGCGGTCCCCTGGACGCTCTGCGCGCCGATGGGGCTCGTCGGCACGCGCTCGACGCTCTGGAGCTACGCCCTGGCTCTCCTCGTCCTCGAGTGCTGGAAGGGCCGGCGCATCGGTCTGCCGGGCGGGGGCTCGCTCCCAGTCGGCGGCCGCCGCTCCCGGGAGAACGGCCTGCGCAGCATACGGGCGCTCCTTCAACCGTCCCCTTTCGGGCTGGACCCGGTCGACTACGTCCGGGAGAGGATCGAGGACTTCGGCCGCGAGGAGTTCGAGGCGCGGATCTCGGAGGACGGGCGGTTCGCGATGGCGAGCTGGGACGACCTCCGCGGGCTTCGGGACCTCGGGGTCGAGATCGTCGCCCACGGGTACGCGCACCTTCCTCACGACGACGGAACGGCGGACGACCGGCGGGAGGAAGAGACCGGGCAGGCGCGCGCGAAGGCCGAGAGCGAGCTGGGCCGGTGCGTGGGCTACGCTCTCCCCCACGGCGTCTCGGCGTCCTGGACCCGGGAGCGACTGGAGGCGGCTGGCTTCGAGTTCGGCCTGACCTCCCGCCCCGAGGCCGTCTTCGGGGGAACCGACCTCATGGACATACCAAGGCTCCACGCCGACGTTCCGCTCGAGGCGCTCTCGGCCGCCATGACGTCGACGTTGTGAGAGACAGCGAAGGGGGAGGGAGCGAGGCCCTCGAGCGGGCGGCGAAGGGCGCGCCCCCCGCGTTCATCGTCTCGGCCTACAAGCTCCCCGGGCAGCTCGTCCGGCTCGTCGATCGCCTCTCCGGAGGCGGCGCCACGTTCTGGATCCACGTCGACCGGAAGGCCCCGACCGAGGTCCAACGGTCGGTCCGCGAGAGGCTCGCGGGACGCCCGGACGTCACTCTCCTTCCGCAGCACGCGTGCCACTGGGGGGACTTCGGCCACGTGCGGGCGAGCCTGAAGGGAATCCGCGCGCTCCTTTCCAGCGGCCGACCGTTCGGCGTGGCGATCCTCCTCACGGGCCAGTGCTACCCGATCCGGAGCCGCGCGGCGATCGACGGCTACTTCCGCGAGCGTGCGGGGCAGTCTTTCCTCGAGGGGACGCCCTTCCCGATCCGATCCTGGCCGGACTGCTTGGACCGGGTCGAGCGGTGGCACTGGTGGCTCGGGAACCGGTTCTACTACTTCCCCGGTGCCAAGCAGTTCCGGACCTGGTGGGTCGAGCGGGCGTGGTGCGAGCTCCTCGAGCGAACGGGGCTCGAACGCATGAAGCGCCGGGTGCCGTTCCCGGAGCGGTTCTTCGGCGGCTCGGGATACTGGTGTCTCAGCCCGGAAGCGGTGCGCTACGTGGACCGCTTCGTCGCCGACCGGCCCGACTTCGTCTCGTTCTTCCGGCGGGTCCTCTGCCCCGACGAGGTCTTCTTCCAGACCGTCCTCTTCAACTCGCCGCTGGCGCCGACCGTCGTTTCGAGCAATCTCCGGTACATCGACTGGTCGAGGCCGCGCGCCCGGTCTCCGAAGGTCCTCGGGGGAGAGGACTTCGCCGCGATGACGGCGTCGGGAGCGCTCTTCGCACGGAAGTTCGACGAGACGGCCGACACCGAGGTCCTCGACCGGATCGACGCCGAGCTCCTCGGCGTCGCCCGGGTCCGGGAGCGGCGCGCTTGAGGGTCGTCACGCTGACCTGCCCGGGGCCGACGCAGGCCCACCTCGCCCGGCGCCTTTCGGGCGAGTTCGACCTCGTGGGCTGCGTGATCCGGGTCGAGCCTCCGGAGAGCCGCCGGGCGCGGCTCCGACGCCTGGCCGCCGCCGGGATGGATCCCCATGGCCTGCTGCTCCACCTGGAGGCGCGGGCCGAGTGTGCCCGCAGGGAGGCGGAAGCTGCTCCCGCGTTCCGGGGGCTCTTCCCTCCCGACGGCTCGGAGACCTCCTTTCCGTCCGGGCCGCCCCGCCTCGAGGTTTCCGACGTGAACTCCGCCGAAGCGGTCGACTTCGTCCGGGGGCTGGCCCCGGACGCGGTCGTCGTCAACGGGACGAACCTCCTTCGGGCGCCGATGCTCTCGCTCGCCTCCGGGATTACCCATGGCTTCGTGAACGTCCACACGGGCCTGAGCCCGTACAGCCGGGGAGGGAACTGCAACCTCCACTGCATCCTCCACCGGCAGCCCCAGGCCGTCGGCGTGACCGTTCACCACATAGACGCCGGCGTCGACAGCGGCGACATCGTCGCGACCGGACGCCCCCGCCTCGAGGTCGGCGACACCATCGAGACCATTGACGCGAAGACCTTCCGCCTCGGCGAGGACCTCCTCGTCGCCTCGCTGCTAGACCTCGAGGAAGGGGTCGCGCCGCGGGTCCGCCAGTGGGAGCCGGGGCGGCTCTTCCTGAGGCGGACCGGGTACTCGTACTCCCCCGCGCTTCGCGTGCGCGCGAACGAGCTCCTGGAGTCGGAGGGGCTCGTCTCCCAGTACCACGCGTTTCGACGCAACTACGACGAGCGAATCGTGCTCGTCGCCTCCGCGAGGGCGGCGGCGATCCTGCCGGACACGGGATGCGCGAGGATCATCTGACGGGGCCGGCCATCCCGAGGGGAGCCCTTCCTTCGGCGGCGGATCCGTTCGCCGCCGCGGTGGCCGAATCGACTGCGACCTGGCGTGCGAGCGGTCTAGCCGCCTTCCGCCCTGCGGAAGTACAGGGTCGTGGAGCCGCCCGGAGGAGTCCGGCCCGAGGGGAACAGCCTCCGGTAGAGCGGCGTGAGCAGCTCGCGCAGGGTGAGGTCTGGGACCGGCCTGCCGGCGAGCGGCCGAGTGCGGACCCGCGTCGGTTCGAGACGGGCCTCCCTTGCCATGCGGACGAGGGCCTTCTCCGAGAAGCAGTTCAAGTGCTCGAGCGGCGCGACGGGGTTCAGGGAGTCCCGCGAGCCCTTCGGGGCGGTCCAGTCCATGATCGAGAGCCTTCGCCCGATGTCCCAGCCGTTGGGTACGCTGATCCGGACCAGCCCGCCCGGCGCGAGCGATCCGCTGAGGTCGCGAAGGACCTCGAGCGGCTCGGCGAGGTGCTCGAAGACCTGCTCGGCGTTTATGAACTGGAACTCGTGCTTCGACAGGCCGGCTCGATCCACGGTCGTCACGCCGAACCCGCGCGCGCGATCGGCGCGCGACGGCGAAAGCTCGACCCCGAAGGCGACGCATCCGTATGCCGCCGCCATTCGGCACCACTCTCCCCAGCCCATGCCGAAATCCAGCACCGCGAGCTTCGAGGGCTCCGTCCCGAAATGCCACAGGAACCGCTCGATCTCCCTCGAGAGCTGAACGTAGTGCTCCGCCGTCCGGGTCTCGAGCCTCTCGCGCAGCGCCAGTCCCGGATCTATCCACTCCTCGTAGAGCTTCGCCGTCAGGAAGTCGTCCGGGGCCATTCGCTGGTAGACGAGGTCGCAGTCGGCACACCGGTCGAGAACGAAGCGCGCCCCTTTGAGATACTCGAGGTCGACGCCTCCCTGGCGGGCGTAGAAGCTCTCGAGGTAGGTGCTCAAGGGGGGAGCCGTGAAGGCCGCCGAGTAGAGCTCGCGGCTCGACCGACAGCCGCAGGCAGGACAGCTCTGACGCAGCACGAAGTGATCGTTCGTGGTCATGGGTCGATCCCGCTCAGCCCCCCTCCGAATGCTAGCAGCCGTCGCCGCCCCGGGAGTCCGTCAGGCGATGTCGAGAGCTAGCCGACTCCTGGGAAGGGCGCTCCGGAGAGCCGAGGTCCTCGCGCTTTACGGGTGGCCGGGGCGCGGCCTTGCGCCACCGGCCGGCCGGGTGACCTGCCTGCTCTACCACCGGATCACGGAGAGAGAGGACCGCCCGTACCTCGAGAAGGGGGGGGTTCCGGTGACACCTCCGTCGGTCTTCCAGCGGCACCTCCGGCTCCTTCGGTCCGAGGGCTTCGTTTTCGTGGGCCTCGAGGAGGTGCTCGAGGGGCGCCTGCCCGACCGCCCGAGCGTGCTCGTCACCTTCGACGACGGCTTCCGCGACAACTTCACCACGGCGCTTTCGATACTTCGCGAGGAGAAGGTGCCCGCGGTCTTCTTCGTCGTCTCGTCGATCCCCGGCAGGCCACGGCTCCTCTGGGAGCACGCGCTCTGCCGGACGCTCGCGGACACTACGGCCCGGACGACGCTCCTCGAGGAAGTCTCGGAGATTGCCGGTGAGCGGTTGCGGTCGGATGACCTCGCCCGGACGGTGCGCTGCCGCGTCCCGGCCTCCTCCTGCGACGCTCTTCTCGAGCGCCACGAGCCGGACGGGAGCGAAGAGGAGGCGCGTGCGCTCTACCCGAGCTGGGGCGAGGTGAGGCAGGCACTCCTCGAAGGGCACGCGATCGGGTCGCACGGGTGGACCCACCGCATGCGCCACCTCCTTTCGGCCGAGGAGTTCCGCCGGGAGATCTCGGAATCGCGCCGGCAGATCTCCGGGGAGACGGGGGGAGCCGTCGACGCCTACTCCTACCCGTTCAACTCCTATCTCTTCGGCGACGAGGAGACGTGCCGCGGGGAGGGCTATCGTTTCGTGGCGACGGTGGACCCCGGGCGAATCGCCTTGCCCGGGTCGCTGCTCCGCGTACCGCGGCTCACGGTCCATCGGCTCCACGATTCCGCGGCAGAGTTCCGAAGGCTGCTGGCCGAAGCGAAGGACTGACGGACGGAATGAGCGAAACCCCTCGCGTCTCGGTCGTCACGGCCGTCTACAACGGCGAGCGCTGGCTCGCCGAGTCGCTCCGGAGCGTCCTCCGTCAGCGGGACGTCGCGCTCGAGGTCGTCGTCGTGGACGACGGCTCGACGGACGGCTCGGGGCGCATCCTGGCGGAGATGGCGGCCGCGGACGACCGCGTTCGTGTCGTGCGGCAGGAGAACCAGGGGCTGACGAAGGCCCTTGAGAGAGGTTGCCGGGAGGCGCGGGGCGACCTCATCGCACGGCACGACAGCGACGACATCTCGTTGCCCGGGAGGTTCGCGCGGCAGGCGGCGCTTCTCGACGCGGAGGCGTCCGTCACCCTCGCCGGATGCTGGGTCAGGATCCTCGGACCTTCAGGGGAGGTTCTCTCCGAGTCGAGGCGGCCGGAGGGGATGTCGGCCCCGACCGAGTGGAAGGACCACTCCTCGACCGGACCTCTCGGCCACGGCTCCGCGATGTACCGGAGGAAGGACTACGAGGCGGTTGGCGGATACAGGGAGGCCTTCTACTGGGCGCAGGACGTCGACCTCTGGCTTCGCCTCACCGAAATGGGCCGGGTGGCCTTCGTCCCGTCGGTCCTCTACGCCTACCGTCTCGGGGGGGGCTGTATCAGCCTGAGGTACGTTGCCCAGCAGGCGAGGCTCGACCGGCTCGCCTACGCCTGCGCCGACGTCCGGCGCCGCGAGGGGGACGAGTCCGCCCTGCTCGACGAAGCGCGACGGATCAGGCCGGGGGCGCCGGGCGTGTCCCTCGGGGCCTCCACGGGGGACGGCGACTACTTCGTCGGGAAGTGCCTCCTCGACCGCAGGGACCGGCGGGCCATCGGCTACCTTCGCCGGAGCCTCCGGCGGAAGCCGGCCCGGCCGCGAGCCTGGGCCGCGCTCCTCCTCGCCTCCCTGCTCTGCAGGGACGAGGGCGAGACGATGACGGCGTAGGCGGAATGGAAGCACCGCAGACCGAGTCCCTCCGCGTCCACGGGTCGAGTCAGCGCGTCCGCCGCCTCGGCCGTCTGGCCCGCGGCGCGGCGGCGTGGGTCCCCGGCGTCGCCGCGTACGGCGCGATCCTGGTTTTGGTTCGGCTCCCGGATTTCCTTGGGAAACTCCTCTTCCTCGATGACTACGGCCTTCTCGTCGACCCCTTCCACGACTTCACGACCGGCCGTTTCCCGCTCGTCCTCGAGATGGCACTCGTGGAGGGGCTGGCACCCGGCTTCTCGCTGTCGGGCGGGTCGCAGTGGCTCGCGGCTCTCTACCTGGCCCTCGCGGCCGAGGCGATCCGGCGTGCATTCACCGATCTCGGCTTCTCGAAGCCGGTGGCAGCCCTTAGCCCGGTTCCGTTCCTCGTCCACCCGTGCACGAACGAGCTGGCGACCTGGGCGGTGACGCGGGCGACCGGGCTGTGCCTCTTCCTCGGCGTGCAGGGGTACCGCGTGCTCCGCGAGGCGCGCCGGGGCCGAACGAAGCTCGGCGGGGGAGCGATGGTCCTCGCCGGGGGACTCGGCTACGAGGTCTCGCTGCTCGTCCCGGTGGGTCTCGCCGTCGCGGAGGGCGGGCTCGCCGCGCGCGGGGGCGCCCGGGAGGCCGGAAAGGCGCTCGGACGATCTGCCCTCCCTCTCGTCCTCGCGGTGGCGGCCGTACTTCTCGTGAAGGCGGCGTGGAGCGACGCGTATCCCGCCGCAGACCCTCGCGTGTCGGTCGTGACGCGGCTCGGTCCCTCCGGCGCCGTTGAGCGCCTGAAGGTCGCCTCGAACGTGATGTCGAACGTCTACCTCTCGCCGCTCGCCTTCTACCTCGGATTCGAGGGGGCCGGGCGCGCGTGGAAGTGGATTCCGCTCGCGGTCCCGGTGCTCGCCTTTCTCTCGTGGCGGGCAGAGAAGCGCTCGCTCGTACGGGCCGTCGTCGCCGGAGCGGCCGCCCTGGGGGTCCTCGTGGTCTCCGTCCTTCCCGCGCTGCTTCTTCCCGGAATGAACGTCTCCTGGCGGGTCGCCGTACCGGGGACGATCGCGTTCTCCCTCGCCCTGGCCCTGGCGTTCGAGCCGCTCTCGGCGCGCCGAGGGGCGCATTGGCTCGCCCCCGCGGCCCTCGTCGCCGTGGCGATCGCCCTCGTAGCGCCCGCTCGCTACCACCTCGACCGTCGGGCCCGCTGCGCCGAGATCGAGAAGGCGGTGGTGGCTTCGGTCCGCGATTTCTGGAGCGCCCGCGGCCTCGCGTCGCCCCGATACGGCATCGCGACGGTGCTCCTTCCGGACGTTCTGCCGCTCGACCCGGTCGAGGACGAGAGGGTCCTGACGGAAGGGTTCGTCCCCGTGACGACCTCGAGCTTCTCGACATTCCGGGCGGCATCGCCCGAGGATCCTGGCTGGTTCGTCGAGCAGTACCTCGTCCACTTCCAGCGCCTCGGCGTCCTCGACGGCGACCGCTACCTCGACCTCGAGCTTCCCGCCGACGGGCCGGGCATTCACCGTCAGACGATGGGGTTCCTCTCGGTCGCCCACGACGAGACGCGTCGCCTCACCGTTCTGCGGCTCGCCGACCCGGCACGAGGGTCGTTGTGAATCCCTGCTCCCCTGACACCGCGCCCCGCCTCGCGATCGTCGTCACCCACCCGATCCAGCACTTCGCGCCGCTCTACCGGGAGCTGGAGGCGACGGGCGCCGTCGACCTGCGCGTCTTCTTCTGCTGCGACTGGGGCGTACGGTCGTACTTCGACCCGGCGTTCGGCCGGGAGGTTGAGTGGGACGTCCCCCTCCTCGACGGCTACGCCCACGAGTTCCTTCCCATAGCCCGTCGCCCTCGGTCGATCTCGTTCCTCGAAGTCGACAACCCCGAGGTCGGAACACGCCTCGCCGCGTTCCGTCCGGACGTGGTCCTCGTTCACGGCTACGGATGCCGGACGATGTGGCGAGCTGTCTCCTGGGCCAGGAAGAACGGGTCCGTGGCCCTCCTGAGCTCGGACTCCCACGCGGGGAGGAGGATTTCCGCGTGGAAGGGCCTGCTCAAGCGGGCGGTCGTCGGCACGTTCTACGGGAAGCTGGACGGGGCGCTCACCGTGGGCGAGAGCAACCGCGAGTATCACCTCCGGTTCGGCCTCCCCCCCGAGAGGCTCTACCCGTGGACCCTTCCGGTGGACGGCTCGCGGCTCGCGGCCGACGTCGCGGCGCGGGAGACGCTGCGGCGGTCGCTCCGGGAGCGGTTCCGGATCCCCGAAGGCGACCTCGTCGCGCTTTTCTGCGGGAATCTCACCCCGTGGAAGCGCCCGCTCGACTTCGCGAAGGCCGTCGTCGCCGCACGGCGCGCCGGCGGCGCCGTGCGGGGGCTCGTCGTCGGGGACGGGCCCGAGCGTGCCGGGCTGGAGAGCTATCTGAGCGGCGTGGAGGAGCCCGGAGTCACGCTCGCGGGCTTCGTGAACCAGGCGGAGATCGGCGCGTACTACGCCGCCGCCGACGCCCTCGTCCTCACCTCCGATCGCGACGCTCACCCTCTCGTCGTGACCGAGGCCCTCTTCTTTTCCCTCCCCGTCGTCCTGAGCGACGCGATCGGGTGCATCGGCGCCGGGGACACGGCCCGACCCGGCGAGAACGCGGTCGTCTTCCCTTGCGGGGACGTCGAGCGCCTCGGGGCGGAGCTGCTCGGCCTCGAACGCGACGAGGCGCGACGGGCGGCGCTCGGGGAGGCTTCCGGCCGGGCCGCCTCCGCGAACGACGCGCGAAGCTCCGCCCGGCTCCTCGTCGAGGCGGTTCGTGGCGCCGTCGCCGCGGGCCGCCGCGGCAGGCCGGTGAGGCGATACTCCGGGTCCGACGCATGAGGCAGGCCGCCGTTTCGATCGTGATTCCCACGTACATGAGGGAAGGGGTCCTCGTGGACACTCTCCGGTACGTGCGGGCGCTCCTCGGCGAGAGGGACGAGGTCGTCGTCGTGGACCAGACTCCCGAGCACGAGCCCGGCACGACGGCCGCCCTCGAGACACTGGCCCGGGACGGGCGGGTCCGCTGGGTGAGGAAGGAGAGGCCGGGCATCTCCGAGGCCATGAACGTCGGCGCCCTCCTCGCCCGGGGCGACCTCGTCCTCTTTCTCGACGACGACGTCGTGCCGGGGACCGGCCTCCTCGAGGAGCACAGGGCGGCGCTTTCGGAGGAGGGGGGGGCGCTCTCGACGTGCGGCCAGATCCTCCAGCCGTGGGACGACGCGCCAGCGGGCTCGGTCAGGGACCGGGAGATGGGTTTCGACTTCTCCTACTCCGGACCGGCGGAGATCGTGCCCGTGATGGCGGGGAACTTCGGCGTAAGGCGGGAGACGTTCCTTGCCGTGGGCGGAATGGACGAGGTGTTCGAAGGCGGCGCCCATCGTTGCGACGCCGAGGTCGGCTATCGGCTCCTCGCAAGGACGGGGCGCAGGACGCGCTTCGTCCCCGGGGCGAGCCTCAGGCACCTCCTCGCGGGGGGCGGCACGCGGGCGCACGGACACAAAGACTCCTGGGCGGCTATCGGTTCCGCCGTGGGCGACTACTACTTCGGTTTCCGGTGTCTCGGCCTCGGCGGGGCAGTCAGGCACGCAGCAAGAAGGGTCGCGAGGGCGCCGTTCAACCGGAACACCGCCCGCCGCCCGTGGCTGGTGCTCTCGATCCTGCTTCGGGAAGCCGTGGCGTTCCTGCGCGCGGCCCTCCTCGCCGCCCGGCCCGGAAGGTACGTCCGGCCGCTCGAGGCCTACGACGACGTGAGGCCCCTCGACGTCCGCGCGAGGGGAGCCGCCTGATGGAGCTGCTCGCCGCGCTGGCTTTCCTCGTCGTCGTCTTCTTCTGCCTGTCGAACCCGATCGCTGGCCTGAACCTCGTCGTCGCCACGGGCTTCCTGCAGGACCCCGTCCGGAAGCTGATCCCCGGCAACGCGTTCTACATGGTCCTCGCGGCGCTCGCCGTCTTCTCGTTCTGCTTCGCCGGCCTCCTCTTCGGGAACCGGTTCCGGCGCGTCGGGCGTTCGCGGGCGCTGGCGAAGATCCGGGCGCCGATTCTCCTGTTCGGGCTGATCGTGGCCGTCCAGTCGGGGAACAGCCTCCTCCGCTGGGAGAGCCCCGTCCTGGCGGGCATCGGCTTCTTCAGCTACGTCGCGCCGATCGCCGCCGCGGCCACGGGGTACCTTCTCGGCTTGCGCCCGAGCGCGACGGAGAAGCTCCTCCGGACCTACGCCGTCTTCGGGCTCGGGGCAGGTGCCTCGGTGCTCCTGGCGCGCGCCTGGCCGGGCACGAAGGTCCTCTCCCCTATCGGGGAAGGGATGATGGTCTACGGAGAGGGTATCGGCGTCGTGCTCGCCTCGGGCCTCCTGCGGACGGCGGAGGTGGCCTCCTGGCACGCCGCGACGGCCGCCTGCGTCCTCCTGGTGCTGATTTCCATCGGCGAGTCCCGCGGCCGCACCCGCGTGTCGCTGTCCCTCGCCTCGGCCGGCACCGCGCTTCTGCTCGTCGCCGTCATCTTCACCGGCCGCCGCAAGGCCATAGGCGAGGTGGTCTTCTTCCTCGTCGTTTTTGCCTTCCTTCTCGTCCGGCGGAGGGTGAAGGTCTGGCGGCTCGGGCTCGGCCTCGGGCTCGCGGGGGTCTTCCTCGCGTATCAGCTCGTGAGCGAATCGGGCCAGCTGGGTGGATCGAGCGCCGACACGGCCTACCTCAAGCAGCGGGTGACGACATTCGGCACGGACGCCGGGACGCGGATGACGGTCGCGTTCGCCTCGACCCAGCGGGTCTTCGAAACCTACGGCCTTGTAGGGCTCGGCGCGGGGAGCATCGCGCAGGGGAGCCAGTACTTCGGCGCCGACACGAAGATCGGGAACCTGGCCGAGGCCGGTCTCGCAAGGGTCGCCGCGGAACTGGGATTGCCCGGTCTCCTCTCCCTGCTCTGGGTCGCGGCGCGGCTCTTCGCGGCCCTTCGTCGCGGCCTGGGCGACCTTGCGCGGAGGCAGATCGACGAGGCGAAGCTCGGTTTCGGGCTTCTCTCTCTCGTCGTCGCCAACGGCCTCGTCTTCCTGACCGCCTCGCAGATTTTCGGGGACCCGTTCGTCTACCTCCTTCTCGGCCTCTTCGCCGGGGCCGTCTTCGGGCTGGTCGACGGCTCGAAGGCGGAGGCGTCGGAACGGGTCACGGCGCCGGCGCCGGTCGTCGCCTCCGCGACGCCCGTGGGGCAGGTGGCCTGACATGGGGGGAGCAGACCGGGAGCAGGGGAGGATCCAGGCCCTGGACGGCGTCCGCGGCATCGCGATCCTCGCGGTCATGCTGCGGCACTTCGTGCAGGAGATGGACGTCTCCACGGCCGCCGACCGCGTGGTCTACGGCCTTGGCAGGCTCGGCTCGAACGGCGTCGACCTCTTCTTCGTCCTGTCCGGCTTTCTCATCACCGGCATCCTGCTCGACGCGAAGGGAAGGGCCGACTACTACAAGCGCTTCTACATCCGGCGTACGCTGAGGATATTCCCCCTCTACTACCTCGCCCTCTGCATTGCGTTCTGGATGTGGCCGCTGCTGCCTCCCGCCTCCTCCCTTCTCTACGCCACCCTCGAGAACCAGGGCTGGTACTGGCTCTACGCCTCGAACTGGCTCTTCGTGAAGGAGGGGACCTACCTCGGGCTGGCGCACTTCTGGTCGCTGGCCATCGAGGAGCAGTTCTACCTCGTCTGGCCGGCGGTCGTGGCTTTCGTGTCCCGCGAGCGTCTCCCCTCGGTCTGTGCCTGGTGCTTCGCGCTCTCGCTCGCCCTGCGCGCAGGGCTCGCTCTCGCCGGCGTGGACGTGATGATCGTCTACGTCCTGACGCCCGCCCGCTTCGACAGCCTTGCCCTCGGCGCCCTCATCGCGGCCGTGGCTCGGGAAGAGGGAGGGCCTCGCCGGCTCCGCAAGGCCGCCGCCTGGCTCGGGCCCCTCTCGGCGGTCGCGCTCGTCGGCATGGTCGTGGCCGGGGGGACGGGCGGGCGAACCCACCTCCTGATGACGGTCGGCGTTTCCCTCGTCGGCGTCATGAGCGGGGCGATGGTCGTGTGGGCAGTGTTCCTGCCGGACGGGGCGTTCGGGCGGAGGCTTTTCGAGAACCGGCTGCTCCGTTGGCTCGGTTTCTACGCCTACGCCCTCTACGTCTTCCACCCGTTCGTGCAGGACGCGATCGAGAGGGTCTGGAGAGACGACCTCCTGCCGAGGGTCGGCGGGTCGCTTCTTCCGGGGCGTGCCGTCTTCATCCTCGCCTGCCTGTCGGCATCGTCGCTCGTGGCGTGGGCCAGCTGGCACGCGTACGAGAAGCACTGGCTCGCGCTGAAGGACAGGTGGACGGGGCGGGGAGCGGTGGCCCTTCCGCCGAAGGCGAGGGCAGCCGGAGAGACGGGGTGAAGGCCCTTCACGTGATTCCGGCGGTAGCCGCACGATACGGCGGACCGAGCGAGGCCGCGCTCCGGATGGTGAGGGCGCTCCAAGGGGCGGGGGTCGAGGCGCTTCTCGCGACGACGGACGCGGACGGTCCGTCGCGGCTTCCCGTGGCGACGGGCGAGCTCGTCGAGTACGAGGGGGCCAGGACGGTCTTCTTCCCGAGGCTGCCGGGGGAGTCATTGAAGCTCTCGCCGTCTCTGGCCGGCTGGCTCCGAGAGAACGCCGCTCGGTTTGATGTCGTGCACGTCCACTCCGTCTTCTCCCACGCGTCGGCCGCCGCCGGGGCGGCGGCCCGGGCCGCGGGGGTCCCCTACGTCGTCCGCCCGCTCGGCCAGCTCGATCGATGGAGCCTCGCGCAGCACCCCTTCCGCAAGCGCCTGTTCCTTGCCGCCTGGGGGCAGCGGCTGGTGGAGGAGGCCGCGGCCGTGCACTGGACCGACCCCGCGGAGCGCGAGCGGTGCGCGCTGCCCGGCGAGGCTCCGCCCGGCTTCGTCGTGCCCCTCGGCGTCGACGAGACGCTCTTCGACGCCCCTCCCGGGCAGCAGCGCGGGGCCGTCGTCCTGTTCCTGTCCCGGATCCACCCGAAGAAGAACGTCGAGGCCCTCCTCGAGGCGTTCGCCTCGGCCGGGCCCGTGTCGACCGGATGGACGCTCGTGATCGCGGGCGACGGCGAGCCCGGCTACGTTGCGTCGCTGAAGGGCCTTTCGACGAGGCTGGGGGTCGAGGGGCGCGTCGCGTTCGTCGGGTGGGTCGGGGGAGACGGGAAGCGGAAGGCGTTCGGAGAGGCTTCCGTCTTCGTCCTCCCCTCCCGCCAGGAGAACTTCGGCGTCGTCGTCGCGGAGGCGATGGCCACGGGGACGCCCGTCGTCGTGAGCCGCGACGTGGCGCTCGCCGACGAGATCGAGCGCGCGGGAGCGGGATGGGTGGCGGCGTCCGGGGTGGAGGGGCTCCGCACCGCTCTCGAGGAGGCGATGGGGTCGAGCCAGGAGCGGGGCCGGCGAAGCGCTGCCGCCCGGAGCCTCGCGGGCGAAAGGTTTCGGTGGAGCGGGGTCGCGCGGGCCCTGCGGCGGGAGTATGAGGCCATCCTCCGGGGGCGCGGGCGGGGAGGGCCGGGATGACGGACCTGCCCGTCACCCCGGTCGTCCTGACGTTCAACGAGGAAGCGAACGTGGGCCGGACCCTCGAGAGCCTCCGCGCCTTTCCCCGCGTCGTCGTCGTCGACTCCCTCTCGGACGACGGCACGGAGGCGATCGCCCGGTCGTTCCCGAACGTCGCCTGGTTCGCGCGCCCCTGGGGCGGCTTCCGGGAACAGTGGCGGTTCGCGTTCGAGGAGACGTCGATCGCGACGCCCTTCGTCCTCGCGCTCGACGCCGACATGGCGGTCTCGCCCCGGCTCGAAAGGGAGATCGCCGACACCGCGAGGCGGGGCGACGTGGACGGAGCGACGATGGCGTTCGAGTACCGCATTCGCGGGGTGAGCCTCGTCGGCTCGCTCTACCCGCGCCAGCTCCGGCTCCTGCGGCTGTCGCGGGCGCGGGTCGGCGAGCGCGGCCACGCGCACCACCTCGAGGTGGACGGGCGCGTCGTCGACCTGTCGGCGCGCCTGGTTCACGATGACCGCAAGCCGCTGGAGATGTTCGTGCGGGCCCAGCTCGGCTACTCCGCCAGGGAGCTGCCGCGGCTCTTCGGGGCCGGGTCGGCGGGCCTGCCCGCGCGGGTCCGCCGCGCTCTCCCGTTCACGCCGATCGGCGTCTGGGCCTGGGCCTGGGTTCGGGCGGGCGGCCCCTTCCGTGGCGCCGCGGCCCGCCGCTACGCCCTCGAGCGGCTCCTTTACGAGACGATGCTCCGCTGGCGGGTCGAGGACGAGATCCTCGCGCGCGAGGAAGGCCGTGGCGAACACAAGGGCCCGGCGAAGACGTGAGCACCTTCCTGCAGGGGCCATGAAGCCCTCGCTCAAGAAACTCCTCACCGCCGTCGCCGCGCGCCTTCCGCCCGGAGCGCAGGTCGCGCTCGTCGACGGCGTCCTCTCCTCGGCCGGCGCCTGGCGAACACTCGCGCAGGCCTCGAAAGCGTGCGGCCTGAAGGGGGTGGAGGTGGAGGGCGAGCTCGGCCGGATCGTCGGCGACGCGTCGGACGAGGCGATCCTGCGCATTTACGCGCGCACGGGCCGATGGGCGCGCCGGACGGTCGACACGATCGTCCCGTTCTTCCGCGAGGAGGAGGGCCGGTTCGTCGACGTGGGCGCGAACATCGGCCTGACGACCGTCCCCGTCGCGGCGCGCACGCGGGCGAGGTGCGTCGCGATCGAACCGGAGCCCTCCAACTTCGAGCACCTCGTTACGAACGTGAGGGCGCGCTGCCCCGGCGGGCGAGTCGAGTGCCACCGCTTGGCCGTCATGGACCGCCCGGGGTCGGTGGACCTGGCCCTCTCCCCCGACAACATGGGCGATCACCGCGTCCGGCTGCCGGGGGCGCCTCGAGGAAGCCTCGGCGAGGAGCGCTGGGAGACGACGGCTGTGGAGTGCCGGCCGCTCGACGAGATCGTCGAGCCGGGAGACGAGCGCCTAGCGGTGAAGATCGACGTGCAGGGTGCGGAGCCCTTCGTCTTCACCGGCGGGACCCGGACACTCTCGCGGACCGGCCTTCTCGTGATGGAGTGGTCGCCCTACTGGATGAGGACGATGAACGCCGACCCGCGGGTCGTGACGGAGTTCCTCGCAGCCTCCTACCGGCAGGTGGCGATCGCGGAGGGCGAGGAGGGCGAGCCTCGCCCGGCGGACTCGCCGGCGGAGGGCGCACGAGTGCTGCTCGAGCTCTTCGAGCGGCACGCGGAGACCTACGGACCGTACTTCGACGTCGTCGCCCGAAAGTAGCTGCCGCATGAAATCTCCTCTCGTCTCCGTGATCATCCCGGTCTTCAATCGCAGGGACCTGCTCCTCGAGGCGGTCGCGTGCGTGGAGGCCCAGTCCTACCGCCCCCTGGAGGTCATCCTCGTGGACGACGGCTCCTCCGACGGGACGGGCGAGCTCTGCGACCGGATCGCGGAGGAGAGGCCCGACCTCGTCCGCGCCGTCCACCAGCCGAATGGTGGGCCAGGGCTCGCCCGCGAGGCCGGACGGAGGGTGGCGGAGGGCGACTACATCCAATATCTCGACAGCGACGACTGGCTTCACCCGCGCAAGATCGAGTGCCAGGTGGCGGCCCTCGAGAACGACCCGGGCGCCGGGGTCTGCTACTGCATGACGACAGAGCGGCGGGTGGCGGCGGGCGACTCGGGGACGCCCCTCGTGAGGACGACGCGGCGTTTCGACACGATCTTCCCCGCCTTCCTCTCGGGGCGGCTCTGGCACACGGTGACACCGCTCTGGCGCCGCGCGGCGACGGACCGGATCGGTCCCTGGACCGGCCTGCGCGTCGAGGAGGACCTCGAGTACGACGCGCGCGCCGGCGGCCTCGGCGTGAGGCCGGTCTGGTGCCCGGAGTGGCTGGTGGAGCACCGGCATCACCCCGGCCCGCGAGCGAGCGGGAACAGCCTGCGCAACGTCTCGAAGATGAGGGACCGGGCCACGTCGCACGGGCGGGTCTACCGGCACGCCCTCGCCGCGGGCGTGGGGCCCGAGCACCCTGAGATGCAGTGGTACGCGCGAGAGCTCTTCTTTCTCTCGAGGCAGTGCGGCGCCACGGGGCTGGCCGACGAGTCGCGGATGCTCTTCGACCTGGCCCGGGAGGCCGCCGGGCCGGAGAAGGCCCGAGGCCTCGACTTCCTGGCGTACGGCGCGGCGGCCGCTTCTTTCGGGTGGTCTCGCATCGGCGCCCTGACCTGCTGGGGGGACCGCCTGCGCCTCGTCGCCGGCGGCGATCGCGACGACTGACCCGCGTGCCGGACGAGGCGGCTTCCGCCTCTCCGGTGCGCGAAAGGGTTCCTATACTCCTGCCGTGTTCCCGCACGACATCCCCATGAAGCGCCTGGCGCTCCCGCCCGGCGACCGCCGCCCGGCGGTCGTCGTCAGCGGCGCGAGCCTTCGCCACCTGCGGTTCGGATACCTGCTCCAGGAGCGCTTCCCAGGCCTCCTCGCCCGGTGGTGGGTCGGGGGTGGCGGTCCGGGCGGCCCGCCGCCCGTCCCGAAGGCGCGCCGGGCGCTGGAAATGCTGCGCAAGGGGCAGCTCGCGGGGCTCGCGAGGAAGGTCGTCGAGGTGACGGTGGAGCGGCGCGCGGACCGCCGCTTCGAGCGCGACCAGCGCGCGGCAGAGGAGCGCATGTTCGGTGCCGAAGTGGACCGCCTGAGGGCGAAGGCGCCGGTCCACCCGTGCCCCGTCGCCGACGTCAACGGGGACGGGCTCCTGGGCGAGCTGAGGTCGGTCGACCCCTACTTCCTCTTCTCGCTCGGCGGCCCGCTGCTCAGCCCGCGGGTCTTCACGGCGGTGCGGGGAATCGCCGTCAACCAGCATTCCGGTTGGTCGCCGGAGTACAAGGGAGCGTACACGCCGCACCAGGCGCTCTACCACCGGGACCTTCCGCGCGTGGGCAACACGGTGCACCTCCTCGCGACCGGCGCGGACTCCGGCCCGATCCTCCGCCGCTCGTCGGTGAAGCTCCACCCGGACGACTCCCTCCACGACGCCTTCATGGCCGCGATCGCGCTCGGCACGGAACTGACGCTCGAGGTCCTCGGGACGGCTCTCCACGCGGAGGAGCTCCCTCTCTTCGAGCAGCCGCACCGCGGGGAGACCTACCTCACGGCAGACCTGACACGGGCCAGGAGGGTGCGGCTCGAGCGGGACTTCCGCTCCGGCTGGCTCGGCGAGGCGCTGGCAGACGAGCAGGTCTGGTAGGGGATGCGGAACGCTCTCTACGTGGCGAACTACCACGACGTCTCCTGGGAGGACTCCTTCCTGACGCGTGCGCTCTACGGGACCCTGCGCCCGGACGTCTTTCGCGACCACCTGGCGTGGTACGGGGCGCACGGCGACCTCGTCTCCACGCGGGAGGCGCTGGCGCGGCTGGAGAGGGGCGAGGGTTTCGCCCGGCCAACCTTCTGCCTCTGGTTCGACGACGGGTTCGCCGGGGTCAGGCGCCACGCCCTACCGGAATGCCGCGCCCGCGGGATCACGGCGGCGCAGTCTCTCTGCTCGCGGTTCGTCTGTCGGGAAGAGTTCTACTATCTCGCGAAGGCCTCGTACCTCGCGGGAACGGACGGACTGCGCTTCCTGAGGAGCCGGCTGCGGACGATCCGCCCCGACGTGCCGCTCAAGCTCCGGGAGTGGATGAAGGTCTCTTTTTCCACGGAGCTCGTCGGCGCCATCGACGAGGTCTACCGGCGCGTCACGACGCCCGCCTTTCGAGACGACGCCTGGCGGCTGTACGATGACGCCGACGGGAACCGGCGCCTCGCGGAGGAGGGCTGGCTGATCGCCAACCACAGCGCGGCCCACTACCCGGCTGTCGAGGGGCGCCCGTGGGAAGAGGTCGAGTCCGACTTCCGGGAGTGCGGCAAGCTCGTCGCCGGCTACGAGGGAGGAGACCGCTACTGGGTCTCCCCCTTCAGCTTCGTCCCCGACACGCGCCGAGCGGCGCTGAAAGGCTGCGCGGTCCTCGTGCAGGTGGAGAACAGGGCAAACACGGCGGAGACCTTCCGGTCGGGTATCGTCTATCGTTTCGACCCGGGGATCCGGCGAACCCCGGCAATACCCACGTGACGGCGGCGAGCGTCCCGACCGAGCCGACGCCAGCGCCGCGAGCGAACGTGAGAAGCACAGGACGCGAAGTGAACAGATGAGCGAAGTAATCCTTGGTCTGAACGCCTTCCACGGCGACTCGGCAGCCTGCCTCGTCGTCGACGGAATACTGGTCGCCGCCGCGGAGGAAGAGCGCTTCCGCCGCCTGAAGCACTGGGCGGGGTTCCCGTCCGAGGCGGCGAGGTACTGCCTGGCGTCCGCCGGGCTGACGCTGGCCGACGTGGACCACGTCGCCGTGAACCGCGACCCGAGCGCGAACCTCCTGTCGAAGGTGCTCTTCTCGCTGTCGAAGCGGCCGAGCCTCGAGGCGATCAAGGGGCGGCTCTCCAACGCCTCGAAGGTCCGCGACATCGGGGCGCTGCTGCGCGAGCAGGTGGGCGACGGGCGGCCGGCGAAGTTCAAGGTGCACAACGTGGAGCACCACCGGGCGCACATGGCGTCGTCGTTCTACGTCTCGCCGTTCGAGACGGCGGCCGTCGTCTCGGTGGACGGCTTCGGCGACTTCGTGAGCGGGATGTGGGGCTCGGGGAAGGGGACGTCGATCTCGATGGACGACGAGGTGACCTTCCCGCACTCGCTCGGGCTCTTCTACCTGGCGATGACGCAGTACCTCGGCTTCCCCTACTACGGCGACGAGTACAAGGTGATGGGCCTCGCACCGTACGGGCAGCCGGAGCTGATGGACGAGATGCGGACGATCGTCCGGCTGAAGGCGGCCGGGAAGTACGAGCTGGACCTCGACTGCTTCCTGCACCACTCGGAGGGGGTGTCGATGGTGTGGGACGACGGGATCCCCACCATCGGGACGGTGTTCTCCGACGAGCTGCAGAAGCGGCTGGGGCCGGCGCGGGGGAAGGACGAGCCGCTGACCGACCGGCACAAGGCGATCGCCGCCTCGATGCAGGCGATGTACGAGGAGGCGTTCTTCCACGTTCTCGCGCACGTGGCGAAGAAGACGGGGGAGAAGAACCTCGCCCTCGCCGGCGGCTGCGCCATGAACTCGGTGGCGAACGGCAAGGTCTTCGAGCGGTCGGACTTCCGCGAGCTGTGGATCCAGTCGGCCGCGGGGGACGCGGGCGGGGCCATCGGGGCGGCGTTCCACGTTCTCCACGCCGAGCTGGGGCGGCCGCGCGGATTCGTGATGGAGCACGCCTACCTGGGGCCGGAGTTCCCGGCATCGGAGCTGAAGGCGCTGGTGGAGAGCAAGAGGGGCGAGCTGGAGGCGGCCGGGTGCGTCGTGGAGGAGCTGGGCGACGAGGCGGCCCTCTGCCGGCGCACGGCCGGGGCCGTGGCCGAGGGGAAGGTCGTCGGCTGGTTCCAGGGGCGGATGGAGTGGGGGCCGAGGGCCCTCGGGAACCGCTCCATCGTCTGCGACCCGCGCCGGGCCGACATGAAGGAAATACTGAACGCGAAGATCAAGCGGCGGGAGTCGTTCCGGCCGTTCGCGCCGTCCATCGCCCGCGAGGCGACGGGGGCGTGGTTCGAGACGGACTACGACGTGCCGTTCATGCTGCAGGTCTACCAGATTCGCAAGGAGAAGCGGGCGGCGATCCCGGCCGTGACGCACGTGAACGGCTCGGGGCGCCTGCAGACGGTGACCGAGGCCCAGAACGCGCGCTACTACCGGCTCATCCGGGCGTTCGAGGCCGAGACCGGGGTGCCGCTGGTGCTGAACACGTCGTTCAACGAGAACGAGCCGGTGGTCTGCCGGCCCGAGGAGGCTATGGACTGTTTCCTGAGGACGAAGATGGACGTGCTGGTGCTGGGCGACCTCTTCGTGGAGAGGGCCGGGGCGTGAGTGTTCACGAGCGGCTTCCGCGGCTGCTTGGGGCGGCGGCGGCGGCGCTGCTGCTTCTCTTCGCGGCGGCGGCGGCGAAGGGGCAGCAGGGGGAGGACCCGGGGAGTGGCCTCAGGCCGGCGTACTCGCCGGGCCAGACCAGCTCGCAGTTCAGGGGATCGTTCTCCAGCTCGGTGACGCTGATTCCCGAGCGGGAATCGCTGGAGAGGGAGGCGGACGACGCGCGGATTCGCTTCGGACCGCTGAAGCTGCGCCCGGTGCTCACCCTCGGGGACTTCGGGTACACGAACAACTTCTTCGGCGAGACCGAGGAGGCGAGGGAGGGCGACTTCACCGCGTCGGTGACGGGCGGGGTGAGGGTGATCGTCCCGGTGGGGAGCCGCCTCTTCTTCCGGGGCGGCGTCCTGCCGAGCTACCGCTGGTATCTCGAGAACGAGGACCGGCGGGGCTGGGGCGGGACGTACGACTTCTCGGCCCTCCTTTACGTCTCGAGGTTCTCGTTCGAGGCCACGGCGGGGAGCTACACGGAGACCGTGAACCTCAGCTCGGAGGTCGAGCAGCCGGTGGAGCAGAGCGTCCTCGGTGGGCGTCTGCGCGCCCAGTACGAGATGGGGAGCCGGACGGCGCTCGTGGGCGACCTGAACCTCGCGAAGAGGAGCTACGGCGGGCCGGGGCTCAGCGAGGAAGAGCTGGAGACCGTGGAGGGTCTCGACGGGACCGACACCGTCTGGAGCATCGGCATCCGGCGGAAGGTGGGTTCTCGCCTCCTCGTGGGGGTGAGCTACGAGCAGGGAGACCTCACCTACGTGAACGAGGGCGCGCTGCGCGACGCGACGAGCAAGGGCGTGATCGGGTCGGCGTACCTCGACAAGGGCCGGCTCGACGTGAACGTTTACCTCGGCTACCGCGACTTCCAGCCGAAGGGCGGGTCGTCGTTCGTGCCGTACAACGGCCCCTCGGGCGGCGCGGACTTCCGCTATGCGCTTTCGCGCCTCTTTACTCTCGGCGTCTTCGGCCGCAGCACCCTCGTCGCGTCTCTCTACACCGGCAACGCGGCCTACGACGAGCGGCGGGTGGGCGCGTCGCTCGGCATCTCACCCCGGTGGGCCTCGCTCCTCGTCTCGTACGAGGCCGGCCCGAACCGCTACACCGCCCCGACGCTCCAGCCCGACGGTTCGTCCGTGACGCGGAACGACGACGTGAAGACCCTTCGCGCCGGCATCCGGGGGCGTGTCGGCAGCTTCCTCACGCTTGGAATCACGGCCGACCAGACCGACACCACCTCGAACATCCCAGGCTTCGACCGCTCGGTCTTCCGCATCGGGACGACGGTGGGGTTCGGGTCGGGGGGCATCGACATTCTGAAGTGAGGGGGGGCGCCGGAGAGCCTTCGCTGAAACCGACCCTCACAACTGAGGCTTCGGGACTGAGCCTCAGCGGGAGATCCACTCCACGCGAACCTCTCCAGCCTTCTCCACGGCGCGGATCTCCGGGTCACCGGTCACCAGGGGAACGCCCTTCTCCCGTGCGACCTGAACGGCGAAGGCGTCAGCGAGCGCGATGGGGAAGCGGGCCTTCAGGCGCGCGGCTTCGAGAACCCTCGGCCGGGTGGCGTCCACCACAGAGACCGGAATCTCGCCCCGCAGGGCTCCCTTCCAGAACTCGTCGGCCGGTTCCGTGCCCAGGGTCCGGTGCAGCCGGTAGTAGACCTCGGCGAGGTTGACGGCCGAGATCCAACAGCGGGAGCCTCGCGACGTGGAAGCTTCCGAGAGGTGGCCTTCCACGATGGGAGCCCCCTGCTCGCCCTGGAGCCACGAGAGAAGCGCGAAGGAGTCGAGGCAGACGCTCACCGCTTCGCTTCCTTGCGGTGTTCCTTTCGGTGGTCCTCGAGGGCATTGGAGCCCGCCAGTGCTCCCGCCCACGAACGCCACGCCCGGCGGGCGCCCCGGGACCCGACGCGGGTCAGAACGATGGTGTCGGCATTGGAGGCGACGTCGAGCTGCTCCCCTTCCTTGAGCCCGAGCTCCCTCCTGAGGTCGAGCGGAATGACGATCTGTCCCTTCGACGACACGGTAACGGTGGGCATGGGATTGCCTCCGGCGCCAATCTTACTCCGCTGGTAAGAATAGGCCGGGATTCAGGCACGACGGCCCCTCTTCGAGGAAAGGTAGACTGATTCCATGGTTTATGGGTTCCCCAGCCTCCGGTTCGGGGGCGGGCTGAGGCTCGCCGCCGGCTTCCTCCTCTCTCTTCTCGTCGCCCTTCCCGCCGCCGCCCAGGTGGGGACGACGAACTACGTCATCGGGCCGAAAGACCTTCTCGAGATCAAGGTCCAGGAGATCCCCGACCTGAACGTCGAGAGACGGGTGCAGGAAGACGGGTCGATCGACCTGCCCCTCCTCGGGCAGGTGCCCGTGGCGGGCGACACGCCGATGGCGCTGCGCGACCGGCTGGCGGCGATGCTCACGGCCAAGTACGTGAACCAGGCGTACGTGACCGTGAACGTGAAGGAGTACGCGAACCGGCCGATCCTCATCCTGGGCGGGGTCGCGAGGCCCGGACCGCTGAACCTTTCCGGGCGCTGGACGCTTCAGCAGGCGATATTGAACGCCGGCGGGCTCGCAGACGGGGCGGGCAAGAAGATCTCCATCCTGAGGACGGCCGACAACGGTCTGACCGACCGGCTGGAGGTGAACTCGGACGAGCTCTTCGTGAACCTCAACCCGGCCTGGAACGTTCCCATCTACCCCGGCGACGTCGTGAACGTGGGGTCGCGGCAGGAGGTCGTCATCTACTTCCTCGGCGAGTTCAAGACGACCGGCGCCATCAAGGTGCAGAGCGACGAGAAGGCGACGCTCCTCCGGATGATTGCCCGGGTTGGCGGGCTGACCGACCGGGCGGCGAAAGGGAGCATCCGGATCAAGCGGACGGACGCCGAGGGGAAAGCGGTGGAGATCGAGGCGAGCTACTCGCGAATCCTCTCGGGGAAGGACCCCGACCTCGAGCTGTTGCCCGACGACGTCGTCATCGCGAAGGAGTCGATCTTCTGATGTCGACGATGTCGAACGACCCGTTTCACCGCCGGGAGGAAGAGGAAGAGGCCGGAATCGACTTCCGGCGGTACCTCGACCTCTTCCTCAGGCACTGGAAGATCATCGTCGCCGCCGTGATCGTCGTGGCCGGCGCGGCGATGGTGCGCACGTATCTCACGCCGCCGGTCTTCCGGGCCGCGGCGGTCATCTCGGTGGAGCGCGACAAGGTGGCCCTCTCCGACCTCGGGCTGGGCGAGGGGATGCTCACGATGCGCGACCCCGACTTCATCCCGACGCAGATCCGGATGATCAAGGGGCGCGACGTCATCGAGCACGTGGTGAACGCGAAGCTGGGCAACGAGACGGCCGGAAAGGGGGCCGACGGGGAGGCGGCGCGCGAGCTGCAGGTGGCCCGCCTGGTGCGCGGCATCACGGGGCAGCTCGAGGTGAACGCCATCCCGGGGACGACGCTCATCGAGGTGGCCTACCAGTCGGGCTCGCCGAAGGAGGCCGCCGACATGGCGAACGCCGTGGTGGAGGCGTTCGTCGCCTGGTCGCGCGAGTCGCGCGTGGAGCAGGCGGGGCAGGTGTCGCGCTTTCTCGAGGCGCAGATCGAGCAGCTGAAAAAGGACGTGCAGGAGAAGGAGCGCAAGCTGGCCGACTTCGGCCGCTCGCGCGATTTCGTCTCGATGGACCCGGGGACGAACGTCTCGATGCAGAAGCTGGAGACGTTCAACAAAGACTACGCCTCGGCCGTCGCCGACCGCGTGAACAAGGAAGCGCGCCTTCAGCAGCTGATGGCGATGAGCCCGGAGGCGATCGCCCAGCAGGACCCGTCGGTGGCGACGGCTCGGGCCGAGCAGCAGAAGCTGGAGCGCGAGTACGCCGAGAAGCTCTCCATCTGGAAGCCCGACTTCCCGGCCATGGTGCAGCTGAGGGGGCGGATCCAGAAGGGGCAGGGATACCTGGAGACGGTGGCGAAGGAAGCCGCCGGCAAGGCGCGAGAGCAGGCGCGGGTCGAGGTGGAGAGCGCCCGCAGACGCGAGGAGGTGCTGCGCGGCGTGCTGCGGTCGCAGACTTCCGAGACGCTCGGGCAGAGCGTGAACGCCGTGGAGTTCTCGAACCTGAGGGTCGAAAGCTCGGCGTCGCGCACCCTCCTCGACACGATGCTGAAGAAGCAGGCCGAGATGGAAGTGGCGGCCCGGATGGCGGGGACGCGCCAGTCGACGGCCCAGGTGGTGGAGCGGGCGGCGATGCCCGAGTACCGCTGGTACCCGTCGTACCGGAAGAACCTCGAGAGGGCGCTCGTCGTCGGGCTCTTCGTGGGACTGGGGCTGGTGCTCCTCATCGACTTCCTCGACAGGAGCGTCAGGACGCAGGACCAGGTGGAGAAGTTCCTGAAGCTGCCGGCGCTCGGGGTAATCCTGGCCACGGGTTCGGCGTCGGGCGGCAGGTACGGCCAGGGGTACGGCTACGGTTACGGCTACGGGCGGAAGCGAAAGGCCGCCGCGGCGGCGGCCGAGGCGGCGGCCGTTACGGGCGCGAAGGCCGGGGACGAGGGGGCCGTCGAGCTGATCTCCCACACGAACCCGCGGTCGGTCGTCACGGAGGCCTACCGGGCCTTCCGGACCCTGCTCCTCCTCTCTCGGGCGGGCGGGTTGAAGAGCGTCGTCATCACGTCGGCCGTTCCCGGCGAGGGGAAGACGACGACGGCGCTGAACCTCGCGGTGACGCTGGCGCAGCTGGGGAAGAGGACCATCCTCCTCGACGGCGACCTGCACAAACCGCGGATCCACTCCGCGCTGAAGATCTCGAACCGGAGGGGGCTCGTCTCCATCCTCGCCGAGGGGGCGAAGCTGGAAGACGTGCTGCAGGCCACGCCCGTCCCGAACCTCTGGGTGGTGCCGGCCGGGCCGCTGACCCCGAACCCCTCCGGCCTCCTCGCCTCCGGGGCGATGGAAGAGCTGATGACGGAGCTGCTGGCCGCGTTCGACTACGTGGTCTTCGACTCGCCGCCCGTGCAGCCGGTGGCCGACGCCCTCCTCCTCGGGGCGAGCACCGACGGCGTGGTGCTGACGGTGAAGGGGGGGAAGACCTCGCGCGAGGTGGTGGCGCGGGCGAAGACGAAGCTCCAGCGTGCGAACGTGCGGATCCTCGGCGTCCTCATCAACAACCTGAAGGTGGGCGGAAAGGCGTTCGGAGGGTACGGCCCGTACGCGAAGTACGAGTATGGCTACGGCTACGGGTACGGGTACGGCGAGGGGCGCGAGGCGGACCGGCCCCCGAGCGGCGAGTTCCCGGCGATGACGCCCCCGGCGGCGGCGAGCGCGGACAACGGCGCGCCGAAGAGGGCGGCCGGACGCAAGGCGTGACGGAAGGGGCCCGGCCGCCCGCCTCCCGCGAGCGCTTCGCGTTTGCCGCGGCGGCGGCGGTGCTGTTGGCCTTCGCGGTGCTCCACCAGCTCCACGATGCCCGGGGACGGGAAGCGGTGGAGCGGTTCTTCACGACGTTCACCCTCGACCAGCGCCGGCCCGAGCTGGTGGCGACGGCGCGCGTGGAGGCGACCGCCGACCTGGCCAAGCAGGTGGCGGTGCGGGCCGCGACGCTCGACGTGGCGGGGAGCACGCGGCTCGAGAGGCTGACGCCCTCGCAGCGGGAGCTCTGGATGCGCTCGGTGCGCGAGCTGCCCGAGGAGGTCGCCGCGGCGCGAGAGCTGGCCCTCGAGGCGGTGGCGGCGCGGCCGGGATGGGCGTTTCACGCCCTCGCGCTGGCCGAGCTGGTCCTGGCCGACGAGTGGCGGGAGCCGGCCGGAGAGCGCCTCGCCGCGAGGTGGCTGGCGCCGGTGAGGCTGGCGGTGGCGTGGGCGCCCGCGGTCCCTGCGGCGTACGAGCTATGGGGTGCGGCGGCGTTGGAGCGATGGCCGCTGCTGGGCGAGACAGAGCGGGCCGAGGCGCGGGCAGCCCTCGAGCGGGCACTGGAGGAAGACGGCTTCCGGCGGGTGGCGCTGGGGGCCGTAGTGCAGGTGATGGGGGCCGAGGAGGGCCTCGCCCTCCTGCCGGAGACTCCCGCGGCGCTCGCGCTCGCGAAGCAGGTGCTGGCGCCGACGGCGAAGTTCGAGGAGAAGGTGGCGCTGGAACGGCGCTGGCGCGAGGCGGAGAGGGCGGAGCGCGAGCGGCGGGCGGCGGAGATGACCGCGAGCCTGGCGGCCGCGCGGGCCGACCGGGCCACGGCGGCGGCGTACGACTTCCTGCAGCGGCACCCGGTGGACCTCTTCGACGACGGCGAAGGGCGAGAGCAGGCTCGGGCGGTGCTGAAGGCCGTGGGCGACGGGCGTCCGGGCGCGTGGCGCACCGACCCGCGCGGCGGGCTGGTGCGGTGGTTCCTGGCACACCCGCCCCGGATCGGCTCGGGCGCCGACCTTCCGCGGGCCGCGAGTGGCCTGATGGGGGTGCCGGACGGAACGCGGGCCCTGCTGCACCTCTACGCCGACGACGACTTCGCCTGGCGGCGCATCGTGTTGCAGACCGACACGACGGGGTCGTCGGAGTGGACGCCGTTCTACGTGGAGCGGGTGCGCCGCGAGCTGGCAGCCGGGTCGCCGGCCGAGGCCGAGGCGGCGCTCGCGAAGGTGTCGCGCTTCGACCGCGAGCAGTGCGACGTGCTGCTGGCGCGGCGATCGGTGGCGCGGGCGCAGCAGAGGGGCGCCGACCTTGCCGCACTCTCGACGCTCTGGCCGGCGGCCTTCCCCACGACGCTCGACGTGGCGGCGTGGCCCGCGAAGGGAGCCGGAAGCCTGCCGGTGTGCGTGGACCCGGAGTGGGGCGAGAAGGCGCGGCTGGTGCTGACGGTGAGGGCCGACGAGCCGACGCTCGCCTGGTGGGGATGGGACGGCGGGCGGGAGGACGTGGCGCTCGTCGCACCGGGGGAGACGGAGCTGTCGTTCCCCCTCGCGGGGCTCTACGGCCTCCGGACGTTCTCTCTCGGGGCCGTGGTTGGCGCCGGGGTCAGGCCGCTTCGGGCGCGCGTCGATGCCGGCGGCGGTGAGACGCCCGCCCTTCCAGCGGGATGACGCCGGGCTCTGGCTCGTCGCGCCGGCTCCAGCGCAAGGCTGCCCAGGCGCCGCCGAGGCAGGCGGCGAGGGTGGCCGGGATGGCGGGGATGGAGAGGTTGAACTCGGCCACGCCGTGCAGGAGCAGGAAGACGAGCGCTCCGAGGCCGGCGAGGCCGAAGGCGCTCTCTTCGCGGTGTCTCTGCTGACGAAGGGCCATGAGGAACGCCCGCACCCCGAGGACGAGGGCGAGGAGGCCGAGGAGGGCCCCGACGGCCCCCCCGGTGACGAGGAGCTGGAGGTACTCGTTGTGGGCCTGCTCCACGAGGCCGGTCACCTCGGGCGACTGGACGCGGCGGATGGCCTCGCGGAACGTGCCCAGCCCGGAGCCGAGGGCCGGGAAGAGGGCGAAGGCCTCGAGCGAGTCGGCCCAGATGAGGATGCGGTAGTCGCCCGCGAGGTCGGAGGCGTCGGGCAGGAAGAAGCGCAGGAACGCCACGGTGCCGGCCCCCGCGATGGCGAACGCGGTGCCGAGGACGACGAGGACGGCGAGGACGCCGGCGCCCACCCGGCGGGCGCGCGAGGCGCCGGGCGAAAGGGCGAAGGCGAGCGCGCAGAGGAGGAGCGTGCCCCCCGTGGCCGCCACGATTCCCCCGCGCGACTGGCTGAAGCCGATGCCGGCGGCCAGGACGCCGAAGAGGACGACGGCGAGGCCGACGCGAGGCAGTAGCGCGACGACGCGCTCGGCGCGCTCTTCGGCGTCGGTGGACTCGCCGAGGGAGGCGAGGCCGGTGCGCGAGCGGTACCAGAGGAGGCCGAACGCGAAGGCGAGCGACAGCTCGAGGTAGCCGGCGAAGTTGTTCGGGTTGACGAACGCCCCGCGGAGGCGCGAGGTGCGGTCGTCGTGGGCGACGGCGAGGGCGACCTGGACGAGGCCCGAGGCGACGACGACGAAGCCGAAGAGGCGCCGGGGGGCCTTGCGGTCGAGGAGGACGGCGGCCGCGAGGAAGAGCGCGGCGAGGGAGAGGGCCTGGAGCGCGACGCCGGCCGTTTCCCACGGGGCGAGGCTGACTCGCCCGGCGGGGGCGGCGCGGCCGAACGCGCCGAAGACCTCGCCGGCCCCGCGCCACGCCTCGGCGCTGGCGGGGGAGACGGCCGCGAGGAGGCCCTGCGGGAGCGGGGCGAGCTGGAGGAGGCCGAGGAGGCCGAGGCCGGCGAAGGCGGCGAGGGGGAGGCGGAGGCCGTCGAGGCGGAGGCGGGCGTCCGGGGAGAGGAACGCGAGGAGGGCCACGAGGAAAGCCCCGGCCGTGATCTTCCCCGTGCCGGCGAGACCGGGCTGGACGCTTCCCCACGGGAACGGGGCCGCGAGGACGTAAGCGAGGAGCAGGCCGTAGGCGAGCCGGCGAGGCCAGCTGCCCGCGAAGGCATCGACGAAGATGCGGGACGGATCGCCCCCGGACGAGCTGCTCATCGGGACGCAGGGATGATATTCGGTTCCTCCCACGGCTTCCCGGGAGGTTGACGGTTGCGCGGAGGGCGATTATGGTGTGGCTGGTTGATTCGGAGGTTTGTGCCATGGTCTGTATGAAACGGGTGGCTGGAATGCTCCTCGCGGGGATTTTCTTCCTCGTTCAGGCGGCGCCTGTCGCGGCCCTCGAGCTGAAGTCGGAGAAGCTCGAGAACATTCCCGCCGGTGGAAACGCCCGCATCACGGCCTCGGTACCTCCGGGCTCGACGGTCTCCGCGGCCCGCGTCTACTTCAACGCGGAGGGGAAGACGCCCGAGTACTACCTCGAGATGGTCCGTGCCGACGGAGGCAGCTTCTGGGCGATGCTGCCGGTGCCGAAGTCGGAGACGAAGAACGTCCTGTACCGGGTCGTCATGGCCGACGGCGCCAGCAAGCTCACGCAGGGCCCGCAGGAAACCGTCCCCGTCAAGGGCAAGGCGAAGACCGAGCCGACCGAAGCGGAGATGCGCTATGCGCGGAACCTCGTCATCGGCGTCACCGACCCGCAGGCCCCGCTTCTCCCCGAGGGTTTCGAGTGCATCGGCGTCGTCAGCTCTATCAACATCCGGGGCGAGCTGAAGCCGAACGAGGTCTGCCGGACGGTCGTCATCCCGCCGGCCCTCTGGGTGGGAGCCGGAACGGCGGCGGCGGCCGTCGGCATCGTCGTCGCGAGTGACGACGAGAAGCCGAAGCAGCCCGTCTCGCCGTCGAGGCCCGGTCCGCCGAACTGATCCCTGCTCGACCTCCACTTCCACTGCCTTCCCGGGATCGACGACGGCCCGCCCGACTGGGCCGCCGCGGTGGAGCTCTGCCGGGCGGCGGCAGCCGACGGCACGACGACGATCGTCGCCACGCCGCACGTGCTGCGCGACCCATGGTGGAACGAGGACCGGGCGGCGCGGGCGGCCCTCCTCGACGAGCTGAACCGGCGGCTCGAGGGCTCCCCGAAGGTGCTGCTCGGGGCCGAGGTCTGGTTCACGGCCGACCTCCTCGACCTCGCCGAGGCGGGAGAGGCCGGACCGCTCGAGGGGCTGGCCGGCTCGCGCTACCTGCTGGTGGAGTTCCCGCCCGGATACGTCTCGCCCGAGGCGGCGGCGGTGTTCCACGAGCTGGTGGTGATGGGGCAGGTGCCCGTCATCGCCCACCCGGAGAGGAACCTCGTCTTCGCGAGGGACCTCGACCTGCTGGCGGGCCTCGTCGCCACCGGGGCGCTCGTGCAGGTGACGGCCGGATCGCTCCTGGGGGAGTTCGGGCGGAGCGCGCGGGCCGCGGCCGAGAGGATGCTCGAGGAGGGGCTCGCCCACCTCGTCGCCTCCGACGCCCACGATCTGAAGCGCCGGCCGCCCCGGATGGCCGCCGCCCGCGAGAAGGTGCGCGCGGCGATGGGGGCCGGGGTGGAGACGCTGCTCTTCGAGACGAACCCCGAGGCGATCGTCGCGAACCGCGAGCCGGCCTGGCCTGCGCCGCGCTGACGCCGGGGGTACGATGAAAGAAGGACTGGCTTCCGCCGCATGAGAAAAGCGCTCGTCTCGATCTTCCTGGCCGCCGCGGCCCTCCTCGCGCCCGCCGCCGGCGCCGCCGACGACTTCTACGTCTCCCGCCTGCAGGAGGGGCGCGTCGCCCTCCAGACCGGCCGGACCGCCGAGGCGGCCGACCTGCTCCGCATCGCCTGTTTCGGGCTCCTCGACAACCCGCCGCTCCTCTCGGAAGGGATCGTCTGGCTGGGCCTGGCCCAGGAGAGGCAAGGGCGGACGGCCGACGTGGACGCCACGCTGCGGCGTTTCCTCGAGGCCGAGAAGCGCTTCGGGGGGTACGACAGGATCGTCCTCCCCGCCGACGCGAGGAAGGAGTTCGACGGGATCCTCTCGCGGAGGCTCCCGCAGGAGGTGCTCCTCTCGATGCCGAGCCTCGTGCGGCTGGTGGAGACCGAGGAGCAGAAGCTGGCCAGGATGCCCCCCGCCGAGCGGGCGCGCGCGCTGGCGGCGAAGGCGAAGGCCGAGCCGGAGAACGCGAGGTGGCCGCTCGAGCAGGCCCGGTTGGCGCTCGGGCAGGGGCAGGCGAAGGACGCCGTGCGCTTCGCGGGGCAGGCGGTCGCCCTCGACCCCTCGAGCGTGGAGGCCCTGCAGCTCAGGGCGCGGGCCCTGACGGCGCGGCGCAACTACCCGGAGGCGCTGGCCGACCTCGCGGCCCTGCCGCCGGGGACAGTGGATTCCGACCCGGCGCTGCGCGCCGACCTCTTCGTCGGCCTCGCGGCCGGGAAGCGGTGGGACGAGGCGCGGGAGGCGGCAAGGGGGCTGCCCGAGGGCCAGCTCGCCCGGGCCGACGTGACGGCCGCGCTGGGAAAGATGCCGCGCGAGGAGGCGGCCGAGCCGGCAACGCCGGAGGCGGCCGCCGAGGCCCCGGCCGCGGCCGCCGCGCCGGCCGCCCCGGTCGCGCCGCTCCCGACGGTCGAGGAGGTGCGGGCCAGCGTCCGCGAGCTTCTCGCCGCGGGGAACGCTCCCGCGGCCCGCAACGTGGCTGCCGGCGCCGTGGCGGCCCGGCCGGACGACCGGGACCTGCGCCGGCTGCTCCTCGAGGCGGCGTGCATGGCGAAAGACTGGAAGCTGGTGGCGGCCGAGGCGAAGCTCCTCGAGCCCTTCCGGGCGGGGGAGGAGCCGTCGATGTTCTACGCGGCGGTGGGCTACTTCGAGACGGGGCGGAAGGACGAGGCGAAGCCCCTCATGGAGCGGGCGAGGCCCGGCATCGCCGCGACGCCCTTCGTGAACTACTACGCGGAGCGGATACTCCGGTGAGGGACGCCCTCCCCGGCCTTGGCGGCAGGCGGCAGGCCACGATTGACCGGATCGTGGCAGGCCCATTACTCTCGGAGCAAATGGAGGAAGCCAGGATGCGGTCCTCGAGGCGGAGTTCTCTGCGACAGACAGGCGCGCGGCGTGCCGGGGCGTTCTTCGCCACGTGCGTCCTCTCCATTCTGACGGCCACGGGCTGCGTGACGACGAACGAGGCCGCCAGCGCGGCGAAGAACGACCCCGAGTACGTCGAGAAGCTCGACAACCTCGCGAAGATCTTCGAGGAGCGCGACGTCGAGAAGCTCGCCGCGCTTTACGACCAGGAGACCTACTCGCTGTCGTTCGACCAGCCGTGGGCCTTCAACTCGGGCGCCACGAACCACAAGGGCCTCCTCGCCGAGGTCCTCGGCGGTCTCGAGTCGCTGAAGATCACGTGGGACCCCGACGTGGAGGTCGACAAGACCTCGGAGCGCGTCTGGACGACCCGCCACTTCAAGGCCGACGCCGTCGCGAAGTCGGGGAAGCAGACGACGATCACCGGCTGGCACAGCGCCATCTGGGAGAAGCGCGGTGACGCGGTCGTCATCGCCTACGAGCACTTCAACCTCGACCCGAAGACGGTCGAGCCCCCGCCGCCGCCCGTGGTCATGGCGCCGCCGCCGATCACGCCCGAGGCGGAAGAAGCCCAGGCCCGCGGCTCGATCCGCGACATCTTCTTCGACTACGACAAGTGGGACATCCGCCCCGAGGAGCTCGCGAGCCTCGGGCTCGTCCTCGACTACCTGACGAAGTACCCGGGGACGAAGATGACGATCGAGGGGCACTGCGACGAGCGCGGCTCCACGCGGTACAACATCAACCTCGGCCAGAAGCGCGCCGACGCGACGAAGGCATGGCTCGTCGGCAAGGGCGTCGCGGCGGACCGCCTCCACACGATCTCTTTCGGCAAGAGCCGGCCGTTCCAGGAGGGCCGCTCGGAAGACGCGTGGCAGTCGAACCGCCGCTCGCACTTCGTGGTGACGAAGGGGCCGCAGCTGCCGTAGGGCCTTTCCGGCAAAGGTGTATCTGGAGCAGGGTGGGCCGGTTCGGGGGTATCCCGGGCCGGCCCGTCCCTTCCGGGCGCCCGTGGTCCGGGCGAACGCAAGGAGTCGATTCGAGATGATTTCCGGCCGATTCACCCTGCCCTTCCTGCTCGTCGTGTCCGCGCTGGTCGCCGGCCCGGGAACCGCGGAACCCCGTTTCCGCCGTGTCGAGGGGGAGGCCGGGGGCCGGCTCTTCCACGCCGCCGCGGCCGGGCGGGCAGAAGCGCCGGCAACGAGGCTCGCCACGGTCGACTTCGGCGTCTATCCCGGCCGGCCCCGCGCGGGCGACCCCGTCGCCTTCCTCGACCGCTCGACGGGCGCTCCCGTCTCCTGGGAGTGGAGCTTCGGAGACGGGGGAACCTCTGCGGAGCGGAACCCGACGCACGTCTACGCGAGCCCCGGCACGTACTTCGTCACGCTTCGGGCGAGCGGTCCGGGCGGCGTGCTCACGGAGGAGAAGCCGGTGACGGTCTCCGCGAAGGACACGGGGACCGGAAGCGCCATGACCTATCTGCTCCCGGTCGTCCTGACGGCGTCCGGGCAGGGCGGCACGCGCTTCTCCACCGAGCTGACTCTCACGAACCTCACGTCCGCGCCTCTCCCGGTCGTTCTCACCGCGAAGGGCTCCGCGGGGGGCGCGGGATTCGAGTCGAGCGCGACGCTCAGCCTTCCCCCGGGGCAGGTGGTGCAGCCCGACGCGTGGGCCTTCCTCCGGTCGATCGGGATGGCGGTTCCGGCCGGCGACCCGATCGCGACCCTGCGGGCGGCGGTGGAAGGGCTCTCCGACCTCTCGCTCTTCCGGGCGCAGGCCCGTGTGACGACCCCGCCGAACCAGGGCCTCCTCGACGCCGGCATCCGGGGCCGGTTCGGCCTCGCCTTCGGGGCGACGCCTCTGACGTACGGTGCGGACTCGGCGGCCGTCCTCTACGGCCTCCAGCAGTCGGCCTCCTCCGGGGCGCGCTCGAACGTGGCCTGCGTGAACGCCGGGGCGCTGAGGCCGAGGACGGACGAGGAGGGGAACCCACTGCCGTCCGACCCGCTCGTGAGCGTCGAGATCGAGTACGTGGACGGGGCGACCGGCGTGCCGCACGCGTCGAAGGACCGCATGGACGGCCTCCAGCCCTTCGAGTGGAGGCAGCTGTCGCGGCCTCTCGAGCCGAGGGGGATCGGGACGGGCTACGCGGTCGTCAGGAGGACGGCCGGGGACGCCCAGTTCCTCTGCTACGGGGTCGTGAACGACAACGTCAACGGCGACGGGGCCTATATCCCGATGTTCGTCGACGACGCCGAGAACCCCGGCAACCGGGCGTTCCTGCCAGTCGTCCTGGAGGCGAGCGGGTACCAGACAGAGGTCTCCTTCACGAACCGTTACTCGAAGGCGATGGACGTGCTCCTGACCCTCGTTCTCGCCGGCAGCCCCGACCAGCCGCAGTACGCGGCGGTGAGGCTCGTGCCCGGCGAGCAGCTCGTTTCCGACAACGTGATGGCCACGCTGCGCGCGGCGGGGCTCGCAGCGCCCGTGGGCTCCGTCGGGAGCCTCTTCGTACAGCTCGAGGAGGCGCCCGGCGTGGGGGAGCCGGGGGGAAGGGCGCTGCCGCTGAACCTCGGCTCGGTCACCGCGAGGACCTTCACGGTGCGGCAGGGCGGGAAGTTCGGCCTCGCCTACGGCGCGACGCCGGTGGGGGAGGCCGCCGAAGCGGGGGCCCTCGTGCTCGGCCTGCAGCAGACGGGGACGAGGGGAGTGACGGAGGGGACGCGCGCGAACCTCGCCGTGCTCAACGCGGCGGGACGCGACGAGGAGGCGGTCGACGTCGAGATCACCTACTTCGGCCCCGACGGCGCCGAGCTGGGAAAACAGGCGGACTGCGCCCCCTGCCGGCTGAAGCCGGGCGAGTGGCGGCAGTTCAACGCGGTGCTGGGCGGGAGCAACGGGTTCACGGCCTCGACCGGGTACGCCCGGGTCGAGAGGAAGACCGGAACCGACCAGGTTTTTGCGTACGGCGTTCTGAACGATCAGCTGAACGACGACGGGAGCTTCGTCCCGATGGTCGTCCGGTAGCCGGGGCAAGAAAGCCTGTCCCGGAGGATTCGTCTATGATGAGACTGGTTTTTCAGCCCCAACGGAGGTGCAGGTTCATGACGGACCGTAATGACGGGAGTCCGGAGACCAGGGAAGTGACGGTGGCGCCGGCCGGCTACGAGCCGCCGAGGGTCACCTTCGACGAGATCCTCGAGGTGGTCGCGGCGACTTGCACGGGTGCGGGCGCGAAGTTCGACAGCGGCTCCTGCCCTGGCGCGATTGCTTTCAAGACCTGACCGGCGCGAGGAGGCCGGGCGGGCAGGATGAGATGAAGCGCTACGAACGGGAAAGGCCGGGCCGGGTGAGCCTGGCCCGCGACGAGCGGGTGCTCTCCGCACTGACGGGGGCCGCCTTCGGCCCTCCGTGTGCGACCCCGGGCCCGGTCGCGGACCCCGCCCGCTTCGAGGAGCTGGCCGACGGGCTCTCCCTGACTCCGAGGGTCGCGGCCCGCCTCGGGCGGAGCGGCGTGGAAGCCCTCGCCGGTCGGGACGTCGCCGAGCGCTTCCGGCGGCGGCAGATGCGAGTCGCGGCGGGGAACGTCGCAAGCCTCGCCCTCCTCCGGCACGTCGCCGGAATCGGCGCCTCGAGCGGGGTCGGCCTCGTCGTCCTCAAGCACGGAGCGCTCCTCCTCGAGGGAGTCGTCGCGGAAGGGGGACGGGAGGCCTGCGACCTCGACGTCCTGGTCTCCGAGGGGGAGGCCGAAGCCCTCTACGACCTCCTCGTGAAGGGCGGCTTTCTGCCCTCGCCGATGGGGCCCTGCGACCACCAGCTGGCCGGGCTCCACCACCCGCGGTTCGGGACCGTCGAGATCCACACCCACCTCCCCGGGCTTCGGATGGGACCGAAGGACTCTTTCGCCCGTCTCGAAGACCTCGCCGCCCGGGACGTTCTCCGAAGCGTCGATGTCGAGGGGGTGGAGGTCCGCCTCCTATCGAGGCCTCTGCTGGCCGCTCACCTCGTGGCGCACGGGCTGGCCCAGCACGGAGACCGGCCCGACACCTACCCGATCCTGAGGATGTTCGGCGACCTCATCGATCTCGGCGCCTTCCGGGACGGCGGCGCGCGGCTCCTGGAAGAGGCCGGCCCCTGGGTCGCGACCGACGTCTCCCGGCGCCGGCTCGACGCGATGCAGGCGCTGGGCCGGGCCCTCGAGGAGGGCGTGGCCGTGCGGCAACTGCCCGCGAACGCCCGCCGGCTCCTCGGGCACGTCGTCCTCGGAACACTCGACCCCGACTACGTGGCGATGATGAGGCTGGCCCTCTTCCGGCGCCCTCTGTCCGACTCGCCGGCGCCCTCTCGCGTCGCTGCCGTCTGCCGGACCCTCTTTCCCGCTCGCGGCAGCTCGGCGCTCGCGAAGACCGCCGACCCTCCCGGCTGGACGCGGCTCCTGCGCAACCGTGCCCTCCGCCCCTTCGCGCTCGGCGGGCGGCTCGCGGCCTCGGTGCTGGCGGCCGGCCGGGTCGCGCTCAGGGGCGCCTGGCAGGTGCCCGGATGAGCGCCGTGGCCGAGCCGGCCGTGACGGAGTTCGGCGGGCGTTTCCTGGCCCTTCCCGACCTCTTTCCCGCCCGCGTGAGCGGGGAGACGTGGGGCGACGAGGAGCTCGACCTCGACTTCCCGGGGGGCCCGTATCGCCTGCAGGGGCTGACCCCTTGGCAGAGGGACGAGCTGGCGTCGCGCTTCGGCGTCTTCGCGCGGTACCCCGAGGCCGGCGATTCCCCCCTTCCGGCCGTCGCCTTCCGGGCGCCCGCGTCGGACTTCCGGGACTACGACCCGACCGGGACCGACTACACTTTCGACCTCGACTACGCGCCGTCGAGCGTCCGGCTCGCCGGGCCGTCCTGGATGGCGCTCTACAACCTCGGCTCGCGCCGCGGCGCGGGCTTCTGGCTGCCTGAGGAGAGGCCCCGCCTCTTCGTCATGGTCGTCGAGAACTTCCTCAGGGTCTTCGCCGCCTACCGGGCCTTCGAAGCCGGGGGAGCGATGCTCCACAGCTCGTGCGCCGTCAAGGACGGCCGGGCCCACCTCTTCTTCGGCCGTTCCGGCGCGGGGAAGACGACCCTGGCGCGGCTCTGCGCCGGGGAGGGCCTGACCGTTCTCTCGGACGACATGAACGTCGTGACGAGTCGCGAGGGGCGCCTTTTCGTGGAGTGCCTGCCGTTCGCGGGCGAGCTGTGCAGCCGGCGTTCCTCCGAGGAGCAGCCGCGCGAAGCGTACCCGCTCGCGGCGCTTTACCGGATCGCGAAGGGGACCCCCGACGGGCTCTCGCCGGCGCCGCGATCGGCGATGGCCGCGCAGATGTTCGTCTGCTCGAGCTTTCTGAACGCCGACCCTCTCCGGCGCGAGGAGGTCGTCTCGAGAATCGAGGCGATGCTGGCCGCCGTGCCGAGCTTCACGCTCACTTTCGGGCTCGACTCGCGCCCGTCCGACCTCCTCGCGGAGAGCGTGGCGTGATAGACGCCGGCACCGTCCTCGCCCGCCGTCCCGACGTCCGCTTCCGGCGCGTCGACGAGGAGGGCGTCGTCTTCATCCAGGAGCAGGCCCGGGTCCTCGGGCTGAACGAGACGGGCATGAGGATCATGGAGCGGATCGACGGTGTGGCCCCCGTCGGCGCGCTCCTCAGGGACCTCGCGCCCGGCCTGGGTGTGACCGAGGCGAGGCTCGAAGGCGACCTCCTCCCCTTCCTCGACGACCTCGTCGCCCGGGGAGCCCTCGAAGTCGTGGGCCGGGAGCCGGCGCCGTGAGCTTCAGCGCGCTCAACCAGCGGGCCTGGTCGAACCACAACCTCCTGCTCGTCCTCATCGAGCTGACCTACCGGTGCAACCTCGACTGCTTCTTCTGCTACAACGACGTGAAGCTGAAGGGCCGGCCGCTGGGGCGGGAACGCTACTTCGACCTCCTGGCCGAGCTGGCCGAGATGCAGGTGCTGACGGTCGTCCTCTCGGGGGGCGAGCCGCTCTCCCACCCCGATTTCCTCGCGATCGGGGCCCGGGCGCGCGAGCTGGGGTTCGTGGTGCGGGTCAAGTCGAACGGAGACGCATTCCGGGGCGCCCTGGCCGAGCGGATCCGGACGGAGATCGACCCGTTCATGGTCGAAATCAGCCTCCACGGCGCCACGGCGGCGACGCACGACAGGCAGACGCGGGTCCCCGGGAGCTTCGACCGGCTGATGGCGAACCTCGCCGAGATGAAGGCGCTCGGCTTCCGGGTGAGGATCAACTCGACCCTGACGCGGTGGAACGAGTCCGAGCTGGACGCCATGTTCGACCTCACCGAGAAGCTGGGTCTCCCGTTCTACTGTGACCCCGAGGTGACGACGCGGGACGACGGGAGCCGGGAACCGCTCGAGATCTCCCCGTCGCGGGAGGCCCTCACTCGGCTCTTCACCAGGATGAAGGAGCGGCAGGGAGACGCCGGCGGTCGTCCGGAGGCCACCGCGGGCCGGCTGGCCGACGAGGGAACGGGTGGTTCGGGCAGCGACAAGCACTGCGGTGCCGGAAACTCGACGCTGACGATCGATCCGTATGGGAACATCTACCCATGCGTCCAGTGGCGGGTGCCGGTGGGGAACCTGCATACCCAGACGATCCGGGAGGTCTGGAGGGGCTCCGGGCCGCTCGGAGAGATCCGCGCCCTGAGCCCGCAGATCAAGGCCTCCGTGGCAGCGGTCGGCGCACCCCCGGGTTTCCTGGGCTTCTGCCCGGGCGCCGCCTGGGCGCAGACCGGGAGCCCGTTCGCCGTGATCCCGACGGCCACGGACCGGGCCGTGGCGATGGCCGACGCGTTCGAGCCCGGGACCAGGATGACACTTCCGACGTTCCTTTCCGGAAAGCCCCGGCACGAGCCGGGGCAGGACACCGAATCAGGAGGCTGCACGTGAAGCACCAGAAGTACGGCATGGCGAGGTCCCTCTTCATCGGCCTCCTGGCGGTGGCCCTCGGAGCGTTCATCTCCGGAGACGTGGAGGCTCAGTGCCCTGCGGGCTGGACGCTCCAGACGTTCGACTGGAACGGACAGGTGTACCCCGGAAACGGGGGAAGCGTGCTCGTTGGCGCCACGACCGTGACATTCGCGAACAACGCCGCGTATGTTTTCTTACCCGCTGTGACGGCCGCCATCCAGGGCGGCACCGGCGGGAACACCCTTCAGCTTCAGCACAACGGCTCCCTGACGGTGCCGGCGACCTTCTCGATGACGTTCAGCCCCAATCCCGTCTTCGGGCTGACGTTCACGATGATCGACGTCGACTGCAGCGCGAGCGGAGCGAGCTGCCCGTCGTCCTGGCGCGACCAGGTGACTGTGACGACGGCGAGCGGTGATGGAGCCCCGGTGCTGACCGGGACGCCGCCAAACAACTCCGTCGTCGGAAACGTGGTGCAAGGGAACAACCTGATCGGTAACGACTCCAATACTGCCGACGTCGACGTTGCGTTTACGGGGAACGTGACGTCCGTGGCTCTTTCGTTTGCGAACACCGGTCCGACCGCAACCGGCCACGGCATCGCCATCCGCTCGTTCAGCTTCTGCCAGCAGACCCCGACGCAGGCCCTCGTCACCGGCCTTTCGACGACGACGGCGGAAGGGGCCTCGATCGTCGAGTGGACGACGGCCTCCGAGGTCGGCGCCCTCGGGTTCCACGTGATGCGTCGCGAGGCGCGGACCGGTGAATACGTCCGGGTGAACGACGCGATCGTGCCGGCGCTGCTGAACGCGCAGGGGGGTACGTACCGCTTCGTGGACGAGACCGCGGAGCGCGGGAAGAGGTACAGCTACAAGGTCGTCGAGGTGACGATGGAAGGGAACCGGCAGGAGTACGGTCCCTTCGCCGCCCGGGATTCGGGAGCGGACGTCTCGCCCGCCGAGAGCGCCGAGCTGCGCCGCGCGGGCTTCTCGACCGTGGCCCACGCCCTGAACGCGGTACCGCGGAAGGGTGCCGCGGAAGAGCGGCTCGTCGCCCTCGCCGCGCAGCCGCGCAACGGCGTCGCGAAGCTCGGCGTCCGCGAGGACGGCCTCTACTTCGTCACCTCGGCCGAGATGTCCGGGTGGCTCGGCCTGCCCGAGGCCCAGGTGCGCGCCTTCCTGCGTGCGAGGCAGCTCTCCCTCCGGAACCTGGGCCGCGACGTGGCCTGGTACCCGGCGCCGGACCAGTCGGGTCTCTACTTCTACGGTCAGGCGACGACGAGCCCCTACACGCGCGACAACGTCTACTGGCTGCAGCATGCGAAGCTCTTCCGCGGGGCCGTGATGCCGGTCGTCATGGGCAATTTCCCGGCCCCGGCGGCGGGCCTGCAGGAGTTCGTCGACCAGCAGCGGCGCGAGCAGAACAAGATCGCCCTGACGAGCCTCCCGGCCGATCCCGCGTCCGACTACTGGTACTGGGAGTACGTGGGCGGAACGGGGACGAAGACCTTCCCGGTCTCGCTCGACGACCCGGCCGAGGGGACGGGGACGGCGACGGTCCGGATCACGGGGCGCGGGACGACGACCGACCCGCACCCGCTCAGGGTCGTCGTGAACGGCTTCCCGGCCGGAGAGGCGACCCCGGTCGGCACGGCCCGGTTCTCGGTCGAGGTTCCCGTGGCCCAGTCGGCGCTCGTGAAAGGCAACAACGACGTCGTCGTGACGCGCGTTCCCGCTGGCGGGGCCGGCGACGGCGGCGTCTTCGTCGACGCCATCGAGGTCGTCTACGCGCGCCAGAGCCGCGCCGTGAACGACGCCCTCACGGTTTTTTCCGGAAACGAGCCGGTCGTCACCGTGACGGGCTTCACGAACCCGGAGATCCGTGTTCTCGACGTCACCGACCCCCGCACCCCTTCGTGGGTCGCGGGCGTGAGCGTGTCGGGCAGCGGCGACCTGCGGGCGAGCTTCGCGCCGGCCTCGGCCGACGCCCGCTACCTTCTGGCTTCGTCCGCCGCGCTGCGCAAGCCGGCGTGGGCGGTGCCCGCGACGGCGTCGACGCTGAAGGACCCGGGTGCCGGGGCGGCGTACATCGTCGTCGCGCCGGCCGGGTTCGAGGCCGCTGCGGAGGCCCTCGCCGCCCACCGGAGCGCCCTCGGCGCCCGGGTCGTGTCGGCCGAGGAGATCTACGACGAGTTCGGGCACGGCATGACGTCGCCGGAGGCGATCCGCAGCTTCCTGACGTACGCCTACACCCAGTGGAAGACCCGCCCGCGCTACGTCGCCCTGCTTGGGAACGGCACCTTCGACTACCGCAACCACTGGGGCCACGGGGACTGCTTCCTGCCGCCCCTCATGACGAACACGACCCCGGGCGGCGTCCTCTCGTCCGACAACCTGCTGGCCGACGTGGACGGCGACGGCGTGCCGGAGATGGCGATCGGCCGGATCCCGATCGTCTCGAACGACGAGGGGCTCGCCTACGTCCGCAAGCTCAAGGTCCACGAGGGCTCGTCCGGACCCTGGGCGGCCCGGGCCCTCATGTCGGCCGACGTGACCGACGCGGTGAACTACACCGGCCAGAGCGAGGCGGTTTCGGCCCTCCTGCCGGCGGGCTACCAGAAGAGCACCGTCTACCTCAGCCAGACCCAGCTCGCCCCGGCCCGCCAGAGCCTCCTTGCCGCGCTCAACGACGGCGTCGGCCTCTTCAACTACCTCGGCCACGGCGGCACCGACCGGCTGGCGAAGACGGGTCTCCTGACCCTCTCCGACGTGCCGGCGCTCGTGAACCAGGGCCGCTTCCCGGTCCTGAGCGCGCTCACCTGCGTCCTGAACCGGTTCGAGTACCCGGGCTACTCCTCGCTCGGAGAGCAGCTGACGCTGAAGGAGACGGGCGGTGCCATCGCCGTCTGGTCTTCGAGCGGATTCTCGTTCCCCGAGGCGACGGAGGCCCTGAACGCGAAGCTCTTCGAGGCGTACGCGACCGGCCGCAAGCCGATCGGGGACGTCATCCTCGGGGCGCTCCGCGCCTACGCGGACGAGGGGAACACCGCCAACCACCTCAAGACGTACACCCTGATCGGCGACCCGGCCGCGACTATCGCGGCGCCGTGAGGGTCCGGTAGAAGAGAACGGGAAGGAGGCGGCCCGGGGTCTTCCGACCCCGGGCCGCTTCTTTTCGGACGGTCCGGCGTCGGGGGCGTCGCGGTACGATCGCCGCTCGATGCCTCGTTCTCGCGAAGCGGCTCGCCCGAGGGCGTCGTCGTGAACGTCGCCATCCTGGAGACGAAGCACTTCGAGGTCCTCCGGGCGACCGTCAGGTTCTTCGACTCGGGCCGAAACAGGCTCTTCCTCTTCGTGACGCCGTTCGTTCACGAGCAGAGCCGGAAGGTCGCGCCCGGCTTCGAACGCGATTGCGAATGGAGGGTGCTAGACGAGCCGGGGCAGGAAAAGCGCCTTCTTCGTTCGATCGTCGCCGTCGCGGAGCGCGAGGGGCTCGACCTCTTCTGGATCAGCACGATCACGAACAACTACCTCACCTGCGCGAGCGTCGTGCGGGCCTTGCGAAGGCGCGGGTGCCCGGCCGTCATGACGCTCCACAACGTCAACTACTGGCTGCGGCCCGGGCTTCCGCGGTCGCGCGCCCGGGTCGGGGAGTGGCTCGGCAAGAAAGCGCTCGTCTCGGCGCTCTCGGGCTTCAACGTCCTCAGCGAGGCGATGATCCCAGCGGTGAAGGGCAGCCGTGTCGGCCGCAAGCCCGTCGTCTCGGTACCGTCGGCGGTGTTCGAGGGGGCGGTGGCCGGGCCGGCCGAAGGGGCCGGCCTCGTGCTGGTCGTCCCGGGGAGCGTCGAGGAGAAGCGAAGGGACTACGAGGCGCTTCTGGATGCATTCGAGAAGGTCGGGGCTCGGCACCCCGAGGCCCGGCTCGTCCTGCTGGGCGGGCCCGTTGGCGACTACGGCGGCCGGATACTGGCACGCTGCGAGGAGCTGCGGCGAGCCGGGCTGGGCGTGACGTCGTACGACGGCTTCGTGCCGCAGGCCGAGTTCGACGCCTGGATGAGCCGGGCCGCGCTCGTCGTGGCCCCGATGAGACTGGCCTCGTCATTCGCCGGTATCGGGGAAACCTACGGCGCCACCAAGAGTCCCGGGCTCATTGGCGATGCGCTGACCTGCCAGCGGCCGTTGCTCGTCCCGAAAGGGCTCGCGCTGCCGTCGGCCCTCGAGAGCGCCGCGCTGCGCTACGGAGGAACGGAGAGCCTGACGGAGGTGCTGCTCGACTTCGCCGGGAGTGTCGACGCCCGGCAGAGGCTCGCGGCCAGAGCGATCGAGGTGGCCGCAGGCTTCACGAGGGAAGGGATCTTCGAGAGGAACCGGGAGGCGTTCGAGCTTCTCGTTCCCGGTGGTCTCTCGGGGCGGGAGCCGTTGCCGTCTTGAAGGGCTCCGTCGCTGGCCGGCTCCGGGGGGAGGGATGAGCCCGGACCACGTCGTGATCGCCGTGCCGGGCAACGGGAGCACGATCATCCCGTGGAATGCGGCGCGGCGCGCGGAGGCCCTCGCGAAGCACTACCGGGTCACGATCGTCTCCGGGGGCTTCCCTCCTTGTCTCCCTTCCTCGATCGGACGCGTTCAGGTGCCTGTTCCCGATCTCCGGGTCCTTCGCCGGTTCTGCCACGTTCCGAATGACGTTTGCTTCGCCCTGGGGGTCCGGCGAGCCGTATCGAGCCTCCACGAGAGGACGCCGGCCTCTTTCGTCCTCTGTCACGGCTACTCGCTGACCTACTTCGTCGGCCGGCACCTGCGCCGGGCGGCGGGGGTCCCGTTCGGAATGGTGATGCACGGGCACATCTTCGAGCGGCCGAAAGGGACGTACGACGCCCGCGTGACGGCCTACTACAGGGCCATCGCGCCGGCCTGCTACCGGGAGGCCGACCTCCTCGTGGCTCTCTCGCCCGACCTTGCGAAGTGGGCAGGGACCCGTGGGGCGCTGCCGGAGCGCGTGGTGGTGGCCCCCAACGGTCTCGACCTCGGCGACCTCGGGCTGCGGCGACCCCTGCCCGAACGCCCGCCGTTCACAGGGAAGGATGGTCCCCTGCGCCTCCTTTACGTCGGACGCTCCGGCGTCGAGAAGGGCGTTGGCGTCCTGCTCGACGCCTGCGCCCGGCTTCGCGAGCGCGGGGTTCCGTTCCGAATCGTCCTCGTCGGGGCGGATTCGGACGTCGCGGGGACGCGCCGCAAGCTGGCCGAGCGGTCGATCGAGGGGGCCACGGAGATCGCCGGCAATCTGCCACGGCGCGTGCTCGGCGAGCGCTACCTCGACGCGGACGTCCTCTGCGTGCCGTCGATCAGCGAGCCGTTCGGCAACGTCGCGCTCGAGGGGCTCGCGACTGGCACGCTCGTGGTGGCGAGCCGGGTCGGCGGGCTCTGCTCGATGATCGAGGACGGGATGAACGGGCTGCTTGTCGAGCCGGGAAGCCCGGAGGCCCTCGCCGCCGCCCTCGAGAGGGTTCACGACGATCCGGCCTGGGCGAGCGGGATCCGCGAGCGGGCCGCGGCGTCCGTCGAGGGCCGGTTCGATTGGCCCGCCATCGGGGAGAGGATTCACGCTGGCATCGAGCGGGCGCGGGCGGCACGGGCGTGAGCAGGCTGGGTGCGGAAGCCTGCCGGGCGCTGGTGAATCGCTTCGCCGTGGTCGCCCGAAGAGCCTGGCGCGAGGTGGGCCGGCACCGGCACCTGCGCCTCGTCGACTGGCACCCGAAGGGCTGGCGAGGAAACTTCGGCGACGAGCTCTCGCGCAGGGTGGTCACGGCGATGCTCGACCGCCGGGGCCTCCGGGCTGATGAAGGCGGGAAGCGGCTCCTCGCCGTAGGGTCGATCCTCCATTTCGCTGCGGACGGCGACGTGGTCTGGGGAAGCGGTAGGAACGGGAAGATCGCGGAGTCCGCTCACCGGGCCCGGTTGCTCGACGTCCGGGCCGTCCGGGGCCCGCTCACGCGGGAGTTCCTCCTGGGCCTGGGGATCCCGTGCCCGGAGGTCTTCGGCGACCCCGCCCTCCTGCTGCCGCGGCTCTCGCGGTGGCGAGTTCCCGGTCGAGGCAGGAAGCCGTTCGTCATCCTCCCGAACCTCCACGACCTCGGATGGTTCCTCGAACAACCGGAGTGCGCCCCAAACGTGGTCTCTCCGCTCTCGAGCGTCCGTCGCTGCCTGTCGCGGATCCTCTCCTCCGAGCTCGTCGTCTCCAGCTCCCTCCACGGGCTGGTCGTGGCCGAGGCGTACGGCATCCGGGCGCAGCTCCTCCTTCCCCCCTGCCACGCCGAGCCGATCTTCAAGTACGAGGACTACTACCTCAGCTCGGGCCGGGGTTCCTTCCACGTCGCCCGCGACCTTCGGGAAGCCCTCTCGTTCGGGGGAGAAGAGATCGTGCTGCCCGACCTGGACCGGCTGGAGGCAGCCTTCCCCTGGGACCTCTTCGGGGTCTCACGCGGGGCCGAGAACCGCCGGGCGGCGGCGAGGGGGCCGGCGTGACGACGACCCTCGTCCCTCTCTGCGACAGCGGCGCCGTGGTCGTCGACGACGAGACGCTCGCCGGGGCCGTCGTGAACCCGGTGGGGGCTTTCGTCCTCGCCCGGATGGCGGCGGGGGAGACGGACGAAGCCGCCCTCGTCTCGGCGGTCGCCGCCGAGTTCGACGCGCCGCGCGAGGTGATCGAGGCGGACGTGAAGCGGTTCCTCGCCGAGGCGGGGCAGGGGTTCCCGGCGCCGGCAGGTAGCGGCCGGCGCGACCCCTCGGCCGGGCTGGTCGAGGGGCTCCGCCTCCTTCTCGAGGAAGGTCCGATGGAGCTGGATGTCCGCGGGGTTTCCATGGAGCCGGCGCTGAGGGAGGGATCGCGGGCGACGCTTGCGGCCGTCCACGTCCCGCTTCCCGGGGACGTCCTCGTCTTCCGCGACGCGTCGGGGCGCCTCGTCTCCCACCGGTTCCTCGGACCCTACCCGCGGCGGGACGGCCTCCGGTACCTGCTGCGAGGCGACGCCGCGCCGGGGCCCGACGACGCCGTGAAGCCGGCGGCAGTGGTCGGCCGGCTCGTGACGGACGTGCGGCTGAGGGACCGCTTCCGGGCCGTGGGTCTCTACGTTCGTCACGCCTTTCGGACGCGCCGGGCCGCGGGCGGGTAGGTAAAGAGGCCCTCCTGCGGAACGGCGGTTGACTTACCGCGCCGCGGCAATACCATCCTCTGGAATGGGAACGGCGGTCACTCCATGACGTGGCGACCCGATTCTCACGAGTCCGGGGCCGCTGCCGGGCGGCCCGTCACGGTGATTCCGTCCTCGAGCCTCCTCGTGACGTGCCGGCGGGCGGTAAGGTGAGGGTCGTCTGAACACGAGCCTCGTCGGAGCGCGGGTCGCCGTGACCGGGGCAGCCGGATTCGTCGGATCGTCGGTGGTGCGAGCCCTCTCGGCGACGGGTGCGAACGTGACCGCCGTCGTGAGGAGAGGATCGGACCTGACGCGATTGGAGGACCTTCCTCGTCCCGCGGGCGTCGAGTTCGCCGACCTCCTCGACCTCGATGTGCTCAGGCACGCCCTGCGCCGCGCGGCGCCGGATTTCGTCGTTCACGCGGCCGTCGCCGGCGGGCACGGCGAAACCGTGGATCAGGCGAGCAACCTCCTTGCCTCGGCCGTTCTGGGGACGAACAACCTGATCCGGGCGCTCGACGGCATTCCAATTCGCCGTCTCGTACACGCGGGCAGCTGCCTCGAGTATGGCCCGGGGAATCGACCGCACCGCGAGGACGACCCGCCGGGGCCGATGACGCTCCGCGGGGTCGCGAAAGCCGCGACGACGCTTCTGCTGCAGCAGAGGTCGATGGAGTCGGGTCTCCCGGCGGTCACGCTTCGACTGTTCCACGTCTACGGTCCGTGGGAACAGCCGCATCGGCTGATTCCGACCGCGGCACGAGCCCTCGTCGAGGGCCTTCCGTTGCGACTGACGCTCCGCGAGACCCGGCGGGACTTCGTCTTCGTCGACGACGTGGCGGTGGCGTTCCTTGCCGCCCTCGCAGCGGATTTTCCCGTCCCCGCCGTCGTGAACGTCGGAACGGGTGTCGTGGCGACCAATACGGAGGTCGTCTCCCTCCTGAGGGAGATCTCCGGGCGCTCGCTCGACGTCCTCGAAGGGGCCTTTCCCCAGCGACCGGTCGATACGGAGCAGGCCGGGGCCGACGTCTCGCTGGCGAGAGAGCTCCTCGGCTGGACGCCCTCCCGTTCGCTCCGGGATGGGCTCGCCGAGACGTATCGATGGTGGGAAGCGAGACTGGGCGATCGGGACCACGCGAAATGAGCCGCCCGCTTTCCGTCGTCGTTCCGCTGTTTCGCAACCGCGCGACGCTGCGCGAGCTGCACCGGCGGCTCGTCGCGACGCTTCAGCCGGTCGTCCCCGATTTCGAGATTCTCTTCGTCGATGACGCCTGTCCGGAAGGCTCCCACGTGGAAGCCGCAGCCCTTTCCGCGACCGACCGGCGAGTCAGGGTGCTTCGTCACGAGCGGAACCTCGGTCAGCACAGGGCCATCCTGACCGGCCTGGCAGCCGCGGCCGGCGAGTGGGTCCTGGTGATGGACGGCGACCTGCAGGATCCGCCGGAGGCCATCCCGCGACTCCTGGCGGCGCGCGCACCGGAGGTGGACGCCGTCTTCGGCGGCCGATTCGGCGCGTACGAGAGCCGTGGGAGGCTCGCCACCTCGCGTGCCTTCAAGAGCCTGCTTGCGTGGCTCACGGGCCTCCCCGCCGACGCGGGCCTCTTCGTCCTCCTTTCCCGCCCCCTCGTAGAGGAGCTACTGCGCAACGACCTCCCGCGCCCGATGGTGACGGCGCTGATCGGCGTCTGTGCGAAGCGGACGGTGTCGGTCCCGGTAGAGCGCGCGCGCCGGCCGCTGGGACGCTCGGCCTATGGATCGCTGGCCCGGCTTCGATCGGGGCTCTCGGCCCTCGCGGTCGTCGCCCGGGTGCGGGCTCGCAGGGTTCTCTCGAGCCCTGATGCGCCTCGCCGCATTCTCCTGGCGGCGGCGATCCTCGTCGCGATCCAGCTGGCGACGACCTGGGCCGTCATCCTCACTCCCGACAGCCACCGCTTCCTCGCGCAGGCCCGTTCCATGCTCGACGGGCAGGGGTTCGGCATCGACGGCGTCCTCGAGACGTCGCTGCCGCCGGTCTACCCGATCTTCCTGGCCGTCTTCCTGAAGCTGGGCCTCGCGCCGGACCAGATCCCCTACCTTCAGATCGGCCTTCTTCTCGCCGCCGCGGCCGCGCTCCACGAAGCGGTGAGACCTGCCGGAAAAGCCGTCGCATCCCTCGCCGTCCTCCTCCTCGCCGCCAATCCGTGGGTCGTGAGGCAGACGGGCTATCTGCTGTCGGAGACGCTCAGCGTCCTACTGGCAAGCGTCGCGATCCTCCTCCTCGTCCGGACGCGAAGAGGACGGGGACGTCCCCTTCTCGCGCTCGGAGCGGGTGCCGCCTCGGCGGTCCTGCTCCTTTCCTCTCCCGCTCACCTCTTCGTCTTCGCGGCCCTCGGGGCCGGGGGCCTCCTGGCGACGTGGCGCCGGCCGGCAGGCCTCGCCTCGTTCCTTGGCGGCATCGTCCTTGTCATGCTCCCGTGGCAGCTGCACTGCATCGCCGCGACAGGGCGCCCCGTCGCGACCGTCTTCACGCCCCGCTTCCGCTTCGTCGGGGACGGGCTGGGGTTCGGGCTCTGGTTTCGGACATGGCAGCTCCGGTTTCGCGAGTTCGATGTCTACTTCAAAGGAGGCGACCTTTCCGTCGCCCCCGCCCGTGCCTTCCGGAGCGATCGAGACCGGCGAGCCCTTCTGGCCGCGACGGCGGGACACGCGATGGGTTCGCCGGAGTCGGCGGAGGCTTTCCGTCAGAGCGCGCGCGAGACGATATCGGAGGCCCCGCTCCGTTTCTTCGTCGGGCTGCCAGCCGCGCGCGCGTTCCTCCTCTGGACCGACATGCCCCAGATCGGGCACGCCCAGATCGAGTACGCGGGCCGGCTCTTTCCCTGGACGTTCCGTTCCGACTGGAACGCCTTCGGCCTCCCCCGCGCGGTCCAACGACTCGGGAAGGGGGTGCTGTCCACGGCGGCCCTCGGCATCTACGCCGGCTACCCCCTCCTCTTCCTCTGGCTGGCGGCAAGGGCGGTTCGAAGCCCGGATGGGCGCCTGTTGGCGGTCGTGTTCCTCCTCGCCTTCGCGGGCTATACGTTCGCTGCGGCCTGGTGGGCGGCGGGGGAGCCCCGGCGTAACCTGCACCTCTACCCCGTTGCCCTCGTGCTGCTTCAGTATCTTCGGGTACCGAGCTCCCTCGAGCCCCGGGACCGCGAGCTGGAAGCCCGCGCCGGAATGGAGGCCTGAAAGGTGACGCAGATCGCCGAAGAATGCAAAGCAGAGTCGGCCGCTTCGACGCGGACCGACCTCGCCCTCTTCCTGTTCCACTGTCGGGCGGAGCTGACCGAAGCGGCCGTGACGGCAGGGCTCGACGGTGTCATCGTCGACTGGGAGCGGCGCGGGAAGGCAGAGAGGCAGGCGGGCTGGGACACCGAGATCAACGCTCAGGGGCCCGCGGACCTTCGATGCGTCGCGAAGCTCGGCTTCCCGTCCGTCCTCTGCCGCGTGAACCCTCAGGGCTGCTTCCTGACGGAAGAGGTGGAGGCGGCCCTGGGCGAGGGGGCGACCGAGCTGATCCTCCCGATGGTCGAGCGTCCCTCGGAGGTCGAGACGTTTCTCGACATCGTCCGCGGACGCGCTCCTGCGGGAATCCTCGTCGAGACCTGCGAAGCGCTGGAGCACCTACCCGCCTTCTCCCGACTCCCCCTCTCCCGGGTCTACGTCGGCCTGAACGACCTGGCCATCTCGAGGGGCTCCCGGTCGATTTTCGCAGCGCTCACGGATGGAACCGTCAGTCGCGTGAAGGCGACGCTGGAGCAGCCCTTCGGCGTCGCGGGAGCCACGCATCCGGGGAAGGGCTCACCGATTCCCTGCAGGCTCATCCTCGCCGAGCTGGCGCGCCTGGGCTGTTCATTCACGTTCCTGAGGCGTTCGTTCTACCGCGACACGCCCCCGGAACGATTCAGCGAGACGGTAGGCACGATTCGGGACGCGTTCAAGGCACTCTCCGTCCGGGAACCTGAGGAGGTCGCGTCCGACCGCGCAGAGCTCCAACGGCGGGTCGCGGAGCTTCAGGGGGAGGAGAGGACAGGACCCGCCCGCGAGTCGACGACTCGCCGTCACGCCTGAGATTCCAGGGCTCGTCGCCGCTGGCGTACAACTCCTCCCCGCGCGGCCGTCCGCGTCCCGCTCCCCGCGGACGTCCTCGTCTTCCGCGACGCGTCGGGCGGCTCGTGACGGACGTCCGGCTCCGGGACCGCTGCCGGGCCGTAGGCCTCTACGTTCGTCACGCCCTCCGGTGGCGCGCGGCCGCCCGCGAGTAGCGAACCAGCTTCCCCGCGAGGCGGAACGGCCGGAGGGCCAGGGCCAGGGCGTATTTCGCCCTCGTGTCGGCGCCGTAGAGCGAGCGAGCCTGGGCGCGGTTGATCGCGACGGCGTGCCAGGCGTTCCGGAGGAGGCCGGCGGCTCCCCCCCGATCGGCCGGCACCCGCATGGCCGAACGGATCTTGAGGGACTCCGCGTACTCCGGCTCGAGCGCGCCGCGGACGAAGTGGGCGAGGAGCCGCGCCTCGGGGCTCTCGGGCCGCGCGAGGACGGCGGCCGCGCCGCCCGCGGCCAGCAGCTGCGGGAGCGCCCAGGCGGCGCGGGCGTCGGCCTCGTTCACGTCGGCCGCGACGAGGGGCAGCGCGTCGTCGACGAGGCCGTCACCCGCCGCGGAGCGCAGGTCTGCAGCGTCGACCAGTACCTTGAAGACCGCGTAGGCGGCCGGCTCGAGCCCGTGCTGGTAGAGGGCGTGGGCGAGGGCGTGGGCGAGGAGGACGTGGGGGCGCGGGACGAGGAGCCACGGGCTTTCGGGGTCGAGGGGCGTGACGAGGCCCTGCTGGGCGAGGGTCTCGAGGCGCAGCTCGGGCTCGCCGGGTGACGAGCGGACGCCGGGAATCGTCCGGTGCAGCTCGAGCATCCCGGCCTGCGGATGGAACAGGGGGCGATGCTGGTGCCCGTGCCCGGGGGCGACGGACGGCTTCAGCCCCTGTCTGACGAGCGCTTCCGCGAGGCGCGGCGCGTCCGAGTCGGAGACGAGGAGGTCGGCGTCGGCCGCGCCCCGCGCGGCAGGGGAGGAGACCCCGGCGAGGCAGAGGGCGGAGTGCTTGAGGGCGACGACGCGGATGCCTTTTTCGGCCGCCATGCGGCCGACCAGGCGAGCGAGGCCGACGAGCTTCGTAGCGGCGAGGGCCGAGGTCCGGTACGACGCGAGGGCCGTTTCCGCGGCGTCCGGCCCGAGGTCGGCGGCGAGACGCTCGGGGCCGAGCCGGTGGACGAGGCGGGAGAGGAGGCCGAGCCGGCCGGCGGTCGTCACGGCGGCGTCGGCGTCGAGGGGGCGGGCCGTCGGACGGTGCGGGTCGCCAAAGGCGCCGTGGAGCGCCCAGGCCACCTCCGGAGGGAGCGAGAGGCCCTCGGGGGACGTGCCGACGCTGCGGCGGCGGGGTGGGCCCTGTCCGATGCCCGTCATCCCGCCGAGGCTAGCGCACTCGTAAGCGACGAGTCCGGGGCAGTCTCGCCCTCTGTCCTAGACTGGCCGCGGTGACGAAGACCCGGACCGGGGAAGCGCCCCGGGTGGCGGCCTGGCTCGGGCTGGCGCTCCTCGCGACGGGGCTCCTGAACGGCGCGGGGCCCTACCTGCGCCGGACGGGACTGATCGAGAAGGACCGTTACGAGAGGTTCTGGGACCTCCACACGGGCCCTTCGGGCTTCACGACGGCCCCGCTGGGCCTCGGGCGGCGCTGTGTCGTCCACCGTTCCCGGGAGGACGGCGGGGCGGACCCCGCCGGGGGAGGCCCGCCCGCGCAGTACGTCTTCGCGGTGAGGCCCTGGGAGGTGCCGGCGAAGGCCGCGAAGGACCTCCTCGTCGTGGCGCTCGTGGCCGTCTCGGTCGCGGCGTGGCGGCGGGGCGGAGGACGCCTCTCGCTGCCGGAGAAGGCGACGTGGCCGCTGCTGGCTCTCGCGGCGCTCGTCGCGTGGCAGGCTGCGGCCGGGCTGCTGCGGGGTGACCCACTGATGGTCCTCGCGGGGCTCCGTAGCTTCGGCTTCCTCGCGATTGCCCTGACGGCGGCGTGGGTGGCGGGGGTCGAGACGTTCCGGCGACTGGTGCCGTGGCTCGTCGCGCTCCTCGCGATCCAGCTCATCCTCGCGCCGCTCGAGCTCCTGCGGGGAATCCCGGTGCAGGGGCATCTCTACGCCTTCGGGGAGTTCTTCCCGCGGCGGGCCGCGGGGACGTTCGTCATGCCGAACTCGCTCGGGGTCTTCGCGGCGTGCGTCGTCGCGCTCGCGGCGGGCTTCGGCGCGGGCGCCGGGGTGCGGAGGCTCGCGTGGGCCCTGGGCGGGCTCGTGGCCGTCGTCTCGGGCTCGGCGACGGGACTCGTGATGCTCGCGGCGGTCGGCCTCGTCGAGGTGCTCTTCGTCCATCGCCCGGTCCGGTGGGGCAGGTTGACGGCGCTCGGGGTGCTGACCGTCACGGCGGGGTTCGCCCTCTACCTCGGCCGTCCCGACGTCCTCGATTCGGCGGCCGCCCGTTTGAAGGCAATGGGGCCGATCCTCGAGGCTCCGCTGGCCGACGTCGTCTTCGGGCGCGGCATCGGCCTCGGGACGAACGCCTCGTTCCAGACGCAGGTCGGCCTCGGGAACGACCTGCCCGCCGCCGGCCTCCCGGCCCTCGGCGGGGACTCGGCCGTCTCCTCGCTCGTGCTTCAGACCGGGGTCGTCGGGTTGGCCCTCTTCTCCTGGGCGCTCGGCCTCGCCTGGAGGAGGTGCCCGGGCGCGCGGCCCCTCGTCCTGGCGCTGGGCCTCGCAACGCTGATGCTGAACGTCCCGGAGGCCTTCCCCGTGAGCATCCTCCTGGGGCTGGGGGTCAGTTCTACGTTCTACACTCTACGGGACGTAGAGTGTAGAACGTAGAACTGACCCCCAGCCTTTACCCCGGGAGCTCGACGTGGAACGTCGAGCCCCGGCCGGGCTCGCTCTCTGCCCAGACTCGTCCCTTCATCCGCTCGGCGGCCTTCTTCACGAGCGCGAGGCCGATGCCGGTGCCACCGTAGTCCTCGAGACGGTGGAGGCGCTGGAAGATCTCGAAGACGCGGTCGTGGTACTGCATGTCGAAGCCGATGCCGTTGTCGGCGACGCTCAGGAGCACCCTGTCCTCGGTCTGGCGCGCCGCGATCTCGATCCGCGGCGGGCGGTCCGCCCGGCTGTATTTGAGCGCGTTGCCGACGAGGTTCCGGAGAATGATCTCGAGCCCGTCCCTGTCGGCGTGGACGACGAGCCCGTCGAGGCGGAAGACGACCTCCGCTCCCCGAGCCTCGACCTCCTCGCGCAGCTCGGCCAGGACCGACCGGACGACGTCGGCGATCTCCACCGGGCCGGTCTGCAGCTCGCGCCGCTCGATCCGGGAGTAGGCGAGGAGCCCCTCGACGAGGTGCCCCATCCGCTGCGCGCCCCGCCGGAGCCTCCCCAGGAGCTCTACTGCGTCCTCGTTCAGCGTACTGGCGTGATCCTCGATCAGGATCTGGCTGTACCCGTCGACGGCCCTCAGGGGCGCCTTGAGGTCGTGCGACACCGAATAGGCGAAGGTCTCCAGCTCCCGCACGGCCGACGCCAGCTCTTCCGTCCGCTCGGCGACCCGCCGCTCGAGGTCGGCATTGAGCTGGCGGACCTCCAGCTCGGCGCGGCGGGAGAGGGTGACGTCGTGGACGGCGCCGTAGAGCCGAAGGCCGTCCGGCTCGTCCGGGTCCGCTTCGCACTCCATCCGGTTCACGAGCCAGCGGACCTCGCCGGACCGGGTGAGGATGCGGAACTCCCGCTCGTCCGCCTCGCCCGGCTGCAGGCGGTGAAGGGGCTCGGTCGCGGCTTCGCGGTCCTCGGGGTGCGCCACGAAGAGCCAGCAACCCCTCTCGCGGAGCTCCGCCTCGGTGTAGCCCGTGATGGCGAAGAAGGCGTCGGTGATCCAGTCGACGGCATACGCGCTCCCGGGCATCCGACTGCACGAGTAGGAGAAGTCCGAGCTCAGCCGAGCCACCGTGCGGAACCGCTTCTCCGACCTCGCGAGGCCCTCCGTCGCCGCCTTTCGTGCCGCTTCCCTACGGATCGTCTCGAGCGCGAATCCGAGGTCGAGGGCCATCTCGTCGAGGAGGTGCAGCTCCTCCTCGTCGAAGGTCCCCGCCTCGGACGCAACGAGGAGGAAGACCCCGGCGGGCGCCCCGTCGACGAGGAGCGGAAAGGCCGCGGCGGAGAGCGTCTTGCCAGACGTCTCGGCGCCCGTCGCGCCGGAGCCGTCGCCAGCCTCCATCAAGAGCCGTTTCCCTTCGCGCACGGCTCGCTTCGCGAGATCCGCGAAGGGGGGCTCGTCGCCAACAGCCGGATCAGTGCCGCCCGGCGAGCCGGGGGCGCGGGCCAGGAGGCGAAGGCGATCGCCATCTCCCTCCCTCAGACCCATCCATGCGCCGGCGAGACCGCCGACCTGCACGGCGATCCGGCACGCCTCGACCCCCAGCTCCGTCTCGCCCTTGACGCGGACGATCGACTGGTTCACGTCGCTCAGAACCGCGAAGACCCGGTTCAGCTTGCGGATACGGTCCTCGGCGGCCCGGCGTTCGGTGATGTCGTTGACGATGGCGAGGAGGACCGGCCCGCTTGCGACGTCCACGCGCTGCAGGTGCACCTCGACCGGGTAGAGGGTGCCGTCCTTCCTGCGCTGGATCGCCTCCACCCGGTGCGCCTCGCCCCGCAGCGACGCCGCGTCGGAGACGAGCCTCCGGAGCGCGGCGGCGTCCATCTCCGGGACGATGTCGAGCGGTGTCATGGAGTAGAGCTCGTCGGGTGTGTACCCGAGGTTCCGGACGGCCCCCCTGTTCACGAAGCGGAAGCGGTAAGTCTCCGGGTCGAAGAGGTAGACCTCGTTCAGGCTCCGCTCGATGACGTCCCTGAGGGACGAACGCTCCTCCTCGACCTGCCGCCTCGCGACCTCGAGGCGAGCCAGCTCGCGCCGGCGGACCGCCTCGATTCCGGCGCCGACGGCGAGGAGGAGCCCCGCCATCAGGAAGACCGTCAGCCAGAGGCGCTCGCGGAGCGGCGCGTAGGCTTCCGCCGCGTCGATACGCGTCAGGAGCCACCAGGGCGAACCCGGGACCTGCCGCGCCGTGCCGACGACCGTCGACTCGAAGCGGCCCGGCTCGTCTTCCTGGAGGCCGCGCGCGGCCCGAAGGATGGCGTGCTCGGGGCTGTCGGCCGGTACTCGCAGGCGCAGGGCCGACCCGGGTGAAGAGCGGAGCTCGCTGACGTAGACGGCCTCGCCCCCCTCCCATCTCACGAGGACCGACTCCGCCGATGAGGTCGCGAAGGGCCACCGGGAGAGGAACGGGAAGAGGAACCCCGACGCGTCGATCCGAAGGAGGACGGAGCCGAGGGCTGAGCCCGACGACTTGTCGACGAGGGGCACGAGGACCGCCATGTGAACCGGCCCGTCGGCGGAATCCCTGTGCAGGTCGAGGAGTCGCGATTCTCCGGACGCGAGAACATCGGCGACCTCGGCCGGGATCACGCGGCACGGACGAGGGGCGGCTGCGGGCAGGGCGAGCCGCGCCGTGCCGCGATCATCCAGCAGCTGGATGGCCTCGAATCCGTAGCTCGCCCGGATGTTCTCCAGCCAGCTGCGGAGCACTCCGAGGTCGGCCTCGGTTGCGGTGCCCTCGAGGACCCCGCGCGCGAGCCGAAGGAACGCTTCGTTCCCTTGGAGGACCCGGCCGTCCCCGAGCCGTTCCGACCTCCATTCCGCGAGATCGGCCGCCTTCAGATCGGCGACCGCGGCGAGCTGGCGGTCGACCTGCTCGCGGAACTGCTGGTCGCGGCCTCGGTACCAGGTGAGTCCGGTGAGGACGATTCCGGCGGCGAGCGCGAGGAAGAGGCCGAGCATCGCCGCGGTCGAACCAGCCGGCAGTTTCGAGTGCGCGCGCCCGCTCTCGCGGTTGGTCCGTGCGAGCGCGACGGTTCCGAGCCCGAGGGCCATGAAAGCCGCACTGGTCGGCGCCGCGGGCGGAATGAACGTGTGGCCGTAGGCCAGCGGCTCCCCGGCGAGGTAGGCGAGAACGAAGACGCCGCCGCCCGCGACGAGGACGATGCCGGCGAGCGTCACTGCGAGGGTGCGCCCGGGGCGAGGCCCGCGCGAGAGAAGGTTGCTCGAAAGGGCAGCCCCCGCGAGCAGGAACGCCGTCGCCGTGACGGGCGACATGAACCCGACGGGAGCCCCCTGCACATGTCCCGAGATCCGGAAGCCCAGGTGCTCGACGGGGAGTGTCACGCCTCTGAGCGAGGCGACGAGGAGGAGGAGCGCGACGGCTCCACCGGAGATGGCCCCGGCGACCGCGGCGGTCCGCCGAACGGCCCCGTCGGTCTTACCGGCCGAAAGAACGACGGTCGCCCCGAAGACGAGGAAGAGGAGCGCGGTGCTCGGCGCCATCGGTATATGCCGCGAGCCGAAGCTGGTGAGGAGCGGCTCTCCGAGGGCCCAGCCGATGAGAGCGAGGCCTCCGGCCGCCGCCGCCGCCGTGCCGGCAACGGCAGCGACAACGTCGGTACGCCGCCGCCAGAGCTCCCGCACGCCGATCACGGGCGCCCCGAACGCCGGAACCGCCGAAACCCGGCGCAGGCCGGGACGGCCGGAGTGACGGCCCACCGTCTCAATACGGGACCAGCCTACCCCCTCGGGTACCCGAGAGGCTACCCCGGCCTGCCCCAATTCCTGGGGCTGGGCTTCCTTATTTGGGTCCGGTACGAAACTCTCTACGGTCGCCAGAGCAGCGGATTCCCCGCCTCCCACGACGAGTCCACGGAGTAGCAGCTCAGCGGAATGGCCTTGGCAGGCTGGTCCACGTCGGGGGCGGCCCGTCCGTACGCGGCGGCGCTGGGGTCGGCTCGGTCAGCGGCCCGACGGGCCGGACGACAGGCTGCACAGTCCCCTCGTTCCGTGCTTCGCGGAGTGCCGTCTCGGCGGCCAGGGAGATCACCTGGAGCGTCGGCTGGCCCGCTCCGCCCCAGACCGCCATCCCCGCTACGAGCCCCACGGGCGCGATGACGGTCGGGCCTCCCCTCGAGTCGCGGCCGACGACCCCTCCCGCGGAAAGATCCTCGGGGTCGTAGAACTCGCCGATCGTGGCCGAAAGCCCGTGCACGGCCCGCTGGACGATCTCGGACGAGCGCTCGGGCGACAGCAGGAAGCCGAAGTCGTCGCCGCCGTAATGAGCGAGGAAGGAGCCGGGCTCCTCGTGGGAGAGCGTCTTGAGGATGGCCGCCAGGTGCGAGAGGAGCTTGTCGCCCCGGGGGAAGCCGTATCGGTCGTTGAAGGGCCGGAACCTCCGCAGGTTCAGTCGGGCCAGCCCGAAAGGCTGCCGCAGGGCCAGGCGCCTGCCGACCTCGGCTTCCAGTCGTCCCCGGCCGGGGAGATTGGTGAGGGGATGGGTCTCGAGGCCGTTCTCGACGTAGAGCCGGACGAACAGCGCCAGCAGGTCGTCGAACCGGACGAGCCCTCGGTACGCCTTCCCCGGTCCCGTCACGACCACCGGGTCATAACGCCGAGCTTTCGGTCTCTTGCCGATGAGGGCCGTGACCTGCTCGAGCGGCGTCGTCTCGTCCACCTGGTCCCACTCCGAGTCCGAGACCGAGGCGGAGACGGGATCGGTCGCAGAGAACCCGGGCAGGTATGGCAGGGCCGCGGAACGCGCGCGGTCGAGAACGCCGATGACCCGGCCCGAAAGGAGAATCGGGATGACGTCGAGGTCGGGGTTCGAAGAGAAACAGGCGTTCGCCGCCGAGAGGGGGGCGTCCGCAGGGAGTGTCGGACCCTGGGAGACCGCGGCGTCGATCTCGCCTCGCGCGTGGGCGCCGCGGACCGACTCCACCGTCAGGTCCTCGGCGAAGAACGCCTCCTCGGCCGGCGCGGGGCGCGCGAGCAGGAATCCCTGGAGGAAGTCGACTCCGGCCCCCAGGCAGGTCTCGAGGTCCTCGGAGGTCTCGATTCCCTCCGCGACGACCCCGCAGTTGATGCGATGACAGAGAGAGACGACCGACTCGACGAGGATCCTCTTCCGCGCGTGGACGAAGATGTTCTCGATGAAGACCCGGTCCAGCTTGACGAAGTCCGGGGCGATGTCCGTGATCATGCGGAGGTTCGTGTAGCCCGCGCCGAAGTCGTCGATCGCCACCCGGAAACCCTCTCGGCGGTACGGCTCCAGCGCCCGGGCGAACTCGTTGAAGTCCGCGATCCGGCTGATCTCGGGCAGCTCGAGGATCACCCGGGACGGCTGACGCCCGTGGGCCGCGATTCTCTCCACGAGCCATGCGGCCCCGAGGCGCGGATCCGTCAGGAACGGCGCGAGGACGTTGAGGAAGATCAGATGATCTCCCGCGAAGGGCTCCGCGTCCTGGAGGACCCGTTCCGTGGAGGCGACCTCGAGGTCCGCCGCGAGCCCGATCCGGATCGCTTCCGTGAACGCCTCGTAGGGGCCTGCGAAACCGCTTCCGGGCGGAAGCCTGAGCAGCGCTTCGCATCCGATCAGCTCCCCTGTTCGGGCGCGGAAGACGGGCTGGAACGCCGTTCTCAGCTTCTCGACGACGCACAGCGCCCTGACGCGCCCGCGAGCCGTGTCGTCGCCTTTCGGGTCCGGCTTCGGGAGGTCGGCCCAGGAGAAAGGAGGTCGGGCTTCGTTCGACATGTGCCACACCTCTTCCGGCGGCGCCGCCGTCGTCGCCTGATTGTAGGGTTCCCCGGCTCCTCCGCCGTCCCGGGCCGGGCCGCGCCTTGCCGCCCGGGCAGACCGTCGATGTCGCCGCCACCGCGCCTTTCGCGCCGGGAAGGCCGCGTCAGGCCCGCTTCGCCGGCTCGGGCCTCCCCCAGTACCAGCCCTGTCCGAACTCGGCGCCGAGCTCCTTCAGGATCGCGGCGATCGGGCCCGTCTCGACCATCTCCGCGACGACCGTCTTCCCGAGCGCGTGGGCCACGGTGATCATGGCTTTGACGAGGGCGCGGTTCGTGGGTTTCGTGTCGAGGTCGCGGACGAAGGACCCGTCGATCTTCACGAGGTCGACCGGGAGCGCCTGAAGGTAGGCGAAAGAGGAAAACCCCGTCCCGAAGTCGTCGAGCGCGAAGCCGCAGCCGAGCTCCTTGAGCCGGCGGGCCCAGCGCTGAAGGCCCGGAATGTCGGCGATGGCCGCCGTCTCGGTGATCTCGAACGTGAGCGCACCCGGAGGCAGCCCGCTCCCCGAGACGAGCGCTTCGATCTCGGATAGCAGCGCCCGGTCCCCGAGGCTCGTCCCGGAGAGGTTGACGAAGAGATGCCGGCCGGGCGCCTTCGAGAGAAGCTCGATGGTGCGGGTCACGACCCAGCGGTCGAGCGAAGTCATCAGGCCGAATCGCTCCGCAGCGGCGAGGAACGCCCCCGGAGCGACGAGGCCGCCGGACTCGTCGACGAGCCTCACGAGGATCTCCTCGTGCTCGGTCTCGCCGGTCTCGAGCGAGACGATCCGCTGCGCGAGGAGACGGAGCCGGCCGTCCCGGATCGCGTCCCTCACCCGCGCGGCCCAGCGGCCGAGGTCGTCCATGGCCCGCCGGCCGGCGGAGTCTTCCGTGCATGTGACCCAGCGATTCCGCCCCTCCTCCTTGGCCATGTGAAGGGCGGCGTCGGCGAGGGCGAGGGTCGCCGCGGCGGAACGCGAGAATTCCACAGGCACCACGCCGAGGCTGGCCGTCACGTCGAAGACGACCCCTTCAGAGGAGAAGCGCATGCCGTCCACCGTGGCGCGGAGCGCTTCGGCCGCACTCTCCGTGTCGGCGAGGCCGGTCCCTGGAAAGAGCGCCGCGAACTCGTCTCCTCCGAACCGGTAGAGGCGGGCTGAGGGTGGAAGCGCCACGGCGAGCCTCTCCGCGAGCTCCGCGAGAAGGCGGTCGCCGACCGGGTGCCCGAGGGAGCTGTTGAGGAGCGAGAAGCGGTCGACGTCGAGCAGGACCAGCCCGGCGCCGGTCTCGCTCTCTCCCTCCGCTACGATTCGCTCGAGCTCCTCGCGGAGAACGGCCTGGTTCGGCAGGCCGGTCAGGAGGTCGCGGGTCGCGAGGTTGTGGATGACCTCTTCCTGCTTCTTCCGGGGCGTCACGTCCTGCTTGATCGCCACGAAATGGGTGATGGCCCCGCCGTCGCCGCGAACGGGAGTGATGCTCATCTCCTCCACGTAGAGGGTGCCGTCCTTCCTGCGGTTGTAGAGCTCGCCCCGCCAGACGCCGCCCGCGACGATCGTCTCCCACATCTGGCGGTAGAAGGCCTCTCGCTGGACCCCGGAGCGCAGGAGCCTCGGGTTCTGCCCTCGCGCCTCCTCGAGCGTCCAGCCGGTCATCCGGGTGAAGGCGGAATTGACCCAGACGATCTCGCCGTCCACGCGGGTGATGACGATCCCGTCCGCGGCGGCCTCGAGCGCGGAGCGCCGGAGGTGGAGCTCCTCCTCGGCCTTCCTGCGGGCCACCCGGCCGGCCCAGGCGTCGCAGGCCGATCGAACCGCATGCGGAAGTCGCGCGAGCCGCTCCTTCAGGACGTAGTCGTCCGCCCCGGCTTTGATGCAGTCCGCGGCCGTCTCCTCGTCGAGCGCGCCCGTCACGACGACGAATGGCAGCTCCAGCCGGAGCTCCCGGACGACGCGAAGGGCCTCGAGGCCGTTCCAGGACGGGAGCGTGTAGTCGGCGAGAACGACGTCCGGCGAGAAAGAGAAGAGCGCCTCGCGGAACGCGGCCTCCGTTTCGACTCGAAGCCACTCTCCGCCGACGCCCGCCCGCCGCAGCTCGCGGATCTCGAGCTCGGCGTCCGAAGGAACGTCCTCGAGGACGAGGAGCCGCAGCGTCTCGGGGGCGGGAAGGGCGGAAGCCGTCATCCCCGACTCACTCCGGAGGCTGGTTGAGGACGAGCCAGTAGAGGCCCACCTCGCCCACGGCCGCGACGAACTTCTCGAACTCCACCGGCTTGACGATGTAGCTGTTGACGCCGAGCTCGTAAGCCCGTCGGATGTCGGGCTCCTCCCTCGAGGAGGTCAGGACGACGACGGGGAGCGTCCGCGTCGACTCCTCCCTCCGGATCCGCTCCAGCACCTCGAGGCCGCTGACGCGGGGGAGCTTCAGGTCGAGGAGGACGACGCGCGGCCGGCCCTTCCGCCCCTCCCCACCGAAGAGGAGCTCGATCGCCTCCGCGCCGTCCCTCACGACCCGCACCGGGTTGAGGAGGCGGGCCCGCTTCAATGCCCGCAGGGTCAGCTCGACGTCGTCGGGGTTGTCTTCGACGAGGAGGACGTCGTGATTGTCGGTCGAGCTCATTCGCTGGCTCCTTCGTCCGGGAACGAGAGGGTGAACGTCGCGCCGACGCCGACCTCGGCGCGGGCGGAAACGGTGCCTCCGTGACGCGAGACGATCCTCTCGACGAGGGCGAGGCCGACGCCGGTCCCTTCGAACTCACGCCCGTGCAGGCGCTGGAAAACGCCGAAGAGCTTGCCCGCGTAGCGCATGTCGAACCCCACGCCGTTGTCCGTGATTTCGTAGATTACACGCCCGGCTTCGAGCCGTCCCCGAATCTCGAGGCGCCGCCGCGGGCGCGTCGACGTGAACTTCACGGCATTCGAAAGGAGGTTCACGAAGACCTGGCGGAGGAGCGCCGGGTCCGCGGCGACCGGAGGAAGCTCGCCGACGAGCACCTCGCTCTGCCCGCGCTCCTGCTCCGGCAGGACTTCCTCGAGCACCGATCGGACGACCTCGCCGACGTCGACGAGGACCTTCCGGAGCTCGTGGCGCCCGGCTCTCGAGAACGTCAAGAGGTCGTCGATGAGCTTCCCCATCCGCCGGGCGTTCTCCCTCACGACCCCCGTCAGGCGCCGCCCGTCTTCGTCGAGGCTCCCCGCGTGGTCCTCTTCGAGCAGGCGCGAGAAGCCGTCGATGGCGCGCAGGGGTGCCCGGAGGTCGTGGGAGATCGAGTAGGCGAAGCTCTCGAGCTCCTTCGACTTGGCGACGAGCTCCGCCGTCCGGCGCTCGACCCGCTCTTCGAGGTCGGCGTTGAGGCGCAGCACCTCTTCCTCCGCCTTCACGCGCGCCGAGACGTCGACGAGGACGGCAGCCACGCCCTTGACGGCGCCCGCGTCGTCCCTGAGCGGCGCCGCCGCGATCGAGACGTCGAGGAGGCTGCCGTCCTTGCGTCGCCTCCGGACCTCGCGTCCCGAGAAGGCGTGGCCCTCGCGGACGTCCGACAGGAACGATCGGAACTCATCCTCCCGCCCGACCGGGACGATAGGCAGCGTCCGGCCGAGCGCCTCATTCACGCTCCAGCCGAAGACTGCCTCGGCGGCCGGGTTCCACGACGTCACCAACCCCTCCAGGTCGAGCGTCAGGATCGGCGCCGGCGAACCTTCGACGATCGCCTGCAGGAGGCGCGTTGTCTCCGCGAGCCGCGCTTCCGACTCCTTGCGCGTCGTCAGGTCGAGGATGAAGGCGACCGACTCCTCGCGATCCTCGCCCACGAGAGCGTAGCCGACCAGGACGGGGACCCGCGACCCGTCCTTTCTCACGTATTCCTTCTCGTAGGGGGTGCAGACGCCCCTGGCCTTCGCCTCGGCGATCCCCGCGGCGTCGACCGGCAGCCACTCGGGCGGGGTGATCTCCGTCCACCGGAGCCGGCCGTCCTCGAGGTCCCCGCGGGTGAAGCCGACGATCCGGAGGAACTCGTCGTTGGCGGCGAGCACGTTCCCGTGCACGTCCGCGAGGATCGCGCCGACCATTCCCGAGTCGAAGAACGCCCGTAGCTTCTCCTCGGCCCGCAGCCGCTCGGTGACGTCATTCGCCAGGACGAGCCGCGCCGGGAGGCCATCGAACTCGACGTCGTGCGTGACGATCTCGACGAGGAGCTCCGCCCCGTCCTTCCGGCGGTGGCGCCAGGGTCCCGACCGGCGGATGGCGCTTCGGGGCACGCGGGCGTCGGCCTCGAGCCTCGCCACGTCCTCCGGCGGCCGGATGTCGCGCAGGGTCCTGGCGAGGAACTCCTCCCGCGAGTAGCCGTAGAGCTCGGTGGCCGCCCCATTCACGGCGAGGAAGCGCAGCGTCTCGATCTCGAAGACCCACATCGGCGCCGGGTTGTGCTCGAACAGCTCTCGATAGCGCTCCTCGCTCCGGGCGAGCGACGCCTCCGCTATCCGCCGGCGTTCCTCCGCGTCGATGAGGTCGAGGGCGAGCCCGACGTCGCGGGCGAGGTCCTCGAGGAGGAGGCTCGCCTCCGGGACGAAGGCCCCCTTTTCCGACGCGTAGAGGGCGAGGACCCCGTGCAGCCCGCCCGGGCTCAGGACCGGGCACGATGCGCTCGAGAGATAGCCCCGACGCAATCCCGCCTCGCGCCAGGGCGCGATCCGAGAATCGGCCTCCCAGTCATTCAGCAGGACCGGATGCCTCTCGAGAAAGGCCTCGACGGTCGGGCTTCTCCGCTCGGGGGAATCGGTCAATGAGAGGCTCAGATCGTCGAAGTAGCCCCCGGTCCCGCCGGCGATCGCCGCCGGGACGAGCCGTTGCCCCTCTCCCTCGACGCCGAACCACGCCACCGTGAACCCTCCGACCGAGACGATCTCCTCACAGACTCTCTGGAGCGCCTGGTCCCGGTCCCGGACCTCGACGAGCACCTGGTCGACGGCGTTGATCGTGCGCAGGAGGCGATTGAGCAGCTGGATCCGGGAGAGCGCCGCCTCGTTCTCGGTAACGTCCCTCACGACGGCGACGAGAAGCTCCTCGTCGTCGAGGGAGACGAGCCGGGAGGAGATCTCGACCCGGACCTCGGACCCGTCCCGCCGCTGATGACGGGCTCGGAAGCGGGCGCGGCTCGTCCGGAGGCTCTCCCGCGCCGGATCGCCCGTGTCTCTCTCTTCCGCGGGTCGCAGGTCGAAGAGGGTGAGCCCCAGAAGCTCCTCGCGCGGGAATCCCCAAAGCTCCTCCGCGGCGCCGTTGGCTTCGAGGATCCGGCCGGAATCCGGGTCGACCCAGATCACGGCGTCCCGCACCTGCTCGAGGACGGTACGGTGGCGCTCGTCCCGCCGCCCCTGCTCCCGCGAGGCCCGCAGGCGCTCTTCGGCCCGCGTCCACCTCACGAGCGCGAAAAGGGCCAATGCGATCGAGAGGACGATCGCAGCCGAGAGGGCGCGGTTCCACGCGAGGCCCGCGAGGGCTTCGGCGGCGTCCACTTTCACGACGAGGCCCCAGCCGAATTCCGGGAGGTGCCTCACGGCCGCGAGGACGCGGACTCCCGCGTCGTCGACGTACTCCCCGACGCCCGCCCGGCCGTCGGCGGCGTCCTTCGCGGCGCCGCTCGCCGCGGCGTAGGACGAGCCGGCGATCGAGGTATCCGATCTCCGGCTGCCTAGGGACGAGAGGGTCACGAGTCGCTCTCCTTCCCGCAGGACGAGAAGAACGTCTACGGACCGGATCCCGGCCGGGGCCCGCCGAAGCAGCCGCCCGAGCTTCCGCTCGGCGTCGTCGGCGAGGACGATCCACGCCGCCGGAGGGCTTCCGCGAGTGGCCGCGACGGGTGCCGCGAAGACGAGGTGCCCCCCGCCCGGCGTCCCTACGAGCCCGACCCAGGTCCGACTCGGAGCGACCTCCGTGAGGCGCGCAAGGGCCTCGGCGGCGACCGGTTCGCCCGCCCGGAGGCGTTCGTCGAACGCCGGGCCGAGAAGCGCGACGGTCCGGCAATCCCACCGCTCCCGGCCCGCCTCGAAGACGACCTCGAGATGGTCGAGGTAGTCGTGGTCGTGGCCGGAGGGCGCTCCTGCCGCGACGCCCACGACGCTCGGAAAGAAAGCGAAGACCTCGGCGTCCTCGCGCCGTTCCTCGAGGTGCCCGAGAATCGAGGCCTTTCTCTCCTCGGCGATCGCGGCCAGCCGTCCGTACCACTCCCGTCTCATGGAGCGCTCGTGAAGCCTCAGCGCGAACGCGGCGGCGGCCGCGACGAAGACGAGGACGAGAGCGAGGCCGACGGCTACGCGACGGGAGGTCGTTCGATCGGCCGAATTCGCTTCAGGGCGCCGCGAGAGGAGGGGTTCTCCGGCCATCCTGCCCCCTCAGGCCCCCAGCCGGAACCGGAAGGTCGCCCCCGCGCCCGGCGTCCCAAGGCCCTCGACCCGCCCGCCGTGCCGCCTGACGATCCGGTCGACGATGGCGAGCCCGATCCCCGTGCCGCTGAACTCGGAAGGCGCATGAAGCCGCGAGAACGGCTTGAACAGCTGCGAAGCGAAGGCCATGTCGAACCCGGCTCCGTTGTCGCGCACGAAGAAAGCGGCGTCGGGGCCCGTCCCCTCCGCCCCGACCTCGATCCGCGCGTCGTCCCGGCGGGCTGTGAACTTCCACGAGTTCTGGAGCAGGTTCTCGAGGAGGATCCTGACGAGGTCGCGGTCCGCCTGCGCCGCGAGGCCGGGTGCGACGACGGTTTCGACCCGCCGTGCGGGTTCGGCGGCCTGCAGCTCTCCGAGGAGCGCGAGCGCGAGAGCGGTGACGTCGACCGCCTCCACCTTCAGCACCGTCCGCCCGACCCGCGAGAGGCGAAGGAGGTCGTCGACGAGGTTTCCCATCCGCTGGGCACCCTCGCGGATACGGGCGAGGTACCTCAGCCCTTCCGCGTCCAGCCGCCCACCATATTCCTCGACGAGGAGCTGGCTGAAGCCGTCGATGGCGCGGAGCGGGGCGCGCAGGTCGTGCGAAACCGAGTAGGCGAACGACTCGAGCTCCCGATTCGACTCCTGCAGCTCGTGGGTCCTCGCCCGGACCCGGGCCTCGAGCTCCGCGTTCATCCAGCGGACCACCTCCTCGGCGCGACGCCTTACGGTGATGTCCTGGATGATGGCGACGAAGACGGGGTCCCCCCCCAGCGCGGAAAGCTGGAGGTGGTCCTCGACGGGGTACGTGCTGCCGTCCTTGCGCCGATGAACGGTCTCGAACCTCTCTCCGCGGGAGGCGCCGCTGCGCAGCGCCTCGAGCGTCTTCGCGAACGCCTCCTCCGTGAGCTCCGGCTTGACGTCGAGAGGCGTCCTCTCCCGCAGCTCCTCGAGCGTGTACCCGAGGTTGTCGCGCGCGCTCCGGTTCGCGCTCCGGAAGCGCAGGGTCGCCGCGTCGAAGACGTACACCTCGTCGATGCTCTCCTCGACGATCCGTCCGAGCCGCGCTCGCTCGGCCTCGAGGCGCAGGACCTCCGTCATATCGGTGGCCGTCCAGACGACGAGGTCGTTGTCGACGACGCAGTCCGCGGCCACCACCATCTCGCGGCCGTCTCGCAGCCGGGCGGAGAGGAGGATCGGCGGCTCCGGCAGGCCCGACGCCGCCGCCTCCTGGAGGTTCTGGAGGGCCCTCTCCACCGTGCGCCGCTCCTCGCCTTCGGGAAGGAGGTGGTGAATGAAGGCGGCGAAAGTGGGCACGGACGTCGCGTCGGCGCCGTAGAGCTCGACGGCCCGGTGGTTGAACGACTCGATCGTGCCGTTGCCGCGGACGACCGCGGTCGCGACCGGCAGGCGCTCGAGGAGCCGGACGAGGCGCCCGCGGCTCGCGCGAAGCTCGGCTTCCGCCTCGAGCCGGTCGGAGACGTCGCGGGCCATCGCGAGGATCCCGACGACCTTCCCGCCGTCGTCTCGAAGCGGAGCATCGTGCCACTCGCAGCTGATCCGCGTGCCAGACTTCGTCACGTTCTCGTTGATGCCCGTGTCGAGCTCCGTCCGGCACTCGAGCTCCTTAAGCGCGGCGGCGATACGGGGACGGATCGCTTCCGGGACGATGAGGTCCACGACGTTCCTCCCGAGGGCCTCCTCGCGCGTCCAGCCGAAGATCCGCTCGGCCCAGGGGTTCCAGTCGGTGATCGTCCCGTCGGGCTCGAGCAGGATGCAGCCGAGCGGCACCCGATCGAGCGGAACCCGGGCAAGTGCCGCGGGGGTGCCCGCGTCGAGCCGGCGCACCGCCTCGGCGGCGTCCTTCGGCACGGGCTCGCTCACGCGGCGAACGCCTTCCGCCTTCTCCACGCCAGTGGAGCCGAAGCCCGCCGCTCCGACCCCGGTCGCCCTGCAATCGTCGCCTGCGTCACGCGACCACCTCCACAGGAACCTCGCACCATGAGCATAATCCCCCTGTCTCAGAACGGCCGACGGAAATCCCGGTCGCGCCCGGTCGAGCCCGGGCCCTCGGGGCTTCCGCAGGAGGGGGAACTCTGGAGGGACGCGAGGATCCGAGGATTCCGAGGCTCGTCGAGGCCGCCAAGGCGCTTCGCGACGGACGCTACGGCGTCGAGGTGCCGGACGCCGGCGCGTCCGACGACGTCGGCCGCCTCGGAGCGGCGATCCGGGACCTCTCGCTCTCCCTGGAGCGGCGCTTTCGCGAGATCGGGGAGCTCGACGCCATCGCCCGGCGGGTCAACGCCGGTCTCCTCCTCGACGACGTCCTGGACGACTTTTACCGCGAGGCCCGCGAGATCTTCCCGTACGACCGGATCGGCTTCTCGCTCCTCGAGGAGGACGGCCGCGTCGTGCGGGCCCGCTGGGCGCGAAGCGAGCTCGGCCCGCTCCTCCTCGGCCGGGGGTACGCGGCGAGGCTCGAGGGGAGCAGCCTGGAGACGATCCTCATGACCGGCCGGCCGCGGATCCTCAACGACCTCGTTGCCTACCTCGAGGCGAAGCCGGCATCCGAGTCGACCCGGCTCGTCGTCGAAGAGGGCGTCCGTTCGTCGCTGACCTGCCCCCTCGTCGCCAACGGCGTGCCGATCGGCTTCCTCTTCTTCTCTTCCCGTCACGTGGACGCCTACCGCGACGCGCACGTGGAGGCGTACGAACGGATCGCCTCCCAGCTCTCGGTCATCGTCGAGAAGGGGCGCCTGGTCTCGGAGCTTTCCGAGCAGAAGGCGGCGCTCGAGGTGAGGAACCGGTTCGTCACGCGGGTCTTCGGCAGGTACCTCTCCGACACCGTCGTCGAGCAGCTCCTGGAAACGCCCGACGGCCTGCGCCTCGGCGGCGAGCGTCGCGTCGTCACGGTCCTCCTCACCGACCTTCGCGGCTTCACGCCGACCGCCGAGCGGATTCCGCCGGAAAGCGTCGTGACCCTGCTGAACCTCTACCTCGGGACGATGTCGGAGGTCGTGATCCGCCACGGCGGGACGGTCGACGAGTTCATCGGCGACGCGATCCTCGCGCTGTTCGGCGCCCCTATGGCGGCGGACGACGACGCCGCGAGGGCACTGGCGTGCGCGATCGACATGCAGATCGCGATGGGCTCCGTCAATGCGGAGGCGCGCGCGCTCGGCCTGCCCGAGATGGAGATGGGGATCGGGATCCACACCGGGGAGGTCGTCGTCGGGAACATCGGGTCGGAGCGGCGGGCCAAGTACGGAGTCGTCGGCGCGCCGATCAACCTGGCCTCCCGCATCCAGGGCTTCACCCTCGGGGGCCAGGTACTCGCGTCGGAGGCGACCGTGCGGGCGGCGGGGGAGGGCGTCGTCCTGGGCGCCCGCTTCAGCGTGCAGCCGAAAGGGGTGCGCGACCTCGTTTCCATCGCCGAGGTCCTGGGCGCCGGCGGACGCACCATCGCTCCCGTGTCCGATCCGCTTACGCCGCTCGGTTCGCCCGTCGAGGTCGAGGTCGTGCGCATCGACCCGGACACTGCGCGAGCCCGAGGCTCCTACGGGGTCCTGCGTGCCGTCGGCCGGTGGGAAGCCGCCGTCGAGACGGGCGGGGCCTTCGAGCCGAGGGACGAGGTGCGTCTCACGCTCCCGGGCGGCCTGGAAATCCGCGCCCGGGTGCTCGGCCCCGCGGGCCGGGGTGCGGGCGTGAGGATCCGGTTCGGGACGCTGCCCAGCGAAGCCGCCCGCCTGCTTTCGACGCTGACGGGCCGCTCGCTTCCGCCCGCGGGATCCTGACCCTCACTCGCGGCCGTCGAGCGTTTCGCGGACGGCACGGGCCAGATCCTCCAGCCGGAACGGCTTGGGCAGGACTCGTACGTCCCCGTCGGCGACACCGGTCGGCTCGATGGCCTCGGCTCCGTGGCCCGACATGAAGAGGGCCTTCAGTCCCGGGCGGCCGGCCCTGAGGGCTTTGATCAGGGCCAGGCCGCCGGCCCCGGGCATGACGACGTCCGTCACGACGAGGTCGATCCGGGGACTCTCGAGGGCGGCGAGACGGAGCCCCTCGTCGGTGTCCGCGGCCTCGAGGACTCGATAGCCCTGCTCCGACAACGCCCGGACGACGATACCCCTCAGGACGGCCTGGTCCTCGACGACGAGAACGGTCTCCCGCCCACGGGGTACGGGTCTCTCGGAGCGGGGCCCGGGGGCGTCTTCCGGGATCGGCGAGGACGGCAGGGAGACCTCGAACGTCGTCCCCTGGCCGGGAACGGAGTCGACCGTCACGGCCCCGCCGCTCTGCGTGACGATTCCGTAGACGGTCGAGAGGCCGAGGCCGGTGCCCTTTCCCTCCGCCTTCGTCGTGAAGAACGGCTCGAAGACGTGCTCGAGGACCTCGGGGGGCATCCCCTCTCCGGTATCCGTGAAGCGGAGGCTGGCATGCGTCGCCGCTCCGCTCTCGCCCCGCCCGGCCCGGGCCTCGATCGTCATCCGCCCGCCCGCGGGCATCGCGTCGCGGGCGTTCACGACGAGGTTGAGGACGACCTGCTCGAGCCGGCTCGGGTCGACCCGGACCCAGACCGGCTCGGGCGAGAGGACCTCGAGCGTCACCGCGTCGCCGAGGATCTTGCGGAGCATCCCGTCCATCTCTCCGAGCGCGGCCCGAAGGTCGACGGCGTGCGGCCGGAGGAGCTGGCGTCTGCCGAACGCGAGGAGCTGCGAGGTGAGCCGGGCTCCCCGGTCCGAAGCGTTGACGACCTCCTCGAGGGCCGCTTTCAGGTCCTCCTCCCGGTGCGGATATCGGAGCAGGAGCTCGGCATAGCCCCGGATCACGCCGAGGAGGTTGTTGAAGTCATGCGCGATACCCCCCGCCATCCGGCCGAGCGCCTCGACCCTCTGGCTGAGCTCGAGCTGCCGCTGGAGCGCGGTCTCTCGCGTCACGTCCCGCTGGACCGAGACGTAGTGCCGAACCGCTCCCGACGCGTCGCGCACGGGAGAGATCGTCGCGTCGACATCGATTAGACCTCCGTCCCTCCTCCTGTTCGTGAGACGCCCTCGCCAGACCTCGCCTCTCCGGAGCACGGACCACATCGATTCGTAGAACGCCGCGTCCTGACGCCCGCTCTTCAGGAGGCGTGGGTCCTTCCCCTGCACGTCGCCGCGGGGCCAGCCCGTCATCCGCTCGAAGGTCCGGTTGACCCAGAGGATTCGACCCTCCCGATCGGTAACGAGGACCGCCTCGTCGATCTGCTCAACGGCGGCCGTCAGGAGACGCCGCTCCTCCTCGGCGGAGCGGGACGCCAGGGCGGCCGACACGGCCGAGCCGAGGCGCCCGAGCCGGTCCTTCAGAAGGTAGTCGGCCGCTCCCGCCCTCAGGCAGGAGACGGCCGTCTCCTCGTCGATCGTCCCCGTCACTACGAGAACGGGCGTCGTCGGCGACAGGTCGCGAACGACCGCGAGAACGCCGAGGGCGTCGAAGCCGGGGAGCGTGAAGTCCGCGAGGATGACGTGGGGCGCGAAGTCCACGAGGGCGGTCCTGAGGGCCGCCTCCGTCTCGACACGGAGCGCCTCGAACTCGAGCCCGGAGCGACGGAGCTCGATCGCGGCGAGCTCCGCGTCCGCCGGCTCGTCCTCGACGATGAGGATTCGCAGTTTCTCTCTCAAGTCGCTCGCCTGCCGCGTCGATTCTCTCCCGCCGGCACCCTCCGCCTTGAGGAAAGGAGCCGGGACGGCGCAGAATCCGGGAGTCCCTGTCGGCACGAGAGCGACGGAGTTCTCGGGACGCGACTCGCCGCGCTCCCCGTCGGGGCGATGTTGGACAGGGAGACGGGAGGCGCATTGATTGGGAGAGAGGTGGCCGGGGAGGGAGCGGACACGAAGGCGTCTTCGGCTCCCCGTGGCCGAATCCTGGTCGTGGAGGACGACGAGGCCCTCTCGAAGCTCGTCGTCCGCGTGCTCGCCGCGGAGGGCTACGAGGCCTCGGCCGTAAGGAGCGCCGCCGAGGCGCTCGACGCCCTCTCCGGACACCTCTTCGACATCGTCCTCCTCGACATTCGCCTCCCCGACGGGGACGGCGTGGAGGTTCTTCGCCGGATCAAGGAGCGCGACGCGGGCGTCGAGGTCGTCATCCTCACGGGCTATCCCGACGTCGCGTCGGCCGTGGAAGCGCTGAAGCTGGGAGCTTTCGACTACCTCTCCAAGCCCGTCGACCTCGCCGTGCTCGTCAGGACCGTCTCGCAGATCGTCGAACGGTCACGCCTGCGCGAGGAAGTCCGAAGCCTCAGGAGCCGGCTCGGAGAAAGGCTCGCCGCCCGCGAGCTCGTCGCGTCCTCGGCGGCGATGCGCGAAGTCAAGGCGACGCTCGTCGCCGTCGCCCCTACGGTGTCCTCCGTCCTCATCGAGGGGGAGACCGGAACAGGCAAGGAGGTCGTGGCGGCCGCGATTCACAGGCTCTCCCCTCGGAGAGACCGCCCCTTCCTCCCGATCAACTGCGGAGCGATCCCGGCGGACCTCCTCGAGTCCGAGCTGTTCGGCCACGTCCGCGGGGCGTTCTCAGGAGCCGTCTCCGACACGCCCGGCCTCTTCCGGGCGGCGGAGGGAGGGACGGTCTTCCTCGACGAGGTCGCCGAGCTGCCGCTCCAGCTGCAGGTCAAGCTGCTGCGCGTCCTTCAGGAACGCGCCGTCCGCCCCGTCGGCTCGACCCGGAGCTATCCCTTCGACTGCCGCCTCGTCGCGGCGACGAATCAGCCTCTCGAGGAGGCGGTCCGTTCCGGCCTGGTGAGGTCAGATCTCTATTACCGCCTGAACGTCGTGAAGGTCGTCCTCCCTCCGCTGCGAGAACGCCGGGAGGACGTCACGGCGCTCGTCGCCCACTTCCTTCGCGACCTGAACGACCGCTTCGGCCGGCGTGTCCGCGAAGTGAGCCCCGACGCCATGGCCATGCTCCTCGCCTACGACTTCCCCGGAAACGTGCGCGAGCTGGAGCACCTCCTCGAGCGGGCCTTCGCCCTCGGGGCCCGCGACGTCATCGACTCCTCCGACCTGCCCGACCTGCGCTCCCGGCGGACGGCCGGCGAAGAGAGCCCGCTCGAGCGCGCGGAGCGGGAGACGATCCTGAAGACGCTGAGCCGGACGGGAGGAGACAAGGACGCGGCGGCGCGTGAGCTCGGGATCTCCCGGCGGACCCTTTACAGGCGGCTGAGGGACTTCTCCCCCGGCTCCTGACGCTCACCTTCGGGGTACGGCACACCCCTTGCGACGAACCGGGCGATGATCGAGAGCCCAGCTTTCGCGGCCGGCCGGCGGGACGGGGACGACGCGACCCGTGACAGATCTGTCACGCGAGACGACGCCCGGCCCGACGCGTTCGCGTCCCACGATGCGGACCCGATCCCGAAGGAGGCGCCATGACCAAGCGTTACGCCGGGTCTCTCGGCCCTGAGAACATCCGGACGCGACTCCTCACTGCCGCCGTGGGCTCCTCGCCTGTCGCCATCTTCGCCGTCGATGCGGCCGGTACCGTCGTCTTCGCCGAGGGGGGCGGGGTCCGCTGGCTGACCGGTGGCCCCACCGCCGTCGACGGGCTGGCCGTCGTGGAGGCCTGGGGAGAGACGCCGATGCTGGTCGCGGCGATCGGACAGGCGCTCGGTGGCGTTCGCTTTGCCGGCAACCTGAACGCGGGGGATCGCCGGTTCGCCGTTCGGGTCCTTCCCCTGTTCGACGGCGCGAACGCAATCGAGGGTGCGGCCGGACTCGCCGTGGAGGCCCCCCACGGCGCTCTCGACCGGTCCGAGAGCACGCTGGGTCAGATCCTGGACGTGCTCGTGGAGGAGCTGCCCTTCTCCGTGTGGATCCTCGATCAGCGCGGAGACCTTGTCCGCGAGAACGACCGTGCGAAGGAGCAGGGGCTCGCGGCGGTTCGGACCGCCCGGGAGAGCGGTCCCGCCGGGGCGGGCCTCGTCGGGCGCGTCCTCCTCGACGGAAGGGAAGCTGTCGGTGTGGCGCGCGTTCGCGACGCCGCGGGAGACGAGGTGGAGCTGCCTGTTCGGGGCGTGCCGCTCAGGAACGCGAACGGAAGCACGATCGGCGCGGTCCTGACGGCGACGCCGCTCGCGCCGCTCCCGGCCCCGCCTTCCCTCGAGATCCGGGCCCTGCCCGACCTGCGCCTCTCCTCGGCCGGCTGGGACCCGATTCCGGAGGAGATCGGCGCACTCTCTTTCACCTGAGCGGACGGCCTGGCCGGGGCGCGATCGTTCCCCCGTCCGGAGATCGCGAGGATGCAACGTCAGCCAGCCGTTCCGAGGTCGACGGGCGGCATCCTCCTGAGGACCCTGTAGAGCGAGGAGCGGCTGATCCCGAGTACGCGCGCGGCCTCGAGACGATTCCCGCCCGTCCTCGCGAGGGCCTCTTCCAGCTTCGCCGGCGTCACGTCGTCGATCGAGGCCCGTCCGCCTTTCGGCTCCCCGACCGGCAGGAGCATCTGGGATCGAGCCCAGAGCGCCCGAAAGTCCGCCGGCTTGAGCACTTCGGAGTCTCCGAAGACGGCAGCCTGCTCGACGGCGTGCTTCAGCTCCCGGACGTTGCCGGGGAACGGATAGCGCCTCAGCAGCTCGAGCGACTCCTGCGAGAGAGTGCGGTGCGGTCCTCCCTGCTTCACGAGGTCGTCGAGGAAATGCTCGACGAGGAGGGGGATGTCCTCCGGTCTCTCCCGGAGGGGGGGGACGACGAGCTCGAGCGCGGAAAGGCGGAAGTAGAGGTCCTCGCGGAACTCCCGCCGGGAGATGGCTGCTTCGAGGTCGAGTCCCGTCGCCGCCAGGACCCTCGTGTCGACCGGCGTCACCCGATTCTCGCCCACCCGCCGGACGCGCCCCTCTTCGAGGACGCGCAGGAGCTTGGCCTGCGCCGCGAGGGGGAGCGCTCCGATCTCGTCCAGGAAGAGGGTCCCGCGGTGGGCCTCCTCGAACAGGCCCCGCCGCGCTTCCGTCGCCCCGCTGAACGAGCCCCGTGCGTGCCCGAAGAGCTCGCTCTCCACGAGGTTCTCCGGAAGGGCCGCGCAGTTCACGGTGACGAACGGAGCTTCGGCGCGCCGCCCCAGGGCGACGATCAGCCTCGCGGCGATCTCCTTCCCAGACCCGGTCTCTCCCCGGATGAGGACCGTGACTCCGAGAGGAGCGACCCGGGTCGCTCGCTCCAGGAAGCGGCACCAGGCTTCCGATCGCCCGATCGCGAAGGCCGTTTCCCGGCCTGAATGGGGCATGCAGGTCGCAGTCTAGCGTCACCGTCCCCGACTCGCGCTATCGTTCCCGCGTGGCCACTCCCCGAATCGCCGTCTTCGAGCCCGACCCGCGGCGCGCCGCTTCGATCGCGCGGAGCCTCGAGAGGCTTCGCGTCCCCGTCGCGGCGGCGGCGACGACCTCCGACCTGGCGGCGATGGCCGCTGAGGCCGGGACTCTCGTCGTCGCGCTGAGCGGGCTCGGGGGCCGCGTCGCGGCCCGGGTTCGCATGGTTCGGGAGAATCCGGGGACCGCAGCCTCGACGATCCTCGCCCTCGTCCCTCCCGGCCCCGCAGGCGTCAGCGCCCTGAAGGCCGGCGCGGACGAAGTCCTGGTGTGGCCGGCGCACGAATCGCTCGCGAGGCACCGCCTCCGCTCCGTGTTCGCGGCAGCCCGCACGCGCGACGAAGCGAAACGAACCGCGCTGCCTTTCGCGCACATCCTCGAAGCGGTAGAGGCTCGCGAGCCCCACCGGATCGAGCACTCCGCCCGGGTCGGCCGCCTGGCGGCCGAGATGGCGAAGCTGGCAGGACTCTCGACAACCGAAGTGGAGAGAGTCCGCGTCGGCGGGTCGATCCACGACTTCGGAACCGTCGCAATTCCGGACGGGATCCTCTACAAGCGCGAGCCCCTCAGCGACGCCGAGTTCGCCGTCATGCGCTCGCACCCCGTCATTGGGTTCAGCCTCCTGAAGGAGGTCCCGGCCCTCGAGCCGTACCTGTCGTTCGTCCTCCGTCACCACGAACGGATCGACGGTTCCGGCTATCCCGACGGGCTGCGGGGAGCCGAGCTCCCGCTCCCCGTTCAGCTCGTCTCTCTCGCCGACGCCTACGACGCGATGACCTCGTCGCGGCCGTACCGGGCCGTCCGAGGCGACCGTCAGACCCTCCTGATCCTCGAAGAAGAGGCGAGCCGGGGCCTCTGGGATCCCGCTCACATTCCGCTTCTCGCCTCCTCGATCCCGGTGCTCGAAGGAACGGCCCCGGGAATCTGAGGTCTCGAGCGCGAAGCGGAACGGGGTCTCGGCTCCGGGCGTACCGGGCTTCTCGAGTGACACCGGCGACGCGACGCGTGCCAGAACCGTCACCAGAGGCCCGAGACGCTCTTCCGACCTCGTAGCCGCGAAGGCCACGGCGTTCTGCGAGGGCGGGAATGGGACCCTGCCAGGCGTCAGGCGAAACGTTCGCAGGGAACTCCGTGCGACGCACCTCCACACGGCGCTCCCGGTCCACCGGAACCCCGCGGCGTCCTTCGAGCAGCCTCCGCCACGGCGGATTCTCAGGTCGTCCGGATCGCCTCCAGCGAAACGCCGCGCTCCCCCGCGAATCCTCGCAGGCGCTCGAGATGCTCCCGGTCCTCGCTCCCGAGGCAGGAAAGGAGGCGTTCGAGCTCCGGGTGGGCGCTCTTCACCGCGTTGCGGTAGTGGCTCTCCGCCGCCGAGGTCTCGATCCGGTATGCGATCCGGAGGGCGTCCTCGAGACGCGGCGCCACGGCGGACTCCCTGAGAAGCCGTGTCTCGCGAATCGCCTCCTCGACGAGGCCGAGGTCGACGTCGACGTTTCCGGAGAGGTCCGGGTTCCGCTGAACGACGCGCCGCTGGTAGTCGACGAGGCTGGCGTGCCCCTTCTCTTCGTTCGACATCCTGACGAAGAGGAACGCCGCCGCCCGATCGTCGGCGAAGGCGGCCGCCCATCGAGCGTAGAGGCCGCCGATCGATCTCTCGAGACTGGAAAGCGGGCGGAACACGGATTCGACGTTCATTCTTCGCTTCCTTCGATACGAGTGCGAAGCACGTCTCACGCCAGTGCTTCGGACGGCCCGCCGCCGCTTCTTCCCGACTGCCTCTCGGGGATCCCGCTCGGATGCGCCCTTCCGGCGTCCGGGTCGGAGCGTGCAGAGGCGTCGGTGACGACCCGGACCGGTGGCGATCCGAGCTCGGCACGCCGATTGCGTTGCCCGACGAGAGACATGCGAATGCGCTTCCGAAGCTCCATGAGAATCACCTGCGACCACGGTACGGGCAGCACGCCCGGCAGGGTCCGTGCGGGGATGCGCCCGTGATCGAGCCCGTCTATCCCCGGTACCTCGAAGCCCTCCTCGACGGAGACGGCCCCGAGTGCGGGACGATCGTCTCGAAGCTCCACGAGGGAGGCGCACCGCTCCGTTCCCTCTACGTCGACCTCTTTCAGCGTTCCCTCGACCGGGTCGGGGAGCTCTGGGAGGCCGACCGGATCTCCGTGGCGACCGAGCACCTCGCCACGGCGATCACCCGTCGGCTCCTCGGGCTGGTCCAGGCCGACCTCTTTTCCGGCCCGCGCGGCACGCGAACGGTCGTCCTCGCCTGCGTCGCGGACGAGTACCACGAGCTCGGGGCACAGATGGCGGCGGACCTTTTCGAGCTGAGCGGCTGGCGCGGCCTGTACCTCGGCGCCAGCACGCCCGTCCCCGACCTCCTTCGATTCGTCGGAGAACGCCGACCGCAGCTCGTCGGCCTCTCCCTGGCGATCGCGGCGAACCTTCCGCGGCTCCACGAGGCCCTGGACGCTCTGCGGGCGACGTTCCCTTCGGTTCCCCTGGCAGTGGGCGGGCAGGCCTTCCGCTCCGGCGCCGTGGGCGCGGCCGGCGTGCGTCCCGGTGTCGAGGTCGTCCGCTCGCTCGAGGAGCTGGACCGACTCGCGAGGCGAGTCGGTTGACCGCCCCCGAGACTCCAGGCCGACTCGAGGCCGCCTGGCAGTACCTCGAGCACGTGGCCGGGATCGTCCTGCTCGGCGTCGACGAGGCTGGCACGATCCGCTGGTCCAACCGCCACGCCCGCGACCTCGGCGGCCTCGCGCTCGCCGGGGAGCCGATCGACAGGCTCTTCCTGAATTTCAGGAACGCGCCGATCTGGACCGAGCTCCGCTTGGCCCCGGGCCGCGTCTGCCTGCTGAACGCCCGGACCATCTCCGGCCTCCCGGAGACGTACTACGTGACGTGTGTCCTGACGAGCGAGGGACCGCTCGTCTTCGGCCAGACGGACGCCGTGGAGCAGGCTCGCCTCCGCCGCGAGGTCCTCGCCTTGAGCCGCGAGGCGGCGGAGATGACCCGCGAGCTGGCCCGCCGAAATGGCGAGCTGGCGGAACGGAACGAAGAGAAGAACCGGTTTCTCGGGATGGCGACCCACGATCTGAGACGCCCCGTGGACCTCGTCCTCGGTTGCGTCGAGATGCTCCTGGACGAGCTCGCGACGGGGCTCGACGAGGAGCACCTGCGGCTGCTGAGGACGATTCACACGGCCACGAGGGGAATGGCCCGGGTCATCGACGATTTCCTCGACGTCGCGGCCATCGATTCGGGCCGGCTCGGTCTCGACGCCGCGCGGTGTCGCGTCGAGCACCTGCTCGCCGAGGCGATCGCTCTGAACGCGGCGCCCGCGCGGTCCCGCGGAATCCGGATCGAAGCGGCGCCCACCCTCGCGACGATCGTCCTCCACGCCGACGGGCCCAAGATCGGCCAGGTCTTCGAGAACCTCCTGAGCAACGCGGTCGAGCACGCCCCGGACGGCTCGACCGTTCGCGTGGAGTGCCGGCGCGAAGGCTGCGACATCCGCTTCGAAGTCGTCGACCGCGGCCCCGGGATCCCCGCCGACCGGCGCGCGGACCTTTTCGCGGACTTCACCGGGACGGGCGGACGCAAGCGGAACGGCGAGAAGAGCATCGGGCTCGGCCTCGCCCTGTCACGCCGCGTCGTCGAGGCTCACGGCGGCCGAATGGTCGTCCGCGACCCGGAGGACGGAGGCGCCTGCGTCGGGTTCCTCCTTCCTCGCACCCTTCTCGTCGCAGGCACCGGGGAGGAGGCGCCGCAGTGAGCGCGAACGCGGCGATCCTCGTCGTCGACGACGACCCCGAAGTCGCCTACACGACGTCGCGAGCTCTCTCCCGCGCCGGGTACCTCGTCTCGACGGCGGCGTCCGCCACCGAAGCCGAGCGGCTCTGCCGTTCGCTCCGGCCCGACCTCGTCCTGCTCGACGTCGTCCTCCCCGACGGCGACGGGGTCGCGCTGGCCCGCCGCCTCAAGGACGACCCGACCCTCGAGGGGACGTTCCTGGTTCTCCTCTCGGGCCTCAGGACCCGCTCGGAGGAGCAGGCGAACGGCCTTCGCCGAGGTCACGCCGACGGCTATATCGTTCGCCCGATCGGCCGGACGGAGCTCCTCGCTCGGGTCGAGGCGTTCCTGCGGCTTCGGGCGGCGCAGGAAGCTCTCCGCGCGAGCGAGAGGAGCGTGAGGGCACGGCTCGAGGCCCTCCTCTTCCCGGAAGCCGACGTCTCCGCGCTCTCCCTGTCGGACATTCTCGACACCGGCCAGCTCCAGCTCCTCCTCGAGGACTTCCGGTCGCTCACCGGGATCGGCGCCGCACTGCTCGACGTCTCCGGCCGAATGGTCGCCTCCTCGTCCGCGGAGAACCTCTGTCGTCGCTCCCACGCATCGCGCGAGAACGCGGCGGAGCTCTCCCCGGACGGCGGCGTCCTCCCCTGCGAGCGGGTCGAGGCCTGTCCGCTCGGATCACGAGCCTGCCGTCTCGGGCTCCGGAACGTCGAGGCCCCCGTCGTGGTCGCCGGGCGCCGCCTCGGCACCCTCTTCATCGGCCCGTTCCTTTTCGACGACGACCCACGCGACGCATTCTGCGGCGAAGGAAATCCGGGCGGCGTCGCCGGCGAGGGGCGCTTGCCGGCCCTCGCGGAGGTCTCCAGGTTCAGCCGGGAGCGAATCCACGGCGCCTCGGACTTCCTCGTGCGCCTCGCGGGAATGCTCTCGACGCTTTCCCACAGCGAGGTCGTCCTCTCGCGCACGGTCGCGGAGCGGGACCGGCTCGTGACCGAGCTGAAAGCGCGGGAGGCCGAGATCCGGGAGCTGAATGCCGACCTCGAGGCTCGCGTCGCCGCCAGGACGGCCGAGCTCCACGCCAGCAACGCCGAGCTCCAGTCCTTCTCCTACACCGTCGCCCACGATCTCACCGCTCCGCTCCGCGGGATCAGCGGCCACGCCGGGGCGCTCCTCGAGGACGGGGAGCACCGTCTCGACCCGGAATCGCGGCGCCGGCTCGGACGAATCGCCGAGGCGGCGCACCGCGGGGGCCGGCTCATCGAGGCTCTCCTCCGGCTCGCGGCCCTCTCTCGCGCGGTCGTCGTCCGCGGCCCCGTCGACCTTTCCGCCATGGCCGCGTCGATCGCCGCGGATCTCGAGGAGGAGGATCCGGATCGCCGGGTCATGTGGGCTCTCACGCCCGGACTCACGGCGAACGCGGACGGGCTGCTCGTCCGCGAGGTGCTCGAGAACCTGATCCGCAACGCCTGGAAGTTCACGGGAGAAGGGCCCGGGAACAGGATCGAGCTCGGCGCGTCGAGAAAGGGAGGTGAGACGATCTTCCACGTCCGCGACGACGGCGCGGGCTTCGACATGGCGCACTCCTCCAGCCTCTTCAGGGTTTTTCACAGGGCCCACCCGCCCGACTCTTTCCCGGGCCTGGGCATAGGCCTCGCGCTCGTCGAGAAGATCGTTCGGCGCCACGAGGGGTGGGTCCGCGCGTCCGGTCTGCCCGGAGGGGGCGCCACCTTCTCCTTCACGCTCGAGCCACCGGCCGGCCCGGGCCCCGCCGGGGACTCTCGTGCGCCCGCAGCCTGATGCCGGGCGCCGGGCGCGGCGGGCGGGCAGCTCGTGGCCCGCCTGGGCCGTCCTCGCCGCCGGGCTCGCTCTGACCGCGCTGGCCGCGAGGCGGGAAGCCTTGCGCGCGGAGGACTTCGCCCGCCAGGATCTCGCCGGCAGGGCGGCCGACGTGCGTACGCGAATCGTGGTCGGGCTCGAGAGGCTGGAAACGCTCCTCCGCGGAGGAGCCGCCTTCTTCGACGCCTCGGAGCGGACGACGCGTGAGGAGTGGCACGCCTACGTCTCCGGCCTCCGGATGGGGACCCGCTACCCGGGCGTCCAGGGGCTCGGCTTCGTGCGCGCCTTCCCCTGCCGGGAACGGGAGTCCCTGGTCGAGCAGGTCCGTGCGGAAGGTTTGCCGGATTTCAGGCTCTGGCCCGAGCCGCCCCCGGACAGGGAGGCGTGCTCGGCGGTCGTCTGGATCGAGCCCTGCGAAGGGCGGAATCTCCGTGCCCTGGGCTACGACGGACTCTCGGAGCAGGTCCGGAGGGCGGCACTCGAGCGAGCGCGCGACGAGGACGACACGGCGCTCTCCGCGCCCCTCGTCCTCATCCAGGAGTCGGGCGCCGACGTCCAACCCGGGGCGTTGATCTCGGTTCCCGTCTACCGGGGCGGGAGACCGGGGCCGGGCGTCGAGGAGCGTCGCGCTCGCCTTCTCGGCTGGGTCTACGCGGTCGTCCGGCTGGACGACGTGATGCACGGAATCCTCGGGCCCTGGCACGAGGTCGAGGGTCGTCGCCTTCGGCTGCGCGTGTGGGACGGCGCGCTTCCCGGCGGCGGGCCGCTTCTTTGGGACGGCTCTGAGGATCCGGCCCCTTCGGCCACGCCCGTAGCCGCCGTGACCCTCCCGGTGCACTTCGGGGGCCGCGACTGGACGCTCGGCTTCGACCCGGCTCCGGGCTCCGGGCGCTCGTTGTTCGCCCGCGCCTGGCTCGTCGCGACGGCCGGTACCGCCGTGAGCCTTCTCCTCGTCGCGCTCCTCGGATCGCTGCGCCGCCTCCGGCTCCTGAACGAGGAGCTCGAGGAGCGCGTCGCGGACCGAACGCGCGACCTCGACGCGACCAACGCCGAGCTCCAGGCCTTCGCCTACACCGTCGCACACGACCTCAAGGCGCCGCTTCGTGCCGTCAGCGGCTTCACCGCCCTCGTCCTGGAAGGGAAGGAGGCGCACCTCGACGCCGAGTCGCGGCGATTGCTCGGGCGGGTCCTCGACGCGGCTCACCGCGGTGGCCTCCTCATCGAGGGGCTCCTCCGGCACGCCGCCCTCGCCCGTGCCACTCTCGCACGGCGGCGCGTCGACGTCGAGGCCGTCGCGCGCGGGGTCGCCTCGGACCTTGGCGCGCGCGCCCCCGAGCGCGGAGTCGAGTGGAAGGTCGAGTCGGGTCTCGCGGCCGAGGCCGACGAGTCGCTCCTGAGGGAAGCCCTCGAGAGGCTCCTCGAGAACGCACTGAAATTCACAGCGGGACGAGATCTCGCCCGAATCGAGGTCGGAGCCGAACGCATCGGGAGCGAGACGGTCTTCTTCGTCCGCGACGACGGCGCGGGGTTCGACCCGGCTCACGCGCACCGGCTCTTCCAGCCGTTCCAGCGGGCGCACGCCCCCGACGAGTTCCCCGGCCTCGGCATCGGTCTCGCGCTGGCAGCACGAATCATCGGGCGCCACGGGGGATGGATCAGGATTGACTCGTCCCCCGGCCGAGGGACGACGGTCCGCTTCACCCTCGCGCCGGGTCGGAGCTCCTGACTCCAGGCTCGCTCAGTCCCCGTCGTCGGCTACCGGCCCCGTCGGCCTGACGACGCCGGCCCCGGGCGTCACATTCAGCTCGGTCCAGTACCGCGCGACGCTCTGGATCGTGCGCGCGTGGCTCGCGAATTCGACCGGCTTGATGACGTAGCTCGTCGCGCCGGCCATCCAGCAGGCGTCCACGTCGGCCGGCAGCATCGAGGACGTCAGGACGACCACGGGGATCCGCTCGGTTCGCCCGTCGGCCCGCAGCCGCCGGAGCACCTGGAGCCCGTCTACCTTCGGCAGCTTCAGGTCGAGGAGGACGACGCGGAGACCCGCCGCCCCGGGCGGGTTGCCGGGCACCGCGCCGCCGAGGAGGAGCTCGAGGGCTTCCTCCCCGTCGCGGGCGCGTGCGACCCGGCCCGCAAACCCGGCTTTCGAGAGGGCGCGGAGGGCCAGCTCGGCGTCGTTCTCGTCGTCCTCGACGAGGAGGATCAGCGGCGCTTCAGACACAAGCCCCTCCCTCGACCGGAAACGTCATCGTGAACCGTGCGCCGCGGCCGACTTCCCCGACGGCGGTGACGGTCCCGCCGTGTCGCCTGGCGATCCGCATCACGATGGCGAGCCCGATCCCGGTCCCCTCGAACGCTTCCCCGGCGTGCAGTCGCTGGAAGAGCCCGAACAGCTTTTCCCCGTGGGCCGCGTCGAAGCCCACCCCGTTGTCCAGGACCTCCCAGGTCACCGCCCCTTCGCCCCTCGAGCCCCGGACCTCGACGGTCCGTCCCTCGCGCGAGGCGGTGAACTTCACGGCGTTGCCGACGAGGTGGTGCAAGGCGAGGCGGAGCAGAGCGGCATCCCCGCGCACCGGTGGCAGCGTGCCGGTCTCGAATCGCCAGGCGCCCCGCGCCTCCTCGGGGACGGCCTCCTCGAAGGCGCTTCGCGCCAGGGGCTCCCCGTCGACCTCCTCGAGTCGCATCTCGACCGACCCGGCCCGAACGTACTCCAGGAGGTCCCGGATGAGGAGATCCATCCGCTGGGCCCCGGAGCGAACGCGTCCGAGAAGCCGCCTCCCGTCCACGTCGAGCCGTGCGGCCTGCTCTTCCTCGAGGATGCCCGAGAAGCCGTCGATCGCTCGCAGCGGGGCGCGCAGGTCGTGGGCGAGCGACTGGACCAGCGCCTCGAGCTCGCGGTTCTTTTCCGCCAGCTCCGCCGTTCTTTCCGCGACACGGCGCTCGAGCCCCGCATTCAACTCCCGGATCTCGGCAGCGTTCCGGACGAGCGCCGCCTCCGCCACGCGGCGCTCGGTCACGTCGCGCGTCACGCTCAGGACGTGCGGCTCGCCGTCGAGGTCGAGGACCCGCCCCGACAGGCTCCCTATGAACTCCCGGCCGTCCTTGCGCAATCCGACGAGCTCGACGTTCGTCACGCCTCCGGTCCTGCGAAGCTCGTCGACGAGCTTCTCCCGGGCCGAGGCGTCCGCGTAGAGGGGAAGGTCCCGGGTCGTCGAGCCGAGGATCTCGCCTCTCCGGTAGCCCGTGAGCTCCTCGAACCCGGAGTTGACGCTCCGACACACGCCGTCCTCGAGGCGAGTGATGAGAACCGCGTCGGGACCCATCTCGAACAGGAGCTCGAAGTGGTCGCGCGCCTCCCGGAGGTCGGCGGCGGCGCGCTGGTTCACCATGATGACGAGGCCGAAGGTCAGGAGGTTGGCGACGACGAAGCCGTCGACGTACGGCGCGACGTTGAACACCCCGCCGCCGAAGACGTCGCCGACACGGGTCCCGGCGAGGATCATGCCGGCCCGCCACGAGAAAAAGAGGCCGTGCAGGAGGAGGACGGCGCAGAGAAAGGTCGCGGGTGCGCGTGTGACGCCCGCACGAACTCGCCAGAGGTCGCGCGCCGTCAGGAACGCGACGACGCCGAGCGTTGCGGCGACGACCGCGGATCGTGCGTCGAGGTCGTCGACGACGACGAGGAAGAAGGCGTGGCTCGCGAAGTACGCCAGGAAGAGCACGCTGATGACCCGCCGGTCCTCCCGCCGGCCGTGGAATCGCAGCAGGCCGATCCAGAGGCAGATGACGCCCAGAATGAGGAATGAGTTCTGCGCCAGGATCGCGAGGACCCGGAGCGAGGGCACGTCGCGCAGGAGAAGAAAGACGGACCCCGCCGTGACCGACGCGCTCCAGACGATCCAGAACCCTGTTCCCTTGTAGGCCCGGAACACCGCGAAGTGGAGCGACAGGACGACGACCTGCAGGACGTGGGAGATCGCGAGGAGAGCGACGAGGGTCCGGACGTCCAGCGTCACGGACGTTCCGGGCCGACGTCGGTCGTCAGAGGCGGGGTTGGCCGGGCGCCGGACATACGGCGCGATTATGGGCGCTCGAAGGCCGGTGACGGCCCACGGCCTTCGCGATTTCCCCTCCGGTCCGGCTCCTCGCGGCTAAGCTCTCGGAAACCGACCCGCCGATCCGGTGAAAGGGGAAGGGTATGACGGGGATCCAAAGGGTGAGCCCCGGTCCGGGCCGAGAGGGAGGGCCATTCGGGCTCGCCGGCCGGCTTCGCGCCCGGCTCGTTCTCGCCGCCCTCGTCCTTCTCTTCCTCGGAGCCGTCGTAGTCCTCAGGGGAACGCTCCCGAAGAGCACCGCCGGGACACGCACGGCGGAGCTGGCCGAAGCCGCTCGCTCCATCCAGGACCTCGTGAGGCTGCGGCTCGACGGGAACCGGGACTTCCTCGCCATGCTCGCGCGTGAGCTCGCGGACGGCGGGCTGGACGGTAGCACCTTCCGGGACCGGGCTTCACCCTGGGCAGCCGCCCACCCCGAGCTCCGAAACGTGACGCTCGTCGACGCCTCGCTCGTCGTCCGCGACGTCACCCCCGTGCAGGGAAACTCCCAGATTCTCGGCCTCCGGATCGAGCTTCCCGAGCCCGCTCGCACGAGCGCCCGGGCGAAGGACGAGGGCGTCCCCGCGTACACGCTCCCCTTCGAGGCGATCCAGGGGCGGGCCTCCTTCGAGGTCTGGGTCCCCATCGGCCAGGGGGGAAGCTCTCGCGGCCTTCTCGCCGGTGTCTACGACTGCGCTGCCCTCCTCGAAGCCGTCGCCCCGGAACACTTCCGGACCGCGGCGCGCATCTCCCTGACCGGCCCGTCCGGAGGGACCCTGGCGAGCCTCCCGGGGCCTTCCGACGTCGACGCTCGAATCCGGTTCGAGCTGCCCCTCTCACCGCCAGGCGGCGGCGTTCGGCTCGTCCTCGAAGGCCGGCCAGCTCCGGGGCTCCCTGCGGGGGTCCGGCTCCTCCTCGCCGTCTGCGGCCTCCTCGCCGCGGCGATCACGGTCCTGCTCGTCCTGCTCGGCCGGGGCGCCATCCGGCGCCGGCGCGCCGAGGCCGCGCTCGAGAGCCAGGAGGATCGATTCCAGCTCCTCCGGAGCCAGGCGCGCGACGTCTTGCTCTTCCTCGAGCCCGACGGGAGAATTGCCGATGCGAACCGGGCCGCCGAGGAAGCTTACGGACTGCGATCCGCCGAGCTGCTCCGAAAGCCGTTCTTCGAGCTCGTTCCCGAAAGCCACAGGGCCGAGACCCGCGTGTTGCTCGAAAGGGCGCGGAACGGCGACGTGACAGCCGAGACCGTGAACCTCCGCCTGGATGGGGCGACGTTTCCCGTCGAGGCCCGCATTCACCCGGTCGGGAAGGGCAACTCGTCGGTTCTCCTCGCCGTCCTGCGCGACATTTCGGAGAAGAAGGCCTCCGAGGCGCGGCTCCTCCAGCTGAACCGGCTCCTGAGGACTCTCACGGAGGTCGGCCAGCTCGTCGTCCGGGAGAAGGATCGAACCGCCCTCCTCCACGAGGTGTGCCGCATCCTGGTCGAGCACGGGCGCTTCCGGGCGGCCCGGATCGAGCTGACCGAACCGGAGGACGGCGAGGGCTCGCCGCCCGTCCGCGCGAGCGCCGGGGACGAATCCGGCGAGGACTCGGGCGCAGGCCCGGAAGCCACTTTTCCTTTCCGGGTCGGCGAACGGGTGGCCGGCTTCGTCGGCGTCCGCGCCGCCGTCCCGGCCGGGATCGGGGGCGAGGAGGCGAACCTCCTCGAGGGTCTCGCGGCAGACCTCGGACATGCCCTGCAGGCGATCGACGAGGGCGTCTCGAGGCACCACGCGGAGCAGGATCTCAGGCGGGAGCTAGACCTCCTTCTCCGCATCGCCGAGACGAGCCCGGTCGCGATCACCCGAGTCGACGCGTCGGGACGCATCGACTTCGGGAACCGGCGCGCGGAGGAGATCCTCGGCCTTTCTCAAGAACGGATGACGGGCCGGTACTACGAAGCACCGGACTGGAGGATCACGGCGACCGACGGCAGCCCCTTCCCCGCCAGTGAGCTTCCGATCCCGCGCGTGCTCGCCACAGGCCAGCCGGTGTTCGACGTCAGGCACTCGATCGTCCAGCCCGGAGGGGAGAGGCGGGACCTCTCCGTGAACGCCGCGCCGCTCGTCGACGAGGCCGGAACTGTTTCCGGCGTCGTCGCCACCATGGAGGACATTACGGAGCGCGTCCGTGCAGAAACGTCGCTGCGCGAAGAGAAGGAGCGTCTCCGATTCGCGCTCGAGGCGCTCCAGGCCGGGCTGTGGGACCTCGACCTCGTCACCCACGCCGTTTCCGGACGCTTCGGCACGACCAGATCTTCGGCTACGACACGCTCCTTCCGGAGTGGACCTACGAGCGCTTCCTCGAGCACGTCCTGCCCGTGGACCGGGACGAGGTGGGCCGGAAGTTCCGCCGCGCCCTGGAGGCCCGGAGCACGTGGGACGTCGAGTGCCGGGTCGCACGCGCCGACGGCACCGTGACCTGGATTCGCGCCGTCGGCGGCCAGAGGTTGGACGCCGAGGGACGCCCGGTGAGGATGGTGGGAATCGTCTTCGACATTTCTTATCGAAAGTGGGCGGAAGAGGCTCTCCGCGCGAGCGAGGCCCGGTTCCGGGAGATGCTCGAGAACGTGGAGCTCGCGGCGGTCACGCTCGACCCGCACGGCGTCGTCACCTTCTGCAACGACCACCTCCTCCGCCTCACAGGCTGGACGCGGGACGAGGCCCTCGGGGCCAATTGGTTCGCCCGGTTCGAGCCGGGGACCGACGAAGGGGGGCCGCGCCACTTCAACGAGAGCGTCGTCAGGGGCGAGATCCCCCGTCATCGGGAAGGCCCGGTTCTCACGAAGAGCGGAGAGACGCGCGAGATCCTCTGGAGCAGCACGATCCTGAAGGACGCGGCGGGTTCGCCGCAGGGGACGGCGAACATCGGCGAGGACGTCACCGAGCGGCGCAAGGCCGAGCTCCGGATCGCGCAGTACACGGCCCAGCTCCAGACGGCGAACCGCCACCTCCAGAACGCGCTGGACAAGGCCGAGTCCGCCGAACGAGTCAAGTCGGCCTTCCTGGCGGCGATGTCGCACGAGCTTCGGACGCCCCTGAACTCCGTCATCGGTTTCACGGGCGCCCTCCTCGGCGGGCTGGTCGGTACGATCTCCGGCGAGCAACGAGAGGCGCTCGAGATCGTGCAGCGGAACGGCCGGCACCTCCTGGAGCTGATCAACGAGGTCCTCGACCTGTCGAAGATCGAAGCCGGAGAGATGCGCCTCTCGCGCCAGGAGTACGACCTCTGCCAGGTGGTGCGCGACGCGATCCGGTCTCCCGGGCCGGCGGCGGAGGCCAAGGGCCTCGGACTCGCCCTCGCGGAAAGCCCGGTAGCCGTTCGCCTCGACGGCGATGCCCGACGCGCCTCGCAGGTCGTCCTCAACCTGCTGTCGAACGCGGTCAAGTTCACCGACCGGGGGATGGTCACCGTCCGCATCCGCGTCGGCGGAGAGGGAGATCCGCGGTTCGTCTCCGTCGCCGTGAGCGACACCGGGCCGGGGATCCTCGCAGCCGACCTCGAGGGGATCTTCAGGGAGTTCGTCCAGCTCGACTCGGAAACGGCCCGGACTCAGGAAGGGACGGGCCTCGGTCTGGCGCTTTCACGTAAGCTGGCACGCCTTATGGGAGGCGACGTCGGGGTCGTGAGCGAGAGGGGCTCGGGCTCGACTTTCACGTTTCGGCTGCCACTCCCCGGAGGTGACGCGTGAGGCCCTGGAGAATCCTCGTCATCGAGGACAACGACGACAACCTCCGCCTCGTGAGGGTGCTCCTCCGCCCGCTCGACGCGCTCCTCACCGAGGCACGCGACGGGCTGCAGGGGGTAGAGGCGGCCCGGGCCGCCGTCCACGACCTGGTGCTCCTCGACATCCAGCTCCCCGTCATGGACGGATACGCCGTCGCCAGGGCACTGAGGAGAATCCCTCACTGTACGACCGTTCCGATCGTCGCCGTTACGTCGTACGCGATGCCCGGCGACCGGGACCGGGCGCTCGAGGCAGGGTGCTCGGGATACGTCGAGAAGCCGCTCGACCCTGCCACTTTCGAGGGCCAGGTCCGGTGCTTTCTCTCGGCCGAAGCCCGGGAGGCCTGCCCATGAGAACCCTCGTGGTCGAGGACAACGAGGACTCCTTCCGCTTCCTGCAGCTCGTCCTCCGGAACGCGGGGCACCTCGTCTCGATCGCTCGCAACGGCGAAGAGGCTCTCGAGGTCGCCCGGCGCCTGCCGCCGGACCTCACCATCTCCGACATCCTGATGCCCGTCATGGACGGCTTCACGCTCTGCCGGGCCTGGCAGGAAGACCCTCGCCTGCGGGAGAGCCCGCTCGTTTTCTACACGGCCACCTACACGTCGGAGGAGGACGACAGTTTCGCCCTGTCGCTCGGGGCACGGGCCTTCATCCGAAAGCCGATGGACCCGATCGAGTTCCTCGCGCGGGTCGATTCGGCCTTGCTGGAGGTTGCCGAGGCCCCCGCGGCGCCGCCCCCGCGCGAGCCGACCGAGCCGACCGAGTTCCATCGCCTCTACAACGAACGTCTCATCCAGAAGCTCGACCAGCGGCACCAGGCCCTCGCGGAATCCGAAAGACGCTTCCGGGCCACCTTCGAGCAGGGAGCAGCGGGCCTCGCGATCCGCGGGACGGACGGGCGCTTCGAGAAGGTCAACGCGCGTTTCGCCGAGATGCTCGGCACCGACCCGGAAACCCTCGTGGGCCGGTTCGAGGCGGACGTGATCCACCCCGACGACCTGGAAGCGGACGAGACGGCTCGCCGGCTCCTCCACGAGGACGAGCAGGCCCCCTCCTCCCGGGAGAAACGATACCTGAGGCCGGACGGCTCGGCGGTCTGGACCCAGGTCTCGACGTCGCTCGTCCGTAATGCCGCCGGGGCGCCGGCCTGCTTCCTTGTCGCGGCCCAGGACATCACCGAGAGGAAGGAGGCGGAGACGAGGCTGAAGGCCCTGAACGACGAGCTCGAGGAGCGAGTGGCCGAGAGGACCGCCGCGCTCGAGGCCGCCAACCGCGAGCTCGAGAGCTTCGCTTCGGCCGTCTCCCACGACCTGCGGGCCCCGCTACGCGGGATCGACGGACGGAGCGGCGTTCTCCTCGAAGACTTCGGGGAAAGGCTCGGCGAGGAGGGCTGCAGGCAGGTCGAGGCCATTCGCTCCGCTGTGACCCGGATGGCCCGGCTCGTCGACAGCCTCCTCGCTCTTTCCCGAGCGGGCCGCGGCCCGCTGGCGCGGGAGCGAGTCGACCTCGGGACGCTCGCCCGGGAAGAGGAGGCCCGCCTGCGGGAAGCGGAACCGGGCCGCGACGTGGAGCTTTCCGTGGCGCCGGGCCTCGTCGCCGAGGGCGATCCGGTGCTCCTCAGGGCCGTCGTTCAAAACCTCGTCGGGAACGCCTGGAAGTTCACGGGGCGTCGCGACCACGCCCGGATCGAGGTCGGCGCGACCATCCTGGACGACGAGCGCACTTTCTACGTGGCCGACAACGGCACGGGGTTCCCGCCGGCCGAATCGGAGAGGCTCTTCCAGCCGTTTCAGCGACTCCACGGCAGAGACGAGTTCCCCGGCGCCGGCATCGGGTTGGCGACCGTGGAGCGGATCGTGAGGCGACACGGGGGGCGCGTCCGGGCACGAGGGGAGGAGGACCGTGGCGCGACGATCTACTTCACGCTGCCGGACTCGCCCGGCCCAGGGAGTCCCGGGGGCTCGAAGGCTGAGGCCAAGGCCGGAGCCAAGTCGTCGGCCGACCGGCTTCAGGGCGCCGACTCCCATCCCGGGAGGCAGAGCGTGAAGGTGGCCCCTCGACCCGGCGACCCCTCCGCCGCGACCCACCCACCGTGGCGCCGCGCGATCCGGTCGACGACCGCGAGCCCGATCCCCGTCCCTTCGAACTCGTCGGGGCGGTGGAGCCGGTGGAACGGACGGAAGAGCTGGCCGGCGTGTGCGGGGTCGAACCCGACTCCGTCGTCGCGGAAGACGATCGCGCCGTGAGGGCCGGCTGCGGCCCGCCCCACCTCGACGTGCGCCTCCGCCAGGCGCGCCGTGAACTTCCACGCGTTGCGCAGGAGGTTCTCGACGAGGATCCGAATGAGGGCGTGGTCCCCCCGGACACCGATCCCCGGCGCCACGGTGAGAACGACCCGCCGGCCGGGCTCGGCCTCCGCGAGCTCGGCGCCTATCTCCTTCGCGACGGCCGAGAGGTCGACGTCCTCCCACGTCATCTCCGCGCGGGAGACACGTGACAGGCGGAGAAGATCGTCGACGAGGTGACCCATCCGGCGCGCCCCCTCCCGGACCCTTCCGAGAAGGCGGCGCCCCTCGTCGTCGAGCCGATCGGACTGCTCCTCGAGGAGGATCTGACCGAAGCCGTCCATGGCGCGGAGCGGCGCCCTGAGGTCGTGCGCGACGGAATAGGCGAACGACTCGAGCTCCAGGTTCGCCTCCTCGAGGCTCGCCGTCCTCGCGCGGACGCGCTCCTCGAGCTCGAGGGCGAGGCCACGCAGCCGCTCCTCGGCAAGGCGCCTTTCGCTGACGTCGCTGGCGATCGAGACGAAGAGCGGGGCCCCGCCGTCCATCACGAGCTGGACGTTCCCCTCGACCGGATAGAACGTCCCCGTCTTCCTTCGGTGCATGGCCTCGTAGCGCACGAAGGCGGTGACGCCGTCCCGGAGCGGCGCGAGGCGTCGTTCCAGTTCCTCGACGGCGAGGTCCGGCGAGATGTCGCCCATGCGGAGCCCCAGGATCTCCTCGGCCGTGTAGCCGAGGTTATCGCGGGCGCCCCTGTTGGCGTTGAGGATGCGGAGGCTTGCCGCGTCCACGACGTAGACCTCCTCGAGCGCGCTTTCCACGATGCGGCCGAGCCGCGCGCTCTCCGCCTCGAGGCGCAGGATCCCTGTCAGGTCCGTGAAGGTCCAGACGTCGAGGTCGTCGATGACGACGCAAGCGAATGCGATGGACCGCCGCGCGCCGTCACGGGTCGTGACCTCCAGAACTGCGGGCTCGCGTGCTCCGCCCTCCACGGCAGCCCGCCAGTGGGCCATGGCCGCCGCGACCGCGGCCCGCCTCGCCGCCGGCTCCGGTATCGTGCGCCTCACCCAGTCCCGGATCGTCGGGAGCTCTTCCAGTGTCCAGCCGAAGAGAGCCGCCGAGCTCGCGTTCATTCGCTCCACGGAGCCGTCGCGCCGCGACACGGCCATGGCCACCGGCAGGCGATCCAGAAGGAGCCTCAGGCGCTCCTCGCTCGCCGAAAGCGCGGTGCGCGCCTGCTCTTCCGCGGTGACGTCACGCCCCATTCCGAGGAAGGCGACCGGGGCCCCGCTCGCGTCGAGGATGGCGGAATCGTGCCACTCGCACAGGACTCGCCCGCCATCTCTCCTGACGCATCCCTCCACCACGGGCCCGGGCGAGACCCCGCCGAGGACCCGGGCGACGCGGCGAGCGAGGCTGTCGGCACCCTCCGGCGGGACCTGCAGCTCCGTCCCCTTCCGGCCGATGGCCTCGTCGGCCTTCCAGCCGAAGATCCTCTCGGCGGCCGGGTTCCACTCCAGGACCGTCGTGTCGGGGGCCATGAGGACGCACGCGAGAGGGGTCATCTCGTGCTCGCGCCGCAGAATGGCGTCGAGGGCTTCCCGGTCCTGGCGCGCGGCCGCCTCGGCGGCCCGCGCCTCCATCAGCTCGGTCACGTCGACGTGACTCCCGACGATCCTCCTGCACCGGCCGGTCGGGTCGAGGACCGCCGTGCTCCTGCTGTGGATCCAGCGCCAGCCTCCATCCCGGTGGCGCATTCGGAAGCGGCGCTCCGAGACCTCTCGTCGGCCCTCCGCGAGCTCTCGGAGTGCATCGCGGCTCCCGGGGAGGTCCGCGGGGTGAATCCGGCCGTGCCACTCCTCCAGGCCGCTTCCGACCTCCGGCCCGGCCCAGCCGAGGAGCCTCTTCCACTCCTCGGAGTACCAGGCCCGTTCGGTCCCGACGTCCCACGAGAAGAGACCCACCATCGCCACCCGAAGGGCGTGGCCGAGGAACCTCTCGACAGGTGAGCGCGCTCCCGGCACCGGACCGTCGAGCTCCCCGCTCAGCCGCCTCGCCGTCCTCTCCACCTCCTGACGGCGGTCCTCGAGAAACCCTCCGAGGCTCTCGATCGCGGCGTCCAGGCTTTGCACGACGACTCGGAGGGTCTCCCCGCTCCCGAGTCCGGTCGAGGGCGCCCCCGCGAGGTTCCGTGCGAGCGCGGCCGTCTCCTGTAGCTGCGCGACGGCCGCCTCTACCGAGCCGACCGGGACCGTCTGTTGGCCGCCCTCTTCGTCGCTCATTCGGCATCCGCCCGTTCGCCCCGGCAGTCGGTCGCCGGAGCGCGGATAGGCCCCCTTTTCGGCGGACGGGCACTCCGCTCCGTCTACGGTGTTGCCAATCGCGCGCTTGCCAGCACGCATGAACCGTGCCGGTTCTCTCCGGGCGGTGGCACCGCGCACCGGTCGCCGGACCCCTTCGCCATGCGCCCCTCGGCGCGCCGGCACCTGTTCGTGCGGGGTCGGAAGCGGCTTCCTCCCGTTGCCTCAGTGCTCTTCGTGCCCCGGCACGTTCCTTGCTCGAGTGCTCACGAGGCGTACCCATGGAGACGACAGATGGAACCCGGCAGGCCCCGCGTGACAGCGTTGGCAAGAACCGTGACGCCGCTGGCATCGGCCGCATCCTCGTCGTGGACGACTCGACCCTCGTCCGGACGATCGTCGGTCGAATCCTGGAGAAGGAGGGGTTCGACGTCCGGACCGCCGAGGACGGGACCGACGCGCTGCGCCTCATCCGTGCCGAGCCGTTCGAGGCCGTGGTCAGTGACCTCTCTATGCCCGGCCTCGACGGCTTCGACCTCCTCGTCGCGATCCGCGCCCTCGAGGTGCCTCCCGAGGTCGTGTTCCTCAGTGGAGCCCGGGCCGACGACTTTACTGCAGCCGTTCGTGCGCTGAGGCTCGGGGCGCACGACTTCCTCACGAAGCCGCCCCGCGAGGAGGACCTGATTCACTCGGTGCACCGCGCCGTGCAAACGTGTCGCCTGAAGGGCGAGAATCGACTGCTCCTCCTTGCGCTCGAGCGCGAGACGCGAACGGACCCCCTGACCGGCGCCGGCAACCGGCGCGCCTTCGCCGAGTCGCTGCACCTCGAGTTGAGCCGTTCGCGACGCTACGGAAGCTCGCTCGGCCTCGCGGTCCTCGACCTCGACCACTTCAAGCGGACGAACGACACGTGGGGCCACGCTGCAGGCGACGAGGTCCTGCGGGCCTTCGCCGAGAGGGCCCGGGCGAGTCTGCGCGACGGCGATGCCTTCTTCCGGCTCGGAGGCGAGGAGTTTGCGTTGCTGCTTCCGTGTACCGGCGTTCCGGGCGCCCTCGCGGCCGCCGAGCGGCTCCTTTCCGGCCTCAGAGAGGCTCCAGTTGCCTTCGGAGGCGCGTTGATCCCCGTCACGGCGAGCGCGGGTGTCACCTGTCTCGAGCCGAGCGACGCCGGAGCCGAGAGCCTCCTCGCGCGCGCCGACGCCGCGCTCTATGTTGCCAAACGTTCCGGGCGTGACAGGGCCGAGGCATCGCTGTCCGCTGCCGGGACCGGCGTCGCCTCGCCGTCCGTCGTGACCCCGTCTAGGCCTGCGGTCTCTCTGGCAGAGTCGAGCTGATGCGAGAACGGGGGGCAGCAGCGGCGGCACGTGTATTGCGGGTGCGGCTGAATGAGCGAGTCGACGGCGATAGCATGTCCCGCCGGCGCCGTCGGCGGACCCCGTCGGGGGCTCGCGAACCAGGCGGATCAGGAGCCGAGGAGGGGACGATGATCGTTAACGGGCCAGAAGCACTCTCTCACCCGCCGCCGCCGTCCATCTCCCTTCCCGGCCGGCCCCGGATTCTCCTCGTCGACGACGAGCCGCAGGCCCTCCGGCTCTTTTCAGCGTTCCTCTCGGCCTCCGGAATGGAGGTCGTCGCCGTGGAGTCCGCCCACGGGGCGCTGGAGCTCCTCGGGCGCCATCGGTTCGAAACGGTCGTGACCGACCTTCGGATGCCGGGCCTCGACGGCTTCTCGCTCCTCCGCGCGGTGCGGGAACGGGATGTCGATCTCCCTGTCGTCGTGGTTACCGGGTGCCCGGGTCCGGAGACACCTGCAGACGCCCTCGAGCTCGGAGCCGTCGACTTTCTGGTCAAGCCCGTCGCGGGCGAGCTGCTGGTGCGGACGGTGACGACGTCGATCCGTCTCTGCCGGCTCGCCCGCTTCACCCGTAGTACCTCGTCGCCCCGGGCTCGCGAGCCCCGACCGGAGTCCCTCCCGAGCCTCGCTCCGGCCTTCTCGCGCGCGCTCGGGTCGCTCTACCTCGCCTGGCAGCCGATCGTCCGCGCCTCGAACGGCGTCGCCTGGGGCCACGAGGCCTTCGCCCGGACACTCGAACCGTCTCTCGCGGCCCCGAGTGCGCTCCTTCACGCGGCCGAATACCTCGATAGGGTCAGCGAGATCGGAAGGCGGGTCCGGAAGACGGTGGCCGAGGAGCTCGCCGGCTTCGGATCGGACGCCGTCTTCGTGAACGTCCACCCGTCCGAGCTGAACGACGAGGAGCTTCTCGACCCGGCGGCCGCCCTTTCTGGCTCCGCCCGCTCCGTTGTCCTCGAGCTGACGGATCACGTCCCCCTCGAGGGAGTCGCGAGGCTCAGGGACCGCATCCAGGCCCTCCGGGCTCTCGGATACCGGATCGGCGTCGACGACGTCGGTGCGAGCAGCGCCAGCCTCAACCGGCTCGCCCTCGTCGAGCCCGACTTCGTGAAGCTGAGCCCCTCGGCAATCCGCGGCCTGAGCGGAGACGTGGGACGGAGACGCCTGGCGGGATCCATGGTGCGTTCGTTCCACGATCTCGGTATCCGCGTCGTCGCGACAGGCGTCGAGACGGTCGACGAGCACGCGGCGGCCGGGGAGGCCGGCGTGGACTTCCTCCAGGGGTTCCTCTTCGGCAGGCCGAAGCCCGTGAGAGGGCAGACGGGCGCCCCGAGGTCCGAATGGGCACCACCACCTCTGCTTTTCGCGGGCGCGCGACCGGTGGTCGCGGCGGCCCGCGCCTGACGTCCCGACTCCTCTCCGCTCGTTCGCGGGTCCCGTCGCGATCGTCAGGACTATGATCGCTCGCCGCAGTATGGTGAACGATCTGCACCCGTCCGTATCCCTTTCCCGGGGAGCCGCCTGGCTCCTCGGGGCCGCCCTCCTCGCGTCGGCCGGAGGAGCGCGTTCGCAGACGGTGCAGGGACTTCCCGCGGGTCCGCCCATCCTCGCCGGCTGCGAAGCCGACTATCCGCCCTACTGCATCGTGACCGAGGAGGGCCGGGCGGACGGGTTCTCGACGGAGCTGCTCAGGGCGGCGGCGGAAGCCGTGGGCCGCACGGTCGACTACCGGACCGGCGTCTGGGACGACCTGAAGAAGGACCTCGCCGAGGGGAGAATCCAGGCGCTGCCGCTCGTCGGCAGGACGCCGGAGCGCGAGGCGCTCTACGATTTCACGTTCCCGTACCTCACGATGCACGGGACGATCGTCGTGCGGCGCGGCGACGACCGCATCCACGGCCCGGCGGACCTCGCCGGCCGGCGCGTCGCGGTGATGAAAGGGGACAACGCCGAGGAGTTCCTGAACCGCGTCGGGCTCGGGAACGAGGCGGTCCCTCGACCTTCGTTCGAGGTCGCGCTCCGCGAGCTGTCGGCCGGAGAGCACGACGCCGTCGTCATCCAGAAGCTCGTGGCCCAGCAGCTGATGGCGGATGCAGGAATCCGAAACCTGAGGACCGTGGGGAGGCCCCTCGAGGGCTTCTCCCAGCAGTTCTGCTTCGGGGTGAAGAACGGCGACCACGCGCTCCTGTCCGACCTGAACGAGGGGCTCGCCATCGTCATCGCGGACGGGACCTTCCGGCGCCTGCAGGCGAAGTGGTTCGGCCCGCTCGAAGCGATGGGACGTCCGGGGAGGAAGATCGTCGTGGGGGGAGACGGCGACTACCCACCCTACGAGTTCCTGGACCGCAATGGCCAGCCGGCGGGGCTCAACGTCGACCTGACCCGGGCCATCGCCCGCCACCTCGGGGTGGACGTGGACATCCGGCTCGGGGAGTGGAGCGGGGTCCGCAAGGGACTGGAAGAGGGAGAGCTCGACCTCGTCCAGGGGATGTTCTATTCGAGCGAGAGGGAGAAGACGTACGACTTCTCGCCCCCGCACTCGGTCGTCGCCCACACGATTGCCTTTCGCCGGGGCTCGCCGGTCCCCGCCGACCTCGCGTCTCTCTCGGGTCTGAGTGTCCTCGTCATGGCGGGGGACGTGATGGAGGACCTGGCACGCGAGACGGGGCTCGGCTCAGGGCTGGTCCCCGTGGGCTCGCAGGAAGAGGCGCTCCGGCGGCTCGCTTCCGGCGAGCACGACTGTGCCCTCGTCGCGACCGTGCCCGCCCTCTACTGGATCGAGGAGCACGGCTGGAAGAACCTGCGCCTCGGCGAGAGCCCCGTCCTGTCCGCCGAGTACGGGTACGCCTCCCTCCCCGGCAGCTCCGGCCTCCTCTCCTCGATGTCCGAGGGGCTGGCCGCGATCCGGGCGACGGGCGAGTATCGGGCGATTCGCGCCCGCTGGCTCGGGCCCTACGAGGCGCGGCCGGCTCTGGGCACCATCGTGCGCTACGTCCTCCTGGCGGTCCTTCCGCTGGTCGCCCTCCTGGCCGGGTCGGTCCTCTGGTCCCGCTCCCTGCGCAGGCAGGTGAACGAGCGCACCCGGGAGCTCTCCCGGAAAGGAGAGCTCCTCGAAGCGGAGGCGGAGAAGGTGAGGCTGCTGAACGCCGAGCTGGAGAGCCGGGTCTTCGCGCGGACGGCCGAGCTCGAGGCGGCCGTCCGCGAGATGGATGCCTTCTCCTATTCCGTCGCGCACGACCTCAGGGCTCCCGTGAGGGCCATCGACGGCTTCACCGCAATCCTCCTGGCCGACCATGGGCACGGGCTCGACGAGGAGGGGAGGCGGGTTCTGGGCAGGGTGCGGCACGGTTCCCGCCGGATGGGGCAGCTGATCGACGACCTCCTCGCCTTCTCTCGAACGAGCCGCACCGGAATGAGGACCGGACCGATCGACCTCGACCAGGTCGTGAGGGCCGTCGTCGCCGACCGCGCGGCCGAAGCTGTCCGCGCGGGCGTCGAGATCCGGACCTCGCCCCTGCCGCCGGCCACGGGGGACGAAGGCCTCGTGCGGGTCGTCGTCGAGAACCTCGTCTCCAACGCGATCAAGTTCAGCGCCGGGCGCCCCGGGGCCACGGTGGAGATCGGGGCCGTGCCCGGCGAGGGCGGCGCGGCGTACTTCGTAAGGGACAACGGCGTCGGCTTCGACCCGGAGTTCGCCCACAAGCTCTTCGGGGTCTTCCAGCGCCTCCACGGCCCGGACGAGTTCGAGGGGACGGGCATCGGGCTCGCGCTCGTGAAGCGGATCGTCGACCGCCACGGCGGGCACGTCCGGGCCGAGGGCCGTCCGGGCCAGGGCGCGACCTTCTGGTTCACGCTTGGCGGGGGACCGGCGGGTCCGCCGGGCGGCTCGGTAGCGGCGTCCTGACGCGGCTTCGGGGACACCGCAGACCGGCTGAGTGGCGGGAGCCGTCAGTCCCTCCCGATGCGTAGGAGGAGACCCCGAAGGAGTCGCCTTCGGGCCAGGGGGCGTCAGGTCGGGTCGAGGATCGAAGGCCATCGCATCGCTGCGCGGTCGCGACGGCCCGGATCTTCTCGACCCGCGCGCCATGAATCGGAGGAGTCCCCGGTTTCGGGCCCCGGTTTCGGGCCCCTTGCCCTGCCTCCCCTTGCCGCCTAGTATCTGCAACTTTGTCTCAGGATGAGACCGGGCGGAGAGACCGCCCGGACGGCAGGAGGTTCAGATGAATCGCAGGCAGATGTTCGGGGCGGTGGCGGCGGTCGCGGCGGCCGGGATCTTCTCGGCGGGCTACGTCTCCGCCGACGAGAAGAAGCCGATGGGGACGGCCCCGAAGGCGGAGAAGAAGACGGTCAAGTGCATGGGCGGCAACGCCTGCAAGGGAAAGAGCGAATGCGGGGTGCCGGGCGCTCACACGTGCCACACTCGGAACGCGTGCAAGGGCAAGGGCTGGGTCATGGTCGCCTCCGAGAAGGAGTGCGAGGACCTGAAGGCGAAGAACGCCGAGCCGGCGGCGCCGAAGAAGTCCTGACGCGGGCGGGGTCGCGACCCTTCCTCGGGCACGGTATCGGCCTCAGGAGGGAGCACTACGCCGCGATTCTCGCGGGAGAGAGCGCGGGCGACTGGCTCGAGGCGATCAGCGAGAACTACATGGGCGTGGGCGGGAGGGCGAGGAGGATTCTCCTCGCCCTTCGCGAGCGCTACCCGATGACGCTCCACGGGGTGTCGCTCGGCATCGGCGGCACCGACCCGATCGACGAGGCGTACCTCGACGCGCTCGACGCGCTGGCGGCGGACGTCGAGCCGGCCTGGGTCTCCGACCACCTCTGCTGGACGGGCGTCGGAGGGCGCACGTCGCACGACCTGCTGCCGCTGCCGTACACGGAAGAGTCGCTGGCGAACGTGGTGTCGCGGGTGGCGCACGTGCAGGAGAGGCTGGGGCGGGTGCTGGTGCTCGAGAACGTCTCGAGCTACGTGAGCTACCGCGTCTCGACGATGCCGGAGCGGGAGTTCGTGGCGGAGGTGGCGCGGCGAACCGGCTGCGGGCTCCTCCTCGACGTGAACAACGTCTTCGTGAGCGGAGCGAACCACGGCTACGACCCGCGCGAGTACCTGGCCGCGATCCCGCCGGAGAGCGTGTGGCAGCTCCATCTCGCCGGGCCGTCGGAGATGGGGCCGCTCCTCCTGGACACCCACGACCACCCGGTGCGGCCGGAGGTGTGGGAGCTCTATCGCGAGGCGGTGAGGCGCTTCGGAGAGGTGTCGTCGCTGGTGGAATGGGACGACCACATCCCCGACCTGGCGGTGGTTCGTGCCGAGCGCGACCGGGCGGCCGCGATCATGGACGAGGAGCGGATGACGGGGGCATTCACGTCCACGGGATCCACTGGATCCACTCATCCCGGACGCGGTCCCGGCTCCGGTGCCCGCGGCGAACATGCGATCGGCATCCGCAGAATAGAAAATCAAGACCTGACCCCGTTCTCTCTCCTCTTTGGCCTGGTGACGGCGGCGGAGGGGGTGACGAAGACGCTGGACGAGCGGGAGGCGCGCGGCGACGAGACGCGGGCGGCGGTGGCGGAGCTCTTCACGGGCGACTCGCGGAGGACGGCCGAGGAGCGGCTCGACGTCTACGCGAACATGTACTTCTTCCGCCTGCGCGACACCCTCGCCGAGGACTTCAGCCGCACCGCGGCGGCGCTCGGAGGGGACCGCTGGCACAACCTGGTGACGGACTACCTCCTCGCCCACCCGCCCACGCGGTGGTCCCTCCGCTGGGCGGGGGAGGCGCTACCGGGCTTTCTGCGCGGGCACGAGTACGGGGCTGCTCGGCCCTGGCTGGCCGACGTCGCGGCGCTCGAGTGGGCGAGAAACGAGGCGTTCCAGGCGGTGGACGCGGCGCCGCTGCGGGTCGCGGACCTCGTGAACGTCCCCCCCGAAGCCTGGCCGGCGCTCCGCTTCGCGGCATTGCCGGGAGCGGTGCTGACGACCTCGCGCTACGACCTCGCCGCGTGGTGGGACGAGGGGGCAGAAGAGCAGGAGGGCGCGCCGCGGGAGGTGGAGGGCGAACAGGTGCTGCTCGTGAGCCGGGACGCGGACGGCGACGTCCGCCACGAGGTGCTGAGCGCGGAGGAGGCCGAGCCCGCGAGGAAGCTCCTCGCCGGAGCCCCGTTCGCCGAGGTCTGCGAAGCCTTCGCCCCGGACGAGGCCGGCGAGGTCGAGGCGGAGGAGGCGGGCCGGAAGGCCGTGGAACTCCTCCTGAGGATGGGGTCCGTTCTACGTTTTACGCTCTACGGGACGTAGAGTGTAGAACGTAGAACTGACCCCCAGCCCAACGACCCCGAGCCCAACCCCATTTCATCCCGATGACACGTCACCGAAGCTCGTTATCGTCTGGCGGTGGAGGTCCCACACCCCTCATCGTGAGCTGAAGCACCCCCGTCGAGATGAGCTGCTCGAAAAACGGCAGGAGGTCGGCCTCGAGCTGCCCCTCGGAGACCTCGTACTCGGACTGGAGGCGGGCCATGATGTCGGCCACGGAAGCCCGGCCGTCGAGCAGCTCGAGGGCCCGCGCACCGACCTCGGAGACGGCGAAGAACCTGTGCTCCTCCAGAACGAGGATGACGGCTTCCTCCTTCACCCTCCTGACGATGGCCCCGGGGAGGAGACGGAGAACGGTGGATCCGTCCATCACGGTCGCGGACTCAGGCCGCCTCGATGAGCCGGGCGACTTCGTCGACGGCGTCGGGCCGATGGGGGTATCGCAGCTCGCTCACGGGGACATGCGAGACGAGGTGACCGGCCGCCTGAAGGAGCCGCTCGAGGAGCGGCTCGGGGAAGAGGCGGGACGCGACGGTCTGGCCGCAAACGGCGAGGGCGGCAACAGACGGGGAAAGGGGCCGTTCGAGGATGGGCTCGCCGCGCGCACAGTCGGCGAGCAGGAAGAGGCGGGAGAGGGGGTGGCGGGAGGGAGCGTCCTCGGGGTACTGGCTCCCGGGGGGCAGTTTGAGCTGGGGGAAGTGGGGGTAGATCGAGCTTCCCGACCTGGCAGCCCGAAACGGGAGGATGTCGTCCGCGAGGCGCCGAAAGCTCCCCTGAGCCGCCAGGCGAGCAGCCAGGGTCGACTTCCCGGCGCCCGAGGCGCCGGCAAAAGCGACAGCGCCCGCGGGGCCCAGTACGGCACTCGCGTGAAGGCAGAAGACGTTCTGAAACGCGAGGGCGAGAACGAGACCGGGGCCGAGGATGAGCTCTGGACGCCGCCGGGCCGCCGCATCAGAGGGAATCCAGCGCAGGTAGCGGCCGTCGGCCGAGACGATGACCTCCCCGAAACCGGTGGCCCCAACGGTGAGGCCCAGCAGCGAGGCGTGATGAGTCACTTCCGTCGGCTCGTCGCCGAGCAGGGTCTTCAGCGCCGGACCGGGAACGGAGGCCGAGGGAGCGACATGCCCTTCCGGGTCCTCCACCCGCGGGGAGACCTGGCTGGTGGGGAGAGCGGGGAGGCCAGGGATCGGTTCGCTGGCCCTGAGCTCGAGGCCAGCGAGCGGAACGCTCTGGCGATCCGGGCCGGGGGGCTCTGGCTCTAGGCTGAGAAGTACTGCTGCCGCGCGCCCGTCGTATCCCGGAAGGGAAGCGCCGGATGAGCCTTCAGAACGGTGCTTGTTGAACGAGCGCATTCCCGGAATCACCAGTACCCAGGCTTCCCCCGAGCACGGTGCTTCGAATGTCGCCCTCGACGAGAACCCTGGGCGGGGAGTAGGGCTTACGCTGCGGCAGCGGTTCCGTGAGAGGGGCCTCTCCCGATCCGCGCTGCGCCCAGGAAGCCCCGTGCTCTGATCGACTCTCTCGCTGGCTCATTCCACTCCCCGAATCGGCGGATTCCCCCGGGAAGGGGAATCTACCGTTCGTGCCAAGTCTATAGGAAGCCCTGGGGCTGTGAAGTTCCGGACGCCCGTGTCCTGTTCACCCACAGCTGTGCGGCGGCGGCGAACCAGGGCACGAGGAGCGCGCGGCCGTCCGGCATCTCCCGGAATCGGGCGGGGAACCCCCGGAGGAGCCACTCCCCGTCGATCCATCCCCTCCAGGCGGGGTCCGGGCCGCGGAGGAGAACACCGAGCCTCTCGGCCTCCGCATCGAAGAGGCTCGACCGGTAGAACGGGTCGAGGGGCGTCAGCTCGGTCCTCCCGATGATCTCCTCGGGGAGCCGACTTTGCATTGCCCGGCGGAGGACGAGCTTCCTCTCCGGTCCGCGCTCGAGCTGCTCTGGCGGAATCGCCAGCATGAAGCGGACGACGCGCAGGTCGCGGAACGGGTCGCGAATCTCCAGGGGAGCCTGGGACGCGAAGTAGATCTCGCTCGGCGAGAGGCGCGAGAGGTCGTCGAAGACGATGGCGGCCCGGCGCTGGGCCTCGTCCTGTCCAGACGGGCGAGGCGAGGGCCGGCTGCTCTCGACGAGTGCCCAGGCTTCGGGAGTCAGCCAGGGGGGCTTCGACGCGGGCCGGCCTCTCCGGGCGCGGCGGGGAAGGAGACGGCGGACCAGCACGCGCAGCGCCGGATCACGCCAGAAGTGCCGGGTCTGCCGGCGGTACGCGAGTGCGGCGACGTGGGCGATGAGGTCTCTCCAGTGCCCCGCGGCGAGACGGGAGGCTAGCCATGATTCCCGGCCGGTGAAGAGACGATCGCTGAAGACGCCGGTGAGGAGCACCCGGATTCCGCGCTCGGCGGCTGAAGCGTAGAGCGCCAGCTTGAGAGCACGGTAGGGGTTCGAGAGGGGAGTCCCGGGGTGCAGAGGCCAGGTCCCGGGGTCCCGAAGGGGCGGGAAGTCGTCGGCGCGGACGTAGGTCGCGTCGAGGTCGAGGGCCTCGACGAGGGGCTCGATCCAGCGCCTCTCGTCACACTGCCTCAGCTCGTCGAAGACCCAGGAGAAGCTGGAGAGGCGCGATGGGTCCCCGGCGCGACGCATCCGCTCGACCGCGAGGGCAGCCACCGAGGGTGCATCCATCCCTCCACTGAGCGAGATACCCACCCGGGTCGTACTCCTGAGCCGAGACTCCACGGCGTCGCCGAGGACGGTGGCGAGGTGCTCGGCGTACTCCTCGTCCCGCCGGTACCGGATCGGGTCGGGAGGCCCCGGCGTCCAGAACGGCTCGATCGTGACTCGTCCGTCGGACGCGAGAAGCAGCGACCCCGCCGGCAGCTCCCGGATCGCCCTGAAGAAAGTCGCTCCACTGCGCGGCGCCTCGATCGCGAAGTAGCGCGCGAGGGTCTCCCCGTCGAGCTTCGAGCTGACGGCGGGGTGCGCCCGCAGGGCGTGTTCTTCGGACGCGAACGCGAGCCCCCCGGGGACGACGGCGTAGAAGAGTGTGCGGTCGCCCATCGGGTCGCGGGCGGCCAGGAAGGTCCCCGTCAGCCCGTCCCGAATCAGAACCGCGAACGGTCCCAGGAGAGCCTCAAAACAGGACCGGCCCCATTTCATGTAGGCTCGGAGGGCGAGGCGGGCGTCGGAGACCTGCGACGATACCCCTCCGAGGGCTTTCTCGAGTTCTCGGCGGTTGTCGATCCGACCATCGAACACCAGAGCATGGCCTGTCTCCGGGTCCGAGATGGGCTGTCGCTCGCCGACCTCTTCCGGCGTCGTCCAGAAATGGAGGTGCGCCAGCGAGTGGTGAGGCCCCGAAGCGACATCCGATCCGTCCGGGCCTCGATGCCGCAGCCGCTCCAGCATGGCCCTGAAGACCCCGTCATCGGGCACGTGGGACGAGCCCAGCGCGAGGGCGAGGATGCCGCTCACGAGGGCAGACGGTACTTCAAACTCCGGGTCTAAAGACACTCGTTGCCGAGTGGCGGGCAGGGGAAGGGCAAAATTTGTCAGTCCGCGCCACGAGGTCGCGGGGGAAGAGGCCGGGAAAGGCGCCGTTCCGGGCATAGTTGTTGCGTTGGAGTGCGAGGAAGAGGAGGAATAGAATCCTCCTCGGTCTCGCATTCAGGTCCGTGCGTGTCGCGGACTTGATGGCGATTTTCGTCCGGGTCCCCTGAAGCCCGGACTCACGCGGAAGCCGGAGGAGTCTATGCGCCACCCCCAGAGAAAGTCTTTCGTCGTCGCCGGACTCGTCATCGCCGCGCTCCTCTCCGGCGCACGCGGCCACGCGGACACGCCCGCCGGTGTCTCCGAGTTCATCGTCCCATTCGACGAGGATGTCTTCGCCTACGTCACCGCCCGGGTGACGAACGGGACCATCGGACCAACCACCACTTCCCGCGCGACGGTCGACGTGACGGCCTGGTCGAATACCGTCAGGGTGTACTACGACCACTGGGAGAACGGCTACACGCTCGACCCCGTGACGCTGACCGGCGCAGACGAGGTTTACGAGCTGAACACCGGGCAGACCCTCAGCTTCCTGAGTGCGGCCGTTCCGAGGCCTCGTACCGGAGCGGACGGGAACACCTACATCGGAGCCGCGGGCAACTGCACCGCGCAGCCTCCGCCGGGCACGCCGATCAGCCGGACGACGCTCAACTTCTGCTACGACGGGCGGGACCGGTTCGTCACCGTCGGCGGTGCCTCGACGGTCACCAGGGGCGGCTGGCTCCAGGCGACGGACATTCACGCCGCGGTCGGCGAGGAGGTCTATCCCCTCGCGCCCCAGCTCATCAAGTACATCCTCCCGTTCGGCGAAGATGCGGTCCGAGTCGACTACGAGCGCGTCGTGGCGGTCATCCAGGCGACGGAGAACAACACGACGCTGCGGTTAGACTTCAACGGCGACGGCATCTACGACCCCTTCAACACCGAGAACGGCTACCGGACCACGCGGGTGGACCCCACCGACGCGACGACCCTGACGTTGCAGCGTGGCGAGTCGTACATCCTCGACCGCGACAGCGATGGAATCGGCGGAACGCTGCCCAGCGGCGTGGTGATCCTGGGGGACAAGACCCTCCAGGTCGAGTACTTCTACGGTGACTTCGGCAGCAACTACAACACCCGGGCCGTCGCGGCCTACCCCCGCGGGTTCTGGAGCGACGAGTACTACGCCCCCGTAGACGGCGCGCCCGCCGGCTACGACACGGACGTCACGCTGTACAACCCGAACGCCACGGCGATCACGATCAGCTGGGAAACGACGGCCGGATCCGGGTCGTTCACCATGGCGCCGAACGAGACGGCGTTCTTCGGGGCCAAGTCCGGCGGCTTCGTCCCCGACGGCTCGGCGCTGTTCCTGAAGGGAAGCGCCGTCTTCTGGGGCATCTCGGACATCGACACCGAGAGCTCGGCGTACGACTGGGGCTACAGCCTGGTACCGAGCTATCTCCTCAAGTCCGACCAGTTCGTCTCATGGGCGCCGGGCAACACGCCCGTCCAGAATCCACCCGGCACGAACGGCCGGGCGCAGGGGGTCTTCGTGACCCCGGTGCAGGATCGGACCACGTTCTTCGTGGACCAGAACGCCGACGGCGTTCCCGACACGACCTTCGAGGTCATCAACGGTGCCACCGTCGTCGCCCCGACCGGCAACGGCTACCAGGCGGACAGGCTTCAGTCCCTCTACATCACGGACGACGACGGCGACATGACGGGGGCTCACATCTGGGCGACGGGCCCGTTTGCAATGGCGTACGGCGAGAACCCGCAACGCGCGGCCACAAACGGCGGGGTGGACCTGGGGTACACGGTCCTCCCGGCCCCCGCCGACTGGATGAAGCTGGCCCTCACGGTCGACAAGGCGACGAGCCCGACGGTCGTCTCCACGGTTGCCGGAGCCACGACGGTCACGTACACGCTGAACATCGATTCGCACCTCTTCAACCTCACCACGGTCGACGTCGTTGACACCCTGCCGGCGAACTGGACCTACGTCGCAAACAGCACGACGATTACGTTCCCGAACCTGACGCAGCTGACGGGCGCCGCCGCGGAGCCCACCACCGTAGCATTGCCGAGCCTCACCTGGTCGACGGCCAAGCTGGGCGGCATGCTGCCCAACCAGAGAATCACGATCACGTTCCAGGCGCGGACGACGGCCGCCTTTACCAGCGGCGCGTTCACGCAGAACAACGTCCAGGCAACCGGGACCCGCGCCGTGGGCGCTGTGTCGCAGACCTTCGTGGCGCGGGACTACGTCTTCAACACGTACCTCGACGCCGCTGTGAACGACATGACGGTGACCAAGTCGACGGGCGCCGCCGACCCCGTCAGCCCCGGTGACACCATTCCGTACACCGTGACGGTGTCGAACCCGGGGACCGCGGCCCTGACGGGCCTGAACCTCTACGACTCGCTGCCCAACGGTGTGACGTACGTGCCGGGAAGCGGCTGGGTCAGCTGCGGGACCGCGGCGCCAAGGACCTACCTCGACAGCTTCGGAACCGTGGCCTACGACAACACGAACGGTACGGCGAGCTGGGCCGGGAAGCCGTGGGTGGAGACCGACGCGGCCGGAGGCGGCGCCGCGAGCGGGCAGGTCCTCGTCACCGGAGGGGCGCTCCGGCTGAGGCAGACCGTCAACGTGCTTGACCAGTTCGGGACGCAGGCCTACACGAACTCCGACGGCTCCGCGGCCTGGGCGGGCGACTGGACGGAGACGGACGGCTACGCAGGCGGCACGACGGGGGCCGCCGGGGGCTTCTCCTGGATCACGGGCGGGACGCTGCAGCTCCGGGCCCTGCTCTCGACTGTGGGGGACCAGTTCTCCAGCGCGGACTACAACCTGAATACCGGTTCGGACAACTGGGCCGGCCCATGGATCGAAAGCCCGACCCTCGACGGGTTTCCGGGGACGGTAAACAACCGCCAGATCTACATCACCGGAGGGCGACTGCGGCTCGATCGGTCCAACAGCAGCACGAACTTCTACATCAGCAGGACGGCGAACGTTCCGAACAACGGAACCGTGACCGTCGCCTTCACGCCTTACGACTCAGGCATCGGCGGCGGCGAGGCGGTGACCGCCGAGTACCAGGTGAACGGTGCGGGGGCCTTCATCCCGCTGGCCACTTTCGACGGCGGGACCGGCGGGTGGAGCAACGTGGCGCAGAGCTTCACCATCAACAGTTTCCCCGGAACGACCATGACCCTTCGCTTCCGGGCGACCGGCTCCTGGAACAACGCCGACGATCACTTCGAGGTCGACAACCTTCAGATCAGCTACAACACCCCCGCCGTTGGCACTCAGGTCCAGCGCACCGCGGACCTCACAGGCTCCACCGCCGCGACGCTGACCTTCAGCTACGTGGGCACCGGCCTCGGGGCGGGAGGCTCAGTCGTCGTCGAAGCCAGCTCGGATGGCGGGACCTTCGCCACTCTCGACACCTTCACCTCGGCGACGGCCAACGGGACGAAGACCTACGACCTGGTCAGCCCCACGAACTACACATCCGCAACATCCACCATCCGCTTCCGCGTCACGGGCGGGTTCACGGCGACCGAGACGGTCTCGATCGACAACGTCGACATCACCTACACGCTGCCTGCCCCCGCGGTCCAGCGGTCCGCCAACCTCGCCGGCGCGACGGCGGCGACCCTGAGCTTCACGACCGCGCAGGCAGGCCTGGCCGCCGGAGACATAGTCGTCGTGGAGGCCAGCAGCAGCCCGTCGGGACCCTTCACCGTCCTCGGCACGGCCACGGGCGCCGGGGCCTTCGTGCCGGCGCCGCCCTACGACCTCGTGAGCCCCACGAACTTCATCTCGGAGAACACGACGATCCGCTTCCGGATCACGGGCGGATTCGGGACGACCGCCAAGTACAGGACGTTCGACGACGTCACGATCACCTACACGTCGAGCGGCTTCCCTGCCTCGGACCCTCCCGTCATGGTGCCGGCCTCGGCCGGCTGCTCCATCGCCGCCGGCGCCACGGCCACACTGACCTTCTCGGTGACGGTCGACAACCCCTTCCCCGCTGGCCAGACCCAGATCCTCAACGCCGCCTCGGCGATCGCGAACGAAATCCCGCTCCCGATCAGCGACGACGCCCTCAACCGCGTGCTCAACCCGACGGTGCTGAGCGGCTCCGTGGGAGACCGCGTGTGGCTCGACGGCAACGGGAACGGCGTTCTGGACGTGGGCGAGGCCGGTCTCGCGGGCGTGGAGCTGACCCTGAAGGACGAATGGGGAACGCCGCTCCAGGTGACGACGACCGACAGCCAGGGGCGCTACTCGTTCGTCGGGGTGACGCCGGGCAGCGGTTACTTCGTGGCCGTCACCGGCGGGGTGCCGGCGGGCCTCGTGCAGTCCTCGGATTCCAGGACCGACAACCGGACGAACAGCTTCAACCTGGCCGCCGGGCAGACCTACCTCAACGCCGACCTCGGCTACAGGGCCGCCACGGGCACCGCGACGATCGGTGACCTGGTCTGGGTCGACGCCGACGGCGACACCATCCGCGACGCGGGCGAGCCGGGGTTCGCGGGGATCACGGTGCAGCTCCTCGAGGACACGAACAACGACGGCGTCCCCGACGTGCTCGTCGCGACGACGGTCACGGGGCCCGACGGCAGCTACCTCTTCACGGGGATTGCCGCCAACGGGATCCGGGACTACATCGCCGCCGTGAGCGTCGGTCAGCCGGCCCTCTTCGGCTACAGCGTCACCACCCCGACGTTCTACAGCTACCCGAACGTCCCCGGCGGGGCTTCTTACGTCTCGGCCGACTTCGGCTTCAGGCCGACGGCCCCGGGAACGACGTACACCATCACCGACCGGGTGTGGCTCGACAACGGGGCGGGCGTGGGCGGAATCGCCGCCGACGGGATCCAGAACGGCTCGGAGACCGGTATCGGCGGCGTCACGGTGGCCCTGGAGAACAGCTCCGGGGTCATCATCGCGACCACGACGACCGGGGCGAACGGCAACTTCCAGTTCGCCGGGGTTCCCGCGGGCAGCAACTACCGCTGGCGCGTGACGGACACGGCCCACGTGCTGACCAACTACTACCCGACTACGGCCTCCGCCACGGCAGGTCAGTTCCAGATGACCGGAGACCTGGCGAGCGACCTCAACTACACCGCGACGCCCCACTTCGGGTACAACCTCACGAGGGCAATCGGGGACACGGTCTTCAACGACATCGACGACAGCGGCCTGCAGAACGGGACCGAGCCGGGGATCTCCGGGGTCACCGTCCTCCTCTACCGCGACGTGAACGGCAACGGCGCCTTCGAGCCGGGCGGCGCCGACGGCTTGCCGGTGGGAAGCCTCGTCACGGACGCCAACGGCAGGTACCTCTTCACGGGGCTCACCAACGGCAGCTACTGGGTCAGCATCGACAGGACCCAGGGCGCGCTGTCCGGCTATGCCAACCTGACGACGGCGGACCACTCGCCGGTCGCGGGGGACCAGAGGCTCGTGCCTCTGACGGGCGGGACGAGCATCCTCGACGTGGACTACGGGTATCGCGCCTCGACGAGCTACACGCTCTCCGGGAAGATCTGGAACGACACGAACGCGAACGGCGTGATCAACAGCGAGCCGGGGATCCCGGGCATCACCCTGGAGGTGCTGCGAAACGGGACGGCGATCGGTACGGCGACGACGGACGGCAGCGGGAACTACAGCTTCCCGGGCCTGCCGCAGGGCGGCGACTACACCGTTCGAATCACCGACGACTCGAACGTCCTGAGCGGGTTTACGCCGACGTTCGAGAAGACCGGGGGAACGGGCGGGCCCTTCAACGGCCTGGAGGTCGTCCCGAACCTCTCGGGCAACGTCACGGATCTCGATTTCGGCTTCTACCGGCCGCAGATCCCGACGCTCCCGGTTTCGCTCTCGTGGTTCCGCTCGTCCGAAGGGAAGCGCGGCGTCCTCCTCGAGTGGGAGACGTCGGCCGAGGCGGGGAACGTCGGCTTCAACGTCTGGGGCGAGATCGGCGCGCAGAAGGTGAAGCTCAACGACGACCTGATCCCGTCGGCGGCGACCTCCACGCTCAGAACGTCCTCCTACTCGATCGAGGTCCCCGCCGGGCCGACGCGGTTCTGGCTCGAGGAGGTCGATCTCGAGACGCGGCTCCGCCGGCACGGGCCCTTCGACCTGGGTCGGGTCTCGGGGGTCGAGGAACAGGCCGAGCTGGTCGACTGGGCGCGCGTCAACGAGGAAAGCGCCGTCAAGCGCGCGGAGCGCGCGCGCCAGGCGCTGGACGGCTCGGGGCGGATTCCCGACGTCGGGATCCGCTTCGTCGTGGATCGCGAAGGGATGTACCGGGTGACCTACGAGCAGCTCCTCGCGGCAGGCTTCGACCTGTCGGGGCTGGCGGTCGAGAACCTCGTTCTGACGAGCAGGGGCCAGCCGGTTCCGACGTGGGTCGTGGCCAGCGGGACTGCGGGTATGGGCTTCGGCCGCGGCTCTTCCCTGGTCTTCTGGGGCGAAGGGACGAGAAGCCTCTATACGAAGGAGAACGTCTACAGGCTCCGCTTCGACCCGCTCGCCAGGCGGAGCGCGATGACGATCGACTCGCGGGGACCGAATCCGATGGTGGCTCCGGCCGCGTCGTACCAGGAGACGGTTCTGGTCGACCGGAACCTGGGCTACAGCTTCTCGTCACCGTCGGGTGACCCCTGGTTCGACACGAGGCTCCTCGCCTACAAGAGCCCGGTCCGGTCGACCTTCACTCTCGACCTCGCGGACCTTGCGCCCGGTGGAAACGCACGGCTCACCGTGGGTCTCTGGGGCAGCACGGACTGGCCGGCCATCCCGGACCACCACGTCGTCGTCGGGTGGAACGGCAGGACGGTCGCGGACGAGATCTTCGACGGCATCACGAACATGCCGCTCTCGATCCCGCTCGACAGGTCACTGCTGCGGGAAGGGCAGAACCAGCTCGAGCTGACGCTCCCGGGGGACACCGGCGTCGACTACGACCTGGTGATGCTCGATACCTATGGAGTCACCTACCCGAGGCTCTTCCGCGCGCGCGAGAGCCGCCTCGCGTTCGGGGCGAAGCAGGGGCAGTTCGCGGTGGACGGGCTGACGGCACCCGACGTTTACGTCTTCCGCCGGCCGGGCGGCTCGAACGAGGTCCAGTATCTCTCGGGCGTCGTCGTCGAGCAGGGGAAGGCCACCTATCGTGCCCGGTTCCCCGGCCTCGCGCTCGCGTCCCCGACCGACGACAGGTACCAGGTGACGACCGGAGCGGCCTTCCTGGCGCCGAGGATCGAGGCCGGGAGAGCGGGCATCGACTTCTCGACGAAGTACGAACGGGTGACGATGCTCGTCATCGCCCACCCTGACTTCGTGGAAGGCCTGACCCCTCTCCTGAACGTGCGGACGGCGCAGGGAATCTCCGTCCGCGTCGTCGACGTGGAGGCCGTGTACGAGGAGTTCTCGGACGGCTTGGTCGATCCGGCGGCGATCCGTCAGATGGTCCGTGAGGCGCACGAGCGGTGGGGTATCCGCTCCGTGCTGCTCGTGGGCGGAGACACCTACGACTACCACGACGCACTGGGGCTGGCCTCGAAGAGCTTCGTGCCGACGCTCTACGCGCAGACGGACCCGGTCGTCGTTCGCTACGCGCCGGCGGACGCGCTGTACGGCGATGTGGACGGTGACGGTGTGCCCGAGGTCGCAGTGGGGCGGTTCCCCGTGCGGACGTCCGCCGAGCTCTCGACCATGATCTCCAAGACGCTGGCGTGGAAGAGCATGGAAAGGGCCGTCCTCGCGGCGGACCGGAGCGAAGCCTCCCTGAACTTCACGGAGCTCAGTGACGGGCTCGCCACGAAGATCCCCAAGGAGATCGCGGTGTCGCGCGCCTACATGGACACGCTCGGCCTGGCCGGAGCGCGGGCGGCCCTGCGCGCCGAGATGAACCTCGGAGGCGCGTTCGTCGGATTCCTCGGGCACTCGAGCTACTCGCGGTGGAGCTTCGCCGGTCTCTTCACGACGAGCGACGCGCTGGCCCTGACGAACACGGGCCGGCCTCTCGTCGTGAACCAGTTCGGCTGCTGGAACAACTACTTCGTGGATCCGACCTACAACACCCTTGGGCACGCGCTGCTCGTCAAGGGTGACCGCGGCGCTGCGGCCTCTCTCGGGATGGCCACACTGAGCAACATCGAGACCGAGGGGCTCCTGGGGCCGATCCTCACGCCGCTGCTGATGGAGCCCGGGAAGTCGATCGGCCAGGCGCTCCTGGAGGCGAAGGCCGAGGCGGCCCGCATCGCGCCGAACCGGCCGGACGTCCAGCTCGGGATGACCCTTCTGGGGGATCCGGAGCTCGTGTTGAACCCCTGACACGCCCGAGCGGAGTCGGATAGGGGGCGGAGGTGGGGGCACCTCCGCCCCCGCTCCCGCACCCCCGGGAATCCGGGTCGCGAGGTGGGACGAGACCGCCCGGATCACGCGCGACCGCGACCCTTGGCCGTCGTGGGCCCGGTCAGCTTCTTCATGATCGTGGGGCTCCTCGTGAGAAACCGGGGTCCCACTGTGGTGAGAATCGACGTCCTCGTCGTTTCACGGGCCCCGCTCCACGTTTGTCTCAGCCGATCGCTCGCGCTTTCGCCCTCGCGTTGCACTCGGGGCGACACGAAGAAAGGAGCGGCCGGTCATGTGACCGGCCGCGAGCAGGAGGACGACGGAGCAGCGCCCGACCCGGGCGGCACCCTAGAAGACTATGACCTCGCGCGTGACGGAAGCCGACTGTCCGGAGGCATCGGTCACGGTCAGGGTGATGGAGTAGGTCCCGGCGGCAGCGTACCGATGGCGGGGCTTCTCGCCGCGCCCGGTCTCGCCGTCTCCGAAGCTCCAGAGCTGCGACACGAGCCCGATGTCGTCCCAGGAGGTACTGTTGAAAGAGACTGTCAGGTTCTTGCCGACCTGGGCGTCGAAGCTCGGGAGGGGGGGGAGATCGCTTCCGTCCCCGGCGGCCGCCGAGAAGAGGAGCCGGTTCGCAGAGTCCGGCCCCAGGCCGGTGACAGCGTCTGAAGTGGTCGAGGCGAGGATCAGGTTCTTCACCTGTGCCGGCGAGGCGGCAGGGTCCAGAGAGAGCCAGAGCGCCGCGGTGCCGGCGACATGCGGGGCCGCGATGGAGGTCCCGGTCATCGCCAGGGAGTCGGTGTCGCTCCGATTGAAAGCGGAGGTGATGCTCACGCCGGGCGCGTAGAGGGCGACGCACGGGCCGAAGCTGGAAGCGGACCACCTCGCGTCGGCAGAGTTCGTCGCGCCGACGGCGATGACCGTGGAGAGCCGTGCCGGAGAGGAGTCGCACGCGTCGGAAGCGCTGTTCCCCGCCGCGACGACGAACGTTACTCCCGTCGCGACAGCCCTCGTCACCGCTTCGTCGAGCACCTGGCTAGGGGGGGTTGCGAGGCTGAGGTTCGCCACGGCGGGTCGGAGCACTGCCTTGCCGTGCGTCTTGGGGCGCTGGGCCGTCAACCAGTTCACGCCAGCGACGACGGTGGACACCGTCGCGTATCCGCCACAGTCGACGACGCGCACCGGATGCAGCGTGGCCCACTTCGCAACGCCGTAGGTTGCCCCGGCGACGGTTCCCGCCACGAGCGTGCCGTGGCCGTTGCAGTCCTCGGTCCCGTATCCGTCCCAGGGGAACGCGCTGAACGCATTCGAGGTGTCGACCCGGCCTCCGAACTCGACGTGCGAGCTGCGGATTCCCGTGTCCAGGATGTAGACGTCGACGCCGGCCCCGTCCGCGTTCCACGTGTATGAGCCGTCGAGAGGGAGGGCGCGGTCGTCGATTCGGTCGAGACCCCAGGATGCGACCGGCCATGAGGTTCCGGAGCTCGCGAGCGAGACCTCGGCGTCCTCTTCGACGAAGGCGACGCGCGGGTCGTTAGCGATCGTCTGGGCTGCCGCGAGGTCGCCCTTCAGGACGAATCCTCGGAGGGCATCCTCGAACTTCTCACCAACGGCGGCCCCGGCGCGGGACGCCAGGTCGTTCGCGAGATCGGGGAGTTTCGGGATTCGCGACGAGGGCTCGTCATTCCGGAGGGTCTCTCCGTCCTTCAGGACTACGATGTACTGGCCCGGAACGACGCGACCGCTCGAGTGGCGGACGGGTGCTGCCGTGGCGGAAGCCGTGAGGAGGAGTCCGAGGGTGCCGATGAGGATCTTGGTGCTTTTCACTTTCCTGCTCTCCTGTGGGTCGGTTGCTGGTTGCCCTTTCTGCTCACCTCCCCTTGTGCATCGCCGGTGCCAGAACGTATCTCGTTGAAAGAATGTGACTTCGTGCAACTAGACGTCGGTTGGACACATTCCAGACCTGTCGCAGGACACACTCCTGACACACGATGAAAGCCGGAGGGCCGTACGGGTCTGCGCCCCCGTCTCCGGGCTGGACGAGGAAGCGCGCTGAGGTCACTATGGAGGCGCAGATCCTGGTCTTGGGGGAAGCCCTCGTGCAACGAGATCTCTTTTCCTTCGGCTCGGTCCAGCTCCCTTCGGTCCTCGTCCCGTCGTCTGCCGGGGAGCGCGAGTCGGTTGTCTGGTGCCTCCTCCGGAATCCGGCAGGGTCGCGACCGTCGGGTCGAGCGGAAGCAGACCGTGCCCCGCGATCCGGATTCGGCACGGTCTCGACCGGCCCTCTGCGATCCTTCTTCTCCCCCAGGGTCGTGAAGCGTAGAACGTAGAGTGCAGACCAAACCGCCAGTGTCTCCCGAGCGGTTCTCGTGGGCGGATCGGCGCCTGGTCGCGCTGTGTGCGTTCGTGATCGCGGCGGGGACGGCGATCGGGGTGTCGTTCTTCTCGCGGGCGTTCCCGGAGGCGTCGATCGACTTCCGCGTGACGCGGGAGGAGGCCCGCGAAATCGCGGCGCGGGAGCTTTCGGCGCGGGGGTTCGACGTGGCGGGGCGGCGGGCGCTCGGGGTCTTCGACCACGACGACCTGGCGAAGGTGTTTCTCGAACGGGAGCTGGGGCTCGCGAACGCGGTGCCGCTCCTGGGACGCGAGGTGCCGGTCTGGCGGTGGTCGTTCCGCTTCGTGCGGCCGCTCGAGAAGGGGGAGCTGCGGGCCTTCGTCGCGCCGACGGGCGAGCTGCTGACGTTCCGGCGGATCCTTCCGGAGGGGGAGGCCGCGCCCGACGCGGGGCCCGGGCGGGCCCGCGCGCTCGCGGAGAAGGAGCTGGCCCAGCATCGCGGCCTCGACGCCGCTTCGCTGAGGCTCGTGGAGGCGACGGAGGAGCGGCGGCCGGCGCGCGTGGACCGGACGTTCGTGTGGGAGTCGGACGTGCTGCGCTGGAAGGGCGCGGCGATGCGGTACCTCGTGGAGGTGCAGGGCGACACGGTGGGGCGCTCGACGCTCTGGCTGAACGTGCCGGAAGCGTGGCGGCAGAAGTACTCGACGCTGCGCTCGAAGAACCAGGCCGCGGGCACGGTGGCGACGTTCGGGCTGGTGCTGACGGCGCTCGCGCTCGTCGTCGTCTTCTTCGAGCGGCTCAGGCGGCGCGACGTGAAGTGGCGCTGGGCCTTCGCGTTCGCGCTCACGGGGACGGCGCTGCAGGCGGCGGCGTCGCTGAACGAGCTGCCCATGGCGCTCCACGCTTACGACACGACGCAGGGCTGGACGAGCTTCCTCTCGCAGACGCTCCTCGCCGATTTCGGCGGGGCCTGCATGCTGGGGCTGGTGCTGCTCCTCCTCGTGGCAGGCGGGGAGCCGGAGTACCGGGAGGCCTACCCCGACAAGCCGGCGCTCGGACGCGTCTTCTCCCGCGCGGCGTTCGGGACGAAACGGGTCTTCCTCGGGATCCTCGCGGGGTACGCGCTGACGGCGGGGTTCTTCGCCTACCAGGTGCTCTTCTACCTCGGGGCCGACCGCCTCGGGGCGTGGTCTCCGGCCGACATTCCCTACTCGAACCTCCTCGGGACGAGCCTGCCGTGGCTCGGCGTGCTGCTGATGGGGTTCGTGCCGGCGACGACGGAGGAGTTCTCGTCGCGGATGTTCTCCATCCCTTTCCTCGGGCGGTTCGCGCCGCGGTGGGTGGCGGTGGGCCTGCCGGCGCTGATCTGGGGCTTCGCGCACTCGGCGTACCCGAACCAGCCGTTCTGGATTCGCGGGCTGGAGGTGGGGCTGGCGGGGGTCGTCGTGGGGGTCGTGATGCTGAGGCTCGACCTCTTCCCGCTCCTCGTCTGGCACTTCACGGTCGACGCGGTCTACACGTCGCTCATCCTCGTGCGGTCGTCGAACACGTACTTCGCCGTGTCCGGGGCTCTCGCGGCGGGAGCGCTGCTGCTGCCGCTCGTGGTGGCGGGGGTCCTCGCGTGGAAGAGGGGCGGGTTCGCGAGCGAGGAGGGGCTGACGAACGGCGAGGTCGGGTCGGCCCCGCACCCGCCCCCGCACGAGGCGCGGGAGCCGGAGGCAGCCGCCCCGCCGAAGCCGCTCTCCCTCGCGCACGTGGCCCTGGCGGCGGGGCTCTCGGTGGCGGTGATCCTCCTGGCGCGGACGGTCCTGCCGCGAGGGGGGCTCGAGGCCGACCTGCGCGTGTCGCGGACCGACGCGATCGCCGCGGCCCGCGCGTTCGTGAAGCGGGCGGGAGACGACCCGGACCGCTACGTGGCCGCGGCGGCGAGCGGGTCGGCGCTGCCGTCGCTCGAGGACGCGGGGGAGACGGGGTCGGGGCTGATTCCCTACCGCTGGGAGAGGAACGCGGAGCGCTGGCTCCTCGACGACGGCGGGATGGCCACGCTGCGCGATTGGGCGACCCGCATCCTGCCCGGGCCGGTCTGGCAGGTGCGCTTCGCGAAGGAGCGGGAGCGGCGCCTCTGGTGGGTCGTCGTCGACGCGCGCGACGGGCGCGTCACGGGCTTCTCGCGCGGGCTGCCGGAGGAGGAGGCCGGGCCCTCGCTGACGCCGGAGGAGGCGCTCGGGAGGGCGCGGGAGGCGGCGCGGGAGATCGGGATCGACCCGGCGCGGCTCGTCGTCGTCTCCTCGCGGGCCGAGGAGCGCAAGGCGCGGCGCGACCACCGGGTCGCCTTCGAGGTGCCGTCGCAGGCCGCCGGCGAAGCTCGCCGCCGCGTGACGGTGGAGGTGGCCGGCGGGACGGTCTCGCAGGTGGCCACGGCGGTGAAGCTGCCGGAGGAGTGGGCGCGCGAGCGGGCCCGCAGCACGGCGGCGACCTACGCGGCGCTGGGCGTGAAGGTGGCCGGGTTCGGGACGGTCTTCGGCCTCGGCCTCGTGACCCTCCTGCGCTCGCAGCGAAAGGGGCGCTTCCAGTGGCGGCGGGCCGCCGTCTGGGCCGCGCTCCTGACGGTGCCGGCGCTCCTCGACCGCCTCTCGACGCTCCCGGTGCTCCTCACCGGCTGGCCGCCCGACATGCCGCTCGCGACGTGGGGGGTGACGGCGGCGATCGGGGTCGCGGTGGGTCTCCTCGTCTCGTACGCGCTCGCCCTCGTTGCGGTGGGTTGCGTGACGGCGGCCGCACCCCACGCGCTCGGCCTCCTCTCGAGGCCGCTGCCGGGGGCCGGGGCCCGGGCCCTGCGCGCGGCGGCGGCGACGGCGCTCCTCGTCTACGCGGCGCGGAGCCTGGCGGCGAGCCTGCGCGCCGCGTTTCCCGCCGAGGCGGGAGCGGGGGGCTTCGCCTTCCCGCCGGGCGTCGACGGCTGGCTGCCGGCGGCCGCGGTTCTGGCCGCGGCGACCGAAACGGCGCTCCTCGTCGCAGGCGGCGCGGCGCTCGCGGTGCTGGTCCTCCGGGCGCTCGAGCCGACGCGGGCGGGGAAGGTCGTCCTCGCGCTGGCGCTCCTCGGCTGCTGGGCGCCGCTCGACGCGAGGACGGTCGGGGAGATCGTGGTGCCGCTCGTCTCGGGGGCGCTGCCGGCGGCGGCGCTCGCCCTCGGCGTCGCGTTCTTCCTGAAGGACGACGCGTGGGCCTACGCGCTGACGGCGGCCGGGATCGTCGTCCTGCGCGACGGGGCCCTCCTCGCGGCCTCCGGCGTGACGCCCTGGGTCGCGAGCGGCGCCCTCTGCCTCGCCGCGGGCCTCGTCGTCCTCCTCGCGCCGGGCTGGCGCGAGAAAGGGGTCAGGTCTTGATTTTCTATTCTGCTTCAGCAGAATAGAAAATCAAGACCTGACCCCTTTCCTACTCCCCGGACGCCCGCGCGCCCCGCGGGGTGACGCGGCGCCACTCGGCCTCGGTGAGGCGGTCGGCGGCGCCGCGGCCGATGGCCCGGTGCATCTCGACGAGGAGGCGCGCGGCCTCTTCGTCCTGGAGCGGCGGCGGGCCGAGCCGCGTCAGGAGGGCCTCGGGGTTCTCGGGGGGGACGAAGCGGGTCTTGAGCGTGGCGAGGGGGACGAGCGGCCGGAAGTAGGACTCGGCCCTGACGTCGGGCAGCGGCTCGAGCGGGACGGTGAGGGAGGCCTCGGCCCGGCGGGGGGCGGCGGCGGCGGGAAGCGCCCGCCGCGCGCGCGCCTCGCGGAGGCGGGAGAGGACCTCGTCGCGTCCCTTGCCGCGGAGGAGGAGGAGGAGGAAGGGGTCGCGGTCGAACCGGTCGGCGAGGGTGACGTGGACGGCGGCCGCGTGGCGGCAGAAGGGGCCGTCGGCGCAGGCGCAGGAGACGGCGACCTCGTTCGTGGAGGAGGGGAGGAGCGCGCCGCCGGCCGCGGCGAAGACGGCGTCGGCCTCGTCGGGGAGCGAGCCGGCGAGGAGGTCGGCGGCGGTGCGCGCCCGCTCGGCGAACGCCCGGATCGCGCCGTCGAAGACCTTCTCGTTGAGCGTCCTCACCTTGAGGCGCAGGGAGAGGACGGACCGGCCCCGGTCGCGGACCTCGGCCTCGACGAGACCGGGCTTGACGTCGAGCGCGGTGAGCGCCCCCTCGGCGACGAGGAGGCGCCCCTTCTCGAGGCGGGCGCGGCCGCCCCCGGAGGCGGCGGCGAGCCAGCGGTCGCCCCAGCCGCCGGGGGCGGCGGGGCCGGAAGGGACGTCGACGAGCTTCTTCTTCGTCGGCACGTCAGCTCCCTTCCGCCGACTCGACCGCGTCGCGGCTGAGCGCGACGAGCTCGGCGAGCTCCTCGTTGGAGAGCTCGGTGATCCAGCTCTCGCCGGCGCCGATGATGGAGCGGGCGAGCTCCTTCTTCTCGTCGATCATCCCGTCGATCCGCTCCTCCAGGGTGCCGCGGCAGACGAACTTGTGGACCTGCACGTGCCGCGTCTGGCCGATGCGGAAGGCGCGGTCGGTGGCCTGGTCCTCGACCGCGGGGTTCCACCAGCGGTCGACGTGGAAGACGTGCGAGGCGCGGGTGAGGTTCAGGCCGGCGCCGCCGGCCTTGAGGGAAAGGACGAAGAAGAGCGGCGGGTCGTCGTCCTCCTGGAAGCGGCGGACCATCTCGGCGCGCGCCATGCGCGGGACGCCGCCGTGGAGGAAGAGGACCTCCTTGTCGAACTTGTCGCGCAGGGCGCGGACGAGGAGGTGGCCCATCTCGCTGAACTGGGTGAAGAGGAGCGACGGGCGGCTCTCGGCCTCGGTCTCCTCGAGCATGGCCAGGAGCCGCGTGAGCTTGGAGGATCGGCCGTCGAGGCGGCTGCCGTCGCCGAGGAAGAGCGCCGGGTGGTTGCAGATCTGCTTGAGGCGCAGAAGGAGCAGCAGGACCTTGGCGCGGCGGCTCTGGCCCTGCGCCTTGCCGATCCCCTCGAGGAGGGCCTTCGTCGTGGCGCGGTAGAGCGTCGCCTGCTCGCGCGAGAGGCCGACCCATTCCTTGGTCTCGATCTTGTCGGGGAGGTCGGGGGCGATGGCCGGGTCGGTCTTGGTACGGCGCAGGAGGAACGGGGCGGTGAGGCGCCGCAGGCGCTCGCGCGCGACGGGGTCGTGGTGGCGCTCGACGGGAATGGAGAAGGTGCGCCGGAAGGCCTCGTCGGAGCCGAGGAGGCCGGGGTTCAGGAAGTCGAGGATGGCCTTCAGCTCGGAGAGGCGGTTCTCGAGCGGCGTTCCGGTGAGGGCGGCGCGCCGAGAGGAGCGCAGGGCCCTCACGGCCTTCGACTGCGCGGTGCCGGGGTTCTTGATGTTCTGCGCCTCGTCGAGGGCGAGGTACTCCCAGGTGATGTCGGTGAGGAGCGCCCGGTCGCGGTGGGCGAGGGAGTAGGTGGTGAGGAGGAGGTCGGTCTTCTTCACGAGCTCGAAGAAGGCGTCCCCGGCGGCCCGGTCGGGACCGTGGTGGACGGCGACCGTGAGGCTCGGCGCGAAGCGCGCGGCCTCCTGGACCCAGTTCTCGACGACGGAGGTGGGGCAGACGAGGAGCGAGGGGCGGACGGCCTCCCCCCGCTCGCGCGCTGTGAGGAGCGTGGCGAGGAACTGGATCGTCTTGCCGAGCCCCATGTCGTCGGCGAGGCAGCTGCCGAGCCCCCGGGAGAGGAGAAACCGGAGCCAGGTGACGCCCTTCTCCTGGTAGGGGCGCAGGCGGCCCTTGAGCCCCTCGGGCGTGACGAACTCGCCCTCCTGGGCGGCCTCCGACTGGAGGAGATCGGCGAGCCAGCCGTCGGCGGTGATGCCGTCGACGCCGAGGGCGCCCTCGTCGTCCTCGTCGAGGCCGCTGGCCATGCGGAGGAAGTCGGCGAGGGTCGCGCGGCCCGACGGCTTCTTCTCGAAAAGGGCGAGCGTCCGCGTGACGCTCTGGGGGTCGAGCAGGACCCACTCGCCGCGCACCTCGACGAGCGGCACCTTGCGGTTCGCGAGCTGCTCGAACTCGTCGGGGGAGAGGAGCTGGTCGCCGACGGCGACCTTCCAGTCGAAGTCGACGAGGGTCCCGAGGCCGAACCGGGTGACGGCGACGCCGCTCTTCCAGCGGCTCTCGGCGGCGTTGAGGCGGAGGGACGGCTTCGTCGTCCGGCCCTCGGCGGGGAGGAGGAGCTGGACCCCCGCCTCCTTGAGGAGGGGCGCCTCGGAGGCCAGGAACCTCCACGCCTCCTCGAGCGAGAGCGCGACGCCGACCGGGTGGCGCTCCTCGAGGCTCCGGCGGACCGGCTCGCAGAGCGAGGCGACGCCGCCGAGCCGCGCGAGGAGGGTCTCCTGAGGGTTGACGAAGCGCCGGCCGAGGCGCCGGAGGCTGGAGGAGGTCTCGGACCAGATCTCCTCGGCGTAGAGCTTCAGGCTCGGGTCGTCGGCGGCCTCGAGGTGGTAGCCGAGCCGCCAGGCCGGGGCTTCCTCGGAAGCCGGGTCGGGCGGGAGGAGCCTCACCCCGAGACGCAGGTCCCCTTCCGGGAGCGGCTCGAGGAGCGGGATGCTCCAGGCGCTGAAGCGCTCGGCCACCTCGGTCGGGACGGCCTCGGCGACGCCGGTGTCGTCACGCCCGTTGCGGCGCGCGGCCAGGAGCGAGAGGGCGAGGCCTTCGGGGCCGGGTGCCGGCCGGCGGCGGGAGTCGAGGAGCCCCTCGTCGAGGAGCTCCCGCGCGGCGGCGTCGGTCAGGTCGTCGAGGACCCCCCTGAGGAGGAACGCGGGAGCCGGGTAGAGCCCCTCGGCGGAGGCGCCGGGCCAGCCCACCGCGCGGCTCGACGGCGGCATGGCCTGCGCGAACAGCTCGACGCGGTCTTTCTCGTGCGGGTCGGTCAGGACGGGGCGCCAGCGGGCGTGGCCCTCCTCGACGGCCGGCACGATGCGCCGCCGGTGGAGGAGGTCGAGGACCCAGGCCCCGACGGCGACCCAGTAGTCGAGGTCGTCGCCGAGGAGAAGCCCGGGCCGGTCGGGGGCCTCGCCCATGGCGAGGAACGCTTCGAAGGCGCGGGCGGGCGGGAGGACGAGCCCCTCGACCTCGAACGGCTTCAGGACGACCTCTCCCCCCCCGTAGTCCTCGTCCTCGCGGAGGGCGGGGTGGGAGGGGACCGGGCGGGAGCGGAGCGTGGGGAGAGTCAGGACGAGCCGCCCGGGTTTCACGTGCCCGGCGGCGGCCACGCCGAGGCCGGCCGACCGGAGGGCGGTTTCCAGCGCCGGGGGGTCGAGCTGGCGCGGGTGCTCGGGGCGCTGCCTCGTGCCGACGAAGGCTCCCTCCCCCCAGACGAAGAACCCGTTTCCGGGGTGCGGCCCTGCGGGGGGCATCGGGTTTCCGTGGAGCAGTATCAAGCCGCCCATTCTCACTCATTTCCGTCGGGCCGGCGGGGAAGGATCGCTTCGCGCTATCCTCCGACCCTGCAACGATGAAGCCGTACGAGATCTTCCGCCTCCTTTCGAGCCCCGAAGTCGACGCCCTCGTCCTGGCCGCCTGCGAGGACGACGAGATCCCCGACAAGATCGCCGGGAGCGTCCTGACGCTCCAGCGCGTGCCCCTGAAGCGCTTCGAGCGCCTCCACGAGGACGTCCGCAAGGGGTACGTGCGAAAGACCCTGCGCGACAAGCGCGCGGAAGACCTCGCGCTCTTCGTCCTCTCGGCCGGGCTGACCCGGACGAGGGAGGAGATGATCGAGAGCTTCCTCGCGGCGCTCGACCTGCCGCACGAGGGGCCCAGCCTGACGGCCGACGGGCCGGTCGCCGAGCCGGCGGAAGCCCTCCTCCGGAAGGCCGTCGCCGACCTCGCGGGCAAGTACGGCGCGCGCGACGCGGCGATCTTCCTCAACGCGTTCGTCGAGCAGCCCGACGTGTCGTGGCCGGCCCTCGTGGCGATGCTCGCGAGCGACCCGGGGCTGGCCCTGGAAGACCGCTCCGCGACCTGACCGGACCGCGCGACCACCCCCGGAGTCCCCTCCGGAATCGGCCGGGCCACGACGTCCGTCGCGGTCCGGCCGTCGGATAACATCTGGATGCCTCGCTCCCGACGGCGCGGGGCCGGGAGAGAAGCATGATTCCTGAAAAGCTGAAGGCCGCCCTCGACGAACACGTGTCCGCCGAGATCGGCGCCGCCTACCTCTACCTCGCCATGTCGGCGGACCTCGAGTCGAAGGCCTACAAGGGTTTCGCGAAGTGGATGCGGATCCAGTTCCAGGAGGAGCTGGCCCACGCGCTCAAGCTCGTCGACTACATGCTCATGCGCGGGGCCTCGGTCGGCTGGAAGGACGCCAAGGCGCCGGCCACGAGCTTCGGCACGCCGCTCGAGGTCTTCCAGGCGACGCTCGCCCACGAGAAGGACGTGACGGCCCGCATCCACCGGCTCTACCACCTCGCCGCGGCCGAGAACGACACCGCGACGCAGGTCTTCCTGCAGTGGTTCGTGAACGAGCAGGTCGAGGAGGAGGCGCGGGTCTCCGAGATCGTCGACAAGATCAACCTCGTCGCCGACCGCCCCGGCTCCGTCCTCTACCTCGACAAGGAGTACGGCAAGCGAACGGCGTAGGTCTCGGACGGGGTCAGGTCTTGATCAAGACCTGACCCCTAGCTCCCGGTCGACCCGTACTTCGCGATACCGCGGCGCCAGAGGGCGCGCGTGAGGAGAGCGAAGAGGAGGGCGACGGCGGGGACGGCCCAGAAGAACGGCGTGAACTCGGCCTTCCGGAGGGCGAGGGCCGTCGGGTAGAACGAGGCGAAGGCGAACGGCACGACGGTGGAGAGGAGCACCTTCACCTTCAGGTCGTAGATGGTGATCGGGTACCGCCCGAAGGCGACGAGGTTGAAGACCGGCGGCGCGAGGCCGACCCGGTCCTCGATCCAGAAGCTGGAGGCCGTGAGGATCCCGAAGACCGAGAGGTAGATGACCGCCCCGAAGACGGCCCAGAGCGGCAGGAGCGCGAGGCCGAGAGGGGAGAGGTCCGGGAGGCGCGAGACGGCCCAGGCGATGGCGACCGTGCCGGTGACGACCTCCTGGAGCGACTCGAGCCGGAAGCTCTCGAAGAGGATCTGGAAGAGCGGCGAGACGGGCCGGAGGAGGATCCGGTCGAAGCGCCCCTCGACGAGGTAGCGGTCGGCGAACTCGTAGAGGTTGAGCGAGAGGACCGAGAAGAGGCCGTACGGGAGGAGCGAGAAGCCGTAGAGGAAGACGATCTCGGGGAAGCTCCAGCCGGCCAGGTGGGGGAAGCGGGAGAAGAGGAGGAGGACGACGGAGAACGACGCCGCCGTCCCGAGGAACGACGCGAGGACGGCCGTCGCGAAGTCGGCCCGGTAGGCGAGACGCGCCTTGACGTACTGGGCGAAGTAGAGCGCGAGGAGCCGCGCGTGGAACCGGACGCCGCGCACCGTCAGCCCCCGTGGACCTCGATGCGCCGCGCCGTCGCCTTCCAGAGGAGCCGGCCGAGGAGGAGGAGGAGGAGCGTCCACCCGGCCTGCAGGGCGAGGGCGCGCGCGGCGTCGGCGCCGGTGGCGAGGCCGAGCCAGATGCGCCCCGGCGTGTCGTTCATGTGGAGGAAGGGGAGCCAGACGAGGACCTTCCGGGCGGGCTCGGGGAAGAACGCCACCGGCACGAGGAGGCCCGAGAGGACCTCGAGGACGAGGTACTTCGCGCGCAGGACGCCGAGGATCGACGTGGTGCGTATGGCGACGAGGCCGACGAGGAAGTTGATGGCGCCGACGAGGGCCGCCGAGAGGACCCCCGAGAGGAGGAAGAGCGCGAGGGCCGCGGGCGAGGCGGGCGGCAGGAGCGGGTAGACGAAGCCGAGGAGGAGGCCGATGGGGAGCGAGAAGAGGACGAGGCGGAAGGCGCTCTCGCCGAAGGCCTGCGAGAGGGTCATCGCCTGGACGTCGACCGGCTTGATGAGCGTCATGGCGAGCCGCCCCTCGCGGACCTGGCTCGCGAGCTCGCGGTCGATCTCGTTGAAGTAGAAGCTGCGCAGCGCCCAGCCCGTCGCGACGTAGGTGAGCATCTGCGGGAACGTGAACCCGCCGAGCGTGCCGCCGTCGCCCCTCTCGTGGAAGAGGGCGCGCCAGATGAAGTACCAGACGGTGGCGTTGAAGAAGTAGGTCAGGATGCCGACGAAGTAGCGCGCGCGGTAGGCGAGGATGTTCAGGAACGAGGTCCTCGCGAAGGCGAGGTAGGGGCGCGCGAGGGCGAGGGCGGACATCGTTCGGGCCCGGGCTCAGCCCCGCCGGACGCCGCGCTGGGCGACGAAGCCGGGCGCGGCCCCTTCGGACGGGGGCGGGGCGTCGGGCCGGCGCAGCGCGGCGTTCTCGCGGTAGATGCGGGAGACGACCTCCTCGATGTCGGGCTCGCCGACGGCGAGGTCGAGGACGGGGAGGTCGCGGACGACCTCGCGCAGGACGTCGGCGGCGGAGGTCTCGCGCTTGTCGACGACGATCTGGTAGCGCCCCGGCGAGAGGCGCTGCGCGCGCCACGGGCCGACGGCGAGATCGGCCGGGTCGCCGGGCGGCGGCGCGTGGAGGTCGAAGCGGATGCGCGCCTCGGGGAGGTGCCGGTCGCGCAGGCCGCGCAGGCTCCCGTCCCAGAGGACCTGGCCGTGGTCGATGAGGACGACGCGCTCGCAGAGCTCCTCGATGTCGTCGAGGTCGTGCGTCGTGAGGATCACCGTCGTCCGCAGGAGCCTGTTGGCCTCCTTCAGGAACGAGCGGACGTTCGCCTTGGCGACGACGTCGAGGCCGATGGTGGGCTCGTCGAGGAAGAGGAGCGGCGGCTCGTGGAGGAGCGAGGCGGCGAGGTCGCAGCGCATCCGCTCGCCGAGGGAGAGCTTGCGGACGGGTTGAGGCAGCAGGCGGCCGACGTCGAGGAGGTCGTCGAAGACCTTCATGCGGCGCGCGTAGTCGGCCTCGGAGACGCCGTAGATCTCTCGCAGGAGCCGGAAGCTCTCGACGACGGCGATGTCCCACCAGAGCTGGGTGCGCTGGCCGAAGACGACGCCGATCGACTTCGTGTACGAGCGGCGGTCGCGCCACGGTACGAAGCCGAGGGCGCTCACCTCGCCTGCGGTCGGCGTCAGGATGCCGGTGAGCATCTTGATCGTCGTCGACTTGCCGGCGCCGTTCGGGCCGATGTAGCCGACCATCTCGCCCCGCTCGAGGTCGAAGGAGACGTGGTCGACGGCGGTGAGCGAGCTGCGCTCGGAGCGGAACAGCCCCTTCAGCGCGCCGGCGAGGCCGGGGGCCTTCTTCGTCACTTCGAACGTCTTGACGAGCTCGCGGACGCGGACGGCGGGCTCGGTCATTCGAGGGTGTCGGGCTCGTCGCCGGGGGAAGGCGCGCCGTCGCAGGAAGGGGCGCCGTCCCCCCCGGGGAGGGACCGTGGGGCCTCCTCTTCCGAAAGGGCCGACGGAGTCGACGGCGCGGCCGCGACGGCGATCTCGCCCTTGATGCCGGGGCGCTTGCCGAGGAGCGCCGCGACGGCCGACGCCGTGCCGCGGAGGACCTCCTCGTGGAGCTTCGTCAGCTCGCGCCCGAGGCAGACCCGAGGGTCGCCCCAGGCGCGCGCCATCTCCTCGAGCGAGGCGACGACGCGGAAGGGGGACTCGAAGAGGATGCGCGTCTCGTCACGCGCCGCGAACCGGGCGTACCAGCGGGCGCGCTCGCCGTGGCGGGACGGCGGGAAGCCGAGGAAGGAGAAGGGGATCGCCGGAAAGCCCGAGACGGAGAGGATCGCCGCGACGGCGGAAGGGCCGGCGACGGGCTCGACGCGATACCCCGCCTCGGCCACGGCCGCCGCGAGGAGGCGACCGGGGTCGGAGACGCCGGGAGTGCCGGCGTCGGAGACGAGGGCGAGCGTCTCGCCGGCGGCGAGCCTCTCGAGCACCTCGGGGATGCGCCGGAACTCGTTGTGCTCGTGGCACGAGACGCGCGGCGTCGTGAGCCCGTGGCGCGCGAAGAGGTTGCCGGTGCGGCGGGTGTCCTCGCAGAGGACGAGCGCCGCGTCGCGGAGGGCGGCGAGGGCGCGCGGGGAGAGGTCCTCGAGATTGCCGATGGGCGTGGCGACGACGAGAAGCCGCCCGGCGGCGCCGCTGGGAGAGGTCACCGCGCGATGCTACCAGCGCGGGACGCGACCGCCGGGAACGGCGTGGGACGGGAAACGAAGACGTCTCGCCGCCGCCCCGTCGCCCGCCGCCGGCGCGATCGCGTAGGATCGGTCCGATGCGGCTCCTCGGCACGGTCCTCCTCCTGGCGCTGTCGACGGGGAGCGCGGCGCAGGAGCCCCCGGCCACGACCGGGCCGGCGGTGACGATCGACCGGATCGCGGCCGTCGTCGGAGACGAGATCGTCCTGGAGGGGGAGGTGTCGCGCCTCGCGGCGATCGGGTTCCTGCCGCGGCGCGAGGGGGAGACGGAGCTGGCCTACCGCGACCGCCTCCTCGACCTCCGGGTCGTCGAGATCCTCCGGGAGAAGGAGCTGCGCCTGCTGACGGGCCTCGAGCCCGACCCGGCCGAGGTGGACGCGCGGCTCGACGAGGTCGCGGCGCGGTACGAGGCGGGGACGGGCGAGCCGTTCGACCGCGCGCTCGAGCGGGCGCGGACGAGCAGGGCCGAGGTGAAGCGGTGGATCCGCCGCGGGATCGCCCTCGAGAGCTACGCGCGCGAACGGCTCCTCCCGACGATCCGCCTGACGGAGGAGGGGCTCCGCGAGTTCTACGACGGACCCTTCCGGCAGGAGGCCGAGCTGCGCGGCGCAGGCCCGCTTCCCCCCTTCCCCGAGGTACAGGACCAGGTCCGCGAGCTGATGCGGGAACGCCTCCTGAACGAGGAGGTGGAGAGGTGGACGCAGGGGCTCCGGGAGAAGACCCGGATCCTCGTCTACCGCCGCCCGCCGATCGCCTCGTCCCCGGGCAGCGCGAGCCGGTAGGCTCGCCGGTTCGCGAGGACGCGCCTCACGTAGGTGCGCGTCTCGGCGTAGCTGATCGCGGCGAGGAGCGCCTCGGCCGGCCGGTCGCTCCCGCCGCTCCAGAGGACCGTCTGCCCGGCGCCGGCGTTGTAGCCGGAGGCGGCGAGGGCGGCGTCGCCGCCGAAGCGGTCGAGGAGGGAGCGCAGGGTCCGCGCGCCGAGGCGGATGGAACGGGCCGGGTCGTAGAGCTCGGCGTAGGCGGGCGGCTCCTCGTTCAGCTCGCGTGCCGCCTCCCCGGCGGCGGGGAGCGTGAGCTGCATGAGGCCGCGCGCGGCGGCCGGGGACGCGGCCTCGCGGTCGAAGCGGCTCTCCTGGCGCATGACGCCGTAGAGGAGGTCGCGGGGGACGCCGAGCTCGGCGGCGGCCTGGGCGACGAGGCGGTCGAAGGGGCGGGGCGAGAGGCCGCGCAGGACGGTGCGCGGGGCGAGCTCGAGGACGAAGTCGCGCGGGACCTTCCGCGAGAGCGCCTCTGCGGCCTCGAGCGCCGCGGGGCCGGCGTCGGCGTCCTCGGCGAGCCGCGCGGCGACGAGGGCCCCGAGGATCGAGCCCAGGCGCCGGGTCTCGCGGACGATCGGCTCGGCGTCCTGGGGGAGCCCGAGCTGCAGGAGCCGGCAGGCCGCGGCGTCGCCGCAGAGGTCGGGGAGCGATTCGTCGGGGAGCTCGGGCGCGAGGAGGATCTCGGCGTAGCCCGGGAGGCGGGAGTAGGCGACCTTCAGCGCGTCGAGGGCTTCGGCGTCGCCGAGGAGCGCGGCGGGAAGGAGACGTCTCTTCGCGGCCGCGGTGCTCCCCGCGGCGAGGAGGCGCTGGCCCTCGGTGCGGGAGGCGGAGACGAAGCGGTCGAGAACCGGGGCCGGGAGCGTCGCGATGCGCGCCGAGGCCTGCTCGGCCGCGAACGACCCGGGGACGGAGGCGAGGATGGAGGCCCACTCTGCGAGAGCCTCGGCCGGCCGGTCCTTCGTGTGGGCGACGAGGCCCCTCCAGAAGGGGAGCTCGGAGGCCCACGGCTCGGGGAGCTTTCGGGACTTCGCGAGCGCCTCCACCGGAGCGAGGGCGCGCGCCGCGCCCGGGCCGTCGCCGGCCTGGGCCCGCCGCTCGACGAGGAGGAGGAGGGCCTCGATGCGTCCCGGCTCACTGGCGAGCCGCGGCCGGAGCAGGAGCTGCTCGGCCCGGTCGAGCCGGCCCCTCCGGATCTCGAGGCGCGCCCGCTGGAGGACGGCGAGCCCGGCCGGGCCGGCGCCGTCCGCCTCGATCCGGCGAAACTCGGCCACGGCGCCGTCGAGGTCGCCGAGCTTCTCCTTCATCGCCCCGAGGTTGAAGCGGACGCGCCCGGCGAAGGCCGCGGTGCCGTAGCCGGCGTCGTCCTTCGCGCGCGGCGCGCGGTGGGCCTTCGGGAGCGACGCGAGGAGGATCTCGAACCCGCTCCGGGCCTCGACGAAACGGCCTCTGGAGCCGCGCAGACGGGCGAGCTCGAAGCGGGCGACGGCGGTCTCGGCGGCGTCGCTTCGGAGGAGCGCGCGCCTCTCGCGCTCGGCGGCGAGGCGCTCGGCGAGCTCGAGGTCGCGCTGGGAGCGGGCGGTATCGACGAGGAGGCGGAGGACCTCGTCGCGGAGGTCCCCCGGCTCCCTCCCGCGCAGCTTCTGCGCGAGAAGGGCCGCGGCGGCGTCGTCGCGCCGCCCCTCGGAGAGGAGGGCGAGCCGGAGCCCCTCGGCCTCCTCGACGGCGCCCTGCCGCTCGAGGGCGTCTGCGCGCAGCGCCTGGAGGCGGCGCCGCTCGCGCGCTGGCGTCTGGGGGCGGGCCGCGACGAGGCGCGCGAGGGCCACGTCGTCGTGCCGGGTCTCGAGGGCGTCGAGGGCGGTGCGCTGGGCGCGGCGCGCGACGGGCCCGTCCTTCCGCTGGAGGAGCGGGAAGAGGAGGTCGAGGGCGCCGGAGCCGTCTCCCGCATGGAAGCGGAGGCGGGCCGCCGCGAGGCGCGCCGGGACGTCGAAGAGGTCGCCGGCCGAGACGTAGCGCTCGAAACGGACGAGGGCCTCGTCGACGCGGCCGAGGCCGGCGAGGGCGCGCGCGGCGAGGAAGTCGAAGCGGCCGTCGGCGTAGCGCGCCGGGGCGGCGCGGTGGACCTCGCGGAGTAGGGCGAGGACACGCGTCCAGTCCTCGGCGCGGGCCGCCGCGGCGGCTTCTCTCTCGAGGGCCCGCAGGGCGTCGGGGGCCGCGGCCGCCGCCCCCGCGACCTGCGCCGCGGGAAGGGACGCCGGGGTCGAAGCCCCCGCCGGCGCCGCCGCGAGGGCGAGGAGCGCGGCGGCGGCCAGCGCCGCGCGCGAGGCCCCGCGCCGCACGGCGGTCACCCGGCGACGCGGGCGACGCGGGCGCCGAGGGAGGAGAGCTTCTCCTCCATCGCGGCGTAGCCCCGGTCGAGGTGGTAGATGCGCCTCACGAGCGTCTCCCCCTCGGCGACGAGGCCGGCGAGGACGAGCGCCGCCGAGGCCCTGAGGTCGGACGCGGTGACGGTGGCCCCTTCGAGGCGCGACGGACCGTCGACGGTGGCGGTGTGGCCGTCGACCCGGACGCGGGCCCCCAGGCGGACGAGCTCGGCCGCGTGGAGGAACCGGTTCTCGAAGATGGTCTCGACGACGCGCGAGGTCCCCTCGGCCTGCGTCATGAGCGCCATCCACTGGGCCTGCAGGTCGGTCGGGTAGCCCGGGTGCGGCGCGGTCTCGACGTCGACGGCGCGAAGCGCTCCGCCGCGCGAGACGCGAAGGCCCCCGGGGACGGCCGCGACGTCGGCCCCCGCAGCGCGGAGCGCCTCGGCGAAGGCGGGGAAGTCCTCCTCGCGCGCGCCGCCCAGCGTGACGTCTCCCCCGGTGATCGCGGCGGCGACGGCGTAGGTGCCGGCTTCGATCCGGTCGGCGAGGACGGCGTGCGGCGCCGGCGTGCCGTTCAGCTCGTCGAGCCCCTCCACGACGATCGTCTCCGTCCCCGCGCCGGTGACGCGCGCCCCCATGGAGACGAGGAGGGCGGCGAGGTCGACGACCTCGGGCTCGCGGGCGGCGTTCTCGATGGTCGTGACCCCGCGCGCGAGGGTGGCGGCGAGCATGACGTTCTCGGTGCCGGTGACGGTGACGAGCGGGAAGCGGACCGTGCCGCCGGTGAGGCGGCCGCGCCCGGGGCCGACGCGCGAGACGTGCGCGTGGATGTACCCCTTCTCGACGGCGACCCGCGCCCCCATCGCCTCGAAGGCCATGAGGTGGAGGTCGACCGGGCGGACGCCGATGGCGCAGCCGCCGGGAAGGGAGACGCGCGCCTCGCCGAAGCGGGCCAGGAGCGGCCCGAGGACGAGGATCGAGGCGCGCATCGTCCGGACGAGGTCGTAGGGCGCCTCGGTGGAGACGATGCGGGAGGCGTCGAGGGTGACGGTGCCCGGCGCCTCTCCCGAGATCGCGACGCCCATTCCCGAGAGGAGCCTCTTCATCGTCCGGATGTCGGCGACGGGGGGAAGGCGGTCGAGCGCGACGGGCCTCGCGGAGAGGAGCGCGGCGGCCACGGCGGGAAGGGCGGCGTTCTTGGCGCCGGAGACGGCGAGCGCGCCGGAGACGCGGCAGGGGCCGGAGACGAGGAAGGCGTCCAAAGCGGGCGGAGTTTAGTACGCGGAGGGCGGGGCGCCGGCGTCCTGCCGGCGCCGCCGGGCGACGACGGTGCGCGGGATCCCGGCCGCGTCGAGTCGCAGGTCCTCGAGGGTGAAGTGGGGCGACGCCTCGACGAGGCCGCTCACCTCGCGGGCCTGCCCGTAGCCGATCTCGAAGAGGAACGGGGCCCCCGGAAGGAGGCGCGCCGGGAGCTCGGCGAGGAGGACGCGGACGGCGTCGAGGCCGTCGTCGCCGCCGAAGAGGGCGAGGTGCGGCTCGTGGTCGGAGACGGTCTTCTCGACGTGCGGCGCGTCGACGCGCGGGACGTACGGGGGGTTCGCGACGGCGAGGTCGAAGAGCGGGCGCGGCGAAAGGGCCGAGAGCCAGTCGGACGCGACGAAGGCGACGCGCGCCGAGACGCCGTGGAGCGCGGCGTTGGCGCGCGCGAGGGCGAGCGCCCCCTCGGAGCGGTCGACGGCGACGACGCGGGACTCCGGCCTCTCGAGGGCGAGAGACACGGCGAGGATGCCGCTCCCGGTGCCGGCGTCGAGGATCGAGCGGGCCTCCGGGGCTGCGGCGTGCGCCATCTCGACGATCGCCTCCGTCTCCCCCCGCGGGATGAGGGCACGCGGGTCGACGCGGAACGTCCGGCCGAGGAACTCCCACTCTCCGAGGAGGTACTGGAGCGGCTCGCCCGCGGCCCGGCGGGCGACGAGAGCGCGGAACCGGGCGGTGTCGTCCGCCCCGGCCTCCTCGCGCCGCCGGGCGTGGAACCAGGCGCGGGGCCTCCCCGCCGCAGAGGCGAGGAGCTCCTCGGCCTCGAACGGGGCCACGGAAGGGGAGACGAGAAGGGAGCGCCCTTCGGCGAGGAGGTCGGCCCAGGTCGGCACGCGCGGATCTTGCCATTCGTTAAGCTCGCAGAATGGTGAGAACCCGCGCCCCGATCCTCGTCCTCCTCACGGCGGCGGGTCTCGCCCTCGTGTCCACCGAAGCCGCGGGGGGGGCCGGTTCCTGGCCTCCTGCCGTCGAACGGCTGCGGGCCTACCTGCGCCTCGACACGTCCAACCCGCCCGGGAACGAGATCCGGGGTGCGCTCTACCTGAAGGACCTTCTCGGGCGCGAGGGGATCGAGGCCGAGGTCTTCGAGCCGGAGCCGGGGCGGGCGAACCTCTACGCGCGCCTGCGGGGGAGCGGGAAGGAACCGGGCCTCCTCCTTCACCACCACATCGACGTCGTGCCCGCTCCCGCGGCCGGGTGGGAGCGCCCCCCGTTCGCCGCGGAGCTCGTAAGGGAAAACGTCCTCGTCGGCCGCGGGACGATGGACACGAAGGGGCTCGGGATCGCGCAGCTGGAGGCCTTCCTCGCGCTGAGGAGATCTCGCGCGCGGCTCCGGCGCGACGTCGTCTTCCTCGCCACCGCCGACGAGGAGACGGGCGGGCGGCTCGGCGTGGCGGCCGTCGTGGAGAAGCGTCCCGGCTGGCTCGCGGGAGTGGGCGAGGCGCTCGGCGAGGGGGGCGACGTGGAGACGATCGTCGACCGGGCGCGGTGGTTCGGGATCGAGGTGCAGCAGAAGGGGGCCCTCTGGCTGCGCCTCGAGGCGGCCGGCGCCGGCGGACACGCCGCCGCGGCCGACGACGCGGGGCCCGCGGCCAGGGTCGCGCGGGCCGCCTCGAGGCTCGCGGCCATGCACCGGCCCGTCCGTGTCGAGCCGGTTCCCCAGAGGCAGCTCGCGGCGCTCGCACGGGTCCGCCTGCCCGCCGAGGCCTCGGCGCTTCGCCGGATCGCCGCCGACGCGGCGCGGGACCCGGAAGAGGTGAGGAGGCGTGTCGCGCCGTGGCAGAGGCTGCTCCTCTCCGACACCATCTCGGTCACGCGGCTCGGGACCGACAGCGACGCCGTGAACGCGCATCCGCGCAAGGCCTGGGCCGAGGTGGACGTGCGCCTCCTGCCGTCGACGGGTACGGACGCGTTCCTCGCCGACGCCGTGAAGGCGATCGACGACCCGCGCGTGAAGGTCACGGTGCTCCTGTCCGCGAAAGGCGAGGCGGCCTCGGCCGAGGAGGGGCTCTACGCGGTCCTGAAGGGAGTCCTCGAGCGTCGCTTCCCGGGCGCCGTCGTCGGCCCGGTCCTGGGCCCCGGGTTGTCGGAGAACCGGGTCTTCCGCTCGCGCGGGATCCGCGCGTACGGGGCGTTTCCGTTCCGGGCGAACTACTACGACCTGGCGGGAATCCACGCCCGCAACGAGAGGATTCGGGCCGACTGGTTCGTCGAGGGAGTGGAGACGGTGACGCGCGTCGTCCGGGAGGCGGCGACGGAGAGGTGAGCCGGCCCCCGCAGGGTCAGAAACCCATGCGGTAGAGCATCAGGTAGATGACGACGCCCGTGACGGAGACGTAGAGCCAGATCGGGAGCGTGACGCGCGCGAGCCTGCGGTGGGCGTCGAAGCGCTCCTTGCGCGCGAGGAAGAGGGTGGCGACGGCGAGGAACGGGACGGCCGTCGCGAGGACCGTGTGCGTGAGGAGGATCGAGAGGTAGACCGTCCGGACGGTGCCGGTCCCCTGGAATCGCACGCTGCCGACCTCGAAGTGGTAGACGAGGTAGGAGGCGAGGAAGAGGACCGAGCAGGCGAAGGCGGCCGTCATCGCGCGGCGGTGCGCGTCGCGCCTCCCGGAGCGGATCAGGAAGAAGCCGGCGACGAGGAGCGTCGCGGCCGTGGCGTTGAGGAGGGCGTTGAGGGTCGGGAGGTCGGCGAAGGTCACGGCCGCTCCGGGAGCGTCGCCGCGAGGGCGCGGGCGTCCTTCTCGAGCTGGTCGACGGGGGGCTGGTCCATGCCGTCGTAGTAGCCGCGGATCGTCCCCTCGCCGTCGACGAGGACGAAGCGGGTCGAGTGGAGGATCGGCTCGACGCTGTCTTCCGGAGCGTCCTCGATCGCGAGCTTGAATCCGTCGCGGATCAGCTCCCTGACGACCTTCCGCTCCCCCCGGAGGAACGACCAGCGGGCGGGGTCGGCGCCGAGCTTTCGGCCGTACTCCGCGAGGACCTCGGGGGTGTCGTACTCGGGATCGACCCCGAAGGAGACGAACCTCACGCCGGGAACGTCGGTCATCCTCTGGGAGAGCGCGGCCATCCGCGCCGAGAGGATGGGGCAGCTCCCGCCGCAGCGCGTGAAGATGAAGGCGGCGATCCAGACCTTGCCGGCGTAGTCGTCGCGGGTCACCGTCGCGCCGGCCTCGGAGACGAGGGTGAAGGCCGGGGCGTCGCCGAGGCGAGGGAGGTCCGGGCCCCCGGAGGAGGGGCGAAGGAGGAGCCAGGCCGAGGCCGCGACGACGGCGAGGAGGAGGACCACGAGCGTGGTGGCGAGGGCGGGGGAGACGCGGGGAGCGGGAGCGTCGGACGTCAAGGTCACTTCCTCCGGGAACGGAGCGCGGCGCGGTCGGGGCCGGCCGGATTCCGCGCGATGACGGCGGTCGCGACGAGCGCGGCGCCGAGGGCGAAGGCGAACGTGACGGCCAGGGAGAGGCCGGCAGAGGGAAGAGCTGCGGCCGAGGGGTCGAGCGCGTGACGGAGGGAGGCGACGCCGTAGGTGAGCGGGTTGGCGGCCATCGCGGCGCGGAGCCACGCGGGGGCGCCCTCGGCGGGGAAGAACGAGCCCGAGAGGAACCACATCGGGATCAGGAAGAGATTCATGATGGCATGGAAGCCCTGCGTCGAATCGAGCATCCAGGCGATGGCCAGGCCCAGCCCCGTGAGCGCGAGCGCGACGAACGCGAGGACGGCGAGGGCCGGCGCGAGGGCGGCGGCCGAGGGGGCGTAGCCGAGGAGCGGGGCGAGGAGGAGGAGCGCGCCTCCCTGCGCGAGCGCCAGGAGCGTGCCGCCGGCGATCTTCCCTGCGGCGACGGCGAACGGGGATACGGGCGAGACGACCACCGCCTGCAGGAACCCTTCGCGGCGGTCCTCGATGACGGAGATCGTCGAGAAGATGGCGGCGAAGAGGACGACGAGGACGACGGTGCCGGGGAAGAACCAGGCGACATAGCTCGTGCCCGCCGCCCCCGGGACGCGGAAGGAGGAGCCGAAGCCGGCGCCGAGGAGGAGCCAGGCCAGGAGCGGCGGCGCGAAGGCTCCGACGATGCGGCTCGGCTGCCGAAGGAAGCGGACGACCTCGCGCCAGGCCAGGGCGTACGCGGCCCTCACGCGGGCCTCTCGTGCGATTCGCCCCGCCCCCGGGCCGGCGTCGCGGGCTCCGGGCCGGGGTCGGCGACGGGCTCGTCGAAGGGATGCCCGGTGCGGTCGACGAAGACGTCTTCCAGGGACGGCGCCCCGAGGGTGAGGGAGCGGTAGCGACCTGCGAAGGAGGCCGCGAGCGCGGGGACGAGCTCGGCGCCGCGGGGGAGCTCGATGCGCACGAAGGCGCCGACGGCGGCGATGCGCGAGGGAGCGGGCGGCGGGCCGGGGGGGGCGTCGGGGGACGTTGCAGGGGACGAACCGAGGGAGGCGGCGACCTCGGCCGCGAGCGCCGCGGCCGCCTCGTTCGAGTCGGTCGCGAGGACGAGGACGTCGCCGCCGACCTCCCGCTTCAGGTCGGCCGGGGCGCCGAGCGCGACGAGCCGGCCGCGGTCGAGGATGCCGAGGCGTCCCGCCTCCTCGGCCTCGTCGAAGAGGTGCGTCGTGAGGAGGACGGTCGTCCCGCCCTGCGCCAGCTCGGCGAGGAGCGCGCGGAGGCTCCGCCGGGCGAGCGGGTCGAGGCCGGTCGAGGGCTCGTCGAGGAGGAGGACCTTCGGAGCGTGGAGGAGCGCCTTGGCGATCTCGACGCGGCGCGCGAGACCCCCGGAGAGGGTCTCGACGCGGTCGCGCGCGCGGTCGGCGACGTCCATCCGCGCGAGGAGCTCGCCGGCACGCGCGCGCAGCGCGGACCCGCCGAGACCGAGGACCGCGCCGTGGACGAGGAGGTTCTCGAGGACGGTCAGCTTTCGGTCGAGGCTCGGCGTCTGGAAGACGACGCCGAGGCGGCCGCGCAGCTCGCCGAGCGAGCGGTCGGGGGCGAGGCCGTCGACGCGGAAGGAGCCGGAGGACGGGGGGAGGAGCGTCGCGAGGATCTTGAAGAGCGTCGTCTTGCCGCCGCCGTTCGGACCGAGAAGGGCGAAGAGCTCGCCCTCGAAGACGTCGAAGGAGACCCGGTCGAGCGCGATCCTCTCGCCGTAGGTCCGGCTGAGCCCCTCGACCGCGACGAGGGGAGCGGCGCTCATCCGCCCGTGACGCGGTCGGCGAGGAGGAGGACGACGATCGCCGGCAGCCAGGCGATGGAGGCGAGGAACATCGACTTCGCCGCCCCGTCGGTCGTCTCGCGGAAGAAGCGGACCGCGGTCCCCGCGAACCAGCCCGAGAGGAGGAGCGCGCCCGCGCCGTAGACGAGCCCCGCCGTGCCGAGATACGTCGGCAGGAGGCTGACCGGGACGAGCAGCAGCCCGAACGCGAGAGCGTGGCGCGCGGAGCTGCGCCCCGTGGGGTCGACGGTCGAGAGGATCCGGAAGCCGGCGGCGCCGTAGTCGGCGCGGTGCCTCCAGCCGATGGCGTAGAAGTGCGGCATCTGCCAGAGGAAGAGGATGCCGAAGAGGGCGAGGCCGGGCGCTCCGATCGCCCCGGCCGCGGCGGTGTAGCCGCCGAGCGGCGGGAGGGCGCCGGGGATGGCGCCGACGATGGTGGAGAGGGGCGAGCGGGTCTTCATCGGCGTGTAGACGAAGACGTAGCTCGTGAGCGTGAGGGCGGCGAGGAACGCCGTGATCCCGTTCGCGTAGATCCAGAGCTGGCCCACGCCGACGACCGAGAGGATCGTCGCGAACGCGACCGCCTCGGCGAACGGGAGGCGGCCCGCCGGGAGGGGGCGCGTGGCGGTGCGCGCCATGCGCCGGTCGAGGTCGACCTCGGCGATCTCGTTGAAGGCGCTCGTGCCGGAGGCGACGAGGGCCGTGCCGAGGAGCGTGTGGAGGAGGAGGACCGCGTCGAGGCCCGCGAGCGGCCCGTCGGTCCCCGCGGCGAAGCCGAGGAAGGCGGTGAGGACGACGAAGACCGTGATCCTCGGCTTCGTCAGCTCGAGGAGGTCGCGGCAGTGCCCTCCGGCGCGCGGGTTCATGCGACCACCGAAGCCGGCGCGCCGGACGGGGCGCCGGCGGCGGCCGGGGCCGCCGACAGCGATTTCAGGCGCGCGAGGAGGACCGCGGCGAGGACGCCCGCGATGAAGAGGAGGCCCCCGACGGCGAGGTGCGCGGAGGTGATGGCCACGGCCTTGGCGGTCCAGACGGACGTGGCGCCGAGGGTCACCTGCGCCGCGACGAGGACGAGCCAGAGCGTGGAGAGCGTCGCGAGGCCGGGGACGCCGCCGAGCCTTCGCAGGGCGAGCGCCGCCGCGACGACGAGGGCGACGACGACCCACGCGAACGTGCGGTGCGCGAAGTGGGCGAGGACTCCGGTCGCATCCCAGTCGGCCCCGGTCGGGACGACCTTGCCGAAGGAGAGGGGCCAGTCGGGGATGGCGAGCCCCGCGCCGGTGTGGCGGACGACGGCGCCGAGGAGGATCTGCAGGTAGCTGGCCCCGGCGGCCCAGAGCGCGAGGCGGAGGGCCTTCGCCACGGCGGCGGGATCGGCGGCGGCGCGGGGGGCCGCGCCCGGGAACCGGCTCCAGAAAAGGGACGTGCGCAGGGCGATGGTCGCGGTGAGGGCGAAGACGATCTGCGCCAGCCCGGCGTGCGCGGAAGAGACCGCGGGCGGGAGGAGGAAGAGGACCGTGATGCCGCCGAGGACCGCCTGCGCGAGGATGGCGCCGAAGGCGGCGAGGCCGAGGCGGAACGTCGTCCTGTCGGCGCGGCCGAAGCCGAGGAAGAGGATCTGGAAGCCGACCATCGTCGCGACGGTCGCCGCGACGAGACGGTGCCCGTGCTCGTAGAGGATTCCCCCGACCATGGGAGGCATCAGCTTGCCGTAGGAGAGAGGCCAGTCGGGGACGGCGAGGCCGGACCCGGTCGACGTGACGAGCGCCCCCGCGACGAGGAGGAAGAAGACCGAGACGGCGACGGTGCGCGTGGCGATGCGGACGGACCTGCCGGGCTTCATGCTGCTTTCGTCCTCGACCTTCATGCGGGCGGGGCGGTGAGCGTCACGTCGTGGGGGGTGGTCCCGCCTTCCGTGACCGTGACTTCGAACGTCTGCGCGGGGAGCTTCTCGTGCCAGGCCTCGACCGTGTACGTCCCGGCCGGGAGCCCCGTGATCTCGTAGAGGCCGTCCCGCCCCGTGACGGCGAAGAACGGGTGGGGGACGACGGCGACCCAGGCGCGCATCCACGGGTGGACGTCGCACTTGAAGGGGACGGTCTCGGGCCTCTCGAACGTCCGCGTGTACCGGGTGCCGGGGGCAGTCATGCCGAGGTTGAAGGGCTTGTTCTCCTTCGCCGCGGCGTGGACGTTGTGGAGCGTGTCGTCCGAAGAGACGATGTCGAGCGGCTGGCCCGTCATCAGCGCGAGGACGCGCGGCGAGTAGGCGCACCCCTTCTGGTCGAGCTGCTCCGGCTCCGTGGGCGCGGGGTAGACGCCGGTCACGCCCCCGACGACGCGCACGAGGACGTTCGCGAGCGAGCCGTCGGCCGCGACGGCGTAAGCCGGCAGCTCGGTCTCCCCGGGGTTGTGGCCGGAGCAGAACGGGTCGGTCGTCATCGTGACCCTCTCGTTCGCCGGAGGGGCTCCCGACAGCACGACGCGCCCCGACACGACTCCCGTCCCGAGCTTCCCCGCGGGTCCCTCGGGGGGCTTCGGGGCCTCGGGGGCCTTCGGGCTGCAGGCGGCGAGGAGGAGCAGCAGGGCGAGGGGCTTTGAGACCCCCCGGCCGGCTCGCGAGGAGGGGAGGCGCTGCATGCGGTTTCTTGTCGGAGGCCGAACGCGGAACTCGCTGGCTCCAAAACCTTTGATGCTATTTCCGCCTCACGGGGCTGTCAACCGACCCCGGGACCACGGGGTCAGTTCTACGTTCTACACTCTGCTCGGCCGAGCAGAGTGTAGAACGTAGAACTGACCCCGTCCTCCGCGCTACGATTCCGGAAGCGTGAGGATCGAGAAGGTCGTCCTTCGGCTCGTCGAGATGCCGCTGAAGTTCCGGTTCCGGACGTCGTTCGGCGAGACGACGGTGAAGCGGTTCCTGCTCGTCGAGGCGGTCTCGGAAGGGCTCTCTGGGTGGGGCGAGTGCGTCGCGGAGGAGGGGCCGTTCTACTCGCCGGAGACGATCGACTCGGCCCGCTCGGCCCTCTCGAAGTTCCTCGCGCCGCTCGTCCTCGGGCGAGACCTCGCGAGCGCCGCCGTGTTCGACGGGCTCGCGGAGCGGGTCCGCGGGAACCGGATGGCGAAGGGGGCGCTCGAGACGGCGCTGCGCGACCTCTTCGCCCGGGCCGGGGGCGTCTCCCTCGCCCGGAGCCTCGGCGGCACCAGGTCGACGATCGAGGTAGGGGTCTCTCTGGGCCTGCAGGCTACGGTGGCGGAGACGGTCGAGGTGGTGCGGAGGCACGTGGAGCAGGGCTACCGGCGCGTCAAGCTGAAGATCGAGCCGGGGGCCGACGTCGACCGGGTCGCGGCGGCGCGAGAGGCGTTCCCCGGCCTCCCCCTCACGGTGGACGCGAACGCGGCCTACACGCTGGAGACGTCGGCACCGCTCCTCGCTCTCGACGCCTTCGGCCTCGACTACGTCGAGCAGCCGCTCCACCACGAGGACCTCGTCGCCCACGCCGAGCTGGCGAAGAGGCTCGCGACGCCGATCTGCCTCGACGAGTCGATACGCTCGGCAGCCGACGCCGCGGCGGCGATCTCGCTCGGCGCGGGCCGCGTCATCAACGTGAAGATCGGCCGCGTCGGCGGGCACGGCGAGGCGCTGGAGATCCACGACCTCGCGGCGAAGGCGGGCGTGCCGCTCTGGTGCGGCGGGATGCTCGAGTCGGGCGTGGGGCGCGCGCACAACATCGCGATCGCCAGCCTGCCGGGCTTTTCCAAGCCGGGGGACACGTCGTCCTCGTCGCGCTACTTCGAGGAAGACCTCGTGGAGCCGAGGCCGGAGGCGGCGAGCGGCCTGATGCCGGTGCCGCCGGGGCCCGGGATCGGCGTCGAGGTGAGGCGCGACGTCCTCGCCCGCCACACGCTCGAGACTCGGGAGCTCACCGCTTGAGCGGAGCGGCCCGGCCTCTCGAGCTCCTCGCCCACTTCACCGGGAGGCAGGAGGAGATCCTCCGCGACCTCGAGGCGCTCGTCCTCCTCGAGAGCCCGTCGGGCGACGCCGCGGCGGTGACGGCGCTCGCGAACCGGGTCGGCGAGAGGCTCGCGGCCGCCGGCGTCGCCGCGGAGCGGGTTCCGTTCGAGGGACGCGGCGACGGGCTCCTCGCCCGGCTCGGGCCCGAGAGCGGCGGGACGCTCCTCCTCGGCCACCTCGACACGGTCTGGCCGGTCGGCACCCTCGCGACGCAGCCGTTCCGCGCCGGGGGAAACCTCGCGACGGGACCGGGAGTCTTCGACATGAAGGGGGGGGTCGCCGTTCTCCTGGCCGTCTTCGCGGCGGTGGGAGAGGGGGTCTTCGTCCCGGCCCGGGGCGTCTCGCTCCTCCTCACGACCGACGAGGAGCTCGGGAGCGCCGCCTCGCGCGAGCGGATCCTGGACGAGGCGCGCCGTCGGGAACGGGTCCTCGTCCTCGAGCCGTCGGGCGACGCCGGCGCCGCGAAGGTGGCGCGCAAGGGGGCGGGGATGGCGACGGCGCGCTTCCGCGGCGTTCCGGCCCACTCGGGCCTCGAGCCGGAGAAGGGGGCGTCGGCGCTCCTCGAGCTGGCGCGGTTCGCCCTGCGCGCCGACGCCCTCGCCGACCGCGACGCGGGGACGACGGTGGTGGCGACGCTCGCGTCGGCGGGGAGCGCGAAGAACGTCGTCCCGTCGGAGGCGGAGCTGACCGTCGACTTCCGCTTCTGGACGGCGGCGGAGGGGGAGCGGCTCCGCGAGGCGTTCGGCGCGTTCGTGCCGTCGGACCCGCGCGTCGGTGCGGAGGTGTCGACGGTCCTCTCCCGCCCTCCGATGGAGGCGACGCCCGAGTCGCTCGAGCTCTACCGGACGGCGCGGGCGAGCGCGGCGGCCCTCGGCTTCGGCCTCGGCGCGGCGCGCGTCGGCGGGGCCTCGGACGGGAACCTCACGGCCGCCGCGGGGATCCCGACCCTCGACGGCCTCGGGCCGCGCGGCGGCGGCGCCCACTCGCGGGGCGAGCACGTCGAGATCGACGACCTTCCCCGCCGGGCGGCGCTGATCGCGTGCCTCCTCGAGGAGGCCGGGGCGTGAGGACACCGCCGGTGAGGGTCCGCCTGCTGAGGAGCCCGGCCGAGTTCCTGGAGGCCTCGCTGGTCGCGCGTTCGGCGTGGGGCTTCCCCGACCTCATGGTCCCGCCCCCTCCCGACATGATCACCGCGACGCACTCGGGCGGGATGACGGCCGGCGCGTTCCAGGACGGGTGCCTCCTCGCGTTCGTCCACGCCGTCCCGCGGACGAACCTGCCCGAGCCCGCGATCCACTCGCACCTCCTCGCGGTGAGGCCCGACGCGCAGGGGCAGGGGCTGTCGGTCCGCCTGAAGCTCTTCCAGCGCGAGTGGTGCCTCGCTCGCGGCATCGGCCTCGTGACCTGGACCTACGACCCCTTCATGCTCCGCAACGCGCGCCTCAACCTCGTGAGGCTCGGCGCGGTGGCCCCCGTCTTCATCCCTAACTTCTACGGCGCGATCGGGGGAATCTACGGCGACCTCCCGAGCGACCGCTTCGAGGTGCACTGGAGGCTCGAGACCCCCAGGGTTGAGAGGGCCGCCCGAGGCGGGAAGGGGAGGAGGGGGAGCGGCGGAAGAGGGGCAGGTCCGGGTTCCGTGAGCACGGAAAGCGGAACCGACCCCCAGGCCCCCCGGGACTCCCTGACGGAAAACGGAACTGACCTCCGGGACCAGGAGCGCCGGGACGACCTTCAACGGAAAACGGAAAGGACCCCGTATCGGGTGCTGCCGTTTCCGGCGGGGTTCCCGACGGTGTTCCGGGACGACGTCGCGGCCGGGATCGCGGCCCGGCGGCGCTTCGGCCGGGCCGCGGCGGCGCTCTTTTCGGAGGGGTACGAGGCCGTGTCTGTGACGACCCGGGACGGCGGGCCGGCTTACGTGATGGAACGCGCCTGAGGCGAGCCGCGGCGCGCTACAGCGCCTCCTCCAGCCGGTCGCAGAGGGTCGAGAGGACCGTGAGCCGCGCGGCCTTCTTGTCGGTCGCGGAGACGAGCGTCCAGGGGGCGTCGTGCGTGGAGGTGCGGGCGACCATCTCGTCGACGGCGACCTCGTAGGAGGCCCACTTCTCGCGGTTGCGCCAGTCCTCGTCGGTGATCTTGTGCTTCTTCCACTCCACCTGCTGCCGCTCGCGGAAGCGCCGCAGCTGCTCCTCGGGGGAGATGTGGAGCCAGAGCTTGGAGAGGGCGATCCCCGACTCGACGAGCTGGGCCTCGAAGTCGTTGATCTCGAGGTAGGCCCGCTTCCACTCCTCCTCCTTCGCGAACCCCTCGACCCTCTCGACGAGGACGCGCCCGTACCAGGAGCGGTCGTAGATCGTGAATGTGCCGCCCGGCGGGATGTGCCGCCAGAACCGCCAGAGGTAGTGGTGCGCACGCTCCTCGTCGGTCGGGGCGGCGACCGGGATGACGCGGTAGAGGCGGGCGTCGAGCGCCCAGGTCACGCGCCGGATCGCTCCCCCCTTGCCGGCGGCGTCCGAACCCTCGAAGACGGCGACGCTCGAGACCCCCTTCTTCTTGCCTTCCCACGCGAGCTTCGAGAGCCGCTCCTGCAGGCGCGGCAGCTCCTTCCTGTACCCCTCGTCGGAGACGGTCCGCGCGAGGTCGATCGTGGAGAGGACACCGGCGGGGGCGGAGGCGACTTTCGCGGGCGTCGTCGCCTTCGGCACGCGCTTCTTCGGCGCCGACGCCGCGGCCTTCTCCGCCGCCTTCCGCTCGGCGGCCCTCTTCGCGTCCGCGGCGGCGACGGCGGCGAGGCGCGCCTCGAGCGCCTCCGCGAGGGCGCGACCGACGGCGAGGTCGCGCCAGCGGTCGTCGGCGGCCTCGACGATCGTCCACGGGGCCTCCGGCGTGTCGGTCGTCCGGAGCGCGCGCTCGGCGACGCCGACGAACCGGTCGTATCGGCCGAAGTGCTTCCAGTCGAGCCGCGTGACCTTGAAGCGGGTCTCGGGGTCCTTCTCGAACTTCCTCAGCCGCTTCTTCTGGGCGTCCTTCGAGAGGTGGAACCAGCACTTGACGAAGAGCGCGCCGTCCTTGGCGAGCTCCTTCTCGAAGAAGGCGACGCGCGCGAGGTCGGCGTCGAAGCGGGAGCGCCCCATCTTCCCAATCGTCCGCCTCAGGATCGGCTCGGTGTACCAGGAGCCGAAGAAGATGCCGATCCGGCCGCGCGCGGGAAGGGTCCTCCAGAAGCGCCACGCCGCGGGGCGGTCGCGTTCCTCGTCGGTGCGCGGGCCGAAGACGTTCGTCTCGACGCCGCGCGGGTCGAGCCACTCGAGGAGGCGGTTGACCGTGTCGCCCTTCCCGGAGCCGTCGGCGCCGGCGATGACGACGATCACGGGGACCCTCGTCGTCCTCAGGGCGAACTGCGCGGCGAGGAGCCTCGCGCGGAGGGCGGGGAGCTCCGCCGCGTACTCTTCCTTCGAGAGCTTCCGTCCCAGCTCGGCCGACTCGAACACGTTCCCCTCCCGGCCGTGGGCCCCGCGGGAGAGAGGCGGGAAAGAGGGCGGGAGATGCGGCGCCGCTGAAAGGATGGCGTCGCGGGGAGGGTTCCCGGGGGCGTCAGGCCTTTGCAAGCTCCATTCTGAGCTTTTCGGCCTGGAAATGCGCGATGAGAGGGTCGATCAGCTCGTCGAGCCGGCCGTCGAGGACCTCCCCGAGGCGGTGCGAGGTGAAGCCGATGCGGTGGTCCGTGACCCGGGACTGGGGAAAGTTGTAGGTCCGGATCTTCTCGGAACGGTCTCCCGAGCCGACCATCTTCTTGCGGTCGGCGGCGTAGGCCGCCTCCTGCCGCTCCCGCTCCACCTCGAAGAGGCGGGCCCGGAGGACGCGCATGGCCTTGAGCTTGTTCTTGACCTGCGAGCGTTCGTCCTGGCACTGGACGACGGTGTTCGTCGGCAGGTGCGTGATCCGGACGGCCGAGTAGGTGGTGTTGACTCCCTGCCCGCCGGGTCCGGAGGCGCAGAAGAGGTCGAGGCGCAGGTCCTTCTCGGCGATCTCGAGCTCGACCTCCTCGGCCTCGGGGAGGATCGCGACGGTCGCGGCGGAGGTGTGGATGCGCCCCTGGGATTCCGTCTCGGGGACCCGCTGGACGCGGTGGACGCCCCCCTCGTACTTGAGGCGGGAGAAGGCGCCCTCCCCCTCGACGATCGCCTGGACCTCCTTGAGCCCGCCGCGCCCGCCCGACTCGGAGCGGTCGATCACCTCGACGCGCCAGCCGCGCGTCTCGGCGTAGCGGACGTACATCCGGAAGAGCTCCTCGGCGAAGAGGGCGGCCTCGTCGCCGCCGGTCCCGGCGCGGATCTCGAGGACGACGTTCTTGCCGTCGTTCGGGTCCTTCGGGAGGAGGAGGATGCGGATCTCCTCCTCGAGCGCCTCGACGCGGGCCCTGAGGCCGTCGGCCTCTCCCTGGGCCATGTCGCGCAGCTCGTCCCCCGCGGGGAGCGTGTCGAGCATCTCGCGGGCCCCGGCGAGCTCGTCCTGTGCCCGGCGCAGCTCGCGGACCTTCTCGACGACCGGGGCGATCTCGCGCATCGCGCGGTGGATCTTCGTCGACTCCTGGTGGTCGGCGACGACGTCGGGGCTTCCGAGCCGCTCCTCGAGCGACGCGTAGCGCCTCTCGATCTCTGCGAGCTTCTCGAGCATCCGTCGGTTCCCGGGTCAGGGGGCGAGGAGGGCGGCCGCCCTCCTCAGGAGTTCGCGGCGGCGGCGGCGGCGACCGCGGCGGCCGACTTGGCGAACCGCTTCTGGAAGCGCTCGACGCGGCCGGCGGTGTCGATCAGCTTGGCCTTGCCGGTGAAGAAGGGGTGGCACTGCGAGCAGATTTCCAGCCGCAGCTCCTTCATCGTGCTTCCGGTCTTCCACGTCGCGCCGCAGGAGCAGTGGACGGTGACCTCCTGGTACTGGGGGTGGATCTTCTCCTTCACGGGCAGGCTCCTTCTTCGCCCGGCCGCATGTGAGCCGGGCCGGAACCGGGGAAGATACCACATCCTCCGGGGGCCTCCGGGGGGCCGGGCGCTAAACTCGAAGACCGTGCTCGAGCTGACCATCCACACCCCCGACGAGCCCGCCCGCCGCCTCCGGGTCGACCGCCCGGCCCTGACGCTCGGGCGCGCCTCCACGAACGACGTCTTCCTCGTGGACCGGACCCTCTCCAGGGTCCACGCACGCCTCGACCAGAAGCCCGAAGGGGTCGTTCTGACGGACCTCGGCTCGCGGAACGGGACGCAGCTGAACGGGACGAGGATCGCCGACCCGGTCGTCCTCAGGCCGGGCGACCTGATCGTCCTCGGCGAGACGAGGATCGAGGTCTCCGAGGAGGCCCTGTCGGGGACGCGCGTCGTCATAGGCCCGGCGACGGACCGTGGCGAGAGGACGATGATCTCGACCGCCAGCGTGGCGACGGGCCTGCGGCGGCCGGCGGCCCGGGAAGTCGAGGACGCGGCCGAGCTGAAGCGCCTCGCCACATCGCTCCAGATCCTCAACGACGTCTCGCTCGCGCTCCTGACGAACCTGCCCCTCTCCGAGCTGTCGGAGCTGATCCTCGAGAAGCTCTTCGCCTACCTCGAGCCCGACCGGGGCCTCCTGATGCTGCGAGACGGCCCGGGCGAGCTCCGCCCGGAGGCGGTGAGGTTCGCCCCCGGCATCGACCCCGCCGACATCCGTCTCTCGCGGACGCTCGTGGATACCGTGACGGAGCAGCGGCACGGGGTGCTGATGATCGACACGGCGACCGACGCGAAGATCGGGACCGCCGAGTCGATCCGCCTCTCGGGGATCACGTCCTGCCTGGCGGCGCCCCTCTTCGTCGACGACGAGGTGATCGGGCTCGTCTACCTCGAGGCGCGGCTCGGCCGGAAGAGCTTCACGGAGGAGGACCTCCGGCTCCTGACCTCGCTCGCGAACACGGCGGCGATCAAGATCCAGAACCTGAGGCTCCACGAGGCCGCAGTCGCAAAGCAGAGGATCGAGCGGGAGATGGCCCTCGCCTGGGACGTCCAGCGCCGGCTCTTCCCGGAGCGGGCGCCCGACCTCCCGGACTCGGAGCTCTTCGGCCGGACGCTCCCCTCCCGGACGGTCTCGGGCGACTACTACGATTTCTTCGTCCGGGGCGACGGGATGGTCGACGTCGTCGTGGCGGACGTCTGCGGGAAGGGAATGGCGGCCTCGATCCTGGCGGCTTCCGTCCAGTCGGCCTTCCAGGCGTGGGCCGCGGAGAACTTCCCGCCCGACCGCGTCTGCGCCCGGCTGAACGACCTCGTCTACCGCCGGACGAGCCCCGAGAAGTTCATCACGTTCATCGCCGTCCTCTACGACCCCGAGACGGGGTCCGTCGTCTGGGCGAACGCCGGGCACAACCCGGGGGTCGTCCTGCGCGCCGCGGGCGGGCAGGAGCTCCTCCCGGCGCAGGGGCCGCCGCTCGGCCTCTTCCCGGGACAGGCGTACGGCTCCGGGGCGCTCACGCTCTCTCCCGGCGACCTCCTCGTCCTCTACACCGACGGCGTCACCGAGGCGGCGAATCCCGAGGACGACGAGTTCGGCCTCGATCGCCTCGTGGAGCGGGTCCGCGGCGTCGCGGAGAAACCGCTCGGCGAGATCGAGGCGGCGATCGGGGAGGGCCTCGCGGCGTTCGCGGAAGGCGTCCCGTTCCACGACGACCGGACGGTCGTCCTGCTGCGAAGGCTCTAGGTCCGGCCTCGAGATCGCCGCGGCGAGGTTGCTACCTCGACCCGAGCGACGGGCCGAGGAGGACCGAGTTCAGGAACACCGCCTCGGAGCCGCGCCAGACGCCCCGGAAGACGGGGTCTGCGGCGAAGCTGACGACGCGGCCCCGCCCGACTTCCTCGACCTGCACCACGGCGGCCCCCTTCCAGCGCTCGAGGGCCTCCTGCCAGCCGAAGCCGGAGACGAGGGGCTCTTCGGGGGCGACGGTGACGACGTTCGCTCTCGCCGCGGGCAGCCGGAGGGGGGGCTCGCCGTCGACGACGAGGAACGCGGGCGAGCCGTCGAGGCCGAACAGCAGGGGGTGGCCCGGGAGGGCCTGGGTCCGGAGGGCGGCGCCGGGGATCGGGAGGAGACGGCGCTCGAGCTCTCGTTCGAGCGCGGCCTCCTGGCTCACAGGAGGGGCCGCCTGCGGCGCGGGCCTCTCGACGGGGACTCCCTCGGCGGCCTCGGCGCTCTCCGCGCTCTCCTCGTCCTGCGGGGGCTTCCAGACGTCGACCTTCGAGAGCTCGAGCGGCTTTTCCCTGAGGGCGGCGGCGCCGCCCCGGACGGCGACGACGACGCCTCCCCCGTCCACGTACCGGCGGATCGCCTCGGCCGTCCCGTCGGAGAGGAGCGCCTGCCGGAAACGGGCGTTGCCGTGGGGGACGACGAGCGCGGTGACGCCGTCGAACCCGTCCGGCCCGACCGAGCCGGCCCGGCGGAGCGTGGGCCGGACCCCGAGCCCCCGCTCGAGGGAGTCCCGGAGGAAGGCGATCCCGGACGGGTCGGAGCCGTCGCCCGCGAGGAGGACCACGCGGGGGGGCTCGAGGCGCAGCATCGAGGAGGACCCGAACGAGGGGCCGGCCTCCGTGGAGGCGCTCGAGAGAGGTTGCGGCCGCGCGGCGGCACCGGCGGCGATTCGCGAGACGAGGCCGTCGAGGTCGGTCACGTCCCCGTTTCCCTCGCGTCTCACGACGTAGGAGCCGGCCGGAACGGCGGCGCCGCCGGCGCGCGCCTCCTTCGTCGTGACCCAGACGCGGACGCCGGAGGCGGCGAGCGTGGCCGCCGCGCGCCGGCTGGCCGCGTCGTTCCCGGGCAGGAGCCAGCCGAAGCGGCCCTCAGCGGCCGGAGTGGCCTCCCGGGGCTTCCAGGGGGCCAGCGCGCCCGCGAGCGGCGCCCGGCCGGGCAGGACGTGCGCCCTGAGGCCGAAGGCGATGGGGAGGCTCCAGGCGGTCACGTCGAAGAAGCGTTCGTCCTCCTCGACGAGGAGGCGCCGCCGTTCCTCCTCCAGGAAAGGCGGCGCGAGTGCCGCCTGGGACGCGAGGACGACCTCGGCGAAGCGGCCGTAGGGCTGGGCCGTGTCGACGACGAGCGACCCGGCGGGAAGCGTCTCCCCTTTCGTCGGGACGTTCGGGAGCGGGCGGGTCGTGGCCTCGGCGTCGACGCCCTGGAGGGCGAGGAGCTCGGCGAGCGAGGAGAGGCGGGTCGGGTCCTGCCCGCCGGGGAGGACGAAGACGCGGCGGCCTCCCTCGAGCGAGGCGCGGAAGAAGCGCTCGTAGTCGGCGAGGAGGCCGGCGCGGGCCGCGGCGGCCTCGCGGAGGGTCGCGTCGAGGGCCGTCCAGTGCTTGAGGGCCCGCTCCTTGAGCGTGACGACGACGCCGTCCCTGCGGCGGTGGGCGAGCGCCCCCTTGCCGCCGACCTCGAAGGTCATCCCGACCATGCCGCGGAAGGAGGGCCACGAGTCGCCGTAGGCCGGGTAGAAGAGGTCGAAGACCTCGCGGGAGAAGTAGCTCCAGCCGCGCGCGTCGAAGGCCTCGGCGTTCGCCTTCCCGAACGCCTCCACCCGGCGCTGCGTCGTCTCGGGGACGAGGGGGTGGACCGGCTCGGCGGGCGGGGGGAAGAAGTAGCTCTGCTCGCTCCCCATCTCGTGGACGTCGACATAGACCTGCGGCGGGAGCGCGCGGAGCGCGGCGAGGCGCGCGCGCGTCTCCGGCTGCGTGCCCCATGCCCAGTCGCGGTTGAGGTCGACGCCGAGGTGGTTCGTCCGCCCCCAGGGCCAGGGCGGGTCGTTCTCCAGGGAGAGCGGGTCGGGGTCCGGCTCGACGCCCGCCACGGAGCGCCAGTACGCGACGTGCCTCTCGTGGCCGTCGGGGTTCGCGCACGGGTCGACGACGACGACGAGCGAGGAGAGGACCTCCTCGACGGCGCTCTCGCGCGAGGCGGCGAGCGTGTAGAGGAGCGCGGCGCAGGCCTCGGGCCCGGCGACCTCGTTGCCGTGGATGCCGCAGGAGACCCAGACGACGGCGGGGGACCGCTCGACGACGGCGCGGGCGGCTTCGCGCGGCGTTCCCCGCGGGGCGGAGAGGCTCTTCAGGCCGGCGGCGATCTCGTCGAGGCGGGCGAGGTTGCCGGGGCTCGTGACGACGACGCGCAGGAGCTCGCGTCCCTCGGGGGTCGTGCCGTAGGCCGCGACGGACACGCGCGGGGAGGCGGCTTCGAGCGCGCGGGCGTACCTCGCGAGGGAGGCGTGCGGCGTGAGGGCGTCGCCGATCCGGTGGCCGAGGACCGCGTCCGGAGCCGGGACCTTCGGGTCCCGCGCTGCTTCGGCGAGGACGGTCCCCGAGGGGATTCCGCGCGTCGAGAAGACGGGGTCGTCCGCCGGGGCTGCCGGCGCGGTGCCGGACGCGGCGAGGAACGCGGCGAGGAGGGAGGCGGTCAGGAGCCGCTTCACGCGGGCTCGGGCTCGGTCGCGCGCGGCGCGCGGCGCGGGATCATGCCGTTTCGCTTGAGCATCTCGTTGAGCGTCGTGGGGGAGAGGCCGAGGAGGCGGGCGGCCTCCTTCTGCACGCCGCCCGCACGGTGCATCGCCGCGCCGAGGAGGCCCCTCTCGTACTTCGCGACGGCGTCGTAGAAGACGAGCCCCTCCGCCGGGAGGGCCTCGGGGCGCGGCACCGAGCGGCGGACGGCGTCGGGAAGCTGGTCGAGGTCGACGACGCCCGGGCCGAGGACGACAGCCCGCTCGAGGACGTTCTCCAGCTCGCGGACGTTCCCGGGCCAGTCGTGGTCGAGGAGCGCCTTCATCGCGTCGGGCGTCACGGGCGGGACGGGGCGGCCGTTGTCGCGGGCCGCCCGCGAGACGAGGGAGTCGACGAGGAGGGGGATGTCCTCCTTGCGCTCGCGCAGGGGCGGGAGGCCGATGGTGATCACGCAGAGGCGGTAGAAGAGGTCTTCCCGGAACTTCCCTTCTTCCACGAAGCGGCCGAGGTCGGCGTTCGTGGCGGCGACGACGCGCACGTCGGAGCGGATCGGCTCGACGGCGCCCACCGGGAGGAACTCCCTCTCCTGGAGGACTCGCAGGAGCTTGGCCTGCGTCTCCATCGGGACGGTCCCGATCTCGTCGAAGAAAATCGTCCCGCCGTCGGCGACCTTGAAGAGCCCCTTCTTCTCGGCGACCGCCCCGGTGAAGGCCCCCCTCACGTGCCCGAAGAGGTTCGACTCGAGGAGGTCGGGCGGCATGGCGCCGGAGTGGACGGTGACGAACGGCCCGGAGGCCCGCTGCGAGAGGCGGTGCAGGGCCCGCGCGACGAGCTCCTTGCCGGTGCCGCTCTCCCCCGTGACGAGGACCGTGGAGCGCGCGGGGGCGGCCTGGCGGATCGTCTGGAAGACCTTCTCCATCGGCGCCGAACGGCCGACCATCCCGGGGAAGTCCCGCCCCGAGTCGAGCCGCTCCTTCAGCTCGCGGTTCTCGGCGACGAGCCGCCGCTTCTCGAGCGCCTGCCCCACGAGGTGGACGACCTCCTCGTTGCGGAACGGCTTGGGGACGTAGTGGAACGCCCCCTCCTTCATCGCGGCGATCGCGCTCTCGACCGAGGAGTAGGCCGTGACGACGACGACCGGGACGTCGGGCCGCCTCTCGCGCATCTCGGGGAGGACCTCGAGGCCCGGCCGGTCGGGGAGCATCAGGTCGAGGAGGACGAGGTCGACCGCCGGGTCGGCGAAGAGGGCGAGCCCCTCGGCGGCCGTCGCCGCCTCGCTCGTTCCGTAGCCGGCTCGCGAGAGGACCGTCCGGAGGACCTCGCGGACGACCGGCTCGTCGTCGACGATGAGGACTTTCATCTCTGCGCCGGGAGGCTCACCGTGAACCGGGCGCCGTGCCCCGGGGAGGAGTCGACCGAGAGCGAGCCTCCGTGAGCCCGGATGATATCCCCGGCGATGGCGAGGCCGAGGCCCACGCCTCCCTGGCCGCCCTTCGTGGTGTGGAAGGGGGCGAAGACCTTCGACTGGTCCTCGCGGGACAGGCCGGGTCCGTCGTCCTCGACGGTGAGGAGGACGTTCCCTCCGGAGCCGGCGGCGGCGATGCTCACGCGGCCCGGGCCGGCACGGCCCTCCTTCGGGAGGGCGACGGCGTCGACGGCGTTCTTCAGGAGGTTCACGACGACCTGCACCAGCGCGTCGCCGTGCCCGAGGACGCGCGGAAGCGAGGCGGGGAGGTGGACGTCGAGGCGAACGCCCCGGCCGCGGACGTCGTCCTCGATCGAGCGGCAGGCCTCGCCGACGAGCTCGGCCGGATCGAGCGGGGAGAGCTCTCGCGGGCGCCCGCGGGCGAGGTCGAGGAGGCTTCCGACGAGGCGGGCGGCGCGGAAGGCCTGGCGCTCGATCTTCTCGACGAGCGGGCGCCGCGGGTCGTCGGCCGGCGTCTCGTCGAGGAGGAGCCGCGCGAAGCTGGCGACGCCGGTGAGGGGCGTGTTCACCTCGTGCGCGACGCCGGCCGAGAGGGTCGAGAGGGCCGAGAGCCGGTCCCTCTCGGCGAGGCTCTTCTCGAGCCGGGAGACCTCCGTGGCGTCGGAGAGGACCCAGACCCGCGCGGCGGAGCCGTCGCGCGCGCCGGGGAACGGGGAGACGGCGACGTCGAGGACGCGCCGCTCGCCCCCCAACGTCACCTCGACGCGTGCCGGGGCGGGCGCCGAGCGAACGGCCGCCGGGAGGACGTCCTCCGCGGGGCGGCCGGCGAGGCTGCCGGCTCCGTCCCCGAAGAGCTTCTCGAACGCGGGGTTGACCGAGGAGATCCGGCCGTCCTCGCCGGTCGCCGCGATGGCGGCGGGCGAGCCGGTGACGACGTCCTCGTGGAACTCCTTGAGGCGCCGGTACCGTTCGGCCTGCTCTTCCAGCTCCCCGTAGAGGCGGGCGTGGTCGACGGCCAGGGTGGCGGCGGCCAGGACGGTCTCGAGGAGGTCGACGTCCTCCCCCGAGAGGGGGTCGCGTCCCCCCCGGTCGGCGACGGCGAAGAGGCCGAGCAGCCGGCCCGGGAGGGCGAGCGGGGAGATCGTCCGGAAGCCGGCCCGGCGCATCCGCGCGACGGCGACCGTGGGGCGTTCGTTGAACGCGAGCCGGGAGAGGCGGGTCGTCCGCTTCGCGGCGTCGCCGGGAAGCTCCTCGGGGGAGAGGGGCTCGCCTCCGTCGAGCGCCGAAGCGTCGAGCCGGCCGTCGGGGAGGGCGAGGAGGAGCGTGGCCCGCGGGACGCCCAGGCCGCTCATCACGCGTTCTGCCAGGAGCGGTCCGATCTCCGAGAGGCGCCGCGGGCGGGAGAGGTCGCGGACGAGGGCGAGGAGACCCTCGCGCTCGCCGAAGCGCTCGCCATACTGGACCCTCGCGAGCGCCGTAGAGAGGCCGCGGCGGACGGGGAAGAACGTGAGCGCGATGAGGAGCCCCGCACCCGTCTCGACGAGCCCCCGGCCGTAGGGGATGCCCGGCAGGACGTCTCCCAGGTCGACCACCTGGGCGAGGGAGAAAAGACCCGCGCCGAAGAAGGCCGCCCCCAGGAGCGCGACCGTCTCGCGTGTGAGGATCTCGACGTCCCAGAGCCGGTAGCGGGTCAGGGCGGCCAGGAAGGCGACCGGTACGAGGACGAGCGGGACGATGGAGAAGCTCGAGACGACGGGAATCGGGTTGCCGACGAGGCGGGGGAGGAAGTCGAGGAGCGTCACCGGGAGGAGCCCGCCGGCGGTGCCGGCGAGGAGGAAGCGGACCTGCTTCTCGGCGAGGAGGTCGAGTCGCCGGGCCGCCAGCCAGACGAGGCGGCCGACCGCGACGGCGACGCCGATCAGGAGGGCGGCCTGCTGGAGCCTGTCGAGCCGCAGGACGAGAGCCGTCGCGTCGACGTCGGCCGCCGGCGGGCGCAGGTAGGTGGAGAGCGTCAGGAAGACGAGCCCCAGGGAGGGGACGAAGAAGAGGAGGCCCGGCACCCTCATCGCGCGGCGCGGGAAGCGGAAGACGAAGGCGAGGAGGAACGCCGGGAGAAACGCCCGGGCGACGTCTTCGAAGAGCGTCGCGGCCCGGTACAGGGTGTCGTACGGCGGAGCCGGGGTGACGACGGCGACCGCTGCCGCCGAGAAGGCGAACCCCGCGAAGAGGAAGGCGGACGTCGGGTCAGCCTCCTCGGGAGCCGTTCTCAGGACGATCCCGGCCGCGACCAGGAATGCGCCGCCGACGAGAAGGAGGAGAAGGTAACGCGTGTCCCACGGGGAAGGGCCGATGTTCCCCTTCAGTCGCAGCGCCTGCCCGTCCCTGAGGACGGTCAGCTCGCGGTCCCCTCTCTCGAGAGACTGGACCGGGTCGGGGAGCCCGCGGGCCTCGGAGCCGTCGACGAGGAGGAGAAGATCGCCCGGCCGGAGCCCGATCGCTTCGGCCGTGCCGGCGGCCCTGACTCGAAAGCCGCTCTCGTCGGCCGTGAGCAGGATTCCCGATTGTCCGGTCGTCGCCAGTTTCCTCGCCGCCGAGAAGCCGACGGGGACGAGGAGAACGAGAAACGCCGCCAGGAGCCCCCAGCGGAGGACCCGACCGGCCCGCCTCCGTGTTTCCCTCATCCTGCAAGGCAGCAGGCAAAGGAGGTGCCATTCATCCGGTTCGTTGGACTATGGAAAGTGCATACCCTGTAGTGGTTTAGCGGTTCGATACCCTGAATTCCGACACGGCGGACAGCAAAAATTGAATCGGAATCCAAAAAGACGCCGGGTGGGTCAGAAGGAGAGCGCCAGCCCGCCGGCCATCTGCCGGTTCGGCCGGGGCTCTGCGTCCCCGTCCTGCCGGGTCCCCAGCGCGACGGTGAAGAGAACCTGCCAGCGGGTCCCGAGCGCCTCGAGGAGCGGGATCGGGACGTTCTGGGCGACGGTGACGTCCACGGTCTCGCGGCCGAGCCGGTAGGCCTCGGCGTCGGTCCCGAGGTCCTGCTCGAGGTATCGGTAGCGTAAGGCCACGGACGTGCCGCTCGGCCCGACGTCCACCCTCGCGCTCGAGATCCAGTACCGGGCTTCGTTCGGCAGCGAACCGGTCCCGAGGCCGTCGCCGCGCACCTGGCCCCCGAGGAGGGAGAGCCGCGCGGCCAGGTCAGGACGCAGCGCGAACGTGACGGAGCCGGAGACCTCGCCCGCGACGTCGCCGGGGAAGAGGTAGAGGGCGTCGATGCGGTCTACGATGTTGTTGTCGAGGAGGAGCTGGAACGCCTCGGAGATCTCGCGCCGGCTCACCTCGAGGTCGAGGTGCCCCGCCGCGTGGCTCTTCAGCCGGGCGCCGACGCGGTAAAGGGTCCGGGTCGCCCGGACGAGGTCGCTCGGGTCGAGGCCGACCACGCCGTAGACGGGAGCCCCCGGCAGGCTCTGCTCCCATCGGTGGGACGCGAAGCCGTAGACGGTCAGGTTCTCCCGGGCGTCGAGCGAAAGCGTGATCTCGGGGGTGACGCCGCGGGACGAGACGGAATAGTCGCCGGTGGCGCCCGCCTCGACGAGGAGGGCGTCGAGCAGGCGGACGCCGGCCACGCCGCCAAGGCGCGCCTCGCGGTCGAAGCTGGCGGCGTTCGGCGCCGAGCCGTCGGTGAGGTCCGACCGGTAGCCGAGGTGTACCCGGACGAAATGCCCGTTCCCGAGCTCGCTGCGGTAGCGGGCGCCGATCTCGAGCGCGCTTCCCTCTCCCCGAAAGTACGGCGTCGCGAGGGACGCGGGCTCCAGGTTGCGGTGGGAGAGGATCCGGGCGGAGACGGAGGCGTGCGAGCGCCGGCCGGCGGCCGCGTCCCAGTCGACGGAGTGGGCGTCGAAACGGGCGTCCGGGTTGTCGAAGCCGGGGATCTCGCTGCGGTGGCTGGCGACGCGGATGGAGTGGCGCTCGCCGGGGAGGACGTCGAGGGCGACCCGGGAGGCTCCGCCCACCCTCGCCCCGGAGGAGGAGACGACCCGGTCGTACTCTCCGGAGAGACCCCACTTCACGCCGGCCCCCAAGCTTCCCCGCACGTCGAGCGACGTCTGCGAGAGGGTCCCGGCGCCCTCGGAGGCGAACCCCTGGAGCGAAGCGAGCGACCCCTGCACCGGGATGGTGCCGGCGCCGGGGCCGGGCACCAGACCTGATGCGGTCTGCGAGGCCGGAGGAGGGGCCTCGGCGGGACCCGTCTCGCGCAGCACGTCGCCCGGGAGGAGCGCACGCGCGGCCCAGGGGTCGAGCTCGCCGGCGGGGCCCGAGGGGAGGACCCCGCGCCGTTCGCGGTCGAGGTCGAGCCTCACGAAGGAGAGGCTGTCGCCCGTGGCGCGGTGGAGCACCTGGGCCGTGGCCGAGCGGAATCCGGGCACCGCGGCGAGGATCGAGTAGATGCCGGGCCGGGCGTCCGCGAGGCAGAAGGTCCCCTCGGCGTCCGTCTTCAGGACCCGGACCACGGAGGCCGCGGCGCCCGAGAGTCCCTGGACGACGAGGGAGACCCCGGCGAGCGGGGCGCCGTCGGCCCGGAGGACTCCGGACAGCGGTGCCGTGGCGGCGGCCTCGCCTCCGGGCGCACCGTGCACGGGTGCGGCGAGGATCGCCACGACGAAACCGGCGATCACGGCCGGACGCAGGGACGGTCCGGAACGCCTCGAGGGAAGGGCTTCCACCCTGATGGAGGCCATCACCCCAAATCATGGTCCTCCGCAAGGCCCGGAGTCAACCGGAACCGTGCGGCCGAGCCGAGTCCAAGAAGATCCCCAGAGGGCGGGACGCGACTGCGGGTCGAGCCCTCCCGGACGCCCTCGTCCCCCCTCAGGCCTGTGCGGGACCCATCCCGAGGATCATCCGGACCGTGTGCCGGGCGATCGACGGGTTCTCCTTGAGGCGCCGCAGCGAATAGGCGTACCAGTCCCGGCCGTACGGAACGTAGACCCTCAGCCGGTGCCCGGCCGCGAGGATCGTCCGGCGCAGGAGCGGGTCGACCCCGAGGAGCATCTGGAACTCGTACCGGTCTGGGGTCAGCTTCAACCGGTCGATCGTCGCGAGGGCCTTCTGCACGCAGGCCTCGTCGTGGGTGGCGATCCCGGCGTAGCAGCCCGCTGTGAGGTGCTTGTCGACGATGGCCGCGTAGTTCTCGATGACGACCTGCCGGTCCTTGTAGGCGAGCTCGCGCGGCTCCACGTAGATCCCCTTGCAGATCCTCACGTTCATTCCCGCACCGACGAGGCGGTCCATGTCGGAGAGCGTCCGGCGCATGTAGGCCTGGACGACGACGCCGACGTGCCCGAACTCCTCCTTCAGCTCGAGGGCGAGCTGGAGGGTCCTGTCGGTGAAGGGAGAGTCCTCCATGTCGAGCCGGATGAACGTGCCGGACTCCGCCGCCTTCCGGCAGATGGCACGACAGTTCTCGCGGACGAGCTGCGGGTCGATGGAGAGCCCGACGGCCGTCGGCTTGACCGACACGTTCGCCGGGAGCCCGTTCGCGACGATCGTGTCGAGGACCCGCAGGTACTCGTCGCGCGTCTCCTCGGTCTGCTCGCGCCGTGTGACGCTCTCGCCGAGGACGTCGATGGTGGCCATGGCGCCCTCGGCCGCGAGCTCGCGCACCGTGCGGACGGCGTCGTCCAGCGACTCCCCCGCGACGTAGCGGCGCGCGAACCTGTGTACGACGGTCTTCGGGACGAACGGCAGCGTGCCGACGACGAGGCGGTCGAAAAGTGAGCTCATGCTTGCTCCGGGGGGAGGTGGGGAGGGAGCCCGGCCTCGGGAGTGCGGGCCAGGACGAGGAGGGCGACGTCGCAGGTCCCGGCGGCTCGGAGGGTCCGGGCGGCCTCGAAGGCCGTCGCGCCGGTGGTCATCACGTCGTCGACGAGGAGGACCGCGAGGCCGCGGGCCCGGGGAGAGGAGGAAAAGGCCCCCGTTACGTTCCGTCGGCGTTCCGCCGCGGCGACCCTGGACTGGGGCGGCGTCTCCCTCGCCCGCGAAAGGAGCGCCCGGAGCGGCCGGCCGATGCGTCGTGAGACCTCCTCGGCGAGAAGGGCCCCGGGATCGTAGCCCCGGTCGCGGTTCCTCTTCCCCGTGGAGGGAACCGGGACGACCGCGTCGATCCGCTCGTGGAGGCCGAGGGTGCGCGCCGTGGAGGCCATGAGCGCGCCGCAGGGAGGGACGAGGATGTCGTGCCCGCGGAACTTCAGGGCGTGGACGAGCCTGCGGGCGACCCCCTCGTAGCGCGCGACGGCCGCGGTGCGCGACACGGGGGGAGGGACGGCCGCGCAGGAACGGCAGAGGGGTCCGCCGGAGGGAAGGGCGCACGACCGGCAGGCATCGTCCGCGTCGAGGTGCGGGAGAGCCCTCCAGCACGCGCGGCAGAGACCGCCTCCGCCGGCGCCGCGCCGTGCGGCGCCGCAGGCGGCGCAGCACGAGGGGAAGACGAGTTGGAGAAGGGCCGGCCCGGGCAGGAGGGACGCGGACCCGAAGACGCCCGCCACGACCACCGATTCTAGACGAGCCGGCGCGCGCCTCCGTAAGCGTGACATGCACGTTGACGCTCTGATTCGCGTCCCTCTATCCTGCGGGCGGATGAGATCTCCTCGCCTCCCGCGCCCGGCACGAGCCGTCGTCCTCGCCCTCCTCCCCCTCTCGCTCCTGGCGTTCGCGCCGGCCGCGGCCGCCCAGACGTTCGCCCTCGGGGCGGGAGGCGGCCTCCTCAACGACACGGGTTCGGCCGAGGTCTTCGACGCCTTCTCGACCGGCGCGGCCTACGCCTTCGTCGAGGTGGAGCTCGACAAGGGGCTCCTGATGCAGGGGCGCTACACGCGCATGGAGCTCCCGCCGACGGCCGAGAACGGGCCCGACGTGGACCTCGACGTCGCGACCATCTCCGTCGCCTACCTCTTCAAGGAAGACTGGTGGCAGGCGGGATTCGTGGTGGGAGGGGGAGGCTACTTCCTGCGCCCGAAGGCCCCGGGGGAAGGCCAGGTCGTCACCGACCCGAAGGAGTCCGTCTGGGGCGTGAACGGCGGACTGCTGACCATCTTCTCCGTTAACCGTCGGATCAACGTGCGGCTGGAGGCCTTGTGGCACCTCCTGGACGACGTTTCCGACCGGAAGCCGCTCGTGGCCTCGGCGGCGATCGCCTGGAGATTCTGACCGGAATGGCGGGTTTCCCGCCCGACCTCTGGGGTCGGGCGGGAAGTGCGGCGGTGGGCTACTTCTGGTGGGGCTGAAGTGAGGGGTATTGGGGTGGTGGGCCCGCGGGCGGGGAGCCTGCGGGGCTTTTCGGGCAGGTTTTGAAGATCTGACGCCACCGTTTGGCGTGGAGCGTTTTCTTCGATCTCCTGCCTTCTTATACGCAACCCGAATGCCATCGGTTTCTCTTCGCCCTCCGATTCGGAAGGGGCCGTTCCAATAGGGGTTGCGCGGCTTCCTCTCTTCGGGCGAGAACGCGTCTGTCCCGTTTTGGGATTCCGCATGGTGCATTTCGGCACCGCAGCGACCAGAATGGCACCGTCCGGACGAACGGGGTCGGCGTCTCAGGTGACGGGGAGAAGGGTCGAGTCCTTCTTTATGGACAGGGAGAGGTCGACGCGGGTCCGGGCGATGCCGCGAATGGTCTGGATCCGCTCCCTGAGGAGCGTCTCGAGGTGCTCGAGGTCGCGGGCGCGGACCTTCAGGCGGTAGCCATAGTCGCCGGAGATCGAGTAGCACTCCTGGACGGCCAGGAGGCCCTCGATCTCGTCGAGGAACGCGCGCTCGAAGCTGGGGTGCTCGAGCTGCACGTCGACGTGCGCGACGGCGGCCATTCCGACCTGTCGGGGGTCCAGGAGCGCCGTGAAGCGGCGGATGAACCCCCGCGTCTCGAGCTTCTTGATCCTCTCGTTGACGGACGGCGTCGTCAGGCCGACACTCTCAGCGATCCGCGCCTGGGAGATCTTCCCGTCGCGTTGGAGCATGTCGAGGATCTGTCGGTCGATCTCGTCCATATAAAATTCGGAGTCGTGTCGAAACCTCCGAACTTTATATGGAGATACCGGGACGTTTGCAAGCTCTTTCCTTTATGGTGACGGGACGGCGACCCCTTTCGGGAGGACGACCACGCCCCCTTCCGACACGTGGAAGCGCCTCCGGTCGCCCTCGGGGTCGAATCCGATCTCGGTCCGCGGCGGGATCCGCACTCCCTTGTCGGCGATGACCCTCCGGAGGCGCGCGTTGCGCCCGACGTCGACGCCGTCCATCAGGATGCACTCCTCGATCCTCGAGTAGGAGTTGACCCTCACCCGCGGAAAGAGGATCGAGCGGTGAACCGTGCCGCCCGAGAGGATGCAGCCGTCCGCGACCATCGAGTCGGTCGCGATCCCCATCCGGTTCGACACCGAGTCGGCGAAGACGAACTTGGCGGGCGGGAGGTGCGGAGACAGGGTCTTCAGCGACCACTTCGCGTTGTAGAGGTTCAGCGGGGGGGCGACCGAGATGAGGTCCATCGACGCCTCCCAGTAGGAGTCGACGGTGCCGATGTCGCGCCAGTACGGGGCGAGGTCCTCGTCGCCGGGGACCCTGCTCAGCGAGAAGTCGTACGCGAAGACGGACGCACCGCCCGAAAGGAGGGCGGGAATGATCGTCCTGCCGAAGTCGTGGGAGGTGTCCTGAAGGGCGTCGTTCTCGAGGGCCTCCCGCAGCACCCTGGGGTGGAAGACGTAGTTCCCCATCGAGGCGAGGGCGAACCCGGGCGTTCCGGGGATCTCCCTCGGAGCCTTCGGCTTCTCCTCGAACCCCGTGACCCGCGACCGCTCGTCGACCGCCAGGACGCCGAAGCGGGTCGCCTCAGCGACCGGCACGGGGAAGGCGGCGATCGTCAGGTCGTGGCCGCCGTCCTCGTGGAACGCCAGCATCGGGTTCACGTCCATGACGTAGACGTGGTCGCCGCCGAAGACGCAGACCTGGGACGGCTGCTCGTCGAAGATGAGGTCGAGGTTCTGGTAGACGGCGTCGGCCGTCCCGCGGAACCAGTGCGGGCCGCGCCGCATCTGCGCCGGGACGGGGTCGACGAACTGGCCGACCTCGGGGTTCAGGCGCCACGCGCGGATCAGGTGCTCGATGAGGGAATTGGACTTGAACTGCGTCAGGACCTTCACCTTCATCAGGCCCGAGTTGACGAGGTTGTTGAGGACGAAGTCGATGATCCGGTAGCGCCCGCCGAACGGGACCGCGGGCTTGGCCCTGTCCCGCGTGAGCGGGTAGAGCCGTTCCCCCATTCCCCCGGCCAGGACGATCGAGAGGACGTCGCGGTACTGGAGGATTTTCACGGACCGTCTCCCGTTTTCCGGCATTGTAGTTCCCGGAAGGCAGCCGGACGACCGCGCTCCCGGACGGCGTTTCCCCTATCCTGTCGCGCATGGCGATGAAGGATCCGTACGAGGTCCTGGGCGTTCCCCGCAACGCCGGCGACGCGGAGATCAAGAAGGCGTACCGCCGCCTCGCGAGAAAGTCCCACCCCGACGTGAACCCCGGGGACTCCGGCGCGCAGAAGCGGTTCCAGGAGGTCGCGGCCGCCTACGACCTCCTGAAGGACCCGAAGCGAAGGGAACGCTACGACCGCTTCGGCGACACGGGCGAGCCCCCGGAGGCCTCCACCGGGCCGTTCCGCGGCGGGACGTACTCCCAGGGGCCGTTCGGGCAGGCGGGACGCGCGGGGGCTCCGGGACGGGGCGCGCCGGGAGCGGGCGGGTTCCGCTGGTCCGGCGACTTCTCGGACCTCTTCACGGACCTCTTCTCCGGAGGGGGCTCGGGAATCGGCCTAGGAGAGGACGAGGACGCCGCGGCGGCGATCACGATCCCCTTCCGCGATGCCGTCCTCGGGGGCGCCGTGTCGTTCTCTGCGCGCATCCCGCGCCGGTGCTCCCGCTGCCGGGGGACGGGCCGCGCCATGAAGGTCGCCTGCCCGGCCTGCCACGGTTCGGGCGCGCTCGTGGAGACGGAGAGCCTGACGGTGAGGATTCCCGCCGGCATCGACACCGGCGCGCGGATTCGCGTCCCCGGCAAGGGGCGGACGGAGAACGGCGACCTCTACCTCTCGATCACCGTCGAGCCGCACCCCTACTTCAACCGCGACGGCGACGACATCGTCGCGGAGGTCCCGGTCACCGTCCCCGAGGCCTACCTCGGCGCCGAGATCGAGGTCCCCACGGTGCGCGGACCGGTGCGGGCGCGCATCCCGGCGGGGACCGTCTCGGGCCAGCGCTTCCGGCTGAAGGGGCGCGGCATCGAGAACCTCAGGACCTCGACGACCGGAGACCACTACTACCGCGTCCGGGTCGTCACGCCGGCGCTCCAGACCGAAGAGGGGCGGCGGGCCGTCGAGGCGCTCCGGGCACTCTACCCGAGGGACCTGAGGGCCGACCTCCCGCGGGGGCTCTGAGGCCGCGCGGAGCGGCTCGTCGCGGGGGCCAGACCCGTACAGAGCAGAACGCCCCGGCGGGGCCGGGGCGCTCGAGGGACCGTCGAGGCTTCCGAGGTCAGTTCTTCTCGGCGAGCGTGGTGATGAGGCGAAGCGCCTTCTCGGCCGAGAGGTCGCTCCTGAGGACGATGCGCCGCGCCGGCGCTCCCTCGGGGTCGTCGCTGCGGAGGAAGTTCATCGCCCCGTTCTCGAGCCAGGTGAAGGTCGTCACGCCCTTCTGGGAGATCGTCGCGCCGACCACGGCGTTCGTGTCCATGTTGGCCGGGATCCGTCCCCTGCCGCCGCTGCGGCCGATCGGGACGTGTCCGCGCGCCCAGACCTCCTCGGGGACCGAGGTGGAGCCGGGCGGCGAAGCCTGGACGAGGTCGTCGAGGAACGTGATCCGGAGGACCTGCTGCTCCCCGGTGGCGAGGTTCGCGAAGGTCGCGAGGACGCCGCCGTTCGTCGTCGGGTCGGCCTGGACCGACGGGTACATGAAGGAGGAGAGGGGCAGGCCGGTGGCGTCGGTCGGGCCGGCGGCGCCGGCGAGCTCGTTGAGGTTCCACGCCTGGACGGAGTCGACGCGGAGCGTGCCGTCCTCGACGAAGATCGGCGCGTAGCGGGCCTGCATCGGCCCGCTCTCCTCCCACCAGACGAGGGAGAAGATCGAGCGGGTCTTCGTGACGGGTGCGCCGTCCTCGTCGAAGACGACGTACTGCTGGCGGGTCACGACGACCTTCGGGTTGATCGAGAGGTAGAAGCCCCGGTTCGAGAGGATGTCGTGGCCGGACCAGGCCCCGTCGCGCCGGACGGCGACGTGCATGTCGGCCATCAGGCCGCGGGCCTTCGTGTAGGCGACGAAGAGCGTCCCGGTGGACTCCTCGAGCTCCACGGAGACGGAACTCTCGGCGTTGGCGTCAACGGTGCCGTCGACGAGCTCGAGGGTCGGCGCGCCGTCGGACGGGGTCACGCGAAGCGCGAGGACGGGGATCTCGCCGTCCGGGGAGTCGGGCGGGAGCGTGACGACGTCGCCGTAGAGTGCCGGGAAGACCTCGTAGAGGGTGCCGTCGGGCGCCACAACGGCACCGTCGGCCAGCGCCGCGCCGGGAACGGCGAGGAGCACGGCCGCGAGAAGGGCGCTGGCGAGGAGCTTCGGAACGGAGCGCAGGATTCTCATGGCGCTCACCTCACGACCTCAGGTTGATGACGTTGCGGAAATCGAAGACCTCGAGGTAGGCCCTGAGGTTCCGGAAGTCGGGATAGAGCGAGGCGAGGCGGTCGAAATAGTCGCGGGCGGAGTCCTCGTCGCCGCCGAGGTGGCTCGCTTCGCCGAGGAGATAGAGGACGTTGCGCTCGACGGAGTCGTCGGCGCGGAGGTGGGAGCGCTCGAGGCAGGCCTCCCCGAAATAGCGGGCCTCCTCGTAGCGATCGGCCTTGAGGTAGCCGAAGCAGAGGTCCATGAGCGGGTAGACCGTGTGATGGGCCGCGCCGGCGCCCTCGAGGGTGTCGAGGGCTTCGTGGACGAGCGCGAGGCCCTCGGACGTCCGGTCGAGAGCCAGGAGGCAGTATCCGAGGTTGTCCTGCCAGACGGCCCGGTGGACGCTCGAGACCCGGGCGGGCGGCGCCGAGGCCTCGAGGGCCCGGCGGTAGCACTCGGCGGCCTCCTCGAAACGGCTGTCGACGGCGAGGATCGTCCCCTGCGTGCTCTCGGCGCCCGCGAGGAGGAGCGGATCGCCGATCTCGGCGGCGTGCTGCCGCGCGAGGCGGGCATAGAAGGCGGCCTTGGCGTAGTCGCGCTTCAGCTCGTAGATGCGCGCCGCGGTGTAGGCGGCGCGGAACGACGTCTGGCCGTCGCGGCCCCGGAGGAGGATTCGCTTCAGCTCGAGGAGCTCGGTCTCGGCCGGTCCGCTCTCGGCCGCCGCGGCGGCGCGGCAGGAGTAGACCCAGTCGACGAACGAGGGGTCTTCCGTCTCCCGGGCCGTCGCGAGAGCCGCGTCGTAAAGAGCGAGCGACGCGGCGAAGTCGCCCTTCTCGAGGAACCCCGCCGCCTCGGAGCGCAGCCCTTCGGACCGGCTCCGGAGCGTGGCCTCGTTGCGTCGGGATGAGCTCATCGACGTGCCTCGGTCTTTCACTCGGCCCGGCTCGAGCCGGGCGGGCGGCCGAAGGGCAGCAGGGTGCTCGCCGGGGTCGGCGCGGGCTCCGCGGGGGAGTCCTCCGGACGCCAGCGGGGCTGGCGGCTCTGCTGCTGGATCTTCTTGAATGCGATGAAGTCGCGGACCTCCCGGCGGGAGTCCTCGTCGAGCTCCTCGAAGTCGGCGACGAGCAGCTGGGTCTCGGAGGTGGCGTCGGGCGCGGCCGCTTCCTCGGCCTCGGCCTCGGGCGTCGTCTCCTCGAAGAAGCGGCTCATCGAGAGCTCGAAGACCTGGAGAATCCGGAAGAGGGTGTCGAGCCCGACCTTGTATTCGCCGTTCTCCATCCTGGAAAGGTCGGACTGCGTCACGCCGATCCGGCCGGCGAGGTCGGCCTGGGTCAGCCGACGGCTCTTCCGGATTTGACGGATCTTCTGACCCACCACGATAATCTGCGAGCGGCGCACGTTGGCACTCATCGACACGGACCCGAAGCTAAGGTTAGTCTCTCCCGGCCCCGTGTCAAGCGATTCCGTGGGCCACCCGAGCGCGCCGGGCCTTTCTTGAAACGAACTTTCTTCCTCCTGTCCGAGCTCGTCCGGCGCGACCTCTCGGTCCGGTACGCCGGGAGCTTCGGCGGCGCGGGCTGGGCCCTCCTCAACCCCCTCATCCTCTGCGGCCTCTACAGCCTCGTCTTTTCGGTGATCGTCCGGATCCCGGCCCCTGCGGACTTCCGCGGGACTTACGCCGAGTTCCTCCTCGCCGGACTCCTTCCATGGCTGGGCCTTTCGGACGGCCTCGTCCGCGGGGCCTCGTCGATCACCGACCAGGCCCACCTCGTCCGGAAGATGTCGTTCCCCGTGTGGCTCCTCGTCGTGGCCAGCCTCGTCTCGGCCCTCCTGCTGCAGACGGCGGGGCTCGGCGTCTTCGCCGTCGTGTCGGGAGGCCTCGGCTCGGGGGAAGTGCGCCTCTTGCCGCTCGCGGCGGGGTTCGCCCTCGAGCTTCTGCTCCTGGTTGGCCCGGCGCTTGCTTTGGCGGCGGGCAGCGTGCTGTTTAGGGACCTCGCCCAGCTGATCCCCCCCCTCATGACGGTGGCGTTCTACCTGACGCCCGTCCTCTACCCCGAGGCCCTCGTTCCCCCTGCGCTCGAGTGGGGCCTCGACCTGAACCCCGTCCGCGACGTCGTCGCGCTCTTCCGCGCCGGGCTGATCGGCACGGAGGCGCCGCCCCCGGCCCGGGTCGGCCTCTGGATGGCCGTATCCGGCGTGCTAGCATTTCTCGGGTACAGGTTCTTCGAGCGGAGCCGCAGGGTCTTCGCCGATGTCCTCTGACCCCCATTCGACCCGGGCGCCGGCCGAGCGTCGGCGCCTTCCCCGCGCGCCCCAGGAGAAGCCTTGAAGAGAACCGCCCTCGCAATCCTGCCGATCGTCCTCCTCGTCGCCTCCGCCTGCTCGTCCTCGGGGACCCGGAAGGACTCCCCGGCAGCCCCCGTCGCCGAGGCGAAGCCTCGGGTACGGACCGCGGAGGAAGAGCTGAACATGATCAACACCTCCCGCGCCCTGGCCGGGCTTCCGCCGCTCACGAAGGCGGACGAGCCGGCGAACGTGGAGGAGTGGGTCATCTTCACCGACGAGGCCACCGGCCGAAAGCTGCAGCGGATTCCGAAGGGGCCGACGCTGAGGGTCGAGGACGGCAAGCTCCGTCACACCCTGCTCAACCCGAACATGTTCCTCCTCGACCTCGTGCGCGAGGACGAGGGCTACTACTACGTCGACGCCCCGAAGGACCCCGACGTGAAGACCCAGCAGGCGCTCGACCGGAACGAGGCGCCGGAAGACCTTCTTCCGCTCCACGACGTGCCCGAGATCGAGTACGAGGTCGTCACCCCGCGGCCGTCGAAGGTGAGGCTGCGCTTCGAGGAGAAGTCCGAGGGGCTGCCCACGTCCGGCTTCTGGCGCTCGAACATGGCCGTCGTCGACCTGGACGGAGACGGCTCGCCCGAGCTCGTCACGCCCCCCCCCCGTCTCGCCGGCACGACGTTCCGGGTCTTCCGCTTCGACGGGACGAAGTGGACGAGCGTGGAGCCACGGCTCGAGGGAGGGGAGGAGGAGCGCCTCCGGTTCGGCTACGGCGGCGTCGACGCGGTCGACATGGACGGCGACGGGCGCCCCGACGTCCTCGGCATCGCCCACGGCCTCGGGCCGATCGTGGCGTACAACCTCGGGGACTTCCGCTTCCGGCTCGAGTCCCGGGGGCTGCCGCGCGAGATGAGCGGCCGCGCGATCGCCGCCGGAGACGTCGACGGGGACGGCAGGATGGACGTCGTCGCCATCTCCGACGAGCCGGAATCCGCCCGGGTCCGGGCGAGGCAGGAACGGGCGGAGGGGATCGCCCAGCTCACCGGGCAGGTCCTCCCCGATCAGCCCGAGCAGGAAGGCTACCGCGAGGGCTTCGACACCCGCGCCTTCTTCGGCCAGAAGGACGGCCGCTTCGTGGAGAGGTCGGCGGGTCTCGAGCAGGCCTGCTTCGGGTACTCGCTCGAGCTCGACGTCCGCCCGGCGGGCGGCGGGGCCCCGTTCTTCGTCTCGGGCTGCCGGTACCAGGGCGGGCGCGCCCTCCTCTATGAATGGGACGCCGCCGCCAAGGGCTTCCGCCACGTGGGGCGGGGCGTCGTCGAGGAGTTCAGCTTCCACAGCGGTTCCGCGACCGGCACCTACCGCGGCTTCCCGGCCGCCTTCGCGGCCTACGTCAAGGGGAACGCGCCCGGAGCCGTCCAGCGGCCCATCCGCGGCCACGGCGTCTCGATCTACTACCGCGACGCAGCGGGCTGGAAGGCCAAGCGCCTCGTGAAGGTTCTGGCCGACCAGGGGGTCGAATCGGCGGGGATAGGCGTCGGAGACCTGAACGGGGACGGCCTGGACGACGTCGTCTGGGCCGACGGTTCCGTCGGCCGCGTCCGGGTCTTCTTCCAGACGCCCGCCGGGGAGTTCGAGGAGCTCGACCCGGCGCTCCAGCCCCGTTTCGTGAACCACTCCATGAACGTGCACGTCGTGGACGTGGACAAGGACGGCCGCAACGACATCGTCCTGATGTACGAGTTCCGCACGACCGACAGGACCCGGGCCGGGGGGCTCCGCTTCTTCAGGAACGCCGGATGAGCCGGCGGGCCGAGGGGGCTGCGGACGGATATGGGGTCGGAGCATATTTTTCGCTTTCCCCGCTTGACATTTCCGAATAGCGCCCCTAACCTTCCCTCCAGTCGCATGAGTGCGTTCATCTTCAACCGCGTTTCTTCCCGTCCCGAAGGGGCGAGGCGCGCGCGGGCGAATTCCGGGAGCAAGCCCATCGAACTCACGGGAGGTGATTCGATATCGGGGGAGTGTCCAGCCCTCAACCTCGTCGTTTCAGTCCCATCGAACACACCAAATCAGCAGGAGTGGAAATGAAGAAATTTACTGTCTTGGTTGCTCTGGCGCTCCTCGCGGCGACGGGGACCAGCTACGCCGTGACGTGCGCCTACGACAACGTCCCGGGCGCCACGCTTCTCGTGCCGTACTTCAAGGTCTCCCGTAACGGCGCGACCTCCGAGAACATCCCGGAGGGTGGCGTCGACACGCTCGTCGCCCTGACGAACGTCTCCCAGTGGGGCATCATCGCCCACATCACCGTCTGGAACAAGCAGTCCGCCCCGGTCCTCGACTTCAACGTCCCGATGACGGGCTATGACGTCGCGTTCTTCCGGATGAAGGACATCCTGAACGGAAAGCTCAACGTCAACCCGAACACGCAGAAGCTCACGGGCGGCGTGGACCCCTGCAAGAACGCCAACTTCATCGGCAACTCGCAGCAGGACTTCATGCGCTTCCTGCACCCCGAGTACCCGACGGGCGACTGGTTCGACTCGATCGGCTTCTACGCCTCCCCGGCGTTCTCGGGCAACTTCCGCAACCGCATCTGGGACTCCCTTGACCAGAGCGCGGACTACATGAGCCTCGTGTCTCGTCCCTCCAACGACGTCGACAACCCGGCCTGCGGCGTTCCCAGCCAGGCGTCCGACGGCGTCTTCGCCGGCGACTTCTCCGGCTACCTCACGATCGACGTCACCAACTACTGCACCAACTACTTCCCCAACCAGTACCAGTTCTACACGCTCGACGCGATCGCGACGCGCGGCTGGGACCTCAACGGCGGCACGAACGTCCTCATGGGCGACGTGTTCTTCATCGACCCGGCCGAGGGTGGCAACATCTCCGGTGAGGCCGCCATCGCCCTCGAGTTCGACGTCCGCCTCGAGAACCCGCTCAGCTGGCCGGCTTCCCCGTACAAGACCTTCTACGCTCGCTACAGCACCCAGGGCGCGCTCTACACCGACAGCGTCGCCGCTGCCAACGCGAACGTTCCGGCTGCGTACGTCTTCTCCGGCGACGGCCGCGAGCCCCTCGGCACGACCTACGGCTTCCGCTACCTGAACGACGCGGCCGCCGGCCTCACCACCTGGGCCACGATCTGGCGCGGCGACTGGTGGGACTCCGACGACAACTCCGCCACGCAGACCGCGACCAACGGTGTCAACCTCTGCCAGATCGCTCGTAACGGCCGTCAGATCTCCATCTCCACGTGGGACAACGACGAGAACCAGAACGAGCAGACCGGCGGCGGCCCCTCGGGCGACATCCCGGTCACGAACAACCCGTACGTGTGGTGGGAAGCCAACCGCATCATCATCTCCGGCAACAACGACATGAACCCCGCCGGCTTCAAGGGCGGCTGGACCCGCTTCACGTTCAACTCGAACTACCTCCCCCGCTATCACCAGGCGTGGGTGGGCGTGCAGCACACCGCTCCGGGCGCGTTCGTCAGCGTCGGCCACAGCGCCACGCTGCTCGATCACGAGTTCCTCTGCCCGGGTGGCCTCGGCGTGTTCCCGGTTCCGGGCAACATCGCCTTCGGCGGCGCTCCGGTCGAGTAAGTCGACAAACGGTTCCATCGAACCGAGGGCGGGCGGCGCAAGCCGCCCGCCCTTTTTCCGTTGAGCGCCGAATCGGGCGGCTCGTCCGGGGCCGGTCCGGGACGTCGACTCCGTCTCAACGTGGGATTCGAAGGGCGGGGACACTTCCTCGCGATGCCGCTGCCGGGGGTCCGTCTTCTTTCCCGGTCGCCGGCGGAGACGGCTATAATCATCCCGGTCGCCACTTTTCGCCGCGCGGTCCGATGAGGGGCCGCGAGGTTCCTGATATCGGGGTGTTCTTCAAGGGGGTTCCATGATTCCTTCCGCCTCTCTGCGTGCCATGGCTCGCCGTGCCGGGCTCCTTCTGCTCGTGTCCGGCATCTCCGCAGGGCTCAGTCGGGACGCGGCCGCGCAATGCCAGGTTCTGGCGGGACCTGCGGCGTTCGACCCGCCGGCCTCCGGCCTGCCGTCGTACCTCAGGACCTCGGCGAACTCGATGGGGATCTCGGCGAGCGCCAAGCGGCTTGCCGTTCGGTACAACTACGGCTTCGTCACATACAGCCTCGCCTCGCCCGCGGCGCCCGCGGTGACGTCCGTCGAGGACCTGATGGGCCAGGACGGCTACCCGAAGAGCGGAGACGGCCAGTCGCGGACGGGGCTCATCGCGCTCTCCGGAGACGGCCAGCGGGTCCTCATCCCGTGGACCGACGAGCCCGGCTTCGGGACGATCGCGCAGGCTTGGGGATCCAGCTCGTTCTCTCCCGGCGGGGACTTCCCGCCGCCGGGATACAACGCGGCCGAGAGCGCCGTCGCCAAGGTCGGCAGCCGCTACCTCGGCTTCACGGCGACGAACCAGGGCCTTTTCGCGGCCGACGTGACGACCCTGCCGACCAGCGGCTCCTCGGTGAAGAACAGCATCGCGTCGGAGAAGGTGAGCGGCCTCCCGAACGACCTCACCGGAACGACGGCCGTCGACACGCCGACACGCTCCTGGGTCGTGACCTGGTCGCAGACCCGAGCCTTCGTCCTCGACGTGACGAACGCCGGACCTTCGGTGCCCGGCCTGACCTCGCCGATCACGAAGCGCGAGCACTCGGCGGCCGCGCTCGGCGTGACGTCGGGCGGCACCATCTCGAATCTCTCCGCGACGGCGCACCCGCTCGACGGGGCGCTCCACATCCTCGTGGAGGGGGCGCGTTTCAGCGGAACCCTGCTCTCCACGGGCGTGAATCTCTTCAGGGTCGACCCGGCCACCGGCAATCTCGCCCTGGTCGGGGGGTTCGTCCCGCCGACCGGGGAGTGGCCCCAGGGGGAGAGCGTCCTCCTGCCGTTCGACTCGGACGTCGTCGGATTCGTCATGCATCGGATGAGCACGGGTGGCCTGAAGCTCGAGGTCCGTTCGTCGATGGACTTCGGAACGAACCTCGCCGCGTCGGCCCCGGTCTTTCCGACGCCCGGCGTCGTCAACGCCATGAAGGGGTTCCGGAGCTCGGGCGGAAACGCTCACCTCTACATCGGCGACGCCCTCAAGACCTACGCTCTCTCACTGAACTGCGCGACGGCGCCGAGCCCGGCGAAGGGCACGCTCGCGGTCGACCGGATCCCGACGACCGGGACCCCGACGACCGTCCCGGACGGCGGGAGCGTCTTCATCGGGGACCAGCTGAGGATCAAGCCGTCCTTCACGCCCCCCGACTCCGTCTCGCCGCTCCTCGACTGGCGGCTCGACTACGACTTCCACGAGGGCAACGCCGCCGACTCGCAGTCGACGGCGATGCGCCTGATCAACGCCGACGCCTCGCGAACGATCGGTCCGGCGCTCCCGCCGGCGGAGCTGACCCTGGTCGGGCCCTGCGACCCGGCCCAGGTCCCGCAAGGGGGATCGGCGCCGAGCCCGACGACGGGCGAGGGCTGCTGGACCTCGGTGACGACGAACGAGAGCTTCGGCGTACCGCTCGGCACGCCCGACTTCTCCGCTTCCTCCCCGGTCGACAGGCAGCTGACGATCGCCTTCGAAGTGCAGAACGCCCTCAGCGCGGGAGACTCCGACGTGGCGCGGCACCGGATCACGTGGAAGGTGCCGCAGCAGAAGCTCGTGAGCAGCTCGATCCTCTCCGGCGGCGGCCTCACGGACGCCTCGGACGGCAGCCCCGCGACGACCGGGTTCCGGTGGTACTTCGCGTCCGTCCCCGTCGGTACCGCCGGCGACGACCAGCTGACGTTGAAGGCCGACTGTTCGGGCCCGACCTGCAACCCGAACCTCCAGGAGCCCGGCGACTACCGTTACTGGGTCTCCGTTCCCTACCGGGGCGGGTTTCGGACCCCGGACTGCCCGGGGCTCGACGGCACCACGTGCACCGGGCTCTCGACGAAGACCGTGAAGGTGACCGACGTCGTCCTGACGATGACGGCGCCGACCCAGGTCCTCGTCGGGACTGCCACGTTCAACGTGAACAGCACGTCGCAGAGGGCCACCGGCGCGGGACCGTGCCCGGCCACCTCGACCGGCTTCAGCTACAACTTCTGCGAGGTCCTCGGGGGCGCCTGCGCCGAAGGCACGTACGTCTCGACGGGCGTCGTCGCGCCGAATGCGTTCCCCGGCACCATCACCCTCCCGACCCCGTCGGTCGGAACGTGGGGCCTCAGGATCCGCTACGAGTACGCGACCGGCGGAAGCTGCGTACCCCCGACGAAGGTGGCGCAGTGGCCCGCCGACGGCGCCTGGTCGCCGCTCACGGTCCTGCAGGCCGTGCCGTCGATCCACCTTCGCAACTCCACCGACACGGCCGACATCCCGAAGTCGCTCGGCTACTACTGGGAGCTGACGGCCGGGCAGACGGTGCGCGCCTACGCCGATCTCAACAGCGTCCGTGACCCGAACCCGCCGGCCGGCCTCTCCTGGGCCTACCGCCTGGCCGGGTCGGTGCAGGAGACGGCGATCTCCATCGTCCAGGGAAGCCCGAAGTACGGCAGCTTCTCCGTCTCGACGCCCGGCGACTACGAGATCATCCTGCGCGGCTACGGGGCCGACGTCGTCGGCCAGTTCGGCGTCAGCGCATCCGGGGGAGGCGGCGGAGGCGGCGGAGGCGGCGGAGGCGGGACCGGCCCGCCGACGGTGACCTCTCTCAGCGCCTCGCCCGCCGCGCCGAGCACGGGGCAGTCAGTCTTCTTCACCTGCAACGCGACCCAAGGCGGAGCCCCGATCACCTCCTACGACTGGGTCCTCGACTCGGGCGTCACGCGGAGCACGTCCGGCGGGACGACCAGCTACGTCTACACGACTCCGGGGACGAAGACGTACTCCTGCACGGCCAACGACAGCTCCGGCGCCTCGAGCAACCAGCTCACGCGCTCGCTGACCGTAGGCGGCGGCGGGACGGGAAGCTGCACGTTCGAGATCAAGAACTCGGTGGGCGCGAAGATCTCCTACGACCCGCTCTTCAAGCTCTACGAGGCCGTGACCGGCCAGCCTCTCACCTTCGAGGCCACGGGAGCGACCGGGACGATCGGCTGGAGCTTCGGCAACGGCGCGACGGGCTCCGGCAACCCCGCCACCTACACTTACACGACGGCAGGCTCGTTCACCGTCACGCTCACGGCGTCCGGCTGCTCGACGACGGCGAACATCCAGATCGCCTCGGGGACCTTCCTCGACTTCAGCGTCGCCGACGCGGGCACGGGGGCCGCGGTCGTCCGCACGGGCAACACCTGGGAGGCGGCCGCGGGCCAGCGTCTGAAGTTCACCGCGACGGGCACCACGGGCGCCGTCTCCTGGAACTTCGGAGACGGCGAGACGTCGACCCTCGCGACCCCGGAGAAGACGTACGCCCCGCTCGTCGACACGTCCTACACCGTGACGCTCACGAACGGCACGGCCACGAAGGTCTACACGGTGGCGGTCAAGGGCTCGACCGGCGCGCCGCTCACCGGGAACTACACGTTCCGCTACGCGGACGGGACCACGGTGAACCGGTCGGCGGTCCAGCCGAACAAGGCGATCACCTTCACCGCCGCCGACCAGGCCACGACCTACACGTGGGACTTCGGCGACGGCTCCGGCATCGGGCAGGGCTCGCCGAAGGAGCACACGTTCACCTCCGGCGGGACCTTCGCCGTCAGGCTCACGGTGTCGCGTACCGGCGTGCCGGGAACGGTCTCGACGGCGTCGCCCCTCAGCTTCGTCGTCCTGCCCCCGCCCGACCCGCTCCTCTGGGTCGCGGGGGGGATGGCGTATGCCGACGGCGGCGGTGGTGAGCGGTGGCAGTCGGACCTCTCCATCCACAACCCTGGCACGCAGGCCGCGACGGTCTCCCTCGCGTTCGTCGCCGGGGCGGGCTGGGACGGCGTGAGCAACGTCGTCTGGCGGACTCTCGGCGTCGGGCCGGGCGAGACGCGCGCGTTCTCCAACATCCTCTCAGGGTTCTTCGGCGCGGCGAAGGGGTCGTGGGGCGTCGTTCTCGTCAGGGGCGACACCATTCCCGTTCCCCCGATCATCGTCAGCCGCACCTACAACGCGGCCACGGCCGAGGAGACGGGCACCTTCGGCCTCTCCGTCCCGGCGATGTCCGTGGCGGCGGGCGTGCGGCCCCAGTCGGCCGCGGGCGGCAACTTCCTGGCCGGACTCCGGCACGACGCCGCGTTCCGTACGAACCTCACCGTCGCCAACCTCAAGGACGAGACGGCGGAGGTCGAGGTCGTCTTCCGCGACGCGGCCGGCAACGTCATCGGCTCGCCCGCGAAGATCACGGTCGAGGCACGGGGCGTGAAGCAGCTGAACGCGGCGCTCTCGGCGGCTCCGGCGGTGGGAGAGCAGCCGATCGGGGGCGCGGGCTACGCGACGCCCGTCTCGCACTTCTCGGCCGAGGTGAAGATCAAGCGCGGCTCGGGCGTCTATCCCTACGCGACCGTCATCGACCAGGGGACCGGCGACTCGATCGTCGTCGCGCCGACGGCGAGGCCGTCCGCGACCTACCGTCTCCCCGGGATCGTTCGCGTGAAGGGAAAGAACGGCCCCTACTGGGTGAGCGACGTCGCCATCCTCAACCCGACGCCGAGCTCGCGCAGAATCCGCGTCACCTACTCCTACGTGAAGACCGGCACGACGTTGCGCATCGACGCTTCCCAGACCATCGACCTCGCCCCCTACCAGCTGGCGGTGGGCGTCGACTTCGTCCGGCTCTGGCTGGGCCTCTCGGAAGACGACCCCGCCGGGTACGCCTCGTCGTACGTCGACGTCGCGCCCGCGTCCGACGACCCGGTCCCGAACGAGCCGCTCGTCGTCGCCGGCAAGACCTACACGCCGTCCGGGCAGGGCTCGGTCGGGCTCCAGGTCGACCCGTTCGTCCTGGAGGACGGGGTGAACGAGCAGTCCTCGCGTCGCAAGCTCGTCCTCTCGGGGCTCGAGGCGAACACGAGGTATCGCACGAACGTCGCCCTCTTCCTCACCCCGGGCTCCACCGGCAGCATCCAGGTGGACGTCCACGTCCTCGACTCCTTCGGCCGTGAGTCGAAGAAGATATCCTTCGTCGGCCTCGACCCCGCGAACCCGTTCGTCCAGTTCGACAGCTCGACTCTCTTCGCCGGGTTCAGCACCGACGACACGTCGAGGGCGACCGTCGTCATCGACTCGCCCCGGGGCAGCGCGTACCTCGGCGCCTACGCGACCGTGATCGACAACGTCTCCGAGGACGCGACCTTCGTCGCGGGGCAGCCGGCGCCCTGAAGCCGGCCTGAACGAAGACCCCCAAGCCCGAATTCGTCGGGCTCACCCCTCACTTTGGCCCGGGTTCACAACCCGGGCCCCTTTTTTTCGGGGTGCCGGCGGGCGACTCCGGGCCGGAAGAGGGGCCGGGCGCGCGAGCCTGCCGCGCGCGCCGCGCGCGTATCCCGGCTCCGCCTGACGCCACCAGACCGAACGCTCGTTCGGCTTTGCGTCGATGTTGCGCAGGGGGCTTCCCTTCGGAGTGCCTTCGGGCGCAGAATCCCCGGGCAGCCGACTGAAGTGAGGGGTAAAGGGGAACGGTGGAGGGGCGAAGCCCCGCTCGGGGCGTCGAGTCCCGAACCCCGCGCGAGGGCGGCGCGTCGGCGCGTCGCCCGACGGGACGACGACGCTGTTGAGGCGAAACACGCCCGGACCCTGGTGGCTCGAAGCACGATTTGACCCGGCGTCGCGCCGGCCGCTATGCTTTCGGCGAGGAGACAGCGCTATTCCAAACGGCCCGCTACCCCTGAACCTGCCCGAATCCGGGCTCAGCGCGCTCTTCGGTGTCCAAGACGAAAACCTGAGGCTCCTCGAGGACGCGTTCGGTGTGGAGATCTCCGCGCGCGGCGGGGTCCTCTCGCTCAGCGGCAGCCCCGAGGGGGCCGAACGGGCGGCACACCTCCTCTCCGAGTTCTCGAGGCTGATCTCGCGGGGCTACGTCCCGAAGAAGGTCGACATCCCGAGCGCCATCCGGATCGTCAAGGACGACCCCTCGGCCTCGCTCGTCGACTTCTTCGAGAACCGCTCCGTCGGGGCGGCGCTCCGGCAGGTCGTCTCGCCGCGCAACGTGCGGCAGCAGGAGTACCTGCAGGCCATCGGCGAGCGCGACGTCGTCTTCGCGATCGGCCCGGCCGGGACGGGAAAGACCTATCTCGCCGTCGCGATGGCCGCGGCCGCCCTCCTCGAAAAACGCGTGAAGCGGATCGTCCTCTGCCGCCCCGCGGTGGAGGCGGGCGAGAAGCTCGGGTTCCTGCCGGGCGACCTCGCCGAGAAGGTGAACCCCTACCTGCGCCCGCTGTACGACGCCCTCTACGACATCCTCGGGTACGAGAAAGTGGGACGGCTCCTGGAGCGCCAGATCATCGAGATCGCCCCGCTCGCCTTCATGCGGGGCCGCACGCTGAACGACGCCTTCATCATCCTCGACGAGGCCCAGAACACGACCTCCGAGCAGATGAAGATGTTCCTGACGCGCCTCGGCTTCGGCGCCAAGTCGGTCATCACGGGAGACGTGACGCAGATCGACCTCCCCGCGGGCCGGGTCTCCGGCCTGAAGGAGGCCGCCCGGATCCTCTCGGGGGTCGAGGCGATCCGCTTCATCTGGTTCGACCACCGCGACGTCGTGAGGCACCCGATCGTCCAGGCGATCGTGAACGCCTACGACAGCTTCGAGGGCGGCAAGCCGGCCCCCGACGTCCTGGGCCGGGTCCGCGCCGCCTCGGAAGAGGCGTGAGGCGGCCGTGACCCAGGATCCTCCAGGGCGGCGCGCTCCCCGCGCCTCGCGGCCCGCACCGCGGGTCGAAGTCGCCACGGCGGTCCGGACGGGGCCTTCTCCCCGGCGGGTCGCGGCGTGGGCCCGGGCGGCCCTCGAAGCGGCGGCGCCCCGCCGGAAGGCGTCCCTCTCCGTCCTCCTCTGCGGCGACGCGCGGATGCGGCGCCTGAACCGCGAGTACCGGAAGGTCGACCGCCCCACCGACGTCCTCTCCTTCCCGTCGGAGGACCCGGCCTTCCTCGGCGACGTCGCCGTCGACGTGCCGTATGCGGCGCGGCAGGCCCGAAGGCGGGGCCACTCCCTCGACCGCGAGGTGCAGCTGCTCCTCGCGCACGGGGTCCTCCACCTCCTCGGCCACGACCACGAGACGGACGACGGCGAGATGTTCCGGCTCCAGCGGCGGGCCGTGAGGAAGGCCTTCGGCCCGGGTCCCGACGGCGTGCCGGAGGACGAGCCGTGACGGACTTCGCCGTGGGGACGGGCCTCGCCTTCGTCCTCTCCTTCGCCTTCGTCCTCCTCTACGCCCTCCTTTCCGCTTTCGCGCAGGCGCTCGAGAGCCTCTCCTCCATCCGGAGGCGCTCGCTCCTCGAGATGCACGAGGGGAAGTTCGGAAAGCTCCTCGCCCCGGAGAACGTCCGCATCTCGCGGGTGGCGGTGCGACTCACGGCGCAGGGGGCCGTCCTCGCCGGCCTCCTCTCGCTCGGCACGGGGCTCGCGGGGCTCTCGGTCCCCGAGCCCTTCCTCGTGTCGGCGGTCTCGATCCTCGTCGGCTGGATCGGCATCGAGACGGTCGTCATCCGTTCCGTGGCGCGCCGCGGCGCCGAGGACCTCCTCGTCGACTTCTCCTGGCTCATCCCGGTCGTTCTCCTCTTCGCGACGCCGCTCTACCCGCTCCTCTCGCGCCTCGTCACCCCCGTGGACGACGACGAGGACGACGAGCCGGCGTCGGCCGCGGAGAAGGAGGCGGAGAAGGACGCCGACGTGAGGGCCCTCCTCGACGTGGCGCGCGAGGAGGGGATCCTCGAGAAGCACGACGAGGAGCTCGTCTCCCGCGCCGTCGACTTCGGCGACCGGACGGTGAGAGAGGTGATGACACCGCGCCCCGACATGGTCTTCGCCGAGGCCGACACGCCCTTCTCGGAGGTCGCAGACCTCTTCGAGCAGACCAAGCACACCCGGATCCCGCTCGTGGAGGGAGGGGTCGAGACTCCGATCGGCGTCGTCCACGTCAAGGACGTCTTCTCGGCGCTCCGCTCGCCCGTGCCACCGGTCAACGCCCGGCCCCTCGCACGGCCGGTCCTCTTCGCCCCCGAAACCCAGACGATCACGACCCTCCTGGCCGACTTCCGGCGCCGACGCCAGCACCTGGCGATCGTCGTCGACGAGTGGGGGGCGGTCGCTGGCGTCGTCACACTGGAAGACCTTCTGGAGGAGCTGGTGGGAGAGATCGCCGACGAGCACGAGGACTCCATCGATCCCGTGATCCCGCTCTCCGGGGGGGCGTTCACCGTGGCCGGGCGCGTCCGCGTTTCCGAGATCGCCCAGCTCTTCGACGTCGACCTCGAGCCGGGCGACTACGACACGGTGGCCGGCCTCCTCTCGGCGCGCCTCGGGCATATCCCGAGGCCGGGCGAGGAGGTGGACGACGGCGGGCTGCGCTTCATGGTCGAGGACGCGGACCGAAAGCGCGTCCACCGGGTGAAGGTGATGCGCGCCGTGGGGGTCGCGTGAGCCGGCGCGCCGGGACCGTGGCGGTCGCGGGGAGGCCGAACGCGGGGAAGTCGACGCTCGTCAACGCCCTCGTCGGCACGAAGGTGGCCATCGTCTCCGACAAGCCGCAGACGACCCGCCGCCGCGTCCTCGGCATGCTGAACCGCCCCGACGGGCAGATCGTCTTCGTCGACACGCCGGGGCTCCACAAGCCGCTCCACCGGCTCAACCGGGCGATGCTCGACGAGGCGATGGAGGCGATCCTGGACGTGGACGTCGTCCTCCTCGTCATCGACGCGACCGAGCGGGAAGGGGCGGGCGACCGCCACGCCCTCGAGCTGGTCGCCAAGGCGAGCCCGCCGAGGATCGCCGTCCTCAACAAGGTCGACCTCGTCTCCAAGCCGAAGCTCCTGCCGAGGATGGCCGCGCTCGCCGAGACGGGCCTCTTCGACGAGATCGTCCCCGTCTCCGCCCTCACGGGCGACGGCCTCGAGGGGCTGCCGGAGACGATCCTCCGCCTCCTCCCCGAGGGAGACGACCTCTTCCCGGCCGGGACGGTGACGACGTCCGACGAGAAGACGCGCGTCGCCGAGCTGATCCGCGAGAAGTTCCTCGAGCGGACGCGCGAGGAGATCCCCTATGGCCTCGGCGTCGTCGTGGAGGAATGGAAGGTCGACGAGGCCAAGAACCTGACGCTCGTGACGGCGACGCTCGTCGTCGACAAGGAGAACCACAAGCGGATCGTCATCGGCCTCGGCGGACAGCTCATCCGCGACGCCGGGACGGCCGCCCGGCTGGAGATCGAGAAGACGTTCGGGAAGCGGTTCTTCCTCGACCTGCACGTCGTGGCCCGTCCCGGGTGGCGGGAGGACCCGCGCTTCCTCGGAACCTTGTCGAGCTGACGCCCGTACCTCTTGACGAGCGCCCCGCCGGGCCCAACCTTCTCGGCAGGGTCTCGGGAGTCCGGGGAGGTGCGATGGACGCGGAAAGGCGCCGGAATCGCAGGGTCGCCGTCGACGGGGACGGCGCGACCGCCCTCTTGAAGGGGTCTTTTCCCGTCGCCGTGCGCGACATTTCCCCGGGAGGTCTCCGCCTGTCTCTCGGGTCGTCCCTCGAGGCGGGGGGCGTCTACCCCCTCACCGCCCTCCTTCGGGGCCTCTCCCTCGCCACGGCCGTCCGGATCACCCGCTGCCGGCCCGGGGTCCGGGCCGGGTCTCCCGGCGAGCCCGCCGCGTCCTGGGAGGCCGGAGCCGAGTTCCTCTGGCGCGACGAGGCCGACGCGGCGGTCGTGAGGGGCTGGCTGGATCGGTGGGCGTCGCGCACGACCTGACTTGACGGGAGACGGGAATCGCCGGATCGTTCGAGGTGCGGAGGAGTCCGTGACCGCAGAAAGAAGACGTTCCCCGAGAATCCGGCCTCCGGAGGGCGCTGGCGGCGTCATCCGCTCGACGGTCCAGGTGTGGGTCGAGGACATCTCCCTCACGGGTGTCCGTTTCCGGCTCTCCGGCCCGCTTCGGCCCGGGTCGACCTACGCCTTTCACGCCGAGCTCGAGGGGCTCGAGCTCGCGGTCCCGATCCGCGTCACGCGGTGCAAGGCCGGTCCGGCGCCGCAGGGCGGGGGCCTCGTCTACTTCGCGGGAGCCGAGTTCCTGTGGGAGAGCCCGGAGGCCGAGGCCCGCCTCGGCGCGTGGCTCGAGCGCCGGGGTCCCGACGCCGGGCAGATCCAGGGCAACCTGAAGGGCTGACGGCCGGGCGGGTCAGTCCCGGTCGGGCGGCTCGAGCTCCTCGAGCGCGCGGCGCAGGAACCCGGACAGCCGGCGGCTCTGCCCTCCGGCTTCCTCGAGCTTCTCCTCCACGAGGCGCTTCACCTCCGAGGTCTCGCGCCTCACCTCGTCGAGCCGGTCGGAGGCCTCGAGCCGGGAAACCGCGGACTCCAGGGAGGCGAGCCGCGCCTCGAGCGACGATTGAAGATCGGCGATGCGGCCGTCGAGCGCCTGCACGACCTCGCGCATGGCGATCGTCGCCCGCTCCACGTCGCCCCGGATCTCCTCCCTGTGCCGCCGGGCGGAGTCGCGCGCGGCGTCGTCCTGCTCCCTTTCCCGTTCGAAGGCGGCGTCCCGCTGTCGGGATGCCTCCTCGACGAGGCCGAGGAGCTTCGGCCGGACCTCGGCCGTGTGGGCCTCCAGGGCCTCCCGGAGCGCCTCCACGGCGGCAGCCGGGGCGAGGGGGGCGAGCGCACTCTTCACTTCCGCCGGAAGGGCGGCGACCGCCTCGCGCGTTTCCCTCGCGGCCGCGGAGAGCCGTTCCGACTCCTCCGCACGGGAACGGGCCAGGTCGTCGAGCCGGGCGGAGAGGCCGGCGAACGCCTCGGCCCAGACGGCCGCGGCCGGGGGAGGAGGGGGGGGGGCGGGAGCCGGGGGCGGGGGAGGGGGCTCGGGAGCCGCTGCAGGGACGGGCTCGGGAACGGGTTCAGGTTCGGGCTCAGGCTCGGGCTCTGGCTCGGGTTCAGGCTCAGGTTCGGGCTCAGTTTCGGGTTCGGGTTCGGGTTCGGGTTCGGGTTCAGGTTCAGGTTCGGGCTCGGGCTCTGGCTCGGATTCCGGTTCCGGTTCCGGCTCTGGGAGGGCTTCGGGCTCCTGGTCGAGCTCGGGCAGCGCCACGACCTCGTCACGGGGCTCGGCGGGCGGCACCGGCGGGGGGGCCGGCTCATCTGTGACCGTGTCGTCGGGATCCGCGGCCACCGGGACCACCGGCACTTCCAGCTCCCTTGCGGCCGGTGGCCTGGTCGGGGCTTCGACGACGAACGGCGGGATCGTCGTCTCGCCGAAGACCTCGCCTCTCGGCAGGTCCGGCCACGAGCCGGTGGTCTCGAAAGGGGAGTCCGTGGGCGGAGCGGGCGCGGGGCCGACGGTGCTCGCCAGGGCGAAGAGCTCGGCGCCCACAGGGGGGACCCGCGCCGTCTGCTGGGAGTCGGGCGGGGCGGGGGCCGTCCAGTCGGGGCCGAGCCTCTCGCCGTCGGGCGAGCGCTGCAGCCGTTTCAGCAGCTGGACGAAGGTGAGCTTGGAGACGAGCTTGAAGGTCTCGACGACCCCTCTCGCGTCGGCGGCGACCGACTCGACGAACGGGTACTCCTGGAAGCCGAGCGATTCCTGGATCGCCTGGATGGAGAGGACGCCCGGAAGGTCGCGCTTGTTGTACTGGATGACGACGGCGGTGTCGTCGAGGCTCTGGCCCAGCTCGGCCATGTTCTCGCGCAGGTTCTGGAACGACTCGAGGTTGTGCGAGAGCATCGACCACTGCGAGTCGACGACGAAGACGATGCCGTCGACGCCCTTCAGGACGAGCTTGCGCGTCTCGTTGTAGAAGACCTGCCCCGGCACCGTGCAGAGCTGGAAGCGGACGGTGTAACCCTTCACGTTCCCGAGCTCGACCGGGAGGAGGTCGAAGTAGATCGTCCGGTCCTGCGCCGTCGACAGGGAGAGGAGGCGCCCGGTCGTCCCCTGGTCGAGCTTCTCGTGGAGGAGACGCAGGTTCGTCGTCTTCCCGCACAGGCCGGGGCCGTAGTAGACGATCTTGGCGGTCAGCTCGCGGGTCGAGTGGTTGAAGAGGACCATCGGTTCCCCCGGTCGGTGAGCTCGGGTCGGGTTTCGGAAGGGCAGTATAGGCCGGCCGGTGGCCGCCGGGCGGTATCCTGCCGCGGTGAGCGAGCGGGAGCGCTGGGCGACGCTGTCCATGACCCTCGCGGGGATCCCGCTGCGCGGCGTTTCGGTCGCGGGGAGGGAGACCTGGTTCCACGTCCCCTCGCTCGACCTCGCCTTCGACGTCGGCCGCAGCCCGGCCGAGGTCATCCCGGCGCCGAACCTCTTCCTCTCGCACGCCCACCTCGACCACGCGGGCGGCCTCGCCTACTGGGCCTCGCAGCGGCGCCTCCTCCGCCTTCCTCCCGCGCGCGTCTTCACCGACCCGTCGACGGTCCCGGCGTGGCGGCAGATCCTCGCGCTTCACGCGGGGCTCGAGGGGGTCGAGTACGACGTCGCGGTCGAGGGGCTCGCGCCGGGCGAGTCGGTCGACCTGCGCAAGGACCTCGCCGTCTCGGCCTTCAGGGCCGACCACCGCGTCCCGACGGTGGGCTTCGTCGCCTCGGAGATCCGCCGCCGCCTCGTCCCCGAGTGGCAGGGGAGACCCGAGGAGGAGATCCGGGCGGCCGTCCTCGCCGGCGAGGAGGTGACGCGGCCCAGCTCGCGGCCGCTCCTCGCCTTCTCGGGCGACACGGGCGTGGGCGTCTTCGAGACCGCGCCGCGCGAGGCCTTCGAGGCGAAGGTCTTCCTCCTCGAGTGCTCGTTCACCGAGCCGGAAGACCTCCCGCGGGCGCGGCACTACGGCCACCTCCACGTCGACGACGTCGCCGAACAGGCGGATCTCTTCGCGAACGAAGTCCTCGTCCTGACGCACCTGACGCTCCGCTCGACCCCGGACGACCTCCGCCGGACGATCGCGAGACGCCTTCCGGCCTCCCTCGCCTCACGGGTCGTCCCCTTCCTGCCGTAGCCCTTCCCGGAACCGGCGAAGGAACGAGCCCGCTCGGAGGGGGTGCGGGGGAACCGGCGCCGGGCCGTCAGGCCCGGGTTCCCCCGTGAAAGCTAACGGAAGAGCTTTCGGCGGTTCCGGATGTAGTCGCGGAAGACGAACGTCGCGAGGTCGCCCGAGGCGGCGTAGTAGGCCCGCCCCCGCGCGACCTTCGTCAGCGTCTCGACGAAGTCGACGAGGCCGGGGTCGGTCGCGAGCATGAACGTCGTCAGCTGGATACCCTCGCGCCGGCAGCGTTCCGCCTCGTCGAGCGTCCGGTTGACGATCTTCAGGTCGAGGCCGAAGGGGTTCTTGTAGAGCTTCCCGCGCTCGCGGATGCACGAGGGCTTCCCGTCGGTGACGAGGAAGAGCTGGCGGTTGCGCGAGCGGCGCGCCTGGAGGAGGCCGCGGCAGAGGGCGAGCCCCGCCTTCGTGTTCGTGTGGAACGGCCCGACCTGCGCCTTGGAGAGGGAGTCGATCGGCACCTGTACGGCGTCGTCGCCGAAGAGGACGACGTCGATCGTGTCCTTCGGGTACTTCGAGAGGATCAGCTCGGTCAGCGCGAGGGCGACCTTCTTGGCCGGCGTGAAGCGGTCCTCGCCGTAGAGGACCATCGAGTGGGAGATGTCGATCGCGATGGCCGTCGCGCAGGCCGACTGGTGCTCCACCTCGTGGACCTCGAGGTCCTCCGGGCCGATGGCGAGAGCCTCCGGGTCGCGCCGCGCCGCGTTCGTCACGGTCCTGACGCCGTCGAGGCGCGAGAGGTCGTCGCCGAACTCCCAGGGGCGCGTCTCCTCCAGGAGGTCGGTCCCCGTGCCCGCTCGCGGCAGGGCGTGGAGCCCCGGCCCCGACTTCTGGAGGGACGAGAAGATCTCCTCCAGCGCGGCGCGGCGGACCTGCCGCTCGCCCGTGCCCGACAGGGCGAGCCCCCCCTCGCCGTCGCGCCCGACGATTCCCTTCTCCTCGAGCGCCGCGAGGAAGGCGTCGAGGTCGAGGTTCGGGTCGAGGATGCCGCGCTCCTGCAGGTGGCGCATCACCTCGAGCGCCTCGCCCACGTCGCCCCCGAGGCGCGTCACGAGGTCGAGGAACAGTTTCTTCAGCTCCTCGAACGTGAAGAGCGCGCGCAGGAGGTCGAGCGGCAGCTCGCCGTAGCGGACGTCCATCGTGGGATGCTACGTCGTCCGGCAGGAACCGGACGCCTGGCGCGTGACGCGAGCGGCGGGGAGCGCACTCCCCGGTGGCGCGCGGGCCGTTCGGTGCGGGCCGGGTCGGGGAGCGATGATGAAGCCTGACGAAAAGAGGGCCGGCGTCGAGCGGCTCGGACCCTGGTTCCACCGGATCGACCTGGAGGACGGGGTCGTCACGAAGGGAGCGAGCGTCGCCGGGGAGGCCGCCGACCACCCGCTCCCCACGTGGCGGCACGTCGCCGAGGCGCTTCCCGACGACCTTTCCGGGCGGTCGGTCCTCGACGTCGGGTGCAACGCGGGCTTCTACTCCGTCGAGGCGATGAGGCGCGGCGCGGCGCGGGTCCTCGGCATCGACGCGCAGCGGCACCAGGTCCGGCAGGCCTCGTTCGTGGCGCGCGCGCTCGGGCTCGACCTCGAGTTCCGGCGGATGTCGGTCTACGACCTCTCGCCCGAGACCGTCGGCGTCTTCGACGTCACGCTCGCGCTCGGCCTCGTCTACCACCTGAAGCACCTCGTCCAGGGGCTCGAGCGGCTTCACGCGGTGACGAACGATCTCCTCGTCCTGGAGACCGCCGTCCTCCTGCCGGAGCTCGTCCCGACGGAGGCCGTGCCCTACGTGACCGGCCCCCTGACGCGCCCTCTCCACCCGATGGGCTACGTCGAGAACGCGCCCGACGCCAAGGAGGCGGTCTACAACTGGTTCGTGCCGTCGATCGGCGCCATGGGCGCGATGCTCTCGGACACCGGATTCGAGGACGTCCGCTTGGTGGCGGCGCCTGGCGACCGGGCCGTCTTCGTCTGCCGAAAGCGGAAGGCGGCGTCGTTGGCGGTCCTTCCGGACCTCGCGGGCCGTCTCGTCGTGACGGAGGCGCCGGAGACCTGCCGGCTGGGCGAAGAGGTCGAGATCGTCGTGCGGGCCGCGAACAGCGGCCGGAGCTCCTGGCGGTCGAGCGCGGAGGGGCCCGGAACGGGGACCGTGGCCCTCGGAGCCCACCTGTTCCGGGGGAGCGAGGAGATCGAGTGGGTCTGGGCGCGGGCCGAGCTGCCGGCCGGCGTTCCCCCGGGAGGCTCCCTCGACCTGGCCCTGCGGGCCGCGGCGCCCGTCGATCCGGGCGTCTATCGGGTCGAGGTGGACCTTCTCGCCGAGAACCTCGCCTGGTTCGAGGACCTCGGCTCCCCGCTCGTGGAGCTGCCGATCGTGGTGGCGAGCGAGCCGCTGCCGCTGCCCTGGTTCCGGGTCGCGGGGCTCGGCGAGGGGGTCGCGAGGGCCGGAGGCGGTCCTTCGGCCGGCGGTTCATGGACCGTTCTGGTTCACTCGGCGGCAGAGGCCCTCACGCCCCTCCCGCCGCGGGAGCAGGCGCGCCTCGCGCTCCTCTGGACCTTCGGGTGGAGCCCGCAGGAGTCCGCGATCGCCGACATGGTGCGGGCGCTTTCCGCCGGCTCCGGCCTCCCGCGCGTGCTGCACGGCCTCGCCGGCCGTCCCGACGGCCGGCCCGTGCCTCCGCCGCCGACGGAGGAACGGGTCGCGGAGATCCTGGCGAGGGCCCCCGCGGGCCCGGCCGCGGACGTCCCGCTCCGCGACGAGTCGTTTCCCGGAGAAGCGGCCGTCGCCCGGGGGCTTCTCGAGGAGGGAACGGCCTCCGACCACGAGACGTTCGTTCGACGGGCCTACGACGTCGTCCTCGGCCGGGCGGCCGACGAGGACGCGCTCGCAAACGCAACGCGACGTCTCGCCGGAGGCGAGACGACACGGACTCACCTCATCCACGAGCTCCTCTGGAGCGACGAGCTGCGTTCCGCGTGAACCCGGGCGAACGGCCCGGCTACGGCCTCCAGGTAAACGTCCGGAACGGGTAGACCCGGTGGCGGCCGTCGGGCGACCGGAAGACCGCGCGGATCTCCCGGCGGCCTTCGTCTCCCGGCTGAAATGGGAACGTGGCCTCGAAACCGGCGCTCTCGCACGGGCCGAGACCGGGGAGAGCGCGGGCGACATCGGGACGCGGGACGCGCCGGAAGGCCGCAGGCGCCCGGACGTCGCCGTCGAAGATGAAGGCGACCTCGAGGTCGTCCCGCTCGGAACGGGCCCAGCCGCGGACGAGGAGCTCGCCGCGGGCGACCTCGTCCTGCCCCGGTTCGTCCAGGGAGCCGGGGAGTGTCTCGTCCTCTCTCGACGGGTCGAACCCGGCGAACGCGGCGCGAAGCGTCCAGGGTGGAAAGGTCCCGACGGGTCCTGGCTCGGTCCGGGTCACGGCGTAGACGTCGTTCTTCCTGCGGCCGTCGAACCGCCCGGCGAAACGCAGCCGCCCGGACTCCAGGCCGCGGGAGAGGACGGTCCTGAGCGCGGTGCGCTCCTCCGGAAGGAGGCGCGACTCCTGCACGACGAGGTACGAGGCCGGGATCTCCTCGAGGTGGTCGAGGAGGGCGTCGCGGATCGGTCGCGCGGCGAGGAGCTCCTCGAGGCGGGCGACGATCGGCGGCGTGAACCCCGAGACGGCGTTGACGAGCGGCCTGCCGTGATCGGCGGCGCGGAGCATCGCCTCGTAGGGGCCGGGGAACGAGGTCGGCAGGACGACCACGCCGCCCGCCATCGGCGTGCGGGCGAGGAAGCGGGTCGCCTCGTCGGCGTCGGCGGCGCCGCGGACGAGACGGTGGTCGAGCGGCGCCACGCGCTGCTCGAGGAGGAGGAGGACGCACGCGGCCGCGAAGAGCGCCAGGGGGAGGCGCGGCCGCGCGGGCCACCGCCTGGCCGCGGCCCGCGCGAGGGCGAGGGCGCCGAGACCCGCGAGGAGGGCGAGGCCGAGGTCGGCCATCATCGCCCAGCGCGCCGGCACGCGGATGCTCCGGAACGGCGGAAGTAGCTCGTAGAGGAAGGCGTGGAACGGGAAGCGCATTCCGAACGAGCCGAGAAAGCCGAGAACCGCGAAGGCGAGGCCGACGTGGAGGGCCTCCGACCGCCGCGCGCGTCGCAGGCTGTCGAGGAGGTTCGCGCCCCGGAATGGGAAGGCCGAGGGCCAGGCGAGGGCCCAGCGGACGAGGAGGGCGATCGCGAGGACGAGGAAGGGCCGCAGGGGCCGCGTGGACGAGAAAAACTCCTCTCCCTCCCACCGAAGGACGAGGCCCGAGGGGGAGGTGGCGAGGAGGCCGACGAAGCCGGAGACGACCGCCACGGTGTCGAGGAAGACGAGAAACCCGCGGCGCGGTAGCAGGCCGGCGGCGGGCGCCGTCGCCTCCCCCTCCGGCCGGACGAGGAGGAGGGCAGCGAGGGCGAGGAGGAGCGGGAGGAGCCCCGGGAAGAGGGCCAGCTCGCCCTGCACCGGGGTCACGCCGAGTCCGTTCCAGAACCGGTTCAGGGGGTCGGCGGTGAGCCAGTGGTCGAAGAGGGCGGAGAAGCCCAGCGCTTCGTCGCGGCTCCTCTCGAAGCCGTAGAGCCTCGACACCCGGAGGAACGGGACGAGGAACGGAAGGAGGAGGAGAGTGGCCGCGCCCACCGCCACCCCGCCCCGCCGCCAGAAGGCCCGGTCGGCGAAGGCCGACTCCCGGAACGCCAGGACGACCGCGGAGACCGCGAGCGGGATTGCCGAGAGGATGAGCCAGTGGATGCAGGTGAGGCCGTTCATCAGGAATGCGACGCCCAGCCACGCGGCGCGGGGCCAGGTCCGCCGCCTCGTGAAGAGGACGAGGGCCTCGAGGACGAGCGGCACCCACGCGGTGAACGTGTAGTTCACGTGCGAGATCTGGTGGAAGCGGTACGGCACGAATGCGAAGGCGATGCCGGCGACCCAGCCGGCCCCGGTCGAGCCGGTGAGCGTCCGCGCGAGGCGGAAGGCGCCGTACCCCGAGAAGAGGTAGCCGAGGAGCATCGCGACGCCGTGCGCCGTCAGGGGCCGGACGCCGAGGGCGTAAAGGGGGAAGAGGAGGAGCGAGATGCCGTAGTTGTGCTCGCTGAAGGCGAGCGTGTAGCGGTAGGGAAAGAAGATGTTCCCGTGGAAGAGATTCAGGGGGTCGGTGAAGGTCTGGTGAAAGTTCCACCAGAGGATCCAGGAGTTGAGGTAGGGGTCCCCCGGGTCCGGCACCGCGTCCCGGATCCACGCCGCCCAGGGCCAGGTCATCAGGACGGTCAGGACGGCGAAGGCGAGAAGGACGAGTCCCTCACGCCAGGCGCGGCTCCGGGCCGGCTCGGTCAGCCCCGGCTCCTCATGAGGTTCAGTCGTGCCATCTCTGCATAAGTGACGGTCGAGTCGAGATCCTCACGCGCGATCCGCAGGCTCAGGACGAGCCCCTCGAGGACCAGCTCCATCAGGAAAGCCCTCTCGAAGTCGTCGGCGGGCGAGGCGTGGGCGGCGACGAGCTCCGCGAGGCCGTCGACCGACTCGAGGTCTGCGAGGTGACGGGCGAAGGGGGTCTCGTCGGAGAGGAGGAGCCTTCGCTCGTTGCGGAAGTGATGGACGACGGGCCCGTAAGGGCCGGCGATAGGCGGAGGATTCCGCTCGCGTCCGAACGGCCCCCCGTCCTCCTCGTCCGCGTCGCGCCGGCGGACCTTCTCGCCGCGGGCACGCGGCCCGTCGACGGGCGGGAAGGTCGCGTCGAAGAGGGCCTTCACCGCGTCGCCGATGAGGCGCCGGGCGACGATCTCGGCCCCCTGCTGCTCCCCCTCGAAGACCATCTCGACCTTCCCCGTGATCGCCGGGAGGGTCGCGAAGAGGTCGACGAGGCGCGGAGCGACGACAGTCTCCCCGGCGAGGACGGCGCGCCGCTCGAGGTTCGAGACGAGAAGCTCGCGCATCGCGATCGGCAGCCGGGCCGAGACGCCGGAGGCCTGGTCTACGAGGTCGCTCCGGCGGGCGGCGAAGGCGACCTCCTCGACCAGGGTCTTGAAGGAGTCGGGCAGGCGCACCTCGACCCCGTCGAGCGGGCGGTCGGCCCACGATTCCTGGTCGGTGATCGCCTTCGCCGTGGCGACGTCGCGCGGGTAGTGCGTGAGGATCTGCGAGGCGATACGGTCCTTCAAGGGCGTGATGATGTTCCCGCGGTTCGTGTAGTCCTCGGGGTTCGCCGAGAAGACCATGACGACGTCGAGCGGGATCCGCACCGGGAAGCCCCGGATCTGGAGGTCCCTCTCCTCGAGGATGTTCAGGAGGCCCACCTGGATGCGCGGGGCGAGGTCGGGCAGCTCGTTGATGGCGAAGATGCCGCGGTTCGTCCGGGGAATGATCCCGTAGTGGATCACCTCCTCGTCGGCGAACGTCTTCTTCAACGTGGCGGCCTTCACCGGGTCCACGTCGCCAATGAGGTCGGCGATCGTCACGTCGGGCGTCGCGAGCTTCTCGCGGTAGCGCTGCTCGCGGGAGAGCCAGGCGACGGGGAGGTCCGCGCCGGAGCTGGCGGCGAGGTTGCGGGCGTACTTCGTGAAGGGCGCGAAGGGGGACTCGTTCAGCTCGGAGCCGACGACGACGGGCGTCTCCTCGTCGAGGAGGTTTACGAGGGCGCGCAGGATCCGCGTCTTCGCCTGGCCGCGCAGGCCGAGGAGGATGAGGTCGTGCCGGGCCAGGATCGCGTTGACGAGGGCGGGGACGACCGTCCGCTCGTAGCCGAGGATCCCGGGGAACGGGTTCTCCTTCCGGGCGAGGAGCGCGAGGAGGTTCTCGCGCATCTCGTCGCGGACGGAGCGGTGGCGGTAGCCGGCTTCGACGAGCTCTCCGAGGGTGGTGGGTCTGTACGTCATCTCCACGGTCTACGCCTCCAGCCGGGGGTCGGGTTTCCCGATGGTACGTCGCGCCGCCGGAAGGGCGGGCGGCCCCGGTCGCCGGTCAGGCGGGCTTCTTGATGCCGAACTTCTCGAGCCGGTACTGGAGCGTCCGGTAGGTGAGGCCGAGGAGGCGCGCGGCGCGCGCGATGACCCAGCCCGAGCGCTCCATCGCCTGGACGATGAGCTGCCGCTCCAGCTCCTCGATGTCGAACCCCTCCGGCGGGATCTCGAAACCGTAGGGGCGGGCGGCGGGGGCCGTCTGGAGGCGTATCTCGAGGGGGAGGTCGGCGGGCCGCACGGTCGCCCCCTCGCAGAGGAGGACGGCGCGCTCGACGACGCTCTCGAGCTGGCGGATGTTCCCCGGCCACGGGTGGCGGACGAGGAGGTCGAGGACGCCCGCGTCGATCTCCCCGACGCCGGTGCCGTGCGTGGCGTTCGCCTTCTCGAGGAAGCGGTGAACGAGGGCGGGGATGTCGCTCGACCGCTCGCGCAGCGGCGGGAGGACGATGGGGATGACGTTCAGGCGGTAGAAGAGGTCCTCGCGGAACTGCCCGGCCTTCATCATCGCCTCGAGGTCGCGGTTCGTCGCGGCGACGACCCGGACGTCGACCGGGATCGTCTCGTTGCCGCCGACGCGCCGGACCTCCTTCTCCTGCAGGGCGCGGAGGATCTTCCCCTGGAGGGGGAGGGAAAGGTCGCCGATCTCGTCGAGGAAGAGCGTCGAGCCGGAGGCCGCCTCGAAGAGGCCGGCCTTCCTCGCCTCGGCGCCCGTGAAGCTTCCCCGCTCGTGGCCGAAGAGCTCGCTCTCGAGGAGGTTCTCCGGGATGGCGGCGCAGTTGATCGCGTGGAACGGGCGGGACGCGCGGGCCGAGCGCGAGTGGATGGCCCGGGCGACGAGCTCCTTGCCCGTGCCCGACTCGCCCCGCACGAGGACGGTCGACTGCGTCGGGGCGATCTTCTCGACGAGGCGGAAGACCTCGCGCATCGAGGCGCTCTCTCCGACCATCGCCTCGAGGCCGTCCCCCTTCAGCCGCCGCTCGAGCCGGAGCGCCTTCTCGGCGAGGCGGTGGCTCTCGACGGCGCGCTCCACCCGGAAGAGGAGCTCGTCGGCGACGACCGGCTTGGACATGTAGTCGAACGCGCCGAGCCGGTGGGCCTCGCGGGCCCTCTCGACGGAGCCGTGGGCGGTGATGAGGATGACCCGGGGCGGCAGGGGCCCCTCGGAGAGGGCGCGGACGACGTCCATCCCCGAGAGGCCGGGCATCTTCAGGTCGGTCAGGACGACCTCGGGGTGCGTCCGGGAGGCCAGGGCGAGGGCCTGCCGGCCGTCGGCCGCGGCCGTCACCCGGTACCCCTCGTCCTCGAGGATCATCTGGAGCGATTCGCGCTGGTGCTTCTCGTCGTCGACGACGAGGAGGGTGGCGCGGGGGACGCGGTCGTTCACGGGGGCGAGGTTACTCCGAAGGCGGGAGGGCGAGGGGGAGCCAGATCCGGAAGGCCGCCCCGCGGGCCCCTTCGCGGTTCTCCGCTTCCACGCGCCCGCCGTGCTCCTCGACGATCCTCTTCACCATCGCGAGCCCGAGACCGACCCCCCCCTCCTTCGTCGAGAACCAGGGCTCGAAGAGGCGCGGGAGGTGCGCGACGTCGATCCCGTGTCCCTCGTCCTCGAAGGCGAGGACGAGGCGGGGGCCCTCGTCCGGGGAAGGCGCCACCTGCCTCGCCGAGACGTGGAGCGTCCCGCCCTCTCTCTCCATCCCCTGGATGCCGTTCTGCGCGAGGTTCCAGACGGCGGACTTCAGGAGGGAGCCGTCGGCGAGGACCCGGGGGAGGCCGCCGGGCAGTGCGGTCTCGAGCTTCACGCGGGCCTGCTCCGCAGTCTCCGACAGGTCGGCCAGCGTGTCCCTCACGAGGGCGACCGCGTCGACGGGGGCGACCGTGAGGGAGAGGGGGCGCCCGAACGCGAGGAAGTTGTTGATGAGGGTCGCGAGGCGGTCGATCTCGCCGCGGAGGGCCTCGATGCGCGCGGCCTGGTCGGCGGCGGCGTCCTCGTCGGCCGGGCGGTGCCGGCGCCTCAGGACGTCGAGGCCGAGCGAGAGGGCGTTGAGCGGGTTCTTGATCTCGTGGGCGAGCCCCGCCGCGAGGTGGCCGATCTCGGCCCGCTTCTCGGCGGCCGCGAGCCGGGCGAGGAGGTCCTGCCTCTCGCGGAGAGCGGACGTCATCCGGTTGAAGGCGACCGCGAGCTGGCCGATCTCGTCGGCGCGGTCGACCGGGACGACGACGTCGAGCCGGCCGTCGGCGACCTGCCGGGCCGCCTCCGCCACCGCCTCAACGGGCTTCGTCGCGTTTCGCGTGACGACGAGGATGACGACGAGGCCGACGGCGAAGACGCCGAGGAGGGCGTAGAGGCCGCGCCGGAAGTTCCCCTCGAGCTCGGCCCGGATGTTCTCGAGCGAGTACTTGATCGTGACCTGTCCGAGGTATCGCCGCTCGATGACGAGCGGGACGACGATCTCGCCGGAGCCCGGCCCCTCGCCGACGACCCCCTCGATCTCGATGTCCTGCGGCACCGCGGCGCCCCGGGTTCGCTTGCGACCGGGCGCGGGAGGCCCGACCTCGGAGCCGTCCGGGAGAAGGAGGCCTCCCTGCTTGATCCGGATCTCGCGGACTCCCCTCTGCCGGAGCTTCTCCCGGAACTCCTCGAGCGCCTTCGGGTCCTTCGAGCCTCCGGGGCCGATCCGCGTCGCGGCGGCCTGGATCGCCGTGGCGAGCGTCTTGTACGAGGCGTCGGCTTCCGTGAGCATCTGGTCCTGGAACCTCAGGTAAAGGACGGTCTGCGCGACGGCCGCCGCCGCGAGGATCGCGGTGAAGGCGAGGCCGAGCCGCGAGGTCAGGCTGAGCTGGCGGAGGAGGGGGCCGCCCCTCATCGCGAGCCGGGGACGGGGGAAACGGGAGTCGAGGCCACGTCCATCGGCCCCATTCTCCGTCACCGTGGCCGGTTCCGAATGCGAACTCGTATCATGAGCGAGGCGGCAGACAACGGCACCCGGCTCGGCTCGCGGGTACGCCCCGGAGGCAGATGGCCCCTTCTTCCAACGTCATCCAGGACCGCGTCGCGGAGTTCCTGCAGCGCTACCCGCCCTTCAGCCTCCTCGAGCCGGCGGACCGCGCGGAGCTCGCCGCGAGGGTTTCGATCCGCTACGTGCCCGCGGGGACCGTCCTCTTCAGGGAGGGGACTCCGCCGGGCGACGAGTTCTACGTCGTGCGGCAGGGCTCCGTGGAGGTCTACGAGGAGGGTCCCCCGCGGCAGCTCGTGGACGTCTGCGACGAGGGGGACGTCTTCGGCGTGCGGGCCCACGTCGCCCGGGAGCCCTACCTCGCGACGGCCGCCGCCGTGGACGAGTGCCTCCTCTACGTCGTCCCGGTCGCCGCCGCGCAGCCCCTCCTGAAGAAGAGCGCGAGGGTCGCCCTCTACTTCGCCGCCGCCTTCGCCGCGGGCCGGCCGCACCAGCGGCGGCGCTCCGGCACGACCCTCGCCGGCGGCCGTTTGCCGAGGGAGGCCCATCCTTCCTTGCCGTTCCTCAACGACGCGATCGTCCTCGACGCGACGAAGGAAGTGCTCACCTGCCGGGCGGAGGAGACGATACAGAACGCGGCCGTCGCGATGACGGAGCACGGGTTCGGCTCGATCGTCGTCGCCGACGGCGCCGGCCTCCCCGTCGGGATCCTCACGGACCGCGACCTCAGGAGCAAGGTGGTCACCGGCCTCCACGCCCCCCACGAGCCCGTCTCCGCGATCATGAGCCGGCCGGTGAAGACCGCGAAGGCGGGGATCACGCTGGCCGAGGCGATGATCGAGATGGTGAGGCAGAAGGTCCACCACCTCTGCGTCACGGCGGACGGGACCGACGGCAGCGAGGTGACCGGCCTCATCTCCGACCACGACCTCCTCCTCGTCCAGGGCTTCAACCCGGCGATCATGATCAAGGAGGCGCGCAAGACGACCTCCCAGCCGCAGCTCGCGGCCATCCGGAGGAAGGCCGAGGAGCTGCTCGCGAAGTACCTCGAGCAGGACGTCGGCGCCCTCTACGTGGCGAGCACGGTCTCCGCGGTCACCGACGCCATCGTGCAGCGCCTCGTCGACCTGCACCTCGCCTCCGAGGGGCCCCCGCCGCGGGCCTTCGCCTGGCTGGCGCTCGGCAGCCTGGGGCGAGAGGAGCAGCTCCTCCGGACCGACCAGGACCACGCCCTCGTCTACGAGGGCGATCCGGACGAGGCCGCCGCGGCCTGGTTCCGTCGCCTCGGGGCCTCCGTGTCGGACGGGCTCGCGGCCTGCGGCTTCGCCCCCGACCCGGGCGGCGTGTCGGCCTCGAGCCCGGAATGGTGCCGCAGCCTTCCCGAGTGGAAGGAGACGCTCCGCCGCTGGGTCGAGAGGCCCGACGACCACGACATCCTCCTGGCGACCGTCTTCCTCGACTACAGGCCCGTTGCGGGCGACGCGGCTCTCGCGCGGGAGCTCACCCGCTTCCTCTACGAGGAGATCGCGCGCACCGAGATCTTCCTCACCCGCCTGGCCGAGAACGCGCTCTCGACGCCGCCGCCGCTCAGCTTCTTCCGCAACCTCGTCGTAGAGCGCAATGGCGAGCACGAGGACGCGTTCGACCTGAAGGTGCGCGCGATGATCCCGCTCGCCGACGCCGCCCGCGTCCTCGCGCTCGACCACGAGATCGCCGGAGAGAACAGCACCGTCCGGAGGTTCCAGCGCCTCGCCGCACTCGAGACCGGCCACCGCGAGCTGTACGAGGAGGCGGCCCTCGCCTACGAGATCCTGCTGAAGATCAGGGCCCGGTTCGGCCTGAAACAGCGCGACAGCGGGCGTTACATCGACCCCGAGGCCCTCAACAAGCTCGAGAGGCAGACTCTCCGCAACATTTTCGCCGCGGTGAAGGAGCTCCAGGACGTCCTGCGCGTACGGTTCCCGGCGGGGCGCCTCCGCTGATGCTCCACGCCCTCGCGGGGTGGTTGCGGGCGTCGCGCGTGCCGGCCGAGTTCGCGGAGTACCGCGAAGCCCAGCTCCGGTGGTCCGACCGGACGCGCCCGCTCGACGAGATCCGCTTCGTCGTCCTCGACACGGAGACGACGGGCCTCGACCCGGCGCGCGACAGGGTCCTCGAGGTCGCGGCGGTCGGCGTCCGGGGCTCGACGATCGCCGTCTCGGACGGAATCGACCTTCGCGTACGCCAGCACCTGACGACGCCGGGCGGCGTCGACGTCCACGAGATCACGCCCGGCGAGGCGGCCCGCGGGCTCCCGGAGGAAGAGGTCGCGCGGCGGCTTCTCGCGTTCTTCGGGGGTGCGGTGCTGATCGGCCACCACGTCGCCTTCGACGTGGCCGTGCTCGGCCGTCTCGTTCGCCGGTCCCTCGGCTTTCCCCTCCTCAACCGTTCCTACGACACCGCCGCCCTGGCGGGCCGGGTCGACCGCCGGCTCCTCGACCCCGAGACCATCGAGCGCGACGCAGTGGGCCTGGAGGCGCTCTGCGGTCGGTACGGCGTCGAGATCGAGGGCCGGCACACGGCGATGGGCGACGCCTTCGCGACGGCCCTCCTCTTCCTGAAGCTTCTCGGGAGGCTGAAGCAGCGGCGGGTCCGGACGCTCGGCGACCTCATCGGCCGCTGAGAGAGGGAGAGTCCCGGGGGCCCGGACGGGCCGGACCCCCGGGGGGAAGCGAAAGGGCGTTCTACTCGACCGTGCGCGGGTAACGCAGGCCGGCGACCATCTCCTGGACGTGCTCCGGCGGGGCCTTCGTCACCAGCGAGACGCCCCAGGCGACCACGAAGTTGACGACCATCCCGACGCTGCCGATTCCCTCCGGGGAGATCCCCAGGAACCAGTGGTCCGCGTCGTTGATCGACGGGTTCACGAACTTGAAGTAGACGATGTAGGCGGCCGTGAAGAGCATTCCGGAGAGCATGCCGGCGATCGCGCCCTCCTTCGAGGCCCGCTTCCAGAAGATCCCCAGGATGATGACGGGGAAGAAAGACGAGGCGGCCAGGCCGAAGGCGAACGCCACGACCTGCGCGACGAATCCGGGCGGGTTGATCCCGAAGTAGCCGGCGATGATGACCGCGACGCCGGCCGCGCCGCGCGCCCACAGGAGCTCGGCCTTCTCGGTCGTGTCCTTCGCGACGACGTTCTTGATCAGGTCGTGCGAGATGGCCGAGGCGATGACGAGGAGGAGGCCGGCGGCGGTGGAGAGGGCCGCCGCCAGCCCGCCCGCCGCCACGAGCGCGACGACCCAGGCGGGAAGCCGGGCGATCTCGGGGTTGGCGAGGACCATGATGTCGCGGTCGACGTAGAGCTCGTTCTCGCTCTTCTCGTTGAACGCCGAGGAGACGACGCGTTCGCCGTGCGCCCCGAGCCTGACGACGCCCTCGGCGTCCTTCTCGAACTCGAGCTTGCCCTTGAACGGCTCGCCCTTGGCGAAGTGGATCTTCCCGTCGCCGTTGCGGTCCTTCCAGGCGACGAGGCCGGTCTTCTCCCAGTTCCTGAACCAGCTCGGCGCCTCGGCGTAGCTCTTGCCGTGGAGGGTGTTGATGAGGTTCAGGCGGGCGAAGGCGGCGACGGCGGGGGCCGTCGTGTAGAGGATCGCGATGAAGAGGAGCGCCCAGCCGGCGGAGGAGCGGGCGCCGCGGATCGTCGGGGTCGTGAAGAAGCGGATGATGATGTGGGGCAGGCCCGCCGTGCCGACCATGAGGGCCAGGGTGATCATGAAGACGTCGATCGTGCTCTTCGTGCCGCCCGACGTGTAGGAGCCGAACCCGAGGTCGATCTGCACCTGGTTCAGCTTGTCGAGGAGGTGCCCCGGGGACGCCCCGAGGAGCTGCTGCCCCCCCTCGCTGAGCGAGCTGCCGAAACCGAGCTGCGGAATCGGGTTCCCGGTGAGCATGATGGAGATGAAGATGGCCGGGATCATGTAGGCCGTGATGAGGACGCAGTACTGGGCGACCTGGGTGTACGTGATCCCCTTCATGCCGCCGAGCGTGGCGTAGAAGAAGACGATCGCCATCCCGATCAGGACGCCCGTGTTGATGTTCACCTCGAGGAAGCGCGAGAAGACGACGCCGACGCCGCGCATCTGCCCGGCCACGTACGTGAACGACACGAAGATGGCGCAGACGACGGCGACGACGCGCGCCGTCTGCGAGTAGTAGCGCTCGCCCACGAACATGGGCACGGTGAACTTGCCGTACTTGCGCAGATAGGGGGCCAGCAGCATCGCGAGCAGCACGTAGCCGCCCGTCCAGCCCATCAGGTACATCGCGCCGTCGCGCCCCATGAACGCGATCAGGCCCGCCATGGAGATGAAGGAGGCGGCGGACATCCAGTCCGCGCCGGTCGCCATGCCGTTCAGGACGGGGTGGATCTGCTTGGCGGCGACGTAGAAATCCCCGGTGGACTTCGCCCTCGCCCAGATGGCGATCCCGATGTACAGGGCGAACGACAGCCCCACGATGATCCAGGTCCAGGTCAGGATGCTCATTCGCGTCTTCCTTTCGTCTCGGCCCGGGACCCTACTGCTCGTGGACGTCGTACTTGACGTCGAGTCGGTTCATCAGCCACACGTAGACGGCGATGAGGATGACGAAGATCACTTCCGAGCCCTGGTTCGCGAACCAGAATCCGAGCGGGAAGCCGCCGATCTTCGTCTTGTCGAGCGTGTCGGCCATGAAGATACCGAAGACGTACGACACGAGGAACCAGATGCCGAGAAGGACGACGATGTAGGTCAGGTTCTCTTTCCAGTAGGCGGCCTGCTTTTCCCTGGTGGCCATGCGACTCCTCCCTCCCTCTTCCTCAGAAGTAGAAACCCTGCAGCTGGACGGTGAACTGGTCGGCGCTCCTGCCGACCCCCGGCTCGACCCTTCCCCAGGCGGCCTTGAGGTTGACGTTGTGGCCGAAGGCCATGTAGCCGAGGCCCACCGACCAGCGCGTCTCGTCGCCGGCATCGGTGCCCGCGACGTCCTTGCTCGAGCACGTGAAGAAAGGCATGACCTTCACCTTCGGGAAGTAGTAGCCGCCCTCGGCGTAGATCACGTCCTGCTTCGGGAGGCTCGCGAGGAAGTCGCCTCCGTCGTATCGGATCCAGTTCAGCTGCGCGCTGAGGGCTCCGGGGCCGACGGGATGGTCGAAGTAGGCGTCGAGGGCGTAGGACGAGTAGTCCTTCTGAAAGTCGTACCCGCCGCCGACGGCGAGGATCTTCTTCTTCCCGAGGCTCGTCCCCGTGTAGAAGAAGCCCGTGTCGGCCTCGAGGAAGTTGTACTGGAGACGCGCCGTGCCGCGGAGCGCCTGCCGGCTCTGCGTGTCCCGGTTGCCCTGCCACAGGCCGACGCGGTACTCGAGCTTCTTCTTCGCGGGGTAGCCGCGAAGCTGGAAGCCCGTGTCCCGGCCGACGACGTTCTGCGTGGGGCCGCTGAAGAGGAACGAATGCGGGCCGTAGTCGACGGGCATGAGGGTCGCGGCGCTCTGGAGCGAGTTGTGCGCGATGCCGGTCAGGATGAGGCCGGCGTCGATCGTGAGCTCGTCGGCCAGCTTCCAGGAGACGAAGGCGTCCTGGACGAACATCCCCGAGGTGACCTTCGAGCCGGCCACGACCTTGCCGAGGTTCGGGCTGTCGGTCTCGAAGAAGAACGTGACGTTCTTCGCGAGCTGCCCGCCGACGAGGATGCGGACGCGCCGGACGAAGAGGTTCTGCGCGGTGGCCCCGGTCGCGGCGTTCTCGGTCCAGTCGGCCTGGCCCTGGAACAGGAGGCCGAGCTTGAAGTTCACGTCGTCGTTCACCTTGATCACGGCCTGCGCGTCCGCGCGCGGGGCCGCGACCGCGAGGACGAGAGCCGCGCCGACGAGCCCGAGCCGCGAGTGGACGAAGGGTCTTCTTCTCATGCCAGGACCTCCTTCACCTCTGTCTTCTGAAACCGGCACGCGGCCGGAGGGCGGGGGTGTACGCCGGCTCGCGGCCACCTCGGGGGCGCTGCGTTCGAAGCGCGGGCTGACCATCGGATCGGCGAAGGATAGACCTCTGCCGTCGCGTATCAAAGGCAGTTGCGCGAAAAGGGGGGGCGCGACGCCTTTCGCGCCGGCGCGTAAACGCACCACGGGGCCCGCGTTCACACGAGGGTGACGTTATAGCGGGAGACGGTCGACTCCTGCGCGTCCCTCACGGCCAGGAAGGCCTCCTTCAGGTGCCGGCGCTCCGAGGCGGAGAGCGAGTCGACCGGGACCCGGTTGCCCGGGGCCTTTCCTTCGGCGAGGGAGGCCAGCTGCGAGCGAAGGCGGAGCGCGGAGAGGAAACGGTAGGCCTCGGCGAGGTCCTCGGCCCGGTCGCGGTCGAGCAGGCCGGCGACCGCGGCGGCCGCGAGGCGGTCGAGCGTGCCGGTGGCCGAGACGCCGGCGTCGAGGGCCCAGAGGCGGGCGAGCCCCTGCACCGGGGCCAGGCCGCCCTTCTTCAGGTCGATGCCGCCGTCCTCGGCCCGGAGCCTCCGGAAGGCCCCGATGGGAGGCCGGAAGCCGACGGCGGCCCGGGCGAGCTGGGAGAGGAACGGGGCGTTCCGGCGCGCCCGGGCGACGACCCGGGCGAGAGCCGAGACGTCGAGCGTCCCGCCGGCGCTCCGGTGGTCGAAGAAGATCGCAGCGGCAAGGACGGCCTCGGCCGTCGGCTCGTCGATCCAGCGGCCGAAGCGCTCGCGCCACTCGGACATCGGGCCGCGCCACCGGGTGGCCATGTTGCCGCCGGGGCACGGAGGGAAGCCGGCGGCGACGAGGTCGGCGATCACGCGGATCGCGAACGCCTCGAAGTAGGCCGCCGCTCCGGGCGCGCCGTCTGCGTGGACGAGGGCGTTGTCCTGGTCGGTGAGGAGAGTCTGCTCGTGCCGCCCCTCCGAGCCGAGGACGAGGAACGCGTACGGGCACGGCGGCGGGCCGAGGTCCGCCTCGGCCCAGGCCAGCACCCTGCGGAGGAGGGCGTCGTTCAGGTTCGACACCAGCCTCGCGATCGGGGCGGCCGGCAGGCCGCTCTTCACGAGCGTCGCGACCATCCGGGAGAGGTCCGGCCCGTAGCCGGGGAGCGCGCCCCGGTCGCGCATCCTCTCCACGCGCCGGAGGGCGGCGACGGGGCCGTGCGAGTGATGCCGGAGAAGGTCCGTGGAGGTGACGAGCCCGACGATCCGACCCTCGCGTTCGACGGGGAGGTGGTGAATTCCGTGGTCGAGCATCGCCTGCCAAGCGCCGTAGACAGGGGTGCCGTCGGGCACGCTCCGGAGCGGGCTCGTCGCCACGTCGCGCGCCGCCGTGCCGGGGCCGAGGCCCGCCGCGAGGACCCGGTTGCGAAGGTCGCGGTCCGTCACGATGCCCGCCGGCTCCGTCAGGACGAGGACGGAGCTGACACGCTCCTCCCGCATGACCCGGGCCGCCTCGAGGACCGTCGCGTCGGCCGGCACCGTGACCGCGGGCCGCTCGAGGAGGGAGCCGACCGGCGCGAGGGCGTCGCCGTCGAGGGAGGGGTCCGCGCCGGGGGCAGGCTGGCGCCTCAGCCGCTCGGCGAGCCCCTGCGTGAAGAACCGGGCGAACGCGGAGTGGGCGAGGAGCCCGCGGAAGACGGACTCCGGGACCCGGTAGGCGAGGAGATCCTCCTCGACGACGACGTCCGCGGAGACCTTCCCGGTCAGGACGGAGTAGCCGAAGAAGTCTCCCTCCTCGAGGACGGCCGACGTCCGGGCGTCGCGTTCGAGGCGGACGAGGCCCCTTCGGACGACGTAGAGGGCGTCGCTCGGGGGGCCGTCGGCCGTGAGGATCCGTGCGCCCGGCGGCCAGGAGACGACCTGAAGTGAGGAGAGAACCCGGTCGAAGGCATCCTCGGGGAGGGAGTCGAAGGGCGGGACGCCCCGCAGGAAGGGCCGCGGGTCGGTCGCGGGGGGCGCCGACGGGGTGGAGTGTGCGTCCGGCACGGTCCCAGTCTACCCGCGGCGCCCGCCGCCGGAACGTCCCGAGCGCGTTACTGCGGTAGACGCGGAAGGGCCGCTTCGGATACAAACCGCGAGATTCCAAGGCGAGGCGAGGAGGATCGGCCCATGAGCGACGGAGCTCCCGAGAAGGCGATCGAGACGAGCGAGGCCCAGATCGCGTCCCACTGGAAGGAGGAGGAGACCTACAGGCCTCCCGTCACGTTCGTGACGCAGGCGAACCTCGCCGATCCCCGGATCGACGAGCGGTTCGCCGAGAAGAACTTCCCGAAGTGCTTCGAGGAGTACGCCGAGATGCTCACCTGGTACGAGCGCTGGCACACCGTCCTCGACACCCAGGACCCGCCGTTCTGGAAGTGGTTCGTCGGCGGGAAGATCAACGCCTCGTACAACTGCGTCGACCGCCACCTGGCGAAGTACAAGAACAAGGCGGCGCTCATCTTCGTCCCGGAGCCCGAGGACGAGGACCCGACGGCGATCACCTACCAGGAGCTCTACGCCCGGGTCAACGAGTTCGCCGCTCTCCTGCGCGACTTCTGCGGCCTCAAGACGGGCGACCGCGTCACGATCCACATGCCGATGGTCGCCGAGCTCCCGATCACGATGCTCGCCTGCGCCCGGCTCGGCATCATCCACTCGGTCGTCTTCGGCGGGTTCAGCGGCGAGGCGTGCGGCCTGCGCGCCGCCGACTCCGGGAGCAGCGTCCTCGTCTACATGGACGGCTACCACCGCAGCGGCAGGATGATCGACCACAAGGCGAGCGCCGAGATCGCCGTGGCGACCGCGGAGAAGGAAGGCCAGAAGATCGACAAGGTCCTGGTCTGGAAACGCTACCCCGAGAAGTACACGTCGGCGACGCCGATGGTCGCGGGGCGCGACTTCTTCGTCGACGAGGTCCTGAAGGACTACCACCGGGCGCGCGTCGAGCCGGTCCCGCTCGACGCGGAGCACCCGCTCTTTCTCATGTACACCAGCGGCACCACCGGCAAGCCCAAGGGCTGCCAGCACCGGACGGGGGGCTACCTCGCCTATGCGGCGGGCACCTCGAAGTACATCCAGGACATCCACCCGGAAGACGTCTACTGGTGCATGGCCGACATCGGCTGGATCACCGGGCACTCGTACATCGTCTACGGGCCGCTCGCCGTCGGCGCGTCCGCGGTCCTCTACGAGGGGACCCCGAACTACCCCGACGCGGGCCGGCCCTGGCGGATCGCCGAGCGGCTCGACGTGAACATCTTCCACACCTCGCCGACGGCGATCCGGATGCTCCGCAAGGCCGGCGCCGACGAGCCGAAGAAGTACGACTACTCCTTCAAGCACATGACGACGGTCGGCGAGCCGATCGAGCCCGAGGTCTGGCGCTGGTACTACGAGGTCGTCGGGAAGGGGAAGGCGGTCATCGTCGACACCTGGTGGCAGACGGAGACCGGGGGCTTCCTCTGCTCGACGAAGCCCGCGCTCGACCTGATGAAGCCGGGGAGCGCCGGCCCCGGGATGCCGGGCATCTACCCGGTCATCCTCGACGAGAACGCCAGGGAGATGAGCCCCGGCACGGGCCGGGCGGGGAACCTCTGCATCCGGAACCCGTGGCCCGGGATCATGCAGACGATCTGGGGCGACCACGACCGGTTCACCCGGCAGTACTACGCGAAGTACTGCAAGGACAAGACGAGCAAGAGGTGGCAGGACTGGCCGTACTTCGCGGGGGACGGGGCGCTCCACGCCGCCGACGGCTACTTCCGGATCCTCGGCCGCGTCGACGACGTCATCAACGTGGCCGGGCACCGGCTCGGGACGAAGGAGCTCGAGTCGGCCTGCCTCACGGTCGTCGAGGTCGCCGAGGCCGCGGTCGTCCCGGTCGTCGACGAGGTCAAGGGGCGCGTCCCCGAGATCTACGTCTCGCTCAAGCCGGGCTACGCGGCGACGAAGGAGATCACCGACAAGATCGTCGCGACGATCGAGACGATGATCGGCAAGATCGCGCGGCCGAAGGCGGTGCACATCGTCTCCGACATGCCGAAGACGAGGTCGGGGAAGATCATGCGCCGCGTCCTGGCCGCCATCTCGAACACCCTGGACACCGGCGACATCACGACGCTCGCCAACCCGGACGTCGTCGAGCAGATCCGCAGGACCGTCCAGGGCGACGAGAAGGTGGCCGTCAAGGACGGCCCGGAGGACCTGAGGCTCTTCGGCAAGGAAGAGTAGCGAGGCCGGGCGATGCTCGTCCGAGACATCATGAGGTCTCCCGTGGTGGGGGTGTCGCCCGGGACCACGCTCGCGGACGCCTACCGGACGATGCGGGAGAAGGCCTTCCGGCACCTGCCCGTCATGGAGGGGGAGCGCCTGGTCGGCGTGGTCACAGACCGGGACCTCAGGCTGGCGACCTCGGCGCTCGCTCCCGCGCCGTTTCCCGCCGACAGCTCCGTCGCCGCGGTCATGTGCCCCGAGCCGTTGACGGCCGACCCCCAGGACTCCGTGGAGGACGCCGCGCGGGTCATGCGCGAGCGGAAGATCGGGTGCCTCCCCGTCGTCGACGACGGCCGCGTCGTCGGGATCATCACCGGGATCGACCTCCTCGACGCCCTGATCCGGATGACCGGCGTCGACAAGCCCTCCGGCCGGCTGGAGGTCCGCCTGCCCGACCGGCCGGGCGAGCTCGCGAGGCTCACGGCCTTCCTGGGCGAGCGGGAGCTCAACATCCACTCCATCCTCACGTCCCCCGAGGGGCCGGAGCACGTCCGGGCCGTCCTCCGCGTCGGGTCGATCGAGACGCGCCCGCTGGCGAGAGAGCTGCGCGTGGCGCGGTTCGAGGTGGTCTGGCCCCCCGACAAGCCATGTCCTCGCTGATCTACCGGCCCGAGTACGCGAACTACTCCTTCGGAGAGAACCACCCCTTCAGCCCTCTCAGGGTGCGGATGGCACTGGAGCTCCTCGAGGCGCTCGGGCACCGCGTCGACGCGACCGCCCCCGAGCCCGCCTGCCGGGACGACCTCCTCTCGGTCCACGACGACTACTACGTCGGCCACGTGGAGACGCTGAGCGCGGGCGGGAAGGTCCCCGACGCGAAGAGCTACGGCCTCGACACCCCCGACACCCCGGCCTTTCCGGGGATGGACGAGGCGGCCCGGTGGCACGTGGGCGGGACGCTCCTCGGCGCCCGCCAGATCTTCGAGGGGACCGAGAAGCGCGTCCTCCAGCTGGGGGGCGGCCTCCACCACGCGCGGCGGAACTTCGCGTCGGGCTTCTGCGTCTACAACGACCTCGCCATCGCGATCCGGTCGCTGACCCGGCGCGGCCTCTGGGTCGCCTACCTCGACCTCGACGTCCACCACGGCGACGGCGTCCAGCAGATCCTCTACGAGGACAAGCGGGTGATGACGATCAGCCTCCACGAGTCGGGGAAGTACCTCTACCCCGGCACGGGCGACGTCCACGAGCTGGGCTCGGGGCTCGGCCGCGGGCTGAAGCTGAACGTCCCCCTCGAGCCCCTCACCGAAGGGGACAGTTACCTCGAGGTCCTCGAGACGGTCGTCCCCGCCGCTCTCCGGCACTTCGGGCCGGCCGTCCTCGTCGTCCAGGCGGGGGCCGACGCCCACTACGACGACCCGCTGGCCGACCTGATGCTCGGCACGCGCGACTACGAGAGGATCTTCGACCGGGTCCTCGGGTGGGCGGAGACGTTCACCGCGGGGCGCGTCCTTTTCACGCTCGGCGGGGGCTACTCGCTCCGGGCCGCGCCGCGGGTCTGGGCGCTCCTCTACATCGTCGTGAACGGCCTGCCGGTCCCGAAGGAGCTGCCGCCGGAGTGGGTCGAGCGCTGGCGGCACGTCCTCGGCCCCAGGTCTCTGCGGGAGTTCCACGACCCGTCTCCGCTCGACGTCGACATCCCGAACCGCGCCGAAATCCGCCGCCGGAACTTCCAGGTGGCCGACCGGCTCCTCGAGGCCGCGCGCCCCTACTGGCTCTGAGGGGGGGGACTCGGTCGCCGGTCGCGCGCGGAGCGGCTCCTATAATTGTTCGCTGGATGTTCCGAATCATTCCCGACGGAAAGGCCTTCAGCGAGTACGCCTTGCTGCGCAACGGCGAGAGCGTCCTCCTCCGCGTCGCCACGCCCGACGACGTTCCCGCCGTCGAGGCGCTGATGCAGGGCGTCTCTCGCGAGAGCCTCCAGATGCGCTTCATGGGCGCCGTGGCCTACGTCGCCCGCAGCACCGTCGAGTTCATGTGCTCGGGCGAGCCGCACGACCGCCTGAGCCTCCTCGCCATCGCCGGGCAGGGGCCCGACGCGCGCGTCATGGCCATCGGCACCTACACCGCGCTCGGCGTCGGCGGCAAGGCCGAGGTGGCCTTCCTCGTCCACGACGAGTTCCAGGGGCGGGGGATCAGCACCCTCCTCCTCGAGCGGCTCGCGGGGATCGCGGCCGGGTACGGCTTCATCGGGTTCGAAGCCGAGGTCCTCTACGAGAATCAGGCGATGATCGACGTCTTCACGGGCTCGGGGTTCGAGGTCTGCCAGGCCGAGGGAGGGGGCGGCTGCATCCACGTGCAGTTCCCCGTCTCGGGCGTGGCGTCGCTCCGGGAGCGGGTGGAGCTGCGCGACCGGATCGCCGCCGCGAACTCGCTCGCGCCGCTGCTGAAGCCCCGGGCCATCGCGGTCGTGGGGGCGTCGCGGGACCCTTCGGCCGTGGGAAGCATGATCTTCCGCGCCATCCTCCGGGGGGGCTTCACCGGGGCCGTTTACCCCGTGAACAACCAGACGGCGTCCGTCCAGAGCGTCCGCGCCTACCCCTCGATGGCGGACCTTCCCGAGCGCGTCGACCTCGCTGTCGTCGCCGTCCCGGCGCCGAGAGTCCTCGAGGTGGCGGAGGAGGCCCTCCGCGCCGGGGCGAAGGCGCTCCTCGTCGTCACCTCGGGCTTCGCCGAGTCGGGGCCCGAGGGGGCGGCGCTCCAGCGCGAGCTCGTCACCCTCGTCCGCTCCCACGGCGCCCGGCTCGTCGGCCCGAACTGCCTCGGCGTGATGAACACCCACCCCGACACGTGCCTCAACGCGAGCCTGGCGCCGGAGCTCGTCCCGCAGGGGAGGATCGGCTTCTTCTCGCACTCGGCCGCCCTCGGCCTCGTCATCCTCGACTACGCCGCCGAGCGCGGCCTCGGCTTCTCGTCGTTCGTCTCGGCGGGGAACCGCGCCGACGTCTCCGGCAACGACCTCCTCCAGTACTGGGAGGAGGACGCCTCCACCGACGTCGCCCTCCTCTACCTCGAGACGTTCGGCAACCCGCGCCGCTTCGCCCGCGTCGCGCGGCGCCTCTCGTACAGGAAGCCGATCCTCTGCGTGAAGAGCGCCCGGAGCCGGGTCGGCGCCGCCGCCGCGCGCGCCCACATCGACGCGGCCGCGATGAGCGACACGAACGTCGACGTCCTCTTCCGGCAGGCGGGGGTCATCCGCGCCGAGACGCTCGAGGAGATGTTCGACGTCTCGCTCCTCCTCGCGAGCCAGCCCCTCCCGCGCGGAAACCGGGTCGCGATCATCAGCAACTCGGGGGGCGTCCTGACCATCTGCGCCGACGCCTGCGACGCCAACGGTCTCTCGGTGGAGGGGACGGGCGCGGTCGACCTCGGGGCCCTCGCCACGGTCGAGGAGTACGAGAGAGCGGTGGAGGAGGCGGTCGCGCACGACGGCGTCGACGCCCTCGTCGTCATCTTCGCCTGCATCGGCGGCTGCGACCCGAAGGTCGTCGGGCGCGGCATCCGCCGCGGCGTCCTGCGCGCCGAGCGGAAGACCGGCGTCGCCAAGCCCGTCCTCCTCTGCCTCATGGGCCAGGCGGGGGTCGTCCGCCTGCACGGCGAGGGTGCGGCGGACCCCGCCGGCGCCCCCTCGCGCCACGTCTTCCCGTCCTACCGTTTCCCCGAGTCCGCCGCCCTCGCCCTCTCGCGCGCCGTCCAGTACGCCGCCCACCGGCAGCGTCCCGGCGGGCAGTTCGTCTGGTACGAGGACGTGGACGCCGGCGCAGCCCGCCAGGAGGTGACGGCCCTCCTCTCGGGCTCGACGGAGGACGTCGTCTGGCTCGAAGGGGAGAGTGCGTGGTCCCTCCTCAAACGCTTCGGCATCTCGACGGGAGAGGTGAGAGAGACCGGCGCCTCGGCCGCGGCGGACCACGCCCTCGTGGAGGTCGTCTCCGACCCGAGCTTCGGTCCCCTCGTCCGCCTCTCGAGGCCGGGGTTCCCGCCCGTCGTCAGGATCACGCCGTTGACCGACCACGACGTGCGGGAGATCGTCGAGACGGCCGGCCTCCCCCTCGAGTGCGGGGTCGACGAGCTCCTCGGCCGGATGTCCCAGCTCGTCGAGGAGCTCCCGTGGCTCCAGGCGATGCAGGCCCGGATCCACCGGGTCGAGCACGCCCCCGGGAGCTGCGGCGTCGTCCTCGAGGCGGCGGTGAGGATCGCCCTGTCGCGGCGCGAGAACCCGGTCAAGTAGGGGAGCCCGTCCGGGCGCGGAGCCGAGGCTCGGTTCCGTGGTCGAGCCCGGAAACGAAGACGCCCGCGACCCGGGGGCCGCGGGCGTCTTTCTCCTTCGGAGGGTTTCCGGGAACTCAGGCGAGCGGAGCGCGCCGGAGAGCGAGGAGCGCGGCTCCCGCGAGGAGGACGACGAGGGCCGCGAGGCCGGCCTGAGACGTCGTCGGGACGGCGGCGAGGCTGCCGTCGACGAGGACCGTCGCCGCCGCGGTGGCCGCCGTCGGGTCGGTCGCGTCGCTCGAGGCGGAGGCGTTGTTGACGACGGCCTCCCCGGAGGCGGCCCAGACCTGGCCGACCACCTGGCACGACGCGGAGGCGCCGTTGGCGAGGAGGCCGACGTTCCAGGTGAGCGTGTCTCCGGCCGGCGGCCCGGCGGCGCAGTTGTCGCTCGTCCAGTTGAAGCCGGCGGGCAGGGTGTCGGTGACGACGGTGTTCGAGGCCGGGCCGGGGCCGTTGTTCGTGACCGTCAGCGTCCAGGTCACCGTGCCCAGGGGGGCCACGATCGCGGGGGCGCCCGTCTTCGTGAGGGAGAGGTCCGCCACGGCATCAACCGTGTCGTAGTAAACGGTCCCGTTCCACTGGCGCGGGAAGAAGGTGGCCCCCGTGAAGGCCGGGTTCCCCTTACCGTGGTAGGTCGTCAGGGAGAGGTCGGCGTTCGAGTAGGTCGTCGGGCCGCCGTTCGTGTAGAGCAGAGAGGCCGACGGGTAGCTCTGGACGTCGACGTAGATGCCGTAGGTGTTGCCGGCGGTCAGGGCGAGCCCGCCGATCGGGACGGGTGTCGGAATGTTGGCTCCGGCGGGCGTCACGTCGGCGGTCCCGAGGAGGGTCCAGCCCGTCGGGTCGTTCTCGAAGCCGTTCGCCGTGCCGGTACGCCAGTAGATCGCCATCGTCGTCAGCGTCCCCGGCGGGTCCAGGTTCACGTCGAAGCTCGTGATCGTCATGTCGACGGCCGGGACGAGGTCGAACGTGTTTCCGGCGAACTGGTTGTTCGTGGCGAAGAGGGTCGTGAGCGAGCCAGGGGCGAGCGGCGCCGTGGGGCCCGGTGGCGCCGGCGCCGCCGGGACGGCGACGGTCCCGTCGTCGTTGAACCCGGGTGCGGGCTGGGCGAGAGCCGTCGCCCCCTGCAAGAGCAGGAGCGCGAGCGAGGCTCGCGCCGCGAGCTTCAGATAGGCGATCTCCATAGGTCACTCCTCCTGTCGATTCGTGCCGGCTCCGATGCGAGGTCTGGGCGCTGTCGGGCCGAGTTGCTTTCGAGTGCTCGTACCTCGAAAAAGTATCACACGGACGGGGACTCCCTACGGGATCCAGGCCCCCGACACGAACTCGGCCACCGAGCGCCAGGTGAAGTAGAGCCCGAAGCCGAGGAGGATGACCCCGGCGGCGAAGCTCGACTTGTGGATCCACTCACCGGCCGGGTGCTTCCTCAGCCTCTCGACGAGCTCCACCAGGACCAGGAACCAGGTGAAGACGCCGAGGCCGACGCCGACGGCAAAGACTCCCGCCGGGAGGAGGCCGGCGGGGAGGAGCCGGTGACCGACGAGGAACGAGATGAGGAGCGTCCAGTTCACGAGGAGCGCCGGGTTCGCGGCTCCCTGAAGGACCCCCACGAGGAGCGGGAACCGGAAGCCGGAGACCTCCTTCGGCGGGGCCGTCAGGCCCGCCGGAACGCCGTTTCGTTCGGCCTCCCGCCTCGGGTCGAGGAAGAGGATCTTCAGCCCCCCGGCGAGGAGGAAGAGCGCGAGGCCGAGCCGCGTCCAGGGGTTCGTGACGACCTTCTCGAGCGCCCACCCGAAGCCCATGGCCACGAACCCGCAGATCACCGTGTCGACGAGCGCCGCCCCGAGGGCGACGCGCACGGCCTCCCGCGTCTCGTTCCTCGAGGCCTTCCGGATGACGTTGAGGTTCACGGGCCCGGGCGGGATCGCGCCGAAGAGGCCTACGGCAAAGCCCGCCAGGAGGGCCATCGGCAGCTCCTTCACGCCTGTCGGCTCCGCCGCGACATGCGGGCGGAATCGTCTCACGTCTGTTGCGGGGCTCCGAGCGTAAGGCTAATGTGAGGCGCATGAAGGACCTCATTCGCGCGACGGCGCTCGCGTTTGCGCTCGCAGCCGCAGTCCCGGCCAGCGCCCAGGAGTCCCTCCTGGAGTTCGAGCCGCAGGTGGGGACGTCGGGGACGCGCGTAACGATCACGAGCCCGCTCCCGAAGGGGGCCGTCGTCCGCTTCGGCGGTCGCGTCGTCCCCCTTCTCGTCGAGCCGGGACGCCGCCCCAGCTTCATCGTCCCCGAGGGGATCGACAGCGCCTTCGTCGAGGCGTCGGTGGACCGCCGGATCCACTCGCGCAGCTCCGTGCCGTTCGTCGTCGCCGGGTCCTCCCTCGTCAACGTCCCGAAGCTCATCGGCCTGAAGGAGGCGATCGACGTCTTCGGCTACTCCGACGCCACCCCTGAAGGAGGCGAGAAGCCGGAGACGTCGGCGAAGCGGATCCTCTCCTTCGGCGACGGCGACATCCTGACCATCGGCGAATCGCCGGCCCAGGCGCCGCTGCCGATCGCCATCGGCAACGACGCCGCCTCGGCCGCCACCCGCGGCATGGGCTCTCCGGGTTTCCTCCTGACGGCCCGCGCCCCGGCCCCGAGGGTCTTCCTCGTCACGCCGGTTCCCCCGGCTCCGACCCCGGTTCCCACCCCGACTCCGACCCCGGGCCCGCCCGCGAGCTGACGTCCCCCGCCGTGCCTTCCCTCGAGTTCCGCCTCGATCTTCCGGGCGTTGCACGCGAGGACATCGCCGCGTTCCACGCCGACCCCCGCGTCCTGGAATGGCTCTCGCCCCCCGGCAAGAAGGTCCGGGTCGTCGACCGCCCCGAGACGATCTCCGAGGGGGCGGTCGTCGTGATCGAGGTCGCGCCTTTCGGAATCCCGTTCCGGTGGGTGTCGCGGATCGAGGCGTGGGAGCCACCCTTCCGGTTCGTGGACGTCCAGGTGAAGGGGCCGTTCTCCCGCTGGCGGCACGAGCACGTCTTCGAGGAGGGGGCGCTCGTCGATCGTGTCGACTACGAGGTCCCGCTCGCCTTCCTCGGCGGGCGGCTCGTCGACCTCGCCTTCCTCCGGCCCGACCTCAAGCGGATGTTCCGGTTCCGGCACGAGGCGACGGCCCAGCGGCTCCTCGGAAAGCGCTGACCTCGGGAACTCCCGCACCCCCTTCCGGGTCTCACGGGGCGTGGAGACAGTCTCGTGACGGCCCGCGTCCTCGCCTTCGAGCCCGGCCAGAGAGGGGAGCCCCGTGGGAGAATCCGCGCCGTGATCCTTCCCGCGCATTCCGCCTCGGAGAGCCGCAACTGGCCCGGAGACGAGAAGGCCGTCGCCCGGTTCCTCGGGGGCGACCCCACCGGGTTCGAGCAGATCGTGAGGCACTACTCGGGAATGGTCTTCGCCCTTGCCACCCGGCTCGTCGGGCCGTGGGAGGCCGAGGAGGTCGTCCAGGAGACGTTCCTCAGGGCGTGGCGGGGGCTCGAGAAGTTCCGGGGAGACGCCTCGCTCAAGACCTGGCTCTACACCATCGCCCTCAACCGCGCGAAGGCCCGCCAGGGATCGCTCGCGCGGATGCGGAAGGTCTTCGCCACCCGGCACGCCTCCGCCGAAGAGGACCAGCCGTGGCCGGGGGACGAGGCGCCCGACCCGTCCGCCTCCCCCGAGGAGCAGGCCGTGGCCCTCGAGCAGCGGGTCCGCCTCCGGAAGGCGATCCGGAACCTCCCCGAGGAGTTCCGCCACGCCGTCGTCCTGCGCGACCTCGAGGGCCTCTCCTACGACGACATCGCACGCGTGCTGGGTGTCCCGATCGGGACGGTGAGGAGCCGGATCGCCCGCGGTCGGGCCGCCCTCGTGGAGGAGCTTTCGTGAGCGCCAATCCCCAGCCCCGGCCCCTCGTGACGGGCGACCTCGACCTCCAGATCTCGCGCGCCCTCGACGGAGACCTGACCGGCGAGGAGGAGCGCGAGCTGCACGCCCTCCTCGCGGCCGACCCGTCCGCCCGCGCCCGCTACGACGCCATGGCGCGGGTCGTCGGCCGGCTCGGGGAGCTTCCCGATCCCGAGCCCCCCTTCGCGCTGGGGACGCGCGTCCAGGTCCAGGTGGAGGCCGACACGCAGGGCTTCACGGCGGTCCTCCAGCGCTACGGCTTCTACTTCCGGCCCGCGACGGTCGGCATCGTCGTCCTCGGCATCAGCATGGCCGTCGTCGTCTCCTCGCTCCGACAGTCTCCGACGCCGACCGCGACCGTCGCGGCGGCGGGGGAGGCCGCCGCCCCGGCCCCCGTCGACGAAGGCCGGGTGGACGTCTACTTCCTCGAGACCGCGAAGAAGGAGGCCGCACCCGCGTCGGCCCCCGCCGCCGGACCCGCCGCCGAACCGGCCCGCGCCCGCAACGAGGCGCCGAAGCCGGCCGCGCGGCAGGAGCCCGTCCTCGTCGCGTCGGCCGAGGCGCCTCGCGAAAAGGAGGAGACCGCCTTCGCTCCCGAGCGCGACACGACGTCTCTCCCGTCGGTCGCCCCTGCGGCCGACTCCGGTCCCGGCGGCCGGGCCGAAGCCGGGGCCGAAGAGCGGGTGGCGATGCAGAAGTCGGCCTCCGGGCTCGACGCCACGCGCGCTCGCCTCGCCGCCGCCCCGGCCCCTTCCGTCGCGACGGTCGACGTCGTCGGCGATTCGGCCGGCGTCCTTCGCCCCGTCCCCCCTCTCGGGCTGGAGGGTCTCTCCGGTCCCTTCGAGGGAAGCTATCGCCTCGGCCTGAGCGCCTCCGGACGCGTCACCGGGGTCGTTCGCCTCGTCGGCGGGTCGGGCGCGGAGCCTGCGGGCCTCGCCGACAGGCTGAAGGGGCTCTCCTTCGCCCCCGCCGAGGCCGCCGGAAGCGCAGGGGCGGTGGAGGTCCGGGTGCGGCTCCGGTAGTCCCCCGGCCCCCTTCCGGGAGTCGCCCGACACTGTTCGTGCCAGCGTAACTCATTGTATAAATGAAATTTACGTGCTGCGGCGAATGGGTTCCCGAACCGCCGCCCCGTCGGGCAGAATGGGCCCGCCACGGGGGTAGATCGTGAAGAGAGCGCAGGCGGTTCGGGTCCGGAAGGCCCTCGAGTACGTGAAGAAGCGGCTGAAGCTCGACCTCGAGTTCGTCGTTCAGCCGGGAGAGGTCCACGAGCAGTTCGGCCTCCTCGACATCGAGCGCTCCATGCGCGGCACCGAAGACCGGAAGGTCTGGATCGTCAGCTTCGACCCCGAGCTCGTCTCGAAGGAGTCTCTCGCGGCGCTTCGGCGCCACGCCTTCCACGAGGTCCTCCACGCCCTCACGTGGCCGCTCTTCGACGAGGCCGAGGCGGCCATCCGAAGCGTCCCCGACTCGAAGCTCCGCAAGGAGCTGATGGACCGCTCCATCGACGCGAGGGAGAACGTCGTCTACGAGCTGGAGCGGAAGGTCGGCCCGCTCTGCTTTCCGTCGCTTCCCTGGGTCGACCCCTGATCGCTTGACCGCCGGAGGGGGCCTACTTAGAATGCGCGTCCCTCGCGGCGCATGGCCGTGGTCTTTGGAAGGGTACGAGCCGAAGTAGCTCAGTTGGTAGAGCAACTGATTCGTAATCAGTAGGTCGGCGGTTCAAGTCCGCCTTTCGGCTCCATACTTCCCTCCGTGACAAGAACTTAGGTCGTCCCCATCTCTGGCCGGGAGGTGGGTGTGGCGCCGAGTTCACGGGCGAGTTCAAAGAGTTCAACGAAGCTCCGGCCGCGCAGCGGTTCGTGCCGATCCGTTCGCGTCTTCGTCCGTCGTACGGCTCCACCTTTCGGGCAGGAGGTGGCGCGGTGTGATGCAGGGCTTCGACGCGGGCGCATGCGGCAGGCGGGAGGCCGTCCGTGCCGCGGCTAGCGGGGCGTCGCGTCGGCTTCGCGTTCGCGGACGGGAAAGCGCACTTTGAGGTCGTCGTGCCGAAGACGGGCGGACGGGTACGACGGCGCCGGACGATCCCGGCGGAGAGCGAGCAGGTCGCGCTCGCGCACTTCGAGGCGTTCAAGCGGGAGGTCCTCGACGCGCTCCAGATGCGTCCCACCTCCGTTCCCGACACGCCCTCTCTCGCTGGGGGCGTCTCGGTGGACGAGGCGTTCAAGCGCGAGATCCTCGACGCCATCCAGGCCTCCCGCTCGTCGCGCGGGGGTCGCCCGAAGCGGTCTCTCACGTTCGCGGCGTTCCTAGATCTCCACCTGGAGGCGATCTGCAGCCGCGTGACGCAGAAGACGGCGACGAGCTACGAGCAGTTCGTGCGGAACCACCTTCGTCCCTACTTCGGTGCGATGCACCTTTCGGACATCACGATGCCGGTGGTGCAGGACTTCCATGGATACCTCAAGTCCTACACGTCCTCCCATCCGCGCTGGAAGGGGCAGTCCCTCCGTCCTGCATCCATCAACGGCTGCCTCACGGTGCTGCGCCTCCTCCTCCGGGACGCCCATGGGCGTGGTCTCCTCCCGCGCGTTCCGGCCGGGCGCTGGCCGAAGGCGGCCGAGACTCCCTTGAAGCTCGAGGCGTCGGCGGACGAACAGCGCCGCTTCCTCGCATCATTCGAAGACGAGGCGGGCTTTCGCGCCCTCCCGGCAGCCGGCCGCCCGGCCGGCACCCGACGCGGACGCAGCCGGTTCCTCGGTCGCCCGAAGACGCTCCGTGGGAGCTTTCCCGCAGACGACCCGGCGACCACCGCAGCCTTCGCCCGGTTCCAGGCGCTTCGCCCCCTCTTCGTCGTTGCCTTCCATACGGGGCTCCGGCGGGGCGACCTCCTCGCCCTCGCGTGGTCGAGCGTGGACCTGGACGCGGGCGTCATCCGGGTCACGATGCAGAAGACCCGCAAGGACGCGGTCATCCCCATCAGCACCGCGTGCCGCGAGGCGCTCCTCGCGTGCCGTGCCCGCGCTCCCGAGCACCCGCGCGTCTTCAGCGATGCCGACGGGCATCCGGTCTCCGAGACGATCTTCGCCCTCGCGTTCTCGACCGCGAAAGTGATCGCTGGCATCACCCGCCGGTTCCGGCCCCACGACATGCGCCACACCTTCGCCTCCCAGCTCGCCTCCGAGGGGGTGTCGCTCCAGGTCATCGCATCCGCCCTCGGGCACTCGACGATCACGCTGACCCAGCGCTACGCGAAACCGAACGAGGAGTCCCTCCGGGCCATCGCCGCCGTCCTGAACCGCCAGACGGAACCCTCGGAGGCGTGAGGACTGTTGCGATCTGTTTCCGTTCGCCTCCCTCCGGGCGCCCTACCTTTCTGTCGAGGAGGCAGCACGATGGAACTGAATCGCAAGAAAACCGTCCAGGTCACGATCGACGGGATAGGGCCGTACAGCCTCCACCTCGAAGTGGACACAGCCATTCCGGACGACGACCTCGCGATCCGCCTCGTGCACATCTTGTCGCGGGTGATCCAGGACCGTCCCTACGGGCACCACGGCATTCAGTGGGATCAGCAACACCTGCGCGAGCAAGACGAGTTTCTCCGCCGGATCGTCGAGCGGTTCCATGGCGCATGGGCTCCGCCGAACACCCGGGGCGCGGCGCGCAGCCGCTCGTCGCGAACGAGCGCCCTCCGCCCGACTTCCTCAATCCCGACCATGCCCAAGCGAAAGTAGGTCTGCGGACCCAGCGCCTGAGCTCCGACCGAAGGAGTTGTGATGCAAGAGATCACGATCACCATGAAGGGCGACGGCGGTGTCGACCTCACCCGCGCCCGGTCGTTCGACGACACTGAGGCACTCGGGGTCTTCATCGCCCTCACGAAGACCCTCGGCGACGACCCACCGAAACGCCGCGGGCGCCGTGCGGCCAGCGCCACGACCGATGACATGCCCACCCTGACCACTCCGGACACCGAGGGCTAAGCAGCCATGGCGACCCTCATCACCCTCTGCTTCGCGGTCGCCGTCGGTGCCTTTGTCCTCGCGCTGCCACTCAAGGGGACGCGGGCCGGAGCCGTCCTGCTTCGGACGGCGGGGGTAGCGTTCCTTCTCGCCCTTCTCCCGGCCCTCCTCGTCGGGCTCACGGGAAACGCGCTCGTTCCCTCGGGCCGGGGTGGGGGCGCGGAGAACGCCCTCGCGGGCATCGGGCTTCTAACTCTCCTCATCCTCGGCGCGTACGCCGCCCTCTGGATCCGGAAGCGCTTCGGGTCGAAGCAGCGCGACGCCTGGGGCGAGTACATCTCGCAGAAGTCGTCTGGGAAACAGGTCATCGACCGGAACGCGGAGAAGGTTCGGAGCCGCGCCGCCGTGGATGACGGGCTCTTCTAGGAGGAATGGCAGTGGGGATCGGGGAGGACATCCTCTTTCGGCTGCACCAGGCCAAAGGGCGCCGCGAAGCGCTTCGCCTCGTGCCGAAGGACGAGACGGCATCCGTCCCCGAAGACCCGCGCTCGCTCCCGGCCTTCCTCGCCCGCGAAGAGGGAACCGAGATCCGAGTGCCGGTCGGCACCCTCCCGGACGGGCAGCCCCTCGCGCTTCCGGCCTCCATCGCCTGGAAGGCCGCGATTGAAGTCGGCGCGTCGGGTTCGGGGAAGACCCGGAAGCTCCTGTCCCGGATCAAGACGGAGATCCTCTGGAACCTCGGGCTCCCCGCGTTCGGCTGCCCAGCCCCGCCCGCCTACCGGAGCGACCTCGAACTCCTCGACCCGAAGACGGAGACCTTCGACGAGGTGAAGAAGCTCGTTGGAGCGCTCTACGTCGGAAGCGCGCCCGAACGGCAGCGCCAACTGCGGCAGATGATCCGCGTCTTCGACTGGACGGCAGAGCGCGTGACCCCGCTCCCGCTCTACCACCTGGGCGGGAGCGACACCTCGGACGCCTTCCTCGCCCACCAGCGGCTCGACGTCGAGATCGCAGCGTCGCGCCTCACCTACACCGACGGCGTGAAGGGCCTCGCCTTCATGTACGGCCGTCTCCTCGCCGTGAAGGACATCCCGCCGAACGTCGCCTATGCCCGGCGGTTCTTCCGGGACGTGGGCTTCCGGACGAGGGAGCTCACGAACCTCCGGAGCCGCGACGTCGCCGCGTACTTCGCCTCGCTCGAGGAGTCTCTCCCGCGCCAGACGATGGAGGCCTTCCTCCGCCGCCTCGAACACACGCTCTCGTTCCCAGAAATCCGGGCAGCGATTGGGATGCCGCCGGACGCGGTCGCCCGACTCCTCCCGTCCCAAGACCACCGCATCACGATTGGAAACTACGGACCCGGCACGCGGCTCCCGCTCGGGAAGGCGTTGGAGCGGGCGAGTCACCGTCTCGTCGATCTCCTCCGAAACCTCCCGCGTCGGAGCCCCGCGACGCCCTTCTTCCTCCTCCTCGAGGAAGCCGCCGTGCTCCTCTCTCAAGCCGGGGAACTCACGGAGCCGCTCGCAAACGCATCCCGGACGCTTCGCGCGTTCAACGTCGGGATCACGCTCGCCGCCCAAGACTTCGCGGCCGCGCTCCCGAAGCCACTCGCCCGGACGCTCCTCCTGAACGCCCGCTCGTTCGTCTTGTTCCAGTCGCGGGACGAAGCCGAACTCGTCGCCTCGTTCGCCGACGAGATCCCGGGCCTCGACGGCACGTCGTCCCAGAAGAAGGCCGCGCTCGTCCGGGAGATCCAGAACCTCCCGACGCGCCACGCCTACCTCTACGTGAAGGGCTACACGCCCCTTCGCTTCGTGACGCTCGAGATGCCCGACCCCGCTCAGGCCGCCGGGATGACCGACGCGGAACTGCTCGAAATCTTCGACCGCGAGATCCTCCCGGCGTCGACCGTGCCACTCGCCGTCGCCGACGAAGAGATCCGGAGATGGGAGGCAGAAACCGTCGGCGCCCCGTCGCCCGCGGGGAAGACGCCCAGTGGCACCCGCCCGAAGGGCATCGCGGATCTGCTCGCCGGACTTGAGGAGGACGAATCGTGAGCCGCGCGGTCCTCCGCGTCCTTGGACTCGGGCTTCTGTACCTGCTCGCGAGTCCCGTGTTCCTCGTCCTTGGGCTTCGCCGTCTCCAGAAGCTCCAACAGCTCCACCGGGCACTCGCTGCGGGAGCCGTCACGTGCCCGTCGTGTGGATACCGAAACGCTCTCGCCGCCCTGGCCCGGTGTCGCCGTTGCGGCTTCGCCGAGTACGCGACCCGCCTTCGCTGCTCGGCGTGCGGCCAGACCACGAAGACGATCGACTGCGCCGCCTGCCAGGCGTCCATCCGGGTGTGGTGATGGACGCGTCTTCTGCCTTTCCGTGGGACGTCCCCGCCTCCCGACCGTTCGCGTCCGCGGCCGTCCCGTTCTTCCCCTTCGTCCCTTCGCCTCTTCCCCTCAACGCCCATGGTCTACGTCTGCGCCATCCCCCAAACTGTTCCCGGCGCCCGGAGAATCATCCCGCCCGCGGACTGGAACGGCTTCCGTTCGGAACTCGCGACGCAGCTCCCCGTCGAAACGCGTCTCGAGTTCGTCGAGCCGACCCCGCACCGCTCGTCCGGGTGGATTCTCTGGGTGCGTCCCCGCGCGGACGCCGTGTTCTCCGAGGATGCCCTCCACGCCCTCTACCACGACGTGTCGAACCGTATCGACGTGTTCCTCGACGCCCACTCGTCCCGGGACTCCGCCGAAGCGGCGTGACGGTCGGAGCGGGGGAATCGTCTCCCTGGAAAGGATGTTCGGGGCTGTCGGGGGGCTGCTGCCGGTCGTGCGCACGCTCTTTCGCTGCCGAAGCTCGGCACCGACCGGCGTGCGGTCACGCGGCTGTCAGCATGCCCCCGACGGTTTCCCGGCATGTTCTCGCCCTCCCCACCCGTGGCTGCCGGGTGTTGTTCGCGTTCCTGTTTCCAAACCCCTGCCCCATGCGTCCCACCACCCACGTCGACCTGCTTCTGCCCGTCCGGGATAACGACGGGCAACCCTTCAGTCCCGCCGAGGTCGCGGCGTTCGAGACCCAGCTGCTCACGCTCGCCGGAGGCTTCACCCGCAAGGGCGAAGTCGCCGGTGTCTGGCGCGACAGCGCGGGTCGCGTCTACCGCGACCGCTCTCGGCTCTACAGCCTCACGGTGCCCCGTTCCGCCGCCGCGTCCATCGCGCGGGCGATCGACCGCACCGTGCGGAGCGCCTTCCGCCAGGAGGCGTCCTTCGTCGAACTGCTCCCGACTCTCGCCACCGCGCTCTGAGATCCGGCAGCCATCCGGTGGGAGCGGGGGAGCGCCCTCGGGGCGTCGCGTGGAGTCCGTCCCTGCGTCGCCGGCTGCCGCCACCAGCACGTCCGGCGTGACGCAGGTAAGCCCGGAGTCTCTGCGACGCCTCCGAGGTGTGGCTTCCCGACGAGAGGAGGTTCCGTGATTACCCGCGACCCGCGATCCGAGCCGCCGCTCCTGCCCCGGGACGCCCAGGCGCTCGCGTTCATCGGGCGCGGGAAGGAAGTGGCGCAGTACCAACTCCGGGCGGCGATCTTCCCGGGCCGGACCGAGGTCGTCGCGTCCAGGCGGGTGCGTCGCTGGGCGGAGCAGAGGCTCGTCGTCTCGGACCGGCTGAACGGGTTTGGGATGAACCGGCTGCGGCTCACAGAGAAGGGGCGGGATGCGCTCGTCGCGGCGAAGGTTGCTCCCGAGGAGGAGCTGTTCGTACCGACGAAGGCCGTCGCGCTGAAGGACCTCGCGCATCACCTGTGGATCAACGACCTGCGGGTCCTTGCCGCTGAGGGGGTTCCGTTTCCCGCTGACCGCATCGTCCCTGCCTGGCTTCTCGAGCGGACGGTCACGCCCCGCCCCTCGGCGATACCGGATCTGCTCCTCGTCCAGCGTCCGAAGAGTGGCGGGCGGGGTCGGATGCTGGCGCTCGAGGTCGACATGGGCGGGGAGCGCCTCGTCGCCACGCTCCTCCCGAAGCTGAAGCTCCTCGCGGAAACCCTCACGTCCTGGGCGGGCACGGACATGCGTTCGGGCGTCCTCGTCCTCACGCGGGGGCCGAAGCGGCTCGCGAGCCTCCGGGCGTCGCTCGCGGACGCAGGTCTTCCCGTCCCCGTCGCTGCGGACCTCCTTCCGAGTGCCGCGGGCGGAGAAGCCCTCGGGTGTCTCCGGCAGCTGCTGCGTCCCTCTGTACAGACGTCTTCACAGGAGGAGGCGATGGAAGTCGCTGCGACGGGTGCGGATATCTGAAGAGAGACCCCGGGGGGTTATCACGCGTGAAGTGCCGTTCTCGCCGCTCGTCATTGTTGAAGATCATCCGCGGTTGGAAAAACGCGGCGGATCTCGGCCCAGGCGACGCATCGGTGGCTCCGTCCCCGTCAGACGCGTCGTATCCCTTCACACCTGCGAGCGTGGCGCCCCTCACGAGCCTCTCCCCCCTCCCACCCGTCGGAGAGTCTCCTGCAACCACAACGAGTAGGCGTGAGCCAGGAGCGGATTCGTGCATTCTTCGAGGGCCTCGGTTGCGAGCGTCGGCCAGCCCTTCCTGCGAGCAGCGTCTGCGGCAACGATCAGGAGGAGGTTGCGGTATCCCAGAGGGCGTTGGACCTCAAAGACGAGTTGCCGGTACTCGCCTGGTGCGAGCGAGTCCGACCTCAGTCTCTCGGCTGCCTCGAGCATCTCGGCGAACACCGATAGCCACTCTTCGCGCGGCAGGTCGAGACGGTCCTCGCTCTGCAGCACGACGGAGTCTCCGCTGGCCTCGAAAGTCGCTGTGTCGCTCTCGTAGACGTGCAGGCTGTCGCTGATGTGCGTGTACGTCCCGACCTCGAGCCCGAGCCAGCCGGCCATTACCTCCTGCAGAGTGGTGAACTGGACGATGTTGTACGGAAGCCCGCGGATCAGGTCGTTGCTCCGCATGACCTGGACCCACTCGAGCTTCCCCTCTCGGACCTTCAGCAGGCTGCAGACGTTACACGGCACGTCCTCCGATACCGGCGCGCCGTCTTCAGAGGGGAGATCCAGGGCGGGGTGATAGATCCCGAGCACCACCTGGCGAGTCGTCGGACTCGACGCGAGCGCAGCGTACGCGCGCTCTATCTGGTCCAGCCCGAACGCGTGACGGAGCCGATGCCCGTACGCACCATGGTAGGTCGGGTGCTCTCCCTGAAACTTCGGCAGCAGCGGGTTCCAAAAGTTCGGGAAGGCTGCGTCGTTTCGGCCAGCGAGAATCCAGAGGCTCTCTGCGATCGCGAACGCGGGGTTCGGCGCAGGGCGCCGCGACACGACCCACCGTTGACGGGGGTTCCGAATGACGAGACCGACATGCAGAAGCTCTCTGGTCGCCCCGCAGCGGCTGTCCTGCCGATCGGCGTCGGTGTCATGGAGGAGCCGATCAGCCGCGGCCGTCCACGCTTCGTCAGCACTCATCCCCTCGAACACGAACATGCTTCACCCCCGTCCTCGAAGCAGCAGTCGGTCATTGATGTCCCACTTCGGTGGATACCAGTACTCCACGGGCGTCTCGGTTGCGCGGAAGAGCTGCTTGATCCGCGTTCGTCCCGTCCTCCCTACGATCGACGGATGATAGAGGCGCGCGTACTTGTCGACCTCGCAGAAGAGATTCTGGCAGTCGATGAGCTGTAAGGGTCGCGAGCCGAGGCGCTCGAAGGAAAGCCCGCGCGCCGCGAATTCCTCGTCCTGGCGTAGAGCGACACGGCGGATGATGTCGGCCTCGCTCAAACCGCCGAGCGTCCGGAAGCACTTCCGGATGCCGTCCAGGGCCCCGGGGCCGGGCACCACGAACTCCATCTCGGAGAAGTCCGTGAGCGTGCTGTAGTTCAGGTCCGTCACGTACTGGTACGCGAGGAAGTTTCCGAGCATCGGATACTCCAGGAGGAGCTCGAACGCCTGCCGCATGGAGCGCGCCCGCGCGATGCGCCCCGGGGCTCCGTCGCGCATCATCCGCTCGAGGAGGCGCAGGTGGGTCTGGTGCTTCCGTGTCCCGCTCCCACGCTCGGCCGCCGGCATGATGTAGGCGCCGGAGTAGATCCGCTCGCCGCGTTCGAGCCCGTGGCTCAGGATGCGGTCGTACTCGCGGAACGAGTATCCCTTCCAGGTGATCGTGCCGAACGCCTTCTCCAGCCGCTGCCAAGTGTCGATGCGGTTGAAGAGCTTGAAGAGCAGGGTCCGGAAGAAGACCTCCTCCGGGGTCTGCTCTCCCGCGTAGATGACGTGTCGAATCAGGTACTGGCTCACCCGATCCGAGGCGCGGTACGCGTTCGTGAACTTGTGGCGAAGGAGGATCGGATCTGTCGTCCACGGTTGCGCGAGGCCACGCGCGCGGCGGAAGAAGACGGCCTGTCTCTCCGTGGCGAACCGCCAGTACGTGTCGAATACCTCCGTTGGTTCGGCCGGCGCCCAGGCCGTTCGGGTGGGACACGGGGCGTGCTCCCGCGGGGCCGCCGCCGGTTCGACGGGGAGGAGACCGAGTTGATGCGGCGCCGTTCCGGCAGACGAGCCCTTCGCGTGGAGCGCGCGTGCGCGCGGACGCGGTGCGGTGCGGCGGCCGCTCTCCGCGATCTCGAGGGCGCGGGTCACGGTGCTCTCGAGGGTCCCGTCATTTCGGAGTTCGAGGACGCGCGTGCGTGCGGCTTCGCGCGCCGCAAGGAGGGAGTACTCCGCGACGAGCCGCGTCCAGGTCTCGACCGAGGTCTCCGCCCGGAACGGTTCCGCGCGAGTGATCAGAAAGACGGCCGCAGGTGCGTTCTGCGCCCACTGCGACCGTTCGAGGGCGATGGCCTGTTCGAGGACGTCGCGACGAGCGCCGCCGACGACGCCGTAGACCCACGTGGACCACCAGTACCGGTCGAGGACGACCGTCGTGCCCGCTTCGAGGAGCGGGACGATCCGGGCCTCAATCGCATCGAGGTGGGCCGCGATGTGGAGCAGCTGGAGGCTCGCGGCGGAGAGACGCTCGACTCCGAAGCGCGCGGAGGCATGGTGCAGCTCGTAGACATGGTGCCCAAGAGTGCCCGGCTCCCTGCCGGGGAACGAGAGCAGGACGGCGGGGCGATCTTCCGAGAGGCGGCGAGCGAACTCGGCGGCGACCGTCGACTTGCCGACGCCGTCGGGGCCTTCGAAGACGAAGAGGCGCCCGTGTCCGTCGTGGTGATCAAGTGCGCGCTGCATCGGTCTCGCGGGTCTGGTGCGTGATCGGAGGGGCCTGCACGGGGCGCGGCACCGCGCTCAGGAAGGCGCGCGCCGCCGCGACGGTGATCTTCTCTCCCCGGGTCGCGTTCGCGGCGACACAGGTGACCCGCGCCAGGTGGAGCCCGGTCTCCTGGGCGAAGAAGGCGCCGAGTTCGGCGAGACCCAGGTAGTTCCCGTAGGCCTTGTGGAAGATGTGCTGCGTCGCGTAGAACGCGGTGAGGACGAGGGAGCCATCCGCGCCGGGAGTGAAGGCGACCTGATGGAGGCAGGGGAATCCCCGCTGTCGGGTTCGGACGTGGTCCAGGTGTGGGTCGATGATCGCGAGTTGGAGGGCGCTACGCCGGGTCACGCCGCGCCGAAATGCGTCGATGATGAACTCGAGCTGGTTCACCCCGGACCGCGCATCTCCATACGAGATCATGCGGTGGAAGTACATTCCGTGACGGTTCGCCGGTTCTTTCCTGATCCGCGGGTACACCTTCATGTATCGGTTGTAGAGGGAGTGGCGATCGCTGGCCGGATTCCACAATGAGCGCGGGAAGATCGTGTTTGCAACCGTCCGGCTGCTCTGGAGTCGACGAGCCTGAAGCGCCGCAGCGAGGGGCCCTCGCAGCGCAGGATCTTCGATGGGGTCGCCGGACGGGGTGAACTCCGTGAACGACACCACGAGCGGCGAGACGGAGGCAACCCCCGGCCGGGTGACCACCTCGAGCGCCGTCGCCCATGCATGCGAGAGGCACGGTTCCTCAATGACGGTGGGCCGACTCGTCATATTCGGGATCCTCCAAGTGGCGGAAGGTGGAGCGTCCGACGTACCGTTCCCGCCTGACACGCACGAAGCTGGCCCAGCCCGATGCCGAGCACACGAGGCGGTCAATGCCGGGCCGGACGGGGGACAGCACCGCACGCTGATCGTCCCGGCAGACCTCGCGAAGGTGATCCGACTCCGGCCGAACGGAGACCGGTACCACGACGAGCTGATCCGTCGCGACGTCCACGGGTCTGCCGATCCAGTGCTGGTCGACGACGACGACATCGGCCTCCCCGTCGTGGCCGGCGAGGCTCGCCCGCAGACGGCGGAGATCCGTGCGCCGGAGAGCGTCCGCTCGCCCGGCGTCGATCATCCGGAGTGACACGTGGAGGTGCGTCGCGAGGGCGCGAAAGCCGACGCCAAGCCAGTTCGCCGTCGCGTAGACGGCGGCGGCGGACGGTTGCCGGGGATCGGCGCCCCGTCGGCGAAGGCCAGTCGTGACGGCCATCTTCGGCATCAAGAGGAACGCGCCGAAGCAGTTCGCGGCGTACTCCTCTGGGTCGTCCCTCCGCGACGCATCGTGTTCGCGCAGTTCATCGACGCGGGTACCGTGACCGAAGTGGTGGTGACCGAGCTCGTGCGCACACGTGTATGCCTGACGCCCGGGCGGTCGATGGGCGCCGAGGAGGATGAGCGGTTCTTCCCGGTTGACGAACATCCCTTCGAGGCTCGGGATTTCAGCGAAGCGCACCTCGACACCGAGCTTCTCGGCGAGGTCGTACGGGCACAGCGCTTCCGTCAGACCGACGCGGGAGGCGCTCCGGACCGAAAGGGCTGCGTGGATGGCCTGTTCCGCGATCTCGCGCTGGGTCATCGCACCTTCCCAGTCGGCTTCAGCGCCTGGAGGAGTGTCAATACCCGTTCCAGGTCCGCGGGCTTCAACTTCGCGAGCTCGCGGGCGGCGAGCTCGATCCGCTCTTGCCCCGGCGCGGCTCCCTCCCGAGGAAGCTCGGAGAGCCAGACGACATCGACACCGTAGATCGTCGCGAGCTGTGCGAGCTCCTCGGCAGCCACCCGGCGTCGGCCCGCCTCCATCTCGCTGACAGACGGTCGATTCAGGCCGAGCAACGTGGCAACCTGGCTCTGCGAGAGCCCAGCCATCTCGCGCGCGAGGCGAAGGCGACTCGCGATCGCACGACGACGCTCATCGAGCTCCTCGGTCATTTCGGTGCCTTTGGGGCAGTGGCGAGTGCGGCCGCGAACGCCGCGACGGCGTCCTTCATGGTCGTGGGCTCTCCCGACGTGGAATCGACAAAGGGATTGAAGGGGTAGTGGAACGTGACGCCGTACTCGCCGCCGAGCATCACGATGGCCTCCTGTGCCGTGAGGCTGTCGAAGCCTTCGATGTCCGTCAGGGGACACGTGTCGTCTCGAAGCTCGAGCACCTCGGCGCCGGCCATCTGCTGGACCTCGGCGAGGACGCGAGCGATCGTTCGCTGAATCTCCGCGGGATCTGGAGGGAAGAGGCTGGGGTCCGGCGGTCGCTTCATGGTAAGAAAATCTTACCACGTGTCGCCCGCGTCAAGGGAGACCCGGTTCGGCGGGATGTGCGAACGTGGTCGCGCGGTTCCATGCCGAGGCGGTGCCGAGCTGGACTCCCGTACGACGGGGCGGCAGACTGTTCCCGTAACATCCCTTCCTGATGAAGCCGAAGAAGCCGTCCACCCGATCGCCGCGGGCTTTGGCGCCGCCGACGCCGAGCGGGTCGGAGATCCTGCTGTACACGACACTGGACCGGCAGACGAGGATCGAGGTCCGGCTCGAGGGCGAGACCGTCTGGCTCACGCAACGCCAGATGGCGGAGCTCTTCCAGACGACGGTCCAGAACGTCAACCTCCACGTCGGCAATATCTTCGCGGAGGGCGAGCTGACGCCGGAATCAGTTATCAAGGAATCCTTGATAACTGCCACGGACGGGAAGGCCTACCAGACGAAGCTCTACAACCTCGACGTCATCATCTCGGTCGGCTACCGGGTGAAGTCCCACCGCGGCACACAGTTCCGAATCTGGGCCACGCAGCGACTCCGAGAATACATCGTGAAGGGCTTCGCCCTCGACGATGAGCGCCTCAAGGACGTCCGGACCCTCCCCGGCGGCCAGGACTACTTCGACGAGCTCCTCGAGCGCATCCGCGATATCCGGGCCTCGGAGAAGCGCTTCTATCAGAAGGTCTGCGACATCTACCGCACGGCGATTGACTACGACCCTGCCCACGACCTCACGCAGAACTTCTTCGCCACCGTCCAGAACAAGCTCCACTGGGCCATCCACGGCCGCACCGCCGCTGAGGTCATCGTCGAGCGCGCCGACGCCTCGAAGCCGAACATGGGGCTCACGACCTGGAAGGGCGCGCCCGGCGCCCCGATTCGCAAGGCCGACGCCAAGGTCGCAAAGAACTACCTGTCCGAGCAAGAGATTCGGACCCTGAACCTCCTCGTCGACCAGTACCTCTCCTTCGCAGAATTCCAGGCCCATCAGCGCCGCACCATGAGCATGAAAGACTGGGCACGGAAGCTCGACGACTTCCTGAAGCTGAACGAGCGGGACATTCTCACCGACGCGGGCCGCGTCTCCCGCGAGCTCGCTGAGGAGAAAGCCAGCCGCGCGTTTGAGACGTACGACGCCGACAGACGACGCCTCGCCGCCGCCGACGACAACGGCTTCGACCAGGCCGTCGAGGAGATCAGGAAGCTGACGTCGCCACAGAGACGAAAGCCCTAGTAGCCGGACCTGCGAGAGACCCACGCGGCTGGCTGAGCCGGTACGACGATCGCTCAGGCGTCGACGAGGTGACATCAGCCCCGGTATGCTGGACAGCGTGACCCCTCCAATCTCAGACCAGGACGTCGCCGCATTCATCAAGCGCTGGCAGGGTTCGTCGGGCGCAGAGCGCGCGAACAAGGATCTCTTCTTGTCCGAACTGTGCGACGTGCTCGGCGTGCCTCGGCCGGACCCGGTCTCCGGCGTCCCTGAGAACGACCGATACGTCTTCGAGAAGGACGCGCCGAACCCGCGAGAAGAGGGCGGGTCCACGACTGGGAAGATCGATCTGTTCAAGGACGGCTGCTTCATCCTGGAGGCGAAGCAGGGCTCAGACGCCGGGACCGAGAAGGTCGGCACGGCGAAGCGCAGCAGCGCCACCTGGTGGAAGGCGATGCAGAAGGCCTACGTCCAGGGGTACCAGTACGCGCAGGCGTTCGACGCCCCGCCGCCCTTCCTCATCGTCTGCGACATCGGCTACTGCTTCGACCTCTACGCGACCTTCGACGGCTCGTGGAACTACCGGCACTTCCCGGACGCGAAGCGGCACCGGATCTTCCTCTCCGACCTGCCGACGCACGCGGCCACGCTCCGGGCGATCTTCACGGACCCGCATCGACTCGACCCGTCGAGGAACGCGGCGAAGGTCACGCGGGAGATCGCGGCGCACCTGGCCGAGCTCGCTCGCGGCCTCGAGGCGGCCGGCCACTCCGGCGAGCGGATCGCGACGTTCCTCATGCGCTGCATCTTCACGATGTTCGCGGAGGACGTGGGCCTCCTCCCGGAGGGGCTCTTCGTTAAGGCCCTTGAGAGCGACTGGATCAAGGACCCGAAGCGGTTCGTTCCGGACGTGACGGCGCTCTGGACGACGATGAACACCGGCGGGTCGATCTTCCGCGTAGGGAAGATCCTCCAGTTCAACGGCGGGCTCTTCCGCGAGCCCGAGGCGCTCCCGCTCTCCCGGAAGCAACTCGAGCAGCTTCTCGAGGCGGCAAGGACCGACTGGGTCGACGTAGAGCCTGCAATCTTCGGGACCCTCCTCGAGCGCGCCCTCGACCCGAAGGAGCGTCACGCCCTGGGCGCCCACTTCACGCCACGCGCCTACGTCGAGCGGCTCGTCCGGGCGACGATCGAGGAGCCGCTCCGCGCCGACTGGGATGTCGTCCGCACCGAGGTGTACCACCTCGCCGAGTCCGGGAAGGAGCCGGCGGCACAGGGCGCCGTCCGGGCATTCCACAAGAAGCTCTGCGAGGTTCGGGTGCTCGACCCCGCGTGTGGGACAGGGAACTTCCTCTACGTGACGCTCGATTTGATGAAGCGCCTCGAGAGCGAGGTGCTCGGGCTCCTCGCGGACCTCGGGGAGATGCAGGCTCCGCTCGAGCTCCAGGGGCTCACCGTTACCCCTGCGCAGTTTCACGGCATCGAGATCAAGCCGTGGGCGAAGGAGATCGCCGAGCTGGTCCTCTGGATCGGCTACCTCCAGTGGCAGCTTCGGTCGAAGGGCGACAGCGGCGTCATTCAGGAGCCGGTGCTCCAGGAGTACGGGAACATCGAGTGCCGCGACGCCGTCCTCGACTACGACCGGGTCGAACCGCTCCTCGACGGGAACGGCCAGCCCGTGGCCCGTTGGGACGGCGAGACGACGAAGTCGAGCCCCGTCACCGGGGAGCAGATCCCGGACGAGTCCGCGCGCACAACGGTCCTCCGCTACGTGAACCCGCGACGCGCTGAGTGGCCGGAGGCGGACTACGTCGTAACGAATCCGCCTTACATGGGCGAGAAGCGACAGCGCGACGTCTTCGGGGATGGGTATGTCGACGCGCTACGGGCGGTCTATTCGGACCTTTCGGATAGCGTCGACTATGTCGCGTATTGGTGGCACCGTTGTGCTACCGCCATCGAAGTTCGCACCATGCTCCGGGCGGGCCTCATCACGACAACTGCGATGCTCCAGTCGAAGAACCGCGCCCTGATGGAGGCTTGGGCTAAGAAACAGATCCGAGTAGCCTGGGCGATTCCTGACCACGTTTGGTGTGACGCTCGGACGAACGCCGAGGTTCGAGTCGCGATGATGGTGCTTGCGAGAAACCCACCGAACGCGAGACTGGTAACCGTTCAGTACACGAGGTATATCCAGGGCGACGTTCCCGTCATCGGTGAGGTAACGACAACGGCGCTCAACGTGGACTTGACTGCACACACCGATGTGCCGTCCGCTACACAGAGGCCGCTATTGGCGTGGCGAGGGCTTTCATCGCAGGGCGTCAAGCGCGGTGGCGAGGGGTTTCTATGTAACCCTGAGGAGGCTCGACAGCTGATCGCCACAACGCCCCGGGCGCATGAAGTGCTGCGTTCCTATCGGAACGGCCAGGACTTTGCGGGACGTTCGCGCGGGCTGTACGCGATCGACTTCGGTCTGATGTCGGAGGATGAGGCACGTTCCTTTCCGGCCCTCTACGGTCGGATCCTCGACCGCGTTCGACCTGAGCGAGCTCTGAACAAGCGAGCTTCCTACGCTCGGTACTGGTGGAGGTTCCTCGAGCCACGCCGAGAGCTCCGAAGTGCCCTCATGGGTCTGGCCCGATACATAGTTACCTTAGAAGTTGGGAAGCATCGGGTCTTTTCGTTTCTCGATGTTGAAACGCTGGCTGACGGGACGCTCGTTTGCATCGCTTCAGACGACTCCTTCGTACTTGGTGCGCTGTCGTCACGCGTTCATGCTGTCTGGAGCCTGGCGGCGGGTGGTTGGCTCGAGGACAAGCATCGCTACAACAAGACGCTCTGTCTCGATCCCTTTCCGCTCCCGGCGGCCCAGAACAGTGAGGTGGATCGAGTACGAGGCCTCGGGGAGGCTCTCGACGTCCACCGGAATCGCCAGCAGGCGCAGCATCCCAACCTCACGATCACCGGCATGTACAACGTCCTTGAGAAGCTCCGCTCCGGCGAGGCGCTGACAGCGAAGGAGAAGACGATCCACGAGCAGGGGCTCGTCTCGGTCCTAAAGCAGCTCCACGACGACCTCGACGCCGCGGTCTTCGACGCCTATGGGTGGACGCCGACGCTGACGGACGAGGAGATCCTTGAGCGGCTCGTGGCGTTGAACGCTGAGCGCGTCGAGGAGGAGAAGCGCGGCCTCGTGCGCTGGCTCCGGCCCGAGTTCCAGAACCCGGGCGGCAGGAAGGCCGCGACACAGGACAGCCTCGCGGGGACTGGAACGGAGGCCGAGGACGAGGAGCTCGCGAGCATGTCGGCCGTGGCGCGTTCCTGGCCGAAAGCACTGCCCGAGCGAATCGCGGCGGTCCGCGACCTGCTCCATCAGCGGCAGCCTCAGAGTTTCGAAAGTATCCGGGGCGAATTCACCGGGGCGAAGCCGAAGGAGCTGCAGGGCATCCTCGAGAGCCTCGCCGCGCTGGGCCTGGCCGTGGTTCGCGAGGAAGGCGGGGCTCGAGTCTGGGCGGCAGGCGGCCGACCCACGGGTAGCGGCAGCCCGGGATGACGGTGCGTATGGGGGAGAACGGCGCCGAAGACGGTGAAACGCCGGCGGGCGAGACGCTGCCGTCCGCTCCTGTGCTCGTGTTTCCGGACACGAACGTCCTGCTTCACGGGAAGGTCCTCGAGGAGCTGCCATTCGACGCGATCGTCGGAGCGGCGGGTCCGCTCGATGTCGTTCTGACGGCTACGGTGCTCAGGGAACTCGACGCACAGAAAACGAAGAACCCGAACAGCGCCCTGCGCGAACGCGCTACGAAGCGCGCTCGCTCCGTCTGGCGTCGGGCCAAGGACCGGGACGTCGTACTCCGCCCTGGGGTGACTCTCGCGTTCTACTCGAATGCGGCTGTCGAGTGCCTGACACGTCTCGACCTCGACGGGTCGCTTGGAGACGATCGCATCCTGGCGGAGGTCCTTACCGCGAAGAGCGAGGCCTCGAACCGACGCGTCGTCCTGCTGTCGCGGGACACGGGAATGCTGATCAAGGCGAAGAACCTCGGTCTCGAGGCGGTCGAGCTGGAGGGCGAGCACGTGCTGCCGGTTCCCGACGAGCAGCAGGCGAAGCTCCGGAAGCTCCAGCAGGAGAACGAGAAGCTGCGGTCTCGTGTACCACGACTGTCGGTGACCTTCGAGGGCGGCGAGGACTATCTCGCCCTGCGCGTGGAGCGACCCCGACGGCTCAGCGAGGGAGAGGTTCAGCAGCACAGCGAGGAGGCCGGGCGAGCGACCCCGGGGATGCAGGTGGCCGGGCCGACGGAGATCGAGCGAATGATCGGAACGCGCCTCTCGGGCGTGACGGACTTCCTCGGCCAGCCGTCGGAGGCCGGAATTCGGGAGTTCAACGAGAAGCGGGAGAGATGGCTCCGCGAACTCGCGGACTACTACGAAACGGAGTGGCTTGAGGAGGAGATCCGGGAGGCCCGGACCATCGTTTTTTCGCTCGCGCTCGTGAACGATGGCACGTGCGCCGCGACGGATGTCCGCGTTGCCCTGCAGTTCGGCAAGGATGTCTCCCTGGAAGAGATGAGTCGGGCCTTCGTCCGGAGGCGGCCAGCGGCACCGCCCCCTCCTCGCGGCCTCCTCGATGTAGCCGGGCTCCCCGCCATGCCTGCCCATCTGGATGGGCTCTTCGGCGGCCGGGCCGAGACGCCGAACGTCCGTGGGCCGTGGGTGGGCGAAACGGAGGCTGGACCGACCTGCGAGTGGCACGTCCGGAAGATTCGACACGGGGAGTCGCACGTACTACCAGCGATCGCGCTCATGCTGACCGCCCTCGAGGATCGCAACCTTCGGGTAGACGTACGTGTGGCTGCTGAGGAGCTGCCGGGAGCCGTCGAGGCTTCGATGGGGATCAAGGTCGAGTATCGCGACGGGGCGGAGTAGGGGCTAGAACCTTGCGCGGAGGTAATGACTTGTCCTCTTCCGCCCGCTCAATCGTCAGGCGTGGATAGTAGTCCTCAAGTCCACGTCGCCCGGCTGGCGCCCCGTCGGACCAGAGTCGATAGCCGTTCGCTCCGGGGAGGAGTTCGAAGCGGAACTCATGCCGCCATTCATCTTCTAGGTCTCGCCCTGAGAGGCCGGCCTCGCGGAGGTCGGTGGGGAGCCGCCCGTGAAGCCGACGGTACTCTCGCACTCGTTCATCGGCATCTCGTAGTCTCGCGACGGTTCGGGCGGCTCGCGCTCGATCGAATGGTGCTCCAGAACCCTGCCAGGCGAGCAAGCCACGGGCCAGCAGCAGAACGACTGCGAGAAGAACGAGGATCCGCGCTCCACGCGCTCCGAAAAGCAGAAGCTTTCGAGCGACGAGGGACAACACGAAAAGGAGCGAGAGAAGACCTGCGTATACGGCAACTATGACGGCAGGCCGAGAGAGGTCCAGGGGGAGAAGAACGCGACCGCCTTCGAAAGGCACAGTCAGCTGAACGACCAAGACATCGAGGAAGGACGCGGCGGCGATCGAAGCGGCGGCGAACCAGCCGCGGCGCTTCATGGCCTGGTCGGGCATGAGCCTGTGCCTCCGCCCCGCGGGCCGAGAACCACTCGGAGCGCTCATAGGGGAAGGGGCAAGAGCGGCAAACGGGTGCATCTCGTCGTTGTCACTCATCCGTGGTGTGTGAGGCCGGCCGGTCGAGTATTCGACCATCGCGAAATCGCCCCGGCGCGACAATCTCCGTCGCGAGCAGCGTAAGACCAGCACCGACGAACGGTGGGGGCACAATCAATGACCCAAAGGGGACTATCCACTGCGATTCGTAACCGCGCATGAGAACGGTCCAAAAATGTGTGCTGGTCAGGCTGAACAAGAGCGCAGAGAGAAGGCAACTGATTGCGATAGTGCCGACGACTCTCCGGAACGGGACTCGGTGATAGCAAAGCCACGCCGCAACGAGGGTAGCCGGCAGCAAGACCGGCTTGAAGATGATCAATGTCCAAGCAAGCAGACCGTGGCTGGTCGGCGACAGGATCGTCCTGGTCAACGACCAGAGCCCGTCCCTGAAAGGCTCAAGCGTGCTCCAACCGAGGGCGCTCAGAGAGTAGATCGAAAGGAAGAGATGCATTGGTCGCGCAGACTTCGAATCCCGATATCGCAAGAACATGGCAGCGAAACCAACAAGGAGACCGCTTAGGGGGATGACTGGGCTTCCGTGCATCGCGACGAAGAGCGGTTGCTGCTCATGCAGCCATCGCGGGAGAGAGGCGAGGATGCCGACGAGACCTCCGGCGATAAGACTAGAGAGAATAAACGAGAAGAGATGAACGAGGAGGGTCGTCTGGCAGGGCGGGCGGGGCGAATTCATAAGCCTCAGAAGCGACATTCCTGGTCGATCTCCGCGAAGATCGCTCTGTTACCTGGGACGTCATGCTCGGTCGCCATGCCGCCGCATCGGTGTACTCCCTCGTGAAAGAGCGTGCCGGAGATCGGACCACACCCTGGATTCTGAAAAGCGTCGCGTTGGAGCCACACGTCCCGCGGCCCATTCTGGCCAATCGGAGGTCCGCCGCAGCCGCCTCCGTCATAGCATCGGACCACGAAGCCCTGCCGGCACATCCCGAAGACGCAACCGAGAAAGCCGAATGGCGACGCGGAATCCATTGGGGCGAGCGTGGGCCTCGATCTGAGCTTACGAACTGCGTTGCGGCAACGAGGTGGCATCAGTCCGGATCCAGGCTTGAGAGCGTTGCAGATCCGAGAGACGGCGGCTTGAATGTCGCCCGTCGGCCACCGAACAGGGGGGCGGTCGCCCTGAAAGTTATCACAGGGACCGCTACAGGTGGTCCTGTCTACGGTGAGAAGCCCAAGGGGATCGCTCAGGAGGGAGGGAGCCGCTCCTGCATAGAGAAAGAGGTTGATCGAGGCCGCCAGGCCGGCAGGATCCCCCTGAGAATACTGCCCGAGGTCAGGTCGGTACCAGCGGAACACGTTGTAAAAGCGCGCCGGGCTTGAGGCGCGCTCTTCCTGGCCGGGGAGGCGTAGCGGTTGATGGCTGGCCGAGGACCCTGTCCGATAGGCCCAGATTCTCCCGAACGGCTCATGTTCGGCGCGCCACGTAACCGCGCCCGCGGCGTTCGTCTGGAGTAGCGGTGTGCCGAGGTGGTCCGTGACGGTGAAGCGCAGGCCAGAGGCATCACCCACCGTCTCCTGCGCCACGGGGCGGCCCCCGAGCCAGATGTACTCGTAGAGTGCGGTGGGCGTGCCGGCCGTTGTATTCGTCTCGCCGAAGAGAGTGAGCTCGGGCGAGTAGACGAACGCTCTCCGCGCGACGCTCTGCTCCCTGAAGTAGCCAGAGACGTCGACGATCGTCTGCGCTTCGGTCGAAGAGGAGTTGAAAATCGTGAGGTCTCCCAGGAGCGAGAGCCCGAGGATGCCGTTGTTCGCACGTGTCTTGCCGGGTGCCAGAGAGATGCTCGAGGTTCCCGGCGGAGGGACGTCGGCCGGGAAGAGGGCCAGGGAGCCAGAGGTGGAAGGGCTCGCGACCGTGACGTTAAGAGCAACGGCTCTTGCTCCGAGAGCGATCCCACACTGCCCCTGAAACGTGAAGGTCCTTGCTCCGCCCGCAGCGATATGCGGACCGCCGTAGGCGCCATCGGGGCTACGCGTGTCGAGGACGCGGCACGGTGTGACGGTGTAGAGGCCCGAGCCCGAGGAGATCTCCTCGGCCACCCGGACGCCACGCGCGTCGTACCGGAACGCGCTCAGGCCGGAGGCCGAGAGGGAGTTGCGGGAGGAGTAGAGCGAGGAGCCCGTGCCGAAGGCCGTCTCGTTTCCCGCGGCGTCGCGAAGGAGCGAGGTGACGGTGCCCCCCTCGGTGGTCGAGGTCAGGCGCGAGGTCGTCTTCCCCGACACGACGTCGTAGGCGTAGGTGACGCTGCGCGAGCCGAGGGTGAGCGCCGTCCGGTTGCCGAGAGCGTCGTAGGCGTACGTCGCCGTCCCCCAGAGAGGGGGAGTCCCGGAAGTTGGTGTCGTCGCCGTGGTAAGCCGGTTAAGGTCGTCGTAGGCGAAGGTGCGGTTGTAGGAGACGTTGCCGTTGTCGGTGATCCCGGTGATGTTGCCGAGCGCGTCGATGGCATACGTATAGGAGACCGCGGCGCCGACCGAACCGCCCGCGAGCGCGAGCGCGTCGGGCTGGTATCGCTCGTTCCACGCCGCCGTCCGCGTCGTGCCGTTGCCAAAGGCGAGCGATTTCTCCGGACCGAACGGCTCGTAGCCGACCGAGGAGACATACGTCGTCCCGCCGGACACGGCGGAGAGGGGACGATCGGCGAAGTCGTGGGTGTACGTCACGATGCGACCCGAGGGATAGGTCACGCGCGACCTGTTGCCGTTGGCATCCGTCCCGAAGGAGAGGACGAAAGCGGTCCCGAGAATCGTATGCGTCTCACTCCGTGGGAGACCTCTGCGATCCCAGGTGTAGACCGTTGAGGCAGTCGGCGTGCCGCCTTCAGACACTGACGCGCTCTTCAGGCGACCTTTGCCGTAGCTCGCGACTGTATCGTCGTACGTGTTCGTGATGAGCTCGGTCGTTCGTCCCGCACGGGCCGACGAAGCGGTCAGGAGACGGCCGGCGCCGTCATACGTCCGCGTCGTGATCGCGGCGTTCGCGTCGGTCGAGGTCAGGAGATTGCCGGCCTCGTCATACGTGTACGTCGTCGAGCCAGTCACCGGAGACATCTGGCTTCGGAGGCGCCGGAAGTCGTCCCAGACCCAGGTGGTGATGTTGCCGTTCGGGTCGGTCAACGAGGTCAGGCTGTCGTGGACGTCGTAGCCGTAGGTCGTGCTCACATCCGGCTTGCTCGCGAGCGGCATCTTCTGAGTCACGGTCCACAGGCGCCCGCGGGCGTCATAGGTGTAGATCGTGTTGGGGTCGATGTGGCGCTCGTCTTTGACGGAGGCGAGGAGTCCTCCGCCATCATACGCGTACGCGATGGACTTCGAGTCGGCCGGCAGGGGAACGGGGAAGAGGATCTGCGAAAGGCGGTTCTTCGTGTCGTAGGTGTACTTTTCGCTCCGGCGCGTCGACCAGGACGGACACACGGCGGCCGCGGCGCTACAGACTTGTGCCTCCTCGCGTGTCTTTGCGCCGATATCGTTCAGGGTGAGAAGCAGGCGCTCCTGTTGAAGCCCGGAAGAGTCGAGGCGAATGGTCTCGGTGAGGCGGTTCGTGCCGTCCTCGTAGATATAGGCGAGAGCGTTCCCGCGCGGATGGGTCATCCGGGTCAGGCGGTCGCGCGTGTCGTACGTGTAGCCCGCGACGTAGTCGCCTGGCTCCGGATCGCCCGCAACGGCCTTAACGGTTCGGCTGGTCGCTCGTCCTCGAGGGTCGGTGACGAGCTCCGTGATGACGCCGTTTGGATCGGTCGTCTTCCGGGCGGTGCCGTAGACGTCGTAGTTCTCGAAGGTTGTCACGAGGCCGACCGGGTCTGTGACGGTGTGGAGGCGACCGGTGTCCGCCGAGACGGGCGTGTCGGCGAAGTACCCGTAGCCGGTGACGTCAATGGTCCCGGCCCGGGGGCCGTTTACGGAGAGGAGGCGGTGCTTTGCGTCGAAGGTCTGCGTGGAGGTGTAGGTCTGCGTGCCGACGCCGGGGATAGTGCCGGTATCCGTGATCGTCAAGAGGGTCTCGCCAGCGGTCCATCCTCGCGTCGTCGACCGCGTGCCGGAGACGACCGAGGGCTCGGTCTTCGTCGTCCAGAAGGACGGCCACGCCGCGTAGTCAAAGAGCCACGTCGTCGTTCGCGCGAGACTCGTCCCCTCGGCCTCGATCATCGAGGTGAGATTGCCATTCGTGTCGTACCCAAAGCGAGTGAGCGTGCCGCGGCCGTCCGTGACGGTCTCGACATGGTTGTCGGCGAGGTAGGTGAAGACCTGAGAGTCGCCAGAGGCGCCGCCGCAGCTGCTGCAGGGCCCATCGATACGAACGGGGAGCCATCTCCCGCCCTGGTAGACGACCGAGAAGACGGAGACCTGCGAAGTCGCGGCGTCGATCCGATGAGTAACGCGACGCCGCCCGGGGAGGGGAACGTCGTACTCGACGAGGACGTAGTCCTTCTGCCCCCCTTCGGCGTACGAGGTCTTCCCGCGACCCTGCGTGTCGTACGTGTGGCCCTCGAGGAGCTTCGAGGCATCGTCCGTGATCGAGATGAGGCGACTCCCTCCGTCGTAACCGATCGACCTCCAAGCGTTGCCGGTACTATGGAACGGATCGCGGATCGCGTAGAGAAGGGATGCCGCTCCACCGTAGGAGAACGTCCAGACGCGGCTCGGCGAGTCTGGAACCGTGATCGATTGAAGGCGACCACCGGAGTAGACCAGCGAGATTGAGCGGCCAGCGCTGTCGACGACGGACGTCAGCTCCGTACCGGTGTACAGGCCGTGGATCTCGTTGCCCCACCGGTCGCGCGTCGCCTTCCAGCGTCCGTTCGATTGGTGGAACGCCGTGACGTTCCCGGCGAGGTCGGCGAGGCGGTACTCGCCGCTGCCGGCATTGAGGGTAACGGTCCCACGAAGCTCGGCTGGGCGTGAGGCGACCCACGTCGCGCCGCTCGCCGCGTACTCGTGTTCCCGTCCGTCGGCTGTGTAGTGATAGAGGCGGTTCGTCGACGGAATCGGAACGAGGATCTGATTGAACGGGTGTGTCCATCCCTTCCCGAGCGGCTCCGGCAGTGAGATGCCGGCGTAGGAGCGCGGGCTCGAGTGGTAGGCGAGGTCGAAGGCGAGGGACAGTGGGGGCTGCTGGATCGAGAAGAGCGGCAGCGTCGTCGACACGTCGCCGGAGCCGACGTTGATCGGCAGACCGACGCCGGTTCCCGCCGCCCGACCGTCCCCTCCGGCCGGACAGGAGCCTCGGTCCGGGGTTCCGCAAGGCTCGGCGAGCTGAAAGGACTGGACTCCGCTCGAATAGGCCGTGGAGATCGTCCCCGACCGGACATATCGGATCTCCGCCTCCACCGAGACGGGGTTCGTGCCGGGGCAGGGGAGGTCGTACCCCGTGTCCCAGGTTCCGTAGTCGAAGTAGATCCAGGTTTCCTTCTCAACGAAGCCGTTGACGTACAGAACCAGCCTGTTCGCCGTGCCTGCGATGTCGCCCCCAAGGTTGCAGTAGCCGATGGGCCAGGCCCCGTCGTCGAAGCAGTAGTAGTTCGGAGCGTCGAAGTCGACGAGCACCCGCCGGCCCTGGACGAGCAGCGTCGCCGAACCCGCAGGGCTGGAAGTCGGGAACGAGAATCTGCAGCCGGGATAGCCGTTCGTGGGCAGGACGGGATAGGCATTCGAGTTCGGACTCCGGGTCGCGCGGCGAAACTGCCAAGTCCGGCTCCCGGCGCCAGAAGGCGAGTACCACGCAGCGGGCAGCCCGCTGCCGTCCGGCCGGCAGTAGGTGGTTGGGCAGCTCGTCGGCTGAGGCAGGAAGCCGCCGTCGGGGCAGGTCTGCGCGGGTGCGCCTAGCCTTCCGAGGGCGAGGATCAGGAAGGCGGAGGCGTTGATGGCCACCGTCAGGCGCACGCGTGACGCCTTTTCCGGGCGGGGGAAGGAGCGGTGGATTACGGGCCAAGGTCCAGCACATCGCTCACTCATCTCAACTCCACGAGAGGGCAGCGCCATCTGGACGCCTCCTCCCATACCAAGGCTGCGCGAGCTACCGAAAAGTACTACAGGTCGGGGTGTCGCACGTGAAGAAATGATCGACGCGAGGTCCCGCGACCGCGTCTCTGCGCATCGCCTCGAAGAGGATCGTCTCGCGGCAGCTCTGGATCAGTGGTGCGGCAGCGGCTCTCTCGCGCATGTTCGCGCCGATACTCTCGTCGAGACGATGTTCGTCGGGATGACGCGCCGCGCAGTCAGGTATGCTCCCGGCGTCGCGCACCGAGGAATGGTGCGGAGCGCGAAAGGACGCGCACCGATTGGCGTCCATCGACGGCGTACGAAGAGCGTGGCGCCACTCCGGGAGGGGAGCGGAGAGGACGTGGATTGGTCGAAGCTGAGTTCGACGACGAGGCTGCGGGGGTCGCAGCTCTCCTTCCTTCGCGACGAGGACGAGGATCGTCGGTCGCCGTTTGAGCGTGACTACGAGCGCGTCGTCTTCTCCTCAGCATTTCGACGCCTTCAGGACAAGACGCAGGCGTTCCCGATCGAGCCATCAGACTACGTTCGGACGCGCCTCACCCACTCTGTCGAAGTCGCAGCACTCGGTCGATCGCTGGCGTCTACGGCGATGCGGAATCTCCTCGACAAGCACCTCGAACGTTCCGTGAATCCAGAGGACGCTGCCTTCATCGTCGCGACGGCGTGTCTCCTCCATGACCTGGGCAATCCGCCGTTCGGGCACTCTGGCGAGGCCGCTATCCAAGAGTGGTTCGCTGAGCATCGCTCAGCCTTCGAGTTCGGTGACGCGCAGGAGCGTCAGGACTTCGAGCGATTCGAGGGCAACGCCCTGGGCTTCCGCCTCGCGACGCGGCTCCAGCACCTCGGAGATCACTCCGGCCTTAACCTCACGGCAGGGACCCTCGCGGCCTTCCTGAAGTACCCGTGCGGTTCCCATGAGGTGACATCGAATGGGAAGAGTCGGTCGAAGTTCGGGTACTTCAAAGCAGACACCCGAACGTTCGAGCGGGTGCACGACGAGGTGCAGTTCCGGTTCCGGCATCCGCTCGCGTTCCTCATGGAAGCCGCAGACGATATCGCGAACTGCTTCGTGGACGTCGAGGACGCGTTGAAGAAACGAGTCCTCTCGCTCCCGCAGATGATCGATCGGCTTCGTGCCGGGGTGGCGGACACCCTGGCGGCGTCGATCGTCGAATCAGCGCTCGTGGCGCGCCTTGAGGTGTTGGAGCGCACGGGCATCGTCGGTGGAGATCGCGACCAGCTCGCGTACCAGTATTTCCGCCAGGTGGCGATGGGGAAGATGGCCGCCTCGGCTGCCCGCGCATTCGTTGATCGCTACCATGGCATTCAGACCGGTGAGTTCGACACGGAACTGGTGGAGGTCATGGACCTCGCGCGGCTGAACACCGCGCTCCGAGCCCTCGCGAAGGAGTTCGTCCACGCGAATCCCAATGTCGTGACGCTCGAACACCGGGGCCGGCACGTCATCCGGGAACTCCTGAATGCTCTCGTCCCACGGAAAGACCGGCCAGGAACGAAGCTCTTCCGAGCCCTCGTGTCACCCACGCCAGCGCACCCGGACGACGCGGGCGTGGCGTGTTCCGACGACTACCGCCGGGCGCTCGCCGCGGTCGACTTCATCGCCGGCATGACCGACACGTATGCGGAGGAGCTCTTCCGCAGGCTATCCGGGGCGCATAATCCGCGCGTCTGATGGACGCAGCGTTGAGATCGCTTCTCGTGCCGGAGCACTTCCTTGACAGTCGCAGTCTCCCGAGCGCTAGCTGGGGTATGGGCTGGGATCGAAACCAGAGCGCTCGGGATCGACGGCTGCGCGATGTCGTAGAGACGACGCGAGCGAATCTCGAGCTGCTCCGTGCGCGCCAGTGCGGCATCAATCAGCTTTTCGAGGATCTCGAAGCGCTCGGACCGATCGCCGTCGTCGGCGGTGCAGTTCGCGACTGGAGCACGGGACGGCCACCACGGGACCTCGATCTCGCGGTGGACACGCCAGCCAGTTCACTTCGCGCGCTCATCGCGCGGACTCGTTCTCGGGACGCCACGCGGACGCGGCTTGGAGGGTGGTGCCTGCGCGTCGATCAACGGAAGATCGATCTCTGGTCGCTTCCCGATTCGTGGGGGTTCAAGCGCGAGCCGTCGCTGGAACCCACGTTCGCGAACCTTGCGATGACGGCCTTCTTCAATGTTGATGCCGTGGTCGTCGAGCTTCAACGCCGACAAGCGTACTGCGCGGGTTTCCATGAGGCGTTCCAGCGCCGGATTCTCGACATCCGATTCGATACCCTTCCGGTGGATCTCGCAGTTACAGCGGCGGCGCGGTCGCTCGTCCTCGCGAGCGAGCACCGGCTTCAGCCCTCTCCGCGACTCCGCCGGTTCCTCCGGAGCTTGTCGGCGGAGCGCGCACTCTGGCCGCTCGTCGAGGAAGAGCAGCAGCGCCGGTACGGTGAGATCCTCGTACCGCTGCACGCGGCCCGAAGGATGTTGCAGCCCTGGCCTGATCTCCTTACCGCTTTCTTCGGATCGGGTGAGCGGGCGTCGGCAACGCATCCTCGCGCGGCTTAGTCGTAGCCGAGGCTGGCCCCGGGTGCCAGCGCCTCAGACGCGGAATGACGGCGCAGGGGTCGCACTCCCCTGGGACGGAGCGACGGGCGACGGTAAGTTCGTACGCCAATAGCATGGGAACCGCTCGCTTGGAGTGAGAGGCGCCGGGGAGGAGGAGCCGATCCTGTCAGAGGACGGATCGCTCTTCGTCACCATCCACGGTTGCGCGCTCGGCAAGGTCTCCCAGCAGCTCGTGATCCGAAAGGCGCGGGTTGACGTCTTCCATGTCGCGCTCCGAGACCTGAAGCAGGTCGCGGTTCAGGCCGTGGGAGTCGCCATCTCATCGACCCTCCTGCGGGAGCTCGCGAAGCGGGCGATCCCGCTCCACTTCCTCGACTGGCGCGGTGTGCCATTCGCGGACGTACACGCGCCATCCCGCGAGAGCCCGGCGATCCTCCGCGGGCAGCTCCGGGCCTACGAGACCGAGGCGGGGGTCGCCATCTCCCGCGAGATGCTGACGGCGAAGGGGCAGAATCAGGCGCACCTCCTGAAGCTCTATGCGCGCTATCGGGCGCGCACGAATCCGGCGCTCGGTCACGTTCTCGAGGCGGCGATCACCGTGATGGAGCGGAACGTCGCTGCGTTCGCCGCCGTCGACGGACCGTCGATCGAGGCCGTTCGAGGGCGCTTCCTCGCCATCGAGGGGAGGATCGCCGCGGCCCACTTCCGGGCCATCGCCGCGCTCCTCGGGCCGGAGTGGGGGTTCACAGTGCGGACGCGGCAGAGGGAGGAGTTCGACGCGGTCAACGCGACGCTCAACTATCTCTACGGGCTCCTCTACACGACCTGCCATCGGGCCCTCGCGGCGGCCGGTCTCGATCTGCGGCTCGGGTTCGTCCACACGGACGGCCCGGACGGGAGACTCTCGCTCCTCTACGACTTCGTCGAGGAGTTCCGGGCGCTCGGGGCGGACCGGCCAGCGTTGGCGCTCCTGACGCGGGGCTCGAAGATCACGAAGACGCGCGACGGCCGTCTCTCGATCCCGACGCGGCGCAAGCTCCTCCGGGCCTACGTCCGGAACCTTTCGGCCCGCTGCCGCTACCGGGGCGACCGGCGCTCGCTCGCCGAGATCATCGACGCGCAGGCGCGGCACCTCGCGGAGATCCTCGAGAAGCCGGGCCGTCGCCGATACCACGGCTTCCACTACAACCACTGACGCCCGTGTACGTCCTACTCTTCTGCGCTACCCCGATCGCAAGCGCGCGAGAGCGCTTGGCCACGGTGGCCCGGGATGCGGGCCTGCGGGAGATCCTCCCGTCGGTTTTCCAGGGTGAGCTGACGCCGTACCGCCGTGGCCGGCTCCTGGCGGCCGTCGAAGGGGCGGTGCGGAGGGTTCGGCCCGTGCACCTCGAGGTGCTGACGCTGCCGGCCGGCCACTTCCTGAAGCGGCTCGTGAGGAAACGGGGATGAGCCCCGGCGAGGCCCGTGGGAGGATCGGAAACGAAGATGGGCCAGCTACTTGCCGGCTAGCGAGCTCCAACGTAGAATCCTTCATGTTCCTTCAAAGTACTGAGAGGGTGCCCGCTGCCGTCAGGTTGCGAGTTCGGGGCAGGATGCGATCGCGCGGTTGTGGGCGCGGGCGTAAGATCCGCCGTCATGATGAAGTCGCTGGCGCCTGATGGCCGTGGAACGCACAGACGACGTGAGTGACGCAGTTTCAACTCAGTCGCGCGTTTCAAATGGGCCCCCTTCACGGCTGCCGGAGGCCAACACACGGGCGTCTGTGATCGGGAGAGACAAAGATGCCGTCCGCGGTCACACGGATGGAAAGACCAGCCGGTAGAAAGGAGCGACCCGGTGAGAAGAGATCGCACCCAGCGAGTTGTCCCGAAGCGCAGAGTTCCGGCCTTCACCGAAGACGATCTACGAGATCTCTACGCGCACAAAGTCGAGTTCGGTCAGCGTGTGCTTGGCCTCTCCGAAGCCAAGGCCAAGGAGTGGGCCGACGAATCCGTTCGCGCAGCCCGCTCCATCGAGCCGGAGCTCGCTCACGCGAGCTAGTCCGAGCTGTTCGCGGTAGATGACTCCTCGATCGCGACGCTCGGACCCTTCCCTTCCAGACCTCGTCTCTGCCGGTGTGCATGTGACGAGGTCTGTTTTGTCGGAAGTCGTCGGACGGGTGAAGAGCGACCCCGACACGGCGCTCGAGGAAGTATCCGTCGGTAAGCGACGGAAGCGGGCGCTCCGCATCGACACGGGGGCCGAGGATTCTTTCGCGTGGAAGCTCGCGAGGTATCTGCGGGGAAGCTGTTCGCGCATCGAGGTCCTCGGCGAAGAGCGCCTGAGGAGTCCAGACCTGAACCTGGCCGGACGGACGGGTATCGTCGCCCTCGTCGACGCGATCGATGGCACGGATCTCCTGGAGCGGGGGCTCTCGAACTGGTGCTGTGCATCGATCTTCTTTCGGCCGGCAGCGGCGCCTGGCAGTCGCATCCTGGCGGCCTTCGCCGGGCTACCTGACGGTTCCGTGTACTTCGCGACGGCCGACACGGACGGAGCGCGGGTTGCACGTGGACCATCCTCGCAGGAGGAGGGAGTTCGTGGGCCGTCGCGAGTGAGGCGTCTCGCCATGGCGTCCGTCTATTTCTACGGGCAGAAGCTCGGTAATCTGCGTGCTGTCTCGGACGACGGCTTTCTCGATCGGATGGCAAGGGCGTGCGAACAGGTACGCAAGCCGCGCCTGCGAATCTACAACCTGGCTGGGACTCCCATGATGGTGAGAATGACAGACCATCGGATTCGAGACGCGGGAGGAATTGACGCCGTCTTCGATCTCTCGGGGCAGCAGCCGCATGATGTTGTTCCCGGGGCGTTCATCGCGAAAAAGGCGGGCGCGACGCTCGTTGGTCTCGACGGTGCGGCAATCTCGTTCGAACGCCTCGAAGAACTGCTGCTCGAACCAGCGAAGGAACGCCTCCGCTACGTTCTTGCCGCGACGCCAGCGCTTGCATCGGAGCTTCTCGCGTGTGTGAGCGCGCCGTCCGAAAAGCGGTCGGCTGGCGCCGCGCGGAAGGCACAACGCGGGTATCGGTCCGAAGGCGCATCACCAGCCAAGCCACCTGCGCGACGCTTGGCGCGGTAGCACGCGGCGTTCGAGTCCGGACCCGCGACGGACGCCTTTCAATGCCGATCCGTCGACGGCTTTTGCGGGCCTACGTCCGGAACCTCTCGGCCCGCTGCCGATACCGCGGGGACCGCCGCTCCCTCGCCGAGATCATCGAGGCACAGGCTCGGCACCTCGCGGAGATCCTCGAGAAGCCAGGCCGTCGCCGCTACCACGGTTTCCACTACACCCACTGACGACCGTGTACGTCCTGCTCTTCTGTGCCACCCCGATCGCGAGCGCGCGGCAGCGCGTCGCTACGGTGGCCCGGGATGCGGGCCTGCGGGAGATCCTTCCGTCGGTCTTCCAGGGTGAGCTGACGCCGTACCGCCGTGGCCGGCTCCTGGCGGCCGTGGAACGAACAGTGAGACGGGTTCGGCCGGTCCATCTCGAGGTACTGACGCTGCCGGCGGGCCACTTCCTGAAGCGGCTCGTCAAGGCGAGAGGGCGAGCGGAACGAGGTCTGTCGGCGCGACGAGATCGCGTCAGCCAGACAAAGGGGCCCATATGAGGCCCAATGGACCTCGTCTCAGCCCGCCCGGACTCCCATCGGTGGCGGAAATCGCGGACGGTCCGTTCGGGAGGCTCTTGATTGTGCTCGTGCTGGATCTCATAGGATCCGAAGTTGCCGTCGAGAGAAGGTGCGGATATTCTCGCAGAGGCACTGCGATGCCAAGAAGGAGGATCGGATGCGAAAGATCGTGAATGTCGTCGTTGCCGTAGCCGTTCTCGCGGGGACGTCGATCGTCGCGCGGCCGGCCGAGGCGGGGTGCGCGAGATACATGATTGCCAATGTCGACACTTGTGCGAATCCGCCCTGCCCCGTCGTCATCTGCCGACTGATCGGTGAGGGTGGCGGCTACTGCATGTACACGTGCTAGGTCGTACGGCCGTGGCGGTACGTGCCGATTCATCAGAGACCACGCGTGCCGCCACGGCACGACGGAGAGAACCATGAAGCGCCGGTTGTGCGTCGGAACCGCCTTACTAGGGATGTGTCTGATGGCTCAAGGGGCCGTCCCCGCGTCGCTTCAGGTGCGAGGACTCGTTGAAGGGGTTCCGCGCGGTACGCGACTGAAGGCCGAGATGAGGGCCGACTATGTGCTGCTCGACTTGACGCCGGGGGCGGTCAAGCAGGGTCAGCCTGCCGAGGTCCTTCGGATGAGGGGCGTTGGTGTGCTTCGAATGGATCTAACCGTCCCGTCTTCAGGATCCGCGGGTCCCACGAAGGGAGAGATTCGATTCGAGAAGCCGCTCGTCCCGGCGCCACCAGGGATGGCGGCGATGGTGGAGTTCCCGATTCACTACTCAGTCGTCTGCGGGGATCTCGTGCCGGACTGCTCCGCACGGACGCGGGACACGACATTCGCGCTGGAGATGCCCGAAGGAGCGACGACGTCTTTCACGCCCTGCCTCCAGTTCCGAAGAGGAATGAGCGACAAGGACGTGCTCGTCGTGATTGGTCCCGATTGCCAGGACCCGCGGATGAAGGGAACGAGGATCGTAAAGGAATAGTGGCGGATCCTGATGCGCGCGGGACGGGCCTGAAATACCGAGAGCTCGACGAACCGTGAGGATGAGCGGTCAAGCAGACGTCTTTCTGCACGTCGCGTGGAAAGAGGTGAGGGATCACGCTCGCGGCCGCCGGTTTCTCCTCGGCGCGGTGATGACGACCGTTCTCTGCCTCCTGGCAGCGGTAATCCGGGTCGGCGACTTCCGGCAGGCTCACCAAGAACGGAACCTGTTTCTTCAGCGATGGGCCCCTTCGGTGACGGAGCAGCTGGAGAGGGACGAGGTCGTTCAGGTCGAGAACACTCGGGCTGTCTCACCGCTATCGGTTCTTGCGGTGGGCCTCGAGCCGGTGGTTCCGTTCCGCTTCACCTCGACGAAGGAAGGTCTCCGATTCGGACAAGGTCGTGGGGCGCAGAACTCGATCGACGCGCTGTTCGGCTATCTCGACGTTTCGTTCGTCGTGACGACACTCCTGTCGCTCCTGAGCATCGCCCTCACGTTCGACTCCATTTGCGGCGAGAGGGCAGACGGCACGCTCGCGCTTATGCTCTCCTACCCGGCGGAGCGGTGGACGATCGTAGCGGCGAAGATCGTCGGGAACGCCGTGGTCGCCGCGCTGAGCCTCGCACCAGCTCTCGTTCTAGCCTACGTCTACACTCTCGCCTCCGGCGTCGGGACCATGAGCGTCTGGCACTGGCTGCTCTACACGGCCTTCGCGTGCCTCTACGCCCTCGCCTTCGTCGCGGCGGGGGTGGCGATCAGCGCGCGCGCGCGGCGGCCCGTCGACGCCCAGCTGTCGGCTCTGTTCGTATGGGCACTGGCGGTTTTCGTGCTGCCTCGGGCCGTGGCGCTCGGAGTGAACTACGTGCGACCCCCTCTGCGGGCTGCGGAGCTGGCGATTCGGGAGGATGAGCAGCTGTCGGCGCTCCGTCTCGCGCACAATAGACGGCTCGAGAAAGCCTTCCTCCTCTACATGAGCGGAGACTCAGAAGCCGCGAGCCGAAGGGATGAGTTTGACCGGGCGCGTCGCGAGTCGACGGACGCGCTGCGTAAGGAACGGCGAGCAGTCCTCGGGAAGATCTGGGACGAGCAGAGGGCTGACGAGGAAGCACGGGAGCGCTACACGCGGCTCCTCGCGGTCTGCTCGCCTGCAGCGGTCTTTCAGCAGGCGGGCGCGGAGCTAGCGTGGACAGGTGCGGAGCAGCGACGCCACTTCGTCGCCGAGGCGAGGAGCTACGACGAGAGCATCGGCCGCCGCCTCGCCGAGAGCCGGGAGTTCTTCTACGCGCGGGAAACGGAGAATCGCGGGCGGGCGCTCGTCGTTCACGAGGATGTTCGGGCCTTCATGGTCCCGTTCCAGCCGACGTGGGTATCGTCCGACACGATACTCAGGCGCTGCGTCGTGCCGTTTTCATTAATGGCGCTGTTTGCACTCGTGGCGTTCGCGATCGCGCTCCGTGCGGCCGATCGGATGGACGTGCGGCCATGAGCGGCGGCCTCGCCTGCAAGGACGTTACGGCCGTCTTTCGCCCTTCGTCACGCGGAGTCTTCGACGTCACCCTTACAGTCGAGCCGGGGACGGCCTACGCGCTCCTCGGAGGGAACGGCGCAGGCAAGACGACACTCATCAACGCCTGTCTCGGGCTCCTTCGCCCTGATCGCGGAAGCGTCCGCGTCGCCGACATGGACATTGCCGCAGACCCGGTCGGCGCAAGGCGCAGGGTGGCCTATGTGCCGGAGGTTGCGCGCCTCTACGGCCACCTCGATGCCTGGGAAAACATCCGGTTCTTCGAGCGCCTCAACGGGAGCGCTCCCTCTGCCGCTGTAGTGCGGGACGCGCTGGAGAGCCTCGACTTCCCGATGGAATCGAGCCGAGAGCCGCTGTCGACGTACAGTAAGGGGACGAGGCAGAAGGTGGTCCTCGCGATGGGGCTCGTCAAGGGCGCGGACGTATTCCTACTAGACGAGCCGTCGTCCGGGCTTGATCCGGCAAGCGCGCGCCAGCTACGGGATGCCGTCGAAACGCTTCGAGGACGAGGTGCGGCGATCCTGATCGCGTCGCACGACGCTCATAGCATCCTGGGTTACTCGGATCGGGTTGGATTCCTCCGGAAAGGGCGTCTCGTCTACGAGCGGCCGAGCGCAGGGATGAGCCAGGCCGACGTCGAGAGGCTGTATGAAGTGGATTGAGCGGGCTGGAGTGACGCTGCTCTTCCTATTGTCTGCCTCGAGTTCGGTGCACGGACAGCAGGGCCGATCGGAAGCGCAGCTCCAGATCGACGTCGAGCACGCATCTCTGAAGGAGCAGCTCGCGCGTGATGTTCTCGAGAGACGGCAGGCCCTCGCGAAGCAGGGGCTTGTTTCCGAGGCCGAGCTGCGTGCGGCGGAAGCGGAGCTCCGGCTCGCGGAGCTGGAGACGATGCGAGCGCGCATCAACTACACGAACGAGCTCCCATCGTTCCGGATCGTGGCCGCAGAGAAGAGCGCGCCTCAGGGCGGTCCCGTTACGGTCGGTCTGGAACTCCTGGAGCTTCCGCAGGCTTTTCGCGGAGGCGTGCGTCAGTACCTCGTGAGTCTGCGCGATGCGAGGAGCCTCATCGGGGAGCCGTATCAGGCTTCGCTGATCATTCGGGGCGTTGAGGGACGCCGACATCGTGTGACGTTCCGACTGCTTCGGGATACCGACGAGGTTACGGTAGTGATCGTGTCGGGGACACGACGGGAAGAGGTTCCGGTCATCCTACAGCGCGGGGGTCGCGAGGACTCCATAGTCGTGAGGGCACAGAACTTCTCTCAGGAGGCGGCGCTCGACGACAAGGCGGACTACGTTCTGGATCTCGAACGCTTCTCGTCCGGGAGCCGCGACGTGAGACTCGTAGTCGCCGGATTGCCGGCGGCGATGACCCACGAGTGGATTGACGCCTCGACGAAAGCGCGGCTGAGTTCCTTCCGTTTCGCTGAAGGCCAGAACGGTGCACGTGTCGTGCTCCGGGTTTTCGTTCCTGCGGATGCGGATTCTGAGTGGTTCGGAAAACTCCTCTCGTTTCGAGCGGAGGTTCGCGATGGCGAGCGTGCCATCGGCACCGCTGAGCTGCAGCTTCGCCCCGTCGGAGCCCCGCGCCTGGCTCTCTTAGTTGACAACTTGCTCGTCGTCATGGATCGATCGACGCCGAAAGAAGTGGCCCTGGCGCTGGAGAATACCGGGGGCGTAACTGCAAGAGATGTCCGGGTGGAGGCCGACGCTCCTATCGGATTCGAGGCCGCGGTCACGCCGAGTCGTCTAGCCGTCGTCGCGCCAGGTCAACGCGCTCGCATCGACGTACGACTCAGCGCAGGCCCCGAGGCCGTGCCGGGCGAGTACAACCTCAAGGTGAGAGCCGTGGCCGTCACGAGGCTCGCGAATATCGTCAGTCCGGAGCAGTCGTTCCGCCTGGTATTGCGCTCTAACGGCGGCTGGGTCTACCTGGGCTTCGGCTTGCCAGTCGTTCTGGCGGGATTTGCGGTTTGGTGGTTTTTGAGGCGGCGAATCGGGCGCGGGGCGAAAACCGACTGAAACCTCACAGCGGTCGGCCGCGAGCGCCGAATGGTCGTGACGAACGCTCCGGCGTCGCGGCGTCCCTTGCTTTCTTGCATCCCGTACGCCTACAAGACGAGGCTCTGCTACGCGCTCGCGGCATCGCTTCGCGTTTCCGACGCTGAGCGAGACGACTGCGGACGCCATCGGGGCGTGCAAGGCGGCCTGGCGCCTCTACGGTGGGGTCTTCCGAGAGCGTCCGCCGGGTAACTCCGGCGCGATCGTAGAGGAGGCGAGGTGTCGGGACGGAGAGAGGCAGCGGAGCGGGTGCTACGCCCGCGCGGCGGGGAAGGGGAAGCGGGAAGGTGGCTCAGGCGCTTCGACGCATTCAAGGAACCGGACGACGAGAGTCTCGAGTTCCCGGGCGTCCTTCGTCGCACCGAGCTGGTAGAGCAGCTCGACGACGTCGGCGACTTCCTCGAGGAGATCGAGGAAGCGCTTGAGGTCCGGGGAGACGCCGAGCGCCACGGGGGAGGCCGAAAGCCATGGTGTCCTCCTGGTGCCGGAAGGCGCGGGCAGCGGCGGAGCGTTGATGGGTGACTCGGAAAGGAGAAAGAAGTCGTCGAGGATCCGATTCAGGAGGACGGTCATCGGCATCCGGCGGCCGTCGTGTTTCCGGAACCAGACCTTGAGGCGGTAGAGGCGGCGGACTCTCCTCTCCTCGAGAAACGGCTGGCAAGCGGCTCGTGCGGAAACTGGGGTGAGCCCCGGCGGACGGATCAGGGGCCATGGAGGAGGGCCAGCTCGGCAAGGCTGCGAGACGATGTGCCAGAATCCTCGAAGACACGTGGCGCGGAGGTGGATGGTGAGATCGAAGCTGACGAGCTTTCTGGCACCGTGGGCTACCGAAGAACGGCTGTTCATCCGCCGCGAGGAGCTGCTGGAGAAAACAGCGCTTACCAAGGAGGAGATCGACGCGCTCGTCGAGCTTTTCGAGACATTGGGACTGCTGCGCTGGACTGAGGGGCAGACGAAACTTGTCGCCGAGGCGCTCGGGTGTACGTGGACGCTACGTGATCTCTACTACGTGGCGTCGGGAGAGCAAACGCTCTTCGGGGGCTGGGACGATGGTGGCCAGCGGCTTCCGTCGCATGAACTTGCTGCATGGATCGACCGGAGACGCCATTCGCTCGAGCCTTTCGGAACCGGAGATCCGTCCAGGGTTCAACGCATCGCCTTTGCAGCTTTCGTCGGGTTGAGGGACGAGGCGCTTCATGTCCTCATTGACGATGCCTCCGACGTTTGGCAGGTGCCTGCGCTGATTGGTGGCAAGCACAAGTGGAAGACGACCGACGACGGGAGGGCCGTTTGGGAGACGGCCGAGGAAGCCGTCCTCCGCGAGGCCAACGAGGAGCTCGGTTTCGATTGGCGCGACGTCGTGCGCCTCGATCCAAGTCCGACCTTCGAGTTCCGCTTCAACAAGTGGTCGCGCCGGCTCGGAATCTATACGGAGTACCACGCCACGGTGTTCCTCCCATCCTGGGCCGATCCGGGGAAGGAGCTTCCGGCGATGGGAGATCGGCCTGGACACATCGCGTGGGTGCAGCTGGACTCGATCCGCCAGAAACAGCCGTTCTTCGAGGAGCTGTTCACGGAGGAGCTCATCGGACGACTCAAGACCCTGAGCGCGGTCTGTGGGATACCTCCGGGGAGCGCGATTCCCGTCCGTGCGTAGGCGGACACGAAGGAGCCGACGGGCGCAGAGGCGACCGTCGGCTCAGAGGTTTTAACCCGAGTAGTACATCTTGATCGCCTCCTGGATGTGCGAGGGGTAGGCGATGACTTGGAACACGGGGAGCTGGAGCGCGGCTTCGATGTCCGCGAGTGCGTCCTTTCTGTTTGGAACGGCGAGCGCGACGACGGCGTGTAGGACGCCCTTGACGTGCTTCGTTTGGAGCGGGAGAGCGCAGTGCTTCTCGGCGAGCTCTCGCGGGAGGCGTGCGAGAAGCGCGCGGTCCGGCTGGACCTCCTTCGTCGTCCAGAGGTGTACCTCTGGGAGACCAGAGAGGATGGCGATCTGGGGCGTAGTGAGGCTCCCGGTCGAGGAATGGGCGTGGAAGGGATCGCGGTCGTCGACGTCGAGGTAGTACGTCTCCAGGAAGCGTCGGAGGTGTGCGAGTGCTGCACGGGCCTCGTCCGTCTCCGGGAACGGGCTCCCGTAGATCGCGACGTGCGCATCCTCCACCTCGCCTAAGATGACGGCTGCGACGAGGGCTCCGAGGTACGGCATTGAAGCTCCTTTCTCAGTTGGCAATGTGCTACCAATAGCCTGCCTGCGGCGACGCGCGTTGTCTACAAATCGACTGATCACAGGTTGGGGCACGCCAATACAGGGAGCACGAATGAGAGGCCAGCGGAATCGCTGGCCTCTTGAGGTAGAAGAGCCGGGGAAGGGCTACGCGCGGACGACGGGGAAGGGAATCCTCGAGGACGGCTCCGGCGTCTCGACGGCCTGGAGGAACTCGGTGACCTGCGTCTCGAGTTCCCGAGCGTCCTTCGCGGCACCGAGCTGGTAGAGGAGCTCAACGACGTCGGCGACCTTCTCGAGGAGATCGAGGAAGCGCTTGAGATCTGGCGAGACGTCGAGCGCGAAGGGGAGGCCGGAAGTCATGGTGTCCTCCTGGTGCTGGAAGACGCGGGCCGTGGGGGCGCGTCCACGGGTGACTCGGAGAGGATGAAGAAGTCGTCGAGGATCCGGTTCAGGAGAACGGTCATCGGCATCCGGCGGCCGCTTTGCTCCCGGAACCAGACCTTGAGGCGGTAGAGGCGGCGGACGTTCCGTTCCTCGAGGAACGGCTGGTAGAGGTGGACGCGCCCCCTCACGTGAACAGCTCCTTGGCGGTGTCATCGCCCTTGTCGCCGAACAGGCTTGCGATCGAGGAGTGGCAGAAGGCGCAGTCCCGCGAGAGTGCCCGGCGATCCTCCGCGGGCAGCTCCGGGCCTACGAGACGGAGGCGTGGGTCGCCATCTCCCGCGAGATGCTGACGGCGAAGGGGCAGAACCAGGCGCAGCTCCTCAAGCTCTACGCGCGCTACCTGGCGCGCACGAATCCGGCGCTCGGCCACGTCCTCGAGGCGGCGATCACCGTGATGGAGCGGAACGTCGCTGCGTTCGCCGCCGCCGACGGCCCGTCGATCGAGGCGGTTCGAGGGCGCTTCCTCGCCATCGAGGGGAGGAAGCGCCGCAGCTCACTTCCTGTCCGGCGTCAATTAGAAATACACGCCCGGGAAATCAAATTGTCGCGGAACACACTTCCGGACGATCGCGACGCTCAACTGCCTCTGCGGGCTCCTCTACACGACCTGCCACCGCTCCCTCGCAGCGGCAGGCCTCGATCCGCGTCTCGGGTTCGTCCATACGGACGGCCAGGAGGGAAAGCTCTCCCTCCTCTACGACTTCGTCGAGGCGTTCCGGGCACTCGGGGCCGACCGGCCAGCCCTCGCGCTCCTCACGCGAGGGTCGAAGATCACGAAGACCCGCGACGGCCGTCTCTCGATCCCGACGCGGCGCCGGCTGCTCCGGGCCTACGCCCGAAACCTCCCGGCGCGCTGGCGGTACCGGGGCGAGCGCCGTTCCCTCGTCGAGATCATCGAGGCGCAGGCGCGGCACCTCGCGGAGATCCTCGAGAAGACGGGCCGTCGCCGCTGTCACGGATTCCACTACAACCACTGACGCCCGTGTCTGTCATCCTCTTCTGCGCTACCCCCGTCGCGAGTGCGCGCCTGCGGGTGGCCACGATCGCGCGGGACGCGGGCCTGAGGGGAATCCTCCCGTCCGTCTTCGAGGGGGAGCTGACGCCGTATCGCCGGGGCAGGCTTCTGGAGGCCGTGAGGAGTGCCGTGCGACGGATTCGACCGGTACATCTCGAGGTCCTGTCCCTACCGGCGGGCCACTTCCTGAAGAGGCTCGTACGGGTGAGAGGGTAAGTTGCCTGCGGCCTGGCAGCGCGTCTCGATCGCGGCAGTCAAGCTTCCAACGCGACGGCGGCCCGGATCTCTTCGGCGAGGGAATGCGATCCCGCCAGGACGTACTTCAGCTTGTGATCCTCGTGGGCGGGGCGCAAGAGGCTAGCCGCGAGGTCTATTCGCGCGCCCGAGATATCGGTGAACACGACCCCATCCACTCTCGAAGCGATGTAGGCGCCCGGTGCGACGTCATGAGGGTGCTGTCCGTGGACATCGAATACCGCGTCGATACGCTTATACCCGTCGATGACCTTCATCATCATTGGGTTGCCCGCGAAATTGTAGATTCGCAAGGCTGCCTTCTCGTTGGTGCTCCCGACACTCTTTGCGAAGCAGCGCTTCCCGAGGAGTGAAAGGAAGTTCTTGTTCTTCTGGCCGTAGTACGCGATGGACGCGTCTTCGAAGCGATCGGCCCACTTGAACCTCGCTTCGACGTCGGACGGCGGTGCGGTAAGCTTGCGAGCGGCGGAATCGCGTGTGAAAGAGCGGAAGTGAGGAGCGACCTTCTCGGTCGCGTAGTACACACCTTCTTCGAAGAGCCCAACGAATGCGCCGAGGATGCGCCGCTCTGGCGGATGGAAGAAGATCATCGCGGAGCACCAGTTCGAGAGCCCGCGTTCGAGGAGATCCGTGCCGTCGACCATGTCCATGAGAACGACAAGGGACTCCTCGCGAGAGAGATCGAGGTCAGCGTCGGTGAGGGATTCCTCGCCGAGTGCGCGCAGACCGGGGAGTTTCGCTCGCAGCATGTCTGCAGCTTCGGATTCGGCTGCGAAATCAACGCCCAGGAGCTTCTTGTTGTTTCGACCCTGAACCTCGAGCGGCGCGAAGGCGCGATAAGGATTGAGACGGATCTTCCTCGCGACGACTCGTTGCACGTCGCGGATCACGGTAATGGCCGTTTCGACTAGGTCGAGGTGTGCGGGAAAAAGTCGTCTTCGCATAGAAAACGGGGGGCAATGATGCCCCCCGTGAACAGCGCAGTCAATGCCGCGGGACGCTAGGCGTGCCCGGCAGCCTCGAGCTGCTGTATCTCATTCCGCAGGCCGGAGAGCTCCCGACGGGTCTTCAGGCCCTCTTCGTAGAAGAGCGTGGCGTAGGACTTCGCTTCTTCGGGACTGAACCCCCGGGAAAGGAAGCGCTCCGTCCCGGCGGCGATGGCCTCTGCACGGACAGAGGCCAGCCGACGCCGTTTCGCCGATGATGAACTACTGTCTCGCTTCGCCATGAGTATGTTTCCTTTCCATCAATGGACGGCAGCCTGCCGGTTCATAGATCTCTGCTTCGGTCGATCGAGGCGTTGAACGCTACGGAGAGCCTCTGTCCGAGGGGGCCGGCTCGAGGATGCCCACCGAGGAAGGTTCGGCAGCTATGGTCGAGCCCGACGTTGCGTTGGCTTCAATCAGCCCGGACTCGCTGCGGAGTCTCACGCGTGCGGATGTTACGCCTTCTCCCGGAGGATGCTGTGCGAGGGATGCGTTCCGATGCATTGAACCCCAAGGCCTTCCTGCTGTGTCGGCGTAACTATTTGAAGGAACGCCACCTAGCGTACCGCGCGTGGGTTCGGAAGTAAACCAAAGGGAACCGAGCGCGGGGCCGAGCGTCGTACGAGGTCGAAAGCCCAGGCATCGGCCTTCAGGCCGAATGGGAAAGGTGGCACAACGCGGCGTGCCGAATCGGTCGGGGCCCACCTCCTCGGCCACCTCGAGGATGTCGAAGAAGAGGCCAGCGGAATCGCTGGCCTCTGAGAGAAGGTGGGTCGAGAGAACTGGTACTACGCCCGCGCGGCCGGGAAGGGAAAGCGGGACGGCGGGTCGGGCGCGTCGACGTGCTCGAGGAACTGGACGACGAGGGTCTCGAGTTCCCGAGCGTCCTTCGCGGCACCGAGCTGGTAGAGAAGCTCGACGACGTCGGCGACTTTCTCGAGGAGATCGAGGAAGCGCTTGAGATCCGGAGAGACGCCGAACGCGAAGGGGAGGCCGGAAGTCATGGTGTCCTCCTGATGCGGGAAGACGCGAGCCACGGGGGTGCGTCCGCGGGTGACTCGAAGAGGATGAAGAAGTCGTCGAGGATTCGGTTCAGGAGAACGGTCATCGGCATCCGGCGGCCGCTCTGCTCCCGGAACCAGACCTTGAGGCGGTAGAGGCGGCGGAGGTTCCGCTCCTCGAGGCACGGCTGGTAGAAGTGGACGCGCCCCCTCACGCGAACAGCTCCTCGGTGGTGTCCTCGGCCTTGTCGCCGAACAGGCTTGCGATCGAGGAGTGGCAGAAGGCGCAGATCAGCTGCGGCCCATCGTAGTGAGAGGCTGCTGAATGGAGCGCACAATCCACACTGCCCCACGGCGCCTTGGTATCATGCATCCGTCTCTGGAGGTCTTCGATGACAGACCGAGAGAAGCTGAGCCCTGAGGCCCGCCCCGTGAGGGCGCCGAAATCACGGAGCGAGGACCAGCTGACTTTCGCTGGCAACCACGAGGGGCTTGCGACAACGGCTGCGGCGGATCTCGCCTCCGACGCACCGCGGGAAACGGCCCATCGGGCGGTCGGCGGGGCGGAAAGCCACGGGGAGGGAGCGGCCGCAGATCCCTTCGCCGTCTTCGAAAACAGACACCTGTTTGCTGACGAGGTGCACGGGCTCGTCCACGCCAGCGATCTCGAGCGCGATGCCATCGATACGCCGGAGTACCAGCGGCTCTTCCGTATCAACCAGCTCGGTTTCATCGACCTTCTGTACCCATCAGCCAACCACACGCGGGGTGCCCACGGAATCGGTACGCTCCATACGGCCCAGGATCTCATCCGCGCCCTGCGAGACAGCCAGCAGCGGCTCGTGGGCGAGAAGGACAAGAAGTCATCTGGCGCGCCAGCAATCACGCGATCCGAGGAGATCCTGATCCGGCTCGGCGCGCTGCTGCACGACATCCCCCACGGCCCGTACTCCCACGACATCGAGAAGAAGACGCACCACATCTACCCCTACGGGGTCGACGAGAATGACGCCGCACACCGCGTGAAGGTCCAGTCGTTCTACGGTCCCTACGAGAAGCACGACGACTTCAAGCAGAATCCAGCTCTCTACCTCCTCCTCCTCGACCGCAAACGATCGGTGCTGGCGCAGACGCTCGCTCTTCACAGTCCAGCGTTCTGGGACCGGCTCCAGGAGGACGTCGAGCGTCCAGAGCCGGGTCGCCCCGCTGGGCATTTACGGACGTTCGTCGACCTCGCGAGGAATCAGTGGCCGAGCGCGGAAGACGAGATCCTCCCGGCGCTCCTCTTCCACCTCCTCGCCTTCGAGCACACGCGCGACGCCCTCACGCACGCGAACGGGCTCGAGATCCGAAACGGCTTCGAAGGCGTCGACTACCTGAAGTGGCAGCTCGGTCCGGCCGGCGACACGAAGACCGGCCAGGCGCTCCACTACGCCTGGTTCCAGCCGTACCGTCATGACATCATCGGTGACACGCTCAGCGCCGACCTGCTCGACTACCTCGATCGAGACATGCGTCGACTCGGCATGCACGGGAAGCTCGACAAGACGCTCCTGCGCTTCTACATTCTCGTGCAGGATCCAGACGGGGCGTCGTGGCCGCGGCAGGGACTGCCGCTGTTCCGGTGCGCCATCGACCTCCTCGACCACAAGCGCGGGACCGTCCGCGTCGAGCGGATTAACGACATTTTCCGGCTCCTGCACAGCCGCCACGAGATCCACGAAAAAGCGGTGTTCCACCGGATCGTCCAAGCCGGGATCGCGATGCTCTCGCGCTCCCTTATCCTCTTGGGTGGCAGGAAGCCGTCGCGCGCCGCGCTCTACAACCTCAACCAACCGAATCTCTCCCTCACCGGCGACGACCACTTCCTCGAGCAACTGCTCACGACGGCCGAGCCGGAGGCGGGCACGCAGACCTGGCGGCGCCGTACGCCAGCGGCACGGCTGCTGCAGAAGATCGCAGAGCGGAGGATGTACCGGCCGCTCATGGTCATTCCCGGCCATTGCGCCGACGCACTCCTGAAGACGGCTGAGTGCCGACCAGAGCAACTGCGCGAGCTGGCTGCGATCGTGGACTCACCTCGCTTCGCGCCGTTCTTCATCGCGATCTCCAACCTCATTCAGCGGTATCTCAGCCACCGCATTCTCGACGAGGAGAGCGTGACAGCGACCCTTACCCGCCTGGCGAGCGCGGCCGCACCCGAGACGCCCAAGGCACGCCCCAACGACGAGCTTGCGGAGTATCTCCAGCCCCCGGCAGACGTCATCTTCTGGACGACCCCGTTCAAACAGCTCTACAAGGACCCCTCGCTCGTGGTGACGGATCGGGATGTAGTGCGGACCATCGAGGAGCTCGGTCGGGAGAAGCCGGACGGTCAGACGAGCGCACGCCTGCGCAGCGTCCTCAGCCGCGTCTCCGCTGCGATCGATGACTCGGCCGCAAGGTACGAAGCTCTATGGAAGCTCTACGTGTTCCTAAGCGACGGCCTGTTCTTCTCGGGCTCCCTCGCGAAGTTCCTCAGTAAGCACCCCTGCTGCGACGGCACGACGGCACACGAGTCGCACAAGGCGTGCCTCGCGAACGCCCAGCGCCTCGTCGTTCACTCGGTCCGGGCCGCGTGGGAGCTCTGGAAGGACCAGATTGCGGCGATCCGGTCCGAAGCCCGGCGGGAGGGGGCGGACACGGACGAGCGAGCTCGTTCCTCCGCGGCGATTGCGGCGTGGCTCGCCACGCCCGGGGACATGACCGCGGTGGAGAACCTCGCTGACGGCTCCTGCCGGAGCGAGCTCCGTCGGCTGCTGACCATGACCGCGGCGACTTGGCACGACAAGTGGGCGCCCATCGGGGTTGACGATGTGTCGACGGTGGCGATCAGCAACTACCTCCACTCGGATGAGGTGCGGGAACCCTGCCGTGACATTCGGTACAAGTCGGACCCCGGCACCGTGCTCGCGGAATGGGCCAAAGCTCCGGTAGTCGTGGGAGGTGATGATGCGGAGGAGCGTGCCATCACGGACGCGGTTTTGACCTTCTACAGCGCCCAAAATCGGAATGGCCGTAGCGGCAGATTCGGCCGGGAAGACATCCGAGAAATCGGCGAACGGATCGGTCCCGCGCTGCTTGCCGAGATCAAGAGCCACGTCGTCCAGCGGCGCGAGAGCGGCGCGCCTGCGATGAACCCCCTATGGTCGGACGAGGATGTGGTGCGGCTGTGGCGCGGCGACGGCTCTCCGCTGAAGCGCTAGCGACGAAGCGTCGGCGGGAGGTTCGTCGGGCATTCCTCGCAGCACTCGGCTCCCGGACGCTCCCGGCGTTCGAGGAGAGCGTGGTCGAGCGTATTGCCGCGACGCTCGGACCTCGCCCGTCGATACCCATTCGCCTCGCCGGGAGCGTCTCGTCGTTTCAGATCGTGCCTCGGCCGGTCTTCGACGAGAAGGTGCCGACTGGCCGCCTAACGTTCGACCGCGACACGGGCCAGTTCACCATCACGCTCAACCCGCGGCCGCACCAGCGCGTATGGCTCGACGACGACCCGAGTCTCTCTCTCCAGCCGTTCCTCCGCTTCGCGTACGCGCACGAGGTGGCGCATCGCTTCTTCTTCGTCGAGCGCGACGGGTTGTGGGAGCGGGTGCTCGAGCGGACGACCCAGGGGATCTCAACTGCAGCTCTCCGCGACCGTGCTGTGCTCGAGCTCTACAGGCTCGAAGAGGACAGCTGCAACCGCATCGCGGGCCGTGTCCTGGTTCCGGATCGGGCGCTCGCAGACTCGTTCTGCGCCGCCGTCGGCTCGATTTCGCGTGAGGCTCGGGCTGCGAGCTGCGGCGCCCTACTCGGACAGGCTTGCGCGGCCTTCGAAGTCCCCCTCGGCGTGCTGCTCGTCTCGCTGAGCCAGGGGGTGGACCGCGGTCGTATCCGGATGCCACCAGGGCTCGTCCTGTTCTCTGCGGCACAGCGGGGGCGCGGGCTCGCCGTGGACATCGCCGTCACGCGTGGCGGTCTGCCTGGGCGCCTGCTCTACCCTGGGATGCCTCTCCAGCGGCTGGGGCCGGAGCTGGCGCGCGTGGTGTGGGGCGCCACTCAGGCAGGGCAGCGGTTCGGGAGGTTCGAAGCGGTGAGGATCCCCGACGGCGCCGGCGCTGAACGCCTCGTCGCGGGCGGCTGGTGGCGGAACGGTACGTCCGCCTCGTCGCGGGTCGTCGTCTGGTGCGAAGCGACGCACGGCCAGGGCAGCGGTGCGGACTAGAGCCGGCCTGCGAACGGCCAGCAGTCCTCGGCGCCGTAGCCTGCGTGCACATCAAACTCCACCCAGTCCGTCGAAATCCGGTCGGACGCGCGCGTCGCCACGAAGCCATTTGGGTGCAGCGCGGCGAGAGGATGCCACACGCGGGTGCCCCGACCGTGTGGGTCCTCGTCGACCGAGAACAGAGCTGCCGTCAGGAGTGCGACCCGGTGCTCTGGCACGAACTCGCGGTAGACCGGCGGGAGTCGGAGATCTGCGAGGCGCGTAGTTGTGAGGTTCTTGCGCAGGACGAGATGCTCGACAGGCGTCAGGAGATCGAGCCCTCCCATAAGGATCTCGTGCACAGGTGTTCGGCGACAGCGCATCCCGGTTCGTTCGTCGAACGTCGCGAAGGAGATCGTGGCCGTGTCGAGGCAGTGGCGTACCCGCGGAGGGGCAGGGAGCCTGGCGTAAACGGCTGCGGCTAGCCGCTGGTGCCACACGGGAACGTCCTGGAACCCAGGCAGCATCGCGCGAGCCTCAGCGAACACCGGGCCGAGCGGTGCGCCGTCGGCCGCGTATCGGATCGCGTCCGTGGCGCAGAGCGACTGCGTTGCTGGATCGACGGAGCGCTGGAACGCCCAGCTTGGGTACGGGACCTCGCCCGAGGGTCGGCCGGGCAGGAAGCGCGCCCGCTCGTGCTCAACGTGAAAGCTGAGCACCGGCGAGTCGAGGATGGCATCGCGTGCGGCCGCACCGAACGGCCCCGCCCACGCCTCGACGTCCGCCTCCCTCGGGTACGCCTCGAGGAGGGGGCGCACGTCAGCTCCGAGTCCGACGGCCCGGTCGATCACCGACGCGTGGTACGCGGACCAGACGACGCGCAGAGATGGATGCCTGACGTTGAAACCCCAGGCGCCCCGGGCGTACTGCTCGCAGCTCTGGATGATGCGCGCGTTGAAGGCGGGGCGGTCGAGGCCCGCCGCCGCGAGCTGATCCGGCGAATACCCGAGCTTGGCGACCTCGTCGAAGAACTCGTCGATGCTGATTCTCGAGGGCGCCTCCCTACAGGTGCCGGCGGTGCGACGAGCGCCGGTGCTCAAGGCACGATCGACCCTCGCGAGGGGCAGGTCGGCCCCGCCTGTCTGTGCGCGTGGTGGAGAGCGGTCTCGCAGGAGCTGATGGGGGAGGGGTTGATCCCAATGTGGATCGACGATCGGCTTGTGTCAAGCAGATCGGCATCCGGGATCGAGCGGAGCGGCCCCGTGCAGTCACGCCGTCGGTGCTGGGAGTCCCCTGACCGCTGGCTCTTGTGCGTGAAGGATGGATCTGTGGTCTCTTCCCGGTGGGGACCGAACCACGAGGGCGAATCGAACCAGCCAGCTCAATCCTCCGTCGGGAACTCGCTGTCCCGCGATGTGGCGCTCCTTCGTAAACGTCCGGCGGAGGGCGTCTTGAAACCGGCGGTGGCGGCGACGAATCCCGCGGCGACGAGCGCCTCCACCGCGTAACCACCGATCTCACCCTCGGAACGAAGCCGGGCAGTGCGAGGTACCGGGCTCGATTCAGCCGCGGATCTCGCGCTGAGACCCAAACGACAGCCGCCCGTCAGCGAGGAGACAACGCCCCGAGGATCCGGTTTCGCTGGTCGGCCCTGGTCTCATCCCGGAATCTGATGTATTCGCATCATTTTTGAGAAAGATCCCGCCGCCAGTAGGAAAAGAGGGCGGCTCGCGGAGCCTAGAAATGTGGCAACGCCACCTGGGCTACTCGTGTCGGCACCGGGCGGTCCACCCTCGGACCGCCCGAGACCTCCGCCCGTGGTGTCTCTTCCCCTTCCGAAACGCGTGGGCGATTCCACGCGCCCATCGGTGAGTCGTCGCTCTAGTGAAACGGCTGTCGCCCTCCTACACTCGAAAGGAGACCAAATGCCCCACCGCGACCGCAAAGCCCCGTCGAAGGTCGGTCCAGTCTTCGCGGCGCTCTCGGTGCTCCTTCTCCCTTCGCTTCAAGCGAACGCCGACGTGGACACCTTCGTCGTCCGAACACGCACGACGGCGGAGAGCGCCTCGTCCAAGACGCCAGACGAGCTTCTCGGCTCAAGCGACGTGGGAGAACGGTTCTGTCAGTCACTTCACTGCGTGGTGTTCGCAAGCTCTCCGGCCCGGGTTTCGGCCTTAAAGACTCTTGAGGTCCGCGGGATCGTCGAGCTCGAGCCGATTCCGGATGCGCATCGCGTCTTCTTTCGGCATACCACCTATGACGCTGCAACAATCTCCTTCACGGACGACTTCCCTGGACGCGACGAGATCTATCCGGCGAGCGATATCGGCCAGTTCGTCGTCGTTTTCAAGTCGTATCCGGAGTCTGCGTGGATCCGAGCGATCGAGGCCACCGGGCTCGTTTCCCTGGAACCGCTCCAGACTATGGCGTACTACTTCTACGGGTCCCGCGCGGCGGCGAACGCGCTCGCGAAGGCCTTTCCATATGTCTACGCTGTTCTGGAGGTCCCAGCTGGCATCAAGCGCGAGAGCATTGATTGGAGGGCCGACGGCGACGACGACGGTCCCGCGCTGACTCATGTCCTTGTTGTCTCGTCAGCCAGAGAAGTCGTTCTCCGTGCGCTGACTTCTGTCGACGCCCGTCCACCCCTCCTGCAGTACCGGACCGGCCCGACCGAGTCGTACTCCGCATACGTCAGCCGTCTAGACGCTCTCGTTCTAAGCGCGCTTCCTGAAGTCCTGAGCGTCAATCGCTCGCCGCAACCGCCCGAGCCGTCAGACGAGCGAGCCACGCGTATCATCGCCGGCACCTTCCGCACTCCTGGATCGTCGTGGCCGGCCACGCTTCCATCAAACACATCCAGCCCGCGCTACTGGGACGGATACCTCTCTCAGTTGTCCGGTATCGGGCTGAATCTCCATAACCAGGTGATCGGGTTTCTCGATACCGGTATTGATAGCGGCCTTCGGCGCAACGGCTCCTCGTATTGCCCGCCGTTCTTGAGACCTCCGACCTATCCTACCGCCCCCTGCAAGCTCGTCTTCACTACGGACGTAACGTCGGATACCGCCGAGACGATCGCCAACGACTACTACTATCACGGTTCATTCACAAGTGACATCGCAGCAGGATATGCATCCACAGCCAGCCCGGGGCGCGACGGGGGCGGCTACTCCTTCACACAGGGTGTGGCGCAGGGTGCACGCGTGGCGATGTGCCAATTCTTTGGCCTGTGCGCCACTCCCTTCCGCTCCGAGGGGGAGGCCGACCCGTTCACTGGCGACAACTACATGCAGCGCTTGCGGTATGCGCTCGTAGAGCTCGGATCGACCATCAGTCTCCCGGACAGCGGCACCGGGCCCGGGGCCACCATCCTGAACCACAGCTGGAATCGACCGAGCATCGACTACGACGATTCCTCTCAACTCCTCGATCAGTCCACGCGCTCTCTCTCGGCTGCCTGGTTTCTCTTCGATAACGGTCAGACCATTTTCGGCCCGAACTCCCCAGTGCTTCACGTTGTGTCCGCCGGCAATCGCGGAACGAATCCCGCGAATCCAGCCCACTACCTCGTGACGGCTCCCGCAGTCGCGAAGAACGTCATCACCGTAGGCGCGACGGAGAACTATAACGATCAAACCTACACTCCCGGATGCGGAAACAACGACCCCGGCAACGCTGACAATCCCTATCAGATAGCGAATCTCTCGCGCCTGGGGTTCTCGAATCAGCGCCTCAAGCCCGACCTCGTTGCGCCCGGGACCCGATCCTATGGCTGGCGTTCAGTGGATTGGAATTCCGGCTGCGCCAACACCAATACCTGCAACATGGATCTTGACGGCACCGCGCGCTACGGCTGGGCCGCTGGCACGAGCTTTTCCGCCCCGGCCGTTTCCGGGGCAGCCGCCATCGTGCGAGACTGGTTCCGCGTCCTCGGAGTGAGTTCACCTGCCCCTGCGCTTGTCAAAGCCGCTCTGATCGCCGCGGCGAGGACTGTGACGTCCCAACCTGCGTGCAGCAGCGGCTGCAGTCCGTGTTGCAGCTACTGCGGTGACGTACGGCCCTCTCCTGATAAGTACCAGGGCTGGGGTGGTGCGAGCCTCGACAGGCTCCTCCGAGCTTCCTCGAACTACTTCTACGACAATCAGAGCACGACGTTCACGAACACCTCCCAGTCGTACTCGCGATACCTCACGATCGCGGACAACACGAAGGACATCAACATCTCGCTCGTTTGGACCGACAGAGCATCAGGCATTACGGGGAACGCCCTCGTGAATCTCGTAAACGACCTCGACCTCAACGCCACAATCGTGACGAGCTCTTGGTACGGAAACAACTACTACACCAGTCTCGATTCCTGCTCCCGAAACGGCTACTCGCTCAAGGATCCGTCACCGGTCGTCCGCGACCGAAAGAACAACGTCGAGCGGATCACGATCAAGGCGTCCGACATCCCGATTGGCGCGACCAACATCCTGATCCAAGTAAGCCCCTTCAGCCTGACAGGAGATGGCATTGATCCCAGCCCCGATAACACCGTCTTCCGCCAAGATTTCGCCCTTTTCGTCGAGAATGCTCGGCAGTAGCCTGCTGGGGCTCCTTCTTCTCGCTCGAGCAGGCAACGCGCCTGGAGCCGAGCCGCCCGACATCTACGTTCCCTACGCGTTGGCCGCCACCGACTCGACGACGCTCCCCGACGGTACGGGAGTATTCACGAGGTGGGAGAGCATCGTCGGCATACGGAACGCGACCTCGGCCCCGGCGTCGGTGACACTGATAGCGCTCCACGGCAACGGCGCTCAGCTCGGCGACCCGAATGAATGCAGGAATGTGATCTCCCTTCCGGCCCAGACCGGAGGGAATGTCGTGCCGTGCATCCTGAGATACCCGAACCCGGGGGTCGCCATGCTCGTGATGCGCGCGACTCCCGGGGTGCTTTTCGGCGCGGAGGTCCAGAAGGTGCGCTTCCGCTGCGGCTGCGCCATTAGCCTTGACTGCACCCCCATACCTCAGGGGCAGGCAACCGTCCCCGTCTTCCGGGGTCTCTTCCCTTCCGGAGCGACCGCGATCAGCGGGCCCGTCGAGCTCGGGCGTTTCGAGCTTCCTTCAGAATGTGCATCTGTAAACCAGCAATACCGCCGACGCGTGAATGTGACGCTCTTTAACGGCGGTGACTCGACTGCGACGTTTCGAGTGTGGGAGACGCCGAATCACTTCTCTTCGGAGACCCTGTACTCCAGGGAGGTGACGGTAGGCCCGAAAGAAGTCCTCCAGCTCAACAGCTTCCCCGTTCCGACCAAGTGGGATTTGAACCTCACCGCCGTGAACGGCGGAAGCCGTATCTGGATCAACGTCACGGCAGACCAGCCTTTTCTCTCTTACGTGAGCACGGTCTTCGACGATCCAGAGGCGGGGGCACTTCCGTTTCAGGTCTACCCGGGATCCATACCCGAGTGAAAAGGGAGTCGGCTAGAAGGCCTGTCTAGACCCAGGGGATCACCCGGTTCCTCTAGGACCCCTCGTCCCCGCTATGTTCCAGAGGAACCGGGTGGTGATTCGACTGAGACCCGCGATCGTTCGCTCTGATTCGAGCTTCGACGCAAGGACTGCCCACCGACCCTGCCAGTATCACGCGAGCCCAGGCAGAGGCCCTTGCCGCAACGCATTGACGTCCTTCGTGAGCTCTCATGCCACCACTTCAGCCGTGAGGACGAGGCCGCGAGGGGGCTTCAAGGAGATGCGGGTGAAGGAGCAGCAAAGAAGAGAGGCCAGCGGAATCGCTGGCCTCTTGAGGTAGAAGAGCCGGGGAAGGGCTACGCGCGGACGACGGGGAAGGGAATCCTCGAGGACGGCTCCGGCGTCTCGACGGCCTGGAGGAACTCGGTGACCTGCGTCTCGAGTTCCCGAGCGTCCTTCGCGGCACCGAGCTGGTAGAGGAGCTCAACGACGTCGGCGACCTTCTCGAGGAGATCGAGGAAGCGCTTGAGATCGGGAGGCACTTGGCACGCAGAGGGGAGGCCGAGTCATGGTGTCCTCCTGGTGCTGGAAGGCAGCGCTTGAGGCCGTGGAAACACGTCGCCCAGGTGACTCAGAGAGATGAAAAGAAATCGTCCAAGGATCGGTTCAGGAGAGCAGTCAAATGCATCCCGGCAGCCGCTTTGCTCCCGGAACCAGACCTTGAGGCCGGTAGGGGCGGCGGACGTTCCGCTCCTCGAGGCAGTTGGTAGAAACGAGGACGCGGCACTCGCGCGGAAGTACAGTTCCTCGGTAGTGTCCTTGGAGCCTTCGCCGAAGAGACTCGCGATCGAGGAGCCACAGAAGGCGCAGACCCGCGGTGGTCCGTCGTAGACGAGTTCCGCGTCGACCATGCGCCACCGGGGTTCGGGAGTGGCGAGCGGGTCGAGAGCGAGGGAGATCAGGTTGACGCAGTCGGCGCAGCGGAGGTTCCCGTCGCCCATGAGGTAGATGACGGGGATGGGGCTGTCGGCGACGGTGGAACGAAACGAGCCGTTCGGCGAGACGAAGTCGTCGGGGAAGCGGGGATCGGACGACTCCATCTAGTAGTCCCCCTCGCGGTAGTAGTCGGCGGCGGTGATGCAGGTGTCCCGAAACTCCTCGTCCGGGTCCTCCTCGGCGTTCGTGAGGCCGGCAGTCGGGTCGGGCGGGTCGTCGAGGAGTGCGCGCGCGCAGGGTGGGCAGAGCGCGAACGTCTTCTCGGAGCCGGGGTCGTCCAGGAGCCGGACGGCGTCGGTGGATCCGCAGTCCTCGCAGGTGCGCTTCGCGGCGAGCTCCACGGGGAACCTCCTTTCTGTCTGTCGGGATTGCGAGGTCTCAGGCGGCCTGGCGTTCGGGCACGGCGACGGTGGTCGCGTCCTCTCTGCCTGCCCGGAGAATCGTGTCGGCGGCTTTGAAGATGCGTGCGGCCGAGCCCTCGGGGAAGGGCTGGCCGGAGCCGTACCAGGACTGGATGTACCCGCGTGCGTACTCAGCCCCGGGCAGCTCGAGGGCTTCGAGGCAGAGGAGCGCCACGGCCTCGGCCTCCGCCTCGACGAGCGACTTCGGAAGGTCGGGCTGGTCCGTCCCGGCCTCCGTGGTGTGCCCGAGGAGGATGTGGCCGAGCTCGTGGAAGAGGGTCTTGGCGGGGAGCGCGGCGATCGGGCTCACGGCAAGGGTGCGGTCGCGGGCGTAGCCCTGCACGTTGCCATCCGGGTGGGCGAAGGGGACTCGGCGAACGCCGATCGAGTCGAGCGCGCGAGCCTCGTCCCACGCAGGGATCGGGACGGCGGCGGGGAGGTTCGGGCCGTCGGTCTGACCGAGCACGAACCACCGCGGCTTCCAGGCGAAAACCGTCTTCAGGCGAGGCGGGCCAGACGGAGCTGGGGACGACGGATCGTCCTTCACCCGGACCGTGACCGGCATGCAGAGGACGAGCGCCTTCTCGCCCTTGCGGACCGAGCGCCCGAGGGCGTTCCACTTCTGGAGGGTCGCGATCGGGCCGGGCGGGAGGTTTCGGAGCTGGCACTGAAACAGGGCGGCGAACTGGTTGCCGAGGCTGTAGCCGTGGAAGCGGCTGTAGGCCTCGAGGAGGAGGCCGGGGCGCGAGACCGCGTTGGAGAGAAGCTCCGACCAGCGCGGCGAGAACTCCGAGGGCATGGACTGCTCCTTTCGACCGGAAGAGCCGAGCCGGGGCTCGGGCGCTCAGTGCTTGAGGTAGATGACGGGAAGCTGCGGCTCGTCCCAGCAGTGCCGGCAGTCGCCGCAGCGGGCCGGCGTCTGGAAGGCCTTCGGGCAGGTCACGGCGGCGCGGTTCGTGGTGACGGTGCTCCCGGCCGCGAAGCCGGGGAGGACGGGCGGGGCCTCGTTGATGAGTAGCGCGCTCGGGCGAACCGTGACGTTCGGGAGGGAGGCGAGCCGATGGAGGGAAACGAGGAGAAGGTCGCCGTGTCGTCGCGGGAGGCCGCCTCGCGCCCAGCTGCGGGTCGGTGCCCAGAAGAGGACGCGGGGGAGTCTGCGGGCGATTTCCGTCCACGCATCGACGTAGTCGGGGCGGAAGAAGTCGCCGGAGTCGTGGAGACGGAAGTAGCGATCGGCCCGGGTCAGGATGTGGCCGACGAGGATGGGGATAAAGGTGCCGTGCTCGAGGGCGTCGAGCGTCCAGGTGAGGCGACGGGCCTGGGCGTCCTTCACCCCCTTCCAGCGGTAACGCTTCCGGTCGTCGGCGTAGCAGGAAGCGCAGACCGAGGAGGGGGCGAGGACCCCGCCGGGACAGGTGGTGCGGGCCGGGAGACTGTAGGAGCTCCCGGGCATCGCGGAGGTTTGGGTGAGGATCTGGAGGGGAGGCGGCTCCGGGCACGGAACGGCCGGGTCGGGCGGGTCTGGCGAGACCAGCTGGGGATCGGGGCATGGCACAACGTCGTCCTCCGAGTGTGTGGAGTCAGGGCGAGGACGCCCTCAGGCGACCGACGCACGCATCGACTGACCGAAAGATGGTCAGGGGCCGCCCCTCAAGCGAGGGAGACCGCGATGGGCGCCACGTCAGCCGCCGGAGAGGGTCGTCGGTCCCTTAGCGGGGGACGACGCTCGTGGACCGGGTTGGGAAAGGGCGGTGCCGTGTCCGTCGTGACGCCTGGAGTGAACCGCGAAACCCAGGTTGATTGGGAGGGTCGAGACGTCGACCGGGACGGGGCGTCTCACGGGGACTGAGGAGACATCGCTTCGAATTGCGCCGCGGCTGGGACGCCCCGTCCCTCGTCCAGGAAGGCTCGGCTCGGCTCTTCGAGAGCTTCTCGCGCGTCGACGACTCGGATGAGGCGCTCGGCGAAGCTCTCCCGTACGACCCGGCGAAGCGCCCGGAGGCGATCTGGAACGGCTGTCGCGTCACCGCCGACGGTCACGAGGACGCAAAACGAACAGTGCCCGGTCAGCTCCTCGAGCGCCCCGGGCCGCGAGGCGAGGAGGCGGTACCGGTCGACCTTCGTCCGAACGAACGAGCGAAGGCTCTCGGTCGCGCGGTCGTGCTCGAGGAGGACGAGCTGCCGCGGGCCGTGCAGTGGCGCGAGGACGAGGACCCCGTCGGGCGCGGGAAGGCGAAGGCCCCTCGCGGTCGGAAAGGGCCGGGGCCAGCTCGACGCCCAGACGACGCGAAGCGCCGGCGCGAGGAGGGCGCCGACGAGGACGCGGTTCACTTCCCGGAGGTGCGGCAGGAACGAGGGGATCCGCCCGGGAGGCAGAACGAGCGGGGACATGTGGTCCGCACGGAGCATGGTTCGAAGAAGACGCTCCTCCTGTGAGCCGGCGGCCGCCGCCTCGAGACGGCGAAGCGCCCAGGTGAGGCCGGCCGCGGTCGGGACGACGAGGCGAAAGCGCCCGCCGCGCACGCGTGGCTCCTCCCAACGCTGAAGCCATCCGCCCTTCTCGAGGGAGGAGATCCGACGACTGAGGCGCGACCGGTCCTTTCCCGTGAAGACGAGGACCTGGAGCTCGGCGAGAGAGAGGACTCGGAGCCGTGCGAGCCGCAGGAGGATGGCGCGATCGCGCGGGAGGTCCGGCCCGCGCGCTCCGTGTGCGGGGGGCGTGGGGCGCACGCGGAGTGGGCCTGGCCCCGCACGCCCAGGTGTGCGGGCCGAGGCTGCGGCGACGGCGTCCGGCTGCGGCCTGGCCGGCGTCTCGCCGGGGCGAAAGATGATGTCGTGTTGCGGGCGAAGGGTCGGCAAGCAAGGTCGGGGGACGTCGCGGTGATCGTGAATCGAGAAGAGGATTCGCGCACGACGCGAAGACGAACTTGGGACGGCGCGGATCGGGGAGAAGCCGCGACGGCACGTGAGGCACCTCGCCGTCGTCGGGACACCGGGGAATCTCACAAAGGTGACGTCGAACCAGCGACGGCATGGACGACGTCCGAACGTGTGGAAGTCCATGACGGGCTATGGACAGAGCGCGCTGTTTGTGGCTAAGTAGTAGTAAGCACACACAGTCTTCGAGTTCTCATCCTCCGGCTCCGGTCGCACGAGGGACGCTGAGTCCCACCTTGGGCGGCATCTGCTCGCAGGCGGCGGTGAAGCCGGGCGGGACGACTCGTCACAAGAGATCGACCGACTCTCGAACCGCGACCGAAACATGGACAGGATGCTGGCGCTTATCCCGCCCCGCCCCTCCCATGCATCGCGCTCCCGACCTCGTGCAGGAAATCCACCGCATCGCCTCCAGGCGCGGATGGAGCCAGGCGGAGCTGGCTCGGTCACTCGGCATTCACCGTTCGATCCTCGTGCATGCCCGAGGCGGTCGCCGGGCGTTCACGAGCCCGGTGCTCGCCCGCATATCGCGTACCTTCGGCGACGTGCCCGAGATGAAGGAACTCATCTGGGCGTACCTGCGCTACGACCTCCCCGTCGATGCGGAGGAGCGCGGGTGCCTGAAGGCTGCCATCCCCGAAGCTGCGGATCTGCCCGAGCCGATCATCGCAACGCTCCGCCGATTCGTACGGACCTTTCCGCTCCATCTCCTGAGCGGGCGCGGACTCGTCGTCACCGGAAGCTCCGCGAAGGCATTGTCGTCGGCGAGCCGACTACTTGAAGACGGCCTTCGCGGCGCCGGAGTTCGTGTTCATCGGCGCCCGGCGAGTCACCCCGTCGGACCTTCGGAACGCGAAGTGATCGCGCATGCGCGCCTCCTCATCCTCGAACGAGTCGATGGGGGACGCGAGACCGCCGCCCGGCTCGTCGCGGAGCAGCTCGGCGAGGACCATCCCGTCGTGATCACGTCGGCCCACGGCCTCGACGCCGACTTCGCCCCAGCCCTTGCCCGGGAGCTTCGCAGCCGGGCGGACCAGCTCTCGATCGACACTGTCGCCGTCCCGGGCCATGCATGAGTTGCCGAGCTATATCCGGATCGCCCGCCCAGCGTTGGAGGGGCCGCTCGGGGCGTCGGCCCTCGCGGTCGACCTCGGCGGCTTCTTCGCGACAGCTCGCGAGGTCGGCTTCGATCCGGCCCTCCTCCTCCTGACCCTTCGGGCGCTGATGCTCCGGCATCCCCTCGGCGTCCCGGTTCGCGACCTCCAGTGGACGCTCGGCGCGGAGCGTCGCGAGGTCTTCCGGTGGCTCGAGTTCCTCGAGGACGCGGGACTCGCGACCTGGCAGGCTCGCGGGAACAACGTCACTGTTGAGGTCGATGCCACGGAGGCGGAACGGACGCTCTTCGGCCCGGAGGACGAGCCGGGCGTCGTCCACCGCGTTCCGACGCGATGGTTCGTGCGGACGCTCCCGCTCGTGGGCCGGAGGGCCTTCCTCGCGTACCTCTACCTCCGGAGCCGCGAGCGCGCCTCGGGCCTTACCGCGCCGCTGACGATCGGGATGGTGGCCCGGGCCAGCGGACAGTCGGCCCGTTCGGCGACCCGCTCGCTTCGACGGCTCCGCCGTGCCGGGCTCAGTGCTGACGGCGGCGGGCACGGCCGCTTCGTCCTGACCGACCCGCCGCCTCTCTCCCGACTTCAGCGGTCGTACCTCCGCTGGCTTGAGACGGGGGCGGTCCCGCCGACCCGGGCAGGACGATTCCGCCTCGCGCTCTGGCTCAGCCTCCCGGTCGCCGTGATCCTGACCGGACTCCTACTTCTCCTGCCATGAACGCCCTTACCTCGATCTCCGTCAGCTTCGATACCCGCCAGAGCCGGGACTGGTTCCGGGCGCGGGAGTTCTATCTGGCGCGCGACCGGTTCTTGCACGCGATGCTCAAGCGCGCCGATCGAGGCCCGGCGTTTGCGACGTACCGTGCCCCGGACGGCTCGAAGGTCGGCTGCCCGCTCATCAGCGAGGACTTCGGCCAGCACGCGCTCGTCCTCGGCGCGACCGGGAGCGGAAAGTCGTCGCTCCTCGAGGCGATGTGCCGGACGCTCCTGCGGATCGGACGGTCGTTCGTCCTGATCGACCCGCACGGCGACCTCGCCGACCGGGTGGGCCGCTGGGTCCGGGCCACGGGAAGTCTGAAGCTCGTCTCTCTCGACTTCACTCGGCCGGAGACGCTCCCCGCCTGGAATCCGGTGGCTGTGATGGACGGGGTCGCCCCGAGCCGACAAGTGGATCTCCTCGTGACGGTGCTGAAGCGACTCTACCGAGGGGAGACGGCCGCCTCATGGGCGTGGGGCGTGAAGACCGAGGAGCTGATGCGAGTCAGCCTCCGGTCGTTGATCGAGAGCGCGATGCCCTTGACCCTCCTCGACCTCGAACGGTTCCTGACGGACGAAGAGTTCCGGCTCGACGTGCTCCAGACGGCCGGGCCGGAGGTACAGGCCTACTTCCGGGACCGCTTCGGCGCCCGGGAGGAGATGTACGTCTCGGCCGTCTTGAACAAGCTCGCCCCGCTCCTCGACGCGCCGGCCGTCCGGGCGTTTCTCGGGAGGACGGAGGGGACGTTCGATCTTCTCGGGGTGATCGACCGACGGACGGCCGTCGTCGTGAACCTCGCCCGCGGGTCCCTCGGCGCCGCGGCCGACGTCCTCGGCAGGCTTCTCACGAGCGCACTGCTCCTCGCCGCACTTCGCCGGGAGAGGATCGTCCCGGAGATCCGTCGCCCGGTCACGCTCCTCGTCGACGAGGCCCACAGCTTTGCCGGGGAGGAGAGCGGTCTCGCGGACCTCCTCGTCGCGGGCCGCAAGTACAGGGTGTCTCTCGTCCTCGCGGCGCAGGGTATCTCGCTGTTCCCTGCGAAACTCCGGTCGCTGCTGACCGGGAACACGGCACGCCAGTTCTTCTTCCGCCTCCCGTACGCCGACGCGCGACTCATCGGCCCAGACGTCCTCGAGCCGCTCGGGAATGTCCCGCGGCTTCGCGCACGGCCGTACGACCGAATCGAAGATCCGCTCCTCACGGCCGAGGAGGAACTGCGGGCACGGGTTCACGAGCTCGCTGATCTGCCTCGGGGTGCCTGTTACTGGGCGCTCCGGGGAAAGCGGTTCAAGGCGAGACGCGTGCAGGTACTCCCGCCGGAGACGCCACCCGCGCTCCCGACCCGGCCCATCTCTACCGGTTTCACGATCGATGAATATGACGCCTGAGCCGAACCGGCAGCACGGGAGCGGAGGAGCGGCCCTGCCGTGGGGCGGGGGCCGGGCACGAATGCTCCGGGAGATCGGCCCGCTCCTGACGCCCGAGTCCGTCGCCCGTCTCGTGGCCCGGGCGAAGCCGATGTGGTTCCCGTCCCGTGAGCACTTCCTCGAGCGGCGGGCGAAGCTGATCGCCTTCACGACAGGCGTCCTCGGGCAGTCGGGGAAGACGGGGTCGTGGCTCCAGTGCGCTCTCGGGTCACTCGAGGCCTATCTCACGCGGGACAAGGCGTGGGACCGGTTCCTCCGGGGTGACCTGGAAACCCAGGTGCGCTGCCTGAATGACTGGGTGGCCGACCTTCGGGTCCACGGGCTTTCGCACACCACGGTTCACACGTACTGGCGCGCGGTTGCCTCGGCGCTGAACCGGATCGCCGACCAGGACGGGACGGTAAGCCCGGCACGATTCGCGGCCCGGCCGGAGCCGGGTCTCCGTCGGCCACGCGCGCTGCCGCGGGCGACAGTCGAGGAGCTGTTCCGGTTCGTCCGAAACCAGCAGTGGGGCTCGCCGCTGGAGCGGACCCGGAACGTCGCCCTCGTGGGCGTGATGGCCCTGGCCGGCCTGCGTCGGGGAGAAGTCCTTCGCCTCGAAGTGGGGGACGTGCAGCTCTCTGCCATGACGCTCCGGATCCGGTGCGGGAAGGGTCGCGGCGGCGGGCGGGACCGAACGGCCTACATGACGCCGCAGCTCGTCACCCTCCTCTCCGAGTACCTGAGCGAGCGGCGCCGGGCCGGGCGGATGCAGCCGGAGGTCTTCACGTCGCTCGACGGCGACCGGCGGATCGGGGAAGTGACGATCCGTCGGCTCTTCGCGCGGATCCGGGCTGGCACCGGGATCTACGTGACGCCACACATGCTCCGGCACTCCTACGCGACGATGCTCCGCCAGGCCGGCGTGAGCGACCGGGTGGCGATGGAGCTGCTCGGCCACCGGTCCCTCGCCGTCCTCCAGCGCTACTCGGCGATCTTCGACGGCGAGTGCGCCTCCGAAGCCGGCCGCCTCACGCTCGCCGTCCCGCTCGACTAAGGGCTTCAAGCGAGAGCCGCTGGACGCCGAGCCGCTTGTCGTCGTCCCAGACCCGGAAGTAGACCTCGGTCGTCCGGATGCTCGCGTGCCCGGCGAGGTTCTGGACGACGTGGATCGGGACGCCGGCCTTCAGGAGAAGTGTGACGAAGGAGTGGCGAAGCCGGTGAAGGCCGAGGGGCAGGCCGGATGCGCGACGGACCCGCTTCACGACTCGCATGAGGGCAGCCTCGGACATGAAGGAGCCGCCGCGGGGTGACGCCCAGAATCCCGGGGCCGTCACGCGGGCGAGGACGCGGGCGCGGAGGAAGGCGTCGAGGACCTCCCGCAGTTCGGGTGCGATGAAGACGAGGCGGTCCTTGCCGTCTCCACGCCCCTTGCCGCCGCGGATGGAGATTGTTCCCTCGTCGAGATCGACGTCGGTGTAGAGGAGCCGGAGCAGCTCCTTCTTTCGGAGGCCGGCGTACATGACCGTCGCAAGGACGGCGACGGCGCGGCGCCGTTCGAACGGAGAGTCCCACGGGTAGTTGTCTGCGGCGAGGAGGACGCGGCGGCACTCCTCGGGGCTCAAAGCCTTTGGCTGCGGGTGGCCCGTGACGGGCTGGCGCATGCCCCGGAACGGATTCATGACGCCGTCGCGGCGCTCGAGGTCGACAAAGAACGGCCGGAGGGCGCGCCAGTAGTGGTTCGTGGTCACGGCGCTCACGCCGCGGCGGTTGTTCCAGGCGACGAAGCCCTCGATGTCGAAGAAGCGTTCGCCGACGGTCGGCGGAAGCTCCTTGCGGCCCTCGGCGAGGAAGCGCCGGAACATGACGAACGCGCCGCGGTAGCCGCGGAGCGTGTCGAGGCTCTTGCGCTCGACGTGGCGGCTCGTGTCGAGGAAGGCCTCGAAGCGGCGGTCGAGATCCCGGAACGTCCAGGCGACCGGGTCAGCGGCAGAGGGAGCACCGAGCGGGGAAGTGCCGGGAGGCGCGACCGTCCCCGTGCGGGCGGACGGTCGCGAAAAGTCCGCGGAGGCGGAAGGTCGCGAGAGGGAGGGGGAAACCATGGGATAGAGCGGTAGCTTCTGGCCTCCGGATGCCGTTTCGGCCAATCCTGAGAGCGACCTTCTGCGCGCTGGGAGGCAGAAGGTCAGAGGGGGTAGATCAGGACCCCCGGGGGAGGGGCGATCTACCGCGTCCAGATGCGACGTGGCGGGGATGACGGGGTTCGAACCCGCGACCTTCCGCGTGACAGCCGGAGCGACTTCGCCGGGTAGTCGATTCCCGCTTGCGGATGCGGGGATCTCGCTCTGAAGACGTTTCTCCGACTCTCTGCGGCGAGACGGGCAGAAGATCACCCGAAGGTGCCCGAGGGGACCGAGAGTCAGTGCAAGGACAGTCAAGCACGGTGCGAGTGAGTGATCAAGAGCTCATGTGCGCGGCACAGTACGGTGATGAAGGAGGAGTCGGGCAAGCAGGCACCGCAAGGCGTTGGTCCGCGCATCGCGCGGTGTTCGGGAGCCATTTGAGGGCACTGGCGGTGTCGGGGTCGTCACAGGCGATGAATGGGATGTCTCGCCATCGGCGGCGTCTAAGTTGCACTGGAACTCACCGGGCTTCGTCCTCTTCAGCTTGAGCTTAGCTGTCATCACACACCTGCAGGGGAAGAGTGAACCGCAGACACCTGCCAGCCCGCACGCGCGCTACACTTTCGCCCTATGAACGGGAAGCAAGGCGCGGAAGCGACCATCGCCTCGTACCCCAACAGGGTCGTCGTCTCAGTGCGCATCCTCTCCGGGGACGTCGGCGGGGCAGCGTCTCTCAAGCTCTTCGAGGTGACGCCGGGCGGGAACATCGAAGTGTCCCGGAAGGGGAGCGACCACGGGCACGAGGATCTGGATGTTCCACGACTGGGGTCGTACTTCGCGGAGATCACGGATGCCCGCGGGAAGAAGTACCGGACGCAGACCGTGTCGGTTGAGCAGGGCTTCTTCGACCTCGCGGAGCAGCGCGGCGTCGAGGAACGCGCCTCTCTGGCCGACCGCGCCCGGCGGCAGCAGACCGCACAGCGGACGCCCATATCGGCGCCTGCACCCAGGGGGCGGGTGGAAGTCCCTCTCAGCGATCGCATTGGGTGGGCGTCGGTGGGTGCGCTCCTCGTAGTTCTCGCGATTGTCTTCGTCGCGTTCGTGCGTCGGTTCTTCTAGGGATTCTCACAGTTCGGGGGAGGGCCGGACGCCGTGTGCCGAGCTGTAAGGCGTCGTCGCGCTGCCCCCAGGCGTACTCGAGGAAGGGGCTCCGCGAAGAACTTCTGTGAGGGTGTCGCGAACGAAGCAGGAGGGAAGGGGGGCCCCGATGCCGCTGCCTACTGCGACGGCTCGGCTTCGACACTGCCGTGGTGGAGCCATGCGAAGAGGGCGTCTTTCGCACCAGCAGGCCCTCTTGACATTCGTAGAACTCAGGCTATGCTTACGGAGATGAATTTAGGCGCGACCATCCGATTTCTCCGAAAGAAGAAGGACTACTCCCTGCGAGACCTAGCGCAGCGCGTGGGCGTAACCGCGCCCTTCATTTCAGATATCGAACGAGGGATGCGATTCCCGTCGGAAGACATCTTCGTGAAGCTCGCAGCCGAGCTAGGAGCAAACATCGAAGATCTACGCCAGCTCGACCCTCGAGCCCCGCTCGAGGAGCTTCGTCAGCTCGCCGAGGACGACCCACGGTACTCGATCGCATTGCGAGAATTCGTGAAGCAGCGGGTTCGTCCTGAGGAGCTCGACGCGTTTCTAAAGGCCCGCGCGGAGAACGAACCGAAGGGGAAGCGGAGTGGTTAGATGAGTCTGACGCAGGGCGAGCTTTTCGACCTGGACGACGGCACCCCCGGGCCGAGCGTCCAGAGCAAACATGTCGATGCTCGCACACCTGCCAGTTCGTCAGGTTCTATGGTGCGCATTCCACGGCACCGGCCCGTCCCATACCTTGGTGCAGCGAAGATCGACGCTATTTGCGCGGCCCTCCTGCGCCAGACGGGTGACATGCCGGAGGAGCCTGGGAGAATCCCCGTCGATCTCTTTATCGAGAAGCACTTCGCGTTTTCAGTTGATTTCGAAGAGGTCAGAAACCCAGGCCTAACGCAATTCGACGTGGAGACTGGACGTCCCGTCCGAATCGTTGTGCAGCGGGCGCTCGCAGAGGATGTTCGCATTTCAAAGCAGCGTCGGGTCCAGACGACGATGGCGCACGAGGCGGGGCATGCCATCCTCCACGGCCACCTGCATCGCACTGCGTCCATCAAGCGCCAGGAGCTCGAAAGCCCGAACGCCTACTGCTCTCTACGCGCGCGGTGGCTCTCCCCCGCCTGCGGCGCGTGCGGGGTACCTGGCTGCTTCTGCGAAGCACAGGCAAACGCGGCAATTGGAGGCTTCCTTCTGCCGTGGAGCCTCTTCGCGCGGGCCAGGCAGATCTTCGAAGAGGAATGGGCACGTGTTGCGCCACCCAACGCCGGTGGTCTTGAGTGCGACGACTTCGTCGACCGCTCCTTGGCCGATCTCTTCGACGTGAACCCGATCGTGATCAGGCGGCGTCGTTGGATCGCCAGCGAGCAGATGAGAGAGAGCCTTTCAATCGGTGACGACAAGGCGCTCGCGTACTTGGCAGAGCACGAACAGCGCTGCCTTGAAGATATGGGAGATGGCGGGTGAGCCGATCCCTTTTTTTCGGCGAAAAGTACGCAACCACTGCTTGCGCAGCGTACGGTGCGAATATGGCGCGCGGACGGCGCGGCCGGGAGCAGGGCGTGGTAGCGCCTCCATCGCAAGCGAAGGTCGCCACGGCAGCTCTGGAACCGGGCCTCGGGAGCATCAGAGCGAGAAAGGAGGTGGCCTGCTCGTAGGCGAGGGGATACTGCGGCCGAAGCGGGGCTGATACGTCTGCCCCATACGGAATCACGGTTCACGAACCGGATAGGAAGAAGTGCGGGGGCGCTGTAACAGCAGCCCCCCGCGTGGCTCCTGGCCTGTCCAATGCGTGAGAGAAGGAGAGACATTGAACAAGTGCGAAGCGATCACAAGGTCGCAGTTTGGGCAGACCTCGTCAAGGGTGCAGGGACGAAACACCCGATCATTCTCTCTCTCCGGAGTAGCTGGGTGGCTCGCACCCCTCGGACTCATGGTAGCTGGGCTGACGGCGATGGGCTGCGAGCGATCTGGTGCGGTATCGAAGCCCACGCCGATCGGGCGAGAGAGCCGGGTTGCCGTGGTTCAAGACCTGACCGGGTCAATGAAGACCTCCCGCGGAACGCTCGTTACCCCGGATGACGTGCGTTCAGTCCTCGATTCGATGGGACGCCACGGGGGGGAGCTCGCCTTCACGTCGGTCACGGGCGACTCCACTGCTCCTCTCACCCGCGTGCGGATCGATCCAGCTCCAACTCCACCGGTGGCCACATCGGGACAGGGCGACGCGATCGGGAATGCGGAGGAGGCAGGCGCGTACCAGCAGGCCCGCGTCGCCTACGACGAGAAGCTGCGAGCGTGGCGCGGTGCGACGAGTCGGGCGACAGACACCTTCATCGAACAGCTCACCCCCGTCCTCCAGAAAGGGCATTTCGCCCAAAGAACCGATCTCCTCGGAGCCATTCGGCGGGTAGAACTCTTCTTCTCCGAGCCGGTGGCCGTCGGACGGGGAGACGGCCCCGCCCGCCTCGAGCCCAAGACGATCCTCCTAATCCTCTCGGATGGAGCCGACACCTACGACCCGGGTGCTCGTCTCGTCCTCAAGACCAACCCCGTCGTGGTCCTCGTGAACGGCGTCGGCGCGCTCGGCATCTTCGGAAACGTCGCCCTGCCAGTCCAGCGCTTCGAGTCGAAGGCGAGCGCTCTCGACTACATCAAGAAGGAGATCGACCGTGACTGAGTCCTTCACACCGATGGATAGAGGGAAGCGCCGGCAGATCATTGACGCGGGCCCGATCGTCAATCGAGGTGGGCAGAAGGCGGTTCGCGCAGAGACCCGTGCCGAGGAGGCCAAGGGGCGCGAGGCACGTCACCATCACCTGGGACAGGACGAGTCGAACGCGAACAACGCGAAGGTGACGCGCTGCGTCCTGTTCTTAGGCCTCGTTCTCGGCCTCGGCCTTATCGATACCTACTTCCTCTCTCCTGCGGCGGCCCTCATCGCGAGGCAGATGCTGCCGTACCACCCATTCTGGACGACGGTGTTCACCTGGTGCTTTCGGTTGATCCTGCCGCTTACGGCGATTTGGCTCGAGGCGTACGCGGGGAGTACCGCGTACTCGCACGGGCCAAACGGCGATGCCCAGCCGCGTTCCCAGGCAGTCCGCGTTGCGGCTCTCACCGGAGGCGTCCTCCTCGCCGTCGCGATCGTCTCCGTGGTCATTACCATCGATCGCGCCCTCAACGCCGTTGATGGCGGCTCAGGCGCGTTCGGCGGTATACGGCAGTTTTTCTTCTACGCAACCGCGGCCTTCTCGTTTCTGGGACACATCTTCCTGGTCACATCAGGCTGGCGCGGGGAGGAGGCGAAGCGCTACTGGCGGTTTGCGATCACGGCGTGGCGGCGACGCCGAACGACACGAACGGCGGTCACGAAACACGGCATGGCACACGACGGATTTCAGAAGATCCTCCACCACTACGTTCACGATCTCAGGGACTACAACCGAGCTCACGCCGACGACCCTGTTCCCATCGGCCCGTTCGACGCAGAGGTGACGGACTACATCCAGCGGCGTTTCCCTTCGCTCGCAAAGGGGTTCGTAGCGGCATCTGAGTCTGCGGACTCGTCCTCCTGGCGAAGGGGCGTCGTGGTCGACCTTCCACGGGACAGGTTCAAGCGCGAATCGTACCCAGGGGCGGATAACTAGCCATGTCCAGCGGGCTCGATGGGGCGACGGTGGAGACGAGCGGAGTGGAGGACTCTGCCGTCTCCCTGTCACCCGTCGAGCTCGCCACATCCCTCCTCTCGGGCTTCACCCCGGAACAGATCCGCCAGCTCTACCGGCTCCACCTTTCGCGCGGACGCGCATTTGGCGACGGTCACGACTTTGACCTGGTAGTTCAGGAGCAAGTCCACGGTTCGAATGACCGGGCCCGTGCCTTCAGAGGGCATCCGCACTACGCGAAGAAGCGCGCGATAGACATCCCGCGCGTCGAGGGCCAGCCGTTCCCACTGTTCCCGCCCAAGGCGCGCGGCAGGATCGGCGACGCCGTCTACGTCGTGGTCGGCGTCCTCGACACGATCGACTACCTCCCCATTCTCTGTCACCCGACTGACCCGCTTGGGGAGTTCGACCGCCCCGTGCCTTTCACCGAAATACTGGATACCGAACAAGCGCTCGGTTTTGCAGGGTGTAGGTACTCGACGCTCTCGTACCACCGGCGCTTCGACCAGCTCCTCATGGACGCGCTCGTGCCCAGCGGCGGCGCAATCCGGTACCGGACGCGCGAGTTCTTCCGCTGGATCGAAGCACGCGGGCTCGCGCCGGTCGTCTCGTTCTAGCGGGGCGCGGTAGACTCCAAGCCGGCCAGACGGGACGGCCGAAGAGGAGTTCAACGGAGTTCAAAACTGCAGGAGAAATGGCGCCAGACGAACCGACCCGGACGGGCGCTGCAGTCTCGCAAGTGCTGCCAGGGCAGCAGATCCCGCGAACTGCGATCCCCGCATCCGAGTAGTTCGTAATCAGTAGGTCGCCGGTTCAAGTCCGGCTTTCGGCTCCATCTTTTCATGCGGGTTCGAGCCCGCCCCTCCCCGCCCTGTCGTTCTCCGTGCCACGTCCGGACCACGAGGAGCCGCGGCGTCCGTCGCGGGATGCCGGGCGGGGGACCGGCCCCTTCCTTCAGAACTTGTACGTCACCGCCGCGACCGTCACGCCGGAGCCGCAGGCGAGGAGGAGGGCCCTCCTGCCGGGGTCGAGCGCCCCTTCGGCGCGGGCGCGGTGGAGCGCGAGGAAGACCGAGGTCGTCAGCGTGTCGGGGAGCGTAGCGGTGAAGTCCGCGACCTTATCTTTCGGGAAGCCGATCGCCCCGGGGAGGCGCGAGAGGAAGGAAGCGGAGACCTGCGCCGGGACGACGAGGTCGACGTCGCCGCGGGTCAGGCCGTCCCGCGAGAGCGCTTCCTCGACGGCCGCGGCGGCGCCCGCGAGGTAGGCGTCCTCGAGCTCGGCCCGGCGGCGGAGGAGGAGCCGGCCGCGAGGTTCCTTGAGGCAGACGACGGAGGTGTAGAGGTCGGCGTGCTCTTCGCGCGTGTCGAAGACGAACGTGCCGAATCCCGCGCCGTTGCGCGGGGAGAGGTCCATGAGGAAGGCCGCGCCGCTCGGCTCGAAGGTCGACTCCGCGTCGGGCCGCCGGTCGCTGTTCACCTCGCTCGCCACGACCATTCCGACCTGGATCTCTCCGGCGAGCATCTGGGCGGCGAGGAGGTGGGCGGCGTTGAACATACCGACGCCGCCGTTCAGGAGGTCGAAGGAGAGCGTCCGCCGGCCGTGGAAGTCGACGTTGATACCGAGGGCGTTCTGGACGTAGCAGGCGATGGCCGGCTCGCAGACGTGCTCGTCGCGGTGGACCCCGGCGTTCACGAGGACGCGGACGTCGGCGGGGCGGTAGCGCGAGGCCGCGAGGCACTGCTCTCCGGCTTCCACGGCATGGCGGAGGGAACCCCACTTGAAGAGCCCCCGTCGCGGAGGGCTGACGCCGAGGCTCTCGATGCGGCAGCGGCGCACGTCAGGCCCCCCCGTTCACGTGGGCGAGGTAGCGCTCGGGGAGGTCGTCGAGCGTGAACGTCGCGTGGGAGATGACGATGCCCGAGGCCCCGCTCACGAGGACGACGTTCTCACCGGGCCGGATCCGGCCCTTCAGCATGAAGTCGTGGAGCGCCAGGAAGTGACTGGCCGTCGTCGTGTTGCCGTAGGTCTCGGCGTGGCTGAGGAAGACGTCGGGCAGGTCGCACCCCATGAAGCGGCCCACGGCCTTGATCCCCTGCCGGATAGCGCGGGTCGAGACCTGGTGGGGAATGATGTGGTGGACGTCGTTCAGGTCCCAGCCCGTGCCGTCGAGGGCCTGCTTGAGGTAGACGGGGAAGTTCCGGTTCCCCTCCATCTGGAGGCCCCGCGCCTTCGTGATGAGGATTCCGCCCTTCCCGCGCGCCGAGGGCTTGGAGTAGCAGAAGTGGTCGTGCTTCGCGCCGGTCACGAGGTCGAGCCAGTGGAACCCGTGCTTGCCGTCGGGCGAGGCGTCCACGATGACGGCCGCGCCGCAGTCGCCGAGGGTCAGCGCGGCGAGCTGCTTGTCGAGGCTGTGGCGGACCTCCCGCGTGGCGGTCCAGGCGAGCGGCATGTTCTGCTCGCCGCTCACGACCATTCCCCGCCGGACGGCTCCCGAGCGGATCAGCCCCTGGAGGACCCAGAGGCCGTTGAGGAGTCCCGCGCAGGCGTTCACGACGTCGAAAACGAGCGCCCTCTTCGCGCCGATCGCCCTGCGGACGATGACGGCCGTAGCCGGCTCGAAGCTGAACTCGTCGGGCCGGTGGTGCTTCGAGATGCTGGTGCAGATGATGGCGTCGAGGTCCTCGGCGGCGTAGCGCGACATCGCAAGCGCCCGCCGGGCCGCCCCGACGGCGAGGTCGGCCGCGAACTCGCCCTCGGCGACCCGGCGCTGCGCGATCCCGGTGACCTTCTCCAGGTCGACCCGCGGACGGCTCCGGCACGCCGAGAGAAGCTCCTCGGTCGTCAGGACTTTCTCGGGAAGGTGGACTCCGAGGCTTTCGATCTTGATCTTCAGGGGCATCCGTCGCCTGGAGCCCATGGTACCGCGGGCCGGGGGCCCCTCATGGGAAGAGCCCCGCGACCCCTTCCCGGAACGAGACGGCGGGCTCGTAGCCGAGGTCGCGCCGGGCCTTGCCGAGGTCGTAGCGCGCGTGGCAGGAGACGAAGCGTGCGCCGTAGCGGGTGAGCGGGGGCGGGTCGGTCCGCCCGAGCGCGGTGGCGGCCGCTTCGACGAGCGCCGCGGTGCCGAGGACCGCCCAGCGCGGCATCGAGCGGCGGGGCCTCGCGACGCCGAGGGCGTCGGCGATCGCGTCGATCGCCTCGCGCGCGGTGACCTCCTCGCCGTCGGTCAGGTGGTAGAGCTGCCCCGCGGCCGCCGGCGCCTCGGCCGCGAGGACGAGGCCGGGAACGAGGTTGGCGACGTGCGAGAGCCCGAGGAGGTTGCGGCCTCCGTCGACGTACGGCATCGCGCCGCGCCGGAGGAGCCGCACGATCCGCGGGACGACGTTCGGGTCGCCCGGACCCCAGATCGCCCCGGGCCGCACGACCGTCGTCGAGAGGCCCCGCCGCCCGTGCGCCTCGCGCACGAGCCGCTCGCCGGCGAGCTTGGTCTCGGTGTAGAAGTCGCCCCGCGAAGGGACGGCCGTCGGGGTGCTCTCGGAGACGACCCGCCCGTCGCGAGGGAGGCCCAGGACGGTGAGCGAGCTCAGGTGGACGAGCCGCGCGACGCCCGCCTCCTGGCAGGCGGCGACGACGTTGCGGGTCCCCACGACGTTCGCGGCGACGAACGCCTCGCGCGGCCCCCAGTCGGAGATCCGGCCGGCCGCGTGGAAGACGAGGGGGACTCCGCTCGCGGCGTCGATGAGGGAAGGGAGGTCCGCGAGGTCGCCGCGGACGATCTCGACGCCGAGCCGTTCGAGACCGTCGAGCCCGGAACTCCGGCGGCTGAGCGCCCTCACCCGGGTGCCGCTCGCCACGAGCGCCGCCGCCACGTGCCCCCCGAGGAATCCCGTCGCGCCCGTGACGAGCGCTGCGGGACGGTACGCCTCGCCCTCCGCCACGCCCGGATCTTACCGGCCGGGGGAGGCCGTGCCGCCGGCGACTCGAGGGGCCGTCGGCCGCGGGGCTTGCAAACTCTGCGATGCAGAGTTATGGTCCCCGGCATGGACCTGCCGAACGCCCTCGAACGTCTCGACGAGATCCACGCGCAGATGGCGAAGGGAGAGGTCTTCCGCGGCTACCGGCCGGCCCCGGTGGCCGTCGCGGGGGTGGTCGGCCTCGTGGCCGGGTGGCTTCAGCCCCGCGTCCTTCCCGCGGGGGACGACGGCACGGGCTTCCTCGCGTACTGGCTCGCGGTGGCGGCGCTGAACCTCGCCGTCGTCGGGGCGGTCATCGCCGTGGGCTACGCGCGCACGCCGGACGCCTTCTCGCGGCGCCACACCCGGCGGGTCGTCGGGCAGTTCGTCCCTTGCCTCTTCGCGGGCGCGGCGGTCAGCCTGGGCTTCGCGGCCCTCGACCCGGGGCTCGTCCGGCTCCTCCCGGGCGTCTGGGCGCTCCTCCTCGGCCTCGGCGTCTTCGCCTCGCGCCCGTATCTCGCGCGCGCCACCGGCTGGGTCGCCCTCTTCTTCCTCCTCGCGGGGGGCGCGCTCCTGGCCTTCCCGACGGCCGACCTCGCCCGCCTCGGCCTCCTCCACGGCGGCGTCTTCGGCGCCGGCCTCCTCGCGGCGGCCGTCGTCCTCCACCTCGACCTCCCGAGGGAGCGCCCGTGAGCGGCGAGGCCGAGGGGCGCTTCGCCTACGAGGGGCTCGACCGGGTCCTCCACGAGAAGGCCCGGCTCGGCATCCTGACGTCGCTCGCCACGCGCCCCGAGGGGCTCCTCTTCGGCGACCTGAAGCGCCTCTGCGCCCTGACCGACGGCAACCTGAACCGCCACCTCGAGGTGCTCCAGGAGGCCGGCCTCGTCGAGATCTGGAAGCGGTTCGAGGGGCGCCGCCCCCAGACGCTCGTGCGCCTGAGCGCCGAGGGGCGGCGAAGGTTCCTCGAGTACCTCGGCGAGCTCGAGAAGGTGCTGAAGGACGCGAAGAAGGCCCGCGCGCTCGAGGGCTCCGATTCGGGCGCGCCGCTGAAGGCCGGCTGGAACCCGGCCTGAAGCCCGGGTGGAACGGGAGGTCGCCTCCGTTTCGACCATTACTTTGTGATTCAGAGTACTTTCGAAAGGAGATCGCGATGCGGACGACGGAAGGGGAGAGAGCCGGAGCGAATGCGCTCAGGGAGTCGCGCGGCGTTCCGCGGCACGTCGCGGTCGTAATGGACGGGAACGGCCGGTGGGCGACGCGGCGTGGCCTGCCGCGTGCCCTCGGCCACAGGGCGGGGGCGAGGGCGGTGAGCCGGATCGTCGAGGCGGCCCGCCGCCGGGGAATCGGGACGATCACGCTCTACGCCTTCTCGTCCGACAACTGGCGGCGGCCGGCCGAGGAGGTCGAGGCGCTCATGGGCCTCTTCGAACGGTATCTCGCGCAGGAGGCCCGCCGCTGCGCCGGCAACGGGATCCGGCTCCGGGTCATCGGGCGCCGCGACCGGCTCGCCCCGCCCCTCGCCCGGGCCATCGAGGCGGCCGAGGCCTCGACGGCGGCCGGGGACCAGATGGAGCTGCGGATCGCGGTCGACTACTCGGGGCGCGACGCGATCCTCGAGGCGATGACGCTCCTCCCGAGGGACGCTCCGCCGACGCGCGAAGCCGTCCTCCTCGCCCTCGCCCGCGCGGGGCAGGGAGGCGCGCCGGAAGTCGACCTCCTCGTGAGGACCGGCGGTGAGCGCCGGATCAGCGACTTCCTCCTCTGGGAGGTGGCCTACGCCGAGCTCTTCTTCAGCGACCGCCTCTGGCCCGACGTCGGGGCGGCCGACCTGGACGAGGCAATCGCCTGGTTCTCGGGGCGCGAGCGGCGTTTCGGCGGCCTGCCTGGGGAGGCACCCTCGGAAAGGGCCGCGGCCCGGTCCGGCGGAGGAGAGACCCGTGAAGCCGACGCCGCGTGAGCTGCGCGAGGCGCCCCGCCTCGACGAGGCGCTGCATCCCGGCCCGCCGACGCCGCGCCACGCCCTCCTCGTGAATCCGTTCTACCCGAAGGACCCGCACGCGAGCTTCGGCAAGCACGTCCTGACTCCGACCCTCGCCCTCACGAGCGTCGCCGGCGCGACGCCCGAGGGCTGGGACGTCCGGCTCTGGGACGAGAGCCTCCTGCAGGGCCCGCCGCCTCACGAGCCATTCCCGCAGGTCGTCGGGATCACGGTCCACCTCACGTTCGCCGAGAGGGCGTACGCGCTCGCGCGCTGGTATCGCGAGCGGGGCGCTCTCGTCGTCCTGGGCGGCCTGCACGTCTCCTCCTGTCCCGACGAAGTCGCCCCGCACTCCGACGCGCTCGCGATCGGCGACGGCGTCCCTCTCTGGCCGCGCATCCTCGCCGACGCGGAGAGGGGCGCCCTCGAGCCGGTCTACCGCGCCGGCTTCTCCGCCCCCTACTGCGAGGCGCCGCCGCCCCGCCGGGACCTCGTCCCGCGCGAGTCGTTCCTCACGACGGCGAGCCTCATGGCGACGCGCGGCTGCCACAACCGGTGCGACTTCTGCTACCTCTCGACGCGGGGTGTCAGGGTTCCGTGGAGCGTGAGGGAGCCGGAGCAGGTCGTCGACGAGTGGCTCGCGACGGGCGAGCCCTACGCCGTGTTCCTCGACAACAACCTCGGCTCCGACCCGGAGCATCTTCGCCGTCTCTGCCGGGCGCTCGCGCCGCTCGAACGGATCTGGAGCGCGGCCGTCACGATCGACGTGACCGACGACCCGCGCCTCGTCCGCGAGATGGCCCTCGCGGGCTGCACGGGCGTCTTCGTCGGCCTGGAGACGCTGAACGACCCGAACCTCGCCGACGCGCGGAAGAAGACGCCTCCGGCCGCCGACTACGCGCGGAGGGTCGGAATCCTCCACGACAACGGCATCCAGGTGAACGGCAGCTTCGTCCTCGGCTTCGACCACGACGGCCCCGACGTCTTCGACCGAACCGTCGCCTGGATCGAGGCGAACCGGCTCGAGTGCGCGACGTTCCACATCCTGACGCCCTACCCCGGCACGCCCCTCTTCCGCCGGATGGAGGCCGAGGGGCGCCTCCTCCACCGCGACTGGAGCCTCTACGACACGGGGCACGTCGTCTTCCGCCCCGCGCGGATGACCCCGGAGCAGCTCGCCGAGGGCTACGCCTCCTGCTACCGGCGCCTCTTCTCCGCGGGTTCCATCTGGCGGCGAAGGCCCCTCGACACGCGGGCCGTCGCGCCGTACCTGGCGATGTCGGTCCTCTACAAGCGCGCGAACCCGCTCTGGACGTTCCTCATCCGCCACCGGCTCGTCGCCACGGCGTGGCGGCCGCTCGTCGAGGCGACGCGCCGCCGGCACCTGCGGTTCCGGCGGCGCCTCGGGGCCGGGCCGCAAGCGGCCCGGCCCCGAGCGACGTCAGTTCTGTCGTGGCCGAAGAACGAGGCTCTCCATGGGCCCTAGGACTCCTGTGGCGCAGGCCTCGTTCGGCTGATAGGTGCGAGCCGGGCAGAGCGTGTAGCCGCCCGGCGCGAGGGTGGGAAATCCCTCATGCCGCCACTTCGCGAAATACGAACGCCTGACGTAGCACCCGTCGTGGAAAAGGACGACATCCGCCGGGCCCGATTCGGGGCTCGTGACGATGCTCCCGCCGATGCCGTCGAGCTGGATGGTCTGCTCCTCTGGTCCGACGGGGGCGTTCAAGATCCTGACCGCGAGCTGGCTCCCGCCATAGAGGGTCAGGCACTGGCTCGTCTCGCCCGGGGCCACGTGCGTCCAGTCGAGCCTTCCGGCTTCGTCGGTCCAGGCGAAGCGCGTCGCCCCTACGACTCCGCCCGGGCCCGGGGAGATGCCTACGGAAACCCTGGGTATCGGCGCCCCGTTCGCACCCACCACGCGCAGGGCGAGTCTCTTCTTCTTCTTCATCACGAGGCGAATGGGATCGGGATCCTCACCTTCCGCGAGCCGGGCGGCGACCCGGTCGCTCGCCAGGTCCGGCATTTCCGCGCTGAGGACGTACTCTCCCGGAGGCAGACCTCCCGCGCGGAACCTCCCCCCTTCCGCCTTGACCTGCTCGGGCCCACGCACGCCGGGGTTCAGAACGAGAACGTGCGCCGAGCGCTCCACGATCGTTCCCGCCTCGTCGACGAGCACGCCGGACAGGGCCAGATCGTCCAGGCGAATCTCGACCTCCCCGGAACCGGAGGGCGACCGCACCACATCGACGTCCAGGTTGCGCTCGATTCCACTCTCAGCCGAGGTGATCCGAACCTCCCACCTGCCGAGCCTGGGCAGGACTCCCAGAAATCGGCCTTCCCCGTCCGACAACATCCTGATTCGCAGGTTCTGCTTGAGGCCAAAGAGCATCTCGGCCTGCAGCGGTTGTTCACCCAGAAACACCCTCCCGGAGACGGGCTCGAGATCTACCTGCACGGTGTGCTTCACGACGGGCGCGTCTGCCACGAACCCCGCGTCCTCGAAGTACCACGGCTCGCCAGCGGACGACTTCAACGAGATCCAGTACCGCTGGCCGGAGCGCAGCTCATGCCAGCGCAGACTCCCGCCTCGAGCGACCCCCGCCCCGATGACGGCGCCGGGTGCGGCCGAGGCTGAGTCCCGTATCTCGACCGACCAGGGCTCCCCGTCCGGTCCGACGGGCGGGACGACGGCCAGGTCCAGCTCCCGGGGTTTGCCGAGGACGAGGGGCTCGTTCAGGAACGCTTCCAGCGACTCCCGGACCTCAACGCCTCGCACCGCCCGTGAGTAGCCGGGCTGTACGACGACGAGCTGGTACGGACCGGGCTTCAGCCCGGCGAACTGAAAAGAGCCTCGCCTGGAGACGGGGACGTTCGGGCTGCTCGGAAGCGCCTCCGGGCTTCCGAGCTTCCTGACGTGTGCCTTCGCTCCTGCTGGCTTCCAGCCAGGGTCGTCCCCGGCAACCCACCCCGCGAGGGAGGCACCGGAGGCGAGATGGACCGTGCCGAGCTGGATGTCGGCTCCAGGCAGGAGGGGCTTCTCGAACTCGTAGTGAGGGACTCGGCCGTTCGCCCTGAGCGAGAATCCCCAGTCGCCGGCCGGCACCTCGCAAAGAAATGCATCCGGCTTCTCGGCCGCGCAGAGGACCATGTCGTTCGTCGGCGGTTTCGCTCCGCCCGGCCGCTCCTCCAGACGGACCGAGATGTGAGCCCCCAGCCCGGGTTTGACGGCGCCCGACACGCGACAAGTCCGATGCAGGAGGAGGCGAGCCATCTGACCGCTCGCCACGGCGACGGACGGAGACCAATAGCCAGCGGCTCTGGCCTCGACGATCCAGACGACTCCGTCGGGCAGCGTCGACTCCTGGGCAATTGCACCAGGCTCGACGTCGAAGGGGAGTGTGATCGGCTCCCTGCTCGCGTCGAGGGCCTTGGCGTGAAGTACGACCGAGACTCTATCGGCGGGTGCCGGCGACAACTCCACCCGAATGGAGCTGCCTCGTGCACTGCCCGCAGCCGCCAGGAGGAACGGAAGTACGAGAAGTGAGCCAGCCCTGGTCTTCACAGCCTAGCCAGTGTAGATGCAGGTGCCCCAGCCAAAGCACATGCCGTTCTGGTAGTGGCACCCACCCGCGCCGTTCCATTCTATGTCCAGGCAGGTTGCGGAGTTCTCTTCTTGACACTCCTTGCAGCTGACGGGATCCCAGACGTTGCTGCCACAGCGACACCCGAGCCAGTAGGCCTGATACGCACTGAGATTGCACTCGGACGCACAATCGACCGGAGTCGGATTCTCCAGCGGATCCCCGCCGTGAGCCTGCGCATCGGCCCGGAACGAGACGGCCAGCCCAAGGATGAGAACGAACATCGAACTGTAGTAGACGAACCGAGTCTTCATATCGCGCTCCTGATGGGATCTTGGGGGGGGGGGCGAGTTGTCAATTAGGGCCACCGTTGGGCTGAATAGCAATTCCACGAGCGTGCCCGCTCAGGCGCCTTCTCATTCGCCATCGCCTCACGGCGCGGGTCTGGCGGTCCATCCTCGAGGCGACTCGGCGGCGTCACCTCCGTTGCCGCCGACATCTCGTTGCTGGGCCGGCCTCCGCGGTCCCGGTGCCGCGGCGGGAGGGACGACCCGTTCATTCCTCCCGAGCGTCCTGAGACGTCACGCCACCGGCGGGCGCAGGCTCCCGACGGGCGCAACGAAACCGGACACGCTCTCGGCGACGTTCCCCACCGAAACGCGGCAGGGGAGGGAGACGAGGCGGGCGGCGCGAAGATCCGCTTCCTCGGCCTCCACGCCGAGACGGAGCGCCGCGAGAGCGCGGGCCTCCGACGGCGCCCGCGCGAGGGGGACGCCGAGCGGCGCGGGGAGGAGGTCCGGCCGGAAGCCCTTGCGCTCGAGGACAGCCCCGGGGTCGGACCTGCTGTCCAGCGAAAGGGACTGGAAGGCGGGAATCCAGATCCGGAACGGCGCTTCGGCGGCCCCGCTCTCGAAGACGTAGAAGGCGATTCTCCGCGCGTCCTCCGCTCCTGTTCCGGCGGGGCGGAAGGTCGGGAGCCGCTCGACGGGCAGGGCGAAGGGGTCGAGGGCGGAGGGGCAGGCGGTGCACGTCATCCAGCGCACGCCGGGCGACGCGAGGAGGAGCGAGCCGCAGTCGGGGCAGAACCGGGCGACGACGCGCGGGCGACTCACGACCGTCCTGCCTCCTTGTCCGGCGGTCCGTTGATCCAGCGCGCCGCGGCGAAGAACCCGTCCCGGATCTTCTCGGGGAGAGTCTTCCCGGGCCGGTTCACCGGCTCGCGGCGGACCCCCAGCCGGTCGCCGGTCCATTCGTAGCGGAACCGGACGCGGTCCCACGCGAAGGCGAGCACCCAGAAGACGACGCCGGGCGTTCCGACGGTGAGGACGAGCCCGCCGAGCCAGTGCAGCTGAAAGTAGAAGGCGACGAGCTTCCCCCACCACGAGAGGGGCATGCCGAAGACGAACGCGAAGACGTAGGTGAAGAAGACCGCCTCGGGGAGGAGGATCGAGCGTTCCATCGGCGCCCGTGCCTGCAGGACCGACCCGCTCGTTCCGTCGAGCACCGCCTCGTAGAGGTTGCGGGCGTGCCGGCACCGTACGAGCCAGACGGGAAGCCAGACGAGCCCGGCCCTGTCCTCGACGACGGTGGCCCCGGAGATCGCGGGGACCGGTGGCGCCTCCTCCGTCGGGTCGAAGACGAGGGCCCGGCGCTGCAGCGCGGCGGCGTCGAAGGACTCCCTCCGCGTCGCGGCCGAGGCCGAGAGGGCGTCCAGCTTCTCGAGCGGAATGCCGGGGATCCGGACGGCCGGCGCGAACGAGGGGCGGTCGATGAAGGCCGGACCCTCCCTCGGGCGAAGGACGAACGTCCGCACGCGCTCGTGGAACGGGACGAAGACGAGGATCGGCTCCTCGACGGAGCCCTCGGCGAGGAAGGAGCGCGGCACCCTCCTTCCCTCCCAGAAGGCGCGCGTGGCGGCGACCGCTTCGTCGCGGCCGAGCGCGGGCCGGACCGACTCGCGGACAGGGAGACCCTCGGCGAGCACGGCCAGGGGTGAGTCGCACGACGGGCAGTCGAGGAGCGCGGAGGAGCCGACCCGCGGGAGCCGGCCGCCGCACCGCGGGCAGGAGAGGGCGGTCACCGGCGCTTCCGTCACCTGGGCTCCGTGAGACGAATCACGATCCACGCGACCGCCAGGAAGAAGCCGGCGGCACCGGCCAGGACCACCGCACCGGCCCACCAGGGCGCGGCGGTCCCGCCGAACAGGGTCCGGACCCCGTAGACGCCGGCTGCGAAGAGGGCGAGGAGGAGGACCGCGTAGGTGACGTCGAGCCTCCTCTCGGACGTGGGCGGCAGGTCGAAGTCGAGAGCCTGGCCCGTCGCGGCGTCGAACCAGACCGTGTAGTCGTGACCCCAGAGCCGGAATCGGACTTCCCGGAACGGGACGTGGAGGAGCTTCGCCTCGTGCCGGGTCATCTCCTCGACGTCGACTGCCGCCGGCAGAACGGTGGCCGGGACGACCTCGGCCGGGCCGTCCGGCCCGCTCCGGAACGCGAGCCGATCGCCCGCCGGGAGGCGGAACGCGCCGAGGTTGCTCGCGAGGAGCGGTGCGGCGGGAACGAGCGCGTCCCCCGGGAGGAGCCAGAACGGGAACCACAGGAGGCGGGTCGCCACCTCCTTCGGGTCGGCGAGGACCTCCCGATCCCTCAGCCAGCGCGCGAGCCTCCCGAGGACCGCGGCTTCGTCGAGGACGGGAACGAGCCTCTGGTGCGCGATCTCGGCCTCGTCTCCGAGGTGAAGGAGCGAGCCACAGGCCGGGCAGGTGGCGAACGCACCCTCCTCTTCGGCCGCGAAGCGGACGCCGCACCGCGGGCACGCATGTCTCTCCGCCGTCACGTGGGCGGGATCTTAAGGCCCGGGAGCCGGATCTCGCGAGGCGGTCCCGTCAGCGTTCGAACGACTCGGCCCGCGAGGCGGCCGAGAGCGGGACGAGGTAGCGCCCGGGGTCCGCGGCGATCTTCCGGTGCGCCGCCTCGAGCGTCGTCTCGCCCGCGTAGCTGACGGCCGAGCGGAGGTGGCCCGCGACGCGGGCGAGGACGCCCACGACGCTCCCCACGTACGGCACGCGGAGCGACTGCCCCTCGGCGGGGGTCGCGAGGGCGTCCGCGACGGCGGCGTCGGTCGAGCCGTCGACGACGGCTTCGGGCGAGGTCATTCCGCGGTAGAGCTTCATCTTCTGCCGCGTCGCCGGGTCGTCGACGACGATGCCGGGCGACTCGTCCGTGCCGGAGAGGAGCGACCCGAGCATCACCGTCGAGGCGCCGGCGGCGAGGGCGAGGAAGACGTCCTTATCGTTGCGTATGCCGCCGTCCGCGACGATCGGGACCTTCCCCTCCGTCGCGAGGTACGCCTCGCGGATCGCCTGGAGCTGCGGGACCCCGGCGCCCGTCTCGAGGCGGGTCCGGCAGCCGCGACCCGGTCCGACCCCGACCTTGATCGCGGCGGCGCCAAGGTCGGCGAGGAAGCGGGCCCCCTCGCCCGTCGCGACGTTGCCGACGACGAGCGGGACGTTCGGGAACCGGCTCCGGAAGGCGGGGACCGCCTTCGCGAGGATCTCGGAGTGGGCGTGGGCGACGTCCATCAGGACGACGTCGACCTCCGCCTCGGCGAGCGCGGCGGCGCGCTCGAGATAGTCGCCCGCGGCGCCGATGGCCGCGCCGACGCGGAGGCGGCCGCGCTCGTCCTTCACGGACCAGGGCTTCTTCTTGAAGAGGTGGAGGTCGCGCATCGTGACGAGACCGCGGATCTTCCCGGCCTCGTCGACGAGGGGAAGCTTCTCGACGCGCCGTTCCCACATCGCCTTCTCGGCCTCCTCGAGCGAGACCGTCGGTGGGCGCGTGACGAGCCGGCCGACGGGCGTCATCAGCTCCTCGACCCGTCTCTCGTTCGCGTCCGGCCCGTGCGGCAGGTCGCGGTGGGACAGGATGCCGGCGAGGAGGCCCGAGCCAGCCGTCTCCTCGATGAGGATGCCGCTCGAACGGTGCTTCTCGATGAGACGTCTCACTTCGGCGATCGTCGCGGTCCGCGGCAGGACGAGCGGCTTCTCGATGACGTAGGAGTGGCGCGTCTTGACGTACTTCACGCGCGCCGCCTGGATGTCGATCGGGGAGCTCCTGTGGAGGAACCCGAAGGCCCCCTCGAGGGCGAGCGCCCGAGCCATCTCCTCGCCGACGACCGTGTCCATGTTCGCGCCGACGATCGGGAGGCCGATCCGGAGCCCCTCGACGAGCGGCATCGCCAGGTCGACGGCACGCCGGGTGGCGACCGGGCTGTGCTGGGGGCGGAAGAGGAAGTCGTCGAAGGTCCGGCCGAGAAAGAGCGGTTCCAGCTCGCGCATCGGACCATTGTCGCGCCGGGGGGCGAGGGATGGGAAACTCCTGCGCCGCGCCATGGCCGACACCGAAGCCCCCCCGAAAGAGACGCGGGACGTCACCCCCCTCGCGGACCGGGTCCCCCCGGGCGGGACGACGGACGGCGACGAGATCCTCGGCCTCTTCCTCGACTGGGTCGCCGATACGGGTTTGACGCTCTATCCCGCGCAGGAGGAGGCGCTCCTCGAGATCATGGCGGGCAGGCACGTCATCCTCGGGACGCCGACCGGCTCGGGAAAGTCGCTCGTCGCCCTGGGCCTCCACTTCAAGGCGCTCTGCGAGGGGCGGGTCTCCTTCTACACGAGCCCGATCAAGGCCCTCGCGAGCGAGAAGTTCTTCGCCCTCTGCGGCGAGCTGGGGCCGGAGAACGTCGGGATGCGGACGGGCGACGCGAGCATCAACCCGGACGGCCTCGTCGTCTGCTGCACGGCGGAGGTCCTCTCGAACATGGCGTTGCGCCTCGGCGAGGAGCTGGACGCGCCGTACGTCGTCATGGACGAGTTCCACTACTACGCCGACAAGGAGCGCGGCGTCGCCTGGCAGGTGCCGCTCCTCGTCCTCCCGGGGACTCAGTTCCTCCTCATGTCGGCGACGCTCGGCGACACCTCCGCCATCGCCGAGCGGCTGACCCACGACACGGGGCGCGAGGTCGCGTTCGTCACGTCCGAGGAGCGCCCCGTCCCGCTCGACTTCGAGTACGCCGAGACGCCCCTCCACCAGACGATCGAGAAGCTCCTGGAACAGAGGAAGAGCCCGGTCTACGTCGTCAACTTCACGCAGCGCGAGTGCGCCGAGCTGGCCCAGGCGCTGACGAGCGTGAAGATCGGGACGAGGGAAGAGCGCGAGGCGATCCGCGAGGTCGTCGCGGGGCGGCGGCTCGTCACCCCCTACGGCAAGGAGTTCCGGCGCTTCCTCTCGTTCGGCGTCGGCGTCCACCACGCCGGGCTCCTCCCTCGCTACCGCCTCCTCGTCGAGCAGCTGGCGCAGAAGGGGCTCCTCCACGTCATCTGCGGCACCGACACCCTCGGCGTCGGCGTGAACATCCCGATCCGGACGGTGCTCTTCACGAAGCTCGCGAAGTTCGACGGGACGAAGGTGGGGCTTCTCACCGTCCGCGAGTTCAAGCAGATCGCCGGGCGGGCCGGCCGGCGCGGCTTCGACACGCAGGGGAGCGTCGTCGCGCAGGCGCCGGAGCACATCGTCGAGAAGAAGCAGGCGACGAAGAAGTCCGACGCCTCCGGCAAGAAGGTCACGAAGACGTTCCGGGGCCCCGCGAAGGGGGAGATCTCCTGGACCGAGGAGACGTTCCAGCGGCTCATCACCCGGCCGCCGGAGACGCTGAAGTCGCGCTTTCACCTGACGCACGGGATGGTCCTCGACCTGATCCAGCGCGATGCGGACACGAACCGCGACGCCCCGCTGCCGGAGAGGAACTTCTCGGCGCTCCGCGACCTCGTCGCCCGCTGCCACGAGGACGACGGCACGAAGGCGCGGCTCCTGAAGCACGCGGCGCTCCTCGTCCGGTCGCTCTACCGGGCCGGGATCGTCGGGATGTCCGTCGAGGAGACCGGCTTCCGGCGCATCGTCGTCGCCGACGACCTGCAGTGGGACTTCTCCCTCCACCAGGCGCTCTCGATCTACGCCGTCACCGCTCTCGAGCGGCTCGAACCCGCCTCGCCGACCTACGCCCTCGACGTCGTCACCGTCGTCGAGTCGATCCTCGAGAACCCCGACATCGTGCTGCGCAAGCAGACCGACCGGGCGAAGGGGAAGCTCGTCGAGGAGCTGAAGGCCGAGGGGGTGCCGTACGAGGAGCGGATGGCGAAGCTGGAGGAGGTCACCTACCCGCAGCCCCTCGCCGACTTCCTCTTCGGCGCCTTCGAGGCGTTCCGCGAGGCGCACCCGTGGGCCGGCGGGACCGAGCCGAAGCCGAAGTCGATCGGGCGGGAGATGTTCGAGACGTTCGCCGGCTTCTCCGACTACGTCAAGAGCTACGGCCTCGAGCGCAGCGAAGGCGTTCTCCTCCGCTACCTCTCGCAGCTCTACCGGACGCTCGACCAGACGGTTCCCGAGCCGGCGAAGACCGACGCCCTCTGGGACGTCCTCGGCTTCTTCCGCTCCCTCGTCGGCGAGACGGACGCGAGCCTCCTCGAGGAGTGGGAGAGTCTCCGCCACCCCGAGGAGCTCCTCGAGCTGAAGTCGCAGCCCGAGAAGCGGAAGGAAGCTGCGTGGCTCAAGGAGCTTCTCTCCGACCCCCGAGTCTTCGCGGCGCGCGTGAGAGCCGAGATGCACCTCCTCGTCCGCGCCCTCGCGCGGAAGGACTGGGAGGACGCCGCCGAGCGGGTCTGGCAGCCGGTGGAGGCGGCCGGGGCGGCGGTCGTCCCCGGGGCGGGCCCGGAGTCGGACGCCGAAGGGACGGACACGGGCCTCGCCTGGAGCGCCGAGCGCTTCGAGGCGGCCCTGGCGCCCTTCTTCGAGGAACACGGCGAGCTCGCGTCCGGCCCGGAGTCCCGGTACCACCAGTGGACGAACCTGAGGCCGGGCGGCACGCGGCAGTGGACCGTCACCCAGACGCTTCTCGACCCGGAGGGCGAGACGACCTGGGCCGTCTTCGCCGAGATCGACCTCCGCGACGAGACGGCCCCCGACGGGCCGATTCTGAGGCTGACGCGGATCGGGACGTAGGACAGACCCGTGCTCGCCTGCGACATCGCCCTGGCCGCCCGGATCGAGCGAGCCGAAGCCCGTCTCCTCGCAGACGGAGTCGCCCGCGTCGCCCGCCGATTCGGTGAAAGCGGCGACGTCTTCTCCCGGCCCTTCGCAGGCGGCCACGCGGCCTTCACGGAGCCGGGCTCGCCGCTGAACAAGGTCGCCGGCCTCGGCTTCGACGGCGTGCCGCCGGAGGTGGAGCTCGCCGAGGTCGAGGAGGCCTTCGCGCGCCGGGAGTGCCCGGTGCGCGCGGAGCTCTCGAGCCTCGCGGACCCCTCGGTCGGGGCCTTCCTCACCCGGCGCGGCTACGTCCTCGAGGGGTTCGAGGATGTCCTCGGCCTGGCCCTTCCGGCCGCCGGCCTTCCGCCGGTCCCCGAGGGGGTTCGCGTCCGGCCCTCGGGCGAGGACGAGCTCGAGGCCTGGCTCGACGTCACCGTCCGGGGCTTCGTCGTCCCGGACGATCAGGGCGTCCCTTCGAGCGAGTCGTTCGAGGAGGAGGTCCTCCGCCGCATCGTCCGCGACTTCGTGCAGGCGGACGGGATGACGCGATACCTCGCCGAACGCTCGGGCGTCCCGGCGGGAGGGGGAAGCCTCCGGGTCGCAGGCGGTATCGCCCAGCTCTGCGGCGCCGCGACGCTCCCCGCGCACCGCCGCCGCGGCATCCAGACGGCGCTCCTCTCGAAGCGGCTCGCGGACGCGGGGCTCGCGGGCTGCGACCTCGCCGTCGTCACGACACAGCCTGGCTCGAAGTCGCAGGAGAACGCTCGGCGGCGCGGCTTCGCGCTCCTCTACACCCGCGCCGTCCTCGTCCGCGGCGCCTGATCGGCCCCGGCGGCGGTCCCGGCCCGGCGGCCGCGGTCTCGCCCTCTCAGCTCTCGCTCTTCGCCCTCTCCGGCTGTCCCTTGACCCTGTCCTTCTCCTCGAGGCCCGAGAGGATCTCGACCTGGATGCCGTCGGAGAGGCCGGTCTTCACCTCGCGCTTCTCGAACTTCTGCGGAGCGACCTCGACCTCGACGAACTTCTTCCCGTCCTCGAAGGCGAGGAGGCTCTCGTTCAGCGCGAGGACGTCGTCCCGCCGGTCGAGGACGATGTCGGCGTTGGCGCTGTAGTTCGCGCGGATCACGACGTCCTGGATCGGCTTCAAGGCCGCCTTGATCTCGAACTGGATCGCCCCTTCCTTCTCGACCCCCTTCGGAGCGATGTGCTCGAGCGTCGCCTCGGGCTTCCTTCCCTCGACGGCGCCGATCGTCAGGAGGAGCGTCATCCCCGGCTTCAGCTTGCCGACCTCCGACTCGTCCACCTTGCCGAGGAAGATCATGTCGCCCATGTCGGCGATCGTCGCGATCGTCGTCCCCTCGTTGAACGTGTTCGTCTCGATGACGGAGTTGCCGACCTTGACCGGTACCTCGAGGACGGTCCCCGAGATCGTCGAGCGGACGAGCGTGTTCGAGGCGTCGCCCGTCGTCCGGGAGATCCCCTTCTGGATCAGGTCGAGGTTGTCGCTCGCCGTCCTGAGCTCGGTCCGCGTGTTCTCGAGGGCGGTCTGGTACGTCTGGAAGGCGGACGCCGAGATCGTCCCGTCGGAGGCGAGCGCGACGTTCCGCGCGTGGTCCTTCTCGGCGGCGTCGAGGGCGATCTTCGCCTTCTCCACGCGGCTCTGCGCCTCGTTGAGCCGGACCATGTCGGGGACGAGGCGGATCTTCGCGATGAGGTCCCCCTCCTTCACCTTCGCCCCGGCCTCGACGTGGATCTCCTCGACGATCCCGGAGACGCGGGGCTTGATGGCGACCTCCTGTCGCGGGACGACGGAGCCCGTCGAGACGGCCTTCTTGATGATCGTCGCGACCTTCGGCGACTCGGTCTGCCAGACCGTGTCGACCTTCCGCGACTTCGTCCAGAGGAACCAGACGGTGCCCGCGAAGAGGGCGAGGACGAGGACTCCGGCGGCGATTCCGAGGATCTTCTTCAGCATGGGACGGTCACTCCGATCTGAGGGCGACGGTGGGGCTGACGGCGAGGGCGCGCTGCGCGGGGGCGAGGCCGGCGAGGACGCCCGCGGCGACGAGGATGGCGAGCGCCTGCAGGGCCTCGCCGACGCCGACGTCGGGGTCGAGGAACATCCCCGCGCCGCCCGGCGGGAGGAGCCTGCCGATGCCGACGACGAGGGCGATCCCCGCGACGAGGCCGAGGTAGCCGGCGAGCGACGTCAGGATGACGGACTCGGAGACGATCTGGCTGACGACGGCCGAGGGCCTGGCCCCGAGCGCGCGGCGGATCCCGATCTCCTTCGTCCTCTCCTTCACGATGATGAGCATGATGTTCGAGACGCCGATGACCCCGGCGGCGAGCGTCCCGACGCCGACGATCCAGACGAGGAGCCGGATCCCCGAGAAGAGGCCCTGGATCTTCGTGTACTCCTCCTCGAGGTTGAAGTGGCCGAAGGCGCGGAGGTCGTCGGGCGCGACCTTGTGTCGCGAGCGGAGGAGGTCGAGGACCTTCTCCTCGGCGACGGAGGCGGGGACGTCGGGACGGGAGATGATCGCCATCCAGCCGACGCGGTCGCCGTAGTTGAAGGCCCGCTGGAAGGTCGTGAACGGCACGAAGATCGTCTGCGCATCGCGCTCGGCCGCGTCGCCCGTCCGCGGCGAGGCGAAGACGCCGACGACCTGGAAGTAGACCCCGCCGATGACGATCGAGTCGCCGATCGGCTCCTCGCCGCGCGCGAAGAGGAGCTCTCGGACGCGGGTCCCGATGACGGCGACCTTCCGGCTCTCCTCGACGTCGATGGGGTTGAGGAAGCGTCCGGTCTCGATCTTCAGCGACTGGACCCGGCGGATCTCGGGGTAGTCCCCCATGACGCTGAAGGCGCCGGTCTTCCGCCCGCGGGAGACGTTGTTGCCGCCCCCGAAACCGCGGAGCTGGTTGCGCGGGGCGACGACCTCGGCCTCGGGGACCTTTTCGCGGATGGCCTCGACGTCTGCGTTCGTCAGGCGGATCCCCCGGCCGGCCGGCATCCCGGCGAACGGCTTCTGCGTCCGCTGCGACCAGAGGAAGAAGCTGTTCGTCGCGCCGTCCGCGAAGCCCTGGAGGACGCCCTTGCGGAGACCGGAGCCCGAACCGAGCATCACCATGAGGAGGAAGATCCCCCAGAAGACGCCGAAGGCCGTGAGCGCCGTGCGGGCCCGGTTGCGCAGCAGGGCGACCCGGATCTCCTGCCAGTGGTCGAGGTCGAGGAGGTGCTTCACCGCTACTCGTCCCTCAGCGCCTCGACGGGGCGAATGGCCGCGGCCCTTCGCGCCGGGAAGAAGCCGGCCACGCCGCCCGCGAGGACGAGGAGGAGCGTCGCCGAGACGGCGACGCCGAAGTCGACCTCCGGATTGCGGAACATCTCGGAATCCGCCAGCGAGCGGGACATCAGCTCGAGGAGCGCGACCCCCGCGACGAGCCCGACGTAGCCCGCGACCCCCGTGACGAGGATCGCCTCCTTCAGGATGAGCGACATCACGGAGAAGGGCGTCGCGCCGACCGCCTTGCGGATCCCGATCTCCTTCGTCCGCTCCCTGACCGCGATCATCATGATGTTCGAGACACCGACGACGCCCGCGAGGAGCGTCCCGACGCCGATGACCCAGACGAAGAGGCGGATGCCCCCCATCAGGTCGACGAAGCGCTGGAACTCGACGACGGCGTTCGAGATGAAGACGGCCCGCTTGTCGTCCGGGTCGAAGTCGTGCCGCTCGGCGACGCGCAGCCTCAGGTCGGTCGCGATCGCCTGGCTCTCGTCGACCGAGGCGTCCCCGACGGTCATCATGATCATCGCGACGTTGTTCGCGCCGCCGTAGGCCCGCTGGGCCGTCGAGATCGGGATGTAGATCTTCTCCTGCTCCCCCTCGCCCCCCTCGTCGGTGAAGACCCCGACGACCTGGAACGGGACCCCCTTGATCTCGAGGTACTCGCCGATGGCGGGGGCCGCCTTGAAGAGCTGGGCCTTCACGCGCTCGCCGATGACGGCGACCTTCCGGTGCTCGTCGACGTCGGTCGGGTTGAGGAAGCGTCCCTCGGTGACGATCGTCTTCTCGAGGTGCTGATGGTCCGGGTGGACGGCGCGAACGTCGAAGCTGGAGGTCTCGCCGTGCCAGGCGACGGTCAGCGTCCCGCGGATGAAGTAGCGGGAGGTGATGTGCTCGACCCCCTGCACCCCTTCGCGGATGACGTCGTAGTCCTCGTTCGTGAACTGGACGTTCCGGCCGGGGCGGAGCCCCTTCCACGGGACGCTCGTTTGCCCGCTCCGCATCCAGATGCTGTTCGTCGCGTCGTCCCGGAAGCCGTACTCGACCCCCTTCGAAAGCCCCTGGCCGGAGCCGAGGAGGACGATCAGCATGAGGATTCCCCACGCCACGCTGAAGCCGGTGAGAAACGTCCGGAGCTTGTTCTTCCGGACCGTGTCGAAGATCTCCTGCCAGGTGTCGAGCTCGAACACGGCGGCGTCACGTCGCCGGGGCGGCGGCAGGGTCGGAAGGAGCAGGAGCGACGGGCGCGAACGCGGTGGGGCCCAGGGGAGACGGGGCGAATGCCGACTCGGGCGGGCCGTCCCCCTCGATCCGGCCGTCGCGGAGGCGGATGACGCGGCGGGTCCTCGCGGCGACCTCGCGCTCGTGCGTCACGATGAGGAGCGTCACGCCGGTCGCGTTGATCTGCCGGAGGACCTCCATCACCTCGAGGGAGGTCTGCGAGTCGAGCGCGCCGGTCGGCTCGTCGGCGAGGATGACCTTCGGGTTCGAGATGAGGGCCCGCGCAATCGCGACGCGCTGCTGCTGCCCGCCCGAGAGCTCGCGGGGGAGGTGCCCCGCGCGGTCGGCGAGGCCGACCCGGTCGAGGTACTCCTCGGCGAGCTTGTTGCGTTTCCTCCTCGGGACCTCCTGGTAGTAGAGCGGGAGGGCGACGTTCTCGACGGCCGTCTTGAACGGGATCAGGTTGAACGACTGGAAGACGAAGCCGAGGAGGCTGGCCCTGAGGCCCGCGGCCTTCGTCTCGGACATCTGCCCGATCCGGCGCCCGTCGAGGTAGTAGTCCCCGTCGTCGTATCCGTCGAGGAGCCCCAGGACGTTCAGGAGTGTCGACTTGCCGGATCCCGACGCTCCCATGATCGCGACGAGTTCTCCCGGGGCGATCGAGAGGTCGATCCCCTTGAGAACGTGGAGCTTGCTCGACCCCATGGGGTAGCTCTTGTTGAGCCGGGAGAGCCGGATCATGGCGTCCCCAGAGCCCTCCACCGTGGACCGCTCCTCCCGGAGCCCGAGATCGACACCCCCACTCACCTCTCCTTGTACGGCGGGGGCGGCCGGGAGTTCTCGCCCCCGGCCGCCTCGCCGGAGGCGCTTCAGAGCTCGAGCTTGCGGAGCCGGAGCGAGTTCACGATGACGGAGACCGAGCTGAGGCTCATGGCGGCCCCGGCGACCATCGGCGAGAGGAGGACGCCGAAGAACGGGAAGAGGAGCCCAGCGGCGAGAGGGACGCCGAGGAGGTTGTAGCCGAACGCCCAGGCGAGGTTCTGGCGGATGTTCCGCATCGTGGCGCGGCCGAGGCGCCGCGCGCGGACGAGGCCTGCGAGGTCACCGTTCAGGAGGGTGACGGCGGCGCTCTCGATGGCGACGTCGGTCCCGGTCCCCATCGCGATGCCGACGTCGGCGCGGGCGAGGGCGGGGGCGTCGTTCACGCCGTCTCCGGCCATCGCGACGACGCGTCCTTCCGCGCGGAACCTCTCGACGACGGCACCCTTCTCCTCGGGGAGGACCTCGGCCTCGAACCGGACGATCCCGAGCGACTTCGCGACGGCGGCGGCCGATCGGCGGGCGTCTCCCGTCAGGAGGACGATCTCGATGCCATCGGCGCGAAGGGCCGCGAGAGCGGCCGGGGCCGACGTCTTGACCGGGTCGGCGACGGCGACGAGGCCCGCGGGGCGGCCGTCGACGGCGACGGTGACGGCGGTCCGGCCCTCTTCCTGGTGGGCCGTCGCGAGGGCGGCGAGCGCCGATGTCTCGACGCCCGCCTCCTCGAGGAAGCGGAGGCTCCCGACGAGGACGTCGTGGCCCGAGACGCGGCCCGCGACGCCGCGGCCTGTGACGGACCGGAACTGGGAGACGAGGGGAAGCGGGCCCGCGCCCGCGGCGGCCACGATGGCCGCGCCGAGCGGGTGCTCGCTCGCGCGCTCGAGGGCGGCGGCGAGGCGGACGACCTCGTCCTTCGTGAACGGCGCGACCGCTTCGAGAGCCGCGACGGCGGGCCGCCCCTCGGTGAGCGTGCCCGTCTTGTCGACGACGAGGACGTCCACCGAGGCCAGGCGCTCGAGGGCGTCGGCGTTCTTCACGAGGACGCCGGAGAGAGCGCCGCGCCCCGTGGCGACCATGATGGAGAGGGGCGTCGCGAGACCGAGGGCGCACGGGCAGGCGATGATGACGACCGCGATCGCCGAGGCGAGGGCGTGGACGAAGCGCGGCTCGGGCCCGAGGACCATCCAGAGGGCGAAGGTCGCGAGGGCCAGGGCGACGACCGCCGGGACGAACCAGGCCGAGACGCGGTCCGCGAGCTGCTGGATCGCGGCGCGGCTCCGCTGGGCCTCGGCGACGAGCCGGACGATCCGCGCGAGCGTCGTCCCCTCGCCGACCCGCTCGGCGACCATGACGAAGCCGCCGGCCCCGTTCACGGTCCCGCCGGTGACGGCGCTCCCCGGGGTCTTCTCCACCGGGATCGGCTCGCCCGTGATCATCGACTCGTCGACCCAGGAGGTCCCGTCCTCGATCGTCCCGTCCACCGGGACGCGCTCGCCGGGCCGCACACGGAGGCGGTCGCCCGCCGCGACGTGCTCGACGGGGACGTCCACCTCGCGGCCCTCGCCTTCGATCCTCCGGGCCGTCTTCGGCGAGAGGTCGAGGAGGGCGCGGATGGCCGAGCTCGTCCGGCTCCGGGCCTTGAGCTCGAGGACCTGGCCGAGGAGGGCGAGCGCCGTGATGACGGCGGCCGCCTCGAAGTAGACGAGGGGCGCGCCGCCGTGCCCCCTGTAGACGTCGGGAACGAGGTCGGGACGGAGGGCGGCGACGACGAGGGCCACGGCGCTGTAGAGCCACGCGGCCGCGACGCCGAGGCCGATGAGCGTGAACATGTTCGGGCTGCGGTTCACGACGGAGGCCCACGCGCGCCGGAAGAACGGCGCCCCTGCCCAGGCGACGACCGGCGTCGCGAGGAGGGCCTGGAAGAGCGTGAGGAGCCAGGGCGAGACGGCGTGCTGGAGCGGCTGGCCCGGGACCATGTCCGACATCGCGAGGACGAGGACCGGCAGGCCGAGAGCGGTCGCGACCTTCAGCCTCGTCGTCATGTCGGCGAGTTCCGGCGACTCGACCTCCGCCGTCGGCATCTCGGGCTCGAGCGCCATGCCGCAGATCGGGCAGTCGCCCGGGCCGTCGGAGACGACCTCGGGGTCCATCGGGCAGATCCACCGGACCGCGCCGCCGGCCGCGGGGGCGGCCGGGGCGGGTGTGTCGGACGGGCTCGGGTGGGCGTGGGCGGTTGCGTGGGCTCTCATGCTCGCCTCCTGTCGGTTTCACAGGAGGAGACGCGAGGCGGGCCAGGACCTTACAGTCCGGCCCGCCTCGGTCCGCTCCGCCGTCCGGTCGCGCCTTACGGCTCGATCCCGTCCGCCGCGAGGCGGGCGGCGTCGGCAGGCCCGGCCACGGTCCCCTCGGGGTGGCGGAACCAGCCCTCGGTGTCGGCGGAGCCCGGGTCGTCGCGGACCTTCAGGACGGTGAACATGCCGCCCATGTCGACGTAACCGAACGGGCCGTGCGCCCCCTTCATCGGGAGGCTGTTCGGGGGAATCGGCATCGACATCTCGCCCATCCCTCCCATGCCGGTCGTCCCCATGACCATCGCCCCCGGGACGAGGCGCGAGAGGCGCTCGTCGACGGACGCGAGGTCGGCGCCGACGACGTTCGGGAGGCCGTGGCCCATCTGCGTCATCACGTGGTGCGTCATGTGGCAGTGGACGGCCCAGTCGCCCGGCTCGGTCGGAACGAGCTCGATGACCCGCGCCGAGCCGGCAGGGACGAGGACCGTCGTCTCCGGCCAGAGCGCGGACGGGGGAACGTCGCCGCCGTCGGTCCCCGTCACCTCGAACGAGAGGCCGTGGAGGTGGATCGGGTGGTGGTCCATCGGCGAGAGGTTCCCGATCCGGATCCGGACCCGCTCCCCGGTCCCGACGACGAGCGGGGCCGTCCCGGGGTACGCCTTCCCGTTGAACGTCAGGAGGTTGAAGTCGCTCATGGCGCCCGGGTCGGGGCGGCGGGCGCCGACCGGGAGGCTCCACTCGTGCGTCATCAGGACGAAGTCCCGGTCGACCGGCGGCCCCTTCTCGACGCGCGGGTGGACCACGATCATCCCGACGAGGCCGAGGGCGACCTGCGTCATCTCGTCGTAGTGCGAGTGGTACATGAAGGTCCCCGGGCGGTGGAGGTCGAACTCGTAGGCCCACGTCTCGCCGACCGGAATCGGCGCCTGGTTGAGACCCGAGACGCCGTCCATCCCGTTCGGCAGGACGAGCCCGTGCCAGTGGACCGTCGTCGGCTCGGGGAGCCGGTTCGTGACGTAGATCCGGAGGCGGTCCCCCTCGGTCGCCTCGATCGTCGGCCCCGGCGTGCCGCCGTTGTAGCCCCAGACGAGGGCCTTCAGGCCGGGGGCGAACTCGTGGTCGACGACCTGGGCCACGAGGTGGCCGACGAGGACGCGGCCGGAGCGGCGGAGAGGCAGCGTCGAGCCGTTCGGAGTGACGACGGAGCCGACGCCGGAACGGGTGGGACGGGACGTGCGGCGCCGTGCCCCGAGCGGGCGGGAGGGCGCGGCCGGCTCGCTGGCGGAGAGGGGCAGGGCGCTGCCGAGGGCGGCGAGGCCGGCGAAGCGGAGGAGCGAGCGACGGTCCATCAGTGACCTCCTTCGGTCGGAGCGGGTTCGTTGCCGGGGAGCGAGGGGCTCGCGGGCGCGTCGACGCGCAGCCCCCTTCGAAGGGCGTTCGTCGCGGCGAGGGCGACGGCGTAGTCGCGGTCGGCGTCGGCGGCCGCCGACCCGGCGGCGAGCTCCGCGTCCCTGGCGCCGAGGAGGGCGGGGATCCCGACCTGCATCGCGTTGGCGTGGAGGAGCGTCTCCGCCGTGATCCGTTCCTGCCGGGGGAGGATGGACGTGGCGGTGCGCTCGGCGCGGGAGTGGGTGCGGGCGAGCCGGCTCGCCGCCTTCCGGGCCGCGGAGCGGATCGCCGCCTCGGTCGCCGAGCGGCGCTCCTCGAGGGAGCGCCGCTCGGCGTCGAGGGAGGCGAGGCGACCCTGGCCGCGGTTGGCGAGGGGGAGGCGGATCGACACGCCTCCGCCGATCTGCCAGGAGCCTTCCTCGCGTTCCGTGCTGGCACGGAGGCTCACGTCGGGCCAGCGGCCTTCCGCCTTCGCGAGGCGGAGCCGGGCGGCGACGGCGCGGAGGCGGGCGTCGACCTCGCGAAGCTCGAGGCTCGACGCGAGCGCGGCCTCCTCGAGAGAAGAGGTGTCGGGAGCGTCCTCCGGCAGGGAAGAGGTGCCGTCATCGATCGCGGCGACGGCCTCGCGGACGCCCTCGACGCTGCCGGCGCCGAGGAGAATCGAGAGGCGTTCCTCCGCCTCGAAGGCCACGAGCTCCGCCTCCGAGAGAGCGAGCGCCGCCCTCTCGCGGGAGGCGTCCTCCCGGAGAGCGGAGAGCGTGGCGGCGTTCCCGGCGTCCACGAGCGCCCGCGCGGTGTCCGCGACGACCGCGGCCAGCTCCGCGCGGGTCCTCGCGATCGCGAGCTTCCTCTTTGCCGCGCGGACGGAGTGGAACGCGCTCTCCACCTCGAACGTCCGGGCGACGATGGCGGCTTCGGCACGCAGCCGCGCGCCCTCGAGGGCGGCGCTCGCGGCGGCGGTCCGCCGGCCCGTCAGGAGCGCGGTCGTCACGTCCCACTCGAGAGAGGCCTCGATCCGCGTCCCGTCGTCGCCCTCTCCGGAAGGCCCCCAGAGCTCGACCTCGATCGTCGGGTTCGGAAGGCGGCGCGCCTCTTCGAGCCGGCCCTCGTCGACGCCCGTCTCGAGGAGACGCGCGCGGAGCGACGGCTCGGCGAGGAGGGAGAGCCGGACGGCGCTCTCGGCGGTCAGCGGGTCGGCGAGAAGCGCCCGGATCTCCACGGAGGCGTCCACGGAGACGTCCACGGAGACGGGGGCGGGGGCGCCCGCGAGGGGGCCGCCGTGCGCGAGCCGGAGGGCGAGAGCGAGGGCGAGAAGCGAGAGCCGGGGTCGTCGGAACATGTCGTCGGCCTCCGACCCGGAGACGCCGGCCGGGCCGGGGCCTTACAGCGCCTCTCCCGAATTTCTCATCGCGAGCCGGGCCCGGGCCGCCCTGTAAGGTCCGGCCCTGCGCGTCGTCTCCTCTTGCGACCGACGAAAGGAGACCGACATGAAACTCGCCGACAGCTTCCGTTCCCTCCTGAGCCGCACGCCCGACACGAAGACGCCCGAACCCGGGGGTTCCTGCTGCCACGGCGACGAGGCCTGCGACCGCCCGTCCCGCGAGTCCGGCTCCGCGCCTGCTCAGCAGCTCGAGGTGACCGTGGAGAAGGGCTACCGCCCCGCCCGGCTCACGGCGCGCACCGGCGCGCCCCTGCGCGTCACGTTCCTCCGGAACGAGACCGCCGGCTGCTCGAAGGAGGTCGTCTTTCCGGGTCTCGGCATCCGGCGGGCTCTCCCGACCGGGGAACGGGTCGTGATCGACCTGCCGCCCCAGGCCGCCGGGATCGTCCCGTTCACCTGCGGGATGGGGATGATGAAGGGGGGAATCGAGGTGCGCTGACGCCGGACCTTGGCAGAATGCGCGGGTGACCCGCCCCGACCCGGTCGTCGCCCTTGCCGAGGAGTACCCGCGCTTTCTCGCCTTCCTCGCGAAGCGGACGGGCGACCGGGCCGTGGCCGAGGAGATCCTCCAGGAGGCCTTCGCGCGGGCGGTGACGAAGGCCCACGGCCTGCGCGAGGACTCCTCCGCCGTGGCCTGGTTCTACCAGGTCCTCCGCAACGCCCTCGTCGACCACCACCGGCGCAGCGCCTCCGAGGGGCGCGCGATGGCGGCGTTCGCGGCGGAGCAGGAGGGCGAGGCGAGGGACGAGGAGCTGGCGCGGGAGGTCTGCCGCTGCGTGGGGCGGATCGCCGCCGACCTGAAGCCCGAGTACGCCGAGGCCCTGCGCGGCGTCGAGGTGGAGGGGCTCTCCCTGAAGGACTTCGCCGGGAAGGCCGGGATCACGCCGAACAACGCCGCGGTCCGCGTCCACCGCGCCCGCGAGGCGCTCCGGAAGAGGCTCGTCTCGACCTGCTCGTCGTGCGCGGCGAAGGGCTGCACCGACTGCACCTGCGGCCCGGCCGGTCACGGAACGTGAAGTCGGGCGCGGAGAGCTGGAGCGCGTAAACGCGTTTCGGGTCCCAGCGCGCTCGCCCTATCATCCCCGCATCCATCGGAGGAACGGTCCCGTGCGCGGCGCGGGGGAGGAGGCGACGATGAGCGCGGAGAAGCCGGGTGCCCCCACAGGGGCGAAGCTCGACCTGAGCGAGTCGCAGCAGGCGGCGATCTCGAGGCTCGCGACGGATTCGAACGTCATCGCGCCCCCGATCTGGCTCGCGCGCCAGGCGCACATGGGGAACGACGCCGTCGAGAGGGCGCACGCGGCGGCCGCCCCGGAGGCCTTCTGGGAGGAGAAGTCGAAGCTCGTCGACTGGATCGAGCCCTTCTCGGAGGTCTTTCGATTCGACCTGCCGAAGCACGAGTGGTTCCTCGGCGGAAAGCTCAACGCCGCCGCGAACTGCATCGACCGACACGTCTACGGAGACCGGCGGAACAAGGCGGCCCTCATCTGGGTCGGCGAGGACGGCGAGGAGCACACCTACACCTACAGCCGCCTCTACCGCGAGGTGAACCGCTTCGCCAACGCGCTCAAGCGCCTCGGCGTGGGCCGGTTCGACCGCGTCATCATCTACATGCCGCTCGTCCCCGAGGGGATCATCACGATGCTCGCCTGCGCCCGGATCGGCGCGATCCACTCCGTCGTCTTCGCCGGGATGGGGACGCAGGCGCTGAGGTCGAGGATCGTCGACTGCCAGGCGAAGGCGATCGTCTGCTCCGACTTCACCTTCCGGCGCGGCAAGAAGATCTCCCTGAAGCCGACGATCGACGAGGCCGTCCGCGACCTCGTATTCGTCGAGCACGTGATCGTCCACCGTCGGGGGTCGCGCGTCGGCGACGCCCCCTACGAGTTCGAGAGCGAGCGCGAGCACGACTTCTACGACATCCAGAACGCGAACGAGATCCACTGTCCGCCGGAGCCGATGGACGCCGAGGACCCGCTCTTCATCCTCTACACGTCCGGGACGACGGGGAAGCCGAAGGGGGTCGTCCACACCACGGGCGGCTACATGGTCGGGGTCACCTGGCTCTCGAAGGCCTTCTACCAGATCGGCGAGAGGGACATCTACTGGTCGACCTCCGACATCGGCTGGATCGTCGGCCACTCCTTCATCGTCTACGGGCCGCTCTCCGTCGGCGCGACGGTCTTCTGCCGGGAAGGGGTGCCCGACTGGCCGACGCCCGAAGTGACCTGGGAGCTCTGCGAGCGCTTCGGCGTGAACCTCCTCTTCACCGCGCCGACGGCCGTGAGGATGTGGATGAGCCACGGCCCCGAGGCGCCCGCAAAGTACGACCTCACGCGCCTGCGCCTCATCGCCTGCGCGGGCGAGCCGCTCAACCCCGAGGCGCACCTCTGGAGCCAGAAGCACCTCGTCGGGCAGTCGAAGGGGATGGTCGTCGACAACTTCTGGCAGACGGAGATCGCCGCCCCCGTCCTCGGGACGCTCCCGACGTTCGAGGCGCGGCCGGGAAAGGTCGGAAAGCCGATCCCGGGCGTCGACGCGGCGATCGTCGACGCGCAGGGGAACCCGCTCCCGGACGGCCAGGGGGGGCTCCTCGTCCTGCGCAAGCCCGTGCCGTACATGCTCCGGACCGTATGGGGCGACTACGCCCGGTACGAGAAGTACTGGCAGCAGATCCCGGGGTTCTACGCGGCGGGCGACATCGCCGTGCGGGACAGGGACGGCTGGTTCGCGGTCCTCGGCCGAGCCGACGACGTCCTGAACGTCGCGGGGCACCGGATCGGCACGGCCGACGTCGAGGGGTCGCTCCTGCGCCACCCCGCGGTCGCCGAGAGCGCGGTCGTGGGCCTTCCCGACCCGGTCAAGGGCGAACGGATCAAGGCGTTCGTCGTCCTGAAGGCCGGCGTCGAGACGGGGGCCGGCCTCATCGCCTCGCTGAAGGACCACGTCCGCCAGGACCTCGGGCCGATCGCGCAGCCGTCGGAGATCGAGATCCGGACGACTCTCCCGAAGACGCGTTCGGGGAAGATCGTGAGGCGCTACCTCAAGGCCGTGGAGATGGGAGAGGACCCGGGGGATCTCTCCACGCTCGCGGACTGACGGATGCGATCGCGGGACGGGCCGGGAGAGCGCGCTCTCCCGGTCCCTCCTCTCGTCACGCGGCCCGGCTTCCGGCAAGCTCGACCATCAACCGCCGGATCGCCTCCCGCTCCGCGGGCGCCGGCAGGCCCCACCCCTGCTCGTAGCCGAACACCTCGCGGGCCGACCGCGAGGAGAGCCCCTCGAGGATCTCGAGCCGCTCGAGCGGGACGAGGGCCGGGTGGACCTCGCCGCAGGCGCGGGCGAGCTCGAGGAGGACCTTCCTGAGCGTGACGAGGTAGTTCGCGAGGCGGGCCGACTTCAGCGCCGGGTCGAGCCCCGCGACGAGCCAGGGGTTCTGCGTCGCGACGCCGGTCGGGCAGCGCCCGGTGTGGCAGACCTGGGCCTGGATGCAGCCGATGGCGAGCATCGCCTCGCGGGCGACGGCGACCATGTCGCACCCCAGGGCGAGGGCGAGGAGCGCCTGCTCGGGGAAGCCGAGCCGCCCCGAGCCGACGAAGGCCACGCGGTCCGCGACCCCCTGCTCGGCGAAGGCCCGGTAGACGCCGGCGAAGCCGAGCTTGAAGGGCATGGAGACGTGGTCGGTGAAGACGAGGGGCGCCGCGCCGGTTCCCCCCTCGCCGCCGTCGATCGTGACGAAGTCCGGGGCGCGGCCGCTCGTGGCGACCTGCCTCGCGAGCTCCTCGAAGAAGCCGAGGTCGCCGACGGCGCTCTTGATCCCCACCGGGAGCCCCGTCGCGTCCGCGAGCGACTCGACGAAGTCGAGCATCGAGGAGACGTCGGAGAAGGCGGTGTGGGCCGAGGGGCTGATGCAGTCCTTCCCCTCGGGGATGTGGCGGATCCGGGCGATCTCGGCCGTCACCTTCGCGGCGGGGAGGACGCCGCCGAGGCCCGGCTTGGCCCCCTGCGAGAGCTTGATCTCGACGGCGCGCACCCTCGCGCTCCCGGCCGTCTCGAGGAAGCGCTCCATCGAGAAGCGCCCCCTCTCGTCGCGGCAGCCGAAGTAGCCGGTGCCGATCTGCCAGACGAGGTCGCCCCCCTTGCGGTGGTGGTCCGAGATGCCTCCTTCGCCCGTGCTCTGCATCGCGCCCGCGAGCGCGGCGCCCCGGTTGATCGCCTCGACGGCGGCCCCGCTGAGCGCGCCGTAGCTCATTCCCGAGACGTTGACGAGGCTCGCCGGGCGGAAGGCGTGCCTGCGCCCCCGGAAGCCGCCGAGGACCTTCGCCGGGGGGAGGGAGTGCATCGGGTCGTACCCCGCCTCGCCCGGGGCGGGGGAGGCGAGAGGGAAGGTGGAGTGCCTCACGACGACGTAGCCCGTCGACTGCTCGAGGTCGTTGTCCGTTCCGAAGCCGAAGTAGCTGTTCTCCTTCTTGGCGGACGCGTAGATCCAGCGGCGCTGGTCGCGGCTGAACGGGCGCTCCTCGTCGTTCCCCGTAACGATGTACTGGCGCAGGGGCCCGCCCAGCTCCTCGAACCAGTACCGGAACCGCCCCACGAGGGGGAAGTTCGAGACGATGGTGTGGGTCTTCTGGAGACGGTCGCGAACCGCGACCGCGAGGAGGACGAGCAGCACGGCTCCGAGGACGACGATTCCCGTCACAGGCACCCCCATCTCGCGCGCCGGCCGGCGCGCCTCTGCCGTTTCGTGGTTTCGAGGGGTCGAGGCTACCACCGCCCGTTGGCCGAACCGGCCCCGCCTGGATTACGCTCGGCGCGTCGCCGGGAACGAGGAGGCCTCTGAAGATGTCGCACCGCGTGTCCACGTATCCGTTCGCCCCCCGGGACGTGCGCCCGTGAGCGAGGCGGTGAAGGCGGCCCTCCAGAAGCTCGGCTCGCTCGTCCCCGGCTACGCCGGTTACGCCGACCGGGAGAAGCGCCGGGAGAGCGATCAGGCCTTGAGGCTCTCCGTCGCCGCGGGGCTCGGGGCGGCCCGCGCAGCGCTCGACCGCCGGACGGCGGAGTGCGCGCGGACGGGGCGGTTCGACGTCCTCGAGCCGCTCGACGCCGTGTCGCGCCGGGTCGCGGCCCTCGCGGACGCCGTCCGGCACGCCCCGGCCGGCTACTCGGCTCTCTTCGACGCGGCGACGGTGGACGCGGCCGGGCTGGACCGGCTCTACGAGCTCGACCTCGAGGTCCAGGGCGCGTGCGAGCGCCTCGTCGAGGAGGCGGAGCGCCTTCCGGCCGCGGTGGACCCGGAGGCCCTCGGAAGGGTTCAGGCGCTCCAGGAGGACGCGGAGGCCGCGCTGCGCCGCCGAACCGAATCGCTCCGGGGGGTGAAGTGATGCCCGACCTCGCCGACGTCCTCGAGTTCGTCGACCCGGCGGGCGACGTCCTCGCCGCGAGGGTCCCCTCGGACGGGCCGGCGGTCATCCGCTGGGGGTCGCAGCTCGTCGTCCGCGAGGGGCAGTGCGCCCTCTTCCTGCGCGACGGCCGCGCGATGCAGCTCTTCGAGCCGGGACGGCACGTCCTGACGACGCAGACCGTGGCCGGGATCACCGGCTTCGTGGCGGGGCTCGCCTACGGCGGCGAGACGCCGTTCCGCGCCGAGGTCGTCTTCGTCGGGCGGCAGCTCTTCCGCGACCTGCGCTGGGGGACCCCGGAGCCCGTCTACATCCCCGACCCCGTCCTCCTCCAGGTCCCCGTCCGGGCGAACGGGCGCTTCGCGATCCGCGTCGCCGACCCGACCGTCTTCGTCCCGAAGGTCGTCGGGACGAGGCCCGTCTTCCGGCAGCGCGACCTCGAGGAGTTCCTCCGGGCGCAGTACCTCGTCTCCGCCCTCACCGACGCCCTCGCCTCCCTCGGGAAGCCGTTCGTCGAGCTGCCCCGCTGGGCGCGCGAGCTGGGCGCCGGCGTCCGCGCCATCCTCGGCCCCGAGTTCGCGGCGCTGGGCCTCGAGCTGACGGACCTCTCCGTGAACTCGGTCACGACGACCGAGGAGATCCAGGCGACCCTGAACGGCAACGCGCGGATCGCCTCGGAGGCCTTCGCGAAGGCGCGCGGGACGGAGTACGACCTTCGGGCCCGGGCGGCCGGGGCGGAGGCGCTGAAGACGGCCGGGACGAGCTACCGCGAGGTGGGGACGACGGACGCCCTGAAAGAGCTCGCGGCAAACGTGGGGGAGGGGGGGGGCGGCTCGGCGCTCGACGCCGGCGTCTCCCTCGGCGCCGCGATGCTCGTCCCCCAGATGATGCAGGGGATGCTCCGGCCCGAGTCCGCGGCCGGCACGCCCGCGCCGGCCTCCCCGGACGTCGACCCGGTCGTGAGGCTGAAGCAGCTGAAGGAGCTCCTGGACGCCGGGGCCCTCACGCAGGAGGAGTACGAGGCGAAGAAGGCCGAGTGGCTGAAGCGCCTCTGAGCGTCCCTTGAGCGCCGTCCTGCCGCGCGTCTTCTTCCGGACGAAGCGGGGCCTCTGCCCCGCCTGCGGCACGCCCCTCGAGCTTTCCGACGACGTCCCCGAGGTCTCGTGTCCGTTCTGCGGCTCGCGAGCCGTCCTCGAGCGGCGCCTCCGGAAGGTGGAGCCCGAGGTGGAAGGGGCGCCGCTCAGGTTCTACCTCGACGCGGTCGCGGCCGAGGCCGGTGGGGCGCCCGCCGCCGCTCCCTGGGTGAGGACGAAGGGCTACCGGCAGAGCGTCGTCGAGCGGACGGTCTGCCCCGGCTGCGGCGAGCCGCTGGAGTGGCGCGACGACACCGAGCGGCACGACTGCCCCTCGTGCGGCACGGACTGCCGCATCGAGCGCCGCCTCCAGGCCCCGCCGCTCGACCCGGCGCGGGCCGTCCCGCGGCGGCGGACCTCCGGCGAGGAGCGCCGGCCCGAGGAGAGCGACGACGACCCGCGGACCGAGCAGCTCTTCTTCCGCCTCGTGAACGAGGCCGACCCGCGGCGGCGCGCGGCGCTCGCCCTGCGCCTCGAGGAGTGGCTCTTCGTGAACGCCACGGCGGCCCGCCTCCTCCCGTCGCTCCTCCGCCTCGCGGCGGACGTCGACCCGGGTCTCCAGGTGCCGGTGGCCGACTTCGTCGGGAAGCTCCTCTGCGAGGGGAGCCGGGAGCTCCGGAACGCGACCCTCCGGGCCGTCGAGCCGCTGGCGTTCGAGAAGGGCGTTCCCCCGGCCCTCGTCTTCGCCCTCGGGCTGGGCGACGGAACGGGCCTGAAGCTCCTCCTCGACGCGGCCGAGCTGGCTCACCGCCGGGGCGACGACGATACGGCGACGACGGCCCTCCTCGCCGTGAACTGGATCTTCCAGCGCAACTTCGGGCACCACGCGGTCATGGGGGAGGTCCTCCTCTACCGGATGCTCTACCTGAGCGGGCCGGCGCTCGCGTTCGCCCTCCTCCTCGCGCGGCGGCGCGTCACCGGGACCGGCTTCCACTACTCCGCCGAGACGCTCCTCGCCTTCATCGACGAGGCCGCGGTCGAACGGCCGTCGCTCGTCCCCGAGCTGGCGCGCTGCTTCTACGTCGGCCTGCCGAAGGACGAGGCCGAGGCCCGCGCGCGGATGCGCTTCTTCGCGACGCTCCGGACCCCGGAGGCGCGCGAGGCGGCGCTCAGGGAGTACGTGTGGCCGCCCGAGGAGGCGCCCGAGGAACTCCTCCGCGACCTCTCCGCCCTCGGTCCGCCGTCCGCCGGAGCCGACCACGAGCCTCCCCTCTCGCCCGAGCTGCAGTCGCTCCTCGACCGCTGGAACGACGACCTGCGCCGCGTCGCCGACGCGGTGGACGCCGGGCGCGCCGCCTGGCGGGAGCGGAAGGAGTCGGTCGCGGGCCTCGAGGTGCCGCTCTTCGAGGAGGGGTGAGGCGCCGGGAGCGCCGGAACGAAACGCGCCCGGCGAGAGCCGGGCGCGTCGCGTCACGGGGCGGCGGCGGGCGCGGGGGAGCCCCCCGCGCCTCGGACGGCCTACTTCTTCAGCCACTCCCCGAGCCAGCCGAGCACCGTGTCGTGCCACTGGAGGGAGTTCGCGGGCTTGAGGACCCAGTGGTTCTCGTCGGGGAAGATGAGGAGCTTGCTGGGAATGCCCTGGCGCTGCAGGGCGGTGAAGGTCGAGAGCCCCTGCGCGTAGACGACGCGGTAGTCCTTCATGCCGTGGATGACGAGCGTCGGGGTCTTCCACTTCCCCACGTGGTCGATCGGGTTGTGGTGCCCGAAGTTCTTCGCGGTCCAGGGCGTCCCGCCGTTCTCCCACTCGGGGAACCAGAGCTCCTCCGTGTCGTAGTAGGCCATCCGCTCGTCGAGGTTTCCGTCGTGGACGACGAAGCACTTGAAGCGGTCGGTCTGGCCGTGCATCCAGTTGATCATGTAGCCGCCGTAGGAGGCGCCGAGCGCCCCTACGCGGTCGCCGTCGAGGAAGGAGTACTTCCCGAGGACGAAGTCGAGGCCCTTCATCAGGTCCTCGTAAGGGGCGCCGCCCCAGTCGCCGTTGACGGCGTCGGTGAAGGCCTGCCCGTAGCCCGTGGAGGCGTGAAAGTCGATCATCACGGCCGCGTAGCCCGCGCCCGCGTAGGCCTGCGGGTTCCACCGGTAGTGGAAGTCGTTGCCGAAGGAGCCCTGCGGCCCGCCGTGGACGAGGAACGCGACGGGGTACTTCTTCGCCGGGTCGAAGTCGACGGGGTGGACGATCCAGCCGTAGACCGTGTCGCCCTTGGCCCCCTTGAACGTGAACTGCTCGGGCTTGCCGAAGCGGGCCGCGGCGACCTTCGCGTCGTTGACCGTCGTCAGCTTCTCGATCGCGCCCGTCGCGAGCGTGAGGGCGTAGAGCTCGGTCGGGCCGAGGAGGGTGTGCTTGTCGAAGAGGAGGCGGTCCTTCCCGAGGGGCTGCGGGTGGCCGTTCGAGCCCTCGAGGACGAGGATCTTCGCCTTTCCGGTGGCGGCGTCGACGGAGAAGATCGCCTTCTGCCCGAGGTGGTCGGCCGACGCGTAGAGCGACTTGCCGTCGGCCGACCAGGCGATCTCGGAGGGGGAGCGGTCGTCGTTCTTCCCCGTTCCCGCGCGCAGCGTGAAGGAGCGGTCCTTCCCGGTGGCGAGGTCGCGGAAGACGATCTCGTAGCGGTCGGCCTCGTAGCCGGCGCGGCTCATGGCGAGGTACGCGAGCGTCTTCCCGTCGGGAGAGAAGCGGGGGGAGGCGTCCCAGGCGGGATTCGTCGTGATCCGCTTCGGGGCGGCCGAGCCGTCGGTCGGAACCTCCCAGAGGTCGTAGTTCGTCGACCAGGCCTCCTCGCGGCCGACGTCCTTGCAGGTGAAGACGAGCGTCTTCCCGTCGGCGGTGACGGCGATCTCGTCGAGGCCGCCGAACGGCTTCGTCGGCGCGTCGGCGTCCATCTGCGGCATCAGGTCCCTCGCGGGGCCGGCGGCCTTTCCGTCCGGTCCGACCGGGAGGACGAAGACGTGGTTCCTGCGGCCGTCCTTCCAGGTGTCCCAGTGCCTCACGAAGAGCCGGTCGAAAAGCATTCCGCTCGACTTCACGGCAGCCTTCTCGTCGAGCATCTTCTTCGTCTCGGCGGGGCTCTTGCCGGGGAAGACCTCCATCGAGAGGACGAGGAGCTTCCCACCGGGGGCGACCTCGAGGTTGTCGACGTCGAGGGGCTCGGAGGTGACCTTTTCGGGCTCTCCCCCCGTCAGCGGCAGGTTCCAGACCTGCTGGGACCCGCCGCGACTCGAGAGGAAGAAGAGGCTCTTCCCGTCGGGCGCCCAGCGCGGGTTCGAGTCCCCCGCCTCGTGCGTCGTCAGGCGGCGGACGGCCTTCGACTTCACGTCGAGGAGCCAGAGGTCGGTCCGGCCGCGGTTCGCCGCGAGGTCGGTCGTCCGGAGGACGAACGCGGCCTGGCTCCCGTCGGGGGAGACCTGGGCGTCGGAGATCCGGTCCATGGCGAGCATGTCGTGGATGGAGAAGGGGTGGGTCTCGGCGGCCGCGCCCGGGAAGCCGAGGAGGAGGGCCGCGAGGAGGACGAGCGGAGTGCAGAGGCGGCGGAGCATGGGCGAATCGTAGCCCGAGACGGGTGCTCGGGCGCCCCAAACCGCTCCCGCAGGCGCCCGAAGCCGGCCCGTCGCACTAAGATCCGGGTCGAGGAGCCACAGTGAAGGGAATCATCCTGGCCGGCGGATCCGGCACCCGCCTCCACCCCGTGACCCGCGGTGTGAGCAAGCAGCTCGTCCCGGTCTACGACAAGCCGATGATCTACTACCCGCTCTCGACGCTGATGCTGGCCGGGATCCGCGAGATCCTCGTCATAACGACGCCGCACGAGCAGGAGGGTTTCCGTCGCGTCCTGGGAGACGGGTCGCAGCTCGGCCTCGCGGTCTCCTACGCCGCCCAGCCGAGCCCCGACGGCCTCGCCCAGGCCTTCCTCATCGGGAGGGAGTTCGTGGGGGCCGACCGGGTCGCGCTCGCCCTCGGGGACAACATCTTCTACGGGCACGGTTTCCCGGAGCTGCTCCAGGCCGCCGCGGGGAGAGAGAAAGGGGCGACGGTCTTCGCCTATCGCGTCCGCGACCCGGAGCGCTACGGCGTCGTCGAGTTCGGGGCCGACGGGCGGGCGGTGAGCCTCGAGGAGAAGCCGGCGAAGCCGCGGTCGTCCTACGCCGTCACCGGGCTCTACTTCTACGACAACGACGTCCTCGACCTTGCCGCGAATCTGACGCCGTCGCCCCGGGGCGAGCTGGAGATCACCGACCTCAACCGGATCTACCTCGAACGGGGTGCGCTGAACGTCGAGGTCCTCGGCCGGGGCGTCGCCTGGCTCGACACGGGGACGCACGCCTCACTCCTGCAGGCTTCCAACTTCATGCAGGCGATCGAGGAAAGGCAGGGGCTGAAGGTGGCGTGCCTCGAGGAAGTCGCCTACCGGATGGGCTACATCGGTTCCGCCGAGGTCCGCGAGACGGGCCTCTCCATGAAGAACAACGAGTACGGGCAGTACCTGCTCCGGCTCCTGGACGAGGAGGCGGAACGGGGCGCACGAACGGGGGGATGACCTTGGACGACCTCTTCACCGCCGCCGACCTCGGCGCGATGGCCCGGCTCGGCATCGAGCCCGCCGAGGCCGAACGCCACGTCCGCCTCCTCACGCACCCGCCCGCCCCGGCCTCCCTCGCGAGGCCCTGCACGCGCGGGGACGGAATCGAGCGCCTGGCCGAGGAGCGCCACCGGGACCTTCTCTCCCTCTTCGCCGAGGCCGAGAAAGGAGGACGGCTCTCGAAGCTCGTTCCCGCCTCGGGGGCCGCGAGCCGGATGTTCCAGTCGCTCCAGAGGGCCCTCGACGACGCGGAGGCGACCTGGTTCGACTGGACCGAAAGGGCGGCGAGCGGCGACCGCACCGCCGCGGAGGTCGTCCGGTTCGTGGAGGGTCTCGACGAGCTCCCGTTCGCCGCCCAGGTGCGCGAGTCGGCCGGGAAAGACGTCTTCGCCGACCCGCGGGGACGGCTGCGAGAGCTCCTCTCGGCGGTGCTCCTCTCGCCGGGGCTGGGTCTCGCCGCCCGCCCGAAGGGGCTCGTTCCCTTCCACCTCGAGGAGGAGGGGGCCCGGACGCCGTTCGAGGAGCACCTCGTGGAGGCGGCGCTGACGGTGCGCGACGCTTCGGGCCGGACGCCCGTCCACTTCACCGTCTCCGAGGAGGCCCGCACCGATTTCGAGGCCCTTCTCGAACGGCACCGCCCGGAGCTGGAGCGGCGCCTCCACGCCCGCTTCGAGGTGACGTTCTCGGTCCAGGAGCGCTCCACCGACACGCTCGCCGTGGGCCTCGACGGGCGCCCTTTCCGGACGGCGGAGGGAGACCTCCTCTTTCGCCCGGGCGGGCACGGCGCCCTCCTCGGGAACCTGGCCGCGCTCGGCGGCGACGTGGTCTTCGTGAAGAACATCGACAACGTCGTCCCCGACGCGCGCAAGGGGCCGACGCTCCTCTGGAAGAAGCTCCTCGCGGGGCGCCTCCTCGAGGTCGAGAGGCGGGGCCGCCACCTCGTCTCGCTCCTCGACAGGGGCGACGCGACCGCGGCGGACGAGGCTCTCGCCTGGCTCCGCGAGACGTTCGGCGACGCGACCTCCGAGGCCGACACGCTCCCGGCCGCGGAACGCGCCGCGTGGGTGCGGGCCCGCCTCGCGCGGCCGCTGCGCGTCTGCGGCGTCGTCAGGAACCAGGGCGAGCCCGGCGGGGGGCCGTTCTGGGTGAGGAGCCGCGACGGGCGGCTCTCGCGGCAGATCGTGGAGGGGGCCGAGGTGAACCTCGCCGACCCGGGGCAGAAGGCGATCTGGGAGGCCGGGACCCACTTCAACCCGGTCGACCTCGTCCTTTCCCTGCGCGACAGCGCCGGGCTCCCGTGGGACCTTTCCCGGTTCGTCGACGAGGAGGCCGTCTTCGTCTCGAGGAAGTCGCACGAAGGCGCCGACCTCCTCGCCCTCGAGCGGCCGGGCCTCTGGAACGGCGCGATGGCCTTCTGGAACACCCTCTTCGTCGAGGTGCCGATCGAGACGTTCGCTCCCGTCAAGAGCGTCCTCGACCTCCTCCGGCCGGAGCACCGGCCCGAGCCGGACTAGAGGGGCTCAGCGGGGAGGCGTGGGGACGGGCCGCCGGAAGATCCACTCCTCGCGCCGCGACTCGTCGGCCGTGCAGGGATAGCCGAAGGTCGCGTCGAAGGCGCACCCCGGGAGGCGCGGCGCCTTCGGGGCCCGGGCCCGCGCGGGGCGCGCGAGCGCGGGGTGGAGGAGCGCGAGGAAGTCCTCGGAATAGAACGCGAGGTCGTCGATCGGGAGAGCCGGCGCGAGACCGGGGAGGCTCTCGAGGAAGGCGGGCGAGACGACCGCTGCCGCACGGCGCTTCAGCCCCTCGGCCTCGCTGCCCGAGAACGCCGAGAGGGGCGCGGCGAGGCGGCCGCGCGAGCCCTCGAGGACGACGCAGGCGTCGGGGGGGCGGACGCGCGAGCACTCGGGGACGCCGGCGGGAGAATGGTGGGAGAGAACGCGCGAGACGCTCTCGCCGAGGGCGGGCGACGACACCTCCTCGCGCGTGAACGCCCGGTCCCCGGGCTGCGTGGAGAGGAGGACCCAGCGCCCGCCCGGCGTCTCGACGAGGAGCCGCGTCTCGTCCCCGGCTTCGGTCCGCCGGAATAGGACGGACCAGCGCAGGGAGGGCGGCCCGGCGACCTCGTGGTGCCACCTCCCGCGCGGCGGGGCCGGGAGGCCGGAGGGCGAGGCGGTTCCACCCGGGGGCGCGCCTGCGAGAGGGAGAAGGCCGGCGGCGAGGAGCGCCGCCCCGGCCGCCCTCACGGGTGTCCCATCGGCACCCAGATCTTCTCGCTCACGAAGACGGCGACGAGCCACGGGTCGAGGAGGCCGGCGCGGCCCTCGTCCTCGAGGATGCGGAGCGCCTTGTCGCGCGGGACGGCGCGCTTGTACGGGCGGTCGGCGGCCGTCAGGGCGTCGTAGATGTCGCAGACGGTCATGATCCGCGAGGGGAGCGGGATCTGCTCGGCCCGGAGGCTTCGAGGGTAGCCCGTGCCGTCGAGCTTCTCGTGGTGGGCGTGGGCGATCTCGGGGACCCGCGCGAGGTCGGCGGTCCAGGGAATCGAGGAAAGGAAGCGGTAGGTGTGGGAGACGTGGCTCTCGATCTGCGTCCTCTCCTCGAAGGAGAGGCTCCCCTTCCGGATCGAGAGGAGCTGGAACTCGTCGTCGCGCAGCAGGGGCGCGACGACCCCCCGCCGGTCGCGGAACGAGCGGGTCAGGAGGCGCCGGAGAGTCCCGCCCGCTTCCTCCGGCAGGACCGTCGGCTCGTTGGCCCGGCGCACCTCCTCGAAGACCTCCTCGAGCTCCTGCGCCCGCTCCCACCGGGCGAGGTCGAGAAGGCGGACGTCCTCCGCCGACGGCGGGACCCCGGCCTCCATCAGCTTCAGCAGGAGGGTCCGGTAGTCCGCGGCGTCCTCGGCCTCGAGGGCGAAGTCGAAGCGGTCCCGGATCCGCAGGATCTCCTGCTCCTCGAGCTTCTTCCCTTTGACGAGGACCCTCTCGGGGATGGAGATCTTCCCGAAGTCGTGGAGGAGCGCCGCCGTCTGCAGCTCCCGCATCTCCTCGCGGGAGAAGACGACGGAGGCGTAGGGCCCGTCGGCGGCGCGGTCGACGACCCGCGCGAGCCCGACGGAGAGGTCGGCGACGCGGGTGCTGTGGCCGGCGGTCGTCGGGTCGCGAAGCTCGACCGCCATGATCGCGGCGCGGGCGAAATCCTCGAAGAGCCGCCTCACCGAGGCGGTCAGCTGGTTCGCCTTCACCGACACGGCCGCCTGCGTGGCGAGCGAGAGGAGGAGGGAGACGAGGTCGGCCGGGTAGGGCGCGTGAGCCCCGTCCGCGAGGCGGCGGTTCATGAGCTGGAGGACGCCGACGAGGGCGCCCGTGTGGTCGCTCATCGGGACGACGAGCATCGCCCTCGTCCGCCATCCCGTCTGCTCGTCGAACGCCGTGTTGTGGCGGTACGGCGCCCCGTCGGGCACCGCGTAGGCGTCGTCGAGGTTCACCGGCTCGCCGTGCCCGGCGACGTAGCCCGCGAGGCTCAGGTCGTCGACCGGCATCGTCCGCTCGGAGAAGGCGAACTTCACCGCGTCGTTCTGGGCGAGCTTGAAGCGGAGGCGGCGGCCGTGCGGCCCCTCCTCGAGCAGGTAGAGGCTCCCGGCCTCCGAACCCGTGAAGCGGCGCGACTCGGTGAGGATCTTCTCGAGGAGGCGGTCGAGGTCCCGCTCGGCCGAGAGGGCGATCCCGATCTTGTTGAGGGCGGCGACGCACTCCTCGGCCTCCGAGAGCCTCCGTGCGAGGCCGGCGGACGAGGCGCGGGCGCGGGCCACGCCCGCGGCGGCGGTGAGGATCGCGGCGAGGACCGGCGGCGGCGCGTCGGGAGGGAGCGCGAAGGACGGGACCGGCAGGTCCGGAGCCGCGCCCCAGCCGACCGCGGCGGCAGGGGTCTCCGCCCCGAGGAGCGACCCGAGCGCCTCCTGCCAGGCCGGCGTCGAGAGGTAGAGGGCGGGTCCGTCGCCGGCCGGGGGCGGGCCGTCGCCCCAGGCACGGTCGTCGACCCCTGCCTCGCTCACGGCGGCCGCGAGGGGCGCCGGCAAGGCCTCCGCCGGGAGGTGGAAGACGACACGCTGGTTCATGTCCGGATTCTGTCGGTCGGCGGCCTGCGGGGTCAACGCAGTCCCGCGCCGAGCCGCTACTTCCCGCCGATCAGCGTGGAGAAGACGAGGTAGGGGTTGACGACGAGCCCCTTCCAGGGGTTCGGAGCGTCGGTGTCGCGGAAGATGGCGAAGTGGAGGTGCGGAGCCGAGGACCTCCCGGTCGAGCCGACCTCGCCGATCCTCTCGCCCCGCTTCACCCGGGCGCCCACCTTCAGTCCGGGGGCGTAGCGGGAGAGGTGCGCGTAGAAGTAGACGAACCGGCCGGTGGCGTCGCGCTGGTAGATCACGATGCCGCCGCGACGGTCGCGGCCCAGCCGTTCGATCGTGCCGTCGCTGACGGCCAGGATCGGCGTTCCCCGCGGCGCGCCGAGGTCGATGGCGTGGTGCTTGCGGTGGCGGCCGCGCGAGGCCTTGAAGGTGTCGCGGAGCTTCTCCTTCGGGAAGGCCTCGATGGGGAGCGGGAATCCGGTGGCGAAGAGGACCGCGAGCTCCTCCTCCGGAATCGAGGCCGGCTTGCTGTCGGTCTTCCTGACGACGAAACCCTTCAGGGTGCTTCCGAGCGTCTGCCAGAACGTGCGCTGCTCGTCGGAGAGCGAGGGGAGGCGGGCCGTGGCGACGGAGCCCTTCTCCCATAAGGTGGTCTCGGCCTCCTCGTCCTCGTCGAAATCCTCCTCGAACGGCAGCTCCTCCGCCTGCTCTCGCGCCTCGGCGAGGATGGCGGGGAGTCCGGGCGGAAGCGCGACGCGGGGGCTGCGGGGCGGCAGGCTCCCGCGGGCGATCCAGGCGATGTCGGCTTCGTCGGCCGTCCGGAAGCAGCCGCCGTCCTCGGGATCGCGGAACGGGCATGGGGCCTCCGCCGGGGAGGCGGAGGAGAACGTCTCGAACGAGGCCGACGCGTCAGCGGCGTCCGCTCCTTCGGGGGCGCCCATCGCGGCCGCGGAACCGGCCCCTTCGGCGAGCCCTCGCTCGGCGCCCGCCGTCAGGGCGAGTCCGAGGAGGGCCGCGGCGGCCCAGGACGCGGCGGGGCTCGTCAGCCTGCTCTCTCCAGGTAGGAGTCGTCGCGGGTGTCGATCTTCACGATCGTTCCGGCCTCGATGAACTGCGGAACCATGATCTGGAGCCCGGTCTCGAGCTTCGCCGGCTTGTAGGAGGCCGTGGCCGTGGCCCCCTTCATCCCGGGGTCCGTCTCGACGATCTTCAGGGCGACCGTCGTCGGCAGCTCGACCGAGATCGGGTTCCCCTCGTAGAAGTCGACGTCGATGACCGTCTCGGGGAGGAGGTACTTCATGGCGTCGCCGACGATCTCGTCCGACAGGCGGATCTGGTCGTAGGACTCCTGGTTCATGAAGTGGTGCCCCTCGCCGTCCGAGTACAGGTACTGCATCTCGTGCGTGTCGAGCATCGCCTTCTCGATCTTGTCCTCGGAGCGGAAGCGGTGCTCGTTCATCGCGCCCGTCCGGAGGCTCCGGAGCTTGGCCTGGACGAAGCCGCGGAGGTTCCCGGGGGTCTTGTGGACGACGGAGTGGGCGCGGTGGAGCTCGCCGTTGTGGACGACGACCATCCCTGCGCGAAGTTCAGTGGCTGAGATCATGCCGCGGTCACCTGAAAGATACCCTTCCGTTTCACGCAACTGTGACGGGACGTACAGTTCTCCCGTCGCGCCAAACCGCCCGAGGGTAAACCGGCACCCCGCCCCGAGGCAAGCAGGGGTGCCCGGGGGCGTTCGAGCCGGTTCGCCGTGCCAGACGACGATTCCGCCGGGGGACCGTCCACGTCACGCCTCCGTGCCTCACGAGTCGCGGCCGGGAGGGGCGTCCCACGGCGCCGCTCGCCGGGGGGCCTGAGCTTCGCGCGGCCCCCCGGACCCCCAACCTCAATCCAGGCTCTGTGCACCGGCATGACATCGCCGCCGCGCGCGCGACCCGTGTCGGCCCCGCTGCGCGGGCCGCCGGGGCCCTCGCGAACTCCTCGCTTCGCTCGTCAAACAGCGCGAGCGCCTGATCCGGCGGCCTGCTCGCGGAGCCGCACGGGTACCCCGCACGTGCTCGAACGGCGCTCGCGGGAGGCCCCTCCCTGCCGCTCACCTTCAGCGCACTCGAACGCGCGAGATGGGTCGCCCGGAAAGGGGGTCAGTTCTACGTTCTACACTCTACGCGATGCTCGAGGCTGGAATCTCCAGAGGGGCTGGGGTCAGTTCTACGTTCTACGCTCTACGCTCTACGCGATGCTCGAGGCTGGAATCTCAACACTGGGGTCGATTGCAGAGGGCGCATGCCCGAGAGGCCATCCCGACCGCCATACGAAGCGATCGGGCAGAGCGTCCATCGGTGTCCGTCGGCCAGTAGAGTGTAGAAAGTAGACCTGACCCCACGCTGAGGTGATCCCGCTCTGAGGCTCTGGGCGGCCGAGTCCCGGGGGTGGGTCCCGCGAGCGAGCGTCCGAGCACGAGCGGGGCCCCGCACGGCTGCCGCGAGCAGGTCGCCGGATCAGGCGAGCGCACGTGTCCGACGAGCAGCACGAGGAGTTTGCGCTCGCCCCGGCGGCCCGCGCAGCGGAGCCGATGCGGGTCGCTCGCGCGGAGGAGCCGCCGTGGGACCCACCCCCGGGGCGAGGCTCCCCTCCCTCCCCGGTGCTTCGGGCGGACTCTCCCCGGTCGGTCCCTCCGGGGGTTCCCCTACTCCTGCTTCTTCGTCCCCAGGATGACGAGGACGATGAGGAGGAGGAGGACGATGAGGCCGATGACGATGGTCGTCGTCTGGGAGGTGCCGGCCGGGACCTCGGGGGAGGGGGCCGGGGCGGCGTGGCCGGGAGCGGTCTCGGGAGCGGCGGCCGTCTCGGGGGCCGGCGCGGAGGCGGATTCGGTCGACGCGGGAGTCTCGGCGCCGGGGGCCGGAGCCGGGGCGGCGGTTTCGACCGGAGTCTCGGCGGGGGTCTGGGCCAGGGCGCACGGGGCCGCGAGGAGGACGAGGGCGGCCAGCATCGCGGCGAGGGGGCGGAACGTCATCGGGTCTCCTTTCCTTCCAGCGGGGGAACGCTAGCAGGAGGCCGGGAAATCGGGAAGGGTCACGCCTCGTGGCAGCGTCCGCCGAGGGTGCGGATGTCCATCGCGAGAGATTCCACCTCGGCGAGGAGAGCGTCGGCCTCGGGCCCGGGGACGAGAAGCCTCGTTTCCGGTGTCCGGAGGAGCTGCCTCAGCTCGGCGACGCGCTCGGCGGCGGCGGAGAGCCGTTCGCGGCAGTCGTCGACCCCGGTGTCGAGGAAGGCCTCGGCGACGAGCGACGGCACCGCGAGGGCGGCCCGGCGCAAACGCTGCCCGGAGTCGCCCGGGAGGTCGCGCTTGTCCTCGAGGGCTGCGCAGACCTCGTGGGCCAAGCCGATGGCCCTTCTCCAGGCCGGGGTCTCGCGCACGTCCATCGTCCGAAGCATATACGGACGAGGGGTGGGTGGCGTTCCGTACCTCGTTCCTCTTTCGGGGGCCCCGACCCCCTGATACGCTACCCCGTCGGACCGGTTTCGACCCGGCGGGGGCCGGAATTTTTCGAGAGCAGGGGGAGAAACATGCGTCGCAAGGTCACTGTCATCGGAGCGGGAAACGTCGGGGCCACCGCCGCCCAGAGAATCGTCGAAAAAGAGCTCGCGGACGTCGTCCTGGTCGACGTGGTCGACGGGATTCCCCAGGGCAAGGGGCTCGACATGTACCAGTCGGGCGCCGTCGAAGGCTTCGACATGAAGATCGTCGGGTCGAATGGCTTCGAGGAGACCGAGGGGTCCGATCTCTGCATCATGACGGCCGGCCTCGCCCGCAAGCCCGGCATGTCGCGGGACGATCTCCTGAAGAAGAACGAGGAGATCGTCGCCGACTGCATCGCCAAGGTGACGCGCTACTCGCGGGACCTGACGATCGTCGTCGTCACGAACCCCCTCGACGCGATGTGCGAGGTCGCCCGCCGCGTCTCGAAGCTACCGAAGAACAAGGTCGTCGGCATGGCCGGCATTCTCGACGCGGCCCGGATGCGCGCCTTCATCGCGATGGAGATGAACGTCTCGATGGCGAACATCCACGCGACGGTCCTCGGCGGACACGGGGATACGATGGTCCCGCTTCCGCGGTACTCCACCGTCGCCGGCGTGCCGATCACCGAGCTCCTCTCGGACGAGAGGGTGGCGGCGATCGTGAAACGGACGGCGGGCGGCGGCGCCGAGATCGTCAACTTCCTGAAGACGGGCTCGGCCTACTACGCCCCGTCGGCCGCGGCCGTCGAGATGGCTGACGCCATCTTCAACGACAAGAAGAAGATCCTCCCCTGCGCCGCCTACCTCGAGGGCGAGTACGGCATCGACGGCCTCTACGTCGGCGTCCCGGTCGTCCTCGGCAAGGACGGCGTCGAGAAGGTCATCGAGCTGAAGCTCACCGCAGACGAGCTCGCCGCGCTCCGGAAGTCGGCCGAGTCGGTCGCCGAGCTGTGCGGGAAGCTGACCTGCTGAGCGAGAGATGAGCGCGATTCCGGCAACGGCCGAGAGGCCGGTCCTCGGATCCATCGCCCTCAAGGCGGTGATGGCGCTGACCGGCCTCGTCCTCTACGGCTTCGTCTTCGTCCACATGGTCGGGAACCTCCAGCTCTACCAGGGGCCGGAGAAGATCAACGCCTATGCGGCGTTCCTGAAGTCGGTCCCGGCGGTCCTCTGGGGTTTCCGCGCCGTCCTCCTGGGCGCGGTCGGCCTCCACGCCCTGGCCGCCTTCATCCTGTGGCGGCGCAACCGGGCGGCGCGCCCCGTCGGGTACGCGAGCCAGGACTTCCAGGCTGCGACGGTCACGTCGCGGACGATGTACTGGACCGGGCCGATGCTCGGCCTCTTCATCGTCTACCACATCCTGCACCTGACGGTCGGCTCGGCCCACCAGGGGCCGTTCAGCCACACCGACGTCTACTCGAACGTCGTGATCGCCTTCTCGAACCCGGCCGTCTCGATCTTCTACATCCTCGCCATGATCGCCCTCGGCTTCCACCTCTTCCACGGCGCCGTCAGCCTCTTCCAGACGCTGGGCCTGAAGACGCCGAAGTACGAGAAGCTGATCGAGTCGGTCGTGGTGGCCGTCGCTGCCGTGATCGTCGTCGTGAACGTCTCGTTCCCGATCGCGGTCCTGGCCGGGCTCGTCGGCCCGGTGAAGTAGGAGGTCGCGGAATGGAACTCGACGGCAAGTGCCCCACCGGCCCCATGGAGTCGCGGTGGACGCGACACAAGGCGGCCATCAAGCTCATCAACCCGGCCAACAAGAGGAAGTACAGCCTCATCATGGTCGGCTCCGGCCTCGCGGGCGCCTCGGGCGCCGCGTCCCTCGCCGAGCTCGGCTACAACGTCTCCTGCTTCTGCTACCAGGACAGCCCCCGCCGGGCTCACTCGATCGCGGCGCAGGGCGGCATCAACGCGGCGAAGAACTACCAGAACGACGGAGACAGCGTCTACCGCCTCTTCTACGACACGGTGAAGGGGGGCGACTTCCGCGCCCGCGAGTCGAACGTCCACCGCCTCGCCGAGGTGTCGAACGACATCATCGACCAGTGCGTCGCGCAGGGCGTCCCGTTCGGCCGCGAGTACGGCGGCACGCTCGGGAACCGGTCGTTCGGCGGCGCGCAGGTCTCGAGGACGTTCTACGCGCGGGGCCAGACGGGGCAGCAGCTCCTCATCGGCGCCTACCAGGCGCTCGAGCGGCAGATCGGCCTCGGCAAGGTGAAGATGCACCCCCGGACCGAGATGCTCGACCTGATCGTGATCGACGGGGTCGCGCGCGGCATCGTCGTCCGCGACATGGTCACCGGGAAGGTCTCGAGCCACCTCGCCGACGCCGTCCTGCTCGCGACCGGCGGCTACGGGAACGTCTTCTTCCTCTCCACGAACGCCAAGGGGTGCAACGCGACGGCGATCTGGCGTGCGCACCGCCGCGGGGCGTTCTTCGGGAACCCCTGCTACACGCAGATCCACCCCACCTGCATCCCGGTCCACGGCGAGAACCAGAGCAAGCTGACGCTCATGTCCGAGTCGCTCCGCAACGACGGCCGGATCTGGGTGCCGCTCAAGAAGGGCGACACGCGCAAGGCGGCGGACATCCCCGAGGCCGAGCGCGACTACTACCTCGAGCGCAAGTACCCGAGCTTCGGGAACCTCGCCCCCCGCGACATCTCCTCCCGCGCGGCCAAGCAGGTCTGCGACGAGGGGCGCGGCGTGGGCCCTGGCGGGCAGGGCGTCTACCTCGACTTCGCCGAGTCGATCGGCCGGCTCGGGGAGAACGTCATCCGCGAACGGTACGGGAACCTCTTCGAGATGTACGAGAGGATCACCGACGAGAACCCGTACAAGGTCCCGATGCGGATCTACCCGGCGGTCCACTACACGATGGGGGGCCTCTGGGTCGACTACAACCTCATGTCCAACATCCCGGGGCTCTTCGTCCTCGGGGAGGCGAACTTCTCCGACCACGGCGCGAACCGCCTCGGCGCCTCGGCCCTCATGCAGGGCCTCGCGGACGGCTACTTCGTCATCCCGTACACCATCGGCAACTACCTCGCGGGCGGCAAGCCCCCGAAGGTCGACGCCTCCCACCCGGCCGTCAAGGCGGTGGAGGCCGAGGTGACGGAGCGGACGAAGAAGCTCCTCTCGATCAAGGGGAAGCGGACCGTCGACTCCCTCCACAAGCAGCTCGGCCTGACGATGTGGGAGAAGTGCGGAATGGGCCGCAACCGGGCGGGCCTCGAGGAGGCGATCGCGAAGATCCCCGAGATCCGCGAGGAGTTCTGGAAGAACGTCTTCGTCCCCGGGAGCGGCGAGGAGCTGAACGTCTCGCTCGAGAAGGCAGGGCGTCTCGCCGACTTCCTCGAGCTCGGCGAACTCATGTGCCGCGACGCCCTCGTCCGCGAGGAGTCGTGCGGCGGGCACTTCCGCGAGGAGTACCAGACGCCCGACGGCGAGGCCCTCCGCAACGACGAGAAGTTCGCCCACGTCGCGGCCTGGGAGTGGAAGGGGGAGGGCGTGACGCCCGAGCGCCACACCGAGGCGCTCACGTTCGAGTCCGTCCACCTCGCCACGAGGAGCTACAAGTAATGAGCGGCGACAAGGACATCGACATCAAGGTCCGCATCTGGCGCCAGAAGTCGCCTTCCGACAAGGGCGGCCTCGTCACCTACGACGTCCCGGGCGTCAGCACCGGCTCCTCGTTCCTCGAGATGCTCGACCTCGTCAGCGAGCGGCTCATGGAGAAGGGCGAGGAGCCGATCGCCCTCGACCACGACTGCCGCGAGGGGATCTGCGGCGCCTGCTCGCTCGTCATCAACGGCGTGCCGCACGGGCCGCGCTCGGCGACGACGACCTGCCAGCTCCACATGCGGAGCTTCAAGGACGGCCAGACGATCACCGTCGAGCCGTTCCGGGCGAAGGCCTTCCCCGTGATCAAGGACCTCGTCGTCGACCGGTCGGCCTACGACCGGATCATCGCGGCGGGCGGCTTCGTCTCGGTGAACACCGGCGTCGGCGTCGACGCGAACGCCATCCCGGTCCCGAAGGAGAACGCCGAGCTCGCGATGGACGCGGCGGCGTGCATCGGCTGCGGCGCCTGCGCCGCCGCCTGTCCGAACGCCTCGGCGATGCTCTTCGTCGGGGCGAAGGTCTCCCACCTCGGCCTCCTCCCGCAGGGGCAACCCGAGCGGAAGGAGCGTGCCCTGAAGATGGTCGCGCAGATGGACGCCGAGGGATTCGGCGCCTGCACGAACATGGGAGAGTGCGAGGCCGCCTGCCCGAAGGAGATCAAGCTCGAGGTCATCGCGCGGCTCAACCGCGACTACCTCGGCGCCACGCTCACGAAGCGGCCGAAGGGGGCCGAAAAGGGCGGCGGCGCCTGAGCCACGGGCGGGGCGAAAGGGTCGCCCCGCACTTCCGGAACGGACGTTCGGCGCGGCCGGGGGCGACCCCGGCCGCGCGTTTTCGGGGCGGCCCCCTCCGGCCCCCAGGACCGACTGCCGCTGGGGCTCCCGCCGCCGCGGCGCGGTGCGAAACTGCACCCATGTCCGACGCGCCCGACCCGAACGACCCCTACTCCCGCCTCTCGTACCGCCGCCTCATCGCCTGGCCGGCGCGGATCGAGCGCGAGGCGCCGTTCCTCTGCGAGGTCCTCGCCGGGGCGCCGTCGCCGCGTCTCCTCGACCTCGGCTGCGGCACCGGGGAGCACGCGCGATTCCTGCAGGAGGAGGGGTTCGAGGTGACGGGGGTGGACGCTTCCGAAGCGCAGCTCGCGCAGGCGCGGGTGGAGGGGCCGGGGCCCCGTTTCGTGAAGGCCGACCTCGCGGACCTCGGCTCGGCGGTCGACGGGCCCTTCGGCGCGGCGATCTCGCTCGGCAACGGCCTCCCGCACCTCTTCCCCCTGGAGATGGTCCGGTTCCTCGCGGACCTCGCCAACCTCCTCCTCCCGGGGGCGCCGGTCCTCTTCCAGATCCTCAACTACGACCGGATCCTCGACCGGCGCGTGACGAGCCTCCCGCTCAACGTCCGGGAGGACGACGCCGAGCGGGTCGTCTTCCTCCGCCTCATGGACCCGAGGCCGGACGGCACCGTCCTCTTCAACCCGACGACGCTCCGCTGGCGGCCCGGCGAGGAGCCGCCGGTCGCGGTCGTGACGGGGAAGAACGTCGTCCTGAAGGCGTGGCGCCGGGTGGAGCTGGAAGCCGCGCTCGAAGCGGCGGGCTTCCGGGTCGAAGAGGTCTTCGGCGGGATGAGGCGCGAACCCTGGGACGCCGGCACGTCGCCCGACACCGTCGTCCTTGCCCGGAGATAGGCCGGCGCGGGTCCGGCGCGCTCAGACGAGGCCGGCGCCGAGAGCGACGCCGAGGACGACGAGAGCGACCGCGACCACGAGGCGGACGCCCTTGTACGTGACCTTCGGGAGGAGCCGCGTCGCGAGGATCACGCCGAGGAACGCGGCCCCGGTCGCGACCGCGACCTCGAGCCCGTGCCCCGCGAGACGCCCGGAGAGGAGACTGGGGGCGTAGACGCCCAGCCGCGCGACGTCGACGACGCAGGCGATGACGACGCCTGTGGCGAGGAACGCTTCCTTGCCGAGGCCGGAGCGCGAGAGGAAGGCGGTGCGCAGGGAGCCCTGGTGGCCCGAGAGGCCGCCGAAGAAGCCGGCGACGAGCCCCCCGACCGGAAGCCAGCGGGGCGGCACGGTCCAGCTCGCGAACCGGGGCGACAGCTCGAGAAGCGCGAAGGCGACCATCAGGACGCCGATGGCGAGCTTGACGGGCTCGACGTGGAGGGGCCTTCCGCCGAGCGTCCACGAGAGGAGAGGCGGGGCCTTGGCGAGGGCGAGGAGCGCCCACGCCCCGGCGAGCGCGGCGAAGAGGGCCGGCACCCCGAAGCGGAGGGCGACCGTCCGGTCGGCGTGGCGGCCGAGGAGGAGGAGCTTCAGGACGTTGTTGGAGAGGTGGACGACCGCCGTGAGGGCCACGGCCGTCTCGACAGGAAGGTAGAGGGCGAAGACCGGCAGGAGGATCGTCCCCAGACCGAAGCCCGAGAAGAGCGTGAGACCCGAGGCGAGGAAGGCGGTGAGGGCGAGGACGAGGAGGTGCATGGCAGCGGCGGCGTGAGCCGGGCGGAGAATACGGGATGCCGGGCCGGGGCGACGCCTTGCCGCTCATTGCGGCGGGGTCCGGGTCCAGCGGGTTCCGCGCCGACCCTCGCCCCGGGCTCGCGCTTACGGGGAGGCGCCGCACCGGCCTCGATATGATCGGCTTCGGAGGAGCCCCGTCGACTTGGACGAGACCCGGCCCGGCGCGAGCGAGGGTGAGACGGCGGTCCGCGAGACGCCGTCGTTCCCGGTGCGCCTCTTCGCCCCCGGAACCGAGATCGGACGCCGCTACGAGGTGCGGGGCGTTCTCGGGACGGGCGGTTCGGCGGTCGTCTACGAGGCGTTCGACCGGGAGCTGAAGAGGAGCGTCGCCCTCAAGGTCCTCCGGACCGACCGGACCTCGGAAGCGGCCCTGAAGCGCTTCCGGCGCGAGGTCGCCGTCGCGCGCGACGCCGCGAGCCCGCGCCTCGTCCGCGTGTTCGACATCGGCCAGGCGGGCGACACGGTCTTCCTGACGATGGAGCTCGTCGAGGGGGAGTCTCTCCGCGACCTCCTCGCCCGCGGGCCGCTTTCGCCCGAGAGGGCCGTCGAGGTCGGCGCGGAGATCCTCAGGGGCCTCGCCGACCTCCACGCCCTCGGCATCGTCCATCGCGACGTGAAGCCCGGGAACATCCTGATCGCGGCGACGGGCGAGGTGAAGCTCGCCGATTTCGGCCTCGCGCGGCACTGGGAGGGAACCGAGACGCGCGTGACGGAAACCGAGGGGCTCGTCGGGACGGTCGAGTACCTCTCCCCGGAGCAGGCGCTCGGCGACCACCTCGACGCGCGGACCGACCTCTACTCGTTCGGCGTCGTCCTCTTCGAGATGCTCGCCGGGAAGGTGCCCCTTCGCGGCGACTCGGCCATCGGGACGATCGTCGCGCACATCCGTCAGGAGCCTGCCGACGTGAGGAAGCTCCGGCCGCAGGCGCCCGCCTGGCTCGCGGCCGTCGTCACTCGGCTCCTCGCCAAGGACCGCGACCGGCGATACGCGACGGCGGCCGACGTCCTCGTCGACCTCGAGTCCCGGCGCGCGCGCCGGGCGCCCCGCCGCCTCGGTCGGCCGCAGCTCCTCGCGGGCTCGGCGGTCCTCGTCCTGCTGCTCGCCGCGCTCGCCTTTCTCCCGGCCCTGCCCTGGAACCGGCCGCGCCTCTTCCGGCTCGTCGCCGACGGGGCGGGAGGGGTGCAGGCGCTCGACAACGAGGGCCGCCTCCTCTGGACGAGGGAGGGTGCGGAGCCGGGTCGCGAAATCGCCCTCGTAAGCCTCGGGGAGGGACGGGTCGGCGCGGTCGTGGCCCGGGGAGGGCTCGACGAGCCGAGGAAGGCGCTCGAGATCCTCGACGGGGCCACGGGGCGGGTCGTCTCGGAGATGGCGCTGCCCGACCCCTCGACGCCCTTCTCGGGATTCGCGAACACGTTCGCGGCCCGCGCGCTCCTCGCCTTCGACGTCGAGGGCGACGGCGTCGACGAGGTCGCCGTGAGCCTGGCTCAGATCCCCCTCTTCCCGTCCGTGACCTGGGTCTGCGACCTCGCGAACCGCCGCGTCGTCTCGGCGTTTCACGCCTCCGGGCACCACTACGCCCGGGCCGCCGCCGACGTGGACGGCGACGGCCGGAAGGAGGTGATCCTGGCCGGTTTCAACAACCGGATGGGATACCTGGGCGCGGTCGCGGCGGTGCGGGTCCCCCGCGAGGGCGAGGTCGCGACGCGCGACGGGGTCCTCCCGTACGCCGAGTCTCCGGATCGCGCCGCGTGGGGTCACGAGGCCTCCCTCCTCGCGTGGTACGCCCTCCTGCCGAGCACCGTCTTCGACGGGAGCCGGAGCCCGGCGGTCGAGGCGGCGGGAGGCGTCCTCCGCGCGGGGCCGTTCGGGCCGAGGCAGGTCGAGCTCGCCCTGGACGGGTTCCCGCGCGGCCGGCGCGAGGCCGGGGAGGCGGGGCGGCGGGCCCTCGCGCGAGTCGAAGCGTACGTTCACCTCCGGGAGACGGCGCGCCTTCGCGGTGCGGGGCTGCCGGCCGAGGCCCTCGGCGAGGCGGACCTGTCGCTCGGGAGAGCCCGCGCCGCGGGCGATGCAATGCTCGCGCACTGGATCGCCCGTGTCAGGGCGAAGACACTTCTCGACGGCGGCCGGCGGGCCGAGGCGGACGCGGCCTGGACGGCCTCGTTCGAGCGAGCGGAGGAGCCGGCGCCGATCGCCGTTGAGGCGGGACGGGCCTTTCACCTGAAGGGAGACCTCGTCCGGGCCGTCGCCTGGTACCGCAGGGGCCTCGAAGGACGCGGAAGCCGGGCCCGCCTCGGCGGCGACCCGCGCGACCTCATCGTCGGGCAGGTGCTGGCCCTCGTCGAGGCGGGTCGCCTGGACGACGCCGCGGCCGAGGTCGACCGCTTCGACGCGGCCTTTCCCGACCGCGGCTTCGACTCGGCGCCGCTCCGGTCGTGGGTCGCGTGGCGCGCCGGGAAGCGCCCCGAGGCCATCGAGGACGACGAGATGCAGATCGGGCTCTTCCGGTACTGGCGGCTCGAGGTGCGCCGCGTCCTGGGCGAGGACCCGGCCACCCTCCTCGACGAAGCGGAGCGTCTCCGTCGCCAGTCCCTCGAAGCGGCCCCGCTCCTCGACTCGCTGGTCTCCGAGCTCCTCTCCGCGCTCGGGCGCCGCGAGGAGGGCGCCGCGCTCGCCGCAGAGGCCCTGGAGGCGACGCGCCGGCTCGCGGCGACGGAGGTGGAGGCCCGCGCCCACCTCTCCCTCGTCGAGGCGCGCGCGAGGCGGCTCGGCGTCAGGCCCTCTGGAGCAGCAGGACCGCGGTGACGCCGAGGCCGATGACGACGACGGCGGCGCGGGCCTTTTCCTTGCCGATCCGCCGGGCGAAGCGCGCCCCGGCGTAGCCGCCGACCGTCGCCCCCGCGATCATCACGAGCGCGATCGGCCAGAGGACGGCCCCGTTCAGGATGAACCATCCGGCCGCCACGATGTTGATCGTGATGCCGAAGAAGTTCTTCAGGCCGTTCATCGCGTGGATGTCGGTGAGGCCGAGGAAGCCGAGGACGACGAGCATCAGGATGCCGATGCCGGCGCCGAAGTAGCCGCCGTAGACGGCGACGGCGAGCTGGGCGAGCGTCGCGGCGCCCCAGCGGGCCGTCGTCGGGCCGTCGGGCGCATGGGCCTCGACGTCCCCCTTCCTCTTCGAGAGGACGATCTGGAGGAGGAAGAGGAGCGTCGCGAAGAGGACGAGGAAGGGCGCGAGGCTCGCGAAGAGCTTCTCGGGAGTCTTCAGGAGGAGGACGGAGCCGACGGCTCCGCCGACGAGGCTCGGCAGGAAGAGCGTCTTCAGCCAGGCGCGGTGCGTCGCCACCTCGCGCCGGTATCCCGCGAGGCTCGCCGCGGCGCCGGGGAGGAGGGCGACCGTCGAGGTCGCGTTCGCCTGGATCGCCGGGACGCCGAGGAGGATGAGCGTCGGGAAGGTGAGGATCGTCCCGCCCCCGGCGAGGGCGTTCATCACCCCCGCGCCGGCGGAGGAGGCGAGGAGCGTGGCGATCTCTCCGGCGGTCACTTCACCGCCGCGGCGGGCGCGCTGCCGCCGCCGTCCGCGGCCGTCGCCTCCGCGCGCCAGGCGCCCTGGAAGAGCCGTACGTCGGGGTGGCCGAGGCCGTACCTCAGGAGGTGGAAGGTGGCGGTGGCCTGGTTGCCGCTGTTGCAGTAGACGACGACCGGCCTCTCCCAGGAGACGCCGAGCGCCTCCAGCTCGGCCCGGACCTCGCCGAGAGGCCGGAACGAGCCGTCGACCACGTCCTTCTTCCAGTGCCGGTTCTTCGCCCCCGGGACGTGCCCGGCCGCGTACTGGGCTTCGGGGCGTACGTCGAGGAAGACCGTCCGGCCGTCGCCGACCCTGTTCCTCACTTCCTCGATCGGGACGAGGAACGACGCTTCGGGGACGAGGTCGGGCTCCGCGGCGGCGAAGGGCTCGGAGGCGGCCGTCACCGGGCCCTCTTCCTTCTTCCAGCGCGCGAATCCACCGTCGAGGACGGAGACTCTCCCGGCCCCGGCGACCCGGGCGGCGGTCGCGACGTACGTCGCGCGGAGGTCGCTCTCGACCCCGTAGACGACGACGTGCGAATCGCGCCGGACGCCGGCGCGGGAGAAGACCTCGCGGAGGACCTCGGGGGGGCGGGGCACCGGCGGGGCTCCCGGCGAGACCGTCCGGAGCTCCTCCACGGCGACGTTCCGGGCGCCGGGGAGGTGCACGGCGCGGAACTCCTCGGCGGGCCGCGCGTCGAGGAGGACGAGGCCCTCCGCGCCGAGCTGCGCCCGGAGCCAGTCTCCCGAGACGACGGCGGGGACGGGCTCGGCGTCCGGCACCGCGGCGCCGGGCACGGCCCCCGTCAGCGGGGCTGCGAAGAGGGCCAGCGAGGCGGCGAGGCGGGGGAGCGTTCTCATCGGGTTCCTCACGCCGCGGATGATGCCAGCAGCCGGGCTATCCTCCGCCCCGCATGCGCGGACGTATCGGCCTCTGGCTCCTCGCCCTCCTCCTCACCCTCTCCTCCGTCGTCTGGCAGCGCCTCACCGGCCCGACCCACCCGAAGCGCGGGACCGCCGAGGTCGGCGACACCGAGGTCCGCTTCCGCCTCCTCCGCTCGCACGGCGGGGCGGGGGACCAGCCCGTCGTCGTGAAGGTCGCCGACCCGAAGGTGACGGGCAGCGTCGCGTGGCGCCGCTACCCGACGGACGACCCGTTCACGTTCGTCCCGATGGTCCGCGAGGGCGAGACCCTGAAGGCCGCCCTGCCTCACCAGCCGCCGGCGGGGAAGCTCGAATACCAGGTCAGGCTGGAGAAGGAGGGGGCGACGGCCCTCTTCCCCGGGCGGCCGGCGATCACCCGCTTCAAGGGCGCGGTCTCTCCAGTGGTTCTCACGCCGCACATCATCGCCATGTTCGCGGGGATGCTCGTGGCGAACGCGGCCGGCCTCCTCGCCCTGCGCGGCGAGAGAGATCTTTTCCGCATCTGCCTCGTCGTCATCGGTCTCCTCGCCGTCGGCGGCCTCTTCCTCGGCCCGCTCGTCCAGAAGGCGGCGTTCGGCGCCTACTGGACGGGGTGGCCCTTCGGCACCGACCTGACCGACAACAAGACCGCCGTCGCCGTCCTGGCGTGGGCCGTCGCCGCCTTCCGCGCGCGGGGCGGGCGCGACGCCCGCGGCTGGGTCGTCGGCGCGGCGATCGTGACGCTCGCCGTCTTCCTCATCCCCCACAGCGTCATGGGGTCGCAGATCGACTGGTCGAAGGTGCCGGCGCAGGGTTAGCGAGACAGCGGGGAGCGGGGCGCGTTCGGGCGCCCGCTCCCGCCGACCGGGACAGGAGACGCCGGGAGACGCCGACGTGACGCGCCGACGCGGCCTTCGCGCGAGGCCCACGCCGATTCGTCCGTCTGCGTGACGTCGGGCACGTCCCCCGTCTTGATCCTGAGACGATGTCGCCCCATCTTTTTCCCTGTTACGAAAAGTACAGAAAGCCGGAGAAACCCGACGATGCATTACCGTGCAAGACCGCCCCTGAACAGGCAGGACCATCCCAACTCGTGCTGGGCCGCGGCCATCTCTTCGTTCAGCCGGATCAACTCCGGCATCCCGACCTACTCCGAGAGGGACCTCTACACGACGTACGGCCTCGCGTCGCAGGGCTACGGCCTGAACGCGAACGGGCTCGACAGGGTGAAGAACAGGATGGCGACGCACGGCTGCCGCCTCGACCTCGTCTCGGGCCTTATCTGCCTGCCGTACGACATCGAGGACAAGCTCGTGAAGAGCCACGTCGTCATCATGTGGTGCGTCGGGGGCTCCGACTGGCACGCGAACCTCGTCTACGGGATCGACAACGCCACGATCTCCGCGATGGAGACCCGCGACGGCACCTACAGGACGAGGCCCTGGGCCCACTACATGAGCGCTCCCGGACAGTACCTGCTCTGGCGGCCGTGAAGGCGAGGAGAGCCAGGGGCTGACGTCGCGACGGAGCCCGAGCCCGGGCCGCGGAGGAGAGGGCGCCGCGCCCTCCCCTCCGCGACGGTGGATCAGGGCATAGGTTTCAGCGTGAGCGGGTCGCGGAGGGGGAGGCGCGAGAGCGGGAGCCTGGCGGCGTCCTTCAGCGCGCCCGGGTGGTCGGGGTCGCCCGCCTCCATCTCTGCGGCCTTGCCGACGGCGAGGACGACCAGCTTCTCCGGCTCGAGGAGCTTCTTCGCCATCCTCTGTACGTCGGCGGCGGTCACTCCCTTCACCTTCTCGCGGTAGTCGGTCCACCAGTCCTCGGGCCAACCCTCGAGGTGCTCTTCCGCGAACCGGTTCGCGATCGCCTGGCGGCTCGCCCAGCGGGCGGGGAACGACTCGACGAGGCCGTCCGTGACCGAGGCCAGCTCCGCGTCCGTGAGCGGTTCCGCCTTCAACCTCTCCATCTCGGCGAGGGCGAGGCGGAGGGCGTAGGCCACGGTGGTGTTCTTCGTCTGCAGGCCCCCGGTCAGGTCGCCGCGCCAGTGCGGCCCCTCGCCGAGCGTCGTCCTCACACCGTAGGTGAGCCCTTCGTCGGAGCGGATCTTCTTCATGAGGCGGGCGGTGAAGCCGCCGCCGCCGAGGACGTGGTTCATGACCATCGCCGGGTACCAGTCGGGGTCCGACCGGCGCAGGCCGGGGAAGGTCCACTGGAGCATCGCCTGCGGGGCGTCCTTGTCCACGACGTGGAGTCCGGGCGTCCGCGCGAAGGCGGGGATGGGGACCTTCGGGCTCGGGCGCGCGGCCGGGCCGGGCTTGATCGTGCCGACGGTCCGGTTCAGGAGGTCGACCATCGCCTTGCGGTCGAACTTCCCGGAGACGGCGACGGCGAGGTTCGCGGGGTGGAGGAGGCCCCCGTGGAACGCGAGGAGGTCCTCGCGGGCGATCGACTCGAGACTCGCGGCGGTCGTCCTCTCGACGGCGAAGAACTCCTCGCCGAAGAGGAGGCGGGGCATCTGGATCGAGGCGATCGACGTCACGGCGTCGTTGCGCCGCTCGAGCGCCTGCCGGGCGCTTCTCTTCGCGAGGTCGAGCCGATCCTTCTCGAATGCGGGCTGGGTGAGCGCCTGCATCAGGAGGTCGAACCCTTCGGCCAGGTCCTTCTCCTGGACCTGGAGGAAGAGGCTGCCGGTCGTCTCGTCGCAGCTGCTGGAAAGCGTCGCGGCCAGGGCTTCGAGTCGGTCTTCGACGGCGGCCGCGTCCCTCTTCTGCGTCCCGGCGAGGGCGAGCTGCGAGCCGAAGAGGGCCGCGAGGCCTTCCTTGCCCGCGGGCTCGAGGTACGAGCCGCCGCGCCACCAGACGGTGATGCGGACGAGCGGGACCCCGGAGGCGTCCGGCACGAGATAGGCGGGAATCTTGTTCCTGAGGAGGACTTTCGCGTCCTCCGCCCGCGGGACCTGGAACGTGACCGGGGGATACGTCAGCTTTTCGGGGCGGTCCGGGATCGGCTGCCCGAGGGCCGCCGGCGCCACGAGGGAGAGGGCGAGGGCGGTCGTCGCGAGGCGGTTCATCGCTTCACCTCCGGGGCCGGGGCCGGGCCCACGACCGGGACGGGAGCAGGGGCAGAGGCGGGGGCCGCGGGTTTGACGGCGGGGGCCGCGTGGTCGTGCGCGTGGTCGTGCGCCGGGGCGACCGGGGGAGCGGCGCCCGGCATCGCTCCGGGCGGCGGTCCGCCGGGCCGCCGGCGCGGCATTCCCTCGCCGCCCCCCTTGCGGGTCGTGACGAGGACGCTGCGGCTCTCCTTCACGAGGTACCGCTTCGCGACGCGCTGAACGTCCTCGCGGGTCACGGCCTCGACCTTCTTCGGGGAGTCGAGGAGGTCCCGGTACGTCCCGGCGCTCTCGGCCTGGGCGAGCGCCTCGCGGATGCCGGCGTTGCTCTCGAGGCGGGTGTAGTGAGCGACGCGCAGGGCGTTCTTCGCCCGCGACAGCTCCTCCTCGGTGATCCCTTCCTTCACGAGCCTCTCGAGCTCGGCGTAGAGGGGTGGCTCGACGTCGTCCGGCCGCTTGCCGGGCGCGGGCGTCGCGGAGACCGAGAAGAGGCCGCCGTACTTCTGGCCCCGGAAGAAGGCCGAGGCGCGGGTCGCGACCTTCTGGTCGAGGACGAGCGCGCGGTGGAGTCGCCCCGAGGGCGGGCGCGCGGGCCCGCCCATCCCGGGGCGGCCCATCATCGGCGCGCCGCCGAGGACGACGCCGAGGACCTGCAGGGCCGCCGCGTCGCCGTGGACCGCGGGGACGGCCTTGTACGAGGCCGCGACCGAGGGCGTCATCTCCACCTCGGCCGCCATCCGCTGCTCGGCGGGCTGCGCGGGCTCCATCGTCACGACCTCGGGGACCCCCTTCGGGTTCGCGGGGATCCGGCCGAAGTACCGCTCCATGAGGGCGTGGGTCTTCTCCGGGTCGAGGTCGCCGACGAGGATCGCGGTGAGGTTGTTCGGGGCGTAGAAGGTCTGGAAGAACTCGTTCGCCTGCTCGCGCGTCACCTGGGCGATGTCGCTCGGCCAGCCGATGACCTGCCAGTGGTACGGGTGGGCCATCCAGGTCATCGCGTTGAAGGCCTCGTTCACGAGGCCGCCGGGGCGCGACTCGAGCGTCTGGCGCCGCTCCTCGAGGATGACGTTCCGCTCGCTGTAGAACTCGCGGAAGACCGGGTTGGCGAGCCGGTCGGACTCGAGCCAGGCCCAGAGCTCGAGCTTGTTGGACGGGAGGCCCACGATGTAGAAGGTCCGGTCCTGGCTCGTCGACGCGTTGAGGCCAGTGGATCCGTTCTCCTGGTAGATCTTGTCCATCTCGTCCTTGACGACGAGCGCGCGCTGCTCGGTGACGAGCGCGTCGAACTTCGCGAGGAGCTCCGTCAGGCGCGGAGTCCGGGCGGCGGGCGACATCATGTCGGCGATCTCGCCGCGGCGCTGCTTCTCGCGCAGGAGCGACATCTCCTCGCGGACCTGCGCCTGCACCTCGTCCTGCATCCGGTTCAGCTCGGCGTCGCGGGCGGCGTCGCGCGTCCCGATCGTCTTCGTCCCCTTGAACATCATGTGCTCGAAGAGGTGGGCGAGGCCGGTGATGCCGGGCCGCTCGTTGGCGCTCCCGACGCGTGCGAGCCACCCGCAGGCGACGGTCGGCTGGTCGTGCCGCGCCACCATCAGGACCTTCATGCCGTTCGACAGGGTCCGCTCGACGACGGGGATCTCCTGGGCGGACAGCGGCGCCGCGACGGATGCCGCCGCGGTGAGCAGGGCGGCGAGCGTGCGGCCTCTGAGGACGTTCATGGCTCCTCCTCCGGGTGTCTCGGTCGTTGGGGGCGGGGCCCCGCGCGGGGCGCGCGGGCCACCGGGCATTGTAGGGCCCGGGGGACGCTCGGCGCCTTCCCGGAGAGATGCTACGGTCGCCCGCGCCGAGAGGAGAGCCGCCCGTGGACGAGCCGACCCGGAAGGACGCCGCGACCCCGCCCCGCCCCTTCGTCCCGCTTCGCTTCACCCGCCTCGCGCTCGCCGAGTCGGCCGAGCGTGCGCGAACGTTCTTCGAGGAGATGGACCGCCGCCGCACCACGCGGCACTTCTCGACCGATCCGGTGCCGAGGGAGCTGATCGAGTGGGCGATCCGCACCGCGGGGACGGCGCCGAGCGGCGCCCACCAGCAGCCGTGGACCTGGGTCGCCGTCTCCGACCCGGGTCTCAAGGCGCAGATCAGGGAGGCCGCCGAGAGGGAGGAGCGCGAGTTCTACGGAGGCCGCGCCCCGGAGGAGTGGCTCGAGGCGCTCGCGCCGCTCGGCACCGACGAGGTCAAGACGCACCTCACCGACGCGCCGTGGGTCGTCGTCCTCTTCGCGCAGACCCACGGGACGAGGCCAGACGGCTCGCGCCGGACCCACTACTACGTGCCGGAGTCGTGCGGGATCGCGGCGGGGCTCTTCATCGCGGCGGTGCACCACATGGGCCTCGTCACTCTCACCCACACGCCGAGCCCGATGGCCTTCCTGCGCGACCTCCTCGGCCGTCCCGCGAGCGAGAAGGCCCTTCTCGTGATGCCGGTGGGCTACCCCGCTCCCGACGCGAAGGTCCCCGACCTCGCGAGGAAGAAGCTCGAGGAGATCGCGGTCTGGAAGTAGAGGCTCCTACTTCAGGACGCTCCCGAGGAGCTTCCCGACCGTGTCGCCGCCCTTCTTCTGGGCGTAGTCGACGACGATCGGCGCGAACTTCGCCACCATGTCGCTCTTCAGGCCGAGCTTGCTGAAGACCGGGGCGAGGCCCGCGAGGCCGGCGGCCTGCGTGCCCATCGCGCCCGCGGCGGCTCCGAGTGCGCCGCCGGCCTTCGGGGCGTCCGCGGCCGGGGCCGAGGCGATCAGCTTGTCGGTGCCGGGAATGGCGGTCGCGACCTTCGCGAAGTCGTCGGCCTTGAGCTTCCCCTTGGCGAGCCCGAGGAGGGCCCCCGCGCCCCCTTCGGCCTGCTTTGGCGTGACGCCGAGCTTGCTGACGAGAGAGCCGACGAGGTCCGGGTAGGCGGACTTCTCGACGGTGAGGGACGGTTCCGTGGCGGCCTTGGCCGCTGCCGGGGCCGACGGGGCGGCCGGAACGGCGACGGGGAGCTGGGCGAGCGAGGCGGAGGCGAGGGTCGCCACGGAGACGAGGCAGAGCAGGCGCTTCATGTAGTTCTTCCTTCTCCCCGGATTCTAGGGCCCGCCCCCCCCGGCCCGCCGTGCGGTGGGCGGGACGGGCCCCGAGCGTCACGGCTCGCCCCGTCCCCGCCCTCGCCGCCGCGCCTTCACCGCCTCCCGCAGGAGGTACTCGACCTGGCCGTTCACGCTCCGCAGCTCGTCCGCGGCCCACTTCTCGATCTCGGCGAAGAGGGCGGGGTCGATCCGGAGGAGGAAGGCCTTGCGGGCCTCCCCGGGGCGGGGCGGGCCGGCGGCGGGAGGGGTCCCCATCGGCGGCCTCAGGTGTAGAGGGTGCCGGCGTTCACCACCGGGTGGACCTCGGACTCGCCGCAGAGGACGACCATGAGGTTGCTCACCATGGCGGCCTTCCGGTCGTCGTCGAGAGTGAGGACGTTCTTGTCGGAGAGCTCCTTGAGCGCCATCTCGACCATGCTGACGGCGCCGTGGACGATCTTCTGCCTCGCGGCGATGACCGCCTCGGCCTGCTGGCGGCGGAGCATCGCCTGGGCGATCTCGGGGGCGTAGGCGAGGTGGGTGAGGCGCGCCTCCTCGACGACGACGCCGGCCTTGGCGAGCCGCTCGTGCAGCTCGCCGCGCAGGGCGGCGGAGACGTCCTCGACGTTCGACCGGAGGGTGATCTCGTCCTCCTCGCCGTGGTCGTAGCTGTAGCGGCTCGCGATGTGGCGCAGGGCCGACTCGCTCTGGGTCTCGACGTACTGCTCGTAGTCGTCCACGTCGAACATCGCCATCGCCGTGTCCTGGACGCGCCAGATGACGACGGCGGCGATCTCGATCGGGTTGCCCCCCTTGTCGTTCACCTTCAGCCGTTCGCCGTTCAGCGTCCGGGCGCGGAGGGAGATCTTGTTGCGCTTCGGATGGCGGGCGGCGGCCGCGGCGGCCTGGGCGGCGATCTGCGTCGGCGTCCCGCCGTGAGCCTCGGCCGACCCGGCGGCCGCGGAGGCGGCCCCCGACCCGTTCGTGTAGAAGGGGTTGCCCCAGTGGAAGCCGCTCTCGCGGACCGTCCCCTTGTAGGCGCCGAAGAGGACGAGGACGCGCGCCTCGTTCGGCTGGAGGGTGAAGAAGCCGGTGAGCAGGATGATCCAGACCGGGATCGAGAGGAGGGAGACGACGAAGGGAAGGACGTAGGGGTGCCCCGTCGCCGGAATTCCGGCCGCGAGGGACCAGACGAAGAGCCCGATGTCCACGACGATGAACGCGAGGACGAGGACGAGCATCGTCCACCCGTTGTGGACCGTCACCGTCGTTTCCCGGTTGACGCTCAGGGTGGTGGGTTTCATGTCGGAACCTCCCTTTCGGCTGCTTTCGCAGTGATATCACCGTGAAATACGAGCCGTCAAGGGAAAGGTTTTCGGGGAGAGGGGTGGGGCGGCCGGAGGCGTCTCACCCGTTCGGGGGATGCGCCCGGGAGGCGCAGCGGCTAGTTTCGATCGGAATTCCATCATCCACGGGCGGGCGGCGGCGGGCGGGCAGCGGGAGGTCGGATACGCCGGATTCGATGCGAGACGACGGGCGAGACGAACGGCTGCCGGAAGGGGTTTCTCCTCCGCCCTCTCTTCCCGCGCGCCGGCCCGAGAGCGGAAAGCTCGCGGGGGAGTGCGACGTCTGCCACCTCCCGAGGGAGTACGCCGCCGAGAGGGCGCGGCTCGCCGTCTGGCTGGCGCACGAGCTCCGGACCCCGCTGAACTGCGTCCTCGGGTACACCGAGCTCCTCTGCGACCAGCTCGAGGCGCCCGACCACGCCCCGCTCCTCTCCGACGCCCTCAAGGTGAGGGACCTCGCCCTCCACCAGCTCGCGCTCCTCGACGGCGTCCTCGACCTCGCGAGGCTCGAGCACGGCAGCGTCGCGCTCCGCTGCGAGCCGGTCGAAGCCATCCGGCTCCTCGGGTCCGTCGCCGAGTCGACGCTGCCCCTCGTCCGGCGCCGGGGGAGCCGGATCCTCCTCGCCGCCGAGGGCGAAGCGTGGGTAAGGGCCGACGAGACGCGCCTCCGGCAGATCCTCATGAACCTGGTCGGGAACGCCACGAAGTTCACGTCCGACGGCCTCATCACCCTCGGTGTGACGGCCTTCAACGGCTCGGTCTCGCTTCACGTCGGCGACACCGGCTGCGGGATGACGCCCGAGGAGGCGGAACGCCTCTTCCAGCCCTTCCACCAGGCGAACGCCTCCGTGGCGGCGAAACACGGCGGCTCGGGGCTGGGCCTGGCGATCTCGAAGGAGCTCTGCGAGAGGATGGGCGGGACGATCTCCGTGAGGACCGCCCCGGGCGAGGGAACGACGTTTACCGTCACCCTCCCCGCGGCGCCGAAGGCAGGGACTTCTCCCGGCTGAACCGGGCGGCGGCGCGGCCCTACCGCGTCTCGACCCCCTCGGCCGCCGTCACCTTCAGCGTCTGCACGCTCTTCGCCTCGCCCGCGCTCACGGTGACGCGGTACTCCCCGGGGCCGACGTGTCGGTCGGCCGGGAGGCCGCCGTATTCGGTCCGCAGTTCCTTCGTCGGCTTCAGGTCCCACGCGACGCGCCCGAGACCGGCGAGGCCGGGAGAAGTCAAGTTTGCGACGGGGCGTCCGTCGGCCGTCGTGATTGCGACCTTCACCGGCTCGGCGGAGGCCTCCATCAGCCAGAACGTGAAGAGCGCCCCCTCCTTGGGGTTCTCGCCGCGGAAGTGCGCCGCGCCGTTCCAGTCGGCCCAGCCGGGGAGGAGGTGGCGCGCCTCGGCGGGGCGCGGAGGGAAGAGGTGGAGCGCCTTTCCGCGCACCTCGGGCGTCAGCTCCTGGAGCGCCGTCACGTCGTCGATCACGAAGAGGCTCCGCCCGTGCGTCGCGACGACGAGGTCGCGGTCGCGCTCGTGGATCGCGACGTCGTCGACCGGGACCGTCGGGAGGTCGCCGAGCTTCGTCCATGTGCGGCCGCGGTCGAGGGAGGCGTAGAAGCCGTGCTCCGTCCCGGCGTAGAGGAGGTCGGGGTTCTTCGGGTCCTCGCGGATCACGTCGGCCGGCTCGTCCTTCGGGAGGTCCCCCGCGACGGACGTCCAGGTCCGGCCCAGGTCGGGGGTCCGCCAGAGGAGCGGGGCGTGGTTGCCGCTCCGGTAGGCCGAGACGGCGAGGTACGCGACCTTCTCGTCGTGCCGCCCCGCCTCGAGGCGCGCGACCCACTGCCCCTTCGCCTCGGCGGGGAGGAAGGCGGTGAGGTCGGTCCACCTCGCCCCGCCGTCCTCGGTCACCCAGACCTTCCCGTCGTCGGTCCCGGCCCAGAGGAGGCCGGCCTTCCGGGGCGACTCGGAGAAGGCGTAGACGACGCCGTAGTTCTCGGCGCCGCTCCCCACCGTCCGCATCTTCGAGAGCTCCTGCGTCGAGAGGTCGGGGCTGATCGGGGCGAAGCGCTCCCCCTTCTCCGTCACGCGGAAGACGCGGTTGCCGGCGAGAAACATCGTCCCCTTCTCGTGCCGGCTCCCGACGAGCGGCGAGTTCCAGTGGAAGCGGAAAGCGGGCTGGCCCTCCGTCGGCTCGGGACGCAGCCTCTTCAGCTGCCCGCTCCCGAGGTGCATCCGGTGGACGTACCCCTCCTGCGACTCGGCGTAGACGACGTCACGGTCGAACGGGTCGAAGACGCACCAGAAGCCGTCGCCGCCGCCGACCTGGATCCAGTCGGCGTTCACGATCCCGTCCTTCGTGAAGGTCCGGCTCGGGCCGACCCAGTTGACGTTGTCCTGCAGGCCGCCGCAGATCCGGTAGGGCGTGGAGTCGTCGAGGGAGATCCGGTAGAACTGCCCCGACGGGATCCGGTCGACGTGCGCCCAGGCGCTCCCGGCGTCGGCGCTCAGGTAGGCGCCGCCGTCCGTCCCGAGGAGGAGGCGCGGCGAGACCGGCTTCCGCTCGGGCTCCGGCGGCTCCCCCTCCTTCGGCGGCGCGGGGCGTGGCGCGAGCGGGGTCCCGGTCACGACGAGCTCGTGGACGTCGGGATGGACCTTTGCGAAGAGGTCCTCGCGCCAGGTCCGGCCCCCGTCGTCGGAGACGAAGAGTCCGTAGCCGAGAAGGTACGCGCGGTCGGCGTTCGCCGGGTCGAGCCGCACCTGCGAGAAATAGAACGGCCGCGGGTTGAGGCGCGAGGCCCTCGTCCAGCTCTCGCCGCCGTCCTCCGAGCGGAAGACGCCGCCGGCGCGGCTCTCGACCTCGTCGATCCCGCTCGTGCCGCCGGCGTCGCTCTGGATCACCGCCACGACGACCTTCGGGGCCGCGGCGGTGACGGCGAGGCCGATCCGCCCCGTCTGCGCAGGGAGGCCGGTCGTCAGCTTCGTCCACGTCGCCCCGCCGTCGGTCGAGCGGAAGATCCCGCCCGCGTCGCGGGCGCCGGTGAGCGAGGGGCCGTACGTGAACGACCAGGGCGTTCGCCGCCGCGCGTAGAGCGCGGCGTAGAGGAGGTCGGGGTCGGCGGGGGAGAGGACGACGTCGACGCAGCCCGTGTCCGCGTCGTCGGGCGCGGCGGCCGAGAGGACCTTCGTCCAGCTCTTCCCGCCGTCCGTCGTCCGGAAGAGACCGCGCTCCCCTCCCTTGGTCCAGAGGTCGCCCGAGGCGGCGACGAAGGCGACGTCGGGCCTGCCGGGGTGGACGCGGATCCGCGCGATCGCGCGGCTCGAGGCGAGCCCGGCATGCGCCCACGTCGCCCCGCCGTCCGTCGAGCGGAAGACGCCGTTCCCGAAGCCCGCGCTGTTGCGGTCGGTCGCCTCGCCCGTCCCGACCCAGACGACGCGCGGGTCCGACGGGGCGACGGCGACCGCCCCGATCGAGAAGACCTTCGCGTCCTTCATCAGCGGCGAGAACGTCGTCCCCCCGTTCGTCGTCTTCCAGAGGCCGCCCGTAGCGTGGCCGAGGTAGAAGGTGGCCGGGTCCTCCGGGTCGACGGCGATGGAGACGACGCGCCCGCCCATCACCGCCGGTCCGATCGAGCGCGCCTTCAGCGCGGCGAGCTGTGCGGCGGGGGGCGTCGTGGGGAGAGCCGGGGCCGGCGCGGGCGTCCCGGCCCGGGACGCGACCTTCGCCGCCTTCGCCGGCGCCTTCGGGGCCTCCCGTGCCGACGGCTGCGCGGAGACGGGAACGCCCGGCGCGAAGGCGCAGAGCGCGGCTGCGAGGAGGAGCGGCCACGCGGGCCGGCGTCCGTTCGGTCTCATCCGGGGCCTCACTTCCCGAGCTCGCCCGCGGCGCGGGCGGCCGTCTCGATGCCGCGCGCGAGGACGGAGCGGATCCGGCCGTCCTCCATCGCGAGGATGCCGGCGATCGTGCAGCCGGCGGGGGTCGTCACGTCGTCCTTGAGCGCTGCGGGGTGCCGACCCGTCTGGAGGACCATCTCGGCCGCGCCGAGGGCCGCCTGCGCGGCGAGCTCGATCGCGGCAGCCCGGGGGAGGCCGCGCATCACCCCGCCGTCGGCGAGCGACTCGAGGACGACGTATAGGAACGCCGGGCCGCTCGCGGAGAGGGCGGTGACCGTGTCCATGTGCTTCTCCTCGAGCTCCATCGTCCTCCCCATCGTCGAGAAGATCTCGAGCGCGGCGGCGGCGTGAACGTCGGTCGCGTGCGCCCCCTTCGAGACGACGGTCATCCCCTTGCCGATGAAGCAGGGGGTGTTCGGCATCGCCCTCACCACGGGGATCCCCTCGCCGAGGGCCCCCTCCAGCGTGGCGGTCGAGACGCCGGCCGCGATGGAGACGACGAGCGGGGACCGAGGGAGCGCTCCCTTCGCGCGGAGCCCCTCGCACGCCTTCGCGACGTCCTGCGGCTTGAGGCAGAGGACGAGGATGTCGGCCTCGCGGGCCGCCGCGGCGTTGTCGGTCGTGCAGTGGAGGCCCAGCTCGGCCGAGAGCTTCTCGGCCGTCGCCCGGGTCCGCGCGGTGCAGGCGAGCTGCCCGGCCTCGACCTTGCCCGACCGCAGGAGCCCGCCCGCGAGGGCGCGTCCCATGGTCCCCGAGCCGATGATGGCAATCCGCTTTCCGGTGAGCATCGATCCGTCTCCTGTGCCTGGGAAGGGCGGCGGGATCGTACTCGACGGCGCCGCGCACGTCCCGCGGGCCTAGAATGAAGGGTCGCGGAGGGTCATTGGAGGACGGCACCCGCTCGATTCACGCCGGTTCGAGCTCGCCCCGCTCCGGCGGGGAGCACGAGGTGCGTCTCTTCGCGCCGGGGACGTCCGTCGGCTCGCGTTTCGAGATCCGCGACGTCCGCGGGGTGGGCGGCTCGGCGGTCGTCTACTCGGCCTTCGACCGCGAGCTGAGGCAGACGGTCGCGCTGAAGGTCCTCCGGGCCGACCGGACGAGCCCCGCCTCCCTCACAAGGCTCAAGCGCGAGGTGGCGATCGCGCGACAGGCCGCGAGCCCGCGCCTCGTCCGCGTCTTCGACATCGACACCTCCGGCGAGTCGGTCTTCCTGACGATGGAGGACCTCCCCGGGGGTTCGCTGAAGGAGAAGCTCGCCGACGGCCCCCTCCCGCTCGAGGAGGCCCTCCGGATCGGCGGCGAGATCCTCGAAGGGCTGGCGGCCCTCCACGGTCTGGGCATAGTCCACCGCGACGTGAAGCCGGGGAACGTCCTCTTCACCGATGGGGGGGGCGTAAAGCTCGCCGATTTCGGCCTCGCCCGGCGATACGAGGTGGACGAGACGCGCGCCACCTCGATGGACGCCATCGTCGGGACGGTGGAGTACCTCTCCCCCGAGCAGGCCCTCGGGCGCGAGCTGGACGGGCGGAGCGACCTCTACTCCTTCGGCGTCACCCTCTTCGAGATGCTCACCGGCGGGGTCCCCTTCCGGCGCGATTCGACCATCGGGACGGCCCTGGCCCACGTGAAGGACCCGGCGCCGCGCCTTCGCACCGTGAGGCCGGACGCGCCGCGGTGGCTCGAGGAGTACCTCTCCCGCCTCCTCGAGAAGGACCCGGACGCGCGCTACCCTTCGGCCGAGGCGGCCGCCGCCGACCTCGCGGCCCGGACGGCCGCCCTCGGCCCCAGGCGGCGCTCGGCCCGGCGGCGGCGGGCCGCGCTCCTCCTCGCCGCGGCCGCGGCGCTCGTCGCCGGCATCCTCCTCGCGCCGCGCCTCCTCGTGCCCGCGCCCCTGGCCCGCCTCGTCACCCCCTCGGAGGGGAGCGGCCTCCGAGCCCTCGACGCGGCGGGACGGATCCTCTGGGAGCGGCGGGACGTGCAAAGCGCGGCGTTCGCGGTGCCGTTCACCGCCCGGGGGGGCGTGCGTAGGGCCGCGATCGTGGAGACCGAGGCCGATTCAAGCATCCTCCTCCCGGAGGGGATTCCGGTCCTGACGCTCGACGGGAGGACGGGGTCCACCCTCTCCCGCACCGTCGTCGCTTCGCTCGCGGAGCGCCACTTCGCCGACGTCGGAGGCCGGTTCGGCCTGAGGGCCGTGGACGTCGTCGACGCGGACGGCGACGGCGACGACGAGGTGCTCCTCACCCTCAACCACGTGCAGGTCTATCCCGGCCTCGCCCTTCTCGTGGACCCGGACGAAGGGACCGCAGAGGTCGTCTCCGTCTCCAGCGGGCACATCCTCTTCGTGGGGGGCGTCGACGTGGACGGCGACGGGATCCGGGAGCTCCTCTTCGCGAGCCCCCTGAACCGGCTCGGGCACTACGTCGGCGTCGCCGCCGTCCGGGCCCGGCCCGGGGGGCCGGCCATCGGCGCCGTCCGCGCCAACCGGAGGCCGGCCTGCACCCCCGACCGCCCCGACTTCGACACCCTCGATCGTCAGCTCGCCTGGTTCGCGCTGGGTCCTCCCTACTTCGGTGGAGGCTGGTCGCCGGTCGAGGTGGACGAAGCGCGGCGGACCCTCCGCTTCTTCGGCTTCAGCGCCGACCCCTTCACGCTCCGCTTCGACGGGTCGTGGGACGGCGTCCCCTCGGCCCTCGACCCGGGCAACAGGCTCGCGGCCCGCGCGAAGGCCTGGAAGCTCCTCGGGCGCGCGGCGCGACGGGCGGGGGACGGCGACCCGGAAGGGGCCGCGAGGATGGCGGAGGAGGCGGCGGGCCTCGTCCGGCCGTCGGCCGAGCCGTCGCTTCTCGAATGGGCCTTTCGCTGCACGGGCCGCTACGAGATCGACGCGGGACGGACGGAGGAGGGGGAGCGGCTCTTCGGAGATCTCGTCCGGGGTTCGGCGGCCGCGGTGGCGATCGGCCTCGACGCGGCGAGGGCCCTCCACCTCGCCGGCCGCCCCGACCGGGCCGTCCACTGGTATGGCAGGGTCGCCGACGGCAGGACGGCCGTCTCCGAGAGGTGGGTCGTGAGGGACGGCGTCGTGGACGGCACCCAGGCCCTCGTCGAGCTCGGGCGCTTCGACGACGCCGCCGCGTTCGCCGAGAAGGCGGTCTTCGACGAGCACGGGAGCCAGAGCCTTCGCCGCTTCGTCTCCTGGCGGGCCGGACGGCCCCTGGCGCCGTTCCACGCCGAGCCCCAGCCGTTCGGTCCCCACCCCTACTGGCGGCTCGAGGAGAGGCTCGCCGCGGGAGAGGCGCCGGAGGAGGTCCTCGCCGCGGCACTCGGAGCCCGCGCCATGATGGGGATCGAAGGGGACCTCCTCCGCCTCGCGGCCGCCGGGGCGCTCCTGCGGCTCGGAAGGGCCGAGGAGGCCGCGGCGGCGGCCCTCGACGCCTATGGACGCCTCCGGGAGCGGCGGCGGTCGGAGGTCTCGGCCCGGGCCCACCTCGACCTCGCCGCGGAGCGCGCGGCGCGCGCCCTCGCGGCGATCGGGCAGCGGGCCGAGGCGGCCCGCGTGAGGCGCGAGGTGAAGGCGCTGCTGGCCCCGGTGGCGGCCCCGAAGGCGCCGCGGGCCGAATCGAGCGGCGCGGACTAGAATCCGCCGGCGCCCGACCGGGCGAACGAGATCGGAAGAGGTGTCCCCGAGATGAAAGTCCACGAGTACCAGGCGAAGGAGATCCTCCGTCGCTACGGCGTCGCGACCCCGCAGGGGCACGTCACCGACAGCCCGGAGGAGGCCCGTCAGATCACGAAGGACCTCGGCGGAAAGTCCGTCGTGAAGGCCCAGATCCACGCCGGCGGGCGCGGCAAGGGGGGCGGCGTCAAGCTCGCGAAGAGCCCCGACGAGGCCTTCGAGGCCGCGCAGAAGATCATCGGCATGCAGCTCGTGACGCACCAGACCGGCCCCGAGGGGCGCAAGGTCAAGAAGGTGCTCGTCGAGGCGGCGGCCGACATCGCGCAGGAGCTCTACCTCGGCATCACGCTCGACCGCGCCATCGGAAAGCCCGTCCTCATGGCGTCGAAGTTCGGCGGCATGGAGATCGAGGAGGTCGCCCACAAGGACCCGACGGCCATCCTGAAGGAGCCGTTCGACGCGATCGCCGGCCTCCAGCCGTTCCAGGCCCGCAAGGTCGCCTACGCGCTCGGGCTGACGGGGGAGACGCACAAGAAGGCCGTCCCCTTCCTCCTCGCCCTCGCGAAGGCCTACGTCGAGACCGACTGCTCGCTCGCCGAGATCAACCCGCTGATGATCACGGCCCAGGGCGACGTCGTGGCGCTCGACGCGAAGATGAACTTCGACGACAACGCCCTTTTCCGCCACCTCGACATCAAGGAGTACCGCGACCTCGACGAGGAGGACCCGCTCGAGGTCGAGGCGTCGAAGTTCAACCTCAACTACATCAAGCTGGACGGCAACGTCGGCTGCATGGTGAACGGGGCGGGCCTGGCGATGTCGACGATGGACATCATCCAGTACGCCGGCGGGAGCCCCGCGAATTTCCTCGACGTCGGCGGCGGCGCCAACGAGGAGCAGGTGAAGAACGCCATGCGGATCATCCTCTCGGACCCGCACGTCAAGGGCGTCCTCATCAACATCTTCGGCGGCATCATGCGCTGCGACATCATCGCCACCGGCGTCGTGAACGCGGTCAAGGAGATCGGCTGCACCATCCCCGTCGTCGTCCGCCTCGAGGGGACGAACGTCGAGGAGGGGAAGGCGATCCTGCGCGACTCCGGCCTCGCCGTCATCCCGGCCGACGGGATGAAGGACGCCGCGGAGAAGATCATCGCCGCGGTCGCGAAGGGGGGGAACTGAAATGGCTTCCTGGCTCAGCACCGAGACCCGCGTCGTCGTCCAGGGACTGACGGGGCGCGAGGGAAAGTTCCACGCCCTGGCCGGGCGTGACTACGGGACGCAGGTCGTCGCGGGCGTGACTCCCGGCAAGGGGGGCACGACGGTCGAGGGGATCCCGGTCTTCGACACGGTCCACGAGGCCGTCGCGAAGACGGGGGCGAACGCCTCGCTCCTCTTCGTCCCGCCGCCGGCCGCCGCCGACGGGATCATGGAAGCCGCCGACGCGGGCGTCGCCCTCGTCATCGCGATCACGGAAGGGATCCCGGTCAACGACATGATCCGGGTCAAGGCGTTCCTGGCCGAGCGGCCTGGTGTGCGGCTCGTCGGCCCGAACTGCCCCGGCGTCATCCGCCCGTCGGCGAAGGTGAAGCTCGGCATCATGCCGGCGCGCATCCACCGCCCCGGCAAGGTCGGCATCGTCTCCCGCTCGGGGACCCTCACCTACGAGGCTGTCGGCCAGACGACGGCGCTCGGCCTCGGCCAGTCGACCTGCGTCGGCATCGGCGGCGACCCGGTGAACGGCACGAACTTCATCGACTGCCTCGAGATGTTCAGGGACGACCCGGAGACCGAGGCGATCATCATGATCGGCGAGATCGGCGGGAGCGCCGAGGAAGAGGCCGCGGAGTGGATCGCGGCGAACCTCAAGAAGCCGGTCGCCTCGTTCATCGCCGGCCGGACGGCCCCCCCGGGCCGCCGGATGGGGCACGCCGGCGCGATCATCTCCGGCGGCAAGGGGACCGCGACCGAGAAGGTCGCCGCCCTGCGCGCCGCGGGGGTCCTCGTCGCCGACTCCCCGGCCCTCATCGGCGAGACGCTCGTGCAGGCCATCAAGGGATAAGAGGAGCATCACTTGGAAAAGACCTTCGCAATCATCAAGCCCGACGCCGTCGAGGCGAAGAACGCGGGGAAGATCCTCGCCCGGATCGAGGCTGAGGGCTTCCGCGTCGTGGCGATGAAGAGCCACCGGATCACGAAGGCCGAGGCCGAGGGCTTCTACGCCGAGCACGCGGAGAGGGGCTTCTTCGGTTCCCTCGTCGCCTACATGACCTCGGGTCCGGTCTTCGTGGCCGTCCTCGAGCGGGAGAACGCCGTCGCCCACTGGCGCGCCGTCATGGGCGCCACGAACCCGGCGAACGCCGACGAGGGGACGATCCGCAAGGAGTTCGGGCAGTCGATCGAGAGGAACGCCGCGCACGGCTCGGCCAACGCCGCCGACGCCGCCCGCGAGGTGACCTTCTTCTTCCCGCAGGCCGAGCTTCTCTAGCCGTCCGTCCCGGAGCGGGACGGCGCCGCGCGGGTCGCCGCGCGGCGCCGCCGCCCCGGTTCCCCCGGCCTGCGACAATCCGCCGGTGAAGGGACCGCTCCCGGCGATCGCGGCGCTCCTCCTCGCGGCCGCCCTGGTCGCGAAGGGAGAGGAGCCTCTTCGCCTCAAGGGAGGGTTCGGGAGGCCGGTGCCGACGCCCGCGCCGACGGCCACGGTCACCCCCCGTCCGACTCCGACGAAGCTCCCGGCGGCGCTCCCGACGGCTGCGGCGACGGCGCCTGCGCGGGCCCCCTCCCCGTCCCCGGCCTCGCGCCCGGCAGCGACACCGGCGACGCACTCGTCCCCGCCGCCGGCGCCGGTCCGCTCGCCCGCTCCGCCTCCCGCCGCGACGGCCCGGCCGCGCCCGGCGACCGCGGCGAAGGGGCCGGGACGGGCCGCGGCCACACCCCCGCGCGCCGCCGCCGACGTCTCCGTCGGCTACGTCCTCGTTCCCTTCGTCGTCTCCGACCGGAAGGGGCGTCCCGTCGCGGGTCTCAGGCAGAAGGACGTGACCCTCCTCTCCGACGGTGTCCCGGTCGCCTACGACCTCTTCGAGTGGAGCGTCGACGCCCCCGTCTCCTTCGCCGTCCTCCTCGACGGCTCGGGCTCCATGGCCCTTGCGGGGAAGATGGAGGGGGCCCGGGCCGCAATCAGTGCCCTCGCGGAGGCGCGCGTCCCGGGTGACGACTTCGCCCTCTTCGTCTTCGCCGAAGGAGAGCTCAAGGAGGTCGTCCCGTTCACGGAAGACCCGATGGAGGTCGTGAGGGCGGCCCGCCGGGTGACGCCGTGGGGGAAGACGGCCTTCCGCGACGCCCTCGCCCGGATGCCCGGGGAGAGCCTCAAGGGGAAGAACGGGTCGAGGGCCATCGTCCTCCTCTCCGACGGCATCGACAACGACTCGCGGGTGACCGAGGAGGAGCTCAAGCGCTTGATGGAGGGGGTCGAGGTGCCGGTCTATCCTCTCGGCATCCGCTCCCCCGGCGCTCTCGAGCGCCCCCAGCCGGGGAAGACCCTCGAGTGGATGCTGAACATCGACGTCCTCCGGCAGGTCGCCGCGATGACCGGGGGGCGGATGGCCGTCGTGGACGACCCCGCGCAGCTCCCCGCCCGTATCCTCGACATTCAAAAAGACTTGCGGTCTCAATACCTGATTGGCTTCGCCCCGACGGGCCTCGGTCCGGTAAGATACCGAAGCCTCACCTTGAGGGTGGCCGGGCCGGCTCGGCCCGTCCGCGTGAGGGCCGGATACCGTGGCTCCGACCCTCCCGCGCACGGGACGCATCCTTCCGGTACCAAATGAGCGAGTGGTGAGGCCGTCCAACGGACGATTGAGGAGGAACCGAATGACGAAGCCGAACCGGACTGCCCTCGCGGGCGTCGCCATCCTCGTGGTGGGCGCCTTCGGGTGCGCCACCACGAGCCAGGTCGACGAGAAGATCGCCGCCGCGACCGCGAAGACCGACCAGAAGATCGAGACGGTCGAGACCCAGGTCGAGGACCTCCAGACGAAGCAGAAGGCCACCGAGGCCAAGGTCGACGCGCAGGGGCAGGAGATCGCGAAGGTCTCCCAGTCCGCGCAGGAGGCCCTCAAGCGCGCGCAGGAAGCCGGCATCCTCGCCAAGGGCAAGATCGTCTTCGAGCAGACGCTCACCGAGGACCGCGTCAAGTTCCGCACCGGCTCCGCCGAGCTGAACGACGACGCCAAGGTCGCCCTCGACGAGTTCGCCGCCAAGGTCAAGGAGCTGGCCCGCCCCGTCTGGATGGAGATCCAGGGGCACACCGACTCCACTGGCACCGACGAGATCAACGACGCCCTCGGCGAGAAGCGCGCCGAGGCCGTCCGCCGCTACCTCGCGCGCACCCACAAGCTCGCGATCCAGCGGATGGCGACGATCTCCTACGGCGACACCCTCCCGGCCGACGCCGGCAAGGGCGCCAAGGCCCGCGCCGCGAACCGGCGCGTCGTCCTCGTCGTCCTCGAGTAGCCCTTCTTCCTCTCGACGGCTGCGGGCCGGGCGCTCCGGGGTCCTCCCGGGCGCCCGGCTCTTTTCGTTCGGCCCCCGGGTTGACCGGACGGTACGACCGCTCGCTGACGAACGCGGTACTCGCGTAACCTCTCCGCTCGATGACCGGAGCACGAAGCAGCCGGGCCGCCGGGAGGGCCGTGTGAGCGTCGGGCCGATCGCAGGCGCCCTCGTTCTCGCCGGGCTCGGAGGGCTGGTCTGGTCGCTCTTCTTCCGCCACCTGGCGAAGCGGCGCGCGATCAAGCGCTGGCCGGTCGTCACCGGGACCGTCCTCGGCTACCGGATTCGCGGGGGCGGCGTCCGCGAGTCGGCGTACGTCGACTACGAGGTCTCCTTCCGCTACGCCGGCGAGGATCGGGTCGCCTGGTGCACCTCGCCGACGAGGTCGGGCTACGGGCGCGGCACCCCGAGGGACGTCGTCGAGCGGCAGGCTGCACGCGAGCACCCCGCCGGCTCCGAGGCGCGCGTCCACGTCAACCCCGACCGGCCCGAGGAGGCGTACCTGACCCTGCCCGAGCCGCACATGCTCGCGATGCTCGCTACGGGCGGGACGCTCCTTCTCGGCGCCGCGGCCGTCCCGGTCCTCACGGCCTGGCTCGGGTGGCCGGAGGAGGTCGTCACGCCCCTCTTCTTCCTCGTCCTCGTCGTCTGTCTCGTCGCCGTGGCCGTCACGGCCGGAATCGCGCTCCTCCGGCGCTGACGGGTCCCGCGCGAGGCGGCGAGGACGACCTTCAGCCCTTCTTCGCCGCGGCGGCGGCCGGGCGCTGCGCCTTCGCGCCGCCCTTCTTCTCCCGCCGCTTGCGAAGCGCGGAGAGGAGGTCCTCGAAGTCCTTCGGGGGGGGCGTCGTCACCGAGACCTTCGTGCCGTCCGGCCTCTCCCACCCGAGGTGCCCGGCGTGGAGCGCCTGCCGCCGGAACGGCACCGGGAACGGCGGCTTCTTCGGGTCGCGGTAGACCTGGTCGCCGACGAGCGGGTGCCCGGCGTGCGAGAAGTGGATCCGGATCTGGTGCGTCCGCCCCGTCCGGAGCCGCGCCTCGACGAGGGTGGCGATACCGAGGCGCTCGACGACCTTCCAGTCGGTGACCGCCCGGATCCCCTTCTCGCCCTCACGCGCCACCCGCTTGCGCCGCTCCCCTTCCTCGAGGATCGGCCAATCGAAGGTCCCCTGGTCCCCTTCGAGATTCCCTTCCACGACGGCGAGGTAGCGGCGGTCCACCGTGTGGGCGCGCAGCTGCGCCTGCAGGCTCACCAGCCCCTTCCTGCTCCGTGCGAAGACGAGGGCGCCCGAGGTCTCCTTGTCGAGCCGGTGGACGACCGAGACGTACGCCCGCCCCTTTCCCCGCTTCGCGGCCCAGGTCGAGACGCGGGAGAGGAGGGAGTCCTTCTCCTTCGCCTCGGTCGGGTGCGTCAGGAGGCCGGCCGGCTTGACGACCGCAACCGAGTCCTCGTCCTCGTGGAGCACCGTGAGCGACGTGTCGACCTTCCTTCGGACCTTCCGGTTCGGGTCGAAGACGACCGCATCCCCCTCGGTCACGAGCGCTCCGGGGTCGTCGACGACGGAGCCGTTCACCGTCACCTGCCCCTCGATCACCGCGCGCTTCAGGCGGGAGGCGGTCTCGTCGGGGTAGAGGGCGGAGAGCCGGCGGACGATGCGGATCTGGTCCATCGCGGAGATCGTCTCACGGGGGGGAGCGCGGGGCGGCGCGGCGCGTTTAGACTCGCCCCCATGCCGCACGCCGATTCCGACCTCTACGCCCGCCGCCGCGAGCGGTTCTTCGACCGCGTGAAGGAAGGGGTGGCGGTCCTCTTCGCCACGCCCGAGCAGAAGCTGAGCTGGGACGGGACGTACCGCTACCGTCCCGACCCCGACCTCTTCTACCTGACGGGGTTCGGCGAGCCGGAGACCGTCGCCGTCCTCGACGCGGACCGGCGCGAGTACCGCCTCTTCGTGAGGCCGAAGGACCGCGAGCGGGAGACGTGGGAGGGGCGGCGCGCCGGCGTGAAGGGGGCGGTGAAGGCCCACGGCGCCGACGAGGCGTTCGAGGTGGGGGAGCTCGAGAAGAAGCTGCCCGACCTCGTCCGCGGGGCGGGAACGCTCCACTACGCCTTCGGCGTCGACGAGAAGCGGGACCTCCTCGTCGCCTCGATCCTCGGCCGCTTCCGCCGCGAGGCGCGGGTGCCCAGGCGCGGCCCCGTCGTCGTGAACGACGTGACCGACGTGATCCACGAGATGCGCCTGAGGAAGGAGCCCGAGGAGGTCGCGCTCATGGAGCGCGCCGCGGCGATCACGGTGGCGGCGCACGAGGAGGCGCGGGCGCTGGCGCGGCCGGGACGCTGGGAGTACGAGGTGGAGGCGGCGATCGCCGCGCGCTTCCGGGGCGACGGGGCGTCGGGGCCGTCGTACGAGACGATCGTCGCCTCCGGCCCGAACGCCACGACGCTCCACTACGTGGAGAACGACCGGCGGATCGCGGACGGCGACCTCGTCCTGATCGACGCCGGCTGCGAGTACCAGGGCTACGCGGCCGACATCACGCGGACCTTTCCCGCCTCGGGGCGCTTCACGCCCGAGCAGGAGGCGGTCTACCGCGTCGTCCTCGCCGCGCAGCACGCGGCCATCGCGAAGGTGCGCCCCGGCGGGCGCTTCCAGGACGTCCACGACGTGGCGGTGGAGGTGCTCGTGGACGGCCTCCTCGAGCTGGGGCTCCTCTCGGGGAAGCGGAAGAAGGTGATCGAGAAGGGGGACTACACCCGCTTCTACATGCACCGGACGTCGCACTGGCTCGGGATGGACGTCCACGACCGGGGCCGCTACCACGACGCGAAGGGGGAGTGGCGCCTCTTCGAGCCGGGCATGGTCCTGACGGTGGAGCCGGGGCTCTACATCCGGACCGACGAGAAGAAGGTGCCGGCCCCGTTCCTCGGGATCGGGGTCCGGATCGAGGACGACGTCCTCGTGACGGAAGACGGGCATCGCGTCCTGACGGCCGCGGCGCCGAAGTCGGTCGAGGCGATGTGCGCGCACGGGGAGAGACGGACTGCGCGGGCGGCGAAGGGAACCCCGTCGCCGCGGCCTCCGCGTGCGAAGACCGTAAAGAGCGAGTCGAGGGCAGGCACGAAACCCGCCTGAAGGAGAGCGGGGCCGCGGAGGGGGCCGGCGCCCCCTCCGCGGCCCCGCGGGACGGGTCAGGATCGGGCCGTCAGGGCTTCGGCTTCGCCGGGGCGGCCTGTGACGTCGCCCCGAGGACCTCCGCCGCGGTGAGCTTCGCAGGGACCGGCGCTTCTGCCGGCGCACCGAGCCGCCCGACGACCTTCGCGAGGTCGACGCCGAACGCCGCCTTCACCTGCTCGACGAGCTGGACACCCTGCGCGACGTTCGCGGAGGCGGGGAGGTAGGCGACGCGGTCGACCTTCACGTTCTGGATCGTCTCGACGAGCGAGGACATGACGGTCTGGAGCTTCTGCATGAGGAAGATGTCGCGGGCGTTCGGGCCGGCGGCCTTCCATGCCTGGATCATCTGGGTGAGGACGGCCGCGGTCGCCTTGCCGTCCTCGACGATCTTCGCGGCTTCGCCGCGGGCTTCGGCCTGCCTCTTCTCCATGTCGGCGCGCGCCGGGGCGACGACGTCGGCCTCGAGCTGGAGGCGGGTCTGCTCGATCCGGGCCTGCTGCACCTTCAGCTCGGCCTCGGCCTTCGCGATGGCGGTCGTGACCTTGCCGACGGCCTCGGCGACCATCGCCTCGCGGCCGGTCTCGCACTGCATGATCCGCTTGTCGGCCTCGGCGCGGGCGATGGCGCCCTCGGCCTCGATGAGGGAGAGGCGGGCGGCGAGGCCGTTCTCGGCCTCGCGCATGGTGGCCTCGGCGTGGGCCTCGGCCTCGGCGACGCGGGCGCTCTTGTCGAGGGAGGCCGTCTGCTTGCGGCCGAGGGAGTTGAGGTAGCCGACGTCGTCGGCGACGTTCTGGATCTTCAGGACGTCGAGGACGAGGCCGAGGCGGGAGAGGTCGTGCTCGGCCTCCTCGAGGAGCTTCTCGGCGAAGCGCAGCTTGTCCTGGTTGACCTCCTCGGGGGTGAGCTGGGAGAGGACGCCGCGGAGGTTCCCTTCGAGGGTGTCCTTGGCGACCTGGATGATCTGCGGCCGCCCCTTGCCGAGGAGGCGCTCGAGGGCGTTGTTGAGGAGCGGCTGGTGGCCGGCGACCTTGAGGTTGGCGACGCCCTGGACGGTGAGCGGGATGCCCCCCTTGGAGTAGGCATTGCTGACGGCGACGTCGACGGTCATGTTCGTGATGTCCATCCGGTCGACGCGCTCGAGGAGCGGGGTGCGAAGGGAGCTTCCCCCCTTGACGATGCGGTAGCCGACGGGGCGCCCCTCGACGGTCGACTTGCCGCCGGAGAAGACGAGGACCTCGTTCGGGGAGCAGATGTGGAAGAGACGCTTGACGACGACGAGGGCCGCGCCCGCGAAGAAGAGGACGACGCCGAGGGCGACGCCGACGACGGAGCCGAGGTCGCCGATCACCGGCTCACCCCCGCCCCGGCCGGGGAGAGGAGCGCGACGACGTCGACCCCCGTGGTCCGGCTCACCTCCGCCAGGACGCTCCTCACGGCGGCCGGGTAGGAGGCGACGTAGGTCGCGAGGGACGAGCCGTCCCCGCCGTCGAGGAGGTGGGTCTCGCCGACCTCCATCGCCTTCACTCTCTCGACCACCGTCCGGAGGATCTGCTCGAGGTTGTGGATGAGGAAGATGTCCTTCGCGTCGGGGCCGGCGCTCGCCCACGCCTCCGTGAGGAGCCTCAGCACCTCGGCGAGGGCCTTGCCGTTCTCCTCGATGGTGGCCGCCTCGCCGCGGGCCGCGAAGGCGGCCGCCTGCTGGGCGGCCTGGGCGGGGAGGACCGCCTCGGCCTGCAGGCGCGTCTCCTCGAGCTTCTTGCGCACGGCCTGCAGCTTCTGCTCGGCCTCGGCGCGGGCCTGGAGGGCCGACTGGATCGCCGTCTCCTCGGCCGCCTTCGCCTTCGCCTCGAGCTGCGCCTTGAGCGTCTTCAGCTCGTTCTCCTTCTGCGCGATGACGGTCCCCGCCTGCTGGTTGGCGACCTCGCCCGCGCGCCGGGAGGAGGCCTCTCCCTGCGACGCCTCGGACCTCGCGAGGGACTCGGCCATCTCCGCGTCGCGCAGGACCATGGCGATCCGCGCGCGACCGATGTTGGCGAGGTAGTTCGCCTCGTCGGAGATGTTCTGGATCTTGAGGGTGTCGAGCGTGAGCCCGAGCTTGCGGAAGTCCCCCTCGGCCTCGTCGACGAGGCCGGTCGCGAACTTGAGGCGGTCCTCGTTGACCTCCTCGGGGGTCATGTTCGCGAGGACGCCGCGCAGGTGCCCCTCGAGGCTCTCCTTCGCCACGCGCGCGATCTCCGCCGGGTCGCGCCCGAGGAAGCGCTCGATGGCGTTGCCGACGACGTTCGGGGCGGAGGAGACCTTCACGTTCGCGATGGCGTGGACCCGCAGCGGGATTCCGCCCTTCGAGTAGGCGTTCGTCACGCGCAGGTCGATGGGGATGGAGAGGAGGCTCATCCGGTCGACCCGTTCGAGGATCGGGATCCTGACGGACCGGCCCCCGAGGATGACCCGGTAGCCCACCTGGCTGCCGTCGGCCAGCCTGCGCTTGCGGCCGGAGAAGATGACGACCTGGTTCGGCGGGCAGATGACGAGGACCGAGCGGGCGAGGGCCGAGAGGATGGTCAGGGCGACCGCTCCGGCGACGACACCTGCTCCGATACCGGCGAGAGAGTCGAGCACGAGTACCTCCTGAGGGCTGTCGGGGGCTATTCCTTCCAGGGGGCGGGCTCGACCTCTGCGATCCCGTCCCGGAAGCGGACGACGACGACGCGTTCGCGGATCTCGATTCGGGCGTCCCCGCCCCGGGCGGGAAGCTCGACGTCCTGCTCGCCGACGTGGACCCGGATCTTTCCGAGGCCGTCGGGCAGGAGCGGGAGGACGACCTCGCCCTCCGAGCCGAGGAAGGCCTCGGTGGAGGCGGGGCCCGTCGCCGAGCCGCGCCCGAGCTGGCGGAAGAGGGCGGCGACCCCCGCCCCGACGACGGCGCCGAGGACGACGGAGACGGGGATGTGGACCGCGGGCTTCACGTGCAGCAGGGTCAGGGCGGTCCCCGACATGCCGAAGGCCCCGAGGGCGTACGTCCAGAAGCGGAGCGAGAGGAGATTCGTGAGGAAGGCGCCGTGGTCGGCGTCGCCGCCGCCGTGGCCGTCGCCGTCCCCGTCCCCGGAGTCGTGCCCGCCCCCGTCGCCCTGGAGGACGGACGCGCCGATGAGGACGAGGCCGAAGGCCAGCGCCGCGAGGTAGACGGTCAGCATGGTCTCGCGAGTTTACGACGGGGCCGGCCGGCCGGCGGCGAGGCCGAAGGCGTCGGCCGCGAGGGAGGTGAAGTAGCGGACCGGGATCGCGAATTCCGTCCCGTAACGCCGGTTCACGGCGTCCTGGCCCGAGGAGAGGCTCCGCTCGCAGCGAGGGCAGGCGACGGCGACCACGTCGGCGCCCCGCTCGGCCGCGCTCCTGAGGAGCCTCACCTGGAGAGAGGTCGCGGTCTCCTCGCTCGTTTCCGCGGCCCGCCCGCCGCAGCAGTGGTCCTTCAGGGGGAAGTCGACGACGTCGGCGCCGAGCGCGAGGAGGATCTCCTCGAGGGTCCGGGGCCGTCCGGACCCTTCCTCCACGTTCGCCGCGGCCCCCTCGCGGGGGGCAAGGCAGCCGTAGTACGGGGCGGCGCGAAGGCCGGAGAGGGGCCTCGCAACCCTTGCGCGGATCGCGTCCGGCCCGGCGTCCGTGGCGAGAACGTCGAGGAGGTGGCGGACGAGGACCGGCCCCCGCTCCAGGACCAGGCCCGCGGCCGCGAGCTCCTCCGCCACGGTCTGTCTCAGGTCCTCGTGCGTCCCGAGGGTCCGGCTCGCCCGCGAGAGGCACAGGAAGCAGGCGCTGCACGGGGTGACGTACGTGGGCGGGAACCGGGCGTCCCGTCGTCCGGCGAGCTGGCGGGCCGCGAGGGTCAGGAGGCGTCCCACGCGGGCGTAGGCCGGGATGCCGTTCATCGCGTGTCCCGTGGCCGGGCAGCCGCACGGCTCGGAGACCTCCTCGAGCGTCAGGCCGAGGGCCGCCGCGACCGCGCGGGCGGACTCGTCGCCCGGCGCGCCGCCGGGCGGCCGGAAACAACCGGAGTCGTAGGCGTATCGCACTTCGGTGCGGGCTCCCCGCAAGGGGATGATTCGCTCTCGCGCCGGAGGGTTCCATGATCCGCGCGCATCATTTCGGGCCCGGCAGGGGCCTGCGACCGGAAGCTATACTGCCGGCAGGACTTCCCGGCGAATTCCGGACGGATGCCGAGTGACCCGTCTGCGCCGGGCAGCCCACGGAGGCGAACGTGGCGGTTCTGGGCAGCGGGGCGATCCTCGGGCGGTACCGCCTGGAGGAGCGGATCGGGGCGGGCGGCATGGCCGAGGTCTGGCGCGCCCTCGACCTGGGCCTCGAGCGGAACGTCGCCCTCAAGGTGATGTCGCCGGAAGCGGTCTCGGGAGACGCCTCGTTCGTTCCGCGCTTCCTGCGCGAGGCGAAGCTCTCGGCCCGACTCGAGCACCCGCACGTCCTCCCGATCTACGACTTCGGGCAGGTGGACGACCTCCTCTTCCTCGTGATGCCTCTCCTCCCGGGCGGGACGCTCCGCGACCGGGCGCGGGAGGGCGTCTCGGCAATCCTCGCCATGGAGTGGCTGAAGGCCCTCGCCTCGGCGCTCGACTACGCCCACGGGGAGGGGATCGTCCACCGCGACGTGAAGCCCGCGAACGTCCTCTTCGACCGGACGGGACGGCTCTTCCTCGCCGACTTCGGCCTCGCGCGCGAGGCCGGGAGCGCGAGCCTCACGGTGGCCGGGACCGTGCTGGGGACTCCCGTCTACATGTCGCCCGAGCAGGTTCGGGGAGAGGCGGCGGGCCCTCGCTCCGACCAGTACGCCCTCGGCGTCCTGGCGTACTACCTCCTCGCCGGGACGCCGCCGTTCGAGGCGAACTCGGTCTTCGTCGTCATGGAGAAGACGCTGCGCGACGAGCCGGCGCTGCCTTCGGAGGTGAATCCCGGCCTCCACCGCTCGGCCGACTACGTCCTCCTGAAGGTCCTCGAGAAGAGGCCGTCGGACCGCTTCGAGTCGTGCGGCGCTTTCGTCCAGGCGCTCGAGAGGGCCTCGCGAAGGGGGACCGACCCGGGGTCCCATCCGTAGCCGCGGGGTGCCGTCGCCGCTTCAGGAGCGGCCGTAGATGTACTCGGTGAGGTACTCCACCTTCTGGTGGTCCGCGTCGGCGCGATAGGCGTTGACGTCGCCGATCGAGAGCATTCCGACGAGCCCGTGGTCCCCGGCCACCGGGAGGTGCCGGATGCGGTGGTGCATCAGGATGGCCTCGATCTCGTCGACCTCCCGGTCGGGCTTCACGACGATGACCTCGGTCGTCATCACGTCCCTCACGAGCGTGGACGCCGCGTCGCGCCCCTGGGCGACGACGCGCCAGAGGACGTCCCGCTCGGTGAAGATTCCGCGGAGCGTCTCGCCCTCGGCGACGACGAGCGAGCCGATTCCCTTCTCGTGCATGAGGCGGGCGGCGTCCATGACGGTGGCGTCCGGCGGAACCGTGGTCACTCCGCCGGACTTCTTCTGGGCGAGGAGGTCTCGGGCGGTCGTCATGTGCGCTTTCTATACGCCCCGGGCTCCGGGCGTCAACGCTGTGACGCAGCGAGACCGCTTGCTATGCTGCCCTCGTGCCCGAAGCCCTCCTCTGGACTCTGGCCCTCCTTCTCGTCCTCTCGGGAATCGCGGGAGCCGTCCTGCCGGTGATTCCCGGCGCGCCGCTCGTCTTCTGCGGACTTCTCCTCGGCGCGTGGATCGACGGTTTCGCGAAGGTCGGGTGGTTCCCGCTCGTCCTGGCGGGGATCCTGGCGGCGCTGACGTTCGTCGTCGACCTCGTGGCGACGGCGCTCGGCGCCAGGAAGGTCGGGGCGAGCCCGCTCGCGCTCGTCGGCGCCGGCGTCGGGACCGTCGCCGGCCTCTTCTTCGGCCTCGTCGGCGTCCTCGTCGGCCCCTTCGCCGGCGCGGCGGTCGGAGAGTACGTGGCCAGGAGGGACCTCAGGCAGGCGGGGAAGGTCGGGGTCGGGACGTGGCTCGGCGTCGTTCTCGGAAGCGCGGCGAAGGTCGGGCTGTCGCTGGCGATGGTCGGCGTCTTCGCCGTGGCGTGGCTCGTGTGAGCCGCCTCCGCTGGCCCGAAGGGGGCGGGGCGCTCTTCACGGGCCTTCCCGACGGGGTCTCGGCGGGCTTCACGACGGCCGACCTCGTCCCCGAGGAGCTGGAGGCGGACGCGGGAGGGCGCCGTCTCGCCGAGCTCCTCGGCGTGCCGGCGGCCCCGGTCGCGCGCCTGAAGCAGGTGCACGGCGCCACGGTCGTGGAGGCGAAGGGGATTCCGCCCGGGCAGGTCGTCGTCGCGGGCTTCGGAGACGCCCTCGTGACGACCGAGCGGGGACTCGTGCTGGCGATCGCGACGGCCGACTGCGTCCCCCTCGTCCTCGTCGACCCTGAGGCCGGGGCGCTCGCCGCGGTCCACGCGGGGTGGCGAGGAACGGCCGCGCGCGTCGTCGACGCCGCCGTCGACGCGCTCGAGGCCCTCGGAGCCCGCGCCTCGCGCCTCCACGCCCTGTTCGGCCCCTCCATCTCGCGCGACGCGTACGAGGTGGGGCCGGACGTCCTCGCGGCGCTCGGCGGCCTGCCTCCCCCCGGAGCCGTCGTGCCCGGGCGGGGCGACCGCTGTTGGCTCGACGTGGCGGCGTGCAACGAAGCGGCGCTGCTGGGGCGCGGCGTGAGGGCGGAGCGGATCGCGAGACCTTCCCTCTGCACCTTCGGGGGGACGGCGGGGTTCGCGTCCTATCGGCGCGACGGCGCGAGGGCGGGGAGGAACTTCACCGGCGCGGTCCTGGCGTTCCGCGGCGAGGGCCTCCCCGCCGCCGGCTGACGCCGGACCGCGGGCTTCACGTCTTCCAGCTCCCGCTGCGCGGGGGGGCGGGCTTCGTCCTGACCTCGACGCACGACTTCCCCGAGGACTTCGCGTCGTAGAGCGCCGCGTCGGCCGTCTCGAGGACGTCGCCCGCCTGGCGGTGCCCCGCCACGAGGGCGACTCCGATGCTGGCCCCCAGCGGTGGGCCGTCGTACCCGGGGGAAACCGGGAACGCCGAGGCCCGGTCGCGGATCCGCTCGGCGACGGCCCGCGCCTCGTCAGGCCCCGTCCCTTCGAGGAGGACGACGAACTCGTCCCCGCCGATCCGGCCGACGAGGTCCCCGGGACGGACCGCCTCGAGGAAGAGGCGGGCGAACCCGCGCAGGACCTCGTCTCCCGCCGCGTGACCGGCCCGGTCGTTGACCTCCTTGAAGTTGTCGAGGTCGACGAGGAGGAGGGCCGAGGGGATGCCCCGCTCGGCCCGGGCGAGGAGGCGGATGAGGTTCTCTTCGACGACGCGGCGGTTCGGCAGGTCGGTGAGGGGGTCGTGGCGGGCCAGGTGGACGATGGCGTCCTCGAGACGCTTCCTCTCTGTGACGTCGCGCTTGACGGCGACGAAGTGGGAGATCTCCCCGTCTTCGCCCCGCACGGGAGTGATCGTCTGGTCCTCTACGTAGAGCGAGCCGTCCTTCCGCCGGTTCGTCGTCTCGCCTTCCCACGTCCTCCCGGAGAGGATCGCCTTCCAGAGCTCCTCGAAGAAGGCGGCGCCGTGCCGTCCCGACTTCTGGATCCGGGGAGTCTTCCCGACGGCCTCCTCCCGGCTGTAGCCGGTCAGGGCGGTGAAGGCCGGGTTGACCCACTCGATCGTCCCGTCGCGCGAGGTGATGACGACGGAGTGACGGACGCTGTCGAGGGCGAGCGACTGGAGGCGGATCTCGGTCAGGTCGGCCGCGTGGTCGAGGGAGAGGGAGACCTGCTGGGTGAGGCGCAGGAGGAGGTCGACCGTCCTCGGGTCGAAGGCGTGGGGCCGGCTCGCGTGGACCGTCAGGGCTCCGAGGACCGCGCCGCGGGCGGTGAGCGGCAGGGCGATGGAGGCGCCGATCTTCTTGCCGGCGTCCCGGTTCCGCCAGACGCCTCCGAAGGAGGAGTCTGGCCCGGCCTCGACCCGCTGGACGAATCCCGTCCGGATGGCCGCGCCGGTGATCCCGCCCTCGGCGGAGGGGACGTCCCAGCGGATCTCCTGGGCGTTGGCCCCGGGGGCGTTCGGGCCGGCGAGGCCGCTCAGGCGGACGGTCCCGTCCGGGTGGCGCTGCCCGATGGAGACGAGCGCGAACCGGAAGACGTCGGCCACCCGGTGGCAGATGAAGGAGTGGATCGACGCGATCGCCTCTCGCTGGAGGAGCCGGCTGTTGACCTCCGCGAGGAGAGCGAGGACCTCCTCGTTCCTCCTCGCCTCCGTCCTGTCGACGCCGACGGCCCAGGTGGCGACGCCGTTGACGGGGTACGTCAGGGGAAGGCTCGACCAGGAGACCGTCCTCCCCGAGCCGAACCTCGTCGTCAGGTCGGTCTCGACGTCCCGGGAGCCGCGGTCCGAGGCTCTCCAGAACTCGCTCATGCGCGCCCGCTGGACCGGGTCCGGGAAGAGCAGCGCGACCGCGTCCGGGTTCCCGACGATCTCCGCCGATGTGTAGCCCGTGACCCGTTCGCACTCCCGGTTCCAGAACGCGAACAGCCCCCCCTTGTCCACGGCGCTCACGAGAATCGGAAGCCCCTCGAGGACGTGGCGCATTTCCGACAGCTCGGCCCAGAGCGACTGGAGCTCGGGGACGTGGGCGAGGCTGGGACCCGCGGGGAGCTTCATGGACCTCCACGGCCACTCGACGGGAAAGGGGCAGTCGGGCGGATTCCGAGCCGGAATGATCCGGAATCGAGGCGCCCGGAGTCAAGAAAGATCGCTCCGGGCCGTATCGGGGACGACCCGGCGGCCGTCGGCGCTTCCCGTAGACTCCGGCGCGTGCCGAAGCGCGAAGACCTGAAGTCGATCCTGGTCCTCGGTTCCGGGCCCATCGTCATCGGGCAGGCGTGCGAGTTCGACTACTCCGGGACCCAGGCCTGCCGCGTCCTGAGACGCGAGGGCTACCGCGTCGTCCTCGTGAACTCGAATCCCGCCACGATCATGACCGACCCGGAGTTCGCCGACGCGACCTACGTCGAGCCGCTCGACGTCGCGACCGTCACCCGGGTCATCGCGAGGGAGCGCCCCGACGCCCTCCTCCCGACGGTGGGAGGGCAGACGGCCCTGAACCTCGCCGTCGCCCTCGACAAGGAGGGGGTCCTTTCCCGCTACGGCGTGGAGCTCCTCGGCGCCTCGGCCCGCTCGGTCGAGCTGGGGGAGGACCGGCTCCTCTTCAAGGAGGCGATGCAGAAGGCGGGCGTCGACGTCCTGCGCTCCGGCATGGCGCGGACGGTCGACGAGGCGCGCGAGATCGCCCAGCCGTTCGGCTTCCCCGTCATCGTCCGCCCCTCCTTCACGCTCGGCGGAACCGGCGGAGGCATCGCCTTCAACGCCGACGACTTCGAGGCGATCGTCAAGCGCGGCCTCCTCCTCTCGCCGGTCCACGAGATCCTCGTGGAGGAGTCGGTCCTCGGCTGGAAGGAGTTCGAGCTGGAGCTGATGCGCGACGCGGCCGACACCTGCGTCGTCGTCTGCTCCATCGAGAACGTCGACCCGATGGGGGTCCACACGGGCGACTCGATCACGGTGGCGCCCCAGGTGACGCTGACCGACGTCGAGTACCAGGCCATGAGGGACGACGCGAAGACCGTCATCCGGACGGTGGGCGTGGCGACGGGGGGCTCGAACATCCAGTTCGCGGTCCACCCGAAGACGGGGCGGCGGATCGTCATCGAGATGAACCCCCGCGTCTCGCGCTCGTCGGCCCTCGCCTCGAAGGCGACGGGGTTCCCGATCGCGAAGATCGCGGCCCTCCTCGCCGTCGGGTACCGGCTCGACGAGCTGACGAACGACATCACGAAGAAGACGCCCGCCTGCTTCGAGCCGTCGCTCGACTACGTCGTCGTGAAGATCCCGCGGTTCGCGTTCGAGAAGTTCCCGGGAGCGTCCGACGTCCTCGGGGTCCAGATGAAGTCGGTGGGCGAGGTGATGGCCCTCGGCAGGACCTTCCCCGAGGCCTTCGGCAAGGCGCTGCGGTCGCTCGAGGCGGGGCGCGCGGGCTGGACCGCGCCCGGTCCCGCCGCGATGCCCCGGGCCGAGGCGCTGCGCGTGCCGAGGCCCGAGAGGATCCACGCCGTCCTCGACGCGCTCCGCTCGGGGGCCTCGGTCGGCTTCCTCCACGACGTGACCGGGATCGACCCCTGGTTCCTCGACCGCTTCCGCGAGGTCGTCGCCCTCGAGGCCGAGCTGAAGGCGGCCGGGGCCGAGGCGCTCGCCGCCCCGGCGCTCCTGACGCGCGCGAAGAGGTCCGGCTTCTCCGACGAGGACCTCGCCCGGCTGGCCGGGAAGACGGCGCACGAGGCTCGCGACGCGAGGCTCTCGGCGGGGGTCGTCCCCGTCTTCTCGCGGGTGGACACGTGCGCGGCCGAGTTCGAGTCGACGACCCCCTACCTCTACTCCTGCTACGAGACGGAGTGCGAGGCGGCGCCGACGGACCGGAGGAAGGTCGTCGTCCTCGGCTCGGGCCCGAACCGGATCGGGCAGGGGCTGGAGTTCGACTACTGCTGCGTCCACGCGGCGAAGGCGATCTCTGAGGCCGGGTACGAGTCGGTCATGGTCAACTGCAACCCCGAGACCGTCTCGACCGACTACGACACGTCGGACCGTCTCTACTTCGAGCCGCTCACGTTCGAGGACGTGATGGCGGTAATCGAAAGGGAGAAGCCGGTCGGCGTCCTCGTCCAGTTCGGCGGGCAGACGCCGCTGAAGCTCGCCCACCCGCTCGAGGAGGCGGGCGTGCCGATCCTGGGCACGTCGCCCGACGCCATCGACCGCGCCGAGGACCGCGAGCGCTTCGGAGAGCTCCTCGCCGAGACGGGCCTCGCGGCGCCCCCCTGGGGGACGGCGCGCGACGTCGGGGAGGGGCTGGCCGCGGGCTCGCGCCTCGGCTTCCCGCTCCTCGTGAGGCCCAGCTACGTCCTCGGCGGCCGGGCGATGCGGATCGTCTACGACGAGACGGCGCTGCGCGGCGTCCTCGAGGAGGCGCTCGCGGCGTACCCGGGGAGGCCCGTCCTCCTCGACCGGTTCCTGGAAGACGCCTTCGAGCTGGACGTCGACGCCCTCGGCGACGGGAAGAACGTCGTGGTGGCGGGGGTCATGCAGCACATCGAGGAGGCGGGGATCCACTCGGGCGACTCGTACGCCGTCATGCCCCCCTACCGGCGCGTCCCCCGCGAGGCGCTCGGCGAGATCCGGGCGGCGACGCGGAAGCTGGGCGAGGCGCTCGGCGTCGTCGGGCTGATGAACGTCCAGTACGCCCTGCGGGAAGGGAAGCTCTACGTCCTCGAGGTGAATCCCCGCGCGTCGCGCACCGTTCCGTTCGTCGCGAAGGCGACGGGCGTCCCGCTCGCGCGGATGGCGGCGCGCCTCTGCCTCGGCGAGACGCTGGAGGAGGTCGGGATGACGAAGGAGCCGCCGGTCCGCGGCGTCTCCATCAAGGCCCCCGTCTTCCCGTTCCGAAAGTTCGATGGCATCGACACGATCCTCGGCCCCGAGATGCGCTCGACGGGCGAGGTGATGGGGCGCGACCGCAGCTTCGGCCTCGCCTTCCTTAAGGCCGCCGAAGGGGCCGGGATCCGCCTCCCGGAGTCGGGCGCGGTCTTCTGCTCGGTCCACGACGGCGACAAGGAGGCGCTCCTGCCGATCGCCCGCGAGCTCGCCTCGCTCGGCTTCCGGCTCTCGGCCACGTCGGGCACCGCGGCGTTCCTCGCCGCGGCGGGGCTCGACGCCACGCCGGTCCTCAAGGTGAACGAGGGGAGGCCGAACGTCGTCGACCGGATGATCAACGGGGAGATCCAGCTCGTCGTGAACACTCCCCTCGGGAGGGACTCCTTCTACGACGAGGTCGCGATCCGCCGGAGCGCGCTCGAGCGCGACATCCCGTGCCTGACCACGCTGACCGCGGCCGCGGCGGCGCTCGAGGCGATCCGCGCGCGGGCGGGCGGGCCGATCTCGGTCTCGCCGCTGCAGGAGGGCCTCGTCTGAACGCCCGGGGCCTCGCCCCGCTCGCCGTCGGGGCCGTCCTCGCGGCCCTCCTCGTCTTCGTGTTTCCGGGCGGGACGCACCCCGCCACGTTGCTGGTCGCAGTGGGCCTCGCCCTCGCCGGTCTGGTCGCGGGTCTCCTCCGGCCGGCGGGCGCGACGCTCGCCCTCGCGGCGGTCGCCCCCGTTCTCGCGGGGCTCTCGCGGGCGTGGGGCGAGACCGCCCCGGCGCCCCTGCTTCCCCTCGTGGCGGTGGCGCTCCTCGGGGGAGTCCTCGCGCGCCGCCGGCGCGACGGGGAGCCGTCGGCGCTCCCCGCCGCCGTCGCGCGCTGGGGAGGAGCCTTCCTCGTCGTCGCGGCGGCCTCGGCTCTCGCTTCCGCCGTCCGGGGGGAGACGCTCTACCTCCTCCTGCGCGGCGGCGCCTCGCCCCTCTTCCTGAACTCCCTCGGGATGACGGCGGCGGAGCGGACGCGCGAGGCGGTCGTTCTTCTGGCCGTTTTCGCCGTGCTCTGGGCGGCTCTCGACGCCTTCTCGGCGCTCGGGAGGGCGGAGAACGGGCGTTCCCGTCTCGCCGTGGCGGTCGCCGCGGGCCTCGCGGCGGCCTCCGGGCTCGTCGTTCTCGAGAGGTTCCTCCCCGTTCCCCTCACCTCGAAGTCCTGGGCCGGCATCGGCCGCCTCTCGGGCCTCTCGACCGACCCGAATGCCCTCGGCGTCGCCCTCGCCGTGGGCGCGCCCCTGCTCCTCGCGCTTCTCGTCTCGCGGCCGGGGCGCCCGGCGATCGTGGCTGCCGGACTCGGCCTCCTCCTGCTCTTCCCGGCCCTCGAAGGGTCCGGCTCCCGCACGGGCCTTCTCCTCCTCGGCGTGACCGCGGTCGCAGCCGGCGTGGGACTCGTCCGGGCGGGGGGACGCGCGAAGCGGCTCGCGCTGGGAACGGCCGCGGGCGCCGCCGTGCTCCTCGCGGCCGTCGTCACCGTCGCCCCGCGCGGCGGCCGGACGGCGGAGGGAGGGCTCCTGGCGAGGCTCGGCTCGTCCCTGTCGGCCCCGGGCAAGGTGCTCCGCTCGAGCCACCGGCCGGTCTTCTGGGGCGCAGCCTTCGACATGCTGGCCGTCGAGCCGCTCTCGGGCGTCGGCCTCGGGGGCTTTCCCTTCGAGTTCCCCGCGGTCTTCGAGAAGCGGACGGCCGCTCCGGCCGTCGCGACCGACAACGCCACGAACCTCGTCCTCGACGTCGCCGCCGAGTGCGGCCTCCCGGCCCTCTTCCTCGCCCTCGGCGCGGCGGTCCCGCTCCTCGCGCGGGCGGCGGAGGCCGCCCTCGACCGGGGCGCGGGCGACCCGCTCGGCCGCGCGGCGGGCGCTGCGCTCGTAGGTTTCGCGGTCGCGTCGCTGACCGGCTCCCACCTGAGGTTCCCGGAGGTCGCGATCCTCCTCTCGGCGGCCGCGGCGCTCCTGCCCGCGGTCGCGCCCGCACCGCCGGCCGAGGGGTGGACCCGGCCGAAGCGCGTCCTCCCGCTCCTCGCCGGGAGCGGGGTCCTCGCGTCTCTCCTGGCGGCGGGCTCCACGGTCCGGCCCGAGGCGGCGTTCCCGGACGAGAGGTGGGCCGGGCTCCACGACCGCGGTCGCCCCCGTCGCTGGACCTCGGCGAACGCCTTCCGCGAGGTCGCCCCCGACGAGAGGCACCTTTCCCTGAAGCTCGCGAACGAGCGCCCCGACCGCCGCCCCGTCGTCGTCCGTTTCCACGTCGACGACGCTTTCGCGGGCGCCGTGTCGGTTCCCGCCGGGCCTCCCCGAACCTGGCGCGTGAAGCTCGGGCGGGGCGCGAAGGTCGTCCGGCTCTCGGTCGAGCCTCCGTTCGTTCCTGCCCGGCTCGGCGCCGGCCGGGACCTCCGGACCCTCGGGGTGAGGCTCCACGCCGACGGAGGGACGGCGCCGTGAACCGCCCCCATCCCGTCGCGGGGGTCCTGGCGTTCGGCGGCTGGATCGCTCTCTCGGTCCTCTGCTCGGTCGTCCTCCTGCCGGCCCAGCCGCTCCTCAGGACCGTCGTCTGGGGGACCTCCGCCTTCCTCCTCGCCTCGGCCGTCGCCGCCCCGCTCCGGTCGCTCCCGCTGGCGGGGCTCGTCGTCGCCGTGGGCGGCGTCTCGTCGCTCGCGTTCGGCCTCGGTCACCCCGCCGTCGTCGCGCCGGTCCCGCTCGCGGCCTACCTCGCGGGCGCGGCCCTCCGCGCGATCTACGACGTCGAGCGGCCCGCGGCCCGTCACGGGCTGACGCCTCTCTGGAGGGCGGTCGCGGCGGTCTCCGCCGTTTCCGCCCTCTCGGCCTGGGTCGGCGCGCGTACGGCCTATCTCATCGTGCGGGACGTACCCCCCCCCCGCATCGTCAACCGCCTCGGCCTCGACGCCGAGCAGGCCCTCGCCGGGACGGTGGCGGTCCTCGCCGCCCTCTTCCTGGCAGCGGGCTTCCACGCCCTCGGGGTCCGCGCCGGACGAGAGGCGCGCGGGGGCCGGCTCCTCGACGTCACGCTCGTCCTCGTCGCGCTCGTCGCCGGCGGGACGGCGATCCTGCAGAAGCTCGCGCTGCTGCCGCACCTGCGCGCCCCGATCTGGGAGGAGTGGGGCCGCGCGCAGTCGACCTTCACCGACCCCTCCGCGGCGGGTGTGGCCGCGGCTCTCCTCATCGCGCCGTGCCTGGCGCGGGCGGCCTCGGGCCCTCTCCTCCTCCGCCTCGGAGCGGGCCTCGGGGCGGCGGGCCTCATCGTCCTCCTCGCCGATGCCGGCTCCAGGGGCGGGTTCATCGGCGCGCTCGTCTCCTCGCTCGTCCTCGTCCTCTGGGCGGTGACGAGGGCCCTCGCGGGACAGAAGCCCGGGGTGCGCCGCCGCGTGGCCCTCTCGGCCGGGACGCTCTCCATCCTCGTCGCTCTCGCGTTCGGCGCCGCCCTGGCGTGGCCGACGGGGAAGGGGAGCCGGAGCGCGCTCCTGTCGAGGATCTCCGAGTCCTTCGACCGAAAGGAGGCCCCCTCCCTCGGCGAGCCGAAGAGGCTCCTCCTCTACGAGGCCGCGCTCGCCCTCGCGAAGGAGCACCCCGTCACGGGGCGCGGGCTCGGCTCCTTCCGGGCCGGGTTCCCCGACGCGGCCCACGACTTCCTCGGGGAGACGGTGACGTTCACCGACCACCCGCCGTCGCTCTATCTCGGCATCGTCGTCGAGACCGGCCTCGCCGGGGCGGCGGTCTTCGTCCTCTTCCTCGCCGGGCTCGTGCCCGCGCTCGGGGGGGCGCTCTCCTTCCGCGCGGAGCGGACGGAGGAGTCGCTCCGCTCTGCGGGGGCCGCGTCCGCCGTCGTCGGCATCCTCGTCATCTTCCTCTTCGGTTCGCACCTCGTCTACGCGGAGATCGCCGCGCTCGTCGGCCTCCTCACGGCGCGTCTGCCGGCGCCGCCGGAGGGGCGCTCGGCGCGCGTCCTCGGCCACTTCCTTCCGGTCGTCGTCGCAGGCGCCTCGGTGCTCCTCGTGGGAGGGGCGCTGGCGAGGGGCGTGGAGACCTGGGGGGCGGACTCCGCTTTCGAGCACGGGTCGACGGCCGGCCTCTGGGCCGCCGAACGGGAGTCGGACGGGCGACCCTTCCGCTGGACGGCGGGCGCCGCCGCGCTCCGGGTCGACGCGCCCGCCGGGCGCCGTTCCCTGCTTCGCCTGCCGCTCCGGAACGCGAGGCCGGACGGTCAGGCTCTCTCGGTGACCTTCTACTGGAACGACGGGCTGCGGGGCACGGTCGACCTGCCGCACGGCGGCTGGAAGACCGTGCAGCTCGGGATCGACGGACCCGGGATCCTCAGGGTCGTCCCCTCCCGGACCTTCTCACCGTTCTCGCGGACGGACGGCCGCCGGCTCGGCGTCGAGACCGGCCCCCCGCACGTCCTCCCGTGACCGAGATCCGGTTCCACTCGCGCGACCCGAGGCGGCGTCCCCGCGCCTGGAAGCTGGACGCTCGCGCGGGCCGCGTCGTGGCGGCTCTCCTCGTCCTGGCGGGGACGCTCGTCGCCGTCGGCCTCTTCGGCGCGCCCGACCTCGCCGCCTACGTCGTCCGGTCGGCCGAGCGGCTCGCAATCCAGCTCAGGGCCGAGCGCGGGCAGCTCGCGTTCGACTCCGTGAGGCTTCGATTCGAGCGGCTCGAGTCGCGGGTCGCCGCGGACGAGCTCTTCCTCGCGCGGCTGGCGGCCGTCCTGGCTCTCCCCCTCCCCGAGAGCTTCCCGGACGAGGGAGGCCTTTCGGGGGACGCGACGCCGGCCCGGCTCGAGGCCGAGGTCCACCGGCTTTCCCGACGCCTCCGGCAGATGGAAGGGTTCCGCCGGAAGGTCGCGTCGGCCGGGACGGTCGACCCGTCCCGGATCCCCTCTCGGTCGCCCATAGACCCTTCGTCCGCGGTGCCGGTCTCGACGTTCGGCGAGAGGGTCTCCTCCCTCACGCAGCGCGCCGAGTTCTTCGCGGGGCTCTCGCTCGCCGCCGTGGAAGGGACGCTCGTCCAGGCGCCGGCTGCGGGGCGCGTCGTCTTCGCCGGGAAGGTCCCCCCGAGCGCCGGCGGGGAGTGGAGGGCGTTCCGGACGGTGGTCGTCCTCGCGCACGACGAGCGGACCCGGACCCTCTTCGGCCACCTCGGGAGCGTCCGGGTGAAGCGTGGGCAGGCGGTGCGCAGGGGGCAGTCGCTGGGGACGGTCGGCGTGAACCGCTTCTCGCCGACGCCGCAGCTCCACTACGCCGTCTGGAAGCACGACGGAAGGCGGTGGCGCCCGGTCGACCCGCGCCTGTACGTCCTGGACGCGCAGTGGATCACGGCGGCCGAGGTGAAGTCCCCGGCCGTTCCGCCGCGGAACGCGGATCTCCCCCCGGCCTTCCGCTGACGATTCGGGAGCGGGATCAGAGCCGCGAGAGGAGGTCGAGGACCCTCGCCGCGCCGCCGGGCTCGTTGCCGAAGTGGGGCGAGAGCCTGAGGAAGCCCGCGCGCGCCGAGCAGGCGACGCCGTTCGACTCGAGGTGCCTCATCGCGCGCCGGGCGTCGGACCCGGCCGGGGGCCTCGCGGCGAGGATTCCCGACCGGAACTCCTGTCCGTGGAGGACCGGCTTCCAGCCGAGGCGCGGCAGCCCTTCCTCGAGGACGGAGAGGACGGCGCGGATGCGGGAGGAGATGGCCGCGGGCCCGGCCTCGAGGAGGAGGCCGAGCGAGGCGTGGAGGGCGTAGACCCCGGGCATCGGCAGCGCGCCGATCTCGAACTTCGTCGCGTCGTCGACGTACTCGGCGCGATCGCCGATCTCGTACTGCGCGGGGTGGGTCCGCTTCAGGTTCAGCCACCCGGAGGGCGGACGGAGCCGGGCGCGGAAGGCGGGCGTCGTGAAGAAGAGGCCGCACCCCTCGGGGCCGAGCATCCACTTGTGCCCGTCGGCCGAGAGGTAGTCGACGCCGAGCGCGGCGACGTCGACCGGGATCGCCCCGGCGGCCTGGATCGCGTCGAGGCCGAAGGCGACGCCGCGGTCGCGGCAGAACGCGCCGACCTCGGCCGCGGGGGCGACGAACCCCGTGTGGTACGCGACGAGGGAGAGCGAGACGAGCCGGGTCCGCGCGTCGCAAGCCGCGAAGACGTCGTCGGCCGTGAACGCCCCGTCGCGCGTCGGGATGCGCCGGACCTCGACGCCGTGCCGCGCGAGGTCGAGCCACGGGGTGAGGTTCGCGGGAAACTCGGACTCCGTCGTCACGACGACGTCGCCCGCATTCCACTCGAGTCCCTGCGCGACCAGCGAGAGGCCGTAGGTCGTGTTCGGGACGATCGAGACGGAGGAGGCGCCGCCGAGCTCCTCCGTCACGCCGAGGAGGCGCGCCCCGGCCTCGCGGAGCGCGCCGACGCGGGCCGTCAGCTCGGGGAACGCGAGCGGGCCGCGCGTCGAGAGGAGCGTCGCGTAAGCGCCGAGCGCCGCGACGGCCCGCGCCGGCAGCGGCGAGACGGCCGCGTGGTTCATCTGGACCGTCGAGAGGCGCCAGGGGAATTCGCGGTCGAGGGACTCGCGGGAGAAGTCCACGTCAGAAGCTCCGCTGGGCGGCGACGAACGCGTCGAGGTTGCGTCGCACCTCGTCCACCGAGTCGCCCCCCGTCTTCTCGAGGAGCGCGTCGGCGAGGACGAACGCGAGCATCGCCTCGGCGATGACGCCGCAGGCGGGGACGGCGGTCACGTCGGAACGCTCGTACTGCGCGCGGTGGGCCGCCTTCGTGTCGAGGTCCACCGAGGGCAGCCCCTCGCGCAGCGTGGAGATCGGCTTCTGGAAGACGACGGCGAGGACGTCCTCGCCGTTCGTGATCCCCCCCTCGAGGCCTCCGGCGCGGTTCTTCGTCCTGTGGAAGCCGCGCCCCTCCGAGAAGGCGATCGGGTCATGGGCGAGAGAGCCGGGCGCGAAGGCGTTCGAGACGCCCGAGCCGATCGAGACCGCCTTCACCGAGGGGATCGAGAGCATCGCCTGGCCGATCACGCCGTCCAGCTTGCGGTCCCACGAGACGTGCGACCCGAGGCCGGGGGGGACGCCCTGCGCGGCGACGAGAATCGTCCCGCCGAGCGTGTCGCCCGCCTTCGCGGCGGCGTCGACCGCCTGCGTCATCTTCGGCTCCAGCGCCGGGTCGACGGCGCGGAAGAGCGAGGTCTCGTCGACGCCGGCGAGGCTCGCGAACGACCACCCCTCGCGCGGCTCCTCGCTCGCCACGGGACCCACCGAGAGGACGCCGCTCCTCACCTCGACGCCGAACGCGGCGAGGAGCTGGCGGCAGACGGCGCCGGCCGCCACGCGCGCGGCCGTCTCGCGGGCGCTCGCCCGTTCGAGGACGTCGCGCAGGTCGCGCCGGCCGTACTTCATCCCCCCCGCGAGGTCGGCGTGGCCCGGGCGCGGCGCCGAGAGTCGCCGCTTCGCCGAGGCCTCGGCGTCGACCTCGAGCGGTCCCATGACCTTCTCCCAGACGCCGTGGTCGAGGTTCTCGACCGTCATCGCGAGCGGAGAGCCGAGCGTCTCGCCGCCGCGCAGGCCCCCCGTGAAGCGGACCCGGTCGCGCTCGATCTTCATCCGCCCGCCCCGGCCGTAGCCGTGCTGGCGCCGCGCGAGGTCGGCGTCGACCGCGGCGATGTCGAGGCGGAGCCCCGCGGGGATCCCCTCGAGGAGCGCCGTCAGGAGCGGCCCGTGCGATTCCCCGGCGGTCAGGAGGCGGAGGCGCGACATGGCGGACGAGTGTAGCGGAGGGGCGCCGAAGCGCCTCCTGCCGGCGGCCTCACCCCGCGGCCGGCCGGTCCATCCGAGCGAGGACGTGCCCCGCCATCGCGAGCGCGAGCTCGTGCTCGCCCATGAAGACCTTCCCGGCGTTCTCCTGCCGGAGGAGGTCGGCTTCTTCCTCCGTGTGGGTCCGGAGGACGATCTCGACGTCCGGGTTCAGCTGCCGGGCGACGTCGACCATCTTCCTCACCTTCACCGGGTCCGGCGTCGCGATGACGAGCATGGCCGCGTGGACGATGTGCGCCTGGATCAGGACGGCGGGGTCCGAGGCGTCCCCCGCGACGGCGAGGGTTCCCTTCTCGCGCAGCCTCTCCACGGTCTCGCGGCTCATCTCCGCGACGACGTACGGGATGCGTCGCTCGTCGAGCGCCTCGGCGATGCGCCGGCCGACCCTGCCGTAGCCGACGAGGACGACCTGCCCGGTCAGGAGCGCCTCGTCGACGGTGGTCGGGAGCTCGGCCGTCGGGTGGCTCCTCGCGTCGAGGCCCCGGAGGAAGCGCGAGCGCGCGAGGAGCCAGGCGCCGAGGGGCTCGATCGTCGTGAAGACGAGCGGGTTGACGGCGATGGAGAGGATCGCCCCGACGAGGATGAGGCTCCGGCCTTCGGGCGGAAGGAGGCCGAGGGCCGCGCCGAGGCCGGCGAGGATGAACGAGAACTCGCCGATCTGCGCGAGGCTCGCGCCGATCGTCAGGGCCGTCCGGAGCGGGTAGCGGAAAGCGAGGACGAGACCGACGGCGCCGATCGTCTTGCCGACGAGGATGACGGCCGCGACGACGAGGACCTTGACCGGGTGCGCGACGAGGACGCTGGGCTCGAAGAGCATCCCGACGGAGACGAAGAAGAGGACCGAGAAGGCGTCGCGCAGCGGGAGAGACTCCTCGGCCGCCCGGTGGGCGTACTCCGACTCCCGCATCATCGTCCCGGCGAAGAACGCACCGAGGGCGAAGGAGACGTCGAAGAGCTTCGCCGAGCCGAATGCGACGCCGATCGCCGACGCGACGACGAAGAGGGTGAAGAGCTCGCGCGAGCCGGTCTTCGCGACACGGAACAGGAGCCACGGAAAGAGGCGCCGGCCGACGACGAGCATCAGGACGACGAAGCCGGCGAGCTTGACGAAGGTGATCGCAACGGTCCCCGCGAGGCTGCCGCCGGTCGGCGCCGCGGCGCCCGCAGCGCCGCCCAGGAGCATCGCGAAGGGGGGGAGGAGGACGAGGGCGAGGACCATGGCGAGGTCCTCGACGACGAGCCAGCCGACCGCGATCCGGCCGTCGACCGAGTCGAGGATGCCGCGGCTCTCGAGCGCCCGGATCAGGACGACGGTCGACGCGCAGGAGAGGGAGAAGCCGAAGACGAACGCCTCCCCGAGGCCCCATCCCCAGAACGCGGCCGCGCCCATCCCGAGGCCCGTCGCGATCGCGATCTGGACGAGGGCGCCCGGTACGGCGATCCGCTTGACGGAGAGGAGGTCCCCGAGGGAGAGGTGGAGGCCGACGCCGAACATCAGGAGCATCACGCCGATCTCGGCGAGCTGCCCCGCGAGCCCGAGGTCTCCCACGAAGCCGGGCGTCGCCGGCCCGATGGCCATGCCGGCGAGGAGGTAGCCGACGAGCGGCGGGACCTTCAGCTTCGAGGCGACGAGCCCGAGGACGAGAGCGAGGCCGAAGGCCGCGGCGATCGTCGTGATGAGGGTGAGCTCGTGCGGCACGCGGTTCCGGTCCTCCCGTCCGGATGATAGCGGCGGACGCGGCCGTCACTCCTTCGGCAGCTTCACCGTGAACGCGTAGAGGCCGTCCTTGCGCCGCTTCATCTCCTCGAGCGCCGGGGCGCACCTGCACTCGGCCTTCAGCTTCTCGAGGAGCGGGAGGACGTCGGCCGGGCTCGAGGCGGCGCCCACCACCAGCGTTCCCCCCGGGACCTCCTTCCGCTCGAAGATCACGGTTCGGACGGGGACGGGCGTCGGCGCCGGCGTCGCGTCCGGGGGGGGCTTCCAGCCCGGCGGCGCGGGCGTCGGCGTGGGGGCCGGGGTCGGCGTCGGCGCCGGCCTGAGGCCGAGGATCCGGACCTCCTTCGTGTCCCCTTCGGCGACCGTCACCGCGACGGTCCTCGGCTCGAAGCCGGCCTTCTCCACGCGGAGCGCGTAGGTGCCGGCGGGGAGGTCCTCGATCCAGAGCCCCTGCCGGAGCGGGTCCGTCGTGCCGACCGGCGCGCCGTCGAGGAAGACCGAGAGGCCCGGCGCGGCGATCAGCCGGATCGTCGAGAAGCCCTTCGGGCGCGAGAGGACGCCGAACTTCGGAAGGTCGTCCGCGGCCGCGCCGCGCACGGGCGCCGTTCCGGGGAGGACGGCGGCGATCGCGGCGGCGAGGAGGAGAGGACGGGCGCGCACGACGGGAGGATCGTATTCGCGCCCGGCTCCGGCGGCGAGGGGAGTCCGCTATCCTCCCGGGTCCCGGCCGCGGGGCGGCGGAGGAGGCGGTCGATGGAGTGGAAGACGTTCGCGACGGTGTTCCTGACGGTGTTCGTCGCGGAGATCGGGGACAAGACCCAGGTGGCGACGCTCCTCTTCTCGGCGGACCGAAGCGCCGGCCGCTGGGCCGTCTTCGCCGGCTCGGCCCTCGCGCTCACGGCGGCGGCCGCGATCGCCGTCCTCCTGGGCGCGCAGCTCGAGAAGGTCGTGTCGCCCAGGGCGCTCCGGACCGTCGCCGGCGTCGGCTTCCTTGCGGTCGGCGCCTGGACCCTCCTCTCGAAGTAGGACCCGCGGGGTCCTCCCGCCCGGGCCGGCTCGGGCGCGGTTGCCCGGCCTCCGGTACGATCCCCGCCGGGGCGGCTCCCCGCGCACCGCGCGGGCAGGGCGGCCCCGTCAAGGAGCCGCGAACCCCATGAGAAAGCCCGCCGCCTTCCTCGCCCTCGCGACGGCCCTCGCCCTCGTCGCGCCCGACGCCCTCGCCTGCACGAGCATCCTCGTGACGAAGGGGGCCTCGGCCGACGGGTCGACGATGATCACCTACGCCGCCGACAGCCACGACCTCTACGGCGAGCTCTACTTCACCCCCGCCGGCGTCCACCCGTTCGGCGCGATGCGGGAGATCGTGGAGTGGGACACCGGCAAGACCCTCGGCCGGATTCCGCAGGCTCCCGTGACGTACCAGGTCGTCGGGAACATGAACGAGATGCAGGTCGCGATCACGGAGTCGACCTGGGGCGGTCGCAAGGAGCTGAAGGGGCCGGCCGGGATCATCGACTACGGCTCGCTCATCTGGATCGCCCTCGAGCGCTCGAAGACGGCGCGCGAGGCGATCGAGGTGATGGCGAAGCTCGTCGACGAGCACGGCTACGCCTCGACGGGGGAGTCGCTCTCGATCGCCGACCCGAACGAGGCCTGGATCATGGAGATCATCGGGAAGGGTGAGAAAAAGAAGGGGGCCGTCTGGGTCGCCGTGAAGCTCCCCGACGGGACGATCTCCGCCCACGCCAACCAGCCGCGCGTGCGGCAGTTCGCGCAGAACGACCCGAAGAACGTCGTCTTCTCGAAGGACGTCGTCTCCTTCGCGCGGGAGAACGGCTGGTTCGACGGGAAGGACGAGGACTTCTCCTTCGCCGACGTCTACTCGCCGCTGCGCGGCTCGACCCTGCGCGGGTGCGACGCCCGCGTCTGGAGCGTCTTCCGCCGCGCGGCCCCGTCGCTGAACCTCTCCTCCGACTGGGTCCTCGCCGTCCCGGGCGCAAAGCCCCTTCCGCTGTCCGTGAAGCCCGACCGGAAGCTCGGCACGAAGGACGTCATGGAGCTGATGCGGGACCACTTCCAGGGGACCGAGCTCGACATGACGAAGGACATCGGCGCGGGGCCGTTCCTCCTGCCCTACCGCTGGCGCCCGATGGGCTTCAAGGTGGACGGCGTCGACTACGTGCACGAGCGAGCCATTTCCACCCAGCAGACCGGCTATTCCCTCGTCGCCCAGATGAGGTCCTTCCTCCCGAACCCGGTCGGGGGCGTCCTCTGGTTCGGGGTCGACGACACCTACTCGACCGTCTACACCCCCGTCTACGCCTCGATCCGCGAGGTGCCGAAGAGCTTCGCCGTCGGAACGGCCGACTTCGGCGCGTTCTCGTGGGACTCGGCCTTCTGGGTCTTCAACTTCGTCTCGAACTGGGCCTATTCGCGCTACAGCGACATGATCCAGGACGTGAGGCGGGTCCAGGGCGAGCTCGAGGGGCGCTTCCTCTCCGAGCAGGCCGAGATCGAGAAGGCGGCGATGAAGCTCTACGCCGACTCACCCGCGGCCGCCCGCGACTACCTGACCGCGTACTCGTTGAAGACGGCGGAGGGGGTCGTGGCCCGCTGGCGCAAGCTGGGCGAGTTCCTCCTCTGGAAGTACATGGACGGCAACGTCCGCGACACGCAGGGCAACGTCACGCACCCGAGGTACCGCGAGGAGTGGTACCGGGCGATCGCGAAGGACGGCGGCGACCGCCTCAAGCAGCGGCGGCACGCGGACGAGCCGAAGCCGACGGAGTAGCGCCGCTTCCGCGGCGCCGCGGAGGGGAGGCGGCCCCAGGGCGAAACCCGGGGCCGCCGTACCCGTATCACGTTGCGGGTGACCTCTCGCGGTTCCCTCCTCCTCCTGGCCGGGCTGGTCGTGGTGGCCAGCCCGGCCCTCTCCCGGCCCTCCTCCGCGGACGACCTGCGAGGGGCCGCGATCCGGATTTCCCGAACCGCGGGCCCCATCGTGATCGACGGCGACCTCGGCGACGAGGGATGGGACGGGGCGGCGAGGGTCGACACCTTCTACGAGACGAACCCCGGCGACAACGTCGCGCCGAAGGTGAGGACCGTCGGCCGCCTCGCCTACGACGAGAAGTTCCTCTACGCCTCCCTCGAGTGCGACGACCCCGAGCCCGCGAGGATCCGGGCCCCGTTCTCGCAGCGCGACGTCCTCGGCGGAGGGACCGACTACGGCGGGATCATCCTCGACACGCGCAACGACGGCCGGACGGCGATCCTCTTCCTCGCCAACCCGCGCGGCGTCCAGTACGACGCCGTCACCGACGACGGCAACGAGAACTCCTCGCCCGACTTCTTCTGGGACGCGGCGGGGCGGATCACGGCGACCGGCTGGAACCTCGAGATCCGGATCCCGTTCTCGTCCCTGCGCTACGGCCGGGACGACCCGCAGACGTGGGGGATCCTCCTCTACCGCAACCGCCCGCGCGACTTCCGCTACCAGATGTTCTCCGCGAGGCTCCCCCGCGGACGGAACTGCTTCGTCTGCTCGGAGAACGTCCTGACGGGCCTCGAGGGGCTCCCGCGCGGGGGGAACGTCGTCGCGGCGCCCTATGTCTCGGCCTCGCAGGAGACCGTCCCCCGCGAGGGGGGCGGGGGAAGCGTGTCCGGGCCGCTCGAGCCCGACGCCGGCCTCGACGTGAAGTGGACGCCGTCGGCGGGCTTCGCCCTCGACGCCACGCTCAACCCCGACTTCTCGCAGGTCGAGTCGGACGCCGCGCGGATCGGCGTCAACGAGCGTTTCGCCCTCTCGTACCCCGAGAAGCGCCCGTTCTTCCTCGAGGGGGTCGACCTCCTTTCCACGCCCGTGACGGCCGTCTACACGCGGTCGATCACCTCGCCCCGCTGGGGCGCCCGAGGGACCGGCAAGCTCGGGGGGACGAGCTGGACGGCCCTCGTGGCGGAGGACCGGGGGAGCGGGAGCGTGATCCTGCCGGGCCCGGCCGGGTCGGGCCTCGCGCTTTAGGACTTCCGCTCGCTCGACTTCGTGGGGCGCGTCCGCCACGACCTCGGCCGCTCCTTCGTCTCCTTCCTCGTGACCGACAAGGAGCTCGAGGGGGGCGGCAGCAACCGCGTCCTCGGACCCGACTTCCGCTTCAGCCCCAGCGGATCCGACACGGTCACCGGCCAGCTCCTCCTCTCGTGGAGCGAGACCCCGGTTCGCCCCGACCTGGCCGAGGAGTGGGACGGCCGGAGGCTCTCCGGCCACGGCGCCGACGTCTGGTGGGAACACACGACCGAGACGTGGGACTGGGGGGTCGAGTACAAGGACTTCTCCGACGGCTTCAGGGCCGACCTCGGCTTCGTGCCGCAGGTGGGGTTTCGCGAGGGGTACGCCGCCCTGGGGCGGACCTTCCGCCCGGCTGGGTTCTTCTCGCGCGTGAGGACGTTCTTCTTCGCCGACTACGTCGCCGACCGGGAGGGGGGGCTCGTCAGCCAGGTGGTCGCCCCGGGCGTCGGGTTCGACACGAAGTTCAACGGATTCGCGCGCTTCGAGCTCCGGAGCGAGAAGGTGCTCGCGGCCGACACGGTCCTGCCGCGACGACGACTCGTCTTTTCGCTGAGCGCGGTCCCCTCCCGCGTCTTCTCGAGCGTGGCGCTCGACGGGGCGATCGGCGAGGAGATCGACTTCGAGGGGGCGCGGACCGGCCACGGCGGCAGCGCGGCGGCGAGCGTCGTCGTGCGGCCCGGCGACCACCTCGAGCTCGACGTCCGGGGCGAGGTCCGCTGGATGGACCTGGACGCGGCGGGTCTTGACGGGTCGCGCCGGCTCTTCACGGCGCACGTCGAGCGGCTCAAGGCGACGTGGACCCTGTCGGCGCGGACCTACGTGAGGGCCATCGTGCAGTACCTCGGGACGACCCGGAACCCGGACCTCTACGAGGGCGAGGTCACCGAGGAGTCCGGCTCGTTCTCGGCCTCGGCGCTCTTCGCGTACCGGCTGAACTGGCAGAGCGTCGTCTTCCTCGGGTACGGGGACGCGAGGACCCTTTCGGACGACGGCGGGCTTCCGCCGGCGGCGCGGCAGCTCTTCCTGAAGGTCTCCTACGCGTTTCAGGGGTGAAATCGGGGGCGCTCCCGGCGTAGACTTTCTTCCGAGAACTCAGCCCTCACGGACGGAGCCCGCGGCCTGACGAGGTCGGGGAGGTGGTCATGCTCGCCCGCGAACGCCTCGCGAAGTGCCCTGCGTGCAAGGGGACCGGCCTCGGCGGTCCGTGCGAGCGGTGCAGCTCCATCGGGCGCCTGCGGTTCCAGGGAAACGAGGAGCTCTGGATCGTCTGCGGCTTCTGCCGCGGGACCGGAGCGGTCGACTGCCCGCGCTGCCGCCGGGAGGGACGTATCCGGTTCTACTCCTTCCAGTGCCCCCGCTGCGGGTTCGTCGCGCCGGAGACCGAGGGCCACCTCGACGAGCTCTACGCCGATCTCTGCCCGAAGTGCGGGGCCTTCTGACCCGGCTCAGGCCGGCCGCTCTTCTCTCGCGAGGACGGCTTCTCCCACGATCCGCGCCGATTCCTCCACCGACAGCCGGTCGAGGTTGACGACGAGGTTGTAGAGGAGCGGGTCGGAGACGTCGACCTGGAAGTAGCGGCGGAGGAATCTCTGGCGCGCCTTGTCCTCCGCCTGGACGTAGGCGAGCGCCGCCCTGCGCGACGTGCCTCGCGTCTCGGCCGTCCGGGCCGCCCGGCTCTCGAGAGACGCGACGAGGCGGACGTGGAACGCCTGCGGGAGGTGGCCGCAGATCACGTTCGCCCCCCGGCCGACCAGGATGACGTTTCCGATCTCGGCGAGGCGGAGGATCGTCTCCGTCACCTCCTGCATCGGCCTCCAGGCCGCCCGATGGAGCCCGAGGAGCTCCTCCACGACGAAGGAGATGCCGGACAGGTGGTCCTCCGGCGACCACGATGCGAGCCTGTCGGGGAGGGCCTCGTCCTCCAGGATCTTGTCGACGAGCTCCCGGTCCACGACCCCCCAGGGGCCGCGGCCCTTCGGCTGCGCGGCTTCCAGCCAGGCGGCGAGCGCCTCTGCGAAAGCCCGGGCGCCGGTGCCGACCTGGCGGGACACCGTGACGACCGGCCGCCTCCGCGCCCGCGCCTTCGGCGGGCCTTTCGGCGAGGCTCCGAGGTGCGCGGCGATGAAAGCGAGCGCCTTTTCTTCGGATGAGCCGAAGGTCATGGCGATCCTCCCTCCGAAGCTCGACGGTCCCGGGGCACCGTCCAGTCTACGCCCGCGGGCACCCGCTGCGCCGCCGGACGAGGTCCGGAGCGGCGGGCCGGTTCCGCCCCGCGCGGCCGCCCGGAGGGGCCGGGAATCCGGTGATTTGCTGCGGCGCGGCGGATATGATCCCGGACCGGTCCCGACCCGATTCCCGACGCACCCGGAGGAAGGAGCAGAGACGGATGAAATACGAAGGGCAGGCGATCCAGACCGTTCCGCTGGACGGAGGCTTCGTCGAGCTGCGGTTCGACCTGAAGGGCGACTCCGTCAACAAGTTCAACGCCCTGACGATGGGTGAGCTGAGAGAGGTCGTGGAGGGGCTGACGAAGGCGCCTCCGAAGGGGCTCCTCGTGACGAGCGGCAAGGACGTCTTCATCGTCGGCGCCGACGTCACCGAGTTTCTCGACCACTTCCAGAAGTCCGAGGAGGAGCTGACGGCCTGGCTCCTCGCGGCCGACGCGGTCTTCAACGGCCTCGAAGACCTCCCCTGCCCCTCGGTCGTCGCGCTGAACGGCTTCTGCCTCGGCGGCGGCTTCGAGCTGGCGCTCTCGGCCCACTTCCGCGTGGCCTCCTCGGCGGCGAAGGTGGGTCTGCCCGAGACGAAGCTCGGCATCTTCCCCGGCTGGGGCGGCACGGTCCGCCTCTCGCGGATGTGCGGGGCCGACAACGCCATCGAGTGGATCGCGACGGGGGAGCAGTACCCGGCCGCGGAGGCGCTGAAGATCGGCGCCGTCGACGCCGTCTGCGAGCCCGACAAGCTCCGCGAGGTGGCCCTCCGGATGCTCCAGGACGCGGCCGAAGGCAAGCTCGACTGGAAGAGCCGGGTCGAGGAGAAGAAGGCGCCCCTCCCGCTCAACAGGATCGAGGGGGGGATGGTCTTCGAGGGGGCGAAGGCGTTCGTCGGCGGGAAGGCCGGCCCGAACTACCCCTCCCCGGTCGCCGCGATCGAGGCGATGCAGAAGGGCGCGGGTCTGGGCCGCGACGAGGCGCTGAAGATCGAGGCGGCCACGTTCGCCAGGATCGCGAAGACCCCGACGGCCCACGGCCTCGTGTCGGTCTTCCTGGGCGACCAGCTCGTCAAGAAGCTCGGGAAGAAGGCCTCGAAGGGGGCCAAGCCCGTGGAGCGGGCGGCCGTCCTCGGCGCCGGGATCATGGGCGGAGGCATCGCCTACCAGTCCGCCTCGAAGGGGACGCCGATCCTGATGAAGGACATCGCGCCGAAGGCGCTCGAGCTCGGGATGGGAGAGGCGGCCAAGCTCCTCGAGAAACAGGTCGAGCGGGGGAAGATGACGCCGGGCAAGATGGCCCAGGTCCTCGCCGGCATCACGCCGACCCTCTCCTACGGCGACTTCAAGGCCGTCGACTTCGTCGTCGAGGCCGTCGTCGAGAACGAGAAGGTCAAGAAGTCGGTCCTCGCCGACGTCGAGGCGAACGCGAAGGAAGGAGCGATCCTGGCGTCGAACACCTCGACGATCTCGATCACCCGCCTCGCCGAGGCGCTGAAGGCCCCGGAGAACTTCTGCGGGATGCACTTCTTCAACCCGGTGCCGAGGATGCCTCTCGTCGAGGTCATTCGCGGCGCGAAGTCGAGCCCGGCGACGATCGCCACGGCGGTCGCGTACGCCACGGCGATGGGGAAGACCCCGATCGTCGTGAACGACTGCGCCGGCTTCCTCGTGAACCGCGTCCTCTTCCCCTACTTCTCGGGATTCGAGGCGCTGCTGAAGGACGGGGTCGACTACAAGAGGGTCGACAAGGTCATGGAGAAGTGGGGCTGGCCGATGGGCCCGGCCCTCCTCCTCGACGTCGTCGGCATCGACACCGGCGTCCACGCCGACAAGGTCATGGCCGCCGCCTTCCCCGACCGGATGTCCCACGAGGGGGAGAGCGCGATCGAGAAGATGGTCGGCGCTCAGCGCTACGGCCAGAAGAACGGGAAGGGCTTCTACGTCTGGGAGCCGCAGAAGAAGGGGCCGCCGAAGAAGAACGTCGACCCGTTCACCGAGGAGCTCCTGAAGGCCCACGCCGCAGCGACGCCCGAAGTCTCGGACACCGAGATCGTCGAGCGGATGCTGCTGCCGATGCTCCTCGAGTGCTCGCGGTGCCTCGAGGACGGCATCGTGGCGACACCGACCGAGGTCGACCTCGCCCTCGTCTACGGTCTCGGCTTCCCGCCGTTCCGCGGAGGGATCTTCCGCTGGGCCGACGCGACCGGCGCGCCGGCGCTCCTCGCCGCCGCGGAGAAGTACGCGTCCCTCGGCGCCCTCTACGCCCCGACGCAGCAGCTGCGCGACCTCGCCGCCGCCGGCAAGGGTTTCCACGGAGAGTGATGAGATGAAAGACGTCGTCATCGTCGATGCCGTCCGCACCCCCATGGGCCGCTCGAAGGGCGGCATCTTCCGGAACGTCCGCGCCGAGAACATGTCGGCCGACCTCGTCAACGCGCTCCTTTCGCGCAACCCCGAGGTGAACCCTGGCGAGGTCGACGACGTGATCTGGGGCTGCGTCCAGCAGACGCTCGAGCAGGCCTACAACGTGGCCCGTTTCATCCAGCTCATGACGCCGATTCCCAAGCAGGTCCCCGCGCAGACGATCAACCGCCTCTGCGGGTCGTCGATGACGGCCCTCCACTCGGCCGCCATGGCGGTCATGTCCGGCTACGGCGACCTTTTCGTCGTCGGCGGCGTGGAGCACATGGGGCACGTCCCGATGACCCACGGGGTCGACTTCAACCCGTCGAACTCGAAGCGCAACGCGAAGGCCGCGGGCGCGATGGGGCTCACCGCCGAGTACCTCGGCCGCCTCCACGGCATCACCCGTGAGCAGCAGGACCAGTTCGCCTACCGCTCCCAGATGAGGGCCGCCGAGGCGATGCGCTCCGGCGCCTTCAAGGAGGAGATCATCCCCCTCGCCGGCCACGACGAGGACGGCGCGCTGAAGCTCTACGACTACGACGAGGCCGTCCGCCCCGAGACGACGCTCGAGGGGCTCGCCGCGCTCAAGCCCGCCTTCGACCCGAAGAACGGGACGATCACCGCCGGCAACTCCTCGGCCATCTCCGACGGCGCCGCGGCGCTTCTCGTCATGTCGGCCGAGAAGGCGAAGGAGCTGGGGAAGGCGCCGATGGCGAGGATCCGTTCCATGTCGGCCGCCGGCTGCGACCCGTCGATCATGGGCTACGGCCCCGTCCCGGCGACGAAGAAGGCCTTCGCGCGGATCGGCATGAAGGCGGGCGACGTCGACCTCTGGGAGCTCAACGAGGCCTTCGCCGCGCAGTCGCTCCCGGTCCTGAAGGACCTCGGCCTCCTCGACGTCATGGACGAGAAGGTGAACGTGAACGGCGGGGCCATCGCCCTCGGCCACCCGCTCGGCTGCTCGGGCGCGCGCATCTGCGCGACGCTCCTCCACGCGATGAGGGCGAAGAACGCGACGACCGGCGTCGCCACGATGTGCATCGGCTTCGGCCAGGGCGTGGCGACGGTCTTCGAGAGGGTCTGACCCGCGACCGACGGTGCCGCGGCGGCGCCGGTCTCCCGGACCGGCGCCGCCGTGGACCTGCTCGCCTCCTCGACGCCCCGGCGCCTCCTATACTCGGCCGATGCGGGCTTCGCCCGTCCTCGCTCTCTTCTTCGTGCTCCTGGCCGGCCCCGCGGCCGCCGAGGAGGGGTTCCGGCTCCGGGTCGGGGGGCTCGTCGATCTTCGAGCCGTACGCTCGGACGACACGAAGGCCTGGCTCGACGGGGGTCTCGGGAAGCTCCGCTGGGGCGGCGAGGATGGCGACAGGCAGACCCTCATCGCCCTCGCCCAGTCGGCCGTCGTCCTCCGCGCGAGCCACGGCGAAGAGCTCCGGGCGCACGTCCAGGTCAACGTCGACACGGGCTCGTACGCGACGTCGGGCCTCGCGGGCGTGGACGTCGTCGAGGCGTGGGCCTCCTGGCGCCCGCGTCTCACGAGCGCCGTCGGCTTCCGCCTGCGTGGCGGGCACTTCTTCCCGCCCCTGTCGCTCGAGAACGAGGGGATCGCCTGGAGCCCGACCCGGACCCTCACGGCCTCGGCCCTCGACTCCTGGATCGGCGAGGAGGTCCGCGTCACGGGCGCCGAGGCGTCGCTCGAGCTCTTCCTCCCGACCTCGGACCTCGCCCTGACGGGCGCGGTCTTCCAGGGCAACGACCCCTGCGGGAGCCTCCTCGCGTGGCGGGGCTGGGCGATCGGAGACCGCCAGACCGGGCTCTCGGACCGGCTGCCGCTCGCGCCCGTCCCCGCGCTCGGTCCGGAAGGGATTTTCCCGGCGCAGGACCCGTGGGTCGCGCCGTTCCGCGAGGTGGACGGACGGGCGGGGTGGTACGCGGCGGCGTCGTACCTCCTGCCCGAGCGCCTCGAGGTTCGCGCGCTCCTCTACGACAACCGGGGCGACCCGCTGGCGCTCGAGGACGGGCAGTACGCCTGGAAGACCCGCTTCGCCGGAGCGGGGGCGACGTTCCGCCTGCCGGGCGGCGTCGAGCTCGTCGGCCAGGCCCTCGACGGCTGGACCGCGATGGGCCCCGAGGAGGCCATCCACGTCTCCTACCGCACGTGGTACCTCCTCGCGAGCGTCTCCCGGGGGGCGCACCGCCTCTCCGCCCGCTACGAGCAGTTCCGGGCGCGCGACGAGGACCGGTATCGCGCGGAAGACCCGAACGACGAGGACGGCCACGCCTGGACCGCCGCGTGGAGCGTCGAGCTCGACCAGCGGACCTCCGTCCTCCTCGAGCTCCTCTCCGTCGACTCCACGCGGCCCGCCCGGGCCCTCCTGGGGCTCCCGGAGAGGTCCGTCGAGACGCTCGTCCAGCTCGGCGTCCGGGGCCGCTTCTAGCCGACGGGCGGCAGGCGCCGCGGGGCGACCCGCCGCTCGTTGCCCTCGCGGGGCGTTGCGGGAGAGAATTCGCGGCCGGACCATGCGTCTCGTCACCCGCGGAGACCTCGACGGGCTCACCTGCTCCGTCCTCATCACGTCGATGGAGCGGATCGACGCGATCGAGCTCGTCCACCCGCAGGCCCTGACGGACGGTCGCTTCGAGGTGAAGGACGGCGACGTCCTCGCGAACCTGCCGTACCACCCCCGGTGCGCCCTGTGGTTCGACCACCACGAGCTCGTCGACGCGAACCCGCGACCCGAGGCGGCCTTCCAGGGGCGCTATGGCCTCGCGCCGTCGACGGCGCGGCTCGTCCACGACTTCTACTGCGAGAAGAAGGGGTGGGGCCTCTTCGAACGCTACGGGGAGCTCGTCGAGGGGACCGACCGGCTCGACTCGGCGAACCTGACGCTCCGCGACGTGAAGGAGCCGCGGCGGGTCATCCTCCTCGGCTTCACGATCGACTCGCGGACGAGCCTCGGGAACTTCCGCGACTACTTCCTCTTCCTCGGGATGGCCCTCCGGTCGATGCCGCTCGACGAGGTCCTGCGGACCCCGCAGGTCGTCGAGCGGGTCGAGAGGATGAAGGCGGAAGACGAGAGGTTCCGCTCGGCGCTCCTCTCCTGCTCCCGCCTCGACACGAACGTCGTCGTCACCGACTTCCGCGGTCTCTCCGAGATCCCGGTCGGGAACCGCTTCCTGATCTACACCCTCTTCCCGCAGGCGACCGTCTCCGTCCGCCTCCAGTGGGGGCCGGGCCGCGAGGTCGTGATGGCGACCGCCGGACACAACATCTTCGAGAGGTCGAGCTGGAGCGACATCGGCCAGACGATGTCCCAGTTCGGCGGGGGCGGCCACCGCGGCGCGGGCTCCTGCCCCCTCCCTCCCGACGACGGCGACGCGACGCTCGGGCGGCTGATCGCCGAGCTCAAGCGTCAGGGCTGACGGGCCGCGGCTCAGAGGGCGTGAAGTAATCCCGGAGGGGTCGCGCGGGCGGGGCTTGCGGGCGAAGGCAAGGCGTGAGGAGGGACCCGATGCGGGACATCGGGCCCGACGAGCAACGCAGCATTCGCCCGCAACCCCCGCCCGCCCTCCGGGTTGCGGCGGCGCGGGGGCGTCTTCGGCGTTGCCGCTCCTCCGAGGTCAGACGGCCACGTTCGTCGCGGCGCCTGGAATCCGCCCCCGCGGCGCTCGCAACGCGACCCCTCCCGGATTACTTCACACCCTCTCACGGCCCGCCGGGAGTCAGAGCCAGCCCTTCCTCTTGAAGAGCCAGTAGGGGGCGATTCCCGAGAGGACCATCAGCGCGAGGGCGAAAGGGTAACCCCAGGGCCACGCCAGCTCGGGCAGGACCCGGAAGTTCATGCCGTAGATGCTCGCGACGAGCGTCGGCGGGAGGAAGACGACGGCCGCGATCGAGAAGATCTTGATGATCTTGTTCTGCTCGAGGTTGATGAACCCCATCGTCGCGTCCATCAGGAACTTGACCTTCTCGAAGACGAAGCCCGAGTGGCTCGTCAGCGACTCGATGTCGCGCAGCGCCCCCTTGATGACGTTGGCCCTCGCGGTCGAGCCGACGACGTAGCGGAGGAGGAACGTGAGGCTGCGTCGCAGGTCGAGAAGGACGAGGCGGGTCTTCCCCTGGAGGTCCTCCTCGGCGGCGAGCTTCTCGAGGAGGTCCTCGAGGTCGCGGGCCCCCTCGGTCAGGACGGCGCGGCTCACCTTCTCGAGCCGCGCGTAGGCGGCTTCGAGGACGTCCGAGACGACGTCGACCTCCGCTTCGATGACGCCGAGGGGAATGTCGATCGGCTCGCGGACCTCTTCCGGCTGGCTCTGGGCCCGGAGGCGGAAGAGGCGGAACGGCGAGAGCTTCTCGGGACGGACGGTGAAGAGCCGGCCCTTGTGGAGGTGGAACCAGACGTCGACCGTCCGGGCCGGACCGGGCTCGCTGACGACGAACGCCGTGAGGAGGTTGAGGCTTTCCGCCTCGTGGTAGCAGCGCGAGCTCGCCTCCAGCTCGCGCATCTCCGAGCGCGAGGGGATGTCGATGCCCCAGGTCTCTTCGACCCACGCCTTTTCCGTCGGCTCCGGGTCGAGGAGGTCGACCCAGGCGACGACGTCCCATTCGGGGCCGCTCGCGTCCCCGCCCGTCTCGAGGTGGAGGGCCCTGAGCCCCCCGTCGACGAAGCCGTAGAGCCGTATCACGTCCCTGCCTTCGCGGAGAGGTTACGTCGGGACCGGGAGTCCCGCTCCCTCAGTAGTCGCTCGTCATGATGAAGACGGGCTTGTTCTCGAAGTTCTCGTAGCGGGGCCTCAGGCGTTCGGGGATGTAGTGCTTCTCGATGTCGACGGCCTTCTTGCGGCTCGTCACGACGTCCACCGGGACGTTGTCGTACCGGCCGTTCCTGACGTTCACGAGGCGGCCGTAGGTGCCCGAGAGGATCAGGTCCATGGCGAGGTTCCCGAAGGCCATCGGGACGATCGAGTCGAGGGCGTCGGGGTCGCCGCAGCGGACGAGGTAGCCGAGACGCTGGCTGATCGTGTTCACGCGCCGGCCCCCCGCGTGCTTCGGGGAGAGCTGCTTGAGCCTCTCGGCCACGACGTCGCCGACTCCGCCGAGCTTCTTGTGGCCGTAGGCGTCGGCCTCCTGGTCGGAGAAGACCATCTCGTTCATCCCGGTGATCTTGGCCCCTTCCGAGACGAGGACGACGCTGTAGCGGCTCGGGTTCGAGTCGCGGTCGGCGACGAGGAGCTCCGCGAGCCGGTCGACGTCGAAGGGGTACTCGGGGATGACGCAGCGGTTCGCCGCCCCCGCCATGGTGGGCAGGAGTGCGGTGAAGCCTGCGTAGCGGCCGAAGACCTCGATGACGAGGAACCGCTCGTGGCTTCCGGCCGAGGTGCGCAGCGCGTGGGTCATCTCGATCGTCCGGGTCACGCAGGTCGAGAACCCGATGCAGTAGTCGGTGCCGGGGACGTCGTTGTCCATCGTCTTCGGCAGCGCGACGACCTTCACGCCCTCCCTGTGGAGGCGGACGCCGTAGGAGAGGGTGTCGTCCCCTCCGATCGGGACCATGACGTCGATGCCGAGCCGTCCGATGTTCGAGAGGACCTCCGGCGTCAGGTCGTTCAGCTCGTCGGGGTACTTCCCGCGGAGGTGCTCCGGGACGTTCGTTTTCGGCACGTGGGAGGGGCGGGTCCGGGAGGTGTGCAGGAAGGTCCCGCCGGTCCGGCCCACCTTGTTGACGATCTCCTCCGACAGCTCGACGACGCAGTCGCCGTCGGGCTTGTCCCGGTCCCCGTCCAGCTCGATGAGCCCCGCCCACCCCCGCCGGATGCCGAGGACCCGGTAGCCCTCCCGGAGGGCCCGGACGGTGAGGGCGCGGATGGCGGGGTTGAGACCGGGGACGTCCCCGCCTCCCGTCAGGATCGCGATCGTTCCCCGCTTCGTTCGGACGTTCGCCATGGCTCGACGCTCCTTCTTCTTCGGGGGATCATCGCATCGCGCCCCTCCGGGGAGAGCGGAGGCCGCGGCGCCGGGCGGCGGTGCCGCGCCGTACCGCAGCGGCCCTGGTCCGGTCCGGGTCCTTTGCGGGCGCGGTCACAGGCCAGCCGGCCGGTATCCCCGTGATCCGCTCGAGCTCCTCGACGAGCCTCTTCTTCTCCTCGGGCGACCCCGCCGTCCCGGGGAAGACGGCGGCCGGGTGGAGCTCGCGGTCCAGCCACAGTCCGCCGCCTGCGTGGGCCGCCTCGGGGGCGGCGGCGAGCCAGACGATCGTGTCGGCTCCCTCCTCCGGGGTCCTCAGGAGAGGTCTCGTCAGCCGGAAGAACCCGGGAAGGGACCGTTCGACACCGGGCGTGTCGGCCCAGCCGGGGTGCATGGCGTGGACGGCGACGCCGCGCGAGAAGAGCTCGTCGGACCAGAGCCCGGTCAGGACCGTCAGGGCCCGCTTGTGCCGCGCGTAGGCGAGAGCCCCGTCCCACCGGCCCCCGGACGCACCGAAGACCTCGGACCCGAGCCCCGCGAGGTACATGCCGCCGGAGACGACGTTCACGACGCGGGCCGGGGCGGAGGCGACGAGCCGCGGCACGAGTCGCCGCGTCAGGAGGTACGGTGCGAGGAGGTTCGTGGCGAGGGAGACCTCGTGCCCCTCCGTCGTCGTCCGCCGCTCGTTCTCGAGGACGCCCGCGTTGTTCACGAGGACGTGGAGGGCCTTCTCCCTCTCGAGCAGGCGCTCCGCGAGCGCGCGCACGGCGGAGAGGAGTGAGAGGTCCGCCACCTCGACGGCGAGGTCGCCGTTCCCGGTCGCCGCGCGGATCTCGCCGCGCGTCTCCTCGGCCTTCCGCCGGTCCCGCCCGACGAGGACGACGCGCGCCCCGAGACGGGCGAGTCCCGTGGCGGCCGCCCGGCCGAGACCGGACGTGGCGCCCGTCACGACGGCGGTCCGCCCCCTCATCGAGCCGGCGAGCGGGGCGAACGAGGACCGCCGCGAGAGGTAGCCGAACCGGGTGAACCGCAGGAGGCCGGGAAGGACGAGGTGGTCGAGGGCCGTGGTGAGAAGAGAAGGCTCAGGGGCCTTCGGGTCGCGGGGGACGGCGTCGGCGGGGCCCGCGGCCGTCCTGCGAGGCCGGGTCACGCCGCCCTCCGGAGGGGGAGCCGGGCCAGGAGCGACCGGAGGGGCCTCTTCGTCGTCCAGTCGTCGAACAGGCTGTAGGCGACCGGCGTTCCGACGAGCGTGAGGACGAGTGCGAGCGTCTGGCCGCCGATGATGACGGACGCGATCGCGCGGTTCGTCCCCGACCCGACGCCGGAGGAGGCGACGAGGGGGAGCATGCCGGCGACGAAGGCGAGCGTCGTCATCAGGATGGGGCGGAGCCGGTCGCGGTTCGCGCGCAGGATGGCCTCGCCGCGCTCCACGCCCTGGCTGCGCAGGGCGATCATGTTGTCGATCTGCAGGATGCCGTTCTTCTTCACGATGCCGAAGAGGACGAGGATGCCGAGCGACGAGAAGATGTTGATCGACTGGTTCAGGACGACGATCGACAGGAGCGCGAAGGGGACGGTGAGCGGCAGGGCGAGGAGGATCGAGACGGGGTGGACCCAGCTCTCGAACTGCGCCGCGAGGATGAGGTACATGAAGATGATCGACAGGACGAACGCGGTGAGGAACGCCTCCGCCGCCTTCCCCTGCTCGCGCGACCGGCCGGTGAGCCCGGAAGAGTAGCCGGCGGGCATCGCGAGCTCGGCCACCTTCGCGTTCAGGGCGTCGATGACGGCCTGCGAGGAGAACCCGGCCTGCACGTTGGCCGAGAGGAGGACCTGCCGCTGGCGGGCGATCCGGTTGACGAGGGAGGGGCCGGTCCCCTCCTCGAGCGTCACGACGTCGCGCAGCGCGACCGTCCCCTTCGCGGCCGGGACGCGGGCCTGCGCGAGGGCGGCGGCGGAGGAGCGGTCGCGCTCCTCGGCGCGGGCCCTCACCTCGTACTGCTCCCCGCCCTCGTAGTAGTCGGAGACCTTCTGCCCCCCGACGAGGACGTTCAGCGTGGTGGCGAGGTCCTGCACGTTCACGCCGAGGTCGGCCGCCTTGGCGCGGTCGATCCTCACCCCGAGCTCGGGCTTGCCCTCGACGAGGTTCGTGTCGGCGTCGACGACGCCGGGGACGGCCTTCATCGTCTCCAGGAGGGTCTTCGAGTACTCCGCGAGCCGCGCGAGGTCGGGGCCGCCGATCCAGAACTGGATCTCGGCGTTCGAGCCGCCGCTGAAGGCGTTCACGGGAGAGACCTGGGCGCGCAGGCCCAGCGACGCGTACTGCGGGAGGACCTCGCGGCGGACCCGTTCCATGATCTGGAACTGGTCCTCGTCCCGGTCCTTCACGGGGGCGAGCTTGACGTAGATCGTCCCGAGGTTCTGGGTGAGCTGGGGGTCGTCGCCGATCGTCAGGAGGGTCGCCTTCACGCCCGGGATCGGCCGGATCCGCGTGGCGATCGACTCCAGGATCGTCCTCGTCGTGGCGGAGCTCGAGCCCTCGGGCGCCCGCACGACGACGTCGAACTGCCCCTCGTCGTCGCTCGGGAGGAAGTTCTTGTTGGCGACCTTCGCGAGGGGGATCGCCGAGGCCAGGACGAGCGCCATCACGACGACGACGGCCCCCCTGTGGGCCATCGACCAGCCGAGGATCGTCATGTAGGCCTTCTCGACGGCCGGGTAGAAGCCGCGCTCGCGCGAGCGCTCCTCGCCCTCCACATCGTCGTGCTTCAGCCATCGGGAGGCGAGCATCGGCGTCAGCGTGAAGGCGACGACGATGGAGACGGCGATGGCGAAGGCCATCGTCACGCCGAAGGACGCCATGAACCGCCCGACGATCCCTCCCATGAAGGCGACGGGGAGGAAGACAGCGATGAGCGAGAGGCTCATCGCGACGACGGCCAGGCCGATCTCGCGCGTCCCCTCGACGGCGGCCTGGACGGGGCCGACGCCCTTCTCCTCCATGTGCCGGAAGATGATCTCGAGGACGACCACGGCGTCGTCGACGACGATGCCGACGGCGAGCGTCAGCGCCAGGAGCGTGATGACGTTCAGGCTGTAGCCCATCGCGTCGATCGCCGCGAACGTGGCGACGAGCGACGCGGGGATGGAGACCGCCGCGATGAGGGTGGGGCGCAGCTTGCGCAGGAACGCCCAGACGACGAGCGCCGCGAAGATCGAACCGAGAACGAGGTGCTCCTTGACGGCGTCGACGGCCGCGACGACGTACTCGGACTGGTCCCTCACGAGGTCGGTCTTCCACCCCTCGGGGAGCTGGGCGTCGAGGCCCGCGATCCGCTCCTTGAGGCGCTCGACGACCTCGATCGTGTTCGTTCCCGACTGCTTCCTCACCTGGAGGACGACCGCCGGAACGCCGTCGAGGCTCGCGAGCGTCTCGACGTCGGCTTCGGTGTCGCGGATCGCCGCCACGTCGGACACGCGCACCGGCTGGCCGTTGCGAACGGCCACCGGGATCGTCCCGAGCTCTTCCGGCCTGCCCACCCGGCCGTAGGTCCGGAGGGTGAGGTCCCGCACCCCCTGCTCGACCCTTCCGCCCGGCACCTGGACGTTCTGGGTCCGGAGGGCGCGGACGACGTCGGCGACCGTCAGGTCGAGACCCGACAGCCGGGCCGAGTCGACGACGACGTTCACCTGGCGGGCGCGGCCGCCGATGACCCGGACCTGCCCGACGCCGAGGACCGACTCGAGGGCCCTGCGGTACTTCTTGTCGGCGAACTCGGTCAGGTCGCGGATCGGTGCGGGGCCTGAGAGGACGACCGAGAGCACCGGTGTGGCGTCGGGGTCGATCTTGGCGATGACGGGCGGGTCGGCGTCCCGCGGGAGGTCGGCGAGGACCGCGTTGACCCGGTCGCGCACCTCCTGAGCGGCGACGTCGCCGTCCTTCTCGAGGACGAACTGGACGGTGACGACCGAGACGCCCTCGGCCGAGACCGAGATGAGCTGGTCGATGCCGCTGATCGTGTTGACGGCCTCTTCGATCTTCTCGGTCACCTCCGTCTCGATCTCCTCGGGCGCCGCGCCGACGAGCTGGGTCGTGATGGAGACGAACGGGAAGTCGATGTCGGGGAAGCGGTCGACCCCGAGGCGCCGGTAGGAGAAGAGCCCGACGACGACGAGGGCGAGGACGACGACGGCCGCGAAGACGGGCCGCCTCACGCAGAGCTCGGCGAGCTTGTTCAAGGGGCGGACCTCACTTCCGCGCCAGGCCGAGCTCGAGCTCGACGCGGGCGAAGAGGCCGGGCCGGAGGCGCCCGTCGCGGTTGGCGAAGAGGGCCTCGACGGCGAAGGTCCGGCTCGCGGGGTCCATGGCCCCGACGACGACCGAGACCGTCCCCTCGAACGTCTCGCCCGGGTACGGGTCGACCGTGGCGCGCACCTTCGACCCCTTCTCGGCCGCGCCGAGGTAGCGCTCGGGGACGCGGAACCTGAGCTTCAGAGGCGCGGTCTGGACGACGACGAACGTGACGGTTCCCTCGCTCAGCCGCTCGCCGACGTCGGTCCTCCTCTCGAGGACGACGCCGTCGATCGGCGAGAGGAGGACGGCGTCGGCGAGGCGCTGCCGGGCGAGGTCGAGGCCCGCCTGTGCGCCGAGCCGGGAGGCCTTCGCCCCTTCGAACGCGGCCTGGGAGCGTTCGAAGGTGGAGGCCGGGACCGATCCCTTCCCGACCAGCTCCTTCTTCCTCGCGAAGTCCCGTTCGGCTTCGCCGAGGACCGCCTCGGCCCGGGCGACCTCGGCTTCGGCGCGGGCCACGTCGAGCTTCAGGTAGTCGGTCTCGAGGGTCAGCATCGGCTGCCCCTCGGCGACGCGGGCCCCCTCGTCGACGAGGACCTCCGCCACGCGCCCCGTCACGCGCGCGACGAGCTCGGAGCGGACGGGCGGAACGAGCTCTCCCGTGGCGAGGAGGACTTTCTCCTCCGCCGGCCCCGCGGCGGGCGCGGGCGAGGGCGCGAGGGAGGACTGGATCTGCCGCACGTCCTCCGGCAGGGCCGCGGGATCGGCCCCGTCTTTCGGCGCCGCCCCGGGGGTCTTCGGGCCGCAGCCGGAGAGGAGGAGGGCGAGCGGCAGCGCCGCGAGTGCGGCGGAAGGAAGTCTGAGGATCATCGGGAGGTCTCCTCGAGAGTGGAGGCGGCGAGGGCTCCGGCCGCGTGGAGGACGCGGACCTCGGAGAGGAAGAGGCCGAGGCGGGCGGCGATCCGGCCGCGGCGCGCTTCGGCGAGGGACGTCTCGGCGGACTGGACGTCGAGGGTCGTCAGGAGCTGGCTGCGGTACTGCTCGAAGGTCTGGTCGTAGTCGGCCTCTGCCGCCGCGAGCCGCTCGTCGGCGAGCTTCGTACGCGCCCGGGAGGCCTCGACGGCGTGGAGCGCGACGCGGACCGACTCCTTCACCTCCCGGCGGAGCTCCTCGAGGGCGAGGCGGGCCTGCGTCTCCCGCTCGCGGGCCGCGGCGACGCGGGCGGCGACCTCGCCGCCGCGGAAGACGTCGACGGAGAGGCGCAGGGCGCCGTAGGCGTACTCGTCGACCGGGAAGGCGCGTTTCTGCTTCACGTAGCCCGCCTCGGCGAAGAGGACCGGGAGGTAGGCGCCCTTCTGTTTCTTCACCTCGAGCGTCACGGCCGCGAGGGCCAGCTCGGCCTGCTTCACGTCGGCGCGGGCGAGGGCGGTGGCGAGGAGCTCCTCCTCCGCCGGGAGTTCCGGCAGCTGCGCCGAGCCGGCGTCGACGTCGATCTCGCCGTCGAGGGCGAGCGCGACCCGGAGGCGGCCGAGCGATTCCTCGAGGGCCTGCCGGGCCGTGACGAGCCGCTCCTCGGCGGCCTTCCCGTCGGCCTCGGCCCGGAGGAGGTCGACGCGGGTCGTCTCGCCGGCGTCGAAAAGGTCCTTCGCCTGCTTCGCTCGCTGCGCCACGAGTGCGACATTGCGGGTCTCGACCTCGACGAGCGCCTCGCTGCCGGCAGCCGCCGCGAAGGCCGTGGCGACGGCGAGGAGGACGTCCTCTCCGGCCCCGCGCCCGGTCTGGCGGGCGCCTTCCACCGCGAGCTTCGACTGGTCGTACGCCCGCTTCTCGCGGAGGCCCGCGAAGACCGGCTGGGTCGCGACGAGCCGGAAGTCCCAGTCCTCTCTCGGGAGGATCGTCCGGTCGTCGGGCGGCTCGCCGAACGAGACTTCGGTGCTGTTCAGGCCGAGGTTCCCGAAGGCCGCGACCCTCGGCAGGAGGGCCGAGAACATCATCCTTCTCTGCGCGTCCGCGTACGGGAGCTCGCGGCGGGCCCTCTCGAGGGAGAGGTTCGAGGAGATCGCCCGCTCGAACGCCCCGGAGAGGGTGAGGCCTTCGGCCCGGGCCGGCGGCGTGGCGGGGTAGAGGATCAGGGCCGCAGCCAGCGCGCCCAGCGGCAACCTCATGGGGTCCTCCTGGTGGTAATCCCGGCGGTGAGGGCGTCGACGACGAGGCGGACGTCCTCCTCGACGGGGGGCGGGTCGGGCTCCCCGAGCCTTCTCAGGATCACCCCCGCCAGCCCCTCGGCGACGAAGAGCGCGAGCCGGCCGGGGGGAAGGGCGCGCATCTCCCCGAGGGCCTGGCTCTCGGAGAAGAACGACGCGAGGAGGTCGAGATAGGCGAGGTAGAGCGGGTGGCAGCTGCGGTCGAGGCGGGTGGAGCGTTCCGGGCCGCTTCCGGGGTGGGCGACGGAGAGGAAGAGACGGAAGAGGTCGCGCCGGTGCTCGAAGAACTCGACGTGGGTGCGGATCGCGGCCTCGAGGCGCTCGGCGCCCGATCCCCCGCGTCGAAGGGCCTCGGCCACGGCGGGCCTCAGCTCCTCGAAGGCCGACTCGGCCAGGTGGACGACGAGGTCGTCCCGGCCGCCGAAGTAGAGGTAGAGGGTCCCTTTCGCCAGGCCCGCCTCGTCGGCGATCTCCTGCATCGTCGCCCCCTCGAGTCCCCTCCTGGCGACGACGCGCAGCGCGGCCTCCCCGATCTCGCGGATCCTCGTAGGCTCGAGAGCCTCCCGGAGCTTCCTGCGTGTGGAAGGCATCTCTCCCCTTTCGATGACCGTGCGGTCAGTGATGTTTACGCAGGAAGCCGAGAGCCGGTTTCAAATCCCGAGTTGATTCCGCAAATGATTGTTACTCAATTGTTTAGAGATACGATCCGGAGGGGCACGCGAGGGGCGGGCACGCTGTGGCGAGATAGACCCCCGACGAGCCGCCCGGCTGCGGTAGCCTTACCGATCATCCGAAACCAGCAACCGCGCTTTCAGAGGAGGTAGACCATGACCCACGGGATCACCGCGACGCGTGTCGCCTTCGCCGGGATCCTCGCCGCCGCGCTCGCCCTCGGCGGATGCGGATGGAAGAAGGAGATCGAGCAGCTCCGGGCCGACAACCAGAAGCTCTCCCAGGAGAAGGAGCAGCTCGCCGGGCAGCTGACTTCGGCCGGCGTCGAGAGCGAGGAGATGCAGACGACCCTCGACGAGGTGGCCACGAGCCTCGAGGAGCTTCGCGCCAAGGAGCTGCAGATCGTCAGGAGCTCGATCGAGGTCGTCCAGGAAGGGAAGCCCCGCAGCACCCGCCGCGACGAGCTGAAGACCGAGATCGACGCGATCCGCAAGGCGATCAAGGAGAACCTCGACAAGCTCGCCCGCCTCGAGCAGGAGAAGAAGGACGCCCTCGCGAAGGCGAAGGCTTCCGGCCAGCAGGTCGTCGAGCTCGAGGGGAAGGTCACGTCGATGGAGCGCGTCATCGGCGAGATGCGGAAGAACCTCGAAGAGAAGGTGTCGATGATCGCCGAGCTCGAGACGAAAGTCCTCGGGCTGACGCAGGTCGTCGAGGAGCAGACGGCGACGATCGCGGAGAAGGAGACGGTCATCGAGAGCCAGACGAAGACGATCAACACGGCCCACGTCGCGATCGCCGGCCAGAAGGAGCTCGAGGCCAAGGGCGTGATCGAGAAGAAGGGCGCCTTCCTCGGGATGCGCGGCAGCTGGGTGCAGACCGGGAAGTTCGACCCGGAGATCTTCCGGGAGATCGACGTGACGGCGGAGCAGGCGTTCGCCATCTCGGCCCCGATCAAGAAGGTCCAGGTCCTCTCGACCCACCCGCAGGGAAGCTACGAGCTCATCGTCGCGGACGAGCAGAACACGACGCTGAAGATCGTCGACCCGGCCGCGTTCTGGTCGGGCGAGAAGTTCCTGGTCGTCAAGTACAAGGACTGACCCGGAGCCCGGTCGCGGCGCACGAAAGGCCCGCCGGGGGAGACCCCGGCGGGCCTTGCTGCTCCTCGCGCCCTCAGCCCTTGACCGCCCCGCCCGTCAGCCCGCCCGAGATCCGCCTCTCGAAGAAGAGGACGAGGAGGACGACGGGGAGCGTCGAGAGGACGATCGCCGCCGAGAGCTGGCCCCACGGCACCTCGTAGAGGGACGCGCCGGAGACGCTCGCGATGCCCGCGGTCACCGTGCGGCTCGTGTCGCGCGTCGTGAAGCTCAGGGCGAGGAGGAACTCGTTCCACGAGGCGATGAAGGTGAGGAGCCCGGCCGCCGCGACCGAGGGGGCCGCGAGCGGGAGCTGGACGCGGGCGAGGCGCCCGATCGGGCCCAGGCCGTCGAGCGTCGCGGCCTCCTCGACCTCCCGCGGCAGCTCGCGGAAGGCCGCCTCGAGGACCCAGACCGCGAGCGGCACGCCGAAGGCGGCGTAGGGGAGGACGAGCGCGAGGGGCGAGTTGACGAGGCCGAGGAGCCGCACCCCCTCGTAGAGCGGGAAGAGGAGGAGGATCGGCGGGAAGAGGGAGACGAGGAGGAGGCCGAGGAGCCATCGGTTCCGCGCGGCGGGGCGCATCCGGCAGAGGGCGGAGGCGGCCGGGGCGGCGACGCCGAGGGCGAGGAGGGTCGCGGCGAGGGCCACGAACGCGCTGTTGCCGAGGTAGCGCGCGAAGGGCTTCCTCTCCCAGAGGGCGCGGACGTGCTCGGCGGTGGGCGGGCTGGGGACCCAGACGGCGGGGACCGACGTGATCTGCGCCTCGGGCTTGACGGCCGTCGCGGCCTGCCAGAGGGCCGGGACGAGGCTCCAGGCCGCGGCGAGCGCGACCGCCAGGGCGAGGGCCGCCGCTGCGGCGGGGCGGCGCCTCACGCCGTCTCCCGGCGCGAAGCGAGCTTCACGACGACGGCCGCGAGGAGGAGGGCGACGAGCATCCCCTGGACGGCCACCGCCGCGCCGTAGCCGAAATCGAGGTAGCGGAACCAGCTCTGGAAGGCGTAGAGGGAGAGCGTCTCCGTGGAGCCGCCGGGCCCGCCTCCCGTCATCACGTAGACGAGGTCGAACGCGCCCCACGCCTGGATGGAGCGGAAGAGGGTCGCCACGACGAGCGAGGGGAGGAGGAGCGGCAGGGTGATCCGCCGGAACCGCTGCCAGGGCCCGGCGCCGTCGACGCGGGCCGCCTCGAGGACCTCCTGCGGGATCCCCTGCAGCCCGGCGAGGAGGATGAGCGCCACGAACGGCGTCGTCTTCCAGGCGTCCGCCACGACGAGCGCGCCCATCGCGGTCGCGGGCTCGGCGAGCCAGGCGACGGGCTCTCCGAGGAGGCCGAGGCGCTGGAGGAGGTCGTTCGCCATTCCAAAGGTGTCGTGGAAGATCCAGGCCCAGGCGAGCGCCATGACCGAGGTCGGGAGCGCCCACGGGACGAGGACGACGGCGCGCAGCGCCCCCCGCCCGCGGAACGGGCGGTCGAGGAGGAGGGCGAGGGCCGTCCCGAGCGTCACCTCGAGGAGGACGGAGAGGCCCGTGAAGAGCGCCGTGTTTCGGAGGGCCGAGAGGAAGCGTCCGTCGGAGAACGTCCGGGCGTGCGTCGCGAGGCCGGCCCAGGAGGAGACGACGCCGTCGTCGAGCTCGGTCCGCGTGAATCCCAGGAGAACGACCCGGATCGCCGGGATCGCCACGACGAGCGCGAGGAGGACGAGGACGGGCGCGAGGAGGAGGATGCGCTCGCGTCGCGCCCTGCCGGCGAGCGTCCCGGCGCTCACGGCGCCTCCCCTAGGACGAGGCGCGTCTCCCGCGCGGCCGCCGCGAGCGCCTCGCGGGGCGAGGAGAGGCCGGCGAGGGCCGCGGTGAGGTGCCGCTGGAGGATGTCCGAGGCCTGCGCGTAGCGCGCCACGACGGGGCGGGCCGTCGCGCTCGAGTGGATCGCCCCCAGGTCGGCGAGGAAGGGGTTCGCGGCGAGGAGCGCCGGGTCCGCGTACGCGTCCCGGCGGGCCGGTGCGAAGCCGGTCGGTTCGCAGAAGAGGCGCTGGCTCTCGAGGGACGTGGCGTGCCGGAGGAACGCGATCGCCTCGCGCGGGTGGCGCGAGGCGCGGGCGACCGCGAGCCCCCAGCCGCCGAGCGTCCCGGAGCCGGGCTCGCCCGAGACCGTCGGCACGGGGAGGACGCCGACCTTTCCAGCGACCGCCGAGCCCTCGCGCTGCGAGAGCCGCCAGACGTAGGGCCAGCTCCTGAGGAAGACGGCCCGCCCCCCCTGGAAGAGGTGGCGCGTCTCCTCCTCCTTGTAGGCCGCGACGCCCGGCGGGCTGATGCCGCCCGGGCCTCGGGCGCGGACGAGGAAGTCAAGAGCGGCCTCGGCCTCGGGGCTCTCGAGGCCGACCTCGAGCGTCTCCGGGTCGATCCAGGAGCCACCGTGCCCGTGCAGCACCTCGAGGAAGAAGCAGACGAGCCCCTCGTACTGGGCTCCCTGCCAGAGAAAGCCCCAGCGGCCGGGCGGCGACTGGAGGCGGCGCGCCGCCGCCTCCAGCTGGGCGAAGGTGCGAGGGGGCGCGACCCCGGCCTCCGCGAGGAGGTCGGCGCGGTAGTAGAGGAGGCCGACGTCGGTGCGAAAGGGAGTGCGGTAGAGGCGGCCCCGGAAGAAGCCGGCGCCGAGCGCCTGCGGGAGGAAAGCGGCCCGTTCCTCCTCGCCGATCTCGTCGTCGAGCGGGAGGAGCCAGCCCGCCGCGGCGAGCTTCGAGGTCCAGGTGACGTCGAGGTAGACGAGGTCGTAGGCGCCGTCGCCGGAGAGGAGGGCGTTCGTCGTCAGGCTCTCTCGCAGGTCGGTCGGGACCGGCCCTTCCTGCAGGTCGAGCGAGACGCCGGGGCTGGCCTCGGCGAAGGTCGCGGCGAGAGGGAGCCAGAACGGGCGTTCGTTGGCCGGGACGAGCATCCGGAGGGTGACGCCGTCCTGCCGCGCGGCGCCGCCGCCCCGGCACCCCGCCCCCCCGAGGAGGAGGACGAGGGCGGTCGCGACGGCGGCCGCGCGGAGCCTCACCCCAGGTCCGCCATCGACGGTCCCGACTCCTCCTCGTGGACGTGGAGCCGGGCGCGGACGAGGTCCGACGAGGAGAGGAAGCCGACGAGCCGCGGCGAATCGAGGGATTCCACGACGGGCGCGCGGGTCTCGCCGGCCCGCGCGAGGCTGAGCGCGGCTTCGGCGAGCGTCTGGCCGGGCGTGAGGACGAGGACGGGCGGGAGCGCGAGGCTCCCGGCCCTCGCGGCGTGACGGTTCTCGAGAATCGCCGCGTCGAGGTCTTTCGCGAAGAGGACCCCGGCGAGGAGGCCGTCGTCGTCCACGACCGGGTACTGCGTGTGGCGCGTCCCGGCCACGGCGCGCGCCGCCTCGACGACCGTCTGTGACGAGCGCGGCGCCTTGAGGCTGGTCGTCATCACGTCGCCGACGGCGACCTTCGAGAGCGGGTCCTCCGCCTCGAACGGCCGCCGCGCGCCCGCGGGGCCGAGCGCCCTCTCGACGAGCGTCTCGCGCGAGATGCGTCGCGCCACGACCGAGGCGAGGACGACCGTGAGCATCTGCGGCAGGACGAGGCCGTAGTCGCCGGTCACCTCGAAGACGATGAGGACGGAGGCGATCGGGGTCCGGAGGAACCCGGCGAAGAAGGCCCCCATCCCGACGAGGGCCCAGGCGCCGGGCTCGACGTGGGCCATCGGGAAGAGGAACTGGCCGAGGTGCCCGGCGGCGGCGCCGAGGGACGCCCCGAGGAAGAGCGACGGCGCGAAGACGCCGCCGACGAGCGGCGCGGCGAGCGCGAGGGCGACCCCCGCGAGCTTCGCGGCAAAGGCGATGGCGGCCTGGGGGCCGGTCCCGCCCCCCGCGAGCCACTCGGCGATGGCCGGGTAGCCGATGCCGAGGGTTTCCGGCGCCACGACGCCGAGAAGACCCGCGACGGCCCCGGCGATCGCGCCCCGGGCAACGAAGGCGCCGCGCCCCGCCCGCTCCACGAGCCTCGCGAGGCCCTTCTGGAGGATCGGGACGACGCGCGGCAGCCACCCGGCCGCCGCGCCGCAGAGGAGCCCGAGGACGGCGAAGCCGAGGAGCTCGCGCAGGTCGCCCCAGTGGGCCGGTGCGGCGGGGAGGAGCCTCTCGCCGCCGAGGAACGTGCGCTCGACGACGGCCGCCGCGACGGCAGCCAGGAGCGACCCTCCGAGGACGCCGCGCGAGGCCGCGCCCATCACCTCCTCGAGCGCGAAGACGACGCCCGTGATCGGCGCGTTGAAGATGGCCGCGATCCCCGCGGCCGTTCCGACCGGGACCATCGCCTTCACGAAACGTCCCGGCAGCCGCAGCCACCGCGCGGCAGCGGCCGCGAAGCCGCTCGTCAGGACGACCGTCGGCCCCTCCGGGCCGAGCGGCGTCCCGGCGCCCAGGGAGAGGGAGTTCGCGCCGAAGGCGCCGACGAGCGTCCGCGCGTCGAGGAGCGTCGCGGGGTCGCCCGCGAACGCCTTTCTCACGAGGGCGAGCCCGCCTCCGGAACGGGGCGCGAGCCGGGGGACGAGCCAGGCGAGGAGCGCGCCGGCCGCGGTGGGAATCGCCACGAGGAGGGCGCCCCGCACGAGGCCGTTCGGCTGCTTGAGCGCCGTTCCGAGGAGGAGGGCGCGCAGGAACTCGATGGCTCCGTGGAACGCCACGGCCACGAGGCCGCACCCCGCGCCGATCAGGACGACGGCGACGAGGACGGACTGCCTCGAACGCGGCCTGAGGAAGGCGAAGAACGCCTCGACCCGGCCCAGGGCGCCGCCGTTCACGACCTCAGGGGATCCCGACATGCTGCGCGGAGAGTAGCCCGAGCCAAGAGAGCCAACAGGGGGGCAAGAGGGGTAGTTCCGTTTTCCGTGGAAGCTCGGGCTCCGTCTGTCGCGTCTTCAACGGAAGACGGAGCTGACCCCCCGCTCCCCGGCTGGCCGGGCGGGTCACCCGCGGCCTCCCCGGACGGCGGCGGCACGCGGCCTGAGGAGAAGGTGGTCGAGCGTCTGAAGGTAGCGCGCCGTCTCCTGCCGCTCGAGGCCGGAGACGAACTTCCAGAAACCGTAGATCCGCGAGAAGGTCATGATCCGTTCCGCGTAGCGGCGCCACGTGTAACGGGCGTTCACGCGGGCGACGGCGGCCTCCGAGACGCGGGTCCAGGCCCCGGGGTCGGCCGCGCTCCGCTCGAGGAAGTCCGCGATCCGGGCGGCGGCGGCGGCCCCGTCGTTCGGGTCGACGTGGAACCCCGACCTCCTGTCCTCGAGGATCTCCGACGGCCCTCCGTGGCACGTCGCGAAGACGGGGAGCCCGGAGACCATCGCCTCGACGACCGTCAGGCCGAAGGCCTCGAAGAGCGCCGGCTGGACGAAGACCCCGCGACGGTCGGCCACCCAGCGGTAGAGCTCGCCCGTCAGGTGGCGCTCGAGGCGGCGGCCGATCCAGCGCACCTCGCCGTCGAGGGCGTGGCGCGTCATCAGGCCGTGCAGCAGGTGCGCCTGCTCGCGCTCCTCGCCGTCGGCGCAGAGGTCCGGGTCGACGTGCCCCCCGACGACGACGAGGTTCGCGAGGCCCCGCAGCCTCTCGTCGTTCGCCCACCACGAGACGAGGCCGGCAAGGTTCTTGATCCGGTCGAGGCGGGCCATCGTGAAGACGATGGGGCGCTCGGGCTCCAGAAGGCGCCCGCGGGCCGTCGGACCCGGCTCGCCGAGGACGAGCTCCTCGATCATCGGCGCGAGCGCCGAGAGGCGCCGCCCGGCGTCGGTGAAGGGGAAGTAGACGCTCTCGTCGGCGCCGGGCGAGACGATGTTGAAGCGCGGGTCGAAGACGTCGACGCCGTCGACGACGCGGAAGAGGCCGGGCATCGTGAACGAGGAGTAGCTCTCGTACTGCCCGACCGCCTCCCTCGTCCCCGCGATCTCCTGGTAGGTGCTCGTGACGATGAAGTCGGCGCTGTTCATCGCGAAGAGGTCGGCCGTGTACTGGACCGAGAAGGCGTACTCCTCCTCGAGGTCCCTCCAGTGGAGGGCCGACAGGAGGTACTTCGTCTTCTCGAGGGCGTGGGCGATCGTCGCGTGCGTCACGCCGAGGCGCATCCCGATCAGGGCGGCGACGAGGTTGCCGTCCGAGTAGTTCCCGAGGATGAGGTCGGGACGTCCGCCGATCTCGGCCTGCGCCTCGTGCTCGACCTCGTGGGAGAAGCGGTGGAGGTAGGGCCAGACCTTGAAGCGCGACAGGAACGGGCGGACGACGCTCCCGTCGGCCTCCCGGAACGGGACCCTGAGGATGACGGCGCTCCGGCAGCCGTCGATCGGCTCGAGGCGGCGGTCGCAGCCGGTCGTCCCGGCGTCGGGGATGAGGCGCGTGACGACGACGATCCGCGGCTCCACGTCGACTCCCTGCACGGCGAGGCGCTCGCGCATCTCCCGCTCCAGGGCGCGGACCTGGTCGAGGATGTAGACGACCTGCCCGCCGGTGTCCGGCAGCCCGAGGACGCCCGACTGCCCGAACCATCCGTGCGGCGACAGGACGACCACGCGGGAGATCATCGGGACCCGTGCGAGGAACGCCTCGAGCAGCTCGGCCGAGGGGGCCTCGAAGAGGTCGATGAGGAGGCTCATCGTCTCGGCGGCCCGCCCCGACGTCGACCCCCAGCCGGGGGCGAAGCCGAGGCCCGCGAGCGGCTCCTCGACCTCCCGCCAGGGAGTCTCGGGGTCGGCGGCGGCGAGGAGGGCGTGCCCCTTCCTCAGCGCGGAGCGGAGGGCCTGGGTGTCCATGAAGGCGGACCGCAGGAGGAGCGTCCGCCCCTCGAGCTCGTGGAGGCCGAGGAAGCGGTGGATCGCGTCGGCCCCCGCTCCGCCGTCGCGGAAGAGCCGGCTGGCGAGGTGCCGGTTGAGGAAGGAGAGCCCTTGTCCGATGGAGCGCGCCTCGCTCAGGCGCGGGAACCCGCGCCCGAACGGCCCGAAGTCGAGCTCGAGCGGCTCGTCCGTCTCGCCTGGCAGGACGAGCCCTTCCTTGAACTTCAGGAACTCGGAGACCGGGATCTCCTCGGGAACGAGGCGGTCGGCGTGGATCCGGGCGTAGACCCACTTCCCGGGGCCCGAGCGGAACGAGAAGACGGCCCACGGCGCCCGGAAGACCCCCTCCTGGACCACGGCCACCGCCTCGGCGAGGGGGCTCGCCGAGAGGTCGACCGCCTCGCAGGCGAGGCGGACGTCCTCGAACCCGCGGACGAGGTCGGAGTGAAGGAGGACACCCCGCTCCTCGGAGAGCCAGCGGTTCAGGAGGAGGACGAAGACGTCCGGGTGCGCCTCGGCGAAGTCGTGAAGGCGGCTCAGCATGGGTCCTCCGTGGCGAAACGGTAGTGCTCGATTCCCTCGAGGATGCCTCCCGCGAAGGGGGCCGTGGCGAAGTAGACGCGGTCGCGGCCCCGGAGCTCCTCGAGCTCCGGCTTGTGGTTGCCGACGACGACGGCCATCGTGTCGCCGACGAGCATCTCGAGGTCGTTCCCGGAGTCCCCGGAGACGAGGAAGCTCTCGAGCGGGAGACCGAGCCGGAAGGCGAGGAACCTCACCGCGAGCCCCTTCGAGGCGCGCACGGGAAGCACGTCGAGGAACTTCCCCTGCGAGAAGACGAGGCGGGCGGAGAGGCCCCGCGCGCGGAGGAGCCGGCGGACTCCCTCGAGGTCGACGTGCCGGCCGGGGACGACGTCCCAGCTCGCCTTGTACGGCCCGTCGTTCTCCGCCGGCTGCTTCTTCAGCCCCGGCGCCGCCGCGAGCGCGCGGACGACCTCGTCGCGCCTCCAGCCGTGCCGGATGTGCCCCTCCCAGGCGCGGTCGGGCTTGAGGTCGGGGGCGAAGCGGATCTCGGTGCCGACGGACGTGACGAGGACCTCGGGGAGCGGCACCTTCCACTCCTCGAGTATCTCGAGCGTCCTGGGGAAGGAGCGACCCGTCGCGACGCCGAAGGCGACGCGAGGCGCGTTCTCCCGCCGCCACGCGAGGAGGCGGCCGAGGGCTTCCTCGTCACCGACGAGCGTGTCGTCGATGTCGGTGACGAGGAGGTGGGAGGCCTCGGCGAGGCGCGCGAGCGGGCTGGCGCGAAGGGCCGTGTGCCGCCGCCTCAGGGCCTTCCTGTCCCGGTGGAGGATCCTCCCGCAGAGGGAGAGGTAGCGCTCGACGTGCCCGTCCCAGGAGTAGGTCTCCCGCACGCGCCGCAGGCCGCTCTTCGACCACTGGCTCCAACGCGCGGGGTCGGCGAGCGCCTCGCGGAGGGCCCGGGAGATCGCGTCGACGTCGAGGGGATCGACGAGGAGTCCGTTCCGGCAGTTGGCGAGGATGTCGCGCGGGCCGCCGTCGGCGGTCGCGACGACGGGGAGGCCGCTCGCGGCCGCCTCGAGGAGCGTCAGGCCGAACGGCTCGGTCACCGCGGCGTTGACGAAGAGGCCGCGCCGCCGCGCGGCCACCCGGTAGATCTCCGGGACGTCCTCGGCGGCGTGCCGCTTCGGGAGCGCGAAGGAGCCCCAGAGGTCGTGCCGGTCGGCGGCGAGGAGGAGCTCCGTCAGGACGCCGCGCCCCTCCTCGTCGCTCCGGGCGATGTCGTCGCGCGTGCCGGCGAAGATCGCGAGGTTCGCGCGCTCGCGCAGGACCGGGTCGCGTCCGAAGGCCTCGACGAGGGCGGGGAGGTTCTTCTTCGGCGAGGGTCGGCTGATGGCCAGGACGAGGGGGAGCTGCGGGTCGCGCAGCCAGCGGTCGATCGCCGGGAACGAGGTGCGGGCGCGGAGCGGGACGGGAGGGGAAAAGCGAGACGTGTCGACGCCCGGCGGGACGACGGCGAAGCGAGCGGGGCGGAAGCCGGCGTACTCCCCCCACTGCTCGTCCACCTCCTGCCGGGTGCTCGCCAGGACGAGCCGGGCGTTCTCGAGGACCTCCTCCTCCGCCGCGATCCGGTGGGTGAACCGGAACTGGCGCTCGAGGTTCGACTCGAGCCGCCCGGAGGCGAGGAGGCGCGACCGCTTCGTCCGGCCGAGGGAGTGACCCGTGTGGACGAGCGGGATCCCGAGGAGCTGGGATAGCCGCACCCCCACGTACCCGGCGTCGGCGTAGTGGGTGTGGATGAGATGGGGGAGCCGCTCCTGGGCCCTGAGGAACTCGACGAGCCGGTCCACGAGGGCCGGCAGGTGAGGCCAGAGGAGCTCCTTGCGCAGGTACCTCCGGGGTCCGAACGGAAGTCTCACGATGCGGGCCTTCTCCGCGACCGGCTCCTCCCTCACGGCGTACGAGCCGTCGACGGCGGGGTCCTCGACGAGGCGCGTGACGAGGTCGACGCGGGCGACGCGCGGCGAGCGGCCGAGAGCCCGCGCCAGCTCGAGGACGTAGGTGACCTGCCCGCCCGTGTCGGGGTCGCGCCCCAGCTCGAGGTCCCGGCCCCGCAGCAGCCCGTGGAGGCTCAGGTGGAGGAGGTAGAGGCCGCCGGTCACGCCGCCACCGCTCCCCACTCCGAGAGGAACGGGGCGTAGAAGGACCTGTCCGCCGGGGTGGCGCCCGAGATGCGCGTCACGGCGCCCGCGAAGGCGACGCCGCGGCGGACGACGTCCTCGGCGGTCCACCCTTCCACGAGGCCGAGGAGGACGACGGAGGTGAACGCGTCGCCCGCGCCGACGGTGTCGACGACGGCTCCCGGCGGGCCCTCGGCCGGGGCCTCGGCGAAACGGACGGCGTCTCCCGAGCGGGACGCGACGTACGCCCCCTTCGCGCCTCGGGTCACGTAGAGGGTTCGCAGCCGGAAGCGCCGGACGACGTCGGCCGAGAGCGCCTCGGGGTCACGGATCGGAAGGCTGAGGAGCCGGCGGACCTCCTCCAGCTCCTCGTCGCTCACCTTGACGACGTTCGCGGAGGAGAGGGCGCGGCAGACGACGGAGCCGTCGTACCAGGGAGCCCGGAGGTTGAGGTCGGCGAGCCGGGCGGCCTTCGTCGACGCGAGGACCTCCCCGAGCGCGGCGCGGGAGGCCGGACCGCGGAGCGCGAGCGTGCCGAAGGCGACGACCGACGGCCGCCACTCCCGGGCCGCGAGGGCGGCGGCCGTGCCGTCGATCGCGTCGAAGGCGGTGCCCTCGGCGATCTCGAACCGGGGGGCGCCGCCCCGAAGCGAGACGACGGCGCGGCCCGTGGGGAGGACGGGGTCGACCTCCACGCCTCCGGCCGGGACGCCCCGGGCCGCGAGCGTGGCCAGGAGCGCCTCGCCCGCCGCGTCGCGCCCGACGCGCGAGAGGAGGAGGGGCTCGAGGCCGAAGCCGGCGGCGTGGCAGGCGACGTTCAGCGGGGCTCCGCCGGGGACCGGCCCCGACGGCAGCTCGTCGACGAGGGCCTCGCCGAAGACGCAGACGCGCCGCGCCGGCTCGGGACGGGGGCGGTGCGGGAGGTGCGGCGTCATGGGGCGATCCTACCGGACAATCCTTTTGAGATCAAAATATTGGACCTCAATAGAATAATCGTGGTGAAATGGGGACGCGGCCGGCGACGGCCGCGCGGAGGGGAGATGCGATCGAACCCGGGTCCCGGAAGCCGCGTGGAGGAGACCCTCGGCGAGGTCCTCGACTTCATGAAGCTCCTCTGGAGGCTCGACCACGCTCTTCAGACGGCGTCGCGGAGGATGGCCGGCTCGCTCGGCGTCACCGGCCCGCAGCGGCTCGCCCTGCGCGTCGTCGGGAAGTTCCCCGGCATCACGCCGGGGGAGACGGCCGCGATCCTGAGGCTCCACCCGAGCACGGTCACGCTGATCGTCGACGGGCTGGAGCGCGCCGGCCTCGTCGGCCGTTCGGAGGACCCGGAGGACCGGCGCCGGACACGCCTGAGGCTGACTCCCGCCGGGAAGACGGTGGTCGCACGGGCCGGGGGGACGGTGGAAGAGGCGATGAGGCGCACCCTGGCGCGCGTCTCTCCCGGCGAGCGCGAGGCGGCCGCCCGGCTCCTCTCGGAGCTCGCCGCCGAGCTGGAAGCCCCTAGAGCGCCAGGATCGTCGAGACCAGCCCCACGGCGAGGATGATCCCGAAGCCGAGGAGGCCGGCCGGGGCGAACTGGAAGAAACCGAGCTGGAGCGGTGTCCCGTCGTCGCCCCTGAGGCCGGCCCGCTCCACGAGGGCCTGCGTCAGCGGGCCGGCGGTCGCCGCCGTGAGGAAGAGGGAGCTGCCCGCGCAGACCGAGAGCGCGAGGCCGACGTAGATCGCCTCCGGCGGGTGGTCGCGGGCGAGCACCTCGGCCACCTCGAGGAGCGCCGCCATGCTCGGCCCGGCGGAGAAGACCCCGGTGAGGAGGGCCGAGGAGACGAGGAAGACGGCGACCTGGGCCGTCGGCGGGACCGGGAGCGACGCCAGCAGCCGGGCGGCCTCCTGGAAGACGCCCGTCTCGCGCACCGCGCCGACCATCACGAAGAGGCAGAGGAGAAAGAGGGTCGCCTCCACGTCGACGCGCGTCCGGGCGAGCCTCTCGCCGAGGTTCCCTGCCGTGAGAAGGGCGGTCGCGGCCCCGACCCAGCAGATCAGCTCGGGGCCGACCCCCGAGGAGGCCGGGACGAGCAGCCACGCGGCGACCATGCCCGCGAGCGGGAGGAGCCCGCAGAGGAGGGCGCGCCGGTCGAGGCGGACGCCGCGGTAGAAGGCCGAGAGCGTCGCGACCGTCAGGCGGGCCGAGAGCGGCGTCTGAGCGAGCCCTCTCTCGGGCCGGGCGAACCCGAAGACGACCGCCAGGAGGATGGCGAGCGCGGCGAACGTGAGGGGCGCGGCGCGGACGAGGTAGTCCGTGAACTCCATCGCTCCGCGGCCCAGCAGGAGGATCGCCGGGAAGTCGCCGATGGGGGTCGCGGCGCCGCCCAGGTTGCAGGCGACGAGAAGCGTCGAGAGGGTCCAGCTGAGGTAGCGCTGCGAGACCCCCATGAGCCGGAAGACGATCAGGATCACCGGCAGGAGGAGCATCAGGGCCGTGAGGTTGTTGACGAGGCCGCTCACGACGTACATCCCGGCGACGAGGACGAAGGCGAGGAGGCGCGGCGCGGCGCGCGTGGCGCGCGCGACCCGTACGGCGAGGAGGCCGAAGAGGCGCGAGGCGACGAGGACCTCGGTGACGAGGCCGAGCCCGACGAGGAGGACGAGGACGTCCCAGGGGACGCCGGCCAGGAGCCTCCCCGTCGTCGAGACGCCGGCGAGGCTCACGACGAGGCAGGAGAGGGCGGCCCCGAACGTGACGACGACGAGGCGCAGCGAGGGACGCGCCGCCTGGAGGAGGATCGCGGAGGCGAGGATGGCCGCCGTCGCGGCGGCGGCGGGCGTCACACGAGCCTCGTGAAGGTCCCCGCGGGGACCTCCGTGAGCCAGCGGGGGTAGAGGCCCATCGGGCGGCCGAGGACGTCCCATCCGACGAGCTCGCGGAAGATCGGACGCACGTCGTCCCCCGCGACCCGGAGCCACGCCGGCGCGACGTGGGTGACCGCGCCCTCGACGCCGTAGACGAAGGTCAGGAGGCCGCTCTTCGACCCGGCCCAGCTCGCGAAGGCCGGCATCTCGACGAGCTCGAGGCGGCCGGCGTAGTTGTCGGCGAGCCGGGTCCAGTCGGCCTCGAGGGTCGCGGTCCTCACGAGGCCGATGCGGACCTCGTGCGCGGGAAGCGCCGGGACGAGCGCGTCGAGGAAGTCGGTCTCGAAGCCGACGACGAGGATGCGCCGCAGGCCCCGGAGGGCCTCGAGCGCCGGACCTGGGTCGGGTACGTACAGGGGCTGCCCGTCGAGGGCCGCGGCGGAGACGGCGTCGAGGACCGGGAAGGGCCGGCCGAGCCGGTCTCTGAGCTCCACGAGGGCCTCCGCGCCGGACCCGGAAGCCTCCCTCACGAAGAGGCGCGAAGCGCTGCACATCCCGAGCTCGGCGGCCGCCGTCCGGAAGGCGTCCTCGAGGCCCGGGCCGAAGAGGCTCATCGCCTCGCGGCGAGGTCGAGGAGCTCGTGGAGGATGGTCGCCATCGCGACGTTCGCGACGGCGTGCTGCGGCGGGCCGTCGGCGAGGCAGTCGACGATGGCGTCGAAGTCGCGGCTCCCGCGGGGGGCGAGGCGTTCGACCGCCGCCTCCGGGAGGCGGATCGGGTAGGTGGCGTCCGCGCCTCCCTCGTGCCGCAGGTGGGGTGGAAGGCGCATGGGGACCGGAAGGTCCGGGCCGCTGACGCGACCGACTGCCCCGAGGGCCTTCGCGAGGTCGCCCAGGAGCTTCAGGAGGACGAAGTTGGCGCCGCGGTGGTGGAGCGGCCCCTCCTCCACGAGGCAGCGGGTGAGGAACCTTCGGTCCGCCGGGTCGGCGACCCACGGCTCGAGGATCGCGTCGATTTCCTCCGGGCGGATGAAGCGTGTCACCGCGGACTGCGAGCGGTGGTGGTGAGGTCCGGGGGGCATCGGCGGGACGATACCAGCCGGGTCCAGGGAGCGAGGGCGAGACGGGGCCCGGGAGGGTCGGTGTGGGAGGAAAGGACGAGCGCACGAAGCGGGCGGCTCGTGCCGCCCGCTTCGTGGAGCGGAGGGAGGAAGCGCCGTCGAGGAACGGGTCAGTTCCCGCCGCCGCCGTTGCCACCGCCGTTGCCGTTGCCGCCACCGGTCCCCGGGCCCGTGCCGTCGCAGGATCCGTTTCCACCCGGCTCACCGGAGGGCCCGGGCCCGTGGCCCGGCCCCTGTCCGTCGCAGGGCCCGGTGGGGAATCCCTCGACGGGGAGCCCCTCGGCGTCGGCGACGATGCGCCGCTCGAGAGGCGTCGAGACGATCTCCAGGTACGTCTCGGCGTCGAGGTACAGGGGCTCGTAGGCGGCGCCCGCCGCGGTGAGCAGGGCGACGAACGAGCGGAGGTGGTTGCGCGAGCCCTTCGCGAGGTTCTGCATCAGCGTGTCGACGTCGACGTTGTCGGCGTCCTCGAGGAGGTCCCCGACGTCGGCGAGATCGAGGTCTTCGATCGTGGCGCCGACGGCGAGAGCGTCGACCAGGCTCAGGTTCCCCTTCTCGACGAGGCTCACGTAGAGCGCCTGGAGGCGCTCGTTGGCGAAGACGCCGGGCGCCAGGCCCTCCGCGGGGTCGGCCAGCTCGTAGCGCTCGAGGAGGAAGAGGACGGCGTCCATGTGCTGCTGCTCGGCGGCGGCGATGTTCGTGAAGACGCGGTGGCCCCACTTCGCCGCCATCGCGACGTAGACGTCGCGGGCGAGCTTCTCCTCCTCGCGGGTGAAGAGGAGGCCGTCCCGCTCGACTTCCGAGAGCGGCTCGACGGGGAGCGTCGCCAGGTAGGAGGTGAGCCCGTCGCAGGGGACGTCGGAGGGCCTGCCGCCGTTCGCCGCCGCGAGGGGTGGGGCGAGGAGCAGGGTGGAGAGGAGGAGGAGGGCAGGGAGGGCGGGACGTTGCATGGTCGTTCTCCTTGAGAAGCAGGGGTCCTGTTCGAGGTGGAGGCGTTTTCGCGACAGTGTGGCGGGAGGGAGGGGGGCGGATCCGGCCTTGCCAGAGCCGCCCCAGAGGGTCTCGTCCGGGCTGTCTGCGGGGAGCCGGTCAGCCCCGGCCGCCGCGCCCGCCGCCCGAGCCGCCCTTGCCGGAGCCGCCGCCCCGGGAGCCGGAGCTTCCCTTCGGGCCTGAGCCGTCGCACGCGCCCGGAGCGGTGGAGCCCTTCCCCTTCGACTTACCGTAGCCGGTTCCGTCCTTGGGGCCGTTTCCGGCGTTGCCGGCGCCGTCCCCGGGGCCCGCGCCCTGGCCGGCGTTCGGGTTCTCGCCCTTGTAGGGAGTGCCGTAGCCCGTGCCGTCCTTCGGGGCGGGGGCGGCGCCGGAACCGTCGCCCGGGCCGAGCTGGCGGGTTGCGCCGGCCTGAGGGCCGTTCTTCGGACCGTCCTTCGGTCCCTGCTGGGCGTCGGCGGTCAGGGCGAGCGTCCCGGCCAGGAAGAGGGCGCCCACGAGGAGGGTCGAGGTCTTCTTCGTGCTGTTCATCTGCGTTTCTCCTTTCGACTCTGCCGGGCTGCCCTCTTCGGCTCCCGGGTCGCCTCCTTCCTCTTCACGCTGCGTGCCAGGTGTCCGGAAGCGAGGCCCGGGACCGGAGAGCCCGCTCCGGGAGCGGACTCGGCGCCTCTCGAGGGCGGAATCCGCGAGGTGAGGCGACTGCAACGCCTGCAGTCCGGGTCGGGATGGTGCAGGCCGGCCGGGTCAGGCCGACTCGCCCTCGTCCCCTTCCGGGTCCGCGGAGCCCCACGCCTTCAGCTTCCGCGAGAGGGTCTTCCGCTCGATACCGAGGATGCGGGCCGCGGCGGTGCGGTTGCCGCCCGTGGCGGTGAGGACGGCGAGGATGTGCCGCCGCTCGACGTCTTCGAGACTCGAGAGAGGGTCCTCGCGATCGGGGGCCCGCGAGGCCTCGGGCAGGGCCTCGGTCGCGATCCCCGGGGCCGCGGTGGCGGCCCGGCCGAAGGAGGCGAGGAGGTGCCGCGCGGCCCCGGCGTCCGCGAGGCTCCGGGTGTCGATCAGGAGGCGCCTCACGGCCTGCTCCAGCTCGCGGACATTGCCGGGCCACGGGTGAGCGGCGAAGGCGTCGAGGACGCCCTGCGAGGCGCTGGCCGACCCCGCGAGGCCGAGCTCGAGGGCCGCCTCGACGCGGAAGTGCTCGACGAGGAGGGGGAGGTCGGAGAGGCGCTCGCGCAGCGCGGGGAGCCGGATCTCGTACCCGGCGAGGCGGAAGTAGAGGTCCTGCCGGAACGCTCCGGTCGAGGAGAGCGCGGCGAGGTTGCGGTGCGTGGCCGCGACGACCCTCACGTCGACGGCCTCTCCCCGCTCGGCCCCCACCGGGCGAACGGTCTTTTCCTGCAGGAATCGGAGGAGCTTCGTCTGGAAGGCGGGCGAGACGTCGCCGATCTCGTCCAGGAAAACCGTTCCGCGATGCGCCTCGCGCAGGGCGCCGCGACGATCGCGGTCGGCCCCGGTGAAGGCGCCGCGGACGTGGCCGAAGAGCTCGCTCTCGAGGAGCGTGTCGGGGATGGCGCCGCAGTGGACCGCGACGAACGGGCCGTCGGGGTGTGCCCCGAAGCGGTGCAGGGCCCGGGCGACGAGCTCCTTGCCGGTGCCGGTCTCGCCCAGGACCAGGACCGTGACGGGGAGGCGCGCGACGCGGGCGATGGCGTTGTAGACCTCGACCATCGCCGGGTGCGAGCCGACGATGAGGCTGCGCGGCCCTTCGAGGTCGACCTGTGCGGGGCCCGCCGAGGGGGGCGCGAGGGCCGCGGCGACGGTCGCGACGAGGTGCGCGACGTCGAAAGGCTTGGCGACGTAGCCGGCGGCGCCGAGGCGCGCGGCGACGGTCGCGGTCTCGACCGAGCCCCGGGCCGTCATCAGGACGACCTTCGGCGGGTCGGGCCTCTCGGCGAGGCGGGAGAGGAGCGAGAGGCCGTCCTCGCCGGGCATGTAGATGTCGGACAGGACGAGGTCGAAGGAGCCGCGCCCGAGCCAGCCCACCGCCTCGGCGACGCTCGCGGCGCGCCGCACCGCGTGCCCCGCCTTCTCGAGGGCGAGGGCCGCCGTCTCGCGGATCGCGGGGTCGTCGTCAACGACCAGGATCGTGGCCAGGGCCGTCCTCCTTCGCTCCGGGGGCGTGGGCCAGGGCCGGCAGGACCACCTCGAAGAGGCTTCCGGTCCGGCCCGCGCTCTTCACCGCGACGCGCCCGCCGTGCCAAGTTACCACCTCGGAGACGAGCGAGAGGCCGAGGCCGAGCCCCTCGACGGCGTCGGTCCCGCTCCCGCGCTCGAAGCGCGCGAAGATTCGCGCGCGTTCGGACTCGGGGATTCCGGGCCCCTCGTCGGCGACGGTCAGGACCGCCTCGCGGCCGCGGAGCGCCACGGCGAGCCGCACCGGCGAAGAGGGTGGCGAGAACTTCAGGGCGTTGCCGACGAGGTTGTCGACGACGCGGGAGAGGAGCGGCTCGTCGCCGAGGACGAGGACCCCTTCCCGAGCCTCGGCCGAGACGCGGCCGGCGGCGCCCGCGCCGAGCGCCGCGGCGCGCCGCGCGGCGAGGGCGCCGAGGTCGACGGGCCGGGCCGCGCTCTCGAATTCGGCGAGCTGCATCTTCTCGACGGCGTTCAGCGACTCGATCATCCCGCCGAGCCGCTCCGTCTCCTCGCCGACCATCGCGACGACGCGGGCGCGCTCCGCCTCGGAGAGGTCGAACCCGGAAAGGAGCTGCGTGAGGCCGCGGACGGCCGTGAGGGGCGTCTTCAGGTCGTGGACGGCGGCGCGCCGGGCCTCGCGCTCGTCGGCGCGGAGCGCCGTCGCGCGGGCCGCCTCGGTCTCGCCGCGGCGCGCGGCGCGCGCTTCGACGGCGAGGACGGCGAGGAGCGTCGCGAGCGTCAGCGTCGCGAGCGGGAGCTCGACGCCCGCCGCCAGGAGCGCCGCGCCGAGGAGAGGCGGCAGGGCGGCGGCGGAGACGAGGAGCGGGCGCCGCCGGGCGCCGCGCCCCGCCAGGAGGACGAGGCCCGCGAACGCCGCGGCGATCAGGCCCGAGGCCGGCGGCGGGACGGCCCGGAGGAGCTCGCCCTCGAGAATCCCGCAGGCCGCCGCCGCCTGGACGAGGACGCCCGGCTCCGGGGTCCCGGAGGGAGAGCCGGGGCTGACGTAGCGGTCGCCGAGCCCGGCCGCGGTGACGCCGAGGAGGACGACTTTCCCGCGAAGCGCTTCCCCGGCGCGGCCTGCGAGGAGCCGCGACACGCCGACGACGGGGACGTCCCGCGGTCTCCGCCTGAAATCGGGGACGAGGACGCGACCGACGGGGACCGGCCGGGCCGCGCCCTGGGCGAGAGAGGCGGCGGCGACGGGGAGCGAAGGGAGGGCGAGGCCGTCGCGCTGCTTCGTCGCGCTGAAGCGCCGGACGACGCCGTCGTGGTCGACGTCGAAGGAGACCTGCGCGAGCGTGCCGGCGTCCCGAAGCGCCGGCGCGGGGAGGAGCCAGCCTGCCCGGGCGTCGAGCCCCGCCGCGAGGACCGTCGGGATGCGTTCGAGGCTCGTCGCGAGAGTTTCGTCTCCGTCGCCCGGCTCCACGAGCAGGACGTCGAGGACGACGGCGCGCGCCCCCGCGGCGCGGACGGCGTCGGCGACGGCCGCAAGGCGCGCCCGGGGCCAGGGCCAGGGACCCTCGACCGAGAGCGACTCCTCGTCCACGGCGACGACGGCGACGCCGGTCACGGGACGCGAAGTGAGCGCGCGGAGGAGGACGTCTCTCACTGGGAGGTCGAGGGCCGCCGGGAGGCCGGTCGCGAGCGCGACGCTCACGGCGGCGAACGCTCCGGCGACGAGACCACCCTCGAAGGCGCGAGTGCGGGAAGCGGATCGCCGGATCACGGCCCCGAGTATCCTCGCCCCGGGGCCCGCGGGGGTCGTGGAACCGACCTGGCGTGCAGCTTGCGTTGGCGAAGGAGGAGGCGCAGATGAAACGGACCCCGGCGCTCCTCGTCGTCCTCCTCGCCGCCGGTTTCGTCCTCGCGCAGGACCCGGCGCGAAGGCCCCTCGAGTACCGCTTCGACGAGGTGAAGGGCAAGGTCCTGAGGTCGCCCGGGGGTGACGAGGCTCGCGCGGTCCGGGTGGCGGCGGGCGATCTCGCCGAGGCGGGCGACGGGGTGCGGACCGGCCTCTTCGGCCGGACGCTCCTCTCCGTCCCCGAACGCGCCGTGCGCTTCGAGGTCTTCTCCTCGACCCGAGTCCGCCTCGCGGGACCCGAACCGGGAGTCCTCCTCATCCTCGAGTCGGGGCGCCTCAAGGCCGCCTTCGACGCCTTCACCGGCGCCTCCGAGGAGCGGCGCGTCGCCGCACCCGGGGCGCTCCTGGCCGTTCGCGGAACGCGTTACGGGCTGGAGGCCTCGCCGGAAGGCGTGTCGACCCTCGCCGTCTTCGAGGGAACGGTCGAGGTCTTTCCTTCGGACGGAGCCGCGAGCCTGCACGTGGCGGCCGGCGAGTTCTGCGCCTTCGGCGCGAAGAGCCCGCCGCGCAAGGGGCGGATGGAGCGGTCCGGGATGAGCGAGAAGTCCTGGGGCTCGCGCGGTTCGGGGATGACCGAAGGCCAGCCGGGCGGTCAGGGCCCCGGCTCCCCCCAGGGCCCCGCCGACCCCGGCAGCCAGGGACGCCGCCCCTCCTCCGGCGGGCGAGGGTGAGAGGGCGTCGTCCCGTCTCGACCCGGGCCGGGGTCGAAACGACCCGGGGTCACCTCGGGAGGAGCGTCCGCGGGTCGTTCGTCCTCCCGTCGATGACCGAGGCGTAAGCGGCGAAGGCGGCGCCCGCCGTCGGGGTCGAGAGGACGAGGCGCGCGCCGGAGACGGGGGACGAGACGCCGAGCTCGAGGACGACGCGGGTCACCTGGGTCATCCCGAGGGGCGGGAGCGCGAAGCGGCGCGCGGCGAGGACGGCCCCCGTCGCGGAGACGAGAGACACGTCGACGTCGCAGGGCGACCCTGTGCCGTTCGCCAGGACGAGGTTCGTCCGGAAGGACGCGTCCTCGCGGATCGCGGGGATCGTCCGGGTCGTGCCGGTCCGGATCAGCTCGGCCTCGGAGACGAGCGGGACCGACTGCCCGAACGTCCCTCCTCCTCCGGGCGTCGAGGTCTGGCTCGCGACGACGAGGGACGGGCTGGCCGAGCGCAGCTGGATCCCGCCCCACGCCGAGCCGTACCCGAAGAGGGAGCCGAGGACGTCGGCCCAGGTGACGGAGAGACCCGGCCCGAGGCGGAACATCCGTTCCGGCCCGCCCCTTCCGTCGGCGTCGTGCCCGAGGAAGCGGAGAAAGAGCGTCGCCTCGGTGACGCCCGCGTTCACGACGGTGAGGTCGGTCGTGTAGAAGGCGCCCCCCTCCCCCTCGGCGCGGGCGCTGGAAGGGAGGAGCCACTCGCTGCAGGCTGGCCCCGGGCCGGGCTCGCAGGGGTCGGTGGGGAGGCCGGCCGGCTGCCAGCCGAGCGCGACGACCTCGAAATCGGAGACCGTGAGCGACCGGAAGGCGGGGTTGAGGACGCCGTTGTCCCAGCGCGTGTCGTACGTCCCCTGCACGTACATGTCGGATCCGTTGTCGGCCAGGATGAGCCCGTACGTCTTCATCGCCTGGAAGATCCGCCGGACGGGCTCGGCAAAGCCGGAGAGGTCCCTCGACGCCTTCAGGCGCAGGCGCGTCCCCATGGGGGGCGCCCCGCTCGTCGACCCGGCGCGGTGGGAGGCGGGAAAGACGTAACCGTTCGTCGCGCGCACGGTGAAGCGGAACGCGTGGCGGATCGGCTCGTTCCCGAAGACCTCGTCGTAGCGGACGAGCCCCGGCAGGATCGCGAGGCCGGCCGCGTCGGCGCTCGTCCAGCCGTCGGGGCGGCGCAGGTTCGTGTCGAGCGGGAAGACCGCCCCCGAGCCGGCGCGCCAGGTGCAGGAGGCGGAACCCGCGGGGACGCAGCGGGTGTCCCAGGTCTCGTAGAGGAGGCGGTTGTCGCGATCGACGAGGAGGAGGTGCTTGTCTCCCCCCGCGCCGGAGTTGCCCGGGAACCCCCCTTCGAGCCACTTCGCCTCCGTCTTCGCCTCGGGCGGGATCGGGTACCCGGCCGGCCGGCCGGGCGCGCCCGGGTCGCTCTCGTCGTCGTAGTCGAAGACGACCGGGACGAGCGGCTGCGAGCCGGGGACGACGACGTAGGGCATGCCGTAGGTCTCGGGCCCGGAGGGGGAGGCGTCGCCTCCGAAGTCGGGATGGAGCCCCTTGCCCGTGCCGATGAAGGCGAGGATCGCCGCCTCGTTCGGGTCTCGGGGCGCCGCGCTCACGTCGGCGTTCCACCAGTTCGTCGAAGGGAAGAGCGGCAGCGGCCCCGGAAGGGGTCCGTTTCGGACGACCTGGGCCGGCGCGGCGAGGGTGACCCCGAGGAGGACGACGAGGGGCAGGACCGCCCGGGCGCCGGACGGGGCGAGGCCGGGAGCGCGGAGAGGACCGGTCTGACTCATGGAGCCTCCGGTTGGAAGTGTCCCGAAGCTAACGCGGCGGCGGGAGTGGCGGCGCCGGAAACGGCCGATCGGACCGAGCGGTGACGCGGCGCACGTCCGACGCTCGGGGCGCGGCCTCCGTAGAATCTCCCCGAAATGAAGAAGGCCCTCCTTCCCCTGTCCCTCGCCGTCGTCGTCCTCCTCGCGTTTCCCGCCGCCGCCCAGCCGGGGCCGGGAATCGGGGGCGCCCCGCAGCAGACGCCCGCGGCGAATCCGCCCCGCGAGCCGGGGCCGGGCTTCGGCTTCACGGAGGAGTCCGCGGCACCCGCACCCGCGCCGGCCGCCGCCGCAGCCCCCGCTCCCGCCGCGAAGCCCGCGCTGCCCCCCGTCTACGACGAGGCGGCCGACGCGAAGGCCGACGTGACCGCGGCCGTGGCGAAGGCGAAGAAGGAGAAGAAGCGGGTCCTCGTGACCCTCGGAGGGAACTGGTGCGGCTGGTGTCGCGCCCTGGACCGCACCTTCACGCAGGACGCGAAGGTCGCCGCCGAGCTCGCGAAGGCGTACGTCCCGGTGAAGGTCGACGTGGGGAAGATGACGAAGAACCTCGACCTCGCCGCCTCCTGGGGCGCCGACCCGAGGAAGGGCGTCCCCCTCCTCGTCGTCCTCGACGGCAAGGGCAAGGCCGTGAAGGTCCAGGAGACGGAGGCCCTCGAGGCGGGCAAGGGGCACGACCCGGAGAAGGTCGTGGCGTTCCTCCAGGCCAACGCCGGGCGCTGACGCCCCGTCCCTGCGATCATCCCGGCGTGCTCCTCGCCACGAAGATCGCGACCGCGCTCGTCCTCCCGCTGAACCTCGCGATCCTGCTCGGCCTCGTCGCGCTCGTCTTCGCGCGGCAGCGGCGGGGCGTCGCGGCGGCGGCCTGCGGTCTCCTCGCCCTCGGGATCCTCGCCTCCGCGTCCTCCCCGGTGGTGAGCGACGCCCTCGTCTCCTCGCTCGAGCGGGACTACCCCCCGGCCGACCCGGCGTCCTCGCAGACGGCGGGCGCGATCGTCATCCTGGGCGGGACCCTCGCCGGGGGTGTGCCTCCGAGGCAGGGTCCGGAGCTCGTCGACTCCTCCGACCGGATCCTCCACGCCGCGCGCCTCTTCCGCGCCGGGAAGGCGCCTCTCGTCGTCCCGAGCGGCGGGCGGCTTCCGTGGTCGGACGCGGGGCGGACCGAGGCGGCCGAGATCGCGGAGCTCCTCGTCGAATGGGGTGTCCCGAGGGAGGCGATCCTCCTCGAGCCGAAGGCCCGTACCACGTCGGAGAACGCGGTCGAGACGGAGAAGCTCCTCCGCGCCCGCGGCGTGAAGCGGGTCCTCCTCGTCACCTCGTCGCTCCACATGCGGCGGGCCCTCGCGTCCTTCGAGACCGAGGGGCTCGAGGCGGTGCCGTCCCCGTGCGACGCCCTCGTGGCGAGGTCGAAGGAGCGGAAGGCGCTCGACTGGATTCCGCGCCCCGATGCCCTCGACAGGACCCACCGCGCGTTGAAGGAGCACCTGGGCCTCGCGTACTACCGGCTCACCGGGAAGGCGTGAGGCTCAGGGCTTCTTCAGCCACCTCTCGAGCCAGCCGAGGACCTCTCCGTACCAGTGCTTCGCGTTCGTCCCCTTGAGGATCCAGTGATTCTCGTCGGGGTAGACGACGAGGCGGGTCGGGACCCCCTTGGCCGTCAGGACGCCGTAGAGCTCGAGGCCCTGCGTGACGGGCACGCGGAAGTCCTTCTCGCCATGGAGGACGAGCATCGGTGTCTGGAGGTTCGCCGCGTGGCGGTTCGGGCTCCAGCGCTCGACGCTCGCGAGGTTCGTGAACGGGTAGCCGCCGTAGGAGTGCTGGCGGCCGTAGGCCACGTCCGACGCGAACTGCCCGAGCAGGCTGTAGATGCCGGCGTGGCTGACGAGAGCGGCGAAGCGGTCGGTCTGGCCGGCGATCCAGTTCACGAGATAGCCCCCGTACGACCCGCCGGCAGCGGCCATTCGCTTCGGGTCGACGCTCCCCTCGGCGATCAGGAAGTCGGTCGCGGCCATCACGTCCGTGAAAGGCTTGTCGCCCGGCGCCCCGAGGATCGACTCGACGAAGGCCTGGCCGAAGCTGGAGGAGCCGTGGAAGTTCACCATGGCGACGACGTAGCCCGGGGCGGCGAAGGCGTGGGGGTTCCAGCGGAGGTGGAACTCGTCGCCGAACGTCCCGATGGGGCCGCCGTGGACGAGGTGGACGAGCGGGTACTTCCTCCCCTTCTCGAAGCCCGGCGGGTAGACGACCCACATCTGGACGTCGGCGCCGCCGGCTCCCTTGAAGACGACTTCACGCTCCTCGCCGAAGGCGACGCGGGCCATCAACGCGTCGTTGCAGGAGGTGAGGGCGCGGAAGCCCGATCCGTCGAGCTTCACGGCGGCCAGCTCGACCGGGCGGCGGAGCGTGGTGAAGGCGAGGACGATCTCACCGCCTCCGCCGATCTCCGCCGCCGTGGCCCGGCCTCCCTGCCAGACGAGGCGCGGCGTTCCTCCCGAGACCGGGAGCGCGTAGACGTTCGTGCGGGCCCGGGACTCGCCGCGGAAGACGAGGCTCTTCCCGTCGCGGGTGAAGCTCCACCCCTCCGGGACGCCGTCCCACTCTTCCGTCAGGACGCGCGTCTTCCCCGTGGCGAGGTCGAGGAGGGCGAGCCGGGTCCGGTCGGGCCAGCCGTCGGCCTTCGTCTCGCGCCCATAGGCGATCGACCTGCCGTCCGGCGAGAAGACGGGGTTGCCGTCCTCGGCAGGGTTGTCGGCGGTGAGGTTCCTCGGCGGGCCGCCCGCTGCCGGGACGAGGAAGAGGTCGGTGTTGAGCGCCGCGAAGGGCGGCTCCGTGGAGTTCGCGGCGAAGACGACCGCGCCGTCGCGGGCCACGTCGAAGGCGAGGCCCTCGTCGAGGCGCCCGAGGCGCTTCATCCCGGGGGTGAGGTCGGTGACCTGGCGCGTTTCGAGGTCGAGGGCGAAGAGGTGCGGCCACTCGTCGGTCTCGAGCCAGCGGTCCCAGTAGCGGACGAGGCGGCTCTCGGAGACGGTCGCCCTCACGCGCGTCTTCTCTTCCTTCGCGCGCCGGGCGACCTCGGCCTTCGTCGTCTCGAGGCTCTCGCCGAGGACGTTCGCCGCGAAGACGATCCGCTTCCCGTCGAAGGACCACTTCGGAGAGCGGACGGCGGTGGGCACTTCCGTCAGGCGCTCCGCTTCGCCGCCGTCGAGCCGGATGAGGTAGAGCTGCGCCTCCTCGTCGCCGTCCCTCTTCGAGACGAAGGCGACGCGCGTCCCGTCGGGTGAGATCGCCGGGGAGGCGTCGCCCGCTTCGTTCGCGGTGAGTCTGCGTCCCGGGCCGCCCGCGGCAGGCTGGACCCAGAGGTCGGTCAGGATGCGGTTCTTCTCCTCGTCCCAGGCCGAGCGCGGGTAGACGACCGTCGTCCCGTCCCGGGAGACGGTGGGACGCCCGACGCGGACCGTCGCCCAGAGGTCGTCGACGGTGAGGGGGCGGGGCGAAGCCGGTTCGGTGGCCGGGAGGGAAAGCGCGGCGAGGAGCGGGACGGCGAGGAGCACGCGGAAACGCATCGGGACCTCCGGAGGGAATGGTACGGGAGGAGCGACGACCCGGTCTCCGCCCGGGGGCGGGGCGCCACGGCTCTCGGCCGGGCCGGCCGGGAGCAATGGCGGCCGGCAATGGCCGGGAATGGAAGGTCGCCGCAGGCCGTTTCGACCGGGTATCATGTCCGGCCGGCCTCCCCGGCCCCGTGAAGGAGATCCACCCATGACGCACGCCCTCGCTGGTCTCGAGCCCCAGCTGCTGTGGGACCACTTCGCCGCCCTCGCCGCGATCCCCCGCGGCTCCAAGGACGAGGCCGCCGCCACGGCCCACGTCGTCGCCTTCGGCACCCGCCTCGGTCTTCCCGTCAAGGTCGACTCTGTCGGAAACGTCCTGATCACCAAGCCCGGGACGAAGGGGCTCGAGGACCGGCCCCCTCTCGTCCTGCAGGGGCACCTCGACATGGTGTGCGAGAAGAACTCGGGCACCGTCCACGACTTCACGAAGGACCCGATCCGCCTCGTGGTGAACGGGGACGAGGTGAAGGCCGACGGGACGACGCTCGGCGCGGACAACGGCATCGGATGCGCCGCGGCCCTCGCCCTCCTCGAGTCGACCGACATCGCTCACCCGCCCCTGGAGTGCCTCTTCACCATCGACGAGGAGACGGGGTTGACCGGGGCGAACGCCCTCGACCCGTCGTTCCTCTCGGCGAAGCGGATGCTCAACCTCGACACCGAGGAGGAAGGGGCGATCTACGTCGGCTGTGCCGGCGGTCTCGACACGATGGCCTCGACGGCGGTCGAGCGCGTGGCCCCGGCGGCCGGCGCCTCGGCCTACCGGATCGCCGTCACCGGCCTGCGCGGCGGGCACTCGGGCTGCGACATCCACGAGGGGCGCGTGAACGCCCTCAAGGTCCTCGCCCGGGCCGTCTCCGCGGCGGAGACGTTCGGATTCGCGCCGGCGACCCTCGACGGCGGCAGCAAGCGCAACGCCATCGCCCGCGAGGGCTTCGCCTCCGGCTGGCTCGACCCGGTCCGCGAGGCGGACGCGAAGGCCGCGCTCGCGAAGCTCGAGGCCGACGTCCGCTCCGAGGCGGGCCGCTTCGACAACCCGGTGAGCGTCGGGCTCGAGCGCGTCGACGCCGCCCCGAACCCCCTCTCTCCCGCCGACGCGAAGAGGGTCCTCGGCTTCCTGCACGCCGCGCCGCACGGGGTCCTCGGCTGGTCGCCCGACATCCCGGGCCTCGTCCAGACCTCCACGAACCTCGCCATCGTCGAGACGAAGGGCGACGTCGTCTCCCTGGCGACGAGCCAGCGCAGCTCGGTCGAGTCGGCCAAGAAGGACGCCGGGCGCCAGATGGCGACCGCGATGGAGCTCGCCGGGTTCGCCGTGAAGCAGGGCGACGGCTACCCGGGCTGGAAGCCCAACGTCTCCTCCCCGATCCTCGGCCTCGCGAAGGACGTCCACGCGGAGCTCTTCGGGAAGGTGCCCGAGGTCAAGGCGATCCACGCCGGCCTCGAGTGCGGGATCATCGGGGAGAAGTTCCCCGGCATGGACACGATCTCCTTCGGTCCGACGATCCGCAACGCCCACTCGCCCGACGAGTGCGTCAGCATCCCGTCGGTCCAGAATTTCTGGACCTACCTCACCGCGCTCCTGCCGAGGATGTAGCTCCCGGCCGGAAACCTGCCCCGACCCTCGCCGCCCCGCTCCGATCTGCCCGGAGCGGGGCGGTTCTCTTGTGAATTGTTCTCAGGTTGTCTTCCTGCACAGGTGTGATCTTTGCCAATTGCGTCGTCGGATCTCCGGGTGGAAGATGAAGGCAGGAGGGTCACATGACCTCGAAAGGAACGATCGCCCTGTCCGTCCTCGCGGGCGCCTGTCTCCTCGTCGCCTGCGGCAAGCCCGCCGAGAAGCCCTCGGCCCCCGAGGCCGCCCCGGTCGCCGAGGCGCCGGCGCCGGAGGCCCCGGCCCCGGCCGCCCCGGCACCCGCCGGGGTCACGAAGGTCACGGTGACTTCGACGCACGGCGCCTGGCCGAAGACCGAAGTCCCCGATTTCGGCGCTGCGAAGGCCGTCGCCTTCAAGGACTCGTCGGTCGGGAACGCCAACGTCGTCGTCGTTCTCTCGACCTACGATTTCCCGGCTGCCAATCGCGCCGAGTTCAGCAAGAGGACCTCGCCCGATCCGGGCCAGGCCCGGATCGAGCTCTGGCTGACCCGGCAGAAGCAGGTCGCCCCGGGAGAGACCCTCGAGTTCGCTGCCGGGATGTACGACCCGACGAAACCCCAGGGCCAGGCCGAGATGACTTCGAGCGTGGAGATCGCCGTGACGGGCGGGACGTCGCTCCAGTTCTCGCAGCCCACGGGAACGATCGAGGTGACCTCGGTGACCGCCGACTCGATCTCCGGCAAGTTCGACGTGAAGGACAAGTGGACCCAGCTCTCCGGAGAGTTCAGCGCACCGCTGAAGTGACGTAGCGGCGTGGCGGGGGGCGGGGTAAGGTTCGCCGATGCCCAGCCCCCTCGGCCGCGACCGGATCGAGCCTTCGACCGACGGGACCGTCGTCCTCCTGTCGCTCCGGCCGAAAGGTTGGTCGGGGCGGCAGGAGGTCTCCCCCCGCGCCCCCGTCCTGCCGGGGACGGCCGTGCGCTGGGAGGGCGAGCTCTACGAGGTCCTGAGCGTCACGCCGCGTGCGGGTGGCGGCTGGCGCCACGTCCTCGCGCCCTGGGACGACCGCTTTCTCGTGAGGGACCTCGTGCCGTACGGGATGGAGGTGGGGGAGCCGCCGCGAGCCGCCCGGGACGGCGAGGCCTCGCCTGCTCCGGGCTCGCCGACTTCGGGAGGCGAGGCCATTCTCCCCACCCCTGTCGTGAGGCGTGGGGAGCCGCCCCCCGCCGGGGTGCCCCCGGCCGCCGAGCCCGGGGCCCTCCCCCCGGCGGCGGCCGCCGTTCCCGTCCCCTCTCGTCCGCCACGGGAGGCGGCGGGCGTCGGCGAGGCCTGGCGGGCCCTGCCGCCCGGCGTCCGCGCGCTCTTCGTCGCGTTCGTGCCGTCCGTCCTCCTCGGCTGGCTCTTCCCGTTCCGGGTGATGGGCGAGGGGATCTCGTTCTTCGTCCACGAACTCGGGCACACGCTCGTGGCCTGGTTCTTCGGCTGCTCGGCCGTACCTGTGATCGTCGTGACCGTCGTCTTCGCCCAGAGCCGGGTCGTCGCGGCCCTCGTCTGGGGGGCTCTGGTCTTCCTTGCCGTGAAGTACCGCCGCGCGCCGCAGTGGAACGTCCTGTTCATCGCGTCGGCCGTCCTTTACCCGTTCGTCGCCTTCACGAAGGCGCACGTGACGGCGTTCGACGTCGGCGGGCACCTCGCGGAGGTCCTGTTCGCGGCCTGGGCCTTCCGCCGGGCGGTGAGGGGCGGGAGGGCCGAGTGGGAACGGCCGGTCTGGGGATTCTTCGCCTTCTACCTGGTCGCGAGGAACGTGAAGCTCTTCGGCGGAATCGTCCTGAGCGCCGAGACGCGGACGGACTACCTGACGGTCGCGATCGCCGGGCAGAACGACTTCGTGAAGGTGGCCGCGACGACCGGGCTCGAGCTGACGACGCTCGCGGCGCTGGTCGTCGTCGTCTTCCTCGTCGTGCCGCTCGGGGCGCTGGGCCTCGCGCTCCGCGCCCCCGCGGACGACGAGGCCTGAGCCTCAGCCCCGCGGCGGCAGGAGCGGGCTCGCCGGCCCGATCGTCGTCGGCTCGCCACGGAACCGCACGACGACGCGGACGTCCTCCGGGACGCCGTAGGCCCTGAGGAGCCAGGCGCGCACGAACTCCTCGGCCTGTCGGCGCGCGGTCTCCCTCACGAGCGGGACGCCCTGCCGCGCGCGCTGCCGGAAGATGCCGGTGAGGGAGGCTCGCAGCTCCTCCAGAACGCGGTCCTCGTCCCTCAGGATCGACGTCTCCGCCTTCACGAACGTCAGCGCAGAGACGTCTACGGCAGGGGCGTTCCACGAGAGGTCCGGCGCGAGGACCGAGACGGTCCTCCCGGCGAGGTCGAACTCCCAGCGCCCGTCGAGGTCGAGGACGTAGACGTACGTGACGGGCGCCCTCGCCGAGACGACGACGTCGGGGAGAGGGATGCCGAAGAGCCGCGTCGCGTCGCGCCTCTCGACGACCTCGACCTGCGAGAGCTCGGCGACCTGGAGGCGCTTCGTCCCGCGGACCTCGGTCGCCGTGCTCGTGAACTCCGTCGTCACGCTCCGCATTCGGATCGCCGTGGCGAGGCGCGCGAGGCCGTCGGAGAGGGCGGTGGCCGTTTCGCGCGCCGCCCTCGGAATCGCACCCGCCATCTCCCCCGGCATCCGCGCGACCCGGCCCACGAGGATCGACGCGGCGACGAGGATCGCGAGGACGAGCGACGCGAGGACGAGGAGGGACGCGGAAGGCCGTCGCGGGGCGGAGGTCACAGAGGGGAGCGTACCCGATCGGGAGGGCGGCCCCTTTCCGGTCCCCCGGGTCCGGGTTCGCGCGACCTCCGCGCGGGGCCGGTTCCGCCGTGCCGTAGAATAGAAAATCAAGACCTGACCCCGCGTGCTTGGTACTCTCGCGCGCCGATGGCGCGGATCGCGGTGCTCCCGGACGTCCTGGTCGACCAGATCGCCGCCGGCGAGGTGGTCGAGCGGCCGGCGTCCGTCGTCAAGGAGCTGGTCGAGAACGCGCTCGACGCGGGGGCGGGGCGGGTCGACGTGGAGATCGAGGGGGGCGGCGTCGCGCGGCTCTCGGTGTCCGACGACGGCTGCGGGATGGACGCAGCCGACGCGCGGCTCGCGCTGGAGCGGCACGCGACGTCGAAGGTCAGGACGGCGGAGGACCTCGGGCGGATCGGGAGCCTCGGCTTCCGGGGCGAGGCGCTGCCGTCGATCGCCTCGGTCTCGAGGCTCGTCCTGACGACCTCTCCCGACGGCTCGGGCCTGGGGACGGAAGTCGTGGCCGACCGCGGGACCGAGCCGGTGGCCCGCCCCGTGCGGCAGACGAAGGGGACCCGCGTCGTCGTGGAGGACCTCTTCGGGAACGTCCCGGCCCGGCGGAAGTTCCTCAAGTCCGAGGAGGCCGAGCAGCGGGCCGTCGTGAAGGCGGTGACGACCCTCGCGTTGTCGCGGCCGGGCGTTGCGTTCACGCTCCGGGCGGGAGAGCGCGAGCTCCTCGCCCTCCCCGCCGTCGCGTCGGCCCTCGACCGCTTCGCGGAGGTGATGGGACGAGGGTCTCTCCCGCGGGTCCTGCCGGTCTCCTTCGCTCACGGGGGGCTGCGCCTCGAGGGGGCCGTCTCGCCGCCGGAGACGACGTTCGCGTCGCGGACGTTCCAGTGGCTCTACGTGAACGGGCGGGCGGCGCGCGACGCCTCGGTCGCGCACGCGGCGCGCCTCGCGGCCGCCGAGGCGCTCCTTGGCGAGAGGCACCCGGCGTGGGTCCTCTTCGTGACGTGCCCGCCGGAGAAGGTCGACCCGAACGTCCACCCCCAGAAGACGGAGGTTCGCTTTCTCGAGCCCTCGTCGGTCCACTCTCTCGTCCATCGGGGGCTTCGGGCCGCGCTGACGGGAGGAAAGTCGGCGACGGCCCTGCCGGCGTCGGTCCTGACCGAGGCCGCTCTGCGCGCCGCCTCGTGGGGCGAGGCCCCGCGGGCGGCCGCGGCGCTCGCCGAGTCTCTCGGACTCTGGGGCGCCGAAGGCGCCGTTCCGGCCGGCCCGCAGCCTCCGGCACCGCACTCGACCCAGGCCGCGTGGGAGGCCTCCGCCGCGGCGGCCGGCGTCGCCTCGCCCGCCGGCACCCTTCGCCTCCTCGGGCAGTACCGCGAGTCGTACCTCGTGGCCGAGGGGAGGGACGGGCTCGTCCTCGTCGACCAGCACGTGGCCCACGAGAGAGTCCGGTTCGAGCGGATCCGGGACCGCCTCGAGGGCGAGGGGCTCGCGTCCCAGGCGCTCCTCGCGCCCGTGACGTTCGAGGCCGCCCCCGAGGAGGCCGACGCCCTGTCGCGGGCCGACGAGGTCCTGTCGTCCGCCGGCTTCTCCGTCTCCGGGCTCTCGGGGCGCCTCTTCGTCGTCTCGGCCGCGCCGGCCGACTGCGCGGCCGAGAAGGTCGTGCCGGTCCTTCGCGACCTCCTCGCGAGGATGGCGGACGCCGCCGAAACCGGAGCGCCGCGGGGCGCGGAGGGCGTCTCTGGGATGAAGGACGCCCTGGCCGCCTCGCTCGCCTGCCGCGGCGCGATCACGGTGAACCGCCGCCTCGCCCCCGAGGAAGCGGCCCGCCTCCTTTCCGACCTCTCGTCCTGCCGGGACCCGTGGACCTGCCCCCACGGGCGCCCCATCCTCCTCACCCTCTCGCACGCCGAGGTGCTGAAGCGCTTCGGAAGGAGCTCCGGATGACCTCGGGCCGCGACCTCTTCGCGCCGAAGCTCGGCCTCACGATGCCGCTCTGCGGCCTCCACTTCATCTTCTTCTTCCTCTACACGATGGACCCGCGGAAGACGGCCGCCCTCTTCGGTTTCTGGCCGCAGCAGGCGCTGTCGCAGCCGTGGGGCTTCGTCTCCTTCCAGTTCCTGCACGCGGGGCCGATGTCGCTCTTCTTCGGCGCCTTCGCGCTCTTCATCCTCGGGAGCGCGCTGGAGGCGGAGTGGGGAACGCGCGAGTACACGTTCTTCTGGCTCGTCGCGACGCTCGGAGGGTCGCTCTCGGCCTGGGTCCTCGGGACCCCGCTCGTGAGCGACCCGTTCGTCGTGCCGATCTCCATGCTCTTCGCCTACGCCTTCCTCTTCCCCGAGAATCAGTTCCTCGTCTTCTTCGTGATCCCTGTGAAGGTGAAGTGGATCGCCTATTTCAGCCTCGGGGTCCTGGCGCTGACCTTCCTGCGCGACCTCTTCACGTTCGGACCGGGGCCGGCGCTCGTGAGGGTCCTCGGGGCCGGAGCGGGGTTCCTCTTCTTCTGGCTCCGCCACCACGGCCGTTTCAAGGCGCGCCGGGCTGCCCGGGAGGCCGTGGCGGCGGTGAAGACGGCGGGGGCGGTCGTGCAGGACGGCGTCCTCGAGAAGCGTAACCGCGAGCTCTTCCCACGTGTCGAGGCGCTCAGGACGTCGGAGAAGGCGGGCGTCGCACCGCCGGGGGGCGAGGGGCTCCGGGGCGAGCTGCAGCGGCTCGTGGTCCCGGGCGTGAACGTCTGCAAGCCGATCGACTTCAAGGGGGACAAGGACGGGATCTGCGTGAAGTGCGAGGGGTTCGCGGAGTGCTCGCTTCGCTACCTCTCCGGCGAGCCCGCCCAGATCGTCGTGAAGAAGCGCGACGGCTGAGGCCTCCGGGTAAACTCCGCCCCCGATGAGCCCCCTCCTGTCGCTTCTCGCCCTCTTCTGGCTGGCCGAGCCCTCTGCCGTGAAGGGCGTGCCTCCCCCGCCCGGCGGGCGCTACGAGGCCGAGATGACGAAGGTCGTCTCCGACCGTGCGAAGGTCGAGATGCAGGCCTTCCTCGCCGAGCTGGAGCGGACCGCCCAGCCGGCCTCGGCGAAGGCCGAGCTGAAGCGCCGCCTCTCGAGGCTCAAGGTCGCCGTCTACACGACGCCGAAGAGCTGGGAGGAGACGGTCGCCTTCTACGAGGGGCCCGCGATGTGGATCGTCTTCCTCAAGGGGGACCGCGACATCCTGGGCGACCTGCGCGAGTACGCGCGGGCGGCGGGCATCGCCGTCGACGCCGCCGAGGAGAAGGCCTGGACGGGGAAGCTCGGCAGGACGGCCCGTTGGACGAAGGACGACGAGACGGTCCAGATCGTCGTCGAGGATCACCTCATCGACCCGCGCGACGGCAGGGTGACGCCGTCGACGGTCGTCCTCGTGACGAGCCTCGGCCGGTAGCGCGATCGCGTCCCGCGGCCGGGGAGGGGCCGGAGGCCGCGCGGGCCGCCCCGAAAAGCGAAAGGGAGGGGCCTGGGCCCCTCCCTCCCTCGCGGACGCCGTCCTTCGCGGCCTAAGGCTCGAGCTCGGGCGCCGCCGCGGCGGCAGCCTCCTCGCGGCGCTTCTTCTCCTGGAAGTAGGCGAAGACCTGCCAGCCGCCGAAGGCGACGAGGAGGGCCGGCCACCAGTCGAGGAGGAAGCCGAGGTCGATGTCGACGATCCTGTCGAGGAGGAAGAAGAGGCCGATCAGGATGAGGAAGATGCCGAAGGTGAGGCCGCCGTCCGCCTTGAAGGGCTTCTCCTCGCCGAAGAAGCCGGGCTCGGGCATCCCGGTGGCGTTGATGGCCCGCGCCTGCCTCACGGCGTCGATCAGGACGAAGATCCACCAGAAGGGGATCAGCATCCCGAACGGCCCGGTGTGCGGACGGTCGGCGATCGCGATGAGCAGGACGAGGATCGCGAAGAAGACGATCCCGCGCTTGTAGAGGCCGAGGTAGACGTGCCCGAGGCCGGGGAAGAACGAGAGGAGCCCGGCGGCCGCGGGGTTCTTGCCCGGAGGCGCCGCGGGGCGCGCCGGCATCGCGGGGGCGGCGGGCGCGTAGGCGACCGGTGGGGCGGGGGTCGCGGTCGGCGGGGGCGGCGGGGAGGCGGTGTTCTCGTTCATCGGTTCACCTTCTGGTCTTCTCAGGCTCGCTGCGCTCTGTGGAGCGGGGCGTCCCGTCCCGCTCGATCCAAGGAACGCAAACGGGAGGGGTCCGGTTCGCTCATGGGCCGCGGGGCGCTCTCCCCGGCCTCGACACGCCGTCCGAAGACCCGCCCGAGGAGGATCTCCGCCCAGGCGGTGGTCTTCGCCTTCCCGAGGGCGAGCGTCCGGTAGAAGCGGTAGTCGAGCTGCTCTGTGAGGGGCTTCTTGCGGTGGCTCGCCAGAACCGTGTCGAGCTTCTCGCCCGCGACGGTCCTCGCCTCGGCGATCGCCCGTTCCCCGGCGGCGGCCATCCCGCTCGCGCCGCTGCGGGCGGCCGAGAGCGGGTCGACGCCGAGGATGGCCACGAGAGCGAGGCAGGCGGCGTAAGCGAGCGCGACGACGACCCGCCAGTCGCTCCGCCAGCGCCGGAACCGGCTCGACTCGGGCCCGGGCAGGGCCTGGCGCGGGCGGCCCGCGGGGAGGGCGAGGAGGCGGCGGAGGAGGGCCGGCGAGGGTTCGGGAACGGCCAGCGCGCCGGGCGAAAGGAGCGCCATCACGCCCCGGGCGGCGACGCGGGGGGGCTCGGTCTCCGAGAGGGCCGTGAGCGACGGGCCGAGCGCGTCCGCCGGCGCTGGAACGGCGAGGGAAGAGAGGAGCCGGTCGACCTCCTCGCAGTCGGAGAGGAGCGGGCCGCAGGTCTCGCAGAACGAGGCGTGGCTCGCCACTTCCGGCGGCACGGGGAGACCGCCGGAAAGGAGGGCTGCCTCGGCCCTGCGGCAGTGAGCGGCAGGGGCGGTCACGTCCCCCCTCCGGGCTGCGGTGTCAGGGAGCCGAAGAGGGGCCCGCGGGCGAGGGGAGTCGCCCCGATCCTCTCCCTCACGATTCGCGCGAGCTCGACCCGGGCGCGGTTCAGGCGCGACTTCACGGTGCCGTCGGGGAGGCCGAGGAGGTCGGCGATCTCCCGGTAGTCGAGGCCGTCGAGGTCGCGCATCTGAACGACCTCGGCGAGGTCGTCGGGGAGCTGGGCGAGGGCGTCCAGGAGGAAGCGGAGCCTCTCGCGGTGGACGGCGTCGGCGGACGGGTCGTCCGAGCCGGGGAGGAGCGTCACGAGGGCGTCGTCGCTGACGAACTGGAACCCCTTCTCCCGCCGCCGCTTCCGGTAGTGGTCGATGGAGAGGTTGCGGGAGAGGGTGGCGATCCAGGCGAGGAGGGAAGCCTCGGTCGGCTCGTAGCGGTCGAGGTTTTCCCAGACCTTCAGAAAGCAGTCCTGCGTCAGCTCCTCGGCCTCCGCCCGGTCGTAGGTGCGGTGCCAGGCGATCCGGTAGATCTTCGCCGAGTACCGCTCCACGAGCTCGCGCCAGGCGGAGTCGTCCCCGTTGAGGCAGCGGGCGACGAGCTCGGCGTCTGGGTGCGGGGCGATCGCCATGGGTCTCCTCGATCGGAAGGAACGAAGGAACAGAGCGTCAGGTTCCCTCCCGAGTCTATAATCGCCGCTCGCACGACTTCGTCGAGGAGGGGATGGGATGTTTCCTGACCGGAGAGCGAGGACGGCGGTTCTGATCCCGGCCCTCGTCCTGCTGCTCGCCGCGGGCGTCGCCACGGCCCAGGACCCGCCCGCCGGCGAGTGGAAGATCTTCCAGGAGTTCGACTTCCTCACGGGTTCCTGGTCCGGCCCCGCGGAGTCCGGCGGGCGGATCGGCGGCCGGGTCGTCTCCTTCGGTCTCGAGGTCGACGGCGCGACGCTCGGATACCGGGCGACGACCTACTACCCCGTCAAGGACGCCCTGCCGGAGGCGAGGAGCGAGGAGATCGCCCGGATCGTCTACGACGGGGCGAAGGGGAAGTACGTCGCCTTCGTCGTCTTCTCGACCAAGGCGTGGGGGATCTACGACGCGGAGGTCCGGCCCGACGGGTCCATCCGCTTCGTTTCGAGGGAGATCGCGAACCTCGAGGCCGGGACGCGGTCGCGGTGGACTCTGTCGAGGAAGGCCGACGGCACGCTCCTCGAGGAGCTCGACGTCGCCCCGCCGGGGAGGGACTTCGCCCTCTACCTGACGTCCACCCTCACGAAGAAGTAGAAGGCGCTTCCGGCCCGTCTGGTACCCTCCCGCTCCCGCGCGCACCGCGCGGCCGAGGGGAGATCCATGCCCGAGATCCGGAACGTCGCCATCATCGCCCACGTCGACCACGGCAAGACCACGCTCGTCGACTGCCTCCTCCGGCAGTCGGGGACGTTCCGCGCCGGGGAGCACACCGAGGAGCGGGTGATGGACTCGAACGATCTCGAGCGCGAGCGCGGGATCACGATCCTCGCCAAGAACACATCCATCCGCTACCACGGGACGAAGATCAACATCGTCGACACCCCGGGGCACAGCGACTTCGGCGGGGAGGTGGAGCGCGTCCTGAAGCTCGTCGACGCCGTTCTCCTCGTCGTCGACGCGGCCGACGGCCCGATGCCCCAGACGCGCTTCGTCCTCCGCAAGGCCCTCGAGCTGGGCCTCCGGCCCATCATCACGGTGAACAAGGTCGACCGGCCCGAGGCGCGCCCCCACCAGGTGATCGACGAGGTCTTCGACCTGATGGTCGACCTCGGCGCCACCGACCACCAGCTCGACTTCCCGATCGTCTACACCTCGGCCAAGCAGGGCTTCGCGCGGCGCGAGGTCGACCACGCCGACAACGACGTTCGGCCCCTCCTCGACGCGATCCTCGTCGAGGTCCCCGATCCGGGCGGGGACCCGCTCGCGCCTCTCCAGGTCCTCGTCGCCTCCCTCGACTACGACAACTACCTCGGACGCCTCGCCATCGGGCGGATCGTGAACGGCGTCGTGAAGCCCGGCCAGGACGTGGCGGTCTGCCGCCACGACGGGACCTTCGTGAAGGCCCGCGTCGGCAAGGTGATGGTCTTCGAGGGGCTTAAGCGCGTCGAGGTGAAGGAGGCCGCGGCGGGCGAGATCATCGTCCTCTCGGGCATCGAGGAAGTGACGATCGGCGAGACGGTGGCCGACGCGGAGCGCCCGGTCGCTCTCGACCCCATCGCCGTCGACGAGCCGACCGTCTCGATGACCTTCCGCGTGAACGACTCCCCGTTCGCCGGCCTCGAGGGAAAGTACGTCACGAGCCGCAACATCTTCGACCGCCTCCAGAAGGAGCTGCGGACGAACGTCGCCCTGCGCGTCGAGGCGACGGACGGCCCGGACGCGTTCAAGGTCTCCGGGCGGGGCGAGCTCCACCTCGCGATCCTCATCGAGACGATGCGCCGCGAAGGCTTCGAGCTGGCGCTCTCGCGCCCCGAGGTCATCGTCAAGGAGGTCGACGGGGTGAAGTGCGAGCCCTCCGAGCACCTCGTCGTCGACGTGCCGGAGGAGTTCGTCGGGACCGTGATCGAGAACCTCGGCCGCCGCCGCGGCGAGATGACCGCCCTCGTCAACAACGGCACGGGCCGGGCGCGGCTCGAGTTCAAGGTGCCCACGAGGGGCCTCTTCGGTTACCGCAACGAGTTCCTGACCGACACGAAGGGGGAGGGGATACTCCACCACGTCTTCGCCGGCTACGAGCCCTGGAAGGGCGACGTGGAAACGCGCCGAACGGGGGCCCTCATCTGCAAGGAGGGCGGGGACACGACGGCCTACGCGATCGAGAAGCTCGAGGCGCGCTCCGTCTTCTTCTTCGGCCCGGGCGTCGCCTGCTACCCGGGGATGATCGTCGGCGAGAACAGCCGCGAGAACGACATGATCGTCAACCCGTGCGTGAAGAAGCACCTGACGAACATGCGCGCCTCCAACTCCGACATGGCGATCAAGCTGACGCCCCCGAAGGAGATGCCGCTCGAGGCGGCGATCGAGTGGATCGGCGAGGACGAGCTCGTCGAGGTTACGCCGCGTTCCGTCCGCCTCCGCAAGAGGGTCCTCGACCACTCGCAGCGGAAGGTGAGGAAGCCCGTCGAGGCGGCCTGACCGGAGGGACGAGGGAGGGACGGGTCAGCGGCGGGCGGCCCTCGCCGCCCCGTCGTGCGAACATGTGCGTTGCGCCGCTCGGGCGCGGGAGGGGTGTACGCAGGCGAGCCACGTCGGGGTCGCGTTCGGGCTGACGGTCGCCGCCGGGCTGTCCACCGGGGTCGGGAGCGCGATCGCGTTCTTCGCGCGGCGGACGAACCTGAGGCTCCTCTCCGTGGCGACGGGCTTCTCGGCCGGGGTCATGCTCTGGGTCTCTTTCGTCGAGATCCTCCCGAAGGCGCAGCAGGCGCTGGGCTCCGCTCACGGTGCCCGGGACGGCGCGTGGCTGGCCGCGGGAGCCTTCTTTCTCGGGACGCTCCTGATCCTCGCCATCGACCACCTCATCCCGGGGGACGAGAACCCGCATGAAGTGCGCACGGCGCTCGAGATCGCCGCGCTGGGCGACCCCCGGTCCCTCCCCGCGGCCGCGAGGCTCCGGCGTACCGGCACGGCGCTCGCCATCGCCATCGCCGTCCACAACTTTCCCGAGGGGCTCGCCACCTTCCTCTCCGCCCTCGAGGACCCGGCGGTCGGGGTCGCGATCGCGATCGCCGTCGCGCTCCACAACATCCCGGAAGGGGTCAGCGTCGCCGTGCCGATCTTCTACGCGACGGGGAATCGGAAGGCGGCGTTCGGCTGGTCGCTCCTCTCGGGGCTCGCCGAGCCCCTCGGCGCCGTGGTGGGGTACCTCGCGCTCCGGCCGTTCCTGACGCCCACGGTCATGGGGGTCCTGTTCGGGGCGGTCGCCGGGATCATGGTCTTCATCTCGCTGGACGAGCTCCTCCCGACCTCCCGCGCTTTCGGGGAAGGGCACGACTCGCTCTACGGCCTGCTGCTCGGAATGGGCGCGATGGCCCTCAGTCTCCTCCTCCTGCTCCCGTCGTAGGAGGGGACGCCCTCAGGGAAGCCGGCGGAAGCGCCAGAGCTCGGTGCGCAGGTTGACGCCGAGGCCGACGAGGCTCCCGTCGCCGGTCCATCCTGCCGACTGGATGTCGCCGTCGTAGACGACAGGGATCCTCTCGAAGGTCCCGCTGCCCGGGTCCAGGAGCGCCGGCGCCCACGTCAGGGTGTCGCGGGAGGCGACCGTGACGACGATCCGGCCGTCCCTACCGACGGCGCTCCCCGAGAGGGGTGCGGGGGCCAGGCGGAGGTCGCCCCCGAGGGGGACCGCAAGCTCGTAGACGCCGGAGACGGGGACCCGGAAGAGCGCGGCGCCGTCGGGTCCGTTGCGCTGGACGAGGAGCTCGGTGCCGTCCGGAAAGACCGCGACCCCGTGTCCCGCGCCGACCCTGCGTGGCGGTGCGCCTCCGTCGACCTCGACCGCCCAGAGGGAGCCCCGGTCCGGGTAGTAGACCGTCCGGCCGTCGGGAGACGCGGCGAGGCCCTGAGGGGCGGCGCCTTCGGTCCCGGGCAGCCGGTGCAGGATCCGCCCTTCGGCGATCGAGGCGAGGACCAGTCCCGGCGCGGTGCCGGCGGGTCCGGAAAGAAAGACGGCACGGGTCCCGCCGAGCGTCGCGACGGGCGGCGCCGTCACCTCGGCGGTGTCCACGAGGGGGCGGGTCTCGCCGGACGGGCTCCTCACGAGAAGCCGTCGCCGTCCCGCGACGAGGCCCGGCACGAGGAGCCGTCCGTCGGCGAGGACGACCGGGCTCGCGAGGGCTCCGCGGGCCGAGCCGAGCCGTTCGGGCACGCCGCCGGAGACCGGGAACCGCAGGACGTCGGTGGCGTTCTGCGAAAGGCACACCCAGAGGCTCCCGTCGGGTCCGGAATGGACGCTCGAGGGGCGGGTCGTGAGGGTGAGAAGCTCGCGGGCGTCGGACCCGTCTCTCGCGACGGAGACGACGCGGAAGGCGTCGCCGACCGCGACCGTGGCGAGGATGGACCCTCCGTCGTGGGAGAAGGCGTGCGGGGGGCCGACCGGGATCTCGGGGGTGACACGACGGGTGTCGCCCGTCGTCAGGTCGAGCAGGTGGAGCTCCCGGGGCCTCGAGCCCGCGCCCTCCCCGGCGAGGCGCCCCCAGAACAGGGCCTCACGGCCGCCGGGGGCGGCCCGGACCGAAATCCCCAGAGACTCGGCAAGGACCGGAGGACCCGTCGGGACGACGTTTCCGGTGCCGGGGTCGAAGCGGTGGATCCGGAGCGTCCCTTCCGGGGAGGTCTTCACGACGAGGAGGGACCCGTCGGGGAGGGCTTCGGGGCTCTGGGCGTCCCGGAGAACGAGGCGCTCCTCGCCCCCGACGACCGGGACGCTGTAGACGCCGTGCGGCACGTCGGTGACGCGGTCGTAGTAGATGCGCGTGCCGTCCGTCGACCAGGCGACGCGGTAGACCGATCCCGAGCCGGTCTCGCGGGTGAGGACGGTCCAGTCGCCGGAGGCGGGCTTCATGACGGCGGCCTGCGCGACGCCGCCGACCGGGGTCACGAAGACGAGCGTCTGGCCGTCCGGAGAGAGACGCGAGGCGAGGACGGGGGTGTCGGCGCCCAGGACGAGCTCGCCGTCCCAGCTCGTCGGGGTCTCGGCGGACCTGTCGCGCAGCCACCAGCCGAGGCCGGCGCCCGCGCCGAGGACGGCGAGGGCGCCGAGCGCCGCGCCGAGGACGCTCAGGGCCCTGCGCCAGGCAGGCTCCGCCGGCGGCACGGTCCGGGCCTGGGTGCGGCGGGTCGTACCGGGGAGGCCGGGGGCGGCGACGGTCGCGGAGGCCCGGCTCCCGTGCAGCGCGGCGGCCGTGGCGCGAATCGTCTCGGAACCGGCCGGCACGGGTCCCGTCTCCCCGCCGGCCGAGTCCCCGCCGGCCACGCGGGGAAGCCCCCCCGTGAGGCGTCCGAGGTGGTCGCGGACCTGCATCAGCTCCCGCGCAAGGTCCCTCGTCGCGGCGTAGCGGTCTTCGGGGTCCTTGGAGAGGCAACGATCGACGATCCAGACGAGAGGCGTCGGGGTCCGCGGGCTGAGCCTCTCGAGCGACTCGGGCTCCTCCTCGATGATCGCCGTGAGGGTCTGGACGGCGCTCGGCCTCTCGAACGCCTTCCGCCCCGTCAGGAGCTCGTAGAGGATCAGGCCGAGGCTGAACTGGTCCGACCGGAAGTCGACGGGACGTCCGAGCGCCTGCTCGGGGGACATGTAGCTGGCGGTGCCGACGACGACGCCGGTGGAGGTCTTCGCGAGGCCGGTGGCGAGCTCGCCCGAGGCGGCCGCGCCGAACGGCTTCGCGAGGCCGAAGTCGAGGATCTTCACGGTCCCGTCCCGGGCGACCATGAGGTTCTCCGGCTTCAGGTCTCGGTGGACGAGGCTCGCCTCGTGCGCGGCCGAAAGGCCCTCGGCAACCTGGATCGTGAGGTCGAGGACCTTCCTCGGAGGCAGGAGACTGCCGCCCGCGAGCTGCCTCAGGGTCGGTCCGTCGACGAGCTCCATGGCGAGGAACGGATGGTCGCCGGCCCGGCCGACCTCGAAGATGGTGACGATGTTGCGGTGGTTGAGGGAGGAGGCGGTGCGGGCCTCGCCGATGAAGCGGCGGAGGTATTCCGGCGTGGCGAGGAAGTCCGACGCGAGGATCTTGAGCGCGACCTCGCGGCCGAGGCGCTCGTCGCGGGCGCGGTAGACCTCCCCCATCCCCCCCGACCCGAGAAGCCCGAGCAGCTCGAACGAGCCGAGGCGGGTGCCGGCGGGGAGGCGCACGGCGGCAGGGTAGCTCGGGGGGCGTGTCGCGTCACGAGGGAAGAACGTGCTCCGCCGCACGCTGGTAGGCTTGGCGCCTGTGAAGATCGCCGTTTCACCCCTGCTCCCCGCCCTCGTCCTGGCTTCGGCCTGCTTCGGCGTTCCTTCTCTCGCCGCCGAGCCGCCGAGCGCCGTCGAGGAAGTCGCCGATCTCCTGGCCGGGACGTTCGACTCGAAGGCCCAGTCCGACGCCGACCCGAAGGCCTACCGCGCCGTGCGGCTCGTCTCCGTGCGCGTTCCGAAGAGCCGCCTCGGCGACGGCTCGCCGGTGCTCTACCTCGAGCAGGCGCTCCTCGCGACGCCCGACAAGCCGTACCGACAGCGCTTCTACCGGCTCGAGGCGACGGCGGACGGCGGGGTGATCTCGCGGGTCTTCGAGCCGAAGGACCCCATCGTGGTCTCGGGAAAGTGGCGCGACCCCGCGGACCTCGCGCTCTACGGACCCGGGGACGTGGTGGAGCGGATCGGGTGCGCGGTGCGGCTGAAGCGGGCGGCCGAAGGCTGGCGCGGCGGAACGGAGGGGACGAACTGCCCGTCGGCGCTCTCCGGCGCCCGTTACGCCGAGTCGGACGTGAGGCTCTATGCCGGCCGGATGGAGACGTGGGACCGCGGCTTCGACGTCAACGACCTCCAGGTCTGGGGTTCCGAGAAGGGGCCGTACGTCTTCGAGCGCCGCTCGGCGGGCCCCCCTCTCGACGTGTCGAAGTAGCGCCTCAGGCGGCCGCGCCCGGCGCGCCGCCGCGGCCCCGCCTCCGCCTTCGCCGGTGGGCGCCCGCTCTCGGGGGGGAGACCTCGTCGGGGAGCAGGATCTCGTGAGGGCCGTGCGTCTCGTGGGGCACGAGCGCCTCCGGGAAGGGAATGGCCGCGCGGAGGTCTTCGCCGGGCCGCGTCTGGCGGCCTCCCCCTCGCCCGAGGACGTCCCGCCAGGTCGCGGCCGCCTCGCGGTAGCGCTCCGAGCCGGCCGCGTAGAGGGAAAGAAGGCCGACGGCCACGGGGAAGTAGCCCTTCGTCACGAGCCGCCGGCCGGCGGCGTCGCCTGGACGGAGCTCGGCGAGGCGCCCCATCGTGAAGAGACCCTGTTTGAGATCGTGGATCGCCGCGTTCGGCAGGGAGAGCCGTGCCGCCGGCGGGTTGACGACGTCCTCGAGGAGGAGGAGGAGCTTCTGGGCGTCGACGCTTCCGCCCGAACGGGTCCGGATCGCGGCGAAGAGGAGCGGCAGGAAGACGACGCCGAGGAGAATCGCGTCGGAGAGGACCTCTCCGCCGGCCCTCCGGCGGTCGGTCTCGCCGAGCATCTTCCAGAAAAGCCCCGTGCCCCGGCCCTTCCCGCCGACCTCGCGCTCGAGCTCGGGAAAGATCTCGCCGAGGAGCCCGCTTTCCGACCAGAGCCGGTAGGTGGCGGCGCCCCAGCCGCGGCGGAGCGGATCGAGGAGCTCCTCGGTCACACGGGGGGCGGCGCTCTTGCGGATTTCCTGCCGGTTCTCCGCGATCGCCGCGCGGACCTCGGGGGTCATCTCGAAGCCGAGCCGGGCGGCGAACTCGCACGCCCGCATCATCCTCACGGGGTCCTCGCGGAAGCGGATCTCGGCGTCGCCGATCGTCCTGACGAGGCGCTGCTCGAGATCGTCCACGCCGCCGACGTAGTCGATGACGGCGAACGTCGCGATGTCGTAGAAGAGGCCGTTGATCGTGAAGTCGCGCCTCACCGCGTCCTCGGCGGGAGTGCCGAAGACGTTGTCGGAACGTATGAGGAGGTCGTCGTCGCTCGTCTGCCCCTGCTCGGCTTCTCCCGGCTCGGGGCGGCGGCGGAAGGTGGAGACCTCGACGATCTTCCCGCCGTCGAAGAGGACGTGGGCGAGCCTGAAGCGCCGGCCGATGACCCGGCAGTTCCGGAAGAGCCGGCGCACGTCCTGCGGCCGGGCGTCGGTCCCGATGTCGAAGTCCTTGGGCGTCCTCCCGGTCAGCAGGTCGCGGACCGAGCCTCCGACGAGGTACGACTTGTATCCGGCCCGGTGGAGGCGGTAGAGAACCTTCAGGGCGTCGGGGTCGATGTAGCCGCGCGAGATCGGGTGCTCGGCGCGGGGAATGATCCGGGGTTCGGTCATCCCTTCAGGCGGGTCCTCGAGAACATCACCCCATTCTAGCGCCCGGCGATGGCGAGGCGGACGGCGGCGTCGCCGCCGTCCGGGGGCCTGCCGGGGCGACCCCTAGAATGGCGACTTCCGTGAGACCCCCTGCTTCCGGGCCGCCCGAGCCCCCCCCGCCCTTTCTTCTCGTGGCCGCGCTGCTCGGTGCCGCCGTGGCGACGCGGTTCCTGGCCGTCGCCGCCTCGCCGGGGGAGATCGACGAGGCGGTCTTCGCCGGGGCGGTGACGCGCTTCGACATGGCCCGGCTCTCGCCCCAGGCGCCGGGCTTTCCGCTCTGGATCCTGATCGGCCGGGCGCTCCTCCCCCTCGTCCCGTCCCCCTTTCACGCGCTCGCGGTCGCCTCGACGCTCCTCTCCTGCCTGGCGCCCCCCGCCCTCTACCTCTGGGGGCGGCGTCTCGTAGGGGGCTGGGCCGCGCTCGGGGGAACTGTCTTCGCGGCCTTCCTCCCGGTCGTCTGGGTGAACGGGGGCCGCGCCTTCTCCGACTCCCCGTCCACCGCGCTCTTCCTCGTCTCCCTCGCCGCGCTGGCCGTGGCCGTCGAGAGGGCCGGCGAGGGGAAACGGGCCTGGCCGTACGCGCTCCTGGCCGGACTGGCTTCGGCGGCCGGGGCCGGCGTGAGGCCGCACCTCGTCCTCGCGTTCGGTCCGCTCCTCCTCGCCGGGGCGATCCGCCTGTCGAGGGAGAAGCCGGGACGCGCGGCCGCGGCGACGCTCGTCCTCTCGGGTCTCGCGGGGACGTGGGCGTGGGGACTCTGGCTCCTGGCCCAGGCCGGGGGCGTCTCCGGGCTCCTTGCGGCCGTGGGCGAGAGGGCGGAGTTCCGCTCTCACGCCTTCGCCACAGGGACGTTCGGCACGCTCCTGGATTCGTTCCTGGTCAGGGACTTCCTCTCCTGGCCGGCCGCGCTCGCCGTCCTCGGCCTCGCCTTCGCGGGGCTCGCCGCGACGGCCCGCCGAGCCCCGCGCGCGGCGGTTGACCTCCTCCTCGTCCTCGTCCCGGCGTTCCTCTCGCTCTGGTTCCTCCACAGCCGCGCGATGTCGCGCTACTCGGTCCCGTTCGTCCTCGTCCTGGCCCTCCCGGTGGCGGCCGGGACCGCCGCCCTCCTCCGCCGGCCGCCGCTCGGCCTCGTCGCGATGCTGGCCGGGGCGGCGCTCTTCGCCCGCTCCGCCTGGCCCGAGGTGCGTCACGGCGCGACCCGGGAGACGCCGCCCGCGGTCGCCATAGACTTCGTCGCCCGGTACGGCCACCCGGGACGCGAGACGATCGTCGCCGACGGCGTCTTCGCCTCCTTCCTGAGAACCGAGCTCCTGGAAGGGCGACTCGCGGTCTGGGGGCTGACCGACGACCTCCTGCTGGGCCCGGTGAAGAGCGTCAACCGGCGGCTCGTCCGCCTCTCCGACTTCAGCGAGGAGCCCGAACCTCCGTACCTCGAGGACCCCGCGTGGCGAGTCTGGAGGCATGGAGGGCGAGTGGCCGAGGCCCTCGGGAACCGTCGCCTCTTCGCGGTCGCCGTGCGCGACCCGGCCCCGCCCCTCTTCGGCCCGGGATTCGGGCCGCGCGAGCAGGTGCCGGGACGGCCGTCGACCCGGTGGGCCGGCCCGGGGGCCCGCCTCGTCATCCCGGGCCTTCAGGGACCGCCGGTCGCCCTCCTGCGCGGCCGCCGGTTCGACCCCGAGGGGCCCACGACCGTGACGGTGCGGGACGCGGAGACGGGCCGGGTCCTCCTGAGCCGGAGGGTGGAGCCGGGCCGCTTCGAGCTGGCCATCGTGCCGGTGCCCGTCCACGGCCCGCTCCCGCGGCCGCGAGAGGTGATCCTCACGTGCGATCGGCCGGTCGCGCTGCCGCCCCTGCCGGGAGCGAAGCGGCCGGCGGAAGGCTGCTTCCTCCTGCGGGAGTCGACGTTCTCGTCGCCGCCGGAGGCGGTCTGGGATCGCCTCGGCGAGGAGCGAATCCTCGACTTCGGCCACCCGCGCGACGCCTGGGCGGCGCTGGAGGGGTTCCACGGGAGGGAGGCGGACGCGCAGAGCGGCCTGACCACGCGGTGGACCTCCGCCCGGTCGTCCTTCATCTGGATTCCCGCGGCCGGACTCCGCCCGCACGAGATCGCCCTCCGCGCGAGGGCGCCGCGGGACGTACCGGTGAGCGTCTCCGTCTCGATCGCGGGGATCCCCGCCGGGACCGTGGACGTCCTGCCGGGAGAGTTCTCCGAGGCGAGGCTCCCCCTCGAAGAGGGGGCGCGAAGCCGGATGGCGGGGGGCGAGCCGGTCCGCGTGGAGCTGGAGTCGCCGGTGTTCGTGCCCCGGGCGGACGGGTTCGGGGAGGACCCGCGCGAGCTGGGGGTCGTCCTGGACCGCGTCGTCGTGAGGTAGCGGCAGGCCCTCGCAGGGCCCGGCGGGCGGCTACTTCCGGCGCAGGAAGTCGCGCCAGGCCAGGACGACGCACGGCGCCACGACGGCGAAGGCGCCGAGCGTGAAGAGCCGGCGCTCCCCCTCGTCGAGGAGGCCCCTGACGAGCATCGAGGCGCAGAGGACGGTGGCGGCCGCGAGGAAGGCGAGGCGGAAGCGGAGCGCCACCTCGCGGAGCTTTCCGCGCGACAGGAGGAGGCCCACCGCCGCGAGGAAAGCCAGCGCGAGGACCGCGACGCGGCCGGGGCCCTTCACGGTCGGATAGAGGGAGCGCCGGAGGGGAAGAACGCGCGGAGGATCTCGGCCGGGCCGCAGAGGCGCGGCGTGCCGAACTCGGAGGGCCTCGAGCGGGTCAGGAGATGGAGCGCGCGGGCCGTCAGGTAGTCGAAGTTGTCCCGCGGGTCGTCCCGGTTGCCCCGGCGGTGGTACATCCGGTTCAGGGCGTCGAGCTCGCGCGCGAGGGCGCTCTCGGGGTCCGGACGGCTCGGCACGGGGAGGATCGGCTTCGGCTTCTTCGGCTCGAGGGCGAGGCCCGTCGTCTCCCGAATGAGCGCGTCGAGCGCCAGCTCGGCGCGCGTGGCGTGGGGACCGGCGTGCCCGTCGCGGGGGGCGAGGAGGACCGGCCTGCGGTTGCAGTTGCCGCGGTGGATCTCGTCGGACCTCACGACCCAGCCGAGGTTCGTGAGGGTCAGCCTCTCCGAGACGGTGCTCACGAGGTTCTCGACGAACGGCTTCACGGCGGTGTCGAAGGCCTCGTCGACCCCGTTGAAGGCGTTCAGGACGTAGTGGACGCGGAAGTGCTCGACGGTGCGCGCCACCTCGGCCAGGACGGGGTGCGGCCCGAGGGCCGACGCGAGGTCGACGAGGAAGGCGTCGAGGTTCGGGAGCCCCGGCTCGTAGACGTCCTCCACCTGGTCGAGGAGGTCGTTGACCAGGAGCGTCATCGTCCGCGGGTCGTCCACCTGCGCGTAGAAAGGAGAGGAAGGGGAGAAGACGATGCGCAGCTTCCGGAACAGGATCGCCTTGACGATGTCCGACGCGGCGAGCGTCGCCGACGGGAGGTGCGGGGTGAAGACGAGGATGCCGGAGTTCGACCAGGGGAGGAAGTCGACGACGTTCGCGTCGAGGCCCGCCTTCATGTCGAGGACGACGTAGTCGGCCGGGAGCTCGTTGATGGCCGCCGAGAGGAGGGCCTTCTTCTCGGGGCCGAAGTTCGTCACGTCCTCGATGAGGTGGAGGGGCGCGGCCACGAAGCCGAACTGGGCATAGGCCCCGTCGGGGTCCCAGGACGAAGGGAGGGCGGTGATGCACTCGTCGAGGCGGCGCCCCTTGCGGAAGAAGTGGTAGAGGTCGTGCACGACCGGGACGCCGATCGTGTTGCGGACCGAGGAGGTCCCGGTGTCGAGGTCCACGAGAAGAGTGGGGGCGTACCGGGAGAGCGAGAGCGCGAAGTTGGTCGCGACGGTCGTCTTGCCGACGCCGCCCTTCCCGGAGGAGACGGGAATGATCCTCTTCGGCATCGGGCCCGGGGAGGCTAGCACGGCTCGGGTGCCGATTAGAATGCCGGGATGAGCATCCTCTCGACCCCGGTCCTCTCGCCCGAAGCGATCGGCGAGGAGTTCCGGTCGGAGACGAAGGCCTACGGGAAGCCGGGGCCGATCGAGGGCGTCCAGGTCCACCGGCTGCCCCGCTTCGTGGACGACCGCGGCTTCTTCCAGGAGATCTACCGCGCCAAGGCGGACCACGCCGGGAGCGAGGGGCTCGCGGGTTTCTTCCAGGGCGTCCCGGTGGCGCAGGTGAACTACACGATCGTCGACGTCGAGAACCACATCAAGGGGCTCCACTACCACCTCAAGCAGCAGGACGTCTGGTTCTGCCCCCACCCCTCGAAGGCGAAGTTCGTCCTCTTCGACGTGAGGAAGGACTCGCCCACCTTCCTGCGGACGCAGGTGATCGTCGCGGGCGACGGGCAGGACCTCCTCGTCAGGATTCCGGAGGGCGTCGCCCACGGGTACCGCCCCTTGACGACCCCCTGCGCCCTCCTCTACATCGTCACGCGGACGTTCGACGTGAACGACCCCGACGAGTACCGGATACCCTGGGACCACCCGGCCGTCCGCGGTCTTTGGGCCGTCCCGAACGGCTGAGCTACGCTCGCGCTCCCGGCGCGTCCGGGAGGCAGGAGAAACGATGGAACGGTTAAACCTCGTCCTGACGATCCCCCACGGCTCCGTCCTGGCGACGAGCCTCGGCGTCGAAGGGCTCGCCCACCACCTCTCCCCGGGGTCCGGGCGGCACTTCCACGGTCGCGCGATCTTCGTCGACCTCGCTCTCGCCGACGGCAGGGCGGCCTTCTCCTACCTCGAGGAGGGAGGATGGCGGGACGCGGGCGGCGACACCGCGCGGGCGATCGAGGAGGTCCGCTCGGGGAAGAGGACCAAGACGGCGCTCTCGAGCAACGGCTTCACGACGACCCCGTTCGACGCCTACCGGAAGGTCTACCTCGTGAAGACCGGGGGGCAGGCCCTCGAGATGGGCGAGGGTACGGACGTGGCCCGCTTCGAGGCGGCCCCGTGCCGGGAGAGCATGGCCCCGGGAGAGGTCGCGAAGGCCATCGGCGCCGCCGAGCCGACCCGCCGCGAGCCCCGTCTCTACGCGATCTTCGCGCCGCTCGAGCTCCTCGTCCTCTCCAACCTGACGCCGATCGAGTACGCCTGGTACGCGACGCACCGCCCGGGGAAGGTCTTCCGCCAGGTCTGCTTCACGGAGGTCCGGGCCGACCAGACCCAGCTCGCCGCCTCGAGCCGGTACGAGAACGCCCGCAAGGAGATCCGGGAAAACCCGAAGAAGAAGACGAAGACGGTGGCCGTCCAGGACCTTCTGAACGCCGTCGCCTTCGAGGAGTGGGTGGGCTACGGCGACCCGACCGCGGGCGGCCTCTACTTCGGGGACCGGACCCGTCTCGTCCGCACGGCTTTCCCCGTGGAGATCCCCCACGGCTGGGAGAGGGCCGACTAGGACGCCGCGGAGGGCGCGCCGGGGGGACCCCTCCGGCGCGCTACCGCCTCTTCTCGCGGACGGTCAGTACCGGCACCGGCGAGAGGCGCAGGACGCGCTCGGCCGTCGAGCCGAGGAGGAGCTTCTCGAGAGCGGACCGGCCGTGGGTGCCGAGGACGATGAGAGAGGCTCTCTGGCGCGCGGCGGCGTCGACGATCGTGTCGGAGGGCCGGCCCCACCGGATCTCGGCCGTCGTCGCGATCCCCCTCTTCTGGGCCGCCCTCACTTCGCGGTCCAGCTTGACCCGCGCGGCGTCCTCCCACTCCTTTCGGACCTCGACGTCCGGGTAGGGGAGCGCGGCGGCGACGTCGAGCGCCTGCACCGGCTCGAGGAGGACGTGGACGATGTGGACCTTCGCCCCGGAGGACCGCGCGAGCGACACGGCCCAGGCGAGGGCGCGGGCGGCGCAGATGGAGAAGTCCGTTCCTACGACGATGCTCTTCAAGACTGCGGAGCTCTGACGGGCTGCCATCGTGCACCTCCAGCGCGGCCTCTGGGTCAAGTGTGGGCCGGACGAGGCGCCGCGGCAAGCGAAAGGGCGGGGGGAGCGGCGCGGCGAGGGAGCGAGCCCCCGGCTCCTCTCAGGCCTGGCGGCGCTGGCGCCGGGAGCGGAGCGCCGCGGCCGCCCGCTCGATCTCGGCGGGGGAGGGAGCGAGCGAACGCGCGGGTCTCTTCTCCCGGTGGAAGACGACCTCTCCGTCGACCCGCGTCTCCACGACGTTGCTCCGGTCGAACGAGAAGACGACGGGCCCGTACGGGTCGTCGCGCCACGACGTCGGAAGCGCGAAGCCGGCGGAAGGGTCGAGGAGGACGAGGTCGGCCCTCCTGCCCTCCGCGATCGTCCCGCAGACGCCTCCGAGCCCGAGGGCGGCGGCCCCCTCGACCGTCGCCATCCTCACGACCTGCCAGGCCGTGAGCGCCCCGGGGCCGGAGGCGACCTTCTGCAGCAGCGCCGCGTGGCGCATCTCCGAGAACATGTCCAGCCGGTCGTTGCACGGGGCGCCGTCGGCCCCCAGCGTGACGCGGATTCCGCGGCCGAGGTAGTCGGGGACGGGGCAGATCCCGGAGGCGAGCTTCAGGTTCGAGGAGGGGCAGTGAGCGACGGCGGTACCGTCGGCGGCGAGGAGGCCCCGTTCCGTTTCGTTCGTGTGGATGACGTGAGCGAGGACGGCCGAGGTCCCGCCGATTCCCAGCTCCCGGAGGTGCTCGACGTTCGTGTTCCCGCTGCGCGTCCTCACGAGCGCGACCTCGTCGAGGTTCTCGGAGGCGTGCGTATGGACGAGGAGCCCCTTCGCGCGGGCCCGCGAGGCCGCCTCGCGCAGGATCCTGTCGGTGCAGGAGACGGCGAAGCGGGGGCACCAGGCGAAGCGGAGGCGGCCGTTCGCGCCGCCGTGCCAGCGGGCGAAGAGGCGCTCCCCCTCCTCGAGCGCCTCGTCCGTGTCGGCGAAGAGCTCGGGCGGGTTCGTCGCCGGGTCGTCCATCAGGGCGTTCCCGCTCGTGACCCTGAGGCCCGAGGCCTCGGCGGCGCGGAAGACGGCGTCCGTGTGGCGGACGGTCCCCATGTCGAGGAGGGTCGTCGTCCCGCCGGCGGCGAGCTCGGCGAGGCCGAGGCGGGCGGAGAGGAAGAGCGTCTCGTCGTCGTGCGCCGCCTCGCCCGGCCAGACGTGCGTCTTCAGCCACGGCAGGAGGGGCAGGTCGTCAGGGCCGTTGCGGAGCAGCGTCTGGCAGAGGTGGACGTGTGTCTGGACGAACCCGGGAAAGAGCCAGAGGCCCTCGGCGTCGACCCGTTCGAACGGTTCGCCCCGAGCTGCTGCGGCGTCCGCCGCCGACCGTGCCGCGGAGCCGAGGGCGCGAATGACGCCGTCCTCGGCCCAGACGGCGCCGTTCGGGTGGAGGTCGTCGGGCGACCTCATTCCCGCGACGAGGGCGTTGTCGATCAGGAGAGAGCGCATCCGGCGGAGTATCGGTCCGGCCGCGCCTCGCGTCGAGAAGGGAAGCCGGGGCCCCGCGGAGGAGCCCCGCCGCGACCGGCCTCAGGGCGCGGGCGGCGCGGGCGGGCAGGGGGCGTCCGGGAGGTCGGGAGCCGGCGCGCCGTCGAGGCCGAGCGTCGCGGCGATGGGAACCTGCGAGGCGAGGACGAGCGCCACGAGCTCGGGGAGGGGCTTCCCCCACTCCTCGGCGCCGCGCCTCACGTACTCGCGGTCGACCTTCTGGGCGAACGCCTTCTCCTTCAGCCGCTTCAGGACCGACTCGACGGGGACGTCGGCGATCCTCTTCGAGGGCCTCACGAGGGCGCAGGCGCCGACGAAGCCGGTCAGCTCGTCGGTCGCGAGGATCGCCTTCTCCATCGGCGTCTCGCGCGGGATCCCGGTGTAGAAGGCGTGACCGCCGATCGCCTTGACGAGGTCCCCGGGCCACTCTCTCTCGCGGAGGATTTCCATGCCGCGCCAGACGTGGTCCTCCTCGGTAGGGAACCTCTCGTAGTCGAAGTCGTGGAGGAGGCCGACGAGCCCCCAGCGCTCCACCTCCGCCTCGTCGGCCACGCCCGAGGAGCGGGCGAGGTGGCGCATCGACGCCTCCACGGCGAGGGCGTGGCGGCGGAGCGCCTGCGAAGCGGTGAACTCGGTCAGGAGGGCCCATGCGTTCTCGCGGCTCGGTCGGGTCATGGACGGGAGTATCTCTCCGGGTGCGGCGCCATTGAAAAAAAGAATGTTTTATCCGATTTATCGCAAATGTCACATTTGGCTCACGGAACTCCGAACAGACTTGACGAAGATGCGGTTTTGCGTCAGATTCCGCGCCGTTCCGGCCGATTCGGGACGAAGGAGCGACGAAGATGGGCATGAAGGCCGCCGAAATCCTGAAGACGTGCGACAAGGAAGGCGTGAGGTTCCTGCGCCTCCAGTTCACGGACATCCTCGGGATCATCAAGAACGTCGAGGTCCCCCGCTCCCAGTTCGAGAAGGCGCTCGCGGGCGAAATCCAGTTCGACGGCTCGTCCATCGAGGGCTTCACGCGGATCGAGGAATCGGACATGGGGCTCGTCCCCGACCTCGAGACCTTCCGGATCTTCCCGTGGTCGCACGCCAACGGGAAGGTCGCGCGCCTCGTCTGTGACGTCATCACGCCCGACGGGAAGCCGTTCGCCGGCTGCCCCCGGCAGACCCTCAAGCGCCAGAAGGACAAGGCGAAGGAGCTCGGGTACAGCCTGATGACCGGCCCCGAGGCGGAGTTCTTCCTCTTCCGCCGGGACGCGGCCGGAGACCCGATCGTCGACACGCACGACTCGGGCGGCTACTTCGACCTGACCCCGGTCGACCGTGGCGAGGACGCCCGACGCGACATCGTCGTCGCGCTGGAGGCGATGGGCTTCGAGGTGGAGGCGGCGCACCACGAGGTGGCGCCGGGGCAGCACGAGATCGACTTCAAGTACGGCGATGCCGTCCTCACGGCCGACAACGTCACGACCTTCAAGCTCATCGTCAAGAAGGTCGCCATGGACCACGGCCTCCACGCGACCTTCATGCCCAAGCCGATCTTCGGGGTGAACGGGTCCGGGATGCACGTCCACCAGTCGCTCCTGACCGGGAGCGGCGCGGGCGTGAAGAACGCCTTCTACGACCCGAAGGCCCCCTTCCAGCTCTCGAAGACCGCGATGTACTACATCGGCGGCGTCCTGAAGCACGCCAAGGCGATCGCGGCGGTCACGAACCCGCTCGTCAACTCGTACAAGAGGCTCGTGCCGGGGTACGAGGCGCCGGTCAACGTCGCCTGGTCCGAGCGTAACCGTTCGCCGATGGTGCGGATCCCCGCCCGGCGCGGCATGGGGACGCGCTGCGAGGTGAGGATGCCGGACCCGGCCTGCAACCCCTACCTCGCCTTCGCCGTCATGCTCGCGGCCGGCCTCGACGGCATCCGAAACAAGATCGACGCGGGCGAGCCGGTGAACGAGAACATCTTCGAGATGTCCGAGCGCGAGAAGAGACGCCGGAAGATCGAGCAGCTCCCGGCGAACCTCTCCGACGCCCTCGACTGCCTCGAGAAGGACGACGTCGTGAAGAACGCCCTCGGCGAGCACATCCACCAGCACTTCGTCGAGGCCAAGAGGGCCGAGTGGGCCACCTACATCTCCCGCGTCCACCCGTGGGAGGTCGAGGAGTACCTCCAGGCCTACTGAGGAGAACGGGGGAAGCCCGGCCAGCCGGGCTTCCCCTGCGCCCCCTTCCGCCCGGCAAGGACGCTCGTTCCGCGGGAGCAGTAGAGTGCCGAGAGAGGGGTCAGGTCCAGAACGGTGTATTGTTGAAAACATTACACCGTTCTGGACCTGACCCCTCTCGGTCCCTCCTCTCGGTCCCTGTCTAGGCCTCCAGCTCGTCGTCGAGGTCGTCGAAGGCCTCCTCGACGAGGGCGAACGGGATGCGGGCCACCTCGCGGCCGGCGGCGTCGAGGAGCGCGATCGGCTCCTCCGCGTCCAGGGACGTCGAGGCGAGGGCCGAGGGGGCGAGCTCGCGCGCGAACCCGGCGTCGACGCCCGTCGCGGAAGCGATCTTCTCCGCGAGGATCTCGAGGAGGCGGTCCGGGGCGCGGGAGGAGGCGTCGGTCATCTGCGGTCCCGCGGACGAAGATCGGCCGGGACGGCGGGTCTGTCAACCCGGAGTCGCCCGGCGCGGCCCGGGTCGCGGACGGCCGCGCCCCTCTGCTACCGTTCGCGGCATGTACGGAAGCGGGGCGTCCCTCCTGTCGTTCCTCTCTTCGGTCGCGCGCCAGCTGCCGGTGCTCGTCGTCGTCGTCGTCGGCCTCGTCGTCGTCCTCGGCAGGAAGGCGAGCCACCCGAAGGCCTCGAACCTCGCGGCAGCGGGCCTCGCCGTCTTCCTCCTGTCGGGTCTCGGCGGGGCGTTCCTGTACACGCTCGCCCCGAGGCTCGTCGAGAGTCCGGGCGGGATCGCCGCGGTCTTCGCGATCGCGGGCGTCGTCTTCTCGATCCTCGACGCGTGCGGCCTCGGGCTCCTCGTGGCCGGCGTCGTCGCCGACCGCGCCACGCACTGAGGGGACGCGGCCGGCGGGAGGGTCGGACTCCCGGCCGGCCGGAGGAGGTCAGGGGATCAGGGGAACGTCGCGGGCCGCGATGAAGGTGCCGTCGCCGGAGCGATCGTCGACCGCGACGACGAAGGGGAAGACGGGGAGCCGGGCGTGGAAGGCGAGCCGCGCCCCTTCCGTGGCGACCCCCGCGGCCCCCACTTCCCGGAAGACGTCGTTTACCTGGAGCCAGGCGCCGGGCGCGAGGGTGCGGGTGAACGAACCGAGCTCGGTGCCGTCGCCGTCGGTGAGCCAGAAGGTGGCCTCGACGGGAGCGTCGTGCGGGTTGAAGGCGCCCGCGTTGACCCGGAAGGCGCCCGCGAGGTCGTGCCGGGCGCCCGAGATACCGTGGAAGAGGGCGCTCGTCCGGGCCTCGTCCCGGCGCAGGACGGGGACGGAAGAGCCGTTCCCCGGGCTCTCGGCGTTCACCGTCACGACGCGCGCGGAGAAGAGCATGGGGCCCTCGCGCGGGTCGTACGAGACCTGGATCGCTCCGGCGGTGTCGCGCTGACCGAGGGCCGACGAGAGGACGTCGGGGAAGTGGCGGGTCTGCTCCGCGCCGACGAGGAGGACGAAGGGCGTCGTCGGGCGGCCGTCGCGCCAGAGGCTCACGGCGAACCTCCGCTCCGCCGGTGTGGGGTTGTGGACCCAGAGGTCGGTCTCGAAACGCTCGCCCTTCGCGCCGCGCACGGAGGCCGCCGTCGGGAGGAAGACGTCCTCCCCCTCGACGGAGCGCCGCAGGAAGACGTCGTCGAGGAAGATCGGGTAGGGGTCCTCTCCCGCGGCCCGGGCGACCACGACGACGAGCGCGCTGACGGCACTCTCGGGAGCCGGGATCCGGCGCCGCTCCTTGACCTGCCACCCGGCGGGCTCGGTGTAGGAGAAGTCGAGCGACGGGGCGCCGCGGAGCGACGGGCCCTGGCATTCCGGAGCGGCGTGCCACCGGAGGCGGACCGAGACGCCCCCGGAGTGCCCGGGCCACTCGGGGAGGCGGACGGAGGCCCCGAGGTCGTAGAGCCGGTAGCCCTCGACCGCGACGCACTGGAGCATCGCGTCACCCCCCTCCGGGCGATTCGGGAGCGTGATGCGGGCCGCGCCCGGGCTCGCGGCCCCGCCGGCGCTGAAGGAGACGAGGTCGAGGCGCGACCACGAGGAGAGTCCCTCGCGGAAGTCACCGTTGACGACGAGGTTCTCGCTCCAGGCGGTCGGCGCGAGCAGGGCGGCGGCGAGAAGGCCGGTGAGGATCGTCGGGATCGGTGCGAGAGGTCTCATGGCTGGAAGCTCTCCCTGGGCTCGAGGAACGTCGGGTCGCCCGAGCGGTTGTCGATGGAGATGAGGAAGGGGAAGACCGCGGCCTCGGCATGGAACGTCACGAAGGAACCCGGGCCGGCCGGTTCCACGCCGGCCGTCGCGTAGAGGTCGTTGATCTGGACCCACTCGCCTCCGGCGACCCACCGCAGGACCGAGTTCCGGAGCTCGCCGTCTCCGTCGTGGACGTTGAAGCCGACGAAGACGGTCGCCGGTTGCGGGTTGTAGACGCCGGCGTTCACGCGCGTTCCGCCCGCTCCGGCGCGCCCGTCCGCGAGGCCGGCGAACGTCGCGGCGCTCCTCGCGGACGACTTCGGGAGGACCGGCAGGGCCATCCCGTTCCCGGGCCTCTCGGCGTGGACCGTCGCCGCCCGCGCGGACGCGACGATCGGGCCGGGGGTCGCCTCGTAGGTCAGCTCGATCGCGCCGGCCCCGTTTCGTTTGCCGAAGACGTCGAGCAGGGCGTCGGCGAAGACGCGCGTCTCGCCAGGCGCGAAGTTGAGGCTCACGGCGGAGGTCCCGCACGGCTGGCCGAGCGTGCAGCGAAGGGCGAGGTCCACGCGCCGGGTGTAGAGAGCGGGATTCGTGACGACGAGGGTCGTCTGGAAGCGCTCCCCGCCCGCCCCGTCCACGGAAGCCGCGGTCGGGACCGTCAGCGTGACGAACCTCTGCGACGGGGTGAGCTCCACGTCGTCGACGAACGCGGTAAAGCCCGGTTCCGAGCCGGAGGCCCAGGGGACGACCTGGACGGAAGCGCTCGCGGCACCGGACGGCGCGCGGAGCCGTTCGAGACTCCGGCGGGTCCAGGCGGCCGGGGCCACATGAGGAAAGTCGAGAGCGGGGGAGAGGCCGAGGGTCGCCCCCTCGCACGCGGGCCAGGAGTGCCAGACGACGCGGAGAGACACGCCCCCCTCCGCCTCCGAGGAGTAGGGGAGGAGCGTCGTCGCCCCGAGGTCGTAGGCGGCGCCGGGCGACACGGCCGCACACTGGGAGAGCGACAGCGCGCCGACGATCCCGGGATTCCCGCGGAGACGGGCAGACCCGGAGCCGGGCCCGGCAGCCCCCTCCGCGGCCCACTCGACGGGAGACGTCGCCGCCCAGCCGCCGAGCCCGGTCTCGAAGGACCCGTTGTGGAGAATGTTGGCTGCGGCCGACGGAAGAGCGAAGAGGAGAGCCGCTCCCGTGAGGGCCGAGCCGAGGAGGGTCGGCAGGGTCTTGAGGTTCTGTCTCATGGCGCCCCAAGCTACGGCTCGCTTCGGGCCGAGTTCCTCAAGGCCGTCTCATTTTTCGGCTACGATTGCCTCACAGGATCCTGTGATGTCGGCCAAGTCACCTGAAGCCAGGGAGTTGTGGGAGTTCGCCGGGTTTCGTCTCGATGCTCGGGCACGCCTCCTCCTGAGGGACGGAATCCCCCTTTCGCTGACGCCCAAGGCGTTCGAGGTTCTCCTGCACCTGGTTCGGAACGCGGGAAGGGCCGTCTCGAGGGAGGAGATCCTCGACGCGGTGTGGCCCGGGACGGTTGTGACGGACGCCTCCCTGACGCAGGCCGTCTTTCTCATCCGCAAGGCCCTCGGGGAAACGGAGGCCTCACCCTGGGTGGAGACCGTCCCGAGGGTGGGGTACCGATTCAACCTCCCGGAAGGGACGGTTGGCGGGAGCGGGGCCGAACCTTCCACGACCCGGCCGGTCTCGCAGCAGGAGCCCGTCGACGCGGGCCCTGCCGAGCCGGGCTCCCTCCCGGCGCCGGCGCCGTCGCCCGATTCGGGCGGAGAGGTGCGGGCGAAGGACTGCGCCTGCCCGGAGCCGACGGACACGGCGTCAGGCCGGCCGCGGCGGTCGCGGCCGGCCCCGGCGTTCGTCGGGGCCGCCGCGGCGCTCGCCCTCGTCGCCGCGGCCGTCTCTCTGATCCTCCTTCGGAGCCCTGCGACGGGGGGCCGGGAGACGCCCGGGGTCTCTGAGGCTCCGCCGCTCCTCTCCCTCGAGCGGGAGGTGGCCGTTCCTCCCGACGCTCACCGGGTCCTCGGCATCCTCGACGACACCGTCGTCCTCTCGGCTCCGTCGGCCTTCTACCTTCTCCCGGCGGACGGCGCGCTCGCGGCGTCGCGCGTGCCGCTCGCTCCGGGCGAGGTGGCGGCTGCGCCCCTCGGAGGGGGGAGGCTCCTCGTCGTCCGCGACGGCCGGGTCCGGGCCCGCCACCCCATCAAGCAGGAGGAGGCCGACCTCGGCCCGCTTCCGGCGGACGCTCCGGCGCCGGTCGAGGGACGCGTCTCGGTCTCCCGCTCGGGCCGCTTCCTCGGGCTCCGCGGCGACGAGGAGTGGCACCTCTTCGAACGGGCGGAAGGCGGATGGGTCCGGCGTCTCCGGGCGCGCGTTCCCTACGTCCCCGGCGAGGTTGCCGACGTCGGCGAGCGACTCGCCGCGCTGGCGCAGGGGACGGGGCTGCCGGTCCGCGCGTGGTCGCTTCCCGACGGCGTCCAGGTCGTCGAGGCACCCTTCGCCGAGCGGCAGGTCCTCGCGGTCGCCGTCGACGACGCGCGTGGGGACGTCGCCGTCGGCGGGCCGTTCGACACGGTCGCCGTCTTCTCGACCACCGGGCCGCCCGGTCCCCGGCTCCTCCCGCGGCGCGGCTGGACGTACGGCCTCGCCTGGGTCTCCGACGGGCCGACGCTCCTCGCCTCGGGCCTCGAAGGGGTCACGGCGTGGCGCGTCGGCACGGATCCCGGCACCGTCCTCCCCTCGGTCTCTCCCGGCGGGAGCCTCTTCCTCGACTCCGACTTCCTCCTCGCTCTGGTTCCGCGCAGGCAGCGCCTCGCGTTCGTCACCTACTCGGGGTTCCCGCCGTCGGCGCGAGTCCCTGCCGGCGGGCGCGCCCTCTGGGCGGCCGAGCACGACGCAGGCGGGACGACCGTCTTCGCGGGAGGGCGGGACGGGCACCTCTGGGTCCTCGACACCCGGACCCTCGCGGTGCGGCACGCCGAGGCGCACACGGACGGAATCCCCTCGCTCGCGAGAGACGGCGACCTCCTCGCGTCGTCCTCCGACGACAAGACGGTCGCCCTCTGGCGCCTCCCCGGGCCGGAGCTGATGCTCCGGACGAAGGCGCACGACTTCCTCGTGAACGACCTCGCGCTCGTGGAAGGGGAGAAGGGCCGCGAGCTCGTCACGTCGTCGTCGGACGGGACGATCCGCCGGTGGGGTTGGCCTTCTCTCGACCTTCTCGAGAAGGTCGACGTCCAGGCGCTCCTCGGCCGGCCGGCGTCGTTCCACGCGGTCTGGGCCGCTCCCGGGGTCCGGCGGATCCTCGCGGGAACCTGGGGCTCGAGCCTCCTCGAGCTGACTTCGCGGGAGGGGCGCTGGAGCGTGAGGGAGCATCCCGTCCCCTCGCGCGCCGTCTACCGCCTGGCGCCCGTCCCGCGCCTCGGCCTCGTCGTCGCGGCCGGGATCTACCCGGCGGGCCTACACGTCTACGACCTCGCTTCCGGGGCCTTCGTTCCTCTCGACGCGGCGGGTCTCGACGCGATGTGGGTCGTGCCGGTGCCGGGGAAGGACGAGGTCCTCGCCGTCGGCCTCGACGGCGTCTCGCGCTACGCCTTTTCCGCCCTCCTCCCCGACGCCTCCGGCCGGCGGACTCTCTCGTACCGTGTCTGGTCGGGCCGGCAGACCGGAGCGGGTCTCCAGACCGCGACGCTCCTGCCGGACGGCACGCTCTGGGCCGGAACGGTGGAGGGAGAGCTCCTGCGGTTCGAGATCCGCGGCCTCGACGGACCGCCTCTGGTCCAGAGGTCCGTGGAGCTGGGGCCGGGACGCTGAGGCCGGTCGCCGCGAGGGATTCGTCGGGCGGACCCGGCCGACGGAGTGCGAGTCCTCGACGTCCCGAACAGGCGGGCCGCGCGCGAAGCCCGGGCTTCGGCTAACCTCCGCCTCGTGTTCGTCCGCCTCCGCGCACTCCTCCGCCCGACCCTCCTCCTCCTCCTCGCCCTCACCGCGGGCCTCGTTCCCCACTCCTCCGCCGAGGCGGCGAAGCGCCGCGACCTCGAACGCGACGAGAAGCGCGGTGGGCACACTCTCTCGAGGCACGTCGGCCTCACGGACGCCCAGCTGCGCGAGCGGCTGAAGCGCGAGAAGGGGATCTCGGCGGCCTCGACCTTCACCGACCGGGCCACGGCGGAGGAGGCCGTCGCCGCCGCGATCCAGGCGAGCCGCAAGCGCGTCGACGGCTGGGCCGCCCGGACGGGCTCGCGCGCGAACCTCGTCATAGAGTGGCCTGGGACCGGACGCGTCCTCGGCCGCTCGCTCCGGCGAGGGGCGAAGGAGCCCGTTCCCTGCAAGCGAGCCCTCGTCGTCCTCAAGTGGAACGAGGAATCGGAGATCTACTACGTCCTGACGTCGTACCCGGAGGCTTCCCGATGACCGAAACCACGAACAAGGCGCCTGCAGAGATCGACCCCCGGCGCTACCCGGCCCTGCGCGAGGCCTTCAAGGGCTACCTGCACGAGGACTGGAAGACCGAGTACGCCGACGCGGCGGACGCGGCGCGCGCCTTCCGCCGGGACTCCGCCGAGGACGAGGCCCGGACGGTCGCGACCGAGGCGGCACGTCTTCGCGCCGCAGTGGTCGGGATGGAGGTAAGGGACCTCCGCAAGCTCCTCGGCGCCGGTTTCGGCTCGGGCTGGAGACCGGCGACGGCGGCGGAAGCCGACCGCGTCCTGAAGCTCCTCGCCGGCGAGTAACGCGGGGGGCGGCCCGCGAGGAGTCCCTTCCGGGGTCTGCGGACTCCCGGCACGCCCGGGTAAACTCCCGCGTCATGTCGAGCCGCCGTCTCATTTTCGCCTTCGTCCTCGGCTGCGGATTGCTCGCCTCCGTGCCCGCACCGGCCGCGCCCCCGACGGCCGCTGCCGTCCTCGACGCCGCCGCGAAGGCAGGCAAGGCCGGCAAGAAGAACATCCTCGTCGTCTTCCACGCTTCCTGGTGCGGCTGGTGCCGGAAGCTGGACGCCGTCCTCTCGGCACCGGCGGCGAAAGAGATCCTCGACCGCCACTACGAGAAGGCCGGCCTGACCGTCCTCGAGCGGGGCGAGAAGAAGGCTCTCGAGAACGCCGGCGCCGACGACCTCCTGACGTCGCTGGCCGGGAAAGGGGCGGGGCTGCCGTTCACGGCGGTCCTCGACCGGAAGACGCGCCGCGCGATCGCGACATCGAGCACGGGCGGTCCCGGCACGAACGTCGGCTTCCCCGCGAAGGCGCACGAGCTCGACCACTTCGTCGGGATGCTCCGGAAGGGGGCGCCCGGCATGTCCGAGGCCGAGGCGGAGACGATCCGGGCCGCTTTCCCGGCGCGCTGAGTCGCGGGGCACGTCGGGCCGTTGCGGCGGCGCCGGCTCCCTGCCGTTCCGGCTCAGGCGACGAGCATCGCGTCACCGTAGGAGAAGAAGCGGTATCCGGAGGAGACCGCCTCGCGGTAGGCCGCGAGGACCCTCTCGCGTCCTGCGAACGCGCTGACGAGCATCAGGAGGGTCGAGCGTGGCAGATGGAAGTTCGTCAGGAGGGCGTCGACGACGTGGAACTCCGCTCCCGGGACGAGGAAGAGGCGCGTCTCCAGGGGTCCGGGAACGACGCGTCCCCCGTTCTCTCGTGCGGACGCCTCGAGCGTCCGCACGCTCGTCGTCCCGACCGCCACCACCCTGCGCCCCTCCGCCCTCGCGCGCCCCACGGCGGCGGCGGTCGCCTCGGGGACGACGCCGCGTTCCGCGTCCATACGGTGCTCCTCGACGCGCTCGGCCTTCACGGGCTTGAACGTCCCGATTCCGACGTGGAGCGTCACGGCGGCCGTCTCCACTCCGAGGCCCCGCAGCGCGTCGAGCATCTCGGGCGTCAGGTGGAGGCCGGCGGTCGGGGCGGCGATGGCGCCCGGCTCGCGCGCGTAGACGGTCTGGTAGTCCTCCGCGTCGCGTGCGTCTGCGACGCCCCCCTCCCGGTGGATGTAGGGGGGGAGGGGCGTCGTGCCGACGCGCGGCAGGGCCGCCTCGAGCGGGGTCCCCGAGAAGGTGACGCGGTAGTGGCCCGAATCTCCCTTCCCGGTCACGGTTCCGAGGAGCCCCGCACCGAAGTCGAAGGAACGGCCCGGCTTCGCGCGGCGGCCTGGCCTGGCGAGGCAGTCCCACGCCGCCGGGTCGCCGGACTTCTCGACGAGGAGGAATTCCGTTCGCCGTCCCTCGGCGTCGACGCCGAAGAGGCGGGCCGGGACGACCCGCGTGTCGTTGACGACGAGGAGGTCGCCGGGCCGGAGGAGGGTCGGCAGGTCGGCGACGCTCCGGTGCGCGGTCGCGCCGGTCGCGCGGTCGAGCGTCATCAGGCGCGAGGTGCCGCGCGGCGCCGGGCGCTGGGCGATGGCCTCCGGAGGCAGGTCGAAATCGAAGTCGGAGACGTCCACGGGAGGATTGTGGCGGTTCCCGGCGGGCCCGTCACCGCCCGGCGGAGGTCGGTCCCCGAAGAGGGGCTCCCTGCCGAGCGCCCATTCCGCCGACGTTCGGGGCGGATAGACCGTGGCGTGCCGCGGAAGACCTTCGCACCGAGGACCGCGGCCAGCGTGCCGGCCGAGAGGAAGGCCGCGAGCCGGAGGAGCGACCGGGCGTCCGCCGACTTCGCGAAGGAGCCCCCGCCGCGCCGTCCTGCAGGGCGCCGTGGAGGAAGAACGTCGCGGCGTCGTCGAGGGGGAGAGGGCTGCTCCGGGCCACGAAGAGGAGGATCGCGATTCTTGCGAGGGGGAGCGCGAAGGCGAAGGCATCCTCCCGAGGCGTCGCCCGGCGATCCGCGGCGGGTCGAGGGCTTGTCTCGCGCACCCGCCCGAGGTCATCAACGCGCGTTGACGACGGGGGTCCGCGCGTGTACTGTCCCGCCGGTTCGGACGATGGGCGAAGCGAACGGCACCTTCCGCAAGCTCCGGTTGATGGATCCCGCCGGCATGGCCCGCGTCGTCGCCCGGATGGCCCGCGAGGTCGTCGAGGCGGCGGGGGGAGTCGAGGGCTTCGCGCTCGTCGGCATCCGGACGCGCGGCGTCCCGCTGGCCCGCCGGCTCGCCCTCGAGATCGAGAAGGCCGAGGGGGTCCGGGTCCCCGTGGGGCTCCTCGACATCACGCTCTACCGCGACGACCTGACGACGGTCGCTTCGTCGCCGGTCCTCAAGCGGACCGACATCTCCTTCCCGGTCGAGACGAAGACGATCGTCCTCTGCGACGACGTCCTCTACACCGGCCGGACGGTCCGTGCGGCGATCGACGCGATCCTCGATTTCGGCCGCCCGCGTCGGATCCTGCTCGCCGTCCTCGTCGACCGCGGGCGCCGCGAGCTTCCGATCGAAGCGCAGCTCGTCGGCAAGCGGATCTCCACCTCCGCCTCGGAGGTCGTCTCGGTGACGTTTCGCGAGACGGACGGGGAGGACGACGTGTGGCTCCTCGACCGGCACGCCGAGCCGCAGGCGCCTCCGAAGACGGCGAGGAAGACCGGGAAGAAGGCCCCGGCGAAGCTGCCGGCCAGGAAGGCCCCCGTCAAGGCAGCCCCGAAGAAGAAGGCCGCCCGGAGCGCGGCCGGGAAGGCCGCCCCGAAGGGGCGCGCCCGCGGGAAGCGGTGAGCAGGAAGCCCGAAACCACGGCCGACCCCGCCTCCTTCACGAAGAAGGACCTCCTCGACATCGAGTCGCTCACGAAGTCCGAGATCCAGGCCATCCTGGACACGGCCGAGTCGATGGACGAGATCAACAAGCGGACGATCAAGAAGGTGCCGACCCTCCGGGGCCGGCTCGTCGCGAACCTCTTCTACGAGAACTCGACGCGGACCCGCTTCTCCTTCGAGATCGCCGAGCGGCGCCTCACGGCCGACTCGATCTCCTTCGCCGCGGCCACCTCGTCGGCCGCCAAGGGGGAGACGCTCCTCGACACCTGCCGGAACCTCGAGGCGATGGCGCCCGACGCGATCGTCATCCGCCACCAGGCCTCCGGCGCGCCCCACTTCCTCGCCAAGAGGCTGAAGTGCGCGGTCATCAACGCCGGCGACGGGACGCACGCGCACCCGACGCAGGCCCTCCTCGACGCCTTCACGATGCGCAGGGCCAAGGGGAGGCTCGAGGGGCTGCGGGTCGCGATCTGCGGCGACGTCCGCTTCAGCCGGGTCGCCCGCTCGAACCTCGCGCTCCTTCCGAAGATGGGAGCCCAGGTGACGCTGGCCGGTCCCCGCACGCTCCTGCCGCCCGAGATCGAGCGGACCGGCGCCCGCGTCGTGACGCGAATCGAGGAAGCCGTCGACGGGGCCGACGTCGTCATGATGCTGCGCGTTCAGAAGGAGCGGGGCGGCGGCCTCGGTTTCCCGTCCGACCGCGAGTACTTCGAGCTCTTCGGGCTGACCCCCGAGCGCCGCAAGCTGGCGCGCCCGGACGCCATCGTCATGCACCCCGGTCCGATGAACCGCGGCGTCGAGATCGACTCCTCCGTCGCCGACGGTCCCGGATCGGTCATCCTCGACCAGGTCGAGGCGGGCGTGTCGGTGCGGATGGCCGTGCTGTACCTCCTGATCGGAGCGAGCGGAGATGAATGACACCCCCGTCCTGATCGCAGGCGGCCGGGTCGTCGACCCCTCGCGCGGCCTCGACGCCACGCTCGACGTCCTCCTCGAGGGGGGCGTCGTCGCGAAGGTCGACGAGCGGATCGCCCCGCCGCAGGGGGCCGTCGTCGTCGACGCCTCCGGCCTCGTCGTCGCCCCCGGGTTCGTCGACCTCCACGTCCACTTCCGCGAGCCCGGCTTCGAGTGGAAGGAGACGATCGCCTCCGGCTCCGAGGCGGCGGCGGCGGGCGGCTTCACGACCGTCTGCTGCATGCCGAACACGGACCCCGTGATCGACGACGCCCCGACCGCGTCGTTCGTCCAGAGGCGGATCCGCGAGACGGCGCGCGTTCGCGTCCTCCCCATCGGCGCGGTGTCGAAGGGGCAGAAGGGCGTCGCGCTCGCGGAGATCGGCCTGATGAAGGCGGAGGGGATCGTCGCGATCTCCGACGACGGCCGGCCGATCGCGAATGCCGACCTGATGCGTCGGGCCCTCGAGTACGCGTCGATGTTCGATCTGCCCGTCGTCGTCCACGAGGAGGACCCGAACCTCGTCGCGGGCGGCCAGATGAACGAGGGGTGGGCCTCGACCCGCCTCGGGCTCCCGGGCTGGCCCGCGGTCGCCGAGTCGACGATGGTGGCCCGCGACGTCGAGCTGGCGGCCCTCACGGGTGCGCGCCTCCACGTGGCGCACGTCTCCGTCCGCGAGAGCCTCGCGGCGATCCGTCGCGCCCGCGCCGCGAAGGCCCCCGTGAGCTGCGAGGTGACGCCCCACCACCTCACGCTGACCGACGAGGACCTCGCCCGCTCCGGCTACGACACGCACTACAAGATGAACCCGCCCCTGCGCGACGAGGCCGACAGACAGGCGCTCGTCTCGGGCCTCGCCGACGGCACGATCGACTGCGTCGCGACGGACCACGCCCCGCACCACGCCGACGAGAAGGCGATGGAGTTCGCGGCGGCCCCGTTCGGCGTCACCGGCCTCGAGACGGCGCTCTCGGTCCTCGTCGACGCCCTCGTCGCCCCCCGCCTCGTCTCCCTCTCGCGGCTCGTCGAGGCGATGTCCACGGCCCCCGCACGCCTCTTCGGCCTCCCCTACGGGACCCTCGCGGAAGGGGCCCCGGCCGACGTCGTCCTCTTCTCGACCTCGCGCTCGACGACGTACGCGTCGTTCCGGTCGCTCTCCGCGAACTCCCCCTGGGCCGGCCGAACGCTTCGCGGCAGGGTCGAACGGACGTTCTGCGCAGGCCGCGAGGTCCACCGCTTCGGGGCTCCCCCCGCGGCCGGCAAGGCCGGCTGAGGCCGGGTCCCCCGGCGCCCCGCCAGAGACTCCCGCCCACCGTGCCCGAGACCGGTCCCCCTGCCGCGCCCGTCCTCAAACGCGTCGTCCTCGTCGACGACTCGCCCGCCTACGCCGCGTCGTGGCGGGCGATCCTCGCGGAGCGCTACGGAGAGAAGGTCGCCTTCGAGGCCTACCAGGACCCGGTGACCGCCCTCTCGCACCTCGGCCCCGGGGTCGACCTCCTCCTCGTCGACCTCGAGATGCCGGTCCTCGACGGCCGCTCGGTCGCGAGGCTCGCGAAGGAGCGCGGCGTGAGCGAGAAGAGGATCGTGATCGTCTCGGGCCACGACGCGGACGAGCTCCACCGCCTCTTTCCCCAGGGGGCCTGCCTCGCCGTGATCAACAAGACCGAGGCCCAGCAGCAGAGCGCCTTCCTGATGATCCTCGACAGCGTCATCCGGCGGCACTGATGTCCGCCGCGCGCGCCCTGGACACCGCGGTGGAGGCGGCCCGGCGCGCAGGCGACCTCCTCCTCGGGCACTTCGGCTCGCTCGACCCGTCGGAGGTCGAGGAGAAGGGGCGGAACGACGTCGTCTCCCGCGCCGACCGCGAGAGCGAGGCGCTCGTGAAGGAGATCCTCCTCGGCGCGTTCCCCGGCGACCTCTTCGTCGGGGAGGAGGGGGGAACGACGGGCACCGACGCCGACGCCCCCGCCTGGATCGTCGACCCGCTGGACGGCACGGCGAACTTCGTGAGGGGATTCCCGCACTGGGCCGTCTCCATCGGGCGGACGGCGGGCGGGCGCGGCGGCGAGCTCGTCCTCGGCGTCGTCCTCGACCCGGTCAAGCGCGACCTCTTCGTCGCCGAGAAGGGCGCGGGCGCATTCCGGAACGGGACCCGGGTCCGGGTGCCGCGAAGGCCCGGCCTCGCGGGGGCCGCCCTCGCGACGGGCTTTCCGTTCCGGATCCAGGCGCGGATCGACACCTACCTGAGGGTCTTCAGGGCGGTCTTCCTCGAGGCGCAGTCGATCCGCCGGGCCGGGAGCGCCGCGCTCGACCTCGCGTACGTCTCCTCCGGGATCTTCGACGGCTTCTTCGAGCTCGGGCTCTCCCCGTGGGACTCGGCCGCGGGGGCGGTGCTCGTGACGGAGGCGGGGGGGATCGTCACCGACTTCGACGGCGGCGGCGCGTGGCGGGAGCGCGGGAACATCCTCGCCGCCGGCCCGGGGGTCCACGCGTCGCTCGCGGCCCTCGTCGCGGGTCTCGGGATCCGGGACGCCGATCTCTGAAACGAGTCGGGGAGGCTCGCCTCGAGCCTCCCCGCGGCGCCTCCGGCGCCTCCCTTCGAACGGGGCGCGGGAGGAGGGCTACCAGGGGAGCCCGCGCACCTCCCGCGCGCGGCGGTAGGCGAGCTCGTAGTCGTTGGCGGAGCGGCCCCACGAGAAGTCGGCCTTCATCCCGTTCCTCTGAAGGCGCGCCCACGCGTCGCGGTGGAAGAAGACGCTCTGGGCGTGCAGGACCTCGGCCGCGAACGCGTGCGGCGAGGGGTCGTCGAAGTGGAACCCGGTCGCCCAGTCGAGGTTCTCGCCGTGGAGGCCGATGATCGAGTCGGCCAGCCCCCCGGTGCGCCTCACGACCGGGACCGTGCCGTAGGCGAGCGCGTACATCTGCGTGAGCCCGCACGGTTCGTAGCGCGAGGGCATGGCGAGAACGTCGCTCCCGGCCTGCACCTTGTGGGAGAGGGCGTCGTCGTAGCCGATGAACCCCTTGAACCGGGCCGGGTAGTGCGCCTCGAGGAGGCGCATCGCCCCCTCGAGGGCGGGCTCGCCGGAGCCTAGGACGACGATCCTCACGCCGCGCCGGATCAGCTCGGGGGCCGCCTCGAGGAGGATGTCGTACCCCTTCTGGGGCACGAGCCGGCCGACTGAGCCGACGATCATCGCCGGGTCGGCCGGCTCGAAGCCGGCGAGCCGGCAGAGCTCGCCGCGGCAGTCGAGCTTGCCCCGGAGGTCGTCGAGGCCGTACCGCGAGGCCAGGTGCGGGTCGGTCTCGGGGTTCCACTCGTGCCGGTCGATGCCGTTCAGGATGCCCGTGAGCCTCGCGGCCTTGAGCCGCAGGACGCCGTCGAGCCCGGCCCCCCCCTCGGGGGACCTCACCTCCCACGCGTAGGTGGGAGAGACGGTCGTGACCATGTCGGCGGCGACGATCGCCCCCTTCAGCATGTTGACCGCGCCGTCGTGCTCGAGGAGGCCTCCGGTCCACGTCTCCGGCGGCAGGCCCAGGACCGGCAGCTGCTCGGGGCCGTAGATCCCCTGGTACCCGACGTTGTGGATCGTCAGGACGGAGGCGACGTCGTCGAACCACGGGTCCCGCCAGGAGCTCCAGGCGCCGAGCATCGGGGCGAGCCCGGGGTGCCAGTCGTGGGTGTGGATCACCTGCGGCCGCTCGCCCATCCGCTTGAGCGCCTCGACGGCGGCCCTCACGAAGAGGCTGAAGCGCCAGAGACCGTCGTCGGCGCCGTGCTCGTTCTTCGCGTAGATCCCGCCGGGGCGGTGGAAGAGAGGGTCGTGGGCGACGAAGTGGACCGGGACGGTGGTTCCCGGCAGCGTCGCGCGGAGGATGCCGACGCGGTGGGTAGCCCCCAGGATCGAGACGTCGAAAGGCTCGATCTCCTGCTCGGGCCAGGTCCCTCGCCGGCGGAACCACTCGGCCGCCTCGAGGAAGAACGGGACCCAGACGTCCACGTCGTGGCCGGTCGCAGCGAGGGCCTTCGGGAGGGACGAGACGACGTCGCCGAGGCCCCCCGTCTTGGCGAAGGGGGAGACCTCGGCCGAGAAGTTCGCGACGCGCATCAGCTCTCCATTTCTCCCGTCTCTCGACGGGCTTCCCAGATGACGGCGGCGTAGCCGACGACCCGGCTCGTGTCACCGAAGGCGTCTCCGGAATCCCCTCGCGCGAGGAGGCGTGGGCGGGAGGGCGGCAGGCTCTTCAGCGCCTCGAGGAGCGCGGTCGCCGGGAGGACGCCGCACATCGAGATCCGCTCCCGCGAGAGGACCCGGTCGAAGAGCTCGGCCGGGTCGCCGGCGAGGAGGGCGTCGAGGGCGCGGTCGTCCTTCTCGCGGTTCCTCGCGCGGGGAAGATAGTGATTGAGGTCCGACGACACGACGACGGCGACCTTCTCTCCCCGGGCCTCGAGGCTAGAGACCGCCCGCGCCACGGCGCGGCCGACGGCGAGGCAGGTCCCGAGGTCGGGCTCGCCGAGCGAGAGGCAGGCGACGGAAACGTCCGCGCGGGACACCTGGAGGAACGGGAGGATCACCTCGAGCGAGTGCTCCTGGCGGTGGGCGCGGTCGTCCCGCCGGATTCCGGCCTCGGCGGCGAGGAGCTCCTCGACGAGTCCTCGGGCGAGCGGGACGTCTCCGAGGGGCGTCCTCCAGGCCGCGGCGCCGGAGAGGGCGACGCCGGCCCCCTCGCCGTGGTGGTTCGGGCCGAGGAGGAGGACCGTTCGTGGAAGGTCGACAGCCCCGACCCCGGCCCCGGAGACCGGGCCCGAGTAGACGTGCCCGGCGTGCGGCAGGAGGAGGGCGCGCCAGCCGTCCGCGGGAATCCGCGGGGTACGAGCCGCCGAGAGGTGCGTCTCGACCTCCGCCCGGAGCGCCCGCGCGCCGCCTTCGTAGAAGAGTCCGGCGACCGCGGGGAGCCGGACGGCCTCGTTCAAAACACGATCACCGAGACTTCCGCGGTCTTCTCGCCGCAGATCGCCCGGATCGTCGCCGAGCCCGGCGAGATCCCCATCACCGTTCCTCCGGAGCAGGTCGCGACGGTGGGGTCCGAGGAGACCCACGTCGCGGCGACGTCGGGAATGGGAATCCCCCGCGGGTCGCGCGCCACGAGCGCGACGCGGCCGAGCTCGCCGACCTTCAGCGGGATGTTCAGCGGGGAGGCCTCGAGCGTGTCGATGGCCCGGAAGACGACGACGACGTCGGCCGCGCCGGAGACGTCCCCGACCTTCGCGTTCACGGTGGCCGCACCCTCTCCGACCGAGGTCACGATCCCGGCCGCGTCGACCGTCGCGACGCCGGGCGCGGAGGAGGTCCACTTCGCCTCCATCTGCACGGGCGCTCCCGCGCTGTCCTTGACCTCGAGCTGGAGGGGGAAGGTGGTCCCGGCGGGCCCGGCGAGCGTCGTCCGCGACGGGAAGACGTTCACGAGGGCGACGTCGTAGACCTCGAGCGTGGCGCTGGCCTCGAGCGGCGGGTCGCCGAGCCGGGCGGTGATCGTCACCTTGCCGGGGGCGACCGATTTCACCGACCCCGTCGCGGCGTCGACCGTCGCGACCTTCGGGTTCGAGGACTCCCAGGAAACGGTCTTCCCGGGGACGATCTGGCCCTTCGTGTCGATCACGTCCCCGCCGATCGAGACGACCCGGCCGAGGCCGTAGACCTCGAGCTTCTTCCCCGAGAGGCGGATCTCGGCGGGTTTCGGTGCGCACGCGGCGGCGAGAGCGGCGGCGAGGAGGAGCGCCGGGCCGGCGAGGACACGATGGAAGCGCTTCATTGCCCCGAAATCTTACCGCGCGGCGCCGTCGTCGGCTTCGTCGAGGAGAAGAGGCCGGAAATCCCCGGCGCGCGCCATCCGGGAGAGGATCCGGGCCGCGCGGCGGTCGTGTCGCGAGGGGTTCCGCAGGAAGAGCCGGGGCCCCGGGATCATCGCCGCGAGCCAGGCGGACTGGGAGCGGGTCAGCGACGCGGCGGAGGTCCCGAAGTACTTCCGGGCCGCGGCCTCGCAGCCCCAGGTCCTCTCGCCCCACTCGATGCCGGAGAGGTAGTGCTCGAGGATCGTCCGCTTGGGCAGTACGAGCTCCATCGTCAGGGCGATCGCGACCTCCCGCCCCTTGCGGGTCCAGGTCCTCTCCGGCGAGAGGAAGAGGTTCTTCGCGAGCTGCTGGGTGATCGTGGAGGCCCCCAGCGGCCGCCTCTTCGGATGACGCCGGTTCCGGGCGCGGGCGGCCTTCACGGCGGCCCAGTCGATCCCGTGGTGCTCGAAGAAGCGGGCGTCCTCGGCGACGAGGACGGCCGTCACGAGGTGGGGGGAGACCCTCGCGAGCGGTACCGGCGTGCGGTCGATCCGGCCGCTCCGGCCCTCCTTCGCGAGACGCGCGCGGCGGGCTTCGAGGAAGGCGGTCGAGCCCGGCGGCGAGAACCGGAGAGCCACGATCCGGGGGACCGGGACGACGACGCCGAAGAGCAGGGAAAGGGCGAGGGCCGCCGCGACGAGGAGAAGCCCCGCGCGGCGCGGGGCTCCGGGGAGACGTTTCATGCGGCGTCCGGGGGATTCCTCAGCAGAGGACCTCCCGGAGCGTGGACCGGAGGCGCTGGACGCCGAGGAGGGCCTCGTCCTTCGTGAGGGTCAGGGCCGGGCGGAGCCGGATGGCGTACTCGCCCGACGCGAGCCCCATGACGTTGTGCTTCTGGAGCCAGGTGGAGAGGACCTTTCCACGGGTCGGGCCGTCGGGGAGGTCGAACGCGAGGAAGAGCCCTTTCCCCCGGACGTTCCCCACCTTCCCCGGGAACTCCGCGGCGACCTCCTCGAGCTTCTCCTTCAGGTACCCGCCGACGACCCGGGCGTTCTCGACGAGGTTCTCCTCGTCGATGATCTCGAGGTACCTGCGGGCCCGTACCATGTCGACGAGGTTGCCGCCCCACGTCGAGTTGATGCGCGAGGAGACCGTGAAGACGTTCTCGGGCTCGTCGAAGATGCGCTCGTTCGACGCGAAGCCGCAGACCTGCATCTTCTTGCCGAACGCGAAGAGGTCGGGGACGACTCCGACCGTCTGGAACCCCCACATGCGGCCGGTGAGGCCGATGCCGGTCTGGACCTCGTCGAGGATGAAGAGCATCTCGTTCTCGTCGCAGAGCTGCCTCAGCGCGGCGAGGAATTCGGGGCGGAAGTGGTTGTCGCCCCCCTCGGCCTGGATCGGCTCGATGATGAGGGCCGCCACGTCGTCGCGGTGGTCGACGAGCGCCTGCTTCACCTGCGCGAGCGCGAGGTCCTCGACCTTCCTCACCCGCTCGACCTCGGCTTCGTCGACGGGGAAGCGGAGCTTCGGGTTCACGATCCGCGGCCACGGGAACTTCGGGAAGTACATCGTCTTGCGCGGGTCGGCGGTGTTCGTCAGCGAGAGGGTGTAGCCGGTCCGTCCGTGGAAGGCCTGCTCGAAGTGGATGACCTGGTGACCCACCTCCCGGCGGTACCCCTTCCGGAAGTTCTTCCTCACCTTCCAGTCGAAGGCGGTCTTGAGGGCGTTCTCGACGCCCACTGCCCCGCCCTCGACGAAGAACAGGTGGGAGGAGTGGCTCGGGGGGACGGCGACGCGCGCGAACGTCTCGACGAACCGGGCCATCTCCCGGGTGTAGATGTCGCTGTTGGCGGGCTTGGTGAGGGCGGCCCGGCGAAGCTCGTCGAGGAAGGCGGGGTCCGTGAGCTTCGGGTGGTTGTACCCGACCGGTATCGTCGCGAAGTGCGAGAAGAGGTCGAGCACCTCGACGTCGTGGAGACTGTCGTAGATGACGCTCCCCCGGGAGCGGTCGAGGTCCATGACGACGTGGTAGCCGTCGACGAGCATGTGCCGGCCGAGCGTGTCGAGGACGTTCTTCGGGTTGATCCCGGTAGTGACGGTCGGCATGGTTCCTCCGCCTCGGGCCACCCTCGCGAGGCGGCGCAAAGCCACATTCTACTTGGAACCTGTCGAGTAAGTGCTCGTCCCTCTACGGACCTGGGGGGTCCGGGCGGCCGCGTCTCGAATGGGCGCAGACCGGGTCCGAGAACGATCACCGCCTCACTGGACCTGGGGGTCCGGGGGGCCGCGAACAGCGCCCCCCGGAGAGCGCGCCCCCTGGAGAGCGCAGGGGCCGGGGGTCCCACCGGGCCCGGTCAGGTCTTCAGGAGGATGCTCGAGAAGGAGGGAGGGCCCGACTCGAGGCGGGCCTCCACGACGCAGTTCTTGCCCCGGTCCTTCGCCCGGTAGAGCGCGGCGTCGGCCTTCTTCAGGATCTCGTTCTTCTGCTCGCTGGGGGGACGTCCCGGCGTGCAGTGCCGGCGGTAGGAGGCGACGCCGAGGGACATCGTGATGACGCCCTTGAGGCTCAGCGCCGGCTCCCCCGGGCCGATGGAGATCGGAAGGAAGGTCCACTCCTGGATGGCCTGCCGGATCCGCTCGGCGATCTGCATGCCGCCGGAGAGGTCGCAGTCGAGGAGGATGACGGTGAACTCGTCGCCGCCGTACCGGCAGGGGAGGGAGGTCGTCGTGGCGAGCTGCCGCTGCAGGACGAACGCGACCTCGCGGAGGATCTGGCTGCCCGCGAGGTGACCGTGCTCGTCGTTCACCGCCTTCAGGTGGTCGCAGTCGAGGAAGAGAAGCGTGAGGTCTCCGTCGGCCCCGGCCGACAGGCGGTCGATCTCCTGCTGGAGCTTCTTGTGGAAGTAGCGGTCGTTGTAGAGGGCGGTCAGCGAGTCCCGCCGGGCGACCTCGCGCGCGCGCCGCTCGTCCAGAAGGTTCTGGAGGGCAAGCGAGAGGGTGTCGCCGAAGAGGGCCATGAGCCTCTCGTCGCGAGGGTCGAAGCCGTCCGGGTCGGTGCGGTTGACGATCACGAGGGAGCCACAGACGTGCGCCTCGATGACGACCGGGACCCCGAGGACGTTGCGGACCGGGCCGGCGAACGAGTCGTCGGCCTCGCGCGAAAGGGCGTGCGCCCCCTTGATCTCGTTCACCGCCGTCCGCTCGCCGCGCGCGTAGGTGAAGCCGGCGATCCCGTCCACGGGCCTCACGCGGTTGCCGACGACGGTCTCGCGGAACTCCCCGGCGGTTGCGACGACGGTCAGCTCGTTGCGCGACCGGTCGTCCTCCTTGGCGATCGGGTCGTCCAGGAGGAGGACCGCCGCCTCCGCCGGGACGAAGTCGAGCGCCTTCTTGACGAGCGTCAGGAGGAAGCGCTCGGGGGCGGTGCCGCTCGTCTCGTCGAGGAGGCGGTGCCTCTCCATGAAGCGCGCGAGCTTCGACGGCGGCAGGACCCGCGATGGGACGGTCACGGTCCGATTCTAGGCGTGCCGGCCCCTGCGGACGCGTCCCAGCACGTCCCGGGCCTTTCCGCGGAGGCGGGCGATCTCCTCGGTGTAGTCGCCGAGCTGGGGTGCGAACCGGAGGAAGTCGGCCTGGGAGAGGAGCTGCCGCAGCTCCTCCCTGAGCGCCGGCGGCACCCCTCGCGCGGCGAGCTCGTCGAGGAGGGCGCCTGTCGGAATCGTCTCGCTCACGCCCGTCCTCCGGGCGAGGTGCTCGCGGACGGCCCGCTCCACCCGCGCCACGGCGCGCTCCTTCGTCTCTTCCGGCTCGGGCACGAGGAGGGCGCCCGCCGGCCCGAGGGAGTGGGCCCGCCGGCGCAGGGCCAGCGCGGCCCCGCCGGCGACGACGAGGACGCCGGGAACGGCGAGGAGCGCCCAGAGCGGGATGGCGACGGTGCGCTGGGCCAGCTCCCGCGCGGAAGGGGCGGGCGTCGGCGTCGGCGGGAGGCCCGGGAGGGTCGTCGTCGCCCCGGAGGCGTTCTCGGCGGCGGCCGGCCCGGGGGGGGCGGGCCCGTCTGCCGCCGCCACCGCCGACGCGGGAGCGGCCTCGACCTCGAGCGTGATCGGTCCGCTCTTCCTCGAGACGACCCGCTTTTCGGCCGTGTCGAAGACCTCGAAGGCGACCGGGGGCAGGACGAGGGGCCCCGGTTCCGTGGGGACGAGGACGAAGTCCCACTCCGCGCTCGTTCCCCCCTTCGAAGCGCCCCGCGCGGGGAGCGTGCGCGTGGACGGGGGATAGACCTTCACCCCGGGGATCGACAGCCGGGGGATCTCGGTCGCGGTCCTGAGGTTCCCCGTGCCGGCGAGACGGACCTTGAGCGTCACCGCCTCGCCCGCGGGGACGCTCTTCCGGTCGACGCTCGCGGTGACGCCGAACTGCCCGACCGGCCCCCGGAAGTCGGGACGCCCGGGGATCGGGAGGACCTTCAGCGTGACGGGCTTCGTCTCCCGCTCCACGACGCGGGGCCGCAGCATGGCGAACGGGTCGCCGAACGGGTCGAGGGCGACGCGGATGCCGAGCCGGATCTTCGCGGGCGGGATCGTCACCGTCCCCGGGGTCAGGCCCGACACGGCCTTCTTCAGAAGGGTGAAGCGGGCGACGGCCCGCCCCTCCCACGTGTCGCGGCGCCCCTGGGGCCGTTCGGGGCGTTCGAGGTCCTCTGCCCAGAGGCCGGGGAACTGGGGTGCCTCGACGTACTCGATCCCCTGGACCTCGGCCTCCGTCATCAGCTCGTAGGAGACGGTGATCTCCTCTCCGACGTACGCCGTCTCGCGGCTCGGGACGGCGACGAACGCGAGGAGGGGCTCGCCGACCGGGAAGTCGCGCTCGACGGCGGCGCGCCGGGTCCCGGGACGGGACGTCATCCGTCCGAAGGGGTCTTCCTCCTCCGCCCGCGGGGCGGGTCCGGCGCCCGGGGCGCGCCGGGCCGTTCCGACCTCGAGGAGATAGGCGCCCGCCTTCAGCTCCTTCTCGCCGATCCGGAACGTCGCCTCACCGATCTCGGCCGGGCCGGTCGCCGTGGGACGCAGGAAGTAGGTCAGGCTCGAGGAGCGGGAGAGCTGCCCGTTGATGAAGCTGATCTGCGTCGAGCTGTTCGGGCCGCCGACGACGACGAGGTTCTTCAAGGGGAGCTCGGCGGGGGCCCTCAGGCTCCCTCCCACCCCGGGCCCGGTGAAGGCGTAGGTGAGCCGCACCACGTCGTCGGCGGCGGGGCGGGGGTTGTCGACGAGGACCTGGACCTCCGGCTCCTCCTGCGCGGCGGCGAGCGGGAGGGCGGCGGGAAGGAAGAGGACCGCCGCGAGGAGCGCGAGGGCCGTGACCGGACGGCGCCTCACCAGTCCCTCCCGGGGCGCCGCTGCTTCTTCTGCTCGGCGACCTTCTTTCGCTGCTCTTCGAGGTCGTTCCTCTCGATCGCCTGGAGGAGCTGCTCGGCTTTGTCGCGGCTCATCTTCGCCTTCTTCTCGAAGTCGTCCTCTTTGGGAGGCGGCGGTTCGCCCGGCTTCTGCTGCTGTTGCTGTCTCTGCTGGTCCTGCTTCTGCTGCTCGAGGCGCCTCAGCGCGAGCTCGTAGTTGTACGCCGCGTCGGCGTCCCCCGGTCGCGCCCGGAGCGCGTCGCGGTAGGAGGCCGCGGCCGCCTCCCACTGCTGCGCGGTCAGGAGGACGTTGCCCGAGTTGAAGGCGGCGTCGGCGGCGAGGTCGCCCCTCGACGACCCCTTCGCCTTCTTCAGAGCCGCCAGGGCTTCCTCTCCGCGTCCCGCCGCCGCCAGGGCGGTCCCGAGGTTGTAGGGCCCGGCGGGGTCCTTCGGGGCGAGCGCGGCCTCCCGGGCGAAGTGAGAAACGGCCTCCTCCACCCTCTTCTCCTCGAGCGCCTTCTTTCCGGCGAGGGCCTCGCCGCGGGCGGTCGTGAAGGGGGGGCGCGAGAGGACCCTCTCCTTGAGGCCGCCGGGAGCGGGGGGCGGCCCGGCCGTCGCGCCGGAAGCCGGGGGCGCAGGGGCCGCGAGCCCCGGGGCGGTCCCCGGGGCCGGGCCGGACCCCGTTGGCGCGGACTGGGCGAGAAGGGGGGCGCCGCTGACGAAGAGCGCCAGCGCGAGCGTTCCGACGGCTCCCTTCGCGGGCCGGCGAAAGAGGAACCCGACCGGGCCGAAGAGGAGGAGCGCGAGGGCGGCGACCGCGGCGCCGAGCGGGACCTGGAAGCGCTCCTGCCGGTTCGTTCCGACGGAGCCGGAGAGCGGCCGGCGCGCGGCCTTGTCGACCTCGCGGGCGACGCCGTCGAGGTCGGTCTTCCCCGGCTGGACGACGCTGAAGCTGCCCCCCGTCTCGGCCGCGAGGCGACGCAGGACCGCGGGGTCGGGGCGCGAGAGGACCGGCGTGCCGTCCTGTGTCTTGAACCCGGCCGAACGCCCGGAGAGATCGACCTCCGGGACCGGGGCGCCGCGCCCTTCGAGGCCGACGAAGACCGTGTGGACGACGATCCCCTCGGTCCTGGCCTTCGCGATCGCGTCCTCGAGGCCTCCCTCGAGGTCCTCCCCGTCGGAGAGGACGACCGCTTGCCGGCCGGCCGACGTCCCGGGGGGCATCAGCTCGGCGGCGGCCGCGAGGCCGGCGGCGACGGACGTTCCCGGGAGGGTGCCGATCCCGGGCTCGAGCGACTCGAGGAAGAGGGCGACCGCGGCGGCGTCGAGAGTGAGGGGGACGAGGACCTGCGCCTCCCCCTCGAAGCCGACGAGGGCGAGCCGGTCGCCGGGGAGCCTCTCGACGAGGGAGAGCGCGGCCTGCCGCGCCAGGACGAAGCGCGAAGGGGTGACGTCGGTGGCGCGCATCGAGGCGGAGGTGTCGAGGACGAAGACGAGGTCGGCGCCCCGGCGCTCGACCGTCTCCGTGACGACCCCCCAGCGGGGGCGCGCGAGCGCGATCCCCGTTCCGAGGACGGCGACGACCGCGAGGAGCGCGGCGAACGGGGTCCAGCGGTCGCGAACCGGGAGGCCGGCCTTTTCGGCGAGCGCCGGGGAGACGAAGGCCGTGCGGCGCCGACGCGCGCGGCGGGCCGCCAGCCACGCGGCGACGACCGCGAGGAGCGCGACGCCGGCGCCCGCGGCGAGCCAGGACGGGGAGAGGAAGAGCTCCTTCATCGCGGCGCCACCGGGAAGGCGAGGAGGGCGAGGAGGGCGGCCGCGGCCAGGACGCCGGCCGAAGGGACGGCGACCCGGGGGAAGACCTCCCGCCAGCGCGTGAACGTCGTCGTCTTCACCTCGGTCTTCTCGAGGCGGTCGATCTCGGCATAGGTCTCGGCGAGTCCGGCGGGGTCGGTCGCGCGGAAGAAGCGGCCGCCCGTCGCCTCGGCGATCCGGCCGAGGAGCTTCTCGTCGACGTCGACCTGCGCCATCACGCGCCTCTCGACGACGCGCCCCGTGTCGGGGTCGCGGACCGGGACCGGGATCTCGACCGGCCCCCCGGCGGTCCCGACGCCGATCGTGTAGACCCGGATGCCGAGGCCCTTCGCGACGTTCGCCGCGGTGTCGGGGTCGATCTCCCCGGCGTTGTTCCCGCCGTCGGTGACGAGGACGACGACCTTCGACTTCGCCTTCGAAGCGCCCAGGCGGGCCAGCGAGTTGCCGAGCGCCATGCCGATGGCCGTGCCGTCGCCCTGGTCCCCGAGCTTCATCTCCGAGAGTCGCTGGAGCAGCATGGCGCGGTCGGTCGTGAGCGGGACGACGGTGCGCGAGCGGCCGGCGAACGCGATGAGCCCGAGCCGGTCCTGCGGGCGACCCTCGACGAAGGTCCGTGTCGCCGCCTTCGCGACGAAGAAGCGGTTCTTCGGCTTGAAGTCCTCGGCGGCCATGGAGCCCGAGGCGTCGAGGGCGACGACGATGTCGACCCCCTCCGTCCACGACTCGGTCCGCTCGAGGCCGACCCGGGGGCGGGCGAGGGCGACGACGAGGCCCGCGAAGCCGACGCACGCGAGGACGAACGGGAGGTGCCGGTACCTCACGCGCCAGCCCGGGCGCACGCGCGACACGAAGGCGAGCGTCGGGACGACGAGAGCGCCGTCCCCCCTCCGCTCCCGGGCGACCCTGAGGGCGATCGCGACCGGGACCACGAGGAGGAGGAGGAGGAAGACCGGGTCGCGGAAGGTCAGGCCCGACGGGAGGAGCGACGCGAGGAAGCTCATCGGCCCCTCCCCGTCTGCGGCGCGGCGGGCGTGGCCGGGGTCGCGGGGGCCCTTCCCTTCGCGACCACCGCGAGCTTTCCGACCTTCGCACGCGTCCCCTTCGCCGGCGCCCTTTCCGCGGCTGCGTCCGCGGCGGCCTGCGCGGCGATCCTCACGCGCCCCCAGGCGAGGAGGTGGCGGGCGCCGTCCAGCGCGCGGACGGCGTCGCCGGGCGTCGACCCGGCGCGCCCGAACTTCACCCGGTCGGCTCCCGCGAGGAGGTCGGACAGCGCGACCTCGCGCGGAGGCTCGGCCCCCTTCTCGCGCAGGCGGCGGAGCGTCTCGACCGTCGTCCACTCGAGGACCGGTTCCCCGAGGTGGCGCTCGAGGAACCTCTTCGCCGCGTGTGTCAGGTCGGAGTAGAAGGGCCGCGGGTCGCCGTCCAGCGCGGCGGCGCGCGCGGCGAGGGCGGCGAGGGCCGTCTCCAGCTCGACGTCGGGCGGCAGCGGCGGCGGAGCGGCCTCCCCGGCGACCGCCTCCTTCCGCTTCCGCCTCCTCACGAGCCAGGCGACGAGGCCGGCGGCGGCGGCGAGAGCGGCGGCGATGGAAACCCAGAACCACGGGCTCCGCGCGGGGATCCTGACCGGGCGCTCCGGCTTCGGCGCGAGCTTCCCGGGGTCCTCACCTTCGGGGAGGCGCGAGGAGACCGTGAGCGCGACGTCGGGCGCCCGGACGACGGCCTTCGAGCCGTCGGGAGCCTCGTAGGAGAAGACCGGGCCCGGGATGCGCGTCTCCCCCGGCACGAAGGGGGCGAGCGCCACCGCCTGCCGGACGTCGACGAGGCCGGTTCCGCCTCGCTCCTTCTCGACGGCGGGCGGCCCGACCGGCTCGAAGTCGAGGACGAAGCCCGCCGTCGCGGGCTGCCCTTCCGGCCGGGCGGGAGAGACGAGCGTCGTCAGCTTCAGCGTGGCCCCCACCGGGATCCTCGCGGCGTAGACGACCGTCACCCGATCGCCGACGGCCGCCGTCGTCCGGTCGGCCGTCGACGTGACGACGACCGGCGGCGGGACCGTGGCGGGGGGGAGCGCGGGGCGCGCGGGCTGCGCCGCGAGCGGGGCGGCGAGAGCCGGGGCCCCGAAGGCCGCGACGAGAAGGACCCGTCTCACCGGCCGGCCGACCTCCTCCGCTCGCGCTCCTTGAAGAAGCGGACGAGGGCGCGCTCGTAGGGCGCGTCGGTCGAGAGCGGGATCGAGTCGATGCCCGAGGCGCGGAAGAGCTCGACGGGGTCGGGGAACGGCCGCCCGCGCTTCTGCCACGCCGCCCGGAACGCCGGGTCCCCGGCGTCGAAGACGCGCGTCGTCCCCGTCTCGGAGTCGCGGAGCCTCACGAGCCCGCGGTCGGGGAGGGCCGACTCGAGCGGGTCGGCGATCGGCATGGCGACGACGTCGTGCCGCCGGCGGAGGACCTTCAGCGGCTTCTCGTAGTCGGGGGCGTGGAAGTCGGAGAGGACGAAGACGACGGATCGCTGCTTGAGGAGCGAGGCGGCGGTCCGGAGGGCGAGGGCGAGGTCGGTGCGCGTTCCCTGCATCGGCTGGACGAGGACGTCGCGGAGGATGGAGAGAGCGTGGTCGAAGCCCTTGCGCGGGGGGACGAAGCGCTCGAGCCGGTCGGTGAAGAGGAGTGCGCCGACCCGGTCGTTGTTCTTCACCGCCGCGAACGCGAGGAGGCCGGCCAGCTCGGCCATCAGCGAGCGCTTCGTCAGGAAGCGCGAGCCGAACTCGAGGGAACGCGAGAGGTCGAGGACGAGGAGGGCGGTCAGGTCGCGCTCCTCGACGAACTTCTTCACGTGGGGGACGCCCGTCCTCGCCGTGACGTTCCAGTCGATGGACCTCACGTCGTCGCCCGGGACGTAGGCGCGGACCTCGGAGAACTCCATGCCCCGCCCGCGGAAGACGGAGTGGTACTCCCCGCCGAGACCGGCGTCGACCATCCGGTTCGTCGTGATCCGGATCCGCTGGATCTTCCGGACGACCTCGCGCGGCAGCATGGCGAAGGGACCCCTTAAGGAACTTCGATGCGCTCGAGGATCCTGGAGACGACCTGGTCGCTCGAGACGTTCTCGGCCTCGGCCTCGTACGAGAGGAGGACCCGGTGGCGCAGGACGTCGGGAGCGACCTCCTTGACGTCCTCCGGGACGACGTAGCCGCGCCCCTCGAGGAACGCGTGGGCGCGGGCGGTCGAGAGGAGCGCGAGCGTGGCGCGCGGGGAGGCGCCGTACTGGACGAAGTCGGCGAGCTCGGGGAGGCCGTAGGCCCGCGGATCGCGCGTGGCCGAGACGAGCTCGACGAGGTAGCCCTTGATCCGCTCGTCGGCGTAGAGCTCGCGGACGAGCGCCTGAAGGCTCTCGATCTCGGCGGGCCGAAGGACGGGCCGCACGGTGGACGAGGAGGCCGACTCGGAAGCGTCTCCCATCCGGTCGAGGATCTGGCGCTCCTCGGCCTTCGTCGGGTACCCGACCTTCAGCTTCATCAGGAAGCGGTCGACCTGAGCCTCGGGGAGCGGGTAGGTCCCCTCCTGCTCGATCGGGTTCTGGGTCGCGAGGACGAGGAACGGCTTCGGCAGCGGCATCGTCTCGTCGCCGATCGTCACCTGCCGCTCCTGCATCGCCTCGAGGAGGGCCGACTGGACCTTGGCGGGCGCCCGGTTCACCTCGTCGGCGAGGACGATGTGCGCGAAGACGGGGCCCCGCCGGGCGACGAACTCCTGCGTCTTCGGGTTGAAGACGAGGGTGCCGACGAGGTCGGCGGGGAGGAGGTCGGGGGTGAACTGGATGCGCGAGAAGCTCGCGTCGAGACCCCGGGCGAGCGTCCGGACGGCCAGCGTCTTGGCGAGGCCGGGGACTCCCTCGAGGAGGACGTGGCCGTCGGCCAGGAGGCCGATGACGAGCCGCTCGACCATCTTCGGCTGGCCTACGATGACCTTGCGCACCTCGGCGAGGAGCGCGGAAACGGCGAGGGAGCTCTGCCGGATTCTCTCGTTGAGGGCGGCCGTGTCGGCGGGGGCTTGGCTCATCGTTCCTCGGTGCGCGTCAAAATGGTGCGCGCGGCGGACGTTTCACGGGCGGGCCGCTGCCGTTCTGGCGCTCTGGCGGGTCCGTGCCGCCTTACGAGCAACGCCGGTGCCGTACCCCGGCGGCGCGCCTCGGCTATCCTGCCGAGGCCGATGCGAAGGCCCTTCTTCTCCCTCGCCCCCGTGGCGCTCCTCGGCCTCGTGCTCCTGCTGCCCGCGCCCGCGGCCGAAGGTGCGAAGGCCACGAAAAGCACGAAGAAGAGCCGCTCCGCCAGGCCGACTCCGACGCCGGCTCCGACGCCGGCTCCGACTCCGACTCCGACCCGCTATCTCCGGGCGGCCGGCTCGTGCATGGAGTTCACGCCCGGCCAGCACCTCGTCGTCGCGGAGGTGGGGTCGACGGGACGGGTCTTCCGGGTCGACGGGGAGACCCGGATCGAGACCGACGTCAAGAGGGGCGTCCGGCTGAGGGTCCTCTACGTCGACACGCCCGAAGGGCCGGTCGCGCGCCGGATCCTGCCGGGCCCGGTGGCGTCGCCGAAGTCGACGCCGCCGCCCTGACCCGACGGGCCCGCCCCGGGGACGAGCCCGCGCGGGGGCTCAGGCGACGTACTGCTGGAACTTCTGCTCGAGGGCGGCCTGGGACGCGAACCCGATGACGCGCTCGACGACGACTCCGTCCTTGAAGAGCATCAGCGTCGGGATCGACATGATGTTGTACTTCTCGGCGATGGACGGATGGTCGTCGACGTTGACCTTGCCGACCTTGACCGTCTCTCCCCACTTCCCTGCCAGGGCCTCGACGACGGGGGCCACCTGGCGGCACGGGCCGCACCAGACGGCCCAGAAATCGACGAGGACGGGCTTGTCGCTCTTGAGCACCACCTCGTCGAAGCTCGAGGCGGTGAACTCCTGGACGTTTCCTGCCATACGGGTTCCTTTCTATCCGCAAAGCGCGTCGCCGCCTGGGGGGCAGAGACCGCCGGGCATGGTAGGTTGGGGCTCGTGAGAGCGTCAAGGAGGCCCCGGCTCGGGCAGAACTTCCTCTCGAGCCCCCGGACGGCGGCGCGGATCGTCGACGCGCTCGGCGCCGCCGCGGAGAGCTGGGTCGTGGAGGTGGGCCCGGGCCGCGGCGCCCTGACCCGCCCGCTCCTGGCCCGGGGCGTCCGGGTCGTCGCGATCGAGGTCGACGCGCGCCTCGCCTCGCGCCTTTCGGAGGAGCTCGGGGGCGAGTCGCTCCGGGTCGTCCAGGCCGACGCCCTCGCCCTCGACCCTGCGGAGCCCCTCGCCGAGGTCGGCGCCGCGCCGCCCGTGCCCCTCGTGGCGAACCTGCCGTACGAATCGGCCACCCCCATGGTCCGCGCCTTCGCGCGCCGCGCCGACCTCTTCTCGCGTCTCGTCGTCATGGTCCAGCGCGAGGTGGCCGAGCGCCTCTGCGGCCGCCCGGGCGGCGAGGGATACGGTTTCCTCTCGGTCGACGTCGCGTTCCACGCGAAGGCGCGCCGGCTCTTCGACGTCCCCCCGGGGGACTTCTCCCCGCGCCCGAAGGTCGTCTCGACCGTCGTCGAGCTCGTTCCCTTCGCTCCCGTCGAGGGGGCCGCGGCCGCGATCTCCGTCGCCTCGGCGGGTTTCGCGGTCCGCCGCAAGACGCTGACGAACGCGCTGGGCGCGGCCTGGGGGAGGGAGCCGGCGGCGGCGGCCGTGGCCGGCGCCGGGCTACCGCCGACGGCCCGGGCGGAAGAGCTGGAGCCGGAGGCCTTCCTCGGGCTCGCCAGCCTCCTCGGCCCCCGCCCGGGAGCCGCTCCGGGCCGCTGACGGCGCGGGGCGCAGCCCGCGGCCTGCTAAACTCCATCGATGTCGGTCACGTTCTGGCAGGCGATCCTGCTGGGGGCCTTGCAGGGTCTGACCGAGTTTCTGCCGGTCTCCTCGAGCGCCCACCTCATCCTCGCCCAGAGGCTGCTGCCCGGCTTCTCGCAGCCCGGGATCCTCTTCGACGTCATGCTGCACGTCGGGACCCTCGTCGCCGTCGTCGTCTACTTCCGGGAGAAGATCGGCGGCCTCCTCCGGGATTCGGTCTCCCGCGACGCCGCGGCCCGCCGCGCCGCGTGGAAGGTCGCGGGCCTCCTCGCCGTCTCGGTCGCCGCCACGGGCGCGTTCACGCTGCCGCTCAAGCAGTTCGCCCTGGACGGGATGGACGACCTCCCCCGGATGGGGCTCGGCCTCCTCACGACGGCAGTGCTCCTCGCGGCCGCGCAGGCCGTCGGCGCGAGGCGGGGCGAAGGCGGGAGGACGCTCGAGGAGATGAGGTTGTCCGACGCCCTCCTGATCGGAGCCTTCCAGACCCTCTCGGCTCTCTTCCGCGGCCTCTCGCGCTCGGGCAACACGATCTCGATGGGTCTCTTCGCCGGCCTCTCGCGCCGCGCGGCGGCCGAGTACGCCTTTCTCCTCTCGGTCCCCACCATCCTCGCCGCGGCCCTCGTCGAGAACGTCAGCGAGTACCGCGCGACGGGGCACCTCGTCCTGGACGGGAGCCACGCCGGCGTCTACTTCGCCGGGATGGCGACCGCGGCCGTCGTCGGCTATGCGGCCGTCGCCACCCTCCTCCGCGTCGTCGTCTCCATGAAGCTCCAGCCCTTCGTCCTCTACTGCGCGCTCCTCGGCACCGCGGTCCTCGTCGCGGGCCTCCTCTGACGCCGATGGCCGAAACCTCCCGCAAGCCCGAAGTCCCCCACCGCCGGCGAGACGAGTTTCTCGGCATCCTCGTCCTCGCGGCCGGTCTGCTCCTTCTGGCGGCCCTCTTCTCCTACGATCCCGTCGATCCGTCGCTCTTCTCCTCCGTCGCGGACCCCGACGCCAGACCGGGCAACTGGGCGGGACGCGTCGGCGCATCCTTCGCCGACGGCGCCCTGCAGTTCTTCGGGTTCGCCGCGTTCGTCCTGCCGCTCGTCGTCCTCGCGCTCGGCGCCGCCCGATTCCGTTCGCGAGCCCTCGGGGCCTGGGGGACGAAGGCCCTCGGCCTCTCGGTCGTCCTCCTCACGGCCTCCCCCCTCTGCCACCTCGCCTTCGGGCGCCCGCAGCTCCTCGGCGGGAGCCTCGGGGCGGGGGGGTTCGTGGGGGACCTCGTCGCAGGGGCGTTCGTGGCGGCCCTGAACCCTCCCGGCGCCGCGATCGCCCTCTCCGCCGGCCTTCTCATCGGCGTCCTCCTCGTCGCCTCGCTCTCCCTGGGCGATGCGCTGAGGCGCACGTTCCTCAGGGCCTCGGCGTCCTGGGCGGTCTGGAAGGTCGAGAGGGAACGGAGGAGGCAGACGGAGGAGAAGGAGCGGACCCGGCGCGCGGTCGTGCAGAAGCACCTCGAGCGGGCGCGCGAGACGCCTCCCGCCGAGGCCGAGGAGGAAGAGGAGGGGGGCGAGGTCGTCCCCATCCCGTCCCTGGCGGCTCTCCGTGTGAGGGAGAGGAGCGGCTCCGGGCAGTTTTCGGTCCGGCGTGCGGCGGCGGGGCCGGGCGTCTCCGGGGCGGAGGTCTCGGCGGGGGGCGCTCCGTCGCCGGCGTCTCCCTCCCGCCCGTCTCCCGTCGCGCGTCCCGCGCAGCTGAAGAGGGTGGAGGCGCCCCCGCAGAGGGTCCTCCCGTTCCCCTCCCCCAAGGAGTCGAACGGCTGGATCTTCCCGCCCGAGAAGCTCCTCCGGCCCGCGCCGAAGCGGGACCGGGACAAGACGCGCGAGGAGTTCCAGCAGACGATGGAGCTCATCGCGGCCAAGTGCCTCGAGTTCGGCGTGGAAGGGGTCGTCGACAGCTACCGGCCCGGGCCGGTCGTCACGACCTACGAGTTCAAGCCCTCGGCCGGCGTCAAGGTCGCGCAGGTCTCCGGCCTCGAGAACGACCTGGCCCTCGCGCTGGCGGCGGAGAAGGTCCGCATCGAGCGGATCCCGGGGCGGGCCGCGATCGGCATCGAGGTGCCGAACAGGAACCGAGACCTCATCTCGCTCCGGGAGATCGTCGAGAGCGAGAAGTTCAAGCGCTCCCCGTCGCTCCTGACGATCGCCCTCGGCATCGACGTCGAGGGGACGCCCGTCGTCGCGGACCTCGCGCGGATGCCGCACCTCCTCGTCGCGGGGATGACGGGCGCGGGCAAGAGCGTCGGCGTGAACGGGATGATCACGTCGATCCTCTACAAGGCGCGCCCCGACGAGGTGAAGTTCATCTTCGTCGACCCGAAGATGAACGACATGAAGGACTACGACGACCTGCCGCACCTCCTCGTGCCGGTCGTCGTCGACCCGAAAAAGGCGGCGAACGCCCTGAAGTGGGCCGTGGACGAGATGGAGGGGCGCTACAAGCTCCTCTCCGAGTGGCCCGGCGTCCGCAACATCGAGCAGTACAACGCGGCGATCCGGGACCCCGAGGCGCTCGCCGAGGTGAGGGAGAAGCTGGGCGAGAAGCTGAAGGCCGACGGGCCCGACGGGACGATCTCGCCGATGCCCTACATCGTCGTCGTCATCGACGAGCTGGCCGACCTGATGATGACCGCCCCGAAGGACATCGAGGAATCGGTCGCCCGCCTCGCGCAGAAGGCGCGCGCCGTGGGCATCCACCTGATCCTGGCGACCCAGCGCCCGTCCGTCGACGTCATCACCGGGACGATCAAGGCGAACCTGCCCTGCCGCATCTCGTACACGACGCGGACCAAGATCGACGCGAGGACGATCCTCGACGCCACCGGGGCCGAGGCGCTTCTCGGGCAGGGGGACATGCTCTTCCTGCCGCCCGGGACGTCGTACCTGCAGCGGGTCCACGGCGGGTACGTCTCGGGCGAGGAGATCAAGGAGATCTGCCGCTTCCTGAAGAAGCAGGCCAAGCCGATCTACGACGAGTCGGTCACGGCCGACCGCGACCCGGTGATGGAGGGGAACGGCCGCGGCGGGAAGGCGGGCGCCGACGACGCCGACCCGATGTACGACCAGGCGGCGCGCCTCGTCGTGAGGGAGAGGATGGCCTCGATCTCGTTCCTCCAGCGCCGGCTCGAGATCGGCTTCTCCCGCGCCGGCAAGCTCATCGACATGATGCAGCGCGACGGGATCGTCGGCCCGCCCTCCGGCGGCGCCAAGAGCCGCGACGTCCTCGTCCCGCCCGACTACTACGACGACGTCGACCGGCAGCCGCGCTGACGAGAACCGACCAGGCCCGGATGCGCGTCGGCTTCTTCGGCTCCCCCGACTTCGCCCTCCCGTCGCTCGAGGCGGTCGTCGCCGCGGGGCACGAGGTCGTCCTCGCCGTCTCGCAGCCGGCGAAGCCCGTCGGCCGCTCGGGGGTTCCCGCCGACCCGCCCGTCGCGCGGCGTGCCCGCGAGCTCGGCCTCGCCGTCTTCCAGCCGCCGACGCTGAAAGACGAAGGCGCCTTCGCGCGCCTCGCCGGCACGGAGGCCGACCTCTTCGTCGTCGTCGCCTACGGGAAGATCCTCGCCCAGCGCGTACTCGACCTGCCGCGGCTCGGCTGCGTGAACGTCCACGGGTCGGTCCTGCCGCGCTGGCGCGGCGCCTCGCCCGTCCAGGCGGCGCTCCTTTCGGGGGACGCGGAGACGGGCGTGTCGATCATGAGGATGGAGGCGGGGATGGACACCGGCCCGGTCTTCGCCGTCGCCCGGACGCCGATCGGCGGTGGCGAGGACGCCGGCGTCCTCTCGGGGCGGCTCGCGCGGGAGGGCGCGGCGCTCCTCGTCGCGACGCTCCCGCGGATCGCGGACGGCACCGCCGTTCCCGTGGCGCAGGACGACGCGCTCGCCACGCTCTGCCCGAAGATCCGGCGCGAGGACGGCCAGGCCGACTTCTCGCGTCCCGCCGTCGAGCTCGTCCGCCGCCTCCGCGCGTTCACCCCGTGGCCCGGGCTCTTCGCGTTCCGCGCGGGGAAGCGGGTCAAGCTCCTCCAGGCGAGAGAGTCGGACGGACGGGAGGGCGCCGCCCCGGGCGAGGTCCTCGCGGCCTCGGACGAGATCGTCGTCGCCTGCGGCCGAGGGGCGCTCTCCCTGACGCGCCTGCAGGCCGAGGGCCGCAAGCCCCTGGATGCCGCGTCGTTCGCGCGGGGCGAACGGGTCGCCCCGGGCGAGACCTGGTCGTGACGGCCCCCGTCTCCGTCCGCGCCCTCGCCGTCGAGGTCCTCGTGCGCGTCGAGAGGGACCGCGCATTCGCCGCGCCCCTCCTTGCGGCGCGGGAGGGGGTCCTTCCGCCGCGCGACAGGCCGCTGCTCCGGACGATCGTCAGGTCGGTCCTCAGGAACCGCTCCCTCCTCGACCACGTCCTCTCGCGGAGCCTCTCCCGTCCTCTCGAGTCCCTAGACCCGGACGTGAGGGGCGCGCTGCGGGCCGGCGCGGCCCAGCTCCTCCTCCTCGAGAGGATCCCGGCGCACGCGGCCGTCGGCGAGACGGTGGAGGTCGTGCGGACACGCACGCCGCGTGCCGCGGGGCTCGTCAACGCGGTGCTCCGCCGCGTCGCGTCCGGGGGACGGCCCGCGAGGGTCCTCCTCCCCGCGGGAACCGACCGCCTCGTGCGCCTCGCGCTCGAGACGTCGCACCCGGAGTGGCTCGTGCGGCGCTGGGCGGAGGACCTCGGGGAGGAGGCGGCGGAGGCCGCGCTCCGCGCCGACGACGTCGACGCGCCGGTCGACGTCCTCCTCGACCCGCGAGGCGGGGGTGTCGAGGAGCTGCGCGAGAGCCTGCGTCGGGAGGGGCTCGACGGAGAACCGTCGCCCTGGGCGCCCCTCGCGCTCACGCTCTCGACGGCCTCGGCCGGGAGCCACCCGGCGATCGCCTCGGGGCGCCTCGCGGTGGTGGACGTGGCGGCTCAGGCGATGTGCGAGCTCGTCGAGCCGGCGGACGTCGTCGTCGACCTGGCGGCCGCTCCCGGCGGGAAGACGAGGACCCTCCTCGCTCGAGGGAAGGCGCGGCGTGTCGTCGCCCTCGAGCGCAACCCGACGCGCTCGCGCCGGCTCGCCGCCGGCCTCGCCGCGGCCGGGCGCCGGGACGAGGTCCTCGTCGTCCGCGCCGACTCGGCGTTCCCGCCGCTGCCGCGCGCCTCCTTCCGTTCCGTTCTCCTCGACGCCCCCTGCTCGGGAACCGGGACGCTCCGGAAGAACCCGGAGATCCGCTGGCGCCTCTTGCAGTCCGACCTTCCGGCCTTCGCCCGCGCCCAGGCCTTGCTCCTCGCGGCCGCCCTCGACCTCTGCGCCCCCGGCGGGAGCGTCGTCTACGTCACCTGCTCTCTCGAACCGGAGGAAAACGAGGGGGTCGTCGCCGCAGTTCTCGCCGGGCGCGACGACGCGGCCGTCGAGCGCCCGGAGGAGCCCCTTCTCCCGGCGCCGCTCCTGTCTGCGCTCCGTCCGGACGGGATCTTCCGGGTCGCTCCGGGTCCCGCGAACGACGGCTTTTCGGCCGTCGTCCTCCGGAAGGGCATTCCGAGCCGCTGAACAAGCGGGTTTTTCGTTGACAAGGTCCGGGCGGAATCCTACATTTCCGCCGATCAGCGAATCGTGACGCTTTCCGGGGCGAAAACCCGGGAACAGCACGGAACAGAAGAAAGAGGAGGAATCCGCACATGGCAGGCAAAGCCGAGATCGTCGAGGCGATTTCCAAGCAGACGGAGCTGTCGAAGAAGGACGCGACGTCCGCGTTCGAGGCCTTCGTGGACTCGATCAGCGACAACCTGAAGAAGGGCGAGCGCGTCGCCGTCCCGGGCCTCGGGATCTTCAGCGTGGCCGATCGCAAGGCCCGCGTCGGCATCAACCCGCAGACGAAGGCGAAGATCAAGATCGCCGCGTCGAAGGTCGCCAAGTTCAAGGCCGGCAAGGACCTCAAGACCCTTCTCAACAAGAAGCGGAAGTAGGGTCCCCGACGACCGACGCGAGGGGCCCCCATGGCCCCACTGCGCGGAGGCGAGTTCTCCGCGGCGCCCCGGGTCTCCCCGGGGCGTTTCGTTTGGCGCACAGTCCGGCCGGCGAGGGCCCGTCGCTTCCGCCCGTATCATCCGCGCACCTTGATCCCCCTTCGCGACACGATCCCGAGCCGCTCCGTTCCCATCGTCAACGGCGCCCTCATCGCCGCCTGCGTCGGCGCCTTCGTCCTCCAGCTCCTCGCGGGGAACCGGGGCGAGGCGCTCGTGCAGGCTTTCGGTTTCGTCCCGGCCCGCCTCTTCCACCCGGCCGAGCTCGGGCCGGGGAGCTTCTCGCTCGGCCTGACCGGCCTCGTGAGCTCGATGTTCCTCCACGGCGGATTCCTGCACCTCGCCGGGAACATGCTCTTCCTCTGGGTCTTCGGCGACAACGTCGAGGACGCGCTCGGGCACGGCCGCTATCTCGTCTTCTACGCCGGGAGCGGAGCCCTCGCGGCGCTCCTGCAGGGGCTCCTCGCCCCGACGTCGCTCGTCCCGATGGTGGGCGCCTCCGGCGCGATCGCCGGCGTCCTCGGCGCCTACTTCGTCCTCTACCCGCACGCCCGTGTCGTCACGCTCCTGCCGCTCTTCTTCCTCTTTCCCCTCGTCGAGGTCCCGGCCTTCCTCTTCCTCCTCCTCTGGTTCCTCCTCCAGTTCTGGCAGGGGACGCTGTCTCTGTCCGTCTCCGGGGAGGCGGGGGCGGCTGCTGGAGGGGTAGCCTGGTGGGCCCACGTCGGGGGCTTCGCGGCCGGAATCGCCCTGCTCCTGATCCTGAAGCCCCGCCGCCGCCCCGTGGCCCGGCACTGGATCCGCTGAAGCTTCGGGGGCAGTCCGCCGTAGGCGGGGCGACGGGGGCCGTCGTATGCTTCGCGGCCGTTATGGAACCGACGATGCCGCTCGCCGTCCCCGTCCCCCTCCTCGACCTGAAGAAGCAGTACGCCACCCTCCGCGACGACATTCGCGCGGCGACGGACGAGCTCTTCGAGAGCCAGGGCTTCATCCTCGGCCCGAAAGTCGAGGCGTTCGAGAAGGCGATCGCGGACTACGTCGGCGTGAAGCACGCGATCGGCATGTCGTCCGGCACCGACGCCCAGCTCGCCGCGATGATGGCGCTCGGCATCGGGCCCGGAGACGACGTCGTCACCTCGCCCTACACGTTCTTCGCGAGCGCGGGCGCCGTCGTGAGGCTCGGGGCGCGGCCCGTCTTCTGCGACATCGACCCGGTCACCTGCAACGTCGATCCCGAGAAGCTCGCCGCGGTGATCACGCCTCGGACGAAGGCGATCCAGCCGGTCCACCTCTACGGGCAGTGCGCCGACATGGACCCGATCCTCGGCGTCGCGAAGGCGAAGGGGATCCCGGTCATCGAGGACGCCTGCCAGTCGCTCGGCGCGGCGTACAAAGGGAAGAAGGCGGGTGCCCTCGGCGACTTCGGCGCGTTCTCGTTCTTCCCGTCGAAGAACCTCGGCGGCTTCGGCGACGGCGGCATGGTGACGACGAACGACGACGGGCACGCCGCGACGCTGCGGGCACTCCGGATGCACGGCGAGACGAGCCGCTACCACCACAAGCTCGTCGGCGGGAACTTCCGCCTCGACGCGCTCCAGGCGGTCGTCCTCCACGTGAAGCTGCCGCACCTCGACTCGTGGGCCGAGGGGCGGAGGCAGAACGCCGCCGAGATCGAGCGGCGCTACCTCGAGCACGGCGGCCGGACCTTCGGCGAAGGGGGCATCGAGTTCCCCCGCGAGGTGCCCGGCCGGCATCACGTCTACAACCAGTTCGTCGTCCGGGTGGCCCGCGGCCGTCGGGACGAGCTGAAAGAGCGCCTCGCGCAGCTGAAGATAGGGCACGCCGTCTACTACCCGGTTCCGCTCCACCTTCAGGAGTGCTTCGCGGACCTCGGCGGGAAGCCCGGGGATTTCCCGGAGGCCGAGCGGGCGGCGATGGAAACCCTTGCCTTGCCGGTGTTTCCGGAGCTCGCGGCGTCCCAGAAGGCGTTTCTCGCCTATCACCTGGCCCAGTTCTCGAGAGAGTAGGGGCCCGGATCCTGGCGGGCCTTCCGAGGGCCGATTCTTCCGCCCTTGACAAGGACGCACGCAGGTTATAAGTTCTTGGCACTCGCCGCCCGCGAGTGCCAACGAGCGTCGCTAGGACCCCAACAGGGGCGAAACGCCCCGATAAACCAAAACCCGAGAAGGAGATCGCAATGAAGATCCGTCCCCTTTACGACCGGATCCTCGTCAAGAGGGTCGAAGCCAAGGAGCAGGTCCGCGGCGGGATCATCATCCCCGACACCGCCAAGGAGAAGCCGATGGAGGCCACGGTCGAGGCCGTCGGCGACGGCAAGTTCGACGACAACGGCAAGCGCGTGGCCCTCACCGTCAAGGCGGGCGACCGGATTCTCATCGGCAAGTACGCCGGCACCGAGATCAAGATCGACGACCAGGAGCTCCTCATCCTCCGCGAGGACGAGGTCCTGGCCATCGTCGACGAGAAGTAAGGCGAGGTTAGAGAAATGGCTGCCAAGAACATCACCTACGGCGAGGACGCTCGCCAGAGCATCCTCCGCGGCGTCAACAAGCTGGCCGACGCCGTCAAGGTCACCCTCGGCCCCAAGGGCCGCAACGTCGTCATCGAGAAGAAGTTCGGCTCGCCCCTCATCACCAAGGACGGCGTCACCGTCGCCAAGGAGATCGAGCTGGCCGACCCGCTCGAGAACATGGGCGCCCAGATGGTCCGCGAGGTTGCCTCCAAGACCTCCGACATCGCCGGCGACGGCACGACGACCGCCACGGTCCTCGCGCAGGCGATCTACCGCGAGGGGATCAAGATGGTCACCTCGGGCCACAACCCGATGGAGCTCAAGCGCGGCATCGAGCTCGCCGTGAAGAAGTCCGTCGAGTCGATCGACAAGCTCAAGAAGGGCGTCGACGCCAAGGAGATCGCCTTCGTCGGGACGATCTCGGCCAACGGCGACGAGGAGATCGGAAAGATCATCGCCGAGGCGATGGACAAGGTCGGCAAGGACGGCGTCATCACGGTCGAGGAGGCCAAGGGCCTCGAGACGACCCTCGAGGTCGTCGAGGGGATGCAGTTCGACCGCGGCTACCTCTCCCCGTACTTCGTCACGGACGCCGAGAGGATGGAGGCCGTCCTCGAGAACGCCCGGATCCTCATCTTCGAGAAGAAGATCTCCTCGATGAAGGACCTCCTCCCCGTGCTCGAGCAGACCGCCAAGCAGGGCAAGCAGCTCCTCATCATCGCCGAGGACATCGAGGGCGAGGCCCTCGCGACCCTCGTCGTGAACAAGCTCCGCGGCACGCTCCAGGTCTCGGCCGTCAAGGCGCCGGGCTTCGGGGACCGCCGCAAGGCCATGCTCGAGGACATCGCGATCCTCACGGGCGGCAAGATGATCTCCGAGGACCTCGGCATCAAGCTCGAGAACGTCAAGTGGGACGACCTCGGCGAGGCCAAGAAGATCGTCGTCGACAAGGAGAACACCACCATCGTCGTCGACACGACCGACCGCAAGCGCAAGGAGGCCATCGCGGGCCGCGTGAAGCAGATCCGGGCGCAGATCGAGGAGACGACCTCGGACTACGACCGCGAGAAGCTCCAGGAGCGCCTCGCGAAGATGGTTGGCGGCGTCGCGGTCATCAAGGTCGGCGCGGCCACCGAGACCGAGATGAAGGAGAAGAAGGCCCGCGTCGAGGACGCGATGCACGCCACGAAGGCGGCGGTCGAGGACGGCATCGTCCCCGGCGGCGGCGTGGCCCTCCTTCGCGCCATGGACGCGGTCGCGACGCTCAAGGAAGCGGGCGACATCCAGGTCGGCGTGAACATCGTCAAGCGGGCGCTCGAGGAGCCCTCTCGCCAGATCATCGCGAACACGGGGATCGAGGGCGCGGTCATCCTCAAGGAGCTCCGCGAGAAGGGCGGCAACATCGGCTTCAACGCCGCGACCGAGAAGATCGAGGACCTGCTCAAGGCGGGGATCATCGACCCGGCCAAGGTGACGAAGTCGGCGCTGCAGAACGCCTCTTCCATCGCCAGCCTCATGCTGACGACCGAGGCCCTCATCTCCGAGATCAAGGAGAAGGAGAAGGCCCCGGCGATGCCTCCCGGCGGCGGCATGGGCGGGATGTACTGAAGTGAACCGGGGGAACCCGCCGAGCGGGATTCCCCCGGACCCCCTCCTCGGGAGGAAAGCCCAGGATTCACAGGCAGACCCGACGGCCCGGCTTCTCGCGAAGCCGGGCCGTTTCACGTGGGACCGCCGGTGGACGGTTCGCGACGATTCCGGAACCGGGAGTCGCACCGGGCGCGGGGCGACGGGTCCCGGCCAGGAGGAGGATCTCGATTCGGGCCGTCAGCGCAGGGCGTGTCGCGCGAGCTGACGGTCGTGGACGCGGGCGAGGAGGGCCTGGGCGAGCAGGGCGCCGCAGAGGGCGAGGAACATGTCCCACTGCGTGTCCCACACGTCTCCCTGCGTTCCGAGGAACGCGGTGGCCGCCTCGCCCGAGAGGAGCGCCGTCGCCCACTCGATCAGCTCGTAGAACGCGCTGAAGGCGAGGCAGACGGACGTCGTCAGGCAGAAGAGCCAGCCCCCCTGGCGCAGGGGGCTCTTCCTCAGGAGGATCTCGCGGGCCAGGATGGCGGGCACGAACCCTTGCGCCAGGTGCCCGAGGCGGTCGTAGTGGTTCCTCGCGAAGCCGAACGTCTCCTTCGCCCACTCGCCGAGCGGGACCTCGGCGTAGGTGTAGTGGCCGCCGAGGACGAGGATCAGGGCGTGGACGAACAGCAGCCGGTAGAGAAGCGGCGTCATCGGGAAGCGCCGCGCGGTGACGACGAGGAGCGGTGCGCCGATCAGGACCGGCGCCACCTCGAGGAGCCAGGTGAGTCGGTCCTTCGGGCCGACGCCCGAAACGACGAGCGCGGCGAGCGCCAGGGCGAGAAGCAGGAGCGGCTCGCGCCGAGGGGAAGCGGGGTTCGTGCTCAGGTCGGCCTCCTGGCCGCGATTACACCAGACGGGGTGTGCCTGCTAACGTCGGAGCGTGAGGGTCCACCGCGTCGCGTCCTTCAAGGCCACCGTCGAGCGGTCGCGCTTCTTCGCCGTCGTCTTCCCGGCCGGGAGCGAGGAAGACGTCCTCGCCGCGGTGAAGGCCGCGAAGGGGGAGCACCGGAAGGCGAACCACCACTGCTGGGCCTTCCGCGGGCGCGACGCCTCCGGTGCACTCGTCGAGAAGTCGAAGGACGACGGAGAGGTGGGGCACCCGGGCCGGCTCCTCCTCGAGCTCCTCCGGCGGGAGGATCTGGAGGGGGGGCTCCTCGTCTCCCGCGTCTTCGGCGGCGTCAAGCTGGGTGTCGGCGGGGTCTCCCGGGCCTTTCGCGAGGCTGCGGAGGGGGCCCTTGCCACCTCCAGGGAATCCCGCGAGCCGTAGAAGAGGTTGTACGAGGGGCCCGACGAAGCCGGAGGGGTTCCGAGAAACACCACCGACTTCGCGGGAGACGGTCCGAGTTTCCCCGTCCTTTGAAAATCTAAGCCACTTGCGCTAATCTTCAAGCTTTAGTCCGATGCGTTAGATCGGTTCGAAAGGTCAAGATGCAGCCGTCCCAGACTCTCCCGGTCATCCCTCTTCGTAACGCCGTCCTCTTTCCGGGGGTCAGCTTCCCGATTGCCGCCGGCCGCCCCGGCACCCTTCACGCCATCGAGACGGCGATGAAGAGCCCGGAGCAGCTCGTCTTTGCGCTCACGCAGCGGCAGGACGTCGAGGCCGTGACTCCCGAGCTCCTCCACACGGTGGGGACGATCGCCTCGATCGGGCCGATCCAGCGCGGCGTAGGAGGCGCGCGGCTCCTCCTCCAGGGGAAGTCACGCGGGATCGCGATGCGGATCCAGGAGAAGGACGGCCGCCTCGAGGCGGTCGTCGTCGAGGCGTCGGAGATGGCGCCGCTCGACGTGGCGAACACGGCGTTCGTCGCGCTCCTGAAGGAGCTGAAGGAACGGTCGGCGGAGCTGGCGAGGAAGCTCGGCCTCCCCGACGAGGCCGTCGCGAACGTCCTCTCCGAGGCCGACGACCCCGGCCGGCTCGCCGATCTCGTCGCCGGCTACATCGACATCCCGACCGCCGAACGGCAGCTCCTCCTCGAGACGCTCTCCGTCGAGGACCGCGTGCGGCGGACGCTGGTCCACGTCCAGCGGCAGATCGACGTCCTCGACGCGCAGGAGGAGATCAAGTCGAAGGTCCAGGAGGAGCTGGGCGACCGGCAGCGCGAGATGTTCCTCCGGCAGCAGCTCAAGGCGATCCAGAAGGAGCTGGGAGAGGGGGAGGACGAGGGCGACGACCTGAAGGGGCTCAAGGAGAAGCTCGACGCGCTCGTGCTGACGGAGGAGGTCCGCAAGGAGATCGACCGCGAGTGGAAGAAGCTCCACCGCCTCTCCCGCGAGTCGATGGAGGCACAGGTCCTCCGCAACTACCTCGAGCTCGTCGCCGAGCTCCCCTGGTCGGCCCGTAGCGAGGAGCACCTCGACGTCGTCGAGGCCGAGCGGATCCTGGACGAGGACCACTACGCGCTGAAGGACGTGAAGGACCGGATCCTCGAGTTCCTTGCGGTCCGCCAGCTCCTCGGCCGCAAGCCGGCGGAAGCCGCGGTGCCCGCCGAGGGCGGGGAGAAGGGCGAGGTCGCGGCGGGAGAGACGGCGTCTCCCGGAGCGTCGCCGGAGGCTCCGTCGAAGGAGGCTGCGGAGAAGAAGCAGCCGAACCGGGGCCGAATCCTCCTTTTCGCCGGGCCTCCAGGCGTTGGCAAGACCTCGATCGCCAAGTCGATCGCGCGCGCCCTCGGGCGAAAGTACGTGCGGATCTCGCTCGGGGGCGCCCGCGACGAGGCCGATATCCGCGGCCACAGGAGGACGTACGTCGGCGCGATGCCCGGCCGGATCGTCCAGGGGATGCGGCAGGCGGGGACGAAGAACCCGGTCTTCCTCCTCGACGAGGTCGACAAGCTCGGCGTGTCGTTCCAGGGCGATCCGGCCTCGGCGCTCCTCGAGGTCCTCGACCCGGCCCAGAACGACAGCTTCACCGACCACTACCTCAACGTCCCCTACGACCTCTCGGAGGTCCTCTTCATCGCGACGGCGAACTTCGTACAGTCGATTCCCGGCCCGCTCCTCGACCGCCTCGAGGTGATCGAGTTCTCGGGCTACACGGAGCGCGAGAAGACGCTGATCGCGCGGAACTACCTCCTCCCGAGGCAGGTCGCCGAGAACGGCCTCACCGCCGGGCAGCTCGAGGTGACCGACGCCGCGCTCGCCGAGGTCATCTCTTCCTACACCCGCGAGGCGGGCGTGAGGCAGCTCGAGCGCGAGCTCGGCAAGCTGGGCCGCAAGGTCGCGCGGCGGATCGCCGCGGGCGAGGTCGAGACGCTCGTCGTCGACGCCCCCGACGTCGCCGCGCTCCTCGGGAAGAAGAAGATCCAGCCCGAGAAGATGGTCCTCGAGGACCAGGTCGGGCTCGCGACCGGGATGTACTACACCCCCGCGGGGGGCGACATCATGTTCATCGAGGCGGCGCTGATGCGAGGGAAGGGGGAGGTCCTCCTGACCGGCCAGCTCGGCGACGTCATGAAGGAATCGGCCCGCGCGGCGTGGACGTTCGCCCGCTCGCACGCCCCGCTCCTCGGGATCGACGACACGGCCTTCGAGCGCGACCTGCACATCCACGTCCCCGCGGGGGCGATCCCGAAGGACGGCCCCTCGGCGGGCGTCGCGATGGCCTCGGCGCTCGTCTCGGCCCTCTCGAAGCGCCCCTGCCGGCGCGACGTGGCGATGACGGGCGAGGTGACGCTCTCGGGGCGGGTCCTGCCGATCGGCGGCGTGAAGGAGAAGCTCCTCGGCGCGGTCCGCGCGGGGATCCGGACCATCGTCCTCCCGAAGGACAACGTCCCCGACCTCGACGACCTGCCCCAGGAGGTCCGCGAGAGCCTCGAGGTCGTCGCGGTGCAGGACCTGGGCGAAGCCCTCGCCGTCTCGCTCCGGGGCCGCATCGAGAGGGGGCAGCTCCTCTTCGGCGAAGAGGCCCCGAGCGGCGGGAAGGAGACGCCGGCGGCGCACTGACGGGCAGGGCGCGGGGCTTCCGTGGGAGACTCCGCGCCATGCAGAAGGGACTCGAACGGCGTCTCGACGACATGGACGACTGGAAGGACGCCCTCCTGGGCGCCCTCGCCATCGAGAGCGCCGAGCGGCTCGCTTTCCGCCCGGAAGGGAAGGGCTGGTGCGCGCTGGACGTGGTCCAGCACCTCGTCCTCGTGGAGGAGGGGGTCCTCGGCTACGCGCGAAAGAAGCTGCAGGGTCCGCCGCAGCCCGTCGGCCTCCTCGACCGCGCCAAGCTCGCCTTCCTCGTCCTCGTCCTGAGGTCCCCGGCGCGCTTCGGGGCCCCGGCGCCGCAGGTCGTCCCCGCGGAGACGTTCCCGCTCCCCGAGCTCGAGACGCGCTGGCGAGCCGTGCGCGGGGGCCTTCGGGAGACGCTCGCCGGCCTGCCCGACGAGCGCCTCGACGCCCTCTTCTTCCGTCACCCGATCGGCGGTCCGCTCGACGCCGCGGGGACGCTCACCTTCCTCGACGAGCACGCGCGGCACCACGACGCGCAGCTCAGGCGGATCTGGAGCGCCTCCGGCTGCCCCGGCTGACGCGCCCGGGCGGCGCGCCCCGCGCCCGTCCTCAGGCGGGCGCCGCCGCCCCCTCGTGCGCGAGGAGCCACTCCTTGCGCGGCACCCCTCCGCCGTAGCCGCGCAGGCCGTCGCTGCCGACGACCCTGTGGCAGGGCACGAAGAGAGACACCGGGTTCGCGGCGTTCGCGCCGCCGACCGCCCTCACGGCCCGGGGCCGGCCGACGCGGCGGGCCAGCTCGGCGTAGGTGATCGAGACGCCCGGGGGAATCCCGCGGAGCGCCGCCCAGACGTCCCGCTGGAACGCGGTCCCGCCGAGGTCCACCGCGACGCCGTCGAGAGCCGCCAGCTCTCCGTCGAGATAGCGGCCCAGCGCCGAGACGGCGCCCGCGGGGTCGGGCGACTCGCGGAGCTCGAGCGGGCCGAGCCGCGCCTCGAGGCGGGAGAGGAGGCGGCCGGCGAAGTCGGCGAACCCGGCGGCGACGAGCGCCCCGTTCCGGGCCGCGAGGAAGAAGTCCCCGGAAGGGGTCGCGACGGTTGCGGTCTCGAGCGGCGTGGTCATGGGGCCTCCTGGCTGGCGAGCTCGGTCCAGAGGTGGATCAGGGCGTAGGAGCGCCACGGGCGCCACGCACGGGCCCGGGACTCCACGGTCGTCGCGGAAGGAAGCGGGCCGCCCCGGGCCAGCGCCTGGCGCAGCCCGAGGTCGCCCGCCGGCAGGGCGTCGGGCTCGCCGAGGGCGCGCAGGGCGATCAGCTGGGCGGTCCAGGGGCCGATGCCCGGCATCCCGGCGAGCCGCGAGACGGCGTCGTCGAGGGACGCGGCCGGTCCGAGGTCGACCTGTCCCCGGGCCACGGCGCGCGCGAAGGAACGGATGGCTTCTCCGCGCCGGGAGGGCAGGCCGATCGAGGCGACGTCGGCCTCGGCGAGGTCGGCCGCGGACGGGAAGAGGTGCGAGAGCCCCTCTTTCGCGAGGGCCGGAGGGAGCGGCCGGCCGAACCGCGACACGAGCCGGGCGGCCAGGGTCCGCGCGGCCCGGACGGAGACCTGCTGCCCGAGGATCGTCCTCACCGAGGTCTCGAAAGGGTCCCACGCGCCGGGGGCGCGCAGCCCGGGGCGGCGGGCGAGAAGAGGCGCGAGGAGCGGGTCGGACGAGAGGTGCGCGGCGATCGCGGCCGGGTCGGCGTCGAGGTCGAAGAGGCGGCCGGCGCGCCGCGTCGCCTCGAGGGCCGCGGTCGGCGGGAAGCCCGTCAGCCGCAGGAGGAGGGCGCCGCGTCCTTCGTCCACGACCGCCTCCACGAGGCCGGCCGAGCCCCCGAGCTCCGCCGTCCGACGGTAGCGACCGTCCAGGACCTCCTCGACGCCCGGCAGGGCGCGCGCGGAGAGGAACGAGAAGAGGGCGCGGCCGTCGAACGGGGTGCGGAAGGAGAGCCGGAGCGCGATGCCGGGGGCGCCGGGAGCGTGAGCGGCAGAGCGGCGCAGCGCGCTCGGAGCCTGGCCGAACGCGGCCCGCATCGCCTCGTTGAATCGCCTCACGCTCGAGAAGCCGGCCGCCAGCGCCACGTCGGACATCCGGAGCGACGTGTCGTCGAGGAGCCGACGTGCGAAGTGAAGCCGCCGCGTGCGCGCGACGGCGACGGGGGAGGCCCCGAGGTGACCGGCAAAGAGGCGACGCAGCTGCCGCTCCCCGACGCCGAGCCGGGACGCGAGCGCGCCGACGGGCGCTCCGTCGGCGTGGCCCGCCTCGATCTGCCGGAGGGCCCGCGCCACGGTCGCCGAGGTTCCGGTCCAGGCGGGGGTCCCGGGGGCCGTTTCGGGGCGGCACCGCCGGCAGGCCCGGAAGCCGGCGTCCTCGGCGGCGGCGGCGCACGCGAAGAAACGGACGTTGCGCGGCTTCGGAAGCGGCGCCGGGCAGCCGGGCCGGCAGTAGACGCCGGTCGTCGTCACGCCCGCGTAGAACCGCCCCGCGAAACGGCGGTCCCGGCCGAGGAAGGCGGCGAGGCAGGAATCCCGGTCGATCTCCACGGTGCGAGTGATATCCCAGCCGGGCGTTCCCGTCTGGCGGAATTCGGACGTGGCTTGCAGGGCGTGCCGAAGCGCCGGCTGCGGAGTATGGTGGGCGGGGAGAGCGCCATGGCCCGACCGCTGCCCCTTCCCGAGAAGGTCCGCTGGATGATCCTCGTCGCGGGGCTGACCGCGTCGATCCCCTTCTACGCCGTCGTCGCCTTCTTCGTCCTCTCGACCTCCGCGACCCCCGCCGACCCGCCTCCGACGACCCTGCGCTTCGTGTTCTACGGGTCCGCCTTCCTCGCCTCCTGGGCCGCCCTGCGCGTCGCGCCGCGCGTCGGGACGGACCCCGAGAAGGCGCTGGGGTTCGAGGCGTTCCTCCGGCGGACGATCTTCGCGCTCGCCCTCGCGGAGGCCTCGGCGATCCTGGGCCTCGTCCTCTTCTTCCTCGGCCGGAACCTCGGCGACTTCCTCGTCCTGGCGGGGCTGGCGATCGCCGTCATCGTCCTCGGCATCGTCCCGAGAGGGCTCCGCTGGTTCCGGCTGCGCGAGCAGCCGGCGGCCGGCGGCGCGCCGCCGCTCGGGCCGGGCTGAGGCGGCTCCCGCCGCCCCGTCAGCCCTTCCTGCCCTCGACGGCGTCGGCGATCCCGAGGAAGTCGGGGTACGCGACGGCGGGCCAGCTCTCGGCCGAGAGCGCCCCGTTCTCGCGAGAGAGGAGCGAGACGCGGAACGCGGTCTCGCCATCCGGGGCCTCGTAGACGTCCATGAAGTCGTACGGGCCGAGGAGGGCGTAGTGGGCGATCCAGCGGATCCCGGGGCAGACCTCGTCCACTCTCTTCTTCCAGTCGTGCCCGGCGGCCCTGCGGCCCGAGGTCCCCTGGAGCGCCGCGGGGGTCAGCTTCGTCATCAGCACGTAGGTCGGCATGACGGCACCTCCTCATCGACGGTCGGTCGTTCGCGGTCTCTCAGGTTACACCCGGGCCGCCCGGCCGGAGCCCCGCTCGACGGGCGGCGCTCTCTCGCGTAGCGTCCGGCGCATGGCCGTCGACATCGACCTCGTCTACACGGGCGACCTCCACTGCGAGGCGACCCACCGCCCCTCCGGCACGAAGCTCGTCACCGACGCCCCGCTCGACAACGGCGGGAAGGGCGAGGCCTTCTCGCCGACCGACCTCTGCGCCACGTCCCTCGGCGCCTGCCTCGTCACGACGATGGCCCTCGTCGCGACGCGGCACGGCATCGAGCTCGCGGGAACGCGGGTCCACGTCGTCAAGGAGATGGTCGCCGACCCGCGCCGACGGATCGGGGCCCTCCGCACGACCGTCACGTTCCCGCCGGGGCTCGACCTCCCGCCGGAGAGACGAGCCCTCCTCGAGGCGACCGCCCGCGCCTGCCCCGTGACCCAGAGCCTCGCCCCGTCCGTCGACGTCCCGATGGAGTTCGTCTGGCCGGAAGGGGATGGGGTCAGGTCTTGATTTTCTATTCTGGCGGACGGCCCCGTCGGAGCGGGGAGCCTCAGCCTCTCGCGACGAGGGAAAAGGGGGCGGTCTCGACGCCATGCCGCGCGAGGAGCACAGCGAGCTCTTCGCTTTCGAGCGCCCGGGATTCGGCTTCCCACCCGTATCCCCAGGGGTAGCGGGCGGCGGCCGCGGGGTCGTCCGCTCCCGGGTGGAGGACGACCTCGAACGTCCCTTCTCCAGGCAGCCCCTCGAGGAGGGCCGTCCAGCGCGGGAGCGTCATGCCTCCGGCCTCGGCGAGGCCGAGGACGCGCGGTGGCTCCGGCAGGCCCGCGGCAGCGACGCGGCGGCGGGCTGCGGCGCCAAAGAGGGACAGGAGCCGCGCCCTCGCCCTGGCCGCCGCGCTCGCAGGAACGCCGACGGCCGCAGGGTCGTCGCCGCGCGGCGCCCTTACGAACGGCACGTCGAAGCGGCGCGCGAGGGACAGGGCGACCGGCAGGAGCGCCGGCAGGAGGTGCAGGTGCTGGTGCGAGTCGAGGTGCGTCACCCGCAGCCCGGCCTCGCGGACGGCGGCGACCTGCGCCTCCCACTCCCTCTCGACCTCCGCGGCGCGAAGGCGGAACGACGCGGCGCGCGCCGCGACCGCGGGCCAGGCGCGCGGGAACCGGCCGCCGGGAGCCATCGTAGGGACGGCCGACGCCGGAGAGAGCGGCGTCTCGCCGCCGACCGCGCAGAGGTGGACGCCGGCCTCGGCGACGCCCGCGGCGCGGAGCGCCGCGACCGCGACGTCGAAGGCCTTACCGCACGGGAGGAGGCTCGTCGCCGTGAGCCGGCCGGAGGCGAGGAGAGAGGCGATGCGGCGCGAGAGGGGGCCGGCGAGGCCCGCGTCGTCGGCGGTCAGGACGAGCCGCGTCACCGGGAGAGGCGCCGCCTCTCGGCGCGCAGCGTCGGCGTGAGCCGGGCGAAATCCCGCAGGATGCGGAGGATCGTCCGGGGGGACGAGAGGGTGGAGACCCCGCGCGTCCTCGGGAAGTAGTCGAGCCCGACCTGCTGAATGACGGCCCCGCGGTTGCGGAGCCTCACGAGGAGCTCGGCGTCGACGAACGAGCCCTCGCTCTCGAGCGGAAGCCCCTCGAGGAGCCACCGGCGGACGAGCTTGCAGGAGAAGTTGACGTCGCGGATCGGGAAGGCGAACGCGACGTGGACGAGACCGTTGTAGAGGAAGGAGTAGAGGGTCCGGAGCACTCCCTCCCCGGTGCGGTCGTGCCGGTAGCCGGAGACGACGTCGGCCCCGGTCAGCTCCGCGGCGCGAAAGACCCGGCCCGTCTCCTCCAGGTCCCAGGGGAGGTCGCAGTCGCTGTAGAGGACCCACTCCTTCGTCGCCCCGGCGAAGGCTGACTTCAGCGCCCCTCCCAGCCCGCGATTCGCGGCGTGCCTCAGCAGGCGGATCCGCGGCTCGGCGGCGGCGCGGGCCTCGGCCACCGCGACGGTCTCGTCCTCCGAGGCGTCGTCCACGAGGACGATCTCCCAGTCGTCGGCGTGGCGCGGAAGGGCGTCGAGCGCGACGTCGAGGAGGTGGGGCAGGCTGCGCGCCTCGTTGCGCATCGGGACGACGAGGGAGACGGAACGGGGGCCTCGCACGGTCACGACACGAAGTGCCAGTTGACGAAGAAGGAGGAGTTGAGGAGGAGGATCGCGAGGGAGCCGCCGAGCCACAGGACCTTCAGCCACGGCCGCCCTTCGCAGAGGGTCGCGGCGGCGAAATGCCCCGGGTAGATCGTCAGGGTGTAGCGCGGGGTGCCGTCGGCGGTCCCCGTCAGGACCGGCAGGAGGAGCGCGCTGGCCGTCCAGGCGGCGTCGGCGAAGCGGCGCAGCTTCAGCTGCACGGCTCCGAGGAAGGCGAAGAGCCCGAAGTGGACGAAGGGGGCGATCGCCCCGGGGTGCTCGAGGAACCAGCCGCTCTTCCACATCCGGACCGGCTCGAGGAAGAACGAGACGGCACCGGAGAGGGGGTCGCCCGCGGAGTGCCGCCACGCGCTCATCGAGCGGAAGAAGAGCATCGTCTCGCCCTTCAGCGCCCCGATGCCGAAGACGTACCCCAGGACCCCGGCGAGGGGCGCCCCGAGGAGGAGCGCCGCACCCGTCCATCGCCTCCCGCCTTCGTCTCCCCTGAGCCACCAGGCGAGGGCGAGCCCGGGCCCGACCGCCGCCGCCGGGGCGCGCGTGAGGCCGAGGAGGACCCCGAAGAGGAGCGCGGGGAGCAGTCTCCCGCGCCGGACGGAGCGGAACGCGAGGAGGGCGAGGAGGAGGAAGAGCGACTCGGTGTAGACGGCCGCGAGGAAGAAGGCGACCGGGTAGAGGAGGAGGAACGGCAGGGCGCTGCGGGCCTTCGCGTCGCCGAACCGCTCGCGCGCCTCCTCCACGAGGAGAGGGACGGCGAGGAAGAGGGCGGCCCAGGTGACGAGGAGCGCGGCGCGGAACGAGTCGATCCCGGTGACGAGGTGGAGGGCCCGGGCGGCCATCGGGTAGAGGGGAAAGAAGGCGTGCGCCGACTCCTCCCCGAGGCCGGGCGGAGGCGGGTACCCGTGGCGGACGATGGAGTCGTACCAGCCGGAGTCGTATCGCGCGAAGAGCGGCGCGCGGGCGTTCGCCGACTCGTCCCACGGCGACCGCCAGGAGATGGGGAGGAGGTGGACGGCGACGAGCCCCCAGAGGTTGACGAGGAGGAGCCAGGCGAAGACGGCGAGAGTCAGCCTGCGGTTCTGCGGCCCGCTCCACGGCCAGGGAAAGCTCGCCTCTCTCATCCCGGAATGCCTCGCTCCGCGCCTCGCCGAGATTACTCTACGCCGGATGAGCGCCGGGTCGAAGGCCGCCGTGCCGGGAGTCCTCGCGGTCGTCCGCGCGTCGCGGGCCCTCCCGCTCCCCGCGCGGGCGCACCTGGCCGCGCGCCTCTCGAGCGCACCCTGGGCCCGCGTCGCGGGCGCCCTCGCGCTCGACGGGTCTGCGCTCCTCGACGTCGGGTGCGGGCCGGGGCTCCTCGCGCACCTTCTCGACGGGCTCGGCTACGCCGGGACCTACCTCGGCGTGGACCCGGACGAGCGGAAGGTGGAGAGGGCCAGGGCCTGGGTGGGGGAGACTCCGCGCCGGGCTTTTCGCACCGGCGACGTCGGGAGCGTCGCGGAGAGGGCGTTCGACCAGGCCGTGATCGTGGACGTCCTCTACCTCGTCCCGCGGACGGAGCGGGCCGCGTTCGTCGCCGACGTCGCCTCCCGTCTCCAACCCGGAGGCCGTCTCGTCGTCCTCACGAGCGGCGGCGGACCGCGATGGAAGAGGTCCCTCGACAGGCTGCAGGAGCGGCTCGCCGTCGCGGTCGTCGGCATGACGCGGGGCGCGGTCGTGGACCCCTGCGACGGGGCCGAGGTCGCCGGGCTCCTTTCCGGCGCGGGACTCGCCGACGTGCGCGTCGAGGACGTCGGAGCCGGCTACCTCCACGGCTTCGAGCTCGTGACCGGGCGGCAGGGTGGGCAGGATGGGGTCAGGTCTTGATTTTCTATTCTGGCCCGGGAGGGCACCGACGGAGGTGCGGGAGGCCGCCCGCCCTCTTAGGTTCCGGCGACGGGCGCGACGGGCGTGGAGTCCCCCTCAGGCCCTCTCGCCGAGCAGGTCGAGCATCGCCTGCACGTCGGCGATCTTCTCGCGCGGGGCCCCGCGGAGGGCGCCGCGAGCGACCTCGACCTCGTCGAGGCGCTTCCAGTCGTCGAAACCCACCACGGGCACCCCGCGTGCCGCGAGCAGGACGTCGACGGCCTCGCGGGGCGGCACGTCGCGCGGGAGGGTCGCCCCGGCCCTCCAGTCCTCGAGCATGCGCCCGACGACCTCGGCCGAGCCCGAACGGTGCGACCCGATGAGGCCCTTCGCGCCGGTGCGTGCCCAGCCGACGACGTACTCGTTCGGAACGACGCGGCCCGTAACGGGGTCGACGACCCGCCCGTCGACGTTGGCGACGGTGAGAGCCGCCTCGTCGAAGGGGACGCCGGGGATGCGCTCGGCGGCGAAGCCGGCCGCGGTGATCGCGAGACCGACTTCGAGCGTCTCGGTCTCGCCGGTGGGTCGCGCGACGGCGGAGCCGTCCGGGCCCGTCTCGAGGCGGTTGCGGGAGAGCGTCAGCGCGCCGAGCTCTCCCGAGGCGTCCGCCAGGAACTCCGCCGGCGAGACTAGGAACCGGAGGTGGACGACGCGCCCCCTGTCCGCCGGGCCGCTCGAGGCGATCTCCCGGAGGATCTCGAGGTTCTTCTGTCGCTGCGGCGAGCGGGCGGCCTCGGCCTCGCGGGCGGGGTCGAGCGCGAGCTCGGAGGGGTCCACCCGGACGTCGGTGTCGTCCAGCCCCGTCAGCTCCTCCAGCTCCCTCGGCGTGAAGGCGGCCTCGGCCGGACCGCGCCGGCCGAGCAGCCAGACCTCGCGGACGCGGCTCGCGGCGAGCGCCTCGCGGGCGTAGCCGGGCATGTCGGTCGCGGCCAGCTCCGCGGGAGTCCGGAGGAGGATGCGGGTCACGTCGACGGCGGCGTTGCCGTTGCCGATGACGGCGGCCCGCTCAGCCGAGAGCCGGATCCGCGCGGGGCGGTAGTCGGGGTGCCCGTTGTACCAGCCGACGAAGACGGTGGCCGGCGTCGACCCGGGCATCCCCTCGCCCGGCACCCCGAGCCGCCGGTCGGCCTCGCTGCCCGTGGCGTAGACCACCTGGTGGTAGGAGGCGCGGAGGTCCTCGACGGAGAGGTCGCGGCCGAGCTTCACGTTGCCCAGGAAGCGGAACGACCGGCGCGCGGCGGTTCTCTCGAGGACGCGGTCGACGCTCTTGATCTTCTGGTGGTCGGGCGCCACGCCCCCCCGCACGAGACCGTAGGGGGTCGGGAGGCGGTCGAAGACGTCGACCTCGACGGGGACCTCGGCGTTCCGAAGCAGGGCCTCCGCCGCGTAGAAGCCCGCGGGGCCGGAGCCGACGACCGCGACGCGCAGGAGAGAGGAGCGACCGGCAGCGAGGTTCATGGCGGTGGACGGAAGGCTACCGCACCACGGGCGCCGGGCTCCGGGCTCCGGGCTCCTCCCGGGCTTCGTGTGCTCGCGATCTCCCTTCCTCGCGGGCGCCGCGCCCTCGAGGGTAGACTGACCGATGGTGCTGAAGACCGGAGACGACCCGTCGGGAGCAGCCCCCGCGAAGGGCAGAACGGGCATGTCCGGCGCCTCCCGCGCAGTCCGTCTCGCGTCCCTCCTCGACCGCCGGGAGTTTCTCCGGCTGGGGGCGCTCGCCGGAGGCGGCGTCGCCGTCGCCGGGTCGATCGCGAGTTGCGTCCGGAAGCTGGAGGAGAGCGTCGCCGTCGTCGAGGGCGAAGAGGGCGGGACCCTCGTCGTGCGCGCCGGCTGTCCGGCGCACAACTGCGGCGGGCGCTGCGTTCTCAAGCTCCACATCCGGGACGGCAGGGTCGTGCGCATCGGCACGGACGACCGGCCCTCCGACGACGTCTCCGACCCCCAGCTGCGCGCCTGCATCCGGGGCCGCGCGTACCGGCGCCGCCAGTACCACGCCGACCGCCTGCTCCACCCCCTCAAACGAACGGGTCGCCGGGGCGACGGCGCGTTCACCCGCATCTCGTGGGACGAGGCTCTCGACACGCTGGCCGCCGGGCTCGAACGCGTGAAGGGGCGCTACGGGAACGCCGCGATCCTCGTCCCGTACGGCACCGGCAGCTACAACCAGGTGGGTGGCCGGCAGACCGCCGCGCGCCTCCTGAACCTCTACGGCGGCTCGCTCGGCTTCTACAACAGCTACAGCTGGGCCTGCATCTCCACGGCGACGCCCTACATGTACGGGACGAGCGTCACCGGCAACCAGCGGCAGGACTGGCTGAACAGCCGGCTCATCCTGATGTGGGGCTGGAACCCGTCGGAGATGCGCGACGGGACGAACAGCGAGTACTTCGTGAAGAAGGCGCGCGAGAACGGCGCGCGGGTCGTCTGCATCGACCCGCGCATGAGCCTCTCCGCCGTGGCCCTCGCCGACGAGTGGGTCCCCATCCGCCCCGGCACCGACGTGGCGATGATGAGCGCCATGGCCTGGGTGATCCTCACCGAGGGACTCCACGACGCCGACTTCGTCCGCCGCTGCTGCTCGGGCTTCGACCGGTCGCAGATGCCGGCCGGCTGCGAGAGCGAGGAGAGCTGGTCGGACTACCTCCTCGGGACGGTGGACGGAATTCCGAAGACTCCCGAGTGGGCCGAGCCGATCACCGCCGTGCCGGCGGGGACGATCGCGCGCCTCGCCCGCGAGTACGCCACGCGGAAGCCGGCCGTCCTCTACCAGGGGTACGGCATGCAGCGCCGGGCGTACGGCGAACAGCCGGTGCTCGCCGGGGGCGCCCTCGCCGCCCTCACCGGGAACGTCGGCATCCCCGGCGGCTGGGCGAGCGGCCTCGCGCTGCAGGCGCCGGAAGGCGGGCCGTTCTGGAACGTCTTCCCGACCGGCGAGAACCCGGTGAAGGCGCGCATCCCGGTCTTCCTCTGGACCGAGGCGGTCCTGAGGGGGCCCGAGATGGGACCGGCCGAGGGCCTCAGGGGCGTCGAGAAGCTCGACTCGGGCGTCAAGCTGATCTGGGCCGTCGCCTCGAACGTCCTCGCCAACCAACACGCCGACCTCAACCGCACCGCGAAGATCCTGGCCGACGAGAGCCTCACCGAGATGATCGTCGTCCAGGACCAGTTCCTCACGCCGTCGGCCCGCTTCGCCGATCTCGTGCTCCCGGTGTGCACCCAGATGGAAAGCTGGGGGCTCGAGGACGGCTGGAAGTACGGCGACGAGGTGATCCTCATGCCGAAGGTGGCCGAGCCGCCGGGCGAAGCGCGGAGCGACTACCGGATCTGTGCCGACGTCGCGGCGCGACTCGGCCTCGAGGCGGCGTACACCGAGGGGCGCAGCGAGCGCGACTGGGTCGCCTGGTCGCTGGACCGCTACCGCGCGACGCGATTCCCCGGCGTCCCCGACCTCGACACCCTCGAGCGAGGGAACACCGGCGTCTACTCGCTCCCCGTCACCGCGCCGGCCGTCGCGTTCACGGACTTCCGTCGTGACCCGGAACGCCACCCGCTGAAAACGCCGACCGGGAAGATCGAGCTCTTCTCGAAGCCTCTCCACGACCTGGGCCGGCCCGAGGAGATCCCGGCCGTGCCGAAGTACATCCAGGAGTGGGAGAGCCCCTTCTGCGAGGAGAGCCGCCGCTTTCCGCTCCAGGCCGTCGGGCACCACTACATGCCGCGCGTCCACTCCACCCACGACGGCATCGACTGGCTGGAGGAGGCGTTTCCCCAGCGCGTCTTCCTGAGCCCCGTCGACGCCGAGGAGCGCGGCATCGAGAACGGGGACGAGGTCTTCGTCTGGAACGACCGCGGGAAGATGAGGCTCCGCTGCCGCGTGACGCCGAAGCTCCTGCCCGGCGTCGTCGACGTGCCGCAGGGAGCCTGGTGGCAACCCGACGCCGACGGGGTCGACCGGCGCGGCAACGTGAACGTCCTCACGTCGCACCGCTGGACGCCGCTCGCGTTCGGTAACGCGCAGCACACGATCATGGTCCAGGTCGAAAGGGTGCCGGCGTGACGGCGAAGACGCGCCAGTGGGCCTTCTTCGTCGACTCGAGCCGCTGCTCCGGCTGCAAGGCCTGCCAGGTGGCCTGCAAGGACCGCAACGACCTGGGGCCGGGAGTCCGCTGGCGGCGCGTCTACGAGGTGGCGGGCGGCACCTGGCGGCGCGAGGGCGCGGCGTGGGTTTCCGGCGTTCGCTCCTATCACCTCTCCCTCGCCTGCAACCACTGCGAGGAGCCGGTCTGCCTCACGCAGTGCCCGGCCGGCGCCATCACGAAGAGCGCCGACGGTCTCGTCCTCATCGACGACGACCGGTGCATGGGTTGCCGCTACTGCGAGTGGGCCTGCCCCTACGGCGCGCCGCAGCTCGACCCCGCGACCGGCCGGATGGGGAAGTGCACTCTCTGCGCCGAGGAGCTGGCCGCGGGGGAGCCGCCGGCCTGCGTGTCGGCCTGCCCGATGCGCGTCCTCGAGGTGGGCGACCTGGCCGATCTCACCGCGCGCCACGGGCCGGGGGCGGTCGTCTTTCCGCTCCCTTCGGCAGCCCATACCCGGCCCGCGCTCGTGGTGCGCGCCCACGCCGACGCCAGCGCAACGGTCGAGTGGAAGGTGATCAACCGCGAGGAGGTGCGGCGTGGGTAGCGGCGAGTGGCCCCTGGCCGCCTTCACGCTCCTCGCCCAGGCGGCGGTGGGGATGACGCTCGCCCTCTCCGTGCTGGCGGTTCTCCGAAGGCCCGGGACGGCCGCTGCCCCCGGCGGTACCGGCGTGGGAACGAAACCGCCGCGTGCGTTCCGCCACGCGCTTCTCGTGGCGCTCGCGGCGATGGGCACCGCGCTCGTCGTGTCGTTCCTCCACCTCGGCGATCCCGGCCGCGCGTTTCACGCAGCCCGCCACTGGCGCGCCTCGTGGCTGAGCCGCGAGGTCGTCCTCGCCGTCGCGTTCCTCGGCCTCGTGGCCGGGGCGGCGGTGGTCGCCTCCCGGGCGCACGCGCGGCCGCGCACCCTGGCCCTCGTCCTCGTTCCCGCGGCGCTCTCCGGAGTGCTTCTGGTGGCCGCGATGGCGGGCGTCTACCTGCTGCCGACGGTGCCGGCCTGGAGCGGCCCGCGCACGCCGCTGGCCTTCGCGGTGAGCACGGTGCTCCTCGGCGTCGCGGGCGCTTACGCGGTCGGGGCCGGCCCGTCGTCCCGGGACGTCGACGGCGCATGGTCGAGGTGGCGCGACGGGATCCTGCCCGGCGCGGTGGGGGCGGCGCTCGCCGTCAAGCTCCTGGCCGCGCTGCTCCTTACGCCCGCGACGACCGCCGAGCCGGTCGCATTTCCCGGTCCGCTCCCCGCGCCGCGGCTCGCGGCCCTCGCGTGGGGCGCCGCGGCCGTGGGCCTCCTGGCGATGATCCTCTCCCTGCGTGCGAGGCCGGAGGGACGCTGGCGGGCCGTCCTCGCCTGGATCGCGCTCGCCGGCTTCGTCGTCGCCGAATCGATCGACCGGTTGTCGTTCTACGCCTCGTACTACCGCATCGGCGTGTGAGTCGAAGCCTCGGGGCGCGCGGAGCGGAACGCCGTTCTATAATAGAAAATCAAGACCTGACCCCGGTCCCTTTCCCCGGGGTTCCCGGTAGAATGAGGGTGCAGCTCCCGGCGGCGGATCGGGGGAATCGGGGGAAGAGTGACGGATAGGCAGCGGAGTCCGGTGGCCCGTCGCGGGTTGTGTGCGTGGTTCTCCCTCGGCGCGGCGCTCTTGTGGTCTTCGGCCGTCCTGGCCGCCGGCACCGGGTCGATCGTCGTACGGAGTCTGGACGCCGGGGGAAACCCGGTCCCGGGCGTTCGGGTCGAGGCGTCCGCGCCGTCGATGCCGGGCAAGGCCTCGAGCGTGACGGGCGCCTCGGGCGTGGCCGTGCTCGGGCCGCTGCCGCCGGGGGCCTTCACGGTGAGGGTGATGCGGCCGGACGGCTCGGAGAGCCGGTACTCCGCTTCCCTTTCCCAGGGCACCGAGGTCCGGCTCGAGGACGTCGCCACGCTGCGAGTGGAGGAACGGGTCGACGTCGTGGAGACGTCCGCGGCCGTTCCGTCCGGGGCGATCACAGCGGCGACGGTGACCCTCGGCGAGGTCGACCGCGTCCCCGTCGGGCGCGACTACCGGGCCTACGTCCAGCTCGTCCCGGGCGTGACGGTCTCTCCCAACTCGGGCGGCCTCGAGACGCGCTACGAGCCGGCCTCGAAGGCCGGCAACAACTACCACGACCGGGGCGCCGCGATCGGCTCCCGCGACAACACCTGGCTCCTCGACGGCTTCGACATCACCGGCATGGGCAGCGGGACCGGGGACTACACCTTCTCGAACGAGATCATCCTCGAGGAGGGCGTCGTGACGTCGGGCGTCCCGCCGGAGCTGCCGGGGGGCGCCGGGCTCGTGGCCAACGTCGTGACGAAGTCCGGGGGAGCCTCGTTCTCGGGGTCCCTGAGCCTCTTCCTCCGCGAGCCGTGGATGGTGGAGGGCGTGGACTCCGACGACCCGCGGCTCGCGATCGTAGAGGACGACCGGTACGACGCCGGGCTGACGCTCGGCGGGCCGATCCTCCGGGAGAACCTCTGGTTCTTCGTCTCGGGCCAGGAGCGTTCCGCCTCCGAGGACGTCGAGCTCTCGCCGTCCGCCACGCCCACGCCGATGACGACGGAGTACGGGCTCAAGCGCCGCAACGCGTTCCTGAAGGTCACCGGGCGGCCGAGCGAGCGTGACTCGCTGGTCGTCTCCGTCTTCGGCGAGACGTTCGACACGCGCAACAGCCGCGACGTGAACGTCCCGCCGAACCGGTACGGCCGGAGCGACAACGAGAGCCTCCTCGCCAGCCTCGGCTACGTCCGGATGCTGGGCGCGACGGGGACGCTCGAGGCCCGGCTCGGCGGCTTCCGCGAGGTCCGGAGCGACGTTCCGCAGTACCCGGAGGAAGGACCGACCAACACCCTCCTCTTCGAGCCGGGGGTCGTCGTTCCCGCGTGGCAGAGGGACCTCGGCTCCTCGGGCGGAGGAAGCCGGCAGACGAACCGCAAGCTGCAGGCGGACCTCTCCGGGTCGCTCCTCGTCGGCGGACAGGGGAGCCACCAGCTGAAGGCGGGCGTCGGGTTCGCGCGCTGGGAGGAGGAGAACGCGCCGAAGCCGCTCTTCCCCGGCACGCTGAACTCGCTCGCCCCGCACCTTCTCGGGATCACGTTCGACGAGGCGCGCGGCCTCTCCTTCCTTCCGGCGAGCGAGTTCGACGCCATCCTCCGCGCGCTGCAGGAGAACCCGGGGTCCGCGGCGTTCGCCGCGGCCGACACGAACGGGGACGGCGTCGTCACGGCGGCCGAGCTGGGAGCCCTGAGGTTCTCCTCGACGGCGGGCAACGGCGGCGGGGTCAACTTCCTCGGGAACGAGCTCGTCCTGGCCGGCGTCAACAACGTCGCCTCCGAGCGATTCAGCCTGTACCTCCAGGACGAGTGGCGGAAAGGGCGCTTCACGGCCACGGCCGGCGTGCGCGTCGAGCAGGTCACCTACGTCGCGTCCGACGGCTCGACGATCCTCTCCATGGACCCGGCGTTCTACCCGCGGCTGGGTCTCACGTTCGACCCTGCGGGCGACGGGAGGCAGCGGCTTTCCCTGGCGTACGGCGAGTACTCGGACCCGCTCCTCACGCCGATGATCCGGTTCGCGGGGAACCTCTCGGGAAGCATCTACGGGGACCAGGTCTTCATCGGCTCCGACTGGTTCACCTACCGGACCCGGGGCTCGTCCGTGGTGCGCCGCGACGCGGGCTTCGCGCCGAACCTCGAGAACGAGAAGGAGACGGAGCTGCAGCTGGCGTACGCGGCGGACCTCGGCCGCTCGCTGAGCTTCCTCGGCCAGGGGTGGTACCGGCGCGACTCGAACCTGATCGAGGACTACGACCCGGCCGTCTACTTCAACCCGGCCGTCGCGGGGGACCTCGTCCTTTCGCCCGGCCAGTTCGGGTACGGCCCGGGCGGCCCCACCGACGTGAACTACTTCCTCGGGAACCTGGTCGGCGGGAAGAGGGAGACGTGGGGCCTCGACCTCTCCGTGCAGCGGCGCTTCCGGGGCTCGTGGGGAGGGGCGGTCCAGTACTCGTACCGGCGCGCGAAGGGCAACTCGAACACGAACAGCGCGGCGGACCTGCAGGGAGACTTCCTCGACCTCGACCCGCGACAGCCGTACATGTACGGAACGCTGCCGGGGACGATCCGGCACCAGGTCAAGGTCTTCGGCTCCTGGCAGTCGCCGATCGGGCCCGAGCTCGGCTGGCTCTGGCACTGGAACAGCGGCGCGGCCTTCACCGAGTCGACGATCTTCCGGCCCGCTTCGCACGCGATCTACTACAACCACCGGCCCGCGGGCGGGAGCTACGCCCGGACCGGGGACGAGAGGCACCCTTCGTACGACCAGCTCGACCTGCGGGTGCGGCAGGTTGTGAGGCTCGGGAAGGGCCTCTCGCTCGACCTCTTCCTCGACGTCCTGAACGTCCTCGACGACCAGGAGACGATCCGCGTCGAGGAGGCCCACAACCACCCGGAGTTCACGAACTACCTGGAGAGCCGGCTCCTCCTCGAACCCCGCCGTTACCAGGTCGGCGCCCGGCTGAGCTTCTGAGGGCCCCGACCCCCGGGAGGGGCGGGGCAGGTCTTGGCTACATACTGAAGGATCGGCTTCGCTGGTCTCAGAGGCGAGTCGGGAGGCTGCCGCCGAGGTCTCCGCTGGCAAGTCCTCCCGGAGCGCCCGGCGTTCGTCGAGGATCGCGTCGCGACCGGGGGCGGTGACCCTTCGAGGGAAGGCTGCGCGCCTGCTGCGACGCATTTTCAGTTGAACCGCGCGGGGCCGGGCCGTATAAGCGGCGACGAATCCACTCGTGTTCCCTCGCGGGCGGCCGTAGCGGCCGCCGTGGTCGTCAGGCTCGCTTCAGCGGCTCGCGTCCTTCGGGTCGTGAGAGAAGGGTGGCAGCGATGAACCAGGTCATGCTGTTCTACTGCTCGGATTCGGGGTGGCCCACCAGGCTCACGGCACGGTGCAGCGGCGGCGAGAGCTACTTCACGGTGGAGGAGATCCTGGGGAAGGTGTCGCAGCGCCTGGGGCCAGACGACGCACTGGGCCGCATCGAGATCATGGGACACGGGTCGGAGGGAATGATGTCGTTCGGCGGGACGGGCGAGTCGCCCGGACCCTCGAGCATCGCCTCCTCGACGGGTCTCATCGTGCACGACCCGGGGGTCCGGTCCTTCTGGCTCTCGCTGCGGAAGTTCATGGCGCCGGTCGGAGTGGTGGTGCTCAATTCGTGCAACGTGGGCCGCGGCACGGCGGGCGACAACCTGCTGCGCGAGATCGCGAGGCTCACCGGCGCCATCACGTGCGGGGCCCTCCGGGACATGACGTCGGAGATCGGCATGCACTACTTCAACGACGGGTCGCTGTACAAGAAAGTCTACCCGCCGGGCAGGGGCTGAGGCGCCGCCCGCGCGGCCAGGCGCGGTCTACTCGAGCGGGAAGCCGCGCTCGAGGCAGTCGAGGGCCTCGCGCCCGAGCCGGTCCAGGTCGTCCCTGCCGTCCGTCGCGAACCAGTGGCGCATGGTGGCCCGGATGACCCCGATGGCCGCGCCCGCAAGGACGCGGGCGCGCAGCTCGGACGCGTAGCCCGGGCCGGCGCGCTCGCGGAACGCGCGCGACATCGCCGCCTCCCAGTCGCGGTCGATCTCCCGTTCCCGCGCCATCAGCGCCGCGGAGGTGTGGATCAGCTTCTGCTGCGCGACGAGCTGGGCCCGGTTCTCCATGTACAGGGGGGCGATGGCGCGCGCCGCGCGGCGGAGCGTCTCGAGGGGCTTCTCGTCCGGCGGGGCGCTTCGCAGGTATCCCAGGAAGTGCTCGAGCCGTTCGTTCCGGTGCGGGAAGACGAGCGCCTCCTTGTTGGCGAAATAGCGGAAGAACGTCCGCCGGCTGACGCCGACCTCCTCGCAGATTTCGTCGATCGTCGTCGCCTCGAACCCTTTCGCGTGAAAGAGCCGGTTGGCCGTGGCGAGGAGGGCTCGCCGCGTGGCCTCCTTCTTCCTCTCTCGAAGGGGAGGTGGCCTTTTCATTTCCACGAGGATATAACCGCCACTCAGTGCAAAATGCCACTCAGTGCCAAATTTTGAGATCGGACGAAATCGAATGACCGCTGACTCCCTCCCGCACCGCTGGCGTCCGGCGGAACAGGCTCCCGCCTTCAGCCCGGGCGAGCTCGGCGAGGCCGTCCTCGAGGTCCGGACGACGAGCCACGTGGTGCGGGACCCCGCCGGCCGGCTCGGGCTCGGCGTCGGCGGGGAGGTCCTGGATGCCTCCCGGAACGGCCACGGGGAGACCTGGGCGCTGCTCGCCTCGCTCCCGCCGCTCTACCCCGAGTGGCTCGGCGACCGTTCGTTCTGCGAGGCCCACGGCACCCGCTTCCCCTACGTGACCGGGTCGATGGCGAACGGCATCGCCTCCGTCCGCCTCGTGACCGAGATGGCGAGGAACGGGTTCCTCGGTTTCTTCGGCGCCGCCGGGCTCTCCCTCGGGCGCGTGGAATCCGCGCTCGAGGAGCTGCGGAGCGAGCTCGACCCCGCGGGCCTCCCCTGGGGCGCGAACCTGATTCACAGCCCGCACGAGCCGGCCCTCGAGGAGGCCGTGGCGGGCCTCTACCTCGAGCGCGGGGTGCGGCGGGTCGAGGCCTCCGCCTACATGGCCCTCACGCCGGCCGTGGTCCGTTACGCCGCGAGCGGGCTCGTCGAGGAGCCCTCGGGGCGGATCCGGCGCCGCAACCACCTCTTCGCGAAGGTCTCGCGCGAGGAGGTCGCCGTCCGCTTCCTCGAGCCCCCGCCGGGAGAGATCCTCCGCGCGCTCGTCGAGAACGGCCGGCTCACGCCTGCCGAAGCGGGTCTCGCGGCCCGGCTGCCGCTGGCCGAGGACGTCACGGCCGAGGCGGACTCGGGCGGGCACACCGACAACCGCCCGCTGACGGCGCTCCTGCCGACGCTCCTCGGCCTGAGGGATCGGATCGCCGCCGATCGAGGCTACGCGCGCCCCGTCCGCATCGGGGCGGCGGGCGGCCTGGGGACGCCCTCCTCGGTCGCGGCGGCCTTCGCCCTCGGCGCCGCCTACGTGGTGACGGGCTCGGTGAACCAGGCCTGCGTCGAGAGCGGGCTCTCGGCGACGGGACGCGACCTCCTCGCGAGAGCGGGGATGGCGGACGTGATCATGGCGCCCGCCGCCGACATGTTCGAGATGGGGGTCACCGTGCAGGTGCTCCGGCGCGGGACGATGTTCGCCGTCCGCGCGCGGAAGCTCTACGAGCTCTACCGCGACAACGCCTCGTTCGAGAGCGTCCCGGCCGAAGAGCGCGCGCGCGTCGAGAGGGAGCTCCTTCGCGCGACGTTCGAGGAGGCCTGGGCCTCGACGCGGTCCTTCTGGGCCGAGCGGGAGCCCCGGCAGGCGGAGAGAGGCGACGCCGACCCGAAGCACCGGATGGCGCTCGTCTTCCGCTCCTACCTCGGCCTCTCGAGCCGCTGGGCGATCGCCGGCCAGGACGACCGCCGGAACGACTACCAGATCTGGTGCGGCCCGGCGATGGGCGCGTTCAACTCGTGGGTACGGGGGAGCTTCCTCGAGGAGCCCCCGAGCCGGAGCGCCGTCCAGGTCGCACGCAACCTCGTGGAAGGGGCCGCGGCGGTGACCCGCGCGCAGCAGCTGCGCACGTTCGGCCTCGCCGTCCCCCCTTCCGCCTTCGACTACCGCCCGCGCCCGCTCGCCTGAGCCGCGCCCGCACTCCGTACCGAGCGAGGCCCGCATGACCCGAGACGACTCCCCGAACCGCCAGCCGATCGCCGTCGTGGGCGTCAGCGCCCTCTTCCCCGGCTCGATCGACGCCACCGGCTTCTGGCGCGACATCCTCGCAGGCGCCGACCTGATCCGGGACGTCCCCGCGAGCCACTGGCTCGTCGAGGACTACTACGACCCGGACCCTTCGGCCCCCGACAAGACCTACGCGCGCCGCGGCGCCTTCCTCGACCCGGTCGACTTCGACGCGCTCGGGTGGGGCGTTCCCCCCTCGACGATCCCGGCGACGGACACCTCGCAGCTCCTCGCGCTCATCCTGGCGCAGAAGGTCCTCGAGGACGCCGCCCGCGAGCGGATCGGCACGCTCGACCGCTCGCGCGTCTCGGTGATCCTCGGCGTCACGAGCGCCCAGGAGCTTCTCTCCACGATGATCGGCCGCCTCCAGCGCCCCGTCTGGGTGAAGGCGCTGCGCGAGGCCGGCGTGCCCGAGGACGAGGTGAAGGGGATCTGCGACCGGATCGCCTCGCACTACGTCCCGTGGCAGGAGGCGACGTTTCCCGGCCTCCTCGGCAACGTCGTCGCCGGGCGCATCGCGAACCGCCTCGACCTCGGCGGGACGAACTGCGTCACCGACGCCGCCTGCGCCTCGACGTTCAGCGCGCTCTCGATGGCCGTGGCCGAGCTGCAGCTCGGGCACAGCGACCTCGTGATCTCGGGGGGCGTCGACACGCTGAACGACATCTTCATGTTCATGTGCTTCTCCAAGACCCCGGCGCTCTCGCCGAGCGGCGACTGCCGCCCCTTCAGCGACAGGGCCGACGGCACGATGCTGGGCGAGGGGCTGGGGATGGTCGCCCTCCGCCGGCTCGCGGACGCCGAGCGCGACGGGGACCGGATCTACGCCGTGATCCGCGGCGTCGGCACCTCCTCGGACGGCCGCTCGAAGAGCGTCTACGCGCCCGTCCCGGAGGGGCAGGCGAAGGCGCTCCGCCGGGCCTACGCGCTCGGGGGCTACGGCCCCGAGACCGTCGAGCTCGTGGAAGCGCACGGGACCGGGACGAAGGCCGGCGACGTGGCCGAGTTCGAGGGGCTCCGGAGCGTCTTCGCGGAGAGCGGGAGGAGCGATCGGCAGTGGTGCGCGCTCGGCTCGGTCAAGAGCCAGATCGGCCACGCCAAGGCCGCCGCCGGGGCCGCTGGCCTCTTCAAGGCCGTCATGGCGCTCCACCACCGGGTCCTCCCGCCGAGCATCAAGATCGACGCCCCGAACCCGAAGCTGAACCTCGAGGAGAGCCCGTTCTACCTGAGCACCGAGGCGCGCCCCTGGATTCGCGGGGGAGACCACCCGCGCCGCGCCTCCGTCAGCGCCTTCGGCTTCGGGGGCTCCAACTTCCACGTGGCGCTCGAGGAGTACCGGGGTCCGGCCCCGCGCGCGGAGCGGCTTCCGACCCTCGGCCGGCAGCTCGTCATCGCCTGTGGCGCCGACGCAGCCGACGTCGCCCGAAAGGCGCGCGACCTCGCGGCCGGGGCGCGTTCGGGCGCGTCCTTCGACGTCCTCGCCCGCGCGAGCCTGAGGGCGTACGACGCCCGCGCGGCGGCGCGCCTCGCCCTCGTCGCGACGAGCGGGGCCGACCTCGCAGCGAAGCTCGAAGCGGCCGCGAAGCGGATCGAGGAGGCGCCGTCCCGCCCCTTCGCGCTTCCCGACGGGAGCGCCTTCGGTCTCGGCGAATCGGCGGGCAAGGTCGCCTTCCTCTTCCCGGGGCAGGGAAGTCAGTACCTCGGGATGGGCGCGGAGCTCGCGATGGCCTTCGAGGCGGCGCGGGAGCCGTGGGACCGCGCGGCGGACGTCGCGTTCGAGGAAGGGACGCCGCTCCACGAGGTCGTCTTCCCCCGGCCGGGGTTCGGTTCCGGGAAGGGGCGCCGCGACAGCGAGCGCCTGACGAAGACGTCCTGGGCGCAGCCGGCGATCGGCTGCGCGTCTCTCTCTCTGCTCTCGCTCCTCGAGCGCCTCGGGATCACCCCCGACCTCGTGGGCGGGCACAGCTTCGGCGAGGTCGTGGCCCTCCACGCCGCGGGCGTCCTCGGCGCGGACGACGTCCTCGCGGTGGCGCGGCGCCGCGGCGAGCTGATGGCCGAGGCAGCCTCGATTCCCGGGGCGATGTCCGCCCTGACGCTCCCGGTCGAAAGGGCGCGAGAGCTTCTCGCGCGCCTCGCGCCTCGCGTCGTCGTGGCGAACCACAACGGCCCCGCGCAGGTCGTCGTGTCGGGACCCTCCGACGCCGTCGAGGAGCTCGAGGGCAGGCTCGCGGCCGAGGGGATCACCGCGCGGCGCCTCCCGGTGGCGACCGCCTTCCACTCCGGGGTCGTCTCGGCCTCGTGCGAGCCGTTCGCGCGGTTCCTCGAAGGCGTCGCGTTCGAGCCGCCCCGGATCCCGGTCTACTCCAACTCCACCGCCGCCCCCCACGCGGAGGAGCCCGGCTCGCTGCGCGCGGCCCTCGCCGCCCAGATCGCCAGACCCGTCCGCTTCGTCGAGATGGTCGAGGCGATGTACGAGGCGGGAGCCCGGACGTTCGTGGAGGTCGGCCCGGCGTCGGTCCTCACGGGCCTCGTGGGCGCGATCCTCGACGGGAGGCCCCACGCCGCCGTGAGCCTCGACCGCAAGGGGAAGGGGGGCGTCGAGTCGCTCCTCCTCGGCCTCGTGCGCCTCGCGGCGGCGGGTGTCCCGATGGAACCCGCCCGCCTCTTCGAGGAGTACCGCGAGAGCGCGACGGCCGCGGGCGCGCCCGCGCCGAAGCTCGCCGTCGCGATCTGCGGAAGCAACTACGGCAAGGTCTACCCCCCGCCGGGAGGCGCCCGGGACCTGCCCGCCCCCAACCCGCCGCGGCCGGCAGCCGCCCCCGTGGAGGAGCCCGTGACGTCGAAGGCCGAGACCGTGAATCCGCTGAACGCTTCCCTTTCGGCTGCGGCCCAGGCACCGGCGCCAGCCTCGGCGCCGCCGCCGGCAGCGGCATCGACGCCTCTGCCTGCACCCGTGCCGTTCGCTGCACCAGCTCCCGCCGCCGGCCCCTCCGCCTGGGTCCTCGCCTTCCAGGAGAGCCAGCGCCAGACGGCTGAAGCGCACTCCGTGTTCCAGCGGGCGATGGCCGAGAGCCACGCGGCCTACCTCCGCGTTGCCGAGGCGGGTTTCGCAGGGCTCTCGGCGATGGGGTACGCGCTGCCGGCCGGCCTGCCGCACGTCCAGCCGACGCTCGCGCGGCCGGTCGCGCCCCTGGCCGTCGAAACCCCGCTGCGGGCCGTTCCGGAGGCAGCCATCCCACCCGCACCGGTGGCGATGACGTCGGTTCCCGCGCTCGCGGCCCATCGGCCCGAACCCGTCGCCCCTCGCCCCGAGCCCGTCATCGCGTCCAGGACGATCGCGGCGTATGTCGTGCCGTCCGCGACCACCGTCTCCGCCGTCGCGTCGCCCGTGCCCGAGCGCCCCGCCGCGGCGGTGGACCTCCACGCGCTGATGCTGTCGGTGGTGGCCGAGAAGACGGGCTACCCGGCCGACATGCTGAACCTCGGGATGGACCTCGAGGGAGACCTCGGCGTCGACTCGATCAAGCGGGTCGAGATTCTCTCGGCGTTGCAGGAGCAGGCGCCGGGGCTGCCGAAGTTGGACATGGCGCACATGGCAGCGCTCCGGACCCTCGGTGCGATCGTGGACTACATGCGGGGCCTCGCCGCCCCGGCCGACGCCGCGGGCGCGAGCGTGACGGCGCCGGACGCGCCGACCTCCACGCCCGTGGACCTCCAGGCGCTGATTCTCGCCGTGGTGGCCGAGAAGACGGGCTACCCGGCCGACATGCTGAACCTCGGAATGGACCTCGAGGGAGACCTCGGCATCGACTCGATCAAGCGGGTCGAGATCCTCTCGGCGGTGCAGGAGCAGGCGCCGGGGCTGCCGGAGGTGGACATGGCGCACATGGCGGCGCTCCGGACGCTCGGTGCGATCGTGGACTACATGCGCGGCCCCGCGGGCCAGGCGCCGGTCGCTCCCGTGCAGGTGGCGGCCCCGGCGCGGGCCGCGATCGACGCGAGCCCCGGCGCGGCGGCCGCAGCGGTTGAACCGCCGCGCGAGGAGGACGGCTCGGCCTCTCACCCGGCGCCGGCCCTGCTCGGCCGCTACGTCCTCGAGCGGATCGAGGCGCCGGCCGCGGGCCTCGCGCAGCCCGGCCTCCTGGGCGGAGGCGAGGTCTGGGTCACGGGCGGCGGCGCGCTCGACGAAGCGCTCGCGGTCGAGCTCGCGCGGCGCGGCGTGAACGCGCGGGCGACGGCCGCCGTCCCGGACGGCGCGACGGCGGTCGTCTACCTCGGAGGCCTCTGCGAGGTGCGCGGGCTCGACGAGGCGATCGCCGTGAACCGCGAGGCGTTCCGCGTGGCGCGCAGCCTTGCCCCCACGCTCGAAGGCGGAAAGGGCCTCTTCGTGACCGCGCAGGACACGGGCGCGGCGTTCGGGATGGGAGCGATGGACGAGGGCCGCGCATGGCTCTCGGGCCTCCCGGCCCTCGTCAAGACGGCGAGCCAGGAGTGGCCGCGGGCGTCGGTGAAGGCGATCGACGTCGAGCGGAAGGGGCGCGGCGCGGACGAGATCGCGCGCGCGCTCGCCGACGAGCTCCTCCACGGGGGAGGCGAGATCGAGGTGGCCCTGCCGGCCGCGGGTGGGCGGTTCACGCTCAGGAGCGTGAAGCGGGACGTCGAGCCGGGAGAGCCCGTGATCGGTCCCGGCGACGTCGTCGTCGTCTCGGGGGGCGCGCGCGGCGTGACCTCGGCGTGCCTCGTGGAGTGGGCCCGCGACTCGAAGGCGCGCTTCGTCCTCCTGGGACGAACCGCGCTTGCGGAAGAACCTGCCTGCTGCCGCGGGGCCGCCGACGAGACGGCGCTCAAGAAGGCGCTCCTCGCGGCCGCGCGGGCCGCGGGGGAGAGTCCCGCTCCCGCCGAGCTCGGGGCGCGCGTCCGCGACGTCCTCGCCTGCCGCGAGATCCGTTCGACGCTCGCCGCGCTCGAGGCGGCCGGGAGCGAGGCGCGGTACGAGGCGGTGAACGTCGCAGGCGCGCGCGAGCTCTCTCTCGTCCTCGAGCGCGTGCGCGAGGAGTGGGGTCCGGTCGCGGGCGTCGTCCACGCGGCGGGGGTGCTCGCGGACCGGAAGATCTCCGGCAAGACGGACGAGCAGTTCGACCGCGTCTTCGACACGAAGGTCGAGGGGCTCCGCGCGCTCCTCGCGGCGACCCAGGGCGACCCGCTGAAGCTCCTCTGCGTCTTCTCCTCGGTCTCGGCCCGGTGCGGCAACACGGGCCAGGCCGACTACGCGATGGCCAACGAGGTCCTCGCGAAGGTGGCGTGGGCCGAGGCCCGGCGTCGTCCCGGCCTCCTCGTGAAGTCGCTCGGGTGGGGGCCGTGGGAGGCCGGGATGGTGACGCCGCAGCTGAAGGAGCGCTTCGCCTCTCTCGGCGTCCCGATGATCCCCCTCGCGAACGGCGCCCGGATGTTCGCGGACGAGGTTCGCGGTTCGAGCCGGTCGGTGGTCGAGCTCGTCCTCGGAGGCGAGCCGCGAGCCGAGGCTCTCCTCGTCGCGGGCGCCGACGCGCGCGTCGACGCGCTGGAGCTGAAGGTCGCGCGGCGGAGCCACGGGTACCTCGCGGGGCACGCCATCAACGGCACGCCGGTCGTCCCGGTCGTCCTCGCGGCCGAGTGGTTCGCAAGGGCCGCGCGCGGGCTGCGCCCCGGGTACTCCCTCGCCGCGCTCCACGACCTGAAGGTGCTGAAGGGGATCCGGCTCGGCGGCTTCGACAACGGCGGCGACCGCTTCGTGATCGAGGCGCGCCCGCTCCCGGGGAACGGCGGCCGGGAGCTGCAGCTCGACATGCGCGGGGCGGGCGGGACGCACCACTACAGCGCCCGCGCGGAGCTCTCGAGAGAGCCCGCGACGCCGGGAGAAGCCTCACCGCACCCGCCGCTCGACGCCTGGGAGGGGGAGGAGATCTACGACGACCTCCTCTTCCACCGCGACGCGTTCGAGCTGATCGAGGAGATGGACGGAATCTCGGACCACGGCGCGGGCGGCCGCGTGCGCGGCGTCTCCAGCGCGGGCTGGGAGCACGGCCCGTGGCAGCTCGACGCGGCGGCGCTCGACGGCGGCCTCCAGGTCGCCGTCCTCTACGGCCACCGGATGCTCGGGGGAGCGAGCCTGCCGACGACGATCGGCCGCCTGCGCGCCTTCCGGGCGCCTGGCGAGGGGCTTCTCACCGCGACCGCCCACAGGCGGAAGGTCGGGAGCCTCTCGGTCACGACCGACGTCCTCCTCTCCGACGACGAGGGGCGGCCGGTGGCCGAGCTGACGGGAGTCGAGACGCACACGTACCCGGTCGCGAACGGCAAGGCCTGATCGATGCCGTTCGGTCCCATCGCCGTCGTCGGGCGGGCGTGTGTCCTGCCCGGCGCCCTGGACCCTTCCGCGCTCTGGAAGGCCGTCGCCGAAGGCCGCGACCTCGTCGGGCCGGTGCCCGACGGCCGGTGGGGTGTCGACCCCGAGGAGGTCCTCTGCTCCCCGGCGTCGCCGTCCGCGGACCGGACGTGGACGGACCGGGGCGGCTACGTCCGCGGGTTCGAGGCGGTCTGGGAGCCGGGCGGCTTCGGAGTCCCCGCGTCCGAGCTCGATGGCCTCGACCCGCTCGTCCTCTGGGTGCTCCACACGGCGCGCGAGGCGCTGGGAGACGCGGGAGACCGGGAGCGGGGCGCCGTCTCGCGCCCGCGTGCCGGGGCTGTCTTCGGGAACCTCGGGTTCCCCTCGCTCGGCGCCGCGTCGTACGCGCAGGGCGTCTTCACGGGAGAGGGAGGCGGCGACCCGCGGAACCGCTTCATGAGCGGCGGCACGGCCTCGCTCCTCGCGCGGGCCCTCGGCCTCGGCGCGGGGAGCTTCTGCCTCGACGCCGCCTGCGCCAGCTCGCTCTACGCCGTCAAGCTCGCGTGCGACCGGCTGAACGACGGCGAGGCCGACGTGATGCTCGCGGGGGCGGTGCAGGCGGCGGACGACCTCTTCCTCCACGTCGGCTTCTCGGCGCTCGCCGCCCTGAGCCGGAGCGGGCGCTCCCGGCCGTTTCACCGCGACGCGGACGGGCTCCTTCCCGCCGAGGGCGCGGCCTTCGTCGTCCTGAAGAGGCTCGCCGATGCGCGGCGCGACGGCGACACGATCCACGGCGTGATCCGCGGTGTCGGCCTCTCGAACGACGGCCGCGGCAAGGGCATTCTCGCCCCGGGCGAGGAGGGGCAGGAGCGGGCGATCCGCGCCGCGTACGCGAGCGCGGGTCTCGACCCCTCGCGGGTCTCGCTCCTCGAGTGCCACGCCACCGGGACGCCGGTCGGCGACGCGACCGAGCTGAGAAGCACGGGCGCCGTCTTCGCGGGCCTCGAGGGCGTCCCCATCGGTTCGCTGAAGTCGAACCTCGGGCACCTCATCACCGTCGCGGGAGCCGCGGGCCTCATCAAGGTGATGGAGGCGATGCGCGCGGGCAAGAGGCCGCCGACGCTTCACGCCGACGTCCCGACGGGCGCGCTCGGCGGCTCGCCGTTTCGCCTCCTCCACGCTCTCGAGCCGTGGACCTCCGACGGCCCGCGCATCGCCGCGGTCTCGGCGTTCGGCTTCGGCGGGAACAACGCCCACGTCGTCGTCTCCGAGGACGACCCCGGTCTGGACGCTGCGGGCGGAACCGGCGCGGCCGGTGCGTCGGGCGACGCGTCGGGCGCCTCCGGTGCGTTCGTGCGAAGACCGGCGGTGCGGCGCAGCACGAGCACTCCCTCGTCGGGCGAAGCGCTCGAGCCGGGGCCGATCCCCGTCGCGATCGTCGGTCTCGGGTGCTCGGTGGCGCGGGCCGCGGACCGCGCGGCGTTCTCCGCGGCGCTCCTTTCCGGGGAGCCGCTCCTCGACGCCGACGGCGAGGGGAGGATGGGCCCGATCGAGCTGTACCTCGAAGGCCTCCGCTTCCCGCCGCGCGACCTCGACCGGACTCTGCCCCAGCAGCTGGCGGCGCTCCGCGCCGGCCTCGAGGCGGTGGCCGAGACCGGCCCTCTGCCGCGCGAGACGACGGGTGTCTTCGTCGGGATGGAGCCCGACGGGGAGATCGGACGCTGGGGGACGCGCTGGCGTCTCGCGCGGACGGCACGCGAGAAGGCGGCGCCGGACGGCTGGCTCGCGAAAGCCCGCGACGCCGTGGCGCCACGGCTCGAGGCCGCGACCGTCGTCGGCACGATGCCGAACATCCCCGCGAACCGGCTCAGCTCGCAGCTCGACCTGACCGGCCCCGGGTTCACCGTGCAGGCCGCAGAGGCGTCGGGGACGGTGGCGCTCGGGCTCGCCCTGCGCGCCCTCCGCGCAGGGGAGCTCGACGCGGCCCTCGTCGGGGCGGTCGACCTCTGCTGCGAGCCGGTGCACCGGAGCGCGGCGGAGGAGCTCCTGCCTTCCGGGCGAAGGACGCCCGGCGACGCCGCGGTCGTTCTCGTCCTCGAGCGGCTGGAGGACGCGGAGAGACAGGGGAGGCGCATCTACGCGGTGTTCGACGGAAGCGCCGCGGAGGGAGCGGACGGCGGCGACGCCGGGACGCACTTGAAGCTGGGTCTCGCGGACGGCCACGAGAGCCTCGTCCCCCGCCTCGGGCACGCGGCGGCCGCCTCGGCGCTCGTCCACGTCGCCGCGGCGGCTCTCGGTCTTCACTTCCGCAGGCTCCCCGACGGGCGGCCCTGGCTCCCCGTCGAGGGGTCTCGCGCGGCGGAGGTCCGCGTGAGCGGAGACGCACCCCCGATCCGCCTCGTCGAGGCGGCCGGGCATGCGCCCTGGACCGAGGAGCCCGCGCCGCGCCTCCGCTTCTGGGCGGGCGCCGACCGGCGCGCCGTCGCCGAGGCGCTGAAGGCGGGACGCGAGGGGCTCGACGGCCCCGCGCGCCTCGTCCTCGTCGCGCGCGACGACTCCTTCGAGGAGATGCAGGCGCGGGCGCTGGCATTCCTCGAGCGCGGGACGCCCGCGGGCGCCGGCATCCACTTCTCGGAACGGCCCGTGTCCGGGGGCCTCGCGTTCGTCTTCACGGGGGCCGGGGCCGCGTACCGGGGGATGGGACGGGACCTCGTCCAGCGGATTCCCTCGCTCGCCGGCGCGCTCGGCCGAAGGAGCCGCTCACTCGTTTACGCCCTCGAGTGGGTCTACTCGGACGAGGAGCGCGATCCCACCGTCCTCGAGCAGCTCTGGGGCGCGTCGGCGCTCTGCCAACTCCACGTCGAGCTGACCCGCGGCGTCCTCGGCCTCGCTCCCGACGCCTGGATGGGCTACTCCTCCGGCGAGACGAACGCCCTCATCGCCTCCGGCACCTGGACCGACGTCGACGCGCTCGTTCACGAGAGCGAGGCGTCGGGACTCTTCACGCGCGAGCTGGGGGGCTCCTTCGACGCCGTCGCGCGGCGCTGGGGCCGACCCGTCCGCTGGGCGAGCTGGGCCGTCCTCGCGCCGGTGACAGAGGTCGAGGCCGTGCTTTCGTCGCTCGAGCGGGTTCACCTCGCGGCCGTTCACGGTGACGCGGATTGCGTCGTCGCGGGGGACGCGGCGGCGTGCGACGCGCTCGTCGAGCGTCTCGGGAGGGACCGGTGCCTGCCTCTCGGCTACCCGCTCGCCGTCCACGTCCCCGAGCTGGGCGAGGTCCGGGAGGAGTGGCTCGCCCTCCACCGGCGCGCCACCACACCGCCGACGGGGGCGCGCCTCTACTCGAATGCGCTGGGCGGCGCGTACGAGCCGTCGCGCGAGGCGTGCGCGGAAGCGATCCTCGGCCAGGCCGACCGGACCCTCGACGTACGCCCCGCCGTCCTCGCCGCGTGGGAGGACGGGGTGCGGGTCTTCGTGGAGCACGGCCCCAGGGGCGTCTGCGGCCGATTTCTCCGGGGCGTCCTCGGCGACCGGGAGGCCCTCGTCGTGAGCCTCGACCGGAAGGGGGGCGGAATCGAGGCCACGCTCGACGCGGTCGCGGCGCTCCTTGCCGCGGGCCTCCCGGTGCGCCACGAGGCGCTCGCGGCCCTCCTGCCCGAGGCGGCGCGATCGCCGAGGCCCGCCCGTGCCCTGTCGTTCCCGGCGCACCTGCCGGCGGTCGCGATTCCGCCCGTGGAGCCGGGCGCTTCGACGGAAGGACTCGCGATGCCTCACAGGATGGCGCCCGCGCCGCCGCTCCCGCCGGTCCTCGACGAGGACTGGAGCCCCCGGCGGCTCGAGGCGGCCCTCTTCCCCGCGTCCCCGGCCGCGGCGAGGCCGTTTCTCCCGCCGCCGCCGGTCGCGACCGGGTTCCCGTTCGTGGCGCCGCCCGCGGCCTCGCCCGCGCTTCCGGCAGGCACGGCTCTCGAAGCGACGCCCGTCCTCGCGGGCTTCCAGGCGCACGTGGGCCAGGTCGCGCGCCTTCACCAGGACTTCGTCCTCTCGCAACAGGCGTTGCACGAACGCTTCCTGTCGATGATGCAGGCCGCCGAGGGGTCGCTCCTCCAGGCGACGAGCGGCGCGGTGTCGGCCCCGGCGCCTCCTCATCCGCCTCCCGCGCCGGTCTCCGCCGCGTTGGCCCAGGCGGCGCCCACGCCGCCGCCCGCGCCGATCCCGGTCGCGACGCCTGCGCGCGACGCCGCTCCGACGGAGCGGATCGACGCACCGCCCGCCCGTCCCGAGGAGGTCCCGCGCGCGCCCGTCGGCCCGGCCTTCGACAGGCGCGAGCTCGAGATCCACGCCGGAGGCCGCATCTCCGAGATCTTCGGCCCCCGATTCGCCGCGCAGGACGGCTACGAGCGGCAGGTGCGGATGCCGCTGCCGCCGCTCCTCCTCGCGGACAGGGTCACGGGCCTCGACGCGGAGCCCGCGAGCATGGGGAAGGGGTCGATCCGGACGGAGACCGACGTGAGGGAGGACTCCTGGTACCTCCACCAGGGCCGGATGCCGCCGGGCGTCCTCATCGAGGCGGGGCAGGCCGACCTGATGCTCATCTCGTACCTCGGCGTCGACCTCCTCAACCGGGGCGAGCGGGTCTACCGGCTCCTCGGCTGCGAGCTCACCTACCACGGAGACCTCCCGCGCGCGGGGGAGACGATCGCGTTCGACATCCACCTCGACGGCCACGCGGCGCAGGGCGACGTGAGGCTCATGTTCTTCCACTACGACTGCCTGAAGGGCGGCCGCCCCCAGCTCACGGTCAGGAAGGGGCAGGCCGGCTTCTTCACCGACGCCGAGCTCGCGGCGTCGGCGGGCTGCCTCTGGCGCCCGGAGGAGCAGGCGATCGTCGAGAGCCCCCGGCTCGACCCTCCGGCCGTCGCGTGCACGCGCTCGCGCTTCGAGCGCGCCGACCTCGAGGCCCTCGCGCGCGGCGACGCGTTCGGCTGCTTCGGGCCGGGCTTCGAGCTCGCTCAGACCCACACGCAGAGCCCGCGCATCCAGGAAGGGAGGATGCTCCTCCTCGACCGCGTGACCGCGTTCGAGGCCGCGGGCGGCCCCTGGGGCCGGGGATACCTCCGCGCCGAGCTGGACGTGCGCCCCGACCGGTGGTTCTTCGAGGGGCACTTCAAGAACGACCCCTGCATGCCGGGGACGCTGATGTTCGAGGGGTGCCTCCAGGCCATGGCGTTCCACCTCGCGGCGATGGGATTCACCCTCGCGCGCGATGGCTGGCGGTTCCAGCCGGAACCCGAGCTGCCGTACCAGCTCCAGTGCCGGGGCCAGGTGACGCCGGCCTCGCGCCTCCTCGTGACCGAGGTCTTCGTGGAGGAGGTCGTCGCCGGCCCCGTCCCCACGCTCTACGCCGACCTCCTCTGCACCGTGGACGGCCTCAAGGCGTTCCACGCGCGTCGCGTCGCCCTGCAGCTCGTCCCCGACTGGCCCCTCGAGGCGATGCCGGCGCTCGTCGCGGCGGCGAGGGCCGACGTTCGCCCGGTCGCGGAGGCGGACGGCGTCCGGTTCGACGAGGCGAGCCTCCTCGCCTGCGCCTGGGGGCGGCCGTCCCGCGCGTTCGGCCCGATGTACGCGCGCTTCGACGGGCCGACGCGCGTCGCCCGCCTGCCGGGCCCGCCGTACCTCTTCATGTCGCGCGTCGTGGAGGTGCAGGGCGAGATGGGGGGGATGAAGCCGGGCGCCCGCGCCGTCGTCGAGTACGACGTTCCCGACGACGCCTGGTACTTCGGCGAGAACGGCGCGCGGACGATGCCGTTTGCCGTCCTCCTCGAGGCCGCGCTACAGCCTTGCGGCTGGCTCTCGAGCTGGGCCGGCTGCGCCCTCAGCGTGGAGGGCGAGCTGGGCTTCCGGAACCTCGACGGGGCCGGAACCCTCCTCGGCGAAGTGAGGCCGGGGGGCGGCCCCCTCGTCACGCGCGTCGAGCTGAAGTCGATCGCCGCGAGCGGCTCCACCATCATCGTGTCGTTCGCGGTCGAATGCTCCCAGGACGGCCGGCCGGTCTACCGGCTCGAGACCGTCTTCGGCTTCTTCGCCGCGGCCTCGCTCGCGAGCCAGGCGGGGCTGCCGGCGCGCGAGGCGGAGAGCGACCTGCTCGCGCGTCCGGGCAACACCCTCGTCGACTTCGCCTCCCGCCCCGCAGCCTTCTTCTCCTCGGACCGCCCCCGGCTCGCTGGGCCGATGCTCCTGATGATCGACCGCGTCGACGGCTTCTGGCCCGGCGCGGGCGCGGCCAGCCTCGGGCAGATACGCGCCGTGAAGGACGTCGACCCGGGCGAGTGGTTCTTCAAGGCCCACTTCTTCCAGGATCCCGTCCAGCCCGGCTCGCTCGGCATCGAGGCGATGATCCAGACACTCCAGGCCTTCATGCTCGAGACGCGGATGGACGACGGGATCCCGCGGCCCCGCTTCGAGCCGCTCGAGGTCGGCCGCGAGCTGAAGTGGAAGTACCGAGGCCAGGTCCTGCCGCACCACCGCACCGTCCACACGACGCTCGAGCTGACGGGGCAGGGGCGCGACGACCGCGGCGTCTGGGCCGTCGCGAATGCGAGCCTCTGGGCCAACGGGCAGCGGATCTACGAGGCGCAGGGGCTCGGGATGAGAATCGTCGCGGGAGACCCGGGGGCGCCGGCCGACGCGGGGGCTGCCGGCGAGCGCGGTGCGACGCTGGACCGTTACGATTCCTGCGCGCCCCGGTCTGGCCGCGACCCCCGTGAGTCCGCTGCCGGCTCGCCCGCTTTTTCCGCCGACGCGGACCTGCGCGGCGCCGGCCTCCTCCTCGACCCTTCGCGCGAGGCCTGGATGCGCGACCACTGCCCCACCTACACGGTTCCGGCCCTGCCGATGATGGTCCTCGTCGACCTCCTCGCGCGCGGTTCGGACGGCGCCGGGCCGGTGATCGGCCTGCGCGACGTGCGCGTGAACGGCTGGTGCCTCGCGAACGGGCCGCAGCGGTTTCGGGCCGAGAGCGCGGGGCCGACGACGCGCCTCCTCTCCGCTCCCGCGGACGGCGGCGGCGGGCCCGCGGGAGCGGACCGGGTCGTCGCGACCGCGCGCGTTCTCCACGGAGCCTGGCCGGAGCGGCCCGCGCCCTGGCCGTCGGCCGAGGGCGAGACCGCGCCCCTTCCGTACGAGAGCGGCGCGCTCTTCCACGGCCCCGCCTTCCAGGTCCTCGAGCGGCTGGTGACGGGCCCGGGCGCGTCGTCGAGCGTTCTCTCGGCCGCGTCGGGCGTTCCGGCGGGGCTGCTCAACCCCGCGCTCCTCGACGGCGCCACGCACGGCATCCCGCACGACGCGCTCCACACGTGGGATGCGGCCTACGACCCCGGCAAAGTCGCCTACCCGGCCCTCATCCCCGAGATCGACTTCTTCGGCCCGGCGCCCGCCTCCGGCACCGTTCGGTGCGAGGTACGCCTCCGCCCGTTCCTCGCGACTCCCGACCACCCGGTCTTCCGCATCCAGCTTGTCGGCGAAGAAGGCGCCTGGTGTCAGATGCGCCTCGTCGAGGCCTGCTTCCCGAAGGGGCCGATCGGCTCCGTCGCGCCGTCGCTCCGGAGGGCGTTCCTCGCGGACCGCGCGCCGGTTCCCGGCCTGCGCCTCTCGCGCGTCGAGGGCGGCGACACCCTCCTCACCGACGGAGAGGTCGCCGCCAGCGACTGGCTCCCCGGGACGGTCGAGCGTATCTACGGCTCCCGCCTCACCGAGGACGTCGCTCTCCGCGAGCACGTCGCAGCCGTGCACGGGCTCCACCCTGGCCGCGTCCTCTCGCAGCTCCCCCTCACCCGCTTCGACCTCGCCGTGTCGCGCGAGGACGCCGGGGTGCGCGTCTCGGGCGACCCGTGGGGACGCGTCGACGCGTCGCCCGTCCGCGCGTTCTGGACGCGCTGGTTCGGCCGGGGTCCGTGGCCGGTCGAGGACCTCTACTACGGGCTCGTCGAGCGGTTCCTTCGCCGTGTCGTCGTCGAGGCGCCCGAAGCGCACGAAGCGCTGCGCGGCAGGAGCGTCGTCTACCTCGCGAACCACCAGACCGGCGTGGAGTCGCTCCTCTTCTCGATCGTGGCGTCCGCGCTCAACGAGGTCCCCACCGTGACGCTCGCCAAGATCGAGCATCGGACGACCTGGCTCGGCCGCCTCATCCGGCATTCCTTCTCCTACCCCGGCGTCCGCGACCCGCTCCTGATGACCTTCTTCGACCGGGAGGACCGCTCGAGCCTGCCGCGCGTCATCTCGGAGCTTGCCGCCGAGATGGCCGGCCCGGGCCGGTCGGTCCTCGTCCACGTCGAGGGGACGCGCTCCCTCTCCTGCCGAACGCGGGTCGAGAAGATGAGCGGCGCGTTCATCGACATGGCGCTCCAGTCGGGCGCGCCGATCGTCCCCGTCCGCTTCACCGGCGGCCTTCCCGTCGAGCCTGCGGCGAAACGCCTGGAGTTCCCTCTCGGCCTCGGCCGGCAGGACGTCCACCTCGGCCGCCCCTTTCTGCCCGGGGACCTCTCGGGCCTTCACTACGGGGCGCGGAAGGAGCGGGTCCTCGAGGCGATCAACGGCCTCGGCGTCCCGAACGAGCGCGAGGAGCCGCTTCCCGGCGACCCCGTCCTCGCGGCCCGCGTCGGCGCGTGGCAGGAGGCGCGGGGCGTCTCGCACGAGCACGCGACGCTGCGCGAGGTTCTGGCCGGGCTCGGCTCGCCGGGACCGGACGTCGCGAGGCTCCTCGCGGCGACGAGCGCGGCGGAGCTGGAGGCGGACGGGAGCCCCGAAGGCGCTTGGCTGGCGGAGCTGGGAAGGTGGCTCCTCGGAGACGCCTGAGGGACGCGGCGGGATCGGTGCGGCGGTCCCCGCCGCGCCCGACCGCGGGGCCGGGATGCGGTAGCCTCCCGGTCATGCTGCGCCGCTGCCTCGTCCTGATCCTCCTCGTCGTCGCCTCCCTCGCCGCCACGGCCCAGGAGAACGTCCCGTTCCGCACGCCGCCGGAGGAGATCCGCAAGCTCGTCGACGCACCGCTGCCGCCGGCCGTCGTCGTGGACCCGGCGGGGACCCGCCTCGTTCTTCTCGACCTCCCGGGCTACAAGTCGCTGGAGGAGCTCTCCGAGCCCGAGCTGAGGCTCGCGGGGCTGCGAATCAACCCGAAGAACCACAATCGCGCACGGGTCAACCTCACGACGGGGATCGCCGTCCAGGAGATCGCGTCCGGAAAGCGCGTCGCGGTCGAGGGATTGCCGGCGACGCCGAAGATCCAGTGGACCCGCTTCTCGCCGAAGGGGACCTACTACTCGTTCGTCCAGTGCGACCCGGACGGGCTCTCGGTCTGGGTCGTCGACCTCGCGGCGGCGCGGGCCTCGAAGGTCACGCCGCCGAGCGTCTCGGCCGTCCTCGACTTCCCGTACCAGTGGCTCCCTGACGAATCGGGTCTCCTCGTCCACGTCCGTCCCTCGCTCGGGCCCTTCGTGCCGCCGGTCGTCCTCCCCACGGGCCCCGTCGTCAAGGAAGCGACCGGCCGCAAGGCCCCCGCGCGGACGTACCAGGATCTCCTGAAGAACGAGGCCGACGAGCGGACCTTCTCCCACTACGCGACGACGGAGGTCCGCCGCTTCGCGCTCGACGGGACGAGCAAGGCCGTCCTCCCTCCCGCGATCCGCCGCGCCGTGCGCCCGTCCCCCGACGGGAGCTTCCTCCTCGTGACGACGGTCCTGCCGCCCTTCTCGTACCGCTTCCCGGTCAGCCGGTTCGCCTACCGGACCGAGGTCTTCGACGCCGCGGGGAAGAGCGTCGCGACGCTCGTCGAGAAGCCCGTGCAGGACGCGATCCCGGTCGCGTTCGACTCGACGGAAGCGGGCCGCAGGCGCTTCGACTGGCGCGACGACGCCCCGGCGACCCTCTTCTTCGCCGAGGCCGAGGACGGCGGCGACCCCGCGAGAGACGTCCCGTTCCGCGATCGGCTGTTCCTGCTGGAGGCCCCGTTCGACGGCAGCCCGAAACCCTTCGCGAAGACCCGCAACCGCTTCCAGGACGTCACCTGGGGCGAGGGCGGGATGGCCGTGATCTCGGACTTCCGCTGGAAGGACCGCAACCAGAAGACCTACCTCGCGAACGCCGCGGCCGGCGACGCCGAGCCGAAGGTGCTGTTCGACCTGTCGACCGAGAACCTCTACGCCCAGCCGGGCGGCTTCGTCACGGGTCCGGACGCACGGGGCCGAGAGGTGCTCAAGCGCAGCCGCGACGGCAAGCGGCTCTGGCTCGCGGGCGAGGGCTACTCGCCGGAGGGGAACCGCCCGTTCCTCGATACCTGGGAGATCGCCACCGGGAAGACGACGCGCCTCTGGCGCGCGGACGGGGTCTCCACGTACGAGCGGATCGTCCGCGTCCTCGACGCCGAGCGCGGAGTCCTCCTGACGCGGGTCGAGGGGTCGAAGCAGTTCCCGAACTTCCAGGTGCGCAACGTGAAGGCCCGTATCGCACCGCGGCCGGTCACGTCGTTCGAGAACCCCTTCAAGGCTCTCGAGGCGGTCCAGACGCGCAAGGTCCGCTACAAGCGGGCCGACGGGGTCGACCTCGCGGGCGACCTGCACCTCCCCCCCGGCTACGACGCCGCAAAGGACGGCCGCCTGCCTCTCCTCCTCGAGGCGTACCCGACCGAGTACAAGGACAAGTCGGCCGCGGGCATGGTCGACTCGTCGCCGCACGCCTTCGTCCGGCCGTCCTGGGGCTCGCCCGTCTTCTGGACGCTGCTCGGGTACGCCGTGCTCCAGAACGCGCAGTTCCCGATCGTCGGCGAGGGGAGCAGGGAACCCAACGACACCTTCGTGGAGCAGCTCGTCGCGAACGCGAAGGCGGCGATCGACGCCCTCGACGCCGAGGGGATCGTCGACCCGAAGCGGTGCGCGGCCACGGGGCATTCCTACGGGGCGTTCATGACCGCCAACCTCCTCGCCCACTCGGACCTCTTCGCCGCGGGGATCGCCCGGTCGGGGGCCTACAACCGTTCCCTCACCCCTTTCGGCTTCCAGGCCGAGGAGAGGACCTACTGGCAGGCCCGGGAGACCTACTCGCGCGTGTCGCCGTTCGACTACGCCGACCGCATCAACGAACCGCTGCTGATGATCCACGGCGAGGCGGACAACAACCCGGGGACCTTCACGCTCCAGAGCGAGCGCCTCTTCGAGGCGATCCAGGGCCTGGGAGGCCGGTCGCGCCTCGTGCTCCTCCCCTACGAGAGCCACGGCTACGCGGCGCGGGAGAACATCCTCCACATGCTCTGGGAGACGGGCCAGTGGCTCGAGACCTGGGTGAAGGGGAAGAAGAATTGACGGGCGCGGCGCCCGCTATAATATAAAATCAAGACCTGACCCCATGATCCGGGACGCCTCTCCCTCCGACATCGCGGTCCTCCTTCCCCTCGTGAGGGAGTTCTACCTCCTCTTCGGCTACCCGTTCTCCGAGGAGAGGAAGAGCCTCGCCCTCGGGCGGCTGATCGCGGATCCGGCGCTCGGGCGCGTCTTCGTCGTCTCCTTCGACGGGGCTCCCCTCGGCTACGCGGTCGTCGCCTTCTCCTTCAGCCTGGAGTACGACGGGCGCACGGCGTTCGTCGACGAGCTGTTCCTCCAGCCGGCCGCCCGGTCGATGGGCCTCGGATCGCTCCTCGTGCGGCACGCCGCGGAAGTCTGCAGGGGGCTCGGGGTGAACGCCCTTCACCTCGAGACGGAGGACTCGAACGCCGACGCCGCCCGCCTCTATGCCCGGCTGGGCTTTCGCTCGTACGGCCGCCACCTGATGACGCTGCCTCTCTCGTCGGCCCCGGGGCCGAAGACCTGACGCGCGACGCCGAATTCGTGCAGGATGCAGGCGATGACCGAGCCGCGCCCCGCGCCGAGAACCCTCCCCGCCGCCTCCCGCGGCGTGCCGTTCCTCCCGACGAGCGCGGAGGAGGTGAAGGCCCTCGGCTGGGACTCGGTGGACGTCGTCTTCGTGACGGGCGACGCGTACGTCGACCACCCGAGCTTCGCGATGGCGGTCCTCGGCCGCGTCCTCGAGTCCCGCGGCTTTCGCGTCGCGATCCTGCCGCAGCCCGACTGGCGCTCGGCCGACGCGTGGCGCGCGCTCGGCCGCCCCCGGCTCTTCTACGCCGTCTCGGCCGGGAACATGGACTCGATGATCAACCACTACACGGCGAGCCGGAAGCGGCGCAACGACGACGCCTACTCGCCGGGCGGGAGGATCGGCCTGCGCCCCGACCGCCCGACGCCGGTCTACGCGCAGCGCTGCCGCGAAGCGTTCCCCGGCGTCCCGGTGGTCGTCGGAGGAATCGAGGCGTCGCTCCGCCGGATCGCGCACTTCGACTACTGGTCCGAGACCGTGCGCCCGTCGATGCTCGTCCCGTCGAAGGCCGATCTCCTCGCGTTCGGCAAGGGAGAGGAGACGATCGTCGCCGTCGCCGAGCGCCTCCGCGCCGGGGAGAGGGTCCGCGACCTGCGCGACCTGCGCGGCGTCGCCTACCTCCTCGGGAGGACGGAGGAGCTGCCCGCGCCGCCGTCGTCCTCGTCGTGGGAGACGCGGGAGCTCCCCGGCTTCGAGGAGGTCGCCGCCGACAAGCTCGCGTTCGCGAAGATGACGCGCGCCTTCCACCAGGAGACGAACCCCTTCAACGCGCGGCGGCTCGTCCAGGCGCACGGCGACCGGAGGGTCGTCCTGAACCCGCCCTGCCTGCCGCTCGACGAGGCGGGGATGGACGCGATCTACGACCTGCCGTACGCGCGCCGCCCCCACCCGCGGTACGTCGAGCCGGTCCCCGCGTTCGAGATGATCCGCGACTCGATCGAGATCATGCGCGGCTGCTTCGGGGGCTGCACGTTCTGCAGCATCACGATGCACGAGGGGCGCGTCATCCAGAGCCGCAGCCGGGAGTCGATCCTCGCGGAGGTCGGGAAGGTCGCGAGCGCCCCCGACTTCAAGGGGACGATCAGCGACCTCGGCGGGCCGACAGCGAACATGTACCGGATGCGCTGCACGAGGCCCGAGGTCGAGGCGGTCTGCCGGCGGCAGTCGTGCATCCACCCGAAGGTCTGCGTCCTTCTCGGCACAGACCACGGTCCGACGATCGACCTGATGCGCGCGGCCCGGGAGGTGCCGGGCGTCAAGCGGGTCAACATCGCGAGCGGCATCCGGATGGACCTCGCGAACCTGGACGAGAAGTACATCGAGGAGCTCGCCACCCACCACGTCGGCGGGCACCTGAAGGTCGCGCCGGAGCACCGGAGCGAGAAGGTCCTCGACCTGATGAAGAAGCCGTCTTCCGAGTCGTTCGAGGCCTTCGCGGAGAAGTTCGAACGCGCGAGCGCGAAGGCGGGGAAGGAGCAGTACCTCGTCCCCTACTTCATCGCCAGCCACCCGGGCTCCGGCGTCGCGGAGATGATCGACCTCGCCGTCTTCCTCAAGGCCCACGGCTACAAGCCGCGGCAGGTGCAGGACTTCATCCCCGCCCCGATGGACGTCGCGACCTGCATGTACTGGACGGGCCTCGACCCGCAGACCCTCGAGCCGGTGAACACGGTGACGAGGCTCGGCGACCGGAAGGTCCAGCGGGCGCTGATGCAGTTCTGGAAGCCGGAGAACTGGTTCGCCGTGAACGAGGCGCTGACGCGGGCCGGACGGGTCGACCTGATCGGAGGGGGGCCAGAGTGCCTCATCCCCGCCAGCCCGCCGCGTGAGGCGATCGAGGCCCGGCGGCGCGAGGCGAGAGAGAGCACGTACGTCCACGCGGCGGACGCGGGGACGGCGGAGACGACGGGACCAGGCGGCCGCGCGGACCGGCCCGCGGCGCCCGCGGAGACGGGCGCTCGCGGCAAGCCCCGGGCCGGCGTCGGCTACCGTCCGGGCCGGGCCGGCCACCGGAGGCGCGGCCCGGGCTGACGCTTCCCGGGCCCCTACTCCACCTTCGGCGTCGGACCCATCACCTCGTCGACGGTCAGAACGCGGACCGGCCCGAGCTTGAGCGCTTCGATCGGTTTCCGGATGGTGGCGAGGTCGCCGACGACGACGTACGCCATCTTCGCGGGGTCGACGTGCTCCCGGGCGGCCTTCCGGAGCGCCTCCGGTGTGACGGCGAGGGTCTTCTCGACGTAGGTCGCGAGGGTGTCGTCCGGGAGGGAGTGGAGCGTCTGGTTCGCGAGCTCGCCGGCGAGCTGGTCAGTCGTCTCCAGCTCCTGCGGCAGGCGGAGCGCCATGTACGTCCGGGCCCGCTCGACCTCCTGTGTCGCGGCCGGCGTCCGGATCCGTTCCAGCTCCTTCAGGAACTCGGTCAGCGCCTCGGCCGTGACGTTCGTCTGGACGTCGGAGCCCGCGCCGAACTGGCCGCCCGACAGGCGGTAGTCGAACCAGGACGAGGCGCCGTAGGTGTAGCCGCGCTTCTCGCGGAGGTTGTCGTTGAGGCGGGAGGTGAAGGAGCCGCCGAGGAGAGTGTTCATCACCTCCACCGGGAAGTAGTCGACCGAGCGGCGGTCGGGGCCGACGCGCCCGATCCGGATCACCGACTGCGCGGCCCCGGGCTTGTCGACGAGCCAGACGACCCGGCCCGGGAGCTGCGCCGGCGGCGGAAGCGGCTTCGGCGCGCTGCCGCCCGCCGGCCACGTGGAGGCTCCGAAGGCCTTCTCGAGGAGGGGCGTGAGCGCGGCCGGGACGACGTCGCCCGTCACGACGAGGAAGGCGTTTGCGGGGCGGTAGTGCTCGGCGTGGAAGGCCTTCAGGGCGTCCGGTGTGAAGGCCGCGATCGACGCCGCGTCGCCGTTCACCGGCCTGCCGTACCGGTGGGTCGACCCGAAGACCGCCGCGGCGAGAGCCCGGGCGCCGATGGCGCCGGGCTCGGCCCGCGCCTGGAGAAGCCGGGACAACGCCTCCTTGCGAAGCCGTTCGAGCTCCTTCGCGGAGAGGTCAGGCCTGAGGACGACGTCGGCCATGAGGGAGAGCGCCGGCTCGAGCCGCGCCACCGGGACTTTCAGGCTGACGACCGTGGCGTCCCAGGAGGTCCAGGTGTCGAGCTCCGCGCCGAGAAAGGTCACGGCGTCGTCCAGCGCGAGGGCGTCTTTCCCGCCGGCCCCCTCGTCGAGCATGGCCGCCGTCATCGCGGCCAGCCCTTCGCTGCCGGCCGGGTCGGCCGCGGCCCCGCTCCTGACGACGAGGAGGACGGTGGCCACCGGGACGCCGTGGGACTCGACGAGCTGAACGCCGAGTCCGTTCCCGAGGGCGAGCTTCTGGACGTCCGGCAGCGTGAGAGGCCGGACTGGGCCGGGTGCCGGCGGCCGGCTCCGGTCGGGGCCCGGCTCCGCGGCGGAGAGAGGTCCGAACGCCGCGAGCGCCGCGGCGGCGAGGGTGAGAGGCAGGGAGCGCTTCACTTCGACACCTCCGGGGTCAGGGGCACGGCGAGGTCCGTCTTTCCCGCCGGGACGACCGAGAGGACGACGCGACCCGGGCCGAGGAAGCGGAAGGCCGCGGCCCTCACGTCGGCGGGGGCGAGGGCCCGGTAGCGGGCGAGGTCCCCCTCGAAGAAGCCGGGGTTCCCGGTTCCCGCCCAGTAGGCGTTCAGCTGGTCGGCCTTCCCGCCGAAGCCCCCGATCCTTTCCAGGCGGGCGTAGGTCGTGGCCTCGAGCTGGTTCCTGAACCGCTCGACCTCCCGCGGCGCGGGGGGCTCGGCGGCGAGGCGCGCGAGCTCCTCGTCGACGATCGCCCGGATCTTCTCGAGCGACTGCCCGGCGCGCGCGGTGACGACGACGTTGAAGGTGGAGGCGAGGGCGGCGGACTGCTGGTACACCCAGACGTCCTGGGCGATCTGCAGCTCGTAGACGAGCCTGCGGTAGAGGCGCGAGTTCTTTCCGGTCGCCAGGACCCCGGCGGCGGCGTCCAGCGCGGCGTCGGACGGCGAGTAGACCGGGGGTGTCGGCCAGACGAGGTAGAGGCGGGGAAGCTCGACCTTGTCCTCGAGGACGAGGCGCCTCTCCTCCCGGAGGACGACCGGACTCGGCGCGAGGGGCTCGACCGGCTCACTCGGCGGGATCTCCCCGAACCACTTCCCGGCGAGCTTCTTCGCGGTCGCCACGTCGACGTCGCCCGCGATGACGACGCTCGTGTTGGCCGGGCCGTACCACTTTCGGAAGAAGTCGGCGACATCCTCGTGCGACGCGGCCGAGAGGTCCTCCTGGGACCCGATCACGGGCCAGTGGTAGGGGTGGTCGGGCGGGTAGAGGGCTTTCAGGATCTCGATCGAGGCCATGCCGTAGGGGCGGTTCTCGTACGACTGCCGCCTCTCGTTCTTCACGACGTCCCGCTGCTGGTCGACCCTCTCGGGCGACATCGTGTCGAGCAGCCAGCCCATCCGGTCCGACTCGAGGAAGAGGGCCGTCTCGAGGGCGTTCGACGGCAGGTTCTCCCAGTAGTTCGTCCGGTCGGTCGTGGTGGAGCCGTTGTTGTCGCCCCCCACCGCCTCGAGCCACTGGTCGAAGGCGCCCTGCGGCACGTTCTTCGAGCCGTTGAACATCAGGTGCTCGAAGAGGTGCGCGAAGCCGGTCCGGCCGGGCACCTCCCGCGCCGAGCCGACGTGGTACCAGGTGTTGACCGAGACCATCGGGAGCCGGCGGTCCTCGTGGACGATGACGGTCAGCCCGTTCGGGAGCCGGAACATCTCGTAGGGGACGTCGAGCCGGCCGGCCGCGCGCGCGTGCGGACCGGGGACGAACGAGAGGAGGAGGGCCAGGGTGAGAAGCCGAAGGAGTCGCATGGAGCCTCCGGCCGGGGAGTCTAGCTCGCGGCGACGGCGGACACGACCGACCGAGACCTAGAATCGTGGACGGGAAGATGGCCTCCCGAAGCGCCCCCGGCAGGCTGAACGTGTTCCAGCGAGCGATGCTCCAGTGGAACGACCTGCACCCGTACCACGCGGTGGACGTCCTGCGGTTTGGCGGGAGACCCGAGGTCGACCGACTCCGCCAGGTCGTCGCCCGTCGCCTCTCCCTGCGGGGCCTGGCGAGCCTGAGGATCCACAGGTCGGCGGGGACCTTCCACTACGACGGCGCCCCTTTGCCTGTCGAGATCCACGAAGTGGACGCCGGAACGGATCCGGCGGGGTCGTTGAACACCGAGATCGAGCGGCAGCTGGGGCTGAGGTTCGACGCCGCCGGCCGGTTCCTTCCGTTCCGCTTCTTCGTCCTCGTCGAGGAGAGCTCCTTCCTGCTGGGCACCACGTACTTCCATCCCGTCGCCGACGGGGAGTCCGTGGCGCGACTGCTCCGCGACGTCGCGACGGACTACGTCACCGGACGCAGCGGGGAGGTGCGAGCGGCCCTGGAGCTCCACCCCCGGAGGCACGATCGACTGCTCGCCTCTCGTTCCCCCGGTGTGACGGCGCGCAAGGTGCTCGCCCTGCCATCGGAGATACGAGCGCACAGGCGGTCCTGGCGCCCGCCTCTGCGAGACCCGGAGGACCTGAGCAACCGCGTCCGGGTCACGCCGTGGCCCGCCGATGCCCTCGCGCGCCTGACGGGGACGGCTCGGGCCTGGGGTGTCACGCTGCACGACCTGTTGCTGGCGATGTCCCTGCGCGCGCTGGCGCCGCTGGCGACGCGACGTCACGACGAGCCTCGTCGAAGGAACCTCACGCTGGGGACCATCGTCAACGTCCGACGCGACCACGGGATCGACGGCGGGCGCGTGTTCGGGCTGTTCCTGGGCTCCTTCGTGGTATCGCACGGCGTCCCGGAGGGAATCGGTCTCGGGCCGCTCGCCGCCGAGGTCCAACGCCAGACGTCGGCGGTCAAGCGAAGCCGGCTCTACCTGGCCACCCCGCTGGAGCTGCGGCTGGCCTCCCGCCTGATCGCCTGGAGCCCGATTCCGGAACGGAGGACGTTCTTCTACAGGAACTACCCGATCGCGGGCGGGATCACCAACATGAACCTGAACGAGCTCTGGCCCGACGACGGCACGCGCCCGCTGGACTACCTGCGGGCGGTTTCGACGGGTCCGGTCGCTCCGCTGGTCCTGGCCGTCGTCACGTTCGGCGGCCGCATGCACTGCAGCCTCATCTGGCGCCCGGCCGTCTTCACGCCGGAGGACGTCGATCTGGTGTCCGTGGGATTGAGCCGGCAGCTCGCGGAGCTGGAGCCGGGACCGTAAAGGGCCGGCGGCTTCTCGCCCGTCTTCCGGTCCATCCGTTCCGGATCGTCGAGCCGGCGGAAGCGGTGGCGTCGCCGCCGTCCCTGCGGGCCGTCCCGATCACGTCGCCAGGCTCGCGCCCCCGTCGACGACGAGCGTCTGGCCGGTGACCCACGCGGCGAGCGGCGAGAGGAGGAAGAGGACCGCCGCGGCCACCTCTTCCGGCGTCCCGAGGCGTCCGAGGGGCGAGGCGGCCCCCGCGTGGGCCGCGAGCTCTTCGTAGCGCGGGTGGAGCCTCACGGAAGCGGTCGGCACGAGCCCGGCCGAGACGGCGTTGACGAGGATCCGGCGCGATCCGAGCTCGACGGCAAGCGTCCGGACGACGGCCTCGAGGGCGGCCTTCGACGGCCCGATAGCGCCGTATTCCGGGATGAAGCGCGAGCCGCCCAGGCTCGAGAGGGCGACGAGGCGCCCGCCGTCGGGCATCCGTTCCGAGGCGGCGCGCGCGAGGAGGAGGAACGCGCGGGCGTTGACCGAGAGCGTCAGGTCCCACTGCGCCGGCTTCACGTCGAGGAGCGGCTTGAAGCTCCCGAGCGCGGCGGCGTGGACGAGGACGTCGACCCGGTCCCCGGCCGCCGCGACGAGGAGGCGGACCTCCTCGGGGTGGACGAGGTTCGCCGCGACGGCCTCCGCCGAAGCCCCGAGCGCGGCGCACCCGCGGAGAGTCTCCTCTGCCGAGGCGGCGTCGGAGCGGAAGCCGAGGACGAGGCGTGCGCCGGAGGCGGCGAGCGCCAGGGAGATCGCGCGGCCGATCCCGCGTGTTCCGCCGGAGACGACGGCGACCCGGCCGCGAAGGTCGGGGAAGGGATGGCTCACGCGGAGACCTCCGTGGCGGCCGGGCCTTCGGCCGCGAAGGCCGCGTCCACGTCGCGCCGGGTGTAGGTCTCCTCGCCCCCGCCGGGACGGGTCCTCCAGCGCCAGTGGATCCAGCGCCACTGGAGCGGGTCTTCGCGGACCCAAGCCTCCCAGATCCGGACGATCCGCTCCGTCGCGTCGAGAACGTCGCGCGGGGTCGGGTCGCCGTTTCCGGGGGGCTCGAGGAAGGCCAGTCGGAAGAGGAAGCGCCTCCCGCGGCGGACGGCGGCGCCGACGACGATCGGCGCGCCGGTGAGCGCGGAGAGAAGGGCCGGAGTCTTGCGCGTGGAGGCGGGGCGACCGAAGAAGAGGGGGAACGGGCCGGAGCGCCCGCCGTTCTCGTCGAGGAGGACCGCCACGCTCGTCCCCGAGCGGAGCGCCGCGAGTGCGGGCGCGACGGCACCCCGCTTCTCGATGAGGGCGCCGCCGCCGCGCCTCACGCGCCGCGCCAGCGCGTCGAGGAAGGGGTTGTCGACGCTGCGGGCCACCGCCGCGCCGCTCCCTCCGAGCGCCAGGTCGACCATCTGCATCGCGACCTCCCAGGAGCCGAGGTGGCCCGTGACGAAGACCTTCGGGCGCGGGTCCGCGAGGATCTGCGCCTCGAGGGCCGGGTCCTCTGCATCGTAGAGCGCTTTCCAGGAGCCGTCGGCGCGGCCGGGCAGGGCCGAGAAGCGGATTCCCTCGGCGAGGCTCCTCCCGAGGCTGGAGAAGACCGCCCGGACGGCGCGGCCCACCTCGGCGCGGGACATCGACGGGCCATAGGCGCGCCTCAGGTTGACGAGGCCGGCCCGCCGCGCCTTCCCCATGACGGCCCAGGCGGCCAGGCCGTAGATGCTCCCGAGGGAGCAGGCGGCGTTCCACGGGAGGAGGCGCAGGGGAAGGAGGAACGGCAGCGCCAGGAGGGTGAGGAGGAGGTCGCGCGCCAGGACGAGCGGGCGGAGAAGGACGCCGCGCGTCATGCGGCCTCCCGTGGGTGAAGGAGCGCCGCGAGGCCGGCGGTCGCGGCGAGAGCGGCCGCGACGGAGAGGGCGGCGGGGACGAGGAGCGACCAGGGCCTCTCGAGCCACGGGTGGAGGAAGAGCTGGAGGAGAGCGCCGTGAAGGGCCCCGAAGAGGACGGCGAGCGAGGCGCCGAGGAGGCGGGCCGCCCAGGCGCTCGTCTCCTCGAGCGCCCGCTGCGCGGCCAGCGCGACCGCGAAGAGGAGCGTCACCGCGAACCCCCAGGTGACGAGGCCCGAGAGGAACGGACCGGCCTTCGGGAGGAGAGCGCCGGGGAGCGACGCGAGGTACGGCCTCACGGCGTCGAGCCCGAGGAGGAGGAGGAGGGTGCCGAGCCCGGCGACGAAGGCCCGTCCCTTTCGGAGACGGACGAAAGCCGCGAGGAACGCCGTCCCGGCGAGGATCGAGAGGGCGCGCGGGAGGACCCATTGGAGGTTCCCGGGAACGAGGAGGCCCCACCTCGCGTCGAGCGGCTGCCAGAGCCCCGCGGCGACGGCGCCGAGGCCGAGCACGAGAGGCGCGAGCGCGAGGAGCGGGGGGCGACCGGCCGGGAGGAGGGGCGCGCGCCGGGGGCTCGCCGAGAGGACGAGGGCCTGCGCCGGCGGGACGAGGAGCCAGGCGGCGAAGGCCTCGTACGTCAGGTCGACGAGGTCCAGGAGGAGCCAGGACGAGAGGGCCGCGGCGCCGAGGTACGCGGGGGAAAGGAGGAGCCAGGACCCGAGGAACCGTCTCATGTCCCGACCTCCAGAACGCCCGCCCCCCGTCTCGCTCCGGCCACTTCGGCCAGCGCCCGGCGGCGCGCTTCGGCGAGGCGGGTGGTGAGCTCTCCGGCGAGGCGGTTTCGCTCCGCGCGGTCCAGCTCGGCCGGCACGGGCAGCGGCTCTCCGACGACGACGACGACGCGCGAGAAGGGGAACGGGAGCCAGATCTTCGACCAGCTCGGGCCGACGACGAAGGCTCGCCGCGCCGCCGCTCCCACGGGGCGCAGGGGCCGGCCCGTCCTCGCGGCGCAGACGACCGCGCCCCCCTTCGCGAGTCCCGAGGGCCCGAGCGGCCCGTCCACGACGAGGGCGAGGGGACCGTGGTCTCCCGGAACCTCGCGGAGGAGCTGCGCGAGCGCCCGCGTGCCGCCCCTCTCCGTGGCGCCCCTCACGACGCGGCCCCCGAGCGACGTCACGACCTCGGTCGCCCAGTCGCCGTCGCGTCCGGGTGCGACGAGAGTCGTGAACCGGGCCCGCCCGAGGATGCCGCCGAGGGCGAAGGCGTCGCGCTCGCAGAAGGCGAAGATCTCCCTCCCGAACGGATAGGATGCGGGCGTCACGCGCGAGCCGTCGGGGAGAACTCCTTCCAGCCGAAGCGTCCGGTGGAAGCCGCCGTAGAGCCGGCCGAGGGCCCGTGCCAGCGGGCGCGGAAGCGAGAGCCGGATCCTCACGCCCGCACGAGCGCCAGGCAGGCCGTCTGCCCGCCGAACGCGAAGGAGTTGGACAGCGCCGCTTGGAGGTCGAGGCGGCGTTTCCCTTCGGGGACGGTGTCGATCGCGCAGTCGGGGTCGGACACCTCCTGGTTGGCCGTGGGGTGGACGAGGCCGTCCCGAAGCGAGAGCGCGGTCACGATCGCCTCGACGGCGCCCGCGGCCACGGTGAGATGGCCGATCATCGACTTCGTCGAGCTGACGGCCAGTCCCCCGACGCTCGGACCGAAGACCTCGCCCAGCGCCCGGGCCTCCACCCGGTCGCCCCCCGGCGTCGACGTCCCGTGCGCGTTGACGTAGCCGACGTCCCCAAGCGAAAGCCCCGCGTCGTCGAGAGCGCGGCGCATCGCGAGGACGGCTCCGAGGCCCTCCGGGTGGGGGTCCGTGACGCGCCAGGCGTCGCACGCGGAGCCGAACCCGGCCACCTCGGCGAGGACGTCCGCGCCGCGGGCGAGCGCGTGCTCGCGCTCCTCGAGGACGACGAAGCCCGCGCCCTCTCCGAGGACGAACCCGTCGCGCCCGCCGTCGAACGGGCGGCTCGCGCGCGTGGGCTCTTCGTTGCGCCGGGAGAGGGTGCCGAGGAGGCAGAACGACGCGAGGCCCATGGGATAGATCTCGGAGTCCGAGGCCCCCGCGAGGACCACGTCGGCCTCGCCGCGACGGACCCAGCGGAAGGCGTCGCCGATCGCCTGGGTCCCGCCCGCACATGCGGTCATCGACGCGATGAGAGGTCCGCCGATCCCGGTCGCGCTCGCGAGCCGGGCGGCGAGCGCGCCCGGGTTCTGCCGGTCGGCCGCGTGGGGGAGGAGGCCGCGGCGGTACTCCTCGACGAACGCCCGGCCGTCGAAGCCCCCCCCGGTGTCGCCCGCCGCCGCGGCGGAGAAGACCTCGGCGTGCCCGTACGTCCCCATCCCCGTCGCGAGGGAAAGGCCCGCGGCTGCGGCCCAGGGGCCGCGCGGCGCGAGACCGGCGGCGGCGAGCGCCTGCGAGGCCGCTTCGATCGCGAAGTCCCAGATCCTCCCGCGGCCGCCCAGCTCTTCGCCGAGGGCGCCCGCGCCGTTCCCGGCCGGGTCGACGGCCTCGGCGGCGATGCGCGTCGGGAAGGCGGACGCGTCGAAACGCCGGATCGGCCCGACGGCCGACCGCCCGGCGAGGAGGTTCGCCCAGAGGGCGTCCACGCCAGGCGCGCCTGGCGCGACGACGCCGGCCCCGGTCACGACGACGCGGCGGCGCTCGCTCATTCCGGCGACGCGGCCCCTCCGGACAGGCGCCCTTCGAGGTACTCCACGATCGTCCCGACGGTGATGAGACGCGGGAGGTCCGCGCGCGAAGGGCGGGCCGGGACACGGTCCCAGCGGAACCCGGGCCTCCGTGCCTTCAGCTCCGCGAGCCGCTCCGCGATCGCGCCGGGGTCGTCCCCGACGCCGTCGAAGGACCCCGCCCAGATCTCTTCCTCCGGGATCTTCAGGCCGAAGGCGCTCTCGAGGCGGAAGACGATGTCGAGGAAGTCGATCGACTCGGCACCGAGGTCGTCGACGAGGGAGGAGTCGAGAGTGACCTGCTCTGCGGGCTGGTCGAGGGCGTCGGAGACGATCGAGAGGACCCGGGCTTCGATCTCGGAAGGGGACGGGTTCATGCGGCACTCCGGGCCGCCCCTTGGGGCGGCAGGACCATCAAGGCCGAGGCTTCTCCGGCGGGCCCCGTGGCGACGGCCGCGACCGGGCCCGAAAGGCCTTCGGCGAGGGCGAGGACGAGGGCGGCGGGGGCGTGCGCCGCGAGGAGATTCCCGGCGAGCTCTTCGAGTCGGGCGAAGGGCGCAGGGGCCGCACCGGCCGCGAGCGCGGCGAGCCGGGGCCCCGCGGAGAGCGCGTGGACGCCCAGCTCGCCGAGGATGCGGGCCCCGCGTGCGAGAGCGGCCTCCCGTTCCTCGAGGAGGACGACGGCCGCTCCTTCGGCGGGAACGAGCGGGGACGGCCCCGAGAGGAGACCTGTCTGCTCGAACGCGGCGAAAGCGAACGGGTGGACGGCGGAGTCGGCCCCGCCGGCGAGGACGGCCACGGCGCGCCCCTCGGTGATCCAGGCGGCCCCCTCGGCGATGGCCGAAAGGCCCGCGGCCCACCCCGTCATCACGGTGGTGTTCGGTCCGCGCGCCTCCAGCTGGATCGCCACGTGGGCGCTCGCCATGTTGGGGAGGTGGACGAGGAGCCAGAGCGGGTTGAGGCCGGCGAGGGCGGCGTCGCCGAACGCGACGGTGTCCCTGATCGCGAGCGTCGGGTCCTCCGCGCGCGAGAGCGCGGCCGAGAGCTCCTCGGCGCCGAGGTCGGAGCCGCTCGTCCCGATCGCCGCGCCGAGGCCGTCGCACGGCCCCGCAGGGAAGCCGGCGTCCTCGAGGGCCATCGCCGCCGCGCAGACGGCGAACCGCGTCCTCCTGTCGCAGAGCTTCAACGCCTTCGGGACCCGGAAGTGCGCGCGGGCGTCGAGGCCCTTCACCTCGCCGGCGAGAGGCGACGCGAACGGGCTCGCGTCGAAGAGCGTGGCCGGTGCGAGGGCGCTTCGCCCGTCGGCGAGCGCGGAGAGCGTCGCCTCGAGGCCCGAGCCGAGGGGCGTCACGAGGCCGAGCCCGGTGACGACGACGCGCCGACGGGTCACGCCCCCGGCCCCTCCCGCCCCTCGAGCGCCGCGACCTTCTCTTCCAGCTCCCTGAGGCGGCGGAGGAGCTCGGGGAGCCTGGCGACGGCGGGAAAGACGCGCCGGGCGACGCTCGCCGGGAGCGCGGGCGCACCGTGCCAGATGCCGGGACCGATGTCGCGGTGGACCCCCGCCTGCGCGCCGACGACGGTCCCCTCGGCGAGGGTGACGTGGTCCGCGATGCCGCACTGACCGGCCAGGACGCTGAAACGCCCGACCTTCACGCTCCCGGAGAGGCCCGCCTGCCCGATGACGCAGCAGTGCTCGCCGACCTCGGTGTTGTGGCCGACCTGGACGAGGTTGTCGATCTTCGTCCCCGTCCCGATCCGCGTGGCGCCCACGGTCGCCCGGTCGACGCAGGAGCCCGCCCCGATCTCCACGTCGTCGGCGATCTCGACGGTCCCGATCTGCGGGACCTTCCGCTGCACGCCGCCGGCGTCGCGCTCGTAGCCGAACCCGTCGCTCCCGATCACGCTTCCCGCGTGGATCCTCACGCGGCGTCCGACCGTCACGCCGGGGTAGAGGACCACGCCGGGGAAGAGGACCGAGTCGTCGCCGACCCGCGCACCCTCGCAGACGACGGCGAGGGGGTGGACGCGGACGCGCGCGCCGAGGCGGGCCCCCGCCTCGACGACGGCCCCGGGACCGACCCAGGCGCCCTCTCCGACCTCGGCGTCCGGGTCGACGTGGGCGCGCGGGTCGACGCCCGGCCCGCGCGCGTCGTCGGGCGCGAAGTGCGCGAGGAGAGTCAGGAAGGCCCGGCGGGGGTTGGCGACGCGGACGAGGGGGCTCCCGGAAGACTCCGTTCCGACGGGGACGACGAGGGCCGAGGCGCGGCACGAGGAGATCGCCGCGAGCGCCTTGCGGCCGGTCAGAACCGCGAGCGCGCCTTCTCCGGCCTCCTCCGGGGGCTCGAGCCGGTCGATCGGCGTCCCCGGATCGCCCACGATCTCGCCTTCCAGGAGAGCGGCGATCTCTCCGAGCGTCGTCGTCCTCATGTTCCGCTCCCTTCCTCCCTGACGATGGCGCCGCCCAGGGACGAGACCGGCGTGGGTCGCCGTTCCGCGGCCGTCAGGACGGCCTCCGCCGCGCGCGCGTCGCTGCCGCCCGCGAAGAGGAGGCGCGACACCTCCGCGAGAGCCCGCCGCTGCTCACCGAGGAGAGAACCGTCCCCGAGAAGCCGCGACGCCGCGGCCGCCAGCTCGGAGCCTGACGCACGCTTCTGGATGTGCTCGGGGATCGCGCGCCGGCCGAGAACGAGGTTCGGGAGACCGACGGTGTCCGAGTCGAGAAGGCCCATCGCGATGGCGCCGCGGACGACCCCCATCGTCAGGGCGGCGAGACGGTAGGCGATCACCATCGGCGTCCCCAGCAGAGCCGCCTCGAGCGAAGCCGTTCCCGACGCCAGGATCGCGAGGTCGGCCGCGCGGAGCGCGTCGTGGCTGCTGCCGGCCATCACGACGGCAGACTCGAGGCCGCGGCGGGCGACCTCGGCCTCGATCCTCGGTGCGAAGCCGGGATCGGCGATCGGCAGGAGGAACCGGACCCTCCCGTCTCGTTCGTGGAGGAGCCGTGCGGCGTCGAGGAGGACGGGGGCGAGCCGGCGCACCTCGAACTCCCGGCTGCCCGGGAGGATCGCCACGAGGGGTCCCGGGGGAAGCCCGAACGACTCCCGCGCGCGCCTTCGGTCGTCGTCCGTGGCGGGCCTCAGGACGTCGCCCAGGTAGTGCCCGACGAACGTGGTGGAGGCCCCGGCGGCGCGCCAGACGCGCTCCTCGTCGGGAAACGAGGTGAGGATCTCGTCGAAGCTCGGGGCGAAGGCACGGGCGAGCGAGCGCCAGACCCAGACCTGCGGGGGGAAGTACGCGAGCGTAGGGACCCCGCGGCCGCGGAGCCACCTGCCGAGGCCCACGTGGAAGATGTCGTTCGCGATGAGGACGGCGGCGTCGGGAGGCGCGGTCGCGAATCGCCGGCGCAGGGACGCGAACGCGCGCACGTGCCCCGGAACGACCCGCAACGACTCCGAGATGCCGATGGTCCCGAGGGCGTTCGTGTCCTGGAGGATCTCGACGCCCGCCTCCGCCATCCGCGGGCCGCCGAGGCCGAGGAGCGAGACGTCGGCCCGGCGTGCGCGCAGCTCACGGGCGAGGCGGGCGCCGGCGACGTCTCCCGACACCTCGCCCGCGCTCAGGAGGATTCTCACGCGGCCCCCTTCCGCCGGGCACGGAGGCGTGCGGCGGCATCGAGGAAGGCGAGCTGGACGAGCGGCACGGCGACGGCGTGAACGGCCAGGGGCGCCGCCTCGGGGTTTCTGCCGTTGACCGCCTGGGACACGACGGTGCGGGCCGCCACGAACGTCCCCGCCAGGAGGAGGAAAAGGGCCAGCCTCCGCTTCATTCCGTACCGGAGGATAAGGCGCCCTCGAGGAGCCGCCCCAGGCCCGTGTCGCGAAGGACCCGCGTCCTCCACTCGTCGAACCCGGAGGAACCCGGGGGCCGGGCGACGGCGTGAAAGACGAGCCTCGCCTCGGCGGCGCGCTCTCCGCCGACGGAGGCGCGGGTCCGGGCGGTCCAGGTCCTTCCGCGGGAGTCTTCCAGCTCGGCCTCGAGCCGGATCTCCTCGCCCGGCCTCACGAGGCGCCGGAACTTGGCCTTCTCGACCATCATCAGGAGCGGGAACCGGTCCGGGCCGAGCCGGAGGGCCAGGGCCCACCCGGCCGTCTGCCCCATCGCCTCCGTCAGGAGGACTCCCGGGACGACCGGGAGGCCGGGGAAGTGATCAGCGAACACGGGATCCTCGAGGCAGAAGGTCTTCAGAGCCGTCGCACCTCGCCCCGGCTCGACCGAGAGGAACCGGTCGACGAGGACGAACCGCTGCACCGGAGGAGCCTCAGCCGGCGGCGACGGTCCCGCGAAGAAGCTTCACGCCGAGAGCGATCACCGCGGCCGCGAAGACGAAGAGGCCGAAAGTCGACGCCGACGGAATCACGGCGCCGTTCGCCAGCGCGGCCCCCGAGAGGGGGGGGCCGGTCGTCGTCGAGATCCCGCCGCCCGCAACCTGGACGGTAATGGTGTCGGGCCACCCGTCCTGGTTGGTGTCCGTCAGGGGGAAGTAGATCTGCGGAGTCGTCGCGGTGGTGACACCGAGTAGGCCGGCGCCGCTCGTCGTCCACGGCACGGTGATGTAGTCGGGGCGTCCGTCTCCCGTCGCGTCCCTCGGGACGAGGCTCATCCGGGTCTGGGGGACGCCGGTTCCCTCGACCTGCATCGCTTCGTAGATTCCGTCGCCGTTCTGGTCGAGGAGCTGGCCGGTCCCGCTCGCCTGGGCGGCGAGGGCGCGCATGCCGGAGGTCGCCGCGGGCGGGAGGTAGGGCTCCTGGGTGAACGTGAAGAGCGTCCCCGCCGCGTTCGAGGTGAGCGACTGCGTCGTGCCGTCCGGCCTCGTGCGCGACCCGCCGATGCCGTCGTCCTCGTAGACGAACATGCACGGAGTCTCCGTTCCGGTCCCGGGGATGCCGGAGGGGAGACCGACGACCTGCGTGCAGTCCGTCGTCTGCTGCTGCGGGTAGCCCATCAGCTCGCCCGCCTGCGGCGTGCCGTCCCCGTTCATGTCGAACCAGATCGGGTGGCTGGCACTCCACGGACCCGGCCCGGCGGACGGCCCCGGCATGGGCGTCGGTGTGGGCTGGGCCAGCAAGGCGCTCGCCGAGAGGAGGTACGCGAGCGCGGCGATGACGGCGAAGCGCGACACGATTCGGCTCATGGAAGCCCTCCGAAGTCCGGAAACGATTGGGAGCGTGCAGAGTGTAGCAAGGCCCCCGGACGGAGAGAAACCCCCTCGGCGGCCGGAGACGGTCGGAGCGGAGGGGGCGCCGTCACACTTTCGCTAGACTCGGCCGCCGCCCGATGAAAGCTCACCTGACCGTGCCGGACCCGCGCTCGTCCCGCGCCGCGGTTGCCCTCGCGGTGGTCGTCGTGACGGCGCTCCTCCTGCTCGCGCCGCGGACGACGCTCTGGGACCGGGACGAGTCCCGCTTCGCGCGTTCGGCGGTCGAGATGCTCTCGTCGGGCGACTTCCTCGTCCCGACGTTCGCCGGCGAGCCGAGGCCGCACAAGCCGCCCCTCCTCCCGTGGCTCATGGCGCTTTCCGCGAGCGTCCTCGGACCCACGGAGACGGCCTTCCGCCTCTGGTCCGCGCTGGCGCACGGGGCTTCCGTCCTCCTGACCTTCGCCGCGGGCCGGCGCCTCGCGGGCGAGATGGCCGCGCTCCTCGGAGCGGCGCTCCTCGCCCTGTCGCCCCTCGCCCTCCTCGAAGGGGCCGCCGCGACGGCCGACGCCGTCCTCCTGGCAGGGCTCACCGGAGTTCTCGCCGTCTTCGCCGACGCCGCCGCCGGCGGCGTCAGGGCCCGCCACTTCGTCCTCGGTGCGGTCGCCTCGGCGGTCGCACAGCTCGCGAAGGGGCCCGTGGCGCTCGCCCTGCCCCTCCTCGGTCTCGGGGGCGCTCTCCTCTTTTCGCCAGCCGCCTTCCCCGAGAGGCGGCGCCTCGCCGGCCTCCTCTCGGTCTCCTCGCTCCTCGGCCTCCTGCCAGTCCTGGGCTGGGGCCTCCTCGCCGACGCCGCGACGAACGGCCGCCTCCTCTCGGCGGCGATCGGCACCCACGTGATCGGCCGGTCGCTCGCTCCGATGGAAGGGCACGGGAGCGGGCTCCTCGTGGGACCTCTCTACTACGGCGTCGTCCTCCTCGTCGGCTTCTCTCCCTTCACTCTGCTGCTTCCCTCCGCCTGGATGCGCGTCCGGTCGGGTGGCGTCCTGGCGCCCGGGGCCCGGGCGATCCTCCTCGGTAGCGCCCTCGCGCCGTTCTTCCTCTTCACCGTCGTCGCCACCAAGCTCCCGCACTACCTCCTCCCGGCGTTCCCGGCCCTCGCCCTCCTCGCGGCCGAGGCCGCGGAGTCGGGCGAACGGCGCGGCCTCGTCGCCGGCGGGCTCCTGCTCGCCCCGGTCGTCGTCGTCGCTCTCGCGGCCCTCGGTTTCATCGTGGCCATCTCCCCGCTCGAGGCGTTTCGCGCTCCGGCGGCCGTGGCCTTCGTTGCCATCTCGGCGGAGACCGTCGTGGCCGCGGCGTTCCTCCGGTCGGGGCGCACGCGTGCCGCCGCCGCGGCGCTCCTCGCGGGGACCGCCGTCGCGCTCGCCGCGACGGTGGGTCTCGGTCTTCCCGCGATCGAGGCGTGGAAGCCGGTCCCCCGCCTCGCCGCCCAGGCACGGCGCGCCGTGGGCGACGCTCCCGCAGCGGCCCTCGGGTTCGAGGAGCCGAGCGTCTTCGTCCACTTCGGACCGGGGCCCGTCGAGCGCCTCGCGAGCGAGGCGGACGCAGCCCGCTGGTCGCGCCGCGCGGGCCCGGGCCTCCTCGTCACGACGCGTGCCGGGCTCGAGCGCCTCGTGGCGCGCGAGGGACTGCTGCCCCTCGTCCCGGTGGCGTGGCAGGGAGGGATGAACGTCTCGAAAGGGGCGCCCGTCGAGCTCGTGGCCCTCGCGCGAGGTGGACCATGGACGAAGCCCCCGCGGTGACTCTCGTCGTCCCGGCGCGGGACGAGGAGGAGAACGTGGGCCCGCTCGTCCACGAGGTCGAGGTGGCTCTGGACGCGGGCGGGGTGGCGTTCGAGCTCGTCGTCGTGGACGACGGCTCCCGGGACCGCACGGCCGAGGGCCTCGCGTTCCTGGCGGCTTCACGGCCCTGGATGAGGCCGCTTCGTCTCGGCAACGCGTCGGGCAAGTCGGCGGCGCTGCGAGCCGGGATCCTCGCGGCGCGCGCCGACGTCGTGGCGACGATGGACGCGGACCTCCAGGACGACCCTGCCGACCTCCCCGCGATGCTCGACCTTCTCGGCCGGGGAGAAGCGGACTTCGTCCAGGGCAGGAGGGTCCGCCGCGCCGACGGGGCCGTGCGCGAAGCGGCGGCCCGGGTGGGACGACTGGCGCGGCGGTTCGTCCTCGGCGACGGCACGAGGGACACGGGGTGCGGCCTGCGCGCGATGAGGGCTCCGGTCGCGCGCGCCCTGCCGCTGGATCTCGAGGGGATGCACCGCTTCCTGCCGTATCTCGCCCGCGAGCTCGGCGCGCGGGTCGTCGAGGTGCCGGTTTCACACCGGGAGAGGCGTGCGGGGAAGAGCCACTACGGCCTCGTCGACAGGGGCTTCTCCGGCTTCGCCGACCTTCTGACGGTGCGCTGGATGGCCCGGAGACGCCGCCACCCGGAGGTCTTCCGCATTCCGTGGGACCGACCGTGAACGGGCCCGGCCCCTCCCGGTGCCACCGCTTCGTCCTCGGAGCGTACGGGGCGGCAGCCGGGGCGGCGGTCGCCCTGGCGCGGATCGCGCTCCTGCGCGGCGCCGGGGCCTCCGAGCGGGCGGAACGCCTCGGCACGGCACCGCCGCCGTGCGGTCCGGGGCGGCTCCTCCTCCACGGCGTCTCGGCCGGAGAAATGACCGCCGCGTCGGCCCTCGCGCTGGAGATCGAACGGACGGCCGGAGTGAAGCTGCTGCTGACGACCGGGACGAGCGAGGGGCGGATCGTGGCCGAGCGGGCTCGCGAGGCGTGCCGTGCGGTCGAGGCGGTCTCCTTTCTGCCGTGGGACCGGCCGGCGACGGTGCGGCGCTGGCTCTCGCGCCTCGCTCCATCGGCGGTGGTGACCGTCGAGGCCGAGCTCTGGCCCGGGCTCTTCCTGGGCGCCCGGTCGCTCGGCATTCCGGTCGCCGTCGCGAGCGGCCGGCTCCGGCCGGGCGAGGCGCGGCGCTACGCGCGGGCGGGCCGGTTCTTCCGTCCCGTCGTCGACGCGGTCTCGTGGATCGGCGCCAGGACGGAGGAGGATCGCGAGCGGTTCCTCGCGATCGGCGCGAGCCCTTCCCGCGTCGAGGTGACCGGCGACCTGAAGCTCGACGCCCCGACGCCGGGCGCGGCGCTGCCGACCGGGTGGGCGACCCGTCTCGGGAGCGGCCCTCCTCTCCTCGTCGCGGCCAGCACGCACGCTCCCGAGGAGGAGCTCCTCCTGGCGGCGGTGTCGCGGCTGCGCGGGAAGGGCGTCGAGATGCGTCTCGCGCTTGCGCCCCGGCGCGTCGCGAGGGGGGGCGAGATCGAGCGCCTCGCCCGGCGCGCCGGCTTCGAGACCCGCAGGCTCTCGGGACCCCCGGGCCCCGCCTCGATCCTCGTCGTCGACACCTTCGGGCTTCTCTCCTCGCTCTGGCCGTTCGCCTCGGCCGGGTTTCTCGGCGGGACGCTCGCTCCGGTCGGCGGGCACAGCCCCGTCGCTGCGGCGGAGGAGGGTGTCCCGCTCCTGGCCGGGCCCTCGCTCGACGGCGTACGCGACCTGGCCGACGCCCTCCGGTCCGCGGGGGCGCTCGTCGACGTGGCGGGGCACAGGGCCGTCGAAGGGCTGGCGGAGGCCCTCGCGCGGCTCCTCACGGACCCGGGCGAGCGCCGTCGCCGGGGCGAGGCGGGGCGTCGCGCGCTCGGTGAGCTGCGCGGGGCCGCCGCGCGGACGGCGACGAGAGTCCTCGGCCTGCTGGCCGCGCGCTAGTTACCCGATCCGGGGATCCTCGCGCGGGACCGGCCTGGAATCGCAGGTACCTCCCTGCCCGGCTTCACGTCGCGGCGTTCGGGACGGGCTCGACCTGACCCGCGAAGAGAGCCCGGAACGGGGGGCAGGTGTCGAGGAGCCGGGACGCCGGTCCGTCTCCCTCGACGCGCCCGTCGACGAGGACGATCACCCGCGGGTACCGGGCCACCGTCGAGAGGCGGTGCGCCATCACGATCACCGTCCGGCGCGCGAGCCACGGGCCGAGGTCGTCGAGGAGCCTCCCCTCCGTCTCGCTGTCGAGCGCGCTCGTCGCCTCGTCGAGGACGAGGACCGGCGGGTCGGTGAGGACGGCCCGCGCGAGGGCGATCCTCTGCTTCTGGCCTCCCGAGAGGTTCCTCCCGGACTCGAGGAGAGAGCCGTCGATCCCGCCGGGAATCGCGGCGACGAGGCCCGCGAGGCCGCAGAGCCCCAGCGCCTCGACGACCTCGTCGCGCGAGGCCTCCGGGCGGCCGAAGAGGACGTTCTGAGCGAGCGATCCCCGGAAGAGGAACGGCTCCTGCTCGACGAGCCTCACGGCGTGCCTCAGGTCGCGAAGGTCCGCTTCCCGAAGGTCCACGCCGTCGAGCGAGAGCCTGCCTGCGTCCGGCGGGAGGAACCCCGCGAGGATCGCCGCGAGCGTGCTCTTCCCTCCGCCGCTGGCCGCGACGACCGCGACCGTCTCCCCCGGTGCGACCCGGAGGTCGACTCCTTCCAGGAGGGGACGCGACGGATCGTGGCGGAAACGGACGCCCTCGAGAGAGAGGTCTCCCCGCACGGGTCGCGGGAGAGGCGTCCCGCCCTGCCGCTCGAGGAAGCCGAAGTCGATCACCTCGTAGACTCGCGCGGCCGCGGCGAGGGTCCGCTGGAGCATCGCGTGGACGTCGGCGAGACGCCGGAGGGGCTCCACCGTCCTCGCCGCGAAGAGGCAGAACGCCAGGAGGCCGGCCGGTGTCAGCTCGCTCGCCAGCGCGAGGCGGCTTCCCCAGCCGATCGCACCGAGAAAGCCGAGGCCCGTCACGAGGAAGATCGAGGCCAGTACCGCCGCGGACCAGAGCTCGGCGGCGAGAACTCTCCTGCGATAGCTCGCGTTCGACGCCGCGAATCGATCCGCCTCGCGCCCGGCGGCGTCGTAGCCCTGGATCGTCGTCAGGCCCGAGATCTGCTCGGCGAAGACGGAATGAAGCTCACCCAGCTCTCTCTGGGCGAGGCTCCCTTTTCGTCTGACGACGCGTCCCAGGCGGCCGAGAAGGAGGCCGAGGAGGGGGGCCAGGACGACGGCCGCGGTCGCGAGGCGCCACTCGACGAGGAAGGCCACGGCGATCGAACCCAGGGCGTCCAGACCGTCACCGACGAGCCGTTTCAGCAGGACCTCGACGAACCCCGAGAGGCTGCTGGCGTCCGAGAAGACCCTCGAGGCGAGCTCGCCGGCCGGACGGCCCCTCACCGCCAGGGCGCGACTCGAAAGGAGTCTTCGCGCCGCCCGGTCGCGAAGGCGCTCGAGGAGGCGCTGGTTGACGCTCGCGGCGAGATAGCGCGCGAGGACGACGGCCGCCGCGAGGAGGAGGGTGGCTCCGGCGGCTTTCAGGAGAAGGGCACGAACGGGGAGGAGCGAACCTCCCGTGAGCGGCCCCTCCAGCCACTCCTTGACGAGCCAGGTCAGGAGGAGCTGGGCGCCGGCCATCGTCGCGAGCGCGGCCGCCGCCCCCGCGAAGCGGGAGCGTTCGATCGCCGCATCCCTCACGATCCGAAGGAGCAGGCGTCGTCCGGCACCCGGGGCCAGGATCCCGTCGCTCAAGCGGGAAGGCTCTCGGGCCTTCTGCCGCGCCGGACCGCACGCCGCAGCAGGGAATGCGCCACGCGGCGCCAGTGTCCTGCCGTGGACCTGGCCAGCCGGAGCGACTCGCCCGGGTCGACGAAGAGACGGGCGACGATCCTCCCGTTCTTCCTCGCATTGCGCGCCGCCTGGCCGGCCTGGTCGGCGAGCCAGCGCCCCAGCGGCCAGACCTCGACGACGATCTCCTTCCTGCCGAGGCCCGCCCAGGCCACGTAGCGCTTGTGGCCGTCCGCGACGAGCCACTGTCCGAAGAGCCGCACGACCGAGACCGGCGGAAAGAGGTCTCCCGCGTCCATCCTCTCGCGGTACCCCCGAATCACGTCCGGAGCGTGCGTCAGCTCGAGGAGGTCGACGACCTCCTCGATGCGAAGCACCCGCGTCGGGTGGGCCGCGCGCGCGGGATCGAAACCCCTCGGGGTCTCGGAAGGCCGGAGTTCGTCCACCGTGAGGGGACCATGCCGCTCTGCCCCGTGGTCCGTCAAGCGATCGCCGGGGCGTGGGCGAGGGCGGCCGCACGGCAGCCGGCGAGGAACCTCGCTCGAATCGGACCCTCTCCGGCGGAACGGTACGATCCGCCCGGTCTTCCGTGAAGGAGAGAGAGACAGGGCCGCTCGAGCCGGCCTCCCGCGAAGGCGTCGCCGGCTCCACGGAGAGCGCCGCCCGGCGATGGCTCGTCGCCCTCGTCGCCGTCGGCGTCGTGACCCGCGTCCTGCGGTACGGACTGAACTTCGCGCTCTGGGAAGACGAGGCCTTCCTCGTCGTCAACCTCTTCGAGAAGGGCGTCCGGGGGCTCCTCGGGCCTCTCGACTTCGGCCAGCTGGCGCCCCCTCTCTGGCTCCTCGTCGAGAAGACCGTGGCGGAGCTGCTGGGGTACTCCGAGGCGTCCCTGCGGCTCGTCGCCTTCGTCTCCTCTCTCGGGAGCCTCGCTCTCTTCGTCCTTCTGGCGCGGCGCGTTCTCGCGGGCTGGGAGGCAACGTTCGCCGTGGGGGTCTTCGCGGTCTCCTATCCGTGCTCCCGGTACGCGGCGGAGGCGAAGCCCTACGGAGTGGATCTCCTCGTCTCGGTCGCCCTCCTCCTGGCCGCCGTGAGACTCGCCGAGGAGGCGCGGCCCCTCCGCTGGCTCCTCCTGGCCGCGCTCCTCGCCTTCGGCCCGTGGCTCTCCTTTCCATCGGTCTTCGTCGGGGGCGGCGTCGTCCTCCTCGGGCTCTTCCGGGCCCTCGGCTCGTCGGGGCCCGGGCGACGCGGGACCGCCGGCGCACCCTGGCTCGCCGCGGGCCTCCTTCACGCGGCGAGCTTCGTGGCGCTACAGGCGTTCATCGCCGATGCGGCCGCGCCGACGCTCTCCGGGATGCAGGAGTTCTGGCGCGACGCGTTTCCGCCTCTCGCGACCCCCCTCGGGATTCCGCTCTGGCTCCTCGTCTCGCTCGCGGGGCCGCTCCTCGCGTTCCCGGTGGGTGGAGCGGCCGGGGCCAGCGTGGTCACCGCCGTGGCCGTTCTCGCCGGCGCCGTGCTGCTGGCGCGGTCCTCGCGTTGTCCCCTCCTCGCCTTCTGTACCGTGCCGTTCGCGCTCCACCTCGTCGCCGCCTCTTTCCACAGGTACCCGTTCGGCGGTCACACGAAGTTCTCCCTCTACGCGGTCCCCCTCGCCTCGATCCTGGCCGCGGTCGCGCTCGCGCGCCTCGCGAGCCTCCGCCCGGGTCCGGACGGGCGGGCGAGTTCCGGGGGCAGGGCGGTGGCCGCGTTCCTCTTCGCGATCGGGCTCGCGGTCCTGGCCCGGGACCTCGCCTGGCCGTACAAGAACCCTTCGGACGAGGAGGCCCGAGACTTCGCGCGAAGGTTCTGGGCCGACGCCGCGCTCGGTGCCGAGACGGTCTGTCTCGAGTCCGACCTCGCAGTCTCTTTCCAGCCGGGGCTGCGGTCCCGCCTGAGCTGGTTCGCCACGTACCGGGCCAACCAGATCCTGTACTCCCCGAGGCACGGGCGCCGCGAGGCCCCGCGCCTCTGGGGTGTTTCGGCCGCGAGGCCGCTCCTCGTCGTCGAGTACAGGGTGGGGGCCTTCGCGTATGACGAAGCGGGCCTGCAGCGCTGGCTGGACGCGATGAAGGAGAAGCAGGTCCCCGTCGAAGAGAAGAGGATTCCCGTGAAGCGCCGCGACCAGCGCGGGCGGCGTCTCGTGGCGACGGACGAGATCGTGCTGAGGCGATTCGTTCCCCGATGAAGACGCGACGGCGAACCGAGGCCGCGGACGGAACCCTGGGGACGCGTACGGGACCCTGGCGGCTCGGCGCCCCGGATCTCGCTTCCGACCCCGCCTGCAGCAGCCGCTACGACAGGTCGATCTCGCGTGACGAGCGGTGGAAGCCCCGCTTCGAGTCGCGCGCGAAGGCGCCGAGCTCGTCCGCCAGAGGGTCGTCGAGAGCCGCCAGCCGCTCGAGGGCCTCTTCCAGCGGAAGGCCCGAGCGCACGAGGAGGCGGTAGGCCTCCTTCAGGGTCCGCAGATGCGAGGCCGTGAATCCGGCGCGCCGGAGGCCGACGACGTTCAGGCCCCGTGCCCGGGCCGGCACGCCGTCGGTGATGACGAAGGGCAGGCAGTCCTTGATGACCTTCGTGTTCCCGCCGACCATCGCGAGGCGCCCCACGCGGCAGAACTGGTGCACCACCACCCCGCCCGAGAGGAAAGCCCGTTCGTCGATCCGCACGTGCCCGGCCAGCGCGACGTTGTTCGCGAGGATCACGTGGTCGCCGATCACGTCCTCGTGGGCGACGTGGGAGTAGGCCATGAGAAAGCAGCCGGAGCCGACGCGCGTCACGCCTCCGGGAGCTGTGGCCCGGTGGATCGTCACTCCCTCGCGGATCCGGTTGTCGTCCCCGATCTCCAGGCGGCTCGGCCCTCCGCCGAAACCGAGGTCCTGGGGCTCGCCGCCGAGGATCGCCCCCTCGTGGACGCGGTTGCGGGCGCCCATCCACGTGAATCGCCTGACGACGCTGTGGGCGCCGAGCTCGCAACCGTCGCCGATCCCCGTCTCGGCCTCGACGATCGCGTAGGGCCCGACCTCCACCCCGGCCCCGAGGCGGGCGCCGGGGTGGACGAGAGCCGTGTGATGCGTCCCCATCGGGTCGCGATTCTAGTTTGGGTCCTGCCCGGACGAAGCGGGCCAGCCGCGCGGCGGGAAGGGTGTCGAGCGGAGCGGGTCCCGGAATTGCCCCGGTCCGAAGGGACGTGAGAGAGTCGCTCCCGAGACGGTGTCCAGGCGGTGCCCCGAGCGAGACACGAGGACGGTCGGCCATGATCGGGAGAGTGAGCATCGAACGCTGCCGCATTCCACTGGCGCAGGTCTTCGTCCCTTCGCTGATCGCGCTGGTGCTGTTCTCCCGCAGCCGGTGGAGCGAGGGTGCGCCGGTCGTGGCGACCTCGTTCTTCGCCGTCGGCGTGGTGCTCGCGGCGGTCGCCGCGCTGGGGCGGACCTGGTGCTCGATGTACATCGCCGGGTACAAGGGACGGGTGCTGGTGACCGAGGGGCCCTACTCCGTCTGCCGAAACCCGCTTTACTTCTTCAGCCTGCTCGGCGGCGTCGGGCTGGGGCTGACCACGAAGAGCGTCACCGTTCCCCTGATCTTCCTGTGTGGGTTCGGCCTGTACTACCCGCTCGTCATCCGGCGCGAGGAGAGGGCGCTGCGGGAGGAGTTCGGCCGGGACTACGAGGCGTACGCCCGGGTGACGCCGCGGTTCCTGCCGAGGTTCTCCCTTCTCAGGGAGCCTCCGCAGTACGTGGTCGAGCCCCGGGTCTTTCGCGCGCACCTCCTGAGCGCGGCGTGGTTCGTCTGGCTGATCGCGCTCGCGGTCGTCGTCGAGGCCCTGCACTCCGCGAACCTCCTTCCAAGCCCCCTCGTCCTGTACTGAGCGCGGGCGTTCGTGAGGGCCACTTTCGTCGTCGACCGCTGGGACGCCTCGCGCGGGGGGCAGGAGGGGTACCTCGTCGCGCTGGCGGAGGCGCTCGCGCGGCGCGGGGTCCACCTCCGGGTGCTCTGCCGCGAGGGCGCCGGGACGAGCACCGGAATCCCGGCCGAGGCGCTCGTCCCTCCGGGGAGGAGCGCGGCCGGCGAGCGGCGCTTCCTGGCGGCCGCCGCCTTCGCGGTCGAAGCCGGGGAGGGGCCCGTCCTCGCGCCGAGGCTCGTCGCGTTCGCGACGCACGTCCAGCTGCACGGCGGCCTCTTCGCCGACGCCCTCGAGGCGGAGCGCGAGTCGATGGATGGGGCGCGGCGTGCCCTCTTCGATCTCGGAACGGTCTTCAACGCGCGACGCCGGCTTCTCCTGCGCTGCGAGCGGCAGGTCCTCGCGGGCGAGTGCCCGCGGATCATGGTCTGGACGGAGGCGCTGCGGAGCCGGCTCCGGGACTTCGGCGTTCCCGACGGAGCGATCCGGGTCGCGCCGCCCGGCGTCGACCTCGACCTCTTTTCGCCGGATCCGGACGGATTCCGGCCGGAGGGGAGCGCGGGGTTTCTCTTCCTCGCCCACAACCCACGCCTGAAGGGCCTCCACGCAGCGCTCGAGGCCGTCGCCGTCGCGAGGCGGCGTGGCCTCCCCGCCCGTCTCCGCGTCGCGGGGCGCGGGCCCCGGAGCGCCTGGCGCCGGCTCGCCGCCCGCCTCGGGATCGCGGACGCGGTGTCGTTCGAGGGACCGCTGTCACGCGCCGACGTCGTCCGGCGGCTGCGCGCCGCGACCGGCCTCCTCCACCCGACCTTCCTCGACCCCTGCTCGCTCGCCTGTCTCGAGGCGGCCGCCTGCGGGGCGCCGGTAATCACGACCGGGAGGAACGGTGCCGTCGAGCGGCTCGGACCGGCGGGGGCGGCGCTCGTCGTGGACGATCCGAGGGACGTGGAGGGGCTCGCGCGGTCGTTGGAGGAGATCGCGGAGCCGACCCGGCGCGCGGAGCTGCGCGAGGCCGCCCTCGGCCTCAGGCCGTCGCTCGACGCGCGGCTTCATCTCGAAGTCGTGGTCGACTGGCTCGGCCTCGGCTGACGCGGCGAAGTCCGCGCCGGGCGGGACGGCGCGGGCCGCTCCCCTCGACGCGGCTTCAGTCGCGAAGGAACGCCGCCGGTGCGAGCGACCGAGCCCGGAGCCGGATCGCCTCCCGAAAGCCGGAAGCGAGCCGCGCGCGGGAACGGAGAAGGCCGCGGCGTGCGGGGGCGAGGAGCCGCGGCGGGAGGTCCCACTCCGACTCCAGGCGTTCCAGGATCGCGGCCACGGCCTCGACCTCGAGGGCCTTCCTCCGGCTGATTCCGCCGGCGTGGACGCGGTAGCGGACGAGGGGCTCGGGGTGCCCGACGAGAACCTGCGATCGAGCGACGCGGAGCCAGAGCTCGTAGTCCTGGGCCAGTTCCGCCGTGTCGGGGAAGAGGCCGGCCCGTTCGAGCGCTTCCCGGCGCGCCAGGACGGAGGAGAGCGGAACGCAGTTCCCTCTCAGGAGCCGGGCGAGGTCGACCCGCTGGGGAACCTGCCGGGGCCACGTGCCCTCCACGTCACCGAAGCGCCGGACGGGACCGAAGACGAGGCCGGCGGACGGAACGGCCTCGAGAGCGGCCACGTGCACTTCGAGCCGCCGGGGAAGCCAGAGGTCGTCGTCGTCGAGGAACGCCACGAGGGGAGTCGAGACCCGGCGGAGGGCCTCGTTTCGTACGGCGCCGCTTCGTCCGCAGAAGCCGAGGGGAACGTGCCTCGCGCCGGGAGCCCCCGACGCGGCGACGATGCGAGCGGTCTCCTCCGTGCCGCCGTCCTCCGCGACGACGGTCTCGACGTCGCAGAACGTCTGCGCCGCGACGGACGCCAGGGCCTCGGCGAGAAGCGCCGGCCGGCGATGCGTGGCGATGACGACGGCGACGCGGGGCACGGCCGAGGTTACTCCGGCTGCCGTGGACGCCTTCGGAGTCGCGTCGGAGGCATCCTGACGGTCAGCGCCCGGAGCCGGCCGCCCGTTCCGGAACCCACGCCCTCGCGAGCTGAACCTGGCCGAAGGCGAAGGCCAGCGCGGTCTCCACCCGGAGGATCCTGGGGCCGAGGCCGAACGGGACGAAGCCGTGCGCCTCGAGCAGCTCGAGCTCGAAGGGAACCCACCCGCCTTCGGGCCCGATGGCGAGGACTGCCGGAGAGCCTGCGGTCCCGGGGTCGCAGATCGCCGGTCCGCGCGGCGCGGCGGGGTGGGCCAGCAGGCGGTCACAGGTCGCGCGCGGCCAGAGGCCCTCGAGCTCGTCCTCGACGAAGGGCCGGAAGAGCTTTCGCACGAGGACCCGGGGCATCGCCGTGTCGCGCGCCTGCTCCAGCCCGAGGACGAGGTTCCGCTCGATCTCCGCGGGCTCGAGGAACGGCGTGTCGAAGTAGCTCTTCTCGACCCGCCGGGCGTTGAGAAGGACGATGCGGCGAGCCCCGAGCGAGGTGGCGGACTGGAGCACGCGGCGCAGCACCTTGGGCCGGGGCATCGCCAGGAGAAGGTCGAGGCCGGCCGGCGGCGGCGGCTCTTCCGACAGCCGGACCGACAGGCGGACCTCCTCCGGCTCGGCGGAGAGCACCGTCCCCGTGCCGACCGGCCCGCCGACCCTGCCGACGGTGAGGTCGTCGCCGGCCCGGGCGCGGTGGACTTCGTGGACGTGCCGGGCCCGGCGTCCGGTGAGCCGCACGGTACCGTCGGGGTCGAAATCGGCGGGGAAGAGGAGGATCAGGTTCACGGCCGGGCCCCGTCGGCGCGCGCCACCGGGACCTCGCCCGCCGCGAGGCGGGTCACCCGGTCGGCGGGGCTGGGCGAGACGGCCCGGCCGGCCTCGAGGAGGCCGCTCGCCCTTTCGTACGCGCTCGCGTACTCCTTCTGGTCCGCTCCCTTCCGGAGCAGCGCGTCGCCGAGGTCGAGCCAGAGGACGGCGTCCCCGGGGCGCATGGCACAAGCCCGCTCGAAGGAGGCGACGGCCTCCTCGTAGCGGCCGAGGGAGAAGAGGCAGGCTCCGAGGTTGGCGAGCGCCGAGGCCGTCGGGAGGATCTCGACGGACCGCCGGAACTCCGCGATCGCCTCCTCGTGGCGCCCGAGCTGCTGGTAGGCGATGCCGAGGTTGTTGACCGCCCGGGTGTTGTCGGGCGAGAGCCGGACGGCCTCCCGGAAGCTCCCGAGGGCCGCGTCCACGTCCCCCTGCCTGAGGTGGAACACGCCGAGGTGGTTGTGGGTCGACCACCAGCCGGGCTGGATCCCGACGGCACGGCGGTACTCGCGCTCGGCGTCTGCGCCCCGGCCCTGCCGATCGAGCGCCTCGGCCAGGCCGAGCTGCGCTTCCACCGAGTAGGGCTGGGTCTCGAGAGCCCGCCGAAACTCGGCGGCCGCCTCGAGCGGCCGGCCGCGCAGGAGGTCGACCCGTCCGCGAGTCTCGCGGACGGCCGCGAGCGACGGGTCGAGGTCGGCGGCTTTCCGGCTCGCCTCGACGGCGCGGTCGGCCCAGGTACCGTCGCCCGTGATCGTCCGTTTCGCGAGATAGGCGCGTGCGAGTGCGGCCTGCACCGCGGCCGAGTCGCCGAGGCTCTCCAGGATCCCGATCGCGGCGTCGACCGCCGCGTCGTTGTCGTACCGCCGGAGGTGCCCCAGGGCCTCCAGGTACCGGTCCTGCGCGAAGCCGGGACCCGCCGGGCGAGGCCCGAGAGGCCCGGCCGCGAGGCCGAGGGCGGCCGCAGCCCCGCGCGCCACCTCGTCCTGCAGGTCGAGGAGGCGCTCGGTCGAGCCTTCCGCGGTGCCCGAGGAAGCCTGCAGGCCGTCGGGTCCGACGACGGCCCAGGTCGCGCGGACGCGGTCTCCCTCGAACTGGAGGGAGCCCCGCACCACGGCCTGCGCGCCGGTCCGGCGAAAGAGCGCGGGGAGGTCGCCGGCGTCCTCGTCCACGGCCACCGCAGGGAGCACCGCGAGGGCGTTCCCGGTGCCGAGGCGGGCGCTCACCGTCTCCGCGAAGCCCTGCCCGATGAGCCCGCCCGCGGGGGTCGCGCTCAGGTCGCGGAAGGGGAGGATCGCGATGCGGCGCCCCGGGCCGGCCGGGGACGCCGCGCCCGCTTCGGGACCTCGCGCCGTGACGAACCAGAAGGCGCCGGCCGCGGCCGCAGCGAAGACGGCGAGCGCAGCCGTGAGCGCGACGGCGCGGGCCCGCCGGGGCGGGGGGCCCGCCCGGAGGCGAACGGTGGAGAGGCTCCGGGAACCGGAGATCCGCTCGCGGATCGTGAAGAGGTCGTGGGCGAGGTCGCGCGTGGAGGCGTACCGGTCCCGCGGGTCCTTCGCGAGGCAGCGCCGGACGACCTGCGCGAGCGCCTCCGGCACCTGGGGCGCGAGGAGGGTGAGGCTCTCGGGCTCGTGGTGCAGGATGGCGGTGAGGGTGTCGAGGGGCGTCTGCCCCTGGAAGGGCCGGCGCCCCCCCAGCATCTCGTAGAGGATCGTGCCGAACGAGAACTGGTCGGAGCGATGGTCGACCTCGTGACCGCGGGCCTGCTCGGGCGACATGTACCCGATGGTTCCCACGATCCGCCCCGGGCCGGTCCTGAGCGACACGTCCGCCGTGGTGTGGTCCTCGCCGACCGGCGGGCGGGAGCGCTTGGCGAGCCCGAAGTCGAGGATCTTCACGTGCCCGGCCCGGGTCATCATGACGTTCTCGGGCTTCAGGTCGCGATGGACGACCCCGCCCTCGTGCGCCGCGGCGAGCCCCTCCGCCATCTGGACGGCGACGTTCACCAGGGCTCGCAGGGACGTGAATCCGCCGGGAAGGAGCTCGCGCAGGGTGGTTCCCTCGACGAGCTCCATGCCGATCCACGGGTACCCCTCGTGCTCTCCGACCTCGAAGACGGTCACGAGGTTCGGATGGTTCAGGGCCGAAGCGGCGCGGGCCTCCCGCTCGAAGCGGACGAGGTGCTCGCGGCTGTCGGAGAACCGGTCGGAGAGGAGCTTGAGAGCCACGTCCCGCCCGAGCCGTGGGTCCCGGGCGCGAAAGAGGCGGCCCATCCCCCCCTCGCCGAGCGGGCCGATGACCTCGAATCGATCGATGCGGTCGCCGGCCCTCACGGCACGACCGGAGGCGACGGCAGGAACGGCGGCCGTCGAGGCGGGCCGAGAACGGGCATCGCGCGGATGATAGTCAATCCTGTGAGGCCGCGACTCACGTCACGCCCGTCCGCACCGCTCTCCTGGCGGCAGCGGCGGGTGCCCGCGTCCGGGCCGCTTCAGGCCAGGACCGCCTCGACGAGGTGCCTCGGGTCGTGCCGCTCGCGCAGGATCGCCGCGGCCCGGGCCGCCCGGGCGCGGAAGGCCGCGTCGTCGGCGCGGATCGCCTCCGCTGCCTCCACCAGGCGCTCCGCCGTGAGCTCGGCGACCGCGATGCCCGCACCGGCTTCGGCGACGACGCGCGCCATCCAGGTCCCGTCGGTGACGACGACCGGGCAGCCGTTGCGGAGCGCGTCGAGGGTCACGCCGGAGATCCGGTCGACGAAGTCCTCCCGCCGGTAGGGCTGGACGCAGATCGCCCCGTGGAAGAGGGCGTCGTACTCCTCCGGCGCCAGCGTCTCCCTCACCAGCTCCAGCGGGGCGTAGCGGATTCGCGCGAGCCGGTCCAGCTCCGCTTCGACATCCCCGTCCCGCTTCCCGTAGTGCTTTGGCGACACCTGGAGGCGGACCGGAAGCGTCGAACCGATGGCCGCGAGCCGGGCGACGACGGAGACCGCTTCGCGGAACCCCTTGTCGATCCTCGCCGCCCCCGCGAAGAGGAGGTGTGTGGACGGAGAACCCCCGTCCGTCGACGGGCCGGGGGCGAATCTCCCCGGGTCGAGCGGGTACGGCACCTCTCGAACGGCGGCGAAGCCGCGCTCACGGAGGTAGCCGGCGACGGACGGCGTCGGGCCGGCGACGCGCATCCAGGGGCAGGCCCGCGCCACGGCCTCCAGCACCCTCGCCTTGCGGGCCGAGGGGCGGGCCCAGTGGACGAAGAGCGACGCCTTGCCCGGGGCGACGCCCTTCGGCGCGGCGGCCCGGAGGAGGACGAAGTCGGTCGTCCCCGCCGTCGCGACGAGGATCCGACCCGGCTGGCGCAGGAGGCGCCAATAGAGCGCGAGCACCTGGAATCGTCGGCGGCGTCGGTGGAAGAGCGGGTGAAGGGACGCTCCGGGCGGAAGCTCGGCGACCGCGCCGCGTCCGGCCCAGACCTCGACGTCCCACCCGGCCGACGCAGCGGCCCGCGCGACCGCCTCGACGAACGGGCGGCAGTGCCCCTCGTTCGACGAGAGGGTCGGTTCGACGATGTGGAGGACCTCCCGCTCGTTCGCCGTTTCGCCCACCGGTCTTCCGCCCTCACCTTCCTCGCGCGCAGGGACAGTCCCACACCGGGGTCAGCCACCAGGTCCGGGCAGGCCTGCCTGCCGCCGATTCTGAACGCTCCGGACGTCCGCGCCGCAGCAAAAACGATGCGTCGGCTCCCCTTCGTCCCGGGCGGGCGCCGCCGTCTCACCGTGGAACCTCGAGGGAGACGGCCCCTCCCGGCCCCTCCCGGCCCCTCCCGACAACCGACGTCTCCGGATAGAGGCCTCCTGAAAGATGCCTTGACAGGTCCGGATTTAGGGTTACCTTGGGGGCGATGGGTGCTCGTCGCCCCCCCGCCGCGTACGCCGTCGCCGTTTTCCTGGCGGTCGCGGTGTCGCTTCTCGGGGTGCAGCTGTTCCTCGCGGGAGCCGCCGCGGCGTGCGGTCCGACGGACTCGTCCTGCTGCTGCAGTCCCGAGAGTCCAGCCGGCGACGGCTGCGGCTGCACGGTCTCCCAGGCCACTCCCGCCCCCGCCGCGGTCCTCGCGGCCGCCGAGGGGGTCCCCGCGCCGGCCCTCGTCGCCGCCGGGGCAAAGGTCGGCGGAGAGTTCCCCGTCGTGCGCGCCCGATCGGCCTCCTGTCCGACTCCGCGTGCCCGGTCGGCCCCGACCCAGGCGCTCCTCGAGACCTTTCGGAACTGAGACCTCGGGAGACCGCGCTCTCGCCCGCCCCGTGAGGGGCGGTCCGATGACCGTCTCACCGAGGTGACCCATGTCCCTGCTCCGGTCGTTCTTCCGCGGGACGCTTTCCGCCGTTCTCGCCGTTTCGTCCCTCGCGCTTGCCGCGCCGGCCGCCGACACCGTCGAGTCTCTCGTCGCCGAGGCGCTCGAGAAGAGCCCGGCCCTCGCCGCGGCCCGGGCCGAGGTCGCCGCCGCGCGCGAGCGGGTCGCTCCCGCAGGCACGCTGCCCGACCCCATGCTGTCGCTCGGGTACGAGAACGACGGCGCCTCCTTCTCCCTCGGAGAGGAGCCGATGACCCGCCTCTCGTTCATGGCCGAGCAGCAGATCCCGTGGCCCGGGAAGCTCCGCGCCGCCGCGACGCTCGCCGGGGCGGACGTGGAGGTCGTCGAGGCGCGCCTCGCGCGCATCCGCCTCTCCGTCGAGGCCGCCGTCCGCAGGGCGGCCGCGCGCCTTCTCGAGGCGCGCGAGCTCGAGGCCGTGACACGCGACCAGGGGAAGACCTGGGAGAGGATCGAGGCGGTCGCGCGGAACCGGTACGCCGCCGGCATGGGGACGCAGCAGGACGTGCTGCGCGCGCAGGCCGAGAGGACGCGCCTCCTCCAGCAGGCGCGCCGCGACGAGGCCGCCGGGCGGGTCGCCCTCGCCGAGCTCCGGCGCCTCCTCCTGCGCGGCCCCGACGAGCCGGTCTCCCTCGCGGGGGGCCTCGCCGACGCCCTGCCCGTCGCGCCCGAGGCGGGCGCGGAGCGCGCGCGCGCCGAGGAGGAGAGCCCCGAGCTCGCCCTCGTGAGGAAGGTCGCGGCGCGCGAGACGCTCGCGATCGACCTCGCGAAGCGGGACCGCGCCCCCGACCTCGTCGCGTCGGCCGGGTACATGAACCGCGGCTCCCTTCCCCTGATGTGGAGCGTCGGGCTCGGCGTCTCCGTCCCGGTCTTCTCCTCGCGCAGGCAGGAGCCGCGGGTCCGGGAAGCCGAGGCCCGCCTCGCCGCCGCGGAGGCGGCGGAGAGCGACGTCAGGTCCCTCCTTCTCGCGAGGACCGAGGAGAGGCTCGCCCTCCTCGACCAGCTCGCCGAGGAGGCACGCCTCGACCGGGAGTCGCTCCTCGTCCAGGACCGCCTCGCCGTCGAAGCCGCGCTCGCGAGCTACGGCACGGGCACGGTCCCGTTCGTCACCGTCCTCGAGGCCATCGGCACCGAGTTCTCGGACCGGCGCGCGGCCCTCGCGCGCCTCGCCGGCTTCCGGACGGCCCAGGCGGACCTCCTCGAGCTGAGCCTCGAGGGCGCCGCCGCGATGACCCCTTCCGCCGCCCCCTCCGCCCCGGCCGCGATGAGCGCCGGCGGCGGGATGTGAGGAGAGACCCCATGAACCGCACGAGAACGACACCGACCCGCGCCGCGCTCCTCGCGGTCCTGCTCTTCACGCTCGCCGTTCCGGCGGTCCTCCTCGTCGGCTGCGGCGGCGGCAAGCCCCCGGCCTCGGCCGGGGCGACGACCTACATCTGCCCGATGCACCCGGAGGTCGTGAAGGACGGGAAGGGGAGCTGCCCGATCTGCGGCATGGACCTCGTCCCGAAGGAGGAGGCCCCGGCCGCGCCGGCCGCCGCGCACGAGACCTGGATCTGCCCGATGCACCCGGAGATCGTGAAGGACCGGAAGGAGAGCTGCCCGATCTGCGGCATGGACCTCGTGAAGAAGGAGGAGGACGCGTCGGGCGGGGGCGCGGGCGACGCGGGCGTTCCCGGCTTCGCGACCGTGACGATCGACGCCCGCAAGAGGCAGCTCCTCTCGCTGAGGACGGCGAAGGTGGAGCGGGGGACGTTCGGGACCGGGATCCGGACGGTCGGCCGAGTCGCCTACGACGAGCGGCGGGTCCACCACGTGCACACCCGGTTCGAGGCCTACGTCGAGCACGTCACCGCCGACTTCACGGGGAAGTTCGTCCGGAAGGGCGAGGTCCTCGCGCACGTCTACAGCCCCGAGCTCTTCGCCACCCAGCAGGAGCTCCTCCTCGCCCTCCGGGCCGTCCGCGCGCTCGGGCCGTCGGCCGACGCCCCGGCGCGCGAGGGGGCCGAACGGCTCCTCGACGCGACCCGGCAGCGCCTCCGTCTCTGGGACGTGGCGCAGGGCGACATCGCGGCCCTCGAGGCCCGCGGCGAGCCGCTCCGGAGCTTCCCGATCTACGCGCCCATCTCCGGCTACGTGACGGCGCGGACGGCCTTCCACGGCATGAAGGTCATGCCGGCCGACACGCTCTTCGACATCGTCGACCTCTCGTCCGTCTGGGTCCTCGCCGACGTCTACGAGTCGGAGCTGCCCCGCGTGAAGGTGGGGCAGACGGGGCGGATGACCCTCGCCTACCGCCCGGGGCGGAGCTGGACCGGGAAGGTGACCTACATCTACCCGTCGCTCGACGAGAAGACCCGGACGGCGAAGGTCCGCCTCGAGTTCGCGAACCCCCGCGAGGAGCTCAAGCCCGAGATGTTCGCGGACGTCGTCCTCGAGAGCGCGCCGCGGACGGCCCTGAAGGTGCCGGACGACGCGGTCCTCGACAGCGGGACGCGGAAGGTCGTCTTCGTCTCGAAGGGGGAAGGGGTCCTCGAGCCGCGGGAGGTGAAGGTCGGCGAGCAGGGGGGCGGGGCGTGGGAGATCCTCTCCGGCCTCGCGGAAGGGGAGGAGATCGCCCTCGGGGCGAGCTTCCTCGTCGACTCCGAGTCGCGGCTCGCGTCGGCCCTCGCCGGGATGAGGGACGGCGCCACGCCGGCGGCGGGTCACGAGGGCCACGTGGCCGAGCCGTCGCCGTCCGCACCGGACACCGGGCACCGGCACTGAGGGGGCAGACGTGATCAGGCGAATCATCCGCTTCTCGGCGGAGAACAAGTTCCTCGTCCTCGCCCTCTGGGCGGTCGCGGTCCTCCTCGCGTTCCGCTCGCTCCGCAGCGTCCCGCTCGACGCGATCCCCGACCTCTCCGACACCCAGGTCATCGTCCTCTCGAAGTGGGACCGGAGCCCCGACATCCTCGAGGACCAGGTGACCTACCCGATCGTCACCGCCCTCCTCGGGGCGCCGAAGGTGAAGACGATCCGGGGCTTCTCCGACTTCGGCTACTCCTTCGTCTACGTCATCTTCGAGGACGGGACCGACCTCTACTGGGCCCGCTCGCGCGTCCTCGAGTACCTTTCCAAGATCCAGGGGAGCCTCCCGCAGGGCGTGAGGACGGAGATCGGCCCCGACGCGACGGGCGTCGGGTGGGTCTACCAGTACGCCCTCGTCGACGAGACGGGGAACACCTCCCTCGACGAGCTCCGCTCCTACCAGGACTGGTTCCTGCGCTACCAGCTCCAGTCGGTGCCGGGGGTCGCGGAGGTCGCGACCGTCGGCGGGATGGCACGGCAGTACCAGGTCACCGTCGACCCGAACCGCCTCGCGGCCTACGGCATCTCCCTCGAGGCCGTGTCGGACGCGCTCCAGAGGAGCAACGACGAGGTCGGGGGGCGCCTCATCGAGATCTCCGGCCGCGAGCACATGGTGCGGGGCCGCGGGTACCTGAAGGGAACGGCCGACATCGAGAAGGTCGTCGTGAAGACCGACGAGCGCGGGACGCCGGTGACGATCAGGGACGTGGGGAGCGTCGCCCTCGGCCCCGACCTGCGCCGCGGCCTCGCCGAGCTGGACGGGAAGGGGGAGACCGTCGGCGGGATCGTCGTCATGCGCTCCGGCGAGAACGCCCTCCACGTCATCGAGAGGGTCAAGGCGCGGATCGACGAGATCCGGTCGTCGCTCCCGCCCGGCGTGAAGCTCGTGACGACCTACGACCGCTCGACGCTCATCGAGTCGGCGATCGACAACCTGAAGGGGAAGCTGGTCGAGGAGATCGTCATCGTCTCGATCGTCATCCTCATCTTCCTCTGGCACGTCCCGAGCGCGCTCGTCCCGATCCTGACGATCCCGGTGTCGGTCCTCCTCGCGTTCATCCCGCTCCACCTGATGGGGATCACGGTCAACATCATGTCGCTCGGCGGCATCGCGATCTCCATCGGCGTCCTCGTCGACGGCGCGATCGTCGAGGTGGAGAACGCCTACAAGAAGCTCCAAATCTGGAACGACTCGGGGCGGAAGGGGGACTTCCACGCCGTCCGCCTCGAGGCGCTGATGGAGGTCGGCCCGTCGGTCTTCTTCTCGCTCCTCGTCATCGCCGTCTCGTTCCTCCCGATCTTCACGCTCGTCGACCAGGAGGGGCGCCTCTTCACGCCCCTGGCCTGGTCGAAGAACTTCGCGATGGCGATCGCGGCCGTCCTCGCGATCACGCTCGACCCGGCGATGCGGATGGTCTTCGCGCGGATGGACCCCTTCCGGTTCGGCTTCGCGCACCGCGAGGGGGGATTCCTCACGAGGCTCGTCCGGCTCCCGGCCCGCCTCGTCGAGAAGGCCGTCAACGCGGTCGCCGTCGGGACCTATCACGCCGAGGAGAGGCACCCCGTCTCGAAGGTCCTCTTCCGGCTCTACGAACCGGTCTGCCGGGCCGTCCTCCGCCACCCGAAGAAGGTCGTCGCGGTCTCGCTCCTCGTCCTCGCCTCGACCGTGCCGGTCTACCTCTCCCTCGGATCGGAGTTCATGCCGCCGCTCCACGAGGGGACGATCCTCTACATGCCGACGACGCTCCCCGGCATCTCCGTCACCGAGGCCGCCAAGCTCCTCCAGACGCAGGACCGGGTCCTCGCGACGTTCCCCGAGGTGGAGCGGGTCTTCGGCAAGGCGGGGCGCGCCGAGACCTCGACCGACCCGGCGCCCCTCTCGATGATGGAGACGACGGTCATCCTGAAGCCCGAGAACGAGTGGCGGCCGAAGGAGCGCTGGTTCACTCCGTGGGCGCCGGAGTGGCTGTCGGCGGTCCTCCGGCACGTCTGGCGCGACCGGATCACGTACGAGGAGCTCATCGGCGAGATGGACGCCGCGCTGAAGATCCCGGGCTCGACGAACGCCTGGACGATGCCGATCAAGGGGCGGATCGACATGCTCTCGACGGGGATCCGGACGCCGATCGGCGTGAAGGTCTTCGGCTCGGACCTCGCCGAGATCGAGCGGATCGGCGCCGAGGTCGAGGCGGCGGTGAAGACGCTCCCGGCGACGCGCTCGGCCTTCGCCGAGAGGGTCGCGGGCGGCTACTTCGTCGACTTCGAGCTGAAGCGCGACGCCCTCGCCCGCTACGGGCTCACCGCGGCCGACGCGAACATGGTCATCATGACCGCGATCGGCGGCGAGACCGTCACGACGACCGTCGAGGGGCGGGCGCGCTACAGCGTCAACGTCCGCTACCCGCGCGAGCTGCGCGAGGACCTCTCGAGCCTCTCGCGCGTCCTCGTCCCGACGATGGGAGGCGCCCAGGTGCCGCTCGGGCAGCTCGCCGACATCCGCCTCGTGACGGGGCCGTCGATGATCCGCAACGAGAACGGGCTCCTCTCCGGCTACGTCTACGTCGACTTCGACACGTCGAAGGAGGACGTCGGGCGCTTCGTCGAGAAGGCGAAGGCCGCCGTCGCGGAGCGGGTGACCGTCCCCACCGGGTACTCCCTCCTCTGGAGCGGCCAGTGGGAGAACATGGTCCGGGTGAAGGAGCGGCTCAAGGTCGTCATCCCGGTCACGCTCGTCCTGATCTTCCTCCTCATGTACGCGAACACGAAGTCGGTGACGAAGACGCTCATCATCGTCCTGGCCGTGCCGTTCTCGGTCGTCGGAGCCGTCTGGTACCTCTGGCTCCTCGACTACAACATGTCGATCGCGGTCTGGGTCGGGATGATCGCCCTCATGGGCCTCGACGCCGAGACGGGGATCTTCATGCTCCTCTTCCTCGACCTCGCGCACGACGAGGCGAAGAAGAAGGGGCTCCTCCGAAACCTCCCCGACCTCGTCGAGGCGATCGTCCACGGCGCCGTGAAGCGGATCCGGCCGAAGGCGATGACGGTCCTCTCGGCGTTCTTCGGCCTCCTGCCGATCATGTGGTCGACGGGCGTCGGGGCCGACATGATGAAGCGGATCGCCGCGCCGATGGTGGGCGGTCTCGTCACGTCGTTCGCCCTCGAGCTCCTCGTCTACCCGGCCGTCTACCTGCTCTGGAAGAAGCGCGAGCTGCCGGGGCCGGGGACGCCCGGCAAGGAGGCTGCAACGATCGCGTGAGAAACTCGGTACCGAAGACACTCCGGATGCAGGTCATCGATCGGGCCCACCCTCGACTGGTCCCGCCCGGGGCCCGGGAGGTTCCGTGCGCTTCGCCGTTCCGTTGCTCCTCGCCGCTTCCTTCGCAGCGCCCGCCGCCGCTCGTGTCGTCTCGTACGCTCCCGTCACGAACAGGTACGCGACGCCCATCCACCAGCCCAGGGCGAGCGCCCGATTCGTCCTGGTCGAATCGGACGTCCAGTCCGCCTGGTACTACTCCGCGATGCCCCGCGGTCGCCTCGTGGTTCACGACGCGACAGGCCAGGACGAGGCGCGGGTCGTCCTGCCGACGACCGGACCGGAGGTGCTCTTCTCGGTCGCCGCCGCGAGGCCGGGTCCCGGCGGGATCCTCCGGATCCTCGCCCTCGTCGACAGGAGCGCCCCGGGGACGGAGGACTACTCGAAGAAGCAGCTCCTCTTCAGCCGCGACGGGGGCGATACCTGGATCGAGGTCCTCCTCCCCTCCGGGGTCATTCCCGTGGTGTCGGTGGCGGCCAGCCCGGTCGCCGATTTCGGAGGGCCCAACGCCCGGGGCCGGCAACCCTCGCTGAGGCTCGGCTCGGACGCGACTCCGTTCTTTCTGAACCTCCGGAAGGTGGCGTACGGGGACGACCGGGCCGTCGTCGCCGTCGACGACGACGGAGCGGCGCGGCTCCTGACCGAGGCGTCGATGGTCACCTGGCCGGACGGACAGGGCGCGCAGCTCGGGTACTCCCCGCGCTTCGTCGGCACGAGCCACGACGGTGCCTCGGTCCTGATGGTCGGAGGCCTCCCGGCTCCCGGAGCGCCGGGCCAGAAGGCGGCCGGCCTCTGGCGCGTCGATGCCTCGGGCGGCGTCGAGAGGCTCGTCGAGCTCGTGGGCGGGCTCCCGTCGCTCGAGGCGTGGCTCACGCCCGGAGGCCTCGCCTATCTCGATGTCGAGCCGTGGACGGGGCCCACGCCGACGTCGCCATTCCAGGAAGGGCAGGGGCTGTATCTGGTCGAGGGCGGGACCGCGAGGCGGGTCGCCGGGCCAGAAGGAGCTGCGCCCGGCTCGGGCCAGACGGGCACCGAGCTGATCGCGATCCCGACGTCCGACCTCGGGGGGGCCTGGATCTCTCGCCGGGGCCTCGGGCGGCCGACGACACTGGCCCGGCACACTCCTGTCGGCGGGCTCGTCGAGATGTGGAGCGACCCGACGGCCCCCGAGGTCGAGGCGCTGCACGCGGGCTCTTCCGGCCAGAGGCTCCTCGTTCAGGTCCACCGGCCGCGTCCGCAAATGGACCAGCGCCTCATCCTCGACCCGGCCCTGGCCGTCTGGGAGGTAGGGGAGCCCGCTCCAGCCCGCTACGACGAGCTCTTCCTGAACGAGCAGCCGATCAAGGGGTTCGTCCACCTCGACGTCGAGACGGTGGCGTTCGGGCAGCCGTTCGTCTTCGACGCCGGAGCCCTGGAGGGATGGTGTTGCGTCGGGGGCGGACCGTCCGGCGACGGAGGGAGCGGCGGAGCCGACGTGTTCCAGGAGTGGGGCGTCGTCAAGGGGTCGCTCCGGCAGCGCCTCGTCATTCCGGCCGTCGCGCGAACCGGGGGCGAAGGCGGCGCATTCTGGAAGACGGACCTCCTCCTCAGGAATCCGGCCGACGAGCCGGTCCAGGTCGACCTCCAGTTCGTCCCCGCGAGCGTCGCGGGGCCCGTAGACCCTGTCCCCAGCGTCTTCGTCGTCCTCGGCCCGCGCGAGATCCGCCTCTTCCCGGACGTCCTCGAGTCCCTCATCCACGTCGAGGCCGGCTCGGGGGCGCTCTTCCTCACTCCCGAGGGGACCCGCGTCGTCTCCGCGACGACCCGCACCTATACGGCCTCCGAGGAGGGGTCTTACGGGATGTCCCTCGGCGCGGTCGACCTCTTCGCCGCGTCGAGCGCCCGGTTCCCGCTCGCGTTCTCGGGGGCCTTCCCCGGCTGGGGATACAGGACGAACGCGGGGGCGGTCGACGTCGCCGGACGGGGCGCGACCGTCGGCCTGAGGTTCGCGTCGGAGTCGGGATGGGCGGGCCGGCCCGACCTTCTCGTCGAGGCCCGGCCCGGCGGGACGGCGCAGCTGAACCGGCTGGGAACGTTGCTGGGGGCCGAGCCGTGGCGCGCGGGCGCCCTGAAGTACGCGCCGACGCGGGGCGAGTCCGTTCCGTTCGTCATTTCGATCGACGAGACGACGAACGACCCGACCGCCTGGCGACCCGATCTTCCCGCGCCGGTGGCGAGGGCGATCCCGGCGCTCGTCCACGCGGACGGCCGCAACGGTGCGCGCTTTCGGAGCGACCTCTTCCTCTACAACGACTCGGACGCGCCCGCGAGCGTCACGCTGGCGGCGAAGCGCTGGGATTCGACGGCTCCCGAGAAGTTCGTGACGCTCACGCTCTTTCCCCGCGAGGCGAAGGCCGTTCGCGACGCGCTCGCTGCCGTGTTCCAGCTGGAAGGTGTGGCCCGGCTCCGGTTCATGGCGGGAGAGGGCGGGGCCGGGCTCGGCGTCCGGGTCACGTCGCGGGCTTATACGGTGAGGCCCGACGGCGGCACCTACGGCGTTCCGCTTCCCCCTCTCAACGCGTTCCAGATGGCCGGGGCCGGCGAGGCGCTTGAGCTTTTCGGCGTTCTCGGCGGACCGTCCTTCCGGACGAACCTGGCGCTCGTCGACATGACGGCTTTCGCCAACGGAACGACGGTCCGGGCGAGGGTCGAAGTGATCGGGGACGGCGGTGCCGTCCTCGACGCATTCGACGTCAACGTCCCCGTCGCGGGCGGAATCCAGGTGGAAGACCTCTTCCGGGCCCGTGGCCTCGGCGACGGTCCCCCCGCGGCCCTGCTCCGGGTCCTGCCGGCGGGAGGTCTGGTCGGGGCGTACGCGACGTCGATCGACCAGGGGACGAACGACGCGATCCTGGTTTCTGCGGCGCTCGCCGCGCGGGACTGAACCCGCAGCTCTCCTCGCGTCCTCCGGTTCGAGCCCGATCGCGGCCTCGAAGGCCTAGATCGCCTGTGGAGCTGCGCGGCGGCCGAAGAAGAAGCGACCGCGGAGGTGGTCTTTTGCGGCATCTCGTCCGGGGCGACGTTCGCGGCGGCGTGCAAGGTGGCCGAACGCGCGTCGAAGGGCTCGGCCCTTCTCGCGATGCTCCCCGGCACAGGTGAGCGGCTTCTCTCGACCAGCCCCGTTCGAGGGGCTCCCGGAAGAGGGCGACCCGGTTCCGGTTTGAACTCGAGCCGGGGGTTCCGTATCCCCCGCGATTCCTGGGGCGCCCCTCTCCGAGTCTGGCGGAGGCCGCCTACGCTCGAGGTCGGGCGGTCCGGCCCCGCGCCCGTCTCGAGCGCTCTTTCTCCGCGAGCAACCGTTCGAGCGCGGGAACGAGGTCGCTCTGCCCGAGGGCCTCTTCGAGGTCGACGAGGAGCGATCGGACGAGGCCGAGGTCAAGGGAGCCTCTCCGGGCACGAAGGATGCCCGCCACGTCCTCCAGGTCCTTGGCCCGACTCGCGAGGATCTTCGCGACGAGGAGGTCCTCGGGGGAAAGGACGGGGACCTCGAGGCCTCCGATGTCCACCTGTCGTGCGCGATTCGCAAACTGCTCTTCGAGGCCTGACCCGGCGAGAACGACGTCGAGGGGCATTCTCGTGCGCCGGTGGACGAAGGGAAGGACGGACGTCCGGGCCACGAACTCGTCGACGTCGTCGACGCGCAGGCCGAATCCGGAGTGGTCCATGTCGTGGACGAATTCGGCCGGGGCCCTGGGCGTGAGGAATACCGTCACGTCGACGTCCGCCGTCAGCCGGGGAGAACCCCAGACGTTCACGGCCTGCGCTCCGAAGAGGAACCACCGGCCGCCCCAGCGCGAGAGGACGCCGGCGAGATCGCGGAGGAGGTCAGCGGGGGCGGGCAGTTCCGGCACGACGGATCTTCCCGGCAAGGTGCTCGTGAGCGTCAAGGTCGTCGACGCGGTCCTCTTCGGACGGCCACGCGGGAGTCGCCGCGAGGACCGACAATCGGAGGGATTCGGCGAGTCGGATCCGATCAGCGGCGGACAGCTCCTCGGACCAGTAACATTCCTTCGACTCCCTCACCGCCGCCCAGTCGCGCGTCATGTACTCGCGGAGGCCGTCGGCGAGGGCCACGGTCACATCCCCAGCATGACCCGGGCCATCTTCGACATCATCCCGGGGTTCCAGGGCGGGTCCCAGACGAGCTCGACCCTGGCGTCGGAGACGCCGTCGACCGACCTCACCGCGCGCTCGACCTCTCCGGGGAGGGTCCCGGCGACGGGGCAGGCAGGGGCGGTGAGGGTCATCGTCACCTGGACGGAGCCGGCGTCGGCGATGTTGACCGAGTAGATGAGTCCGAGGTCGTGGATGTTCACGGGGATCTCGGGGTCGTAGATCTTCTTCAGCGCCCCGACGACCTTCTGCTCGAGGTCGGCGCCGGGGGTGGGGAGGGTGGGCTCGGGCAGCGCGACGGACATGGCGTTACTCCGTGGATGCGGGCGCGCCGCCGGCGAGGGCCGAGTGGAGCGTGTGCCAGGCGAGCGTCGCGCACTTGACGCGGACGGGGAACTCGCGGACTCCGGAGAAGACGGCGAGCTTGCCGAAGCTCTTCGCGTCGGCCTTCTCGTCGGGCGGCCCGGTGAGGAGGTCGTGGAAGCGGGTGAAGAGGGCCTCGGCCTCCTCCGTCGTCTTCCCCTTCACGGCCTCGGTCATGAGCGAAGCCGAGGCCTTCGAGATGGCACAGCCCTTCCCCTGGAAGCCGATCTCGCGGATGACGCCGTCCTCGACCTTCACGTAGAGGGTCAGCTGGTCGCCGCAGAGAGGGTTGTGGCCGAGGCCCGAGTGGGTCGCCCCCTCGATCGCCCGGAAGTTCCGGGGCGTCTTGTTGTGGTCGAGGATGACCTCCTGGTAGAGGTCGGTCAGGGCCGTCATGCGCCGAATACCTCGAGGACCTTCCGGAGGCCGGCGGCGAGCGCGTCGACCTCCTCGCGGGTGTTGTAGAGGCCGAAGGAGGCGCGGGCCGTGGCGGGGAGGTCGTAGCGGGTCATGACCGGCTGCGCGCAGTGGTGGCCGGTCCGGATGCAGACGCCCTCCTGGTCGAGGATCGTCCCGACGTCGTGAGGGTGGACGTCGCCCAGGACGAACGAGACGACGCTCGCCTTCTCCCTCGCGGTGCCGACGATGCGCAGGCCCGGCACCTCGGAGAGGCGCACCGTTGCGTAGTCGAGGAGGTCCTTCTCGTGCGCCGCGATCCGCGGCAGGTCCAGCCCCGTCACGTAGTCGAGGGCCGCGCCGAGGCCGACGGCGCCGGCGAGGTTGCCGGTCCCGGCCTCGAACTTCGCCGGGAGCTCGGCGTAGGTCGTCTTCTCGAACGAGACGGAGGCGATCATGTCGCCCCCCCCCTGGTACGGGGGCATGTTCGCGAGCCACGACTCCTTGCCGTAGAGGACGCCGATGCCGGTCGGGCCGTAGACCTTGTGGCCCGAGAAGGCGAGGAAATCGCAGTCGAGGGACTGGACGTCGACGCCGAGGTGCGGGATCGACTGGGCCCCGTCGACGAGGACCGGGACCCCCTTGCCGTGGGCATAGCCGACGAGCGCACGGACGGGGTTGATCGTGCCGAGGGCGTTGGAGACGTGGACGACGCCGACGAGCTTCGTCCGTTCGGTGAGGAGGCGGTCGAGGTCGTCGAGGATGAGGTCGCCGCGGTCGTCGATCGGGATCACACGGAGCTTCGCGCCGGTCCGCTCGCAGAGGAGCTGCCACGGGACGATGTTCGAGTGGTGCTCCATCCCGGTGATCAGGATCTCGTCGCCCGCCTTCACGAACGTCTGGCCGAAGCTCGACGCGAGGAGGTTGATCGACTCGGTCGTGCCGCGCGTGAAGACGACCTCGCGGGTCGAGCGGGCGTTCAGGAAGCGCCTCACGGTCTCGCGGGCGCCCTCGTAGGCCGCCGTCGCCTCCTCGGAGAGGCGGTAGGTGGAGCGGTGGACGTTCGCGTTCGTCTCGCGGTAGAAGCGGTCGGAGGCGCGGATCACCGCCTCGGGCTTCTGGGTCGTGTTGGCGCTGTCGAGGTAGACGAGAGGGCGGCCGCGCGTCTCCCGCGAGAGGAGCGGGAAGTCGCGCCTCGCGGCCTCGACGTCGAAGGCCGTGGCCGGTGCGGCGGCGGTCGTCACAGCGCCTCCGGGGCGTTTCCGCCGAGCCATCCCAGGACGCGTTCGGTGAGGTGGGTCTTGAGCGGCTCGAGCGGGACGCGGTCGACGATCTCGCTCGCGAAGGCGAGCGTCAGGACGCTTCGCGCCTCCTCCACGGAGAAGCCGCGGGAGCGGAGGTAGAAGAGGGCGTCGGCGTCGAGGCGGCCGGTGGCCGATCCGTGGGTGCACTTCACGTCGTTGTTGTAGATCTCGAGCTGCGGCTTGGCGTCGACGCGGGCCGTGTCGGAGAGGAGGAGGTTGCGGTTCTTCTGGTGGGCGTTCGTGAAGGCCGCCGCGGGGCGGACGATCACCTTGCCGTCGAAGGCGCCGCGGGCGCTCCCGTCGAGGATTCCCCGGTAGTTCTGCTGGCTCCCGCCGTGCGGCCGCGCGTGGTCGACGAGGGTGTGGTTGTCGACGCTCTGCCCGTCCCGTGCCAGGAAGAGGCCGTCGAGCGTCGCCCCGGCGCCGTCGCCGTGGAGGCGGACGGCCAGCTCGTTTCGCACGAGCCTGCCTCCCACGGAGAGGAGGTGTCCGAAGAGCTGCGCTCCGGGGGCGAGGTGAGCCTCGGCCGTCCCGACGTGGTACGCCTCCGGGGATTCCTCCTGAAGCGTCGTGTGGTCGAGGTGGGCGTGAGGACCGAGGTAGATCTCGGTGACCGGGTTCACGAACGCCTCGCCCGTGCCGCAGTACGCCTCGACGACCGTCGCCTGCGCGTTCTCCCCGAGGGAGACGAGGACGCGCGGGTGGGACGCCGTCGGTCCTCCGCTCCCGTCGGCGACGTGGACGACGAGGAGGGGGGCCGGGAGGACGACGCCGTCGGGGACGTGGACGAAGGCGCCGTCGGCGAGGAAGGCGGCGTTCATCGCGACGAAGGGGTGCGCGAGGTGCCCGCGCAGGAGGCCGAGCCGCTTCTCGAGGAGCTCGGGCGGGGACGGGAAGAGGCGCGAGAACGCGTCGAAGGAGACGCCGGCCGGGAGGCCGTCGAAGAGGGAGAGCGCCGGTTCGAGGCGCCCGTTCACGAAAACGAGCTGGTGGCTCCGGCGTCCGGAGACCCCGAGGGGGCCGAGGGATGCGAGCGCGGCGTGGGCGGCGAGGCTCGCCGCGGAAGCGGCCGGGCCTGCGCGGCGCCCCGCGTCGGCGCGGACGAGGCCCGGCAGGCGCCGCGCGAGCGTCGAGACGCTCGTGTAGCGCCACTCCTCGGCGGAGGGGCCCGGGAGGCCGAGCCTGCCGAGCGCCTCGAGGCCGTCGCGCCGGAGGTTCTGCGCGAAGAGCGGGCTCTCCCCGGCCTCGGAGGCAGCGAAGGCGCGGGCCCGCTCGAGGGCCGCGTCGAGGCCCTCCGAGAGGGCCGTCGCGAGAGTCGGGGCGGGGGCCGTCGCGCTCAAGACGCCGTCCCGGCTTCGACCGACGCCTCCTCCTCCAGCCAGCCGTAGCCCTTCTCCTCGAGGAGGAGCGCGAGCGACTTGTCGCCCGAGCGGACGATCCGGCCTTCCGAGAGGACGTGGATGACGTCGGGGGAGATGTAGTTGAGGAGCCGCTGGTAGTGGGTGATCAGGAGCATCGAACGTTCCGCCGAGCGGAGCGAGTTGACGCCGGAGGCGACGACGCGCAGCGCGTCGATGTCGAGGCCGGAGTCGGTCTCGTCGAGGATCGCGAGGGTCGGGTCGAGGACCGCCATCTGGAAGATCTCGTTCCTCTTCTTCTCGCCTCCCGAGAAGCCCTCGTTCACGTTTCGCGAGAGGAGCGCGTCCTCCATCTCGACGAGCTTCGCCTTCTCCTCGACGAGCGAGAGGAAGTCCATCGCGTCGATCTCGGGGAGGCCGCGGTGCTTGCGCTGGGCGTTCAGGGCCATCCGGAGGAAGTAGGTGTTGGCCACGCCCGGGATCTCGACCGGGTACTGGAACGAGAGGAAGACCCCCTCGCGCGCGCGGTCCTCGGGGGGCATGGCGAGGAGGTCCCGCCCCCTGTAGAGGACGGAGCCGTCCGTCACCTCGTAGCCGTCGCGGCCCGCGAGGACGTGGGCCAGCGTGCTCTTGCCGGAGCCGTTGGGCCCCATGATGGCGTGCACCTCGCCCGCGTTGACGGTCAGGTCGACCCCTTTGAGGATCTCGGTGCCGTCCTCGGCGATGCGGGCTTTAAGGTTTCGGATCTGGAGGATCGTCGTCGTCACGTTCAACCCACGCTTCCTTCGAGGCTCACGCCGAGGAGTTTCGTCGCCTCGACGGCGAACTCCATCGGGAGCTCCCTGATGACTCTCTTGGCGAAGCCGTTGACGATGAGGGAGACGGCGTCCTCGTTCGTCAGGCCCCGCTGGCGGCAGTAGAAGAGCTGGTCCTCCCCGATCTTCGACGTCGAGGCCTCGTGCTCGATCATCGCGGTCGAGGTCTTCACATCGAGGTAGGGGAAGGTGTGCGCCCCGCACTTGTCTCCGAGGAGGAGCGAGTCGCACTGGGAGTAGTTCCGGGCGCCGACCGCCGACTTCGCGATCGAGACGCCGCCCCGGTAGGTGTTCTGGCCGTGGCCGGCGGAGATGCCCTTGGAGACGATCGTCGACCGGGTGTTCTTCCCGATGTGGATCATCTTCGTGCCGGTGTCGGCCTGCTGGAAGTTGTTCGCGAGGGCCACCGAGTAGAACTCGCCGACGGAGTCGTCGCCGAGGAGGACGCAGCTGGGGTACTTCCAGGTGATCGAGGAACCGGTCTCCACCTGCGTCCAGGAGATCTTCGAGCGGCGGCCGGCGCACTTGCCGCGCTTCGTGACGAAGTTGTAGATGCCCCCCTTGCCGTCCTTGTCGCCGGGGTACCAGTTCTGGACGGTGGAGTACTTGATCCTCGCGTCGTCGAGCGCGACGAGCTCGACGACGGCGGCGTGGAGCTGGTTCGTGTCGCGCTTCGGGGCGGTGCACCCCTCGAGGTAGGAGACCGAGGCCCCTTCCTCGGCGACGATGAGCGTCCGCTCGAACTGCCCCGTGTCGGGCTGGTTGATCCGGAAGTAGGTCGAGAGCTCCATCGGGCAGCGGACGCCCTTCGGCACGAAGCAGAAGGAGCCGTCCGAGAAGACGGCCGAGTTGAGCGTCGCGAAGAAGTTGTCGGTGTAGGGGACGACGGAGCCGAGGTACTTCCTCACCAGCTCCGGGTGCTCGTGCACGGCCTCGGAGAACGAGCAGAAGATCACGCCGACCTTCGCGAGGCTCTCGCGGAACGTCGTCGCCACGGAGACGCTGTCGAAGACGGCGTCGACGGCGACGCCCGCGAGGATCGCCCGCTCCTCGAGAGGGACGCCGAGCTTTTCGTACGTCCGGAGGAGCTCGGGGTCGACGTCAGCGAGGCTCTTCGGGCCGTCCCCCTTCGACTTCGGCGCGGCGTAGTAGCGGATCGCCTGGTAGTCGATGGGCGGGTACGAGACCTTGGCCCACTTCGGCTCGGTCATTCCGAGCCAGTGCCGGTAGGCCTTCAGGCGCCAGTCGAGGAGCCACTGCGGCTCCTTCTTCTTCGCCGAGATGGCCGCGACGATCTCCTCGTCGAGACCGGGGCGGAAGACCTCCGACTCGACGTCGGTGACGAAACCGTGACGGTACTCCTGGCTCGTCAGCTCGGAGAGGACTTCGTTCGAGCTCATGGTGCGGTGCTCCTGGTCTGGGACTCGGTCGACGGGAGGAGCGGGGCGGGGCTCGCCGGCCGGGACGGGGCGGGCCGCGTCATCTCGGCGAGCGTCAGCTTCGAGAGGGACTGCCGGATGACGTCGTTCACCGCGGCCCAGTTCGGCCTCGCCACGCATCGGCGTTCGTGCTCGCACGTCCCGGGCATGCTGCACTCGGTGATGGCGAGCGGCCCCTCGAGCGCCTCTATGACCTCCGCGACGGGGACCTCCTCGGGCCGCCTCGACAACGCGTAGCCCCCCTTGGTCCCTCGCTGGGAGACGAGAAGCCCGGCTTTCAGGAGGGTCTTGAGGAGCTTGACGACGGTCGGCAGGGGGATCCCCGTCCGCGTCGAGAGCTCTCGGGCGCTGATTCCCAGCCCCGGCTCGCGGGCGAACGTCGTCAGGAGGACGACCCCGTAGTCGGTCAGCTTGTTCATCCGGATCATGGCTGTTTCGTCTTCCCGTCCCCCGCCCTAATCGAGACGGTGGCTCAATTAGGACTACGACAGTACTGTATTGCCGGATCCCGGCAGGTGTCAAGAGAACGGGGTACCGGAAGACGGCGCGACCCGGCGCCTCGGGGCGCCGGGTCGCGCGGGGAGCTGCTCGTAAAGGACCTTTACTGGAGCTTGAAGGTGACCGTCACCTTCATCTGGACCTTCACCGGCTTCCCCTTCAGCGTCGCCGGCTCGTAGGTCCACTTCTTCACGGCCTCGATGGCCGCCTCGGCGAGCATCGGGTCGGGCGACTCGACCGTCTCGACCTTTGCGACGTTCCCCTTCCCGTCGACGACGACCGAGAGGATGACGCTCCCCTGGACCTTGTTCTTGCGGGCTTCCTCCGGGTAGGCCGGCGCGACGCGGTTCTTCACGACCGGCTCCTTCACCTCGCCTCCGACCTTAAGGACCTCGTCCTTGCCGGCGGGGGCGGCGTTTCCGGGCTCGTGGGGGACGCTCACGGCCGGCGCCGCGGGGGAGGGGCCGACACCGAGTGGAAACGCGCTGGCGGCGGCGGCGCCGACGAGGAGGATCAGGGCGGCGGCGCCTGCGGTGGCGAGGACGAGACGGGTTCGGGACATCGGGGCCTCCTTCACGAGACGCGCCACCCTCCGGTGGAGGTGGCTGCGGGGATGGAAGGGGAGCGCGGCGACGGGAGCCCCGGCGTCGCGGAGGGCGAGGAGGGTGAGGGCGCGGAGGTAGGGGCGCCGCGTGCCGGTGGAGGCGACGACGGCACGGTCGACCGCCTCCTCGCGCGCGAGGGCGATCTCGGAGAGGACGCCCCAGGCCGCGGGCTGCGCCCAGAGGAGAGCGCGTGCGCCCTCCTCGAGGAGGACGGCCCACGCGTCCCGGCGCCGGACGTGGAGGAGCTCGTGGCAGACGACCGCCTCGAGCTCGGCCCCCTCGAGGCCGCCGAGATCCTCGGGGAGGAGGACGGCGGGGCGGCGCCACCCGATGGTCACGGGGGAGGCGACTTCGGGCGAGAGGAGGACCGGCGCGTCGACGCCGGTCCGCGCGCGGGCCGAGGCGACGGCGGGGGGATCGGGGAGGAGGGGGCGCGCCGTCCGGCGGAGCGCCCGGAGCCGGAGCGCCCCGGCGCCGAGCCACGCGAGCCGGAGGGCCACGCCCGCGGCGAGGAGGGCGAGCGCGAGCGACTCGAAGGAGACGAGGGCGGGGGAGGGATCGGGCGTGACGAGGAGGGAGAGCGCGAAGGAGGCCGAGAACCCCGGCCCGGTGATCCCGGACGCCGGGACGGCACGGGGGAGGAACGGCAGCAGGAGCGCCGCCGCGAGGAGGGCCTGCCCGATCCGGAGCCGGACGTCCGCGTCCCGGAGCCGGAGGAGGGGCGGGAGGACGAGACCGGCTCCGAGGAGGAGGCCGGCCTGCAGCCACCAGGAGGCGAGGTCGGCGAGGAGGGGCGTCACTTCTCTTCCTCCTCCGCGAGCCTGGCGATCTCGTCGAGGTCGCGCCGGGAGATCTTCTTCTCCTTCAGGAGGGCGAGGACGAGCGGCCGCGCCGAGCCGTGGAAGACGCGGGCGACGAAGTCGTCGAGCATCTTCGAGACGACGCGTCCCTTCGGGTGAGCGGGCCTGTAGACGAAGGCCTTCCCCGACTCCTCCCGCTTCAGGTGACCTTTCTTCGCGAGGAGGCCGAGCATCGTCATGACGGTCGTGTAGGCGACGGGGCGGCGCGCCGACAGGACCTCGTGGACCTGCCTGACCGTCGCGTCGCCGAGCTCCCAGACGACGTGCATGATCTCCAGCTCGGTCTCCGTGAGGGGCCCTGGTCTCTTCATACTAATAATTTAGTACTACGGTTTTCGGATGTCAAGGGGAGAGGAGAGGGATCGGTGCCGGGCCGCTCAGACGAGCCGGAACGTGAGCTTCACCCGGAGGATCACCGCGACCGGGCGCGAGCCGAGGCGCGCCGGGACGTAGCGCCAGCGGGAAACGGCGTCGACGGCGAGCCGGGAAAGAAGCGGGTGCGCGTCGTTCTCGACCGCGACGTCGACGACGCTGCCGTCGGCGGCGATCGTCGCCGAGAGGATGACCGTACCGGTGGCGCGGGCGAGACGCGCAACGTCGCTGTAGCCGGGCGGCGGCGTCCGGAGCGGGACGGGGAGGACGATGTCCGGCGGGATCCCGCCGGAGCGGATGTCGATCGGGTCTCCTCCGCCTCCGTCGTCTCCCCCGGTCCCGCCGCCCGGCCCGGTCGCGGCCGGGTCGTCGACGCCTCCGTCAAAGCCGGTGTCTTCCCACGTCGCGGCGTCCGGGACCGGCGGGAGGTCGTCCGGGACGACGCCGGGCTGGAGAACGGGAGAGGAGGGGGCCGTGCGGGCGCCGGCGCGGGGCGCCGCAGGCAGGGAGCGGCCGCCGGACGCGCGGAGGGGCCTCGGCGCGGGCGCGGGCCCGCGCAGGTCGACGGGCCGGGCCTCTTCCCTCGCGGTGAGGGTCGGCTGCGTCACGGCCCAGACCTCGCCGCGCCAGCCGGGCGCCTGGGGGAAGGCGAGGAGAGGGCCGAAGCCGAACGCGGAAGCCGCCATCACGTGTATGCCGATCGAGGCGAGGAGCGCGGGCCGGGGGCGGTCGGGGGGCGGGGCGAGCTGGAGCATCGTCGTCCTCCTCCGTCTTTTCCCCCTGAGACCCCGGCACGCGGCGCGAGTTCCCCGGGGCGCCGCGGCCGGCCTCGGGGAGGGCGCTCCGCCGCCCGCCGCGCTCGACTATCGTGTCGCCGACATGGAGCTCTCGCTCACGACCCCCGCGCTCCTCTTCCCGGCGGTCTCGCTCCTCCTCCTCGCCTACACGAACCGGTTCCTCGCCCTCGCCTCACTCGTGCGGAGCCTCCACGCCCGGTACCGCGAGCAGCCCGACCCGCTGATCCTCCGGCAGATCGACAACCTGAGGTACCGCATCCGTCTCGTGCGGAACATGCAGGTCGCCGGCGTCTCGAGCCTCCTCGTCTGCGTGGTCTGCATGTTCGTCCTCTTCCTGGGGGAGACCCTCGTCGGGAAGATGCTGTTCGCGGCGAGCCTCGTCCTGATGACCGTCTCGCTCGCACTCTCGGTCCGCGAGGTCCAGGTGTCGGTGAAGGCGCTCGACCTCCACCTCCTCGACCTCGAGGAGCGCCCGTAAGGCGGCCGCTATGATCGCCGGATGAAGATCCGCGCGGTCCTCCTCGCCGCGGGCCTCGGCCTCGCGGCTGCCGCTCCGGCCGCCCCGCCGCCCGATCCCCTCCTCGCGCTCACCCTCACCGGGCGGGGCGCCGCCGCGAAGGACCTCTCGTTCTCCGCCGGGGCGGGGCGCTACGCCTTCCCGTCGGCGAACGTCCTGGAGGTCGCCGACGCCGCTGGCCGATCCGTCGGTGTCTGGGTGATTGGTGAAGGGGGCCTCACCTGGTTCACGGACGACTCGGCGGCGATGAAGGTCTATCGAGAGAACGCCGCGCGGGTCGGCGGGTTCCAGCCCTCGCACGGGGGCGCGATCCTCGCGGAGCTCTCCTCGGCGCTCGTCCTCTTCACCGCCGCCGCCAGGCCGGAGGGCCTGCCGGAGCTGGGGCAGGGAGCCGTCGACACGGCGCAGGCGGAGGAGCTCGGCCGGTTCCTGGCCCGGTGGGCGGACGACCTGCTGGCCTCCCCGGGAGCGGGCCTCGCGGCGGGAGCGGCGGAGGGCCGCCGCTTCTTCGTGACGCTCCTGGCGGCACGGAAGGACGTTCGCCACGAGGTGAACGAGGCCTGGAGCGACCTCGACACCCTCACCGTCGTCGAGAAGCCCGTCGGTCTTCCGGCGAGCGCCCCGGCCCTCCGCGTCGGCCGGACCGTGGCGACTCAGCCCCTCGGAAGGAGCCGCCGGGAGGCCCCGAGGGCCGACTGGGTCCTCGAGGAGCTCTCGGTCGACGTGCGCGAGACGTCCGATGCGCGGGGCCTCTTCGCCGTCGAGGAGAGGATCGTCCCGGCCAGGCCGCTTTCCGCGCTCGTCTTCGACCTCGACGGCGGAAGCTGGTCGCCGAAGCTGCTGCGGTGGCGGGAGACGCGCGACCTGGAGGTCACCCTCGCGGACGGGACGCGCCTGCCGTACCTCTTCAGCTCCGGCACGCTCGTCGTGATCCTGCCGAAGCCGGCGGAGCCCGGCGCGCCCCTCGTCCTGCGCTTCCGGTACGACGCACCCTACTTCGAGCGCCGGGGGGACAGCTCCTGGGAGCTCTCGCTGGGGAACGCCTGGTATCCGCGCCCCGTCGCGCTCGGGGTCCAGGCCCGCCACGGAATGACGGCGACCGTCCGTGCGAAGAGGCCCTTCGTGCCGATCGCTCCCGGCACGACGCGTCGCCGGTTCGAGGACGGCGATTGGAACGGCGTCGAAGCCCGGATCGAAACCCCGGCGCCATTCCACGCGATCCTCGCGGGCAAGTACACGCTCTTCGAGGAGTCGAAAGACGGCGTGACCGCCCGGGTCGCGACGTACGGGCTCGCCAAGCCGGCCTCCGCCTCCCGCCTCCTCGCGCTCTTCCACTCCCTCCGGGCGTTCTACGAGAACTACCACGGGCCGTTCCCCTGGCCCGAGTACACGATCGTCGAGGTGAACGACTACGGCTTCGGGCAGGCGCCCCCGGGCCTGATGCGAATCACGCGGGAGGCCTTCGAGGGAAACAAGATGTCGGGAGACGTCGCGGCCAGGGTCTTCTCGGAGGGGGTCAACCAGCGCTTCGCGCACGAGGTGGCGCACGCCTGGTGGGGCGGCGTCGTCTGGAACGCGCTCGACGCCGACGTCTGGCTCGTCGAGGCCTTCGCGCAGATCGCCTCGGCGCGAGCCCTGGAGGTGATGAAGGACGCCGGCGAGTACGACCGGATCGTCCGGCGCTGGAAGTCCGACGCGAAGGGCGCCTCTTCGCGCGCTCCGATCCCTCTCGCCCGCGAGCTCGTCGCCCGAGCCGCCCCCGGGGCCGGCGACTCGGCCTACGAGGACGGAGCGCTCCTCGTCTACGCCAAGGGGCCGACGCTCCTGGCCGCGCTGCGCCGGGAGCTCGGGGACGGGCCCTTCTTCACGGCGATGAAGTCGCTCCTGAAGTCGTTCCGCGGCAGGAGACCCGCCCTCGTCACGGCGGACTTCACCGGGCTGCTCGGTTTCATGACGAAGCGGGACTGGCAGCCGTGGTTCGAGCGCTACTACCACGGGACGGAGGTCCCCTGAGGGAACGGATCCTCACGCGGCCCTTTCTCCTCGTCGTCGCGGCGACGGCCGTCCTCTTCTTCGGCTTCTACTTCCTCATCCCGGTCCTGCCGCCGTACGCGGCGGCGCGCGGGGCGTCGAAGAGCGAGGTGGGGATCGTCGTCGGCCTGGCGTCGATCGCCGCCGTGACGACGCGTTTCCTCTCGGCGCGAGCTCTCGACCGCCGGGGCCGCAGGCCGTTCGCCCTCGGCGGGCTCGCGCTCTTCGCGGCGGCCACGGCGTGCCTTCCCTTCGCCGCGTCGCTCCCGGCGCTCCTGGTCCTCCGGGCCGTGCAGGGGGTCGGCTGGGGCCTGGCGACGACGGCGATCTCCTCCCTCGTCGCCGACCTCGCACCCGCCGCGCGTCGCGGCGAGGCGATCGGCATCTGGGGCCTCGCACCTACCGTGGCGATGGCGCTCGGGCCGGCGGCGGGGGGAGGTCTGGCCCACGTCGGGGGCGCGGGGGCGGCCTTCCTCGGCACCGCGCTCCTCTTTCTCGCCGCGCTCGGCCTGATGATCCCGGTCGCCGAGCCGCGTCGGGCTCCGGCGCCTCCGCAGAAGGGGGTCTTTCCGCGTGGGGCCCTCCTTCCCTGCGCCGTTCTCTTCCTCTCGTCGCTCTCCTACGGAGCCATCGTCGCGTTCGTCCCCGTGGAGCTGGGCTCCGGAGCGGGCCGCACCGGCGCCTGGTTCGGCGTCTACGCCCTCTCGATCCTCCTCGTGAGGCCTTTCGCCGGGCGCCTCTCCGACCGTCACGGGCGGCGCGCCGTCGTCGTGCCCGGTCTCCTCGTCGGGGCGGCGGGCGTGGCGCTGACCGGGTTCGCCCGCGGCCCGGCGTCGCTCGCGGCGGCGGCGGTCCTCTACGGCGTCGGCATCGCCGGTCTCTCCTTCCCGGCCCTAACGGCCTGGACGGTGGACCGCTCCGGGGAGGCGCGCGGCGCGGCGATGGCGGCGTTCTTCGGCTCCTACGACCTCGCGATCGCGCTCGGCGCCGTGGCGCTGGGACCCGTCTACGAGCACCTCGGGTTCGCCGCGGTGAACCTCGCCGGGGCGGCCGGAATCGTCGCGGCGGCAGTCCTCGCCTTCGTCCCCGAGGCCGGGCCTCCGGCGGCCGGGACGGGGCCGGGGAATCCGGAGGCCCCTCCCGCGCGTTAGCTCTCGGGATGAACGTCTCCTCTGTCGCCCTCCTGTTCGGTGCGCTCCTCCTCCTGACCGGCGTCGGCGGCTACGCCGCGTTCCAGACCCCCACCGCCCTGATCCCGGTGGGGTTCGGGGTCCTCCTCGGAATCTGCGGCCTCGTGGCGCGCAAGGAGAGCCTGCGCCGCCACGCCATGCACGCGGCGGCGGTCGTGGCCCTCGTCGGGTTCCTGCCGTCCGCGCCGGGGCTCCTCGGACTCCCCGACCTCCTCGCCGGGGAGGCGGCCCGCCCGGCGGCGGTCGTCCTGCGAAGCGTGATGGCGGTCCTCTGCCTGGGGTTCCTCGTCGTCGCAGTGCGGTCGTTCATCGCGGCGCGAAAGGCCCGGGCCGCCTGAGAACGGCCTCCGGGAGCGGCTGCGACGAACTAGAATCGGCCTGGTCGTTCCTTTGTCTGCGAATGCACCGGGCCGTCTCGGACCGTACGAGGTCGTCGGTTTCCTCGGAGCCGGCGGGATGGGAGAGGTCTACCGCGCCCGCGACCGCCGGCTCTCGCGCGACGTCGCGGTCAAGGTCCTCCCGGAGGAGCTCGCGCCGGGGACCGACGGCTTCGCGCGATTCGTGGACGAGGCTCGCGCGGCGTCCGCGCTGAATCACCCGGGCATCGTCACGGTCCACGACTTCGGAGAGGAGGGGGGGCGACCCTTCATCGTCATGGAGCTCGTCGAGGGGGAGAGCCTGCGCGCCCGAGTCTCCGCGGGGCCGCTCTCCCCGCGGGCCGCCGCCGGCCTCGGCGCCCAGGTGGCCGAGGCGCTCGCGGCCGCGCACGAGCGCGGGATCGTCCACCGCGACCTGAAGCCCGAGAACGTGATCGTGACGCCCGAGGGGCGGGTGAAGGTCCTCGACTTCGGCCTCGCGAGGCGCTCCCCGCCCCGGAGCGGTCGCTCCGGCGACACCGTCGAGGCGCGCCGCCCGAAGACCGAGCCCGGCCTCGTCGTCGGGACCGTCGACTACATGTCGCCGGAGCAGGTCCGCGGCGAGCCGGTGGACGGCCGTTCCGACGTCTTCTCGCTCGGCGCCGTCCTCTACGAGCTCCTCTCGGGGAAGCCCCCCTTCCGGCGCCCGACGCCGGCGGACACGATGGCCGCCGTCCTCGTCGACGACGCCCCCGACCTCCCGGCGCCCGTGCGGGAGCTCGCGCCGGGGCTCGACCGCCTCGTGAGGCGCTGCCTGGAGAAGAGCGCGTCGATGCGGTTCCAGTCGGCCCGCGACGTCGCCTTCGCCCTCGAAGCCGTGGAGGCCGCCAGCGCCCACCGGACGACCGTGGCCGTCCCGCCGCCCCCCGTCGCCCTCCGGCGCGGCCGGAAGGCCGCCGTGCTCGCGGCCGCGATCCTCATCGGGGCCCTCCTCGCCGCGGCGGGGTGGTGGGCGGGTCGCGGGCCCGGGACCTCGGAGCCCCCCACGATGACGCGCCTCACCTTCTCGCGCGGGAGCATCCGGTCCGCGCGCTTCGGCCCCGACGGGATGACCGTCGTCTTCGGCGCGGCCTGGGACGGGGCGCCCATCCGCCTCTTCGTGGCGCAGCCGGGGAGCCCGGAGTCGCAGCGAGCGGAGCTCCCGGACGCCGACGTCCTCTCCGTCTCGGTGACGGGCGAGATGGCCCTCTCCGTCGGCCGGCGTTTCCGGTCGCTCTTCGACGCGACCGGGACGCTCGCGCGGGCCCCGATCGGCGGGCGCGCGCCGCGGGAGGTCCTCGAGTCGGTCCGCGACGCCGACTGGGCGCCGGACGGCGAGACGCTCGCCGTCGTCCGCGACGCGGGCGCCGAGACGCGGCTCGAGATGCCGGCCGGGACCGTCCTCTTCCGGACGGACGGCTGGATCTCGCACCCGCGCGTCTCGCCCGACGGGAGCCGCGTCGCCTTCGTCCACCACCCGCTTCGCTGGGACGACCGGGGGAACCTGACCGTCGTCCGCGGGAGGGAGCCGGCCGTCGCCCTCGGGGGGACGTGGCAGAGCATCGGCGGCCTCGCCTGGTCGCCGGGAGGGGAGGAGATCTGGTACTCCGCGGCCCCGGCCGGCGCGGGCCGCGAGCTCCGCGCGATCGACCTCGCCGGGCGCGACCGCGCCGTCCTCAGGGTCTCGGGGAACCTGACCCTCCACGACGTCTCGAAGGAGGGGCGCGTTCTCGTCTCGGACGACAAGTGGCGTCGGCGCGTCTACTACCGCGCGCCGGGGGCCGCTCGCGACGTGGAGCTCTCCTGGCTCGACTGGACCTATCCGCGCGGCGTCTCGGCCGACTGGTCCCGCCTCCTCTTCGACGAGCTCGGGGACGGCGGAGGCCGCGACTACGCGATCTACATCCGGGCGACGGACGGCGGCGCGGCGACGCGCCTCGGCCGTGGGAACGCCCTCGCCCTCTCGCCGGACGGCAAGTGGGTCCTCTCCGCGACGATGGACACCCCGTCGCGGCTCGTCCTCCTGCCGACGGGCGCCGGCTCTCCGCGGGAGCTCCTCTCCGGGGCGCTCGACCACCGCGTCGCGAGCTGGCTCCCGGACGGGCGGGCCTTCGTCTTCGGCGGGGGGGAGCCCGGGGCGCCCGGCCGGATCTACGTCCAGGAGCTCGCCGGGGGCTCGCCGCGCCCCGTCAGCCCGGAAGGCGTCGTCTTCGCGGCGGGAGCCTCGCTCCCCGTCTCGCCCGACGGCCGGAAGGTCCTCACGTCCCGGGCCGACGGCACGACGGCCATCCAGCCGCTCGACGGCGGGGCGGCGCTCGAGGTCGCCGGGCTCCTCCCCGACGAGCGCGTCGTCGGCTGGGCGGAGGGGGACTCTCTCCACGTCGTCGCGGCGTCCGCGATCCCGGCGCTTCTCTTCCGCCTCGACCCCGTCTCCGGCGTCCGCGTCCCGGCCGGCGAGATCCGGCCCGCCGACTCGGCGGGCGTCGTCAGCGTCGGCCCGATCCTCGTCCGTCCCGACGGGAAGGCGATCGTCTACGGCTGCCCCCAGGTCCTCTCGGACCTCTACGTCTTCGAAGGGCTCCGGTGACGCGCGGCCCGGCGCGGCTTCCGGCGCGCCGGCCGCTCCGATTCGGTGTAGCGTTCCGGTCGTGAGGCTCGCGAGCGCGACCCTCGAGACGCCGGTCGGGCGGCTCCTCGCCGTCGTCTGGGACGGACGCCTCTGCACGCTGACGTTCGACGCCGACGCGCCGTCCACGCGCAAGCACCTCGTCGCCCGCTTCGGTACCGACCTCTTCCCGTCGCACCGCGACCCGGGCGGGGTCGCGTCCCGCCTGCGCGCCTACTTCCGCGGCGACCTCGAGGCCCTCGACCCGGTCGAGGTCGACCTCGCCGGGACGCCCTTCCAGGAGAAGGTCTGGGCCGAGCTGCGCCGGATCCGCCCCGGGTCGACGCGCGCCTACGCGGACGTGGCGGCGGCCATCGGCGAGCCGAAAGCGCTCCGGGCCGTCGGCATGGCCGCCGCGCTCAACCCGGCCGTGATCGTCGTCCCCTGCCACCGGGTCCTCGCGCGCGACGGGAGCCTCCACGGCTTCTCGGGCGGCATCGAGCGGAAGCGCTGGCTCCTCGTCCACGAGGGCGTCCTCCTGGCCTGACCCGCCGGACGGTAAGATCCGCCGTCGGGCGCGCCGCGCCCCAACCCCGAACGAGGAGCACCCGAAAGTGACGAACTGCTTCCGCAAGACCATCGCCGTCCTCGCCCTCGCGGCCTTCGCCGCCGCCCCCGCCGCCGCCGCGACGAAGTACGGCAAGGGCGTTTCCGATGCCACCCCCGTCAAGCTCTCCGAGCTGATGGCGAAGCCGGACGACTACGTCGGGAAGGTCGTGAAGGTGGAGGGCCTCGTCACCGAGGTCTGCCCGAAGCGCGGCTGCTGGATCAACGTCGCCGGCGACAAGGAGTTCCAGACGATCCGGATCAAGGTGGAGGACGGCGTTATCGTCTTCCCGATGACCGACAAGGGGAAGAAGGTCGTCGCCGAGGGGACCTTCAAGAAGATGGAGCTGACGAAGGAGCAGGCGATCGCGAAGGCGAAGCACGAGTGCGAGGAGAAGGGGACGAAGTTCGACCCCGCCTCCGTCACCGGCCCGGCGACCGTCTACCAGATCCAGGGGACCGGCGCGATCGTCGAGTAGGCCGCGTCCGGCCTTGAACTGGCGGAAGCTCAACAACGTCCTCCACCGCGACCTCGGGTACCTCGCGGCCGGGCTGACGCTCGTCTACGCGATCTCCGGGGTCGCGCTGAACCACCGCCACCACTGGAACCCGACCTGGAAGCTCCATGTGGAGACGAAGACGTTCGAGCCCGTCCCGGTCGCAGACCGCGACACGATGGCGGCGGCCCTCGTCGAGCGCCTCGCGCTCCCGGGGCCGCCGAAGTCGTCCTTCCGCTCGGCCCCCCATCTCGTCGAGCTCTTCTACGAGGGGTGGAGCGTGAAGGCCGACGCGACGGCCGGCACGGCGACGATCGAGCGGCCGCGGGGCCGGTTCGCGCTCCGCGAGATGAACTTCCTCCACCTGAACGAGCCGAAGGGGCTCTGGACCTGGGCGGCCGACATCTACGCCGTCGTCCTCGGCCTCCTCGCGATCACGGGCCTCTTCGTCCTGAAGGGGAAGAACGGCCTCGCGGGTCGCGGGAAGTGGCTCACGGCGATCGGAGTCCTCCTTCCGCTCGTCGCGCTCTTCTTCTTCCTCTGGCGACCCGGCGACAGGGGCCCGAGGGGCGAGGGGGAGGGGCGGGGCGGCGGGGAGCATCGCGTCGGCCGGGCGTCGGCCGCGGCGCCGGCCGAGCCGTAGGCCGGCGAAGACGCGCCGCCCGCACGAAGCCTCCCGCCCCGGGAATTCTCCCGGACACGGGCCTGCGGCTAGACTAACGAGTGCAGAGACCCTGAAACGACGAGGGAGCCAGCAGATGTCGTCGAACGCATCCGGCCGCGCGGTGAAGGCCCTCTCGCGGATGCCGTCGTCGGACCTCTCGCTCCTGCTCCAGGCCAGCCGCGCCCTGGCCGCCTCCCTCGAGCTGGACGAGGTGCTGCAGACGGCGATCGAGAGCGCCGTGAGAACGCTCGGGCTCGACACCGGGGCGATCTACCTCCTCGAAGCGGAGGACCTGACGCTCGGCGCGACGACGCCGCCGGTGTCGCCGGACTTTGCCGAAGCGCTCCGCCGGGCCCCTCTCGACGGGCACCCGCACGTGGCGCGGTGTCTCTCCGACCGCGAGCCGGTGTCTCTCGTCGACTGGACGGCGGCCGATCTCACCGCACCCGAGCAGGCCGTCTGCGAGGCTCGCGGCCTACGGTCGCTCCTTTACGTTCCCGTCCTGGTCGCCGGGGAGGCGGTGGGCGCGTTCATCGTCGGGTCGGTCGGCCAGCGGCACGCCTTCGGCGAGAGGGAGGTCGAGCTCTGCCGGGCGCTCTCCCACGAGATCGGACTCGCCCTCGCGAACGCGCGCCTCTACGAGTCGCTGCAGCGCTCGCACGAGGAGCTCGAGAGGGCCTACGACGAGACGATCGAGGGCTGGTCGCTCGCGCTGGAGATGCGCGACGACGAGACTCAGGGGCACGCCCTGCGCGTCGCGGACCTCGCCGTGGAGCTCGGGCGGGGGATGGGGATGCCCGAGGACGCGCTCGTGCACCTCCGCCGCGGCGCGCTCCTCCACGACATCGGGAAGATGGTCGTCCCGGACGCCATCCTCCGAAAGCCGGGCCCCCTCACGGAGGACGAGTGGGACGTCATGAGGCGGCACCCGGAGAGCGGCCGGGACTTCCTCCGGAAAGTCTCCTACCTCGCGCCGGCGCTCGACGTCCCGTACGCGCACCACGAAAGGTGGGACGGCACGGGCTACCCGCGCGGCCTCGCGGGCGAGGCGATTCCGCTCGCGGCACGCGTCTTCGCCGTCGCCGACTCCTTCGACGCCCTCACCTCGGACAGGCCCTACCGGCCCGCCTGGACCGAGGAGGCGACCGTCGCCTACATCCGCGAGCGCTCGGGGACCCACTACGACCCGGCCGTCGTCGCGGTGCTCCTCGGCCGGCGAGACGCAGGGCGGGCGAAAGAGCGAGGCTAGACCCGACCCGGGGCGTGTCGGGTGCCCTGCGCGGCGCCCGGAACGACGAGAGTCCGGCGCCCCCGTCCGTCAGGCCGCCGGCCCGTCGCCGGCCCGCGCCAGGGCTTCCTCGACGGCCGCGGCCGGCTCGACGACGCCCCAGCCCTGGCGGTCGACGGGGACGTGGGGAAGCCGGTTCGCCGTCGTGACGAGGATCGACTTCAGCTCGTGCGGGCGCAGGGCCGGGTTCGCCTCGACCATCTGGGCGGCGAGCGAGGAAACGATGGGTGCGGCGAAGCTCGTCCCGTCGACGTGCTTGTAGGCGCCGCTGATGACGTTGTTGTCGCTGAGCTTGGCCTCGACGAGCTGGCGGATGAGCGGGGGCGCGAGGTGGCGCGCCGCGTCGAGGGCGGCGTCGACGCCCTCGTGCGCCTCGAGGACGACGTCCAGCTCGTCGTCGCGCGCCGTCGCGAGGTGTGTGTAGAGCGAGGCCTCGGCCGCCGTCGGGGTGCCGGGGAGGATCGGCGCGGCGAGCCAGATGGCGGGGGCGATGACCTCGGGCTTCTGCAGGCCGTCGACCGTCGGGCCCCAGCTGCCGTGGTAGATGTCGTGGCCAGCCCGGTGGAGCCGGTTCTTGTCGTCGAGGCCTCCCACCGTCAGGACGGACGGGGCCGAGGCGGGGGGCAGCACCGGGTGCCCCGGGACGAGGCCCAGGTTGCCGGCGGCGGCGACGACGAGGATGCCGGCGCGCGTCGCCTTCTCGGCGGACTGCGACAGGTCGTCGAAGAGGTACGAGGCCTCGTAGTCGCCGCCGCAGGAGACGTTGCAGACCCGGATGCCGTAGCGTTCGCGGTTCTTGACGACCCACTCGAGCCCGCGCCGGAGGTTCTCGTGCGTGATGCGGCGGGCCGTCCCGACCTTCACGAGGACGACGTTCGCCTCCGAGGCGAGCCCCCGGTAGAGCCCTCCGGAGAGGGTCCCGTTCCCGCAGGCGACGACCGACGTCATCATCCCGTGCCAGCTCGACTCGTCGGGTCTCAGGAGGCGCGGGTAGGAGGCGCGGCGGTCGGTGACGTCGACGAAGCGCAGGATCCGGGTGCGCGGCTCGACGAGGTCCGGATGGGGGTAGAAGCCGGCGTCGATGAACGCGATCGTCACGCCCCTCCCGCGGAAACGTTCGTCCGCGCCGAGACGGAGCGGGGTGGGGAGGATGGCTCCGGCGTCTCGCTCGGCGCCGCCGGGCGGTTTCGGGTGAGGGGTGTCGGGCACGGCCGAGCGACGCTAGCCCTGCCGGCGGTCCCCGTCAACGTCCTCTCGCCCCGCCCCGGCGGGCCCGCGCGGTCGCCGCGGCGGGGCCGCCTCCGCCCGGAGACGGAGAGGGCGCGGGGGGAGCAGAATCGGGGGGTGAGGACGATTCGTCTCGTTCCGCTCGCGCTCCTTTCCCTTCTCGCCTGCCGGGGCCCCGCGGGGCCCGACGCGGTCGGTCCGCGCGCGGTCGTCGAGTCCTTCCCGTCTTCGAGGACGCCGCTGGCGGCGGAAGGGGTGGCGCCCGCCGAGGGCGGCTGGCGCGTGGAAGCGCGGGGCGAAGGGCCGGTGCGCCTCTTCGAGCGCGAGGGGCCGGCGTGCGAGGAGTGTGTCCTCTATTTCCGCGCCCGGCTGAAGGGCGAGTCGCTCGCCGCGCAGGCCTACCTCGAGATGTGGGTGCGCGTTCCCGGGAAGGGGGAGTTCTTCTCGAAGGGCTTCCACGACACGCTGACGGGCTCGACGGGATGGGCCGTTCACGAGATCCCGTTCGTCCTCAGGAAGGGAGAGCGGCCCGACCTCGTCCGCCTCAACGTGGCCTTCTCGGGGAGCGGCGGAGCGCTGCTCGTGAAGGACGTCGAGCTCCTCTCGGCGCCGCTCGGCGAGCCCGGCCCCTGACGGGCCGCGGGCTTCCCGCGGCGGGCCGGTGATAGAGTCGGGGGGAGAGTCCCGCCCCCGGAAGTCCGGCCCCCGAGCGCCCTCGCGGGAGGGGAAATGGCCCAGCACTATCGAGCCGTCGCCCTCGACTACGACGGGACCCTCACCTCGACCGGGCGTCTCGACGAGACCATCCTGAAGGCCCTCGCCACCCTGCGCGAGGAGAAGCTCAGGCTGGTCCTCGTCACGGGGCGGATTCCCTGGGAGCTCCTCGAGCTCTGCCCCCACGCCGAGGAGCTCTTCGACCGGATCGTCTGGGAGAACGGGGCGGTCGTCTGGGGGGCGCGGGGCGCGCGGGTCCTCGCGCCGCCCGTGCCGTCCAGCCTGGAGGAAGCGCTCGCGACGCGCGGGGTCGCGCTCCGCCGCGGGCAGGCGATCCTGGCGGGCCACGCGCGCGACGCCGTCGCCGCCCTGGAGGAGATCGGGCGCCTCGGCCTCGAGGTCCAGGTCGTGAGGAACCGGCAGGAGATGATGCTCGTCCCGTCCGGGGTGTCGAAGGGGACGGGCCTCTTCGACGCCCTCGGCGACCTCGGCATCTCGCGGCACTCCACGCTCGCCGTCGGCGACGGGGAGAATGACCACTCCCTTCTCGGCGCCTGCGAGCTTGGCGTCGCGGTCGCCGACGCGGTCCCCTCGCTCCGGCAGGCGGCCGACGTCGTCCTCGACGAGCCCGGGAGCGCCGGCCTCGCCCGCTTCCTCCTCGGACCGTCCGTCCTGAGCGACGAGACCCCCGAACCGCGGCGGTTCCAGGCCGTCGTCGGGACCTACGAGGACGGATCGCCCGCGCGGATCCCGGCCTCGGGGGTCAACGTCCTCGTGACGGGGGGGACGATGTCGGGGAAATCCCACCTGACGGGGCTCATCGCCGAGAGGCTCCTCGGCCTCGGCTACTCCCTCTGCGTCCTCGACCCCGAGGGGGACCACGTCTCGCTCGGAAGGCTCCGGGGCGTCCTCGTGGTGGGAGGCAGCGAGCCGCTCCCCGGGCCCGACCAGCTCCCGCGGCTCATCGAGCATCGCTTCGGGAGCGTCGTTGTGGACCTCTCGTTCCTCGACCCGCACGAGAAGGCGGCGTACTGCAGGGCCGCCCTCGAGGAGCTGGGCGCCCTCTGGAAGGACACGGGGCTGCCCCACTGGCTCTTCGTCGACGAGGCGCAGGTGGCCCTGAACCTGGCGCACGAGCCGCTCGAGACGTTCGACCCGGGGAGACCCGGGACCTGCCTCACGACCTGGCTCCCCGAGCACCTCCCCGCGGATGTCCTCGAGAGCCTCGAGTTCGTCCTCGACCTCGGCGTCGAGGAGGCCGCGGACCTGCCGGCGTGGGCCGGACCGCGGGCGGAGCGCCCCGCGCCGGGCCACGCCCTTCTCTCGCGGCGCGGAGGAAACGGGCCGCGACCGTTCACCGTCGCCCGGCGGGCGAGCCCGCACGCGAGGCACCTCCACAAGTACCACGGAGGGACGCTCCCCCGCGATCAGCACTTCTTCTTTCGCTCGGGTGCCGGGGAGACGGGTCGGTCCGCGGGGAACGTCGAGGAGTTCCACCGCGAGATCCGGCGCGCCGACGCCGGAGTCGTGCGGCACCACTCCCTCCGCGGGGACCTCTCCCGGTGGATCGCCGACGTCCTGCGCGACGAGGTTCTCGCCGAAGCCGTCCGGAAGGCCGAGAGGGCGCTGCGCCACCGGGCCTCGGCATATGAGATCGAATCGCTTCGGACCGAGGTCCTCGCCGCGATCCAGGACCGGTACCAGGGCTAGGAAAGGCCACCCGCGAGGCTAAACTCGCGGACATGCACGACGCACGCGCACGCCGCGACCTCATCTCGCAGTGGGCCTTCGACTCCCGTCCCGTCCTCGGCCGCTTCCACCTCTGGCTCGAGGACGTCGAGGAGCGCCGCGTGGCGGGGGAGCCCTCGCAGGACCTCTCGTTCGTCGGGACCTCGCTCGAGAAGTGCCTGATCATGACGGCCGCCGTGACGGCCCTCGGCACGCGGCTCTTCGGGCGCTGGGGCGAGGCGAAGGGGCTCGAGGCGCACCTTGCGAACCACGTGAAGAAGGACGCGGACGCGGTCTCCGCCTACGCGATGAGCGAGGGCCTCTGGTACCTGACACGGTCGCTCCCGGAGAACCACGCGATCATGGTGAGCCTCGGCGAGGGGCTCATGCCGAAGGGGGGCGAGACGCCCGACATGGGCTCGAACCCGCTCCTCGGCTTCGGCCGGGTCTACGCCCGCCCCGCCGTCGCGAAGTGGCTCGACCACAGGGTCCACCGGTTCATCAACGAGCCTTCCTACGGCTGGAAGGCGTTCTGGACCGAGCTCGTCGCCTCGCGCATCACGGTCTGGGGCGCGGCGATCGACACGCTCGAGAACACCTCCCGCTTCGCGAAGGGGAGCCCGACGGGGCCGACGACGGTCCTCCACCTCTTCGACCAGCCGCTCCGGATCGCCCGGCCCTACGAGGGGTACACCGGCGCGATGACGCTGCCGGAGAAGGTCTACGAGACGGCGGCGGAGTCCTCCGTCCTCCTCGACTTCCTCGCCCCGCGCTCGCTCGTGATGGACGCGATCCGGAAGACCTACCCCGGCATCGAGCCCGGGAACGTCCACGTCTGGACGCTGTCCGGGCCGACGCGCGTCAAGCGGATCGGCAAGCTCTGGGACGAATGGAAGGCCCTGGGCGCGCACCTCGTGGAGGACGGCTGGGTCCTCCCGACCGGCCTCGGCGCCTTCACCGACTCGGGGACGTACGCCCCGACCTACCACGTCGGCCCCTTCACGGGCGAGGACGGCCGGACGCACCTCTTCATCACCGACGGCTACGCCGCCTCGGCCGAGGCGGTGCAGGCGGCGAGCCTCGACCCGATCCTCGGGAACCGGACCTCGATGTGCCTCCTCACGTCGAAGTTCGAGGTCTCCTACGAGAAGGAGCGGCTCCTCCTCTACCTCGACCCCGACGCCCCCGACTTCCCGCAGAGGCTCGCCGAGACGCTGGAGAGGGACGTGACGCCGAAGGACTGCCTCGGCTACGCGTCGATCCTGAACAACGCCCGCGAGGCGGGGATGCCCGTGGGGCGGAAGACGATCGCCGCGGACGACTTCTTCCAGAAGAAGGAGTGGCACGTCCTGTCGCTCATGGGGAGCATGCTCCCCGAGCCCTACACGGGGCTCCCCGGCGTCGAGCAGGTGCAGCAGGGCGTCTACCGCGTCACGACCCGCGCCGCCTCGGAGCGCGGGATCCTGGACGTCACCCTCACCCTGCGCCTGATGGAGTCGTTCGACCAGACGCGCCTCGTCTTCTCGCCGCTCCTGGACAGGTTCTACCGCGGCCAGGACTGGAAGACGCGGCCGGTAAAGGTCTCCGACTCGGGGCGGATCCGCAACGAGCTCCAGACCCTCGCCTCGGAGGCGATCGAGTACTTCGGCGAGAACGGCCTCAGGATCCACTTCGACCGGATCGACGACGCGGTCCTCTCGCCCGACAAGAAGGCCCTCATCCGGGAGGTCCTCGCCTGGTACCAGGAGAGCCACCCGATCTGGTTCAACTGGCTCGAGATGGTCTGAGCGGGCCGGACGCGGAATGGCGCTGATTCCGGTCGAGCTTCCGTGGGCGAAGACGGAGGTCCTCGAGGGGACCACCGTCGGCGAGCTCCTCGACTCGGGGCCGACGGACGGCCTCGACCTCGTCGCCGCCTGCGTCAACCGGCGGGTCGTGGCGCTCGACTTCCCGGTCGAGTGCCCGAGCCGTGTCGAGCCGGTCGACGCCTCCTCGCGCGAGGGAGAGGAGGTGGTTCGCCGGACCGCGACGCTCCTCCTCCACGGCGTGGCGCGCCGGCTCTTCCCGAGGGCGCGCCTGCACGTCGGGCAGAGCCTGAAGGGCGGGTACCACTACGGCGTCTCGGGGGAGCACCCGCCCCTGCCGGAGCTCGCCGCCGCGCTGAACGAGGCGTTTCGCGCCGAGGCGGACGCGGGGCGGCAGGTCGTGAGGCAGGAAGTTTCCATCGACGCCGCGTTCCACCTCTTCGAGCAGGAAGGCGAGACGCTCAAGGTGCGCCTCCTTCGCGTCTGGCCCTCGCACCGCGTCCCGCTCGTCTCGTGCCTCGGCTTCACCGACATCCGGCACGGCCCCTACGCCCTCTCCGCCCGGTGCTGCCGGACCTTCCACGTCGAGCCGTACGAGCCGGGAATCCTCCTCGTCTTCGACGGCGAGCCGGAGTGCGCCGCGTCCGCGCCCCGGGGAGGGACGGTCCTCTTCAACGCCTACACCGAGACGAAGCGGTGGAACGAGCTCGTCGGAGTCGGCAACGTCCCCGACCTGAACGACCTCTGCCTCGGCGACCGGATCAAGCACGTCATCCGGATCGCCGAGGGCCAGCACGAGAAGAAGATCGCCGAGCTGGCCGACCGGATCGCCGCGCGGCGCGGCGAGCTCCGCGTCGTCTGCATCGCCGGACCCTCCTCCTCGGGCAAGACGACGTTCGTCAAGCGCCTCTCGATCCAGCTCGAGGTGAACGGCCTCACGCCGAGGACCCTCTCGCTCGACGACTACTACGTCGACCGCGAGAAGACGCCCCTCGACGAGGAGGGGGACTTCGACTTCGAGGCGCTGGAGGCGATCGACCTCCCGCTCTTCCTCCCGCACCTGAAGGGGCTCGTCGAGGGCCGCGAGGTCCTGACGCCCGTCTACGACTTCCGGGTGGGGCAGAGGAAGGCCGAGGCCGACTGGCGCCCCCGCCGGCTGGGGGCGAACGAGGTCCTCCTCATCGAGGGGATCCACGCCCTCAACCCGCGCCTGACCGAGACGGTCGCCGAGAACCGGAAGTTCCGGATCTTCGTCAACGCGCTGACGCAGCTCTGCATCGACGACCACAACCGGATCCGCACGAGCGACGCGCGGCTCCTCCGCCGGATCGTCCGCGACCGCAAGTACCGCAACTACTCGGCCGAGACGACGATCCTCAGGTGGCCCAAGGTCCGGGCGGGGGAGGAGAAGCACATCTTCCCGTTCCAGGAGCGCTGCGACGCGATGTTCAACTCGGCCCTCGCCTACGAGACGGCCGTCCTGAAGAGCTTCGCCTACCGCTACCTCCTCGAGGTCCCGCCCGGCTCGCCGGCCCAGGCCAAGGGCTACCAGCTCCGGCGCTTCCTCGAGCTCTTCGTTCCCGTGTGGCCGGACGACGTCCCCGCGACGAGCATCCTCAGGGAGTTCATCGGCGGGAGCGGCTTCTCGTACAAGTAAGCCCCGGGCGGCCTCCCGTCAGGACGGACCGGCCGTCGACGGAGCTCGGAAACGGAGCGGGGCGCGCGAAAGCGCGCCCCGCCACGTGTTCCGGCCGCCGCGTCCGCGCGGCAGGCGCGACTAGAAGAACAGCTTGCCGCCCCAGGCCACGACGAGGCCGGAAAAGACGACCGAGACCATCGTCATGAGCTTGATGAGGATGTTCAGCGACGGGCCGGTCGTGTCCTTGAACGGGTCGCCGATGGTGTCGCAGGTGACTCCCGCCTTGTGGGCGTCGGACCCCTTGCCGCCGAAGTTGCCGCGCTCGATGTGCTTCTTGGCGTTGTCCCACGCGCCGCCGGCGTTGTTCAGCATGATCGCGAGGACGAAGCCGCAGGAGAGGCTGCCGACGAGGAGGCCCATGACGCCGGCGACGCCGAAGACGATGCCGACCACGATGGGGACGGCGATGGCGAGGAGCGAGGGGACGAGCATCTCGCGCTGGGCGCCCGCCGTGGAGATCGCGACGCACTTCGCGTAGTCGGGCTTCCCGGTGCCCTGCATGATCCCCGGGATCTCCTTGAACTGGCGGCGGACCTCCTCGACCATCGAGCCGGCGGCGCGGCCGACGGCCTTGAGCGTCATGGCCGAGAAGACGAGGACCATCATGGCGCCGATGAAGATGCCGCAGAGGACGGCCGGGTTCATGAGCGTGGCGTCGTAGGCGGCCATGAAGGTGGCCATCGTCGCGCTGCTCGTGCCGACGAGGGTCTTCCCCGCGGCGGCCGCGGCCGCGACGGCCTCGGCCGGCGCCTCGGCGGTCTTCCCCTTGAAGAAGGCGATCGGGCCCTGGATGGCGAGGAGGCCCGGGGCCTCGGCCGCCATCCGGCCGAGCCACACCCGGATCTCCTCCAGGTAGCCGGCGAGGAGCGCCATCGCGGTCAGCGCCGCCGAGCCGATGGCGAAGCCCTTGCCCGTCGCCGCGGTGGTGTTGCCGAGCGAGTCGAGGGCGTCGGTGCGGTGGCGGACCTCGGCGGGGAGGTGCGCCATCTCGGCGTTGCCGCCCGCGTTGTCGGCGATGGGGCCGAAGGCGTCGGTCGCGAGCGTGATGCCGAGCGTCGCCAGCATGCCGACCGCCGCGAAGCCGATGCCGTAGAGGCCGAGGGACACGTCGGTGAACCCTCCGGGCGCCCAGTAGGAGACCAGGATGGCGGCGACGATCGTGACGACCGGGATGCCCGTGGAGTACATGCCGACCGCCATGCCGTCGATGACCGCTGTGGCGGGGCCCATCACGGCCTGCCCGGCGATCCCCTTCGTCGGCTTGTACTCGTCCGAGGTGTAGTACTCGGTGGCCTGGCCGATGACGACGCCCGCGAAGAGGCCCGCGATGACCGAGATCCAGACGCCGGGCGGCACCCAGCCGAACCAGGCGAGGAGCGCGACCGCCGGCACGATGAGCGCGCTCGCGCCGAGCGTGCCGATGAGGAGGGAGCGCAGGAGGTTCTTCTGGGTCGCCTCTTCCCGGGTGCGGACCATGAAGATGCCGATGATGGAGAGGACCGTGCCGATGCCGGCCACGATCATCGGGGCCAGGACGCCGACCTTGCCGAGCGCCGGGATCGCGGCGCCGAGCGCGGCGGTGGAGAGGATGGAGCCGCAGTAGGACTCGTAGAGGTCCGCGCCCATGCCGGCCACGTCGCCCACGTTGTCGCCGACGTTGTCGGCGATCGTCGCCGGGTTGCGGGGGTCGTCCTCGGGGATGCCGGCCTCGACCTTGCCGACGAGGTCGGCGCCGACGTCGGCGGCCTTGGTGTAGATGCCGCCGCCGACGCGGGCGAAGAGGGCCTGGGTGGAGGCGCCCATCCCGAACGTCAGCATGGTGACGGTGATCTCGACGAGCTTGTCGTGCTCGTTCGTCCCGGCGTGGACGAAGGTCAGCCCGAAGGCCTTCAGGCCGCTCAGCATGTGCTCCGGGGTGTAGACGAGCCTGTCGAGGACCAGGTACCAGAGGCAGATGTCGAGGAGGCCGAAGCCGACGACGATGAGCCCCATGACGGCGCCGCTGCGGAACGCGACCTGCAGGCCGCGGTTCAGCGAGTGGCGGCACCCCTCGGCCGTCCGCGAGGAGGCGAGGGTCGCGGTGTTCATCCCGATGAAGCCGCAGAGGCCCGAGAAGAAGCCGCCCGTCAGGAAGGCCACGGGGACGAACGGGTTCTGGATCCCCATGAAGGCCAGAACGGTCAGGAGGACGGCCAGGACCGCGAAGACGATCCCGACGACCCGGTACTGCCGGCGCAGGTAGGCGAACGCACCCTCGCGGACGTACTGGGCGATCTCCTGCATCCGTTCGTTGCCGGCCGGGGCCGCCCGCATCATCCGGAACAGCACCCAGGCCATGGCCAGCGCCAGGACCGAGGAGATCGGCGCGATCCACCAGGCCGCGTCGATACCGGACGAAGTTCCGGTCTCAGCCGCCGCCGGCGCACCGGCCAGAAGGGCGGTGAGGCCGGCGAAACCGAGGAATGTGACCTGCCTGCGCAGCTCGCTCATTACGGGTCCCCCTTGCTGTCTTTTCGTACTCCCCCCGGAATTTCCCCGTGAAACCTGAAACGCGTGATTCTCCGCCCGGCCACGCGGTATTTCAAAGGGATTTCCCGAACGCGCGCTCCGGGCCGGCGAGACCGTGAGCGCCCCGCCGCCTCTCCGCCGTCGTCCTGGCCCGGCGGGAGAGCACCGGGAGGGTACGATGGGGCTGATGCCCGAACCCCCCCGTCCCGCGCGCCCCCTGACGAAGGGGGAGGAAGTCGCCAACAGCGTCACGCACGGGGTGGGCCTCGTCCTGAGCCTCGTCGCCTTCCCGTTCCTCGTCGCCGCGGCGGCGAGGCGTTTCGGGACCCCCGAGGTCGTCGGCGCGGCGGTCTTCGCCTCCTCCCTCGTGGCCCTGTACCTCGTCTCGACGCTCTACCACGCGCTCCGGCCGTCGCGGGCCAAGGAGGTCCTCCAGAAGCTCGACCACACGGCGATCTACCTCCTGATCGCCGGGTCGTACACGCCGTTCACGCTCGGCGTCCTGCGCGGACCCTGGGGCTGGACCCTCTTCTCGCTCGTCTGGGGCATCGCGGGGACGGGCATCGCCCTCGAGTTCGCGCTGGGGAAGAAGGTCCACAAGCTGGCCGTCGGGCTCTACGTCGCCATGGGCTGGCTCGTCGTCGTCGCGGCGAAACCCCTGCTGGCGGCGGTCCCGTGGCCGGGCCTCGCCTGGCTGGCCGCGGGCGGCCTCCTCTACACGGGCGGCGTCGCCTTCTACGCGGCGAAGAGGGTCCGCTACGCGCATGCGGTCTGGCACCTCTTCGTCCTCGGCGGGAGCGTCTGCCACTTCGTGGCGATCCTCGGCTGGTCGGGCCGAGGCTGACCCGCGGCGCTGGCGCCGGGGCGGGCCGGGGCCCAGAATGTCCTCCATGCTGAGCCTCCTCTGGACCATCGTCATCGGCTTCGTCGTCGGGGTCGTCGCCAAGCTCCTCCACCCGGGCAAGGAGAACATGGGGATCGTCATGACGACGCTCCTCGGCATCGCCGGGTCCGTCGCGGCGACCTTCCTCGGCCGGCTCGTCGGCTTCTACAAGGAGGGCGAGGCGGCCGGCTTCATCATGGCCACCGTCGGCGCGGTCCTGCTGCTCTTCATCGTCCAGAGGGTGAGGGGCAGGTCGAAGGCTTCCTGAGCCTCGCCCCGGAAGTCCTCCTGCGCCTCGCCCGGGCTCTGGTGGCCGGGGGGCTCGTCCTCCTGGCCGGACCGCTCGCCGCCCAGCGCTCCGGCCCGTTCGGGCCGTCGCCGGCCGGCAAGGCCCTGGCGCTCATCGCCGACGACGCCGCCGGAGCGGAGACCCTCGCCCCGGTCGTCCTGGAGGCGGCCTCGAGGCGCTGGACGTTTCGCCTCTTTCCCGGGCTCCTCGACGTCCTGGAAGAGTGGGTCCGCGAGGACCGGTCCCGGACGCCGGTCGTCCTCGAGGCTTTCGGCCAGGCGGCGGCGGGCCTCCGGACCGAGAGCTCTGCGGAGGCGCTCGTCGACGCGGCGGACGAGCTGAGGCGGAGGCTCGCCGCCGCGCCCGTCGCGAGGCCTCCGCGCGTCGGCTGGTTCCGGCCGCGGTCCGGGGAGGGCGTTCCGCTTCCCTGGGCGCAGGAGGGGGTCTCCCCGCGCGAGCTGGCCTCGCGGCGGATCGCCTTCGTGGACGCGCGGCTTCCCCGGACGAGCAGGATCGAGTACGTGACGAAGGCCTTCGAGGCGTTCCTCGCGACCTCCTGCGGGACCTTCCTCGACGGCGGTGTCGTGGAAACCTGTCGCGAGGTGGGGCTCGTGGCCCTTCGCCAAGCCGCGCTCGAAGCGGCCCTCGCGGGCCTCTCCGGCGACGGAACGGAGCCGGGGCTCGTCGACGTCTACCTCGGCGTCGAGCCCGGCCTGACGACCCGGGTCCTCGACGAGCTGTCCTACGGCTTTCCTTCGGTTCCCTGCGACGACTGCGTCCTCCTCAGGTCCTGGCTGCGGAAGCGCCCCACCCGCTGGCAGGTGAGGGCCGCGCTGGAGCCGGCGCTCGCGCCGTAGGGGCGCGCCCGGTCCCGTCCGGGGCTGGTAGCCTCTCCCGGGCGACCCAATGCCGCGTCGAGGAGGTCTCCATGGAAACGCCCCCCGCCCGCACGCCCCCGCTCCGGGCCAGCGCCGAGGACTCCGCGGAGGCCTTCACCGCGCTCCGGAAGATCCTCGCCGCCCACGCGAAGGGGCTGAAGCCGACCGCCGACGGCCCGAAGGGCTACACGCTGAACACGCCCTACTCGGCGAAGTGGAAGAAGGAGCTGTTCTTCGGAAGCGTGGAGGTGAGGAAGAACTACGTCTCCTTCCACCTCTTCCCGGTGTACATGTACCCCGATCTCCTGGACGGGGTCTCGGACGGCCTGCGGACCCGGATGCAGGGCAAGTCGTGCTTCAACTTCCGCGCGCCCGACGCGGAGCTCTTCCGGGAGCTCGCGGCTCTCACGAAGGCGGGGCTCGCGCGGATGAAGGCCGAGAAGCTCTTCTGACCGGCGGGCGGTCCCGGCGCCAGCCCGCAGACCGGGCGAGCGGAGAGGGGATACGCTCTGCCGGAAGAGGGAGACAGGAATGAAGGCGAAAACGATCCTCGGGCTCGTGCTCATCGTCGTCGGCGTCCTGGCGCTCGCTTACAGGACCTTCACCTACACGAAGGAGACCCACACCGCGAAGATCGCGGGCCTCGAGCTCTCGCTGAAGGAAAAGGGCAGGGTCGAGGTCCCCGTCTGGGCCGGGGCCGGCGCCGTCATCGCGGGCGCGGCCCTCCTCCTTGCGGGGCGAAAGGGCTGAAGTCGGGCGGCACGGGGAGCCCGGCCTCCGCGGACCCGCGCGGGGCCGTTTCGTGCAGAATCGCGGCATGAGCGACGCCGTCGAGCTCTGGGGATTCCTCTCCGAGGACGTGGAGACCGTGCGCGAGGAGGTCGAGCGGCTCCTCGGGGTCACGTTTCGATTGCACGAGAGCGCGTCGATCGGGCCCTACTACTTCGCCGAGCTGGACGAGCCCGAGGCCGACCTTATCCTGCGCCCGAACCTCGACGCCGGCTTCGACGAGGACGTGGACGACCCCGACGACGTGTTCGCCGAGCCCGACTTCCCCGACTTCGGCGTCCTCCTCTACGTGGAGCGGAAGACCTCGGGAAAGCCGGGAAGCGGACGGCTCGCGTCGCTCGGGGCCTCGGCCCAGCTCCTCCTCGTGGAGTAGCCGGCCCGAAAGGCGAGCCATGAGCGGTGCCGCTGCCGTGACCTCCGACCTCGTCCGCGACTTCGTCGAAACCAGGCGTCTCGCCCTGGCGGGGGCTTCCCGTTCCGGAAAGAAGTTCGGAAACGTGATCCTCCGGGAGCTCGTGGCGCGCGGCTACGAGGTGGTCCCGGTCCATCCCGAGGCGCCGCAGCTCGAGGGGGTCCGGTGCGCTCGCGACCTCGAAGCCGCAGCGGGCAGGGTCGACGGTCTCGTCGTCGTCACGCCCCCGGCCCAGGCCGTGAAGCTCGTCGGCGAGGCGGCCGCGGCGGGAATCCGGCGCGTCTGGCTCCAGCAGGGAGCGGGGTCCGCCGAGGCCGTGCGGATCGCGGGCGAAAGGGGCGTGTCGCTCGTCCACGGGCAATGCCTCCTGATGTTCCTGCCGGGGATCGGCGGCCTCCACCGGTTCCACCGGGGCCTCTGGCGCCTCCTGGGCAGGCTCCCGGCCGAGGCGGCCCGCGCGTGACGGCCCCCGGTCCCGTCGAGTCGCGGGCCCCGGGGCGCCCGGGGCGCTGAGGGGGCCGGCTGGACGCGTCCTTCACCTCGTTCGTCCTGGCGTTCTCCGCCGGCGTCCTGGCCTTCGGCGTCGCTTCCGTGGCTCTTGCCGCTGTCTTCGTCCAGGGACGTTTCGAGTCGAGCCGGCTCTTCGGACCCGCCGCGGGTCTCGTGGCGTCGAGCCTTTTCACGGGGTTCCTCGTGATCGTCGCCTCGTACGGCGGCGCGCCGTGGAGCTTCGCGGGGTTCACGGCGCTCCTGACCGTCGGCCTCTCGGTCGTGGGGCTGTCCCTTGCCCGCGCGATGCCTGCCCTGGCGGGGTACGGCCGCATCGACCTCTGGCTCCTCGGGCTCTGCCTGGCCGGGGCGCTCGTGCTGGCGGGGCTCCTGGTGGCCCTCCAGGTCCGTTCGGGCCCCTGAGGACCGTTTCTGCCGGACTGCTGGACAGGGCGGAGAGCCCGCCTGGCCCGGACCCGACGGGAACGAACGAGGCCCCTGACCGCACCCCCGTGAACTGAAATCCGTTTTAGGGCATAGTACTGGGTCCATGAAGAGGTTTTCCTTCTCGCCCGCCGTGCTGCCGTTCCTGATCGCCCTCCTCGCCGCCGCCCCGAGCCTCGCGCAGGACGCCGCCGTTTCCTCGCCGGAGGACAAGGCGCAGGCGCTGGCTTTCGTGAAGCAGCTCGAGGAAGACCCTCTCGCCTCGGGAGCCGAGAACGCCCGGCAGTGGCTGACGAGCTTCATCGTCAACGCTCCGGACCTCTTCATCTCCACGTGCCCCGAGCTGCTCGGGCCGATCAACGGCCAGGGGAAGAACGCGGCCCCCGAGCTCGTCGGCCAGCTCTACTTCGGGAACGCCGCCTGGGCGATCCAGAACCCCGACAAGGCGCTGGACCGCGAGGCGGTCTTCGTGGGGGGGCTCGAGAGCACGATCCGGCTCTACGAGAACCTGCTCAAGCAGAAGTCGCGCTGGAAGTGGCCGATCCTCGAGGACCTCCGGTCGCGGATGAAGAAGGGGACGCTTGCCGACTACGTCCGGGACAACATCGACAAGTGCCAGTGAAGCGGTGACCCGCCGCTTCGCCCTCTTCACGGGAATCCTCTTCCTGGTCCTGGCTTCGGCCTGCGGACGTTCGGGTGGGGAGTCGTCGATGTTCCCGACCCGCGCGGACGCCGGGGACGCGGTCCCTTCCTGGGTTCCCCCCGGCGCGACGGAGCTGAGGTCTCAGGTCGAGGACGGGAGCGGGGTGTTCTGGCTTCGCTTCCGGCTTCCCGCGCCGGATCGTCCGGGCCTCGAGGCCGAGCTTCTCCGGATTCCCGACGGCCAGGTTGCGACCCTGACCTTCCGCGCCCCGAAGAGGGCCGACTGGTGGTTCCGGGGGCTCGTCCAGGTCGTTCCCGCCCGGGAGACCACGGTCATCGCCGCCGACGTCTACTCCGGGGCCGGGCGCAGCGTCCCGCAGCGGACGTTCGTCGCGTTCGACCGCGGTTCCGACACGGTCTACGCCTGGTCAGCCGGGCGATAGTCGCCCCGGCGGCCGAAGCCGGGCCGCCGCTCCTCACCCCACCTGCCGCAGCGCCGCCGTGATCTTCGTGAAGGCCGCCCGGCCCGCCGGGAAGAGGCCTCCGAAGAAGCCCATCACGAGCGAGAAGACGATGCCCGTCACGAGGAGGGCCGGGGTCAGCCGGAACGCGAAGACGACCTCGGCGAAGGTCGCGAAGTTCGTCGTCCCGGTGACGCCCGAGAGGGCGAGCTTCACGAGGAGGAAGGCGAGGACGCAGCCGGCGACCCCGCCGAGGAAGGCGAGGGCGACCGACTCGAGGACGAAGGAGACGAGGATCGAGAGGCGCGAGAAGCCGAGGGCCCGGAGCGTCGCGATCTCGCGCGTGCGGGCCGAGACGGCCGCGTACATCGTGTTCATCGCGCCGAAGCAGGCCCCGATCGCCATGACGACGCCGACGAAGACGCCGAGGAACTTGATCGGCGCGGCCGTCGCCGTCTGCTCGTCGTAGTAGGCCCGCTCGACCTTCCCGTCGAGGGCGAGCCGCGCGTCGCCGGCGACGGCGGCGACGAACTGGTCGCGCGCCGCCCGGTCCGTCGTCCGCGCGAGGATCGACGAGTAGCCCCCGCGCTGGAACGTGTTGACCATACCCTCGGTGTCCGTCCAGATCTCGCTGTCGGGGGCGGTGCCGCCGGCGTCGAAGTGCCCGACGACCTTCCAGCGGTAGGCGCCGAAGCGGATCTCCTGGCCCACCTCGGCCCCCCTGAACCTGCGGGCGACGCTCTCGGCGACGACGACCTCCGACGTCCCCGGCACGAACGCCCGCCCCTCGGTCAGCCGCATCCCGGGGCGGAGCGCCATTCCCTTCTCCTCGACGCCGCGGAGCGTGACGTTCGAGGAGCCGCCGTCCTTCTTGTCGAGGTTCAGGACGACGACGAGCTCGGCCGAGACGAGCGGCTTGCCGTCGGCGTCCTTCTCGATGCCGGGGAGCGCCTTCACGAGCGGCGCCTGGTCGCGCGAGATCCCCGACTGGAGCTCGGACTGCGAGTTCTGGCGGAGAACGAGGACGTTCTTCTCCGACCCCGAGGCGGTGAAGACGGTCGCGAGCCCCTCGCCGAGCGCCATGACGCAGAGGAAGACGGCGACGACGAGCGCGATGCCGAGGACGGTGAGCGACGTCGTCACCTTCCTGACGAAGAGGTTCCGGACGTTGTACTTCAGCGGGATGGAGAGCACGTGCGATACCTCTCTAGCCGACCTGGCGGAGGCCGTCGGGGATGGAGCGGCGGGCGGAGCGGATCGCCGGGACGATCCCGGCGACGAGGCCGACGAGGAGGGTCACCGCGATCCCCGTGGCGAGGACCTCCGGGAAGAGCTGCATCCCCGCGGCGAAGCCCGCCATCGGCGAGCTGAGGAGCCCTTCCTTCAGGCCGGGGAACGAGAGCCGGAAGAGGGCGAGTCCCACGAACGCCCCCGTCGCCGAGAGGAGGAGGCTCTCGGCGAGGATCAGCGTCAGGATGAGGGGCTTTCCGAAGCCGAGCGTCCGGAGGACGGCGATCTCGACGACCCGCTCGCGGGCGGCCATCGCCATGGTGTTCGCCGAGATGAGGAGGATGACGAGGGCGATCGCCGTCGAGATGCCGGTCACGACCGCCTTCACGTTCCCGAGCATCGAGACGAAGCCGTTCTGGAACTCCTTCTCCGTCTCCGTCTTCGTCGGGAAGGAGGAGTTCTCGAAGAGGGCGTCGATCTGGCGGGGGAGGGACTGGACCGCCTCGGCGGAGGCGGCCTTGATCCAGAACGTCCCGACCTGCCCCTTCGCCCAGGGGAGCGCCTCCTCGACCGCCTTGCGGTCGAAGTAGACGCCCGTCTCGTCGGAGCCGCGGAAGACGGCGCGGACCGTCAGCTCGAGGTCGATCGGGAAGATGTCGCCCTTCAGGACGAACGTGTCTCCGATCTTCCAGCCGTAGCGCTTCATGAGGCGCTCGCCGACGAGGGCCCCCTTCCGGTCGGAGGCCCACCCGGCCGCCGTCCCCTCGACGATCGTCACCTCGTCGAAGATCTTCACGAGCTTCTCCGGCTCGCAGCCGAAGCGGGCGAACATGTTCTCGGGGCGGTTGTCCTTGTACGTCCCGCCGAACCAGTTGAGGATCGTCACCTCCTCGACGCCGGGGAGCTGGGCGATCCGCTCGCGGTAGGCCTCGGGGACGAAGTTCGTGAGGGAGACCTTGTGCCGCACGACGAGGCGGAACATCCCCTTCCCGCCCGACGGGTCGGCGTCGAGCGTCGCCAGGAGCGTCCCGAGGACGCAGATGACGAAGAAGGGGAGGACGATCGAGAAGATCGTCAGGACCGAGCGCGTCTTCTTCCGGAAGAGGCTCTTCAGGACGTAGGGGACGAACTTCATCAGGCCACCTGCCGGAGCCCCTCGGTGATCGGGCGCTGCGCGGAGCGGACCGCCGGGACGAGCCCCGCGAGGAGGCCGACGGCGACCGTCACGCCGAAGCCGAGGGCGAGGACCTCGGGGAAGAGGCGGATCCCGGCCGCGAAGGCCCCCATCGGGGAGTTGACGAGCCCCTCGCGGAAGCCCGGGAGGAGGAGGACGAAGAGGCCGAGGCCGAGGCCGCCCCCGAACATCGAGAGCGCGAAGCTCTCGCCGAGGACGAGGCCGAGGACCTTCTCCTTCGTGAAGCCGAGGACGCGGAGGACGGCGATCTCGGTGACCCGCTCGCGCGCCGCCATCGCCATCGTGTTCGCCGCGATGAGGAGGATGACGACGCCGATGATCGTCGTGATCGAGCCGACGAGGAGCTTCACGTTCCCGAGCATCGAGACCCACATGCTCTGGAACTCCTTCTCCGTCTCGGTCCGGGTCGGGGCGGAGGAGTTCTCGAACATCGCGTCGATCTGCCGCGGGATCCGCTCCGTGTCGGCGACGGAGGCCGTCTTCAGCCAGTACCAGCCGACGTACCCCTTCACGCGCGGCAGGGCCTCCTCGATCGCGGCGTGGTGGAAGTAGACGCCGCTCTCGTCGGGGCCGGCGAAGACGGCCCGGACCGTCAGCTCGAGCGTGATCGGGTAGATGTCCCCCTTGAAGGAGACCTTCTGCCCGAGCCGCCAGCCGTACCTCTTCATCAGCTGCCGGCCGACGAGGAGGCCGGAGCGGTCGCCGACCCAGTCGGCCTCGCTCCCCTCGACGACGGAGACCTCGTCGTAGACCCGGAGGAAGCGGTCGACGTCGGTCACGGAGAACCGCGCGAACTGGTTCTTCGCCGACTGGTCGACGTACGCCCCCCCGAACCACTGCATCCGGACGGCCTCGGTGACGCCCGGGAGCGTCCGGATCTTCGGGTCGTAGGCGCCCGGGAGCCAGTTCGTGATCGAGACCTTGTGCCGGACGATGAGCCGGTACATCCCCTTCCCGCCCGAGGGGTCGGCCTCGAGGGCCCGAAGGAGCGTCCCGAGGAGGCAGATGACGAAGAGCGGCAGGACGATCGAGGCGATCGTCAGCGCCGAGCGCGTCTTCTTCCTCAGGAGGTTCTTCAGGACGAGCGGGACGATCTTCATCGCCCTACTTGCCGGCGGCGATCGCCGCGGCGGCCGCGACGCCGACCTCGCCCGTCGCCTCCTTCGCCCGGACGTCCTCCTTCAGGACCCCCTTGTCGAGGTGGACGAGGCGATGCGCGCGCGCGGCGGCCTTCGGGTCGTGCGTCACCATGACGATCGTCTTCCCGAACTCGTGGTGGAGCCGCTCGAGGAGGACGAGGATCTCCTCGCCCGACTTCGCGTCGAGGTCGCCCGTCGGCTCGTCGGCGACGAGGAGCGACGGGTCGGTCGCGATGGCCCGCGCGATGGCGACGCGCTGCTCCTGGCCGCCCGAGAGCTGCCGCGGGTAGTGGTCCATCCGGTCGGAGAGGCCGACGACGCCGAGCGCGGTCTCGGCCTGCCGCCGCCGCTCCTTCTTCGAGAGCCGGGTCAGGAGGAGCGGCAGCTCGACGTTCTCGAACGCCGTGAGGACCGGCACGAGGTTGTAGAGCTGGAAGATGAAGCCGACGTTCTCGCTGCGCCACCTCGCGAGGGCCCCCTCGCTCATCGCGGAGACCTCGTCCTCCCCTACGAGGATGCGCCCGCGGGTGGGCCGGTCGATGCCGGCGATCAGGTTCAGGAGTGTCGTCTTCCCCGAGCCCGACGGACCCATCAGGGCGACGAAATCCCCCTTCTCGACCTCGAGGGAGAGGCCGTCGAGGACGGTGAGGACCTGCGTGTCGCGCGTGTACTGCTTGACGACGCTCTCGATCTTGATCAGGGGCTCTGCCATCGCTTCCTCGTCAGTCCTTCTTCACGCGGACCTTCTGCTCCGCCCGCCACTTGACCGTCTTTCCGTCCGACCCGGCCGCCTCGGCGACGATGTCCTCGCCGCCGGAGACGCCCGAGGCGACCTCCACCTGGCTCCCGGCCGCCGCGCCGAGCTCGAGCGGGCGGAAGATCGCCTGGGACTCCTTCACGAGGAGGACCCCCTTCTTCCCGCCCACCTCGACGACGGACGCCGCCGGGACCATCACCTTCGGCTTCGCCTCCGCGTCGACCTTCGCTTCCGGGTTCAGGAAGACGACGCGGCACGACATCTCGGGGAGGATCCGCGCGTCCCTGTCGAGGATCTCGATCTTCACCTTCACGGAGCCCTTCTGCCGGTCGGCCGTGGGGACGATCTGCCTCAGGCGCGCCTTGTAGGGCCTGTCGGGATACGCGTCGAGCGCCACCTCCGCCGGCTGCCCGATGGAGAGCCGCCCGAGGTTCTGCTCGTTGATGTCGGCCTCCATCTCGAGCGAGCCGAGGTCGACGATGACGGCGAACGTCGCCCCGGCCGAGCCGGAGCCCCCGAAGCCCTGCGGGGAGACCGTCTCGCCGACGAACGCCTTCTTCACCGTCACGACGCCGTCGATCGGGGCGTAGATCTCGGCGTTGCGGATCAGCTCCTCGACGTAGCGGACCTGCGCCTCGATGGAGGCGACCTGCGCCTCGAGGGCCTTCACGCGCGCGTCCGCGCCGTCGAAGGCCTGCTGGCTCCCGACCTGCTCCTTCAGGAGCTGCGCGGCCCGCTGCCGCTCGGTGCGGGCGTTCACGAGCTCGGCGAGTGCCTGCTCGCGCGCGGCGGCGTACTGCTTCCGCTGCGCCTCGAGCTCCTGCGACTCGAGACGGGCAACGAGCTCCCCCTTCCGCACGCGCTGCCCCTCCTCGAGGTTCAGCCAGGCGACGCGCCCGACCGACTTCGGGGAGATCTCGGCCTTGCTCCGGGCGACGATGTAGCCCGAGGCAGTGAGGACGGTGGAGGCCTGCGTCGGCGTGACGAGGGCGACCCGGGTGACGGAGACCTCGGGCGCGCGGAGGGTCGTCCCACGGCCTCCGAGGACGAGGAAGGCGGCGATCGCGACGACGACCGCCGTCGCGGCGGCGGGGAGGACCCAACGCCCCCGGTCGGGGCGCTCGTCGCGCCGGATCTTCAGGGCGGAGAGGTCCGCGGTGCGGTTGCTCGGTTCGGTGAGGCTCATCTCGCTCTCCCGGAGGGACTTGGGCGCCGCGGACCACCCCATCCGGCGACCCGCGCAGCTCTCCCCTCCGGCTCTTCGCGTACTTTACGGGCTGGGGCTCTTCACAGTTTCAGCGAGGTCCCGGGCGGAGCGCAAGGAATCGAGGAACGCGTCGAGGTGCCGTTCCTCGGTCCGGAGGCTCCCGACCGCGGCGTGGAGGGCGTACTTCCCCTTCACGACGCCGTGCGAGATGAACGAGCGGCCGTCGCGGTTGACCGCCTCGAGGACCCGCTGGTTCAGCGCGTCGCGCTCCGGCTCGGAGAGGCCGGCGGGGGCGAAGCGGAAGACGACGACGGAGAAGAGGACGGGGGCGAGGAGCTCGACGTCCGGCTCCCGCCGGAGGTCCGCTTCGAGGCGGAGCGCCAGGTCGACGTGGCTCCGGAGCCGCTCGCGGAGCGCCTTCGCGCCGAAAGTGCGCAGCATGATCCACGTCTTCAGCGCCCGGAAGCGCCGGCCCAGCTGGATGCCGTAGTCCATGTACTCGCGGACTCCGGCGCTCCCCTCGGGCGTCTCGAGGTAGGTCGGGACGACCGAGAAGGCGCGCCGCACGCGCTCCATCCTCCGGAAGAAGAGGCCGGTGCACTCGAGCGGGAGGAAGAGCCACTTGTGGGGGTTCCAGACGATCGAGTCGGCCTCCTCCCAGCCGGCGAAGAGGGGCCTCTTCTCGGGGAGGCTCGCCGCGGCGCCGGCGTAGGCGGCGTCGACGTGCATCCAGAGCCCCTCGCGCCGGCAGAGGGCGGCGATCTGGGGCAGCGGGTCGACCGAGGCGACGGAGGTCGTCCCGGCCGTGGCGACGACGGCGATCGGCCTTCTCCCGGCGGCGCGGTCGGCCGTGATCGCCTCCTCGAGCGCGGAGACGACCATCCGGTGCTCCGCGTCCGTCGGGATCTTCCGGAGGCCCGAGATCCCGAGCCCGAGGACGACGCACGCCTTGTCGATCGAGGAGTGGGCCATCTCCGAGGCGTAGACGACGGCGGGGGGGAGGCCCGAGAGGCCGGTCTTCCGCACGTCGGGGAATGCCTGCTCGCGGGCGGCGGCGAGGGCGATGAGCGAGGCGGTCGAGGCGGTGTCGGCGAGCTGCCCGTCGAACTCGGCCGGGAGGCCGACGAGGTTCGCGAGCCAGCGGACCATCGCCTGCTCCATCTCGTTCGACGCGGGCGAGGTGCGCCAGAGGATGCCGACCTGGTTGTAGCCCGCGGCGAGCGTCTCGCCGACGATCCCCGGCACCGAGCCGTTCGTCGCGAAGTAGGCCATGAAGCCGGGGTGCTGCCAGTGCGTCAGGTTCGGCTCGACGAGGCGGTCGAGGTCCGCCTCGATCGCCTCCCACGGCTCGGGCTCCTCGGGGGCGCTGGCCGGGAACTGCGCGACGAGCTCGCCCGGCTTCGTCCGGGCGAGGACGGGGCGGCTCTCGATCGTCTCGAGGTAGCGGGCGAGCCGCTCGACGGCGGCGCCGCCCCAGGCGCGCAGGGTGTCGGGAGGGAAGTCTCCGTTCATTCCGCGGAGTCTATTTCGATCGGGCGATGCGGAAAGGCCCCCGTCCGCGGGGACGGGGGCCTCGGAAGGCGCGGGACGGGGCCCGCCGGCGCTACTGGAGCTTCAGCTCCTTGCGCAGCTGCTCGCTCTTTCCCGGCCTCCAGATGAACTGGTCGACCCAGTAGTGGTGCATCGAGAAGCCGACGAACATTCCGACGAGCGGCTCGGTCCAGGTGAAGGTCCCGAAGAGCGTCATCGAGGAGGTCGAGGCGACGAACGGCGAGCAGCCGGGGAAGAGCTCGAGGCCGCACCCGAGGAACCGGAAGAAGGCCGCCGAGCCGATCGCCGCCGCCGCGTAGACGAGGAGGCTGGAGGAGACCTTCGCGGCGAGGCCGAACCGAGAAGGGTCGACGCCCGGGGCCTGGTAGCGGTTCTTGTTGTGGAACCAGACGATCGCGTGGTACTGCAGGTCGTGGAAGATCGTCACGAACGCGGCGAACGCCAGGAGCGGCGCCGAGAGCGTGGCGTCCCAGAGGCAGATGACCGCGTAGAGCGGGATGACGGCGAGGAGGAAGAGGAGCTTCGGGCCGTTGAGCGCCTCGCCCCGCCGCCATTTCGCGACCTGCCTCACCACGTACGTCGCCACGAGCGCCGCGAAGGCGAATTCGAGGGCCTTGACCAGGTACATCTCGGCGCCGGGCGCCGGTCCGAGGCCGAACTGCGGCCGCGCCTCGGGATGGCGGAGCGCGAAGGCGCCGAACGGCAGGAGCATCCCGCCGTAGAGGAGCGCCGCGTCGAGCTTCAGGTCGAACGCGTCGCTCTCGCCCCCCTTCCTGTTGTAGAGGCGGAGGAAGCCGTAGTGCTGCCGCACGACGTGCCAGTAGGCCCAGATGTTGAAGAGGAGGAGGAACGTCGTCCACGGCGTCCGGTAGGCGGCGACGCCGGCCTGGAAGAGGAGGTACGACACGCCGACGAACGCGGGGCCGACGAAGAACCAGAGGAGGCTCCCGAGGAGGAGTCCCCTGCGCGCCTTCATCTCCTCCCGGTCCATGTAGGTCCGGCTGATCGTCGCGAAGAAGTGGGGGCTGTCGAGGACGACGACCCAGGCGAACCAGACCGCGATCATGTCGACGCGGAAGAAGGCGTGCGCCCCGAGGAGGGCGTAGGCGGCGAGGCACCCCCCGATGAACCAGAGGAGGTCGACCCGCGGGTTGACGATCCAGCGCATCGTGAGGCGGGGGCCGGCAGGCTGGGCGAGGGCGTCCGTCGTCATGGCGGCGGGTTTGTGCCACAAGAAGCCAGAAAATAGAAGCCTCTCCTCCGGGAAGCTCTCAGGAACCGACGGCGCGGCCCCGGGGAGAGGCGGCCGGAGGCATCCCGCCGAGGAGGGGCCGGGCGATGGGCGCCACGAGCCGGCCGAGGATGCTCGGGGCCGGCTCGCCCCGCGAGAGGGCCCGGAGCCGGATCACCTGCTCCAGGCCCAGGCCGGCGGCGAGGGCGAGGAGGAGGAGCGAGGGGAGGCCGCCGCTCTCCGCCAGGAGGTCGTAGGCGTGCGCCGGGGCCGTGAGGCCCGGGTAGACGAGCAGGAACCAGGCCGTCCGCTTCCCCCAGGTCGTCGGGGCGAACGCCCTCTCCCGATGGAGCCGCAGCTGGTCCGCCACGGGAAGGAAGGAGAGGAGCGGCTCGAGCATCAGGTAGCGGTCCGCGTGGCGGTGCTCGACCCCCGGTGCCTCCGGGCCGGCGACCGCCGGGGGGGATTCCACGAGCCCGGTCAGGCGGGCGAGAGGGTAGAGGGGAAGGCCGAGGACCGAGCCGATCGGCCGGCCCTGGCCCAGCGCCACGGCCAGCCTGAGGAGCGACTCAGGGAGGAAATACGCCAGGAGCGGCAGGAGGGGCTCGACCGCTGGTCCGCCGATCCGCACGCCGGCGCCGAAGCCGGAGGCGAGCGTCATCAGGAGGGCATAGGTCCCGAAGGCCAGGGGGGCGGCGATCGACGCGAGCGTGAGCGTTGTCCCGCCCAGCCCCAGCTCGGTTTCGAGGCGCTCCTGCACGCGGCCCGGCAGGAGCCCGACGAGGGGGGCGAGGATGAGCGCGAGCCACCGCAGGCGCCGGCGCCGCCCCAGGTCCCGGCCGTCCGCCTCCCGCTCGGCCTCGCTGGCCTCGTCGTACGGGAGGAGCACCCGGATCGCGTTGCGATCGTCCCAGGCCCGCAGCTCGTAGCGGACGCCTCCGTCGGCGGTCTCCTCGGCCGAGACGACCTCCCAGAGATCGTCCTCCCAGCGGACGGCGGTTCCCGGGTGGAGGGCCATCCCGGGCGAGGCAGGCTTCCGGGGCGTCCAGCTCTTCGGTTGCCCGCAGACGATTCGCAGCCGGCCGCCGCCAGCGATCTCGACGCGGTCGGTGCCGAAGGGACGCGGCATCCGGCAGGACTATACGTTCGGGGACGGACCGACCGTAGACTCGAAACCGATGGCCGAGAGGCGCCTCTTCCGATCGATCTCCCGGCTGCACGTGCGGGACCGCACACGACCCGGGGCCGCCCGAGGGCTCCGGGCCGCCTTCGACCGGGCCGTCGCGGTCTCGCTGCGGGTGATGGCCCTCCTCGCGATCACCGCCCTCGTCTTCGAGCACGGCTTCTTCCTCGAGCCCGAGGAGGAGGAGGCGGTCCGGCTCCTCCTCGAGGTCGTCCTCGGAACCTTCGTCGGGCTGGGCCTCCTCCGGCTCCTGACGCGGGACGACCGGCGGGCCTTCCTTCGCTCGCACCGCGTCGACGCCGTCGTGTGGGTCGTCGTCCTCCTCGGCTTCCTCGGACGCCGCGGAGGCGTCGCCTCGCCCGTCGTCCTCTTCGGCCTGAACCCGGACGACCTCGCCGGGGCGTGGCTCGTCGCGACCCAGGCGCTCGTCCTCGTCTCGGTCGTCCTCGGCACCCTGCGCGACAGCCGAAGGCTCCTCGGCCGCGTCGTCCAGCCCCAGCTCGTCATCCTCGGGAGCTTCGTCGTCCTCATCGCCACGGGCACCGGCCTTCTCCTGCTCCCGCGCGCCACGACCGGGCCGGGCCTCTCCCTCGTCGACGCCCTCTTCACGTCGGCGAGCGCGGCCTCGGTGACGGGGCTCACCGTCGTCGACACGGCCGCCGCCTTCACACCTCTCGGGCACGCCGTTCTCCTCGCCCTCATCCAGGCCGGCGGCCTCGGGATCATGACCCTCACGACGTTCTTCGCCTTCGCGTTCCAGGGAGGCTCGCTGCGGCAGTACGCGAGCCTCCAGTCGCTCCTCGGCGAGGAGAGCCTCGGGAACATCCGGTCCACGCTCGCGCAGATCGCGCTCGTCACCCTCGCGTTCGAGGCGGCCGGGGCCGTGGTCCTCTACCGGCACATCCCGCAGGACGCCGTCCCCGGCGCCGGGAGGCTCTTCTCCGCCGTTTTTCACAGCGTCTCCGCCTTCTGCAATGCCGGTTTCGTCCTTCACGGCCAGAACCTCGCCGTCCCGGGGCTGGCCGACAACGTCGTCGTCCAGGTGACCGTGATGCTCCTCGTCGTCGCAGGAGGACTCGGATTCCCCGTCCTCGCGGCCCTCGGGCTGGCCCTGGCCGGGCGGAAGAGGAGGCTCGGCCTCCACGCCCAGCTCGTCCTCGCCGTCTCGGGCCTCCTCCTCGCGGTCGGGACGGCGGCGCTCTACCTCCTCGAACCGGCCGGCGGAGCGCTCGGCGCGGGCGGCGATCGCTTCCTCTCGGCCCTCTTCCACTCGGTCTCGGCCCGGACGGCGGGTTTCAACACCGTCAACCTCGCCAGCCTCGCGCCGGCGACCCTCTTCGCGATCCTGCTCCTCATGTGGATCGGCGGCTCTCCCGCCTCCACCGCCGGGGGCGTCAAGACGACGACCGTGGCGGTGGCTCTTCTGACCGTGCTCTCGATCGCCGGCGGCAAGGAGCGGGTGGAGCTCTTCCGCAGGCGTCTCGGCGAGGCGTCGATCCAGAGGGCGTTCGCCACGGTGATCGTCTCGGTGACCCTGCTGTCGCTTTCGGTCCTCGCCCTCCTCGCCCTCGAGCGCCAGCCGCCGCTCGCGCTCGTCTTCGAGGCGGTCTCGGCTCTCTCGACGGTCGGGCTCTCGGTCGGGATCACGCCGGAGCTCGGCACTCCCGCGAAGCTGCTCCTCTCGGGCCTCATGCTCGCGGGGAGGGTCGGACTCCTCGGCTGCGTCCTCGCCGCCACCCCCCGACGCCGCGACGCCCGTCACGAGTACGCCCGCGAGGACGTGCTGGTAACGTAGGGACATGCCGCGACAGTTCGCCGTCATCGGCCTGGGCAATTTCGGCGCGCAGCTGGCCGTCGAGCTCTCCCGCCGCGGAGCGGAGGTCCTCGCCATCGACGAACGGGAACAGGCCGTCGACGACCTGAGGGACCACGTCACGCACACGGTCCGCCTCGACGCGACCGACGACCAGGCCCTCTCCGAGCAGCGGGTGGCGGAGATGGACGCCGTCGTCGTCAGCTTCGGCAACGACTTCGAGGCCGCCCTCCTGACGATCTCCGTCCTCAAGCAGATCGGTGTGAAGAGGATCATCGTCCGCGCCACGACGGTGCGCCACGAGCGGATCCTCGAGTCGATCGGCGTCGACGAGGTCGTCCTCCCGGTCTCCGAGACGGTCTCGCGGCTCGCCGGGAGCCTGATGGTCGAAGGGCTCTACGACTCCTTCGCGCTCTCGGCCGACTTCGCGGTCGGAGAGGTGGGAGTGCCAGAAGAGCTGCTCGGGAAGAAGGTCGGAGAGATCGACTTCCCGGCCGACTTCGGTGTCTCGCTCGTCACGATCCGCCGGATCGTCCCCGAGACGAGGATCCTCGGGCTCGGCACCCGGATGGTCGAGAGGATCCTCGGCATCCCGTCTCCCGCGACGCCCCTCGAGCGCGGCGACACGCTCGTCGTCTTCGGGTCGAAGAAGGCGCTCGAGAAGCTGGCCGGGCGCAAGCGGGACGGCTGACGGCCTCTGGCGCCGCGCGCCGGGTGAGTCCGGCGAGGACGGCGCCTTCCGGCGTCAGCGGGTCACGTCTCCGCCGGGTGGCGGGAACGGCGCGCAGCGCGCGGCCAGCTCCGCCAGGCGCTGGCGGTTCGCGGTGAGCTCATCCTCGAGGCGCCGCTGCGACGTGACGTCCTCGACGATCCCGATGAACGTCTCGACTCCGCCGTTCGGCCTCTTCACGGCCGAGACCGTGAGGCGCACCCACCGGAGACTTCGGTCCTTGCGGACGTAGCGCTTCTCCAGCGAGTAGCGGTCGACCTCGCCCGCGACGAGCCGGCGGATGGACTCGAGGTCGGCGGCCAGGTCGTCGGGGTGGGTGAGGTCCTTGAACGTCATCCCGGAAAGCTCGGCGTCGGAGTAGCCGGAGATCTCGCAGAACCTCTCGTTGACCTCCCGGAACCTCCCCGAGGCGTCGCACTCGACGATGCCGACGGGGGCCGCCTCGAAGATCGCGCGGAAACGCCCCCTGCTCTTCTGCAGGGCCTCGGCCGAGTGGTGACGTTCGAGGCGGGCGTCGGAATCCACCTCGGGCCAGGCCGCGAGGGCCTCCTTGATGATCGGCTCGTTGATGAGGCCGGCCCGCTCGATGCCGAGCCAGGGAAGAGGCTCGAAGGGGGAGGCGCTCGCCCAGACGACCTCGAGGTGGCCGTCGTGGCCCACCCGCCCGACCATGGCCGGCCTCGTGACGTGGTGGTTGGGCCGGATGCAGACGTCTCCGAGGGGGCTCGCCAGCCGGCACCCGGGGGCCGCTTTCGCGACGGCCGCCGGGTCGAAGCTGCCGGCCTTCCGGACGGCCGCCGCCCAGAGGTGGATCTGCGTGTGGGCCGTCGCGATCGGGTCGGACGTCGAACGGTCGTGCCCGTAGCGAGCCCGCCAGGCGGCGATGAATCTCCTGTTGGCCTCGGTCCCGAGGCTCTGGAGGTAGCCCCAGCACGCGAGGTGCCCGTGCGCCGGCGTTCCGATCGCCACGAACTCGGTCTCGGCGACGCTCATCGCGATCACGGGGTACCCGGAGGGCGTCAGACCCGCCGCCGCGAGCTGGCGGTAGAAGGCGACGTTGCTGTCCCCGTTGACGGTGCTGAAGACGATCAGCGGCCCGGCCTCGCGGAGGCGCTGGACGACCTCCGAGAAGTCGACGGAGCCGAACGGCACGAGGGCCTCGCCCTCCACGGAGCCGCCGTGGCTCCGGATGATCGAAGCCGCGAGCCGGTTGGCGGTTCGGGGGTAGACGTAGTCCGAGCCGACGAGGAAGAACCGCCGCCCGAGCTCGGTGAGCGCCCAGTCCAGCGCGGGCTCCACCTGCTGGTTGATCGTGGCGCCCGTGTAGAAGACGTTCCCGGACTCCTCGAGGCCTTCGTACTGAACGGGGTACCAGAGGAGGGCCCCGGCCGCCTCGACCTCCCGCCGGACCGCCTTCCTGGCGCTCGACGTCCAGCAGCCGAAGACGTGGGCGACGCCCTTCGTCGCCAGGAGGCGGCCCGCTTCGCGTCCGAAGACCGCCGGCTCCGAGCGGCCGTCGGCCACGACGGCCTCGACCCGGGTCCCGAGCAGGCCTCCCGCGGCGTTGACTTCCTCGATCGCGAGGAGCGCGGCGTCCACGAGGGGCTTCTCCGAGGCGGCCATCGTGCCCGCGAGCGAATGAAGGACTCCGATCCTGTGGAAACGACTCACCGGTACCACCTCCCGGCGCCCCAGGTGTCCCTGACGGAACTCCCCTATTCTGCTCCCGCGGAAGCGGCTCGCCGGAGGCCTCCCGACCGGATATCGTGGGCGGGTGGGACGGGGCCGTACCGAGCCAGAGTCCGAGGAGAGGTCTCCGGGAAGGCTTCGGGCCCGTCTCGAGAGCCTCCTGGCGGCGCCGGCGACGGACGGAGAGCGGGCGCGGACGGTCGTCGGCACGTTCGTCCTTCACCTCAGGCCCGTGCGCGTCCCGCTCGAAGCGATCCGCTTCACGCACACCTTCGGGCTCGGAGGGGCGTCGCTCGTCCTCCTCGGCGTCCTCGCCGTCACCGGCTCCCTCCTGATGCTCGGCTACACGCCGGTCCCGGGCGACGCGTGGGCGTCGATCGATCGGCTGGAGAGCGAGGTCCCGTTCGGGGCTTTCGTGCGGGCGCTCCATCACTGGAGCGCGAACCTCCTCGTCCTCGTGGCGGGCCTGCACCTCCTCCGCGTCTTCTTCACGGGCGGCTACCTCGAGGGGCGCGAGCTGAACTGGGTCGTCGGCCTCGTCCTCTTCGCCGCGATCGCGGCCTCGGCCTTCACCGGCTACCTCCTCCCCTGGGACCAGCTCGCCTACTGGGCCGTGACGATCGTGACCGGGATGGCGGCCTACGTCCCGCTCGGGGGGCCGGCGCTCGCGAGCCTCCTGCGCGGGGGCGAGGAGATCGGTCCGGCGACGCTCGGGACGTACTACGCGCTTCACACGCAGTGGCTCCCGGCCCTCCTCTTCGCCGGCGCGGGCTTCCACTTCTGGCGCGTGAGGAAGGCGGGGGGCGTCGTCGTGCCGCCTCACGCCGTCCGGGACGAGAAGGGGAGGCCGGTGCAGGTCCTCTTCCTGCCGGAGCTGCTCTGGCGTGAGACGGCGGCGGCGCTCGTCCTCCTCGCCGCGCTCACCACGTTCTCGGCGCTCGTGCGGGCGCCGCTCGGCCCGGCCGCCAACCCGGGCCTCTCGCTCGACCCGGCCAAGGCCCCCTGGTACTTCCTCGGGTTCCAGGAGCTCCTCGTCCACCTCCACCCGCTCTTCGCGGTCGTCGTCGTCCCGCTCTCGGGCGCGCTCGCGCTCGTCTCGCTGCCCTGGCTCGGGTTCCCCAGGGACGAGCCGCGCGGGGCCTGGTTCCTGTCGGAGACCGGACGGCGCACGGCCCGCTTCGCGGCCCTCTCCGCCCTCGTGGTCACGCCGCTCCTCGTCCTCGCCGACGCGGCGGTCCTCGGCGTGTCGGGCGCCGCGTCGGGCGGCGCCGCGATCGTGACCCGCGGGGTCCTGCCCACCGCGGTGCTCCTCGCCGCGTGCGCCGCGGGGTTCCGGGTCCTCCGCTCCCGTTCCGGCGCCACGTGCCTCGAGGCCACCCAGGCGCTCTTCGTCTTCCTCGCGGTCGCGTTCGCCGTCCTGACCGCGACGGGAATCTGGTTTCGCGGCGCGGGCATGGCGCTGGTGTGGCCGTGGCAGGCGTGACCCCGCCCGGGCGGCGCTCCTTCCTGAGGCTCGCGTGGCTCGGGCTCGGCGTCGCGGCGCTCGGGGAGGCGGTGTGGATCCTCGCGTCGTTCCTGAGGCCGCGAAAGGAGGCGCCGAGGGACGCCGGGAGCCTCGTCGTCGCCGGTCCGGCGGAGACGTTCGCCCCGGGCTCGGTGACCGCCTTTCCGGCCGGAAAGTTCTACCTCGTGAGGCTTGCCGACGGGGGCTTTCTCGCGCTCCACCGGCAGTGCACGCACCTCGGCTGCAGCGTGCCGTGGGACGAGGCCTCCGGCCGCTTCGCGTGCCCCTGCCACGCCTCGGCCTTCGACCTTCGAGGCGAGGTCCTCGCGCCGCCGGCGCCCCGCCCGCTCGACCTCTTCGCGGTGCGGGTGGAGAACGGCGTCGTGAAGGTCGACGTCTCGGCGCCGATCCGCAGGTCGGCCTTCGACGCCTCCCAGGTCACGAGGGGCTGACGCGCGATGGAGCGGCGCTGACGTGGTGACCGACGCCCTCGCGCGCTGGAGGCTGACCGCCCTCGTCGCCGCGGGCCTCGTCGTCGCCTCCTGTCCCCTGCACCTGGCCCGCGAGGCGCTGCGAACGCCTGCTCCGGGGAACGCCCTCACGGCCGAGGCGACGTTCGTGGGCCGCAAGGAGTGCGCCCGCTGCCACGAGAGGGAAGCGAAGGCCTGGACCGGCTCGCACCACGACCAGGCGATGACCGAGGCGACCGAGGCGACGGTGAGGGGCGACTTCTCCGGCGTCGTCTTCGAGGGGGACGGGATGAAGGCCCGGTTCTTCCGCGAGGGCGGGAGGTTCCGCATCGAGACGGACGGGCCCGACGGGAAGCCCGCGGTCTACGACGTGGCCTACACGTTCGGCTGGAATCCCCTCCAGCAGTACCTCGTCCGCTTTCCCGGCGGCCGGATGCAGGCGTTCTCCGTGGCCTGGGACGTTCCCGGAAAGCGCTGGTTCTTCCTCTACCCGGGGAAGCGGGTTCCGCCCTCCGACTGGCTCCACTGGACGCGCAACAGCCAGAACTGGAACGGCATGTGCGCCGAGTGCCACTCGACGAACCTCGTGAAGGGGTTCGACCCGAAGACGAACACGTACGACACCACCTGGTCCGAGGTGGACGTGAGCTGCGAGGCGTGCCACGGCCCCGGCTCGCGGCACGTGGCGTGGGCCGACGTGCCGCCCATGGGCCGGGCGCAGGTCGAGAACTTCGGCCTCGTCATGAAGACCTCCGGGATCACGAACCGCGAGCTCGTGGAGCTGTGCGCGCCGTGCCACTCGCGGCGGACGGAGCTGGGCGACTACGACCACCGCCGCTCCGAGCTCCTCGACAACCACCTCCCGGTCCTCCTTTCCGAGGGGCTCTACCACGCGGACGGGCAGATCCTCGACGAGGTGTTCGAGTACGGCTCGTTCGTGCAGAGCCGGATGTTCCGGATGGGGGTCCGCTGCACGGACTGCCACGACGCCCACACCGCGAAGCTGAAGAAGGAGGGGAACGGCGTCTGCCTCCAGTGCCACGAGGCGGCCGCGTACGACGACGCCCGCCACCACTTCCACAGGAGGGAGTGGAAGGGAAAGCCGAGCGACGGGGCCCTCTGCGTCTCCTGCCACATGCCAAAGTCGCCGTTCATGGTCGTCCACCTGCGCGCCGACCACAGCATCCGGATCCCGCGGCCCGACCTGACGAGGGCCCTCGGCGTTCCGAACGCGTGCAGCCAGGCGGGCTGCCACGCCGACAAGCCGCTTTCGTACTCGGAGGCCGCCTTCGACAGGTGGTACGGCACGGCCCGCAAGCCTCACTACGGAGCGGCCCTCGCGGCCGGGCGGAAGGGCGAACCCGCGGCGAAGCCGGAGCTGATCCGGCTCGCCGGGGACGCCCTCTCGCCCACGCTCGTTAGGGCCACCGCCCTCTCCCTCCTCGGCCGCTACGAGGGCCCGGACGTCATCGCCGCATTCCGGCGCGCCCTCCTCGACGAGGAGCCGCTGGTGAGGCGCACCGCCGTCTCCGAGGCGCCCATCGCCGACGAGGCCGAGCGCGTCGCCCGGCTCGCGCCGCTCCTGGCGGACCCCCACCGCGCCGTCCGGCTCGAGGCCGCCTCCGCCCTCGCCGGGACACCCCCGGCGCTCCTGAAACCCTACCAGCAGGAGGCGCTCGGCACGGCGCTCGCCGACTACGAGAAGGCGATGGAGTACTCCCTCGACTTCTCCTTCGCGGGGCACAACCTCGGCCTTCTCCACGAGAAGAGGAACGACCCGGCGCGGGCGGAGGAGGCCTACCGGAGGGCGATCGCCGTGGACGACCTCTGGGCCCCGCCGAAGGCGAACCTCGCCCTTCTCCTCGCCCGGCAGGGGAAGTACTCAGAGGCCGAGGAGCTCCTCCGGGAGGTCCTCTCGGCGAACCCGGAAGAGGCCCGGGTGGCTTACTCGCTCGGGCTCCTCCTCGCCGAGACGGGGCGCGTGGACGAGGCGGCCGGGTTCCTCGCGCGCGGCGCGGAGGGGATGCCCTGGAACGCGCGCGCCGCCTGGAACGCCGGGCTGGCGCTCGCGCGGGCCGGTCGGGACGTCGAGGCGGAGAGGATGCTCCGCCGGGCGGTCGAGCTCGAGCCGTCGGACTACGACTTCGTCTTCGCCCTGGCCGACTTCCTCCTCCGCCGCGGGCGGCTCTCGGAGGCGGGCGTCCTCGCGGACCGGATGTCCGCTCTCGACCCCGCGCGCCCGGAAGCGGGGCAGGTCAGGAGCTTTCTCCTCCGCCGCTGAAGGGGCACGCGGCTCACCCCGAAGCGAAACGCCCGCTGCGCGGCGCGGCGCAGCGGGCGTCAGGTCCCGGCTTCCCGGGGACCGGCGTCAGAACTTGATGCTCAGGCCGAGGTGGGTGTCGAGCTGGTTGAGGTAGTTCGTGTCGTAGTACTCGTAGCAGCCCCAGTAGGGGTCGCACCAGTAGTAGCCGCTGTCGGCCGAGTTGATGTAGACCGGCATCCATCGGGCGCCGAGGCGGAGGCCGACGTTGTTCGAGAACTGGAACTTGGCGCCGCCTCCGAGGCTCATGGAGAACCGGCTGAGCGATTCGTAGTCGGCGGAGGGGTTGAGCACGGTCGCTCCGAGGAGGAGGTCGAAGTACCAGCGCACCTTGTCGCCGCCCCGGCCGGACTGCCAGAGGCCGCCGATCTGGAAGGTGTCGATCTTGAGGTCCGCGAACTGCGGGTCGATCCCCGCCGGGGGAGCGCCCCGGAAGTCGGCCTCGAGGTTCGTGTCCTGGTGGCTCCAGAGGAACTCGACGTTGAAGCTCGGGTGGACCGGGTACTCGACCGTCAGGCCGTAGGTCAGGCTCTCGGGAACGTCGACGGAGTCGATGAAGTTGTTCGTGTCCGTCGAGATGCTGCTCTGGAAGCGGTAGCCGACGGTCGGGGTGATCTCGAGGCCGCTCTGGGCTGCGGCGACGGGAGCGAGGGTGGCCAGCGCGAAGAGCGTGACGAGGGCGAGGGCTTTCGAGCGGTTCATCTGAGCAGTCTCCTTGCTCGAATGGGCCTTACTCGACGAGCGGGACTTCGGCCGCGAGCTGGAAGAGGACGACGGCGTCGAGCTTGTTGTCGACCTGGAAGAAGCGGGTGACGACCTTGCCGGGGAGCTTCTGCTGGAACTTCACGGCCCACTCCGCCTTCGTGGTGGCCTCCTGCTTCTGGATCGAGAGCATCTCGTTCAGGAGCTTGGTGGCCTGGTCGTCGGTCATCGTGTCCATCGTCTTCGAGTACTCGAGGAGAAGGGCGGCGAGGCGGTCCATGGCGGGCTTGCGGGCGGCCCGGTACTTCGCGTAGAGGTCCCAGAACGGACCGGCCTGCGCGTCGGTGAGGTCCATCGCCGCTCCGACGATGGCGTTGCGGTCCTTCTGGATGTCGGCGCGCGCCTGGGCGACCGCGGCGGCGGCGGCGTCGGTCGCCTTCTCGGTGGACTGGGCCATCTTCGGGTCGGCCTTCTGGGCCTGCGGGGCCGCGAGGGCGGCGCCGGACACGAGGAGGGCGAGGGCGAGGGCGGAAACGGTCGTCTTCATGGAAGGTCTCCTTTTCGGTTCGATCGGGTCGGTCCTTCGCTGCGTGCGACCCCTCGGGCCTCGTTCGGGTGGACGTGTCCTACTCCGTTGAGCGCTCTCACGATCGCTGCGAGCGCCTTATCGTACCCCGATGGTGCGTGCGGGGCACGAACCGGGCGCACTGCCGAAAAGCGATACAGAACGGCCTGGCCACCGGGTTTCTCCTGCTGGGCGACAATCCGCAGGTCGTTGCGCGCTCCGAGCCGCCTCGCCCCGCGCGCGGATTCACGATCGCGGACTACCTGGAGGAGAAGTGATGAAGCAGCTCCGATTCGCCGCCGTCCTGGCCCTCGCGCTGGCCGTCCCCGCCGCTCACGGCGCGGACTTCCCGGAAGGAGCGCAGAACCGCTTCCAGTTCGAGCTGGGGGGCGCGTGGGACTCGTTCGACACGGAGGCCCGGCTCGACGTCACCCGCGACGGAGTCGTGTCGGCCGGGACGACCATCGACTTCGAGAAGCTCCTCGACGTGCCGGTCATGCAGACCCACTTCCGCGGCATGGGGCAGTGGCGCTTCTCGAACGTCAGCTACCTCCAGTTCGGATTCGACACGATCGCGAGAGAGGGACGCCGCGTGATCGACGCCGACATCACCTGGGGGGAGCTGACCTACGCGGCGGGGGGGCAGATCGACGGTCGCTTCGACAGCGACGAGGTCTACCTCGGCTACCGGTTCGACATGTTCCGCGCCGACAACGTCCGCGTGGGTGCCACGCTCGGGGTCTCGTACTGGGCCGTGGAGGCGAGCCTCGAGGGCGAGGGGAAGGTCACGAGGCCCGACGGGACGTTCGAGACAGGCTCGTTCGAGAGGGGGTTCGACGTCAAGGCCCCGGTGCCGGTCCTCGGCATCGTCGTCGACGGCGCGATCTCGAGCCAGGTGACGTTCGGGTTCTACGTTCGCACCCTGTTCCTCCACACGGACGAGGCCTCCGGCGGGACCCTCTCGGGCGGGCTCAACGCGAAGTGGTACTTCACGAAGCACCTCGGCGTCGGCGCCGGAGTGGACGTCAACACGATCCGGATCAAGGAGTACGTGGACGACGACAGGGTCTTCTCCGCCCACTACACCTTCGCGGGGCCGCGCCTCTTCGCCGTCGCGTCCTTCTGACCGAGGAGGAAGCGCCGTCAGCGGGCGGCGCCCCGGGAGATCTCCCGAAGCGAGGAGACCGTCGCGCCGAGGCGCGCGATCAGCGCCTCGACGGCCGCGCGGGCTCGCCCGGCGTCGCCGCACGTGAAGAGGTCGACGGCGGCCTCGCCTCTTTCCGGCCAGGTGTGGATCGTCAGGTGCGACTCGGAGATGACGACCACGCCCGAGATCCCCTGAGGCTCGAGCCGGTGGAGGTGGACGCCGAGCACCTGCGCCCCCATCGCGGCCACGGTCTCGACGAGGGCCGCCTCGACGAGGGCCGGGTCGTCGAGCGTCGCGAAGGGAGCGCCCGCGAGGTCGAGGAGGAGGTGGAGCCCGAGCGGGCTCACGGCGTCACCGGCCCTCGTCCTGCCCGGGACCGGGCCCGTCGGGTGCGAGCCCGACGGCCGCCGCGGCCGTCTCGTTTCCTGGTCGCACCTTCCATATCCACGCGTCCAGACCATATCGCGTTTTTCGCGGGATGCGTATAGCGCGCAAGTCGCCTAACGGAGCGGGTTTCGAGCCGCTCGTTCTTCGGTCTCTTCGCGCACAAAACGCACCGAAAACAACCCCAGGCGCCACCGGGCGCCACCGGCAAGGCCTCGCCTGAGGCGAGGCAGAGGAGGCACTCATGCCCAGGACGAAATCCCTTCGACCCTCGACGCCCCCCGCTGACCTTCAGCACGCGATCTCCCGCCTCGACCTCGTCCTCATGCGCCTCTGCCAGGCGACGAGCTCCGATCCGCTCGAGGCCGTTCCCCTCAGCGCGGCGGACGCCGACGTGCTGAGGGACCTCGTGACGGACGCGCTCGAGGACTGCGAGGAGCTGCGGCGCGTCGCGGCCGTCGACCTCAACCCGGTTCGCACGTCGGGCCTCCGCCTCGCCGAGGTAGCCCGATGAGCGTCGACGTCGTCGCCTTCGCAGCGAGGGACCTCTACCACGCGCGGATGGTCGCGCCCCACGTCGACGCGACGATCCCCGTTCACCGCAAGACGGACCGCGTCGTCTACCGGTTCGTCCGGCCCGGCGTCGTGCGGCTTGGGTCGACGGTCGCCGAGTTCCGCGAGGCCGGATGCACCGTGACGCCGCTGAAGGCGCGCGAGGCTGGCCGGTGACGAGCGACCCGCGACCCTTCGCGCACCTCCTCCTCTTCCGTCCCCGCCCATCGCAGCCGCCGCAGCGGCCCGCCCCGGGCGCGGGAACGGGCGTCGTCGTGCGACTTCGCAGAGCGCGACTCGTCGGCAGGGCGGCGCCGAGATCCTCCGGGCAGCTCACGACGGCGGGCCCCGGGAGGCTGGGGCTCGCCGCATGACGCGCACGTCGCGTCCGTCAACGGACGCGAGCCCCTGTTTCTCCCGCGACGCACGGGAAAGACTCGGCACGTAAGGCCCGCAAGGGCCTCAGATTCAGAGCCGCGAGGAATTCGATGCGGAACGATCTATCAGCACCACAACCGGAGAGCGGGCCGATGTCCGCTTGCCGTGCGGGTTTCGGCACCATTTCCACAGGCGCCGAATCGACCTAGCCCCACTTCACACCGCGAAATGGGCGCAGATTACGCGTGTAGGGAGGTTTCATGATGAGAGACACCGCAACGAAGAAGGCGACTCCGATCCGGCGCCGGGAGCGGTTCACCGACCGGCTCATGGTGCGGCTGGGCGACGCCGCCGCGTCGCTCGGGGTTAGTGAGGCATTCGTCCGAGGCGAGATTCGGAACGGTCGGATGGAAGCCCGCAAGGCGGGTCGGGCGACGCTCATTCCGGCCGACGAGCTGCGCCGCTGGGCCGCGGACCTTCCGCCGGCGGCGTGAAGGAGGGAGACGCGAGGATGAGCCCACCACACCGCAACAACGCGAACGCCCCGGCGTTGACCGGGGCGCGGCGAGGGGACGATCGAAGCCGGGACGCCGAGATCTTCCCCCGCCGGCTCGCTCCCGTCAACGCCCGTCCACCTTCGGCGCCCGCTCCGCGCGCGACGTGGCGGCCCGCCGCGCGATTCAGGGCCCGGAGCTGAGATGGCGCGCCTGGCCGATTTACGCTCGAGGGCCGTGCTCCGGACCGCCGACGAGCTTGGAATCCCGCACGCGCATGCCGTCGGCCTACGGGAGCTTCTGTACGCGACGGCGTTTCAGCAGGCAGACCCGACGATCGGAGACGAGCGTGACGTCGAGCTGACCGCCGGATGGGATGGCGAGCGCGGGCGCTTCGTCGCCGCGGCGCGCGCGGCGGGGATGATCGTCGAGGCCGATCACGGGGTGTTCGTCCTACCCGACTTCGATGAGGCCGCCCCGGCCTGGTCGAAGAAGCGGGCGCAGCGGGCCGAAGGGCGAAAGGCCACGGGAAAGACGATCTCCGACCTCCGCTCCGAGGCGGGTCTGAAGGGCGCCGCGTCACGTGCAAGCAAACGGGAGGCAAGCGGACGCCGTTTGAATCCCACGCGGAAGCAAACGGCTCCACTACCTTCCTCCCTACCTTCCCTCCTTCCTACCGACCAGACGGAGAAACTCCGTTCCTTCTCGCTGGCCGGGATCGGCTCGGGGGGGGAGGGTTTCGCGAGGTTCTGGAGGGGCTACCCGCGGAAGGTGCAGAAGGGCGATGCCCTGAAGGCGTGGAAGGCGATCAAGGGCTCGGATCGGGCTCTCGCCCTCACCGCCGTCTCGGCCTACGCGATCGCGTGGGAGCGGGCCCCGGAGGAACAGCGCAAGTTCATCCCGTACCCGGCGACCTGGCTCCGGGCCGGCCAGTGGGCCGACGACCCCGAGGAGTGGCGCCGCGCCGCTGCAGCGCGCCAGGGGACCTCCGGCGCGCCGGGCAGGAGCCAGCGCCCATCCATCACCCCGCCCGGCTTCCGAGCCGAGGACGAACTGCCGGGGACGTCGAAGCTCGACTGTCTCACGGTCGAGGAAATCGGGGACCCCGAGCCGCCCCCGTCACCTCCGCCGGCACCGGCTGGGGGCGGCGTCTGGCCGGCGATCCTCGAGCGGCTGCGCGGGGTCGTCGACGAGCGGGACTTCGACACGTGGTTCCGCCCCACGCGCCAGAGCGGAGAGGTGAACGGGACGCTCCGTGTCGTCGTCGCGAGCGAGCTCTTCCGCAGGGACGTCCCGAGAGAGTACGGCGACGCGCTGCGCTCCGCGTGCGTCGCGGAGGGCGTGAACGTGCCGATCGAGTTCATCGTCAACCGGGGGGAGCCGTGAGCTTCGCGCCCGCCCTCGTCCAGGTCTACGGCGCTGCTCCGCTCTCGTCGGACCCGGCCCGCCTCGAATGCCTCGACTGCGGGGGGCGCGACTTCTGGCGAGGCCGCGCGGTCGTCGCGTGCCGCGCGTGTCACCCGCCCGCTCCCGGCGCTGAGGTTCTCTCGGTCGCTACAGACCGACCGGTCGATACCGCCAGGCAGGCGAGCGCCGCGGTTAGGAGCCTGCGAGAATCGACCCGACCGCGCCTCTCCGGCGCATCGCGACCCTGCCGGGTCACCCCCACAACGCGCGACGCCGCCGCCCGGCTTGCGGCGGCTCGCGCTGAGGGATCCGCGCGGGGAGTCGCATGAGCAACGGGTTCGGCGAGTCGATCCACCTCTCGCTCGAGGACAACGTCTCGGTCGGAATCACGAAGGTCTCGGGCGTCCTGCGAGGCCTCATCGGCGAGCTCGGCACCCTCGCCGCGATCGGCGGCGCCGGCTTCGGCCTCAGCGCCCTCGTGCGGCAGGGCTTCGAGTTCAACAAGACGATGGAGGACTCCAAGGGCGGAATCGCCGGGGTCCTCCTGATGACCCGCGAGTACGTGGACGCGGCGGGGAAGGTCGTCGGCGGGCAGGAGGCGATGAATGCCGCCTTCTCCGAGGCGTCGATCATCCAGGAGAAGCTGAAGAAGGACGCCCTCGGGACGGCGGCCTCCTACACGGAGCTTGTCGGCGCCTTCCAGACGGCTCTGGCCCCGGCCGCCGCGGCGGGCGTCACGAACCTGGACGCGGTCCGCGAGATCACCGTCATGGCGACGCAGGCCATGGCGGCGCTGAACATCCCCACCCAGCAGGCGGCGCAGGAGCTGCGAGGGCTCTTCGCGGGCGACATGGGGCCGGACAACCGGCTGAACCAGATCCTCCGGGTGTCGAAGGCCGACCTCGCCGCGCTCGGGGGCGACGCCGAGAAGGCGGCGGCGTTCTTCAAGGAGAAGCTCGCGCCGGCCGCCTCCGCCGCGGCGATGCAGACCGGGACGCTCACGGTTCGGCTCTCGAACCTCGGCGACATCCTCGACCAGACGATGGGGAAGGCGACCGCGGGCCTCTTCCGCGACGTCTCCTCGGGCGTCGCGGACCTCATCGCCTGGGTGGAGAAGATCGGGCCGAAGGCCGAGGAGGCCGGGGCCGCGATGTGGACGGCCTTCAAGGCGGCGCTCGGCCCCGTCCAAGAGATCGCGCGCCTCACCTTCGCCGCCGTCGACTCGCGCGTCAAGGAGTCCGGCGGCACGTGGACGGAGGTCCTTCAGGGCTTCGCCGTCGTCGTGAACAACGTCGCCTACTTCATCCGCACGGGCTGGGCGGCGATGTTCGAGGCGCTCATGCACCCCCTCGACATGCTCCGGACGCTCTTCGGCTCAACGATGCGATCGATCCTCCTCATGGTGGCCGACGTCGCCGAGAAGGTCCCGGCCGCGCTCGGCGGGGGCGCAGGCCTCGCGGAGCAGATCCGAGCCGCGGCCGACGCCGTCGACGAGTGGGGCTCGAAGGACAACAAGTGGCTCACGGAGACCGCGGCGAGTCAGGACAGGGCGCTCGAGGCATGGCGCGCGAACGAGGCCGCCATCCTCGCGATCGGCGCCGCAACGAAGAAGGTCTCAGACGATCCCCGGTCGAATCCGAAGGACCTCGCCGCGGCCGGCGCCGCTGCGGCGTACCACTTCGGGGCCGTCTGGGCTGCCGAGAGCGCGAAGGCGCGGGCGGCCTTCGTCAAGTTCACTTCCGACTTCGCAGCGTTCACGGGCGACACGGTCGGAGAGGCCGTGGCGAAGATCGAAGCGTCCTACGACGCGGTTCGGGGCCAGCTCGGGCAGATGATCTTCGAGGCGAAGGTTCCCTTCGAGAAGGGGCTCGCGATGCTCGAGGAGCTCGCCCGCGCGAAGGGGCAGAAGATCGCCGCGGCCATCTTCAACGGGGAGGCCGCCGTCGAGGACTTCATCTCGGTCCTCGAAGCGAAGCTCACCCGGGATGACCTGTTCGTCGGGATCAAGGAAGGATGGCGCACGGTCGCCGAGGCGATCCCGAGCACGGCCGCCTCCGCTGCGAACGCGGTGCGGGACGCCTGGGCCGGGATGACGCGGTCCTTCGACGACCTGTTCTTCAACGTCCTGTCGGGTCGCCTCGACTCGCTGAAGGACGTCTTCAAGAACCTCTGGCAGTCGCTCCTCCAGACGTTCTCGCGGTTCCTCTCCGACATGGTGCAGCGCTGGGTGAAGTCGCAGCTCGAGATGAAGATCGCGTCGTACGGCGAGCAGAGCGCCGGGTTCGTCGGGCCGCCGCGCTCCGCCGCACCGGGCGGCGGGAAGAGCGGTGGCGGTTGGGGCTCGGCGCTCGGCTATCTCGGCGCCGGGATGACAGGGTACGGAATCGGTGGCTCGATCGGCGCTGGCGGTGCCGGGAATCAGTGGGGCGGAGCAATCGGCGCCGTCGGAGGGTTCGCCCTCGGGTCGACGGCGGGTGTCATCGCTGGCGTCGGCTCTGCCATGGGGCTAGGAGCCGCGGCCGGTTCCGTCGTGCCGATCATCGGGACCATCGTCGGTGCGATCGTCGGCGCCATCATCGGAGGGCTCTTCAACAAGAACACCGAGAAGCACCTGAAGGGGAACATCTCGAACATGCTCCCCGGCTCCTACCAGGGATGGGTCGGGGCAACGAAGGACCCGGAGACTGGCGAGCGCACCCCGGGGCACTGGCAGACCATTCGGTCGACTCCGTCGTCCTCCTTCGAGCGGGAGGGCGCGAACGTTCTCCAGAAGCAGACAGCGGCCTTCGCTGACCTCTTCAGGCTCGGCGCGAAGGACCAGGCGCGCGAGCTGCTCGAGACCTACCAGAAGGCGCTCCGCGCCTCCCTGAACGCGTCCTACGTCACCATCTCGGCCGGCTCCGACGAGCACATCCAGCAGAACTACGAGTACTTCCTGAAGACGATGCTCCCCCGGATCGGCCTCTCTGCCGCCTTCGGCCAGAAGGGCTACTTGCCGGTCGGGGACCGAGACCGGAAGGGCGGCATCCCGGGAATCGACTGGCGCGCACCCGGGATGAACAACGCAGGGGACTGGATCGAGAAGCAGCTCTACGACCCCGAGGCCCCGATCCCGAAGATGCTCGCCGGACTCGGCTTCACGGAGAAGGCCATCGAAGACCTGGCACGGCGGATCTCGACCGAGGATCCGGCGAAGCTGCTCGACTACATCTCCGGGATCGTCGGCGTCGTCGTCGGGCTCCGGGACCTCGGCGCCGAGATGGGGAAGACCTTCGCGGAGCTGAGACAGGGGTGGGCCGACGAGGAGGCGGCCGGTTCCGCCGCCGTCTTCGGGAAGCGGGCACAGGAGCTTGCGGACCTCTTCGGCGAGCTGGACCTCTACTCCGGCGACGAGCAACTGAAGAAGGCCCAGGAGGTCCAGGCCGCCTCCGCCGAATTCTGGGAGGGCGTGAAGTCCTACCTGACCGAGCTCCAGACCCTCTCGGAGAAGCTCTCCGCCGGGCTCCAGGGGATGCGCGAGCAGATGAGGGTCTTCCTCAACCCGCTCTCCGAGGACGCCGGGATCACCGCCGACTGGACGAACGTAGAGGGGGTCTGGGGAAAGCTCTTCGGCGCGATGGACGCCTCCGAGATCGAGCAGGCCACGAACGACGCCGCGGCGGCCATCGAGCGGATGTTCGCCGTCATGGCCGAGCGGGTCACGCGTGGTAACGCCCTCCTCGAGCGGACGTGGGCCCTCTTCGGGAAGCTCGACTCCCTCCGGGGCGACGTCGCCTCCGACCAGCTCGAGCGTGACAACCCGCTCCGGGCCTGGGAGAAGCAGCTCGTCGACATGCAGGCCCGGGTCACGAAGGCCGCGACCCTCTCCGGGCTCGAGCAGATCGCCGCCCTCGAAGAGGTCGGGGCGTCGGCCGAGGAGATGTACGCGAATCTGAAGGGGTTCCTCGCGGACATCGCGAACGTCTCGGCCTCCATCAACAAGTCGATCGACTCCCAGATCTGGGAGCTCGGGGTCGGGGAGCTGGACGCGGCCGGGCAGGCAGGAGCCGTAGGACAGCGGATCAAGGAGCTCCAGGACAGGCTCGCGCTCGCGACGTCGCCGGCCGAGGTCGCCGCGATAGTTTCCGAGATCCAGTCCCTCACGAGCCGGTACGTCGGGCAGTTAGGCGCAGACGACGAGAACCGGGCCGAGGCCATCGCGTGGGCGCAGGAGCAGCTCGAGAGGGCCCGCGGGCTCGCGAACGAGACGCTCGACGCCCTCCGAGAAGCGGCCGAAGAGCAGGCCGATGTGCTTCAGGGGATCTTGGAGGGAGCCGCGGACCTCCTCGCGGCGAACGTCACGGAGGCCACCGGGATCATCGGCCAGCTCTCTCACACGCTCGGAGAGCTGGACAAGGCCATCCGAGAGGCGATCGACCGCCTGGGGCAGGACGCCCTCGACTCCCTCGCGCCCCTTCGGGAGGCGATGGACGCCGCCGCGAAGATATTCACGGACGCCACGGCAGACGCGGCGCTCTCCCTCTCCGGGCCCGAGATCGGGCTGGGGGACGCCGCGGACCGGGCATCCGGCGCCCTCGGGGGGTTCGAGGACGCCGTCCGGCGCGCCACAAGCGCGCTCCGTGGCGGCCTCGCGTTCGGCCCTGGCGACGGGGAGAGCTCGACGCAGACCGTCACGACGGCGAGGCAGCCGAGCTCGGCCCGGATCGTCGCGACCGTCAAGCGCCACAGCGGATCGCTCCGGGCGAGGGTGGCCTGATGGGCGGCTTCGAGGCCCGCGCCCTCCTCCTGGCGGCGGCCCTCGCGACGGCCGTCTGGGCGCTCTTTCATCTCGTTCGACGGCATGACGTCCCGGCGGCGCGAAGGACGCCGGCCGGGAAGAAAGGACTCCGGACCATGCTTCAGAAGAAGGAAGTCGAGGACCTGTTCCAGGCGCTCGAGGAGGGGCGCGTGGCGAAACCCGAGGAGACCCTCGCGGTGCTCAAGGGCGTGCTTGGAGACGCCGCGCGGGAGGGCCAGTGGGGCGTCGCGTGCCTCATCGCCCTGGCCGGCTACAGGATCGACGCCGGGAAGAAGGTCGACCTCCCGAGGATCGATCGCGACATGACGCAGCTCTTCGCCGCGTGGGACAGGTAGGCGGTAGCGACCGCTCCGTCATGAGCGCCGAGGACCTCGTGCCGAGCCTCTTGATTCCGTCCTTCCCGGCCGGCTCCGTGCCGGACGCTCCGTCAGCCCCGGGGCTCGAGGAGCCGGACCGGGAAGGCGTGTCCCGCGGGGGGCGTCGATGATGCGGGCACTCCTCCGCATGCTTCGCGCGAGGCTCCACGCTTGGACCGCTCCGCCTCCGCATCGAGCCATTCCACCGATGCGCGATGGCGAGCTCCCGCCGCTACGCCTCGTCGCGGTTCCCGGGCCCGGCCCGGCCGATCCGTCGGACCTCCTCCTCATCCGCACAGGCGAGGCCTTCCTCGTGACGTATTGGGAGCTCTCGCTCCTCACCGCGGCCGCGGCGAGCGTGCGCGATTCGCTCGCTCGGCGGTCGCCGCACTACGCGCCGGCGGACGCCCCGCCGCAGGCTGAGACGCTCCACTAACCGCCCCGCCGGGCACGTCGCTAACCCTTGACCTGAAAGGAAAGGCACCATGCAGAACGTCACCCTCACCCACAGAGAATTCATCGGCGCGTGCGAGGAGCTCGCGAAGCGGACCGGCCGGCCCCTCGGCGACGTCGCCGCCGGGTTGGCCGCCAACGTGAGCGTGCAAGCGCCGCCGGTGGACCCCTCGCGGTTCCGCTACCGCGACTTCTGCTCCGATGCCGCGCGGCTCACGGCCGAGCTCGGCATTTCCATCTCGACGGCTCTCGCTCAGCTCAAGCCCGAGGACTACTTCGATGGCGCTCGGTAAGCGCCCCACCGCCACGGCGCCCTCGGAGGCCGAGGCCCGCGTCCAGGTCATGGCGGAGCGGAAGGAGACCCTCGAGCGGCGCCGAGAGGCGATCCGGAGCGAGGCCGACGCGCTCCGGAAGGCGATCGACGCCACGGCCGAGAGGGGCGATGACGCCTCGGCGGATGCCGCGGCCCTCGTCGCCGCCGACGCGAAGCTCGCGGCGCTCGCGCTCGAGATCTCCGCCGCCGGCCGCGCCCTCGACGCCGCCCGGCTCGTCGTCGCCGAGGAGGAGCGCGCCGCGCGGCAGGCGCGCCTCGAGCGCGAGGCCTCCCGGGCTGAAGTCGCCTTCGAGCTCGCCGAGAAGAAGTTCAGGGCCGCCCTTCGTGCCCTCTCCGACACGATCGGGCCGATGGTGCGGGCGGACCGGGAGCGCGATCGGGCCGTGTCGGCCGCGGGCCGGGTTTCCCCGCCCTTCCACCCCGAGAGGGCTGACGACGAGCTCACCGCAGTGCTCCGCGGGGCCGATCCCTCCGGAGTGGAGTTTCTCCAGCTCGACGTCCCGTGGCTCCCCTCACCGTCTGCTGCGCCGGAGACCGACTGAAAACCCTTCCCGCCCCCTCGCCGCCCTTCTGCGCCTCCTCCTGGGCGTGCCGGATCGGGCAGGGCGACGAGCGGGGCGGGATCTTTCGTGGAGACCTCGTAATGCTTGAAATCCCGGACGTGTTGCTCGAGCGCCTGCTTCACAGGCTCCCCCCCGAGGGCCTCATCGAAGGCGCCGAGGAGGCGCTCGCCAAGAGGGACTACAGGCTCGCGCTCGTCCTCATCCTCTCGCTCCTGGCGCAGCGCCGCGGGCTCCGCGTGTCCCTCCCGACCCTCCTCAGGGCCGCCGTGGGAGCCGAGGCGCTCCTCAGCCCCGAGAAAGAGACGTAGTGCCCCCGCGCTGCACCCTCTGCACCTCCCCGCGCCGGGACGAGATCGACGCCGCCCTCGTCGAGGGGCGCGCCTCGTTCCGGAACATCGCGGAACGATTCGGAACGTCGGCCCAGACCGTCCTCCGGCACAAGGCCCACGTTCCGGAACGCCTCGCTCTCGCCCGGCGGGACGCCGAGGTGCAGAAGGCCGAGACGCTCGCTGAGAAGGTCCGCCGGCTCGAGGAGGACGCCCGGCGGCTCCTGGCGAAGGCGGAGAGGGGAGGGGACTACAGGTGCGCCATCGCGGCCGTGAAGGCGCTCCTCGACGTCGTGACGCTCCTCCACAAGGTCGCCGAGGAGCGGAAGGTCGACGCGGCGGGCTTCCTCGCGTCGCCGGCCTGGGTCACGGTAAGGGAAGCGATCATCGATTCCCTTCTGCCGTTCCCCGACGCCCTCGCGGCCCTCGATAGCGCGCTTGCCCGGTTCGAGGCCGCCGAGCTGGGCGAGGAGCCCGGCAGGGAGCTCCCCCGGACCGAAGCCCCGGCGCTCGAGCTGAGGGCGTAGACGGATGGCCGGTCAGAGTAACGGCCCGAAATCGGACGAGCGCGACACGGCCGGGCGGTTCGTGAAGGGCGGGCCGGGCGGCCCTGGCCGTCCTCCGGGCTCGCCGAACCGGCGGACGCTGGCCGGCCGGGAGCTCCTACAGGCGCTCGAGGCTGGAGACCCTGACGCGAAGCTCCCTTCGGCCTTCGCGAGGATGTCGAAACTCCTGAAGAACAAGGACCCGCGGGTCCGGCTCGGCGCCGAGCGGCTCGTCCTCTCGCTCCTGCACGGTCGCCCCGTCGCGGACCCGGTCGACCCCGACACCGGACATGACCTGACCAGGACGGATCCGGCGGCCGTGGCAATTCGCCTCGCGAACTTTGTAGCGGGCGCCCTCGGGAATGGCTTCGGCGCGAACGAGTCGCCCTCGAGCCCCGAGACGGACCAGGACGACCCCTCAGCCGTCGCGTGAGCCTCGCCGCCGCCTACCGCCCCCTCGCCCTCTCGGTCGCCGCCCGCTTCAACGGGCCGGACCGTGACGGAATCGTCTCGGCGGCCCTCTGGGGCCTCGTCGAGGCCGAGAGGGACTTCGACCCTGCCCGGGGCTCCTTCGGCCCTCTGGCCGCCACGGCGTGCCGGCGGGAGTGCCTTTCCGAGGTTCTCCGGCAGAGGCGCGCCGCGTCTCGGGAGACGTGCATCCTCTTCGTCCTCCCGGACGGGAAGGAGGTGGAGCGGCCGGGCCTCCCGCACGTCTCGCCGGCCGATGCCGGGGCGCCGCTCATGGTCGCCCGGCTCTGGGCGGTCCTCGGCGAGCTCCGGCCGCGCGAGCGCGAGGTCCTCGTCCGCCGGTTCGGACTCGAGGGGGAGGAGCAGACGTACGAGGAGATCGCCGTCGCCCTGGGCGTCTGCCGGTCGACGGTCCGGAGCATCGAGGCGCGGGCGCTCGGGCAGCTCCGGCGGGTGCTCTCGCGGCGGGGGCGGTAGGGGCCGCGCGCGTTGGGTCGCGACCGCCGAAACCGCCTGACTTGCGCCGGTCCCGCGCGGTAGCAACCGGACCGTCTCTAGCGCATAAAGCGCAGTATTCGCATGATCCCTCTTGACACGTCGCTTGCGTGACCCCATGTTTAGGCTCATGAAGAGCGGCACGAAAGCGGCAGTCGGCTACGTCAGGGTCAGCACGGAGCGGCAGGCCTCCGAGGGCGTCTCGCTCGAGGCGCAGGAGGCGCGTCTTCGAGCCTGGGCCGCCGCACAGGGAATGGAGCTCGGGTCGGTCCACGTTGACGCGGGGCTCTCGGGCGGCAAGGCTTGGAACCGTCCCGGGCTTCAGGCCGCACTCTCCGAGGCGTGCCGGCGCCGCGCGCCCCTCGTCGTCTACTCCCTCTCGCGGATGGCGCGGTCGACGAAGGACGCCCTCGCGATCGCCGAGCGCCTCGACAAGGCCGGCGCCGACCTCGTGTCCCTCTCCGAGTCGATCGACACGACGAGCGCGGCCGGCAAGATGGTTTTCCGGATGCTCGCCGTTCTCGCCGAGTTCGAGCGGGACCTCGTCTCCGAGCGGACGACCTCGGCGCTCGCGTTCAAGCGCCGCCAGGGCGAGCGGATCTCCGGGAAGATCCCCTACGGCTACCGGCTCTCGGAGGACGGCCTCGAGCCCATCGAAGAGGAGCAGGCAGCGATCCGACTCATGGTCGGGCTCCGGGAGTCCGGGCTTTCCCTTCGCGCGATCGCGGGAGAGCTGGAACGGCGACAGATCCGGCGGCAGAATGGCGGCCACGTATGGCCGTCAAACGTCGTCCTCATGATCCTCCGCCGCGCCGCCAAACTGCGGGAGGCCGCGTGATGTCGCGCGACGTCTCCGAGAAGCTCGACCAGCTCGCGGAGCTCCTTCGCGAGATTCCACCGGAACGGGTCGACCTCCTTCTGAGACCGAGCGAGCGCCTCTCCGTCTACCTCACGCCTCAGCAGAAGGACGACATCCGGGCCGCGGCGGAGCACTACGGGCTCACGCTCTCCGGGTTCGCCGTCCGGGTCCTCGACGCCGTCGCTCAGGCTCACCGGGAGCGCTTCCGGAAATGAAGGCCACGCCCGGCCTGAATCAGCTCCCCGACGGCCGATGGAGGTTCCGCCTCTACTCGGCCGGCCGGAAGGCCGGGCCCCGGAAGCAGGTCACGCTCCCGAAGGGGACGACGCACGCGGAGGCCCTTCGCCTCTACCGCGTGGCCGTCGCGAAGGCGGCCGCGATGTCCTCGCGGCCCGTCCCGAAGCGGTTCACGGTGGAGGTCGCCCTCCAAGAGTTCATCGCCTCGCGGACCCCCACGCTGCGCCCGAAGACGGTTCAGGAGTACGGGATCCGCTCCGAAAAGCACCTGATTCCCTTCCTCGGCGCGAAACCGCTTGACCTCCTCCGCTCCTCCGACGTTGAGGCGTACCAGAGGCACCGGCGGGAGGAGGGCGCGGAGCCCGGGACGATCAACGGGGAGACGATGCTCCTCCGCGCCATGGTCAGGAAGGCGATCGCGTGGGGGTGGATCGACCGTGACCCCCTCCCGGTGGGAGGCTTCACGCGTCTTCCCGAAGAGCGCGGCCGGGTCGACTTCTTCGCGCCGGAGGAATGGCGCGCCTTCCTCGTCGCCGTCGAGAGCGACGTCCGCCCCGTCTTCCGCGCGCTGCTCTACACGGGCTCTCGCCTGAACGAGGTCCTCTCCCTCACCTGGGCGGACGTAGACCTCCCGGGCCGGAAGCTGACCTTCACCATGCGGAAGGTCGGAGGCCGGCTGAAGACGCAGCGAATGAGCGCCGCGCTCGCCGAAGTGCTCGAGGCGCTACCGCGGGGCACGCCGGGGGCGTCCGTCTTCCGGAAGGCGGACGGGTCGCCCTGGCCCGATCACGAGGTCAAGCGCCGCTTCTACCGCGCGGCGAAGCGCGCTGGGACGCGACAGGGGCTCTCCGTCCATTCGATCCGGCACACCTTCGCCTCCTGGCTCGCGATCGACGGCACGCCCCTTCGGACGATCGCGGAGCTCCTCGGGCACTCGAACGTCACGATGACGTTCCGCTACGCCCACCTCTCCCCGGCCCACCTTCAGGAGGCCGTCGACCGGGTGGCCGTTGTGGAAAAGTCGGGTGAGGCGCCACTTCGGCGCCACCTCGACGCGCCTCAGGCGGCCCTATCCTCTTCGAGGGATTGAGGTTTGAAGCCGCGCCATATCCACGCGTCCAGAAGATAGTGCGTTGCCTGGGGGAGGGCAAGGAGCGGGACGAGGAGCGTGAGGAGGAACGGTCCGGGGTCGATCGCGGCTCCGGGGAAGAGCGCGCCGTTCTCGTGCCACACGAGGCGGTCCCAGCCCCACTCCTCGAGGAGCGCGAGGACGACGAGGGGCGCGAGGAAGAGCGCGGCGTGCTTCGCGCCGAGGTCGGCGAGGACCGCGGGGCGGCCGGCCGCGGCCCGGGTCTCGGCCGCCTTCCGCTGCGAGAGGTAGACGAGACCGAAGTAGGGGACGCCGTGGACGAGGACGTTCGTCACGGCGAAGGCGTAGTCGCTCTCGAAAACGACGATCCCGAGGTGCCAGGCGAGGGCCGTCGTCACGACGACCAGGACCTTTCCCCAGGAGACGGCGCGGCCGGTGGCGAGGCGCCGCGTCTCCTTGGCGAGCCAGAGGAAGAAGACGACGCCGAAGGTCGCGAGCGCCGCGGGGCCGGTCCAGCGCGGCAGCCCGGCCGCGTAGTCCCCAGCGATCAGCCAGTGGAAGAGTTTCGGCAGCGTCGCGTGCCAGTAGAGGAGCGGGGCGACCGTGGCCCCGTAGACCGCCAGCGCGTCGAGGGGCCGCTCCCAGCGGGCGCCGGGCTCGTCGTTCTCGCCGCTCCTGCGGCGGTAGAGCGCGACCCAGCCGTACTGCTGGCGCACGAAGTGGAACGTCGCGAGGTAGGCGAGGACCCTCCAGAAGACGAGGTCGCCGGCCGTGTAGAGGACGACGCCTCCGGCGTACGCGGCCGCCGGAATTCCGAGATAGAGGGCCGGGCGCCGCCGGAGCTCCTCCGGATCGGCGTAAACCCTCCAGCCCGTCGACCAGACGTGCGCCACGTCGACCGCCACGACGACGCCGAGCCAGAGGACGACCGGCAGGTCGCCGTCGAGGTGGCCCGTCCGGGCGCCGAAGGCGAGGAGGAGGAGCGAGACGAGGAACGGCCCGCCGAAGAGGAGGAGGTCGGCACGGCGGGAGAAGAGCCAGGGAGAAGGGCCGGGGGCGGTCACGGAGGGCAGAGTCTAACGGGAGGGTGGGAAGCCCCTCAGGCGTCGCCGGCCGGACGTGCCCGGGGCCGAGGTGCGAATGGGTATCATCAGGAGGCGGAGGCCGTCGGCCCACGGAGCCGCCCGAAAGGACGATCCGATGGAAGCTCGGCGTTGGCCCGGAGCCGCCTCGTTCCTGGTGCTTCTGCACGTCGTGGGTACGGCGGCCGTGGCGCAGCCCGTGATCCCCTCCGGCTTCGTCGACGAGCTGGTCGCGAGCGTCGGGGGTCCCACCGCTCTCGCGTTCACCCCGGACGGGCGGCTCCTCGTGACGCGACAGAGCGGGAGCCTCCGGGTGGTGACGGCCGACGAGACGCTCCTCGCGACCCCGGCCCTCTCCTTCTCCGCCGGGCAGATCTGCACGAACTCGGAGCGGGGGCTCCTCGGCGTTGCCGTCGACCCCGCGTTTGCCCAGAACGGCTTCATCTACCTGTTCTACACGAGGAACGCCACCGGGTCGTGCGCGACGGGGAGCCACGGTCCGCGCAACCGCGTCTCGCGCTTCGTCCTCCCGCCGACGAACGTCGTCGACCCGGGGACGGAGGTCGTCCTCGTCGACGGGATCCGGTCCTACGGCGGGAACCACAATGCGGGAGACCTCCGGTTCGGCAGGGACGGCTTCCTCTACGTGACGACGGGAGACGGAGGGACGGACTACGCCGGCGACAGCGGGAGCGGAGGAAGCAACGACGCCTCGCGCGAGGAGTTCCACCTCCTCGGAAAGGTCCTCCGCGTCACGCGAGACGGCGGGATCCCCGCGTCGAACCCGTTCCAGGGAGCGGGGACGGCCCGTTGCAACGTCACGGGCGAGACGACGCCGGGGAACCGGTGCCGGGAGACCTTCGCCTGGGGCTTCCGGAACCCGTTCCGCTTCGCTCTCGACCCGAACGCGGAGGGGACGCGGTTCTTCGTGAACGACGTGGGCCAGAACGCCCGGGAGGAGATCGACCTCCTCGAGGCCGGGGCCGATTTCGGCTGGAACTGCCGGGAGGGGACGCGAGTCAACAGCACGTCGGGGCCGTGCAGCCCGACCCCACCCGGCATGGTCGACCCGTGGCTCGAGTACGCCCACGAGGAAGTCGTGCCGGGGACCTCGGTCTCGGGGTGCCGGTCGATCACCGGTGGCGCGTTCGTCCCGAACGGCGTCTGGCCGGCGGAATACGACGGCACGTACCTCTTCGCGGACTACGTCTGCGGGGCGATCTTCCGGGCGCCGGCCACCCAGGTGCCTCCATCGGTCGCGTCGGCGTTCGCCTCGGGTCTCGGAGGCTCGAGCGCGACCTCGCTCCTCTTCGGACCCTACGGCAGCAGCCAGGCGCTCTACTACACGACGTATGCCGGGGGCGGGCAGGTCCGCAGGCTGCGTCACGTCCCGCCTGGCGGCAACCAGCCCCCCACGGCGGTCGCCGGCGCCACGCCCACCGCGGGGCTCGCACCGCTCACGGTGACGTTGTCGGCCGCAGGGAGCTCTGACCCGGACCCGGGAGACGCCTTGACCTTCTTCTGGGACTTCGGAGACGGAGGTCCGGTCCTGCAGACGACCTCGACGACGATCGACAAGACCTACCAGGTCAACGGCACCTTCGAGGCGACTCTCCGGGCTCGCGACCAGCACCTCGCGTTCAGCGCTCCCGCCGCCGTGACGATCTCGGTCGGTAACCGCCCTCCGGTGGCGACGATCGACCCGCCGGCGGCAGGAACGGCCTTCGCAGTCGGCGAGCTGGTCGCGCTCACCGGCTCCGGGACCGATCCGGACGAGGGGCCGATCCCGCCGGAACGCCTCCACTGGACGGTGCTTCTCCGGCACGACGACCACACTCACCCGTTCGTGGCGGGCTCCGGTGCGGGGATCTCGTTCGTCGCCCCGGGGCCGGAAGACCTGGCGGCCGCCACGAACAGCCTCCTCGAGGTCCACCTTCGCGCCGAAGACTCCGGAGGGCTCCTCTCGCCCGGGGCGAGGCTCGACCTCGACCCCCGAAAGCGAGACGTCCTCCTCGCGACGTCTCCTTCCCAGGCGCGCCTGACCGTGAACGGCGAAGCCGTGACGAGCCCCGCCTCCTTCGTCTCCTGGGAGGGCTGGGACCTCACTCTCGCCGCGCCGAACCAGGTCCTGCCGGACGGTCGAAAGCTCGTCTTCTCCTCGTGGTCGGACGGCGGCGCGCAGACGCACGTCGTGACGACGCCGGCGGCGGACCTCGAGCTGACGGCGTCCTTCTCCGTCGCCGGAGCGGCGTTCTTCCCGGTCGTGCCCTGCCGGCTGGCGGACACGCGGACCGAAGGTGGAGCGCTCGCCGCGCTCGAGACGCGGACGTTCGTCGTGGCGGGAGAGTGCGGTCTTCCTCCGTCGGCCAGCTCGGCGGTCCTCAACGTCACCGCCGTCTCGCCGCAGGCGCCCGGAGAGCTGGGCGTCTACCCCGGCCACCTGGCGACCCCACCGCTGACGTCGACGGTGAGCTTCGGACCGGGCCGGACGCGCGCCGCAGGCACCGTGACGCTCCTGGCCGCGGACGGGTCGGGGACGGTGATCGTCCGGAACGGGTCGGCAGGCACCGTCGACGTCGTTCTCGACGTATCCGGGTACTTCGAGTAGCCGGGTCGTCCTGGAGCCTCTGCGGCGTCCGGCCGATACGGGTAAAGTCCGCGCCGAGTGTCCAACCACGAGCTGACGATCGTCTTCTTCCTGGCGCTGGCGGCGATCCTCCTCGCCTGCCGGCTCGTCGGCTACCTCGCGCGCTACCTCGGGCAGCCGCAGGTCGTGGGGGAGATGATCGCGGGCGTCCTCCTCGGCCCGTCGCTCCTCGGCTGGATCGCGCCGGGGGTGCAGGAGACGCTCTTCCCGAAGGCGGCGATGCCGGTGATCTACGTCGTCGCGCAGCTCGGCCTCGTCCTCTACATGTTCCTCGTCGGGCTCGAGTTCGACGTGGCGCTCCTCAGGAAACGGGCGAAGAGCGCGGTGACCGTCTCGTGGGCCGGCATCCTGACGCCCTTCGCCCTCGGGGCGGCGATCGCCTGGGCCTTTCACGGCGACTCGACGCTCTTCACCGAGGGGGTCTCGACCGGCGAGGCGGCGCTCTTCATGGGCGCGGCGATGTCGATCACGGCCTTCCCGATGCTCGCGCGGATCATCTACGAGCGGGGCCTCTCGGGGACGTCGATGGGGACGCTCGCCCTCGCCGCCGGCTCGGCGGACGACGCGGCCGCCTGGTGCATCCTGGCGGTCGTCCTCGCGAGCTTCTCGGGGCAGGCCTCGATCGCGGTCTGGGCGATCGGAGGCGGCGTCGCGTTCGCCCTCTTCGCGTTCTTCGTCCTGAAGCCCCTCCTCGCGCGGGCGGGGGCCTGGGTCGACCGGCGGCAGGCCTACGACAGCGTCGCCCTGCCGGGCGCGCTCATGCTCCTCGCCGCCGCCGCCTGGTACACCGACAAGGTCGGCATCTACGCGGTCTTCGGCGCGTTCGTCCTCGGCGCGGCGATGCCGCGCGGCGAGATCGCGAGGCGCATCGAGAAGCAGGTCCAGCCCCTGACGGTGAACCTCCTCCTGCCGCTCTTCTTCGTCTACTCGGGGCTCAACACGCGGATCGGCCTCGTGAACTCCCTCGCCCTGTGGGGCCTCGCGCTCCTCGTCCTCCTCGCGGCCACGCTCGGCAAGGGGGTCGCCTGCTACGCCGCGGCGCGCCTCGGCGGCGAGCCGCACCGCGAGGCGGTGGGGATCGGAGCCCTGATGAACGCCCGGGGCCTCATGGAGCTGATCATCCTGAACATCGGCCTCGAGCGGGGGGTCATCACGCCGACCCTCTTCTCGATCATGGTCGTCATGGCCGTCGTCACGACGCTCACGGCCCTCCCGGTCTTCAACCTCGCCTTCGGGAAGAAGGCGATCGGCGAGGAGGCCGTGGACCGGCCTGCCGCGGCGCCGGGCCCGCTCCTCGACGACTGACGAGAGCCCCCGCGCTACGCGAGGAGCGACCGGAAGCTCTCCCCGTCTTCCGCGAGGATCGCCTCGGCCGCCCTCACGCCGGCGTCCTGCGCCTCCTCGAAGAGAGGGAGCCCCGAGGCGTCGGCGTGGGCGAAGCGGACGCGGCCGAGGGGCCGCTCGAGCGCCGCGCGCTCCGGGTGCCAGACGAAGCCCGGGTGCGGGCGCGCCATCCCGTGACCCCAGAGGAAGACGTCGACGTGAGTGACGAGGGGCGGCAGGTCGGGGTGGGCCCGCGAGAGGTCCGCGAGGGCGGCCTCGGCCAGCTCGCTCCACGTCGCCGAGAGGAGCTTCTCGCGCGCCTTGCGCGGCTCCTCGCCCGCGAAGACGAGGTAGTACGTCAGGACGGTCGGGCCGCGCTCGGGTCCCGTCTGGTGCGTCGCGACGACGTAGCCGAGGCTGCGCGAGTCGTAGAGGACGTTGTCCCAGCAGAGAGGAAAGCCCCGGTCGGACGGGCGCGAGGAGAGGGTGAGGTTCGCGACGAGCCACGGCGCGTACTCGAACGACCGAAGGAAGGCGGGCGGGCTCTCGCGCCACGGGGCGAGGACCTTCGCGGCCGTGTAGCGGGGGAGGGCGTAGACGACGTGACGGGCCGTCACCTCGACCACCGCGTTTCGCGGGACGTCCAGGAGGCGGACCGTGGCGCCGCCCGGAGTCGGGAGGACGTCGAAGGCGACGGCGCCGGTCACGATCCGGCCGCCCGCTGCCTCGACGAGGCGCTTCACGAGCCGGCCGTTTCCCTCGGGCCAGGTCAGGAACGAGGCGGGCTCCTCGTAAGGACCGTCGGGCGACGTGCCGGGCAGCCGCGAAGAGAAGTAGTGGATTCCGGCCCAGGCCGACGTGTCGTCGAGAGAGGAGCCGAAGTCGTCGCGCGTCGCGTACTCGGCGAACCAGAAGAGGCGCGCGCCGGAAAAGCCGCTTCGCGTCAGCCACTCGCGCATAGAGATCCGGTCGAGGGCGGTCCACTCGGCGTCATCCGAGGAGCGCCGGCGGGGGATCGCAAAGGCGCGCCGCCCCTTCCCGTCGCGCAGCGCGGCGAAGCGGACCATCTCCCGCTCGAAGCGGGCCAGCTCCTCGCGGTCCTCCCTCGAGGCCCCGGCGCGCGGGTAGAGCCCCTCGTACCAGAGGCCCCGGAAGAAGAGGCGCTCCTCCGGCTCGGCGCAGAGCATCTCTTCGGCCCACTCGGGCTCGCCTTCGGGCGTGCGGCCCGTCAGGGCGCCGACCTCCGAGAGGAGTGCCTCGAGGGCCGGGTTCCCGTAGACCGGGACGGGGACGTAGTGCGCGCCCCAGGGGTAGGCCGAGACGGCGTTCGCGCCCGAGCGCGCGTTCCCGCCCGGCTCGTCCTCCAGCTCGTAGACCCGGAAGTCGGTGAAGCCGGCGCGGGCCAGGGCCCATGCGGCGGAGAGGCCGGAGATTCCCGCGCCGAGGATCGCGACGCCGACGCTCTCCCGCCGCGACACGGGGCGGGGGAGGAGCTCGCCGGTCCGGATCCGGTGCCCGCGCAGGACGTCGGCGCCGACGATCTGGCCCGAGAAGGGAGGTCGATCCGGGCCCTTCCGGCACGCGGCGAGGAAGGCCGAGAGGGCCGGCACCCCGGCGAGGGCGGCGATCGCCTCGCGGCGGGACGGCTTCACGTCACTGGAACTTCCGCCACTCGCTCTCGTAGGTCCTGACGAGGACCTGGTCGTGGAGGCGGTTCACGGGCGCCTCCCACCGGGCCATGTCGGGACCGAAGGAGAACATCGCGGCGAGCGTGTCGTCGGAGAGGAAGCGCAGGCCCGGGATCAGCCGCGCCGGGATCTCGAAGGGCCGCGGCGCCGCCAGGACGTAGCCCCACTCGCCGAACGAAGGGACGGCCGCGTGGTACGGGCGCGTCTCGAAGCCGGAGGCTTCGATCGTCCGGTCGATGATCCAGAACGACTTCCTCGCGAACAGGGGGGAGGTCGCCTGGACGGCGAAGGCGCCGTCCGGGGCGAGGCGCCGCTTCAGGCGGCCGTAGAAGTGCCTCGTGTAGAGCTTTCCGACGGAGAAGCTCGAGGGGTCGGGGAAGTCGACGAAGACGAGGTCGTAGAGGTCCGTCCCCTTCTCGAGCCACTTCATCGCATCGTCGTTGACGACCGTGACTTTCGGCGAGAGGAGAGACCCCCCGTTGAGCGAGACGAAGAGCGGGTTCTCCGTCGCGAGCCGCGTCACCATCGGGTCGAGGTCGACGAGCGTGATCTCCTCGACGGAGGGGTGCCGCAGCACCTCGCGCACGGCGAGGCCGTCCCCGCCCCCGAGGACGGCGACCCGGCGCGCGCCGGGGACGACGCCGAAGGCCGGGTGGACGAGAGCCTCGTGGTAGCGGTACTCGTCGACCGAGGAGAACTGCAGGTGCCCGTTCAGGAAGAGCTGGAAGCCCGCCTTGTTGCGCGTCAGGACGACCCGCTGGTACGGCGAGGACTTCGCGAGGAGGACCTCGTCGGCGTACTGCTGCTCCTCGGCCATGTCGGAGAGCCGGTCGGCGCCGACGAAGCCCGCGAGGAGGAGGACGGCCACGAGCGCCGCCTTCGCGACGAGCCCGCCCGGGGGTCCGGTCTCGTGGCGAAAGATCCGGATCGTCGCGAAGGCGACGACGATGTTCAGGAGGCCGAAGAAGAGCGACGTCCGGAAGAGGCCGAGGCGCGGGACGAAGACGAGGGGAAAGAGGATCGAGGCGGCGAACGCGCCGAGGTAGTCGAACGTGAGGACCTGCGCCACGAGGTCCTTGAAGGCGACCGACTTGCGGAGGAGGCGCAGGAGGAGCGGGATCTCGAGGCCGACGAGGGTCCCGGTCACGAAGACGAGGCCGTAGAAGACGGGGTGGAACCAGCGGGGCGAGAGGAAGGCGAAGGAGAGGATCGGGGCCGAGAAGCCTCCGAGGAACGCGACCGCGATCTCGGCCTCGATGAAGCGCCGCGCCACGCCCCGCTCGACGAACTTCGAGAGCCAGGCCCCCGCACCCATCGCCGTCAGGTACATCCCGATGACGAGAGAGAACTGCGTGACCGTGTCCCCGAGGAGGTAGCTCGCGAGCGCCCCGGCGACGAGCTCGTAGACGAGCCCGCAGGTCGCGATGACGAGGACCGCCAGGTAGACCGGTCCCGGGCGGACCGGGGGGGGCGTCACCGTGTCAGCCGACGGCCTGCCCGATGATGAAGGCCATCCCGAGGACCACGGCGGCGATCACCACGCCGAGGGCGACGTTCTGGTCCTCCTCGATCTCCTTCTTCAGGGAGAAGGGAAGGACCCTCGGGAGGATCAGGAAGAAGAGGGCGAAGGCCACCATCCCGATCAGCGAGAAGACGAGCGCCGAGACCACCTGGTCCCCGTGCAGCTGCCACCAGTTCATCACTTCCCTCCCGTCCAGAAGCTGTAGGCCCGGAACCCCGTCGCGCTGCGCGCCCCGGCGGCGACGACGTCCTTCTTCGCGTTGCTCGGAAGCTCCCAGCCGGCCAGTCCGGCCCACGCATAGGCCGTCAGGAGGAGGGCGCCGAAGACCTGGAACCCGCGTTTCAGCATGTCATCCTCGCTCGTCGTCCGGTCACTCGTCGTCCCCCCCGGCGTAGTCGCTCTCGGCCCAGCGCCGGCCCTCGAAGCGCGCCTTCGAGATCGCCAGGGCGATCGGCCCGAGGAGGAGGAGGAGGAGGACGAGGACGAGGTGCGCCAGCCGGGGCACGCCGCTCCGGAGGCGGATGTCGTAGTGGGAGGGCGCCTTCCCCCGCTCGAGCTCCGGCTCGAGGCGGAGGACGTAGCGCCCCGCGGGGACGCGTCCGACGTAGACGGTGCGCGAACGGGAGCCCTCGCTCCACCTCTCCCCGCCGTCGACACCGTGGTAGTAGTCGGACTGGAGGCCGAAGCCGTACGCCTGGCCGGTCTCCTGCTCGAGGAGGACGGCGCTCACGAAGACCCAGCTGTTGTCCGTCGGGGCGGTGATCCGCGCCTCGACGTTCCCCGAGCGCGTGATCAGGAACGGCTCCGTGACCACGGTGAGCGACTCGGTCAGGGCGTCGGGGGCGAGGTACGGGTCCGACGCGGGGGCCAGGTCGTGCCGCGCCTCGTAGAGGACCTTCCTCTCGGCCCGGATGTTGAAGAAGACGAAGAGGAGGACCGCGATCCCGGCGAAGAGGCCCAGCGTTCGCACGAGCCCGGGGGCCGTCTCGGCGTGCGGCCACGGCTGGTTCGAGCCGACCCCCTCGGGAAGCGGGAGCAGCGCCTTCGGTGCGAAGGCCGCCTCGACCTCCTCCTTCGGGACGTAGCAACCCTCCGACCAGGTGACCTCGTTCTCGTACAGCTCCTCGGAGAGGACCCGCGGCGGGGCCACGTAGTCGGAGACGTCCGTCCTCTCGCCCTTCCTCACCTCCCAGTAGAACTCGCCGAGGACCGCCTCCACGCGGGCGGTCGTCGACTGGAAGTGGCGGTAGCGCCTTCCCCGGAAGGCGGCGAGGCGCGGCGCCTTCGAGACCTCGCCGGCGGCGACCGACTCGACGAGCGTCCAGTGCCCGTTCGACTCGACGAGCCAGTGGAAGGCCTCGGTCTTCGTTTCCTTCAGGAGGTACTCGCGCCAGTAGTAGTTCGTGCCGTCGACCGTGCAGGCCTTGAGGATCGCCCCGAGGATCGCGTACGGCCGGCCGCGCAGCGTCCCCTCCCCTCCGAGCGGGAGGAGCGGCTGGAAGGGCACCTTCTGGAGCCGGGCGAGGACCTCGAACTTCTCCGCAGAGGCGCCGTCCTTCGGCGTCGCGAGGACCGAGCCGCAGTAGGTGCACGCCACGCGGACGGTGTGGGCAGGGTCCTTCAGCTGGAGCCCCGCGCCGCACGCCGGGCAGTTGAGCGAGGAGGCGCGCGCGGCGACCTTGCGCTGCGACCACTCCTCGAGCCCCTCGACCCCGAGCTCGTCGAGCTCGACCTTCCGCCCCACGAAGAAGGCGTCGACGCCGGGGTCGTCGCCGTAGTCGAGCGTCGCGAGGCTCCCGTCGGTCCCCGAGAGGTCGGCGTACATGAAGACGGAGCCGGGGACCGCGGCGAAGGGCAGGTCGCCTTCCGCGGAGGCGTAGAGCGCCTGTCGCCGGTCGGTGACCGTGAACTGACCGTAGGGGCCGAACGAGAGGCGCTGGCCGGGGGCGATCTGCGTGAACTCGGGGGCGGGAGGGTTCGTCGGCGCCGGCAACGGCCGCATGACCCAGAAGCTCCCCTGCGCCTCGGCGAGCCAGGCGTACCGGCCGTCCTCGAAGGCGACGTGCCACTCGTCCCACGTCCCCTCGCCGGTCGAGAGCTGCAGCCGTCCGACGATGCGGAACGGCTTCAGCCCCTGGCCCTTCGGCCTTCCGGTCGTCCCGACCCTGAACGGGGAAGACGTCGGGACGAGCTCGGCGACGGTCCCCAGAGACTCGAGACGGACGCCCTTCCGCGACACCGCCGACCGGCACTGCGGGCAGACGGTGACGACCGAGGAGCCGGCACGGAAGAGGACCTCGCCTCCGCACGACGGGCAATGGGCGGCTCGGGAGCTCACTGGGGCGAAGGATAGAACAGGCGCGGGCGCGGCGGGGCGGGCGGGGGCGGAAACTATACGGGGAGCCGGACCCTGAACCGGGCGCCGCGCCCCGGCGGGCTCTCGAGGGAGACCTCCCCCCCCATCGCCTCCGTGAGGGTCTTGACGATCGAGAGGCCGAGGCCCGTCGACGACTCGCCGCCGGTCGGACGCGCGGAGAGACGGGAGAACTTCGCGAAGAGACGCTCGCGGTCGGCCGCGCTGATTCCCGGTCCCTGGTCCTCCACGTCCACCACGCCGGCGCCGCCGTCCGGCTGGACGGAGATGAGGACCGTCGTTTCCGCGGGGGAGAACTTGACGGCGTTCGAGACGACGTTCTCGAGGACCTGCTCGATCGCTCCCGGGTCGCCCGTGACGAAGACCGGCGTTCCCTCGACGCGCAAGCGGATCTGCTTGCGCGCCGCGGCGGGGGCCTGGGTGTCGGCGACCTTGCGCGCGATCCCGTGGAGATCACACGGGCGCCTCTCGAGGGAGACCCTTCCGGCCTCCGCGGCGCTCACCTCGAGGAGACCCGCGACGAGGTCCCTGACCCGCTCGCCGGCGACGACGACTTTCCCCGCCATCTCCACGGCCTCGCTCCTCGGGAACTCCTCGTCCCGGAGCATCTCCGCGTAGCCGAGGATGACGCCGAGCGGGTTCCTCAGGTCGTGGGCGGCGATGCCGAGGAACGTGCTTTTCTCCTCGTTCATCCTCCGGAGCTCGTTGGCCACCGACCGGACTTTGTCGTTCGCCGCCTCGAGGAGGCGCATCGTCACGAAGGTGCGGCGCTGGTAGGCCTCTCGGAAGTAGCCGGCCGTCGCGAAGAAGAGCCAGAGCAGGATGAGCGTCCCGAGTGAGACGACGACGACCTCGGCGGGGAGGGGCGGCCCGAAGCCGGGCAGCTTCCTCACGAAGGCGACGGCGGGGAACGAAAGGACGATGAGCCCTGCGCGGACCACGCTCGCCGCGAAGCCGGACGGGAGCAGGCCGACCGCCGAGGAGGCCATCGGGAAGCTGAGCCCGACGAAGTAGATCGTCGTCCCCGGCTCGTGGAGCTGCCCGATGGCGATCATCGCCGCGACGGCCCAGCCCGCGCCCACGCCCCCGACCTCGAGGATGGGTCGCGTGAAGCGGGAGAAGCGGGAGACGTAGGAGAGGAGGAGGAGGAGCGTGATCGGGACCGCGAGGCCCCAGACCCGGATGGCGAGGACGAGCGGCCACGTCTCCGGGAAGGCGATCGGGTCGAGCAGGCCGAAAGCGACGATCGTCACCAGGGCCACGAGGACCGAAGGGCGGAGGATCCGGGCGCTCGACGCCCGCTGCTCCTCCCGGAACGCCGCCTCGACGAGCGGGTCGCGAAACCTGAGACGCCAGACGTCGTCGAGGTCGCGTTCGCTCACGGGGATGACGGGCCCTTCGCGTTTCTGCGGACGCGGGATGCGCCATCCCGAGGAGGAGTGACGGCCTCCGAGCACCGATCCGCCGTTCATGCGGGAGGATTGTGCACCGGGGATGGTCCCGTCGTCTCGTCTTTCGACCGCCGGGTCCGGCCCGGAAGGGGCCACGGGCTAGCCGGCGGAAGGTGGTGCCGGCTCGCGCAGGAGGGCGATCGCGGCCGGCTGGCCGGGCTTCGCCTCGCCCGAGACCCGGAGGGCGGACGCCTCGATCCGCCGCGCGCCGCGCTCGACCGACAGGAAGAGCGGACCTGCGGCGCGCCCGTGCTCGAGGGCGGACGCGAGGAGGTCGGACAGGGTCTTGTCGCGGAAGAGCTCGAGGACGTGCCCGCCGGGCCGCGGCGCTCCCGCCTCCGTTCCCAGGAGGCGGAGCGCCTCGGCGTTGGCGTCGAGGAGGGTGAGGCGCGGGTCTACGACGAGGAGGCCGACCGGCACCTCGTCGAAGACGGCGCGGGCCAGGAGCGCGTCCCGGCGGGCGGCGGCGTCACGCTCGGCCGCGAGGGCGGCGAGGTCGCCGAGGGCGGAGAAGACCTCGGCCGCCTCGTCGGAGACGCGGCCGGGCTCCGGAAGTCCCCGACCCCGTTCCACGGCGGAAACCGCCTCGCGGACGAGACGGAGCTCGGCGGCCCGGCGGGCCCGGGCGTAGACGAGGAGAGCCGCCACGAGGAGGCCGGCCAGGACCGAGAGACCCGTCGTCTGCCGGCGGAACGGGGCCTCCCACGCGGCGAGCTCCTTCTCTCGAAAGGCGATCCGCAGGACCTCCCCGCCGCGAAGGCGGACCGCCGCGTAGACGAGCCGGTCGCCGATCGTCGAGGAGAAGCGCGTCCTCACGCCGGAACCCGAGCGGTGCGCCTCGGCGATCTCCGGGCGGCTGGCGTGGTTCTCCAGCGCGTCGATGCGGCCCTGCTCGACGCCGCTGTCGCCGAGGACGCGGCCGTCGACGGCGACCAGCGTCGCCCGCAGCGAGAGCTGCCGGCCGAGAAGGTCGACCGCCTCCCGCGGGTCCTTCCCGGACGCCAGGAGCGTCTCGAGATCGGGGCCCACCCGGGAGAGGAGGGCGAACGCACCGGCCTCGGTCCTCCCGGCAATCGCGCGATCGAGGACGCGGTTGAAGACGACTCCCGCCACGAGCCCGCCGGCGAGCGAGAGAAGCAGGGGGACGACGCTCTGACGGAGCAGTCGCCGGACAGGGGAGGGAGGAGGCGGCGCGGAGAGCGTCATGGCCGAAAGGTGATCCTAGCCCGCCGGCGTTAAATTCGTTTGGAGCGGCGAGGAGGCGTCAGTCGCGGCTCGAAGGGGAACGTGCGACGCGGCCGGTCGAGGCCTCGTCCCGGTAGTGGCCTGCCGTGCCGAGGAGCCGCCAGACCCGCTCCACCAGGTCGCGCTCGAGTACCGGACGGGAGAGGATCTCGCTGGCCCCCACCTGCTTGGCGAAGTGCTCCTGCGCCCGGTCGATCCGGTTGCCGAGGAGGAGGACCGGGACCTTCGTGAACGTGGGCGTCCCCTTCAGGATCCTCGCCACCTCGAAACCGTCCGCCTTCGGCAGCGTCACGTCCATGACGACGGCATCGGGGGAGCGGGACATTAGGAGCTCGAGGGCCTCCTCGCCGCTCCTCGCCTCGACGGCCTGGCAGCCCGCGCCCGCGAACGCCTTGCCCAGAGAGATCCGTTCGGCACCGTCTCCAAGGACGACGAAGACCGTCGGCTTGCCGGCCGGGCGCGGGGGAGCCGGCAGGGTTTCCGGAGCTGGCGGCCTCGGGGTCGCGGGCCTGACGGCGGCGGGAACGGGGCGTCTCGGACGATGCGGGACGACCGGGGTCACCGTCTCGGCGGCGCGCTGGGCGACCTCGCGGCGCGCCCGCGCGGACGCGTCGAGGCCGTCGAGGACGGCGTCGACGGCGCGCACCATGGCGTCCCCCTCCAGCCTCGCCGCCGGTGGGGCGGAGCCGCCATCGACGGCCCGGGCGAGGGCGGCCTCGAACTCCGAAGCGGTCTGGAACCGGTCCTCTCTCCTCTTCTCGAGCGCGCGGTGGACGGCGTTGCGCAGGGCGGGAGAGACGTCGGGGTAGAGCGAGAGGTTCCCCGGCACCGCCTCGGATATCTGCTTCATGGCGATGCCCAGCGCCGAGTCGGCCGTGAAGGGAAGGACGCCCGTGAGCATCTCGAAGGCGATGACGCCCACCGAGTAGACGTCGCTCCGGGCGTCGGCGGGCTGGCCCATCGCCTGCTCGGGCGAGATGTAGTGCGGGGTGCCGAGGACGACGGCCTCGAGCGTCAGCCGGTCGCCGACGGCGCCCCGGGCGAGGCCGAAGTCGAGGATCGAGACGACGTCCCCTTCCCCCACGATGATGTTCTGGCTCTTCAGGTCGCGATGGACGATCTCCTGCTCGTGCGCCGCCTGGGTCCCGAGGCAGATCTGCCGGAGGATCGGAATGGCCCGGGCGGGCGGGATGCGGCCTTCCTCGAGGATGAGCGTCTGGAGGTCCTTTCCCGGGACGAACTCCATCGTGATGAAGGGGTGCCCCCCGGCCGTGCCGATGTCGTACATGCGCGCGACGTTCGGGTGCTTCACCTTCCGGTTGAGGCTGATCTCCCGCTTGAAGCGGGCCAGGACCGCCCCGTCCTCGTCGACGACGTGGCCGTAGAGGACCTTGATCGCGACGACCTCGCCGAGGACGAGGTCGTTCGCCTTGAAGACGACGCCCATCCCGCCCCGGCCGAGGGTCTCGAGCCACTCGTATCTCGGGGTGCCGGCGAAAAACTGGGTCCTGAACGTGTCGAGGTTCATGTAGGCCACCGGCACGGCGGGAGGAAGCTCCCGCCGCGCCGAATCTCGATTATCCCCCGAGGCGGCGAATCGCCCCGGCCGGCCCGGCGGGTCTGCCATGATCCCGAGCCGCGGCGCGTCCCGGCGGGGACGGCCTGGGAGGAGTGCGGCATGACGACGGCGACCCTGACCTGGATCGGTCTCGGGCTCTACGCGGTGATCGCGGCGGCCCTCGCGGTCCGCGGAGCCCGGAAGACGGCGAGCGTCGCCTCATACGCCGTCGGCGGGCGCGACCTCCCGCCCTGGGTCGTCGGCCTCTCCCTCTCGGCCCAGCTGACGAGCGTCGCCACGTTCGTCGTCAACCCCGGCCTCGTCGCCCACTACGGCCTCGCGGCCCTCCTCGGCTACGGCGCGGCGGCGGGCTTCGGGATCACCGTCGGCCTCGCGGTCCTCTCCGGGCCCTTCCGCGAAACGGGGGCCCGGGTCATGGCGCTCACCATCCCCCAGTGGATCGGCACGCGGTGGGAGTCGAAGGGGCTCCGGGTCGGCTTCTCCGTCCTGTCGATCGGGCTCCTGGCATTCGCCACGCTCATCGTCGTCGCCCTCGCCCTCGTCCTCTCCCGCCTCCTCGGCGTCCCGGCGGAATTCGTCGCGGCCGGGGTCCTCCTCTACGTCCTCCTCGCGATGGCCATGGGGGGCGCCACGGCGCACGCCTGGATCAACGCCGTCCAGGCGATCGTCATGCTCGTCGTCGGCGTCCTTCTCGTCGGGACGGCGTTCTCCCAGGCGGCGCCCTTCGGCGGCGTCCTCGCGCGTCTCGCCGCCATCGAACCGTCTCTCGCGACGGTGGTGAACCCCGGCTCGCCCTTCTTCCGCAACCTCTTCGAGGTCTTCTTCTGCAACCTCCTCGTGGGCCTCGCCATCGTCGGGCAGCCCCACATCCTCTCGAAGGCGCTCTACCTCGCCGACGGCCGGCAGGTGCGCCGCTACCTCGCCGTCGCCATCGGCGCCGGCGTCGTCTTCATGTCGGTCCTCTGGGTCGGGTTCGCCGCGCGTCTCACCCTCCCCGAGCTTCCCAGGATCGACCTCGTCGTGCCGGCGTGGCTCGCCGGGACGTTCGGGCCCGGCCTGAGCGTCGTCGTGGCCATCGGGCTCGTCTGCGCCGGGCTCTCCACCCTCGAGGGGATCTTCCTCGCGCTCGCGAGCATCTTCTCCGTCGACGTCCACCCGCTTCTCCCCGGGGCGAGGTCGGAGAAGGCCCTGCGCTTCGGCCGGATCGGCCTCGTGGCGGTGGCCCTCGCCTGCCTCTTCCTGGCGCGGTGGCAGCTCGCGCACCCCACGGGGGGGTCGGTCGCCATCTTCGCCCAGTACGGCATCTACCTCCTCTTCACGGCCTCCTCGGTCCCCCTCGTGGCCGGGATGTTCCTCCCGCGCGCGCGTCGCGCCGGGGTGACCCTGGCCGCCGCCGTCGCCGTGGCCGTCTACGTCGTCGCCGGGACCCTGAAGCTCGGGACGCTCTCCAACAACCCGGCCGTCCTCGCCACCTGGGGCCTCCTCGCCTCCTGGGCCGTCCTCGGGGCGTCCCTCGTCCTTCAGCGACGGGCGCCGGCCTGAAGGCCGTCCAGGTCCGGGCCGGTCGCGGCGGGGGCGCTGCGGAGATACGATGCGCGGAGCATCGCGACACCAAGCGAGGAGACCTGCACATGAGCACGATCGACACCATCACCACCGCCCTCGGCGCCGAGGCGAAGTCCCTTCTCGAGCACACCTGCACGGGGATTCCGAAGGAGCTGCTGCACCTTCCGGGTCCCGACGTCGTCGACCGGATCTGGGCCCAGTCCGACCGCCCGATCCCCGTCCTCCGGAGCCTCCAGCAGCTCGTCGACCACGGCCGCCTCGCGGGGACCGGCTACCTCTCGATCCTCCCGGTCGACCAGGGGATCGAGCACTCGGCCGGCGCCAGCTTCGCGAAGAACCCGGTCTGCTTCGACCCCGAGGGGATCGTGAAGCTCGCGATCGAGGGGGGCTGCAACGCCGTCGCCTCGACGCTCGGCGTCCTGGGCTCGCTGGCGCGGAAGTACGCCCACAAGATCCCGTTCCTCCTCAAGGTCAACCACAACGAGTTCCTGACCTACCCGAACAAGTTCGACCAGATCCTCTTCGCGCAGATGAAGCAGGCGCGCGACATGGGGTGCGTCGCCGTCGGCGCGACGATCTACTTCGGGTCGGACGCGTCGGGCCGCCAGATCGTCGAGGTCTCTCAGGCGTTCCACGCCGCCCACGAGATGGGGATGGCGACCGTCCTCTGGTGCTACCTCAGGAACAACGCCTTCAAGAAGGACAAGGACTACCACGTCTCCGCCGACCTGACGGGGCAGGCGAACCACCTCGGCGTGACGATCGAGGCGGACATCATCAAGCAGAAGCTCCCCGAGAACAACGGCGGCTACAACGTCCTCGCCTCGAAGGAGAACCCCTACGGCAAGACCGACAAGCGGGTCTACGAGGTGCTCACGACGGACCACCCGATCGACCTCACCCGCTACCAGGTGGCCAACTGCTACATGGGCCGCGCGGGCCTCATCAACTCGGGCGGCGCCTCGGGCGAGAACGACTTCGCCGAGGCCATCAAGACGGCCGTCGTCAACAAGCGCGCGGGCGGCATGGGCCTCATCTCCGGCCGCAAGGCCTTCCAGCGCCCGATGGCCGAGGGGGCGAAGCTCCTCAACACCATACAGGACGTCTACCTCTGCAAGGACGTCACGATCGCGTGACGCGGTCGCAGACCTGAACGGAGAGCCGAAGGCCCTCGGGCGACCGGGGGCCTTCGTGCGCAAAGGGGTCGCCGGGCCGTGGCGTCAGCGCCCCGGCACGGGCACGAAGCACCCCTCCACCGTCCGCGCGACGCGCGTGCCCCACGCGAGGAGCTGGCCGTCGCGGAAGCCCCTCTGGAAGGCGCGCTCGCCAGGAGAGCTGCCCCGCCGGTCGGTGGGCGGGCGCTGCTCGCCGCTTTCGAAGCGCGCGCCGGCGAGGTCCGAGCAGGAGGGGGTCGAGCGGCTGCGCTGGGCGTCCACGCCGGCGGAGAAGCCGGCGAGGTAGTCCGGGTCTTCCGTCACGCGCTCGAGCGCCTGGCCCGCCGCGTCGAGAGCGGCCATCCGTGTTGCCGCGAGGGCCCGGTTCACCTCCTCGGCTTTCCAGGCCGCGTGCCGCGCGAGGGTCTCCTCGTAGTCGCGCGGGTACGGGTCGCGCTCGCGCCGGTTCCAGGCGCGGGACCGGCGGGCGGCCGCCTCGGTCTCGTGGCGCTCCACGACCTCGAGCAGCTGCGCGTCGACGTCGCCCATCCTGCGGCCCTTGATCGCCTCGCGCGGGACGTCGACCATGAGCTGGACGCGGCAGGAGCGCTCGTCGTAGAGGGTGAAAGGCCCGTCCGTGCGGGGCACGAGGACCCGCTCGGCGACGGAGAGATAGAGGTCCACGCGGTCGGACTTCACGTTGACCTTGTCCACGCGCGCGAGCTCGCCCTCCGCGAACCGGCGGCTCCCCTTGCTCGAGGTCAGCCGGCCGCGGACCTCGTTGTTGTTGTAGGTGCCGAGGCAGTCGGAGGACATCTCCACCCGCGCCACGACCCAGGCCCCCGCCCAGGCCCGCTCGACGTCGTCCTCGAAGTCCGCGAACGCCGGGCCCGCCGCTGCCAGGAAGCAGGCGAGCGCGACGAACGCCGTCCGCCACGTTGACGTCCTCGTCATCTGTTCGTCCCTCCCGGAGGCGGGATGGTAGCAGCGGCGCGGGCGGGCGCCGGCGCCCCCGTCTCAGGCCATCAGCTCCTGCAGGACCGCCGGAATCCCCGAGCCGCGCCGCGAGCCCGTCCCCGTCCCCGGGAACCGCCCGATCATCCGGATTCGCGCCGACAGGCCGCCCGCCGCCTCGGCGGTGGCCGCCGCGGCGGCCTTGCCCGGGTAGATCTCGTAGAGCGCGCGGTAGGAGGGCGGGGTCAGGTCGGGCATGACGACGTTGGCGCCTCGGAGGAGGCCGCGTTCGCGGCCGAACGAAGGTCCGAGGGTCGCGAGGGCGGTGGTCGACGGGATGTTCGCGTCGGGGCGGACGAGGCGCGCGAGGGCGACGGCCTTCGTCGTCGTCTCCTCGTCGGCGGGCACCTGCTCGCCCGCCGGGGCGAGGGGAAAGAGCCCCCGGCCGAGCGGCGTGGAAGGGTGCGGGATGTACGGCCCGATCCCGATCATGTCGAGGTCCATGTCGCGGAAGAGGAGGATGTCGTTCGCGAGGCTCTCGAAGGTCTGGCCCGGGATGCCGACGAGGACGCCGCTGCCGACCTCGTATCCCAGGGCGGCGAGGCGGCCGAGGATCGCGAGCCGGTCGGAGGGGCGCTCGCCGAGGCCGGGGTGGATCGCGGCGAAGAGCGCCGGGTCGGACGTCTCGAAGCGCATGAGGTAGCGGTCGGCGCCCGCCTCGCGCCAGGCCGCGAGGTCGCCGTCGGGCCGCTCGCCGAGGCTGAGGGTCACGGCGAGGCCGGTCGTCTCCTTCACGTCGCGCACGAGGTCGGCGACCCACTCGCGCGTCAGGCCGTAGTCCTCGCCCGCCTGCATCACGAGCGTCCCGTAGCCGAGGCGTTGCGCGAGGAGCGCGCACGAGAGGACCTCCGCCTTCGTCATCCGGTACCGGGGGAGGGCGCGGTTCTCGGTCGAGATGCCGCAGTAGGCGCAGCCGCGGACGCAGTGGTTCGAGATCTCGACGAGGCCGCGGAGGTGGACCTCGTCGCCCACGTGGTCGCGTCTCACGGTGTCGGCGCGGCGGTAGAGCCTCGAGAGGCGGCCCGCGTCGGTCTCGCGGAGCCAGGCCAGGATCTCGGCGCGCTCGATCACGCCGTCACGCCCACGGGGAGGAAGGCCGGGACGCCGATCCGGGCGGCCCGGGAGGGAATCGTCGTTTCAAGCGCCATGAACGCCCCCTGGCCCCGGTCCCGCGGGGACCGGGCCATCGGGTATCTTCACCCCGCGAGGGGGGGCGGGTCCAGCGAGACGCGCCCGCCGCGGGAGGGGACGTTCGTGGGACAAGGCCGGGCCCCTCGGGTCCTCTTCGTCATCGTCCTCGTCCTCTCGTCGGGCTGCGCGCCGCCCCGCACGCTTCCGGACGCCGCGGACGAGGCCCTCTCGCCGCTTTTCGACGTCGCCGTCGAGACGGGGCGGCGGCCGGAAACGGCAGGAGACGGCGTCGCGTACGACCTCTACGTTCCGCGGGCGGCGGCCTCTCTGCCGGCTCCCCCGTGGCCGGCGGTCGTCCTCGCGCACGGGTTCGCGCGGGGCAGGGAACGGCACGCGAACACGGCGCGCTTCCTCGCCGAAAGGGGCGTCGTCGTCCTCGCCGCCGACCTCTTCAGCCTCCTCGGCGGAGAGCGCGCCCGGGAGGCGAACGTCGCCGGCACCCGGGGCCACGTGGAGTGGCTGAGGACCCGGGGCGCGACGCCGGGCGACCCCCTCTTCGGGCTCGTCGACCCGGAGCGGATGGCCCTCGCGGGGTTCAGCGCGGGGGGCGCGGTGGCCTTCGAGGCGGCGGCGACCGGTGCCCGGGTGCGGGCACTCGTCCTTCTCGACGCCGTCCCGTGGAAGCGGACGATCGCGGCTGCGCGGCAGATGCCCGCCACGAGGCTCCTGAGCCTCCGGTCCGAGCCTTCGGGCTGCAACGCGCAGGGGAGCGTGCGCGAGCTCCTCGCGAGCCTGCCTTTCGAGAGCGACGACGTGAGGATCGCCGGGGCGAGCCACTGCGACGCGGAGGACCCGACGGACGGAACGTGCCGGCTCTTCTGCGGGGGAACGAGCGAGGAGGCCCGGGCGGCCTACTGGCGGCTCGTCCACCTCTTCCTGGAGGAGGCCCTCGACGCTTCCCCTCTCGGGGATTCGCCGGGCACCTTTGTCGAGGCGCTCCGCCGCGGCGTCGAGGACGGGTCGCTGGCCGTCGAGCGCGTCGCCCCCGCGCGCTGACGGGGCGGTCGGAGGAGGCCGGGCGGGCCGGCCGTCAGAACCCGACGCGCGTCGTGAGCACTCCGCCGTAGGCGCCGTCGTCCGAGCGGTAGACGGCCGCCAGGTCGAGCCGCGACTTCGCGCTGCCGAAGCCCAGACCGAACGTGTACGTGTACGGCTTGTCGGGGTCTTCCAGGTTCACGGTGACGCCGCCCCGGAGGTCGACGGCCCCGAAGGCGAACTCGACGCCGCCGCCGGCGTTGCGCGAGAGAGTCCCTTCCGCGAGCGTCTCGTTCTTCGTGAGGTCGAGGTCCGCCGCGATCCGCATCTTCAGGCCCCGGATGAGGACGGAGGCGCCGACGCGCCCCTGCTGCCCCACGACGACCGCCGTACCGCGGTCCTCCTCCGGCGCCACGTCGTCGTTGAACAGGTACTGCGGGCGGTTGACGCCCTTGTAGACGCCGCCGAGCCGCAGGACGCCGATGTTGACGACCGCGCCGACGTCGTACGACCAGCGGGACTTGGTCCGTTCGATGCCGCTCGTCCCGCGGCGGACGAAGCTCGAGAGCCTCCCGATGTCGGTGACGAACGCGCTCTCTTCCTTGATGCCGGTCGTCCCGCGGGCGTAGCGGCCCGTGACCCCGATGACGAAGTGGCCGTCGAAGAGGGGAATCGCCCGCGACACGGCGTACTCCTGGACCGAGAGGGCCCGGAACGCGACGACGGAGTCGTTGTAGGCGAAGCTCGTCGCCGGGTCGGACCCGGACTCGACGCGGACGAGGTCGGGTCGTGTCACCGCCGCGCTCCACTCGGTCGTCCCGAGGAGGATGCCCCACCCTCCGATCACCGAGACGATCGCCGAACGGCCGTCGCCGAGGACGCTCGTGCCGGGGGCGGCGAGGGCGAAGAGGTTCGCGCGCACCGCGGCCGCGTCGGGAGAGTCGGGGCTCGCGAGCGCGACGGGGTCGAATCCCGTCACGCCGGAGAGGAGCGGGACGAAGTCGTTGGCGGAATTCGCCACCTGGCCGTAGACCGCGGCCCCCGCCTTGCCGGTGGGCGTGAGGAGGGCCGGGTTGTCGACGAATGCGGCGGGGTCGTCGCCGAGGCCGACGCTCGCCCCGCCGAGGGCCACCTGCCTGGCCCCGAACGGGGCGAAGGGCATCTGGGCCGGGGCGGGGCTCGCCGCGAGGGCGGACACGACGACGGCGAGGGCGGAGACGGCGAGAGGGAACCGGCGCGGGCGACTCATGTGTCCGGCAGTTTAGCCGTCTGCCCGTCGAACGGGCGCGGGCCGGAAGTTCGCGACGAGGATCTGGACGCTGACGAGGAAGGTCCAGACCGGGAAGGCCATGGGGACCCAGGAGAGCCGCCCGCTCCCGAGGAGGAGGAGCACCGCGAGGGCGTAGCCGAGGAAGGCCGTGGGCCGGGGGAAGATCCCGGTCCGGATCGCGAGTGTCGACGTCGTGATCATGAAGACGCCGGCCATGCGCATCCCGTAGCCATTAATGAGCTGGAACGTGCTCGTCCGAACGAACCTGTAGACGCCGGACTCCACGATCGCGCCGGGCATCGACCCCCAGGTCATCAGGAGGCCCCCGGCCAGCGCCGACGAGACGAAGAGCATCGCGAGGAAGAGAATCCCGCTGCCGAGGAAGACGCTGGCGAAGAGCTTGTCCTCCAGGTCGCCGATCCGGTCTCTCAGGACGCCGATGAACCAGAGGAAGGCGACACCGGCGAACGGCAGGATGTTCAGCGCGAGGGCGACCGTCTGTGCATCGGAAGGAAGCCAGGCGCCGCCTTCCCCGGGGTCGACGGGCACGGCCGAGCGGATCAGGGCGAGACTGGCGAGGAGGAGGAGCGAGAAGACGATCCCCGCGACGGCCCCGGCGCGGGGCGCCTTGAGGCTCGCGCGAACGACGGTTCTCTCTGTTTCCGGCACGACGGCAGGATATCCGAGGCGCCAGGGCCGGCCGTCATTCCGGGGTGTCGGTTTTCGGCAGTCTCGGGGAGTGGTCTCTGCGCGTGATCCCCGGCGCTAGACTGGTTCGCCTTGGGCCGACGCCCGGGCAGCGAGGGAGTTCCCATGAAGCGCCTTCTGGTCATCCTGCTCACGACCCTGGTCGCGTTCCCGGCCGCAGGACAGGACGTCGCCGAAACGAGGACCCGGGAAGGCCGACCTCGCCTCGGACTCGTCCTCTCCGGCGGAGGCGCGCGAGGAGCCGCGCACGTGGGCGTCCTGAAGGTGCTCGAGGAGATCCGCGTCCCCGTCGACCTGATCGCCGGGGCGAGCATGGGCTCGATCGTCGGCGGTCTCTACGCGACCGGGATGTCTCCGCAGGAGATGGAGGACGCCCTCGCCACGATGGACTGGGACGGGTCCTTCGACGACGGCGTGCCGCGCAGGGAGATGCCGTTCCGGAGGAAGTTCGACGAGAACTCGTTCCTGACGAAGCTGACGGTCGGCATCCAGGACGGCCGCGCGGCGTTCCCGACGGGACTCGTGGAAGGGCAGAAGCTGAACTTCATCCTCCGGCAGCTCACGCTCCCCGCGGCCCTCGTCGACGACTTCGACGAGCTCAACATCCCCTACCGTGCCACCGCCACCGACGTCGCGAGCGGCGAGGGGATCGTCCTGTCCCGCGGGAACGTCGCCGAGGCGATGCGGGCGAGCATGGCGTTTCCGGGGCTCTTCGCCCCGGTGGAGCTGGAGGGCCGGCTCCTCGTCGACGGCGGGGTCGCCGAGAACTTCCCCGTGAAGACGGCAAGGAAGGCCGGGGCCGAGGTCCTCGTCGCCGTCAACATCGGGACCCCGCCCGCCGGCAAGGAGAAGCTGACGAGCCTCGTGAAGATCGTCAACCAGGTGACGAACGCGGCGACGGCGAAGAACGTCAAGGAGGCGAAGGAGGCGATCGGGCCTCGGGACGTCTTCATCGAGCCCGACCTCGGCGACATCTCGTTCGTCGACTTCAAGCGGGTCCGCGAAGCCGTGGCGGCGGGCGAGAAGGCGGCGCGCGAGCGGATAGAGGAGCTGAAGAGGTTCTCCGTGCCCGAGGCCGAGTACCGGGCGTGGCGCGAGCGGACGCGACGGAAACCGTACGAGCCGTTCGAGATCGCCTCGGTCGAGCTCGTCAACCCCTCCCCTGTCGCGGACACGATGGTGCTGTCGCACGTGAAGACGAAGCCGGGGCCGCTCGACATGAAGCAGCTCGAGGAGGACCTCGCGAGCATCAACTCGATCGGAGAGTTCGACCTCGTCGACTTCCGGATCGTCCCGCGAGGCGGCGTCAACGTCCTCCAGATCGTGATCAAGGACCGGGCGTGGGGGAGGACCTCGGCCCGGTTCGGCATCAACCTCGCCTCCGACTTCCGGGGGAACAGCGGCTTCGAGCTCGTCAGCTCGATCACGCGCACGAGCCTGAACCGCCTCGGCGCCGAGTGGCGCCTCATCGCGGGCGTCGGCGAGCTCACGACGATCAACGGCGAGCTCTTCCAGCCGCTCGCGACGGGCTCCCCGTTCTTCGCGTCGGGAATCGTGAGCTGGTCGACGGACACGCCGGAGATGGCGGTGGACGGCGGCGAGCGGGTGGACCTTCGGAGGAAGGGCTACACGTGGGGGGCCGACGTCGGCGTCGGGGACGGCAAGTTCGCCGAGCTGCGGGTCGGCGCGCGCATGGGGCACCTCTGGTCCGATCCCGATTCCACCGCGGTGCTGACCGAAGAGAGCGTCGACCGCGGCGTCGTCTCGGCCCGGCTCACCGTCGACAACCGCGACAACGTCCCGTTCCCCCGGTCGGGCGTCGGCCTGCGCGTGCGGATGGACTGGCAGACCTCGGCCCTCGGCGCGGACGTCTCTTCGAGGAGGCTCGAGGCGTTCGCCCTCGGGGCGTTCTCGTCCGGGAAGCACACCGTCCAGATCGCCGGGGCGGCCGGCAGCCCGGTGAAGAGCACGCTTCCGTACTACGACTGGTTCGCCCTCGGGGGCTTCCGGCGCCTCTCCGGCTACGGCCTGAACGAGCTCTGGGGCCCCTACATGGCGTTCGGCTCCGTCTCTTACCTGAGGGAGATCGGCCGCTTCAAGACGTCGATCATCGGCGGGGGGATGTACCTCGGCGGCTCGCTCGAGGCAGGAAACGTCTGGGGGGACGGCGCCGACGTGAGCTTCGAGGACCTCAGGTTCGCCGCCTCGGCGTTCCTGGGAGTCGACAGCCCCCTCGGACCCGTCTACCTCGGCTACGGCTTCGCCGAGAAGGGGAAGAGCTCGCTCAGCTTCTCGATCGGCGTGCCGTTCTGAGGATCGACGGGCGGGCCACCGACCGGCGCGGTCGATGGCCCGCGGGAAGGAAGGTTCAGGCCTGTCTCACCCGTTGCCGGGGTTCGCCGTGACGGCCTCCATGACGCGGTCGAGGCTGAAGCTCCCCGGCTTCTGCCGCGGCGGGAACTCCCGGAAGCTCTGGAGCCACCGGCCGACGTAGGCGCCCGCGGGGGCGATGACGAACATGTGCTCCATGTACCAGCGCTGGAAGCCCATGGCGTTCTCGTGCTCGGCGCGCTCGAACGGGTCCATCCGGAGGTTCGTGATCGCGGGGGCGCGCAGGGGCGTGAACGGCTGCTGCCACACCTTGAGCCCCTCGGCGTCCTGCTGCAGGAAGGTGATCTTCCAGTTCCCGTACCGGAGGGCCGCGACGCTGCCGTCGTCGGTCCAGTAGAGAAACTCCCTGCGCGGCCAGGCCGCCTCGCCCTTGAGCGCGGGGAGGAGGTTGTAGCCGTCGAGGTGGACCTTGTAGGTCGTGCCGCCGACGTTCCGTCCCTTGAGCAGGTCTTCCTTCACCGTGGTGTCGCCCGCCGCGGCGAGGAGCGTCGTGAGCATGTCCTCGTGCGCGCCGATGTCGTTGATCACCGTTCCGGGCTTGATGACCCCGGGCCAGCGGAGGAAAGCCGGGACGCGGTAGCCGCCCTCCCACTGGGTGTTCTTCTCGCCGCGGAACATCGTCGTGCCGCCGTCGGGCCACGTGAAGGTCTCGGCGCCGTTGTCGGTCGAGTACATGACGATGGTGTTCTCGTCGAGGCCGAGCTCCTTCAGCTTCGCGAGGACCTGCCCGACGTGGCCGTCGTGCTCCACCATACCGTCGGCGTAGACGCCGAGCCCGGTCTTCCCTTCGGACGCCGCCTTCAGGTGCGTGAAGATGTGCATCCGGGTCGAGTTCCACCAGAGGAAGAACGGCTTGTCGGACTTCTTCGCGCGCTCCATGAAGTCGAGCGCCTTCGCCGTGACCTCCTCGTCGATGGTCTCCATCCGCTTTTTCGTGAGCGGCCCGGTGTCGGTCATGCGGCCGTCGGCGAAGCTGTGGATGACGCCGCGCGGGCCGAACTTCTTCTTGAACTCCGGGTCCTTCGGGTAGTCGGGGTGCTCCGGCTCTTCCTCGGCGTTCAGGTGGTAGAGGTTGCCGAAGAACTCGTCGAAGCCGTGCTTCGTCGGGAGCATCTCGTCCCGGTCGCCGAGGTGGTTCTTGCCGAACTGGCCGGTGACGTAGCCCTGCGCCTTCAGGAGCGTGGCGATCGTCGGGTCTTCCGCCTTCATCCCCTCGGGGGCGCCGGGGAGGCCGACCTTCGTCAGGCCGGTGCGGATGGGGGATTGCCCGGTGACGAAGGCGGCGCGGCCGGCCGTGCAGCTCTGCTGGCCGTACCAGTCGGTGAAGAGGGCGCCTTCGCTGGCGATCCGGTCGATGTTGGGCGTCCTGTAGCCCATCATTCCCCGGTTGTAGGCGCTGATGTTGAAGCCGCCGATGTCGTCGCCCCAGATGACGAGGATGTTCGGCTTCTTCGCCGTCGCGGGAGCCTTGGCGGCGGGAGCCTTGGCCGCCGGAGCCGGCTTCGGCGCCTGCGCGAGGGCCCCGGGCGCCGCGAGGGCTGCGGCCAGGAGCAGGGAGAGGGAAACGGGGTTGCGTCGGGTCACGGGGGCCTCCTTCGGAGTCGTCGTTGGTTCGTTCAGCTGAAAGAGAGCGGTCGAAGAGCGGTGAGACCGGGCCTACGGAGTCGATGCGAGGCGGGCCCGGAGCAGCAGGTCGATGTAGGGCGGCACGCCGCCGAGCTCGGCACCGGAGTCGCGCATCGCGGCGAGGAAGCTCGTCCCCGCCTCGTCCGCGGAGACGAGGTCGGAGAGGTCGAGCCGGACCCGGGCGGCTTCGCGGCACGCCCTCCGCAGCTCCCCGAGCCCGACCGAGCTGAGCCGGCCGGACACGCGGACGGTCAGGAGACCGTCCTTCTGCTCGATCGAGATGTGCAGGTCCACGCTGGCGCATGTGCATCCGTCGTGCCGTCGAAAGCGATGCCCGGACCATGGGGACAAGTGTCTTTAAAATAATGGTTTGTGTCCTGACTGGAGCTGTGCCGACGGCGTGATTCGAGAGAGGGGCCCACGATATTTCGCGTGATCCGCGAAATATCGTGGGCCGCGACCTAGAATGAAGCTGCCCTTGTCGGAACCGCGGTTCACCCAGTTTCTCGGCGACCTCTCGGCCCGCTTCGCGGCCGTGGCGGCCGAAGGCGTGGACGAGGAGATCGCCGCGGCCCTGGAACACCTTGTGAACGAGCTGGGAACGGACCGGGCGAGCTTCTACCAGTTCGATCCCGAGACGCACGGCGTCGTGTCGGGGCACCAGTGGGCCCGAACCGGCGTCGTGCTCGACACGGCAAACGCGGTTCGCGAGCTCTCGTGGTTCAGGGGCAGGCTCCTCGCAGGGGAGACCGTCCTCGTGAACTCCCTCGACGACCTGCCGCCAGAGGCCGCGGCCGAACGCCTCTGGGCAGAGGATTGCGGCCTGAAGTCGACCGTCTCGATCCCGCTCTCGGTCGGCGGGCGGCTCGTGTCAGTCGTCGCGACGGGGACTTTCCGCGAGACGCGGCGCTGGACCCCGGAAGACGTCGAGCGGCTCCGTATCGTCGGTCAGATCCTCGCGGGCGCCGTCGACCGCAAGCACCGGGACCTCACGCTCCAGAGGAGCCTCGAGGAGGTCCGCCGCCTGAAGGACCAGCTCGCTGCGGAGAACGTCCTCCTCCGCGAGGAGCTGGGCGCGTCGCACGACTTCCAGGAGATCGTGGGAGAAAGCCCTGCCCTGAAGCGGACGCTCGCCCTCGTCGCTCAGGTCGCGCCGACCGGCTCGACCGTCCTCCTGCTCGGCGAGACGGGCACTGGCAAGGAGCTCCTCGCCCGCGCGGTCCACGAGCGCAGCCCGCGGCACGGGCGTTCGATGGTGAAGGTGAACTGCGCCGCCATCCCGCCAACCCTCATCGAGAGCGAGCTGTTCGGCCACGAAAAGGGGGCGTTCACCGGCGCCCTCGCCACGAAGATCGGCCGGTTCGAGCTCGCGAACGGAGGCACCCTATTCCTCGACGAGATCGGGGACCTCGGCCTCGACCTGCAGGCGAAGCTCCTCCGGGTCCTCCAGGAGGGGGAGTTCGAACGGGTCGGCTCGACCCAGACGCGGAAGGTCGACGTCCGCCTGGTCGCCGCCACGCACCACGACCTCGGCGCCGCCGTCGAGGCCGGCCGCTTCAGGGCTGACCTCTTCTACCGGCTGAACGTCTTCCCGATTCGCGTCCCTCCCCTGCGCGAGCGCCGGGAGGACGTTCCGCTCCTCGTATGGTGGTTCATCCAGCGGCGGCAGGGGAAGATCGGCCGGCACATCGAAAGGGTCCCGCGCACGGCGATGGACCGCCTCACCGCCTATCCCTGGCCGGGAAACGTCCGCGAGCTCGAGAACGTCGTCGAGCGCGCCCTCATCCTCTCGCCCGGTTCGACGCTGCAGCTGGACGAGGCCTTCGGCGGCGGGGCGCCGGCGGGGCCGGGAGTCGCCGGGAGAGGGCAGACGATCGAGGCCGTTGAGCGCGGCCACGTCGAGGCCGTCCTCGAGCGGTGCGGCGGCCGCGTCGAGGGGCCCGGGAACGCGGCCGCGATCCTCGGCCTCAAGCCGAGCACGCTGCGCTCGCGGATGAAGAAGCTCGGGATCCGGCGGGCGTGAAGCCCGTCCTCGACGTCGCGATCCCGGCGTGCGCGGTCCTCCTCATGACGGTCGTCGGGCTGGACGTGTCGCGCGCCGAGCTCCGGCGGGTCCTCTCGAGGCCGCGCCTCCTCGTGGCGGGCCTCGTCGGGCCGCTCGTCCTGCTTCCGCCGATCGCGCTCTTCGTCCTCCGGCTCGTGCCGGTGCCCTCGGAGATCGCGGCCGGGATGCTCCTTCTCGCCGTCTGCCCCGTGGGTGGGATCTCGAACGTCTACAGCTACCTGGCGCGGGCCGCGACGGCGCTCTCCGTCACGCTCACGGCGGCTTCCTGCGTGGCCGCCGTCGTCACGGTGCCGCTCCTCACGCGGGCCTTCGAGCTGGTGCTGGGTCGCCCGTTCGGTTTCCAGGCGCCCCTCGGCACGCTGGCGGCGCAGGTCTTCGGAATGCTCGTCCTGCCGGTCGCCCTCGGGATGACGGTCCGGGCGCGGGCGCCGGAGTTCGCGGCCCGGCACGAGGCCGCGCTGAGGCGGGTCGCCCTGTCGGCTCTCGTCCTCCTCCTCGGCTTCGTCCTCTGGAGCGAGGGGAGACGTTTCGTCGAGCACGTCGCCGTGACGGCGGCGGCCTCGGCGCTCTTCGTCCTCCTCGCCATGGCCGCGGGCGCGGTCGTCGCGCAGGCCGCCGGGGCCGACGTCCGGGAGCGCTTCACCCTCTCCGTGGAGTTCGCGACACGCAACAGCGCGATCGCGACGGTCGTCGCGATCACCTTCCTCGGCGACACCCGGTTCGCCGTCTTCGCGACGACCTACTTCTTCACGGAAGCGGCGATCGCCGGAGTCGCGATCGTGGCGTTCCGCCGCCGCCGGACGGCCCGATCGCCTGGAGGACTGTCGGAAACACCCTCCTGAGCTCCTCGGGTTCCCCTGGCACAACGGAACGGGGCCTTGCCGGGCGGGTGGCGATCCGTATCCAATTCGTCCCTCCGCCGCGGTCCCTCTATGATCCCGAGGTCCTGTCGCGGGACTCCGGAATCCGGGGCGCCCCCAGGCGAGAGGCCCGACGAGAGACCGAGCGAGGAGGCACCCCACGATGGCCGAGGCCGCGAGAGAGAACGGGCGTTCGTTCCGGATGCCCCACACCCTGGTGATCGTCGGAAGCCTCGTCGTCTTCGTCCTCGTCCTCGCCTGGCTCCTCCCGTCCGGGACGTACCAGACGGTGGAGAAGGCGGGCCGCCAGGTCACGGTGCCGGGCACCTACCAGCAGGTCGAGAAGGTCTGGCTCGGTCCCCAGTGGCTCGTCGTCGCGCCGATCCGGGGGTTCCTCGACGGCGCCCTGATCATCGCGTTCCTCCTCGCCATCGGCGGGGCGTTCAGCGTCGTCCAGGCGACCGGGACGATCGAGTTCTCGATCCGCAAGCTGACCGCGGCGCTCGCCGCGAAACCGTTCCTCGAGAAGCTCGTCATCCCGGTCCTCATGGCGGTCTTCTCGCTCGCGGGGTCGGTCTTCGGGATGTCCGAGGAGGTCATCCCGTTCATCGTCATCTGCATCCCGCTCGCGCTCTCGCTCGGGTACGACTCGATCGTCGGCGTGGCGATCCCGTTCCTCGGCGCGGCGGCCGGGTTCGGCGCGGCGTTCTTCAACCCCTTCACCGTCGGCATCGCGCAGGGGCTCGTGGGACTCCCGCTCTACTCGGGCCTCGGCTACAGGGTCGCGACCTGGTTCGTGACGACGGGCGTGATGATCGCGTGGGTGATGGTCTACGCGGCGCGGGTGAAGAAGCGCCCGGAGTCGAGCCCCGTCTACGACATCGACCAGGCCCGGGACCGCAGCACCCCGGTCGACACAGGGGTGGCCGAGCCCTGGACCGCGCGCCACGTCCTCGTCCTCGCCCTCTTCGCAGGCACGATGGGCGTCCTCGTCTGGGGAATCCTGGAGAAGCAGTGGTTCATCGAGGAGATCGGCGCCCTCTTCCTCGCGATGGGGATCGTCCTCGGCGTCGTCGGGGGGCTGAAGGGCAACGCCATCGCGACGGCGTTCGTCGCGGGCGCGAAGGACATGGTCAACGTGGCCCTCATCATCGCGTGCGGCCGGGCGCTCCTCATCATCGCCCGCGAGGCGCAGGTCCTCGACACGATCCTCTTCCACGGGGCGGGGCTCATCTCCCACCTCCCCGGGGTCGTCGCGGCGCAGGTCATGTTCCTCGTCCAGTGCGTCATCAACTTCTTCATCCACTCGGGGACGGCGCAGGCCGCGCTGACGATGCCGATCATGGCGCCGCTCGCCGACCTCGTCGGCCTGACGCGGCAGACGATGGTCTTCGCCTACCAGCTCTGCGAGCTGATCAACCCGATCCTGCCGACCTCGGCGGTGACGATGGGGGTCCTCGGGATGGCGAAGATCCCGTGGGAGAAGTGGGCGCGCTGGTTCCTGCCGCTCATGCTCACGCTCATGCTCCTCTCGTTCCTCCTCCTCGTCCCGCCGGTGCTGATGCACTGGGGGCCGTTCTAGGGTGCCGGCCCCGCCGGCACGGCCGGCGGGCGGAAAGGGTCCGACATGAACCGCACGCTCGCGAGCCTCCTCGCCGGAGCCCTTGCCGTCGCCACTCCTGCCGCCGGCGCCCCGGGGGCGCACGTGCTGACGGAGGACCACCGAACGCTCACCCGCTCGACGTCTTACGCCGAGATGGCCTCTTTCCTCGCGGGACTCGACGGGAAGGGTCCCGTCTCCGTCTCGGTCGCGGGGAAGAGCCTGGAGGGGCGCGACCTCTACGTCGTCCGGCTCTCGCGGGGCGGGGAGCCGCGCTGGAGGGTCCTCTTCTACGCGCAGCAGCACGGGGACGAGGTCTCGGGCAAGGACGCCCTCCTCTACCTCGTCCGGGACGTGGCCCGGAACCCGGAACTCCTGCCTGCGGACGTGGAGGTGCGAATCCTCCCGATGGTCAACCCCGACGGCGCCGAGGCCGGGACCCGGCGGAACGCGGCGAAGGCCGACCTGAACCGCGACCACGTGACCCTCGAGCAGCCCGAGACGCAGGCGCTGCACCGCGTGGTCCGTGCGTTCCGGCCCCACCTCGCCGTCGACGCGCACGAGTTCACGCGGGACCCCGAGGACTGGCGCCGGCGCGGGATCGTGAAGTGGTCCGACATCACGATGGACGGGCTCTGCAACCCGCTCTACTCGGGCGAGGTCGTCGCCGCGGCGCTCCGGCAGGTCGAGGAGGCGGGCAAGGCGGTGGAGAAGGCGGGGCACCGCTATCTCCGCTACTGGGTCGGCGGCGTCCCTCCCCGGGACGAGCAGCGTCACTCGGCGCCCGACCTCGACGGCGGGCTGAATGCCGTCGGCGCCTACGGGGCGCTCTCCTTCATCATCGAGGCGGCGGTCACCCGCGCGGGGGGGAAGGAGCACGCCGACCTCGGCAAGCGCGTCGACGCCTACCTCGTCCTCTTCCGGCGCTTCCTCACCGCGGAGGCCCTGCGTGACGGGGACCTCGCGGCGGTCGAGCGGGCGCGGGTCCGGCCGCTCCCCGCGTTCCTGCCGACGAACTACTTCTGGGCCGGCACGGGAAGGGGCGTCACGCAGTTCCCGGTGATCGAGACGGCGACCGGAGAGGAGACCTCGATCGCGACACCGAACCTGATGTCGGAGATGGTCGTGAAGAGGAGCGTTCCGACGCCGCAGGCCTACGCGATCGTTCCGGAAGGGGCGGCGGTCTTCCGCGAGCTCCTGTCCCGCCACGGGATTCCGTTCGAGGAGGTGCGCGAGACCCGGCCCGCGACCGTCGAGAAGGCCACTCTCGTCCGCGTCGAGGAGGAGTTCGACGAGCTCTACGGACGCTACGAGGGGCGGCAGGTCGTGACCCTCGCCGAGCCGGAGAGGGCCGGCCTCGCCGCCGGGGGCCTCCTCGTCCCCCTCGACGGGGAAGCCGCGCTCCGCGCGGCCCTCCTCCTCGAGCCCGCCGCGCTCTACGGCCTCTACCAGTACCCCCGTTTCCGAGCGCTCGTCGGCGGGGACGGCGCCCTCCCGGTCCTCCGGGTCCTTGCCCGCTGAGCCGCCCGATGGACACGCCCCGCGCCGCCGCTGGCCCGGACCCCGCCGTCTCGCCCGGGCCTCTCGCCGGGGTCCCGGTCCCTCCGGTCGGGCGCGTCGACCTCCTCCTCGTTCGTCTCCCGTTCGTCACCCCGTTCTCGATCAGCTCGGCGACGTGGACCTGCAAGGAGGCGCTCGTCCTGCGCGTCGAGGCCGGGGGAGCCGTCGGGTGGGGCGAGTGCGTCGCCGACCCGGACCCGTTCTACGCCGCCGAGACGACGACCTCGGCGCGCCACGTCCTCGCGGAGTTCCTCCTGCCGCTCGTCGAGGAGGGCCTTTCCTTCCTCGACCTCGACGAGCGCTTCGCGCGGGTGCGCGGGAACCGGATGGCGAAGGCGACCGTGGAGAACGCGCTCGTCGACCTCGCGGCGAAGCGGGCGGGCGTGCCTCTTCACGAGCTGCTCGGGGGGGCGAGGAAGCGGATCCCCTCCGGGATCAGCATCGGGCTCCAGGAGTCCCCGGAGGCGCTCGTTTCCGAGGTGGCGGCGGCCGTCGCGCGCGGCTACCACCGCGTCAAGGTGAAGGTGAAGAAGGGGAAGGACGTCGACTACGTCGCGGCGGTGCGCGACCGCTTCCCCGACCTGCCGCTGATGGCCGACGCGAACGGCGACTACCGCCTCTCGGACGCCGCCCACCTCGCCCGCCTCGACGCCTTCCGCCTGACGATGATCGAGCAGCCCCTCTCCTACTCGGACTTCTACGAGCACTCCCTCCTCCAGAAGGAGCTCGCGACGCCGCTCTGCCTCGACGAGTCGATCCACGACCTCGGCGACCTCCGGGCCGCGATCGACCTCGGCGGCTGCCGCGTCCTGAACCTCAAGCAGGGGAGGGTCGGCGGTCTCCTCGAGTCGGTCCGGCTCCTGGCGCACGCGTCCTCGCGCGGCATCCCGGTCTGGTCCGGGGGCATGGACGAGACGGGCCTCGGCCGGGCGGTGAACCTCCACCTGCAGACGCTCGACGGCTTCACGCTGCCGGGCGACACGTCCGAGACGAGCCGCTACTTCCACGAGGACCTCGTCGAGCCCCCGGTCGTCCTCGACGGGGAGGGGTTCATCGAGGTCCCGCGCGGCGCCGGGATCGGCGTCGAGATGGTGCCGGAACGGCTGGAGAAGCTCACGCTCCGCACCGAGAGGCTGCGGTGAGGGCTGCGGCCGCGTTCCTCGCGGCGCTCCTCGCGCTTCCGCTCGGGGCCCTGCCGCCGGCGACTCCCGTGCCGGCGCCGGCGGCGGCGCCGGAGAGACCCCGGTTCCTCCTCCCCGACCCCGGGGCCGAGGTGGCACCGTCCCTGCGGGCCGCCCTGGACGGCCTGCGTGCGGGCTCGCTGCGGGCGCACGTCGGATTCCTCGCCTCGCCGGCGCTCGAAGGGCGGGGCCTCGGAAGCCCCGGCCTCGAGGCGGCCCTCGAGTACGCCGCCGCCCAGCTCGCCCTCGCGGGGGCGCTCCCGTTCGGCGCGCAGGACGGAACGGGCGCGCCGGTCTGGTTCCAGCCGGTTCCGGTGCGCGAGATCCGGGAACCGGGCGGGTCCGTCGAGGTGGAGAGGAGGGCAGGGGAGGCGAGCCTCCGGCGATCGTTCGTTCACGGTGTCGACGTCGTCGTCCCGCCGCAGCCGGCCCGGTCCGTCACGGCGCCGGTCGTCTTTGCGGGCTGGGGCCTCCGCGAGAGTGCCGTCGGGCGCGACGACTGGCGAGGCCTCGACGTGAAGGGGAAGGTCGTCGTCCTCCGCGAGGGGCTCCCGCCCGGGGAGGCCTTCCGGACGAAGGAGCTCCGGGCGAAATACGCCGAGGGGGACGCGGAGGAGCGCTGGGCCGAAAAGGTGAAGACCGCGAGGTCGCTCGGTGCGGCCGGGGTCCTGGCCGTCGAGGGGGAGGAGTGGGCGTCGCGTGTCGCGGAGACCGAGAAGCCGCCGGCCTTCGCCTTCCGCTCGGTCGTCGAACCGGACCCGGCCGAGCCGCTCGTCGTCCGCTGCGGCCCGGTCGTCCTCGAGGCGCTCCTCGGTGCGGCGCCGCGGGCCGACGAGGCCCCGCGGGCCCTTACCGCCGTTGCGACGATCCGGGCGACGGCGGCCGAGCGCCTCGGTCTCTCGCGCAACGTCGTCGGGATCCTCACGGGCAGCGACCCGGCGTTGAAGAGCGAGGCCGTCGTCCTCGGCGCGCACGCGGACCACCTCGGGCGCATCGACGGCGTCGTCCACCCGGGCGCCGACGACAACGCGTCGGGCGTCGCCGCGCTCCTCGAGATCGCCCGGGCCCTCGCCTCGATGCCGGCCCGACCGAAGAGGACGGTGGTCTTCGCCGTCTGGACGGGGGAGGAGGAGGACAAGATCGGCTCGGGCCACTGGGTGCGAAACCCGCTCTGGCCGCTCGCCAGGACCGTCGCCTACCTCAACTTCGACATGGTCGCCCAGCCCTGGAAGGACGAGGAGATCCGGGCCCTCGTGACGGGAGCGAACCCTCCCGGCGCCGAGGCGTTCCTCGCGAAGGCGCGGCCGGAGAGCTTCTTCGAGCCGGGGCTCGCGAGCTTCGCGCCGCACCTGGGGCCGCTCCTCGCGCGGGCGGGAAGCGCCTCGGGCCTCGCGCTCCACCTGGACTGGACGGAGGGTGTGAACGGAGGGAGCGACTACCGGGACTTCGCGCGGGCGCGCGTCCCGTTCGTCCGGTTCTTCGGGAACTTCCACCCCGCCTACCACAGCCCGGCCGACGAGCCCGGGCGGATCGACGGCGAGCAGCTCCGGCGGGTCGCCCGCCTCGGCCTCGCGACGGCCTGGTTTCTCGCGGACCGCTGAGGGGAGACCTGCCGTCCGGCCCCGGCCTCCGGCCAGCCCGCAGGTGCCGTGCTACGGGAGCTCCACCTCGCCGTACCACTCGCGCAGGGCGATCTTCGTGCCGTACGGAGCCGACAGCCTGGCCAGGAGCTCGACGATCTCCCGCGCCCGCCTCGTCGAGGCGAGGCGCGGCACGCCGTAGAGCGGCCCCTCGTCGTCGATCGTCACGGGAATCAGCTGCAGCTTCTTCAGCTTGCCCTCGCGCCAGGTCATTCGCGCCACGACGCTCTCCATGACCTCGCGCGAATCGCGGCGGTCCCAGACGGAGACGTTCGCCTCCCGAGGCATCTCGGAGTCGCGCTGGTGGGGCAGGTCGGTCGGGATGACCTTCGGCGTCCGGTACTGGTAGACGAAGTTCCCGAGGCTGTAGAAGATCGGCTTCCCGTCGCGGATCTCGATGCCCCTGAGGACGTGCGGCCCGCTCCCGAGGACGGCGTCGGCGCCGGCGTCGATCGCACGGCGAAACGGGATCTCCTCGTTCGGCGGCGTCGTGTCCTGGACGCCCCAGGCCCGCGCGTGGCTCACGTCGTGGACGTGGTACGCGACGAGGACGGGGCCGTGGTGGCGCCTGGCGAGGAGGACGTCCTCCTCCATCGCCTTCACGTCGCGCTCCTGCGGCCCCTCGACGGCCTCGACCTTCCCGTCGCGCGCGACGAGGACGGTCGCCGGGTCGATCGTCGCGATGCAGGGGCCGGAGGGGTCGGTGCAGCGGTCGCGGTCGGTCCAGTAACGGACGTAGGAGAGGAGCGCGAGCCGCTGTTTCTGCCCGGGCGGCCGGACGGTGCCCGGCTCGTGCGCCTCGGCGAGGGTCTTCCCGGCGCCTGCGTGGGCGATGCCGGAGAGGTCGAGCGCGCGCAGGCACTCGAGGAGCCCTTCCCTGCCGAAATCGAGGGCGTGGTTATTCGCCAGGCCGACGAGGCTGAAGCCCGACGCGGCGACCTCCCACGCGAACTCCCGCGGCGCGCGGAAGTTGTAGAACGGCTTCTGCAGCTCGGGGCGGTCGTTCAGAGAGAACTCGAGGTTCCCGATCGCGACGTCGGCCTCCTGGAGGATCCGCAGGAGGTTCTTCCTCTCCGGCTCCCCGAGGTGGCTGATCCGCTCGTTGAAGATCAGGTCGCCGACGGCCGCGACGACGAGGTCGCCCGGCTCCTCGCGGAGCAGGGCGCTGACGCGCGCCTCCCAGTCGACCTTCTCCGGCGCCTCCGCCGGCCGAACCCGCCGCTCGTAGACCGACCGTCCCTGGTCCCACCCCGGCGGCTCCGCCGCCGCGACGCCGCCCGCCCAGAGAATCGAGAGTACCAGGATCTGTGCCAGGCGTGAAATCATGTATTAAGTGTCCTCTATAAGATAATGCACTATTTCATGCCTGGCACGGACTCGGGGGGGACGGGTGCGGGGGGGTCGGGTGCCGGGCGGAGGGGGAGGCGGGTCTTCAGGTCGTAGGTGTCGCCGGGGAGGAGGAGGTGGAGCGTCAGGCCCCGGACGCCGAGGAGATCCTGGGCGGACTCCTTCTGCTGGCGGGAGACGGCGGCGCCCTGCGCGTCGAAGACCATGACGCCGCTCCGGCCGAGCACCTGGAGAGTGCCGTCGGGGCGGACCCAGATCGCCGTCTCCTCGTCGACGCCGACGCCGAGGAGGCCGGGGTTCTCGAGGACGACGGAGAGGAGCCGGTTCTGCCGCTGGCGCCGGAGGAAGTGCTGGTCGACGACGACGTCCGGAGGCAGGAAGCCGAGGCCGGTCCAGAGCTCGACGCTGCGGGTGCGGACCTGGGTGAAGTCGCCTTCCCCGGTGATCATCCGCTCGCTCTGGCAGGCGGTGCCGGCCGAGGTGCCGCCGACGACGGCGCCCTCGGCGTGGGCCGCGGCGATGGCGTCGCCGACGGGCGTCCCGGGGAGGGCGTTCACGATCCGGACCTGGTCGCCCCCGCCGAAGAAGATCCCCCGGGCCTTGCGCGCCAGGGCGGCGTAGTCGGCGCGCTGCGCGTCGGCCTTGCTCCGGATCCGGAGGGAGACGGCGTCGGTGCAGCCGAGGTCGTCCCGGAAGAGCTTTTCGTAGTAGTCGGCGGCGTCGGGCTCGGAGGAAGCCGTGGGAATCGCCACGATCGGCGCGTCCTTCCCGCCGGCCAGCTCGACGAACTTCCGCATCACCTCGGGCGGCTTGTCGCCGCCGCCGATCAGGACGAGGTGCCCCTTCGTCGGCGCCTCGTCCCCGCCGACGGCGAGGGTGATCGTGGAAAGGGCGAGGAGCGCGAGCAAGAAGGAGGCGCGCGACCGTGTCATCGGAGCTCCTGGGCCGCCTTGCGGGCCCGCCGGCGCCGGGCGGCGAGCCGCGCCGGGGAAAAAGGGGGGGGCGGCCACGGGCCGCCCCCTGCGACGAGAGAGGAGGAGGGAAGGGCTAGAAGCTGAACCGGGCCCCGAGCCGGACCTGGCGCGGGGTCTCGATGCTGAGGGCGGCGCCGTACGTGGCGTTCGTGCGCCAGGTGCCGCTGCGGTACTCGCCGTAGTAGTCGTCGATGGTGAGGGATTCACCGGTGTTCAGGACGTTGAAGCACTCGACGGAGAGGTCGAGGCGGGAGTCGGTGCCGACCTTCATCCCCCAGCCGAGGCGAAGGTCGAGGACGTTGCGGTCCTCGAGCTGCTCGGATCCGCGGTCGGTCAGGAAGATGTACCGTCCCGAGGCGGAGTTGCCGTCGAGGTAGCGGCGAACGTTGCCGTAGGGCGTCCAGTACATGCCGGAAAGATAGGTGTACTGGCCGCTTGCACTGAAGCCGAAGGGCAGGTCGACGGCGCCGGACACCTTGAACTCCCACTCGTTGAACGACGAGTCCATGTTCCCGTAGGCGTTCACGAGGCCGTTCCTGTCCTCGAGCTCGGGGGCGTAGCCGTTGTTCTTGAGGACGTTCCCCTTGAGGTCCGTCCAGACGAGCGAGGAGCGCAGCTGCCAGCCGTGGCTGTGGCGCTTCTCGAAGCGGAGGACGAAGGAGTCGTAGTCCCGCTCGCCCGGGTTGTCGGTCGTGAGCGCCCAGACCGGGTCGCCGTTGAGGCTCCAGACCTCGAGCTCGCCTCCGGCGATCGGGTTCGGGATGCCGGTCACGCGCTCGTAGTCGTCGTTCGTGTTGACCATCCCCATGAGGCTGCGGAAGCTCCGGTTGACGTAGTCGGCGCCGATGGCCATGTCCCTGCCGAGCTGGTGCTCGATCGTGAGGAGCGCCTCGTCGACGTAGGGGTGGTCGATGCTCCCCATCGTGGCCGAGTCCGGGACCGACGTGTAGCACTCGTCCCAGGTGCTGCCGTCCCAGTAGCAGTCGCCGTCCGGCACCGCGGCTCCGCCGGACGCCTCGCGGTCGAAGAGGTAGGTGTACATCGAGGAGTGGTAGCGGCCCCAGTGCGCCTTGACGGCGAGCTTCGCGTTGCCGAGGACGTCCCACGCCAGCCCGATGCGCGGGTCGACGAAGTCGGCCTCGTAGACGTCGGGGTTGCCGAATCCGTCGCGCCAGCCGCCCTTGTAGCTCGTGTAGCGAAGGCCGAAGTTGAACGTGAACCGGTCGATTCGCAGCGAGTCCTGGGCGTAGGCGACGAATCCGGACTGCTCCGCGTGGACCTCGTACTCGCCGTAGCCCGTGGAACGCTCGTACCAGCCGCAGGTGGGGTCCCGGAGGTAGTTCGCGATCTGCTCCTCCTCCGTGTCTCCGGGGCAGAGCGAGGAGTCGTCGTAGTAGGTGAACCCGCCGTTGCGGCGCCATTCGTCGGTCGTGGAGGACTTCTCGTACTGGATCCCGAGCTTGAACGAGTGGGAATCGCGCGTCCCGAAGAGGCCGTCCTTGAAGAGGCTCCAGCTCGCGTCGCCCGTCACCCGGTGGCGGTGGTTCAGCTCCTGGATCTTGGAGTTCACCAGCGCGTAGCCGGTATAGCCGTAGGCGTCGTCGTGGCCGGGCGTCCCGAACCCGGCCGAGCCGAGGAAGTCGTCGTTCCCGTCGTAGCCGGTGACCTTCACGTTGAGGAAGCTCGCCGAGGAGAGGATCGACTCCCAGTTCACCGCGAACGTGGCGTTGGGGCCGTCCTGCTTCGGCGCCGCCTCGGGGAAGGTGAAGGCGTCGATGCCGCGCCGCTCGTTCTCGACGTGGTCGTACGAGCCCATCGCGAAGACCCGGTTGCCCTCGTTCACCTGCCAGGTGAGCTTCCCGAGGAAGCGCGGGACCTTGCGGTCCGAGGTGTCCCGGGCGCCGACGGGCGTCGTCTCCTGGTGCCAGTACTCGGCGCTCGCGAAGAACCAGAGCTTGTCCCTGGCGATGGGGCCGCCGAGGCTGAGAGCGTAGTCCTCGAAGGTGAAGGTCTCGTCCTCCTCGGAGTCGGGCGAGTTGTCGGAGACGAACGAGTCGGGCTGGTAGTAGGCCTCGAGCGTCCCCTTGAACGCGTTGCCGCCCGACTTCGTGACCCCGTTGACGACGGCCCCGGTGAAGGCGCCGTACTCCGCGTTCGCCCCGAGCCCGGCGACCTGGATCTCCTCCATCCACTGGATGCTCGGGAGGAGCCAGTAGTTGCCGCTCGCCGCGTCGCCGACGTTGACGCCGTCGAGCGTGAAGGCGTTCTGGTTCGACGTCGTGCCGCCATAGGCGAGCATGCTGCTGCTGTCGGGCGAGGCCGAGGTGTCGATGTTGACGCCCGGGGCGGCCGAGAGCACCTGGTAGTAGTTCCGGGGGACGGCCTGCCGGTCGATGAAGTCGCCCGAGAAGGAGGTCGCGACCTTGTTCTCGACGACGCTCACGAGAGGCGCCTCAGCCGTGACGACGGCCTCGGCGGCGACGGAAGCGAGGGGAAGGGAGAGGTCGACGGCCATGCTCTGGCCGAGGCTCACGCGAATTCCCTCCCGCCGGGCCTTCCGGAAGCCGGGGAGCTCGGCTTCGAACGTGTAGTTGCCGGGCGGGAGGGCCGGGAAGCGCCAGCCGCCGCGGGCGTCGGACGTCGTCGTCATGCGTCCCTTGACGAGGGCGGGTGAAAGGGCCGTGACCGTGGCGCCGGGGAGGGCGCCTCCGTCGGCGTCCCTGACGGTGCCCTGGACGTTGCCCGTGACGGTGCCCTGAGCGTGCAGGCTGCCCGCGTACCCGAGCAGCAGAATCAGGGCGGCTCCCGCGACGACGGAGAGCTTGCGTGGCATGACTCCTCCTCTTTCCGGGGACCGGGCTGCGCCCGGGGGCCCGCTTTCAGAACTCGTGGCAGTCTCGTTCGACGCCGTCCGCACGGCGTGCGCCGGCGTGCGCGCCGGGAGCCTCACGACGGCTTCCTCATGGCGGCGACGAGGGTCCGGCCCGCCGCTTCGACGTGGCGCCGGACGGCAGCCGCGGCGCGCTCGGGGTCGCGGGCCGTCAACGCAGCGACGATCTCGGCGTGCTCCTCGGCGTCGGGGTCTCCCCGCTCGGGGAGCGAAGCCGTGGCGATCCCGGGGACGTTGCTCCAGAGCATCGTGGGGAAAGCCGACCAGAAGCTCCCGAGCGTCCGCGCCAGGAACGTCCGGCGCGACGCGCCCACGATGAGCTCGTGAAACCGCCGGTTCAGGTCGCGGTACTCCTTCAGGCGGGCCGGCACCTCGCAGGCGAGCATCCGCTCGTGGAGCGCGGCGAGCTCCCTGAGCTCCTCTGCGGTGATGGCCGTCGCGGCGTGGCGGGCGGCCATCGGCTCCAGGACGGCGCGGCTCGCGTAGAGGTCCTCGGCGTCGTCGACGGAGAGCGACACGACGCGGATGCCCCGATACGGGACGTGCTCGAGCAGCCCTTCGGCGACGAGCTGCTTCAGCGCCTCGCGGACGGGCGTCTGGCTGACACCCTCCTCGCGCGCGACGCTCTCCTGCCGGAGCCAGTCGCCCGGACGGCGCTGGCCCTCGAGGATCTCGGCTCGGAGGCGATCCACGACCCACTGCCGAAGCTGTCGGTGGCGGTCCGGTCCGGCGCGTCCTTGCATGATGCGCTATACATTATATTTTTTGTGTGCCCTTGTCATCGGTACTGTAACCGACTGCAAAAGCTCAGTTTGTCCTTATGGGTTCCGCTTCAGGTGGGTCCGGGTTCTCCTGCGACATTTGGCAGGCCAGGGGGAACAGCGGGCACGTGGCCACAGACACCGGACGCTTGCCGGAGAAGCATCGAGCGGGCTCCAGGCGACCGCCTGCGAAGAAGGAGAGCCCGGAGCGAGGCCAGGAGAGTCAGTTTCCCCTGTGGGAGAAGAGCCTCGTCAGGAACGACTCCGGGGGCGGGCAGGAGCAGCGCTTCTCGCGGGGCACGCCCGCGAGGGCTTCCTCGACGTGCCGGCCGCAACCGGCCCAGGTCGGCTTCTGACACTTGCTGCAGCGAACGGGATGACACATAACCATATAACTATATCAGCATAAGCCTGGGCCGTCAAGCGGCCGGACACCCGGTGTCGAAGCTCCATGGAAATGTCCGGGTCCCCGCTCGATAGGAATGTCCGGGTAGGGGCCCGGAATGGAGCGAGTCGTGGAGTTGAGCGGCAAGGAGCGGGTGCCGGCGGTCGTGCCTGCCGGCGGTAGTGCCAGGCATGAAATCGTGTATTGTGGAGCAATACACGATTTCATGCCTGGCACGAAGTCCGGAAGATCCGGAACTCAGGGAACGGGCGCCGGCTTCGTCTCGCGGGGGGGCGGGCGGACGAAGTCGACGGGGCGTCTGAGGGCACGCTTGAGGACGTGCTTCAGGACCCCCGCCAGCTCGCCCGCCGGCATCTCGTAGGCCCGGGCCGCGTTGAAGAGCGAGAGCGCGAAGCTGACCGAGAGGTTCAGGACGAACATCACGCCGATCCCCGCGAGGCCGCGCAGGAACGCCCCTTCGCCGAACCAGCCCTCGCCGAGGCTCGAGGCGGCGAGGGCGAGCTGGCCGGTCGAGAGGGTGACGTGCCGCACGTCGAAGGGGATCCCGAAGAACCGCCCGACGGCGGGGGCGAAGCCGAGGAGGAACCCGAGCGCGACGTTCGTGGCGATTCCGGAGGCGTTCCTCGCGAGGCCGTCGGCGAGCCGCTTCATCCGCTCCGTGCCGAGGACCTTCCCGAGCGGGTGCCGGGCGATCCCCTCGGGGACCCGGTGGTACGTCGACCAGTTCTCGAACCAGCCTCCGGCGAGGCTCCCCATCCAGAGGAGGACGCCGGTGAGCGCCGCGAAGAAGACCGTCCCGCTGTCGAGCGGGCTCAGGACGAGGAACGTATCGCTCGCCGTCTTCGCGTCGACCCAGGGCTTTCCGGCGAGGTAGAGCCAGCCGGCGACGAACACGGTCGCACCGACGCCGACCGTCACGACGTTCGAGACCGCCGCGGCGAGCTGGGAGCTCGTGAGCCGCGCGAAGAATCCCGCGATCCTCTCCTCGCGGTCGTCCCCGGTCGCCTCGCGCATGATCTGCGCGAGCGCCGCCGCCGTCATCGCCGGCTGCTTCGTGGCCAGGACGAGGCCGAACGCCTGCATCAGGAGAAAGCTGACGGCGTAGTTCAGGCCGTAGAGGAAGCTCTCCGGGAAGGGCGCGAGGTGCCACTCGTGGACGAGCATCTTGAACGCCGCGGTGAGGACCGTGAGCGCCCCGCCTCCCGCCGCGGCGACCCAGATGTGGCGGTACTCGGGGCGCGTGATCGCGACGTAGTGCTCGCCGGTCTTACCGGTCCGGTCGACGATTTTCCGGTCGAGGAGGTGAAGGTTCCAGCGGACCAGGTGGAAGACGCTCTTGTCCTGGTGCGCGAGCTGGATGAGCCGCGAGAGGAGCCGGTGGATCGCCCGTGAGCGCTCCGGTCCGGGCGGCTCCTCCATGACGTCGGCCATCAGGGCGGTGCGGGTCAGGCAGCGGTCGATGACCTGGAGGCCGAAGACGACGTCGACGCTCACGCCGGCGTCCTCGAGGTGGCGGTGGATGACCCGGCATTCCTTGCGGCACTCCCCCGAGTCCTTGTTGAAGGCCTGGAGCGACGGGCGAACGTCCCGGCCGGAGAGCCAGGCGTCGAGGAGGGCGTCGCCCGACCGGAGGATCCGGTGGAACGGCGAGGAGGAGACCGGGCCGGGGCTCGACCGGAACCGCAGCTTGCGCGAGAGCCCCTGGGCCTGGATCCGCGAGAGGAGGAGCCGGAAGCCGTCGGCGAAGCCGCGCGCGAGGGCGGCGGCGGCCTCCCTCGAGAGCCCCTCGTCGAGGAGGCGGACGAGGCGGTGGACGTCGGAGAGAGGGAGGTCGCAGAACTTCGCGACGTCGGAGTCCGTCGCGAAGAGTCGCGAGACGATGTCGGAGAGGTCGTGGGCGTCGCGGGGAGAGGGAATGAGCCGGGAGGAGATCCTGTCGCCCAGCTCGGCGAGGAATCCCCGGTCGCTCGGGATCCCGACGTCTCCGAAGAGGGCCGTCCCGTCGGTCTCGGCGAGGACGGCGGAGAGCGTGCCGAGGACCTGCTCGCGCCGTTCGGGGCTCTCCTCGATCGCCCGCAGCAGGGCGCCGACGTGGGATCGCTCGTCGGGGCCGGACGTCGAAATCGTTCGACTCTCGCGCACGAAGCGGACGAAAGCGTCGGCCCGCTCTTCGGGGGTCGAGGCGGAGAGGAGTGACTCGAAGAGGTCGCTCACGGCGCACGCGAGGATAGCGTCTCGCCGCCCCCGGCGGTCGAAGGAGGGACGGGAGCCGATCGATCGGCGGATAATCCCGACGTGCCCGCGAACCTGACGCCGCAGTACCACGACGCGGAGGAGCGGTTCAAGGCGGCGTCCTCTCACGCGGAGAAGCTCGGGGCGCTGCGCGAGATGATCGCGCTCCTGCCCAAGCACAAGGGGACCGAGAAGCTCTTCGCCGACCTGAAGAAGCGGCTCGCCAAGCTCGAGGGCGAGGCCGAGCACGCGGCGCACGGCGGCCGCCGGGCCGACCCGGGGCACGTGAAGCGGGAGGGGGCCGGGCAATGGGTCCTCCTCGGCGAGCCGAACGCGGGGAAGTCGTCGCTCCTCGCCGCCCTCACGCACGCGCACCCGGAGATCGGCGAGTACCCGTTCACGACGCGCGCGCCGCTGCCCGGGATGATGCCGTTCGAGGACGTCCAGGTGCAGCTCGTCGACACGCCGGCCGTCGCCACCGGGCACACGGAGCCCTACCTCGTGAACCTCGCCCACAACGCGGACGGCGTCCTGCTCGTCCTCGACGTGACGGCCGACGACGGCGAGGAGGCGGCGAGGCTCCTCCTCGAGCTCCTCGAGAAGGCGCGCGTCTGGCCGCGGGTGCGGCCCCTGCCGGACGACGCCCCGCCCTTCCTCGCCGTGAGGCCCGTGATCGCCCTCGGGAACAAGTCCGACCTGGACGACGGCACCTTCGCCGAGATCGCCCGCGAGGCGATCGGAACGGACCTCCCGTTCCACCCGGTCTCGGCCCTCTCCGGCGCGGGCCTCGACGAGCTGCGGCCGGTCCTCTTCCGGGAGCTGAAGCGGGTGCGCGTCTACGCGAAGGAGCCGGGAAAGAAGCCGGACCTCGCCTCGCCGTTCGTCCTGCCGGAGGGCGCGACGGTCCACCACCTCGCCGAGCGGGTCCACAAGGACGTCGCCGCGGCCTTCCGGTTCGCCCGGCTCTGGGGGCACGCGAAGTTCGACGGGCAGCAGGTCGACCGGCACCACGTCCTCGCCGACCGCGACGTCGTCGAGCTGCACGCGTAGCGCCGCGCCGTCTCCCCCGGGGGGAGACGGCGCGCGCGCCCCGGCCCTCCGGCCTCAGCCCTTCTCGGCCTCGAGCGCCGCCCGCGCCTTCGCGAGCTCGGCCTTCTTCGCCTCGTCGACCTCGGGGTAGGCGAGGTCCATCTTCTCCATCGCGTCGATGACCGCCGAAGCGACGACGAGGCGGGTGAACCACTTGGCGTCGGCCGGGACGACGTACCAGGGGGCCCAGGGGGCCGCCGTGGCGCGGATGGCGTCCTCGTAGGCCTCCATGTACGCGTCCCAGTGCTTTCGCTCCTCGGCGTCGGCGAGAGAGAACTTCCAGTTCTTCTCGGGCCGGTCGAGCCGTTCGAGGAAGCGCTTCTTCTGCTCCTTCCTCGAGACGTGGAGGAAGAACTTCACCACGGCGACCCCGTTGCGGGAGAGGTACTTCTCGAACGCGGCGATGTCCTCGTGACGCTCCTTCCAGATCTTCTTCGTCACGAGCTCGGGGGGGAGCTTCTGCTTCCCGAGGATCTCCGGGTGGACGCGGACGACGAGAACCTCCTCGTAGTACGAGCGGTTGAAGATCCCGATCCGGCCGCGTTCGGGGAGGCTCTTCGTCGTCCTCCAGAGGAAGTCGTGGTCGAGCTCCTCGGCCGACGGCGCCTTGAAGGAGAAGACCTGGCATCCCTGCGGGTTCACGCCCGACATGACGTGCTTGATCGTCCCGTCCTTCCCGGCGGCGTCCATGGCCTGGAAGACGAGGAGGAGGGCCCGCTTGTCCTGGGCGTAGAGCCGGTCCTGCAGCTCGGCGAGGACCTCCGTTCCCCTGTCGAGGAGCTGGGCGGCGTGGTCCTTCTCGAGCTTCAGGCCGCCCGTGTCGCCGGGGTCGAAATCCTTCAGGCGGAATCCCTTTCCGCTCTCGACGCGATAGGGGCGGCAGACTTTCGCGGCCTTGCTCATTCGACTCCTCTTTCTGCCCGGCGGCCCGCCGGACGTCCTCGTCAGGACCCGCCCCCGGCCTTCGCGTCGGCGTAGGGCGAACGAAGCTCGACGGGGTCCCTCACCTTCCTCGCCCGGAGGTTCAGCATCTCGACGAAGAGCGAGAAGGCCATGGAGAAGTAGATGTACCCCTTCGGGATGTGGTGCCCGAGGCCGTCGGCGATCAGCATGACGCCGATCATCAGGAGGAAGGCGAGCGCCAGCATCTTCACCGTCGGGTGGCGGTGGACGAAGTCCCCGATGGCGCCCGCGAAGAACATCATGACGACGATCGCCACGACGATCGCCGAGACCATGAGGCCGACCTTGTTCACCATGCCGACGGCGGTGATGACCGAGTCGAGCGAGAAGATCAGGTCGAGGACGACGATCTGCGCGAGGACCGCCCCGTAGGAGCCGAGGGCCTTCGTGGAGCGCTCGCCCTCCACCCCCTCGAGCTTGTCGTGGATCTCGTGGGTGCTCTTGGCCACGAGGAAGAGCCCCCCGACGATCAGGACGACGTCGCGCCCCGAGATCACCTTCGAGAAGACGGTGAAGAGAGGGCTCGTCAGTCCCATGACCCAGGAGATCGAGAGGAGAAGGAGGATCCTGGAGATCAGCGCCAGGCCGAGGCCGATGCGGTAGGCCTTCTGCCGCTGCTCGGGCGGGAGCTTGCCGACGAGGATGGAGATGAAGACGATGTTGTCGATGCCGAGGACGAGCTCGAGGGCCGCGAGCGTGAGGAAAGCGACCCAGCCCTGGGCTTCGAAGATCCAGTCCATTCGTCTCTCCCGTTCGGGGCGCCGGTTTCGGCCGAGTCTATCCGGGTCGGGCGGCCCTCGCGCGCTCCGTTACTTCACGTTGGCTTTCGGCCCGGCGGACCGGGCCTTCCAGTCGCGGGACGGGACGACGACCGTCCACCTGCCGACCGGGACCGCCGGCCTGAGCGACTGGAACCGGTCCCCCGGGTTCCTCCCGGTCTCGAAGAAGACGAGCGAGAGGAACGGCCCCCCCGACCCCGCGGACCACTGGATGAAGGGGGCGTCCTTCGCGCGCGACGCCGCCACGAAGAGGGGCCTCGCGCCGACCTGCCGCATCACGTCGCGCAGGCGGGACTCGCCGGTGGCGGGCGGGGGCGGCTCGGCGGAGAAGACGACGCGCGTGGCGCCGGCCGGGTCGCGGACCTCGACCGGGGAAGGCGGCGCGATCACCCTGTACGCGGGGAGGGCGTAGAGAGCCTCGACGAGCGCGCGGGTCACCTCGAGCGGGCCGTCGGAGACGACGTAGTTCCGGAATCCCCAGGAGCGGAGGAAGGCGAGGAGCTCCCGGATCGCGGGACGGGCGAGGTCGGCGGGCGCCCGGCCGTCCTCGCGGGCGGCTTTCGCCCACGAGAGGACGTCCCGGTGGACCTCCTGCGGCTCGAGGCCCGCGACGGCGGCGCCCGTCAGGCGCGCGAGATCCTCGGGCGTCAGGTCCGCGACCGCCTCGGGGTCGTCGGAGAGCGCCGCGGAGAAGGGGGGCGTCGTCTTCCATTCGGGCCGCCCGGCCGCGAGGGAGCGGACCCGGTCCAGCGCCCATCTCGTCTCCAGCGAGACGGGGCTGCCGTCCCACAGGACGTCCTCCGTCCCGAAGACGGCGATCCGGATCTTGTCGGCGGCGTAGTCGTCGGCCGCCGCCGGCGGAAGCGCCCGCACGAACCGGCCGAGGACCTCCTTCGGGAGGGCCTTCGTCCAGCTCTCGAGGGGGCGGACCGCCGGGGTCGTCGGAGACGCGGGCTGGGCCGTGGAGGGGAAAGCTGCCGCGAGGAGGGCGAGTGTCGCGACGGCAAGCGCCGGACGGGAGGCGAAGGGGTTCATGCGATCTCCTGATCTACGGGACAGCCGGGTCCTGTGGCGCGGAGCTTCGCACGGGGGGGGACCTCGCGGGAGCCCGAAACCGGGCCGTCGCTACGGTCGCGAGGAAGGGCTTCCGCCGCGGTCCGCCCTCGCGTGGGCCACGGCGCGCGCCGCGGCTTCGTCCCGGGCGCGTCCCTCGCCCTCCACGCACGCCGCCCGGAGGCCGAGCTCCTCGATCGCCAGCTGGAAGAGGCGGTGCATCTCCTCTCTGCGGTCGCCCCGGTCGCGCTGGCCGTCCGGTTCCCACGCCAGGTCGGGCTCGCAGAGGAGGTAGAGGTCGGCCTTCCGCTCCCGGGCGGCCTCTTCGACCCACGCGGCGCACGCCCCGTAGTAGTGCCGCGCGTAGACGACCGTGGAGACGAGGTCGGTGTCGAGGACGAGAATCCCGGAGGCCCTCGCCTCGGCCTCGTCCGCCTCTGCGACGTGACGCCGGGCGATCGGCTCCACGTCCGTCGCCTCGAGAGGGCTGCCTTTCGCCTCCCGGTACGCGCGGCAAAGCTCCGGGACCCAGGGGGCCTCGAACCGTTCAGCGAGCGCGCGGGCGAGCGTCGTCTTGCCCGTGCACTCCGAGCCGGTGACGACGACCCGAAAGGGCCTCACGCCGCCTCCGGCACCGGCTCGGCGGCGGCGACGGCGTCGAGCGACCGCCTCCACTCGCGCAGGCCGACGAGGCAGAGGACGAGGAAGATGGCGTAGAGGAGGGCCGTGAGCCAGAGGCCCTTCGCGAGGTACATGCCGATGTAGCCGACGTCCACCGCGATCCAGAACCACCAGGTCTCGATCCGCTTCGTCGACTGGAGCCACTGGGCAACGAGGCTGTACGCGGCCAGCGTGGAGTCTAGGAACGGGAACGAGGCGTCGGTGCGGGTGTGGAAGGCGAAGCCGAGGAGGGCCGCGAAAACGGCCCCGGCGACGAGAAGCCCGGCGAGAGAGGCCCGGGTCGCGCGGGAGACGGCGAGCCGGCCGCCCCCCTCCCCGCCGTGCAGCCACTTCCACCAGCCGTAGATGCAGACGCCGACGTAGACGACCTGCAGACCCATGTCGGCGTAGAGCTTCGCCTGGTAGAAGACGACGATGTAGAGGCTGACGTTCACGAGGCCCGTCGGCCAGCACCAGGGGCTCTCCTTCGCCGTCAGCCAGACGGCGAGGACCCCGAAGAAGAAGCCGGCGACCTCGTAGCCGTTCACGTCAGAACCCGAGGTCCAGGACGGCGGTCACGTGCCTCGTGGCGAGCGGGAAGAAGTACGGGGTCCCCGAGAGGGACTCCCGCCCGCCGCCGTCGCGCGTGGCGTAGAGGTAGCTGTAGCCGCTGGCCCACACCCGGCGATTGTCGAGGACGTTGTCGACGAGGACCCTGAGGCGCGGGCGGCCCGTCTTCACGAATCGCGAGAGGTCGACGGTCGCGGAGAGGTCGACCTTCCACCAGTCCGGAGTCGAGAGCCCCGGCCCGTTCGTGTTGTCGAGGTACGAAGCGGCGACGTAGCGGGTCGTCGCCCCCAGCGAGAGCCAGGGGAGGGGAGACCCCTCGACGGTGAGGTTCCCGACGAACGGGGGCGACAGGACGGGCTCGACGTCGGCGAACGAGCGGCTCGTCGAGCCGGCCCACTCGCCGTCCTCGCCGTAGACGTCGTAGAACTGCGTCCAGGAGCGGATCCGGTTCCGGCTCCAATTGCCCGTGAAGCGCACGGAGAGGTCCCGCCGCAGCTGCCATGCCAGGTCCCACTCCAGGCCGCGCCGGTAGCTCCGGTCGGCGTTGCGCCGGATGGAGAGCCCAACCTCCGACTGCTCGCCCGTGAGGGCGATCTCGTCCTCGAACTCCATGTCGTAGAGGTTCAGCTGCGCCGCGAAGGGCCCGCTCTTCCAGGCCGTCCCGAGCTCGAAGGCGACGACCCTCTCGGGCTTCACGGCGGTGAGGTCGTGGACGACGGTGGCGTTCTCCTCCCCGACGAGGAGGTCTCCCCGGCCCGGCTCGCGGCTCGTCATCCCGACCGAGCCGTAGACGGAGAGGTCCTTCCCGAGGTCGCGCCTCACGCCGAGCTTCGGGTTGAAGAAGGTCCAGGAGACGGAGCCGAGGTCGAGGTCCCCCTCGTAGCGGAAGCGGGCCCACCGGAGCTGGGCGTCGCCGTAGAGGTGCCAGGCGCCCGCGTCGCGCGAGAGCTTCACGAACGTGGAGGCCTCGGACTTGTACCCGTGGTTGAGGTAGCTCCGCTCGCCCCCGACGACGTCCCGCGTCCGCGTGCTCCCGAAGTCGCTCCCGTGGACGCCCCAGGTCAGGCCGATCGGTCCGAGGACCGTCTTGTACGTCACGGCCGCCCCGAGGTTCGTCCAGTCGAGACCGTACTCTCGCAGCTGGGTCCTCGACGAGTTGAAGAGCCGGTACCAGCCGCCGGCGTCGTTGACGTAGACCTGTCCCGCGAGGCTCGTCTTCTCGCTCAGGAACCGCGTGTACTGCGCCTGGACGAACTGCTGTCCGAACTCGTCCCGTTCCTCGGGAGAGAGCGGGTTGAAGCGCAGGTCTTCCTCGAGGATCTCCGGCTCGACCGCGTAGTAGGCCGACTGCGACGCCTCCCGCCCGATGAAGCCGAAGAGCTTGAAGTACCCCTCGGCGCTCTCGTGCGAGACGCCCGTGTAGACGCTGCGCTGCTCGATCGCGGAGTTGTCGCGAAAGCCGTCCGTCTGCTGGTACGACCCGCGCACGTAGGCCTTCCAGCCCGAGTCGCCGAGCCGTCCCGTCTGGAACCCGGCGGTCAGCCGCTCGGTTCCGAAGGAGCCGAGGGCGAGACGGGCGGTCGTCCCGGCCTCCTCCGTCAGGTCGAGGCTCGCGAAGTTCACCGACCCGACGAAGCTCGCGACCCCGGCGGCCGACGTTCCGACGCCCCGCTGGACCTGGAGGCTCTCGACCGAGCTTCCGAGGTCGCCGAAGTCGACGAAGTAGAGCGTCGAGTCTTCGGGCTCGTTGAGGGGCGCGCCGTCGAGGGTGAAGTTGATCCGCGTCGGCCCGACGCCGCGCATCGAGACGTACGTGTAGCCGTTCGAGAGGCCGGTGTCGGACGAGTACGTCATGGCCGGGAGGTCCTTCAGGAGGTAGGGCATCTCCTGCCCCATGTTCCTCTTCGCGATCTCCTCGCGGGAGACGTCCGTCTTCGTCACCGGCGTGTCGGCGTCGGCGCGGACCGCCTGGACGACGATCTCCTCGACCCGGCGGGGAAGCAGGGACTGGAGCGTCTCCTCCGCGGGCGTCTCTTCGGTGATCGCGCCCGAGGCCGGCGCCGACCCGGGTAGGTCAGCCGCCGGGCCCTCCGCCCGGCCCGCGGCCGCGGGAAGGAGGGCGAGAAGGGCGCCGAGCGCGAGGGGGGCTGCGAGCCGTGTCGGTTTCGCTCGCGGGATGGTGGTCATGGAAGCGCCTCCTCTCCCGCGCCACGGGCGCGGGGGTTGAAGCGGATCCGTCGGGGACTCTCGAGGTTTGCGGAAGCTCCCGCCTCCGTTTGCCGTTCCCTTCGCCGGTATGACCCGGATCAGGTTCGAGGGTTTGCTCTCAGGCCGGATTTCCGGCCACCCCTAGGCATCCGTCGGCTGCGAATATGGGGTCCGGGCGGGCTCCCTGTCAACGTCCTCCGCTATCCTAGAGAATTCGGAGGAACCCGTGAGCATTCGCCGTCGGCTGGCCCTGGCCGCGCTCGTTCTCCTCGTTTCTGCATCCCGGTCCCTGCAGGCGGAGGAGCCCGCGGCCGCCGATCCGGAAGTGCGGCCTCGCCCGCGGGTCGGACTCGCCCTGGCCGGTGGCGGCGCCCGCGGCGGCGCCCTCGTCGGCGTCCTGCAGGTCCTCGAGGAGCTTCGCATCCCGGTCGACTACGTCGCCGGGACGAGCATCGGCTCGATCGTCGGCGGGCTCTACGCGATCGGGATGCCGCCGGACCGGATGGCCGAGGAGCTCCGGACGATCGACTGGGAAGACGCCCTCTCGGACGACGCCGCGAGAAAGGACCGCGACTACCGCCGGAAAGAGGACGACCCGCTCTATCTCATCAACGTCGAGCTCGGCCTCTCCAGGGGGAAGCTCGTCGTCCCGACCGGGCTCGTCGCCGGCCAGAAGCTCGGCTGGCACATCCGGAGGCTCACGTGGCCCGCCTCCTCCGTCAGGAGCTTCGACCGGCTCCCGATCCCGTACCGGGCCGTCGCCGCCGACATCGAGACGGGAGAGGCCGTCGTCCTCGGGAACGGGGACCTCGCGCGCGCCCTCCGGGCGAGCATGGCGATCCCGGGTTTCTTCTCGGCGGTCGAGTGGGAGGGCCGGCTCCTCGTCGACGGGGGCGTCGCGCGGAACCTGCCGATCGACGTCGTCAGGAAGATGGGCGCCCAGGTGGTCATCGCGGTCGACATCTCGACCCCGCTCGCCAGGCGCGAGGACATCAAGGGCTTCCTCGGCGTCCTCGGGCAGACGACCGGGTTCCTGACCCGGCTGAACGTGGAGCAGCAGATCGGCACCCTCCGCGGGCGGGACGTCCTCGTCGCGCCCGACCTCGAGGGGATCGCGACGCTCGGATTCCCGCAGTTCGGGGAGGCGATCGAACGCGGCGTCGTCGCGGGGCGCGCCGCCGCGGAGCGGCTCCGCGAGCTCTCCGTCTCCGAGGAGGACTACGCGGCGTGGAAGGCGGCCCGCCCGCCGCTTTTCAGCGACGAAGCCCCGGAGATCGTCGAGCTTCGCGTGGAGACGGGGGGACGCGTCGACACCGACATCGTCGGCCACCGGGTCCGGGTGCGCCCCGGCCGGCTCGAATGGGACGCCCTCTACGAGAGCCTCCAGGACGTCTATGCCCTCGGCGACTACGAGACGGTCGACTTCCAGATCGAGGGCCCGCGGGAACGCCGGGTGCTCACCATCCTGCCGCGTCCCGCCCCCGCCGCGCCGGTGCGGGTCCGGACGGGGCTCACGTTCGGGACCGAGTTCTCGAGCGACAGCATGTTCGGCCTCAGGGTGGGCGTGGACCGCACGCGCCTCAACCGCCTGCGGGGCGACTGGAAGACCCGGGTCGAGGTCGGGCGGCGCACGGCGGTCTCGACGGAGCTCTACCAGCCGCTCGACAGCCGGCAGCGATTCTTCGTGGCTCCGGGGATCGGCTGGGAGAGGGTGCCCAGGGACATCTTCGTCGGCGACGACGTCTTCGCCCGGTACTTCGACCAGCGCGCCTGGGCCCGCCTCGACGCGGGTTACTCGTTCGGCCCGCTCGGAGAGGTGCGCCTCGGCCTCCTCAGGGACACGAACCGGTTCACCGAGGAGATCGGGAGCCCGACCCTCGGCGACGCGGAGGGCGACCGGGCCGGCGGAGTCCTCCTCGCGCGCTTCGACCAGCTCGACAACGTGAGAATCCCGAGGTCGGGCTGGGCCGCGCGGGCCGAGGTCGGCGTCTACGGCGAGCTGCTCGGGGGCGAGGACGAGTACAACAAGGTCTCCGTCAGCGCCCTGGGCGCGCGCTCGTTCGGCGAGTGGACCGTTCACGGCGGCCTCGAGGCCGCCGGTCCCTTCGGCGGCACGCGGCTCCCGTACTACGACCTCAGCTGGCTGGGGGGCTTCACGCGCCTCTCGGGCCTTCGCTCCGGGCAGCTCTACGGCCAGTACGCGGGCCTCGCGCGTGTCGGGGCGCGCTATCGGGTCTCGAAGCTGCCGAGCCTCATCGGCAGCGGCGTCTTCGTCGGCGCGACGCTCGAGGTCGGCAACACCTGGTTCCGCTCGGAGGACATCGGGGTCTCGAGCCTGATCTGGGCCGGGAGCCTGTACGGGGCAGCCGATACGATCCTCGGCCCGCTCTACCTCGGTTGGGGGATCGCGGAGCAGGGGAACAACACCGTCTTCCTCTCGCTCGGCATTCCGCTCTAGATCGCGCCCGTCCGGCCTGGCCGAGCGCGTGAAGACCGGGCCCGTCCCGGGAGTCCCCGGGGCGGGCCGGCCGAACGCCGGACGTTACTTCGGCGGGAAGCCCGCGAAGAGCTCCGCGAAGACGTCGTTGATCTTCTTCTCCCGCTCCTCGGGGGTGGCGGACTTGGAGATCTGGTCCTTGGCGATGCCGCGCCAGACGGCGAGGTCCTTCGCCTCGTCGACGAGGTCGACGACCAGGGTCCCGGTCGGGATCTCGGTCACGGTCGTCGTCTGGGTACCGCCGTACCCTCCCCAGCGCCAGCCGCCCCAGCCGCCGTAACCGTAGCCGCCGGTGGTGTTCAGCTGGGTCTCCTTGCCCGACTTGAAGTGGACGAAGACAGAGAGGTCCCCGCCTTCCGGAGCCCGCTTGAATCCCTTCGCCTCGAGCGCCGCGGTCAGGGCGTTGGCGACCCTCTCGGCGGCGATCTGGTTCTTCGGCGGAGCGCCCTGCTTGATCGTGAACGTCTTGTAGCTCGAGAAGTCGGTCCCCGGGGCGTAGTCGGTGCTGATCTCGAGCGTCGAGCAGCCGAACGCCGCGAGCGCGAGGGCCAGCGTTGCGATGCGGATCGGTTTCATCGGAGTCCTCCTTCGACGGTTGTCGAATGCCGGTATTTCAACATGCCTCCGGGCAGGCTCAGGCCGCGACCCGCGCAACGGCGCACGTTTGCCGATTTCCGATACACGTTCAGTCCGTCTTTCGACGCGCCGGCGGCGGGTACCACTTCGCGGGAGGGACGACCTTCGCGGAATCCGGGTCGCCGAGGTAGTGAGGCGACATGATCTGGACCCCGTGCTCGTTGAAGGCGTCCTGGATGTGGGCGTGGAGCGTCGTCAGGACGGCGATGCGTTCCGCGGGCCGCTCGATGTGCGCGTTCAGCTCGTACTCGACGTAGAAGTCCTGGAGGGACCAGTGGCGGACGAAAGGCGCAGGGGTCTTCTTCAGCCCCTCCGTGCGGTCCGCCGCGAGGAGGAGGAGCGCCTCGACCTGCCGCCAGGGCGCGTCGTAGCCGATCGTCACCCGGGTGGCGAGGAGCGGGCCGTCCGGGCTCTTCGACCGGGAGTAGTTGCGGAGCGTGGACGCGGAGACGACCGCGTTCGGGATCGCCATCTCGTCGTCCCAGGGCGTCCGGATCTTCGTGGTGAAGAGCCCCTGCGCCTCGACGGTCCCTTCCACGTCGCCGATCCGCACGAAGTCGCCCACCTTGAAGACCCGCGCGTAGAGGAGCATGAACCCGCTGAAGACCTGGCCGACGATCGTCGTCGAACCGAGCGAGATCATCACGCCGAGGACGACGCTGACCCCCTTGAAGGCCTCCGTGCCGCTCCCCGGGAGGTAGGGGTAGGCCATGATGAGCGCGAAGACCCAGAGCAGCCCGGCCGCGATGCGGCGCGTCGGCTTCGTCGTCTCGGCGATGGCCTCGGAGACCTTCAGTCGCCCCCCTTCGATCGCGTCGAAGAACGCGCCGGAGAGCTTCACGAGCAGCCGCGTCAGGAGCGCGATGAAGACCACGATGGCGAGGTCGGGGATCTGCCGGAGCGTTCCGGCGCCGAAGGCCCTCGCCGTCGAGACGAGGAAGTGGCCGAGCTCCTCGCTCCAGGGCCGCGTCCAGGGGAAGCGACCGAGGACGAAGGCGAGCCAGAGGTACGCGACGACGACGTCGGCGAGGACGATGACGGTCCGCACGATCCACGTCACGGCCTCGGTCAGCCAGAGGAGGGGAACGAAGAACCTGCCGCCGGCCTCGAGGCGGCCGGCGATTCCGTGGGTCAGCGCGACGAGACGCTTCTCGAGGAACTTCCGGACGAACCTCAGGACGAGGACGAAGAGGAGGAAGACGGCGGTCGCGGCGAGGCTGGCGAGGACGGCGTTGAGGAGGTCCCTGCCACTCCGCCTCTCGCGCATCTCCGCGAGCCCCTTCGAGAGGTTCCGCGAGGCCCGCTCGGCCGCTTCGTCGAGCGACTCGCCGGTCCCGGCGTCGAGGTCCCCCGGCACGAGGGCGAAGACCATCTCCTCCCCGACGAGGAAGAGCCGTCCGAGAGCGTCGGTCCTCACGTGGACCTCGCCCGTCGCCCCCTTGCTCGCGAGCTCGTCGAGGCTCCTCTGCGCGTCGCGGGCCCGGACGGCCGGGGGCCTGGCGAACACCTCGGCGCGAAACGTCGCGACCGTGCGCGAGCCGAGGGTCACCCGGGCCGGCTCCGGTCGGGGAGAGGCCTTCGCGCCGTCCGCGGCCCGGGCGTGAAGAGCCGGGATCGAGAGGAGGAACCCGAGGAGCGCCGCTCCGAAGGCTCGCCTCACGCGGCGCCCCCTACTTCTTCGGAGCGGCCTGCGGAGTCGGGACGCGCGTGTAGCGGAACTCGAGGATGGGGCGAAGCTCCCCGGCGAGCCTCTCCTCGAAGATCTCGTAGTAGGCGTCGTCCGACTCCTTCTGGATCCTCACCCTGACGTCCGCCTGCTCGCCGAACGCCCAGATCGTCCCGGAGAGGATCAGCCCGCCGTCCTGCCAGCTGCTCGCGGCGACCAGCGGCTGCAGGGCTCCCCGCCCGCCGTTCGTCATGATCTGGCGAAACCAGTAACCCTGGTAGGCGTCGTAGACGAGGGCGTCGATCGTCTTCAGGTTCCCGACCGTCTGGCGCGAGACGAGGGTGCGGCCGTCGAGGTCGAGCCGTGACTCGCGTGTCCCCTTCGCGACCTGCTCGGGCGTCCGCCCGGTCTTGTAGATCTTCTCGGTGACGTCCCAGCGGCCTTCCATCCAGGCGACCTTCTTCATGACGTCGACGGCGGTGAGGAGCTTCTGCTCGAGCGCGGGGTTCTTCTCGCGGCGCGCCTGCAGGCGCTCGAAGAGGGTGGAGGGCTCCGCGGACTGGGCCGTCGCGTCAGGAGCCGCGAGGAGGAGGACGACGGGAAGGACGCCGAGGGCGCGAACGGCTCTCACGATATTCCTCCTAGGGGAGCGGAGCTCGGGACGGCGGAAGTCTACCTGCTCGGGTCCTGGGCCGAGGGGGGCGCGGGCACGCCCTTCGGAAGGGCACGTTGCCGTTTTGCGACACGGCGCTCCCGGGTCTGCACCGGCTGCTAGCATGAATGAGCCTCCAGGAGCAGCGTATCCGGATGGCGGCTCATCCCCCGAGCCCGTCGTTCGCGTAGAGGTCGAGTCGCCCGGCATCCGGGAGTGATGCGCCGAGGCGCGGAAGGAGTGCGGATCATGGCGAAGAAGAAGGACGCGAAGAAGGCGGGCAGGTCGGAGAAGAAGGGCTCGGAGGCCGAGGCGCCGGAGACGAAGGGAGAGCTCGGAAACAAGGAGTACCTGAAGGAGCTCAAGCGCCTCCACGTCGAGCTCGTGAATCTCCAGAAGTGGGTCGTCGCGAAGGGCCTCAAGGTCTGCGTCGTCTTCGAGGGGCGCGACGGGGCGGGCAAGGGCGGCGTCATCAAGGCGATCACCGAGCGCGTCAGCCCGCGGGTCTTCCGTGTCGTCGCCCTCCCGGCGCCGTCGGAGCGGGAGAAGAGCCAGATGTACGTCCAGCGGTACATTCAGCACTTCCCGGCCGCCGGCGAGGTCGTGATCTTCGACCGCAGCTGGTACAACCGGGCCGGCGTCGAGCGGGTCATGGGTTTCACGAGCAGGGAGAGGGTCGAGGCGTTCCTCAAGGCCGTACCGCTCGTCGAGAAGGCGATGGTCGATTCCGGGATCATCCTCGTGAAGTACTGGCTCGAGGTCACCCCCGAGGAGCAGACGCGCCGGCTGAAGGGGCGCATCCACGACGGGCGGAAGACCTGGAAGCTCACCGCGATGGACCTGAAGTCGTACAGCCGGTGGTTCGACTACTCGCGGGCGCGCGACGACATGTTCGAGGCCACCGACACCGACTTCGCCCCGTGGTTCGTCGCCAGGTCCGACGACAAGAAGAAGGCGCGCCTGAACATCATCTCCGACCTCCTCGGGAGGGTCCCGTACGAGGAGATTCGCGAAAAGAAGGTGGTTCTCCCGAAGCGGCAGAAGCCGGGAGACTACGTGGAGACGAGGCACCCGTTCCGCTACGTCGCGGAGAGATACTGATGCGGGCGGGCCCGTGGGGCCCCCGGAAGGAGCAGCTGGAGATGTCGACCAAGGCAAAGAGAGCCACCCGGAGGCGCCTCGCCCTCGCGGGGGCTCTTCTCGTCCCGATCCTCGCCCTGGCCGCGGCGCCGGTTCTCCTCTCGGCGGCGCCGGAAGAGATTCGTCCCGTCCTTCCGGGGAAGTTCGTCTGGCACGACCTCCTCACGACCGACGCCCCCGCCGTCGAGAAGTTCTACGGCGAGCTCTTCGGCTGGACCTTCGAGGTCCAGAAGGGGAGGGAGAACCCCTACAAGGCCATCCGCCTCGCGGGGGTCCCCATCGGCGGCATCGTGGACGTCTCCGCGCGCAGGGCCGAGGTCCCGGCCTCGACGTGGCTGAACTACGTCTCCGTCGCCGACGTCGACAAGGCGGTCGCCGCGATCCGGCAGGGGAAGGGGAAGGTCCTTCGCGAGCCGGCGGCCGTCGGTACGTACGCGAAGGCGGCCGTCGTCGTCGACCCCCAGGGCGCGCTCTTCGGGGTCGCGAGGATCCTCAAGGGCGACCCGCCGGACGGCGTGCCGGCGCCCGTCGGGGCGTTCCTCTGGATGGAGTACGTGGCCGAGGACGCCCCCGGCGCCCTCGCCTTCTACAAGGAGACGCTGGGATTCACGGCGGACCCCATCGAGGACGGGACGAAGGTCGAGTACTTCGCCCTGAAGAGCGGCGACGCGCCGCGAGCCGGTCTCTACGCGAGCCCCTGGAAGGAAGTCCGGTCCAACTGGCTTCCCTACGTCCGGGTGGCCGACGCGGCCGCCGCGGCGAAGAAGGCCGAGTCGCTCGGAGGGCGGGTCGCCCTCGCGCCGAGCCCCGAGGTGAGGAACGGGACTCTCGCCATCGTGACCGACCCCAGCGGCGCGGCCGTCGCGCTCCAGCAGTGGCCCATCCCCGAGCCGGCGAAGTGAGCGGGAAGAGAGCGACCATGAAGAAGAACGTCACCCGCGTCCTGGCCGTCCTGGCCATCCTCGTTCTCGGCCTCGTCCTGCCGGCCTGCGAGTCGACGGAGGGGTACTCGTCCACCACCTACGTCGGCGTCGGCTACGGCGTCTACGGCGGCTACTACCCGGCGGGCTACGGCGGCTGCTGCTACGGCGGGTACGGAGGCGTCGTCGTCCGCCCGCCCGTCGGGGGCTACTACGGCGGGGTCCGGGTGGGCCACTACTGATCGAAAGAACGGCCCGGCCGGAACGGGTTCCGGCCGGGCCGCGGGTTCCTCCCGAGGGCGCGATCGCTACTTTTTCGGCGCCTTCTCGACCGAGAACGCCAGCGCCTCGGTGTAGGTGATCTCCACGAGGTCGCCCACGCTCACCCCGGCGAGCTTCGACGGGTCGTTCACGCCGATCGTCCTCGCCTCCCCGTCCGCGTCCTTGAAACGGATGGTCTGTGCCTTCGCGTCGAGGGCCACGACGGTGACCGTCCTCGTGGTCACCTTGCCGACGGTCCCCTTCGGCTTCTCCCCGGGGCCGCTGCTCTCGGACTTCGGCTGGACGACGGTCCCGGGCACGGCCTGGCCCGGCTTCTTCACCTCGTAGGCGATCGACTCGGTGAGCGTGGCGTTCACGACGTCGCCCGGCTTCACCTGGTCGAGGTTCTTCACCGCTTCGCTGACGGTGATCTTGAAGTCCTTTCCCGCCGCGTCGCGAAGAGCGACCTCGCGGGTGGCGAGGTCGACGCGGACGACCGTGGCGGTCAGCTTCGTGGAGCCGGTCTCGACGACGCCTCCCTTCGCGGGAGCCGGCTGGGAGACGGCGGGAGCGGCGCCGAGCGCGAGCGCGAGGCCGAGCGGGAGGACGATTCGTGTCTTCACAGGTTCCCTTCCTTCTTTGCCGACGCCTCTGCGGCGGGCGTGACGACCTCGACCTTGTCCGCGACCTTCCCCTTCTCGGCGGCGAGGACGCGGACCCGGACCTCCTGGCCCGGCTTCACGCCCTCGCCGACGGTCGCGCCCGGCGCGAGGGTGTAGGTGTTCTCGGCCCCGGTTCTCTGGAGCCGGATCGTCACCGACTTGCCGGGTTCGAGCGACACGACCGAGCCTCGGACGGTGAGGGTGTTGGCCCCCGTCGCGACGGCCTTCCCCGAGGGGGCGGGCCCGACGGGGATCGCGGGAGCTGCCGCGGGAGCTGCCGTTGGGGCCCTGGCCGGAGCTGCCGCCGATGACGCAGGCGGGCCCTTGGCCGGCTTCGAGGCCGGAGCGCCAGGGTCATAGCGCTTCGTGACGGCGTAGCCCTCGGAGTCCATCGGCATTCCGCCTTCCGGCTTGACGGTGCCCTGCTTGTTCGGCTGGCCCGGGAGGGAAGGGGCGGTGACGTGCTGGGGCGCGGACTCCGGCTTCGCGGCGGGTGTCGGCGGCACCTCGTCCCCCGCCCGCACGGCAGCTCCGGGAACGAGGCTCAGGATTGCGGCGGTCAGCAGAAGTGCTCTCATGGTGAATAGTCTAGTCGCGCCCGGTCGCCGGAAGAGCATTCCCCTTCGGGCGACCGGAGCGGATTCCGGCCTCCCGGGCCGGGCCCGTCAGCTCTTCGCCTTCGGCGGGAACCCCGCGAAGAGCTCCCTGGCGATCGCGATCGCCTTCCGCTCGCGCTCCTCGGGTTCGGGCGTCGACGAGATCTGGTCCTTGACGATCCCGCGCCAGACGAGCTCGTTCTTCTTCGCGTCGACGAGGTCGATCACGACGGTCCCGACGGGGATCTTCGTCACGGTCGTCGTGGTGACGCCGCCGCCCCAGCCGTAGCCGTACCAGCCGTAGGTCCCGTAGCCGTACGAGTCGATCCGGATCTCCTCGTCGGCGACGAAGTGCCCGTAGATGAGGAGGTCCCCGCCGGTCTCCACGTTCTGGAGGCCCCTGCCCTCGAGGGCCAGGGTGACCGCGTACTCCACGCTCCGCCGCGCCACGGGATTCCGGGGCTTCTCCCCCTCCCGGAACGAGAACGTGCGATAGGCCGTGAAGTCGGTCCCCGGGTTGTAGTCGGTGTTCAGCTCCAGCGTGGAGCAGGCGGCCATGCCCAGGGCGACGACCGCGGTCAGAGCGCGAACGATGCGCATTCGATCCTCCTCCTTCCACGATAGACCACGCGTCGCCCGTCGTGTGGCGGCGCGACGACACGACCCGCCGCCCGGGACCTCGACAACCGCCTCTGGTCGCCCGGGCGAATCCGGGCCTGCGAAGAGAGCCCTCGTGAGGAGCTCGGGACGCCTCTCGCCGTTCTCTCGATCCCGAGGATCGGCCTCGAGGTACCGGTCCTGCCGGGAACCGACGACCGGACGCTGAACCGGGCGGTCGGTCTCATCGAGGGGACGCCCCGCCCGGGGAAGTCGGGAACTCGGGGATCGCCGGCCACCGCGACGGGTTCTTCCGGGGCCTCGAGGACGTCGTGGCGGGGGACGCCCTCGAGGTCCGGACTCTCTCGTCCCGGCGCACCTGCGTCGTGGAGTCGATCCGGATCGTCCAGCCGGAGGACGTCTGGGTGCTCGAGCCGACGGCCTCGCCCGTCCTGACGCTCGTCACCTGCCATCCGTTCTACTTCATCGGGAGCGCGCCGCAGCGCTACGTCGTCCGCGCCGTGGGCCGCGACGGGGGCGTTCCGCCGCCGACCGACCGCGAAACCTCCGAGGCTTCATCACCACGCGTTCGAAAGGAGGCGCCCCCCGCGAGAGGAGAGAAGTAGTCCCCGTCGATCGTCGAATCCTGCACACAGAGCCAACCCGATCTGGAGAAGGAGAGAACCGAGATGGAAAGCACCCTGAAGATCGCAGCCCTGCTGGCGGTGGCGCCCTTCATCGAATCCGTGGCCGTCGCGCAGTCGACGTCCGAGGCGATCATTCACAAGACCGGCACCGTCGTCGCGAAGTACGACGGGAAGGTCGCCGTCCAGATGCAGGACGGGAGCATCCAGGAGTTCACGCCGGCTCCCGGCAAGACCGTCATGGTCGACGGCGTCGCGACGACCTGCGAGACGCTCGAGGTCGGGACGGTTCTCGGGGCCGACTTCGTGAAGACGGAGACGACGACCCCCGTCAAGGTGACGACGGTCAGGAACGGAAAGGTCCTCGAGGTCGTCGGCAGCACGGTCATGGCCCGGCTCGCCGACGGCACCTGCAAGAAGCTCACCGTTCCCGAGAGCTTCAGGTTCCTCGTCGACGGGAAGGAAGTGGCGGTCCAGGACCTCCGCGAGGGGATGAGCTTCACGGCGAGGCTCCCGTCGGCTGCCGGCACGGCTCAGGCTCCTCGGCGCTCCTCTCCGGGCGTCCGCCGCGCCGGCGCCGCGAACCACTGCTCGCGCGGGACGACCTTCGGCGCCTCCGGGTCGGCCTCGTAGTTGGGCGAGGTGATCTGGACGCCGAACTCGTTGAAGGCATCCAGGATGCTCGAGTGAAGGGCCGTGAGGGTCCTGACGCGCTGGGTTGCGTCCTCGAGGGCGGCGCAGAGCTCGTAATCGACGTAGAAGTCGCCGAGGGAGCGCTGGTTCACCCAGGGAGGCGGGTCCGTCCTGATGCCCGGCGTCCGCTCGGCAGCCAGGAGGAGGAGCCCCTCCACCTGCCGCCACGGGGTGTCGTAGCCGATGGTGATACCGGTGCCGACGACGACGGGCTGCTGTTCCTGGGCCTGCGTGTAGTTCTTGGTGACCTGCCCCGCGAGGACGGTGTTCGGGATCGTGATGATCTCCCTCTTGTTCGTGCGGATGCGCGTCGCGAAGAGGCCGAGCTGGACGACCGTGCCCTCGAGGTCGCCCGCGCGGACGAAGTCACCGACGCGGAGCGTCCGCGAGTACATGAGCATGAACCCGCTCGCGAGCTGGCCGATGAGGGCGCTCGAGCCGAGGGAGACCATGAGGCCGACCATGACCCCGATCCCCTTGAACGCCTCGGTCCCGCTCCCCGGCAGGTAGGGGTAGGCCATGATGAGGGCGAAGACCCAGACGACGACGGTGACGATGCGGCGGGTCGGCTGGGTCGTCTCGCGAAGGGTCTGCGAGACCTCGATCCGCCCGTCCTCGATGGCGGAGAAGAGGAACGCGAGGCCCCTCAGGAGCCACCTCGTCGCGATGAAGATGAGCCCGACGATGGCGAGGTCGGGGAGGGCTCGAAGCGCCGCGACGCCGAGCATCGCCGAGGTCTTCAGGAACCAGTCGCCGAGGTGCTCGCCCCAGGGGCGCGTCCACGCGAAGCGCTCGAGGACGAAGGCGAGCCAGACGTAGAGAGCGACGAGGTCGACGACGCGGGTCAGGAGGAGGACGAGACGCGTGGTGACCCAGTAGACGCGGTCCTTCTCGACGAGCGCTCGTCCCGAGATCTGGAGGTCGCCGAGGCGCCGGTGGGCCGCGTCGGCGGCTTTCCGGCCGGCCCAGCGTCGGACTCGCTCGAGGAGGAGGACGACGAAGACGAGGACCGCCGTCGCGACGACGCTCAGTCCCACGGCCTTCAGGAGGTCGGGCAGGCTCCGTCGTTCCCGGGCCTCGGAGATTGCGAGCGTGAGCCGGGCGGCGGCGGCGGCGGCGACCTGGTCGAGGGTCTCGCCCGAGGCCTCGTCGACGTCACCCTCGACGAGGACGAACGCGCCCCGATCCCCTACCGTCAGGAGGCGGCCGGCGGTGTCTTCGCGGACGGCGACGGTCAGGTCGCGACCCCTTTCGATCGCCTTCTCGATCCGCTCGCTGGCGACGCGCGCCCGCTCGGCCGGCGGATTCTGGAACAGGAGACCCCGCAGCGTGACGACGGGGCGATTCCCGACGAGGACGTCGGCGGGAGGCGGCGCGACGGCGGCGGCCGGTGGAGCCTGGGCCGCCGCCGCGGCAGCAGGGCCCGAGGCCCGCGACGGCGCGGCGGAGAGGAGGAGGAGGCCGAGGGTGGCGAGCGCGGCCCGTCGGGCGTCAGTCATTCCCGTAGATCGTGACGATGGCCTTCTTCGACTCCCTCTCGGGCGTCCTGTACCAGAGGACGACCTTCTGGATGAAGCGCTCGCCCCCCTTCAGGTCGAGCGGGAAGGTCGAGGTCCCGGCGCGGAGGGTCTTGCGCACGTCGATCTTGTCGGGCTCGCCGCTCCCGTAGACGACGTGGAGGCTCTGGATCTCGACGTCGGCGCCGTCGGCCTTCAGGCGGAGCTGGCGATAGGCCCGCTTGGCCGAGACCGACACCTCGTCGCGATCGACGCCCTTGTCGGCCTTGAGGACGGCGAGGACTTTCCAGGCGGCGTGCACGGGGAACGTCGACGCGAGCGAGAGGAGGAGAAGGGCGGCGAAGGCGATCGTGCGGCGGCGGCTCATGGTCCTGTCTCCTTGTCGTCTTCGTGAGGAGGCCGGGCGTCAGGGCGCGCCGACCACCTGGTATCCGGGCTCGCCGTCGGGGCCGAGGACCTCGTTGTAGGCGACGCCGCCGTACTCGTACGTGTCTCCCTGCTGCACGTAGCCTTGCGGCAGGGCCGGCACGATGACGCCGCGGGGCGGCGCGACGATCGCGTAGCCCGCGCCCCGGGGCGCGTAGAACGCGCCGTTGAAGTAGTGGTAGCGGACGCCGCCCCAGACGACGACGTAGGCGTTCGGTGGGACGACCGTGACGACGGCGCCGATGGGAGGCGGGACGCAGCGGTACTGGCCGCCCGCGGCGACGTACCAGGTCCCCTCGGCGTAGTAGTAGCTCGAGCCCTGGACGACGATCGTCGTGTGGCGGGGCGGGAGGCTGCGCGTGATCGCGCCGAGGACGGCGAGCCCGCCGAGGAAGAGGAATCGGTCGCGACGGGCGTCTCGGATCTCGCGCCGGATCTCCTTGCGGATCTCGTGCCGGATGTAGGCGTCCGTCACGCCGGGACGCGGAGGCCGGTACGGGGGGCGCGGGTGGGGCCGCGGCGGCGGGCCGGGCCGGTGACGGATCGAGCCCGAGGAGTACCGCCCGCGGTCGCGAGCTTCCGAGACCGTCGGCACCGCGAGCAGGGCGAGGACGAGGATCGCGCCGGTCTTCTTCACGGCGTCACTCCTTCTCCGGCGCGGGGGCCGGCTCGGCGGCGGGGACGGCGAGCGCGACCTTGCGGAACGAGTCGTCGGGGAGGAAGGCGAAGACGTAGTCGGAGAGCCTCGTCGACGGGTACCACTCCGTGAAGTTCGCCTCGAACTGCGGCTGGCCCGGCGCCTCGCGGTAGACGAGGACGAGCTTGCGGATGACCGGGTTCCCGTCGGCCTCGATCCAGATCTGGAAGTCGAGGTCGTCGAGGAGGACGAGGACCTGGTGGCAGCGCCTCCCGCCGAGGCGGCTCTGTCCTACGACGTACGCCGCCTTCAGCTCGTCGGCGCCGTAGGCCGCTCCGGTCACGAGGAAGTCCGAGAGCGGCAGCGGGACGCCGAGCTTCTCGACGATCGTCTCCACCGCGGCGTCGTTGCCGCCCGTCACGGGCGCCGAGGCGAAGGTCTTCGTGCGGAGGTCGACCAGCGTGAACGCCTTCCCGTCGTAGAAGTAGTTCTTCTGGCCCCGGTCGCCGCCGAAGAAGACCTTGAACCGGTCGGGCCGGCGGACGAGCGCGTCGACGCGCCCTCCGACGCGGACGCGGGTCTCCTCGCCGTAGACCTCGTCGTACTCGACGTCGGCGTGGAAGGCGTAGCTCTCCTGCGCGCCGAGCCACTCCCAGGCGGCCTTGAGGAGGGCCGCGGCCTCGGGCTCGACGACGCGGTCGGCGTCGGCCTCGGCGGCCGCCGGGGGCGGGACGGGAGGTTGCGCGGGAGGCTTCATCTCCTGCGCGGCGGCGGGCGCCGAGGCGAGGAGGAGCGCGACGAGCAGCAGCCCGCGAGCTGTGAGGCGTTTCGGACGGGGCGACGTTCTCATGCGGCGTACCTCTCTCGGCTGGCGAACCGGGAATTCGGCACGTTGCGACCTCGGCGACCTTCCGGATCCCGGGGACGGCCGACGGGGCGGTCGCCGATCCGACGGGAAGGCCGAGGACGAGTCGCGCCCTGTCGAACTCCTCGAGAAAACCGCGGACTATACCGCAAGAATACTGTATTGCAATCGGGGCCTGAAAGAGGGGCGCCGGCCGGCCCGCCGGAAGCGGCACGCGTCCCGCGCGCCCGGGACGGCGGCCTACGGCGATCCGACCTTCAGGTCGCCCGCGTAGGTCCGCATCGTCCGCTTCCTCACGCCGTCGTCCGTCTCGACCGTGTCCTTCTCGAACCCCTCGCCGCCGTCGACGATCGTCCACTTCAGCCCCATTCCCTCGAAGGTCGCGGTCTTCCCGTCGATCGCGATGTCGGTGAGCGGGTAGGGCCGGTCGGAGGCGGGGAAGCCCATGTTGAAGCCGTTCGTCCAGCTGTCGACCTGCTTGCCGGTGTCGAGGTCGTAGACGCGGTACGAGAGCGACCCCTCCTCGGGCCGGTGGCCGGGCTCGCCCTTCTTCCCGACGGCGGGGCGGGCCTTGAAGATGAGGAAGAACTGGACGCGGTTCCGGTTGCCGTCCTTGTTGTAGTCGAAGCGGTGGACGCCGGTGTAGGCGACGCCGCCCTTCAGCTCGGGAGGCTCGGCCCCGGAAGCGGAGCCCGCGAACGCGACAGCGGCGACGACCCCGGCGCCGAGGGCGGAGGCGAGAGCGGCGATCCGGTCGGCGGCGCGTTTCATCTCAGGCCTCCTTCCCGGCGGCGCCCGCCGCCTCGCGGACCTGCGCGACCCGGCGCGCGACGACGGCGTGGAGGGAGCGGCAGCGGTCGACGTAGCTCGCCTCGCGCGCCGCCTCCTCCCGGATCGCGGCGGCGAGCCCGGCGTCGCCGACCGCCCGCTCGACCCACGCCGCCGCGGAGGCGAAGTCGAGGCCCGGAAGGGTCGACGGGGCGGGCTCGAGGAGGAGCTCCAGCTCCTGCAGGCTCCTCACGTCGTTCCGGATCAGGCCGATCGGCGGCTTCATCCGGCCGGCGCGGAGGCGGTCGGCCCACGGGACGACGGCGAGCATCCGGGCCGCATCGGAAGGGGAGGGGACGGGGAGCGGCGCGTCCACGGCCGCCTCCTAGGCCTCGGCCCCGATGCGGCCGGCCTTCGCGAGCTCGTCGGCGACGAAGGCCATGTCCATCTTCTCGAGGGTGCTCCGCTTCGGCCAGCCGGTCTTCGCGTCCCACCCCTCGAGGCCGTAGTAGACCGTCTTCCACTCCTCGAACTTCGCCCTGTCGAGCTTCCGGCCCATGACGTCGGTGTAGGCCCACTCGCCCTTCTCGTCGCGGCAGGGCCACATGTAGAAGGGGAAGAGCTCTCCCTTCTCGTACTTCGTCTCGTAGACGTACGGGGCGAAGTGGACCATGTCCCGGTGGCGCCCCTGGAGCGTCCAGATCGCGTTGTCGAGGTTCCAGATGCGCCGGCCGAGCTCGATTCCGTCCTCGAACGTCAGCCTGTCGCCGGTGACGGCGTTCCAGAAGACCTGCTCGCCGGCGTCCGGGGAAGCCGTCGCCCCCTCGCTGCCCGGCACGTTCGTGTTGTAGAAGTCGGGCCACTTCAGGTCGCAGAGTAGGGCCGACTGCTTCCAGAAGCGGGTGTAGTGGCGGTGCCACCTCACGAGCTGCGCGACGGCCTCGGAGTACATGTTCCCGTCGCCGAAGTCGAGCACCTCGGGCCGTCCCTTGGCGTAGGGGGAGAGCTTCGCCGCGATGACGTCGACGAGCTCCTTCGCCTCGAGCCGCATCGGGAGCGCGTAGGCGAAGGCGGCGTTGACGTTCGTGAAGATGACGTTGAAGCAGTGCTCGTTGCAGTCGCGGTCGCCGAGGATGCTCCCGTAGCCCCACTCCAGCTCGGCGCGCGGGTCGTAGCCGTGCTCGGCCATCCCCCAGTAGGAGAACTGCAGGTGCCCGTCCTCGAGGTCCTTCCCGCGCCCCCACTTCCGCGCCGCCTGGACCCAGCCGTCGGCGAGGTCCCTGCCGATGTCCTCCTTGTGGGAGAAGGCGTGGATCAGCTTCTCGGCGAACTCGAGCGTCCCGTACTTCTCCCACGGGAGGTTCGACGGGATCTTCTTCCCCGGCCCCAGCTCGCCCGTCTCGTGGAGGTGCTCGAGCCAGTGGAGCCCCGTCTGGAAGAGGAACGAGTTGTAGCCGTACTTCTGGACGATGTCCGCCGCCTTCATGTTGATCTCGGAGACCTCCTGCGCCGACTTGGCGACGCGGCGGATGGCCGAGATGTACCAGGCGGTCTCCTGGCAGGTCGACTCGTTGCCGTAGCCGACGGAGAAGCGGGAGCGGCAGCCCGCCATGCACCCCTGGCACGACTGCGGCCGGCGGTCGATCGTCGGCGCGGCCGTCATGAAGAGCGGCTTCGGCGGGCCGCCGACCTTCGTCCAGCCCCAGAAGTCGGGGGCGTCGACGTCGGTCGCGTACTTCTCCTTCATGACGACGCGGGCCTTCAGGAGCGCCATCGGGTCCGCGACGGGGATCGAGCCCGTGCCGAGGACGCTGATCGCCTTCAGGTTCTTCGAGCCCCAGACGGCGCCGAAGCCCCCCTGCCCGGCGCCGTTGCCGGCGTCGTGGATCAGGCACCCGGCGCTCGTCAGGTTCTCGCCCGCGGGGCCGATCGTCAGGACCGCCGGCTTCTGCGTCGTCCGCCCCTGGTCCGTCGCGGCCTCCATCGCCTCGTCGACGTTCGCGTTCAGGTCCTTCCAGCGCCGCTTGGCCCCGCGGGGGACGCCGACCCTGGCCCAGATCTCGAGCTGGGTCGTCCAGGTGTCCTTCCCCCAGAGGTCCGTGGCGTCGCGGATCTCGACCTTCCGGTTCCGGACGTCGACCCAGACGGGCGTGTCGGCCTTCCCCTCGATGACGACGGCGTCCCAGCCGGCGTACTTGAGCATCGTCGAGAAGCGGCCGCCGAACCCGGAGCGGGTGTACCAGGAGAACGGGTCCTGCCCGACGCCGACGCCGACGACCTCGCAGCGCCCTCCGCCGGCGGGCGTGATCGTCCCGCAGAACGGGGAGGTCGTGACGATGCAGACGTTCGCCGGGTGGCGCCCGTCCCGGATCGTCTTGTCCTTGCAGCGCTCCCAGAAGAGCGCCGAGCCGAGGCCGTGCCCGCCGCCCCAGCGGCGGTACTTCGCGGTGTCGAGCGTCGAGACCTTCCGGTTCGTCAGGTCGAGGACGAGGATCTTGCCGGCGTATCCGTTGAGGGCCATCGGTTCTCTCCCCGCGTCCCCGCGTTCACTCGGTCGTCATGCCGAGACGTTTCCAGGCCTTGCCGCGGAGGTTCGTCTCGTAGGAGCTCTCCGTCGCCTGGTCGGGCATCTTCGCCGTGAAGGCGATCGCGTTCATCGGGCAGACCTTCGCGCAGGTCTGCGTCCCGCCCGGGCCCCCCTTCTCGCCGAGGAAGGGCGTGTCCGCGCAGAGGTCGCACTTCTGCGACTTCCTGGTCGCCGCGTTCCACTGGAGCCGCGCGGGGACGTACGGGCATCGGGCGTGGCAGAGCCTGCAGCCGATGCACTTCTCCACGTCGACCATCCTGACGTTCCCGAACTTCGGCTCGGCGTGGTTCGCCCCCGTGGGGCAGACCTTCACGCACGGGGCGCCTTCGCACTGGCGGCAGGCCGCCATGAAGATGTCGTTCGGGAAGTCGAGGAACGAGTCCTGGACGATCTGGATGCGGGCGAGCGAGTTGGAGGCCACGCCCGTGTGCGCGAGGGAGCAGGCCATCATGCAGGTGCCGCACCCCTGGCACTTCTTCAGGTCGACGAGGAGGAAGCCTCCCGAGTTCGGGATGACGAGGGTGTCGCCGTCGAGCCGGAACGGGACGCCGAGGGCGGCGAGGGCCGCGAGCGACGCGGCGCCCGACAGGAGCTGGCGCCGCGACAGCGGAGCGGGGGAAGGATCGCGTTCGTCGCTCATCGTCGTCTCGTCCCTTCAGGCGCCGCGGCGCGGCCGGGGCCGCGCGTCCCCGCGGGGGCCATCCGGCATTATAGTAACTCTACGGTAACGCCGAGGCGGCCGAAACGGCGTCGCAGCTGCCCGGACGCCCGGCGGGAGGTGAGGAGATGGAGAGAGTCGCGCGGATCGGCGGAACGGTCGGGAAGCTCTTCGTGCTCGGCGGGCTCTTCGGGGTCGCGCTCGCGCTGACGGCGGCCGCGCCGGCGAAGAACGCGATGAAGCCGAAGCCCACGTCCTGCGTCAAGTGTCATGCGGATGCGGCCAAGGCGATCGGGGCGCCCGGCGGCGCCCACGCGGGGCTCGCCTGCGCCGACTGCCACGGCGAGGCGCACCCGCCCAAGGGGGACGAGAGGGCCCCTTCGTGCGCCAGCTGCCACGAGGGGCACGGGGCGGCGATGGCCGCGACCGACTGCGCCCGATGCCACACGGCCCATCGCCCCCGCGAGGTGAGGTACGGGCTCGACGTGCCGCCCGCGCACTGCGGCGCCTGCCACGACGCCGCGCTCGCGGCGCTGACGGCGACGAAGAGCCGGCACAAGCCGCTCCGCTGCGTCCTCTGCCACCAGAAGGAGCACGGGAAGACGCAGGGCTGCGCGCACTGCCACGGATCGCCGCACCCGCCGGAGATGGTGAAGGCCGACGCCGCGTGCGGCAGCTGCCACGGGACGGCGCACGACCTCGGGAAGGTCGCCGAGGCGAAGAAGGGATGAGGAGGTCCGGCGGGGCCGCGGCCCTCCTCGCCCTCCTTGCAGCCTTCCTTCCCGCCGCCGCGCTCGCCCAGGAGCGGGCCGCCGACGCGGACCCCTCCGCCGCGCACCGGATCTCCGCGGCGCAGGCCGACGGGTTCCAGGTCTCGCGGGTCTACGTCCACCTCCGGAACCCGGGCGCCGACGAAGCGGCGAACGAGACGCGGCGCACGGAGATCGCCGACGCCTTCGGGATCCGGTCCGGGAGCCTCTTCAGCCAGTTCCGGACGGACGTCGCCGCCGCGAGCGTGAGGCGCCTCTCCTTCGTGAGGGACGTCGAGGTCCGGCTCTACTCGACGACGGGCGGCGGCGAGGTGACGATCGCCCTCCTCGTGACGCTCCTCGGCGCCGAGCCGAAGCCCGAGCCGGCGAAGGCCGGGGCGCTCGCGACCGGCGCGGCCGGCCAGCTCCCCCTCCTCTGGAAGGACGAGAAGGGGATGCTCAAGCTGATCGTCAACCCGTCGGCGGGCGCCTACGTCGACCGGAGCCCGTGGCTCGGGAACCCCGGGGCGTTCGTCGGGAACGCCGGGATGGAGACGACGCTCGCGCACATGGAGTACGGGATGGAGGTCGGCGTCGGCGGAATCGTCGGCCTCGGCCGCTCGCCGGCGTACCTCTTCGGGGCGGCGTCGTACGTCTTCAGCGGGACGTTCGGCCTCGACGCCTTCTCGACCGACAGCTCCCGCGGCCACGGCGAGGTGGAGGACCTCTACGGCGGGCTCGTCTTCGCGCCCCCCTCCTCGCGGAGCTCGTTCAAGCTCTCCGCCGGGCGGCAGAAGTTCTCGCTGAACCGGAACTTCCTCATGGGGCACGTCCTCGGAGCGACGAACGCGGGGGACCGCGCCGCGACCGACCTCTCGCCGCGCAACGCCTACGACCTCGTCGTCGACGCCGAGTGGCAGCGGGACCGCTTCGGCCTCCGCGGCTTCTACGCCCGCGCCAACGAGCTCCCGGCGAGCGACACGAAGACGGCGTACGCGGGCGTGAACGCGACCTGGTCCGACTCCCGCCGGATCGACGCCTCTCTCGCCTTCGTCGCGATCCCCTCCTCGGAGGGGACCTACCTCCTCCCCGGCGGGGCGACGGCCCCGCGGGAGGGGCTGCGGGCGGTCAACCCGCGGGTCCGCTGGACCTCGGCGTTCGGCGTCCCGGGCCTCTGGCTCGAGGCGGAGTGGGCGCACCAGTGGTCGACGAGCCTCGACATGTCGGCCGACGGCTGGGGCGTCTGGGCGGGCTACGCCTTCACGAAGACCGCCGGGCGGCCGGCGGCGCTCTACCGCTACTCGGTCCTGAGCGGCGACGACCCGTCGACGGCGACGTACGAGCGGTTCGACACGATGACGGGGGGCGTCCAGCGCGACTGGCTGCACGGGATGGCGATGACCCAGGTGGCGCGCGGACGGAACCTGCGGGTCCACCGCGTCGAGCTGAGCGTGAAGCCGAAGCCGGGGCTGGACCTCTCCGTCGACATGTACGACTACAGAGCCGACACGCTGAACAACCTCGGCGGACAGCGGGCCCTTCCGGCCTACGCCTCGTCGCACCTCGGCAACGAGGTGACGCCGACGCTCCAGTGGATGGTCAACCAGAACCTCTACGTCCAGGCGCTCGCGACGTACCTGATCCCGGGGCCGGGCCTCAGGGACTCGCTCCCCGCGGCGACGCATGTCTGGCAGGCGTACAAGCTCTCTCTCTACTGGTTCTATTGACCCGACGTCAGGGCTTTCCGTCCGCCGCGATCCGCTCGGCGCCCGCGTAGGCGAGGAAGCGGTCGCGGCGGGCGTATCCGACGAGCGTGATCCCCCAGCGCTCGGCGAGGTCGACGGAGCGTGCCGTCGGCGACGTGCGCGAGACGACGAGGGAGACGCCGATCCGCCGCGCCTTCTGGATCATCTCCGAGCTGACGCGCCCCGTCGTCGCGATCGCGCGGCGGCGCGGGCCGACCCCGTCGAGGAGGCAGAGGCCGGCGAGCTTGTCGAGCGTGTTGTGGCGCCCGATGTCCTCGGCCGTCGCCACGAAGCGCTCGCCGTCGCTCAAAGCCGAGAGATGGACACCGCCCGAGGCCCCGTAGAGCTCCTGGTGGCAGAGGAGGTCCTCGGCGAGGCGGCCGATCTCGGCGGGCGTGAACGGTTCGGCCTCGCAGGGGGCGGGGCCGCCGGCCAGGGCCGGACCCTCCCCGCCCGCCGCGCCGGTCGTCGTCACGCCCCCTCCGCAGCCGGAGGTCCGCTGCCAGACAGTCGGTGGCGGCACGGGCCGGTCGAGGCAGACGTCGACGTTCTCGCCGCGCGCGCAGACGCTGAGAGAGACGACCTCGTCTCGCGACGAGACGATCCCCTCGTTGAAGAGGAAGCCGACGGCGAGCGCTCCGAGGTCCCTCGGCGTGCAGAGGAAGGAGAACCAGGGGACGCCGTTGACGTTGAGGACGACCGCGGTCTCGGCGATGACCGACGCTTCCACCTGTCGTCGCGCGCCGCCGCGGAACTCCTCGTAGAGGAGCGTCCGGAGCGGCGGCGCGCCGGCCTCGGAGAGAAGGGCGTCCCGATCCGGCCGCGGCTCGTGGTCCTCGCTGCGTCCCGCCATCGTCCCTCCGGACGGTATCGTATCTCTACGGTAGATGCGATCCGGCCCGGCGTGAGGGAGGCCGCCCCGACGCGAACGGAGGATCACGATGCTCCGCGACTCCTGCGGCACGCCTCGCTTCGGGTTCGGCGGTCGGGGCGCCGCCCACTCGCGGCGCAGGCCGGGCCGGTGCAGAATTCCGCCAGCCATGGCTCGATTCCCGACGCCACGTGAGCCGGCCCGCCCGGGCCGGCCCCGCGAGCCGCTCCGCCGACGGGGGCCGCGTTGAGGCCGTCCATGGCGACGCTGCGCCGGAGACGCGCGCTGGCGGAACGGCATCCCGCCGGCAGCACCGCGCCGCCGGCGCCGGTCCCTTCCGTCCCGCCGGATCTCGACGAACGCGCCGCGCTGACCGAGCGCCTGCTCGCGGCCTTCGAGCTTCTGGACGCCGGTATCTTCGACTGGGACGTCGTGTCGGGCGCGGTGCGGTACTTCAAGGCCGGCTCCCGGGCAACGGAGCCCGTCGCGACCGTCAAGCTGACCTCGGCGGACGACTGGTTCGAGACGGCCCACCCGGACGACCTCGCTCTCGCGAGCGCGGCCGTCGACCGGGCGCTCCGGGGCGAGACGGAGAGGTTCCAGAATTTCTACAGGCGGCTGAAGGGTCCGGACTGGATCTACGTGCAGGCGTCGGGCATGGTCATCGCCCGCGGGCAGGACGGCCGAGCGCTCCGGGTGATCGGCACCTACCGCGACGTGACGGTCCCGGTCTCGGCCGAGAAGGGACGGCAGGCGCGCGAGGCCTCGGCCCGGGAAGCGCAGGTCCGGGCCGCGCTGACCGAGTTCGCCTCGTCGCTCGCCCACGAGCTGAACCAGCCGCTCGCGGCGCTCAGCGCGAACGCGCAGGCGGCGCTCCGGTTCCTCGACTCCGGCCCGTCGGGGAGGAAGGACGCGCGCGAGGCCCTCGTCCGGAGCGTCGCCCTCGCCGAGCGGGCGGCCGACGTCGTCCGGGCGATGCGCCAGGTCCTGAGACCCGAGTCGCGGGCGCAGGAACCCCTCGACCTCGCCGCGGTGGCGCGCGATGTCTGCGATCTCGTCGAGCCCGAGGCGCGCCGCGCCGACGTCATCCTGCGCCTCGTGCGGCCGAAGGGGCCCGTCGTCGTCACCGCGGACCGGGGCCAGATGGAGCTCCTCCTCCTGAACCTCGTGCGGAACGCGATCGAGGCGATCGCCGCGGTGCGGCCGCTCCGGAGAACGGTCGAGGTCCGGGTCCGGACCGGACCGGCCGTCGCGCGGGTCGAGGTCGACGACAGCGGCCCGGGCGTCGACCCGGCCGTGCGCGGCCGGATCTTCGACGCCTACTTCACGACGAAGTCGGACGGTACGGGGCTCGGCCTGAGGCTCTGCCGTACTTTCGCCGAGGCGCACGGCGGCCGGCTCGTCTGCGCCCCCGACCGGCCGCGCAGGGGGGCGCTCTTCATCCTCGAGCTGCCGGCCGCCGGCCGGGACGTTTCCGGCTCGACGGTGAGGACGCCGGCCCGGACAGGACGCGTGCCTCGAGGATGAGCCGCGTCAGCTCGGCGACGCTCTCGACGCCGAGCCGGCGCATGAGCCGGGCGCGGTGCATCTCGACCGTTCGCGGGCTGAGCCTCAGCCTTTTCGCGATCTCGGGGCTGGAGAGCCCGTCCACGACGAGGTCGGCGACCTCGGCTTCGCGGGGGCTCATGGAGCCGACGAGGGCGAGGAGCCTTTCCCTGTCGTCCCGACGGCGGCGCCGGGCGTCGTCCTCGTCGAGTGCGGCGTGGACGGTGTCGATGAGGGTCTGGTCGCGGAACGGCTTCTCGAGGAAGTCGAGCGCCCCGCTCCGGACGGCCCGGAGCGCCATCGGGATGTCCCCGTGCCCGCTCAGGAAGACGATCGGGATCGCCGCCCCGCGTTCCTTCAGGAGCGCCTGGAGCTCGAGCCCGCTCATTCCCGGCATCCGGACGTCGAGGACGAGGCAGCCCGGCGTCTCCGGGCGCCACGCCTCGAGGAACTCTCCCGCGCCGGCGAAGGTCCGGGCCGGGAGGCGTACGGACTTCATCAGGAGGGCGATCGCGGTCCGAACGTCCTCGTCGTCGTCGACGACGAAGACGGTCGGGGACGTCCTGGACCCGGCTCGCATCGTCTCCTCTCGCTCTCAGGCTCTCGCGCCGTCCGGTCTCTTCGCCGGCGCCGCGAACCACTGCTCGCGGGGGACGATCTTCAGGTCCTTCGGGTCGTTCTCGTAGTTCGGCGAGGTGATCTGGACGCCGTACTCGTTGAAGACGTCGAGGATGTTCGCGTGGAGCGCGGTGAGCGTCCGGACCCGTTCGAGCGGGTCCTCGAGGTAGGCGCAGACCTCGTAGTCCACGTAGAAGTCGGTCAGCGCACGCTGGAGCACCCACGGGGCGGGCTCCTTCTTCAGCCCCGGCGTCCTTTCGGCCGCCATGAGGAGGAGCCCCTCGACCTGCCGCCACGGCGTGTCGTAGCCGATGGTGATGCCCGTACCGAGGACGATGCCGTTCGGGTCCGTCGGCTGGGAGTAGTTCTTCGTGATCTGGCCCGCGAGGACGGCGTTCGGGATCGTGACGGTCTCCTTCTTCAGCGTCCGGATCCGCGTCGCGAAGAGCCCGAGCTGCCAGACCGTCCCCTCGATGTCGCCCGCCTTCACGTAGTCGCCGACGCGGAGCGTCCGCGAGTACATGATCATGTAGCCGCTCGCGAGCTGGCCGATGACGGCGCTCGAGCCGATGGAGACCATGAGGCCGACCATCACCCCGACCCCCTTGAAGGCTTCGCTCCCGCTCCCCGGGAGGTAGGGGTAGGCCATGATGAGGGCGAAGATCCAGAAGACGATGGTGACGATCCGGCGGGTCGGCTGGGTCGTCTCGCGGAGCGCCTGGGTGACCTCGATCCGGCCTTCCTCGACGGCCGTGAAGAACATGCCGACGAGCCGCAGGAGCCAGCGCGTGGCGAGGTAGATGAGGCCGACGACGGCGAGGTCGGGGAGGGCCTTGAGGGCCGCCATCCCGAGCATCCCGGCGGTCTCGAGGAACCAGGCCCCGAGCTGCTCTCCCCAGGGCCGCGACCACGCGAACCGCTTGAGGACGAAGGTGACCCAGACGTAGAGGAGGATCAGGTCGACGACCCGTGTCACGAGGAGGAGGACGCGAGTCGTCACGAAGTAGAGCCGGTCCCTTTCGAGGAGCGCCTTCCCGGGGATCCTCATCGCGCCGAGACGCTCGTGGGCCTTTTCCGCGGCCTTGTGGGCGCTCCAGCGGCGGAGCCGTTCCAGGAGGAGCAGGAGGAGGGCCACGACCAGCGTTGCGGCGACGCTCAGGCCGATCGCCTTCAGGAGATCGGGGAGGCTTCGCTGCTCCCGCGCCTCGGCGATCGCCTTCTCGAGGCGTTCCTTCACGACGACGACCGCCATGTCCATGGTCTCGCCCGCCCCTTCGTCGAGGTCGGCGGGAGTCAGCCCGAACATGCCGCGACCGCCGATCATGAAGAGGCGGCCTTCCCCCTCGGCCCGCACCGTGACCGCGAGGTCGCGGCCGCGCTCGATTGCGGCCTCGATCCGCTCGCTGGCGACGCGAGCCCTCTCCTGGGGCGGGTTCTGGAACAGGACGCCGCGGAGCGTCGCGACCCTCCTGTTCCCCGCCATGACGTGCCCGGGTGGCAGGCCGCCAGGAACGATGGCGGCCTCGGCCGGAGGCGGGGCCGGTACTGCGGTCGGAGCCTGTGACGCGGCCGGGGCTTCGGGCGGCGCCTGGGCTTCCTCTGCGAGAGAACCTGCCGCAGCCAGGAAGATGCCGAGCGCCAGGAGCCCGGAACTGAGCCGTCGGAGGCGGCGGGACGCGCGATCAGGAGTGCGGCTCATGGTCGTTCCTCGTTCATTCGCGGTGACGTGCATTACGGGGCGGAAGTATGCGGCCGGGGTGGAGAGCGTTCCGGCGGCGAGACCGCGGGGCGGCTCCAAGGCCATCCTGCACCCCTCACATGACGGCGCGGAGCTTCCGGAGGAAGCCCGCCTTCCAGCCGACTTCTTCCTCGAGGCTGCGGGCCTTCCCGACGGAGACGGCTTCCGACTTCGCCGGCCGCTCGAGGGTCCGGCCGCCGCAGGGGATCGTCCGCTTTCCGGGATCGAGGTCCACGTCCTCCACGAAGACCTCGACGAGCTGCCGGGCGATCTCCCGGCTCCCGACGAACGCCATGACCTCGGAGTTGTAGGCCTCGCTCCGGGTGTTCATGTTGTGGGAGCCGACGACGGCGTACGCACCGTCGACGACGACGACCTTGCTGTGGATCGTCCGGCCGGGCCAGGAGCCGTCCGGGATCGTGCAGCCCTCCCGCTTCTCCAGCTCGAGGAGGTCCGCGTGGCCCTGCCACTCGAAGATGTGGACGCCGGCCTCGGCGAGCTCGGGGTAGAGGGCGACCCCGGCCTTCCACGGGACCTTCCCGATGTCGTGGCTCCGCTCGGAGTTCGTGACGACGGCGACGAGGACGCCCCGGCGCGCCGCCGCCTTCAGCTCCTCGACGAAGCCGCGCTCGGGGGTCAGGTACGGAAGGAAGAAGAGGGCCTGCTTTCGCGAGAGACGGAGGAGGTACTGGATCGACCGCATGACCTTCGAGTAGGTCTCGCCGTCTTCGGTGCGGTCCACGAGAGGGTTGTCGTAGACGATGCGGACCGGCACGGTCCAGGAGGGGTTCCGCTCGAGCGGCGGGAAGGTGCGTGGGTCGGAGAGCGGCCCGGCAAGCGGGATCTCGACCTGCTGCACGCGCCCTGGGTCGCCGGCCTTCCACGCCCGCCCCGTCTTCGGGTCGACGGCAGAGGGGAACGGGAACGAGAAGGTGTCCTCCTTGAAGATCCGGCGGAACGCCCGAACCTCTTCCTTCTCGAAGGGCGGGAAGGGCCTGTCGGAGGCGAGGTAGCGGGAGGTCTCCCAGAGCTTCAGGAAGACCCTCGCGGCCTCCTGCGCGGCGGGCCCTTCGATCAGGAGGTCCGTGTCGTGCCACCCCTCCCGCGTCACTCCGCCGTCGAGGTAGGCGTCGCCGACGTTCATCCCGCCCAGGATCAGCTTCCGGCCGTCGACGACGAGCATCTTGTCGTGCATCCGGTTGCGGAGGACCTGGCCCGAGAAGCGCCGGCCCCACCACGGCTCGTTCCACATGAGGATCTTCCCGCCCAGGACCTCCTCGAGGTCGGCGTACATCTTCCGGGCGAAGAGGTCTCCCGTGGAGCCGGGCGAGGACCAGTCGACGAGGACCCGCGCGTCGAGCCCGGGCGTGGTCTCGAGCTTCCGCCGGTAGAGGTCCCGGAAGAGGCGGCCCGAGGCGTCGTCGTACCAGTAGGGGACCGACTGGAAGACGTAGCTCTGCGCCTCCTCGATCAGGCGGACCCGCGCCGGCTTGCTCCTCTTCCCGAGGTGAAGGAGGGTGACGGCGTTGAGGGTCGCCTTCGCCTCCGTCAGCCGGTCGAACTCGGCGGAGAGGAGCTTCGCGTCGAGCGTCTCCGGGACGGCGGGCAGCGTCGCTTCGTCGACCGGCTGGTGGTCCGGCCGGTTCGTGCAGGAGACGAGGAGGAGACCGAGGGCCATTCCGGCCACGGCGAACCCGCGGGACGGCCTCGGGCGCCTGCGCCTCCCCGTGGCCGGGGCCATCAGAAGTACCGCCTCCAGTCGAAGACGAGCTTCACGTAGCCGTACCAGCTCGGGCTCAGGTCGGGCTTCTCGGCCTCCGACGGAGCGAGGACGGTCACCTTCGTCGGAAAGTCGGCGCCGACGCCGAGCTGGACGAGGAGCGACGTCGTCTGGTGGGTGGAGAAGTCCCGGAACGGCCGGATCTCGAGGACGGGGGCCTCGACGTCGACCGACCGGAGCGCGATCGGCACGAGGATCGCCCCTCCCGCCGACTCCTCGACGGCGAAGAGCTTGTCTTCCCCTCCCGAGTAGCCGTAGAAGGTCGCGCCTACCTCGCGGCCGAGGCAGAACTGCATCCGCCCGAGGAACGTCGAGAAGGCGGCCTGCCAGGGGATGAGGCCGCCGTTGGAGGCCGTGATGCCCATGCTCGCGAGCGTCTCGGGCGACGTGAACGCGAGGAGCGGCGTCGCGACGAGGAGGTCGCCGGGGATCAGCCAGAAGGGGACGCGGATCCGGGTCGAGATGCCGTTGCGGGCGGGCATGCGCGGGAAGAGCCCGTAGAAGGCCTCCTCGCCCGTGCACCCCGTGCAGGTGGACGTCTGCTTGGCCGAGTAGGAGATGCCTGCCTGGAGGAAGATCTGGCCGTCGCCCATCTCGCCGAGGAGCGCGTCGAGGCCGAGGCCGACGCGGGCGCTCAGGTCCATCGTCCCCGTCCAGCGCGTCGACGCGGTCTCGGCGTCGAGGCCACCGCTCGCGAAAGCGCCCCGGAGGCTGCTCGAGATCCCGGCGAAGGGGCCGACCTCGGCCCGGAAGCGGGGGAGCGAGCCCTCCCCGGACCGGCCCGGGACCGGGATGGTCTTGAGGATCGACCCGAGCAGAGGCCAGAGAGCCTCGGGCGGCTTCGAGAACGCCGGCAGCGTCGTGGACGCGCAGGTGTCGAACGCGCCGGTCTCCTCGGCCGGCGGGAGCGGCATCTCCCCGAGGGCCGCGGCGAGCTCGCCCTCCGGGCGCAGGGCGGCGACGAGCTGCGAGAGGCTCGCCTTCACGGACGCCGCGGCGCGCTCGCGGTCCTGGGGTCGCATCCGGGCGTCGCCGTAGAGGACGACGGACGTCCCGTCCCACGTCCGCGTGTCGAGGCCGTGCTCGTTGTAGTAGTCGTGCGTCCCCTTCCGGGTCGGGACGTCGCCCCAGGTGCCGGCGACGTGCCCGGACGCGAACGCGTCCTGGAGGAAGTGGAAGCCGAAGGCCTCGAGGGCGAGGGCCTCCCGCGCGACCGCGGGGCGCTCCTCCGGCGCGACGCGTCCCGAGCCGAGCTCGTGCGCGAGGCGCATCGCGGCGAGGTGCGCGCGGACCCAGACGCCGATCGCGTTCAGCTCGCCCCCCTCCCTCACGCTTTCCTTCATGTAGACGAGCGGGTCGTCCGACATCCTCGAGAGGAGGAAGTGGACGTTGTTTGCGCCGGCGCGCGTCGCGTAGGCCTTGTCGGCCCGCTGGAGCTCGAGGTCCGACTTCACGAGACGGTTCGTGAGCTGTCGGGGGCTCTTTGCGGTCGCGAGGGAGACCTCGAGCCGCGAGCAGACCCCGGCGACCTTCAGAATCCAGTCGCTCTCGAGGACGGTCTCGAGCAGCTGCCCGGCCGAGCAGGAGTGGTCGCCCGCGATGGCCGGCCAGGCGGACCAGTCCAGGCATCCGGGTTTCGGCCCCTGGTCCCCGGCCCAGGGCGTGTCGCAGAGCCAGGCTTCGTGTCCCGTCCGCGCCTCGGCCCAGAGGGCGTCGAGCGCGGCCCGTTCCTCCGGCGGGAGCCCCTCGATGGCCGTGCCGGCGATCGCGCGGTGCTCGGGGTAGATCCAGGCGCGCGCCGGGAGTGCAGCCGAGGAGAGGCCGACGGTGAGCGCAGCGGCGACGGCAGCCCGGCGGATTCTCATGCCCCGATTATCCGGGCGAGGCCAGCTCGAACACGTGGTATCCCCACGCGGGAAGGTCGAGGTAGAGCCCGGGCGCGGCGAGGTCGTCGCCGTGCCGGTCGTAGACGGCGGGGCCGAGGCGGTCGCGGAGCCGGAAGGCCCTGCCCGGGAGGTCTCCCCAGGGCAGGGACACGTAGCACTGCGACGCGTGCCCGGAGTAGTTCACCGTGACGAGACGGCGAAGATCGCCGGGACCCGACCACCCGAACGCCACGAAGTCGTCGTGGGTCGGGTTGCCGTCCCACGCCGGCCGGCACGCGAGGAGCTGCCAGCTCCCGAGGCGGAACGCGGCGTCCCTGAGGCACCCGAGGAGGTCGTCGTAGAAATGGACGGTCTCGGCGTCCCGCGGCTCCGCCGGTCCGCGCCCGAGGTGGACCGGGATCCGGACCCGCTTCCCCTCGCGCTGCCCCTGGTGGAAGAAGCGCAGGCCGGGGCTGAAGAAGGTGACGACGGCGGCGGCCCTGTGGACCTCGGGAGCGAACGTCGCGGCCGCGCGGGGCTCGTCGTGGTTCTCGAGGAAGCGTGCGAGCCGGTCCTGGTAGTCGAGGCCCGCGAGGAAGTGCTCGCGGACGGGCCGCGCGGCGCCGTGCTCGAGGCGGTCGTAGAGCCGCTTGTCGTAGGCGTAGTCGAAGCCCTGCTGCTGGAGAGTCCACTCGAGGTCCCAGTAGACCTCCGCCATGAAGAGGAAGCCCGGCACCTCGGTGCGGACGGCGGAGATGGCGCGCGGCCAGAACGGGGCCGACGAGATTCCCCAGGTCCGCTCGAAGACCTCCGGGAGGACGAGCATCGCCATGTCGCAGCGGACCCCGTCGCACTGCCGGGCGATCCGCTTCAGCTCGCCGAGCATGGCCTCCTGCAGGCCGGGGTTGCCGTAGTTCAGCTGGAACGTGTCGGGCCACCCGTCGAAATAGGGGTCACGCCCGTACGCGAGGACGCGTCCCCCTGTCCTCGTCGCCGCCCGCGCGTAGTTCTGCGGCTGGTGGGCGAGGAGCTCCTCGCTCCCCGCCACGAACCAGTCCGGGTGCTCCGCCACCCACGGGTGGTCCGGCGCCATGTGGTTCGGGACGAAGTCGAGGATGAGCCGCAGGCCCCGCTCGCGGAGGCGTCCGCGAAGGCGGGCCAGGGCCGCGTCGCCTCCGAAGTCCGCGTGGACGCGGTAGTCGCGGATCGCGAAGCAGGAACCGCACACGTCCGACTCCCGGAAGTCGGGGAGGACGCGGCGGTACTCGGCGCGCCAGCCCTCGTTCGTGGCCGACACGCGGCGCGCCGCCTCTCCCGTCTGCCAGACGCCGAGGAGCCAGACGAGGTCGAAGCCGTCTGCCGCGAGACGGTCGAGCTCGGCGTCCGGCACGTCGTCCAGGGTCGCCGGCCTCCCGAGCGCCGCGGAGAGCTCCGAGAGGCGGACGCGCGTGTTGACCTGGAAGAGCGACGGGTAGCGCGGTCCGGCCACGTCGCGCCTCCTACTGCCCCTGCACCTGCTCCCGGACGATCCGCGCAGCGAGGCCGTCCTTCGCCGTCTTCAGGATGTCCTCCGCGTCGAGACGGCCGAAGAGGTCGAGGAGGGGTGCGATGCAGCCCGTCCACCCGGTCTGGTGGCTCGCGCCGAGGCCGGCGCCGTTGTCGCCGTGGAAGTACTCGTAGAAGAGGATCAGGTCGCGCCAGTGCGGGTCCTCCTGGAACTTCGCGGTTCCGCCGTAGACGGGGCGACGCCCATTCCCGTCGCGCAGGAAGATCGCCGCGAGCCGCCGGGTGATCTCCTTTGCCACCTCGAAGAGGGTCATCCGATTCCCGGAGCCCGTCGGGCACTCGACGGTGAAGTCTTTCCCGTAGAAGCCGTAGAGGTTCAGGAGGCCGCGGACGATGAGGACGTTCACCGGCATCCAGACCGGCCCGCGCCAGTTCGAGTTCCCGCCGAACATCCCGTTGTCCGACTCGGCCGGGAGATACGAGACGACGTGGGCCTGGCCGTCGACGTGGAAGACGAACGGGTGCCTCTCGTGGAACTTCGAGAGCGACCGGATGCCGCAGGGGCTCAGGAACTCGTCCTCGTCGAGGAGGTAGGCGAGGACGCGCTCGAGCTTCTTCTTCGTGAGAACGGAGAGGAGCCGGCGGTTCCTGTACCCGACGAAACCGTCCGCCGTCGGCGCGATGTGCGAGAAGACGTCCGGGTGGCGCTTGCGGAAGAGGGCGATCAGCTCCTTCAGCCTGGGCAGGCGCTCCAGGGCCTCCCCCTCGAAGACCGTGGCGGCGCAGAGCGGGAGGAGGCCGACCATCGAGCGGACCTTGAGACGCGTCGCGCCCCCGTGCGGCAGCCTGAGGACGTCGTAGAAGAAGCCGTCCTCTTCGTCCCACATCTCGTCGTGGTGCTCGCCGATCCGGTCCATCGCGTAGGCGATCCAGGCGAAGTGCTGGACGAACTTGAACGCGACCTCCTCGTAGGCCGGGTCCTCCTCGGCGAGGATCGCCGCGATGTCGAGCATGTTCTGGCAGTAGAAGGCCATCCAGGCGGTCCCGTCGGCCTGCTCGAGCGTTCCCCCGGTCGGGAGCTGGGCGCTGCGGTCGAAGACGCCGATGTTGTCGAGGCCGAGGAAGCCGCCCGCGAAGACGTTCTTCCCCGACGGGTCCTTCCGGTTCACCCACCAGTTGAAGTTGAGCATCAGCCCCTGGAAGGCCCTCTCCAGGAACTTGCGGTCCTTGCGGCCGAGGTTCTTCTCGTACTTGTAGATGTAGAGCGTGGCCCAGGCGTGGACGGGAGGGTTCACGTCGCCGAAGTTCCACTCGTAGGCCGGGATCTGGCCGTTCGGGTGGAAGTAGAGGCTCCGGAGCATCAGGAGGAGCTGCTCCTTGGCGAAATCGAAGTCGACGAGTGAGAGCGCGACCGTGTGGAACGCGAGGTCCCAGGCCGCGTACCAGGGGTATTCCCACTTGTCGGGCATCGAGATGATGTCGCCGTTGAACATGTGGAACCAGTCGGAGTTCCGAACGCCGCGGGCCTGGGCGCCGAGGAGCGGGTGCGCCTCGTGCTCCTTGAGCCAGCGGTCGACGTCGTAGTAGTAGAACTGCTTGCCCCAGAGCATCCCGGCGATCGCCTGGCGATGGATCCGCCGTTCGTCCTCCGTGAGCGTGCGCGGGGTGATCCGCTCGAAGAACTCGTCGGCGTCGGCGAGCCGCGCGGCGAACGAGGCGTCGAAGCCCTTCCCGAAGGGCTCCGCCGGCGGGGCCGTCGAGAGACGCAGGCGGACGACGGAGCTCCCGCCCGCGGGGACGTCGAGGACGTAGAGGGCGGCGGCCTTCGTCCCGGTCTTCGCCGGGTTCACGGCCTCGCGGTTGCCGTTCACGACGTACTGGTGGAAGGAGTCCTTCACGTACGGAGAGGGGTTCGGCTGCCCCCAGAGCCGGAAGGCGTTCGTCTCGTTCTCGGTGAAGAGGAGCTCGGGGGAGCCCTCGCACGAGAGCGTCACCTCGCCGAGCTTCTCGTGGGAGGCGCGGATCGCGCCGCCGTCCGCGCACAGGGCCGGCTTCGGCACGCCCTCGTCGAACGTCCAGTCGTTCCGGAACCAGAGCGTCGGGAGGAGGTGGAGCCGTGCCGCCTCGGGGCCGCGGTTGTGGGCGGTGACCTTCACGAGGACGTCCTCCGGCCCCTCCTTGGCGTACTCGACGAAGACGTCCCAGTACCGGTCGCCCTCGAAGACGCCCGTGTCGATCAGCTCGTACTCGAACTCCTTCCGCGACCGCCCGCGGTTCGTCTCGATGAGGTCCCGGTACGGGTACTCCCGCTGCGGGTACTTGTAGAGGTACTTCATGTACGAGTGCGTCGGCGTCGAGTCGACGTAGAAGTAGTACTCCTTGACGTCCTCGCCGTGGTTCGCCTCGCTGTTCGTCAGGCCGAACATCCGCTCCTTGAGGATCGGGTCCTTCCCGTTCCAGAGGGCGAGCGCGAAGCAGAGCCGCTGCTGGTCGTCGGAGATCCCGCCGAGGCCGTCCTCGCCCCACCTGTACGCCCGCGACCGGGACTGGTCGTGCGAGAAGTAGTCCCAGGCGTTCCCGTCGGAGCTGTAGTCCTCGCGAACGGTCCCCCACTGCCTCTCGGAGAGGTACGGCCCCCACTTCTTCCACGGGACGCCGGTTTCGCGTGCCTCGTTGAGCCTCTTCTGCTCCGTGCAGTCGACGAAGGAAGGCGCCGGGGTGTTCTCGGGCATGAAAGCCTCCAATGCACGCGTCGTGGGACGCGGCCGTCGCGGTTTTCGCCATTCTCCCTCCGCCGGACGCCTCCGGGAGGGGCGTTCAGAGGCTTCCCCTATGGGCAGCGTCCCCGGCGGCCGGCGGGCCGATTCCCGCGTGACAGGACCGGGGCAGGGTGGCAACCTAGCCGTCAGTCTCCCCGCGAAGCGGCCCGCGGATCCGTTGTCTCCCTCCTGTCCAGACGCAGGTCGCTCGACGGCTGGCAAGCAGAATTCGGGGTGGATCCCCGACGAGGAGAAGAACATGGCGACGAAGCGACGGGCAGGCGGCGAGAAACCCGACACGAGCCCGACCGCGGTCCCCGGCCCTGCGAAGGGGATGAGCAGGAACGGCGCCTACGGGCTCGGCAAGAAGCTGCGGGAGACCTGCCCACGGGAGTCCCACGCCGCGTGGACGCCGCCCAAGGGTCGCCCGGACGCGGTCGACCTCGTCCTCGAGGCCGAGAAGGGACGCCTGCCGGACCTGCTTCCCCTTCGCCACGGGCGGATGGCGAAGTCGGCCTTCACCTTCTACCGGGGCGCGGCGCTCACCATGGCTTCCGACCTCGCGTCCACGCCCGTCTCGGGCCTCCGCGTCCAGGCCTGCGGCGACGCGCACCTCTGCAACTTCGGAGGCTTCGCGACGCCCGAGCGGAGGATCATCTTTTCCATCAACGACCTCGACGAGACCCTCCCGGCGCCGTGGGAGTGGGACGTGAAGCGGCTCGCCCCGAGCTTCGTCGTGGCCTGCCGGGACAACGGGCTGAGCGAGGCCGTCGCGAAGGACGTGGTCCTGGCCTGCGTCCGCGCCTACCGCGAGTCGATGGCCGAGTTCAGCCAGCTGAAGACGCTGGAGCTCTGGTACCGGACGATCACGGCCGAGGAGCTCCTCGCCGCGCTCCCCCCCGCTCGCCGGAAGATGCTCGTCAAGCGCATCCAGAAAGAGCAGGCGAAGAGCCGCGGGGAGGAGCTGTTCCCGAAGCTCGCGGAGCACAGGGAAGGCGTCGCCGTCATCAAGGACCTGCTCCCGACGATCTTCCACACGGAGGAGAACCCTCCGGGCCGGGTCCAGAAGGCGTTCCACGACGCGTTCACCGTCTATCGAGGAACCCTCCCGCACGCCTACCAGGCGTTGCTGGATCGCTTCACACTTCGCGATGCCGCCGTCAAGGTGGTCGGTGTCGGCAGCGTCGGGACGCTCTGCATGGTCCTTCTCCTGGCGGCCGGCGACGACGACCCGCTCTTCCTCCAGATCAAGGAGGCGCGGGCCTCGGTCCTGGAGCCGTATGCGGGCGCGAGCGCCTTCTCGAATCACGGCCAGCGGGTCGTGAACGGCTACCGGCTCATGCAGCCCGCGAGCGACATGCTCCTCGGCTGGAGCCGGGGGCCGAAGCGCGACTTCTTCGTCCGCCAGCTCCGGGACATGAAGCTCAGCCCCCTGGTGGAGACCTTCGGCAAGACGGAGTTCTCCATCTACGCGTACTTCTGCGGCCGGGCCCTCGCCCTCGCCCACGCCCGCTCCGGCAACTCCGCGGCGCTCAGCGGGTACATGGGAAAGAGCGACGTCTTCGACGAAGCGATCGCGTCCTTCGCCTTCGACTACGCCGACCAGAACGAGAAGGACCACAGGGTGTTGATGCGCGCCATCAAGGCCGGAAAAGTCGAGGCCCGTTTCGAGGAAGGATGACGACCCGTCGCCGTGGCCGTGGTTGACGGCGCTCGAGGGGCCGGATCAGACTGCCGATCGTAGAGGATGACTCCGGTGAGAAGAATCGCTTCCCTCCTGCTGCTGATGCCGGGACTCCTCCTGGGAGACGAGGTCTTCCTCAACGGGGGAGGCAAGTTCACCGGCCGGATCACGCAGCAGGACGAGGAGAGGATCACGGTGGACATCGGAGACGGGTCCATCGGTTTCTCGATGGAGCGCGTGGAACGCATCGTGAAGGGCCGCTCGGACCTGGACGAGTACGACGCGCGGGCGGGCAAGCTGCAGCCCGGGGACGTCGACGGCTGGCGCGGGCTGGGGCAGTGGGCCTCGAGCCGGGGGCTGTCGAGGCAGTCTCGCCTCGCATACGAGAAGGTCATGGCGGTCGCGCCCGACGACCCGGCGGCGAGGCAGGCGCTGGGGTTCGTCCAGCTCGACGGCCGCTGGCTCACCGAGGAAGAGAGCTTCCGTGCGCAGGGCTACGTGAAGTACGAAGGGGAGTGGATGACGCCGGCCGAGGTGCAGGTGGCGCAGTCCACCGCGGCGGCGGAGCAGGCTCGCCAGGATGCCGAGAGGCGCGCGGTGGACGCGGAAGCGGCCGCCGCCGACGCCCGGCGGCGGGCCGAGGAGGCCGAGAGCCGCACCCGGCAGTCTCAGCAGGACCAGCTCGACAGCAATCCCGTGTACTGGGGCGGGTTCGGCTACGGTGTCACGACCTGGCCATCCACGCCGGTCACCCGGCCGCCCGTGGAACGGCCGCCGGTCCAACGGCCGGCGAACACCTGGTCGGGGCCCCCGCCGGCAGGAGGCCCGCGATGAGCAGGATGGAGTCGTCTCGATTTGGCTACCCCATGGCGGCGGCTCTCATCGTGGCCACGCTGGCTGCTCCCGGCGCCCTGGCCACACCTCCCGCACCGACCGCGTCCGCTAAGGCGCCGGGACCGGCCCCGACCGTCGACGAGATCGTCGCGGCCTACGTGGAGGCCCGGGGAGGGCTGAAGAGGCTGCGGTCCCTCCAGACGCTCCGCCAGCAGGGGCGCGTCAACGCCGGGGCGGGCCGTGACGGCCTCGTGACCCGCGAGATCAAGCGGCCGGGGCGAATCCGGTTCGAGCTCACAGTCCAGGGCGTCACGGGCGTTCTCGCCTCCGACGGCCAGCGCGGCTGGAAGGTCTACCCGTTCGAGGGCGAGACGGGCGTCCAGCCCCTGCCCGACGAGGTGCTGGTGGATGCCGCCGAGCAGGCCGACATCGACGGGCCTCTCGTCGACTGGAAGAGCAAAGGGAACCAGGTGGAGCTGGCCGGCCGGGAGGTCGTCGACGGCCGCGAGGCCTGGAAGCTGAAGGTCACGCTCAGGAGCGGGGGCGTGCTCTTCTCGTACCTGGACGTGGAGACGAGCACGCAGGTCCGGACAGAGTCCACCCGCCACGTGCGCGGGCGGCCGGTGAGGATCGACACGACGTTCGGCGACTTCCGGAAGACGAAGGGAATCCTCTTCCCCCGCCTCGTCGAGGTGAGGGCCGCCGGCCGGCCCCAGGTGCTTCGACTGATGGTGGACGAGGTCGAGGTGAACCCGCCCCTCAGCGACGGCCGCTTCGTTCCCCCCGCTTGACGAGGCGGCCCGAGAGCCCCGGGCCGCAGGACGCCCGGGCGATCAGCCCCTCTCGACGCGAACGGAGACCCCGGGGAGCTGAAGGGTCTTGATGATGACGGCGAGGGCCGGGAACTTCTTGTTCGCCTTCGAGATCCGGATCTCGTTGCCGCTCAGCTTGACCTTGTACTCGGCGCCGAGGGCGATCGTGATCTCCCGGTGGAGCTGCTCGGCGATCTTCTTGTCCTTCTCCTTGGCGAGGACGTTCACCGAGACGAGCCTGGCGGCCCGGCCGTCGGGCTCGAGCGTGAGCTCGATGGTGCCGGCGTACTCGGCCTTTCCGTCCACGACGACGTTGACCTTCTCGTAGATGACCTTCGGCGGCGTCACCGCCTGGGGTGCGGGGGGCGCGGCGGGAGGCGCCGTCACGGGGGCGGGCGGTGGCGCGACCGGGGCTTCGGCAGCCGGCGCGGGCGCAGGCGCCGGTGCCTCCGGAGCGGGCGCGGGGGCGGGGGTGGCGGGAGCGTCCGGTGCGGCCGTCGGGGCCGGCGCCGGAGGCGGGGTTTCGGGGTCCTGCGCCAGCATCGCTCCGGGCAGGGAGAGCACAGCGAGGGTGAGCAGCATCGCGGTCGTCTTCATGGCTCCTCCGATCGACCCATTCTAGGTCCTGCGAGGCTCGCGCCGCTCCCCCGTGGCGCCGCGCATCCGCTACCCGCCGGCCCCGTCGGCTTCTGTTCACATGCCCTTTCGGGCAGTGCCGGGTGCGCGAATCGAGGCCTTTCGGCGAGGTGCGCGCTGCTATCGTTTCCGATGGCCCAATAGAAGATTGGCCAAGGAGGACAACCATGTCCGACGGCGCGTTCCGGATGGAGCACGACCTCCTCGGGTACCTCCCCGTCCCGGCCGACGCCTACTACGGTGTCCAGACCGCGCGGGCCCTCGAGAACTTCCACATCTCCGGCGTCCCCCTCCACCTCTACCCCGACCTGATCCGCGCCTTCGGCATGGTGAAGATGGCCGCGGCGCGCGCGAACTTCGACTGCGGCCAGTTCAGCGCCGAGATCCTGAAGGGGATCGAGGGGGCCTGCCAGGAGCTGATCGACGGAAAGCTGCACGGGGAGTTCCGGCTCGACGTCTTCCAGGGGGGCGCCGGCACCTCGACGAACATGAACGCGAACGAGGTGATCGCGAACCGCGCCCTCGAGCTGATGGGGCACGCGAAGGGCGAGTACGCGTTCTGCAGCGCCCACGACCACGTGAACGGATCGCAGTCGACGAACGACGCCTACCCGACGTCCCTCCACGTCGGCCTGGCGCTCGGGAACGTCCGCCTCGTCGCGGCGATGAAGGAGCTGATCGCGGCGTTCCGCGCCAAGGGCAGGGAGTTCGGCGGGCACCTCAAGATGGGGCGAACCCAGCTGCAGGACGCCGTCCCGATGACCCTCGGGCAGGAGTTCAACGCCTTCGGCGAGACGCTCGCCGGCGAGATCCTCGCCCTCGAGCGGATCCAGAACGTCCTCTGCGAGATCAACATGGGGGCGACGGCGATCGGGACGGGCCTGAACGCGCCGGAAGGGTACGCGGCCCGGTGCACCTTCCACCTCGCCAGGATCACCGGCTTCCCGATCCACCTCGCCGCCGACCTGATCGAGGCGACGCAGGACACGCAGGCTTTCGTCCTCTACTCCTCCTGCATGAAGAGCCTCGCCATCAAGCTCTCGAAGGTCTGCAACGACCTGAGGCTCCTCTCCTCGGGCCCGCGCTGCGGCTTCCGGGAGATCAACCTCCCGGCGAAGCAGCCCGGATCCTCGATCATGCCGGGGAAAGTGAACCCCGTGATCCCCGAGGTCGTGAACATGGTCTGCTTCCGCGTCATCGGCAGCGACCTGACGGTCTCCCTCGCGGCCGAGGGGGGGCAGCTCCAGCTGAACGTCTTCGAGCCGGTCATCGCGGCCTGCCTCTTCGAGGCGCAGACGCTCTTCATGAACGCGGCGAGGACGCTCCGCGTCCACTGCGTCGACGGGATCACCGCGAACGTCGACGTCATGAAGCACTACGTCGATTTCTCGATCGGCACCGTCACCGCGCTCAACCCCGTGATCGGCTACGACAGGGCGACCGAGCTCGCGGCCGAGGCGATGAAGACCGGGAAGGGAATCCTCGAGCTGATCCGCGAGAAGGAGATCCTCTCCGAGGACGAGATCGCCCGGGTCCTCGACCCGGCCGCGATGACGGGAGCGAAGGTCTCGTAGGACTCGGCGCCGCGAGGCGAGGAGGACGACGATGCCGACGATCCTTCCCACCCGGGCCGTCCGCCTCGCACGGCTTCTCCCGGCGCTCGTCGTCGGCCTGCTCGCTCAGCGGGCTGCGACCGGTGTCGAACCGGCCGCGCCGCCCCCGGCGGACGGCTGGGTCGCCTTCGAGGCGGCCTGGTCCGCCGCCGGCCGGCGGCAGGTGCTGAAGGCCGGGGACCGCGAGGTCGTCACGGCGCACCTCTCCGGGGCGTTCGCGGTCGTCAGGGGAGAGGGTCTCCCGAGGGGCTTCCGGGGCGAGGCGCTCTTCTACGCGGACGGACGCGGCGCCGGCCTCGGCACGCTCGTCCTGACCGACGACCGCGGCGACCAGGTCTTCTCTGACCTCGTCGGCGAGGCTGCGGCGGGCGGCCCGGAGATCCGGGGGACGATTCGCGGGGGCACCGGCGCGTACTCGGGGATCTCCGGCGAGCTCTCGTTCCGCTGGCGGCACCTCGTGAAGACGCCGGACGGAGAGGTCCAGGGCGTCGCCGAGGACTTCAAGGGACGCCTTCGCCGACCGGCGCGCAGCGCTCCGGAGAAGGAGACGCCCCGGTGAGCGGGCGGTCGGTCGTGCGCCAGTGGCTCCCCGGCGCCGCGACAGTCGCACTCGTCCTGGTCCTCTGGTTCCTGCCCGTCCCCGAGGGGCTCACGGCCCCCGCCTGGCACCTCTTCGCCCTCTTCCTCGGGTCCATCGTCGCGGTCGTCGCCGGGGCGCTCCCGATCCTCACGTCGTCCGTCCTCGCGGTCGGGGCCGCGGTCCTCACGGGGACGCTCTCACCCGCCGGCGCCTACGCCGGCTTTGCCAACGGGACGATTCTCCTCATCATCGTCGCCTTCCTGGTCGCGCGGGCCGTCGTGAAGTGCGGACTCGGCGAGCGGCTCGGCTACGTCGTCGTCGGCCTCTTCGGCAAGTCGACGCTCGGCCTCGGCTACAGCGTCTTCCTCCTCGACGCCGTCATCGCCCCCGCCTTCCCGAGCAACACGGCCCGGGGCGGCGTCCTCTACCCCATCGTCTACTCCCTCGCCCGCGGCGGCGGCTCGCACCCCGACGAGGCGACCCGGAAGCGGATGGGCGCGTACCTCATGTTCTGCGGAATGGCGAGCCTCACCGTCTCCTCCGCGCTCTGGCTCACGGCGATGGCGGCCAACCCTCTCGGCGCGGAGATGAGCCGCGTCCACGGCCTCGAGATCGGCTTCGGGTCCTGGCTCGTCGCCGCCTCCGTCCCGACGCTCCTCTGCCTCGCCGGCCTGCCGCTCCTCCTCTACAAGGTCTTCCCGCCCGAAGTGAAGTCGACCCCCGCCGCGCCGGCCCAGGCGCGCGAGGCGCTCGGTAAGCTCGGCTCCCTCGCTTCCGGGGAGAAGGTCGTCGCGGCGACGTTCATCGCGATGGTCGTCGCCTGGGGCCTCGCCGGGACGCTGAAGCTCGACTCGACGGCGATCGCGTTCGCCGGCCTCGGCGTCCTCCTCGCCGCCGGCGCGCTGACGCTGAAGGACATCTCGCAGGAAGGGGACGTCCTCGCGACCTTCATCTGGTTCGCCGTCCTCTACGGCCTGAGCGCCCAGCTGAACGAGCTGGGCTTCATGGGCTTCCTCGGACAGAAGCTCGCCGGGGCCCTCGGCGGGATCCCGTGGCTCGGGGCCTACCTGGTCCTCCTCGTCGCCTACGTCCTCCTCCACTACCTCTTCGTCAGCCAGACGGCCCACCTCCTCGCCCTCTTCGGCGTCTTCCTCGACGTCGGCGTCAAGCTCGGCGTCCCGGTCGCCCCGCTCGCCTTCGCCCTCCTCTTCGCGACGAACTACTTCTCGGTCCTCACGCCCCAGGGGTCGAGCGCGAACCTCCTCTTCGCGGGGAGCGGCTACCTGACGCAGGGGGAGCTCTACCGCCTCGGCGCGATCACGACCGTCTTCAGCTTCCTCGTCTACGCCGTCGCGGGGACCCCGTGGGTCCTCCTCGTCGCGAAGTAGCGCAAACAGGAGTGAGATGACCTGGTTCCTCGACGCCCTCCGCGAGAACCCCGAGCTCGCCATCTTCCTGACGCTCGCCCTCGGCTTCCTCATCGGGAGGCTGAAGATCGGCTCCTTCACCCTCGGGAACGTCGTCGGAACGCTCATCGCCGGCGTCGTCGTCGGGCAGGTCGGCGTCGACGTTCCCCCGCTCGTCAAGATCGTCTTCTTCGACCTCTTCCTCTTCGCCACCGGCTACAAGGTCGGCCCGCAGTTCTTCCGCGGGCTGAAGAAGAACGCCCTCTCCCAGGTGTCGCTGACCGTCGTCCTCTGCGTGACGAGCCTCCTGACGACGGTCGTCGCGGCGAAGATCTTCAGGTACGACGTCGGGACGGCCGCCGGCCTGATGGCGGGCGCGTTCACCGAGTCGACGATCATCGGGACCGCGGGCGACGCCATCAACCGGCTGGACATCTCGGAGGCCGAGAAGAAGCGGCTCCTGAACAACATTCCGGTCGCCTACGCCGTCAGCTATCTCGTCGGCACGGGTTTCGTCGTCTGGTTCCTCTCGAACCTCGCCCCGCGCCTCCTGAAGGTGAACCTGAAGGAGGAAGCCCGGAAGCTCGAGGCGCAACTGGGCGGCGGAAAGTCCGGGACCGGGGACGAAGCCTCCGGCTACCGGCCGTGGGTCATCCGTGCCTATCGATTGCCCGACGGGGCCCCGCCCTGGCGGACCGTCGGGGAGCTCGAGAAGGCGGTGCCGGGGCAGCGGATCTTCGTGAAGCGGATCCGGCGCGGGGGCGAGGTGCTCGTCCCCGCACCCGACTCGGTCTTCGCCGGCGGCGACGTGATCGCCATCGCGGCCCGGCGAAAGGCCCTCTTCGAGCTGAACCTCCCCGTCGTGAACGAGGTCGAGGACCGGGACCTCCTGGACTTCCCCCTCGCGGCGCGCGACGTCGTCGTGACGAACAAGGACGTGGCCGGGCGCTCGCTCGAGGAGATCGCGGAGTCGCACGGGCGCGGGGTCGTCCTGATGAAGCTCATCCGGGCGACGGAGGAGATCCCGTTCACGGCCTCGACGACGCTCGACCGCGGCGACCTGATGCGGATCGCCGGCTCGCCGGAGGACGTGGAGCGCGCCGGGAAGGCCCTCGGCTACGTCGAGCGCCCGTCGAGCGAGACGGACGTCGTCTTCGTGGGACTCGGCATCCTCCTCGGCGGTTTCGTCGGGCTCCTGACCGTCACCGTCGGAGGCCTCCCGCTCAGCCTCACCGCGAGCGGCGGGGCGCTCATCATGGGCCTCGTCTTCGGCTGGCTCCGCTCCGTCCGCCCGACGTTCGGGAGGATTCCCGAGCCGGCGCTCTGGGTCTTCGACACGATCGGCCTCGCCGTCTTCATCGGCGTCGTCGGCCTGAACGCCGGCCCGACGTTCATCGCGGGGCTGAAGGAGACCGGTCCGAGCCTCCTCCTCGTCGGCTTCGTCGTGGCCGTGGCGCCCCACACGGCGGCGCTCCTCTTCGGCCGGTACGTTCTCAGGATGAACCCCGTCATCCTTCTCGGCGCCTGCTCCGGCGCCGGCACCGTCACGGCGGCTCTCCGTTCGATCCAGGACGAAGCGGACAGCAAGCTCCCCGTCCTCGGCTACACCGTCCCCTACGCCATCGGGAACATCCTGCTCACGGCGTGGGGTCCCGTCATCGTCATGCTTCTGCACTAGGAGGTCCGCAGATGTCGAAGTCGATCGTCGCCCTCTCCCTCGCCGTCCTCCTCGCCTCGGCCGCGGCGGCCGCACCGCAGGCCCAGACCGCACAACCGGTCCCCCAGCCGGCCCTCGCGCGGGTCGTCATCCTCGCCACCGGCGGCACGATCGCCGGCGTCCAGCCGAAGGAGGGCGAGGCGGGATACAAGTCCGGCTCCGTCTCCGTCGAATCGCTCGTCGCGGCCGCGCCCGGGCTCGAGAAGCTCGCCACGATCAAGGGCGAGCAGATCGCGTCGATCGGCAGCCAGGACATGAACGACTTCGTCTGGATCAAGCTCGCCCGCAAGGCAGCCGAGCTTCTCGCCTCGCCCGACGTCGACGGGATCGTCGTGACCCACGGGACCGACACGCTCGAGGAGACGGCGTACTTCCTCAACCTCGTCCTGAAGAGCGACAAGCCGGTCGTCCTCGTCGGATCGATGCGCCCCTCGACCGAGCTGAGCGCCGAGGGCCCGTCCAACCTCTACAACGCGATGTCGGTCGCCGCCAGCCCCGAGGCCCGCGGCCGCGGCGTCCTCGTCGTCGCGAACGACACGCTCCACGCGGCGCGCGCCCTGCAGAAGACCCACACGACGTCCGTCCAGACCATGATCTCGGTCAACCGCGGCCCGGTGGCGGAAGTCCTCAAGGGGACGAAGCCGGTCTGGTTCCTCCCTCCGGCCGCCACCGCGCCGAAGGGGACGTTCTCCATCGCGGGCCTCGACGCCCTGCCGCGGGTCGACATCGTCTACGGCCACGCCAACTCCGACGCGGTCCAGGTGAAGGCCGCCGTGGCGGCCGGGGCGAAGGGAATCGTCCTCGCGGGCGTCGGCGACGGGAACGCGACGAAGGAGACGATCGACGCCCTCGCCGACGCCGCGAAGGCCGGTGTCGTCGTCGTCCGTTCGACGCGAGTCGGGAGCGGCATCGTCCGCCGGAACATCGAGGTGAACGACGACAAGCTCGGCTTCGTGGCGGCGCTCGAGCTGAACCCCCAGAAGGCCCGCGTCCTCCTCCGTCTCGCCCTGACGAAGACGAAGGACGTCACGGAGATCCAGCGGATCTTCGAGGAGAACTGACGACATGAGACCCGCACGCATCGCCTCGGGTGCGGTCGCCCTGGCGGCGGCCGCCCTCCTCGCCGCTCCCCTCTCGGGGCAGGAGGCGGCCCCGCCCGAGGGGCCGCGCCTCGAGATCTACGGCTTCGCCCAGACGGACTTCGGCTACGACTTCAAGCAGGGAGACCCCGACTGGTTCGACGTCCTGCGCGTGACGAAGCTCCCGAAGTACGACAACGAGTTCGGCGAGGACGGCAGGACGTACTTCAGCGTCCGGCAGTCGCGCTTCGGCGTGAAGGGATTCGTCCCGACGGCGATCGGCGAGATCAGGACGATCTTCGAGTGGGAGCTCTTCGGCGTCGGCGCGGACGCCGGCCAGACCACGATCCGGCTCCGGCACGCCTGGGGCGAGGTCGGCAAGGTCGGGGTCGGGCAGACCTGGAGCCCGTTCATGGACCCCGACATCTTCCCGAACAGCCTCGAGTACTGGGGCCCGAGCGGCATGCCGCTCTTCCGGAACATCCAGGTCCGCTGGATGCCGATGCAGGGGGAGAACGAGCTCTTCGTGGCGCTGGAGCGCCCCGGGGCGAGCGCCGACGGCGGCGTCTACGCCGACCGTGTCGAGCTGGAGGACGTGAGGATCCGGACACCCCTGCCCGACCTCTCCGCGCGTTACCGGAAGACGGGCGACTGGGGCCACCTCCAGGTCGCCGGCATCGTCCGGAAGATCGAGTGGGACGACACGAACGCCGACCAGCTCGACCTCTCCGGGAGCGACACCGGCTGGGGCCTCCACGTGTCGACGAACCTGAAGGTCGGCGACGGCGATCTCATCCGCGCCTCGGTCGTCTACGGCGAGGGTGTCGAGAACTACATGAACGACGCGCCGATCGACATCGGAATCCGGAACAACTTCTCCGACCCGACGAGGCCGGTCGTCGGCGAGGCGATCCCGCTCCTCGGCGTCGTCGCGTTCTACGAGCACGCCTGGTCGAAGAAGCTCAACACGGCGGTCGGCTACTCCTACTTCGGGATGGACAACCCCGACGGGCAGGCGGCGGACTTCTTCGACTCCGGTCACTACGCGCTCGTGAACCTCCTCTACACCCCCGTCCCGGGGATGATGGCGGGGACCGAGCTGCAGTGGGGCCAGCGGAAGAACTTCACGGACGGCTACACGAGCGACGGCCTGAAGGTCCAGTTCTCGTTCAAGTACAGCTTCTCCTGGACGCTCGGAGGAAAGAAGTGACGCGGAAGCCGACCCGCACCTTCGCCGCTCTCGGCCTCGCCCTGGCCGTCGCCGTCGGGTCCGCCCCGGCCGCGGCCCAGTCTCCGTCCGACATCGAGGCCGCCCTGAAGTCCGCCCATGCGAAGTACAAGGACCTCAGGGAAGGCGCCAACGCGGACTACATCCCGGCCCTCGCGAAGGTCGACCCGAACATCTTCGGGATCGTCGTCGTCACGACCGACGGGAAGGTCTACACGATCGGCGACGTGACCTCGGAGGTCTCGATCCAGTCGATCTCGAAGGTCTTCACGATGGCCCGGGTCATGGAGGAGCAGGGGCCGGAGGCGATCGCCGAGAACATGGGCGTCGACGCCACGGGCCAGGTCTTCAACTCGATCGTCGCCGTCGAGCAGTACAAGGGCGCCGAGATGAACGCCATGGTCAACCCCGGCGCGATCACGGCGACGAGCATGGTGAGGGGGGCGACGGCCGAGGAGATCTGGGGCTCCATCATCGGGACCTACGGCGACTTCGCCGGGCGCCCTCTCTCGGTGAACCAGGAGGTCTACAGGTCCGAGGCGGAGACGAACCAGCGAAACCAGGCGATCGCGATGCTGATGCACGCCTACGGGCGCATCAAGGCCGAGCCGCTCCGGGCCTGCGACCTCTACACGAAGCAGTGCTCGGTGAGCGTGAACGCGAAGGACCTCGCCGTCATGGCCGCGACGCTGGCCAACGGCGGGAAGAACCCCGTGACCGGAAAGCAGGTCATGAAGACGGAGAACGTACCGGAGGTCCTCGCCGTCATGGCCACCGCGGGCCTCTACGACGACAGCGGCAAGTGGCTCTTCGCGACCGGGCTTCCCGCCAAGAGCGGTGTCGGCGGGGGGATTCTCGCCGTCTCGCCGGGGAAGTTCGGGATCGCGGCCATCGCGCCGCCGCTCGACAAGGCCGGGAACAGCGTCAAGGCGCAGAAGGCGATTGCGGAGGTCTCCAACGCGCTCGGCGGCAACCCCCTCGCGCCGAGGCCGCGCTGAAGCTCAGGTCCGGGGCGCCCGTCTCTCCTCTCAGGGCGCCCCGGGCTCCTCTCCCGCGGGCGGCGCGCCGCCCGAGCCGTGCATCGCGAGGAGCCTCCCGATGAGGACGGCCGGGTAGAGGACCCCGACGAGCGACTCCAGGTTCGAGAGGGCCCGGGCCTGCTGCGAGAGCGGAAGGACGTCGCCGTAGCCCACGGTGGAGAGGGTGACGAAGCTGAAGTAGAGGATCGTCGGGTAGGCCCCTTCCGTCGGCCGGTCGCCGGCCTGGAACGAGCCCGGCCGCACGAACTCGAGCCACTCGTAGGCGAGCGCGAACGTGAGGCCGACGAGGAGGTAGGCCGCGACGGCCCCCACGAGCCGGTGAGTCGTGATCGCGCCGGGGGCGAAGACCCGGAAGAGCGTCACGACCGCGAAGAGGCCGATCGTGACGCACGAGGCCCCGACCCGCCACGGCCCGAACGGATCGCCGCCGCCGACGAGACGGGCGATCTCGAGGGAGATCGCCGAGCCCGCGAAGAGGCAGGCGACGAGCTTCGCCCACGCGCTCGGGAAGACGACGAGCACGCCCACGATGAAGAGGAGGACGAGCGCGACCGAGCTCGCGGGCGCGAGGACCGGAAACCAGGCCCTGAGGAACGGGACGACGAAGAGGGTGACGACGAGGAATGCGAAGAGGACGGTGGCGCCTTCCTCCCTCTTCCAGACCGAGGCGGTGCCCTGGAAGAGGTTCTTCACGGCTCAGTCGAACCAGAGGTACTGGTAGGCGATGCCGTACGAGTCGAATCGCGTGCCGACGCGGGCGGAGACGCCGGTGGAGACGGAGACCTTGATCGAGTGCGTCCGCGCGAAGGGAACGGAGGCCGTCAGGCCCGCCCGGCTGTTCTCCTGACGGGTGTCGCCGGGCACGCCGTCGGCGTAGGTCCGGCCGCCGCCGTACCAGGTGGCGTCGGCCGCGATCCAGAGGCCCGGGCGGACGGTGTATCCGACGTGCGCCTGGAACGAGGCGAGCGGGTCCTGCGAGCGCTCGACCGAGCCCGGGTAGGCCGCGGTGTTGTCCGCGAAGATCCAGACGCCGGCGGCCGCCTCGAGAGTCCACTTCCCGATCGGGTGGGAGAGGCCGAGCTCCGGCTTGAACGCCCAGCGGTTCGACCCGATGTTGATGAGCTTCTCGTTCGAGTACTGGCCCGTGGGGACCACGACGACGAGGCTGGCTCCGAGCGTCGTCTGAGGCTTGTGCGTCCTGAACTCGGCGAGCGAGAGGGCCGGCCCGCCAAGGAGGTTGACGACGAAGCGGAGGCGCGGATCCCCGAGGCCGGATCGCCAGATCTTCGTGTACTGCTCCGCCACGTTTCCGTCGATCGGGCCCCATGCATACGGAATGGCGATGGCCGCGGTGGCAGTTCGGCCCGCGAGGGAGAAGGAGCGCCCGTAGCCCCCCACGACGCCGTTGATCCGCGCCTCGACATCGGAGAAGGGGAGGGAAGGGTCGAAGAGGATCTCGCCGGTCTGGTACGACCAGGCGGCGAGAACGAAGCTCGCCCCGACCGGGGTCGGGGAGTAGGCACGGGGCTCGAGCTCCTGCGCGCGAGCGGACACCGGAGCGAGAAGCGCAAGGAACGTCGCCACGGCGAGGTGCACGAGCCGCGCCGCTCCCGAAACCCGGTTCTTCATCAACCTCACTCCTTCGCGCATCGGTCCATTGTAGGTCTCGGCTCGTGTCCGGGCGCTCCCGCAGGCCCTCTTGCCGGTTTCCGACATCCGGCTCGAATGCTCGAATTCCGGGTGCGGGGATCGTCCCGGGAGCGAGAATCGGCCGGAGGAACAGGCAGAGACCGTGGGGCTCGGAGTCACAGACACCGGCCCGGGTTTGCTTTCCACGGGTTGCCCGCAGGAGGCCGCGGATGACCAGGGAGAAGAACGAGACACGGTGGCCGGTGCTCGACTGGCTCCCGGGGTATCGAAGGGAATGGCTGACGGCCGACGCGGTCGCCGGTGTCACCTCCGCCGCGGTCGTCGTGCCGAAGGCGCTCGCCTTCGCGACGATCGCCGGGCTGCCGCTCCAGGCCGGCCTCGCCACGGCGTTCGTGCCGGCCGTCCTCTACGCTCTCCTCGGCGCCTCGCGGCCGCTGAGCATCAGCACGACGACGACGATCGCCATCCTCGCCGGCGCCCAGATCTCCCAGCTCGCGGCCGAGGGGAGCGGCGTGTCGCCTCTGACGGTCGCCGCGACGCTCTCGGTCGTCGTCGGCGCGGCGCTCCTCGTCGCGCGACTGCTGCGCCTCGGCGCGGCGGCGAACCTGATCTCCGACCCGGTCCTCACCGGCTTCAAGGCCGGAATCGGGCTCGTCATCATCGTCGACCAGCTGCCGAAGCTCCTCGGCATCCACATCGCGAAGGCGGGCTTCTTCCGGGACGTCGTCTCGATCTTCCGGCACCTCGCCGACACGTCCGTCCCGACGCTCCTCGTCGGAGGCGGGCTCCTCGGCGCGATCTTCCTCCTCGAGCACTTCCTCCCGAAGCTCCCGGCCCCTCTCCTCGCCGTCGCGGCGGGCATCGCCGCCTCGAGCGCGCTCGGTCTCGCGGCGATGGGCGTCGCGACCGTCGGGGACGTGCCGGCGGGGTTCCCGCCGCTCACCCTTCCGAACCTCTCCCTCGTGGAGGCGCTGTGGCCGGGAGCGGTCGGCATCGCGCTGATGAGCTTCATCGAAACGGTCGCCGTGGGCCGCGCCTTCCGAGAGCGGGGCGAGCCCCAGCTCGATCCCGACCGCGAGCTCGTCGCGCTCGGAGCGGCGAACGTCGCCGGCGGCTTCTTCGGGTGCATGCCCTCGGGCGGGGGGACCTCGCAGTCGGCGGTGAGCCGGAGCGCCGGGGCGAAGACCCAGCTCTGCGGGGCGATCGCCGCGCTCGGTGCCCTGGCGACGCTCCTCTTCCTCGCGCCGCTCCTGGGGCTCATGCCGTCGGCTGCCCTCGCGGCCGTCGTCGTCGCGACCTCGATCCCCCTCATCAAGATCGGCGACTTCCGGGCGATCGGGAGAATCCGCCTCACGGAGCTCGTCTGGGCGTTCGCTGCGACGGCCGGGGTCGTCGTCCTCGGGACCCTGAAGGGAATCCTCGTCGCGGTTCTCGTCTCCCTCGTCGCCCTCGCGGCCCAGGCGGCCCACCCCCCGGTCTACGAGGTGCGGCGCAAGCGCGGAACGAGCTACTTCCGCCACGTCTCGAAGGAGCACGCCGACGACGAGGCCTTCCCGGGCGTTCTCCTCGTCCGGGTGATCGGCCGGCTCTTCTTCCTGAACGTCAAGCGGGCGAGCGACGACCTCGCGGCCCTCGCCGAGGAGGCGCAGCCCGGTGTCCTGGTGATCGACTGCCGCCCCCTGATCGACCTCGAGTACACGGCCCTCAAGGCCCTCATCGAGGCCGAGGAGACGCTGAGGGGGCGCGGGATCCTCCTCTGCCTCGCCGCTCTCAACCACCACGTCCGCGAGATGGTCGAGCGCTCGTCCCTCGGCGCCACCCTCGGGCGCGAGCGGATGTTCTTCGACCTCGAACAGGCGGTCGGGAATGTCCCCGCGCTGCTGGAGAAGGCGGGGACTCTCGCCCGGGAGACGAAGGCCTGATGCGGAGAGACTGGAGGACCGATGCCCGGCGTCTCCCGCGGCGGCTCCAGGGCCTCCTCGTCCTCCTCGCCCTCCTGCTGGCGCCCGCGGTCGCGGCCGAGGAGCCCGCGGCGGCCAGGCCGTCGCTCTTCCGCGACCCCGAAGACGGCGCCATCGACCTGAGCGGCTGGCTCGCGACGCGAACCGGCGTCCTCCCCCTCATCTCGCCGATCACCGAGCCGGCCGTCGGCTTCGGCGTCGCCGTGGCGCTCGTTCACTTCAGCGGGGGAGGCCTCGCGGGCGCCCTGAAGGCCCCGCCGGGCGCGAGCGGGAGGCCGGTTCCGCCCGACGTCGCGGTGCTGGGCGGGGGCCTGACCGAGAACGGGACCTGGGCCGCGCTCGGCGCCTACATCGGCCACTGGAAGGGTGACCGTTGGCGCTACAAGGCGGCAGCCGGATGGCTCTCGCCGACGCTCGACTACTACGGCGCGAACGGCCGCTCCTTCCAGTTCAACATGGACGGCTGGACGGTCTACCAGGAGCTCGGACGCCGCGTCGGGAAGACCGATCTCTTCGCGGGGCTCCGGTTCCTCTGGCTCGACCAGACGGTGAGCTTCGATCTGCCGGAGGCGCCCGCCGGTATCCCGAAGGCCGAGTTCGACTCGACCGAGGCGGGCCTCGGTCCCTTCGTCGAGTGGGACGCCCGGGACAACACGCTGACGCCGAGCAGCGGTTTCAACGTGAAGGCCTCCGCGATGTTCCTCGGTTCCTGGATCGGCGGTGACAACGACTACGAGCGGTACAGCGTCACGGCGCGTTCCTACTGGGATCCGAACCCCCGCCTCGTCCTCGCCGTTCGCCTCCAGGCGCAGGGGGTCTCGGGAGACCCGCCCTTCTACGCGCTCCCGTTCCTCTCGCTGAAGGGAATCCCGGTCATGCGCTACCAGGGCGACACGGCGGCCTCCGTCGACGGCGAGGTGCGCTGGAACGTCCGGAAGCGGTGGTGGCTCGTCGCGTTCGGCGGGGCGGGGTGGACGGACGACGCCCCGGGCCTCTCGAAGGAGGGTGACAGAGTGAACGCCGGCGGGTTCGGCTTCCGCTACCTCGTCGCGAGGCGCCTCGGCCTCCAGGCGGGGATCGACGTGGCGAAGGGCCCTGAGGAGTACGCGATCTACGTCGTGGCGGGCAGCTCGTTCTGAAGGCCTCGGGGCGCGCGCGTCCAGCCCGGCGTGGAGCCGTCGGCGAACCGTGGACGGGCAGACTGGCACTCCTCGGAAATCCTCGCGGTCGAGGATCGGCCTCCATCGCTGGGGTCCTGCCCAAAGGGGAAGGAGGATCCTTCTCGCCGGGTGTGCGGCCGGGCGATAATGAATACGCAAACGGAAAGGAGTGGTCCATGAGATCACGTCGCGTCTCTGCAATTGCGTTTACCGCGGTCGCTCTTTTCCTGCTCCTCGGCGCCCATCAGGGAGTGGCCCAGGCTCCTTCGGACTGGGTCGGCATAAAGGGGATGGACGAGCGGCTCCGTCTCGACGTCGGAGGCTTCTTCCAGAAATTCACGACGACGATCCGGATCGACTCGCCGACGACGGGACGGGGAACCGAGGTGAACCTCGAGGACGACCTCGGCCTCAGCTCGAACCAGGCCAACTTCCGCGCCGACGGGTACTGGCGCCTCGGCCGGCACGCCCGGCTCGACTTCGCGTACACGGGGTGGAACCGGAAGGCGAACCACGTGATCGAGCGCGACATCACGATCGACGATACGACCTACCACGCCGGGGCGACTCTCGACTCTCGCCTGAAGGCCTCGCTGGTCGAGCTGTACTACGGCTACTCCTTCTGGAACACGCCGAAGTTCGAGGCGGGCCTGCAGCTCGGCCTCTCCGCGCTGTTCCACAGGTCGGAGTTCGAAGGCACGGGGACGATCACCGGCGGCGGCGGCTCCACGACGGAGACCTTCTCCTCCGAGGACCGAAGCCTGACCGCCCCGGTCCCTGCGATCGGAGCCCAGTTCCGCTACACGATCGCTCCCGACCTCCTCCTGACCGCCCGGGTCCGGGGCGTCGGGGCCACGATCGACGACGTGAAGGCGAGCTCATTCCAGTGGAGGGTGGCCCTCGACTATTACCCCTGGACGAACGTCGGTTTCGGCGCGGCTTACGACTACATGGACCTGACCGTCGAGAAGCAGGCCGACCGCACGACCGAGCTCGATTACCGGTACGACGGACCGATGGTCTACCTCTCCCTCGTTTTCTAGGGAATCGGACGCCGCGGCAGGCGACAGGGAGACGAAGGCCCGATGACCTGGCTCACGCGCCACCGCGTCCGGCTCTACCTGCGTTCGGCCCTCTTCCTCCCGCCGGTCGCGAGCATCGTCCTCGCGCTCGTCGCGGCGCCGGTCGTCCGGTGGATCGACGACCATACGCAGTGGACGCTCCTCGGCTTCTCGGCCGCCGGCGCCAGCTCGGTCGCCTCGGGACTCTCCTCCTCGATCCTCGCCCTCATCGTCTTCTCGTTCAGCATCCTGCTGCTCGCGATCCAGGTCGCGGGCGGCCAGCTCTCCCCGAGAATCATCGCCAGGATCTTCCGCGCGCCGCTTCTCAAGGTCACCCTGTCGGTCTTCGTCTTCTCCTACACGTTCGGTCTCGCGGCTCTCTCGCGAATCGGCGACCGGGTCCCCCAGCTCCCGGTGGCGATCACCGTCGCCACGAGCCTCGCGAGCCTCGGCATCTTCGTCTACCTCGTCCAGCGCATCGGCGAGGCGTTCCGCCCCGGAATCCTGATGACGAAGGTGGCCGCGGACACGCGGGACGTCCTCGACGCCATGTACCCCCGGCCGTTCACGCCCGAGGGAGGGGAGCACGCGGCGCTGTCGCTCGATTCGAGCCGCCCCGACAGGGCGGTGCTGCAGCGGAAGTCCTCCGGGGTCGTCCTCGCCTTCGACGCCGAGGGCCTGAGCGCCCTCGCGGAACGCGCCGGCTGCACCGTCGAGCTCGTGCCACAGGTGGGCGACTTCCTCGCGGTCGGCGACCCGCTCTTCCGCCTCTACGGCCCCGGGGCATCGACCGTGGACGAGCGGGAGCTGTGCGCCAGCGTGGCGCTCGGCGTCGAGCGGACGATGGAGCAGGACCCCGCGTTCGGCTTCCGGATCATCGTCGACATCGCGAGCAAGGCTCTCTCCCCGGCGATCAACGACCCGACGACCGGCGTCCTCGCCGTCGACCAGCTCCACCACCTTCTGAACCTCGTGAGCCGGCGCCAGCTCGACACCGGCGTCGTGCGCGACGCGACGGGCGCGGTGCGCCTCGTCTACCGCACACCCGACTGGGAGGACTTCGTCACGCTCGCCGCCACCGAGCTGCGGATCTACGGGGCGACGAACCCTCAGGTCACCCGAAGGCTCCGCGCCATGTACGACCAGCTCCTGCGCGTCGTCCCGCCCGAGCGGGCGGAGGCCCTGCGGCACGAGGTCGTCCTCCTGGAGACGACGCTCGACGGCGCCTGGCCGAACCCGGACGACCGCGTCCTCGCCGGGGCGAGCGACCTCCAGGGCTTCGGGAGCCGTTCCCGGGTCCGTTGACGAATCCGCCGGGCGGCGCGCGCTCCGCGGGCCTCTTCGCCTGAATCCCGATCGGGCGCGGCCTCTTCCGTCCGGCCGAAGTATCCTTCGGAAGAGACCAGGCATGACGATCGAAGAAGCCCGCGAGATCCTGGCCGCGCTCGTGGCCGAAGGCGTCGAGTTCGTCCTCATCGGCTCGATGGCGATGGCGGCGCAGGGGCTGCCGCGGGCGACGCACGACATGGACTTCTTCGTCTCCCCCGAAAGGGAGAACATCGAGAAGCTCAAGCGGGCGTTGAGGGCGCTCTACGACGACCCGAACGTGGACGAGATCGACGCCGCCGAGCTCGCAGGCGACTACCCTGCCGTCGAGTACGTCCCGCCGCATGCCCGCTTTTCGATGGACATCCTCACCCGGCTTGGCGAGGCCTTCTGCTACCAGGACGTGGCGGCCGGCTCGGAGGTCATCGCGCTCGGCGACCTCCCGGTCCGGGTCGCGACGCCGCAGATGCTCTACCGGATGAAGAGGGACACCGTGCGGCCTCAGGACCGTGCGGACGCGGCCCGAATCCGGGCCGCCTTCGACCTGGAGGGCGACTGATGCCGGTGCGCAGGTACCGACACGTCGCCGACATGCCGGCCGCCAGGCCGCTTCCTCCGCTCGACCCCGAGAACCTGCGCATCGCCTGCGACCTGACGGAGCTGGCCTACGGGCTCCGTCCCTGGCGCTTCACACCGGGCGTCCGGAAGTTCCGCTCGATGGAGGAAGCGAACCTCCACCGCGCCTCGTGGGAGCGTGAGCAGGTCCGGAGGCGGGTCCCGGCACCCGCCGGACGGGCCGACCAGCCCGGGTGACCGAGCCGCCTCCTCGCTCCGCCTGTCGCTCCTACTTCACCGTGTACCCGCGTCCCTCGAGGCAGGCCCCCGCGGCCTTCTTGAAGGTCTCGATCGCCTGCTGGCTCGCCTGGGTGGCCTGCTGGGCGCCGGCCTTCGCGGCCTGCGCCTCGGCCTGCTTCTTGGCGCGCCGGCCGCCCATGGCTCCCGCGACGGCCCCGATCGCCGCGCCCTCGCCCGTGTCTCCCGCGATCGCGCCGATGGCGGCTCCGGCGGCGGCGCCCTTGGCGGCGCCCTTGACGGCCGCGCCCTTCGTCTGCTGGGCGGCCTGCTGCTGGGCGGCCTTCGCCGCGGCGTCGGTGTCCACCGTCCCGGCCGTCGGGACGAGCCCCGTCTGGGTCTCGGCCCACTGGGAGCAGGCGGTTTCGTCGGCCTTCTGCTGGTCAGGGGTCTGGCCCTTCGCCGGGTAGATGAAGAGGCCCAGCTGGGCGAGGGTGGGCTTGGCGGCGGGCGGCGGCGCCGGCGCGACGGTCTGGGCGGCGAGCGGAGCGGCGGTGAGGGCGAGGACGAGCGCTGCGACGGTTCGCATGTTTCTTCTCTCCACGGATAGCGTGCCGGGCTACTTGGCGACGGACTGGTGGAAGTGGACGGCTCGCCACTCCCCGTTCCTGCGGACGAAGACGAGCGTGGCCCCGAGGCCGACCGGCTCGGACGTGAAGCCGGCCGTGTCCGTGTAAGTTCCCTCGCCGACCGCGGTCACGAGGGCGACGTCGGGAGAGAGGAGCCGGACCCGGCTCGAGAGGATCTCGGTGTGCTGCTTCTGCAGCTTCGCGTAGGTGTTCTTGAAGCGGGGCAGGGTCTCGTCGTAGCCGACGAGCATCACGTCGCCGGTCAGGAACGTGAAGTCCTCGTCCCGGGTCGACACCGCGAGCGCCTTCTCCGCGTCGACCGCGGCCGCGCCCTCCATGGCCTGCTTCAGCGAGGCTTCGATCTGGGCCGTCACGGCGGGATCCTGGGGATCGAACGTGACGGGCTTGGGCTGGCACCCGAGCGTCGTGAAGGCCAGGGCGGCGGCGAGCAGGCGGAACGGGGCTTTGACTGCGGTCATGTCAGCTCCTCTCGGGTTTCTGAAGAAGCGGGGTGTCGGAGGTGGGAGAGTGGCTCGGAGAATCATATCGAGGGAACGTGCGTCAGGCCGGGCGGAGGGACCAGCCGAGGAGGAGGAGGCCGACGGCGGCGATCCAGCTGCCGGCGACCCGGACGGCGACGCGGCCCCAGGGAACGCGAGTCGCCACGACGGCCGCGGCGGCGAGCGCCACGACGACGAAGAGCGTCGAGACGATTCCCGCGAGGCCGAGGGCGCCGAGCTTCGCCTGGGACATCGCGGCGCCGTTCAGGTAGCCGTGAACGAGGCCGACGACGACGGCGAGGCCGGCCGTGACGGACGGCCGGAGCGGCGCCTCCGCGGCGACGAGGCCGCCGAGGAGGAGGAACGAGACGGTCGTGAGGGCCGTGGCCGACTCGACCGTCGGGACGGCGAGGCCCGCGAGGCCGCCGAGGAGCCAGGCGGCGGAGAGAGCGAAGAGCACGGCCCGCCCCGCGCGCGCCCCCCGCTGCCCCGCGAGGAGGGCGAGGGCGAGCGCGGGAAGGAGGTCCTCGGGCGTCAGGCCGAAGTGGGAGACGCCGTCGTAGAACGGCCCCAGGCCCGTGTTGACGAGGTGCGCCTCCGCCGCCGCCGGCCAGAGGGCGAACGGAGCCGCGGCCGCGAGCGCCCGGCCGACGCGCCTCACGCGAGCGCCCTCCAGAGGAAGAAGGCCCCGCCCGCGGCGACGACCGCCCCGGCGAGCCGGAGCGCCACGCGGCCCCAGCCCCAGCGGTGGATCACGCCGATGCCGATCCCGACGGCGTGGAGCGTCCCCGTCGCCGCCACGAAGCCGATGCTGTAGGTCAGGCCGCTCGCGCCCGCGGGGAGCTCGGCCCCGTGCGCGTGCCCGTGGAAGACCGCGAAGAAGCCGACGATCACCGCCGCGAGGGGGAGCGGCGGCCGCCACTCGGCGAGGACCGCGAGGCCGAGGAGGATCCCGGAGAGCGCGATCGCGGCCTCGACTCCCGGCAGGGGCATCCCGGCGAGGCCGAGCATCCCGCCGAAGGCCATGACGATCGGGAAGGTGACGGGCAGGAGCCAGATCGCCGGGGCCCCGAGCTGCGCTCCCCAGAGCCCGACGGCGACCATCGCGAGGACGTGGTCGAGGCCGGAGACCGGGTGGGAAAGGCCCGCGAGGAAGCCCTCGGCGCGCCCCTGCCCGACGTGGGCGAGGGCGAGAGCGGGCCAGAGGGTCGCGGCGAGCGCCAGGGATCGCGGGAGCGGGTCGTGCTTCATCGGATTCCCCCGAGGAGGACGAGCGTTCTCTGGATGGTCCAGTAGGCCCCGAGAGTCCCGACGGCGTAGCCCGGCAGCTGCTCGACGACGCGCGGCCAGCGGACCTCGAGGACGCGGAAGGAGCGTTCGAGGAGGACGACGAGGAGGACGAAGACGACCTGTCCGATCTCGACGCCGACGTTGAAGAGGAGGAGCGCGAGCGGGATCTCCGCCTTCGGGAGGCCCATGGCCGAAAGGCCCGAGGCGAAGCCGAACCCGTGGAGGAGGCCGAACGCGAACGCGACGACCCACGGGTGCCGGATCGTGAAGCTCGTGTCGCCGCGCCAGACGCGGACGATCTCCGGGCCGAGGAAGAGGATGCTGAGCGCGATCGCGGCGTTGAGCGGCGGGAGCGGCGCGCTCGCGTAGCCGAGCGTCGCGATCGCCAGGGTGATGCTGTGGGCGAGGGTGAACGACGTGATCGTCTTCACGAGCGTCCAGCGGTCCGAGACGATGAGGAGCAGCCCGAGGACGAAGAGGAGGTGGTCCACGCCGAGGACGATGTGCTGGACACCGAGCTGGACGTAGCCCAGGGCCCGTTGGGCGGCGCTCGTGACGCCGCCGAGCGTCACGGAGGGATTCGCCGGACGGAGGAGGTGGCTCTCGAGCCGTCCGTCGGCGTGGTGGAGACGGACGAGGACGTCGGTGACGGTCGTCTCGAGCCCCGCGACGGCGATCGTCCGGCCGGCGAGGCCGCCCGTGCAGGTGAGGGTTCCCTTCACCACGAACGCCCCCGGGGTGAGCTGCTGCCGGTCGGGGGTGAAGAGCCGGCACCCGTCGGGGACGACGGGAGCGATTGCGATCTCGATCTCGCCGCCGGTCGGCTTCTTCCAGAGGAACGAGTACGTCTCGGGAGCCGTCTCGCGCAGCTCGAGGAAGCCGGGGCGGACCTCGTGGGCGCGCGCCGGCCCCGCGAGGACGGCGAGCGCCAGGGCGCCGCCGGCGATGCCGAGGAGGGCCGATTTCCTCACTGCGCACTCGCGGACGGGCTCGGCGTCGGGAGCGGCTCGACGCGCGGCATCTCGATCGTCACGTCGTACTTCGCGAGGAGCCGCCCGTAGAGCTCCTCCAGCTCCTTCTTCCGGCGCTCGGCGAGGATCTCGCGCGTCACGAGCGGGCGGACCGCGGAGAGGCTCGGCGCCTCGGGCTCGACGCGCTCGCTCACGAGGACGAGGTGGAGGCCGTAGGAGGAGGCGAGCGGGCCGGTCCACTCTCCCGGCGGGGCGTCGGCGAGCCGGCGCGCGAAGTCGTCTCCGAAGACCGCCGACACCTCGCGGAGAGTGGCGCGAGGCATCTCCCCGGGAAGCATCGTCGCGTCGCCGAGGTCGGCGGAGGCGGCGCCGGGGCCGGCCGCCCGAAGCCGGGAGAGGATTCGCTCCGCCTCCCGGCCGGCTTCCTTCCCGCGGTCGGCGCGGACGTAGACCTGCCGGAACGAGAGACGGGGCTCGCCCCCGAAGGCATCGGGGTGCGCCTTCAGCCACGCCTCGATCTCGGCGTCCGTGGGGGGCGCGGAGGCGGCCTCGTCGCCGGAGAGGAACTCGAGCTTCTGCCGGAGGCGCTGGCGGATCACGGTGTCGTCCCGGTCGAGGCCGAGGGCCATCGCCTCCCGCGTCGCGATCTCCTCCTTGACGTACTCGTCGATCAGCCCCTTCAGGTCGTCCTCGGACGGGGGGCGCGACCAGGTCTTCGTGTAGCCGGAGGCGAGGTTCCGGACCTGGCCGGCCGTCACGACGATGCGATTCGTGCCCGGGCCCGACGCTCCCCCCCTCCACTGGAACCAGAGGAAGAGGAGCCCCCCGAGGAGGAGGAAGTGGACGAGGGGCTCGCGGAAGACCTTCTTCATGGAGCGCCGCGAGCCCGAAGCGTTCAGTTGGGGCTGTACCAGATGGGCGACGTGTAGGCCCGCTCGGTGATCGTCATCCGGGTGCCGGGAAGCGGCTTGTTGCCGAAGCGCTTCGCGTCGTACGCGGTCCAGCGGGGCGTCGGGATCTCGAGGACGCGGAGGTAGTAGAACGCGCGCAGGGCGGGGTCGAAGGCCGGGTCCTTCCAGACGGCGATCAGCTCGGGAGCGCCGATCGAGTTCGTCCAGGTCGCGTTCTCGACGTCGACCGTGCTCCCGACGCTCGGCACCTTGCCGGTCTTCGGGTCGGGCTTCCGGTCGCCCGACCAGGCGACGTCGTAGACCTTCTCCTGGACTTCGCCCTTCGCGTCGACCCAGCCCTTGACGACCTGGATCCGGTCGAGGTTCGCGCCGATCGGGTCCTTCAGCGCCGCGACGAGGAACGTCGGGGCCTTGCCCGCGGGCGCCTTCGCGAGGTCGCCGCCCATCGGGACGCCCTTCCCGTAGCCGATCCGCGCCGGCATCCGGTCGTGGGCGTCCTTCGGCACGAAGTCCCAGCCGCCGAAGAAGCGGACGACCATCCGGGTGCCGGTCGTGGCGTAGGTCTCGCGGCGTTCCATCGCGTCGAAGAGCGCCTCGCGCGTGTTCTCCGTGGCCCAGACGGCCGCGTAGCCAGAGGCGCCGACCTCCCAGTCCATGATCTTCACGCCGGTCTTCGGTTCGGCGACGAAGGTCTTCGTCAGGCGCTCGGGGGAGGGCTCCTGCGGGGCCGTCTTGCCGAAGAAGCTCTCCTCCTCGACCGCGACGAGGCCCGTGTGGGCGTCGGTGCTGCCGATCATCCCGAACTTGTAGGGGTTCACCCCGAGCTTCTGCTCGAGGATGAGGCCGTTCTGGAGCGCCCGGCGGGCGTACTCGTACTGCAGCATCTCCTGCTTCTTGGCGACGCTGCCGTCGAGGTTCCCCTTGTCCCACAGCTCGTAGTCGGCGAACTCGTCGTTCGGCGAGAGGAAGGGGTGCGCCTCGCCCGTTCCCTTCGTCTGCGTCACCTCGTAGAGCCGCTCCCACTTCGCCCGCTCGTCGGCGTACGCCCGGTCGATCCTCTTCCCGAAGGCCTCGACCATCGGGAACATCTCGCCGTTGGAGAGGTTGCCGTTGTGGGCGATCGCGAGGACGTCGCCCCCCGTCTTCTGCTCGAAGGCGGCCATCCACTTCCAGAGGTCGGCGGGATTGTCGCTGCCGAGCGGCTTCATCGTCGTGTAGGGCTCGACCTGCAGCGCCTTCGTCGCGTCGTCGCGGAAGACCACGTTCCGGTGGAGATTGTTGCCGCCGGTGTTCGACGTCCACTCGAAGCCGATGAACGCCGTGAATCGTCCGGGCTCGTTCGCCTCCTCCGCGGCCTTCACGGCCTTCTGCCAGGCGCCGCGGTAGGGGGCCGTGCCAGGGACGGGCATGATCGCCTTCGAGATCGTTCCCGTGCCGAAGTTCCGGATGATGTCGAGCGCGGCGTCGGCCCCCTGGCCCGAGTGGATCATCTCGTTCCACTTCCGCCCCTGCGGGTCGGCCATGACGGTCGGGTCGCCGCCGAAGATGAGCGGGAAGAAGCCGAAGCCGTCGGAGTGGTCGGCCACGACGAGGAAGTCGAGCGGGCGCGAGAGCTTCACCGGTTGCCCGCTGTTCGACGTCACCTCGGCGCCCTTCGCGAAGCGGAACGCGTCGGGCGGGCCGAGGCGCGCGCCGAAGGCGCCGGCGTCCATCGAGAAGGACGTGTGGAGGTGCGTGTCGCCGAAGAACGGCCGGGTGGGGAAGTTCCGCCCCGCGTACGGCGAGTAGGGCGCCTTCTTCGGGAAGGCCTTCTCGATGTCGGCCGGGTCGTGCTCGCCGGCGTCCTGGGCGACGGCGACGGGGGCCACGAGGGCGAGAAGGGCGACCGCGAGGAGAGCGGCAACGAGGCGGGGATGGAACATGTTCGTGCCTCCTGGAACGAAGAGGATAGCGCGGGCGCGTCGACTCCGGCCGCGACACCGCCAGGACTGCCGAAAATTGACACATCTGGCCAGGGCTAGAATTTCCCGAGACAGCGAACCGTCCGGGAGCCGCGTGAGAGGCGGACCACGAGGGCGAAAGCTCGAAAGGAAACCAGGAATGCGCAAGCGCACGACTCTCATACCGGTCCTTTTACTCGGGCTCGCCTCCCCCGTGGCCTCCGGGCAGTCCACGGCCTTCACGCACACCGTCGAGGCGTACTTCATGGGCGCGGCGATGTCGGGGACGACGGGCGCCGGCCCCCTGACGGGCGAGGTGGACCTGCCCGCGTCGGACGTCCTCGCGAACCTGCAGCTCGGAGCGCTCGCCGACTACCGCGGCGAAGCGCCGAAGTGGGCTATCACCGCCGACGTCGTCTACATGGGCCTCGGGGCGACGGGGACGAGCGACGGCGGGAGAGCGACCGCCGAGGTCGACATGGACGAGTGGCTCGTGGAGGCGACCGCTTCCTGGCGCGTCTCTCCCTCCTTCGAGGTCGTCGGCGGGGCGCGGTACACCTCGCTCGAGACGGCGATCGAGCTCCGGAGGCCGCAGGGGACGAGCGTGACGAGCGCCAGCGCCGACTGGGTCGACCCGCTCGTCGGGGCGCGCCTCGCGCTTCCGCTCTCGGAGGCGTTCTCGTTCGCGTTCCGGGGGATGATCGGCGGCTTCGGCGTCGGCTGCGACTTCACGTGGGACGTCGACGCCCGGGCGAGGTGGCACGCCTCGAAGGCCGTCACCCTCTCCGTCGGGTACCGCTACCTCGACCAGGACTACGAGAAGGACGGTGGCTTCCGCTGGGACGTCGTGAGCCAGGGTCCCCTGGCGGGCGCGTCGCTGACGTTCTGACGACATGAGCGCGACGCCCGCCCCCCTCCCGGGACGGAACGGCCGCGCCATCCCGCATTCCGCCCGGTTCTCTCGCGTGTTTGCGGTCCTGGCCGCCTCCGTCGCGGTCGGCGGCTGCACGCACGTCGGTCCGAGGACCGTCACGGTGGACCGCTTCGACTACGCCACGGCCATCGGCGAGTCGTGGAAGCAGCAGACCCTGCTCAACATCGTCAAGCTTCGCTACCTGGACCTTCCGGTCTTTCTCGACGTGTCGTCGATCGTCGCCGGCTACTCGATGGAGACGTCGGGAAGCCTCGGCGGCCAGCTCTCGACTTCGGGCGCCATCCAGGGTGACACCCTCACGATGGGGGCTTCGGGGCGGTTCACGGATCGACCGACGATCACCTACGTGCCGATGACCGGGGAGAAGTTCCTCCGGGGTCTCGTCACGCCGATCCACCCGAGGCACATCTTCTCGATGCTCCAGTCGGGCTACGCGGCGGACTTCGTCCTCGGCCTCACCGTCGACGCGCTCAACGGAGTGCGCAATCGCGCGGCTACCGGGGCTGGCGTGAGGGAGGCGGACCCGGAGTTCGTGCGCGCGCTCGAGCTGATGCGCGACGTCCAGACGGCCGGGGCCATCGGGATGCGCGTGGACGAGGACGCGGTCAAGGGCCAGACGGCCGTTCTCTTCTTCCGACGCGACGACGTCGATCCCGCCGTCAGGGACAAGGGGGCGGAGATTCGCCGCATCCTCGGCCTGCCGGTGGACCAGGAGAGGTTCGTGCTCACGTACTCGCCGGTGCGCGGGGGTCTGGGGGAGCTGGCGGTGAGCAGCCGGTCGATGCTCCAGGTGATGGCTGCGTTCGGGAGCTACCTGGACGTGCCCGACGCGCACGTCCGCGACGGCAGCGTCGTGGCGACTCACGCCGGCCCCGCCTCGAAGGACCGCCAGGGGGGGATCCGGATCCTCAGCGGTGAGACGAAGCCCTCGGAAGCCTTCGCCGCGGCGAGGTACCGGGATCACTGGTACTGGATCGAGAACGGGGACCTCCTGGCGAAGCGCGCCCTCACGGCCGTGATGTTCCTTTTGACGCTCGCGGACACGGGCGAGAGCGGGCGGCTGCCGCTCATCACCATCCCGGCGCAGTAGGGGGAAGTACGGCTCTCCCGCCGGCCGGGCCGCGTCCTATCGCGTCGCGGTGAGGCCGCGAGGGAGCATGGTCACGCCGCGGGCGCCTGCGGCGCCCGCTTCCGCACGCCGGAGAGCCGGATGCGTCTCACCGTGTCGGACGGCCGCTCCCCGAGGAGCGCCCGGTAGTCTGAGGAGAACTGTCCCATGTGCCAGAAGCCGTTTTTCTCCGCGACCGTCCGGATCGACTTCAGGCCGATCCCCGGCGCCTGGAGGGCCTCGTAGACGAGGCAGAGACGGCGCGACCGGAGGACCCGGACGGGGCTCTGCCCGTAGATCTCCAGGAAGAGAAGCCGGAGCGTCCTCTCCGGAAGGCCCGTGGCGAAGCAGAGGTCCTCGACGTAGACCGGCCCTGCCGGCAGGTCTCTCAGGAAGGCGGAGATCGCGCGGAAAGCGGAGGGCCGGTCGACGCGGAGCGGGCGCTTCCGCCGCGCTTCGGGTGCGCACCCCAGGGAGAGGACGGCCAGCGCGCGAAGGAGCGACCGGTCGAGGTTTCGGGCCGCCTCGGGGTGCAGCGCGCCGGGCGCGGCGGCGAGGGCCCGCGGTACCTCGACCAGGAGCGCGCGCAGGGCGGCGACGTCGCGCCCGGCCGACGCCACGCTGAACGTCGGAGGCGGTGAGGCCAGATCGTCCCCGCCGCCGAGCAGGGCCCCTTCGAGGCGGGCCGCCTCCGCCGCGGCGCTCAGGGTGATCCACGTCGTCGCCCTCGGGGTCCCGACCGAGACGAGAGAGCCCGGCGAGAGATGGGTCGCGGTTCCGGGGCCGAGCTCCCTCCCCTCGACGACCTTCGAAGGAGCGTCGGGCCCCACGAGGAGGACTCCCGTCCTGTCGGCCTCCACCCGGATCTCGCAAACGCTCGGTGCGCCGTCGACCCCGAGCTGAAGCAGGCAGTTGCCCGTCGGCCAGGTCTCGAGGAGCCAGGGTCGCTCGTCCCGGCTCAGGATGAAGCCGCGGACGTCCACGTCGCGGAGCGCCTCGACGAGAAGGTCGTAGGAGGGGAGCTCGAGCCGGGTCGCCGGGAGCCCCGGGATCACGGATGGAGCGACCTTCTCGCGCGCGGACACCCGCGAATGCTAGCGACGATCCCTTTGAGACGCCAACGCGAGGCCGCGATGTCCAGTTGTCTGAGTGGGCAACTGCTCGGAATTCGGCAGTCTCGCGGCACTGTCGTAATCGACCGCGGTCATGCCTCGAGCGCCTAGAATCGTGCTGAACAGGACTTCGACCGTGATCGACCCATCGCTTCGCCCCGGGGAGGCTCGTTGCAGCGCCGCTGCGGCGTGGTGGCCGGCCCGGGAGGGCCAGACCGTAGAGACAGGAGGACGCCTCATGACGCACCCCGGATTCAGAAACGCCGCGGCGACCGCGAGGGCCGGCTTCGCGTTGGCGACGTTCGTTGCAGCCACCGCCCTCGCGCAGCCCGCGCCGGACCGCACGGTGCTCCCGATCCACGAGCCGAGCTATCCGCACAGCACCGTGCTCGACGTCCGCAACGCGCCGCCGGCGCCGCCCCGCTTCGAGGTGAAGGCCCCGGCCGGCGCTCCGAACGTCCTCGTCGTCCTGATCGACGACATGGGATTCGGCCAGCCGAGCGCGTTTGGCGGACCTCTCCACATGCCGACCGGAGACCGCCTCGCGCAGGGAGGGCTGAGGTACAACCAGTTCCACACCACCGCCGTCTGCTCGCCGACCCGGGCGGCGCTCCTGACGGGGCGTAACCACCACACGAACAACACGGCTTCCATCATGGAGACCTCGACGGCGTATCCCGGCAATACCGGTCAGCGCCCGCTCAGCGTCGCCAACGTCGCGTCGATGCTCCGGTACAACGGCTACTCGACGGCCCACTTCGGGAAGAACCACGAGACGGCGGCCTGGGAGGTGAGCCCCTCCGGCCCGACCGACCGCTGGCCCACGCGTAACGGCTTCGACAAGTTCTACGGCTTCTTCGGCGGCGAGACGAACCAGTGGGCGCCGGCGGTCTACGACGGCATGGTCAAGGTCGAGGTCCCGAAGGGCCCGGACTACCACTTCACGACCGACATGACGAACCAGGCGATCCGGTGGGTGCAGGCGGTCAAGTCGCTGACGCCCGACAAGCCCTTCTTCGTCTATTTCGCGCCCGGCGCCACGCACGCGCCCCACCACGTCCCGAAGGAGTGGATCGCGAAGTACAGGGGGAAGTTCGACCAGGGGTGGGACAAGCTGCGCGAAGAGACCCTCGCCCGCCAGATCAAGCTCGGCGTGGTGCCTCCCGGGACGAAGCTCGCGCCGAAGCCCCCCGCCATCAAGGACTGGGACAAGCTCTCGGCCGACGAGAAGAAGCTCTTCACGCGCCAGATGGAGGTCTTCGCCGGCTTCGCCGAGCACACGGACTTCGAAGTCGGCCGCCTCGTCGACGCCATCGCCGGCCTCGGCCAGCTCGACAACACGCTCGTGTTCTACATTTTCGGTGACAACGGGGCGAGCGCCGAGGGCGGCATGAACGGCATGTTCAGCGAGATGACCTACTTCAACGGCGTGCAGGAGAGCGTCGCCGACGTCCTGAAGCACTACGACGAGCTGGGCGGCCCGTACGCCTACGGTCACTACGCCGCGGGCTGGGCCGTGGCCGGCGGCACGCCCTTCACCTGGACCAAGCAGATCGCCTCGAACTACGGAGGCACGCGCAACGGGCTCGTCGTCCACTGGCCCAGGGGGGTCAAGGCGAAGGGCGAGGTCCGGTCGCAGTGGCATCACGTCATCGACGTCGTCCCGACGGTCCTTCAGGCCGCGGGCCTTCCCGAGCCGAAACGGGTCGACGGCGTTCCCCAGACGCCCATCGAGGGCGTCAGCATGCTCGGTTCCTTCGACGACGCGAAGGCCAGGGACAACCACGTCACCCAGTACTTCGAGATCTTCGGCAACCGCGCCATCTACCACGACGGCTGGCTGGCCGGGACGGTCCACAAGGCCCCCTGGGAGACGAAGCCCCGCGCCACTCTCGAGGCCGACACCTGGGAGCTCTACGACACCCGCGCCGACTTCAGCCTGGCCAACGACCTCGCGAAGAAGGACCCCTCCCGGCTGAAGGAGATGCAGGCGCTCTTCCTGAAGGAAGCGGAGAAGTACACCGTCCTGCCGATCGACGACCGGAGCGTGGAGCGGGTGAACCCCGCGATCGCCGGCCGGCCGGACCTGATGGCGGGGCGGACCTCGCTCACCCTCTACGAGGGGATGGCCGGCCTCTCCGAGAACGTCTTCATCAACACGAAGAATCGCTCCCACACGGTCACCGCCGAGGTGACGATCCCCGAGAAGGGGGCGAATGGCGTGGTCCTCGCCCAGGCCGGGCGGTTCGGCGGCTGGAGCCTCTACCTGAAGGACGGCAGGCCGACCTACACCTACAACTTCATCGGCCTCGAGCGCTTCACCGTCGCCGCGAAGGAGCCCGTGCCGGCCGGCAAGGCGACGATCCGGTTCGAGTTCGCCTATGACGGCGGCGGCCTCGCGAAGGGGGGCGTCGGGACGATCCTCGTCAACGGGAAGAAGGTGGCCGAGGGGCGGATCGAGCGGACGCAGCCGATGATCTTCTCGGCCGACGAGGGGGCCGACGTCGCCGAGGACGGGGAGACCCCGGTCGTCGAGGACTACGGCATCCCGGCGCCGTACCGGTTCACGGGGAAGATCGCGAAGGTCACCGTCGAGGTGGCGCCGATGCCCGCCCCCGAGAAGGCCGCCGAAGGGAAGGCCCGCGCGGAGGCCGCGCGGAAGAAGGAGCTCGCGGACTGAGACCAGCGGACGAGAAGCCGGGAGGGGCCGTGCGTGGGCCGCACGGCCCTTCCCTCGGTTCTCCATCGGACCAGAGCCAGGCCGAGTCGACTGGCGAGAAGGGAGTTCGAGAGAAGTCCATGATCCGGCGCCTTCCCATCCTGCTTCTCTGTGTCCTGTCGACCGGAGCGTTCGGCCAGGGTGCTCCTTCGCCCGACCAGGCCGCGAAAGCCGCCGAGCTCGCGAAGAAGCTGAACAACCCGGTCGCCGCCCTCATCAGCGTCCCGATCCAGGCCAACTGGGACTTCGGGATCGGCGAGACGGACGCCCAGCGCTTCCTCCTCAACGTCCAGCCCGTCGTCCCGTTCTCGATTTCGAAAGACCTGAACCTCATCACCCGGACGATCGTGCCGTTCGTCTCGGCGCAGTCGCCCGTGCCGGGGGGCTCGACCACGTCGGGGCTCGGGGACATCGTGCAGAGCTTCTTCGTATCCCCCAAGGCGCCCACGGCGGGCGGGTGGATCGTCGGCGCTGGCCCCGTCTTTCTCTACCCCACGGCGACCCAGAGCGCGCTCGGGGCGGGGAAATGGGGAGCGGGACCGACCGCCGTCGTCCTGAAGCAGGAGAAGGGCTTCACCTACGGCCTTCTCGCGAACCAGGTCTGGTCCTTCGCCGGATGGGGCGGGACGGACGTGAACGCGATGTTCCTCCAGCCCTTCGTGGGATTCACGACCAGTCGTTTCACGACGTTCATGCTGAACACCGAGTCGACCTACGACTGGAACAGCTCGCAGTGGACGGTCCCGGTCAACCTGATGGTCACGCAGATGCTGAAGGTGAAGACGCAGATCATCAGCCTTCAGCTCGGGTACAGGTACTACGCGGACAAACCGACGGGCGGGCCCGAGGACGGATTCAGGGCGGCCCTTACCCTGGTCTTCCCGAAGTGACCCTGCTCTTTCGTCTTCGAGCATCGCGCCTGGTACACGCCGACTGACGGATCCCCGCGGCGGGAGAGAGAGGACGGGAGAAAGCGGGGCGAGACGAAGACGAGACCCGGACGACGCAACCGCACCCGGAGCCGAGGACGATCACGCCGGCGCTGGAGAAGATCCAGTTCACCAGCTCCGGGGAGGTGCTCCTGAGCCGCCCGGGCAAGCTCCGGGCTCACCGGACGAGCGGCCACAACGACGCGACGATGACCTTCGACGGCAAGACCGTCAGCATCGTGAGCAGGAGCCTCGAGGGGTACGCGCAGTTCGAGACCCCGGGAACCCTGGACCGCCTGATCGAGGTCCCGCGGACGGGGTGCGGCGTCGCGCTGCCCGCCGCGGACCTCATCAAGACGAACTCCTGCGAACTCCTTGTCGCAGGAGTCCTCGAGGTCAGACACATCGGGCGCGGGGTGGTCGGCGGCGTGCTCCGCGAGCACCTCGCTCTCCGCAACGTCGACACCGACGGGCAGCTCTGGGTTGAGGCCGGCGAGAAGCCCATCCCGCGGAAGATGGTGATCACCAGCAAGACCATGAACTCCGCACCGCAGTACACGGTCGTGGTGAAGAGCTGGAAGACCGGCGTCACGCCGGCTCCCGGGGCATTCGCGTTCGTCCCGGCGCCCAACGCGAAGAAGCTCGACCCGAACGAACTCGTCGACCTCGACGAGCTGCCACAGGGGGCGCCCACAGGAGCGACGCGATGAAGCACGCTCGGCGCGGAATCCGGCTCGTCTCAGTTCTCCCGGCTGTCCTGCTCGCGGTTCCGGCGACCCCCGCCGACGCGGTGGTGGGCCGGCCCGCGACGCCCGTCAGCTATGCCGGCGTCGCTCGCCGCTCCACCGTGGGCGTCGGCGCTCCGGGTGCCGGCGTCACCCCCGGGGTGGGCGTCGGCGCTCCCGGCCCTGGCGTCGCTCCCGGGGTCGGGGTCGGCGCCCCGGGCGTGGGCGTCATGCCGGGCTCCGGCGTCGCTCCCGTGAACGCGGGCGGGCCCGTGAACCGCGTCGGAGTTCGCTGAGTCTGGCCGGGACGGGTTCTTTCACCGCGGAGCCGCGCCTCACGAGACAGGTTCCGGCGCACTTCTCGTCCGGCCGCCCGCGACCGCAGGGTGGCCGGACCGGATGGCGGGTCGGTGGCGCCGATGCCCGCCCCCGAGAAGGCCGCCTTCGGGAAGGCGACGGTCCATTTCGACTCCGCCTCGAGGCGATCGACTCCGAGGCGACGTCCGCTTCACGGGCCGAATGCCGAAGGTGACGGTCGAACTCAGGTAACCGAAGCCGGCGGAGAATGCCGACGAGAATGCGGTCCGGGGCGAGGTGGAGGATAAGATTCCCGTTTCGGACCGACACGGACGCTCACGGAAATCCCGGAGAGGAGACGAGATGACGGGAATCCACATCAGGAGAGCCCTGGCGTTCTGCGGCCTCGCCCTCGTGCTGTCGGCGACCCTCGCGAGCGCGACCTCGAAGAAGACGGACCCGATCGCGGACCTGAGGGCCGCGATCGTGAAGAACGTCGCCGACCAGGAACGGGCCGCCAGGATGTCGTCGGCGGTCGACGACATGGAGAGGCTGATCCAGGAGGCCGTGGCGTTCGCCGGGAAGCTGAACGTCGAGCTCACGCCGATGCTGAAGGACTACGGTGCGACCCGCGAGGCGATCGAGGCGAAGCTCGCCGAGCTGAACGCCGAGAGGGCCGTCCTGGCCGAGAAGATGTTCGGGGCGCACCTGGCGTTCAAGGCAGCTGCGACTCCGGCGGAGTGGAAGAAGCTCCGGAAGGTCGAGGAGCGGGTGCTCGCGGAGGCGCTCGCGAGGTCGCTCCAGGGAGACGAGCCCGCGGGGAAGGAGGGCTGAGACGATGATCGTCGCCGCCTTCCTCACGCTCCACTTCCTCCTCGGCGGGCACGCGTTGATCGGCTCCGACCTCTTCGCGAAGAAGAACGACTCGGTCGTGAAGCAGGTCGTCCGCGACGTAGCCCGGAAGACGGAGGCGCTGCGGACCCTCGAACAGGCGAGGAAGCAGCTCGACGAAACGACGAAGAGGGTTTCCCGGACCTCCAAGGAATTCCAGAAGGCCGACGAGGACCAGGCTGCCGGCCGGGCCGAGCTGCAGGCGTTCGTCGACGCGGTGAACGAGGACCGAGTCCGGGCTCAGAAGGAGGCCCTCGACGGCATCTTCGCCCTGCGGAAGGTGTTGACCGAGGACGAATGGAAGGCCGTGTTCACGCCGCCGGCGAAGTGAGAGAAGGCAGGCCATCCAGGGAGGACCGGAGCGGCGAAGTGAGCCGGCGACCTGCCGCCTCCGGTTCGAACCGATACCAGACGAAGAGGAGTCCGATGCGCCGCTGGCCCCTGCTCCTTCTGCTCTGCTCGCTTCCCGGCACGGCCCAGACCGTGAGCATCTCCGCGCCGTCCCTCTTCATCGCGCCGAACGAGGGGCGGAACCCCGCCGGACAGATCGAAGGGATCGAGGGCGGGGCCTTCACGGCCCGGGCCACGGACGTCGGCGCCATCTTCTACAACCCCGCCGGGCTCGGGCTCTCGGAGAAGAGCTCGGTCAGCGCCGCGTCGGCGGCCTACGAGTGGACGTTCTACTCGGGCGAGGTCGGCGAGATCGCGGACACGGGCTCGCGTCTCAGCAACAACGGCCGGCTCTTCGGCTTCGTGATCGGCGGCGACGTTCTCGGGAACGAGAAGCTGAGCCTGGGCCTCGCCTTTCCGACGCCGGTCTCGTGGAAGCCGACCCTGCAGCTGAGCGGGATCGTCGGGACCGGCTACTCCGGCGCGGGAATGGTCTACTCCACCGACGGCTCCTACACGGACGTCCTCCCGACGATCGCGGCGGGCTACGCGCTCCGGCCCGGCCTTCGGGTCGGAGGCTCGGTCGGGCTGTCGTTCCTCACCCTCTCGAACAACCAGGCCGGGGCCATCCAGGGGCTCATCCCGTCCGGTGCCGCTCTCGCCCAGAGGACGTTCCGTGCCGACGGAACGAGCTACGACCTGCTCCTCACCGGGGGACTGCAGTGGGATGTTTCCCGGGCCGTCACGGTCGGCCTCGTCGTCACCGCGCCCGGGCTCGGTCTCGGGGGCTCGACGAGCCTGATCGTCGAGGAGACGACCGCGACGGCGGGCGGTTACCGGACGGCGTGGTTCCGGGACGCGGAAGCGGATTTCCGGGTGAAGCACCCGACCCGGGTCAGCCTCGGCCTCGCGTGGCGCTTCGGGCGGGGCGTGGTGGAGGCGAACGTGAAGTACTTCGCCGGGATCTCGAGATACGAGATGTTCTCGAGCGAGGTCTCCGGGGTCTGGACGGACGTCTCCCCGGGAGAGAGCCGGGCGGGGGCGGCGGTCTTCGCTCCGACGTACGACGAGCGGGACGCCGTGGCGAACGTCGCGATCGGCGGCCGATACGACCTCACGAAGAAGACCTCGCTTCACCTCGGCTTCTTCACGTCGCAGTCGCCGGTCGGCGACGAGTCGGTCTTCTCGGTCGTCGACCTGTACGGCGTCTCCACCGGCGTCTCCCTGAACTGGACCCACCTCTCGGGGTCGATCGGCGTCGTCTACGAATGGGGAGACCAGGGAATCGCGCTGTCCCCCTCCACGAACCTGCCGGCCGTGAACGGCGAGCTCGGCATCTCCTCGTTCCACCTGCTCTGGGGCCTCACTTACAAGTTCTGAACCGCTGGCGTGGGTCGGCGCCGAACGACGGAGGGAGATCGTCATGCAGATCGGGATGATCGGACTCGGGCGGATGGGGGCGAACATGGTTCGCCGGCTGATCGGCGGCGGCCACGAGTGCGTCGTCTTCAACAGGACCCCCGACGCGGTCGAGGCCCTCGCCGCGGAGGGCGCCGTCGGGTCCTCCTCGCTCGCGGACCTCGTCGCCAAGCTCGCGGCGCCCCGGGCGATCTGGCTGATGGTTCCGGCGGCCGCGGTGGACGGCGCGGTCGCGGAGCTCCTCCCGCTCCTCTCCCCGGACGACGTCGTGATCGACGGCGGGAACTCGTACTACGTGGACGACCTCCGGCGTGCGAAGGAGCTGGCTCCGAAGGGAATCCACTACGTCGACGTCGGGACGAGCGGCGGCGTCTGGGGGCTCGAACGCGGCTATTGCATGATGATCGGCGGCGAGACGGACGTCGTCTCCCGCCTGGAACCGGTCTTCCGGACGCTCGCTCCCGGGCGCGGCGACGTCCCGCGGACGCCGGGGCGCGAGTCACGCCCCGGCACGGCGGAGGAGGGCTATCTCCACTGCGGCCCGAACGGCGCCGGGCACTTCGTGAAGATGGTCCACAACGGCATCGAGTACGGCCTCATGGCGGCCTACGCCGAGGGGTTCGGGATCCTGAAGTCCGCGGGAATCGGCAGGGCCGACCACGCCGTGGACGCCGAGACGACGCCGCTTCGCGACCCCGGGCACTACCAGTTCGACTTCGACCTGGGCGAGATCGCCGAGGTCTGGCGCCGCGGCAGCGTCGTCGCGTCCTGGCTCCTCGACCTCACGGCGACGTCGCTCGTCGAGGACGCCGAGCTGTCCCGCTTCGCCGGGCGCGTGTCGGATTCCGGCGAGGGGCGCTGGACGATCAGGGCCGCGGTCGACGAGGCCGTCCCCGCCCCGGTCCTGACGGCGGCCCTCTACTCGCGCTTCTCCTCGCGGGGAGAGGCGGACTTCCAGAACAAGCTCCTCTCGGCGATGCGCTTCCAGTTCGGCGGGCACCACGAAAAGCCGGCGAAGTGAGGGTGGGGGAGGCGTACCGGGGGCGGGCGGCCCGCCCCCGGCGCGGGTCACGGCTCCTCTACGGGGCTCCAGCTCTCGTCGGGGTCGAAGCGCTCCATCACCTTGAAGATCTCGAGCGTCCCGGGTCCGAGGTCCTTCTCGTAGACGACGCCGTCGTGGCTGACGATGAACGTCTTGATGCCGGTCACCTCGTAGTCCGCCGGCGCCGCGACGAGGGCGAAACCGCCGATCATCGCCCCCTGGACGACGAAGTCGAGCTCGCCGAGGGGGGCCGACGGGCCCTGCCCCCGGAGGACCTTGAAGTGGTATCCGTGGTACGGCTCGTTGAGCTTTCCGTAGCCCTCGGCGATGGCCCGCGCCACGCCTTCGGCCACGGGCCCGGCCCAGGTCCCGTCCGGGTTCTGCCAGGCGAGGCCGTCCTGGCGGCCCGGGGTGGCGATGATCCGCTGGGCGTACTGGTTGACGCGCGCCCCGTCCCGCTTCTCAGAGGCGTACTCGTGCTGGGCCTCGACGAATCTCCGGCAGACCCGGATGGCGTCGAGCTCGTTCTGACCGATGCGGCGCAGGAGCACTTCGTGGCGGCCGGCCTCGGTGTCGAACCGCCAGCTCCTCCCATCGTTCACGACCGGGATCGGCATCGGCCAGTCGTCGTTGCCGACGGTCAGGGTGGCGACCTTCGGGTCGGCCGGGTCGGGGACGACGGCGAGCTTCTCCCGGGCCATCGCGGCCCAGGCCTTCGCCTGGTTCTTGTCGAGGACCTCGTCCTCAGTGACGACGAGGTCTACACCGTCCGGGCCGAGGATTCCCTTCAGGGCCTCGACGTCGAACTTCTCGGCGGCAGCGACGAGGGCGTCGGCCGCGGCCTTCGCCGAGGCGAACGTCCGCTGGGCCGGTTTCGCGGGCGCGGCCGTCGCGAAAGCGGTCGAGGAGAGGACGAGGGCGCCGAGCGTGCCGGCAAGGAGGGAGGAGGCTGTTTTCGATCTCATGGCGCTCACCTCACCGCCTCCTTCCGCCGCCGCCGCTGCGACCGCCCCCACCGCTCCGGCCTCCGTAGCTGGAAGCGCCGCGCGAGCTGCTGGCCCGGGCGCTGCTCCCGCTGAATCCGCCCGAGCTTCCGCTGCCGAACCCGCCGCCGGAGCTTCTGCGGGACGCGCTGCTGGCGGAGGGGCTCGCGCTCCCGCCGCCGCTCGCGCCGCCGCGACGCTGCTGGCTGGCGCTGGTCCCGCCTCGCGACTGCTGGCTCGCCGAAGCGCCGCCCCGAGCCTGCTGCCCGGCGCTGGCGCCGACTCTGCTCTGCTGGCTCGCCGAGGCGCCGCCGCGGGTCGACCCGCCGTACTTGCTGGCCGTCGCCTTGTTCGAGTAGGGCGCGCCGCCCCGGTGCTGGGAGTTGTGCGACCAGCTGTTGCCGCCGCCCTTGTTGATGTTGCCGGTGTTGATGTTGCCGGTGTTGATGTTCGCGTTCCTGTTGAAGTTGTTGTTCACGTTGATGTTGACGTCGTTATGGCCCCAGCCGCAGCCGCAACAGGAGCCGCCCCAGACGGCGGCGCCGATCATGACGCCGGCCGTGAAGGTCATGAAGGCCGCGCCAGGGGGGTAGGGCGGGTAGTAGATGGGCGGGTACGGGTAGACCGGCGGCGGGTAGACGACCGTCGGGCTGTACGACGGCACGTAGATGATCTCCGGGTTCGCCGGCTCGACGATGATCACCGTCTTCTGCTCGACGACCTTCGTCTCGACCTTCTGCTGCTCGGTCGTCGTCAGCGTTCCCTTGTCCTTGGCCTTCTTCCGCATCCGCTGGACGGCTTCCATCACGTCGGCCTGCTGGTCGAGGAATGCGTTTCCGAGGTCCGTCGTCCACTGGATGTCGTCCGAGAGCCTCTTCACGGCGTCGGGGACCGCCGCCATCGACTGGACGGCCGGGTCCCAGGGCTGCCTGGCGACGGCATCCGCGAGGGCCTTGTCTTTCAGGTTCGGGTTCTTCAGGAGCCACTGCTGAAGCTGGATGATCTCGAGCGGGTAGGTGGACGCGGCGAGGCACTGGGCCAGGAGCGGGTCGGGGTAGAGCGCGATCGGTGCCACGAGCGATTCGAGCTGGTCGGGCGAGAGCTTCGCCGGGGCGTCGGCCGCGGCCGCCGGGGCCGCGGGCGCGGCGGGTGCCGCCTGGGCGAGGAGGGCGCCCTCGCCCGGGACGAGGAGGCACGCGCACACGAGAGCGACGGCGCCCCGGGAGGTCATCCTCATCGATTGGGACGGGGACGGGTCGTTGGCCATCTTCGCTTCCTTCCCTTCGAGGGAGTTCCGGTGCCTACGAGGCGTCTACGGGCGGGGTCGGAGCTCACTCACGAAAACATCGTCCTCGATCAGCCGTCCCACGCGCTCGGAGGATTTCGAGGTCGCGGAACGGCGCATCCCGAGTGCCGGGGCCCCTTCTTCCGGACCGGATCGTTCCATCGTCTCCAGTGGGCTCCGCCCTCGGCGCGCATCAGAACACATAACGAGCGCGGACCTGGAGCTGGCTCGCATCGCCGGAGGTCCCGTCCTTGTTGACTCGCTGGCCCCAGATGTACTGGATCCCGAGCTCGCCGCTCGGAACCGGCGTCCAGACGAGGTTGAGGCCCAGTCGGTTGGTCCTCCGGTAAGCGTTCGCCGGCTGGAACCCGAGGTTCTCGACGTGAACCGCTCCCCAGACGAGCGACGAGCGAAGGGCGCCCGGATTGCGGGGCATCCCGCGCCAGCGGTGGAGGTAGGAGCCGTACCAGCCCCAGTGCGACAGGAGCTCGAGCTCTCCGGTCGCCGGGTCGAAGGCGCCGTCCTGTCCGCCGGCCGAGTTCAGGTCGTTGATGAAGCGGGCGATCCCCGACCCGCCGTTCAGCTGGAACGTGAAGGAATCGTCGCGATCCCACGGAAGCTCCGTGAGCGTCCCGCTCGCCGAGAGGCCCCACCCCGTCTTCTGGTCGATCTCGTTCGCCCGGCTCGCCGACTCGCCGCGGATGCTCCGGAGGACCGCGGCCCCCTGGAGGCGCGTCCGCTTCGAAGGCGTGAACGTGCCGCGCAGGATCAGGTCGGGGGCCTGGTTCACACCGCGAACGATCGTCCCGTCGACGTCGGTCAGCGAGGAGTTCGGGTACTCGAGAGAGCCTGCCAGGAGGACGGCCGTACTGAGACGGCGCGTGTAGCGGAACTGCGCCTGCCGCTGGACGTTCTCGGCGTTCACGCCCTCGAAGTCGATGTCGCCCGGGTCTGCGTCGGGGTCCGAGAACGTGGACCAGGTCTGGCCGGCGAGGAGCCGTCCGAACTGGACGTAGGCATGCCGGAGGCGGAAACCGTTGGAGGAGCCTGCGAAGTCGCCCTCGATGAAGGCACGAATCGTCGTGTCGCCGGGCCCTTTCGTCCGGACGTCGAAGTTGAGGCTGCTCGGGTTCGCCCAGAACGAGGTCCGGGGCCCCTTCTCGGCGCCCGGGTCGCCGGCGACGGGGATCGTCCAGGTGAGGAAGCGGTCGTCGGAGCCGAGAGCGTCCTGCGTGCTCACCGCGCTCACCCAGACGGAGCCCCCGAACTTGATGGCCGCAGGCGAGCCGGGAATCCGGATCGAGCCCGGGAAGTCGCCCGCGGAAACGACCTCCGGGGGGAGGTCCGGCTTCTGCTTCGACGCCTCCTCGAGCCTCGCGAGGCGCTCGACGAGCTCCTGCGACGGCTGGACGGACGCCGGCAACGCCTGCACGAGCTCGTCGAGCCGGATCTTCTGCCGCTCGACTTCCTTCGCGAGGGCCTCGAGCTTCGCGGCCTCCGCCTCGTTCGCGGCCCTCAGCGCTTCGACCTCGGCCTTCTCGCGGTCGAGGGCCTCGCGTTCCTTCCGGAGCTTCGCGAGGGCCGCCGCGATCTCCTTGCGCTCCATCGCGAGCGCCTCTCGTGCCTCTTCGACGATCTTCTCCAGCTCGCGCCGCTGCGACGCCGTGAATGGGTCCCGCGGCTTCTTCGTCACCGGGCCCGGCTTCTTCGTCGCTACGGCCGGTCGTTTCTCGGGCGCCGCCGCGGACGGGGGCGGGGAAGCCGGGGGGGAAGGCTGCGCCCGGAGGGGCACGGCGAGAGCCAGGGAGAGGCAGAACCACAGGCCGGGCCCGGCGGCGCGCCGGGTGGTTCGGCGGACGAGATTCTCTTCCCGGCCCGAGAGGTCATTTCCAGGTTCGGGGTTCGTGCGCCTGCTTGCCCTCGTCACGTCCCGGAAGGCTAGCACCGCGCGCGCTGCCCGGGGCGAACGGAGTCCGTTTGCCGAAATCTGACGCCATCCCCGAAGCTGCACCGGCGGCGGCGCCGCACTATCATTCGCGCCGAAGGGAGATCTCCACAATGCGTCATCCGTTCCTCATCGGCGCGTCCGTCCTCGTCGTCGGCGCCCTCGCGTTCGCCCCGTCCGCTCCGGCCCAGTGCGCCGAGGTCCTCAAGGCGGGCACCTCCATGGCCTTCGAGGTCGCGTCTGCGGACGGGACGATCGGCGGCAAGGGCACGCTGAGGGTCGAGAAGAACGACGGGTCGTACCTGGAGATCACCGTGACGACGGACAAGGGGAAGGTCCTGATGCCCGGTGGCATCGACGGGAACCGGGCGATCCTGACGAACCCGCAGAACGGAAACGTCTGGGTCGTCACCTGCACCTCGTACGGCCTCGAAGGGAGTTCGACGCTCGCGGGCAAGGCGATGAAGCTCAAGGCCCTGAAGGGCCGCTAGCTCCCGGTCGGTCGCTCCTGCCCGGCCCGGGGTCCACCGGGCCGGGACCTCTCCCACTGGCCGCCCGCGGCAGTGCGTGTGCGGAGACGCCGCGCTCGAGCCGTTCCTCCTCGCCCTCGTCGACGCCGAAGACACGGCCTGCCTCATCCACAGGACCCGGAACGGGCTCGACATCGAGGACCTCCGGACGGGAGTCCGTGAGCGTGGCCGAGAGGCTCGTCCGGGAGCTCGGCATCACCCTCCGGAGCCGCTGGAAGGGCGGCGTCCTGGGCGACGAGGTTCTCGAACGGATGATGAACGAGGAAAGCGCGGCAGGTCCTCACGAGGACCTGCCGGACATCCGGAACGCCGAGGGCCACGAGCTCGTCTTCACGACGCTCCGCTGGGACGTCTGGGAGGCCGGGGCCCGGGAGTGCCTCGCGAAGATGGGGCGAGACCATTCCCTCGCATGGTGCGACATGGTCATCCCTTCCCTCGGGAACCGCAGACCGCGGCCGCTCGTGAAGACGGAGAAGGGAAGGCTGACGGTCGAGGCGCTCCTCGCGGAGTTCGAGAGGCACCAGGCGGCGAGTCCCGGCAACCCGTCCCCGCTGGACCTCGACCTGATCCGACGGGAGCTGGGGCTCGACCGGGAAGCCTAGCCAAAATCTGTCGACATCAGCCCAGGCGCTTCTCGAAGGAAGAACGCCTTGATCTCGCGCCACGCGGTCTCCGCCAGGCCCGCCGGGTACGCGGGGTCTCTCTCGGCGTCTTCGAACCAGGTCAGGGAGCGGAGGACGTGGTACAGGTCCGCCTCCGCGACGCCGTAGCGCTGGCGGTAGGCCCGGCACGCCTGTTCGAGCGGCACGCCCCCGCGGCGGACGATCTCGGAGAGATCCCAGAAGTCGCGGCGGAGGCCCCGGCGCGAGAGGGCCGCCAGCTTCATCGTGGCGAGGTCCAGGAGCGCCGCCACGGCGATTCCGTCGGAAGTGCGCTCGATGGAGCGGAGCGGCGGATACGGGTACCGGACGAGGTCGATCGGGGCACCATCGCAGAGAAGCTGCACGGCGGCGTCCGTCTGCGCCACCGTCTCGGCCTCGTCGAACGCCCGCCGAACGGCCTCCTTCACCGCCTCGAGGTCCACATCGGGCCTCACGCTGAAAAAGTCGAGGTCCCGGGAGATCCGATGACCGAGGTGAACGGCGATGGCCGTGCCTCCGGCCAGGTAGAACTCCGCCATCGTCGGGACGGCCTTCAGCCGATCCAGGGCGCGGCGCTGCGGTTCCGGAAGTCGGGACGTGTCGGCCATGCTTCCTCTGCTCCGAAGAATGCGTGCCAGAAGGCGCGAGTCCGCTCGGAGACGACCGGGTGGTCGCCCTCCCGAAAGAAGTGGAGGACGCGCTCCCTGCCGTAGAGCTCGAGCACCATCCGGACGTCGGCAAGGCGGCCGTGTTCGAGGACCCTCCCGAGGACCGCGGAGGCGCACTCGTCGACGTCGACCTGGTCGGCGTCGAGATCCCACAGAAGCCAGCGAAGCTCTCGGGGAACCGGCGTCACGCTGCCATCGTAGCGCGACGGGCGGCTGGTGCCCGCCTCCGGTTCCCTCTGCTACCCCTTCCCCGCGCCTCCGCGCCTTTCATGGACATCGCCGCCTTCCACGCCCGCTGGCTCGGGAACGAGGGGGGAGAACGGGCCAACGAGGACCCGTTCCTGATTGGCCTCTGCGACCTCATCGGCGTGTCACGCCCCGACCCGGCGGCAGGCGACCCCGAGAAGGACGCCTACGTCTACGAGAAGCCGGCCGTCCTCCTCCACGCCGCGGGGAAGCCGACGATCGGGAAGATCGACCTCTATCGGGAGGGCCGCTTCCTGCTGGAGGTCAAGCAGGCGTCGAACACGACGAAGGTCGGCCGGACCCGTCGCGGGACGAACGCCTGGCACGCCATGATGTCCGACGCGCTCGGCCAGACGAATCGCTACGTCGAGACGCTCGACGCCCCGCCGCCGTTCCTCCTCGTCGTCGACATCGGCCACGCGATCGACCTCTTCGCCTCCTCCGACGCCCCCGACGGCCGCCACTGGCAGGCCGCCACCGCGCCCCGAGCGCAGCCGGGTCCCGTGGAGCGCGACGCGAAGAATGTCCCCATGAGGTCCTTCCCCGCCGTCGTCGAAAGGTGCCCCGACACCGGGCTCTTCGTGGGCTGGGTGCCCGGCTTCGCCGGTGCTCACTCGCAGGGCGAGACGCTCGACGAGCTGCATCGAAACCTCCGGGAGGTCCTGGAGCTCCTGCTCGAAGACGGCGACCCGAAGCTCACCACCGAGCTCGTCGGCGTCTACACCGTCCAGGTCGCCTGATCGTGACGCCCCTTCCCGTGCTGGAGCCGCGGGAGGTCGAACGGCTCCTCGAGCGCCTCGGATTCGTCCTCTTCCGTCAGATCGCGCGGGACGTCGGGTCGACGCCCGACGAGCTTCTCGCAGCAGGCCGCTGAGACCGAAGGGCCTGCGGCGCTGAAGCGGATCGCCGACTGGGAGGAGGCCGGGCGCGTCGTGGCGCGCCGAATCGCGCGGCACACGGGCCTGACGATCGGGGAAGCCGACGCCGGCGTCTTCTCCGTTCTCGGCTGCGTTCGGGAGATCGACGAGAACGGTCTCCTCGTCGTCCGGGACGAGTCGGGCCGGGAAATCGCCCGGGTCCCCGAAAGCGTCCTCCGCGGGGTCGCCGTTCCAACGGGCTGATCCCGCGAAGCCCGGGGGCCTCCGTGAACGGCGAAAACCGTCCCTTTCGGGCAGGTCGGACCCCCCAGGCGTCGGCATAGAATGCTTCGGGTTTTCCTGTGGAAATGGCGAGAGGACCTCGCTCTGGAACGATGATTCAGCGGGCCGGATCGGCCCGGGAGGTTGTGATCCGATGTACGTTCAACCGACTGGTCGCCGTCACCGTGTGCCGGCCCTCCTGACCGCAGCGCTGGTCACCGTACTCTCCCTGGCCGGAGCCGGTTGCAAGAAGAAGGAGGCGATGGTCCTCCCGGCCCCCGAGGTCTGGGTCACGCAGGCCGTTGCGAAGGACGTGCCGGTGACGATGGAGCTCGTCGGGCAGACGGCTGGCTCGAAGGACGTCGAGATCCGCGCACGCGTGGAGGGCTACCTCGACTCCGTCAGCTTCCGCGAGGGCGATTTCGTCAGGGCGGGCGACCTCCTCTACCAGATCGACCCGAAGCCGTTCGAGGCGATCGTCGCCCAGGCGAAGGCGCAGGTCGCGACGGCCCAGGCGAAGCTCGGTCAGGCCGAGACCGAGGTCTCCCGCCTGAAGCCCCTCGCCGAGCAGCAGGCCGTCAGCCGGCGTGACTACGACAACGCCGTCTCGACCCGCGACGCCGCGGCGGCCCAGCTCGACGCGGCGAGGTCGTCGCTGGAGAGCGCCCAGCTCAACCTCGGGTACACGACGATCAAGGCGCCGATCTCGGGCCTCGCCGACCTCTCGAAGGTCAAGCCCGGGAACCTCGTCGGCCGGGGCGAGTCGACCCTCCTGACGACGATCTCGGTCATCGACCCGATCTACTTCCAGGCGGGCATCACGGAGGCCGACTACCTGAAGTTCGCCGAGAAGGCGGCCGTCGAGGGCCGGCGGCCCGGGCAGGCCGGGCGCAAGGCCGACCTCATCCTCGCCGACGGCACGGTCTACTCCGAGAAGGGGACGCTCGACGCCGTCCAGCGCTCCGTCGACGCGAGGACGGGGACCCTCGCCATCCGGCTCCTCTTCCCGAACCCGAGCCGGGTGCTCAGGCCCGGGCAGTACGGGCGTCTCCAGTTCGTCTCGGAGACGCTCTCGGGCGCCGTCTGCGTCCCGCAGAAGGCCGTGTCCGAGCTGCAGGGCGTGTTCCAGGTCGTCGTCGTCGGCGAGGGGAACAAGGCCGAGATCCGCACGGTGAAGATGGGCCCCCGTACCGGGGAGCTCTGGGTCGTCTCCGAGGGGCTCGCGGCCGGCGAGACGGTCGTCGTCGAAGGCCTCCAGCAGGTCAAGCCGGGCGGCGAGGTCAAGCCGAAGCCGGTCGAGGAAGCCCGGTCTGAAGCAGCCGCACCGTCGTCCGCGCCGGCGGAGGGGGCCGAAGCTCTGAAGCCCTCGGGGAAGTAGGCCATGGCGAAGTTCTTCGTCAACCGGCCGATCGTGGCGATCGTCATCTCGATCGTCATGGTCATCGTCGGCGCGGTCGCTCTCAAGGGGCTTCCGATCGCCCAGTACCCCGAGATCACGCCCCCGCTCATCCAGATCACGACGACGTTCACTGGCGCGAGCGCGGTCGACGTCGAGCAGGCTGTCGCGGCGCCGATCGAGCAGCAGGTCAACGGCGTCGAGAACATGCTCTACATCAAGTCGACGAACGCCAACGACGGTACGCTGAAGACCGAGGTCTCGTTCGAGGTCGGCTCCGACCTCGACATGTCGAACGTCCTCGTCCAGAACCGCCAGGCGCAGTCGAACGCGTTCATGCCGCAGTCCGTCAAGGAGTACGGCGTCACGGTCAAGAAGTCGCTCTCGTTCCCGCTCGTTCTCGTCGCGCTGACGTCGCCAAACGGGACCTGGGACAGCGTCTTCATGTCGAACTACGTGGCGATCAACATCACGGACCAGATCAAGCGGATCCGGGGCGTCGGCGACGTCATCCTCTTCGGCGGCTCCGACTACGCGATGCGGATCTGGGTCCGGCCGGACCGGCTCGCGAAGCTCGGCCTGACCGTGATGGACCTTCAGAACGCCATCAAGCAGCAGAACACGCTGAGCCCGGCGGGTCAGATCGGCGGCGAGCCGTCCGTCCCGGGTACGCAGTTCACCTACACGGTGAAGACGCAGGGGCGGCTCCTGAGCGGCGAGGAGTTCGGCGGCATCATCGTCCGCTCGAACCCCGACGGGTCGCAGGTCTTCCTGCGCGACGTCGCCCGGATCGAGCTGGGGTCGCTCCTCTACAACCAGCGGGGACGCCTCAACGGGAAGCCCTCCGCGGTCCTCGGCGTCTACCAGTCGCCCGGGTCGAACGCGCTCGCCGTCCGTGACGCCGTCAAGAAGACGATGGAGAAGATCGAGCCGACGTTCCCCAAGGACCTCGCCTGGACGATGTCGCTCGACACGACCGAGGCGATCTCCGAGGGGATCACCGAGATCATCCACACCCTCTTCGAGGCGGTCCTCCTCGTCATCCTCGTCGTCTTCGTCTTCCTGCAGAACTGGCGGGCGACGCTCATCCCGCTCCTCACCGTGCCGGTGTCGCTGATCGCGACGTTCGCCGTCTTCCCGATCCTCGGCTTCTCGGTGAACGTCCTCTCGCTCCTCGGGCTCGTCCTCGCCATCGGCATCGTCGTCGACGACGCGATCGTCGTCGTCGAGGCGGTCATGCACCACATCGAGCACGGGATGGACCCCAAGGCCGCGACGCTGAAGGCCATGGAAGAGGTCTCGGGCCCGGTCGTCGCGATCGCGCTCGTCCTCTCGGCCGTCTTCGTCCCGGTCGCCTTCATGGGCGGCATCACCGGGCGGCTCTACCAGCAGTTCGCGGTCACCATCGCGATCTCGGTCTGCATCTCGGCCTTCAACGCCCTCACCCTCAGCCCGGCCCTCGCGGCCATGCTCCTGAAGCCCAAGGCCGAGTCGAAGTCGTTCCTCGACCCGTTCTACAACTGGTTCAACAGGGTCTTCGGGAGGTTCACGGACGGCTACACGTCGTTCGCCGCGATCCTGATCAGGAAGAGCCTCCGCAGCGTGATCTTCATCGGGATCCTGATCGCCCTGACGGTGGGGCTCGTCAAGAGCCTCCCGACGGGGTTCCTCCCCGACGAGGACAACGGCTACTTCATGGTCAACTGCCAGCTCCCCGACGCCGCCTCGCTCGAGCGGACGGACGAGGTGCTGAAGAAAGTCGAGCAGATCACGCTCGCGAACCCCGCCATCGAGAGCGTCACGACGATCACCGGGTTCAGCCTCCTGACCGGGTCGATGGCGCCGAACACGGGTTTCATCTTCGTGAAGGCAAAGCCCTGGCACGACCGCGAGGACGTGAAGCAGCGCGTCGACATCGCGATGAAGCTGCTGAACCTCGAGTACTACAAGCAGATCCCGCAGGCGCAGGTCTTCGCCTTCGCTCCGCCGCCGATCACCGGCCTCGGGAGCGGCTCGGGCTTCACGTTCATGCTCCAGGACCGCGCAGGCCGGTCGCCCGCCGACCTCGACGCGATGATGAAGACGTTCATCGCCGAGGCGAAGAAGCGGCCGGAGATCGGACGCATCTCGGGCGTCTACCGCGCGACGGTCCCGCAGGTCTACGCGGACATCGACCGGCAGAAGGCGCTGACGCTCGGTGTCCCGATCTCCGACGTCAACGGGACGCTCGGGGCGCTCCTCGGGAGCGCGTACATCAACGACTTCAACCGCTTCGGCCGCGTCTACAAGGTCTTCATGCAGGCCGAGCCCGAGTACCGCAGCTCGGCGAAGTCGCTCGGGCTCTTCTTCGTGAGGAGCGGCGACGGGCAGATGGTCCCGCTCGACACGCTCGTGAGGACGAAGGAGGTCTCGGGGCCCGACTTCACGACCCGGTTCAACCTCTACCGGGCGGCGGAGCTGAGCGGCGTCCCCGCCGCGGGCTACAGCTCCGACCAGGCGCTGAAGGCTCTCGAGGAGACCGCCGCGGCGGTTCTTCCTTCCGGATGGGGCTACGACTGGTCGAACATGTCGTACCAGGAGAAGGCGGCCGCCGGGACGGCCGGCGTCGTCTTCGTCTTCGCGATCGTCTTCGTCTTCCTCATCCTCGCGGCGCAGTACGAGAGCTGGGCGATGCCTTTCAGCGTCCTCCTCGGGACGCCGTTCGCCGCGTTCGGCGCCTTCTTCGGTCTCTGGGCCGCGCGGAACCTCCTCCCGGACGTCTTCGGCAACAGCTACGTCAGCAACGTCTTCGCGCAGATCGGCCTCATCATGCTCGTCGGCCTCGCGGCGAAGAACGCGATCCTGATCGTCGAGTTCGCCAAGGAGAACGTCGAGAAGAAGGGGATGGACGCGGTGACGGCGGCGCTCGACGCCGCGAAGCTCCGCTTCCGTCCGATCCTCATGACGGCGTTCGCGTTCATCCTCGGCGTCCTCCCGCTCGTGAGGGCGTCGGGAGCAGGAGCGGAGTCGCGGAAGGTCATGGGCATGGCGGTCTTTTCCGGGATGGCCATCGCCACGCTCCTGGGCGTCCTCCTCGTCCCGGTCCTCTTCGTCCTCGTCGAGAAGTTCGCCGGGAAGAAGCACGGTCCCGAAGACCCGACGGCCGCACTGAAGACCTCACCCGTTCCGACGGTCGGGGGAGGGCACTGAACATGAAACAGCTCATCGCTCCCGTCCTCCTCGGTGCGGTCCTCTCGGGCTGTTCCCTCGGCCCCGACTACCAGAGGCCCGAGCTCGTCGTCCCGGAGAACCACCGTGGCCTGGAAGGCCCGGCCTCCGAGGCTTCGCTCGCCGACCTCGCCTGGTGGGACGCGACGACCGACCCCGTACTGAAGAAGCTCGTCGCCGAGGCGGTCGAGAGGAACCAGGACCTGAAGATCGCTGCAGCCCGCGTCGAGGAGTTCAGGGCCCTCGCCGGCATCAACCCGCTCTGGCCGACGGTGAACGCCGGCGCCGGGGCTTCCCGGAGCCGGAGCTCGGAGACGCTGGCGGACGGATTCGGCGGCGAGACGAGAAGCGTCTTCGACCTCAGTGCCGCCGTCTCCTGGGAGATCGACCTCTGGGGCCGGCTCCGCAGGACCAACGAGGCGACGGCCGCACAGTATCTCGCCACGGAGGAGGCCCGGCGCGGCGTCTACCTCTCGCTCGTCTCCGACGTGGCGACGGCCTACCTGCAGCTCCGCGCGCTCGACATGCAGCTGGAGACCGCGAAGAGGACGCTCGAGAGCCGGAAGGCCTCGTTCGACCTCGTCGACAAGCGGCTCCTCGGAGGCGTCAGCAACAAGCTCGAGTCGATGCAGTCGGCGTCGGCCGTCGCCCAGACGGAGGCGTCGATCCCCGAGCTCGAGCAGGCCATCCACGCGCAGGAGAACCTCCTCTGCCTCCTCCTCGGCCGGGCCCCCGGTCCGATCGAGCGGGGAAACCCGATCGGCGACATCCCGGTCCTCGAGGTCCCCGCGGGACTCCCGTCGGCGCTCCTCGAGCGGCGCCCCGACGTGCGGCAGGCCGAGCAGGCGCTCCGGGCCGCGAACGCCCAGGTGGGCGTCGCCGAGGCGAGCCTCTTCCCGCAGCTCTCGCTCACGGGAGCTCTGGGCCTCCAGAGCGGCGACCTCTCGGACCTCCTGAAGTCCGGCTCCTTCGTCTGGAACGCCGGCGCCGGGCTCCTCGCGCCGATCTTCCAGGGAGGAAGGCTCCGCCGGAACCTCGAGGCCACGAAGGCCCGCTGGGAGCAGGCCCGACTCGGCTACGAGAAGGCCGCCCTCGCCGCGTTCGGAGACGTCGCCACGTCGCTCCACGCGATCCAGGCGACCACCCGGATCGTCACCGCGCAACGGAAGAACGTGGAAGCGCTTCGGGAGGCAGAGAACCTGGCCCTCGTCCGCTTCGACGGGGGCGTCTCGCCCTACTTCGAGGTCCTCGACGCCCAGCGGGAGCTCTTCAGCGGCGAACTGGCCTACGCGCAGGCGCTGCGCGACCAGCGCGTCGCCGTCGTGCGGCTGTACCGGGCCCTCGGCGGCGGCTGGAACCAGCCGGAGACGCCGCCCGTCGAGCCGTCCGGGCAGGGCCCGGCCGCCACGAACTGATCCTCCCTCCGGTCCCGCCGCGGACTCACGTCGGCGGCGGGGCCGGTCCCGGCGGGGCGCCGGCGTCCGGGCGCCGGGAGCCCGAGCCGGCCCCGGGTCCCGCCTCCGCGCCGGGCGCTAGAATCGCCCTGCTTGCCGACGAGCGACGAGAAACGGCGCATCCGCTCCGCCCGGACGGGCGATGCTCCGCGAGTTCGGCTGGCCGTGTCCGTCGGGTTCTCCCTCGCCCTGGTCCTGGGTTTCGCCCGGCCTTCCCTAGCCCACGAAGACCCGGCGGCTCGAACGAAGTGGGTCCTCTTCCTCGACTCCTTCGGCCGCGATTTCTCCCCCTACGCCGAGGCCTCCTTGCGCGTCCGCACGGAGATCGCGCGGCGCTGCGGCCACCCGATCGAGTTCTTCCACGTTTCCCTGCAGGCCCACGGGTCGGAGCCGAGGGACGAGCAGCCGGTCGCCGACTACGTCGAGGCGCTCTGCTCCCGGCGCGTCCCGGACCTCGTCGTCACGATCGGCGGCCCGGCGGCCCGGTTCTTCACGAGGTACCGGGAGCGGTTCGGGCCATCGACACCGGTCGTCCACGGCGGAGCGGACCCCCGCTGGCTGGAAGGAGTGAGGCTCTCCCCGCAGGAGACGGCCGTCGTCAGCCGGGTCGACCTCCGGGCGCTGATGGAGAACGTCCTTCTGGCGCGTCCGCGGACGCGCGAGGTCGTCGTCGTGTCCGGAGCGAGCCCGACGGAGAGGTTCTGGGTCGGCCTCCTGCGTCGCGAGTGGCAGCCCTTCGCGACGCGCGTCCGCGTGACGTTCCTCGACGGTCTCTCCTTCGACGAGATCATGCTGCGCTGCGAGGCGCTCCCTCCGGAATCGGCGATCTTCGTCGGCCTGATGATCCTGGACGCGGCCGGCATTCCCCACGAGCAGCAGAAGGCGCTCGAGCGCCTCCGAGCCGTCGCGTCTGCGCCCGTCTTCGGCTGGGCCTCGGTCTCGCTCGGGCACGGGATCGTCGGAGGGCGGCTCCTGCCGATCGAGGCGATGGCGGACGAGATCGCGGCCGCCGGCGTGAAGGCCCTCCACGGCATTCCCCCGTCCTCGATCCCGGTGAAGACGGTCGAGCTCGGGAGCCCGATCTACGACGCGCGGGAGCTGGAGCGCTGGGCGATCGACGAGCGCACGCTTCCGCCCGGGAGCGAGGTCCGCTTCCGGGAGCCCTCGTTCTTCTCGCTCTACCGCGGGAGGATCCTCGGCGCTTCGGCGGTCATCCTGCTGCAGACGCTCGCCATCGTCGCGCTCGTCGAGGGACGGCGACGGCAGCGCAGGGCGGAGCAGGAGGCCGCGCGCCTCCGGGGCGAGCTCGCCCACGCCGGCCGCGTCAGCGTGATGGGGCAGCTCGCCGCCTCGATCGCGCACGAGCTGGCGCAGCCGCTCGGCGCGATGCTCCGGAACGCCGAGGCGGCCGAGCTCTACCTCGGGAGGGAGAATCCCGACCTCGCCGAGCTCCGGGCGATCGTCGCGGACATCAAGTCGGACGACCAGCGGGCGCGGGACGTCATCGAGCGAATGCGGGGATTCCTCCGGAGGCACGAGCTCGTCCGTGTCCCGATCGACCCCGCCGAGCTCGTCGATGGGGTCCTCGGGCTCGTCCGTCCGGACGCGTGGAGGCGGGACGTGAAGGTCGAGCTGACCGTCGACCGCGACCTCCCTCCCGTGGCCGGGGACCCGGTCCACCTCCAGCAGGTCCTCCTGAACCTCTCCGTGAACGCTCTCGACGCCATGGAGGCGGTGCCGGCCGAGACCCGGGTGCTCGAGGTGCGTCTTCGCGCGGCGGACGGCGGCGGCCTCGAGATCTCCGTGCGCGACAGCGGCCCGGGGATCCCGGCCGCGGCGATGCCCCGGCTCTTCGAGCCGTTCTTCACGACGAAGGCCCAGGGGATGGGGATGGGCCTCGCGATCTGCCGGACGCTCGTCGAGGCCCACGGCGGGAGCCTCCTCGCGGCGAACGGAGACGGGCGCGGGGCGGTCTTCGTCGTGCGCCTGCCCGAAGCGGAGGTGAAGGTATGAGCGCGACCGGGCCGACCGTCTTCGTCGTCGACGACGACGCGTCCTGGCTCACGGCCGTCGCGCGTCTCCTCCGGGCCTCGGGCTATCGCGTCGAGACGTTCTCCTCCGCGTCCGACCTTCTCGCGAAGCTGCCCCGCGAGCCCGAAGGGTGCGTCCTTGCGGACCTCCGGATGCCCGGGCTCGACGGCCTTCAGCTTCAGGAGGAGCTGGAACGTCTCGGGTCGCCTCTTCCGGTCGTCTTCGTCTCGGGACACGGCGACGTCCCGGCCACGGCCCGGGCCTTCAAGCACGGGGCCGAGGACTTCCTGACGAAGCTCGCCCCGAAGGAGGAGCTCCTCGAGGCGTTGGAGCGGGCCCTCGCGCGAGGAGGGCGGGAGCGGGAGGAACGGGATCGGATCCGCGCGAGCCGGGTCCTGTGGGAGAGCCTGACGCCCAGGGAGCGCGAGGTCCTCGCGTGGGTCCTCCAGGGGCGTCTGAACAAGCAGATCGCGGGGCGCCTCTCCCTCAACGAGAGGACCGTCAAGCTCCACCGGACGAACCTCACCCGGAAGCTGGGCCTCTCGTCGGTGGCCGAGCTGACGCGGTGGGCTCAGGAGGCCGGCCTCCTGCCCGAGCTCGACCGCCTCGCGACGCCCCGCCCCAAAGGGCAGTAACCGGACGGCGAGCACGGGTTCAGAGTAGGGGCGAGGCTCCCACAGAGTGCCCGAGTCGTCCCCGATACGAGTCGCCATCGTCGATGACGATCCGAGCTACGGACGCGCCGTCGCCCGCCTGCTCCGGGCCTCGCGGATGGAGACTCGGACCTTCGCCTCCGCCGAGGACTACTTCGACCGCGGAGGGGAGGGATCGGCGGACTGCCTTCTCCTCGACGTCCAGCTCGGCGGGCTGTCGGGCTTTGACCTCCAGCGCCAGCTCGCGTCGGCAGGCTCCCGCACGGCCGTCGTCTTCATCTCCGGGCAGAGCGAGGGGGCCGCGACCCGGGCGGCGGAGGCAGGCTGCCGCTTCGTGAGGAAATCCGATCCCGCGGAGGTCCTGCTCGACGCGATCCGCAGGGCGGTCGCGGGGGAGGCCCTTCCCCATGAGGCAGTAGCGGACGACCCGGGCGTGCCGCACCTTACCGGGTGACGTGAAAGAGGACCTTCCCGAGCCGCGTTCCCGCCCGAATCTCGCCGGGGTCGTCACGTCCTGCCACGACGAGTACCTGTCGTCTTTCCGTACGCTTCGGCTCGGTGGCTTCATCCTGGGCCGCGCGACGCGGAAGTGGAGCCTGAAGCGGTGCTGCCTGTCCTCGTGCGTTCTCGAGTACGGGGTCGACGCTGCGCCCTGGGCCGCCAGCGGCTCGACGGTCGAAGGTGTCGCGACGTTCGCGTTCGCGGGAAGCCCCGACGCTCGCCTGAGCACCGACGGGCGGGACCTCTCGCAGGACGCCGTCCGCTTCTGGCCGGCGGGCGCCCGCGTGTCGATCGTCGCACTCCGACCGGCGGACCTGTTCGTCCTGTCCGTCGGTGAGCGGGACCTGGCCGCGGCGAATGCGAGCGGCCCGTCGCAGCCCGCTGCGGCCAGTGCGTCGTTCCTCGTCGGGCCGGAGCGGCTTCCGCGAATCCGAGCGCTCGCGCTCCGGGTCCTGGAGGAACTCGAGGCCGCGAGGCCAGCGGGCCTGTCACCGGAGAGGTCCGCGTCTCTCGAGCAGGCCCTCCTCGGCGAGCTCGGGTGCCTGGCGACCGACCCGCTGTCCACGCGGCGCGGCGGCGTCCCCCGCATCGACCGGCGGCCCGTTCTCGAGAAGGTCGAGAAGCTCCTCGAGGCGCAGTCGTCCGAACCCGTCTACGTCGCAGACCTCTGCGAGGCGACCGGGCTCGCGGAGCGGACCCTCCGGTTCATTCTGGTCGAGCAGTACGGGACGAGCCCGATCCGGCTCCTCAGATGCCGGCGACTCTGCCAGCTCCGGAGGAGCCTGCGGGAGGAAGGCAACGGGACAGAGAGTCTCTCCCGAATCGCCGCGAGGCACGGGTTCCGGCACATGGGAATGCTCGCCTCGGACTACTGGAACCTCTTCGGCGAGCTTCCGTCGGAGACGCGCCGGACCACGGGCGAGCTCGTAACGGCGAGCTTCGGGCGGAAGGCGGCTCGTCCGCTGTCGGACGGATTCGAGCTCGTTTCGGTCCCGGCGATGACAGCGGTCGCCGGGCCGACCGGCCGATAGCCTCCAACGCGACCCGGTGTCAGACTCCAGACCGTGACGAAGCGGTCTGGCGAGGCCTCCGGGCGTCCCGTCAAGGCGTCGGTCGAGAACGAGGAGACGCTGTTCAAGTTCGAGCCGGAAGGGCCGGCAGATCCCGGCGGCGAGGCGCTCCAGGCCCCGCCTTCCGCGGCCGCCCGGTACGAGCTCCGCGACCGGATCGGCGGCGGTGGAATGGGCGTCGTCTCCAGCGCCTTCGACCGACAGCTCCGCCGGGAGGTCGCAGTCAAGGTCCTGCGGCCGGAGCTGGCCGGCGACACGGTCGTTCGGGCACAGTTCACCGAGGAGGCTGTGGTCCTCGCGAGCCTCGACCACCCGGGGGCCGTGCCCGTCTACGAGACCGGCACCCTGGAGGACGGATCGCCGTTCTGCGCGATGAAGAAGGTCCGCGGCGCGACCCTTCGCGACATCCTCTTCCAGCGCGGAGCGGAATCGGTCGCGAGCCGCGAGGACCTCGCGCACCTCGTCGACGTCTTCGAGAGGGTCTGCCAGACCGTCGCGGCGGCCCACGCGCGCGGAATCGTCCATCGGGACCTGAAGCCCGACAACGTCATGGTCGACGAGCTGGGCGCCGTCTTCGTCATGGACTGGGGGCTCGCGTACTCGGTACACCCGGCGGAGGCGGGCGCTCATGTCTCAGCTCCCGCGCCGGGCGAGATCGCCGGGACGCCCGGGTACATGGCGCCGGAGCAGGCCCGGGGCCGGGCGGACCAGATCGGGCCGCACAGCGACGTCTTCGCGCTCGGGACGATCCTCTACGAGATCCTGACCGGGAAGAGCCCGTTCCGGGAAGGGACGGCGCAGGAGGCGCTGAAGGCCGTGCAGGAGGTCGAGCCGCCCCCGGCGGTGCGCGTGAACCCGCGGGCCGGCCGCGCCCTCTCGGCCGTCTGCCGAAAGGCGATGTCGAAGGAGCCGGGGCTTCGCTACCCGACGGCCCGCGAGCTCGCCGAGGAGATCCGGCGGTACCGGGAGTTCCGGCCCGTCGCGGCGGCGCCCCCGACCGCCGTCGAGCGGATCGCCAACTGGGCCCGGCGGAGACCCGCGGTCGCCGCTTCCCTCGTCACGCTCCTCGCCGCGCTCCTCCTCGTGGGAACGGCGCGCGGGTACAGGGCCTGGTCGGAGCAGCAGCTCGTCGAAAGAGCGCTCGAAAGGGTCGAGGCCGCCGCCGCCGAGGTCCTCGCGATCGACGGGACGCTCGCCGACGCCCGCCGGGCCGCGGTGTCGGCGCCCTCGGGGCCGGACGGCGACGCCCTCCGCGCGCGGGTCGCGCCGCTCGAGGAGCTGCGTTCCGCGAGGAAGGAGCAGCTGCGGACCTACGCGCTCGCCGTCGTCGTCTTCACGCTCGAGCGCCCCGACCCGCGCGCCCGGGCGATCTACCGGCTCGAGCTGCGCGACGCGATTGCCGAGGCGCTGACGGGCGGCCAGCCGACGCGGGCCGCCGCGATGGCCGAGGAGGCGATCGCGGAGACGGGCCGCCGGAACGTCCCGGGATGGACCGCGGCGGACGTGAAGTGGTTCGAGGCTCGCCTCGAAGAGGCGCGAGCCCTCGAGCGGTTGCGCTGACCCGGCCTCAGGCCCTCTGCTCCTCGGGCGCCGGCCCCTCGTCCGCCTCCTTCGCCCAGGCCTCGAGGAGCGTGTGCGCGACGGCCAGGACCACCGGGCCGACGAAGATGCCGATGAGGCCGAACGTCATCAGGCCGCCGAGGACTCCGGCGAAGACGAGGACGAGCGGGAGGTCGGCACCCTTCTTGATGAGGTAGGGCCGGAGGATGTTGTCCAGCGACCCGACGGCGATCGTCCAGACGAGGAGGGCGGTTCCCCAGCCCGTCTGGCCGGTCCAGAAGAGGTAGCCGACCGCCGGACCGAGGACGAGGATCGGCCCGACCTGGGCGATGCAGAGGATGAACGCGACCGCCGTGAGGACCGAAGCGAACGGGATCCCGGCGACGAGGAGGCCGAGCCCCGCGAGGAGCGACTGGACGATGGCCGTGACGACGACGCCGAGCGCGACGCCGCGGATCGCCTGACCCGCGAGACGGACGACGCCCTCGCCGCGCTCTCCCGCCAGGCGCCGCGCGAACCTTCGGACCCGCCTCGCCGCCTCCTCGCCGTTCGACCAGAGGACGGCGCAGACGGCCACCGTCATGAGGAAGTGGAGCAGCGCCATGCCGATGCCGCCGACGTGGGACGCGAACCACCTCGCGCCCTTGCCGACGAACGGGCCGGCGACGGTCGCGACTTCCCGGAGCCCCTGGCCGCCGTAGCGCTCCCAGGACTTCGCGAGGTTGTTCCCGACGAGCGGAATCTTTCCGACCCACTCGGGCGCGACGGCCGGCACCTCGACCGTGGAGAGGGCCTTCGCGCGCGCGACGACCTCGTCGACGTTCCCGACGATCGCGCCGACGGCGGCGAGGAAGGGGACGAAGACGACGGCGAGGAGGACGAACGTCAGCAGGGCGACCGCGAGGCCCCGTTTCCCCCAGAGCCTCCGCTGGATCGCCTCCAGGACGGGCCAGGTCGTCACCACGATGGTCGTGGCCCAGATGAGCGCCCCGAGGAAGGGGAGGAGGATCCCGAGCGAGCCGAGGATGAGGGCGAGGATGAAGAGCACCGAGAGGACGGTGCGCGCGAGGTCGGGCCGGGCGTCGTTCATCGAAGACTCCTTCGCGGATCCGGAATTGTCCCGCAGCTCGCCTCGTCCCGGCGGGGCGTCGTTCGCGGAGAACGCCGCACGGGCTCCTGACCGCCCAATGCGCCGCGATTGCCGATTCGCGATTTCACGCGACGCTCGCCGGAGGGAGGGTCACGAAGGAGCTCGTGCGGATCTACGGAACGCAGAATCCTGTGCCAGGCATGACGTCGTGTATTGTTGCAACAATACACGATTTCATGCCTGGCACAAAAGCGGGTGGCACAAAAGCGGGTCCGAAGCGGGTAGCGAGTGGAGTGGGACTGGCTCAGGAACGGGGAGGGGCGTTCGGCCAGATCCCTATCGAAGCTCAGCGAGAGCCCGTTGCATCTCGGCCGCGAGGTCCCGTCCCCGGTGAAAGCCGCGAGCCGCGATTCGTTCGAGCGCGTTCCGGGCCAGCGCAAGGTCCGCGTCCGAGGCCTCCGCCAGCAGGCCCCGGAGATCCTCCGCGTCGCGCGGACGGGTTCGATCATCGCGGGAGAGGACCTTCATGGCGATCAGGTGTCCGAGCCGGGCGACCGGGACGACGAGACCGGGCAGCACTTCGAGGCGCTCGGCTTCCCGCGTGATCTCGGGCTCGATTCCAGAAGACGCGAACAGGACGTCGACGACGACGCCGCGGCCTCGTCGGTCGAAGGGGGGGCGGAGGCGAATCGTGGCGAGGCGTCCGGCAGCGCTCTGCTCCACGGCGGCCGCGACCTCCCATCCTTCGGTGCCGAGCGAGAAGACGAGGGCCTCCGCAGCTGCGTCGTCCGGGACGGCAACGGCCACGTCGACGTCGCGCGTCGTTCGAGGCTCCGCGCGAGCGGACACGGCAAGGCCGCCGACGAGCGCCCAGCGAAGCCCGCGCCGGTCCAGTCCGGCTGCGATCGCCCGCAGCGCGGTCTCGAGCGGAGTCATCGCGGGCGAGGCCACGGCACCGGTCGCCCCGCCGCATCGCCCGCCTCCGCCCCGGGTCGCGTCCCGCGCCACTCGGCCATGAGCGACTCCAGGGCTTCGTCGTCGAGGCCCGGGCGCTCGCGGCGGAAGCGCTGCTCGCGAAGGGCCTCGGCGACCGCGGACAGCTCCAGCGCGAGTCGAAATCGCGCGGCCGGGGAGTCGGGCTCGAGGGGGGGGCGGTCCACGCCGCGATTCTAGAGCCCCGAAAAGGGTTCCGCCCGCCGGTCTCTGACGCGGCGGGCGGAACGGATGGTCTTCCGGAGACGCCCGGAGATCCGGGAGTCCGTCAGGGGGTCGAGATACGCCTCCGCAGAACGTCGATCAGGTCGGTCACCCTCTTGCAGGAGTCGCAGTCCATGTTCGTGTTGGTGCAGGGGACCCCGTCCCCCTGGGACTCGGTGCACTTCGGGTCGGCGGCGAACCTCATCAGCTCGCCGAGGAGGGCGTCGATCCGCGCCTTGAGCGGGCTCTCGGGGACGCTGCGTAGCGCGGAGACGAGCTTCCACTCCTCCGGGGTCAGGGTCACCTGCACGGGCTGGCTCACGGGACGAGGACCTCGGAGGCGGCCTTGACGCCCCACTCGAACGCCTGCTCGTTGAGCGGGATCATGGCGCACTTGTCCTTCAGGGCCCGGCGCACGGCGGTGAGGAACGACTCCTTCGGGAAGATCCCGGTGGCCGCCTGGAGCGCGCCGAGGGCGACGATGTTCTTGACGACGGCCTTGCCGAGGTCCTTGGCGATCTCCGACATCGGCACGCCGACGACGTTCACGCCGGGCCTGACGGGCTTGTAGTCCGTGATGACCGAGCTGTCGTAGATGATCGTCCCGCCCGGCAGGACGTCGGGCCCGAACTTGACGAGGCTCGGCATGTTGAAGGCGATGAGGACGTGCGGCTTCGGCGAGGCGGGGGAGAGGACCTCCCCGTCGGCCACGTGGACGTCGGCGTACGACGTGCCGCCGCGCGACTCGGGGCCGTAGGCCGGTATGTGCGTCGCGTCGAAGCCCTCGTTGATGCCGGCGTGGACGATGAGCATTGCGGCCGTCTGCGCGCCATCGCCGCCGGAGCCGGCCAGCTTGAGAGAGACGTCGTGCGGGGCGAGGTGCGAGGGGAAGGAGGTGCAGAAGCGCGGGGCCTTCTCCTCGCCGGCGCCGATCTCCGAGAGGACGCGTTCCTTCTCGAAGGTCGGGCGGGTCACGTTCCACCAGGGCTCGCGGGTCTCGTCCTTCTTCACGCCGAGCGGGAAGACGGGGAGCATCATCTCCTCGACCCACTTCTCGGTCTCCTCGGGGGTCTTCTTCAGGTGCGTCGGGCACTCGGCGAGGACCTCGACGAAGGCGAAGCCGCGCCCCTCCTTCTGGATCTGGAGCGCCTTGTGGATCGCCTTCTTCGCGCGGTTCCGCTGCTTGGGGTTGAAGAGGGCCACGCGCTCGACGTAGACGGGGCCGTCGAGCCCCGCCATCAGCTCGGCCATCTTCATCGGCATTCCCGTGAAGGCCGTCCGGCCGTCGGGGCTCGTCGCGGTGCGCTGGCCCATCAGCGTCGTCGGGGCCATCTGGCCGCCCGTCATCCCGTAGATCGCGTTGTTGACGAAGATGACGGTGATCGGGATCCCGAGCTGGGCCGTGGAGACGATCTCGGCGAGGCCGATGGAGGCGAGGTCGCCGTCGCCCTGGTAGGAGACGACGATCGACTCGGGGTTGGCGAGCTTGTGCCCGATGGCGACGGCGGGCGCGCGGCCGTGCGCGGCCTGCGTGTTGCCGACGTCGAAGTAGTAGTAGAGGAAGACCGAGCAGCCGACCGGAGAGACGGCGACGACGCGGTCCTGGATGCCGAGGTCGTCGATCGCCTCGCCGAGGTACTTGTGCGCGAGGCCGTGGCCGCAGCCCGGGCAGTAGTGGGTCGCGTGCCCCTTGAGCCCCTCGCCGTGCGAGTGGCGGTCGAACTTCGAGTAGAAGGCGGAGGTCGTCATGCCGTCACCTCCCGGGCCGCGGCGACCTTCGTGACGATCTCCTCCAGCTGCGGGAGGACCCCTCCGAAGTGGCGGACGTTCCGGATCTCGGGGATGTCGCGAATCCCGGCGTTGACGAGCGCGAGCTTGAGCTCGTCCTCGAGCTGGCCGTTCGAGGCCTCGACGACGACGATCTGCTGCACGCCGGGGAGGACGCCGCGGAGCTTCTCGATCGGGAAGGGCCAGAGCGTGACCGGGCGGAAGAGGCCGGCCTTGATCCCCTTCGCCCGCAGGGCCTCCACGGCCCCCTTCGCCATGCGAGACGGGGTGGTGCAGGCGACGAGGAGGACCTCGGCGTCGTCGCACAGGTAGAGGTCGGCCCGCTGCTCGACCTGCATCGCCTCGTACTTCTCGTTGAGGTGGATGTTCCAGTTCTCGAGGTCGGTCTCGGCGAGGTAGATGGACGAGATCAGGTTCCTGCGGTGGTCCTGGTCGCCCCAGACGGCCCACTTCGGGATGCCGGGCTTCAGCATCGACGCCGGGAGGGAGACCTTGCCGGTCATCTGGCCGAGGTAGCCGTCCGAGGCGATGACGACGGGGTTCCTGTACTTGAATGCGAGCTCGAACGCGAGCATCGTCAGGTCGAGCATTTCCTGGGGCGTCGACGGGGCGAGGACGATGGCGTGCGTGTTGCCGTGGCCGAGGCCGCGGCAGAGGAGCTTGATGTCGGACTGCTCGGGGGCGATGTTGCCGAGGCCGGGGCCGCCGCGCATGACGTCGATGAAGACGCCCGGCACCTCGGAGCCGATCATGTAGCTGATCCCCTCGACCATGAGCGAGAAGCCGGGCGACGAGGTGAAGGTCATGCAGCGCATGCCGGCGCCGCCGCAGCCGTACATCATGTTGACGGCGGCGACCTCGGAGACGGCCTGCAGGAACATCCCGTCGAGATGCGGCAGGAGCTTCGCCATCAGCTCGGCCCCCTCGGTCGACGGGGTGATCGGGTAGCCGAAGAAGTGGCGGCAGCCGGCGAGGATCGCGCCGACGGAGGCCGCGTAGTTCCCCTTCAGGACGAGAGGCTCCATCGTCTCGAGCGGGACGATCTCGTCGGGAATGTCGAAGGGTTCCGGCGCGTCGGTCATCCGGTCGCCGAAGAGCTTTGCGGGGTCCTGGAGCTCGTAGTCGTGGTCGACGGGGGTCGCCCGGAGGCCGTAGGGCTCGGGGCAGGCGTCGATGCAGAGGCCGCAGCCGTTGCAGTTCGTCAGGTCCAGGAGGACCGGCGTCAGGCCGGTCTGGGGGTTGATCTCGGTCCCCATCGAGATGCAGTGCTTCGGGCACGCGCTGATGCAGCGCCCGCAGCCCTTGCAGAACTCGGGGAGGACGAACGGTTTCGGTCTTTCCTTCAGGGCGGGCATGGTGCCTCCTCCGGAGCGGAGTTTACCGGGCCGAACCTGATGAAAACGCACCATTTCCGCGGTAATCGTTCTGGATCAGAGCATGGTATCAGGACATGGGCAAACGCGCGAGCCTACGAGGCCGGTCGGTCGATCCTTGCGGCGTCAGAGCTCGCGGAGCGAGGCGAGGGCCTTTCCGAGGGGGAGCCGGGCGAGAAGCGCGGATCGGTCTCTCAAGCCGTAAGAGAGGAGGAGCTCGTCCCTGCCGGGATCCGCGAGGAGCCCCGCCGCGAACTCCACCGCGCTCGACGAGGTGGAACGGCTCGGTCACGGCGCGCGGGACGAAGGCGTCGTCGACGAGGAGGTAGCGGTGGAGACGCGTTCGGCCGATGCCGGACGCAACGGCGACCTCGTGCGTGGCGGTCAGGAACCCGCCGGGAACGGGAACGGCCTGCGTTCCCCCGCGGAGGTGGTCGAGACGGCGCGCCGGGACGACCCGTGCCACCTCTTCCAGCCTCCCGGTCGCAACGTCGCAGCGAAAGGCCCGGAAGGGGTCGTACGAGTGGAGGATGAAGAGCTCCCCGTCGCGAGGGCGTGGAGGAGACCCCCGAGGGAGAAGAGGCGGAGGTCCTCGAACCCCCGGACCCAGGTGTCGAAGGCCGGAACGTCCGTCGCGTCCTCGAGCTCGTGCGCAGCGAGGTGCGCGAGGGAGCCGTCGAGCCGGAGCCGGTGGTTCCGGGTCCGGACGACGTCGCGGGGGTCGGCGACGACGTAGCGGCCCCCTCGTCGATCACGTAGTTCGACGAGCGAACGAGGGCGAGCACGCTCTCCCCGTCCCTGGCGAGGCTCGGGTTGAATCGGGACCAGCTCCCGGGTACGTCGGGAAGGAGCTCGAGGGCCTCGAACGGGCCGAGAAGCTCTGTTGCCGAGCGGGTCCAGCAGGGAGCGTTCCTCCGGGCGAAGTCCCGGTCCCGGGGTGAGGCCGAGGGACGCATCGCGAGGTCGAGGGCGGCCGCGCGTCCCCGCACCTTCCTTTCCGCGCTCGCGCAGTTTCACCCGGAGATCGAGGCTTCGAGGGCGAACCCTTCGCGGCGGTCCGTGTCGCCGAGGAAGAGGATGTCCGGCGTCGATGGAGGGAGCCGGTCGCCCGCCTCGACGAAGAGCATCGCCGCTTCGTGCAGCCCAGACTCGCGGAAGTGCCGTGCGAGGGCGAAAAGGGCTCCGCCCGCCAGGGCGTACTGCGCGTACCAGGCCTCCTCCTCGAACCCGCCGGCCGCGGCCCGGCGGCGGTGGGCGTCGATCGCCTCGTCGAGCCGGCCGGCCTCGCGCAGCGTCTGCGCGAGGTAGAAGAGCGAGCGGATGTCGGCCGGGACCTCCGCGAGCGCCGCCGACAGGAGGGCCACGTCCCGCTCCGACGTCTCCGGCCGGCAGCCGCCGTCCGCGTGGGCGAGGAAGCGGATCCCGTCGAAGGGGGCGACGGTCCCCTCGACGGCGAGGAACTCGTGCGTGGCGCCGACGTGCCGTGCCGACGCGGCGCGATGGAGGAGGCGGATGTTGCGGTAGGAGAGGGGGCCGGCGACCTGGGTCACGAGCCCGGCGTTCCCCGTCAGCTTTCGCCCGAAGCCGGCGTCCTCGACAACGAGCTCCATGTCCGCGTCGCACAGGAGGAGCCAGTCGAAGGAGGGGGCAGAGGTTCGAGCGAGGTCGAGGGCCTCGTTCCGGGCCCGGCCGAAGTCGCCGAACGGGATCTGGTGCAGCTCTCCCGGAATTCCCTCGCGCTCGAAGAAACCGGCGACCCGTTCCGGCGTGCCGTCGGTCGAGCCGGTGTCGCAGACGACCCAGCAGTCGATCCACAGCGAAAGGGAGCGGAGGAGGCGGTCGAGGACGGCCGTTTCGTCCTGGACGATGGCGTTCCAGCAGATGCGGTACGCCGAGGATACAGGGGGCTCTCCGTCATTCGGGAACTCCGGCCCGGGAGCGGCGGCGGAGGAGCGCGAGGAGGGCGAGTGCGGCCTCGGCGGACTCGCCCCGCGGCCCCTCGTAGCAGGCCGACCCCTGTGCGGCCCGGCGAAGCGACGGGAGGACGGTTTCCGGCCGGGTCCGCGCTGCCGGCGCGTTCGCGACGAGGGCGAGGCACGCGCGAGACGGGCCGAGGGGCGAGAGCCGGAGCCCGGAGCCGGGGCGGTAGCGGGTGACGACGACGGCGGCGAGGCGGAGCGGGCGCCGCGCGACGCGGGCGTCGGTCTCCCGAGGATCGATCCGGAACCAGCCTCGGGGCGTGCGCAGCCGGAGGGGTCGTGGAAACGGGTGAACCCGCCCCTCCCGGTCGACGACAGCCCACTCGTCCGAGACGTACGTCGCCCCGGCGGTCACGAGGGCCGCGACGAGCGTCGACTTCCCTGCGCCGGATCGGCCCGGCAGGACGAGCGCCCGTCCCCCGACGGCGACGACGCCCGCGTGGACGAAGACGTAGTCGCCGTCGTGAAAGGCCACGTGGCGCTCGAGGGCCGAGCCGAGGGCGTCGAGTGCGAGGGCGGTCGAGCGAAGCTGTCCGACGCGCCGCCCGCCGACGCGCAGCAGGAGTGCCTCACCGTAGGGAGCGAGCTCGAAGGTCCTCGCCGGCGCACCCGATCGATCCCGGTCCGGCTTCGAGCCCGGGGGGAGGTGCGCCCTCACGCCGAGGGCGAGCGGAGCGGGGTAGCGAACCTCGAACCGGGCACCGAAGGCCGTGCGGCAAAGAGCGCGCGAAGTCACGTCGTCCCCCGGCCCGGCCCGATCCGGGACGAGGCCCTTCGAAGAGCCTCCGCCGCAAGGTTCGCGTCACCCGCGATCCCCCACACGTGCCTCATACGGGCCGGGAAGCTGGCGAGCCTCTCCCCGGCCGTCGCATCGGGGTTCGCCCCCCGGTGCGCCAGCCAATGCAGGGCGAGGCCGGACAGGAGCCCGGGGGGCCGGCGCCTCAGGAGCGCCTCTAGACGGTCGACGAGCGACGGCTCCTCGCGTTCCAGCTCGACTGTGACGCAGGGTGGGACGGTCCCGGGCAGGGCGGCTTCGACGGTGGCGAGAGTCCGGGCCAGGGGAGAGAGGAGCCCCAGCTCGCGGGCGGCGGCCACCATCGTGACGAGACGGTTCTCGCGCGAGCCGCCGAGGAGCACGACGGTGTCGGCGAAGCCGACGAGGTGGGGGACGGCGCTCCACCTCTGGGCGTGGACCGCGACGAGCAGGAGGTGCCCTTCGGGTGAGGGAGCGAGGGCGGAGAGGCCCGGGATCGACAGCGGGGAGGCATCCTCGAACAGGATCGCGTCGGCGGCGTCCGACGGTCGCTCGAGGAGGGTGTGCCAGTGCAGGTCGACCTCGAGCCCCTCGGGCCCCAGGAAGGCGAGCCCGTGGATCGAGTCGAGGAAGCCGTCGGCGTGGCGGACGGCGGGGTGGTAGCCGGCCTCCCCGAGGACACGTCGCGCGGCGGCGGCGGCGCGCGCGGGGACGAGGAGGTCCACGTCGTTCATCGGCCGGAGCCCGTGGCTCGCGTATCGGCTGAAGGCCAGGGCCGCCCCCTTGAGCAGGACGACGGGCACGCCCGCGGCGCGAAGCGCCTCGACGGCCGGGGCGGCGGCCGTCACGAGCCGCAGGTTCCGGGCCCAGGCTTCCCGGAAAGCGCTTCGGATCGACTCCCTCTCGTCCTCGGCGTCCGTCAGCGCGAGGACGCGCGGGGAGAGCAGCGGAAGGAACGACCGCTCGGAAGGAGCGAGGTCCGACAGGGAGGCTGGACCGCAGGCCCGCCAGGCCGCGTACGCCGCACGGGCTTCGTCGGGCGGGCCAAGGGCGGCCTGGAGGAGGAATCCCCGGCGGCTCGGCGTTGAGAACCAGTTGCGATGAAGCAAGGAGGTGGATAGCATCTGCCGGAGTTCGAAGACCTGAGGGAGGCAACTTGGCCGGAAGACCTGGACCGGGAGAGATGGGATCGTATCCGAGGGCGCGACGCGACGGGGTGCACGTCGAGAGGCTCGGCGACGAGCTGCTCGTCTACGACCTGGAGCGTCACCGTGCTCACTCGCTCAACGCCACGGCCGCGGTCGTCTTCGACGGCTGCGACGGGACGCGCGACACCCGTGCGCTCGCCGGGCTCGCGGCCGCGAAGCTGGGTCTTCCCGACGACGAGGCGGTCGCCGCCTGCGCTCTCGAGGAGCTCGAGCGGGTCGGCCTGCTCGAGGGAGGGACACGGGGCGCCTCCTCCGGCGCGACGCGCCGCGAGGTCGTGAGGCGGCTCGGCCTCGCCGCGGCGATGGTCCCCGTCGTCGTGACGATCGCCTCGCCGACCGCCGCGCAGGTCGCTTCGCCCACCCCCGCACCCGGACCGATCGGCGCGACGGGGGCGCAGGGGGCCACGGGCGCGCAGGGCATGGCGGGTCCCCAGGGCCCGACGGGAGCGACGGGCGCCGCCGGCCCGACGGGACCGACGGGTGCCGTTCTCGACGCGTTTACGGGCCAGCCGGTGACGGGGCTCCCTCCGACCTCGACGCCGGGGCGCAGGGTTTCTGGCGGGACGAGCCTGTTCACGGCTGCGGTACCGGCTGCCCTTATCGTCCCGGGACTCACGGGCCCGACCGGGCCCACGGGGCCTGCGGGATCCCCGGGTCCCCAGGGGAGCATCGGAATGACCGGTCCGGCGGGACCGACGGGACCGATGGGGCCGACTGGGCCGCTTGGGGACATTCCGTTCGGCTACACCGGCGCACCCGGCTACATCGGACCGACGGGCCCGACCGGACCGACGGGCCCGACCGGAGCGACGGGTCCGACCGGAGCGACGGGTCCGACGGGTGCGGGTTTCGTCGCCAGCCTGAGCAGCCCTCCGAGGTCCCGGCGGGCTGCCTTCGGCGCGCTGGCAGCGCTCGTCGTCGGTCCCACGGGCCCGACGGGCCCCGTGGGAAACACGGGCCCCATGGGCCCGATCGGTCCGATGGGCCCCACGGGTCCCACGGGTCCGACGGGTCCGACGGGTCCGATGGGTCCGACCGGGCCGGACCGCTGGGTCCAGGCGATTCCGATCTGATCCGGAGCCCGGAGCAGTCGGCCGGAGACGGGGCGGCGCGAGAACGCCGCCCCGTCTGCGTGGTGCGAGCTCCAGACGAAGAAGGGAACGGTCATCGCGCCTGGGAACGCGGCCGCATGAGCGACACTTTCCCGGGAGAGGTCCGAATCGGTGCCTTCACGTAGGACGCGCGTCAAGCTGATCGGGAGCTGGTGCCCGCCCGTGGCGCTCTGCCGGGAGTGGGACCGGATGTCGCAGGGCGGTCTGCGCTGGAACGACCTCGAAGTGACGTGGGAAGACGACGACGTCGACTTCTACGTCGTCGTCAACCGGCCCTGGCCGGGCGAGCGCTACGTCCCGGAGCGGACGATCGTTTTCCAGATGGAGCCGTGGTGCGGCGAGGCCTGGCAGACCTGGGGCGTGAAGACCTGGGGCGAGTGGGCCGAGCCCGACCCGTCGCGCTTCCTGCAGGTCCGCTCGCACCGGACGCACCTCAACAACGCGTTCTGGCAGCTCAAGGCGACGTACGACGAGCTGCGGACGCTCCCCGTCCCGAAGACGCGGCTCCTCTCCTCGATCTGCAGCGGCAAGTACTTCGACCCGGGGCACGTGAAGCGGGTCGACTTCCTGAGGTTCCTCGAGGAAAAGGACGACGACGTCGTCCGCGTGGACGTCTGGGCCCACGACAACCCGCTCGGCTTCCGGAGCTGGGTCGGCCCGCACCCGCCGGGGGAGAAGGACGCGGCCCTCCTGCCGTACCGCTATTTCTTCGCGGCCGAGAACAACCGTGAGCGGAACTTCGTCACGGAGAAGCTCTGGGAACCGCTCCTCACCGAGACGCTCTGCTTCTACTGGGGCGCCCCGAACGCCGCGGAGTGGGTCGATCCGCGGGCCTTCGTCCCGCTCGACCTCGACGACTTCGAGGCCGCCTTCCGGACGATGAAAGAAGCGATCCTCGCGAACGAGTGGGAGAAGCGGCTCGACGTCCTCCGCCGGGAGAAGCGGAAGGTCCTCGAGCACTACCAGTTCTTCCCGACGCTCGAGCGGATCCTCGCCCACGAGCTGCACCTCCCGCCGCGGCCGACCGACGCCGAGGTCGCGTACCACAAGCACTTCTCCGACGCCGCCGGGCAGGAGATCGGGACCGCGGGATTCGTCCACTCCTTCACGCGCGGGGGGCGGACGGGAATCCTCGAGGAGATCCTGGAGGCGGTCGAGGCTTCGGGGCTCCTGTCGCGCCTCGACCGGCTCTACGTCTTCAACGTCGGGGACGCGATCGAGCTGCGCCGCCGGTTCGAGGGGCACGGGGGGCGGGTCCGGCTCGTGAACCTCACGCCGGACGCGACGCCGGGCGAACGGCCCACGCTCGACCTCGCCCGGACGTTCGCGACCTTTCACCCGGACGCCCGAATCCTCTACCTGCACACGAAGGGCGCCTCGCACGAACCGCCGAGCCCGAACGTCGAGGACTGGCGCCGCCTGATGCTGCATTTCGTCGTCGAGCGGCACGAGGAGGCCCTCGCCGCCCTCGAATCGGCCGACGCCGTCGGCTGCGACCTCCTCGAGAGTCCGCGGCGGCACTTCAGCGGGAACTTCTGGTGGGCGACCGCGCGGCACCTCGCCTCCCTGCCGCCGGTCCCCGCCGGCGATCGCCACGAGGCCGAGTGGTGGGTCCTGGGACGAGAGGGCACGAAGGGGACGAGCCTCCACGACTCCGGCCTCGACCACTACCGGCAGCCCTGCCCCCGGTCGAGCTACGCGCCCGTGCGCGAGGAGCGCGGCGGCCCGGAACGGCCGTCCCTCTGCCTCGTGATGATCGTGAAGAACGAGGCCCACGTCGTCACCGAGGCGCTCGAGTCGCTCCTGCCGTACCTCTCGGACTGGGTCGTCGTCGACACCGGGTCCACGGACGGCACGCAGGAGACGATCCGGGGCTTCTTCGAGGGGAAGGGAATCGCCGGGCACGTCTTCGAGCGCCCGTGGAAGGACTTCGGCACGAACCGCTCCGAGGCCCTCGCGCTCGCCCGCGAGCACTCGTCCTCCGACTACCTCTGGATGTTCGACGCGGACGACCTCCTCGAGGGGCGCCCGAGCCTCGAAGACCTCTCTGCCGGCGCGTATCACCTTCGCCTCGGGCCGGACGTCGAGTACTGGCGGCTGCAGATCTTCCGGCGCGACCTGCCGTGGAAGTACGTGGGCGTCCTCCACGAGTACCCGGCCTGCGACGGGGAGGCGCCGTCGCTGGGACGCGTCGAGGGCGACTACCGGGTCCAGTCCCGGCGGCTCGGCAGCAGGAGTCGCGACCCGGAGAAGTACGCGAAGGACGCCGCCGTCCTCGGTGAGGCCCTCGCAAGGGAGCCGGAGAACGCCCGCACCTCCTTCTACCTCGCGCAGAGCCTGTACGACGCGGGGCGGACCGGCGAGGCGCTCGAGGCGTACCGGCGGCGCGCGGCGATGGGGGGCTGGGAGGAGGAGGTCTTCTACTCCCGCTACCGCGCAGCCCTCTGCCTCGGTTCGCTCGGAAGGCCGGCGGACGAGGTCCTCGCCGCCTTCGAGGAGTGCTTCCGCGAGCACCCTCACCGCGCCGAGCCGCTCGTCCGCGCCGCGACGCTCGCGCGGTCTGCGAACCGCTTCCCGGAGGCGTACGTCCTCGCACGGCGCGCGTCCCGCGTCCCGAAGCCCGACCCCGGGGCCCTCTTCGTCGAGACGGCCGACTACGAGTTCCGCGCCCTCGACGAGCAGGCGATCTCGGCCTTCTACGCGGGTCTCCCGGAGGAGTCCTTCGACCTCTGCTGCGACCTGCTGGAGGGTCGGGAGCTCCCGGACGGGGACCGGGCGCGCATCGAGGGGAACCGCGACCACGCCGTACCGTTCGTGAAGGACGACTTCCTCCGGCACGACGCCGGGATCGTCGGCCGCCTCGCTTCGCGCCCGCCGACGGGGCGGAACCGGGTCACCCTCTCCATCACGACCTGCCGCCGGCTCGACCTCTTCGCCGGCACCGTCTGCTCGTTCCTGAACGCCTGCGAGGACCTCGACCTCGTCGACCGCTTCCTCTGCGTGGACGACGGCTCGAGCGAGGAGGACCGCGCGGAGATGCGGCGCCTCTTCCCCTTCTTCGAGTTCGTCTTCAAGGGGCCCTCCGACAAGGGCCACGCGCGCAGCATGAACGTCATCCGCGGAGCGGTGACGACGCCGTTCCTCGTCCACCTCGAGGACGACTGGCACTTCTTCGCGAGGAGGGAGTACGTCGGACCGGCGCTCGAGATCCTCGAGGAGGAGCCCGGACTCGGGCAGGTCCTCTTCAACCGCAACTACGCCGAGGTCCTGGAGGACCGGCGGATCCCGGGCGGGTTCCGCCGGCGGTCGCGCGGGAGCGGGCACCGCTGCGTCGTCCACGAGCACTACCCGCCCGGAACCGAGGAGTACCTGAGGTTCCAGGAGGGGCACGGGAGGGGGAGCAACGCGTACTGGCCCCATTTCTCCCTTCGGCCTTCGGTCCTCCGGACGGACGTCTTCGCGCGCGTCGGGCCGTTCGACGAAGCGGCGGGCCACTTCGAGCGCGACTACGCGGAGCGGTACGTCGGGGCCGGATTTCGTTCGGCCTTCTTCGACGGCGTCTTCGCCCTCCACACCGGGCGCCTGACGTCCGAGCGGGGCCCCGACGCCCGGCCGAACGCCTACGAGCTCAACGACACGCCGCAGTTCGGCGAGAGCCGGCGGGTCCGCGTGGCCACCGCGCCCATCGAACGCCCTCCCTGCCGCGTGAAGCTCGTGGGCGACTGGGCCTCCTCGGCGGACCTCTACGCCGCCTTCGAGCGCCAGTCGAAGGGCGGCGGGAAGTGGGACGAGCTGGAGCTGACGTCGGACGACGACGCCGAAGTCTTCGCGCTCCTCAACCGGCCCGGTCCATGGCCCGACGGCTTCGTGCCCGAGCGGACGATCGTCTTCGCGATGGAGCCGGCTCACGCCGTCGCGGGGTGGGGCGAGTGGGCCTGCCCCGACCCGCGGCGCTTCCTGCAGGTCCGCAGCCACGGGAGGTTCCCGAGCGCCGGAGAGTGGCACCTCGGGAAGAGCTGGGCGGACCTGCGGGACGAGGTCGTGGTGAAGGAGCGCGGGCTTTCCGCCGTCGTGTCGTCGAAGACGGCCGACGCGGGACAGAAGCTCCGAGTCGGCTTCCTCAAGTACCTCGAGGCGAACGGGACGGACGTCGACGTCTTCGGCTTCGACAACCGCCACGGCCTCTGCGGCTACCGCGGCAGCCTTCCCCCCAGGGACAAGAGCGCCGGCCTCCTGCCGTACCGCTACACGCTCGCGGTCGAGAACAGCTCCCACCCGAACTACTTCACAGAAAAGGTCCTCGACGCGCTCCTGGCGGAATGCCTGCCCTTCTACTGGGGCTGCTCGAACCTCGAGGATCACCTCGACCCGCGTGCCTTCCTTCGCCTGCCGCTCGAGGATCCCCGGGAGAGCCGGCGCATCGTGGTAGACGCGATCGCCAGGGACGAGTGGAGTCGCCGCGTCGAAGTGATCCGCCGCGAGAAGAGGCGGATCATCGACGAGCTCCAGCTCCTCCCGACGCTCGCGCGCGTCGTCCGGGGGCATCGCCTCGCGTCGCGCCTCGGCGTGCGGGTCGTCAACCTCGACCGGCGGCCCGACCGCCTGGAGGGGTTCCGGACCCGTCTCGCCGAGGTGGCCGGCCCGGGTCTCCTCGGGCGCCTCGTGCGGTTCGCGGCCGTCGACGGCCGGGAGCTCGAGCTGACGGAGGAGGTCCGGCACACGTTCCGGGAGAACGACTTCGGCTACCGGCGAAGCGTCGTCGGGTGCGCCCTGAGCCACCTCGCCCTCTGGAAGGAGCTCGCCGCGGGCGACGCGCCCGGCCTCCTCGTCCTGGAGGACGACGCGGCCCTCTGCCACGGTTTCGAGGGGCAGCTCATCGAGCTCTGCGGGGAGCTGGAGGAACGCCACCCCGCGTTCGACATCCTCCTGCTGGGCTTCTTCGACTGGCACCCCCGCCCGGAGGACGACTTCGAGGCGGCGCGGCTCCCGGCGCGGGTACGCCCCTTCGAGGGCTCGCGCTACGTCGGGGGGACGTTCGCGTACGTCGTTTCCCGCCGGGGGGCGCAGAGGCTCCTCTCGATCGTCGAGAGAGACGGGATCCAGAACGGGATCGACCGCTTCGTCCACCGCAGGGAAGCCGAGCTCGAGATCCTCGTCGCGTCGCCCCACGTGGCGACGGCGACGCTCGTCCCGCCGGGCTCGGGTCTCGACAGCGACATCCAGAACGACTTCGAGCCCCTGCGGGACACGCCCGGCTGACGCGGCGGGTGGGGGCGCAGGGGCGCGATCGCCCGCGGCGGTTCCGGGGCCCGGCCCCCGCCCTTCAGCCGTATGCTCGCGGACTGGTCGGACGGAGATGATCGTCGGTGTGCTTCTCGCGGCGGGGGCGGGGTCGCGATTCGGCGGCGACAAGCTCCTCGCCCTTCTCCCCGACGGGACCACCGTCGGCGTGACTTCGGCCCGGCTCCTGAAGGGCGCAGTCGACGAAGCCGTCGCGGTCGTGAGACCCGGAGACGTGGAGCTGGCGCGCCTCCTCTCGGAAGAGGGCCTCCGGGTGCTGCCGTTTCCGGGTGCCGCCGAGGGGATGGGGGCCAGCCTCGCGTATGGCGTCGCGGCAGCGCCCGAGGCTGACGGCTGGGTCGTCGGGCTCGCCGACATGCCGTTTCTCGGGCCGGAGTCCGTGGCGGCCGTGACCACCTCCCTGCGCCACGGCGCCTGGATCGCCGCGCCCTCCTTTCGAGGTCGGCGCGGGCATCCGGTCGGATTCGCGAAGGGCCTCTTCGTCGAGCTGACCGCGTTGCGGGGCGACCGTGGAGCCCGCGAGATCCTGGCGAGGTACCCCGATCGAATCCAGGTCATCGAGGGGAACGATCCAGGTATCTTATTGGACGTAGACAGTTTGTCAGATATTTCTGAAAGGAGATCCGGTATAGATAAAAAATTATCGTCGTAAACAAAAAATTTCTTGACTCTTCGTTCTCCCGGCCCAACACTATGGGTGAGGAAACGCAGTGGACCAGAACCTCGAAAGCCGGAACGCAAGCAGGGGAACACTGGAACCCGCCGGACCCGCCACCCATACGGAGGACGAAATGCCGACCCTCGATTCGCCTGTCGCCGTGGCCATCGACCTCGACGCCCGCATCGCCCAGCTCGCCGCGAAGTACCTGCCCCTCGCCAAGGAGATGCTCGCGGAAGCGATCCGCATCCCGGCCGACTACGTCGACAAGCCGGTCGAGCAGGGTGGCGACCCGCTCTGCGGCACCTCCAACCACGAGTTCCCCCGCCTCGAGTACCTCCGGAAGAAGATCATCGAGATCGAGGCCGTCCGGAAGCCCGAGGACGTCTTCTTCGACGGCTTCGGAAACCTCGTCTGGTGGGTCGAGGACCCGAACGACGGCATCCCGGCGGCGCAGAAGAAGGTCGTCTACATCGACGGCCACACCGACACGGTCAAGCCCCTCCGCGCCCAGTGGAAGGAGCGGGTCGTCGGCGCCGACTGCTACGACGGCCTCGTCGACAAGGAGAAGGTCGACAAGGAGTTCCTCAAGAAGGAGCTCGGCTGGGTCCCGCCCGAGTCCGAGTGGGAGCACCTCGTCTTCGGCCGCGGCTCGGCCGACCAGCTGGGCGGCGTGATCTCGGCCGCCATCGCCACGAAGATCCTCGTCGAGCTGACGGGCGAGGGCGCGCTTCGCGGCGCGATCGTCCGCTCCTACGGCACCGCCTGCGAGGAGGACAACGACGGCGCCGGCCCGATGTACCTGGGCCGCGAGGTCTTCCCGACGGCCGGCCCCGAGGTGATTCCCGACGTCGTGATCCTCACGGACGGGACGGGCTGCTCGAAGCGCGGCGCCCTCGGCATCTACCGCGGCCAGCGGGGCCGGATGCAGATCGAGGTCACGGTCACCGGCAAGTCGTGCCACGGATCGATGCCGTGGGAAGGGAAGAACCCGCTCGAGTTCGGCGGGGCGATCGTGAAGGAGGCCGCGGAGGCCTACGAGCGCCGCGACGGCTTCCTCGACGACCCGTTCCTCGGCCACGGCACGCGCACCGCCTCCTGGGCCCGGCTCGACACGCCGAGCGACTGCGCCGTCCCCGAGAAGCTCGTCTTCCGCTTCGACCGCCGCCTGACGATCGGCGAGACGCCCGAGCAGGCCGTCGCCGACGTCGAGCGCCTCTCCTCGGTCGCAGCCGCTCGCGCGGCCGGCCTGAAGGTCGACGTCTCGGTCCCGATCTACGGCGACGCGAGCTGGAAGGGCTACGTTCTCAACAACCCGCAGATCTACCTCGGCTGGGTTACCCCCGAGGAGCACCCGTCGATCCGAGCGGCGGTCGAGTCCTACAGGGGCGTCGTCAGCCCGCACGTCGACGGCAAGATCGGCGAGGGAGGCGTCCTGACGAAGGAGCCGCGCGTCGAGCGGTGGGTCTTCTCGACGGACGGCGTCGGCTTCCCGGTCCCGAAGGACGCGAAGATCCCCGGCGCCGCGGGGAAGGCCTGGGTCGAGAGCGGCCCCTACAAGTACCCCGCGATGCTCGGCTTCGGCCCCGGCATCGAGCAGAACACCCACAAGATCGGCGAGTGCCTCGACGCGCGCGAGATGCAGCACTGCGCCGCGTTCCTCGCGCGCTACCCGAGCGTCCTCGTCGGCACGAAGTGACGTAGGCCCGCCCCGGCCGAGACCCCCCGTCCGAGATCCGCCGCCCGAGGAGGTCGCCATCGTGGAAAAGGCGTTCCGTCCCATTCCTCTCGACCTCCTCGCGCGGTGGGTCTTCGGCGAGCTGGAGTCGCGCGACACGGTCCTCGGAGTCCCGAAGGACTGCATCGCGCGGCCCGAGCCGCGGTTCGCCTCGCATCTCCTCGGCCGGAGCCTCGCGGCGCCCCTCGGCGTCGCCGCGGGGCCCCACAGCCAGCTCGCGCAGAACATCGTCGCTGCCTGGCTCAGCGGCGCCCGGTTCGTCGAGCTGAAGACGGTCCAGGTCCTCGACGAGCTCGAAGTCAGCCGCCCCTGCATCGACTCGGCCGACGAGACCTTCAACTGCGAGTGGTCGCAGGAGCTGAAGCTCGAGCAGTCGTTCGAGGAGTACCTCAAGGCGTGGGTTCTCGTCCACGCCCTCGCCGCGAAGCTCGGGCTGCCGGAGCCCGGGACCCTCTTCGCGATGAGCGTCGGCTACGACCTCGAGGGGATCCGGAGCCCCCGCGTCCAGGAGTTCATCGCCTCGATGAGGGACGCGCGAGAGGCCCTCCCCGCCGCGATCGAGGCCGTGGCGAAGGCCTGGCCCGGCGTCCGCGACGTGGAGGTCCCCGCGTCGATCTCCGGCCACATCACCCTCTCGACGATGCACGGCTGTCCGCCGGCGGAGATCGAGAAGATCGCCCGGTACCTCCTCGAGGAGCTCGGCGTCCACACCTGGGTCAAGCTGAACCCGACGCTCCTCGGCGCCGAACGCCTTCGCGGCCTTCTCAACGACACGCTCGGCTACGGCATCGAAGTGCCCGACGCCGCCTTCGGACACGACCCCCGCTTCGAGGACGCCCTCCCGATGGTGAAGCGCCTCGCGGAGGTGGCCCGAGCCGCCGGACGCGAGTTCGGCGTGAAGCTCTCGAACACCCTCGAGGTCGTGAACCACCGACCCGTCTTCCCTGCGAACGAGAAGATGATGTACATGTCGGGGCGGGCGCTCCACCCGCTGACGCTCACGCTCGCCCGGCTCGTCGACGACGAGCTCGACGGCCGCGTACCGATCAGCTTCTGCGGCGGCGCCGACGCCTGGAGCTTCTCCGACCTCGTGGCCGACGGGCTCTCCCCGGTCACCGTCTGCACCGACCTTCTGAAGCCGGGCGGGTACGCCCGCCTCGCGCAGTACCTCGAGAACCTCGGTGCGGCGATGACCGCAGCGCGGGCGGAGGGCCTCGACGCGTTCGTCGAGAAGACCTCCGGCGGCCGTGGGCGCCGGTGGAACCTCGCGAAGCACGCCGAGCGGGTCGTCGCGGACGGGCGGGGCGGCCGGTACGCCCGCCGCGAGCGGCCGCTCGCCTTCAAGGGAGAGCGCGCCCTCGGCCCGTTCGACTGCATCGCGGCCCCCTGCGTGGAGGCCTGCCCTGCCCACCAGAACATCCCCGACTACCTCTGGCTCGTCGCCCGCGGGCGGGACGACGAGGCGATCGAGGTGATCCGCCGATCGAACGCCCTCCCGGGCGTGACCGGGAGCATCTGCGACCACCCGTGCACCGAGCGCTGCGTGAGGAACCTCTACGACGCGCCGCTCGGGATTCGCGAGATCAAGCGGTTCGCCTTCGAGAACGGCAGGTCGAAACCCGAGGTCGCCGCGGAACCGAAGGGCGTCAGGGTCGCGATCGTCGGCGCCGGCCCGGCCGGGATCTCCGCCGCCCTGAACCTGGCGCGGGCCGGCATCGAAGCCGAGCTCTTCGAGGCGAAGAGCCACGCCGGCGGGATGGTCGGCGGCGCGGTCCCGCGGTACCGCCTCGACGACGACAAGCTGAAGACCGACCTCGACCGGCTCGCTTCCCTGGGGGTGAAGACTCACCTGAACACGGCGGTGGGGAAGGACGTCTCCCTCGACGACCTCAGCTCCCGTTTCGACTACGTCTTCCTCGGCGTCGGCGCCCAGAAGGGGAAGAAGCTCGGGATCCCCGGCGAGGACGCCGAAGGGGTCCTCGACGCCCTCGAGCTCCTCGACGGCCTTCGCGAGGGGGTGAAGCGGGACCTCGGGCAACGCGTCCTCGTCGTCGGCGGCGGCAACTCCGCCATGGACGGCGCCCGCTCGGCGAAGCGGCTGGTCGGGGACGGCGAGGTCTCGCTCGTCTACCGGCGGACCCGCGCCGAGATGCCGGCCGACCCGGCGGAGATCCACGACTGCGAGGTCGAGGGGATCGGCCTGATGCCGCTTCTCGCCCCCGTGCGCGTCGTCGTCGAGAACGGGCGCGCCGTTGGCCTCGCCTGCACCCGGATGCGGCTCGGCGCGCCGGACGCCTCGGGCCGCCCGCGTCCCGTCCCGGTCGACGGGAGCGAGGTCGTCCTCCCCGCCGGCACGATCGTCACGGCCATCGGCCAGGAGACCGCCCTCGAGTTCCTCGGCGGCACCGCGGTCGACGCGAGGCGGGACGGCACTCTCGACGCCCGCGCGGCGACGGGAGAGACCTCGCGTCCGGGGGTCTTCGCCGGCGGAGACGTCGTGAGGGGTCCGGCGTCGATCATCAAGGCCGTCGCCGACGGTCGGGCCGCGGCCGAGGAGATCGCTCGCCGCCACGGCGTCCTGCCCGTCGCCGAGCCTCACCTGCCGAAGGACGCCTCCGTCGCGGCGATGCTCGCGAAGAAGGCCCGTCTCGCGGCCGCCCAGCCGGTCCCGGAGCTGCCGGTGGCCGAGCGCGGCGGCTTCGCCGAGGTCCTCCGGCCGCTCGACCCCGAGGCCGCGCGCCGCGAGGCCGCCCGCTGCCTCGACTGCGACGAGGTCTGCAGCCTCTGCGTCACCGTCTGCCCGAACCGGGCGAACCTGGCCTACCCGGCCCCGCCGCTCTCGATCGAGCTCCCGACGTTCGTCGTCGAGGGGGGGCGGGCGGTTCCGACGGGGACGACGACCCTCTCGATCGAGCAGGGGACCCAGATCGTCAACCTCGGCGACGCCTGCAACGAGTGCGGCAACTGCGTCCCCTTCTGCCCGACGTCCGGCGCACCCTGGCGCGACAAGCCGACCTTCTGGCTCGATCCGGAGGGCTTCGCCGAGACGAAGGGAGACGCTTTCCGGATGGCCCGTTCCGGAGAGACCGTCGCGATCGAAGCCCGCATCGCGGGGCGCACGCATCGGCTCGAGCGCCACCCCTCCCTCGCCGAGTACCGGTCGGACGTCCTCAGGCTCGTCCTCGAGCCGGGCCAGTGGCGCGTCCTCGACGTCCGGCTGGACGGGGCGCCCGCCGAGGGCGACGTCCTCGACCTCGGCGCCTGCGCCCTCCTGATCGCGCTGCTCCACGCGGAGCCGGCGCTCCCGCCCCTTCCGAACGCCCTCGCCGAAGTGGTCGGCATCTGAGCCCGAGGAGAGAGCATGTCGAGAACGAACGGCATCCACCCGGTCGACGAGGTCCTGCCGCCCACGCGGCTCACCCTCCTCGGCCTCCAGCACGTCCTCGTGATGTACGCCGGCGCGGTGGCCGTTCCCCTCATCGTCGGCGGCGCCCTGAAGCTCCCGAAGGAGCAGATGGCGATGCTCATCAACGCGGACCTCTTCGCGTGCGGCATCGCGACCCTCGTCCAGTCGATCGGGTTCTGGCGGTTCGGCATCCGCCTCCCCGTCATGATGGGTGTCACGTTCGCCGCCGTCAGCCCGATGGTCGTCATGGCGACGAACCCTCAGATCGGGCTCCTCGGGATCTACGGAGCGGTCATCGCGGCCGGCCTCTTCGGAATCCTCGTCGCACCCCTCATCAGCCGGATGCTCCCTCTCTTCCCGCCCGTCGTGACCGGCTCGATCATCACGATCATCGGCATCTCGCTGATGCGCGTCGGCGTGAACTGGGCGGCCGGCGGCAACCCGAAGGTCAGGGACCTGGCGACGGGCGCGATGGTCGACAACCCCTCCTACGGCGCCCCGCTCCACCTGGCCGTCGCGGCGATCGTCCTCGTCTTCATCCTCCTGATCACGAAGTTCGTGAAGGGCTTCTTCTCGAACATCGCGGTCCTCATGGGGCTCGTCCTCGGGATGCTCATCGCGATCGCCCTCGGCAAGGTCGACTTCGGCGGCCTCGCCTCGGAGAAGTGGTTCGCGGTCGTCACCCCGTTCCAGTTCGGGATGCCGACCTTCGACCTCGTCGCCTGCCTGACGATGTGCATGGTCATGGTCGTCGTCATGATCGAGTCGCTCGGCATGTTCCTCGCGGTGGGGAACATCGTCGGCAAGGAGGTCCGCCAGTCCGACCTCTCCGACGGCCTCCGCGTCGACGGCCTGGGCACCCTCATCGGCGGCATCTTCAACACGTTCCCCTACACGTCGTTCTCCCAGAACGTCGGCCTCGTGGGGGTCACGGGCGTGAGAAGCCGGTGGGTCACGGCGGTGGGCGGCGTCATCCTCCTCGCCCTCGGCCTCGTCCCGAAGCTCGCCTTCGTCGTCGCCTCGGTCCCGCAGTTCGTCCTCGGCGGCGCCGGCATCGTCATGTTCGGCATGGTCTGCGCCACCGGCATCCGGATCCTCGGCGGCGTCGACTTCGCGAAGAACCGCCTCAACCTCTACATCGTCGCCCTCGCCGTCGGTTTCGGGATGATCCCGCTCGTCGCCGAGAGGTTCTTCGCCCAGATGCCGAAGGCCCTCAGCCCGCTCCTCCACAGCGGCATCCTCCTCTGCTCCATCGTCGCCGTCGCGCTGAACGCCTTCTTCAACGGCTTGAAGGGCGCCGAGGCGGCGGCTTCGGAGAGCCTGGCCGCCTCGGCGAAGGCCGAGGCCTGACGCGGCCCGGCCCCTGCACGGACCACCGACGAAGGAACCGGACGACAGACGATGAAGTCCCCCTCGAACCGCCTCCTCGCCGCCCTCGCGGTCCTCTCCCTCGCGGCCGCTCCCGCCGCCCCGGCGGCGGACTGGACCGACTTCCTGGTCGGCTACCGCTACTGCTATCACGTGAACGACCCGGCGATCGACCACGACATCATCAAGAACGTCGCCCAGTTCACGGTCGCGAACCGCTACTCGCTCGGGAGCAACTTCCTGAACGTCGACGTCCTGATGTCGAACAGCTACGACCCGGCGAACGGCGCGACCTCCGGCGGCGCCCAGGAGATCTACGTCACCTACCGCCACCAGCTCAGCCTGAACAAGGCCTTCAAGGCCGGGGTCAAGAGCAAGCTCGTCCGCGACGTGGCGCTCACGGTCGGGGGCGACCTCAACTCCAAGAACACGGGCTTCGCCCCCGGGAAGCGGATGATCGTCGTCGGGCCGACCGTGAACCTCAACCCGAAGAAGGGCTTCGCGGACTTCGGCGTCTGGTACTACAAGGAGTGGACTCACAACGCCTTCGCCGCGACGGGGCAGAAGGACGTCGAGTTCGACGGCACCGTGATGTTCAACCTGAGCTGGGGGCTGCCGATCGCGCTGGGCAAGGAGGTCTCTTCGACCTTCAAGGGGTTCGCCTACGCGACGCTCCCGAAGGGGAAGGACGCGGTCGGGGTCGAGACGGAGACGGAGGTCCTCTCGAGGATGACCTGGCAGTTCGACGTCGGCTCCCTCGTGGGGATCAAGAAGGGGACGATCTCGATGGGTCCGGGCTACGAGCTCTGGTACCACAAGTTCGGAAACCCCTCGCCGATCCCGGTCCCGGGTACGGCGACGACGCGCCCGAACCACACGACCTCCGCCCCGACGTTCCAGGCGGAGATCCACTTCTGACGAGCCGGGGAGACGGCGGGAGGCGCGCATGAGAACGCTCGTGAGGAACGGCCGGCTGGCCTCGGAGGGCCTGGTCGCGGAATCGGATCTCCTCCTCGAGGGCGGGCGCGTCTCCGCCGTCGGCCGCGGTCTCGGGCCGGCCGACAGGGAGATCGACGCCGCGGGCTGTTTCGTTCTCCCCGGTCTCGTCGACTTCCACGTCCACGTCGGGGACCGGATCGGCCGCTTCGAGCTCGCGGACGACTACGAGAGCGGGACGCGCGTCGCGGTGAAGAACGGCGTCACGACGCTCTGCGCCTTCGTCACCCAGGGCCCGCGGCAGACGCTCGGAGAAGCGCTCGGCGCCGCCCGGGCGCGGGCCGAGGGGAAGTGCCACGCCGACGTGGCGTGGCACCTCACCCCGACCCGCTTCGAGGAGGGCGACTGGGCGGAGATGGAGGAGCTCGTCCGGGCGGGCTACCGGACCTTCAAGCTCTACACGACCTACAGGGGAGCGGGGCTCTTCTCGGACCACCAGCGTCTCGAGGAGGTCTTCCGGCGCCTCGGGCCGCTCGGTATCCGGTTCCTCATCCACTGCGAGGACGACGCCCTTCTCGAGTCGGTCGACACCTCCGGGATCGACCTCTCCCGCGCTGTCGCGCACGCACGGCTCCGCCCGGAGGCGGCGGAAGTCTCGGCGGTCGGGGCGCTCCTCGACCTGGCGGCGCAGCGGAGCGTCCCGCTCCACGTCGTCCACGTCTCGACCGTCGCCGCGGCGGAGAGGATCCGCGAGGCGAAGGCACGGCAGGACGTCACCTGCGAGACCGGACCCCAGTACCTCTGGCTGGACGAGAGCTGGCTGGACCGGCCCGACGGTCACCGCTGGCTCTGCTCACCGCCGCTCCGGGGGAATCGCGAACGCTTCCGCGACCTCGCTCGCCAGGGGGCCTTCGACTTCCTCGCCACGGACCACTGCCCCTTCCGGAAGGAAGACAAGGACGACTGGGACGGCCGGGACGTGCGGACCGTCGCGAACGGCCTGCCGGGCGTCGGCGGGCTCCTCCACCACGCGTGGAGGCTCTGGGCCGGCGAGCCCGCCCGGGCTGCCGCGGAGCTCTCGCTCCTCCTCTCGAAGAACCCCGCCGCGCGGCTCGGCCTCGACGGCCGCAAGGGGGCGCTCCGCCCGGGCCTCGACGCCGACGTCGTCGTCCTCGACCCGAACGGGCCCGAGCGGCCCGTCCGCGGGACGGAGAGCGACGTCCACGAGCCCTTCCCCGGCTTCACCTCGACACTCACCCTGCGCCACGTCCTCGTCCACGGGGAGCCCGTCGTGAGAGACGGCGACCTCGTCGACCCGGCGGTCTGCAGGGGACAGCTCCACCCGAACCACGACTGAGAGAAGAAGGAAAAGGAGAGAGCCATGCCGTCCCAGGCCATCCACGACCTCGCCGCCGAGTTCAAGACCTTCCAGAACGACCTCTTCCAGAAGGACTTCCTCCTGACCTGGGAGCACTCGGCCGACCAGCTCAAGGCGATCCTGACGCTCGCCGAGACGTTCAAGCGGCTCCACCAGGAGGGGTACTCCTACCGCTGCTTCGACACGGGACTCGCGATCTCCATCTTCCGCGACAACTCCACCCGCACGCGCTTCTCGTTCGCCTCGGCCGCGAGCGCGATGGGCCTCTCGCTCTCCGACCTCGACGAGCAGAAGAGCCAGATCGCCCACGGCGAGACCGTCCGCGAGACGGCCAACATGATCTCGTTCCTGACCGAGGTCATCGGCATCCGCGACGACATGTTCCTCGGCGCGGGGAACTCCTACATGCGCGAGGTCGGCGACGCCCTCACCGACGGGACGAAGCAGGGCGTCCTCCACCGCCGCCCGAGCCTCGTCAACCTCCAGTGCGACGTCGACCACCCGACCCAGTCGCTCGCCGACCTGGCCTGGCTGAAGAAGCACTTCGGCGGCCTCGAGAACCTGAAGGGGAAGCGGATCGCCATGACCTGGGCCTACAGCCCGAGCTACGGCAAGCCCCTCTCCGTGCCGCAGGGGATCATCGGCCTGATGACCCGCTTCGGGATGGACGTGAGCCTCGCCTACCCCGAGGGCTACGGCCTGATCCCGGACGTCGTCGAGGTCGCGAGGAAGAACGCGGCGGAGAGCGGCGGGAAGTTCGAGGTCGTCAATAGCATGGAAGCGGCGTTCGCGAACGCGGACATCGTCTACCCGAAGTCGTGGGCCCCGTACGAGGTCATGGGCCGGCGGACCGAGCTCCTGAACAAGGGGGACAAGGACGGCCTGAAGGCGCTCGAGAAGGAGTGCCTCGCGAACAACGCGAAGTTCACGAGCTGGGAGTGCGACCGGAAGAAGATGGACCTGACGAAGGGGGGAAAGGCGCTCTACATGCACTGCCTCCCGGCCGACATCACCGACGTCAGCTGCAAGGCGGGCGAGGTGAGCGCCGAGGTCTTCGAGCAGTACCGGATCCCGACGTACCACGAGGCGGCCTACAAGCCGTTCGTCATCAGCGCGCTCATGTTCCTCGAGCGGATCGCCGACCCGGCCGCCAAGCTCGACGAGATCGTCGCCCGCGGCCGGAAGCTGAGCATCTGAGGAGGCGCGCCATGTCGCGCATCATCAAGTCGATCGACACCGAGGTGAGGAAGCGGACGGCGAAGCGCTGCCGCGAGCGCGGGATCGTCATCCCGACGTACGCGCAGATGCGGGACCCGAAGCTCCTTCCCGAGAGCGCAAAGAAGAAGCTCGAGGGGGTCGGCCTCTGGGACGTCAACCCCGCGAACCTCTTCCGGATCACCTGGAAGAACGACCACGAGACGGGCCTCTTCGGCGGCCCGAACGTCCTCGAGATCCCGAGGGAGATCACCGGGGTGAAGGCCCGGATCGTCGGCCTCGTCGGGAAGTGGTTCCCGACGGGGGCCCACAAGGTCGGGGCGGCCTTCTCCTGCCTCGTCCCGCGGCTCGTCAGCGGCGAGTTCGACCCGGAGAAGCACAAGGCCGTCTGGCCGTCGACGGGGAACTACTGCCGCGGCGGGGCCTTCGACTCGGCCGTCCTCGGCTGCACGGCGGTCGCGATCCTCCCCGAGAACATGTCCCAGGAGCGCTTCACGTGGCTCCGCACGATCGGCTCCGAGGTCATCGCGACGCCGGGCTGCGAGAGCAACGTGAAGGAGATCTACGACAAGTGCTGGGAGCTGAAGAAGGACCCGGTGCACGTCGTCTTCAACCAGTTCGACGAGATGGGGAACCCGATCTGGCACTACAACGTGACCGGGCCCGCCGTCCAGGAGGCCTTCCAGGCGGTCCGCGGGCCGAAGGCGCGCCTCTCGGCCTGGGTCAGCGCCACGGGCAGCGCCGGGACGATCGCCGCAGGGGACTACCTGAAGACGAGGTTCCCCGGCATGAAGACCGTCGCGACCGAGGCGCTCCAGTGCCCGACCCTCCTGAAGAACGGGTTCGGCGACCACCGGATCGAGGGGATCGGCGACAAGCACGTGCCGTGGGTCCACAACGTGAGGAACACCGACGCCGTCGCCGCGATCGACGACGAGGACTGCATGCGCCTCCTCCGGCTCTTCAACGAGCCGGCGGGCCAGGAGCTCCTCGTGGCGGCCGGGGCGCCCGCCGACACGGTCGGGAAGCTCGACCTCCTCGGCATCAGCTGCATCTGCAACGTCCTGGCGGCGATCAAGGCGGCGAAGTACTGGGAGCTCGACGAGAACGACGTCGTCTTCACGGTCTTCACGGACAGCGCCGAGATGTACCTCTCGCGCCTCGCGGAGCTGACGGCGGAGCGCGGGGCGTTCACGGCGATCGACGCGGCCCGGACGCTCACGGGGAGCCTCGAGCGGCAGGCGACGGACAATTTCAAGGAGCTGACCTACCAGGACCGCAAGGCGATCCACAACCTGAAGTACTACACCTGGGTCGAGCAGCAGGGGAAGACCTACGAGGAGATCCAGGCGCAGTGGAACCCGGAGTACTGGCGCGAGCTCTTCGAGGAGGAGGTCGTCCACTTCGACCGCCTCATCGAGGAGTTCAACGCCGAGGTCGGCCTCGGGTAGCCCCCGGGACGCCGATCGAGACACGGAGGTCGTGATGCGGCTCCTCATCCGGAACGGCACGCTCGTCACCTTCGGGAGCCCCTGCCGGGTCCTCGAAGGCCAGGCGCTCCTCCTCGAGGGGGGCCGCATCGCGCGCATCGCGCCCGCCGGGGAGATCCCCGGCCCCTTCGACCGCGAGATCGACGCCCGCGGGAAGCTCGCCCTCCCCGGGGTCGTCAACGCCCACATGCACTTCTACTCGACGCTCGTGCGCGGCCTCGGGAAGGCCGCGCCGAGCGCGAGCTTCCAGGAGGTCCTCGAGAACCTCTGGTGGCGCCTCGACCGGAAGCTCTCGCTCGACGACGTCGAGGTGAGCGCGAAGGTCATCCTCCTCGACGCAATCCGGAAGGGGACGACGACCCTCGTCGACCACCACGCGAGCCCGGGGGCGGTGACCGGCTCCCTCGGCCGGATCGCGAAGGCGGTGAAGGAGACGGGGCTTCGCTCCTGCCTCTGCTACGAGGTGTCGGACCGGGACGGGGAGAAGGTCGCCGAAGAGGGGCTGGAGGAGAATGCCGCCTTCGCCCGCGAGTGCGCCTCGGCGAACGACCCGCAGCTCCGCGCCCTCTTCGGCCTCCACGCCGCCTTCACGCTCTCCGACGCGACGCTCGGGAAGGCCGCCCGGATGGGGCGCGACCTCGGCGTCGGGTTCCACGTCCACGTCGCCGAGGCGGCCTCGGACGTCGCCGCGAACCGGGCCCGGCACGGCAAGTCGTCGGCGCGGCGGCTGATCGACCTCGGGATCCTCGGGAAGGGGAGCATCGCGGCCCACGCCGTCCACTGCGACGACGCGGACAAGGACGCCCTCGCCGCGAGCGGCGCCTGGGTCGTCACGAACCCGCAGTCGAACCTCAACAACGCGGTCGGCATCGCCGACGTCCTCGGCCTTGCGAGGCGCGGAGTCCCCGTCGGCCTCGGCACCGACGCGATGACGGTCGGGATGCTCGAGGAGCTCCGCGTCGGCCTCTGGGCGCAGCACCTCCGGCAGGAGAACCCGAGCTGCGGCTTCATGGAGCTGACGGGCGCCCTCTTCGTCCGGAACCCGGAGATCGCCTCGGTCCTCTGGGGGTTCCCGATCGGGACCCTCGCCGAGGGGGCCGCGGCGGACGTCATCCTCGTCGACTACCTCCCGCCGACCCCGCTGAACGACGACACCGTCCTCGGCCACCTCGTCTTCGGCGTCTCGCAGGCCGTCGTCGACACGACGATCTGCGGCGGCCGGGTCCTGATGGAGGGCCGCAAGCTCGAGATCGACGTCGACGAGGCGGCTCTCGCGTCCGAGAGCCGCCGTCTCGCCACGGCGCTCTGGGAGCGCTTCTGACCGTCCCCCGTCCCCACCACGACGCACTCGGCACAGCCTGCGGCCGCGCCGACTCGAAGGAGGCTCACGTGACCCGTACGGCCGTCATCGCCATCGGAGGCAACTCCCTCATCACCGACAAGGAGCACCAGACGGTGCCCGACCAGTACCAGGCCGCCGCCACGACGTGCGCGCACATCGCGCCGCTCGTCGCGGAGTCCGATCTGAGGCTCGTCATCACGCACGGGAACGGGCCGCAGGTCGGCTTCATCCTGCGCCGTTCCGAGCTGGCCGCTTCCGAGCTCCACATGGTCCCGCTCGACTCCTGCGTGGCCGACACGCAGGGGGCCCTCGGCTACCACATCCAGCTCGCGCTGGGGAACGAGTTCCGGAGGCTCGGCATCGAGAAGGGGGCCGCGACCGTCGTCACGCAGTGCCTCGTCGATCGGGACGACCCCGCCTTCGCGAACCCGAACAAGCCGATCGGCTCGTTCCTCTCGAAGGAGAAGGCCGACTTCCACCGCGAGAAGGACGGCTGGGCCGTCGTCGAGGACTCCGGGCGCGGCTGGCGGCGCGTCGTCGCCTCGCCCGCCCCGAAGGAGATCCTCGAGCTCGGAGCCGTGAAGAGCCTTCTGGACGCCGGCTTCGTCGTCGTGGCGGCCGGCGGCGGCGGGATCGCGGTCGTCGACGACGGGACCGGGAAGCTCGCGGGCGCCGCCGCGGTCATCGACAAGGACTTCGCCTCGAGCCTCCTCGCGCGCGAGCTGGGCGCCGACCTCTTCGTCATCTCGACCGCGGTCGAGAAGGTCTGCCTGAGCTACGGCAAGCCCGACCAGCGCGACCTCGACCGGATGACGGTCGCCGAGGCGAAGCGGTACTGCGCCGAGGGACACTTCAAGCCGGGCAGCATGCTCCCCAAGATCCAGGCCGTCATCGCCTTCCTCGAGGGGGGCGGACGCGAGGCGATCGTCACCGACCCCGCGCACCTCGGCCTCGCCCTCGCCGGCAGGACCGGCACCCACGTCGTCCCGTGACCCGGGCTCGAGCCGCTCGAGCGCCCGTCGCCCTGGCCCCGTCCGTCCGGACCCCCGGAGGCCGAAGATGAACGCCACGACTCTCACCGCGGAAGCGACTCTCCTCCGAAACCCCCTCGCCAGGCCCGAGCACCGGTGGCCGGCGCCGGACCCCTCGGTCTGGGTCTTCCACCGCCGGATGCCCGCCTACCGCGCGACGACGCTCTACGACTGCCCCGACCTCGCGGCGATGTACGGCGTGAAGCGGGTCCTCGTGAAGGCGGAGACGCAGCGGCTGGGCCTCCCGAGCTTCAAGATCCTCGGTGCGTCGTGGGCGACGTACCGGGCGCTCTGCGATCACCTCGGCTTCGAGCCGGAGCCGTGGGCGAACGTGAACGACCTCTCCCGCCGCATCGCCTACCTGCGCCCGTTCTCGCTGGCCGCGGCGACCGACGGGAACCACGGACGGGCGGTGGCGTTCATGGCGCGGCTCTTCGGCTTCTCCTGCCGGATCTTCGTCCCCAGGGGCACCGTTCCCGCGCGGATCCACGCCATCCAGAACGAGGGGGCCGAGGTCGTCGTCGTCGACGGCGACTACGACGCCGCGGTCGCCCGGTCGGCCGAGGAGGCGGGCGAGAGCTGCCTCGTCATCTCCGACACCTCCTGGCCCGGCTACGACGTGACTCCGCGCCGGGTCGTCGACGGCTACACGACGATCTTCATGGAGATCGAGCAGGCGCTGGCGGCCGCCGGCGTCGGCGCGCCCGACGTCGTGATCGTCCCGATGGGCGTCGGCGCCTTCATGTCGGCCGCCGTCAGCTACTACCGGAGCCGCCCGTGGAAGGGGGCTCTCGTCGGGGTCGAGCCGGCCGACGCGAACTGCATCCAGGTGTCGGCGGGGGCGGGCGAGATGACCGCCGTCCCGGGGCCGCACCGCTCGATCATGGTCGGCCTGAACTGCGGCCTCCCCTCGCCCGTGGCCTGGCCGAAGGTCTCGACGGGGGTCGACTGGATGGTCTCGATCGGGGACGAGAGGGCCCGCCAGGCGATGCGGGGTCTCGCGGACGCGGGCGTCGTCGCGGGGGAGACCGGGGCCGCCGCTCTCGGGGCGCTCGCCGCGCTCCACGAAGACGGCTCGACCGCGGGGTTCCGGGACGCCGGCCTCCTCGGCCCCGACAGGACCGTCCTCCTGATGATCACGGAAGGAGCGACCGATCGAGGCAACTACCAGGCGGTCGTCGGGCGGACCCCCGAGGAGATCGGGACAATCCTCACCGTGGCCCGCTGAGGGCCGCTCCGAAGCGGGCCGCGAGGCTCTAGACTGGATTCGCCACGGGAGGTGCCCCATGTCGACGCTTCAGGTCAACGATCCGGCGAGCGCGGCGACGATCGACGCGGTTTCCGTCGCCTTCCGCGTGAACGGGAGGGAGGTCGCGGCCGGCAGGGACGTGAAGCTCCTGACCTTCCTCCGGGAGGAGCTGGACCTCACCTCCGTCAAGAACGGCTGCTCGGAGGGGTCGTGCGGCGCCTGCATGGTCCTCGTCGACGGCAAGCCGACCCGCTCCTGCCTCACGACGACGGCGAAGGTCGCCGGGAAGAGCGTCGTCACCGTCGAGGGGCTCTCCGAGCGGGAGAAGGACGTCTACTCCTGGGCCTTCGGGAACGCCGGCGCCGTCCAGTGCGGCTTCTGCATGCCGGGGATGGTGATGACGGCCAAGGGGCTCGTCGACGCCAACCCCGAGCCGGCGACCGAGGAGGTCGCGAAGGCCCTGCAGTTCAGCATGTGCCGCTGCACGGGCTACGTGAAGATCGAGAAGGGGATCCAGGAGGCCGCGCGCCTCCTCCGCGAGGGGGAGGCGGTCCCCGGCGAGCACGACGTCCCGCTCTCGGTCGGCGCGAAGATCCTCCGCGCCGACGCCCGGGAGAAGGTCCTCGGCGGGGCGGTCTACGTCGACGACATGAAGGTCCCGGGGATGCTCCACGGGGCCGTCCTCCGCCCGCCGAAGGCGCGCGTGAAGGTCCTCGGGATCGACGCGAGCGAGGCGCTCGCGATGCCGGGCGTCGTGGCCGTGATGACCGCGGCCGACGTCCCGGGCGAGCGGCTCCAGGGGCACATCATCCACGACTGGCCCGCGATGATCGCGGTCGGCGAGGAGACGCGCTACGTCGGCGACGCGATCGCCCTCGTCGCCGCCGAGACGCGCGAGATCGCGAAGGAGGCGGCGAAGCGGATCCGCCTCGACCACGAGGTCCTCCCGCCGCTCGTCGACGCCCGGAGGGCGCTCGACGACGACGCGCCGAAGCTCCACCCGAAGGGGAACCTCCTCGCGCGGACGGTCCTCAAGCGCGGCGACCCGGACCAGGCGATCGCCGAGGCCGCGCACGTCATCCGGAAGACCTTCCGGACGCCGGAGACCGAGCACGCCTTCATGGAGCCCGAGAGCGCCCTCGCGATCCCGAACGGCGACGGCACGATGACCGTCTACACCGGGACTCAGAGCATCTACGACGACCACAAGGGGATCGTCGGGGTCCTCGGCGTCCCGCCCGAGAGCGTGAAGGTGATCAGCGCCTACGTCGGCGGCGGGTTCGGCGGCAAGGAGGACCTCATCGTCCAGCACCATGCGGCGCTCCTCGCCTGGAAGACGGGGGCGCCCGTGAAGGTGACGCTCGACCGGCAGGAGTCGATCCGCGTCCACCCAAAGCGGCACGCGATGGAGATGGAGTACGTCGTCGCGGCCGACGCCGATGGGCGCGTCACCGCGGTCAAGGCGGACCTCCTCGAGGACACCGGCGCCTACGCCTCGCTCGGCGGGCCGGTTCTCCAGCGGGCCTGCACGCACGGCGCGGGGCCGTACACGATCCCGAACGTCGAGATGACCGGGACGGGCGTCTACACGAACAACCCGCCCGGCGGGGCGTTCCGCGGCTTCGGCGTCACGCAGTCGTGCTTCGCGATCGAGTCGTGCCTGAACCTCCTCGCGAAGGAGGTCGGCGTCAGCCCCTGGGAGATCCGCTGGCGGAACGCCGTCGGGCCGGGAGACGTCCTGCCGAACGGGCAGGTCTGCGACGAAGGGACGGCCCTGAAGGAGTGCCTCCTCGCCGTCAAGGAGCTCTGCGAGAAGAGGCCCGACGCGGGGATCGCCGTCGCGCTGAAGAACGCCGGGATCGGCGTCGGTCTCCCGGACATCGGCCGCGTCCGCCTGAAGGTGGAGAACGGGAAGGCGGTCGTCTACACGAGCGCCGCCTGCATGGGACAGGGGCTCGCCTCGGTCCTGATGCAGTTCGTCGCCGAGATCACCGGGCTCGACTGGGAGCGCGTCGTCGTGGCGACGCCCGACACCTCCACCTCCCCGAACAGCGGCACGACGACGGCCTCGCGCCAGACGCTCTTCACGGGCGAGGCGGCCTGCCGGGCGGCCCGGGCGCTGAAGGCCGACCTCGACGGCGCCTCGCTCGAGGCGCTCGAGGGGAAGGAGTACCACGCCGAGTTCTCGGGCGTCACCGACCCGTTCGCCTCCGACAAGCCGAACCCCGTGAGCCACGTCGCCTACTCCTACGCGGCCCACGTCGTCCTCCTCGACGGCGACGGGATGCTCGAGAAGGTCGTCGCGGCGCACGACATCGGGCGCGCGATCAACCCGGTCCAGGTCGAGTCGCAGATCGAGGGGGGCGTCGTCATGGGGCTCGGCTACGCCCTCACGGAGGACTTCCCGCTGAAGGAGGGCGAGCCGCAGGTGAAGTACGGCACGCTCGGCCTCTTCAAGGCGGCGAAGGTCCCGCCGATCGAGCCGGTGATTGTCGAGAAGAACCCGTCGCCGCTCGCCCGCGGCGCCAAGGGGCTCGGCGAGATCGCGACGATCCCGACGGCGCCGGCGGTCGCCGGCGCCTACTTCAGCCGCGACGGCGTCTTCCGGACGGAGCTCCCGCTCGAAGGGACGCCCTACAGCAGGAAGAAGAAGGGATGAGCCTTCGGCTCCTCGACCTCCTTCTCGCGTCGCGGGAGCCGATCGCGCTCTGCACCGTGATGCAGGTGAAGGGCTCTGCGCCGCGCCACGCCGGGTCCTGGATGCTCGCCGGGCCGGAGGGCCTCGCCGCGGGCTCCGTCGGGGGCGGCCGGGGCGAGTCGCTCGTCCTCGCGGCGGTCCGCGAGGCGCTCGCCGACGGAAGGGCGCGCGTTCTCGAGGTCGAGATGCAGGGGAACGAGGCCGAGGGGATGGACATGGTCTGCGGCGGAACGAGCCGGGTCCTCGTCGAGCCGCTCGGGTCGAGAGCCGCGTACGAGGCCGCGCGAGATCTCCTCCGGCGGGGCGAGCGCGTCGTCGTCGTCCGCCGGCCCGCGACGGGCGAGAGCGCGGCGGTGGGCGAGAACGGGGCGTGGACGCCCTCCCCGCCCGCGGGCGCTGACCCGGAGACGGTCCGGCGCGCGCTCGGGCAGGGCAAGCCCGTCCTCGACGGGGAGGCGGGGCTCTTCTACGACCCGCTCCTGCCGCCCGAGAAGCTCCTCGTCCTCGGCGGCGGCCACGTCGGTCGCGCGGTCGCGGCCGCCGCGGTCCCGCTCGGCTTCGCGGTCACGGTCGCCGACGACCGGCAGGAGTTCCTGGCCCCCGACCGCTACCCGGAAGGGGTCGAGACGCGCTGCGGGGGCTACGCGGAGGTCGTCGAGTCCTTCCCGTTCGACGCGGCGACCTACGTCGTCGTCGTGACCCGCGGCCACCTCGCGGACCTCGAGTCGCTCCGGGCGGTCCTGGGGAAGCCCTGGCGCTATGCCGGCCTGATCGGGAGCCGCAGGAAGGTCCGTCTCCTGACCGGGCAGGTCCTGGCGGACGGCTTCGACCCCTCGAAGGTCGCGTCGGTCCACGCGCCGATCGGCCTCGCCATCGGCGCGGAGACGCCGGAGGAGCTCGCCATTTCCATCGCCGGCGAGCTCGTCGCGGTTCGCCGCGGCGTGCCGGACGCCGGCCTCTCCGGGAGGGCGCGACGAGACGCGTCCTGAGGCTGGCCGACCTCCTCCTCCCGCTACTTCCGGGCGGCCGGGGCGTCGTGTCGTTCGTTGGGGCGGGCGGCAAGACGAGCCTCCTCCTCCACCTCGCCCGCGAGCTCGCGGAAGAAGGCCGGCCCGTTCTCGCGACGACGACGACGCACCTCGCCGACCCGACGGAGGACGTGGGAAAGCCCCTCGCGAGGACCCTCCTGCGTCCCGACTTCGAGCAGCCGGCCACCGGCGAACCCTGCACGGGCCTCGAGCCGCTGCCGGGAGTCACGCTCCTCGTCGCCCGCGTCGCGAACGAGCCGAGAAAACTGAAGGGGATCCACCCTTCCCGGGTGGGGGGGCTTCGAGAGCTCTGGGGCCTCGTCCTCGTGGAGGCCGACGGCTCGAAGAGGCGCCCGATCAAGGCGCCGGCGGACCACGAACCGGTCGTGCCGGAGGGGACCGACGTCGTCGTCGGCGTCGTCGGCCTCGACGCCCTCGGAGAGCCGATGGACGAACGGACGGTCCACCGCCCGGAGCGCTTCGCCGCCGTCACCGGCTGCGCGGCAGGGGCTCCGATCGGCTGGGACCACGTCGTGGCGCTCGCCCGTCACCCCGAGGGGCTCTTCAGGGGCGCCCGGGGTCGGCGCGTCGTCCTCCTCAACAAGGCGGACCGGTCTCCGTACCTTCCGTCGCCCGGCCAGGTCGGCGCTCTCGGCGCGGACATCGTCGTCCTGAGCGCCGACGAGAGCGGGGAGAGGTCGTTCTTCACCGTGCGACGGGATCCGGGGCGGTGAGCCTCGTCCGCGGAGCCCTCGTCGTCGTTCGCGGGGCGGGAGATCTCGCCACGGGCTGCATCGTCCGCCTCGTCCGCTCCGGGTTCCGCGTGGTCGCGCTGGAGACCGCGAGGCCCACGGCGATCCGCCGGACCGTGAGCCTCTCCGAGGCGGTCTTCGAGGGGAGCGTCACCGTGGAGGGAGTGCGGGCGTTCCGTTGCGACGCCGTTCCCGGGGCCTGGGCCCGCCTCGAAGTGCCTGTTCTCGTGGACCCGGAATGCCGCGTCCTCGACACGGTCGCGCCGACGGCTCTCCTCGACGGCATCGTCGCCAAGCGCAACCTCGGCACCCGGATCGACATGGCCCCGGTCGTCGTCGCGCTCGGTCCGGGATTCGTGGCGGGACGCGACGTCCACGCCGTCGTCGAGACGATGCGCGGACACGAACTCGGTCGCGTGATCCGCGAGGGGTCCGCGGCGCCGAACACGGGCATCCCGGGCGTCATCGCAGGGCAGGGGCCGGGACGCGTCGTCCACTCCCCGGTCGCCGGAATCGCCGTTCCTTCCCGCGCGATCGGCGAGGCGGTGGAGGCGGGGTCCCCGCTCCTCGCCGTCGGGGAGATGGTCGTCGCCTCGCCGATCTCCGGCGTCGTGCGCGGGATGATCCGGCCGGGGCTCGAGGTCCCCGCCGGGCTCAAGGTCGCCGACGTCGATCCGCGCGGCGTCCGGGAGAGCTGCTTCACGGTCTCCGACAAGGCCCGGGCCGTCGCGGGGGGAGCCCTGGAGGCGATCCTCTCGCTCGGACTCTGACGGGCGCGCCGGTGGCCGTCAGGAGCCGGACGGCTTCGGCGGCCGCGCGACGCGGATGGCGCCGGGCTGCATCGGGAGCCAGTGCTCGAGGTAGAGCGGCTGGCCCACCTCGTCGGCGGCCTTCAGCCGCTTCACCGTCCCGGCCGGGTCCATCGCGGCGACGGCGATGGCGAGGGCGTGGGAGAGGACCGAGAACGTAGAGAGCCCGAAGCTGAAGAGGAAGTCCTCCGACGGAAGGACGACGACCTGGCTCGCCGACCGCGCGAGGGGCGAGTCCCTGCGGTCGGTGAAGGCGAGGACCGGGATCCCCTGCCTCTTCGCGAAGGCCGCGGCGTCGACCGTCTCGCGGCTGAACGGGGCGAAGCTGATGACGACGAGGAGGTCCTTCGCGCCGAGGTTCGCGACCTGGTTCGAGAAGTCCGAAGGAATCGCCGCGATGCAGGGGAGCCCCGCCTGCGTCAGGTTGAACGCCATGATCTGGCACATGACGTTCGAGACGCCGCGGCCGAGGAGGACGCGGTGCTGCGCCCTCGTCAGGAGCTGCGTCGCCCCCTCGAGCGTCGCCCTGTCGACCGACTTGCGGAAGCGGTCGAGGTTCTCGCCGTCGCGCCGCGCGACCTCCGCGAGGGCCCAGAAGACGTCGGTCGGCGCCTCGAGCGCCTCGAGCGGCTCCCCCTCGGAGCGGGCCTGGCAGGCATCGCGGAGCGCCTCGCGGAAGTCGCTGAAACCCCTGTAGCCGAGCCTTTTCGAGAACCGCATCACGGTCCCGACGCTCACGCCGGAGCGTTCGGCCATCTCCTCGATCCCCCAGAGCGCCCCCAGGAGCGGGTCGGACATCAGCGCGTCCGCGATCCGCCGGAGCGCGTCGGGGAGCTCGTGGTAGATGTCCTTGAGCCGGACCTGGATGTCCGGGACCTCACCGTCTACGGGCATGGCGTGCGGGAATCTTAGCAGCGGGGCCGCTCACTTCAGGGCGTCGATCCCGCGGATCGCCGCGTCGGCGCCGAGGGGGAGGGAGATCCCCACGGGGCGTCCCGTCGGAATCGCGCGCGACACGAGCGCCTCGAGGGAATCCGGCGCGGGCTCCTCGAAGCCCCAGCCGAGCTGCGGCTCGCGGGGGTTGGCCCGGATCAGGGTCCGCCGGGGGGCGCGGGCCGTCCGCTCGGAGAACATCCTCACCGTCGGGATGCGCGTGCCCGCGCCGAGCTCGAGGACGACGAGCGGGCCGCGGATCGCGTCGAGCCAGTTGCGGAGGGTCGCGTGCTGGGCCTCGGTCCGCGTCTCGTCCCAGCCCATGTCGGCGAACATGAGGATGTTGGGGCGGGCGAGGCCGCGGCAGCCCGGGCACGACGGGAAGGGCCGGCTGGCCCGGAACGTCGTCTCGTCCACCTCGACCTCGACGCCGTCCGCGGAGCGGATCGGCTCGCCGCAGCCGCTCAGGCACTGGAGGTGGTGGATCGAGCCGTGGCACTCGACGACGCGGTCCGCGGGGAAGCCCGCCTTCTGGAACTGCCCGTCGACGTTCGAGGTGAAGACGAAGGCCCCGTGCGGCTTCTCTGCGGCCCAGCGGAGGAGCGTCGCGAACCCCTCGTGCGGGACCGTGCGCCGGTAGAGGTTCAGGCGGTGGCCGTAGAAGCCCCACGCGACCGCGGGATCGTCGAAGAACCACTCGGGGTTGGCGAGCTGCTCGAAGCGAAGGCCGAGCTCGCGGAAGGCCGGGTAGGCGCGCCAGAATCCTTCCGGCCCGCGAAAGTCGGGGAGCCCCGAGTCGACGCCCATCCCGGCGCCGGCGGTGACCAGGAGCGCCTCGGCCTCGTCGACGGCGCGGGCGGCGAGGGAGAGGGAGGTCTCGAGGAGGGGGTCGGAGGGCATCCCGCCGATTCTAGAGAGCCGCGGGGCCGGCGTCGCCGCCGGTCTCGACCGTGCCGTCGGGGAGGTCCCGCGCCGTCTTCGTGGCGGTCCAGAACGCGAGGTGGGCGATCGCGATGCCCACCCAGGCGTCGACGGCGTAGTGCCAGCCCGTGGCGATGGAGCCGAGGAGCGTGACGACGACGGCGGCCAGGAGAAGTCCCGCCAGCGGGCGCGCCCGGCGCAGGCACCAGAGGAGCAGGAGCCAGTCGACGCCGACGTGGAGGCTCGGCATCGCAGCGATGCCCAGGGCCGGGTTGAAGCCCTGTCCGAGCTGGCCCGTCCGGCGAACCTCGAGGACGGTCTGGTAGTTGTGGAGAAGCAGGACCTGCCCGCCCGAGTTCTTCGGCATCGACGCGTGGACCGAGCGCCACTCGTCCGGGAAGGCGAGGGCCGGGCCGAGGGCCGGCATCGCGACGTAGATCCAGACGCCGAGAGTCCAGAGTGCGACGTGACTGAAGGCGAACTGCGCCCGCGTCCTGGGGTCCGGGAAGGTCGTGAAGAAGCCGAAGAGAGCGAGGACGAACGGGAGCCAGAGGATGTAGGTCCAGTCGATGAAGGAGAGGACGGGTGTCCCCTCGAAGAGCGCGACGAGGAACCGGTTCGGCGAGATCCCGAGGTGGAAGACCTGGTCGAACCAGGCCAGCTCGACGTCCCAGAGGCGTGGGTTCACGAGCGGGATCAGCGACTTGAGCCACGTATAGGAGTAGCTCAGGAGGACGCAGGCGACCCAGATTCGGACCGTGTCGAGGAGCCAAGTCGTCGTCCGGATCTCGCGCAGGTAGGCGCGCACGGCGCCGGCCTTCCGGAGCCGGTAGAGGAGGTTGAGGACGACGCCCACGCAGAAGGCTGCCGCGAGGGTCGGCCCGTTCTTCGTCACCGTGTAGAGGAGCGTGGCGGGCTGGAGGCGGAATCCGGAAAGGGAGAGGGTCGTGGCGGTCGCGACGACCGCGAGGAGGGCGAGAAGCTCGAACGGCCGGGGCCGGAATCGGTTCAGGGGGCTCATGCGATGCGTCGTCGACATTCGCGACCCGGTCCGTGCGCCCCGGGCCCGGGGCTCTCGCCCGGGCAGCGTAGCACGCGGAGTCGGCGGACCCGGGGCCTCGCCGGTGCGTGGCCCGTCAACGGGGGGCCGCCCGCAGCGCGGCCACGCACCTCTCGGCCCGCTCGAGCTTGAGCGCGTCGAGGGCCTTGGCGAGCGGCGGGTGGCGCGAGCGGAGCGCGGCGAGCTCCTCGGCCGGAAGGCAGAGGACCTCCGACTCGGTCACGGCGGTGACCGACTCGGGCTGTGCCTGCTCTCGTCCGTCGGCGAGGTCGCCGAAGACCTCGTGGGGCCTGAGGAGCGCGACCGCGACCTCGCGGTCGCGTGTGCGGAACGCGACGCGGAACGCGCCCCGCTTGACGATGTACGTCCCCTTCGCCGGGGTCCCCTCCCTCACGACGAGCGTCCCCGCCTGCACCGGGAGCGTCTCGAGCTTCCGGGTCAGCTGCCGACGTTCGCTCTCCGGCAGGACGCCGAAGACGCGCGAGCGGGCGAGGGCCGAGTCGAGGACGCGCTCTTCGTAGAGGCGGTTCAGCGCGTCCGCCAGCGCCCGGTGCTTGCGCGCGATGGGGGCGAGGGCGTTGCGGTCGAGCTCGAGGAGGTTGGACTGCTCGCGGGCCGTCACGGTCGCATGGCGGGGCATCGAGGTGAGGAACGAGGCCTCGCCGAGGACCTCTCCGTCCCTGGCGATCCGGAGGACGACCTCCGTGCCGAGGTCGTGGCGCGCCGTCACGGCGAGCGCCCCCTGGACGACGAAGAAGACGGAGTTCCCCTCGCTCCCCTCGCGGAACAGGACCTCGCCCGGGGCGAGGGTGACGAGGTTGATCCGCTGGAGGACGAGGTCGATCAGGAGAGGGGGAATGTCCCTGAGGAGCGGAATCCCGACCGTCGCGCCGTGGACGGCCTCCTTCTTCTGGCCCCACGCCGAGGGCCCGGGCGGCGCCGGCTCGGGCGCGGGGAAGGAGCCGCCCGGGGGCGGAGAGGCGTCGGGCGCGCCTCGCTCGAAGGCGCCGCTTGGCGGAGGCCCCGCCGGGCTCGCCGGCAGCGGGAAGGACCCGCTGGAAGGCGGACCCGCGACGGGCTCCGGCAGCGCGAAGGACGTGCTCGCCGGGGGCGGGTCGGGCCCCGGGCGGGTGAAGGCGCCGGAAGGGGGCGGGGTTGGAGCAGAATGCGCCGCCGCCCGAACCGCCTTCTCGGCGTCCAGGATCTGCTGCAGCTGAAGGTGCGAAAGGTACGTCGACGATGTCAGCTGGCTCTCCGGGTCGAGCTGCGTCGCCTTCTTGAAGATCGCGATTGCCGCTTCGAGCCGGCCCTTCGACTGCACGATCGGGCCGTAACGGTTCAGGATCCGGACGGCCTCCGTCTTCCGCCCGCTCCCGGCGAGGGCGTCCGCCAGCTTCAGCACGGCGCCGGCGTCGGCCGGGTTCTCCTTCAGCCGCTTTCGGGCCGCCTCGACGAGCTCCCGAATCGCCTGCGAGTCGCCCTTCGAATCGTCCGAGAAGAGCCCCATCGCACGGGACTCTACCTGCGGAGATCCCGGACGCAAGGGGGGAATGTGCCCGTGTCGCGCCGTGAGCGCCTTCCCGGCTGGACCCCGGTCAGTAGAGCAGCCGGACCACCCGCTCGGCCACGGATGCCCGGATGAGCTCCTTGAGAGCGAAGAGGTGGTCGCCGGGGCAATCCGTCGCCTTGACCTCGCGGTGCCCATAGACGGTGTCGACCGGGGCGCCGAACGCCTCGTAGAGGCTCCGGCCGAGGGGGTCGATGCCCCGGCGGCCCGCGATCCAGGCCATCAGGTCGACGAGCGAGGAGACCTGCGCCGCGGTCGGCCGGTGGTCGACGGGAGGGTGGAAGTAGCCGAGGACGGAGATGCCGGCGCTGCCCCGGTTGAACCCGTCGTGGGCACCCTGGACGTCGGTGGTGTCGTCGTCGTCCTCCCTCGCCTGGAAGACGTGGCCGTGCTTGCAGACGACGTAGCCGTACCCGATGTCGTTCCAGCCGTTCGTGTCCATGTGGTAAGTCTGGATGGCGCGCACCCGCGCCGCGCACTCCTCCCAGGTCTCGGCGCTCCAGTCCTCTATGGTGGCCGTGTGGTGGAAGCCGATGTGGTTCGCGACCGTGTAGGTGTAGGCGGCCTTCGGGGGCCGCGCACCCCACGAGGCGCGGGACGAGATCGGGGGGCTCGGCGGTCCCGGAAAGGTTGTCGGGATCTCGGGCGGCGGCGCGAGGGCGCGGCGCGCGATCGGGGAGGCGGCGGCCGGCGCGGACCGCGTCCCTGCGGGCGCCGCCGCCGGAGGAAGCGAAGAAGCCCGTGCGGTGGCCGCTTCGGTTCCCGGGTCGATGACGTGGAGCGTGAACGACGTCAGGCGGGCCTCGCTCCGTGCCGTGCCGGGGAGCCCGATCCGGTAGCGGACCCAGCGGCTCTCGGGCGCCACGAAGACGAGCGCGCCGGCCGACTCGCCCGCAAAGGGGTTCGGACTCCCGTCCTCCCGGAGGTCGTCGATCGTCCCTTCCTCGGGAACCGCGATCCAGCTTCCCCAGCGGACGCCGTCCGGGCTGACGGCGAGCTCCACCGTGACGCCCGGCGTGCCGCGCCAGTGGGGGCCGACGGCGGAGAAGGTCGCGCCGGTGTCGATGGGGGCCGATTCGAAGCCGGCCGTCCGGCTCGCACGCAGCCCGTCGGACCGGACGGAGACTCCCGCCTCGAGGAGCCCGCCAGCGAAGTCGGCTCCCGTGCGGGCGATCTGCTCGGACCGGAACCCGGCACGGACCTCGGCCCTCACCGGGAACGCCCCCAAGAGCCCCGCCGCGAGGACGAGGGCCGGCGCGAGGCCGGCGTTTCGGTATCCGATCGTCGTCATCGCTTGCGAACGGTATCCGTGGCGAAGAGGACGCGTTGACCTCGCGAGTCGATGGACTGCATGACGAAGGTCCAGCCGCGAGCGGAAGGGTCCCACTTGATGGTGTTGTGGAACGGGCCGTCGGGGTAGCTGAAGGTGAACTCTATGGAATCGCCGGACCGCTTGCCGTATCCAACCGCAGAGTACTGCCCCCCGTAGTCGTCACACCAGTGGGCGACGTACCGCGAAGCACGGGTGTCGTAGCCGATGAGGACGATGGCCTCATACGCGGGCGGCGTCCCCGTGCCTCGCATGTGGAGCTGAACGAACTGGTGGTTCAGGACCCACTGAACGTCGAGGGAGTTCTCGACGACCGTGCCCCGGATCTGGCGGGAGATGCTCCAGGAGCCGACGAGGTTGTCGAGAAAGGTGTCGTCGAGCGGGCCTCGGCCCTTCGGGTCCCCGGCCTCGATCGGCAGGGAGGCCGTCATCCCGAGGACGGCGGCGACCAGGAGGGACGTTCTCCGCCCGAGCATGAGACCTCCTCGAGCGCGAGGGCTCGTGGCCCGGCCGGCTGCAGGGCGAACGAGGGGCGTCGGTGGGGTGCAGGTGCTCCTCTGCCTTCGCCGGGCCCGTCCCGCGGCGGCGGGCGTCATTCGGGGCAGTTTAGACCGGGGCCGCCCCGAGCAGTACCAATCAACCGTGGCGATGACCACGGCCGATCCTGGTTTCGAGCGGGCGGGTTCGCGAGCTCCTCCGGCAGGCGGGAGCGGACGGCGGTCCGGACCGTCGACGGGCTCGGTGCTCCGTCCGGGAATGGACGAGGGCCGCGGGATCTCTCCCGCGGCCCTCGTCCGGATCTGCTGGTGGCCCGGGCGCCCTACGCCGTCATCTGCCGCAGCACGAACTGCAGGATGCCGCCGTGGCGGTAGTAGTCGACCTCGTTCGGGGTGTCGAGGCGGAGGGTGGCGGTGAAGGTCTTCTTCGTGCCGTCGTCGGCCGTCGCGGTGACGGCGAGCTTCTTGTGCGGGGTGAGCCCCTCGGCGACGCCGGCAACCTCGAAGGTCTCCTTGCCCGTGAGGCCGAGGGTCTGCGCGTCCTCGCCGGCCTGGAACTGGAGCGGGAGGACGCCCATGCCGGCGAGGTTCGAGCGGTGGATCCGCTCGAAGGATTTCGCGACGACGGCCTTCACGCCGAGGAGCATCGTCCCCTTGGCCGCCCAGTCGCGCGAGGAGCCGGTGCCGTACTCGGCGCCCGCGAGGACGACGAGTGGCGTCCCCTCCTCCTGGTACTTCATGGCGGCGTCGTAGATCGACATCTGCTCGCCGGTCGGGACGTGGAGGGTGACGCCGCCCTCGGTGCCGGGGAGCATGAGGTTCTTGAGGCGGATGTTCGCGAAGGTGCCGCGCATCATGACCTCGTGGTTGCCGCGGCGGGCGCCGTACTGGTTGAAGTCGGCGGGCTTCACGCCGTTGTCGCCGAGGTACTTCGCGGCCGGCGAGGTTTTCGCGATGTTGCCGGCGGGGGAGATGTGGTCGGTCGTGATGGAGTCGCCGAGGAGGGCGAGGCAGCGGGCTCCCTTCACGTCGGCGAGGGGCTTCGGCTCCTTGCCGAGGTCCTCGAAGAAGGTCGGCTTCCTCACGTAGGTCGACTTCGCGTCCCACGCGAACGTGTCGCCCTTCGGAACGGAGAGGGCGCGCCACCCCTCGTCTCCCTCGAAGACGGCGCCGTAGGCCTTGGCGTAGTGGCCCGGCTCGATCGACTTCGCGATCGTCTCGGCGACCTCCTGCGGCGTCGGCCAGAGGTCCGCGAGGAAGACGGGCTGCCCGTTGCGGTCGTTGCCGAGCGACTCGGTCGTCAGGTCGAGGTCCATCTCGCCGGCGAGGGCGTACGCCACGACGAGCGGCGGCGAGGCGAGGAAGTTCATCTTCACCTGCGGGTTGACGCGCCCCTCGAAATTCCGGTTGCCCGAGAGGACCGACGCGACGACGAGGTCGCCCGTCCGGACGGCTTCCGAGACCTTCTCGGGGAGCGGGCCGCTGTTGCCGATGCAGGTGGTGCAGCCGTAGCCGACGAGATGGAAACCGAGCGCCTCGAGGTAGGGCATGAGGCCCGCGGCCTTCAGGTAGTCGGTGACGACCTTCGAGCCGGGCGCCAGCGACGGCTTCACCCACGGCTTCGTGTCGAGGCCGCGCTCGACCGCCTTCTTGGCGACGAGGCCGGCCGCGACGAGGACCGAGGGGTTCGAGGTGTTCGTGCAGGAGGTGATCGCCGAGATGACGACGGCGCCGTTCGGGAGGTCGTACTTCACGCGCCCTTCGGCGACGGGGACCGTCGCGTCCGCCGAGCCGCCCTTGGCGAGCATCGCCGGGAGGCTCTCGCGGTAGACCTTCCTGGCGTCCTTGAGGGCGATGCGGTCCTGCGGCCGCTTCGGCCCGGCGATGGACGGGACGACGTCGGCGAGGTTCAGCTCGAGGGTGTCGGAGAAGCGCGGCTCGGGGGCGTCCTCGGCGCGCCAGAGGCCCTGCGCCCGGCAATAGGCCTCGACGAGCGGGGCGAGCGCCTTGCGACCGGTGAACTCGAGGTACTTGATCGTCTCGCCGTCCACCGGGAAAAAGCCCATCGTGGCGCCGTACTCGGGCGCCATGTTCGCGATCGTCGCGCGGTCGGTGAGGGCGAGGGCCGCGAGCCCGGGGCCATAGAACTCGACGAACTTCCCGACGACCCCCTTCTTGCGGAGGATCTGGGTGACGGTCAGGACGAGGTCCGTCGCGGTCGCGCCCTCGGGGAGCTTCCCGAAGAGCTTCATCCCGACGACCTCGGGGATGAGCATCGAGACGGGCTGGCCGAGGAGGGCGGCCTCGGCCTCGATCCCGCCGACGCCCCAGCCGAGGACGCCGAGGCCGTTGATCATCGTCGTGTGCGAGTCGGTCCCGACGAGGGTGTCGGGGTAGGCGACGCCGTCGTCGTTCGTCCAGACGACCTTCGCGAGGTACTCGAGGTTCACCTGGTGGCAGATGCCGGTGCCGGGCGGGACGACGCGGAAGTTCTTGAACGCGCTCTGCCCCCAGCGGAGGAACTCGTAGCGCTCGCGGTTGCGCTCGTACTCGAGGTCGACGTTCTGCCCGAAGGCGAGCGAGGAGGCGAAGCTGTCGACCTGGACGGAGTGGTCGATGACGAGGTCGGCGGGGGAGAGCGGGTTCACCTTCGCCGCGTCGCCCCCCATTGCCACGATCGCCTCGCGCATGGCGGCGAGGTCGACGACAGCCGGGACGCCGGTGAAGTCCTGCATGAGGACGCGCGCGGGGTGGAAGGCGATCTCCTTGTCGGGCTCGGCCTTCGGGTCCCATTTCGCGAGGGCGAGGATGTCGTCCTTCCTGACGACGTGCCCGTCCTCGCAGCGCAGGAGGTTCTCGAGGAGGACCTTGAGGGAGTACGGAAGGGTCCGGACCTCCGGGTGCTCCTTCGCGAGCGTCTCGATCGAGAAGTAGGAGACGGTCGCGCCTCCGGCGGAGAGGGTCGTCTTCGTCTTGAAGCTGTCGTTCATCTTTCCTCCGGAAGGTGATAGAGGACCGGCGGGGATTCTAATCGCGGGAGGGCCGGAGGGCGCTCCCGCGCGCCGGGGGCCACGGGGACTCCGGTAAGGTCGGCCGCGTCAGTTCAGGCCGAAATCGCCGCTGCCCATCCCGCAGCCGCCCATACCGCACTGGCTCATGTCGCCCGTCTCGCAGGCGCCCATGCCGCACGGGCCGTCCATGGCGGCCCCCGCCTTGTCGCCTCCGTGAGCCGCGAAGCTGGAAAGGAGCCGGGAGAGGTCGCCGGAACCGCAGTGCTGGCACTCGGGGACGTAGTCGGCGGCGTCGCCGGCGAGGACGAGGTCCTCGGTCTTCTTTCCGCAGGCACGGCACCGGTACTCGTAGACGGGCATGGCGGGACCTCCCGACGCCGATTCTACGGAGGAGGGCGGGGAGAGCGAAAGGGTCTCAGGCGACCGCGCTGCCCGCCGCATGCGTCTTCCGGCGCTCGGCGGCGAGGAGGCGGGTCGCCTCGGCGGCCGGGAGGTCGCGGTGGACGGCCCAGCCCTGGATCCGGTCGCACGCGAGCCGGCGGAGGAGGTCGACCTGCTCCTGGGTCTCCACCCCTTCGGCGACCGTCCCGAGCTTCAGGTTGCGGGCCAGGTCGACGATCGACCGCACGATGGCCGCCGACTGCGGGTCGCCGCACATGGCCCTCACGAAGGAGCCGTCGATTTTCAGAGTGTCGATGGGGAAGCTCCGGAGGTAGGCGAGCGAGGAGTAGCCCGTCCCGAAGTCGTCCACCGAGATGCTCACGCCGAGGGAGCGCAGCTCGCGCAGGACGAACTGCGAGACGTCGGGGCTCGCCATGGCGGCGCGCTCGGTGATCTCGAGGTCGAGGAGGGGCGCCGGCAGGCCCGTCTCCGAGAGGATGTCGCGGACGGTGAGGTAGAGGTCGGGCTGCCGGAACTCGCGGGCCGAGAGGTTCACCGAGACGCGCGCCGGGGTCCCCGCCTTCTGCCACTCGCGGGCCACCGCGCAGGCCGTCCGGAGGGCCCACCGGCCGATCGGGACGATCAGGCCGTGGGACTCGGCGAGGGGGATGAAATCGGAGGGCGGAACCTGGCCGAGCGCGGCGCTGTCCCAGCGGAGGAGCGCCTCGAAGCTCTCGATCCTCCCGTTCGACAGGGAGACGATCGGCTGGTAGTGGAGGCGCAGCTCTCCGTCGGCGAGGGCACGGCGCAGGGCGCCTTCCAGGGCCACCGTCTTGCGCGCGACTTCGTTCAGCGACGGGTCGAACGGCCGGGTCGTGTCGCGCCCCTCCTCCCGGGCCCGGGCGGTGGCGACGTCGGCCGCGGCGAGGAGCTCCTCGGCGACCTCGCCGTGCCGCGGCGAGACGGCGTATCCCCCGCTGAGGGTGACGTGGACCTCTCGCCCCGAGAGGAGGAACGGGCGGGCTGTGCCGGCCGTCACCTTCCCGATGACGTCGGCCGCCTCGTCGGGGTCCCTCACTTCGAGAAGGACGCCGAACTCGTCCCCCGAGAGGCGGGCGACGGTGTCGGTCTCCCTTACCGTCCCCTTGAGGCGCATCCCGATGCTTCGGAGGAGCTCGTCGCCGAGGGCGTGTCCGAGCGAGTCGTTGAGGAGCTTGAAGCCGTCGACGTCGAGGGTGAGGACCGCGACGGAACGCCGGTCCCGCTCGGCCCGGCGCAGGGCCTGAGAGGTCCGCTCGAGGAGCATCCGGCGGTTCGGCAGGCCGGTCAGGGCGTCGTGCCCCGCCATGTGCTCCAGCTCGGCCGCGGCCCGCACGGCGGCGTTCCTCTCGTCCTCGAGGAGGAGGATGACGATGCCGAGGACGGTGACGATGGCGAGGAGGACGTCCAGCGAGCTGAGGAGCGTGAGAAGAGGGTGCCTCGTGCCGGAGGAGAAGCCGCCGATGCCGATGAAGAGGTAGTGGAGGTGGTGAAGGCCGGTGACGGCGAGGGAGCCGGCGACGAGGCGCCGGCCGAGCGTGGGACGCGTCGCGAGCCCCCGTCTCACCACGAAGGCGGCGACGAGGAAGACGACGCCGGCGGTCAGCGACCGTCCTCCGAACCGGAGCGTGTACCGGAGGAGGGCGGCCGACGGGTCGGAGGCGCCGGGCACCGAGGTGACGAGGGCGAGGGCGGCGGCGGACCCGAGAGCCAGGCCGAGCCGGCGCCGGGGGAAGAGGACGTCCGTGGCGACCTCCCGCGCCCCGGCGAGGAGATAGACGAGCTGCGCGAAGCCCGCGAACGCGGAAAGAGACGCCAGGACGATGCGCGTCTCGGACGGGACCCCGGTGCGGGCCGCGACGTAGGCGACGGCCGCGAGGAGGCTGTGGAACGTGAGAAAGAGCCAGCTCCAGGTCCAGCTCCTTAGCCAGGGTCGGCGCCGGGCCCGGAAGAGCGAGGCGAGAACCGCTGCCGCCACGACGGCGCTGGCCGCGGTGCCGACGTAGCCGTAGAGCGGTAGAAGGGTCTCCGCCGTCAACCGCGCTCCTCCGGCGCGCATGTTACGTCCCCCCGCTCCGGGGTGCGATGATTCCGCGTTCGCCGGTCCGGGAGGGCGCCGCATGAGATGGGTCGTCTTCAACCAGAAGGGGGGCGTCGGCAAGTCGACGCTCGTCAGCAACCTCGCCGCCGTCGCCGCCGACGAGGGAGAGAGGTCTCTCGTCGTCGACCTCGACCCCCAGGGGTGCTCCTCGCACTACCTCCTCGGGCCGAGGGCGAAGGCCGCGCGGCCGAACCTCGCCGACTTCTTCGAGCAGAGCCTCGCCATCCGGCTCTTCGACGAGAGCCTCCGGACGTTCATCCACGCCTCGCCCTGGGAGGGGCTCGACGTCCTGCCGACGCAGCCGGTGATGGAAACGTTCCACTCCAAGCTGGAGGGACGGCACAAGATCTACAAGCTGCGCGATTCCCTTGCCCCCCTCACCGGGTACGAGCACGTCTTCTTCGACACGCCGCCCGCCCTCAACTTCTTCACTCTCTCGGCCCTCATCGCGGCAGAGAGGGTCCTCATCCCGTTCGACTGCGACGACTTCTCCCGCCGCGCCCTCTACGGCCTCCTCGAGGTCGTGGAGGAGGTGAGGCAGGACCACAACCCCACGCTTTCCGTCGCCGGGATCGTCGTCAACAGCTTCCAGCCGAGGGCGCGCCTCCCGCAGCAGCTCGTGGACGAGCTGAAGGCCGAGGGGCTTCCCGTCCTCTCGCCGTACGTCTCGGCCTCGGTGAAGGTGCGCGAGTCGCACCAGGAGTCGACGCCGCTCGTCCACTACGCTCCCTCCCACAAGCTCTCGGGCGAGCTGCGGCAGCTCTCGGCGACGCTCCGGAAGCGGCCGCGAGGGGCGGCGAAGGGCGCCGGGGCCCGGGCCGGGACGAAGTAGAGGCGACGGGGCAGGGGGGGCAGGTCTTGATCTTCTATTCTGGCCGTCAGCCAGAATAGAAGATCAAGACCTGCCCCCGATCTCCGGGAACGTCGGCCGACGGGGGGCGGTCGAGCGGTGTGGCAATTCGTCGCGGTCGGGCTCCCGTGGGAACCCGGCGCCCCGCGACACCGTACAGACGGCCATGACCGCCGTTCTCTCCGCCGAAGGTCTCGCGAAGACCTTCCGGACCCCGTTCTCGCGGCGGGAAGTGAGAGCCCTGGACGGTCTTGACCTTCAGGTCGCCGCTGGCGAGGTCTTCGGACTCCTCGGACCGAACGGGGCGGGGAAGACGACGACCGTCAAGATCCTCCTGGGCCTGACTCATCCGACGGCCGGGAAGGCCGAGCTGTTCGGCCTCCCCGTCTCGAGCCCCGAGAGCCGCCGCCGCGTCGGCTACCTCCCCGAGGGGCACCGTTTCCCCGGCTACCTCACGGCCCGCCAGACGCTCTCGATCTTCGGGCGGATGTCCGGGGTCGAAAGCCGGGAGCTCGGGAGCCGGATCCCCGAGCTCCTCGCGCGCGTCCGCCTGTCGGACTGGGCCGACGTCAAGGTGAAGAAGTTCTCGAAGGGGATGACGCAGCGGCTCGGCCTCGCCTCCGCGCTCGTCCACCGCCCCGACCTTCTCCTCCTCGACGAGCCGACGGACGGCGTCGACCCGGTGGGGCGGCGCGAGATCCGGGACCTCCTCCGCGAGGAGGCGTCCCGCGGAGCGGCGATCCTCCTCAACTCCCACCTCCTCTCGGAGATCGAGATGACGTGCGACCGCGTGGCGGTCCTCCGGAAGGGGAAGGCGGTCGCCGCGGGGCGGATCGCCGACCTGACGGCGCAGGGATTCACCTACCGCTTCGTCGGCACGGGGGTCGACGAGGCGCTCCTGGGCGCCTTCCGGGAGTCCGGGGCCCTCGCCGAGCGGGTGAACGGCCACGTGAAGCTGACGGCGCGCGACGCCGGGCACCTGAACGCCCTCGTAGACGCGGCGCGGGCACGCGGCGTCCTCGTGACCGAGCTGACGCCGATGCGCTCGACGCTCGAGGACGTCTTCGTCGACCTCGTGAAGGCGGGCGAGGCCGCCGAGGTCCCGCCGGCGGAAGGGAGGCCGCAGTGAAGGTCCTCGCCGCCAACGTCGAGGAGGTCTTCCGCGAGGCCGCGGCGCGCTTCACGCTCGTCGCCTACGCGGCCCTCTCGACCCTCTTCATCGCCCTCTTCGCCGCCGCCGTGAACCTCGACGTCGTGGACGGAGCCCTCGCCGGGGCGAAGCTCTTCGGGAAGGAGGTCCGGATGGGTCCTGCGTCCGTCGACCTCGACCGCCTCGTCCTCGGCTTCGAGGCGGGCTTCTCGGGCTTCCTCTACGTCGTCGCGACGTTCCTCGCCGTCTTCGCCACGGCGCACCTCGTGCCGCGCCTGCAGGAGAAGGGGACGATCGACCTCTACCTCTCGCGCCCCGTGGGCCGGGTCGGTCTCCTCCTGTCGCGCTTCGCGGGAGGCCTCCTCCTCGCGGGGCTGAACGTCGCCTACCTCGTCGGCGCGATGGGGCTCCTCATCTGGTGGAAGACGGGCGTCGTCCACCCCCGCTTCTTCCTGGGCGGCGCGATCATCTTCTTCACGATCGCCACGCTGATGGCCTTCGCCTTCCTCGTCGGCGTCGTCACCTCCTCGACGGCCGTCTCGATCATGGCGACGTTCGCCGTCTTCTTTCTCGCGGCCATCCTCACGAGTCACCGGCAGATCGAGGCGGCCCTCGCGACGGAGTGGGCGGCCTCGCTCGTCCGCGGCTTCTACTGGGTGCTCCCGAAGACGGGGCAGCTGGCCCAGGCCACCGTCGACTTCGTCTCGGGGGGCGAGCTCTCGCGCCGCACGCGCGAGATCGACCACCTCGCCGTCTTCGGCTCGACGGGGCTCTTCGGCCTCGTCTCCCTCGCGCTCTCCGCGTACCTGTTCCGGAGAAAGGACTTCTGACATGAGACGCCTCGCACGCCTCGCGCTCGCCTCCGCCCTCGCATCCTCTCTCGTCTCCGCTCTCGCCCTGCCCGCGGCCGCGGCGCGGCCCACGGACGACGCCCTCGCCCTCGTCCCCCCCGACTCGGTGACGGCCGGGATGCTCCGGGTCGCCGACCTGCGGTCGAGCCCCCTGGCCGCACGCTTCTTCGCGGAGCTCGACGACGCGACGGTGGACGGCGACGGCGCGAGGTTCCTCGCCGAGGCGCGCCTCCACCCGGTGGACGACGTCGACCTCGTCGTCTTCGCCGCCGGCAACGGCGGCAGGGGCAAGGCCCTCGTCGCTTTCGAGGGGCGCTTCGAGCCCGAGCGCCTCTCGGCGGCCGCGGCCGCCCGTGGCACCGAGGCCCGCTCGGCCCCGGGCGGGACCTACTTCCTCCTGGGAAAGGACGGCCCTTCCGGCCGGAAGGGGGACGGCGCGGTCGCCTTCGTCAGCCGGAGGCTCATGCTGGCCGGCTCGGAGGAGGCGGTCGTGGAGGCCCTCGCGGCAAGGGCGGCCGGGGGCACGGGGTTCGCGAGGGGGGCCGGGCTCGGCGCCTCGCTCGACAAGGTCGACTCGAACGCCTCCGGGTGGCTCCTCGTCGACCGGACGAAGCTCCCCGAGGCGAAGGGCTCTCTGCGCCTCTCCAGCGACGGGACCCCGGCTCGGAACGTCCTCGCCGCGATGAACCTCGTCTCGGCATTCGCCTTCCAGATGACCGTGAAGGGAGACTCCCTCCGGCTCTCGGGCGCCGGCTACACCGGGGACGCCGAGACGCGCGAGCTCCTCGAGGACGCCCTCCGCGGCATCCTGGCAGCGATGCGGATCGCGAACCAGGAGAAGCCCGAGGTCGTCTCTGCCCTCCGCAAGTTCAAGGTCGCGACCGACCGGGACGCCGTGACGATCTCCGGCACCCTCGACGGGGCGACCCTCCGCGCGCTCGCCGACGCGAAGGCGAAGCGGGAGAAGGCCCGGGCGGCAGGGAGAGAGGCCTCGGCCGAGTAGTCGATCCCCCGCGGAGCCCGGGAGGGGTCAGGTCTTGATTTTCTATTATAGCTGGAGGCTATAATAGAAAATCAAGACCTGACCCCTTCCCGGATCTATTCTCCGCCCGTGCGTACGATTCCGACAATCGCCCTCGCCGCCCTCCTCGTTCCCTTCACCGCCCCGGCAGGGGAAACTCCCGGGGTGAAGCCTCCCGTCGCGCAGAAGGCCCCGAAGGTCACCGAGATCCACGGCGAGAAGCTCGTGGACGACTACGCGTGGCTGCGCGAGAAGCAGGACCCCGAGGTGAAGGCGTTCCTCGACGCCGAGAACGCGTACACCGACGAGCGGACGAAGGCCGGCGAGGGCCTGCGGCAGAAGCTCTACGAGGAGGCGGTCGGGCGGATCAGGGAGACCGACCTCTCCGTCCCGTACCGGCACCGGGGGTACTTCTGGTACTCGCGGACGGAGAAGGGGCAGCAGTACCCGATCTCCTGCCGGAAGAAGGGGAGCCTCGAGGCGCCGGAGGAGGTCGTCCTCGACCTGAACGAGATCGCGAAGACGGAGAAGTTCGTCGGCCGCGGGGTCTACGTCCCGAACGACGACGCGAGCCTCCTCGCCTACACGATCGACACGACGGGCTTCCGGCTCTACACGCTGCAGGTGAAGGACCTCGAGACCGGGAAGCTCCTCGCCGACCGGGTGGAGAAGGTGAACAGCGTCGCCTGGGCGGCGGACGGGAAGACGCTCTTCTACGTCGTCGAAGACTCCGCGAAGAGGCCCTACAGGCTCTACCGGCACGCGGCGGGGACCGCCGGCCCCGACACGCTCGTCTACGAGGAGACGGACGAGCGGTTCACGCTCGCGGTGTCGCGGTCGCGAGACGACCGGTGGGTCCTCGTGCAGTCCGCGAGCCACACGCAGAGCGAGTGGCGGCTGATCCCGGCGGCGACGCCGGCCGAGGCCCCCAGGGTCGTCGCGCCGCGGGAGAAGGACCACGAGTACGACGTGGAGGCGGCGGGAGACCTCCTCTACATCCGGACGAACGACGGCTGCCGCGACTTCCGGGTCGTGACGGCGCCGGCGGCGAGCCCGGGCAGGGCCGCGTGGAAGGAGCTCGTCCCCTGCCGCGACGGCGTGATGGTCTCCGGCGTCGACGCCTTCCGTGGCCACCTCGTCCTCTTCGAGCGGCAGGACGCGCTGCCGCGCCTCTCGGTGAGGGACCTGGCGACGAGCGAAACGCACCGCATCGAGCTGCCCGAGCCGATCGCCTCGTCGTTCCCCGAGGCGAACCCCGAGTACGACACGAAGACGTTCCGCTTCTCGTGGCAGTCGTTCACTACGGCGCCGATGGTCTACGACTACGACCTGGCGACGCGGGAGCGGAAGCTCCTGAAGAAGACGGAGGTGCCGGGCGGGTACGACCCGGCGCGCTACCGCTCCGAGCGGCTCTTCGCGACGGCCGCCGACGGGACGAAGGTCCCCGTCTCCGTCGTCTTCCGCAAGGACGTCCCGCGGGACGGGACCGCCCCGCTCCTCCTCACCGGCTACGGCTCCTACGGCTACCCGTCGTTCGTCTCCTTCAACCCGGCGCTCCCGAGCCTCCTCGACCGCGGCGTCGTCTACGCCGTCGCGCACGTCCGGGGCGGGGGCGACCTCGGCAAGAAGTGGCACGACGCGGGCCGGATGATGTCGAAGAAGAACACGTTCACGGACTTCGTCGCCTGCGCCGAGGCGCTCGTGAAGGAGAACGTGGCCTCGAAGGACCGGATCGCGATCCAGGGGGGGAGCGCGGGCGGCCTCCTCGTCGGCGCCGTCGTGAACCTGAGGCCGGAGCTCTTCCGGGCCGCGATCCTCCACGTCCCGTTCGTCGACGTCATCAACACGATGCTCGACGAGACGCTCCCGCTCACCGTGGGCGAGTTCGAGGAGTGGGGAAACCCGAAGAAGAAGGACGAGTACCTCTACATGAGGTCCTACAGCCCCTACGAGAACCTGAAGAAGGGGGCCTACCCGTCGATCCTCGTGAAGACGTCTTTCAACGACAGCCAGGTGATGTACTGGGAGCCGGCCAAGTACGTCGCGAAGCTCCGGACGCTGAAGACCGACGCGAAACCGCTCCTCCTGAAGACGAACATGGCGGGCGGCCACGGCGGCTCGTCGGGGCGGTACGACCGGCTGAAGGAGACGGCGTTCGACCAGGCGTTCGTCCTCTCCGAGCTCGGCGTCCCCGACCTCCCGGCGTCGATCCCCGTCCCCGCGCGGCCCGTCCACACCTACTCGATCGTGGCGCGGGACCCGGCGACGGGGCAGCTCGGCGTCGCGGTCCAGTCGCACTGGTTCTCGGTCGGCGCACTCGTGCCGTGGGCGGAGGCGGGCGTCGGGGCCGTCGCGACGCAGTCGTTCGTCGACGCGAGCTACGGGCCGCTGGGTCTCGCCCTCCTGAAGGCGGGGCGCGGCGCCCCCGACGCGCTGAAGGGGCTCCTCGCCGCGGACGCGGGGCGCGAGGTCCGCCAGGTGGCGATGATCGACGCCGCCGGTCGCGTCGCCGCCCACACCGGGGCGAGCTGCATCGAGGCGGCGGGCCACCACGTCGGGAAGGACTACTCCGTCCAGGCGAACATGATGAGGAACGCCACGGTCTGGCCCGCCATGGCGAAGGCGTTCGAGGCGTCGAAGGGGGACCTCGCGGAGAGGATGCTCGCGGCCCTGGACGCGGCCGAGGCCGCCGGCGGGGACATCCGCGGCAAGCAGTCGGCGGCGCTCGTCGTCGTGAGCGGGACGCCGACGGGACGGCCCTGGCAGGACCGGGTCTTCGACCTCCGCGTCGAGGACAGCCCGGCGCCGCTCCCCGAGCTGCGCCGCCTCGTGACGCTCGCCCGCGCCTACAACCTGATGAACGAGGGGGACCTCGCCGTCGAGAGGAAGGACGACGCGGGGGCGCTCGCGGCCTACTCTGCGGCGCAGGCGATCGTGCCCGGCAACGCCGAGATGACCTACTGGACGGCCGTGTCGCTCGTGGGGATGGGAAGGCTCGAGGAGGCTCTTCCGCTCTTCCGGAAGGTGTTCGCGGAGGACCGGAGCTGGGCCGAGCTGACGCCTCGCCTGCCGAAGGCGGGGCTCCTTCCGGATGACCCGGCGCTCATCGCGCGGATCGTGGCGGAGGCTCCGAAGGCTCGATAGGACTCTCGCCGGAAAGCGACTCGAGCGCCTTCCGGACCCGGGTGAGCTCTTCCTCGATCCGGTCGAGGAGGGGGGCGAGGCGTGCCGTCTCGCCCCCCTTCGCCCTCGTCTCGGCCTTGCGGCAGAGGTCCGAGAGCGCGAGAGCCCCAAAGCTCGCGCTCGTCGATCGGAGCGTGTGGGCGGCGCGGTGGAGCTGGTCGGCGCGTTCGTCCGAGACCGCCGCGCGGGCGGAGGCGAGGAGGCTTTCCGATTCGCGCGAGAAGGAGCGGGCGATCCCGGGAAGGAGGTCGTTCGCCCGTGCGCCGAGCGAGGCCCTGAGCCTCGCCCAGGCTCTCTCGTCCAGCCCGGGAGGCGTCGGGACGGCGACCGGCTCGGGCTGCACGGGCGTCCCGTCTTCCGGGGTCGCGTCCCCGGGCTCGACCGTGTCGACGATCGGGGAGAGGGAGCTCGCCGCCCTTTCGAGGGCGGCCACGAGGTCGGAGATGCCGATCGGCTTGACGAGGTAGTCGTTCATCCCGGCCCCGAGGCACGCCTCCCGGTCGCCGGGGAGGGCGTGCGCGGTCATCGCGGCGATTCGCGGTCCTGCCGCGCCGAGCTCCGCGCGGATCCGGCGCGTCGCGGCGATCCCGTCCAGCTCGGGCATCTGGATGTCCATGAGGACCAGGTCGTACACGCTCCGGCCGACGGCCTCGACGGCCTCGACCCCGTTCGAGGCGACGTCGGCCCGGTAGCCGAGACGTTCCAGCATCAGGAGCGCGAGCTCGCGGTTCGTGGGGTTGTCCTCGACGAGAAGGACCCGGAGCGGGAAGCGGCGTCCCATGGCGCCGTCGAACTTCGTGCGGACGGCCGAGTCCCTTCTGGGGGCCGGACGGCCCCCTCCGAGGAGCGCGGAGACGACCTCGTGGAGGGCGGACGGCTTGACCGGCCGGGCGACCCGCGCCGCGAAGCCGGTTATCTTCTCCTCGGCATCGGCCCCGAGGGGCGCGAGGAGCACCATCGGGTGCGGCGGACGGAGCGCTCCCCGGAGGACCTCGGCGGCCGCGGAGGCGTCGCCGTCGGGGAGGTCGAGGTCGACGAGGGCGAGGTCGAAGGGCTCCACGGCCTTCGCCCGCGCGGCGGCCTCCCCGAGCGAGGCGCAGGCCGTGACGGAGAACCCCCACCGCGACAGGTGGCGCTCGAGGAGAGCCCGCGTCGTCGCGCCGCCCTCGACGACGAGCGCGCGCCGCCCGGCGTAAGCGATGCGGCGAGGGGGAAAGAAGGCGCCGGACGAGGGGTTCACGGCGGTGAGCCGGGCGACGAACCGGAAAGTGGAGCCCTTGCGCAGCTCGCTCTCGACCGTGATCTCGCCGTCCATCAGCTCGGCCAGCCGGCGGGAGATCGCGAGGCCGAGCCCCGTGCCGCCGAAACGGCGGGTCGTCGAGCTGTCGCCCTGCCGGAACGACTCGAAGAGCGAGGCGGCCCGGTCGGTAGGAATGCCGATCCCCGTGTCGCGGACGGCGACCTCGATCTCGACCGTCGTCCCCGGCTCGACGGGGCCCGAGGGGCGCGCGAGGACCGAGACGGCGACCTCGCCGGTGTCGGTGAACTTCACCGCGTTCCCGACGAGGTTCATCACGACCTGCTTGAAGCGCGTCACGTCGCCGAGCAGGGCGACGGGCACACCGTCGTCGATGTCGAGGGTCAGCTCGAGCCGCTTCTCCTCGGCGTGGGGCGCGAGGACGTCCACGGCCGATTCGAGGCAGGGGCGGACTTCGAACGGGCGCCTCTCGAGCCCCATGCGCCCGGCCTCGATCTTCGAGAAGTCGAGGATGTCGTCGATGAGGTGGAGGAGCGTCTCGCCGCTCTGCCGGATCGTCTCGGCGAACTGCCGCTGCTCCCGCGTCAGCGGCGTCCCGAGGAGGAGGCTCGTCATCCCGATGACGCCGTTCATCGGCGTCCGGATCTCGTGGCTCATCGTGGCGAGGAAGGAGCTCTTGGCGTGGTTGGCGGCCTCGGCCTCCCGCGTCGCGTCCTCCAGCTCGGCCGTCCTCTCCGCCACGAGCCGCTCGAGGACCTCGTGCCGCCTCCGCTGCCGGCGGACGCGGTAGAGGAGGACCCCGGCGACGAGGGCGAGCGCTCCGCCTGCCACCGCCGCGCGGAACCAGGTCTTCTGATGCAGGGTCGGCTCGATCCTCACGACGGCGCTCGCGCCCGTCGCCCAGGCGCCGCTACCCCGCCTCGCGGCCACCTCGAAGAGGTACTCCCCGGGGGCGAGGTTCGTGTAGCTCGCCGAGCGCTCCCGCCCCGCGTCGACCCAGGCCCGGTCGACTCCCTCGAGGCGGAAGCGGAAACGGACGTCGCCCGGTGCGACGAGGCTGATGCCGGCGTAGCGAATCTCGAGGCGCGAGGAGCCCGGGGGGACGACGATCGTCTCGCCGGGCTCGATCGGCGCGCCGTCGGCTCTCACCCCCTCGATCCGGACCGCGAGGAAGGACGGGGGGCGTTCCAGCCGGCGCGGGTCGAGGACGGCGAGGCCCCTCGTCGTGGCGATCCAGAGCCGTCCGTCGGAGGCCACCACGGCACCCGGCTGGGTTCCGCCCGAGCACCCCTCGCTCCTCATCCCGTCGGCGGTCCCGAACTGCTCGGACGAGAACCCCTTCCGGTCGCCGTCCATCGTCGCCGTGACGAGGCTGCGCCGGACGCGAAAGACGCCGTGGTTGCCGGTGAGGAAGAGCCAGCCCTCGACGAGGAGGATGCCTTTCACGAGGCCGTCGAAGAGGCCGTCGGCGGTCCCGACGCTCTGGATCTTCCCGTCCCGGAGCCGCGCCAGGCCGTCGCCGGTGCCGATCCAGAGGCTCCCCTCCTCGTCGTGAAGGAGGGCCTGCACCCTCTCGTCGGGCAGGCCGTCGCGCTTCGTGTAGGCCCGGAATCGATCCCCCTCGAAGCGGGCGACGCCGGCCGTCGTCCCGGCCCACACGCCGCCGCCCGGCGCGGGAAGGATGCAGAGGATCCGGTCGGACGGAAGCCCCTCCGCGACGCCGAAGCGCCGGGCGACGCCGTCGCGGAGCCGCAGGACGCCCCCGGGAAGGAGCCCCACCCAGATCGTCCCGTCCTCGTCCTCGGCGAGCGCCCTCACGTCCCTCGACGCGAACCCGGGCGGCGGGAGCGGCACCCGCTTGAAGACGCCGTTCTTTCCGACCGCCAGGCCGTCGGTGTAGGTGCCCACCCAGAGCCGCCCGTCGCGGGCCGGCAGGAGGGCCGACGGCTGGTCGGAGGGGAGGCCGTCCCGCGTCCCGAACACGCGGATCGAGTCGCCGCGGATCTGGTGAAGGCCGCCGCTCGCGACCGTCGCCCAGATCGTCCCGGAAGCGTCCTCGGCGACGGCGCGGACGTTCTCGCCCGCGAGCCCTTCCCGCCGGCCTATGTTGACGACCACGCCCTGCCGGAGGCGGAGCAGGCCCTCCGTCCAGGTGCCGATCCAGACGTCCCCCTCGTGGTCCTGCTGGAGGCTCCAGACGTGGTCGGAGGGGAAGTCTCCACTGGTCGTCGAGCGGCAGGCGAAGTCCCGGTCCGTCACGCGGCAGAGACCGCGGCCCCAGGTGCCGACCCAGAGGCTCCCTTCCCGGTCGGCCAGCAGGGCCGAGATCTGGCCCGTGGGAAGCCGCGGGAGGTCGGCGGTCGAGACGCGGCCGTCGACGATCCGGGCGAGCCCGCCGCCGGCAGTGCCGACCCAGACGCCTCCGCCCGGGTGCGGCGCGAGCGCGAATACGGCGTCGTTCGGCAACCCCTCGGCCGTCGTGAACCTCCGGGGGCCTCCCTCCTCCATCCGCACGATGCCCCCCCGGGTCGTCCCTGCCCAGACGACGCCCGCGCGGTCGACGCAGAGGGCCTGGGCGGCGAAGGGCGTGGCGCCGTCGCCGACGGGGACGCGCCGGAAACGCGGGCCGTCGGAACGAAAGAGCCCTTCGTCCTCGGTTCCGACCCAGAGCGTGCCCCGGCCGTCGCGGGCGAGCGACTGGACCTTCCGGCCGGTCATTCCCTCTTCCGGGCCGACCGGATGGAACTGCGTTCCGGTCATCCGGAGGAGCCCGCCGCCGTTGGTCCCGATCCAGAGCGTCCCGTCCGGGTCGACGTGGAGGGCGAGGACCGAGCTCGCCGTGATCCCGGGCGTGGACCGCCGGTCGAACAGCGTGAACTGGGATCCGTCGAACCTCACGAGCCCTTCCTGGGTCCCGACCCAGAGGTACCCGTCCGGGGTCTGGGCGATCGCCTGGACGGTGTTCTGGGGGAGGCCCTCTCCGGCCTTCCAGACGTCCAGCGTCGCGTGGGCGAGGGGGTGGTCGGGCGCGAGCGCGAGGACGGGCCGCGCCGGGAAGAGGCACGCCGCGAGCAGCGCCAGAACGCAGGCCCTCGAGGCGCGCGCGCGCGAAAAGCCGCGACACCGTGGCGAAAAGCCCGTCGGCCCCAGGAGCATCGCCCGATCATAGAGCGGCCCGCCCCGGAGGGGCGGGCCGGACACCTTCAGGCGCGGGTCGGGGTCAGTAGGCGAGGACCTTCCGGGCGGCGGCGAGCACCTTCGCCGTGTCGGGCAGGATCGCCCGCTCGAGGATCCGGTTGAAGCCGACGGGAGTGAAGGGGGACCCGACCCTCTCGACGGGGGCGTCGAGGTATTCGAAGAGCTCGCTCGTCACCTGCGCAGACAGCTCCCCGCCGAATCCCCCCTGGACCTTGTCCTCGTGGACGACGAGGACGCGGGACGTCTTCCTCACCGAGGCGGCGATCGTGTCGAAGTCGAGCGGCGCGAGGCAGCGCAGGTCGACGACCTCGAGCTCCTTCCCTTCCTTCGCGAGCGTGGCCGCGGCCTCGAGCGCCCAGTGGACGGGGGTGCCGTAGGCGAGGACCGTCAGGTCGCTCCCGGCGCGGCGGAGCCGCGCCTTGCCGAACGGTACTGCGAAGCCGTCGGGGACGAACGTCTTCGCGAGGGGCGAGTTGTAGAGGAACTTCGGCTCGAGGTAGAGGGTGATGCCGCGGGAGCGGACGGCGGTCCGGAGGAGGCCCGCAGCGTCGTCGGCGAAGGCCGGGACGACGACCCGGATCCCGGGGAGGGTCGTCAGCCACCCTTCGATGTTCTGCGAGTGGTAGAGCCCGCCGCCGATGTAGCCGCCCGAGGCGAGGCGCACGGTGACGTTCGGGACGAACTGGCCGTTCGTCCTCCAGTACTCGTGCGACATCTCGACCATCTGCTCGGCCGCCGGCCAGAAGTAGTCGGCGAACTCGGCCCCCTCGACGATGACCCTCACCCCGTCGCAGACGCGCGAGAAGCCGTCGGCCATCCCGAGGATGTAGTCCTCGGCGATCGGGGCGTTGAAGACCCGATGGCTCCCGAACTCCTTCTCCATCCCCTTCGTGACGTTGAAGATCCCGCCCTTCTCCCCCGAGGCGACGTCCTGGCCCCAGATGAAGGTGTCCTGGTTCTCGCGGAAGAGGTCCTTCATCGTCTCGTTGATCGCGTGGATGAGGGTCGACTCGCGGTTCGGCCGGCCGTCGGGGGAGGCCGCGGGCGTCCGCGGCACGTCGGCCAGGCCGTCTCCGTCCGGGACCCAGGGCTCGGGGAGGACGAAGTCGTGGATCGAGCGCGGGTCGGGGTCGGGAGCGGTGCGCGCGCGGTCGGCGGCGCTCTCGTACGTCCGGAGGTTCTCCTCCTCGATCGCGCGGATCTCCTCCTCGGAGAACGCGCCCCCCTCGACGAGGAGGCGGCGGAAGCGGGGGAGGGGGTCCAGCCCGCGGGCCCGGGCGAGCTCCTCCTCGTCGCGGTAGAGCTCGTGGCGGTCGGAGTTGGAGTGGGAGTGGATGCGCACGCAGTCGGCGTGGACGAGGACGCACCCCTCGCCGCTCTGGGCGAACGCCGCGGCCTCGCGCAGCGCGCGGACCGAGTCGAGGACGTCCTTGCCGTCGCAGTGGACGACCTTCAGGTTCGGGAAGCTCGCGAAGTTGTCGGAGGCGTAGTGGTTCGCGGTCTGCTGGTGCTTCGGCACCGAGATGCCGTACCCGTTGTCCTGGATGACGAAGATGACCGGGAGCTTTCCGAGCGAGCAGCCGTTGACGGCCTCGTAGAAGTAGCCCTCGGAGGTGGACGACTCGCCCATCGAGCAGTAGACGAGGCTCTTCATCCCGTACGACCGGATGGCCCGCCCGAGGCCCGCCGCGTGCTGCGCGTGGTTGGCGACGCAGGAGGAGACGTTCCAGACGTAGAGGTCGTGGCGGGCGAAGTGGTTCGACATGTGCCGGCCGCCCGAGGCGACGTCGGACGCCTTCGACATGCCGTTGAGGAGGATCTGCTCCGGGGTGACGCCGGCCGAAAGGCAGGTCGTCAGGTCGCGGTAGTAGGGGAAGAGGTAGTCGAAGGCGGGGCGGAAGATCGTCCCGAGGGCGACCTGGATCCCGTCGTGCCCGGCGCACGGCGCGTGGTAGGACCAGCCGAGGCCCTGCTTGAGGTAGTTCGGGGCCTTGTCGTCGAGGACGCGCCCGAGGTGCATGAGGGAATACCACTTCCGGAGCTCCTTCCGCGTCGGGGCGACGGCGGCGAGTGCGGGGACGGTCTCCGGGGCGGTCAGGAGCGATTCGGTCAAGGGCATCCTCCGGGGCCGGGTGCAGAAACACGCCGGGCGGGCTCTTTTCGAGCCGTAAACCTCTAATAATACGGAAAAGCCCTCGCGATGGGTTCTCAAATCGGATCCCCCCGGGGAACGCGGAGGTGCCCCGGGGTTGCGGGATGGCCGATGGGGGTACAATCCGAGGTCCCGCGCTTCGCCGGGCCGCCTGGCGATCCCAGTCCCGCGGGTAGGAGTTCCGTCCGTGACCACACACGCCGTTGCCGTTCCCCCCGTCGACTCCACCGAGTCGGCGGATCGTCACGCATTCGAAGCCGCCCTCGAGGCGTCTTTCCCCGCCAGCAAGCGGCCCCAGGAAGGGGAAGCCGTCAGCGGGATCATCGCCGGCATCACGCCGGACGTGGTGCTCGTCTCGATCGGCGCCAAGTCCGAGGCGCTGATGGACCTCCACGAGCTGGATGGAGAGAAGGTCGGCGACCGGATCGACGCCGTGGTCATCAAGGCCGGGCCCGACATCCGGCTCTCGAGGAAGCTCGCCGTCGCGCGTCGCGCGAAGGCGGAGCTGCGTGCCGCCTGGGAGACCGGAATCCCGGTGCTGGGGAAGGTGCTGTCGCGGAACAAGGGGGGGTTCGAGGTCGCCATCGGCGGCCCCGGCGGCCCGCGCGCGTTCTGCCCCGTCTCCCAGATCGACGTCGGCCGACACGACGAGCCGGGCCTCCTCGCGTTCGTCGGGCAGTCGTTCGACTTCCGGGTCATCGAGTACGCCGAGGAAGGCCGCCGCGTCGTCGTCAGCCGCGCCGCCATCCTCCGCGAGGCGCTCGAGAAGACCCTCGGCGAGATCCGCGAGAAGGTCGTCCCGGGGGCCGTCCTCACGGGCCACGTCCGCTCGATCACCGACTTCGGCGCCTTCGTCGACCTCGGCGGCGTCGACGGGCTCGTCCATGTCACCGAGATCTCCCGGCGGCGCGTCGCCCACGCCAAGGACGTCCTCACGGTCGGCCAGGAGGTGACGGTCAAGGTCACCAAGGTGGAGAACGAGGGGAAGCGGATCTCCCTCTCCATGAAGGAGCTCGAGAAGGACCCGTGGGAGGGCCTCGCGCAGAGGATCCCGCCCGGCACGGCCTTCACGAAGCCGGTCGCGCGCCACGCGGACTTCGGCCTCTTCATCGAGATCGAGCCGGGCATCGACGGTCTCGTCCACGTCTCCCAGCTCCCGCCCGGCATCGACCTGAAGGACCCGGCCGTCGCGACCGGTGCGGAGGTCTCCGGCTGGGTGCGCGAGATCGACGAGGAGCACCGCCGCCTCTCGCTCTCGCTGCGCGAGGCCACGACGACCGACCCCTGGGAGGGGCTCGCCGAGAAGATGCCCGAGGGCTCGGTCGTCGCCGGGCAGGTCGAGAACGTCGCCGCGTTCGGCGTCTTCGTCCGCCTCGAGATCGGCCTCACCGGCCTCATCCCGAACTCCGAGACGGGCCTCCCGCACGGGACCCCCGCGACGAAGCTCTTCACCCCCGGGCAGAAGGTCGAGGTGAAGGTCATCGGCCTCGACGCCCAGCGCCGCCGCATCTCCCTCTCGGCGAAGGGCGCCGGCGAGGAGGCCGAGCGGGGCGAGATCCGCAAGTACCGGGAAGACTCGGCCAAGCGCGAGCGGAGCGAGCCGGGCCGCCCGACGAACTTCGGCGCCTCCCTGCTCGCGGCGCTCACCTCGCCGAACAAGGCGGCGAAGTCGGCACGGTGAAGAGGGCGGCCCCGCCGGGGCCGCGACAGCCCGTAACATCCGTCCCCCCGGCTCCGGCCGGGGGGATTCTCTTTCAGAGGCTTCCATGACGAGGAAACGCTCCGAGGTCGCCGATCAGCCGGCGCTGGCCTTCGACGCCGAGATCCCCCTCCCCGAGGAGGCCCGGCGGCGGTACCTGAACTACGCCCTCTCGGTCATCACCTCCCGGGCCCTGCCCGACGTGAGGGACGGCCTGAAGCCCGTTCAGCGGCGGATCCTCTTCGCCATGTTCCAGAACCTCCACCTCCTGCCCGACGCGAAGTTCAAGAAGTCGGCCTCGGTGGTGGGCGACGTCATCGGCAAGTACCACCCGCACGGCGACGTGGCGATCTACGACGCCATGGTCCGCATGGCCCAGCCCTTCTCGCTCCGGGCGCCGCTCGTGGAGGGGCACGGGAACTTCGGCTCCCTCGACGGCGACTCCGCGGCCGCCTACCGCTACACGGAGGCGCGCCTCCGTCCCCTCGCGGTCGAGCTCCTCTCCGAGATCCGGAAGCGCACGGTCGACTGGAAGCCGAACTTCGACGGCGTCCACTTCGAGCCGGTCGTCCTGCCGGCCCGGTTCCCGAACCTCCTCGTCAACGGGGCGACCGGGATCGCCGTCGGCATGGCGACGGCGATCCCGCCGCACAACCCCGTCGAGGTCCTCGACGCGGCGATCGCCGCGATCGACGACCCCGGGGCCGACCCGCTGAAGTTCGTCAGGGGTCCCGACTTCCCGACCGGTGGCCAGCTCCTCTCGACGAAGAAGGAGCTCCGCGAGATCTACGAGTCGGGGCAGGGGACGCTCAAGCTGAGGGCCGAGTACGAGCTCGAGGAGAGGGGCCGCGGCGTGACGGCGATCGTCGTGACGTCGGTCCCCTACGGCGTGGCGAAGGCGACCCTCGTCGAGAAGGTGGCGGACGTCATCATCGAGAGGAAGCTCCCGGCCCTCGTCGACGTGAGGGACGAGTCGACGGACGACGTGAGGATCGTCCTCGAGCTCAAGCGCGACGCCGACCCGGCGCTCGTGATGAGCTACCTCTACCGGCACACCCCCCTGCAGACGACGGTCCCCGTGAACCTCACGGTCCTCGTCCCCACCGCCAACCCCGAGGTCGCAGAGCCGGCGCGCCTGCCGCTCGCGGCGATCCTCCGCCACTTCCTCGACTTCCGCTTCGAGACGGTGAGGCGGCGCTTCGTCTACGAGCTGGAGGAGCTGCGGCGGCGCATCCACCTCCTCGAGGGCTTCGAGAAGATCTTCGACGCGCTCGACGAGGCGATCCGGATCATCCGCGGGAGCGACGGCAAGCCCGACGCCGCGGGCAAGCTGATGAGGCGCTTCGGCCTCGACGAGGACCAGGCCGAGGCCGTCCTCGAGACGAAGCTCTACAAGCTCGCGAAGCTCGAGATCGAGGGGATCCGAAGGGAGCTCGCCGAGAAGCGGGCCGAGGCGGCGCGGATCGAGGCGATCCTGAAGTCGCCCACGCGGCTCTGGGGTGTCGTCCAGCGCGAGCTCGTCGAGCTGCGGGGCGTCCTCTCCGGCGAGAAGCGCAGGACGCGCGTCTCCGTCGCCGTCGACGAGCCCGAGTACGACGCCGAGGCCTTCATCCCCGACGAGGACGCCTTCGCCGTCGTCACCGCCGACGGCTGGGTGAAGCGTCTCGGCCAGCTGAAGGACCCGAAGCAGACGCGCCTGCGCGAGGGGGACGAGGTCCTCGCCGTCCTCCAGGGGGGGACGAGGGAGCCCGTCGTCCTCTTCTCGAACCGCGGTTCGGCCTACGTCCTCAGGATGAACGACGTCCCGCCGTCCACGGGCTACGGCGAGCCGGTCCAGAAGCTCTTCAAGTTCGGCGACGGGGAGAGGGTCGTCGCGGCCCTCTCCCTGGACCCGCGGGTCACGCCGCCCGAGGGGGTCCTCCTCCTCGCCGCGACGCGCGACGGGATGGTCCTGAGGTTCTCCGCCGACCCGCTCCGGGAGCCGACGACCCGTTCGGGGCGCCGCTTCGCGAGGCCCGCCGAAGGAGACGAGGTCGTCGCGGTCGAGGTCTGCGAGGAAGGGGCGATCGTCGCCCTCGCCTCCGAGAAGGGGAGGGCGATCCTCTTCGACTCGGAAGAGGTCCCGGTCCTCGCCGGGCCGGGGAAGGGCGTCATCGGGATCCGGCTCGCGGGCGACGACCGCGTCATCGGCGCGACGCTCTTCGGCAGGGACGAGAAGCGCGCCGTCCTGACCCTCGAGAACTCCCGGGGGACGGCCTACACGGTGACGCGCCGGTACGACGTGGTCGGGCGCGGAGGGAAGGGCTTCGAGCTGATCAAGCGCGACCGCTTCGTGCGGGCGGTCTCTCCGGAGATCGTCCTCGTCGACCTGCCGGAACGGCCTGGCGGGGGAGGAAAGTAGCCGTGGAGGTCGTCCTCGCCGAGAAGTACGGGTTCTGCGCCGGGGTGAGGGTCGCCGACAAGCTCGTGAGGATCGCGGCGGCGAAGGGGCAGACGGGAGCGATCCTCGGGCAGGTCGTCCACAACGAGAGCGTCGAAAGGGAGATGGCCGACCTCGGCTTCCCGACCGTCCACCGGCTCGAGGACGCCCGTGAGCACGCGGGGCGGATCGTCTTCTCGGCCCACGGCGTGGCCCCGTCGGTGAGGGCGGAGGCCGAGGCGCTCGGCCTCGCGGCGATCGACACGACCTGCAAGTTCGTGACGGACATCCACAAGGAGATCGCGCGCGCCCTGGAAGACGGCTGCTTCATCGCCGTCCTCGGCCAGCAGGGGCACCGCGAGGTCATCGGCTACACGAAGGACCTCGACCCGGCCCGCTACGGCATCTTCTACGATCTGGCCGACGTCGTCTCGTTTCCCTGGGAGGAGCAGCCGCGGGTGAAGGTCGTCTTCCAGACGACGCTGAGCGCCGAGCGCTTCGCCGGCCACGTCGAGGAGATGAGGCGCCGCGTCGTCGACCTGCGCATCGCCGACACCATCTGCTACGCGACGAAGGAGAACCAGGACGCCCTCCGGGCCCTCTGCGCCGACCCGTCGATCGACGCGATCGTCGTCATCGGCGGGCAGCACTCGAAGAACACGAAGGAGCTGGTGAAGATCGCCTCGGAGAGCAAGCCGACCCTCTTCGTCGGGACCGCGGCGGACCTCGACCCGGCCTCCTTCGCGGGGATGAGGAAGGTGGGCGTGACCGCGGGCGCCTCGACGCCCGACTACGACGTCGAGGCGGTCCTCACGCGGCTCCGGGCGATGGGCTGAAACCCCTCCGGCGGCGTAAGATCCGCGCATGGAAATCAAGGGCGCAGGCGGGACGCCGGGCGGCGTCGGGCTCTTCCTCGGCGGCCTCGCGATGATGGTCGCCGGGGGCTACCTCCTCCTCCAGCAGGTCCAGGTCCACAGCGGTTTCTGGCACTGGTTCGGGCCGAACACCTTCGGCCTCACGCTCGTCCCGCTCCTCGTCGGCATCGGCTTCCTCTTCTTCGACGGGAAGTCGTTCGTCGGCTGGTTCCTGGCGGGAGCCGGCGCGCTCATCATCGTCGCCGGCATCATCGCGAACCTGCAGATCTGGTTCCGGCCGACGAGCCTCTACAACACGCTGATGATGCTCGGCCTCCTGGCGGGAGGGATCGGCCTCGTGGCGCGGTCGCTGAAGGCGAAGCCGGAGGCGAAGAAGGGGTAGCGGAGTGGACTTCGAGGCGATGAGGAGGGGCCTGGAGTCGCTGGAACGGGGAAAGGCATCCGGCCCCGCCCTCACTCCGAGCCGTAGCTCCTGAGGTCGGGCTCGGCCGACTCCATCGCGAGATCGAGCGGACATGGGCGCTCGATCTCGGTGCGGGCCTGTCGTTTCCTCCCGGGGTCTACCGCCACAGGACGGTCGAAGACCCGAATCGCCAGACCGAGTCCTGGCGCCGGGCCAAAGCCGCGAGGCTGCGGGCGCTCCTCTCCGAGGAGACGGTCGCCGTGCCCTCGGTCTCCCCTACGCCGGGTCGAGGATGAGCTTCCCGAGCTCCTCGATGACCTTCCGGCCGCGCTCCTTGTCGAACGGCTCCTCGTAGAACTCCGTCAGGTCCATCGGCGGGAAGAGGCGGATCGTCGCCTGCTTCCCGGTGCGCCCGGGGAACTGCTTGTGGAGGAGGAGCTCCTGGAAGCCGTCGACCCGCATCGGGACGGCGATCGGTTTCGTCCGGTGGAGGAGCTGGGCGATGCCGGGGCGGATCGGGGCGTTCTTCTGCGTCGTCCCGGTCGGGAAGTGCAGGAGCCATCCGGTGGCGATGGCCTCCTCGATCTTGCCGACCCCCTCGAGGTCGACCGGGCGGTTGACCTCCTTGCCCGCCTCGCGGAAGGACCGGCGGAAGGTGACGCCGCCGGCGTAGGTCAGGACGTTCGTGATCAGGTTCTTCTTCATCGTCTCCGTCGCCGCCGAGAAACGCAGGTGGGGGTCCTCGTACGGCAGGCCGTGGACGATGTAGAGGAGGTCGTAGAAGGCGATCGCCTCGGTGAAGTAGGTCTGGTGGTTCGAGAGGAAGACGACGTTCTTCCGCGGGAGGGTCTTCAGGAGGTCGTCGCCCTCCGCCTTCAGCGTGTTGAGCCAGCGGAAGTAGACCGGGGTCGCGAGGTTGCCGATGGACAGGATCATCCCGCGGCGCACGAGGCGCTCGAAGGCCGTCTCGATCACGGGGTCACTCCACGAAGGCGCCGGCCGCGTGGCGCTCGATGGCCCAGCGGACGAGGTCGGTGGCCACCGGCTCGCGGCCGAGGCGTCGGAGCATCGCGGCGGCCTGGCCGCGGTGGTACGAGGCGTGGTTCACGGTGTGGCGCAGGACGGCCCAGAGCGGCGCGGACTTCGGCTCCCCCTTGAGGTTCTTCCAGACGAGCGGCCCGGCGAGGCGCTCGGGCGTCGCCGTCGCCAGGAAGGCCGAGATCCTCCCGTCGGCCTCGTTCAGCATCCGGGCGGCGTCCGCGAGCGCGGGGACCTCCTCGACCGTCGGGAGGACGGTCGCGTCGCGGCCGTCGAAGCGCTCGGCCCAGGCGCGGGTCGCCCCGGCGAGGTGGACGAGCGTCGCGCGGAGCGAGGGCCACCCTCCGCCGAGCTCGCGGACGTACTCCTCGTGCGTCAGCGGCGCGAGCGACCCGAGGAGGAGGCGGTTCGCCCAGAGGTTGTAGTCCTGCAGGGCCGGCAGGTCGTCCTTCACTTCGACGGGTCCTCGACGATCGTGTGGGTCAGCGTCCCGAGGCCCTCGATGGCGAGTCTCACGACGTCGCCGGGCCGGAGCCACTGGTCCTTCGTGATGCCGGAGCCGTTCAGCTCGAGGAAGCAGCCGGTGCCGACCGTTCCCGAGCCGATGACCTCGCCCGGCTCGAGCGTCACGCCGTCGGCGGCGCGCTGCACGATCTGGGCGAAGGTCCAGTCCATCTGCGCGACGTTGCCTTCGGAGACCTGCACGCCGTTCACGTGGGCCGTCATCCTCGCGTCGAGGACGTTCCCCTTCGGCGAGGGGCGCAGGCGCCCGGCGAGCTCGTCCTTCGTGACGAGCCACGGGCCGATCGCGGTCGCGAAGTCCTTCCCCTTGGCCGGCCCGAGGTTCAGCTTCATCTCCTCCATCTGGAGGGCCCGGGCCGAGAGGTCGTTCATCACGCCGTAGCCGAGGATGGCGTCGTCGGCCTCCTCGAGCGTCGGGTTCGTGACCGTCTTCCCGATGACGACGAAGCACTCCAGCTCGAAGTCGAGCTTCTCGAGCCGGCGCCCGCCGACCCGGAGCTCGCCCGGCCCGATGACGGCGAGGGCGTTCGTGAAGTAGAAGACCGGGAACTCGTCGAACTCCGGGATCATCGGGAGGCCGCGGTTCCTCCGGGCCGTCTCGACGTGCTGGCGGAAAGCGTAGCCGTCGCGGACCGAGACGGGGCGCGGGAGGGGCGCCAGGAGGAGGGCGTCCTCGAGCGGGACGAACGCGGCGGGCGCGAGCCGGGAGGCGTCGGCGGCGAGGGCGCGCGCCTGGGCGAGGCGGGGCTCGCCGGCGCGGACGACGTCGAGCATCGAGCGCCCCTCGAACGCGCCAGAGGCGACGCCGAGGTCGAGGATCCGGCCGTCGTCGAGGAGCGCACCCGGGGCACCCTGCGGGTCCGCGCCAGGGCGGACGAACGTGACGAGCTTCATCGGCCGCGGTTATACGACATGCCCCGCGATCCGTGGGGGCCTGGAGGCGAGGCGGGCCTCCGGCCCGCCATTACCCCGTCGCGGACTCCAGCGCCGCGGAGGCCTCCCGGCGGACGACCCAGGCCCGGTCCCACTCGAAGCTCCCGTCCTCCCCGAGGAGACGGCGACAGGCGGCCGCGAGCGTCTCCCGCTCGGAGGCCGTCATGTGCCCGGCCTTCGCCAGCTTGCCGAGGCTCCTCACGGCCTTCGCCCGTACTCCGGCGTTCGGATCGGCCAGGAGGGCGTGGAGGCCGTCGACGACCGCGCGGCCCGGATCGCCCGAGAGGCCGCCTGCCGGGATCGAGTCGGCCATCCGGCCGAGGGCCCGCGCCGCGGTGTCACGGGTCTCGAGGTCCGGCGACGACGCCGCCGCGACCATCATCGGCACGGCCTCGACGACCCTCGGGGAGCAGATCTTCCCGAGGGCGTAGAGGACGAACGGGCGAACCGCCGGGTCCGCGACGGCGTCGTACTTCGCCATGAGCGGCTCTATGGCGTCGGCGCCGATCCGCCCCAGGGCGTGACCCACCGCGAGCTGGGCCTTCACGTCCCCGGCCTCCAGGTGGTCGACGAGGATCGGGATCACCCACTCGCCGAAGCCGACGACGAGGTCTACGGCCTCGTCGAGGACGGGCACGAGGTCGGGGCGGTCGAGCGGGTCGAGGTAGAAGACCGAGGCGACGACTTCGAACAGGGGCCGGGCCTCGTGGGAGCCGAGCCGGGCGATCTCCTCCCGGACGAGCTCGAGCCCCTTCCGGAGGTCCCCGGCGTCCGCGCTCGACAGGAGCCTCCGGATCTCGTGGAGAGCCGAGTCGGAGGAGCCCGCGGCTCCGGGACCGGTACCTCCCGGGACCGCGGGGCGTGACGACGTGTCGGCGGCCATGCGGCACCTCCTTGCCGGGAGGGGCGGCCCGAGCGGGGCGGGACGCCTCGGATCCCCCCGGCCCTGCCGACATCATAGGCCCGACTCGCATGTACGATTCGAAGATGCTCGCGACGAAAGCGCCGGCCCTCCTCGCCTCCTCCCTTCTCCTCGGAACGTCCCTCCTCGCCGCGCCGCCCGCCACGAAGACGGAGGAGGCCGCGCGCTTCCACCCCCCGGCGAAGGGGATGCCCGCCGCCGCGCGCCTTACGGGATACGAGCGCCGCCTCGCGATGGAGAAGGCGACGCCCTTCGCGAACCTGAGGTTCCGCAATGTCGGCCCCGAGATCCAGGGCGGGCGGATCGTGGACCTCGACGGACCCCGCAACCGTCCGGAGACCCTCTTCGTCGCGTTCGCCACGGGAGGCCTCTGGCGGACGGACAACAAGGGGGGGAGCTGGACCCCGCTCTTCGACGGCGAATCGGCGAACGCCCTCGGCGCGATCGCCGTCGGCGACGCCGAGGGATCGGTCCTCTGGGCCGGCACCGGCGAGGCGAACTCGAGCCGGACGACCTACTCCGGGACCGGCGTCTTCAAGTCGACCGACGGCGGGAAGAGCTGGACGAACACGGGCCTTCGCGACTCGCACCGGATCGGGAAGATCCTCGTGGACTCGGCGAACCCCGACGTCGTCTTCGCCGCAGCGACCGGCCCGCTCTACACCGACGGCGGCGAGCGGGGCCTCTACCGGACGACGGACGGCGGGAAGAGCTGGGCGAAGGTCCTCGGCGGTCCCGGACGCACCGGCGCCATCGACGTCGTCCAGGACCCGAAGGACCCGAAGCTCCTCTACGCCGCGCTCTGGGAGCGGGACCGCAAGGCGTGGAACTTCCTCGAGTCGGGGCCCGGCAGCGGGATCTACCGCTCGAGGGACGGCGGGGCGACCTGGAACCGACTTGCGGGCGGCCTCCCCGAGGGGGACTTCGTCGGGCGGATAGGCCTCGCCGTGACCGCCGCGCGGCCGGGGACGGTCTACGCCGTCGTCGACAACCAGTCGAAGCGGCCGGGGGAGAGGGACGAGGAGACGCCGCCCGGCGAGCTGACGCCGCGCCGCCTGAAGGCGCTGACGCCGGCGCAGTTCGCGAAGGTCGAGACGGCCGTGGTCGAGAGGTTCCTCCGTGCGAACGACTTCCCGAAGGAGCTGAAGGCGAAGGCGCTGCAGAAGGACGTCGCCTCGGGGAAGGTGAAGCTCGCCGACGTCGTCGCCTACGTCGACGACGCGGACAGGCAGATGGTCGAGGTCGACATCGTCGGCAAGGAGGTCTGGCGCTCGGACGACGCGGGTGAGAGCTGGAGGAAGACCCACGACGTCTCCCTCGAGAAGGTCGCCTACAGCTACGGCTACTGGTTCGGGAAGATCTGGGTCTCGCCCGAGGACGCGGAGAAGGTCTACGTCGCGGGCGTCCCGCTCGCCGGCTCCGACGACGGCGGGAAGACCTGGCGCGGCCTCGACCGCCTCGGCGTCCACGTCGACCACCACGCGCTCTTCTTCGCCCCCGGCGACGCCCGCCACGTCGCCCTCGGCAACGACGGCGGCCTGAACCTGTCGTGGGACGGCGGCGAGACCTGGGCGAAGGTGAACAACCTTCCGGTGGGCCAGGTCACGACGATCGCCGTCGACTCGGCCGAGCCCTACAACGTCGTCGTCGGGATGCAGGACAACGGAGTGATGCGCGGGCCGTCGACCTACGTCGCCGGCAAGACGCCGCGCGAGGCGTGGCGGTCGATCCACGGCGGCGACGGTTCCTGGATCGAGATCGACCCGAAGGACCCGAACCTCGTCTACACCGCCTCGCAGTTCGGGCACGCGACCCGCGTGAACGTGAAGACGGGCGAGCGCGCCCGATTCCGCCCGCGCCACGCCCTCGGCGAGCCGGCGCTCCGCTACAACTGGGTGACGCCCTTCCTCCTCTCGCCCCACTCGAGGAACGTCCTCTGGTTCGGCACCCAGAGGCTCTACCGTTCCCTCGACCGCGGCGACACCTGGGCCGCCGTCAGCCCCGACCTGACCTCCTCGCGCGAGCCGGGCGACGTGCCGTTCGGGACGATCACCACGATCTCCGAGTCGCCGAAGACGTTCGGAACGCTCTTCGTCGGGACCGACGAGGGAAAGGTCTGGGGGACGCGCGACGGCGGAGCGACCTGGAAGGACCTCTCGAAGGGGCTCGCGAAGGACCGCTGGGTGACGCGCGTCGTCGCCTCGGTCCACGACGAGGGGACGGTCTACGTCTCCCAGAGCGGCTACCGCAACGACGACTTCGCGCCCTACGTCTGGAGGTCGACCGACTTCGGGGCGACCTGGACCTCGATCGCCGCGGGCCTCCCGATCGAGCCGGTGAACACGGTCCGCGAGGACCCGAAGGCGCAGCACCTCCTCTGGGCCGGGACGGATCTCGGCGCGTACGTGTCGATCGATCGCGGCGCGACGTGGAACGCCCTCACCGCGGGACTGCCGCGCGTCCCCGTCCACGACCTCGCGATCCACCCGAAGGAGGGCGACGTCGTCCTCGGGACGCACGGCCGGAGCTCCTTCGTCGCCGACGCGGCGCCGCTGCGCGAGCTGACGCCGGACGTGGCGAAGAAGCCGCTCCACGCCTTCAAGGTGAAGAGCGCGAGCTGGGATCGCGGCCGCGGGTACGGCGAGAACGAGTTCTTCGCCTGGCGGCGGGTCCCGGTGACGAGACAACTCTCCTGGTGGGCCGGCCCGGCCGCGGCCGGAACGGCGACGATCACCGTGAAGGACGGCGAGGGGCGCGTCTGGAAGGAATGGACGACCCCTTCCGCCGCCGGCTTCAACGCATTCGACTACGACCTCTCCGCCGACCCGGCGCTCGCCGACGCGAACGAGGAGGAGCTCCGGAAGGAGGCGGCCGAGGCCGCGACGGCGAAGGAGAAGGCAAAGGGATCGGCGAAGGAAGCCGGCGCGGCGAAGGGTCCTGGGCCGCAGGCCGAAGCGGCCGAGACCGGGCCGGACCCGGAAGAGGGCGAGCCCGGGGACGAGGGCGAGACCGCCGGGGCCGGCCCCGAGGTGACGCCGGCCGAGGTCGCCGCCCTCCTGGCCGACCCGCTCCGGAAGAGCCGCGACCGATACCTCCCTCCCGGCCGGTACACCGTCGAGGTCGCCGTCGGCGGCGGGAAGGCGAAGACGCGGCTCGTCGTGAAGGCGCCGAAGAAGGAGGCCGCGCGAAGCGAAGAGGAGGACTGAAGGGGAGGCCTCTCAACGGAGCTTCTCCGGCCCGCCGGCCCCGCCCATCATCCGCTTCCAGCGCAGCCTCTCGGCGCGGGCCGGGCCGAGGGCGCGCCGCGCCTCGAGCGACTCCTCCTCGCGTCGGAGCTTCTCGAAAGCGGCGAGGCGGGCGGCGTCGACCTCGCCCGCCTCTGTGGCCGCGCGGACCGCGCAGCCCGGCTCGGCCTCGTGGCGGCAGTCGCGGAAACGGCAGGACGAGGCCAGGGCGGAAACCTCGTCCCACGTCGCCGCGATCCCGTCGGCGCCGTCCCAGAGGGCCAGCTCCCGGAGGCCCGGCGTGTCGACGAGGAGGGCTCCCGACGGGAGGAGGAAGAGCTCGCGGTGCGTCGTGGCGTGACGGCCGCGGCGGTCCTCGTCGCGGACCTCGAGCGTCGCCTGTCGCGCCTCTCCGAGAAGCGCGTTGACGAGCGTCGACTTCCCTGCCCCCGAGGGGCCGAGGAGCGCGGCCGTGAGCCGCGGCGCGAGGAGGGTCGAGAGCGCGTCGAGCCCCTCGCCGGAGCGGGCGCTCACCGCGAGGACGGGCGCGGTGCCGGCGATGGCGGCCGCGGCGGCCCGCGCCGAGTCGGGGTCGGTCGCGAGGTCGGCTTTCGTGAGGACGACGGCGGGAGGCACGCCCGCCTCGCGGGCGAGGGCGAGGAAGCGCTCGATGCGCCGCTCGCGCAGGTCGCCGCCGAGCGGCGAGGCGACGAGGAGGAGGTCGACGTTGGCGGCGAGGAGCTGGGCTTCGGCCCGCCGCCCCGCGGCGCGCCGGACGAGCGCCGTGCGACGCGGCAGGACGGCGTCGACGACGGCGAGTCCGTCGCCCGGAAACGCCCGGGCGGCGACCCAGTCGCCGACGCCGGGGAGCTCTGCCGGCGAATCGGCCGAGAAGCGCAGCCTTCCGGAGAGCTCCGCGGCGAGCTCTCCGTGCGGCGTCGCGAGGCGGTAGCACTCCCGCGTCGCCGTCAGGACGCGGCCGGGGACGAGCCCCTCGCGCGCATGGGTTTCGAACAGGGCCTCGAGGCCGGGATCCCACCCGTATCGGGTCAGGGGCATGGCGGTCTTCTCCGTATCGCGGTCGGGGACGGGAGAGGAGAAACGGGCCGCGCGGCGATACAAACACCGCCGGGCGCGTCGCCCGTTTCTTTCACCGGCGCGCTAAGGGGCGCGCCTTCCCGTCAGGCAAGGACCGTAAACAGAGGCCGTCTCAGGCCTGGAAGGATAACGCAGACCGGGAGCGCGAAGCCGGGGCCTCAGGAGGCGCGTACGCGCTTCCAGAGGATGCCCGCGTTGCGCGGAACCTCCGCGAGGCGCGACCCGACCTCGTGGGCGAGGTCCCCCTCCCGGTCGCCGGCGAGGAGCTGCGTCACGTCCCAGAGGTCCTGCGTGCCGCCCGCGTGGAGCTTGAGGAGGACGAGGTCCGCCGCGCGAACGACCGGCACCGTCGTGTCGAGGAGCGCGAACGGCTCGGCGCGCCCGACGACCCCCTCGAGCCACGAGCCCCGCCCCACGACGACGTCCACCGGCCGCTCGTCGCGGGCGACGAGCCTCACGAGGCCGCGGAGAGGGTCGTCCCCGTCGCCGCGCCGGATCTCCACCTGCGCGCCGTCACGCTCGGGGAGGAGCCAGTAGGGGTCGGTGAGGACGGCGGTGTCCGTCGTCAGGAGGTCGACGTCGAACGTCGAGCGCGAGACGCCCCGGATCGCGAGCGCGACCCCGCCGACCGCGGCGAACGCCGTGCGCCGAAGCCCGAAGTGGCTCGCGACCTTCGCGAGGAGGCTCATCCCGTCCCCGCCACGCGGCTCGGGATCCGCCCCGACCGCCTCTTCGCGGCCAGCTCCGCTTCGGCCGCGGCGCGCGTGATCCCGCGGGCGCGCCGGAAGGCCTCCGCGTCGTCGCTTCCGAGGCGGAAGGCGCGGTCGACGCGCTCGGCCGGCGTCAACAGGTCGTCCGACTCGGCGGTCTTCCGCCGGAAACCGTCCCCGATGGAGCTCATGCAGCAATTATGTACCGGCCCCCCGCTCCACTGCGGGAAGACCCCGGTGCCAGGCATGCAATCGTGTATTGTTGGAGACAATACACGATTGCATGCCTGGCACCGGATCCTGGCACCGGATCCGGTGAGCCTGGCACCGCGCGCCCCCGGTGGCCCTCCCGTGGGCCCGGAGCGGAACGGTCGGGTCGGCTCCGGGGTTTGACTTCCCACGGGGGAGCGGACGCGCTCCCCCGTCGCGCGAATGTCGGAGAATCGGTCCCATGAGCGATCGTCCCCGCCCCGCGAACCGGCTCGCGAAGGAGTCCTCCCCCTACCTGCGTCAGCACGCGCACAACCCGGTCGACTGGTTTCCGTGGGGGGCGGAGGCGTTCGAGAAGGCGAGGAGGGAGGACAAGCCGCTCTTCCTCTCCATCGGCTATTCCGCGTGCCACTGGTGCCACGTCATGGAGCGGGAGTCGTTCGAGAACGAGGAGATCGCGGCCGTCCTGAACGAGCACTGGGTGGCGGTGAAGGTCGACCGCGAGGAGAGGCCCGACGTCGACGACGTCTACATGAGCGCCGTCCAGACGATGGTCGGGCGGGGCGGGTGGCCGCTCTCCGCGTTCCTCTTCCCCGACGGGCGCCCCTTTTTCGGAGGGACCTACTTCCCGCCCGAGGACCGGCACGGCAGGGCGGGCTTCCGCTCCGTCCTCGAGAAGCTGGCCGAGGCGTGGCGCGAACGGCGCGACGAGCTGGCCAGGGGCGCCGACGAGATCGTGGGCGAGGTCGAGAACGCGAACCGCATCACCGAGCGGGCCGGGCGCGAGGCGCTCTCGGCGGCGAGCGGGAACGTCCTGACGGCGACGCTCAAGCGGACGTTCGACGCGCGTCACGGCGGATTCGGCGGAGCGCCGAAGTTCCCGCCGCACCTGGCGCTCGAATGGCTGCTCCTGAAGGGGGCGGAGGGGGACTCCGTCGCGCGGTCGATGGCGCTGAAGACTCTCGACGCGATGGCCCTCGGCGGTCTCCACGACCACCTCGCCGGCGGCTTCCACCGCTACTCGACCGACGAGCGCTGGCTCCTGCCGCACTTCGAGAAGATGCTGACCGACAACGCGCAGCTCCTCTCGCTCTACGCGAGGGCCTTCGTCCTGACCGGGCGGGACCTCTACTGGCGGACGGCTCGCGGCATCGGAGACTGGCTGCTCCGCGAGATGCGCGGAGAAGAGGGAGGTTTCTTCGCCGCGACCGACGCCGACTCCGAGGGGGAGGAAGGGAAGTACTTCGTCTGGTCGGAGGATGAGGTGCGCGAGGTGGCCGGCGAGGACGCGGCGCTTTTCGCGAGCGCCTACCAGGTGCGTCCCGGCGGGAACTTTCACGACGAGTCGACGGGGAGGGCGACGGGGCTGAACGTCCTCCACCTCGCCTCGGAGCCTCCGTCGGGGGACGAGGCCCGGCTCGCCGTCGTGAGGACCCGCCTCCTCGAAAGGCGGCAACGGCGCGTCCCGCCCGCCACCGACGACAAGCGGATCGCCGGCTGGAACGCCCTGGCGATCTCCGGCCTCGCGGTCGCGTCGTCGATCCTCGGCGAGCCGCGCTACCTCGACGCCGCCAGGGTGTGCGCGCGGTTCCTCCTGGCGCGCATGCGGGACGCCGAGGGGCGCCTCCTCCGGTCGTGGAAGGACGGCGAGGCGAAGATCCTCGCATTCCTGGAGGACGAGGCCTACTTCGCCCTCGCGCTCCTCGACCTCGCCGACGCCGAGCCCGACGAGGCCGAGGCGAGGAAGTGGGCGATGGAGGCCCGCCGCGTCGTCACGGGGCTGAGGCGCCGGTTCGGCCGGCCGGGCATCCCGGGGTTCACGTTCACCGGGGAGGGGCACGAGCCGCTCCTCGTGAGGACGCGCGACCTCTTCGACAAGGCCATCCCCTCGGGACCCGGAGCGGCGGCGCGGGCCCTCGCCCGCCTCGCTCGCCGGGAGGGCGACGCCTCCCTCGCGGCCGAAGCCCTCGCGGCCGTCGAGGAGGTCTCCGGGCTGATGGAGCGCGCCCCCCACGGGACGGAGTCGTGGCACCTCGCCTGGGAGGAGCTCCGGACGGGCGGCCTCCTGCGTGAAGCCTCCCGGGACGCGGGCGCCGAGGACGCCGGGGAAGAGGCGGAGGAGCCGGAGGACGGGACCGACGCCGAGGGAAACGGCGGCCCGGTCCGCGTCTCGGCGTCCATCTCCTCGGACCGCGTCGCCCCGGGGGAGATGCTCGAGGTGAGGATCGCCGTCGACCTCGCCGAGCGGTGGACGCTGACGGGAGACAAGCCGCTCTGGGTGGAGGCCTGGGGCGGCCCGGACCTGCGTTGCACGGCGGTGGAGCTCCCGCCGCGCCGGACGGTGAGGCACGGGGACGGCACGACGGAGCCGGGCTACGAAGGGCGCGTCGAAGTCACGCTCGTCTTCGACGTCCGCCCCGGGGCGGTCGAGGGCGAGCATCCCATCGCGGTCTCGCTCCGGTACCGCGCCTGCGGCGAGGGTTCCTGCCTGCCGGAACGGGCCCTTGCCCTCACCGTACCGGTTCTCGTCCTCGCCCGCTGAATGACGGAGGCCCTCTCCCCCCGGGGCGGCCGGCTCCTGGTCGCGGCGGCGGCCCTCCTCTGGTCGACCGGCGGCCTCGCCATCAAGCTCGTCCCGCTCGACGCCCTCGGCGTCGTCTTCTGGCGCGCGCTCCTGACGGTCGCGTTCCTCGTCGCCGTCTTCCGCCCGAGCCTCGAGCGGTGGAAGAAGGCCTCGCTGGCGACGGCGGTCGTCTACGCCCTGATGATCCTGACCTTCGTCACCGCGACGAAGTGGACGACGGCGGCGAACGCGATCTTCCTCCAGTACACCGGGCCGTTCTACGTCCTCGCCCTCGGGCCCTGGCTCCTCAGGGAGCGCTTCCGGAAGGCCGATGCCGTCGCCATCGCCGTCGCCCTCGGCGGGATGTCGCTCTTCTTCGTCGGGAGGCTCGAAGGCGGGCACCTTGCCGGCAACCTGATGGGCGTCGTCTCGGGCGTCTTCTTCGGCCTGACCGTTCTCCTCCTCAGGCGCGACCAGTCGCGGGACCCGATGGCGTCGGTCTTCCTCGGGAACCTCCTCGCCGCGGCCATCGCGCTGCCGTTCGCGTGGGGAAACCTCGCCCTCGACGCGAAGGGGTTCGCCGTCGTCGCCTTCCTCGGAATCGTCCAGATGGGGGTCGCCTACATCCTCTTCGTCCGGGGGCTGTCGGTCGTCCCGGCGGCGGAGGCGTCGCTCCTCGGGATGCTCGAGCCGACGTTCAACCCGCTCTGGGCCTATCTCGGCCTCGGCGAGCGGCCCTCGGGCTGGGCGCTCCTCGGCGGGGCGATCGTCCTCGGCGCCGTCGCCGGACGTACGCTCTGGGGAGCGCGGAGGGAACGGTAGGGCCTCGAGGCGCGAGCCACAGCTACGCCGCCCGCCCGGGGGCCCGGCCGGCTCGTCTTCGTCAGCCCTTCTTCCGCCCGGGCGCCCGCTTCTTCGTCGCCTCGCGGAAGACGGGGAGGAGCTTCCAGCGCGGCCCGGCGGCGCAGAAGGTCTGGACGTCGACGGTCCGGACCTTCTCGAGGAACGCCGCGTCCGCGGCGATCGCGCCGTCCTCCCGGAGCCCTGCGAACGCCGCCCGGAGCCACGGCTTCAGCTCGGGTCGCTCCGAGAGGCGATAGAAGACGATCTTCCCGTCCTTGCGGTCGAGGAGGAATCCGGCGCGACGGAGCTCGGAGAGGTGGGCCGAGACCGTCGAGGGGGCGAGGCCGAGGACGGCCGTCAGCTGGCAGACGCAGCATTCCCCCTTCTCGAGGGCGGCGAGGACCCTGAGCCGGGCGGGGTTGGCGAGCGCCTTCGTGACGTTCAGCGTGCGGCCGAGCGGACTGTCCATCAGGCTGCGACGGTAGTCCGGCTGTCCAGCCGGCGTCAAGGTTCGGGAAGGAAGAAGCCGTGCTTCGCGAGAGCCTCCCGCCCCCGCGGCCCGAGGAGGGCGTCGCGCAGGACCCGGGCGCCGGCGGGGTTGCGCGCCCCTTTCAGGACGATCGCCCCCTGGTCCATCCGCGGATAGCTTCCGGCAGGCAGCTCGACCCAGCGTCCGGCATCGCGCATCTGCGGGGCGAGGGCGAGCGAGAGGGCGAGGACGCCCGCGTCGGCCGCGCCGCTCTCGACGAAGTGCGCAGCCTGCGCGACGTTCTCGCCGAGGACGAGCTTCCCCTTCACGCCGTCCCAGACGCCGAGGGACCTCATCGCCGCCTCTGCAGCTCGGCCGTACGGGGCGTGGCGGGGGTTCGCGATGGCCACCTTGCGTACCGACGGGTCGAGAAGGGCGCGCAGGCCGAGGGTGGCGATGTCGAGCTTCGACCTCGCGGGGACCCAGAGGGCGATGCGGCCCACGGCGTAGGGGAACACGTCCCCGTCGGCGAGACCCTTCGCCGCGAGGCGCCGCGGGTAGTCGACGTCGGCCGAGAGGAAGAGGTCGTAGGGGGCGCCGTTCTCGATCTGGGCGGAGAAGTTCCCGGACGAACCGTAGGTCACGAGGGGTCGGAGGCCCGGGGTCTCGCCGGCCGTCGCCGCGAGGACGGCGTCGAGAGCGAACTTCAGGTCGGCCGCGGCCGCGACCCGGACCTCGACGGAAGGGGGCTCCCCGGCGGGGCGATCGCCCTCGGCCGGCAGGGCGGTCACGAGCAGCAGCGCGAGAGGCAGGCCGGAGACCCGAAGGCCGGTCTTCACCCCCGGATGCTAGCCGACGGACCTCTGGCCGCGCGGCTTCACGCGGATGCCTTAGACTCTCGCCCCGGCATGAGGAGGGGAGGAGCAGCCGCCGGGGAGAAGAGCCGCCCGGCGGGGCCGAAGGGCTCGTTTCTCCCGAGGCTCGGCTGGCTCGTCGCCGCCCTCCTCTTCCTCGCGTTCGTCGCCGGCCTCGTGAGGCGCGAGCGGATCGAGCAGGCCGGGGAAGAGGTCATCCGGATGCTCTTCGTCCCCTCCGTCGAGCAGGGGACGCTCGCCCGCCGCGGCAACGAGCTGGCCGAGTTCGTGAGGAAGGACGCCGGCCTCGTCATCCGCTCGGCCGTTCCGACGAGCTACGCGGCCGTCGTCCAGGCGCTCGGGGTCGGCCAGGCCGACATCGCCTGGGTCCCCGCCTTCGCCTACGTCGTCGCCCACGCCCGCTACGGGGCCGAGGCGCGCCTGCAGGTGGTGAGGGAGGCCGAGCGCTACGCCGTCGTCGTGACCCGCACCGGCCCCGGGGAACCGGCGAAGCTCGGCGACCTCGCCGGGAAGAGGATCGCCCTCCCGAAGAGCTTCTCGCCCGAGCTCAGGGCCTCGCTCGTCCCCGAGCTCGACCAGTGGTCGCCCGGCTGGACCGAGGTCCCGGCGGAAGACGACAAGGACGCGGTGCGCCAGCTCCTCGACCGGTCCGACGCCGTCGACGCGGCGGCCTCGAGCTGGGTCTTCTCCGGCCCGAAGGACCTCGTCGGCGACGGCCGCAAGCTCCTCGAGTACGACCGGGCCGGCACGCTCGAGAAGACCCGCATCGCGTTCAAGACGGCCGAGGCGGCGCGGGAGCGGGTGACCGTGTACTACGGCTCCGTGATGACCCGGACCGACTCCGGCGTCTCGCGCCTCGAGGACCTGAACGGCCGCCCCTTCGCCTTCTCCGACGCGACCTCGACCTCCGGCTACATCTTCCCGCTCAATCTCCTCAACGCCAGCAAGGTGAAGCTCGGGCACGTCTACTTCGCCGGCGGCCACGCGAACGTCGTCCAGGCGATCGTCGACGGGAAGGTCGCGGGGGGCTCGACGTTCTACTCGCCGCCCGGCAAGGTGAACGAGGTCGAGCACACCTTCGTGGCCGACGCGCGGCACCTCGTCATGAAGCGGATCCCGACCGACGAGGGGCGCCTCGCCTTCCTCGACGACGTGCGCGTCCTCGCGCTGACCGACCCGATCCCGAACGACGTCTGCTGCGTGCGGCGCGGCTTCCCGAAGGCGACCTGGGACCGCTTCGAGCGCTCGCTCCGGAAGTTCATCGCGACGCCCGAGGGGCTCCGCGCCTACCTCGACCTCGTCGCCTCCGTCGACGCGCGCCCGACGGACGACTCCACCTTCGACGGCTTCCGCACCGCCCTCCGGGAGACGGGCGTCAGCGCCGTCCAGCTCCTCGAGGCCGAGGAGGAGAAGCTCCGGAAGAAGCGGGAGGGGAAGAAGTGACCTCCCCCGCCGCCGTCTCCGTCGAGAGGCTCTCGAAGGTCTGGCCCGACGGCATCAAGGCGCTCGACGACGTCTCCCTCGAGGTGCAGGAGGGTGAGTTCCTCGCCGTTCTCGGCCTGTCCGGCTCGGGGAAGTCGACCCTCCTCAGGTGCATCAACCGTCTCGTCGACCCGACGGAAGGGAAGATCTCCATCTTCGGCCGCGAGGTGACGGCGGCCGAGGGGTCCGAGCTGCGCGCCCTGCGCCGCGAGGTGGGGATGATCTTCCAGCAGTTCAACCTCGTGAAGCGGCACAGCGTGAGGGACAACGTCCTCTCCGGGGCGCTCGGGCGCACCGGGACGATCCGGAGCCTCCTCCTCCTCTTCTCGGAGGCCGAAAGGGCCGAGGCGCAGGCTTGCCTCGACCGCGTCGGCATGGGCGACCGGGGCGACAGCCGGGCCGACGCCCTCTCCGGAGGCCAGCAGCAGCGGGTCGCCATCGCGCGGGCCCTCATGCAGCGGCCGAGGCTCATCCTCGCCGACGAGCCGGTCGCCTCTCTCGACCCGGCCCTTCGCAACTCGGTCATGCGGCACGTCGAGGCGCTCAACCGGGAGGAGGGGATCACGGTGATCTGCTCCCTCCACGACCTCGACCTGATGAAGCGCTACGCGACGCGCGCCGTCGCCCTCCGCGAGGGCAAGCTCGTCCACGAGGGAAAGCCCGAGGACTTCGACCTCGCGACGCTGAAGTCGATCTACGGCCAGGAAGCCGAGTTCGGCTTCGAGGCGGCCTCGTGAAGAAGCACCCGGTTGCGGTCGGCCGGGGCCCGCGCGTCCTCGCTCTCCTCGTCGACGCCCTCCTCCTCGCGACGTTCCTCCTGATGGCCGAGTTCCTCGGCCGCGCGCTCGTCTTCCCGCTCCAGGAGGGGACGCTCCGGACGGCGCAGGAGATCCTCGAGCGACTCCACTACGCCCTGCTCGGCGGCGCAGGGCTCCTCCTCGCCGCGCTCTGGAATGCCGGCGGGCGCGTCCTCGGCGGCACCCCCGGCCAGAGCTTCGCCGCGGCGCTCCCGGAGGGGGAGGCCGAGGTCCCCTGGGACCGGACCCTCCGCGGCTGGTTCACGCTCTTCTTCGTCCAGCTGACCTTCTTCACCGGCTGGCTCGTCACCGAGGTCGACCTCGGGACCTTCTTCACGAACTTCGACAAGGCCTCGGGCGTCATCCGGGGTCTCGTCAACCCCTCGGGCGCGGTCCTCTTCGAGGGGCTCATCCTCCTCGTCCAGACCCTCTTCCTCGCCTTCATGGCGACGGCCTTCGCCATCCCGCCCGCCTTCGTCCTCGCGTTCGCCGCGGCCCGCAACCTGACGCGCGAGAGCCCGGCCGCGAAGGTCGTCTACACGGCCCTGCGCACCCTCATGAACCTCACGCGCGCCGTCGAGCCCCTCGTCTGGGCGCTCGTCTTCATCTCGTGGGTGGGCATCGGCCCCTTCGCGGGCGTCCTCGCCCTCTGGGTCCACTCCGTCGCCTCGCTCGTCAAGCTCTACTCCGAGCAGATCGAGAGCATCGACCGCGGGCCGATGGACGCCATCAAGGCGACCGGCGCCGGGACGCTCCAGGTCCTGCGCTACGGTGTCGTCCCGCAGGTCATCCCGCCGTTCCTCTCCTTCACGATCTACCGCTGGGACATCAACGTCCGCATGTCGACGATCATCGGCTTCGTCGGCGGAGGCGGCATCGGCTACATCCTGAAGCCCCGCGTCGACCTCGGCGAGTGGGGAGAGGTCGGCACCCTCGTCCTCCTCATCGCCGTCGCCGTCTGGGTGATGGACCTCGTCTCGGCGCGGATTCGCGAGCGGATCGTCTGACGCGGGGCGGAGGGAGCGTGGCCCCCGCGGGCCCGGGACGCCCCTCCGGCCTGTCTTCACGCAATCGCGTGTTACACTCATTTTCGTGAAGACGACCCCCGAACGCCCTGCGACGCAGAACGTCACGCTCGCCCTGCCGAAGGGGGTCCTGACGCGCGTCAAGGTGCTCGCGGCCGAGAGGGGGACGTCGATCTCGGCGCTCCTGGCGGGCCTCCTGGAGGAGACGGTGGAGCGTGACCACGCTTTTCGCCGTGCGCGCGAGCGGGGCCTCGCGGCCCTTCGGAAGCCCGCCGATCTCGGCACGCGTGGCCGGCGGCCGGCCTCCAGGGACGACCTGCATGAGCGCTGAGGTGCCGCGGGAGTTCGTCGACACGAACGTCTTCGTCTACGCCTTCGACGCCGGCAGCGGGGAGAAGGGGGAGAGGGCGAGAGCGCTCGTGAGGGAGCTCTGGGAGGGAGGGCGAGGCTGCCTGAGCCTGCAGGTCCTCCAGGAGCTCTACGTCACGTTGACCCGGAAGGTCGCGAGACCCCTCGCCGCCGAGGCGGCGGCCCGGATCGTCGAGGACCTCTCGGCCTGGCCCTGCCACGAGCCGTCGAGGGCCGACCTCGTCGACGCGATCGCGCTGTCGCGGAAGGCCCGGATCTCGCTCTGGGACGCCCTGATCCTCCAGAGCGCCCGCGCGAGCGGCTGCGCCGTCCTCTGGAGCGAGGACCTGAACGCCGGGCAGAAGCTCGCCGGCGTCGTCGTCCGGAACCCCTTCGGCTGACCCTCCTCGCCGGCTGCGGAAGCTCCGTCCCGGGCCGTCCTCGCGGCGGTATGTATCTGCACGTATCTGTGCCATGCACGTATCTGTGCCAGACATGAAATCGTGCATTGTCGTCGGAGCCGAACGAGTCCTGCCCCGACGGCGTTTCCTCGGGCTCGTCCCGCGCATCGTCGGCACGCTCGTCCTCCTCGTCGCCGTCGCCGTACGGGTGATGGACCTCGTCTCGGCGCGGATTCGCGAGCGGATCGTCTGACGGGGCGGGGGGGGCGGCGGGAGCGGCTCGCCGTTCCACCGAAGGCTGGACCCCTCGGCCCGGGTGGAGCATGCTGACGATGCCGGGAGCGCTGTCCGAGAAGCGCCCCCGCGCTCCATACCCACGGGAGGGCCCCGATGAGACCTACCCACCTGCTCGCATTCCTCGTCGTCCTGACGCTTCCGGGCCCCGCTCCGGGCGGGAGCGCGGAGGTCGCACGCCCGACGGCGCCTTCGCGTACCGAGGAGGGGGCGCCGGGGCGCGAGCAGGAGGCGCCCGGGCGTGTGACGTGGGTCCGGGTTCCTGCCGGGGCGTTCGAGATGGGCTGCACGGCGTGGGACGGCGACTGCGGCGAGGAGGAGAAGCCGGCGCGCCGGACGACGCTGACGCGGCCGTTCGAGATGGCGGAGACGGAGACGACCGTGGCGCAGTACGAGAGCTGCGTGCGCTCCGGGTCGTGCCGCGCGGTGGAGAAGCCGGGCTTCGGGCAGGGCGACGACCACCCGGTGGTGAAGGTGAGCTGGAACGAGGCCGAGGCGTTCTGCCGGTGGGCCGGCGGGAGGCTGCCGACGGAGGCGGAGTGGGAGCGGGCGGCCCGCGGAGGACGGCCGGCGAGCAGGTACCCCTGGGGGGATTCGATCCGCCGCGAAGAGGCGAACTACGGCGGAACGGGCGGGCGGGACGCCTGGGGGAAGACGAGCCCGGTGAAGCGCTTCGCGGCGAACGGATTCGGCCTCTACGACATGGCCGGAAACGCGTCGGAGTGGGTGAAGGACTGGTACGACCCGAGCGGCTATGAAGGGAAGCCGACGACGGACCCGACGGGGCCGTCGTCGGGGACCTTCCGCGTGGTGCGGGGCGGCTCGTGGGACGGCGTCCCGTGGGGCCTGCGCGTCTCGGTCCGCCCCGGGCTCACACCGGACTCCCGGAACGACGACGTCGGCTTCCGGTGTGCCAGGAACGTGGACCCTTGACTCCCGAGCCCCCGGGCCCTCGAGCCAAAGGGCCCCGGGGCTCGACGCCGCCGGGCTCCTCCGGAGCGCACGCGCGAGCGGTTGCGCCGTCCCCGCACGCGTAGAATCGCCACCGTGAGCGCCGTCGTCGATCCCGTCCGGAGCTTCCTCGAGCTGGAGAAGCGGCTCGAACGCGAGCCGGTGGCCTCGCAAGGGGAGATCGCCCGGGGCGTCTACATGATGACGCCGCGGCCGCGGGCCGCGCACGGTGGCGTGCAGGCGAACCTCGCGGCCGCCCTCCGCCTCCGCTTCGGCTGGGGCGAAGGGATCGCGGCGCCGGAGTGGCTCTTCGTCGTCGAGCCGGAGATCCGGTCGGAGGAGAACCTCTCGCGGCTCGTACCCGACTTCGCCGCGTGGCGGCGCTCGACGACGGGCTGGCCCGACCTGAACGAGACCCCGGTGTCGCTCGCGCCGGAGTGGGTCGCCGAGGTCCTCTCGCCGACGACCGAGCGCTTCGACCGGCGCGAGAAGATGGGGGCCTGGGGGGCGATGGGGGTCGGATGGGTCTGGCTCGTCGACGTGGACGGGCGCCGCGTCGAGACCTTCGCGAACGTCCGCGGCACGATGGTCGCGGGCCCCGTCCTCGCGGCGGACGCCGAGCTGGCCGCCGAGCCCTTCGGCGCGCTCGGCCTCGCCGTCGCCCGGCTCTTCCCCGGCTGACGGCACCGGGGCGACGCCTTCCGCTCCCCGAAGGGCGCGCGTAGAGTCCACCGGATGGAGGGGTGGGCGCTCGACCTCGGGACGACGAACTCCGCCCTCGCGCGGTGGAGCCGCGCGGCCGGGCAGCCCGAGCTCCTGGAGCTGCCCGCCCTCTGCCGCGCGCCGGGAGGGGGCGACGTCCTCGAGGCGCCGCGGCTCGTTCCCTCCGCCGTTCACCTCCTCCGGAGGCCGAGGCCGGCAGGCCGCCATCGCCTCGTCGGCGCGTTCGTGGACGCCCTCCTCCCGGGGCGGGAGGCGCTCGTCGGGCGGCCCGCGCTCGAGCGAAACCGGACGGGCGCGCATCCGGCGTTCGCCCCGTCGTTCAAGGCGGCGCTCGGCGTCGAGCCCGGTCGGCCTCTCGCGCGGCTCGGCGCGACGCCGGTCCCGGCCCGGGGCGTGGCGACCGCGTTCCTCCGCGAGCTGCTGGCGGAGGCGAAGCGGGTCTCGGGGCACCGCGTCCGCGACCTCGTCGTCGCCGCGCCGGTCGACGCCTTCGAGACGTACCGGGCCGAGGTGCAGCGCCTTCTCCGCGGTCTCGGCGTGAAGGCGGTCCGGTTCGTCGACGAGCCCCTGGCTGCGGCGCTCGGCTACGGGCTCGGGCTCTCGAGGGAGACGCGGGTCCTCGTCGTCGACGTCGGGGCGGGGACGATGCACGTCGAGCTCGTGCGGCTCACGCCGCGGGTCGCCGAGCGGGGGCACGCCCACGTCGTGGCCAAGCGCGGCGGGCCTCTCGGGGGAAACGCGGTCGACGGCTGGGTCCTGCGCGACGCCTGCCTCCGGATGGCGGCTCCGATCGACGACGGGCCCGGCGGCGAAGACCTTCGCTTCTGGAGGCGTCTCATGCTGGCCGAGGCGTGCCGGGTGAAGGAGGCGCTCTACTTCGAGGAGACGGCCACGTTCCTGCTCGCCCCGCCCGGGCTCCTCGAGGTCGGCGCGCGGCGGCCGGGCACGGGCTTCGTGAACTTCACCCGCGAAGGGCTCGCCGAGCTGCTTCGCGCGCACGGGTTCCACGCAGCGCTCGAGCGGGCGATCGCCGGGGTCCTCGAGGACGGCCGGACCTCGGCGGGAGACGTCGACGAGGTCCTCCTCGTCGGGGGCTCGACCCTCCTGCCCGGGGTCTATTCCCTGGTCGAGCGTCTCTTCGGACCCGGACGGCTGAGGGCCTGGCAGCCGTTCGAGGCCGTGGCTCTCGGCGCCGCCTGCTTCGCGGCCGGAGAGGTCGGGACGACGGACTTCATCGTCCACGACTACGCGATCGTGACCCACGATGCCGGCACCGGGGCCGAGCGCCTCGCCACGGTCGTTCCGAGAGGGACCCGCTACCCGACGGAGCCCGACTTCTGGAAGCGCCAGCTCGTTCCCACCTGCTCTCTCGGCGAGCCCGAGAAGGTCTTCAAGCTCGTCATCTGCGAGGTGGCGCGCGCCGGCAGCGGGGTCGGGCTCGTGTGGGACGCCGCGGGAGACCCCCTGAAAGTCGGCGGGCGAACCGGGCAGGAGGAGGTTGTCGTTCCGCTGAACGCGACGAGCCCGACACTCGGCTTCCTCGACCCCGCCCATCCTCCGGGGGACCGGCGGCCCCGCCTCGAGGTCGCCTTCGGCGTGAACGCCGACCGGTGGCTCGTGGCGAGCGTCCTCGACCTGCGGACGCGGCGGTCGCTGATGCGGGAGGAGCCGGTCGTCCGGCTCGTCTGAGGAGCGGGAGTGGAGGCGCTCGTCGGGATCCTCGGGGCTTCTCTCCTCGGGTCGATCGTCTACCTCGTCGCCTGGGCGACCCGGAACGACACGGCCAGTGTCCTGAGGGAGAGCGCAGGCCGGGCCGGCCTCACCGGCATGAAGCTCCGGACGAGCCTCGGCCTCGAGCAGGCCGTGACCGGCTCGCTGGACGGGCTCCGGGTCGAGCTCGGGTCGTACGACGCGGGCGGGGGCGTGCGTGGCACCCGGATCGTCGTCCGGGGAATGGGTCACGGGCCGTTCGGCCTGACGGTCCGTCCCGAGAGCGTCGGCAAGGCGTTCGAGAGGGTCTTCGACGGGGGCGAGTACGAGGTCGGCGACCCGGCGTTCGACGCCGTCGCCTACGTCCAGGGAGACCCGTCGATCGCCCGGGCCGTTCTCGGGATCCCCGCGCGCAAGGGCCTGGCGGAGCTCCTCCGGGGTCGCCTCGGTCCCCCGGGACCGGGCGGAGAGACCCTCGAGGTGAGCGCTTCCCTGGCGGGCGACGCGCTCACGGTCGAGATTCCGCGCGAGGCGAAGTCGGGGGCGGCCTTCCTCCCCGCGGCGCTCGGGTCGCTCGCGGCGCTCGCGAAAGACCTCGTCCTGTCGGGGGACGCCCCTGCGAGGATCGCCGCGAACCTGCCTGCGGAGGAGCCGGCCGGCGTGCGGCTCGGGCACGTGAAGCTCCTGGCGAGGGAGTTCCCCGACCTCCCCGTCACGCGGGATGCCCTCCGCGCCGCCTGCCGGGACGCCGACGCCCGGGTCCGCCTCGAGGCGGCGGAGGCGCTCGGGGAGGAAGGGCGCGAGACCCTGCTGGGCGTCGCCTCCGCCGAGGACGCCCGCGAGGAGGACGCGACGCGGGCCGTCGAGACTCTCGGCAGGCGACTCCCCCCCGCCGACGCCGCGCGGCTCCTCGATTCGGCCCTCGGGGCGAGCCGTTTCCGCCTGGCGCGCGCGTGCGCCACCGCGCTGGGCCTGGCGGAGGGCATCGACCCGGGCTCGGAGGCCGCCGCCGCGCTCGAGCGTGCGCTCCTCTCACCGGTCGGGGAGGTCGCGGCGGCCGCCGCGAGGAGCCTCGCGTCGGCCGATGTCGTTTCGTCCGAGACCGGGCTCGTCGGAGCCCTCGGTCACGCCGAGGCCGACGTTCGCCTCGCGGCCGCCGAGGCGCTCGGTCGCGTCGGGACGATCGCCGCCGTCGCCCCCCTCCAGGAGTGCGGCGCCGCCCACGCGCTCGACCTGTCCCTCCGCCGCGCGACGCGCCAGGCGATCGGGGAGATCCAGTCACGTGCGCCCGGGGCCTCCCCGGGCCAGCTCTCGCTCGCCGCAGCGAGCGCCGGCCAGGTCAGCCTCGCTCCGGAGGGCGAGGAAGGCCGGCTCTCGCTCCCCCCGCATGGGGACACGGAAGGCTGAGGGGCGGCCCGGGGGCTCGGGGGTGTGCGCGTAGGCCCCCCTCGGGGAGATCGCCTCCTCCCGAAGCGTCCGAGCGGGTCTCGGCGCGTCCGGTCTTCCTTCCCCTCAACCCTGGTCCCGCACGGCCGCCCCGACGAGGACCGCGATTCCGAGGAGGACGAGGAGGAGGCCGGCCGAGGCGGGCAGGAGGCCGAGGCCGGCGGCGAGGAGGCCTCCTCCCATCAGGAGGAGCGCCGCCGCCGCGGCGAGGCAGCCGCCGCGCGACGCGGGGCGGCGGTCCGCGCCGCGTCCCCAGGAGATCCCCTTCCGCAGCCGGGGCGAGACCGCGGCCGCGAGGGCAGCGGCGGCGAGGAGGAGGAGGAGGAGGGCGGGCGGGAGGAGGTCAGGCGAGGGCGGAAAGCCGGCCACGAATCCCCCGCCCTCGCGGGCCTCAGGCCTTCTTCCCCTGGTTCGCCACGGCCGCGGCCTTCGCCGCGACGGCCTCGGCGTCGCCGAGGTAGAAGCTCTTCAGCGGCTTCAGGTCGGCGTCGAGGTGGTAGACGAGGGGGACGCCCGTCGGGATGTTGAGGCCGACGATCTCCTCGTCGGAAATCCCGTCGAGGTGCTTCACGAGCGCGCGGAGCGAGTTCCCGTGCGCGGCGATCAGGACGCGGCGGCCCGACGTCACGTCGGGGGCGATCGTTCCCTCCCAGTAGGGGACGAAGCGGGCGACGGTGTTCGCGAGCGCCTCGGTGAGCGGCAGCTCCTCCTTCGTGAGCGAGGCGTAGCGGGGGTCGTGGCCGGGGAATCGCTCGTCGTCGGGCGTGAGCACCGGCGGCGGCGTCGAGTAGCTCCGGCGCCAGACGAGGACCTGCTCCTCGCCGAACTTCGCCGCCGTCTCGGCCTTGTTGAGCCCCTGCAGGGCGCCGTAGTGCCGCTCGTTGAGCCGCCAGGAGCGGATCACCGGGATCCACATCCGGTCCATCTCGTCGAGGGCGATCCAGAGCGTGCGGATGGCGCGCTTGAGGACGGAGGTGTAGGCGACGTCGAAGTCGTAACCCCCCTCCTTCAGCAGGCGGCCCGCCTCGCGGGCTTCCTCGCGCCCCTTCTCGGTGAGGTCGACGTCGGTCCAGCCGGTGAACCGGTTGTCGAGGTTCCACTGGCTTTCCCCGTGGCGCAGCAGGACGAGCGTGTACATGAATGGCCCCCTCGTTCAGGCGTTCGGACCGGGGCGCGGGTCGCGCCCCGGCCCGGAGGCGGCATGTTATCTGCATCTCCCGGGCCCCGTGGAGGCCCCGGCATGAAGATGTCCTCGAAAGGACGCCCCGGCTCAGGGAGTCCGCGCCGCGGCCGCGCCTCAACGGCCCTCGTGGCGCTGGCGGCCCTCGCAACCGTCCTCGGCACGGGACGGTCGGCGGGCCAGCCCGCCTCCGACGCGCCGCGAATCGCCGCCTCCGCCGAGGTCTCGATCCTCGGGGTCGACGTCGTCGTCACCGACCGGAGCGGGAAGCCGGTCCACGGGCTCACGGCGGCCGACTTCGAGCTCCTCCACGGCGGCAGGCCCGTCGTCATCACGAACTTCCACGAGGAAAGGAGCGAGGAGGCGGGCGCGCTCCCCGGCGCGCCGGCCGGACAGGTCCCCTCCGGAGCGGCCCCGGCCGAGCCGGGAGCGGCGGTCTCGAGGCCGCCCCGGAAGGTCGTCGTCTTCGTCGACCGGCTCTACCTCCCCGAGCCGGGCCGCCGCCGCCAGCTCTTCGACGGGGTGAAGGGCTTTCTCTCGAAGGCCCTCGCCGCCCCGGGCGACGAGGCGATGGTCGTCTCCTGGGGCGACTCCGTGCGCGTCGTCCGCTCCTTCACCGACGACCTCGTGGCCCTCGACGAGACGCTCGACGCCGTGGCGCGCCGCGTCGCCCGGCTCGACACCGAGGCGAACGAGGTCGCCGAGCTCGCCTCGCGCGACTTCTGGTTCGAGTCGGTCGCCTCGGACCCGCGGGTCGGCACGTCGGTCGGGTCGACGGAGCTCTCCCGCGAGGTCGCCGCTCTCCAGGCCTGGAACACGATGAAGGCCAAGGTGACCGCCCTCCGCGGCCTCGTCGCCCTGATGGCGGGGATGGAGGGGCGCAAGTCGCTCGTCCTCGTCGCCCACCACTTCGGCCGGTACCCGGGACGCGAGTTCTACGTCGGGCCGCGCAGCGGCCTCGTCGGGATCCCTCAGGAGCGCGACGGACGGCCGCTCCTCGAGGAGCTCGCCGCGGCGGCGAACGCGAGCGGCGTCACCCTGTACGGCATCTACCCCTACGACAACCTGGCGCTCGTCTCCGCCGCGGACGCGGCCTCGTTGAACCCGTCGACGTCGTCCGGCGCCTACGGCTCCGGGACCGACGCGACCTGGATGAACGAGATGGCCGGCCTCGACTTCGTGACGGAGAAGACGGGCGGGACGACGGCGGGCCACCCGGGCGAGCTGCCGCGCTTCCTCGACCAGGTCGCGAGCGACCTCGGCTCCTTCTACTCGCTCGGCTTCCCGGCCCCCGGCGCGACGAAGCCTTCGGCCGTGAAGGTCCGTGTGAAGCGCGACGGGCTGAACGCCCGGGTCCGGACGAGCGTCGCGGAGAGGACGGCGGAGCAGAGGCTGACGGACCGGGCGCTCGCGAACCTCTTCGCGCCCGACGCGAACTCGCGCATCGGGGTCTCCGTCGTCGCCGGCGAGGCGAAGCCGTCGGGGAAGAAGTACCGGATCCCGCTCGAGGTTCGCATTCCCCTCGGCGCCCTCGTGAGGCTGCGCGGTCCCGCCGCGGCGAAAGGGAAGTTCTCGGTCTTCGTCGTCGCCGCGACGCCGAAGGGGGACTTCTCCGAGGTGACGCGCCGAAGGCAGGAGTTCGAGGTGAAAAGGGGCGAGGAGGAGAAGGCCGACGCCTCCCACCTCACCTACACGCTCGAGGTGGAGAGCGATGCGCCTTCGCCGCGGATCTCGCTCGCCGTCTGGGACGAGATCGGCGGCGAGGCCGGCTTCGCCCTCGTGGGGCGCCGCAAGGGCTGACCGTCCCTGCCGTCGGCAGGGCGACACGGCGATGACGGCGGAGGCCTGCGCGCGCCGCGCCGCCGAATGGTCGGTTCGCGCGGGAGACGCGTCCCGCGTCTGCATCGAGAAGTGGCGTGTCGTTTGCTCGGGAGGTCCGCGAGGAGGGAAAGGGCATGACGTCGTCCTCGAAAGGTCTCGCCGGGTCGGGCAGAGTGACGCGGGCCCGCGGTGTGGCAGCACTTGCGGCCCTTGCAGCCGTCCTCGCGGCGGGACAGAGCGCCGCCCAGCCCGCCTCGGACGCCCCGCGGATCGCCGCCTCCGCCGAGGTCTCGATCCTCGGCGTCGACGTCGTCGTCACCGACAGGAGCGGAAAGCCGGTCCACGGCCTGACGGCGGCCGACTTCGAGGTCTTCCACGGCGGCAGGCCCGTGTCCGTCTCGAACTTCCACGAGGCGCGCGCCCTCGGCGAGAGCCCCCGACCGGCCGCGACGGAAGAGGCCGGGGCTCCGGGGGCCGGGGCGGACGTCGAGACGGTGCGGCCGCCCCGCCGGATCGTCGTCTTCGTCGACAGGCTCTACCTGCCCGAGCCGCATAGGAGGGAGCAGCTCTTCGGCGGACTGAAGGAGCTCCTCGCGAAGTCACTCCGGCCGGGCGACGAGGCGATGATCGTCTCGTGGGGCGGCTACGCCCGGATCGTCCGCTCCTTCACGGGAGACCTCGTGGAGCTCGAGGCCACTCTCGACGCCGTCTCCCGCCGTGTCGCCAGCCTCCTCAACCGGTCGGACGAGCTCGCCGGGCTGGCGTCCCGCGACTTCTGGTTCGGGGGCGACTCCGTCGACCCGGGGGTCGAACCGGTGGCTGGCCTGACGGAGATCTCCAGACAGGCCGCCGCGCTCCAGGCCTACGGCGTGATGAAGGCCAAGGTGACGGCCCTTCGCGGCCTCGTCGCGCTGATGGCGGGAATGGAGGGGCGGAAGTCCCTCGTCATCGTCGCCCACCACTTCGGACGCTGGCCGGGGGGCGAGCATTTCGTGGGTCCGCGCGGCGGCATCACGGGCGTTCCGCAGGAGCTCGACGGGCTGCCGCCCGGGAGCCTGCGCGACGGGGGGCCGCTCCTCGAGGAGCTGGCGGCCGCGGCCAACGCGAGCGGCGTGACGCTCTACGGGGTCTTTCCCTACGATCGCCTCGCGCTCGACTCGGCCGCGGTCTCCGCCGCGTCCGGCCGGAGGTCCGCCTTCGGCTCCAGGGGCGATTCGATCTGGATGAACGAGATGGCGGGCCTCGACCTCGTCGCGGGGCGGACCGGAGGGACGACGGCGGGGCACCCGAGCGAGCTGCCGCGCTTCCTCGACCAGGTCGCGACCGACCTCGACTCCTACTACTCCCTCGGCTTCCCGGCGTCGGGAGCGACGAAGCCGGCGGCGGTGAGGGTCGGGGTGAAGCGCGAGGGGCTGACGGCGCGGGTCCGGACGACCGTCGCCGAGAGGACGGTCGAGCAGCAGCTCACCGACCGGGCCCTCGCGAACCTCTTCGCCCCCGACGAGAACTCCCGCATCGGGATCTCCGTCGTGGCCGGCGAAGCGATACCCGACGGGAAGAGGTACCGGATCCCTGTAGAGATCCGCATCCCGGTGGGCGCCCTCGTCCGCGTTCCGGGGCCTTCCGCGGCGCAGGCGAAGTTCTCGGTCTTCGTCGTCGCCGCGACCCCGAACGGCGACTTCTCCGAGGTCACGCGTCGCCGGCAGGAGTTCGAGGTGAAGAGCGGCGAGGAGTCCAGGGCCGACGCCTCGCACCTCACCTACACGCTCGAGGTCGAGAGCGACGCGCCGGCGCCGCGGATCTCGCTCGGCGTCTGGGACGAGATCGGCGGCGAGGCGGGTTTCGCCCTCGTGGGGCGCCGGAAGGGCTGACCGTCCCCCCCATTCAGCGGGGCGCTGCGGGGGCGACGGCGGAGGCTTGCGCGCGCCGCGCCGCGTCGAGGTCGGCGACCCACCTCGGGGCCTGGGGCTCCGCGCGGAAGAGGGCCTTCACGTCCTCCCCGCGGGCGGCCGCGAAGCGGTGGAGCCACGACGGGCCGTGCGGCCCGACGTAGCCGTCCGGGCTCGACCAGGCCGGGTCGGCGAGAGCCTCGTCGAGGGAGACGAAGGCGTAGCCCCTCCTCTCGAGCCGCTCGAGGAGGAACGGCATCGCCCTCGCGTTGAGGGCGTTGGCGTGCGACAGGAGGACCTGAGGGATCTCGCGCCCGAAGAGGGCGCGCGAGCGCTCCTCGTAGAACGCGCAGCGGGCGTCGAAGTCGTCGAGGTAGGCCGCGAGGAGACGGCCCCGGCCGTCGGCGTCTCCCTCGGCGGCGAGCTTCGCGTCCGCCGAGGCGTAGACCCAGTCCTCGTGCTCGATCGAGAAGGGCGCGACGGCGTAGCCGCGCGAGGAGAGGAAGGCCTCGAAGGCGTCCTTCGTCTCCTTCGTCGTCCCCGTGTGCGTGTAGGGGTGCCGGAACCACTTCAGCGTCGCGCCGCGCCGCGAGAGGAGCCCGCGGGTGACGACCTCGCCCTGGATCACGGCGTCCTTCATCTTCTCGAGAGGCGTCCGCGTCAGGCCGACGTGGCCGAAGGTGTGGTTCCCGAGCTCCATCCCGGCGTCGAGCCACTCCGTCAGGAGGGCGATGCGCTCGTCCACCTCGCCGGGGACGAAAAGCTTGTCCTCGTTGACGAAGGCGACGGCGGGGACCTTCCGGGCCGCCAGCGCGGCGACGAGGTCGCGGGAGAGCGGCCGGACCGCCTCGAGCGGGAGGCCGTACGCCACGAACGGCAGGTCGTCGACCGTGACCGCGACGGTGCGCCGCGAAGGGGATGCCGGCGGCGCCGTCTTCTCCGCGGCGAAAACGAGGCTCGCGGCCCCTGCGGCCAGGCTGCCGACGAGGAGCGCGAGGGCGAGAGAGGAGCGGGAGCGCGGCATCGGGGCCTCCGGGAGCGACGTTCGGGATCCCCGGATTCTGCCCGGTCTCCCCCGGGGCCGCGATGGGGCAGAATGAAGGGCCATGTCCCGAATCCTCGTCTCCGGCCTCGTCGACCTCGAGACCACCGTGAAGGTCGACGCGTTTCCCATTCCCTACTTCCCGGTGAGGTACCCCTTCTTCGGCGTCGCGTCGGCGGTGTCGGGGGTCGGATACAACGTGGCGAAGGCGCTCAAGGCGCTCGGCGACTCGCCGCTCCTCCTCTCGCTCGTGGGCCCCGACCTGGCGGGCCGGCAGGTGCGGGATGCCCTCTCGCGCGACGGCCTCGACTTCTTCTGGGTGCGCGACGGGGCGAGCGAGACGCCGCAGTCGGTCATCCTCTACGACGGCGAGGGGCGAAGGCAGATCCACGTCGACCTGAAGGACGTCCAGGACCGGGCCTACCCCAGGGAGCTCTTCGCGCAGGCCCTCGCCGCCTGCGACGCGGCGGCCCTCTGCAACGTGAACTTCTCGCGCCCCTTCCTCGAGCCGGCGCGGGAGGCGGGGAAGCTCGTGGCGACCGACGTCCACGTGATCTCCTCGCTCGACGACCCGTACAACGCCGACTTCCTGAAGTGGCCCCAGGTCGTCTTCCTGAGCGACGAGGAGCTCCCCGTGCCGGCCGAGGAGTTCGCGCGCGAGCTCGGGGCGCGTTACGGCACCGAGGTCGTCGTCGTCGGGATGTCGGAGAGGGGTGCGCTCCTCCACCTCCCCGCCGAGGGGACCTTCGAGAGGATCCCGGCGGTCAGGACCCGGTCGGTCGTCTCGACGGTCGGCGCGGGCGACGCCCTCTTCGCCGCCTTCCTCGACGGCTACGCCCGCGATCGCGACGCCCGCGCGGCGCTGAAGCGCGCGGTCGTCTTCGCGTCGTGGAAGCTCGGGGCGGCCTCGGCGGCCGAGGGGTTCCTCGGCGCGGAGCCGCTCCGCCAGCTCGTCGCCACCGAGCCGCCGCCGTACGAGCCGTAGGGGGGGCCGCGCGCCTCAGGCCGAGCCGAAGAGCGGCTCGTCGGCGGAGCGGATGTCGGAGGCGGGGAGGCCCCCGGGGAACCGGTCGCGCGCCCTCTCGAGCGCCTCGGCGGCGACCTCGAGGTGGAGGACCCGGCTCTCGCGGTAGAAGGCCTGCGCCTCGGCCGAGAGCTTCGGCTGGCCGTGGAGCGGCTTGTCGCTCACGCAGAGGAGCGCGGCCGTGGGGATCCGGTAGCGGAAGCCGTTCGCGGCGACGGTGGCCGACTCCATGTCGACGGCCACGCTCCGGCTCGCCTGGATCGCGGCGATCGCGCCCACCTGGTTGAACTCCCAGTTCCGGTTCGACGTCGTGAAGACCGTCCCCATCCGGTAGGGGAGCCCTCGCTCCTCCATCCCCTCGATGAGGAGGGCGTTGAGGAAGTGGTTCGAGGAGACCGGGACGCTCGTCGGGAGGACGTCGTCGAGGATCCGGTCGTCGCGCATGTAGCCGGTCGCCAGGACGAGGTCTCCGACCTCCTGGTGGTTCCGGAGGCCCGCGCAGTGGCCCACCATCAGGACGGCGTCGGGGCGCAGGACGGCGACGTGGTCGGTGATCGTCTTGGCGTTCGACGGGCCGACGCCGATGTTGACGAGGGTCAGCCCGGCGGCGTCCGGCCGCTCGTGGTGCCACGCCGGCATCTGGACCGTCCGCCCGGGGCCGACGGCGCCCGGGTAGCGGGCGCGAAAGGCCTCGGCGTGCATCTCGTAGTTCGTGAGGAGGACGTGCCGCTGGAATCGCTCGGGCGAGGTGCCGGTGTAGTGCTCGAGGCGGTTGAGGGAGAGGTCGATGCGCTCGGGGCGGAAGAGGAAGAGCTTCTTCTGCCTGAGGTCCCAGGCCTGCTCGTCGAGGCTCTCGAAGAGGGCGGGGTCGTCGAAGGCGACCCGCTCGCGCTGGCCGTCGACCGAGATCCGCGCGCCCGAGGCGGCGAGCTTGCCGAGCTCGCGCACGAGGTACCAGCGGACGGCACGGGGCCGCGCGAACTCTCCCCTCAGGACCGGGTTGTGACGCGACCAGGGGCGGTCGATCTCGACCTGCGGGTAGAGGCCGGCGTCCCAGGCGGCCTCGATGGCGTCGCAGAGGGCGCGGACGTGGGGCGCCCGTTCCGGGCCGGGGGGGAGGGAGGCGAAGTCGACGACGGTCGGCATCAGGGGGGCAGCTTACCCGACGGACGGCTCGCGGTCGCCTTGGGGCCCGGGTCCCGCAGGTGCCCCGGGGTCGGGGGGGCCGCGCGGAGAAGTGCCTGAGGCATACTCCTTCGCTCGCGTTCGGCGGGCGGAAGAGGTCCCATGACGATTCCCTGGTACGGTCTCCTCCCCTTCGCGGCCCTCCTCGCCGCGATCGCGACGTTCCCCCTGATGTCCCGGACGAGGCACCTCTGGGAGAAGAGGCGCTTCCAGCTCCTCGTCGCGCTCGCCCTGGGCATTCCGATGGCGGTCTGGGTCTGGTCGCTCGGCGGACGGGCCGAGGTCGTCCACGCGCTCGTCGAGTACGGCTCCTTCATCACGCTCCTCCTCGCGCTCTTCGTCGTGAGCGGGGGGGTCTTCGTCGCCGGCGACATCCGGGCGACCCCGCGCAACAACACGCTCTTCCTGGCGACGGGGGCGGTCCTCGCCTCCTTCATCGGGACGACCGGGGCCGCGATGCTCCTCGTCCGCCCGCTCCTGAACACGAACCGCGAGCGAAAGATCAAGGTCCACACGGTCGTCTTCACGATCCTCGTCATCGCCAACTGCGGCGGGCTCCTCACGCCCCTCGGCGACCCGCCCCTCTTCCTCGGCCTCCTGCGCGGGGTCCCGTTCCTCTGGACGCTGAACCTCTTCCCCCAGTGGCTCTTCGTGAACGGGATGCTCCTCCTGTCCTACTACGCCCTCGACAGCGCCGCGTACCGGCGCGAGGAGGAGAGGGACCTCGCCCTCGACGAGACCGAGGTGAAGCCGCTCGCGATCCACGGGAAGGGGAGCATCGCGCTCCTCGGCGTCATCGTCGCGGCGGTCGCGCTCGTCCCCTCCGTCGATCTCCACGCGATCCGCGAAGGGCACGCCCCGGCGGCGGCGTGGGTCCCGCTGCGGGAGATCGTCCTCCTGACGGCCGCCTTCCTCTCGTTCCGCTTCGGTGACAGGAAAGCCCGGTTCGAGGACAACCGCTTCGAGTGGGGGCCGATCCAGGAGGTGGCCGCCCTCTTCGTCGGGATCTTCCTGACGATGGTGCCGGCCCTCGCCTACCTCGGCCAGGTGGCGCCGCACCTGCCGCTGAACCGGGTCACTTTCTTCCTCTTCACGGGGGGGCTCTCGTCCGTCCTCGACAACGCCCCGACCTACGTGACGTTCTTCGAGCTCGCGAAGGCCCTCGGAGGGACCCCGGCCGTCGCCGGCGTCCTGGAGGCGTACCTCGTCTCGATCAGCCTCGGCGCGGTCTTCTGCGGGGCGATGACCTACATCGGCAACGGCCCGAACTTCATGGTGAAGGCGATCGCCGAGTCGGACGGGGTCGGCATGCCGAGCTTCGGGGGGTACTTCGCGAAGTGGGCGCTCGTCTACCTCGCGCCGATCCTGGCGCTCATGGTCGGGATCTTCATCGTCGAGACGACGTGGATCCGCGTCGCGAGCGCCGCCCTGTCGGCGCTCCTCGCCGCCTGGCATGTCCGGAGGATCGTCACCCTCCGGACCTGACCGGCTACGTCGGCTTCACGATCCCGAGGTCCTTCAGGAGGGCGTCGCCGAGCTTGCCGGCGTCGATCGGCGCGGCAGGCTTCGAGGCGGCCTCCCGGGCCTTCGCGATGGCCTCCTCTTCCTTCGCCACGGACTGGGTGAAGCCGTTCAGCTCGGCTTCGGCCTGGGCACGCATCGCCAGCTCCTCCCTCTCGGCGAGCCGGAGCCTCTCCCGGTTCTCCCGGATCGAGGCGAGCTGCTCCTTCACGTCCGTCCGCTTCGCAGCCTTCTTGTTGGCGTTGACGTGCGTCTCGAGCTTGTCGAGCTCCGCGAAGAGCGTCCCCAGGTTCCAGATTCCCTCGTCCGGCGGCTTCGCCTCCTCCGGAGCCGTCGCCACGAACGTCCACATGAGGTCGCAGTGGGGGCAGCAGACGTAGTTCCAGGAGCGGCGGACGCATTCCCCGACGCAGCCGAGGAGCGCGGCCGGCGAGAGCGGAACCTTCGCCGCGCACTTCGGGCAGTCGACCTCGGGGGGAACCTCCACGGCGCAGCCCGGGCACTTCCTCTCCTCCGGAGCCGGCGCGGGCGTCGCGATGCCGATGAGGACGTTGCCGACGATCTCGGAGCTCGGGTAGCCCGGCTGCCAGAGCTCGAGGAGGTCGCCGTAGGGAATCCGGTGGTCGGGTCCGTAGAAGGGGTCGTGAACGAGGACGTGCTCGGCGTCGATCCCGGTCAGCACGGTGTAGTGGCCGGCGGGGGCGTCCTTGCGGAGCCGGTGGTTCAGGATCGCCCTCACACCCCTCTGCTGGCAGGCGAGGATCGTCTGGAGCGGGTGGGTGGCCTGGATCGCGACGGCCGCGTAGCCGCGGGCCAGCGCGTCCTTCACCATCAGGTGCGTCGCGCACGAAGGCTGGCCGAGGCGGTTCGGCTTCGAGATGCGCGGCATGATCTCGGCCTGCGTCACGTCCGTACCGCGTCGCACACCCCTGCGGCGGTCGACGCCGTCGATCGGCCCGACGGTCCGGGCGCGGCGATCCTTCCGGGTTCCTGCCGCCGGAGCGGCCTCTCCCGCGGGCGCCGGGGGGCGGGGGAGCGACCGGTAGACCATGGCGAGCGCGGCCGCCCCGCACATCCGGTTCGACTCGCGGTCGGTCTGCCCCTCGTAGGGGATGGTTGAGCCGGTGTGTCGGGTCATGGTCGAGTCTCCTGGTTCCTTCCGGGCGTCGGCGGAGGCGATCCTGCCGTCATGCCAGGACGTTGAAGCAGCCGAGGACGATGACGCCGCCGTGGGCCGTCGCGTCGCCCATCCGGGCGATCGGGAGCCCCCCGACGAGGACGATCGGGTTGCACCCGAGGACGGCGTCCGGGACGGTCCCGACGCAGGTCACGACGTCGCTGATCCGCGCGGCGGGAAGACCTCCGATGAGGACCGTCGGGCAACCGGGGGCCGTGATGGGGCCACCGACGTGCGGGGTCGCGGTCACCGGGTCGATCATCGGGCAGGTGTGGAGGTCGGTGAGGCGGGCGGCGGGCTGGGGCATCGCGTCCTTCCTCAGAATCCCCAGGTCCTGCCGGCGGCCCTCGGCTTCACGTCGGGCCAGGCGACCTTGCCCTCGGCGACGCCCGTGCCGAGCTCGACGAGGAGGCGCTGGGTCTCCTCGATCCCGGCGCCGGCCCCCTTGACGGAGGCGAGGAGGACGGCTCCCGCGACCCCCTTGGCCGGAAGGTAGGGCCCGGGGACGACAGGGGGCACTTTAGGCATCGGGGGGGCGAGCGTCCCGCCGGTCCAGGTCACCGCCGTCGCGAGGCCGCCGGACGGCGTTTCGACGCCGGCGGCCTCGGCGGGCGCCTTTGCCGCGTTCCGGGTCGCATCGGACGGGTCGAGGACCCAGGTGACGGCGGCCTTGAGGGCCGCGGCCTCGGACGCCGGCAGGGGAGCGTCGCCGGCGACGTGCTTCACGCAGAGCGAGCCCCACCAGATCGCCTCGCGGTGGGGAAGGGCGTGGGCGAGGAATCGGATCGCGGTCCGGAACTGCTTCTGCGCGACGAGGGCGCCGAGGAACTCCTGCGGGGAGGCTTTCGGGCCGAGGAGAGGCCTGGCCTCCGGGTCGAGATCGAAGTGCTCGCAGATCTCCGCGGCGGTCGCGGCGCGAACCTTCCGAAGGTGCGTTGCGGCGGGCATGGCGCGTCGTCCTCTCTCGCCGTCAGCCGAGCATGGTGAGAGCGCCGCTGACCTTGGTGACGGCGGTCGACTGGACCGTCGTCATCAGGCCCTTGACCTCGGTGAGGACCTGCCCCGAGAGCCTCAGCGTCAGCCCCTCGATCGTCACGCCCTCGGGCCCGATCTTGATCCTGGCGACCCCGCCGGCCACGGAGAGCGTGATGCCCGTGAGGCTCTCGATGGTGACCGGCATCGACCCGGCGTTGATCTTGATTCCCGCAGGGGTCATCTCGATCTTCTGGTCGACCGGCAGGAGGCCCCGCTCGAGGTTGATGCTCCCCGTCTGGCCCGCGATCACGTCCACGCCGTTCGTCGTCGCCGAGGCGGCGGGCAGGGCGGGCGGCGGCCCCGCCGTGACGCGGACCCCCTGGCTCCCCCGGACGTCTACGAGCCCGTCGACGCCCATCCCGGCGGCCAGGAGCGTGACGATGCTTCGTCCGGGGATGGCCGGCGGGTCCGGCGGCTGGGCGACGAGCGTGACCTGGTTGCCCTCGATCAGGTACTCGCCGTCCGTGTTGACGATCTGGGTCCCCGGGAGCGGCCCGCCTCCGCCGCCTCCCCCGTCCGGTGCCTGGTCGCTTCTCATCGTCCGTCCTCCGCCGCCCTCTCCGGGCGTCCTCAGCGCTGGGTCCCGGCGACCGCGCCCGCGATGGCCGCGGCGCCGATCGGCACCGCGAACATCCCGAGCAGGATGGCGCCGGCGGCGATGTCGGCTTTCTTCGCCCAGATCTTCTTGCCGGCCTTCACCCGGAAGGCGATGAGCTTCGCGTCCAGCTTCCCCACCTTCCAGGCGTCGTAGTACTCCTCGATCAGGAGCATCGCGACGATGACGACGCCGATGATGGGCTGGAAGACGGCGAACTCGATCGTCCGGGCCTCGATCGAGGTCGCGGTGGCGTAGAGGATCATCCAGAGCAGGATCACCGCCGCCAGGATCGCCGCGAGGATTTTCGTCGCCGTGTGACGGTTCAGGTCGATCTCCTTGGTGTTGTCCTTGTACTTCGCGTCGACCGCCTTCCCGAGGGTGAAGGAGTTGCTCGTCCCCATGGTGATGCCCGTGTTGGCGCCGATCCCGGCGCCGAGGGCCATGTTGAGCCAGGGCGGGACGGTCCCCCCGCTGCGGGTGAGGGCGGAGGGGTTCACCGTGATGCCGAGGTTGCTCCCGAGGATCATCGACGCCTGCAGTCCGGCGACGGCCGACATGTACTCGCCGTAGGTCATGTACTGGTAGAGCCCCATCGTGCCGCTGGGCGAGTTGACGTCGCCGAACGGGCTGTAGTTCAGGTTGTCCTCGAGCGCCTGCAGCCGCTCTTCCGTCGTCGGGTCGGCCGGGCCCCCGCCGCTTCCACCGCCGCCCGGGAGGCAGCCGACGGACATCATCGAGACGGCCGGGACCCCCTCGTGACGGTTCCGGCCGGCGGCGAACTTGCAGTCGAGCTCGGTGTGGAAGGCGAGGTTCCGCTCGGAGTGGAGGGCGAGATGCTCCCGGCCCGCCTCGTCGCAGAAGACGACGCCGTTGAAGTGCTTGTTGTACTGCCCCCTGAGGCTCGCCGACTTGATCCCCGCCAGCTCGTTGCGGAACGGGAGCTTGAACGGCGGCATGTTGTCGGCGTTGTAGACGCTCCCGACGACGAGGGGCTGATCGGGGTCGCCCTCCTCGAAGGAGACGACGACCTCGTTCCCGGCGCGGGGCCAGAAGAAGGCGCCCCAGCCCTTCCCGGCCCAGGGCTGGGCGACGCGGATCCAGCAGGAGCTCCCCGGGTCCTTCTTCCCCTCGCGGTCCCAGTGGAACTGCACCTTCACCCGGCCGTACTTGTCGCAGAAGAGCTCCTCGCCGGGAGGGGTCACGACGGTGGCCGTCTGGTTCCCGGAGATGACGGGCCGGGGAGTCTTCCGCTCGGGCCGGTAGGGGAGGGCCGCCGGGATGCACTCGAAGCGGTTCGCGTACTTGAACGGGGCGTCCGAGCCGGTGAGGTAGTCCCCCTCGAGGGAGGCCTCGTGCTCGGACCGCGTGATGGCGTAGCGCCCGTCGGCGTTGAAGTGCTTCTTCAGCGTGAACGCGTGTCCGGGGACGAAGTGCGGGCAGTAGCTGGTGCCGCTCGCCCGTAGGGTGGCCGTCTCCTCGCGCTCCATCCGGAGGCGGACCGTCCTCTCCTTGTCGACGAAGATCTTCTTCAGCTCCGCGGGGCGCTCGCCGCCGCTGGCGTCGATGCCGTCGAAGCGCTGGGCGTAGCCGCCGGGGAAGTCGTAGACCTCGAGCTTCTCGTTGCCGAGAAGGCCGAGCTTGTGGGCCACCTTCCCGACCGGGACGCTGTCGAGAGTCGGCTGCTGCGCCTCGAGCGGCTGCTCGGGCAGCTCGAAGCAGTGGTCGCGGAGCGTGTAGAGGTGGGGCCGGATCTCCTGGGCCTTCTCCCAGTAGGTGACCCGCATCTCCTCGATCTTCCCGCCCGGCGGCAGCTCCTCGTAGGCGACCTCCGGCTGGAGCGGGACGTCGGGGTGCTTGGTGGCCTCGTCGCAGAGGACCATCACGTGGCTTCCCGGGGAGTGCTCGAAGTAGTAGCGGATCCCCTCCTCCTCCATGAGGCGGGAGGCGAAGGCGAAGTCGCTCTCGCGGTACTGCGCGCAGTAGTCGCGCGGCTCGTACGGCGCGGAGAGGTCGTACTTCACGTCGAGCCCGGCGAGGACCTTCTTGAGGATCTCGGGGACCGTGAGGCGCTGGAAGATCCTGCTCTGGTGGCGGAGCGTGAGGAGCCAGAGCTTCGGGACGAGCTGGAGCTCGTAGTGGAAGAACGTCTCGTCGCGACGTCCCTGCTTCATCCCGCAGACGATCCCGTCGATGTGCCGCTTCTTGCCGTCCTGCAGGACGATCTCCACGGTCGCCGGCTGGCCGAGGACCTTGTCGAAGGCGACGGGCTTCTTCAGCTCGGAGAGGACCTTCAGGTCGAAGCGGAAGAGCTCCGAGATCGCCTCGTGCCCCTTCAGCTCCGTCAGGAAGACGGCGTCCTTGCCGAGCGGCGTCGTGATCGACAGGGGCCGATCCGCCTGGGTCGGAGTCGACATGGCGTTCCTCCTTGGCGGGAGACCGGGACTCGGATTCAACGTGAGAACGTGTCGCGGAGAGTAACCCTACCTGTCGCGCGGGAACAACCCGGCTCGACACCCGGCTCGACGGCCCGGGTCGGCACGCTCGTACGCGCGAGCTGCCCCGCGAAGACAACGGCGTCGCGGTCCGGTGCTACCCTGCCGCCGCCCCATGAAGACCCTCGCCCTCGTCTTCCTCGGCGGCGGGATCGGCGCCTCCCTCCGCCACCTCCTCGGCGGCGCGGCGCAGGCGCTCTCGCGGAGCGCCACCTTCCCGTGGGGCACGTTCGCGGTGAACGTGACCGGCTGCTTCGTCATCGGGTTCCTCGCTCAGCTCTCCGAGTCGCGGGGCGTCCCGTCGGGGCAGGCGCGGACGTTCCTCTTCGTCGGCGTCCTCGGCGGCTACACGACCTTCTCCTCCTTCGGCAACGAGACGCTGAACCTCCTGCGGGGCGGCGAGGCTCTCGCAGCCCTGGCGAACGCGGGCGGGCAGCTCGCCCTCGGCCTCCTCGCCGTCGTCCTCGGCCGGGCGGCGGCCCAGCTCCTCTGGAGGTGACGATGACGCTCCCAGAAGAAGGCGCCCTCCTCCGGATCTTCGTCGGCGAGAGCGACCGCCACGAGGGCAAGCTCCTCTACGAGTGGCTCGTCATGAAGGCCAGGGAGAAGGGCCTCGCCGGGGCCACGGTGCTGCGCGGGGTGATGGGCTTCGGCGCGCACAGCCGGCTCCACACCTTCAAGATCGAGCGGCTCTCGGAGGACCTTCCCGTCATCGTCGAGATCGTCGACGTGAGGGAGAAGCTCGAGGCGTTCCTCGAGGAGATCGAGGGGCACGTCCCCGAGGGGCTCGCGACGCTCGAGAAGGCGTTCGTCCGCTTCTACCGCGGCGGGAAGGCGAGTTGAGCGGGTTCACCCCTCTCGACTGGGTCGTCGTCCTCCTCTACATGGGAGGGATCGCCGCCTTCGGCCTCGCCAAGGGGGGGAGGCAGGCCTCCGCGAAGGACTACTTCCTCTCCGAGAAGAAGATCGGGTGGGGAGCCGTGACGGCGTCCATCGTCGCCACGGAGACCTCGGCACTCACGTTCATCTCCGTCCCGGGGATGGCCTTCAAGGGGGGCTGGGGCTTCCTCCAGCTCGCGTTTGGCTACCTCCTGGGGCGGATCGTCATCGCCTGGGTCCTCCTGCCTCGCTACTTCGAGGGGGAGCTGACGACGTCGTACGCGCTCCTGGAGCGGACGTTCGGCGTCGGCGTCAGGCGGCTCGCCTCGGCGACCTTCATCCTGACGAGGATCTTCGCCGACGGCGTCAGGCTCTACGCGACGGCGATCCCCCTCGCGATCGTCTTCCGCGGCTACAACCTCTTCTCCGGCATCTCCGACGCGACGCTCTACTTCGTCGCCATCCTCGTGACGGCGGCGGTGACGGTCGTCTACGTCCAGCTCGGCGGCGTGCGCGCCGTCATCTGGACCGACGTCGTCCAGCTCTTCGTCTACGTCCTCGGCGGGGGCATCGCCCTCTCCGTCCTCGTCCCGAAGATCCCGGACCTGGGAGCCCGGCTGACGGAGGCCGTCGCGGCGGGGAAGCTCACGGTCTTCCAGGCGGGGGGCGACTTCCTCGTCTCGCCCTACCACGTCCTGACCGCGATCCTGGGCGGGGCCGTCCTCTCGATGGCCTCGCACGGCACCGACTACATCATCGTCCAGCGCCTCTTCGCCACGGAGAGCCTGCGCGACGGGCGCCGCGCCCTCGTGGCGAGCGGCGTGGCGGTCATCCTCCAGTTCGCTCTCTTCCTCGCCGTCGGGACGCTCCTCTTCCTCTTCTACGGCCCGCTCGACCTCCCGGGGGACGCCGTCTTCCCGAAGTTCATCGTCGAGGAGGTCCCGCCCGGCCTCTCGGGGCTCATCATCGCGGGCCTCCTCGCCGCGGCGATGTCGACGATCTCGGGCTCGATCAGCTCGATCTCGAGCTCCACCGTCTTCGACCTCTGGGCGTCCACGAAGCGGGGGAAGGCAACGAGCGAGGAGCAGAAGCTGCGGCTCTCCCGGCGCGTGAGCTTCGCCTGGGCGGTCCTCCTGACCGGCGCGGCGATCTTCTTCATCGGCACGGGCCGCGCCGTCGTCGAGCTGGCGCTCTCCATCGCCTCGTTCACCTACGGCGGGTTCCTCGGCCTCTTCCTCCTCGCGATCCGGGGGAAGACGACCTCCCGCGCGGCGGCGATCGGCTTCGCGGCCGGGGTTGGCGCGATGGTCTTCGTCGTCCTCGGGACGAAGCTCGCCTGGCCGTTCTACACGCTCGCGGGGAGCCTCGTGACGGTGGCCGTGGCGACGGCGGTGTCTGCGGTCGAGGGGCGCGCCCGGCCCGCCTGAGAACCCGGCGTCGACAGGTCCCTCGCCGGCCCCTGGCGGACGGCGCGAGGAGGCGAGTGCGGCCGTCTGATTCCATCCCGAGGCCGGTGTCCGATCTGCGGGGGACAACCGGGAGAGGGTCCCGCGCGTCGAATCCGTCGTGCGACACGCCACCCTTCTCCTCGCCGTGGCGCTGGCGGGGCGGGCCGACGCCGGGACGGCCACACCATCGCCCGCTCCTCCTCCTGCCGACGCGCTCCGCGCCGCCGCCTCGTACAGCGGCGCGCGCGAGGGGATCTCCTTCCTCGTCCTCTTCGACGGCCGCGTCGTCTTCGAGGACTACCCGAACGGGGGCGGCGCCTCCCGCCCGCACGAGCTGGCGAGCGGGACGAAGAGCTTCTCGGGGGTGATGGCGGCCGCGGCGGTGAAGGACCGCCTCCTCGCCCTCGACGAGCGCGTCTGTGTCACGCTTCCCGAGTGGCGCGCCGACCCCCGGAAGTCGAGGGTGACGATCCGCCAGCTCCTGAGCCTGACGAGCGGCATCGCGACGGGCGGCGAGCGGGGCCGGGTGCCGACCTATAACGACGCCGTCGCCGCGCCGTTCGTCGACGAGCCCGGCCGTCGCTTCGCCTACGGGGCCGTGCCGTTCCAGGTCTTCGGAGAGGTGATGCGCCGCAAGCTCGCCCCGCTCGGCGAGGGGCCGCTCGACTACCTGCGCCGGAGGGTCCTCGACCCGATCGGACTCTCCGTCGGCCGCTGGCGGAGGGGCGCCGACGGGAACCCGCACCTCCCCTCGGGCGCGGCCCTGGCCGCGCGCGACTGGGCGAAGCTGGGCGAGCTCGTGAGGCTCGGCGGAGGCTGGCACGGCGTCGATCTCCTCGACCGGCGGGCGCTCGACGCCTGCTTCGAGGGGACTCCGGCGAACCCGCGCTACGGCCTGACCTGGTGGCTGAACCGTCCGATCGACCGTCGTCTCGCGCTCCGGATCCCCGTCCTCCGTCGGAACGCCGCGTCGCTCGAGAACGTCCCCGGCGTCCCCGGAGACCTCGTCTTCGCGGCCGGCGCCGGCGACCAGCGGCTCTACGTGAGCCGCACGCGCGGCCTCGTCGTCGTGCGGCAGGCGAAGGGGATCCTCCGGGCGCTCCGCGGCGAGCGGAGCGGCTTCTCCGACGACGCCTTCCTTCGCCTCCTCTTCCCCCCGCCTACAGGGGCGTGACCGTCCATCGGGTCGACGCCCCGCCGCTCTGGCCGAGCCCCGAGCTGACGCTCTCCTCGGAGGCGCTCGCCGTGACGAGCCGGCCGCCCACGCGCGCGAACCTCCGGCTCTCGCGCTGCGAGACGGTGAAGCTGATGAGGAGCTTCGAGAATTTCAGGTCGAGCGTCCGGTCGAGAGCGACGGGGAGGCCTTCGGCGTCGAGCCGGAGCGTCACCACGTCCTCGTAGCGCTTCAGGGCCTTGCGGTCCTCCTCGTCGACGTCGGGGACGACCTTGAAGACGACGGTCCGGTGAGGCTTGCCCTCGAACGGCTCGCTCCGGTCGGAGACGAGGGTGGCCCCGTCGAGGAGCTGCCTCAGCCCGGTTCCGGGGTCGACGAGCTTCAGCGCGTCCCCCGGGTCGAGGCGGACGGTCGTCTCCTCCCGCTTCTTCCTCTCGGCTTTCGTCCCGGGCTTCGGGAGGTATTCGGGGGCCAGGTGGATCGAGAGGCCGGCCGGCCCGTGCTCGACGTTCGCCTCCCCCTTCTTCGGCGGCCCCTTCGGCTCGCCCTTCTCCGTTTCGGTCCGGGAGATGGCCACGCGCACGCGCACCGGCTCGGCGGTCGCGAGGCGCCCGAGGCCGGCCCGCACGTCGTCGAGGGCGTCGGCCGCGAGCGGGAAGGGGAGGAGGGCGAGGAGGAGTCCGGCGGGGAGGACGAAGCGGCGCATGCGGCACGGGGTACGCACGCGCCGTGCCCGGGAGCGGTGGACGGCCCGCGGGGCGTCGTGGAACGGCTCCCTCAGCGACGGGAGGGAATGACGACGCGGAATCCGGCCAGGCCGCTCGTCTCGTCGAGGACGCCGATCGAGATCCGCGAGGCGGCGTCGACCGCCTCGACCTCGACCTCGTAGTCGAGGACGACGGCAGAGTCCGCCGACGCGAGCTCCGCGGGGACCCGGACGGCCTGGCGCTCCTCCGCCACCTCGGAGACCTCGCCGACAGGCGTGGCCGAGACCCGGTAGAGCGTCACCGCTCCCTTCGCCTCCCCGCCGTCGAGGAGGAGCGCGAGCGAGCGGACCGGGACGCGGACGCGAAGCGGCGTCACCCAGCGGTACTCCCCCTTGCGGACCGCCGTGCCGGCTTCCACGCCGATGGCCAGCTTCGCCGCCTCGTCCCTCCGGAAGAGATTCGCGACCACCCGGTCGCGCATCGTGTCGCCGGCAGGCCGGTCGACGAACGCCTTGCGGCTCCTCACGACGAGGCCGGGCTGCTTCACGCGCACCGAGATCTTCCCGGACGATTCGCGTCCCTCGGGCCTCGGGTAGCCGATCGAGTACCAGTGCGAGAGGGCGGAGGAGACCCGCTCGGCGAAGCGCGACACCTCCGAGGTGCTGCCGACGAGGACGCCTCCCGTCCGGTCGGAGACGATGCCGAGGGTCGCCATCTCGTTCGACCACGTCTGCTGCGTCTTGCGGACCTCGAGGGGAGACACGCCGGGGGGAAGGGAGGAAGGGGCTGCGGAGGTCGGCACGTCCATGCTCCACCCTTCGGCATAGATCGAGTGGATCGTCACCCCGACGGCATTCGCCTCGTCGACCAGCTCGTCGATGTAGGCCTTCGTGTTGATGCCCGACACCGTCCCCGTGATGCCGGGAGGCCCGGCCTTCGCGTCCTTGAGGATGTGCGCGCCCTCGTACTCGACGCCGGCGATCTTCGACAGCCGTCGCGAGACGAGGATCAGGTCCTTCCGCCCTTCGAGTCCCGCCATCGATCCGACGAGGCCCCTGAGGGCCACGAGCTTCGACTTGACCTCCAGCCATCGCTCGTGGACCAGCCGGTTCCTCGAGAGCTCCGAGTCGCCCTGCTCCGCCCAGCGGTAGTACGCGTCGTCCGCCGCGAGCTGCTCGAGCTCCGTCGCCGCCTCCTGCCCCAGCCGGCCCGCGTCCCGCGCGACGGCGTCCAGCCGCCGCCCGAGGAGGGCGAGGTCACCCGTGAAAGGGAAAACCCTCCGGATCCCGCGCCGCCAGGTGACGATCATCGCGTCGTCCCCCGGTTCCAGAGTCCTCGTCGCGATCGACTTCAGGGCGCCGAAGACCTCCTCCCTCTCCCGCAGCTCGGGAAGCGCGAGGTCGTCCACGAAATACAGGAGGTGCCGGCGGGCGCGCGCGGGCGGGGCGGGCACCGGGGCTGCCGCCGGGGCGGGAATCGCCTCGTCCGGCTGGGGCGCCCCGCGCTTCTCCTCCCTGAAGTTGGTGACCGGCACCGGCTTGCCGTCGTGGAGGACGACGAAGTCGCCGGCGGTGAGCCCCTCGACGGGAGTCCCGTCCTTCCGCGTGACGACGACGTCGACGTTGACGAGCGTCAACGCCGCGGCGCTCCGGACGCGCGAGGCGTCCGGAGCCGGAGACTGGCCCGGAGCGTGTCGCGCGGCCCCGGCCGCGAGCAGGATCGCGGCCAGGACGACGGTCGCCCGAGCGGGTCGTCCGGTTCTTCTGCTCATCGAAGGATCCTCCCCTCCGCGCGTGCCCGTCCCCTGCGCAGGACGGATCGCGGGCCTGCGGGCCGGAGCCCGCAGGTCCGCGAGGAATGAAGCAATCGGCGCGCCGGCGAAGATCGTCCCCGATCGAAGACCCGGCATTGCTCCGGGTCGCGCCCCGCGGTGCCCGCTCGTGCGATCGAAGGCGGGAAGGCCCCGGTTGACGCGCCCGTCAAGTGGCGCCCATACTCACGTCATATGGCAGGCCTCGCCGCAACCTCCGTCGAGGGCCCCGGGAAGGCGTCGCGCCATCCCGACCTCGAACGCTTCCGCGACGCCCTCCGGGCGGGCCGGCCGAGGGAGCACGCCTACTCGCTCCTCTTCGGCCTCAGGCTCCTCGACGCGCGCGGGGTCGTGAGGCTCGTGGAGGCGGGGCTCCCGTACCCGGCCCTCGAGCGCTTCCAGCAGAACGCCGACCTGCCGCTTCGGGACCTGGCGGAAGCGATCTCGGTTCCGCTCCGGACGCTGGACCGTCGGAAGAGCGCGGGGAAGCTCGAGCCGGAGGAGTCCGACCGGGCGGTTCGCCTCTCTCGCGTCTTCGCCGCGGCGCTCGGCCTCTTCGAGGGGGACGACGGCGCGGCGCGGGCCTGGCTGAAGAAGCGCCAGCCGCTGCTCGGGAACGAGCGCCCGATCGACCTCGTGAGGACGGAGGTCGGGGGCCGCGAGGTGGAGCGGCTCGTCGGCCGGCTGGAGCACGGCGTCTTCTCGTGAAGGTCCGGGCCTTCCGGGTCGTCAAGAAGCGGTGGGCGAAGGCCGCGTTCGACGGGGAGGGGGCCCGGCTCTGGGGCGGTCGCTGGAACAGCCCGGGCCGCCCGGCGGTCTACTGCGCGGGGCACGTTTCGCTCGCGATCCTCGAGGTCGTCGTCCACGCCGACCTCGTCCTGGCGCCGCACTACGTCGTCATCCCGGCGGAGTTCGACGAGGCGCTGGTCGAAGACCTCGCCGCGGACCGCCTTCCGCCGTCGTGGCGCAGGCACCCCGCGCCGGCCGCAGTCGTCGCGCTCGGCGACGAGTGGCTCCGCGAGGGCCGGAGCGCCGTCCTCTGCGTGCCGAGCGTCGTCGTCCCGACAGAGCCGAACTTCATCCTGAATCCGCTGCATCCCGACTTCCGGGAGATCGAGATCGGAAGGCCGGAGGTCCTGGCGGTCGACGCACGCCTTGGAAAGGGGCGCCGGTAGCGGGGTCCGACGAAAGAGGGTGCGATGCCCCGCCTGGAGCTTCAGCGGCGGGCAGGAATGAGGACGCGGAATCCGGCCAGGCCGCTCGTCTCGTCGAGGACGCCGACCGAGATCCGCGAGGCGGCGTCGACCGACTCGACCTCGACCTCGTAGTCGAGGACGATGGCGGAGTCCGCCGACGCCAGCTCCGCGGGGATCCGGACGGTCTGGCGCTCCTCCGCCACCTCCGAGACCTCGCCGACAGGGGTGGCCGAGACCCGGTAGAGCGTCACCGCTCCCGTTGCCTCCTCGCCGTCCGGCAGGAGCGCGAGCGAGCGGACCGGTACGCGGACGCGAAGAGGCGTCATCCAGCAGTCCTTCCCTTTGGGGACCGCCGTGCCGGCCTCCACGCCGATGGCCAGCTTCGCCGCCTCGTCCCTGCGGAAGAGGTTCGCGACCACCCGCTCGCGCATCACCTCGCCGGCAGGACGGTCGACGAACGCCTTGCGGCTCCTCACGACGAGGCCGGGCTGCTTCACGCGCACCGAGATCTTCCCGGACGATTCGATCCCCTCGGGCCGCGGGTAGCCGATCGAGTACCAGTGCGAGAGGTCGGCGGAGACCCGCTCGGCGAAATCGCCCGCCTTCATCGTGTTGCTGGCGACGACGCCGCCGGTTCGCTCGGCGAGCTGCCCCAGCGTCGTCATCTCGTTCGACCAGGTCCTGGGGGTCTGCTGAAGGAACATCGAAGAGAAGCGGTCCGGAAGGGGCGACATCGACCGGGACGTCGCCGTGGGCACGTCCATGGTCCATCCCTCGGCGTACAGGGCGTGGATCGTCACACCGGCGGCGTTCGCCGTGTCGGTGAGAGCGTCGATGAACTCCTTCGTGTTGATCCCGGTCACATTGCCGAGGATGCTCGAGCCACCCTGCCGTGCGCTCCCGCGCTCGATCGGGACTTCGAACTCCTGTCCCGCGACCTTCGACAGGCGTCGCGAGACCAGGATCAGCACCTTCCGCCCTTCGAGGCCGGACATCGACGCCACGAGACCCTTCAGGACCGCAAGCTTCGACCTCACCTCGAGCCAGCGCTCCTGGATGAGCCGGTTCCGCGAGAGTCCGGAGTCGCCGTTGCTCTCCGACCAGAGGAAGAACTTCTCGTCCATGTCGAGCTGGGCGAGCTCGATCTGCGTCTCCTGCCCGAGCTGGCGCGCGTCGCGCGAGACAGCGTCCAGCCGCCGCTCGAGGAGGGCGAGGTCCTTTGTGAATGGGAAGACCCTCCGGATCCCGCGCCGCCAGGTGACGATCATCGCGTCGTCCCCCGGCTCCAGAGTCCCCATCGCGATCGATTTCAGGGCGCCGAAGACCTCGGATCTCTCGCGTGGCTCGGGGAGCGCGAGGTCGTCCACGAAGAAGAGAAGGTGCCGGCGGGCGGGCGCGGGCGGGGCGGAGTCGGGGGTCGGCACGGGGGGCGGCTCAGCGGATGGCCCCGAGGCCGTCTCCGGGGTCGCCGCCGGGGCGGGTATCGCCGAGTCCAACCGCCGCGCCCCGCGCTTCTCTTCCCTGAAATTCGTGACCGGCACAGGCTTGCCGCCGTGGAGGACGACGAAGTCGCTGGCGGTGAGCCCCTCGGCGGGAGTCCCGTCCTTCCGCGTGACGACGACGTCGACGTTGACGAGCGTCAACGCCGCCGCGCTCCGGACGCGCGAAGCGTCCGGAGCTGGAGGCTGGCCCGAAGCGTCCGGAGCCGGAGGCTGGCCCGGAGCGTGTTGCGCTCCTCCGGCGGCGAGCAGCAGCGCGGCCACGACGACGGTTGCTCGAGCGGGTCGTCCGGCTCTTCTGCTCATCGAAGGATCCTCCCCTTCGCGCGCGCCCGTCCCCTGCGCAGGACGGATCGCGGTGCTGCAGGCCGGAGCCCACAGGCTCGCGAGGAAGCAAGCAATCGGCGCGCCGGTCGCAGCCGACCTCGGTCGAGGACGCATTCCACCTCACGTCGCCCGTGCCGGCGAGCGATACGAGGACCGTCCCGGTTGGGACGGCGAGGGGCACCTCCGCCGCGAAGGCCGGCAGGTGTGGGGGACGGCGGAGCGAAGGTATCCTCGGTCTGCGCCGCCCGCGCGGCAGGCGGATCGCACCCGAAGGAGGACGTCATCTCGTGAAGCGCATTCTCGTCGCTCTCGCCGCCGCGCTCGCCCTCGTCGTCACCGCGAGCCCCGTCGCCGCCGGCAATGCAGCCCCGAGGAAGGGGCCCTCCTGCTGCGCCGAGGCCGAGAAGGCCGGCGCGAGCTGCGAGCCCGTCTCCGAGAGCGCGGTGACGCTGACGGGGACCGTCCTCTGCGAGCACTGCGACCTGCACACGGCAAAGAGCTGTAACCCCGTCTTCAAGGCGGACGGCCGCGAGGGCTACCTGGCGTTCTGTCCCGAAACGAAGGACGTCGCCGGCGTGAAGGCCGCGGCCGACCACGGCAAGGTGAAGCTCGAGGTGAAGGGGAGGCTCTGCAAGTCGAAGGGCGGCAGGGAGCTCCTCATGGTCGAGTCGTTCGCGAAGAAGGTCTGAGGAGGGGCGGAAGGGCGCCGCGAGCCAGCCCCAACCGTCCGGTCGTCGACGACGTCAGGAGCAGTAAAGGTCGAGGCGGCGCTGCAGGTCGTCCTTCACCGCCCTCTTGAAGGCGTCGAGGTCGCGCCCCTCTCCGAGTGCCTTCACGTAAGCCGCGATGTCGAGCCGCTCGAGCCGGAGCCGCACCGTTCGGAAGACCCGGGGCCATCGGCCCGGCACCTGGACGTGGTGGAGGCCGCCGCTGTAGGCGATCAGCATCCCGCCGTCTCCGAGGGCCTGGAGGACGTCGGCGATGCCGCCACGGATCGACATCCGCCGGCCCGTCGCGTCGAGGCCCGACTCGCGCATCATCCGGCCTTCCGGCGCCATCACCACGAGGCCGTCGGCCCGGATCGCACCGAGGAGACCCGTCCACGTGTGGTCCCTTTCGCGCGAGATCGGCACGACCTGCCGTGCGACGAGCCTGTACATCAGGCCGACGAACGGGCGATCGACGGTCTTCTGCGCTGCCGGGATGACTCCCCGTCTCGCGATGGCCCAGAGGAGTTTCAGGGGTGCGTCGCCGAGGTAGACGAGCTCGAAGAGACTCGTGTGGTTCAGCAGGGCGACGAGGCGCAGGCCCTTCCAGCGCTCCGGCGGCACCTCTCCCACCCATGCCACCTCGTGGCGGTAGAAGACGCGGCTCGCGACCTTGATCGCGAGGAGCAGGAGGAAGACGACGAGGCTACGCACCGGTCGCGCTCCGTTCGAAGGGCACGGCGAATTATCCTTTCCCTCGCGCCCACATCGCTTCGTGAGCGCCGGGTTGATCCGGCAGGGGTTCGAGGGACTGCCGTTCGCCGGGTCGAAACCGTCCGGGAGCCGCGTGCTATCTTCCCCGGCCGTGGTGCGGCTCGTCGTCGTGGCGCTCCTCTCGTTCTTCCTGGCCCAGGAGTCGAGCCTCGGCTCGCTCCTCGCAGGGGAGGAGTGCGCCGAGACCTGCCCCGACGACTCGCCCGCGGGCCGCTGCTCGCCGGTCTGCGTCGCGTGCTCCTGCGGGACCCGCCTGAACCCCGTACCGCCGCGAGTCGCGCGTCTCGAGACGCCCGCCCCGCGCGACGGGTTCGAGCTCGCGACGCCGGCCGTGGCCCCTGCGGAGGGTCACCCGGCGGAGATCGCGCACGTCCCGATCGGCGCCTCGTCCTGAGGAGCCGGGCGGTCCCGGCGGCTGCGGGCATTCCCTTTCGCCTCGCGACCGGTCCGCGTACCGCCCTCGCCTGACCCGCTCCGCCCGCCACGCGGGCGGAGCCGCGTCCCGACTGAGGTGCCCATGAGAACCACGTGGATCCTGCTCGCCTGCTGCGGCCTGGCCGCCCGGGCGTCTGCCCTTTCGCCGCCGCTCGACCTCGGTAGCGTCAGGGCGGCAGCCCTCGAGGATGCGGCCACCGCCCGGCTGCGGGCCGACCTCGCCGAGCGCCGCCGTCAGCTCGCCGCGACCGGGGGCTTCGCCCGCGAGGGGCCCGTCGTCGGCGTCGAGGCCGGACCGCGCCGCCTCGAAGACGACGGGACGAAGGCGGACCTCTCGGTCGAGGCCGACGTTCCGATCCGGCTCCGGGGCGGCGCCCGGGCAACGGCCGTGGCGACGCTCGACGAGGCCGCGCCGGTCCTTCTCGCGGCGGTCGAAGCCGAGGCCGGCCGGAGTCTCGCGGAGGCGTACGCGGAGGCGTGGCTCGCCGCGAGCCGCGTCGAGGCGCTGGCCGGGCAGCGGGCGCTCCTCGAAGCGTGGCGCGACGTGGCCAGGAAACGGGTCGAAGCGGGAGCGGACGCGCCGTTCCAGGCGACCCTCGTGGAGGCGGATCTCCTCCGCGCCCGGGGCGACCTCGACCGGGCGCGGCGCGAGGCGGCGGAGGCCTGGGGAGCGCTGCGGGCGCTCGCCGATCTCCCTGAAGCGCCGCAGGCGCTCGCGAGCCCGGCGATCCCGGTTTGGCCGGGGGCGGACGAGTCGAGGGCGCGATTCGAGGCCGGCGTCGCGCGGGCGTCGATCGATGCGCGTCTCGCGCTCGACCTCGCGTTCGGCGCGCTCGAGAGCTCGGATCGCCTCGAGAGGTGGAGCCTCCTCGGCTCGGTGGCGAAGGAGGGGGTGGACTCGGTGGCCCGGGCCGGACTGGCATACCGCTTCCCGCTCCCGGGGGAGCGGACCTCCGGCGACGAGGCTTCGAGGTCCTACGCGCTCGCCCGCCGGCGCGAGGCCGACGCCGAGCGTCGGCTCCTGGAGGCGCGCCTGGCCGGGGCCCTCGAAAGAGCCCGCGAGTTCGGGCCGCTGCCGGACGGGCGGGCCTTCGAGGAAGCCCTCGCCGCCGTGAACCTCAGGGTCCTGGAAGGGAAGGACAGCCCATCCGACGCCGTCCTCTCCCGCCGTGCGCTTCTCGAGGGGCGCCTCGCGGCGCTCGAGAAACTGCGGGACGCCTCCGTCCTCTCCGCCGAGCTGGATGCCCTGACGAAAGGAATGACGCCGTGAAGCGCCTCGACGTGCCCGTCCTCGCCCTCGCTCTTCTCCTCGCCCTCTCGGCCGGCTGCCGGCCGACGAACCCCCAGAGCCACTCCGGGCGCGACGACCACGACCACGAAGGGGAAGCGGCGGAGACCGCAGAGGGGGAGGAAGGACTCGCCGTTCCCCTCGACGGGATTCGCGGTCTCCGGCTCGTCGAGGCGCCGGCGCGCCGCGCCGAGGGGGCCTGGTTCCCGGGCGAGGCGATCGGCGACGAGAACGCGCAGGGCGTCCTCGCCGCGCCGGTGGGGGGAATCGTCGTCGCGCCGCTCGCGGCGCCCCAGGCGCCCGTCCCCGCGGGGACGCCGCTCGTGAGCCTCGCGAGCCCCGAGCTGGCCGACCTTCGCGCCCGCTGGCTCACGGCCTCCGCGAGGCGCCTCAGGGCCGACGCCGACCTCGCGCGCGAGGAGCGCCTCGCGGCCGGGAACGCGACCTCGGCGCGGGAGCTGGAGCTGGCGCGAAACGAGGCGGCGGCGGCGCGCGCGGAGGAGGACGCGGCGCGGATCGGGCTCGAGGCGCGGGGCGTCCCGGCTGGTTCGGCCCCGGGCCCGTTCGTCGTGAAGGCCCCGGCCCGAGGCTCGGTCGTGGAGTGGAAGGTGCGCGTCGGGCAGGGGGTGGCGGCGGGGGAGACGCTCGGGACGTTCCAGTCCGCCGGGGCGTCGCTCGTTCTCCTCGAGCTCCCGCTCCCCGGGCCGGAGTGGGCGCTCGGCGACGAGACGGACGTGAGGGCGTCGGACGGCAAGCGCTGGCGGGCCCGCGTCGCGGGCGTTCCCGCGGTCCTCGGCGCTTCGACGCGCCGCCTCTCCTACCGTCTACGCCTCGCCGGGGGGCCTCTGCCGATTCCCGGCAAGCCGGTGGAGGTCCGCGTGCCGTTCGAGCCGGCCGTGATCCTCCCGCAGAACGCCCTCCAGCAGGTCGAGGGCTCCTGGGGCGTCTTCGTGAAGGAGGACGGGCACGCGCACTTCCGCCCCGTGAAGCGGGGCACCGAGCTGGGGGGCGACGTGATGGTCCTCGACGGCGTCGAGCCGGGCGAGACCGTCGTCACCGACGGCGCCTACCTCCTGAAGGCCTCGCTCCTCAAGAAGAAGAGCGGCGGGGACGCGCATGACCACTGAGTCGGGCCCCCCTCCGCGCTCGCGACGCCCCGTCCTGCCGCGTCTCTTCGAAGCCGTCCTCTCGCGTGGGGGAATCGTCCTCGGCCTCGCCCTCGTCTGGCTGCTGGCGGGCGTCGTGGCGTTCGCCTCGCTGCGCCGCGACCTCTTCCCCGACCTGACCCTTCCCGGCCTCACGCTCCTCGTCCAGAGCCCCGGGCGCGCGGCAACGGAGCTGGAGCTGACCGTCGCGCAGCCGATCGAGCAGGCGGTCGGGGGCCTGCCGGGAGTGCGACGCGTCGTCGCCACGGTGCAGGCGGAGGTCGTGGTGGTCGTCGTTACGTTCGAGGGGGGGACCGACCCGTGGCGCGCGCGCCAGCTCGTGGCCGAGAGGCTCCAGGCGGCGGTGAACGAGTTCCCCGAGGGGACGCGGGCGCCGCTGATGACGAGCGCCGCGGGGCGACTCCAGGAGATCCAGGAGATCGTCCTCGGGGGGCCCGACGTCGACCCGATGGTCCTCCGCGACTACACGGAGAAGGTCGTCGTCCCGCGCCTCCAGTCCGTTCCCGGCGTCGCGCGGGTGGAGCACCTCGGGGGGGAGGAGCGTCAGCTGCAGGTCTCGCTCGACCCGGAGAGGATGCGGCTCCTCGAGGTGGGCCTCGACCGGGTCCTCGAGGCGCTGGAGGGGACGGAGCAGGACTCCGCCGCCGGGGTCCTCGAGATCCAGGACAAGGGGTGGTTCGTCACCGTGGGGAGCCTCGCCGCCGGTCCGGAGGCGGTTCGCCGCCTGCCGGTCGCGACGCCGCACGGAGTCGTGACGCTCGGCGAGGTCGCCGACGTTCGCGAGGGGCCCGCCTTCCGCCGGGGCCTCGCGCGCCACCAGGGGCACGAGGACGTCTCCCTGCGCGTCATCAAGCAGCCGGCGGCCGACACGATCGCCGTCTCGCGCGGCGTGAGGGAGATGCTCGACGACCTCCGGTCCGGGCTGCCGGCGGGGATGGTCCTGACCCTCATGTACGACCAGGGCGAGCTCGTGACGGACGCGCTAAACGGCGTCACGAAGGCGCTCCTGCTGGGGGCCTTCTTCGTCGCGGCGGTCCTCGTCCTCCTCCTCGGGAACTTCCGCGGCGCGCTCGTGGTCCTCTCCGTCCTCCCGCTCGCCACGCTGGGCGCGGCGATCCCGCTCGCGGCCGCCGGGCTCGGCCTGAACGCGATGACGCTCGGCGGCCTCGCCATCGCCGTCGGCCTTCTCGTCGACGCCTCGGTCATCATGGTCGAGAACCTCCTCCACCGGCTCCGCGACCGCGGGGAGGGAGCCTCCCGCCGCGGCGTCCTGGCCCGGTCCGCCGCGGAAGTGGGAGTGCCGATCGTCACGGCGATCGCGGTCATCCTCGCCGTCTTCGTGCCGCTTCTCGCCCTCGGCGGCCTCGCGGGTCGGCTCTACGCGCCGCTCGCCATGTCCGTCGCCTCGGCCATGACCCTCAGCCTCGTCCTCAGCTTCACGCTCGTCCCGGTCCTCGTCGAGAGGCTCGTCCCCCCGGGCGCCTCCCTCGCCGAGCCGCCCGTCGTGGCGGCGATCAAGGCCGTCTACCGCCCGGCCCTGGAGTGGGCCTTGCGCCACGGTCTCCTCGTCCGGGTCGCGGCCCTCGGACTCACCGTTCCGGCGGTCTGGCTCGCGCTGTCTCTCGGCTCGGACTTCCTGCCGTCGCTCGACGAGCGGGCCCTGATGCTCCAGTCGAAGCTCCCGTCGGAGACGAGCCTCGCGGCCGTGGACGAGGCGAACTTCCGGCTCGAAGCGCGGCTCATGGAGATTCCCGGTGTGGAGACGGTCTACCGGCGGACGGGCCGGGGAGAGGTCGCCGAAGACCCGATGCCGCACACCCTGAGCGACGTCCTCGTCGTCCTCGAGAAGGGGGCCGACACGAAGGCCGTGGAGCGGATCGTGGCCGGACGCGTGGAAGACCTCCCGTTCCCGGTCGAGATCACGACACCGATGCAGATGCGCATCGCGGAGGGGATCGGCGGGACTCCGGCCGACGTCCAGGTGAAGCTCTTCCACCCCGACCTCGATCTCCTCCAGGCGGCCCTCCCGCACCTGCAGGAACGCCTCTCCCGCCTCCCGGGCGTCGCCTCCGTCAGCCCCGACACGGGCGGGCCCCTCCCGAGGTGGAACGTCGTCCCCGACGACGACGCGCTCCGCCGGCTAGGGGTGCCGCGCCGGCTCGTGGCGCAGACGCTGACCGCCGCGCTTCAGGGTGTGGAGGCCGGTGTGCGCCACGACGGCCCGCAGAGGATCGAGAGGGTCGTCCGCTTCCCGAACGACGGGCGGACGAGCCCGGAGATCCTGCGCCGGCTGCCCGTCGTCGTCGAAGAGGGGCGCGTCTTCGAGCTGGGCCAGCTGGCGGTTTTCTCGGAGGAGTCGACGCCGAGCGTCCTGAGGCGCGAGTCGGGTCAGCGCCGCCTCGCCCTGAACGTCCGCGCGGAGGGCGACCTCGGCGGCACGGCGAAGCGCGTTGCGGAGGCGGTGGGGAAGGCGGACCTCCCGAAGGGGACGATCGTCAGGTACGGCGGGAAGATCGAGGAGGCGCGCGAGACGCAGCGGCGGCTCGCCGTCGCCATCGCGGTGTCGCTCGCGCTCGTCGTGGGGCTCCTCTATCTCGCGCTCGGGCGGCTCCGCGAGGTTCTCGTCGTCCTCGCGACGCTCCCCGACGCCTTCGCCGGCGGCCTCCTCGCCCTCTGGCTCGCGGGGGAGAGCTGGAACATCAGCTCGATCGTCGGCGTCATCGGCCTCTTCGGCGTCGCCGTCCAGAACAGCCTCGTCCTCATCACGCAGACGAAGGCGCTCGTGGCGGGCGGCGTCCCGTTCCTCTCGGCGCTTCGCGAGGCGTCGCTCGGGCGCGTGCGGCCGAAGCTGATGACGGCCGGCGCGGCGATCCTGGGCCTCCTCCCGATGCTCTTCGGCATCGCGGGGAGCGAGCTGGAGAGGCCGCTCGCGATCGTGATGGTGGGTGGGCTCGTCACCTCAACCCTCTTCACGCTCCTCGCGCTGCCGAGCTTCTACGCGTGGGCGGGGAGGCCCCGTTCGACCCGCTCCTGAGATGCGACCGACCTCGGCAAGAGAACAGGGGCTCCCACCACCGCGTCTCCGGGCTCATAATGCTCGATGGTTTCCGGCCCGGTGGCAGCCACGAGAGTGCGCGGGGGGTGAACGGTGGCCAGCTATGTACAGCAGAACCGGAAGGTTCGCGTCACGACACCGGTCGGTGAGGACGTCCTCCTCCTGAAGGGGTTCTCCGGAACGGAGGAGATCTCGAGGCCGTTTCGCTTCGAGGTCGAGATGATCGCGGAGAACAAGAAGAAGGTGCCCTTCGACGAGATGCTCGGCGAGAAGGTGACCGTTCATCTCCTCCTCGCCGACGAATCGTCCGAGCAGCACTTCAACGGGGTCTGCGTCCGCTTCGCGCAGGCGGGGCGCGACGAGGACTTCACGACCTACCGGGCCGAGCTCGTCCCGGAGCTCCAGCTCCTGGCCCACAAGGCGCAGAGCCGGATTTTCCAGCGCAAGAGCGTCCCCGAGATCCTCAAGGAGGTGATGAAGGGGGTCACGGCCGACTGGCAGCTCGAGGGCCAGTACGAGAAGCGGGACTTCTGCGTCCAGTACCGGGAGACCGACTTCGGCTTCGTCTCCCGCCTCATGGAAGAGGAGGGGATCTTCTACTTCTTCCGGCACGAGGACGGCAGGCACACGATGGTCGTGGCCGACTCTTCGGCCGCGTTCCCCGATCTTCCGGGCGAATCGGAGATCACCTACGAGGAGCTGGAGGGCGGGGCCCGGGACGACAACCGGATCTGGGCCTGGGAGCGGGCGCAGGAGGCGCGCCCGACGAAGTGCCTCCTCTGTGACCACACCTTCGAGCTGCCCCACAAGCACCTCGAGGCGGAGTCGCCGCTCGTCGACTCGGTCCAGGCCGGAAAGGAGACCCACAAGCTCAAGGTCAAGGGCTCGGACGGGTGGGAGCTCTACGACTGGCCGGGCGCCTATGCCCAGCGTTTCGACGGGATCAACCGATCGGGCGGGGAGCAGGAGGGAGAGCTGCAGAAGATCTTCCAGGACAACAGCCGCACCGTGGAGATCCGGATCGACGAGGTGGCGACCCTCGCCGTCGTCGCACGCGGCAAGAGCAACGTGAAGCACTTCATGGCGGGGCACAAGCTGACCCTGAAGCGGCACTTCTCCAGCGACGGCGCTTACGTTCTCGCCTCCGTCACCCACCGGGCGAGCTTCGGTGCCGACTACAGGTCCGGCAAGGACCCGCTCCTCACGTACGAGAACAGCTTCACCTGCTTCCCGTCGGCCCTGCCCTACCGGCCGAAGCGGCTCACGGCCAGGCCCGTCGTGCACGGGAGCCAGTCGGCCGTGGTCGTGGGGCCGAAAGGGGAGGAGATCTTCACCGACAAGTACGGGAGGGTGAAGGTCCAGTTTCACTGGGACCGGGAGGGGAAGAACGACGAGGACAGCTCCTGCTGGGTCCGCGTGGGCCAGCTCGCCGCGGGACGGCGCTGGGGCGCGTCCCACTGGCCGCGGATCGGTCAGGAGGTGATCGTCGACTTCTTCGAGGGGGACCCGGACCAGCCGATCATCGTCGGGACGGTCTACAACGCAGACCAGATGCCTCCGTACCTGGGGCAGGGGCCCGATTCGAAGCACAGGAACGACAACAAGGTCTCGGGCTTCAAGTCGAACACGACGAAAGGCGGCCAGGGCTTCAACGAGCTGCGCTTTGACGACACGAAAGACAAGGAGCAGGTCTTCATCCACGCCGAGAAGAACATGGACACGCGGGTGAAGAGCAGCTCCATGGAGAGCGTCGGCAGCGCGAAGCACGTGACCGTGGGCGGGGAGAAGGACGGCCAGAAGTCCGGCGAGTATCGCGAACGCACCTTCAAGGACAAGCACGTCACCGTGGACAACATGCTCCAGGCGCGAGCCGGAGACGCGAAGTTGCTGGTCGGCGGGGGCGACGGGGAGGGGAACCTCCACGTCTACGTCGAGGGAGACGCCCGGCAGAACGTGGATGGGGAGTCCAGTCTGAAGGTGAAGAAGGATCGCTACACGGCGGTCGAGGGCTGGGACGTCCTGGAGGTGACCCGAAACCTGGTCATCTTCGTTCGGGAGAGCGCGGGCATCCGTGCGAAGGACCACGCCTGCCTCTCGAGCGAAAAGAAGGCGACGGTCGTCGCGCCGGAGATCTCGCTCGGCGCAGACGACAACAACTTCATCCGGATCGGCCCGAGCGGCGTGACGATCGTCGGGACGGTCGTCAACATCAACAGCGGCGGTGCGCGGATGGCGGGATTCGCCGGGGTACCACAGGAGGTCCCCGACGCGGAGAAAGCCGCACCCACGACGCCGGCCGCCGCCGACGACGCAAAGACGGGTCAGAAGTCGTCCTGACGGGGGCGAGAAGACGGGAAAGGAGGCGCGGAGCGATGCCTCAGGCCGCGCGACCGGTCGACCCGACGAGCCATGGCACGCCGCTGGGACCCGGGCCCGGATGTCTCACGGTCAACATCGGCTACATGCCCGCCTGGCGGGCCCTGCCGTCGGCGATGGCGAGCGCGGTCGAGGGAATCTCGAACGCGATGAACTCGTTCATGACGAAACCGCAGATGACACCGGTCGACGCGACGGCGAGCCTCGCCCGGATCTCCGCGGCGCTCGTCCATGGAGGGGCTGCCGCAGCCGCCAACGGTGCCCCCGCGGCTTCGGCCAGCGCCGGGAGCGCGGTCGGCGCCCTCGTCACCGCGAACGTCGCGCTCACGACGGCCTGGGCGGCGGCCTCCGTCGTCCCTGGCGGCCAGCCGGCGGCGAACATCGCCTACACCGAGGGAATCAAGGCTGCAACCGCCGCGGCGGCCAGCGCCGTCATGTCCTCCATGGCGAGCATCTCCGACATGCACGTCTGCCCGGTCCCGGTGCCGGTCCCGCCGCACGGGCCGGGCTTCGTCACGAGGGGGAGCCGGTCGGTCAACATCGGCAACCTCCCCGCGGCGCGCATGGGAGACGAGGTCTTCGAGGCCTGCGGAGGCCAGGACCCGATCGCGATCGGCTGCCCGACGGTGAACATCGGGGACGGCGGCGGAGGAGGCGCCTTCGGGCTGGTTCGCGGCGCCACGACCCCTGCAGCCGCCGTCGGCTTCGAGGCCGACGGTTCCGTCTACTTCGGACCCAACATCGTCATCGTCGGCGACGCGGAGTTCCAGGCCAGGACGGTCGAGTACCTGGCCACGCTGGCCAGCACCCCCGCCGGCAAGGCGCTCCTCGACGACATCGCAGCCTGCGGACACACCATCACCATCGTGGAAGGCGCAGACGTCAGCCAGAACACCGCCGTGCCGACAGACGGGAACATGAGCAACCCCGACATGTGGAACGGCAACGGTACCGACGTCACGGTCACCTACTATCCCGGGGCGGCCAACCTGTACAACAGTGGAGAGGATTGGGACTCCTGCCCGCCGGAGGTCGGCCTGGGGCACGAGCTGATCCACGGCATTCACATTGCCGACGGCGACCTGCCGGGTGACCCCGGCCGGGGGCCCACCCTGTCCGACGGCACCGACCGCGACCGGGCGAACGAGGAGGCCAGAACCATCGGTCTCGAGGAGGACCCCTACAACGGCCTTCCCGACTACTCCGGAGAGCCCGAAAAGCCCGACGAACCGGGCAGGCCCTATACCGAGAACAAGATCCGGAAAGCCCTGGGACTGCCCACCCGGGTGTCCTACGACGACCCGGACACCGGAACCTGGTAGGCGCGACGGAGAGCCAGCATGACCACCGCTCCGACCCTGACTGCCCGCTTCCAGAGGCTCGACTCCACCCTTCGCGTCGAGTACACCGTTCTCAATTCCGGCAGCGACACGGTCTACCTCACGAACCATGCCTGCCGATACGGCCCGTCCGGGCCCGTCCCCGATCACAACGAGGCGTTCGTCTTCATCGAGGATCGCGTCGTCCACGTCACGAAGCGCGTGCCACCGCCCCCGGCGGCGTTCCACAACCCCATCCCGCACTTCGTGACCCCGCTTTCCCCTGGCCAGGAGTTCTCCGAGACCGTCGTTCTCGACCTGCCTCTTCAGCCCAGGATTCCCTACCGGCGGGTGCGTCTCTCCGGCCTCGAGGTCGAGGCGACACACGTCTACCTCAGCATCGGCTACAAGCTCTCGACCCCCTTCGTCCAGGCTGCCCGGGCCCAGCGCGCCGGACAGGACGTCGTCCTTCTCCGCTCCGCGCTCGCGAAGGGCCAGGCGCCTCCCCGGGATCTGTCCGTGCCCGTCGAGCAGTACCTCCAGTCGCCCCGCCGGGCGCTGAACCTGCCCGTCCTGACCGGCACGCCCCAGACGTCGTAAGACCCGGCACCGCCACCGCAAGGCCCCCCGACCAGTTCCAGCCGCGCCCCGGCCCGGCCGGCGCAACTGATCCCCAAAGGCCGTTTCTGGGTCGCTCATGCTGTCGCTCGGACCTTTTCTCGGCTTTGCTCTTCTGACAGACTACGAGTCATGTTTGCGAACACGAAAGTGCCGGAATCGGGCTCGGCCCCGGATGTGTGCAATACCCCCGGGCCCGCCCCCGTTCCCTCCCCTTACCCGTACACGGGGGCGGTACCTGCGTCCGACGTGGCCACCAGGCAGGTAGTCATCGCCCCGATGCTCTCAGGCCAGGACCCGGCCGGCGGCGCTCCACTGCCCAAACCCAAGGTCCTGGTGACGATCATCAATCCATAGGCACGGAACCTTCGCCGAAGGCCCGTGCCGATGGCCCCCGGGGGCATGGGATCCGGGATATGGGGTCAGGTTCGGAACCGTGTATTGTTCTCGAAACGGGGACATGAGCGGCCGCGGGCCCTCTCCATCCCGCAAGCCTATCCATCTGGCCGCGGCGCAGTCCGTTCGCGCTATCGTCGGGTGATGTCGCAGGACTGCCCCTTCGACGTTGCAGCCCTCTTCGATGCCGACGAGTACCTGTACTTCCTGGCGCAGACGCTTCAGGACGAAGACACCCCGACCCAGTGCGCGTTCGTCGAGAGCGCGCTGGCGCTGTCGCCGAACAGCCGGGTGCTCGACCTGGGCTGCGGCCATGGCCGGCACAGCATCGAGCTGGCACGACGCGGCCATCGGCCGGTGGGCATCGACCTGGTGCCGGGTTTCGTCGAACGGGCGCGCGCCGAGGCGGCGCGCGAGGGGCTGAGCGCCGAGTTCGTCCGCGTCGACATGCGCGCCTTCGACTCACCGCCCGAGTTCGACGCCGCCATCTGCCTGTTCGACGCGTTCGGCTACCACGTCGACGCGGACCAGGCCCTCATCCTCGACCGCTGCCTGGCCGCGCTGCGCCCCGGCGGGCGGCTGCTCCTGGACGTGCGCACGCGCGAGCACTTCGTGCGCAGCGCGCCGGTCAGCCTGGTGGAGATGGGGAACGGCGACCTGATGATCGACCGCTTCCAGTTCGACATCGAGTCGGGCCGGATGATCGTGCGCCGAACGTACCTGCGCGACGGTCGGCAGCGCGAAGACGTGTTCTCGGTGCGTCTGTACGCCTACACCGAGCTTCGCGATCTGTTGCTCGCGCGAGGCTTCCAGGTGCTGCGCTCCTGCGGTGGCTACGACGGAGCGCCGTTGTCCGCGTCCCGGCCGCGCACGTTGGTGGTGGCCTGCAAACCGCTGTCCGTGTGAGGTGAGCGGGTGCTGCCTCTGCCTCGCCTCCCGAAGGGAGGGCGGTTCTCCGAGCTGGGTCACCTGGCGGTCTTCTCGGAGTAGGCGACGCCGAGCGTCCTGGGCCCGGGGTGGACGTGGAACTCGGACCCCATCGTGTCCCCCAGCCCGACGTGGCCGGCTGGCTCTCGACGGCCAACGGGGGGTTGCCGAAAGGAAGGCTCAGCCGCCGATGGACGCCATCGTGGAGCCGATGGTCATGGCGATCGGGGGCTGCTTGCCGGCGACGTAGTCCCTCGCCGCTTCCTCCACCTCGGCCTCGTCGACGTCGCCCCTGCGGAGGAGGTCGACGAGCGGGAAGGCCATGTCGTCCATGAGGCAGCGGCGGAGGCGCCCGCGGGCGTCGAGGCGGAGGCGGTCGCAGTCGTCGCAGAAGGAGTGGCTGACGGGGTCGATCCAGCCGGCCTCGACCTCGAGCCCATTCCAGGCGATCGCGGTCCGCCGGGCCGGCGCGTTGGGACGTGCAGGAAGGGGAGTGATCCGCGCCCCCTCGGCCGCGAGCCACTCGCGCACGGCGGCGCCGGTGACCCTCTCCGCCAGGGCCCAGGCGGCCTCGGTGCCGGTGTGCATCAGCTCGATGAAGCGGATCTCGACGCCCTTCCCGGCGGCGAGCTCGAGGAGCCCGGGAACGTCCTCCCGGAAGGAGCTGCCGCGGAGGACGGAGTTGATCTTGAGGGGCACGAGGCCCGCCGCGAGGGCGGCGTCGATCCCCTCGAGTACCTCCTCCACGCGGCCGCCCCGGGTCAGCTCGCCGAAACGTGTGGGGTCGAGGGTGTCGAGGGAGACGTTCACGCGCGCGAGGCCGGCTGCGGCGAGGTCGCGGGCCGCCGGGGCGAGGCGCGTCCCGTTCGTCGTCATGGAGACCTCGCGGACCCCCGGGATCGCGGCGACCTTCGCGACGAAGGCGGGGAGCCCGCCCCTCACGAGCGGCTCGCCCCCCGTCACCTTGACCCGGTCCACCCCGTACCTCGACGCGAGCCACGCCACCGCCGACGCCAGCTCCGTCAGAGACGGGATCTCGCCGCGCGGAAGGAGCGGGACGCCCGTCTCCGGCATGCAGTAGGCGCAGCGGAGGTTGCAGCGGTCGGTCACGGAGACGCGCAGGGTCGCGGCTCCGGCGGCGCGATGCATCGAGCGATCTCCTTTCCAACCGGGAGGCCGTCCCGTTTCCGGGGGCGACCCTCGGGGCTCCGGGCTCCCTCGGGGAGTCCTGCCCGCCGCTCCTGGTCCCGTGGGGGAGCCCCTTTAGGGGCCAGGAGTCGAAGACCCCGGGAGTCTATCGCGCCGGGTGATACGTTGCGAGGAGATGACCGCCGAGCCGAGGACGGAGCCGCAGGGCGAAGGCGCGATGGCGATCCTGTGGCGGTACCTGTGCCCCCACCGGGGTCTCGTGGCGCTCACGCTCCTCCTCGCCGGAGTGGCGCAGGTCCTGACGCTCGTCGACCCCCTGATCTTCGGCCTGATCGTCGACCGGTACGCCCTGAACCCTGAGGGCCGCCCCGAAGCCGAGCTCGTCCGCGGGGCGCTCGGCTGGCTCCTCGTCGCGGCCGCCGTGGCGCTCGCCGCACGGCTCGCATCCGCCATCCAGGAGTACGTCCTCCGCCTCCTCGTCCAGACGGTCGGGATGGAGATGTTCAACGACGGCCTGCGCCGGACGCTCCGTCTCTCCTTCCAGGAGATGGAAGACCGGTCGAGCGGCGAGACCATGGCGCTCCTCTCGAAGGTGAGGATCGACACCGAGCGGTTCGTGAACGCCTCGGTGACGATCCTCTACTCCTCCCTCGTCGGCATCGGGTTCCTCGTCTGGTACGGCATCACGCGGCACTGGCTCCTGATCCCCGCCTTCGGCATCGGGGTCCTCGTCCTCGGCTCCCTCACGGGCCTCCTGAGCCGGAAGATCAAGACGGTCCAGCGACAGGTCGTCCGCGAGACGCGGCGGATGGCGGGCGCGATCACCGAGTCGCTCCGGAATCTCGAGCTCGTCAAGAGCCTCGGCCTCACCCGTGCCGAGTTCGGGCGCCTCTCCGGCTACACGAAACGGATCTTCGACCTCGAGATGGCGAAGGTGAAGAAGGTGCGCGGGCTGGCGTTCCTGCAGGGGACGATCATCAACGTCCTCCGCCAGTCGATCCTCTTCATCCTGCTCTGGCTCATCTTCCGCGAGGCCCTCTCGCCCGGCGAGCTCATCGCCTTCCAGTTCATCCTCAACACGATCTTCGGCCCGCTCCAGCAGCTGGGGAACGTCCTCCTGAACCACCGGGAGGCGGAGGCCTCGCTCCTGGCCTTCGGGCAGCTGATGGCGACGCCGGTCGAGCAGCGGCCGGAGGAGCCGGTCGACGTCGGGGAGATCGGGAGCCTTCGCTTCGAGGACGTCTCCTTCCGCTACAGGGGAGCGGTGGAGGACGCGCTCGATCACATCGGCTTCTCGGCAAAGCTGGGGGACACCATCGCCTTCGTGGGGCCGTCGGGCTCCGGCAAGTCGAGCCTCGTGAAGCTCCTCGTCGGGCTCTACGCCCCGACGGGCGGCGTCATCACGATCGACGACGTCCCGACGAACGAGCTGCGCTACAACCGCGTGAGGCGGCAGATCGGGTTCGTCACGCAGGACCCGCAGCTCTTCTCCGGGACGATCCGCGAGAACCTGCAGCTCGTGAAGCCCGACGCCACCGACGAGGAGATGCTCGAGTCCCTTCGGCAGGCTTCCGCCGGAGCGCTCCTCGAGCGTTCGGGCGAAGGGCTCGACACGCGCCTCGGGGAGTCGGGCCTGCGCGTCTCGGGCGGCGAGCGCCAGCGGATCTCGATCGCCCGCGCGCTCCTGCGCCACCCGCGGCTCCTCATCTTCGACGAGGCGACCTCGGCCCTCGACTCGATCACCGAGCGAGAGATCACCGCCTCGGTGCGCGAGCTCTCGGGCAGCCGCCGGCACATGGTCCTCCTCATCGCGCACCGGCTCAGCACGATCGCCCACGCCGACACGATCCACGTCCTCGAGCGCGGCCGCATCGTCGAGACCGGGAGCCACGACGAGCTCGTCGAGAAGCGCGGCCTCTACTACGCGATGTGGCGCCAGCAGATCGGCGAGCGCGATCCGTGGGCGATGCCGAGGGCGGCGGGGGCCGTTCCCGAGGACGCCGCGGTCCTCGACGACGCCGTGACGCCGGAAGCTTGAATCGGAGGAAGAGGAGACGCGTGCCGGCGCCGGTTCGTTCACCCCGGGTCAAGAATTGATCGTGGAGTTGGTTTTTGACCCCCTGGAACTCCCGGGTGGATCAATTTGGTTCCCCCGAGGCGCGGCGATCGAGCGGTTCTCCTCCTCCTCCGCACGGCACGACTCTTGAATCGATTCGGCCGTGACGTCCGTCACAAATCTCGAACCGAAGTCCGAGTTGAGGAGAGTTCGCATGTTGCATTGGCGGTGGTCCAGGGCTATTGCGGTCGTCTTTTCTGGTCTCCTGATGGCCAGCTCCGCGATGACGTTCGCGCAGTCGAGCGCCGGCCGGGTGCCGACGCTCGCCGAGCAGCTGAGGAAGGCCGGGGCCCGCCCCGGTACGGCTTTCGAGCGGCTCATCATGGAGAATCAGGACTTCTCGCTCCTGCGCGCCGACGAGAAGGTAGACACCGGAAGGGTCCCGCCCTGGCTGAAGGTCGTCTGGCGGAAGGCGAACCCGGACGGCCACTACACCGCCGAGGACCCGACGGGCGGCTACCCGTTCGTCCTGAAGGAAGTCCTCGAGTGGATGCAGTCGCACCAGGACCTCCGGCCGGGGCTTCCCGATGCGAACTTCGCGGCGGGCTACGAGAACCCGCCGGACGGCGTCGGGGAATGGGATCGGGAAAGCGAAGACCTCACGGTCTCCGCCCTGGCCACCTCCATCGGGACGAACTACCGGATCTCCGGCGCCCAGTCCTCGGCCCGCAGCGAGTCCGACATCCGGGTCAACTACTGGAACCCGAACCTGATCATCGGCGCCTCCAACAACATCAGCGGCAGCGGCTTCCAGGCCCAGTTCTACTCGCTCGACGGCGGAGCGACCTGGGGCCAGACCTACCTGCCCGGCTACAGCGGCGACGCGTTCAACTCCGACCCCACGGTGGACTGGAGCTCCGACGGCACCGCCTGGTCCTCGACGATGGGGATCAACAGCACCGGGACGGTCCTCAAGGTCCGGATGTACAAGTCGACGGACCAGGGGCGGACCTGGACCTACGACGCGACGATCTCCGGCTCCCAGACCAACACGGACAAGCAGATGGTCTGGATCGACCACAGCGCCACGTCTCCCTACAAGGACAACATCTATGCCATCTGGCACAACGGCAACCCGGTCTACATGAACCGGCGGAACTCCACCGGCTGGCTCGCGACGCCGATCCAGGTGAGCGGGAGCCAGACGACGGGGACCGGCATCGGCTCCGACGTGAAGACGAACTCCTACGGTGACGTCTTCGGCTTCTGGCCAGACACCGGCTCGCGCGGCCTCTACCTCGTCAAGTCGACGAACGGCGGGACGAGCTACGGGACCCCGGTCAAGCTCGCCACGACCTACGACTCGTACGACATCGGCGTCCCGGCCTTCAACGGCCGCCGCATCCTCATCTACGTCACCGCCGGCGCCTACCGGACGGCGAGCAAGGACCTCGTCTACGCGCTCTGGACCGACCTCTCGGGCGAGACGGGGTGCACGACCGCCTCCAATGAACCCGGCTCCTCGACGACTTCCGCCTGCAAGACCCGCATCTGGTTCGCCCGTTCCACGAACGGCGGCACCTCCTGGGGGACGCCGGTCAAGATCAACAACCAGTCCGGCAAGAACGACCAGTTCAACCCGTGGCTCGTCGTCGACGAGACGAACGGCGCGATCGCGGTCATGTACTACGACACGGTCGACGACGCGAACCGGAAGAAGACGAACGTCTACTACCAGTCGTCCTTCGACGACGGGGCCACGTGGGGCACGGCGGTCAAGGTCACGACCGCCCAGACCGACGAGACCGGCTCCGGCGCCGACTCCGGCAACCAGTACGGCGACTACAACGGCCTGTCCGGCTACGCGGGCGTCTTCTTCCCGTCCTGGACCGACCGCCGCAACGCTGCGAGCGAGGAAATCTGGACCGCCAAGGTCACCGACTCCGGCAGCGTCACCACCTACAGCCTCTCGGGCACCGTCACGCTGAACGGCTCCGGCCTCTCGGGCGTCACCGTCACCGCGGGCTCCGGATCGGCCACGACGAGCACGAGCGGCGCCTGGACGATCTCCGGCCTCGCGCCGGGCAGCTACACCGTCACACCGAGCCGGTCCGGCTACACGTTCAGCCCGGCCAGCCAGTCCGCGACGATCACGAGCGCGAACGTCACCGGGGTCAACTTCACCGCGACGGCCGTGTCGACGACCTACAGCATCTCCGGGAACGCCGGCACGTCGGGCGCCACGGTCACTGCGGGCTCCGCGTCGGTGACGAGCGACGCGTCGAGCAATTACACCCTCGCGGGCCTCGCGGCCGGCACCTACACCGTGACGCCCGCGAAGACCGGCTGCACGTTCAGCCCGGCGAGCCAGTCCGTCACGGTCAGCTCCGCGAACGTCACCGGGGTCAATTTCACGGCGACCTGCCCGACCGGCGACCTCCAGCTCACGAGCGGCGTCCCGGTGACCGGCCAGAGCGTCGCCAAGAGCGCCTGGAAGTACTACTACATCGTCGTTCCCTCGGGCGCCACGAACCTGACCTTCGCCACGACGAGCGCCACGGCCGACGTCGACATCTACACGCAGAGAAGCGCCAAGCCGACATCCTCCTCCTACATCTGCCGGCCCTACTCCTCCTCCGGCAACGAGACCTGCTCGGCCACGAGCCCCGCCGCCGCCACCTGGTGGCTCGGCGTCTACGGCTACGCCGCCGGGAGCTACACGGTCACCGGGACCTACACCCTCGGCGGGACGACGTACTCGATCTCGGGCAGCGCGGGGACGTCGGGCGCCACGGTTTCCGTGGGCTCGGCCTCGGCGACGAGCGACGCGTCGAACAACTACACCATCTCCGGCCTCGCCGCCGGGACCTACACGGTGACCCCGACGAAGAGCGGCTGCACCTTCAGCCCGGCGAGTACGTCCGTCACCATCACCTCGGCCAACGTCACCGGGAAGAACTTCACGGCCACCTGCGGCGGGGCCGTCACGCTCTTCAACGACGGCTTCGAGGGAACCGGCTGGTCCCAGGTCGACACCTCCGGCACGGCCGGGACCTGGACGTTCGCCACCTCCTCGACCTACCCCACGACGACGCCTCACGGCGGGACGATGCTCGCGAAGTTCAACTCCTACAACGCCGCGAGCGGCAGCCAGACGCGCGTCTACCGCGCCACCGGCTTCGCCGTCGCGAGCTCCTACGCGAGCGTCACCCTGAAGTTCTGGATGTACCACGACACCGGCTATTCGTCCTACAACGACCGCATCCAGCCGCAGGTCTCGACGAACGGGACCACCTGGACGAACGTCGGCTCGGCGATCTCGCGCTACAACGGGTCCACCGGCTGGGCGCAGGTGACGATCGACCTCTCCGCCTACAAGGGCCAGACGGTCTACCTCGGGTTCCTCGGGATCAGCGCCTACGGCAACAACATGACGCTCGACGACGTGACGGTGACGGCCCAGTAGGGCTCTCTCCGCATTCCCGCTCTTTCCCGACGCGGGGCGCCTCCGGGCGCCCCGCGTCCCGTCTCGGGGTCCACCCCTTATCCTCGTTTGCGTCCTTTTCGCAGGTCTCCCGTCTCCCCGAGCGCAACCCGGAACGGAGCGACGCTCCAGAACGCCGAGGAGGAACGACCCATGAAGACCCGAGACACCCGACCCGCCCCCCCCGAATCCAACCGCCGCGAGCCCGAGGTCGCGCCGGCTGCCACCGCCTGCTGCTCGCCCAACGAGAAGGAGACCTGCTGCGCTCCGTCGCAGAAGGCCTCCTGCTGCGCCCCCGACGCCACTTCCTGCGGCTGCGCCTGAGCCCCGTGTCGACCCCGGCTGCCGTCCCCGCCCCGCCCGCGTGGCTGGACCTGCGCTCCGAGCTGGTGCGTTTCGTCCGTGCGCGGGTCGGCGACGAGGCGGCGGCCGACGACATCGTTCACGACGTGCTGCTCCGGGCCTGGCGCGAGCTCCAGGGCCCGGAGCCGCCCGTCCACCTGCGCGGCTGGCTCTACCGGGTCACGCGGAACTCCATCGTCGACAACTACCGCTCCCGACGTCCGACGGAGGAGCTGCCCGAGGAGGTCGAGAGCGCGCACCGGGCGGTCGAGAGCCCTGCCGAGCTGGAGCTGGCGGGCTGCCTCGCACCGCTCCTCGAGGGCCTGCCCGCGCCCTATCGCCTGGCGCTCTCCCTCTCGGAAATCGAGGGGCAGACCCAGCGCGAGATCGCGCGGCGAGAAGGTCTGTCGCTCTCCGGCGCCAAGTCCCGCGTGCAGCGCGCCCGCAGGATGCTGCGCGAGGCCGTCCTGGATTGCTGCCGGGTGGAGCTCGACCGGCGGGGCGGTGTGGTCGACTTCCGGGAACGGCCCGATGGGTCGACCTGCGCCCGCCCCGCCGAGCCGGGCTCGGGCTCGCCGCCGGGAGCCGGCGCCGGTTGCGGTCGCCGTACGAGCCGAAAGACAGGCGGACGGGCGCCTCGGTAAGGACCCCGCAAGGGACGGGAGCCCTGGCGCCCTCGCCGCCGCGCGGCCGACGGGAGGCTCACGCGTCCGAGGTCCAGACGACGACCTGTCGCGCCGCGATCCCCTTCCGATCGGGGGCCATCCGCCTCACCTCCCCGAGGATGCGAAGAACGCCCTCTCGCCGGTGGATCGACTGGGCGGCGGAGTCGGTCCAGTCTCCTCCGACGAGCTCGTGGAGGTCGACGTGGGACGCGGCCGTGCCCGACCAGAGCGCCGCGCGTTCGAAGCCGCCGCGGCGGACGGACCCGACCTGGATGCCCTCGAGCACGTCCGCAGCCCGCCCTGCCGTGCACCCGTCGGGGAGGAGGTTCGTCATCGACGCCGCCGAGCCGCGCCAGACGACCGGGAGGACGTTGCCCGCGAGGAACGCGTCCTCGGTGCGTGCGACGAGCCCCACCTGCTCTCCGTCGCCAACGCCCGCGGCCTCGCTCCATGCGGTCCCTTGCGGGTGCAGGGAGACCGGTTCCCCCGCTCCCGGCCAGAGCAGAGCCCTGCTGGGCCACCCGGCGGCGCCCACGACCAGCCCGTCCCGCACGGCGAGCGCCCGGGCCCCCTCGCCGCCCGGATCGGGTAGGACGACCGGACCGGCGCCCGCTCCCTGCCAGAGGAGGGCGGCACTCGAGGTGGCCGTGCGTCCGCTGCCGATCTGGGTGTCGTCGTCGCAGGCCGCGGCGACCGACTCGAGGAAGCCCCGCGGGTGAAGCGATACGATCCGGGGCTCGCCCTCGGGACCGAAGCGCAGGAGCGCGGCCTGGCCTCCACGTTTCTGGCGGACGGCGCCGACGACCGTGGCGTGCCGAGCGGAGCGCGCCTGCATGCGGAGCGCCCCGGTGTCGACGACCCGGGGCCCTCCGTCGTCCCACAGGCAGACCCTCGATCCTCCCTGCGCCGCCTCGACGTTCCCGACCACCGCCTCGCCGCAGAAGCCGGCGCTCCCGGCGCCGAAGAAGCCCCGCGGAAGGGGCAGGACCGAAGCTGTCCAGGTCATTTCGCGGAATCCTACCGTTCTGCCTCACTCGACGCGGGTCATCGGCCGTTCGGCCCCGTCGCCGCTCCCGTCGTCGTGGACGACGCCGTACGCGACGAACCGCCCGTCGCCCTCCCGGGCGCGGACGACCGCGTAGGCGTCGAGCCGGTCCGGGGCCGGGGCCACCTCGCGCAGCACGCGGTTCAGCTGCGCTCTTTCGCCCGGCTGCAGCCAGCGCTCGAGCTGGCCGAGAAGCGTGCCGTCCGCCGAGCGGCGGATCTCGACCGTGAGCGTCGCCGCCGGGCCGCCCGGGCGCTGGGCGTTCGCGAGTACGAGGTTCGACCGCTTCCCGCGCCCCTCGGTGAGGCCCGGGACGACGGCGCTCCGGCGGGCCCAGCTCCCCTCCGAGGTCCCTTCGAGCCTCGCGCCGAGCCCGCCGCTCCCGTCGGGCCGCCGCCCCGAGATCCGCGCTTCGCCGTGGAGCCCGTCCTGCAGGTCGGACTCCGTGTCGACGAGGAGGGTCCCGTCCACCTCCTGTCCCCGGTCCTCCAGCCCAGCCTGCCGGATCACCTCCCCGACGTCGACGAACCGCGCGGGGTAGCCGCGGCCGACGGACTGCTTCCAGGTGACGTATCTCGGCACGCCCCCGATGAGCCCGCGGAACGTGAACCTCACCTGGTTGCCGTATCGACCGGTCTGCGCCCTCGCGACTTGCGCGACCGTCGACCAGATCACCCCTCCCGCTCCCCGCGCCCTCACGAAGGCCGGGAAGAAGAGGCCGATCCGGTCGAGGTCGTGCTCCACCGTCGCGAGGAGCGAGAACGCCCCGTCTCCCGTCCGTGAGTCGACGTCGACGAGCCAACCGAAGAGATCCCGGGGCGATCGGGTTGAGGGGCCGCCGCAGAGCCAGCAATCGTCCCGCGGCCCCTCCAGGGTGAACAGGTCGCCGGCGGCGGCCGCCGGGAAGAGCTGGCCGACCGGGACCTGGCCCCACTCGCCCCCGACCGTGTAGAACTCGTGGAACTCCGCCCCGAGCGCCCCGAGCCGCATCCAGAGGAAGGGCGTCTCGAGCGGGTTTCCGTCGCCGCCGTTCCCGGCGTCGCACCACCCGAGGTTCGTCCGCTTGCCCTCCCGCACCACGAGGACTGCGCCCCGGGTGGGGACGGTGCCCCATCCGAGAGAGGTTCCGGCGAGCGGCGCAGGGACGAAGGTGGAGAAGGCGCCCCCCGGCCCGTCGGCCCGGACCTCGGCCGCGGCCCACGATTCGCCGTCCTTCCGGCAACCCTCGAAATCGACACGTAGGCTGCCGAGGACGTCGGCCCCTCCGGAGACGAGCGCGCCGCCTTCCTCCTCGAGCCACGAGATCAAGTCGTCGACGCGCGCTTCCGTCCCGGGGGCGAGCTCCAGGGTCCGGCTCCGCGTTCCGGCGACGAGGCCGGCCGCCGGCCGGAACGTCACGTCGGCCCGGACGGAGTCCGGTCCGAAGTTGCCGAGAAGAAGCGCGGTGGAGAACCGGCGGCCGTCCGGGCCACGGGACCGGACGGCCACGGGCACGAACCGGGTCACACGGACGACCGCGCGAGCGACGCCGGTCCGGGTGCCGAGAAGGAGCTCGCCCTCTTCCGTCTTCGCGTGGCAGAGCGCCCCGCCCTCCTCCAGCGCGCGCGAGAGCACCCACCGTCCTTCCGACCGCTCGAAGAGCCCGAGCCAGCCGCGGACCCAGAGCGAGCCGCGCCAGGTGAAGATCCCGTCCTGCGCGACGGGAGGAACTGCGTAGCGCCGCGCGTTGCCCGGAAGGTGGAGCGTCGAGGAGTAGTCCGGCCCGATCGCCTGCAGCGCGACGCCTCCGTCGACGACGGCCGCGCCGATCATCCCCGAGGAGAACGGCTGCGGGAGCGCGACGGCGCGGCCGCCGGCGTACTCGAAGGCGGGAGCGCCGAGGACGATGAGCCGGCCCTGGTCCAGGACGAAACCGCGTCCCCACACGTATCCGGACTCGGGAGTCCCTTCGGGCACGTCCCAGCGGCCACCGGCGAACCGCAGGAGGTTCCGCGTCCAGGTGCGAAGGAAGACCTCCTCCCCGAAGAGGGCGATGGGAAAGCCCACCTCGCAGGCGTTCCCGCTCGGGGGCGGCGGGAGGGTCTCCCAGTGGCCCGTCCTGCGGTCGAGGACCCGGATGTCGAGCGAGTTCGTCGCACCCGGAGTGCAGGACTCGAGGAGGACAGCGAGTCGTTCCGGCGACAGGTCGAGGGAGCGGACGAATGCACCGCCCGGTACCGCGACCGGCCTCCAGACGCCCGCCTCGCGCAGCTCGACGCGCCTGCCGCCGTGGGGGCCGACGAGGGCCGCGACGTCGTTCCCCGCGGAGGCGAGGGCCCAGACTTCGCCGCTCGGGCCCTCCGGGACCGGCTCGAAGACGACACCCGCCGAAGCGGTACGGAGCGCGAGGACGCAGACGAGGACGCCCGGCAATCGAAACCGCATCACTATCCTCCACGGCGCCCGAACGCACGGCCGGCGGCACCGGGGCCGATTACAGGTGTCTCCAATCGTACCGGGCGGGACCCGGCCGCGGCGGTGCCAGCCCGTGCCGGGCGTAACACGGCCCCGTAAGCTCGCCCTCCCCGCGCCTCGCCACCTGGGCCGACGTTGCCGGGTATCCCGAGGGGACCCGAGTCGAGGTCCTCGACGGGGAGGTCGTCTTCGCCCCGAGCCCGGCTCCCGCTCACCAGGGAATCGGAGCCAGGATTCTCCGCCGGATCGGTGGGCACTTCGACGAGGACGACGAGCCCGGCGTTTGGTGGATCCCGCCCGAGGTGGACGTGGAGCTCGGGCCCCATCGAGTTCTCCAGCCCGAAGTGGCCGGCTGGCGTCGAGAGCGGGTCCCGGCGTTCCCGAACGAGCAACCCATCCGGATCGCTCCCGACGGGGACTGCGAGATCCTCTCGCCGGCGAAGGCCCGGAGGGACCGACTCCAGAAGGCCGCGATCTACCTCGACTCAGGCGTTCCCTTCCTCTGGATCATCGACCCGGCGGAGCGGCTCCGGGAAGCGTACAAGGCCCGGGAGCAGGCCTGGCTCCGGCTCGGGGCCTGGTCCGACGAGGACGTCGCACGCGTCGCCCCTTCGACGCGGTCGAGTTCAAGGTGGGGCGGCTCTTCCCGCCGGGACCCTGATCGCCGCCCGAGCGCGTCCGGCCGCCCAGAGGCGTCCCTACGGGCACTGGATCAGCCCCTGCGCCCAGAGACACCCACCGCAGGCGGGATGCGGCGAGCCGGAGCAGTCCTGCCGGTTGTCGTCGGCCATCTCGCAGGTGTTGCAGGAGCTGCACGGGGAGAAGTCGAAGGCCTGGAGGCGCTGCCTCAGCTCGACGTAGGCCGGATCGGACCAGATCTCCGCGAGACTTCTCTCGCGGAGGTTCCCGACGGCGCTCGCGTACGAGTGCCGCCGGCGGTCACCGAGCCAGGTGTCGTGCTCGTAGAGGAGCGCGAGGCAGGGGCTGACGGTCCCGTCCCACCTCACGGAGGTCGTCCCCCTTTCGACGAAGGGGCAGAAGTTGCGACCGCGGACGGCGGAGAGGCGAGGGCGCAGGTCGACCGGTCCGCCGTCGACCACGGCGGCAAGCGCCTCGCGGACGGCGCCCGACGGTTCGAGGCGGGGGAGGAGGACCCCCGGCCTCTCCGGAGAGTCGCCGTCACCCGGGGCGAGCCCCTCGTCGTAGAGCACTTCGTGCTTCAGGTCGTCGGTGTAGGCGAGGACGTTCGTCACGAGGAGGCGGTCCATCCCCGCCGCGCGTCCCAGCTTCACGACGTCGGGGAGCTGCCCGACGTTCCGGCGCATCGCGACGAAGACGAGGCCGAGGCGGGGCCCGAGGCCGGCCGAGGTCTCGCGCAGCCGCCGAAAGGCGGCGAGGTTCTCCAGGATCTCCGGGAGGGCGTCGCCGATGCGCACGTCGCGATACGCGGCCGGAGTCGCCCCATCGATCGAGACCCAGAGACGATGGAGCCCGAGCGAGACGAGGGCGCGCCGCACCTCGTCGCCGAGGAGGATTCCGTTCGTGATCATCTCGACCGTGGAACCGGCGCGCCGCGCGGCCTCGATCATCGAGAGGATCCGGGGGTGAGCGAGCGGCTCGCCGAAGCCGCCGAAGAAGACGGCCGGCGGCCTCGGGAACGAAGCGAGGCCCCTGAGGACCGCGTCGAACGTCTCTTCCGCCATGAAGCCCGACTGCGCGCTCCAGACGTTTCTCAGGCACGTCGCGCAGGCGAGGTTGCAGGCGTTCGTCGGCTCGACGTAGACGCGCGCCAGGTCGGTCACGGGACGGCGAGCGACCCAGAGCGGGTCGCCCGTCTCGATCCGGAGCGCATCGCCGGGCCGGAGGCCGAGCTGCCGGGCGTCGAAGGGGTCGGCGACGAGGCGCCCGTCGTCGTCCGCACGGAAGACGATGGTGCGGCCCAGGTCAGTCTCCCGAGAGCCCCAGCTCCCGCGACACGAGCGGCGGCAGGACGTCCCGGATCTCGTCTCGCACCCTCCGGAAGACGGGGAGCGCGTCGTCCCCCTCGCCCGCGTGGGCCGGGTCCTCGAAAGCGCGGTGGACGGTCTTCCGCGCGCCGGGGAAGACGGGGCAGGCCTCGCGGGCGGAATCGCAGACGGTGACGACGAGGTCGAAGGAGATCCCCTTCAGGCTCTCGACGCCCTTGCTCGTGTGAGACGAGAGGTCGACGCCGGCCTCGCCCATGACCTGGATCGCGCGCGGGTGGACGAAGGAGGGCTTCGTGCCGGCGGAGTGGACCTCGACCCGATCGCCGAGGACGTAGCGCACCCACCCCTCTCCCATCTGGGAGCGGCAGGAGTTCCCGGTGCAGAGGATCAGGACGCGGCGCTTTGACATTCCTCTCCCTTCGTCGGCGGGAAACCGGAGGCAAGGTTGGAGAGGCGCTCTGGGCCGACCGGCGGCTCGGCGAGCCAGGGAAGGACCGTGACGCGGGGCGAGAGGTCGCGGCAGACGCGCCCGACGTGCGTCTGCTCGAGGGCGGCGCGCGCGGAGAGGACCGGGTCGGTGGGAGCGGCCGCCGCGAGACTCCGGTTGAGGACCCAGGCCCACGGCTCTATCCCGGCTCGCCGGAGGTCGGCCTGGAGGCGCTCGGCCTCCCGGACGGGGGTCGTCTCGGGGAGGGCCACGACGAGCACCTTCGTGTAGCTCGGGTCCTGGAGCCGCATCAGGGGCGTCACGACCCGCCCGGGGCCTTTCGCGGCGGTCCGCATGACGTCCCGATGATAGGAGCCGGTCGCGTCGAGGAGGAGGAGCGTGTGGCCCGTGGGCGCGGTGTCGAGGACGACGAAGCCGCGCCTCGCTTCGGCGACCGTTCGGGAGAACGCCCGGAAGACGGCGATTTCCTGTGTGCAGGGAGAGCGGAGGTCCTCCTCGAGGAGGGCGCGGGCCTCGGCGTCGAGGCCGGCCCCCGACGTGTCGAGGACGTGCGCGACGTGGGCGTCCGTCGCCGCCGCCGGGTCGATCCGGCTCACCCGGAGCCCGTCGAGGCCGTCGCCGATCGTCGCGAGGACGTGCGCGGCCGGGTCGGTCGTCGTGAGGTGGACCTTCTGGCCGCGCCGCGCCAGCTCGACGGCGACGGCGGCGGCGACGGTCGTCTTCCCGACGCCCCCCTTGCCCATCACCATGACGAGGCCGCGCCCCGAGGCGACGAGCTCGTCGACGAGGCGCGTGAGCCCCTGGCCCGGGAGCGGAGGGGCCGACGCGGACTCTCCAGCTCCGGGAACAGAAGCCGGCGGGACTCCCGACGCGAACGACCGCAGGGCCTCGACGCCGACGAGGTCGTGGCCGACGAGGGGAACCTCGTCGTGCGGGAAGGCGCGAAGGCTCCCGGGAAGGGCCTCGAGCGCCCGGGCGCTCTGCGCGGCGCAGGCGGAAGCGAGCGGGTCCGTGCCCACGGAAGGGCGGAAGACGCCGTTCACGACGAGCCGCTGTCCCGCGATCCGGAGCGCGAGGAGCTCGCCGCTCGTCCGATCGGCCTCGGCGATCGCGCTCGTCTCGGGCCGGGTGACGAGGACGACGGTGGTGAGCGAGGCGTTCTCGATCGCCGCCACGGCCGAGGCGTAGAGAGCGCGCTGTCCGCCGAGGGCCGAGAGGGGGCCGATGCAGGTCGTCCCGGTCTGGTTCGTCGCGAGGAACCCTTCCCAGGCCGAGGGGAGCGCGAGAAGGCGGAGCGTGTGCCCGGTCGGGGCGGTGTCGAGAATCACGTGGTCGTACGCGTCGGCGCCGGCGTCGGCGAGGAGGCGGGCGAACTCGTCGAACGCGGCAATCTCGACGGTGCAGGCTCCCGAGAGCTGCTCATCCATCTGGGCGACGGCCGTCTCGGGGAGGAGGGACCGATAGGGGCCGACGACGCGCTCGCGGTACGCCTTCGCTGCGCTCTCCGGGTCGATATTGAAGGCGTGGAGCCGTGGAACGCCGGGCACCTCTCGGGGCTCGCCGGAGAGAGCGACGTCCAGGACCTCGTCGAGGTTCGAGGCGGGGTCGGTGCTCACGAGGAGCACGCGGGCGCCGCGGTCCGCCAGGGTGACCGCGCTCGCGCAGGCGAGCGAGGTCTTCCCGACGCCTCCCTTCCCGGTGAAGAGGAGGATGCGGGTGGGCGACTCGAGGAAGCCGAGCCGCCCGCCGCGCGTGCCGCCGGGATCACCCACGGCAGCCCGATCCCTCGTCCAGGTCGCAGGAGACGGCCACCGGGGGTCAGGCCTCCGCCCGGCTCTCCGCCGGGAACCATTCGCGGGTCCGATTGCAGAAGGAGCAGACGGAGAGCATGACCGGCACCTCCACGAGGACGCCGACGACCGTGGCGAGGGCGGCGCCCGAGCCGGGGCCGTAGAGCGCGATCGCCGTCGCGACCGCCAGCTCGAAGAAGTTGCTCGCGCCGATGAGGGCGCCTGGGGCGGCGACGGAGTGGGGCACCCTCAGGAGCTTCATCAGGCCGTAGGCGAGGCCGGAGTTGAAGTAGACCTGGATCAGGAGCGGGATCGCGATCAGGACGACGTGGAACCAGTTCGTCAGGAGGTTGTCTGCCTGGAACGCGAAGATGAGGACGAGGGTCGCGAGGAGGGCGACGACCGTGACGGGGTGGAAGAACGGGAGGAAGCTCCCCTCGAACCACTCCTTCCCCCGGGTGCGGATCAGGAGCGTCCGGCTGAGGCTTCCGAGTGCGAGCGGGATGACGATGAAGACGAGGACGGAGAGGAGGAGGACCTTGAACGGCACCGTCAGGTTGCTCGCCCCGGCGACGAGGAACGTCACGATCGGCGCGAACAGCACGAGCATGATGAGGTCGTTCACGGAGACCTGGACGAGGGTGTAGGCCGGGTCGCCGTCCGTCAGGTACGACCAGACGAAGACCATCGCCGTGCAGGGCGCGGCGGCCAGGATGATCGCGCCGGCGATGTACTGGTCGGCGAGGCCCGCCGGGATCCACGCCGCGAAGACGTTCTTGAAGAAGAGCCACGCGAGGAAGGCCATCGAGAACGGCTTCACGAGCCAGTTCACGAAGAGCGTGACCAAGAGGCCCTTCGGCCTCCTGCCGACCCCCGCGAGGCTCGTGAAGTCGATCTTCAGCATCATGGGATAGACCATGAGCCAGATCAGGACGGCGATGGCGACGTTGATCTGGCTCCCCTCGCCGAACTCCAGCTTCCGGATCGCGTCGGTCGCCCCGGGGAGGAGTCTCCCCAAGGCGACCCCGGCGACCATGCAGAGCGCGACCCAGAGGGTCAGCCAGCGCTCGAAGACGTTGAGTCGCTTCGGGGCGGCGGCCTCGCTCACTCTGACCTCCTACGCGGCGGGCTTCACCGCGCGGACGAAGGCGCTCCGGAACTTCCCGTCGACCTCCGCGCCGAGGGCGTCGACGTCGATCCCCGCGGAAGCGAGGAACTCGCGGGCGTCGTCGACCCGGTAGATCCGCGTCGGCTCGACGGTCACGTCCGTGAAGCCCGCGGCGCGGAGCTTGCCGACGTACTCGTCCTCGTCGAGGGCCCCGGCGATGCAGCCGATCCAGAGCTCGACGCTCTTCTTCACGGGCGCGGGGATCTCCCCCTTCGTCACGACGTCCGAGACGGCGAAACGGCCGCCCGGCTTCAGGACGCGGAACGCCTCGCGCAGGACCAGGTCCTTGTCGGCGGCGAGGTTGATGACGCAGTTCGAGATGACGACATCGACGCTCGCGTCGGGGAGAGGGATCTCTTCCATCGTCCCCTTCAGGAACTCGACGTTCGTCGCCCCCGCCTTCGCCTGGTTCTCGCGCGCGAGGGAGAGCATCTCGTCGGTCATGTCGAGGCCGTAGGCCTTGCCCGTCGGGCCGACCCGCTTCGCCGAGAGGAGGACGTCGATGCCGCCGCCGGAGCCGAGGTCGAGGACGACCTGCCCCTCCTCGAGCTTCGCGAGGGCGGTCGGGTTGCCGCAGCCGAGGGAGGCCTGGACGGCCGTCGTCGGAAGCAGGTCCTTCTCGTCGTCGGCGTAGAGGTTCGAGGTGATCGGGTCGCCGGACAGGCCGGAGGCCGACGGGGCCGTGCCGCAGCAGGCCGACGGCTCCGGTCCGCAGCAGGAGGCGCGTCCCTCTGCCACCTGCAGGGCGGCCTTCCCGTACTTCTCTCTCACGATGTCGCGGATCTGGTCGTCGTTCATGGCGTGTTCCTTTCTATCAAGAATTCTCGATACGTAGAAGAAAAAAAGGGGTTTCAGCGCCGGCAGCAGCTCGCGGCCGAGGCCTTCGCGGCTTCCGCGAGATCCTCGAGGGCGACCCGGATCTCCTCCACCGCCTCGGGGACGAGCGAGTAGTGGATCCAGCGTCCCTCCCGCCGGTCCTTGACGAGGCCGGCGTCTTTCAGGGTCTTCATGTGGAACGAGAGGCGGGACTGCTGGGCGACGAGGAGCCCCGTCAGGTTGCAGACGCACTGCTCGCCGTTGCGGAGAGCCGCGAGGATCCGGAGGCGCGTGGGGTCGGAGAGGGCGTGGAAGAGGTCGGCGAGACGCTCCGCGTGGTCCTCCCTCGTGGGGAGAAGGCCGGGCCGGGCCGGCTTCGCGCGGGACGTCGAGGTCGCCATGAGGGTAAATATATCCACGAAACTTGATATGTCAAGGGCCGGGTCGGCGTCGAGGGCGGCGAGTGCGCCCTATGATCCCTCCGTGAGTCTCCGAAAGGACCCATCCCGGCGCGTGGAAGCGGTGCCGCGCCTGCGGTTCGTGCGAGGGGCGGTCATCGTCCTCGGCCCGGGGAGGGCGGATCTCCTCGAGGCGATCGAGCGCGCGGGCTCCGTCCGCGCCGCGGCCTCCGCGCTCGGGATGTCCTACATGAGGGCGTGGTCGCTCGTGAAGGTCGTGAACAAGGAGTTCCGCGCCCCGCTCGTCCGCCTCGAGCGCGGCGGCACCACCCACGGTGGCGCGAGCCTCACGCCCCTCGGGCGCCGGGTCGCGCGCCTCTACCGGGAGATGGAGCAGGCCGCCCTCGAAGCCGTGGCCCCGGGCCTCGCGCGGCTGCGGAGGGAGCTGCGACGGTGACCAGGGGCCCGCAGCCTTCGTTGCGTCGGCGCATGCGGACCGATATATTTCAATTGTGATATCGCTCGGGCCGCGTCCGCGGTCGAGCCCGGCTTCGATGAGCCGGCGCTCCTTCCTCGCAGCTCTGGCGGCCCTCCCCGCCTCGCGCCTTCTCGGCGAAGCCGGGGCCGGACGGGAGGTGCGCGTCTTCGGGAGACTTCCGAAGCCCGATCGAATCCGGCGCGTCTTCGCCGCCGGGCCGCCCGCGGCGGTCCTGGCGCACGTTCTCGCCCCCGACCGTCTCCTCGGCTGGCCGATGCAGGTGTCGCCCGAAGCGCGGGCCTTCCTCGCACCGGAGGTCCGGGAGCGCCCCTTCCTCGGCCGGCTCTCCGGGCGCGGCAGCACGATGCCGCTCGAGAAGCTCCTCGCCCTGGCGCCCGACCTGATCCTCGACGTGGGCACGGTGGACGCGACGTATCTCTCGGCCGCCGAGAGCGTCCACGCGCGAACGGGCATCCCGTACCTCCTCGTGCCGGGGCGTCTTGCTGACAGCCGGTGGCAGCTCTCGGAGACGGGTCGGCTCCTCGGCGTCGCGGAGCGCGGCGCCACGCTCGCGCGCGAGGCGGAGCGGCTCCTCGCCGAGGCGAGGAAAGCGGGTCACCGCACCGGCGCGCGGGCGCCCCGCGTCTACGTCGCCCGCGGCCCCGATGGCCTGGAGACGGTGAAGGCCGGATCGCTCAACGCCGAGTCGCTCGCGATCGCGGGCGGGGAGAGCGTCGCGACCGGTCCGGGAGGCGGCGTCGCGCGGGTCTCGTTCGAGCAGGTCGCGGCCTGGGCGCCGGAGATCATCCTGACGCAGGACGCGGGCTTCTTCGCGAGCGCGCCGCGGGACGACCTCTGGAGCCGCCTCCCGGCCCTCCGGGCGAGGAGGTTCCACCTCGTGCCGAGGCTCCCCTTCGGGTGGCTCGACGAGCCTCCCGGCGTCAACCGCCTCGCCGGCCTGCCGTGGCTCGCCTCCCGCCTTCACGCAGCGGCGACGGGGAGCGACGAGGCCGGGCGAGTCCGCGCGTTTCATCTGGCCTTCTACGGATTCGCGCCCGAGCGCGCGGCGATCGAGCGTCTCCTGGCGGGGTCCTGATGACGAAGTGGCCCTGGCTGGCGCTCGCGACGCTCCTCGCCCTCGCCGTCGTCGTCGGGCTCGCCGCCGGCCCGATCGCGCTGGGCCCCGCCGACCTCCTCCGCGCGCTCCTCGGAGGGCCTTCGGCGGAGGGGCAGGCCGCGATGGTCGTCTGGAGCCTCCGCCTCCCGCGCCTCGCCGCGGCCCTCCTCGTCGGGGCGGCCCTCTCGGCGGCCGGAACGTCCTACCAGGCGATGTTCCGCAACCCGCTCGTCTCGCCCGACATCCTCGGCGCCTCCGCGGGGGCCGGGATGGGGGCGGCGCTCGCCATCCTCCTCGGCCTCCCGACGCTCGGCATCCAGGCCGCGGCCTTCGCGGGCGGCCTCGCCGCCGTGGGGCTCGTCACGCTCGTCGCCGGACGGGTGAGGCGCCACGACCCGGTCCTCGTCCTCGTCCTCGCCGGCATCGCGATCGGAACGCTCTTCTCCGCCGGGATCTCGCTCACGAAGGTCCTCGCCGATCCCACCGTGCAGCTCCCGTCGATCACGTTCTGGCTCCTCGGGGGCCTCAGCGCCGCCGCCTCGGGCGACGTCGCGCGGGCCGCCCCGCTCGTCGCGGCGGGCCTCCTCCCGCTCCTCCTTCTTCGCCACAGGATCGACCTCCTGACGCTCTCCGACGAAGAGGCCGCGGCTCTCGGCGAGGACGTTTCGCGCCTGCGCCTTACGCTCATCGTCGCCGCTACGCTGGTGACGGGCGCCTCCGTGGCGATCGCAGGGGTCGTCGGGTGGGTCGGCCTCGTCGTGCCGCACGCCGCACGGCTCCTCGTCGGGCCGCGGTTCGCGCGATCGCTCCCCGCCGCGCTCCTCCTTGGCGCCGCCTTCGTCGCCATCGCCGACACGCTTGCCCGAAGCGCCGCGGCGATCGAGCTGCCGCTCGGCATCCTCACCGCGCTCGTCGGGGCGCCCGCGTTCCTCTGGCTCCTCGCGCGGGGAGGACGCTCGGCGTGACGAAGCTCGAGGCGCGCGGCCTGAGCTTCGGCTACGACGGGAGCCCGGTCGGCGAGGGAGTCGACCTCGACCTCGCCGGCGGGGAGATCGTCTGCCTCCTCGGCCCGAACGGGGGAGGGAAGACGACGCTCTTCCGGACGCTCCTCGGCGTCCTGCCGCCGATCGCCGGGGAGGTGCGCGTCGCGGGCCGGCCGCTCTCGAGCTGGTCGCGGCGCGACCGGGCACGGCTCCTCGGCTGGGTGCCTCAGGCCCACGCCGGCCTCTTCGCCTTCACGGTGGAGGACGTCGTCCTGATGGGCCGCACCGCGCGCCGCGGGCGATTCGCCGCTCCCTCGCGGCGCGACCACGACGTCTCCCGCTCGGCCCTCGAGCGGCTCGGCATCGGCCGGCTCGCCGCGCGCGTCTACACGCAGATCTCCGGCGGCGAGCGCCAGCTCACCCTCATCGCCCGGGCGCTCGCGCAGGAGGCGGGGGTCCTGATCCTCGACGAGCCGACGGCGAGCCTCGACTTCGGCAACCAGCTGCGCGTCCTTTCGGAGGTCCGCCGCCTCCGCGACGACGGCATCGGAATTCTCATGTCGACCCACCAGCCGGAGCACGCGCTCGAGGCCGCGGACCGGATCGCGCTCCTCGAAGCGGGGCGCATCGTCGCGCACGGGCCGCCGCGTGAGACCGCGACGCCCGAGCGGCTCGCGCACCTCTACGCGGCCGATCTCGCGGCCGTCGCCGCGCGCCTCGCGCCGGCCGGGAGACGGTCGTGAGCGTGCGTCCGCCCGCTCCGGAGGAGCTCGTCGCGGCGTGGGCCGAGTTCCCGGAGGGCACCCTCGCTCTCGTGACCGGAGGGCGGGGCGCGGGGAAGACCCGGTGGTGCGAGGCTCTCGCGCGCGCGGAGCGCGACGCGGGGCTCGCCGTAGCTGGCCTCGTCTCGCCGCCGGTCCTCGTCGGTGGCGAGAAGACCGGTATCGACCTCCTCGACGTCGCCTCCGGTGAGCGCCGCCGCCTCGCGGAGCGGGCCCGGACGGACCTTCCCGGGACCGGGGGCCTCGGCTGGCATTTCGACCCGGAGGCGCTGGCCTTCGGAAACGCGCTCCTCGCCCGAATCGGAGCCTGCGACCTCCTCTTCGTCGACGAGCTGGGGCCGCTGGAGTTCGGACGAGGAAGCGGCCTCACCGCCGCGTTCGCGCTTCTCGACTCTCGGCGCTACCGTCTCGCCGTCGTCGTCGTCCGCCCCGCGCTCGTCGACGCCGCGCGCGCCCGGTGGCCCGGTGCGGCGCTCGTATGGGAGCTGGAGGGGACCCCGTGACGAAGGGCGGCGGAGAACGCCCGCGGACGATCGACGACGTCGACTTCGGCCGGCTCTACCGGGAGCACTTCGCGGCGAGCGGGAGCCGCGAGAAGCCGCCCGAGGCGTGGGACGCCCGCGCGGCCGACCTGAGCCGCGAGCTCTCGGGAAGCCCCTACGTCGACGAGCTTCTCCGGCTCGTCGATCTCACCGGGTGCCGGACGCTCCTCGACGTCGGGTGCGGCCCCGGGACGATCGCCCTCGCTCTCGCCCCGCGCCTCGACCGCGTCTATGGCCTCGACTACAGCCGGGGGATGCTCGACGCGCTGATGACGCAGGCCGCCGCGCGGGACCTCGCGAACGTCGAGCCGATCCTCCGCTCCTGGGAAGACGACTGGAGCGACGTCCCGGCGTGCGATCTCGTCCTCGCCTCGCGCTCGACGCTCGTCCGTGACATGGAGGACGCGCTCGCCCGCATCGACGCGAAGGCGCGACGGCGCGTCTGCCTGACGAGCCTCGTCGGCGGGCGCTTCGTCCGCGCCGACGTCCTCGCGCTCCTCGGGCGCGAGCGCCCGTCCTACCCGGACTACGTCTACATCGTGAACCTCCTCCACCGGATGGGCCGCCATCCGCGGCTCGATTACATCCGGGCCGGACGGCGGCCCGACGAGAGCCAGGGCCTCGACCAGCTCGTTCGGCGCGTCGAGTTCTCCCTCGGCTCCCTCTCCGAGGACGAGCGGCAGCGCCTCGAGGCCTGGTACCGCGAGGACCCCGGGCGCGCGGAGCGCGGCCGGGAGCCGTACCGGTGGGCGTTCGTTTCGTGGGAGACGGAGGGGGAAGGGCGCTGAGCAGCGGTCCGGCCGCTCGCGCCGTTGGCGCCACCGGTTCGAAGCGGCCAGACCGGCGCTCCCTTCCGTCACCTCAACCGGAGTATCCGGACGGCGCCGAGGAGGACGAGCGCGGCGACGAGGGTCCCGATGACGAGGTCGGGGAGGCGGGAGCCGGTCGCCTCGACGAGCGCACCCGCGGCCATGACGCCGAGGTTTGCCAGGACGTCGTTCGTCGAGAAGATCCAGCTCGCCTTCATGTGCGCGCCCCCTTGCCGGTGCCGGGCGAGGAGGAGCAGGCAACTGACGTTCGCGGCGAGGGCGAGGGTGGAGATCCCGATCATCGCCAGCGGCTCCGGCGCGCTCCCGACGACCCATCTCCGCGCCACGTCGACGAACACGCCTGCCGCCAGCAGCGCCTGGAGGATGCCGGAGGCGTGGGCGGCCCGGAGCTTCGCCCCGGAGGAGCGAGCGACGGCCCAGAGGGCGAGGCCGTAGACGAAGGCGTCGGCGAGCATGTCGAGCGAATCGGCGATGAGGCCGGTCGACTGCGCAAGCCAGCCCGCCACGATCTCGACGAGGAAGAGGGCTGCATTGATGGCGAGGAGGATTCGAAGCGTCCCCGCCTCGTCGCGGGCCTCCGGAACCGCCGCCTCGGCGGGGTCGGCCTCGGCCGACTCCTCGACGCGGGCACCGAGGCCGAGCGGCTCGAGCTTCGCGAGGAGCGGACCGGGCTCTCCCCGGTGGGTCACGGAAAGGGTCCGGCCTTGCAGGTCGAATCGCAGCTCCTCGACGCCGTCGAGTCCGTCGAGCGCCATCCGGACGAGCCGCTCCTCGGAGGGGCAGTCCATCCTCGGGATGGCGATCAGGGTTCTCGTCAGCGTGGGCGGTGTCACGGGGCGGGAATGGTACCCGGATCACGACCTCGGGAAGGTCTTTCTCGTGCCGGAGACAGGTCTCCCCTCCGTCAGCCTTTGGCCGTCCCTCCTCCGACGACTCCGATCCCCATGTTCCGAAGGAGAGTGATCAGCCGGCGGTCGAAGGTCAGGACGCGGCATCCCTCGCGTCGGGCGAGGACGGCGTAGAGAAGGTCGTAGACCGGGCGCCCGTGGCGGGACGATTCGGAGAGGGCTTCGACGCCGAGATCCTGGTCGGGGAAGAGCCGGTCGGGAAGGGCCATCGCCATCTCCCAGCGATCGGCGAGGGCCTCCGGCGGGAGCAGGCCCTTCTGGCCGAGCTTCCGAAGGGCGCTCGCCGTCTCGCTCGCGAAGAGGGAAGGGGCGAGGACGAGGGAGGCACGCTCGAGGGCCTCGACCGCCTTCTCGATGCCGGGAGACGCGAGAACGACGCGAATCGCCGCCGAGGCGTCGAGAACGATTCGAGGCGCCGTCACCGGGCCCGGTCCTCGCTGACGAGCTTCTCGAGGGAGAGGCGGGGAGACCGCGCCTTCTCCTCGCGAAGGCGTCGCCTCACGTCCTCGAGGACGAGCCTGCGCGCCGATCCGCCCTTCAGCGTCCTGCGGAGCTCCGTGACGGCCTGCTGGGCGAGGCTTCGCTGCTCGAGCCGGGCCCGGAGCGCGAGGGCTTCGTAGAGCTCGGCGGGCAGCTCGCGGATCTGGAGGGACGGCATGGGACGCGCTCCTCTCGTAATCATCATAATGCATGCGAAGTGATGAACCACGGCCCCGCTCCCTCTCGTCCGGGCGGGTGAGCGGGCGAGTTCTCGTCCTCTCGGGCCCGAGGGGCGAAACCGTGGCGGTCGGGAGCATCATCTGCGGAGGGCGGAGGCGGAGGGCGAGAAGCTGGAGAAGGGCGAATGACGAGAGAGAGGACCCATCGGAAGAAGAAGGACACGACGCTCCTCGAGCACGGGGCCGGCCGCGCGACCGTCGCGAGAGCAGGGAGTCGCGCCGCCCGTCTCGCCGGAGTCCTCGCCGGGGCCGTCGTGCTCGCCTCGGCGCCGGGCTGCGCCTCCGCCGGCTCCGACCCGACGGCGAGGACGGTCGAGCTGGCCGTCGGGATCGGTCCTGCCGCGAGCGAGGTCGTCGCCGCGGCAGCCGCCTGCAACCTCGCCTTCGTCAGCTCGCGCGAGGACGAGCCAGGCCGGTCGGCGCGCCTCGTTCTCCTCGCCGACGCGCACGCCGCCCGGCCGGAGAGCGCGGTCGTGGAGGTCTCGCTCCTGGCCGGAGACGCCGGGACGACGGTGAAGGCCGTCGGGCACTCCCTGGCCGAGTACGGGATGAAGGCGCCCGACGCCGAGCAGACCGGTCCCGGTTGCACGCCGTGCCAGCAGGCCCAGGCGAAGTTCGGGTTCGTCCAGTACAGCCGCGGGCTGGCCACGGGCAACGCGATCCAGGCGGTCCGCTGCCTCGCCGAGGCGCTGCAGGGGCAGGCGCCCGAGCCCTGAGCGGCCGGGGGGGGGGAGAGCGGGGTGTTCGCCCCGCTCCGCGCCTCAGCCGAGGAAGACGAACCGCACGGAAAGATAGATCCCGACGGCGACGAAGACGACGCCTGTGATCCGCCTCGCCCAGACCTCGAACGTCCCCACCTTCTTCATCGCCGCGCCGAGCGCTTTCGTCCCGCCCGTGGCGACGAGGGCGAGGAGGACGACGGGAAGCGCCGTCCCGAGGCCGTAGACGACCGGGAGGACGACCTTCGACCCGTGCTGGAGCGAGAGCGGCACGAGGCTCCCGAAGAAGAGGGCCGCGGAGACGGGGCAGAAGGAGAGGGCGAAGAGGGCGCCGAGGAGGAGCGCGCCGAGGGCACCCCCGTCGGCCGCCTTCTTCCGCAGCTCTTCGCTCCCGGCCGTCGTCGAGAGCCCGGCCGAGAGGAGGCCGAGGAGGTACATCCCGACGAGGACGAGGAGCGGCCCCAGCAGCTTGTTCATGTAGCGCTGGAGGAACTGCGAGACACCGGGGACGGAGAGGAGGCCGAGGACGACGACGGCGCTCACCGCGGCGTAGGCGAGGGCGCGGCCGAGCGAGTAGCTGAAGGCCGAGAGGAGGACGACGCGCGGGCGGTCGACGCGGCGCGCGATGTAGGAGACCGCGGCGATGTTCGTCGCGAGCGGGCAGGGGCTGATAGACGTCAGGACGCCGAGCCAGAGGGCCGTCGCCACGGCCGGTGCCAGGTCGGGCGTCACGCCCTCTCCAGGTAGGCCCGCACCTCCCGCTCGACGTACGCCTGGAACGACTCGGGATCGCCGAGGAGGTGCCAGACACGGTCGAGGTTCTTCCAGCGGACCTCGGAGCCGCCTTTCACCTCCGAGACGACGACGGACTTCGTGTGGAGCGCGTAGTCCTTCGCGTAGTGCGCGTTCGCCGGCTCGTCGATGTTCACCGACCGCCACACGACCCGCTTCTCGGCGATCGGCGCGGCGAACCGCTCGACCATCGTCGCATTCGTCAGGTCCTCGATCTTCAGGCACGACACGCACCGGGCCGTCGTGTGGAAGTAGGTGACGAAGACCGTCGCCGGCTTCTCGGCCGGCGCCGTTCGCGCGGCCTCTGCGGGGACGGCAGCGGACCCCGCCTCCGCCACGGCGCGGGCGTGGGCGGTCTCCTTCAGGGCGAGCGTGACGCCGGTGACGGCGACGAACGCGAGGAGGGCTCCGGTGACGAGGTGCTTCTTCCCGATTCTCATGACGCGAACGCTCCGAAAACGGTGCCTGTGATCGTGGACATGACGACGACGAGGGCGACGTAGACGACCGTCTTCTTCGTCCCGAGGTAGGAGCGGATGACGATCATGCTGGGAAGGGAGAGGGCCGGGCCGGCGAGGAGGAGGGCGAGGGCAGGCCCCTTTCCCATGCCGGAGCCGAGGAGGCCCTGGAGGATCGGGATCTCGGTGAGGGTGGCGAAGTACATGAGCGCCCCGGCGAGGGAGGCGAGGAAATTTGCGGCGAGGGAGTTGCCGCCGACGGCCCCAGCGACCCAGGCGTCGGGCATCAGGCCGGAGTCCTGCCCCGGCCGCCCCATGAGCCACCCGGCGACGAGGACGCCGCCGAGGAGGAGCGGGAGGATCTGCTTGGCGAACTCCCACGAGCCGAGGACCCAGAGCCGGAGCTCCTCGCGGTCGTACCAGCGGACCATCATGCAGGCGAGCGCCGCGGCGGCGGCCGCCACCAGGTACCACCGGACGCCGTGGACCGCGGCGAAGAAGCCGACCTCGCGGTTCGGGGCTCCCCAGTTCGCGAAGACGAGGAGGGCGACCATCGACCCGAGGAAGGCGGCGTCCTGCCAGGGCTGCCGTTCGGTCGCTCGCGCGGCCGCGCCCGCGGCGGCGAACGGGTCGGGGCCGTTGGAAGCCCGTTCGGCTTCTTCCTTCCGGAAGATCAGCGCCATGAGGAGTCCGATGACGACGGCGAAGACGACGGCCCCGACGATCCGGGCGACGCCCAGCTCGAGGCCCAGGACGCGCGCCGTCAGGATCATCGCGAGAATGTTGATCGCGGGCCCCGAGTAGAGGAACGCCGAGGCCGGCCCGAGGCCGGCCCCTCGCCTGTAGATGCTCCCGAAGAGGGGGAGGACGGTGCAGGAGCAGACGGCGAGGATGCCGCCCGAGGCGGAGGCGACGCCGTAGGCGACCGGTCGCTTCGCCGTCGCGCCGAGGTACTTCATGACGGCGCCCTGGCTGACGAACTGGCCGATCGCGCCGGCGATGAAGAAGGCCGGGACGAGGCAGAGGAGGACGTGCTCCCGCGCGTAGTCGCGCAGGAGGACGAACCCCTCGGGGACCGCCCGCTGGAAACGGGTGCTCTCGACAGGCAGGAAATACGCGCCGAGGAAGACCGCGACGATGAGGAGGAGCTTCGTCCGTTCCTTCATCGGAGGCCCCCGGACGTGGCGGGCGTCGTCTGCCGGCCGGCCGCCGTCTGCGGCATCAGAGCGCCGCCAGGGCGGCCCGGAGCTCCTCGGCTTTCGGAATCCGGCCGGAGAAGATCACTTTTCCCTCCACGGCGACGCCGGGGGTGGCGAGGAGGCCGAGCTCGATCATCCGGTCCATCCCCTCGACCTTCTCGACCGTGAACGGGAGCTTCTCGGTCTCGACGACGTGGGAGACGACGCGGAACGTCTCCCTGCAGCGGGTGCAGCCGGGGCCGAGGATCTCGATCTTCCTTTTGGTCGTTTCCATCGGGGGAGTCCTTTCGTCGGGGGTTGAGGCGGGAGACGCCCGCCCTCAGTTCGCCCGAACACGAATCATAGATTCTTGATGGATAAATGTCGAGCCCGGTTCAGAGTCGAGGCTCATGGGGCCGCCCGGATGTTACCGGCCCGAAACGTCGTTACGGGTCGGTAACGGGCGCGAGCTGAGCTTCGGCGGGCCGATTTCGCGAACGCTTCTCCGCAGGAGGCCCTGGGCCGGCTTGGAAAGGCACTGCGCTGCGCCGATGCGGGGTCCCGCGCGGGGAACGGGCCGCGTCTGCGGCTCTGGCACGCGCACTGCACTCCCGGTCGCGATGCCGTGCTGCAGGAGGGATTCATGAGTAACGAGGAAACCTTGGTTCCGTCGCCGGGCGCTCCGTCCCGGCGGAGCCTCCTCGGATGGCTCGCCGGTGGGGTTGCGAGCGGGATGGCCTGGCTTTCGGCCGGAGGGCTCCTCCGCGCGAAGAGCGCCGAGGCCGGCCCGCCTGGCGCGGCGCCGCTCCCCGTGGTTCCGGGCAGCGACATCGTGCGGATGCAGGCCGATCTGCAGGCAGCGCTGTCTCGTCCGCTGTCGTCGCGGCGGTGGGCCATGGTCATCGACCCGCGCCGGTGCACCGGCTGCAACACCTGTACGGTCTCCTGCCGGGCCGAGAACGTGACGGGCCCGGAGGGAAGCTACCGCCGCGTCCCGGAGGCAATGGCGGGTCGCTACCCCGAAGTGACCCAGGTCTTCATGCCGACGAACTGCGTGCAGTGCGACGACCCGCCCTGCCAGCGGGCCGTGCCGGCGGGGATGATCCTGAAGCGCCCGGACGGGATCGTCGAGTTCGATTACAGGAAGCTCACCGGCACCTTCGCGCAGAAGGCCGCCGAGGCGTGCCCTTACAGAGCGGTCCACGTCGACGAGGGGAAGTTCTTCACGTCGGGCACTCCCGCCGTGCAGGCCTACGAGAAGCGCACGTTCGTCGAATACCAGGGCGAGTGGAACCGCGCTACCGGGAGCTTCCCCAAGGGGGCCGCCCGTAAGTGCCACTTCTGCCTCCACAGGCTGGAGGCGGGGATGCTGCCGGCCTGCGTCGCGAGCTGCATGTGCAGCGCCATGGCCTTCGGCGACGTCTCCGATTCGAAGAGCCTCGTGAGCGAGCTTCTGGGCCGGAACCGGACGATCCGGATCCACGAGGAGCTCGGCATCGAGCCGCGCGTGCATTACGTCGAAGAGAAGCTCGAGCAGCGGGTCCGCCAGTACTCCTGCTCGTCCTGCCACTGAGCCAGAGCCGAGAGGAGAAGGTGATGACTTCCGGAATCGACGATCGGCAGAAGGGCGGCCCGGTGACGCAGAAGAATGCCACTCGGCGCGAGCTGCTCTCCTCGGGGGCGTTTCTCGGGGGCCTCGCGGCAGGTCTCGGCGCGGGGTCGATCCTGCCTGCGCACGAGGCCTCGGGCTCCCCGGATTTCCTCCCGCCCTCCGAAGAGGCGGATCCCCGGAGCTACGTCTACACGACCTGCCTCCAGTGCAACACGGGCTGCGAGATCAAGGTGCGGATCCAGGACGGGGTCGCGGTGAAGGTCGAGGGGAACCCCTACGGCCCGCGGACGATGGACCCGCACATCCCCTGGACGACCCCGGTCGCCTCGGCCGCGCAGGTCCACGGGCACACCTGCCCGAAGGGGCAGGCCGGCATCCAGTCGACGTACGACCCGTACCGCTTCGTGAAGGTCCTCAAGCGCGCCGGCAAGCGCGGCGAGGGGAAGTGGATCTCGATCCCCTTCGACCAGGCGGTCCGCGAGATCGCGGACGGCGGCACCCTCTTCGCCGACGTCAAGGGAGAGGAGACCCGCAACGTCGAGGGCCTGAAGGCGATCTGGGCGCTTCGCGACCCGGCGGTCTCCAAGGCAATGTCCGACGACGTCGCCCTGATCCGCAGCAAGAAGCTGACGGTGGCGGAGTTCAAGGCCAGGCACGCGGCCCACCTCGACGTCCTCATCGACCCCGACCACCCGGACTACGGCCCGAAGAACAACCAGCTCGTCTTCAACTGGGGCCGGCTGAAAGGCGGCCGGGGCGACTTCTTCCCGCGGTTCTGGAGGGACAGCTTCGGCTCGGCGAACGGCCACGGACACACGACGGTCTGCCAGGGCTCGATCTACTTCGCGGCGAAGGCCATGGCCGACGCGCCGAGCGGCGGGAAGTGGAGCGGCGGGGCGAAGTGGTACTGGATGGCGGACACCGCGCACGCCGAGTTCATCATCTACTGGGGAGCGGCGATCCTCGAGGGGAACTACGGCCCGCCGCTGAAGAACCCGAAGGTCATGAAGGGGCTGTCGGAGAAGCGCCTCAAGGTCGCCGTGATCGATCCGCGGTTCTCGACGATCGCCAGCAAGGCGGACCGCTGGTTCCCGATCAAGCCGGGGACCGACGCGGCCTTCGCGATGGGGATGATCCGCTGGATCCTGGAGAACCAGCGCTACGACAGGAAGTACCTCGAGAACGCGAACAAGGCGGCCGCGACGGCCGACAACGAGCCGACCTGGTCGAACGGCGCGTGGCTCGTGAAGATCGGCTCGGACGGGACGCCAGGGAAGTTCCTCCGCGCCTCCGAAATCGGGCTCGAGGGGGACGCCGACACCTTCGTCTGCTACCGGGCCGGCGCGCCGGTAAAGTTCAAGTCGGGCGACACGACGAACGCCGCGGAAGGGGACCTCTTCGTCGACACGACGATCCAGGGGATCAGGGTCAAGTCGGGGCTCCAACTCCTCAGGGAAGCGGCGCTGGCGAAGACGATGGCCGAGTGGGCCGCCGAGTGCGACCAGCCGGCGAGCGGCATCGCCGAACTGGCGCAGGAGTTCACGTCGCACGGCAAGAAGGCCGTCGTCGAGATCCACCGCGGCGTCTCCCAGCACACGAACGGCTTCTACAACGTCCTGGCCACCTACGCCCTGAACCTCCTGATCGGCAATCTCGACTGGCAGGGAGGGGCGATCTACGGCGCCGGCAGCTACACGGAGGCGGGAGGGAGCGGCCGGCCCTTCACCCTCGGCGACCATCCGAAGAGGATGACGCCGTTCGGCGTGAACATCATTCGCGGCGAGGCGACCTACGAGGAGAGCACGTTCTTCAGCGGGTACCCGACCAGGCGCCCCTGGTACCCCCTCGCGAGCGACGTCTACCAGGAGGTCATTCCCTCGATGGGGGACGCCTACCCCTACCCGGTGAAGGCGTACTTCCTCTACATGGGAGCGCCCGTCTACGCGCTGCCGGCGGGCCACGCGACCATCCCGATCCTCGCCGACACGAGCAAGATCCCGCTCTTCGTCGCGTCCGACATCGTCATCAGCGAGACCGGCGCCTACGCGGACTATCTCTTCCCGGACCTCACCTATCTCGAGCGGTGGGAGTTCCACCGGACGCACCCGGCGATCGCCCACAGGGTCTCCCCCGTCAGGCAGCCGGCGGTCGCGCCAATTCCGGAGACCGTGACGGTCTTCGGCGAGCAGATGCCGATCTCGATGGAGTCGGTCTTCCTCGGCCTCGCCGAGTACATGGGGATGCCCGGCTTCGGCCCGAACGGCTTCAAGGCCGGGGTCGACCTGAAGCGGCCCGAGGACTTCTATCTCAAGATGGTGGCCAACGTCGCCTTCGGTGACAGCAGCGCGGGTACCGACGTCGCACCCGACGCCACCGAGGAGGAGGTCGAGGTCTTCCGCGCGGCCCGGGCGCACCTTCCGGCCTCGGTCTTCGACTTCGAGAAGTGGAAGGCGGCCGTCGGGGATGCCTGGTGGCGGAAGACGATCTACGTCCTGAACCGGGGCGGGCGGTGGTGGAGCTACGCGGAGGCGTGGAGCGGCGGGCAAGTCAAGGCGAAGTACGGCAAGCTGGTCAACCTGTACCTCGAGAAGGCGGCCACGGCGAACAACTCGATGACCGGCAAGCCGCTGCGCGGCATCGCAGGGTTCCTGCCGATCGCCGATTCGCTCGGCCGCCCGATAAACGACGCCGCCGGCTACGACCTCAAGCTCATCACGAACCGCTCGATCCTCCAGACCAAGAGCCGGACCATCTCGAACTACTGGCTCCTCGATCCTCGTCCAGAGAACTTCATCGAGGTCCACACCTCGGACGCCGACCGCCTCGGCCTCCGGGACGGACAGAAGGCCCGCATCGTCTCGGCGACGAACCCGCAGGGAGTCTGGGATCTGAAGAACGGCCGGACCGTGCCGATCGTCGGCACGGTGAAGGTCACGGAGGGGATTCGCCCGGGCGTCGCCACCTTCACGCTCGGGCACGGCCACTGGTCCTACGGCTCCGACGACCAGGTCGTGGACGGACAGGTCGTCAAGGGGGATCCGAGACGCGCGGCGGGCTGCCACCCGAACGCGGTGATGCGCCTCGACGACTACATGAAGAACACGACCCTCTCCGACGTCGTCGGGGGAAGCGCGGTCTTCTACGACACGATGGTCCGGGTCGTCCCGGTCTGACGAGGCGAACGACGCCATGAGAGAAGAGACGACCGTGAAGAAGCCGACCGTGAGATCGAGAGTCCTGCGATTCGCCATCGCCGCGATCGCGCTGGGTGTCGTCGCCGCGACGGCGGCGGCCGCGAAAGCGGCCGGGGCGGCCGGCAAGACGGCGGGCAACGCGACCTGTCGTGAGTGCCACGAGGACCTGTTTGCCCGGTACGAGAAGAACGTCCACGCCGGCCCGGCCGCGACCCGGCGTCTGTCCGAGAGGCCTGGCTGCGAATCGTGCCACGGCGAAGGCGCCGCTCACGCGGCCGACCCGTCGGTGAAGACCGGTCTCGTCACCTTCGGCAAGGGAACCGAGGTGGCGAGCAACCGTACCTGCCTCTCCTGCCACACCGAGGACGCCGCCGTGACGGGCTTCGAGCGGAGCCTGCACGGCCGCAACCGCGTCGGCTGCTTCGAGTGCCACGTCAGCCCGCACGCGACGCCGAAGCTCATGCTGATGAGGTCCCGTCCGACGGGAGAGGAGAACGCGCCGGGGCCCGGTCGACACCTGAAGCAGTACGACGCCGGCCTTTGCCTCGACTGTCACACGGAGCAGCAGGGCCGCTTCCGGATGCCCTACCGCCACCCGGTGCGCGAGAAGGCCATCTCGTGCGTGGGCTGCCACAACCCCCACCGCGACCTGCGTCCGGGGACCCGGGCGAAGAACGCAATGTGCCTGTCGTGCCACGAGGACAAGCGGGGGCCGTGGGCGTTCGAGCACGCCCCGGTCACCGAAGACTGCACGAGCTGCCACGAGCCGCACGGCTCGGTGGCGCCGGGTCTCCTGAAGACGGCCCAGCCCTTCGTCTGCCTGACCTGCCACGCTCTGCCGGACGACCGGCACGGGCAGGAGATCGGAGGAGTCCAGTTCTCGGCCGCCATGTACCGGCAGTGCACGTCGTGTCACGGGGCCGTCCACGGTTCCCACGAAGACCGGCACCTGAAGAAGTGAACGAGGACGAAAGGAAACGGGCCATGACGACCTTCAGAACGTCGCGCCTCCTCTCCGCCGCCCTCGTGGCCTTCACTCTGCCGGCCACGCCTCTGCGAGCCCAGGAGCCCGCGCCTGCCGCGACGCCGGCGAAGACGGGGGGCTGGGAGGCTTACGTCCGGGTGATGCCCCGCTTCTACAGCTTCGAGGGCGACCAGGGGTACCTCCAGCGGTACCGGGCCCTCGACGCCGGGAACGAGGACGGGCTCGACACGGCGCTCGCCACCGTGAACGAGCTTGCCGTTGCCTGGTACGGGCCTCAGCCCGGGGCGCCGAAGCTCGAGCTCGTCCACACGAACCCCTCCGTCCTCAACGATCTCTGGCAGGCCCGGTTCCGGCCGGAGGCGGGCAGCCGCCTGGAGCTCTCCTGGCACGAGTACCAGCGGCCCCTCGAGTCGTTCCTGCCGACGCCCGCCCCGGGCACCATCACCTACGCACGCCGCTACAACGACGACCGGGACCCGAACCAGGAGCTGTACCGGCGCCGCGGCGACCTCTCCGTCACGGCGGCCTTCTCGCCCCACGTCTGGGCGGCCGGCCTCGGCTTCCTGAGGAATCTCGAGGTGGGCTTCGACCGGCGGACGAGAAGCGGCAGCAGACAGTTCAGCTGGATTTTCGGCGTCGTCGAGGACCTCGTGGTCCCCGCCGGCGACAGCCCGGAACGCTGGCGGGGGCGGACCGAGACGATCGACCAGGTCGTCGACCGATTCGCGCTCGACACGACGCTGGCTCTGGGGGCCGGGAACACGACCCGCCTCCGGGTCTACAGCGAGGATTTCGACAATCGCGCGCCGACCGTCACGAATGCCGACGTCGCGTTGGTCTCGTCGGCGATCAACACCCAGCCCCGTACCGTCAACTTCATCGCCGGCTACCGGCGCGAAGGGGCCGCCTTCGCCGTCGAGCAGGCGATCGGCAACCGGGTCACCGCCTTCGCCGACGGCTCGACGGAGACCCTCGAGCAGACCTCCGAGGCCCCGCTTCAGGCCCAGGCCGAGTACGACGGGAAGGTCCGGACGCAGTCGCTCGGCGGCGGGGTCACCGTCGAAGCCGCCGACAGCCTGGTGGTCGACGCGGCCGCGGGATGGTCGAAGCGGAAGAACGAGACGCAGGTGGGCACCTCGTCGGGCAGCCCGCGGACCTACCTGATCCAGGACCGCAACCTGAGCGGGCCGTTCCTCCGGACTCTCGAGACGACGGCCTGGGGAGGTTCCCTGAGTTGGTACGGCACGGGCGTCACCGCCCGCGTCGGCGCCCGCCACGAGACGTCCGAGAGGGAGTTCGTGCGCGGAGTCGGGTCGAACGCGATCGTCGACGGGATGGCCGTCTGGGGCGCGAAGTCGAACCCGACCTCGATCTGGGCCTCGGCCAGCGGCCGTGTCGCCAGGCAGCTTCGCTGGTCGGCCCGCTACGAGTATGTGACGGCGGACGAGACTTGGACCGTGACCGAGCCGACGAGCTCGAACCGGATCAAGGCGACCGCGGCCTGGGCGCCGAGCACCGGTGCGTTCGGCGTCAACGCGAACCTGGCATGGGAGGGCTCGAAGAACGACGGATTCGTCTTCCGAAGCGGGTCCGCGTCGGCCCCTCAGCGGATGGACCTCGACGCGACGAGCTTTGGCGTGTCGGCCTGGTATGGAGCCGCGCCCACGGTGCAGGTCTACGCCGGGTACCAGTGGATTTCCCGGGACCAGGAAGGGAACCTCGTCCTGACCGACCTCCGGCGCTGGCGACCGAGGGTCCTGCCGAGGATCGGCGACCCGGCCTTCGGGTACGACAGCACGGTCGAGGCCTGGAACCTGGGCGCGGCCCTGACCTTCGGCGGCAAGCTCGTCGTCGTGCCTTCGATCACCTACACCGATTCCGAAGGCGGGATCGTCTCCCTGGCGACCCCGGTCGGCGACTACTCGAACATCGCCAACGACGCCCTGACGGTCGCGCTCGGAGCCGACTACAGGCTCTCGAAGCGAGCGCAGGTCAACCTCCAGTACGCCTACGGCGACTACGACGACAAGGTCTCGTCCGAGCTGTCGGGCAGGCTCCAGGAGTTCAGCGTCGGGGTGACCTTCGGGTTCTGATCGCGTACCCTCCGGCCGGCCGGGGCCCCGCCCCGGCCGTGCCGCGGGGCGTGAGACTCCCTCTCCTCTGAGCTATCGTCCCAGCCGTGCGCCGCATCGCGTTCGCCGCCACGCTCGCCGTCGCGCTCCTGTTCGCGGCGCTGCTCGTGCCCGGCAGTCCCCTCCGGAAGTCCCTCCTCTGGTTTCTCGGGCGGCCGCCGGCGGGTCCGGCGGTCCGGCCCTCGGCGACCGCGAGGCCCGCCGGCTCCCCGCTACGGGTCGCGGTCGGAGCGATGATCTCGCCCGAACGCACCCACGGCGTCTACGGCGATCTCTTCCGCCTCCTCGCCGAGCGGCTCGGGAGGCCGCTCGAGCTCAAGCAGCGCCGGACGTACAGGGAGGTGAACGGTCTGGTGATGCGGGGCGAGGTCGACGCAGCCTGGATCTGCACCGGCGCGTGGCCCGAGCTCGGCGCGGCCCGCGCCGCGAGGATCGTCGCCGTGCCCGTCGTCGACGGGCTCACCACCTACCGCGCGCTCATCCTCGCCGGCCCGGGACGCCCGACGGCGCGCTCGCTCGACGACCTGCGCGGCGCGAGGTTCGCTTTCACCGACCCGATCTCCCTCACGGGATGCCGCTACCCGAAGGGCCGGCTCGTCGCGAAGGGGGAAAGGAGCGAGCTCTTCTTCGGGTCGACTCTCTACACGCACGGGCACGACCGCTCGATCGAGTCGGTCCGTCGCGGTCTCGCGGACGGGGCGAGCGTCGACTCGCTCATCTACGACTTCCTCGCGAGGCGGTCTCCCGCGGAGGTCGAGGGGGTTCGGGTCCTGGAGCGCTCAGGGCCGTTCCCGATTCCCCCGATCGTCGTCCCGGCCGGGGCGCCCGAGACCGAAGTGGCGAAGCTGCGCCAGGAGCTCCGGCGTCTCCCGGACGACCCTGCGGGTCGGGCGCTTCTCGAGGCGCTCCTGATCGACGGCTTCACGCTGCCCGACGAGAGCGCCTATGCGAGGCTCCGGTAGCTCCGTGGCCGTCGAGCGGCCGCTTCGCGCGCGGCTCCTGATCGCGCTCACCGCGGGAGTGCTGCTGTTCGGGTCGCTCAACGTCGGCCTGGTGGGCCGTATCGCCCACGATGCTCTCAGGTCCGAGCAGGACCGGCGCCTCGTTTTCGCCGCGCGTCTCCTCGCCCAGCGCGCGGTGCGCCCCCTTCTCGTGGACGACCGGCTGGACCTCCATAAGCTCCTGGAGGAGAGCCGGTCCCTGGACCCGGACCTCGCATTCCTCGCCGTCTACGGCCCGCACGGTGAGCGCCTCGCCGCCAGCGGCGGCGCGGAGGCGCTCGGGGAGATCGACGTCCGGCTCCGAGCAGGCGGCGCAGGCGCGCCGAGCCGGTATCGCGAAGCGATCGAGCCGATCCTCGGAGGGCAGCTCGGAGAGGTCCACGTCGGCGTCGAGGAGGCTCACCTGCGGGCCGTCCTCGGGCGGATCGTCGCCACCATCGCGGCCATGGTCCTCGCGTTCCTCGGGGCGGGTGTCGTCGCGGCCGCGCTCCTGGCCCGCTCGGTGACGCGCCCGATCGAGCAGCTCGTTCGGTTCGCGTCGGCGTTCCGCCTCGAAGGGTCCCTGCCCCCGCTCGAGGTGAAGGGACGGGACGAGGTCGCGGCCCTCGCGGAGCACATGGAGCGTTCCGCCCGGCACCTGCAGGAGCTCCACGCGGACTCGCGCCGTCGCGAGCGGGAGATGTCGCGGGTGGAGCACCTCGCCACGGTCGGGATGCTCGCCGCCGGTGCGGCACACGAGATCAACAACCCGCTCGCCGGGATCCGGACCTCGATCGAGCGGCTGCTCCGTCAGCTCCCCGATCAGGGCGCGGCGGAGAGGTACGGTGCCGTGTTGCGCGACGCCGTCGCCCGGATCGAGCGGGCCGTGCGGGGAATGCTCGGGTTCGCCCGGGCGGCCGAGGTGGTGCCTCGGCCGATGCTCCTGCCCGAGGCGGTCGAAAGGGCGTTCACACTCGCCGCGCCACGCCTCGAGGAACAGCGAGTCGGACTCTCCCAGGACTTTCCTGCGGACCTGGGGCCCGTCTCGGCGGATCCGTCGCAGCTGACCCAGGTCGTCCTCAACCTCGTCCTGAACGCGTGCGACGCGATACCCCATGGAGGCCAGATTCGGGTGACCGCGAGACGTGACGGGTCTGAGGTGGCATTGACGGTCTCCGACAGCGGGCCGGGGGTCCCGCCCGAGATGACGGATCGGATCTTCGATCCGTTCTTCACGACGAAACCGACGGGGAAGGGGACTGGTCTGGGGCTGGCCGTGTCGAGGGCCGCGGTACGGGAAATGGGGGGGGAGCTCCATCTCCTTCCCGCGGGAGGGGGAGGCGCGGTCTTCGAGATCCGCCTGCCCGTGGTGAAGGGGGAAGCCGATGGACAGAGTGCTTCTGGTTGAGGACGAGCCGTCCCTGCAGCTCGCGCTCGGAGACTGCCTCGGGGATGAGGGCTACGCGGTGACGGTCGCCGGCACCGTCGAAGCCGCCCTCGAGGTCCTCGGAATGGTGCGTCCGGACCTCGTCCTCTGCGACCTGAGGCTTCCGGATGGCGACGGAATGACGGTCCTCGCCGAGGCCACGCGGATGACGCCGGAAGTGCCCATCATCATTCTGACCGCCTACGGAACGGTCCAGAATGCGGTCGAAGCTCTGAGGGCGGGCGCCTCGGAATACCTGACGAAGCCGTTCGAAGAGGCGCAGCTTCTCGCGGCGGTGAAGCGACACCTCGAGCTCGGCAGGTTGCGGCGAAGAGTCGAAGAGCTGGAAGGGCTCGCCCGGCCGATCGGGAGCGCGCCCGCCTTCCGGCGCGCGGTCGAGCTGGCGGCCACGGCCGCCGCGAGCGACACGTCGATCCTTCTCCTCGGAGAGACGGGGACGGGGAAGGAGGTCGTCGCGCGCTTCGTCCACGACTCGTCGCCGCGCCGCCGGAAGCCCTTCGTCGCCGTCAACTGCGCCGCGCTGCCGGAGTCGCTCCTCGAGTCGGAGCTGTTCGGCCACGAGCGGGGCGCTTTCACCGGGGCGATCAAGCTCAGGCGCGGGCGGTTTGAGGAGGCGGACGGCGGGACGCTCTTCCTCGACGAGGTCGCGGAGGCCTCTCCCGCCGTCCAGGCGAAGCTCCTCAGGGCGCTGGAGCAGCAGCGTTTCGAGCGCGTCGGCTCGAGCACGCCGATCCAGGTCGACGTCCGGCTCGTCGCGGCGACCCGGCGCGACCTCTCCGCCGAGGTCGCTGCGGGCCGCTTTCGGGACGACCTTTACTACAGGCTCAAGGTCGTGCCCGTTTCCCTGCCGCCGTTGAGAGAGCGGAAGGGGGACGTCCCGCTCCTCGCCCAGGTCTTCGCCCAGCGTCTCGGAGAGGAGCGGCGCCGCCCGATCGCGTTCTCCGCGGAGGCGCTGGAGGTGCTGGAAAGGCACCGGTTCCCGGGGAACGTCCGCGAGCTGCTCCACCTCGTCCAGCGGCTGGCGGCGACCTGCGACGCCGAGACGATCACCACCGCCCACCTTCCGGAGGAGTACGCCGGCCGGGCCGCAGGCGCCGTGCGCGTCCCCTGCGTCGAGCTGGAGGGGACGCTCGCCGAGATGACGGCGCGGTTCGAGAGGATCGTCCTCCTGGAAACGCTCGAGCGGCACGAAGGGCACCGGGGCAACGCCGCCCAGGCGCTCGGGATCTCGCGGAAGAACCTCTGGGAGAAGCTGAAGGCGCTCGGGATCGAAGAGTGAGGGGGGCCGGGCTCGCCTCAGCCCGCGGCGGACTGCTCCGGGTGTGAGGAGAGGCTGCGGGACGGCCTGCTGCGTCTGTCGCGGGAGGGAGCCACGGGAACCGAGCAGCCCGTCGACGTCATGACCATCTCGGGAGGCACGAGCCGGATGCGCGCCGCGCGGGCGTGGTCGGCGACCACCTGCGGGGCCTCGGCGGCCTGACGGGCGACGAGGCGGAGCCAGGGGACGGTCCCCTCAGTCCGATGGAGGGTGTACCAGATGAACCGGCCCTTCCGGATTTCGCCGATGATCCGGGCGTGCCGCAGGTCCGCGAGGTGGCTCTAGACGGTCGAGGCCGGGACGTCGAGGACGGCCGCGAGCTGGCAGACGCAGAACGCGCCGTCGCGTAGCGGAAGGAGGACCCGCAGCCGGGGCGCCGATAGGCGATCATCCGCCGCCGTGCCCGCGCCGTTTCCCTTCCCCGACCGCCCCCGCCTCTTCGGCGTCGCCGTCTCCCACTACCAGGTCGAGGGGGACGACCCGTGCGACTGGACGGACTGGGAGGCGGCCGGGCGGACGCGCGGCGGCCCCTGCGGCCGGGCGGCAGGGTCCTGGCAGCGGTACGAGGAGGACGCCGCCGCGGCCGCCGCCCTCGGCGCGAACGCCCTCCGCTTTTCGGTCTCGTGGAGCCGCGTCGAGCCCCGCCGTGGGGAGTTCGACGAGGCCGCGCTCCAGCGCTACGCGCGGCTCGTCGCGCGCCTCGCCGCCCTCGGCCTCGAGCCGGTCGTCACGCTCCTCCACTACACGCACCCGCGGTGGTTCCACGCGGAGACTCCCTGGACCTCCACCGCGTCGGTCGAAGCGTTCGCGCGGTTCGCCTCGCGCGTCGCGAGGGCTCTCGGCCCGACCGCGCGCTGCTGGACGGTCCTGAACGAGCCGTTCGTCCTCGTTCTCGGCGGCTACCTCGACGGGCAGGTCCCGCCCGGGCTCTCGAGCTCGCGCGACGCGGCCCGCGCCCTCGACCACCTCCTCGCGGCCCACGAGGCGGCCGCCGCGCGGATCCGGGAGGCTGTCCCCGGCGCGGCGATCGGCGTCGCGCACAACATGATGGGGTTCGTCCCCGAGAGGCCCGGGAGCCCCTTCGACCGGCTGCTCGTCGGCGTGGCGGACCGCTTCTACAACCGGGTCCTCCTCGACGCCTTCGGGACGGGCCGCTGGAGCGCCTGGCTTCCCCCCTTCACCCGCCTCTCCGGGCGACGACCGGGCCTGCCGGACTCGCTCGACTTCTTCGGCGTGAACTACTACTCGCGCCTGCACCTGAGGTTCCTCGGCGACGGCGGGCGCCTCGGTTCCTACGCCTACCGCGACCCGCTCGGCCGGGGTCTCACCGACAACGGGTGGGAGGTCGTCCCCGAGGCGTTCCTGCCCCTGCTGCGGCAGGCCGCCACGCTCGGAAAGCCACTCCTCGTCACCGAGAACGGCCTGGCCGACGCGGCCGACGCGAAGCGCTCCGCGTACCTCGAGTCCCACGTCGCCGTCGTTCGGGCCGCCGAGGCCGAGGGGCTGCCGATCCACGGCTACCTCCACTGGTCGCTCGTCGACAACTACGAGTGGCTCGACGGCTGGGAGCCGCGGTTCGGCCTCCTCGAGCTGGACCGCGAGACTCTGGCACGGCGGGAGCGCCCGTCGGCGGAGACGTTCCGCCGCCTCGCCGCCGGTTCCCTCCGCCGGCCCCATCCGGGGCGCCGCGACCCCCTGATTTAACGCCCCCATAACCGCCCGCTCACGTGGCCCTCGCCCTTCCGGCCGATCGTCGGGGCCCGAGAAGGGAGATTGCGCATGCTGCTCGGCGACTTCCACATCCACACGACGTGGTCGGACGGCCGGCATCCGCTCCCGGAGGTCGTCGACCTCTTCGGCCGCTCGGGGCACGACGTCATCGCCATCACCGACCACGTCGTCAACTCCGACTCGTTCCTCGGCAAGGCCGCCCATCGCCTCCGGCTCTCCGTGACGAAGGAGAGGTGGTCCGAGTACCGGGCCGAGATCGAGCGGGAGGCCCGCCGTGCCTGGGACACCTACCGGATGCTCGTCCTCCCGGGCGCGGAGCTGACGCGAAACGGCTTCACCGGCGCCCGCTCCGCCCACGCCCTGGCCCTCGGGCTCGACGACTTCGTCTCCGCCGACGGGCGCGTCGAGGAGATGCTGACGCGGGCCCGCGACGCGGGCGCCGTGACGGTCGCCTGCCATCCGAACGAGCAGTCGGAGTGGTTCGCGAACACGTTCTACCTCTGGAACCGCAAGGACGAGGTCAAGGGTCTCGTCCACCTCTGGGAGCTGGCCTGCCGGTGGGACCTCTTCCCCCAGGTGGGCCGGGCCGGCTTCGCGTTCCTCGGCAACAGCGACTTCCACCGCGCCCCGCACCTCTGGGCCTGGAAGACCCTCCTCGACTGCGAGAAGAGCCCGGAGGCCGTCCTCTCGGCCCTCCGGAAGGGTAAGGGGCTCGGCCTGACCCGCCTCTTCGCCCCGTCTCCCGCGCCGGTCCTCGACCCGGAGCCGTGCGAAGGGCTCCCCGGTTTCGCGAGGGTCTCCGCGTGACGGCCGCGGCCCTGCTGCTCGGTCTCCTCGCCCTCGTGGGCCTCGGGATGACGACGCTCCCCGTCGTCCTCCTCGGCCAGCTCCGGAGGAAGCGGCGCCCTTTCGTGCGCGGCCCGCGGGCGCGGGCCCTTCCCGCTTCTTCCCCGCCGGCCGCTTCCACGGAGGCGGGGCTGCGTCTTTCCATCCTCAAGCCGCTTCGCGGGCTGGATGACGGCCTCGAGGAGAACCTCGCCTCCTTCGCGACCCTCCGGGGCGTCGACTTCGAGGTCGTCCTCTCCGTCGCCGACCCGGCGGACCCCGCTCTCGACGCCGTCGCGCGGGTGAGGGAGCGGTTCCCCGGGGCGCCGTTCGTCCTCGTCGTCGGCGGCGTGCCGGAAGGGCGCATCGGCAACCCGAAGGTCGAGCGCCTCGTCGCGGCGGCGCGCGTCGCGAGGGGAGACCTCTTCCTCGTCTCCGACTCGAACGTCCGCGTCGCTCCCGGCGACGTCGCGCGGACGGTCGCGCTCTTCGACGACCCCTCGGTCGGCTGCGTCTCGAACCTCTTCGTCGGCACGGGCGCGCGGGACCTCGGGGCAGTCGTCGAGAGCCTCCACCTCCTGACCTTCGTCGTCCCGGGCAACGTCCTCGCCGCCTGGAGCGGGACGCCCTGCGTCGTCGGCAAGTCGATGGCGCTCCCGCGGCGCGTCCACGACGCCATCGGCGGCTTCGCCGCCTTCGGAGACGTCCTCGCCGAGGACCAGGCGATCGGCCTCGCCGTCCGGGAAGCCGGGTTCCGGGTGGTCCTCTCGCCCGTCGTCGTCGAGAACGTCGTCGAGCGCCGGACGCTCGCCCGTGCGCTCGACCGCCAGGTGCGCTGGGGGAAGATCCGCTACGCCTTCTCGAAGGCGCTCTTCGCGGGAGAGGTGCTTCTGAACCCGTTCCCGGTCGCCCTCCTCGCCGCCCTCCTCGCCGTCCCGGGAGGCTCGCCCTGGGCGGGGTCGCTCACCTCGCTCGCAGCCGTCGGCCTCCTCCTTCGCCTGCTCCAGGCGAGCCTCCTGGGGCGCCTCTGCGGCGCGCCGCTCGGACCCGTCGAACTCCTCGCCGTGCCCCTCAAGGACCTCCTCCAGGCCGGGACGCAGCTCGTCCCCTTCTTCTCGAAGGAGGTCGTCTGGCACGGCCACCGGGCGCGGATCGGGAGGGGGACGGTACTGGAGAGGGTGGAACGGCAGGGATCACTCGCGAACGCCTGAGCCACGGACGGGCTTCCGCCGCGGTCTGCGACCCACCCCATTCTTCGTGCGCCGGGCCGGCCGACGCCGCATGAGCGAGACGAGACGATGAGAGACACCTGTTCGCCTGCCGTCGTGTTCCTCCACGGGCCGTCGGGACGACCCTCTGACTTCGAGGGTGTCGCCGCCCGCATCCCCGGCCGGTTTCCCGTTCGCGCGCCGTATCTCTCGTACGAAAGGCGAGGAGAGGCTCCCTTCCGTGAGCTCACCGACCAGCTCGAAAGGGAGGTCGGGGACGATGCGCGGGACCTCGTCCTCGTCGGAAGCTCGCTGGGAGGGCTCGTCGCGCTCGCCTGGGCGGGACGCCGCGGCGCCCGGGTTCGCGGACTCGTCCTGTCGGGATGCCCGGACCCGCGGCAACAGCACGGCGCCGTGTCATTCCGGGAAGTCCGGGCCCCGTCGCTCCTTCTCTGGGGAACGGAGGACCGGGTCACGCCGCCGGACGTGGGCCGGCGCGTTCGCGAGCTCCTTCCGGGAGCGAGGCTCCTCTTCATCCTCGAGGCGGGGCACGCCCCGGCGGTCGAGCGCCCCGCGGTCTTCGCCTTCCACCTCTCGTCGTTCCTGAACGACCTGTCTCCCCGGCTTCGGCCTCCGCGTCGGCTCGTGGACGAGGCGGCCTGACCGGAGACCCGGCGGGGTGCGCCGCGCGGCGGGAGAGCGGCGAAACGAGAAGCCCCCGGCGCCGGGGCGCCGGGGGGCGTCGGGAAACCGATCCGAAGCGCGGGGGCTAGAAGGAGACCTGGGCTCCGAGGACGAACTGGTTGTACTTCTCGTCGAGGACGCCGTTGACCCTGCGGCCCTTCTGCTCGACGCCGTACCACTCCGCCTTGAGGTTCACGGTCCTGCCCATGATCATGTAGTGGAACCCGGCCGTGACGATCGACAGGTCGTCGTTCGCGACGTCCGTGTTGGGGTCGTACTCCTCGTAGCGCACGCCGACGCGGTACTTCTTCGCGAAGGTGTAGAGCGCCGAGGCGTAGAAGCCCTCGCGGTCGATCTCGGTCCCTCCCGTCTGACCGTCGGTCGCCATGCCGTACTCGGCCCGGAGCATCAGGGGAAGCGTCTCGGTTCCGTCCCAGCGGAAGTGGGCGCCGAGGCGGTCGCGCTTCAGGGCGGCCGTTCCCTGCTTTCCCGTGCCGCCGGAGACCCCGGCGACCATTCCCTTCGCGGGCTTCACGTCGAAGCGGCCGGCGTAGAAGAGCCGGTCGGACGTGCCGTCCACGTTCGACGGGAGGCCGCTCGTGACGGAAGCCTGCGCGCCGAACATCGAGCCGTAGTCGCCCTTGTAGAAGAGACCCATCTGGCGCTGGTCGCCGATGATCCGCGCGATCCGGGAGCGCTCGACGAAGTCGATCTCGGACGAGGAACGCAGACCTTCCTCGGTGATGGCGATCTTCTTCTGGCCGAGGGTGAACTGGTGGCCCTTCAGGCCCAGGTAGGTGATGCCGAAGTCCTGGAGGATCTTCCCGTCGGTGCCGGAGGTGACGCTGGGGTTCTTGGTCGGGTCGACCATGACCTCGTAGCCCCAGTCCTTGCTGACCTTGCCGGAGAGCTTGATCTCGGCCCGGCGCAGGCGGAAGGTGTTCACGCCGTTCGGGTTGCCGAGGTAGGCGTTCCCCGCGCCCTGGTCGCCGTCGTCGCCGTAGTACCAGCCCTGGAGGAGGAGGCCGAACTTCAGGTCGCCGTCGCCGACCTTGAGCGTGGTCGGGGGCGGGAAGCTCGGGGCCTTGGGCGGGGTGTACTTCCGGACCTCGGCGTCCTTGCCGTGCCTGAAGTTGTAGAGGTCGAGGGCGTTCTCGTTGTCGAAGATCACCGTCTCGCCGTTCGGACCGAAGTTGATCTTCGTGATCGACTTGCCGAGCTCGCCCGAGTCCTCCCAGGCCTTGAACTCGTTCGGGTCGTTGAAGACGTAGATCCGGCCGTCCTTGGCGACCTCCTTGTACCAGAGGAGGTTCACCTGGGCGGGAGCGGCGCCGGCGAGGAGCAGCAGGCCTCCGAGGGCCATTCCCAGGAAGCGTCGAATCATGGGGTGCATTCCGTCTCTCCTTTCGGGTCTTTCCAGAACGCCGCGAGTCTCCGGGGGGCGCCGAAGGGCGCGATGGAGGCGGTGTGAAGGGCGTGTAAACAGAGGGCGGCGCGGCGTGGCCCGTCGCGGGGGCCTTCACACAGGTTTAACACGGTCGTAACAGTGTCACGGCGGCCCTCGGGAAGACTCGCCCCCGATCTGGATTCCCGAAGGAGAAACCTGATGAAGAAGACCGCACCCGCCCTCGCCGCAGCGATGCTCCTGGCCGGCACCGCCACCGGGCAGACCGTCCAGGTGGACCCCGCCATCCGGCCCTACAAGCCCGTCTCCGGGGTCTCGGGGAACCTGAGCTCGATCGGCTCGGACTCCCTGAACAACCTCATGACGCTCTGGGCCGAGAAGTTCAACAAGATGTACCCGAACGTGAAGATCCAGATCGAGGGGAAGGGCTCGTCGACCGCCCCCCCGGCGCTCATCTCGGCCACGGCCCAGCTCGGCCCGATGTCGCGCGCCATGAAGGGGAGCGAGATCGACGAGTTCGAGAAGAAGTACGGCTACAAGCCGACCCAGGTCCGCGTCGCCGTGGACGCCTTGGCCGTCTTCGTGAACAAGGACAACCCGATCGCCTGCATGACGATGCAGCAGGTGGACGGGGCCTTCTCGAAGTCCCGCCGCTCCGGCTTCAAGGAGAACGTGAAGACCTGGGGCCAGCTCGGCCTGACCGGCGACTGGGCGAGCCGCCCGGTCAGCCTCTTCGGCCGCAACTCCGCCTCCGGCACGTACGGCTTCTTCAAGGAGGTCGTCCTGAAGAACGGCGACTACAAGGACGAGGTGAAGGAGCAGCCCGGCTCGGCTTCCGTCGTCCAGGGCGTGACCGTCGACCGGTACGCGATGGGCTACTCCGGCATCGGCTACGCGACGGCGGGCGTCAAGGCGCTCCCGATCGCGGCGAAGCACGGCGACAAGTGCCACCCGGCGACGCCCGAGGAGGCCTATGCGGGGACCTACCCGCTCGCCCGTTTCCTCTACGTCTACGTCAACCGCGCCCCCGGCAAGCCCCTCGACCCGCTCGTCGGCGAGTTCCTGAAGCTGGTCCTCTCGAGGGAAGGGCAGGAGGTCGTCGTGAAGGACGGCTACTTCCCGCTCCCCGCCAAGATCGAGCAGGAAGAGCTCGCCAAGCTCCTCAAGTAGGAAGGCGGAGCCGTGCCTGAAACGTCCGAGAGCGCGTCCGCGGGCGGTCCGCCGATGCCGGTCCCGAGGGAGGCCGCCGCGCGCCCGGTCCGGCGCCTCTTCGCGGACCGGCTCGCCGCCCGCTTCGTCACGCTCTCGGGCGTGGTCATCATCGCCGCGATCCTGGCGATCCTCTTCGTCATCGTCGCGGTCGCCTGGCCTCTTTTCAGGCCCCCTTCGGCCGCGTCCGTCCCGGCCGGCGCCCTGCCGGCCGGGGCGGCTCCTCTCGCGCTCTCCGTCGACGAGTACCGCGAGGAGGCCTTCGTCGCGACGAAGGGCGGCCTCCTGTACCTGCCGGTGGCGGGTGGCGAGGTCACGGCCGCCGAACTGCCCGCTCTCGGCGAGGCCACGGTCGTCAAGGCCGTCACGCCGGAGCCGGAGCTGATCGTCCTCGGGCTCTCCGACGGCCGGCTCTACCCGGTGAAGGTCTCGACGGAGGTGACCTACGAGGACGGGATCCGGAAAGTCATCCCGTTCGCCCGGGCCGGGGAGCCCGTCGCGGTCGCCCCTCAGGGGGAGCCGGCCGGGGTCTTCAAGTACGTCCGGGGCCCGGACGGGCCCATCGCCCTCGCGGCGACCGGCCCGCGGGAGCTGACCCTCGTTCGCGTCGTCGAGCGGACCAGCCTGATGGGCGACACGACGCGCGAGGAGGCGAGGATCGTCCTCCCCGTCTCGGGCGCGAAGGGTGAGGTGACGTCGCTCGCGCTCGACGTTCGCGGGCAGGACATCTTCGCCGGCACCTCGGCCGGGGAGATCGTCCGCTTCGACCTGCGCGACGAAGCGAGCCCGAGGCAGGAGGAGGCGGTGGTCGCGACGGCGGGCTCCGCCGTGACCGTCCTCGGATTCCTGAACGGCGACCGGACGCTCGTCTCCGGAGACGCCGGGGGCGGGGTCTCGTCCTGGCAGGTCGTCCAGGCCGAGGAAGGCGACTCGCGCCGCCTGATGAGAATCCACGAGTTCCGCCCGCACGGCGCGGCCGTGACGGCGTTCTCGGCCTCGAGGCGCGACAAGGGCTTCGTGACGGCAGACGCCGCGGGGGGCGTCGAGGTCCACTACGCGACGACAGGCAAGTCGCTCCTCTCCCTCCGGGCCGGCACGGCGCCTCTCGGCGCGGTCGTCTTCGCGCCGAAGGCCGACGCCGTCCTCGCGGTGGCGACGGACGGACGGCTCCACCAGTTCGCCCTGCGCAACCCGCACCCCGAGGTGACCTGGCGGTCGATGTTCGGAAAGGTCTGGTACGAGGGGTACGCCCGGCCCGACTACGTCTGGCAGTCGACGGGCGGGACCGACGACTTCGAGGCGAAGTTCAGCCTCACCCCGCTCATCTACGGGACGCTGAAGGGGACTTTCTACGCCCTCGTCCTCGCCATCCCGATCGCCCTCGCCGGCGCCCTCTACACGGCCCAGTTCATGCACCCGGGGCTGCGCGCGGTCGTGAAGCCGGTCGTGGAGGTGATGGCGGCGCTCCCGAGCGTCGTCCTCGGCTTCATCGCGGGTCTTTGGCTGGCCCCGCAGGTGGAGAAGATCGTCCCGGGCGTTCTCCTGATGCCCGTCGTCATCCCGCTCCTCGCCGTTCTCGCGGCCGCGCTCTGGGCGAGGCTCCCGGCCGGGGTGCGGGGCCGCGTCCCTCTCGGCTGGGAGGCCGTCCTCCTCGTTCCGATCGTCGTCGCCGGCGGCGCCCTCGCGATCTGGCTGGGCTTCCAGGTCGAGCGCTTCCTTCTCGCCGACGACTACCGGCATTTCCTCCTGTCGGCTTTCGGGCTGACCTACGACCAGCGCAACTCGCTCGTCGTCGGCCTCGCGATGGGGTTCGCGGTCATCCCGATCATCTTCACCGTCGCCGAGGACTCGATCTCGAGCGTCCCGCCGGGCCTCGCCGCCGGGTCGCTCGCCCTGGGCGCCACGCGGTGGCAGACGGCGATGCGGACCGTCCTCCCGACCGCCTCGCCCGGGATCTTCTCCGCCGTGATGATCGGGTTCGGGCGCGCCGTCGGCGAGACGATGATCGTCCTGATGGCCACGGGGAACACTCCCGTCATGGACCTGTCGATCTTCAACGGGTTCCGCGCGCTGTCGGCGAACATCGCCGTCGAGCTGCCGGAGGCCCCGGAGGGAGGGACGCTCTTCCGCGTCCTCTTCCTCGCGGCCCTCCTCCTCTTCCTGATGACCTTCGTCGTGAACACGGTGGCCGAGCTGGTCAGGCTCCGCCTCCGGAAGAAGTACAGGACGTTCGAATGAAGAGCGACACGCCCCGGCCCGGCCGCGGCCGCAGGACCGGCCTATTCCGGAGCGGCGAGCCGTTCATCTGGGTCACGGGGACGGGCCTCGCGGCCGCGGTCCTGATGGTCGCCGGCCTCCTCTGGCTCGTCCTCGCGAACGGGCTCGGCTTCTTCTGGCCGGCCGACATCCAGAGCTACACGCTGGACGACGGCCGGGCCGTGGCCGGCCGTCTCGCGGCCCGGGAGCGGATCCCCGACCCCGACGCCGCTCCCGGGACGCCGCCCCGGTGGCGGATCAAGGTGAAGCAGGCGAACCGCGACGTCACCGGCGAGGACTTCGTCTGGATCGACGAGGCCGCGATCCGCACGACCGGCCGGCCCCCGGACGTGATCGCCTTCGAGCGGCGCGAGTGGGGCGACTTCTACGGCTGGGTCAAGGAGATCCGGGACGGGGACCGCGTCGTCGCCGCGGGACGCGACGCCTCGTGGACGGCCCTGGGCGGCCTCCTGCCGGAGGCGCTCGACGTCTACGAGGAGGCGCTCGCGCTCGAGAAGGGCGGGATCGGGGCGGTCAACTTCGAGAAGGAGAAAGTACGCCTCGCGCTGAAGCGGCTGGAGCGGGAGGGGGTCTCGTCCGGGCCCGAGGTGGAGGCCCTAGCCGCCGAGACGGCGAGGCTCCAGGCCGAGTACGACCGTCTCCTCGGGGAGCTCCAGGCCGTTCGCGCCCGCGTGACGGCGGTCCTCGTCCTCGAGACCGCGGCGGGGCAGGAGAAGGAGCTCCCGCTGTCGCAGGTCGTGAGGGCCGACCGCCCGAACGAGATGGGGACGGCCGCGAAGGCGCTTCGCTATGCCGCGAACGTCTGGGCCTTCGTCTCCGAGGACCCGCGCGAGTCGAACACGGAGGGAGGCGTCTTCCCCGCGATCTTCGGCACGGTCCTGATGGTCCTCATCATGAGCGTCGTCGTGACTCCGCTCGGGGTCCTGACGGCCTTCTACCTGCGCGAGTACGCGAAGCAGGGCCCGGTCGTCAGCGCCGTGAGGATCGCGGTGAACAACCTCGCCGGCGTCCCCTCCATCGTCTACGGGGTCTTCGGGCTAGGGTTCTTCATCTACTTCCTCGGCGGCTCGATCGACCGCCTCTTCTATCCCGAGGCGCTGCCGGCGCCCACCTGGGGGACGGGCGGCATCCTCTGGGCCTCGCTGACCCTCTCGCTCCTGACGGTGCCGGTCGTCATCGTATCGGCGGAGGAGGGACTCGCGGCCATTCCCCGCGGCATGAGGGAGGCTTCGCTCGCCCTCGGCGCGACGAAGTTCGAGACGATGTGGCGGGTCGTCCTGCCCGCAGTCATGCCGTCGATCCTCACGGGGCTCATCCTGGCGATGGCGCGCGCCGCCGGGGAGGTGGCCCCCCTCATGATCACCGGGGTCGTGAAGCTGGCGCCCTCTCTGCCGATCGACGGATTCGCCCCGTTCCTCCACCTCGACCGGAAGTTCATGCACCTCGGCTTCCACATCTACGACGTCGGGTTCCAGTCGCCGAACGTCGACGCGGCCCGGCCGATGGTCTTCACGACGACGATCCTCCTGATCGTCATCGTCGTCGCCCTCAACCTCACGGCGATCATCGTCCGCGGCCGGCTCCGCCGGAAGCTCCGTTCCTCGGGAATCTGAGATACGTCATCATGGAAGTGCAGACCATGACCCCTCCGCCGCCCGCTCTCGCGATCGAGTCCCGGACCGCCGGCCGGCCGGACGCCCCGGCCTCCGCCGCGACGCCGCTCATCGAGCTGAAGAAGTTCAACTTCTGGTACGGCGAGAAGCAGGCCCTCTTCGACATCGACCTGACCGTGAAGGAGCGGTCGGTGACGGCCTTCATCGGGCCGTCGGGCTGCGGGAAGTCGACCCTCCTGCGCTGCCTGAACCGGATGAACGACCTGATCGACGGCGTGCGCCAGGAGGGCTCGCTCCGCGTGAACGGGGAGGACCTCTACGGGCCGGACGTCGACGTCGTGAACGTGCGCAAGCGGCTCGGGATGGTCTTCCAGAAGTCCAACCCCTTCCCGAAGTCGATCTTCGAGAACGTCGTCTACGGCCTCCGGATCCAGGGGGAGCGCAACCGGACGCGCCTGCGCGACGCGTGCGAGAACGCCCTGAAGGGGGCGGCTCTCTGGGACGAGGTGAAGGACCGTCTGGAGGACAGCGCCCTGTCGCTCTCGGGGGGGCAGATGCAGCGGCTCTGCATCGCCCGGGCCCTGGCCGTCGAGCCCGAGGTCGTCCTGATGGACGAGCCCTGCTCGGCCCTCGACCCGATCGCGACCGCGAAAATCGAGGAGCTCATCTTCGGCCTGAAGGAGCGCTTCACGATCGTCATCGTGACCCACAACATGCAGCAGGCCGCCCGGGTCTCGGACGAGACCGGCTTCTTCATGCTCGGCAAGCTGATCGAGTTCGACCGGACCGACGTCATCTTCACCCGCCCGAAGGAGAAGATGACCGAGGACTACATTACGGGAAGGTTCGGTTGATGAACGAGCGCCCGGCGGAAGACAAGGTGCCGGAGGTCGCTGCCGGGACGCCGGCGCGCTGGAGGATCGCCGTCGTCGAGGACGACGAGGACCTCGCCTTCACGCTCCTCCACAGCCTCCGGAAGGACGGCCGGTTCGAACCGGTCCGTTTCGGGGGCGGTCTGCTCGCCCTCGACGAGATGACCGAGCGGCCGCCCGACCTCGTCCTCCTCGACCTGAACCTGCCCGACGTGGACGGCCTCACGATCTGCCGGGAGCTCCGCCGGCACGAGTCGACCCGGCGGGTCCCCATCGTCATGCTCACGGCCCGCGCCGAGGAGCGCGACAAGCTCCTCGGGTTCGACCTCGGCGCCGACGACTACATCACGAAGCCGTTCTCCATGAAGGAGCTCCTCGCGCGGATCACCGCGCACCTCCGGAGGGGGGGCGGTGGCGGCTCGTCGGCCGACGACGTCTTCGACGACGGACGGCTCCGCGTCGACCGGGCCCGGCACCTCGTGGAGCGCGACGGTCAGGCCGTCCACCTGACGAAGAAGGAGTTCGACCTCCTCTGGCTCCTCATCCGGAGCGGCGGGAGGGTCGTGAGCCGGGAGACGATCCTCTCGCGCCTCTGGGACTACGCGGCCGACGTCGAGACGCGGACCGTCGACGTCCACGTCCGGTCGATCCGCAAGAAGGTGGGGGACGACGTCGTCGAGACGGTCGTCGGCGTGGGCTACAGGTTCCCGCGATGAAGCCGGCCGTCCCGAGACGGGCCCGGCCGGCGCTCGAGGCGCTTGTGCTCGGGGCGATCACGGTGGCCGTCGTGGGGCTGGAGCCGCGGGCGTTCCTCGCCGGCGCGCTCGTGGCGACGGTCTTCTTCGTCATCCGGCTCCGGAGGATGCGCGAGCTGGACCGTGTCCGCGACGGCCTGGCCACGGCGGCCTCCGGGACGCGGCCGGAAGAGTGGCCGGGGCTCACTCCGGAGACGGAAGCGGTCTTCCACGCGCTGCACCGCTTCGCCGACCTCGTGGCCCGCGAGAGGGTGGGGAGCGAGAAGGCGCGCGTCCTGGCCCGGACCGTCTTCGAGGAGGTGCCGGTCGGGCTCGTCGTCGTCGACCGCTCGCTCGCCGTCCTCGACGTCAACCCGTCGGCCCGCGTCCTCTTCGGAGTGCCGTCCGACACCGCCTGCCCCGCCCTCCACGACGTCGTCCGCGACCCGCAGGTCCTGGCGCTCTTCCGGTCCCTGATCCGGAAGGACGGGATCGCGGAGGAGGCGCCGGCGCCCGTGGTCGTCCGGATGGAAGGGGTCGAGGGAGGAGAGCGGCTCCTCGAGGTCGCGGCCCGCGCCGTCCCCGGAAGGACCGCCGACGGAGAGCCGGCGGCCATCGGCGTGGCGCGCGACGTCACCGACCGGGAGAGGACCGAACAGATGCGGCGGCAGTTCGTGGCCGACGTCTCCCACGAGCTGAGAACGCCCATCGCCACGATCCGCGCCGCCGCCGAGACCCTCGCCGGGGAGAGCGCGCTCGGAGAGGTCCCGATCCGGCTCGTCCAGATCCTCGAGCGGCAGGCTTCCCACATGCAGGACCTCGTCTCGGACCTGACCGACCTCTCGCAGATCGAGTCGGGCGCGGTGACGCTCCAGCTGGAGGACGTGCCGCTCCAGGGTCTCCTCGCGGGGGTCGTGAAGGACCTGGAAGGGGCGGCCCGGGCGAAGAAGGTGGAGGTCGTTCTCGAAGCGAGGCCCGGACTGGCCGTCCGGGGAGACCGGCGGCGCCTCGCGCAGGTCTTCCGCAACCTGGTCGACAACGCGGTCAAGTTCTCTCCGGGCGGCGCCCGGGTCGACGTCCTCGCCGAGCCGGGCCGGGGCGCCGCGGGCGGGGCGGTCCTCGTCCATGTCGTGGATCGAGGCGCCGGCATTCCCGCGAGCGAGCAGTCGAAGATCTTCCAGCGCTTCTACCGGGTCGACCCGTCGAGGTCGAAGGCCACGCCCGGGACCGGCCTCGGCCTCGCCATCGTCAAGCACCTTCTCATCCTCCACGGCGGGTCGATCCGCGTGGAGTCCGAGCCCCTGCGCGGGAGCCGGTTCACCGTCTCCCTCCCCGCGGCCGCCGACCTCGCCCTCAAGGAGGCCTCATGAAAGAGCACTTCTCCGACCTACTCGAGCAGCTTCGCCGGCAGCTCATCGGCATGGGCGCGGAGGTCGAAGGCCAGATCCGCGCCGCCGTCGAGGCCCTCATCGAGGGGAACGCGGAGAAGGCGAGGGGCGTCTGCGAGAGGGACGTCGTCGTCAACGAGCTCGAGGTGCGGAACGAGGAGGCGGTCATCCACCTCCTCGCGACGCAGCAGCCCGTGGCGGGCGACCTGCGCCTCCTCGTGGCGGCGATCCGGATCAACGCCGACCTGGAGCGGATCGGGGACCACGCCGTGAACATCGCGCAGGCGGCCGAGCGGCTCGCCGGCGTCAAGCCGTTCAAGCCGTGGATCGACATCCCGCACATGGCCGAGGTCGTGAGGGGGATGCTCCGAGACTCGCTCGACGCCTTCGTCCGGCGCGACACGGCGCTCGCCAAGGAGGTCCTCCTTCGCGACGACGTCGTCGACGCGAAGAACCTGTCGCTCATCCGCGAGCTCCTGACCTACATGGCCGAGAACCCGGGCCTCATCAGCCGGTCGATCGAGATCATGTCGATCTCCAAGAACCTCGAGCGGGTGGCCGACCTGGCGACGAACATCGCCGAGGAGACGATCTTCATCGCCGAGGGGCTGGTCATCAAGCACCAGGGGCCGCAGCGCGGAGAAGGCGGGGCGGAAGGGACGGGGCGCTGACGGCGCCGCGCCGTCAGCCCCGCGCGAACGCGAGGAGCGTCTCCTTGACCCGGGTCGCGGGGCCGAGGACGGCCGCGAGCGCGCGCGCATAGCTCTCGAGCTGCGGGGCGTAGAGCACCTCGCGCTCGGCGCGGAGGGTCGGCGTCGGGACCCGGTCGGTCTTCCAGTCGACGACGACCCAGCCGTCCTCCTCCTCGAAGAGGAGGTCGATCTTCCCCTCGACGAGCGGGGCGCCCTCGAGGGCGTCGTCGCGGAAGAGGACGGGGAGCTCGACGAAGCGGCGGCGCGCGGCGCGGGCTCGGGCGACGACGGGATGCGCGAGGAGCCTCTCGACGAGGACGGCCGCCTCCGCCGCGCTGGCCGGGTCGAGGACGGTCGCGGCGGCCTTCACGGCTTCCCCGGCCGAGGCGGGGGGCGTGCGCGACGGGTCGAGGAGGAGCTCCATCGCCTCGTGGACCGCGGTGCCGAGCCTCACGGCGCGGGCCTGGACCTCTTCGGCGCGCTCCAGGGCGGGGAGGTCCTCGACGGAGGGCGAGGCGTACTCCGCGGCGGCGGCCCGGGACCAGGGCTTCTCCTTCTCGCCCGACCGCCGGAGCGATCGCGAAGCGGTGGCGCGGGCGCGCGCGAGGCGGGCCTCCGCGGCCTTCGTCTCGGCTTCGAGGTCGAGTTCGCGGGTTGTCGCGGCGGCGGGTGCGGCGGCCGGGGGCGGCGCGAGGTTCGCGGGGACGACCTCCACGAGGGGCGCGAGGTCGGACGGCGGGCCCTCGGCGAACGCGACGGAGGCGAGGAGCGACTTGCCGAGGAAGTCGGAGATCTCCCCGTCCTTCTTCACTCTCCGCGTCCGGAACCAGGAGACGACGAGCTTCTCCTTCGCGCGGGTGAACGCGACGTAGAGCTGGCGCTGGTCCTCGGCGCGCTGGCGGAGGGCGTCGCGCTCCTCGACGTAGGCGAAGCCGGGGGAGCCGGCGCGCGCCCCCGAGAACGAGGCCCTGACGGCCCATCGGCCCCCGCTTCGTTCGTAGAAGAGTCTCCGCTTGCGGCCCGCGGCCTCGGGCTGCTTGAAGCCGAGGTCGGCGAGGACGACGACGTCGAACTCGAGCCCCTTCGACTTGTGAAGGGTCAGGAGGCGGACGGCGTCGGCCTTCTCCTCGAAGGCGCGCGGCTCGGCCTGGACCGCCTCGAGGCGCGAGGCGAGGCGCGAGACGGCCTCTCGGAAGGAGAGGCCCTCGGCGTCGAGGGCGCGGGCCAGGACGACGAGCCGCTCGAGATTCGCCTCGGCCTGGGCCGGGTGGACGACGGCGCCCGCGCGGAGCGCCGGGAAGACGGACCGCGAGTCGAGGAGGTCGAGGACGGTCTCGGCCAGGGGGCGCGCGTGGCGCGCGGCGCGGAGCCTCGCGAGGAGCGCGAGGGCCTCTCCGACCGGGCCCGGGACCGGCGCGGCGGGGGGCGCGGCGGGGGGCGCGTCGAGGCGCAGGCCCGACTCGACGGCCTCGAGGAGCTCGACGTCGGTGAGGCCGAAGAGGAGCGACTTCAGCGCGGCGGTCGCGGCGATGCCGTCGGCGGGGTCGGCGACGGCCCGGAGCGCCTGGACGACGGCGGCCGTCTCCTCCCGCCGGTAGAAGCTGGCGCCCCCTTCGAGGACGGCCGGGATCCCGGCCTCGCGGAGCGCCTCCTCGAAGACGTCGATCGACTCGTTGCGCGAGACGAGGACGGCGATCCCTTCCCAACCCTTCGGCCGGCCGGCGAAACGCTCGCGGAGGAGGTTCGCGACGGCGCGGGCCTCGAGGGCCGAGCCCGCGAGGTCCTCCCCCTCGGGAAGCTCCTCGTCGCCGGCCGCCGGGGGCGCGACGTAGAGGACGGCCGGGGACTCGCCGGGAGTCGCGTCGGGGCGCGGCGCGAGCGGGGCGTACGAGACCTCCCACGGCTCCTCGCACTCGGCGAAGACGCGCGAGAAGACGGCGTTGACGAAGGAGACGAGGCCCGGGCCGGCCCGGAAGCTCGTCGTCAGCGTCTTCCGGGCCCCGGAAGGGAAGAGCGGGGCCACCTGCCGCCAGGTCTCGACGTCGGCCCGGCGGAAGCGGTAGATCGACTGCTTCGGGTCGCCGACGAGGAAGAGCGCGCCGCCGCCCGGGTCGAGCTCCTGCCAGGGCGCGGAGTCCTGGTCGCTCTCGCCGGCCGCGAGGCGCAGGACGATCTCGGCCTGGACCGGGTCGGTGTCCTGGAACTCGTCGACGATGATCGTCTGGAAGCGGGCGCGGAAGTGCTCGCGCGCGGCCGGGGAATCGCGCAGGAGGTCGCGCGCGTGAAGGAGGAGGTCCTCGAAGTCGAGGAGGCCCCGCTTCGACTTCTCCGCCTCGAGGGCGGGGAAGAGCCCGGTGAGGATGGCATCGACGACGGCGGCGAGGAGGCGGGAGCGGGGGACCTCCTTCACGAGGGCGGCGAGGGCCTTCACGTCCTTGCGGTACTTCTCGACGCCGGCCTTCAGCTCGGCGCTCCAGAGGCCGCGCTTTCCGCCGACGAGGGAGATCTCGACGGAAGGGACGAAGGAGGCGAGGGCCGCGTCGCCGGCCTGGGCGACGTCTCCCAGCTCCGACACGGCGGCGGCGAGGAGGAGGGCCTTCTTTTCCGCCCGTCCCTCGTCGGGGACCTCGTCGCAGAGGTCCGAGCCGGCGAGGGCGAGGCGGAGAGCCTCTCGCCGTACGAAGGGGATCGGGTCGCTCTCGATGGCGGAGGCGAGGACGAGGGCGCGTTCCGCGTAGAGCTCGCCGGCGAGCGCGCGCAGTTCCTCGGGGGAGAGGCCCTGTCGCAGGGCGTCGGCGACCGGTCCCTCCTCGCGGGCCGCGCGGTCCAGCCACTCGACGAAGACGGCGTCGAGAAGCTCCTCGGTGACCGGCTCCTCGGGCGTGACGAAGTCGGGGTCGACGCCCGCCTCGACGGGCCTCTCGCGAAGGAGCCGTCCGCAGAAGGCGTGGAGCGTGGAGATGGGCGCGGCCTCGAGGTCGCGGCGCGCCTCGGCGGCGCGGCGCCTCCGGAGCGGGTCCTCTTCTCTCGTGGCCGCCTCGTCGAGCTCCGCGCGAAGGCGCTCCTTCATCTCGCCCGCGGCCTTCTCGGTGAAGGTCATCGCCGCGATGCGCGAGAGAGGCACGCCGTCGGCGAGGGCGAGCTCGAGGATCCGCCTCACGAGGGTCGTCGTCTTGCCCGTGCCGGCCGAGGCCTCGACGAGGATCGAGGTCGCGGTGTCGGCGACGGCGGCGTCGCGGTCGGCCTGGTCGGGGAGGGCGTTCACCGGATCTCCTCGAGGGCGAAGAGCGGGTGGACGGGATCGGCCTCTCGCTCGGCCTCGCGCTTGCGGCCGTAGACGCGGAGGTGCCCGGGGCCGCAGACCGCCGCGAAGTCGCAGGTCCCGCAGTGGCTGTCGCCGGAGGCGAACGGGGTCGTCTTCGGGAAGAAGTCGCCGCGGGAGGCGGCCGTCTCGAGGAGGACGAGGGCGGCGCGGAAGCGGTCGACCGCCTCCGCCGTCGCGGCCTCGCCGAAACAGACGGGGACGGCGACGGATTCGTCGCCGTCCCGCTCGACGAAGAGGTACTCCGCGCGGGGGAGCGCGGCGCCGGACTCCCGCGCGGCGAGCGCGTAGACCGCGAGCTGCAGCCGCTCGCCGCCGGCGACGAGGTGGCCCTTCGCGTTCTTCCGGCCGTAGGGGCGCGCCCTGCCGAACTTGTAGTCGACGACGAGGGCGGCGGCGCCGTCGCGGTCGAGCCGGTCGATCCGCCCGACGAGGACGACGTCGCCCGACGGGAGCGCGACCCGGGGCGAGAGCGCCTCGCCCGGCCCGAACCTCACCTCCGCACCCGCGAGCGGAAGCCGCTCGTCGCGCTCGCGCTCCCGGGCGACGACCGCTCCGACGCGGTCGCGCAGGAGGGTCTCGGCGGCGTCGACGAGGGGCGCGGGAGGGTCGATCTCCAGCTCGCGGAAGAAGGCCGTCGCCTCGGCGCGGCAGGCGGCACGGACGGCGACGTCGTCGAGGGAGGCGAGGCCGCTGGGCCCGGCGGCGCCGGCGAGCCGCTCGAGGGTGGCGTGGGCCAGCGTGCCGAGGGCCAGGGCGTCGAGGTAGAGGGCGTCAGCGGGCTCGTCGGGAGCGGCGAGGCCGAGACCGTCGGCGAGGAACGCGCGGTACGCGCACGCGGCGCGGCGTTCGAGCCGGCTGGCCGAGAGCGGGCGGCCCGTCAGCGCGAGGCGGCTGGAGGGTCGCCCGATGCGCCCCTCGCGGTCGGTGAACTCGCTCCGGGCGCGAGACGAGGCGCGGGCCGCCGCGCGGGAGAGGCCCTCGGGCGGGGACGCAAGGCGGGCGGCGAGCGCCGGGTCCCGGGCGAGGGCGCGCGTCAGCGCCTCGGCCGCGTCGATCGGAAGGCCGTCGTTTGGGACGACGCCGAGCGGGAGGAACCGGAGGCCGGCGATCGCGCCCGGAGCGGAGAGCTCGGTCTCCCTCACGGAGCGGCCGGCGGTCTGCGCGAGGACGTCGAGGAGGAAGGGCGAGAGGAGGCGGGGACGGTCGGTGGCCGACTCCCGCCGTGCGGCGAGGAGGACGAGGCGCTCGCGGGCCGAAGTGAGGGCGAGGTGGAAGAGGAAGCGCTCCTCGCGCGCGTGGCGCGGCCCGGTCCGCGCGGCGAGCCTTACGTCCGCCCGCGTCGCGAGCGCCCGCCGCTCCTCGTCGAAGAGGAGCGGGTCGGGCCGACCGGGCCGCGGGAAGAGCTGCTCGGCGAGGCCGGGGACGAAGACGGCGTCGAAGAGGAGGCCGCGGGCCGAGATGGCCGAGAGGACGGCCACGCCGTCCCTCTCGAACTGCCCGCTTCGGACGGGGACCGTCTCGAGCGCGTCGGGCAGGAACGCGAGGACCTCGGTCGCGGAGACTCTTCCGCCGGGCTCGAGGCGGTCGAGGGCCGAGAGGGTGTCGAAGGCGGCGCCGAGCGAGGCGCGGTCGGGGCCGGAGGGGAGGAACGCGGAGACGGCGGAGGAGAGGCGGGCGGACCACTCCGGGAACGGCGCGGGAGAGGCGTCCGGGATCGCCGGGCCGGCGAGGGCGAGGAACGCCTCCGCGGCGGAGAGGGAGTCGTGGAGGCGGCGGGCCCGCTCCGAGAGGCGCCCCTCCGACTCGGAGTCGGGCCTCTCGGCGATGCCGGACTTCGCCCGCGCCTCGGCGACGCGGCGATCGAGGTCTTCGAGCCCGTGCCGGAAGCGGAGATCGGCGAGGAGGCGGGCGAGTCGCGGGGCGGAGCCGGCGGGAAGCGCGGCGAGCCCCTCGAGGGCGTCGGCGAGGGCGACGGCGTCGTCCCCTTCGAAGCCGCGCGCCGCGAGGGCGAGAAGGGCGAGGACCGCGCGGCCGGCCGGGGAGCGCGAGAAGCCGCCGCCGGCCGGGCGGAAGAAGGGGAGATCCCGGCGTCTCAGCTCGGCGAGGAGCGCCGGCTCCTGGCGCGCCGGGTCCCTGAGGAGGACGGCGCAGGAGTGGAGCGGCGTTCCGGCGTCGACCGCGCGGAGGATCTCGCGGACGGTCTCGCGCGCCTCCGACGAGTCGGACGGCGCGACGACGAAGGCCGGCGCGGGGCCGGGCGAGGCGGGGAGCGGGCGGGGAAGGGCGCCGAGGAGGCCCTCGAAGAGGGCCGCGCGGGCGGGCGGGGACCCGCGCGACTCGGGTTCGTCCTCCCCGTCGTCCGGGACGAACGCGAGGACGGGCCTCTCGCGGGCCACGGCGCCGAGGAGGCGCTCGCGCAGCCCCCCGAGGTCGTAGAGGCCGTAGACGAGGAGCGGCTCGGCGGAAGGCGCGCGCGTCGCGCCGGCCGCGCGCTCGAGCGCGGAGGTCGGGTCGGCGAAGCGGGCCCGGCGGGCCTCGAAGTCGGCGACGAGCGCCGCCACGTGCCCGAGGAGGAGGGCCCGGTCCGGCGTCGCCGCGACGGCGGGAAGGAGCCCGGCGAGACGGTCGGAAGCGATGCCCGCCTCGCGGAGGTCGTTCGCGGTCCTCGCGAGGAGCGCCGCGAGAGAGGGGCGCTCGCGCAGGTCGCCGAACGCGGCGCCGGAAGGGTTCTCGCGGAGCGTGCGGCGGGCGAGGAGGTCCTCGCCGAGGGGCGGCATCGGGGGGCGCGGGTCGGGCCCCGGGGAGCGCTCCCGCGCGAGGTCGAGGAACGTGAGGAAGCGGAAGTTGGCGATGCCGCCGAGCGCCTCGGCGGCCCGGCGCCTCAGGTAGACGCCGAGGAGGTTCGAGCCGACGAGGACGTCGACCGGGCGGAGAGCGTCGTCCCGCTTGAGCGCGCGGACCTCGCCGAGGAAGCGCTCCTCGAGCGCGCGGAATCCGCCCGTGAAGAGGGTGTGGCCGGGGAGCGCCGCCATCCCGTCGAGTGTACGGCGGCCGCAGCCGTCGGCGAGGGTCTCAGTCGTCCTTCCAGCGGGGGGAGCGCGCGACCTCGAGGCCGAGCAGGTCGAGGATGCGCTGCGTGACGAACCCGAGGAGGTCGTCGATCGACCTCGGCCGCGAGTAGAAGCCCGGGCTCGCGGGGAGGATCGTCGCTCCGGCTTGCGCCGCCTTCACCATCGCCTCGAGGGTCGGCAGGGGGAGCGGGGCCTCTCGCGGGACGAGGACGAGCGCGCGGCGCTCCTTCAGGTGGACGTAGGCCGCGCGCGTCAGGAGGTTGTCGCAGACGCCGTAGGCGACCTTCGAGAGGGTCGTCGCGCTGCACGGGACGACGACCATGCCGAGGGTTCGAAAGGAGCCGGAGGCGATGGAGGCCCCGATGTCGCGGTTCGCGTGGACGACGTCGGCGAGCCCGGCCAGCTCGTCGAGCGGCATGCCGAGCTCGTCGGCGGCGACCCGCTTCGCCCCGTCCGTGGCGACGAGGTGGACCTCGAGGTCCCCGGCGAGCCGGAGGCTCTCGAGGAGGTCCTTCGCGTAGGGGATCCCCGAGGCGCCCGAGATTCCGACGACGACGCGGCGTGGCGAGGTGTGGGGCATGGAGGGAGTCTAGCCGCCGGAATTCTCGTCGACGACGTCGAAGGCCCAGGCACGGACGCCCGGGAGCTCCCCCGCCGCGCTCTCCGCCTCCGCCCCGGCCCCTGTCGCCTCCAGGAGGAAGAGGCCCTGCTCCGGGCGGGAGAGGAGCCGCCACGGCGAGGAGAGGCCGGAGGCGAAGTCCCTGAGCGCGGCCTCGTCCCGCGCCTCGACGAAGAGGACGCGGGTCACGGACGGGCCGACGTTGGGCCGGGTAGAATCCCCGGCGGAAGCGCAAGGGGTCCGGTGGCCCCCCTGGTCTTCAAAACCAGCGTGCACGCTCCGAGAGGGGCGGCGGGTGGGTTCGACTCCCACACGCTTCCGCCAATCGTTCCCGTCCGCGGCAAAGGGAAGACGCTCGTCCGCTGGCGGGTTCGAGGCGGCCGTGCAGAATAGAAAATCAAGACCTGACCCCAAATCTACTTCGGGAGCGGGTGAGGCTCGGAGAAGCCGCGCTTGCGGATCTCCTCGATCAGCTCCTGGTCCGTCTTCAGCGGTTTGTCGCTCCCGTAGCGGGGGTCGTCGCGGTACTGCGGAACGCAGCCGGGCGTGGTGCGACAGGCCTCGGCGGCCTGGTCCCATTCGCGGCGCGCGTTGTTGCGGCGGGACGTGCTGGTCCGTTCGGGGACGGCGAGCCCCTTCTCGACGGCGCGGTCCATCCTGCGCTGGGCGGCTGTCGCTGCGGCCTTCGCATCGTCGCCGCCGGCCTTGATTCCGGCCTCCTCCGCGGGTTTCTCCCCGGGGTCCGGGGCTATCGCTTCACCGGTGGCCACGTCGTCGAACGACACCTTGCGCGCAGTGGCCCCCTTCGCCTTCATTTCTGCCGCATGCTCGGAGAGGGTCTTCTGCCGGACCGGATCGCCCGACCGCCCGAGCGACGGAGCCGGACGGGCCGTTGGAGAAGGCGTGGGCGTGGGCGCCGTGGCTTCCGGTGACGCGGCCTGGAGGAGCAGGAGGGCGAGCACGAGCATGGCGAGCCTCTGACGCTCGAGCTTATGACGGCCGGTAGCCCGAGGGCAAAGCCGCGCGAGAGGCCGCTTCCGGAAACAGCAGGAGGGGCGGCTCGCCCGCCCTCCCAGAATAGAAAATCAAGACCTGACCCCACGCGTGGTAGGATGCGAGGATGGACTCGGCGGCGAGGAGCGGGGTTCGGCCCGGTCACGGAATGACGGGGGAGCAGCGCAACCGGCTCCTCGTCCGCATCGCGCACGAGCTGGACGGGACGCTGAACCTCGAGGAGGTGCTCGGCCGCCTCCTCGACACGCTCCGCTCGGCGGTCGGCTACGACGCCGCGGGGATCTTCGTCCTGAACCGCGAGGAGGTCTTTCCGGGTTACGGCCTCTCGTGGCGGCGGATCGCGGCGACCGTGAGGCGCGGGTTCGACGGGCCGCTCCCGGACATCGACCGCCTCCTCGCGATGGGGCAGGGGCTCGTCGGCCACGTCCTGAAGACGGGGGAGCCCGCCGTGGCGCGCGAGGTGAGGCTCGACCCGAGGTACGTGATGGGGCGCCCGACGACGCGCTCCGAGCTGGCCGTGCCCGTCTACGCGGGGGGGCGCCTCGTCGCCGCGATGAACCTCGAGAGCGACCAGCCCGGCGCCTACGGGGACGAGGACGCGGAGGTCCTGCGCCTCTTCGCCGACGCCGCGGCGATCGCCGTCGAGAAGGCGGTGCTCTACCGGCTCTTCGTCCAGAAGGAGAGGCTCGAGGAGCAGCTCCGCCTGGCCCTCGAGGCGGGGCAGGAGAACAGCGCGGCGGTCTGGCCGGACGTCCCCGGGTGGGACACCGCGGGCTACACGCGGCCGCGCTTCGAGGTCGGCGGCGACTACTACGACCAGATCGCCCTCGCCGACGGCAGGCTGGGCCTCGTCGTCGCCGACGTCTCCGGCAAAGGCAGCCTCGCGGCGATGACCCTGACGACCTTCCGGGCGATCCTGAGGACGCAGCTGGAGGGGGAGCCCGAGCCGGTGCGCACGGCCGCCGCGGCCAACCGGCTCCTGCGCGAGAGGATGGCGCCGACGGAGTACGTCACGGCGGTCTACGGCGTCCTCGACCCCTCGCGCGGCCGCTTCGAGTACGCCAACTGCGGGCATTCGCCGCCGCTCCTCGTGCGGGCGGACGGGCGCTTCACGAAGCTGACGACCGGCGGGCCGCCTCTCGGCCTCCTCGCGGGCGCCCGATACCTCGCCGGCGACGTCGTCCTCGAGCCGGGGGACCTCCTCCTCCTCTACACCGACGGCGTCGTCGAGGCCGAGGGGCCGGGGGGAGTGGAGTTCGGCGTCGACCGGCTCGCGGAGGTCGTCCTTGCCGCGCGGGAGCTTCCGGCGGCCAGCGTGATCGAAGAGGTCGGGAGGGCTACGGCGGAGTTCTGCGGGTCCGACGACTACGCGGACGACTACACGCTCCTCGTGCTGAGACGCCTCCAGGCCGGCTGAGGCCGGCCGAGGCCGGAGGCCGGGAGGATCTATAATGGAAAATCAAGACCTGACCCCACGCCTTTTCCGGTTCCTCGTCGCGGCGGTCCTCGTGGTTCTCGCGGGACCGGTCCTCCCCCAGGACGGGCCGCCGGCGGAGCCGGGGCCCTTCCGCGAGGCGGACCTCGTGGAGCTGACGGCGCTCGAGCCGGGGATCCGGCTCGACGTGAAGTACGCGCGGAGCGACAACTTCCTCGGGCGGCCGGTCTACCGGGAGGCGCGGGCGTTCCTCCAGCGGCCGGCGGCGGAGGCGGTCGCGCGGGCCCACCGCAGGCTCGCGGAGAAGGGCTTCGGCCTCATGGTCTTCGACGGCTACCGGCCCTGGGCCGTGACGAAGGCGTTCTGGGACGCGACGCCCGAGGAGAAGAAGCTCTTCGTCGCGAACCCGAAGCGCGGCTCGCGGCACAACCGGGGCTGCTCGGTCGACCTCACCCTCTACCACCTCGAGACCGGGAAGGCGGCGGACATGGGGTCGGGCTACGACGAGTTCAGCCCGCGGTCCTACGCGACCTGGGAGGGAGGGACGAAGGAGCAGCTCGAGCGCCGCGAGCTGCTGCGGGGGACGATGGAGCGCGAGGGCTTTTTCGTCTACCCGTGGGAGTGGTGGCATTTCGACTTCAAGGACTGGCGCGACTGGCCGCTCCTCGACGTGCCGTTCGAGAAGCTCGGCAGAGCCGCTTCCCCGGCGGCCGTGAAGGCCCGCTGACGGTCGTCGTATCCTCCGCGCCGATGGCTCACAGGATCCTCATCTGCGACGACGAGAGCGACATCCGGGAGTCGCTCCGGGCGATCCTCCTCGACGAGGGCTTCGACGTCACCGCCGTCTCGGCGGGGCCGAACGCCGTCGCCGAGGCGCCCGACCACGACGCCCTCCTCCTCGACATCAAGATGCCGGGCCAGGACGGCCTGGAGACGCTCGCGCAGATCCGCAAGCGGGGCCTGGCGACGCCGGTCGTCATGATCTCCGGCCACGGCGACGTGCGGACGGCGATGGAGGCGATCCGGGCCGGCGCGAACGACTTCCTCGAGAAGCCGCTCGCCACCGAGCACGTCCTCAACGCCCTGCGCCGCGTCCTCGACACGTCGCGCCTCACCCGCGAGAACCTCGAGCTGAGGAGCCGCCTCGGCCTGACGCGTCTCGTCGGCGAGGCGCCGGTGATGAAGAAGCTCCTCGCCGACGTGGCCCGCGTCGCCCCGACGCCGGCGACGATCCTGATCGTCGGGCCGAGCGGCACGGGCAAGGAGCTCGTCGCCCGGTCGATCCACGAGGGGTCGGCCGTGAGGAACGGGCCGTTCATCCAGGTGAACTGCGCGGCGATCCCCGAGACCCTCATCGAGTCGGAGCTGTTCGGGCACGAGAAGGGGTCGTTCACGGGGGCCGAGCGCAAGCAGGTGGGGAAGTTCGTGGAGGCCGACGGAGGGACGATCTTCCTCGACGAGATCGGCGACATGTCCCTCTCGGCGCAGGCCAAGGTGCTGCGCGTCCTCCAGGAGGGGGAGGTCGAGCCGGTCGGGAGCCCCCGGGTCGTGAGGGTGAAGGTGAGGGTCGTCGCCGCGACGAACCGCGACCTGACGGAGATGATCGGCCAGGGGAAGTTCCGCGAGGACCTCTTCTACCGCCTGAACGTCATCCCGCTGAAGACGCCCGCGCTCGCCGAGCACCCCGAGGACGTCCCGGCGCTCGTCCTCCACTTCGCCGAGCTCTTCGCGCGGACGAACAACTACCGGCCCAAGCGCTTCACCGACGAGGCGCTCATGGCGCTGGCGGCGCGCCCCTGGCCGGGGAACGTCCGCGAGCTGAAGAACCACGTCGAGCGGCTGATGATCATGACCGACGGCGACGTCGTCGACTCGGTGGACGTGGAAGGGCCCGGCGAGGCCCGGCACGAGGGGCCCGTCGTCGTCCGGGGCGGCCGCGTCGTGCGGGAGGGGGAGCCTGAGGAGGCCCCGCGGGGCGTTCTTCCCGGGGAGACGCCGGCCGCGGCCCCCGGCGCCCTCGCCGCCGACGAGGTCTGGACGCGTCTCCTCGCGGTGAAGACGCTCCAGGAGTTCCAGGACGAGGCCGAGAAGCTCTACCTCGTCGCCAAGCTCGCCGAGAACGGCGGGAACGTGACGCGGACCGCCGAGTCGGTCGAGACGCCGCGGTCGAACCTCTACAAGAAGATGGACCGCTACGGCCTGAAGAGACGCGAGGAAGGAACGGCATGAACGCAAGCGAGGCGCTTCGCCACTTCGAGGAGACCGAGGCTCTTCTCACGGGCCACTTCAAGCTCTCCTCGGGCCTCCACTCCGACAAGTACCTCCAGTGCGCGAAGGTCCTCCAGTGGCCGGATCGCGCCGGCGCCCTCGGCGCCGCGCTCGGGGAGGCCCTCGCGCCGCTCGGGATCGACGTCGTCGTCTCCCCGGCGATGGGCGGTCTCGTCATCGGCCACGAGGTGGGGCGCGCCCTCTCGCGGCGCGCGATCTTCGCCGAGCGGGTGGAGGGGGCGTTCGCCTTCCGGCGCGGGCTCGGCCTTGCGCCGGGAGAGAAGGTCGTCGTCGTGGAAGACGTCGTCACGACGGGGGGCTCGACGCGCGAGGTCCTGGCGCTCGTGAGGAGCCTCGGGGCCGAGCCGGTTGCCTGCGCCGCGGTCGTCGACCGCAGGGGCGCGTCCGCCGGCGGCGGGACGGACACCCTCGAGGGGCTGCCGTTCCGGTCGGTCCTCCGGATGGAGGTCCCGACCTGGAGCGAAGCCGATTGCCCCTACTGCCAGCGCGGCGAGGAGATCGTCTCCCCCGGGTCGCGGCGTCTCGTTTCCGTCAAGCCGGCGGGCTGACATCCCGCCTGTCGCGCCCCAGGAGGAGCGGCAGGCCGACGACCCCGCAGGCGAGCGTCGTCAGGAGGTGGACGGCGCCCGTGACGGTCGCCCCGAGGACGAGCGGCACCCCCTCCAGCGCGAGCCCCGCCGCGAAGCCCGACTCCATCGGCCCGAACGTCCCCGCGGGCGAGGGGAGGACGGCGGCCGAGAGGACCGACGCGAGCGACGCGACGGCGAGGACGGCGAGCGACGGCGTCAGGCCGAGCGCCGCGAAGAGGAGGGCCAGCGCCGCGAAGTGGCCGGCGAGAAACGCGATGGCCCCTGCGAACGCGAGGAGGTAGACGCGCGGCGCCTCGCGGGCCACGCGCAGCCCCTCGGCCAGCTCGCCGAGCCCGCGCGCGATTCTCGGGCGAGCCGCGGCGCGCGCGGCGAGCCGCTCGACGACGGGCACACCGAGCCGCGGCAGGAGGACGAGGAGGACCGTTCCCGCGGCGACGGCAGCGGCCGTGGCGCCGCCGAGGACCGGGACGCCGCCCCTGAGGGCGAGCGCGGCGGCCCCCGCGAGGCCGGCGAGGAGGAAGGCGGCGCTGTCGAGCGTCTTCACGAGGACGAAGACGGCCCCGGCGCGCGCCCAGCCCGTCCCGAGGACGCGGCGGTAGAGCGCCCAGCTCGCGACCTCGCCGCCGCGGAACGGGAGGACCTGGAGGAGGAACGTCGTCGCGCCCGAGACGGCCCAGGCGCGCCCGAAGGGGATCCGGTCGGCCGGCGCGAGGAGGAGGTTGAGCCGCGCCGCGCGGGCCGCGAAGGCGAGCGCGTAGACCACGGCGCCGGCGAGGAGGAGCTCCGGCCTCGCCTTCGCGACGCGCCCGAGGACGTCCGCGGGGGCGTGCGCGACCTGCCGGGCGAGGAGGACGAGGAGAACGGCCCAGAGGAGCGTCAGCGCGAGGCGCCGCAGGAACGGCCGTGCCCGCGCCTCAGCCGCGGGCGTCGTCACGGTCGTCCGCGCCCCGGGCCGCCTCCCGGCGGCGCATGCGGAGCAGGATCTCCTCCATGAGCGTCCGGTTGATCGAGATCAGGTCGGCCAGGAGGCCCGTCAGGAGCGAGAGGAACGAGCCGACCAGGAAGACCGTGGCGAGGAGGAGCGACTGCAGGTGCGCGCCGGGCGTCGGGTCCGTCAGGAGGATCCACGCGTAGCGCCCGAAGAGCCCTGCCCCGAGGAGGAAGAGGATCGCCGACAGCCCCAGGAAGACGGGGAGCGGCTTGTAGAGGGCGGTCATCCGGAGGATGTTCGCCGCCTGTACGAGGACGTAGCGCGAGGTCCGGCGGAAGAGGCGGGAGGGGCGGACGGGCGGGTTCGTCCCGACACGGACGGAGCGGACCGCCATGTTCTTGTGCCCCGCCTGGATCAGCGTCTCGGTCGTGTAGGTCATCCGGGAGTAGACGTTGAGCCGCAGGGCCGCCTCGCGCGTCAGCGCCCGGAAGCCCGACGTGGCGTCGGGGACGTCGGTCCCGGAGGCGCGCCGCACCACCCAGGAGCCGAGCCGCTGGACGAGCCGCTTGCCGGGGGAGAAGTCGGGCTTCGTCGCCACGCCGCGGTCGCCGACGACGATCTCCGCCTCGCCGTCCAGGATCGGCCCGACGAGAGTGACGACGTCGGAGGCGGCGTACTGCCGGTCGGCGTCGGTCGAGACGACGACGTCGGCCCCGAGGGCGAGCGCGTGGTCGAGCCCCGCCCTCCAGGCGACCGCGAGCCCGCGGTGGATGCCGAGCTTCAGGACGTGGTCGGCCCCCGCCTCCTTCGCGACGCGCGAGGTGGCGTCGGTCGAGCCGTCGTCCACGACGAGCACCTCGACGGAGTCGAAGCCGGGGACCTGCCGGGGCAGCTCGCGGACGGCGGCCGCGATCTGCTCTTCCTCGTCCCACGCGGGAATCTGGATGACGAGCTTCACGTGGGGCGAGGATAGCCGAGGGAGCGCTGCCGTGCGCCGGGCGTCTCTCCGCCTGCCGGTTCGGCTATCTTCGGGGCGTGTCGACCCGGCGCGAACAACTTCTCTACCGCGTCATCAACATCTATCCGCCGTATCTCGGCGCGGGCGTCCGGGTCCTCCACCGGCTGGGGGACGAGCGGACGATCCGTGTCGAGATGCGGCTCCGTCCCTGGAACCGAAACCTCTTCGGCACGCACTTCGGCGGCTCGCTCTACTCGATGTGCGACCCCTGGTTCGCGCTCCTCCTCGTGCGGCACCTCGGCGACGACTACCTCGTCTGGGACAAGGCCGCGACGATCGAGTTCCTCAAGCCGGGGCGCGGCCGCGTGTCGGCGACGTTCCACGTCTCGCCGGAGAAGGTCGAGGAGATTCGCGCCGCGGCCGACCGGGACGGGAAGACCGAGCCGGTGCTGACCGTCGACGTCGTCGCGGACGACGGGGAGGTCGTCGCTCGCATCACCAAGCGGCTCTGGGTGAAGAGAAGGGACGCGCCGAGGCCCCCTGGAGGCGACGAGGCTCTCCCTTCAGGCGCTCCCGCCGCGTAGCGAGGGCTGCCGCACCGGTCGCCTCCCGCGAGAAGCTCGGCGCCGACCGATTCCCGTCCGGCCGTTTCTCGGAGAAGATGGCGCCATGGCGAAGCTCGCCGCCTCCATCCTCTCCGCCGACTTCGGGCGCCTCGCCGCCCACGCCCGCGAGGCCGTCGCCGCCGGGGCCGACTGGCTCCATGTCGATGTGATGGACGGGCGCTTCGTCCCGAACCTCACGATCGGCCCTCTCGTCGTCGAGGCCCTCCGCCCCCTCCGCGAGGAGACGGGCGCCCTCCTCGACGTCCACCTGATGATCGTCGAGCCCGAGCGCTATCTCGCCGACTTCGCGAAGGCCGGCGCCGACGTCCTCACCGTCCACGTCGAGACCTGCCCGCACCTCCACCGCACCATCCAGCAGATCCGGGAGCTCGGCGTGAAGGCGGGCGTCACCCTCAACCCCGCGACACCCCTCTCCTCCCTCGAGGAGATCCTCTCCGACGTCGACCAGATCCTCGTCATGTCGGTGAACCCCGGCTTCGGAGGCCAGTCGTTCATCCCGGGATCCACCGAGCGAGTCCGCCGGCTCCGCGCGATGCTCGATGCCCTCGGCTCGAAGGCCGAGCTCGAGATCGACGGCGGCATCAAACCCGAGAACGCCCGCGAGGTCGTCGAGGCCGGAGCCACCGTCCTCGTGGCCGGCTCGGCGATCTTCAAGGGCGACGTCGCGGAGAACGTGCGAAAGCTGCGGGAGTCGTCCTAGGTTGGGGGTCAGGTCTACCTTCTACACTCTACGCGCCGCGTAGAGTGTAGAAGGTAGACCTGACCCCAGGCTCGGGCCGGGCGGCGGCGGTTGCCGGTTCGGAATAGGTATAGGGTCAATTGAGTCCTCGATCGGCGCGTCGGCCTCGTCGAGTGCGTCGCCCTGGAGACTCAAGTCGCTCCGACCGAACGAGTTCACGGCATGCCGCCCGGTCTTCGGCCGGTCCTCGAAAAACCAAATACCGGGTATGTTTCTTTATCGTGCTCGCCACGAAGATTAGTGGCTTGTGCAATTCAGATTCTCTTCGATAGAGTGCCCGGTCGCGTGAGGGGTGGTTTCAGAGTTCTGATGGCGGTCGCCGCTTTCGTGTCCGCAGCCGTGCGCGGCCGGAGGGCCGGTGTCTCTTCGTGCGTCCTCGGAATCGTCCTCGGGGTGGTCGGGTTCGCGACCGCCGCCCCGGCGCAGCCCGCCGGCCCGCTCGTCTCCGACCGCCTCCTGATCCAGGGGACGAGGCTCTCGATCGCTCCGGGGGACGAGGCCCAGGTGCTGAACGTCGCGGAGAGCGCGTCCGTGCGCACCTGCTTCGCCGGCGTCTGCGGCGGTATGGCGGCGGGCGACTCGCGGGTCGCGGGTCTCGTGGCCCAGGGAGAGCTGTCGGGCCCCGAGCTGCCGGCACCGCTGACCTACTCGGCGGTGCCGGGAGGAGCGTTCCTCGTTCCGGGGTTCCAGGCGGAGGGGACATACGTCCTCTCGAACATCCGGCTCGTCCGCGCGGGGACGGGCGAGGTCCTCGGCAGCGCGACGCCCTCGGCGGTCGTCCTCGAGGTGCGGCAGATCCTCCTCTCGTCGGCCACCATCCGGCAGCTCTCGCTCGAGGAGCTGAAGGCCCGCGGCATCGAGATCACCCAGCAGAGCTTCCAGGCTTTCAACTTCGCCGTCGGGTTCGCCTTCAGCGACCAGCCGGTGACCATCGAGTTCCCGGTCCTCTTCCATGAGGGAGGACAGGTCGACCTCCTCACGAAGCCGCAGGTGAAGCTCGACGAGCTGCCGGGCGACGTCGCGGCCATCGTGCGTCGCTGGCAGCCCCCGCATCTGATCCCCTTCAAGCTCGAGGCCGCGGGGCGCGATTCGCTCGAGCCAGGGCAGGAGGCAGAAGAGCTGCCGCCCGACTCGAAGCTCTTCGGGGTCATCGTCCTCCCCGGAAACGTCTCGTTCCTGAACCAGTTCTTCGATGCGCAGCTGCTCGTCGCCAACGGCGCTCCCGTCGGCAGCGGAGCCGTCCTCGCGAACGTGACGGGCGCGATCCGCCTTCCTGCGGCGGTCCCGCGCGAGCTCCTGCGCCTCGCGCGGACGACGCCTTCGGTGGTAGCGGGCCAGAGGGTGCCCGTCCTCGGCGCGACGGGTGGCGGTCGCCTCGGCCCCGGCGAGCAGGGAGCCGCGAGCTTCACACTCGAGGGCCTCGTCGCGGGGACGCACGTCGTCACGATGGAGATCGGGGCAGACCTGGAGCGACCGGGACGTCAGGTCCTGCCGCTGACCGGGAAGCTGAAGGCGGCCGTGGAGGTCGTCGACGCGCGCTTCAACCTCTCCTTCAACCACCCGGACGTCGTCCGCGAAGGCGAGCCCTACACGCTCTTCGTCACCGTCACGAACCTCTCCCGCGCCACGCAGAACCTCGTCACCGTCGAGCTGGACCCGGCCCGGATCACCGGGGCCCACAAGGAGAGGCCGGGGGACGACTTCTCGCCCACGATTCCGACGCTCGCGCCGGGAGAGGGGGCGACGCTCGAGTACCGCCTCGTCGCCGACGTGACGGGACGATGCGTGGCGACGACGTTCCAGGCTGCCGGGCCGTTGGAGGGAGTCATCCGGCTCCGAACGGGTGTCGGAGAGGCCGGCATCCCGCTCTCGCCCTCGTCGCTCGTCCTTCCGCGCTTCACTGAACAGCTGCCGGAAGCGCTCGTCCGCGCGAACGTCCGGCTGCTGGGCCTCGCCTGGAGCCTCGCCGTCGCGCCCCCTGGGTCGATCCCGCCGGAGCTGCCGCGGCTCATCGCGTCCGACGTCGAGCGGCGCGCCGTGGACCTCGCGGAAGCGGGACAGCGGCTCTACCTGGGCGAGGAGCTCCTTCCTTCGCTCGAGGCTCTCGTTCTCGACCAGCTCGGAAACCGGCACGACCTGCCGGAATTCGACCAGCTTCGGCGCAGCCTGGCGAAAGGACGCGACGCCGCGGAAGCTCTCGCCGTTCTCGTTCGGCAGGAGCAGGAGGCGCGCGGCCTCTCGGCCACGGCGCTGCTCGACGACGTGGCGTCGACGATGAGCTGGGCCCGCCCCTGGCTCGGCGCGACTCTCCAGGGCGCCGGCTCGGGGAACGCGCCGACGCTCGAGGTCCGCCGCCTCAACGGGGTCTCGGGCGTGACGTACCTCGCCTACCCGGCCGGCGACGAAAGGGCCCTGCGGTCGCTGCCGTTCGGAGAGGTCTTCGACGTCCTCGACGGGCCCGGCGGTGGTCGCGCGCCGCTCGCCGTCGTCGGGCGGCTCTCGGCCGCCGCGGGCTATGCCCTCGTCGTCCACGGCCCGACCTCCGGCCCGCCCATGCCGGTCACGCTCTCGTTCGTGGTTCCGGCGGCCGCGGGCGATGGCTTCGTCCGCGTCGACTTCCCACCTCTCGCAGTGCCGCCGGGTCAGGCCTGGGCGGTGGAGACGGTCCACGCCGCGGGGGACCCGAGGCCGCTCACGTTCGCCCTCGTCCACCTGGGGACCGGTATCCCGGTCGCAGGCGCGCCGGCCCCAGCCGTCCGTTCGGTCGACCTGCCGCCGTTCCGACTGATCGGCGCTCGGCAGGACTTCGTCCTCGACCCGTACGGGTCGGGTGTCTGGTATCTCTTCAACCGGCCGCCCGCGAAGGCCGACGCCGAGGACGAGAGTCGCTTCGAGGTCGAGACGCGTTTCCGCGGCCTCGACACGACGACCTCGGGGACGACGCTCGAGCGAGGGACGACGTTCTCGGCCGCGTCCTCGCTCTGGCAGCCTTCGAGCGAGCGCGTCGTCACGGTCCGCTTCGCCCAGCCCGTCTCGGCCATTCGCGCGACACACGATGGGCAGCCGGTCGTCACGCACGTCCACCTGCTGGACGTCGCCGGAATCCGCGACGCATGGGGCAGCCCGCTGGCGAATCCCCTCCCCGAGATCCGGATCGAGGACGATCACGTCGGAGGCCTCGTCGAGGGGAAGGTCCTCCGTGGGACGGGGGAGGCCGTCGCGGGGGCGACCGTTCGTCTCGTCCGGGATCGGGTCATCCAGTCCAAGGACGGCCTCGACGGGCGTGTCGTCCACGACCTCGTCGCCGAGCAGGTCACGGACTCCGAGGGAGCGTTCTTCTTCCCCTTCATCGAGGAGCCGATCCTCCCGGTGCCGAGGCCACCCGAGAAGGGACTGGTCCAGTCCGGGTTCCGGATCCAGGCCCTGGTCCCTCCGGGTCCGGACCCCCTCGCCCCCGGGGAGCGGGAGGAGGTCTCCTCCGTCATCCGGCTGCAGTCGCGCCTCGCACGAATCAACATCGCCCTCCTCGGGCGGGGGACCGTCGCCGGGTACGTCCTCTATGACGACGGCGCCCCGGTCGCCTCGGCCGCGGTGACGGCGGCGAGCACCCTCTTCTCCGAGGTCCTCTCGGCCGTCGCCGGCGCGGACGGAGCCTTCCGGATCGACGGGCTCCCCGTGGGGCCGATCACCCTGACCGCCCGCGACGCCGCGGGCCGCTCGGCCTACGCCACGGTCGCCCTCGCCACCCCGGGAGCCACCGCGAACGTCACCCTGCACCTCCCCCGGGCAGAGGCGACGCGGACCGGAACCGTCACCGGGCAGGTCCTCGCGCGCCACGAGACGCCCGACGGGCCGATCGTCGGCCCCGCCGCGGGCGCGTCGGTGGCCGTCTACTCGGCGGGCGCCCCATACGGCCACGCGACGACCGGACCGGGCGGGGCCTTCCGGTTCGAGGGAATCCCCGCCGGTCGCGTCACCGTTCAGGCCGCCGACTTCTCGATCTCGAGGACGGCGGCGATCGTCGACCTGGACCTCGCCCCCGACGCGACCGCGGACGTCACCCTGACGATCGCCGCGTCCACTTCCAGGGCGGTCACGGGCCGAGTCCTCTTCCGGGACCCGTTCACCCAGACGGACGTCGCGGTCGCGGGAGCGACCGTATTCGTCGAGGGGCCCGGAAGCTTCGCGCTGACCGACGGCCAGGGTGACTACCGGATCGACGACGTCCCGGCGCAGGGTGTCGGCGATCGCCCCTATCGCGTCCACGCGATCGACTTCGCCCGAATGGTCGAAGGGACGACGCTCGTCGCGGTGACGGACGCCTCTCCAGACCCGGTCGTCGCGGCGACGATCCTCCTTCGCGGCTCCTCCTCGGGAGCCCTCGACGGTGTCGTCCTCGACCCGCTCGGCCGGCCGGCGCCTGGCGTCACGGTGACGGTGCTCCCGATCGGCGAAACGACGACGCGCGCCGACGGGACTTTCTCGCTCGAGGACGTCCCCGTCCGGCGATACACCGTCTCCGCCCACAAGGGGACCGGCCTCGAACCCGGAGCGATCGGGTGGATCGGCGCGACGGGGACGGAGGTCCTCTTCGGAGGCCACCGCGCGTTCGCGACCGTCCGTCTGCGAGGGGCCGGCACCGTGAACGTGAGGACGAGGACGGCGAGCGCGGGCATCATGAGCCCGCTTTCCTACAAGCCGACCTGGTTCAGCCCCCAGGAGCTCGTCATCCGCCAGAAGGTGGCCGGGATCGAGACGACGACCGACGAGGACGGGCGCCTCACGCTCGTCCTGCCGGTCGGCGAGCTGAGCATCTCCGCGTCGAACCCCTTCCACGGGACGGCGTCGTTCGGGGGCTCGATCGATTTCGCCGGCCAGGTCAAGGAGGTCGACCTCCTCTTCGAGGAAGCCTCGACCGTCGCTGGCTACGTCGTCGATGTCGACGGCGTCACCCCGGTGCCGGGCATCGACGTGGATCTCGATGCTGCCGGGCTCCTGCCTCAACGCCAGAGGACCAACGAACTCGGCGCCTTCCGCTTCGAGCTCGTCCCCCCCGGCGGCGTCTCCGTCACGGCGCGCGGGATGCGCGGCGCGATCGAGCGGACGGGTCGGACCTACGGCCGCATCGTGGAGCCCGGGCAGACGCTCGACCTCGTCGTCCGCCTGAAGCCGCAGGGGACGGTGCGCGGACGCGTCGTCGACGAGACGGCGCCCGGCGAAATCGTCCCTCTCGCCGGCGCGCAGGTGGCCCTCCAGGAGAACGAGTTCCCCTTCCGGCGTTTCCCGGCCGCTCCCGGGTACCTGAGCGCGGGGAGCGACGGTCGCTTCGAGTTCCCCGCCGTCGCGGCGGGCCGCTTCACCGTGATTGCCAGGGATCCCGGTCAGGTCAGCCGGCAGGGGAGCCGCTTCGGCGAGCTGAAGGCCGACTTCGAGGTCGTGGACGTGGGCGACCTCGCCCTCTCCGGCCAGGTCGGGGCGCTCATCGTCCTCGTGCGCGACCCGGAGAACGGCTCTCCCGTTCCCGATGCGCAGGTCTTCCTTTCGAACGGAGAGGCGACCGTCGCCGGGGCCGACGGGCGGGCCTCCTTCGCGGCCCTTCCCCTCGGGACCTGGTCCGTCCACGCCTTCCACGCCCCGACCGGACGCGGCGGCCGCCTCGACGAGGTGAGGCTCCTGACGGCGGGACAGGAGGTCGAGGCCGTCGTCGTCCTCGACCAGCGAGGGCGCATCTCGGGCCGCCTCTTCGACGACGCGGCGTGGACGGTCCCGGTCGGTGGGGGAACGGTTCGCCTGCAGGGGACCGTGAACGGGCGCCTCTGGGGCGCGGGCGTCACGGCGCTTGCGACGACGAGCCGGGACCCGGAGGCCCTCGGGAGGTTCGCGTTCGACGGCCTGCCGGTCGCGACGTACTCCCTCACCGCCGGCATCGAAGGAAGCTCCCGTCAGGCCGCCGAGATCGTGACCCTCACGCCGACCGCTCCAGAGGCGGAGGTCGCGCTCGTCCTCGAACCGGTCCGCGAAGTCTGGGTGAGGCTGTACGAGAAGCGGCAGGCGGCGGGCCTCGTGGAGCTGAATCCGGACTCCGTCTCCGGCGACGGGATCTTCGCGGTCTCGTACGGGCGGCAAATCAGTGTTTTCGGGGTGCCGATTCCGCTCGCGAGCCTCCTGGCGCCGGACGTCCCGTACCCGGGCCACGCCTTTCTCTTCGGCGACGTCCTCGCCGCGAGGAGCTTCTGGGTACAGGCGTCGGAGGCGACGGGCGAGCGGCGTCGCGCCCTCGTCACTTCGAGCGCCCTCTCGTCAGGGGCGTCGGGCGCGGGAACGAGCGTGGACCCGTATCGCATCGTCCTTCTCGCCCGCGGGACCGTCCGCGTCACGGTCCGCGACGCAGGCAGCGTCGCGGCCGCAGGCGCGACCGTCCGGGTCCACGCGCCGAACGGGACATGGGAGACCGCGGCGGACAGTTCCGGCCGCGCGGTCTTCACCGCGGTCGAGGAGGGGCAGGTCACCGTCTCGGCGTTCGTCCCCGGAACGCCTTTCGGCGCGTCAGCCTCCCGGAGGCTCCAGTGGGACGACGAGGTCCTGGACGTCGAGCTCACCCTCTCGCCGGTCGTGTCGGCTCACGGAACCGTCTACGAGGCGCCCGAGGGCGACGCCTGGGACGGGAACCCGGCGTCCCTTGCGCCGGCGGCCGGCGTCGTGGTCCGCCTCCGCCCTTCCGCCGGGGACGAGCAGCTCCTCATCACCGGGATCGAAGGCACTTTCGCCTTTTCGGGCCTCGCGCCTGGTCCGTACACCATCGAGGCGAGGAGCGTCGACGGGGAGAAGGTCGCGAGCGCCGCCGGCACTCTCGGCAGCGCGCATGGCTCGGACTACGCCTTGCCGCCGCTCGTCCTCGACGCGTCCCGGCCGCAGATCGTCTCACTCACTCCGCCCAACGGCGCCTCGCTCGTCTCGCGGACTGCGCCCGTGGAGATCGTCTTCTCCGAGCCGCTGGCCCCGGCCGTTCTCCCGTCCGGTCCGACGTCGACGTACTTCAAGCTCGCGTTCTCGGGGACGCCGGCCTCGGGCGCGTGGTCTTCCGCGCTCGACACGGCGGGTCGGCAGGTCGTCCGCTTCACGCCCAGCCCGAGGTACGAGAACTCCACGACTTACTCGCTCGTCGTGAAGGGCGGCCCGGTTGGCGTCCGCGACCGGGAAGGCCGGCCCCTCACCGACTCCGGCGACGTCGGGGCGAGCTTCACCACGTCCGACACGGACGGCCCCCGGGTCGTCGGCACGGTCCCGCCCCTCGCCCGCCCCGTCGACCCCGGAGTTTCGATCCGGATCGACTTCGGCGAGGTCCTCGTCCTCACGCCGGCCCAGCTCCAGTCGGCGGTCCTCTTCGAGTGGAAGGCGACGACGGGGATCTGGACCTCCTTCCCGGTGACGACGTCCCTGACGCGAGGCGGATACTCGGTCCTCGTCGAACAACCGCAGGGCGTGACGTTCACGGACGACTCGCTGCGGCGTCGGCTCACGGTCACCGGACTCACCGACGCCTTCGGGAACCCGATGCCCGCCTGGGTCGGCGAGTACCGGATCTACGACACGAACGCGCCGGTCCTCACCATCGGGCTTCCGCCGAACGCCCCGGGCGGCGACCTCTTCGCCTCCTCTTCCTACGTTCTCGCCCCCGAGTTCGACGAGCCCGACGACTGGACCCCGGAATCTCCCTGGGGCGACGTCGACCGGGTCGAGTACACGTTCGCGAGCGCCGCCGACCCGACCGAGCCGGCCTCCGCACCCGGCGCGGTCCTGACCGTCGGCCCGTTCAAGCTCTCCTTCGTGGCGGCGTACGTCGGCGACGGCTCGTCGCCGCGGCCCTTCCCGGTCTGGGTGAAGGCCTTCGACACGAGCGGGAACCCGAGCGCCCAGGTGCGCCTCGACATGAGGGTCCTTCCGAATGCCTCGCCCACGATCGGGAGCCTCTCGGTGGCCGCCACGGCGCCCGTGGTCGGGACGATCTACGCGGGCTCGTCCGTCGCGGTGACGGCGACCGGAATCTCCGACGCCGACGACGCGCGTCTCACGCTCGTCGCCGAGCTCCGTCGCGGAGCCGGGCCCCAGAGCACGTTGATCGCGAGCGTTCCGGCACGGGTCCTCGACCGCCCCGCGGAGGGCTGGGCCGCCCTGCCCGCACAGACCTTCTCGTTCGTCGTCCCGCTCACGGAGCCGGAGGGGTCGACCCTCTCCGCCGTCGTTCGCGCGACCGACGGCAGGGGTGCGGCAGGCACCGTGGACCTTCCGTTCACGGTCGCCGACGATTCCGCCCAGCCGCTCGTCACCGACCTCGTCGCCCGCCGGCCGGACGGCACGACCTCGACGTCGTTCGTCATCGGCGACTCGTTCGTCCTCGAGGTGGGGGCACGCGACCTCGAGACGGCGGTTCGCTCCGTCTCGGTGGAGACGACCGGGGGCGTCTTCCCCGGGACGCTCGAGGCCACCCGGGTCGGGACCTCCGACCTCTTCCGGACGGCTTCGGTCACGGTCCCGAGCACGCTCACCGAGCCGGTTTCGGTCGTCGTCACGGCGACCGCGGAGGATCACGGCGGGAACGACCGCTCGGTCACGCTCTCGCTTGAGGCCGGTCCTGCGCTCGACCCGACGCATCCAGTCGCCGAGTGGCTCTCGCCCTTCGACGGAGCGCTGTGGCCTGCGGACTACGCCTCCGTCGACCCGGGAAGGAACGGCGTCGACCTTCTCCTGCGCCTCCGCGTGACCGACAGAAACGTCGACGGAACGGGCCAGGATGTTCCGGGCGATTACGTCGCCGTGAGGATACGGGGCCCGGTCGACGCGACCGGAGCTCTCGCGGAGGAGTGGACGACCGCGGCCCTTCTCTCAGGGTCGGCGGGCGAGTGGTGGTACGAGGCCGTGTGGAGGGTGCCGAACGGGATTCCCGCCGGCACGAGCCTGCCGTTCGAGGTCGAGGTCGTCGATTCGGGAGCCAACCGCATCGAGCGGCGCACCAGCATCGTCGCCGTCCCGGCGCGGCATGTCTACGAGTCGGCGACGACCGCCGTGGGATCCACCTCCGACGTCCCGAAGCCCGCCGGCTCCGAGAGCCAGCCGGTCTTCCTCCTCGACGGCACCACGCTCAGCCTCTATCCGCCGGAGGCCGGCGGGGGGCGTTCGTTCGAGGGTCTCTTCCTCTACTCGGGGGGCGCCTGGTCCTCCGGGCCCGGCTCGGCGGTGACGGTCCGGCGGACCGTGCTCACTTCGCCGGAGGTCACCTCGCCCGGTTCGCTCGTCCCCTACTACCCGCTCGAGCTCGAGATCGGTGCGACCCTCGCGGTGGCGCACGGCGCGGCGATCGACGTCAGCGGGCGCGGCCTCCTCGGCGGGAGGAGCTCGCACGACCCGATCGTCCTTCCCGGAGAGCGGGCGTCGGTGCCCGGAGCCGCGGGCTCTCATGGCGGGATGGGGCATCCGACCAACGGAGACTGGCTCTCACTGCTTCTCGCCCCGGGAAGCGTCTACGGGAGCATTCGCGATCCGCGCCTTCCGGGCGGCGGCGGCGGGCGAACCGGTGGCTCCGGCGGAGGCGTCGTGCGTATCGACGCGCCGACCGCGACGGTTCGCCTCTTCGGCGACCTCCTCGCAAACGGCGGTCCCGTCCCCGCCGGCGGCTACAACGGCGCGGCCGGAGGCTCGGTTCGTCTCCGGGCGCAGCGGCTCGAGGGGCGGGGTGCGATCAGGGCGATCGGCTCTTCTGCCTCGACCGGCACTGCGCGTACCGGGGGAGGCGGCGGGCGCGTTTCCGTCACGTGGGCCGAGCCCGAGATCCTGAGCGTCGCCGTACGGGCCGACGGAGCGCCCTCGCAGCTCTCCGGCGCGAGCACGCCGCTTGCCGGGGCCGGCACGGTCTTCCTCGAACGGCTCGACGTCACCGGCCTTCCGGTCGATCGCGGGCTCCTCCGTGTCTCGAACCCGGCGTCGAGCGACCCGCCGGCCATCACGCCCTTGCCGGGTCTCGGCAGCGCGGCTGTCACCGCCGTCGATGCAGCGAACAGGGTCGTCACGGTCTCGGCCGCCGCCGCGGTCGGCTCGATCGAGGGCGAGGGCGTCGTCGTCTCGACCGTTCCGGCCGGGGGAGGGAGCCCGACGAGCGTGGTCCTTCCGGTCACGTCTCAGGTGAGGACCGCGGGTTCCGTCGGATCTCCCGACCAGGCGTTCGCGCTGACCGTCGATGCCTCTACGGAGGCGCTCGGCGCCCTCGCGGCGGCGCTCTCGGCCGGCGACTCGATCACGGCGAAGGCGAGGCTTCGATTCGCGGCCTTCGAAGCGAGCGGTCCGGTTCGTGTGGCCTCCGGCGACGAGCTCGAGGTCGGCGGGGTCGTCGACGACCGGGCCGTCCTCACGATCCAGTCCGGAGCCCGCGTCCTCCTCGGCGAGAGCCCGGTCGTCGACTTCTCGGGAACTGTGCCGGCCCCGGGCGCGAGCGTCGCGCAGGGGAGCGAGCTCGAGATCCGGTTCCGCGTCCAGGATCCGCTCGGCATCTCCGCGGTGCAGGAGACGTGGGGGGCGACCGGCTCCACGTCGACGCGGACGTTTGTCGAGCCGCTCGAGGTTCCGTCGTCGGCCTGGCCGATCCGCTTCACGATCCCGGCCGGTCACCCGGCCGGGCCGGTCTCGTTCACCGTCCGCGCCACGGACAGGGCCGGGCGTGTCACCGAAAGCGCCGCGACGTGGAACGTCCTCGGCGACACGGTCCCGCCCGTGATCTCGGCGATCGACCTCTCGCCCCAGCGTCCCGCCGACACGTATGTCGCGGGGGACACGATCACCGTCACGGCCCGCGCGACGGACGACGTGAAGCTCGCCCGGATCCGGATCGAGGTCGACGGGCGGATCGTGGAGTCGACGACCTCTCCGGCGACGCTGGTGTGGCTCACCTCTCCGGTCGCGGCCACCTCGTCCTACACCCTGACGGTCACGGCCACGGACCTCGCCGGCCTCCAGAAGACCGAAACGAAAACCGTCACGGTCGAGCCACGCGCCGACACGGTGGCGCCGGCCGTCTCGTTCGGCTGCCCGTCGCCGGGAGCGCTGTTCCCGTCCGGGTACGAGAACCTGACACTGCAGGCGACGGCGTCCGACGACCAGGGCGTCCACCGCGTCGAGGTCTTCCGGGCCGCGGAAACGGAACCGCTGGCCGTGATCTACGCGACGGCCGGGACGACGAAGACGTTGGAGGTCTCCGCGCCGGGAATCGTGCTTCCCGAAGTGACGCAGCCGACGACGGTCGTCTTCCGTGTCCGGGCCTTCGATCTCGGCGGGAACGCCTCCGCCGAGGTCGAGACGGAGGTCACGGTCGTCCCGGCAGTCGAGATCCTGGCTTCGGGTCCGAACGACTGGCCGGCCCTCGAGACGCAAGCCGCCTATCTCGCCTCCGGCACCCTCGTCCTCGACCAGCCCCGCAAGTTCGGGAACCTGCTGGTCCTTCGCGGGGCCTCGATCACCCACGTCGCCGGCGGCGGCGGGAAAGTGGACCTCGACGTCACGGGCACGCTCTTCGTCGACTGTGGCGGGGCGATCGACGTGACGGGGCGCGGGTACCCGGGCGGAGCGACGTACCCCGGAGCGACGGGATCGACGAACGCGGGAGGGAGCCACCTCGGGACGGGAGGGGTTTCGGGAAGCGCGGCGAAGGCAGGGACGTACGGGAGCGTGGAGCGACCGCGGGAGGCAGGGAGCGGAGGCTGGGAGAACTACAGGAAGGCGGGAGGCGGGGTCGTCCGTATCGAGGCGGGGTCGGTGGTGCTTGGAGGGGCGACGGCGCGGATCGTGGCGAACGGCGGGGGTGGCGACCATGGAGCGGGGGCCGGTGGCTCGATCTGGATCACGGCGGGGACGGTCTCGGGAGACGGGCTGATCGAGGCGGCAGGCGGGGCGAGCTACCGGCAGGGCGGTGGCGGCGCGGTGGCGATCGAGTACGGGGCGGCGACGGGGACGGTGCTGACGCGTACGAACGCGCGAAGCATCGGAGGCCGCAGCGCGGCCGAGAACGGCGGAGCGGGGACCGTGTTCCTGAAGGGGCCGGGGCAGGCATTCGGGACGCTGCGGGTGGACAACGGCGGGACGGTCGGGCAGGCGACGGTGCTGCCGAGCCTTGGGACGGGAGTCGCTCAGGCCGGGACGGCGGGAGCGACGCTGGTGACGAACCGGGCGGAGTCGATCCCGCCGTACTTCGCGGGGCACTGGGCGGAGATCCGGCGGGACGGGAGCCTCCTCGGCAGCTGGCGGGTCGCGACAATCTCCGACCGGACGGTGACGCTCGAGCCGAACGAGGCCGAGACGATCGAGCTCCAGCCGGGCGACCTCTGGCAGGGCGTCTACCGGTTCGACGCGGTGGTGGAGACGGGGAACGCGCTACTCGAGAGCGCGGACCCGGTGCGCGACGGACCGCCGACGATCTCCATTTCCTCGCCCCAGCCCGGGGCTTCGTTCCCGTCCGGATCCGTGATTCCGGTCTCCTTCTCCGTGGCCGACGACAAGGGCGTGACGAAGGTGACCTTCTCCTTCGCGGGGCGTACCGTCGAGGTCGCGGGGCCGAATCCGACCACAGCAGTGCTTCCGGTGCCCTGGCTCTCGACGACCACGGTGTCCGACCTCGTCGCCACGGTGCACGACACCAGCGGGCAGGCCGTCTCGAGAACGGTGCCGTTGACGGTCCTCGGAGCCCCTCCGCTGAGCGCAGAAATCGCGTCGCCGACGGAGGGCGAGTCGATCTGGGGCGGGTCGACGCTGACGGTCCGGGTCGACGTTCCCGATACGCGGCCGATCCGTCGAGTGTCCCTGTCGTTCGGGTCCGTGACGGAACAGGTCCTCTCCGTTGTCGGCCCCTACATCTGGCTCTCCCTTTCTGTCCCGGAGGTCACGGAGGACGAAACGAGGGCGATCAGGGCGACGGTCGAGGACGACCTGGGGAACACCTTCATCTCGGAGCCGGTCACAGTTCAGATCCTCGCGGACTCGGCACCGATCGTGACGTCCTCGGTGAACGTCGAGTCGCCCGTGAGCGCGGGATCGTGGGTCGAAGTGGCGTACTACGCGACCATCGGTAACACTTGGGATGTACAGCTTCGTCTCCAGGTGACCGGCTCGGTCACCTGGGAGGAGACGGTGGACGTCTCGTTCGGCTCGAGTCAGCCGGGCGGCGTCGCTGCCCTGGACTCGGAGCAGATCGCCGAGGGGACTTTCTCCCCGTTCGAGATCCCGGAGGATGCCCGCGGCCCGATGACGATCACCGTCACCGCGATCGACGGCGAGGGGCGAACGGGCACTGCGCCGGAGATCGTCCTCGAGGTCGTGGAGCCGGAAACGCTCCTGACTCTGACCTTGCCGGGCTCGAACGTCGTTTCGCCGGGCGAGACGGTGGAGTTGACGTTGACGGCGGAGGAGGCGATCGGCGCGGGGACGGAGGCGATGCTGCTGGTCGAGGGTGCCGGATACCAGCGTCTGATCACGCTGAGGCCGGACGGACCGGGCGAGGGGGACTTCTCGTGGACGGTAAGGGTTCCCGTGCCGAAGTGGACTCTCGGGGAGGTCACCGCGCAAGCCGAGGCGGACCTGGGAGAGGGGAGCTACACCACCTCGAACACGGTCACCTTCACCGTCGAGGACACGACGGACCCGGTCGTCACCCGCATTCGGACGGCACCGGAGTTCCTCCGCGGCGGAAGCACCGCGTCGTTCGCGGCCGACGTGACGGATGCCGGCGCGATCTCCGAAGTCCGGTTCGCGGTGGATGGCGTCCACTTCGGCACGACGACGTACCTGCAACGGCAGAACGGTTACGAGGTCGCGGACTTCCCGCTGCCTTCGGTCGTCGAGGCCCGGCCGCTGACCGTCCGCGTCGAGGCCGTCGACGCGGCGGGGAGAATCGGCGCCGCCAGCAGCGTCTTCACGTTGCTGCCGGCAGGAACGCCGGGCGTTCGCCTCGCTGCTCCGACGGCGGGAGCGATGGCGATCGCAGGGGGCGTCCTGCGACTCCTCGCCGAGGTGGAGCACGATCGCGATGTCGTCGAGGTCGCGTTCTTCCGCGAGGGCGAGGGGACTGCCTTCGCGACGCTCCCGGGCGGCGAGCGGGAGACCGAGTACCTCGTTCCGGCGGAGGCTCCGGCCGGGACCTCGCTCGGATTCCGGGTCGAGATCCGCGATGACCTCGGGGCGGTGGGCACCGCTTCGGCGAGCGTCCTCGTCGTCGAAGGCGATGTCCTCGAGGAGGGCTCCATCGTCGCGGCGGGAGACCTTTCGCACGAGGATCGCACCGTCGTCGTGCGAGGGGCGACGGAGATTCGAGGGCCACACCGCTTCGCCCGGCTCGTCGTCCTCCGGGGAGGAAGCCTGACCGGCGCCGCGACGACCGAAGGCGCGACCGGGGGCGTCGATCTCGAGATCACCGGCGACGCCTACGTCGCACTGGGGGGTGTCATCCACACCTCGGGCCGCGGCTTCGAAGGGGGCCTCCAGGGAACGAACGGCACGCCGGTCGGCCTGACGGCCGCCGGCCTCCCCGGCGCCGCGGACGGCGCTGGCGGGAGCCATGGTGGGACCGGTGAGCCGGGCTCGGGCGAAGAGCCCGGGCCTGTCTACGGCAGCATTCGCGAACCGGCGACGCCGGGTTCCGGCGGCGGCGCCGACGGAGCCTCGAGCCCGGGCGGTTCCGGTGGTGGCGTGATCCGGCTAACCGTGGCTGGCCGGCTCGTCGTAGACGGCGAGCTGTCCGCCTCCGGGCTCGACGGTGACGGTGGGGGCGCCGGCGCGGGCGGCAGCATCTCCGTCGAAGCGGGCTCTCTCGGGGGCTCGGGGCTCATCCACGCCGTCGGCGGCAGCCCGTGGCCCCGGGCCGGCGCTGGCGGGAGCGCGGGCGGTGGCCGCCTCGCGATTCGCAGCCCTCTCGACGTTCGCCCGCCGAGTCTCAGTGCGGCGAGCGGGTCCCAGTGGTTCGCTTCGGGGGCTCCGGGAACGGTCTTCCTTTCGTCGCCGGGCGACCGGAACGGACATCTCGTCGTCGACAGCGGATGGTGCGAGCAGCCCCGCCCGACCCGCCTCGTCGAAGTGGGGGCGGGCGTCGTCTCGAGCGCCTCCGGAACGGCATTCAGGGGGCAGGACACGCAGTGGAAGTCCGGCCTCGAAGGTCAGTTCGTCGAGTTCGAGCGCGACGATCGCCGCGTCGGGGAGTTCCGGATCGTCACCGTCGATGAGGCCGGCCAGCAAATCACGCTCGACGAGGAGGCTCACGGGCAGATACGGCCCGGCGACACGTACCGCGGACTCCATTCTTTCGACTCGATCACCGTTGCGGGCCGGGCACGGCTCGCAACGACGGACACCCTCGATGGCTGGGTATTCCTGGACCCGGCCGCGGGAATCGAGTCGCGCTGGATGACCGAGCCGCCGTTTGACGCCGCGCCCACGGTGACCGCGACGGTCCCGAGCCGCGAGGTCACGGCGGGCGAGACACTGCCCGTCAGCGTTACGACGGGAGACGGCTCCGGACTCGACCGGATCGTCGTCTGGATCCTCGGTGATGAAGGCAGCCGGGTCGAGGTTCCGCTGGCCGGGAGTCCCACCGCAGACGAGAGGACCGTCTCGTTCACCCTGCCCGCCAGCCTCGCTTCGGGAGAGCAGTTCCTCGGAGTCGGGGTCTACGACGACGCGGGCCAGTGGAGCTCGACGCTCATCCGGCTCGAGGTGACGGGGACCCCCGGCCTTCGCATCTCGAGCCCGGCGAAGGCCCGGCCGCGACGCGACTCCTTACGACCCTCGGTCCATGTGCCGCAGGCCCGGCATTCGTCCAGGCCGGAACCGGCTCGCCCGGGATCCGCAGCCTTGCCCGACCACCGACCACTCCCGAATCGCCACCGATGAAACACCGTCGCCTCCCCCTCGTCCTCCTCGCTGCGGCAGTCTCCCTGCCGCTCTCGGCCCAGCCCCGCGAGCCGTTCCCGATTCCGTTCGCCGTCGAGCACCACCTCCTCGACGGCAGTCTCGGCGGCGCGCCCGTAGCGGGCCAGACGGTGCGAGACACCTACGGCGGGAGCTTCCTCGTCTCGGAGCGGCCTGACGGCGGTCGGACGATCGTCGACTTCGCCCGGCGCGAGCTGACGGAGGTGAGGTCGAAGGAGGGGACGTACTGGTCGCTTTCCTTCGGGCGTCTCGCCGAGCTTCGGCGAAGGCTCGAGGAAGCGGAGGCGCTCGAGGCCTCTCCAAAGGCCAGGACCCAGGCGACCGTCGACCGGCCCGCGGTCCGCGTCGAGGAGATTCGGGACGGTACCGGGGCGGCTTCGCGCACGGCACTCGGTTCCTCGGCCCCCACGGGGAGACGCCTTCGAGCCTCCGTGGAGGCCGGTCCCTCGATCGACGTCTGGGTCGACGCGACAGCTCCGCGCCTCACGCCGGAGGGGGTCGTCGCCCTCGCCGACTTCGAGAGGAGCGTACTGGGCGCGGCCGACGGAGCTGTCGGTCCGGCCGACCTGCTCGAAGCCGTCCGCTTGCGCGAGGGCGGAGCGCTCGCCGTCCGGACGCGGCGAATCGTGGGCCGCGCCGACGCGAGCTCGGAAGATGGCCCCTTCCTCGAGACCGTCGTGACGAAGGCGGAGTCCATCGCCTCCCTGCCCCCTGCGCTCGTCGCGGTGCCCGAAGGGCTCCTGCGCGTTCCGAGCCCCCTCGAGGTCGTCGTCTCCTGGGCCGAGGACGAGGCGGCGCTGCGCCAGCGAGGCCGGCGTTGAGGGCTTCGTCGCCTCGCCTCGCGCGCCCGGCCTTCTTCGTCGCGGCGCTCGTTGCCCACGCTGCCCTCGCGCTCCCGGCGCTCGCGCAACCGGACCCGTTCGAGCTGCGTCCCGAGTTCCTGACGCAGGCGGCGTTCTCGTGCGGCGACGTCACCGTCAACGGCGGCGGCACGATCACCTCGGCGGGAGCGGGCGGCGAAGGGCACGTCGTCTCGAACGGCAACATCACCCTGAACGGCAACAGCACGATCCGCGGCAACGCGACCGCGGGGCCGGGGAAGAAGATCAAGACGACGGGCCTTTCGCGCGTCACCGGGACGAAGGGAAACCTGTCCGCCCCATGGCCCTGCTCGCCCGTCGACCTCGCCCCACTCGCCGCCTCTCTCTCCGCCTCGAACGACAACGCCCAGGTCCCGCTCACGAACAAGGGCCGCAACCCACTCTCGGGCTCCTCGCCCCCCGACCTGACCCTCAACGGAAACGAGACTCTCGTGCTGCCGGCCGGGAGCTACTACCTCCGCAACGTCACGATCAACGGAGGCTCGGCCCTGTCGGTCTCGGGTGACGTGAGGATCCTGGCCACCGGTACGTTGACGGTCAACGGCACCTCGACTGTCAACGCCACCGGAAGCCCGTCGGGTCTTCGGTTCTTCACGAGCGGGACCTCGGTCACCGTCAACGGCGGTTCGGCCCTGAAGGGCTTCGTCTACGCCTCTCTCTCCACGGCCTCCGTCACGCTGGACGGCGGCGGGTCGCTGACGGGTGGGCTCTACGGAGGCCGGCTCACGCTCAACGGTCGGGCCTGGCTCACCCGCGACCTCGCGTCCGCCCCGCCTCCGGACCCTCTCTTTCTCACCCTCACCGAGTCCGGCCAGCCGCTTCTCGAGGGGGCCACCTTCCGGCGTGCCGTTACGCCCGTCGTCACCGCGGCGGGCGGAACGGCGCCCGTCTCCGTCGCGGCCACGCTCGACGGCGCGGCGTGGACCTCCGGAATGACGATCACCACCGAGGGCGCGCACGTTCTCGTCGTCACAGCGACCGACTCGAGCCCGACACCGCAGCAAGTCTCGCAGACCCGCCACTTCACGATCGACACGCAGGCGCCGACGATTCACGTCAGCTCGCCGCCGGCCGGCGCCGTCCTCGCCGCCTCGCCCGTCGTCCTTACCGGCACGGTAACGGGCGCCTCCGAGCTGACCCTCTTCGGTGCCGCCATCGCTATCGGCCCTGAGGGCACCTTCTCGGCGACCGTTCCTCTCGCCGAAGGCTCCAACTTCCTCCACCTCCACGCCCGCGACGCAGCGGGGAACGAGGCGACCCTCACCCACCTCGTCGTCCTCGACACCCTTCCCCCCGTTCTCACGCTCCAGTCCCCCGCCTCCGGCGCCTGCGTCGCCGCGGGCAGCGCGCTCGCCGTCTCAGGCCGGTACGCCGACGCCCACCCGCGCGCCCCCGGGGCCCCCGAAGGCCCCGCCGTCTCCGTCACCCTGACCCTTCCCTCCGGCGCCGCAACGACCCTCTCCGCCGCCGTCGACCCTCTCGGCGCCTTCACCCTTTCCTTCCCGCTGCCGGAAGGCGCGGAAGGCAGCGCCACCCTCCTCGTCACCGCCGCCGACGCCCTCGGCCACGCCGCACGCGCCCTCTCCACCGTCCGCGTCGACGCCACCGTCCCCGAGGTCCTCCTCACCCTCGACGGCGCCCCCTTCCCCGGCTCGGCGCCGGGCGAGGCCCCGCCCGCCGGCACGACCCCGACGCTCTTCTCCCGCTCGGTCTCCCCGCGCGCCACCGTCCGCGACGGAGCGGCCGCGCCTCCGACGGCGACCCTCACCCTCGACGGCCAGCCCTACGTCGACGGGACGCCCATCACCGCGGAGGGGACGCACCTCTTCGTCGCCCGCGCGAGCGACTGCGCCGGGCACGTGGCAGTCGTCCACGCGCTCTTCGCCCTCGACATCACGCCGCCGTCGCTCCTCTCCACCACCCCCGCCGACGGCGCCCTCCTGAAGGACCCCGTCACGTCCTTCTCCGGCACCGCCTCGCCCGACGTCGTCACCGTCCGCCTCGCGGGCCAGGATGTCACCCCGGGGGCGCCGGGAGCCGAGAGCGTTCCCTTCAGCCTCACCCCCTTCCCCTGGCGCGAGGGCGAGAATTCCGTCTCCGTCGAGCTCGTCGACCGCGCCGGCAACCGCGCCACCTTCGCGCGCACCTTCACCGTCAAAACGACCGGCCCGCTCGTCGAGATCCTCCTCGGCGGCCTCCCGCTCGGCACGGGGAAGACCTTCTTCGCGGCCGTCACGCCCGAGGTGAGGACCAACGAGCCCCTCACCGGCCCCGGCGCGGCCACCCTCACCGTCACCCTCGACGGCGCGCCGTGGACCCCTGGCACCGCGATCGCCGCGGCCGGCAGCCGCACCCTCACGGCCACCGTCGTCGATGCCACGGGGCGCGAGGCGACCGCGACCGCCTCCTTCACGATCGACACCACCACGGGGCCCGCCCTCTCCATCACCTCTCCCGCCGACGGCGCCACGCTGCCCGGTCCCACCGTCGACCTCTCGGGCACGGTGTCGGCACCGCACCCCTCCGGCGCCACCGTGGTCCGCGTCAACGGCCGCCCGGCCACCGTCACCGGCACGGCGTGGACCCTCGCCGCCCTTCCCCTCGAGCCCGACGCCCCGAACGACCTCGTCGCCGTCGCCGTCGACGCCCTCGGGCGGACCGCCACCGCCGCCGTGCAGGTTCTCGTCCGCTCCGGCGCCCCGCAGGTCGTCCTCATCTCTCCGGCCGACGGAGCCCGCACCAACCGCAGGAGGGTCGACCTCGTCGGCGCCGTCCTCGGCGGAGCCGCGGCGACTGCCGACGGCCTCGTCCGCGCGCACGGCCTCACGGCGGCGATCGACGCCACCGGCGCCTTCCGTCTCCTCGACCTCCCCCTCGCCGAAGGCCCCAACCCCCTCACCGTCACCGCCACCGACTCGCACGGCCGGACCGGCGAGGCGACCCTCACCGTCTTCTCCGACACCACCCCTCCGGCGGTCTCCTTCACCGCCGCCGGTCAGCCCCTCCTCGACGGCGCCGTCCTGACGGCCCCCGTCACCGTCTCGATCGCCGTCGACGATTCCGGCGGCCCGATCCCTCCGCCGCGCATCCTTCTCGGAGGCGCTCCCGTCGAAGCCACCTCCCCCGTCACCGACGTCGTCATCTCCGAGGCGGGAGGCCAGGTCCTCTCCGTCGTCGCGCTCGACGCGGCCGGCAACGAGACCCGGGCGAGCCGCAGCTTCGTCGTCGGCGGCGGAGACTGCTCCGCCACCGACGTGAGGCCCGTGGACGGCTCGACGACGCCCGACGCGAAGGTCACCCTCACGGGCCGGTGCGGCAGCGCCCTCCGCCTCCTCGTCCGCGTCCCGCAGCCGGGAGGCGGAGCGCCGCAGGAGTACGTCGCGGCGATCGCCGACGGCACCTTCGCCGCGGGCGACGTCCCGCTCCCCGCCCTCGGCGAGAACGCGCTGGAGCTCGTCTGCGAGGCCGCGGCGGGAACCCCCTCGACCACCCTCCACCGCGTCACCCGCCTCCCGGCGGGAGGGCCCGAGGTCTCCGTCACCTCGCCCGCCTCCGGCGCCCTCGTCGCGTCGTCGAACGTCACCCTCTCGGGCACCGTGTCCGACGAGACCGCCGACCTCTTCGTCAACGGCGTGAAGGTCGATGCCGCCTTCCGCGCCGGCACCTCCTTCACCCAGCCGACCGTCACCCTCACCGAGGGTCCCAACGTCCTCGTCGCGAAGGCCATCGACCGCGCCGGCCGCACCGGCGAGGCCCGAGTCGTCCTCCAGCGCGACACCCAGGCCCCGCGCGTCACCGTCGTCTGGCCCACCTCGGGCGCCCGCTTCGGAAAGCGCGGCGAGGCCGCCCCCGTCGCCGACGTCACCGGCGCCGTCGATCTCGCCTCCGAGCCGCACCTCTCTTCCGTCGTCGTCTCGTCTCCCGCCGGCTCCGTCACCGCCACCGTCGACCCCGTCACCGGCGCCTTCCGGGCCGACGGCCTGCCGCTCGGAGCTGCCTCCGGCCCGGCGCGAGTCACCGTCCTGGCCACGGACGCCGCCGGCCACGCGACCACCGTCGAGGTCGACGTCCTGGTCGACGCCGACGTCGATGCCCCGGCTCTCGCCCTCAACGCCCCCACCGACCTCTCGCGCCTGACGGCCTCCTCACCCGCCTCGCTCCCCGTCACCGGCGAGGCCTGGGCCGAGGAGGGGGCGACGGTCTCGGTCAACGGCATCTCCCTCGACCCGGCGACCCTCGCGTGGGAACTCGCGGCCGCCGACGGCCGCCGCCGCGTAGCCTTCGCCACGGAGGTCGCCGTGCCGGCCCAGGACGGCCCCTTCGGCGTCATCGTCCGCGTCGAGGACCTCGCCGGCCGCTCGGCCTCCACCCGCCGCCTCCTCGTCCGCGACACCGTGGCGCCGAGCGTCGTCGAGATCGTCCCTGCCGCGGGTGCCACCGAGGTCGACCCCAACGGCATGGTCCTCGTCCTCTTCTCCGAGGAGCTCTCGGGTCCTTCCCTCACCGCGGCGGGCGGGTTCCGCTTCACCCGCGACGGCCAGAGCGAGCCGATCGTCGGCACCTTCACGAGGGCCGGCAGCGCCGTCGCCTTCGTTCCCGGCGCCGCCCTCACACCGGGAGCCACGTATCGCGTCGTCCTCGGAGCGGGCCTCACCGACCTCGCCGGCAACCCGCTCGAGCCGTTCGAGTCGACCTTCACCGTCGCCCCGGCCCTCTCCGGCACGGCCCCGGCTTTCGACCCGGCGCCTCCCTCCGTCCTCTGCGCCAACGCCCTCGAGCTGCGCGGTACGGCACCTGCCGGCTCGAGCCTCAGGGCGACGGCCGGCGACGTCAGCCTCACCGCCACCGCCGACGCGAGCGGCCGCTTCCTCGTCTCCCTCCCGCTCCTCGGCAACGGCTTCCACGCCGTCTCCGTCCGCCTCGTCGGGCGCGACGGCAGCCTCGGGCCGGCCGTCCACGCCCTCGTGAGGAAGGACTGCTCGGCCCCCCTCGTCGAGCGTGCCGAGCTGGACCGCGAGGCGGGCCGGGTGACCGTCCTCTTCTCCGAGAGGATGAGCCCGGCTTCCCTCTCCCTCTCGACGACGCCGGGCGACGGCGCGAGCCTCCTCCTCTCGCTCGAGAGCGATCCGACCGCAGCGCCGCAAGCTGGCACCCTCTCCCTCGACGCCGACGGCGTGACCCTCCGCATCGACCTGCCGCAGGCGGCCGACGCCTGGTGGCGCGACGAGGCCGTCCGCCTCACGGTGCGTCCCCCCGCCGCCGACGAGCGCGGCAACGAGGTCACCGCGCCGTACGTCACGACCTTCTTCCCGGGCGGAGGCCCCGGAGACCTCTCCGGCGGCTTCCTCTCCGGCGAGGCCTACGACGATTCCACCGGCCGGCCGCTCGACGGCGTCGAGACGCGCCTCTATGCCTCCTCGGCCTCTCTTCCCGGGGTCGTCGAGCTGCCCGACGCCCCTTCGGCCGTCTCCACGACCGACGTCCGCGGCCGCTACGGCTTCTTCGGCGACGTCGCCGCGGGGCGCTATGTCCTACACCTCGGAAAGTCGGGCTACACGCCGACGCTCCGCCGGCTCCCGCTCGCCCCCGGGAGCGGTGCCGTCCCGTTCGATGCCCGCCTCACCCCGCTGTCGGAGCCTTCCGCCGAGCGCCTGGACCCGGCGGTCGGCGGGAGCTTCGAGGGGGGCGCGGGCCCAGCCGGATCAGGCGGCGCGGGCAGTGACGGCGGCGGCACCGGTGGAACAGGCGCCACCGGCACCTCCGGCGGCACCGGCCTCCTCCTCGAGGTCGCCCCGTCGCCCTTCGCACCCGGCGTCCCGGTCCCCCCCGGCAGCCTCGCCGTCCGCCTCACGCCTCTCTCGGCCCAGGCCCTCCCCGAGCTTCTTCCGCTCGGCTGGTCGCCGCTCTCGGCAGCCGACGTGATGCTCGAGACCGAGGGCGCGCCCTCCGCGTCTCCCTCACCGCTCCCGCAGTCGGCGCGCTTCGCCCCCGCCGCCGTCCATCTCACGCTGCCGCTTCCGATCCACACGCCGCCCACGGCCGCCCTCGTCGCCGTCCGCCACGACGTCGCCTCGGGGCGCTGGCTCACCCTCGGCGAGATGGACCGCCGCGCCGGCTCCGGCAACACCGACGTCGCGCGCATCGCCCTCTTCTCTCCGGGCGCCGTCGCCGTCGTCCTCGCCGACACCGACCCCGAGGTCGCGCCACGGACGCTCCCGCCCGGCGAAGGCCAGTTCCTCACCGCCTCGATCCTCCCGTCGCCGCTCCCCGCCCTCACCGCCACGCTCACCCTCGATCCGCCGGTCGTCGGCCCCACGGGCCGGGCCACCGCCCGCGTCGTCGCCCGCTCGGCCGACAGCGTCACGGTCTGGCCCTCGGGTTTGGCCGTCCAGGCCTGGCTGGACGAAAAGCTCGTCCTCTCCGGCGGGGGAGAGCTCTACGAGGCCCCCTACACGGCCGACCTCGTCCTCTCGCATCACCCCGTCTCGCCCGAGGAGGAGGCCGGCGCGACCCCCGGCACCTTCGGCGCCCTCACCTTCGCCGTCTCGCCCAGCCCGAAGGCCTCCGAGGTCCTTCTCGAGTCGGGCCACGAGAACGTCCGCCTCTACCCCTTCCCCGACTCGCTCGAGCGGGGGTCGGTCCTCGGAGGCTTCGGAGGGACGGTCGCCTCAGCCGACGGCGTCGAGTTGACCCTCCCCGAGGGGGCGCTCGCCGAGAGCGTCGCCGTCGAGGCGACCCTGCTCACCGAGGCCGAGCTTGCCGCCCTCACGCCGCCCGCCGGCTACGACCTCCTCGCCGCCGTCCGCGTCGGCTTCTCGGGCCGCACCCTCGCCCGCGCCGCGACGCTCTCCGTCCCGCTGCCTGAAGGCGCTCCCGAGGACCCCGCCCTCGAGGCGCGCCTCCTCCTCGCTCAGCTTGTCCTCCAGCCGGCCGACGGCCGTGGCGCCTTCGCGCGCCTGACGGCGCGGGCGACGAGGACGACCCCGACCGGGTCGACCCCACACGCCCTCTGCGTCCCGGAGCCCCCGGGCTCTCCGCTCCCGCTCGAAGGGCTCCTCGTCGAGGGGACCTACCTCGTCCTCCGCGCCCACGCGCCGCTCGGCTTCGCGACCGGATTCGTCCGCATCGGCAGCGGCAACGGCCTCGCCGACTCGCGCGTCAGCGTAGCGGCCTCCACGACTCCCTTCCTCGGCACCGCCGATCTCTCGCGCCCCGGCGGCCGTTACGCAATTCCCGTCCCCGCCGGAGCGGACCGCGACGTCGTCGCCCGCCACCCCCGGCTCGACGAGGCGGCCACGGCCCGCATCGCCTCCCTCGCCCCCTCGGCCGTCGTCGCCCTCGACCTCCTCGTCCAGCCCGTCGGCCCGCGCGTCGCCTCCGTCCAGCCGCTCGACGGCGCCACGGACCAGCCCATCACCTCGCCCCTCGTCGTCCGCTTCTCCGAGCCGATCGACCCGGCCTCCGTCGTCCCGGGCCTCCTCACCGCCGAGCTCCTCGCCGAGGACGGCAGCGCGACCGGCGCCTTCTTCCACGGCGCCCTCGCCCTCCAGGCCGACGGCGCGACGCTCGTCTTCACGCCGACCCACCCCTTCCCGCCGGGCCGCCGCATCCGCGGCCGCCTGACTTCCGGAGTCCGCGACGCGGGCGGCACCCCGTACGAGGGCCCGATCCCGTACCTCTGGAGCTTCACGACCTCGACCCAGGTTCAGACCGGCGGGCAGATCGACCTCACGAAGATCCGAATCCTCCTCCCCGAGAACGGCACCGCCCGCATCGTTGGCTCCGCGGGCGCCATCCCGACGGTCGCCGCGGGTCAGAGCCCCTGGTCCGTCTCCCCGAGCGTCGAGAACGCCAGGCTCACGGCACCGTGCGACACCACCTCGACCCCCGTCGACACCACCGGCGCCTTCTCCGTCCTCGCCGGCTGCGCTTCGACGCCCGTCTCCCTCTCCTCCCGAGTCTTCCTGAAAGTCCTCGACCCCGCAGGCAACCTCACCGTCCTCCCTCTCGGCCCCTACGTCACCGTCGACGGTCTCGGCTTCGTCCCGACCCCCGGCCGGACGACCGTCTACACGACGCCCGAGGGCGTCGAGGTGACCGTGCCTGCGGGGGCGTTCGAGACGGCGCGGGTGGTGAGGGTCGCGATGCGAGACCCGTCTAGCATCGGCGTCTCGGCGCCCGCCGGTATGCGCTTCGGGGCCTCCGTCGACGTCGACTTCGACGGCACGGCCAAGCAGACACTCAGGCTCAGAATCCCTGCCCCTTCCGACGCGCGCGTCGGTTCCCTCGTCTTTGCCGGCACGCCGGTCGACGTGGTCTGGGGCCGAGGCCTGAAGCTCCTCGACCTTGGTTCAATCGTAGACGGCGGGAACGGAACGAGACTGATCTCCACCTATGAAGAGGACCAGCCGGACGACCCCACGCCCGGGACGAATCTCCTGCAGTCGACCGGGGCCGTCAGGAAGCTGGATACCCAGCTGCCCCGCAACCTGATCAAGACCACCTACCTCGAGTTCGTCTCGCGCGCGAACGGAGTCTTCCTCCTCGAATCGGGAGCGCAGCTCTCTGCCATGGTTGTCGATCCGGGACCGGCGGGAATCGCCTCGCAGTTCTGGGTTATCTACAACCTCTATGCAGACCAGCTCCTCTACTACCCCCTCGCGTTCAACTGGAGTGGCAAGGCGATCCTCCCGGTTGTCGTCGGCTCGCCGATCGAGCTCGTCCGGCGAGACGTCTCGACGGGATGGATCCTGGCCCAGCAGCAATTCGACCCGTATCAGTCGGGAGGAGGGAGCTACGGCGGGACGCTGACAATGGAGTCCGACGGCGTCGCACCGCGGCTCGTCGGCGCGCGGCCTTTCGTCTTCAACCGTTTCAACGCCGAGTCGGCGCCTGACGCGCAGGACTCGTGCCTGCGTCTCTCACTCGAGCTGCTCGGCTGCACGACCGCGGCAGGCCAGGCCAAGGTGACGAATGCAGCCGACTTCTCCTTCTCCAAGGACACCCGGGTCGATCTGTTCAACCCCTCCGCCGGCTACACGCGCGCCGGGCCCGTCATCGACGCCAGTCAACCCTTCTCCCTGACCCTGGCGGCGAAGCAGGGAGAGGAGATCGTCGCGATCGTCTCACCGGGCGACGTTGACCCCGAGGCACTCACTTCGATCGTCTTCGAGTTTGACCGTGTCCCGACAAACGCCACAGATAGAGAGACGCTCATGGTTCTCACCGATTGCGGCGAGGCGGAGCGCTTCTCGTGCGGAGGCGGCACCATTCCCCTCGTCACGGACGTCGATGGCTCGTCCGTGATCGGATGGCTCAATGGCTCCCTCAGCGCGGGGCACCGCTACCGCGTCACGCTCGACACCGCACAGCTCAAGGGCTCAGGGAACGAAGGGAAGGCCTACGTGGGCCCATCGGAGTTCTACTTCGTCACGCGTTCCGTCCTCGGGCATTCGATTGGCTCCTCCGGTTCCTCGATCCTCGGGAACGACCCCGCGCGCGATCTCATGAAGATCGGGGGTCTCCTCCTTGTCGGCTCCTCGAGCGGGAAGCTTGTCGCGGTTGACGTCTCGAGTCCGGAAAGCCCCGTCCTGTGGGCTCGCTCGACCGGTGCGGCTGACCAGATCCGGGGGTTTGCGACCGACGGCCACGGGCGTCTCTTCTTCAACGCGTTGCATGGCGCGAGCTGGGGGGTCGAGGCGGTCCGGATCGAGGACGTCCGGAACGGCCGTATGACCGGGACCTTCGCGCCGGTCCCTGGGGGCGTCAAGACCGCGTTCGCCATCGGAGCGACCTCCGGGCTGCTCGCATCCGAATACACCGCATTGGCCGGATCGCTCCCCGCCGGAATCCCGACGGCGATGGACCTCCTCGTCGAGGACGAGAAGAGTGACCCTGCCGAGCTGAAGGACTTCTACGAGACACATCTCGGAAACGACACCTTCAAGGATCTCGCTCCGGATTCATCCGGCGTGTACACCTTCGGCATCCCTCTCGACCTCAACGCCAACGGCCGGCGCGTCCCAGTGGAAAGTGCGTGTAGCGGAGAGAACGCCTGGTACCACTACCAGCGAGCCACCATCGCGAATCTCGCGACAGGAGAGACCTGGTCCTTCGACGTCGAGAATCCGTGGCCCGGCGGTACGGGCGATGGAACGCTCGGTGCAGGTGCGACGGGTGTCATTCGCGCGCGCCGGGGCGACCTCCTCGAGGTCCGCTACAACCTCCGCACCTACGGCTACGTGGCAATCGTCGGGAGCGGCATCACCGTTGTCGACCTGAATCGGATGTACCGGACGGTTCTGACCGGCGGCGAGATGCAGACGAACAAGGGCGAGTGCGGAAGACGCCTCGCCAAGTACGAAGGCGCTGAGCTGAACCTGGGCTCGGGCAACCAGGGCGGCGTCAATGCCGGAATCGCCTCGACAACCGCTGTCGTCGTGCTTGGAACGACAGGGCTGGGGACGGCCGAAGAACCAGTTCGCGGCCCACCCAATGTCGACGTGTTCTCGCCGCTCCTCTTCCATGGGGCGGTCCACTCCCGGTCCCCGGCAGCACAGCCGGGGCAGATCTCCGCCGAAGCCCTCAACCTCGTCGCCCTCTTCCCCGGAGCGCGCTTGCGCGACGTCGCCGTCGCGCCCGATGTCCCTTACTGGGTGAACGGCGAGCAGCGTCACCGCGACCTCGCTTTCTACACGCTCGGTTCCCGGGGTGTCGCCGTCATCGACGTCTCGATGCGGAGCCTCAACCTCATCGGACGCTTCTGCGTGGAGGGACACGAAGCCTGGCACGTTCAGTACGACGGGACGCGCAATCGCCTGTTCGTCGGCGGAACGGACGCGGAGGGGTCCGTCATCGATGTCTTCGACGTCAGCAGGGCCGACGGCAACCCCCGAGCTGACGGCACCGATCCACGGCTCCTCTCGACGATCAGAGCGCCGTGGGACACGAACCACATCGCCATTGACGAGAGCGGCAACGGGCTGCTCTACAGCTGGGACAACAGGGGTGGTACCTCGGGCTCCGTCTCGATTCCCGTCGACGACCCTCAGTTCGTCTTCGTTGGGCTCTACCGCAATGAAGGGGACGAGGACCCGGAAACGAGGAGCGCGGTGACGAGGGTCGTCGGGACGTCGGACGCCTTCCTCGTCCCGCTCGGGGTTCCCACCCGAAGCCAGGCCTCGGACGATTCGAACGAGGACAAGCGGGTCAAGGACGAGCGGAAGGCGACGCCGCTCTTCCGAGTGCGCGTGGCCCTCCCCGGGGGCCTGGGCGAAACTGTCAGTGCCAGGGTTCAAACGCTCCGAGCCCTTCCCGATCTCCGAAACCTCGGCAAGGAGAGCATCGGCGCTGCCGTCGCGCTCCCCGGAGGGCCGGGCTGGCCGGAGAGAGATGTTCCGATCACGCTCAGGAAGCTCTCGAAGGGGTCCGCGTCCGAGGTCGACCCGAACGGAAGGACCTCGGTGGCCTTCTCACTCTACGAGAGCGTCGAGACGATCGCGCTCCTCTCCGACCCGCGCGCCAGGAAGGGCTACCAGCTGCAGGTGGGAGACGGGAAGGCGGACGAGCAGTCGCAGTGCCGGCGCTGCCAGCGTCCCTCCTTCACACCCGACAGCGACGTCGTCGAGCTCCTTGCGGGCGGGAGGTGGGCGCGGGCCTTCCTCACCGGTACGAGCGCCGGTTTCTTCGATTCCCAGGGCGACAACTACAGGGCGCCGAGCGGGGCTGTCGAGCTTGTGGGCTGGGCAGACGAGGTCCCCTCTCCCGCGCAGGTCTCGCTCGTCGAGCCGCCGCAGAATCCTGCCGTCTGGGAAGCAGAGGCCGGGGCCTCCGTTGCCCTGACAGCGGGCGAAGCGCTTCTCGAGACGACAGACCTCTCGGTGAAGGGGCGGGGCGTCGGCTTCGCCTTCGATCGTACCTATCGCTCCGGGATGCTCGGCTACTCTCCGATGGGTGCCGCGCCATGGTTCAGCTCTCTATTCGCACACTTGCGCTTCATCCCCCTCGTGGGGGAGGAGGGCGATCGCACGCTAATCGAGTACCACGACGGGAACGGCCACGTCTTCCCGTTCGTCACGGCGGGGAACGCCGCCTGCCCCGAGGGGCTCGAGAAGGCGGACGAGCTTTGCGTTCCCAAGGGGCTCTATGTAGTGCTCGAATCGCTGGGGGACAGGGGCTACCGGCTCCTGGGCAGAAGCCACGACGCGCGGTACTTCAACGTTCGGGGAGACCTCGTCGCGCTCTCCGATCGCTTCCGGCAGGATGAGGCCGACCCAACGAAGCAGGGCTCGACACTCCAGTTCATCCGCGACGGATTCGGCCAGCTCGTCGCGATTGAGGACGACCTGGGCAGGGGCTACCGCCTCACATACGTTGAAAGCCCGGATTCCCCGAAATACGGGCTGCTCGCGACCCTCACCGATTTCGACTCCCGCAGGCTCACCTACAACTTCGACGGGATTCGCCGACTCGAGAGCGTCGAGCTCCCAGAGGTCGAAGCCGGGCTTCCAGTCGTTTCCTACGGCTATTCCTCGGCACTGATCGCTCCCACCGCGCCGCACCACGGAGAGGATTTCTCGCCACTCAAGCTCGAGAGCTTCACGCTCCCGGGCTCTGTGACACCTCGCGTTCGGTTCGATTACGACGGGGCGAGCGCGCGGGTGAGGTTCGTGGGAGTCGCCGAGGTCGTCAATGGGTGGGAGATCGGTCCCTCTGGCTCGGCTGTTCCTCCGACGACGGTTACGGTCACTGCTCCCCAGGGGCTCGTCTCGCAGTACACGCTCGTGAACGGAAGGACCACGTCGCTCAGCCACCTCAACCTCGAAGTGGCCAGGGGTGCTCCTCCTGTGGAGAGGAGTGTCACGACGAGGATCGAATACCACCCCTCGGGCGACGGGAGAATCAAGTCGGTAGTACGCGGGGACGGCGGTCGCTCGACCTTCGTTTACCCCGACGAGGGGGGAGAGCGAGTCCATCGATCAAAGCACCTCAACGTGGTGTCGATAGACGATCAGGGCGGCGAAGCCGGCAACGTCGTTACGGAATTCCCTGCCTACAACGTCGATAACATCCCCGAGTCGGTCATCGATGGCGAAGGACGCGAGATCAGAAGTGCGGTTCCCGAGCCGAACGGCCGGAAGAGCTCCGCCTTCGTCGCGGAGGGGGTCATCAGCGAATCCGCCTTCGACGCCTTCGGAAGGCTGAAATCCGTAAAGTCCGGAATCGCTGCCGAGGAGACGACGCTCGATCTCGTCTTTCACAAGGATAAACGTGGAAGGCCCGATGCCGGCTACGTGGAGACCGTCTTCCAGGGGAGCCTCTGGGAGAAATACGAGTACGACAACCGTGGCAACGTAACCTCGTGGAAGACCTCGCACGGCACGGGGGCCACGGCAGGGTACGACGCGTGGGACCGTCCCGTCGAGGTGACCACGGGTCTTTCGACCGGCATCTCGAAGCCGGTCCCGGCTACGGTGAAGCGGTCCTATTACTTGAACGGTCTTCTCGAGCGCGAGGAGCGGAGCCAGAAGCAGCAGGACGGCACGAGCCGGCTCGTCACCACATCCTACTTCTACAACGACCGCCAGCAGGTTCGCTTCATCGAGCGTGACGGCCTCGCGGCTGAGACAGCGGGGGGCCCTGCCGTCGCGAAGGGGCGAACCGAGTTTCGCTACAACCCGGGCACCGGCCTCCTGAAAGACGTGATCAGTCCTGCCGGCATCGTCACGCACTATGAGTACGACACCGCGGGACGCCTGAAGAGCGAGAAGACCGGGGACTCTCTGGCCCGGACAAGGGGTTACGACGAGCTGTGGCGGCCTTCTTACGAGCACGACGGCGACGAGGCGGAGTGGACCGGCTCCTACGACAAGCTCGGGCGACTCACGGCGGAGAGCTATCCCACAGGAGCGAGCGCCTCGCGCACCTTCGACAAGGCCGGCCGGCTCAGTACGCAGACGATCAGCGGCCAGGGAGACCCATCGGGCGTTCTCTCCTCCATCGTGGCGCACGTGACGAGCTTCGGCGCTGTCGGCCTGGTCAAGGAGATGCAGTCGGAGGGTGCGATCCTCGAGGTCGTCCGCTCGTTCGACACGAACGGCCGGCTGGCACGGCAGACGAGCTCCGGGCGGCTGGATGCAGAGCTCGAATATGAGACGGGGACGGGGCGCCTCCTCTCGCTCACCGATTCCACCAGCCAGACCGTGCTGCGTTACGGAGACGACAGCTCGCCCTGGCCGGACCAGGTCGATTTCTACGAAACGCCGAGCGGCGCCTCGTGCGGAGCGCCTGAATCGACGACGACCTCGTACCTCGAGCGCGACGCACTCGGGGCAGTCACTCTAGAAACATCGAACGACGGCACCCAAACGACGGTCGACTACGACGAAGAAGGACGGCCCCTCTCGGTGGCCTCGAGCGCGGGACCGACGTCGACGTTCGCGTGGGACTCGAGAGGCGCCCTTATCTCGGCTACACGGCCGGAAGGACGAGGGACGACCCGATATGGCTACGACCTCGACGGGCGGATCCGCGCCAAGAGCGCCATCGCCTCGACGGGGCAGACCTTCGACGTCAGCTACGGCTACGATGCCTCGGGACGTCTCTGGCACGTCCAGCGAGCGGGCCAGCCTATCGAGACCTTCGAGTACTACCCTGACGGCGTTGTCAGCAAGTACACGCGGCGCGACGGAGCCGTCGTCTCCTACGAGTACGACGCCGCCAACCGGATGATCTCCGCGACGCCCTCCGCGGCGCCGGGTGGCATCGGCTCCCTCGTCGTAGACGGCGGTCAGAGCTACGTTTGGGACGCGCTCTCGCGCCTCTTGAGTACGCAACGCCTTACAGGATCGGGCATTGATCCTCGCACCTCGGTCGCCTACGGGGCCTTCGATCAGGCGGGTCGCCCCAGGGACGAGATCGTCGGAACGCGAAATGCGCTCACACGGACCTACGACGTCTTCGGCCGCACGGTCAACCTGGGGCTTCCTCTCGGCGTCGGTGCGCACCAGGCGCTCGACTACCTCAGGCAGTACGAAGGGTGCTCGAAACGGCTCCTCACCCTTACGTCTCCGAACGGACCCGCCGCCCTTGGCGCCACGTGGGCCTGGGCGGGTGACGGGCGCCTTCTCGGAATTACCACCAATGGTCCGCTGAAGACGGCTCACCGCTTCGGCTACATTGGCGGCCCCGGCGCGCAGCCCGGGGACTCCGGCGACGGCTCGTCGGGGAAGTGGAGGCTCGGGACACTCACCGTCGGAGGCGCCGGTACGACGGACGCGGCGATGGCACCGCCTCTCGGCGACGGTGACTCCACGGTCTGGGGGCAGTTCCAGTTCGGCTACCGACACAGGGACAACGCCAAGCTCGGCCGCCTCGTAACATCCCCGGGCACCTCCTCGATCCTCTCTTCACAGGGCTGGGCCTGGGGGATCGACGCGGCCTCCCGTTTGACGAGTGCGACGGCGGGGAAGGGAACCCTGACCGGTATCACGGCTGGCGCCACGGCGAATGCCGTCGAGCGCTTCCAGTACGACTACGGCATGGCCGATCAGGTCGTGAGGCTCGCGCGCGAAGTGTCGACGGAGGACGTCGAACAGGTGGCGGGGACGGATGGGCGGCCCCTCTCACGCACGGTCGACGGTGAGCCCCCCGGCAGCGAGTTCGCCTATGACGGCGCCGGGCGAAGAGTCGAGGACGATCGATTCACCTATCGCTGGCACTGGTTTGGGAAGCTCGCCGAGGTCCTGGTCAAGGAGTCATGGCCTCCGAGAACACCGGGCGGGGTTCCTGTCGTCTCACCCCACGCCGGTCACCTGATCAAATGGGAGTACGACGCGCTCGGGAGGACTTTCGGCAGGACTCATCTCGGGAGACTCCCGGAGGGTTCGACCGACGACTGCACGCGTCCCTTTATCGAGCGAAGGGAGTTCCTTTGGGAGGGCGGGAACCTCCTTGGCGAGGCGGGCTACGCGGCCGGGCCCGACGGCGCCTGCTCGGAGACGATCGGCGCGATTCGATGGAGGAAGAGCTACGTCCCCGGCGCCGCAGGGCTCGACGATCAGGTGCAGGTCCGGGTCGAGTCTTACGGAGCGGGGAGCGAAGTCGCGAGCGACAAGCTGTACAGCTACCTCCGCGACGACATGAACAGCATCCTGTCGCTCGTGGAAGAGCGCGTCGGCGGGGATGCTGCGAAGCCTCAGGTGCCACTGAGGTTCCTCTACACTCCCTATGGCGAAGCGCACGCCGAGACCGGGCCCGAAGTCCGAAAGACGCGCTTTGACCCGTCGCTGTCGAGTCTTGGCGTACAGAACCAGGTCGTTGGCGATACGAATCACGTCCCCGGGGGCATGACGATCGATTTCTCGGTCCCCATCGACCTGGGCACGCTTCCCGGTGGCGCCATCGTCGAGCGGCGAATCACGGATGGCACTTGGGGGGCGCTGACGGCCGAGGAGCTAGCGCTCGGCCGAGGGACCGAGCCGGAACGACTCGTGCTGCTTCCTCTCGCCGGATGGCAGCTCGGCACAACGTATCGCGTGCGCCTCACCGCTCAGCTCAAGGATGATGCCGGCCGCTCCGTCACGGCTCCGCCCACTCTGGAGTTTCCACTCCCGGAGCCGGTCGCAGAGGGGCAGATCGGCTCGTACTCGGTCAGCTACGAGAGAGTCTTTGCCGTCGAGTACGAGAGCGCCTTCGCAGCGGCGGAAACGGCGGGCGGCGCGTTCCCCGGTGGTCAGAACCTCGGCTGGCAGGGGCATTGGGTCGATCCGGTAACCGGGCTCGACATGGTGCGTGCTCGGGTCTACGACCCGAGAACAGCGAGCTGGCTCTCCGAGGACCCGCTCGAGGACGTCGACAGCCCCAACCTCTACGGATATGTCGCCGGGCGGCCGCATGAGGCCACG